>NZ_JBBOUW010000001.1:0-112500 GCF_038006265.1 Paenibacillus sp. FSL L8-0641
GTGGACAGCCATACCTCTGAACTATGGCAGCAAATTCTATCCATCATACAAACCAAGCTGAGTAAGCCGAGTTACGACACTTGGTTTAAGGCTACCAAGGCAGCGAAACTAAATGACCACTCCATTGTGATTTCTGCACCGACAACTTTTGCCGTGGAATGGCTTGAAAGCCGCTATACCAAGCTAGTCGGAGCAACGGTTTATGAGATTTTGGGCAAACAGCTAGAGGTCAAGTTCGTTATTGAAGAGAACAAGCCCGCCGAGGTCGACCTTCAGCAACAACCTCAGCAGCAGCCGGTCGTTCATGAAGAAGCTGTGTCCCATATGCTGAATCCCAAATATACATTCGATACTTTTGTCATCGGATCGGGGAACCGTTTTGCCCATGCAGCATCGCTGGCCGTCGCCGAGGCGCCGGCCAAAGCTTACAATCCGCTGTTTTTATACGGTGGTGTAGGGCTGGGAAAAACGCATCTGATGCACGCTATCGGACACTATATTTTGGAGCACAATCCGGCCAGCAAGGTCGTTTATTTATCGTCGGAGAAGTTTACGAATGAATTCATTAATGCCATCCGGGACAACCGCGGGGAAAGTTTCCGGAATAAATATCGCAACATTGATATTTTGCTCATTGATGATATTCAATTCATTGCGGGCAAGGAATCGACGCAGGAGGAATTTTTCCACACGTTCAACGCGCTTCATGAGGAACGCAAGCAGATTATAATCTCAAGCGATCGGCCACCTAAAGAAATTCCAACACTGGAAGAACGGCTGCGCTCTCGCTTCGAGTGGGGACTTATTACGGATATCCAACCGCCGGATTTGGAGACGAGAATTGCTATCCTTCGGAAAAAAGCGCGGGCGGAAAACCTGGATATTCCCAATGAGGCCATGATGTATATCGCTAATCAAATTGATACAAACATCCGTGAGCTGGAAGGGGCACTTATTCGCGTTGTCGCCTATTCTTCCTTAACCAATCAGGATGTAACAAGTCATCTCGCGGCTGAGGCGTTGAAGGATATTATCCCGTCCAGTCGTCCAAAAATGATTACGATTCAGGATATACAGCATCAAGTCGGGGAATTTTACAATCTACGGCTAGAGGATTTTAAAGCGCGTAAGCGGACGAAGGCTGTAGCTTTTCCACGACAGATTGCCATGTATCTGTCTCGTGAGCTAACCGACTATTCTTTGCCGAAAATCGGCGAAGCTTTCGGTGGGCGTGATCATACGACTGTCATTCATGCGCACGAAAAAATCTCCAAATCCATTCAAGTGGATCAGGATCTGTTTAAAGTTATCAACAACCTAATAGAAAAAATCAAAAATCCAACCTGAACAAGTTCAGAGCCTATACACAATTTATACACATGTGGATAGGCTTGATTTTATTAGGGTTACAGTGACTTATCCACATATTCAGTGCGCCTATTACTATTACTAATATATTTTAAAGATATACATCACCTAAATAAGGCTCGCGTCAACGCGTGCTTGAAGGATTAAAACCCGTAGGAGGAACTTATGAAGATCAGCATTCTGAAAAACGTTTTGAACGAGGCTATACAACATGTATCCAAAGCGATATCAAGTCGAACTACGATTCCAATTCTGAGTGGTATTAAGCTGGATGTGAATCACCAGGGAGTAACGCTGACCGCCAGCGATACAGACATCTCGATTCAATCCTTTATTCCGATGGAGGATGGTGACCAAACTGTCGTTCAGGTCGAACAACCCGGTAGTGTTGTGCTGCCAGCCAAATTCTTTGTCGAAATTATCAAAAAGTTGCCGTCGCAGGAGATCCGTATGGAGGTAAAAGACCAATTCCAAACCTTTATCTCGTCCGGTGCAACTGAAATTCAGATTGTTGGCTTAGATCCTGAAGAATTCCCGGTGCTTCCCAACATTGAAGAAAATCAAGTCATCTCTGTGCCAGGAGATTTACTTAAAAATATGATTAAACAGACGGTGTTCTCCATTTCCACCCACGAAACGACACCGATTTTAACCGGCGTGTTGTGGAATCTGGCTGAGGGGGAACTGAAGTTTGTGGCAACGGACCGCCACCGCCTTGCCACCCGCAGCGCTCATTTGGAGACGTCTGAAGGCTTGCGCTTTAGCAATGTTGTCATTGCGGGCAAAACGCTGAATGAGCTGAGCAGAATTATTCCAGACCAAAATATGCTTGTGGATATCGTAGTAGCGGACAATCAGGTATTATTCAAAGTAGATCGGGTGCTATTTTATTCCCGCATCTTGGACGGCACCTATCCTGATACTTCTAGAATTATTCCGACCTCCTACAAAACAGAACTGATTGTGGATACAAAAAGTTTAAGTGAGTCAATTGACCGTGCTTATTTGCTGTCCCGTGAGGAAAAAACGAATATCGTAAAAATGCAGTCGCTGGAAAATGGCGGTTTGGAAATTTCCTCTAGTTCCTCTGAGCTTGGCAAAGTGCGTGAGGAAGTAACGGTGTCCAAATTTGAGGGGGAGCCGCTCAAAATTTCGTTCAACTCCAAATACATGCTTGACGTGCTGAAGGTGATTGACAGCGAGCAGCTGACGATTGCTTTTACCGGCATTATGAGTCCCATTATTTTAAAACCGGCAGATTCCAGCAATGCGCTGTATATCATCCTGCCATATCGCACAACCAACTGATGTCTAGCGTTAACCCACCTGAGGACAACCGAAAGGATGAACAAGCCTTGAAACCAATATCTATACAGACCGAATACATCAAGCTCGATCAATTTTTAAAATTAGCCGATTGTGTATCCACAGGAGGCATGGCTAAAGCCCTGCTGCAAGAGGGACAAGTCCGTGTGAATGGTGAACCGGAAGAACGTCGTGGAAGAAAACTGTACCCAGGTGATACCGTAGAAGTAGAGGACAACGGAAGTTTCGAGGTTACAGCAGGAGCATGATCGCCTGGGTGGCAAGGACTCCTTTTAGGTACGGAGTAACAAGGGGGACCCTATGTGTTTGTGAACAACATTGTTTTGCAGCAGTACCGGAACTATGAGCAGCTGGAACTGAATGAATTTGGTCCCGTTAATTTGCTGATCGGACAAAATGCGCAGGGCAAAACGAATCTGGTAGAGGCGATTTTTGTACTAGCTTTAACCAAAAGTCATCGAACGTCCCGCGACAAGGAGTTAATCTCTTTCGGGGCTACTTCCACTCACCTAGCCGCAGATGTGGATAAAAAATACGGGAAAATCAGACTGGATCTCGCGTTATCCACACAAGGCAAAAAAGCAAAGATCAACGGACTGGAGCAGCGTAAATTGAGCGATTTTATCGGTTCGTTAAATGTGGTCATGTTTGCACCTGAGGATCTGGAAATTGTGAAAGGAACACCGGGGGTTCGCCGCCGGTTTCTTGACATGGAAATCGGCCAGGTTGCGCCAGGCTATCTGTATCATTTGCAGCAATACCAGAAAGTATTGGTTCAGCGAAATAACCTGCTCAAGCAAGCTTGGGGTAAGGATATGGCGTCAGTGCAGCTGATGCTGGAGGTATGGAATGAGCAACTTGTTGAGCATGGTGTTAAAATTGTTAAAAAGCGGAAACAATTTATAACAAAGCTACAAAAGTGGGCTCAGGCTATTCATGAAGGGATCGCAGGTGGGACGGAAGAGTTAAAATTAACCTATGTTCCCTCCTTCAGTGAGCCAGAGGAAGAAGATGAAGCTGTCTTATTGGAGCGATTTATGATAAAGTTATCCCAAATGAGGGAACAGGAAATCCGCCGTGGCATGACTTTGGCGGGACCCCATCGTGATGATTTAGCCTTTGCCATTAACGGCAGAGAAGTGCATACGTATGGCTCTCAGGGGCAGCAGCGGACGACGGCCCTGTCCTTGAAGTTGGCCGAAATTGAGTTAATTCATGAGGAAATTGGTGAATATCCTGTCTTGCTGCTGGATGATGTTTTGTCCGAGCTGGATCCCTATCGTCAAACCCAGCTGATCGAGACCTTCCAAAGCAAAGTACAGACCTTTATCACGGCAACCGGGGTTGAGACTTTGAACGCAGAACGACTCAAGGATGCCAATATTTATCACGTCCACGACGGGCATGTGGAACACTAAGGAGTGAGTGACCGCTATGTATATTCATCTGGGTGGAGAAAAAATCATCCGCTCGTCAGAGCTTGTGGCTATTTTCGATATCTCGATTGAAAAATCCTCTAAAATCTCCAAGCAATACGTGAACCATGCCCAACAGCAAAAGCATGTCGAGATGATTGGCGAAGAGGAAGCCAAGTCCATCGTAGTTACTCAGAATACGGTGTATTATTCCCCCATCTCCTCAACAACACTCAAAAAGCGGGCAAACCAGTTTGTTGCCAATGCTTAACCATAGAATCTATAGAAGTAGGTGAAAGGCATGTCTATGAATCAACCGTCTTATGATGCGGGCGAGATTCAGGTCCTTGAGGGCCTGGAGGCGGTTCGGAAACGTCCCGGGATGTATATTGGCTCCACAAGCGCCAAAGGTCTCCATCATCTGGTCTGGGAAGTTGTGGACAACAGCATTGACGAAGCGCTGGCGGGTTATTGTGACAGCATTCAAGTTGTGGTTCACGAAGATAACAGTGTTACCGTTACAGATAATGGACGTGGTATTCCAGTAAGCGAACACGCCAAAATGAAAAAATCTGCGCTGGAAGTCGTTATGACTGTGCTTCACGCAGGCGGTAAATTCGGAGGCGGAGGGTACAAGGTATCCGGTGGTCTGCACGGGGTTGGGGTATCGGTAGTGAACGCTCTCTCCAGCAAAATGATTGTTCATGTTAAACGAGACGGACATCTGTATGAGCAGGAATATCACCGTGGTGCTCCGCAGTATGATGTCAGAGTCATCGGTGATACAGACGAGACGGGTACCCAAACGACCTTCTATCCGGACGATCAAATCTTTACAGAAACGACCGTATATGATTATGATACGCTCCAAACGCGGATTCGTGAGTTGGCTTTCCTGAATAAAGGCATTGCAATCAGCTTGACTGACGAACGGACGGGAGCTAGCGATACATTCCATTACGAGGGCGGAATCAGTGAATATGTGCAATTCTTGAATCAAAAAAGAGAAGCACTACATGAACAGCCGATTTATGTCGAAGGCTCGCGGGATATGATTCAAGTCGAAGTTGCATTGCAATATAACGACAGCTATACCGAAAATATTTATTCTTTTGCCAACAACATCAACACCCATGAGGGCGGAACTCACGAATCAGGTTTCAAGAGTGCATTAACCCGGATTATAAACGATTATGCACGTAAAAATGGCTTGATTAAAGACAACAATGCCAACCTGACCGGTGACGATGTGCGTGAAGGATTGACGGCAATTATCTCCGTCAAAATTCCAGAACCACAGTTTGAGGGTCAGACCAAGACAAAGCTGGGTAACAGTGAGGTGCGAGGGATTGTCGAATCCTTATTCGCAGAGAAACTCCAGGAGTTCCTAGAGGAAAATCCGTCTGTTTCCCGCCGCGTGGTAGATAAATCATTACAAGCAGCACGTGCCCGGGAAGCAGCGCGTAAAGCGCGTGAGCTTACACGTCGCAAAAGTGCGCTGGAAATCAGTTCGCTCCCAGGCAAGTTGGCGGATTGCTCCTCTAAGGATGCTTCGATTAGTGAACTGTACATTGTCGAAGGTGACTCCGCAGGGGGATCAGCCAAGCAGGGGCGTGATCGTCACTTTCAAGCTATTTTGCCGATTCGTGGTAAAATCCTGAATGTTGAAAAGGCACGCTTGGACCGTATTTTGTCCAGTGATGAAATCCGGTCGATGGTAACAGCAATGGGTACAGGGATCGGAGACGACTTTGACATCGCCAAAGCCCGTTATCACAAGGTCATCATCATGACAGATGCGGATGTCGACGGCGCCCATATTCGTACGTTGTTGCTGACGTTCTTCTATCGGTACATGCGTAAAATCATTGATGCAGGCTATATTTATATTGCTCAACCACCATTATTCAAAGTAGAGCGTAACAAAGTTGTACGTTATGCGAACTCCGAGGCGGAACGTGATGAGATCATCAGGGAATTTGGAGAAAACGCGAAGTACAATGTACAGCGCTATAAAGGTTTGGGTGAGATGAATGCGACCCAACTTTGGGAAACTACGATGGACCCTGAGAGTCGTACTATGCTTCAGGTAACTGTCAGTGACGCGATGCTGGCTGATACACTGTTCAATACCTTGATGGGTGATAATGTAGAACCTCGTCGTGACTTTATCCAAGAGCATGCAAAGTACGTGAAAAATCTTGATTTCTAATGTGTAACGTTCCTTCCTAGTGGCTGTATTACATGCTCATTAGGTAGTATTTTGTAAGAGTTCACGAGGGGCGCCCAAATGGGCGTCCCTTTTCTTGTCATTAACCAGCCCGGGTGTATTTGAATATCTAATCTCATTGTTTTAGGCTTTTTTCTTAGAGCGCACGGGTTTACCTGTCGACGGAGAGTATCGGCCGTAGCCTACTGCATATCTAAATATTTTATGATAGAGGCTTTTGTTTGGAAGGGAAGAGAATACCTTGATTGCTGGTCTCGTATTAACCTCAAGAATCCACGGATAATTTTGCTGATCCAGTCCCACATCTAATCCGATTTCCCTTAAACGTGGGTATTTTTTTTGCAACTGCCAGGCTACCCGTTCGCCCATTTTCGATAATTTTTGCTCCAGTCGTACAGCTTCCTTTACATCCATATATGGAGCGACCAGCTCATTGAAAAAGCGTGTTGTCCCACCGCTGTGATGATTGGTGACGACTTTGTCAGGAGCAGCTACGCGTCCTACAATAAGTGTTGTTTCCCATTGGTGTCTCAAGTTCATCTGGGTTAATACCCTCAGATCGAAGGGGCGTTCTTCATGCTGAAGAAGTGGAATTCCACGTTGGATCAGATATGGACGTTTTCGTATGCGGGAAGAAACCACTCTGTGCAGATCTTCTAGACTTTCGAAGGTGAAAATGTCTACTTCATAGCGAAGCACATACCAAGTTCTCTCTTCGATGATTCCTTCTTCTGTCGGCGGGAGCGGCTCTGTCAGCCTCTCTGCCCGCATAACCCCTTTTCCATAAGTACCGTTATCCGGCTTAATATAGACAGTACCATACACGGCCAACATTTCGTTTAAGTGATCAAATGTGTACAACCGTGTTTCCGGTACATAAGCAGCCAATGTCGGATTGGGGAGAATGGCATTTGTTTTGGTCCACTTACTGGATACTCGTTGAATAGACAAGTAATCTCATCCCTTTCTTTTCGAAATATGAGTCATGTACTTGGAATCCGCAACACTTTAACAAAACAAGGGAAACTAAAGGACAAGCGCGTAAAACAATGATATAATAGAGAAATACGGCGTTTTTCGGAATTTTGCTAATTGAACCCTGACCGTATACGTATTGTATGTGGAAAAGGCCCTTATGGTGGGGGCTAATCCCCAGCTCTGGGGAATTTGTTATAATCAGGGCTTGTGAGTTGTACAAGAGAATAGCGATCTGCTACAGGCAGAAAGAGAATGACGAGGGATTTACGCTGTAAAGAGGACAGATGCGTTTAATTGTGCTCTTTTTGTGAAAGTAATATAATTATACAGATGAGGATTTCAGCCAAAATCCTGCGCAGAGAGCGGAGTGTATAGGCAGTATCTTGTTAGGCTTTTCACATAGAGAGCATTGTATTGAAGGATAAGAAGGAGGACCAGCATGGCGGATCAAAATAACTCGCAAATCATCAATAGGGATATCGGAGTGGAAATGCGCGAATCCTTTATGGATTATGCCATGAGTATTATTGTTAGCCGTGCCTTGCCTGATGTGCGGGACGGACTGAAGCCGGTACACCGTCGTATTTTGTATGCGATGTCCGAGCTAGGCATGTCGCCAGATAAGCCTTACAAAAAATCGGCAAGAATCGTCGGCGAAGTTATCGGTAAATATCACCCTCATGGTGATACGGCTGTATATGATACGATGGTGCGGATGGCGCAGGATTTTTCCTTGCGTTACATGTTGGTGGATGGACACGGTAACTTTGGCTCCGTGGATGGAGATATGGCCGCTGCGATGCGTTACACCGAAGCACGGTTGTCCAAGATTGCCATGGAAATGCTACGTGATTTGAACAAAGAGACCGTTGATTTTATGCCGAACTACGATGGTGAAGAGAGCGAGCCTGTCGTATTACCAGCACGTTATCCTAACTTGCTGGTGAATGGGGTCGGCGGGATTGCAGTCGGGATGGCTACCAATATTCCTCCGCATAACTTGGGAGAGGTTATCGATGGTGTACAAGCACTGATCGAAAACCCTGACATTACGCCGATGGAACTTATGGATTATATTCAAGGACCGGATTTCCCGACAGCAGGTTATATTTTAGGACGCTCTGGTATCCGTCAGGCGTACCAGACGGGCCGCGGATCTGTGACCATGCGTGCAAAGACCACCATAGAAGAGATCGGCAATAAAGCACGGATTATCGTGCATGAGCTGCCTTACCAAGTGAATAAGGCTCGTCTGGTTGAGAAAATTGCCGAATTAGTACGTGACAAACGTATTGAAGGCATTACGGATCTGCGTGATGAATCGGACCGTACGGGTATGCGTGTCGTTATTGAGTTGCGTAGAGACGTGAACCCGAATGTCGTTCTGAATAATTTGTTTAAACATACAGCTATGCAGTCGAATTTCGGTATTAATATGCTTGCCATTGTAAACAACGAACCGAAGATTCTAAACCTGAAGGATGTCTTGTATCATTATCTCAAACATCAGGTCGAAGTTATTCGTCGCCGGACAGAATTTGATCTGAAAAAGGCCGAAGCTAGAGCACACATTCTGGAAGGCTTGCGCATTGCTCTTGACCATCTGGACGAAGTTATTGCCTTGATTCGTTCTTCCCAAACTGCAGAAGCAGCTCGTGAAGGACTGATTGAGCGTTTCTCGCTCACTCTTGAGCAGTCTCAGGCTATTCTCGATATGCGTCTGCAACGTTTAACCGGTTTGGAACGTGAGAAGATTGAGAACGAATATAACGAGCTAATACAAAAGATTGCGGAATACCGTGAGATTTTGGCGAACGAGCATCTGGTACTCAACATCATTAGCGAAGAGCTGAATGAACTTAAAGGGCGTTTCGCTGATGAACGTCGCACTGAAATTACAGTGGGTGAAGAGAGTATTCTGGATGAGGATCTCATTCCGCGTGAAGATGTTATTATTACTGTAACCCATACGGGATATATCAAACGCCTTCCTGTTACCACCTATCGCAGTCAAAAACGCGGTGGTCGTGGTGTAGTTGGTATGGATACCAAAGATGAGGATTTCGTAGAGCATCTGTTCATTACGAATTCACATCATCATTTGTTATTCTTTACCGACAAGGGTAAGGTATATCGAATTAAGGCCTATGAGATTCCTGATCTAAGCCGGACAGCCCGGGGAACACCGATTATTAACCTGATTCAGATTGAACAGGGTGAGTCGATCAATGCGGTAATTCCAATCGAGGAATTTGTGGAGGATAGCTATCTTTTCTTTGCGACTCAGCATGGGATTATTAAGAAGACACCGCTTGACGACTATGCAAATATCCGCAAAGGTGGCTTGATTGCCATTAACTTGCGTGAAGATGACGCCCTGATCGAAGTGAAGCTGACGGACGGACAGCAGGAAATGATTATTGGTACAGCACAAGGCATGTCTATCCGTTTCCCTGAAAGTGATGTACGGTCTATGGGCCGTAGCGCTACAGGGGTTAAAGGGATCAACCTTGATGAGAGTGATGCTGTAATTGGTATGGACATCGTGGATACCAGCCTGGATATCCTGATTGTAACGGCCAAAGGTTATGGCAAGCGTACCCCTGTTATGGATTATCGTATCCAAAGCCGTGGAGGTAAGGGGATCAAGACGATTAATGTTACGGAAAAAAATGGTCCAGTTGTCGGTCTCAAGGTTGTAAAAACCGAAGAGGATCTGATGATTATTACAGCTAGTGGCACCTTGATTCGGACCAGCATGGGGGAAATCTCCACGATGGGTCGGAATACACAAGGGGTAAGATTGATTAATATTCGCGATGATGATTCGGTTGCAACGGTTTGTCGAGCGAACAAGAATGAGGAGCAGGATGAACTGCTTGAAGAATTATTAGAGGGTGGGGAAGCTGGAGAGGGCTCATCTCTATCATCTGTTGAACCAACTCTCGAAACGAATACAGAAGGTGCGGAAGGTAACGACCCAGAATCTTCTGAGGGCGAATAAGAGCCTGAATATGGAACAACAGTAGTTACTAAATTTTAGATGGAAGAGACTCTCTGACTATTTGGTCGGGGAGTCTTTCTTTTTCTGGCTAACGAATTCAGACAAGTATGCTTTAAATGGCATAAAATGAATGTACAGGATCAATCCCAAGTAATATAATGACATCATAACTGGCAGCTGGAGCAGCTGTTGTGAGAACAGAGAGGTTGACCATGACAACTGTACCCGTATCCGAATTAAAAGCAGGACTTAGATTGCAAAGCGATGTATTTACAGAAATGGGCAGCTTGCTGCTACCGAAAGGGCGCATTCTGCTACCACGTGACTTGGAGATTTTACAGGCGTTCCTGATTCAGCAAGTTGAGGTAGGGACGGATGATCTTACAAAATTCAGTAGCGAGTCTACGACTGTTCGATCTGGAATATCTGAATCGCAAGGACCTTCGTTAGATGGACGAGATGAATCTGAACAATTTCAGGATGAGTATGACAAAATGGTGATGCTCGTTAAGAACGCATTTCAATCGGTACTCGTCTCTAATTTATCTATATATGAACTGCGAGGACAATTGGAGTCCTTACTGGTGCATATTCAGCGCTATAATGTAATGACCTATACTCCGCCCGCCATGATCGAAGTGGACTATATTTTTCACAACGCCGTGCTAACCTCCCTTACTTCCTACTCCATTGCACAATGGATCGGATTACCTCAAAAGGATTGGATGCAGGTGGCTTTTGCTGGATTGCTTCATGACATAGGGAACGCTAAAATGGACCCGGCCATTCTGTACAAGCCCTCCAAACTAACGTGGGAAGAGCAAGAAGAAATACGTAGTCATACATCACTAGGATACCAGTTGCTTAAAAATGTGAAAGCTATTAACGAAGGTGTGCGTTTGGCAGCTCTTCAGCATCATGAGAAAGTGGACGGTACTGGATATCCACTGCGTCTTAAAGGTGAACAAATCCACATCTACGCTAAAATTGTTGGAGTGGCTGATGTATTCCATGCCATGACTCTAGAGAAAACATACCGGCCTGCCCAATCACCGTATCTGGTTCTAGAGCAAATCAAGTCAGAATCATTTGGAAAGCTGGACCCAAGTGTTGTACAAGTTTTTATTCATAAGTTAACCCAATTCAATAATGGAACCAAGGTGCGCCTCAATGATAACCGTACAGGGGAAATTATATTTGCTGATCGAGATCATCCGACTCGTCCGTTGATTCAAGTAGATGGGGAAATTATTAACTTAATGCTGCAAAGAGAGCTTTATATTGAGTGTATTGTTACTTAACTAAGTATTTTGAAAAAAGAGTTGCATACTGTAAGAAAAGTATGATATATTATTTCTTGTCGCTTCAAGTGTTATCAAGAAGAGCGAAAAACACTTTTGAAAAAAAAGTGTTGACATAACTCTAGGGAATATGATACACTATAAAAGTTGCTGAGGGGTTGAATAAAACACCGAGGCGGACAATGGATGTTTGATCTTTGAAAACTGAACAACGAGTGAGTAAAACGATTTTGTTCGCAAAATCAAACAAGAGATATTTTTTATCTCGTCAGTTTCAAAATGAGCTTATCGCTCTTTCTATAAACCAGCTTCGGTTGGTCTTTAATGGAGAGTTTGATCCTGGCTCAGGACGAACGCTGGCGGCGTGCCTAATACATGCAAGTCGAGCGGGGTTATGTAGAAGCTTGCTTCTACATAACCTAGCGGCGGACGGGTGAGTAACACGTAGGCAACCTGCCCACAAGACAGGGATAACTACCGGAAACGGTAGCTAATACCCGATACATCCTTTACCTGCATGGGCGAAGGAGGAAAGACGGAGCAATCTGTCACTTGTGGATGGGCCTGCGGCGCATTAGCTAGTTGGTGGGGTAAAGGCCTACCAAGGCGACGATGCGTAGCCGACCTGAGAGGGTGATCGGCCACACTGGGACTGAGACACGGCCCAGACTCCTACGGGAGGCAGCAGTAGGGAATCTTCCGCAATGGGCGAAAGCCTGACGGAGCAACGCCGCGTGAGTGATGAAGGTTTTCGGATCGTAAAGCTCTGTTGCCAGGGAAGAACGTCTTGTAGAGTAACTGCTACAAGAGTGACGGTACCTGAGAAGAAAGCCCCGGCTAACTACGTGCCAGCAGCCGCGGTAATACGTAGGGGGCAAGCGTTGTCCGGAATTATTGGGCGTAAAGCGCGCGCAGGCGGCTCTTTAAGTCTGGTGTTTAATCCCGAGGCTCAACTTCGGGTCGCACTGGAAACTGGGGAGCTTGAGTGCAGAAGAGGAGAGTGGAATTCCACGTGTAGCGGTGAAATGCGTAGAGATGTGGAGGAACACCAGTGGCGAAGGCGACTCTCTGGGCTGTAACTGACGCTGAGGCGCGAAAGCGTGGGGAGCAAACAGGATTAGATACCCTGGTAGTCCACGCCGTAAACGATGAATGCTAGGTGTTAGGGGTTTCGATACCCTTGGTGCCGAAGTTAACACATTAAGCATTCCGCCTGGGGAGTACGGTCGCAAGACTGAAACTCAAAGGAATTGACGGGGACCCGCACAAGCAGTGGAGTATGTGGTTTAATTCGAAGCAACGCGAAGAACCTTACCAGGTCTTGACATCCCTCTGACCGCTGTAGAGATATGGCTTTCCTTCGGGACAGAGGAGACAGGTGGTGCATGGTTGTCGTCAGCTCGTGTCGTGAGATGTTGGGTTAAGTCCCGCAACGAGCGCAACCCTTATGCTTAGTTGCCAGCAGGTCAAGCTGGGCACTCTAAGCAGACTGCCGGTGACAAACCGGAGGAAGGTGGGGATGACGTCAAATCATCATGCCCCTTATGACCTGGGCTACACACGTACTACAATGGCCGGTACAACGGGAAGCGAAATCGCGAGGTGGAGCCAATCCTAGAAAAGCCGGTCTCAGTTCGGATTGTAGGCTGCAACTCGCCTACATGAAGTCGGAATTGCTAGTAATCGCGGATCAGCATGCCGCGGTGAATACGTTCCCGGGTCTTGTACACACCGCCCGTCACACCACGAGAGTTTACAACACCCGAAGTCGGTGGGGTAACCCGCAAGGGAGCCAGCCGCCGAAGGTGGGGTAGATGATTGGGGTGAAGTCGTAACAAGGTAGCCGTATCGGAAGGTGCGGCTGGATCACCTCCTTTCTATGGAGAATCGTTTCCTGCAATGGAAACATTCAAATATGAAGCGTAAGCTTCAAAACTACTCACTCGTTGCTCAGTTTTGAGAGCTCAAACTCTCAAGCTTCGACGAATACTTCATTCACACATTCGTGTGGAGCCGAAATATTCATCGGGTTTCGCTTCGATGAAGCGAATTGCACCTTGAAAACTGGATACCGAAACGAAATTGCGTTTTAGAATATTCCTTTAAGCTGATCTTGTGTAAACAAGTGAAATAAAGGTAGCAGGTAAGGAAAGATCTTTTGCCTTTGGCAAAAATCATTCTTTATCGAACATCGACATTTTCTTTTATCAAAGAAAAGTCTAGGTTAAGCTACAAAGAGCACACGGAGGATGCCTAGGCGCCAGGAGCCGACGAAGGACGTGGCGAACAACGATAAAGCCTCGGGGAGCTGTAAGCAAGCTTTGATCCGGGGATGTCCGAATGGGGAAACCCGGCTGTCTTCATCGACAGTCACTTTCTGCTGAATACATAGGCAGAATAGAGGCAGACCAGGGGAACTGAAACATCTAAGTACCCTGAGGAAGAGAAAACAATAGTGATTCCGTCAGTAGCGGCGAGCGAACGCGGATTAGCCCAAACCAAGGAGCTTGCTCCTTGGGGTTGTGGGACGTCTCACATGGAGTTACAAAGGAACCGGTTAGATGAAGAGGTCTGGAAAGGCCCGCCAGAGAAGGTAAAAGCCCTGTAGTTCAAAACTTGTTCTCTCCGAGACGGATCCCGAGTAGTGCGGGGCACGTGAAACCCCGTATGAATCCGGCAGGACCATCTGCCAAGGCTAAATACTCCCTGGCGACCGATAGTGAAGCAGTACCGTGAGGGAAAGGTGAAAAGCACCCCGGAAGGGGAGTGAAATAGATCCTGAAACCGTGTGCTTACAAGAAGTCAGAGCCCGATCTATGGGTGATGGCGTGCCTTTTGTAGAATGAACCGGCGAGTTACGTTCCCGTGCAAGGTTAAGGTGAAGAGCTGAAGCCGCAGCGAAAGCGAGTCTGAATAGGGCGAATGAGTACGTGGACGTAGACCCGAAACCGGGTGATCTACCCCTGTCCAGGGTGAAGGTGCGGTAACACGCACTGGAGGCCCGAACCCACGCATGTTGAAAAATGCGGGGATGAGGTGGGGGTAGCGGAGAAATTCCAATCGAACCCGGAGATAGCTGGTTCTCCCCGAAATAGCTTTAGGGCTAGCCTCGGAAAACAGAATCGTGGAGGTAGAGCACTGATTGGGTGCGGGGCCCGCAAGGGTTACCAAGCTCAGTCAAACTCCGAATGCCATAGATTTAGTTCCGGGAGTCAGACAGTGAGTGCTAAGATCCATTGTCGAAAGGGAAACAGCCCAGACCATCAGCTAAGGTCCCCAAGTGTGTGTTAAGTGGGAAAGGATGTGGAGTTGCACAGACAACCAGGATGTTGGCTTAGAAGCAGCCACCATTGAAAGAGTGCGTAATAGCTCACTGGTCGAGTGACTCTGCGCCGAAAATGTAACGGGGCTAAACACACCACCGAAGCTATGGCTTGATGCTTTGCATCAGGGGTAGGGGAGCGTTGAATGCGGGTTGAAGGTGTACCGTAAGGAGCGCTGGACTGCATTCAAGTGAGAATGCCGGTATGAGTAACGAAAAGATCTGTGAGAATCAGATCCGCCGAAAGCCTAAGGGTTCCTGAGGAAGGTTCGTCCGCTCAGGGTAAGTCGGGACCTAAGGCGAGGCCGATAGGCGTAGTCGAAGGACAACAGGTCGAAATTCCTGTACCACCGTAATCCGTTATGAGCGATGGGGTGACGCAGTAGGGTAGTGACGCGGACGGATGGATGTCCGTCTAAGCAGTGAGGCTGGTGTGTAGGCAAATCCGCACATCGTTAAGGCTGGGCTGTGATGGGGAGCGAAAATTGTAGTAGCGAAGGTCATGATCTCAGACTGCCAAGAAAAGCCTCTAGCCAGGAGAAGGTGCCCGTACCGCAAACCGACACAGGTAGGCGAGAAGAGAATTCTAAGGCGCGCGGAAGAACTCTCGTTAAGGAACTCGGCAAAATGACCCCGTAACTTCGGGAGAAGGGGTGCCTCGGTAGGGTGAATAGCCCGAGGGGGCCGCAGTGAAAAGGCCCAAGCGACTGTTTAGCAAAAACACAGGTCTGTGCGAAGCCGCAAGGCGAAGTATACGGGCTGACGCCTGCCCGGTGCTGGAAGGTTAAGGGGAGTGGTAAGCCCTTCGGGGCGAAGCTATGAACCGAAGCCCCAGTAAACGGCGGCCGTAACTATAACGGTCCTAAGGTAGCGAAATTCCTTGTCAGGTAAATTCTGACCCGCACGAATGGCGTAACGACTTGGGCGCTGTCTCAACGAGAGATCCGGTGAAATTTTAATACCTGTGAAGATGCAGGTTACCCGCGACAAGACGGAAAGACCCCATGGAGCTTTACTGCAGCTTGATATTGAATTTGGGTACGATCTGTACAGGATAGGTGGGAGCCGTCGAACTTTGAGCGCCAGCTTGAAGGGAGGCATCCTTGGGATACCACCCTGATCGTATCTAGGTTCTAACTTGGTACCGTAAACCGGTGCGAGGACAGTGTCAGGTGGGCAGTTTGACTGGGGCGGTCGCCTCCTAAAGAGTAACGGAGGCGCCCCAAGGTTCCCTCAGAATGGTTGGAAATCATTCGAAGAGTGCAAAGGCAGAAGGGAGCTTGACTGCGAGACCTACAAGTCGAGCAGGGACGAAAGTCGGGCTTAGTGATCCGGTGGTACCGCATGGAAGGGCCATCGCTCAACGGATAAAAGCTACCCTGGGGATAACAGGCTTATCTCCCCCAAGAGTCCACATCGACGGGGAGGTTTGGCACCTCGATGTCGGCTCATCGCATCCTGGGGCTGAAGTAGGTCCCAAGGGTTGGGCTGTTCGCCCATTAAAGCGGTACGCGAGCTGGGTTCAGAACGTCGTGAGACAGTTCGGTCCCTATCTGTCGTGGGCGTAGGAAATTTGAGAGGAGCTGTCCTTAGTACGAGAGGACCGGGATGGACGTACCGCTGGTGTACCAGTTGTTCCGCCAGGAGCACCGCTGGGTAGCTATGTACGGAAGGGATAAGCGCTGAAAGCATCTAAGCGTGAAGCCCCCCTCAAGATGAGATTTCCCAATTAGTAAGACCCCTTGAAGACGACGAGGTAGATAGGTTGGGGGTGGAAGTGCAGTAATGCATGGAGCTGACCAATACTAATCGGTCGAGGGCTTATCCTAAGATAAAACGCAATGAGTTTCGGATCCAGTTTTCAGGGTGTAAGCTTTGTATTGTATAAGCTCAAGTGGCTTATATGGAACAAGTAAACACACAGCATTTGGCGATGCTGATTCCTGAAAAAGAATTTACGATGTAAATTCATGTTTGGTGGCGATAGCGGAGGGGTTCCACACGTACCCATCCCGAACACGACCGTTAAGCCCTCCAGCGCCGATGGTACTTGGACCGCAGGGTCCTGGGAGAGTAGGACGTCGCCAAGCAACAGGTGAAGAGGACCATGATCTCATTGAGATCATGGTCCTCTTTTGCATATACGTATATTTTGGGAATATCCTTGCAAAAGGAAGGTAACATTTTTGTTACGGAATGTAAGAGTAAACCCTGTATAATATAGGTATTGAATCCCATACACACACGCTGCATTGTTGCAGAATTATGCAAACTCCATCATAGGATTTTTGTATAATCAATCAGGCTGGTAAGGAGGGAAGATCATGCGGCGAAATAAATGGCTTGCTCTATTGGTGCTATTCAGTGTCGCTGTCGCGATTCTTACCGGGTGCGTGGAAGAGGAGCCTTCTTGGACATCGTTTGAGGGTGCTGCTAACGAGAAGACGTTTCCGGTTCCCAAAGAAGCTAGTAAAACCGATCGGGCCAGCAGTAATTCGGACATGGACTATGTTCGCTATGCACTGCCAGCGTTGAAGGAAAGTGATAGTCTACCTGCTCCTTATCTAGAGGAGATTGCAGCTTGGGGCTGGACTGAGGAACCGAATCTATCCACCTCCAATCAGAAGGTGTTTCAGAAAAATAAACACATGGTGCATTTGTCTGTGCATGATGGTTCTTTTACTGTATTGGTTCCAAAAGACAGAAAGGCTGTTGTGAAGAGCAAAAGCGTGGATCTTAATTAGGAGTACGGTTTTCAACCGGTAAGCAGCATAGGACTTAATGTAGATCATATTTATAGTAAACTCATAGCGTATCGTATGCTGTGTATAATGATGAATGATGAGATTGGATGTGGGGAAGCACTCAGAACTGCCGTTGAGTAGGGAGTAGCTTCCTTTTATATATTTGCATGTTGAATAATCTTTCTACATTTAACGAGGATAAAGTTGAGGGAAAGTTTACTTGATAAGAGAATAAAGCGATTATGGTTGTTAAGTCGCAAAAAAAGGAGTAACCGATTGAGGTTGCTCCTTTTTGCTTCAGTCTAGATCGTTGTAGGTAGTTCAGATCCGGATTTTTTATCTGTACGGATATGAGTGGTTAGATTTACTGTTGATAATATGAGGCATCTTCATCGGTAAACTTCAACATGCCGTCTTTTCTCTCGCCCGTAAGCCGACTGAGGATGTATAGACGCGGTGCAATAAGCCATAGATGCCAGAAGAGTAAGGATACCGTAAAGGCTGGTGGAGACCAGAGAATGAATACGCCTGATAAGCAGATACCGATCCAGAGGGTATGTATGTGCACACGACGAAAGATGCTATAGCCTATGTACTGGTCTGTCATATAGCCTAGCCAGGGTAACTTACGGTGGAATGCCCAGCGTTTGCGGAAGGATGCTCCGCCACCGATGTATAGGACAGATCGTGAGATTACGAAGTGTACCCATAAGGTAAGGAAAAAGGCAAGAGCAAACAAAAACACGCTAGTCCAGGAAAAGGCAAGAAGCAGAAAGAGAAGCATAATAATAGGCAGTGAAATATGACTCCATACTAGTTGACGCGGTATACTGATTTTTTTAATGAGCTTGTAGTGATAGTAGGTAGCTTTGGTTCCGGTTTCCTCTGTCATGCGAACAGTCCTTTCATTAATCTACTGCATCACAAGTGGCTTCCCGTCCACAGCCGGAAAAAGGGACGGTACTTCGCTCATGCCGCTTTAAATAAGCATTTAATTGTTTTTGTAGAAATACAGAATGATCGACATCCAGTGTTAGCTAGCCTACTCTATAATTACTGGAAAAGCTATCACTGATGAAGTGTTCAAGGCTCCGATGAAAGGGTATCCATACATAAGAGCTTTTCTTATTATATCGGCATAGACGGCTGTTTTTTAAACATACGGGGTACAAACACCATAATGACCCAGGAGGAATATATATAGAGTATATCGTCAAACTGAGCTATGAAAAGGTTTAAAATAGTAGAAAGTGCCCCATACTAATAGTAAAAGAAACAAGGTGGGATGGATATGCATGATCAAGGCGGTCACCGCTGTATTATATGCGGACAGCACAAGCATGAAGGCATTTTTATCGTTTCCGAGTTTATCTGTGATACGTGTGAAGCTGAAATGGTACACACGGATGCAACTGATGCCAAATATCATTTTTTTATTGATCAACTAAAGCAAATCTGGGTACAGAAAAATGCATAATATCCTTTGCTAATTAGTCTTTGAAGGATTGGCATTCAAGGTCTGTCGATACGGGCCTTTTTTTCTGTGAGTAAAAGTAGGATTCCGCTTGATTTTACGATAAAATAAGGTAGATATAAAGCTTTGTTTGGAAGGATTGCAGAATGATGGGGAAAAAGGCGGTACACGCACCATTAATGGAAGCCCTAATACGTTACCGGACTCAGGGCAATGCTTCTTTCCATGTGCCCGGTCATAAAAATGGACAAGTATATGAGCATGAAAATATTGCATCTCTGTTGCAAGAAGTGATGTCTATTGATGCGACAGAAATTACTGGACTGGATGATTTGCATCACCCAGAAGATGTGATTCGTGAAGGGCAAGAGCTGGCTGCAAAGTGTTTTGGTGCTGAAGAGAGCTTTTGGCTAATTGGAGGAAGCACGGTCGGTAATTTGGCTATGATTTTAACTGTATGTACGGAGCCGGGAGATCTACTGCTGGTACAGAGAAATGTACACAAATCTGTCCTGAACGGTCTCATGCTGTCAGGGGCTAATGCGGTATTCCTGGATCCGGAAATAGATACACAAAGCGGGCTGGCGGTTGCCCCAACAACGGATACAATAAAGGCTGCACTGAAGGCCTATTCTTCGGCTAAAGGGGTGTTACTTACACTACCTAATTACTATGGGATGGGGCATGACCTGACGGCAACGGCTAAGGCTTGTCATGCAGCCCATGTGCCGCTATTGGTAGATGAGGCACACGGTGCCCATTATGGACTACATCCTCGTTTGCCAGCCTCTGCGCTATCCTGCGGGGCTGATGTAGTCGTCCAATCGACACATAAAATGCTCCCAGCCATGACCATGGGGGCCATGTTACATGTGCAGGGAAAGAGAATTCATCGGGAACTACTTCGTCAGCGACTGGCGATGGTGCAAAGCTCTAGCCCTTCTTATCCGTTAATGGCTTCATTGGATTTGGCAAGATGGTATATAGAGGCGTATGGAGCAGATGCTTTTACCATGGGCTTAGCGGCAGTAGATGCTTTTAGAAAGGGCCTGGAGCAGCTCCCGCGCTTTCGCTTGTTAGAACCTACACAGCAGGCACTAGAGGGGGAATACGCTCACAGGGGAATCTCTGAGGTCCTAGAAAGGGCTGAGGAGGGAATAAGCAGATATTCAACCCAGGATCCTTTTAAATTGGTGCTGTATGATACATGGGGTATACTGAATGGATTTGAACTCAAGCACGAATTGGAGTCTTACGGATGTGTTCCAGAGATGAGCGACGAAAAACATGTTGTTTTATTGTTTACGTTAGGCTCTACGGCTAAGGATGCGAGTCACCTGTTGCAGGCTCTTGTGCATATAAATAATGATATAAGATTTAAGGAGACGGCTGGTGAGCCGGGGCCAACGGAAAAAGAGCAGCAAAGACTCGAATTAGATTTTTCCACGTGGAACAATGATAGAATGAAGGTATACTCTATTCCGGTGCCGTTTGGTCTTCGACCGATTAGCCCCGATCAGATGGAGACGGTGCCTGTAGAGGAATGCGCTGGCAGGGTAGCGGCCGAAATGATTATCCCGTATCCTCCAGGTATTCCACTGCTATATGCAGGAGAAACGATCACAGAAGCGATTGCACTGCGGATGGGTCGTCTACGTAAGCTGGGAGCCAAATGGCACGGGGTAGCAGATGAAAGTATGCTTACAATTCGGGTATTCCGTTTACAATAAAGATTAGATACTAGAGACTTAACAAATACAGAAGACTGAATAAAAGAAGCATACGTGGCCTGTGGGTGACTTTTATTTTTCAGACAGGAAAGCAGGGAATAACATGAATCGCAAAGGCATTTTTATTACACTGGAGGGGGGAGACGGCTCCGGTAAAACAACTATGATTCAACGGCTGGCGAAGTTTATGGAGGAAGAAGGCTATCCAGTCATCACGACAAGGGAGCCGGGTGGCATCGAAATTTCCGAAAAGATTCGTTCTATCATTTTGGACCCTGCTCATACCAGTATGGATGCTCGAACAGAGGCACTTTTATACGCGGCGGCACGGCGTCAGCATTTGGTGGAGAAGGTAAAGCCGGCTATTGAACAGGGAGCTATCGTATTATGTGATCGTTTTGTGGATAGTAGCTTAGTCTATCAAGGATTTGCAAGAGGAATCGGAATTGAAGAGGTAGCTTCAATTAATCGCTTTGCGGTAGATGATTGGGAGCCGGATGTCACATTTTATCTGGATATTGAGCCCGAACTGGGATTGGCAAGAATTAGTGCGTCACGAGGAGCAGAAATGGACCGCCTCGACATGGAGAGTATATCGTTTCACCATAAGGTGCGAGAGGCATATTTGGAGTTGGCTCGCAAATTTCCGGAGCGAATTACAATTGTTGATGCATCTCCGGCGCCAGAGCAGGTGGAGCAAGTATTGAAGGATTTGCTGAAAACACGGTTTGCTCAGAATTTTAGCATATAATTGTCGAAGGATATACGGTAAAATTGAGCTAGGGACAAGGTTGTCTCTAATATGACTTGAAGGAGGAATACAGGATGAAGCTGATTATTGCGATTGTACAGGATAAGGACAGTAATAGATTATCCAGCGGACTGGTGAAAGCTAATTTCCGTGCTACCAAATTGGCGAGCACAGGAGGATTTCTGCGTGCAGGTAATACGACATTTATGATCGGTGTTGATGACAATCAGGTGGACTCATTAATGAACGTCATTCGCAGCAGTTGCAAGGTTCGTGAACAGCTGGTCACACCCGTTACCCCTATGAGCGGGACGACGGACTCCTATTTACCGTTGCCTGTTGAAGTGCAGGTGGGTGGAGCGACGGTATTCGTGATGCCTGTAGACCGTTTCGAGCATTTCTGAATCTACACAATAGGGCCTATTCTGCCGATATGATAGGGGAATCGCCTGTATCTTCCTGCATGATGGGAATGAGGGCAGATCTACTAAAACGGCAGCGCTACAGCGCAGTCCCCGGAAAGCCGAAGAAACCCTGAGTTCTAGGTTGAACTGTTCATGAAGGGGGAAAGTGGAAGCATCCGGGGAGAAAGCAGGTTTATATGAAAATAAATCCGGGCTATCGCCCTTTACAAAGTACATTGTCTACAAATGAAATGAGTGCAAAGCCAATTCAGCCCAAGAGCTTCTCCGACGTTATGCAGCAAAATGGTGAGCAAGCTTCGCAGGAGGAATTGAATCGGCGCTTTAAGGAAATACAAATGCAGGGAGATCGTCTTGCACGTTCAATGACGATTCGTGAGCTGAAGGCCTATAAGATGCTGGTTAAACGGTTTTTGGAAGATACCGTTCGGCGAGGCGTGTCCATGAAGGACACGAAGGGCTGGGATCGCCGGGGACGCAGCAAACGTTATAAGCTGATTGATGAAGTGGATGAGCTGTTGCTCAAAATGGCAGATGAACTGCTCGAAACCGAGCAAGGCAAGATTGAGCTTTTGCAAGGGGTCGGTGAGATCAGAGGATTGC
This sequence comes from Paenibacillus sp. FSL L8-0641, assembly GCF_038006265.1. Lineage (NCBI taxonomy): Bacteria > Bacillati > Bacillota > Bacilli > Caryophanales > Paenibacillaceae > Paenibacillus > Paenibacillus sp. FSL L8-0641. The sequence goes on from NZ_JBBOUW010000001.1 coordinate 22,669, forward strand.
TAATTAATCTCTCATTTTAATGCAGACTTATGTTATAAATGAATACAGACGGGCTATTGCCACGAAGAAATAATCTGCTTGCTGATCATGCTGGCAGATTATTTTTGACTATGTACATGCCTGGAAGAACAACGATTTGCCGATGGATCACAGTTGTTTTCAGTGGAGAAAGTGAGGAAATATGTCTTTTCAACATATAATGGGCCAGGATGTAGCCAAAAAAATGCTGCAAAGTGCACTACGGAATCATACGGTCAACCATGCCTATGTTTTTAGCGGGCCGCCGGGAAGCGGGCAGATGAACATGGCGCAGATCTTTGCTAAGGCTTTATTTTGTGAGCGACAGACGGACGATGCATGTGGGGAGTGTTTGTCATGCCGCAAGGTAGAGCACGGGAATCATCCAGATTTGCATATTGTAGAGCCGGATGGAGCTACGATTAAAATTGATCAGATTCGCGGGCTTCAACGTATATTTTCTTACAAATCTGAAAGCTCCAATCCGAAGGTATATATCATCCGACAGGCGGATACCATGACAGTGCAAGCTGCTAATAGCTTACTTAAATTTCTGGAGGAGCCCCAAATTCCAGTGGTCGGTATACTCATTTCTGAAAATGGACAGGCGTTGCTGCCTACGATTCAATCACGGACGCAGCAGGTTCCTTTCCACGCTTTACAGCCGGAGGTGATGATGCAGGCATTAATTGGGGAAGGCTATACGGCAGGGCTTGTCCGGTCGGTCGTTCATATTGCTTCAGGACTGGAATCATGTAGAGAAATTCTCCAGCAGAATTGGTTTGCAGAAATTAGAAACGTAGTGTTACAATTAGTGAAGGAGTCCATGAGTCGGGGGAGCTCGTCTATTATTCTGGCTCAACAGAAGATTTTTAAAACTGGACTTTCTGAACACCTGGATATTCTGTTTCATCTGTTTCATTTGTGGTTTAAGGATATGCTTCATTTCCGTTACGGAAGGCACGAAAGCATTGTTTTCATAGATCATTTGGAGTCCGTCTCCAAATTGGCAATCACCCGCAGCACGGAACAATGGGTCTCTTATATGGATTTGGCCGCGAATTGCAGGAAGAAGCTCCGTTTTCACGTCAACGGGCAGTTATGCGTGGAGCAGCTTCTGATTGGGTTGTCCGATACAAGCGGTTCTATCACCGGCTAACAGGAAGGCGCGCTTGTTCCACTCTGCACAATCCGCGACGCCAGGTTCCCGGTTTGTGCGACAGTGAGACTTCAATTGCGGCCATTCGTACAATGTCGGCTTCAAATGAGGTTTAGTGGCATACAAGGGGGTTAATTTTTGTATAGTGTAGTGGGTGTCCGTTTCAAGAAGGCGGGCAAGACTTATTATTTTGATCCGCTGGATCTTCCAGTGGAGAAAGAAAACTGTGTCATTGTAGAGACCGCGCGCGGTATTGAATATGGCAAGGTTGTAGTGGGCAAAAAAGAGGTAAATGATTCGGATGTTGTCCTGCCCTTAAAAAAAGTCATTCGTATTGCTGGGGATGATGACGCTCTTGTGGTAGAAGAGAATAAATTAGCGGCCAAGGATGCATTCGGCACGTGTTTAAATAAAATTAAAGACCATGGCCTTAAAATGAAATTGGTAGATGTAGAATTTACATTTGACCGCAATAAGATCATTTTTTATTTTACGGCAGAGGGTCGAGTAGATTTTCGAGAGCTTGTAAAGGACTTGGCCAGTATTTTTCGTACACGGATCGAGCTGCGGCAGATCGGCGTACGGGATGAGGCTAAAATGCTTGGCGGAATTGGACCTTGTGGACGTATTCTGTGTTGCTCCTCATGGCTGGGGGATTTTGAGCCGGTATCTATTAAGATGGCGAAGGATCAGAGTTTGTCGCTGAATCCGACGAAGATTTCCGGGTTGTGCGGGAGATTGATGTGCTGTCTCAAGTTTGAACATGATAACTACGAAAGTATGCGAGAAGAGCTACCTCAGGTGGGTAAGATGGTTATCACCTCTTTGGGGGAAGGTAAAGTCGTAGGTGTGAATGCAGGTCATCGCACGGTGCATGTTCAACTGTTTGAGATCAGTAAGGTCAAGGAACTTCCAATGGACGATGTAGTCGTCAAGTAAACCATTAGGTTGCTTCGGGGTGGAAACTTGGATAAATTAAATGTTTTTGCGCGTATTCACGAAATGGAAACCCAAATGGGACAGTTGCATAGCGATCTGGGTGAATTGAAACTGGCAGTTAAAGAGCTGCTGGAGGAAAATCAACGACTAACGATTGAAAACGAACAGGTGCGCAAGATGCTCAAACGTGAAACCTCTGGAGAAGAAAAGACGGCAAACAAGCCGAAGCTTCCTCCTCCGATCGTCATTAAGGATGAAGGGCAAACGGGTGAGGTCGTGGGCGAAGGCTACGACAATCTAGCAAGGCTGTATCATGAAGGATTTCATATATGCAACGTGTATTACGGACATTTGCGAACGGAAGGCGATTGCCTCTTCTGTCTGTCATTTTTGAATAAATAAAAACAAGCCGTAGGAGCAAGATGCCTACGGCTTTTTTTGTAGGGAAGTATGAGTGAAAAGCGACTTTGGTTATAAAAGATGGGAGAGCACTATGGAGGAAAAAGAAAAGAAGTCTGAACGAATTGATGATCTGCTTTCACATAATTTGCGCATTATCCAGAGTGATGAAGTATTCAGCTTCTCGATGGATGCGGTCTTGCTGGCACGTTTTGCTGGTATTCCGCAGCGTGGAAAGATTCTTGATCTGTGTACAGGCAATGGGGTTGTCCCCCTGCTGCTAACGACACGAACAAAAGCGTCTATTGAAGGAATTGAGATTCAACCACGCTTGGCAGATATGGCTAGACGCAGTGTCAGCTTGAATGGATTAGAAGCAGCAATTCAGATTCGGGAAGGGGACCTGCGTGAGCTGGTTCACATCACGGGACATGGTGTTTATGATGCGATTACCGTGAATCCCCCCTATATGCCGCTAAATGGTAGCGATATCAAGCTGAATCCTCACCAGGCAATTGCCCGTCATGAAGTGAACTGCACACTGGAAGAAGTCATTCAGGCATCCACCCGGCTTGTCCGTAATGGGGGAAAGGTATCCATGGTTCATCGCCCGCAGCGGCTGGGCGAGATTATAACCTTGATGCGTAAACATAGTTTGGAACCCAAACGAATACGTTTTGTTCACCCACGAGTTCATATGGAAGCCAATATGGTACTGGTTGAAGCATTACGTGACGGTAAACCGGAGGTTCGTTTGTTGCCTCCGCTCATTGTATATCAGGAAAATGGGAATTATACTCAGGAGATAAGAGATATCTATGGAGAAGTAAGCAAGGGGGATTCTGTGTGAAAGCAGCTGTACAAAAAAGCTTTAGTAACAGCGAAGAAGAACGGGGAAAGTTGTATCTTGTTGCAACACCCATTGGGAATCTGGACGATATGACCTTTAGGGCAATTAACACCTTAAAGTCGTGTAGTATTATCGCTGCCGAAGATACGCGGCAGACACGTAAACTGCTCACTCATTTCGAAATCACACCGGATATGCTCTTTAGTTATCATGAACATAATAAGGTTGCCAGTGGGCCTGAACTGATACGTTACATAATAGAAGGGAAAAACTTGGCGCTGGTTAGCGATGCAGGTCTACCGGCCATTTCTGACCCTGGTTCGGATCTGGTCAAGCTGGCACTGGAAGCGGGAATTAGCGTCATCCCCATCCCAGGAGCGAATGCGGCACTATCTGCTTTAATTGCCTCAGGACTGGATACAGAAAGGTTCACCTTCGCTGGTTTTCCACCACGGGAGAAAAAGGACCTGGAGAAGCTGTTGCTATCGTTTCAGGTATCTCACGGCACAATTATTTTTTATGAATCGCCTCATCGTATTGTGAAGACATTGATGGTGTTGAAGGAAACATTAGGTTCACGCAAAGTGGTGCTTGCGCGTGAGCTGACCAAGCTGCATGAGGAATGGGTACGAGGAACCGTGGAGCAATGCCTTGCTAAACTAGAGGAAAATCCACCGATTGGTGAGTATTGTCTAGTGGTTGAAGGAAAAGACGAAGAGGAAGAAGAACAGGAACGTCAGGCATGGTGGCAGTCCTTATCTTTGGAGTCCCACGTCGCACATTACGAGCAAGAGGGACTTACACGCAAGGACGCAATGAAGCGTACAGCCACAGATCGTGCAATCTCCAAGAGAGATGTTTACAACGCACTCTTATGAATATCTGCCTAAACAAAAAAGGGCCTTCCAACGGTTGGGTTCAAACCGTGGAAGGCAACAAGGAGTGTATATGAAAAAGGTTAGAATTAACAATATCTGATAAGTCTATTATATACTAAAATTCTCAGTTTGTCACAGGTGTTGGGATTTCAGAAATGCAATCTTGGCAAACAATTTTCCCTTTGAAGTAAATTACGTTCTCAGCATTACCGCAGAAGATACAAGCAGGCTCGTATTTTTTAAGCATGATGCGTTCGCCATCAACATAAATTTCCAACGCGTCTTTTTCCCCGATTCCCAGGGTACGGCGCAATTCGATTGGAATAACAACACGTCCGAGCTCGTCGACTTTTCTTACAATACCAGTGGATTTCATCATAATAAATCAGGCTCCTCTCGCCGTTTAAAATAATATAAGTGTCATGATTCGACAAAATTTTCTCTTTTCTGATATTTACTATACCAACGATTCCCAAAACAGTCAACCTAAAAAATGTAGTAACAGTCTGATTATGCAAAAGTATTTAGATTAAAGAGCTTTACTCATGTGCATTGCCTTATCTTATTGATGATTTATTCAATTTGTCGATTTGGAAATGTCGAAAAACTATAATTCGACATATTACGACAAAGAATGTCGAATGAGGGAAATGCTTTAGGATTTTATTGTATTTTAATCCATTATTCCGAATATTAAAGGAGCTGATATCTTGCACCAGCCACTCAGTGAAGAAAAAGTATTTAAAGACCCGGTACATAATTACATTCATGTTCAGGATACTGTGATATGGCGGTTGATCAACACGCCGGAGTTCCAACGTTTACGCCGCATACGGCAGTTAGGCACATCGTATCTTACGTTTCATGGAGCGGAGCATAGCCGTTTTTCACATTCATTGGGCGTATATGAGATTACGAGAAGTATTATTTCTCAATTTGAACGTGGAGATTTCCCAGATTGGCCGAAAGAGGAAAGGCAGGTTGCTCTGTGTGCAGCTCTATTGCATGATGTGGGGCATGGCCCATTTTCACATTCAATTGAGGAAGCCTTTCATATGAACCATGAGGATTGGACATGCCGCATTGTACTGGGAGACACGAAGATCAACGCCGTGCTACGGCAAGTCGACGAGAAGCTTCCACAAAAGGTGGCTGCAGTTATAGCCAAAACGTATGATAAGCCGATTGTTGTTAACTTGGTGACCAGTCCGCTAGATGCCGATCGTATGGATTATTTGTTGCGGGATGCTCATTCGACAGGTGTCAACTACGGCACGATTGATTTGGACCGTATTTTACGACTGTTGCGTCCTCATAATGGGAGAATTGTTGTGAAGGAATCAGGCATGCATGCAGTAGAGGATTATTTAATGTCACGCTATCAGATGTATTGGCAAATTTATTTTCATCCTGTAACACGCAGCTCGGAGATCCTTTTACGTAAAATTTTCAAGCGAGCAAAGGAATTGTCTAAAAATGGATATGAGTTTGGTTTTCTGCTGAACCCGCTGCCGGATCTGTTGAAAGGAGAGCTTACAGTAGAGCAATATCTGATGCTCGATGAGTCATTAATTCAGACCGTATTTAGCCAGTGGAAACGAGAAAAGGACGAAATTTTAAGTGATTTGAGCAGCCGCTTTATGGACCGTAGATTGTATAAATATGTAGAGATTGAAAATATGGATACAGATACCATTGACAGTATTCGGAAAGCTTTGGAAGAGGCTGGTTTGCACCCTGAATATGATTTTGAAATTGATTTTCCGACGGATCTTCCTTATGATGTGTTTCGGCAGGGTGGCTCGACGGACAACCAGATTTTACTGCTTGGACGTCAGGGCGAGGTGAGTGAAATATCCGAAGTTTCGGAAATTGTGCGCTCCATAAGTGGTATTCACCGAGGGAAATATCATATGTATTTTCCCCAGAATAAATTGAACGCGGTAAAAGACAGGCTTCCTGCCGAAATAAGGAATTATTTTGTCAAAGAATAGACAACTATATAGAAATGTAAGTAAAAAAAGGAGATGTAAACCTTGGATTTGTTCGACACTCATACTCACTTGGATGCGCCACAATTTGACGAAGATCGTGAAGAAGTTATAGCACGTGCTGTCGAATCAGGAGTAACGCGGATGATCAATATCGGATTTAATCGTGAGACCATTCCATCCACCATGAAATTGGCCGAGACGTATGATTTTATTTATGCGGCAGTTGGATGGCACCCGCAGGATGCGATTACAATGCAAGAGGGCGATTTAGAATGGATTGCATCGTTATGCAGTCATAAGAAGGTCGTAGCCATCGGAGAGATCGGTCTGGATTATTATTGGGATACATCACCGAAGGATGTTCAGCATCGGGTGTTTCGAAATCAAATTGGTCTGGCTCGTGAGCTCAAAATGCCCATTGTTATTCATAACCGGGATGCCCATGAAGATATTGTTAAGATTTTGCGTGAGGAAAAAGCGAGTGAGATTGGCGGAGTCATGCACTCCTTTTCTGGGAGCTGGGAGACAGCCCAAATGGTGCTGGATATGGGATTTCACCTTTCCTTCGGTGGTCCTATTACGTTTAAAAATGCCAAGCAGCCAAAAGAGGTGCTGGCACAGGTGCCACTGGACCGTCTGCTCATTGAAACGGACGCGCCCTACCTGACGCCGCATCCGTTTCGCGGGAAGCGAAATGAGTCTGCGCATGTGAGACTGGTAGCAGAGGCTGCAGCCCAAATTAAGGGGATTACAGTGGAGGAATTAGTGTCAATAACGACCCAAAATGCCTTGGAACGATTTGACATTCAATAAAAAAGCGAAGAAATCGATCAAAATAAAGAGATAGACGAAGCTAATCATGAATTTGTTGCAGGAAACTCGAGAATATTACAATATTTTAACCGAATATTTTGAAAAATGTACTTGAAACCTGCTTTACAACATGCATGGAAACAGGATATCATCTTTTCAGTGAATTGTTGTTTGAATGTAAACATCAACAAGTCATTTCATGAACCAGTCTCGCTGAGTCCCTTTTACAGGGAACGGGGGAACCGATATGGCTTACAGTACGTCCGGCTTATGTGCAAGAAGGGAACGTCTCTTCCGCCAGCCGGCTCGACCTAAATTCTTTTCCCAGATGGGATTGAACAGGTAGAGGAGCCGTATTTCGATTTCTTTCTGGGTCTTCGGGGTGAATGTGAAGGCGACCGCCATGAGCGGTTGACCCAAGCTAGGGCGACTCTCTACGTCCGAACCCGACAGCTAACCCCGTAAGCGTAACAAGAGAGAAGCCATCTCGTGCATGAGTTTTCCCGCATATTCACACATGCCGGAAGCCACGAAAGAGCTCTCTAGTCTCTTTCTTTGGCTTTTTTTGTTGTGAATAAAAGAAAATCTGTCATCATACTGTGGTTAAACAGGGGAGGACAGCATGCCGCGAAGACGGGTACATGGTGCAGGACAGTCGCAGTTTGGGCTTGTCTTGTAGAAAATCTGTTATAGTCACGTCAAATCTCAACTATGTCTTACTCCAGACGGCGGGCTATGTAAGGAGGACGGAGGAAATGGGCATTTTCCAAAAAGAGGAGACCCATGAGTCACGCTCATCCAGCATGTCTTACGTATTGCGTTGGAAGCAAGAGAATGTGCGCCAGGCTGCTTTGGTTGCTATTTTTCTAATCGCGCTAACGATTATGATTTCAATTCTGATGTACACGCAATCTAAAAAACAAGTCTTTTTTGTCATTGATGGCAAGGCATCTGCGGTAGAAACCCGGGAATCCAAGCTTCAAGATTTGCTGAGCGAGCATTCCATTTCACTTCAGCCGCATGATACAATTTCTATGCCGCTAAATGGAGCAGTACAGGATGGGGACCGCGTAGTCATTAAACGTGCCAATCAAGTTAAAGTATCTTCAGGCAATGAGACGAAAAAGCTGTACACAACAGAAAATACAGTAGAAGGTGCCATTCGTACCTCGGGCTATAAATTATCGTCAACGGATAAAGTTTATCCTGCGTTGGATGCCTCTGTTTCGTCTAACATGGACATAAAAATCGTCCGTGTGAAGAAACAGCAGGTCGAACAGAAAAAACAGGTGCCTTATCAGGTCATCAAAACGGCCGATCCAAGTCTTTATAAAGGCGATAATCGGGTCATTCAAAGCGGCAAATCGGGTGTGGTAGTCCAGCACGTTCAAAAGGTATATCATGATGGAAAGTTGGTATCCAAACAGCTGGTTAACAAGGAAGTTGCACAGAACCGTGTGGATAAGGTTATTGCGGTAGGAACGAAGAAAAAGCCGGTCGTTCTTGCTGCTTCCGTCGGTCCCAATGATGCGGTTAAGACAACAACGGTTAGTTCGGGCAGTGCTGTCCGTAAAGCAGGCGTCAATTTTAAATATAGCAAAGTTTTACAAAATGTCTCCATGACGGCGTATTCCTCACAGGAGCCAGGTATCGGTACACGTACTGCATCCGGCACGCGCGTGACGGAAGGCCGTACCATCGCTGTCGATCCGAGTATAATTCCAATCGGCTGGTGGGTGTATATCGAAGGGGTGGGCTTCCGCCGTGCGGAGGATACCGGTGGCGCGATTAAAGGCCACAAAATCGATGTGTATTATGAGAGTTTGAGCCGAGCCAACCAATTTGGTCGTAAGCACGGTAAAACCGTATATGTTATCGGACCGGTAAAGCCTGAAATCAACTAAAACAGGTTGTGTATGTTGAGGGCAATGCGATAGTATTAACAACATAGTTATGCCATGCTAAGAAGAGGATATCCTCTTCTTATTTTGTTTTCAAAAGCAGGGAAAGATAAATATAGCTTGCTGTGTAGCAGTGGAGGGAAATGCAAATGATCAAGGAAGTGATTGTGGTAGAGGGCCGGGATGATACGGTGGCCATTCGCCGCGCTGTTGAAGCGGATACGATAGAAACTGGCGGCTCAGCCATTAATAAAATGACGCTGCGTAAAATTGCATTGGCGCAGGAGCGGCGGGGGGTCATCATTTTAACCGATCCCGATCATGCAGGGGAGCGCATCCGTAAGATTATCGCTTCCAAGGTACCCGGCTGCAAGCAGGCCTTTATACCCGAGGCAGAAGCGACGCGCAAAGGAGATATTGGTGTGGAGAATGCCTCACCGGAAGCGATCAGACACGCTCTCGCACGGGTTCATACGACAGTAGAAGGCGCCGACCCGCTGATTGAGTGGGCGGACCTGATTGATGCTGGACTTATCACCCACCCCAATGCTGCTGCACGCCGTATGGCCTTAGGGAATGTGCTGGGTATTGGTTATTGTAACGGAAAGCAGCTACATAAACGGCTCTCTGTATTTCAGATCAGCCGCGAGGAATTTGCCGGAGCGCTGGCACAAATTGAAAGTGAAGGATTGTGATATCCGTATGACAGGAATTCAAGATATAGCAACACCGCGGCGTACAAAGGAAATTATTCAACGGCACGGTTTTTCGTTCAAAAAGAGTTTGGGACAAAATTTCCTGATTGATCAAAATATTCTCAATAAGATTGTGAATGCTGCCGGATTGGATGAGACGAAGGGCGCACTTGAGATTGGTCCTGGGATTGGCGCTTTGACCGAGAAGCTGGCGCAATCGGCCAAGGTAGTTACCGCTGTTGAGATTGACCAGCGGCTACTGCCAATTCTCGAAGAAGTGTTGGCCCCTTATGAGCATGTGAAGGTACGTCATGGAGACGTGCTGAAGCTGGATTTACGCGAGGTGTTTGCAGCTGATTTTGCAGACGTGAGTAAAGTAAGTGTCGTGGCTAATCTGCCGTATTACGTTACTACACCGATTCTGATGAGGCTACTGGAGGACAAGCTCCCTTTGGAGAATATCGTCGTTATGATCCAAAAAGAAGTGGCTGAGCGTATGGCTGCGTCTCCTGGAACGAAGGATTACGGTAGTCTGAGCATTGCAGTACAATATTACAGCGAACCTGAATTAGTCTGTATTGTACCGAATACAGTATTTATTCCCCAGCCAAATGTGGAGTCTGCAGTCATTCGGTTGCGTGTACGGGAAGCCCCTCCGGTGGAAGTGGTGGATGAGAAGCACTTCTTTGAAGTGGTTCATGCTGCTTTTGCCCAGCGTCGTAAAACGATTTCCAATAACTTAAAAAGCCGATTCTTCACCAAAGAGAACAAGGACACGTTGGAGCCGTTGTTGCAACAAGCTGGTATTGAACCCTCCCGTCGAGGAGAAACGCTAAGTATTGAGGAATTTGCGCGTCTCAGTGCTGTTCTGGTGGAAGCAGGTATATCCTAAGCTGGAACCAAACTGTGCATTCACCCATACGATATACGAGGGGTGATACAGTGTGATGAGTTTAGGAGACTTGGTCGTTCGGAAATCGTACGGCGGAGATGTCACGTTTCGCGTTGAGGACATCCAGCGGGATAAAGCGATCATTAAGGGAATAGAATTTCGGTTGCTGGCCGATTCCCCGGTGAACGATCTGGTCAGAGTGCCTGCAGACCAGATTAGCGGTAAGACCCAGCAGGCTCACATTAAGGCTGGTGAGTCTCTTAATCTGTTGCAACGGGCACGCCAGCAGCAAGCTGCTCGTAGTCAGGCAGCTCTGGTTGGGGACTGGAGTGATCCAGTCGAGTCAACGTATTTTGAAATGCCGGGAAAGGTTCTTCATCTGGATGGAGATCCCGGCTATTTGAAAAAATGTCTCAGTTTATATGAACAGCTCCGTGTTCCTGCAGAGGGACATCACGTTCATGAATCGGCAATGGCGGATACGTTGTACCGGCTGCTTCCCCGTATCCGTCCGGATATTGTAGTGATTACCGGACATGATGGCGTGCTAAAGCAGCCACAGCCTTACGATTTGTACAGCTTGAAAAGTTATAAAAATTCGCAAAATTTTGTGGCGGCAATTCAGGTAGCAAGACAATATGAACGTCATCTGGATTCGCTGACCATTGTAGCGGGGGCGTGCCAGTCCCATTTTGAGGCGCTGCTGCGTGCGGGAGCGAACTTCGCCAGTTCACCAGGGCGTATCCTGATTCACGCGCTGGACCCCGTTTACGTGGCTGCCAAGGCGGCCTTTACTTCGATCCGTGATACGGTGAATATGGGGGACCTGTTTCACCAGACAATCAGCGGCAGTCGCGGAGTGGGTGGAATTGAAACCAGAGGAAGCTATCGCATCGGCCTGCCGAAGCTTGAAAATTTGTCAACGCTTAAAGTAACGCCTTCTGCAATCTAGGATTCAAATGTGCCAATAGGATTGACTTGAACAAAAAGCCTCTGCTTTCAGAGGCTTTTTGTCATTTTTTATATAAATTATTCCTGTTCGCAAAAAATTAAATTGACAACTTATTTTTCGTGTTGTTATAATATTTAGCTCGATTTGACAATCCCTCTAAAATTCGTTATAATGGACAAGGAAAGAGGTGGTCGTTAGGCAATGGCTAAAAATACGCTGTTGGAAATCAAACGCAGTCTCGACGCACATGTAGGGCAAAAAATTTTGCTGCGGGCTAACGGCGGACGCCGTAAGACCGTCGAACGAACTGGTGTCTTGGAAGAAACGTACCCTTCTGTTTTTATCGTCAAGCTGGATCAGGAGCAACAGACGTTTAAACGTGTCTCCTACAGCTATGCTGACATCCTTACCGAGTCGGTGGAAGTCAGCGTATATGATCCCGACTCCCATACAAGTGTAGTCGAATATTTTGAAACACCTTAATTCATTTCGTGATTTATACCAGCTTTGCAGGTTTAACGACGGCTTCGTCATTTCAAATGACGGGGCCGTTTTGTATATACAGAGCAGGATGAAGCATGACATCTCTGCACATACTAAGCCGGGAATGATCTTCCTTATTCCATTGCCGAAGGAGGCGTATGTATGAGCCGAAGAAGACGGAGTGTCATGTCGGAGGAGCTAAAGTACGAGCTGGCCAAAGATCTTGGATTTTACGACACGGTCAAGGAAGAAGGCTGGGGAGGCATTAAAGCCAAGGATGCGGGCAATATGGTCAAGCGGGCCATCCAGCTTGCTGAGCAGGCTGCTTCTCGCAAATCGTAGCCATCGGTGGTGCTGATGAAAAGCGGGGATATCCGGGATTAGACCGGGTCATCTCCGCTTTTTTGAACCTCATGACTTGACACGCTGAGTCTGATATAATATGTTAAGCTGTCTTGAGGGAAAAGTTGAAGGTGGGTGAACGCCTTGAAAATATATGAAAAAGCACCGGCGAAAATCAATTTAATGCTTGATGTTCTACGTAAACGGGACGATGGTTATCACGAGGTCGAAATGATTATGACCATGGTCGATCTGTCTGACCGATTGACGATGTCTGAGTTACCGCGTGATACCATTATTATTTCAAGTCAAGCCGGGTACATACCATTGGATGAAAAGAATTTGGCTTTTCAGGCTGCGCGTCTGATCAAAGAATGTTATAACGTGTCTACGGGCGTCCACATCCATCTGGATAAGCATATCCCGGTGGCAGCAGGGTTGGCGGGTGGAAGTAGTGATGCTGCCGCAGCGCTGCGTGGACTGAACAAGCTATGGAAGCTTGGTATCTCGGATGCCGAATTAAGGGTGCTGGGTGCGGAGCTGGGCTCAGATGTACCTTTCTGTATTACAGGGGGTACAGCTTTAGCGAGTGGACGCGGAGAACTGCTCAAGCCACTTCCGAATCCGCCACAATGCTGGGTGATCCTTGCGAAGCCGCCGATTAATGTATCGACGGCTGAAGTGTACGGTCGTGTCAAAGCGGATCAGATTACGCACCACCCGTCTGCACGCCAGATGGAGCATGCGATCCGTAACGCTTCTTTTACCGATGTATGCAACGCACTGGGGAATGTACTGGAGGATGTAACACTAAAGCTGTATCCAGAGGTAGAGCATCTTAAAAACTCCATGATCCGCTTAGGAGCAGACGGTGTGCTGATGTCAGGTAGTGGACCTACGGTGTTCGGACTAGTATCGAAGGAAGCCAAAGTGCCACGGATTTACAATGGACTAAGAGGGTTTTGTAAAGATGTGTACGCAGTACGACTTTTGACCTGATTTTAGATATTTCTTTCTTATTATAGTGGCAATTGTTGTACAAATACGTACGAAGATGATATATTTACTATTAAATATTCGGATTTCACTATATCACTTACATTCCGCCAGCAACCGGCCAGTCCGCCGGTGCTTTACTGTACGAAGCGGGCGGCAGGAGAATAGATCGCGAGGAATTGTTGTGAAAAAACTTAAAAGAAGCTCACGATTGGTGGAAATGACGCAATTTTTATTGTCACGGCCGCATACGCTGGTGCCTCTTACTCATTTTGCGGATCGCTACGGGGCAGCTAAGTCGTCCATAAGCGAGGATCTGGCCATCATCAAGGAAGTATTTGAGGATGAAGGTACTGGCGAGCTTCTGACGCTGGCGGGAGCGGCAGGGGGCGTGAAACTGATCCCGAGGCTTTCCAAGCAGCATGCGCTTGCGTTTGCGAACGACCTGTGTGCGCAACTGGAGCAGCCTGACCGCATATTACCGGGAGGATACCTGTATTTGTCCGATTTGCTGGGCCAACCTGCGATGATGAACGAAGCTGGTAAAATATTCGCGACCGCCTTTGCCAATCGTCAGATTGATGTGGTTATGACGGTGGAGACCAAGGGTATTCCACTTGCCTATGCAACCGGAGCACAGCTGAATTTGCCAGTCGTTCTCGTACGGCGTGATCATCAGGTGACAGAAGGCTCGGCTGTAAGTATTAATTATGTTTCAGGATCACAAAAGAGCCTGCATACGATGTCATTATCCAGACGTGCGATGCGTGAGAAATCGCGTGTGCTCATCGTAGATGATTTTATGAAGGCCGGTGGCACGATTCAGGGGATGGTCGACTTGCTGGCTGAGTTTGATGCTGAGGTGGCCGGTGTAGGCGTGCTGGTAGAATCGGGCGAGGTGGAGAACGAAGAGCGCCTGCTGCACGATTATATTTCACTGGCGAATCTGACCGCAGTCGATTCTCGAAGCAAGCAAATTACGGTCAAGCTGGGCAATTATTTTGATGAGTGAACAGGGCTGTAAATTGTCACAATCCATCATAAAATACCTAAATATGTCGAAAAGAAATCTTTTCAAAAAAATTACCTGAATTTAGGATACGAATTGCCGAAAAAAAGAAGGATTTCGAACTGCTGTGTGGAATGTATACACCAAGTCCTATTTGGAAAAAGGTGGTGAAACACACATGCAGATTACGGATGTTAGACTCCGCCGAGTGAACTCAGAAGGAAGAATGAAGGCGATTGCATCCATTACGATTGATAACGAGTTCGTTGTTCATGACATCCGAGTTATCGACGGTAATAACGGGATGTTCGTAGCTATGCCAAGCAAACGAACTCCAGACGGAGAGTTTCGCGATATCGCTCACCCGATATCTTCAGGAACCCGTGAGAAGATCCAAGCTGCTGTATTGACTGAGTACGAACGTGCGGCTGTGGATGAAGAAGTTGCTATTGAAGAAGGCGCTTAATTCGCCTAAAGCAGGATTGGGGAACAAAAGAAAAAGAGAGCCACTAACTGTGGCTCTCTTTTCTTTTTGTCTGGAATGAGATATATTCTTTAGTGAGTTAACAGTCAGTTTTAAGGCAACTTGGAGCCATCCGGGCTGCCGAAGCGGCTTTTTCATAAGACAGGGACTAGGCAGCGATGCGTCCCGGGGATGAATGTCCAGCACAAGCTGGCCTGAAAAAATAGCCATTAACCAAAGGTTCGCCGTTATTTTTCAGGAGGATTGTGAAAAGTTAAGCAAAATCTGATCTGGGAATTAACGTTTTAGCCAAGGGGTAACTGTTATTTTCAGGATAGGAGGTTGGACTTGTTGGAAAGGTTGGCAGTCATTCTTGCCGCAGGGCAGGGAAAACGTATGAAATCCAAATTATATAAAGTTCTGCATCCGGTGTGCGGAAAACCGATGGTTGGGCATGTGCTCGACACGGTTCGTGAAATCGGTGTGTCCCGAAGTGTAGTCGTCGTGGGTCATGGAGCAGAGGCGGTACAGTCTTATTTGGGACCGTCGGCAGAATATGCGCTTCAGGCAGAGCAGTTGGGAACGGGCCATGCTGTTAAGCAAGCCAAGGACTTGCTCGGTCAGGAAAAGGGTACAACCATTGTCATTTGTGGGGATACTCCTTTGATCACAGCGGAAACGCTAGAAGGCTTGGTGCAATTGCACGAGAGCCATGGGGCAGCTGCGACGATTTTGACCGCTGAGTTGGACGACCCGAAAGGATATGGACGAGTTATCCGTGATGCTTCCGGGGCCGTGCTCAAGATCGTGGAACAGAAAGATTGTTCACCTGAGGAGGATGCTGTCCGGGAGATCAATACGGGAACGTACTGCTTTGACAATGCCAAGCTGTTTGCAGCGCTGGACAAGGTAACGAACACCAATGCACAGCAGGAATATTATCTGACAGATGTCATTGGTATTTTGCATGGTGAAGGTGAACAGGTTGAGGCGTATTTGACAGATGATGTGTCTGAATCCATCGGTGTTAACGACAGAGTCGCTTTGTCGGTAGCTGAGGGCTATATGCGTGAGCGCATCGTTCGCAAGCATATGCTAAATGGTGTCACTGTCATTGATCCGTCTTCTACCTATATCGGGAGCGAGGTTGTTATTGGTTCCGATACGGTACTGTACCCGAACACATGGCTGCATGGTCAAACACAAATCGGAGAAGATTGTGTGATTGGTCCGCAGGCTGAGATTCAGAATACGATTATCCATTCAGGCGCAACGGTAAAACATTCGGTGTTGAACGAAGCGGAAGTGGGAAGCAGTACATCTGTGGGGCCGTTTGCTTATCTGCGTCCAGGCGCGAAGCTTGGCGAACATGTGAAAATTGGTGACTTTGTTGAGGTGAAAAATGCGACCATTGGAGATCATTCCAAGGTGTCTCATTTGAGCTATGTCGGTGATGCCAAGGTGGGTACAAATGTAAATATTGGCTGCGGGGCAATAACGGTCAATTATGATGGATATAATAAATCCATTACAGAAATTGAAGACGATGCCTTTATTGGCAGCAATGTGAATCTGATCGCCCCGATTAAGATTGGAAAAGGTGCTTATGTTGTAGCAGGCTCCACTGTAACACATGCTGTCCCTGATAACGATCTGGCTATTGCCAGACCACGTCAAGAGAACAAAGTCGGATATGCGGACAAAATCCGCGCACGTGCCAAAGCGAAGAAGAAAAGATCGGAATGACCTTAATCAGCAAGCTGTTGAATCTGTAATGAATGAACCAGCACGGAGGGTTTCTATTAATGACTTATTGCGATTCCAAACTCAAAATATTTACTTGTAACTCCAATCCGAAGTTAGCCCACCAGATTGCGGACTACATCGGCATCCCAATGGGGGAATCCCATACCACATCGTTTAGTGACGGTGAAATCCAGGTTAAGCTGTCAGAAAGCGTACGCGGCTGCCATGTGTATATTGTGCAGTCAACTTGTCTGCCGGTTAACGACAACTTGATGGAGTTATTGGTTATGATTGATGCACTTAAACGCGCTTCTGCCAAAAGTATCAATGTCGTTATGCCATATTACGGTTACGCTCGTCAGGATCGTAAAGCTCGTTCACGCGATCCGATTACAGCGAAACTTGTCGCTAACTTGATTGAAAAGGCGGGGGCTCACCGCGTAATCAGTATGGATTTGCATGCGATGCAGATTCAGGGATTCTTTGATATTCCAGTGGATCATATGCTGGGAGCACCAATTCTGGCCCAATATTTCCGTTCCAAGCAAATTGAGAACCCGATTGTCGTTTCACCCGATCATGGCGGGGTTGTTCGTGCGCGCAAGCTGGCGGACTTCCTGAGTGCACCGCTTGCTATTATTGATAAGCGTCGTCCAGAGCCAAATGTCAGTGAAGTGATGAACATCATCGGGAACATTGAGGGTAAAACGGCTATTTTAATTGATGATATCATTGATACAGCCGGAACGATTGTATTAGGTGCAAATGCGCTTAAAGAAGGCGGCGTAAAAGATGTGTATGCGTGTTGTACACATGCTGTGCTGTCCGGTCCTGCTATGGAAAGACTGGAGAATTCGCCATTAAAAGAGGTGGTTGTGACGGATACAATCCCGATCGTTCACCCGAATCCGACAAGCAAGCTGAAGGTATTGTCTGTGGCTCCATTAATGGGAGAAGCTATCATCCGTGTGCATGAAGAATTGTCGATCAGCAAACTGTTTGAAATCGAATAAGCGCTGGCTCATTAAAAAGGGGTTGCCTTTTCCATGTGGAAAAGGTAACCCCTATCAGCATGTCAGGCTAAAAGCCTGGGCGAGATATGAATGTGAAACGTTGACGATTGTATAGTGTGTCCTCTATTTCGACGAAATGCTCATTAAAACGCGCAACGATGCCAATCTGGATATGTACATTCCCGTCATAAACCTGGACAGGAACGGAATGTTTTAAATGATATAGAAAATGGCTGTCATATAAGAGGATATCACCTTGATTGAGCATACCGGCACGCACCTTCCTATTCATAACAGGATTTTGCAAAATTCGATTCCAGTCGCTCCAAAGTGCAATATATAGACGAACTAGACCATTTCGATCTATATATTGTTCATTGAAAGTCGCTTATTAGATTTTTGCAAAATCCTCAATACAACTATTTTACCAAAAAATCCAGACTGTGAAAGAGGGTGTCAAGGTTATGAAGTGGATTGTAGGATTGGGCAACCCCGGTCCCCAATACGAGAAAACGAGACATAATGTCGGATTTATGGCATTGGATGCTCTTGCCTCGCGTCATAACATCCAGATTAACCAAAGCAAATGCAAGGCGTTGATTGGAGAGGGCCACATTGGTGGCGTGAAAACTGTACTGATTAAGCCAATGACCTATATGAATCTATCAGGCGAGTCTCTACGTGCTTATATGGACTATTATAAGGCCGATATGGAAGATCTGGTTGTCGTGTACGATGACCTGGATACAGAAGTCGGTAAAATAAGATTGCGTTATCAAGGTAGCGCAGGCGGCCATAACGGCATTAAATCGATCATTCAACATACCGGCACGCAGTCCTTCAATCGGATTCGCATGGGCATTTCCCGCCCGGAGCCTGGACATGCTATTGTCGATTATGTTCTAGGTACCTTTCCAAAGAAGGAAAAAGAATTGCTGGCCGGAATGATCGAGGACACGTGCAACGCCTTAGAATACAGCTTGAGTCATCCGTTTGAACGGACGATGGCTGAATTCAACAAGTAAGTTTAGACGTAGGCAGACGGGCTTAAATGGAAGATTGTTGGACATACTGAAAGGTATAGAAAACTTTCAGGAGGCATATACATTACATGGTTGTTAATTATGTATGCAGACATTGTCGAACTTTCTTGGGACGAATTGATTCCGCGGCAATAACCGAAGAAAGGTTAGGCTTCCATTCCTTGACCCCTGCCGAACGTAGAGATATAATAGCGTATAATTCGGGCGGTGAAGTGACCGTCAAAGTCATTTGCGAGCATTGCAGTCAGGCACTGGAGAATAATCCAGAGCTGAGTCTGCTCGTTAATCCGCTCCAATAACAGGTATTCAACTGGTCCGATGTACCAGCTTGAGAGGTGAAGCGGCAATTCCGCTTATGGAGCCTTGGCAGCATTGCTGAGGCTTCTTTTTCGGTTTACATGTAACTATTTATAAGCATAAAGGGGTGCCTTTTTTGTTACAAGCACTTATTCAGGCTTTTACGAAGGATGCTGATTATGCATCCATTGCAGCAGGCATATCATCAGGGATGAAGGAACAACTGATATCAGGTTTATCAGGCTCTTCCCGACAGGTACTGATGGCCGCGCTTGCCGAAGATACCGGACGACCGTTAATGGTCATGACGCACAATATGTTTGCCGCTCAAAAAATAGCAGATGACTTACAGGAAGCGCTTTCCCCTGATCAGGTTTTATTGTATCCTGCCAATGAGCTGGTAGCTGCTGAAGCAGCCATATCCAGTCCAGAGACCTTATCCCAACGAATTGATGTATTGATACGCTGCGCCCAGGGTTTTCGTGGGATTGTTGTCGTGCCGTTTTCTGGTGTTCGACGTTTATTGCCAATGGCGGAAACATGGCGTGAGGCTCGTATTGAGCTGAAAGAAGGCGAAACAATTCAGCTGGAAGCGTTTTTGCTACATATGGTCGAGATGGGATACCAGCGTGTAGAGCGTGTGGAATCACGTGGAGAGATGAGCGTACGTGGAGGAATTATTGATTTTTATCCAATGACAACCCGTTGGGGCTATCGTGTGGAGCTGTTTGACGATGAAATTGATTCGATCCGTAAGTTTGATCCGCAAGATCAGCGCTCGGTGGAAAAGGTTCAGGCCGTTACTGTAACGCCGTGTAAGGAAGTTATTGCGAATAACCAGCGTATGGATCAGGCGGCAGATGCCGCTGCTATTTTGTTGGAGGAGCAGCTGGGCAAAATGACGGATCGTCAAGCTAAGCAGCATCTGAAAGAAGAGATCCATCGTGAAATTGAGTTGCTGCGAGAGCATGTGTATTTTGACGAAATCTATAAATATATCTCCCTGCTGTATCCTGAACGTAAAACCCTGGCAGATTATATGCCGGAAGATACGATTCTGATTATTGACGAACCGGCGCGTATGCTGGAAACAGCCAAGCAACTGGAACGGGATGAGTCAGAATGGAATCTGCATTTGCTTCAAAACGGTAAAACGTTACCGCAGCTAGAACTGTCAGACGACGCGGACAATCTGCTGTACAACCGGAGATTTCAGACGTTGTTCCTGTCGATTTTCCTCCGTCAGGTTCCTCATACCCAGCCGCAAAATATTTTGAACTTCATCTGCCGAGGCATGCAGGATTTCCATGGCCAAATGAATGTGCTCAAGGCGGAGATGGATCGTTGGCGCAAAGCTGGCACACAGGTTATGATGCTGGCGAGTGGAGATGAACGTCTGGACCGGATGCGCCGAGTGCTTGAGGATTATGGTATTGATGAGCCGACGATGGCTATCGGCAATCTGCAAAGCGGTTTTGAAATGCCATCTATTCACCTGGCGGTCATTACCGAGGGTGAAATGTTTTCTCAGAAGCAGCGGAAAGCTCGTAAGCAGGGCCGCCATGTGGACAATGCAGAGCGAATTAAGAGCTATAGCGAGCTGAAGGTGGGCGACTACGTCGTACACCAAAATCACGGGATCGGGAAGTACATGGGGATCGGCACGCTGGAGGTTGGCGGTATCCATAAGGATTACATGCATGTCCTCTACGCGGGTGGAGATAAGCTGTCAGTGCCGATTGAACAAATTGATTTGATTCAGAAATATGTTGGCTCAGAGGACAAGGAACCCAAGATTTATAAACTGGGTGGCAATGAGTGGACACGGGTTAAAAGTAAGGTGCGCAGCTCGGTTCAGGATATTGCGGATGACTTGATCAAGCTATATGCAGAACGACAGTCGGCACCAGGGTTTGCTTTTGAAAAGGATTCACCGGAGCAACAAGAGTTTGAGGATATGTTCCCGTATGATGAGACACGTGACCAGATTCGGGCCATCGAAGAGATTAAGAAGGACATGGAGCAGAGCCGCCCGATGGATCGTTTGCTATGCGGTGATGTAGGTTACGGCAAAACTGAAGTTGCGATTCGTGCTGCTTTTAAGTCTGCTATTGAAGGCAAACAAGTAGCGGTGCTGGTACCGACGACGATTTTGGCACAGCAACACTATGAGACGTTCCGTGAACGTTTTTCAGGGTATCCGTTCAATATTCAGGTATTGAGCCGTTTCCGCTCGCGCAAAGAGCAGAATGAAACGATTAAAGGGGTCCGGCAAGGCACGGTCGATATTGTCATTGGTACCCATCGTCTGTTGTCGCAGGATCTGGTGTTTAAGGATTTGGGAATGCTGATTGTCGATGAAGAACAGCGATTCGGCGTAACCCACAAGGAAAAGCTGAAGAAGCTGAAAACGAACGTAGATGTGCTGACGTTAACGGCAACACCTATTCCGCGTACGTTGCATATGTCCATGCTGGGTGTACGTGACTTGTCAGTCATTGAGACGCCACCGGAAAACCGTTTTCCAGTGCAAACGTATGTGGTTGAGCATAGCCAGACTCTAGTCCGTGAGGCCATTGAACGCGAGATGGCACGCGGAGGGCAGGTGTACTATCTGTATAATCGTGTGCAGGGTATTCAGGAGATGGCTGCAGAGATCAATGCGCTCGTACCGGAGGCCAAGGTGGGCGTGGGTCATGGACAAATGTCCGAAACCGAACTGGAGAAAACTATTTTGGATTTCCTGGATGGCGAATATGATGTGCTGGTCAGCACCAGCATTATTGAAACTGGCGTGGATATTCCCAATGTGAATACACTCATTGTGCATGATGCCGATAAAATGGGGCTTTCCCAGCTTTATCAGCTGCGTGGGCGTGTAGGTCGTTCCAATCGGATTGCCTATGCTTATTTCACGTACCAGCGGGATAAGGTGCTCACGGAAGTGGCGGAGAAGCGCCTTCAGTCGATTAAAGAATTTACGGAGCTGGGCTCCGGCTTTAAGATTGCAATGCGTGATTTGTCCATCCGTGGCGCGGGTAACTTGCTTGGCGCTGAGCAGCATGGATTCATCGCATCCGTCGGCTTTGATCTTTACTCGCAGATGCTGGCTGAGGAAATTAATAAACGTAAAGTCAGCGTACTTGGAGAAGAGGATCAGTCCAATCGGAATTGGAGTACGTCGATTGATTTAGGCGTCGATGCTTACCTGCCGGGTGACTATATTTATGACAGCATCCAGAAAATTGAGATTTATAAAAAGGTTGCAGCGGTCAGTACCTTTGACGAGGCTTCTGAACTGGAGGATGAACTGGTCGACCGATTTGGCGATCTGCCAGAGGCTGTGTCTCATTTGCTAGCCGTGGCCCGTCTCAAGGTATATGGACGCATGTATGGCATCGAGTCCATGGTACAACGGGATGACAATATCGTGTTGAAATTCCATGAAGGGCGCCAGCAGGCGGTACAGACCGCCAAACTTGCCGAGATTGGCAATCGCTTTGAAAGACGTGTACAATTTGAACAGGGCACTTCTATGAGCGCACGCATAAAGGGTAAAGGTCTAAGTGATCCACAGTTGTTAGAACTGCTGGAACAATTTTTGAGTGCATTGAAAGAAGCATTCACATTGAAGGAGGAACTGCAAAATGCCACAACTAAATAAAAGAAAACCTTGGAGAATGCTCTCCTTGGGAATGGCAGCGCTGCTAGCTATATCCGTTCTGGCAGCATGTACGAAGCAAGCGGATGAGAACAAGGTCAAGGATGAACCGAAGGACAACAGCAAGGTTGTCGTGACCTATAAGGGTGGAACGATTACCGAAAATGAGTTCAACCAAGAAATCAGTATGATGAAATTCCTGTACCCAGAGTATGAGGCTGCGTTAGCTTCGGATCAGGTACGAGAGCAAATTGTAAAGCAGGAAGTGGTGTACAAGCTTCTGGCGGCTAAAGCGGACGACAAAGCCAAGGAGCAGGGTGCCAAAGAAGGGAACGAACAACTAGAGCAGTACAAAAAGTCAGTCGGAGAAGATAAGTTCAAGACATTTCTGAGTGATAAAAAACTGACCGAACAAGGTGTGAAAGATTACTTCACGCGTGTAATGACGGTAATCAACAGCGAAACTAACAAAGTAACAGATGATCAGCTAAAACAGGAATTTGAGAAAAATAAAGATCAATTCACGACAGCAACCGTGCGTCATGTATTGATTAACTTCCAAGATCCTAAAACAAAGAAACAGCGCAAAAAAGAGGATGCCCTCAAGCTGGCGAAAGAAGTGAAGGCGAAGCTGGACGGAGGAGCGGATTTTGCGACGATTGCCAAGAAATTTTCAGAAGACCCAGGTTCTGCGTCTAACGGAGGTCTGTATGAGAATGCATCCGTAGCGCAATGGGTACCTGCCTTTAAAGAGGCCGCTGAGACCCAACCGATTAACAAAATCGGTGAGCCGGTGGAAACGGAATACGGATATCACGTGATCAAAGTGGAGTCCCGCAATGAGCCAACGTTTGATAAATTGAAAGACAACGAAAAGGCTGCCCTGAAAAATAAATTGGCCGGGGAAAGTATCCAAAACTTTACCGAAAATGATTTGACGAAACTTGATTTGAAAATCAATCTGCCGAAGGTACCAGCTACGCAAGAGAAAAGCGGTGCAACTTCCGGTGCCGGTAGCACAACTACACCGGGCGCAACAACAAACGGTACGGGCGATGCCAAGGCAGGAACGGCCAAAGATGGAGCTACAAACGAAGGTAAATAACTGAACATGCATAAGGAATTGGGAACAGATGAATACTATGGTCAGATATCACCATAAACACCATGACCGTGACGTTCTTCGTGACCGCTTCTGGGGGAGTGGAAGCGTCTTTCGATACCGTCAGTAGTTTACTAAATTCTTCTTGAGAAAGTGGGGCAACATGTGAAATGAAAGCTACTGGTATAGTTCGCCGTATTGATGACCTTGGGCGGGTAGTTATTCCAAAGGAAATTCGCCGCACCTTGAGAATTCGTGAAGGAGATCCGCTTGAGATTTTTGTGGATCGTGACGGAGAAGTCATTTTGAAAAAGTATTCACCTATTGGTGAACTTGGTGATTTCGCCAAAGAATATGCTGAGTCCCTGTTTGAAAGCACGGGCCATATTACAATGATTACCGATCGGGACACCATTATTACGGTGGCTGGAGGCTCTAAAAAAGAGTTTCTGGACAAGCCAATCGGTAGCATTATCGAAGGTAGTATGGATAATCGCAAAACTGTGCTGGAGACAGCCAGCGGCTCTTATGAGCTAACGCGAGACCACGAAGAAACACTCTCGTCCTTTGTGGCGGCTCCCATTGTTTCCGGTGGTGATCCCATTGGTTCCGTTGTATTGTTGAACAAGGACGAAAATGTAAAAATGTCCGAAATGGAGGTCAAAATGGCTGAAACAGCCGCTGGCTTCCTGGGCAAACAAATGGAACAGTAACATCCCGTTTCACCCCTGTATGACGTACAGAATGGCGAAAGCCGTCCTACGTTGCACAGGGTTTTTTTTCTTTCCGTGAGAAGAGGCGGTATAATAGGACTCGGGTAAGATGCATATTTCAGGTGGGAGTGGAGACGGAGAATGCAGGAAAATCGCGCCGCTTCGCGGCTGCTACGAGGTGCTGTCATTTTGACACTAGCAGCGGTAGCGAGCAAGCTGATCGGCACAGTGCAAAAAATCCCGCTGCAGAATATCGGCGGCGACGGCGTGTTTGGCATTTATAATACGGTTTATCCTTTTTATACGCTGTTCATTACCATTGCAGCTGCTGGATTTCCGGCTGCAATATCCAAATTTGTAGCTGAGTTTGAGGCAGTGGGAAACCGAGCAGCGGGGCAACGTGTTGCTCGGTTATCTTCGCTTGTCTTGGGTGTCTTCGGATTGATCCTGGGCGTGCTGATGTATACGTGTGCGCCGCTCATTGGTCAATGGATCGACAATGCTCACGTCATTCCGTCGGTGAGGGCGGCGGCGTTTGCCTTTTTGTTCGTGCCGGTTATGGCGGGACTGAGAGGATATTTTCAAGGTTTGCAAAATATGCTTCCGACTGCTGTTTCCCAAGTGACGGAGCAGGCGATACGAGTAAGCGTGATGATTATACTGTTGCTGCTCATGCTGTCACAAGGAGCGGGAGCAGATATGATTGCTGCCGGAGCCGTGTTTGGTTCAGCAGCAGGTGGAGCAGCGGGCTTGGTCGTCATGTTGCTATATTGGCGAAATCACAGGAAGAGGCTTAGAAGGCAAGGGACGGTCATGGCGACAGTGCAAGCACAAACTGGAGAGCTACACCCAGCGGAAAGCAACGGTGCCTTGTTAAAGGCGCTGCTGCGTTATGCCCTGCCTGTTTGCCTTGGAGCGCTAGCCGTTCCGTTAATTAGCCTAGTAGACACATTTACTGTACCTCGCTTGTTAAAGCAGGAGGGGTTGGACGATACTGCGGTTATGGTGGCCTTTGGCGTGTATAACCGAGGTCTGCCGCTGGTACAGCTAGTCATGATGTTTGCCACCACCCTGTCGGCATTATTCATTCCATCGCTGGCTGAGGCCCGGGTAACCGGCGGTACGGAACTGGCACGTTGCCAGTGCGAGCAATCGCTGCGCTGGTTTTGGCTACTGGGACTGGCCGCTGCGACAGGCTTGATCGTGCTGGCTGTGCCCGTCAATGTGATGCTGTATGCGGACGACACCGGCAGCGGGGTCATGCGCTGGATGGCGCTAACCGCCGTAGGCGGCACGCTCAGCATCATCTCGGCTGCGCTGCTGCAAGGGCTTGGCGCAGTTCGCGCGCCGGCTCTGGCGATGCTCGCGGCTGCAGTAGCCAAGGCGCTGCTAAACTGGCTGCTCGTGCCGCAGCTAGGCACGGCTGGAGCCGCCATTGCGGGGGCTGTCGCCTATCTGCTGGCGGCAGTGATCAACATCGTGCTGCTGGCTCGCTTGGTAGGCCTGCGCGCGAGCTGGTCCGCCAGCGTGCTCAAGCCGGCGGCGCTGCTTATCGCCCTGGCTGGTGCGGCCGGGGCAGCGATGTGGGGCACCAGCGCTGTGCTGGGTGCCTTGGGGTGGGCTGCCGAAGGTCGTGCCACGGCAGCCGTGGAGAGCCTGCTGGGTGTAGCCGCAGGCGCCGCAGTGTTCGTGATCGGCCTCGCACGCTTGAGGCTGATCACGGAAGCCGAGCTTGTGGCGGTGCCCAAGCTCGGACGCCCGCTGGCAGCCGTGCTGCGCAGGCTACGTGTACTGGCTTAGCCAGGCATACGGCTTACGGCGTGAATCGGCACAACCATTTTATGAGCCTATACCACTTTGTGGTATAGTAAATGCCAAAGCAAAGGAAGCGGAAGCGGGGTTAGGCCGTGTATTTTTCCGAGCATGAACCTTGTTTCTGCGAAACGGAGGATGGGATATGAGCGTAACATTAACGGTCGTAGGTCTGGGCTCGGGAGATCCGGATCAGCTTACGATAGGGATATTGAACAAAATGCGGGGCGCTTCAGCGCTGTATCTGCGGACCAAGGAGCATCCTGCGGTTCAAGTGCTGAATGAGTTTGAAGTGGCTTTTGAGTCGTTTGACGAGGTATATGAGACAAAGGGGTCTTTTCCAGAGGTATACGAGGAAATTACCAGCCAATTGATTACGACGGCTGCTAAGGCGGCAGACGGAAGCGAAATCGTCTATGCGGTTCCCGGTCACCCGATGGTGGCAGAAGCAGCGGTGCAGTTGCTTAAGGAGCGTTGTCCTGCGCAAGGGATTGAACTGAATATTCTAGGGGGCGAAAGTTTCCTGGATGAAGCTTTTGTGCGTCTTGGTTTTGATCCGATTGAGGGCTTTCAGTTGTTGGACGCAGGTACACTGGATGCCAGCTGGCTCCAGCCTCAGCTGCATACGCTGATCGGACAGGTGTATGACACCTTTACGGCTTCTGATGTGAAGCTGTGCCTGATGGAGCGGTATCCTGACGATTATGAGGTATATGTCGGTCACGCCCTTGGGGTAGAAGGGGAGGAAGCGGTGCACAAGGTACCGCTGTACGAGCTGGATCGAGTAGAGGGCTACGGGAACCTATCCTTGGTATACATACCTCGCAGTGAAGATGAGACGCTGAAACGGCGTTCTTTTGACCGTCTACACGAGATTGTCGATATTTTGCGCAGCCCGGAAGGCTGTCCTTGGGATCGTGAACAGACACATCAGTCGATTCGCAAAAATCTGATCGAAGAAACGTATGAAGTCATCGAAACGATAGATGAGGACGACCCTGAGCATATGAAGGAAGAGCTGGGCGATCTGTTGTTGCAAATTTTGCTGCATGCCCAAATGGAAGAGGAAGTCGGAACCTTCAATGTGTATGATGTAATTCAGGGGCTGAATGATAAGCTTATTTTTCGTCATCCACATGTATTTGGTGACAATCAAGCGAATGATGCAGAAGAGGCGCTGCAAAACTGGGAGCAGATGAAGGCTGAGGAAAAACGGCTTAAAGGCACGACGGCAGCATACCCTTCTGTACTGGACGGGGTTCCGCGAGATCTGCCTGCTCTTATGAAATCGTACAAGCTCCAGAAGAAAGCAGCTAAAGTGGGCTTTAACTGGGATAGCATTGAGGGCGTATTCGATAAATTGGACGAAGAAGTGGCTGAGCTGAAGGAAGCGGTTCGTGAAGGGCATGCTGTGGAAGCCCAGTTGCTGGAGTTAGGCGATGTGTTGTTTGTTGCCGTGAATGCAGCCCGGTTTATGGGAGTAGACCCGGAAGAGGCATTGTCGGCTACCAATCGCAAATTTGTCGACCGTTTCCAGTATATTGAGCAGAAATTACGCGAGCAGGGACGTCGTCCCGAAGAAAGCAGCGTAGATGAAATGGAGACTTACTGGCAGGAAGCGAAAAAGCTCCTTGGTAAAGCGTGATTCCACATATTCGCTTTTGGCTGCACAGAACAGTAAAATGAGACATATGCAGGGTTGAAAGAAGGCCCAGTTTGAGAGGACTTGCCAATGGGCAGAGTTTTGTAGTAGGATGTTGGCTTAACTGGGGTCGAATAAAAAAACGCCTGTCATTGCAGGATTTTTACGGACAAGCCAGAATAACTTGTAGTAATTCTGAAAATAACTCTAGCTTATAGTTAAGCGTGTTACAGTGACATTCAGAAGGGCTTCGGCCACAGTTGGACCTCACGTCTGCTCCATCAATGGACATGCAGCGTGATGATTATTTTTTGACATTTGGGAGGCTTTTATCTTATGAACAAGACAGATCTGATCAACAATATTTCCAGCAAAAGCGGTTTGAGCAAACGTGACGTTGAAGCTGTATTGAATGGCGTTCTTGGTGAAATTACAGATGCACTCGCTAGCGGTGACAAAGTGCAACTGATCGGCTTTGGTACTTTCGAAACACGCAAGCGTTCCAGCCGTACAGGCCGCAATCCACAAACCGGTAACACGATTGAAATTCCAGAATCGACCGTTCCTGCTTTTAAAGCCGGTAATAAGCTTAAAGAAGCCGTTAACTAATGCGTCTTGATAAATTCTTGAAAGTCTCGCGGCTGATTAAGCGGCGTACGGTAGCCAAGGACGTCTCCGAACAAGGGAGAGTGCTGGTGAACGGACGCGAAGCCAAGCCGAGCAGTGCGGTCAAAGTAGGCGATGAAATTACCGTCCAGTTTGGCCAGAAGCTGGTGACCGTGCGAGTGGAACGGCTCGCCGACACTACACGCAAGGACGAGGCTGCAAGTATGTACACGTTGGTAAAGGAAGAGCCTATTGCCAGGGACAATGGTTTGAACTGGTAAGCAGACATCTGATTTTCTCACAACTGTACATGAAAGCATTCCTTCATTATTTTATGAAGGAGTGCTTTTTTTTCTTTAGATGACGAGTTTTCGTCCATCATATGCTGATTAATAGCAAAAGCGGTTCTAAATCATACGGCCCCCTTCATAAGCTAAGAACAGAAGGAGGGGTACATGCCATGATTGAACAAGGGAAGTCGAAGCACCATGATCTGCGCATGCAAAGCCGCAAGCAACTCGATATTTCAGGCGTCAGCAATGTGGAGAGCTTTGACAGTGAAGAATTTTTGCTTCAGACCGAGCTGGGCCATCTCACCATTCGCGGACAACATTTACATATCAAAAACCTCAGCCTAGAAGAGGGACTGTTGTCCATTGAAGGTCTGATTACTTCCCTCGTCTACCTGGAGCCCGGGGCCCCGGCTAAAAACGGAAAAAGCCTATTCGGCAAGATCTTCAAATGAACCCTTACACGCAATGGCTGACGTTAACGTGGATGCTGGTGTCGGGCATAGCCATGGGAGTGGTGTTTGACAGCTACCGGGTGCTGTCCATCCGCTTTCATTTTGCCCGCTGGAGCGTTCATATATTGGACGTGCTGTACTGGGTGGCCTCGGCTTTGTTTATTTTCCGTGTGCTATACGCGAGTAATCGCGGTGAGCTGCGGTTTTATGTCTTTTTAGGACTACTTTTGGGGGTTTGGCTCTATTTTTGGGCCTTTAGTGTTACAACCCAACGTTTTGTGGTAATGTTATTAGAGATAGTTCGCAGACTGACGTTGATCGTGAACAGCATACTGCGCATCCTGATTGTTCTTCCGGTGTTAGCGCTGTATCGGCTGTTACGCAAGCTAGTCGGATGGACATGGGCACTTATTGTGTTCCTGGGAAGGATGCTGATATACATCCTGATGCCGGTTTGGAAGCCGATCCTATGGCTGATCGGTCCACTTAAAGCGCGCTGGAGGACTCCAGAGTCGCTCGTAAAGCTGGGTATCAGACTGAAAAACACAGCGAAAAGATGGTTTGGAAGGAGGTAGTATCATGCGTAATTCGTCTGTAGATCGCCATTCATCTTCTACGTCCAAGTCCAACGCGGGCGGGCGCAGGCGAATCATGATTTGGTTGCTATCGCTTGCCGCCTTTGGTAGTTGGGCAATTTTTACCTTTTTTTCTCAAGGCATGATTATGGCCGATCGAAATGAACAGCTCATCCAGAAGGAAAAGCAGAAGCAAGCTGCTACACAAACGGAACAACAGCTTCAAACCGAAGTGAATCGTCTCAAGGACCCTGAGTACATTGGCGAGATTGCCAGAAGCAAGTACGGTCTTTACAAACCGGAAGAGACGCCAATCATCGGAGATCAGAAATAGGAACATTATCGGGCCAATGCTTAGTTGACCTTGGTTCCGCCATTTTGTATAATCAAATCACCACAGCGGGATTTTTTTGCAAAAAAATCGGTTGTATATTTTAAGGGAGGATCATTTTATTCTATGGCAATTGAAGTGGGCACCAAGTTAGAGGGCAAAGTGACAGGCATCACGCATTTTGGAGCATTTGTGGATTTGTCTGGAGGTGTCACGGGTCTCGTTCACATCTCGGAAATCGCCGATAACTATGTTAAGGATGTTAACGACCACCTGAAGATTAATGATGTCGTGACGGTGAAAGTCATTAATGTTGACAAAGATGGCAAAATTGGACTTTCCATTAAGCAAACGATTGACAAGCCGGCAAGTGAAGCCCGTCCCCCAAGAGCTCCAAGACCGGAGCGTACAGGAGGACCAGGCGGAGGCGACCGTTTCGGCGGTGGAGGTTCAGGTCCAAGTCAAGGACGCGGTGGTGGTGGCGGTGGTTTCAACCGCGATCGTGGAGGCCGTTCTTTCAAGCCTGCACCGGGTAAACCTTCATTTGAGGATAAAATGTCACGCTTCCTGAAAGATAGTGAGGAACGCATTTCGTCGCTGAAAAAGAACACCGAAGGTAAACGCGGAGGACGCGGCGCGAAGCGTGTTTAATTCACTTTGACAACCGTATCAACCATACACGGAAAACCGTACAGTCGAAAGACTGCTACGGTTTTTTTGCGTTCTACCGACAATAGATGCGACATGCAATGGGTGTGGACGATAAATCCGGTTATCGTTATACATGTATTTTATGAGATTCGCAATTTTGATGAAGACGAGGAAGCATTCGTGCTGGAAAGCGAATGTTTTTTTTGTCGTGAGGACATAATCGTCCGACAAACTCCAACGGTTTTCCGTCTATCTTCTGTGCAAATCGCTAGTCTTGGTCATAGTGATGGACGACATAGAGAGGTCAAGCAAGGAGTTAAGAGACGCAACTTCCATCTGCTTCCATACGGGCGTAGCTTGATGTTCAAGGTGATGCTCTGTCCTTTCGCGCAGAACGTTTTTTTGTCGGAAATTTCTTGGAATAAGACGTGAGGTTCTGACAAACTTTCTCAATCATTCCGGTTTAAGATGGGAACATCAAATTGATGAATGGGGTGCCTGACGCATGATGGAGAAATGGAACGTGGTACATTTTCCGGGGTTAAAATCTAGAAAGTCCAAATCCAAAGAGCGTACGGAAGGTTGGTCTTCCAGACTCAGAAAACGGCTGGATTCACATAAAGTGGTGCAATGGGTAACAGCGCAAAGATGGATGCTGCTATTGTCGGCTATGGGAGTTCTACTGGGACGCGCAACTATTTTGGACGAGCTTTCTCCTTTTGCCCTCGCTTATTTTGCGGTCATTACGTTTCTTCGGCGTGACCTGATGCTGCCTGTAGCTTTATCCGTTGTGTTAGGCAGCCTGTTAGCTCCTTATCCATCGTTATTTATGATTGGTGGTGAGCTACTGGTATTTTATTTCCTGTATCGCGGGTTACGAACCTTCGATCGTCTGGAACTATCCTATGCCCCGCTTATGGTTTTCTTGTCTGTGTTTATGGTCAATTTATTTAACGCCGTGATGGCTCCAACTTTCACATGGTATGAACTTATCATTGTGGGAACGGATGCGGTTCTCAGCTTTATGCTTACGCTGGTATTCACACAGGCCATACCGTTGTTTACGTACCGCAAGAAGACAAGCCAGCTCAAAAATGAGGAAATTTTATGTCTTATTATTTTATTAGCCTCTGTGATGACAGGAGCAGTAGGATGGACTGTTCATTCATTGTCTGTCGATCATGTATTGTCGCGATATTTGGTCTTGGTGTTTGCTTTGGTGGGAGGTGCTTCGCTGGGTGCATCGGTCGGTGTCATTACCGGTTTAATTTTAAGCTTGGCCAATATGTCTGCAATTGTGCAGATGAGTTTACTCGCTTTTGCAGGTTTGCTGGCAGGGATGCTGCGTGAAGGGAAAAAGGGTGCTGTTGCGCTTGGGATGCTGCTAGGCTCCTCCATTCTGACGATCTATTTGGATGGGACCGGAGACGTGCTGACATCAACCTGGGAGAGCTGTGCGGCGATTCTATTATTTTTAATGACCCCAAAAAGTTTCTTTAAAGCGGTTTCTACCTATGTTCCCGGTACGCAGGACCATGCTAAATCTCAGCATGAATATGCCAAAAGGGTCCGCGATCTTACCGCAGAGCGAGTAACGAAGTTTTCCCGTGTATTCAGTCAGCTATCCCGCAGCTTTCACCAGATATCTGCAAGTGAGGGCGCGAAGTCGGATGGTGAAATCGAACACTTTATGAATGCGGTGGCGGAAGGGACATGTGCCTCCTGCTTCAAGTGTGAGCAGTGCTGGGACGGCAAGTTCATGCAAACCCATCAGTATATGACGGAAATGATGAGCGCCATTGAGGATAACCCGGATTTGGAGCCGGAACAGATTCCCCCGCAATGGAGTAAGGCATGTGCTAAAACGGGCGCTGTCCTGCAAGTGATGAAGCAGCAGTATAGCCTCTACCAACATAATATGCAGTGGAAGCGCCAAGTATACGATAGTCGTCAGCTTGTTGCTGACCAGCTATCGGGCGTATCACAAATCATGGAGGATTTAGCGCGAGAAATTCAGCGGGAAGGGCAGACCATGCATCGGCAGGAGGAGCAAATACGGGAGGCTCTTGATAGACTGGGCTTGTCCATCCAATCTATTGAGATTATTAATCTGGATGCAGGTCAGGTAGAAATTGAGATTGTCCATGCCTATACAAGGGGATTTGATGAATGTCGGAAAATCATTGCTCCACTGCTGTCGGACATACTGGACGAGCATATAGCTGTGATGCGCGAAACGGAGGCAGATCGCCGCCAAGGCTTGGCTACAGTCATGTTCGGCTCTGCTAAAACGTATGAGATTGCTACAGGGGTAGCTAGTGCGGCCAAAGGAGGTGATTTTTTCTCAGGAGACAGCTACAGCATGATGGAGCTAGGGAACGGGACTTTTGCAGTCTCCTTAAGCGATGGCATGGGAAACGGAGAGCGCGCGCAGCAAGAGAGCAGTGCAGCACTTAACATTTTGGAGGAATTACTGCAATCGGGTATGGACGAAAAATTGGCGATCAAGTCGGTTAACTCTGTCCTGATGCTGCGATCACCTGAGGAAATGTATGCTACGGTCGATATGGCGCTGATTGATCAGTATACGGCCCAGACAACCTTTATGAAAATTGGGTCTACGCCAAGCTTTATTAAAAGAGGAGAGGAGGTCATTCCCGTATCTGCCAGCAATTTGCCGATTGGCATTATACAGGATATTGAAATTGATTTGGTATCCCTGCAGCTCCAGCCGGGTGATATTCTCATTATGATTACAGACGGTATATACGACTCACCGGGTTATGCGGTTAATAAGGAAATATGGATGAAACGCATGATTCAGGAAATTGAAAGCGAAGATCCACAGCAGTTGGCCGACTGTTTACTAGAAAGGGTTATCCGATACCAACAAAATCAAATCTATGATGATATGACTGTAGTCGTTAGTAAAATAGATCACTTCCGCCCAGAATGGGCAACTCTCCATGTACCTGGTATGAGGTGGTTGGAACGTCCACGGACGGTGAGCTAATCCGACATTGCCCGGGAAATTCCTTATTCGTTTTTAAAAATCCGCATCCTTCGTTTGAATCGTTCCGGATTAGGTAAAGATAGAATCTATCGGGATAGATTAAGAGGAAGCGGAGGTCAAAAAACGATGAAGCAAATTTTGATCATTACAGACGGGTGCTCAAATGTAGGTGTTAGTCCAGTCATGGCGGCTGCCCAAGCTTTACGGGAAGGTATTACAGTGAATGTCGCCGGAGTCATAGATTATGGAACTATTGGCGAGCTTGGCAGCGCGGAGATTCAAGAAATTGCTAAAGCAGGGGGAGGGTTTAGCCAAATCGTTGGGACGAAGCAGTTGGCACAGACCATGCAGATGATGACGCGCAAAACGGTGGTTCAAACCATTCAGCAGGCGGTTAATAGAGAGTTAACGCACATTTTGGGCGAGGGTGGCGCCAAACATATCGGTGAACTTCCTCCGGCAAAACGAGCCCAAGTAGTTGAGGTGATGGATGAGCTGACAGAAACAAGCACCCTGGAGATTGCCTTGCTCATTGATGCAAGTGCGAGCATGAAGCCCAAGCTGCCTGCTGTAGAGGACAGCATTCGCGATTTGCTGCTCAGCTTGCAGTCGAGAAGCGGACACAGCCGTCTATCGGTATTTCATTTCCCAGGCGGCAAAATGGGAGAAGACGCAGTCATGGATATCGGTTGGACCTCTGAGCTTAACCAGATCAAATCGATATTTGGACGCTTACGGATGAAAGGGGCGACGCCGACAGGTCCTGCCATTTTACAAGTGATTGATTATTACCGATATGTTACACTAGGAGAGCAGAAAGATCTGGAAGAATCCTATGGCAAAGGAGAAGGGATGCTCGGTGACTACGTCGTCTGATCCCGTTCTTGCACCCGGAACGGTCATCAAGGGCAAGTGGAAGCGGAGCAGCTATGTCATCCAGCGCTTGCTGGGCCGGGGAGCGAACGGAACTGTATATTTGGTAAAAGAAGCACAGGCCGATCGGCAATTTGCTCTGAAAATGGGGAAGAACACGCTTGATCTGCAATCGGAGATTAATGTGCTGACCACATTGCAGTCTCAGGGCACTCAGGCCGCCCTCCAGCGAAATGGAAATCCTTCCTTTTTGTTTGAGGTGGATGATGTAGTGTTACGCAGCGGAGAGATACCCTTTTATGTTATGCGGTACGTTAAGGGTGATCCACTTCATCGCTTTGTGGCAGCCAAAGGGCCGGAATGGTATGGCGTGGCTGGAACCGGTATACTGAATCGTCTGGCCGATCTCCATCAGGCAGGGTGGGTGTTTGGCGACCTGAAGCCGCAGAATATTTTGGTCAATGCCTATGGAGAGGCTGAATTAATTGACTACGGTGGGGTGTCTCTTGCTGGCCGGAGTGTTAAACAATTTACAGAATGGTATGACAGGGGATTTTGGAATGCTGGCAGCCGAAATGCTGATTCCCAGTATGACCTGTTTGCCTTCGCTCTTCTAACGATTCATATATTGGAGAGCGAATCGTTAAAGGCGGCTGCCAGCAGGCTACCACAGTTGCGTAATACGGCAGAATTGACGGTCATCATTCGCCGCAGCCGTGTATTACGTCCCTATGCCGAATGGCTACTGGGTGCAGTGCGTGGAGAATATTCCGATACTCGTGCAGCGGCCCGATCTTGGTCACGTTTGGCTTCCGCACATGTCAGGCAATCGTCGGTCAAAAGAGGGAATCCACGCTGGCTGGGATATGCTTTCACGGTATCGCTTTTGCTGCTTGCCGGAGCGCTCTGGATTGCGTTAAGGTAGCAGCATGACTTACATAAGATAACAGATGATCATCATTTTTACGGTAGGGAGAAAAGAGGGTCGGGAATGGGAACAACAAAACCGACCGGTGTTGTACAGGAAGTGCTCGCCTTGGCGCGAGATCATTCACTGTGGAGCCCCGGAGACCGCATTGTGGTTGCTGTATCCGGTGGGCCGGATTCGGTGGCCCTTTTGCACATTTTACATGAAATATCCGTTATACATATGCCTTTACAACTCGTCTGCGCTCACGTTCATCATGGATTCAGACCAGAGGAATCGGATGCGGAGGCTGAAGTGGTACGCAATATTGCCCGAAAGCTTGAACTTCCATTTGAAATGACTCGGGTCGATGTACCCGCTTATATGAAGGAGAGTGGGAAGGGACCACAGGAAGCAGCACGCGAGCTGCGCTACAGCTTTTTACATGATATGGCTACAAAGTGGGAAGCACAGCATATTGCAATGGCTCACCATGGCGACGATCAAGCCGAAACGGTTCTCTTGCACTTGCTGCGTGGTAGCGGCCCAGCAGGTTTGGCGGGTATGCGTTTGGCACGCAATGAAAAAAATGTGCAACTCATTCGCCCGCTGCTACGTATGTACAAGGCTGACCTGATTGAGTTTTGTAACTTGTATGGTCTTTCCTACGTGATAGACAGCACTAATTTATCGTCCAAATACCGCCGTAACGCCATCCGCATGGATGTGCTTCCTTTTTTGGGGCAATATAATGAGCGACTGACACCATCTCTGAACCGGCTGGCCGAAACGATGGCTGACGAAAATGACTTTATGGAGGCATCTACGCTGTCAGCATACGAGAAAATGGTGAGCTTGGATAATGGCAGGTACATGTTTCCCATCGCTTCATACCGTAAGCTACCCGTTGCTTTACAACGGAGGTTGATTAAACTAATATTAAATTATCTGCCTTCGGACAGTGAAAATTTTGATTTTCGTAAAATTGAGACCGTTCGACTAAGACTTCTCCAAGAGGCATCGTCTACATGGAGTTTGGATTTGGGAGGCGGTGCGGTTGGAGTCCGCGAATATGACCAAGCGGTTTTGTTTGACCGTACGCAAGTCGTTATGGGCGAATGGTGCTATGGACTAAGTGTATTGCCTATTTCCGGTGAGCTAGAGTTGCCTGAGGCAGGTGGTATACTTCGGTGGCGAAGGGCTTCCTATTTGGACGGGGACCATCCGGCCAATAAGGAGGAAGCGTGGTTCGACGCAGATCAATTGAGTCTGCCTTTGACTGTACGCTCGCGATTACCTGGAGATACCATGTATGTAATGGGATTAAACGGAAGAAAAAAGGTTAAAGATATTTTTATTAATGAAAAAATACCTCCTTCAATGCGTTCCGTTATTCCCATCGTCTGCGACCACTCTGGAGCTATTCTCTGGATTCCGGGCGTACGACGTTCTGTACATGCCGCGGTGCAAGAGCACACGTCTTCGGTTATATATATGTCATGGCAAAGACGAGAGAGTCCGGGGCACCGGTAATTGCACAGGAACGGCTTTCATAGTATAAACTTAGGAGGTTTACACCGTTGCAAAATGATATTCAGGAAATATTGATCAGCGAAGAAGAAATTCAGAGTAAAATTAAGGAATTGGGTGCACAGCTCAGCGTAAAATATGAAGGGAAAAATCCATTGGTGATTTGCGTACTGAAAGGTGCGTTTATCTTTATGGCTGATTTGGTTAAATCCATTACAGTGCCATTGGAGCTTGATTTCATGGCTGTCTCAAGTTATGGAGCGTCCACAAAATCCTCAGGTATCATCAAAATCATTAAGGATTTGGACGCATCTGTGGAAGGACGCGACGTTCTGATTGTCGAAGATATTATCGACAGCGGCCTGACGCTGACACATTTGATTGAACTGCTCAAGAATCGTAATGCCAATTCGGTATGTGTCGTAACCTTGTTCGACAAGCCTGCACGCCGGACGGTTAATCTTGAAGCAGATTATACTGGATTTACGCTTCCAGATGCGTTTGTTGTCGGCTATGGTCTGGACTATGCCGAGCACTACCGGAACCTCCCATACATAGGGATTTTGAAGCCGGAAATCTATACAAGCTAATCTCAGCCTCCAGTCCTAGGACTAAATAAGGCCCTTTGTTGAGAAGGACTTACAGGCTATGGTAAAATAACTTAAGTGTCTCGAGAGGAGGTAGGGGATGAATCGGTTCATCCGGAATTCTGGTTTTTATTTGATTCTTTTTTTAGTTGTGGTGGGTATCGTTCAGTTTGTTAGTAACAGTAACGAAGCCTCCGATCTCCCTAGATATGACCAATTACGGCAAGAGGTTAAAGCTAATAACATCTCTAAAGTAACGGTCCAATTTGACGGTTACGCCTATCTTGTAACCGGTGCATATAAGAAGCAGCCGGCTAATGCTAAATCGACCAATTTTTCCGTATATGTTCCACCAACGGATCAAGCACTAAGTGAACTGGTAAATGCCAGCGAAACGAACGGGTTTGAATATGTACAGAAGAAAATGGAAGGCGAAAGCATCTGGCTGACGTTTTTGACTTCTATCATTCCTTTGGTGATCATGTTCCTGTTGTTCTTCTTCCTGTTTAATCAGGCACAGGGCGGTGGCGGCAAAGTTATGAACTTCGGCAAGAGCAAAGCCCGTCTGTATAACGAAGAGAAGAAGAAGGTTACGTTCGAGGACGTGGCAGGGGCTGACGAAGAGAAGCAGGAGCTTGTCGAAGTCGTAGAATTCTTGAAGGACCCACGCAAGTTTGCAGCTGTGGGCGCTCGTATTCCGAAAGGTGTTCTGTTAGTGGGCCCTCCAGGTACGGGTAAAACACTCTTGGCAAGAGCTGTTGCAGGCGAGGCTGGAGTACCGTTTTTCAGTATCTCAGGTTCTGATTTTGTAGAAATGTTCGTCGGGGTCGGTGCTTCCCGTGTTCGTGATTTGTTCGAGAACGCTAAGAAGAACGCACCTTGTATCATTTTCATTGATGAGATTGATGCCGTTGGACGTCAACGTGGCGCTGGATTGGGTGGCGGACATGATGAACGTGAGCAGACGCTCAACCAATTGCTCGTAGAAATGGATGGATTCGGCGCAAACGAAGGTATTATCATTGTAGCTGCTACAAACCGTCCAGATATCCTAGACCCGGCGTTGCTTCGTCCAGGACGTTTTGACCGTCAAATTACGGTTGACCGTCCAGATGTTAAAGGCCGTGAAGCAGTATTGTATGTACATGCTCGCAACAAGCCGTTAACGAAGGATGTTAAATTGGATGTAATTGCGAAACGT
Organism: Paenibacillus sp. FSL L8-0641; assembly: GCF_038006265.1. Taxonomy (NCBI): domain Bacteria; kingdom Bacillati; phylum Bacillota; class Bacilli; order Caryophanales; family Paenibacillaceae; genus Paenibacillus; species Paenibacillus sp. FSL L8-0641. Next base: position 61,500 of record NZ_JBBOUW010000001.1, read on the forward strand.
ACAACAGGCTTTACAGGCGCTGATCTGGAAAATCTATTGAACGAAGCTGCCTTGTTGGCGGCTCGTCGTAACCGCAGGGATATTTCGATGCGAGAAGTAGATGAAGCCATCGACCGTGTTATCGTAGGTACAGAAAAACGCAGCCGCGTAATCAGTGACCGCGAGAAACGAATTGTTGCTTATCATGAAGCAGGCCATACGATTATTGGTTTCTTCTTGGAAAATGCCGACATGGTTCACAAGGTAACGATTATTCCACGTGGACGTGCAGGCGGATATGTCATCATGCTTCCGAAGGAAGACCGCATGCTGACAACTAAGCAGGAATTGCTGGACAAAATCACTGGATTGTTGGGTGGACGCGTATCCGAGGAACTGTTCATTGGTGAGATCGGAACAGGAGCCTATAGCGACTTCCAACAAGCAACAAGCATCGCACGTAGCATGATCGTAGAATATGGTATGAGTGAGAAACTTGGTCCGATGCAGTTCGGTACTTCACAAGGCCAAGTATTCCTTGGACGCGATATCGGTCATGAGCAGAACTACAGTGATCAGATCGCTTATCAGATTGACCAGGAGATGAATCGTTTCATCACTGAATCTTATGAGCGTGCTAGAGAACTCCTGACCAAGTATTCCAAAGAGGTTCATTTGATTGCTCAAACCTTGCTGGTAGAAGAAACCTTGGAACTTGAACAAATCAAACGTTTGATTGAGACAGGTTCTTTGGATGGTGGCACGACTGAGGGAGAAGGAACACCGGAAAACGGTGAGCCTGTGATCGACAACATTGGAGACGTCCGTGTACGTATTCAAGGTAAGGATGAAGAGCCTAAGAATACAACAGATCAACCGAATGATATCCCTAATCTGCAAAAGCCAGAGGATGATAACAATTCGGGCAACTCCGGTGGTACTCCACCGTCAACAACCTAATCATTCAATGGATAGTTGAATAAGCGTATATGCAAGCTCCGGGGAACCAGGTATTATTGGTTTTCCGGAGCTTTTTAAATGGAAGATTATTGCTAACGTGATTTGACAGACACCGGAACGTTGTGTACATTTATTGTTAAATAAACGGCTGTCGTCTTCTTAGCTTATAAAAGCCAACAGCCGCTGCAATCGACTTTCTATTATTTTGAACATATACGTGAGCGCATACTGTAGAACCTATGGTGTGCGCTATTCTTCTGTGAAATCAGGTGAAGGCATGATTCCAAGATATCTAGTTGATTTTGATGTAGCGGAATTGACCCGATTGGAAGCCGACGTGTTAATTATCGGCTCGGGCATTGCGGGCTTATATACAGCCATTAAGGCTGCAGAGAATCGGAAAGTGTTGCTGATCACCAAGAAGACTTTGATGGAAAGCAACACACGTTATGCTCAAGGCGGCATTGCTGCTGTCACATCGGATGAGGATACACCTGCTTATCATATGCAGGACACCCTGATTGCTGGTGCAGGTTTGTGCGAACCAGAGGCGGTCAGAACGCTTGTCCATGAAGGTCCAGGTGGTATTCAAGAGTTAATACGTATGGGAACGGCTTTTGATCGTGTGGATGGTGAACTAGCATTGACACGGGAAGGAGCGCATAGCCATCGGCGTATTCTGCATGCGAATGGGGACGCTACGGGTTATGAAATTGTTCGTGCGTTGTCAAAGCAGGTTGCTGCTCATCCCGGTATCGAAGTGTGGGAAGAGTGCATGGTCATCGACCTGCTGACTGAGCATGGTGAGTGTATTGGGGCCCTCGTCCAAAAGCCAGGTGAGGAAAGGTCGTATATCACTGCTAATGCAACGATTTTGTGCTCAGGAGGTAGCGGGCAATTATACCGTTATACGACCAACCCGGATATTGCAACCGGGGATGGTATTGCTATGGCGTATCGTGCTGGGGCGATTGTCCGGGATATGGAATTCATACAGTTTCATCCTACGGCGTTGTGCCATCCGGGCGCTCCAAGGTTTCTAATTTCCGAAGCTGTACGGGGAGAAGGAGCCGTGTTACGCAATATTCACGGAGAACGCTTCATGGACAAGTATGATTCACGGCAGGAGCTTGCACCCAGAGATATCGTAGCTCGTGCTATCATTCATGAGATGGAACGCACCCAAGCTGCGTTTGTATACTTGGATATTACGCATGAGCCGCCTGAGCGGGTGAAGCGACGTTTTCCAACCATTTATCGGACATGTCTGTCATTTGGTTTGGATATGACGACAGACTGGATTCCCATTGCGCCTGCTGCCCATTATATGATGGGTGGTGTTCAGACCAATTTACACGGGGAAAGCTCCATTGCGCGTTTATTCGCCTGCGGGGAGACCTCTTCTACAGGTGTTCACGGAGCTAATCGTCTTGCGAGCAATTCATTATCTGAAGCTATTGTATTCGCCAGCAGGATTATTGAGCGACTGCATTCATTGCCACCGCTGGTCGGCCATACGTTGATATCTTATAGCGATAACCGCACAGAGTTCCCGGCTTCATCCGTCACGGAGCAACGGCATAAGATGCAAGAAGCAATGGTTCGTTATGCTGGAGTTCGTCGGCACGGCGAGGGGCTGCAAGCAGCATTAGATGAGCTGCAAGGGCAATTGCCTATTTTCGAGGCTGTGATCGCTAGCCGGGAAGAGATCGAATTTGCCAATTTGCTCACATGTGCTTTATTAGTAACAGATGGTGCGTTACTGCGTGAGGAGAGCCGGGGAGCGCATTATCGCGAGGATTTTCCTGAGACAGATGATAGCGCCTGGCGAAAGCATGTTCAGCAGCGACGTGATCAAGGGATAACGGAGGAGTACGTTCATGACATCTAACAGCGAGCTTTATGGAGAGTTTAGTGGATATCAGGAGGAACTGACGGCACAAATTCGCAGCTGGCTGCGAGAAGATACAGGCTCTGGCGATGTGACCACGCGCTGGACGATTGAGCAGGGCCACCAATCCAAGGCTGTCATTCATGCCAAGGAGAGCGGCGTAGTTGCGGGTTTACCCGTGGCTGCCCTTGTATTTCAGGTAGTGGACCCTTCCTTGTCGTTTACTCCGCTGGTGACCGATGGACAGTGGATTGAAAAGGGAAGCGTTTTGGCTGAAGTAAATGGAAGTACCCATGCGATTTTGACTGGAGAGCGACTGGCGTTAAATTTGCTCCAACGAATGTCTGGCATTGCCACGCGGACTCGAGCTTTTATAGATCAATTGCATGGCTTGTCCACCCGCTTGGTGGATACACGCAAAACAACACCAGGACATCGGCTGCTGGAGAAGTATGCTGTTCGTGTAGGCGGTGGCTCGAATCATCGCTTTGGCCTGTACGATGCTGTTATGATTAAGGATAATCATATTAAGGGCGCAGGTGGGATTGAACAAGCTGTGAGTCGAGCGCGCGCTAATATACCGCATACGATGACGATTGAAGTAGAGACGGAAAACATGAAACAAGTGCAGGAAGCCCTGGAAGCTGGGGCGGATATCATTATGCTGGATAACATGTCTGCCCCAGATATGAAGGAAGCCGTTCGGTTCATTCGGGAACGGGCACCACATGTCAAAACAGAAGCCTCGGGCAATGTATCGCTGGATACAGTGCGTGAGATGGCTGAGAGTGGCGTAGATGTGATTTCTGTAGGCAGGCTGACATACTCTTTTCATAGTCTGGATATCAGCCTTGACCTTAACGCAAAGAAAGATAGGTGACACCCATTGATTCTTGTAGTGGATGTAGGTAATACCAATATTGTTCTGGGGATGTACGAAGGGCGGGAGCTGTTGCACCATTACCGGATAAGTACCTCCAGACAGGCAACCGCAGATGAATACGGCGTACTCATACATAATCTTTTTAGTATGGGTGGCGTATTAAAGGATGACATCCATGGAGTTATTATTTCCTCTGTCGTTCCGCCATTGGTCCGTGTATTAGAAGAAATGTGCGATAAATACATAGGCAAAACGCCGTTAATCGTCGGACCGGGAATCAAGACCGGTCTTAACCTGCGTTATGAGAATCCGCGTGAAGTAGGTGCGGATCGGATCGTGAACGCTGTTGCGGCTGTCGAACGGTTCGGCGGGCCGCTGGTTGTGGTGGATTTTGGAACCGCGACGACGTTTGATTGTATTGACGATAAGGGAAACTACTTGGGTGGTGTAATAGTGCCGGGTATCGGAATTTCGACAGAGGCACTGTATCAACGGGCTTCCAAGCTGCCCCGTATCGAGTTGGAGAAACCCAAAAAGGTTATTGGTCGTAATACGGTTCATGCCATGCAAGCTGGGATTATCTTCGGTTATGCTGGGCAAGTGGATGGCATTGTGAGGCGCATTAAGGAAGAAATGCAGGCGGAGCCTACGGTTATTGCTACCGGAGGTCTTGCAGAGCTAATCGCATCAGAGACAGAGAGCATTCAGAAAGTGTTGCCGATGTTGACGCTTGAAGGATTACGTATCATTTACCAACGTAACGCTGAATAAAAAAAGTGGATATAAGCTGCCGCTGCGTCCAACCGATGATCTTATCGGTTTGGATTAGCGGCGTTTTTCGTCTATACTGAAATATGTTACGTTTTTGAACAATTCGCGTGATCTGTCGATGCAGGTTGTTTATATAGTAGGAAATTATGCTTCAATGATGAGCAATACTAACGAAAATAAGCAGCATAGCTGTCCTGGAGAATAGGGGAGGATATCAATATGGAAAATAAGCAGGATCGACTTATTCGTGGCACAGCCATGGATGGGAGGGTTAGAGCTTTTGCTGTTCGGACAACTCAATTGGTAGAGGAATTGCGGAGAAGACATGATACGTATCCAACGGCTACCGCTGCTTTAGGGCGAACCCTCACAGCAGGAGCTATTATGGGTTCTATGCTAAAAGGCAAAGAGCGATTGACCATTCAAGTTAAAGGTGATGGACCGATTGGGCAAATCGTCGTTGATGCCAATGCTGTAGGGGAAGTACGAGGTTATGTTACTGAACCACATGTGCATTTGCCGAGCAATAGTATGGGCAAACTGGATGTAGCGGGTGCTGTAGGTACAGAGGGGTTCATTCATATCATCAAGGATTTGGGGTTAAAAGAACCGTATCGCGGCAGTACTCCGATTATTTCCGGTGAACTGGGTGAGGACTTTACCTATTATTTTGCCAAATCGGAGCAGACCCCGTCAGCGGTGGGCTTGGGTGTGCTGGTAGATACTGATAACTCGGTTATTGTGGCCGGTGGATTTATTATTCAGTTGCTTCCAGGCTTGAATGATGATGAGATAACTGCGATCGAAAATGCAGTCAGCTCCATTCCGCCCGTTACCGCTTTGCTGGATCAAGGGCTGGAACTTGATGAAATGCTGCGCTGGATGCTGCCGGACGTTCGGATTCTCGATGAATTGGATATCCATTTTCAATGTGAGTGTTCACGTGAGCGCGTGGAAAAAACATTGATCAGTTTGGGAGAAAGCGAATTAGAGCAGTTAATTGAGGAAGAAGGACAGGCTGAGGTCGTATGTCACTTTTGTAATGAGGCTTATCAGTTTAATAAAGATGAGCTGCAAAATCTGTTAGATCAAGCCAAAGCCTAACCGGATGGGCGGTGCAAGCGATGACTACACGGGAAAAGGGATTATGGACAGCTGTCATTATTCTGACCGTTAGCGTCGCCGCCTTGGGTGGTCTTATCATGCTTCGGGGGCTGCCAAAGCCGGGTGATGTAAGCAAGGATGACGGCGATCGTACTGTGGCGGAGATGGGTCAGGAAGGCATATCGGAGGAACAGTGGGTAGCGGAACTGAAAAAGCGATATGGAACCAATACGCTGTTGCAAATGTTGAATCGTAAAGCCGTGCAGGCTGAAACCAAGCGTCTCGGTATCAAGATCACCCAAGAGGATTTACAGCAGGTGCTGGAGCAGGATAGTAAAGGGTATGAATCAGATCATACCTACTTTGATGAAATGCAGCGACAGTTTGGCTTAGATCCGGTTGACTTGCGGAATGAAGCGGAATACCGGATTGGTTTGGAGAAAATAGCTACGCAGGGTATTCAAGTTCAGGAAGCTGAGATTGACGAGTATTGGGAGCAGCATCCCGAGGAATTTGCCGTCGGTAAGCAGATCCAATTGGCAGCTCTTTATGTGGATAATGCGGAGGAAGCAGAAGCGTTGCTAGACCGGGTTAAGCAGGGGGAGAGCTTCGATGTGCTGATTCAAGAGCATTCAGGTAAGCCTTTCGACAAAGATAGCAGTGGACAGCTGGGATGGGTGGATGAATATGATCCATTGCAACCGGAGGCGATTATGAAGGCGGCGAGAGAGCTAAGCTCTGGGGATGTTGCGGGTCCAATCTCTGTTAACGATGGCTATGCTGTCATTTATGTACAGGATGTCCGGTTGAAGAATTCTCCGGATAAGCAGCAGATCCGGCAGCAAATTCGTCGATCTCTTGCGCTTGCACAAGCCGCTCCTTTGGAAGAGGTTGAGAAGAGTCTGCGTGATAAGTATGGAGCGCGTATTTTATCTGGAAAGAATGCATCCTCCGCTTCTCTGTAACGTAGTGAAAGAACATTGGTTTGAAGGAAGCGCGATGCTGATAACGCGGGTTGACAGCATCGCAGCTTACTCACTCGTATTGACATTGGAATTGAAGATTGTTATTATTAGCGTATAAAACCCACTATTTTTATCGGAAATTAAATGAACGGTACAAAATTAAAGTGATTGACTAAGATTGATCTACAATATGATTTCGCATTTTTTAATATATCATCTACAGTCAGGGAGGAATTATCATGGCTAAAGTTGTTAATAACATCACCGAACTTATCGGGGAAACCCCCCTTGTTCGCCTCAACCGGATCGTACCGGAAGATAGCGCCGAAATCTATTTGAAACTGGAATATCAGAACCCAGGCTCCAGTGTAAAAGACCGTATTGCGATTAGTATGGTAGAAGAAGCTGAACGTGAAGGTCTGCTTAAGCCAGGCGGTACCATTATTGAAGCAACTAGCGGTAACACAGGAATCGGCTTGGCTATGGTTGCTGCTGCGAAGGGCTATAAGGCAGTCATCGTTATGCCAGAAACGATGAGCATAGAGCGTCGTAATTTGTTGCGCGCTTATGGAGCCGAACTTGTGTTAACACCAGGATCAGAAGGCATGAACGGGTCCGTTAAGAAAATGGAAGAATTGCTGAGTGAAAATCCGGATTATTTTGCTGCTGAGCAGTTCAAGAACAAAGCTAATATCAAAATTCACCGTGAAACGACCGGTCCTGAGATTGTGGAAGCCATTCATTCCATTGGCGGAACTCTGGACGCTTTTATAGCGGGAATAGGTACTGGCGGAACCATTTCTGGAGCCGGTGAAGTGCTTAAGAAAGAATTCCCTGATATTAAAGTTGTGGCCGTAGAACCTGCCTCTTCCCCGCTGTTAGCAGGCGGTAAGCCAGGACCCCACAAGATCCAAGGGTTGGGTGCCAACTTTATTCCTGAAATTTTAAACCGTGATATCTATGATGAAATTATTCATGTAGAAAACGACGAAGCTTTCGAGGTAGCACGTAGAGTGGCCAAGGAAGAGGGCATTTTGTCCGGTATTTCATCTGGCGCGGCTGTCCATGCGGCTTTGAAACTTGCTAAGCAATTGGGCAAGGGTAAACGGATCGTTGTCATTATTCCAAGTAATGGAGAACGTTACCTGAGTACACCACTGTACAATTTCGAGCTGTAATTATGTCGTAATTGTGTATACTATACGTAAGGATTCCCTCATTTCCCTGTTGCAGGGGAGTGGGGGTTTCTTTTTAAGGAGAGAATGTAGACTTATTGAAAAGTAGGGAAGGGGAAGCACACACGGATGAAATCGACAGCTAGAGTGACGGAGGCGCAGTGGCAGGTTTGGCAGGAGGAAGGCTGGAGCATACTTCCCTATATCGCTGAGTACCCATTACCCGTGGGAGGGCTACCGTCATCGTGGCGGAAGGCTTGGGAGGATTCGTCGCCATATGCCTTTTTGCTGGAGAGCGCTAAAGGTGGGAGGTACACCTATCTGGCCTTAAATCCGGTTGCTGTATTGGAAGGCAAGGGAGAACATGCAGTTTGGACCGATTTGCAAAGTGGGAAGCATGGAGATATACATGGTCAACCTTTGAAAGTCATGAATAACTGGATCGCTCCTTACCGTGCACCGCGTGTACCTGGCATGCCCTTTTTCTCTGGAGGATTTGCAGGTTATCTTGGATACGATGTAGCTCGCTCGTTGGAGCGTTTGCCATCTCAAGCTGCAGACGATACGGGCATACCTGATTATGTATGGATGAGGGTGAATGAGCTATGGATTTATGATCACGAAAAATCCTGCATATATTGTGCTGTTCATATGCCCAATCCTGCGCATTCCGATAAAGTCAGCAGTGATACCGATTTGACCCATGGCGTTATGCTGGATGGGCCAAATCTCATACTTTGCGAGCATTACGCGGAAGCTGCCCAACGTGCAGAACGTATGCTGACTCAGTGGAATAACATCATAAATGCTGGAGAGATTGATCCTGCGTACCCTCGTCGTTGTGCTAGGCTTGCCGAAGAGGGGTTAGAGGCTGCTCATCAAGAATCTGAAGGTTGGACAGCGGCATTCAACCAACAAGATTTTGAACAGGCCGTAAGACGTGTGCAGGAATATATTGCCCAAGGGGATGTATTTCAGGTTAACTTGTCGATTCGTCAGCAACGTACGCTTGCAGCCCTTCCTGAGAATATATATGAATGGCTTCGTCTGCTGAACCCATCCCCTTATATGGGTATGCTGCGTATGCCAGATTTACGGATCGTCAGTGGATCGCCAGAATTGTTGGTGAAGCTGGAGGATGGACGTGTGAGCGCCCGACCTATTGCAGGTACGAGAAGAAGGGGGCTAACACCGGACGAAGATGCCGCTATGGCAGCAGAGCTTCTATCAAGCGAAAAAGAACGCGCCGAGCATATTATGCTCGTCGATCTGGAGCGTAACGATATCGGACGGATTGCCGAATACGGATCGGTGCATGTACCTGAACTGCTGACTGTCGAGTATTATTCGCACGTTATGCATTTGGTTTCTCAGGTGGAGGGGAAGTTAGCCCCAGGTCGTACAGCTATAGATGTAATTGCGGCTACTTTTCCAGGCGGAACCATTACCGGGGCACCCAAGGTGCGCACGATGGAAATCATCGAAGAATTAGAGCCTGTCCGGCGGGGGCCTTATACTGGGTCCCTTGGATGGATTGACTATAACGGTAATATGGAATTAAATATTATAATAAGAACACTAGCTGTTAAAGGCAGCACTGCCTATTTACAGACAGGTGCGGGGATCGTCATTGATTCAGACCCGTACAGGGAATATCGGGAATGTCGGAACAAGGCCAGAGCTGTCATGAAGGCGGTACAATGTGGTGAACAAGAAGCCGCTTTGAGCAGAAGCGGTATCACAGGAGGGTGAGTCGTATGATTTTGGTGATTGATAATTATGATTCGTTTACGTACAATCTTGTTCAGTATTTGGGTGAACTTGGCGAAGAAGTAACCGTAAAACGGAACGATGAGATTGATGTGAAAGGCATAGAAGAGCTGGCACCAGAGCATATTTTGATCTCGCCGGGTCCATGCACGCCGAATGAGGCGGGGATATCACTGGATGTGATCAGCCATTTTAAAGGTCGCATTCCGATTTTTGGCGTTTGCCTCGGCCATCAGGCCATCGGACAGGCTTTTGGCGGTAAGGTTATCCGGGCTGAACGACTCATGCACGGTAAAACCTCACCGATTCTTCATCACAATACGTCAGTATTTGAAGGCTTGCCTTCTCCGTTCACAGCAACACGGTATCACTCATTGCTGGTAGAGCGTGAGAGTCTGCCTGAGTGTCTAGAGATTACCGCTGAAACCGCAGAAGGTGAAATTATGGGTTTGCGGCATAAAGAATTTTCCGTAGAAGGAGTTCAGTTCCATCCAGAATCCATTATTACGGATTACGGGCATCAGCTGTTACGCAATTTCCTAAAACGCAAGGTAGGCGTTTGATTCATGAAATATATCGGAGTCAACGGCGTCCTCACGGAAGCCGCAAAAGCCGTGGTTCACGTAAGTGATCACGGCTTTTTATACGGAATGGGTTTGTTTGAAACATTCCGCACCTACAAGGGTGCCCCATTCTTGCTGGATCGGCATCTGCATCGACTACAGGAAGGCTGCCGAATGCTTGGCATTCCTTTTCAACCTGATGAGGAGCAGCTTACGAAACACATTCAGCATCTGATGGTGGCAAATGGGTTGGATGAAGCCTACATCCGCTACACCGTATCAGCGGGTGAAGAGGTGCTAGGATTGCCGACGGGTGACTATACGCGTCCCAACCATATTTTGTTTGCCAAACCGTTGCCCTCTACCAATACACAAATCGGGCAATCGACTTCCCCATCGGCGCTTCAGTTGTTGCGAATCCCCAGAAACACTCCAGAGGGTGAGGTTCGCTTAAAGTCGCTGCATTATATGAATAATATTCTTGCGAAACGGGAACTTCAGCAGTATGCCGAAGCTGTCCGTTATAAGGCTGAAGGAATGATGCTTACGGCCAATGGTTTCCTGGCAGAGGGAATGGTCAGCAATTTGTTCTTTGTGCGGAATAATACGCTGTATACCCCTGACTTGTCTACAGGGATTCTGCCAGGCATTACGCGTGGATTCATTTTGGAGCTGGCGCATCTGCGAGACATTCCTTGTGAGCAAGGCCTGTACCGCTGGGACGAGCTGAAACAGGCTGACGAAATTTTTATGACCAACTCTATACAAGAAATACGGCCCGTGGATTTGTTGTTGGAGCCGGGAGGAACAACGAATCATTTTTCGGTTCCCTTGACGCAGCCCAGGTCCATAGCAGCTTTGCTGTTGCACGATTATAGACAGAAAGCAGGGATCAAGTGAACATACCGACCCTTTATCAACGTAGTTACCGAATGGGGGATGCCGAGCTTACACTCGGACATTCCACACAGATCATGGGTATACTGAATGTGACCCCGGATTCATTTTCCGATGGAGGATTACATTATAACCCGGAGATTGCTGTTTTACATGCATTGAAGCTGGTGGAAGATGGAGCTGATATCATTGACATTGGCGGGGAGTCTACCCGTCCCGGTCATGATCCAGTAGGTGTGGAAGAGGAGCTGGCTCGGGTCATTCCGGTCGTCCAGGCCATCCATCGTATCGCACCGCACATTCCATTATCTGTAGATACTTACAAAGCTGAAGTAGCCAGAAAGGCACTCGAAGCTGGCGCACATATCATTAATGATGTGTGGGGGTTTAAGGCAGACCCTGATATGGCACGTGTAGCTTCGGAATTCGATTGCCCGGTCATTTTGATGCATAATCGTCATGACCATAACTATAGTGATTTGGTTTCTGATATGCTGTCCGATTTAAAAGAAAGTATCCGATTAGCGCTGGATGCGGGGGTACGTGAGGAACAGATCATTTTAGACCCAGGTATCGGTTTTGCCAAGGATTACGATGAAAATATTCATGCCATGACTTCTCTCGATAGATTGGGTCAGCTGGGCTTTCCGCTGTTATTGGCTACGTCGCGCAAAAGATTTATTCGTACAGCACTGGATTTGCCTGTGAATGATGTGGTGGAGGGCACGGCGGCTACTGTTGCTTTTGGCATTGCTCAAGGGTGCCAGATTGTGCGTGTACACGATGTGGCGCAAATCAAGCGCACCGTACGTATGTGTGATGCGATGGTGTACGGGTCTAAAAATGCACTGAGTTACGGTGGTTAGGAGACGCTTCATGAATGATTTGATCCTGTGATCGCTGTTGCAACGGGATTCTTTTGAATTGGTAAAACATATGACTGTAGGAATCCCGTTGAGTATATGCTTACGATGTAGCTTTTCCTTGAAAAGCTTTGGAGGCGAGCGCTACGCTTCTCCGGATTCAAATCCTTCATTCCGCTACAACGCACCATAAAGTCACTGTATTTTTTAGAGAGAAATTAATGTAAGAAGAACGGAAAAAATAGTAGAACGAAAACGAAGTGGACGGAATGGTGCTGTACAAGCGAAGCGGTCGCCTTTGTGCCAGGATTCCAACCATTTTATCCTAATATAAGGAAATCTGGGCACAACAGCGATGGGAAGTACCATCCGACCGCGTAGTGGTGCCGCGTGTACACCTTTAGTTGAGCTTATTTAGAAAAATCTAATAAATAACAGGGGGCCTACCCACAATGGATAAAATGAAATTGCATCGTATGGAGTATTACGGATATCATGGCGTTTTTCCAGAGGAACGTAAGCTGGGACAACGTTACTATATTGATTTGGAACTGGAGCTTGATCTGCATGAAGCGGGTGAGCAGGATGCTTTGGACAAAACGGTTAATTACGCAGAGGTGCATTACACCGTTAAAGATATTGTAGAAAAGGAGTCTTACCAATTGATTGAAGCTTTGGGCGAACGTATTGCATCTTCCCTACTGGACACTTATACTAGTGTCAATGCACTGACTGTCAAAGTCACGAAGCCGCATCCGCCATTTGATATTCATTTTCAAGGCGTGACGGTTGAGCTTTATCGCGCAAGAAAGTAGGAACGATACATGAATGCACATTCGACCTCTGAGGCATCAGAGGCTTATATTGCTTTAGGGGCTAATTTGGGGGAGCGCGAGCATACCCTGTATGAAGCCATTACGGCGCTGGACGAACATCCGGGTATCCGGGTAATACGGTGCTCCAGCCTGTACGAAACAGAGCCTGTTGGGTATCTGGATCAACCTTCTTTTTTGAACATGACGGTAGCCCTATCTACAACACTTGCTCCAGAGGAGCTTCTGGTATATATGCTGGAGGTGGAGAGTCGTCTGGGGAGAGTAAGACATATTCCTAATGGTCCACGAACCATTGATCTGGACTTGTTATGGATGGGAGCGGCACAACTGGCTACACCGGATTTGGAGCTTCCTCACCCTCGCATGTTGGAGCGTGCTTTTGTGCTGGTTCCCTTGGCTGACATCGTTCCGAACCAAGATCCGTCCGGTCTGTACAGTATCGTGCATACTGCATTGAATTCTGTGGATGGAAAGGACGGCATACAGCTTTGGAAAACATGCAGCTGGCGCAACGACTCCGCGCCTTTCGGAAACTAAAAGGGTTCACACAGCAGGAGTTGGCAGAGCGTACCGGTATATCTTTGACTGTATTAGGTGCTGTGGAGCGAGGCAATCGTACAATAGACTTAGACATGCTGAACATTATCGCCCAAACGCTAGGAATTGAAGTCCGGGAACTGACGGAATGACGATAAATAATGATACAAAAGAAAGAATAAAGGGGTGAACAGATATGTTGAAAATCGGCGGTATTGAAATGAAAAACCAAGTCGTTCTGGCTCCGATGGCAGGCGTGTGCAACCCTGCTTTTCGCCTGATCGCCAAGGAATTCGGTACAGGTCTGGTATGTGCAGAAATGGTTAGTGATAAAGCGATCATTCACGGCAACAAGCGTACACGCGAGATGCTGTTTGTAGATGAGCGTGAGAAGCCACTTAGCTTGCAAATTTTCGGGGGAGACCGCGAATCTTTGGTGGAAGCAGCGAAGGTCGTAGATCAGGAAACGAATGCAGATATTATTGATATCAATATGGGTTGCCCGGTTCCCAAAGTGACCAAATGTGATGCAGGTGCTCGTTGGCTGCTCGATCCAAACAAGATTTATGAAATGGTATCGGCGGTAGTGGAATCAGTAAACAAGCCGGTTACTGTGAAAATGCGTATTGGTTGGGATAGTGAGCATATTTATGCCGTAGAGAACGCTCGCGCTGTTGAACGTGCCGGAGGACAGGCCGTTAGTGTACATGGCCGTACACGGGAGCAACTGTATACGGGACATGCGAATTGGGATATTATAAAAGAAGTTAAAGAAGCAGTTACCATTCCTGTAATTGGAAATGGCGATGTGGCATCACCGGAAGATGCTCGCCGTATGCTGGATTTGACCAATTGTGATGGCGTTATGATCGGACGCGGTGCTCTGGGAAATCCGTGGATGCTTTACCGTACGATTGAGTACTTGCAATCAGGTGAGCTGTTGCCCGATCCTTCACCGGAAGAAAAAATTCGTATTGCCATTCTGCATATGGATCGTCTGGTTGCATTGAAGGGTGAAGCAGTAGCTGTCCGTGAAATGCGCAAGCATCTGGCTTGGTACCTCAAGGGGCTTAAAGGTTCAGCACGTATTAAGGATGCCATTATGGAAGAAACAAAGCGCGACGATATGGTACGTATTTTGGATCAATTTGTATCTCAATTGCACATGGTAGAAAACGATGAGCCTTCTACAAGCGCTGCATCTCCTGCTGCTGTTGCGCAATAAGGAAGCTGTTCCGGCCTGCGCACGCGATTGACTTTTCTAATTGCTTGCCCTATAATCGTTCAGTATAAAATCTTGATGTATGCTACAAATTGTGTGCAGCTCTCAAGACAACAGCAGGAAATGTTCTCATTCCCTCAGAGTGGCATATTATGTTTTGAAAGCGTGCATTCCGATGCACTTTTAAACTTTTCCCATGACAGGAGAATCGGTTAAGATGAGCGATAAAGAAGTCATTCTGACACAGGAAGGTCTTAGGAAGCTCGAAGATGAGCTTGAGAACTTAAAGTCTGTCAAACGCCGCGAAGTGGCTGAACGGATTAAGGTAGCCATCGGATACGGAGATATTAGTGAAAACTCCGAATATGAGGATGCGAAGAATGAGCAGGCCTTTATTGAAGGCCGTGTAATTACGTTGGAAAAGATGCTACGCAATGCCCGCATTATCAATAGTGATGAAATTGACACCGATGTTGTGGGAGTAGGCGCAACTGTGACTGTTGAAGATTTGGAATTCGGAGATATTACAGAGTATGCTATCGTAGGTTCTGCCGAATCTGACCCGCTACAGAACAAGATTTCGAATGAAAGTCCGGTTGGCAAGGCAATTCTCGGTAAGAAAAAGGGAACTGTTGTGGATGTCACCGTTCCAGCAGGCGTTATTCAATATAAAATCGTGGATATCAAGAAATAAGACACGGACTTTGGAATTTAATGTAAAAGCTTCCTTGTGGAGGCTTTTTTTCTCTACACCCGGACGGACCCCGGCCCGTCTATTCATATTGAAGGAGCTGATTTAGCACCATGTCGGATGAAACTACTAACCAGGAAACACAAGAAAACCGCGAGGAATTAAGTGAATTATTGCAAATTCGTCGTGCCAAATTGGACGAGCTTCGCTCATTGGGCATTGATCCTTTTGGACGCAAATACATACGCACGGCTGAAGCGGGCGTACTACTGAGCAAGTATGACAGTTTGACTAAGGAAGAACTGGAAGAAAAGAATATTGAAGTTAGCATAGCAGGCCGCATTATGGCTAAACGTGTTATGGGAAAAGCCAGCTTTGCTCATATACAGGATCTTAGCGGACGTATTCAAATTTATGTTCGTCAAGACACAGTACCTGAATCCAAATATAAAGCATTTGGCATTTTGGATCTGGGCGATATTGTTGGTGTTAAGGGTGTGCTCTTTAAGACCAAAACAGGCGAAACGACAATCAAAGTGCTGGATATTGAGGTCTTGTCCAAATCCTTGTATCCATTACCAGAGAAATATCATGGTCTGAAAGATGTTGAATTGCGTTACCGTCAGCGCTATGTCGATCTGGTTATGAACCCTGAAGTACAAAAAACGTTCATTACACGGTCCCGTATTATTCAATCCATGCGTCGTTATCTCGATTCGCTCGGCTATTTGGAAGTTGAAACCCCAACATTACATTCCATTGCTGGCGGAGCGGCAGCGAAGCCATTTGTTACGCACCATAATGCATTGGACATGCAGCTTTATATGCGTATTGCTATTGAGCTCCATTTGAAACGACTAATTGTCGGCGGAATGGAGAAGGTATATGAGATCGGTCGTGTTTACCGTAATGAAGGTATTTCGACCCGCCATAACCCTGAGTTTACGATGATTGAGCTGTATGAAGCGTATGCTGATTATAAAGATATCATGCAATTGACGGAAAACATGGTTGCACATATTGCGCAAGAAGTACTGGGCACACAGCACATTCAATATCAAGGCCAGGAAGTGGATCTGACGCCGCAATGGCGCAGAGTCTCCATGGTTGATGCTGTTAAAGAAGTAACAGGCGTAGACTTTAGCGTGCAGATGAGTAATGAAGAAGCTCATCGTCTTGCGAAAGAGCACAAAGTTCCGGTCGAACCACACATGACCTTTGGCCATATCCTGAATGCATTCTTTGAGCAGTTCGTAGAAGAAACGCTCATTCAGCCGACCTTTATTACTGGACATCCGGTTGAAATCTCGCCGTTGGCCAAGAAAAACGAACAAGATCCGCGGTTTACGGATCGCTTCGAGCTGTTCGTGGTCGCTCGTGAGCATGCGAATGCGTTTACTGAGCTGAATGATCCAATCGACCAGCGCCAACGTTTTGAAGCTCAATTGCTGGAACGTGAGCACGGTAACGATGAGGCTCATGAAATGGATGATGACTTTATCCGCGCCTTGGAATACGGTATGCCGCCAACAGGCGGATTGGGCATCGGCATCGATCGTTTGGTCATGTTGCTGACAGATGCGCCTTCCATTCGCGATGTGCTGCTTTTCCCGCATATGCGTAACCGTACAGTAGAATAACATAACATTATGAATATAGAGGATCAGCCGGGTTTCCCGTGTCTTGTTCCTCTTTTTCATAAGAACGGATGGAGAGAATACTCTAATGAAACGCAGCGTCAAGCTTAGTCGGTTCGCATCGCCTCCTTTTATATTGGTCATTGGATATTTATTGATTATTGCATTGGGTACTTTGCTACTGATGCTTCCTGTTGCCAATCATAGTGGTCATGCTCCGCATTGGATTGATTCGCTTTTTACGTCCGTCTCAGCCGCTTGTGTCACAGGACTGGTCGTCGTTGACGTCGATTCAACGTATACGATGTTTGGCGAAACCGTCATTTTGGTGCTGATGCAGCTAGGCGGGCTGGGGTTTATGACCTTAGCGACCTTGTTTGCGCTGTTATTGGGGCGGCGATTATCGCTGAAGGATCGGTTGCTGCTTAAGGAGGCTATTAATGCCGATAGCATGGAAGGGATCGTGCGTATTATTCGCAAGGTGCTGATCTTTTCTTTTACCATTGAGGCGATAGCTGCCGTTGTCTTGGCTTTGCGGTGGATGCGAGAAATGCCTGTCGGACAAGCGATCTATTATGGAATATTCCATTCCGTATCCCTCTTTAATAACGGGGGATTCGATCTGTTCGGGACTAGCTTCCAACAATACGCTGGAGATTTTGTTTTCAATATGATTGCATCTGTGCTCGTTATATCAGGAGGCTTGGGTTTCCTGGTGCTTAGCGATCTGTTCGATTTCCGCCGTACCCGGAGACTGTCTCTACACTCCAAAATGGTGCTAAGCGTGTCGGGAGTGCTCATTGTGATTGGTGCGCTGGTTTTATTTATTTTTGAGTTTACCAATGCACGAACCTTGGGTGCACTGAACTGGGAAGGCAAAGTATATGGAGCTGTCTTTCAATCGGTCTCCACGAGATCATCGGGTACGAGCACAGTCGATATCAGCGGGTTAAGGCAGGCAAGTCAGTTTTTTATTATGTTGCTGATGATTATCGGTGCTTCTCCAGGCTCAACTGGAGGAGGAATCAAAACGACTACGTTTCTGCTTATGGTAGGTGCGCTAATCGCCGTCATGCGAGGACAGAAGGAAATCGTGTTTTTCCGTCATAGGGTCCCCAAAGATATCATGATGCGGGCGCTGACCATTATTGTACTAGCCCTATTTATATTCTCGATTGTGGTTATACTGCTCTTAATGACAGAGGATGCCCCATTTCTCTCCCTGGCATTTGAGGCTGCTTCCGCAATTGGAACGGTAGGGTTGTCCGTAGGAGTGACGCCAGGGTTGTCTGACGCAGGCAAGCTGATTATTTGTGTGACTATGTTTATTGGTCGAATTGGTCCTCTTACGATTGCCTATGCCATTCGTCCACGCTCAACCAAGACATTGTACCGTCGTCCCGAAGGGCATATCGTAATTGGATAGTGTATCTGTAAAAAAGATGTACCCGTGCTGATTAGCATAGGTACATCTTTTTTTCATTTCAGATCATCATCATTCTTTATGGGTAGCATATGATGTAAAATGCCCATTTTGAGAACGAGACGAAATAGTTTGAACAGATACTGTTTTTCACAGAAAAAACGGCTATTTGTTTCCTTTTATGTAATTATAGACAAAATACTAGGAATATTATGTATAATATTGTATGATAGTGGGCATGAAAGGGGGATAGTTGAGGTGAATACCAATTTCTAATTTGAAAGGAATCGTCCATTATGTATTTATTTATTATTAGTGCTGAGGTTTTGTTTTGGGTTTTTGTTGTTGCAGGGTTAGTCGCAAGGTATATGTTTGGGTTGAAGAAATTAGGTGGGCTTCTTTTACTCTTTACCCCAATTATTGATATCCTGTTACTAATTGCGGTGTTCATCACGGTGAAAAGTGGCATGGAGATTACGACTGCTACTGGCTTGGCGGCCTGTTATTTTGGTATTACAGTAGCATTTGGTCATAGGTTAATTAAGTGGGCGGATGTACGGTTCTCCCATTGGTTTGGTAAGGGACCCAAGCCTGAACGCAAGTATGGTGCTGCTCATGCAAAAGAGGAACGGATAGGTTGGTTGCTTCACCTTTTGGGTTGGGCTATAGGTAATGCTTTGTTGCTCGCCATCATTGTGTATGTTGATGATCCTCAGCGTACGGTGTCTTTGGAGGGCATTATGCAAACATGGGCGATCGTTCTGGTAATCGACTTTGTTGTCTCCTTTAGCTATACTTTAGCTCCCAAAAAACAAAAGCGTAGTCTATAAAGGTTAAGGTTTTACACTTAGATGATATCTGGCTGGTCACTCAGGATGTTCAAATCGGGAGAGTCATTGTTGGTGAAAATGAAGTGGTTACTTCCGGTAGTGGGGTGAGTCTGTCATCGGAATGTAAATATTTACAAAAATATGCGGATTTTATGTTTAACTTACTTTGACAGTCACCTTATTTTCGCCTCGCTATCTTTTTTCACACACATGTATCCCTTTCGATTTGAACACAGACCAACAGAAGCAACACAATTATTTTTTGTGAGATGACAGACAGCATACATGATGTGTTACACAAATTTTAAAATAAATTTTGTGATTTGCCTAAAACGTCGCCTATCTAAGTTTGGCAATTAACGCGATAATATTCCAGGAAAGATTACATATGTCTATAAATGTAGACATACGCAATTAAGTTGTTATTTTGTTTAATAATGTAAAAAAAGAAAGGTGGTTTCTGTGGCAGTACTACTGAGCGGTAAGAACATTTTGATTATGGGCGTGGCTAATAACAGGAGTATTGCTTGGGGGACAGCTCAATCTTTAGCTGCTGAAGGGGCACAACTCATTTTTACTTACGAAAATGAGAGGGTTGCAGAGCGGGTACTAAAGCTTGCTGAAACCATTCCGGGAGCACTGGTCTGTCCTTGCGATGTACAAAGCAATGAAGAGCTTGATGCATTGGCGGATTTTCTAAAAGAAAAAGTAGGCGTGTTGCATGGTTATTTTCACAGTGTCGCCTATGCTAAGGCTGAGGATTTGGATGGCTTGTTCGTTGACACTTCTCGCGAGGGATTCGCCGTTGCACAAGAAATCAGCGCCTATTCCTTGGCTGCTGTATCCCGTCGAGTGTACCCACTGATGACAGAGGGTGGGAGTATCGTCACCATGACGTATATTGGCGCAGAACGAGCGATCAAAAATTACAATGTTATGGGTGTGGCGAAGGCTTCACTGGAAGCCAGCATGCGCTATCTGTCGAATGATCTGGGCACATATGGCATTCGTGTAAATGCGATTTCCGCTGGTCCGATACGGACTTTGGCTGCCTATGGCATTAAGGATTTTAACACAATGCTCAAACATATTGAAGAAACTACGCCCTTACGCAAGACGGTTGATACGTCTGAAGTCGGAGATACGGCGTTATTCCTATTTTCCCATTTATCGAGAGGCATTACGGGTGAAGTTATCCATGTAGATGCTGGATACCATATTACGGGGATGTAAGGAGGGAACGTTGTGCTTATTACGCATACGGATTGCCGGATTATCTCATCTGAAGGAATTATGACCAGGGAGCGTCTGGAGCGAGACGTTACGATCTTCTCCCGGATGTTGACTCTCAGAGGCATTCCCGAAGACGGTAGAGTGATTCTGAAAGCGGCCAATTCTTATTGGTTTGTTGTGTCTCTGTTCTCCCTGTGCAATATCGCTGTTTCGGTGACTGTGGTGGACGAGCAGACTGTGCTCGATGAGGTGGCCCAAATCTATGATGAAGCGGATGCCTGTTGCATCCTTACGGATTCCGATTTAGAACTTCCTCATGCACTCGTTATTCTAATTCAAGATCTGATTCAAGAAGAAACAGTGCACCCGGATTGGGTGGGAGAGCCAAAGCTTGAAGCCCTCGACTTTAACAAGTGGTGCGAGAGGCCAGATGCGCTCATTCTGTATTCTTCAGGTACGACGGGAAAACCCAAGGGAATCGTGAAAGCTGGTTCAGCTTTTATGGAGAACATCAGGCATTCCATACACGCCATGAACTACCTACCGTCTGACCATATGCTCCCCGTTGTGCCTTTCTCTCATTTTTATGGAATCTCACTTATCTTCTCCTGGTGGTTAACCTCATGTTCTCTCATCATCTGCAATCCAAAAAACCTCTGGAGCGTCATTGCAAGTATTACGAAAGACCGGGCGACGGTCGTAGACGCTAACCCCTCTGCTTTTTACACCTTGTTGCGTATGCTAAACCGAAAACCCGAACAACTGGAAATGGTCAAGGATGCTCCGGTGCGCATGTGGTGCGTAGGCGGTTCCCCACTTACCCAAGACCTTGAAGAGAAATTTAACAACATATTTGGACAGCCCTTGCTGAATGGTTACGGCCTTTCTGAACTGGGCAACGTTACGCTAGGGACGCTAGAGTGTCCTAAGGGTTGTGGTCTACCATTACCTGGTGTGGATTTGAAAATACTAGATTCTACAGGCAAACAGCAGACGGACGGTGTCGTAGGCGAAGTGTGGATACGCAGTGCTGGATGCATGGAAGGTTATCTGAATCGTCCAGACCTGACGCAATCCGTTCTACAGGACGGTTGGTTCAAGACGGGGGATCTGGGCTATCTGGATGACGGAATGCTGTATGTCATTGGACGCAGCGGCAAGACGGTCAACCGGATGGGCTATATGGTATCTCCGGTCTATATTGAGGACCGCATTGGTTCTCTAGGTTACCGATCCTGCGTGATCACCTTGGAGGATGAGGCTAAAGGGACATTACTTTTTGCCTTCATCGAAGGCGAATCCTTGCAAGCCTTGTCTGTACTCCGCAAAGAAATAAATCGTGTGCTCCCTTCATACATGTTTCCCGATCTTTTGCTTCCGCTCGACCACTTTCCTTTAAATCGCAATGGAAAAGTGGATCGTTTGGAGATGGAGCGTATTGCCCTGGAAAAAGTTGCCTCTCGCAAAGTATAGCAAGATATTTACCAAAACCGCATATAGGAAAGGGAGAATGTGCCATGAATATAAATCCAGAATTGGCAGAAAACACACTGTTTTTGGAAAGGCATGAATCTATTCTGAAATGCCTCAATTATTTGATTGAAAATCGGCAGGAAGTGATGGATATTCTCACGCAATTTTCATCCTATCGGGCCGCCAATGCAGAAATTGACTCCACGATCCTCACACTTCAAGGTGCTCTGCAAGAAGTGCAGACCTATCAGCCAAGTCGGCAACGATCTATGGCTGTATTCATGCCTTCCAACGTCATTTTATACTCCTATGCATTATACCTTTTGATTCCGTCCCTGTACGTTGAAAATATAGACTTTCGCCCTTCTTCTCACGTAAATGAGTACGTCAACATGCTGCATGAAAAGCTTCAGGCTGTACATGGATTACCCATCTATATTCGCAAAGTTAGCCAGAAGGTGTTCATGGAGAATTCCGTGATGCCAGCTGATATTGTGGTGTTCACCGGGAGCTATACCAATGCGGAGAAGATCAAAAAACAGATTCGAAAAGATCAGCTCTACATTTTTTACGGACAAGGGCTAAATCCTTTCATCATCGGGCCTGATGCAGATCTGGAGCTGGCGGTTACCGATGTGATCCGAATGAGATTGTTCAACTCTGGACAGGACTGCCTAGGCCCCGACATCATTCTGGTACATCAAGATGTGAGTGAGCATTTCAAGGATCTGCTGATTCAACAGCTTGACCAACTCGTGTTTGGAGCCAACGATGACCCGAATGCAAACTATACCCCTATATTCTATAAAGACACGCTATATTCGGTTTCTGAATATTTTAACACGAACGATAAGTTTATTATTTACGGCGGCGGCATTGATTTCCGTACGAAAAAAATGGAGCCAACGGTTGTATATAGTGAATTGGATCAGAATCTGGAGATTATTGAGTATTTTTCGCCAGTCTTCAATGTAGTTAGCTACCAAAACGACGAGCAACTGATCAAGCGTATCTCCTCCAGTTATTTCAGTGAACGTGCAATGGGTTGCAGCTTATACGGATCGGAGCACCTGACTGACGTTCTACGAAAGAAGCACACATTGACCATTAATCAGACGCTTGAGGATGTGGATCAAGGCAATAAGCCTTTTGGTGGCTACGGCACGATGTCGAACTATATTTTTTACGATTTCAAGCTCATTTCAAAGCCGATCTTGATTTCAGAAATTGTCGCAGAATATTTGTCGGAAAAGAGGAGTTTGGTATGACTGCGAGCTTTTTTCCCTGGGATGCCATCATTGGCTACTTAAAATCGGCTGGGGTTCAGCATCTCTTTGGATTACCAAGTGATGACCTCAAAATCGTATCGTCACTCCCCTCATCCGGTATGGATTTTATTTTGTGCAAAGATCAACGTAATGCTGTGTTCATGGCAGCAGGTTATGCGCTCACCACCAACCAGATGTCCGTATGTGTTGTGGGTAAAGGGCCTGCGCTCAGTAATACACTTACAGGGCTGCTGGAAGCCAAGAACCTGGGCGCTCCGCTCTTGCTTCTGGCGCTTGGTACCGGAGGAGATAAGCTGGGTACCCGATCCTTTCAGGAAGCCGATCAAATCTCACTTGTGAAGCCGCTTGTAAAATGGGCTTATCGTGTCGAGCATGTAGATCGGCTTGTATGGGCGATGGAGCGGGCTGCCTTTTTGGCCATCAATGGAGCGCCGGGTCCTGTCTATATCGAACTCCCTGAAAACCTGATGGACCAGCCTGTGCCAACAGGACTTCAGTTTACCCCGCCCGAGAAGCTTTCGTGTTCTCCGTCTCTGCGGGAGTTGGATGCGGCTTGGGCGATTATAAAGACGGCGCGCAGGCCGCTCATTCTAGTCGGAGGGGGAATGAAGTCAGGTACAGGTGATGTGATTGAGCGGTTCGCTCACCAACATGGAGCGGCCTTGTTCGCAACTGCCTCGGGACGGGGTGTAGTGGATGAAGAACACGAACTTTTCTGCGGTGTTGCCGGACTCTATACGGATCTCAGTCTAAGACAAATCTGGAAGGAATCTGATGTGGTGATCACACTGGGCAGCCGCTTGGAAGAAACGGCTACGTTCGAGTGGGATATTCTGCTACAGGATACACCTTTGATTCAAGTCAATGTAAATCTGGAGGATTTTGCACACGAATACAGGGGTATCAAAGTGCTTGGTGATGGATATGCAGCAGTGGAGCAATGGCATGATCGGCTAGGGCAGAAGCCTGATGGAGTGTGGCTTGAAACGATTAGGAGCTGTAAAGAGAAGGCTTTTTCTCAAAGGGCTATCTATCTGGAGGAATTGAAAAAAGCTCCTGGGATCCACGTTCCTGAGCTGTTGGAAATCATTCAGACGGAGTTTCCTGAAAATCTAGTGCTTCTTCAAGAAAATGGATTGCAGGATATGTGGTCCTATTTTTATCCATATTTCCGCTTTGCCCAAGGCTCTCTTTCGATTGTTCCTAGTGATCAAACGAGTCTTGGATTCGGTGCGGCTGCTGCTCTGGGAGCAAGTGTGGCAACGCAACGTCCAGTAGTGGCACTTGTAGGTGACGGTGCGTTCAATCTCTTCTCTTCGGATTTTATGACGGCGGTGGAGTATCAAATACCGTTAATCTATATCGTACTCAATAATGGTGGCTATGGTTGGTTGCAGAATCAGATGAATTATAAACATCTCACAGGGCAGTCCCTCCCATTTGTTTCTGAGGCGGCCAAGACAGGAATTCAAATTCCCCAGTATGAGTTTGTGGAAAGCCTCGCAATTCGGAGTAAGGGAGAGGCACGGGAACAGCTTCAGCTTGCTTGGCAAAAGTATCAGGAGAACAAGCTTGTGGTCGTCGAGGTATATGCTGATCTTGCGGATGTGCATGAAAAAATCAGTCATGTGTATGGCGACTTTCCTCTCTACGAGCAACAGGCTTCCAAGAATTAATTTCAACGAAGGACGTGGATACAGTGAGAAGACGTGTTGTAGTGACTGGACAGGGAGTCGTAACGCCGGTTGGGCTTAATCTTACGGATTTCTGGAATTCACTGTTAGAAGGAAAAAGCGGAATTGGACCTGTCACTGTTTTCGATACAGCGGACATTCCGACAAAGATCGGTGCACAGGTTACGGGCTTTGACCCATTGCAATATATGAGCAAGAAGGAAGCTAATAAAGTGGCACAGTTCACTCAGTTTGCTTTGGCGGCTGCCCGGCAGGCGGTGGAGCAATCCAAATTAGTGATTGATGAGCAGAATGCAAGTCGCGTGGGGGTTATTGTCGGCTCTGGAGCAGGCGGCCTCGACGTTATAGAGGAGAACTATGGGAAATTAACAAAGCTTGGTCCCAAAAGAGTTTCTCCTTATTTTGTTTCCTCGATGATGATTAATTCAGCACCTGGTGAAATCTCCATTGCTATTGGGGCCAAGGGGCCTTCGTTTGCTGTGGTTACAGCTTGTGCTACAGGAAGCAATGCCATCGGTGAAGCATTACGTACGATCCAGTACGGCACGGCTGATGTCGTGGTTGCCGGTGGAGCAGAAGCCAATTTTAGTCAGCTTGATCTGGCATCATTTGCGAATATTCATGCTCTCTCCAGACGTAATGAAGAGCCGCAGAAGGCTAGTCGTCCGTTTGATGTGGATCGTGATGGATTCGTCATCGGTGGAGGAGCAGGAGTCTTGGTGCTGGAGGAGTTGGAGTATGCTTTGAACCGCGGAGCCACCATTCTGGCCGAAGTTGTGGGTTACGGATGCACAACGGATGCGTATCATATCACGGCTCCAGATCCCTCTGGCTCCGGCCCGGCAGAAGCGATCAACATCGCACTGCAGGATGGCGGCTTAACACCGCAGGAAATCGACTATGTCAATGCCCACGGTACGAGTACGCCATTTAATGATCGTATGGAGATTAATGCTATTCAAAAAGTGTTCGGGGAGCATGCCCCCCGTTTGGCGATATCGTCTATTAAATCCATGACTGGCCATTTAATGGGCGGTGCAGGGGCAGTCGAATTAATTGCGACTGTGCAGAGCATGATTCACAGCAAAATACCACCGACACTCAATTGTGACAATCCGGAAGCTCCTGAATTGAACTTTGTGCCGCATGTATATCAGGAACGCGAGGTCCGCGCAGCGATTAGCAATTCATTTGGTTTCGGAGGGCACAACGTCTGCCTTGCTGTTCGCAAGTGGGAAGGGGAATAAGCCTGTGAGCGAAGAGCTAATCCATATCCCGGATGTGCTTCCTCACCGGTACCCTTTTCTTCTGTTGGATGGCGTGACCGGGTACGAAACGTCGCAATGGGCGAAGGGATACAAGCTTGTCACCTGGAGTGAGTGGTTCATTACAGACAGTAATCCATACATGCCTCCTATGTTGATTGTGGAGTCGCTTGCACAATTGGCGGCATTCGTGGCGGTTGATAAAAAAGGGATTTCATACCTGACCAATCTCAATGGGATTCGGTTCCATAGCTTGGCGAAGCCTGGGGACCGAATTGATCTCTACTTTGAAGTGATCAAGCGTCGACGGGGCTATATTCTGGGAAGCGGTCGTGCTTCCGTAGGGGATCGATTGGTAGTTGAGGCGGAAGAAATTGTTTCACTGGATCAATGACGGTGTGGAAGCGCACGTTAAACTTTCCTTTTGTCCTCCTGACTGCCAGGTGCAGCGGGAGGATATTCACATCATGGAATAGGAGTGAATGAGATGAATGACATGCAGTTATATGATTTAACAAATGCGCAGAAGCGTATATGGTATACCGAATTACTCTACCCAGATACGTCAGTGTCACAGCTTTCCGGTACAGCTAAGATGAAGGGGCATATCCATATCGCTGCCTTCATGCAGTCTATTAATTTGATTATCAAACAGTATGATGCGTTCCGTATTCGTATTACCTCAGTGGATGGAGTGCCTCAACAGTATGTCGTTCCTTATGAAGAAAGACAGTTGGAGTGCCTGGATCTTTCCCACTATGAAAGTATATCTGAAGTGGAAGCCTTACTTGAGCAACACAAAAGCAAACCCTTGCCCCTGCTGGATTCTGAACTCTTCCAGTTTTTAATTGTGAAGATTAGCGAGGAAGAGTATTGGATTAATATCAAGATGCACCATATTATTTCTGACGGAATATCAATGGTGGTCTATGGCAATCAGCTAACAGCGTTTTACATGGAGTTAATTCAAGGAAATGAGCCGAAGCTGGGCGACGATTGCTCGTATATTGAATATATTGCAGATGAGAATGCATACGAACTTTCTGACAGATACCAGAAAGATAAGGCATACTGGCTGGATAAATTTTCTGATTTGCCTGAGCTTACGGGTTGGAAGTCATATAATCCATTGTCTTTAAGCACTCACGCTGTTCGGGAGCATTTTACTGTACCAGAAGTGCTGTATCACGAGCTGCAGGCATTTTGCCAACAGAACAGAATTTCCTTGTTCCAGTTCTTCATGGGTGCGATGTATATCTACATACACAAAATGACGAATCAGCCGGATGTGGTGATTGGAACTTCGTTCGCTAACCGGGGGAACAAAAAAGAGAAGCAAAAGATAGGTATGTTCGTCAGCACCGCTGCTGCCAGAACATACGTCGAAAAGGATATGGATGTGCTGAGCTTCGTGCAGGATGTAGCCAGAGATCAGATGTCAATCCTGCGGCATCAGAAATATCCATACAATCAGTTAATTCAGGATCTTAGAGAAATGCATGGCAACAAGGATATTCAGCGGCTTTTTGGCGTTTCAATGGAATATCGTCTTATCAATTGGGTTGATTTGGATGATGTGCGTATTTTGACAGATTATGATTTCTGCGGGGATGAAGTGAACGATTTCGTACTTCATATCGTAGAGATCCTGGATGAAGGCGAACTGGTACTGGATGTCGATTATCGGACGGAGCTGTTTGAACGCAGCGAAGTTAAGGACATGGTTTCCCAGTTGCTTACGATCGCCGAGCAGGTCATTCATTCACCTCAGCTTTCTATCGCAGAGGTAAACTTATTGGGCGAACCCGAAGAGCAATCCATTTTGGCTCTTTCGGAAGGCACTACAGTTGACTATCCACGTGAGAAGACCATCCATGGCTTATTCGAAGAACAAGCCGAGCGCACGCCAGATCACGTAGCCGTTCAGATGGACGAGCAGAGCATTACATACCTAGCTCTAAACGAGCAGGCTAACCAGCTTGCGAGATATTTGCGCTCCGAGGGTGTAGGAGCAGATACGCTCGTAGGGATTATGGCTGACCGTTCCTTGGAGATGGTCATCGGGATGTTGGCCATTTTAAAAGCAGGTGGTGCCTATGTACCGATTGACCCTGATTATCCGGAAGAGCGTATCCATTATATGCTGGAGGATTCAGGTGTCCGTCTGTTGCTTACCCAAGGTCATCTGTGGGAAAGTACCACTTTTGACGGAAAGCTTGTGAGCCTGGACGATTCTGCAACGTATACAGGAGATGCCTCCAATCTGGAGAGCATTTCGGGACCAAACCATCTGGCCTATGTCATCTACACGTCGGGTACAACCGGCAACCCGAAGGGCACGCTGATTGAGCATAAAAATGTAGTTCGACTGCTCTTTAACGATAAAAATCTATTTGATTTCACCTCTCAGGATACGTGGACGCTATTCCATTCGTTCTGCTTCGATTTCTCCGTTTGGGAGATGTACGGAGCGCTTCTTTATGGAGGGAAATTGGTGATTGTTCCATCTCTCACAGCCAAAAGCCCAGCAGCTTTCCTGGAGTTGTTGAAAGATAACCAAGTCACCATTTTAAATCAGACGCCGACGTATTTTTATCAGGTGCTACAGGAAGAACTGACGCACTCTTCGACAGAGCTTGGCCTTAGAAAAATCATTTTTGGTGGAGAGGCTTTAAGTCCATCTCTTCTGAGAAACTGGCGGGTCAAGTATCCTGATGTGCAGCTGATCAATATGTACGGAATTACGGAAACAACGGTCCATGTCACCTACAAGGAAATCACGGAACATGAGATTGAAGCGGGGAAAAGCAATATTGGCAGAACGATCCCGACACTTAGCGCTTACATTCTCGATGAGCAAAGACGCCTGCAGCCTGTTGGGGTTCCGGGAGAGCTATACATTGCGGGGGACGGTCTTGCCCGTGGGTATTTGAATCGGCCGGATTTGACGTCTGAGAAATTCGTTGAACATCCGTATCGGGCGGGAGAGCGGCTGTACCGAACGGGGGATCTTGCTCGTTGGTTGCCTGATGGCAATATTGAATATTTGGGGCGGATCGACCATCAGGTCAAAATTCGCGGCTACCGAATTGAGCTTGGCGAGGTAGAAGCCCAAATTCTCAAGGCTCCGAACGTACGGGAAACGATTGTCCTCGCACGGGAAGACGAACAGGGCCAAAAATTGCTGTGCGCCTACTATGTAGCCTCCAGTGACCTTTCGCCGGGGGAATTGCGGTCTCAGCTGGCAGCGGAACTCCCCGCTTACATGATTCCTTCTTATTTTGTCCGGCTGGAGCAAATGCCGCTTACGCCAAATGGCAAACTGGATCGCCGTGCGTTGCCGGCTCCTGAAAGCAGCGTACAATCCGGCGAGGCTTATTTGGCTCCGAGAACTGCTGTGGAAGCTCAGATGGTACTCATCTGGCAAGATATCTTGGGCGTTGCCCGCGTTGGTGTCAGAGATAATTTCTTTGAAATTGGGGGTCACTCCTTGCGGGCAACAGTGCTCGTTTCACGGATTCACAAAGAATTGGGATGTAGCATTTCGCTGCGTGAGGTGTTTCAGTCACCTACGGTCGAATCCTTGGCCCAACTTGTGAAAAAACACATTCCAACCATGTACGAATCCATCCCGCAGGCGGCGGAAAGCGAAGCTTACCCAGTGTCCTCAGCGCAAAAGCGGTTATACGTGCTGAGACAGATGGATGGGGGAGAGCTCAGCTACAATATGCCAGGGGTCTTTACGGTGGATGGACCGTTGGATCGCACGCGGCTGGAGTCTGCGTTCCAGGCACTGATCCAGCGCCATGAATCCCTGAGAACCGGCTTTTATATGCAGGATGGGGAGCTTGTTCAGCGTGTGCATAGGAATGTGCCGTTCGTGTTGAACTACACAGAGGCTTCGGTGGAGGAGACGGATACGCTCATTCACAGCTTTATTCGTGCCTTTGATCTGAGCCAGGCTCCATTATTGCGTGTTAGCTTGGTGAAGCTCCAGGAGGAGCGTCATCTGTTGCTGTTTGATATGCATCACATCATTTCAGATGGGGTTTCTATTCAAATATTGATAGAGGAGCTTACTCATTTGTATCAAGGAGAACAGCTACCAGAGCTGCACATCCAGTACAAGGATTATGCCGTATGGCAACGGGAACAGTCAGAGAACCAATGGCAAGATCTTGAGAAATATTGGCTGCAAGCCTTTGAAGGAGAGTTGCCGGTATTGGATCTGCCTACAGACTTCCAACGACCTTCGGTTCGAAGCTTCGAGGGGAGCCGAATTGATTTTACATTGGATGAGTCTGGAAATAAGGCAATACAAGAGCTTGCATCCCGTACAGGTACTACACTGTATATGGTATTGCTGGCTGCTTATTCGGTACTACTGCACAAATATACAGGACAGGAGGACATCGTCGTAGGTTCTCCAGTAGCCGGAAGGCCGCAGGCTGAGCTTGAGGGTATCATCGGAATGTTTGTCAACACACTGGCCTTGCGCAGCTACCCGGCAGGAGATAAAACCTTTCAGGATTATCTTCTGGAAATCAAGGAAACAGCGCTCAAGGCGTTTGAGCATCAGGATTACCCTTTTGAAAAATTGGTCGAAAAGCTGGGCGTAGGACGTGATGTCAGCCGCAATCCGCTCTTTGACACCCTATTGGTATTACAAAATACCGAGCAGGAAGAGCAGGAAATGGACGGAGTGCACTTTACTCCTTACTTGATGGACACCGTCACAGCCAAATTTGACCTGTCCCTCAATGTAGAGGAGAAGGGCTCAAAATTAGCCTTTGGCCTCGAGTATAGTACGGCTTTATATCGCCGTGAAAGTGTAGAGCGACTTGCAACGCACTTGCTCCGGATTCTGCACGCAGTCTCGGCCAATCCCCAGTTGCAACTGGCCGAGATAGAAATGATCACACCGGAGGAGAAAGTACAGATCGTTGAAGTATTTAACGCGACATCGGCTCCTTATCCAAGAGACAAGACCATTCATGAGCTGTTCGCAGAACAAGTCAAGCGTACACCGAAACAGACGGCGCTTGTATTCGGCGATGTCCAGCTAACGTACCTTGAATTGGAAGACAAGGCGAGCCGACTGGCCCAAACACTGCGTCGTTTGGGAACGTTGAGGGAGCAGCCTGTGGCCGTGATGGGCGGACGAAGTATCGAAATGGTCATTGGTATGCTCGCGGTGCTTCAAGCGGGTGGAGCCTATGTGCCGATTGATCCTGATTACCCGGAAGATCGGGTGCGTTATATGCTTAATGATTCCGACGCCAAGCTATTATTGGTGCAAAAGAGCGAGCTTATAAATGTAGACTACGGTATACCGATTGTCGATCTTAGCAGTGAAGAGGCTTATGCAGCTGAACCTGCCCAGCCGGAGACTGCCCAAGGATCGCAGGGGCTTGCTTATGTCATCTATACATCGGGTACGACGGGTAGACCGAAGGGCGTTATGGTTGAACACCGGAACGTGGTTCGTCTGGTCAAAGAGACCAACTATGTGGAGCTGAATGAATCTACGCGGATTTTGCAAACGGGAGCCGTAGCCTTTGATGCTTCTACATTCGAGATATGGGGAGCTTTGCTTAACGGTGGACAGCTCTATTTCGTAGAGAATGACGACATTCTGATTGCCGATAGGCTCAAAGCAGCTATTGCCAAGTACGGGATTACGACATTGTGGCTTACTTCACCGCTTTTCAATCAGCTTTCCCTGCAGGATGAGTACCTGTTCAGAGGGCTCAAAGCATTACTAGTCGGCGGTGACGTACTGTCCATATCTCATATGAATCGTGTAATCGAGGCTAATCCTGATCTTGTCCCTATCAATGGCTATGGTCCGACAGAGAATACGACCTTCTCCACCACCTACGAGATTCCAGGTCGTGCCGAAGGGGTCGTACCGATTGGTCGCCCAATTAGTAATTCGACCGCTTATGTGGTCAATGGATCGCTGCAATTACAGCCTATTGGTGCTTGGGGTGAACTCATTGTCGGCGGTGAAGGTGTAGCGCGCGGATATCTCAATCGTCCTGATCTCACAGCAGAGAAATTTGTCCCTAGT
This sequence comes from Paenibacillus sp. FSL L8-0641, assembly GCF_038006265.1. NCBI lineage: Bacteria > Bacillati > Bacillota > Bacilli > Caryophanales > Paenibacillaceae > Paenibacillus > Paenibacillus sp. FSL L8-0641. Next base: position 93,524 of record NZ_JBBOUW010000001.1, read on the forward strand.
CCTGTGAAGGACGGAGAACCCTGCTACAGAACTGGGGATTTGGTACGCTGGCTTCCAGATGGGAATTTGGAGTTTAAAGGAAGAATTGATGAGCAGGTCAAAATACGTGGTTACCGCATCGAACTCCCTGAAATCGAGGCCCAACTGGCCAAGGTGGAGTCAGTAATCGACGCCGTAGTGGTCGTTCGCGCGGATGAGCTTGGAGAGAAGCAGCTTTGCGCTTATTATGTGGCGGATCGTGCGCTCACGGCAGGCGAAGTACGCCTTGCCCTATCGCAGGTGCTTCCGGGCTATATGATGCCATCCTATTTTATTCAGATGGATCGTATGCCATTAACGTCAAACGGAAAAGTGGACCGCAGGTCTCTGCCGGCTCCGCAAGTAGGTGCGCATACAGGACGGAAGTATACAGCTCCTCGTACACCGGCCGAAGAAGCTTTGGCGTCTGTCTGGCAAGGGGTGCTGGGTGCCGAACAGGTGGGTATCCATGACAATTTCTTTGAATTGGGTGGAGATTCCATCAAGGCCATTCAGGTGTCGTCACGGTTACTGCAGGCCGGCTATCGGTTAGAGATGAAGCAACTGTTCAAATCGCCAACTATTGCCGAGCTAGGCGCGGAAATACAGACGGCTGTGCACATGGCTGAACAGGGAGTTGTGCGTGGAGCGACTCGCTTGACTCCAGTCCAACAGTGGTTCTTTGGCCGGAAGCAGGCAGAGCCTCATCACTTCAATCAAGCGGTTATGCTGTATCGTGAACAGGGATTTGAGGAAAAGGCCTTGCATCAGGTGCTGAGAAAACTTGCTGAGCATCATGACGCCCTTCGTATGGTTTTCCGTCAGACAGAGCATGGCTACGAAGCTTGGAATCGTGATCTTGAAGAAGGAGAGCTTTATAGCCTGTTCACCGCTGATTTACGGAATGAATCCGATCCGACTGCAGCCATTACATCGCTGTCGGATGACATTCAGCGCAGTATCCATCTGGCAGAAGGCCCGCTGCTGAAGTTAGGGCTTTTCCATTGTCAGGATGGAGACCACCTTCTGATCGTGATCCACCATTTGGTGGTGGACGGAGTATCCTGGCGGATTTTGTTCGAGGACATCGCAGCAGGCTATGAGCAGGTGATTCAAGGCCAAGCACTGACACTCCCGCAGAAGACGGATTCCTTCCGTGACTGGGGTGACGCCCTTGCTCGTTATTCGGAAGGCCCTGAAATGGAGACTCATCGGGCGTATTGGAGAGAGCTAAAGGATCAGCCACTCGAACAGTTGCCGAAGGATGAGGCTGTGGAAAGCCTTCTTTTACAGGATAGCAAAGTAGTAACAGCACAATGGACTATAGAAGAAACCGACCAATTGTTGAGAAAAGCCCACCGTGCTTATCAAACAGAGACGAATGATTTGCTATTGACTGCTCTAGGCATGGCGATATCCAAGTGGTCTGGGATCGAAAAGGTTGCTGTGAATCTGGAAGGGCACGGTCGTGAGCCGATTATACCGAATATTGACATCACCCGTACCGTCGGCTGGTTTACAAGTCAATATCCGGTGATTTTAGACTTGGGGGATAACTCGGAAGTGGCCTCCTTGATCAAGTCTGTGAAAGAAGGGTTGCGCCGAATTCCGAACAAAGGTATTGGCTACGGGTTGCTCAAAACGGTGGCAAGTCAGTTGGATGAAGATAGCTTCAGCTTGCAACCTGAGATTTCTTTTAACTATCTGGGGCAATTTGATCAGGATTTGCAAGGAGGCTCATTGCAGATCTCTCCTTATCCGACCGGAAGCGCGCAAAGCTTGTTGGAGGAACCGGCCTATACGCTAGATATCAATGGCATGGTGACGGACGGAGCCCTGACTCTGACGATGACTTATAACGGAAAACAGTATAAGTCATCTACGATGGAACAGCTCGCTGGATATATTGAAGAAAGCCTGCGGGAGCTTCTCCAGCATTGCGTAACCCAAGAAAAAACCGTATTGACACCAAGCGACGTGCTTGCGAAGGGTCTAAGCATTGCCGACCTGGAGGAGCTTTCTAAGCAGACCAGCCACATAGGCGATATTGAGAATGTATATAGTCTGACACCGATGCAGAAGGGCATGCTGTTCCATGATATGTTTGAGCCGCATACGGGTGCTTATTTTGAGCAGGCTGCCTTTGACTTTAAGGGTAGCTTTGATCCGACCGCCTTCGGACACAGTCTGGATGCAGTGGTGGAGCGTCATGCTATCCTGCGTACGAACTTTTACAGCGGATGGGGCAGCGAGCCTTTGCAGGTTGTATTTCGGCACAGAGGCGCTAAATTGGTGTACGAAGACCTGCGGGAGATGAATGCATCGCAGCGCGAAGCTTACCTGAAGACATTTGGTGCTAAGGATAAAGCACTGGGCTTTAACCTAGCTGAAGACGAGCTTCTCCGTGTATCGATTCTACAAACAGATGAAGAGAGCTTCCGCCTCTTATGGAGCTTTCATCACATCGTCATGGATGGGTGGTGTGTTCCGTTAATTACGCAGGAGGTATTTGAACACTATTTTGCCCTCCTGGAAGGAAGAGAGCCTCACCTGGCAGAGGTTCAGCCGTATAGCCGGTATATTGAATGGCTCGAACAGCAGGATGAAGCAGCTGCGGCCGACTATTGGAGCCGATATCTGGCCGGTTATGAACAACAGACGCTTTTACCTCAAGTCGGTGGAGCAGCTAAAGGAGAAGGCTATGTAGCAGAGAAGCTGAATTATCCTCTCAGCAGGGAATTGACTGAACGCCTGGAAAAGGTGGCCAGAGATGCTCATGTCACGATGAATATACTGCTGCAGTCCATTTGGGGCGTTGCGCTTCAACGCTATAACGGTAGTCGGGATGTTGTATACGGAAGTGTAGTATCAGGCAGACCAGCAGAAATTCCGGGCATTGATCGGATGATCGGTTTGTTCATCAATACGATTCCCGTTCGTGTGAAGACAGAGGAGAGTCTCCCCTTCACAGTTCTGATGAAGCAGCAGCAGGAACAATATATGGCTTCTCATATGTATGACACCTACCCGTTGTTTGAAATTCAGGCTCAGACGGATCAGAAGCAGGATCTCATCTCTCATATTATGGTGTTTGAGAATTATCCTGTGGAAGAGGAAGTAGAGCGTCTGGGTGGTGGCGAGGCTGCCTTTGAGATTGAGGAAGCGGAGCTTCTTGAACAAACGAATTACGATTTTAACTTAATTGTTCTACCGGGCAAAGAGATGAGATTGTTGTTCCAATACAATGCGCTCGTCTATGATCCAGCCACGATCGAGCAAATCAAGGGCCACTTGTTCCACCTGATGGAACAAATTGTGGAGAATCCTGCAATTTCCGTGGATGCTCTAGAATTAGTCACGCCGCAGGAGAAAGAACAGATTCTGAACGTATGGGGAAATACACCAGGCATTTACGAGCAATGTAACACGTTCCACGGGCTGTTGGAGGAACAGGCGGGACGAACGCCAGACGCGACTGCCCTTTTGTTTGGGGACGAGATGCTGACCTACGCCGAGCTCAATGCAAAAGCCAATGGACTGGCGAGAAGGCTCCGTACTCAGGGAATCAAGACGGGAGATCTGGTGGGACTGATTGCTGCACGGTCGCTCGAAATGATCGTTGCGATCTACGGCATTATGAAAGCCGGGGGTGCCTATGTTCCAATCGATCCAGAGTATCCGAAAGAACGAATCAGTTACATGCTTGAAGATTCCGGGGCGAAGCTGATCCTTACACAGGCCCATCTCTTGGAGCATCTCGGATGGACGGAAAATGTTTTGCTGCTGGATGAATCATCGACCTATGATGCCGACACCTCGAATTTGGAGGCTACTGCCGGCCCGGATGATCTGGCTTACGTGATCTACACTTCAGGTACGACGGGTCAGCCTAAGGGCGTATTAGTCGAGCATCGGGGACTACCCAATCTTTCGGACGTATACGGGACACACTTCGAAGTTACACCGCAGGATCGGATCGTTCAGTTTGCAAGCCTGTCGTTTGATGCATCGGTTTCGGAAATTTTAACGGCGCTGAGCCACGGGGCTGTTCTGTGCATCCCTTCTCCACAAGATATTTTAGATCATGCCCTGTTCGAGCAGTTCATGAACGATAAGGGGATTACGGTAGCGACTTTGCCACCCGCTTACGCTATCCACCTTGATCCAGAGCGTTTGCCAACACTGCGGTGCTTGCTAACCGCTGGATCGGCCGCATCGATCGAGTTGATCGAAGAGTGGAGGAAGCATGTACGTTACTCTAATGGCTATGGCCCAACAGAGGACTCCGTATGCACCACAATCTGGTCTGTCCCGGACAGTGAGGGAGCAACGGATATTGTATCTATTGGACGACCTATTGCTAACCATAGTGTGTACATCTTGGATGACCATTTTAGATTGCAACCTGTCGGTGTAGCTGGAGAGCTATGCATTTCGGGTATCGGGTTAGCGCGGGGGTATCATAACCAGCCTGAGTTAATGGACGAGAAGTTTGTGGACAATCCATTTGCTCCAGGAGAGCGTATGTATCGGACGGGTGACTTGGTTCGCTGGTTACCGAATGGAACCATCGAGTACTTAGGTCGAATAGATCACCAAGTCAAAATCCGCGGCTACCGTATCGAGCTAGGCGAGGTAGAAGCACAAATGCTCAGAGTGCCGTCCGTTCAGGAAGTCGTGGCCATGGCTGTAGAGGGCAATGATGGCTACAAAGATCTAGTCGCTTACTTCGTAGCCGCTCAGAAACTTGAGGTATCCGAGCTCCGAGAGGTTCTGTCGGAGATGTTGCCTGGATATATGATCCCTTCCCGCTTCATACAAATGGACGATATGCCTCTGACGTCGAACGGAAAAATCGATCGAAAAGCGCTGCAGGGCGAGCGTGGATGGGCAGTTGCTTCATCTGAGGCTCCAAAGACACCTGTAGAAATGCAATTAGCCCAAATCTGGCAAGAGGTGCTAGGTGTAGAGAATGCGGGAGTGAAGGACAATTTCTTCCATTTTGGAGGTCATTCCCTGCGTGCAGCCCTGCTAGTCTCACGAATTCGCAAGGAAATGAATCGCGAGATTAGTCTGAGAGCAGTGTTCGAGTCTCCTACTATTGAAGGATTGGCCCGTGCTATTGAGGGCTATACACCGCTGAATTTCGAAGAAATTCCTACAGCGGGAGCGAGAGAGCATTATCCATTGTCCTCGGCCCAAAAACGAATGTTTATTCTAAGTCAGCTGGAAGGTGGAGAGCTGAGCTACAATATGCCGGGTATTCTTACCGTTGAGGGAGCTTTGGATCGGGAACGGCTAGAGCAGGCATTCCGTCGTCTGATTCATCGTCATGGTTCGCTGCGTACTCGTTTTGTGACCGTGAACGGTGAACCTGTACAGCAGCTCCTGACGGATGTTCCGTTTGCTGTGGAATATGTGGAGTTGAGCGAGGAAGAGGCAGGAGCTACCCTTCAGCAGTTCGTCCGTCCTTTTGATTTAGGTGTAGCTCCATTGCTGCGGGTCGGCCTTATTCGAATTGCACATGAGCGCCATTTACTATTGTTTGACATGCACCATATTGTCTCAGATGGGGTTTCTATGAATATTCTCATAGAAGAGTTTCTCCGCTTCTACCAAGAGGAGGACGTACTTCCTGAGCTACAGATCCAGTACACAGACTATGCGGTATGGCAGCAAGAGCAGCTCGGAAGCGAGCGTCTTAAGGTCCAGGAGGCTTACTGGCTGGATGCTTTCCGTGGAAGCTTGCCAGTGCTGGATTTGCCAGGAGATGAAGTTCGTCCTGCGGTGCGAAGCTTTGCAGGGGATCGAATCGACTTCCAAATTGATTCTTCTCTGAGTGCTTCACTTCAGGAGCTGGCTACCCGAACGGGTTCCACTCTGTTCATGGTACTGCTGGCAGCCTATACAGCGCTCTTGCACAAGTACACAGGTCAGGAAGATGTCATTGTCGGTTCACCTGTGGCAGGAAGATCTCATGCGACACTCGAAGGCCTCATCGGTATGTTCGTCGGCACAGTGGCACTTCGTACTTATCCAGAAGGAGAAAAGCCTTTCGAGGCTTATCTGCAGGAAGTGAAGGAAACAGCGCTGCGGGCCTATGAAAACCAGGATTACCCGTTCGAGGAGCTGGTAGAAAAGCTGGAGCTTCAGCGTGATTTGAGCCGTAACCCACTATTTGATACCATGTTTGTCCTGCAAAATATCGAGCAGGGAGAACAAGAAATAGAAGGATTGCGCTTCACTCCTTACGATAATGTACATCCGGCTGCCAAGTTCGATCTCACGCTGACCGTGAGTGAAGCAGACGGGGCATTGAACTGCACGCTTGAGTACGCGACTGCGATCTACAAGCAAGAGACTGCTGAGCGGATGGCAGGCCACTTTGTACAGCTTATTCGGGAAGCCATCGCCAATCCGGCACTGCCGTTGTCATCCCTTGATATCGTGACACCTCAGGAAAAATTAAGGCTGATGAAAGCGCCGGACGAAGCCAAGGCAGACTATCCTCGTGACAAGACGATCCATGCGCTGTTCGAGGAGCAGGCCGCACGTACTCCGAATGCAGTGGCAGTCGTATGTGAAGATGCAGCCCTGTCCTACAGCGAGCTGAACGAGCGGGCCAATGGACTTGCCCGAACGCTGAGAGAACGTGGTTTGCAACCAGACGGTTTGGCTGGAATCATGGCGGATCGTTCCCTTGAAATGGTGGTCGGAATTTTAGCCATCTTGAAGGCAGGCGGGGCCTATGTCCCTGTAGACCCTGAATATCCAGAGGACCGCATTCGCTTTATGCTTGAGGATTCGGGAGCCAAGCTACTGCTGACACAAGCGCATCTGGAGCAACGGGTCTCCTTCGCCGGGGATATCGTAAGTCTGGACAAAACGGCTTCCTACAAGGAGGATGTCTCAAACCTGCAGCCTGCAGCCGGACCGGAGCATCTTGCCTACGTCATCTATACATCGGGTACGACAGGCAAGCCAAAGGGAACACTGATTGAGCATAAAAATGTAGTTCGCTTGCTCTTTAATGATAAAAATATGTTTGACTTTGGTCCTCAGGATACGTGGACACTGTTCCATTCATTCTGTTTTGACTTCTCTGTATGGGAAATGTACGGAGCATTGCTGAACGGAGGACGGTTGGTCATCGTTCCATCGCTTACCGCGAAGAGTCCAGATCGTTTCTTACAATTGCTTAAGGATCAGAAGGTCACCGTTTTGAACCAAACGCCGACGTACTTCTACCAGTTGCTACAGGAAGAACTCGGTCATCAAGCGGCAGAACTGAGCCTCCGTATGATTATCTTCGGTGGAGAGGCATTAGCTCCGGCCCTGCTCAAGGACTGGAGAACGAAGTATCCGCAAGTGCAGCTCATTAACATGTACGGCATTACCGAAACGACCGTGCATGTAACCTACAAGGAAATTACAGAGTTGGAAATTGAACAGGGCCGCAGCAATATCGGCACCACGATTCCGACGCTGCGAGCGTACATTTTGGATGAACAACGCCGTCCACAGCCGATTGGCATTCCAGGTGAACTCTATGTGGCGGGCGTAGGTCTGGCGCGAGGTTATCTGAACCGACCGGAATTGACGGAAGAGAAGTTTGTCCCTCATCCGTTCGAAGCAGGCGAGCGTATGTACCGCTCGGGTGACTTGGCACGCTGGTTGCCGGATGGCAGCATGGAGTATTTGGGACGGATTGACCATCAGGTAAAAATCCGTGGTTACCGTATTGAGCTAGGCGAAGTGGAAGCGAAGCTGCTCCATGCTCCGTCTGTAAGAGAGGCCGTTGTGCTCGCCCAAGAGGATGGAAGTGGACAAAAAGTGCTTGTCGGCTATTTCACAGCCGATCAGATGCTGACGGTAGGAGAGTTGAGAAAAGCCTTGGCTGCCGAACTGCCGGCTTATATGATTCCATCTTACTTTATGCAATTGGAACAGCTGCCTTTGACACCAAATGGCAAACTGGATCGCAAAGCGCTTCCGGCTCCGGAGGCCAATGTGCAGACTGGAGCGGTTTATGAACCGCCAAGGACGAAGGCTGAGGAAGCTTTGGCTTCCGTATGGCAAGGTGTGCTGGGAGCACAGCAGGTCGGCATCCACGATCATTTCTTCGACCTGGGTGGTGACTCCATCAAGGCGATTCAAGTGTCCTCGAGATTGTTCCAAGCTGGATATAAATTAGAGATGAAGGATCTCTTCAAATATCCGACAATTGCCGAGCTCAGCCCGTATCTTCAGGCAGCCGGACGTACAGCGGAACAGGGCGAAATTAAAGGTGCAGCAGAGTTAATGCCAATTCAGCGCTGGTTCTTTGAACGCCATACAGCGGAGCCGCACCATTATAATCATGCCGTCATGCTCTATCGGAAAGACGGCTTTGATGAGGCTGCACTCCGATTGACAATGGACCAAATTGCGATCCATCATGACGCGCTGCGCATGGTTTTCCGGCCTACAGAAGCTGGATACGCAGCTTGGAATCGGGGAACGGATGAAGGCGAGCTCTACACATTGGACATTGCTGATATGCGGCAGGCGGAAGACCAGACAGCTGCGGTTCAGGCCCAAGCCAATGCCATTCAGGCAAGCTTTGACTTGGAAGGTGGCCCACTGTTCAAGCTAGGCCTGTTCCATTGTGAAGATGGCGATCATTTGTTGATTGTCATTCATCACCTCTTGGTTGACGGTGTGTCCTGGCGCATCCTGTTTGAAGACATTGCAACAGGATACGAGCAGGCGTTGAATGGACAAACGATTGTTCTTCCGCAAAAGACCGATTCGTATCTTGTATGGTCCGAGCAAGCGGCGAAGTATGCAGCAGGTCCTGCCCTGGACGAGGAGCGTTCATACTGGCAGCAGATTGAGGAGACGCTTCTGGCTCCACTGCCCAAGGATAAGGATCAGGAGCCAGGCACCGTTCGGGATACCGAGTCGGTTACGGTAACGTGGTCTGCTGAAGAAACAGAGCTGCTGTTGCGACAAGCAAACCGGGCTTATCATACGGAGACGAATGATTTACTCTTGACTGCTCTGGGAGCAGCTATTCAGCGCTGGACAGGCATGGAGCAGGTTCTGGTTAACCTTGAAGGACATGGACGGGAAATGATCGTACCAGATCTGGATATTACCCGTACCGTGGGCTGGTTCACAACTCAGTACCCTGTTCTGCTGAACCTGCAAGATGGGCAGGAAGTATCTACCCGGATCAAGCGCATCAAGGAGAATTTGCGAGAGGTTCCGCACAAAGGTATCGGCTACGGTCTGCTGAAATATATGGCACCGGAAAAAGACACTCGATTCAGCGTAGAACCAGAAGTTTCCTTCAACTACCTTGGACAGTTTGACCAGGATTTGGAGGGGAATGCTCTTAGCTTGTCTACACATTCAGTCGGTAAGGCGCTCAGCGATCACACACCGCAGCAATATGCTCTGGATGTGAATGGCATGATTGCTGAAGGACAGCTATCACTGACGATTACGTACAGCAACAGGCAGTATCGTAACGAGACGGTGAGTCATTTTGCTGAATTATTACAGTCAAGCCTTAGTGAGGTCATCCGGCATTGTGTAGCTCAGGAGTGTTCACAGCTTACACCTAGTGATGTTCTGTTCCAAGGATTAACATTGGAGCAGCTTGATCGACTTACGGCGCAGACGGCTCATATCGGAGAGATTGAGGATGTGTACAAGCTGACGGCAATGCAGAAGGGCATGCTGTTTCACAGCCTGCTGGAGCCGGATTCCTCTTCATACTTCGAACAGGCAACGTTTGAGATGCGTGGCAGCTTCGATGTAGATATCTTCTTCGAGAGCTTCCAGGCTTTGGTGCAACGACATGCCATACTACGTACCGGCTTTTACAACAACATTGCGGATGTACCGCTGCAAGTTGTCTTTAAGCAACGGTTAATCCCTCTGCACTACGTAGATTTGCGCGACGCATCTATGCAGGAACAAGAAGCCCGAATCAAGGCTTATATTGCTGAAGATATGGTTAAGGGGTTCAGCTTGTCAGAAGATCCGCTGATGCGAGTGACCGTCTTGCAGAAGGATCAAAGCTGTCTTGTATTGTGGAGCTTCCACCATATTGTTATGGATGGCTGGTGTATCCCGATCATTACACAGGAGCTGTTCGATTATTATTCTGCCAAGAAACAGCAATTACAGCCTGTCCTGCCGCCAGCTCAGCCCTATAGCCGTTATATCGAGTGGCTTGATGCACAGGATGATCAAGAAGCTTCAACATATTGGAGCCAATATCTCGAAGATTATGACGGGAATACCGTATTGCCGGAAGGTAAAACGAAATCTCAAGCCAAAGAAGCGGGCTATGTCCTAAAAGAGCATGTTCTCCATCTGGGTGCATCTTTGACCGGTAAAATGGATGTTGTCGCGAAGCGCAATCACGTGACCGTAAACACACTCATGCAGACAGCTTGGGGACTGATTCTTCAACGTTATAATGCCAGCTCGGATGTCGTTTTCGGCGGCGTTGTGTCGGGTAGACCGGCTGAGATTGCAGGGATCGAGAATATGGTGGGTCTGTTTATTAATACAGTACCTATCCGTGTACAGTCATCCAAAGACGAGGCTTTCGTCGAGGTAATGAAACGTACACAGGCACAATCATTGGCTGGTCGTGTCTACGATACCTATCCACTGTATGAGATTCAGGGGAAAACAAGCCAAAAGCAGGACCTGATTTCTCATATTATGATCTTTGAAAATTACCCGCTCGACGAACAGGTGGAGCAATCGGGTAATCAAACGGAGGACAATCTCGAAGTCGCCAACTTCACCATGTTTGAGCAAACCAACTATGACTTTAACCTGGTGGTCATTCCAGGCGAGGACATTAAGGTCTGCATTCGCTACAATGCATCGGTCTACGAGCAAGAAAGCATTGTGCGAATCGGAGGACATTTATTGCAAATGCTCGATCAGGTAGCTACTCGTCCGCAAGCGACGATACAGGAACTGGAGATTGTAACATCTGAGGAACGGACAAACCTGCTTGATTGGGGGGGCAAGGCTCATGTCTACCCAAGTGATCAGGGCCTGCATACCTTGTTTGAAGAACAGGTTGCCCGTACGCCAGATAAGATCGCGGCAGTAAGCGGCGACATCCAGATCACGTATCGGGAGCTGAATGAGCGGGCGAACAGACTGGCTTCCACCTTGATAGCCCAAGGACTACGGAGTGAACAAGTAGTGGGGCTGTTGGCGGATCGGTCAGTGGAACTGCTGGTTGCCATCATGGGGGTACTCAAAGCGGGCGGAGCCTATGTACCGATTGATCCTGAATATCCGCAGGAGCGGATTCAGTATATTCTGAAGGACTCTGGCGCTGAGATTCTGCTCACACAGAGCCACCTGACGAAACTAGCGGCCTTTGAGGGAATGGTTATGGAATTGGATGCCCCGCACATCTACGGAGCTGGAGTGAATAATCCTAATATTCCTGTGAGAGGAAACGATTTGGTGTATCTAATCTATACTTCGGGTACAACAGGAAATCCGAAGGGAACCATGATTAACCATAAAGGAATCGTGAACTACATCTGGTGGGCAAATAAAGTCTATTGTGCAGGGCAACCAACGGACTTCCCGCTGTATTCGTCCATTTCGTTTGACTTGACGATGACATCAATGTTTACTCCGTTAATAAATGGAGGAATAGTACGGATTTATGATGGTATAGATAAAGCGGAGGTTGTTCAGCATATTTTGCGCGAAAATGCGGTGGATATTCTCAAGCTGACGCCGACGCATCTCAGTCTGATTAAAGATATGACCATCCCGGTAGAGAGTCGCATTCAGCAGCTTATTGTGGGTGGAGAGAATCTGACCACACATTTGTCAAAAACGATTACCGACCTCTTTGGTGGCAATATCAAAATCTACAATGAATACGGTCCAACCGAAACCGTCGTCGGTTGCATGATTCACCTGTATGATCCTGCGAAGGATACACGGGAATCCGTACCGATTGGTTTGCCGTCAGACAATATATACATTCATATCCTGGATGAACAGCTTCGTCTCGTACCGTTAGGTGTGGAGGGCGAAATGTACATCGCCGGGGACGGGGTAGCCCGTGGATACCTGAACCGTCCGGATCTTACCGCAGAAAAATTCATTAGGAATCCGTTCGCTGCGGAAGGAAATATGTATCGCACCGGAGATTTGGCTCGTCGCCTTCCTAATGGAGACATTGAGTACATTGGGCGTATTGACCATCAAGTCAAAATACGGGGCTATCGTATTGAGCTTGGTGAGATTGAGGCCAAGTTGCTGGATATGCCCCTTGTCGAGGAAGCTCTCGTTGTTGCGTGGGCAGACGCCAATGGACAGAAGTCTCTGTGTGCTTACTTTGTAGCGGATCGTGAAATGTCTGTCAGCGAGCTGAGAAACGAACTGTCTGCCGGACTGCCTGCATATATGATTCCGTCTTACTTCGTCCAACTGGACGTGATGCCTCTGACACCGAATGGCAAACTGGATCGCAAGGCACTGCCTGAACCGAACTCGGGTATAAAGGCGGGAGCAGACTTTACCGCTCCGCGGACGGATGTGGAGAACATTTTGGCTTCAATCTGGCAAGGTGTACTTGGCGTGCCGCTTGTCGGCATTCATGATAATTTCTTTGAACTTGGAGGTGACTCGATCAAATCCATTCAAGTATCCTCAAGGCTTCTTCAAGCAGGCTACAAGCTTGAAATGAAGGATTTGTTCGGTTATCCGACAATTGCAGAGTTGGCGCAGCGCGTTAGTGTGGTCAGCCGAATTGCGGACCAAGGCGAGGTACACGGATCGGTAAGACTGGGACCTGCTCAGCACAGATTCTTCGATGAACAGTCAATGGATCTGCATCACTTTAATCAGTCGGTCATGTTGTACCGACGGGATGGCTTCAATACCGATGCGCTCGCCGAGGTTGTTCGGACAATTGCAGAGCATCATGATGCTTTACGACTGGTGTTCCGCCAAGGAGAGCAGGGATTGGAGGCCTGGAACCGGAGCGTAGGTGAGGGTGAACTCTATAGCCTCCAAATCCACGACCTGCGGGATGAGACAGACCCGGCTTCAGCAATAGAAGCGGGTGCGGAAGCCATTCAGCGCAGCATCTCTCTGGAGGATGGACCTCTCTTTAGACTGGGTCTGTTCCGCTGTGCAGAAGGCGAACATCTGTTGATCGTTATTCATCATCTGGCTGTGGATGGCGTATCCTGGCGTATCCTCTTTGAGGACCTGCAGGAAGGCTACGAGCAGGCAGCACGTGGAGAAGCAGTCAAGCTTCCGCAGAAGACGGATTCGTACCGTGCATGGGTTGAGGGAATCACACAATTTGCTAACAGCCCGGCGGCTGAACAAGAACTCAGCTATTGGGCAGAGGTAGAAGGAGGTGGCTTTGTCCCTCTTCCCAAAGACAAGGTAGATGGCGCTCTTCTCATCAAAGATAGCGAGGCTATCACGGTCAGATGGTCACCAGAAGAGACAGAGCAGTTCCTGAAAGAAGCGAACCGTACTTACAATACGGAGGTCAACGATCTGCTCCTGACAGCCCTTGGTATGGCTGTTCACGAGTGGACGGGAATCGAACGTGTAGGCATCCTTCTGGAGGGACATGGGCGGGAGCCTGTTGTACCGGAACTGGATATTACTCGCACAATAGGCTGGTTTACAAGTCAATACCCTGTCGCCCTTGAGATGGACGGGGAATTGGAGATCGGGGCCAGAATCAAGCGTGTAAAGGAAGGCTTGCGTCGTATCCCGAACAAAGGTGTCGGATATGGGATTTTGAAATATTTAAGCGACAGTCCCGATGCCTCCTCCTTCTCGGCTGAACCGGAGATTACGTTCAACTACTTGGGTCAGTTCGATCAGGATCTTGCAGGAGGGACGATGGAAGTATCGCCTTACTCCGTAGGACCTGAGGTCAGTGAGCAGATGGTGCAGCATCAGGCATTGAACATTAATGGACTGATTGCCGAAGGGCAGCTTCAACTCTCGGTCAGCTATAACCATCATCAGTTCCACGGGGAGTCCGTGGCTAAGTTTGTTGGCATTCTGAAGAACCGTCTTAGTGAAGTCATTGGACATTGCGTAAGTAAGGAAAGAACAGAACTAACACCAAGCGATGTACTCCTCAAAGATATCAGCTTGGAAAAGATTGAGGAGTTAGAAGAGCAGACACGGCATATCGGTAGTATTGAAAATATGTATAAACTGACGCCGATGCAAAAGGGGATGTTGTTCCACAGCTTGCTGGAGGCTCATTCAGAGGTCTACTTTGAGCAGGCCACATTTGAAATTCAGGGAGTGTTCTATCCTGAGGTTTTCAAACGCAGCTTACAGCAACTGATGAAACGGCATGCCATATTGAGAACGAATTTCCATGCTGGATGGGGCGATTTCCCTATACAGATTGTGTTCAAAGAAAGAGCATGCGATTTCGTATACGAGGATTTGCATGAGCTGGATTCCGCTGAAATAGAAGCGCGTCTTGCAGCTTATGTTGCCCAAGACAAAGCAAGAGGCTTTGATCTTGCGAATGAAGCCTTGCTGCGTGTTGCTATTCTACGTACTGCAAAAGAGCATTACCATCTGTTGTGGAGTTCTCATCACATCATTTTGGATGGCTGGTGTATGCCACTTGTGCTCCAGGAAGTGTTTGAAACATACGGAGCTCTACGTGAGCAAAGGGAACCTGAGCTTCCTGTAGCAGCATCGTACAGCCAGTACATTCAATGGTTGGAGAAACAAGGCGAGGAAGAGGCATCCTCTTACTGGAGAGGGTACCTGGAAGGCTACGAGCAGCAGACGAAGCTGCCACAAGCCATCACACAGCCATCGGCAAAAGCAGAGGCCTATGTGTCGGAGAAGCTGGTATTCACGTTGGATGCGGAACTGACCGATCGCCTGGAACAGGTGGCCAAACAGCATCAGGTGACGATGAATACGCTGATGCAAGCAGCCTGGGGAATCGTGCTGCAGCGCTACAATAGAAGCCAGGATATCGTCTTCGGAAGTGTGGTATCGGGAAGACCTGCCGAGATTCCGGGTATCGAAAGCATGATCGGTCTCTTCATTAATACAGTTCCAGTTCGGGTTCAGGCCGAGGGAAGCGATACGTTCTCCCATGTGATGAAAAGACAGCAGGAATTATATTTGGCAGGACATGCTTATGATTCCTATCCGCTCTATGAGATTCAAGCACAGAGCGAACAAAAGCAAGATTTGATTTCTCATATTATGGTGTTCGAAAATTACCCGGTAGAAGAGCATCTAGAAGAGAAAATTGCCAGTGAAGAGGCTGAATACAAAATTACAGATGTTCAGATGTTTGAACAGACGAATTATGATTTTAACCTTATTGTGCTGCCGGGACGTAGTCTGGAGTTCTTGTATCGATATAATGCTCGCGTCTATGACCGGGAGAGCGTGGAACGGATTCAAGGACACTTGACGAGAATTCTGACAAGCGTATCTGTACAACCTGCTATCCGTATTGATGAGCTGGAACTGATCACGCCAGAAGAGAAATCACAAATAATAGAGGTGTGGGGAGATACAGTAGCTCCTTATCCGCGTGAGCAGACCCTCCACGGCATATTTGAGGAAAAAGCTGCGCTCACACCGGATCGTACAGCACTTGTTTACGGAGAAACGAAGCTTACCTATGGAGAACTTCATCAGCAGGCGAACCGTCTTGCACGTACACTGCGTGCCCAAGGGGTCAGACCGGACCAACCAGTTGGCATCATGGTCGAGCGCTCGCTTGAGATGATCATTGGTATCCATGCCATTCTAAAAGCTGGTGGGGCCTATGTACCGATTGATCCGGAGTTCCCAGAAGACCGTATTCGCCACATGCTGGAGGATTCGGGGGCGAAGCTTCTGCTGACGAAGAACCATCTTAAAGATCGGTTCCCGTTCACTGGCACGATCCTGGCACTTGATGATCCGCAGGCGTACCATGAGGATAGCTCGAATCTGGAGCCAATTGCGGGGCCGGAGCATCTGGCGTATATCATTTACACGTCAGGTTCAACCGGCAAGCCGAAAGGTGTAATGATTGAACACCGCTCTGCCGTCCATACGCTGAGTCAGCTGGAAGCTGAATATCCGATGTTGGCAGGCGACCGTTTCCTGCTCAAAACGACATTCACCTTTGACTTCTCTGTGCCAGAGCTGTTCTGCTGGTTCTTTGGACAGGGGACTCTCGTGATCCTGCCACAAGGCGTGGACAAAGACCCGATGGCACTGCTGGAGGCTGTGGATACGAACCGAATCACGCATCTTAATTTGGTGCCATCGATGCTCAGTGTGCTCGTTCAATACTTGAAAGAAAGCGGCACCCAAGGATTCCTTACTCTGAAATACCTGTTTGCCTGCGGCGAGACGCTGCCTGCCAAACTTGTAGAAGAGTACTATAAAGTATCTCCACACGCAGTACTGGAGAATATCTATGGTCCTACCGAAGCGGCCGTATATGCGACCCGATATACAACTAGCCCTGAGACTGCGGCTCTAACGCATGTGCCGATCGGCAAACCGTACGCTAACGTCCAAGTATGGATGATGGACAGCGCTTCTCAGGTATCACCTGTGGGGGTACCGGGAGAACTCTGCATTGCAGGCGAAGGGGTAGCGCGGGGGTATTTCAACCAGCCGGACCTGACCGCAGAGAAGTTCATTCCTCACCCGTACAAACCGGGAGCACGGATTTACCGAACGGGCGATTTGGCCCGATGGCTGCCAGACGGGAATATTGAGTATTTGGGACGGATCGATCACCAGGTAAAAATCCGGGGTTACCGCATTGAGCTGGGAGAAGTGGAGGCACAAATTCTGAGGGTGCCATCGGTGCAGGAAGCGGTTGTTCTAGCACTGGCTGACTCCAGCGGAAGTACTCAGCTGTGCGCATACTTTGTGGCCGAGGAAGGGCTCGCAGCGGGCGTATTACGCGAAGCACTGGGCAGCGAGCTGCCAAGCTATATGATTCCGTCTGCTTTCGTACAGCTCGCACAAATGCCGCTGAATCCGAATGGCAAATTGGATCGCAAAGCGCTACCGGCACCAGAAATCCTTCTGCGGAGCACAGCGGAGTATATCGCGCCACGTACGCAGACAGAAGTCGAGCTCGCTCAGATTTGGTCCGAGGTGCTCGGCGTACAGGAAATCGGGATCAGAGATCATTTCTTTGACCTTGGGGGCCATTCCCTGAAAGTATTGGGCTTGATCCAAAGGATCTCGTCTAATATGGGCGTCCATCTCCCACTCCAGGCCGTGTTTAATCTGCCGACTGTGGAAGAAATGGCGCATGAAATTTTCAAGCTGCAGGCAACAACTACTGCCGACGAACAAGAAATGGAAATTATCCACTTCCCAGGGAAAGGAACGCTTAAAGTATTTTGCTTCCCTCCTCGGGTAGGTCACTCTCTGGGGTACTATGAGATGGCCAAGGAGCTGGATGGGCTTTGCGAGGTGTACGGGATGGAATTTATCGGCGATCGTTTTCAGGGCCAAGATATGCTGGATCGATACATCGATGCCATCGTGAACATTCAAGCCGAGGGCCCATATGTATTCCTTGGATACTCACTTGGAGGAAATCTCGCCTTCGAGGTAGCTAAAGCTATGGAAAGCCGAGGCTACCATGTTGGTGACATTATTATGGTAGATGCTATGAGAAAGATGTCCAAGGATGAATCGACACCTGAGGAGCTTGAAGAGATTGTCGAGACGGTGCTGGATAGCATTAGGGAGCAGTACAAAGTATTCCTCGCCGATCCAGCCGACAGGGAGCGAGTCATGGACAAAATGTTGGTGTACTCCACCTACCGCGATGAGCTTATTAACGCAGGTGAAGTTCATGCGAATATCCATGCTCTGATTGCGGAGGATGATAGTATTGGTCCAGATACATCATTAGATAAATTGTTATGGCAAAAGGCGACGCATGGTCAATACAAAGAATACGAAGTCATCGGAACGCATGATGTGCTGCTTGATTCCGGTTTTGTCGGGGAAAATGCTAAAGTACTGAAACAAATACTTGGTAAAATTGCAGAAGCCTCATCTAAAAACAAGCCTATTCTGTCCTAAGATCAATCAACGAGAATAGTATAGGGTAGCAAAGACGCCCGGATTCCTTTATATAGAAGGAACTCGGGGCGTCTTTTGTTTTTTTATGCTGTCCTTAACATATAAAGTCCCTAATTGTCTGTGTATGCTCTAGACATGGTTGACTGAAAATGACTGGTGTCGGTGATGAGTTCACGGATGACCTGGATGACAAGCTCCGGTTGATCATGGATGATCATATGCTCGCTCTTCTTGGCAACAATAAATTTGCTGTTTGTAGAGATGTTAAGCATCTCGCGCTGTCCCATTTGCCAGCTTTGTTCGATCTGATCATTTCCGCGCTTACTAATACCGAACTGAGTCAAATCTTGTTGAACGCCCCGGGCAATTACACGTACAGGGAGGTTGCCCAGATGCTGTCCCCGTATGGCATCTTCGGTAGTGCTTGCTAGATCACCTTCCTCCGCAACAGATCGAAAGTACTTAGAAGAAGCGACAATATTCACAAAAGAGTTTCTATCTTGATATTCGACTCGACCCGTTAGCATAAAATTGGGAAACAGGCGAAATGCTCCTGACTTTTCTAGGAGAATGGATATTAACGGGGAGGGATTGACCTTAGGTCGTTCTTTGGCATAGATCTCATTTGTCCGGCGAGCGTCATTCTCAGGCCTGGCATCCACCAGAACCAATCCTGCCACTTCGTCTTTGTAGGTCTGCGCGTACAGTCTTGAGTACATCCCTCCGAGAGAATGGCCTACCAGGATATAAGGAGCTTGGATGTCTGCGTTTTTTAAGGCGAGATGAAGCTCCCGAACGATGTTTTCCCCGGTTCGTGGAGTAGCAGCCTCCTCGCT
>NZ_JBBOUW010000001.1:115000-180000 GCF_038006265.1 Paenibacillus sp. FSL L8-0641
ACATTCAAATATGAAGCGTAAGCTTCAAAACTACTCACTCGTTGCTCAGTTTTGAGAGCTCAAACTCTCAAGCTTCGACGAATACTTCATTCACACATTCGTGTGGAGCCGAAATATTCATCGGGTTTCGCTTCGATGAAGCGAATTGCACCTTGAAAACTGGATACCGAAACGAAATTGCGTTTTAGAATATTCCTTTAAGCTGATCTTGTGTAAACAAGTGAAATAAAGGTAGCTGCCTTGAATTTCATTCACACGTAAGTGTTGAACCGAAATTCAAAGCAAATCGTATTTACGATGTAAATACTAGGTTAAGCTACAAAGAGCACACGGAGGATGCCTAGGCGCCAGGAGCCGACGAAGGACGTGGCGAACAACGATAAAGCCTCGGGGAGCTGTAAGCAAGCTTTGATCCGGGGATGTCCGAATGGGGAAACCCGGCTGTCTTCATCGACAGTCACTTTCTGCTGAATACATAGGCAGAATAGAGGCAGACCAGGGGAACTGAAACATCTAAGTACCCTGAGGAAGAGAAAACAATAGTGATTCCGTCAGTAGCGGCGAGCGAACGCGGATTAGCCCAAACCAAGGAGCTTGCTCCTTGGGGTTGTGGGACGTCTCACATGGAGTTACAAAGGAACCGGTTAGATGAAGAGGTCTGGAAAGGCCCGCCAGAGAAGGTAAAAGCCCTGTAATTCAAAACTTGTTCCCTCCGAGACGGATCCCGAGTAGTGCGGGGCACGTGAAACCCCGTATGAATCCGGCAGGACCATCTGCCAAGGCTAAATACTCCCTGGCGACCGATAGTGAAGCAGTACCGTGAGGGAAAGGTGAAAAGCACCCCGGAAGGGGAGTGAAATAGATCCTGAAACCGTGTGCTTACAAGAAGTCAGAGCCCGATCTATGGGTGATGGCGTGCCTTTTGTAGAATGAACCGGCGAGTTACGTTCCCGTGCAAGGTTAAGGTGAAGAGCTGAAGCCGCAGCGAAAGCGAGTCTGAATAGGGCGAATGAGTACGTGGACGTAGACCCGAAACCGGGTGATCTACCCCTGTCCAGGGTGAAGGTGCGGTAACACGCACTGGAGGCCCGAACCCACGCATGTTGAAAAATGCGGGGATGAGGTGGGGGTAGCGGAGAAATTCCAATCGAACCCGGAGATAGCTGGTTCTCCCCGAAATAGCTTTAGGGCTAGCCTCGGAAAGAAGAATCGTGGAGGTAGAGCACTGATTGGGTGCGGGGCCCGCAAGGGTTACCAAGCTCAGTCAAACTCCGAATGCCATAGATTTAGTTCCGGGAGTCAGACAGTGAGTGCTAAGATCCATTGTCGAAAGGGAAACAGCCCAGACCATCAGCTAAGGTCCCCAAGTGTGTGTTAAGTGGGAAAGGATGTGGAGTTGCACAGACAACCAGGATGTTGGCTTAGAAGCAGCCACCATTGAAAGAGTGCGTAATAGCTCACTGGTCGAGTGACTCTGCGCCGAAAATGTAACGGGGCTAAACACACCACCGAAGCTATGGCTTGATGCTTGCATCAGGGGTAGGGGAGCGTTGAATGCGGGTTGAAGGTGTACCGTAAGGAGCGCTGGACTGCATTCAAGTGAGAATGCCGGTATGAGTAACGAAAAGATCTGTGAGAATCAGATCCGCCGAAAGCCTAAGGGTTCCTGAGGAAGGTTCGTCCGCTCAGGGTAAGTCGGGACCTAAGGCGAGGCCGATAGGCGTAGTCGAAGGACAACAGGTCGAAATTCCTGTACCACCGTAATCCGTTATGAGCGATGGGGTGACGCAGTAGGGTAGTGACGCGGACTGATGGATGTCCGTCTAAGCAGTGAGGCTGATGTGTAGGCAAATCCGCACATCGTAAGGCTGGGCTGTGATGGGGAGCGAAAATTGTAGTAGCGAAGGTCATGATCTCAGACTGCCAAGAAAAGCCTCTAGCCAGGAGAAGGTGCCCGTACCGCAAACCGACACAGGTAGGCGAGAAGAGAATTCTAAGGCGCGCGGAAGAACTCTCGTTAAGGAACTCGGCAAAATGACCCCGTAACTTCGGGAGAAGGGGTGCCTCGGTAGGGTGAATAGCCCGAGGGGGCCGCAGTGAAAAGGCCCAAGCGACTGTTTAGCAAAAACACAGGTCTGTGCGAAGCCGCAAGGCGAAGTATACGGGCTGACGCCTGCCCGGTGCTGGAAGGTTAAGGGGAGTGGTAAGCTCGCAAGAGCGAAGCTATGAACCGAAGCCCCAGTAAACGGCGGCCGTAACTATAACGGTCCTAAGGTAGCGAAATTCCTTGTCAGGTAAATTCTGACCCGCACGAATGGCGTAACGACTTGGGCGCTGTCTCAACGAGAGATCCGGTGAAATTTTAATACCTGTGAAGATGCAGGTTACCCGCGACAAGACGGAAAGACCCCATGGAGCTTTACTGCAGCTTGATATTGAATTTGGGTACGATCTGTACAGGATAGGTGGGAGCCGTAGAACTTTGAGCGCCAGCTTGAAGGGAGGCATCCTTGGGATACCACCCTGATCGTATCTAGGTTCTAACTTGGTACCGTGAACCGGTGCGAGGACAGTGTCAGGTGGGCAGTTTGACTGGGGCGGTCGCCTCCTAAAGAGTAACGGAGGCGCCCCAAGGTTCCCTCAGAATGGTTGGAAATCATTCGAAGAGTGCAAAGGCAGAAGGGAGCTTGACTGCGAGACCTACAAGTCGAGCAGGGACGAAAGTCGGGCTTAGTGATCCGGTGGTACCGCATGGAAGGGCCATCGCTCAACGGATAAAAGCTACCCTGGGGATAACAGGCTTATCTCCCCCAAGAGTCCACATCGACGGGGAGGTTTGGCACCTCGATGTCGGCTCATCGCATCCTGGGGCTGAAGTAGGTCCCAAGGGTTGGGCTGTTCGCCCATTAAAGCGGTACGCGAGCTGGGTTCAGAACGTCGTGAGACAGTTCGGTCCCTATCTGTCGTGGGCGTAGGAAATTTGAGAGGAGCTGTCCTTAGTACGAGAGGACCGGGATGGACGTACCGCTGGTGTACCAGTTGTTCCGCCAGGAGCACCGCTGGGTAGCTATGTACGGAAGGGATAAGCGCTGAAAGCATCTAAGCGTGAAGCCCCCCTCAAGATGAGATTTCCCAATTAGTAAGACCCCTTGAAGACGACGAGGTAGATAGGTTGGGGGTGGAAGTGCAGTAATGCATGGAGCTGACCAATACTAATCGGTCGAGGGCTTATCCTAAGATAAAACGCAAATAAGTTTCGGATCCAGTTTTCAGGGTGTAACCTTGAAGGTATGTAGAAATACATACGAAATACGCATTGAAATTCATTCACACAGCTGTGATGAACCGAGTTTCAATACGGAAGAATTTGCGTAGCAAATTCATGTTTGGTGGCGATAGCGGAGGGGTTCCACACGTACCCATCCCGAACACGACCGTTAAGCCCTCCAGCGCCGATGGTACTTGGACCGTAGGGTCCTGGGAGAGTAGGACGTCGCCAAGCAACAAGTAAAGAGGACCATGATCTCAATGAGATCATGGTCCTCTTTGGTATATTAGGGTACAAACCACTTCTATAATTGCTTTCATGTTGCGCATTCATAGAGGAGATATGCCTTTGTGAAAAGTTTTTACCTTTGGAAACACTTATTTTTAAAGGTTGTCCTCCGTAGGAGTACAGTTGTTTGTACAGGGGAATACTAAAGGTTAGGGCTATTGATGAAGGCTTGACACCCCTATACCGCTTTGCTAAGATTGCAATAATATATTTTCAGAGAGCCTTGATTTGTCCGTGTCGGACAGACAACAAGACCAATACAGACTAAACAATTTGAAGGAGGATCATCTTGGTGTGGGAAGATAAATTCGGTAAGGAAGGCCTTACCTTTGACGATGTTTTGCTGGTACCTCGCAAGTCGGTGGTTCTGCCCAAAGAAGTAAGCGTGGCGACTCGTTTGAGTGATAACGTAAAGCTGAATATTCCTTTGATGAGTGCTGGTATGGATACTGTTACTGAGGCAGTGTTGGCAATCGCGATGGCTCGTGAGGGCGGTATCGGTATTATTCATAAAAATATGTCGATTGAACAGCAAGCGGTAGAGGTGGATCGGGTCAAACGTTCGGAGAGCGGTGTTATCACCAATCCATTCTCATTGACTCCGGATCATTTGGTATCTGATGCTGAAGCAGTTATGGGTAAATACCGTATTTCTGGTGTACCTGTTGTAAACGAAGAAAACAAACTGGTGGGTATTATTACCAACCGCGATCTTCGCTTTATTCACGATTTTAACCTTAAAATCAGTGAAGTCATGACGAAGGAAGAACTGGTAACTGCACCTGTAGGTACGACTTTACAGGAAGCGGAAGTTATTTTGCAAAAGCATAAGATTGAAAAGCTCCCTTTGGTTGATGATGAAAATTATCTCAAAGGTCTTATCACCATTAAAGATATTGAGAAAGCTATTCAATTTCCGAACGCAGCGAAAGATGCACAAGGGCGTCTTCTGGTCGGTGCGGCTGTCGGCATTTCCAAGGATACATTTGATCGGACTGAAGCACTTGTAAAAGCTGGTGTGGATATGATTGTTGTGGACTCTGCTCACGGCCATCATATTAACATTATTGAAGCGGTCCGCAAGTTGCGTGAAGCTTATCCTGATCTGACGATTGTAGCAGGTAATGTAGCTACTGGTGACGGAACGCGCGAATTGATTGAAGCAGGAGCATCGGTCGTAAAAGTCGGTATTGGTCCAGGTTCCATCTGTACAACACGCGTAATTGCAGGGATAGGTGTTCCACAAGTAACAGCAATTTATGATTGTGCAACAGTAGCACGTGAATATAATATTCCGATTATTGCAGACGGTGGTATTAAATACTCCGGTGAAATTACAAAGGCCATTGCGGCAGGCGCTTCTGCGGTAATGCTGGGAAGTCTTTTTGCAGGTACGGAGGAAAGCCCAGGCGAATCTGAAATTTATCAAGGACGCCGCTTTAAAGTATATCGTGGTATGGGCTCTATGGCTGCGATGAAGCAAGGTAGTAAAGATCGTTATTTCCAAGATGACGACAAGAAATTGGTACCGGAAGGCATTGAAGGACGCGTTGCTTATAAAGGACCACTTTCCGACACTGTCCATCAGCTGTTGGGCGGTCTTCGTTCCGGTATGGGTTATTGCGGTACAGCTAATATTGAGGAGCTTCGTAACGATACAAGCTTTATCCGTATTACAGGTGCTGGTCTGCGTGAGAGCCATCCGCATGATGTGCAAATTACGAAAGAAGCACCAAACTACTCTCTATAAAGTTCGGCTGTAGTAGACTTGACGACAGGCAGAGCGTATTTCGCTCTGCCTGTCTTTTTTTAGAGATACCCCTGTGATAGAATAGACAAGTGTCCGCCTTTATGACGAAATTATTGACGAATTAGGGCACGTAGGTCTTTTGGACGATTCCTACCAGTAAAGAAGATTCGAGCAGAAAATGCTCATGACAGGATACAACTAAGAAAACGAAATAAAACGAAATGAAACTGGATTTTAACACTAAAACATTAATTACATTGGCCAAGTAGAGGCTGTAACCACCGTCTCGTTGTACATAACGGATCGGGTTGAGGTACGAGAGGAGTTTGTATTCATTTGAAAGCGAACAATTTAAAGCAAAATACAAAACGCAGCATGATTAAAAAGAGCGTGACTGCAGTCATGGTGCTCAATATGATGTATATGTCAGCATTGCCTGTGGTAAGCAATTTCGATCCGAGCGTGGCTACTTTTGCAGCTGGAGCAGCAACACAGGCAACCAATATTACGGGGACAGGTTCTATTACTCCCCCTAGTCTGGCACTACGTTCTGCCATTTTGATCGAGCCCTCCACTGGGCAAGTATTGCTGTCTATGAATCCAGATGAGCCACTTCCCCCAGCAAGTATGACTAAAATGATGACAGAATACATCGTGGCTGAACAGGTTAAGCAAGGTAAACTCAAGTGGACGGATAAGGTTACGGTTAACGAGAATGCTTCTAAGAGCATTGGATCACGTATTTTTTTGGCTCAAGGGGATCAACATACGGTAGAAGAGCTTTATATTGCAATGGCGGTAGGTTCTGCTAATGATGCAACAGTAGCCCTTGCTGAACGCGTATCCGGAACTGAGCAGGATTTTGTAAAACTAATGAATGAAACAGCTCAGAAAATGGGCATGAAAAATACGTATTTTATCAACTCGACTGGTTTGGACCGTGGTGATATGCCGAAAGGCTTCCAGCCGGATACAGACCGGGAAACGGTAATGACAGCGAGAGATGCAGGTACTCTGGCTGGTTACATCATTAAAGATCATCCGGATTACACACGATTTACGACAATTCAATCTTACAAATTCCGTCCTACTGACAAGGCGCCGATTATTAACTATAACTGGATGCTAGAAGCAAACAAAAATATTACTAACTTTAGAAAGTTTGCTTACCCAGGTTTAGACGGAATGAAAACAGGCCATACGGCTAATGCTGGCAACTGTTTTACAGGAACCGCTGAACGCAACGGAATGCGTCTCATCAGTGTAGTTATGGGAGCTGATTCAGATGCACACCGTTTTACAGAGACAGCTAAAGTGCTGAACTATGGTTTTGATAATTTTGAAGTGAAGCAGGTTATTGCCCCAAAGACGGTGGTTAAGGGTGTTGAGAATGTGCCAGTGACCAAAGGCACGGAAACAGAAGTGCCGATCGTTACAAAAGATGCAGTAAGTTTTATCGTACCCAAGGGTGCGAGCAATTCCAAGGTAACCTTTACAACGAACATTACACCAGCAAGCTCTCTTGTAGCACCTTTGAAGCAAGGGGCCAAAGTCGGAACCATTACGTACACGTACAAGACAGACGGTGTGGATAAAGGGCAGACGAAAACCGTTGATCTGGTTACTACGACGGCAGTAGAAGAGGGCGGCTGGTTCCGAATGCTTTTCCGGGCAATCGGTGATTTCTTCGGAGATCTGTTCCAAGGAATTAAGAATCTCTTCTAAATAAGCAAAGCTAAGCAACCTACCTTGTTTTTCATTACTTATTTTGCAGCTTGAAATGATTGTGTATTTGGCATTCGTGCGGTAAAATATTTAGTTAGAATCTAAACGTAACCCTTACAGGAGGCAACGACATGGAAACGGGAACTTCGCGTGTAAAAAGAGGTATGGCAGAGATGCAAAAAGGTGGCGTAATCATGGATGTCATGAACGCTGAGCAGGCTAAAATTGCAGAGGCAGCAGGAGCTACAGCTGTAATGGCTCTTGAACGGGTACCTTCGGATATCCGTGCAGCTGGTGGGGTTGCTCGTATGGCTGACCCAACGATTGTGGAAGAAGTTATGAAGGTTGTTTCTATTCCTGTTATGGCTAAGGCTCGCATCGGTCACTTTGTAGAGGCAAAGGTACTGGAATCTCTCGGTGTTGACTATCTCGATGAGAGCGAAGTATTGACACCTGCGGATGAAGTTTTCCATATTGATAAGCGGGAGTTCACCGTTCCATTTGTTTGTGGAGCCAAGGATCTGGGAGAAGCGCTGCGTCGCATTGGTGAGGGTGCATCTATGATCCGTACGAAGGGTGAACCGGGAACGGGGAATATTGTTGAGGCCGTTCGTCATATGCGTTTTATCAATGGTCAAATTCGCAAGGTGCAAAACTTGTCGAAGGACGAGCTGTATGCAGAAGCGAAAAACCTCGGTGTTGCATATGAACTGCTGTTAGAAGTGCATGAGCTTGGCAAGCTGCCAGTGGTTAACTTTGCAGCGGGTGGTGTAGCAACACCTGCTGATGCCGCGTTAATGATGCATTTAGGCGCTGATGGCGTCTTTGTAGGTTCTGGTATTTTCAAGTCGGATAGCCCTGAGAAGTTTGCACGGGCAATCGTGGAAGCGACCACTCATTATACGGATTACAAGCTGATCGCAGAAGTCTCCAAGAATTTGGGAACTCCTATGAAAGGCATTGAAATTTCCAAACTGGCACCGCATGAGCGCATGCAGGATCGTGGTTGGTAAGAAAGAAGGGACCGGCATGAAAATAGGTGTATTGTCGCTGCAAGGCGCTGTAGCTGAACATATACGAAGCGTTGAACGTGCGGGTGCGGAAGGTATAGCGGTGAAGAAGATCGAACAGCTCGATGAGCTGTCCGGTCTTATCATTCCCGGTGGTGAAAGTACCACTATCGGTAAGCTAATGCGCAAGTATGACTTTATAGAGGCTATACGTCAGTTTTCCAATCAAGGCAAGCCTGTATTTGGCACTTGCGCAGGATTGATTGTACTGGCTAAAACGATTCAAGGACAGGAAGAAGCACATTTGGGACTCATGGATATTACAGTATCGCGTAATGCATTTGGTCGCCAAAGAGAGAGCTTTGAAACAGACTTGAACATTAAAGGGATTGAGGAACCGGTTCGTGCCGTATTTATACGCGCACCATTAATACAGTCTGTTGGAACGGGAGTAGATGTGCTGTCTGAGTATAACGGCGAGATCGTGGCAGCCCGTCAGGGTCATTTGCTGGCTTCATCCTTCCATCCGGAGTTAACAGACGATTACCGGTTACATCAATATTTTGTGGATATGGTCCGCGAATAGTGAAAGTCAGGTTTGTAGTGTAGGAGGGATTACCTGTGTTAGATATAAAGATTTTACGTAATGAGCTTGGTAGGGTTGAGAAAGCTTTGCAGAACAGGGGGAAATCTCTGGATCTGATTAATGGTTTTACAGATCTGGATGTAAGCCGTCGTGAGTTACTTCAGGAAAGTGAAGGGCTCAAAAATCGTCGGAACGTGGTATCCGGTGAAGTAGCCAAGTTGAAGAAGAATAAGGAAAATGCGGATGATCTTATTGCAGAAATGCGTCAAGTCTCCGATCGTATCAAAGAATTAGATGAGCAAGTACGCGAACTGGAAGTTCAGATCGACGAACTGGTGATGTCTATTCCGAATATTCCCAATGAAACAGTACCTGTTGGCGCATCGGAAGAGGATAATGTAGAAATCCGTCGCTGGTCGGAGCCGCGCGAGTTTTCCTTTAAACCCAAAGCGCATTGGGAGTTGGCTCAGGATCTAGATATTCTTGATTTTGAAGCAGCAGCCAAGGTAACGGGTTCTCGTTTTACGTTCTACAAAGGACTGGGAGCAAGACTAGAGCGTGCGCTGATTAACTTTATGATGGATCTGCACAGCAGTGAGCATGGTTATGAAGAAATGCTTCCTCCATACATCGTAAATCGGGACAGCTTGTACGGAACGGGCCAACTTCCGAAGTTTGAAGAAGATTTGTTCAAGCTGCGTGATACGGAGTATTATCTCATTCCTACGGCTGAAGTTCCGGTAACGAACTACCACCGTGAAGAGATCATGAATGCGGAACAGCTTCCGAAATATTATGTGGCATACAGCTCTTGCTTTCGCTCGGAGGCAGGATCAGCGGGACGTGATACACGTGGCCTGATCCGTCAGCATCAGTTCAATAAGGTAGAGATGCTTAAGCTGGTTCACCCGGATACCTCTTATGAAGAATTGGAGAAAATGACGAATAACGCTGAGCGTGTTCTACAACTGCTCGGACTTCCATATCGCGTGCTGGCACTTTGCACTGGAGATATGGGCTTTACGTCTGCCAAAACGTACGATCTGGAAGTATGGTTGCCTGAGAGTGGCATGTACCGCGAGATTTCTTCTTGTTCAAACACAGAAGACTTCCAAGCGCGTCGTGCGAACATCCGGTTTCGTCCAGATTCGAAGGCGAAGCCTGAATTTGTACATACGCTGAACGGTTCAGGATTGGCTGTAGGGCGGACTGTGGCTGCTATTTTGGAGAACTATCAGCAAGAGGATGGAAGCATCGTGATCCCAGAAGTACTGCGTTCATATATGCGAGGCATTGAGGTTATTGCTCCTAAACAGTAAGTATTGCATTCTTAGAAATCCTGTGGTAAAATAATTTTGTTGCGCCTGAGTATGTTTAAAAGGGAAGCAGCTTTATCCATTTACCACCTGGAGAGGTACCGAAGCGGTCATAACGGGGCGGTCTTGAAAACCGTTAGAGTGCAAGCTCACATGGGTTCGAATCCCATCCTCTCCGCCATATTCTAAATAAACCAAGCCATTCAAATACGATAGCTGGTACATTGGCCTTTAGATGCTAATGATCAGGAATCGTGGAGAATGGTTTTTTTGTTGTATAAAAAGCTCGGTTTTTTCACACGTTATCAGATATGGAGGTGCTGGCATGAATCGAGAAATGACAGTAGATCAGCAAAAGCTGGTAGAGGCCTGGCAGGAACAACTGCCGATTCTTTTGAATTCAGGGGATAAATCGCAGGTACAGGCAGATGAAGCTGACAACCGGGCAATACGAATCCACATCGAGGTAGAAGGCCGACAAATGTACTCCTTTGATTTTGCATGTACTTATGTAGATTCCCGGGAAGTGCAGGTTAGCTTAGTCGATGTAGAGCGGGATGGACAGTCTGTAGATGAACGAACAGATATCATTCAACAGCTGGTGTCTGATTATACTCGGCATATTCACCAATGTGCCCAGACATTACAGTCATTGACGCATTCGTAGTATGAAGGAATGAGGAGGAAGGCTACATGACAAAAGCCAAAAACGGACTGGATAAAAACCTGTCTAACATTGTTGATGATTTGGAGCAACGTCCAGTGAATAGTCATCAGGCACAGCAAGTGCAGCAGGATCGTAATGATCGCCGTCATCAGGATTCACTAAACCACGATAAAACAGAAGATCTACACCATCTATAGTCCTATTTTTAATGGTAATAAACGGATTTGTTGATGTACCACAAATATAGACTGAGAATGGAGGATGCATAAATGGGCAAGCCTAAAGCCATTCCTGTCCCTGAAGCACAGGATTCTGGTGGAAGTAACGAAAAGCGTGAGCGTAGTCATCAGCAGGAGCCGTTATCTGGTTCCAAGAAGGTGAAACAGCGGAATCACGTGGATCATCATAACAGAGAAGGTTCATAAGCAGGAAGACCTTTCTCCTAAAAATATATTGCATCGATAGTACACCCTGGTTAGGAGAACCAGGGTGTCTTTGTGCTTATTGTAAGAAAATTTTCCAATAAGTGTTTCGCTGTTTGAGAATATGAGTTAAAATAGGAGGTGTGTATTTTTTTGTTAGCATAAAAAAGGGGTTAATTACGAGAGGAGAGAATCTACACAATGAGTAAAAAGTTATCCGTCTTGGTACTCACTATGGTGTTGCTTTTGACGGTAGCCCTGGTAGGTTGTAGCAAGAAGTTAGAACCGAAGGAAGCAGTTACGACCGGTACTGCAAATGCAATGAAGTTGAATTCTTATGAATCCAAAAGTCAATTTACCGTTAAGGATCTGACAATTTCATCTGCTACTTTACCAAGTGAACAAAGTGCAATGATAACCAGTATGCTGAAAAATGCAGACATTACGCTGGACGGTGTATATCAAAAAGAACCTTTCCAATCTGAAATGACGCTCGGCATTCATTTGAAAGGTGATCTTTCCACCAGCTTCACGATTCCAATGGTGATGACTAAAGATAAACTGTACGTTAAAATTCCTAATATTCCATTTTACCCGCTTCCACAGGATGTTGTAGGTAAATTCCTGATCATTGATCCACAAGAACTGGCTAAACAATCGGGACAAGAATTTAACCCTGCAGCTATGGATCAAGAAAAATCGCAGAAATTTGCGAATGAAGTGATCGCTGCTATTATGAACGAGTATGATCAAGCTACGTACTTCTTTGATATTGATCCTAAAGACGCTAAGTTGCCACAAGGCGTTGAAGCTAAACAAGTAGTTCAGTTTAAAATAACGAACGACAACGTGAAGCAAGCAACCAATACATTTATCACTAAGGCGCTTCCTAAAGTCCTTGATATAATGTCTAAGGACGAATATGCTAGCATGCTTCAAGTGAAGAAGGAAGAGCTGGCTGAAGCGAAGAAAGAACTGCAATCTAACACCAGTGAAGTTAGCAAAAAGCTGGATGAGTTGAAAAACTACTTGACAGTGAAGCAGTTTGACATTAACACAGCTTTGAACAAGGATAACATTCCTGTGTATCAAGACCTGAATGCGAATGTAGAGATGAATGATCCGGCTACAAAAGACAATGTAAAATTGTCTGTAACAGGCTACACGCAATACAACAAAATCAATGCTAAAGCAGCATTTAAAGTAGGTATTCCAACAGCTGATCAAGTCCTGACGATGGAACAACTGCAACAAAAAATGCAAACTGTTGCTCCTTAAGTATGGGATAACATGATTGCAAGAAAACCGCTCGGCATAAGCCGGGCGGTTTTTTGTTTGTTAATGTTGCCCTGTACAGTCATTTAGCTCTGCCACACGTCATCCTCGGCTAAAAGTCCAAACATCTGGTGATCCTGCCATGTGCCCTGAATCTGTACAAGCTTGCGAGCAATGCCTTCTGGTCGAAAGCCACATTTTTCTAATACACGTTGTGAGCGATCATTATGCAAAAGAGTACCCGCTTGAAGACGATGTAGAGATAAGGCACGAAAGGCATATTGTATGATCAACTTTAAGGCGGCGGTCATATGCCCTTTACCCTGTTCATGATGATCCATCATGTAGCCGATATCAGCGAATTGTCCAACTCCACGTACTAGATTGGAAATGGAGATATAACCGATGAGCCGTTCTTCCTTTAAGAGAAAGATACCGAATACGTAACCTCGATCTTCTTCGGCTTGCCGCAATTTCTGACGGATGTAGTCCTGTTGTTTCTCTAATGTGAAAAATGAATCCTCGTAAAGCGGCTCATAAGGCGCATGGGAATCCCTATTTCGGTGCCTAAGGGCGAGAAGGGCTTCGCTATCCGCCAAGCTAAATGGCCGTAAAAAGATACCTTGAGGCGTATTATACAAGCTCATAGGCATGGGGTGATCTCCTTCCATGGGGAATTAGCAATGAGATGAGGTATTTTGGACTGTGTCTCCTCAGAATGAAGACGGGGGAGGAGACAATTTGGCTGCCGCTCTTTTTTGCCGCAGATGCCGAAAGAAGCTCGTTAGCAGCGATGCACATTCCTCCTGCAGTACACCACTAGTTACTTCTGTACAATGATTGAACCGAGGCTCCTGTAATAAATTCATCAGCGTGCCTGCGCAGCCTGCCTTGGGATCTGTAGTGCCGTATATCAAATGGGGAACCCGTGATTGCACAATGGCTCCGGCGCACATTGGACACGGCTCCAGAGTGACATACAGCCTACAATCCAGCAGGCGCCAGGCACCTAAGTGCTCACTGGCCTGACGAATGGCGACCATCTCTGCATGTGCGGTTGGGTCAGCATCCGTCTCGCGCAAATTGTAGCCGCGACCGATGATTTCATTATCTTTTACGATGACAGCCCCGATAGGGACTTCACCTAACGTTTCTGCCTTATACGCTTCCTGAATGGCTTCTTTCATCCAATAGGCGTGATCCATGGTGGTCACTGGGAAAATGCTCCTTTCAAAACGCGGAATTATCCAACGAACAAATATTCCGTTGTTAACATGATGTGAATAAAATTGTGGATAACAAGGTACTTGTCCACAGGTTTATCCACAGTTTATAATAAAATCTGTGTATTTGTGGACTACCTGTGGATGATTATCTTTTATATTGTAGGCAAATCCTCGTCTATTGACAATACTGTACACAAGGTGTGTATTTATGTATATCCGGTAAATGTAAATGCTGGTATCACAGGCGCTATTACGGTATCATTGAGTTAGCAATTCCCAGTAATCGCCAGCATGCGGCAAGAGGTGAGAAATCAGTGTGTCGATAAAAATCAGAATAACGATCATTTTGTCGGGGTCCGTCCTGTTTATCCTTTTATTAAACATCGCACTTAATTATTACACGACCCACGAAAACCTAAGAAGTGACAGTGAAACTAAAATGGTTCTGACGGCTAAAATTATCGGAGGAGCTATCGAACAAACCCAACATAGCTGGGAGGCCGTTGACAAACAGCTCGGATATAATCTGTGGCTTTCTGCCACGTTGGCTGCCAATCAGCTCGATCCTGACATTCGAAATATTCAGCAGGAACAGCTTCAAAAGGTGGCCTCACTCCACAGAGATACTAATATTTCCTTGATGATTCGAGACGGGCAGGGGTATAAGGTTGTTAGATCCTCGGATCCTAAAGAAGTAACGCCATCCGATCCATTGACAGGATATTGGAAAAATGCAGTTGACCAATTATATGAGCACGGACAGGCTGCAATGGTGCAAGGTCAGAAACTGGATCATTTTTGGACGGGGTCATTTGACTACACCGGTTCAGACTCCTCAGATATTAACAAATGGGGATTTTATTATGATCAAAAACGTAACTACTTAATTCGAATTTCCTTTCAGGATACTTCAGTACAAAATTTCATAACCATCCTGAGCCCCGATGAGATCGTAAAGCAAACTCAACAAGTGGATTATCGCATCATGGAGATTACAGGAATTAACCCTGCAACCTTTGGTGGCGCTTCGATGGACAAGAACGGAAACGATTCGAAATACTATTACATGTACAACAAACCGATCCAATTCGGCACGTATCAACTAACAAGGGTGCAGGAAGATCGTTTGGCCGTGTCCAGAGCTATCCTCTCGGGGGAGAGTATTGTACAAGACTGCTATATTAAAGGTGAGCGGGTTCTCGTCAGTTACATACCTTTTTATCCGGCTAATCGTGATGCCTATGTTATCCGTATTGTTATGAATTATGATACGATCACTTCTGTTATTTCCAAGCAATTGATAAGTTTAATTGCCATTTCCATTGTCCTTTTAGAGGTGGTGATCATTGGAAGCTATGTGCTGGCAAGTCTGTTTGTCCGCCCAATTCAGTCGATTCTGGGGAAAGTGAATGAGATGGCTGACGGTCATTTTGATACACGGCTAGAAATAAAAGGTGGTCATGAGCTTGCACAGTTGGGTGAGCGCATCAATGCGATGGCCTACAACCTAGGGATGTACACGAGAAGACTCGAGCAGATGTATGAAGAGAACCGTTCTGTAAAGGAACATCTAGAATCGGTTATTAATCAGACAGCAGATGCGAT
Source organism: Paenibacillus sp. FSL L8-0641 (assembly GCF_038006265.1). Lineage (NCBI taxonomy): Bacteria > Bacillati > Bacillota > Bacilli > Caryophanales > Paenibacillaceae > Paenibacillus > Paenibacillus sp. FSL L8-0641. The sequence continues at coordinate 130,139 of NZ_JBBOUW010000001.1, forward strand.
TCATGTAACCGACGAGGAGGATCGCGTCGTTCGGGTCAATCATGCCTTTGAAGCTTTGTACGGCTGGACCAAGAAAGAATTGGTTGGTCGTAAGTTGGAATTTGTACCTCCACAGCAACAGGAGGAATATGAATTTCAGAAGAAGAGCCTGCTTCAGGGAGAGAGCATCGTATCAAGTGAGTCCCTTAGAATGCGGAAGGATGGAAGTACAGTAGAGATTAGTATGAGCACATCGCCTATTCTGGATGAAGAAGGCCAGATTTTGGGGTTTATCTGCGTGTCGCGTGATATCACGGGTCGCAACCGGATGGAGGAGTTGTTGCGCAGATCAGAGAAACTGACAACCGTCGGGCAACTGGCGGCAGGCGTAGCACATGAGATTCGTAATCCGCTAACCACGCTACGTGGCTTTCTCCAACTACAGCAGCAAAATCAAGTGTTGAATATGAAACACAACGATATTATGATGTCTGAGCTGGATCGCATTAATTTGATCGTTAGCGAGTTTTTAATACTGGCGAAGCCACAGGCAGTGCATTTTCAGAAAAAAGATGTTCGTTATATTGTGAGCGACGTGATTTCTTTACTAGATAGTCAGGCGCATCTGCTGGGCATTGTATTCAACCTTCAGGTCACGGACGAGCCTGCCCTGGTATACGCTGAAGAAAATCAGTTAAAGCAAGTATTCATTAATTTACTTAAAAATAGCATGGAGGCTATGAGTAAAGGTGGCATCATCACGATTCATTTGTTCTTGGAGGGAGAAAACGTTAAAATCTTCATACGGGACCAGGGAGCGGGTATTCCCGCAGAAATGCTGTCCAAGTTGGGAGAACCTTTTTTCACAAACAAAGAAACAGGTACAGGACTAGGACTTATGGTCAGCCAGCGTATTATACAGAGTCATAAAGGCACACTGGATATTGAAAGCACAGAGGGAGAGGGAACGACAGCCCTGGTGCAGCTTCCGATTGCCAAGCCGGAGTAACGGGCTGGGGCGCAGGAGGAAGTGTGTTAGTAGAAATGGAGGGTACACAGGTTGCGCATTAACAAGTTTATCAGCGAAACCGGTTTTTGCTCGCGCCGGGAGGCAGACAAGCTGGTAGAGAGCGGTCGCGTGACGATTAACGGCGAAGTGGCTGTGCTGGGTAGTCAAGCGGAAGAAGGCGATGATGTTCGCGTGAACGGCAAGCCACTGCGCGATAAGTCTGATCACGTCTATATTGCATTGAACAAACCGGTGGGCATTACAAGTACAACGGAGAGCCACATTAGAGGCAATGTTGTTGATTTTGTGGGGCACCCGCAGCGGATATTCCCGATTGGACGCCTGGATAAGGATTCGGAAGGTCTCATTTTACTTACCAACGATGGAGACATTGTGAATAAGATTCTACGGGCAGAAGGCAAGCATGAGAAAGAATATATTGTAACAGTGGACCGCCCTGTCGTACCGTCTTTTGTGCAGGGCATGTCTAGCGGGGTGAAAATACTCGGTCAGCGGACGCTACCTTGTGAGGTGACGCGTGTATCTGAGTATGTATTCCGTATTATCCTGACTGAAGGGAAAAATCGTCAGATCCGGCGTATGTGTGCAGCCTTCGGTTATGAAGTTAAAAAACTGCAAAGGCTGCGAATCATGAATATTCGGTTGGGGTCCCTTCAGAAAGGTGCCTGGCGTGATCTGACAGAGGCTGAGAAGCTGGAGCTTGGTCAGATGCTCGATTATACGCTTAGCTAATGCCAGAGGGGCTCGTATAGCCTAGAGCGTATGATCGTCGTATCTGAAAGGGCAAAGTACAGGAAGCACTAAACAAAGAGGCACCAGCTGCATAAAAATGCGGCGGTGCCTTTGTTCATATAACATATGCATAATCAACCTTCACTCGAGCTTGAGGTAGGACTGATGACTTGTGTCCCGTTCTGATATTTGCGGAGAACAGATATTTCAACACGACGGTTTTTAGAGCGCCCTTGACCATCTTGATTGCTTGCCAATGGACGATACTGGCCATAACCGATGGATACAAACTTGGTTGGGTCGAGATCTGGATTGAGCAACAAGATACGCAAGAAATTCAGAGAGCGCTTGGCGCTCAAATCAAAATTGGACGGGAACTGGCTGTTGGAGATCGGTACATTATCCGTGTGACCCGATACGATAACATCATAGCCAGGGAACTGCTGGAGCATACTAGAAATGGACTTGGCCAGCTTTCTTGCTTCCGGCTTTACTTCGGCCTGCCCGGATGAAAACAAGGCATTATCACTAATGGTGATCATTAGTTGCGATTGGTTTAGCTTGGTATTCAGCAACGGGGTCAGGCCGTTATTTTGAATATATTGATCCATCTGTTTTTTAAGCTTTTTTAAATCTTCTTCTTCCCGTTGGGCCAGCTGTTTTTGCAGTTCAGAGGTAGAAGTAGCTTTCGATTTTACGGGTTGTGACACTTGTTCTTTATTTTTGCCCATATCCATGGATTGTGACGACGGATTCGCGGCTGAGTGATCCAGCACGCCAGTGCCGCCATTAAAAGCTGCACTCAGGGATTGAGCCATAGTTTCAAATTTTTTGGCGTCGAGCGAGCTCATACCGAATAAGACAATGAAAAGAGCCAACAGAAGGGTCATTAAGTCGGAATATGGCAACAGCCAGCTTTCGTCAGCATGCTCTTCATGCGGTTCATGTCTCTTTTTACTCACTGGAATCGCCATCCTTCTGGGTCATCGTAGCCCGTTCGGTCGGAGTCAGGAAGATCGTCAGTTTCTGACTGATGGCGATCGTCGATATCCCCGATTGAATGGAAAGCAGACCTTCGACCATCATTAATTTAAGCTCGACTTCTTTTTTGGATAACCGTTTCAGCTTGTTGGACATCGGATGCCACAGGACATAACCTGTAAAAATACCGAGCAACGTCGCAATGAAGGCTGCTGCAATGGCATGAGAGAGCTTTTCCATGTCACTAAGGTCGGCCAGAGCGGCGATCAGACCTACAACCGCACCGAGTACCCCGAGCGTTGGAGCGTACATACCGGCTTGGGAGAAGATCAGCGCGCCAGAGCGATGTCGATCCTCGGTGGCATTGATATCCTCCATTAGAACGTCCCGTACGAATTCCTGATCATTGCCGTCAATAATCATTCGCATGCCGCCACGCATAAAGGGATCGTCGATTTCCTCTACCTTGGATTCCAAGGCGAGCAGACCTTCACGACGGGTAATGGATGCCCACTCGGTAAACGTACCGATGAGCTCTTTGCGGTCTAACAGTTTTTGTTCGGTGAAAATAACCTTGAACAGCTTCGGAATCCGTTTGATTTCTGCCATCGGGAAGGCCATAAATATACTCGCTGCCGTTCCGACGAAAATAATCATGTAAGCAGCGGGATTATTGACCAGATTGACGACCGGAGCGCCTTTTAAGATCATCCCGACGACCAGTGACAAAATCCCGAGCACAAGTCCAATAATGGTTGAAATTTGCATGATACACCTCATCCATGAGAATAGATTTTGAATCCTTTCATGCCGCCGGGGTCGTCCTTGCCCCAAGCGCGTCATTACAAGACGGATTATAGTATTTATCGACAAAACTCTCTTTTTTGTTAAGTGCGAATTTCCGGTATAATAAGGTGATTATGTATTGAATGGCGGAACCATTGGAGGAAATGGCATGGGAGTAAAGCATGGACGTGAGTATGAACAAATTTTGAACGATTTGACAGAGGCTGTGGGGCGCATCCCAGATAGCTATGAATTTTTTGAGATGGAAGCAGAAGATTGGGACAGGCTGGACCCGGCGGGACGTCAGGAAGTCAATGAAGCTTTGGCAGAAGACTTATTTTATGCACTGGGTACAGAGCCCACAATCACTGTAGGGAGTGGCGTTGTGATCTATGAGCCGGAGCAGCATCGTATCTATGTACTGATTGGGGACGAGGAGCTGACGTCAGTCCCTTTGATTTGAGGTCCGTCTTATGGATTTATCAACGGGGCCGTGGTAATATGTACACCAATATATCGTAGTTTTGGCCGTATTTAAGCGGTCGAAAGGCTTCCGTATAAACGGGGAGGAGTTCGTAACATGCCTTTTACACAAGAAGAGATTGAAGCACATCTGGAGAAACTGGAGGGCTGGGAGCTGGAGGAAGGACGTTGGATCGTTCGGAAATATAATTTTTCCAGTTTTATGAAAGGGATTGCATTCGTGGATGAAGTTGCCGCTATATCTGAAGCATTCAATCATCATCCATTTATTACGATTGATTACAAGACCGTGACTCTGCGTTTGACCTCTTGGGACGATGGCGGTATTATGGCCGTGGATATTAAGGAAGCCCAACAATATAATGAAGCTTTTGAAAAAATGCGTAGCAGTCATTGAGCTTGTAATGATCTGTCGTATGATGATAAAAGCGCCTTCGCTATACAACATCGTGGTTGTATGCCGAAGGCGCTTTTATCATAGAACCTGGGTTGGGTGCTCGGGACGATATACCATACAATAAAATGGTTTCTTGCCGTCGGGGGTCTGGCGTTCATAGGTATCTGTAAGCTCAAATCCAGCCGCCTTGTAGGCCCGGATAGCGCGCCCATTCCAAGTAAGCACCTCTAGATCAATTTCATTCTTCGGGTTGCGTCGTTGGGCTTCCTCTGCAATGGCACGGACAAAATCAGAGCCTTTGCCATGTCCGCATCTTTCAGGATGCATGCCAAGACCTAGCCGGGTCACACCGATCATAGGAAAATATTGAGCAAATCCCATCAGCTTGTTCTCTTCATCCAGTACGGCAACATATTGCTCTTGGCGAAGCGTGGGACTTCCAAATTCGACCTCAAGCGCCTTCATTTGTTCCCAGGGGAGCCAACCGTATATGTTATAAGGTGGATCATAGCGCCACTCACAGATTGCAGCCGCTTGATGCTCGTCCATCGGTACGATCCGATAGTTGGATATTGAGGCCGGCATGTGTTCCATCCTCCTTTTACAGGTGCTTCAATCATTAACAACAGATTGTAGACAAGTTGCAGGGGAATAGCAAGCGTGTTTATTTTATACCCAAGACGGGTATACATTCAATAAGAAGGAATTACTGCTCATATGCTCCCCCAGCGGTGACGGTAAAACCGACGATGTTCGCTAAAATTGAAACCTTTTGAGGTGTCAGTTCGTCAGTAAAGATAATCATTGCTGATGTTGTGGACATAAAAAGCCGCAATTCGATTCCGGCAGAATCAAATTGCGGCTAGAGTTAGCTTGCTGTGCGTTAGTTATTCTACGTTGTCGTCATCAGGAATATCTGAAGCTACAGAATGGTAAGCGTCTGTGCTCATAATTCTTTTTGCACCGACATAGCGGTTAGCGTAATAATTTTCGTTCAGTGAGCTAACTACTACACCACGTGAAGTCGAGGAGTGGGCAAATTTCCCTTCACCTACGAAGATACCTACATGGGAAATGCCTCTTCCTGTGGTGTTGAAGAACACCAGGTCCCCAGGCCTCATTTCATCGCGGGATACAGAAGATCCCATTTTGAATTGTGATCCAGATTGATGCGGAAGTTTAATTCCCAGTTTGTTGAATACATACATTGTGAAGCCGGAGCAATCGAATCCCTCGAGTGTAGTGCCTCCGCTTCTGTAGTTCGTTCCTTTGGCATCTTGGATGACCTGGTCCATCTTGGAGTCTGCAAATGCACTGCCGCCACCGAATGTAAAAGATGTAAAGGCAATGGCAAGACTCATAGCTGCGATCGTTAGCTTCTTCTTCAAAAAAAATATACCCCTTCCAATGCCTGCGAGGTTAGCTTAAGGATTCGGTAGAAGGTTCCCCTATGACCACTCTGTTGCGAGATCAATTCACCCAAACTGGTTCCCCCGCTTCCTAGGTGCCAGGAATTAGGCTTTACTTAAGATGTGCACCTTGGAGAGCAGTATTCACAATAACGATATTTTTGAGATAAAGGTTACAATAAAGATTACAAAGTTGTTACTATCAGTTCACTGCGATTATTGTAACAAAGTCGGCTGGCTTTGGCAAATGTTTCATTGCAAAAAGTTACAAAAAAAATCTGCTCCTAATGTCCCAGGAACAGATCTTGTTAACAGTATTCAGTTATGTGCCGTTTGCGCGGTTATGCATAAAGTTTTTTCGACAGACGGAAATGAAGTGATTAACATAAAGGAAGGGCTTAGCTTCTACTGGAGATATCGGTATGCCATAGTCTGTACTGCGAACTGATATGCCACAGCCTGACCAGACTAGTAACAAAATGATACGATTGTTGGAGAATGAGCGCGAGCATGCCAGTCCAAATCATCGCCACGGTGCCAAATAGACCGAAGACCAGCAGCACACAAGCACCGAGCAAAAGGGATATACCGACAGCTGGGAGAAGCTGGCGAAAGAAGGCGAGCAGGGACGATAGTATGGCGTGACCACCGACAGTGCCTAGTTGCATATACAGGATGCACTGCCGAATGAACCATCCGTATGCCATCCATCCCATGGCATAGGGCAACAAGTGCAGCAGGTAAGAGGGAGATTGAAGCGTACCTGCTACAATAGGGTAGAGTCTCGGTACTACCCAAAAGGCGGGAATCAGCAGCAGTCCCAACTCGATGATGTAATACAACAGCGACGACATGCCATGGCGTTTCATACCTTTGAAAAAGGACAGGCTTTGCGGCTCAGTCGCATCGGTATGCAGGCTTTGATATATTCCGGCTCTAATGAAGGGAGTGATTAGTATGCGTAGTACAGTCGCCCCTAGTAGTATCCACAAATACACATGTACTTCCCGGCTGTCCATCAGAGCAATCTGGCTCTCCATCCAAAACAAGGTCTGTCCCAGCTCGTTTTGACCCTGATCAGGATAACGGAGCAATAGCGGGATAACGGCAGACTGCACCAGTCGATAGAGAAACACCCCCCACAGTAGTCGATACAGAAATAAAATGATAACGATATAGAATCGTATGCGCACCAGCGCCCAGCCCTCTTTTATAACAGTCCGCATCTATAGACACCTCACCATGACAGACTTCCAAGCAGTGTCTCCAACAGCTTGGTTACACTTATACTCCAACGGGTTTGTTGCTTTTCGTCCAATTCGGCTTTTAAGGTATTGTTAATATGCTTGTTCTCCAGTGCAATGGTATATAGGGGATCAAGGGTTACATAGGAAACGGGAGAAGTACTTTTGATCCGAAAAGTTGTGCTTTTGCCCGCACCGTCCCAAGCCTTGAATTTCGTGGTTCCATCCTTGAAGGTAAATTGGACAGGGATCTTGGGATAATCCGCCCCTTTTTTGCTGACCGTCACGACTGCTTCATATCCATTCTCCAGCTTGTGGTTTGTGATGTGATCCACTGAAAAGTCCGCCATCTGGCCGTCATATACATACTGTTCAAAATAGTGGCTCCATGAGCGTCCGGTGACTCTCTCCACGATACGTTGAAAATCCAGTGAGGACGGATGCTTAAATCGGTACGTCTGGACGTAGGTCCGCATAATGCGATCCATTTTTTTCATACCCACCTGACGTTCAATGCCCCGTAGTACCAGCTTGCCTCGAGAGTAGGCATTTTGCGCGTACTCAGCAGCCGAGCCGTACTTCCATGACTCACGGTTTAGCGGCTGTGGGGAGGATACCTGTCCCGATTGTAATGGCAAGTTGGGGGTAAGCCCATATTCTTGCTCCATAAGTCGCTCCTCTGCATAGGAGGTGAAGCCTTCATCCAGCCACGGCTCCTCAAATTCATTATTGGCTACCATTCCATAGAAATATTGATGTCCAATCTCATGAACTAATGTCCGTTCCAGACTATAGCCAGGATTGAGATTACCCGCAGCAGCGGCCGTGATGAGTGTCGGATACTCCATGCCGCCAGCTCCATTGCTTGATTTAGGTGGAACCACGATGGACAGGGTGGAATATGGATAAGGCCCGTACCATTTGCTGTAGTACAAAAGAGCGGCCTTCGCTGCGCTCATATAGCGTCCTTTGAGCTCCTTGTGCGATGGGTCAAGGTAGAGCTTGATTTTGACACCAGGGACTTCAGCAGAAGAAAAGGGTTCTTCTACGGCTACAAAGTTGGGTGAAGCGGACCAGGCAAAATCGTGTACATCATCGGCATAAAATTGATATATTTTTTGTCCGTTCTGTCGGACGGCACCACGGGTGGGGAATCCGGTCGCTGCTACGATATGAGTTTCAGGCACCCGAATCCGTACGCTGTAAATTCCAAAATCGGCATAAAACTCGGAGTTACCATGATACTGGTGGAGGTTCCAGCCCTCCTCGGCGCGTCCACGCTGTCCTGCAGTCTCGTAGACACTGAGCTTCGGGAACCACTGTCCTGCCATTACAAAATCATCTGTCCCACCCATACGAGCAAAGATGGCAGGCAGTTTTACCTCAAACTTCATATATAATGTGATTTCTTCGCCACCTCGTACTGGCTTGGGTAGACGCACCTTCATGAGCGAACGGTCGCCTGCGTTACCGTCATCTGGCTGCACATATTGGATGCGATGCATGAGGGATAAACCGTCTTCTGTTTTTAGTTCAGTCAGCGTCATAGAGCCAAAGCCGTCTTTGGGCATGGTGTCTCCGCGCAGCTTTCCACCGGATTCCTTCATAAAGGTGGTTTCCATGGAAGAGAAGGCGTTCGGGTATAGATGAAGATACAGATCATTCACGGTTTTCTTGCCCGGATGTTTCCAGGTCAGTGTCTCAGTGCCTCGCAAAACCTGTCCCTTTTCCAGAGATACATCAATGTGGTACTCTACCACCCGTTTGCTGAGGATTTCTGTAGCGGGTTGTGGAGGGTTCTTGGGCAGGTCAGGCAGGATGTTTGCCCCTAGAGGCTTGCCCACATTTGGGGCAAGCGCAGACTCAGACAGGGAGCCGTATAGTGGTTGGCCTATGGACTGCGGGTCGGATTGCGATTGGGGCTGCCAGGCAAACCATAACGTCCCTGCGAGGAGACCGAGGGCTAGTGTAGACAATAAAACGATTTTAGTGCGTGCTGGGGTCATACAATGGATACCTCCCGTTGACAAGCATCTACAGCATGTATATGTTTGCTTTCAGGAGATTATTAGTTAAAATATTTATAGTGTAGAATGAGTGTGAAGACGGAAAATGGAGGTCTAGTGACGCATGAGTGAAAATCAGCCGGACGGCAAAAAACAGATTGCACTGAACATTGTCAGTGGCAAGAGTAAACATAAGGGTTTCGGCGCAGGCTCAATTGACCTGAACAGCATGTCACCGGTCATCATTGACCGAGGAGAGGCGAAAATTGATATCGGTGCCATGCATGCCAAAAGTAAAGTAGAACGTGGTATCAAGTTCTCTACGAATAAAGAGGACGTACCGAACGGACGCCAGGTATGGCTCGTATGGGTAGCTGTGGACCGTACAGCCGAAGGACGTATGTACGGCGGCGCCACCGCCTGCGAGATGCTGATTGACGACGAGGCCAAACGCGGCTGGAAAATCCTCGCCGATCACGTCAACCGTATGGATTACGCGCTCAAGCGTCGTTTCATGCTGGAGGATCTCGGCAGCGAAGATAAGGCAGCGCTCAAAAGCCTGCTCATTTCGCATAACGAGGAATGGTGGGACGCTTCGCCTGAGGAATTGAAGCAAGCGCTGGAAGGGTAGGCCAAGCGTTAACACGATTCCAGTGTACACAACTGCTTAAAGAGCAGTCGGCAGTAAGGTTCAGAAGTAGACCGATACCTTGGTTGGGGGCGGTCTACTTCTTTTTCATGTAGGTAAGCAATGCTGAATGAACATGCCAAACATGATCATTAAAGAAATTGCTGGAAAAGTATACTATAAAAAATCTGTTTTTAAGAGATAAAACACTTAAATCCGCAATTTGTTAGAGCACCTCCAAGTTACATGAAAATTATTGTAACAGATATGTAGTTATGAACTGATAGCTCCTTGACATCCTGGAAAGGCATTCACTATAATTCAGATAGAAATCGCTTCCACTCTTCTTTCTATTCATTTTGTGGAACCGGTTCCTTGAAAGATGTAGTTAAGTCCTATTTACTGTTTATGAATGTAATCTCTAAATAAGGTGGCATCGTTATGTTTAAATGGTTGAAAAAGAAGGCGGCTCCTCGTATTGAAGAATTCGAAATGATAGCACCAATCAAAGGAAAAGTGGTTTCCCTGGAGGAGGTTCCAGATCCTGCGTTCTCTACGAAAGCTATGGGGGATGGCATCGCTATTCATCCGTCTGAGGGTAGGGTCACCGCTCCTTTCGCGGGAAAAGTTGCCCATGTCATGGAGAAAAGTAAGCATGCTCTGATTATTGAACATGAATCCGGCGTACAAGTTTTGATACATGTCGGGATTAATACCGTCTCTCTCAAAGGACAAGGGTTTAATCCTCATGTCCAAGTAGGAGATAGCATTAAAGCTGGGCAATTATTGATGGAGTTTGACCTGGATGCGATTCAACAGGGTGGATTGCCTGTAATTACGCCGGTAATCGTTCCAGATGGGCAAGAGATGATTAGCCATGTGGAAATCCTGGAAGGTACATCTGCCTCTCCAGAAGTACCTGTATTAAGAGTTCACTTAAAAGCCTAGTTCTCATTCAAAAAAGACTAACCAGGAATTCCTGGTTAGTCTTTTCTTTAGATGATTCACTGACCAGTCAAGGGGTGGGTACGACCATGTAAATCAAAGGTTAGGATTCATATATTTCAGATATCCGCTGATTACAATTGCCTTCGTACAGCCCTCCATGAAAGCAGACCACTTTTTTAATATCATATGGCAGCAGGTTTTTAAGAGATTCTTTGGCCATATTGAAATCACAGCAATATTGCGGGTCTGGAGCCAGTAATTTGCCGCTTACCACGCGTAGAGCATCTCCTGCAATCAGGGTTTGACTGGATTTATGATAGAAACTTAGGTGTCCTGGTGTATGTCCAGCAGTATCTATAACTACGATCCCCCCACAGAAGGGCAGTTTCTCTCCGGCAACGATGGTGGAGTTTACAATAGCCTTTGGGGGATTTTCAAGTGTACGCCGGAATGCGTGTCTCCACTCTACCGGAACGGATTCGGGCATGGAGCTTACAGCTTGATCTATTGCTTCTGGAGTCAGCTTTATAAGCTGTTTTTCCCCCTGTATATAGGGCTTTTCGATAGAACTGGCTAATACTTGAACTGGGGATGAAGAGGCTCGGACTATATCTGCTAAACTGCCGATATGGTCAAGGTCCTGGTGTGTTATTAATATAGAGGTAAGTTTATGGATTGCTAATCCGGTGTCTAGAATAGCCTCATGTAAAAGTGAGAGTTGCCCGGGGTAAGCCGTATCAACTAAAATCATGTTATCTTCGTCCCACACTAAAGTCGGGTGAATACTCTCTATACTTCCCATAATGTTAGCAGAAACCTGGAGCATGTGTATTCCCTTGTCTAATTGCATCGAATCCCTCCCATAAGAGTTGATGTAATACAAAGGAATCGTATCATTAAACATAAATATGTAAACCTATACTATATCATAAAAATAATTATTTGTAAATATGTAGAATTTTAAATTTGTGTGACAGTTAGGAGTGATGACGTGAAGAGAATTTATTTTGTCAGACATGCCCAAGCAACAGGACAGGAACCAGATGCCCGACTTACCGATGAGGGTACCCGACAAGCTGAGCAGTTGGTTGATTTTATGGAGAATGTAGGTGTGGAATATATTGTGTCCAGCCCGTGGAAACGGGCCGTGCGAACCATTCAGCCCTTGGCTGAACGGAAACAGTTGCAGGTGTATACTGATGTACGTCTTCAAGAACGGGTACTTAGCCATGAGCATTTGGATCATTGGCTGGACGTGCTGGAACAGACCTATTTGGACGAGGACTTGAAGCTGGAGGGAGGGGAATCATCCCGTGAAGCAGTAGATCGAGGAATCCAGCTTGTTCAGGAGCTTATAGAGCGGGCGGAAAAAACGGTTATCATTGTAACTCATGGAGCTTTACTATCTCTTCTCATTCGACATTACGATCCGCAGTTTGGGTTTGAGGACTGGAAAAAGCTTTCGAATCCCGACGTGTATTTGCTAGAACTGAAAGAAGCAGAAGCCAAGATTCACAGAGTGTGGGGTTGAAATAAATAAAGCACGTTCACATAAGTGCAGAATGGAATCGAAAGGGGAGGCGCATGTTGAAGGCAAACCGTTTTTTAGAATTAGAAAAGGCGTTGTTTCGAGCTTGGTCTTTGGAGTCTAGCTCTAAATGGACAGCAAATAACCCCGCGTCTGGGCAATGTGGTGTCACAGCACTCGTCGTTCAGGACAGGCTTGGCGGCGATATTTTGAAAACATGGCTGGATAGTGGTTGGCACTATTACAACCGTATTGGTGAGGACATTGTAGATTTTACGAGGTCTCAATTTTCAATCCCTCCACAGTATCAGGATGTATACTCCAACCGGGAGGAGGCTTTTTCGGACACCAATGCAGAGCAGTATGCAGCCTTAAGTCAGAGATTGAAGGAATTTTCAAACGAAGAAGAATAAGGGGATTTAAATCTTGATGCAGTCATAAAGACGTGATTTTTGAACCTGATCCAATGGAAGGTGCTTTTTGTTGCCCAATATACATTAAAGAACTGAGTAATCAGTAAAATTCTTGAAGATAAGAGCTGTATTTACGTTATAAAATGAGCTATATACTGAGGTAAGAATAATAAAGAAGTCGTGCGCTAACACGACTCGAATATACAACCACTGCTTAGAAAAAAACTAATGCAGCCAATGGTATGGAATGCTTAGAGAAGGGGGCAGTTTGGTTTTACAATTGCCCTTAGCCGAATTTAATTGCGCCTGTGTAAGAAAGATACTTCCTTCCAGATTAGCCCCACTTAAATCAGCATCTCTAAAATCCGTACCGATCAAGTCTGTCATTCTCAGGTCAGCCTCTCGCAAATCAGCAGCAATCAGTAAAACTCCTCTCAGGTTGGTACCTCTAAGATTAGCGCCTCTTAAATTAGCCCCGATAAGGTCTCTACTTCTGATTTTTTTACTATATTTGTTGTGCTCTATGTTTTTCTTAACTTTTTCTCGTACTAACTCACTTGTTTGTAAAAGTAAATCATTGACTAACGCCCTATGGGTGGGTACATGAAGATTTATGAGAGATTTTGGATCTTGATTCGTAAGCTGCTCGGTTTTCGCCATAGCCTTTTGTAAGTCTGTATAGATGGGATGAGTTTCTTTTAAGTTAAGGGCTTCATTTAGGTAATAAAGCATTTCATGAAGCTGTTGCATGATGGGAAATATATTGAACATTTCCTCAGCTATTGCCGGATCGTCTCGCCAGCTTTTTCCGTTGTATGTAACTTGGGAAACTTTTTGGCCAGCTCCAAAGCAATCATATACTGTACAGCCTCGCAAGCCGTTATTTCTTAGGTTCTTATGAATATTACAACGATAATCCGCATTTAGGTTTTGACAAGGGGTTCCTCCGTCCTTATTAAAAGCAAAATCGGCTGATTTAGCATAAGGCAAGGCTACACAGCATAAACCAAAACATTGTTCACAATTTGCACTATACAATAAACACACATCCTTTTATTGGCACCTATTAAATATAATATTACCAAAAAAAGATGGAGCATGGTCTATTGTTTTTCTATAGACTTCTAGAGTCTGCTGGATCGTTTAGAGAAGAAATTTAGTCTTTTGCCAAATTTAATTGCCATGAAACACCGTATTTGTCTTCAACCCAGCCAAATTGTTGGCTTACGGGCGAGGCTTCAAGGGGCATTAGAACTCGGCCTTCCTGAGATAGCTGACTAAACACACGATGAATTTCTTCTTCCGAATCACAAGTGACGAATAGCGATAGAGCTGGGGTAAAAGGGTGTTTGTCCTGATGGTTATAGTCTATAGCCATAAAGGTTTGCCCTTTGAGGTTGAATACGGCATGTAACACGGTCCCATCTTCCTGATGGAAAATGCTCATGATACCAGACGGCTTAAAGACAGAGGTATAATATTGCATGGCTTCTTCTGCTTGACCAGAGAACATGAAAAATGTTGTAATTTTTGGATTGGAATCATGCATGAGATCAACTCCCTAGACTGGATCGTAGATGGTAACATCTTTCCTCTTTTTTAATAGAAATATTCAGCATTAGAGAATTGCTTTATGAAGACGTACACACGTGAAAGGAGAAAACAGGATGATGGACGCGACAGCAAGACTTATGGATATGTTCGGCTCAGGCAAGAAGCTGGACGCCAGCATCATTTCCGCCTATACGGATGTGGTTGCCCAATATGGGACAGTGGAGGATGCGTGGGAGTTATATAGGCTTTTTGTAGAAGATCCCCACCATTATATCAGGGGGTTGCTCCTCCAGCCGATCATGAGATGCGGGGATGTTACTTTGGCGCAGGATATGTACGAGCGTTATGTGCGAAATCAGGCATCCCCAGAACATATACCTGACGGTGTGCTGTATGTGCTAGGTTATTTGGGTTATGTGGAGGCTGCTGCTGATCTTGTCGCTTTGGTGAACGGATCGTATGGAGCTGTGTCTGTGGATGCCTGTTTGGGACTGGTACATCTTCCATGCGAACCGTACCGTGAGAAACTGGCGGCTGAATTGGAAAAAGTATTGGATCAGCATTTGTTTAATGAATTCTTACCTCTGCTAAGCTTCAAATGTACTACTGAAGATATGATTCCGCGATTGGTACATTGGGGAGAGCAACATGCCTCGGTAGACTGTAATGCGGGAATTATTGCTGGAATTGCCTTATTTGGAGAGGAGCAAAGGGATACGATTCGGTCTATTTTGTGGAATCCGCTTTGGGAGGCTCATGGAACAGCTACGGGAAGCTGTGTGTGGTCTTATATTGCTATGCAGCATGTAGGGTTGACCTTTAGAGAGCTTATTCAGGATATAAAAAGCTGTGATGTGTCCAAAGCAGGTGTACAGGACTTGGAGTACCGTTTGGAAGTGTTGTATGAGATGCTGGAACTAAAACTAAGTTATACAGCCCGACCGATCCGGTTCGCTCGCTGTAACGAGGAATCATTTGGTCAGCTCTATAGCGATTTATTTAGCTGGTCCACAGAGCATAAGGATGACTCTATGATAGGCTGGATGAACGACAATTTAGGGTATAAGCATCGGCTGCTGGAACAGTATGATGAGCTCAGGAAACGAGTCGAGATTAAAATGATACATGAAATTGAGCTGGAGCATGTTCAAAAAAGGAAGTTAATCGTATCAGGAAATAAGAATTTTTGATGTAAAAGGACGAAATAGCGGAGTTTGGCGGAGATATGGGGATTCGCCCAGTCCGCGGGCTGGTGTCCCGCATAGGATACATCAGCCTAGACACAAGGAGTGAAACACATGTCTTTACTGCCACAAGTTCCTTTCGGAACGCAACCGGGTATTCCGGGTCCATTCACGCCGTCAAGTCCTTCGATTCCACAATTTCCTGATATGCAGGATTCGTTCCCGTCTCCGATAGGTCCGCCACCAGGCCCAGGATCATTTTCGCCACAGCCGTTCTCACCGCCGCCGCAAGGGCCGTTCGGTCCGCAAGGTGGGCAGCAAGCTCAAGCACCCACTTCTCCACCACCGCAATTTACGCCACCGAAGCCGCTGGTTTCGGCCTATGCTGTTGACCCTGGAGCCATCTTCGGTTGTTTGTTCCGCAACACGTTTGTATGGCTGACGAACGGAGAGCGTTTTTGGCTGTACCCTGTCTTTGTAGGCAGAACATCGGTAGCGGGTTTTCGGTGGAGTGGACGTTTTTGGTTTTATTATGGTGTAGACCTCAACCGTATTGAGTCGTTTAGCTGTTATTGGTAATAGCGCAACTTTAGGGAAGAGCGGGGTTTAACGGGATGATGGCTGATGGCACTGGCAAGAGAGGTAAATGGGCATATGAGGTAAGTGATGCGAAAATAAAAAGACTGAGAGAGCGCTCATCGCGTTCCCCCAGTCTTTTTTTGCTATTAATCCATCCACCAACGCTTAAAATTGCCCCACCACGATTTCTTTTCAGCTTGTCGCTCCGCTTGGTCAGTTGGTGTGGATGCCGGTTGGTTATCTTGCCCCGATAGCGTCTCCTTCGGCTCCGTGCCGCTGACGAATACCTCCAGCCGCTTGTCCGGGCTGTCCGGTGCAGCCAGCTTGCCGCTGGCCGGGTCAATATAAGCGCTGACTACGCCGTCAGGGATAGGAAAGATTTTGGGTGGCACATTCTCCAGCGCTTTCTCCGTATATTGCGCAAAAATCGGAGCCGCCCGTCGGGCATCCTGTGTGCTGATGTCCTTGCCCTTGTCATAGCCGACCCAGACAGCGGTGGACAGCTCGGGGGTAAAGCCGACCATCCACGCATCGGTGTTGGTCGTGCCGCTCTTGCCGGCAACCGGGCGCTTGATCAGCTTCGCGACCCGGTTGCCAGTGCCGCCTTCCTCGAACACGCCTTCCATAAGGCGTGTGAGGACGTAGGCGGAGGCGGGCTTCACCACCTGCACGGGCGCGGCTTGGGGCGCTTCGTACAGCGACCGCCCGGCAGCATCGGTGATGCGCAGCACTGCCACCGGAGCCACCTTTTCCCCGCCGCTACCGATGACCGAGAAGGCCGAGGCCATCTCGAACGGGCTGACGGGCGACACACCCAGCGCTAGCGAAGGTACGGGCTTGAGCTCGCTTGTAATGCCCATTTTGCTGGCGAGGTCCATGACCTTATCCGTTCCCACCTTCAAAATGGTGCTTACGGCATAGATATTATCGGACGCCGCAATTGCGCGCCGAAGATCTATTTCGCCCAAGTATTTGTCTCCAAAATTTTTGGGCTTATAGGTCTTGCGGTTGTTATCGTAGTGGAACAACGTCGGTCGGCTTTCGAACTTGGACGTACTCGTCAATTCGCCGGAATCCAGTGCGCTTAGATACATAATCGGCTTGAAGGAGGAGCCAGGCTGCCGGGTTGTGGCCAGCGCATGATTATATTGATTCCCGACATAGTTCGTTCCGCCGACCATGGCCTTGACATGTCCGTTGCGCGGGTCCATGGAGATTAACGCGGTTTCCAGTCCGTTGCTGTTCTTCATGCCTTCGTTTACAGCCGCCTCGGCTGCTTGCTGCATGTGCATGTCCAGCGTGGTATAAATACTCAGGCCGCCATGCTCAAGCACCCCTTCGCTAATCCCGAGCTGATGTGTCACCAACTGGCGGACGTAATCGCGGAACCAGGGAGCGGTTTCCACTGTCCGACGCTGGCTCTCGGGCCGCAGGGCTAACATTTCCTCATAGGCCTTGGTGGCTTCAGCCGGTGTAATTTTGCCGATAAGCGCCATGGAGTCCAGAACAATTTTCTGCCGATCCTTTGCATTTTTCATATGATTATACGGTGAATAGTAGGTCGGCCCTTTCGGAATACCTGCTAACAGGGCGCTTTCGGCCAAGTCCAGATCCTTTGCGGATTTACCGAAATACATTTGCGAAGCTGCTTCAATGCCATAGGCGCCGTGACCATAGTAAATTTCGTTCAAATACATTTGTAGCAGCTCATTTTTGGTGTACTTCATTTCAAGCTGTGCAGTATAGATGGCCTCCTTGGCCTTGCGCGTCCACGTTTTCTCATGAGATAAGTATAGATTGCGTGCAAGCTGCTGAGTCAGCGTGCTGGCCCCTTGCGACATATCCCAGTGGGTCAGATTAACGATTACCGCCCGGCCCAGACCTTTGAAATCAAAGCCAAAATGATCGTAAAACTTCCGATCTTCCACAGCCAGGGTAGCTGCAATCAAATCGGGTGAAATGTGATCAAGCTGGACCGGAATGGATTCTTTGCCTCCAGCAGAGAAAGTGGCGATGACTTGCCCCTGACTATCGAGCAGACGTGAATTCCGATCCGTATCCGCGAGCGGAAGGCTGGTCGTGTACAAATAGGCGAGCAGGATGCAGGCGGCGATGACCGTCAGGATCGTGAGAGACATCAGTCCTTGAAACAATCGAAGCCAAAGCGGTTTACGCTTGGGGGATCGTCCGGTCGTATCGGTCATCATGCCACCTCCTTCCATAGTTGATGTTCTCAGTATAGTCAATCCGAAAGCGTCTATTCATCAGATACACATACGTGTCTATTTTAAACAAGATTAAATCTCCAAATTGCTTTAGCAGCTCATTCAGGTATCACTTATAATGCAAAAAGTGTGAAATTCCAATGTGTTTGGTACAATAAATATAGCAAACTTGGCGTTTGCGTGTTACTGATATAAGGAAAGTCAACGTTTATGCTACCGGATTGCCGGACACATACTTTGATCAGAAAGAAGGTTGGAATGATGGACTTGTGGTTTACGGAGAAGCAGACTCCCTCTTTCGGTATTACAGCAAAAATCAAACAAACCTACGTCTCTGAGAAAACAGATTTTCAGGATCTGGCTATGATCGAGACAGAGGAATTCGGCAATATGCTTGTTCTGGATGGCATGGTGATGACAACGGTTAAGGATGAATTTGTGTATCACGAAATGGTAGCACATCCAGCTTTGAATACACATCCCAATCCGAAAAAGGTTTTGGTTGTGGGCGGTGGCGATGGCGGCGTTATTCGTGAGGTCATCAAGCACCCTGAAGTGGAAAAGGCTGTATTGGTGGAGATCGACGGTAAGGTGATAGAATATTCCAAGAAATATTTGCCTGAAATCGCAGGAAAGCTGGACGAGCCTAATGTAGAAGTGCTGGTCAATGACGGATACATGCACATTATTGAACACAAAAATGAATACGACGTCATTATGGTCGATTCGACGGAGCCCGTAGGTCCGGCAGCCCCGCTGTTCGAGCGCGGGTTTTACCAAGGTATTTTTGAAGCATTGAAGGAAGACGGTATTTTCGTTGCACAAACGGATAATCCTTGGTTCAAGGCAGATCTGATTCAGAAGGTTAACAAAGATGTGAAGGAAATTTTCCCGATTGTGCGTGTATATGGTGCGAACATTCCAACCTATCCGAGTGGTCTATGGACATTCACGTTGGGTAGTAAGAAGTATGATCCGCTCGAAGTAGACGAAAACCGAATTCCAGAGATGGACACCCGATATTATAGTCCGCGTTTGCACAAAGCGGCGTTTGTACTACCTAAGTTTGTAGAGGATTTAACGAAGTAAACATTTTAAGAAAAAGCGTCTTAGTGGTCTTTATTGCCTGTTTTTGGGCGGAAAGGAGCGCTATAGGCGCTTTTTTGTCTTGAATAAGATTTAAAAATGGCCATGATGCATACTGGACACTGAATTTCCTTTTAAGATAAAAGAAGGAAATTTAAGGGTGTGTGTAGAATATACAAAAAACCAGACATTTAACAGATTTGTAATGTCAACAGGGACGGTTTGGTTATGGAAATACATAAATCGGCGATGTACCAAAGAGGGGGAAACTTTTTTGATCAGACGCTCTTTTTATTACCTGTGGGGGTCCCAGACGATCTCCAACGTAGCAGATATCATCTACATGTTGAGTGTAGTGGTATTGGTGTTCAGCTCAAGTAATTCCTTAATGACGACTATTCTAATCCCGCTGTTCCGATTGTCTGCCCAAGTGCTTAGTGGGCTCGTTGCACCAATCGTCCTCGGCCGATTTCGGCTAACACGCGTGTTGCTATTTTCCCAGTTTGGTCAGTTTGTCATTTTTACGCTACTGCTGCTTTATTTGTGGATCGTACCTGAGCAGAGGTCGTTTCTATTTATTTTTGTGATGGTGTTCGGTATGTCTTTTCTGGATGGCTGGACCAATCCTGCGCGTAATGCGCTTGTACCCCGTTTGGCTACGGGTGAAGGGCTAATGCGTGCCAACGGCATGGTGGCGGTCAGTGATCAGGTGGTCAGGTGTGCAGGCTGGGCGCTGAGCGGAATTATTGTGGCTTGGCTGGGTTCCCTGAATACGCTTGTGATTGCATCCTGTTGTTATCTCGTGGCTGTAACTGTCACGTCCTTCATTCGTGATCCGCTGGATCAGAAGGAATTAAGTCTTGAAGCTTCAGATTCCTCGACAAATGCAGTAGAGCCTGCAAAGGCAAAGGAAAAAGGCTCCCATTGGAAAGAGCTTGGGGAAGGCTGGACAATCATTTGGCACAACCGTCGTATTCGTTCTCTGATGATCGTCGATAGCGTGGATAGTATCGGGGGAGTCTCCTGGCTTGGGGTATTTATTCTGGCGTACGTCAGCCAAGTGCTGCATCGGGATGCGAGCTGGTGGGGCTTTATGAATGCGTCCTTTTTCTCGGGCACGATTTTGGGTGGATTGATTGTCGTTGGCTTGGTCAAGCGATTGCAAAAGAACAGCTTTTTGTACATGCTCGGAGCATTGCTGGTGTATGTACTGATTACCATTGTATTTGCGCTGAATACCATCCCCGCTGCTGCGCTTATTCTTTTTGCTGTATCAGGCTTACCTGTTCAGATGGCTGGTATCATTCGCCGCACCTTGCTGCAAACCAGTGCACCGGCAGCCCAGCTGCCCAAAGTGATGGCGGGAATTGATGTGCTTACAAATCTCGCTTTCGGTCTGTCTTTGTTATTCATGGGCTGGTATGCAGACCGTTTCGGTATGGTGCAGGTGTATTTGTTGGCTGCGGCCATGACTACCGTTGCTGTTCTGATCGGCTGGTTCTACCGCAGGGATTTTCAGGAAAGTGAGCAAATGGACCAACCAACCGCTACGGGCGCTGGGATTTAAAATTGGGGTTCCCGTTAGGCGTGACAGCATTCATTGGATGAGTTCAATTTTACAGGAACACCACTGGAATAACGTTGACGGTGGTGTTCCTTTCATATCATATTAAATTAAATGGTATGTCTGTTGAGCAATACGTGCCATTCCTAATGTCAGGTCCGTTTGCTCGTGAGATATGTTTTGACGGCAGGAGGAGTGTAATTTGTAAATTGCTGTAGGATTCCTTGCGAAGTAGTATCCGTAATTACCAACGCACGATATTTTTCCTGCATAAATTGTTCCTCAACCATACGATTAAACAAGGAAATAAGAGGATCGTAATAATGGTTAATATTTAAAAGACCGCATGGCTTTTCATGCAAGCCTAATTGCGCCCATGTGAAAATTTCAAAGTATTCTTCCATTGTACCTGGGCCACCTGGTAAAACAATGAATCCGTCCGCAATCTCTGCCATTTTAGATTTTCGTTCGTGCATGGAATCAACAATGATTAATTCGCTCAGGCCATTATGTGCAATTTCACGGCTTTGCAAAAAGTGAGGGAGTACACCGATGACGTGACCTCCTGCATGAAGTGCCGCGTCAGCCACTGCACCCATTAAACCAACACTTGCTCCTCCATAAATCAGGCTTATTTCCTGTTCGGCAAGTGCCTTGCCCAGAGCAACAGCATGCTCTCGATAAATCTCAGACGCTCCATTACTGGAACCGCAAAAAACAGCAATGCTTTTCATATGAGATTCTCCTTTATGTATATCTTTTTGCAAGTTTTTGCTGGTGTGTTCGAAATATATCCTCCAAGGTGATGTCATACTTGTTGGCGATCACGATGAGATTACCCAGTACGTCTCCAAGTTCTTCAGTTAAATGCTCCCTGTTCTCCTCGAATGAACCATCGATCTCATCAGGCCGGTCTCTGCCGATCTCCAGGGCGCGAATAGCTCTCGCAACCTCCCCGGTTTCCTCTGCCAAGAAACCAATTCGGACGAAGATATCTAAATCAGACCAGTTCCTCTCTTGATAATATTGCTTGACCCACTTTTGAAATTCATTAATATCCATATTCAGCCTCCCAACTGAAACCCATGCATGATGTTGGCTATACAAACCATAAGGTTTAGATGAAACGGAACGTTTGTTCTCGTTTTATTATATAATATAGGGGGGGATTTATCAAAGAAAAATAAAAAAGCCAATTGCTTAAAAAGCAACCGACTTTTTTTAAGAACGTTGACCTTACTGATGCGACCGTATCCGGTCAGCCTTTTAAGCCGTAGTAAACTGGCTGTTATAGAGCGAGGCATAATGGCCGCCGCTGGCAAGCAGCCCCTCATGGGTACCACTTTCGACGACATCGCCGTTTTTCATGTATAGAATCAAATCCGCTTCGCGGATGGTCGATAGTCTGTGGGCGATCACAAAGCTGGTGCGTCCGGCAATCATTTTCATAAATGCTTTTTGGATACGCGCTTCTGTCAGAGTGTCTATGCTACTGGTCGCTTCATCCAGGATCAGCATAGGTGGATCGACGAGGATTACCCTCGCGATGGTAAGCAGCTGTTTTTGGCCTTGCGACAGGCTGTCGCCTGACCCGCTGATGACCGTATCGTAGCCATGAGGCAGTCGCTTGATGAAGCTATGCGCATTGGCAGCTGTTGCAGCCGCGATGACTTCTTCGTCCGTGGCTTCCGGCTTCCCGTAAGCGATATTGTCCCGAATGGTTCCGCTGAACAGCCATGTATCTTGAAGCACCATACCAAAGTTAGTCCGCAGGCTGTCCCGGCTCATGTCGTTGATATTCACCCCGTCGATGGATATCGAGCCGCTGTCTACATCGTAAAACCGCATGAGCAGATTGACGAGTGTGGTTTTGCCAGCTCCGGTCTGCCCGACAATGGCCACACGAGTGCCTGGCTTAACTTCTAAACTAAAGTTCGTAATGAGCGTACGTTCCGGGTTATAGGAGAATTTGACATGATCAAAAAGAATCGTGCCTTTGCTGCGCTCCAGCTGTACGGCGTTCGATTTTTCCGGCTGCTCTGGCGGTGAGTCCAAAATCGCAAATATGCGCTGAGCAGAAGCCGTGGCTGCCTGGAACTGGGTGAGAACACCCGTAATTTCATTAAAGGGCTTGGCGAACAAATTGGTATAAATCAGAAAGCTCGACAATCCACCTACCGAGATCCCACCCAAAATGATGGAGATACAACCAATCATGGCGGTGACTGAAAAAGTCATGTTGTTCACCAATCGGGTGGAGGGGTTGGACAATGATCCGTAAAACTGTGATTTCACCCCGGCTTGATACAATTGTTCGTTTCTGGCGGAAAATTCCTCAAGCGAGCGGTTTTCATAATGAAAAGCAGTAACTACCCGTTGTCCGTCAATCATTTCTTCTACGTAACCGTTCAGGCTTCCTAAAATTTTGGCCTGTTCGCGGAACATACGCTGTGACCTTGTCGTAATGAACCGTGCCACACCGTATGTGATCGGGGCAGACACCAATACGACCAACGTCATGATCGGACTGATATACAGCATGAGTACAATGGAGCCTATAATCGTAATAATCCCGGTAATCAAGGTGGAAAAGCCTTGCAGCAATCCATCCGACACAGCATCCATATCGTTCACAAAACGGCTAATGCTGTCTCCTTGCGGATGAGTGTCATGAAAGCTTAACGGAAGGATATTAAAATGATCAAATAACTTCCGCCGCATATCATTTACGGTCTGAAAAGCAATACGGTTCGTCAAATACGTGAGCAGCCAGCTAAACAGACTGCCTACAACATATACAATGCCTAATCCAGCTAGAATCTGTACAATACCTTTAAAATCCACTGCTCCCTTATTCACCATGTGGTCGATAGCTTGACCAATCATGTAGGGTCCGATCAGACTGGCAAGCACGCTGAGAATCGCACTGACGATGACCCAAAATGTTGTTGTTTTATATTGACCGACATAGGTTAACAATCTTCTCCAGGTTTCCTTGCCACTCATTGGTCCACCTCCTGCGTTGAGAGCTGGGAGCGATTAATTTCCTGATATACCTCCGAGCTGCTCATCAACTGATCATGTGTGCCGATTCCGACAATCCGGCCTTCATCAAATACAATGATTTTATCGGCATGCTGTACACTGCTTACTCGTTGCGAGACCAGTAGGACAGTCATGCGGGTGCTATTTTCCCGTAGCGATTTACGGAGAGCGGCATCGGTTGCAAAATCAAGTGCGCTTGAGGAATCGTCCAAAATCAGAATTTCCGGATTGCCTACAATAGCTCTGGCAATGGTAAGTCGCTGTTTTTGTCCTCCCGATAGATTAAGTCCTCCTCGGGTGATCGGGGCATCGAATTTTTCCGGCAAGTTAGAAATAAATTCATCCGCTTGCGCGATTGCTGCGGCTTGAGCGACTTCCTCGTCGGTGGCGTGTTCATGTCCCCAACGGATATTATCCGCTATCGTCCCAGTGAACAGCAGCGCCTTCTGAGGAACAATACCGATTTTCTGCCGCAATTGCTCAAGCTTATACTGCCGAACGTCGATGCCGTCAACCTGCACACGACCCTCTACCGCATCATAGAAACGGGGAATGAGATTCACAAAAGTGGATTTCCCCGAACCTGTCCCTCCGATGATGCCGACCGTCTCACCGGGATAGATGTTTACGACTACATCACTAAGTGCCAGTTGTCCTGTCTTATTGTATCCAAAGGAAACATGATCAAAAGAGATGGCT
The DNA here is from genome assembly GCF_038006265.1 of Paenibacillus sp. FSL L8-0641. Lineage (NCBI taxonomy): Bacteria > Bacillati > Bacillota > Bacilli > Caryophanales > Paenibacillaceae > Paenibacillus > Paenibacillus sp. FSL L8-0641. The sequence goes on from NZ_JBBOUW010000001.1 coordinate 154,639, forward strand.
GGTACAGCGCCATGCCCACTTGTTCCCTCCCTGTCTATAGATGTAGAAGTAGCAGCAGTGTCGGAAATCGAAGCTTGCGTGTCTAGGACCTCCTGAATCCGCGCTGCTGAAGTGGCAGCCTTGGTGAACAAAATAATTAAATTGGTCACCACAATCAGAGCTAATAAAATTTGCGTAATGTAATTAATAAAGGCAATAATCTCCCCTTGTGTAAGTGATCCATATTGGATATGGATGCCGCCGATCCACAGGATTGCAATAATAGCTCCGTTTACCACCAGCAAGGTGGCAGGGCTTAGCAAAGCAGAAATACGTCCGACACGAATAGCGGTCTGAGTCAGGTCATCCGAAGCGGCCTTGAATTTAACTCGCTCAGCGCCTCTTTTGGCAAATGCGCGTATGACCCGTACGCCTGTAAGATTTTCGCTAAGTACCAGAGCGATTTTATCGAGTTTTTTTTGATACCGACGATACAGTGGTGAAGCCTTCGTAATGACCACATACAGGATCAAAGCTAGAACCGGTGTAGCCGCCAACAGCACCAAAGCCAGGCGGAAATCCAGGATCATGGACATGATAATAGCCCCGATACAAATAAAAGGAGCACGAATGACCAGACGAATCAGCATCGCTACAGCCGTTTGGAGTTGATTGACATCATTCGTAATCCGGTTGATGAGCGAGGGCGTACCGAACTTATCGAGATCAGCATAAGAAAACGATGAAATATGTTTAAACATCGTATTGCGCAGCGTAGTCCCGAATCCTTGGGAGGCACGGGCTGCGTAAAACTGACACACTAATGAACTGCCAAAGCCCAGTATAGTCATGAGTAACATCAAAAGACCCATCTGCCAAACATAATGGGTGTCTCCTTTACCTACACCATGATTGATCATTAAGGCAACCATAGTGGGCAGCAATAGTTCCAAGATGGCCTCAATCAGTTTAAATAGAGGCCCAAGAATCGTTTCCTTTTTATAGGGTTTCAAAAAAACAGCAAATTTCAGCAAATAAACCATCACCTAACCTAAATAATGTATATAGCCTCATGCCGCAATAGCATATCTGAATTTGATTATGTCATATCCCCAACCATATGAATAATATTTAATATATATTAGAGGTATAGGTTTTACATATATCAGTACCGGAGGGCCATAATGATGGAATTGAGACATCTCAAGTATTTTTTGGCGATCGCAGAGGCCGGACAGATTACAGCGGCAGCCAAAAAGCTGCAAATCGCACAGCCTCCCTTAAGTCAGCAGCTCATGCAACTGGAGGAAGAGCTTGGTGTAAAGCTCGTGCATCGAGGCTCGCGAAGCATCCAGTTGACGGAGGCCGGCATCATTTTACAGAATAGGGCCAAGCAGATTCTGGAGCTGACAGATGCCACAACGAGAGAAATTAATGATTTTGCCTTGGGGATGAAGGGTACGCTTACCATTGGAACGGTCTCCTCTTCCGGCGCAGCCCTAATGAAAGACAGGCTTTCCGAATTTCATAAAACCTATGCGGGTGTAAAATTTGAAATTCATGAGGGAAATACCTTTAGGATTCTCGATCTTTTGAACAAAGGAATTGTCGAGGTCGGTATCGTCAGAACCCCTTTTAATACCACTGATTTAGGGTGCAGATATGCGTCCTCCGAACCGATGATCGCAGTGATGACAGAAGAACATGACTGGAACCCCGAACAGAAGACCATCCCGTTGTCTGGCTTGAAAAACAGGCCGCTCATCGTATATCGCCGCTTTGAACAATTGATCCACGATACCTGTATAAAGCATGGCTTTGAGCCGAATATCTTCTGCAAAAACGATGATGCTCGCACCACGCTTCATTGGGCTAATGAAGGGCTGGGGATCGGTATGATTTCGCGGTCTGCGTTGTCACTCGGAAGCAATAACCAGTTAATCGTTAAGGAAATTATGTGTGAAGAATTGCATACACGTGTGGCGGCTGTCTGGATGAAGGATAAATACATGTCTTCTCTAGCCTCTCGATTCATTGAAAGTTTTAGCCAAGCATCTGATGGAGCTGACTTAAGGTAGCTAAATTTTTTGGATGAAAGCATCTTTTTGTAAAAACTCATTTGAATTGCAATCGGGAACTGGATATAGTAGTACAGTAGGATAGCAATAGAATGGAGTTTGAATACATGCCACATAATGCAAAGGTCCGAATCCGTCTTCATAGTCATCATGACGGAGAAGATGTGGTACAGGAACTTCCCGGAGAAGCGATCGTGCGTGGGAAGCATCTATATATAAGGTACGATGAGCCGCAAGAAAGTCCTGAGGGCGGTACGACACGGAACACAGTCAAAATCGGATCGGATGAGCTAAAGCTGATTCGTCACGGTGAGGTACAATCAGAGCAGTCGTTTGCGCTGGGACGCAGGTTGCCTGGATTTTACCGCTCGCCTTATTTAAACCTGAACATGTCTGCGCATACGCAGAAGCTCGATATTCGGATGGATGGTTTCACCGGACATGTGAGCTGGACCTATGATCTGTACGTATTTGAGGATTTCTCGGGGCATTTTGCCATCAGTTTGCATATACAGGAGGAGCAATAATCATGACAAGCAATCCACTGGAACTTATTAATCAAAAGGTGACTTCAGCAATCGAGGCGGCGGTGCTGGCTACTGGAATCGTGAGCCGCGAAGAGCTACCGACCATTACGCTGGAGGTACCAAAGGACAAGTCACACGGTGATTTGGCTACCAACGCTGCGATGCAGCTCACCCGCATTGCGAAGAAGAACCCACGGCAAATCGCTGAAGATTTGATCGCGAATATGGATTTAGCTTCCGCTTCTATTGAAAGTGCGGAAATCGCTGGACCGGGCTTTATTAACTTTCGCCTGAACAAGAGCTACCTGTATGCAGTCATTGGACAAGTGCAGGAGCAGGGGGCAGATTACGGGCGTATACAGGAAGGTGAAGGCAAAAAAGTACAAATCGAGTTTGTCAGCGCCAATCCGACAGGTAGCCTTCACTTAGGTCATGCACGTGGTGCAGCCGTAGGGGATGCTCTCTGCAACGTGCTTGATTTTGCCGGATACAAAGTAACTCGTGAATACTACATTAATGATGCGGGCAACCAGATTTACAACATGAGCCGCTCTATTGAAGCGCGTTATTTGCAGGAGCTGGGACAGCCTGCGGAGATGCCGGAGGATGGTTACCATGGTGAGGATATCATCGGGTTTGCCAAGGAACTGGTGGCCGAAAAGGGCGATTCTCTGTTGTCCATGGAACCGGGAGATCGTGCTGCTTATTTCCGTGACTACGGTCTGGAAAAGGAACTAAACAAGATTAAGCGTGATCTGGAGCTGTTCCGTGTACCTTTTGACTCCTGGTTCAGCGAAACGTCGCTGTATGAAAATGGTGAAGTGCTTAAAGCGCTGAATGAGCTGCGTGACCGTGAAGAGATTTACGAGAAGGACGGAGCTACATGGCTGAATACGACCAAGTACGGCGACGATAAAGACCGTGTCTTGATCAAAAATGACGGTACATATACGTACCTGACCCCGGATATCGCTTACCATCGCGATAAATATGCTCGTGGGTATGACACGATCATCAACATTTGGGGAGCGGATCACCATGGCTATATTCCACGGATGAAGGCAGCAATGGAAGCACTGGGTAATGACCCGGATAAGCTTAAAGTGTTGATTGCCCAAATGGTCAGCTTGTTCCAAAATGGGGAAAAAGTAAAAATGTCCAAACGTACTGGCAAGGCCGTGACGATGGAAGATCTGATGGAAGAAGTGGGTGTAGACGCGATCCGTTACTTCTTCACTATGCGCAGCATGGATTCGCACCTGGATTTTGACATGGATTTGGCGATTTCCACTTCCAATGAGAATCCAGTATTCTACGTACAATATGCGCACGCACGTGCATGCAGCGTATATCGTCAAGCTGAAGAGCAGGGGATTGCTGTGCTGCCGTTGGCAGAAGTTGACTTGTCCAAGCTGACGGCTGAGCATGAATACGATTTGCTCCGCAAAATCGGCGAGCTGCCGGAGGAAGTATCGGTGGCGGCTGCAAACTTTGCACCACACCGTATGATTCGCTATGTCTACGAGCTGGCTTCATTGTTCCACAGCTACTATAAGGCAGAGCGCGTCATTACAGAGGATGCCGCTCAAACGCAGGCACGCTTGGCGTTGTTTGGTGCGGTGCGCACGACCATTGCCAACGTACTGAAGCTAGTGGGCGTGTCTGCACCGGAACGTATGTAAGCAAGCAACTTTAACATCATGACCTTGTAGTCATATAAATAATAATAAAAGGAACCGAGGCGCCACTCTCAACAGGTTGGCGCCTCGGTTCCTTTTTATGTTGGATTAGCTTAGTAGCGTTCCAGTACCAAATTCGTTTTCAGGGAATCGGCGGGAACCAGCCATCCTTTGGATTGCAACAGGTTCATCAGCTTGGTGCGGTTGCTGGCGGCAACACTGTAATCCGAGGTTTTGAAGGAGATTTCGATAATATTTTCTGTACCTGATCCGTTTGCGCTGCGAATAGGCCATATTTCAACGTCGGTATCCAGTCCCTGAAAGCTACCTTCATATTTGCTGACCTGTACCGGACCGCGTACTCTGGAGTCTGCCAGAGTTTTCTTGCCCCAGTTGCTGGATTTCCAGTTTTGCAGCTTGCCCGGAAGATTATCCTGTAGTTGCTTTAATGCTTGATCTGGGGAAGGCAGAGCCAATCCTTTGGAGGCGTTTGTTTTTTTATCATTGGAAAAACTTAGTGTTTGCTTGCTGTATCCCCAATCCACCTCAGCCTCATAATTATCATCAGATGCGCTGAACCCTTCTTTATTCGCTTGGGTGAGCGCCGCGTCGATATTTCCATTTGTGACCGTATAGCGCTTTTTGTAGGTTAATTCATAATTTTTTTTGTCCTCTTTTTTGCGAAACCTCACGTTCCAGCCCTCGTCATTTAATTGCAATGAATTTGTATCAAAATACTCGACGCTCAATCGTTGTGCATCGTCGCTAATTTGAAACTCGTTCACGATGCCACTTTTTAATGAGCCATCCGCATTGAGCACCTGAGCCGTATCCAGTAGTAGCTTCACCTCATAGCTTGGTGTGGCATTGGCGGCAGCTTGTACCGGTTCTGCTCCTTTCCATCCTGTTACGAGCAGTACTGCACTCAGAGTTACTACCGACATCAATTGGGTGATACGAAGGCCTGTTTTCATTTCATCCTCTCCTGTTCGTCTGAATAGGTTACACGCTACACTTTACGGGTGTATTGTCAGTCGTATGTCAAAGCAAGAGGGTGCTCCGGTAAAAAAAAGACATAATTTCTATATGACAGGTAAGATTTAATCTTGGTTCCATGATAAATATTCGGTGAATCTGTGAATGAGCGCCGAGCGATGGCGGTCTTTGTTGCTGACCATATAAATATACCGCTCAACAGACTGCCCCGGAATAGGTCTTACAACCAGTAAGCCCCGCTCAACCTCTGACTGAACGGCAATGCGAGAGACAAAGGAGATGTGTTCTCCCAGCATAACCGCATGTTTGATGGCTTCCAGTGAATCCAACTCCAGATAGGAGGGAAGTCGCCGACTCCCACGCTCCAGCCATTTGTCGGTCACGTGGCGTGTGCTGGAATCCTTGCCATGTAATACGAAGGAGGAAGAAGCGATAAGCTCGGGTGTCAAATCGGTTTCGTTGGCGAGCGGATGAGTGGGTGAGCAGATGAGCATCAGTTCATCTTCGCCCAAGGATTCTGAGAGTAGCGTTGGGGATTGAAACGGCTCTGCCGAAATGATGCCAAGATCAATTTCGTGACGAGCGAGCATGTCCTTGATCACGGGCGCAGTTTTCACAGACAAGGCGATGTGAATGCCCGGATGCTCACGGGCAAAGCGGTGCAACACAGCAGGAAGCAAGTAGGTAGCGGGTACATAGCTTGCGCCAATACGTATGCTTCCCCGCTGGAGCGTATCGAACTCGCGGACGACTCGCTCAGCTTCAGCAGCCAGTGCATTAATTTTGCTGGCATAGTGCAGTAGCGCATTTCCAGCATCCGTCAGGATGATTTTGCCCATGCGTGTGTCAAACAGCTTTACGCCGAATTCACGCTCCAGATTTTTCATATGAAAAGTAACAGTGGGTTGCTTTAGGCCAAGAAGCTCGGCGACCGTGGTAATTTTATGGTGCTTATTCAGCAGTTCTACAATATGTAACTTTAGAAGACTTAAATTCACTTAGAATGCCTCGCTTTCAGGTTAATCGAACAATCATGCCTATTTGTATGGGTAGCAGCATCAATCCCCTCTATATAGATTAAATCTATGAGTGTTAACACAATTCATTGAAATAATTAATTTTGTTTTAACTTTCCAATAACACAGCTTGCGAATTCAAGTTTTACACTGGGGTCAGTCAGAAGAACAGGCAGGTAATGCGATGAATCAGGATCTATATATTCACGGATTAAGTAAAACCTTCAGCCAAATAACAGCGCTGCATGAGACGAATCTGGTCGTACGACGGGGTAAATTCACAACACTGCTCGGACCGTCCGGATGTGGGAAAACAACGCTCTTGCGCTTGATTGCTGGTCTGGAGACACCGGATACCGGCACAATCACGATGGGAGAGGAAATTCTTTTTTCGGCTGAACGCAAAAAGGATATTCCCGCACATCTCCGCCACTTTGGTATGGTCTTTCAGGATTTCGCTCTGTGGCCGCATATGACGGTGTTTGAAAATGTGGCCTTCGGCCTGCGTGCGGGCAAGCGGGGGAAAGGGTTTGCCAGCGCCCGAGACAAGGAACTGCGGACAGTGGTGCTGGAGGCGCTCGACATGGTCAGATTGTCAGGGATGGAGGATCGGTATCCTCATCAGCTGTCCGGTGGTCAGCAGCAGCGGGTTGCCTTCGCAAGAGCGGTTGCTATCCGGCCTCGACTGGTGTTGTTCGACGAGCCTCTCAGTGCGCTGGATGCGGTGCTACGGGAGGAGATGCGCATTGAGATGTTGTCGCTTGTGCGCGATCTGGGGCTGACCGCCCTATATGTCACCCATGATCAGATCGAGGCCATGTCCATGTCTGATGAAGTGGTTGTTATGAAAAATGGACATATTTTGCAGACCGGAACACCAGAGGTGATCTACGGTTGCCCAGCTCATCCAGAGGTGGCGAGGTTTATCGGCAAATCCAACTGGCTGGAGTTGGAACGGACACTGTTTCGTCCTGAACATGTCCGTTGGGAACAGGAGCAAGCGGATCAGCACGCTTTTACAGTAGAGATCCTGCATGTCAGCTATGTCGGCGATCGTTATGAAATTCGTATACTAGCCGAGAACGGTGAGCAATGGACTGCATATCACTCCACCCGCTTGCCGATTGGCGAAAAAATGCACATTTGGGTATCACCGCAACACATCCACCAACTTGAAGCATAAGGAAAAGGGGTATATATAAGATGATGAATAGGCATGTTTTTCGTACAGGATGGAAAAAAGGGACGATGCTCGCATTAACCTTGACTTTTGGACTCGCTGTGGCGGGTTGCGGAACAGCAACGCCAACCAAGGATGGGGCGCCAGCTAATGGATCAGCAGGACAAGCGGAGGCGGCATCCACCGATCAGAAGTTGGTGGTCTACAGCGCAGGCCCGGATGGACTGGCGAAAAAGCTGATAGCAGGATATGAGGCGCAGAGCGGAGTGAAGGTAGAGTTGTTTCAGGGAACGACAGGAAAAATTTTGGCCCGTATGGAAGCCGAGAAGACGAATCCGGTAGCGGACGTGGTTGTGCTGGCATCGCTTCCGTCTGTACAAGGCTTGAAAAAGGAAGGACTAACACTGCCTTACCCGGATGCCAAAAACGCGGACAAGCTAAATCCAGACTGGTCCGATAAGGAGGGCAACTACTTCAGTACCAGTGCTTCTGCTCTGGGCATTGCGTATAACACAAAGCTGGTGAAAACACCACCAACTTCATGGGCCGATTTAGCGAAGCCTGAGTACAAGGATCAGGTTAACATCCCCGACCCATCACTGTCCGGCTCAGCATTGGACTTTATGACAGGCTATCTGAGCGCCAAGGGCGATGGAGGCTGGACGTTGTTTGAGCAGTACAAGGCAAACGGTGTGGCCATGGCTGGTGCCAATCAGGAAGCGCTGGACCCCGTGATTACCGGAGCTAAAGGTATAGTCGTTGCTGCGGTCGATTACATGACCTACAAGGCTAAAGCCAAAGGCGAGCCGATTGACATCGTCTATCCAACAGAGGGAACCGTCATCAGCCCACGTCCTGCTGCAATTCTCAAGTCAACGCAGCATGAGCAGAATGCCAAGGCATTTATTGACTATCTGTTGTCGGACGACGCACAGAAACTAGTAGCGGATGCCTCCTTACTCCCGGGCCGCACGGATATCAAAGCTGACAAGCGTGCCAATCTGGACGAGATCCCATTGCTGAAAACCAATTGGGAATGGATGGGCGAACATGGATCAGACGTGACAGAGAAGTTCACGCAAATGTTCAAATAAGCCGATGGGAGGCTTATCCGTTAAACACATCAGAGCGTGGTGTCTGACGCTGGCTCTGATCGCGCTTCTTTTCTTGATTGTGATGCCGTTGCTGCAAATCTTTATCCAAAGTGTGTATGTTGATGAAGAATTTCAGTGGGATGCACCTTTTCGAACGTTAGCTGCTTCACCATTTGCGGGAGTGCTATTCAGCTCGATTTGGCTAGGTATCTGTGTGATTGCAGGAACAACGGTACTTGCACTTCCGCTAGCCTGGATCATGTCCAACACTCGTCTTGCGCACTGGCGCTGGTTGGATGTCGTGCTGCTAATTCCGTTTATGACCCCGCCCTATATCGGGTCCATGGGCTGGATTCTGTTTATGCAAAAAAACGGATATCTGGAGCAGTTGTTCCCGGACCTGTATTTCTTAACGCCATCCTTCTTTAGCCTTGGTGGCATGGTGATGATCATGAGCCTACATCTATTTCCATTCCTGTACCTGCTGCTGCGCGGGGCGCTGGTGAGGATTGGCGGGAGTCTGGAGGAGGCGGGTGCCGTAATGGGCGGCGGCTTTCTGTACAGATTCCGTCGAATCATTTTACCGCTGCTGCTTTCGGCTTACGGAATGGGCGCGCTGCTCATTTTCGTTAAAACGATTGCCGAGTTTGGCACCCCCGCTACCTTTGGGCGACGTATCGGGTATGAGGTCATGACTTCAGAAATCCACAAATACATTTCTAGCTGGCCCATAGATTTTAGCAAAGCGACGTCGATGGCCTCTGTGCTGTTAACCGCCTGCCTGCTCATGTGGTATGCGCAGTCGGTGATCAACCGGAAGTTTACGTATAGGCTGGTAGGTGGTAAAGGTTCGCGTCCGTCCCGTCTTCGTATATCCGGTTGGACTACGGGGCTGAGTGTTGCATTCATTCTATTGTTGCTCATTGCGTCCATTGGCATTCCTTATTTTTCAATTCTTTCAGCCTCGACGATGAAGCTGAGGGGAATGGGACTTGCCTGGGATAATTTGACGCTCGACTCTTACAAGGAACTGCTGTCTTGGGGATCAGAGAGTATGGAGGCGCTCCTGAACAGCGTATTTCTCTCTTTGGGCGCATCGACGCTTGCTGTGGTGCTGGGCACTTGGTTTGCACTTGTCATTGGCGGCTCACGCACAAGAATCCAACGGACGGTTGATGCATTTAGTTTGCTTCCGAATACGGTGCCGGGAATTGTTATGGTGGTGGGCCTGATTTTGTGGTGGAACTCACCATGGATGCCGATTCCATTGTATAACACATACGGCATGGTCATTCTGACGTATGTTATCTTGTTTGTTCCTTATACTGTGCAGTATGTCAAAAGCGCCTTTACACAGGTGGACGCTGGCCTTTTTCAGGCGGGGCAGGTATTTGGCGGGCGACTGTCTTATATATTCCGCCGGATTGTACTGCCGCTGATTGTACCGGGAATGCTCGCTGGTTGGATGTTGACATTTACCATTGCTTCACGCGAATTGGTAGGATCATTACTGATTTTGCCACCATCCGTTCAGACGTCAGCAACCTACATATTTGCACAATTTGAACAGGGACAGGTGTCGCTTGGGATGGCGATGGCTGTCATATCGGTCGGAATGACCACGTTGCTACTGATCTTAATGGAAAGCTTAAACTCGCGAAGAAAGTGGAAATAATCATGACTAAGCTTAGGATTTGGGGAGGGGCGGGCGAACATGGCCGTTCCTGCTATGTTTTTGAAGGAAAACAGCATCGCGTCATGCTGGATTGTGGCGTGAAAAAGGAAGGAACCGGACAATATCCGGTTTTCCCACCGCAGGTGGCGGAGAGACTGACCGCTGTATTGCTGTCTCATGCACATGAGGATCATTCCATGGCACTCCCCCTACTGTACAAGTATGGATACCAGGGGGAGGTCTGGACGACCAAGGCCACTGCTGAGCAGTTAGGCTCCTATTTTCGCTCCTGGCATACTTATGTTGAATCAAGAGGAGCAGAACTACCATACGACGAACAGAACATCCAATCCATTGCTTATCGCTATCTAGAAGATGAGGCGCCAGCAGGAGAATGGCTTGAGGCTTGTCCGAGTATGAGAATCATGTGGGGACGCAGTGGACATTTGGCTGGTGCAGTATGGTATGTGGTAGAAATGGAAGGGAAGCGGTTGTTTTTTTCTGGAGATTACAGCCGCGAATCTGAGCTTCTTGCTGCCGATGCGCCAGACTTGGGTGTTGGGGAGGGGCTGCATGACCTGCCTGAATGGAAGTCAGAGCCCAATCTAGCGGACATATCCATTATGGACAATGCGTATGGCATGGATATAGACCCGCAGCCTGTTAAGCTGGAGCGGCTGAGGGTCGAGATGGAGCGGATATTATGGTCTGGTGGCCATGTGTTGTTGCCGGTGCCTGCCTTTGGCAGAGGACAGGACTTGATTGTATGGGCTAGTGAGCAATTCCCTGAACAGGCAATGATTGTAGAGCACGACATATGGCAGGGATTGAAACAGTTAAACCGCTGGAAAGAATGGCTGCGTCCGGAAGCTCTAGCGCGAATAAAACATGTGCTAAACAGTGACAGGGTCTTCGTGCCTCGTGATGCTGCGGAACGAGTGAGTCTGCTGGAACAGAACCCAACGGCTATTATCATAACAAGAGACGGCATGATGGATTCCCCACAGGCGCGCTGGTACTATCAGTATCTATCGGATAACCGCAACATGGGGGAGGGTAATGATAGCGGAGAAAGAATCAGCAACAGTGTTATATTGACCGGGCATGCTCCACATGGTTCTTTTGGCAAATATCTGTTGGAACGTGTGGATCAAAATAACAGCTGTGTAGCTCGGCATTTGATTTATAAGGTGCATCAGGGATTATCAGATGTGCGGCAAATGCTGAAGGAGCTGCCTAGCAAACAGGTTGTACTCGTTCATGCGCCGAAGCTGCAGACTGACCTGGTACGAGATGAGTTGATAAGAGAAGAAAATAGTGGATGTGAAGGTCCTTCCAGAAAAGTTCACTCTCTGGAGCCAGGCGATACACTAGAGGTTTAGCATCACATCATCATTCACTTTGTGCCCTCCTGCATCAACCGGAAGGCATCGACTTCGCCAAGTTTGGTCGAGATAGAGCTACGTCCAGCGCTTTTGCGCAGGCGTAGTGGTGTGGCGGTACGCTTAAGCAACGCCTTGATTTCTCCAGGCCCCAGTTCCGGCCTCAGTGAAAGGAGAAGTGCGATGCTTCCGGTCACATGGGAAGTAGCCATAGAGGTACCACTCATTTCGTGATGCTTGCCATGGATCCAGGAGGATGTGATCTTTTCGCCAGGTGCGTACACGTCTACAAATTGCCCTCGGTTGCTGAAAGGTGCAATGCGTCTGTATTTGTCGGTAGCCCCCACTGAGATCGTCTGGGAATAGCGGGCGGGGTAGTCAATACTTCGGCGCTTGCCCTCGTTTCCTGAGGACGCTACAACGACGATGCCGTTATGATATGCCTTATTCACCATATCAAGTAATGCCTTGCTGCGCGACTTCATACCAAAGCTCATATTGATGATATCGACACGATTTAATACACACCAGTCGATACCAAGAATGATATCGGAGACGTAGGCGGCTCCATTATGATCAAATGCTTTTACGGGATGAATTAAAGCTCGTGGTGCTACGCCCACCATACCTTCGTCATAGTTGGACGCCGCGATAGTTCCAGCAATATGAGTACCATGGCCATTATCGTCATAGGGTAGCATGGTTCGGTTAAGCAAATTAATACCTCTGGCGAGAGAATGGCGAAGATCAGGATGTTGAAAATCCGCTCCTGTGTCGATTACACCGATTCTGACCCGATTCCCTGTCGAGGAAGGCCAAGCCTTGTATGCACGTACCTGTTTGACTCCCCATGGCATGGAAAGGTTCTTCTCTGCTTTTGGTATATGAGCAGTTTCAGCGTGAACCTTCATGCGGGTATCTTCTTCAACGGTAACACCGTTGTGATATTTGCCCAGCCTGTCTCCCCCTGAAAGCGGAGCGATTAAAGCACGGATTAGTCTGGCCGGTTGTACTTGCCGTAATCCCGCAAGCTCGGGTTTCAGCTTCCTGAGATAGGACAGGCATTCCCGGTATTGGTGAGGCTTATCGAACGTGATGATCTGTTTGTTCCGTCCACTGCCGGACGGCTCCGAAATACCCTCATGCAAACGCTGCAAAAAATCCGGATAGTCCATTTGAGACGGTCCCCCTCCGATGAGCCATGCTGAGGTATAGTATGAGCAAGCGTCAGCTGCGGCATGGGAAACCTGCCCCTTTTTTAAGTAAATAGGCCTGCTTGTCGTGTCAAAGTGGATGTGGACACATACGATACATGGAGGGCATAAGCTCTTGTGCAACAACTTTGGGGGGTTCTCCCGAAGCGGGTACAGTCGAAGACGGGGGGGACCCCGTCTTTTTACGTGTGCCGTCTTGTTTAGGGGGATATTCCTGGAAATTATGACGATACCCATCTTTAACTTGCAATTTGCTTCCAAATAGGTTTTACTTAGTTTTGATAATGGATATGTTAGTATTGCATGTATCGTGTATGCTCTGAAACATGTTCTTGTGAATTACGTGTGAGAGGAAGTGTCCCTAGGTGAGTACCCCACTCAACTTGAAGATTGACCCGGAGAAAGTCCACGAGACTCCAATGGTGGACTTGGCATTTATGGTATTGAAAGCAGCCAATACTCCATATTATTACCGTGACCTGATGAAGGAAGTCGCCAAATTGCGCGGCTTGTCTGACGAAGAAATTAATGACGTTATTGCTCAGCTATATACTGAAATCAACATTGACGGGCGTTTTGCCTGTGTCGGTACGAATCTGTGGGGCTTGAAACGTTGGTATCCGGTAGATAAATCCGAAGATGCCCTGACAGGCGCCAAGCGTCCTCGTATTATTAACGACGAAGACGATGACGACGAAGATGACTATCATGAAGAAGAAACATACAACTCTGATGACGACTTCGATGCAGATAGCGAAGACGAGGACGGCGAAGACGAGCTGTTCGACGGAGAAGATGATGATGATAGTGATGAAGACGTGGTTATAGACGACGAGGACCTCAGTGATGAGGAAGATTCAGAAGATGAAAATGACGATGAGTCGACGGAAGACGACGATTCACTTCGTTAGGAACAGGCTGCAAGGGGAGATGCGTTCTCCCCTTTTTCATGACCGTTTTATTGAAAACCTCTTCTGATTTAAAGCTTTCAGGTGGATTCTCTCCAATCTGGTTCAATGGACAAATTAACACATATAACTTCCTTGACAGCGGATTGGACACGGGGTAAACTATTGCTTGGGCTTATGATTGATTCACTTATATGTTTGCTTTTTTTATAAAAGTGCCCCGTACTACGGGAGTGCTTTTTTGTTTTTTATAGGGGTGTTTTCACTCATGAAAGAAGGCTAAGGGCGGCGGACATGGAAAATGATTCCGCTGCCTTCTTCATGGATGATAATCCGTGCAAACGGGTTACGATAACATCATAATGTCGCCTGAATTTTGCATCTTATCTAGGAGGGTTTTGAACAGTGACAAAGTATATTTTTGTGACAGGCGGGGTTGTGTCTTCCTTGGGCAAAGGGATTACGGCAGCTTCACTGGGGAGGCTTTTGAAGAACAGGGGACTGAAGGTAACGATTCAAAAATTTGACCCTTACCTGAATGTCGATCCGGGTACGATGAGTCCTTACCAGCACGGTGAAGTGTTTGTAACGGATGATGGTGCGGAAACGGACCTTGACTTGGGACACTATGAGCGCTTTATTGATATTAATCTGTCCAAGAACAGCAATGTCACAACAGGCAAGGTATATTCCAGCGTAATCAGCAAAGAGCGTCGCGGAGAATATTTGGGCGGTACGGTGCAGGTTATCCCTCATATTACGAACGAAATCAAGGAGCGCGTGTACCGTGCAGGCCGTGAAGCGGGTTCGGACGTAATTATTACAGAAATCGGCGGTACTGTGGGCGATATTGAGAGCTTGCCATTTTTGGAAGCTATTCGTCAGCTCAAAAGCGAAGTTGGGCGCGAAAATGTGATGTATATTCACGTAACGCTCATTCCTTATATTAAAGCTGCTGGTGAGGTTAAAACCAAGCCAACCCAGCACAGTGTAAAAGAACTGCGCAGCATCGGCATCCAACCGAATGTCATTGTTTGCCGTACAGAGCATGAACTGTCCTCCGATATGAAGGCTAAAATTGCATTGTTCTGCGATATTGATGCGAATGCAGTGGTAGAATGCCGCGATGCTTCAACCCTCTACGAGGTTCCGTTGAACCTACGTGAAGAAGGCTTGGACGAAATCGTAGTTAACCATCTCAAGCTGACAACACCTGCACCAGATATGACCGAATGGGAAGGGTTAGTTGATCGAATCAGCAAGCTGGATAAAACGGTTGAAATTGCTATTGTTGGTAAATATGTTGCATTACATGATGCTTATTTAAGTGTGGTTGAATCACTTTCGCACGCTGGATTTGATGCGAATGCAGACGTAAAAATCCGTTGGGTGAACGCTGAAGAAGTGACGGACGAGAACGTAGCTGACATGCTGGGCGGCATTGGCGGCATTCTCGTACCAGGTGGCTTCGGCGATCGCGGAATTGAAGGCAAAATTAGTACTATCCGTTATGCACGGGAGCAAAAAATTCCGTTCTTCGGTATTTGTCTGGGTATGCAGGTATCTGTCATTGAGGTTGCACGTTCCCTGGCTGGTCTCGAAGGAGCCAACAGCTCGGAAATTAATCCGGCAACGGATTATCCTGTCATTGACTTGCTTCCCGACCAAAAAGACATCGAAGATCTGGGCGGTACGATGCGTCTTGGCTTGTATCCATGCAAACTGGTGGAAGGTTCCCTGGCTTCGGCTTGCTACAACGACGAGCTGGTGTACGAAAGACACCGTCATCGGTACGAATTCAATAACGAATATCGTGAAGTTATTGAAAAAGCGGGTCTTCGCATTTCCGGTACTTCACCGGATGGACGCTTGGTGGAAATCGTGGAGCTCCCTGAGCATCCGTGGTTCCTGGCGGTACAATTCCACCCGGAATTTACTTCCCGTCCGAATCGTCCGCAGCCTTTGTTCCGTGAATTTGTAAAGGCAGCATTGCAGCTTCAAGGTTAATGCTACGGCTTGAAAGACCTCCTACGGGAGGTCTTTTTTTATCCCATGCTTCCTGATTATGAAAGAATATTCCACAATTATGTATTAGAGAAGGATTTTCTTTTTGCAGGAGCGAATATAGTTTTAGGTATGGGACGGATATTGTACGTCATCGGACGCTGTTATGGCAATAGCTGCATGATCCTCGTTTTAAGATCTTAGGAGGTTAAAACATTGGAAAAGAAGAAAGTATTAATCGTCGATGACCAGAATGGAATACGGATTTTACTGATGGAAGTGTTCGGAAGTGAGGGTTATGAGACCTTTCAGGCGGCGAACGGGAAAATTGCACTTGAAATTGTTGAGAAGGAACCACCTGATCTGGTTCTGCTCGATATGAAAATTCCAGGTATGGACGGACTCGAAATTCTGAAACATCTAAAAACCATGAATCCCGATATCAAGGTTATTATGATGACAGCATATGGAGAACTGGACATGATTAAAGAGGCGACGGAGCTAGGTGCGCTAATGCATTTTACCAAGCCCTTTGATATTGACGAAATGCGGATTGCTGTGAACAAACAACTCAGAGGTGACTAGGTGAGTCACGGTGGTTGAGAACTCTGTTAACACAACAGGGTTTTTTGTTTGTGATTATGGGAAATACTGAAAGTAAATCCTCTCCTTATACAATTCTATCGAAAAACGGCGTCCTGAGCGTGATTTTTGTATGTGTTGATATGCAAAAGCTTGTTTAGTATTTAACATGGGTTGTGGTATAATAAGCCCGTATGTGATGTCGGCTAAAAATATAGACAAACCCAAACACCTTTAGGAGGACTGTAACCATGCCATTGGTATCTATGAAAGACATGTTGAACAAAGCACTCGAAGGAAAATACGCAGTAGGTCAATACAACATTAATAACCTGGAGTGGACTCAAGCTATTTTGGGCGCTGCTGAAGAAGAAAAATCCCCAGTAATCTTGGGTGTTTCTGAAGGCGCAGCACGTCACATGGGCGGATTCTACACTGTAGTTAAAATGGTAGAAGGTCTTATTCATGACATGAAAATCACCGTTCCGGTTGCGATCCATTTGGACCACGGTTCCAGCTTTGAAAAATGTAAAGAAGCTATCGACGCTGGGTTCACATCCGTTATGATTGACGATTCCCACAGCCCAATCGACACAAACATTGCTACAACGAAAAAAGTGGTTGAATATGCTCATTCCAAAGGCGTTTCTGTTGAAGCTGAAGTTGGAATGGTTGGCGGTCAAGAGGATGATGTTGTCGGCGACGTAATGTACGCTAAGTTGGACGACTGTCTGCGTATCGTTAACGAAACAGGTATCGATACACTGGCACCTGCACTGGGTTCCGTACACGGACCATACAAAGGCGAGCCAAACCTCGGATTCAAAGAAATGGAAGAGATCTGCAATGCAATCAAACTTCCACTCGTTCTGCACGGTGGTACTGGCATCCCAACACATGACATTAAAAAAGCAATCTCCTTGGGAACTTCCAAAATCAATGTAAACACTGAGAACCAAATCGTATTTGCGAAAGTGGTTCGTGAAGTGCTTGCTGAGAAACCGGATGCTTATGACCCACGTACATTCATCGCTCCAGGTCGTGAAGCGATTAAACAAACCGTTATCGGTAAAATTCGTGAGTTCGGTTCCAACAACAAAGCGTAATAATAAGTTAAACTGGTCGTGCGTCTGCACAGGCTAGATGTATTTCTTAGTTGTAGCTGTAGTTCTGCTGCACAAAATACTTAAATCTGTACAGTTGAATAGTTTGGTATGGAAAGCACACCGCTTAGCCGGTGTCTTTCCATTTTCACCACTAAAAAAGTTAAAAATTTTGATTTGAGATTATTGTTTGACCGACTGCAAAACACGTAGGGGGACCCTCAAGCTTATGGAAAAATTGATGATCACCGGTGGACGGCCGCTTCAGGGTACAGTTTCCATCAGCGGTGCCAAAAACAGTGCCATCGCCTTGATTCCCGCAGCCATTCTGGCAGAGTCGGAAGTCATTTTGGACAATTTGCCACTGTTAAGTGATGTGGCGGTGTATTCCGAGATACTGGAGGAACTTGGTGCAACGGTTGCCTGGGAAGGTAGCCAGATGAAAATAGATCCATCCTCTATTAAATCCATTCCTATGCCGAATGGGCCTGTTAAGAAATTACGAGCCTCTTATTATATGATGGGAGCCATGCTGGGCAGATTCAAGGAAGCGATCATCGGTTTGCCAGGAGGGTGCAATTTCGAACCCCGGCCCATTGATCAGCATATCAAAGGTTTTGAAGCGCTGGGTGCCACGGTTACGAACGAGCACGGCGCTATTCATTTGCACGCCAAAGAACTGCGCGGAACCAAGATTTACTTGGATGTTAGCAGCGTAGGCGCTACCATTAATATTATGCTGGCGGCAGCACGTGCCAAAGGCGCCACAATTATCGAAAATGCGGCTAAAGAGCCTGAGATTATAGATGTAGCAACCCTTTTAAACTCTATGGGGGCCATTATTAAAGGCGCCGGTACGGAGACGATTCGAATTGAAGGTGTGTCGGAGCTACATGGCTGCCGTCATTCCATTATACCTGACCGTATACAAGCGGGCACATACATGATTGCTGCTGCGGCAACCCGTGGAAATGTATTGATTGACAACGTAATCCCCAAACATATGGAGGCTCTCACTGCAAAAATGCAGGAAATGGGCATCGGTATCGAGGAATATGATGAAAGTATTCGCGTACTGGGTGCACCTTCTTATGAACATGTCGACGTTAAAGCCTTGATATACCCCGGATTCGCCACAGATTTACAATCTCCCATGACCAGCTTGCTTACCCAAGCGCAGGGTGTCAGTGTATTGAGCGATTTTGTGTACAGCAGTCGTTTTAAGCACGTCCCTGAGCTGGTGCGTATGGGGGCTAAAATTCGCGTAGAGGGTCGGTCTGCCATTATAGAGGGTGGTCGATTGAATGCAGCTAAAGTAAAAGCGGCAGATCTGCGCGCCGGAGCGGCCCTTGTCATTGCTGGACTTACAGTAAGCGAAGGCGTAACCGAGGTGACGGGTGTCGAGTACATTGACCGTGGTTATGATCACCTTGTCTCTAACCTGCGTCTTTTGGGCGCGGATGTATGGCGGCAGACTGAATAATTAAGCCGTGCAATTTTTTCGAACTCCTGGAACGAAAGCGATAGAACGGGCAACACCTGTGCAGCCGCTGCTTGATAAAAGATTGTGGTTCATACCTAACAATCAATTATCGGAAAACCGGAATAATTCGGTATAATCCAGGCAGATGGCTGCATAACTTTATTTGTTTTGGTTAAAATTATGTTAATGGTGTTTATGATATCATTGTCTATCATTTAGATGTATGAATGGACTTAATAATTGAATAGGTGGTTATTATATGGATCTGCAAATTTCCGATCTGGAAGAAATGAAGCTGACCGACCTGTACAAGCTGGCCAAGCAATACCAGATCCCGTACTACGGAACGCTCAAGAAGAAAGAACTAATTTTCGCTATCCTGCGTGCACAAGCTGAGAAGAGCGGATTGATGTTTATGCAAGGGGTTCTGGAAATCCTTCCTGAAGGTTACGGCTTTCTGAGGCCGATCAATTATCTCCCGAGTACCGAAGATATTTACATCTCTGCTTCACAAATCCGCAAGTTTGACTTGAGAACAGGCGATCTTGTTTCCGGTAAGTGCCGAACGCCAAAAGAGAATGAACGATATTTTGGATTGCTTCAAGTTAACGCCGTCAATGGAAGAAGTCCTGAGCAAGCTGCTGAGCGGCTACACTTTCCTGCACTGACTCCACTGTATCCGCAAACCAAATTAGTCCTTGAAACTTCCCCCAACCATTTGTCTACGAGAATTATGGATGTACTGGCCCCTGTCGGACTTGGACAGCGCGGACTCATTGTAGCACCTCCCAAAGCTGGGAAGACGCTTCTCCTCAAAGAAATTGCCAATAGCATTTCTACCAACAATCCCGAGATCGAGCTTTTTGTCTTGTTGATTGATGAACGCCCTGAAGAAGTGACCGACATGCAGCGTTCTGTTAAAGGTGAAGTTGTGGCCTCTACATTTGACGAACTTCCTGAAAATCACATCAAAGTGGCAGAACTCGTGTTGGAGCGTGCGCTACGTCTCGTAGAACATAAAAAGGATGTTGTCATCCTGTTGGATAGCATCACGCGTTTGGCTCGTGCGTACAATCTCGTTATTCCTCCTTCTGGTCGTACTTTGAGTGGGGGTATTGATCCGGCGGCATTTCACCGTCCAAAACGCTTTTTTGGTGCGGCTCGGAATGTGGAGGAAGGCGGTAGCTTGACGATTCTTGCTACAGCGCTGATTGATACAGGATCACGCATGGACGATATCATTTATGAAGAGTTTAAAGGTACAGGCAACATGGAGTTGCATTTGGACCGCAAGCTGGCAGAACGTCGTATCTTCCCTGCGATTGATATTCGTCGTTCCGGCACACGCCGTGAGGAAGTGTTGTTGAACAAGGAAGAATTGGATACGATCTGGGCCATTCGTAAAAATATGACGGAAAGCCATGATTTTGTGGAAGGCTTCCTCAAAAAGCTGCGTAATAGCAAGACTAATGCTGAATTTCTGGCTTCGTTTGATTTGGCGGCACCTTCTTCCGGTGGCTCGCAAAGCAGTTCTGGTGGGCAACAACGGAGAACTACGCGTTCTACCACAGCCTCAGTCCCGGCCTCAACCAACTAAAACCCATTCATGTATTTTATCTGTTCCGTAAGTACACAGTCGTTATCATTCATTTTGTTAATGGCGTAGGCTTAACGGAGCGAAAGGAGCTCCAAAATGTATTTGGTGTATGCCGACGAAAAAGGCAATGTATATGATCATGCTTCTTTGTATGGGCTTGCACGTAGTGCAGACATGATTGTTGAAATCATGGAGGATGAGCTTATTCCGTTACCGGAAGGAGCTACATTGGTAAGCCTGCCCAGCACTCGCCCGGTCGGTATGAACCCTGAAACAGGGGAAATGGTTTCTCTTCCCGGAGATATGCAAGCAGTAGGGGCTTTATTGCCGCAAGGTTTTACACGCTTGTGCCTGCCGGGATATGTGAAGACCGATAAGGAGTACAAGCTTCCCTTGTTCGGTTATTCGGCCGTAGTCTGGAAAGACGGAGCATTTTATGTAACGGCTGAGCAGAGTGACAGTCCGTCCAAGTGGAATCCGGAAAACTGTGACCGCCATCAAGTTAAATTGGGTGTTCAGCGGATGACGGAGCAATATCCCGAAAATCGGCTGTACCAACATTTGTCTAACTGTGCGCTTGGCTACGAATGCCTTACTTCCTCGAACACATTCCTGAATCGCTGGGAGGGGGGAGTTCCGGTATCTTATTCTTGTAATGCGGGTTGCTTTGGGTGTATATCTGAACAGCCAGATGACAGTGGCTTCGTATCTCCGCAGACAAGAATGAACTTCCGTCCTCGCGTCGAAGAAATTGTAGAAGTTATGCTGGAACATTTGAAGACACCGGAATCCATCATTAGTTTTGGTCAAGGTTGCGAAGGTGAGCCTTCCACACAAGCCAAACTGATTATTGATTCGATCAAAGAGGTGCGTTCCATTACGGATATGGGATACATCAATATCAATACGAATGCGGGATTGAGCGATCATATCCGGGGAATCGTGGATGCGGGTCTTGATCTGATGCGCGTTAGTACCATTAGTGCACTGGACGATCATTACAATGCGTATTACAAGCCGCGCGGTTACACGTTGGCTAATGTGGAAAAATCACTTCGTTATGCTTCTGAGCAGGGTGTATATACGTCGATTAATTATTTGATTTTTCCGGGTGTAACTGACCGAGAAGAAGAAATTGAGGCAATGATTGAATTTGCCAAACGAACTAAGCTCAGGCTGATTCAAATGCGTAATTTGAACATCGATCCTGAAAGCTATCTGGAATTGATTCCACCTGCACAAGGTGAGATCCTTGGCATGAAGCAAATGCTTGAGATTTATCGTGAGGAACTGCCGGATGTAGTCATCGGTTCATACACTCATGTACCGCCGCAAGGGCAGGCACGTCCTAAATTTGCCAAGGCCTAAAACGGTCACACAGCAATTGAAATACACCTGTTTTGCGCTGTTTCTGAATGCAGAAAAGAGTTGTTGAAACGCTCATATTCAAGTGCTATAATGTGAACATGTGTTCATACAACTCTGGACTGATAGGACGTTCAGGGCGGAAAGAGGTGAAAGTTCAATGCAACAAGCTATTCAACCAACATTTAACGTAACTACTGTCACTTGTGCTTGCGGAAATTCGTTTGAAACTGGTTCTGTGAAAGGATCTCTGCGTGTGGAGATTTGCTCCGCCTGCCACCCGTTCTTCACAGGCAAGCAGAAATTTATTGATGCTGGTGGACGCGTGGATCGTTTCAAAAAGAAATACGGTATCTAATGGATTACCGCAAGTTATAAAGTTATTAGAGCCTTCTGCGACTGCAGAGGGCTCTTTTTGTAATAATGTGTATTTGCTTTTTATGCGGCCTTAAGATATACTTATTTTCACCGTGCTAGATGGGGAGGTAGCGGTGCCCTGTAACTCGCAATCCGCTATAGCGAGGTTGAATTCCTGTTAGAGGTGTTGTTGATGTGAGGCTGGTCCCTGCGCACAATGTTGACGGCTGGGTCCTCCGCAATGAGTACTTGTGAACCTGGTCAGGTCCGGAAGGAAGCAGCCATAAGCAGGCCCACTCTTGTGCCGGAGGGTTGCCTAGCCCGAGTTGCTGTTCAGGATTGCCGCTCGGATCACAACGATCAATAACAGGTGCACGGTATATATTGGTAATTAGAACATCTTGGCAATCATTGCGAAGATGTTTTTTTGTGTTTTATAAATTGGAAGGTGTCTGGTTTAGATTCGGACGGGAGTATAGTATAATGAAGTGACCATGAATGGTCATGAAAGTGAATGGGAAAGAGGGTAACGCGCATTGGAACATATAGCGTTGTACCGTGCTTGGCGGCCGCAGGCTTTCAAGGACATGGTAGGACAACAGCATATTATCCAGACATTGCAGAATGCCATCCGCGAAAATCGCACGTCCCATGCCTACCTGTTCAGCGGTCCACGAGGAACAGGTAAGACGAGTGCGGCCAAAATTTTGGCCAAGGCAATCAACTGTGAGCATGGACCTGCGCCGGAACCTTGCAACGAATGCGAAGCCTGTAAACGGATCACGGCCGGAGCGGTCATGGATGTACAGGAGATTGATGCAGCCTCCAACCGGGGCGTTGAAGAGATTCGTGATTTGCGCGATAAAGTCAAATATGCGCCCACAGAAGTGCGGCACAAGGTTTATATCATTGATGAAGTGCACATGCTGACGACGGAAGCGTTCAATGCGCTGCTCAAGACGCTGGAAGAGCCGCCGCCACACGTGATGTTCATATTGGCTACGACTGAACCACATCGGATTCCGGCTACCATTATTTCGCGTTGCCAGCGGTTTGACTTCCGCCGTGTATCGCTGGAAGAACAGACAGAGCGGCTTGACCTGATATGTCAACAGGAGAACATACAGGCTGATTCGGATGCACTGCAGTACATTGCCCGTCTTTCAGATGGCGGGATGCGAGATGCGGTTAGCGTTTTGGATCAGATATCCTCGTTTACAGATGGTCGGGTTACTTATCAGCAGGTGCTGGACATGACGGGAGGTATTGCGTCCGAGCAATTCGGTAAGCTTGCCTTAGCATTGCTGAAAGAAGATGTGGGCACGGTGCTCCAAATGATCGAGAGCTTTATGCAGGAAGGTAAAAGTGCAGATAAGTGCATGGAGAATCTTCTGTACTATTTCCGAGATCTGCTAATGATCAAGATGGTGCCTCAGGCGACCAAAATGACGGAGCGAGTGCTGGATCCAGAGCGATTTAAGGAAGTGGCAGATGCTTTTACCAAGGAGCAACTCTTTGCAATGATTGACACCCTTAATCGTTACCAGAGCGAGATGAAATATGCCGTACAGCCCCAAACCTTGTTTGAGGTAGCTCTATTGAAGCTATGTAGTATTCCGGGGGAAGCAGGTGCTGTTGCTCAGCCGACCGCACGACGCTCTGACGCTGCAGCTGACCAGGAAGATGTCGTAATGTTGAAGCGCCAGCTTGCTGAACTGGAAAAGAAACTGGAACGCGCGCTGCAAGGTGGATTGGCCGTGGGAGGGGGGCAGGAGGCATCGTCGGGTGGCCGCCAGGCTTCCGGGGGGCGTGCCCCTGCTCCGCGGATTTCAGCACCAGCCAAACTCCCTTCCCAGTTGGATCGCTATATCGCTGAGAAGTCGAGCGAAGCATTCGCGGCTGCGGGGCGTAAGTGGAGTCAGATTTTGCAAGGGGTAAAAGAGGCGAAAGTTACGGTTCATGCCTGGTTTATGGACGGTGAGCCAGTTTCTGTGTTAGAGGACAGTGTGCTGGTCGCATTTAAGAACAATATTCATCGTGAAACTACCGAAAAGCCTGCCAATAAGCAGGTCATCGAGAAGGTATTGCATGAGCAGTTGGGTCATCCTTATCGTTTAGTAACGATGATGCAAAAGGATTGGAATGCTGCCATTGAAGGAGTTTCCGACCAGCCTGCCGAAGAATTGCAACTAGAGCCGGAGCATGATGCGCCGGGAAAGTCCAAGGAGCCCTGGATTGATGAAGCTATTCAACTTTTCGGGGAAGATTTGGTAGTCATTAAAGATTAAAGCAAGTGTCTAGATGTATACTTCATTAAAGGAGATGATTGAAATGAACAATATGAACCAAATGATGAAGCAAGTGAAAAAAATGCAGGAACAAATGCTGAAAGCCCAGGAGGAACTTGGCGGAAAAGTAATCGAAGGAACTTCTGGCGGCGGTGTTGTGACGGTGGAGGTAAATGGACATAAAAAAGTGTTGTCCATCACGATCAAACCGGAAGCTGTAGATCCTGATGATGTAGAAATGTTGCAAGATCTTGTGCTGACTGCAGTCAATGATGCTTTGTCCAAAGCAGATGAACTGGCTAATGATGATATGGGTAAATTTACAGGCGGCATGAAAATTCCGGGCTTGTTCTAGTCTGCTGCATAAAGGAGAAACACGCTATTGTATTATCCGGAGCCGATTGCAAAGCTAATTGACGCTTTTACGCGCCTGCCGGGAGTAGGGCCAAAGACGGCTGCCCGGTTGGCTTTTCACGTACTGAAAATGAAGGAAGATGATGTGATTGACTTTGCCAAAGCGCTGGTCAATGTGAAACGTAACCTTCACTTCTGTTCAGTCTGCGGAAACATTACGGACACAGACCCATGTCGGATCTGTCAGGATAAGACAAGGGATACTTCCGTCATTTGTGTTGTTCAGGATTCCAAGGATTTGGTGGCTATGGAGCGTACCAAGGAGTTTAATGGTTTTTACCATGTGCTACACGGGGCGATATCTCCTATGGAGGGAATTGGTCCTGAGGATATCAAACTCAAGGAATTGCTGAACAGACTCAGTGATGAACGCGTCAAGGAGCTGATTTTAGCTACGAACCCGAACATTGAAGGAGAGGCCACGGCCATGTACATTTCTCG
>NZ_JBBOUW010000001.1:185000-442500 GCF_038006265.1 Paenibacillus sp. FSL L8-0641
TCGAAGGACAACAGGTCGAAATTCCTGTACCACCGTAATCCGCTATGAGCGATGGGGTGACGCAGTAGGGTAGTGACGCGGACTGATGGATGTCCGTCTAAGCAGTGAGGCTGATGTGTAGGCAAATCCGCACATCGTAAGGCTGGGCTGTGATGGGGAGCGAAAATTGTAGTAGCGAAGGTCATGATCTCAGACTGCCAAGAAAAGCCTCTAGCCAGGAGAAGGTGCCCGTACCGCAAACCGACACAGGTAGGCGAGAAGAGAATTCTAAGGCGCGCGGAAGAACTCTCGTTAAGGAACTCGGCAAAATGACCCCGTAACTTCGGGAGAAGGGGTGCCTCGGTAGGGTGAATAGCCCGAGGGGGCCGCAGTGAAAAGGCCCAAGCGACTGTTTAGCAAAAACACAGGTCTGTGCGAAGCCGCAAGGCGAAGTATACGGGCTGACGCCTGCCCGGTGCTGGAAGGTTAAGGGGAGTGGTAAGCCTTCGGGCGAAGCTATGAACCGAAGCCCCAGTAAACGGCGGCCGTAACTATAACGGTCCTAAGGTAGCGAAATTCCTTGTCAGGTAAATTCTGACCCGCACGAATGGCGTAACGACTTGGGCGCTGTCTCAACGAGAGATCCGGTGAAATTTTAATACCTGTGAAGATGCAGGTTACCCGCGACAAGACGGAAAGACCCCATGGAGCTTTACTGCAGCTTGATATTGAATTTGGGTACGATCTGTACAGGATAGGTGGGAGCCGTAGAACTTTGAGCGCCAGCTTGAAGGGAGGCATCCTTGGGATACCACCCTGATCGTATCTAGGTTCTAACTTGGTACCGTGAACCGGTGCGAGGACAGTGTCAGGTGGGCAGTTTGACTGGGGCGGTCGCCTCCTAAAGAGTAACGGAGGCGCCCCAAGGTTCCCTCAGAATGGTTGGAAATCATTCGAAGAGTGCAAAGGCAGAAGGGAGCTTGACTGCGAGACCTACAAGTCGAGCAGGGACGAAAGTCGGGCTTAGTGATCCGGTGGTACCGCATGGAAGGGCCATCGCTCAACGGATAAAAGCTACCCTGGGGATAACAGGCTTATCTCCCCCAAGAGTCCACATCGACGGGGAGGTTTGGCACCTCGATGTCGGCTCATCGCATCCTGGGGCTGAAGTAGGTCCCAAGGGTTGGGCTGTTCGCCCATTAAAGCGGTACGCGAGCTGGGTTCAGAACGTCGTGAGACAGTTCGGTCCCTATCTGTCGTGGGCGTAGGAAATTTGAGAGGAGCTGTCCTTAGTACGAGAGGACCGGGATGGACGTACCGCTGGTGTACCAGTTGTTCCGCCAGGAGCACCGCTGGGTAGCTATGTACGGAAGGGATAAGCGCTGAAAGCATCTAAGCGTGAAGCCCCCCTCAAGATGAGATTTCCCAATTAGTAAGACCCCTTGAAGACGACGAGGTAGATAGGTTGGGGGTGGAAGTGCAGTAATGCATGGAGCTGACCAATACTAATCGGTCGAGGGCTTATCCTAAGATAAAACGCAAATGAGTTTCGGATCCAGTTTTCAGGGTGTAACCTTGAAATTGCGCTTGATATTCCAAATCACTTTGTTGAGATACAGAATAACTTGCGGAGTTTTGCTAAGTGAGTCCATTTATATGGAGAGATACCCAAGTGGCTATAAGGGGACCCTCTGCTAAGGGGTTAGACTGCGAAAGTGGTGCGAGGGTTCGAATCCCTCTCTCTCCGCCATTTAGGACAAGCTAGCGAAATATTATGTTATGGCGGTGTAGCTCAGCTGGCTAGAGCGTACGGTTCATACCCGTGAGGTCGGGGGTTCGATCCCCTCCGCCGCTACCATACATACCCAGGAGGCTTAGCTCAGCTGGGAGAGCATCTGCCTTACAAGCAGAGGGTCGGGGGTTCGATCCCCTCAGCCTCCACCATTGTGCCGGTGTAGCTCAACTGGTAGAGCAACTGACTTGTAATCAGTAGGTTGGGGGTTCAAGTCCTCTCGCCGGCACCATTTTTGAATTTTGAAAAATCCAGGGAACTGTGGTGTAGAGGCCTAACATGCCTGCCTGTCACGCAGGAGATCGCGGGTTCGAATCCCGTCAGTTCCGCCATTTTTCAATTCAATAGTTTTACCGTACTAAAGTGGGAAGGGGTATCCCTCCGCACTTTATTTTTTTGTTAATGGATATGGCTCGGTAGCTCAGTCGGTAGAGCAGAGGACTGAAAATCCTCGTGTCGGCGGTTCGATTCCGTCCCGAGCCACCTTTATATGGAGGATTAGCGAAGTGGCCAAACGCATCAGACTGTAAATCTGCTCCCTTACGGGTTCGGTGGTTCGAATCCATCATCCTCCACCAGTTTTACGAGCCATTAGCTCAGTTGGTAGAGCACCTGACTTTTAATCAGGGTGTCGAAGGTTCGAGTCCTTCATGGCTCATCAGAAGTCATCAACTATAGGTTGATGGCTTTTTTTGTATTGTTTTAAGTTATGTTTTTATATAGCTTTTTTATTTTACGGTATCGACAGGTTATAATGAGTTCATTATGTTCGCTTAGTGCTTATTCTATATTCTAAAAAAAAGTGAAGTGGTGATCGCGTGACTCTGGATACAGAATGGATTCAGCAACAGCTTCAGAATATTATTCAAGCGCCTTTTACCATAGTGCCTTGGTGCCCGGAAATGATGGCAGAGGGAGAGACAGCCGATTCAGTTATTCCGGATAGATCGTTTGTCCGTGACAACAAGTTATATTTTCCATTTCGTGCGTCGGCAGGTGAACTGGCTGCATTTGTGGTAGAGGCCAGATATTTGACGGATCGAGAACGGAAACTGGTAGAAGCGCTATTGGGGAACATGGAGCAGGTCTGGCAGAACGGTCCACAATTGTCGGATAACCCGGTTTATAGCGAGGAAGAGCGCATGAATCGTTATGGACAATGGCTTATACAGCAGGCTGCCAATCTAAACAAGGAAGAAGAGGTTCCAGATGAATTGCAGCTTCGTGATTCGCTATCAGCGTGTATGGTTCCGATTTTACTGAATGGCGAGGGAACACAGGAGGGGGCTATTACTTATACCCAGCTCCATCGATTGTTCGCGAGCTATTTTGGAGGGGATGTGCTGCTTACTCCATTGGACAAACAGTCTTGGCTGATTATGGCTAAAAAGGAGCTTTTATTAGGAGCGGACGATGAACGGGATAAAGACACTGAGTCCAGGGATGCAGATTTTACGGAATCGTTGGAGGAGGTTCTCACGGCTTTTAGCTTGGGTCTATATGAGCTTATTGCGAATGAGTGGGTGGGTGTATTCCATTTGGCGGTTTCTAAGCCTTCAATCCCTTTGCAAAGTCTTCCCCAAGAGCTGAATTTGTTATGGGAGACCATACATTTGGGCAAGATTTTTCATGTAACAGAGCACATCCACTTTTCATGGGAGCTTCATTTGGAAAGGCTGTTAAACCGCATTTCCAAGGAACAACGCGTATTATTTTTAGAGCAGGTAATGAAGTCATCTGTCATACTGGAAGACTCAGAAACGATGGCCACATTAGACATCTTTTTTCAACTGGATTGTAATGTGAGTGAGACAGCTAAGCGTCTATATGTGCATCGAAATACGTTGATTTACCGTTTGGACAAGATCAAACAGGAGACTGGATTGGACGTGCGGACGTTTAATGATGCGGTTTTAGTCAAGCTCTATCTTCTATTGTACAAAGTGACAAAAAGGAAATAGCATTTTTGTGCAGTTTGCGAATAGCCATGCTACGGGGACTAGGGTAAGATACAAGTAAGAAATGTATTCGATTTCATAACTTGATCTTAGGGAGGCAAAAGCTATGGCTGGTGTACGTTTAGAGCATATTTTCAAAAAATATCCGGGTGCAGATAAAGCTACGGTTGTTGATGTCAATTTGGACATTCAAGATAAAGAGTTTCTCGTGTTGGTTGGTCCTTCCGGTTGTGGTAAATCTACTACGCTCCGTATGATCGCTGGTCTAGAGGAAATTTCAGACGGTAAATTGTACATTGGAGATCGTGTTGTGAACGACGTGGCTCCAAAGGACCGCGATATCGCGATGGTATTCCAATCCTATGCCTTGTATCCGCATATGAATGTATATCAAAACATGGCTTTTGGTCTGAAACTCCGTAAGGTGAAGAAAGAAGAAATTGACAAACGTGTACGTGAAGCGGCTAAAATCCTTGATATTGAGCATCTGCTGGACCGCAAGCCGAAAGCGTTATCAGGTGGTCAACGCCAGCGTGTTGCCTTGGGACGTGCGATTGTGCGTGACCCGCAAGTGTTCTTGATGGATGAGCCACTGTCCAACTTGGATGCCAAGCTGCGTGGTCAGATGCGTGCGGAAATCACGAAGCTGGCTAAGCGTCTGGAAACGACTGTTATCTACGTAACCCATGACCAGGTCGAAGCCATGACGATGGGTGACCGGATTGTAGTTATGAAGGATGGTATTATCCAACAAGCTGCATCCCCAGATGAACTGTACAACCGTCCAGTGAATCTGTTCGTAGCTGGTTTTATCGGCTCTCCTACGATGAACTTTATCACAGGTAAGCTGGTTGAAAAAGAAGGTGCATTGCATTTTGCTGCGCCGGGTCTGGATCTGTTTGTACCAGAAGGTAAAGGACAGATTTTAAAAGCGAAGGGCTATATCGGGAAAGAAGTGATCTTGGGTATCCGTCCTGAGGATATTCATGAAGAGCCTGTATTCTTGGAGGCTTCTCCGAATACGATCTTTACATCCACTGTGGATGTAACGGAAAACCTCGGTCATGAAATGCTGTTGTACCTGAGCGGTGCTGGAAATGATACGATTATTGCCCGTGTAGACGGACGCTCCAATACTCGTGATGGTGTCAAAGCGAAGTTGGCTGTTGATATGAACAAGGTTCATATTTTTGATAAGGAATCGGAATTGAGTGTTCTGGTTGGCGAATAAAATTTGCCTCTGGAAGAGAGTCGCAGTTTTCCCCGAGCGGAGAACTGCGACTCTTTTTATATATCGCATACGGCTACTAGCTTCGGCATTGCATTCATTGGAAAATTCCGATACGATGGGTACAATGGACAGGTCTAGATGTAGGTTCGTTGGCAGGAGTCCTAGATGGGATCAACCCAGCTGGCGGAATGGAGCTAGCCTGGAACCATATGTTAAATCAAGTGGAGTGTGCATTGGCGCAGGATAGACTGGCGTTGGGGTGTATGGTTAATAGGGTAAAGCTACATAAATCAAGTGACGTATAGAATCTGGTTTTGCAGATGAAGGGGAGAATACAATGGCTAAACAGGTAAAGGTATCCGAGCTTGTACAGCAGTTTCAAATGGAGGTTATTTCCGGTGAAAAAGGTCTGCGAAGACTGATCACAGTGGACGATTTAAATCGCCCAGGTCTGGAGATGGCCGGGTATTTTGAATATCATACACAAGAGCGGGTACAGCTTCTGGGAAGGTCTGAGTTGGCTTTTCTGGGAATGCTTCCTCCTGAGGAACGCCGGGATCGGATGGAGCGTCTGTGTACAGAGCTGACTCCATGCATTATCGTCACACGTGGTCTAGAGGTACCGGCTGAGTTAGTGGAGGCGAGCGCAGAGCGAGATATTCCTGTACTGCGCACTAATATGGCGACGACGATTTTATCAAGCCGCATCACAGGCTTTCTCGAAAGAAAGCTGGCTCCTACAGCAACTATTCATGGTGTACTGTGTGACGTGTATGGCGTGGGAATGCTTATCACAGGAAGTAGTGGAATTGGTAAAAGTGAAACGGCACTGGAACTGGTTAAACGTGGACATCGCTTGGTAGCAGATGACGCGGTAGAAATTCGGCAAACGTCCGATTTTCAGCTGCATGGTACAGCACCTGAGCTGATCCGTCACCTGTTGGAAATTCGTGGCGTGGGCATTATTAATGTGATGACGCTGTTTGGGGCCGGTGCAGTTCGTAATAACAAACGGATTACATTGGTTGTTCGTCTGGAGGCATGGCAGCAGGACAAGCAGTATGACCGTCTTGGTCTTGATGAGGAAACGACACGCATTATTGATACAGATGTTCCACTGGTTACGATTCCAGTTCGTCCGGGCCGAAACTTGGCTGTTATTATCGAGGTGGCGGCGATGAACTATCGTTTGAAACAAATGGGTGTTAATGCAGCCCTGCAATTTACAAACAAGCTGACTGCTACAATTTCTGAAGATATGGAAGAGATGGATTAAGGTTTGTTCGTTTGCAAGGAAGAACGAGGAGTGAGAGAAACATATGTCAACGGCAACATTACTGCTGAATCCGATCGCTTTTTCAATCGGGGCAATCAAGGTCCACTGGTATGGGCTTATTTTGGGGCTGGCGGCGCTTGTGGGTTTATATCTTGCCATCCGTGAAGGAAAAAGATTCGGTATTCCGCAGGACTTTTTTATGGATATGCTGCTTCTGGGTGTTCCCTCAGCTATTATTGGAGCGCGTATTTATTATGTAGCCTTCAAATGGGAAGACTACCGAGATAATCTATGGGATGTTTTTAAAATTTGGAATGGCGGTATTGCGATATACGGTGCCTTGATCGGGGCCATTATATGTGCGGTCATTTATTTCCGGTATAAAGGGTATAACTTCTGGCGTATCACTGATATTTGTGCACCAGGCCTACTGATCGGTCAAGCGATTGGACGCTGGGGTAATTTTGTCAATCAGGAAGCCTACGGTGGACCGACGGAAGAGACATTCTTGCGAAATCAGCTCCATCTGCCGGATTTCATTGTGAATCAGATGAACGTTAACGGGGTGTTCCATCACCCTACATTTTTATATGAATCACTGTGGAGTATTGTAGGTGTGATTTTGCTGCTCGTCATTCGTCGTATGAAATTTGTGCGTGCAGGCGAAATGTTTGCATTTTACTTCATTTGGTACTCAATTGGCCGTTTCTTCATCGAGCGTGTACGGACGGACAGTTTGGCTTTTCAGGGACCGGATTGGCTGGCTTCCTTTGTGAATGCTTTGTGGTCTCCTATGGTATGGCTAGGGTTTGAACCAGGGCATCTGGACCCGAGTTACGGTAATGTACGGATCTCGCAATTGCTGCCTATCTTTATTGTTGTAGCTGCGGTGATTTTCATTTTGGTTCGTCGCCGAAAGGGTACATCTGTTGCTCGATATAGCGATCCGATTATCTCCAGCAAAGCGGGGATTGATCAGGTACCTGACGTGATGCCAGAGCAGGTATCCCGTCCAGGACAGGACGCGGTTCCTCCAACAGCTACGGCGGATAAGCTACCTAAGGAAGACACGGACGAGGACAAGAAGGAGCATCTATGATAAATACAATTTTGTTTGATTTAGACGGCACCATCATGGATACGAATGAGCTGATCATCAGCACATTTCTACACATTTTGAATCATCCGGATGCTGATCCGCTGACGCGGGAGCATATTATTCCTCATATGGGTGGAACGCTAGACGATCAACTCCGTACTTTTTCGGGATTAACGGATGTATCTAGGTTGGTTAAGGACTACCGTGCTTATAATCAGATTCATCATGACCAAATGGTGAAGCCATTTCCATATGTCATTGAGGTCATTCAGGAGTTGCGTGCGAGAGGGATTAAGCTGGGGGTTGTGACAACCAAAATACGACCATCCACGATACGTGTACTTAATCTGTTCAATCTGACTTCCTCAATGGACTATATTGTAACGGTAGACGATGTGGAACATCCAAAGCCACACGCTGAACCAGTGCTCAAGGCCTTGACAGGTTTGAATGCTGAAGCAAAGCATACATTGATGGTCGGAGACAGTTCTTTTGATATTTTGTCAGCTCAGGCAGCAGGTGTGAAATCGGCTGGTGTAGCTTGGTCGCTCAAGGGCGAGGAAACTCTGCGCGGATATGGGCCTGACTACATGTTGCATGATATGCGGGATTTGCTGAAGCTGGAGCTTCAAGGTGTCAATGTATCGTGAGAAGGGTGAACCGCTATCCTGTAGAAGGTCCCAATGCGTTGTGGCAGATTTATCGGACGGTGAGCCGCTGGAAAGGCATTAAGAACTTTATTTTTATACAGATTGCCCGGTATTGTCCTGTGCTTTCTCTGAAAAACGTCATTTACCGCAGAGTGCTGGGGATGAAGGTGGGGCAACATGCGGCCTTCGGCCTGATGGTGATGGTGGATGTTTTTTTTCCGGAGCATATTACGATAGGGAACAATTCGGTCATTGGATATAACACAACGATACTGGCTCACGAATACCTCATACAAGAGTATCGTATCGGTAAAGTGGTGATTGGTGATCATGTGCTTATCGGCGCCAACACAACCATTTTGCCGGGTGTCACCATCGGTGACGGAGCTATCGTAGCAGCCGGAGCGGTCGTGCATAAAGACGTGCCCGCAGGTGCATTTGTAGGTGGCAATCCGTTGCGTGATTTAAGACGCTCTGGTGTGGATGAGTAGGAAATAGCACAATAAGGAAGACCCCTTATGTATTAAGGGGTCTTCCTTATTGTTGTTTTTCTGTATAATAAGTGGGGTAATGCATGTTAATTATGTTTAAAAATTGATAACAGACATATTTGCAAAGCGATATGGGAGCGTGTTGATTTGGTCAAAAAAGAACGTATACCAGAGCTTGATGTTTACCGGGGAATATTAATTGCAGCCGTTGTTACCATTCATGCGACTTCAATGGCTTTAATTGATGCGCGCCATTCTCTATTGTTTTACCCTTTTCTATTTTTAAATATGTTTAGTAGCTTTGCGGTGCCAGTATTTATTTTTGTGAGCGGGTTTGTTTTATTTTACAATTATGTCGATAGGCCGCTTCGTGGTAAGAATATGCTTATATTCTTCCGAAAAAGACTGATGTTTATTGTGTTGCCGTACGTTTTGTTTTCTCTTGTGTATTATTTGACCTTGGTAACACGCGGGTTGATGCCGCTCAGTGATCTTCCGCTCGTGCTGTTAACGGGAAAGGCGTACACGCATTTGTATTATGTCATCATCATCATCCAATTTTATTTGGTCTTCCCACTGTTGTTGTGGGGAGTGCAGCGCTTATGTCATTGGATATCGAGTCCACGGAGAGCAGCCTGTATCATTTTGGCAGTAGGGTTAGTCATTCAATGGGGGTTTGTATTGCTGAACAAATATGTTTGGCAAGAGGAAAGAGGAAGTCTCGCGATTACGTATATCAGTTATTTTGCCTTGGGCGCAGCTGTAGCGATTGGATATGAAGGGTTTAAAAAGTGGCTTTTTCCGGTGTCAGGTACAGTAATTAGACGCGGACAGTTGATCAGTTGGTGGGGCTTGTGGGTGGCTTGGCTACTCCTGGGTATAGCATATGTACAAATATGGTTTGTAGCATATCGCGAAGCCATCTATGCAGACTCGCTGATCTATGAACTGCTCCATAATGCATATGCCCTCGTCTCAGCGCTGGTGCTGTTTCAGTTCTCGGTTTTATT
The DNA here is from genome assembly GCF_038006265.1 of Paenibacillus sp. FSL L8-0641. Classification (NCBI taxonomy): domain Bacteria; kingdom Bacillati; phylum Bacillota; class Bacilli; order Caryophanales; family Paenibacillaceae; genus Paenibacillus; species Paenibacillus sp. FSL L8-0641. The sequence continues at coordinate 194,487 of NZ_JBBOUW010000001.1, forward strand.
ATATCGTCATGCTAACGATAGGCTGCGAATGTTAATCAGCTGGCTGGGCTCATGCTCATTCGGCATTTATTTACTTCACCCGGCGTTATTGAGAGTATATCGCAAGCTGGATTTGCACGGAACGCCAGTAGAATATATCTTCTCTGTTACGGGTGGATGGTTGTTGGCGTTGTTTGGCTCATGGTTGATTGTGACGTTGTGTTTTCGATATGTACCATTTGCATGGATCGGTTTGGGCACGGTTCCGAAGTTTTCTTCCCGGAGTAAAGATGAACAAATGAATAGCTAAATATTTTGATTGATTGGACTGTTGGCTTAAGGCTGGCAGTCTTTTTTTAGGATTCGTGTATTTTGCATTGGATAAAATATAGAAAGGGGCAGCGGCTTGGCGAATCTGTAAAAAAGGGCTGCTCCGTTCGGTTGACGTTCACAAGTAGGGCATGATAATATATCGAATATACTTTAGTTTGTTAGCACTTTACCATGATAAAGATATTGTGAAATCATGAGGTGATAGAGATGTCTAAGCCAAAAGGATTCGAGATCCCTGTAGGGGTTCGAGATTATCTTCCACGTGCAGTGTCGAAGCTGCGGGCCATCGAACTGAATGTACTCGAATGCATGGAGCGCTGGGGTTACCGCCAGATCATGACGCCTACGATGGAATACTACGATACGGTAGGAGTGGCTAGTTCTACTTCCGATCGAAAGCTGTTTAAATTACTCAATAACCGGGGAACCACGTTGGTGCTGCGATCGGATATGACCGCTCCCATTGCGCGGGTGGTATCTTCGTTGCTAAAGGAAGAGGAAGTACCACTCCGACTTTCCTACCACGCAAATGTATTTCGGGCGATTGAGGAAGAGGCAGGAAGAGAAGCGGAGTTTTTTCAGACAGGTGTGGAGCTGGTAGGTGATGATTCGCCTGAGGCTGATGCAGAAGTTGTAGCATTGGCTATTGCATCATTACAGGCGGCAGGAGTGGCCTCTTTTAAAATTGCCATGGGACATGTGGGATTTCTGAACGGCTTATTTGAGGAAATCATTCCAGGCCGTCAGGCTGAACAACAAGCGCTAAAGGAACTGTTGCTCAGTCGTGATGTAGTGGGCTACCGAACAGCGATTGAAGCTTTGGGCTTGGCTCCCGAACATCGGGATAAGCTGGAAGCTATTCTTCGGTTGCGCGGTGGAAAAGAAATTTGTGACCAGGCTACCCGTCTTAGTGTGGAGCAGCAGACGATTCAATCCATTGCACATTTGTGCGAGGTGTGGGAAGTACTGGAGGCATACGGCGTATCTGAGCATGTGTTAATCGACCTTACCATGATCGGGGATTTTTCATATTATACAGGAATGACTTTTGAGGGCTATGCGGCGGAGATTGGGTTCCCGGTATGCAACGGGGGTCGCTATGACAATCTGCTTCAGCAGTTTGGTCGATCCGTACCTGCAACGGGATTTGCATTGAAGACAAACCGGATCGTCGATGGTGTGGATGGTATCCAAATGGAGACGAAGCTTCCTGTACTTATCCGTTATGACGAACAGGGACGCCAAGAGGCGTTATCTGCAGCGGCACAGCTACGCGCAACAGGTCTTACTGTAGTAACAGGGCTCGCGGGCGGACCGGAAGATCGACGTCGTGAGCAGCAGGGGCTGTACGCAGAGGTATACAGCTATACAGCCGAAGGAAGAGAGCCAGTACAAGGGGGGAACTGCCATGACAGAAACATTGAAAGTAGCCATGCCCAAGGGAAGGATTTATAAGCAGGCTTCCGAGCTGTTTCGCCAGGCGGGGGTTCCAATTCCGCTGGATGTGGACGAAACGCGCAAGCTGGTCATTCCACTGCCTGAGCTAGGCATGGAATTTATTATGGCGAAGCCCGTCGATGTTCCTACGTATGTGGAGTACGGGGCGGCGGACATCGGCATTGTGGGCAAGGATGTTTTGCTGGAAGAAAACAAGGATGTGTATGAACTGCTGGATCTGGGGATTGCCCGTTGTCGGATGTCAGTGATTGCTTTACCAGATTGGCAGCCAGGTATTCGTCAGCGGGTCGCTACAAAGTATCCGAATGTGGCTTCCCAGTATTTTCGGGAGCAAGGCCAACAGGTGGAGGTTATTAAGCTGAATGGCTCCATTGAGCTGGCGCCGTTAATTGGCCTGGCAGACCGCATTGTTGATATGGTAGAGACGGGGCAGACCTTGCGGGAGAATGGATTGGTCGAGCAGATCAGCATACTGGATATTACCAGTCGTCTGATTGCCAATCGGGTCAGCTACCGGATGAAAAACAGCTCGATTCAGGCTTTGTGTGATCGATTGCATCAGGTGATTCCCAATGCGGTGGCACCCCGGGAGTAAATCAACTAAAGGAATAAGCCAAGGGTTAAAGGAGCATTCTGCAAGCTGCAAGTAAGGGGGAATGGACAAATGAAGATTGTATCAGCCCGTGATTTCAGTCTCCAACGGGAGGTGGATTACGGCACACCTGAGCAAAATGAGGCTGTGCGTACCATTATTCAGTCGGTACGCCAAGAGGGGGATGAGGCTGTCCTGCGGTATACGCAATCGTTTGATGGTGTATCGCTGATCGCAGAGCAACTTCGTGTGACGGAGGAAGAATTGAAGGCGGCATATGACAAGGTAGAGCCTTCTTTTTTACAGGCGATTCGAGAAGCGGCGGATAATATCCGTGCTTTTCACATGAAGCAAAAACGTAATTCGTGGATGGATTTACAGCCAGACGGTAGCTTGCTCGGCCAAATTATCCGACCGTTGAAACGTGTAGGCGTGTATGTTCCGGGTGGTAAAGCGGCCTATCCATCCTCGGTGCTGATGAATGTCATTCCCGCTCAGGTGGCTGGTGTACCGGAGATTGTCATGGTGACCCCCCCGGCGACAGGCGGCAAGGCAGGGATAGATCCATATACACTGGTAGCTGCGGCAGAGGCTGGTGTAACGGAAATATATAGGGTTGGCGGAGCGCAGGCGATTGCTTCTCTCGCTTACGGAACACATAGCATTGAACCAGTCGATAAAATTTGCGGTCCCGGTAACATTTATGTAGCGCTGGCGAAGCGCGAGGTGTACGGCGCGGTGGATATCGACAGTATAGCGGGACCAAGTGAAATTGTCGTGTTGGCTGACGACACGGCGAATGCCTCATATGTAGCGGCTGACCTGCTTTCACAGGCGGAACATGACGAGATGGCCTCAGCCATACTGGTTACGCCCTCGCAACGCTTGGCCGAAGAAGTATCAGCTGAAGTACAGCGCCAATTGGCAGAGCTACCGCGTAGAGATATTGCTGCTGCATCGGTGGAGGCATACGGGGCTATCATTGTCGTCGACACTTTGGAAGAGGGCATCCATATTGTAAACCGACTGGCACCAGAACATTTGGAAATTATGACAGAGCAGCCGATGGAGCATGTAGGTCTGATCGAAAACGCGGGAGCTATTTTCCTGGGAGCGTACAGCTCGGAGCCAGTAGGCGATTATTTTGCCGGACCTAACCACATTATTCCGACGAATGGAACGGCACGTTTTTCCTCGCCAGTGGATGTTGATGATTTTATCAAGAAGTCGAGTATGATCTATTACAGCAAAGAAGCGCTACTGCGCAATGGTGAGACGATTATGCAGCTTGCCCGCCATGAAGGACTGGAAGGTCACGCACGGGCGATACAAGTTCGATTGGACAATGAAAAGAAGGCGGTGGATGGCGATGGGGAACGAAAATAACGTAGCAGGACGTACAGGCAGCGTCAGCCGAAAGACGAACGAAACGGACATTCAGCTATCTTTTGCAGTAGACGGCACAGGGCAAGCTGAGATTGAAACGGATGTTCCTTTTCTGAATCACATGCTGGACTTGTTCACCAAGCACGGACACTTTGATCTGAATGTGCAGGCCAGAGGGGATGTGGATATCGACGATCATCATACCGTAGAGGATATTGGTATTTGTCTGGGACAGACCTTGCTGGAAGCATTGGGTGATAAAAAAGGAATTAAGCGCTATGCCAGCGTCTTTGTACCAATGGATGAGGCGCTCGCACAGGTTGTCATTGATCTGAGTAACCGACCTCATTTTGAGTATCGTGCGGAGTATCCATCACAGCAGGTAGGGAGCTTTTCGACAGAGCTGGTGCATGAATTTCTGTGGAAATTTGCGTTGGAGGCTCGCATGACGCTACACGTCATCGTTCACTACGGGCAAAATACCCACCATATGATTGAGGCGGTGTTCAAAGCGCTGGGACGTGCATTGGATGAAGCGACATCCATTGATCCACGGGTGACGGGAGTGCCTTCAACGAAGGGAGTGCTGTAGCCCATGTCCATTGCCATTGTGGATTACGGCAGAGGCAATCTGCATAGTGTGAGCAAGGCAGTTGAGCGTCTTGGCTATGAGGCTGTAGTAACGGGAGATGCCCAAGTGATTCGTTCCTCCAGCGGTGTGATTTTGCCGGGTGTAGGGGCATTCGGGGATGCTATGGAGCATTTACGTTCCAGCGGATTGGATCGGGTGATTCAGGAGGTTGCAAGCGCTGGACAACCACTGCTCGGTGTTTGTCTAGGAATGCAACTGTTGTTCACTCGTGGTGAAGAATACGGCAGTCACGAAGGGCTTAATATCTTACCAGGTGAGGTCGTTCGGTTTGCTCCTGATCTGGGGGTTAAAGTGCCGCATATGGGCTGGAATCGTCTGCGTATGACTCAGCCGAACCACCCGTTGTTACAGGGCTTGGAGGAAGGACATGTGTATTTCGTACATTCCTATCATGCGAAGCCGGAGGCCGAAAGTGACCTACTGGCGGTGACTGACTACGGTGGGCCCGTAACGGCTATCGTGGGCAGAGGCCATGTATATGGCATGCAGTTCCACCCGGAGAAAAGCGGGGAAATGGGGATGCGGTTGCTTCGACAGTTTTTGGAACTGGCGGAAGCGGAAAAGCGAGCGTAACGATTCATGTGTCTATAGTTGAGGGTACGCCAACTTTGGTCGTTGATGGATGTAAAGGCATATAGATGTTGAATAGCTCACAAGGGGGTCATACTTTGTTCACGATATACCCAGCGATTGATATTCGCGATGGCAAATGTGTACGACTGGTACAAGGAGATTATAGCCAGGAGACGATATACAACGAAAACCCAGTGGAGGTTGCCCAAGAATGGGAGCGTATGGGCGGCTCCTACATTCACTTGGTTGATTTGGACGGTGCTAAAGCAGGCCAACCGGTGAACGATGAGCTCATTGGGCGCATCGCTTCTGCGGTGCAAGTGCCTGTACAAGTGGGTGGCGGCTTGCGTACGCGTGAACATGTGGAGCGGCTGTTGTCGTTGGGAGTGAGCCGTGTGATCTTGGGTACGGCAGCGATTGAGGACCGTGCTTTTACGGAAGCGGTATTGGGTACCTACGGTGATCGGATCGCCATTGGTCTGGATGCACGGAATGGCTATGTGGCCACGCGCGGATGGCTTGAAACCTCGGAGGTTCGAGCGGACGAATTGGCTGCTGAGTTGGCCTCCAAGGGAGCGGAAACGTTCATTTTCACAGACATTTCCCGCGACGGAATGATGCAAGGCCCGAATGTCGAGGCGGTCGTAGCGCTTGCGAAAAGCAGTGGACGAACCGTGATCGCTTCCGGCGGTGTCAGTAAGATGGAAGATCTAATCACGCTGAGCACCTATGCGAAGGAGGGTGTAGGTGGTGCTATTGTGGGTAAAGCATTGTATACAGGGAGCATTGATTTACAGGTTGCCATACAAGCTGTAGCAAAGGCATAGGGGGAGTAGGCATGCTGGCTAAACGTATTATTCCCTGCTTGGATGTAAAGGATGGCAGGGTGGTTAAGGGCGTTAATTTTGTGAACTTACGCGATGCAGGTGATCCGGTGGAATTGGCGGCGCTTTATGACCGGGAAGGGGCAGATGAAATCGTATTTCTGGATATTTCTGCTTCAGTTGAAGGGCGTGCCACCATGGAAGAAGTAGTTCGTCAGACAGCCGGGGAAATTGCCATTCCTTTCACCGTAGGTGGCGGGATATCTCATGTCGATGATATGAAACGCATTTTGCGTGCCGGGGCTGATAAAATCGGCGTAAATACGGCGGCTGTCCGTAATCCTCAGCTGATTGCGGAGGGGGCGCGCAGCTTTGGCTCACAATGTATCGTTGTTGCCATTGATGCCAAGTACAACGAGGCGTGGGACGAGTGGGAAGTATATACCCACGGAGGCCGCACGCCATCTGGTATTCGCGCCTTGGCCTGGGCCAAGGAAGCTGAACAGTTGGGAGCCGGTGAGATTCTGCTAACCAGCATGAATGCGGACGGAACCAAGGACGGCTTTGACCTGCCGCTGACTTCTGCGGTATCGGATACCGTCGGAATTCCAGTTATTGCTTCTGGCGGAGCAGGCAAACAGGATCATTTCTATGACGTGTTTACGGCGGGCAGAGCGGATGCTGGATTAGCAGCAACGATTTTTCACTATAAAGAAATAGGAATCCCTGACCTAAAACGGGATTTGAAGCGCAGAGGAGTGGAGATACGATGAGCAACGAATTGAACCAACAGCTATCTCTGGAGCAGATACTGGATAATGTCCGCTGGAATGAGGTGGGTCTTGTCTCGGCGATTGTGCAGGATGATGCCACCCTTCAGGTGCTTACGCTGGCCTACATGAACCGCGAGTCGCTGAAACTGTCTTTGGAGTCGGGAGAGACCTGGTTCTGGTCTCGTTCCAGACAGGAGCTGTGGCACAAGGGGGCTACTTCAGGGAATACGCAAAAAATCACTTCCATCCAGTTGGATTGTGACGGTGATGCTCTGTTGGTACGTGTCATTCCGAACGGTCCTGCCTGTCATACAGGAGCAACGAGCTGCTTTTTCCGTGATATTTCCGCGCCAGGGACGGCTGTAGCACCTGTTGCAGGAAATGCAGGAGACCACACGTTGGTAAATCAAACCGATGATATTTCCAGTGCTTCAGCAGACCGCTTTGAGGTACTTGCCCAGCTGGAGGCGATTATTAAGGAGCGCGAGGAGACACGACCTGAAGGAGCCTATACGACCTATCTTTTTGATAAAGGTGTAGACAAAATCTTGAAAAAGGTTGGCGAGGAAGCATCCGAGACGATCATTGCCGCCAAAAATAAAGATAATGACGAACTGCGCCTGGAGGTCAGCGATTTGATTTATCACCTGCTGGTGCTGTTGCAGGAGCGCAAGCTACCGCTTGATCACGTACTGGCTGAGCTGAATCGCCGTCATGAACGACCTCGTCGTGATTAGTACGATTTGTTGTAGTGTTGGAAGGGGGAGGGTCGCATGAAAATTGACTATCATACGCATCACGCCCGCTGCGGGCATGCCATAGGGAGTCTGGAAGAGTATGTACGGCAGGGAATTCGGCTAGGGCTGGATCAGCTCGGCTTGTCCGATCACATGCCACTACTGCATGTAAAACCGGCTGACTATTACCCGGAAATGGCGATGCCTATGGAGGAGCTGCCCCGATACGTGGAAGAATGTTTGGAACTGAAGGAACGTTTTAAAGGGCAAATTGATATTCGCGTTGGCTTGGAAGGCGACTACATCGAGGGCTGGGAACGAGAAATCGAAGACATCATTACCGCGTATCCCTGGGATTATGTGATTGGTTCCGTCCATTTTCTCGGTGAATGGGATGTCACGGACTTCCGTCAGGTACACCATTGGAAAGGCAAAAATGTGCTTGAGGTGTACCGCACGTATTATGATGCGGTCTCCAGGGCAGCAGCTACCGGTTTGTATGACATCATGGGGCATTTGGATGTCATCAAGCGCTTCGGCTATCATCCGAAGCCGGAGGAAATGGAGGAGCTGCGTGAACTGGAGCGCTCCGTACTCTCCGCCGTTGCCCGCAGCGGTCGGGCGATGGAACTGAATGCATCAGGGCTTTCGAAGCCCTGTGCTGAGATGTTCCCGAGCCGCCGCATGCTGGACGAAGCTTTTTCGCTAGGCATCCCGCTGACCGTAGGATCGGATGCCCATGATCCGGCGAAGCTGTCCGAGCACTTGGAGAAGGCACGCGCGCTTCTATATGAAGTCGGCTATCGCGAGCTTGCCGTATTTCAGCATCGCGAGCGCTCGCCGGTGCCGCTGACGCTTTAATTATTACGTTTATTGGGTCTAAGTATCATATCCAGTGGCTAGCCGAACGCTCCTTATTTATACAGGGAAAAGCGCTCGGCTATTTAGCGTATTCTTGTATATATATCTATCGTATACGAGCATATATCCGTTTTTTGGAATGAGGTAGGATCGACTGTCAAGTCGTTTTGAAGTTGTGGTATACTGAAGGGTATGAACATGTCAGTTACTTTTAAAGGAGGTGCCTTGGTTATTTATGAAAGGGAAACATCTGCGAGTATCGGAACCTAGCCCTAAGATTATTGCTTTGCGTTTCGACGCATCTTTCTTTTTTGAGAAAGCTGTGCGCTCGCTTGATCGCAATCATTATGACAAGGCATTGAAATATTTTCGCAAAGCCGTTGAATATGAACCGGATAATCCGGTGAATCATTGCAATATGGCGGGTATATTATCAGAGATGGGGGATTATGCAGGTTCGAATGAGATCCTGTCCTCTGTTCTGAGTGACGTAGACTCGTCGATGACAGAGTGTTATTTCTATATGGCGAATAATTACGCTAATATGGAGCAGTTTGAAGAAGCGGAGAAAGCATTGGTCACGTACCTGGAGGAGGACGAAGAAGGCCAGTTTCTTGATGAAGCGGAGGAAATGATGGAGCTGCTCTATTATGAGCTGGACCGTCCAACGAAGCTGAACCGCATTAAGGCCCGGCAGGGAGTAGTAGAGCATGATCAAGCTCGTGTCCTGCTGGAGGAGGGGAAATTTGCTCAGGCAGCCCAGTTGCTCAAGCAAATTTCAGAGGAACAACCGGATATGTTCGCTGCGCGAAATAATCTGGCATTAGCGTATTACTACATGGGATTGTTCCAAAATGCTAAGGCTACCATTATTCAAGTGTTGGAGGATGAGCCAGGGAATTTACACGCATTGTGCAACTTGGCGATCTTTTATCAGCACGAGGGTGGCGGCCCGGAATTGGATCGTCTGGTGCAGACTTTGGCGGTCACTATACCGTTTCAGGAAGAGCAGGTATTCAAGCTGGCGACCACTATGGGCATTCTCGGACGCCATGAGGAGGCCTACAGACATTTCCGCAGGTTGCTTCATGGCGATGGAGAGAACAATGCGGACGCTTCTTTGTACCATTACACGGCGGTAGCTGCCAGCAATACGGGAAGATATGCGGAAGCACGGCGGTTGTGGAGTCATTTGCAAAAGCAGGATGCTTCCTCGGAAGTTCCGCGGTTTTTCCTGTCCCGACTGGAGGAACTCCAGCAGGAGGGTACACCGCTGCAAGTGCTCAGCTATCATTATCATCTCCCGTTTGAGGAGCAATTCCGCATGTGGGAGAAGTTTGGTGCTGACCAGGTGCCTGACAGCATGAAGAAGGACCCGCTAATCCGGTCATCCTTCTTCTGGGCCTTGCGCCACGGGGACCGGGCGACTCAGCTTCAGGTCATTCAGGCGTTAAGCTTGATCGGTGATGATGAGGTGCGTCAGGCACTGGAGTCCTTCGTAGAAGACCCGGACCAGGAGGATGAGCTGAAACGCCGTGCCTTGCAAGTATTGCAAGAGCTGGCGGAGCAGGGTGAGCAGAAAATGTACCCGGAAACGGAACGTTCTGATCAGTTGGAGGTTGAGAACGATCCTCATACAATTGAAGGTGATGTATCTGCCTCCCCGGTTGATCCACAATGGCAGGCAGTGCTGGATAAGGTACTGACCGTTATGAGCAAGCCATCCGATCCGGTCATGCAGCACGACTTGAGATCGCTGTGGCTGGAGTATTTGGATCGGCTTGCCCCGGAAGTTCCGATGGTTCAGCATACTGAGGGATGGGCAGCGGCGCTGGAATATTTGACTGCCAAAATGCATCATCATTCAGTCACCTATCAGGAAGTAGCCGATCGCTATGGTATTTCCGTATCGACCGTAAGCCGCTATGCACGCCAGATTGACAGCGTGTGTGGTATTAAACAGAAGCTGAAGCAGCCGCTCTCCACGTTTAAAAAGCAGGTCTGAGACCTGCTCCAAACATCACTTAAAGGAGGCAACAAACGTATGTATAAATCCATAATTATTGGTACAGGTCCTGCAGGCTACACAGCGGCTATTTATTTGGCACGTGCTAACATGAATCCGCTGATCATTGAAGGGATGCAGCCCGGTGGGCAGCTTACTACAACGACCGAAATTGAAAATTTTCCGGGTTTTGAGCAAGGTATCCTCGGGCCTGAACTGATGGATAATATGCGCAAGCAGGCTGAACGTTTTGGCGCTGAATTTACTTCCGGTTGGGTAGAGGAAGTGGATTTTAGCAAACGTCCTTTTAAAGTGAAGATAGAGGGTAAAGGCATCATTGAGGCGGAGTCGGTCATTATTGCTACAGGTGCGTCCGCCAAATATCTTGGTATTCCGGGTGAGCAGGACAATGTAGGTCGCGGAGTCAGCACTTGCGCAACTTGCGATGGCTTCTTTTTCCGCGGGAAAAAGATTGTCGTGGTTGGCGGTGGCGATTCAGCCATGGAGGAAGCGAGCTTCTTGACCCGTTTTGCTTCCAGTGTAACCTTGGTCCATCGTCGCGATGAGTTGCGGGCATCCAAAATTATGCAGGATCGCGCGCGTGAGAACGAAAAAGTACATTGGGCATTAAACCGGACTCCTCTGGAAGTTGTGACGGGAGAATCTGGTTTAAAGGGTTTGAAGGTACACAATAATGAGACCAATCAGGATGAGCTGATTGAGGTAGATGGCGTGTTCGTAGCCATCGGGCATACACCGAATACAGGTTTCCTGAACGGACAAATCCATACGGATGAACACGGCTATATTGTAGTGAAGCCAGGCACAACGGAAACGAACATCCCCGGAGTTTTTGCCTGTGGGGACGTACAGGATAATCGTTACCGTCAAGCGATTACGGCTGCGGGAACGGGCTGTATGGCGGCTATGGACTGCGAGAAATATCTCGAAGGCAGTGCTGTTCACGACTGGAGCGAAACACTGGATCAATAAAAGCGTGTCTATAGTACACAAAAAGGCTAACGGGAGAGCGAAGGAAATCTCTGTTATGCCACATCTTTTGTTCAGGAAGAGAAAGCCTGCTGCGTTTGCACGGGCTTTCTCCTTTTTATGGGTGCATAAGGTTAAAAGTTCCTCTAATCGTACACTTTTCAACAAGGAAGTGTCCTTGACCGTAACGAGGGCTTCAATTATAGTTGGAACGTAGGATTACTATTATGAAGTAGGAATTATAAGCATATATTTCATACCAGGTTTTTAAGTAAACATAAAGGTGGCTTGGAACATGTCTGAAAGTATCTATGTGGGTGTCGATTTGGGCGGTACAGCGATTAAAGTAGGCATTTGTAATGAGAACGGACAGCTTTTGCACACATACGAGGGACCAACCGAAACCGATAAAGGTGTAGATGTTGTCATTGGTAATATCGAAAAATATGTGCGGCACATTGTTGAGGAATCTCCTTATGAGTGGGATCAACTCAAGGGTGTCGGTGCAGGCGTTGCAGGTTTTACGAATGTTCGTGATGGTATTATTGTCCTCGCTCCTAATATTGGCTTTCGTGACGTACCGATCCGTGCGCTCCTAGAGAACCGGATTGGCAAGCCTGTGAAAATAGACAATGATGCGAATGTTGCTGCGCTAGGTGAGGCTTGGGCTGGTGCAGGCAAAGGCATCGAAAACTGCGTATGCTATACCCTGGGAACAGGAGTAGGTGGCGGTATTATTATAAACGGTAGAATATACCAAGGTTCTTCAGGCATGGCCGGGGAAATTGGTCATATCAGCGTCGTACCTGATCTGGAGGCAATTCAGTGTGGATGCGGCAAAATGGGTTGCTTGGAAACTGTATCTTCTGCAACAGGCATCATTCGTATGGCCAAGGATGCTGTGGAACGTGGCGACCGGACCTCTCTGGCGCTGGAGGATCACATTGCCGCCAAGGAAGTATTTGATGCTGCTAAAGCCGGGGATGAAGTCGCACTGCGTATCGTGAACCGGGCTGCCTTTTATTTGGGGAAATCCATGGCAGCGGTTGCCGCTGTGCTTAATCCAGAGTTGTTTATTATAGGCGGCGGTGTTTCTAAAGCAGGCGACTTTTTGTTTGAAGAGATGCGTCGCGTATACGCGAAGCTGGCACCTGAACCGCTTCAAAAGGGTGTATATATCGTACCAGCGGTGTTAGGCAATGACGCGGGTGTTGTAGGGGCTGCAGGGTTGCTGCTACGCTCCTGACCACAGGTTACTGATAATACGGGTACTGGCATAGAGCGAAGAAGCAAAAGGAGAGGGAAGTCCATATGACAGATAACCTAAAAAATGCTGCGCCGTGGGCAACGCTCATTATTATTACGGGGATGTCAGGCGCAGGGAAGACCATTGCGGTTCAGAGCCTGGAAGACTTGGGCTTCTTCTGTGTTGATAATTTGCCCCCTGTACTGATTCCCAAATTTGCAGAGTTGATTGAGCAGTCTAATGGTAAAATAGGCAAGGTTGCACTCGTCATTGATTTACGCGGACGAGAATTTTTCACTGCCTTGTCGGAATCGTTGAATTATATTAAAGATCATTTTACGATTCATTGTGAAATTTTATTCTTAAATGCGAATGATGGCGTTCTCGTACAGCGGTATAAGGAAAGTCGTAGACGTCATCCGCTGGCTCCAGACGGTATGCCTTTGGATGGGATTCGGTTGGAGCGCAAGATGTTGGAAGAACTAAAAAGCTCGGCTACACAGGTTATTGACACAAGTGTGATGAAGCCTGCAACTTTAAAGGCAAGGATTATTTCACGATTTTCTCATCTGGAGAGCAGTATGCTTTCCGTGAACATTACTTCTTTTGGCTTCAAGTATGGTATTCCCATTGATGCCGATCTTATATTCGATGTGCGCTTCCTGCCTAATCCCCACTATGTGGATCAACTACGTCCCCACACTGGACAGGATAGCGATGTATATGATTATGTCATGAAATGGCCCGAGACTCAGGCATTCTTGACCAAGTTGCTGGATATGTTACACTTTTTGATTCCGCAATATCGCAAAGAAGGCAAAAGCCAGGTCATTATCGGCATTGGCTGTACTGGCGGTAAGCATCGTTCTGTTGCAATATCGGAGTATTTAGGAAAAATGCTGGGTGCCAGCGAGACAGAATCTGTTTCTGTTTCGCATCGGGATGCTGATCGGGACCGGCATTAATGAGGTGAAATCATGAAAGAGACCGGATCACAACGGGAGCGCCCACGTATAGTTGTTATGGGCGGCGGAACCGGCTTGTCCGTCATGCTGCGGGGCTTAAAGCAAAAGCCGCTAGATATTACGGCTATTGTTACAGTCGCTGACGATGGCGGAAGTTCCGGGATTTTGCGCAGTGAGCTGCAGATGCCCCCCCCAGGGGATATTCGCAATGTGCTGACTGCCTTGGCTGACGTGGAACCAGTGATGTCAGATATGCTGAAATACCGTTTCGGTGCGGGATCAGGATTGTCAGGCCATAGTCTGGGCAATCTGATTTTAGCAGCGATGACCGATATATCGGGAGATTTTGTAACGGCGGTGCGTGAGCTTAGCCGTGTATTTGCTGTCCGGGGACGTGTGCTGCCAGCAGCCGAGGAAGGCGTTGTGCTAAGCGCCGAAATGGAGGATGGCACGGTGATTACCGGAGAGTCCAAGATCCCAGAAGCGGGCGGACGAATCAAACGCGTCTTTCTTGAACCGACTCACGTGGAGCCGTTGCCTGAGGCTGTAGAGGCCATTAATGAAGCTGATGCGATTTTGATTGGCCCCGGCAGTCTATATACCAGCATATTACCGAATTTGCTTGTACCTAAACTCGCTGAAGCTGTAGTGAAATCAGACGCTATCAAAATATTTGTCTGTAACGTTATGACCCAGCCTGGTGAAACCGATGGCTATACAGTAGGAGACCATCTGCAAGCTATTTTTGAGCATGTAGGGCATCATCTCTTCGACTATGTCATTGTAAATAACGGAGAAATTCCACCCCAAGTACAGGAAATGTATGCCGAGCAGGGAGCCAAGCCAGTTCAAGTAGACATGGGCGAGCTGACCGACCGGGGATATAAAGTGGTGGCAGATACATTAGTTCTGTTCCGCACGTATTTACGGCATGATGCAGACAAATTGAGCCAGCATATTTACCAATTGGTACAAAACTGGATATTAAGAAGGAGGTGAGTCCCTTGTCCTTTGCGGCACAAACGAAAAAAGAGCTTACGATGATTGAAAGCCAGTCCTGCTGTGAGAAAGCGGAACTATCTGCGCTCATACGTATGCTCGGATCCGTACAACTGTCGAATAAAAGGGTGATATTGGACGTGTCCACAGAAAATGCCGCGATTGCAAGGCGGATTTACTCCTTGATCAAGAAGCATTTTCAACTTCATATCGAACTGCTTGTACGGAAAAAAATGCGCTTGAAAAAAAATAATGTGTACATTGTCCGTATTCCTAATGATGTGCAACAACTGCTAAAGGATCTTTATATCGTCTCAGAAGGTTTCTTGTTCACTGACGGGATTAATCGGGATATTGTTCGGAAAAACTGTTGTAAGAGAGCTTATTTACGGGGCGCCTTTATGGCAGGTGGCTCTGTCAACAATCCTGAAGGATCATCTTACCACCTTGAAATTTCTTCGATGTATGAGGAGCATTGTCAGGCACTCGTTGATCTTGCGAATGAGTTTCATCTAAATGCTCGCTGTATTGAGCGAAAAAAGGGTTTTATTCTCTACATCAAGGAAGGCGAGAAGATCATTGAGCTGCTTAGCATCATTGGGGCGCATCAAGCCTTGTTCAAATTTGAAGATGTACGCATTATGCGCGATATGCGCAATTCCGTGAATCGTATTGTCAATTGTGAAACGGCTAATTTGAACAAGACAATTGGAGCTGCTGTCCGGCAAATTGAGAATATTAAGTTGCTGGAGAGAGAAGTTGGCTTGGAGACCTTGCCGGATAAACTGCGTGAAGTGGCAGAAGTTCGGCTCGCTCATCCCGATTTGAATTTGAAAGAAGTCGGGGAAATGCTCAAAGGGGTCGTGAGTAAATCGGGTGTAAATCATCGGCTTCGCAAAATTGATGAGATGGCTGACAAAATCAGGGGCGAAAATGGCCTGATTCCGTAAAAAGAATGTTGGTGGGGCTTTTAGCCCCAGTTTTTTTAGTTTTTTTTCTAGTGTCTGTCCCGGGTTAATGTTATAATGTGATAAATAAAATGGAGTAAGTAGTGTCCAGATTTATTTGATGAGGGGGTAAGCTGACATGTCAAAACATCCGGTAGTCGTACGTTTGAAAACAGGACTGCACGCCAGACCTGCTGCGTTGTTCGTACAGGAAGCGAATAAATATTCATCTGAGATTTTTGTGGAAAAAGATGACAAAAAGGTTAATGCCAAGAGCATCATGGGTATTATGAGTCTTGCCATCAGCACAGGTACTGAAATCAATATTAGTGCTGAAGGTGCGGATGCCGAACAGGCTGTAAACGCTTTAGTAAGTCTGGTTAGTAAGGTAGAGCTGGAAAATCAATAAACAAAGAATTGCTTGTAATATAGTGTATGATCTTAGTGAAAAGCCCCTTTGGGGCTTTTTTTATATCCAGAAAAAAATCCTTCGAACACTCCTCAGCTAACTGTTTTATTGTGGATTTATTGGATATAGAGGCCGTATTAAGTTCAAACTATAAATAATGAAAATCCTCGTGGTCATGCTCTGTTTCGGAAATTTGTACGCTTGGCTGCAACCTTTTTCCGTCTTTTCCGTCTGGAAGGTACAAACATTTACTAGAAAGAGGTTGAATTCAATGAGACTTTGGACAAAAACAGTAGCCACAGCAGTTCTCACAGGTGCATTAATAGCAGGGGGAGTAGCAGGAGGATTATGGACAGGGGCAGATCGTGCTTATGCTGCGTCAACAGCTTCGACGGTAAACGGTGTAATTAATGTGACTGGAAGCGGGGAAGTATTGGCAAAGCCCAATATTGCTTATCTCTCTATCGGTGTACAATCGGAAGGGAATACGGCAGCCGCTGCTCAAAAAGCTAATGCTACAAAATTGAACAAGGTTACACAACTGCTGAAAGAAAAGTGGAGCATCAGCGGAGATGACATTCAGACCAGCCAGTTTTATGTACAGCCTAACTACACCTATAACGAAAAAGAAGGGCAGAAGCTCAAAGGCTACACTGCCAACCATACAATTTCCGTTAAATACCGCGATTTGGATAAAATAGGTCAGTTGTTGGATGAGGCGACCAAGTCCGGAGCCAATAACGTAGATAATATTCGTTTTTCCGTGGAAGATCCTTCGACTTATGAGGAAGAAGCCATTACTAAAGCATTGGGAAGCGCACAATCTAAAGCTAGTGCTGTAGCTAAAGCGGCCAAACGCGGATTAGGTGCTCTTGTGAATGTGACGGTAGATGGCGGAGAAGCACAAGTCTTTACACAACGTGAAAATGCCATGTCAAAATCGCTCATGGATTTAGCAGGTAGCGGGACAGAGATACAATCGGGGCAAGTAACAGTGAAAGTTCAGGTGTCGGCTCAATACGAAATGAACTAATATAGATCATCAAACGAAGCCACAAGCGGCCTGCATCATGCGCAGGCTGGCTTGCTGGCTTTTTTTGTATACCGAAACCTTTTTGTAATGAGTCTGTCATAGCTAAGGGTTACTAGGTGTACAGATTGAAATCGGGGAGTGTACAGATTGTAAACTACATACAATGGGGTATAGATATAATAAGTAAAGTGATTATTTACACATAGACAATACAGAAATAATAACAGGAGGAATACTTAATATGAATAAGCATACGAAAAAATGGGGTTCAGCACTGCTGGCAGCAGGGATTTTAGCAGGAGTCGCAGCTGTTCCCGTTTCATATATCCAGGCAGCATCGATTAAACAGCAGCAAGCGGCAACACAGCAACCAGGAATCACTATCCAATGGAATGGTAAAACGTTGCCCGCTAAAGGTGTTCAAGTGAACGGGAGTACAATGATTCCGGTGGCCGCACTGCGTGACAGCTTGGGGATTCCAGTAAGCTATGATGCGAAAGCAACGACCTATACCGTAGGTAGCGGGTACAATAAACTTTACATTATGGCTTCTTCCTCGGATGCCTACGTCAACGTCAATGGAATCAATACACGTAGTATGGATGCCAAACAGATCGCTGGGAAGCTATACATTCCTATGAGTCTGTTGAAAGACTATCTAGGCATAGATGCTCAATGGAACGCAGCTCAGAAGACAGTAACGCTAAGTAAAAGTCAGCTAAACCCGATCACAATTGCGTCTCAAACACTTCCAGCTTCGAGTAATGCGAAGGTATCTTACAAAGTTAAGTATCCGCAAATCAGCGGCAGCCAGCTGAATCCTGAGGCAGAGCAGGCCATTAACCATGTGCTTAAAAAGCATGCAGAGGGTATATTGGCAGCAGGCAAAAAGATGGTGGCTGAGGGAGAGGCTACAACAGAAAGACCATATGATTTCGAAAATGATTTTGCAATTGCCTATAACAAGGACGGTATTCTAAGTGTGATTATGCAGGATTACTCGTATATGGGTGGCGCACATGGAATGACGGTACGTAAAGGATATACGTTCTCGCTCGCTGATGGTAAACTGCTGCAGTTGTCTGACGTATTGAAGGCGAATCCAAATTACAAAAAGTTCCTCAATGCTGATTTGAAGAAAAAAATCGATGCGCTTCAGGCTGGTGAAGGATTCGGTAAATTTAAAGAGTTGGCGGCAGATCAGAATTTTTATGTGACGAACAGTGGAGTAACAATCGTGTTTGATTTGTATGATTATGCGCCATACGCGTATGGAATTCCGGAGTTTACCTACTCGTTCGGTCAACTGCTGCCTCAAGGCGGAAAGCCTTTTGCGGGACAGATTTAATAGTAGAAATGAGTAAGTTGGACTGTCTATACTCTAAAAAACAATAAAGCAAAAAAGCTGCCTACCGGATAATAACATCCGGAGCAGCTTTTTCATTTACCAGCTATTGAGAGGCAAATTTTTTCTCTTATACACCTTCTGGAGAGGAGCTAGTTAGCACTTTATCAATAATACCGTATTCTTTGGCATCATCAGCAGACATGAAGTAGTCACGGTCTGTATCTTTTTCAATACGTTCCAGTGGTTGGCCTGTGCGATCTGCGAGAATGCGGTTCAGTTTATCACGCATTTTCAGAATGCGGCGTGCGCGGATTTCGATATCCGTTGCCTGGCCTTGTGCACCACCCAGAGGTTGGTGAATCATAATTTCACTGTTTGGCAAAGCGAAACGTTTACCTTTGGCGCCTGCATTCAGCAAGAACGCGCCCATGGAAGCCGCCATACCTACACAAATCGTAGATACATCAGGTTTAATGTATTGCATCGTATCGAAAATGGCCATACCAGCTGTAATGGAACCGCCAGGACTGTTAATATACAAGTGAATATCTTTTTCAGGATCTTCGGCAGCCAAAAACAGCATTTGCGCAATTATAGAGTTGGCTACAACGTCATTGACGTCCGAGCCTAACAAAATAATGCGATCCTTTAACAGTCTGGAATAAATGTCATAGGCGCGTTCGCCGCGGTTACTTTGTTCTACTACCATAGGAACATAGCTCACGTCAAAAAACCTCCCTTAAATATCGTTAGTGGATTTGGTGGACATGCCGAGTACACGTCCCTTATTTATAAACTGTTAGCGTATTAACCACATGATAAACAATTTCAAACAAAAAGTCAAAGAAAGTCAAACTAATGATTAAAAAAAAGAGCCCTCAGCGCTCTTATTGGTTAAAACATTATATAGAAGCATTTAAGCGTTCATTTAAAATGGCGCGCCCGCGAGGAATCGAACCTCGATCTCAGGCTCCGGAGGCCTACGTCATATCCGTTGGACCACGGGCGCATAGTTGATTCAATGCAAACAACTAACTAATTAAACAGCTAATTGGAAACAAAGATGATTATATGATATACAGCAGTGAATTGCAAGCTTTTATTAAATGCGCATATTCAGACAAATGGTTGAGAAATATAGGTTCAGATAGACTTGCATATGGAGCAAATATTGGTTAAGATATACGTGGGACTTAAAAAGTTATCCCGGGACGTTTTAAGACCAGTTAGAGATAGAGCATTAGAGACAGAACTTAGAAGTGTGCGGGAGTGGAAAGCATGCGAAAGATATTAGAAATACAGAAGCAGCTTCTGCCCGACCTCATGGATGTTTTGAAAAAAAGGTACACGATCCTGCATCAGATTATGCTGTCCGATGTTGTTGGACGCAGAACACTGGCAGCTTCACTGAACATGACCGAGCGCGTGTTGCGCGCCGAAACCGATCTTCTTAAAGCTCAGGGGCTAATTGAGATTGAGAGTGTAGGCATGAAGGTGAGCAAAGCAGGACTGGATCTGCTGGAACAGCTGGAGCCGATTGCGAACAACTTGTTCGGCCTGTCCCAATTGGAGGACCAGATTCGTCAAGCCTATGGTTTGAGGAAGGTGGTTGTCGTTCCAGGGGATTCGGATGTTTCTCCGTTAACAAAGCAGGAGCTGGGGCGCGCTGGAGCAAAAGCGTTGCTAAGTGTTATGGACGACGAGGATGTGGTCGCTGTAACAGGTGGCACGACGATTGCAGACGTGGCGGAACAACTGGCATTGCCTTCTAATGGCCCCCTTAAGGGTGGGTGGTTTGTACCGGCACGCGGGGGTTTGGGAGAAAGCATGGAAATGCAGGCCAACACAATTGCTTCCACAATGGCTCGCAAGGTCGGCGCTCAATACCGTCTGCTCCATGTACCGGATTTGCTCAGCAATCATGCTTACAACTCCTTGCTTGAAGATACGAACATTCAGGATATATTGAGCCTGATTCGCGAGAGTCGTATCATCATTCACGGGATAGGCAACGCCATAGCGATGGCACATAGACGTAAACTTGATCCCGAAACCTTTGCCCAGATCAGCAGTGAAGGGGCGGTAGCCGAATCGTTTGGTTATTATTTTAACGAAGATGGCGTCGTTGTTCACAGAATGCTGACGCTTGGACTCCGATTGGAGGACATTAGGCGTACCGATACGGTTCTAGGTGTAGCTGGAGGCAAGAACAAGGCGGCCGCTATTCATGCGGTACTGCGTTTCGGGCAAGAAGACATTCTAGTCACCGACGAAGGCGCTGCTGTTGAGATTGTAAGTCGTTATTTAAATGATTAATATAGGATTTATGAATCGTGTTGTCTTGACAGGCTTTCGGGTCTGTCTTGAATATATAAAACTAAACTAAACGAACTTTGGGAGGAACTCACTCATGACAGTTAAAGTTGGTATTAATGGTTTCGGACGTATTGGACGCCTTGCTTTCCGTCGGATTCAAAACGTGGAAGGTATTGAAGTAGTAGCAATCAATGACTTGACAGATTCCAAAATGTTGGCACATTTGTTGAAATATGATACAACACAAGGTAATTTCCAAGGACAAGTAGAAGTACATGATGGCTTCTTCAAAGTAAACGGTAAAGAAGTTAAAGTTTTGGCTAACCGCAACCCTGAAGAACTCCCTTGGGGAGACCTGGGTGTAGACATCGTTCTGGAATGCACAGGTTTCTTCACAACTAAAGAAGCTGCTGAGAAACATTTGAAAGGCGGCGCTAAAAAAGTTGTTATCTCCGCTCCAGCTACTGGCGACATGAAAACTGTCGTTTACAACGTAAACCATGAAATTCTGGATGGAACTGAAACTGTAATCTCTGGTGCTTCTTGCACAACGAACTGCCTGGCTCCTATGGCTAAAACACTGCAAGATAAATTTGGTATCGTTGAAGGTTTGATGACTACAATTCATGCTTACACTGGCGACCAAAACACTTTGGATGCTCCACATGCTAAAGGTGACTTCCGTCGTGCTCGTGCAGCAGCTGAAAACATCATTCCTAACACAACTGGTGCTGCTAAAGCAATCGGTTTGGTTATCCCTGAGTTGAAAGGTAAATTGGATGGCGCGGCTCAACGTGTTCCAGTACCTACAGGTTCCCTGACTGAGTTGGTAACAGTTCTGGAGAAAAACGTAACTGCTGAAGAAATCAACGCAGCGATGAAAGAAGCTTCCGATCCTGAAACTTATGGATACACTGAAGATCAAATCGTTTCTTCCGACATCAAAGGCCTCACTTTCGGTTCTTTGTTCGATGCAACTCAAACTAAAGTTCTGACTGTCGGCGACAAACAACTGGTGAAAACTGTAGCTTGGTATGACAACGAAATGTCCTACACTGCACAATTGATCCGCACGTTGGAATACTTCGCTAAACTGGCTAAATAATAAGAACTTTCTTATTAGCAACATCATAGAGCGGAAACAGGTTATTGTTTCCGCTCTTTATATATCAAAATGTGCCTTGAATTCCTGTTTCGTAAAATTATAAGGGTGCGGAGGAATATGGAGATGAACAAAAAGAGCGTACGTGATATAGAACTGAATGGAAAACGGGTGTTTGTTCGTGTAGATTTTAACGTTCCGGTTGAAGACGGTAAAATTACAGATGACAAGCGTATTCGTGAAACCTTGCCAACCATTAACTACCTGATTGAAAAAGGTGCAAAAGTTATTTTGGCGAGTCACTTTGGACGTCCAAAAGGTCAGGTTGTTGAATCCATGCGTCTGACTCCTGTTGGCGTACGTTTGTCTGAACTGCTGAAAAAGCCAGTAGTTAAAGTGGACGAAGCGGTAGGCGAAGCTGTTAAAGCGAAAGTGGCTGAACTGCAAAACGGCGACGTGCTGTTGCTTGAAAATGTACGTTTCTATGCAGGAGAAGAAAAGAATGATCCTGAGTTGGCGAAGCAATTTGCTGAATTGGCTGACGTTTTCGTGAATGACGCATTCGGCGCAGCACACCGTGCTCATGCTTCCACTGAAGGTATCGCTCATATTCTTCCGGCTGTTTCCGGCCTGCTGATGGAAAAAGAATTGTCTGTTATTGGTAAAGCTCTGTCGAATCCAGATCGTCCTTTTACAGCCATTATCGGCGGTTCCAAAGTAAAAGACAAAATCGACGTGATCGACAACCTGCTGAACATTGCAGATAACGTAATCATTGGTGGCGGTTTGACTTATACATTCTTCAAAGCTCAAGGTTATGAAGTGGGTCAATCTTTGCTGGATGAATCCAAACTGGACGTAGCTCTTGGATTTATCGAAAAAGCGAAGAAACTCGGCAAAAACTTCTATCTTCCGGTAGATATTGTTGTGTCTGACGATTTCAGCGCTACGGCGAACACAGACATTGTGGATATCGACGGCATTCCTGCAGCTTGGGAAGGCGTGGACATTGGACCGAAAACACGTAAAATCTATGCAGATGTAATCAAAAACTCCAAACTGGTTGTATGGAACGGACCAATGGGCGTATTTGAAATCGAGCCTTTCGCTGGTGGTACTCGTGAAGTAGCGGAAGCTTGCGCAACAACTGAAGCATACACCATCATTGGTGGCGGTGATTCTGCGGCTGCGGCTGAAAAATTCCACTTGGCTGACAAGATGGATCATATTTCCACTGGCGGCGGCGCATCTCTGGAATTTATGGAAGGCAAAGCACTTCCGGGTGTTGTTGCACTGAACGATAAATAATCAAACGCACTATGCGTGAATAAAGCTTTAGGGCACCTAATAGTTAGGAGTTGAAACCATTGAGAACACCGATTATCGCGGGTAACTGGAAGATGTTTAAAACCGTACCAGAAGCTAAAACTTTCATCGAAGAGATCAAAGGCAAAGCAGAGGTTGCAGGAGTGGAAAGCGTGATTTGCGCACCATTTACGAATCTTCCTGCTCTGGTTGAAGCAGTAAAAGGCACGTCTATTAAAATTGGCGCACAAAACCTGCACTTTGCAGAAGATGGTGCATTTACAGGTGAAATTAGCGGCGGAATGCTGAAAGATCTGGGCGTAGACTACGTTGTGATCGGACACTCCGAACGTCGTGAATATTTTAATGAAACAGACGAAACGGTGAACAAAAAGGTTCATGCGGCATTCCGTCATGACCTGACTCCAATCGTATGTGTAGGCGAAAAGCTGGAAGATCGTGAAGCTGGACAAACCAAAGAAGTTGTAAAAGTGCAAACTGTAGCAGCTTTTGCTGGTTTGGCTAAGGATCAGGCTGCACAAGTAGTTGTTGCTTATGAGCCAATCTGGGCCATCGGAACAGGCAAATCCTCCACTTCGCAGGATGCGAATGAAGTGATTTCCTATATCCGCAGTCTGATTAAAGAGCTGTATGATGAAAATACAGCAAATGCTGTACGTATTCAGTATGGTGGTAGTGTAAAACCTGAAAATGTTACTGAGTACCTGGGTCAAAGCGATATCGACGGCGCGCTCGTGGGCGGTGCCAGTCTTCAACCGGCGTCGTACATCGCGCTTGTTGAGGGGGCGAAGTAAGATGACAGCACCAAAACCGGTAGCTTTAATTATTATGGACGGGTTCGGACTGCGTGACACCGTGGAAGGCAATGCGGTTGCACAGGCCAACAAACCGAATTACGACCGGTATTTACAACAGTATCCTCATACGACGCTGACGGCTTCTGGCGAAGCAGTAGGTTTGCCGGAAGGACAAATGGGTAACTCTGAAGTGGGTCACTTGAACATCGGCGCAGGCCGTATCGTATATCAAGACTTGACTCGTATTTCGAAGTCCATCCGTGAAGGTGAATTCTACGACAATGAAACACTGGTTAAAGCAGTGCAACATGCCAAGAAGAACAACACGAAACTTCACCTGTACGGACTTCTGTCCGACGGCGGCGTGCATAGCCATATCAGCCATCTGTTCGCTATGCTGGACTTGGCGAAAAAAGAAGGCCTAACAGAAGTGTACATTCATGCTTTCATGGATGGACGCGACGTTATGCCAGACAGCGGCGTAGGCTTCATGCAGCAGCTGATCGCTAAAATTCAAGAAGTGGGCGTAGGTAAAATTGCGACTGTACAAGGACGCTATTATGCTATGGACCGCGACAAACGTTGGGAACGTGTAGAGAAATCTTACCGTGCAATCGTATACGGAGAAGGACCTCAATACACAGATCCAATGGAAGCATTGAAAGAATCGTATGAAAAATCAGTGTTCGACGAATTTGTGGAGCCAACTGTTATTGTGAAGGCTGACGGAAGTCCTGTAGGGCTGGTCGAAAGCAATGACTCTGTTATCTTCCTCAACTTCCGTCCTGACCGTGCGATTCAACTGTCTCAGGTATTTACAAACGCGGACTTCCGTGGTTTTGACCGTGGCCCGAAATGGCCTAAAGATTTGCACTTTGTTTGCCTGACGTTGTTCAGCGAAACGGTTGAGGGCTTTGTAGCTTACGAACCGAAAAATCTGGATAACACGTTTGGTGAAGTGTTGGTTCAAAACAACAAGAAGCAATTGCGTATTGCCGAGACTGAAAAATATCCGCACGTTACTTTCTTTTTCAGTGGCGGACGTGATGTGGAGCTTCCTGGCGAAACTCGTATTTTGATCAACTCGCCTAAAGTGGCTACATATGACTTGCAGCCGGAAATGAGTGCGTATGAAGTAGCGGATGCTGCTGTTAAGGAAATCGAAGCCGACAAGCATGATGCGATTATCCTGAACTTTGCCAATCCGGATATGGTTGGACACTCCGGTATGCTGGAGCCAACGATTAAGGCGGTAGAGACGACGGATGAATGTGTTGGACGTGTTGTAGATGCGGTTAAAGCCAAAGGTGGCGTGGTTATTATCATTGCCGACCATGGTAACGCGGATATGGAAATTGATGAGCAGGGACGTCCGTTCACAGCTCACACAACGAATCCGGTTCCGTTCATTTTGACTGACGAAAATATCGTTTTGCGTGAGCATGGAATATTGGCTGACGTAGCTCCAACGCTTCTGGATTTGATGCAACTTCCGCAACCTGCGGAAATGACAGGAAAATCTATGATTGCATCCCGCAAGTAAGCTTGATTTAATAAGTATAGGCTTGACCAATAAATCATGATTCACAAAGGAGATTAAGTACAAATGACTATTATTTCTGACGTGTACGCTCGCGAAGTCCTCGACTCCCGTGGTAACCCTACGGTTGAAGTTGAAGTATATCTGGAATCCGGTGCTATCGGTAGTGCTATCGTTCCTTCCGGTGCCTCCACAGGCGCTCACGAAGCTGTAGAACTTCGTGATAACGACAAATCCCGTTACCTGGGTAAAGGCGTTCTGCAAGCTGTTAAAAACGTGAACGAAATTATTGCTCCTGAAGTAATCGGCTTGGATGCTGTGAACCAAGTAGAAATCGACACGCTGATGATCAAATTGGATGGTACACATAACAAAGGTAAATTGGGTGCAAACGCAATTCTGGCAGTATCCATGGCTGTAGCTCGCGCTGCTGCTGAAGCTCTGGGCTTGCCACTGTACACTTACCTAGGCGGATTCAATGCTAAACAATTGCCAGTACCAATGATGAACATCGTTAACGGTGGCGCTCATGCCGACAATAACGTTGACGTACAAGAGTTCATGGTTCTGCCTGTAGGCGCTCCTACATTTAAAGAAGCTCTGCGTGTAGGCGCAGAAATCTTCCACAACCTGAAATCCGTACTGAACTCCAAAGGTTTGAACACAGCTGTTGGTGATGAAGGTGGTTTTGCTCCTAACTTCAAATCTAACGAAGAAGCTCTGTCCACTATTATCGAAGCGATCGAAAAAGCTGGTTACAAACCAGGTGTTGACGTATTCCTCGGTATGGACGTTGCTTCCACTGAGTTCTTCAAAGATGGAAAATATACTTTGGAAGGCGAAGGCAAATCCTTCACTTCTGCTGAGTTCGTTGACCTGCTTGCTTCTTGGGTTGATAAATACCCAATCATCACTATTGAAGATGGTTGCTCCGAAGATGACTGGGAAGGTTGGAAATTGCTCACTGAAAAATTGGGCAACAAAATCCAATTGGTTGGTGACGACCTGTTCGTAACAAACACAGAGCGTCTGGCTAAAGGTATCGATGAAAACATCGGTAACTCCATCCTGATCAAAGTAAACCAAATCGGTACGCTGACTGAAACATTCGATGCTATCGAATTGGCTAAACGTGCAGGATACACAGCTGTTATCTCTCACCGTTCCGGTGAATCCGAAGACAGCACAATCGCTGATATCGCTGTTGCAACAAATGCAGGCCAAATTAAAACAGGTGCTCCTTCCCGTACTGACCGTATTGCGAAGTACAACCAATTGCTCCGCATTGAGGATCAACTGGGTGAACTGGCTCAATACCACGGCCTGAAATCTTTCTACAACCTGAAAAAATAATATTGCGCAAAAATGCTGATGGCGTCTCTTGACTCATGGTTTATGATCACGAAGTCTGAACGCTCAAAGCTTTTACGCATGAATAAAACAGGCCTACTCGCCACCGCGAGCAGGTCTGTTTTTTGTTATTATGGATGTGTATGAGAATTTATAACTTTGCAAAGGCTTAATGGCTGAGTGACTTGCTATAGCTGTTGTTATCTACTGGAAGCTGTGGTAGAATAAAAATAGTGTTTTGCGTTAATTTCCGGCTATTTATAACATGATATGTACATGTTTTCATAAAAGAGGCTGTGTTGTTTTGCAAAACAGATGTATAAGCTCAGGAGGTGGGATTTTTCATGGAAATCTTTTTGAAAGTGCTGCTCGTTGTGTTCTCGATTGCTGTTATTGCGGTTGTTTTACTGCAAAAGGGGAAAAGCGCAGGTTTGTCCGGTGCCATCTCTGGCGGTGCTGAGCATCTGTTCGGCAAGACAAAAGCTCGCGGTATGGATTTGATTTTACAACGCGCAACTGCTGTTTTGGGTGCGGGTTTCATGATCGTTTCTGTTTTAGTTGCATTTTTTGCAAAATAAGATAAATATGTACCTTAAGCCTTCGTTTCGCGGGAAACGGGGGCTTTTTTTAGATTTTGGACAGGCAGGGATGCCGTCGATTAAATTCGTGTATACTAGGGTATGAGTATATTAAGAGCCTTGTATCAGGAGCAAGGAACAAGGACATGCGGATTTTATTACTGAAAATTAAAGGTCACCCGAGGTGGACAATATTATGATAACAGAGCAACAACTACTCGATTTTATGCGCGAGACCGCATACAAACCCATGACTTACCAGGAGCTGGAGCAGCATTTTGATATTAAGGATGCCGAAGATTTCCGTGAATTTCTTAAGCTTTTGAATGCCTTGGAGGAAGAGGGGAAAATTCTGCTGACCCGCACAAACCGCTATGGCGTGCCGGAACGGATGGATTTGCAGCGTGGGCGTTTGCAGGCTCATGCCAAGGGATTTGCTTTTTTGATTCCAGAGGACCGGGAGCACCCGGATGTATATATTCATGCTAACGACTTGAAGAGTGCGATGAATGGAGATACGGTACTGGTAAGAGTGACGTCGAAGGGACCTGCGGGTGGCCGATTAGAAGGCGAAGTTGTGCGGATCGTGAAGCGCGCAGTGCTTCAAGTAGTAGGCGTGTTTCAGAGCCACGAAGCATACGGTTTTGTTTTGCCGGATGATAAGCGCATTAACCGGGATATTTTCATTCCAAAGGATAGCTTCAACGGAGCTGTGAACGGGCAAAAGGTCGTTGTGCGCATTGTGAGCTATCCAGAAGGACGAGCTGCGGCGGAAGGCGAAGTGTTGGAGGTTTTGGGTCATAAGGATGATCCAGGCGTTGACATTTTGTCCGTTATTCGCAAGCATCAGCTTCCGGAAGCTTTTCCAGATGAAGTGACAGAGGAAGCCGAGAATGCTCCCGACGCGATTACGGAAGAAGAGATTGTACGTCAGGGACGGCGCGATCTGCGTGATAAGATCATTGTTACCATTGATGGTGAGGATGCCAAAGACCTGGATGATGCTGTCAATGTAGAGCGCTTGCCGAACGGAAACTACCGTCTGGGCGTTCATATTGCCGACGTAGGGTATTATGTGCATGAGAACTCCAAGCTGGATCAGGAGGCATATAACCGCGGTTGTAGCGTGTATTTGGTTGACCGTGTCATTCCTATGCTTCCACATCGACTTTCGAATGGAATATGTTCTTTGAATCCACAGGTGGATCGACTGACTTTATCCTGTGAGATGGAATTCAATGAGCATATGAAGGTTGTAAAGCATGATATTTTCACCAGTGTGATTAAAACGAAGGAACGGATGACGTACACTAACGTTCGCAAAATCCTCGAAGAGGAAGATGCTGAACTGATGGAACGGTACAAGGATCTGGTTGATGTATTCGGCACGATGAAGGAATTGGCATTGAAGCTGCGTGCTAATCGAATGCGCCGAGGTGCAGTTGATTTTGATTTTGATGAAGCCAAAGTGATTGTTGATGATGAAGGTAAAGCTGTCGATATTGTGAAGAGGGATCGTACGATAGCTGAACAAATTATTGAAGAGTTTATGTTGGCGGCCAATGAAACGGTAGCTGAACATTTCCATTGGCTTAAAGTGCCTTTCTTGTACCGGATTCATGAGGACCCAGATCCAGAGAAGCTGCAAAACTTTATGGCTTTCGCGGCTAATTTTGGGCATCAGATCAAAGGTAGAGGAAATTCCATTCATCCCCGTGCACTGCAAACGTTGCTGGAAGATATTCAGGGTACGAAGGAGCAAACCGTGCTTAGCACGATGATGCTGCGTTCGATGAAGCAGGCAAAGTATGATGCGGAAACGACAGGACATTTTGGGCTAGCAGCAGAGTATTACTCTCATTTTACATCGCCGATTCGTCGTTACCCTGACTTGGTGATTCACCGTGTCATTCGTGAGGTATTGGAGAATGGCGGGGCTTTAACAGCCGAGCGTCAGGAATATTTGACTGCACGTATGCCTGATATTGCGCAGCAATCTTCTGAGCGTGAACGTGTGGCTGTGGATGCAGAACGTGATACAGAGCAGATGAAAAAGGCTGAATACATGCTGGACAAGGTCGGCGAGGAATTCGAGGGGATCATCAGCAGTGTAACCAGCTTTGGGATGTTCATTGAGTTGGACAATACAGTGGAAGGCCTGACGCGTCTGAGTGCGCTTACGGACGACTATTATCACTTTGACGAGCAGCATATGGCGTTGATTGGCGAACGCACCTCCAAGGTGTTCCGCATTGGGGATGAGGTTAAGGTTCGCGTCGCGCGTGTGAACATGGAAGATTACACAATTGACTTTGAACTTGTCGATATGAAGCAACGGCAACGCCGTGAACGGACGGGCGGTACAGGACAAGGCGGAGACTTTGCGCGTGGCGAGAGCCGTGGTAAAGGCAAAGGCCGCGAAGGGCGTGACCGCAAGGGCGGCAAGGACAAGACTGGTAAAGAGCGCAAAGGCAGTCGTGATGTTACCGGGAAGCCAAAAGAAGCTGGCGCTGGTAACGGAGGGATTAGCACCGCAGGCCGTTCAGGGCGCGGCGGTGGGAACGGGGCAGGAGCTGGTTCAGCTAGCAGCTTCGGCTTTGGCAGTGGCAAGGGCGGGTATAACTCGCCAGCATCCGGGGCAAGCAAGCGACGGAAGAAGACGTCTGCCAGCGGTATTTTCATCGGGGGAGCAGCTACACCAGGTAGTGATGCCAGACCAAACGGTGAAGGCGCAGCACGTCGCAAGCGGAAGAATAAGGGCGGAAGTGGCGGCAATAGCACCGCTGGCTTTGTGCGGAAAAAGAAGAAGTAGGTGGCTATACTTGCTTGCTAGAAGGCAGGAGTCTTCTTTCGTGGCAGGGGATGAAACTAATCATGCGACTTAGGTATAAAGGCGGTTTCTGTCTGCAGTAACGGATAGAAGCCGCCTTGTTTTAAGTGTGATGTTAGTGTTAGTTAGAAATGTAGAAGGCTTGACCCTTCTTGCTTTTACCATCTGAAATTTGTTACAATATATTTCTAGGTGGCTCTTTGTAACCAGATTTTGATGCCTGGATTTCAAGAGTGAATTACGTTATTCATAAGGAGTGGTATTCATGGGTAAGAAGGCAGACGGGAAAGTGCTCGCCCAGAACAAAAAAGCTTCCCATGACTATTTTATTGAGGACACCTACGAGGCGGGCATGGTATTAACGGGAACGGAAATTAAGTCTCTGCGAAATGGTCGTTCCAATATAAGTGATGCATTTGCTACGATCCGTAATGGCGAAATTCATATTCACAATATGCATATCAGTCCTTTTGAGCAAGGTAATCGTAATAATCCTACCGATCCGACGCGTACGCGTAAGCTGCTGTTGCATAAAGAGCAGATTCGCAAGCTTATCGGTCTGTCCAAACAGGAAGGTTATACGATTGTTCCGTTAAAGATTTATGTTCGCAATGGTTATGCCAAGCTTTTGCTCGGACTGGGTAGAGGTAAAAAGCAGTATGATAAACGTGATGCTGCCGCTAAACGCGATGCACAACGTGATATCCAACGTGCTTTACGCGAGAAGCAGAAAATTGCGAGATAAGTTATTGTATTATTAGTTATGGTACAAATTACGTGGAAAAGTTACTTGTTCCTCTAATGGTGCTATTTTATAAGGCTTAAATGGCTTCATTTCGTTTCGTAATGACCTGTAATATGGTATACTAACGAAGTAGTCAGTTTTAAAGCTTTTAACTTTGTTCGAGTGTTGAATCTTAGAATTCAGCTTTTGGTATTATGCATGCTTATGCTCCGGTATTTCCGGATTTATCCGTGGAGCCCTTTTATAATAAGGGGGCGTTTATGGATTCGACGGGGATAGTTCGAGCATGGGTAGCGGGTAGTGGGGACGCGTCCGCTTCATCAACGCTAAAGCCTATTAAACGGCAAACAACAAAACAACTACGCTTTCGCAGCCTAAGAAACTGTGTGCGTGCTTCTACTCTGCATCGCCCATGTGACAGGGATAGGGGCTAACAAATAGTGGGATACGCTGTCTCATCTCCGCCTGCGGTGAGCTGAAGAAGATAATCAGGCTGACCCAACGTATAGCCGGTTACGGGGCGATACTCGGGTGACATCAAAACTGTGACTACACCCGTAGAAGCTTATGTGTCGTTATCTTCGGACAGGGGTTCGACTCCCCTCGCCTCCATCTAAAAGACCCGCTAATCAAGCGGGTCTTTTGCTATTTACGGATAGAATTGCAGACCAAATGTAGACATTAGTATAGTATGAGTAATATTTGTATTGTAAGTGTAGACGAAATGTCTACATGAAAAATTGTCACAAGTAACTATTATGCAAATGCATATTTGCTGACCTAAAAGTGTTGTTATTGATCAGTATACGTTATAAACTAAGTGATGGTTTTTAAATAGTCAAATATTAAAAGTATTGCACTGTAGATATTTAAGTGTTTTATATTCGTGTATGTACGGCAGGAGTGGAGCCCTAAAAGGTCGAAATATAGTTCTTAAGATTCATTTGATCTATATTGCAACCGGGGTGAAGTAATGTCGGAAATACAGAGGGAACTTGTCTCGGAAATTGAGACTACACGGAGTAAAAGAAATAAATTGCTTATAGTTACCTTTAATCGTTATTCACCTAAACAGGTAAAGGATTGCCTTCAGAATATGAAGATACCTAGACTAAACGTGAATTTGTTACTGTCCGAACAATTAAGAGATTTCTCTCCTAAGCAACGACCATATGAAGTTGGGAGAGTACTTAGATCAATTGTTAATCAAGGAATTGAGGATGCAATTGTTCTAGATCGTATCGAGTATTTGTTTGATCGAGAACTGAAACAGAATCCTATTCGGTTATTTGAAAACTTAAGCGGAAATAAGATGCTTATTATTCTGTGGCCAGGGTTTTTTTATAACGGAACGTTATCATACGCAATACCAGAGCATAACGAGTATTACAAAGGCGATAATTCAACAGCAAATTATGTTATCGAACTATAAAAACTTCAAAGGAGCATAAATTACTATGAAGTATCGGGACTTAGTACATTTTGAGCCTATACGTTCTATTATTGAATTGAGAACTGCAGATGATAGTATAATCGATAATTATGTAATTTCGGATCGAATGGCTGAAGTATTGAACAACATTATTTTCGAACACTTACAATTTGAAAGACTGGTTGATCATAAAGGCATTATGGTAGTCGGCAATTATGGAACGGGTAAATCCCATTTAATGAGTGTTGTTGCTGCAATAGCTGAGCATCCAGGTACAAGCGAGCGTTTGACAAACCACGCAGTAGTTGCTAAGGCAAAAGAAGTTGAAGGCAAATTTAAAGTGTTACGTATTGAGTTCGATGGAATTGATATGCCTTTTCGTGAAGTCTTATTTAGTGAAATGACATCTTATTTACAAAGTATCGGTATTAAATATGAAATGCCAGAACTTTCAAAAGTACGTAGTAATAAAGATGAGCTAGTTAATTTGATGTCGGCTTTTCATGAAGAATATCCTAATCATGGTTTTATACTCATTATTGATGAGTTATTAGATTATCTAAGAAGTCGGAAAGAGCAAGAGCTTATGTTGGATCTTAATTTCTTGCGCGCAATGGGTGAGATTACACAGACAACACGTTTTCGCTTCATGACAGGTGTCCAGGAAATGTTGTTTGATAATCCACGTTTTGCGTTTGTAGCAGAGCAACTTAGGAGAGTTAAAGAGCGTACTGTACAGGCCATTATTGCTAGAGAAGATATAGAATATGTTGTATCACAGCGATTACTTAAGAAAAATGACAAACAGAAGGCAAATATACGCGAGCATCTACAACAATTCGCTCCGCTGTATGGAAAATTAGGTGAGCAACTTGAAAAATACGTGGAGATGTTTCCGATTCATCCTGCCTATTTATCAGCTTTTCAGAAAGTTAAAATTGCAGAAAAGAGGGTTGCTCTTACAACAGTCAGCGATGAAATTGAAAAGCTCCTTGACCAGGAAGTCCCTTTGGATAGTCCAGGGCTGATCTCCTATGATAACTATTGGACCCGTATTCAAGGAGATAGCACGCTAAGATCTGATCCTGATGTACGAGAAGTGATAGAGAAATCAGA
Source organism: Paenibacillus sp. FSL L8-0641 (assembly GCF_038006265.1). NCBI lineage: Bacteria > Bacillati > Bacillota > Bacilli > Caryophanales > Paenibacillaceae > Paenibacillus > Paenibacillus sp. FSL L8-0641. Next base: position 227,729 of record NZ_JBBOUW010000001.1, read on the forward strand.
AGTCTTGTTAGACCGCGTAGAGTATTCATTCCAAAAGCCTACTTACAAACCAATGGCAAAACGTATCGTTCAAGCGTTATCCGTATTTAGACTTACAACAGATGATCTTCGCGTACGAATCGGGATGACACCATCGGAAATGCGTGATCAGTTATTCTTATTTGATAAGAATTGTGATATGGATGTAGAATTCTTAGATGCGACTATAGAGTCAACACTGAGAGAAATATTAAAGTCTGTTAGTTATCAATTTATCTCTACGAACCAAGAAAATGGGCAGTACTATCTTGATTTAGACAAGGATATTCCTGTAGATGATCATATTGCAAGTAAAAGTGAGACTTTAAGTGGTGAGCAGCTTAATCGATACTACTTTCAAGTTTTAGAGCGGGTTTTGGAGTGTACCCCTAGTACCTTTGTTACAGGGTATCGAATATGGCAGCATGAACTTGATTGGTATAAGCACAAGGCTACTAGACCTGGTTATCAATTCTTTGGAGCGCCTAATGAGCGGCCAACTGCACAGCCTGAGCGTGATTACTATATTTATTTTCTCCAAGCTTTTGATCTTCCTAAGTATAACGACGAGAAGAAACCAGATGAAGTGTTTTTTATGCTCGATACAAAAGACCAAGAATTGATTCACAATTTAAAACTTTATGCTGGGGCCAAGGAAATGGCAATAATATCCTCAAGTGCTACGAAAAAGTTGTATGAAGAGAAAGCAAATTATTATATTAAAGAGTTGACTTCTTGGTTTAAAGTAAATATGCCGACTTCATACAAAATGACTTATAAGGGAATCACAAAAAAATTAGCGGATTGGAGTTTCACTGCACCAGCACAAGCATCAGTACGCGAAATTGTAGATACTGCAGCGGATGATTGCTTAACTGAATGGTTTGAAGAAAAGTATCCAGATTATCCTGTTTTCCGAACTGATAAGACCTGTATAAATATTAATGTAATGAAGACCACATACGTTCCAGATGCGCTTAATGCACTTAATACGCTTAATATCACGAAGACAGCCAGAACTATACTTGATGGTCTTGTGTTATTAGATGGCGATAGATTAAATGTTCAAAAGTCTGGGTATGCGTCTTGGATATTGGATTTGATTAGTTCTAAGGAGCATAGTCAGGTTGTTAATGCATCTGAAATATTGCATATTGATCGTATTGCAAGTGGAATGGAAGTTAAGAGAACAATTGAATATAAATTAGAGCCTGAGCTTTTGGCAGTGCTGTTAGTGGCACTTGTACGTAATGGGGACATTGTCATTACAATTAACGGAATTACGTATGACTCAATGAAGCTAGATGAGTTAATTCGATTAAAAGCTGATGGTATCCTGGAGTTCAGTTATATTAAGAAGCCTTCTGATTTACCTTTAACTGAATTACGAGCTTTGTTTGATCTATTCAATATTGGTCATGGATTGCTTCAACCACAGTCCCAAGCGCACGGGGTTACTAAGTTACAGGCAGAAGTTCAAAAGCTATTGAGTGAAGTTGTAAAAGTTGAACAAGAAATAAGATCAGGAGTTCCGATTTGGGAAGGCCCTCTCCTATCTGAGCCCGAAGTGAGTGAGTATCAACAGAACTTACGCAAACTAAATAATTTCTTGCAAAGTCTGAGTGTCTATAATTCCCCGCCTCGTCTTAAAAATTTTAAGTACACAATTGCTGAAATTGAAGAAATGCAACAGCTTATTCAACTGGCCAAACAATTAAAAAGTTTGGGACAACGTGCTTTAGAGGTTAGGACAAAAGCTCAGTATATTGTAAACGCACTTAATCATGTCCAAACAAGCAATGAGTGGCATTCATCTGCTGAAAGGGCTCTTAAAGACATTCTTCAAGCATTAAGAGCAGGAGAAAACTGTCAGAAAGAAATTCACTGTCTGCAAAAGCTTAAGGAACAGTACATTGATTTGTATTATGCTATGCACAGCAATGCACGGCTGGGCATCACTGAGGAGAATAAAAGGGATCAACTGTTGCAAGATGGACGCTATTCGGTATTGGGTCAGCTTACATGCATTTCTATATTACCTTCAAGACAGCTCGAAGAATGGAAATCGAAGCTAGGTCAGCTTAAGTTCTGCTGGAATCTAAAAAAGGATGATCTAGAGCACTCGGTAATTTGTCCGCATTGTCGCTATCGTCCGAGGGATGAGTCCTATGTTCAACAAATGAAGATTTCAAGTTTAGCTGAAGAGCTTGATGAATTAATTACCTCGTGGACGGAGACAGTAGTTAATACCTTGAATGATGCAGAGATAAAAGAGAGTATCTTATTACTTAGTTTAGATCAGCGTCAACAGATTGATCAATTTGTACAAGAAGGTAAGTTTTCCTCGCCAGTAAATCTAAAATTAATTCAGACGCTGAAAGAATTGTTTGAAGGTATCCATAAAATTGAACTTTCTGTGGAGCAGTTAGTTCAGATGGCTGGAAACGGAAACCCTCTAACAGTAGATGAATTACGAAACCGCTTCGAAGCGTTAGTGAAAGATAGTATTGGACCTAATCAAGGTAATAGAATAAGAATTTTATTGCAGAAGGGTGACATGTAGCATGTCTGAAAAAGTTGAGCAACTAGAATTTCTAAGAGATAAAAACATTGCTCAGGCGGGTCCTGTGACCTGCCTGGGTATGACTTTTGAAAATAATGAAACACGTCGTGCTTATTTCACCGAAGAATTAAGAAAGAAACTACCGGAACTGAAAAAAATAGAGGGTTTCCCTTATGGAAGTGATGAAGATATTCTAGTCTTGTCAGATCCGCCATACTATACTGCATGTCCAAATCCATGGTTTGTTGATTTAACCAATGAGTGGGAGAGGCAAAAACCATCTAATACGACTATAAATTATCAACGTGAACCGTTTACTGCTGATGTAAGCGAAGGGAAAAACGATCCAATATATAATGCTCATAGTTATCATACTAAGGTCCCACATAAAGCTATTATGCGTTATATTCTTCACTATACGAATCCAGGGGACATTGTATTTGACGGTTTTTGTGGGACAGGTATGACAGGTGTTGCAGCTCAAATGTGTGGGGATCGAGATGCAGTATTGGAACTAGGATATCAAATTGATCAAAACGGCACGATATTCAAGCAGGAGATTAATGACGCCACTGCAAGCTGGGTTCCTTTTTCTAAGCTAGGTGTACGGCATGCGGTATTAAATGATCTATCTCCAGCTGCAACATTTATTGCATATAATTACAATACGCCAGTTGATGTTCCTGCTTTCGTAAAAGAGGCTAATAGGGTTTTGGAAGAAGTGGAATCTGAGTGCGGATGGATGTATGAAACTAGACATGCAGATGGACGCATAGGAACAATTAACTATACAGTTTGGTCTGATGTTTTTATATGTCCAGAATGTACTTCCGAGGTGGTATTCTGGGAAGCAGCTGTGGATAAAGATGCCGGAAGTGTTAAAGATGAATTTTTATGTCCAACATGTTCCTGTAAGTTAACAAAGAGAAAAATGGAACGTGCTTGGTCAACTACGTTTGATAGTGCAATTAGTCAAACTATACGTCAAGCAAAACAGACGCCGGTCCTCATTAACTACACTATTAATGGAAAACGTGTTGAAAAAAAGCCGGACGAAAATGATTTGATGGTGTTAGAGAAAATAAATAATAGTGAAATTCCATACTGGTTTCCTAAAGATCGATTAATGGAGGGCAAGGAAACGCGTAGAAACGATATTATCGGGATTACTCATGTTCATCATTTTTATACGAAGCGGAATCTATGGATTCTTTCGGCTATTAGAAATCGTTGCAGTGATGGACCATTATTATTGTTATTTAACTCTCAACTAATCAACATGAGTAGACTAAATCGATATAGGCCGGGTGTTTCATTTCCGTATAACCCTTTAAGTGGGACTTTGTATATCGGTTCGCAAACGTCGGAAGCTTCTGTATTCATTGCGTATAAAAATAAGCTTAAAAAGTTAACGGAGGCCTTTAAAAAGATTGATAGTCCTAGCATCATTTCTACTAAATCAATGACTTCTTCCTTAAATTGTTGCGCAGATTATATTTTTTTAGATCCTCCATTTGGAGCCAATTTAAATTATTCAGAGCTGAATACAATATGGGAGAATTGGCTCAAGATTACGACTAATAATCAATTAGAAGCGATTGAAAATAATGCACAAGGGAAAGGTCTAACTGAATACCGTCTGCTTATGACAGAATGCTTTAAGGAAGCCTACCGTACCCTTAAGCCTGGGCGATGGATGACAGTTGAATTTTCAAATACGAAGGCGGCAGTGTGGAACTCTATTCAAACAGCTTTAACAGAAGCTGGATTTATCGTAGCGAATGTATCAGCTTTAGATAAGCAGCAAGGGAGTTTTAAAGCAGTGACGACTACCACAGCTGTAAAGCAGGATTTGGTAATATCTGCGTATAAACCATCCAATGAAATGACGTCTGAAATAGCTGCTAATCAATTTACAGAAGAATCTACATGGATGTTCGTGAGAAATCACCTTGAGCAGTTACCTGTTCATATTGGACAAAAAGGTGCATCGGAGTTAATTGTTGAGAGGACTCCAAGAGTATTATTTGACAGAATGATTTCTTATTATGTGCAGAATGGATTGAATGTTCCTTTATCATCAGGAGAGTTTCAAACTGGTGTTGAGCAGCGATTTCCTATGAGGGATGGTATGGCATTTTTAGAAAAACAAGTGGCTGAGTATGATAAAAAGCGAATTCTAACTAAAGAGTTTACCCAGCTTAGCTTATTCGTTTCTGACGAGAATAGTGCTATCGAATGGATTCGTCAGCAGTTACTTAAGAAGCCTCAGACACGGCAGGATTTACATCCCAATTTTATGAAGGAAATTCAGCACATAGCCAAACATGAGATATTGCCTGAGTTGGATATTCTTTTAGAGCAAAATTTCTTGAGATTCGATGGCGATGGCGATGTTCCAAGTCAAATCCATACTTATTTAAGTACAGATTATAAGGATTTGCGGAATTTGACTAAAATGGACCCTAAACTGATTGAAAAAGCACAAGATCGTTGGTACGTACCTGATCCAAACAAACAAGCAGATTTAGAAAAATTACGTGAAAAGTCACTCTTGAGAGAATTTAATCAATATATCGAAGAGCTTGCTTCTAATAAAAAAAAGTTGAAACAATTTCGTACGGAGGCTATTCGCGTCGGGTTTTATAAAGCATGGAGTGAAAAGAACTATAATATCATCGTCGAGATCGGAAACCGACTACCGGATGCTGTACTACAAGAGGATGATAAACTTCTAAGGTACTTCGATAATGCGCAAACGAAGCTCGGCATATAAAGGAAGTGAACAAACTTGATTGAGTGGCGTAAAAAGGTGCTTGAGTACTTTCAAACACCTTTTTCCCATCTAACATTCGTCAGTGACCCGGACCGATTGTTAGATGATGAAATGATAGTCTCTGAGCTAGTTGGATATGGATTCGAGATTTTAAGATTCGAAGATAAAGCTTCTTTTCGCTTTCAGTTTGAAAGTGAATTCAGGACAGTGGCAACTCATCGAATTAATCTTATGATTGTAAGTAATTCAGAAACCTCGAATGATCTTCCATATGATATTTGGAAAAATGCGCAGAAGATTGAGTTGCGGAAAAGCAGACTTTTTCCTGATTTGGCACCTAATATTGTGCATCAGCTTGACGCACGTACGTTAGATTTGCTTTCCAGACTACAAATAACAGCAAATGTATCTTCAGAAAAAGCAACGATTAACTTTATTTTAAGACATGCCTATGGAATAGCTTATGATTCGATGCACTCATTAGCGGATTGTTTAGTGCTAATTATGCGATGGCATCAGCTTGAGTTAGATATCCCAGATGTAATTAAGAAGTATTTAATTGAAAATATTCAGCAAAATATAGCCGATGTACCTGTTAAAGAGTGGATAATATCCTATTATGACTTTTGTCAGTATCTACAGCAGGAATGGGAAATTTTTGTCGATGATAATTTTCCTAGATCACATGTTTTCTGGAATGCAAGTGTTAGATCCTTCATGAGCTTGCTGTTCAACGAAGGTAAATTAGTAAGAGTGATAATGCAGGAAGAAACTGTCCCTGATGTCTTCACATGGGGAGTTTCATACGACGAAATATCGCAGAGAAGAGAATTATTGAAGGAGCTCCAGAAACAATTGGAATTATTACTATCTGCTCCTACAGATCGTCGTTCTTGGATACAGATTGCAGAGATTTACGGAAAGGCTAAGTGCACCTCATTGGAGCTACAGGCGCATGAAGATGACAATTGTATCTCATTTGAATTAGAGAAGAAATTAGAAGCGAAATTTGAAAAGTGGTTATTTAAACATTATGGATCATTAGTGACACTAACTGATCGCAATGCACCTGTAATGGTGCATAAAACCACCGAAGTGCTTCGAATGAAGGGTAAAGAGAAACTTGCGTTAATTGTCTGTGATGGTATGAGTTTTGTACAATGGGCTCAAATAGAATTAGGATTAGCCCGAAATTATAAGTGTGAAGTGTATGGTTCATATGCTTGGATACCAACGCTAACCTCTGTATCAAGACAATCTATTTTCTCGGGTGAAATTCCGCGATTCTTTTATAATTCTATTAATACGACCTCTAAAGAAGAGCAAGCATGGAAAAAGGTCTGGGACAAAAACGGTGTTCCATCCGGATTTGTAACTTACGAAAAAGGATTAGGGCAAGGTGCGTATGAGAAACCGAATATTGCTGCTTTAACGAAATCTAACACCAGAGTTGCCGGGCTTGTTATTGATACGATTGATCAATTTACGCATAATACAATACAAGGTCAGTTAGGGATGCATGCGACTATTGCTATATGGTTAAAACAAGGATATCTGCAGTCACTGCTCTCAGATTTGTTAGATGCAGGATATGATGTATACCTTACCTCTGATCATGGGAATAAGGAAAGTAAGGGAGTGGGGCGAATCGGTGATGGAACTCTGCCTGAGACCCGAGGAGAGCGCGTGAGAATATATCGCGATGTGGTCCTTAGAGATAGAGTTGCTGTACAATATCCGAGTAAACAGTGGCTAGGTACGGGCCTGCCGGATGATTACCATATACTTTTGGCTCAGCCAGGGGAAGCTTTCGTTCGCGAAGGAGAAATTGTAGTTAGTCATGGTGGCGCAAGTATTGAAGAAGTGATTGTCCCATTTGTTCACATTCAAAAAAGATAGTGTAGGTGTACGTACAATGAAGAAAGTGGTTGGGTTTGATCAAAAAGTTCAGCTTCATCAATTGGACTTTTTGGCACAAGAAATACCTAGGATGGGTTCACGGGATGCTCTGTACCAGTTAGTAGATGAACGGTTAATGGCGGATATTGGAGGTATAAAATCACGTGCCAATGCACGTACGATTTTGTTTAAGATATGGTTCTTAGTTCCCAGTGAGCAAACTAGTCTTAGAGATCGTGCCCTAAACCTGTTTCAACAAGGTTCTCTGGAAGAGAGATTAATTCTTCATTGGGGGATGATTCTCCTTGCTTATCCATTCTTTAAGGATGTGGTTGAACAACTGGGGTATTTATTTCAATTGCAAAATGAAGTAACTAGTGAACATATAGGGCGGAAGATGAAAGGACTATATGGCGAACGACGGCGTGTGGAGGTTTCTATTGGTGCAGTATTAGGTTCTCTTCGTTCATGGGGAGTTCTTGAATCAGGAAAACGGAATACTTATACCGTTGCGATGAAGAAAGAAATATTATCTGCAGAAATAAAAAAATGGCTAGTTCAAGTGTTGTTAATTGTTACGGATAAAACAGTAATTGAAATAAACAGTATCGCTGGAGAACCATGTGTGTTCCCTTTCGATTTGAGTATAATGGAATCAGAACTACTAGGTGACGAGCTCGAAATTACTCGTCAAGGTATTGGGCGATCAATGGTTGGGCTTAGATAAACTCTGTGGCTACAACTCGGTAGAGTCTTCTCAAGGTGGGTAATGGTATGTTGACCAAAGGGGAGATTGTACGTGGTCACCAATTTCCTGAGACTGTCGAAGTAAACAGTGTAGAATTGGTAGATAAGGATTTTTTTTGACTCGGATATCGCTGGGAGACAGTCAATATTATGAGCTGATGTTGGAGCAGCGGGACATCGGATTATTTAAACTGCTTAACGGTAAAAATAACCACAGAAAGGTATAGCACAGGAATATAGTAGTATTACAGTACTTTTTCTTTTCTATGGGCACTCTAAGGCATGATTCTACAATCAAAAAAGTCTTGAATGTACACGCTAATTTATCATAGCGAGTGGCAAGACGTCAGTAATGTTTAAAAAATTGTTCAGGTGGCGCTCCTTGTAAAGTTCCCGGTCATAAGAGATACGCACTTTACGATTTCTCTTCCCGGGAATCATAGGGACAGCCTGTTGCTCTTCCAACAGGGCTTAAATTGCATTCGTGACATAGGCCCGATCGGCTAAGACTTGTTTCATCGTCAACTTTATCTCTTTCAGGATGTCACATTTTGAACCGAATCAAGGACCTCCCTTTCCGCTCCTTCGCCTGGACTTTGCTTTCCACCTGTTGACTAGGGGAAGTTGTATTTGTAATTTATTGATATCAAATCCCCTGTTTTGATATAATGTAGCACTATATCCCGCGGTACATTATCCTGACAGATGGTAAAAGTATTTACTATCTGAGGTCTATCATGAAGATCTCTATCATGAAGATCTGTCTGATATAACCCAACACACATTCATTTATTGCATACAAGATGGAATGGCAATGAGTGAAGAGAGGTTATCTAAAGATTTACTTGTTTGAGAAATACATAATTGAGGTTGAATATTTCCTGTGGTTGACTCACGTAACCTGTTCTTACATCAAGCTTTTTGAACAATAATCCTTTATCGATTTATTGAGTAATAGGAGTAGATCTGAAAATAATAATGCATATTATACTAATTAAAGTCGAGTGAGGAAAGTCTGAAGCGGTTCGAATATCATATTAAGCGGAAGCTGATTATTATGCATACGTTGCGCTTGCAGTTGGTTTAAATCAAACCAAATTACATTACTATTGGGTAATATAGTTGTGGACCTTCCTACCGTGTTAACAAACACCATTCTCATATTAGCACTGAAAACATTTTGAGCAGCTTTTGCTAATAAGGCAAACTGATGAGCCCCTGGCCTTGAAGCTCTCTTGGTAATGAAATCTTGCACTAATTTAATAGCTCGGTCCCGATTGTACATTTCAGAGAAAAAGGTCGATACCTCTAGAGCCTGAACTCCATGATTATTTGCCCACAAATAATCAACATCTACTGTTGAGATTCCATAAGTATTATGAAGTCTTGAGGTTGAAAAATCTAATGATTTCTCAAAACTAGGACCTATTGCTGAGTTTAGATAATTTGGTGGTTGGAATTCATTTAAAATTGAGAGCCTGTTATTAGCGGGTTGATAGTCAAGTCTAAAAGTCGGACTATTTATTTCTTGAATTATTGGATTATCAGTAGAAACATAAATGTTAGTTGTATTTTTTGCATTTACCTCGAATGTAATTGAATCGATTTGTAGATAACTGTTTGCTTTATACCAGATAACTGGCCATAATAGGTTATTAGGGTAATAGGTAGACAAATGCATGGAAATAACACCGTGCGGCGCTACAGCCATGCTAGGATATATTGGTGGTTGTTGTGCCATATAGTTTTATTGTCCCCCCCTGAATAATAGATCAAAGTTTTGAATGACTAAGTTTGCTTAAACTAATCTCATAGCTACTAGTATGCTATTATTTGTATCATACCAAATAAATATTTCCAACTACAAGTAAATGAATCCCATTATTCTACATAACAGTAATCCTGTTTACACACGATTTTAATTATTGGAGGATTTTGATGTTTATTATCGAAGTAAGTAAGACTTATATGGAATTTGGAGGTTACCTCATCTATTAATGAAAGCAAATATAATAATGATTCATATGGGGGATAGTGAAATGAAGAAGAAGGGGAAACTCAATAAGATTAAACTTCGAAAAAGCAAGAATAATACTCCTATAGAAGGAGAGGACTTTTTACTCACTCCTACTCAGCGATTGGTAGTAGGAACTAGAGCGGTAACTGACCGTTTCGTGATAGGTCCCCTCCAAAAATATCAAAACTATTTTGCTCGTTTTAAAACATTTGTATTTATCTCTAAAATTGTTGGGTGGGGAGCTCTTGCTTATAGTGCATTTACTTTAGGAAGTAATTTTTTATCTCAATTCTTTTCTAGTATAATTACACAACACTCGATATCTATAACAGATTTTGTTTCTGTTATAGATATCGTTAAATCGAGTTCGCCTGTATATATTGTAATTAACGGCGTTGTTACTTTTGTATTTGGATTCTTATCTCTAGGGTTTATGACTTCATTATTTGATATGGAGGAATTAGCCGTGGATGCTGCTTTTGCAAACAGTTCTTTGCCAATGAAAAAGTTAATTATCAAAGGATGGGCTGTATTTTCAAGTTCACACTACATGTTTTTCCACGGTTTTTTTGACATTTTTGTTATTCTGTTTTTGATATTAGTTATCACGAAGCATTTGCAAATACGTCGTGCTAGAGGCGATATATTTCAACTTAACAGAATTCGTTATTGGATTAGAGATAGCAAATTGTCTATTCGTTTCCGTAATGAATATTATTTATATGATATTTATTCCAAGAAAATTACAAAATACCCATTAGATGCACGATATTACGAGCATCTTCTATGATCTGCCTTGCATTAGATATAAGAGTTTCACCTATTCATGGCCTTTAAAAGAGTTAATTCAGTTTTCACCTTAATTTATAACATACTCTAAATGATGATGCGATAACTCAATGTTCAAGCAACTTCAGCAAACATCTTCAACATTACAACACGCCGAATTGCTGTAATGGCCGACCCAGTTTATGCGGATGAGATTGCTTCTTGGGGAGAATACCAAATTGTTGTGCTTTCGGAAGTAGGGGAACTTGTTAATCTAATCCCTCTGACCGACAACTTTGTTAACCACCCGAGGGTCATAGTTAATTGTATGTCTACTATAGTTTGGAGGTTTTCAGGCCCTAAAATGGATGATTTATTCTAATTCAGTCGCATACGACGGAGGTGGAATTTAATGATAACAAGTATTAATAATATGAATCCAAGCAAGGGAAAGGCATTTCAACTTTCAGTCCAGCAAGCTTTGACATTATACTTTGGGAAGCCCTTTGACCTAGAGATAGCCTATCCAATAGGAAAGCCAGCCAAAGACCACAAGTTCGACTTGATTTCCAGTGATGGCGAAATTATTGTTGAAACCAAAAACTACACGTGGACAATTGGAAACAATGTGCCTAGCGCAAAGATGTCAGTGCTAAATGAAGCAATTTTTTACTTACAACATGCACCAAAGAATACTCATAAGTTATTGGTTATCAATTTGGATAAGCACGCAGGCAGAAATGAAACCCTGGCCTCATACTATGTCAGGACTTATCGGCATTTGCTTGATGATGTTTCTGTCATGGAGTTTGACCAAAATACAGGATTATTGAATAGAATTGTTTAACTTACGGTGAAAAGTAATGCTCTAGGCGATCTCCTCAAACAACTGCAGCATCACCCGGCGACGAATTGTTGGATTTACCGTGCCACAAGTTCGCCTCCATCTAAAAAAACCGCTCACTGAGCGGGTTTTTGCTTTTTATTGAGTTAAAATGTTGACCAAATGTAGTCATGAAATTATTAAGGGCCAAATTGTACTAGGACTTGTAGACATCATGTCTACAAGCTAGGAATATAAATTTTATGCACTGCATTTAACTGAATGGTATTGATTTTCCATTGCATCAGTTGAATTTAAATGGAATAGAGCAGGTAGAAAGAATGCTTAACAAGCAGATTGATATGGAAATTCGACCCATTTTTATAGAAAAATAGCGATGGTACCGACGATGGCGTAGAATGAAGCCTTCGTCGGTACCATCAATTTTTTTTAGGTTCAAAGGGGGGGGATTATTGGCCCTTAAAAGAAAAGGAACATCTGGTGTGTGCTCTACATGATAAATTCCTTTTTTGGCTAAGACGGTGATAGGTAGTCAGTTCCTGCTCATCTTCTTTTCCATATTAATTTCAGAAATATACATTAAAATAACGCACTGAATGGTTCTTTATGTAATCATAATCTCTAAACTGGCCGATACACTATATAAGATGGGCTGTTGTTAAATATCCTCTCTTAATTTCGTATTTTGAAATAAACTTTCATCTTTTAAGAAGAAGGGTCTGCCTCTATGAACTATATGTTATATGGACGAGCATATCCTAAGTCTCAAAAATAAGCTTAATCATGATGCAACATCTAATAACGTAAATATGAACCTATCTTAAACTGCTGTACCTAATCAGGCCAACTCCGTTACTGAAAAAACACAGTGTTGCGGATGGGTGATGAGTTGATCCCGTTGGAATGAAGAGCGATTCTGGACAGACAAATGGAGGTTAGCGTTCCGAAATCTTTAGCCTGATGCCGCGGAGCAAGCCAAATTTAAATGTCCTTCGGAACATCGCTCTGAGATGATTTATACCTCTTTGGATGGGAAGGTGAATATCACCTTTAATCGGACGGAAACTGCTTTAGCTGTCGACGAGCTTTCTGAGTTTGTGGAGCAAATGGCGGACGTTTTGCGGTCTGTACAACCGATTTGCAACTGGATGGGCACTGAAATGATCGTAAATCGTTCCGGTCTGTCCATCGGGATGATCCGTTTGTAGCTGCAGCTTCGGCATTCGGAGAGACAAAAAGGGGCAGCGCTAACTCGGATACCCAGACGAGGCCAATTCCAGTGGACTTCCTTCCCGAACCGGTGGCCCGTCTGCCCAATTCTTCTCTCGTGTAAACTGGTTTTCCTTCGGGGAAATGGTGACAAACAGGTCGGTACCGTCGAAGTAGAGTTTCAATCCGGTTTCCTCCTGAAAGGTTAGGGCGGCTACACGAACCTTGAAGTTGATACCGAGCCAGGCTCGCTTTGCTGCTCAGCCATAGCTATTGCTAGGAAGTGAATCGAACCATCTGGGTCAAATTCTTGTTGGAGAAAATCCAACAATATTTGTTGTGTGGTGGTCATCGTCGTGGTCGAGGTATTATAGTACAAAGATAGCATATTCCGTTTGACTTAGTTTAAGGATACTTTAAGAAGTGGTTTTTTTTAGGTTGAAAACTTTTAATAAGTAAGCAGGAAAATAGTCCTAAATGTTGAATGGTAATTATGTATGAATCATTTTGGAATTACAAAATGAAAATCCTCTATGCGAATGATTAGTAATATTAATATGATTGGAAAATCAGTGGATTGGGACGGAGGAAATAGGGCTGTCTTAAATGGCAGTGTAAAGAGTGATGGGGTTTATTTGTCCGATCTTGCTTCTATAAAGCGAGAAGGTTATGTGGTTCTAATTTTAGTTCCTGATATGCTAATTATGGTTAAATTATTTGAAAGATGGTGTTTATATGCACAATGGAAAAGCAATGAATCAAGACAAGCAAAAAGAACAAAAGGATCAATTGATTTCATTAACGGGATTTAACGAAAATGAATGTAAGCAACTTCTTATTAAGACAGGATGGAGTATTAATAAAGCTGTTGAAAGAATGCGAAGTTATGTTGGAGGTATCGGTTCTTTATACTCAAAAGAATCGATAGAACTTGGCATTAAAAATGCTGGTCTATATGAAAAACTTTCGAACAATTTAAGTACCTTAAATACAATGAGAGGAGGTACAAAAGGATTTAAAGGTTTTTTATTTGAAGAAATGCATGCAACTAATGCAACGATAAAAGGACAAGTTACGAATGTTATAAATAATAATGGAATTGCTGATTTTGCGATAATAAACACCAACGGAACTGTAACTTATGCTCAAGCAAAGGTCGGATATGGTACGACTAATATCGACTTTTCTACATATAAGGGGCAGACTATTGTGGTGGATAAAGGAAATGCATTTCTGATTGAAAAAGCAAAGAAAGCCAGGTTAGAAGTAATGGAATCGAATATTTCGTCGAAAGAAGCAGCAAGATTGGCGAAACAAATGCAGCTTGAAACAAAAATTATCGGGCGATCAAATTCAGTAGTAGTGCCTAAAGCCCATGCAACAGTTAATATTGTCAAAGAATCTCATCGAGCAGGTCTGCAATCAGCGAAAACCGGGGGGCAATTCGGTGGGGGATTTAGCCTTGGCTCAAATATGGTAGATGTACTTAGTGGGGAGAAGAAGGTTGGTGATGCAGCTAAAGCTGTTGTAGTAGATACAGCCTTGTCCACTGGTATTGGATATGCAACTGGGGCTGTTGCTACTGTAGTTGGTAATACTGCGGTAGGCACAGCAGTTGCGGGAACGGTTGGAACCGCAACTTCCGCGTTAGCTGGTACTGCTGTAGGAGGAACAGCAATTGCAGCAGGTTCTGCTGTTATCGGGACCATTGGTGGGTTGGGAACCGCTGCAGCAACTACAACTCTTGCTGCAGGAACTGCTGTTACTTCAGCAATTGCTAGTACGGCTGTAGGGAGTGCAGTTGCAGCGGCAGGGACAGCTGTTGCTAGTACAGCAGTAGGAGGAGCAGCAGTAGCAGCCGGAACAGCGGTAGTAGCTGCAGCAGTTGCTGCTGCACCAATTGTTGCAGTAGGCGTTGCGGGGGGGGTTATTTTTGGTATCGGTAAAAAGTTATTTGGGAAATAAATTTAAATTTCGATGAACATTTTGTAATTATCCGTTGGATAGTCAGTTATAGATCAACGATTGGAGAAGGCAGAGTTATGGAGTTTCTGATCTAAGTCACCTCCCCAAAAATCCTATGCATCACGCGGCGCCGAATTGTGGATTTGCCGTGCCACGGTTCGCCTCCATTTGAAAAACCTGCTCGTTGAGCGGGTTTTTGCTTTTTATGGTGTTAAAATGTAGACGAAATGTAGACGAAATGTAGACATGAAATTATGAAGGATCAAATTGTACTAGAAGTTGTAGACATCATGTCTACAACTTGGTTTATAAATTTTATGCACTGCATATAACTGAATAGTATTGATTTTTCATTTGTATAAGTTGAATTTGAAGGGGAATAAAGTAGGTAGAAAGAATGCTTGGCAAGCAGTTTGAGATGGAATTATAGAAAAATAGCGACGGTACCGACGTTGGCGTAGAATGACGCTTTCGTTGGTACCGTCAATTTTTTTAGGTTCAATGGGGGTGATTATTTGCCCTTAAAAAGAAAAAGAACATCTGGTGTGTACTCTACATGATAATTTCTTTTTTTTTAGATAAGACGGTTTTAGTTTGATCGGTAGTCCGTTCTTATTTATCTTCTTTTCCATATTAATTTCAGAAATATACATTGAAAATAACGCTTCGTATGGTTCTTTCTGTAAACATAATCTCTATTCTGGCCGATACATACATAAGATGGGCTATTGTTAAATATCCCCTCTTACTTTCGTATTTTGAAGTAAACTCTCATCTTTTTAAGAAGAAGGGACCACCTCTATGAACTATATGGACGAGCATATCCTAAGTCTCAAAAATAAGCTTAATCATGATGCAGCATCTAATAACGTAAATACGAACCTATCTCAAGCTGATGTACCTGGTCAGGACAACTCAGTTGCTGAACAAAACAGGGTGCTAAGGATGGGTGATGAGCTGATCCCGTTGGAATGGAAAACGATTTTGGATGGACAAGTGGCGGTTAGCATCCCCAAACTTTTTAGCCTGATGCCGCTGGAGCAAGCTAAATTTAAATATCCTTCGGAACATCGCCCCCAGGTGATTTATACCTCTCTGGAAGGGACGGTGAATATCGCCTTTAATTCGACAGAATCGGCTTTGGAGGTGGACGAACTTCCCGAGTTTGTAGAACAAATGGCAGATGTACTGCGGTCTGTACAACCTGTTCGTAACTGGATCGGTACGGAAATGATCATGAATCCTTACGGGTTGTCCATCGGAATGATCCGTTTTGTAGCCTCAGGTGTGGATACGAATTTGTACAACGAAATGTTGTTGTTTGTCCATGAGGGACAGGTGACGATGGGTACGTTTAACTGTATGGAATCGGACATGAAAACGTGGTTGCCTGTGGCAGAAAATACAGTGCAATCTCTCCATATTGTTCCGTCACCTTCGGATTCCACATTTGAGAAAGGAGTGGCTTTCCTATGAGCCTCGGTTACGATCAAATTCAAATCTATCCCTTCGAGCTGGTTGAGCTGGAACAGCTTACCCTCACGAAAAAAATCAACGAGCATACCCGGCTCTATTTTACAGGAATCATCCCCGAGGATATGCAGGACAGCTATGTGGAAACGACGGAAAAGAACACTGTCATCCAGGTGAACCAGCGGAATGAGTCTGGTGAAAGTAAGCCGCTATTCAGCGGAATTGCGCTATCGGTCGAAGTGAAGGTCGTGCGGGACGTGTACTATCTGGAGGTGGAGGCGATATCCCATACCTACCGGATGGACATCCAACAGCGTACCCGTTCTTTTCAATATACGAAAATGACCATTCCTCAGATGCTGGAGCAGATCGGCAAGGACTACGAAGGGCTGGATGTGATTGATGGAGCGACAGGTGGAGAGCAAATCGGAAGGCTGTCCATCCAGTATCAGGAAACGGACTGGGCGTTCTTGAGACGTATGGCCTCCCGGTATCATACGAGCCTGATGCCTGTGGCTCGTTTTGACAGCCCTAAATTTTATTTTGGCATTGAGGATAGTCCTGCACAGGTGGTGCTGGATCATACTCGTTATACCGTGCGCAAGCAGATGCTGCCTTTCCGTTATTTTCTGGAAAATGAGCAGGCGAAGGTGACAGAAAATGACTTTATTTTCTATGAGGTAGAGACGGACGAGGTGCTTGATTTGGGCGCTCAGATGACCTTTCAGGGACACAGCTTGTATGTAGTGGAAGCCTATACCGAAATGAGACAAGGGCTGCTGCGGCATCAATATGTGCTTGCCTCGTACAAAGGCTTACGGCAAAAAAGCTACTATCAGGAAAAGCTGGCGGGAGCTTCTTTAAGCGGTATGGTTGTGGACGTCCGTCAGGATCAGGTGCGCATCCATCTGGATTGCGATGAGAAGCAGGATGTAGATAAGGCACACTGGTTCAACTATTCGACGGTGTATAGTGCTGGGGGCCATACAGGCTGGTATGTGATGCCGGAAAAAGGTGATCCGGTTTCACTCTATTTTCCGGGCAGTCGTGAAGAAGATGGGATAGCGGGGAGTGCGGTCCGACGTGCAGGCAGAGGGGGCGGACACAACAAGTTTTCCAATCCGCAGATGAAAATATGGCGAACACCCCATGGCAAGGAGATTCGTTTGGGGCTGGATGAGCTGGTCGTGACGGGTAAAGATGGCGCTATTTTTATCAAGCTGGACGACAAGGAAGGCATTCATATCGTAAGCAGCAAGCAGGTAAGTATCTCAGCGGGTGGCAATTTGAGTCTATCTGCTGGGAAAACGATGAGTCTGTCCGCAGGCAGTGAGCTGCGTATGGATTGCAACGGCAGTCATATTCAATTGAGCGGATCAGCGGATATGAAGGGCAGTGAAGTGAAGTCGAATTAGGCTGTAGTGCGACAGCATGATGATATGACATATGAAAAGCTTCAACTAGTGGAGGAATGCAAATGGAGAAGCCTATAGATGAGCTAAACCCGCAGCAGCAAGTCATCTTAAATCAAGCGTGGTTCCTGATCCGCAGAGACTGGGCGCTGAAGTTCAAAGCGAAGCAAGAGCAACAGATTCAAGCCTGTGTCGAGGAGTTTCGGGGATATTGCCGGGACATTCGGCAAGAGCAGCTTCAAGGAAGAAAAGGAAAGATCGGTTATATCACGTACTCCATGCTACGTACCACATGGTTGGAGGAGCGGCCTATCTATCTGGTGGAGGCAGCGAACGCTTTATGGGTACTTGATTCTAAACCGATCCGATTCGAATGGGATACAAGCTGGACATATTCCTATTGGACCGATTTGCAACAAAAATTGCGAAGGGAGGTAGAGAAGCAGCATGTTTCTCTACCGGAGCTTGAATGGGAGCAGGTCATGCTGGAGGCAGCGGTACATATTCATGTGCTCGTTGTGAATATGATGCGTTTGGCGATAAAAAAGACGGTGTGCTTACCGGAGTTTCAGGAGCTGGATCGGGAAGAAACATTTGAGATTCGTGTGGGGGAATATATGGACCACACTATATCAGTGTATAAAGAAGATCGCAGAGCGTTGGAGGCGAGCGAAATCCGGTCGTGGCTGGAGGAACAAGAAGAGCATGCCTATAGCTATCAGGCGTTGGAGAAAATCCAGCTTTCGGACGGAGATTATAGTCAGTTGGATTTCCGCTATACGGCTTTTCGCCAAATCGAGATGGAACATAGTCGCTTGCATGGCTGTGTCTTGGTTGGAACGATGTGGGAGGAAAGTCAACTCGATGGAATCGACTTAACGTACAGCTTGCTTCATGGAGCCGATTTTAGTGGATGCTCGATGAAAGGGGCGATATTAGATGCCGTTATGGGGAACGCCGGATATGGATCAGATGCTGCTTTAGATTGGGAGCCATTAGGTTTTGCTGGCGTAGATTTCACAGGGGCGAGCTTGCAGGGGGCCCGTTTTCAAGACGCACAGCTGCGAGAAGCCGTATTTCAAGATGCGTCACTACAAAGAGCGTTCTTGAACGGGGCGGATCTAACGGATGCCTGCTTTGCTGGAGCGGATGTGTCAGGTGCTTCCTTTAAAGGGGCTTGTTTGATTGGAGCTGATTTTACGGGCGCCAATGTACAAGGAGCCATGTTTACCGATGCACAGCGTAGAGGAGCCATTGGATTGGAGTGGGCAACTCTTGAGGCTTCCCTTTCACACAAAGAGGCGTCTGCGTCTGTACAGGCAAGGGATGCCGCTGGTAAAAGGGAGTGGCTGCATTGAGATATTTTCGACTGATGGTAGACGAGCGGGTAAAACATCGGGCAGAACCTGCTGTGCTCTCTCCCTTGCAAGTAGAAGACATCCTGACAGGGACCCAGGGACTGCAGGATGATCCTCTTTTTCTGGCTGTACATACCGATCCACGAACGGTGTACCCGGACTTTTTGGAATATCCTCTGCCGCTAGTGTCGGATCGGATGAAAGCATTATTAGAGAAATATATGCCGGGACTGGAGTGGAGAGCGGCCATCCTTACCGATTTTCAGCAGGCCAGGCAGGAGGTGTACTGGGTGCTTCGACCGCCGATGGTTGACTGTTTGTCCGCACAAACGGAATGGTACCCTAATGAAACGTTGAAGCGTTTGATACTGAGACAGGGGGAGATGGAGTCGCCTGTTTTTCGGATTAAGGGAGTGATTGAACCTCATATCTATATCCATTTGGCTGTGGCGGAAAGCCTGCTGCGTCGATCTTTTACAGGTATTCGAGTACAACGAATCGAGATGGAGCACTAAGGAGGATGGAGTAAGGTGGGAGAAGCCCAAGTGAAACCAGGAACGGGTGCAAAAAAGAGCTATGTCGTGGCAGGAGCAATTTTAAGCTGTAGTTATGACACGCAGCCTACCCGTTTGAAACGGCCTTTTAGCCATGGGGTCTACGTGAAAAACAAAGCACAAATGAACATTGGAGATTATGTACCGGGTGTGAACATCCAGCCTTTTGGGAATTGCTCTAGTCCTCTAAATCCAGCCGTGCAGGCCAGTGAGATGGTGGACATCTATGGCGTGAAGAAGGCCCCGTATGTTCCGGTCTTGACCATGCCGTGGCTAAACGGGAAAAGTGACGTGAAGATCGAGGGGCAGCCCGCCTTGACACAGAACTGTACCCATCAGTGTCTGTATTGTGGTCATATCCAAATTGAAAATGATGGGCAGGAGCTGGATTAAGGGTCTGTTTCAAAGCCGCTAGGTTTCGGAAGCGACCTCGCGACTTTAAGCCGCCCGAAAGGAGACATGAACTCACTTGAGTGTATTACAAAACGGAATCGGGTATGAAAGCCTGCGTTTTTACGGTTCCTTTCAGCCTCAACATATAGAGAAGCTTCAAATTACAAGAGCCATCAACGATCATGCATATTTGATGGTGAGCGGCATGCTGTCGGAAGAACAGGGAGCCGCATGTATTGGACAGAACATGGAGGATGAACCGATCGTCATCCGCCAATTGGATGAGCAGGAACAATCGCTAAGACGATTGTTCCATGGCATCGTTACACGTCTATCGGTGCATTGCACTCGGGGCGTGTATACCTTTGAACTGGAAGCCGCCTCGCATTCGTATCAGATGGATATCAAGCTGAAAAAGCGATCCTATCAAGATATTCACCGCACCTATGATGACCTGGTCACAGCGATGGTTCGAAAATACCAGTATGGAGATGCCATTGATACCGTCACGAACTATGCCAAACTGGACACTTTTGTTTTACAATATGAGGAGACGGATTGGGCATTTTTAAAGCGCCTCGCCTCCCGCTTTGGATCGGTGCTGGTGCCGGAGGTAACGGCTGCGTCGCCCAAAGTTTTTTTCGGGATGCCGGAAGGCAAACCGTACAAGGTGGAACGGGATGTATTTTACCGGGTACGGAAAACGTTTCATGAGCTAGATGAGGGAAAGCCAGGAGAACGCGCAGGTTCGTATGTGACTTATGTGATCGAAAGTCTGCTTTATGTGGCGCTAGGGGATCTCATAACGTTACCAATTGGATCAGGAAAAGAGTTGGTCGTCGTTCGGGCAGTGACACGGTTAGAGGATGGCTTGTTGCTCACTCGTTACGATCTCCAGGCCGAACAGGATATCCGCTATGCCCGTTATGAAAACGATAAGGCTACGGGGATTACACTTACGGGTAGTGTGTTAAAGGTACAGCAAGACTTTATACAGCTCCAGTTGGATATCGACCCTAAACAAGACCTGGCTAAAGCATGTTGGTTCCCTGTGGCGACTCGCTATGTAGCGGAAGAACACAGCGGCTGGTACGATATGCCGGAGATTGGGGAGCGTGTGGAGCTTTACTTGCCGACGAGCCGGGAACATGAAGCGTATGTGACGGATTCGCTACGGCAGCAACGACACGCAACGGGGCAGCCAGACGTCAAAGTATGGAGACATGCGCAAGGAAGTGGCGTGGACATGTCGGAGCAAGAGCTAACTCTGTCCACCTCAGGAGCATTTTCCATTACACTCCATGAAGGGAGTGGTATAACCGTCAGCAGTCCGGGAAATGTGCAGATTCAAGGCAGTCATGTGAAGCTGGATGCAGGTCAGGAGCTGTCACTTGAGGCGGGAAGTGCATTGTATCTTAAAGGCGGAGCCAGCAGCATGGTGCTGGATGGTGAAACGGATATCAAAGCCCCGGTGATTGATCAGGAGGGTACGGTGAAGGCTCCAGTGTTCGTTATGGATCTTCCTCCCGTGCCGGAACCGCCGCTGATGAATATTAAGGCATATGAAGCAGCACAATCCGCAGCCGCGAAGGCTTCATCCAACAGCACAGCAAAGCCCCCGACCGCGAAGATCACGAGCCCGACAGCTCAAAAAAAAGCTGATGCGTTGCTGGGTACGGTGTCCAAGCTGTTAGGCTCCATTCCGGTGGTGGGAGTAGTGGCAGGAGTTGCGATGGGAGCAGCATCGCTAATCGGACCTATGGGAATAGCAGCGGGTTCGATTCTGCTCGCAACCGCAGCTATTCCTGTTCGCAGCACAGGAACGAGTCGTGCTGGGGGTGGAGGTGCCAAAGGTGGTTTGCACCCGCTGAAATATTTAGCCAATTTGGCGTTGCAAGGACTCATTAGTCAATACGAGCATGAGCAAGCCAGGGATGCCTATTATAAAAAGTGGATACTAGGGAAGGTGTTTACGAGTGCACGTGAGTTAGGGTTACCCACCTCATTGGAGGATATAGTACCCTATATACGAAAGCTTGCAAATGAAGTGGGGGAAGCATACCAACAGATTCCTGCGGATTTAAGACAACGCTGGAAGGTGAATTCCGAAAATTACATGGCCCAACAGCTGGAGCCAAAAAAAGAAGAAAAAGAGCAGTCATGGTGGGATCTTATGGCGGAAGCCCAGTTCCAGAATGCGGAAAACGAAGCCATTATGGCGAAGCAGATGGCGAACGAGTTGGAGTATGCCGCAGATGTGAGTGGAGAAGTTGTATTAGGAGCAGGATCAGCAGTTGTAACAGATTACTCGTATGGATTAATGAATAAGGAATACGCCTCAGATCATCCGAAGGCACGTAAAACAGGTGAAGTGATCGGACATGCCTTAACAACTGTAGCCGGAGCTGTAGAAACGGTTGGTGCTGTGGGGGAAGGATTCTTAGGTGGTTTGATAACGACTACGGGAGTAGGGGCACCCGTAGGTGTCCTTGCTATGGCACAATCTGCCTTTATGGGAGTACAAGGAACAACGGTAATGTATACCGGAGCATCTAATAGTGTTGAAAGTACTAAGGATCTTTATCGAATGTTTGAAAGCGAGGGGCCAAGTCCCAATAGATCAACGCCGTCTAAACCTTCTAGTTCGAAGTCAGGCAAGAGTGAAGGCACACCTTCTTCGCAGAAACCAAGTAAACCAAACGAAAAGCCGACTGGGACTAAGGGGACGGGTAATGTTAATCTAACAGAACCTTCTTTACCTAAAGGTGGAAAACCTAAAGGAAACTATACAAAGGGTGACTCACACGGTATTAAGAAAGAGAGTGAAACAGCCGATCTAATGGCAGATCAAGGATATGACATTGAGATGCTAGATGAAGTAAACGGTGGTAATGGATACGGAATAAAAGAGTCGTCAAATCCAGATTTCTTAATTGAAGGTAAGGTATTTGACTGTTATGCGCCAACAATAGAAACAAATGTAGATAACATTCTTAGAAACATAACAAAAAAGACTAAAACACAAGCAGAAAGAATAGTTCTAAATGTAGATCAGTTCCCTTCTGAAAAAGTCGCCGAAATTATTCAAGGGATTTTAAGAAAAGCAAATCCAAACGGTGATTTAAAGAACTTAAAAGAACTATCTATTGTGAAAGATGGGGAAATTACACGAGTATTTGGGGGATAGAAGTGAATGGATTATGAATTGTTTTTACTATCTAATGTAGGTATTAATTCATTAGGTGAGATGATGGAAAGATTTACAACTGAGTATGCGAACAAGAAGGCATCATTGAGTTGTAACGATGAGGAAATAGTTATTGGGTCTGAGCTATTTTCATTGGCTCTTGAAATTGAAGATATTTCTGATATCGCTTTTGTTAGAAATCATTATAACTTAGATGTAAATGTCTGCATCAGAATTCAATTATTTGGTAATACTTTTCATCAAGGACTAGAGCTTTTGTTTAAAATTATGGGAAGGCTTATAAGACATATTGATGGAAATCTATTATTTCTAGAAGATGGTTCAGCTCAGTTGCTTAGAATTGAGAATGGTCAGCTGATTGTCAATAACACTTTAGACCAGTATCAGACGAAATATTTAACCACAAGTCTACTTAGTCTACTTGACCGTCCTTACATTGAAAAAGAATTGTCAAACTAAGATGTATTGGCATACTCGCTTGATAAACTTGTAAAGACCTATTCCAACTTAAATCATAAGTTGGAATAGGTCTGTTTCATATTGCTGAAATTAATAAATCAGCTAGAAGTAATTTTAAGGAGGTCAAAATAAACATGATATTAAATATTACTAATGAAAAATTTGAGTTCATATACTTGGGTGAGTCCACAATAAACATTGACTATTCATCAATTTCTTCTACTAAATTAGTACTAGATGTATGGGGGGTAACTCTACCTATTAGTGTATTTGGTTTAGAAGCGTATGGATTAACTGAAAATACCAAACCATTCAATGATGATATTTACGTATCGGGTTACTCTAGGCTCACATTTCATGATGTTATTGGTGGAAACATAGAAGTCGAACTATTTAGTAAGGAAACCTCTTACATCAAACTAAGCTGGCCAGATAATAGTTTAATGAAAATAAACAAAACTTGGGGTGAAGTATATCAGGAAGATGAAGGAAATATTTATGAAGTAGAGGGAACTCTGGGATGGCCTTATGGTAGATGTGACTTGTCTATAGCAACAAGGTCGAATGTATATATTGAATTAAATAGTTCTAATTTCATACCTGTCAAAGAATATATGCTCAACACAAAAAAATACGGATGGAGTAGGGGGTTCACTTAATATTAATGTCGGAAGAAGACTTTTAATATAAACCTGTTTACAACCCTAACAGAAAGATCATACAATACAACCAACAAATCAAACACTTAAAAACTTAGCAAACTCGCTTGTAAACTTGTAAAGACCTATTCCAACTTAAACCATAAGTTGGAATAGGTCTGTTTCATATTGCTGAAATTAATAAATCAGCCTTGATCATGATTCGCTGTCATCTAATTTTTCATCAAGTATCCACTTCTTCTTTCCACCAGTTGTCCAATTGTCCAGTATATGTCCTGTGGATTTACATCCGGCAGCTCGTCTAATCTTGCGGGGAATTATTATGAAGCTATTAATCAACACGATCCTTCTGTATAAAAGTGCTGATGGTACAAAAACTGTTAGAACTGGAGTAAAGTCTGGTAAAAGTAAACAAGCTGGCAGCAAAGTATATGAAGCTAATTTTGAAATCAATGATGGAAAAGGTAATATAATATCGAACTATCATGTCACGTTAAGGTAAATTAATAAAGGAGTAATGGATATGAAACCAGAGTTAAAAAGAATAGTATTAAAGGGTAATCAACCTGATAATATCGATGATTTTGTAATTGCGGCAGATGCCGATATTGGCGAGGAAGGTTTTGAAGGTGCTGACTATTTTCACTTTAGAATAGTTACTCCGAAAAGGTTGATGAGATGGTTAGAAGAAGATAGGATCGTTAATGGTAGATATACGTTTGTAGTCAATGAATCGACAATGGAGGATAACTTAAAAATAGTAGAAGATGAAATAAACAAAGTTTTACAATCTTGCGAAGGGTCTACTTGGGAAGATGTAGCTTTAGCAATTAGCAGGCATCTAAAGTGGGAGTATGATGTATGACCTTTCACTATAGAATGGAGAGTCACTGCGTAATATTGAATAAGTAATCAGGATTATGTTTGCTTTATTTCTATAGAAAATGCGACGGTACCAACATTGGTGTATATTGACGCTTTCGTCGATATCGTCGCTAAACAATATTGATATATATTGAATAGGTACATATAATTGACAATATTAAAAAAGAAGGGGTTGGACAGATAGGAGATCAAAATTGGTCTTGGCAAGACGAAGTCTTGAGCGCAAGATCGGCACTTGAGCGGTTAAGTAGTAGTGTAGTGAAGATAAACTTGAACTAAATTAAAAAATGTTTTTTTGAGTGTTAGCAGCTATTAAATATGAACGCAATTTGTGTAGAAAAGGTATTTTATAGTTCTCTCTAGCCCAACGAAAAATGAATGCCAGATCATATGGCCATTTTTCGTTGAGTTAGAAGGAGTTTTGAGTTAGAGTGTTAACTTTAACCTCTTTCGCTTTTCGAAATTTCATGTCGAATATCTATTCTATCTCCATGGCCTTTTCTTTAATTCAGCAATGTTCCTCTACTTTTCCCTTACAATTATTTAAGAATTTTCTTACTGATAACTAATTACATTTTATTCACCTCTCTACATTCTATTAATAGAATGTCCGACGTTAAAATATATAAAATAAGTGTATTATAAAATATTAACTAACAAACATGGGAATAAAGGTTGGGCGGGCGGAGGAATAAATAGAGAAGCGAGAGCGACAGAGGGTTGCCGGGAGGCCAGATAAAGGGTATCCCGCCCGGAGGGGCGGCAACACCAGACAAGGACCTAAAAAAGGGGTTGATCGGAGCGAGAGAGGGAGCGCCAGAGGACAGATAGAAGAGAAGTAGAGAAAGCAAGGGGAAAGAGAAGGGCCCCGAAGAGGGGACCAACCCGGTAGGGGGATGACCCCCTACATTATAGTCTGATATTAATGGGAGGTTAATCATATAGAAATGAAACTTATTTAGAAAACAGCGAAAGGTAGGACTTATTATAAAGATTCAGAAACCACTCGTGTATCTAAAGTAATTGAAATGACAAAAAGAGATTATGATAGTATCTATGAATTTAGGAACATCGTAATACCTTGTATTAAAGAGATATATAAGACATTGCCTATTAATATACATATATTTAATCCATAATTTTATTACTTCATTCATTACATAAAGAAGAAAAGGAAAAAGGCATTATACATTATTCAGAGTATGGAGAACGTTAAGGTATTATGATTACGAATTCCTTGGATTGATTTTAAATCTAATGGACCAATATGTAGTACATATTAGTTTAAATACCACTATAATAAAAAAATAGAAATAAGATGATCTAATACACTTAAATGTGTATTAGATCTTTTTTATGTATTCGTATATTCATATAAAAGAGTTATATATTATTAACCTGTATACTCCCAATAATACTTAACGCATGAAGGAGCAAATGAATCATATGGAAATTACATTAAAGCAGGTTACCAGAGAATATACAGTTTATGGTGGTACGATTAAGGGGGAAAAAATTTATTATTCGTTTATGGTACGAGTAGAAGGAGGAGATATTGCTCAAGCAATGATTATGGAGATGGTTAACGGTATCCCGTTGGCAGTGACTGAAAAAACGTTTAAGGAAATCGTATCGACTATAGAACAACGTATCCGTCAAAACGAGAGTCTGTAAGTTGCCCCTAGATCATATATCATAAAACGCCCATCGAGAAAATAAACTAGCTTAGTGTGAGAGTATATGTGTTGAACTGATTATGATTCTGTAAGGTGGTATTGGAAAAGAGAAGTAACGTGCAGGTAGGAAATGAACTTAATATAAATTTTTACTTGTTATTCTATTTGGTTGAGGATTTAACTATGATGAAACTCGAAAGTAACAATAGTTTTGGACGGTTTAAACATAAACAAAAATAATGGAGAATTTTGTTGATAGATATGTGATATCCATATCTTACACACAAAAGACCCATTATTTTTTTGTTTAGTGTGTTGATGTTTGGATGGAAGGTACCATGAATACGTAGGAAGTTTGGCGAAAAACATTAATTTGTAGCTAAACGTTGTGTTTTTTTGTATGTTCCGAGACCATGAAACCATTCCCATTCTGGAAACTTGCACCTATTAGTTTTGGGAGAGCAAAATAACCTGATCATTATAATAGGAAAGCTCTTGGAAAATTATTGTTCTTAGAAAATAGTATATATCCAGTTTAAAAGCAGGAAAATAGCAGAGATTCGAGAACAAGTTTTGAAACTTGTCTCAATGACCTACTTTGTGTTGATGAATAACCATCACTTACAATGAGCAAATAAGACTAAGATTTGCACGATTGACAACAGCATTTGTTATATTAGGGAATCCCAATCTTTTGAATATATATTATTTATTTATATAATGTATATTTTAGGAGGCTCTAAAAATGTATAATGAAAAGCTCAGAACTCTAATCTCAACCTTTGTGAGTAATCGAGCGGAAGACCACTTAATAGAAGAGTTATTATTTCAGTTCCCGACGTTAACACAGCTAATGAATGCTACGGAACAGCAACTAATATCCATAAAAGGCATCAAGCATAGTAAAGCAAGACAAATTATGGCCCTACTCCAACTAGCCAATACTCTCACACTGCCGGAATCTAATCCCTATTTTATCAGTCACCCTAGGGATGTATATAATCTGTTGGGGCCGGAATTCAGATTTTCAACCAAGGAGCACTTCATATGCCTTCTGTTAAATACCAAAAATCGAGTGATCTATAAAGAGATCGTTTCAATCGGTTCATTAAACAGCACAGTGATTCATCCCAGAGAAGTTTTCAGCGCGGCAATACGACATTGTAGCGCGTCCATTGTATGTGTTCATAATCATCCTAGTGGGGACCCAAAGCCTTCTGAAGAAGATATTATGGCAACCAAACGATTGGCCAAGGCAGGGGACATTATAGGGATAGATATTTTGGATCATGTCATTATTGGTGAGAGTACATTTTATAGTATAAAAGAACATGGACATTTTTAAACGGTGTATGAGTATACTTAAACCTTATCTTTGAAAGGTCGCAGTCTATCAATATGCGAAAACATTAGTTCTATCATCTCCAAAGCCATTTGCTGTTCTTCCAGAGGACGGCTTATAATTGTTTGTTTGATTTTATTAATTAAAGCCTCATCTTTCACCTCAACTGCTTCTGTAAGCAAGTAATCCACAGTAGCCCCTAATTCATTTGCAAGCTTCACAAGTGTCTCCAATGAAAGACTACGTTCTCCTCGCTCTATTTGCCCAATATAGGCATGAGATAAATCAACTCGCTCCGCAAGCTTTTCCTGTGTAAGATTTAGCCGCTGGCGTTCTTGGCGAATACGTGTACCTAAATCGGCGTAGTTCATTCCTGAATCCCCTCCACATTCAACAGTAGTTAATTCAAGAGGATTATTTAACTAACTATAAGCATTAAAATATTTACTGTATGTTTCAATTGAACTATACTGGATATTATTAGGACAAAAGACATGCTTCTAAAGGAGAGGATATGAAATAACCTGAATGAAGTAAACGGTAAGAAAAATTTATAAGTAGGCTATACGAGTCCAATGAATTCAAGAGAGGAATGGTTTTCTATAATATGTATGAGGAAAAATATAATCGGGCTGGTGTCTTTGTAGTCTTCATTATCTTTATAACGCTAGCTTTACTAACAGGCTTTATTCATCCTTTAATAACAGCTTTTTTAATACCTATTATAATTTGGTCTACTCTTAAATTTGCTAAAGAAGAAAAGGCCAGAGTCTTACACCACAACATGGTAGTACAAACCCGAATCCCCCAAAAAGCGCAGCTGGTTACGTTTGTTGATGGTCACAGTTCCCTGGTCAGCTCCATGAAGCACTATGTTTGGTGTGATAACGCATTTCTATTTATATTTCCGGGAGAATACCCTAAAAGCTACTACAAGAGCGATGTAAGTAAAATGGAACTGGTGCGGGTTCCGCTAGTTGATATTGAATACTACACTATTCACGGAGACTTCTATACGGAAACAACAGTATCCGGCGGTGATAGTGGAGGAGTGTCAGGTACAGGAGCAGTTGTGGGTAGCGTGCTTGGCAGCGCTATGGGCGGTAAAACCGTGGGAGCAGCGGGAGCGGTCATCGGGAGCAGGAAGAAGATCAATGCTGTGAAATCCGAAATGGTGCTACATGATACCAGGGTAACCACGTTATTTTACAACGATGCAGGGGAAACGCGGAGTTTAAAATTCGGATATGAGGACTACGATACATTCTACAGATTGTTACCTGATAAAAGCTTTGAAACTCATGTATTCCGGCATATGAATGGAGGAGCAATAACCAAGGAAAGTCATTAAGCAATAGGCGAGAAATTAAAGACGTTAAAAAAGCTGGTTGATGAAGAGTTGATAAGCCCCCAAGAATTTGAAACTTCCAAGAAAGCACTGTTGGATAAAATGTAGTCCGATCTCATCCGTTTAGGAAGGAGGTGAAATAAATTGTCGGATGAGTATTTAGAGCGGATTGGAAAAACTGCATTATCAGCAGGAACGGCGCTTGGCAGTGGGGGAGCAGGGGCGGCTATCGGTACAGTGATTTTCCCTGGAGTAGGAACGGCAGTCGGGTACTTAATCGGTATTGGTTCAGGAATTTTACTTGGAAATGGCTTAGGTAAAAAAATCGTTGATAAAAGGAGGTTGCACAACAGATGGATAACAAATGGGAGCAAATGAAAAATGCGGCTAAGGACGCGGTTACCATGACTCTGGATAATAAGTTCAATGTTATTCAAACCGCTAAAGAACTAAACGACAAATATACAGATAAAGGTTCAGGCAAAAAGGATACGTAAACGGGAATATGAAATTGCTTAAGCATAGTGAGAAGGGAAAGAGTAAAGTGAAAAGATACAAGTGGGTTAGTTTAATAGCATTAGCTATATTTGCGGTTACAGCATCAAGTACAGTAACGGCTGAAAGCAGCCAGAAGAGGATTATACTGAAAGTAGACGAAACAGGTATGTTTGTTGATGATGCGGAGTATTCGACTTTAATTGACCCGGAAGCATACGCTACCCCGGTAATGGTAAATAATCGTGTACTGCTTCCGATAGGCAACATAATTAAGGAATTTGGGGGTTCTACAAGTTGGGATGCAGCGCCAAAGAAGCTTACGCTATCACTAAATTCTAATAAAATTGTCTTGTACTTAAATAATAAAAAGGCATTTGTTAATGGAGCGCAGACTAATCTTGATGTTGCTCCAACTACAATATCAGGACGGACGATGGTTCCTTTAAAGTTTGTGAGCGATCATTTAGGGTTACAGCTCATATGGGATCAAAAAAATCAGACTATTGCCTTGTACCAAGGCCAGTTTGGCGAAATTCCTACAGATTACAGCGAGTATTTTATTCCTATTAATTCAGGGACAGGTGACTCAAATACCGAAGATGCGTCCAACACAACACCTGCTCCAACTCCTAATCAAAATAACAATAAACCCATTTCCAAAAACAATCTTGTCATTAAAAAAGGAGATCGTGTAAAGTTCAGCTTCTTTTATGGCGAAGTTAAAAAAGTGGACGGTGGGCGGATTCTAGTCTATTGGGATAGTAAGGACAACATGTGGGTGTCCAATGCTGATGTGGACTATTGGGCTATGCTGGCAGGGATCAAATATAAATCAAGCAGTTGGAGTAATGCGAGCGAACTTACTGTGGAACGCTAAATAATTAATGTACCAAACTTCAAAAAAATATAATATATACCGATAAAAAACGATAAAGGGTCTCTGCTAACACAGGTTAGTGGAGGCTCTATTGAGATTAGTATGAGTGTATCAAATGGGGAGGAATCATAAAGTTGAAAAAGTTACTTATTACAGCTTTATTGGCTGTAGGTTTGATGAATTGGAATACGGATACTATTTTTGCCGAAGAGAAAATAGATGCAATTGGAACGCAGATTATTTTGCAGGTTGCTAATCCCAACATTCTTGTCAATGGAGAAGAAAAACTGCTTGATCCTTCCACAGGTGCAGCGCCGATCTCCTACAAGGGTACAACATTTCTGCCAGTTAAAAATTTGGTTGGGTTGTTGGGAGGCTCTTTAGAATACAGCAAACTGGCTCAGAGATACCAAATTCAACTTGACGGAAAAACAGTTCAATTGCGTGCAGACAGCAAGCAAGCGATTGTTGATGGACAGGTTAGAATGCTAAGCATTGCTCCCGTTAATATTCAAGGTACATTGCTTGTTCCTTTGCGTGTGTTAACAGACCATCTTGATGTGAAAATGAAGTGGGATAAAGTCCAGCAAAGAGCGATATTGTATCATGGGGGCATGGGAGAGCGTTGGTACGAAGACAATTATACAAGCAAAGTTTCGAATAAATATGGCAGGTATACGGATCAGTCCATAGGTTATAAAGTAAATTATCCATTGTCATGGGGTGATCCGTTAGTCATTCAAAAAAATGATGAAACTATTGAGACGATTTTCTATGAAAGCCCATTTGTAAAAATATCATCCTACTCCGATCATATGTTATCTTCTTATTCTGAAAAGGAAGGTTTGAAGTTGGAAGAAACTTATGAGCAGTATTTGGACAGACATGGTTTTCTGGATGGAGAAATCAAAGAAAAGCGTACTTTTGTTGATAAGGCC
Organism: Paenibacillus sp. FSL L8-0641; assembly: GCF_038006265.1. Taxonomy (NCBI): domain Bacteria; kingdom Bacillati; phylum Bacillota; class Bacilli; order Caryophanales; family Paenibacillaceae; genus Paenibacillus; species Paenibacillus sp. FSL L8-0641. The sequence goes on from NZ_JBBOUW010000001.1 coordinate 259,615, forward strand.
TATGATATCTTTATCAATGACGGCGAGAACTCTTATATCTATTTGGTCATATTTAAAGAAGACGAAGTAGGTGTCTTTTGCATTAGACTAAATCGAAATATGACATCAGAAGATTATAAGGCTACCAAAGAGTGGGGGAACCTGCTGAACAATACGTTTGAAGCTGAGTCTGCTGTAGGATAATAAATTCATTTGAAGGGACGTATGGCAATGAAAAAGACACTACTTTCGTTGTGCAGTTTGATAGTGTTCGCAGTGTCATTCAATTTCACTTCTGTTGTGACAGCGGCAAGCAACTACAACGGACATTGGGAAGATCATAACAGTGTTGGGCAATACGGCATGGATCAGATGATGCTCGACATGAAAAGCAAAGGTAACCAAGTGACTGTTGAGGCTTCTAATGATTATTTTATTCCATTCGAAGACAGCAGAGAGAGCAGCTTTAAAAGTTCTGTCGGAAGAATGCGTAGCAGTGTGGTCAATGGAACCGTAGTTTTCAATTCCAAGGGACAAGCTTCTTTCAAATATAAAGATGAGTATAATAACGGTCAAATGAGTATTCAAATGCAAAATGACGGTGTCAAAATCACTTGGACAGGAAAAGAAGTTTCTGAATTTTCGTTTCCTCTAGGTACTTTTAAGCTGTACAAAAAAATAAATGTCGGAGCTGCAGAAATGAAAAAGCTGGGGACATTCCTTAGTAACTTCACTGAATTGAATCTTGATGAATTTGATGCTAAGCGAGTTAATAATGCAGAGTTGATTCGTTTTGGTGTATGGCATAATTACATCAATAATTTTAATTCCAGAATTAGCACTTCGAACGGTAAACTATTTATTTCGAAGACGCACGTGGAAGCTTCCATACAGAAATATTTCAATACCCAGTTCCGTAATCACCGTTCTGTTAATGGCTTTAAATTTAACGGTAAAGGCTACCTATTTGATGGTGCGGATGGAGCGCCGGTATACTACGTTCGCGCTCATGATGTATTTGATTTAGGACAAAATAAATTGAGAGTGAGTGGAGTTTTGTATGATGCAGACAGTCCTTCGACGGAGATGGTGAGCGAAGTTGAAGCTGTAGTCAAAAAGGTGAAGGTGCAGAACAAAATTAGTTACGCATTGGTTACTTTAAAGGTGAAACGGTGAGGATTTTCCCTTGCATTCAGTCTAAGCTAATGTAGCTGTTTATAAGCTTTCTACAAGCCCGTTGGGCTTGTTTTTTATACAGGTTTCATATAAATAAATCTTTTTAAGGTGGTATCATAATGAAAGTTAAATATACAGTTGGACTTATTCTTTTATTGTTGCTTTCTGCTTGCAGCACTGAATCGGAGCAGGTGGTGAAGGATGTAACATCCAAAGTAGAAGATCAGGTCAGCAATGTGAGTGATAAGGATAATGAGCATGTATTGGCTGTGAAGAACGGCCATTTTAAAGCCTACGTGAATCAACCTATTGGGGAAACATTCTCAAAGTTCTTCAGTGATAATACATGGAAGTATTTCAAGGCGCAATCCGGAGAAGACATAGTCGAGTTTACTGGATATATGATGTACAGAGATACGAAGGTTAAAGCACGCTTGCAATTTATTGTCGGGAAAGAAGACGAATTTGAAGCTTCTGCCTTGTCATTCAATGATGTTCCGCAAGACGAACTGATGAAGGCTAGTGTTTTGAAGACCGTTTTTGAAGAAAATGAGGTCGACGATGGCGGAAATACTGAAGGAAACAAAGCTCAAGCACCGAAAAAATCAACAGCCCATAAAAATGATCCGAGCAAAGAACAACCAAAAGCAGAGGATAAGAAGACGACGTCTCGTAAAGACATATTCTCTACATTTGACTATGATCAAAAAAAGAAACTCAATTTATTCTTTAGTAATTTAAGCGAAGCGTATATGGGGAATTTTAATATTAACGATTACGATAAAGAGATTTTAATTGATTTTGCTGTTAAACACAATCAAATTAATTACGGCAAAAGAATTACCACGGTTGAAAACAATCAGCAGTTTACAGATAAATTGAATAGTAAGTATGTAGTACAAACGATCAAAAGGTTTTTTGATATTAATGTAAAGCCGGAAAGTACATCAACATATCCGTTAGTCGGTAGCAGTTATCAGTGGGATACAGCGGATGGAGAGCAGTATATGGACTTTTCCCAAGTCGAGAATTTCTACGATAACGGGAATGGGACATATACAGCTAAAATCCAAATTTACACATCGGACTTTGAAAGTCAAGGAGACAGCATTCTGTATGAACCCAAAGATCAGGCATGGGGTAATGATGTAGGCTTCGACACCCGTGGAGTTGCCGAAGCTATCGTGAAAAAGGCTAAAGTGGGAAGCAAGGATACTTATCAGGTTATAGATTACAGGGTGAGATATTAAACCATAAAATTAGATATTTATAGCTAAAAATTCAATTCCCCTCTGCCGATATGAAAAAGATACCAGTAAACAACGGCAGAGGGGAAATAGAAAATGAAATACATTCATTTAATGGACGAAGCACAAAGATTAAAGATTCTTAAGAAATTCAAGTTACCACTTGGTAAGCCACTTCAGGGTTACTCTCAGGAAGAAGCTGATGAGCTTACTGAAGATGATATTTTCGCGTTTGTATATAAACAATGTGAAAAGTATATCCCTGATAGGTTAATTAGACTATTTGAAAATGTAGATGAGTTGGCAAGCTTTAAAAAGGGTGTAAAGGAACATCTGATAATGAATAGCTACATAGTCTCTAATATAAATATACTCACAGGGCCAGAAGAAAAAGACACTTCAAATACAAGGGGAATCGCTAGAATAGGAAAAGAAATTAAACGTTTAGGTAACGAATTGCTTCCTGATATGAACAACGGGAATTATGTAGCGCATATCGTGGAAGAAGAACTTGTAGGTGTATTACAAAGATATTTTGATCTTGAGCCATATAAGCGTGAAAGTTCAAAGGCCAAAGGAGGATTCAAAGACGATGTTAAAGTTCCTTACTTGGTTAAACCTTTTATTTATTTTGTAACTTGCATTAATAGTATCTATAAAAAATTAGAAAAAAAAGAATATAGCAGGGAATTATTTGGGGGAATAAGCGCCTTATTTGAGGAAATACTTAAAAGTTACACTGAAGAGCAACAGATTGTGAGCAGGTATCTGTTTGAAAGAGAGTATAGTGTCCGTTTAATAAACAGGATAAATGACAATGTAGAGTTACATGGGGACCAAGATATAAGAGAATTGAAAAAACTATTTGGATTTTTTGCTGTACTGCCAAATGTAGATTCTAGGCTTGAGTATCTGGATGTAATAAACAAATCCCTACTAAATGGTTCTTTTACCAAAAGCAGTTCAGGAAAATACGGTGAGCATAGTTATAATGAAAAGATAGATAATCCCAGTATTTGGTTTGATGAAGTTCGTCTAATTATCTTGCAGTTTGCTTTAGTCACACTTCCGTTGATGGAGCTGTATCATTATGAATTAATATATCGCTACGAAAGAAGTCTCAGTCTGACTTTACGTTCTGAGTATGACAAACAAGAAAATATATTTGAAACGATGAAGATTGTAGAAGGATATAAAAGTACTATAGATTCAGATGAGAGCTATTTATTAAAGAATTTTGTGAAACAATACCCATCTAAAAAAAGGGTTATAGATTCTGAGCTAGCTTATGATCTGGTTAAAAGGTTTCATGAGCTTGATAGTAATATGGATGATTTTATTGCGAAGATAGAGCAAGCCTTATTAAACACTGAAAAGTAAATTAAGTACTAATTCTAGACTGTCCTTTAAGGATAGTCTTTTTATTTTCTGGTATCACAATTTCTTCAGAATTGCAATATTTGTTTTTCTTGATTTTAAGTGATTTTTGTTTTGTTAGTTTGAAGGTAAGATTGCCCTTGTGAATGTTACTAAAACAAAAGGAGCTTGATGAAACATGAGTAATGATAATAATAACTATCAAATTAATGACTTTTTAAGAAATATGAGCAAAAAGGAAATCAAAGGAATAGCTGAAATAGTTCAAGGACAAACCAGTGTTAGTCTGTTGGTGCAAAGTGCTTCATTCTCACATTCTACTGTCGCTGGTATTAATATTAAGCCGTACATTTCAGCGGTATGCTCCATCATGGGAAATAAACGGACTTGTTTTGCAAGCTTAGGCACTAATAATCCTATTGCTATAGGTGAAGAGATAAGTAATAAGGATTTCGTTAGAGTGATTGTTGATTCTAAAGGGAAGGCGAACAAAAAGATATATCTTCACTTTAAGGAAAAAACCACAGAATACAGTAATGAGGATGAGGAAAATGATAACTGTTTACTGGTATATGTGGAAACAAAAAATTACGCTCATTTTTGCCTATATGAAGGATTTTTACCGAATAAGGTCACTGAATTATATGTTAAAGATGAGAAAGGAAAGCTGGCAATACGAACAGTAGCTTTATCTTTTCTGAAAAGAACATTCCCTGAATTGGAGACCAGCTATTTTTACGGGGAACGTAACTAATGCCGAACGATAAAAGGATTCGTATAAACCTGATGGGTTCAAATGCATCAGTGGAATTATCTGAAGAACAAACAGATACTAACTATGAGTTTTTTGGGGAATATAGCGATTCAGTAACTTGTGAAGATATAGAAACACTACAGTACAGCGAAGATATTGATATCCTGACCTTGTGTACTGAAAAATTATCTTATGAGGACGAGATAGAACAATTCGACGAGCATGATGACCATTCTACATTAAGAGAAGAGACAATCTTTTATGAAGTAGAAGAGATATCTAAGGCTGTAGAAGTAGAAAATGTCGAAAATTTCAAGGTGAAAGATAACAACACAAGGTTTTATAAAACATCATCAGATCGGGGCAATTTTGTCCCACGGGTTGAATGGTTGATGCTTAATTCGTTTGAAATGATCAGTTCTGCTGACGGGATTTCAATCTACCAAACTAAACAGGGTTATTACAAGCACCACTCTGATAGTGAACTGGCAGTCTTAATTCGAAAAAACCTGACAGAAGATCAAAATCGTGAAGTTAGTAGACGAAAAATGGACGAAGTTGCTTATCGTTTGAAGACTCATCCCGATTTGTGGAGAAAATTCAATGACTTAAATACAGATACAAATCTTATTAATTTTCGCGATGGAGTGCTAGACCTAAGAGAACGGAGGGTGCTTCCACATGATCCAAAGTACTGCTTTACCAGTTTCATTGATGCAGATTGCAAAGTTATACCCAGACAAAAGGCGAACAATCGAAATTATTCATACTCAAGTGTTTTTGAACGTTTTCTAACAGACTGTACTGAAGGGGATGAAGCTAAACAGGCTTCCCTCCAGCAAATGGTAGGTTACATCATATCGAATCATTTTAATGCCAAAAAGATGTTTGTACTCATTGGTGAACCGCATACAGGCAAAAGTGTGTGGTTGAGTTTGTTACAGATATTGATTGGTAAGGAGCATACAACTTCTATGACGCTCAAGCAACTAGGGGCTAACAGGTTTATGCAGACGCGGTTAGCTCACTCTAAACTTAATATATCACCCGAGATGAGTGATGATGGTGATTTAAAGGGAGTAGAGTTCATTAAGGCTGTTACTGGTGGAGATTTAATTACAGGCGACCGTAAAGGTGAAGCGGCAATCGACTTTTACGGCAGAACCAAACTGGTGGCAGCAGGGAACCATATGCCTAAGCTTGCCAAACACGATGGAACCACAGCCTTTATTGATAGACTGTTGTTTATTACCTTCAATAATTCGATACCAGAGGAACAACGTGACCGTTTTTTGCTGCAAAAACTTTTAGAAGAACGACATATTATCATCAAGTGGGCATTAGAGGGCTTGTATCAACTGATTGATAATAATTTTATATTTACGGAATGTGATGAAGCAATTCAGTTCAAGAAGAAGTACATGGCTGAGCTAAACAATGTAACAGAGTTTGTGAATGATATGTGTGTTGTGGAACCAGAAAATGATAAATCAAGGGTTCATAGAACAAGGTTGTATGACGCTTATATCATCTATTGCAAAGAAAATGGGTTGACTTCAGTGAAGAAGACGGATTTCTGGCGTGAAATCGAGAAATTTAGAGTGCGAAGTGGAAAAATCAGAGTAGAAGGATCTACTCCATTAATGGGGTATAGAGGCATACGTCTACTTTCGCCAGATGAATACACACATACATGAATAAACAGTCATAAAAACAGGCTACATTGGCTACATTCTGAAATGATCTACCCATAAACCTTGTTGTAATGGGAATTATGGAGACTTATTATCGGAGAAGCGTCCGGCTACAGAATAGCTACAAGAGAACTACACTCAGGTTTTTTTAAAAGTTTCATTTATATATTATACACATGATGGAGGGACACAATGTCTAACACTGAAAAGCTTTGCTACACAGTTGCGGAATTGCACGACATTCTACCTTTAGGGATGAATTCTCTTTACAAGTTGGTGAACAGGGAGGACTTCCCCAAAATTAGGGTAGGCAAGAAAATCATCATACCTGCCAAAGGGCTTAAGCTGTGGCTGGAAAAACAAGTTCAATAACAGGGAGATTTACTGCAATAGAAAAGAAGCGGTATTTACTTACTTAATAGAGCGATTTTATGTGGGGGTTCGGGGATGAATATAATGCAAAGTCGGGGAATGGTTATAGACTTCGAATGATAAATAGTTAGTATATCTCCCTCGTCTCCTGTATGGAATCGAAATCTATTTTGCATGGTTTATGCCAATGATATCTTTTATCAACGAGGTGTGGAACTTATGGCAGGGAGCATTAAGAAGGTAGGCACTAAGTACAGAGTAACTTTTGAACTGGGAAAAGATTTAAACGGTAAACGACAGCGTGATTATGCTACCGTGAATTCCGAAGCGGAAGCCAAAAAGTTGCTCGCCGAATTTGAATATAATCAAAACCGGAATTTATTAGTGCAGTCAAATGCAATGAGCTTGATAGAATTTTTGAATCTTTGGATGGACAACTATGTGAAGTACAATTGCGAAGAGACTACAACATACGGGTACAAAAATATCCTTAACAAGCATATTTCTCATTTTTTCGGCGGGGTAGAGCTTCAAAAACTGCAATCGGGGCATATCCAGCAATATTATAAGCATCTTATGGACGAGAAAAATCTATCGCCCAATACTGTTCATAAACACCATGCACTTATACGTAAAGCGTTGGACTACGGTTTGAAACAGCAACTTGTATACAGAAATGTAGCGGATGCGGTAGCACTTCCTAAACGAAAAAGATATGAAGGTAAATCATACACAAAAGAACAGTTAATTGAACTTTTGAAAAAAGTTAAAGGTACTAAATTGGAGGTCCCTATTTATCTCGCTGTTTATTTGGGACTGAGACGTGAAGAGATCATTGGATTAAAATGGAAATATGTGGATTTTGAAAGTCAGACTCTTCACATTTATGAAGTCAGAACGAGTGCAGGGAAAGCGATTATAACCAAAGCGCCTAAAACAGAAAAAAGCAGACGATCCCTTCACATCAACGATGAACTATATAGCCTGCTCAAGATGCATAAGGTAAAACAGGAGGAACTCAGAAATATGTTAGGTTCTGCCTATGATAATGCCGGATATGTCTATTCTCATGATAACGGGAAACCATACAGAGTTAACTCTGTTACAGAACAGTTCAAAACGTTCCTTGAAAAGCAACAGCTACCGAAGATAAGACTGCACGACCTAAGGCATTCGTTTGCAAGTGTATTATACAACCAAGGAATGGATTTAAAGGCAATATCCGAGGCGTTGGGGCATTCCGATATTGGAACAACAAATAAGATTTATACGCATCGGTTCGATAAGACACATAAAAATACTATAAATGCAATGAGTCAGGCTCTAAAAGGGGAATTTACATGAGGGAGTTAAAGTAGCAAACTGAGGCAAGAGTTCTCATGTATTTTGGATATCATATTTGTTATAATTAGGAGGAACGTAGCAGTATGAACCGTGAGGTGATACAAATGAAGCAAGTTGGAGATCAATCAATGTTTTTACCTGAATTTCAAAGGTTGATTGGATCGAAAAAATTTGATTTCATGGATATAAATGAAAACGAAAATGAGATGGTGATTCGTTTGAGAAAACAAGATGGGTCAGAAAGAATGCAGAAAAGAGAACGTTTGTTAAAGGCACTTGAACAGCCTGGTGGAATATTAAAGCGTTATCCGGGTGCTTCTGAGGAGCTTCATGCGATTGCGAGACGTGATGAAGAGGATGATCGGGACGGTAGTCACTTTGAGTAGGTTTTTGCTTGATACAAATGTATGTATTTATTGTTTGGACGGAAATCCAAAAATCATTAACTACTTGGGTGATATCATCCGAAATCCTCATAATGAACTGATTTTGTCAGTGATTACTGAAGCAGAGTTATTTTCATCCATAAAGGTATATAATAATCCTTCTTTAAAGGCTGAAATATCCTCATTTATCAATAGCGCAGATGAGGTGAAGGAAATTACACGGGAAATTGCTTATACCGCTGGAGAGATTAGAGCATACTTCCATCAAAATTTAGGGAAAAAGATTAAACTGCCTGATGCGCTTATTGCGGCTACAGCAATCCATTTGAAAGCGACCTTGGTTAGCAATAACGACAGGGATTTTACTGATGCGTTATCAAGGTATGAAACAGCGTATTATAATCCTGTTAAGTAAAGATAGTGGTTGTAGAATAACATCAAGTATTACTTGGGATAGGCTAAAATGTACAATATTTTGATCAAACATCCTGTCCGATTCCGTAGACCAGTTGTAGACAAGAGGTGTAAAACATCGTAATTTATGATGGCTCTCTATAATACAGCATAATAAATTCAGTCTTATAAAGCCTTGCTATATAAGGATTTATAAGACTAAACAATATTATTTAATGTATGGTAGAAAGTCTGAGACAGGGGTTCGACTCCCCTCGCCTCCATTTGAGTAAGACAAGAAAGCCATCAGCCCGTGATTCTGGTTGGTGGCTTTTTATTATGGCTCTAGTAATTGAGTTGAAAGGTTTTACACAACTTGTAGCTTAAAGGTGTCTCTAAGTGTTCTGGCTGCTTTTCTTTTCGAAAAAGTATTGACACGGATAGAAAAGTATTATATCTTTATATCAAGATAAATAAATTAAAGATAAAAGTGATCATAAAATTTTGAATAGGGAGGTATATACATGATTACCATTTTAGAAAGAATTAATCAGCTTGCAAAAAAAGCGAAAGAAGTTGGGTTGACTGAAATTGAAAAAATGGAACAAACCGATCTTCGCAAAGAATACCTTCAAATCTTTCGGGGCTCTGTACAAAGCATTCTCTTGAATGCTACGATCTATGATCCGAATGGAGATGATGTTACTCCTGAAAAACTTAGAAAAGAACAGGCTCGAGTCGCTAAGCAATAGATTTAATTTTATTTAATATCTCTAATTTAATAATCTTAAAATAATATAATATGGAGGGTGATTCTTATGTTGGCAAGTGGATTGTTATTGATACGTTTGGTGGTTGGATTATTATTGGTGGGGCATGGAGCGCAGAAGCTTTTTGGGTGGTTTGGCGGCTATGGTCCAAAGGGTACGGGCGGTTGGATGGAATCGATTGGCATTAAGCCCGGAGTATTCATGGCAGTGGCTGCTGGGTTGATGGAATTGTTGGGAGGAGCTCTATTTGCTGTAGGATTGCTCACTCCACTGGCTGCATTGTTGATTACGGCGACTATGCTCGGAGCAATTTTCAAAGTACATGGCCAAAACGGGATCTGGGCAACGGCTAATGGCTATGAATATCCGCTAGTTCTTATTGCAGTTGTAATCGGTATTGCGTTGACAGGAGCAGGTTCATATTCCATTGATGCAATACTTAGATAAAACATGATGTTTAGGTCATTAAAAGTCATCAACAACAAAAAATAAAGGTTCCTACGATTAAAGGAGGGTTTCATATGTCACTTCAAACTACAGGTATCCATCATATTACTGCTTTTGCCGGTAATCCGCAGGAAAATGTCGACTTCTATGCCGGCGTCCTGGGACTTCGGTTAGTGAAGAAAACGATCAACTTCGATGCTCCTGAGGTTTACCACTTGTACTTTGGCAACGATGCAGGGAGTCCTGGAACGATCATTACCTTTTTTCCTGCACCAGGAACTCCCAAAGGGCGAATCGGAGGAGGCCAGGTGGGCATAACCTCGTATGTAGTACCCCCAGGTTCACTTGATTTTTGGCAGCATCGTTTGCAAAGCTTGGATATTCAAGTTACGAAAACGAGCCGTTTTTCTGAACAATATCTTCAATTCGAGGATAATGAGGGTTTACGTCTTGAGCTTGTTGAACGTGAAGAGGGAGCGAATAGTACTTGGTCTTACGGTGGCATTTCAGCCGATAAAGCAATTAAGGGGTTTGGAGGTGCCGTGCTATTTAGTGTCAATCCACAGAGAACGATGGATGCATTGGAGAGCATACTCGGATTTACGAAAATCGCTGAAGACGCCGAATATGCGCGTTATCAGTCTGTAGGAGAAATCGGCAACATCGTGGATGTCCCACTCGCCAAAATAGGTCTAGGCTTTGGTGGAGCAGGCACGGTACATCACATTGCATGGCGTGCAAAAGACTTCGAACAACATGAAGAATGGAGAAGCGCAGTCCAGCATTATGGCTATAAGCCGACTCCAATCATAGACCGCCAATATTTTAATGCTATATATTTCAGAGAAGCGGGCGGCATCCTATTTGAAATTGCTACAGATCCACCGGGATTTGCTAACGATGAACCTGCTGAATCTATGGGGCAGAAATTAATGCTACCAGAGTGGTATGAACCGCAACAGGCTCAAATCGAGGCGAATCTGCATCCTATTAAAGTGAGAACATTAACTGGAAAACAACAGTAAACGAAACGGCTATTGTTTCGCCCCCAGAGGAAACAGGATTAAACCTACTTTGACAAAATTGGTCATAGTGGGTTTTCATTTTTTCGAGTGCTCCAGATGAACCTCCCCCCAATCATACATACTGCGCAATATGGGGACGAAATTTGCTCCGTGAGCTGTTAGCGAGTATTCAACACGGGGAGGGATTTCTTTGAATACTTCCCGATGCACAAACCCGTCTTCTTCTAATTCTCTTAGCTGCTTGGTTAACATCGCTTGTGTGATATCAGGAAAGGCGCGTTTAATCTCACCGAATCTTCTGGTACCACGGGACAGAAACCATAAAAGCACTATTTTCCATTTGCTTCCAATGATTTTCTGAACCTTTGTTAAGGGGCAATCTGTAAAATGATTCAGATTCTCACTCATTTATTCCATCTCCTCCTCGTTTGTATCCCAGAAAACCCTATGAAATCAATTAGTATGATTTTTGATAGTATCTACTATAAATATGCCTACTTGTTGTTTCGATACCTTTGGCTTAACATTACATTAGCATTAAGGCTTTGACAAGCCATATGGAAATATTCTGGGGGCGAAGAAGATGAACATTAATATTCTATACGGTCACCCTTATCCTAAGAGCTTTAACAAAGCGATTTTGGAGCAGGTGATCGCTCATCTAAACGTACGAGGGGCGAATGTTAAGGTAAAAGACTTAATCCAAATGTCATTTAATCCGACGGTAGGCTTAAAGGATTTAGAGGCTAAGGTCACAAACGTATTGCCAGAGGAGATAGTAAAAGAACAGGAGGATTTATTGTGGGCAGATGCCTTGATTATTATTTCACCGGTATGGTGGGGCGGATTTCCCGCTGTTATTAAAGGATATATAGATAGAGTGTTCACAACAGGACTCATACGCTCTTCTGATGGTGTATATGGGCTTGAGGGCAAGAGGGCCTACTCGATTTTTACAACAGGATCGTCAGAAGACTATATTCGTATATCACGTCAGAAAGATATGCTCTACGCGGCGAACGATAATTTGTTTGGGTTCGCTAAGTTTTCGGATGCTGAGATTAAGCTTCTTTACTCGGTGCCGCGTGTAACCTTGGAGGAACGAAAAGCAATGCTGTTGGATGTCAATCGATTTGTCGATCGTATTTTTGATATGAGACCGGGAGAGGGGGGCAGTACGAGGGATAGCCTTTCTCTTCAAGCTTTGGAGCATGATTTGGCTAGCCATTAGATTATGTAAACTGAAGGGTGTTACTTTGGAAAAATGAAGAACACCCTTATGGGTGTTCAGGCTGTCGAGAAAGTCTCGACAGCCTATTTTATGTTAATTTTGTTTAAGACGACACCGCGTTAATGTTGTATAATATAGGTAACTATTGTAGAACGGATGGTGTTGATATGCTACGCTCCAACCGCGAAAAACAACAATCCTACGAATTTGTTTCCATCGAAGATCTGGTTCCTCAAGATCACTTGCTCCGCAAAGTAGATAAGTATATCGATTTTTCGTTTATCGATGATAAAGTTCGACCACTGTATTGTGCAGACAACGGGCGTCCTGCCATTGATCCTACCGTATTGTTTAAAATGATCTTTCTCGGTTATTTCTATGGCATTCGCTCAGAACGGCAACTCGAGCGAGAAATTCAGACGAACCTAGCTTATCGTTGGTTTCTGGGGTTGGGCTTAACGGATAAAGTTCCGGACCATACGACGATTAGCTGGAATCGTCGCACTCGCTTTAAAGACACCACGATCTTTCAAGATATCTTCGATGAAATTGTGCTGCAGGCGATCTCTCACCGAATGGTGGGTGGGCGTGTTCTCGTCACCGATTCCACACACGTCAAAGCCAATGCTAACAGGCACCAGTACACCAAAGAACAAGTGTTGCAGAATACTAAAGACTATATGGACGAGCTGAACGAAGCGGTGAAGGATGACCGGAGAAACCACGGAAAAAAGCCTTAAAATCCCGAGAGGAAGTGAACGAAGAAAAAGAAATTAAAGTGAGCAAAACAGACCCGGACAGCGGCTATATGATCCGTGATGGCAAGCCCGAAGGCTTCTTCTATCTGGACCACCGCACGGTGGATATGAAGTACAATCTGATTACGGACGTGCATGTGACACCAGGGAATGTACATGATTCTGTCCCCTATTTGTCCCGTTTGGATCGCCAAAGAGAACGTTTTGGTTTTCAAGTAGAAGCTGTTGCACTAGATTCAGGTTATTTAACAACGCCGATTTGCCGAGGTTTGCAGAACCGAAAGATTTTTGCCGTGATTGCTCACCGAAGATTCCATCCCAGACAAGGACTGTTTCCGAAATGGAAGTTTGAATACGATGCCAAACGCAATGCGTATAGATGCCCAGCCCAACAGGAACTGCCCTACCGAACGACGGACCGTAAGGGATACCGGCAGTATGCCTCTGACCCAGCTCAGTGCCAGCATTGCCCACTGCTAAGTCAGTGTACCCAGTCTCGAAACCACCGCAAAGTGGTGACTCGGCATGTCTGGGAAGACAGCAAAGAGTGGGTACGGAGCAACCGGCTGAGCCCATCTGGTAAAAAGCTGTACCGCAAACGAAAAGAGACGATTGAGCGAAGCTTCGCGGATGCCAAAGAGCTCCATGGGTTTCGCTATTGCCGTTTGCGCGGTCTTCCAAACGTCAGGGAACAAGCCCTTATGACGGCAGCCGTGCAGAACATGAAGAAGATGGCGATCCACCTAGATCGCCTGGAGAAACAGGGGTAACCCCCCCTGCTTCTCCAGAGACCAGAGCATTATGATGTGAAAAAGAAACCCACGTCTCAAAATGACGGGGTTTCTCGACAATCTGAACACCCTTATGGGTGTTTTTTCGTTAGATTTCCCGGTGTTACCCGTGTAATATTTTGCTTGATAGACTTAATTTTCTCCTCAGTAAAGACTCCTGAATCCAGCAGGTCCAGAATGGAGAGCACGCCGCCGCGAGAACCCCAGCTGCCTTCTTCAATGACCTGGAAGGATACCCACCAAGTCGGGGATGGTTCCGGTACGCCAAGTACTTGAGTCAAACTGCCAAGAATATTTTCAAGCACTTTTTTGCGAACGTCGTTAGGCCAGTCACCACCCATCACCAGAACATTGATAGTAATTACATCAGGTTCTGGCTGATCCGACAGCAATTGCCCGCCAATTGCCATGTAATCTATTGGACGTTCAGTGAAATGGACCTGAAACCCTTCTCTTGCTGGCGGACAATATTGACCTACCTCTGGAACGAGAACTGCATCCGTCAAACCTTCTGCCAAAAGACGACGCTGTTCAAGCGTTATGCGGCCTGCTTGATAATTTACATTGATCATGGTCATGGTCTGATATCTCCTTATTGAGGTTTAACTAAGCGATGTCTTGGAATTCTTTATGATATCTGTATCCAAGGCTTCATCTTGGCAAACTCATTGATATTTGTTGATATCGTTAATATAAAATGGTGATAAGCCCTTGTCAACACTAATTATTATAATAATATATATTTATATAATATATTGATTAGATGTGAAGCTAGTTTAAATGGGCTATAATTATGTCTAGTCTAATGAAAGCATGACATACTACAGAGATTTGCTAGAGGTACTAGGAGGCATAATTTACAATGGCGAGACAGTCAGGAAAAACCAATACAATGTTTGCGGTATTAGGCATTCTGAGTCTGGGTCCTCATACCGGTTATGATATAAAGCAACATATGGAGCAGAGCACTAGTTATTTTTGGAATGAGAACTATGGTCAGATCTATCCCAGCCTTGCAGAGCTACTGGATCGAAAAGATATTGCAGTCGAGGTCATTCGACAGAAAGGCAAGCCTGACAAGAAACTCTACAGCATTACCGATCAGGGAAGGCACACGCTGTCAGACTGGCTTTCTCAGCCAATGGAGCATGTGGTGATGCTTAAAAAAAATGAGCTGCTGTTGAGGGTGTTTTTTGGCGGCAATTCTTCGCCTGAAACGATTATAAAGCACATACAGGAGTATAAAGAAAAGCTAGTGGAAAGCTTGCATATTTTTGAAGAACTTGAACGTTGGCTTATCAACGTAGAGCATAAAGACCATAACCACAAATATTGGATGATCACAATGAGCTATGGTAAGAGTCAGTTTAGCAGTTTAATTAGTTGGTGCGATGATAGCATTAAAATATTGAGTTCTTAGCAGTAGGTAAAAACTCATATGTAATGAATAATCAGAAAGCATGCTGAACTATCATGAGGAATAGAAAACTAGTAACGACAATTCTTGTCGTCTTCTCCGCATAGGGCCTTGACTCCTCCATAAAGCTGCTTTGCCAAGTTGGGCTCGCACCTTTATGGAGGAGTTTTTTTATCCCGTAAGGAGGATGCAATTATTCCACCAGCTTTTCAGACTTCACTAGCATTTCTCGTAATACGTGAGCGACTCGACTTTTCCGGTTCGCTGCTTTCTTTTTTATCAAGTGTAATGACTTTTTGTATGCATGAGTATGGCTTTGATCGTAGAACTGTTTGGCTGCAATGTGTAGTGTTCTTCTTAATAACAGTGCTGATGAGCGTGTTAACCTAGAGCGGAATCCCCTGCGCAATACCCGCAATGTATTTTTGTAGGTCTCGAAATCCTCGGATGGAGGGATAAGGGCAAATAAATTTAACGAGGAGTCATTGAAACCGTAGGTTTCATACATGATCCTCAGATTTTCCGTATTTAAGACGTTTCCTCTGAGATAGGTTGGATGTTCCTGATGATACCCGACCACCTCTTTGATGCAATAAAAAGGGATCTTCAAGCGATGCAGTCTATAGCCAAGGTCCCAGTCTTCGAGTCCATAGAGCACAAACCGTTCATTGAAACCTCCAATACGAATCAAGTGACTGCGTCTGATGGCTACACAACGAGTAACCAGCAGCATCCAGGGGGCTACGTCCGTTGAGGCAAATTGTTTCTGCGTATTCGGAGGAACCCTTGTGGGACTAACTACTTTAGACAGTGCACCCGTTTGGTGAAGGATATCTTCTGGGGTTATGATCGGAGTAATTTCGTTTGCTGCTTCATAGTCAGCATTCCATAAGTTGGACTGCGTAAGTATGTTGCGACATTGTTCTTTTTCTTCAGGAGAAAAGTCAGGGTAATAATGGGTAAAAGCATCGTCCCACGAGTGAGGAATGCCTGAAAGCACGGACTTGGGATATTTACGGTGATAACGGCTCACGATCCTAATAAATTCCGGTAATACTACAAAGTCAGCGTCGCAGAAGATGATGTATAGCCCTCTTGCACGGCGCAGTCCCAAATTTCGAACGGCAGATCGACCGCGTTGTTCCTGATGTGACACATAGATAAGAGGATAGGATGCTTTGAAGTCTTCGACCATTTCTCTCGTTCCGTCTGTAGAACCGTCATCAGCTACAATGACTTCGAATAGTTGCTTTGGATAGGTTTGTGTCTCAAATGAAGCGAGTGTAAGCAACAATTGCTGGACTCGATTATAGGTTGGAATGATGACGCTGTAGCGGATAGCCAATATGATCTCCCCCCCACCATTTTTATTAGTGAACGTATGAACAAGATAAATAATAACAATGTATTCAAGGATTTTAGCCTGGTCTAGTCAAACATCCCTCAAGGTTCGAAACAGGCTTGGTCTTATCGCGGAAGTTAAGGTGGGAGTTCTGTATTTTCTGCTAATTTGCAGGTACGTTCAGTGGTGTTATGTATGTATAATCATGGTATTATGCATAGAGATGTAAAGTAAAAGCGCGGGCGTTTCCTATCCGCTGAAAGCCCACTCAGCATACAGAAACAAACATGAGATGAAATGGGCAAGTTATGGTAAACTATATGGAGTTATAGAAGACCTGAAAGAGGAGTACTATATGACACAATTTGTCTATAAGCAAATTATTGACGATCTCAAGATGAAAATCTTTGCTGGAAAGTTTGCAGATATGAGATTGCCAGATGAACGTAGTCTTAGTGAGACTTACCAGGTTAGTCGTAGTTCAATTAAACGTGCTCTGACTAAAATGGAGAATGTCGGAATTATTTTTAAAAAACAAGGTTCCGGGACATTTATTAATCCATTATACATAAGAAATGAATCTATCTTTAACTACGAAGGCTCTAATCTAGGAGTCACTGATAATTTTCAAATGCATGGTAAAAAGCCAAAAATCAAAGTACTGAGTTTTGAGGTCATTCCGCCAACAGAAGAATTACAGCGCGATTTGTTCTTGGAGACTCATGATTTTGTATACAAAATTGTCCGCTTACGTTTGTTTGATGATGATCCTTTTATGATTGAAACAGGCTATATCCCTATTAAAATTGTTCAGAATTTAAATCAGACTATTATCGAGGGGTCCATTTTTAATTATTTGGAAGACTCGCGGAACTTGGCCGTCACCAAATCTTTTTTATCCATTTTTGCAGAACCGTCCCAAGAGAATGATCAAAAGCTGCTACATTTAAATGAAAATGAGCCTGTAGGTATTATGGAAGGTGTGTTCTTTTTAGATAACGGTACGCCATTTGAGTTTTCTCATATGCGATTTCATTACAAATATTTAAAATTTAATACCTTTGTATCGGTTCACTAATGATAAGACTGGAGAATTCTCCGGTCTTTTTTTTATAATTTTGAGAAAAGGATTGGAGCCTGCGATTGCAACGTTTATTACAAATTTTATTGGTTTATACTTCTATATATTTTAATGTAAGAGCTTTTTTACTGTCTTTTTAATTTATATTTCATAGTATGTTCAAAATTTCACAAAATTGGACCGTATCACTTGTGAAAAAGGTTGAATTTAATCGGCGCGGCGTTATGATGTACATGTAGATGAAATTTCCGGAAATAAATTACAAACAATACTACTTAGGGAGTGGACACCATGTCATTATCACCCGTGTTAGCAGATTATTCATCTAAAACATATTTAGAAAAACTTGATGCATATTGGCGTGCAACGAACTACATTTCGGTAGGTCAGCTTTATTTAAAAGATAATCCTTTGTTGAGAGAGCCTTTAAAAGATTCAGATGTGAAGGTTAAGCCTATTGGACACTGGGGCACAATTCCAGGACAAAACTTTATTTATGCACATCTAAATCGTGTTATTAATAAATATGATTTGAACATGCTTTACATTGAGGGCCCTGGTCACGGCGGTCAGGTTATGGTTTCAAATTCATATCTGGATGGAAGTTACACCGAAATCTATCCGCAAATTACGCAAGATATCCCAGGTATGAAGAAATTGTTCAAACAATTCTCTTTCCCTGGCGGTATTGCTTCACATGCTGCTCCTGAAACACCTGGATCTATCCATGAAGGTGGAGAATTAGGCTACTCCCTTTCTCATGGTGTAGGTGCCATTCTGGATAATCCTGATCTGATTTCGGCTGTTGTTATTGGTGATGGCGAAGCTGAAACGGGTCCACTAGCCGCTTCGTGGTTCTCTAACAGATTTATCAACCCGATCACGGATGGTGCAGTGCTGCCAATCTTGCACTTGAATGGCTTTAAGATTAGTAACCCAACGATTATGTCTCGTCAATCGAAAGAAGAATTGACCTCATACTTTAAAGGTTTGGGCTGGGAGCCATTCTTTGTTGAAGGTGAAAATCCGGATCACATGCATCCAGAAATGGCGAAAGTATTGGATACGGCCATCGAGAAAATTGAAGCTATTCAAAAGAATGCGCGTGAAAATAATGATCTTACTCGTCCAGCGTGGCCGATGATTGTATTCCGTTCACCTAAAGGCTGGACGGGTCCAAAGGAATGGGACAACGTGCCGAATACAAATTCATTCCGTGCCCATCAGGTTCCAATTCCGGTTGATCAAAAAAATATGCAGCACGCACCTGCTTTGTTAGAATGGTTGAATAGCTACAGACCAGAGGAATTGTTCGACGAAAACGGTCGTTTAAACTCTGAGCTTGCTGAAATTCTGCCTACAGGCGATAAACGTATGGGAATGAACCCTGTTGCGAATGCGGGTAACCTCATTAAAGACTTGAAGTTACCGGATTTCCGTAACTATGCGCTGGATAATTCCGTACCTGGTAAAGTGATTGCGCAAGATATGTCGGTTTTAGGGAAATACGTTAAAGATGTGGTTGTCTTAAATGAAGAAAATCGTAATTTCAGAATCTTCGGACCGGATGAAACAATGTCTAATCGCTTGGCTCCTGTTTTTGAAGTAACCAAACGCCAATGGATGGACCAAATTATTGAACCTAATGATGAATTTTTGTCGTCCTATGGCCGCGTAATTGACTCCCAATTATCCGAACACCAGGCTGAAGGATTGCTGGAAGGTTATGTGTTAACTGGTCGTCATGGTTTCTTTGCAAGTTACGAAGCTTTCCTGCGTGTGGTTGACTCAATGATCACCCAACACTTTAAGTGGCTGCGTAAAGCAACGGATCAAGGATGGCGTGCAGATATCCCATCATTGAATGTCGTAGCAACTTCAACGGTGTTCCAACAGGATCATAATGGGTATACACACCAAGATCCAGGTTTGTTGGGTCATTTGGCTGATAAAAAACCGGAATTTATTCGGGAGTATCTGCCAGCGGATGCCAATTCCTTGTTGGCTGTTTTCGACACCATTTTAAACGACCGTCAAAAGATCAATTTGATTGTTTCGTCCAAACACCCACGTCCACAATGGTTTACTGCTGATGAAGCGAAGGAATTGGTGGATAAAGGGTTGAAGATCATTGACTGGGCAAGTACAGATCAAGGTGGAGAACCTGATCTTGTCATTGCTTCTGCTGGTACAGAGCCAACGATTGAAAGTTTAGCTGCGATTTCCATTTTGCATGAAAAACTGCCTGAATTGAAGATTCGGTACATCAACGTGGTAGATTTGCTGAAACTGAGAAGTCAAAAACTAGACCCGCGTGGATTATCTGACGCCGAGTTTGATCACTTTTTCACAAAGGATAAACCAGTAGTTTTCGCTTTCCATGGTTACGAAGGTCTGATCAAAGATCTGTTCTTTGATCGTCACAATCATAACTTGCATGTACATGGTTACCGTGAGAACGGCGATATTACGACACCATTTGATATGCGTGTATTGAATCAAATGGATCGTTTTGACTTAGTGAAGGAAGCTGTTCTCAACTTACCTGACGCTGGGAAGTACACCAACATTGTGGATGAAATGGATGCTACGGTTAAGAAACATCATCAATTCATTCGCGAAGAGGGCATTGACTTGCCAGAGGTAGAGAACTGGGTATGGAAAGGCTTGAAATAAAAATTAAGACGCTTCAACTTTGTGTTGGACAACCAAGCAATTCAGCATGAAGTGGAATATATGATTTGGTAGCGGTATACGAGTGCCTGACTCCTTGAATTCAAGTATGATTTCAACGGGGATCAGGCACTTTTTGATGTAGCATACAGAGAATTTAATAGGAAAGTCACGAACTGGTGGGTAATAAGTATAGGAGGAACCGAGTCATTTGCTGTATTTTTCTGAGCATTAAAGGTGTTGCGGTATAAGAGAATAGTAAAGGAGGCTGTTAATATGAACGATCCAATTCCGGAGAAGGTATTGAATGATGGCACTAAGGTGCCCGTGATTGGATTTGGGACTGCTGGATTGAAGGGTGCAGATGGAGTCAAGGCAATTACCAGCGCGATTGATGCAGGTTACCGTCTGATCGACACAGCGTTCAACTATGAAAATGAGGGTGCTGTCGGGAAAGCGGTCCAGCAGAGCTCTGTGCCCAGAGAAGAATTGTTGATTTGCTCCAAACTACCAGGTCGCCGACATGCTTACCAAGAAGCCATTGTAACGATCGAAGAGTCATTATATAGAGGAGGTCTGGACTATTATGATCTGTACCTAATCCATTGGCCGAATCCCCAAATTGATCGATATGTTGAAGCATGGCAGGCGTTAATTGAGGCGAAGAAAAGGGGCTATATCCGTTCCATTGGGGTGTGCAATTTCTTGCCCGAGCATAATGAACGTTTAATTCGGGAAACAGGTGTCACGCCGAGCTTAAATCAAGTTGAATTGCACCCATTATTTAATCAGGAACATCAGCGTGCAAAAGATGCTGAACAGGGCATCGTGACGGAATCGTGGAGCCCCTTGGGTCGTGGTCACAGTATGCTGGAGAATGAAGAGATTGGGAAAATTGCTGCTGCTCATGGTAAAACGACTACACAAGCGATTTTACGTTGGCATATCCAACTTGGAGCAATCCCGATCCCGAAGGCCTCTTCTTTAAATCACCAAACGGAGAATTTGGATATTTTTGATTTTGAGTTGTCTCCAGAGGAAATGAACATGATTTCGGCATTTAGCAGTGAGGATGGACGGATATGGGAGCAGGACCCCAAGTCCTATGAAGAACTATAATCAAGACAATAAAATAGAAGGGTTCAAAAATCTGTCGCGGGTTTTTGGACCCTTTGCTTTTATCATAAAACGAACACACATCCGAAAGTGATCAGTGGGTCAGTATATAGAGCTATAATGAACATTTTTTACCGGATTTGATGTATGATATGGTGGAATGTAGTCCTTTCGAAGGAGGTCATCATGGGAATTTTGTCGAGGTTTAGGGATATTATGAAAATGAATGTTAACGCCTTAATGGATAAGGTGGGAGATCCGGAGAAAACCATTGACGATTATATGCGAAATTTGAACAGTGATCTAGGCAAGGTGAAAGCGGAGACGGTATCAGTATTGGCTGATGAGAGAAGGGCGAAAAGAGCACTGGATGAATGCAAAGCCGAGATCAAAAAGCTCCAGTATTATGCCAGTAAGTCTGTGGAAGCTGGTAATGAAGAGGAAGCTCGAAAGTTTCTGGAGAGGAAGGGTTTGCAAACGGAGAAATTGGAACAATTACAAACGTCCTATGACTTAGCTTCAGTAAACGCCGTGAATATGAAACAAATGCAGGAGAAGTTAGTGTCCGATATGGGGCAGCTAGAAGCGCGTAGCGCTGAACTTAAAGGGAAGCTGGCGGTTGCCAAAGCACAGCAAACCTTGAATTCTATAGGCAACGGGAATTCTGCTTTTGAGGTTATGGAAGAGCAGGTGAACAGAGCGTATGATGAGGCGATGGCTATAGCCGAGCTGCGGGCAGGAACGAAGGACGACCTGGATGCTTTATTTGCACAATACAAGAAGAGTACGAATACAGAAGATGAATAACAAGTATCTACATGAAGAGGTGAGCAGATGCCGGTTATCGAATACAAATGCCCCAACTGCGGCAGCGGTATGGTCTTTGACAGTGAGACAGGGAGGTTATCCTGTCATAGTTGCGGAAGAGAGGACAATATCGAATCTATTCCTGATCCTCTGATAAATCGTATTTTTTCAGAAGATGAGGCTCATGAGTATCATTGTAATAACTGCGGAGCGGTGATTATGACCGAAGTGGAGACGAGTGCAACGGTGTGCAGCTTTTGTGGTTCTGCCGTGGTTCTCGGGGATCGACTGACTGGGAAGCTGGCTCCAGCGCAGGTTATTCCTTTTTCAATCAGTAAGGAAGAAGCCATAGCTGCTTTCAAAAAATGGTGTAAGAATGGCCGTCTGACGCCGAATCGGTTCATGATAGCAGACCGAATCAAGGGAATAACCGGGATGTATGTGCCTTTCTGGTTATATGAATTACATAATAAAATTGAGGTTCAAGGTGAAGGTACCCAAGTGCGAACCTATACGAGTGGAGACTACGAATATACGGAAACGAAGCATTTTGATGTATATCGGAAAATCCGTTTGAATTATGTAAAGGTTCCGATTGATGCTGCGGAGAAAATGAACGACGAGTTGATGGATAAATTGGAGCCATTTCCATACGATCAGCTAAAACCCTTTAAAACGCCATATCTAGCAGGTTATATTGCGGAGAAGTACAGTTATAACGAAGAAGAGCTTTTCCCGCGAGTTAAAGAAAAAGTGAAGGAATATATTGATGCTTATATTCATTCTACGGTGTCAGAGTATACGGCCGTGAGTTATACGGAAAAGCAAGTTGATACTACATTAAAACAAGCGGATTATGTCCTGCTCCCGGTGTGGGTCATACACTATGACTATAATCAATTGGAGCATACGTTTGCTATGAACGGACAGACGGGCAAGGTAGTCGGTAAGCCTCCGATTAGCAAGTTCAAGGTGACGGCTTGGTTTGCAGGCATTTTCGGAATTACTCTCTTTTCATTAAGGTTAATCACTTGGTTGATGATGGGAGGAGAATTCTATTGAAAAGACATAGAGCCATTGTAGCCGTTTTGTTGTTCTTTGCTGTTTTTCTGGCGCTTCCTATGGAAATGAAGGGCGAACCAGCAACGACAGAAATGAAGCCATTGATTTATGACGAAGCGGGTTTGCTCAATCAGGAAGAGTATGATGTGTTGAACACGATGGCTAATCAATACGGGGCTGAAAGAGAAACGGACATTATTATTTATACAACCCCCAATCCCGACAATATGGATGTTATGAAAATGACGCAGGACTTTTATGATGACCATGGCCCAGGGTATGACAGAGCTCATGGGAACGCGGTTATTTTAACGATGGATATGAGAAATAGAGAGGTATACTTGGCTGGATTTTATAAGGCAGAACGGTATCTGGATGATGACAGGCTTACTAAAATACGCCATGAGATTAGCCCGGATCTGACGAACGGCAACTATGGGGTGGCATTTCAAAAGTATATTCTAGGCGCGCACAAATATTTGGCGATCCGTCCAGGGGTGAACCCAGACAGTATATTTTTTAAAGGCTGGCTTCATTTGGCGATTGCACTGGGATTGGCGGCGATGATCGTGGGCAAGATGGTTTCCAATTCTGGCGGTCGGGTTACGGTAAATCGACAGACCTACGAGGATGCGAACGCTTCAGGAGTTCTGGAGCATCGAGATCAGTATCTTCACACAACGACAACGAAACGGAAGATTGAAAAGAGCAGCAGTAGCAGTAGCTCAGGCGGTGGTGGCGGAACTACCAGCGGCGGTCATTCGCATAGCGGCAGCAGAGGATCATTTTAACTGGGGATTTTGCAAAAATCCAATAAGCGACTTTCAATGAACAATATATAGATCGAAATGGTCTAGTTCGTCTATATATTGCACTTTGGAGCGACTGGAATCGAATTTTGCAAAATCCTGAACGGAAAGGATGGATACAGTATGGGATTCTTCAGAAATCAATTTGCAAATGTTGTAGAATGGGAAGAATTTAGAGATGATATGATTTTCTGGAAGTGGAGTAATTGTGAAATTAAAAAAGGAAGTAAGTTAATTATCCGCTCCGGTCAAGACGCGATTTTTGTAAATAACGGCAAAATAGAGGGTGTTTTTGAGAATGAAGGGTCATATAACATGGACTCTGACATTATTCCATTTCTATCCACCTTAAAAGGGTTTAAATTTGGTTTTAACAGTGGTATGAGGGTAGAGGTCTTATTCGTTAATACGAAGGAGTTTACTGTCAAATGGGGGACGCAGAATCCGGTGCTGATCCCGACTCCCCAGCTGCCAGGCGGTATGCCGATCCGTGCCAATGGCACATTTAATTTTAAAGTGAACGATTATGTTACGCTCATCGATAAGATTGCCGGAGTGAAGGACAGTTATCTCGTTGAGGATGTGAAAATACGGATTACTTCGGTGTTGGATCAGTTATTGATGAAGTGGATCAGCAGAGAAGGAAAGGACATGTTCAATCTGCAGGCGAATGCTTCTGACATTTCAAAAGGTATTCAAGAAGATCTGGATATGCAAGTGATGGACAATGGTATGACGATTACTGGCTTTCATGTGATGAGCTTCAATTATCCTCAAGAAATCCAAGATATGATTACGAAGACCGCTTCACATGAAATGATCGGTAATCTGCAAAAGTACCAACAAGTGACGATGACGGACGGGATTGCATCGGGTAATGTAAAAGGCGGCGGTGCAGCTTCGGATATGGCGAGTATGATGATGGGGATGAATATAGCAAATGAAATGATGAAAAATTTAAACCCGAACCCAAAGCCTTCGGCTGAGACTCAGCCTACACCTGCTGATCCCCCTTCATCTGGAGACGGGAATAAGCCCAATTTTTGTCCGAATTGCGGTACAAAAAACGAAGGAGCTAACTTCTGTCCGAATTGTGGACAAAAATTGAACGGATAACATAGCTACGGCCAAGCTTCTTTACAAGTCAAAAGGCAGTTATCGCAGAGTATCTTCTGTGATAGCTGCTTTTTTATGTAGTTCGTTCAAGTATTTTCTTTATAAATCTGATTTATTGGATTGAAAAAGGTACTCAGGATAAGGTACTATAGCTGTATAGTATGTATTTATATTAACTAATTAGTTATTACATTAATAAATTATAGGTATAGGAGCAACGAAGATGACCAAATTCCAAGATCAAATCATTGCGCGTTACAAGTTTGATGATGCAGAGAACGTCGGCAAAGATAGCTCAGGGCAAGGTAACGATGGGGTTGCTTCAGGCACAGTAACACCCACAATTTCCCATGCTACCGGTAGAGCGGCATTGACGCTTGAGGGAGGCCCCAACGGTACCTCGTATATCCAGCTTCCTTCCGATCTATTCAAAGATGTAAGCGATAACACCGGTGTGACGGTTACTGCTTGGGTCAACTTCGGCAGATTCACAGATATGTGGGAACGTGTTTTTGATTTTGGTAAAGCCCATACAGGGCCATATATGTTCATGACACGGAATCTGCGCGGAACCCTTTTCACCGAGGCGGATTTGTCCGTAGACCCGGGAAGAGGTTTTGTCAGGGATGAGTGGATGCACATAGCCTTGTCCGTAATCGGTACAGAAGGCGGCACATTAAGCAGTGCGGGTCCGGTGGTATATGTCAATGGTGAGGTGGTAGCGGACGGTTCCATCAGTCAAACTTCCAGCGGTAACTATGCCAAGCTGCGTAAATGGTTCGAAACGTTTACAGACTCGTCCAACTACAGCAACAATTTTATTGGTCGCTCTCAGCATGCGGCGGATGTAGACTTTGCCGGCTCCGTTTCAGACTTTCGAATTTATAAAGCAGGCTTGTCGGCAGATGAAGTCATTGAGGTCATGTGCGATTCGTTGACAGATGAAGAGATCGTGAAGCTTGCCAGAGATAAATATTTGTCCTTTCCGACGACGATTGTGACCAAGGACTTATCTCTGCCAACCGTTCTGATGGGTGGAAGAGTAGAAGTGACCTGGAAATCCAGCCAACCTGGTATACTCTCTGACAATGGTCAGGTGCAGGCGATTACCTCCGCACAAGGGGTTACCGTCACAGCTTTATTGACGAAGGGCCTAAGCCAGATTGAAGAAAGCTTTGAAGTATCCATTCTTCCTGAACAGCTGCCTCCGTACACGCTGACCATTCATGGAAATAAGGAAGTGCTGGATGTCAGCGAAGTGATGTACGGCTTGTTCTATGAAGATATCAATAACGCAGCAGATGGCGGGATATATGCGGAACTCGTTCAGAATCGCTCTTTTGAATCTTTCGAGTTTGATACGTATTCCCATGCTTCCGGTGAATGCGGCTGCTCTACAGGACGGAACCGCAACCCGTTGTTCGCCTGGTCTGGTGATACGGACAAGATGACTCCACAACATAGCGGTGGATTAAATGAGTTCTTAGGTGCAAAAGACAAAGAAGTGAACTCCTATTATGTGACGGTAGCGGATGGTGCAACGATTCGGAACAAGGGCTTTTCGGATTCTAATCAGAATTGTGCCATGTCCATCCAAGAGGGTGATAAATATGAGTTTACCATCTGGGCGAAGGCCGATTCAGCGGGCACAATCACATTGCAACTGCAAGACTCGAATGAAAAGGCTATTAGTGATTCGGTTACGATACAGGTGGAAGGCGGTAACACGTGGAAGAAGTACGGCATCGATTCCAAGCTTGTGCTGACAGGCTCAGCTACGGTTCTCGGGCAGCTGGCGCTTACATTTGAAGGGGACATTTCGGTTGATATGGTTTCTTTATTCCCACAAGATGTATGGGGCGCAGGAGAGGAAGAGCAATCCCCATCGGCACATGCTAACTTCCAGGGAAATCCTAACTACCGATTGAGAAAAGATTTGGTGAACGCACTGGTCGGCATGCATCCGAAGTTTCTGCGTTTTCCAGGTGGTTGTATTTCCGAGGGTTCGTTTATATGGGAAAACGTATACGATTGGAAGGAATCGATTGGGGATATCGAGCTACGCAAGGAAAACTTTAATGTATGGGGCTATATGATGACCATGGGACTTGGTTATATGGAATATTTCCAGTTGGCAGAAGACCTGAATGCAGCTCCGCTTCCGGTTATGGCCTGCGGCGTGCTCTGCCAAGCCCGCTCGGATTATGCTCATCCCGCTGGAGGCGCATTAAGAGAATACTATATTAAGAACTTTACGGATCTGATCGACTTTGCGATCAGTGTGGATTTTGAACATAATGAATGGGCTGCTATGCGTAAAAAAATGGGCCATGAAGCACCGTTCGATCTGCGTTATTTGGGTGTGGGTAACGAGAACTGGGGCACAGAGTTCTTTGCCAACTTTGAAGTGTTCAAGACATCGATTGATGAGTACATGGAGAAAAACTATCCGGGTTATGAGCTGCATATCATCTCTACGGTTGGCGCTCAAGCGGACGACGATGCCTATCAGCAGGGCTGGAAGTTCCTGAGCGGTAATATGAAGGGCTCGGCTAAGGTTGCTTTTGCTGATGGTAACCAGGTGACGGAAGAGACTGTTACCTGGTATGAGAAGCAAAAGGACTATATGGACACCATTGCAGACGAGCACTACTATCGTTCTAACGAGTACCTGCTGAATAACGTGGACCGCTATAACTACTACTACAGAGCTTATAACGCGGACGGTAGTATCAATTGGAAAGCGACATCAAAGGTTTTTGTCGGGGAGTACGCCTCAACCGATAAAAATACATTGGCAGGCGCTGTAGCAGAGGCAGCGGTGATGACGGGCTTCGAAAATAATGCCGATGTCGTTCGGTTGGCTGCCTATGCACCGCTGTTTAACAAGGTGCTGACAGATGGAACCTACAGATGGACTCCAGACTGCATCTGGTTCGATGACGAAACGGTGTGGTTTACGCCGAACTACTATGTACAGCAAATGTATGCTAAATATTTGGGAAATAAAGTATTGCGCACTTCTTT
Organism: Paenibacillus sp. FSL L8-0641; assembly: GCF_038006265.1. Classification (NCBI taxonomy): domain Bacteria; kingdom Bacillati; phylum Bacillota; class Bacilli; order Caryophanales; family Paenibacillaceae; genus Paenibacillus; species Paenibacillus sp. FSL L8-0641. The sequence continues at coordinate 287,809 of NZ_JBBOUW010000001.1, forward strand.
CTCTACTTACAAACATGGCAAGCCAACGGATCTCATTCCTCAGGGTGGCATTGAAATCGCGACAGGCAATGCCGACGTTATGATTAAGCGTGTCACCGTTACCTCTAACCAGGACGGCAGTGTGCTGCTGGATCAAGATTTCGCCCAGGAATTAAATTCGGCCTGGCAGGTCATTCCTGGTTCCGTGGGCTACACAGTGGAGGAAGGCAAGGGGCTTGTGCTCAAAGCTCAGGATAGCGGTCTGAATGGTCTGTACATCTTGAACGACAGCTGGAGCAATTACAAGGTAGAGGTGATCGCCTCCCGCATTTCCGGCACGGACGGTTTTTATGTGGGTGCGGGTCTCACGGATATTTCTGCGGAGAAAAAGGACGTTGTCGAATACGCGATCGGCTATGGCGGCAAGGCTACCGGCGTGAAGGTTTACAAGCAAGGCATAGAAGGCTACACATTGGGTGACTACTCTTCCAGTATAGCCGCAGGTAACTTGAGAGCGGCCAGCTATGAAGAGTTGGCCGACAACACGGACTACACCATAACAGTGAACTATGGCGGTGAAACAGGCAGCAACCTGATTTGCTCATATACCGACGGCGAGACAACCAGCAAAGTGCTGGACTACAAGCTGGAGGCTTACAACAGAGACGTGTTCAACTCGGTAACCCAAGATGCTGAGCATGTATACGTGAAGCTGGTGAATGCCGACAACGTGGATAAGGCAACACAGCTGAATCTACAAGATTTGAGTGTTGAGTCCATCGCTAAGCTGATTACACTAACTGGCGATTCCTCGCTTGTTCATGTACCTAACGTGAACAAAAAGAATGATGAGAAGGTAGTGCCTACCGAACAGCAGATCACGCTTCATAGGGATTCTGTTCTCTTAGACTTACCGGCCAACTCGGTAAATGTGCTGGTGCTGGATCTTAAACCTTTTCCCGCTTAAAAACAAAAAGGGGTGTCCCAAGTAGCCTTTCATGGCTTTTGGAACACCTCTTTTTTTTTCTATGAATAGAGTCGGAATGTTGAGTTGATTTCCCCGACAGGCATTACTGCGTGCTTCTGTTTACCAATTCACGCGGGTTGATGCCATCGTCTATCGTTAGCGGGGTAGGGGCTCCCGTAGCGATTCGCTCCCAAGGCACCATTTTAAAGTTCTGATTTAACTTTTTGCCATTTTGAAGATTTTCGTCATCTTGTGCAACGAAGATACCATGAGGGAAATTCCTACCTAACCCGTAGCCAAGAACATCAATACCGTCTGTGACAGACGTACCGTCAACGATTGAGCTTGCGCTGATCGTGAAGTTGCTTATATATGCATTGTCGCCTTGTCGTTCATAGATCGCATAGCTACTGTTTCCTTGGCTGGAGGCCATAAGATATCCTTTGCCATCTTTACCGTAATACAATGTAAGTCCCTCTATGTCATCGTGAAGTCTGCGCCCATCTGCAATATCCACACGTCGCAGCGGCTCGGTTGAACCGTCTGGCTCGGCACTATACTTCCAAATAGCGTAATCCTCTTCAGCGATGTAGACCGTGCCATATTCATCATCAGCAACCATGCCTTCAGATTGCGTACTCAGCTTGAACTGGCGGACAAGCTTACCTGCAATTTTGCCGCTTCCGTCATCAGTCAGCTCATATTGTTCAAATTCACCCTCTTTGCCCAAAACGAGCGCGTAAAATTTATCTGTCTTGAGGCTATGGTATAGGCTGAATCCGTATACTTCTTTCATAGATGCTTTAATAGGTTTGCCAACCACGTTGGTCAGCTTTCCTGATGCACCGTCAATGGCAAAGATATCGATCGTGTTGTTGGTTCGATTGGTCGCCCCTGCGATATCTATTTTTTTTCCGCCCAAGGTGAAACCGTAACGAAGATCCACGTTATTCATTTTTCCGACCTTCATGTTTTGCAGTTGCTTGCCTTCCAGATCATAGACTAAAATCCCGCCGCCTTTATTGGTTGCTAAAATTCTACTTTTCTCTGGATCGGCCGGGTTGAGCCAGATTGCAGGGTCGTCGGCTGCGTCTTCTCCATCCTCCACAGCTTCTGTTTCAGCAGAAGGGATCACTTTATAGGTGGGGACTGCGTCCTTAGGATCTGCATATTTGCTGTTCTCTGCTTCAAGCGCTGTAAGAAGTTTTGTAGGAAGATATACATTTCCATTCATCATCTTAATTTCCCGGTCCGCTTTTCCGCTTAGTCCAGCTAGACGATATTGCTTCTCACCCACTGTAAAGGTTCCGACAATGCCATTTTTCAGCTTGACCAAAACAGACTGGTCATCACTGTCCCATGTAATAGTCGCCCCCATTTTATCTGCCTGTGTTCGTAGTGATGCATACCCGGATGGCTGAATGTCTGCCGCATGGGTCAGTTCTGGTGATACCAGAACCCCTGTTAACATGGCTAATAATGCGAGTTTAGTTGACTTCATATGTATGCCCCTTTGCTGAAGTGAAAATGATATAACCGACTCAGTATAAAGCGAGAATATCAAAAGGATACAATGAAAATGTAAAGAGAGTGTAAAGGAGGTGTAAGCATTCAATGAACTGGTTTCCAGTATTGTTGTCTATAATTCTTTGGAGACATTCCGAATTTTTCTTTAAAGCATTTGGAGAAATAGCTTGCTTGGGAGAATCCCGTTTCCTCCGTAATTTGTTGGACAGACCAGTCAGTTTGCAGCAAAAGACTGCGTCCTTGATCCAGGCGATAATCCATTAAATACTCAAGCGGTGTGCGCTGGAAGGCGACTTTCATACATCTAGCAAGATAATTCTGATGTACGTGAAAATGGGCTTCCAAATCCTTATTGGTGATCGTATTCTTGTAATTCTGTTTTAGGTATATTTCGATCTGTTCCGCCAACTTAGAGGAGCTGTCTTTATTATTCTGATCATACTCCAAACTCTGGAAAACATTCACAAACGTCTGTTGGGCCTCCCATAGTGCCAGTTTTCTAGGTTTTAAAGTAGAGGCTAGTAAATAGTCTAATTTCGAAAATAGCTCATGTGGATTCACCACTTTTTGAATTTTAGGCAAATGAATGGTCGTATGTTCTGAATGAAAATGCAGCTCGGGAATGGGAGTGCTGGGTATAATAGGATTGGACGAGGATTGTGCGCACCACATGCTATTGGTTTGAAAATGGAACCAGTAAAAGGAGGTTTGTTCTGTACATGCCTCAATGGGAAAATGATGTTTATCCGGTTCAAGAATGAGAGCGTAATTTTCAGTTACCTTCCACACTTCGTCCTCTTCGCCAATGTGCAGCAACCCTTCTTTAATGATTATTACGTCAAAATAACCCAGATTATACCTATTTGGATGCCAATCTCCTTTTTGATATGTAGTAAAATTCCCCTCAATGAAATAAGGCAGCGGAGGGACAAGGAATGATAGAAAGTCTGTTTTGCTCATGGAAGCCAGCTCCTTTGTGTGTGAAATCGTATAAGTTTTAGTTAAAGATCGCGATTTTTTTTATAAATTCAGGTTGATAAAATAAGGACTGTAGCAAGGGGAACTCAGGTTAGCTTGTACGATATTATCAATACTTTATCCTTATTTTTCAAAAAATGAAAGCGTTCTATTTACAGGAAGGGATGTTTATCCAATGAAAACGGCAAAGCCAGTTAAGCATGTCATCGTTGACGATTTATTTTGGAAAAAGTATAAGCAGGTTGTGGCGGAAGAGGTTATTCCTTATCAGTGGAAAGCATTAAATGATGAATTACCAGATACAGAACCCAGTCATGCGATTGAAAACTTTAGGATTGCAGCCGGGGAATCCAGTGGGGAGTATTATGGAACTGTTTTTCAGGACAGTGATATTGCCAAGTGGCTGGAGACGGTTGCCTTTAGCTTAAGGGATCATCCGAATCCTGCGCTTGAAGAGCGGGCTGATGAAGTGATTGAATTGTTGGGCAGAGCTCAAGCTGAGGATGGGTATCTGAATACGTACTATCTGCTTAAGGAACCCAATAATCGCTGGACGAACCTAAGAGACAATCATGAGCTGTATTGTGCAGGGCATTTTATAGAAGCGGCTGTTGCTTATTATGAAACGACGGGCAAAACGAAGTTTCTTCACATTATGGAGAAATACGTAGACCTGATTCAGCAGGTTTTTGGTACGGAAGAAGGGAAACGGAAAGGCTACCCGGGACATGAAGAAATTGAGTTGGCCTTGATCAAATTATACGACGTAACTGCAAAGGATCAATATCTCAAATTAGCGCAATATTTTATTGAACAGCGGGGACAGCATCCTATTTACTTTGCAGAGGAACAAGAACAGAGAAAACATATTCAAACAGAGCCCACCTGGAATGATGAGAACAACATTAATTTTGGTTTAGGCTTCGAATACCAGCAAGCACACCAACCTGTGCGGGAACAAAAAGAGGCAGTCGGCCATGCAGTAAGAGCGGTGTACCTGTATATTGCGATGGCGGACTTGGCCGCGAAAACAGGGGATGCTTCCCTGTTACAAGCCTGTGAAACGCTGTGGGATGATGTCACGAATCACAAAATGTACATCACCGCAGGGATCGGTTCTACTGTAAACGCGGAAGCGTTCACTTGCCATCACGATCTTCCTAATGACAGCATGTACTGTGAGACTTGCGCCTCTGTAGGGCTGGCCTTTTGGGCCAATCGTATGTTGCGCTTAGCGCCGAACCGGAAATATGCCGATGTGCTGGAGCGTGCGCTATACAACGGGACGATTAGTGGGATGGACCTGGACGGGAAACGATTTTTCTACGTGAATCCGTTGGAGGTTAATCCCTTTCAAAAATCCAGAAAAGATCAAGAGCATGTAAAAACAGAACGGCAAAAATGGTTTTTCTGCGCCTGCTGTCCGCCCAATTTGGCACGAATGATTGCATCGGTTGAGGACAATATGTACACCCAAACGGACGATACGTTGTATACGCATCTGTACATTGCCAGCAAGGTGAACATGACTTTATCTGGTCATGAGGTTGAAATTACACAAACTCATCATTATCCATGGGATGCGGATCTAACCTTTTCGATCCATGTAACAGAGCCAACTCCCTTTAAATGGGCACTGCGAATTCCAGGGTGGTGCAAGCAGGCAGAGGTAAAGGTGAATGGGGAAACCATATCATTAGATCGTCTGGAAAAAGGCTATATCGAGATTCAGCGTACTTGGAAGGACGGAGATGTGGTAACTCTGCATTTGGCTATGCCAGTTGAGCGCATTCGGAGCAATCCGCTGGTCTCCATGAACCAGCAGCAAATTGCTCTCCAACGCGGACCAGTCGTGTTTTGCCTGGAAGAAGTGGATAATGGAGCGAATTTGGCAGGATTAAGATTGACGAAGGATAGTCTTATTACGGAAGAGTTCAGCGGAAACCTGCTGGGTGGCATTGTAAAGCTGACCATAGAGGGACACCGGGTAAAAAATTCGAATGCATTATACAGCTCGGAGCCCCCTGAATTTGTTCCTCAACAAATTACCGCCATTCCTTACTACGCCTGGTGCAATCGGGCTAAAGGGGAAATGCGTGTATGGGTTTATGAATCATAATTCATTCGCATGGGGAGAGGAAAGATCATGAGTACGAGAATTGTGAGTACAGAACCACCGGAAAAGGCAACCAGTACCGTTCCTTTTCATCGTAAAATCAGCTATTCATTAACGGATACGGCCGGCAATCTATTGTACTGTGTCATTTCCAGTTATCTATTATATTTTTATACAGATGTATTCGGTCTTTCTATCGGGATTGCCGGGACATTACTATTTATCACCCGTTTTATTGATGCTATTGATGCCCCGATTTGGGGCATCCTGATTGATCGAACGAAGTCAAAATACGGCCAGAGCAGACCCTATTTTCTATGGTTAGCAATTCCGTTCGCTGTGTTCATGGTCCTTACGTTTACGACGCCCAATTGGAGTGAGTCGGGCAAAATTGCATATGCCGCCATTACGTATATCATAGCCGGCATCCTGTACACAGGAATTAGTACGCCGATTACGTCTATTCTGCCTAACCTGAGCACCAATTCTAATGAACGCGTTGTCTTGAACTCCTTCCGCATGGTCGGGGGGAATGTGGGCTTCTTCATCGCCACGACGTTTACGTTACCTTTGGTTGCTTTCTTTGGACAAGGGAATGATCAAAAAGGATTTTCCTTAACGCTCGTTTTATTTGGAATCATGGCGATTATTATGTTTTTCATAGCGTTTGCCGATTTGCGAGAAAATGCAGCAGTGAAAACGAAATCCGTTCCCATTGCCAAAAGCTTCACAGCCATCAAACGAAACTGGCCCTGGATGCTCGTTGTAGCTGCCAACTTGTGTTACTGGATCGGTTTGAATATTCGTTCAGCTACGCTAATCTTTTATCTGCAATACAATCTGGACAGTAAGGATTTAGTACCTTTAATCAATGGACTGACCTCCTTACAGTTGATCTCGATGGTTCTGATTCCGTTTTTCGCCAGAAAATTAAGTAAAAATGCGATTATGATTATCGGATTGATATTAGCTGCGCTGGGTCAAGTCGTGATTTTAATGGGAAGTACAGACTTAACTCTCATTATTATCGGCTGGATTATTGGTGCGTTAGGATCAGGCTTTGCATGTTCTATGCCGTTTGCGATGTTGTCAGATACAGTCGATTATGGGGAATGGAAAAATGGTATTCGGGCAAGTGGCTTCCTGACCTCTATTGGAAGCGCATTCTGTATTAAAGCGGGTAGCGGAATTGGCGGATTATTGCCAGCATGGATTATGGGCAGCACCGGTTACATCGCTGGGCAAGTTCAAACCCCTACGGCGTTGTCTGGCATTCAGTTCAGCTTTATCTGGCTGCCATTTATCATCTTCTTGATCGGGATCATTCCTATGTTTTTTTATAAAAAATTCGAAAAGAATGAAGCTTCTATTCAACAAGATTTGATTGCGAGAAGATCATAGACATTCTTTTAACAAGGTTTTAATGACATATTAAGGCATTATAATACTGCTGCAAAACCTGTTCACTGAGCTGAGCAGGTTTTTCTGTTATTTTCTATTCAAATGTGAGCAAGACCATTGACAGGATTTTCTTTTGGAGCAATACTTCTATGTAGAGAAAAGTGTACAGAATCAAGAACTAGACACATCTAGCCTTGCAACTTTATACATTTTTTTGCCATGAAGGCTCTTCTGTTGAAGGGTTTTTTTCAATTTGAGAAAAAGAATGTGATGATATGAGTCAACTGAGTGTAAGGATGAGAACACATGGCTTTCTGAATAAGCATTTTTCAGGAGAGTCTATTGATTATCGACAGATGATTGCGCTGTTTATCCCGCTGCTGATTGATCAGGCTTTTATCGTGGGTCTTAATTTGGTGAACACGGCCATGATTAGCTCGTCGGGGATGGCGGCAGTCAGTGCCGTAAATATGATTGATTCTTTGAATATTTTTCTGATTAATGTGTTTGTCGCAGTGTCTACCGGGGGAACGGTTGTCGTGGCACAGTATAAGGGGAGCGGTAACGACCTCATGGTTTCTAAAGCCGCATCCGGTACCATTTCCTCCGTTTCCTTGCTGGCCTTATGTATCAGTTTGTTTATGATCGTGTTGTACAATCCGATTTTGAGTGTTCTGTTTGGTTCCGCCTCGCCTGATGTATTAGCTAACGGTAAGGTATATCTACTGGGAAGTTGTATGTCTTTTGTGGGGATTGCAATCGTTGAGGCGGTGTGTGGAGCGCTGAGGGGGATCGGGAAGACGAGGGCATCGCTGGCTCTTTCTCTCATCATGAACCTCTCGTACGTGCTCCTCAATGTGGTATTCATTAATGTATTGGATATGGGTGTGCTGGGCATGACGATTGCCGTCAATGTGTCCAGATATGCAGGAGCAGTGTGCGCGCTGATCTATTTGGTCAGGGTAGATGATGACTTGCGTGTTCAGCTTAGAGATATGCTTTACTTTAATCTGGCCATGCTTAAAAAGATTTTGTTTATCGGGCTTCCCTTTGCAGCGGAGCAGATGTTTTTTAATGGGGGGAAAATTTTAACCCAAATTTTCATTGTGAGTCTGGGAACCAATGCGTTGGCGACGAATGCCATTTGCTCATCCCTAGCTAACGTGTTCCAAATCCCTGCGAATGCTTTGGCTCTTACGATTGTAACCGTGGTCGGTCAATGCATGGGACGTCGAAATGTCGAGGATGCCCGCAAGTTTACCAAATCGTTTATTTGGCTGTCGTCTTGTTCGTTTATTGTAATGGGATTAATCCTGATGCCTTTGTTTGAGCCGATGGTGGGGCTGTTTCATCCGCCTGCCGAAATCGTAGATGACATATTTGTTGTCATACTGATTAATACGTTGGCCCAGATTCCGCTCTGGTCCATTGCCTTTATCACACCCTCTGCACTAAGGGCAGCAGGTGATTCAAAATTTACGTCCCTCACCTCAATGCTGTCCATGTGGTTGTGTCGGGTGGTGCTCGGGTATATTTTGGGCATTGTGTTCAACTTGGGGATTGTTGGTGTCTGGTTGGCTATGGATATTGAATGGGGCGTGCGGGGACTCGTTTTCCTTTGGCGCTTCCGGGGCAACAAATGGGTCCAGCATCGTTTGATCGACTAAATAGGTCCACTACCATAAAATTGACTTCTGGATGAAGGCATTTTACGGTAGTGGATTTTTTTCCATTCCTATACTTCGTTCAGACTCCTTACTCTATCCTGATTCCTATATTGCCTAACTGCGCTCCCTGCTGCATACGGTGGAAGGCTTTTGCTGTGTCTTGTAGAGGAAATACGCTATCTATAATCGGATGGAGTGCATGGCGCTCCATGAACTGAAGCATAGCTGCGAATTCCTCGCCACTGCCCATAGAGGTGCCGATGATACTGATTTGAGGAAAAAATATAGACCGCAGTGGAATCTCTACTTGATCTCCTGAGCTTGCGCCAAATGTAACAATCCGACCGTTTGGCTTGAGGACATCCAAATATTTATCGAACGTAGCAGGACCGATACTGTCAAGGACCAGATCTACGGTGTCTCCGTTCATATTTTCTTTCCATCCGCTATGGCTGTCGAATGCATGATTAGCGCCATGGGCGAGGGCAGCCTGCCTCTTTGCTTCGCTGCGTGATGTGACGCTGACCCGTGCACCTGCCGCTAAAGCCATAAGCATGGCATACGTGGCTACACCACCGCCAATACCGGGAATGAGGACGTGCTCACCCTCCTGCAATTGGCCTCTTGTGAAGAGCGCGCGGTAAGCGGTCAAAGCAGACAAAGGCAGTACCCCTGCTTCTTCCCATGAAAGGTATGCTGGCTTGCTGACGGCATTTTGGACGGGGATGATAACCGATTCAGCGAATGTCCCGTCCGAAGGTCCGCCCAGAATGGCTGGAACTAAGGGAACATGATGCGTATTCTCCCATCCGATACATGGATTGATCATTACATCGGTGCCTACCAGCGAGGTTGGGACGCCAGCACCCACAGCCTCGATCACACCTGCTCCATCGGATCCGAGAATGAGTGGAGCATCGTTGGCAGCTCGATCTGCCATGAGGAATAAGTCCCGATGGTTCAAGCCTGCGGCTTTGAGTTTTACCCTCACCTCATCGTTCCCTGGCTGTCTGTCCGTAACGTCTGTATACATCAGACCCTCAGGGCCGTTTTTGCTGGCATGTATCACGGCTTTCATTTTAAAACCTCCCGTGGTGCGAATTTAGATGCAATTGCATATATATTGAATTGTACAGAGCGGCAAGCATCCGGTAAAATGAACAAAATCGAACGTGAGTATCACAAATGATCATACCAAGCAGGTGACGTATACATGGAAAGCAGTGATTTGAAAATTTTTCGGGCCGTCGCTCGCGAGGGCAGTATCACGAAGGCTGCGCAAGTTTTGAATTATGTACAGTCCAATGTGACTTCGCGGATTCAGCAGCTTGAGGCACAATTGAACGTACCGCTATTTCGCCGATCTAACCGGGGAATGACGTTAACGCCAGCAGGAGAGAATCTGCTGAAATATGCGGATACCATACTGACCTTGCTGGACGAGGCTGTAAAGTCCACTCAATATTCAGACCAGCCCGCGGGACCTTTGCGACTAGGCTCGATTGAGACGGCGGCGGTTACGCATCTGACCTCTTTATTGATGGAATATCACGCTCAATATCCTGATGTCCATCTATCGCTTATGACAGGCAGCACCCATGATCTCGTACAAAAGGTATTAAATTACGAATTAGATGGAGCGTTCGTCTATGGCCCCGTCGATGATCCGCATATAGAGCATGTTGCGGCGTTTGAAGAGGAGTTGGTGCTTATTTCGGAACCGGGAGAAAGTGATATGAGCAAGTTGCTTGCCAAGCCTATGCTGTTCTTCGATGTAGGCTGCACACATCGGGCAAGAGCGGAAAGTTTTCTGAGCGATGCAGGTGTGGATGCGTATCAGATTATGGAATTCGGAACCTTGGAAGTCATTTTGGGTGGAGTAGCCTCTGGTTTGGGAGTGTCCATGTTGCCACAATCGTCGATTGCAAAGGCAGAGGAGACGGGAAGTATTGCTTCTCATCGTTTACCTGAGGAATATCGTAAATTAGAGGTGTGGTTTGTTCATCGGCGGGATTCGGTTTACTCCAGTGCACTGTCAGGCTTGCTCCATTGGATGAAAAAGGATGCTATACTTAACTAGGATTAAATTGACATCAGGGGTGTATCATTTGGAAGAACCTAATTTATTGAAAAATCCATCTACAGTAGCTCCGGGAGAATTTGTGAGGAATGGCGGTTATCAGCGACGAGAACCGGATAAGATGGCAGTATTATCAGAAACATACGGTGCCTCTATTTTTTTCAGAAGATGGGCGGCTTGGATGATTGACTTCATTCTTATCGTCTTTGGGTACGGAGGGCTGGTATATTTTACAACGGAAAAAGTAGCTGAAGCGGAAACCCCAAATATGGGTATGGTAGTGATGCTCTTCCTGATCGGTTCCTTCTGCTATTATCTGTTACTGGAAGGACTTACAGGCTATACGCTGGGCAAGTTTGTACTTCGTATTCAGGTTGTGAATGGAGAAGGAAGGCCGCCAGGCATGGTTAAATCCTTGATCCGCACTCTCATACATCTGGTGGATACGAATCCGCTGCTTTTCATGGGACTGCCCGCCGGTATATGTGTGCTGGTGACACCTCGGAAACAACGGATTGGAGATATGGCTGCGAATACATATGTGGTTAAGGTAAGGGATTTGGGAAAGGTGGGCAGAAAGAAAACCGGGATTATTGCAGGAGCAATCATCCTGACGACGATCATTTCAATGGTTTTTGCTGTATCTTTAATTTCTATGCTCATTACGCAAATCATGAAGCCTGAGGTATTTACCAGTAAGGATAGCCAGTTTGCGGTTACGGCTCCCTGGAATTGGTCACGAGATAATAGGATTAATGAGGATGCGGACATCGCCATTAAAAATGAATTGACCGAAAGATATCTGATTGTATTGTCTGAACCGAAAAGCGATTTTGACAGCAGTATGACTCTTCAAGAATATAAAGGAATCATTGAGGATCATTTGGTGTCAGGAATTACGGACCCTGAATTGGGGACCGCTTCAGATATGGTGGTGAACGGATATCCTGCCATTGAGTTTACCCTAAAAGGAAAAATAGATGGGAATTTGGCCATGTATAACGTGACCACGATTGAAACACCTTCGCATTATCATCAAGTGCTTGCTTGGACCTACGCCTCGCGATACAGCAGGGCACAGCAAGAGCTGCGCAAGATTAGAGACAGTTTCCGCGAAATGAACATGCTGTGAAGTGAACATGAAGCAATGACGAGGAATCGAAGTTATAAGGAAGTAAGTGGAACAAGCAGACAGCTTATAGAAGCGTCTGCTTGTTGTTTTATAAACTTCCTTTAAAAAAACGAACATCAAAACGCAGTAGGCGGAATAGTAGATTTATATAGATAATTGATCATACAATAGAGTGTCTAATCACTCGTAATCCGGCCACTTTCGCCACTTTGCCTTGTGGATGGGCCTTGAATTGAATCGTAACTTCATTCTTGTGGTTCGTCACAGATAGAGGAAGCTCATAGACGAACGTTTCGAATTTATTCATTTCCTCAGACTCCAGCTTGCCTTCCCCTAAAATTTGACCATCCGCAGTGATGTCAAAGTCACTATGAGGACGGCTCAAGTCCTTCAAATAAGTAACCGCCAATTGGACAGGCTCATCCGGAAGCACCTTCATGACAAAAGAGAACCAGCCCCTAGGCCAGGTGTCGCGATATTTGCGGTTATAGATGGACCCCAGACCTACATGCTCTCCAGTAAAGGCATGATCCCGTTCCGGCTGCATTTCGGCAGGTTGCACAACGTCCACTGTAAGTCGTTCCAGCTCTAGCTGATACGCTAACGCGGTACGATATTCTGCCTCGGTTGCTGCCCATTCCTCCTGGGAAAAGAGATCCCAATAGACGGTATATGAACGATCATACATCTGATAAAACGGACGAAGCTGCAAGTCTCCGATATAGCCTAAGTCGGTCATATGGAATGTATTAGGCTCGTTCCCGTCAGCAATCAGCTTCGTTGTCAGGGAATCGGCCGATCCGATCAGAACAGACGCAAGCAGACGTTCCTCGTTGGACTCCTGTTCAACAGGGCCAAGGTCCCCAGCCAGCACAAGCGGGCCGTACATAAAAGCAATCCGGCGCGGATTATCTGGCATTTCCTCGACTCTCACGGTCATAGGAATGTCGTACTCGACCGTATCTCCATCCTTCCATTCCCGTTCAATGACGACGTAGCTGGTAGGACAAGTCTCTGCGGTATACTCTTCCCCGTTAATTGTAATCATCATCCCTTGCTCCGCCCAGTGCGGGCATCTTAGCTTGATTGCGAAGGATTTGGGCTGCTTGCTGATAACGCGCAGCGTTCCCCGTCCATTTTGCGGAAAGAGAGTGTCTTGTTTGAGCTGTACGCCCATCTCGTCCCATGTCACAGTAGAAGGGACATATTGATTGACATAGATCGCTTCTGGCGTGTGAAAATAAATTGCAGTGCCGTACATGGAGTGACTTTCCATACCGGACCCGACACAGCATGTGAAATCCTCATATTGAGAATTAAAGGACTTGTGTCCTCCCATTTCCAGCGATACAAAATAGCACACACGTCCATCTACAGGCTGCTGTGAAGCTAGAATATGATTGAACATCGCTCGTTCATAGTAGTCGGCATAGGCTGCATAGGCGTCCCACTCGAACATATGTCTTGTTAATTTCAGCATATTGTAGGTGTTACAAGTTTCACAGGTACCTTCGCCCAAACGGTCATTCAGCTTGCCAGGTTCACCGAAATGTTCATTATAACTATTGCCGCCGATCACGTAGGAATGCTTGTGAACCACCCGATCCCAGAAAAAGCGAGATAGGTCCGCATATTGCGGTTTCCCCGTCATTTCAAATTGCCGTGCAGCGCCAATGATTTTGGGGATTTGCGTATTGGCATGTCGCCCTGCCAACGTATCTTGGCTATCTGCGAGATCATTTAACACCTCTCCGTGATAAAAGCGTTCCGCCAGACTCAAAAAGCGTTCTTCTCCCGAATGTTCCGCCAGATCGGTCAGCACCTCGTTCATACCGCCAAACTCGCAATGCAGCACCTGCTGCACCTGATCATCGTCCAGTCCTTGAAGTACATCCTCCAGCCAGTTGCCGAGTTTGATTTCTATAGACAGGGCCTTGGGATGATGCGCCAGCAGATGTGCATCACGCAAGCCCGCAAAAAGTTTGTGCATGGTATATAGCGGCACCCAGCCGCCGTTCAGATCAAAGCCCTGGGAGCGGATATCTCCGGCTTTTACTTCCTCGAAAATCTCTTTCCCACGTGGAATGCCGGAAATGTATCCGTTTCCATGACTGTTTTGGCATATTTCCAGTTCGTCGACTACATAGTTCACGCGTTCCAACAGTCTTTCGTCGCCTGTGGAGGCAAACATCAGTGCACAGCCGGACAGGTAGTGGCCGAGTGTATGTCCGCTGATGCCACGCGCTTCCCAGCCTTCATAGTGAGCCGCTTTGGGCTCCAGTCCCGCATATTCACGAAAGCGCGATAATAAACGATCGGGTTCCAAACTCAGCAGGTAGGCCGTATTCAATTCCATCGCATGTAAAAGTGGGCCGGAATCAATTCTTACTTTATGCAAGTCAAAAGCTTTAGCTTTCAAAATCATCGCTCCTTAGCTAAGATGAAAGTGTATATTTCTCCACTACATTAGCATTGGAATCGCGGTATGTCAGTAGCTTAACCATACAATGGGTGGACAAATCCGAACATGAATCTAAAGAGGCGATAACATGACCTATCTAAAAGTAAATGTAGATGCTCCCATCCAACTGATCTCGGCAGGCGAGTTTGTTTCCGAGGTGCCTTGGAAGCATATGAGTCGTTCCATTGATAATTTTGAGCTGATCTTGGGTGTCCAAGAGACGGTATATATACGGGAGGAACGGGAGGATTTTGAAGTAGGCGAGGGAGATATTCTATTGCTTTACCCCGGTCGTACGCATAAAGGATACCGGGAATCGTTGCCAGGCGTGAAATTTTATTGGTTTCATTTCGATGTTCCCACGACCTCGAATGTATTATCTAATGAGGAAATGAAGCAGGAAACAAGTGCTTTGGATGGGCTTTTGCAGCGTCACGGTGTGATGCGTGATATCTATTTGCCGCAATGTGTACAGGCAGACAACGGGGATCGGATTCATATTATCGTTAATCAGATTTTACATGTAGCCAACTCACATTATCTTACGTATCACAGTGCCAATTATTTGTTCACCTCGCTGCTGATCGAGATATCCGAATTGGCGCTTAGCCGCTTGCTTTCCAATCCTGTCAGTTCACAGGGAAATGTAAGTTTTAGCAAAATTATTGAGTGGACCCGTATTCATGCCGAAGAGCCGCTGACCGTGACGGATTTAGCACGAAAATTCAATTATAACAAGGATTATATCTCTCGTTTGTTCAAGCAAAACACAGGTATGCGTCCCTTGGAGTTCATTCACAGTATTCGTATCAACAAAGCCAAAGAGTTGATTTCCCGTACAGATATGAGCATTAAGCAGGTTGCCGAAGAGGCCGGATATACCGATGAGAAGTATTTTATGCGTTTGTTCAAAAAGAGAGCCCACATGACTCCTTCCCAATACCGGAATGCCTATCACAAAACATTTATGAACAATGTCTAGTGCATTTCTACTAAAAGTTGGGTGCGACCGTCCATAGGGGGCAACTGGTGCAGTATTTGGTCAATTGACGGAATCACTTAATATGGTAATCTGAGGGAAGGGTTTAAATGGTTGCAGGCTATGTTATTACTTGATGAAAAAGGGGCGAGCGAGATGCTACAACCACCATTAAAGGATGAACTGACTCGAATACTGGAAGGGTATTCACTGGATGAAGATTTAAAAGAAGAGATTCATCAGGAAGCTCAATCTGCTATACAATTTCATGTGGAGCATGAGGAAAACTACGAACACATTGGAAATAGTCGGATCGCCGGCTATCCAGATCTGCCACCCACGATAGAGTGGCCTTGTAATTTAGACGGGGAATATTATACGTTTATTGCTCAAATTAATTTGAGTGAGCTGCCTTTTTCACCATTTGAGGGATTGCCTCATCAGGGCATACTATACTTTTTTCTTGGGCTGGATGAGCCCGCCTATGATATTGACCATAAAATCTTTTACTATAACGGTGACAGCAGCGCTTTGCAGAAAACATTACCGCCCGCTGGGTGCGTAGAGGTTTCGGCAGAGCAACGAGATTTCACCGCCTATGCGATTTCCTTTCAGCCGATTATTACCATTCGGTCGGAGGGTGAGCTAGGAGATATTCTTGTAGATCAGTACGAAGAGCTGTATGAGCTTGTATGTGAACAAAGTGACACGGTGTGGGGGCAGCATCAATCTTTTGCAGGGAACACCCGGCGGGATGCTTATCTACGCCGAAACGGGCTTGAGGGTCTTCTGTTTAACTGGCATAAGAGTGAGAGTCAGATTCATAAGGAAATCGAGCAAGCTACGCATAGGGGGAGTACGGATTATGCGGAGCATTTACGATCCGAAGTGCTGCCTCAGCTACAAGAATATCAAACGAATCGGGAAAAGCACGATCAGGCTTCGGAAAATTGGCATGTTCTGCTCTCGGTCTCTTCTTTGGACGAGGTTGGTATGTGCTGGTGGGACGCGGGGTATTTGGAGTTTTTTATAGATCAAAGGGACTTGAAGAACCTTGATTTCACGCGAACGTATGTCAATCTGGCTACGAGCTAGCTAAAGTTCTAGACTGGGAAAATAAAGTATTAGACGGACGTTGCTTCATTCAGCTCACGGGCAGGTTAGTTTAACTCTAGAAATAAGAAAAGGGAACAAGCGTTCTTTACATGTGTTATATATGAGTATATAATCAAAACGAACCGGAGATCTGTTTTTTTTGATAAAACAATGTAGATTCTTCTTTGGTGTAAGAATTTTATAAATAACTCAATTTTGGAGGGTCTGTATGCCATATTGTAAAGTCAAGAATGCCAATATATATTACGAGGAAATTGGTAAAGGCAAACCGATTATAATGATTCATGGTTTTACACCAGACCATCGGTTAATGAGTGGGTGCATGGAACCGATATTTGAAGGTAATTCCGATTGGCGTCGTATCTATCTTGACCTGCCTGGAATGGGACAAACAAAGGATTACGATCAAATATGTAATTCAGATGATATGCTAGAAGCAGTTATAAATTTTATTGAAACTCTTGTCCCAAACGAGGATTATCTCATAGCAGGCGAATCGTACGGTGGATATATTACAAGGGGAATAATTAATAGACATAAAGATCGTATTGGTGGAGCTGCTCTGATTTGTCCATTAATTATTCCTGAACACAAAAGAAGAATACTGCCCGAGCATTTTGTTGTTCATTGTGATCGCGAGTTTATGGGCACCTTAAGTGAAGAGCAAATAAGTGATTTTAGCGCAAATCAAGTCGTTCTCAATGAATATAATTGGAAAAGGTATTCTGAAGAGATAGTGGCAGGTTGTAAGATCGCTGACTACGGTTTTCTTAGCAAGATTCAAAGAAACTATGGGTTTTCCACCAATATAGATAAATTAGTTTTTGATAAACCAACAGTATTTACTCTTGGGCGACAAGATGCAGTCGTTGGTTACATAGATGCTTTTAGAATTTTAGATAATTATCCTAGAGCAACCTTCGCCGTTTTAGATCGAGCAGGGCATAATCTTCAGATTGAACAGGCTCTATTATTTGAGTCACTTATGCGTGAGTGGCTTGAAAGAGTAACAGAGTTTGGATTTTAGTTGTATATTAATCCATGAACTAACGGGAAACGTTGATTCAATGAAACAACGACAACCTAGGACTTTATTTTCTGCTGACAGTATGATTGGAATGATAAAATGCAAAGGCCCTTCTGGCTTTCCATCAGGGAAGCAGCGGAAGGGCTTTTGTTATATATACTTGCCTATACGGGGAGTTTATTTATATCCGCTGCACGGTGAACTCGAATTCCAGCATTTGATCGGCTGTAATTTGGTATTCTTCATGTACCGGGGCTCCCCAGCTATCGTCGCCGCCTACGCCCATTTGCTTGCCAGCTACGGTGACAACGGTATAGTACACGTTGGGCAGCTCATACAGATGGTATGCACTTTCCAACTCGAACGCTGTATACGGCGAAATGTTGCATTCCACTGGTGCGGTAGCAGGTGCAGTAATGCGAATGCCCCGCTGGGAATCATCAGTAATATCGACACGGCGCACGCCTGTACGATTGCCGGATTCCTGTGGCACAACATATCCGGACACGTTATCCGCAGCTTCGTTCCGGAATACGCCAAGTCTAGCACCGAAGGCCCGGTCGATGTAATTCTCATCTGGTCCCATCGCATACCAGTCCAGATGACGGTAGTCCGCTGGAACCTTGAACGAAAGGGCAAAGATCGGCAGGTTGGGCAGTCCTGAGACGCCTTCATAAGTCGATTTTACGTTCAGACTGCCATCTGCGAAGACGGTGTAGGCTACCGTTACCTGTGCGTCCGCATGAATGCTCAGCGTGTAGCGGAATGCAACAGTTACACGGTCTGTCTGCTCTTCCGTGACCTCGATGCCCACACATTTACGCGTCAGGCTTGCAGCGAACCAGCCACCAGCTTCAAAACCCAGTGCGGTTCCCCGATCATTGTCTGT
This sequence comes from Paenibacillus sp. FSL L8-0641, assembly GCF_038006265.1. NCBI lineage: Bacteria > Bacillati > Bacillota > Bacilli > Caryophanales > Paenibacillaceae > Paenibacillus > Paenibacillus sp. FSL L8-0641. Next base: position 306,128 of record NZ_JBBOUW010000001.1, read on the forward strand.
GGTCGCCCGCCAGAACAATGGAGCAGGAGGCGTAGCGATCATCTCACGTCCGGCGTAGCGAAGTGAAGTCAGGCTACCTGCTCCTTTGGAGAACATGATACTGAAATCTGCACCGTGAACGCCAATGTTAACATCGCCATGCACCACTCGTAGGGCTCCACCTGTAGGGATCTTCAGTGGATTTGGATCTTCCACGATGAAAATATGCTGTCCGAAGGCCACTTCGTGTCCAGCCTCAGCCCAGAGCGTCGCTTCCTTCAAAACCAGGGCGGTGTGAATAACGTACTCACCAGGCTTTCCATCCGTATTAGGGAACGTTAGTGGAATATACGCTTCGGTCTGAGCCGCTACATCTACATGAATGGCATTACGTTCAATTTCTTGGCCTTCATGCAGTAGGCTGTATACTAGCTCATAGTCGCCCGTCCCCTCGAACAGGTTTTCATTGCGCAGGGTTACACCGCTGCGATCCGGGGTGAGCTTCAAATTTTGATACAGAAATTTGACCTCCTGCATCTTCGGTGAAACCTTCCGGTCCGCATAGACAATTCCGTCCGTACAGAAGCCATAGTCTGTGGCACGGTCGTCAAAGTCGCCGCCGATCGCGAGGTACTCGCGCCCATAGCGATCTTTTTTCATAACAGCCTGATCGATATAATCCCAAATAAAACCGCCCTGATATAGCTCGTATTTGTTCTCCAGCTCGGTATACTTGTGCATGCCGCCTACGGAATTACCCATCGCATGCATATATTCGCAACTGATGTACGGTTTTTGCGGATTGTCGTTCAGATATTGCTCGATATCTGCGGGTTTGGCGTACATCCGGCTCTCCATATCGCTGGTATCATCGTACGTACGGTTGTGAAACACGCCTTCGTAGTGCACCAAACGGCTCGGGTCGGTGGTTCGGAAATAGTTGGCTACATTGCGCAGCACTTCACCTGCATACGACTCATTGCCGCAGGACCAGATCAGAATGGACGCATGGTTTTTGTCCCGTTCTAGCATGGAAATGGCGCGATCCATGACGATATCCTGCCACTCAGGCAGATTAGCGGGAATATTCCACGATGGCTCGACGGCGCCGAGTTTTTGCCAGGAACCGTGTGTTTCCAAGTTCATTTCATCAATTACATAGACCCCGTACTCATCGCATAGCTCATACCACAGCGTCTGATTTGGATAATGAGAGGTGCGGACAGCGTTCATATTGTTCTGCTTGAGCGTCCGAATATCCCACAGCATATCTTCACGGGAAATCGCACGTCCGGTGCGAGCGTTAAATTCATGGCGGTTCACACCTTTAAAGACGATGCGTTTGCCGTTCAAATACATGACCTTGTTGATCAGCTCAAATTTACGGAAGCCGATTTTTTGTGGAATAACTTCCACGAGCGATCCACTGGCATCATAAATTTGAATGAACAACGTGTACAAATAGGGTTTCTCCGCGCTCCAGCGCTGCACTTGCTCCAAGGTGGCTGATAGCGAAGCTGTGCCATCCGTAAAGTCAGCTTTCAAAGAAGCTACAACATGACCGGTAGCATCTTTCACATCGACAGTTGCATAGGCCGTTGCCGGCTTTTCCAAGGTCAATTTCAGTTCCAGAAGGCCCTGCGTGTAGGAAGCATCCAGATCTGCCTTGGCATGCAGGTCACGTACGTGAAGCGTAGGGATGGTATAGAGGTACACATCTCTGAAAATACCGGAAAAACGCCAAAAGTCCTGATCCTCCAGCCACGCCCCCGTACTTCTTTGATAAACCTCTACCGCCAGCTTGTTTTCGCCTGCTTGCAGGAACGGTGTCAGTTCAAAATCAGATGGTGTAAAGCTGTCCTCGCTATAACCGACAAATTGTCCGTTCAACCATACATAGAAAGCCGACTCAACACCTTGGAAAGAAATGAACACAGGCTGCGCGTCGGAAGCCATATTTTCCGGTAAAACAAAGCTTTTGATATAGCTCCCGACCGGGTTGTGATCCTCCGGAATATGGGGTGGGCGAACGTCCGAATGTCCGTCCCATGGATACATCGTGTTCACGTACTGCATTTGGCCAAAGCCTTGCGTCTGAATGTGACCCGGTACCTGAATATCGCTCCAGCCGCCGTACTCAAAGCCAGGCGCATAGAACTCTACTGGACGACTGGCTGGATTCGTTGCATAGTTAAATTTCCAGCTCCCATTCAGGCTATGGCGCCAAGCCATATCAGCTTGCTGCTCCGCTTCCTGAAGCGTAGCGTAATATTTGTGATCGGAATAGGCGGGCAGCCGATGTACAGCAAATTTGGTTACGTCGGTCAGCCAGTCCAGACTAGGGGGTTGGATGGTCAAGGCGAACACTCCTTATTTATAAAATGAAATGAAGAACGTACACAGAAATCTGTTATTTTACCGAACCCACCATGCCCGCTACAAAGTGTTTCTGCATCAGGAAGAATACCAGTGCAGTCGGTAGTGTGGACAAGACAATGGCGATCATGATGACACCGTAATCCGGTGCATAGCTGGAGCCGAGGTTCGAAATCAACAGCGGGATGGTTTGATTCTCTGGCGTTTGCAGCACAATCAGAGGCCAGAGGTAGTTGTTCCAACTGGACATGAATGTGATGATCGCGGCAGCGGCATAGGTTGTTTTCATTGTAGGCATGTATACCCGGAAGAACAGACCCAGCTCGGACAATCCATCCATACGACCTGCCTCCAGTAGATCTTTGGGAAACATCTTGGTGCTTTGACGGAAAAAGAAGATCAGGAACGCCGTAGTTACGGTCGGAATGACGACAGAAGAGAGCGTATCAATACCGATCCACGGTATGACATTAGAAATGCTGCCGAACATCCGGTAGAGCGGGATCATGATCGCCGCAAACGGAATCATCATAGACATCAGCAGGATATTGAAGACAACGTCTTTCGCTTTACTTCTGTAAATTTCAAAGCCATAACCAGCCAATGACGCGATTAGCATAGCCAGCAGCGTAGTTGAGATGGAGACTTTTGCAGAGTTACTGAGTGCGGTAACGATGTCCACTTTTTCAAGCAAATTGTGCATGTTATCCATCAGATGGGAGCCAGGCAGCAGCTTGCCCTTGGTCACATCGACCGACAGGTTCGTGGCGCTGGATAGCATCCACAGGAACGGGAAAATCGAAACGAACGACACAAGGATCAGAAAGGCGTACGTAAATGCTCTTTTTGTTTTCATCATTTTTTCTCACCTGCCACTTTGAACTGGATAATCGACAAGATAATGATCATAATGACGATGGAATAAGATACGGTCGCCGCATAACCAAAGTCGGATGAATACTTGAAGGACAGATTGTAAATATATTGCGAAATTGAAGATGTCGCGTTCCCTGGCCCACCTTTGGTAATATTCATAATTTCATCGAAGAGTTGGAGTGTACCAATCGTTGATGTAATCGAAGTGAACAGGATAATCGGCTTAAGCAGTGGAACCGTAATGCTGAAGAACTGTCGGATCGGGGAAGCTCCGTCAATACGGGCCGCTTCGTAGATGGAACTGTCAATGTTCTGAAGACCGGACAGGTAAAAGATCATATTATAACCAGTCCAGCGCCATGTGATCGCGATAATAATCGTAACCTTGGCCCAGAAAGGATCTGTAATCCATTGGATGGGCGTGCCAATCACGTGCAGATTCAGCAATAAGGAGTTTACCAGACCGTCGGACGAGAACAGGTACTTGAAGACAACGGAATAGGCTACAAGGGATGTGATACACGGCAAGAAGATAGCGGTGCGGAAAAAGCCCTTGAATTTCAGGTTTTTATCATTCAACAATACCGAAATGAACAGAGCCAGAATGACCATCAAAGGCACCTGGAAAATTAAATAGATAAACGTATTCTTCACGGCGGTTATAAACATTTTATCGGTGAAGAGTCGCTTGTAGTTATCAATGCCGTTAAAGCTCAGATTAGACCCTGTACCTGTCTTAAAGGACAAGATAAGCGCCTGAATCATCGGATAGAAATAAAAAGCGGCGATCATGATCACTGCGATGGATATGAACAACCATCCTGTCATACCTGCTTTGAGACGTGTTGTAGTTATTTTGGGCGCGGCTGTCTTCATACCATGTCAACTCCCTGTGCAGCAATAAAACCTTGAACTCGCAAGCCCAAGGTTTTAAGTGCTTTTCGTTTTATTATTTAGCCTTGGCTAGATGGACTGTCTTATTTAAGCTGTGCTTCCGCTTGTCCTTGAGCATCTTTCAGAACTGCGTCTACATCTTTTCCGTTCAGATAGTTTTGAATTTCAACGGTCATGATATCCTCAATGGCATACGTGTGCAGACCATAATTGACTTTTGGAACTTGTTTAGTCCATTCTGCAAATTTCTTATATACTTTGTCGCCTCCGAAGTACGGATCCTCCACGTCATAAGCTTTACCGCTGGAAGCTGCGTTCAATGAACCGACAATTCCAATTTTGCTCAGCATATCTTGATACAGCTCTGTATCTGTTCCGAATGTTTCTTTCAGGAAATCAGCAGCGGTATCTTGACCGTCCGAGTTAAGGACATACCAGGAGCTGCCGCCGAGGCTGGAAGCATTCACGGATTCAGGTATATTTTTCAGCTTAGGGAAAGGAACAACAGCCCATTTACCGGATTGCGAAGCTTCTGCTTTGATCGAAGGTGTAATCCAGTTACCTGTAGGTACGGAAGCAACTGCACCGCTGTTGAATGCGGCCAAGAACTGACTCCAGTCGGCATTCATTTTAACAATGTTAGCGTCGAACAAGGATTTGTACGTCAAGAGAGCTTCTTTCAGAGCTGGATTACCAGCCAGGTTTGGTGTTTTACCGTCTTCTTTCAGGTACCATGAACCTGCGGTTTGGATCATACCGCGGATCAGACCGAGGTCATTCGGATCTTGAGTCAGCATTTCTTTGCCTGTTTTTTGTTTTACGGCTTTACCAATTTCAATAAATTTGTCCCAATCAATATTGGTCAGGTCCGCTACTTTGTAGCCGGCTTGTTCCAGATAGTCCGTTCTTACATACAGTCCCATAACACCGGAGTCGAATGGAACACCGTACTGCTTGCCATTGTAGCTAGTCGGTCCAATTTTATAATCAGCGAAGTCGGATGCTTTGATCGTGCTGCTCATATCATGGAAAGAATCGGGATAGGCTTGCAGGAAGTTCTGTGCCCGATAATCCTCGATCAGAACCACGTTCGGCAATCCTTTAGTAGATCCGGAGTTAAGGCCGGCATTCATTTTTTGTACGATATCGTTTTGAGCATATTCAACAATGTTTACGGTTACATCTGGGTGTTTGGCAACGTAGCGATCTTTTGCCAGCTTCAGGGCTGCGATATTAAAGTTCGGGTCCCAAGCCCAGACGGTGATTTCTTTTTTGCCTGAATCTGTGGTTGTAGCTGCTTTCTCGGAATTGCTGGAGCATGCGGATAGCAAGATCAAGCTTGCAATCAGCAGAAGGAAAGTCATTTTTTTCATTTTGTTCAACCCCTACTCTTTTTTTATATGTTGCTTGCCAGTTCTAAATCTCTTGAATGAAAGCGGTTACCTTGTTTGTAAATCTAGTGTACCATCCATACTTTGTCGGTGTTAGGAATATCTTTATACGGATTGGTCTTATTATTATGATTTATGAAAAAAGGTACCGCTTACATTTGTGTTTTATTTTGATTTAGGTATTTTTTTTAGGTTGAACTAAAGTTGTTCACTAAGCGCCACTGCGCGGCCGGATGGTGCTTCCCATCGCTGTTGCTTGTACAGCACCATTCCGCCCACTCCGTTCTTGTTCCACCTTCTTTGTTTAGTTCAGCCTATTTTTTTATGGGGTAGGTGGGGTGGGTTTTACGATCAGTGGGAGGGTCATTCTCACTTTGGTGCCCTCGCCTTTTTTACTGGAGATGGTCACGCCGTATTCTTCTCCATATAAAAGGGTAATGCGGTTGTGCACATTCTGGATGCCGATGCCTGTGAACAGTTGGCGCTTGCTCTTGGGATTCGGCAGTCCGTCTTGCGCCGTATGCCCGTCCAAATCCATACCGTCCCCATCATCGACCACCTCACAGATCAATGTATCCTCCGTTTTGGACACCAATATATAGATGTGGCCTACATTTTTTTCATTAAACGCATGGAAAAAAGAGTTTTCGATAAAAGGCTGAATGATGAGCTTGGGCACATGGTACTCCAGACAATCGGGTGATACAAAATAATTCACTTGTACCCGCTGCCCGTAGCGCACATGGTTAATGAACACATAATTTTGCATGTTGGCCATTTCCTGCTCGATGGTGATTGTTTCACTCACATTGCTGATTGTATTTTGCAGTAAGGAAATGAGCGCATTGATCGTTTCGGCGGCTGTTTCCTTGTTTCCTTTGAGTACCAGCATTTTGATCGAAGCCAGTGTATTGTACAGAAAATGCGGATTGATCTGCCGTTGTAGTGCAGCAAGCTCTGCGTTTCGTTGGCCTTTTTGCGTCTCTAAAAGCTTACGGATATAGTCATTTAGTTCATCCAACATGTAGTTGTAAGCATGACTTAATTGTCTAACCTCATAGCTGCCTGTTACCGGGATATAATTATCAAAATTTTTCTCACGTATGGTCGACATTTGCTTCACCAGTCGAGTCAGGGAACGAATTAGTCGACGGGATATCAGAAAAACGATCACCAAAGCAATCAGTACGATGGCAATGCAGATCCAGACAACGGATTTAACGTCAATAATTTGCCCAATCGCGGCTTGTCTGTCGATCATGTTCACCAGATAAAAATCAAATGAAGGGATATAGTTGGAAAGGAGGATACTCTCCTTATTCATCACATCCGCATTAATGTAGTTCAATCCCTGTTCATTGATTTTTGTGGCATAGCCTAGCAGCTCACTGGAGCGTTGTCCGATCAGGTCCTGGCGGTTGCTTGATACAATTAATCCCGACTTGTCCAAAATAAGCACATCATTGCCGTTGCTCGTGAAATTGTTGTAGAAACGGCGAAATTCAGGCTCTCGGATAGCGATGTAGATCATGCCGTACAGGGTGCCACTGGTCCGCTCCATAAATGGTTTGGAGGCGATGATATAGGGTGTTGGCTTTTGCGCGGTGGTATTCATTTGTTGCTGAAATAATTCAGTATCCAATTGATACATAAGCTGTGCCGGTCGTGCTACACTTTGGGCTGTAATCGCACTGCTTTTAAGCTCTTCCGCAGTTACAGGCCAATAGGATGAGTCAGAGTAAAAGCTCCGACCGTTCAGACCAGTTACAGCGACACCAACATCATAGGCATCGACGTTCGATTTAATTTGCTTCATTTGCTGTGCCATTCCGAAGTAAGTCCTCGCCGAGTTAATCGAGTCAGATTGACCGCCAGTCAGATAGTTCTTGACCGTTCCATTTTCCGAAGCATGGGTTACGGCATTCACGATGGAATCATTGAAGGATTCAAAGCTGGATTGAATCTGGCTGAGTACCTTGGCATTTGTAATACTGAATGTCTCCGCAAAAAGTCGTTCAGACATTCGAATCGTCACCAAAGAGGTCAGCAAGGACACCGCAGTGATGCTGACCACCATAACAATAAAGATTTTGAAGAACAGACCTTGATATTTGATCTTATGCATATATCTTTTCATATTCAATCTCTTTTCTGCTGGCAGATGTGACTTACTCTCTAATAGAGATGCTCCCGGCGGTACTGACTGGGCGAGGAACCCTTCACCTTTTTGAACACTTTGGTAAAATAGCTGGGGTCCGAATAGCCTACCATGCTGCTAATATCCGAAATGGACATCGTCCCCGACCGTAGTAACTCTGCGGCTTTTTCAACCCGAATTTTGTTCAGATACTCGCTAAAACCTTCTGTATGGTGTGCCGTAAAATAACTGGACAAGTAGGAAGGGTTAAAGTGAAAATATTGCCCAAGTGTCGTCAAATTGAGTGTTTCAGCATGATGCTCCTCAATATACTCCAGCAGTTTTTTCATGCTTGCGCTACTTCCCGGCTGTGTCTTGGCCATGATCTGCCTGTTCGCTTCCTCCAAAAAGGCCTCCAGAAGGCGCACAGCTTCATGTACATGAGGGGCATCATTAATTGTTTTGAAATAGGAATATTTCGCCGCATCCAACTCCTTCATATCATACCCCTGATTCCCGAGCAAAATCGTAATGTTGAACACGATATTTCCAAGAAGCGATTTGAATTCAAAAGCGGTAGAGGTATAGTTACCGGACATGGCGGCTACATAGGACCTCAAATCCTGAAAAGCTGTATCAAAATGCTCACGCTTCATCTCTTCTGTAAATTGTTTTAAGTTAAACGAGCTGTTCACTTGTACAGGCTGAGGGAGTTCGTCTTCTATTAACAGCGCTGTTCCTGGGAAATAAAAGCGGTAACTCAGCAGTTTTGGCAGTTCATCCTGATAGACGTCACTAATCTGATTGAACTCATCAAATAAATGGCTAACTGCCCAGCCTGTCTGTGGATCGACTCGCTTTGTCTCCTGAGCAACTTCCCTAACCGCAGCCATCCAGGCGTCTACTTCCCGTGGATCAAGATTGGCTAAAAACACAGCCGCATAGGCATCAGACGGCAGTTGTCGCAGTACGATGCGCTCACAGGCAGAGGATACTCGATCTGTAAGCTTGGAAAATAGGTCCGAGGCAGAGATGGAGCGCCCTTTATCCTGCTGTACCGACTGTTCTATACCTATGAGCGCAAAACGAGTATAAGGGAATGCTTGCTTCAGCAGCTCGGCGTCATAGTCCATGCTATACCCGGAGATCAGCTTTTCGATCACATGATCTATCGTAATTTGACTATTCCCAGCATCCGCCTGATATTGAATGGATGGAATTTTGCGAGCGGTTCTCTGGAGGACTTGGAGTAGTTCATCCGTGTCCAGCTTGGGCTTTAAAATATAGTCAGCAACCCCTTGTTGAAAGGTGGATCGCACGTAATTAAATTCACCGTAACTGCTAAGCACGATGACTTCAATATCTGGATAATTCTGTCTGACTATGCGCGTCAGCTCCTCGCCATCCATGATCGGCATCACGATATCTGTAATGACAATATGAGGACGCAAGGCTTCAATCAGCTCCAGCGCCTCTTTCCCGTTGGAGGCCTCACCTACAATTCGAAATCCATACTGTTCCCACGATAAATGGTGTTTAATTCCTTGCCGTACCAATATCTCATCATCCACAATCAAGATGTTGCATAGCTCATTCATGGCAGCACTCTCCGTAATTATACCTATTCGAGGATTTGTAAAAATCCTGATTCAAAAAAGACCTCCACCACGTGGACGTCATATCATCTGAGGCACATATTTGATAACGCTTCCAACTTAGCTTGAATCTAAAGCATTTAACCTTTACATGCTAACATAAACCACACGGGGATTCCAAAAAAAATTAGTCCAAATGGCATATAAAACACAAAAAAGGCAGCCGAGAAAACCTCGACAGCCTTAAACAACCGGGATTACCTTATACAGTACCCCAAGTCCGATCTCCTGCCAAATATTTTTCAGTCAAAATAGACAGCAGTTGAATGCCAACCTCATTGTGTCCTCCCTCAGGAAGGATCAGGTCAGCGTATTTCTTGGAAGGCTCAATAAATGCCTCATGCATCGGCTTAACCGTAGTCAGATAGTGATCGTGGATCGAATGGATGGTGCGGCCGCGTTCCTCAATATCGCGAAGAACCCGACGGAGAATACGCACATCAGGGTCCGTATCCACAAATACTTTGATGTCAAGCAGGCTGCGGAGCTTTTCGTCTGACAGTACGTGCAGACCCTCCAACATAACGATATGATTTGGCAGAAGCTCTACCGTCTCGTCCGTGGAGCGGGCATGAACCGTAAAATCATACACGGGCGCTTGTGTCGCTTGTCCTTTTTTCAGACATTGGAGATGCTCAATAAGCAATTCGTTGTCAAAGGCAAACGGATGATCATAATTGACCAAAGCACGTTCATCATAGCTCAGATGTGAATGGTCTTTATAATAGTTATCCTGAGATATGAAAGTCACTTTATTAGATCCCAGACGCTCAACGACGGCGCGTGCTACCGTCGATTTACCGGAACCTGTACCGCCGGCAATACCAATAATAAGCATGGCGTTTCACTTACCCTTCCCTAAATGTATCCCGATACAACTCAAGTATTGTAGCACAATGCACACTTTTTTTCATCACTGTTGAACTTTGTATTTCTTCCATTTCCGTATCTTGGCTCTGAATGTTTTAAACGGTGCCACCGAGTTGATGTGAATCCATCTTGCCATGGGCCAGTTTGGATTCGTACCCGTCCAATTGTGAACGCCTTGAGTGAAGAGCTCTTCGTGGCTAAGTGTGTCGATCCAATCCAGCCACTTTTGCTCAGTCAACTTGAACATATCGCGTAATTCGCGTAAAGATTGGTGGGAGTAAGTCTTGTAAAATGATTGATATAGTTCGCCTAGTCTGTTCCATTTATAATTGGGGGCGGGCATGATGACGGTTTTTCCTTCCCGTTCGTCTCTGTCCCATGTCATGACAAGATGAAGCCATCCGAGCTGGTAGGCAATCATCTCTGCGGGTGTTTTATCTACTTCAAGGATACGAATATCTTTTTGGCTCTCGTCGATCTCCTGAAACTCACCGTCAAATCGTAAGTAGGAGGCATGAATGGCTTCCTTTAACTCCGATTTGGAAGCGTAGTCGTAGCTGGACATCTCATCGCTCCTTTAAATGATATGGATGATACTCACCCCTTTATATGTACCATTCCCAATATGACAACTGTATGTCTTATTCAAAAATAAAAAAATATCGTTTTTTGTGATTTTATGAAACAGAATTTGGCGTGTTCACGAAACAGGATGCAAAATTAATTGAAAAATTAAGACAAAAGATAAGTAATTAGACATATTTTAATATATATTTAAATGCCTATAATTATTGGAGTATAGCGTTTGAGGGCCCTCATTGGTGTTGGGATATTATTCTCTTCATCAGTACGTTATATACCGTTGGGGCAGGTCATGTCCGATGAACGGTGCAACCTTTGCTTTAGTATTCATGAATCTAACCAAGAAGGGGATTGTTATATGAAATCGAGTTTGCTAAGAAAATGTGCAAGTGTAATGTTAAGCAGTACGTTGGTACTGTCTTTATCATTACCGTTGCTAGGTCATGCACATGCGGATGGGAATTTACAGATAAGTGATGATTTCGAACAAGGAAAAGCTCAAGGCTGGACCGTGGATTCGGGGAACTGGTCTGTGGTCAAGGATGGGAATGGCTCTACATACCAGCAATCTAGTCGAAGCGAAAGCCATTCCGTTAAGGGTAATGCCTCATGGACGAACTATAGCGTGCAAGCAGATGTATATGTAAATGATTTTAATGGCTCCAATCGAGTCTACGTTGCAGGTAGATACACAGATTCCAACAACTTCTACGCAGCATCGTTGTACAACAAGAATGACGGAGCGCTTGAGATTCGAAAAAAAGTCAAAGGCTCTATGAAGACACTGGCTACCAATAAAAAATACAAACTGGACACGAATACATGGTACAGAGTTAAGCTGGAACTATCCGGTTCGGAAATCAAAATGTATGTCAATGATCAACTGGAGCTGTCCGCAACAGACACCAGCCTCACTGCTGGAGCCATTGGTTTGGTGACCTCCAAAGCAGCTGCCGAATTCGATAATGTGATTGTATCCGGTGCTTCTTCTGAGGTAGATCCAGGAACACCGCCTGTGAATCCAACACCAGGTACAGAAAAACCGACTCCTGAAGTGGACACTGATGTAACCTCTAGAAATAACTATAATTTGACTGGCTTTTCGTATGGTAATACAGGTGGTGGCAACATTGCGGATACAAATGCCAACTACAAAAAAGTTTACAACGCTGTAGATCTCAACGAAGCACTGAAGAAAGGCAGCAAGGTCAAAGTGATTGAGATTATGAACGATCTTGATCTCGGTTGGAATGAAATTCCTAGTGCTGCCAGAGTGATGCCTTTTAGTGCCAACAATCCTGTACAGACGCATCCTGTTCTGAAAAAGACGGGTGTGAGCAAAGTCTATATCGAAAATATGAATGGGGTTACGATTTTCTCGGCCAATGGTGCGAAAATCAAACATGCCGGCTTTGTTATCAAAAGAAGCTCCAATTTGATTTTCCGTAACCTCGAATTTGATGAACTTTGGGAGTGGGATGAAGCAACCAAAGGGAACTATGACAAGAATGACTGGGACTATATTACTGTCGAAGGTGCAAGCTCCAAGGTATGGATCGACCATTGCACATTTAACAAAGCCTATGATGGTCTGGTAGATGTGAAAAAAGGGAGTAACGGAGTTACGATTTCCTGGTCCTTGTTCAAAGGAGATGACCGCAGCTCCAACAGCTGGGTAACCCAACAAGTCAATGCGATGGAAGCAGACAAGTCTTCCTATCCTATGTACGCTTATCTGAGAAGCAGTGCAGTAGGCATGAGTAAAGAAGATATCATTGATATTGCAGCAGGACAAAAGAAAGCGCATCTGGTTGGTGCCACGGAAATGGCAGGCGACAATGCGGATTTGGAAGTGACGCTGCATCATAATTACTACCTGGATATTCAGGACCGTATGCCACGTTTGCGTGGTGGTAATGCTCATGCATATAACATCGTTATGGACGATGCCGGATTGGCCAGAGCCAAAAAAAGAATTACTTCTGACATGGCTAAAGCAATTGCCGCAAAGGGATACCATTTTGATGTCGTGGGTAATGGTGCAATTTCAACAGAAAACGGCGCGGTATTGCTAGAAAAGTCTTATTTAATTGATGTGTTTTCTCCAGTGCGTAATAATCAAAAAGATCCTAAGAAAGCGGATTACACAGGTAAAATCAAAGCCGAAGAGGTTATCTTTTCCGACAATGGTACCGTATTCAGAGGAGGCAGTGAAGCTGCGAATAGCCCGTTAGCCCCTTATCCTGCGAAGGCCAAGGGCTTCTCTTGGAATGGGTTCACAACGTTGCCATACAGCTATACTGCCGAAGACCCTGCTAACCTGGTTGCTCAATTGCAGGCCAAGGATGGAGCGGGTGCAGGCAAGCTGAACTGGTCGAGTGAAAACTGGCTCAAAACGGTGTACAATACAGCCGCTACGAAAGATGCAATAGTGGAAGAAGATTCCGAATAGGTAGGCATATAAAAAAGCAGCCAGGACAGATATGCTCTGTTTCTGGTTGCTTTTTTGGTTACCCACGTTTAGGCTGCGTTCGGTATGAGCTTAACCAATAACGACAAATGAGGATACGCCAGCAGGTACGGATCTAACGCGGAATAATACTCCATCATCTCTAAAAGTACGCAGAATATAAGGCTGGTTCGTAGGTGTGCGGACTCTGTTGAATCGGGCAGTACCAAAGCGGTCGAAGCCTGCAGCTTGGACAAAGGTTCCATCTAAACGCCGGAGTGTTGCAAAAAATCCAGACGTGTTAAAAGGTACACCATCATTGTTAGCCCAGATAACTGTAAATCTACGAAGGGTTTGTGTTGGACTCACATTGCGATATCTCGTAACAGGAACCTTTCTGCCCGTAGATTTCAGCGTTTGTGGAGGACGAATGGCCACTTCAAATCAACTCCTTTGTTGTGATGAGATAGTAAATGCACACAAAGGAGTTTTGGACCGTGCTATAAACTACTGCTTCTTAAAAATAGGTATATATTGAACTTGGGACATCATTATGCCCACTCGCGCCGTAGCGTAAAGAGGTCTTTTAACGCGTCTGTAGACAGCTCAGTAATCCAGCCTTCGGTACTGGTTATGATTTGGTCGCTAAGCTGCTGCTTGCTCTCCAGCATTTCATCAATGCGTTCCTCCAGCGTGCCCAGCGAGATAAATTTGTGCACCTGTACATCCTTCGTTTGTCCCATCCGATAGGCTCGGTCTGTGGCCTGATTTTCAACAGCCGGATTCCACCAGCGATCAAAGTGAAAGACGTGGTTGGCTGCCGTCAGATTCAGACCCACCCCCCCGGCTTTGAGCGACAAAATAAACACGGATGGCTGCTCGGCAGGGGGGAGCGTGTGAGATTGGAATTGATCAATCATTCGGTCACGCGCCGTTTTGGACGTGCTACCGTTCAGATAGAGCACAGGCTCTTGCAGCTCCTGAGCGAGTACCCGCTGGAGCATCTGCCCCATACCAATATACTGTGTAAAAATAAGGCAGCGCTCGCCCTCCTCCCGCAGTTCCTTGACCATAGCCAGAATGCGCTCTAGCTTGGATGAACGGCTAATGACCGTCTCAAGATCGGACTGACTATAACCGGAAGCCGCTGCATCCGGGAGTGCCTCCTTGGTTAAGAGGGCTGGGTGGTCGCAAAGCTGCTTCAACTGGGTAAGGGCGGATAAAATGGCTCCTTTCCGTTCAATCCCTTCCAGCTTCTGCATCCGTTCCATCAACTCTTTGACAATCTGGTCATAGAGCGCGCCCTGCTCAGAGGTCAGATGAATGTAGGTTTTCATCTCATTCTTGTCAGGCAAATCAAGCTGTATAGCAGGGTCCTTCTTCTTGCGCCGCAGCATGAAGGGCTGAACCAGCTTTTGCAAATCTAATGTGCGCTGCTCGTTATGTTCCTTCTCAATAGCATTCATAAAACGATTGCTAAAGGCGCGTGAGCTGCCCAGATAACCTGGATTGATAAAATCATAAATGGACCACAGCTCGGACAATCGATTTTCAATAGGTGTCCCGGTCAACGCAATCCGATGACGTGCAGGAAAGCTGCGCACGGCTGTGGATTGCTTGGTTTGCGCATTTTTAATGTTTTGCGCTTCATCCAGGCAGACCGAATCCCAGGTCATGCTTTGTAGCAGCTCTTGATCCAGGGTTGCCGTAGCAAAGGAGGTCAGGATGACATCAGCCTGCTCTACTTCTTCACGGAACAAGTCTCCCTGCTTCCGCCTGCTTCCATAGTGCAGCATCACCTTCAATGAAGGGGCGAAGCGGCTGAGTTCCTTCTGCCAGTTGCCCAGCACCGACGTCGGGCAAATCAGCAGCGAACTGGAGCGGACACCCGTCTCAGCGGCAATTTCCTGTAAGTGCAGTAAATAAGTAATAAATTGCACCGTTTTACCAAGTCCCATGTCATCGGCCAGACAGGCCCCCAGTCCAAAACGCCGTAAAAAGGCAAGCCATGCGTACCCGTCCCTCTGATACGTCCGCAGCTCGGCTTGCAGCCCGTCCGGCACGTCCAATGCAGGCCATTCTGACTGCCGTCCGAGCTGGCTGATCAGCTTCAGCAGATGGGCATTCAGCTCGACTTCCAGCCGGAAGCGTGCCGCATCCTCCGGCTGCTCACCCGAGGCGTCGCCTTCAGGCTCGTCGGCGTTGCCGAGCAGGTGCAGCTGCAAGATGTCCTGAAAGGACAACCCCTGAGCGCTGTCGATCCCGGCCATGGCCCGGCGGATCTGCGCCAGCAGCGCAGGGTCGAGCGCGATCCATTGCCCGCGGAAGCGCACCAAGCGCTCGTTGCGAGCGACCAGCTCGGCGAATTCTGACTCGCTCAGATCGGCATCGCCAATGGCAACGCGCCAATCGAACTGGACAATCGAGTCCAGTCCGAACAGCGAGCTGCCCTTCGTGCGCTCTCCCGCCCCTTCGCCCGGGCGTACCTTGGCCCGCAGCTTCGGCTTCTTGCGGGTAGCTGCCTCCCACCAAGCCGGGAGCAGCACTTGCCAACCGCTTTCCAGCAGACGCTGGCTGTCGGTCGTCAGGAATTGCCACGCCGCTTCGTCGGAGAGCGGGCGATTCAGCACGTCATCACGGCTTCCGGCACGCTGCCCGGCAGGCAAAATCGAGGTCAAGCCTTCTAGCCACCCGGCTGAGCGCTCACGGACATGTGCTGTCCAGGCATCGGGCCATGAGCCGGATGCGTACCCATCATCGGCGAGCTGTACAGACACCAGCAACGCCGGGTCTTGCTTGTCCTGCAACACAAGCTTGAGCTGCCAGGACGGCTCGTCGTCCTCCAGCTCTGGCTCCAGCAGTTGCAGAAGCGGCCGAAAGGGCGCGGTATCGGCTTTCCAGCCGATGGCGATGAGCCAGGCCCGCGCGTCTAGACCCGCCGCGGCTGGGCGGTTGGAGGCGAAGAGAATCGGATATTCTCTTCGCAAATCGGCGGCTTCCGCTTCGGTGCCGTACCAGCGTTGAAATACGGCAGCCGAGAACGCCGCTATCAGCCCATCTTGTTCGTCCTTCTCCAAGTTGCCTAGCAAAGCAAGCTCTGCCGGCTGGATGTTTTCCAGTGCTTCCGCATCCCATTCCCATTGCAGCTTCCCTGCCTGGAACGCCGTGAAGCTGGGCACATAGGCTTTCGCTTCAATACAGTGAGCAAGCGAAGGGATCAGCTGAAGCCATGGGGCATGGGCCTCGTCCCAGATCCATTCGATATGCTTTAGAAGCTCGCGCTCTGCCAGAAAAGGAATCACCTGCTCCGAAGGCAGCAGGATAATATCCGTGTCTTGAACATGTTGAATCTCCAGCTCGGTGCCATAAAACGAAGCCTCATGCCAAGCAAACAAACGCTGCTTCAGAATTTGGCCGGAAATGCTATAGTTCATGGAGGAATCGCCATAGATCAGCGCGTCTCCATAGGTAGTTAATTGGATATGCACGGTAATCGTTTCGGTATATTGACTCATGATAACAATTTCCCTTTCCGCAATTCCTCCTGTAGCGCCCGCAGGCGGCTATGACGGCTGGTGAAGGTCGTAAAGAACAGCTCCCAGCGTGATTCTTGCTTCATTTTCTTGTACAGCTTGAACAGCCGCTTTAATAGCTTGACTGCTGCTTTATAGCTGGATCTGTTTTTTTCTAGCACATAGCGTTCTACCGCTTGATGGTAAAAGGGGAGTAGTAACTCAGGCGCGTTCTTTTCAATGGGCTGTAACACGCTCACTCGAAAACTCAAAGGTTCACTGCGTATGCTTAGCTGATAGTCGATCCATGACCGCCATTTCTCGTGAGCAAGCAGTGCCTCTTCATACATTCCTCCGGCAAATGGAAGCATACCCACCAGCGTGTCCCACATGTCCTGCTCCGCTTCTGGAAGGTGCTGCAAAACCACGTCCCAATCATGCATATAATCCTGTAAATGGTCATCCCGATGACTGTGAAGCAGGGGACCGATATGCCGCAGTCCGTCCTTGAGGCGTGCCCAATTCTCAGCTTTACGCAACGCCTGTAAGAACAAAAGCAATTGGTTGGAAGAGATTTTTAGTGGAAAAGCTCGTTCCGCTTCCTGGAGAAGTACCCAGGCTTCATTATCCTGCGATTGGAAAATATGCATCCAGCTGCGAGCCAACATCCACGGAAGCCTTGCTAAAGTAGTGCCGAGATCCTCCTCAGCCGCCTGCAAATGCTGTAATTCCTCCGTATATATGCTGGAGCCCTGTCTTGCGGGATGCACCCAGTACAGCCAAAACTGATAATACGCGTCTGAAAAATAAGTACCGTTACGCGATTCTGTCAGCATTTTTCGGCGTAAATAGGCTAAGGTTTCTGCCATACGGGCTTCTTGCATCGGTTCATCGGTCAGCTCCAGTGGACTCTCAAAATCACGCTCGATCGCTTCTTTAAGCTCATCGGCAGCAATTTGCGTGTAATACCCCATATAGGTATGAGAGGGATAGCCTGGCATGGAAGACTGAGGTACCAGCTTTTCCAGCACACGCAGATGAGCATGCAGTCCGTATAGCTGTTGCATGCCGGGTGAAAGCGGCGGCTTCACAGCATAGATCGAGGCTAAAGCGCTTTGGACAAATTGGGAGTTTTGTGTGTTTACATGGTTAAGGGCGATACACTGATCGAACAGATCATGCCACTCTGAAATGGGCATGTCCGGTATTTTACTTGCAGTTTTACTGAGGGCGTTTCTTGTTGTTTCCTTGTGATCCGGTAAAAGATTCGACCGGGAAGGAGGTGTGTTACGCGTGTCAGCTTTTGTCGCCAATCGAGTGAATCCCGCCGAATGAGCGTTCACTAAAGCATGTACAGAACGTTCCTGTTCATTCGCGTAATTCAGTAGTACGGCGATCATATGCTTGCAGTTGGCGTGGACAGGGCATGTACATCTGCTGGCAGCAAAAGCGCTCAAGTGGAGATCCACCTCGTATAGCTCGCTTCCATCCACGACAGCTGCAATATGATCGGCATCAGGCATTGCGAATTCTTTTACCTTTCCTTGCTTAAAATACTGGAAACCTCGTTTGATCGTCACATCATTAAAATGGTCAGCCACGTTTTGAATAAGCTGTTGCCACTGTATATCATCCATAAGATAGGTTGGTTTCATATGCATTAGTCTCCTAAGAGAGAATAGTTGATCTGGTATAGCTTAACTCTTCCATTATATCAGTTCATGAATATAAATTGAGTGGAGGGAGCAGTTGGAAAATTTCGAAGTATAACCGCCAAGTGCAGTAAAAAGCCCTCTTACGCTGTGGCGTAAGAAGGCTTGAGTCTCATCAGCAAGAATGGGGAGGCATTCTCTATTGTTTCCCACCCGGATTCTCTGTTCGATGGAAGACCATAGAGATAACAAGAAGCACCAAGGGTACTACTGCGCATACAGCAATTCCAAAATAACCTATTATTTTATCGAAGTTGCCTATCTCAACAAAATTTTGGGGATACATGCTCAGGCAAAATAATATAATTAACGGGAGATAACAGATATACCCGTTCCACTTTTGGGTGAGCTGGCTGATCCCCGTTACAATATAGAAATAATAGTTTGAGGCGGTCATGAAAATTTTGATCGTCCACAAAATGATAAATAATATTTCAAATCGTTCCAGGAACGCGCCGGGGAATTCAATTTGCTGTGCAAAAGAAACGACTGGCCATTGCAGTCGGGAAACTTCCTCAACTGACATACAGCCGACGACCATCGTTACCATTAAAATATACAAACCCATTGCAATCGAGTAGCCGATTGACCCAGCCTTCCATGCTTTTTGGGGGTGGGTCATCACATTAGTTAATATAAGGATGGATTCAAAACCCAATGTAGAGAAAGGTATAACTTTAAGTGATTCAAAGATCGGTCGCCATCCTTTATGGAAAACAGGGCGCAAATTATCAAGATTGAAATGGTTGACATTAAGAACGACCAACAATAAAAAAACAATAAGGGTTAAAGGGAAAAAAAGTTCGATCAATCGAACCATTGCATGGAGACCGCCCCAGGTCAAATACCCAATAAGCAGAAGAAACGGTAAGAGAATCATACTTATTGGGGTTCTCTCCAGTGCAAGACCTTTGAGGAATTCCGCCATCATTCTACATACAAAAGAGCATATCATCGTGCAATGTACAATAAATGCAATATTGATGAGCAGGCCGATGAATTTACCCGCGATCACAGGATTGAGCTCATAGAACGTCTTCCCTGGAAATCTCCGGCACAGTTTAAAATGGATAAAAACGATGCCTACCCCAAGCAGACTTGCCAGCAAAAGTCCCTGCCACACGTCGGGCGTTTGTGTCTTTTCCGCGATGGTTCTTGGCAAACTGACAATTCCCACAGCGTACACGGTCGAAGTGACTGTAAGTAAGGCTTGAAGGGTAGAGATTTTTTCCTGTTTCATGGAAGGTATGTTGGACATTACTCTTCCTCTCCTTTTGTATAAGCACCTGTTCGTTCAATCTGTACTTCAGCCTGAACATCGATTGGTATTTGACTGAATGTATTTTGCCAATTTTCCTTTACCCGATCCCAGTAAGCGGGATAGTTCACTTTTACTTTTGTGCCAAAACCGACTACATCTGCTCTCATTTCTTTCTGAAGTGTGTTTAGCGATTGGGATATGGTCTGTTTGATTTCATCTTGCGCTGCTTCTTTGGCGGTTCGGATGAATGATTCCTTCAGGAAGTCTACAGAAGTAACCGAGTTTTCGTTTAGCTTGATATCTGTTTTGATACGAACTGTGAATGAGAGATCCTGTCCATTAAGGTGGGGAATAAGTTTACTATGGGCATCCTCAACTTCAAAGACCATGTGTTGCTTCGTCTTTGGGCCCTCAACTTTAATAATGGAACCCTTCGTTTTTCCCAGCATCCAGTTGATTCCGATAACATCCTCTTCGTCCAGCCAAAAAGCAAATTTCTTCGTTTTGCCGCTGACCAGAGCTGCTCCTGAGAAGTGATTGCCGTCATTGCTTTCTAGGCATTGAATGAGGAAGTCAGCTCCTTGTGAGATATGTGTAGACATTTCCCCTAATGTTATTCTATAAGGTATTTTTGAGTTGAAATCACTATTTTTGGCCAATGCTTCAAGGTCAATGGAAGGTATCTCTTTATGTTTGCCAATCTTATTGAGCGCTTCTTTCGCATTGCCTTTTACGATCATAACAAGTGATTTTCGACTCGGTTTATAGGAGCGAGTAAACGTATCTAACAATTGGTCGATTCTTGTTTTTTGTATAGCTTGGTCACTAATCAAAATCAAGCGAATAAAACTATATAAAGGAGCACGGGATACCTGCTTGGCCTGTTCCCTGGAAGCAGACTGGATTGAATCTTTGTTAAAGGTTGTTACGTTGCTATACATATTTTTTCTGGATTTCTGCGCTATTAAGTGCTGGTAGGTAAGTTCCAGCATATCCTGCTGATCCGTATCAATGGCGACGCCTTGAATAATACTCAAGTTATCGATCTCTCTGCTATCCCAACAACCGGTGAGGAGAGCAGCACATGCGATCCATGCAGCAAAGCATTTTTGCGCCCATAGGGTTCGACGAAACAGAAAGATGTAAGAGAGCATAGGTTTACTTCCTTTTTCTGTTAGATTGTATTTCGTCCTGTGTCTTTAGCATCATAGGGCGTTTTTTGAGATATTTAAAAGGAACCCGAACCAAAGTATCTTGTTGATCTCTTAGCCGAATTGGGGCTAGGGGTGACATGTAAGGAACTCCAAAGCTTTTGATCTGGACCATGTGTACGCCTAAACAAATAAAGGCTAAAATTACTCCATACAGCCCATAAATCCCTGCGATCATCATAATGGGGAAACGAAGAAGCCGGATTCCAATACTGCCGCTGTACTGCGGGCTTGCAAAGGACGCAATGGCAGTAAGACCAACGACAATAATCAGAAAAGCACTTACGATCGCCGCCTCGACAGCGGCTTGTCCAATCACAAGACCGCCTACAATCCCGATGACTTGTCCTATGCCTTTAGGTAGCCGCAGACTTGCCTCGCGCAGTATTTCCAATGCTAACTCCATAATTAGAGCTTCCACAAAAACGGGAAAAGGAATTCCTTCCCTTGAGGCAACGATAGACATCACCAGCTCAGGCGGGATTAATCCGGGATGGAAAGAAATAAGTGCAACGTACAGCGAAGGCAGGAATGTTGCAATGAACAGAGCCATTAAACGAAGCATACGAAAAAATGTTCCTAAAGGAAAACGCTCGTAATAATCCTCTGGGGATTGAGCCAGCATCCAGAAGGTCATGGGAGCAATCAGGACAAAAGGAGTGCCATCAAGCATAATGACAACTCTTCCGGACATTAAAGCATTTATAGCTTTATCCGAGCGTTCAGAGGCTTGAATCTGTGGGAACGGAGACCATGAATGTTCCTCAATCCATTGCTCAATAATCCCGGTATCGGAAGCATCGTCCACATCAATCGTTTCGACTCTTCGTTTAACTTCCTGAACTAGCTCCGGATTTGCGATATCTGATATGTACAGGATCGCTAACTTCCGTGAGGATCTCCTTCCTATGGTCATTTTATCTATTTTGAAACTTAGATCTTTGATATGCCGCCTTACCATTGCCAGGTTGCTTTGCAAATCTTCAATAAAACCTTCTCTCGGTCCTCTAACCAAAGTTTCAGTGCTTGGTTCATCGACACTTCGCGACGGAAACTGGCCCGTAGACGCAAAAAAGACTTCATCGGTTCCTTCGATCAGCAGACAGGTATTTCCCGATAACACTTCGTGTACACACGTCTCAAGGTCTGTCTCTTCTTCCATATCGATCGTAAATGCTGTCTGCTGTATCAGCTCCTCCTTTATTTTCTCGGGATTAACTTGGGAGTGACTTTCACGAATTCCAGTTAAAATGAGCGGCTTGACGATTTGTTCGTTAATGATGCTCGTATCCGCAATACCAGAGAGATAGATCATAATTACATGAATCCCCGTTTGACCCACATTCATTTTCTTGAAGACGACATCAGGAAGATGACCCAGGGTCTTTTGTAGATGGTCCAATTTCGCCTCGAGTGATCTTGCCATGACTCCTCCTCCTTCAAAAGTTATGCATGTAATATGTGTAAAATGGTAATAAATATTCATGGAATGGTAATCTAATGTGTTCAACGATAGAGGAGCTGAAGACGCGAGAGACAGAGGGAGTTTTTTGGGTATATGTAAACAAAAACGAACACCAGTGGTGTCCGTTTTTGGTCATACTTATGAGGCGAGGGTACTCTATCCTAGAGATAATGCCATATAAATTCCTCCGAGTGGAGTCACTTTTTGAACTCGTAAAAATGTGCCTCCAACATGCTCAGAGAAAGCTCGGCAGTCGTGGCTACCACGATATCTGCCCCTTGCATTTGTGAAGGTGTTCCTACACCGACCGCAAACATCCCGGCGCCCTTGATCGCCTGTATGCCAGCCTGTGCATCCTCTATACCGATACAATCGGCAGGCTGAACGCCCAGATTTGCAGCTCCGGTGAGGAAAATTTCCGGGTCAGGCTTGCCATGCCGAATGGCGGTAACATCCACCACACTGTCAAAATAGTACGCCAGCTCCAGTCGCTCCAGGATAAACGCTGCATTTTTACTTGCAGAGGCCAGAGCGATGCCGATTCGGGCTTCACGAAGTTCTGTCAGAAGCGCTTTAATGCCTGGAAGAATGTCCGAGGGAGTTACAGCTGAGATGAGTCGCTGATACTCCGTATTTTTCCGTGTGGCTAGTTCTTGCTTGCCTTCTTCTGAAAACGTATCGGACAGGTTACCGCGCGCCAGTATTTTGTCGAGCGATTCCGTACGGCTGATTCCTTTTAACTGTTCATTAAATTCCCGATCAAAAGGGATGCTGAGCGCTGCCGCCAAGCTGCCCCATGCCTGAAAATGATATTCGGCGGTATCTGTAATGACTCCGTCCAAGTCGAAAATGACTGCCTTCATTTGCTTTCCCCCCTGTCTGCGCGATTTATGAAATGCTGTTTGTCATTAACGTCTGCCCACTGGTAATGTGCGTTGGCTGTCCATACAGCTCCAGCGTCAGCGGTTCTCCGTCCAACAGGGTTATGTTCACTTCATTTTCCTGTACGAGAATACTTAACAAGCGACCGCGATAGTTGATTTTAAACGTATACTTGTTCCAGTCTTGAGGCAGGAAGGGGGAGAAGCTTAATGTTTCATTATAGGTTCTCATCCCGGCAAATCCCTGTACAATCGCCAGCCAGCTTCCTGTCATGGAAGTGATATGAAGGCCGTCTTCGGTATCGTTATTATAGTTATCCAGATCCAGACGGGCCGTCCGCTTATACATCTCGACTGCTTTTTCCTCCATTTTGAGTTCGGCGGCCAGCACGGCGTGTATAGAAGGAGACAGACTGGATTCATGAACAGTCATGGGCTCGTAAAATGCAAAATTGCGCGCTTTTTCCTCCAGTGTGAACTGGTCTCCAAAGAAATACAGTCCTTGCAGCACATCTGCCTGCTTAATGAAGCATGAACGCAGGATTTTATCCCATGACCATTTCTGGTTCAGTGGAAGGTTGCTGGGATCAAGGGCAGATACAGGCTGCAAATCCTTATCCATAAAGGTATCGTGTTGTACGAAGACTTCCCGCTCCTCATCATAGGGATAATACATGTGAGTGACGATATCCTGCCAATGTGCAAGCTCATCAGCCGTAACTGCCAGGCGCTGCGCTTTCTCAGTCGAAATTTGAGGCAAGACCGATAATGTATATTTCAAAACCCATGCAGCCAGCGTGTTGGTATACCAGTTGTTATTGACGTTATTTTCGTACTCGTTTGGCCCGGTAACCCCGTGGATCATATACTGCTGCTGACTTTTGGAAAAATGAACCCGGTCGGCCCAGAAGCGGCTAATTTCGACCAGTACATCTACGCCGTAGTCATGCAGGTAGGTCAAGTCACCCGTATAGTTGGTGTAATTGTAAATGGCATAGGCAATGGCACCGTTACGATGAATTTCCTCGAAGGTAATTTCCCATTCGTTATGGCATTCCACACCCGTAAAAGTGACCATAGGGTACAGTGCACCCCGAAGTCCTTGCTGGGTCGCGTTATGCTTGGCACCCTCAAGTTGTTGGTAGCGGTACAGCAGCAGATTTCGGGTTACATCCGGGTCTGCGAGCGCCAGGTACATAGGTACGGCATATGCTTCTGTGTCCCAATAGGTGGCACCGCCATATTTTTCACCTGTAAAACCCTTGGGACCAATGTTCAGACGGGCATCTTCACCGTAGTACGTAGAGAACAGCTGGAAAATGTTAAAGCGTATTCCCTGTTGGGCCTCCGTATCGCCCTCTATTTCTACATCTGCTTTGTCCCAACGTCGGGCCCAAGCTGCGACATGCTCCTGTTTAAGAGAAGTGTAGCCTTTGTTCACAGCTTCTACGGCGATGCGTTCAGCTTGTGGAATCAGTGCGTCCTTTTCCATATCCCGTGAAGTGGTAACAGCCACAAATTTTTGCAGCTGGATACTGTCGCCCGGAGCGACGCTGTATTGATAGTGGCGAGCAGCATACAAAAAGCCCTCTTCCGTCGTCTGCTGATCCTGTCCCTTGGTCACAATACCCATGGTAGCGTTTACGGTAAAGCGCGGAATACCGAAGGGATTATCTATAGTTGTTGTGGACAGGCTGATGAATTGTTCCTGAACCTCTCGGGCCTCTTCCAGCCAAAAAACCTCATCATAGTTCGTATCTTCATTCTTCGTATTGCCGTCCAAATAGGGGACAAGCTCTATAGTTAGAGGTTGCTCACTTATATTCGTTGCTTGGTAATCAATCAGGCATAGCTCACGAGTGGTGATGCTCAGAAAACGCTCCGTAGTGATACGAACCTGATCGTTCACGGTGCAGGTGCGTCGCAGGATCCCCTGTTTCATGTCCAACTCCTGCACGAAATCGCTGATGTGTGCCGTAAATAAGTCTACTTCCTCTTGGTTTACGATCAGATTGATGCCGATGAAGTTCATGGCATTGATGACCTTACCAAAATACTCAGGATAGCCGTTTTTCCACCAGCCGACCTTTGTTTTGTCGGGGAACCATACACCGGAGATATAAGTTCCCTGATGATGATCCCCTGAATACGTTTCTTCGAAATTGCCGCGCATGCCCATATAACCGTTGCCTATGGACGTTAAGCTTTCCTGTAATCGCATGTGTGTGCTATGTAGAGCGTGTGTTGTCAGCTTCCAACTATCTACGTCAAATAATCGGTTGTAAACCATGAGTGCGTACCCCTCTCGGAAAATGAGATCGTTGTTTTAACGAGACCAATATATGAGCGAGTTCAGTATATAGTGCAACCGTTTGCCCTGTCAACGCAAAAAAACTGATTTTATGGATATCCACAAAATCAGTTCTTGTCCATTTCTTAGAGATTCATAGTACCTGGCTGGATTTGCGCTCCACGATTCGGTGGGGCACAATGATGTGTTTGGTCAGTTCCTTGGGGTCCTCAATTTTTTCAATCAGGCTTTTGGCAGCCTGATAACCCAGAGTAAAGATATCAATATCCACGGATGTAAGAGGAGGATTCATCAGCTCAGCCAGCATTAGATTATTGAAGCTCACCATGGATAACTGCTCTGGCATGGACACGCCTAACTGGGCAAGCATTTTCTGTACGGCCATGGCTACAAGGTCGTCGCTAACGATCATCGCAGTAGGCGGCGGGGTAGCCTGCAATAACGCGCGCATGTCCTCCAGATTAAAGGGCTCTCTGACCACGTATTCCTTCGGTAGAGGCAAGCCAACCTCTCGTAGCGCATCTTGGTAGCCTCGGAGTCTTTCAAGATTCACGATGTGTTCCTGATCACCGCCAACATAAGCAATGCGCTGATGATTCAGCCCAGTCAAATAAGTGACTACATCCTTGGCAGCCTGGTAGTTGTCGTTGTCTACATGGGTGGTTTCGCTGACAAACTGTTGAGGCTTGCCGATTACGGTATAGGGAATTTTTTCTTTGTGAAGATACTCCACGATGCTATCCTTTTGCTTGGAGTACAGGACAATGTAGCCGTCAACGCGTCCGGTCCGGGTCATCAGCTTTACGCGGGATAGCAATTCATCATTCGTTTTGCCTGTGACAATCGACAGTGTATAGTTGTGCTCGTTCACCCATTCGCTGATCCCGCGAAGACTTTCCGGAAAGAAAGGATTTTGAAAGATCGCCACATCCGATTCAGGCATAATAATGCCTATCGACTGTGTGACTCGGTTAGCCAGACTCTGAGCTGAATAGTTGGGTTCATAGCCAAGCGCCTTCATTTCTTTACGGACACGTACCTTGGTAGCTTCGCTGATTTTGGGGCTATCTTGAATGACGCGGGATACGGTGGAAGTAGCAACATTAGCACGTTTTGCGACATCTTTGATGGTTACTGCCATCGTCTTCGTCTCCTTTTGCTATCTCAAGCAGGAAATATTATGTTCTATCATACGATATTGCTCGAAAATCAACAAATTCGCGGTTTTTTCGAGTGTTTCTATCATTATTAACCAAGATATTTACAATTAGGGTATTGCTAATAGAAAGCGATATCATTATAATAATTGTGCAACCGATTGCATAATATTTTTTGAGTACTACCCATGCTATACATACTATAAGGGATGGAGACTGAACGAGCATGAAAAAACTTCTATCATTTGATTTTTGGCAAAAGCTTGGGAAGGCACTGCTTGTGGTTGTTGCTGTTATGCCGGCGGCCGGGATTATGATTTCGCTTGGTAAAGTAGTGGCGATGTTGGCTGGCGATATTCATTTCTGGTTGACCGTCGGCGGGGTCATGGAAAATTTGGGTTGGGGTATTATCAATAACTTACACATCCTATTTGCGGTAGCGATAGGTGGTTCCTGGGCTAAGGAACGGGCGGGCGGGGCTTTTGCGGCTTTAATTGCCTTTGTTCTCATCAATATTTCAACAGGGACGATTTTGGGCGTATCATCGAAGATGTTAACCCAGGAGGGAGCAACCACCCATACACTCTTCGGTGCATCGATTCCGGTCAGTGGTTATTTCACCTCTGTCTTAGGAGCACCTGCACTCAACATGGGCGTGTTTGTCGGTATCATCTCCGGATTCGTCGGGGCGGTGGTATTTAACAAGTACTATAATTACCGCAAGCTGCCGGACGCTTTAGCCTTTTTTAACGGTAAACGTTTTGTTCCTTTTGTCGTGATTTTATGGTCTGTCATCGTAAGTTTGATCATGTCTGCCATCTGGCCATTTGTCCAGGGGGGGATTAATCAGTTCGGCATTTGGTTGGCGACTTCGGGAGAATCGGCTCCTTTTGTAGCACCATTTGTCTATGGTACACTGGAAAGACTGCTGATTCCTTTTGGACTTCATCATATGCTGACCGTCCCTATTAACTATACTCAACTTGGAGGCGTTTACACAACGCTTACAGGTTCCGGGGCAGGAAGTGTCGTTGCCGGGCAAGACCCGCTGTGGCTGGCTTGGGCAAGTGACCTGAGTGCGCTTCGTGGTACCGATCCGACAGCCTACAATAGCTTGTTGGAAGGCGTGACGCCTGCCCGCTTCAAGGTAGGACAAATGATTGGTGGGGCAGGTATCCTTATGGGACTAGCGGTGGCTATGTATCGCCGTGTAGACAAAGACAAACGCGGCAAGTACAAGTCGATGATCTTTTCGGCAGCCGCAGCTGTCTTTTTAACAGGGGTAACGGAGCCACTGGAATTCATGTTTATGTTCGTGGCGCCTGTGCTGTATGTGGTTTATGCTATTCTTACCGGTATTGCGTTCGGAATGGCCGACATCATACATTTGCGTTTACATTCATTTGGTATGATTGAACTGCTGACCCGAATGCCGTTGTCTATAAATGCGGGGTTGGTGCAGGATATTATTAACTTCGTGCTGACTTGCGTGGTGTTTGCGGTAGCAACCTACTTTATCGCTTATTTTATGATCGGTAAATTCCAAATGGCTACGCCGGGAAGACTGGGGAACTATACGGATGAGGAGCCCCAAGGGACTTCCGAGGCAGGGAGTACGAAGACAGAGGGTGTGGCAGCTACTTCCACTCAAAATCAACTGGCTACGGATATCATCAAGACACTTGGGGGTGAGCAGAACATTGTCGAGGTGGACGCTTGCATGACCCGTCTGCGTGTGACGGTGAAGGATACAGATGCCGTTGGGGACGAAAAAACGTGGAAAGCGCTGGGTGCCTTGGGCTTGATAAAAGTAGATAATGGGGTGCAGGCGGTTTACGGACCGAAGGCTGATGTGCTTAAATCAGATATACAAGACATACTCAACAGGTGATTACTTTGAAGTTGTTAACCTTAAATGCACATGCTTGGATGGAAGAAAACCAGCACGATAAGCTAAAGCAACTGGCTGCTTTTATTGATGAACAGCAATTTGATGTCATTGCTTTACAGGAAGTGAACCAGTCCATGGAAGAGGCTCCTTTGTCAGCGGACGATTTGGGCACTTACCATAGCGCAGATCCTGAAGTTGTCATTAAGCGTGATAACTATGCTTATGTGCTGAACGGGCTATTGTCTGATAGCTATCATTGGACGTGGGCTCCCGCGCATGTTGGTTTTGCCAAATACGACGAGGGGTTGGCGATTCTGTCGAAAACACCGATTACAGCTACGGTGAACGAATATGTTTCCTCGCTACAGGATTATGACAACTACCGCTCACGTAAAATTGTCGGTATTCAAACTGTGGTGGACGGAGTGCAGGCCTGGTTTGTAAGTGGACATTTTAACTGGTGGAATGATGAAGAATCCTTCCGTGGACTATGGGATCGTACAACCAAAGTGCTAAATTCTTTTGCTCCGACTCCTGTGTTCATGATGGGTGATTTCAACAACGCGGCTGAAGTGCGCGGAGAAGGATATGACTATGTACTGCAATCCGGCTGGTCGGACACCTATCCGAATGCAGCAGTACGTGATGATGGCCACACGGTGATTAAAGCTATTGCTGGCTGGGAAAGTAATGCGGAGCCGCTCCGCATTGACTTTATCTTCTCCAATAAGGCTGCACAGGTACAATCCTCAACCGTTGTACTGAACGGGAAAACAGGACCAGTTGTATCGGATCATTTTGGGGTTGCAGTTGAGTTGGAGCTGTGAGAAAGAAAGGAGGCCACTTGCTTAAGCAATTGGCCTTTTTCTTATAGATTTCGACTTGAAACGAATGACATATTGAATAATCATAGCAATCAACACCAAAATCAAATTGTAGTAAAAGGGAGTGTTGATGCTAAATCGTTCCATGAGTGCCCCTGCGATGATCGGAGACACAATGGCCCCCAATTCGGACAAAGATACGACGTTGCCGATAAATGAGCTTCTATTCTCCTCAGGAATAACGTCCCCTAGTTGTGAGTAAAAGGAATCCAGATAGCTGGCTCCTCCTATACCTCCGATGAACATCCCTAAGTATACGATCCACGGTTCTGTGAACCGAAGAAATAAGATGATTTCCACCATGATCAACAATAGACCGAGGATACAAAGCATCAAGCGATCCTTAAGTAGATCAGATATTTTGCCAATAAAGGGCGCTGAGATGAAGGTCGATATGCCGATAATTGTAAAAGCTAAGCTAATTTCTGCGGGGCTCCAATGGAGCTTGTAGGTTGCATATATGGAGAAGTACGTTAAAAATATAGCGAATGCACTCATTTCAAGAAAATGAACGGTGGAATAGAGCAGTAGCTGTTTCGTTAGCATGGTTTTTCTTTTCGACTCATGAAGGGGTACGTGCTGTTGCTGAGGTTTGGAGGAGAGACTGGGGAAGGTCATTCTGGAGACGGCAACGAAGGATATACATGAGAAAATAGCAACGAAATAAAACGGAATGGATAAAGAAAAATAAGAAACAATAGCTCCACTCATAAGAGGCCCCAAAATCATACCGGCGCCTTCACTGCTGCTGATATATCCATTGAGCGTACCTCGATTCTCTAGGGTGCTCATATGGTTGATCGTGACTCTTACAAAGACGGTTAGCCCTATAGCTACCAAGCCCTGAAGGAGTCTCAGTATGGATAGAATGATGAAACTTGTTGCAATTGGAAACAGGAGCATACAAGCGATTTCAGCAATAAGCAAGCTCAACCCCAAGCATTTTGCGCCAATCTTTTCATAAATTCGTCCTGCCAAGCCTCCACCAAGAAATCTCCCCACATAAAACAGAGAAAATAAAATGCTCATGCCGAGTACGGATATCCCGAATTGCTCTACATAAATAGCAAAGAGTGGAAGGATCATACTTCCACTCATGTTAGCAATAAGGCTGATCACGATCATACAGGCGATATTACGATTTAAGTATAAGTGTCTCACCATAACCTCGAAACCTCTCTTTGATCTTGCATCATGGGAACCGTTATTCGGATTGCACTTGATTACGGATGAACGGCTTCAAGTCGAGTTAGCGGGTTCCCATATAAGGTACGCGAGCGAGTTCCTCGCGGTGCCTAAATCCCAATGCAATGATGGAGGTATGAAGCGGCGGATGGAAGGAATCTTGATTAGAGCGGTGGTGTTGCCTTTAAGCTGGAAAGCCGCCTCCTGGTGGTGGCCAAGCTCCATAGATCCGGCGTAGCAGTACGATTTCACCCAAATGATATGAATTGTGGGAAGCGATATTCCGCAGCAGTCCTGCTTTCGTTTCACCTGGGAAATGAGCTAGTGAATCATCCAGTTGCGCGGTTTCGGCAATCTGCACAGCTTGATCTACGCCCTGTAAAAATTCGTTAATGACAGCCTGCCATGCCTCTTCGCTTTGCGGTCCAGTCTCTTCGGGCCAGCTTTCCATGACATTGCCCGGAAGCTGGGGCTTCCGTCCTTCCAAATGCTCCAGCATAAATTGCTGCCAGTAAATCATATGCTTCAGTAGTTGATAAATGCTGTAGGGCATTTCTGCATGTTTCTTCCCTGCCAGCTCAACGTCAATGTCTGGTAAAGCCCGAGCTACTCGAATATGTCCACGTTCCCCGACCAGTGATTTAACCAGTGCTTGACCGAATAATTGATTGGCATCCGACATGTATGATCATCCCTTCTATGGAGAGTTTGTTCTAGCTTAGTCTCATTTAACGATTATACAATTATATTTTATAAAATGTAAATGGATGCATGATTTAATGTAAAGGGTAGAAATGTTTTTAATAAAGTGGTTGATAATTGTTCTCGATTAAATTACAATAATATTGTTTCGATAGAAACAATAAACGACGGATGTATATGTTGTTTCGTACATGCGGAAATGTTAAGGGGAGCTTTCTGTATGTATATATTGTTTCGTGTGAAACAATTAGGTGGTGGAAATAAAGATTTTAGATAGGGGTGTGAACATGGATTACGAAGTGATTGTAGTAGGCGGCGGACCTGTTGGAATGTGGTTAGCTGCTGAGTTGGCATTAGCAAGCGTAAGCGTATGTGTAATTGAACGTTTAGAGGAGCCTAGTGGTCAGTCGCGTGCGCTTACGCTACATCCACGGACGCTTGAGATGTTTGATATGCGCGGATTGAAGGAGCGGTTTATGAAGTGCGGCAGACCTATACGTACGGGTCACTTTTCAATGCTGAATACCCGCTTGGATTTTTCTGTGCTTGATAGTTCTTCTAATTATACGTTGTTTATTCCACAGGTGATTACAGAGCAAGTGATCGAGGAGCATGCGCTCAAGCTGGGAGTTGTCGTCCATCGTGGCATGGAAGTGGTATCTGTGCGAGAGCACGAGCAGGGCGTAGAGGTGGTGAGTGTATGCGCATCTGGACCACAAGCCAATGTATCGGTAATGAATGCTGCTTATGTCGTAGGAGCGGATGGGGCTGGGAGTATCGTGCGTAAACAAGCCGGGATTGCTTTTCCGGGCACGGATACGACTCTGACCGCTGTATTGGCGGATGTAGAGTTAGCCAATCCGCCTGAAAGTGGCGTACATTCCGAATATAGTGAACGAGGTGGGGTGATGATTGCCCCCGTGTATCCAGATATTTATCGGGTTATTTTGACTACACCGCGAATGATGGAGATTCCGAAGGACGAACCTGTGACGCTGGAAGAAGTGCAGACAGGACTGTATGATCTGCTCGGTACAGATCTTGGCGTATCCAATCCTCGCTGGTTATCTCGATTCGGGAATGCAACGCGGCAGGCGCAGACCTATCGTAAAGGGAGAATCCTGCTAGCAGGTGATGCTGCGCATATCCACTTCCCGGCAGGTGGACAGGGAATGAATGTTGGCTTGCAAGAGGCGGCAAATCTGGGATGGAAGCTGGCCGGAGTGATTCGTGGCTGGGCTCCAGACACGCTGCTGAGTAGCTATCATGACGAACGTTATCCGGTTAATACGCAGTTCTTACGGAATACCGAGGTTCAGACCCGCTTATTGGACTTTACGCCTGCTGTATTGGCACACCGCCAATTGCATGAGGAATGGTTCCGCCATCCGGAAATTAATCAATCTATGGCAGAGCAGATTAGTGCACTGGATGTATGCTATCCAGCGGCTAGCAATATACCGCAGCATCCACTGAACGGGAAACGGTTTGCTGATTTTGAATTGCATTTGCCTGACGGAATGACAACGTATGCTTACGATCTTCTTCATGAAGGCCGCTTTGTACTTCTCCATCTTGCACAGGATAATGAGGTATCGAATGAGTTTCACCATAGCTCACTTTCACATATTTCATATGTGGAGGCCGTAGCCGAGGAAGTGCCCGTGGGATGGAGAGATGTGCATACGGTTCTCATCCGTCCGGATGGGTATATCGCTTGGGCCATTTCTATGAAACAAACGGATATATTGAGTGTGATTAAGGAAGGCATTGCCACATTGGTATAAAGGGGAAAGGGTATGTTCATAACATGACCATATTGTTTCTTGTGAAACAAATGTGAGCTATAATGAAAGGAGGAGTATGCCAAAGGAGTGACTACTTGTTCGTATGGAAAAGGCGACATCGGTTCAGCATGTCTATGATTTGCTTATTAAGATGAATCATCAGTGGGAGCAGCATCAGCAAAGAGAGAGCATGACCTTTCTCGAAGAAATCCGCGAGCACTTTGATGGAATGACTTCGCTCAATATGACGGATGTACACGTTATGGATT
Source organism: Paenibacillus sp. FSL L8-0641 (assembly GCF_038006265.1). Classification (NCBI taxonomy): domain Bacteria; kingdom Bacillati; phylum Bacillota; class Bacilli; order Caryophanales; family Paenibacillaceae; genus Paenibacillus; species Paenibacillus sp. FSL L8-0641. Next base: position 339,565 of record NZ_JBBOUW010000001.1, read on the forward strand.
GTATCGGGCAGCATGAGCCGATCAATGTTACAACCTTAGCGCAACGAATGGAGCTGAGCAAAGGTACCGTTTCGAAAGTCAGCACCAAGCTGCTCAAGGAAGGCTGGATTCGTAGAACCCAGCTGAACGACAACAAAAAAGAAATTTATTTTCGGCTAACCCCGTTGGGAAAAAAACTCTTTCTTGTACATGAGCGACTGCATGCTGAGGTACAGCAACAGTTATTTCAATTTTTAAATCGTTACAGCTCAGAAGAACTGAATGTCTTGAAACGTCTGCTGTCCGATGGTGTAGATCTCTTGGAAGCTATGGAGTGGCAGGGAAAGAGTCTGGATTAAAGAGATATCTAATCATCAACGATGGGCACCTGTTTTATCTCCGAGTAATAGATACATGAGGAGATGCAGGTGCGTTTTCTCTTAATGCAATAGTCGTTTTGCTTCCATATAGAGCACCTGTACGAACTTTTTCGTATTAATGCGGGCTTGGGACAGTGAAGGCTCCACATTGTTTTGTAGCTCCAGCATTTTTTTGCGGATTTCTGTAAAGTCAAAAAATTTGGATGCATAATTTTCAAATTTAGGATGGGTATAGTCAGTCAACCCGAGCGATACTATATGGCTTAGCGTCTGGAAAATAGCGCGGCGGACACGCTGCTCCGATGCTTTAATTTCCTTACTCAGCTCTACTGCTGAGGCTGAAGCCCCTAACCGTTTGGATGCTACATTAGCAAATATATCCTTCAACGGCGGGAACAGATAGGGAGACAGATTGCCTGTTTCCTCCTCATACTGGTCCAGAAATTCCAGCATGTCCAACAAATCCATACTCCCAGCTTCGCCGATCATTCCCATCTCGGAGAGCAGAAACTGCCCGGAAGTTACGATGTTTCGGGTCGGTTCAATCGTTGCCGTTGGGTTATTCGATGTGAACATCGACAACCCTTGAAGCGTCCGCTGGATATCCGTAATCGACTGCTGCATACGCAGACGCTCAGCCACCTTATGAATAACTGCAATAATCTCCAGTCGATTCAAAGGCTTGGCCACATAATATTCAATACCGAGCGAGTACGCCTCGCCGATCATGTTTTTGGATTCGATGCGAGAAATCATAATGATTTTGCCGCTGAATTGATCGCCGAGTGCACGCACGGTCTGAATGCCGTCACGAAGCGGCATCAGCAAGTCAATTAGCAATACATCAATCCGGTTCAGCTCCAGCAGGCCGCTATTCACATAGGAACCATCCTCCGCTTCCCCGATGACTTCCCCTAGACCTTCGTCTTCAATAATGTCTGCCAGCATAGAACGAATCCCTTGATCGTCATCCACAATATAAAAACGCATCCGGGCTATCTTCCTTTCTCCGTCAGTTTCCGTAAAGGCAATGTAATTCTAAAAGTGGTCTGTAATCTATCTGTATTCTCTTCCTCAATCTGTTGTAGTTCAATCGTTCCTTCAAGGCTCTCCGCGACCTCACGTACATAAAACAATCCCATACCGGTGGACGGTTGTCCTTCCTCATCATACTTGGTCGTATACCCTGGTGTGAAGACCATTTCCCGTTTCCGCTGAGGAATACCCGGACCGTTGTCGGTAACACTAAATGAAGCTATATCCTCTTTTCCCGGAAGACAGCGAATAGAAACGTCAATCCTTCCGTCGTCCCTCATGGCTTCAACCGCATTGGCTGTCAGGTTATTAATAAGTGTCAGAACGGTATAAACATGTAGCTTGGGCAACAAAGGATCGACATCTAGGGTAAAACGAATAGACTTGTCCAGTGATTGGGCGTACTTGCTGTTCGTTCGGATGATGAGCTCCCCAAGCTCTTGAGAAGCCATGTAATGCACTCCGCTTTCGGCATCAATCAGCTTGGACAAACCAGCAAAAATCCGCTGGCTGTCTTTTTTAATCTCGTGAACCTGTCCGGAAATACGAAGTGCCTGTCTGGCGTAATGTTCTCTATCCTTTAGAGATTCATCCTGTTGCAGTTCACGGTACAGCTCGTAGCTTTCACGAGTGATTTGTTCTGCATGTGACAGCGTTTTGCCTAACTGGACCGACTCCTCATACAAGTCTGATACAAGAAGTAAAATTCGCTCCGTCTGCTGTCTTTGTGCCTCTTCATGCTGGACCGATTGATTTAACCGAATCATATTATAAAACCCAAGCACGAAGAAGCTGCGGATCATAGCCATAAAAGCTACTTTACTGATCTTAATGATGTCCCAGAAATCGCCGTCAATACTCCACCGGACGCTAAGTTCCGACACACTTGCGGCAACCTCAATCCCTACAGAGAGGATACCCACACGGAGTGCGCGGTAAGGCTCAGCATTAATGTTAAGGAGCTGGAAGAGCAGACCGTAGACCATGTAATAAAAAAAGGTAGGGCCATGCAAGATCAGCAACTCTTCGAAGAGAAGACTGGACTGAGTGTAATGATTGAGTAAGATGCGAAAGGCGACTACCGCTATCCCTGCAAGCACTCCCGATAATGCAGGCGGAATATGACGAATAGATAACAGAAAGAAAAAAAATACAGGCGTACCAAAGCTGAGACGGAATGTATTAGCGAACGGGTGAATATTCAGCTCACCTGCGAGCGGTACAAATACAAGCATGAGCAGGAAAAGGAGCGTGTTCAACTTCATTCATATTCACCTCCTGGGTATTCAGTCAGAAAGGCAATGTGAGCTAAATTCACAGGCTCGTCGTTAAAGTTTGTGAATTTATAGAAAAAAATAAATGCAGCTGTAGATAATTGTCGGTTTTTATAGATCAGATTGTAGTATAAATAACATCATTTGAATATTAAGAACAGCATACTGCAAAAATATACAAATCAGCCAGGGGGGGACACGAAGTGAAAAAGATTAATTTGACGATGCAAATCTTTATCGGTCTGGCTTTAGGTATTATTATTGGTGCCTTATTTTACGGCAATTCAGGGGTGGAAGTCTACTTAAAGCCAATCGGCGATATTTTCATCCGTTTGATCAAGATGATTGTCGTGCCTATTGTGATCTCAACGCTCATTATCGGCGTTGCCGGCGTGGGCGATATGAAAAAACTAGGTAAACTTGGCGGAAAGTCCATTCTGTACTTTGAGATTGTAACGACAGTCGCCATCCTGTTCGGACTGCTTGTTGCCAACCTGGTTCGACCTGGTGACGGCGTGGACATGTCCCACCTGGCGAAGAGTGATATCCATTCCTATGTGGAGACTGCAGAGAAGTCAGGCCATAGCTTTATAGATACGATTGTGCATATTGTTCCTACCAATGTTATTCAAGCTCTGGGCGAGGGAGATATGCTCGCTATTATATTCTTCTCCGTACTGTTTGGACTAGGGGTAGCGGCGATTGGTGACAAGGGCAAGCCTGTGCTGAATTTCTTTGAAGGCGTAGCCGACGCCATGTTCTGGGTAACCAATCAGGTCATGCGCCTGGCTCCGTTCGGAGTATTTGCACTGATTGGAACGACAGTGGCCAAGTTTGGGTTGGCTTCATTATGGCCGTTATTGAAGCTTGTTTTGTCGGTGTACGGCTCCATGGCGCTGTTCATTGTGATTGTTTTCGGAATTATCGCCAAGCTGTGCGGTACCCGTCTCTGGACCATGATTAAAATTTTGAAAAGTGAGCTGTTGCTTGCATATTCGACGGCCAGTTCGGAAAGTGTTTTGCCTAAGATCATGGAGAAGATGGAGAAGTTCGGATGTCCTAAAGGAATTACGTCCTTTGTCATTCCGATTGGGTATTCTTTTAATCTGGACGGTTCCACCCTGTATCAGGCACTGGCTGCGATTTTCATTGCCCAAATGTATGGTATTGATCTGCCAATCACGACACAGATCACGCTGGTACTAGTATTAATTATTTCTTCCAAAGGTATTGCAGGTGTGCCGGGTGCTTCCTTTGTCGTTTTGCTCGCTACGCTTGGAGCAGTGAACCTCCCGCTGGAGGGTTTGGCTTTTATCGCTGGTATTGATCGCATTCTGGATATGGCGCGTACGGTAGTTAATGTATTAGGTAACTCGCTTGCCGCTGTGGTCATGTCCAAATGGGAAGGCCAATATGATAAAGAAAAGGGCGAGGAATACGTTGCTTCAATTAAATAAGATATAACGAACTGAATAGTTGACAGAAAGAGCACTTTTGCGCAGTAATGCAAAGGTGCTCTTTCTGTTTCCAGACTTGTTAGAATTCTTCCTTTTTCGACATTTTTCGATGTTTTCTGTATGGAATTATAGGTATATGGACATGAAAAATAAGTCTTAATGCCTATGTAATTAAAGATTTAATTATAATGATTCTTAATAAAATTCCGATATTAAATTATACCGTTTTATATATTGGCTTAGAAGGGAAGATCATATATGTTTCTCAAGAAAAATGAGTCTCAATCACTTGCTCCTTTAGTAGAAGAAAGCCGCAAACTTTCACAAAGAATACAGCAAAAAGATTATTCTGCTGCAATACAGGTTTCCTCAGCTTCTCCTGAGGTTCAAGAAATCGCAAACAATGTTAACCAAGCGATAGAGTCCATGAAAAATGATGCTCAACATGTTGATATCCGTTTGAAGCTTGTTACCAAGGCTATAGAGATTGGCTTATGGGACATGGAGGTCATTGCCGGTGATCCTGTCAATCCAAGTAATACGTTCACATGGTCAGAAGAATTCCGTTCTATGCTGGGGTATCAGAGCGAAAAGGACTTCCCTAATGTATTAGATAGCTGGTCATCTCGGCTGCATCCCGAAGATTATGACAGGTCTTTGGCAGAATTGTCTGATCATTTACTGGACTTTACGGGAAAGACCCCTTATGACGTACAGTATCGTTTGAGGCTGAAGCATGGAGAATATCGTTGGTTCCGGGCTACCGGAACGACGATCCGTGACCAGCAGGGAGTGCCGCTTCGGATTGCAGGCGCTCTGTTGGATGTGCACGATCAGAAGATTAAGTCTGAGGAGCTTCAGGCATTGGTTACAAGATACGATCTCATTAATCGTGTTTTGGTGGAGGCTCCTTACGATGTAAACATTATTGGAGGAGACATTGAGAATCCGGATAGTATATTTTGGTGGTCACCGCAATTCCGAGCTACGCTGGGCTTTAAGGATGAGCAAGATTTCCCAAGCAAGCTTAGCAGTTGGGCTTCAATTCTGTATCCTGAGGACGCCGAAATGGCGATTAAAGTTTTGAATGATCATTTAAATGATTATACAGGGCGCACACCTTATGAAATGGAATGTCGTTTGGTGCGTAAGAATGGTGAGCATCGCTGGTATTATTGCAGTGGAAAAACATTGCGCGATAGCAAGGGAGTGCCTATTCGGATTGCGGGTACCATTCGTGACATTACAATAGAAAAGGAAAAGCAGGCTATTGCGGATGAACTCACGCTCAAGATCCAGCATCTCTCCGATTCCATTACGGAAATGGTGAATGGTGTTAATTCGGTTAGTAACCAAGCGCAGGAGCTGGCTACGGCTCAGGAGCAATCGACAGACGCAGCGAATCAAGCCAAAGTCAGTGCAGAAGAGACACAAAACATTTCCAACTTCATTAAAGAGATTGCAAATCAAACGAATCTGCTGGGTCTAAATGCTGCCATTGAGGCATCGCGTGCGGGCGAGCAGGGGCGGGGTTTTGCGGTAGTCGCAGATGAAGTGAGAAAACTCGCTATTCACAGTGCTGATGCGACCGGAAATATCGAGACCAGTCTGGACGAAATGAAGACACTCATCGAGCGGATTTTGCACAATATCGGGAACATGTCTACGCTGACACAGACACAAGCCGCCCTAACTCAGCAAGTGAATGCATCTACGGACGAGATCAACAGCATGTCCAAAGCTTTGTTGGATTTCGCGAGAACGATGTAAGGCTTCATGTAGAAATGAGGCCGGGCCTAAGGTTCGGTCTCTTTACTGTTTTTGGAAGATGAACTATACTTTTTGAGGATCGATCTAAAAATCACCTCATAGTAACTTTATGTGGAAAAGAGGAACATACCTTGAGCTTACTTAGTTCAATATTGGTCGGAATTGTAGCTCTGGAACATGTGTACATTCTAATATTGGAAATGTTTCTGTGGACGACTCCGCGGGCGATGCGTACGTTCGGGACCTCGAAGGAGCTGGCGGAAGCAAGCAAATCCCTGGCAGCAAATCAGGGGCTGTATAACGGATTTCTGGCAGCCGGATTGGTGTGGGGCTTGTTCTATCCGGAACCTGTAATCGGGCGGCAAATCCAATTATTCTTTGTCATTTGTGTGGTAGTGGCTGCGGTATATGGTGCATTAACTGCCAACAAGTCTATTTTATTAAAGCAAGGTCTGCCTGCCATCCTGGCACTAATCAGTTTGTGGATATTCTGAAGACACTCTTAACGGGTGTCTTTTTTCTAGATTCGATCACATAATGTCTGGAATGCTAATGACAAGGGGAATAAACAGTTTTTGACCGATTGTAAATCCGACTATTCCGATTTATAATAAATTTATTACATACTAAGAGGACACGGGGGCTAGAGCGATGCGTCGTAATTTGACTGGTGTATTGGTATTCATTGTATTGATGTTGGTTGTAAGTGCATGCTCCGGCGGGAATTCTGGATCTACGTCTGAGACGAATGGGAATACACCCGGTACAGCTACCACAACAGCTGATAACGGACAGCCAAAAGACGGCGGCAGCCTGATCATTGGCGTACAAGCTGATCCGGTGGTGCTGAATCCGAACTATGCGGGTGATCGGGTAAGTCTGACGATAGACCAGGCGATATTCGCACCATTGTTTCAGGTGAACAATGGCAAAAAGACATTTTATTTAGCAGACAGTCTGACTCCTTCAGCAGACAAGCTGACTTATACACTAAAACTGAAAAAAGATCTGACTTGGCATGATGGCGAGAAGCTGACAGCTGACGATGTTGTTTTCACCATTAACAAAATTTTGGATGAGAAGCAGCACAGCTTTTTGAGAAGTAATTTTATGGTTAATGGCAAACCGGTTCAGGCGAGCAAGGTTGATGATACAACGGTGGATTTCAAGCTTCCTCAGCCAGCTCCTGCTTTTGAGGCAGCACTGGTACAGGTATCCCCGATTCCGAAGCACATTTTCGAGAATGAAGCGGATATTGAGAAAAGTACAAAAAACAACTCTCCGGTTGGATCAGGTCCTTTCAAATTTAAAGAGTACAAAACCGGTGAGTACGTTACACTCGAACGGTTCGATAACTATGTTGGCGGAAAGCCGCATCTGGATTCAGTAACATACCGAATTGTTAAAGATTCAAATGCTGCGAATTTGGCCCTTCAAAATGGTGAGATTAATGTAAACTATCTCGATCCGCAAAATGTGGAGACCATTAAAGCAACAGATAAGTTTGACATTTTCCCTTACAGCGAAGGTCGCTTGGCTTATCTGATGTTTAATGAAAACAGTGATACGAAGCAGCTGAACAAAAAAGAAGTGCGTCAGGCGCTTTCTTATGCATTAAATCAGGATGAGTTGATTCAAGTTTCCTATGGCTCCAAGGATTATGCAGACACTGCAAAATCTGCTCTGACACAGGACGTACTGTATCACACGAACGACGTTGCATTTTTTAATAATGATGTGAACAAAGCAAAAGAGCTGCTGAAATCGGCTGGAGCTGAAGGACTGAAACTGCGCATTATCATTCCGGGCGGTAACAAGGTACAGGAAGCACAAGCACTCTATATCCAGCAGAAGTTAAAGGACATAGGCGTTCAGCTGGACGTGAACAGCATGGATTCATCGGCATGGTCGCAAAAGTTCGTCGATACGAATGCCAAGGACTTTGATCTGGCGATCAGCGGCTACATCATGGGGTATGACCCTGACGCATATCGTATTTTGTATAGCACCGGATCATCCTCCAACTATTCGCATTATTCGAATAAGGAAGTGGATAAACTGCTGGAAGAGGGCGCGGGTGAGTCGGATACGACTAAACGTGGAGAAATTTATAAAAAGGTACAAGAGCTGCTGGCTGAGGATGCTGTCATCTATCCGATTGCTTACACCAAGACTATTGTAGCCTTCGACAAGCAGTATGGCGGTATTGATCAGGCTGTGCTGAAGCCGGTCGTGATTTTCGAGGATTTGTCCAAAATTTATCACAAATAAGACAGGGTTTTCAAAAATAAGCTGGGCTAACCAGCTTATTTTTTTCGAAAACAGCAAGGGGAAGGGAAACGTATGAGACAACTCATCGCCAGAAGGTTGCTGCAAGTTATACCGATGCTATTTTTTGTGTCCATCGTCTGCTTCGGCTTGATCAAGCTGGCCCCAGGTGATCCGGTTCTCTCTTTTGTTACACCGAATATGCATCTGGAAGACATTGAACGAATGAGGCATAGCTTGGGGCTGGACCAGCCCGCTTATGTGCAGTACATATTATGGCTTAAAAAGAGTCTAACGGGTGATCTCGGCTACTCGCTAATTAATCACCAGCCCGTGCTGGATCAGATTCTCGATCGTCTCCCGGCAACAGCCGGGTTGATGGGCGCCTCCATCATACTGGCTGTTCTGATTGCCATTCCACTCGGTTTGACGGCTGCGGCGAATCGGAATCGCTGGATCGACAAGCTCATTAATCTGATGTCGTACATCGGGATTTCTGTTCCGCTGTTTTGGCTCGGTATTTTACTTATTTATTTGTTTGCGATTTATCTGCATTGGCTTCCGAGTACAGGGATGCGTACCATCGGTACGGACTCGGTGCTGGATGTGATCAAGCATGGAATTTTACCATGTTTTGTACTGGCCTTCGGCTTTCTGTCTGTGTATGTGAGGTACATCCGTTCCAGCACGATTACGCAGCTCAAGGAAGAGTATGTGCAGATTCAATACGCGTTTGGGTCTGGAAAAAGACTGGTTTTGTTTCGACATGTGCTCAAGCATGTGCTGCTGCCCATCATTACGCTGCTCGGAATGTCGGTTGCGGACCTGGTGGCTGGAGCCATTGTGACGGAGACGGTATTTTCCTGGCCGGGCATTGGCTCGCTGGGCATGACGGCGGTGAAAGGGATGGATTATCCTGTCATCATGGGGATTACTTTATTTTCCGCTCTGCTGCTGATCCTGGGTAATCTGCTTGCGGATATCTTGTACAGCATTGCGGACCCGAGAATTAAATCAACGAGGTGAATTCATGAATCGGAGCAAATGGCGCAACATCGGGATTGAGCTGATGACGAGCAAAATGGGCGCCGTCGCCCTCATACTATTGATCGTATTCTCGTTAGGGGCGATTTTCGCATTTTTATCGCCGCAGGACCCGAATAAGTTGAACGTGCTGGAGCGTCTCCAACCACCGGGAGCGGCCCACTGGTTTGGGACGGATGATTATGGGCGGGACTATTTTACAAGAGCACTGTACGGTGGACGTGTATCATTGCTGGTAGGCTTCGCGTCCATGATTATTGCGACCAGTATCGGTGCAGTGGTAGGTATTGTGAGCGGATATTTCGGAGGATGGATCGACAATCTGCTTATGCGGGTTTTGGAGCTGATCATGTCGATTCCGTCTTTCTTGGTTATTTTGCTGCTGAGTGTGTTTTTGAAGCCGGGCGTCGGCAATATTATTGTCATTATCGCCTTGCTCATGTGGATGAACATTGCCCGGGTGGTCCGTGCAGAAACAATGACGTTGCGTGAACGGGAGTATGTACTATACGCCAAAGCTTCGGGACAAAGTACGTTTGGTATTATTATGAAGCACATTGTACCGAATCTGATTCCGGTAATTATCGTAGGGGCGACGAACAATATCGCTTCAGCCATTATGATGGAATCGTCACTGAGCTTCCTCGGCTTTGGTGTTCAGCTGCCGAACGCTACGTGGGGCAGTATGCTGAATAATGCCCAAGGATATATTGCACAGGCCCCATACATGGCATTATTCCCGGGTCTGCTTATTTTACTGACTGTGTTGAGCTTTAATGTTTTGGGGGATGTGCTGCGTGTAGGCTTTGAACCCAAATTAGTAAAACGATGATTCATGGTTTCATAGGATTCATAGTACATCCCATTACAAATGGCTCCAGGAGCGACAGAAAGGAGCGAAAACACAATGACAGAACATCTACTGTCCGTCGAACAGCTGGAGGTCTCGTTTTTCACTCGTGAGGGGGAGAATCAGGCAGTTCGAGGGGTTAGTTTTCATATTGATGCTGGAGAAACGGTAGGAATCGTAGGAGAATCCGGCAGCGGCAAAAGTGTGACAGCGAAAGCGATCATGTCGATGATTGCCCCGCCGGGCAAGCGGCTGAACGGCGATATCCGTTATCGGGGACAAAGTCTGACCGCTCTGACGGAAAAGCAATGGCGCAAAATACGTGGAAACCAGATTGCGATGGTCTTTCAGGACCCGATGACCTCGCTGAATCCGGTCAAAAAGGTTGGCTATCACCTGATCGAGGTGATTCGCAGACATCGAGGACTGAGCAAGGAAGCGGCTACGCAAGCAGCTGTAGAACTGCTGCGACAAGTAGGCATTACCGAGCCGGAGCGCCGAATGAACCAATACCCGCATCAATTCAGCGGCGGGATGCGCCAGCGGGTGATGATTGCCATGGCGCTCTCGTGCAGCCCGGAGCTGCTGATTGCAGATGAGCCGACTACAGCGCTGGACGTGACGATTCAGGCGCAAATCTTGGAGCTGCTCAAGACGTTGAAGCAGCAGTCCGACATGTCGATTGCTCTGATCACCCATGACCTGGGCGTCGTCGCCCAGGTGTGTAGCCGTGTCATCGTCATGTACGGCGGTATGGTGATGGAGGAGGGGCGCGTGGACGACATCTTCTATCGTCCGGGTCATCCGTATACGCAGGGCCTGCTGCGTTCTGTGCCCCAGCGTACGAACGGCTTCCGAGAGCGGCTGGTGCCGATTGAGGGCACGCCGCCGGACCTGCTGAACCCGCCATCGGGCTGTCCGTTCATGGAACGGTGCCCGCACGCGTTTGCCCGCTGTGTGGAGCGGCCGCCGATGATAGAGCTGCGCCCGGATCAGCGAGCAGCCTGCTGGTTGAACGATCCGGAAGCAGGGCCTGCTGGAGTCTACGAGACGCCCGAAGCGGGCCATACGGAAGGGGGGAATAACGGTGAGTGAAGCAAATAATGTATTGAGTGAGCATCAGCCATTGGTAGAGGTACACCAGCTTAAGAAGCATTTTGTGACCGCAAAGGATTTGTTAGGGCGTAGCTCTGAGGTACTCAAGGCGGTGGATGGGGTGAGCTTTCAAATCAAGCGTGGCGAGACGTTCGGACTGGTCGGTGAGTCAGGTAGTGGCAAATCAACGGTTGGACGCTGTCTGACACGGTTATACGATTATACAGAAGGTACGGTACTCTTTGACGGCCAGGATATTTCCAAGCTGAACGATAAACAGCTCAAGCCGCTGCGTCGGCGCATTCAGAGCATTTTTCAGGACCCATATTCCTCTCTTAATCCGGGTATGAACGTGCTTGACCTGATCGGTGAACCGATGGATATTCACAGATTGCATCAGGGGAGTGAGCGTAAGGATGCTGTAGTGGCTTTGCTTGAAAAGGTAGGGCTGAAGCGGGAGCATCTGTATCGCTACTCGCACGAGTTCAGCGGCGGGCAGCGCCAGCGGATTTCCATCGCTCGTGCTCTGTCCGTGAACCCCGAGTTCATCGTCTGTGACGAGCCGATTTCGGCACTCGATGTGTCCATCCAGGCGCAGGTCATTAACACGCTGGAGGATCTCCAGCAGGAGTTCGGGCTGACGTACCTGTTCATCGCCCATGACTTGTCGATGGTGCGGCATATTTCAGACCGAATCGGTGTGATGTACCATGGCCGACTGGTAGAAGTAGCCGATGCAGATGAATTGTATGAGCGGCCCGCTCACCCTTATACGCAGGCGCTGCTGTCCTCCATCCCTGTGCCTGATCCGAGAGTAGTCGGAGAGCGTGAGGGACTGGGGGGAGGCTTGGCCCAACCAGACGGTTCATTAGTATGGGACAAGGAGAACAACAGTGCGACCGAGCTGAGAGAAATCAGTCCCGGCCATTATGTAGCATACCCGGTTAACCGTTAGGGTTAAGATCGGTTGTACGATGTGCATGACCCAAAGGAGGTAAAAAACGATGACTGAATCGACGAAAATAGTACGTATTTCCCAATGGGACGCGCTCTTGCTGGAATCATTACGCTCTTTAGGCTGGTCCCAAGAGGAATTAATCCGTCGGGTGCAGCAAAATGAGCTGCCAACGGACGGACCATCCGATTTTGATTATACAGAGCTTGTCACTGGGCTGGCGTCCCAAGAACCGGAGGTGTTTGTCAGCGCGGTAACGGACGGATATCAGATCAAGTACAATACGATCCGGGGCATTCGTTCGTGGATTGCCGTTGCGTTCGGGCGGGAGCCTGAGCTGTCACTGGAGGAAGGAAGCGAAGCCGTTACATCCGAACTGACGAAGGCTGAGTATGATCGGCTAGAACGGGTACTTTCATTAGGCTGGGTCATCCAGGAAGTACGTCCCGCGGCTGGCGAGACTTCAGGATTATACCGAATTGTACCTGCTTCACAGACGCATTAAATCCTGGGGATGAAGTAATATACTTTACCAGAAATTGAAACGAGCTGACCGTGGAGGCCAGCTCGTTTTTTAATGCAATCCTTCTTCATCTTTTTTATTCAGCATAACCAGACTATTGTGAATGATTCGTGTCATGCAGTAAAAGAAGGCCATTCTGGTGGTTTGCATAATAGCTCCCAACAACATGGACATCGATTCCATGTGGGAGAAATGTAAGATAAGAATCCGGTTAATAATTCCTTCACCAAACCAGACAAAATATAGCGGAACAATCATCTTTTGAATATAACGAGCTTTACGCTCCAATTCGGGGTGGAGCGCAAAGTACCTATAAATATGGGTGAATGTATTGGAGAATCCCCACAAGTTAATAAAAGGAATCATGCGAGCAATGGCTCCCACGGTACGAATCGGATAATCGGAATGTTTTTGCCGGATGGCTTTATGTACTTGAACTAGCCAGATCAGATAGGTTACAAAACACATGTAGTACAGAACAAAGCTAAAGACTGTAAATTTTTGCTCCAACTCGTATAGATGATCATAATAAAAATCATTTGCGTAAATATACACTAACGTAAAAATAAGGATAATAAATTCACCTATAGTGCCCACCGCTAGCAAGGCTTGGTGTACGCTGCCAGCTGTCTTGGATGGAAATGCTTTGGAATCTGATTCATTCAAGATGTACTTCCTCCCAGTCTAGTTGCTTCAAATACACGATAGCATCCTCCAGTGTTTCTACGGGGATAATGCGCAGTTTGAGTCCATGTTCCTTTTGGACTCGGGCAGCCTCTGCTTCGTTGCCTTCCTCCCCATACCATTCATAATCTGCCGGTACGAAAAATAGATCAACCTTTGCCGCCTCGGCTCCCAGCAGTTTTTGCTCCAGCCCACCGACCGATCCGACATCCCCGTATTCTTCCATCGTGCCAGTGCCTGCAATTTTGTGACGTCCGCCATCTGAAAAGTCGATGTTATTGGCTTCCTCATACAGTCCGATGCCTGTCATCAGACCCAAGGAATTCCCTGCAAGATCCTGCAAATGAGTCAATAGCTCCGCATAGCGAGCATCTTCCAATTTGCTAAGATTCGAGAAAGGTGTTGAATCACCACCTGTTTCGCTGTCTACACTTAATTCCGTCGCTGCATGTACAGCTTGCATAGCAGAATATTTTAGCGTGTCCGTCTCTGAAAGGTCCTTCAAATAAGAGTCCACTTCATCAGGGGCAATGGGTTCAAACTTAATCGCACCCCCGGATACATTTTCACTGGAATATACATTCCAACGCTCCAGGAGATTGTTAGCAATACCCGTTTGAACAGACGCAAAAAACACGCTTCCCTGAACGCCAAGATCTTTGACCGGATGCATTTCTCCTTGCAAAATATACTGTGCAGGCATAGGCCGTGTTCCAATAAAGGCGGCGATAGCCGGGATCAGCAGCAGCGCGAAAATGAGTATACGTTCTTTGTTAATGCCAAATATCTTTTTGAGGAGATATGGATTACGGCTTGGCACCTCATTCACAACCTTTCCAACTGTTCTCATACGGATATCATCGGTTGAAAAGATTAGAAAGGTTACATTTTTCACCATAAATGACCGATAAGAGTATAGTAGTATTCATATTTTATGGTAAATGAGGAAAGGGGATCTTTTAAATCTGATGAGTGAACAAGAAATACATGTGGGTGAATGTGGAGGTGGGACGATCACCGCTGAGCCGAACGCAGCTCCACTACGCCCACGAAGAATTGTTTTGACGTTGTTTACAGGATTTGCTTTATTGATCCTTGGTTTGTTTCTAACGCTAATCACGGGTATATTTCCTATCAGCTATACAGAGGTATTGGAAGTGCTTTTTTCTTCAAATCCCGATCCCACATTAAAGGAAGTTGTATATCAAATTCGTATGCCATTTGCATTGGATATGTTGTTGCTTGGTGGATGTCTGGCTGTTTCAGGCACTCTTTTACAATTACGAACAGCTAATCGCTTTGCATCACCAACCTTAACCGGACTTATGCCTGGGGCAATGGTAGGGCTATGTGTTGTCCTTTTACTTGGGATGGACATAGATTCCTTTGGTAGTATGGCTCTTTGTATTGCAGGAGCAGTATTTGGGGGATTCATTGTATTTACATTGAATAAAATCCGTTTCATTCGAGGACGGTCTGCGGGAGTTCATTTATTCATAATTGGTGTCATTATTGATGTTGTCCTTCGTTCAGCGTCGGGATTTATTATGTTACTTGGAGAATATGGAGGATATCAGCAAGAGTGGGCAATCTCTCAGGGAGGTTGGGGAATAAGAGAAGGATCATTCACGTTTTGGCTTGCATTGCTTACAATTCTCGTTGCGGGATCTGTGTTTGCATTCCCCAAGCAGCTAAGTCCGTTATACCTTCCATTTGCGATTGTGTTGACCGCCGTTACTGTGTGGGCATGTGGTACCATCGGATATATAGGACTTATTGTGCCTTATTTCATGCGTTGTATGATCGGAAACCGTCCACGGCTTCTCATTTTGGGCTCCGTCTTTTGGGGGGGCGGTCTGTTAATGCTGGCCAAAGTCATTTCCGCTAGAATCAACGAGCCGGTTGGGTTTCCCGTAACCCCAGTACTGGCCTGTATCGGCATACCCTTTTTGATCTTTATGGTGTGGAGAGAATGGAAAAGAAGCTCTCTGCTTGAAAGCAGTAGATTCTGAACGACATTTGCCAGACCACTGGCACTGTTATCATAGGTGCTCCGCCAGATCATCAGACGCTCATTTTTTATGCTATATTTTATACATAAGGAAAATTTGAGAGTTGAGGTGCAGCATGACATCAATGAATATTGTCGAATCATCCGTCAAACCAGGATTAATGGCTTTTCAAGCAAGTGCTGAAGATCAGGCTGAGGTGCAGGAGTTAATTTTGAAGACGGCCAGATGGCTGCACAGCAAAGGCTCCACCCAATGGGGACGCTTACTAAAAGGAAAAGATGATCACAACCTGGGCGGCGCTATTGCACGCGGAGAAGTGGTTATTTTCCGAGCATCAGAGGATCATGGCTTGGCAGGCGCAGTGATCTTGCAGCAGCAGCCCAGTGCATGGGACTGTAAGTTGTGGGGATTAGACGAAACGGATTCTGAGGGAGGAACCTCAGTATATCTGCATCGTTTGGTTGTGGATCGCGATAGCACCGGGAAGGGTCTAGGCCGTGAGCTGATGCAATGGATTGAACAAGGTATCCACTTCACAGGCAAGGACCGAATCCGTTTAGACTGTATTGCGGGCAATGACAAGCTTAGCGAGTTTTACAGACAATGCGGTTATACGTATATAGGCGAAACGAACGGCTATAATACTTTTGAAAAGATGCTAATAAAGATTTAGAAAACTGAATTATAGCTCAAGGAATACGAAAGAAGGAAGCAGGTGATCTGCATTCTTCTTTTTTTGTTGTGCAGCCTTTACTTTCCCTTGATCGCTGTCATATCAGAGTCCTCCAAAAGAGAAAATTTATATGAAAATGAAAATGGGGATATCGTGTCTCACCCTTCTACATATGATGATAGGGAAGTTTTGTAAGCGTTTTAAAATAGGAAGGCATACAACCAAGTGAAGCTACAGGAGGCGGTTAAAGTGGACGATTACATGAGCTGGATAAAGATTGGATTTTTCCTCATCGTTCTGTTTTTACTTGCAGCGGCATGCAGTACCTCTCCCAAAATAGAGAACACAGACGGGCAAAAAGTGCGGCTTACGATGCAGGTTTGGGGTAATCCTGCGGAGGTAAAGGTGTATCAGCGGGCACTCGATGCATTTGAAAAGGAAAACCCGAATATCGAGGTTAAGCTGGTGCCTGTACCGGGAGACCAATATGAGCAAAAGCTGTTGACACAGCTTCAGGGAAGTCGCGGACCGGATGTGTTTTATTCGTATGAACCGACGATTGCGCGTTTGATCGGGGCGAAGCAGGTACAGCCTTTGGGTGAGTTTTTAAAAAGTGATGCAAGTGATGTGAAGGCTGAGGATTTTCCAGAAGGATTGTGGGGACCGGCAAAGCGTGATGGGGAAATCTATGGGGTCACTCCCGACTCAAACCCGATGGTCATGTATTACAACAAAAAGGTATTCAAGGAAGCAGGCGTGAAGACGCCGCAAGAATACTATGACGAAGGCAAGTGGAACTGGGATGCCTTTGAGGAGGCTACTTCCAAGCTGAAGGCAGCCGGAAAACAGGGTTATATTGCGGAAAACTGGTGGGCTCACTGGTATTCATGGGTGTGGTCGAATGGCGGTCAGATTTTTGATGAACAAGGCAAATATGTGCTGGACCACAATGAAAAGGGCAAGGAAGCCTTCAGTTTTATGTACGATATGGTGAAAAGGGGAAATGCCGTATATCTCGGATCACTTCCCAAAGGGCAAGGGGCTGACGCGATGTTCATGTCCAATCAAGTCGGTATGCTGGCGGCGGGAAGATGGCTGGAGCCCTTGTTTAATCAAAATAAAAGCCTCGACTTTGATTATATCTACTGGCCATCCGATAGCGGAAAGAATGAGCCCGTTGCCATTCCGGTTGCCTATGTAGCTGTAAATAAAAATAGTCCGCATGTGCAAGAGGCCATGAAGCTGGCAGCATTCTACGTCTCTGTGAAGGGGCAGGAGGCGCGGCTGGTTGAAGGTGGGAATGCCATGGGTACGCTTGCTGCCGCAGATGAGAGCATTATGAAAAAGGCGACCATTGAGCATTCAAGCTATTTGACCGAGGGACGTAACATAGGGCATGCTCATGGATCTGCATTGGCCTTTGATGCTCAGGTGCCGGGGTTGAACTCGGATATCACGGAGACCATCGACCTGATGTTCTTGGGCAAGCAGGATGCTGCGGCAACCATTGAAAAGTTGAATCAGATCATATCCAAGGCGGTCAAGTAGGCACGGGATGACCCGTGACCGGGGAGGAAGGTGACTAGATGCCGAAAAAGCATCAAGCGCTGTGGGGGCCTTATAAACAAGCAAGGAACGTCGATATTTTTAATGGTCATGAGATTACCAATCTTCCAGTGAGCAGAAATTATATTAATATTTTGCTTGAGGTATACTCAGATGATGTATTGCAGTGAATATTATGAATCATCAGAGAGGCATGCCCAAATGAATGGAGGGTCCGCGAAACAGCTAATTTACAGCTGATTGCGACACCCTCTTTTAGTTGTCCGGACGGAAATGTACTCGTATTTCATGCTGTTTACGTCATCAACATACTATCTACGCCAGTCCATTGAAATTTCTTCTGTACTATTTGATAATCTAGACACAACAGAAGAAACGATTGACTCATATTCAAAACTATGAAAGGAGAATGCGAGTGAAATAGACTTTTACGTTATGACGTCTTGGCAATCACTCAGGGCGAGGTGCGGCTGGCCCAAGCCCAATTGAGCAGAGCCAATTCAGCGCTACCTCATGCAGCACGTTGATGTTGTCTACCTGACAGTGTTCTAATCCGCCAAGTCGTCTATCCTCTATCGGGAAGAACGTCTTGTTTTTCGAGCCCGCTTGCTCATAATTTTTCAAGGCTTGTGTCAGCGGATTTGGCTGAACCAATATCTCTTCCGCTCCGTGCATTACAAGAAGCGGACATTCTATCTGGTGGAGCACGCCCTCAAGATCATAGGCAAAACGCGGATTACCCGCAAAGTCCTCCAAGCTTTTTGCCCCCAGAATTCTCATGCCATGTGCGGCCAGACTCGGTGGCATCCATTTAAGCATTGCATCCCAATCAAAGGCGTGCGTACCACCGTCGGAGATGACGGCAGCAATCCTGTGATCGAACGAAGCGAATCGCAAAGAGTCGTAAGCCGCAAAACTCTCACCGTGCACGATAATCTTATCGGGATCGACTTCCGGCCGCGTTAGAAGAAAGTCGATTGCTCGGGAATGGAAAGCCTCACTGTCCGCTCGTCTTCCTTTTCCCTTTTCGTACAGCGAGAGGCCGGTGCCAGGCTGGTCATAGACCAGAAAGTTATATCCACACGAAATAAAAGCGGGACCTAGCCAGAAATAGTTTTCAATTGACCACTCGTCGCCACCGTTGAGAGCAAAAAGGGTCGGCTTCGGACCTTTTATCCAGGAAGGGGAGAAGAAGTAACCATCCAGCTTGACACCTTCGTAATCGACTTGGATCTTCTCCGGTTGGACATCGAAGTACTTTCCGGCAGCTTCGAAGAGTTCATTTACTTTCTTAAATACACGGATTTTCTCGGTGTCATCATCCATCACCGCATATTCCGCAATTCTGTAGTAATTGCAGGCACGAATGTAGCAGTTTCGTGCTGTATACCAGTTTCCAGCCGTTTCGGCCTCCTTGCCGTGTTTTTCCAATGCCTGAGCCGTTATGAGCCATTCCCTGTGCCACGTATCTTTGTCATCGGGGTCGATTTTTTTGCAGGCCTCGTAGATCTCGGTGACATCCGTAGCACCGAGGCTTGCCATACCTAAAGCTTTGGTGACTTGGTATGACATCATGTAGTGATTGGGCCAACGGCTGAACTCAATTGACATTGTAACATCCTCCTTTTCCAGTTCTAGTTATTGTAGTTTTTTTACTACAAGTAATTTTTACAACACAAAGATAAAGCTTCGTTAAAAGAAAAATAAATGTTTATAAAGAGAATATAAAAAATTATAAAACACTGAAAAAATAAAAAAGGCTGCTGCCTGGGTGTTCACAGCTGGCAGCAGCCTTTATCTCCTGTAGTAAAAAGAAAATGTGCACAAATAAAATCAGTGTTGTGCGGCCAAGGGAAGGCTGAATCTTATCCCCAAACCGCCATATTCGGAAGGGTAGGCGCAAATTTCGCCCCTATGATGTTCAATAATGGATTTACAGCTTGCAAGCCCCAGCCCCAGTCCGCCCTTTTGGATTTGCCGCGATTTATCCACAGTGAAAAATTTGAGGAACAGAGAAGATATATCCTTTTCCGGCACTCCAATTCCATTATCCTCGATTTGAAAAAAGGCATACTGTCCTAGCGGGTATCCGGTCATATACACTTTCAGCTTATTTTTCCCTCCATATCTTACAGCATTGCTAAAGAGGTTACCGAAAACCCGACGTATCATCGGTTCATTGACCATCAGCAATATATTTTCCGTAAATGAATGGCGGCAAGTAAGCTCGTTGTCAAGTCCTGCCAACTCATACTCATATTCAAGGGCAATGTTTTCAAATAATTTTGATGCTTTTACAGGTGTAGCTACCATAGATTCCAACTCCAGTTTTTCTTTGGTGAAGCTGGAAAAATCATTGATGAGTTCAACCATATATCCTGACTTCTTTTGAATCAAATCATAATATTCCTGCTTTTCAGTTTCTGGTAAATCCTTGTGCGTAGCCAGCAGTTCAGTAAAACCATTAATAGATGTCAAGGGTGTTTTCAAGTCGTGGGCAATTGCCGCGATCATATCGATCTGCTCTTTGTGGGCGAGTTGAAGCCGGTGCTCCATCTTATTGAAGTGTTTATAAAGTTCTCCGATCTCGTCATTACTTCTCAGAGCTAGCGGAGGCAGTGGATGTACAATATTTACTTCTTCAAGCCTGGTATTCAGAAGCTGAATGGGTTTCTCTATGCAAAAATGAATATAGATAATTAGAATAATAAATATGAAACAGGCAATTGCAAATATGGGCAGGAGTAATGCTATATATCGCGAGTCCAGCAATGAACTGCGTATAGGGGAATATACTGCAAAGACAAGCTTCAGGTACATTCCAATCGAAAACATGAATATTATAAACATCAGCAGGAACAAAAGAGGAAGCTTTATTTTCAGTTTCATACTATTGCTCTCTTTCCGTGTATTTATATCCTATGCCCCATATTGTTTTAATAAAGTCATATTCAGGACCAAGTTTCTTACGGATATTTTTTATATGAACCGTTACGGTATTTATTTCTCCGTATTCGTCTCCCCAGACGTTTTCATATATCTGCTCACGAGTCAATACATTATTGGGGTGGCGCATGAGGATAGACAGAATCTGAAATTCCTTCGTTGATAAGTCGAGCTTCCTGCTATTCAGGAATGCTTCAAACGTCTTATCGTTCAAAATGAGCGGAGAATCCGCCTTTTCGTTACTGGGACTAAGTTCATCCCACTCTTTAAAAAGCCTGTCCACTTTTCTGAAGTGAGCCTTTATCCTGGAGACAAGCTCCTGAATACTGAAAGGTTTGGTCATGTAATCGTCTGCTCCTATTTCGAGCCCGACGATTTTATCAATGTCCTTATCACGCGCACTTAAAAACAAAATTGGAACATTATAAGAGTTTCGGATACTTCTGCAGACATCAAGTCCATCCATATCAGGCATCACTATATCAAGAACGATGAAATCAATGTGATTTTCTTCCAATGCAGATAAGGCTTCTTTCCCAGAATATGCCGAAATTATTGCAAATTGCTCGTATCTTAAACTCTTTGTGATGAGTTTTACGATTTCTTCATCGTCGTCTACAACTAATATCGTTTTTAGCATATTTATACCTCCCAGCCGCTTTAAGTGGACTGAATTTATAAAACAAGAGCCGCATGATCCTCTCGCATTGAAAAAAGTAGCGTTCAAAGCGTCTCTGCGGTCGAGCTATGCACATATTCCGGCTTGAAGACCTGCATATAGCTTTTGACGTAATGCCCGGGAGTGTGTCTAATCAAAAGACGGTGTGAAAAGGCTGAAAACCATCACAAGTTTTGGTTTTCAGCCTTTTCCGATAAAGTCCATCCGAGCTACGCACTCCACATGACTTTGATAGGACTCAAATGGGAAGATCATGAAACATGGTATACATCAAATGGGTATTCCGCTCCAAATCCCTTACTGATTGAAATCAGTAAGGGATCATGGCTCTATAGTAACAGCTATTATCGTAATGTAAAGGGAGATGTAACGCACATTTTGGATTACACCAACCCTTCGGGTTTTAAAACTCCGAGAACCTTTGGAACAGGAGATGCCGATTTTTCGTATGGCTACTCCTTTTTGTATTTTTTTCGGTACTGTAGCGGGGTGTGTCCGGTAAGGTGCTTGAATACACGACCAAAGTGAGCGATGCTGTCAAAACCCGTTTTTTCAGCAATGGAAGTCACTTTCCAGTTTGTTTCTCTCAAGTACACACGAGCCTGCTGGACCCGCACATCTTGAAGATATTCTACTAAGGTAAAACCTGTTGTCTGCTTGAAAATACGGCACAAATACGTGCTGCTAATATAAAAATGCTCAGCCAGCTGATCTAGTGACAGGCTCTCGGCATAATGAGCATGCAGGTATGCGATGACTGAGTACACGCGTTGCTGCTTTTCGCTACGTTCCGGTGCAATGGTATCGGCAGTGGCCGATTGTATGCGCCGGATGCGGATAAGGAGCTGGAGTAGCAAGCTTTGGAGATATAGTTGGCGGTAGGCATGTTCTTGGTAGTATTCATCCAGCATTTGCTGGAATAGATGCTCCAGCTCGCATTGTTCTTCCGCGGAGGGGCGAAGCAGAAAGCTTTTTTCTGGCAGAAGAGGCTGGTTCTGATCGCTGGAGGGAGAGACAGTCATTGGCGAGGCTGCAAATTCTTCATCAAAGTTAATCAAAATCCGTTCATGGCTACCGCTACCCTTGTTACTTGTACGGTGAAAATCATGTTTGCTAATCCAAATCAGATCGCCCTTCTGGAGCGCGTATACCCGCTGATTAATGTAGTAGTAGCGCTCTCCTGCCAGCAAATAATAGATTTCGTGCGCTTGGTGGACATGGTCGGCGGACATGCTGAATGGCACCGTCCGTAGCGCTTGCTCAATGGCAAAGCGGGGTGTAGCGATCATATCGATAGTCTCCTTTAATGAAAGAATACATAAGGATAATATATGTTTATTTTTTGGGAAAAATCATAATAAAAGCGAAGATTTCGCTCTTTCTTATACTATAAAATAAAAGCAATTCATGTAAAGGGTGTGAGCCAATTGGCTAAAATCAAATATGCGCTTGTGGGTACCGGAGGAAGAGCCGAATTTTTTTACGGTGAAGTTGTTACCGTTTTCAAAGATACCTCGGAGCTGATCGCGTTCTGTGACGTCAATCAGACGAGAATGGATTATGCCAATCAGCTGTTACAGGAGAAATACGAGCATGAGCCGATTGCGACCTATAAAGCACACGAGTTTGATCGGATGATCGCGGAAACGAAGCCGGATATCGTCATTGTCACGACCATTGACCGGGTACATCATCGGTATATTATTCGGGCGATGGAGCTGGGCTGTGATGTCATTTCTGAGAAGCCGATGACGGTGGATGAGGACAAATGCCAAGACATTCTGGATGCCATAGACCGCACGGGACGGAAGCTGCGCGTCACCTTTAACTACCGCTATGCGCCGCATAATACGAAAATCCGCGAGATTATTATGGACGGAACGCTCGGAGAGGTGCTGTCAGTCAATTTCGAGTGGTTGCTGAATACACAGCATGGCGCAGATTATTTCCGTCGGTGGCACCGGGACAAGCGCAATAGCGGTGGTCTGCTAGTGCATAAATCGACGCATCATTTTGATCTGATGAACTTCTGGCTTGGCTCGAAACCGGAGACGGTGTATGCGATGGGAGATCTGAAATTTTACGGCCGGGAAAATGCGGAGCAGCGTGGCGTGACGGAGTTTTATCAACGGGCTTACGGCAGCAAGGCAGCGGAAAATGACCCTTTCGCGCTACACCTGGACCGTAACGAGCATCTAAAAAGCATGTATCTGGACGCTGAGCATGAGGATGGTTATGTGCGGGATCAAAGCGTATTTGGCGACAATATCAGCATTGAAGATACGCTGAGTGTCATGGTGAAGTATGAGAACAAGACGGTGATGAACTATTCGCTGAATGCTTACATGCCTTGGGAGGGCTTTATCATCGTATTTAATGGCACGAAG
The DNA here is from genome assembly GCF_038006265.1 of Paenibacillus sp. FSL L8-0641. Classification (NCBI taxonomy): domain Bacteria; kingdom Bacillati; phylum Bacillota; class Bacilli; order Caryophanales; family Paenibacillaceae; genus Paenibacillus; species Paenibacillus sp. FSL L8-0641. Next base: position 363,142 of record NZ_JBBOUW010000001.1, read on the forward strand.
GGACGGATGGAGGTTCGGGTATCCGAGCAATCCTATGTTAATTCCGGTGGCAGCAAGGCAGATGAGGGTGCGCTAAAAGAGAAGACTATCACCATCTATCCCCACTTTGCAGCACCTTATGAGGTCGAGGTAGAAGAAGGCGTAGGTGGTCATGGCGGAGGAGATCCAGTTATGCTGTGGGATATTTTTGATAAGCCGGCAGAGGATCGGTTTCATCGTGCGGCCTCACATATCGATGGTGCATGGTCCATTTTAACAGGCATCGCCGCCAACCGCTCTATGCGTACAGGTCAGCCAGTGAAGGTGGAGGAACTGGTGCGCTTGTAATGAGTAGTAAATTTAATACCGAAAAGACCCCTCTAACTAGATTGAACAGAGGGGTCTTATTTTGGTATTCAAATATAGAATGCACCTTACATCTTACGGCACTTTATTTTATTATTTATCAGCAGTCAGTTCCCGGGTTCCCAGTTGTTGTACAGGACGATGGTTATCGGGGAAAATGGCAGCAAACTGGTTGATTTGGTCTGCGGACAATTCAATAGGCTGCTCCAGCACTGTCCAATTTACATGTTCTGTGCATGGCGGGGTAGTCAGCGATCCGTTGTAGCGAACGGAGTGCAGGTCTTTTGGCAGCAGCGCAGCGAGATTTATTTCTTCATCCAGAGCCGCTTCTTGGGAAATATCCTTCGGCAGTTTGGACCAAATGCGGTTGAAAGCCTTGTTTTCTTTGCCACTTTGGATAAGGACCCCTAAGACAGCTGTGCTTCCGTTGTTGCTTTGATGGACAAAATGAAGCTCCATTTCAGCATTTTTACCATCAATTTGATGTTCGCTCGGGTGGTGAAAGTGAAACTGCTTTAAAGTGAATTTAGTACCGTCCAGCATGATGTTATTGCTGGCATCGGCAACATTGATTTGCACAGTGTGCCCATTATTCAAAATGGATGCTTTCGTTTTAGTGTAATGAACTTGCAGCGGTTGCTGTGTTTGCGATGCTTCCAGATGGGTATGCTCTATATTGACAGGAGATTGTTCGTGGCCGTTACCACAAGCAACAAAATCTTTTTCCAGCTCTCCCCAATGTTCCGGTCCCTGATCTCCTTCATAGGACCAGTGTGGGCCTTTCTGAACAACTGCATGAGCGTTGTTAACTGATGAGGATGAAGTGCTAGTGGTACTAGAAATGGCGGGCTGTGAATTGCATCCTGTTACCGATACAGCCAAGATAATGGCAAATATGCTGAACAGGCAACCTTTCCAGTTTTTTTTCATGTTTCTTTATCCTTCTTCCAAAATAGAATATGTGAAACTTTTTACATTGTAAATTATTGTACAAAGTTCCTACAAGGGTCCAAGGACTTAGAAAGAAGCGTTTTTGGATTAAATAGTTTTAAGTTAGATTTATATTTGTCCTTTTTGGGCAAAAATTACTATAATAATGAGTGTACATTACAAAATAATTCCATATCTATTTAAAGGAGAGATCTACATGAAAGCAGCAATTGTTACAAAAGACAAGAAAGTCAGTATAGAAGAGAGACCTTTGCGTTCCTTGAAGCATGGAGAAGCGTTAGTCCAAGTTGAATACTGCGGAGTTTGCCACACAGATTTACATGTGAAAAATGCAGATTTCGGTGATGTCACAGGCAGAGTTCTAGGGCATGAAGGTATTGGAAAAGTCATTGAATTAGGTGAAGGAGTAACCAGTCTTAAAATTGGTGATCGCGTAAGTATTGCCTGGATGTTCGAAAGCTGCGGTCATTGTGAATATTGCCTAACTGGGCGGGAAACGCTGTGTCGTGAAGTTAAAAATGCCGGATATACGGTAGACGGTGCAATGGCAGAGCAATGTATTGTCACAGCTGACTACGCGGTCAAGGTACCAGATAGTCTTGATCCTGCCGCTGCAAGTAGTGTAACTTGTGCAGGGGTTACAACATATAAAGCAGTTAAAGTAAGTGAAATCAAACCAGGCCAATGGATCGGTATCTTCGGCATTGGCGGCTTGGGTAACCTGGCGGTGCAATATGCCAAAAATGTATTCAATGCTAAAGTTGTAGCCTTTGACATCAGTGATGAAAAACTAGAACTGGCCAAACAAATTGGTGCTGACTATATCGTTAACAGCATGAAAGAAGATCCGGTCGCTCGTGCCAAGGAATTAACAAACGGTGCTGGTCTGGATGCAACCGTGGTTACTGCTGTTGCCAAAACACCTTTCAACCAGGCCATCGACGTTGTAAAAGCTGGCGCGCGTGTTGTAGCTGTAGGTCTTCCAACCGATAAGATGGATCTGGACATTCCTCGTCTGGTTCTGGACGGCATTCAAGTTATTGGCTCCTTGGTCGGCACTCGTGAAGACCTTAAAGAAGCGTTCCAGTTCGCTGCAGAAGGTAAAGTCGTCCCTCTTGTACAAAAACGTCCGCTCGAAGACATTAATGAGATCTTCGAGGAAATGGAGCAGGGCAAAATCCAAGGACGTATGGTTATTGATTTCACAAAATAAAATGAAATCGAATTGGTAACCCTTGGAATTTAGAGAGAGGAAGCGCCTGCTGATGTATTGCAGGCGCTCTTTTTGGCTTTACAGCTTATTCAGAATGTTATCTTCCAAAACCGCAGATTTATCCCCATATTCTTTGATGATATGTCTTTCTCCCCAGGCACAAAGAGAATCTAAAATGCTTTTCAGACTACATCCATATTCACTAAGCTCGTACTCCACTTTGGGTGGAACCTGATTATAGCTAATCCGATTGACAATGCCGTCTTCCTCTAATTCACGAAGCTGCTGAGTCAGCATTTTTTGTGTTATGGAAGGCATCATCCGTTTTAATTCGCTTGTCCGCATCTTTCCATGTGTCAAATGACACAAAATCACGCATTTCCATTTCCCCCCGATCACCTCTAACGTCGCCTCAACAGAGATATTGTATTTTTTCTTCCCCAATGCCGATCCCTCCATGTGTATCGCTTTCTGTTATACATACCTTAACAGCCTGTTTTAATCAAAAAGAACTTTATTTAGGGTACTTTTTGGTACCTATATCACTAAAAAGTACGTACTGTTCATAATTGCTTGAATAACTCATAATAACATCTGTTGGTTGAAGATTTCTATAGATAGGAGGGAAAAACATGTCGCCAGAATCAAAAGGAAGTATATGGCCATTACTGGCTCTAGCCGTAAGCGCCTTTGCGATTGGGACAACTGAGTTCATCAGCGTGGGACTGCTTCCCCTCATTGCTGAAGACTTGCACATATCTGTAACGATGTCCGCACTAACTGTAACGCTGTATGCATTAGGAGTTACCATCGGGGCACCTGTCTTGACCTCATTAACATCAAGTGTTCCCCGTAAAACGTTGCTGTTGTGGATCATGATTATATTTATTGCAGGTAACAGCCTTGCTGCGGTCTCTAGTGGAATTGCCTTGCTGCTGATTGCACGTGTGATCTCGGCGTTCGCCCATGGGGTGTTCATGTCCATCGGTTCCACCATCGCGGCCGATCTTGTGCCGGATGATCGTCGAGCGAGTGCGATTTCCATTATGTTCTCCGGGTTGACCGTAGCCACAGTCACAGGTGTACCTTTGGGTACCTATATTGGGCAGCAATGGGGTTGGCGGGCTGCATTTATGGCGATTGTGGTCGTCGGTGTAGTGGCACTCATGGCCAATCTGATTCTGCTGCCATCTACACTGCGCAAAGGGAACAAGACTCCTTTCCGCGAGCAGGTCAAACTGGTTACCAATGGTCGCTTGCTACTTGCATTTATCATTACAGCTTTGGGGTATGGAGGCACATTTGTGGTGTTTACTTATTTATCTCCATTACTCCACGACATAACCGGATTTCAGCAAAGTACGGTAACGTTTATTCTTTTGCTGTATGGAATTGCGATTGCCATCGGGAATGTCATTGGCGGAAAAGCAGCAAACCGTAAGCCGCTTTCAGCTTTGTTTTACATGTTTCTGATTCAAGCAGTGATCCTTTTTCTCCTGTTGTTCACGGCACCTTTTAAAACGGCAGGACTGATTACGATCTTCTTTATGGGATTGCTTGCGTTTATGAACGTGCCCGGGTTACAGGTATATGTAGTCATGTTAGCCGAACGGTTTGCACCCAAAGCTGTCGATGTTGCCTCTGCTGTTAATATTGCTGCTTTCAACGCAGGGATAGCCATCGGAGCTTATGTAGGCGGGATTGTAACGGATTCACTCGGTCTCATTCATACAGCCTGGATCGGGAGCATTATGGTTTTCGTTGCTGTTCTGCTCACAGGCTGGAGTCGTATGCTCGAAAAAAGGGATACAACCACCATTGCAGGTTAAAGCTTTTAAAAAATAGAGAGGAAGATACAAAATGACACAAAACTTACAAAGCACAACATTGTTAAACAACGGAGTTCGTATGCCTTGGTTTGGCATCGGGGTATTTAAAGTGGAGGAAGGTTCGGAGCTGGTCGATGCTATAAAGGCTGCTGTGAAGCATGGCTACCGCAGTATAGATACAGCTGCAATCTATGCGAATGAAAGCAGTGTAGGGCAGGCTATTCAGGAAGCCCTTCAGGAAAATAATCTGTCCAGAGAAGAACTGTTCGTCACGTCCAAAGTGTGGAATGCAGATTTAGGCTATGAAGAGACACGAGCAGCTTATGAAGCCAGTCTGGATAAGCTGGGTCTGGAATACCTGGATCTATATCTGATTCATTGGCCAGTTCAGGGAAAGTATAAAGAAGCTTGGAGAGCGTTGGAATCCTTGTATAAAGAAGGACGGATTAAGGCAATTGGAGTCAGCAACTTCCAGATTCATCATTTGGAAGATCTCATGAAAGATGCTGAAATCAAGCCAATGATCAATCAGGTGGAGTTCCATCCACAATTAACCCAAACCGAGCTGTTGCAATTCTGTCAAAAGAACGACATTCAAATGGAAGCCTGGTCCCCGTTAATGCAAGGCCAATTGCTGGATCATCCGGTACTGCAAGACATAGCGACCAAGTACGGTAAATCGGTGGCGCAAGTGATTTTACGCTGGGATGTGCAGCAGGGAGTTGTCACCATTCCCAAGTCTACCAAGGCGCATCGGATCGTCGAAAATGCCGATATTTTTGACTTCGAACTGACGCGCGAGGATATGGATCGAATTCAGGCGTTAAATGCCGATCTTCGGGTAGGTCCAGATCCGGATAACTTTGATTTTTAAAATTACGTTCATCATGAGACGCCGTTTCCTTCTTCACTGAAGGGACGGCGTTTTGTGCATGATGGGTCTGGAGCCACAGCAATCCAATCCCGCCATATGGTATTATAGGGTTATGTGAAAAGAGACGTTTTGGAAGCTTGTGAATACGAAAAATCTCCGGGGGACTTCATGAATAAGACAATTGCAGATATAGCCCAAATGGCTGGTGTATCCAAGAGCACGGTATCCCGTTTTTTGAACGGCGGGTCTGTCAGCGTGGATACGAAACGAAAAATTGAAAAAGTGGTTAAAGCCACGGGCTATGTGCCCAATGCCTTTGCCCAGAGTCTTAAGGCGAAGCGGACCAACATTATCGGCACCGTTGTGCCGCGTCTGGATTCTTTTGCGACATCCCATACGCTGATGGGGATTGATGAGGAACTGCGTTCTCAGCATTATCAGATGCTGATCTCCAATACGAGCCAGGATGTACAGCGTGAAATCGAAGCCATTTATGAGCTGGGCCGACAAAAGATTTCGGGTATCATTTTGCTGGCTGCTCAAATTACAGACGACCATCTGACCGCGATTCGTGACATCGGTATTCCAGTGTTGCTGGTGGGCCAGCAGCACGAGCAGCTTCATAGCCTTATCCATGATGACTATCGTGCAGGATATGATATTGGCACGTACGTTTTGTCTCAGGGACACCGCGAAATTGCCTACGTTGGTGTTACTGAAAAGGATGTTGCCGTCGGTGTGCAGCGCAAGGAGGGCTTTAGGCAGGCTGTACGCGATGCATTGCCTACTGAGTCTCGTACGGACGATGCGATGCAAGCAGCAGGGTATGATATCAGATACTATGAGACCGGATTTAAAATGTCCGATGCACGAATTGCTGCATCCGCTATTTTGGACAATTTCAAGCCAACGTTAATGGTGTGTGCTACGGATAATATTGCGCTGGGCGTAATCAATGCGGCTTATTCCAGAGGGATTGTCATTCCGTCGGATTTGTCGGTAACTGGCTTTGGGGGATACGATATTACGGAGGTCATTCACCCTGCGCTGACAACCGTTCAATATCCGTATATGGATGCTGGACGTGTAGCAGCGCAAAATATTATGCGGCTGGTAGAACATAAATCGGTAGAAAAAGTGACGGTCATGAATTATTCCCTTATCGAAAGAGAAAGCGTTGACAAACGCTGAACAAGTGGATTATAATTTCTTCGAAACCGGTTCCATAGTATACGGACATAAATGGAATCGGTTGCAAATCCATGGATGAGCATTTTTTTAATCGTATGGGAACCGGTTCCGAAAGAATATTTTTTTCACTAATTTGGAACCGGTTCCTGAGGCGAAGTTTTAATAAAAATGAGGTACAACTATGAAAATGACAAGAGAACAAAAGTATCGAGTGATCGAGCAGGCAGAGCCCGGTGAAATAGCCAGCTTGGAGGAGAAAGTGGAGCAATGTCACTGGCGGCAGGCGTTTCATATCCAGCCACCGACAGGTTTGCTCAATGACCCTAATGGCTTTTCGTATTACCAAGGTGAATACCACTTATTTTATCAGTGGTTTCCACTCGGAACGGATCATGGGATGAAATACTGGTATCATTTGAAATCCAGAGATTTGGCCACATGGAATAGTGCGGGTATTGGCATTGCACCTGGGGATTATTTTGATTCACATGGGGCTTACTCAGGCAGCGCACTGGAGCATGAGGGCAAATTATATATGCTGTATACGGGAAATGCACGAGATGAAGATTGGATCAGACATCCTTATCAATGCATGGCTGTTATGGACGAGAACGGTCGCATTACTAAATGGGAGCACCCCGTTATTTCCAATGTGCCAGAAGGGTATACAGACCATTTTCGTGATCCCAAGCTATGGAAAGACGGCGATAGCTTTTACTGTGTGATTGGTGCCCAAAGAACGAATTTAACAGGCTGCGCCGTCCTCTACCGATCAACCGACCTTCATTCATGGGAGTTTGAGGGAGAATTGTGCACAGGGCTGGAGTCGTTTGGCTACATGTGGGAATGTCCGGATTATTTTGAACTGAACGAAGCAGGTGTCTTGATCTTTTCTCCTCAGGGCTTGGAGCCTTCCGGGGATGAAAATCACAATATTTATCAATCGGGCTACGTAATCGGCAAGCCGTTAGATACCGGTACAAAAATACTGGAGCACGGCGCATTCCACGAGCTCGACAGAGGCTTTGACTTCTATGCGCCACAGACGATGATTGACCCGCAGGGGCGGCGTATTATGGTGGCATGGATGGGTCTGCCGGATATCGACTATCCCACAGATCCGAACGGATGGGCTCATTGTCTGACATTACCAAGGGAGCTTACGCTTCATGAGGGCAAACTCTTGCAGCGGCCAATTCCTGAGCTGACTACGCTACGCAGAAATCGTGAGGATCGGGTAGCTGACACGTTATTCTCAGAGAGCAAAACCTATGAAGGATTTACAGGTACGGCCTATGAGCTGATCTGTGAGGTAGATCTTTTAAGCGCTAAGATGTTTGGTATTGAATTCCGTGCGAGTGAGACTGAGAAAACGGTAATTAAATATGATGCCATCAGTCGCAAACTAGTATTGGATCGTTCGCAATCAGGTGAGCCTGTAGCCACTTCGTATGGTGAGATACGGCAGTGTTCATGGGATAAAGATCATATCAAACTTCATTTGTTTGTAGATGCGTCTTCAGTTGAGATTTTCGTCAATGATGGGGAAGAGGTGTTCACCAGTCGTATTTTTCCGCATCCAGAGAGTGACGAAATACGCTTTTTTGCCGACAAGGGAGAGGCTCTCTTCCAGGCGGTGAAATGGGATTTTACATGAGTAGGCTAAAACATCAAGTGGATCGTTAATCATCAAACATAACGGAATCAACGAGAGGATGAACATCATGGCGGAGAACAGAGAAATAGCTAAAGAAGTGATCCAGGCAATCGGTGGGCAAGAAAATATTGCATCTTTTGCTCATTGCGCGACGCGCTTGCGGATTATGGTGCATGACAAGGAGAAAATTGATCAGAAAAAAGTTGAGGAGATCGACAAGGTCAAGGGTGCTTTCTTCAATTCCGGGCAATATCAGATTATTTTTGGTACAGGTACGGTAAATCGAATTTTCGAAGAGGTTGAAAAGCTTGGCGTGACTGGTTCATCTAAAGAAGAGGTGAAGAGTCAGGCGAAAAAGGAAGGGAACGTCTTCCAGCGCTCCATCCGTACCTTTGGTGATGTGTTTGTACCGATTATTCCTGTGCTGGTCGCTACAGGGCTGTTCATGGGGCTACGTGGCTTGCTCACTCAGCCGCAAATTCTCGCTCTACTTGGCATGACGCCACAGGACATTTCACCCAATTTTCTATTGTACACACAAGTATTAACAGATACGGCCTTTGCTTTTCTGCCAGCGTTAGTCGCATGGTCAGCCTTTAGAGTATTCGGTGGTAGTCCAGTGCTGGGTATCGTTCTCGGTCTGATGCTGGTAAATCCAGCCTTGCCCAACGCTTATAGTGTTGCGGACGGTTCAGCCCACCCGTTGACGATGTTCGGATTCATTCCTGTGGTGGGCTATCAAGGCTCGGTATTGCCAGCTTTCTTCGTGGGCTTGATCGGAGCCAAGCTGGAGCGGGCGCTGCGCAAACGGGTGCCTGAAGCGCTAGATTTGATTCTCACACCGTTTTTAACACTGTTGATCATGATCACTTTGGGATTGTTTGCCATCGGTCCGATTTTCCATTCACTCGAAGAATGGGTGCTGCACGGAACAACGTTTGTGCTGGATTTGCCTTTCGGTATTGCAGGGATTGTCATCGGTTTCTTGCATCAGATTATCGTTGTTACAGGTGTGCATCATATCTTTAATTTCTTGGAGATTCAACTGCTTGAAAAGAACGGCGCGAACGCCTTTAACGCCATCATTACCTGCGCTATGGCTGCTCAAGGTGCTGCCTGTCTGGCGGTTGGACTGAAAACGAAGAATAGCAAGCTAAAAGCGTTAGCACTTCCTTCCTCGTTGTCTGCTTTTCTGGGGATTACGGAACCGGCTATTTTCGGGGTCAACCTGAGATACATGAAGCCTTTTGTCATGGGGCTTATCGGTGGTGCGGTTGGCGGTTTTATCGCTTCACTCTTCCATTTGGCGGCTACAGGTATGGCAGTTACAGTCATTCCAGGCACGTTGCTCTACATGAACCATCAGCTTCCGCTTTACATTTTGGCGAACTTGGCTGCTATGGTTGTAGCCTTTGTCCTGACCTGGATGTTTGGCTATAACGATAAAATGCTGGAAGAGGTCAAAACAGCGGGTTCTTCAACTTAATATGATTTCGGAATAAGCACAGATTCGCATATAAATGAACTATAACGGTCGCCCTACTTTGGAGCGCTCTAGGCCCTTGTTGAAAAGGGATGCTAGAGAAGCTTCCAGGTGGGGAGACCGTTTTTTATAGACTTTATCATTACGTATCCGGATACGTAATTTGGCTTTGGCCAACAGTCGGCTCATAACGCAATGGTTTCAGAGCATCTCAATGAAATGGACTTTGGACGTTAGTCCATTTTTAAACGCCCAATAGACTGAAAATGCTCCCTTCATGCTGAATGATTGTCCATTTTTATCTGTCAGACTTCCGGAAGGAGACGAAATATTGTGTCAATGAGGTAAAAATTACAATAATATGTACACTATGGGTATTTTGTGTGTTATTATATAAATGTTGTTAAAATTTAGTATTTGAGAGGCAATTATTCGTGAAAAAATTTCTTGTAACTATGCTAGTTGTCATGCTGGTAGCCATCGGATTGAGCCCTACAAGCTCCTACGCAGATTCCTCTTCATCGGCTAAAGAATCTTCTTCATCGTCTCTATTCCCACCATATTCTTCAATTGCTAATTCGAATTCACTATTGAGCGGTTTGACGCCTGAAGAATATAATGAAGTTATCAAAAATGCGAAACCCATAGAATCAATTGCTGTTGAAAAAGAAAAGACTCAACTCGATCAAAAGATTTCTCCTATGTCATTGGGAGCATGGTCATTTAGTCACCATTCTCGAGACGATGGGGCTGTTTACTCTAATAAGTTTTCGGTTAATAACGCAGCTATCCTGAATTTCCATGTAGTACAATGGGCAGATGGTAGTTCTTGGTCCAGCCCTGAAGTAGGTTACCTGCTTGTGAACAAAAATTATTTGGGAGAGGTTTTTGCCGTTTATGGAAGATATACAGATGAAAATAGGGATTTTCAAATTAAAGCTCCAGGTTTTGGAGAATATCAGGTAATGGTACTTAACCACGATTATTATGTTTTTTATGAACTCGTTATAATACTAATATTTTCTAAAATACGTAATACATCTTTTGAGAAGGGAGGTGTGTGCGTGTGAACAAGCGATTAAGAACAAGTGTTGTTGTCTTAGGTCTAACTGTTCTTATCGGAGGGGTTATAACCGTCATTCAAAGCCAAACTTTTGCTAATGAAATTAAAACTGAGGTTAAGGTAACCGGCGATTCTAAAACCAGTGTAACCAAAACTGAGACTAAGGCAACCGATGATTCTAACCAGCTCTCACCAGAGAGAAAGAAAGAACTAACTCATCTAGCTGAATCTAAACAACCCCATGTCCTGTTAACTGAGCACGGAGATTTTTATCCCGTTAAGGTTCCAAACAAGTACCAAAGCGATCAGGTTGCAAATTTGGATAATAAGGGAGAAGAAATAACTTCTAAAACAAAACAGGTCATTTTAAGAAATTTCACCTACGAAAAAAAAGAGGAAGAAAACTGATTTTCCCAGGAACGCTCAAAAAAATGAGCGTTCTTTTTTCTAGCTTCAAATTCAAAATTGCTTCGTATCATCTTCCCATAGTCCTATTTCTGTAGTTCTAAACGATGGAGGAACGTTCATCCAGAAATTCGGACGGCGAGCAGCCTGTTAACCGTTTGAAGATCCGATGAAAATAGGAAACATCACTATATCCCACATACTCCGAAATTTCACGAATCGTTAGCCGGGACTCGGTCAGCATGTAGATGGCGGTTTTAATACGTTGCGTATGTACATGCTCACTGATCGTTTGGCGTGTTACCTCACGCAGCAGCGTCGCGGCATAATTGGGGGTTTTACGGATGGCGTCGCCAAGCTCCTCCTTGGTCACCTTTTCCCGGTAGTGGTTCTGGATATACTGTTTCATATGTTCCACATGTCGCTCTCGATCGCAAGAAATGGCGCCTTTGTCCCATTCCTGATTCATATATATCATGGCCTCGGTCAGCAGACAGTCAGCCATCATGGTGTAGTAGCTTGGGTGTTCAGTCCATTGATAGTACATCGATTTGATCCGTTCATGCAGCATATCGTAGCATCCAGGTTTGATCAACAACGGCTTGTCGGTATTCAGTATGGGAAGTGTGCTGTTCGTACATGTTTTGCGGCAATGTATCACATACTTGGTATGAAAAAGCGTAGGAATGCTCTTGCCATAGTAATCCAGATGACCGGGTAAAAGCAGTGTTTCACCCTTACCGAGAATGAATTTGCAATCGTTCACCCAATATACACATTTGCCAAAGGTGACCAAAATGAACAGTAAGTCATCGTTGTCGCTATTTGCACTAGCCTTTTCATACCAGTCCACTCCGTTGTCCTGCCGTATATCTACCAATGTAATCACGAAACTCACTCCCCGATGTCTTCAACATTCATTATACTGTAGTACATTCATCATACTATAGTTCATAGTCTTGGTGCACGGGTACAGGTAGAATAGAGCCATATAAGTTTAATGTAGATAGAGAAGCAAAGTGGAATAGAAAACCATACAGTAAAGACATTCAGGAGGATGACATTACTATGCTTAAAACGAAAATTATTTGTACTATGGGACCTGCCTGTGACTCCATTCATTTGTTAAAAGAAATGATCCAGGCTGGTATGACTGTAGCCCGCTTGAATATGGCTCACGGTGAGCTGGAAGATCACGTTAAACGTATCGAAAATGTGCGTCAGGCTGCGAAGGAAATGAATACCTTTATCCCTGTCATGATGGATATTAAAGGACCGGAAATACGGATTGGCAAGCTGAGAGAGGCATCTTGTCTGCTGAAGCCAGGTAGCCAGCTCATTCTGACCACAGAAGAGATTCTAGGGGACGAGCATCGTATTTCAGTGAATTACCCGGATATGCCGAAGGACATCAAACCAGGCGACCGCATTCTCATTGACGACGGTTTGGTTGATCTGACTGTAACCTCCATCGAAGGTACGGAAATGATTTGTAATATTGTAAGCGGCGGTATTTTGAAGCCGAGAAAAGGTGTAAACCTGCCAGGGATTCATACAACCCTTCCAGGCGTGACGGAGCGAGATGTGAGACACATCCAATTTGGGGTGGAGCAGCGCGTTGAGCTTATTGCGGCTTCTTTTGTGCGTAAAGGCGACGATATCCGTGAAATCCGTGAGATTTTGAAGGGACATCATGCGGAGCATGTACAAATTTATTCCAAAATTGAAAATGCTGAAGGCATGGAAAACTTGGATGATATTATCGAAGCTTCCGATGGCATTATGGTAGCCCGTGGCGATCTGGGCGTCGAGGTGCCGATTCAAGATGTGCCTGTGATGCAAAAAGAAATGATCGACAAGTGTAATCTGGTCGGCAAGCCCGTTATCGTAGCTACCCACATGCTGGAATCCATGCAGGTGAACCCGCGTCCGACGAGAGCTGAAGTTAGTGACGTGTTTAATGCCGTTATGCAAGGAGCCGATGTTGTTATGCTGTCAGGTGAATCTGCTGCAGGTAAATATCCTGTCGAGTCTGTACGGACCATGGCTGCGGTAGCTGCCAGTGCAGAATCACAATTGGATTATCAGGAGCAGTTCGATAAGCGCAGAGCACGTCAGAGCACCAACATTACCGAAGTGATTAGTCAGGGTGCGGTAAGTTCGTCTCTGGAGCTGGATGCCAAAGCGATTATTACCTCGACTGCCAGTGGATTCACGGCACGTATGGTATCCAAATATCGTCCGAAGGCGCCTATTATTGCGGTTACTCCGAATAATACGGTATTCGCTAAAATTTGCCTGTTATCCGGTGTGTTCCCGATCAAAGGGGATAAAGTAGCTACAACGGATGAAATGTTCGAATCCTCCATCCGTAACGCTCTGAATGCAGGATATATCCATAAAGGTGACACTGTAGTCCTGTCGGCGGGTGTTCCAGTCGCTGAGGCGGGCACCACTAACTTGATCCGAGTATACCAAGTGTAATTTACAACAAAATATAGACAGCAAAAAGGCGCCATCCCGTCGGGGGAGCGCCTTTTTGACATGAATTAAGAAGCACCTCTGAGGGTGTCATGAACTACGGCGTATAGCTGGCCACGTACGTCACTGACTTACAGCCCGAACACACTTTTAGCAACGACTTGTGTCAATTCTGCTTTATGGGCTTGATATTGCTCAGGCGTAATGCTCTTATTAGCCAGTCGTTGATCCAACTGCTCCGTTAACTGAGCTACTTGTAAATCAACGACAGCCTGTGCATCCTGATTATTGGTGTGTGCAATATCTGCCAAGGTTTGACCGTTATACAACGCTTCATATAATTGCTCATCCGAGGATGCGCCCAATGTTTTCAACAGTTCATCATCCTTGGAAGCTTCATTATCCTGTACCTGAGGGGCTCTCTCTGGAGCCAGTGTAGCAGCATTAGCCCGACTTCCCCAAGTAGAAGATTGCCCAATAGACAACGCCAGCAACAGTGTACAGATGACCAACATTCGTTTTCGATTCATAAGTGTAAAATCTCCTTTGTGTTTCATTCAATTTCTGACAGAGTGGAGCCTTATATGGATATCCAACGGGAGTAATGTTTATGCCTTTAGCCGATCCGGCTTATGTAGTTACCAGATTCTAATATACATCATACACACCCAATCTTAGTGCCAGCTTAATACTCGTTTAAAATAAACTAAAAGAGGAGAATGTAAACAGGTAAAGCTAAAAAAATTCACGGATGTGAATAATGGAAGTAATTTTACCCTTTGAATTCTGCCGGATATGAAAAAAACCTCCTTCACAAAAGTGAAGGAGGTTTTTAGACAACTACAACCATTACAATTTAGGGTTTTTTCCATATTTATTGTCGTTAGGCTGACTGTCTTGGCATGCGAATACAATCAAAATAATTGACCCTACAAGAGGAATCAGAGCGATTAGAATCCACCATCCGCTTCTGCCTGTATCATGCAGTCTACGGGCCAGAACGGCCAAGGATGGCAGCAAGACTGCCAGAGAGTAAATGTACGTCAATATCGGAGTTAAGCCCACAAGACCATCGATCAGACCGACTATAAAGCTGGCAATTACGCTAAATAGAACAAACATCCAATATTCGGTACGTCTTGCTCTACCTTGGAATCCTACATAGTTTTTTAATCCGTTTAAATACCATTGCATATATTTTCACCTCCTCATAAAATGTAAATATTTGTATTATAATCATCATAAAACAGTTGTTTTTAAATATATCGGCAGGTAACATATAGAATTTTACTTGTCAAATTATAACTTTAAACTAGGAATTAAAGCAATACATTTATTATAATTAATAATACAGTGAATAATTTATAAAAATATAAAATTACATATTGAATTTTCCATATCCATTGAATAATATAGAGGTACGGTTAACCGTCGGGTTTGAATAGGCCTTCTTAACAGAAGGTGCTTTTATTTTTCAAATCTATTGAAAGCGCTTTAAATTGGACAGGAGGGATAAGTAACTTTAAATTCGAGGGCGAAGAAGTTAATACAAACATAATCCTGACCGCTTTCCCAAAATTGTTTTATGTTATCAGGGATGTTCAAAACGAGAGGAGATTAATTTATGAAGCATTTATTTGTTCGTAAAGTAACGGCAGCTTCACTCGCAGGTGCGCTGTTGTTGCCTGCTTCTTTGGTAGGCGCCGAGCAAACACTCAATTTAGATACAGATGGAATTCAAAATGTGGGGCAAACTTCCCTTCAAGCTCAAGACCTAGAAAACTTTTCAATTCAAAGTAAAAAGGCTGTCTCTTTCAAGGAGACTTCCGTACATGATCCATCCATCCTGAAAGTAAAAGACACCTTTTACATTTTTGGCTCCCATCTGGCGGCTGCCAAGTCCAAAGACCTCATGAATTGGGATACGATTGCTACAGGAGTGGCGAATGGTAATGCATTGATTCCCAACGTCAAAGAAGAATTAAAGGAAGCGCTGGATTGGGCACAGACGGACACGCTGTGGGCAGCTGATGTCATTCAACTGGCAGATGGCAAGTTCTATATGTATTATAACGCTTGTAAAGGTGACTCCCCGCGTTCAGCAATGGGCCTAGCAGTTGCTGATAAAATTGAAGGGCCGTATAAGAATAAAGGGATTTTTCTAAAATCCGGTATGTGGGACCAACCGAGTGAGGATGGGGCGATCTATGACGCAACCAAGCATCCGAACGCCGTGGACCCGGACACCTTTTACGATAAGAACGGCAAGCTGTGGATGGTATATGGCTCCTACTCAGGAGGCATCTTCATTATGCAGATGGATGAAAAAACAGGGAAGCCGCTCCCAGGTCAAGGCTACGGGAAAAAGCTGACAGGCGGCAACCATGCTCGTATGGAAGGGCCGTACATACAATACAGTCCGCAAACGGACTACTATTACTTGTTCCTATCGTATGGTGGATTGTCAGCGGATGGCGGATACAACCTGCGGGTGGCTCGGTCCAAAACACCGGATGGTCCTTTCTACGATGCTGAAGGCAACGATATGATCAAGGTCAAGGCGAATCCGGACAAACCACTTTTTGATGACGCTTCCATTGAACCATACGGTGTCAAACTGATAGGTAATTACCTGATTCCAAGAGAAATTGGTGATCCGGGTACAGGACTGGGTGCAGGCTATGTGTCGCCCGGACACAACTCGGCTTATTATGATCCCAAGACGAAAAAGCATTTTGTCATTTTTCATTCACGTTTCCCTGGGAGAGGCGAACAGTTTGAAGTGCGGGTACATGAAATGTTCATGAACGCTGACGGTTGGCCTGTGGTTGCTCCTTATCGTTATTCGGGAGATGAGGATTCACTGAAAAGGCTGTCAGAAAAGGATGTCCTCGGTCAATACTCGTATGTAAATCATGGAAAGGAAATTTCGGCAAATATTAAGCAAGCTGTTATCGTCAATCTGGATCGCGGTGGCAAACTGTCTGGTGGAGTGAACGGTACATGGAAGTTGGGGGCAGACAATCAGTTGGAAATTACAGCAGAGGGCACGAAGTACAAAGGTGTATTCCTGCGGCACCGTGATCCAGACACAGGTGCCAAGACGCTTGCTTTTACCGCGTTGTCCTCCAAGGGTGTTGCGGTATGGGGTTCGCTAAAGCCTGACCTGAAGGCCAGCAAGATTGTAACTGCTGTGCAGAAGGACCTTAGTCTGGGCGATACGAGCAATGTTCTTTATAATCTGACGCTACCTACTCAAGCAGCACAAGATACCACTATTTCATGGGAGTCCACCCACCCGGAGAATATTTCTGTGACAGGTGATGTATACCGTCCAGAAGCCGGTTCTCAGCCTGTAAAAGTTACATTGACGGCGACCATTAAAAAGGACAAAGCCACCGCTAAGAAAAGCTTTACAGCCATTGTTCCCGGGCAGGCCCAAGGTCCTCAGCTCGCACGCTATTCGTGGAATGAAGATCAAGGAACTACGGTTGTCGACAGCACATACAATCAATTTGATGGTAAGACCTATGGTGGTGCTGCATGGGATAAAGACGGGAAGCTTGGCGGTGCGCTTGTCCTAAACGGTAAGGATGGTTACGTGCAACTACCAAATACAGTAACAGATGCGAAGGATTTTACCTTTTCCGCTTGGGTGAACTGGAAGGGCGGTGCAGCTTGGCAACGGATTTTTGACTTCGGCAACGGCCAAGCCCGGCATATGTTTCTTACCCCTTCCCAAGGTAGCGATGTACTCCAGTTTACAATCCATGAAGGTACGGATCAAAGCTTGCTTTCCAAATCATCATTACCGCTAAACCAGTGGACACATGTAGCGGTTACACTGGAAGGGAATACAGGGAAATTGTATGTAAATGGTGAGGAAGTAGCTGTTAATGACGGTATTACCTTTAATCCCAATGAGTTGCTGACGAGCGAGGCTTATCTCGGCAAAAGCCGCTTTGCCGCCGATGCTTACTTCAATGGCAGCCTGGATGAAGTTCAATTGTATAACAAAGCGCTGACAGCAGAGGAAATTAAAGCACTGGCAGAATTGTAGTTCAAAATAAGCAAATAAACGCAGGAGATGGGCTTTTATTAAGAAGTTCGTCTCCTGCGCAATGTTTTGTATATTTATTTCTTGATTGCTGGTATAATAGGTAGCAACTGCGGATATAATGTTTTAAGTAGGCGTTAATGACTCGCTCCCGCCGAATGAACACAGCTTTGAAGCAGCAATAGAGAACATAAGCACTCTGCATAAATTAAATTCACCAGTGCTTGCGTTTTCAATACACTTATGGTAATATGAGTATATTGAGATTGTGACCTGAGATTCGCATATTGTAGAGGGCTATTGTTTTAGGTTGAAATAACCTTGTGCAATATGTGAATTTTTATTTGTAAAAAATAAAGGTCATATAAATACATTTTGGAGGTAATTCCATGCAAACAGGTACAGTTAAATGGTTTAACGCAGAAAAAGGTTTCGGTTTCATCGAGGTTGAAGGTGGAAGCGACGTATTCGTACATTTCTCCGCAATCCAAGGCGAAGGTTTCAAATCTTTGGACGAAGGCCAACGCGTAGAATTCAACGTAGTTGAAGGAAACCGTGGACCACAAGCTGAGAACGTTGTAAAACTGTAATTTTAAATTACAGCCTACTTCAGATGCCCCGAACATAGCGTTTGGGGCATTTGTTTTTATCTGTTCATAAGACCGTTTTTGAACTGATTACATCTTATCGCTTTATAAATCATGAAGAAAGAGGGATGTTTATGTACAATTCACGGAAAAAGCCAATGGATGAGATTCCTGAGGAAATTACAACTGTCTGGAATTGCGCCAGCGATACATGTAACGGCTGGATGCGAGATAACTTCGCTTTTTCTGTCGAGCCGACATGCCCCATTTGCGGTTCTGCCATGGTGAAGGGCGAGAAAAAGCTGGCTGTTTTAAATAATACGAGCTTCAACCATACCAAACAATCCTAAGCGGATAAATGTTTGTAGTGAAAGATGCCCCATAGCCATTAACGGCGCTGAGGCGTCTTTTTTGTTTTTTATAAATATAAATTATACATAAGGATGAACAGGTTTTCAATTATGTGCGGAGGATGGGGCTAGTATGCTCAGTAAGATAGAGTTAAATTCGGGTAGCGCTTCGTAAAACACACCGTGGCCGCTTCGTTCGAAAGGAATAAGTCTTGATCCGGCAATTCCTTTTTGAGTTTGGACAGCCAGGGGGAAAGGACAGACCCGATCCAGCTTGCCGTGTAGAATCCAGGTGGGCACGTGTATACATGGCAAATCAGGGCGCAAATCAGAGTCACGTAGTGAGTACAAAGTACAAGCCATGCTATGAACTGTTGCCGCAAAGCCCTGGTCACGTAACCAGTCGCGTAAGCTCTGGCTGACGGGATTAGCAAACAACATTTCGCCAAAAGAAGTTACCAGTTGTGGACGATCTGTATAGGCTTGTTTGATGAGTTTATCTACCTCTGTGACAGGAGTACCATAAGGAAAGTCGCTGGTTGGGGTGAATCGAGGCGTAGCTGCTCCGATCAGGATCAACTGATTGACGCCAAATCCCCGGTGCCTGCTCATGTAGCGTGTAACCACAGCTCCCCCCATGGAAAACCCGATCAGCCGTACCTGGTTTAACTGAAGTGCCTGCATCACAGCCAGCAGATCGTCTGCCAATCGATCATAATTGTATCCATGCCATGGTCGATCAGACTTGCCGAACCCCCTAAGGTCAACCTGAATACAGCGATACCCGTAAGCAGGCAACAAGGCGGCCTGGTATTCGTACATTCGGCGATCCAGCGGCCAGCCGTGCACCATCAGAACAGGGATGCCTTCTCCAATATCCTCGACATACAGCTTCACGCCGCGTTCCACCTCAATATAATATCCCATCGTGTTCACCCCTTTAGAAATCACGGAATTTCGTTCTCTCTCACATATATGTAGCCAGGGCTTAGCTCATTCGAGAAAGGGATGGGACTGTCACGATATAAGCATATAGTATGTTAAAAAATGTATGTCTTCCTGTATAGGGATAGGATATAATTATGGAATGAAACAGCATCGGGAGAGTGGAACAATGACACCATCAAAAACATTAAAATGGATTACAGGCGGATTGGAGCTATTTTTAGCTATTCCCGTTTTGGGCGGGCTACTCGTCGTAAATTCCGCGTATACTATATTGTTCTTTATGCTGATTTTCCACATTGTTACGTTGGTACTATCGGTGACGAATAGAGAGTCTTATTATGGATCTATTTTAGGGATCGTGACCTCGGTTATTGGATGGATTCCGATTGTGGGCTGGTTGATGCATTTGCTCTCAGGCATATTTTTGATGATTACCGCAGCTCAGCAGCCGCGTGATCAGTATCGTAATCGCAATCCTTATGATGATTATCGCTACTAGGGTAAGTGATTGATACGAAGATGAAAGATCCTGTTGAACAGGGTCTTTTTTTATTTATGAAATCTCCCCATGATAATGGTGTTGTAGTATTTGCCATCTGAAAGAACCTTATCGTTTTTTAATAACCCTTCGATTTCAAAACCATGTTTTTTATAAAGCTCAATGGCTTTATCATTCGTTTCCAAAACTTGTAGAGTCATTTTCTTGATGCCATTGGAGTCAGCCCAGGAAATAGATTTTTTTAAAAGATTCGTCCCGATCCCGTAACTCCAAAAATCCTTTAGTACACATACGCCGAATTCAACTTTATGAGAGAATCTGCTCAGAACATGGCCCTCACATCTTGAAAATCCGACGATTTTATCATGAACTACTGCAACTAAAAATAGGTTTCTGTTATTCTCTGTATCCGTTTCGATGAGCTGTTCAAAACCGGATGTACTTATAAATGCTTCTCCCTTCTCTCTGTCTAAATTTTCAGTTTCTCCATCAATCAGCAAGCGGATTTCAGACAAATTCTTCGCATCTTGAATCATGGCAGATCTGACCGTATAGCGCATTCCTTGCATATCAAATTCCTGTTGACTTATTTTCATTACGTTCTCCTTTTTATGGATTAGAGTGAAAAATGAATTCTGGATCATGTTAGTCTACCATATTATCTTATTTACATGATAAATAAGCCTGTCTTCTTCTGTTGTATCGCAGCAGGGGACAGGCTTATTGTCGTCTCTATCCGTACAGGGAAGCCGGACGGAGGTTTATTATACATGAGTGGATGTGCCCAAACGGGAGCTGTAGCTATTTCTGCTTAGTAGAGGCTTTAGCTGCATTGGTTTTAGCAGGAGCCTTGGCATCTCCTTGAGCAGGAGTTTTACCTGCATCCGCTTTACCGCCATCTACTGGTGGTTTGGATGGTTTCACGCCATTCACCATATCTGTCATCATTTGTTTTAGATTAGAGACGCGTTGGTTATATTCAGTTGCCGTAATCTTGCCGTTTTGTTTTTCCGTAGCCAGTTTCGCTTTCATATTCGAAACCATCACATCAATAACAGAATTTACACTTACGCCTTGTGCTTTGGCGATTGTAGCAAGGGATTTACCTGCTTTCAGCTGTGTATCCAATTGACTGGAGGATAATTTTAATAATTTCAGGAGAGCTTTGTTCTCAGCATAGTTTCCTCCTGCGATTTTAGGGCCGTTAGCATCGCCTGGGTTACCCTTAGGTGCCTGTGCTTTGTCTGCAAGGGGAGCCTTCTCAGGTGTAGTTGAAGCAGCATGGGCTGCGCTTGTGGAGTACAATGCCCCGCCTCCTAAAAATGCCAAGGCCATCGTTCCAGCCAAAATTGCTTTCTTGGTGCTCTTCATCTTCATTTTCCACCTTTCATTTATGGTTTGTTTGGTACGTGATACATCATAAGGGATCAACTTGAATGCTATCTGAGCGCAAGCTGAGCATTTACTGAATGAAATTTGGGTGGCATGACTAAAATTTCAGCTAAAATAAACTTGTATTACGTGTATTAAGTGATATAATACACTTCAGGCACGGAAGATTCAGCCGATTAGGGGGAAACACCCATGGAAGAGCAACGGGTTGGCTCGTTCCGATTTTTAATTGACTTTAGCCAGCCATTATATGAACAAATATTAAATCAAGTACGAAGCTCCATTGCTAAAGGGGAGATCGAAATGGGAAGCAAAATGCCATCTGTTCGTGATTTGGCGCAGGAATTACGCATGAATCCGAATACCGTGATGCGGGCATATCAGGAGCTGGAGCGGGACGGATTGACTGAGAAGCGGCGCGGGTTAGGCACTTATGTTACTTCGTCCAGTGAACGGATTGCCAGCTTTCGGGAACAATTGGCTATAACGTATATAGATCAGTTTCTCGGACAGATGAGTAGCCTGGGGTTATCGTGGGAAGATGTACAGCAATATATACGAAGCAAACAGGCCGGAAATGACAAGGAAGGAGGCGATAAGGCATGACGGAGTCTGTTGTGGTTGCGAATCATCTGGTGAAGCAATACGGCAGTAAAAAAGCACTAGATCAATTAGATGTCATCATTCCGGCAGGACGTATTGTAGGCGTGCTTGGACCCAATGGCTGTGGGAAGTCCAGCTTCTTTCGAGCAATCACCGGATTGATTCAGCCAGATGGGGGCGAGCTTCAGGTGTTGGGCCGACAGCCTGGTTGGGAAACCAACCGGGATATATCCTATCTTCCTGACCGAGCACGCTGGTACCCCAATCATACAGTTCAGCAGACGCTGGAATGGGGGAAGTCTTTTTTGCCTGGTTTCAATATAAAAGACGCGTATAAACTTGCTGATCATATGGACGTGGAGCTGGAACTTAAAATGACTGGGCTGAGTCGCGGCCAGGAGGCACGTGTGCTACTGATTTTATGTCTGGCACGTGAGGTTCCACTCATGATCCTGGATGAACCGTTTGCGGGTATTGATGTTCTCTCTAGAGAGGCGATTGTAGCCGGGATTATTGATTATTTGGAGGGTCGGCAGCAGTCTATACTTATTAGCACGCATGATATTCAGGAAGTGGAAGGCTTGTTTGACTACACGGTCATGATGGACCGCGGACGGATCATATGGTCTGGTGATTCGGATGATCTGCGTGCAGAGCATGGCTCGCTGAATCAGGTGTTCCGCAATTTGTACAAAAAGGAGTGGAAGGCGTGAATTCATCAGGGCTGTTCAAAGATTTGATACGCCATGAATTTCGAAATAAAGGAAGCTGGAGAAAGCAGGGCCGCAATCGACTACCGAGATCGTGGAGACTCGTATATTTCTCATTATTTCTAATTGCGGCGTTCGCTATTTCCTTGTACTTCGCACTTCACAACCAGCTCGAATTGACAAGGCTGTGGTATGTCACCCTGGGCTTGCCGTACATGATCATTTTCATGGGTGTGGGAAGTTTGAGAAGAGAATGGGAAAATGACACCTACGGATGGTGGCTGACCCTTCCCTATCCGCGCATATGGCTGATTAGCGCCAAATGGATTGCGGCTATTTTACAAACCATGGTCGTAATATTGCTTCTGTTTGTGGTGGGTTCTCTGTACGCGTTGTTCATCTCATCAACCATACAGCCTTATACGTTTGCGGATGCAGCGTCTTTTATTGTAGCCGGATTGAACTGGTTTGTGATGATTATCGCCTTCACGCCGTTGGTTATTGCGCTGGGTCTATTGACGGCCAGTACCAAATACAGCACCTTGAGGCCGCTTAACCCGATACTGTGGATTCTTTTGATGGGTGGCGGGAGTGTCTTTTATTGGTCGGGCGATCAGGGGCTTTATGAGCAGTTTGACCATGCTCAAACAGGACAATGGTTTCCATTTACCTGGCATTTCCCGATTGCGGTGTTGATGAGTTGGGTTGCTGCATATGTATTAATCCGCTTGAGCGCGTATCTGCTGGAGAAAAAACTGTCGATTTAGGCTAGCGTATCTACAGGATCTATAAGGAAGGAGTTACTACACCATGACGACGATATTTATATATGTATTGATGGCTGTTTTGGTGGGGCTGATGATCTGGTTAAGGACCAAGAGACGAAGGGGACCGGTAAAAGGAAATGGAATCCGGATTCTGCTCCCCTTGTTTATCGCATTCCCGCTTATGATGATGTCTGTGTACCAATTAATGCATATTCCCGGTCAAACGTACGCCCTTCCCGCCTTTTGGGAACTGCTGGTTGCCGGGCTATTAGGGGCTCTGTTTGGCTATGTTATCTTGCTGCATACAGCGTATGAAAGACGGGATGACGGTCTTATTTATCCCAAGCCGAACCAATATTTTAAATATATTATTATCGCTATTATCTTGATTCGCGTCGTTTTGACCCAGTATCTCAGTAGTTTGGGTACGACCGAAATTAGCATGCTGGCGATTACGATGGCGTTGGTGTATATCTCGATCTGGCGAATCGGCAGCTTTATCAAGTTTCGGAGAACGTTATCCGTATAACAATAGCAATGGGGTTAACAGCGGCTTACTATTCAAAAAGCGTTCATTCGCTTGCCGATAGGAGCCGCTTTTTTGAGTTTCGGCATTAGCAAGTTATCACACATTGTTATTGCACCCCATATCCTTTATTCTAAGGCTTGTGGCTTGCATTGTAGCAGTACAAATATAAATTTTGAAAGGGGGGGTTATTGAGGTTTCAAAAGATTTAAATGGGGTTTAAAGTTAGGTATGCGGGGAAAAATTGCTTTTTTGTGATTAGGTGTAACTTTATTAGTTACATAAAAAGGAATTGTATTCATATTCTATT
Source organism: Paenibacillus sp. FSL L8-0641 (assembly GCF_038006265.1). Taxonomy (NCBI): domain Bacteria; kingdom Bacillati; phylum Bacillota; class Bacilli; order Caryophanales; family Paenibacillaceae; genus Paenibacillus; species Paenibacillus sp. FSL L8-0641. The sequence continues at coordinate 387,383 of NZ_JBBOUW010000001.1, forward strand.
TTACAGGTTGAGAGGGGCTTACAGTCATGAAAAAACATACGGTTACTGCTGCACTCGCTGGTTTGCTTGTTCTGTCTTCTGCTGTACCGGCTTTAGCGGCCGAGGTGAAATCTGATACGGGTATTCAGGTTTGGGTAGATGGCAAGAAGGAGGCTTACAAAATTGCACCTATCGTGAGAAATAAGCAGGTCTTAATTCCCCTGAGACAATTGGCCTCCAGTTTGGGAATTCCGTTGGATGCCAAGCATATTACATTCAATACGGCGCGACAAAGCACGACCATCCGATATGATCAGGCGACGGTTGTACTGGTGTCTGGCAGTCCGGAAGCGCAAATCAACGGGATTAAGGTGCCACTGTCCACCTCGACCATCTTGACCAAGCAAGGGGTAACCTATGTACCGGTTGATGTCGTCAAAGAAGCGTGGGGCAAGCAAGTGATTTGGGACCCGGCCAGCCAGACCTTGCAAATCGGGGTGAGCAATAAGGATAAGGTTGTAGAGATTCTGAAGAGCTTTGAAACGGGCGATACGAAAGCAGCTGAGGCTTGGATCAGCAAGGATCAGTACATTCAGCATAATCCGAGCTTTGCTAGCGGGAGAGATGCCTTTTTGCAAGGGATTAGCCAATCAAAGGGAGCCAATGTGCTTGTTGAAATCCAGCGGGTTATTCAGGATGGCAATGTTGTAGCAGTACATTATAAAAAGTCCATTGCAGGGAAAACAAGCATTGCTTTTGATATTTTCCGCTTCGATAGCAATGGTAAAATTGTTGAGCATTGGGACAACGTGCAGGACTCGGCTCCAGTCAATTCAAGCGGACACACCATGATTGATGGAACAACACAACTCGCGGATCTCAACCAAACGGAGACCAACAAAGCGCTAATCCGCAAGTTTGTGGATGATGTCCTAGTTGGCAAAAATCGTGCTGCATTGGAAAGTTATTATAATGGTGATCAGTACATTCAGCATAACCCTCTTTTTGGTGACGGTGTATCCAAATTGAAGCAAGCATTTTCCGCAGCGGGAAGCCAAGGAGCTTCTTTTGGATATGATCAGGTTCACATGGTCATCGGAGAAGGCAACTTCGTGCTGGTTGTGAGTGAGTTGACATCGCCTAAGGGAACTTCAGCCGCTGTCTATGATCTGTTCCGGGTAGAGAACGGCAAGGTAGCGGAACATTGGGACGTAGTTCAGGAGGTTCCAGCTAAAACAGAGTGGAAAAATACAAACGGCAAGTTTTAAAAAAGTGCGTTTGGAGTAAGGCCTGATTGGCATGCTTTCCTAATCGTCCTCTTCCTGTTAAAATGATGCAAACTTATAACAGGAGGTTGGACGATGGAAGGCTTGAAGCAACGTGTGGGCTGCCTGCATGCACATCACTCGAACATAGCCTATGTGGAACGAGCTTTGGCTTCTTATGAGGTGGAGCTGATACATTTTGTGGACCCTGGGCTTATGCGCCGGATCTCGTCAGACCCGCATTTTTCTGCGGACGATGCCAGTCGCAAGGTAGAAGAGCAACTGAGATGGATTGCTCAAAGCGACATAGACGTTATTTTGATAACGTGCACGAATTATATTGTTTTGGCAGAAAAGGCTCAATTGCCCCTGTCTACACCAGTAATTGCGCTGGATGAGCCCTTTTTTCATGAGATATGCGATGATTTGCTGCCACGGACCTTGGTATTCACGAATCCGGCTACTGTAGAGGGAACGATGAGGCGTCTTTATCATACGGCTGCTCTGTTAGGCAAACCGGATATCTCTTCTTGGATAGAGGTCAAGGTGGTGGAGGACGCTTTTGAATTGATTATGCAGGGACGTGAAGACGAGTATAAGGAACTGCTGGTTCGTTCGCTGTATGAGCTAAGGGAGGCTGATCCAAGCAGAGGGCTGGCTGTAGCACAGTTGTCTATGGTTGATGCTGCGTTACAAGTGGAGCTGGAGACGGGGCAAACGGTTGGTAATCCCTTACGGTCGTTGTCGAATTCAATTGAGGACTTGTTAGGTTAAAAAGTATAACCAAAAGAACTTCCAACCCGTGTACTGGGACTGTGGAAGTTCTTTTTTTGGAGGTCGGCGAGCAGGTTACTTCTGCGTTGCTCATCACAGATTCTGTTGATCTTGGGTGATGAATACTGCGCCTGCTGATTCTCTTTGGACAAGCGTAACGTATAAACGTTCATGCTCCACGTCTTCCCCGGCAATGATTTTGAGAACTTGTTCGGCAGCTACAGCGCCCCATTTACGTTTGGAGTAGTCAATCGTTGTCAGACGGGGCTGAATATATTGCGCCAGCTCGATATTATCAAAGCCGACGATATGAATATCCTTGCCAATCGTCAGCTCTGACTGAGCCATTCGATTGTAAAAGCCCACTGCCATTTCATCATTGAGACAAAATACGGCTACAGGTTCTAAACCCGGGCCAACTTGTTGCTGCAAAATGATTTCCGCCGCCTGTTCGCCGCCCGATTTCTCAAAATCGCCGTAAATTTCAATCATTTCAGCGACGCCGCTACGCTCAATGGTCTGCTTGACCGCCTGCATCCGTTGCCATGAATCGTAAGAACCTTCTGGTCCGGTAACCACATAAAGCTTACGGTGTCCCAATTCCAATAGATGTTCTATGGCGAGAGCGGCGCCTGCTTTGTTATCCAGCAGCACCTGGTTAATGTTAGGATGATTCAGTTCACGGTCCAACACGACAACTTTATGTCCTCGCTCGGCGTAGTTCAGTAGCTCCTGACTTTCAAACGTCTGATCCAGCACAATGGCGCCGTCAATCATGCGTTCCGGCAGCATTCGGTGAGACTGCTTACCGCTACATACGATGAGATCATAGCCCTTGCGGTTCAAAATTTCCTTGATGCCGTACAGTAAATCTCCATAAACGTCTCCACGAAAATCAGTTAGGAAAACGCCAATAATTTTGGTCTGCCTTTTCTTGAGATTACGTGCGGCGGCATTGGGCACATAGTTAAGCTCTTTGGCAATGGCTAAAATACGTGCGCAAGTTTCTTCTGTTACCTTATCGCTACCATTCAAGGCATATGAAACGGTAGATATGGAAACGCCCGCCTGTTTGGCGATATCTTTAATGCTGACCACATCGTCACCTCCTTGTCGTCCGTCTTATCATTGCTATTGTATATTCATTATTAACCACATATCTATTCCAAATGTCGTAGTCCTACACCTAAGCAGCAAAGGGCGATCCCGCAAGATCGCCATCCCTTTGTTGCCTATACCAGATTAGCATCAAAAACTCTTTATAAAATAATCTCCAGACGATGTACACCATCATGCTCTGCTAACGTCTGCTCGAAAACCTCGCGTTTGATGCGTAAGGCACCGGAGCGGTAGCGATTATCGCCGGCTGGCTCGCTTTCCAGTGGTGTTCCATTCAATACTACACGGCCCTGCTCACCGCCAGTATGCTCTTGCAACATACGGTAGACGAAGGTGATCGGTTTCCCTGCAAAGGAAAACTTAAATTCCAATCCGTCGAGATGATCCGGCAGCACAGGGTCCAGGATCAGGTCTTCGCCTGACTGACGAACACCAAGGACATTCGATATCAGCTGATTCATATAGATTCCCGGACCGCTGGAATAGATTCTCCAACCGCCTTTGACGGGTACGGCTCCTTCACGCAGTTCACCAAACCGTTCCTGTGCTTCATAGCGGGTATTAAATTTACCGTCCGAGCTACTGAAATAGGCGTTGCTTTGGCGCCATTCGGCATTCGGTACGGACGCACGGATGCCGACCGGATTGATGAGCTTCAAGCTATGCCAAGCGTCATCCTTGCGTCCCAACTTGGCCATCGCTTCCGCAAAGCGGATATGGGCATGCACATATTGCAGCCCGACTTCACGTCCAAAGTTGGCCGCTTGCTCTGCGCGCTTGAAGTGCGAGCTCACACCGCCATCATACTGTGCAGGACGGTTCATCAGACGCACACCATCCGGGCAGAGGAACTGCTCACGGATGAGTTGCTCATGAGCCAATGCTTGCTCAGGCGTGAGCAGCTGGCTGATCATGCTGCGCGTCATCGGCAGCAAGCGGTAATGGATTCCCGTCTCAGTGTCAGACGGATGGAGCATCAGCTTAGGTTGACCGGGCTCTTCCATATACACGAAGCCCGGAATAATTCCGCTCTCCAGCATGTAGCGGTTGAAGTCTTTACGGATGCCATTGGCCATCTGATGTAGATCTTGTGCAATCTTGTCGGCTTCGCATACTACACCCGCGGGGGCCTGCTCCAAAGCTGCAGCAAAGTTACTAATAACTTGGTAGGTGAGTGCAACCGTCCAGCTGCTCGCCATGTATTGCTTCAGCTGTGCATTGGCTGGCTGGAGGGTATCGTCCCAATCGCCGTCGCCATAGGCCGACAAATACGTATCATGCAGGAAATTATCTCGAATGTATTCGATTTCCTTCAGGGCATGTTCCATGAGAGTCGCGGTCTGCTTGGTATAATCGAAAGTATGTCGATGGGTGTAAGGTACATTTTCTTCCAGAATACTGTAATCACGGGTAGCGGTCAAATAATCGCCCAGTACCTTGAGCGGCCAGACGATAATATCCCCATGGCTTTCTTCTTGCTGCACGTGAGTATAGTTGTCAAACATAAACCATTGCGGCCAGTTTCCGCTGTCCTCGTACTGATGGCTGAAGACAGTCAGCAGAATGGAACGAACCTCATCGAACTTTTGCACAGCTGAGAAATATTCCACAGGCCCCTGACACACATCGCGTGTTCCCCAGGCTGCACCGCCGTATTGCTCCAGACCGTGAGGTACAGAATAGTGAACGAGCATATTATGGGTGTACCACCAAGCCACTGCGTTCACACGGAACAGCTCGCTTGTTTCATGTTGACCCAGCGATAGATGGAAACCGTTCATAAGCTCGGCAAAATATGCCCGATAGTGCTCGCGCTCATCTTTAAAGGAAGCGTGACGCTCTTTGTGTGCTGATTCTTGCCCGGCTGAAAGTCCATTCAGCCAACCCTGCACGGTGCAGGTCCATTCGCTGCTGTCACCCAGCTCTAGCACAACCAGAGATGCATCAGGGGAAGCATTACCCTGTAGCAGTGCGTGAGCGTCGCTCACATGCTGTAATGGAGCGCCTTCTATGTGCATTAGGTACAGCAGGTCGGGATAGGCTTCGGCACTCAGGGAAGCAGAGTCTGCCCGGAAGAGTAAGGCGTCGCCTTCACGTTCCATATGAAACGGAAGCTCATATTCGTTCACATGCATAGACATTTGCTGAGTGATGAGGAACGGATAGGTTTTGCCACTTGCCGCACGCATGTGAAGCCGTACTTCTGGGCTATCGGCATTCGTATAGTTTGTAATAATGAATGTATCGTCAGCCGTTTTGTAGTACCAGCGCACATAATTAAAGCCAATCTCGAACAGGGAAGGCATCGTGAGCAGGCGGTATTTCCCTTGGATTCCGACATAAATGCGCTGACCGGATGTCTTGGGAATATTGAGCGCATTACGCGCGTTGGTAATCATTTTGTTGAAATTCGTATTGCCGATTACGAGCTGGGAATTGAACACTCCGTACATATAGGAGGTGGTTGTAATGGTTTCTTCCTTACCTCCTGAGTAATGCCCGCCCATTAAAATGTGCCCGTGGGGACGCTCTACACGAAGCTCTTTGGATTTGAGTACAACATGCTCATAGCTGTCCGTGAAAAAGGAAAGGAGTTTATTGCCATCCCGTTCTTCTTCCTGCCGTTTGGGGAAAAGTTGATTCACTTCGGCATCGGTGAAGTCCAGCGTACGCAGCGGCTCACCGATGGTTTGAGCTGGAGCCACACGCCCTGCCTGAAGATCACTTGCCGCGTGTGTCGGTATGCTGGTCTCAGAGGCGTCTGCTAGAACGGCAGTTACTTCGTCGCGTGCCTTTGTCACCAGTTCCTGATACTCCAGCTTTGTCACTGCGGCTGGATGATTGGGCTGGAAAAGACCGTAAAAAGTAAAGCGAGCTTCCCCGGCAAGTTCCACTCGCTCGGACTGCAATGCGGTATAGGCGAATTCGTATTGGTATACTTCATTGGCGAGCGAGTCGCGACGGAGTGCTTCCGGCTCATTCGTTTCCTTGTACGATAGTCCAAAGAACTGAAAACCGTCAGTCGAGTAACCAACAGTGCGGGTTAACGAGCCTTGTTGAATGTATGGGAATGTCTGACTTTGAGGCTGGTTTTGACGTGAGCAAACGGTATAGCCTCTTTGTTCATTATGGTAGACGGTGTGGTCAATATATTGAGACAAATAAGCTTCATTACTGCGTACAGCAGCGGTATCGGCAATGCCGATATCCTGACCGTACACGACATCTGCTTCCACGTCATCGCCCTGTAGGGTTACATCCCAGAACCATACTCCCAGGCGGCTTAGCGTGAAGGTCACCTGATAGCCTACACCAGCGGTGAAACCTTCCCAAATAATCTGCTGATCTGTTTGTCGAATTACTCCCGGTGAGCGAACTCCAAGCAGGGGAGTGATACTTACACCGGATGGACGGTACAATCTCAAGTACAGATTGTTCAGGGAACCATCGACTGAATTGGTCAACAGCTGGTTGATCATCGTTGAGCCATGGGCGATCTTATACACATCACCGCTGCTCAAGAAGGTAAAAGACAGGTCGCCGGCCCGCAGCAAAATATTTTGATCCAGACTTGTATTCATCAAAGGGAACGCCTCACTTTCTTGTTTATTTCACTAACCGAAAACGGCTTTCGCTGGTATCTCGGCTGTTAGGTCCTGTAAAGACGGCAAATTCACCGCTGTCACTGCTGAAGCTCAAATCTGCATGATGATAGCGCAGCTGAGGCTCGGTCAATGCAAATTCCACTTCCCGGCTTTCGCCTGGGGCAAGAAGGACTTTGCAGAAATCTTTCAGTTCTTTCATTGGGCGAACCGTATCACCGCTGATATCACGAACATAGAACTGGACGGTTTCTTCGACTGGACGTGTTCCTGTGTTCGTTACCTGCACTTTCACGGTCAGTTCCTGACCAGGTATAAGGGTATCGCCGGAAAGCTGTACGCTATCATAAGCGACATCGGTATAACTCAGTCCATAGCCAAACGGGAATAAAGGTTCGTTCGGTACGTCTAGATATTGAGACACATAACGTTCTTTTGTATTCGGATCTAACTGCGGGCGTCCTGTATTAAAATGATTGTAGTACACGGGCACCTGTCCGACCGATTGCGGGAATGACATGGTCAGGCGACCCGTAGGTTCGGCATCACCGTACAACAAGTCGGCAATCGCCGCGCCGCCTTCGCCACCAGGGAACCAGGCTTCCAGTACAGCGTCTGCTTCTTCAATAACACCGTGCAGATCCAACGGACGACCATTAAATAATACGGCTACCATAGGCTTGTTCAGCGTCTTCAGGCGCTTCACCAGTTCCAACTGGGCTTGTGGCAGGCGAATATTGGAACGGCTGCCTGCTTCACCACTCATATCCGAGCGCTCTCCAAGCGCCAACACGATAACCTCTGCTTTGCTGGCAACTTGCAGAGCTTCTGCATATTGCTCCTCAGTTATATCGTCGATAGAGCAACCTGTCGCAACCGTGAGCAGCGAGGAGGATATTTTCGATTGGAACCCGTCAACAACGCGAATAGCTTCCTCTTGCGAACCGCTCCACGACCAAGAGCCCAAGATATCACCACTCTCTACAAAAGGCCCGATCAACGCAATATGTTGATTGCGATTCAATGGAAGAACGGAATCATTTTTGAGCAACACGCAAGATTTAATAGCTAATTCTTTGGCAACCGTACGGTGAGCTTCACAGAACACAACTTCACGTTCACGCTCAGGGTCTGCGCCGCGTAGCGGATTTTCGAACAAGCCCAGCTTTTGCTTGAGCTTCAATATACGCATTACTGCTTCATCAATGAGTGCTTCATCCAGCTGTCCGCTGCGAACCAGCTCAGGCAGATACCCGTTATAGCAAGAGGTCATCATTTCAATATCTACGCCAGCCAGCAGTGCTTTCTTCGCTGCCTCGCGCTCATCCTCGGCGATGCCGTGAGGGATAAGCTCCTTGATGGCGGCCCAATCCGAGATGAGTACACCATCAAAGCCCCATTCATCACGAAGCAAATCACGCATCAGGCGCTTATTGCCCGTTGCGGCTACGCCTTCTACGGTATTGAAGGACGTCATCACCATTTCGCAGCCTTCATCTAAGGCAGCTTTATAGGAGGGAAGATAATACTCTCGCAGCTGCCATGCGGATACATCTACAGTGTTGTAATCCCGTCCGCCTTCACCAGCTCCATATGCGGCAAAATGCTTCACGCATGCGGCCACCCGGTCGGTATCGTTCGTCAGATCTTTACCCTGAAATCCGCGCACAAACGCACGGGCAAATTGACTGTTGAGATGAGGGTCTTCCCCAGTAGATTCCATCACACGGCCCCAGCGCGGGTCACGCACCAGATCGACCATAGGGGCGAATGTGACGTGAACACCGGATACAGCCGCCTCGCGGGCAGCAATGGTAGCGCTCTCTTCTGCCAGCTGCATATCCCATGAGCAACCAATAGCCAGCGGTATAGGGAAAATCGTTTTGAAGCCATGTACAATATCTGCCATAATTAAAAGCGGAATACCCAGACGGTTTTTACTCAAATGAGCCTGCTGAACACGAATTGCTTCCTTGGCCCCTGCGATGCCAAGCACGGAACCGACGTTATGGACATTTTTCTCTGTGATGCCAAGAGAAGCCATAGGGCCGGTAATTTGACTATCTGTTCCCGCTTCTTCAAAGAAGGCACCTACAAGCTGTAGCAGTTGATCAACTTTTTCTTCAAGCGTCATGCTTTCTAAATAGGAATTCAGGTGTTGTTCCATCATAATCCTCCATAAGCTGTATTGTTGGTGGACAGCTCTCTTTTTCAGATTCATGAGATTTTTTGGATAAAGATGATTCAAAAAAGTGCTGAACAGGCTAATAGCTAGTATAGAAGCATAATGTTCTGTCGTATTATTAATCGAAACGTTTCTATTATTGAACTCAGTTGGATTATATACGCTTTCAAATACAGAGTCAAATCCAATTCAGGGTCTTTTCATAGGTTAAATAACGTAATAAAGATGATATATATGAAAAAAAGTTGGTATTCTGAGCAAATAAAAAATAATATTCCTATTGAATACGGTTTCAATTTGTTTTATAATGACTATCGAAACGTTTCTATTGAGGGGTATGGTCCTTGTGCTTTGAACATAAGTGTTATAGCGGTATGCTTTAATCGCTAGGTATTTACATGCATCAGGATTTTACAAAATTCGATTCTTGTCGTTTCAAAGTGCAATATATGGACGAATTAAACCATTTCGTTCTATATAATGTTCATTGGAAGTTGCTTATTGAATTTTTGCAAAGTCCTCGTATTTGAATCCGTTATCATATTGCATGATCGGTAAACCGGTCATCTCGGGAGGAATTCGTATGATGAAAAGAACGTTAGGGATCATTTTGGCAAGTACCTTATTACTGGGGGGCGCGCTGGTGGGCTGCTCGTCCAAGGATGATTCGTCTGGCAAAGATGCGAGTGGCAAGACGACCATTACCTTATGGGGTATGGGAGCGGAAGGAAAGCTGCTGCCTGAAATTGTGAAAGGTTTTGAAAAGGAAAATCCGGATATTCATGTTGAGGTACAGGCGTTGCCTTGGGATAACGCTCACGATAAGCTGCTGACAGCAGTTGCTTCAAAATCCGGTCCGGACGTGGTTCAGTTAGGTACATCATGGGTTCCAGAACTTGCGTCTGCGGGTGCATTGACGGATATTACCCCTTATATCAGCAAGTATCCTGAGCTGGAATCGAAGAATTTCTTCGAGGGTGCTGTAGGTACGACAAAATTTGAAGGAAAACCGGTCGGTGTGCCTTGGTACACTGAAACGAGAGTTTTGTTCTACCGTTCTGACCTGCTGAAACAAGTCGGATATAATGAAGCACCTAAAACGTGGGAAGAGCTTTCCGATGCTGCCCAAAAGCTGGCGGCTCGGGGCAAAGGCAAATATGGTATCTCCTTTAGTGCAAAGGAGCAGTCTATGGGCTTTATGTTTGCTCTCCAGAACGGTTCCAAACTGGTTGACGAGCAGGGCAATCCGCTGTTCAACCAACCACCGTTTGTAGATGCTGTGAAGTATGTAAATACCTTTTTCCAAAATGGCTCTAACGCAGTGGATATTGGAATTGACTCCGTTCAAGGTTTGCAAGGCGAGGGGATCGTTCCAATGTTTATCAGCGGCCCTTTCATGATTAAAGAAATCAAGAGCAAGGCACCAGAACTGGAAGGTAAGTGGAATATAGCGGAGCTTCCTGGAAAAGTAAACAACCTGTCCGTTTTGGGTGGTGCCAACCTTTCAATTATGAAATTCAGCAAGCATCCAGAGGAGTCAGCCAAATTCCTGGCTTACATGAGCAAACCAGAAACGCAGCTGAAATGGATGGATCTGTCCAGTAACTTGCCTGCGACTACTAAATCGTGGGAAGATGCCAAACTGAAGAGTGATCCGATGCTTCGGACGATTCGCAAACAGCTAGATCATTCCGCAGCATTGCCGCAACTGGCTGCATGGGAAGAGGTTTCTCAACAATTTATCAAGAGCTTCGAGCGTATTTACCGCGGTCATGCCGATGTACAAAAGGAAATGGATGACTTTAATCAGCAGGCTGCAAGTATTATGAAAAAATAATGATCCATATCCGCCATTGTCAAAGGGAGTGAAGGCATGAAAGGAAGCTCGCAGAAGCTTGCGCCATACTTGTTTATCGGTCCCTCCATCATCCTGTTAACGCTGTTTTCGCTGTTGCCGATACTACTGGCGCTCGTGATCAGCTTCACGGATATGGATCTGTCCGGACTCGTTAATTATGATAGTATTCGCTTTATAGGTCTCGAAAATTATACAAACGTACTATTGGACCCTTCCTTTATAAAGTCCCTTGGTAATACCCTGTTCTTCGTCATCATAGGTGTTCCGTTGGTGCTGATATTTTCGCTTAGCATCGCGATTCTGATTAACATGGGTAAATCACGTGCTTTCAAAGTATTCCGCGTCGTGTTCTATCTACCGTCCGTAACGAATGTAGTTGCGGTCGCGGTCGTTTGGAGCTACTTGTATAATCCGACGCTTGGATTATTCAACTATGTACTTGGTTTGATGAATTTAGGTCCCGTCCCATGGTTGACCGATCCAACAGTTGCGAAAGTTTCGTTAATTGTGTTAGCAGTTTGGCGGGGCATCGGCTTAAACATGATTATCTTTATTGCGGCTATTAAAGGGATTCCGGGTTCTTATTATGAAGCGGCTCAGCTTGACGGTGCCAATACATGGCAGCAAATTCGTTATATTACGCTTCCGCAGCTTCGTTACGCTATTTTCTTCGTGTCCATCACAACGATGATCGGCTGGCTGCAATTTTTCGAGGAACCGTTTGTCATGACCAAAGGGAAACCGCTCGATGGCACACTGACGGCATCCCTGTTCATTTACAATAACGGCTTCCAATTTAGTAAATTCGGGTATGCCGCGGCGGGATCGTTCATTCTGTTCTTCGCAATCATTGCGGTGACGCTGATTCAGTTCCGTTTGCAAAATAAAGCGGAGTCCTGATAGAGAGAGGTGATGAACGTGAAAACAGCTGTTCAGCAAGCCCGCGCCAATACGCGCAGTGGTGAAAAAACATTTCAATGGTTCGTGGCGACTCTCCTGACCGTGGGAGGTCTGTTGATGGTGCTGCCTTTTGCGTGGATGATTTTATCCTCCTTTAAGACTGAGGGCGAGGTAACCCAAATTCCCCCGACCATCTGGCCGCAGCATTTTACACTGGATAATTTTAAATTACTATTCGATAGCATGGCTTTTGGAACCTATCTGACGAATACGCTGATCATTGTTTTAGCTTCTTTCTTCGGATTATTCCTGAATGCCATGGCGGGTTATGGCTTTGCCAAATTCCAATTTAAAGGCAAAGGGTTTCTGTTCTATCTGGTACTAGCAACGATGATGATTCCAGGTCAAGTGACGATGATTCCCGTCTATTTGATTCTGAACCAGATGGGATTGACCAATTCCATGCTGGGGATTGTCCTGCCTGGATTGGTAGGCGCGTTCGCGATCTTCCTGTTCCGGCAGTTCATGTCCGATATCCCGGAAGAACTGCTGGAGGCGACACGTCTGGATGGAGCAGGGGAATTCCGCACTTTTTTACAAATTGTGCTGCCCATTTCGACGCCAATTATCGCAGTACAGGCCATCCTGACCTTCATCGGCGGATGGAACAGCTTCTTGTGGCCACTCATTATTGCGAACGATGAGAAGCTGTACACCTTGTCCGTCGGACTGTCACTGCTCAAGGGACAGAACGAAAGCCAATTTGCCCTGCAAATGGCAGGTTCGACCTTCATGGTCGTTCCGATCATGATTATCTTCATTGTTTTCCAAAAGTATATTATTGAGAACTATACGATTTCGGGGATTAAGTAATAGTTTAATACGTAAATTGATAAACACAAAAAACGGAGGACTTCAAAGTTTAATCCAAAGAAGCCCTCCGTTTTTTGTGTTTTTGTTTTATAGAAAAATTAGAAAATCCCGGCCCGCTCACATTCATTCTTAAAAGTTGCGGCCTCCAGAATCATTAGGGTATGCATTACATTAACAACGACCGGCTTTTTTCGGCAAAGAAAACTATGCTTTTATTATATTTAATTGAAAATATTTCAAAATAGTAGGTTAACAAATTTTACACAATTACCTCAAAAAAAGTATGGAGTGTAACGAAAAAAATGATTATATTGGAAAAGAAATAAAAAAATATAAAAAATGAGGTGAATCAAATTGTTCGATCCTGTTAACCAAGCAGCTGAAGGCAGTGTTTCTCCTATGACGTGTGTTTTTTGTGATACACGTGATCGTTGTGTAGGTTGTGATGCTACCGATTGGTTTTGTAGCAAAGAAAGTGGTCATTGGTGTACTAATAATGATAGCGATTAATTAAAGTAAAACTTGCAACGATAGGGCTTTCAAACACAGATAGTCAATTAGGAGGTCTGGGAACTAATCTTCTTGGACTTCCTCCTATTTTGTAACTTTGAGAGGATGATTAATAGTGATTAGTGCTCCATTTGAAAAAAATCCCGTCAAAATCATAGAACAAAATGAAAAGTTATACTTATACAATATAGAAACAAATGGGCTTTTTCAGATTGATGATGTCGTAGTAGATATATGTAATAGCGAAGGTAAGGAAATTGAAGAAATATATGAATTACTTAAGCATCGTTCTAGTAGAGAGGAGGTAGATGGGTTATTAGCTAGTCTGAAGGAAGCATCGGTTATATATAACAAAGATTTGTCTATTCAAAAGGAATGTAAAAGTTGCAATGATGAGCAAGTAAGTCTATCATCTATAATCCTTATGCTGGTTCAAGAGTGTAATCTAAGATGTTTTTACTGTTATGGAGGAGACGGAGAATATAATGATCGAGGACGGATGGACACAGAGACCGCATTAAAAGCAGTTGATTATCTGTTTAATCATTCTGGCGAAGAAGAAGAACTGAATATTTGTTTTTTTGGAGGGGAGCCACTTCTGAACATTGAAGTTATTAAAGAAGTTGTAGCCTACACTAAGCTAAAACAAGAAAAATCAAATAAACGTGTTACATATAGTATGACAACGAACGGCACCTTGATTTCCAAAGAAATTGAAAACTTCTTATTAGATCATCATGTTTCTATTCAGATAAGTCTAGATGGTGATCAAATGACGCACGATTTCAATAGATATTATCAGAACAGAAAAGGTACCTATGAAATCATTTTAAATAGAACGGAAAGTTTAAGAAAAAAAGGTGTCATAACAGCAAGAGCTACGATTTCACCAGTACAATTGGATATAACACATACACTTACACATTTAATGGAGATTGGTATCCGCCATGTTGCGATGTATCCTGCAGTCGAGATGCTTAGTGAGGAAGACTTTGAGAAGTATGCACAGGAATTCACCAAATTGGTTGTTCATTTTGAATCTTTGCTTCAGGCTAAAAAGTATGGGGAAGCACGTCAGATATCGAACATTCTAAAATACTTGAAGATGATTCATTCTTCTTCTAAGCGAAATTATTTTTGTGGGGCGGTCTCGCATATGCTTGCCGTTGATGTGCATGGTAATCTTTATCCTTGTCAACGATTTGTTAATGAAAAGGATTACTCTTTAGGAAATGTAAGGGAAGGGATGGATGTGAGAAAGAAGAGTAGCTTGCTTAGTGAGATGCGTTTAGAGAAGAGAACTGTATGTGGAGAATGTTGGGCTAAGAATCTATGTGGTGGAGGTTGTCCTCAAGAAAATATGGTGCTTAGTGGTTCGATTAATGAGCCAGTGGATAGATACTGTAACTTTACTCGTAGTGCAATAATGGATTGTATGAAATTGTATTTACGATTAACTAAAGAAGACAAGAAAAACCTGTTCTCTGCTAAGCGGCATCGAGAGCAATTATTGGAGGATGTCTCATTTGACAATTGATATTCAAGCTTTAAGTAAGTCATATGGTTCTCACCAAGTACTGAACGAGCTTCATTTCCGCATTGATAATGGTATATTCGGACTGCTCGGAGACAATGGGGCGGGTAAGACCACTTTAATGAAAATTCTTGCCACTTTACTTAGATTCGACCGAGGGGAAGTTGAAATATTCGGATATTCTTTGAAAAAAGAACCGGATGCTATTCGTTCTTTACTGGGTTACTTGCCGCAGCATTTTGATTTTTTTCCAAATGTAACGATTTTGGAATCTATGAACTATTTTGCGGCTTTAAAAGGTATTCAAGGTAAGCGTCATATTCAAGAGGAGACATCACAGCGATTAATTGAGGTGGGGCTTATCGATCAAGTTCATAAAAAAATAAAACAGCTGTCTGGGGGAATGAAGCAGCGCTTAGGAATTGCCCAAGCTATGTTAGGACAGCCTAAGTTGTTAATTGTTGATGAGCCTACGGTTGGACTGGACCCCAAAGAACGAATTGCTTTTCGAAACTTGCTTCAGAATTATGGAGAAGGTCGGATTATATTGTTATCTACTCATATTGTTCCTGACGTTTCAAGCACATGTGACAAACTACTCGTTTTAAAAGAAGGCCGTTGTCTATATCAAGGGGCAATAGACGATATGATTCGAACTGTCGAGGGTAAAGTATGGTTGGTTGATGTTGGTAAGCATCAATTAGAACAATTAAGCCAACAAGCTCGAATCACCTCCATTGTGCGGAAGGAAGGAAGAATTCAGGCTCGATTATTGTGTAACCATCCTCCAGATTGTTGTACGGAAGTCACACCTGAAACGGCTAATCTTGAGGATGCGTATCTGTACATTTCCGATCCAGAGGAGAGTTAGCAGAATGGGACAAGTAATCAGAGCCCTAGTTCAATTTGAAATTTTACTTTTGAAGAAAAGTATAGTGTTTTTTATAGCACTAACGTTTTCTTGTTTTTTAATTCCTTTATTTTTATATCTAGGAGCAGGGAATAAGAATAACGAGTTATGGATATTTTTGCATCATGGACAAATGTTCTTTACCATATTACTAATGCCGTTGATGTATTCTGTTCTTTATGATGGCGAGAAGCAAAAAATGATCTCTTCTGTTATTATGCCTAAATTGCATAAAGGAGCCCAATATTTTTATTGTAAGAGTTGTGTATTATGGGGAGTGGTTTGCTTATTTCAGTTTGTCGCTTTAGCTATGATTTGTGTAGTTCAATGGACGACTCATGGTAAGGCTCCATTCTTGACGCTGCTTCATCTAACAGTAGCGGGTGTAGCAACTATGGGATATTCTGTTCAAGTTACCGTCATATTGAACTTGCTCTTACGTAAACAACTGTATGTGAACATTGTAATGCTTGTCTACCTTTTAACCAGTATTACTATCAACTTGCCCTACATTTCAATCTGGTTTAATCCAGATTGGATTATCTCCAACTTCTTTACACGGTCGTTTGCTTTCGGGCGAATATCCCTATTTTTGCTTATGTGGGTATTGATGAAAGTCAGTAATCATCTATGGATGGCGAGGGTACAAGAATGAATGGAATTATAGTTCGTTTCTGGCTGCAGCTTTTGCTCCGAAGAGAACAAGCAGTAACCTTGCTCGTTTCCTTTAGTGTGGTTATTTTATTCAATTTAATAATGAATGAAGGTATTGCAATAACTTATAGTGTTAACTTGCTATTTGTAGCTTTTTTTTCTTTGCAGATTGCGAGTATACATAATCGTAATCATACAGAGCCGTATATATATATTTCTGTCTTTCCTAATTACCGTCTAATCACTTATCAGCTTTATGTTTCTTTAATTCTTTCGTTTCCTCTCTTGCTCATGATGGTAGGACTTTTATGGAAATCATTCGCTGATGTATCATTATGGAATTTGGTTATCATTGTGTTTTTTACTAGTTTTTTTTCGTCGATGTTGGGTCTCTTGTTGGGGCAGGTAGTAAGGCATTATGGGTTGGCCTTCACTTTTCTCATTGCTTTTTACCTTCCCATAGGTTTAGTTTCCTGGTCTTTTAATGAAAAATTTCGTTACATATCTCCTGTAGTAAATATATTCAACCCCTATTTGATCAACTGGCGAAATCTCTTTGGACTCTTAGGCTGTAGTTTATTATTTTACGGATTAGGCACATTGTTATCCAGTCGGCGCGGAGGTGGCAAAAAGTCTATAATCCCTTGGATCAGTATGGTCCTTGCTTGTAGTATACTGATTGGCGTATGGGGATATGAGAGGCTATTTAATGAGAATGTACAGACATCGTCGTTTCAAAAAATAACTGTGGGACAAACACAAGTAGAGTATAAGGGCATTAGTTCGTATCAGGCGAAGCAATTTGCCGCCCTCTTTGAAACGCTGTATCAAGTGGCTAAGAAAAAGGAGACACACCCGGTTCGCTATACCTTGCAAATCACCAGAATGCATTCCATGTCATCGTTCGAGCCGAAAATAATAGTACACCATCATAATAAACTTCAAATTAATATTTATTCAAATAAGCTCTTAGAATTCAATCGTGGGATGGATTGGGCGAGTAAGTGGATTGATTACATTTTGCCGCAAACGCCCCACTTGTCCAATGAGCAAGTTAACGCTTTTAAACGACTAAAAAATGACATTATTATGGAGGTTAGAGAAAAAAATCCTGGAAATGTCTATACACTTCAGGAGAGTGAAAGCTAAATAGCGAGATTTCGTGAAGAACCGATAATAATAGATATAAAAGAAAGGGATGGAATGCATGGAACGTGAGGCAGACCATGTGAATATAAGAGCTATATTTCATTCATTCCAATATTGGCCGAAGTTAACTAAGTTATTATGGAGTACAGAACCTATCTACTTTATTATCATTATTTTTGGCTATCTACTAAAAGGAATACTCCCGATTGCTAACCTTCTCTCCATACAGTATTTGGTTTCTGAATTAGAGACTAGCACGGTATGGCATAAGCTTCAAATAAGCGCAGTTTTCCCTGTAATTATCGTGATGTTTTCTAGTTTGCTTATTTCAAGTTTAATTGAATATTCTGATAAATTGTTCCAAATTTCACTGATAAATAAATTACAAACATTAATAGTATCACAAACATCGACATTTAATCTTGCGGATTTTGAAAGTCCGCAAGTACATAATCAACTCAAAAGAGTACAAAACGACTCAATAGATAGACCTATTCAGATCTATAAAGAACTCATTAATTTGCTAAGTTCCATGGTTACGTTATGCTCTAGTATCGCCATTTTAATAGCATTCAGATGGTGGGTCTTACTCATTCTTGTTGTTTCCCCACTAGCATCTTTTTATTCTTTATTAAGGTTCACACAAATTCAATATGTGGCCAAGAAAAAACGGGCTCCTTTACAACGTAAATCCAGGTATATTAATTACTTATTGACTAATGAGAAGTCTTTTAAAGAAATCGTATTGTATCAACTTAGTGACTACTTTACAGCAAAATATAAGGGCATTTTTGATGTTTTCTACAAAGAGGATAAGTATTTAGCCAAAAAACGTATTACGTTATATTTGTCTTTTCAAGTAATAAGTACATTATTTATATCCATTGCTTTGATTATGATTATACAAATAGCATGGAAAGAAGAATTTCTCGTTGGCAGTATTTATGCATTAGTTCAAGCAGTATTATTAGCTAATCAAAATATTAACACAGTATCTCAAGGATTGATTTCATTATGTGATCATAATCTGTATTTAGATGAATTATTCGCTTTTTTTAACATAAAACATAAACAAGACAGTTCTAGTATGTTGCTAAGAGAATCAGGTATACAAGCTGATTCAACGATAGAAAGTATAGAATTTAAAAATGTTTCATTTGCCTACCCAGATCAAAAAGAATGGGCTCTCAAAGATATAAGTTTTAAAATGAGGCGTGGTGAATCTCTTGCTCTAGTGGGCAGGAATGGATCAGGGAAAACAACTGTGATAAAACTTTTAACGGGATTATATGATGACTTTAAAGGAGATATTTTAATCAATTCAATCTCGATTCGAAATTATAATAAAGAAATGCTTTACAAGAAAGTAGGCGTTATATTTCAGGATTTTGTTCAATTCGACTTTTCAGTAAGAGAAAATATAGGTTTTGGCAGCATAGAACATCTTGAATTTGATACTAGGATATGGGAATCGGCACAATATACAGGAGTAGATAAGGTAATACGACATTTTCCTAATCAATTAGAACAACAGCTAGGAAGAAACTTTGAAGGGGGTATACAGCTTTCAGGAGGGCAGTGGCAAAAGATAGCTATATCCAGAGCGCTCTTCAAAGATGCTGACGTTTACGTATTGGATGAGCCTAGTTCATTTCTTGATCCAGAGTCAGAAAAACAAGTATTTCGCCAATTTCAAAATTTTGTTATTCATAGGCTTTGCCTCTACATTTCTCATCGTTATACCTCTGTTCTATATGCAGGTAAAATTTTAGTTTTGGATAAGGGTCAGATTATAGAAGAAGGAACTCACCAAGAACTAATTGAAAGTCGAGGGCTTTACTATGATTTATTTTCTGATGAAATTAATACATTCCAGAAAGCGTTAGTTACTAATGATACACGCTAACTATGTATAGGGATTCCAGCATATATTTGGGCTGGGAACAGTATTATTTTTTACCTAGAGAAGTAGACTATGTAGAATATACAAATCATAGTCACAATACGAACAGCGGAGCTTCTCTTAGGAAGAGGGGCTCCGCTTTTTTGCTTTCATGGATAAATTTATATATGAGTTAGACAATATTGATGAGACAATGTACGAAGTTTTCTTTTCAGTCTATAGATTCGAGTCGTTGTAGCCGTAACCGAAATATTATATTTGACAGCAAGGAAGGGCACAGGCAGCGTATATTGGGAGAGGTTGCTTTATATATGACAGCTTATACGAAACGATAAGGTACTGCTTAGCAGTGGAACAAGAAAGAATAAAGATTTGTGAAAATAATGAAAAAACATACAGAATAAACCGATATATTTCTAGAATCACTTATCAGAAAAGAATTGGAGGTTTTAGGATGAATGTATCATTTACATCATCTCAGCAATCGCCGTTCCGCATCGCAGATAACAACCCACTTGAATCACGGCATCCCCTTTCCAGTCAGACAGAAAGGAAGAGTATAGGTAAACCGCAAAATAAGGTTATTCAACAATTGACAGAGCAAAAGCAAAATTTGATGGAGAGGCGTTCGGACTATATAAGTAATGCTCTAAAACGTGGCCTCGGTCTGGAGGCTGTAAAAGCTGAAATGGAAAAGATAGATATGCAGATTCAACAAATTGACGAGAACATTCAGAAACAGTTAATGGAAGAACAAAAAAAAGCTTTTAGCATGGATGAGGAAAGTCAAAGAGAAGCTCAGGAAGGTAAAAAGGAACAATATACGCACAAGACTGCAGAGGAGCAAAAGCAAAGTCTAATCACATATACGATGCATAGTATTGTGTCAGCAAACAACGAGTTAAAGAATTCGAAAATCAATAAAATGGCACAAATTACGTTGAAAAGCGAAGCTAAAGGTTGGGAAAATACTAATCCTGCAAGATCAGCTACTTTACGTGAGAAGGCAGAAGGCCTTGATGGTAAAATTATGGAGATTGCCTTGAACATCAACGAGCGCATTAGTGAAGCAGTGAATAAGGAACCTACGATAACAGATCGAGATGAACCAAAGGATGAGAAGGAAGCAAGTATAGAGGTTGGTAGGAGGTGGACTGAACAAGAGCTCCATGCCTATATGGACTCAGCTAAAGACAAAGCTAAGACTGCAGGTGTGAAGGTGAACATTGCTGTCTGATCGGGATATTATGTGTATAGTACGGAAATTAGGAGGGTGCTTTCAGACGAACGCTATCGTTCAAAGAAGCACCTCCGTTTACTCTAATGGAAATATGAACAGCAGGACAACTATTATTATTTAGTAAAGTGGTTATTCACTCAATAAGTTTGTTTATAAAACGAAATATTTAGAAATACGTAACCAATTGCTTATCGTTTATTATAAACATTAATAATTATATTAAGTATTTAACGATAATATTGACTATAATAAATAGGGTGTGTTATATTAAAACCGTAAATAAAACGGCATCTTAGTCTTGGTGGTACAACGGATTTTATTTTCGCATTCAGAGAGGATGGTTTAGGTGGCAGCAGCTGTAAAAGCAAAGATGATTGTAGACAAATCTTTTCGTATTGCTGAAGTCGATAAACGCATTTATGGCTCTTTTGTAGAGCATCTCGGGCGTGCCGTATATGGTGGCATTTACGAGCCTACTCATTCAACTAGTGATGAAAGCGGTTTCCGTAATGATGTTAAAGAGTTGGTAAAACAGCTTGATGTTCCTATTATACGCTATCCGGGAGGCAATTTTGTATCCGGTTACAATTGGGAGGACGGTGTCGGTCCTGTTGCGTCCAGACCTAGACAGTTGGAGCTGGCGTGGAGAACAGTCGAGCCGAATGAAGTGGGTACGAATGAATTTTTCAAGTGGGCCAAGGATGTAGGTTCCGAAGTCATGATGGCGGTTAATCTGGGTACACGCGGAATTGATGCTGCGCGTAATCTGGTGGAATATTGCAACCACACAGGCGGCTCCTATTGGAGTGATCTACGTCGTAGTCACGGGGTTGAGCAACCACATAAGATTAAAACTTGGTGTCTTGGTAACGAGATGGATGGCCCATGGCAGATTGGTCACAAGACAGCAGAAGAATATGGCCGTCTGGCTGTTGAATCTGCAAAAGCTATGAAGCTGATTGATCCTGACATTGAGCTTGTATCCTGTGGCAGCTCCAGTTCCACGATGCCAACGTTCCCGGAATGGGAAGCAACCACATTGGATCATACCTATGAGGTAGCCGACTATATTTCCTTGCATCAATACTACGGCAATCATGACAATGATACGGCTAATTATCTGGCACGCTCTATGGATATGGATCATTTTATCCATACGGTCATTTCGACTTGTGACTATATCAAAGCAAAGAAACGCAGCAAGAAGAAAATGATGCTCAGCTTTGACGAATGGAACGTATGGTACCACTCCAATGATGCGGACAAAAAAATTGATCCGTGGTCTGTGGCACCACCGCAGCTTGAGGATATCTATAACTTTGAGGATGCATTGTTGGTAGGCAGCATGTTGATCACGTTCCTGCGCCACGCGGATCGTGTGAAAATGGCTTGTCTCGCCCAACTGGTCAACGTTATTGCGCCAATCATGACCGAGAATAGTGGAAAGGCGTGGAAACAAACGATCTTCTATCCGTATCTGCATGCCTCCCGTTATGGTCGTGGGATATCGCTGATGCCTGTCGTGGATTCGGAAAAATACGACTCCAAGGACTTCACAGACATCCCTTATCTGGACAGCGCTGTAGTTTATGATGAAGAGGGAGACGCGCTGACTGTCTTTGCAGTGAACCGTCATTTGTCTGAATCGCTGGAGCTGACAGTAGATGTACGCAGTTTTGAAGGCTACCGCATTGTCGAGCATACTGTATTGGAGCATGATGATCTTAAAGCGACCAACAGTCCAGCCGGTGAAAAAGTTACGCCTCACAACGGCGGTAACGCCAAGCTTGATGACGGAATTGTAAAAGCTCATTTGGGCAAAGCATCGTGGAACGTTATCCGTCTCGCTAAGTCTCATTAATTCTCTTCTGTAAAAGAGTACAGCTTCGACTGTACCTAAATAAGCTCGCATTCTCTCTTGTAAGAGTATTACAAGAGCGGCAATGCGAGCTTTTTGCGTAAAATGAGCCATTTGTCCCTCCATAGATATAGGGTTCTGAGAGAAGGGTGGATTTTAAATAAATATTATATTTATTACTAAATTTAACTAGACAAAGATGATCCTTATTCACTAAGTGATCGTACTCCGTACATTTTTGTGAAGTTAATTAGACCCAGTGCCAGACTTCCCGGGTGAAAAAAGGCCCTGTTATATCGTTATCAACGTACTGATACCTGAAATGCAGGGTGTGCAATCCGACTTAAATCCACGTTATACTTTAAAAGACAGTCTATTTAAACCAGATGATGGCAGTAGCATTTCGAGAAAGGAATGATCTCTATGAGTCAAACAGACCAATATCGTTTTCAAGTGAACTTGGGCGGTATGATTGATATTTTGGCCAATCATTTATATAGCAGTCCACGAGTGTTTATACGTGAGGTTCTGCAAAATGCAACAG
Organism: Paenibacillus sp. FSL L8-0641; assembly: GCF_038006265.1. Lineage (NCBI taxonomy): Bacteria > Bacillati > Bacillota > Bacilli > Caryophanales > Paenibacillaceae > Paenibacillus > Paenibacillus sp. FSL L8-0641. Next base: position 410,240 of record NZ_JBBOUW010000001.1, read on the forward strand.
ATGCGATCACGGCTCGCAAGGAGCTGCGGAAGGTTGCTGCTGAAAGTAAAGTATTGAAAGAAGACAAGACCCTTGAAGCTACAGCTTCTGAGAGTAACAACTATGAAGGCAAAGTCATCGTAGAGTTATCTGGTGCCGGGGAGCAACAGGTATTGATGATTCAGGATAACGGCATTGGGTTGTCAGAAGAAGACATTCACCGTTTTTTATCGATTATCGGTCAGTCTTCCAAGAAGGGAGCCGATTTGCTGGCTTCTGAGACTTCGTTTATCGGACGATTTGGGATTGGGTTGCTATCCTGCTTTATGGTGAGCGATGAAATTGTGGTGCTGACCCGCTCGGTGAAGGAAGGCGTCTCCATGGAATGGAGAGGGAAGCCGGATGGGACGTATACGATTCGTCGATTGGAGACCGAACTGCCTGTAGGAACGCAAATTTATTTGCGCTGCAAGCCGGGAAGTGAGTTTTATTATGAGCCGGCGCATGTAGAGGAGTCTTTATTCTATTATGGTGCGTTGCTGCCGTATCCGGTCATGCTGTCTGTAGACGGGGAGACCAAGCGCGTCAATCTTCCATCGACGAGCTGGATGCAGGACCCAGAACAATTACGGAGCCGCCGTAGTGAGGTGCTAGATTTAGGCTATCGCCTGATGGGCGAGCGCTTCAGTGATTTTATACCGTTGCGGACGGCATCGGGCAGAACAGGCGGGATTGCATTCATTTTGCCTCGTAGTGTTAATCTGAACAGCAAGCGGCTGCACCGGGTGTACTTGAAGCATATGTTGGTGTCCGATAAGGCGGAAAATGTATTGCCAGAATGGGCATTCTTCATTAAAAGCCTGATTTGGACAGATGAATTGCAACCAACGGCATCACGTGAATATTTTTATGAAAATGAGCAGCTTGATGCGGTTCGTTCTGAATTGGGGACCTGTATTCGGGAAGAACTGCTACGCATGGCGGAATATGAACCAGACCGTTTGCAACACTGGATTCGTTTGCACGAGCTGTCCATGAAGGCGCTCGCGGTCGAGGATGATGAATTTCTGCGGATTATGCATCGCTGGTTTTCCTTCGAAAGTACATTTGGGCGGCGTGAACTGAGTGAACTGATCCGAGAGGCGGGCGGACGTCCGTTGCATTACACATCGACAGTAGATGAGTATCGTCAGATTACGCATGTGGCGGCGGCGCAATCCATGTTGGTGATCAATGGCGGCTATATTTATGATTCAGACATTTTGGAAAAGCTGCATTGGATTGACCCTAACCTGCAAACAGAGCGTCTTAGTCCTGAGGAAGTATCTCTTTCATTTACCGGGCTAACACAGGAAGAGCGCGAGAATTATTACGGTGTGCTACGTGTCATGGATGCTGCTTTACAGCCGATGCGTTGTCGCGCTGAGTTGAAGCGTTTTGAGCCTGCGAGTTTGCCAGTATTGTATACCATTTCTCAGGATGCACTGACCTTGCGCTCCATGGAAAACACGGTTGAGGAGACAACCTCACTTTTTTCCAATGTGCTTGATAGTCTGAAAGCAGGAGTCCAGCAAAATTCGGGCTATTCTACCTTATACTTTAATCTGAACAACCCGGTGGTGGCGCGGATTCTTGAAGCTACCGATACGCAGATGGTTACGGCTGCTACAGAAATGATGTATGTGAATGCGCTTATGATGGGGCACTACCCGATGAACCGCAGTGAATTGGGACTGATGAATCGCAGTGTACTGCATTTTATCAATTGGGGATTAGGGAACGGACAGAATACGTAATTGCGTAATTAAGGGAGGATTCAAATGGAAGAGACAATATATGAATTGATGGAGCAGGCGCAGGATATGCCCGGAGGGGCGGCAAAGCTGGCGATTCTGGAAGAGGCTGTTCGCTTGGCAGACACTTCCGGATTGAAGGAACTCGCTTATGAAATTCGGGGAGAGATTGTAGACTGCGCTATTTTTAACGGATATCCATTGAAGTCGCTGATTGCTTTTTCGTGGCAGTTGGGCCAATTTGATCAAAATCCAGAGGAATACGACGCAGATGAGCTGTTGTGGAATTACAAATGGATACTTGGGAAGGTGTGCAGCTTTTCCAATATATCGAAGACTCAAATAGAAGATCTGGCGGAGGATATGCGCCGACGTTATGCCGAATACGGGTATAATGAGCGTCCATATTACTATTATAAGTTCCGCATCGCGATGGACATGGGAAATCTGGAAGAAGCACGGCGATATCTGGATACCTTCCGCTTGATCGAACGGGACAGTATGAGTGATTGTGAAGCCTGCGAGCAGAGCCAGATGGTGCGGTTCTACTACTTGGCCGGAGAGGATGAGCAGGCGCTTGCCGTGGCAAAACCGATTTTGTCGGGGCGTATGAGATGTGCAGAAGTGCCGCATGTGACGCTCTCGCAGGTGCTATTGCCGCTTTATCGTCAAGGCGAGGTTGATCAGGCAAAGGAGCAGCATCGTAAAGGCTATCGCCTAGTCCGGGATGACCGTGACTTTCTGAAAACGATAGCAGAGCATATCGAATATTTGACGATTGCTGATCCGGTTCAAGGGATCGAAGTGGTAGAGCGTCATCTACATATGGCGCTAGACTATGAGAGCGGGCTGGAGCAGATGTATTTTTACGCGACGATGGTGAGTCTGCTGCAAAAGTTGGATACTTCGGGAGAAAAACGGTTGATCCGGTTGCCGGCTTCCTTGGAATGGGGGAAAGAGGAGCGCACATTGACGGAAATCATTGCGTATTTTAGGCCACTGGCAGAGTCAGCGGCGGCTGATTTTGATCGACGGAACGGGAATACGTTTTATTCCGAGTGGATCGGGAAAATTGTTCGAACGGCATAGAAGAAGTGTAGCTGTGACGAATATTTTATACTGCCCAAACAATGAGCAGGTATAATGTTCCTGTGAAATGACAGGAGGGGTTATGTGGTGACTGTAACCGGAAAGGTGATTAATTTCGCACACCGCGGAGCTTCAGGTGTATGTCCTGAGAATACGATGGCGGCATTCCGCCACGCCTTGGAACTGGGAGCAACAGGTATAGAAACGGATGTGCAGCGTACCCAAGATGGGCATCTGGTGCTGATTCACGATGAGTCGCTGAAGCGTACGACAGGTTGCTCACTGGATGTAAGGGATATTACGCTGGAAGAATTAAATAAATTGGATGCGGGCGGCTGGTTTGGTGAGAAATTCCGAGGTGAGCGGGTCCCAATGCTGGATGAGCTACTGGAACTAGCCCAGTCCTCCTCGAATACAATAATTAATTTAGAGTTGAAAAACAGCATTTATCTCTATCCGGGAATGGAGGAAGAGGTCATTGCTACCGTGAAGCGTTTTGGATTAGAACAGCGGGTAATCATATCCAGCTTTAATCACGAATCGCTGGCGCTCTGTGCGCAGCTTGCTCCTGAAATCAAGACGGGGGCGCTGTATATCGAAATTATGGTCCGCCCATCCGAGTATGCCACCCAATTCGGGGTTACCGCACTTCATGCCTACAAACAAGTGGTTACACCAGAAGCTGTATCAGAGGCTTTGGCATTAGGCGTCGTCTACCACCCATGGACGGTGAATGAGCCAGAAGAAATGAAGCGTCTGCTAGAGGCCGGGGTAAACGGCATTATCACGGACTATCCTGATCGGTTGGCGCACTTATTGGCTGTCCGCTCTTCCTAGGTTGAAGACACAGTGGAACTGCAACTAAGGTTTGCAGGGATATGAGCGTGGCTATTTATTGAAGAAAAAGACTCTCCTGTACGCACTCGTTTTTACGAGGCGAGGGAGAGTCTTTTTTGCCCTAAGCCGAAGAGCGTATCATCCACGATGGCCTTGATTCCTTTCTACTTGATGCCGAGCCGCATACGATAGCTGAACAGGATGTCTAGTGTTCTGCCCTGAAAATGACTCTCTACCAGGTTCACGAAGCGGGCTACATCGCCGTCAAGCGTTCTATTGCCAAGTTTGAAGAGACTTTGAATACCCCCTTGGCTGAGAGCGAGCCCTGTATAATGAGCTGCGTCACACTGCTCACGGTTGTGGAAAACAATCTCCCGGGTATATCGGAATTGCCCGCTGCGGTGCAGATTAGCTAAATGCTGATCCTTGCTCCATTTATGAGCTTGCTGCTCTACTGGGGCTTCCTGTTCCAAAAGGGTATCCGCTTTGGTGATAAGCTCTGTATAAGCTTGCTCTATCTGCCATTGCAGCACCGGAGGCCAGTCACAGTCAAAGGCTGCGAACACGCCGCCCTGAGCCAAGACCCTGCCCGCTTCCTGAAGCGTGCTCTCGGGGTCCATCCAGTGAAAGGATTGAGAGCAGGTGATGACGTCTACAGTTCCGTCCTCAAAGGGCAGGTTGTTGGAGAACCCGCTTTTGAAGGAAATGGTTCCTGCCTTTGTCGTTCCTGCTGTCTCCAGCTTGTGCTGCGCTTTTCCTCTCATGTCCGAGTTAGGCTCGATACCGACGACTTGCCGAGCGGCGTTTTCCCATATGAAAGTTGAAAGTCCTGTACCGCAGCCAATATCGGCAACGAGCTCTACGTTTCGCTCCAGATAGCGGCTGACGATTTCCACGACGAGTGACGGTGCTTCCGGGCGGTGCTGATCGTAGTTGTCGGCAAAACCGCTAAAACGATCTACGTTGCTTTGCAGATTTCCCTCAGGTATTATAGGTCCTCTTCCTCCTTAGTTTCGACCGGGCGGCCGAGCAGATTCAAATGCTGCTGTACTCCTACATTGTACAGGTTTACATGTTCATCCATCTACTCTCGTGATTTCACAGCACCCGTCGGATTTCGGAGGGGAAATTCCCTATTTTATCATTGAAGCAAGCGCCCACTCGCGCATCATGGAGTCAAGCATTGGACGCAAATCTTCGCGTTGCATACCCATGTGGAGCACGGCTTCCAGATATCCAGCTTTATCTCCAATATCATAACGTGTGCCTTCCAGTTCCAATGCGAGCAGTTGGTTCTGCAATGCTACCTGATGGAGTGCGTCTGTCAATTGATATTCACCGCCTGCCCCAGTGGACAGGTTTTCCAATATAGAGAAAATGGAAGGCTCCAATACATACCGACCAATGACTGCCTGCCGTGAAGGGGCATCTGCCGGAGAAGGTTTTTCAACAAGCCCGCCGACTTCGTGGATGAGACCGTTCTGGTGAGTAGAGTCAATAATGCCGTATTTACTCACATCTTGTTCTTCCACCGTGCGCACGCCGACCACTTGCTTGCCAGTCGCCTCGTAGACATCCATCATTTGACGGATCGCCGGGGTGGAGGAATTCATAATATCATCGCCCAGCAACACGGAAAATGGTTCATCGCCGATGAACTGACGAGCGCAGCTTACCGCGTGTCCCAAGCCGAGAGGTTCTTTTTGACGGATATAGTGAATGACTGCTTTACCCCCGATGCTTTGAACTTCACGCAGAAGATCGTATTTACCTTTGCTCTCCAGTACCTGCTCCAACTCCACAGACTTGTCAAAATGATCCTCGATGGCTTTTTTATTACGCCCCGTTACGATAATGATGCTCTCAATTCCGGACTTGATAGCTTCTTCTACGATATATTGAATAGCCGGCTTGTCTACGATGGGAAGCATCTCTTTCGGTAAAGCTTTCGTAGCTGGTAGAAAACGGGTTCCTAATCCGGCGGCTGGAATAACAGCTTTTGTAATTTTTCTCATAGAAACTCACTTTCCTTTCGGGATGGGGAACCAAATACCCAGTATCGGCTCCCGATATAATTGATGATCATTCCGGCTGCGGTGGCGATCAGCTTGTCTAAAGCAAGTGGCAACTCGGTTCCCGTGTGGAGCACTTGCAGTAATAGGGAGGTTATCCCTAATACGACCAGGTTGATGACGATAAATTTGGGTAATTGACGCTTGTTTGTGTCGTTTGATAGTTGTTTGTTGAATGTCCATTTGCTGTTCAAAATATAACTGTTGGCTGTGCCGCAGCTGTACGAAATGATCTGCGCTACAATGACCGGCACTCCGCCCCAAGCTAGCAGCATAAAAATGATATAATCTATACCCGTATTCACCAGACCTACGATACCAAATCGGATCATAGGAAGCAGCTGGGCCATGCGACTTTTCATAGTTTAGGCTCCATGGCCGGATTTGGGTCCGGTATATACCGCACTGTTGCCGCGCACTGTGCGTCCTGCCGAAATCAGGCTTTCACGGGCTCCTTGCATGTACAGGGACTCGCGTGGTTCAGGGGCCTTCATAGCATGTGTCGGACCGTTTTCGTATTGTCCACCCAGATGCTCACGGACAATGTATAGCGGACGTGCTTTGGTTTCGTCATAAATCCGTCCAACATATTCACCCATAATACCGAGAATGATGAGGATCACCCCGTCGAAAATCAGGCTGATGCTAATCATAGACGACCAGCCCTTCATCACGTAGGAGTCGGTGAAAAAGTTGAGAAACAGTACGTACATCAGATACAGGAAGCCGGACATGGAGAGAAGTGCACCGATATACCCTGCCAGCTTGAGCGGCTTAATCGAAAAGGATGTGATCCCGTCCAGACTGAGCTTGATCATTCGTTTCAACGGATACTTGGTCTCGCCCGCGAGCCGCTCGTCGCGCTCATATTCTACAGCAGTTTGTTTGAATCCGATCCAGCTGACCAGTCCACGAACGAATCGGTTATTTTCCGGCAGCCGTTTCAATTCTTCTATGACCTTACGATCCATTAGGCGGAAGTCCCCGGTGTCGACCGGGATATTAATGTCCGTTGATGCTTTAAGTACACGGTAGAAGAGGCTGGCAGACCATTTCTTGAAGCGAGTTTCGCCATTGCGTTTGAGCCGTTTGGCGTAGACCACTTCATAGCCTTCCTTCCACTTGTTAGCCATCTCAACAATCAGTTCCGGCGGGTCTTGGAGGTCGGCGTCAATGACGACGACCGCCTCCCCCACCGCATAATCCATCCCGGCGGTAATCGCTAGCTGATGACCAAAATTGCGAGAGAAACCAATCAATACAATGGTGTCATCTCTGAGACTGAATTCCTTGATCAATTGGACGCTGCGGTCCGAACTTCCATCATTTACGAAGATCAGCTCGTAGGGCTCACCCATTGAGCCCATGACTTGTTTCAGCCTCCGGTAGGTTTCCGTAATAACAGCTTCCTCGTTGTACATCGGAATAACTATGGAATAACGGATGGGTTCACTCATTCGTAGTTCCTCCTCATTTATAATGTGATTTCGTATAAAGTACCGCTTCCGCCACGATCGTCTCCGCCAGGGCCACCTTGACCATCCTGGGCGTTCGCATTGCTGTTCGTCGTGTCGCTTCCGCTCTCGGTGGCTTTAACGTCTGTACTTGTTTCGTCTGCTGTTGTTTTCCATTCATCTGTAGGGATCAACTTGCCGTGTTCTTTGATCCATGCAGTGACTTCAGAGTTACCGCCGTCCGGTCCGCCGCCTCCACCAGAAATCATGAAGTACTTCACTTGTCCGCTTTCGACCAGCGCCTTGATTTTATCGACGGTATAGACTGGATCGGAGGATACAAAACCGTTCATAATAATTACTTTTTGTCCGGCCTCGACCAGGTAAGGAGCAGCCGTTGAATAATTACTTGCTGCGAAAAGGTAGGTTTCACCTGTGTTATTTTTTTGCAAATAGCTCAACGTTTTTTGATCTAAACTTTGGCTACCGTTGGGTCCTCCCATTCCTCTGGAACGGGTAGAAGATTTTTGCTCCGTGTCTGTACTTGTTTGTGTGCTTGAAGTATTTCCATCAGGACTGGAATTCTCTGCATTATTGGTCTGGTTATTCGTTTGAGTTCCTTCGGCTTGTTGTCCATTGGCGCTCTGACCTCTATTGCGATCATTGCCGCCCGGCATTCCGCCACCGCCACCGCCGCCAAATTGAGTGGGTCCGGCTTGTGGAATCATGCTGTTCCCTCCGTAGATGATCGGTGTCAATGCCCAATATGCAGGACCGATAAACATAGCGAGTACACTTGCAATGATGGCGAACCTTGTGAACTTCTCAGATTTCATTCGTGCCACTACCTGCAGCACCGTGCCGATGATCCCTAAGATCAATACCGTGATGGACCAGCCGCTGCCAATGGTATCGTTGTAATTTTGCAAAACAAACCAGCTAAATACCGAGGTTGCCAATACTGCTGCGGGTAACAGCCAGGAGAGCCAGTTGGAACGCTCACGATACTGCTTCCACAATTCTACGAATCCTGCTCCAAAGAGCGCTGCAATTGGTGGCGCGAGCATAATCAGGTAATAATGATGAAAGAATCCTGCTACGCTGAAAAATGCAGCTACGGGAATCAACCAGGTCAGCCAGAAGATGACCTCTTTGTGTTTTTGTGTGATATTACGACGTCGAATGCTTGCAAGCAGGCCGATGGAAGCAATTAATGCAAATGGAAGCAGCCAGCTGGCTTGACCTGACAGGGAGGATTGGAACAACCGTAAAGGTCCTTTTTCGCCAGTACCGAACATGCCGCCACCAGAATTCCCTCCCGGTCCACCGCCTGGACCGCCCTGGCCACCTTGCCCGTCTCCAGGACCACCTTGTCCGTTGCCGCCAAATCCACCCGGTGGCATTTGACCACCTGCACCCATGTTGTTGGCACCTGAGTCATCCGTAGAAGTAGTGCTGTCCAATGATGTGGTCGTCTGAGCCTGATCCGTGTTTGTGTTGCTGCTATTCGTTGCAGCGTTATTGTTCCGATCCGTACGTTCTCCGCCACGATTGCCACCTGTACCCTGATCTCCTGTCAGACGGGACAGGCCGTTATAACCAAAGGCCAAATTCAGCACAGAGTTCGTACCGCTACTCCCCATATAAGGGCGTTCATCTGCCGGAGTAGAGTCCACTACGACTGCCCAAGAGAGTGATACGATCAGGAGGACAACTGCTGATCCTACCAGTGTTGCTGCTTTTCGCTTCCAGTTAAACTTGGAAGCCAGCAGATAGAACAGACCCAGTGCGGGAACGATCATATAGGCTTGTAACATTTTTTCGTTAAAGGCGATGCCTACGACTGCGAAAGCAGCAAGGATCAGCCCGGTTTTGCTATTTCTAAGGCCTCTGAACAATAGCCATGTTGCGAGCAACAGTGTGAAAACCAACATAGCGTCGATGTTATTCGTACGGCTAACCGCTACGGCTATCGGTGTCGTTGCCATGGCGAAGGCGGCCAAACGTGCGGCCATCGTACCGAAGCTCGGTTTGACGAGCAAGTAAACGAGCAAGACCGATCCGACTTGAGCCAGCGCCTGTGGCAAGATAACGCTCCATCCGTGAAGCCCGAATATATAGGCGCTCAGTGTCTGAATCCAGAACACCACAGGGGGTTTGTCTACCGTTACCGATCCGGCAGAATCAAGTGAGGCGAAAAAGAAGTTGTGAAAGCTTTGTAGCATGCTTGCTACGGCCGTCGTGTAGTAGGTGTTTACATATTTGTCTTGCCAGATGTTGTATCCGTTCAAAAATGCGGATATCAGCATAATGATGATCAGGGGGATGTCCGCCCTGGTCTTAAACCATTTCTTAATCATGTTCATTCCACTCCCTGTGAAAATTCTTTGTATTTATTCCGTTGTTCTAGCCGCTATCTTCAGGACTGCGGAATGACCAGTCGCTTCTGATCTTGGCCCGGTGAACTACCGGCTTGCTATTATCATGCCAGACCTACCTTAATTGGTTCTGAGCGCTCCCTGAACGTTAGCTGAAAGCTGAGCAGGGGTGCTTTTTTTGCGACAGGATTCAGGTATATTAGATACAGGTGAAAATGAATCGACTTTTATATGAGAAAAATGCAGCAACATGAAAGGGAAGATGAATAATGAATCCAATACACGGAGTTAAAATTATGCTGGCAGATGATGAGCCTCATATTTTGCAATTTTTAGAGCTTGGACTGATTAATGAAGGATATGAAGTCAGAACCGCCGAGAACGGGAGTCAAGCGCTCGATTTGGCAAAAGAGTTTCGCCCGCATGTAGCGGTGCTGGATGTGATGATGCCGGAAATGAACGGTTTTGAGGTGTGCCAAAGTCTCAAGGAGACGGAGGATAACATCGCGGTCATTATGCTGACTGCCAAGGATGATGTCGACGATCGGGTAAAGGGATTAAAACTCGGCGCGGATGATTATGTTGTAAAACCCTTCAGTTTTAATGAGCTGCTGGCTCGCATTGAAGCGCGCTTGCGCAATCAGTTCCCCGATCTGCTGGGAGAAGTGGTTCACGGCCCCTTTCAAGTGGATGATCGACGGAAGGAAATCCGTTATCAGAGTCAGGTGCTGGAACTGTCGCCTACCGAATATGAACTATTGAAGTTTTTGGTGTTGAATCACGGGATTGTGTTAAGTAAAAGTCGTATTCTGGACCGGGTATGGGGGTACGATTTTGGAGGCGAGGATAATATTGTTGAGGTGTACATTCGCTCCTTGCGTGAAAAACTCAAAGACAAGGAGCACCGGGTCATTCGTACGCTGCGCGGTGTGGGATACCGGGTGGATCTGCTATGAAGGCGGGCGGGAAAAGTCGGAGAAAATATGCACTCCGTTCTCTCCGATCCCAGCTTTTGGCCAGAACGTTACTCATTTTGGCTTTGTTGCTTGTATTGATTGGTTTTCTACAATATTTTCTGATGAAGGATTTTCTGTATCGCAGTCGGGCAGAAGCTATGAATACACAGCTGAATTCAATTCCTGCCGACTTATTGATTAAGGATTCGCAGGAAAAGAGCGGGGCTGGGGTAACCGTTCCTCAAGATGAGTCCAATCGAAGGAGTAATCGACCGGGACCGTTTCTGTTTTGGCCGGATATGTCGCTTGCTTCTATAGGTATAGACGGCACCTTCCAGAGCTTGTCCAATGAAAATGGACTTAAACCGCCGCGTCTCACCACTCAGCAGTATCAAGCAATGCAGCAGAGTAAGCGCATGCGTCACGGCTATCAATTAATCACGGATGCCCAGGGGAAAGAGCAACTGGTTGTGTTCCGTCCGCTTGGTCCACCTGCCCGTTCTTCCGGTTTACTGCAAATGGGCGTATCTACGAATTCTATGCAAGAGCAGTTAATTAATCAACTCCGCACCTTTATTTTATTGTCTCTGATTGCGCTTGCGATTGGATTGGCGCTTATGCTTCCGGTGCTGCGCCGCACATTGGTACCCCTTTCCAGGATGGTTGAGGCTGTCAAACGTATTGATGCGGGCAATCTGGCCGAGCGCTTTGACGCAGAGCAAGGACAGTATGAGGTGGATCGTTTGGCGGTTTCATTTAACGGAATGCTGGAACGGCTGGAGCATTCTTTTGCAGCCGAACGGGAATTGCAGATGCAGATGAGACGATTTATTGCGGACGCTTCCCATGAACTGCGTACCCCGCTCACGTCTATTCACGGCTTCTTGGAAGTGCTGCTTCGTGGAGCTGCATCCAATCCGAAGCAACTCCAATCAGCATTAGAAAGTATGTATGGTGAATCCAAGCGGATGAATAAGCTTGTCTCTGACTTGCTATTGTTGGCTAAGCTGGATCGAACACCGGAGTTAAAGCTGGAAGACATACCATTAGATGCGTTGCTGCTGGAAATGAAACCGCAGCTTCTTATGCTAGCAGGTACACGTAAAGTGGTTTTTGATATGACGGCAGGTATACGGGTATTGGCAGAAGGGGATAAGATCAAGCAGGTCGTGCTCAATCTGTTTCACAATGCGGTTCAGCATACCGATATGGAAAGAGGTGTGATCCAGGTAAACCTGTCTGCAGGTAAGAAGTTGGTGGATATCCAAATTCGTGATAACGGACCAGGCATGAGTAAAGAACAGCTGGAGCGGATATTTGAGCGTTTTTATCGTGGAGATGAATCGCGTACACGTAGCTCAGGCGGGGCGGGCCTTGGTCTGGCCATTACACAGTCTATCGTAGAAGCGCACGGCGGGAACATTACGGCTGAAAGTACACCGGGAACGGGAAGTGTGTTCAAAGTAACGCTACCTTTAGCGGGAACAGTATAGTATTGCAGATTATGGCGTAACATAAAAATAGCCCCCCGAACCGTAGCTTTGGTTATAATACGGCTCGGGAGGCTTTTCTATTGTTAGTTAATCAGCGAAGCTTTTTGTAAAAGCCCGTGCAGTACCTTGGCGGATGCCTCACGGGTTGTAGGTGCATTCGGCTGGAAGTAGGAGGAGCCTTTAATCGCTTCCCCGTTGATGATGCCTGCTGCACTTACTTTTTCAATACTGTCCTTGGCGTAGCCTGCAAAGGATGAAGCATCATGGTACGGTGTGCGTGCAGGGCCATCGGCTGCTGCTTTGATTTGAAGCAGATCTACAGCTTTACCCAGCACGACAGCAATTTCTTGACGACTGATATTAGCGTTCGGATCAAACTTGTCGCTACTGCGACCCGTAATCAATCCAGCTTCATAAGCGGCTGCCACATCGCCGGAGTACCAGCTACCTGCCGGGATATCACTGAATGGTCCAGCAGTACCTGGTGTCAGGCCGAGTGCTCGGGTTACCAGGGCTGCAAATTCTGCACGTGTCACGTTTTTCTTCGGTGAGAAAGTCGTGTCGGTCGTGCCGTTAATCAGCAACTTGTTTGCCAGCGATTGAATTTCGGATTGGGCATACGACGATGAGATATCTTCAAAGCTAACGGGACGTGTCGCCGCTGCATACGTCGAGAAGCCCGGACGGCTTACCTTGACGACGGTAGATCCATCAGCCTGCTTGGTGAAGACGGATGGAACGGGATAAACATTTCCGTTTGCCGTATAGAGTACACCGGCTGTATTAGAATCAATTTGACCAGGTACGGTAAAGGATCTGCTAATAAACTGTCCTGGAGCAACTTTGAGCGATTGACTCTTGCCACCAGTGACAATGTTAGCTTCAAACCCTACCGGGGTGCCGATCACATTGGAGCCTTTCAACTTGCCTGTAAATGTACCGCTCGCCTCTGCCTGGCTGCTGATGATCACTTCAATGCCTGCACCAGCAGGAACATTTTTCAGAGCGGATACTGGCAAAGCCAGAGAGGAGCCTGTATTGCTTACAATCAAGCTGCTTCCTGCTGCAGCCTTGCCCAGCGTTACCAGTTGTGTGGAAGTGAGCGATGCTTTCGTCGTTTGGCCTGCTTGGCTAGTAGCCGACAGTACAATAGCTGTCGGGCTGGAACCTGCTGCTGTCACGGCAGCCTGCAAATCTGCATCGGTTACTGTCAGCGACTGTACATTATTGTTCAATGCAACGGCTGTAGTGACAGTTTTAACAGCCTGTCCTTGCTTCACTACGCTTTGAAGTGAAGGAGCAGATGTAGGAACAGGGGGGGATGTGTTCGTTGCAGCAGAAGGTGTAGTATTGCTTCTGCCGCCACCTCCACCACCTCCGCCTCCACCACTACCGCTGGATGCGGCGCTATTATCCACACGAATAGCTTTAGTGGCGGTGAACAGTTTAGGGCCATCGGTATTGCGTTCAACTTCGCCCTTTTCATTCAGTTCAGGAGAACTGACTTCCAGCTTGTACACGCCATCTTTCAAGTGTTGAATAACGGGTTGACCATTAGCATCCAGCACAGGCTTGCCATTGTCATCTAATTCCACGTAACTTCCGTCAATACCCTTAAAGGAATATACGCCTTGTTTGAGGCGAGCGTTAGCTCCTTGTTCTTTGGAAGTCGTTATTCCATCAATCAGACCGATCAATTTATCATCTACGCCGTATACATAAAGCGCGATCTGGTTGGTTTTATCTGTGGTCAGGCGGAAAGCCAAATCTGTTGAGCGCTGAACCCCTGTCCGACTTGGGTAAATAATCGGGTTGGTAACGCTCAGGTCCTGCAAGCCGAAGCCAGTTGTAGGATTTTCCTTGCCCACATGAACGACGAACGGCAGATGAAGGGTTGGCAGTCCGGCGCTTTTCAGAATAACTTCCCCTTCATATACACCTGTGGCTGCACCCGAATTTGGTTGTACAGACAGGAAGAACGGTTGCGATTTACCCGGTTCTGCCGAAATTGCTCCATTCGCGCCAACACCTTGCAACTGAACGGCAATGTTGCTCACGTCAGGTGTAGCAATCGGCTTAGTTGGATCAGAGGTTACATTATCATGTAACACGGTGCTGGCTTCATATTGCACAGTGTTAGCCGACAAGTTTTTGAGTTGAAGCTGAATCTGCTTCGCATCACTACCAGGTCGTAACACCCCGAAGCTGGCGGAAGGATTGTAATTCACAACCTCCTGCCGATTAAAGTTTTTGTCGAGAATCGTAATCTTTTCGACGGTTTCCAGCAGGGCTGGCGTCTGAATCGCATTAGCGATGTTTACAAGGCCTGCACCTTGGGAATACACATCATATTGGATTTTATCCTCATCAAAGAGTGTAACCGAAGTGTTTGCCAGAGCAGCGCGGATATCAAACGGTGTCCAGTTCGGATGTTGCTGCTTCAGCAACACGGCAAGTCCAGCCACATGCGGAGATGCCATACTCGTTCCGTTGCTGCGTTTGTAAGCTTGCTCATAGGATGCATCCGGATAGAACTTGGCGAAGGCAGGGTAGGTTGACATGATGCTAACCCCTGGTGCGCTCACGTCCGGCTTGATGCTCAGCAGTTCATCGCCATTGGGTCCGCGGGAGCTAAATCCGGCCATGGTATTACCAGGATTGTCAGTACGATGATACTCTTCTCCAAAAGCAATAAAGAATTTTTGTTTGTGGTTTTGGCTTTCAATGATTTGTCTTGCCAGTGCTCTACCTTCTTTTCCTGTCATGTCAAAGGTAGGGATATAATCTACATTGTCTCCTTGATTCGAATTAATGTAACCATCGTAACCAGGGATAGCTTCACTCAGATTGGCTCGTGTGCTGTCGCCAGATTTCGCTTGACCATTAAAAATAATAATAGCCTTTGCACCATTTTGTTGTGCGTTTGCGATCTTGTCTACGAAGCCCAAGACGCCACGCGATACGATCACAACCTTATCTTTTACATCTTTAGAAGTGAAATCATCTGGATATCCCAAATTGGCATAAACCAATTCCAATGGTTCTGTCCCCATAATAGAAGAAAAATCCTCATGAAAAGTTTGCCAAGCCATCATATTAAAATTGTAATAGGTATCTGATGTAACTGTTAAAGGCTTTTCATCATTACCATAGGTTACAAGATTGACGGATGCTTTATTTGAATAGCTATGGCTCGGGGAAGTGGCTGCACCGACGGAAATCGCCAGCTGGGATGTTGCGGGAGAACCCATGGAATAAAAGTAGGGTCCTTGTTGGGCCGCATTACCATTCGCTATGACCGCGACTACGCCGGAAAGTACAGCATTATTAATAGCAATGGAATCCGGGGAGTTCGGGTCCTTTTCGGAATCCGAGCCCAGCGACAGGTTAATGACGTTCATACCATCTTTGACAGCACGTTCAATACCATCAATGACCTGTGCGGAGGAACCGGAGGAGCGACCCGTCTTGGTATTGCGTCCAAGCACTTTATACACGTATAAGTCCGATTTATAGGCAATACCCTTTTGCACAATATCCGAGGATTTATTGGCGGCTTTACCAGCAATTGTGCCAGAGACGTGAGTACCATGTGTCGTTCCGCTAAAACCTGTGCCGAATGGATCATTCTCCTTTTCGAGGAACGGTTCCTCGTAAGGGTCGTTGTCCTGTTCAAAAGAGTCATATCCGCCTTTGTAGGCTTCTTTCAAGTCCGGATGCTCATAATCGATACCGGTATCAATAACCCCGACCTTGATTCCCGCGCCATTCAATCCTTTGGCCCAGGCTTCAGGAACACCAATCTGGTCCAGCGGTGCGTTATCATAAGTGGCTTCACTGGCTGTAAGTGTTGGCGGGTCCTGTACGGGGATGGAATAATACGTTTTGTTTTCATGAATGGATTTTACGCCTGGCAGTTTAGCCAGTTCTGGAATCTTATTGGCTGGCAGTGTGACCTCCAAGCCGTTAAGCACCGTGTTGTACTGGTAATTCACCTGAAGAGAAATACCATGCTCAGCGGCTTGGTCTACGAACGTAGTTTGCTCAGTGGCAATCGCGGATTCCGCTTTTTGCTCAGATTGAGCTGTAAAAGCTTGGACGCCTGAACGTGCTGCATATTTGTCCACGGCTAAGGGCTCACCATCAAGCTGTACGATGACTCTGACCTGACGGGAAGAATCTGTGCTGAGCTCTGGCGAAATGAAGGCCGGAGCCGCCTCAATAGTCAATGCTTGCTGAGCTTCCAGAAATGAGTTGATTTGCAGATCTGCGCTAGCAGCAGAACTGACAGACGGCAGAGACAAGCTTACCGTCAAGGCAAGAGCGAGTGATACGACAGGTATTTTTTGCAAAATGATCGGCTTTTTCAAAGATTTCCCTCTTTTCAATCAAAATATGATATCTCTACATACTAGGATTTGAAGCCACTGCCGTTATTCTCACGCCTCCCTTAATATCTAAAATAATAGAATTGACCACTGGTGACTAACTTGCCAGTTTTGAGGCATATCTTACCATATTGGTGGGATATATTACTATATGTTTTTTATATTTTTAAAAAAAATAAGGTTAACATTACATGTAGATTCCATGGAAATGTTATGAATTTACTAGATTATTTTTGAAAACAATCGAAGAGGAATGGGAGAATGCGAGATTTAATGATATAATCTGCATTGGAATTGTTGAGGTTTCACAATCATGTAAAATGCCTAAGGCAAAGGAGTCGATTATGTTGGCAAAAACATTGATTTTCGGGCATAAAAATCCGGATACGGATACCATTTGCTCAGCTATTGCTTATGCAGACTTAAAAACCAAACTGGGCGCGGACGTAGAGCCGGTTCGTCTGGGCGAGGTGAACGGGGAAACGCAGTATGCACTGGATTATTTCAAAGTGAGCGCGCCACGTCTGGTTGAGCAGGTTGCTGCTGAAACGGACAACGTCATTCTGGTCGATCATAATGAACGCCAGCAAAGCGCCGCTGATATTGACAAGGTACGTGTAACTGAAGTCATCGACCATCACCGGATCGCTAACTTTGAAACAAGCCAGCCGTTATACTTCCGCGCTGAGCCAGTGGGTTGCACAGCCACCATTTTGAACAAGCTCTACAAGGAAAATGGTGTAGCAATTCCGAAAGATATCGCAGGTCTAATGTTGTCCGCGATTATTTCCGATTCTCTGTTGTTTAAATCCCCAACCTGCACGGATCAAGACGTAGCTGCTGCTCGTGAACTGGCTGAAATTGCTGGTGTGGATGCAGATCGTTACGGATTTGACTTGCTTAAAGCGGGAGCTGACTTGAGTGGTCATACCATTGAACAGTTAGTAAGTCTGGATGCCAAAGAATTTCAGATGAATGGTCGCAAAGTGGAAATTGCTCAAGTGAACGCAGTAGACGTAAACGATGTGTTGTCCCGTCAAGCTGATCTGGAAGCTGCATTGGCCCAAACCATTGAAGCTAAAAATCTTGATCTGTTCTTGTTCGTCGTAACAGACATTGTGAACAGTGATTCCATTGGTATTGCGCTGGGAAGCCAAGCCCAGGCAGTTGAAAAAGCCTATAATGTTCAGTTGGACGACAATAAGGCTGTTCTGAAAGGCGTCGTATCGCGCAAATCGCAAATTGTACCTGTATTGACTGACGCTTTTAACAGTTTGTAATGATAAATAATAAGCCTCCTGAACCCGACTGCATAATGGCAGTGGCAGCAGGAGGCTTATTTTTATTTCTTCAGTTCTGCCAGACGTCTCCGATGCGGAACTCAAATGCCAATTTCAACTTCAGCGCTGCCCATCATGAAACCGCTACCATGAAAAATGAAGAATACAGGGAGTGGATGATCCTTTCTTTCCGATGTACTTTGGGAGAATACGAAGGTTTGAAATCGGACGCAGCACCCATTCTGCCAGCAGATATGCGGGCAAGTTTGACGAACAGTTTTTGCCTCAGTCTTCGCACCATTTTTCTCTCTTCTCTCTGGAGTCGGTTAGACGCGAACCTTTGACATCTTCAAACGCAGAACGTACGCGTGACAAATAGGTTTGGAACTGACAGATTTCCGACTCACTAAAGTCTGACATCAGACGTGAAGCCAGCCCTACGAAAAAGGGATCCATCTGTTGAATTTTACTTTTTCCTTTATCGTTCAGGGACACGAACACTCCCCGCTTGTCATTGGGATCGTCATATTTATTAATGAATCCCTCTTGTTCGAGAGAAATAACCATGGAACTGATTGCTGCCCGGCTTACACCCATCTTTTCAGCCAAAGCAGAAGGAGAAGACATTTCATCTCTTTGTGCTGAAAGTACACAAAGCGCGATATATTGCCCGTAGGAGAGACCAAATTCACGTGAACGCTTCTCCATGTTTTTACGTATTTCATAAGTTATGGAAAATAAATCTACCAAAACACCAATTGGTTTATTGCCACCTGGAAAGAGATTATAGGCCAGTTGACGAATTTCGGAGTCCAAAAAAAAGAACATGCGATCCACCTCGATGTAGTTAATTAGTTAACTGTAATTTAATTAACCACTGGTTGCAATGATTTATACAAACTTTGTTCCGCATTTTTTGAAAATATATCTGTAAAACGTCACATCCAGGGGCCGATACACTGATCGAGGTCCTGATTCACAAAGGCTTGTATGGAGGGCTGACGCAGGGTACGTCCTTCTTGCCACCGCCACTCACTATATTGAACCTTGGCGGTATACATGGGTTGCACCCAAAACGCATCTTGATGCCGATCCGGTTTATTGCTAAAGGGTCGTTCCGATATGGTATGTGGTAGCAGGCGCTCGGTAAGCTGACGCCAATCTTCCCGAGTCAGCTTGCCCGTACCCACATGCCCGATATAGCGCAGCATTCCTTGTTTATCATATTGGCCCAGCAACACAGCGTTGATAATGCCTCCGTTCAGGGTATAGCCACCGATAACGGCAATGATATCGCCATAATTTTTGACCTTGAGCCATCGTCCGTCCTTTCCGCCCAATGTGTACGGACTATCCAGCTTTTTACACACAATACCTTCCATTCCTTGGCTGCACATAACCTGAAATAGAGCTTGTCCATCAGGATGAGCGGGAGCCAGTTGAATCCGTTCATTCGGTATGATGATCTGATGCAGCAGTTCAAGCCTTTCCTGTAACGGTTTAAGATGAACCCACTCCCCGTTCAGATAAATAATATCAAACAACATGTAAGTAGCAGGCACAGCTTCATAGGCTGACTGAATTCGATCCGTCCGACGAATCAGATCCCGTCGCATAATTTCATGGAACGATGGTTTACCGTCGGCACCGAGTGCGATCATTTCCCCGTCCAATATGACCGAATCAGCCTTGCAGTAGGAGGGGAAGAGAGCAAGCTCCGGGTATAAAAGCGTTCGTTCGTGCTGTTTGCGGTTGAACAGGCGTGTGCTGCCCTGGTTGTGATACGTCAAAATTCTCGTACCGTCCCATTTTATTTCGTAACGCCAAAGGCCTGTTGCATCTACAGGTACTTTTTCGCTCAGTTCCGGTTCAAACGGGATGACGGGTTTTATTTCTGTACGCAACGCAGCACCTCCCTTGCCTTTATATGAATAAATATAGTGTCGACGATAGATCTTATTTTATGTATCAGGATTTTGCAAAATTTGATTCCAGTCGCTCCGAAGTGCAAGATATAGACGAACTAAACCATTTCGATCTATATCTTGTTCATTGGAAGTCGCTTATGGGATTTTTGCAAAATCCTCGTATGTGATGTTTCTCTGATCCCTAAATAGGGGAATGATAAGAATATCTAGCGTCGGCATGAAGTGATTGCATTAATTCGTTAGCATGAGTTTTACGGGATTTTCTTCAGTCAGAAAGGGGATTGGTCTCATGAGACAAATTCGCGAGGAGGACCATGCAGTAGTCATGGTGGATGATGGACAGGTAGTTGCAGAAGTAGGTTATAAATCCGTAGATGACCACTCATTGGTCATTGACCATACATTTGTATCCGAGCAGTTACGGGGTCAAAAAATTGGCAAGGAGCTCATCGACAGAGTGGTTGAGATGGCAAGAAATCAGCATAAAAAGGTTATCCCTGCTTGCTCGTACGCACTTGCTCTGTTCAAGCGCCATAAAGAATACAGTGACGTGTGGCAGCAATGAATATGGATCATCAAGGCTGCTTAACTGCATAACCGACACAACACCGGAGTGGGTAATCAGACTCTTCCGGTGTTTTTTTGTGTGCATAAAGCTTTTAAAAAGAATGCATTCTACCGTTGATATAGGGAAACAAAGGGCTCTCCTCAAATGTTGAAGCACATTTCTTGCCGGATGGCTGTGAAATTGTTCATACTGTTGTCACTTCACAGGCTAACTATGAGTTCTATATAATATATTATGGTTATGACCGCAAAAATAATGAAAACCTGAATTTAAACGAAGGAGACGCTCATGATGAATAAAGCGAGTGAGGACAAGCAGTACGTTCCAACGAGCAATCGTAATTTTACAACCTTGATTATCACCGTTTCCATTATAGCCAACGTGATTATTTTGCTGCTATTCTTTTCGCCGATCGGATACCAGGGGAGTGTCAGTTTTGATCTCACTATTTTCCCAAGGTTGAATGCGATTTTTAACAGCTTCACGTTTATTTTCCTGGTGGCTGCATTGGTTGCTATTTTCAAGAAGAACATCAAGGTGCATAAAACCTTTATTCTGCTGGCCTTTGCCAGTACCGTTTTATTTTTATTTTCCTACCTGACCTTTCACTACATTTCGCCGGAAACTGCAAAATATGGCGGTGTGGGTATCCTTCGTCCGATTTACTTTACATTGTTGATTTCGCATAGCATACTGGCTGCAATTATTGTACCGCTGGCACTGTTCACGGTTGTATGGGGATGGACGATGCAGGTAGCAAAACATCGTAAGATTGCGCGCTGGACGATGCCAATTTGGCTATATGTGAGCTTGACCGGGGTACTGGTGTACGTTTTCATGGCCCCATACTATTAATAGATGTGAACCCTTTGATGGGTTGATTTAGGGAAATGGCGTCTCTGCTGAAGAGGCGTCTTTTTTGTATCCAATAAAAGAAAAATTATTCCTTCTAAATTTATTTTATTAAAAAAACGTTCCTTCTATAACGGTATTTCTGCTATAATTTGCCTTAATCAACTAAGAACAAGGGGGTCACCATGTGACAAAGAAAGCGAAAGGCAGGTTACGGTTGCTTGTATCTATGCTGGCGCTGGTTGTACTGCTGAGCAGCTGCGGTGGTGGAGGATCAAAGTCGGAAAAGGTTGACGGAGGGAAAGTAACACTGCAATTTTGGACCATTGCACTACAACCTACATTTACCCCGTATTTCAATCGGGTGATTGCCGATTATGAGCAGAAGAACCCCAATGTCAAAATTGACTGGAAGGATTACCCTTATGACGCAGTAACCAACAAGCTGTTGACAAGTATCGCTAGCAACAGCAGTCCGGATGTAGTTAATCTCAATACAGAATTTGCTAGCCAAATGGGCTCCAAGGGTGCTGTTGTTGATATGAATGAGCATTTGTCACCCGAGGAAAAGGCTGCTTATTTCGAGGGTATTTATAATTCCACAGTCATTAACGGTAAAGCTTATGCGCTACCCTGGTATACCGGTACAGAAGTACTTTACATGAATACAAAGCTGGTCAAAGCCGCCGGATTGGATCCTGCTCATCCGCCCAAAACCCGGGAGGAATTGTCTGAATGGGGCCGTCAGATCAATAGAAAAATTGGCAAGGCAGGCTATGCTCAGCAGCTTGTATCCAAGCTTTTCGCTGTGGACGGCATTCCTATCCTAAATAAAGAAAAGACAGCGGCGGCGTTCAATACACCAGAAGCAGTCACCATGATTGATAATCTAAAAAAACAGATGGAAGATGGCGTTGTACTCAAGGAAGACGCTGACTTCTCACAACAAGTGAAATATTATGCCGGCGAGCAGGTTGCTTTCGAGCTGGCAGGCCCCACGTTCATCAATTTTATCAAAACGGCAGCGCCAGACGTTTATAAGAACACAATTGCTGTCCCTGTCCCAACTGGCAAAGCCGATGTGCGGCTCTCCAACTCTATGGACTTGGTCGTACCTGCTAAGTCTGTACATGTGGACGAAGCAGTGAAATTTGCTGTTTTCTTGACAAACGCAGAGAGTCAAACTGCTTTTTCTAAAGCGGCGAATACACTACCTTCCACGAAAGACTCCATTAAGGATCCATATTTTACTCAGTCTGACAAATCATTAGAAGCACAAGCCAAGGTAGTATCCGCGCAAAGTTTGGATAAGGCGACAGATTATATGGTTGGTGTGCCCAATGCCAAAGATGTGAATAGTGCCATCGCGCGAGCCTTGCAAAATATTTTATTGAACGGAAGAGATACGAAGGAGACGCTAACTGCTCTGGAGCAGGAAGTAAACGATATTTTAAAGCAATAGGTTTGACAGGGGGGAGTGAATACTCCCCTGTTCATTTATCGAAATCAGGTGGTGATGCAGCATGATCAAATGGTTGAGGTCGGAGTCTTTTACGGCCTGGGCTTTTATGACGCCGGGACTGTTATTGCTTGCCGTCTTTGTATTTTGGCCTATTATTTACAGCATTCCGCTGGCATTGACAGACTACTCTGTCATATCAGATACCCATTTTGTCGGTTTGAATAATTTTGAAGCGGCGTTTAAGGACCGTAACTTTCTTATTTCGATTTGGAACTCATTGTTGTACGTGCTCATTGTCCCCTTTCTCCAAATTTTCTCCATCCTGATGGCCGTGCTTGTGAACAGCCGTATTCCGGGAATCAAAATATTCCGCACGACCTACTACATCCC
Source organism: Paenibacillus sp. FSL L8-0641 (assembly GCF_038006265.1). Lineage (NCBI taxonomy): Bacteria > Bacillati > Bacillota > Bacilli > Caryophanales > Paenibacillaceae > Paenibacillus > Paenibacillus sp. FSL L8-0641. The sequence continues at coordinate 433,159 of NZ_JBBOUW010000001.1, forward strand.
TGTTGTGACTTCAATGGTAGCTGTAGCCTTAATTTGGAGCTGGCTGTTGGGCAATAACAGCGTAGTGAACTACTTGCTCATACAGATCGGCCTGATTAGCAAAGACATACACTGGTTATCGGACAGCAACTTGGCCTTGTATGTACTGATGTTCATCACAATGTGGAAGGGACTCGGGTATTATATGATGCTCTATCTGGCTGGATTACAAAACATTCCTCAAGATCTGTACGAAGCCGCTAGAGTCGACGGTGCAAGCCGATGGCGTCTGATTGTTCATATTACTCTTCCACTGCTAAGACCTTACGTTCTGTTCTGTACCCTTATATCACTCATGTCAGCTATCCGCGTATTTGATGAAGTATATGTACTAACCAAGGGTGGACCGGGAACGGCCACGTTGACATCGAGCTTGTATATTTTTCAAAAGGGGATGGAGCAGTTTAATTTTGGGTATGCTTCGGCGCTTGGCTTAATTGTCGGTGCAATGATTGCCGTACTTAGTATTATCGTATTCCGATTCAATAGGAAAGGTGGTGTCAATCCCTATTGATGAATCTAAAGGATGACAAATCGCTATGCTCATCTCTTCCTAAAAAGGAAAGTAGCCGTATCATGCGCAGTCTCGCCCGAATGCTGAGAATGACGGTCATCTACATGCTTCTAGTGCTACTCGCCCTCTTTTTAATGGGACCGTTCCTCTGGCTGCTCAGCGTATCCCTCATGCCAGGCCGTAACATTTTTTCAACGCCGCCCGCTATTTTTCCGACCTTTATTAATTTCGACAACTATGTTCAGGTGTGGCAGTTCATGAATTTCCCGAAATATATGCTGAATACGGTCATCATTACGGTGTTGGGCGTTGTGCTCAATGTGGTACTCGCCAGTCTGACAGGATATCCCTTGGCTGTGTTTCGTTTTAAGGGTAAAAATCTGGTGTTTACGCTGCTGATTGCCACGATGATTATTCCTTCCTACACCGCATTTATTGTGCATTATCTGACCATTCAAGGGCTTCATCTGGGCAATACATATTTGGGTGTAGTGTTGCCTGGGGCAGTCTCCGTGTTCAACATTTTTCTGATGCGACAGACATTTATTCATATTCCCACCGATGTACGTGATTCCGGTAAAATGGACGGCGCTTCGGAGTTTCGAATTTGGTGGCAGCTGGTGCTTCCGCTGGTCAAGCCAGCGCTTGCTGTAATTTCTCTGTTGGAGGCGATGTCGTTCTGGAACAGCTTTCTGTGGCCTATCGTTATTTTGAACGATACGGAGCTATATCCGCTAGCAGCTGCGCTCACGTATCTCAACGGTCAATTTGCCTATAACTTCGGCTGGATTGCTGCCGGCACAATGATTTCGGTACTGCCGATCATTATATTGTTCCTGTTTACACAGCGCTACTATATGGAAGGTTTGGCGGGAGCGGTAAAAGGATAGCCAGTAGTCACGGCTACGAAGAGCCTGTGAATGGAAGGAGACGATTGCGATGGAACTGTCCGAAGGAACGGGGCCTTATTCGAGTGTAGGGCTAGCACCGCAGGAGATTCAATATTATTTTCGTGATGTGTATGACAGCGGGGAAAGGCTGGTTATCTCCGAACCGCGACTGATCTGTGAACTGTCCTCTCGCTTTGCAATGAATCAGGAGTATGAAGGTGTGCTGGACCCTGAGGGACCGATCAAGCTTATTGTGCCTCCAGGGCCGGGTGTACCGACTGAAACACGGGGAAGCGTGCAGTTGGTGCTCGAATATGACGGAATGCTTGCTGCAGACGGATATCGGTTGGACATTCAGAAGGACGGGCGGATTGAAATTCATGCTTCCAATAAAAGAGGGCTCAAATACGGTATGGATGCCCTGCATCTCCTGCTTCAAGTGGAACAGGAGCGATGTACTCTGCCGGTGATGTCTATTCGGGATGAGCCTTCCTTCCCGGTCAGAGGAATTATTGAGGGCTTCTATGGGAAACCGTGGAGTTTCGCGGATCGGCTGGATGCCGTCCGTTTTATGGCTACGCATCGGATGAACACATTCATGTATGCCCCCAAGGATGATCCATATCATCGTGAGCTATGGAGAGAGCCGTACCCTGAGGATACGTTTGCCCAGATTTGCGAATTAAAGGAAGCCTGCGAACGGCATGAGGTTGATTTCCATTATTGTATCAGCCCAGGGAACGACCTGAGCTTTGGCAGTGATGAAGACTTCCTTAAATTGACTGAAAAGCTGGCGGCCGTGATTGCGATTGGCGTACGTCATTTTTCTGTGTTAATGGATGACATTGACTACGTACTCAAAGGGGGAAATCGACATTTGCTGGGCCGCTCGGGTCACGCTCATGTCTTTTTGACGAACAAGGTGCATGCATGGCTAGCTGAACGACTGCCTGAATTTACGCTGACGGTCTGTCCTTCGGAATATTGGTCATATTGGGATACCGAATACAAAAAGGATTTCCGTGAGCGGCTGCATCCGGAGATTAAGGTGTTCTGGACCGGGTACTTTGTTTTTGCTCCACAGATTAGTCGCGAGCACGCCGCTGATAATCATGCATTCTTCGGGCATGAGCTGTGGCTGTGGGATAACATCCCGGTGAATGATTGTGACCATGATCGGTTATTCCTTGATCCGCTGCGCGGACGATATTCCGGGCTACCAGACTGTGGACATACCGGTATGGTGGCCAACCCGATGAATCAGTGGGAATGCTCCAAAGTGACGCTCATTACGATGTCCCACTATATGTGGAACAGTGAACGGTATATGCCTGAGCGATCTTGGGAATGGGCTGCGCAGGAGTTAGTGGGAGAGCGTGCGGATGAATTGATGTTTTTTTGTCGTCAAAACAGGAACAGCCGACTAGGCGGCAACGCGTATGAGGACGTGGACCTTGCTTTGCAAATGCGCGATATCCCTGCGCTGGATATGTACTTTGAGCGGCTGCTTCAGGCCGTGAGCGTCCTACGGAGCGTGCCTGCCGGTGATCCAGCAGCAGGATTCGTGTCCCAGGCCGCACCGTGGCTGGAACGTGCCGAGCTGGATGCGAGCCTGTGGCAGGTGCTGCGTCAAGCTGCACTCAGCAGCGAGCGACAGGACGATGCACAGTCGGGGGAGAGCGGCACGCCGAGGGAAGCTGTTGACGAGCAAGAGCCGTCACCTCTGACAGACGAAATCGTAGGAGAACTGCGAAGCGGTATCACTGCTTGCTTAGAAGCGGAGGCTCGGCTGGGTAGCAATCCGGCGATCCGTGCTGCTGCGCAGTGGGGTTATGTCGATCAGGACGAACAAGGAAAATATCGGCTGATTTTGTGAGTATTTGCGCTGGATTAAGCAACCAAGGTAGCATAGCTGCCCTGAAAATAATCATTTGCCGTTAGGATAACGGTAATTTTCAGGAGAGGTGGAACGTATGGTGAAGCCCAAAACCCGATTACTTTTTATACCGCTGGATGAGCGGCCCTGTAATTATCAATTTCCTTATTTACTGGCACAGGGTACAGACTTTGAGATGGAGCGGCCCCCATTAGAATGGATGGGACAAAAGAAAACCCCTGGCGATACGACCAGACTATGGGCATGGCTCGAAGAACGCGCAGCGGCGGCTGATGGAGCCATTGTTGCGATGGATACGTTGCTGTACGGAGGAATCGTACCTTCTCGACTACACAGTATGTCGAGCGAGCAGGTCAAAGATAGAGTGAATCGGCTTCGCAGGCTAAAACAGCTATATCCGCAACTGACCCTGTATGCATTTCAACTGATTATGCGCTGTCCGCAATATTCTTTGGCTGATGAAGAACCGGATTACTATGCCGATTGGGGTCGTGAGATATTCAGAAAGGGATTCATTGAGCATCGTCAGGAGCTGGGGATTGCTACCGCAGAAGAGTTACTCGAATTAGCTGATATCAACGAGCGTCTGCCAATGGAAATACTGGATGATTACCTGGGGCGTCGCCATGTGAATTTGGAGGCCAATGAAGTTGCGCTGGATCTCGTAGCAGAAGGTATCATTGATTTTATGATCATCCCACAGGATGATTCGGCTCCCTACGGCTATACCGCCAAGGATCAGCAGCGGCTAAGAAGTCGTATTTCTGAGCTTGGGCTGGATTTGAATGTATACATGTACCCGGGGGCAGATGAAGTGGGTTGTACGTTGCTGGCTCGTTGGGTTAACAAGATGAATAATGTAGTCCCACGGGTGTATCCCCGATTGTCTGCTTTGCAGGGGGCATTCGTAGTACCGCTTTTTGAAGATCGCTATTTTTACGAAACCTTAAAATATCAGATTATGGCGGCAGGTGGGCTGATCGCTTCCTCAGCAACGGAGGCTGATTTGATTTTGTTGGCTAACACACCTGGTGACACGATGGCAGAGGCTTCATCCCAGCAGCGTGCAATGACCGGATATGACGTACATCGGAATGTAGTAGAGCTGGTTGAGTACGGTTCTTATATGCTGCAATATGCAGGTCAAAATGTTGCAGTTGCTGATGTGGGCTACGCCAACGGCGCAGATCTCAAGCTACTTAGACTATTGAAGCAAAAAGGACTGCTTTTTAAGCTGGCGGGTTATGCAGGCTGGAATACCAGTTCTAACACGCTGGGCACCGTCATTGCCCAGTCCATGCTGTATACCCACTATGGCTCTACGGAGGAACATTTGGATTTTCTGTCGCTGCGCTACGCCGAGGATGCCTGTTATTGCGCTGTGGTACGTACGGCTATGAATAACGGAATTGTGGAGCAGATGGGTTTTACCAAGTTTATGCTCGATGGACCGAGAGGCTCGGTAGCTGCGGTTATTCGCGGACGGCTGGAGCAGGCGCTCAATGAATATGTAAACGGGCCGGAAGGCCGCGTGGAAATTATAGATTGCTACATGCCGTGGAACCGCACCTTTGAAGTCGCATTAACCGTACGGCATCATGCTGAGAAGAGAGGGTGATTCCTATGGGAATGGAAGGTGTATTATCCAAAGTTCAGCACGGACTGATCGTGTCCTGTCAGGCGCTACCAGGCGAACCGTTACATGGAGCAGATTCTATGGTCAAAATGGCGCTTGCCGCACAGCAGGGTGGAGCTGTGGCGATTCGCGCCAATGGCGCATCGGATGTACGTGCGATTAAACAGGCAATTTCTCTACCAGTGATTGGCTTGATTAAGCGGGATTATGATGATTCTGATATTTACATTACGCCTACCCTTCGTGAAATGGAGGAATTGGTGGAGGCAGGCGCGGATATCATTGCGCTGGATGCCACATTACGACCGCGCCCAGCGGGATGCAAGCTGAAGAGGCTCATAGATTATGCCCATGAACAGGGAGTCACTTCTATGGCAGATATATCGACACTGGAGGAGGCACTTCATGCGGCCTCCCTTGGCGCAGACTGCGTATCCACCACGTTATCCGGGTATACGCCGTACTCTGCTCAGATTGAGGGTCCTGATCTGGAGCTGGTTCGGAGAGCGTCGGAACTGGTTCCCGTTCCTTTAATTGCAGAGGGCAAAATCTATGATCCAGCGCAGGTTGAGGAAGCATTCCGAATGGGAGCACATGCAGTGGTTGTAGGCTCGGCGATTACCAGACCCCAATTGATTACGCAGCGGTTTGCCGATGCCGCAAGGAAGGCAGTGAATTGCATCTATGGAGATGAACGACCGAATTAAAACGTATTATCCTTCATTAACGAAATCGGAGCAGAAAGTTGCCTTGTGCGTACTGGAGCATCCCGCAGACATCATATATTTCTCTGTGACGGAGCTGGCGGATTTTGCAGGTACAGGCGAAACGACCGTCATGCGCTTTTGCCGGAAGATTGGTTTTAAAGGTTATCAGGATTTCCGACTGTCCCTAGCGCAAAACCAGACTTATCGTAAAACTGATATGGGCGAGGAGAACATCGACCCAGATGACGAACAAGATATTACGCGTACGGTGTATCACAACATGCTCGATATTTTGCACTCCAGTATGGGGCTGCTGGACCATTCAGAGCTTGGTCGTGCGATTGCGAGTCTAGATCAAGCGGGCTATGTTCAATTTTTCGGCGTAGGTGCTTCGGGGATTTCCGCGCAGGATGCTAAAAACCGTTTCTTACGGATCGGGCGTCGCGCCGAGGCTGTGGCAGACGGACATATTCAGTCGATGATGGCGGTGTCCATGAACCCGGGTGATGTGGCTATCGGCATTAGTGTATCAGGAAGTACGCTGGATACGAACGATATGCTGTATAAAGCCAAGCAAAACGGTGCAACTGTTATCGCAATTACAAATTATGCGAAATCACCCATTACCTCCATTGCAGATATCGTGTTGCTAACAGCGGGCAAAGAAGCGCCGATAGAAGGTGGTTCAATCGGTGCTAAAATCTCACAACTATTCGTGATTGACCTCATCTGCGAAGGGCTTGCTCGCAAGCACACGAGTCACACCAAACAGATGAAGGAAAAAACAGCGAGGGCCGTTATTGAACGAAGCTATTGAGATTTTTCAGTTGTGAATTGAAAACTTGCGCTCTGACAGTTCAATGACTTGTGTTTGTGCTGCTTATGAATGGCTATTTCATGTATTGCAATTAATAGAAGGTTTGTACAAAGAGCTAGTAAGCTTTTATGTGGGGCAACAAGGAGGTTGGTGTGGTGGCAGCTGCTGTGAACAGAGTCATTGGAATCGATATTGGGGGCACATCGGTGAAGGCCGCCATAGTGGGACGGGATGGATCGGTGCTCGATGAAATCCGGCTGGATACGGACGCTTCCCGTGGACGTGAATGGGTGTTGTCGCAGGTGTCAGAATCTGTGCTCGGACTGTTGCGTTCTTTTGGAGATACCAGCCTCGGTGCCCATATAGATGTAGGCGCTCTTGGCATTGCTACTGCTGGCAGAGTAAATGTGGAGAGCGGCGAAGTTGTGTATGCCACAGATAACCTACCTGGCTGGCAAGGTACATCCTTAGTAACATGGGCTAGGGAAAAACTGGCTTTACGAGCGGTTGCTGATAATGATGCGAACGCCGCTTTACTTGGAGAAGCGTGGCAGGGAGCGGGGAAGGGCAAGCGACGCTTGGTGATGCTCACGTTGGGAACAGGTGTCGGAGGTGCATATATGGAAAATGGCCTCTTGTGCAGAGGGGCTCATTGGAGCGGCGGTGATTGGGGGCACAGTATTCTATTCCCCGGAGGACACCCCTGTAATTGCGGAAGAAAAGGGTGCGCCGAGCAATATGTATCGGGGAGCGCCCTCTTACGTCGAGGTAGGGAACACGTCGGTAAATTGTACCGCTCAGGAAACGAGATTGTGAAAGAGGCCGTTCACGGTAACCAGGAGGCAATTCAGGTGCTGGATGATTACACCGCAGATTTAGCTGTACTTCTAGCTAACATCTCAGTGACTCTTGATCCTGAGAGGATCATTGTAGGCGGAGGAGTACCGGACACGGGAGAGGTCTGGTGGCCCATGCTGGAAAAGCATCTCCACCAATTTGGAGTTCAAACGGAAGTAAGTCGGGCATTGTTGGGCAATCGCGCTGGAATTATCGGTGCTGCACGGCTTGCCTTCGAAATGACCGAGTCCTAGTACAAGAATGAAAGGGGAACGAACCATGGCGCAAAAACGGCTTGATACCGACATTGTTGTGATTGGCGGAGGCCTGGGGGGGACATCGGCAGCTCTCGCGGCGGCGAAGGCTGGCATGAGAGTCATCGTGACAGAGGAGACGGACTGGTTAGGGGGGCAGTTAACTTCACAGGCGGTTCCCCCAGATGAGCATCGATGGATCGAACAATTTGGTTGCACAGCCACATACCGTGAGTTCCGTAATCGTGTACGTGACTATTACCGTCAGAACTATCCGTTAACCGAAGAAGCTCGAAATAATCCCATTCTCAACCCTGGGAACGGTTGGGTAAGCCGTCTGGCCCATGAACCACGGGTAGCTCTGCGGGTGCTTGAAGATATGCTCGCTCCCTATTTGAATACGGGGCGCGTTCATGTATACTATCACACCGTGCCTATTGCCGTTCAGACGGATGGGGACTGTATTACTTCTGTAACTGTCCGTACCTCGAATGGCGCTGATCATAAGTGTGGATTTAGAGTGCTGCACGGAGCGTTTTATCTGGATGCGACAGAGTGTGGTGATCTCCTTCCAATGGCAGGCGTGGAGCATACGAGTGGAGCAGAGTCGCGGGCTGCTACGGGTGAGCCTCATGCACTGAAGTGTGCTAACCCTTTTGATATGCAATCTATCACACATGTGGCTGCCGTAGACTATATTCCCCAGGAAAGCTTCATTATAGAGCGGCCGCAACAATATGATTTCTGGAGAAATTATATTCCTTCCTTTTCCCGTTTTCCGATTTTGAGCTGGTTTGCTACTGACGCGGATGATACCAGTAAACTAAAACAGTTCACATTGTTTCCTAACGATCAGGGCATTGTATCCTTATGGGATTATCGTCGTATTGTAGATCCCTCGATATGGAGCAAACCGCTAAATGATGGTGAGGTAACTCTTTTAAACTGGGCACAAAATGATTATTACCTTGGGCCATTGATCGGTGTCACTGCTCAGGAGCAGGCAAAACATCGAGAAGGAGCGCGTGAGTTGACTCGTTCATTAATATATTGGCTTCAAACCGAAGCGCCCCGGTTAGATGGAGGGTTCGGCTATCCGGGAATTCGACTACGGGGTGATGTTCTCGGCACATCTGACGGTCTGGCTAAAACGGCTTATATTCGCGAGTCACGCCGAATTCAGGCCAAGTATATGATATCTGAGTTTGATGTAAGTCGTGAGCTTCGGGGAGAAGAGGGACCCAAGCGATATATAGATAGTGTAGGTGTAGGTAGCTATCATTTGGATCTTCATCCAACTACGGTATCTCAGCGAACATTCTACATCCCTAACCATCCTTATGAAATTCCATTGGGCTCACTTATTCCGGTGAGGGTGCGCAATTTACTTCCTGCCTGCAAAAATATAGGGATGACCCAAATAGCCAATGGCTGCTATCGATTGCATCCTACAGAATGGAATATAGGAGAATCATCAGGAAGTCTAGCGGCTTACTGTGTCTCCAACGAAGTATATCCCATTGAAGTGAGCCGATCAGCAGAGCATCTTGGATGTTTTCAAAATGTTCTTCTTCGCCAAGGTGTGGAACTGCACTGGCCTGCAGAGGTATTTGAGCCAGAGGAAGTCATCAGCTAATGAAGGGGCAACTAGCCCCTCGACTGATTTTAAATGAGCTGAAAGATGAGTGGATTTATTCTAAAATAAAAAAAACAAAAAAAGTGCTTGCTAAGTTGCTGGGGTTTATGATATA
>NZ_JBBOUW010000001.1:445000-950000 GCF_038006265.1 Paenibacillus sp. FSL L8-0641
ACGTCTCACATGGAGTTACAAAGGAACCGGTTAGATGAAGAGGTCTGGAAAGGCCCGCCAGAGAAGGTAAAAGCCCTGTAGTTCAAAACTGGTTCTCTCCGAGACGGATCCCGAGTAGTGCGGGGCACGTGAAACCCCGTATGAATCCGGCAGGACCATCTGCCAAGGCTAAATACTCCCTGGCGACCGATAGTGAAGCAGTACCGTGAGGGAAAGGTGAAAAGCACCCCGGAAGGGGAGTGAAATAGATCCTGAAACCGTGTGCTTACAAGAAGTCAGAGCCCGATCTATGGGTGATGGCGTGCCTTTTGTAGAATGAACCGGCGAGTTACGTTCCCGTGCAAGGTTAAGGTGAAGAGCTGAAGCCGCAGCGAAAGCGAGTCTGAATAGGGCGAATGAGTACGTGGACGTAGACCCGAAACCGGGTGATCTACCCCTGTCCAGGGTGAAGGTGCGGTAACACGCACTGGAGGCCCGAACCCACGCATGTTGAAAAATGCGGGGATGAGGTGGGGGTAGCGGAGAAATTCCAATCGAACCCGGAGATAGCTGGTTCTCCCCGAAATAGCTTTAGGGCTAGCCTCGGAAAGAAGAATCGTGGAGGTAGAGCACTGATTGGGTGCGGGGCCCGCAAGGGTTACCAAGCTCAGTCAAACTCCGAATGCCATAGATTTAGTTCCGGGAGTCAGACAGTGAGTGCTAAGATCCATTGTCGAAAGGGAAACAGCCCAGACCATCAGCTAAGGTCCCCAAGTGTGTGTTAAGTGGGAAAGGATGTGGAGTTGCACAGACAACCAGGATGTTGGCTTAGAAGCAGCCACCATTGAAAGAGTGCGTAATAGCTCACTGGTCGAGTGACTCTGCGCCGAAAATGTAACGGGGCTAAACACACCACCGAAGCTATGGCTTGATGCTTGCATCAGGGGTAGGGGAGCGTTGAATGCGGGTTGAAGGTGTACCGTAAGGAGCGCTGGACTGCATTCAAGTGAGAATGCCGGTATGAGTAACGAAAAGATCTGTGAGAATCAGATCCGCCGAAAGCCTAAGGGTTCCTGAGGAAGGTTCGTCCGCTCAGGGTAAGTCGGGACCTAAGGCGAGGCCGATAGGCGTAGTCGAAGGACAACAGGTCGAAATTCCTGTACCACCGTAATCCGTTATGAGCGATGGGGTGACGCAGTAGGGTAGTGACGCGGACTGATGGATGTCCGTCTAAGCAGTGAGGCTGATGTGTAGGCAAATCCGCACATCGTAAGGCTGGGCTGTGATGGGGAGCGAAAATTGTAGTAGCGAAGGTCATGATCTCAGACTGCCAAGAAAAGCCTCTAGCCAGGAGAAGGTGCCCGTACCGCAAACCGACACAGGTAGGCGAGAAGAGAATTCTAAGGCGCGCGGAAGAACTCTCGTTAAGGAACTCGGCAAAATGACCCCGTAACTTCGGGAGAAGGGGTGCCTCGGTAGGGTGAATAGCCCGAGGGGGCCGCAGTGAAAAGGCCCAAGCGACTGTTTAGCAAAAACACAGGTCTGTGCGAAGCCGCAAGGCGAAGTATACGGGCTGACGCCTGCCCGGTGCTGGAAGGTTAAGGGGAGTGGTAAGCTCGCAAGAGCGAAGCTATGAACCGAAGCCCCAGTAAACGGCGGCCGTAACTATAACGGTCCTAAGGTAGCGAAATTCCTTGTCAGGTAAATTCTGACCCGCACGAATGGCGTAACGACTTGGGCGCTGTCTCAACGAGAGATCCGGTGAAATTTTAATACCTGTGAAGATGCAGGTTACCCGCGACAAGACGGAAAGACCCCATGGAGCTTTACTGCAGCTTGATATTGAATTTGGGTACGATCTGTACAGGATAGGTGGGAGCCGTCGAACTTTGAGCGCCAGCTTGAAGGGAGGCATCCTTGGGATACCACCCTGATCGTATCTAGGTTCTAACTTGGTACCGTAAACCGGTGCGAGGACAGTGTCAGGTGGGCAGTTTGACTGGGGCGGTCGCCTCCTAAAGAGTAACGGAGGCGCCCCAAGGTTCCCTCAGAATGGTTGGAAATCATTCGAAGAGTGCAAAGGCAGAAGGGAGCTTGACTGCGAGACCTACAAGTCGAGCAGGGACGAAAGTCGGGCTTAGTGATCCGGTGGTACCGCATGGAAGGGCCATCGCTCAACGGATAAAAGCTACCCTGGGGATAACAGGCTTATCTCCCCCAAGAGTCCACATCGACGGGGAGGTTTGGCACCTCGATGTCGGCTCATCGCATCCTGGGGCTGAAGTAGGTCCCAAGGGTTGGGCTGTTCGCCCATTAAAGCGGTACGCGAGCTGGGTTCAGAACGTCGTGAGACAGTTCGGTCCCTATCTGTCGTGGGCGTAGGAAATTTGAGAGGAGCTGTCCTTAGTACGAGAGGACCGGGATGGACGTACCGCTGGTGTACCAGTTGTTCCGCCAGGAGCACCGCTGGGTAGCTATGTACGGAAGGGATAAGCGCTGAAAGCATCTAAGCGTGAAGCCCCCCTCAAGATGAGATTTCCCAGTATGTAAGACCCCTTGAAGACGACGAGGTAGATAGGTTGGGGGTGGAAGTGCAGTAATGCATGGAGCTGACCAATACTAATCGGTCGAGGGCTTATCCTAAAGATAAAACGCAAATGAGTTTCGGATCCAGTTTTCAGGGTGTAACCTTGAAGGTATGTAGAAATACATACGAAATACGCATTGAAATTCATTCACACAGCTGTGATGAACCGAGTTTCAATACGGAAGAATTTGCGTAGCAAATTCATGTTTGGTGGCGATAGCGGAGGGGTTCCACACGTACCCATCCCGAACACGACCGTTAAGCCCTCCAGCGCCGATGGTACTTGGACCGCAGGGTCCTGGGAGAGTAGGACGTCGCCAAGCGATATCCTTTAGAGGATGATAAATTTTTACATGTTAGGGCCTTTAGCTCAGCTGGTTAGAGCGCACCCCTGATAAGGGTGAGGTCGGTGGTTCGAGTCCACTAAGGCCCACCACTTCTAGAATAACAAAAAGATTGGGGCCATAGCTCAGCTGGGAGAGCGCCTGCCTTGCACGCAGGAGGTCAGCGGTTCGATCCCGCTTGGCTCCACCAATATTCCCTGATAGCTCAGTTGGTAGAGCACTCGACTGTTAATCGAGTTGTCACAGGTTCGAGTCCTGTTCGGGGAGCCATATTTTGAATATTTCTGACTTTTATATATTAAGGTGGCGGCGTAGCTCAGCTGGCTAGAGCGTACGGTTCATACCCGTGAGGTCGGGGGTTCGATCCCCTCTGCCGCTACTCGGAGAGATACCCAAGTGGCTATAAGGGGACCCTCTGCTAAGGGGTTAGACTGCGAAAGTGGTGCGAGGGTTCGAATCCCTCTCTCTCCGCCATAAATTTATTGAGACCAGAACTTATTTTGTAAGGCCCGTTGGTCAAGGGGTTAAGACACCTCCCTTTCACGGAGGTAACAGGGGTTCGAATCCCCTACGGGTCATAACATGGAGGCTTAGCTCAGCTGGGAGAGCATCTGCCTTACAAGCAGAGGGTCGGGGGTTCGATCCCCTCAGCCTCCACCATAAGAAAATTTGAGAAATGCTTTTTAATGTCGCGGGGTGGAGCAGTTCGGTAGCTCGTCGGGCTCATAACCCGAAGGTCGTAGGTTCAAATCCTGCCCCCGCAATTAATTTCCTATTGGAAATGCCTCTGGAACTGTGGTGTAGAGGCCTAACATGCCTGCCTGTCACGCAGGAGATCGCGGGTTCGAATCCCGTCAGTTCCGCCATTTTAGCTTCATATATAATTGGCATATATAGTGCGGATTATATGATGTAGTAATAAAATTTAATATGGCTCGGTAGCTCAGTCGGTAGAGCAGAGGACTGAAAATCCTCGTGTCGGCGGTTCGATTCCGTCCCGAGCCACCTTTCAAGTGGGAAATGAGTAATGTGCCGGTGTAGCTCAACTGGTAGAGCAACTGACTTGTAATCAGTAGGTTGGGGGTTCAAGTCCTCTCGCCGGCACCATTTTGGAGGATTAGCGAAGTGGCCAAACGCATCAGACTGTAAATCTGCTCCCTTACGGGTTCGGTGGTTCGAATCCATCATCCTCCACCAGTCTTTTCATAATCATATGGCGGTCGTGGCGAAGTGGTTAACGCACCGGACTGTGACTCCGGCATTCGTGGGTTCAAGCCCCATCGGCCGCCCTTTATTCTTAATTTATTGGGGATTAGCCAAGCGGTAAGGCAACGGACTTTGACTCCGTCATGCATAGGTTCAAATCCTATATCCCCAGCCATTAAGAGCCATTAGCTCAGTTGGTAGAGCACCTGACTTTTAATCAGGGTGTCGAAGGTTCGAGTCCTTCATGGCTCACCATTTATAATTATTTTGCGGTCGTGGCGGAATTGGCAGACGCGCACGGTTCAGGTCCGTGTGGGCTAACCCCCCGTGGAGGTTCGAGTCCTCTCGACCGCACCATATTTTGCGGACGTGGCTCAGCGGTAGAGCATCGCCTTGCCAAGGCGAGGGTCGCGGGTTCGATTCCCGTCGTCCGCTCCATTATCCATACGGCGCCATAGCCAAGTGGTAAGGCAAAGCTCTGCAAAAGCTTCATTCCCCAGTTCAAATCTGGGTGGCGCCTTGACTGCTCATTATGGAATTTAATATGCGCCCTTAGCTCAGCTGGATAGAGCGTTTGACTACGAATCAAAAGGCCGGGAGTTCGAATCTCTCAGGGCGCGCCATTTCTTAAAAAATGTATAATGTCGGGATGTAGCTCAGCTTGGTAGAGCACCTGGTTTGGGACCAGGGGGTCGCATGTTCAAATCGTGTCATCCCGATACTGATTTGCGGGTGTAGTTCAATGGTAGAACTCCAGCCTTCCAAGCTGGTAGCGTGGGTTCGATTCCCATCACCCGCTTTTTGCTATAGCGGATTCTTGTTGCCTCAGTGGTGACACCTTATAAATAAAGAGAGCCTGTCTGGGGACAGAGCTCTCTCTTTTTTTGTATTTATCCTCATGTAATCCACAATGTGTTGATTATCCATAATCTTCGGTATCGGTGTATTCGTTCTGATCATGCAACTGGTATACGCCGATAACCGATCTAGTGGACAGTTTTTACACGGGAATGGTCAGCTGGATGGAGGTTCCCTCGTCTGGAGCAGAGGTTATGCTCATAAATCCCCCTACCCCTCTAGCTCGTTCTTCCATACTGAACAATCCAACTCCCTCTCCTTGGGACTTTCCAGAGAATCCAATGCCTTTATCCCGAATGGTCACTTGTATCATTTCATTTTGATCCTCAACGTCGACATATGCCTCTGCTACATCTGCGTATTTGGCTACATTCGTTAACGCCTCTTGTACAATCCGATAAATTGCAATTTCCTTGCGAATATCAACCCGTTTACGTAGATTGCATTGAAAATGCACCTCAATCCCGTAATGAGAACAGAAGTTTTCAATATAGGTTCTTATGGCTGGGACGACACCCAGATCATCCAGAACTGAGGGACGAAGTTCCCACGCTAGACCACGAACATCTTTGATGATGTCGGTCACCTGCGAACGGAGATTCTCCAGAGTAGCACTAGGTTGTTCGGCAAGTTGGCTATCCAATTGAATAATAAGTGAAAATAAGCTTTGCCCTATCCCATCATGCAGCTCTCTTGAAAAGCGTTTACGTTCTTCTTCCTGTATTTGCATGACTTGTGTCATCATAGACTGAAGTTCAGCTTCTACTCTCTTCAGTTTAGTGACCTCATTGCGGATCGCTAAGTACTGATAGGGTTTACCTTCCTCGTCCATAAACGGAACGATCGTAGTATTCACCCAGTAGTAGCTGTTATCTTTAGCACGATTACGTATTTCTCCTCGCCATACCTCACCTGAACGGATCGTAGTCCACAGGTTTTTCATGAAGGCGGGGGTATGATAGCCTGAATTAATGAGACGATGATCCTGACCGATCAGCTCTTCACGACTGTATTGCGAAATCTCACAGAACTTGTCGTTTACGTACTGAATAATACCTCGATGATCGGTCAAAGCAACGATGGAAGACGTATCTAGGGCAAATTTCAGATTGGATAATTGGTGGAGTGAGTTACGCAGCGCATGAAGAAAAGGGGATTCTGGTATATAAATTTCCAGATCATTCAGCAGTTTATCGGTTGATTCACCAAAGGCATGCTGCAGTAAAGGGTTAGAAGGTTCATTCATAATGGAGTAGCCCCTTTTTTAGTGCGAATTTGACTAGCTCAGGTCGTGTTTTCAAGTTAAGCTTCTCCATAAGATTGCTTTTATGGGACTCTACGGTTTTGACACTAATCACCAGGTGCTCGGCAATTTCCTTGTTGGCATATCCTTTGGCTACCCAGGATAGAATCTCTTTTTCCCGCTCAGACAAGGATTCATAGGGTCCGGCTATGCCTTCCTGTTTGATTTTGTCCAGATATTCACTCATCAGTCGTTTGGTTGCATTCGGGTACAAATAGGCACTACCTTCGGCCACAGACTGGATGGCAGCGAGTAACTCCTCGTGAGGTGCGCTTTTTAAAATATATCCGGATGCTCCAGCTTGAATGGCTCGGAACAGATATTCTTCATCGTCATGCATCGTTAAAATAAGGACTTCTGTATCGGGCAGCTGTTTTTTTAATTCAGTGGTTGCTGTGAGACCATCTTTTCCAGGTGGCATGCTAAAATCCATGAGCACAACATGAGGTTGTAGCTCCACTGCCTTGCGGATTGCCTCATCCCCGTCTGCTGCATCTCCTACTACCTTAATACCGTTTTTGCCGTCCAATAGGGCCATGAGGCCAGAACGTACGACAACGTGATCATCCACTACTAGTATACGAATCAATTTGTCATCCCCTCGAACGGTAAAAAACCGTACGTTTTGTCATAATCATAGCAAATTTTAGGGATTTCAATCAACAAAGATAGTTAGGGACAGCTATATCAAGTATCTGATGAGGATCATTATCTATAGAAACATTGTTGAGCTATGGAGTGAGAGGGTAAGCACATAGTTGGCTAAGGCGTTGAGCTACTTGAGTAGCCTCGGCTATATCAGACTCTGTGAACATCCTCACATCACGATTACCAAGAAGCAGCACACCGTTGGGCAGATCCCCTGTGCTGGAAAAGGGAATGGCAACAGCAGAGTGAAGCTGCTCGGCCAGCATTAGTGCACATTCCTGACGCAGACGTATACTACCTGATAACAAAGCACTTACAGTTACGGTACGCCCCAAGCGAACAGCCATACCGGCAATACCATGGCCAATCTTAAAAGAAATAAGGCGATAGCGATTGCTTCGGCTACCAGAGGCGTAATACCAATGCAACTTACCACCTGACTTGGACATAAATGCAAGGGCAGTGAGATCACCATAAATAGTATCTCTCAACTGGTTCAGTTCTTTTCGCATTTCATCCGTTATTTGTAGCATAGAAGACACATCCTTTTTCATAACCAAACTATATCTCTAGTTCATTGTAGTTTCGACAGTTGCAAAAGTAGATCGGGGAACCCCCTGATCTATAGGCGCAGGAAACACTGACTTTTCATCTGGTCGGATAAGGAGTAGGGAAATGGTCGATAAATGGGGCGTTAGCTTACTTCAGAAGTGATATTTATCACAGCAAATCAGGGAGTAGGAAGGTATAAAATCAGGTGTTCTCCCGATAACAACCCAGGCGTTAAAACATTATGATATAGATATCAGGTAAACACGAGGAGGACGCTAACATGCAAGCCACTTGTATGGAACGGTTTGGGGACGAAGCGGAACGCACGGGAATTCAGATTTATTTGACAGATGAGCATTTTGATCTGCTAAAAGATATTATGTCCTGGAAGAAGGTAAAGGCAGGCGTTATGCTTTTCCGAGAGGGCGATGATGCAGAGCAGCTTTATTATATACATTCAGGTCATGTCAAACTTCGTAAATCGACAGAAGATGGTAAAGAACTGATTCTGACCATTCAGCATCAAGGCGACTTAATTGGGGAATTTAGCGGGATAGATGGAGAAGAGTATAGTTGCACTGCGGAAACAGCTGATGTGTGTGAGTTAGGCGTCGTGCTTGTTAAGGATCTGGAGTCGCTCTTGTCCAAAAATGGGGAAATGGCACTTCAGTTCATCCAGTGGATGGCGATGAAGCAACGCATTATGCAATCGCGTTTTCGGGACTTACTGTTGTATGGTAAAACTGGAGCGTTAGCGTCTACATTGATCCGTGCTAGCAATACATGTGGCGTGGCTGTGAAGGATGGCATTTTACTAAATATGAAGCTAAGTCACTCCGAATTAGGTGAGATGATTGGAGCGACGCGCGAGAGTGTGAACCGGATGCTGAGCGCGCTGAAAGAGCAGGGAACCCTAGATACAAGGGATGGAAAGATTGTCATTCACGATCTCAAGGTATTACGTGGCATGTGCTGCTGTCCTTCGTACGGCCAATGTGCCCATGAAATTTGTCGCCTCTAATATATGAATACCATTAGGCGGGGTCCAAGAGACTTCGCCTTGCCGCAGGTCTTATAGCAATCTAGCACATGGGGTACGAACAACATAGATTACCAAATAACTAATTAACGTCGTATAGCGGCTAATTAGCAATAAAGTATATATATTAAATGGAACTGAATGCATGACATTTTATGCACCAACCGTTTTGAAGTAACAGTGGAGCTAATTCTAATAATGGTTGAATAAAAGGAGGAAGAAATCCCATATTTTAAAAAAAAGGATATTTTTACAAGTTGCTTTCTCTGGCCGAAAATGATATATTATTTAAGCTGACAACAAAACAGCAGTTTCAAAAGCGAAAAGCTTGGGTGAAATGATTTTTAAAAAAAAGAAAAATAGCCCTTGCATTTTTGAAACGAACATGATATGATCTTATAGCTGCTGAAAAACGCAGCGAAAGAGAAATGTTTGATCTTTGAAAACTGAACAACGAGTGAGTAAAACGATTTTGTTCGCAAAATCAAACAAGAGATATTTTTTATCTCGTCAGTTTCAAAATGAGCTTATCGCTCTTTCTATAAACCAGCTTCGGTTGGTCTTTAATGGAGAGTTTGATCCTGGCTCAGGACGAACGCTGGCGGCGTGCCTAATACATGCAAGTCGAGCGGGGTTATGTAGAAGCTTGCTTCTACATAACCTAGCGGCGGACGGGTGAGTAACACGTAGGCAACCTGCCCACAAGACAGGGATAACTACCGGAAACGGTAGCTAATACCCGATACATCCTTTTCCTGCATGGGAGAGGGAGGAAAGACGGAGCAATCTGTCACTTGTGGATGGGCCTGCGGCGCATTAGCTAGTTGGTGGGGTAAAGGCCTACCAAGGCGACGATGCGTAGCCGACCTGAGAGGGTGATCGGCCACACTGGGACTGAGACACGGCCCAGACTCCTACGGGAGGCAGCAGTAGGGAATCTTCCGCAATGGGCGAAAGCCTGACGGAGCAACGCCGCGTGAGTGATGAAGGTTTTCGGATCGTAAAGCTCTGTTGCCAGGGAAGAACGTCTTGTAGAGTAACTGCTACAAGAGTGACGGTACCTGAGAAGAAAGCCCCGGCTAACTACGTGCCAGCAGCCGCGGTAATACGTAGGGGGCAAGCGTTGTCCGGAATTATTGGGCGTAAAGCGCGCGCAGGCGGCTCTTTAAGTCTGGTGTTTAATCCCGAGGCTCAACTTCGGGTCGCACTGGAAACTGGGGAGCTTGAGTGCAGAAGAGGAGAGTGGAATTCCACGTGTAGCGGTGAAATGCGTAGAGATGTGGAGGAACACCAGTGGCGAAGGCGACTCTCTGGGCTGTAACTGACGCTGAGGCGCGAAAGCGTGGGGAGCAAACAGGATTAGATACCCTGGTAGTCCACGCCGTAAACGATGAATGCTAGGTGTTAGGGGTTTCGATACCCTTGGTGCCGAAGTTAACACATTAAGCATTCCGCCTGGGGAGTACGGTCGCAAGACTGAAACTCAAAGGAATTGACGGGGACCCGCACAAGCAGTGGAGTATGTGGTTTAATTCGAAGCAACGCGAAGAACCTTACCAGGTCTTGACATCCCTCTGACCGCTGTAGAGATATGGCTTTCCTTCGGGACAGAGGAGACAGGTGGTGCATGGTTGTCGTCAGCTCGTGTCGTGAGATGTTGGGTTAAGTCCCGCAACGAGCGCAACCCTTATGCTTAGTTGCCAGCAGGTCAAGCTGGGCACTCTAAGCAGACTGCCGGTGACAAACCGGAGGAAGGTGGGGATGACGTCAAATCATCATGCCCCTTATGACCTGGGCTACACACGTACTACAATGGCCGGTACAACGGGAAGCGAAGCCGCGAGGTGGAGCCAATCCTAGAAAAGCCGGTCTCAGTTCGGATTGTAGGCTGCAACTCGCCTACATGAAGTCGGAATTGCTAGTAATCGCGGATCAGCATGCCGCGGTGAATACGTTCCCGGGTCTTGTACACACCGCCCGTCACACCACGAGAGTTTACAACACCCGAAGTCGGTGGGGTAACCCGCAAGGGAGCCAGCCGCCGAAGGTGGGGTAGATGATTGGGGTGAAGTCGTAACAAGGTAGCCGTATCGGAAGGTGCGGCTGGATCACCTCCTTTCTATGGAGAATCGTTTCCTGCGATGGAAACATTCAAATATGAAGCGTAAGCTTCAAAACTCAGGTTTAGGCCTGTTACTCACTCGTTGCTCAGTTTTGAGAGTTCAAACTCTCAAGCTTCGACGAATACTTCATTCACACATTCGTGTGGAACCGAAATATTCATCGGGTTTCGCTTCGATGAAGCGAATTGCACCTTGAAAACTGGATACCGAAACGAAATTGCGTTTTAGAATATTCCTTTAAGCTGATCTTGTGTAAACAAGTGAAATAAAGGTAGCTGCCTTGAATTTCATTCACACGTAAGTGTTGAACCGAAATTCAAAGCAAATCGTATTTACGATGTAAATACTAGGTTAAGCTACAAAGAGCACACGGAGGATGCCTAGGCGCCAGGAGCCGACGAAGGACGTGGCGAACAACGATAAGGCCTCGGGGAGCTGTAAGCAAGCTTTGATCCGGGGATGTCCGAATGGGGAAACCCGGCTGTCTTCATCGACAGTCACTTTCTGCTGAATACATAGGCAGAATAGAGGCAGACCAGGGGAACTGAAACATCTAAGTACCCTGAGGAAGAGAAAACAATAGTGATTCCGTCAGTAGCGGCGAGCGAACGCGGATTAGCCCAAACCAAGGAGCTTGCTCCTTGGGGTTGTGGGACGTCTCACATGGAGTTACAAAGGAACCGGTTAGATGAAGAGGTCTGGAAAGGCCCGCCAGAGAAGGTAAAAGCCCTGTAGTTCAAAACTGGTTCTCTCCGAGACGGATCCCGAGTAGTGCGGGGCACGTGAAACCCCGTATGAATCCGGCAGGACCATCTGCCAAGGCTAAATACTCCCTGGCGACCGATAGTGAAGCAGTACCGTGAGGGAAAGGTGAAAAGCACCCCGGAAGGGGAGTGAAATAGATCCTGAAACCGTGTGCTTACAAGAAGTCAGAGCCCGATCTATGGGTGATGGCGTGCCTTTTGTAGAATGAACCGGCGAGTTACGTTCCCGTGCAAGGTTAAGGTGAAGAGCTGAAGCCGCAGCGAAAGCGAGTCTGAATAGGGCGAATGAGTACGTGGACGTAGACCCGAAACCGGGTGATCTACCCCTGTCCAGGGTGAAGGTGCGGTAACACGCACTGGAGGCCCGAACCCACGCATGTTGAAAAATGCGGGGATGAGGTGGGGGTAGCGGAGAAATTCCAATCGAACCCGGAGATAGCTGGTTCTCCCCGAAATAGCTTTAGGGCTAGCCTCGGAAAGAAGAATCGTGGAGGTAGAGCACTGATTGGGTGCGGGGCCCGCAAGGGTTACCAAGCTCAGTCAAACTCCGAATGCCATAGATTTAGTTCCGGGAGTCAGACAGTGAGTGCTAAGATCCATTGTCGAAAGGGAAACAGCCCAGACCATCAGCTAAGGTCCCCAAGTGTGTGTTAAGTGGGAAAGGATGTGGAGTTGCACAGACAACCAGGATGTTGGCTTAGAAGCAGCCACCATTGAAAGAGTGCGTAATAGCTCACTGGTCGAGTGACTCTGCGCCGAAAATGTAACGGGGCTAAACACACCACCGAAGCTATGGCTTGATGCTTTGCATCAGGGGTAGGGGAGCGTTGAATGCGGGTTGAAGGTGTACCGTAAGGAGCGCTGGACTGCATTCAAGTGAGAATGCCGGTATGAGTAACGAAAAGATCTGTGAGAATCAGATCCGCCGAAAGCCTAAGGGTTCCTGAGGAAGGTTCGTCCGCTCAGGGTAAGTCGGGACCTAAGGCGAGGCCGATAGGCGTAGTCGAAGGACAACAGGTCGAAATTCCTGTACCACCGTAATCCGTTATGAGCGATGGGGTGACGCAGTAGGGTAGTGACGCGGACGGATGGATGTCCGTCTAAGCAGTGAGGCTGGTGTGTAGGCAAATCCGCACATCGTTAAGGCTGGGCTGTGATGGGGAGCGAAAATTGTAGTAGCGAAGGTCATGATCTCAGACTGCCAAGAAAAGCCTCTAGCCAGGAGAAGGTGCCCGTACCGCAAACCGACACAGGTAGGCGAGAAGAGAATTCTAAGGCGCGCGGAAGAACTCTCGTTAAGGAACTCGGCAAAATGACCCCGTAACTTCGGGAGAAGGGGTGCCTCGGTAGGGTGAATAGCCCGAGGGGGCCGCAGTGAAAAGGCCCAAGCGACTGTTTAGCAAAAACACAGGTCTGTGCGAAGCCGCAAGGCGAAGTATACGGGCTGACGCCTGCCCGGTGCTGGAAGGTTAAGGGGAGTGGTAAGCTCGCAAGAGCGAAGCTATGAACCGAAGCCCCAGTAAACGGCGGCCGTAACTATAACGGTCCTAAGGTAGCGAAATTCCTTGTCAGGTAAATTCTGACCCGCACGAATGGCGTAACGACTTGGGCGCTGTCTCAACGAGAGATCCGGTGAAATTTTAATACCTGTGAAGATGCAGGTTACCCGCGACAAGACGGAAAGACCCCATGGAGCTTTACTGCAGCTTGATATTGAATTTGGGTACGATCTGTACAGGATAGGTGGGAGCCGTCGAACTTTGAGCGCCAGCTTGAAGGGAGGCATCCTTGGGATACCACCCTGATCGTATCTAGGTTCTAACTTGGTACCGTAAACCGGTGCGAGGACAGTGTCAGGTGGGCAGTTTGACTGGGGCGGTCGCCTCCTAAAGAGTAACGGAGGCGCCCCAAGGTTCCCTCAGAATGGTTGGAAATCATTCGAAGAGTGCAAAGGCAGAAGGGAGCTTGACTGCGAGACCTACAAGTCGAGCAGGGACGAAAGTCGGGCTTAGTGATCCGGTGGTACCGCATGGAAGGGCCATCGCTCAACGGATAAAAGCTACCCTGGGGATAACAGGCTTATCTCCCCCAAGAGTCCACATCGACGGGGAGGTTTGGCACCTCGATGTCGGCTCATCGCATCCTGGGGCTGAAGTAGGTCCCAAGGGTTGGGCTGTTCGCCCATTAAAGCGGTACGCGAGCTGGGTTCAGAACGTCGTGAGACAGTTCGGTCCCTATCTGTCGTGGGCGTAGGAAATTTGAGAGGAGCTGTCCTTAGTACGAGAGGACCGGGATGGACGTACCGCTGGTGTACCAGTTGTTCCGCCAGGAGCACCGCTGGGTAGCTATGTACGGAAGGGATAAGCGCTGAAAGCATCTAAGCGTGAAGCCCCCCTCAAGATGAGATTTCCCAGTATGTAAGACCCCTTGAAGACGACGAGGTAGATAGGTTGGGGGTGGAAGTGCAGTAATGCATGGAGCTGACCAATACTAATCGGTCGAGGGCTTATCCTAAGATAAAGCGCAATGAGTTTCGGATCCAGTTTTCAGGGTGTAACCTTGAAGGTATGTAGAAATACATACAACAAGCGCATGGCTATTCATTCACACGATATGTGATGAACTGAATAACCGTACGATAGAATTTGCATAGCAAATTCATGTTTGGTGGCGATAGCGGAGGGGTTCCACACGTACCCATCCCGAACACGACCGTTAAGCCCTCCAGCGCCGATGGTACTTGGACCGCAGGGTCCTGGGAGAGTAGGACGTCGCCAAGCACGATAAAAAGAGCACAGCCCGTTAAGGCTGTGCTCTTTTTCCTATAACCGATTTATTTATCATTCACCTGAAAGATCACCATTATGGATTCGGTCAAAAGTTTTATGGTATCTTGGTTGTCCTTTATATAGTGGTGCCTAGTCAGCATTTTTAACTGAGGACAGTATTAACTGGGGCAGTTAATCTATTTCAACCTGTTCTGTCTGAAGGACACTCAAGGCTTGAAGTTTACGGGTAATTTCTTTTTGCCACTTGGTATCTCCGACTTGTACGGCAAGATTGAGAAGGTCCAAATAATCATCAATATGCAGGGAGGTTTTACTGAAAGTTTCTTTCACTGCGGTCCTGCCTCCTTTAAAGTCTATGTGTATTTATTATTTAATAATGATAATCATTATCAAAAAACGATCTTATTCATATTATGCCTGTGTTCTAGATAAATTGCAAGTTATGATATGAATGAATTTTGAAGCACGCAAATGAGGGCTTGAAAAAACAAACCCTTCTCCTTAAGTTCACGCATTGTTCACGTCTTTTCTATGGAACATAATGAAAAGAACAAGCGGGCATTGAGTGTCCACCAATAAGGAGGGCAAATTGCGCAATGCTTCAACAAGAGGAGGAAAAAGACCATGAGCAGAACAAAAATGAAAGCGTTTGCTATTATGATGGCGAGCGCCTTGGCATTGACGCTGGCAGCTTGTAATAACGGACAAAACGCAAGTCCGGGAAATTCAGGAGAACCGAGCAAAGGCACCGCAACGAAAGATGTTACGATTACCTTTCAGAACATCAATCCTGATCCGAGCACCCCTTCGTACAAAATGATTAAGCAAATTGTAGGTCAATACGAGCAGGATCATCCTCATGTCAAAATTGAATTGGATTCGCTAAATACAGATCAACAAAAGCTTAAGCTGAAAACACAGGCAGCGGCGAAGGAAGTGCCTGATATCACGATTGTAAACCCTGCTGCACAGATGAAGCCATTCGTAGATGCCGGGCTGCTAGCTCCATTAAACGATGTGGCTGATAAAGAGGGGTTAAAAGATACGTTCCAGAATGGACTTCTTAATTACTATAGCTTCGACGATAAGCTCTACGCTTTTCCGGACGGCAACAATATAGAAGTGGTGTTTTACAATAAGGAACTGTTCAAGCAGGCGGGAATCCAGAAGTTGCCGACCACCTTTGACGAGCTGATTACGACGGTCAAAACGCTGAAGGCGAAGGGAATTACTCCGATTGCCGTTGGGGAAAAGGATTCATGGACGGGGTCCCTCCTTTTTATGAACATTTTGTTGCGTACGAATGAAGGACCGAATTTTCTCAATGATGTACTGGACGGCAAAAAGACGTTTAACGACCCGGCTTTTGTGGAAGCGGTGGATGCATTTCAGGAATTGGTGCAGGCAGGAGCTTTCCCGGATGGAGCTACGTCTATTGATTACAATGCAGGTGGTAATATTTTTAAAACAGGAAAAGCCGCGATGTATATCATGGGTACATGGGAAACGGGGTCAATTGATGCTTCTTCGGTAGCGGGTAAGGTAGGAGCGTTTCAATTCCCTACGGTGAATGGCAAGGGTGATGTGAATGAGTATGTAATTGCGCCGGGCAGCGCATTTGCGGTATCTGCGAACAGTGAACATTTACAGGAGACGAAGGATTTTCTGCATTATTTTGTTAAGGAGATGCCCAAAATTCAGTTTGATCTGAAAAATGCGATTGGCAGCGGTCAGAAAATGAAAGGTGATCTGAAGGAAGCGGGCTACTCCGAGTTAGCGATTAGTCTTAATGAGCTGTTCAAGAATGTAAAAGGGGGCGATCTCGCTTTTGATAATACGATGAATCCGGCTATTGCGCAGGCGCATCTGAGTAGCATTCAAAACCTGTTCGTACAAAAAGAAGACTCCGCACAAGTTGCTAAGGAACATCAAAACACTTTTGAAGCGAATAAATAAGTGAGGATTTTACAAAAATCTAGTAAGCGACTTCCGATGAACAGTATATAGATCGAAATGGCCTAGTTCATCTAGATATTGCACTTTGGAGTGACTGGAATGGAATTTTGCAAAATCCCGAAGTAGCAGGCACTAGGGAGGGGGCGGAATGCTTCTTCCCTGATTGGAAATCATGTAGGTTGTACATCCTCAGAAGATGTTCAGAATCAACATAAAGGAGATTAGAGCATGAATGTACTGAAGGTGCCAGCACGTACCATTGCCGTTTTCGTGCTACCCTGCCTGTTGTTGTATACCTGTATGGTATTTGTTCCAATTTTGGTGTCGGTATATTGCGGATTGCTGGATTGGAACGGAATCGCCGAGGCAAAGTTTGTGGGGGTGGCTAATTTTGAGCGGATTTTCACATCAGATTCAGTGTTCTGGCCATCCGTGAAACGGACTATGATGTTCGCTGTGTTTTCCATGCTGGAAATTCCGTTTTGTCTGCTGCTGGCGATCTTGCTTAATCGCTATGTGCGTAAGGCCAATACGCTGGTAACGATGTATTTTCTGCCGGTTATTCTGTCGGTGGTCATTATCGGGCAGCTGTGGAAGACGATCTATAATCCAGCCTCGATGGGTGGAATGCTGAACGGTATTTTGCTGGCGATTGGGCTGGAAAGCTGGACACGCTCATGGCTGACGGAACCGCAGATCGCGATGTACGCCCTCTATTTTGTATCGTTATGGCAGTATTTTGGCTATCATTTGCTTATCCAGTTTACCGGGGTACAAAATATACC
Source organism: Paenibacillus sp. FSL L8-0641 (assembly GCF_038006265.1). Classification (NCBI taxonomy): domain Bacteria; kingdom Bacillati; phylum Bacillota; class Bacilli; order Caryophanales; family Paenibacillaceae; genus Paenibacillus; species Paenibacillus sp. FSL L8-0641. The sequence goes on from NZ_JBBOUW010000001.1 coordinate 461,934, forward strand.
GAATGAGCTGTACGAAGCAGCCAAAATTGATGGAGCTGAAGGATTCAAAGCAGACCGCTATATTACGCTGCCGCTCATTGTACCTATTTTCAAGATATCAATTGTATTAGCATTTATCGGCTCCCTGCAATCGTTTGATTTGATTTGGGTGATGACGGGGGGAGGACCAGCCCATGCGACGGATACAGTATCTACGTATATGTACAATATGTCCTTTTTATCGATGAAATACGGATATGGCAGCGCATTGGCTTCAATTCTCGTAGTGATTTGCTTGTCATTTACAATTGTGATAAATTTTGTTTTCAAACGAATCGAAAATAAGGTAAGCTAAAGGAGATGGAACTGTTGAATGTCTTGAAGAAAACGGGAGTCTTTTCCTTATTGGCAATCTTAATGGTCACGCAGCTGTATCCACTCTTTTGGCTTCTGACCTATTCGTTGAAGACAAATGAAGAGATATTGAGCTCAAGCTTCTTTGCACTCCCTCAAGTGCCTCAGTGGCACAACTATCAGGAAGCCTATGAATCAGGGAGCTACTTGCGTTATTTAGGAAACAGTGTGCTGGTAACCGGGGTTACGATGATTTTCGTCATTTTATTAAGCTCGATGACTGCTTATGCGATTACACGTTTTCGTTGGCGCTTCGGGGCTGTTGTGCTGACCATGTTTCTGATCGGGATGATGATCCCGATGCAAGCTACACTACTGCCGCTGATGGTGATGTTTAAAAATGTCCATATTCTGAATACGTATTTCTCATTGATTTTACCCTACATTGCTTTTCAGACACCGATTGCGGTCTTCATCCTATCCGGCTTTATGCGGTCCATTCCCCACGAAATTGAAGAGTCCGCTTACATTGACGGAGCGAGCATTTATCGTATTTTCCGCAGTGTAATCTTACCCATCTCGATTCCGCCTACCATGACGGTATGTATTTTAACTTTCATTAATATCTGGAATGAATACATTATGGCTGCCACCTTTATCTCGTCCGAGAAGCTCAAAACTCTCCCTTTCGGCGTATATACGTTCGTCAGCCAGTATTCTGTGAACTACGGTAATATTGGCGCTTTTCTAGTCATGGGTGCCTTACCGGTCATTATTATTTATTTTGTTCTGTCCGAAAATATCACCAAGGGCATGGTTGCGGGAGCGGTTAAAGGATAGGCGGCCGATGCGAAAGGAGCGCAGAGAGGTATGATGCGCCGTTTTCAATCCATTCAATACCGCTTGTTTGTTCTGTTCCTATTAAGCATGTCGGGCATTGTGCTGGCGGTCAGTCTATTATTTTACAACCGTACTACGGTGCAGTTCCATGATAAGGTCAGCGAGCTGGCGCGTAAAAATGTATCCCAGACGGCAGGACTGTTCGAATTGCTGCTCGGCAGCTATAATAGTCTCTCCAAATCAATCAGCAACAATATGGATTTGGTTCGTCTGTTGACGACGGATAGTATTGATTTACCTGCTGTCAATTACATCAACGAACGTACGATTACGAATATTCTGGGGGCTATCTATTATTCGCGTGAAGATCTGATTGGCATCCATGTCATCACAGACACAGGCAAGGTATATAACTATGGCAATTATATGAATGTCATTGATACTCATTACGAACAGACGGAATGGTATAAGGAAATTCGAAAGTCGGCGGGAAAAATTGCATGGCTGGGCGTGTATCCTCACTCTGTCATTGATCAGGTGGAAACCAGACCCGTATTTGCGTTTGGACGGCAGCTCTATGATTTGGATGAGCACAAGCCGATTGGTATTGTCTTGTTTGAGGCTGAGCCGGGTTCTGTTTTGTCGGCTCTCCACAATTTGCGGTTAGGTACCAATAGTCAGGTATATCTGCTGGGTCATGAAAATCGAATTGTGTCGGCCACTTCCCCTGATCCGCCACCGGATTTGCGAAATCTAGAGCAGCAGGTGCCAGAGGGGGAAGTTATTGTAAATCGAAGTAATGAGAATGTTGTAATCGCTTCCAAGTTGCCGTTTGCCGACTGGTCTGTGATTAGTGTGACACCTAGTGAGGATCTGAACGTGGAGCTGGTGCAAAATCAAAGGTACCTATTTATCGTGGCACCTATACTTATTATTGTGTCGGCGTTAATTGCGTCCATCGTCTCCAGAAGCATTTCCCTTCCGCTCAAGCGAGTCATTCGGGAGATGAAGCGAGTAGAGACAGGGAATTTCCGCCATACGGTAAACACCAAATCCTATGAAGAAATCAATCAGTTAGCTACTTCCTTTAACCATATGGTAAGACGAATTGCAGAGCTAATCGAGCTGGTGCGTATATCATCGGTCAGTGAAAAAAATGCGGAGCTACACGCGCTACAGACGCAGGTCAATCCACATTTTCTGTATAATACGCTGGATATGATCTATTGGATGCTGGACGAAGAGGGGCAGGATCAGCTCGGAGAGGTGATTCTCTCCTTATCCCATATGTTCCGTTACAGTAGCCATTGGGAAGAGGGGGCTGATGTAAGCCTTCGTGAAGAAGTGGAGCAGGTTGGCCACTATCTCACCATTATTCAAGCTCGGCTGGAGGGCAGGGTATCTGTAGACATTAGCATTAATGAACGATGGATGGATATCCGCTTGCCAAAAATGACCTTACAGCCCTTGATTGAAAATGCGGTGAAGCACGGACTGGAGCCTCTTCATGCGAATACAGGTGGCAAGCTGCTCGTCAGAGCGGAGGAATATGAGGGTGTATTGAGCCTGCACATCATCGACAACGGTGCAGGGATGGAGTACGAACGATGGGAGGTGGTCCAGGTCGCTTTGGCAGAACCCGGCAAACAGGCGGGCAGCGGGCAGGCGGGAGGCATCGGCCTGCAAAACCTAAATTTACGGCTACGGCACATGTTCGGAGAAGAGTACGGCCTACGGATCTCTAGCGCACCTGGGGCCGGAACAACAGCCACTGTAAGTGTGCCTCTGCCACAGAAGGAGGAGAAACATGAATATTCTGATAGCTGACGATGAAAGTATGATACGGCAGGGGATTCGGCGTACCATTGGCCAAGCTCTACCCACCTGCGGCATTCATCTCGCTGCTTCCACCGAGGAAGCAGCAGGCATTCTGGCGGAGCATCCTGTAGATATTGTATTAACTGATATCCTGATGCCTGGCATGGATGGTCTGGAATTCATGCGTATTTCTAAGCGAAAGCATCCTCATCTGCAGTGGGTTGTCATTTCGGCCCATTCCGACTTCCATTATGCACAAAGAGCAGTAAAGCTGGGTGCCAAAGACTACCTGTTAAAGCCGATTGGTAAAAGAAAGCTGCTGGAATGCATTGAAATGTTGGCAGCCGAGGCGCTTGTAGCCTCGCAGCAGGCGAACGAGGGTAGGCTTCTCAAATCCAATATGGTTTATTTGCGTGAGGCCGTTTTCCAGCGCTATGCCCTTGGATTGGATACTGGTAAGCTGGATATACAGCCTTTTGTCGAAAATTATCCGGAATTCCATCTCTTCATGGTTCGCATGGAACCTGATCACAAGCAGACACATCTGGAGCATTTTATGATTGAAAATGTACTGTCCGAACTCGTTGAGGCAGGGGGCAGCGGCTTTGTCGTTAGTCTAGACCGCCATAGTCTGCTGGGTATTGCAAGGCTAAGGAGTGAGGCAGAGGCCGCACGGCTAGAGACGTTGCTCGAATCCCATTTGAAGCGTTATGTGAAGGTGCCCCTACAAATTACACGTTCGGGTGTTCATCACAATTTTGCTTCCATACCTGAAGAGGTGGCGCGGCTAAGACGTACGCCAGAGGAGATTGCAGCCGCAGCAACGGATACAGGAGAATGTCTCCGCAAAGGCATGCATACGGTAGATGTGGCGTTGCAATACATTCGGGCTCACTTTACAGAGGAGCTGTCACTTGAAAAAGTGGCCTCAATTGTATTTTTAAATCCGGTGTATTTTAGCCAGTTATTTAAGCAAAAGACGGGACAAGGCTATAAGGATTACGTCATTTCCTTGCGTATGGAGGAGGCGAAGCGGTTGCTCAGTGATCCTCATTTGCGGCTGGCTGATATTTCAGAGCGGATCGGCTATCAGGATATGCGGCATTTTACACAGGTATTCCGGCGCAAATGTGGAATGACTCCAACCGAGTATCGACATCAGGGAGTCAAGTAAGGCGATATCAACGACCGAATGAAGGAAGTTTATCCAGCATCAGACTGTTTCAGGAGTAGAGCGGTAGAGCATCTACTCGGGAACAGTCTTTTTTGTGTTTTCAGCTTGTAGCAGTTCAACCAATTTGCGAGCTGCATTGGATAAATAACGATCCTTGCGCCATACGACGGCAGGCCGTGTGAAGGGGAACGGCTCCTTAATGGAGAGTGTGCGAAATCTGTCCCCGTATTCTTGTCCCAAGCCAGCGTCTGGAATGATGGTAATTCCCATGCCTGTGGAAACGAGCGAGAGAATGGTCGATATTTCAGGACAGTCCAGTACGACACGCGGAACAAGATGGTGTTCCTGAAATTTGCGTATGACGGTTTCGTATAGTCCGTGTCCCTCTGTTCGGCGTCCCAGCAAGAGGTCATAGTTGGCAGCTTCTTGTAACGTAATTTCCCCACTGGGATGACGATCTGCCCATTCAGACGGAAGTACGGCAACAAAGGAAACGCCCTCCAACTCAATTGAATGGTACGATTTGTCATCTACCGGAAGCAGCAACAGGGCCAGATCCACTTTATTTTGGTGCAGCAGCTCTTCCAGATGATGTGTGTCTCCGTGTCCTATTTTAATGTATACCTCTGGATAATCCTGATGAAAGCGGCTGAGTTGTTCAGTAATCAGAGACATACAGGCGGATGACGTGCCTATAGCAAGTGTGCCGGTTACTTTGTTTTCAAACTCCCCAATTTCTCTACAGGTGTCCTCCATTTCAGCCAATAATCGTTTGGCGCGTGTATACAGTGTATACCCGGCCTCGGTAACTTCCCACTTCTTTCCTTCACGGTAAATCAGCTTTACGCCAAGCTCGTCCTCCATATTTTTGAGTTGTTGACTCAGTGGAGGCTGGGCCATGTTGAGCGTTCTGGCAGCCTTGGTGATTTGCCCATCCTCCACGATGACACAAAAGTAATGCAGATGCTTCATATCCATTGGGATTCCTCCTTATTTCTAAACAACGCTTCAATTAGGATACTTTTAAAGTATGTATTACATATATTATATATATTTTTCGTGTGCAGGGAACAGGCGTATAATTTTTGACAGTAATGCATGGGTGAACATAAAACGATGGAGTGGAAGGAGGGGACATATGAAAAAAATGATTGTAGGAATATCGGGAGCGACAGGGTCGATCTTTGGTATCCGTATATTGCAACAATTACGAGAGGCTGGAGTTCAAAGCCATCTGGTACTATCCCCGTGGGCTATTGCGAACATTCCCTATGAGACAGGCTATACGGTGAAGGAAGTGGAGGCAATGGCGGATGCAGTCTACTCGTATAAGGATCAGGCTGCGCGTATTTCCAGCGGCTCCTTTCGGGTAGACGGTATGGTCGTCGCTCCTTGCAGCATGAAGACTCTTGCCTCTATTCGTATCGGTATGGCGGACAACCTGCTCACCCGATCAGCGGATGTGATGCTGAAGGAGCGAAAGAAGCTACTGCTCATGACCAGGGAAACACCATTAAGCAGTATCCATCTGGAAAATATGCTGGAGCTGTCACGTATGGGCGTGATGATCCTGCCGCCGATGCCTGCCTTTTATAATCATCCTGCAAGTATCGAGGAATTGGTAGATCATATTGTTTTTCGCATATTAGATCAGTTCGGTATCGTCACAACCGCAGCCAAACGATGGGATGGAATGAAGCAAACTGACTCCAGACTGCACCAGAATTGAGAAATCGAAAGACGAAGGAGAATGAATGATGGCTTATAAAGACTTTCGCGATTTTCTAAACACCTTGGAAAAGGAGGGACAACTACTCACGATCAGCGACGAGGTAAAGCCGGAGCCAGACCTGGCGGCAGCTAACAAAGCATTAAGCAATCTTGGAGATAAGACACCTGCTCTCTTTTTCAATAATATCTATGGATATACGGATGCTCGTATTGCAATGAATGTGATGGGCTCCTGGCCCAATCATGCCCTTATGATGGGAATGCCAAAAAATACGCCGCTGAAGGAGCAGTTTTTTGAATTCGCCAGACGCTATGAACAATTTCCGGTGCCCGTGAAGCGGGAAGAAACGGCTCCTTTTCATGAAGTCGAGATTACAGAGGATATTAATTTGTTTGATATTTTGCCGTTGTTTCGTTTGAACCAGGGGGACGGAGGATTTTATCTGGACAAAGCGATTTTAGTTTCACGCGATCTGGATGACCCGGACACCTACGGTAAGCAAAATGTCGGCTTGTACCGGATGCAGGTGAAAGGCAAGAACCGTTTGGGCATCCAGCCTGTACCACAGCATGATATTGCGATCCATATCCGTCAGGCTGAGGAACGCGGCGAAAATCTGAAGGTGGCTATTGCCCTCGGATGTGAGCCTGTGATTACAACGGCTGCTTCTACACCGCTGCTGTACGATCAATCCGAATATGAGATGGCTGGGGCCATTCAGGGTGAGCCTTATCGTGTGGTCAAAGCGAAGGACGCAGATCTGGATCTGCCTTGGGGAGCCGAGGTCATTTTGGAGGGCGAAGTGTTGGCAGGTGAACGTGAGTATGAAGGTCCATTCGGTGAATTCACAGGTCACTATTCCGGCGGTCGCGCGATGCCAGTCATCCAGATTAATCGTGTATATCACCGCAAACAGCCTATCTTTGAGCATCTGTACATCGGGATGCCTTGGACGGAAACGGATTATATGATCGGTGTGAATACAAGTGTACCGTTGTTTCAGCAGCTTAAGGATGCTTTTCCTAATGAAATCGTAGCCGTTAATGCTATGTATACGCATGGGCTGGTTGCTATTATTTCCACGAAAACCCGGTATGGCGGCTTTGCGAAGGCTGTGGGAATGCGTGCGTTAACGACTCCGCATGGATTGGGGTATTGCAAGCTGGTGATTGTGGTGGACGAGGGGGTCGATCCGTTCAATCTGCCGCAAGTCATGTGGGCTTTATCCACCAAGCTTCATCCAAAGCATGATGCTGTCATTGTTCCTGGCTTGTCTATTTTACCACTTGACCCCGGCTCTGATCCGGCAGGTATGACGCACAAAATGATACTGGATGCGACGACACCTGTAGCACCGGATATTAGAGGCCATTACTCGCAGCCGCTCGATTCCCCGCTGGGTGTAGCGGAATGGGAGAAAAAGTTGAGCCAAATGCTTCGCTAAATATTTTTAAAAAACAAAGAAAGATTAAAGGAGTGCTGACAGATGCATATTTGTCCCCGTTGTGAGTCCAATCGTTCAGAAGTTGTTTCCCATTCGCCGGTTAAAGATGCCTGGGAGGTTTTGTTGTGCCCTGTATGCCTGTTCACATGGCGAACCTCAGAACCGGATAGCATTACGGATCCAGCAAAGTATAAATCGGCGTTCAAGGTAAACCCCAAAGATATTCCGAATGCTGCTCATGTTCCTCCTATTCCAGAGCGGTTATAGGGTCGTTCGTAAGTAACCGTAAATTATGGTACTTTGAAGTTATAGGCCAAAAGTAAAGGGGATTATACTTCATGCAGACACCAAGGATCGGTAAGGAACTGTTCACGCTACTGGACGGCAAGGCATTGGAGAACAAGCAGCATGAAGCCATGATGCTGCTGACGGTCACGGAAGATCAGTGGCCGCACATAGCGATGATTAGTGTGGGCGAAGTTGTAGCGCTGGACGAGGGGAATTTGCGTCTGGCCCTATGGCCGGGTACAACCACGACGGGCAACATGATCCGCACTGGGAAGGCGACGCTTGCGGTGTTTACCGGGGGGAAGGCGCATTATGTGCGGTTGTCACTGGAACATCTGCCTGCTTTGCCCGGAGCCAAGCATGTACGTGAGCGATTTGCGGCTCATGTTTTTGCAGCCAGAGAGGATTCGGCCCAATATGCGGATATTTTGACAGGTGTCACGGTTCGTCTCAAGGAACCGGAATCGGTGATTCATCGCTGGAAGGAAACGGTGGCTGAGCTGTTAATGTAAAGCCATCTGATTATGATAAATAATCTATGTATTTACCAAGTTTACCGTTAAAATAAATGCGAGGGAATAAGCGCTTACAAGAAATCACGCTGAACTTGTTGGAACAAGAATTAGAGCGCGAGGGGAAGCTTGTTTCTTTTGAAGGAAAAATAGGAGGGATGAATATGTCTCGTTTTGACAAGGTAGATCAGCTATTGCAACAATTTATAGTAAATGGGCCGGCAGGTTGCGGTTGTGCCATTGCCCAGAATGGTGAAGTGTTGTATGAAGGGTATCATGGATATGCTGATCTGGAAGCCGGAAAGCCAATCACTGAGGATACAGTGTATCGCTTGTTTTCCATGACAAAGGTTGTTGTCTGTGCGGCTGCACTTATGCTGTACGAACGTGGGCAATTTTTGTTGAATGAACCCTTGTATGAATATTTTCCCGAATATCGTAATGCGTATGTATTCAAAACCGCTCCTAACGGATACACCTACGTGGATAAGGCAGAGAATCCCATTTTAATTAAGCATATATTCAATATGAGTATGGGTCTTCCTTACGCTTCCGAGTCTTCAGAAACAGGAAAAGCTATGCAGAAGGCCATTGCAGGATTAAAGGAAAAGCAGGGGAAATATGACCTACGCACAGAAATTGAAGCGCTTTCTGAAGTTCCACTTGCGTTTGAGCCCGGAACACGCTGGTTATACGGATATGGACATGATTTTGTTGCAGGCCTTATTGAAGTGATTTCAGGTAAATCAGTAGGACAATTCTTAAAGGATGAAATCTTTGATCCACTTGGAATGAACAATACAGGTTACCGTTATCGTGGAGATATTGAATCGCGGATGGCCTCCATGTATCAACGGAAAGACGCCGGAAAACTTGAAAAAATGGAGGGTTTCCTGGATGGATATCATCAGCCAGATGCTATATATGAAGGCGGAGGCGCAGGTTTATATTCGACAGTCAAAGATTACCTCACATTTGCACAAATGATGTCAAATGGCGGCACGGTAAACGGTGTGAACTTATTGGGGAGAAAAACCATTGATTTAATGCGCACCAATCATCTGAATACAGCTCAACTATCGGATTTCACCAATTCATACCATACAGGTTATGGCTATGGACTTGGTGTGCGCACGTTAATGGATAAAGCGGTTGGGCATGCAAACAGCTCGATTGGAGAATTTGGCTGGACGGGAATGGCAGGCACCTGGGTTTCTATAGATCCGAGCGAACAATTCTCCGTCGTATATATGCATCAGCTCGATCCCAATATGGAAGAGTATCATCATTTGAGAGTTCGCGCGGCAGCTTATAGCTGTTTATAAATGCGGGATTGTGGATCTGTTGTGAAAACTCTTCACTATGGCCCTGAAGATACACAAATTGTAATGTCTAAATCTTTATCAGAAATGATCTAGTTAATAAGGACTAAATTTCCCTTGAAGCCTAAACTATTCTTTTCCATATGACGACATAAAACGTAGGTATAAGGATTTTGCGAAATCCTTAATTTAAGTTTTGAAATGGGAGGGAATTAGATTTTGAAGAATAGATGGTCCGGTTTTCTGGCGTTGGTCATCCTGATTTCAAGTTTTACATCATATGCAGGGTTTGCATCTGCAGCAGAAGCAGTGCTTTCCAAGATTGTCCTTTCGTCTAACGAGGTAACTTTGCAACAGGGGGATACAGCTGCATTGACGGCTACGGCTGTTTTTAGTGATGGGACAACCTCAAATGTAACCGTAAGCACGGATTGGAAAAGTGATAACACAGCTATTGCTACTGTGTATAATGGTACAGTTTCGGCCAAGGCTGAAGGGGAAGCCACCGTGGTTGCGACCTATAAAGATAAGGTACAATCGGTTCAGGTACATGTAACGAAAAAGGTTAAGGCGCTGACATCTAGTGTACAAAGCCTGAACTTGCGTTCAAGCGGTACAGGACAGGTTGATTTGACAGCGACATACAGTGATAATACAACAGCTCAGGTTTCGGGTGATGCTACTTGGACCTCGGATAATCAAAAGATTGCAACTGTAGTTAACGGTTTGGTTACCGCTCAGGGAGCAGGTACAGCCAATATTAAGGCCGTATATGGTCAACAGACCGTAACCATTGCTGTGCAGGTGGAGCAGGTTAAACGTCTCGATGTCAGTTCATCAGAGGTTTCTCTTTTGTTGAAAGATACAGAGAAAGTTAAATTGACAGCCACGTTCCCGGATGGATCAGTTCAGGATGTTACAGAGTCTGCCGAGTGGAGCTCCAACAATACAGCCGTGGCAGATGTCCTGAAAGGCACCATTACCGGTTACAGCGCGGGAAAGGCGACAATTACAGGTAAATATGGCACGATGTCCGCTACGATTTCGGTGGATGTCGATCAAACGAATAAGCTGAAAGCCAGCGAATCCAATATTTTTCTCCGTCTGGATGAATCTAAAAAAATACAGGTTTCTGCTGTTTACCCGGATGGAACAGTAACGGATATCACGGATAAAGCTACTTGGGCATCAAGCGATGAAAAAATTGCAACGGTGAATAAAGGAACGATTATGGCCATCGGTGCGGGTTCGGCAACGGTGACCGCTAAGTATGGAGATAAGACCGTTTCGATCAAGACAGATGTCGAAACCTCTAGATTTCTGGATTTGAGCGAGGACAAGCTGAGCCTGAATGCCAAGGAATCCAAAAAGCTCAAGCTGACCGCAACGTACGTAACAGGTACGGAAGAAGATATCACAAGTAAGGCAGAGTGGAAGTCCAGCAATGAAGATATCGCTTTTGTCAGCGCGGGGGAAGTCACAGGTTATAAAACAGGTGAGGCTACCATCACCGCTTCTTATGGCGGCAAAACAGCTACAGCTACGGTATCCGTAAATGTACCCGGGGATCTGTCTCTGTCCTCCAAAACGGCAACAATTGATATTAATGAGGACTATACTGCAACTTTGACGGCTACTTACGCGGATGGGCGTAAGGAAGATGTAACACAGGATGCAGAATGGGCTTCAAGCGCGGAAGATATTGCTTCTGTGTCCAAAGGAACGATTACGGGTAAATCCGCTGGTAAAGCGGTTATTACAGCGACCTATAATGGCAAAAAACTGACGATTAACGTACAAGTTGGCCTTGTAGACCGTCTGGAAACAGACTCGCGTGTAATTGCGCTTGGTGCTCAGGAAACGAAGCAGCTGAAAGTAACAGGAGTTAAGAGTGGCGGTACAAAAACAGATGTAACCAAGGATGCCACCTGGACAACTAGCAATGTAAAAGTGGTTGAAGTTAGCGAAGGTTTGATCAAAGCGAATGGTAGTGGTAAGGCAACTGTGACTGCTTCATATGGCAAGCAAAACATTACGTTTACGGTAGAAGTGGACGTAGCGCAAAAGATTGAAGCGGATGCAATCGCGCTATCGCTCAAATCTGGAGATCAAAAAACCATCGCGATTGTGGTTAAATCGAGCGATGGTAAAGAAAAGGATGTTACAACCCAAGCTGAATGGAAAACGTCCAATTATAAGGTAGCCACTGTTAAAAAGGGTCAGGTTACCGCGGTCAGCTACGGTAAAGCTAACATTCAGGCGAAGTTCGGCGGGAAGATAATCAGCGTACCTGTAGATGTTGATACGCTTAAATATTTGCAAACAGACGAAGTCGCCTTGAATTTGAAGGCAGGACAGCTGGCTAAGGTTACGGCTACAGCCACGTATAAGGATGAGTCGGAGAAGGATGTTTCCAAACCGGCTGTCTGGTCCTCGTCCAGAATTATTGTGGCGACCGTCAAAGACGGTAACATTAAGGCACAGGGCAAAGGCAAAGCAGTAATTACTGTGAAATATGCAGGTAAAATGACGAAGATACAGGTAACCGTTCAGTAATCTGTAACCCGACTAAAAAGAAAAAGAGCAAGCATACGTCCAGCGACGATATGCTTGCTCTTTTCTTTATAAGGACGAATTCTCTTTCCCTAGGACAATGTGGGGGAGAGGTAGTCGCCTTGTTTTATAGAGGGAAAGTAATTGGTTTAAAGCTTAGAAATTACGACTTATTCTTCTTGATTGATGCGTTGCGTGTAAGTGATTCGGTCAAACGCTTGCCAGTCGGCGTCTGAGCCAAGCCGCCTTTGGCGGTCTCGCGGTGCTTCGACGGCATCGCGCTGCCGACTTCAAGCATCACGTCAATGACTTCGTCAGACGGAATAGCGCTGCGCACACCCGCCAAAGCCATGTCCGCTGCGGCAAGCGCAGTCACGGCTCCCAGGCCGTTGCGCACGATGCACGGAATCTCCACGAGTCCGGCGACGGGGTCGCAGATTAGGCCGAGCGTGTTCTTAAGAGCGAGGCCTGCGGCGTGAACAGCCTGTTCAGGCGTACCACCGCGTAGCTCGACCATAGCGCCAGCGGCCATCCCGATAGCTGAGCCAATCTCAGCCTGACAGCCTCCCTCCGCGCCAGAAATGAAGGAGTTGTTGGCGATCACGTAGCCAATGGCTCCAGCGGCGAATAGGCCGTTCACCATATGCTCATCATCCCAGCCGAACCGTTCCTGCGCACTGATGAACACACCAGGGATAACCCCACATGAGCCTGCGGTAGGAGTGGCGACAATGCGACCCATGGATGCATTAACCTCCGACACGGAGAGGGCATAAGCCATGGCGAGCGCAGAGGCATCACCGGAGCAGGTTTCCCCTGACCGCAGATACTCGGCCAGGCGCTTGCCGTCGCCGCCCGTCAATCCACTGCGGGATACGGTGTCTTGTGTCTGACCGCGATGAACGGCTTCCTTCATGACTTCATAATAATCAGACATTTGTCGAAAGATTTCTTCCTCCGTTGTATTCGTTTCTTGTACCTGCTCTTGAATCATCAAGCGGCCAATCGTGGTGGATTCTTCAGCGCATAAAGCGCTGATCTCATGTAGATGGCTAAACCGCATCGGATTCAGCTCCTTTTTTCAAATTAATCATCTTAATTTCATACATATGAGGTAAAGAACGCAGTTCCGCAATCAGTTCAGCTGGAGCAGAACTGTCCGTTTCAATGGCGGTGAGTGCTTCACCATCCCGGCCTTTGCGATCTACGTGCATATAGGCAATGTTAATGTGGGCCGCGCCCAGCGCTGAAGTTATTGCGCCCAATGTACCGGGCTTATCCGAGTGGAGAAGCACCAGCGTAGGCAGCTCCCCGGTCAGATTGACCCGGAATTCGTTGAGTTGCTGGACATGGATGCTGCCGCCGCCGATGGAGGAGCCCAGCAGTGTGCGCTGATCCTCGCCCTTCCACAACTCGAAACGGACGGTGTTCGGATGAGGAGCGGGGAGTCCACTGACGGCGAATTCCACGGTCATCCCGGCTTGCTCGGCCCATTGCTCGGCATCGGGAATCCGGTGATCGTCCGTATCGTAATTAAGCAGCCCTGCGATGAGCGCGAGGTCTGTACCGTGTCCTTTATACGTGTCGGCAAAGGAGCCGTACAGTGTCATACGGGCACGGTCAGGCTGCGCCCCGAGCCAGTGCCGGGCAACGCGTGCGAGTCGCACCGCGCCTGCAGTGTGTGAACTGGAAGGTCCGGTCATGGCCGGGCCGATAATAGAAAATACATCTTTGAAACGCATGGTGTGGCCCCCTGTATGTTCTAATACCATACTATATGGTATTTCCGCGTCTTTGCGCGGTTATGACGGTTCCTAATGCTGACGCACAATGTGAGCACAAAAAAGGACAGGATAAGGAAGTTTCCCTTATCTCTGTCCTCGTTACCTGAGAGTTTCGTGCGGTGTTCTTACCGCCTTACCCCTTGGGTGGCTTGCGCTCTCTCCAGAGTTGCGTCAGATGACGATACATGGACCTGAGAGATTATCCGCCAGCCGGGTGCTGGCGTCTTGCTCCTTCGGTGCCGCCAGAGTGTAAGCCTCCTGGACAGACTCTCCCGTCATCTTCATTCGCGTATACCGTTCTACATGTCTTTCTTAGCGTAATGTATGACGTGCTCGGTGTCAATCACAGGGTTCAATTTTTACATAAACGAGGATTTTGCAAAAATCCAATAAGCGACTTCCAATGAACAATATATAGATCGAAATGGCCTAGTTCGTCTAGATATTGCGCTTTGGAGCGACTGGAATCGAATTTTGCAAAATCCTGAAACAGGTGCATTTCCAATAAAAAAGATTAAAGTTTACATAATTATGGATGAAATCAGGAAGGAATTAGAAGATTGGCGGCTAATCTGATAGAGGACAAGTACATTTATGGAAATCATAGGAGGGATATTGACGTATGGTAAAAGGCTTGCGGTTCACAGGTTCACGCTTAAAAGGGATGCTGCATCTAGCAGCGATCGCATCACTGCTGATCGGGATCTTCGTTCCGTTCGGTCAGGTCAAGGCAGAGGGAGCATTGACAGTAGCCGAAGCACTTCAGGGCCAAAGCAGTGGAGGTACGGTGACGGTAGAAGGTTATATCGTCGGACATGCTACCGGATCGAAAACGGCTAACTTTTCTTCTCCGTTTGCGAATGATTTTAACGTACTGATTGCTGACCAGGCTAATGAACGTAGCACTTCTAATCTATTGGATGTACAGCTGACATCCGCGTACAGAGGGCAATTTGGACTGTCAGGCCATCCTGAGCTGATCGGCAGCAAAATTCGTGTGACGGGTACACTTGGCGCCTACAATAATTTTGGTGGAGTGAAAAGCCCAAGCGCTGTTGAACTGGTGAACGGAAGCGAGCCGGGGGAACCAGGTGAACCTGGTGAACCTGAACCTGGCAACCCGGGTCAACCTGAACCTGGCAACCCGGGTCAACCCGGTACTACATTGCCGGATGGAAAAGGCAAAAAGGTGCTGTTCGATAATACGCACGCACAGACCGCTGGTGCAGCAGATTGGGTCATTGAAGGCGCCTTCTCCGACTTTGCCAATGGACTGCGTAATGTAGGCTTTACGGTAGACCCATTAAATCGTCCTATTCCTTTTACTTATGGAGAGCAGGCCATAACCTATGACAAGCTGCGCCAATATGATGTGTTCATTATTGGTGAAGCGAATGTTGCCTTTAAGGCATCCGAGCAGGCTGCCCTGCTGCAATACGTGAATAACGGAGGGAGCGTCTTCTTCATCTCCGATCATTATAATGCGGACCGTAACAAAAACCGTTGGGATTCCTCCGAGGTTATGAATGGCTACCGTCGTGGAGCTTATACTAATCCGGCCAAAGGCATGACTGCAGAAGAGGCTGCATCACCGGCAATGCAAGGATTAACAAGCTCCGATTGGCTGGCGGCCAACTTTGGCGTTCGTTTCCGTTACAATGCGCTCGGTGATGTGAATGCTACCGACATTGTAGCCGCAGATCAATCTTTCGGTATTACCAAGGGTGTGCGCTCGATTGCCATGCATGCAGGATCTACGCTGGCTATTATTGATCCTACCAAGGCTAAAGGCATTGCTTATATCCCTTCAGGCACGAAAAAATGGGGGAATGCGGTAGATCAGGGGGTTTATAACGGCGGGGGCCGTGCGGAAGGACCTTATGCCGCTATCTCCAAGGTAGGCCAAGGCAAGGCGGCATTCATCGGTGATTCTTCCCCTGTAGAAGATGCTACACCGAAATATGTGCGTGAGGAAAACGGACAGTCGAAGAAGACATATGATGGCTTCAAAGAAGTGGATGATTCAACCTTCCTGGTGCAAACGGTTCAATGGCTTGCATGGAAGCAGGACTACACGAAATTGTCCGATGTGGCAGGTTTGACTCTGGATCAACCAACGAAGCTTCTGCCATTCGAAGAGCCTGCGGCGTCCACGGAACCACAGCCTGAGCCTTGGTCTGCTCCGGCAGCAGGCTACAAATGGTACGATCCTAGAACATTCAAGTCTGGCTCCTATGGAGCGGCTTCGTAAATTATATTGTCAGGAGCTCAATGTGAGCTTGGGTTAGTTAGTCGTTTGATCCCTGCTGAGGGATCAGGCGACTTTTTTTGTGATGAAAATTAACCTGTGGTTGGTTATTTCATTACATTTTGTGCCAGAAAGGCCGCACTATTGCTGGATCATTGATTTTTTAAATGATGTTGATAGCATAATCTTAATTGATATATCCATATACTGGTGATAGGATGTATTCAAATTATTCCGACAAAAACGGTATGTAATGTTCATGAGAGGTTTTAAACATCAAACATGGTGAGAATAAGCGGGACAAGACCATGGAGAATGGAGGAAGCGCGCATTGAATACCGAACCTGTGTTGGAAATTAAAGGATTATCCGTATCTTTTCGCATCCAGGATCAATATCACCCCGCAGTCGACCATCTGGATCTGACGGTCAACCCCAATGAAGTGCTGGCTGTAGTCGGAGAATCCGGCTGTGGCAAAAGCGCGTTAGCGCTTTCGATCCCGCAACTGCATGACATGGAACGCACGCGTGTAGAGGGGGAGGTCTTTTTTAAAGGAACGGACTTGAACCGTCTTTCCTCAGGGCAAATGAATAAAATCCGCGGAGCGGGAATTGGCATGATCTTTCAGGACCCGTTGACAGCACTCAACCCGTTGATGAGCATTGGCAAGCAGATTGAGGAAAATCTCGATTATCATACGTCACTATCTACGAAGCAAAAAAGGGAACGTGTGCTGGAGCTGCTGGAAAGTGTAGATATACCGAATCCAGTGCGTGTGTATGATCAGTATCCGCATGAACTGTCAGGAGGGATGCGGCAGCGTGTGATGATCGCGATTGCCATAGCTTGCCGACCTTCTCTTATTATTGCAGATGAGCCGACGACTGCGCTCGATGTAACGATCCAATCGCAAATTCTCGACTTGCTGAAACAGCTTCAACAGGAGACTGGGAGCGGTATTATCCTGATTACGCACGATCTTGGTGTTGTGGCAGAAGTAGCCGACCGCGTGGTGGTCATGTATGCCGGAGAAATCGTGGAGAGCGCTGATGTTTTTGAATTATTCAGGCAACCACAGCATCCGTATACGCGTTCTTTGCTTGCTTCCATGCCGGGATCGCATACCAAGGGGGAATCACTGCATGTCATCGGCGGCATTGTTCCCTCATTACAAGATATCCCCCGCAATAGCTGCCGCTTTGCTCCACGTATTCCCTGGATTCAGCAGAGGGTGCATGAAGACCATCCCCAATTAAATGAAATTTCCCCTGGACATTGGGTCCGTTGTACATGTTATCAGCATTTTCATTTTGAAGACGAGGCGAAGGGGGAGGCTGCTCATGGCACTACTGGAGTTAAATGATTTGAGGGTGCACTATCCGGTGCGCGGTGGTTTCTTCCAGCGTGTTATCGATCAGGTGAAAGCAGTGGATGGCGTGTCGATCAGCATTGAGGCAGGCCAGACCTACGGGCTGGTGGGGGAATCTGGCTGTGGGAAAACGACGACAGGCAGGACGATCATCGGTCTAAATAAGCTGACGAGCGGACGGACTTTGTTTAAAGGAAAGGACCTTGCAGCTCTAAGTAGTAACAATCGTCATCCATTGCGTAGAGATATTCAGATGATTTTTCAGGACCCATACTCTTCGCTTAACCCGCGTAAGCGCGTATTGGATGTCATTGCTGAACCGCTGCGAAATTTTGAAAGGCTGAGTAGTGAGGAAGAACGGAGAAAAGTACAGACGTTGCTGGAAAAGGTCGGCTTGAACGCCGATGCAGCCTATAAATATCCGCATGAATTTTCCGGGGGGCAACGACAGCGGATCGGGATCGCGCGTGCGCTGACATTAAACCCCAAGCTGATCATTGCTGATGAGCCAGTGTCAGCACTGGACGTTTCCGTGCAGGCACAGGTGCTTAATTTTATGAAGGATGTGCAGCAGGAATTTAATTTGACGTATTTGTTCATCAGCCATGATTTAGGTATTATCCGCCATATGTGCGACCAAATCGGTATTATGTATCGGGGCCGTCTAGTGGAGCAGGGGAGCGAGCAAGATATTTATGAGCGTCCACAGCATCTGTATACCCAGCGCCTCATTGCAACCATTCCCAATATTGATCCTACAAAACGGCTGGAAAATGCTCAAAAAAGGCGAATGCTTTTATCCTCCTACAAAACAGAGCTACCCAAACATCTAGACGCGAGTGGAAAACCGTTTGCACTAAAATCAGTAAGTCCATCCCATCAAGTCGCACTACCATAAGGGGGGTACAGAAATGTGGAAATTTACACTGCGTCGGCTACTGGTTATGATCCCTCAACTTTTTGCACTGAGCGTGCTTATATTTTTCCTGGCTAAGGCTATGCCGGGGGATGCCCTGACAGGACTTATTACTTCGACACCCAATCTGAATCCGGCCGCACTGGAAGAGCAGCGACAAAGACTGGGACTGAATGACCCGGTGTGGATGCAGTATGGGAACTGGCTCGTCCAGCTTGCTCACGGGGATCTGGGCAAATCTTATGTACATAAAATTAGCGTTACCGATCTGATTGGCAGCCGTCTGGGGAACACGTTCTTTCTGGGCGTAGTCATTCTGGTTCTGACGTATCTGATCGCCATCCCGCTCGGCGTACTCAGCGGTCGTTATCAGCATAGTCTGCTGGACAAAACTGTAGTGGGCTATACCTATCTCAGCTTTGCGACACCTCTATTTATACTCGCGTTGCTGCTGCTGTATGTATTCGGCTTCAGGCTCGGCTGGTTTCCAACCAGCGGCAGTGTGGATGTAGGTGTGGAGCCGGGGGCATGGTCATATTACGTGAACAAGTCGTATCATCTCATTTTACCGGCGGTTACAGGCGCATTGCTCAGTACAACGGCTACGATTCAGTATTTGCGCAATGAGGTCATTGACACAAGACTGAAGGATTTTGTGAAGACAGCGCGTTCCAAAGGGGTACCCGAAGGTAAAATTTATTCCCGCCATATTTTCAAAAACTCGTTATTGCCGATCGCTGCCTTTTTGGGTTATGACCTGACGGGAGTCATTGCAGGCAACATTTTTCTTGAATCTATTTTCGGTTATCCGGGGTTGGGCCAATTATTTCTCCAGTCCATCACTCAACGGGATTTTTCAGTCGTGAACGCGCTGGTCATGATCTCTGGCTTCTTGGCGCTATTAGGAACTCTTTTATCTGATGTCATCCTAAGCAAAGTCGATCCCCGCATTCGAATTGAGTAGCGAACAAGTCTAGAGAAAGGGAGGGATTATGGTGTCTATACAGGTGGAGGAGGTTTTCACGCCGGGAATCATTCGTAAATCACCATCCAGTTGGTCTGTACTACGTCGTGAGCTGGTGCGTGACAAAATGGCCTTGGTTTCCATTGGCTTTGTGATTCTGTTCTTGATCTTTATATATGCCTCTGTCCTGTTTGTAAATCAGGATGTAGTCACGACGGTCGATTTGGGCGCGATTCGTGAAGCTCCAGGCTCAGTGCATTGGCTGGGGACAGATCGAGCGGGCAGAGATATTTTCGGCCAACTGGTCATTGGAGCCCGCAATTCCTTCACTATTGGCTTTACGATTACATTGTTATCCGCCGCTATTGGCTTAACATTAGGTTTACTGGCTGGTTTTTATGGGGGAATGGTCGATAACATCATCATGCGGATTATTGATTTTATTTTGGTGCTTCCATTTTTGATGTTGGTCATCGTATTTGTCAGCATTGTACCCAAAAGCGGCATAGGGTCCTTTATTTTTATCATGACTGCCTTTTTATGGATTGGAAAAGCACGCCTGATCCGGGCGAAGGTGTTGTCGGAGCGCGAACTGGATTATGTGCAGGCTTCCAAAACCCTTGGCACACCCAATTGGAAAATCATCTGGTTTGGCGTGCTGCCCAATCTTAGCTCGGTCGTGATCGTCAATCTGACCCTCAGTCTCGCGGGGAATATCGGGATTGAGACCGGGCTTTCTTATCTCGGCTTTGGCTTACCGGAATCTACGCCAAGCTTGGGTACACTGGTGAGTTATGCCAATGACCCGGATGTTTTGCAGAATAGCTGGTGGATGTGGTTACCTGCCTCACTGCTTATTTTGGTGTTAATGCTGGCGATTAACTTTATTGGCCAGGCGCTCAAACGCGCCACGGATGCCAGACAACGATTGGGTTAACCGAAGTTCAAGGATAAGGACAATGACAAGGAGGGATTTACAATGGTTAAACACTGGAAAAAAGGGATTCTGCCTGTTCTAGCTGCAATTTTGGTACTTTCATTGGCGGCATGCAGCGGTTCGCCTTCCGCTTCAAATGGAGGGAAATCGTCTGACGGTACAGGCGGCTCAGGGTCCGACAGCAAACAGGTGAATGCGACAGCGCTGGCGAAGGCGATCAAGAACGATAAGGCCCCGATTAAGGGTGGCATCATCAATTATGCACTCGTGTCTGATACCCCTTTTGAAGGCATTCTGAATCCTGTATTTTATGAAGGCAATCCTGATTTTGAAGTCTTCCAGTTTTTTTATCCTTCTATGTTTTCGATTGACTCCAATCTGAATATTGACAATAAAGGGGCGGCGACGATTTCCTTTTCCCCAGACAATAAGGCGGTGACTGTGAAAATTGATCCCAAACTGAACTGGACGGATGGTAATCCCGTAACGGCGGAGGACTATGCTTTTTCCTATGAAGTGATCGGTCATAAAGACTACGAAGGTCCGCGTTATGATAGTTTTATGACGAATATTGTGGGTATGGAAGATTATCACTCGGGTAAGGCCAAAACCATTTCTGGCATCAAAGTGCTCAATGAGAAAGAGGTTACCATTCATTTCAAGGAACCTAATCCTTCGGTGAAATCGGGACTTTGGTCTACACCCCTGGAGAAAAAGGTGTTTCAGAATATCCCCGTGAAAGATATGGCCGGATCAGATCCTGTCCGTAAAAATCCGATTGGCTATGGGCCGTTCAAAATTAAATCCATGGTTACAGGTGAATCTGTGGAATTTGTCAAAAATGAGGATTATTTTCACGGTGTACCCAAGCTGGATGGCCTTCATCTGAAGGTGGTGAACCCGAATGTCATTACCGAGGCGCTGAAAAGTGGAGAAGTCGACTGGGCCAGCTATCCAACCACCCGTTACAATGAGGCCAGCAATCCGAAAAATGTACAGTTTCTCGGTCAGGAGGAATTATCTTATAGCTATGTAGGCTTTAAAATGGGAAAATTCGATCAGGCCAAGAGTCTAAATATCATGGACCCGAACGCCAAGCTGGCGAACAAGTCACTACGTCAGGCCCTCGGCTATGCGCTGAATAACGAGCAGGTTGGCAAGCAGCTCTATCATGGGCTTCGGACTCCTGCGACATCCTTGGTCCCGCCCGCCTTTAAGGGATATCATGATGTGAATGCGAAGGGCATTGCGTATGATCCGGACAAGGCAAAAAAGCTGCTGGACGAGGCAGGGTATGTGGACACCAATGGAGATGGATACCGTGAGGACCCTAAGGGCAAGGAACTGGTGCTACATTATGCGGCAATGAGCGGGGATGCGACAGCCGAATCGCTGGCGAAGTTTTATTTGCAAAATTGGAAGGATGTCGGGCTTCATGTCGAGCTGGTGGACGGCCGTCTGCTTGAGTTCAATTCTTTCTATGACCGTGTGCAGAAGGATGACCCTGGCATTGATATTTTTGGCGGCGCATGGAGTACAGGTACAGATGTAAACCCTAGTGGGCTGTATGGACGCGGAGCCAGCTTTAACTACTCGCGCTTTACCAGTGAAGAGAATGATAAGCTGTTGCAGGAAGGGGTGTCTGTGAAAGCCTTTGACGACAATTATCGTAAAGATATATACAATCAGTGGCAGGCGTATATGAGCGAGGAGGCACCCATTGTACCGACGTTATTCCGTTACTCGTTGGAGGCAGTGAATAATCGGGTAGCCAATTACGATATTACCCGTGGCAAGGAGTATGATGCAGACACGTTTGCGAATATTACGTTGACTGCGGAAAAAGCAGAAGTAGCCCAATAATCTAAAAAAAGCGCAATAACCTGAAGAAGAAGCGCGAACCGGTTTGATCCGATTTTGCGCTTCTTTTGACCTTTTATGCAATCATTCTGGGGATTCTCGAAGGGAGAGAAGGAAGACGGAGATACGTCAGCTTCAATACTTCATTGCGGTATGCGAGGAACTGCATTTTACGAAAGCTTCGGAAAAGATCGGAATCTCCCAACCCACACTTAGCTTGCAAATTAAGGCGTTGGAAGAGGAATTGGGCATGACTCTTTTTGACCGTGCAGGCAAGAAAATTAAGATGACAGATGCCGGGAAATTGTTGCTGCAACACAGTGCACATGCGCTCAAGGATTTACAGCAAGCAAAGGCTTCCATTGAGGAGTTGCGCACCGAGCAACGCGGGAGTTTGCGGATTGGTATCGCATTACCGGAGCTGGAGGAACCATTACAAGAAATGTTTATCCATTTTCATCAGTCATTTCCTAGAGTCAGCTTGCACATCCATCCATCATTTGATGTCACAGAACAGCTGCTGGATAACCGAGTGGATGTTGGCATCACGCTGCATTCGGGTACGGATGAAAGGCTTGTCCAGCTTCCTCTTCGTACGGAGAACTACTGTCTTGTTGTTCCGGTAGAGCATGTGTTTTCCAACCGTTCTTCCATTACGCTGGACGAATTGAGGCATGTACCCTGGGGGATGCAGCCAGAGTGTCATCCCGGCAGGAAACTGATTGAGAAGTGCTTCCGTGATCGCGGGTATCCTTTTGCAACCGTCTTGGAGACCAATTCCATACCTTCCATCCTGCGCTGGGTGCAGGATGGACTTGCCGTAACCCTACAGACGGAGTCCCTTGCAACAGAATTGGATCACTCACAATTTTGCACTGTACCTATTTTGTGCGACGTGCTCCAGGGTCAGCTAGAGCTGGTTTATCGGTCTGGCCGTTATCAGGGAGAAGCGTTGAAGCAATTGATTAAAGAGATACAAGCTGTACTAACCGTGCGTTCCAACTAGTGGCAACCCTGATGAGTATCACGAGCTTTAATGTGTACGAACTTCCAGCCTGCGTGCAATCAGTGACATACTGTAATTGACAGCAAAGTACAGGAAAGCTGCGAACAGCAGGGCTGGAATGACAAAGGATTGATTTTGCCCACCGACAATCTGAATATTATGCGTCAGCTCCGGCAAACTGATAATGACAGCCAGTGAGGTATCCTTGAATAGGGAAATGAACTGGCTGACAATCGGGGGCACCATGCGACGAAGCGCTTGGGGCAGAATGATATGCCATAAGGTTTGAGAATAGCTTAGACCAGAGGAACGTGCGGCTTCCACCTGTCCTTTATGGACCGAATTCAGACCGCTACGCACAATCTCAGCAATCATGGCTCCCTCGAAGATCGACAGGCCTGTAATGGCTGCCCACTTGAGGGAAATGGAAAGACCGATAGATGGTAAAACCATACCGATGAAGAAAATAATGAGCAATAATGGAAGATTACGAATGAGATCAATGATAAAGGCTGCAACCTGTGAAATGACAGGTAAGCGGGTATAGCGCAGAATGCCGAATAAGATACCAAGAGCGAAGCTGAACACGATAGAGTAAATAGCAACCTCCAGCGTGAGCAGGAAGCCCTCCAGTATAAAACGCACATTAGGCCACACAAACAATCCACCGAAATCCATACAGGCTTCCCTCCTTAGGATGTTTTGGACAGACGCCGTTCCATGTACAGTACAAGAAAGCTAAGCGGAACTGTCAAGATAAGATACAACAACGCCGTGATGACGTAGACTGTGATGGGCAGGAAGGTATCCGAGTTAATGAGGTCCGAGTAATACATGAGATCCAGCCCGGCCACAATAGCCAGCACGGAAGAGTTTTTGACCAGATTAATGAATTGGTTGCCGATCGCAGGCAGCACAATTTTGATGGCTTGCGGTAAAATAATGCTGATCATCGTCTGGTTGTAACTCAACCCGGAGGACCTTGCCGCTTCAAATTGCCCCTTGGGCACAGATTGAATGCCGGCACGTATGGCTTCAGCAATAAAGGAGGCTGTGTATACGGTCAATCCAAGCGTTCCAGATACGAATCCGTCCAAAGGGATGCCCAAAGTGGGAAGCCCCAGATAAAAAAACAGCACGACGATCAGCAATGGGATATTGCGGATGACCTCTACATAGACGGTACCGATCCAGTTTAGCCATTTAAAAGGCGCAATTCGGAGGATGGCAATAATAGCTCCCAGAATAAAGCTTCCGATCAAGGCAATGACACTAGCTTGAACGGTATGAAGCAAGCCTTCTCTGAAACGGTCGCTATGATCGAAAAGTACGTTGATATCAAAAGTAAGCATCTACAGGTATACCTCCTTATCCAGACTTAAGAAAGGAAGGAGCTCGCAAGCGCGGCTCCTTCACAAGAATACTATTCGGGCTTAACCCCAAGCCATTGCTCGTGGAGCTTATCGTATTCACCGTTGCTTTTCAGTTCCTTGATCGTATCATTAATGGCTTGTAGGAGTTCGGTTTGTCCCTTCTTTACTGCAATGCCGTAAGGTTCCTCTGTGAAGTTCCCGCCTACAAGAATATAATTCGGATCTTGCTTCTGCATGCCGAGCAGAATAGAGTTATCGGTAGTTAACGCTTCTCCTTTACCTGCTTTGAGGGCATTGAAAGCATCCTGATAGTTTTCGAATTCTAATATCGTCGCTTCTGGTGCTTTTTCACGGATATTTTTGGCGGAAGTAGAGCCTTTCACGGCGAGCACCTTGGTATTCGGGGTCAGGGACTCCAGCCCGGTGATGGGGCTCCCCTTTTTCACGAGTAGAGATTGCCCGGCGTTAAAATAGACGTCGCTAAAATCAACCTGCTTTTTACGTTCATCCGAAATGGTCATCGTCGCGATAATGGCGTCGATGTCTCCGTTTTGCAATAAGGTGATTCGTGTTTTGGACGTGACTTCTTTTAGTTCAAGTTTGGTTTCATCGCCAAAAATATGTTTGGCTACAGCCTTGGCGATGTCGATATCAAAACCTTCTACTTTTCCGCTAGCCGGGTCTTTCAGTCCGAACAGCTTGGTATCGTATTTCACACCAATGACTAGTTTGCCACGCTGTTTGATCGCTTCCAGTCCGTTGGCTGCTGCCGGCTCATTTCCCGACGTTGCCGCTCCTTCTTTGCCTCCGCAGCCTGCCAAGACGAGCAGACAAGATAAAGCTACCAGCACCAAAGTACTCCATTGAAATCTTTTTCTCATCAGAACATTCCCCTTTCGATTTACGCTACATTGGTAAGTCTGTTTAATGATGAATCAGACGGCTCAGGAACAGGCGGGCCCGTTCTTCACCCGGATTCTGAAAAAATTCGGCAGGTTGGCCGTCTTCCAAAATCTGTCCTTTGTCCATAAAAATCACGCGGTCCGCCACTTCACGTGCAAAGCCCATTTCATGAGTGACAATGACCATTGTGATGCCCTGATGGGCGAGCGAGCGCATAACATCCAGTACCTCTCCGATCGTTTCGGGATCAAGAGCTGAGGTAGGCTCGTCAAACAACATAATTTTTGGATTCATCGCGAGCCCGCGGGCGATCGCGACCCGCTGCTGCTGTCCACCAGACAATTGGGCGGGGTAGCTCTGTGCCTTTTCCTCGATTCCGACGCGCTTTAGATAAGTGATGGCTGTTTGAGTAGCTTCTTCTTTCGAGATGCCCAGTACCTTCATAGGTGCCAGTACAATGTTTTCAATTACCTTTTTGTGGGGATACAGATTGAAATGCTGGAACACCATTCCGATATTGCGACGGAAGGCATTAATATCAATCTTTTTGTCATGTACAGGGATCTCGTTAACGATCAGTTCCCCATCCGATATCGTTTCCAGACGATTGATGCAGCGAAGCAGGGTGCTTTTACCCGAGCCGGAGGGACCGATGATGACGACGACCTCGCCCTCCTTAATCTGAAGATTAATGTCTTTGAGTACATGAAAGTGACCGTAATGCTTGTTGACATTGCGAAACTGGATCAGAGAGCTCACCCCTTTTAGGCTTGGATACATAGCTTAGTAGACGGATTGACATGATCAAGCTCTATTAGAATTTAAAAATTTCTCTCATGATACTATAAGCTTACAATAAAAAACAAGATATTATGTTATAAAACTTTACGTGAAATGTATTTTGATGTGTTTTTTTACTATTGATTTGTTATTTATATGATAATAATAAGTAATTATCCGCAATTTTATGTTATTAAATTTGACATAAAATATTAATCCTCGACATGCCAAGGGAGAAACGTGACAAAAGCAACGCTATGTTTTACAGTAGGGAAGAAGGAATTTAGGGTAAAGGAAGGTTAGACAATGACGAAAGCTATTTCACCGCTAGTCACGGCATTGGGCATGGAGCCCCATCCAGAAGGCGGCTGGTACAAAGAGATGTGGAAGGCCAATTTTCAAATTCCGAAGCCTGTACTGCCGGATGTGTATTCCGGTCCGCGTTTTGCAGCTTCGTCTACGTATTTCTTGCTGCATCCGGGTGAGTTCTCCGAGTGGCATGTGGTCCATTCTGATGAGCTGTGGCTATATCATAGCGGAAGCCCTGTAGAGTTGAAATTGGGTGGAAGCGGAGAAGAGCCAGGCGAAGAAACTGTTATCATCGTCGGTGCAGATGTGGAGGCAGGACAGCATCCACAAGCACTCGTACCAGGAACAGTATGGCAAACAGCACGTCCGCTGGGGGATGAGCCTGTGCTAGTAACCTGTGTTGTTGCACCAGGATTCCACTTTGATGACTTCAAGCTGATTGCCAAGAATCCAACTGAATCGTAATGTGAACATTGGCGGGTGTATTTCTGTAAATGAACAGGAATGGCCCGCCTGATTTATTTTTACTCATAGAAATAGGCGCTTTAAAATGGCTTTAGGTGCTTAGTTTCGCCTGAACAATGAGACGATGGGTGGGGTTTACGAGAGGGTCACATGTAATCAGTGTGAGCAGCTTTTGTTTTTTGAAGCTTTTCAGAACAGACACGTCCGTAGGATCGACCACTTTCAGGCTATAAACGCTATATACATATTGGTTACCCCGAGTGTTAACAACAATCTTATCCCCGATCTTCAATTCATTTAGACGATTAAATAAACGTCCAGAGGTGCGGGCTCGATGAGCAGCAATGGCGGCATTCCCCGCCTGTCCCAGCGTCCCCGTTTCCGGCATATGTACAGCCGCGTGTCTCATATTTATCCTCGTTGCGCCTTCCAATACAGGGAGCTTTAAAGCAATACGACTTATACTAATAGTGGCTATGGGAGTTTGTTCATTAGCGCTTCCAATGGTAACAGGGGGTGTGGAAGTATTTTGTCGTGCTTCACGAGCCGGGACTTCCGTAAGAGTAGTGGACAAGCGAGCATAGCTGTCCGTAAGACTGGGGGGCCATAGCGCATCGCTTTTTCCTGATGGTAGTTCTGCTGCTTTTAATAGCTTGCTTTGTTCCCGATCCTCATTCCATTCCGTCGCTTTAGGAAACAAAATAAAAAGTAAGCCTAACAAAATAAATACGTAGGAAAGTTTACGCAGACTCAGCAATCTCGCCTCCCCTAAGCAAAGTACGGATTATACATATTTTTTTGAAAAATGCCCCATTCCCGGCTCATTCCAATCGGAAATGGAATGAGGCGAGAGATCAGGGCAGGTGATCCATTTTATTTTTTGTTCGTCCGTGTGAATTTCAACAATACGCCCCACATAACCAACGCTATGCCTGTCAAATAGAACGGAACGGGGCTGCTTTCACCTGTTTGGGGCAACTGATGTACCGCAGGTGGATCCTCTGGCTCTTCTGGCTCTTTCCCGGGAACCTTGACACGGATCTTAGGTTTGGGATCGTCTTTCGAATCCACCGGAGGAGAAGGATCTTGATGAGGCATGACGGCTGGCGGCTCCGGCGGTATAGGTGCAGGTTCCTCCTGTAGAAGGGCTATGTCCTCCGGAGACATTGGCAATGACGGAGGAACGGTTACAGACGGAGTATCGGGTATTTCCGGATCTCTGTCATGTTTCTTACCTGAGCCTCCAGACGGGGGTGACGGGTCTGGATGAGTAGGCGTTCCTGGTTCGTTTTTCTTTTCTTTACGGTTGGTGATCACAATCTTTTTTACACCAGAGCTTTGTCGCAGTGTTGCGTCTATTTTGATCTCAAGCTTGCTCTCGGTGATTTTATAGCCCTCCGGTGCTGCCAATTCCTCCAAGATGTAATCGTCATGAAGCAAGGAGGAAAAGATGATTTTGCCTTCCTGATTGGTGGTCTGAATGAGAGGGGCTCTTTTTTGACCTTTATCATAGAGTGCAAACTGTGCGCCAGGCAGTATCTTCTCAGGCATATCCTGGTCTACCTTGGTCAACTCAAGACTTTCGGTCACACCCCCGCCGGAACCGGAGCCGGAAGACGTTCGTACAATGATTTCCTGGCTGGTTTCCCGTATCTCTGTCGTCAAGCGATCCCCCTCAAAGGCAACCTTATTACTCACTTTGGCTTTGTCCTCAGCATGAATGAATGATTGGTATTCAAGAATAAAAGCAGAGGAAATATCCTTGGCAAAAGCAAGTTCAAAAGTTTGCTGGCCTTGAGCATCTGTTTTGATATACAGCTTGTAATCTTGGTTTCTAATCAACTCGGTGCCCTTGGTGGTATTTCCGTTGGCAGCGATGATTGTAGAGTACAAATGAAAGGAATCCTCGATTAAGATTTGATTGCTGCTAGGCTGATCTATAATTTTAGCGTTGGATACATGTGACTGTCCTTCATTGATGCGGATGCTCCAGTCGATCTTATTTCCATTTTGTGTACCGACTTTAGATACATATTCTCCACCATGAGGTACCGTGACTTGCGCTGCCCATTTGGAGACTGTTTTTTGTCCATCCAGTAGAAGGGCTTGATTATGAATTTCCTTGTCAATCAGTTCTCCTTCCAATGAAGTTTGAAAGGTAATCCAGTAGGGAGTCTGTATCTGCTCCTTGAACTGGATACGCAATTCATTCCCATTTTGCTCGGAGGGAGGGATAATGGTGTATTGATCTGCCGGGATTTCAGCCCCTTTTTGTACGCCATCCCACCATCCCAGCAAGGTCATATCGTGTACTTTCACGGAGCCGGGCAGTAACTTCTGACCTTGCAGCAAGGGGTCTCTCACTTCCGCGTGGTTTAGGATCTTGCGATTGTAGTTGGCTTTAATGTCCCAGGTAATGAGCTTGGAGGTCGCATTATAGCTTCCTTGCTTGGCACCGTTTCGTTGTGTCATAAAGTCCGGCCAGATCGGGCACTCCACGGCATGCGATGATGTTTCTCCGTCTTCAAACTGGTATTCTATAATGGATTTATTACGAAACTCAGGCTTCGTCGTATCCGTTTTCCAGTCATTGTTATAGGTGGTTGAATACTTGATCGTATAAGCTTTATGAATGGTTTTATGAAATTTGAGCGTAAATCCTTGTTTATAGTCCTGTGATAGCGGAATCAGCTCATAATCCGTGGGGGCACGTAGCTCCGTTGTTCCGTCAACAGTTTGAATTTTCAGGGTGTCCGGCAACAAGGCCAAGCCCCCGTTTGGAAACACATCGTGAATGACAATATTTTTCATGGTGTACAAGTCTGTATTAATGGTAATCACCCAAGGTATGATTTTGGTGTTGTAATTGGGTGTGTCATACATTTTAGTCATAACTCCGCTTGTGATTTCTGTCGATACGATCTTCTGGATTCCATCTGAGGTTATGATGTTTATAACTTTTCCATTTTCATAGACACGGCCTCTGGCTTGAGTCTGGTATCGGATGGTATAGGCTGAATCTACGTCAAAGTTAAATTGAAGTTTGAAGCCGTTGCGGTCCGGATAATCAACTGGGATGACAGTATACGCCCACGATGGGAGTTCCTCCAGCGTGTTTCCTTTAAATACTTTCAAGGAACCGGGTAGCAATTCTTGAGTTTTGTTGAAATGATCAATTAAAAGAGCTTTGGCTTCGGGGATTTTTGTCTCGCCGAAGTTGTATCGTATGGCCCACGAGAGTGTTTGTGTGGCATGATCATATTTTTCAACCTTTTTGGACAAAAACTCACCACGTTCTACATGAACAGTACCGGTAGCAGCAACGTTCTCTATCGCATCTCCTGAAAGCGTTGCTGTGTTGGAAAAACGAGTTTCGTCGCCAGTAATGCGCGTGGAATATTGAATCTGGTAGGCCGTGTTCATGCTACCGTCTTGAAAACGAATCACAAACCCTGTCCCGGCTTGATCTGCTTCAATGGCATATTCACTCGCATTTACTAGGTCTCGAACAACGGTCGATCCGTCGATATTGACTTGGAGATGATAGAGCCGGATAGAGTCTCTTCTGAGTTCCAGTCCTAAAGGAATTGGATCGGTGATGAAGGCATGCTTTACGGTGTTTAGCTGTTTGTTCACATCAATGGTCCAGTCGATCTGATTTGTGCCAGCTAGTTTCCCTTGTTTGCTTAGGGTCGGCCCTGACTGGGGCTTTACATTCACGATGACCGTTTGCACCCCGCCTTTGATCGGAATCGCAATGATGACCTCTGTACTACCTTTCACTATTTCTTTTGTAAACTCGGTTTTGATTTGCAGTTTGCCGCTGACATTGGAATGAGTCTCTACATATGGGTTAAAGGTCATGATCACCTTGCCCTGACGATCTACTGTGAAGTATCCCACGGTTCCGTCGGTAGTGACTAACGGAGATGAGATATCAGTGTAGATGACAAACTGTTCTGGTAAGTGAAAGGTGAAAGTGTCTCCTGACTTATAGGTATTGTCAGGAAGCTCCCATTCATAGCCTAGTTGGATGGCTGATCCGATGTCGAATTGGCTGTCGGGACTATATACTGCATCAATGACATGCCCTGATTCGTCGGTCAGGCTCAACTTCGTTAGTATGCTCTGCGGAGTTGCATCATGTTGAGATTTTGAACTGACTGCTCCTTGAACGAAGGGGGGCGTGTTTGAAGGAATCTCCCTGGGAGGTTCAAGGTTTGGGACACCGTATACAGCATCCGTAACGGTATGTGTAGGATCGGATACAGCACTCTGCGGCAGTTCTGGGGCTGGAGCATCTGCGTAAGCCAGTGTTGCGTTGAAAAAGCTTTGGACAATGAGCAATAAGGCAATGATCATTACATTTATTTTTGTTCTCATGCTCCAAGTGATTCTCCTATTCATCGTAATATGGCAATGCTTCGTTCGAAATTAGTATATTCAGCATGCTAGGCTGACATGACTATCCCAATAGAAAAAAAAGCCCTGATCATAGCGATCAGGGCTTTTTTCGAGATAGGCATAGCAAATTGTGGTGGATCTATGTAAAAAAGGGCATAATAAAAAGCTCGTTCATCTGGTAGCTGGCTGCCATCCGGATAGGAAGGCCCTATAGTTTTGCGTCACTGCCTTTCGACAGCTTTGCCATTAACTTGAATAGCTTGTGCGTCTATCATCTATCAAACTGGTTTCATGTAACCTCTCATTTACAGCTTGGAACGGTTCCCCCACTTTTTGCGGAAGGAATGAGGTGTTTCTCCTACATGCTCCTTGAACAGGTTAATAAAATGGCTCGTATTGGGAATACCTACGTACCTTGCGATATCCACAATGGACATGTCACTGGTTTTAAGCCAGCTTTGAGCGGCCGTGATACGGACATTAATGAGATAATCAATCGGAGAGAAACCGATCTGCTTTTTGAAATTTTTAGCCAGATTAAACTTGTTTAATTCAAACATATCTGCCAGCGAGTCCAGTGTTATTCGCTCACAGTAGGACTGATCCAAATATTGCTGTACCCGACGTACTTCGCTGAGGGTTTCAGCATTCACATGCTGGTGATCATAGGGATGCTGCAAGATGCACATCAGTATTTCACCAATGAGCCTGGACGTTAGCAGTTCAGCGGAAAGACTTCTGTCAGACTGCCCACAAATCAGAGCATGCAGTTTGTCCAATATAATATACGGATTATGCATGGATATTACCGGTTTATTATGCTTGGCAAATTGTTCGTAAAAGTTTCCGATCAGGTTGCCGTACAGGTATAAGCTGATAAACTCCCAGGCTTCATGACCGGAGGTGCTATATTGCACATACTCCTCACAATTAATAAAAAACAAATCATGAGGCTTTAAAATATATTTCTTGTCCCGGTATAGTAATTCTCCCTTACCAGACAACGTAAAAACAAGCAAAAAAGAGGCGAGTTCTTTTCTTTCCACCGTAAAAGCAGAAGTTTTTTGGAAGTAGCCTAATTCCTGAATATATAAAAGGGATTGCTTGGCAAAAGCGGAGGGAGTGCGCACAATTACGACAGGTTCGCCGTTCCAGAGGCCCTCGTTGTTTTTTTGGTCTGTTGTCATATTCAATTCCTTTACAAAGAAGCAATTTTATCTAGCTTATCTTGGTTTGATTTAACCAATATATAATGGCTGATTAAACATGATTTACTATATATAAAAGTTTATTTTATCACATGAAATATGTCTATATATCAAAATATGTTTGTAAGTTTTATAGAAGCCTCGCTCTTATGGACATCTAACCTGATCGTCCGTATAAAAGGTCGAATATTGTTGAAAGAATTCTGAGGTCATCATGGATTCAAATCCTTTCTGGGGTCAAAGATAGAATTAGTGCTGAAAAAGATATCTTACATGCCCATTCAACTTTTCCCTTCACTTCTCCTTTCGGTTTAAGAAATTTAGGACTTGGTTCTGATAAAATGGTTCGTAAGGCTTATTATTAAAAATGAGATTTTGGGCCTAGTGTTGTGATTTAGTTCACGAACATGAATGTAAAAAAGAGAGATATATGCATAAAAAATTACGCAAAAAGTGGCCTTACGCGTTTCATCAAGAGTGCTTTCAACTTTGGAAATGACACGGGCAATGATATGATGGGTAATACAGGTATAGTGCTTTACTTACTCGACAGTCAGTTTGGAGGATTACAGGATGGGAAAACCCAAAAATACGAAAACCGCAGCGGCTTGGTCGCTTGTTATTCTAGGGGCAGGCTTTGCAGCCACATTGCCCTTCCAGCAATATGGCTGGGCTCGTTTGTTAGCCGGAGCTTTTGAGGCAGGACTTGTAGGGGGACTGGCGGACTGGTTCGCTGTCACTGCTTTGTTCCGTCATCCGCTAGGCATTCCGATACCACATACCGCGCTGCTTCCTAAAAATAGGGACAAGCTCACAAATGCCTTGGTGAGTACGGTGGAAAATAACTTGCTAAACAAAGACAGCATCGCGTCTAAAATTGCAGATATTCGTTTGGCCGATTTGGTGCTGGGTGGTGTGGAAAAAGGTTTGCGCACGCCGGAGGCGGCGGCATCCATAGATGTTCTTGCCAAGCGGCTCGTCCAGTCGCTCCCGCTCGCGGAATTGGCTCCGGTCATCGTGGCAGAGCTCAAGCGGCAGATGACTGACTTTGACGCCGGACCGCTGCTGGAGGCGCTTGCTCGTCAGACCAGCGAGAAGGGTTATGATCGCCGCGCGCTGGATTACACGCTGGAACAAGCCGAGTCCTGGCTTTTGCGACCCGAAACGGGCTATACGCTGGGTACCTTAGGTATGCAGGCTGTCAGCGGTTTGCAGGTGAGCGGACTGATGCAGTTTGCCTTGAACGCATTCCTCGGCTATCTGAACGAAGAGCGTATGGGTGAAATGATTCGTCATTTTTTGCTGGATCAGGTAGCAGAACTGCAAAGGGAAGAGCACCCGCGCCGTCAGGCCGTGCTGGATGGTCTAAGAACACAGGTGACCCGATTGGCGACGAAAGATACGGTTCAGGAAGGGTTGAACGGCTGGAAGGATAGCCTTGTTGAAGCCTGGGAAGGTGATGCGTCGGTGCTGGGAAAAATGGAGGAACTGCGTATACGCTTATTGGACTACATGGAAGACGGAAGCTATGTGCAGACCTATATTTTACCGCTATTGGATCGAATGTTGACTGATTTAAGAGGGAATACCGAGCTGCTGGACAAGATTAATGTGCGAATTGTGGAAGGTATTACTGGACTGGTGGAAGCCAACCATAGTCGGATTGGTAACTTGGTGCGCGAAAATGTAGACAAAATGGATAACAAATCCCTGATTGCACTGATGGAGGACAAACTGGGACAGGATTTGCAGTGGATACGTATTAATGGCGCAGTTACAGGCTTCCTGATCGGCATTGTGCTGACAGGTATCCGTATGCTAATCCAATAGATCAGAAAAAGCTACAGATAGGGTTGTGGAAGCATGAGGCTTTGGCATGAACATTTAATCGACAAGTTACCCCGTCCGCAACTGCTGGGGCAACATCGTGAGTGCTGTGCCCTGCGCGGGAATGGGTGGGGCAAGCCACACGCCACGGTGAATTATGTGTTCGATTATCACCCCATGCTGCTGGTGCGCTATCATAGGCTCATTATGGACGAAATGAAAAGCAGAGGGTACAATGTTGACCCACTATGGGAACAGCCTTTGTATCGCGGTAAGCAGTGTGAGCCTTGGGAGGCAGAGCTGGGTGAGGAACTGGCAGGCGCGGGTGCATATGTGGAGCATGACGATGAGTATATGAAGGAGTGCCTGGATAACCTGGCTTCCAAGGGGATTTTAATAGAAATTGAAGTGACCTAAAAAAGACGGGCTGTGGTAGGTTCATCATTCAGATGAAGTGCCGCAAGCCCGCTTTTTTGATGCTTCAATGTTCATCGTTTGGGAGAGAATCGGGATATTAGATTACAGAATCCAGCGTGTGACCTTTTCCAGGGGTTGTCTGGATTTTTCACGTTTGGGTTCATGAGCGCGATAACCGAAGGCAGCAATGACTGAAATATCGAGCAGCCCGTTCTCCAGCAGTCCTTCTTCCTCCAAAATGGCATGCACCTGATCGTAGTTAAAACCCTCAATCGGACAGGAGTCAATACCGATCTGAGCCGCCGCGGTCATCATATTGCCTAAGGCAATATAGGTTTGCTTGGAAGCCCAGTCAAATAGCGTACGTTCGTTTTCCAGCAGGTGTTGACTTTCACCCTGGAAAATCTTATAGCGGCCTGGCAGTGAGGCAAATTCCTCCTCAGACATACCTTTAACCTCTTTATACATATACTCCACGTAAGGAGAATCATAACGAACATCCTTGCGCGCCAAAATCAGGATGACGTGGCTAGCCGCAGGAATCTGCTTTTGGCCACCGCTGGAAACCGCAGCCAGCTTCTCTCTTAATGCCTGATTTTGTACAACTACAAACTGCCATGGTTCAAAACCGACGGAGCTTGGAGAAAGTCGCCCGGTTTCGAGAATGAACTGAAAATCCTCTTCCGGTATGATGCGATTGGGATCAAATTCTTTCGTGGCGTGCCTGAACAGAAAGGCGTCCAGAATTTCCTGTTTTTTAGCTGATGTATTAGACATAAAATGTACTCCTTTGGGTATGGGTTTAGTTGGTGCTCTATGGGTTTTCTGCTACTATAATGAGAGCTGATATCGAATATATAGTTATCATATAGAAAGTTTTTGCAGGGAACAAGTACGCACATATTTGTTTCTTGTCATACGTCTGAGGCTATTGGTTTACACATTCTACAGAAAGAAGGGTATACATGGCACAGGAGATGGAACATGCAGTTAGCGTTAATTTTGGATGTCCGGTAGCGAAAACCGTCGGGGTTATAGGCGGCAAATGGAAGGGAGTCATCTTGTATCATTTGACCACAGGACCGCGGCGCTATAACGAAATTCGACGGACCTTGCCTAATATTACACAGCGGATGCTAACCTTGCAGTTGCGTGAATTAGAGAGAGATGGCATTGTGCACCGTGAAATTTATAACGAGAACCCACCGCGTGTGGAATACTCGCTTACCCCGTTAGGAGATACGTTAAGGCCATTGCTGGATTTTATGAGAGACTGGGGGATCTTCTATGGAGAACAGGGTTGCGAGCCTGTGACGACAACTTCCAAATCAGGCAAGCACTTTTGTTAAAGGGAATGAAGAAAGCCCGCCAGATGATTTCATAGAAGACTCATAAGAAATCATCTGGCGGGCGAAATAAGGTCGGTTTTACTTGGATAAAATGTACACTTATTTAAACTCGATGGCTTCGTTCATCTGTGACCAGGCCGTTTCTCCAATGATGCCCAAGCGCCAGATAGCGATTCCTTTGAGGTCATAACGTTTGGCTAAACCGATCTTGGCGTTAACGGTGCTGTCTTTTTCGCTACCCATCGAAATCCCCAAAATGAGCTTGTCCCGCGAGGTTTCCTTCAAGGCCAGTTGGATGGCTTCATCCACTTTTTCCAAAGGCTCAGGTGTAGCCTTTTGTCCGTAATCATAAGCCATGATGATCAGATCGTCCGCCAGATTGCCCAGCGTTTTGTAGTCATAGCCAGAGTAAGAACTGTTCAGCGGATGCAGAACGACGGTGAGCTTGAGCCCGGCCTGATGCGCTTTGGTCGATAGCTTTTTAATAAAGGTGTTGTAGTCTGAACGAGCTTTGGCTTTGTCGCCGCTCCAGCCCAATCCTTCCAGGTCTAGCGAAATGCCTTTAAATTGTTTGTCGGTGGCGGTGCTAACAATTTGGGAAATGGTTTGTTCTTGAAGCTGCGCATTTTCCAAAACTTTGGTCAGCTCGTGATTGCCATCTCCGGAATAGACCATCAGGTAAGGGGAAGTCCCCTGGCTGTCTGCCTCCTGCACAATGGACTCTGGCGTTACAGTTCCAGCGGCTTGAGGCCATTTGTATTCTTTGCCGTTTGTGGTAAATTGTCCGTTCGTATCAATTCGACTCCAGCCGAAGGCAACGACGTTAAAATCCGGTATTTTGGATTTTTGGTCAAAGGAAGACAGCGCATAGAAGCCTACTGTATACATCGATTCACGAGGCGATGTAATGGAGACCGTCCGTGTTCCCTGGTTCCAGTTCACCGTGGCTCCAAACTGCTGCCCGAAAAAGCCCAGCGGAATCATGGTGCTGCCGTGCACGGTTTGCGGAGCGGCTGTTAGTTGAACCGCTTGTCCGTCCACTGTGGCATTGCGGCTACCCATCTTTAGAATCACCTGCTTGGTAGCAGAACCTTGCGCTTTGGTAGCGGTGATGCTTTGGCTGGCTTGGTCCCATTTCACTGTAATGCCAAGAGCTTCAGAAATCGCACGAAAGGGAACCATGGTCGTGCCGTTCATCATGGCAGGTTGTACAGGGAACGGTAATGCATATCCGTCCAGCATAATGCTGATCTTGCCGGCTTCAGCTTGTGCCAAGGGGCTATAGATGCCCACTGTGGTACTCAGAAAAATAGCACTAGATAACAGAGCTTTATTTACGATTTTCATCCTATGATCTCCTATGCTCAATAGATTGCAATGCTATCATGTTAGAATCGTGAGGGTTCTACCTATTTTACCAAAAAAATGATAGAAAGGTGAATGTGAAATAATAGGATGAGATGAATCTGAGTATGTATTAAAGCTGACTATTAATCGTTTTCTTTCATACAAAAAAAGCTGACACCTTTTAAATAGGTATCAGCTTTTTCTTTTTAAAACGCTCTTAACTTTATACGTAACCCAGATTACTTGCGGCGCTTGAGTGCAATGCCGACAGCTGTGGCACCAAGAACGACTGCAATGATCGAGAGAACGAGTGCTGTCGTTTGTGCAGCAGAGCTGGCTGGAGCAGAAGCGGCAGGTGCAGCTTCTACAGCATTGTTCGAAGCAGGTGCGGGGTTGCTATCATTAGCCGTATCTGTGCTGGCGTGGCCTGCTGCCGTACCCGCCGAATCGTGTCCGCTGTCTGCGGCAGGTGCAGGGGTTGCGGACGTGGCGTCCGTCGTAATTTCGGTAATGGAATGAGGATTGCTACTTCCTTCGTCGCCTGTCCATTCCACGATACTTCCGTCACTGTAATACTGGAAGGCGTCCCAGGCTGCTGCGGTATTCTGGTCTGCATTTTGCGCTACAAAGCCGAAACGCTGATATTGACCTGCTTGAATGCCGTCTTTTTCAGTCGTCCAGGTCACGGTGATTACTTTGCCAGAGCTGTCTTTTTCGGTGGCTACCTTCCAATCCGGTACAGGCTCGTATTGTTTGAAAACGACCTCTTTCGGAATTTTCAAGGCGACTTTGGTGGTTGGAATGTTTTTTTCCACGGGTACTTTCAATGTGTACGTTTCCCACGCATTAGGTTGTGAAACAGAAGGCTTGACTGTCACATGTGCACTGGCCATACCTGCAAAAAGTAAGGCACCCGCTGCGATTAGACCCACAGAGGTCGCAAACCTGGAAAATCTGGATTTTGCTGTTTGAATTGTTGTATTCATATTCAATTCGCTCCTTTTAAGTGAGGATTTCACAAAATCCTGAAGTATAAAATAATTATTTTTTACCGCCTACATGCAGGGTGAATTCAGCATCAACCGCATCGAGTGAAGCCGTCAGAGCATGTACCTTTACCGCCCATGTTCCTTCGGAGGTCATCAATTCCTGACTGCGGAATGGCTGTTGCTGCTTCACAGGTAGAACAAATTCCTGTTGATCTTGGTCAGGGTCTGCTGGAGTGAGCGTTAATGTAACCTGCTGGATTCCTGAAACGGCAGCACCCTTGCTGTCCTGAACGGATACCTTAAATTCATTGCTGCCCACAGCATTGGGACTGACTGCCAGGGTAACGTTATATCCACCCGTAGTGCGAGTCTCCTCAAACGGTACAGCAGGTGCCTGACCGGGTGACAGGTGAGTGAGCACCGCAGTCAACAGCATCACGAGCAGGCCGACGGACAACTCGGCACGCAATCCCCGGGCGGCTTGCTTGCTGGGCGCCGCTTGCCGTGCGCTGCGGAACTGGCTGGCCGCGAAGGCCAGCATGACTAGCAGCAGCGCTGCCTTGCCGAGCAGAACGAGTCCATAGGACGTGTTCAGCAGCATGGAGGGAGCCGGAATGTACAGCACGGCTCCATATATACCGGTGGCGAGTAACGCCGCCACCATAGCAATGCCCCAGCCGGCGAAGCGGCGCAAGGCGGCTTGTCGTAGAGTTGCCCGCTCGGATACGGGCAACTCTGCTCCGGCAACCGGCAGGCACACGACCATGACGGCAAGTGAGCCGATCCAAAAGGCTGCTGCCGCGAGATGGACGAAGTCCGCCGCAATGGCTGGAGCTGGATGGGTAGCCGCTGCCGGGTGACCGACAAAGGCCTTGGACAGCATGAGGCATAGCGTTAGGAGAGCCGAGCTGTAGCCCCAAAGACGGCGCTGGCGACTCGAAATGCTGTAATCCAGCGCGTAAATCAGCGTTACGCTTAGGAGTAGCACGAGAATCATCTGGATAAACCAAATTTGTCCGGCTCCAGTAAACTGGAGAGCTTCTCCCAGAATCGGGAGTGAGAAGCCCTCCCTGATGGAAACCCCGGCATCCCATGAAGCCTGAAGTGGCAGGCTGATCAGAATGGCGGCAGACGTTATGCCGTAGCCGCTCCATAGCAGTTTATTCCAGCGGGGCGATGTTTCAAAGGGCCGCTGATTTTGCTTATGCTGTTCACTTTGATTCTTGTCTTGGCTTATGCTCGGTAAGATGAACAGCCGGAAACAAATCGCTCCAAAAAGCAGCGATAGTCCTATGTAAAGAAACCAACGGACAGCGATTAAGTCGATTCGTGATGTCCCTGAGCCTTCAGGTGCGGTAGCTTGATGGGTAGGCGCATTGGAACCGCTGCCTACTTGAAATGGAATAACTCCATTAACTGGATGTCCGTCTGCGGATAAAGCTCTCCAACTAACAGAGTAAATTCCATTTTTCATCCCTGGGATCAATTGGATTTCCATGGTGGCTTTGTGATTCGGGTCAAGCTGTGCTTTTCCTGTGTCGACCCGCTTGCCTGTTTCGTCGGTCACTTTGATCGACATGAAGGCAGATTGCAAATCTTCATTGAAGGTAATGGTCACCTGAGAAGGCGACTTGTCCAAAACCTGATTTTCGGTCGGACTGGATTCAATGACAAATGCATGAGCCCACGAAGAGTGAGGAAACAGGACCAGAAGGGGGAGACACAGCAATAAAAGACAAGCCACACGGGCTGGTCTGGACAGATACAACATGCTTGTGAAGTCACCTTCTCTCGATTACTTGAAGCGAGGATATCCCCATTTATAACATTTTATACAGGAGGATTTTGCCTGACGTACAAATCCATTCCTATCTTAATCATAGTGCATATAGCGCGAATAGATGGAGCGAATTATGACATTTATATGAAATTTGAAATAATAAGCATTATACAAAATGCCAATCATATGAAAACCCCTAGTGTGGTTGAATTCAGGACGATTTCAACCATGCTAGGGGAAAGAGGAAGAGCCTATGAAGGAATTAGAGCCCTGTTTCCATGAGATCCGTGAAAGCAGGTTGCTTGTGTTGAATATAATGGATAAAAATAGCCGTTAGTTTGGGATCGAATTGGCTACCCGAGCAAGCACGTAATTCTTCAATGGCCTCCTCGAACGTTTTGGTGGGTTGATAGGGACGCTCGGTTGTCATCGCATCAAAAGAGTCGATGATCGTCAGCATCCGACATAAAAGTGGAATTTGCTCGCCCTTAAAGCCAAACGGATAGCCTCCTCCGTCATAACGTTCATGATGCAGCTCCACAAAAGGAATCAAATCTACGAATCGTTCGTTGGCTTCTACAATACGCTTGCCCCACATGACATGCGCTTGCACCATCTGCCATTCCTCACCGGACAGCTTCTCTTTTTTATTGAGGATATTCCAGGGAATCTCCAGTTTACCAATGTCATGAATGAGAGCTCCTAGTATGAAACGCCGCTTATCCTCCGGTCCGAGTTGAAGCACATCGCTCATGTCTGCTGCATATCTGAA
The DNA here is from genome assembly GCF_038006265.1 of Paenibacillus sp. FSL L8-0641. Lineage (NCBI taxonomy): Bacteria > Bacillati > Bacillota > Bacilli > Caryophanales > Paenibacillaceae > Paenibacillus > Paenibacillus sp. FSL L8-0641. The sequence goes on from NZ_JBBOUW010000001.1 coordinate 502,957, forward strand.
CACCCGTTTTGAATGCTTGAAGGTATTAATATCCTTGTATAAGAACAAATTAAGCTGCTGCTCAAGATCACGAATATCCTGCCCCAGATCGACCTCACGCTCCACTTCATTTAAGCTTCCATGCGTATGAACGATGTTTTTGCCCTGTTTCTTGGCGTAGTACAGGGCTTTATCCGCCAGATCGACCAGCTGTGATTTGTCGTAGATGTCAATGCGGCTTTGGGCAATACCTGCGGAGAAGGACAGACAGCCATGTGGAAAAATTTCGACACCCTCATAACGAGAATCATTTAATCTTTTTCGAATAGCATTGACTATTTCATAAGCTTGTTCAGCGGTATGATCAGGCATAAGCAGGGTGAATTCTTCTCCACCGTAGCGGGATACGGTGATGGGGGTGTCGGAGGTTTCCTTCTTAAGAAACTCACCGAGAAATCCCAGTAGCTGATCGCCTTTAAGATGACCGAAATGATCATTGTATTTTTTGAAATCATCAATATCAATCAGCGCCAGACTGAGGGGAGTATTCTCGGATCTCGATATATTTAATTCAGCTTCAAGTGTATTTTCAAAGTAGCTGTGATTGTATAGCCCTGTTCTGCGATCCATGTTTGCTTTTTCTTCGATTTCCCGATACAGCGTGAACATTTGCTTGAATGCGTGAGATAGGAGCATGCTTAGCCCAAGGAACAGCAAAAGTCCTAGAATGCCATTGTTATAAATCAGTGTAGTCAATACCAAAGACAGAATGAGTGTACATAAGTATACGAGCAGGGATTCAGCCAAAAAAGCCTGTTTAAGCTCATTGAAGGACCCTTTGTATGCGATATAAAAGTAGATGCCCAGTGTGATTGTGTTCACCGCAAAGTAGCAAATTAACGCCAGCAGGTAGGAAGCGAAATGCTCTTGGTTTAAAGCTCCCTGCGTTCCGCCGCTTAGTTCAAATACTGTTGAAGACAGGAAAATGGAAAGGGCGTAAATAGAAAAATTGACGGTATGCTTCCACCAGGACAGTTCTGTGTGCCGGAACATAGCAATGATTACATTTAACAGCAAAATCAGAATAGCAATTTCGGTGCCATGCACAAAAATACAAGCCAGATACACGGAGGAATCCATGGACTGCTTGTTACTGGCCGGTGGTAGCTGGAATGTAAAATGCTCCAGAATTAGAACTGCTCCCAATAGGGAATAGATCGTGACCCACTCTGTTGTCGTATAGTGCAAAAAGGACCACTGATTCGTATACAGGAGAACGATCAAGCCTGCCAAACATATGAAAAACACATATATTCCAGTCGCGGTAACCCGTTCTTGCAGCTTTTTTATTATACTCATCATTTCTTCTCCTGCCTTGTCGTATCTTGATGTCAAAGCTACCAGGGGTGAATGGGATAATTTACAATTTTATAATCGAAAATTTCACATGAAAAAACAGGCCGGAATCCAGCCTGTTTTGTTGAGCCTGTGCTTCCTTTTTTTCTTATCGGTGACTAGCCCCCGATTTTGTAACCGGAAGTCAAAGCAATTATGACAGAAGCTACAATAATAGCATTGATAATCACACGGGAGTATTTCAAGTTTTTCATAGGGTTCCCTCCCTTCCTTGGAATAAGGTACGCACTAGGCGTGACGGGGATTGGTTTCTTGCTGCTTATCCTTGGTTCTTTTCACGACCATAATGCTTTGGATAAACAGAAACATCCCGAAGTTCATGACAACATCTCCAATACTAATTACCTGCGTGCGGGGATAGGGCTTGGAGAGAGGAATAATGTCACCAAGCAATGATAGACGCGTACTCGCATCCATCATGTAATGTTTCGAGATGACACTTCCGGATTTAAGCATATCTGTATAATAGGGACCCAGCACCTCCGAAGCGCTCAACGAGACTGGCATCCTGCCGCCATTCACCGCCATAACGATAAAATTCATCAATACGCCGATGATAATAAGCTTGAATCCCTTATGATGTCTGTTCAACCAGAGAAATATCAATCCAACCACGTAGACTCCCATAAATAGATACCCGTTAATGGCTGCCAGCCCAGTCCATTTTTCTTGGAAATAAAAAATAATGAATTGTACCAGTAGCAGCACGGGGAACATCCAGCCGGCTATAAGGCGAATTTGACTGAAACGGATCAGACCTTGCCGCCAGCCTCCTCTGAACAGACCTACAATGAGACCCAGTAGCACTCCATCATAGACCATTATCATTCTCCAGATTCCACAAATTTTTTGTTTTGGTTACCGTATAATTCGACCTGAAATTGGTAAATTCCTGCCTGATATATAGCAGTTTTGAAAAAAAATTGCGGATTAGCGTGTAATGATTCGAAGCCAGACGAAATGAGTGATATCATGATATATTGAAGTAATTATTTATATTTTTGTGAAAAGGATGATTATTATTATGAACCGGTTATCCAATACTGTTATGGTTGCCGCAGATATGACCAAATCGCGAATATTATGGATCGCCTTTGTCCTGGGTGCATTGAGTGCTTTCGGGCCGTTGTCCATAGATATGTATTTGCCGTCGCTGCCTACATTAGCCGACAATTTGCATACGACTACTTCGTTGGCGCAGCTTAGTTTGACCGCCTGTCTGTTGGGCCTGGCCGTTGGACAGATCGTTGCTGGTCCGCTTAGCGATGTAAGGGGGCGCAGAGGACCGCTGGTGATCTCGCTCATTCTGTACGCTGCTGCTTCGCTGTTATGCGTGTTTGCGCCGAATATCGGTATGCTCATTGCACTTCGCTTTATTCAAGGGCTTACAGGATCGGCAGGGATCGTGATTTCCAGAGCTGTAGCCCGTGATCTATACTCGGGCAAAGAATTGACACGCTTTTTCTCACTACTCATGCTGGTGAACGGCGTGGCCCCCATTGCTGCACCAGTACTGGGCGGTGCCATTTTGAACTTTGTTTCCTGGCGTGGTGTATTCATGGTACTTTGTGTGGTCGGCGTGGCTATGCTGATTGCCGTCGTATTGGGTTTGCCAGAAACGTTGCCAACGAACCGCCGCTCATCCGGTGGTTTGAAGCAGACGCTGGGGACACTCGGTCACTTGTTTGCCGATCGACGCTTTATGGGCTATGCCTTCTCACAGGCGCTGATTACGGGAGCGATGTTCGCGTATATTGCTGGCTCACCATTCGTGCTTCAGGATATTTTCGGGGTTTCCCCTCAGACGTATAGCATCATTTTTGCAGTGAATGGTTTGGGGATTGTACTGTTTTCCCAGTTAACGGGTAGACTTGTGGGTCGCTTCAGCGAACGACAGTTACTCTTGTCGGGTCTGGTCATTGCGGCTGTAGCCGGAATCAGCTTGCTTACTGTAGCCTTTACTGGAGGTCAATTGTTTGCTGTTTTAGTTCCTCTGTTTTTTGTCGTTTCCTGCGTAGGGATTGTAAGTACAACGACGACTTCATTGGCAATGCAGAGTCAGCAGCGCTCCGCAGGCAGTGCGTCCGCTATGCTTGGTTTGTTGCCTCTATTGCTGGGTTCCATCGCTTCACCGCTAGTAGGTTTGGGGAGTGGAACCACCCCCGTACCGATGGCGATCGTTATAGCTATAGCCGAGGTTGGTGCGCTAATAAGCTTTGCCGTACTTGCTAAGGAAACACGCGCGAAGGCTTGAAATAAGGCGAATTGAACTAAAAAACTCCCATGGACTGATACGTGAACCATTTCAGTCCATGGGAGTTTTTTACCGTTTTGCAATCGAGATATCCTCGGCTTCCTTTGCGGGCAGAGGTGTCTGCTTTAAGTACATACGAGATGGTTTGTGAACCAGAATTGAAATAAGCATGCAGATATGAACGGGAAAGAAAGGGTCTATTCCGTTGATGTTTAAACCAAAAATGGATACGAAAAGCAGTAAAGTAAGGGTAAGTTTATACTTTTTTATCGCAATAAACAGCAAGATCATTATTGTAGGAAGTAATCGAAAGAGCAATTTTCCGAATACAAATCCGACCATATGAGCGGTAGAACCTTCAAGTGGAGGTGTGATGGATAGCGTGCGGGAGGCCATATGGATTAACCGAGACTCCCCACCTATCGGTTGGGCTGAAATAAATACACATCCTGCGATAATGATTACAAGGATTTTAAACCACAACAGGCCTTGGATAAGCCGTAACAAGGGTGTAATCTTTATTTTCATTGACTTCTAATAAGCTCCTTCGACGTATGATTTGTTATGATTGCTCGTTTGTATATATACAAGACAAGTGGGAATTGCAACTTTAATATTATATCAATATATTACCAAAAGAGTAGTCCTGCTAAAGAATGATTATGCGGAGACTATTTTCCTGATGTTGAGACAGAATCGAACGATATTTCGGTTTCCTGCCAAATATATAGATGTGAGATGAAAGAAAGGGGGAGATCAGGATTGGACAACGCAAGGAGGCGGGCAAATTTGACAAAGAATGATTTGATGGTTGCTCTTGTTACGGAGACGCTGGCTGGCAGTCGTAAGGCTTACAGAGAACTGTATGATCAAACAATTCATACAGTCTATAGAACGGTGCATTTTTTGTTGGAAGAGAAAGTGGATGCTGATGATGTGGTGCAGGAAATTTATATTCATGTATATAAATCACTTGAGCAATTTGACGAAAGACGTCCTTTTCAGCCTTGGCTAATGGGGGTCGTTATGCGTCAGATCCGGGCTTACCGTAGAAAACAATGGATGAGGCTACGAATCACAAGCAAAGCAAAAAGGCTCGAACTTCATTCATCTCATGATTTTTCTGAGGAAATTGTGGACAAGGTTGCAAATCATGTATTGCTCCAAGCAGTTCAGCAGCTTTCGTTCAAGCTTAAACAGGTAATTGTGTTGCACTATTTGCAGGAATATTCCCAAGAGGAAATCTCCAATATTTTAGAGATACCGTTAGGCACGGTGAAATCACGAATTCACGCGGCTTTGCAAAAGCTTCGATCGAAAGAGCAGCAGGAACATTTTCTAATCGGAAAGGTGGAGAAGATCCATGAAGCTTGAGCAAGAACTACGTAGGGTGATGCAGCAGGATGATGACCACATATTGGCTCCGGCTGAATTAAAAGAAAACATTATGGGTCAAATTGAACGGCTTGAAAAAGGAGGACCTAAACCTATGAAAAGGTATATTGTGATAACTCTTCTCGTAGTGTTATTACTAATTCCAACAGGTGCTTTTGCTACTTACACTTATTTGGCGGATACAATATATGGTTCACAGGAAAAGCTAATTGAAATGGGAGGATCGCCAGAGGAATATAATAGAGTAGAATCCAAGTTGCAGCAGGTGCAGGGGCATTTAACGAAAGAGGAGTTCACTGTTTTTATAGGGTTATTGAGAGAACTCGGGGCCTATAATCTGAAAATGACGGATGAAAACGGCGCACTCCACAAGGAGCGCTTAAGCGCAGAGGAACAGCGTGAATACGATCATATATCTGCCAAGCTGGAGCCGTATTATGACAAGTTGAATCAGGGGAAAGCGCTAACCCAAACGGACGATGGTAAAAAAGATGGCGGTGATTCTGCCATTACGGGCACATTAGATGCAAAGGCCCACGCAGGCATCGATTTACAGGTCGAGCTGGACTATGCGAAAAAGGTTCTGACTGAGGATGAATTTGTAAAGTTTCGTGTACTGTTCACGAAGTTCTACGAGTATGTACCCCGCATTACAGGGGCCAAAGGTGTACTATATCCAGATCGTTTATCTGAGAGGGATAGAAAAGATTATGAGGAACAGTTAGAGTTGCTACAGCCTTATTTTGATCAATTTAATTCGCTTGAGTAGAAGCAGTGGCGAAAATCAAGGCGAAAAAGTGACATTTTCCTGGAATGTTGACATACCCCGTGGGGGTATATTATGATGGAGATATAACAAACGTTAAATGCATATATACACCACACAGGAGGCTGATGTATGGCTGAGGAGCAACCTGTTTCCCACACTGAAGTCCATGAGAATCACTGTGGAACAGATGGGGAAAAGACAGTTAGAAAAAGTCATCATTCGGCAGAGTTCAAGAACAGCCTCGTATCCCGGTTGAACCGTATTGAAGGTCAGGTTCGCGGAATTAAAGGCTTGATTGAGAAGGATACCTACTGTGACGATGTACTGAACCAGATTGCGGCTGTCCAGTCCGCGCTGAATGGTGTCGGTAAGCTGCTGCTGGAAGGGCATATGAAAAGCTGTGTCATTGAGCGCATGCAGGCAGGAGAGCAGGAAGTGATTGACGAGCTGCTGGTTACGGTCAAGAAGCTAATCCGTTAAGAGTAGTATTCATACACATTATGGGTACGGAAGTACCCCAGAGGAGGAAAAGAAAATGGCACAAGTTACATTGAATGTAGAAGGCATGAGCTGCAATCATTGCGTGAAGGCAGTAGAAGGAGCTTTGGAGAAAGTTGGCGCTACCGGCAAGGTCAGCCTCGAAATGAAACAAGTGAATGTAGAATATGACGAGTCCAAGCTGAACGTTGAAGCGCTGAAAACAGCCATTGAAGACCAAGGCTATGATGTTGTTTAAGTAATGAAGGTGTTTTATGTGTGAAAAGACTTGTTTCGAAGGAGAAGCTTCCGTATTAGAAGCTTTTTCTTTTTGGATATGATATACCCCACTGGGGTATAGGAGGAGGGTTATACCATGGAAAACCGTGCGACCGACGGTGACAAGCAGACAACGCTTCACATTACAGGGATGTCCTGTGCCGCCTGCGCAAGCCGTATTGAGAAAGGTTTAAAGCGAATAGATGGTGTGGCACAGGCTAATGTGAATTTGGCTTTGGAGCAGGCGTCGATATCCTATGATCCCAAGCAGGTGGAGATCGCTGAATTCCGCGATAAAATTGCTTCTCTTGGGTTTGGAACTGTAAGTGAAGAAGCCAATCTGAATGTAACGGGCATGACTTGCGCGGCCTGTGCAACCCGGATTGAAAAGGGATTGAATCGGATGCCTGGTGTAACAGGTGCCACGGTAAATTTGGCGATGGAAACCGCTCATGTGGAATATGCCGCGGGGAGTATTGCGGTTGGTGATCTGGTGAGCAAGATTGAACATCTAGGCTACGGAGCGATCCCGCAGAGCGCTGAGGACAATATCGCGGATGTCCGCAGTAAGGATATCCATCGTAAAAAATGGAAGTGGATTGTGTCCGCAGTGCTGTCGTTGCCGTTGTTGTGGGCGATGGTGGCTCATTTTTCCTTTACATCATGGATTTATGTGCCAGAACTGTTCTTGAATCCATGGTTCCAACTAGTGCTGACAACGCCGATTCAGTTCGTCATTGGTTGGCAGTTTTATGTGGGCGCGTACAAAGCGCTTCGTAACGGCAGTTCGAATATGGATGTGTTAGTTGCACTGGGTACGTCTGCGGCTTACTTTTACAGCTTGTACCTTACTCTGCGTCCGGCTGATGTTATGGAGGGGATGGCGGGAATGCCTGTCATGACCATGCCGGAGCTGTATTACGAGACAAGCGCGGTGCTAATTACGCTTATTTTGGTTGGTAAATGGTTCGAAGCGGTAGCCAAAGGGCGTTCGTCCGAGGCGATCAAGAGCCTGATGAGTCTACAGGCGACAACGGCACGTGTAGTACGTGATGGGCAAGAGCTTGATATTCCGATTGAACAGGTACGTGTGAAGGATATCTTTATTGTACGACCCGGCGAGAAAATTCCTGTCGATGGTGTGGTCGTAGACGGACGTTCGGCAGTGGACGAATCCATGTTAAGTGGTGAGAGTCTGCCGGTTGAAAAAGAAGCTGGTTCCGCAGTTACAGGAGCGACGCTCAATAAAAACGGGATATTACGTATCCAGGCCGAGCGTGTGGGTGGTGATACGGCGTTGTCCCGTATTATTAAGGTCGTGGAAGATGCGCAAAACTCCAAGGCTCCCATTCAGCGGATTGCGGATCAGATTTCCGGTATTTTTGTCCCCATTGTTGTTGCTATCGCTGTGTTGGCCTTTATCGTCTGGTTTTTCCTTGTGACGCCGACTGATTTTGCAGGCTCACTGGAGAAAATGATTGCAGTTCTCGTCATTGCTTGCCCTTGTGCGCTCGGATTGGCTACTCCAACGTCCATTATGGCAGGATCGGGACGTGCCGCTGAATATGGTATTCTGTTCAAGGGCGGCGAGCATTTGGAGATGACCCGTTCAGTCAACGCAGTGGTGTTGGATAAGACAGGTACAGTTACGAATGGCAAGCCAGAGCTGACGGATGTTATGGTTGGAGCAAGCGGCATGGCTGAAAAGGATTTGCTGCGGTTGCTCGGTGCGGCAGAAAAAAGCTCAGAGCATCCGCTGGCGGAAGCCATTGTAAAGGGGATTGCAGATCGAGGCATTGAGCTAGTAGGACCGACAGATTTTGAAAATATTCCGGGTTATGGTGTGAAGGCACATGTGGAAGGTAAGCAAATATTGGCCGGTACACGCCGATTGATGAGCAGGGAAGGCATCGCAATAGATGACTTAGCTGAGCAGTATATGAATGATCTGGAAAAAGCAGGGAAAACCGCGATGCTGGTCGCTGTGAACGGTTCCTATGCCGGACTGGTGGCCGTAGCGGACACGATTAAAGAAACGTCACGGGAGGCCGTTGCCCGTCTGCGCGCGATGAACATTGAAGTCATCATGATTACGGGTGACAATGAACGGACTGCGCGGGCTGTTGCCGCCGAGGCCGGAATTGAACGAGTGCTGGCGGAGGTGCTACCTGAAGGAAAGGCTGAGGAAGTGAAACGGCTTCAGGAACAAGGCATGATCGTAGCTATGGTTGGGGATGGTATTAACGATGCGCCTGCGCTGGCTACTGCTAATATTGGTATGGCGATGGGTACGGGAACGGATGTGGCCATGGAGGCGGCGGATATTACCCTCATGCGCGGCAACCTGAACAGCATTCCTGACGCGATTGAAATGAGCCGCCGGACCATGACAAACATACGGCAAAATCTGTTTTGGGCGCTCGGGTATAACGTGATCGGTATTCCGATAGCTGCTTTGGGCTTCCTTGCCCCATGGTTGGCGGGAGCGGCCATGGCATTTAGCTCTGTTTCAGTTGTGCTGAATGCGCTGCGTCTCCAACGAGTAAAGCTGTAAGTGTATGGATGTATCGGCAGGATAACGTGCTGTCGGACTTCTGTATCGAGATAAAGTTATTATCAGAGTATAGAGCAAGTACGCGCAATTGGTTGGTTTCTCTGCGTGCTTGCTTTTTGTTGTGTTTGGTTTTTTAAAACCATTCAACTTTCATTACGTCAGGTTGCTTATCATTCGCGAAAGTTCCATAATATTTGTAGGAGTGCCATGCAAGCATGCAAGAACTTCTTCGTATACTCACAGCTTGAAGTAGATAAAGAGCTTATATTATGGATTAGGAGTGAAGCAGTCATGAATGATACGATTTCCTTGTTGATGAATCACCGGTCTGTGCGAAAATTCAAGTCAGCCCCCATTACCGACGAGCAGCTCGCAGCTATTGTGGCAGCTGGCCAAATGGCTTCCTCGTCCAGCAATGTGCAGGCATATACCGTTATCGCCGTTACCGAGCCTTCTTTGAAAACAAAACTGGCGGAGTTGGCAGGAGGGCAGGCTTACGTTGAGCAATGCCCTGCGTTTTTGGTATGGTGCGCAGACCTGTATCGCTTGAAACAGGTCACGCTCCACCATCAGCCAGGTCAGCCTTCCTATGAGGGGTCCGTTGAAAATTATACGGTTGCGACCATTGATGCCGCGTTAGCTGCACAAAATGCAGCGGTAGCCGCTGAATCACTGGGCTTGGGCATCGTCTACATTGGCGGCATTCGTACTAACATAGCAGAGGTGTCTGAGTTGTTAGGGTTGCCAGAGCTGGTGTATCCAGTATTCGGTATGTGTATTGGTGTACCGGATCAGGAAACGGGCTTGCGTCCACGCCTTCCGCTGTCCGGTGTTTTGCATATGAACGGCTACGACAAAAATCAGACGATGAAAGCTGTAGAGGTATACGATCACACATCAGCGGAATATTTGAAGGAACGTACGGGCGGTCAACGCTCTACGCCATGGTCTGAGCAAATGGCCGGAAGATTGACCGAGCCAGCACGCTTGCAGTTGAAGCCATTTTTGGAACAGAAGGGTTTCTTGAAGCAATAAAAGTTGAGTAGTGATAAAAAACTCTGCAAAATACAAGTAGTATTTGAGCTATATACGTTTGAAAATACAAGAACCTCCTTATTTACGTATGATGAAGTTCCGCGTAAATAAGGAGGTTCTTTGCTTTGGTTGCATGTTGTGGTTGTAAACCTTCCAGTCAGTAAACAGCTGGTATACCTTTATCCATCAGATAGTGAGTAAAAACGTCTCGTATTTTCATAAAATAGTTGACGGACGGCAGATTCAGGTTGATGCGTCAGCTTGCTATACGTGCGAATGACGTCGGCAGTCATCCGTGGATGTGTCTGTTGTCCGGTAAAAGGACCCTCGAACGGCCAGGGACCGTCTGTCTCTGCCATGATCTGATCAGACGGATACTGCCTTGCCAAACTGCGGATCTCTTCTTCGTACAGGAGATCCGGTGTGAAGGAGACATAATAGCCGTTCCGGGCGATACGTTCGGTCGTGGCGGCAGAGCCTTTAAACCAGTGAAAATGCGCCTGCGTGACGCCGTGACGTTCCAGAAGGTCACAGGCGATGTCTGCGTCTTCATAAACGGCGTGCAGGACAATGGGCTTGCTATGCTTGCTTGCAAACTGGATGAAACGCTCCAGTAGCACTATGTAGGGAGCGAGGTCAAAAGGTGAACCGCTCTGCGAGGCTTCTAGCCGATTGTAATAGGGTAAGCCGACTTCACCCACGGCGACCATCTGCTGTACATGTTCGTCCATCCAGTCGAACAAGAGGTCAAGCTCAGTTTGCGGTGGAAGGGCCTGTTCGGGATGAAAGCCAAAGGCTGGCCGTACTAGCCCAGGGTAACGCTCGGCTAACCGTAGATTGGCTCGGCTGGAGTCCAGATGCATCGACACGGCTATCACAGCTTGGACGCTGCTATCAGCAAGTGAAGCGAGCAATAGCTTCTGTTGCTCGGGCGGGTAGCTGTCTACATGAATGTGCGCGTCGATTAATGGAGCGGGTCTTGTTGTGGTCAAATCCAAGCCTAGCTTTGTTTGGCTGTTCCATTTCGATGCACATCGAACTTTTACGTCACTCATGCCGATTCAATCCATCTTCCGGGATATTCTTGTGAACGCTCTGAGCATTGTCCATGTCGCCGTCCAGTTTGTACTTTTCCTCACGCATCCAGCCGGTCATGGTTCGCTTCCATTCAATAAAGAGAGGATCGAGGGTGATTTCTTCCCTACGCGGGCGGGGAAAAGGGACATCTACGACATGCACCACCGAAGCAGGTCGCGCTGACAGCACATAAATGCGGTCGGAGAGCAGCAGCGCTTCTTCAATGCTGTGGGTAATGAACAGCACAGAGCGGCGGTTCTTCTCCCACATCCGCAGTAACCATTGCTGCATATCTGCACGTGTCAGCGCGTCGAGTGCGCTGAACGGCTCATCCAGCAGCATTAATTCCTGCGGGCTGAGCAGTGCGCGAAGAAAGGCTGCACGCTGTTGCATTCCACCAGACAGCGTATGTGGATACGCCTTGGCGAATTTGCCTAGTCCAACCTGCTCGAGCCATTGCAGGGCTTCTTTGCGACGTTCGCGTTCACTGGCGTACTGAGGGGGGACTGCTGTATTTTTACGTGGAGCATTTTCCTGCCCAAGCAGTACATTATCCAGCGTGGTGCGCCACGGGAAAAGGGCGGGCTGCTGTGGCATATAGCTGATATGCCCACGTTCACCAGTCATGTCTCGTCCGTGCATACGGATACGTCCCTGCTGTGGTTTGAGTAGCCCGCCGATGATGTGAAACAGCGTACTTTTGCCGCTGCCTGACGGACCGATGAGAGAAACGAATTCTCCCGGCTTGACTGTGAGGGATACATCCTGCAGCACGGGCAGTAAGCTTCGCTTTTCGCGGAAGGCGAGGCTGATCCCGTCCAATTCCAGAGCAGAAGGGGCAGTCGAAGGACTCTGCTGGTCCCCGGCTCGTTGTTCATTAGCAACGTTGTGTGATGATAAGTCAGTCGGATGCAGACTCATATGTGCCACGTCCTTTCTTTGCTGTATTTAATTCAAGGAGGAAGCTATTCCTGATCCGGTTTCCAGCGAACCAGCCATTTTTCCAGTAGTACTATGATGACAAACATCAGTAAACTGAGCGCGACAATGATGCCGATGGCGGCAAAAATGAGGTCCGTGCGATAGGCCGATTTTTGCAGCAGCATATAATATCCGATTCCTTCGCTCGCACCAATCCATTCGGCAATAATTGCGCCCATCACACTGTAGGTGGCAGCAATCTTGATGCCGGAGAATACTTGCGGCAACGAGTGTGGCAACTCCAGCTTCATAAAAATAGCCATGCGACCGGCACCCGACATCTGCATATAGTTCATCATCATACGGTCCGTCCGTGTCAGCCCGTCCATGGTCGCTACAGCCACGGGAAAAAAGCATACTAAGGTAATGACCATCAGCTTGGGCAGCATGCCAAAACCAAACCACACCATGAGCAGCGGCCCCAGGGCGATGATCGGAATGTTTTGGCTCAGGATAAGCAGCGGATACAGGGCGGATTTGAGAAAAGGAATGGTATGAAGAACGATGGCGATCAACAGTCCCGTTGCTGTCCCTATAGCGAATCCCACAAGTGTCAGGCGAATTGTAGCCCATGTATGGGCACCAAGCAGCGCCGTCTGGGCCATGCCCTCCTGTACGATGAGGGATGGAGCTGGCAGTAGCCAGGATTCAATATGTAAATAGGAAACCGCCCCCTGCCAGGCTGCTAAAAAGAAGAGGACCGCCACAAGGGGCGGCCATACGCTTTTCCACCAGGATGCGTTCTTGCCTTTCGGATTCATGGGCGATATTTCTCGGTCAGCTTGTTCATGCTGATGCCTTGTGGGTTATGTGCGATTTTGATCTGTGAAATGACGCTGGGACTGCCCGCTTCCGTCAAAGCCTCATGCATTTCTTTAACCACTTTCAGCAACTCGTCGAGCTCGCCCTCCATGGTCGTATCCAATGGGTTCACCTGATGTTTGACACCGGAGCGCTGAATGACCTCAATCGCCTTATCTACATACGGGTAAGAGTCCTCGTTATTAGGAGTTTTAGGGATTACTTGAATACTGAGCAGTGTATTAGCCATGCAAATTCACCTGTCCTTCATTTGAAGTGTTTTAGAGAAAATAGGGTGGTTTAAGGCGGGGAGACCGCTTCGCGTTTCATTTGATCTTACGATCGCTGTTGCCATGGGATTCTTTGAATAAATTTTAAAAGGTAAGAATCCCACGGCAAAGGCGAGCGCTACGCTTCTCTAGATTCAAATGAACCGCTACGCTGCCAACCGTCTTAAAAGCACTTTAATTTTTGATAGGTTGTGTGGCATTTTTACACACAAGCGCATCTGTTTTTGCGCTTTAGATACTATGAGACTAAAGAATAAACCAAGTGGAACGAGAACGAAGTGGGCGGAATGGTGCTGTAAAAGCGTTAGCGTTCGCTTTAAAAGCTTTCCGTAGGAAAGCTCGCTTCGGAAGCATAACCTCCCCGGATTTCTACACTAATCATAAGTTTTTATTAAGAAATCTGGGTACAACAGCGATGGGAAGCATCATCCGACTGCGTAGTGGCGCTTCGTTCACTTGTCTAGTTCAGTCTTATTTAGCGTTTTAACAAATGGTCAGCGCTTGGGCAAGAAGTCGTTTGTGAAGGCCTTATCGACTTCCAAAGGCTTGCTGAGCAGCTTGCGTTCGTACATCCAGTCCGAATAGTTTTGCCATACCTCCGCTTTTTGCACGCCCCATTGCGCGGCATCATCCTGATAACGTGGGCTTAGCCATTTTTGGCTGGCAAGTACCAGTTTTTTATCCAGCTCCGGTACAGCTTTGCTTAAGATGTCCGCGGCTTCTTCCGGATGGGCGATAGTGTATTCATAGCCTTGTGCGGTAGCATCCATGAACGCTTTAACCAGCTCGGGATCATTTTTTATCGTTTGTTCGTTGCTCACAATTACAGGCGTATAGTAATCGAGGCTTTTGGAATAATCTTTTACATACAGCATATCCAGAGGCTCACCTCGAAGCTGGGCCTCGATTCCGGTCCATGCGTAGAAAATCCAGGCAAAGTCGATATCCCGCTTCACGGCTGTAAAATAGTCTGCATTGCCCATGTTGACGATCTTCACTTTGCTCACATCGCCTTTGTCTGAATCCATGATGGATTTCATGACCGCTTCTTCTACGGGAGAGCCCCAACCGCCGTATTTTTTACCTTCAAAATCTTTCGGGCTCTTAATTCCGCGATCTACCGGGGCTGCGAAGCCTGAGGTATTATGCTGAATCACCGCAGCGATGGATACAAGCGGTACGCCTTGCGTGCGAGCCTGTGTGACGCCTTCTTGGTAGCTGATACCAAAAGGTGCAGCATTAGAAGCAACCATTTGATCGGCTCCGCCTGAACCAGGTTGAACAATTTGGACATTCAAACCTGCTTTTTCGTAAAATCCTTTGTCCTTGGCGACATAGAGTCCCGTATGATTCGTATTGGGTGTCCAGTCGAGCACGATTTTAACATCTTTGAGCCCCTTTGCCGGAGTAGACGTTTGAGTGTCGGTAGCGGAAGCCGCTTCTTGGGATGTAGGGGGACTTCCACCGCAAGCGGTCAGGGTCAGGGCCATGAGCCACAGACTGATCAGTCCCAGGCTTAATATTTTCATGCGCTTCATCGTTAGTGTTCTCTCCTTTTGATTACCCGTTATCCATCCAATCAGACAGCTTAAGTTTCCCATTTTCATAAAAATAACATCTGCCGGACGCGATCTTTCCAACAACTTCAACAAAAAAAGCGCCCCGAGTTTCCGGGACGCTTGCGCTTGTATATACCAAAGTAAGGGATGGTCCTATGTAAAAAAGGCACATCTTGCTTAAGCATTCCTACGCTGGCATTACCCAGATCAGGTTGTAAGGGTCAGTGTCTTGGGACACACTCTCAGCCGGCCGATTCCAGCACCCCTGGCATTGTATGGTTTAATGGGTTCATTTATTCGGGTTTACTACGACGATTATATGCTTTGAATGCGGGTCTGTCCAGCATGAAGGGAGAGATGACGGTTCATTTGCCGAACGACAGGGTACACTTTTACTGTGAGCTTTGATCTGAAAATGAGTATGAATCAATCCGATTCGATCCGGTCATGTTATTTTCAGAACAGCTGCGCAGGTAGGTTCAGATGGGCTGGTGCCCAATGGCATGGCCGTAGAGAATTCTAATTCGTGAAAAGGAGTTGTTGTACTGTGGGTAAAACGGAAACATTGGATCGCAACCAACTGGAACAAGCCATTGTGAAGGCTTTGGATAACAACAAATTTTGTACGTTAGGTACGGTAGAGGGTGGCAAACCGAAAGTACGCTATATGGCCCTTTTTAACGATGGAATGAACATTCATCTGGCGACAGATCGCAAAACGCATAAAGTGGATGAGCTAAAGGACAATCCGAATGCTTATCTGCTGCTGGGTTATGAGGTTGGCGGTACGAAGGAAGTTGTTGAAGTGGAGGCTACCGTCCAAATTACAGCTGATGAGGGGCTACGCAAACAAGTGTGGAACGACTCCTTGAAGGAGTGGTTTTCCGGACCGGACGATCCCGATTATGTCATTCTGGACGTGAATCCGACTCGCATTGAGTATGTGGGTCAGCAAATGGAGCGCCAGGTGTGGAAGAAATAATACGAATATAAATGGATAAGCCAGTAAATCTCCAAGTTTTTCAGGAGGTTTGCTGGTTTTTTTGTTTTTGAGAAAATTAATTATTTTTTCATAAATAATTTTAAGTAAATGACTACTCTTTTGTCTGGCGTTGGATTAAAATAGAAATGGTGAGTTCAAGGCTTACATATATGTGCAAAAGTATGTATATGAGGCATACACCTTAATGAGGAGGGGTATATTTTGTTATTACGTAAAAATTGGTTTAAAGGGTTTACAGCAGCAGTTGTAGCTTGTAGCATGCTGGTGTTTTCAGCCGCTCCATCCTGGGCAGCTAGTGATTCTCGTGATAGCGCTACGGTGAATTTGCGGATCATGGAAACAACGGATATCCATGCGTCCCTGATGAACTACGATTACTATTCGGACAAAGAAACCAACGAGTATGGCTTGGTTAGTACAGCTAGCTTGATCCAGAAGGCACGTAGTGAAACAAGAAACAGTATGCTGTTCGATAATGGTGATTTGCTGCAGGGCAACCCATTAGGCGATTATATGGCCCGCAACAAAACCTTTGAGAAAGAAGGCGGTGTCCATCCGGTCTACAAGATGATGAACCTGATGGGCTATGATGCAGCTACAGTGGGCAACCATGAATTCAACTACGGTCTCGACTTTCTGGACAAATCGCTCAAGGGAGCTGATTTTCCTTATGTAAATGCGAACGTTTATGTTGATAAAGGGGGCCAAGCTACTAAGAATTATTTTACCCCTTATCAGATTCTTGATAAAACAGTAACGGACGAGAAGGGCGAAGAGCATACACTCAGAGTGGGTGTGATCGGTCTGGTCACACCTCAAATTATGCAGTGGGATGAAGCCAATTTGAAGGATAAAGTCGTTACGAAGGATATTGTGGAAACGGCGAAAAAGTTTATTCCTCAAATGAAGACGGAAGGTGCTGACATTATTGTCGTGCTTGCGCATACCGGTTATGAGGATGTGCCACAAACGCCACTGATGGAGAATGCCGTTAAGTATTTGAGCCAGGTGGACGGAATTAACGCTATTCTGTTTGGGCATGCTCATAAATCTTTCCCTGGCCCTGATTTTAAAGATATGAAGGGTGTAGATCTGGATAAGGGAACCATTAATGGCGTACCAGCCGTGGAAGCCTCCTCATGGGGCAAGGATCTGGGTATCATTGACCTGAGCCTAGAAAAGAAAAATCGCGAGTGGAACGTGACTAACTCTCAATCTCAAGTGCGTCCGGTTGTGAGCACCACTAATCAGACTGTGCAGTTTATCCCTGAATTTAAACTGATTGATGCGGTCAAAGAAGAGCATCAAGGAACGCTGGATTATATTCGCCAGCCTGTAGGAACAACGACGGCGCCAATTACCAGTTATTTTGCATTAGTGCAGGACGACCCTTCCATTCAAATTGTGACGAATGCACAGAAATGGTATGTTCAAAACCATCTCAAAGGAACTGAATACGAAAAACTTCCAGTATTGTCGGCAGGCGCTCCATTCAAGGCCGGCGGTCGAAACGGAGCCGAGTATTACACTAATATTCCTGAAGGTACGGTAGCGATTAAAAACGTGTCCGACCTGTATGTGTACCCGAACACGGTTCATGCTGTAGAAGTGACCGGTGCTGAAATTCAGGAATGGCTGGAGTGGTCTGCGGGTCAGTTCAACCGTATTGATCCAAAGCAAACTGAGGAGCAATCGCTGATCAACAAAGATTTCCCAACCTACAATTTCGATGTCATTGACGGTGTGAATTACCAGATTGATGTAACGCAGCCTGCACGATATGATGCCAAGGGAACTATTATTGATTCTTCAGCGCATCGTATCAAGGATCTGCAATACAATGGGAAGGCTATTGATCCTGCGCAGAAATTTATCGTAGCCACCAATAACTATCGTGCTTCCTCATCCAAACTGGCCAACCCAGATGGCAAACGAATTGTGATGGCAGCACCGGATGAAAGTCGTCAAGTCGTTGTTGACTATATCCGTACGAACGGAACGATTAATCCATCGGCGGATGACAACTGGTCTATTGCTCCTTTTGGTCAGGCAAAGGTTACTTTCGAGTCCTCTCCTGATGCCAAAGACGTGCTGGCAGGCAATCAACAAATTTCATATTTGAGCAGCGCGGCAGACGGCTTTGCCAAATACAGCTTAAAAGCTGGCGCTAAGCCTAGTGCAGCAACGACTCCTGTAAAGGAAGCTGTGGCTCCCGCGGAAGCAACAGCAAAGCCAGCTGTTAAAACGACCAAACCGGCGGCTGTTAAACCAGTTAAAACAACAAAGCCAAAGGCGTCCAAATAACTTCGAATTTTAGTTTTCACTCAATATCAGAATGAAGCAGCAAGTCTCTTTAACCAAGAGATTTGTTGCTTTTTTTAATGTCAAAAAAACAGCCCCGAATTATTATGAGTGTAAAAAGGTTTTGTTTTTGTCGAATATGTACTTAAGTCCTAAGTTATCGTTAAAAAAAGCTGCTTTTTTGTAAAAAAACGTAATTATATAGTACTTTTGTTCTAGTTATTTGTGATATAATGGTGAAAAAACCGGAAAATTGTTCCGAGGAGGACCATTATGACATGCAGCAATTGCAGCATCATATTACCTATAAAGGATCAAGGATTGCTTAGAATTAGGTATTCCAGGGTGTCGCTTACTCCAGCATTAGATGGTTTGGGTATGCTATCGGAACAAATGAAGCAGCAACATGAGCGTGAGGGCGGCATAGAGTTTCGCTATGAGAGCCGTTCAGAGTTGGAACAGCTGGTTAACGGACTGGCTCGTCTGCCGCAGGAATACTTGAACCATATACAAGTTGTGGTGACTGGCTTGCATCATGTCGAAGGATATGAGGACTGGCTTTTATTTAGTCAATTGCAAGCCAGACTGCAACATCCGGATATCGTGAGTATTATTAAGGATCAAAGTTTTTCCAGCCATATGCAGCCTATTGTTGACCACAAGCTGGATATTATCGGGTTTGAGTTTTTGCTGCGTCCGTCACATGCGGAAAGACCTTTTCAGCCTTTCCGACTGTTTGAAATCGCTCGTGAAGCTGGCTTGCATGCTCATCTGGATCGCTCGGCTCGTTTTTCCGCTATTGAAAAAAGTGCAACATGCCTTCCGGCGGGGATTAAACGTTTTATTAACTTTCTCCCTTCCACCATTTATAATCCGGCTTATTGCTTGAATCACACCTTTGAGACGATTGATCGGTTATCCATGAGTACGAAGGATTTTGTATTTGAGGTCGTAGAAACGGAAGAGATAGACGACCTTAATTTTTTGCATCATATCTTTGAGCAGTATCGTAATCGAGGAGTTTCAGTTGCCCTGGACGATGTGGGGGCAGGCTATTCTACGACAGAGCTTATGAATTGCCTTCAGCCGGATTATGTCAAAATTGACCGTAGTATAATTGACGGCTGTCATAGTAACAGTAATCAGAAGCGGCAAATCACAGGAATTGTAGAATCGGCTTTTCGTTTTGGAGGCCAAGTGTTGGCTGAAGGAGTAGAGCAGATAGAGGATTTTGAATTTTGTCGTGAAGCAGGTGTGTCACTGGCTCAGGGTTATTTGTTTGGCAAGCCGGAGCCTGGTCCGCCCTCCAATTTTATGCTTAGCAGCGTAATATAGTCAGGAACAAATTTAAGTAGATGTAGTTTATAAAAATTGGAGCTTAAATAAGGCTGTCGTATAAGCATTAATGTAAAAAACGCGAGTGCAGAGGTTATTTCACCCCTGCAACTCGCGTTTTTTGGTCATGCTTGCCCACCTGAACAAGCTCTGGCAAGCAAAGCCATCCAGTCTCCAATTTTACTTGGTAAGGGACGTTAAAAGCCCGGAAGCAGTTTACGACCGTTTTTTTTAAAAGTAAAGATTGACGTTTTGAAGACAATTGGATACAGTGTACTATATAGGAAACATTGTTTCCTTGGTGATACGATGTATCTATATTAGGTAAAAGGT
This sequence comes from Paenibacillus sp. FSL L8-0641, assembly GCF_038006265.1. NCBI lineage: Bacteria > Bacillati > Bacillota > Bacilli > Caryophanales > Paenibacillaceae > Paenibacillus > Paenibacillus sp. FSL L8-0641. The sequence goes on from NZ_JBBOUW010000001.1 coordinate 522,795, forward strand.
TTAACAATACAGGGAGGACAACCAAAATGAAAGCAGTGCAACTGAAAAACGGTTTTGGCTTTGAAGAGTTAACCTTGACGGAACTTGACACACCGGTGCCTGGACGGCTGGAAGTTCTGATCCGCATAAGGGCAGCGTCCCTCAATTACCGTGATTTGGTAGTTATCAACGGAGTCATGCCGATCGGCATTCAATTTCCCTTCATTCCGTTATCCGATGGAGCGGGTGAAATTGTAGCTGTGGGCGAAGGGGTGACAAAATTTCAGGTTGGACAAAGGGTAGCGGCAAATTTACAACAGAAATTCATTGGCGGGAGCGCGAGAGCGGAGGTCTTAAAGGACAGTCTGGGAGGCCCGCTCAGTGGAGTGGCGGCTGAATATATCGTTCTGCATGAAGAAGGGGTCGTCGCCATTCCGGATCATCTATCTTGGGAGGAGGCTTCCACTTTGCCGATTGCGGCATTAACCGCATGGAGCATGCTGATGGAATCCGGTGGGCTACGAGCGGGAGATACGGTGCTCTTGCAAGGAACAGGCGGTGTTTCCATCTTTGGGCTTCAATTCTCTCTGATGGCGGGAGCACGGGTAATTATCACATCGAGCAGCAATGACAAGCTGGAACGGGCAAAGGCTCTCGGCGCATGGCAGACAATCAACTATTCGGAGGTTCCAGAGTGGGATAAGGTAGCTCTGGAGCTGACAGGCGGCGGAGTCGACCATGTTCTGGATGTAGGGGGAGCGGCAACAATGGCGCAATCCATCAATGCACTTCGTACTGGAGGGACTGTGAGCATGGTCGGATTCTTATCGGGCTTGACCATTCCTGAGTTCGATGTCACCAGCATTTTGCAGAAGGCTGCGACGATTCGCGGCAGCCAGGTTGGTAACCGGGAACATTTCGAAAACATGAATCGTGCCATTTCCCGCCATCGTTTACATCCTGTCATCGACCGGGTATTCCCGCTCAGCCGAATCGGCGAAGCCTTCGCACTTTTGGCTGAAGGAAAACAGTATTTCGGTAAAATCGTCGTTCAAATATAAATGAGCATTTTGCATAAATCCCAAGAGCAATTTCAAATCAGCACTATATAGATCGAAACGGTTTAGTTCGTCTATATAGTGTACTTTCGAGCGTTGGGAATTGAATTATGCAAAATGCTGAAATATTATTCACATTACATAGGAGGCACTCTAATGCCCAGTAAACCTGATTTATCTGTCAAAGATTCTCAAGAAAGAAAGAATAAAAAACCGCGTAAGTGGGTACGCAGAACCGGATTATCGCTGCTGTCGGTAATCCTTCTGGGAGTGGTTATTTTTATGCTCATCCCTTCCCCTGTACAGCCTGCAAAATGGCTTGCACCTTCGGCCCCCTCTTTTGAACAAGCGGGTCCATGGCAACAAAACAACAAACTCAGCTCCGCCGAGCTTGTTACAGATGCCCCTAAGTTTCCGGAATTTATCACCTTTGACAAGGAAGGAAATTTATATACGGGAGACTCCGACGGGAAAATTTATAAGGTTGCCTTTGATACAAAGGGCAATCCGCAAAAGGCCCAGCTATATGCAGATACCAAAGGAACGCCCAATGGACTTATGTTTGACGCAAGTGGAAATCTGATCGTTACGGATGTTAAGAAGGGGCTACTGTCGGTAGATCCTTCCGGAAACGTGACGGTGTTGGCCAATCAAGTCGACGACACACCGATCTATTTGGCCAACGAATTGGATATTGCCAAAGATGGTACTATTTATTTTTCTGACACCTCCAATTATGGCAGTGTAGTCTTCAAAGAAATCGCCGAGAACAAGCCGCATGGACGTTTGCTGAAATATGATCCGGCGACCAAGCAGACGACAGTTCTGTTGGAAGGCCTTTATTTTGCGAACGGGGTTGCCTTGTCTGCGGACGAAGATTTTGTACTTGTGGCAGAGTCGTATCACTACCAATTGACCCGATACTGGCTCAAAGGGCCGAAGAAAGGGACTTCGGATATTTTTGCAGATAATCTCGCCGGTTTTCCGGATAACATTACGCGTGATGATCAAGGCCATTTCTGGGTCGGTCTCTTCACGACACGTATTCCCTTTGTAGATCAGATGCATGGAAGCCCGTGGCTGGCTGGAATGATGGCCAAATTGCCTCAATCGCTGCTCAGCGGTGCAAGCGCACCTGTGAAGCATGGACTTGCTGTGGAGCTTAATCCGCAGGGTAAATTCATCGGAAGCTGGCATGATCCTGAAGGCTCGCTTTATGGGATAACCACGGCTGTAAACCATGACGGATATTTATATATAGGTACAGCTCCTGGAGGCAGCCAGGGTGTTCATCGCGTGCTTTTAACCAAATAAGCTTGGGGAGGGTTTAACATGATATTGGATGAGTTGAAATTATCCTGGAAAGCGAAGGAAAGCCTGGCCGGGAAAGTAGCTTTGGTAACAGGCGCAAGCAGCGGCATTGGGGCATCGATTGCAAAAAAACTGGCAAAGCGTGGCGCGTATGTAGCTGTATTGGCGCGCCGTCAGGAGCGATTGGATGAATTGGTTCGCGACTTGCACCAAGAGGAATTGTATGAGGTCATGGCAATACCTGCCGATATCCAAAAGGCTGAAGACATACAGCAGGCGGTCCACGCCATTCTTGAACGCTGGGGGCGGCTTGACATTATCGTTGCCAATGCCGGCTTCGGGTATCGAAGTCCGCTGGCAGAGGTGGAACTGGAACGCTGGGAGGAGCTTTACAAGACGAATGTGCACGGTCTTGTCCTGACACTGAAGTACGGACTTCAGCCAATGAGGGAACAGGCCAAGGGGGATGTTGTCATTGTCTCCTCTATTGCAGCGAAGGAAGTGGTTGCCGGAGGAGGACTATACAGCGCTACCAAGTACGGCGTTAGCGCCATAGCCTCTGCATTGCGTTTGGAGACCAGTACGCAAGGAATTCGTGTAACTGCGATTCACCCCGGGGCGGTGGCGACGGAGTTTTCGCAGGTGGCCGGATATCCCGAGCAGGAAATTCGGGCGTTTGCTTCGAGCGTTTTGCCGCTGCATCCCGATGATGTTGCAGAAGCTGCCCTTTATGCACTAGAGCAGCCGGAGCATGTCAATATTCCAGAGTTGACCATAATGCCTTCGAGGCAGGTCCAGCGGTTCAAATAGAGCGATATTTATTCTGACACAAACCGGGTGAGCATGAACCAAAAGGCGCGAGCTACAGGGGGGGAATAACCCTTGCACTCGCGCTTTTTTATACTAATGAAGAGGCGTGACTGTCCAATAAAGTTTAAAACCACTTTGGGACAGCTCCATTTACTATAGAGCAGACCATTTCCTGTGAACATTTTGGCCCCACGTTCGCTCATCCAGTCATCGTGAGCACAGCTATAGTGTAATGACGTACAGACCTAGCGGCGTAGTTGCGCTACCTGCAACCATGAAGCTGAGAGAATAGCTGGATCTGCCGGGGGGAACGCTGATATCAGCTAATCGGCATACCTTGGTATTATCTCGTAGCAAAGGGATACCATATACACGATCATCCACGCGTACAGCCCCGGCGAACGCGCCCCCACGTGGATTCGCGTAGATTCTGACGATACGTACCTCGTCACTGTCGTTAACGATGGGAATGGTCGCGTTGTATATGGTTCCGAATTGTCCGCGATTATCTAGCGCAGGCCCCAGCTCGCTGCGTGCCCCGGTAAACAGCAGATCGGCAGGAGCCTCACCGTTCAGCTTTTTGGTGGCACACGCCCGATAGTTTGCGCTCTGTCCCACCACGTACTCTGGCATCCGCGCATTCGTTTCGGAAAAGGACCACACCCCTCGTGGATGCGCCTGTGGTGGAGGTACGGGAGGAAGCGCATCCATATGAATCTGGCGCAGATCGGTCTGCGTGTCCTTGCTGATCACGGTGCGAATCACATAATCCAGCGTACCGTGGCCTTCAGCAAATTCTACGGTAAGGTCATAGATGAATCCGGCCAGCGATCCCTCGGGCAGCTCAAATTCCTCCAGCAGAGCGGTGCCTTTGCCGAATTTATGACGGTCTGCTGGCCTCACACGTTCCATCGTACCCGCCAAACAGCTTTTGGCAATAGACTGCCCGACATCAATAATCCAGTTGCCGTCCTCAGGCACAATCTTAAGAGCGCGTTCAATATGGCGTACTTCCAGTTTAGCAGCGCTCCTGTTCTCTACAGTGATGCCCAGTTTAACAGGGCTGTCGATTTTGTTATAATGCCAGCCGAAAATGCGATGTTTGACTGTTCGGGTTGTCGAGCGAACCATGTCATGCCACAGGGTGGCTTGCTCGGTAGGTACCGTCACATGGGTAAGCGTCTCCGGGTTATCGCTAAGCATCAGGCGGCGTGTTCCGCCCTCAGTGGCTGACTCCACATCCACATGGATGTTGGGCGGGATCACGGCAGTTTCCACAATCAGATCCTTTGGCTCCTTGGATCGATGGTTCATGTAAATTCCTCCTTTTATTCAAAAGTGGGTACATGTATATGGGCAGTTCATAAATATAGGTAACGCCAGATCCATTTATACAACCTGTTTTACAAAATATTTTTTTAAAATAAACCTCCGCAGATTATAGCGGTTCTGCTAATGCGTCGAAGCAAGCTTACAAGACTCTTGTTCCCAATCACCAACGATTCGCAGCCAGGTATTGCGTGTATGTTAAGAGCATAAGCTATTGGATGTACAGAGAAGCTACAGGAGGGAAACATGCCTAAAAAAATATGGTGGAAGGAAGCCGTTGTATATCAGATTTACCCGATCAGTTTTCAGGATTCTGACGGAGACGGTAAAGGGGACTTGCGAGGCATTTTGTCCAGGTTGGATTATTTGTGTGAACTGGGTATTGATGTTATCTGGATTTGTCCGGTATATAAATCGCCCAATCACGATAATGGATATGATATTAGCGATTATTATGCCATTATGGATGAGTTTGGAACAATGGAGGATTTTGACGAACTGCTTCACCAGGCGCATGAACGAGGTATCAAAATCATGATGGATTTGGTATTAAACCATACATCGGATGAGCATCCGTGGTTTACGGAGTCACGCTCGTCCAAGGATAATCCGAAGCGGGACTACTACATATGGCGAACAGGCAAAAATGGCGGATATCCGAACAACTGGGAATCGTATTTTTCTGGCTCAGTGTGGAAATATGACAAGCTTACAGACGAATATTACATGCATCTATATTCCGAGCATCAGCCGGATCTGAACTGGGAAAATGAAGAGATGGTGGGCGAGCTCTACCGCATGGTGGAATGGTGGCTGAAAAAGGGAGTCGATGGCTTCCGTTTTGACGCTATTGCCCATATTGTCAAAGCCGAAGGGCTGCCGGATGCCGATAATCCCGACAAACGAACCTTGGTACGGGCTTATCAGCTCTTTTCCAATCTGGAACAGGTACATGTGCTTCTACGGATGCTGAATGAAAAGGTGCTGGAATGTTATCCCTTAATGACAGTTGGCGAAACGTCTGGCTTAGGACCGGAACAGGCGCTTGATTATGTGGGAGACCAGCGGCATGAATTGAATATGGTCTTCCAGTTTGAACACATGTTTATTGATGCACAAGGGCTAGGGACGGAAAAATGGAAATCCAAGCCATGGACGCTGGTGGAGCTGAAAAAAATAATAAGCAGTTGGCAGACAGTGCTTCATCAGGAAGGATGGAATGCCAATTATCTCAACAATCATGATCAACCTCGGGCTCTCTCCAGATTTGCGAATGATGGACAATATCGTGTGGAATCCGCCAAAATGCTGGCAACCTTCACACATATGCTTGAGGGTACGCCTTATATTTATCAGGGTGAGGAAATTGGGATGACGAATATTGCATTCCCGTCGATTGATGATTATCGGGATGTGGAAACGTTAAACTATTATGAGCAGCAACGAAAGATTGGTGAGCCGGAGGAGCAGATTATGGCGGCAATCTGGCGAAAAAGCCGGGATAATGCACGCACTCCTATGCAGTGGGATGCTGGTCCTGCGGCCGGATTTACCGATGGAGAGCCGTGGATGAAGATTAACGATAACTACACACACATTAATGCAGAGGCTGAAAGAAATAATCCAGGCTCGATTTTCCACTATTATCGTAAGTTGATTGCTCTGCGCAAACAACATGAGGTCATAGTCTATGGCGAATACAAGCTTCTGTTGCCACTGGATACAGAGCTGTATGTATTCACTCGTATGTTGGGAAAAGAGCGTTTGCTGGTCATTTTGAATTTCTTTGACCGTGATCCGGTGTTCCACTGGCCCGAAGGTGAGGAGCTTCCTGCCGCCAAGGCGGAACTACTTCTCTCCAACTACGAACCGGTACAAGGGGAACAACTGCATGCCTTGAAGCTGCGGCCTTATGAAGCCAGAGTGTATAAGCTAACCATGCATTAGGCTTTGCTATCTTTAGAATGGTAAAAGGAAGGGAAGGCCCATAGAGCCTTCCCTTCCTTGGAGTAAACTAAAAAGCCCAATCCACACTGGCTACCATGGGCAGGTGTGGATCGGGCTCATTATGATATGGTCTCATTAAATGTAGTTACTTTTTAGTGATAATGTTTCACCTTAAGGTCGTCTAGACTTTTAAACTCATACCCTTGCTTGCGAGCCTCGTCGATGATAGAAGCAAGCGCCTCGGCATTATCCTTGGATACGGAATGGAGCAAAATGACCGCTCCAGGGTGGAGCTGCTGCATGACTTGACGATAGGCATAGTCCGTTCCTTGCTGAATTTTTGTGTCCCAGTCCTTGTAAGCCACAGACCAGAATACGCTCGTATATCCGGCTTCTCGACAGGAAGCCAATGCTTTTTCACTAAAAATGCCGCGAGGCGGCCGGACATATTTCATTTCTTTTTGCCCGGTTAGCTCTGCCGATGCATTTCGTACCCGATCCAGCTCAGACCGGATCTCTGCCGAAGAAATGGTGCTCATATCAGGATGGCTCCATGAATGGTTGCCGATAATATGGCCCTCACTCGCCATGCGTCGCATCAAAGCTGGCTGGTCTTTTACAAAATGCCCCGTCACAAAGAAGGCGGCCGGAACCTTTTTGGCCTTCAATACATCCAGCACTTTCGGAGTATACCCATTCTCATAGCCGTTGTCGAAAGTGAGAAATAATTCTTTTTTAGTCGTATCCCCCAGAAAGATGCCACCTTGTCTTTCGATCAGGTGCATAAAGCCTTCTTGTGCGATGGAAGGCAGCTCCCCTCCTTTACTTTTTTTAAACCCAAAATGATAAGGCTGTCCGTCAACAGTCTGAGTAGCCCATGCGGGTTCCGCCGTAACTGCCAACATACCCGTTACTGCAATGCATAGCCACAAGGTAAATATTCGCTTCATCTATTTTCCTCCGCTTTCGTCCCGTTCGGGTAAGGTGTGTATGCTTCGACATATTTCATACCATCTGCAATATCGTACTGATTTATGCAAGGACATGCTTTGACCGAATGTAAAACTCATATTGACATGAATATTAAATCGAAGTAGTATACTTTATAAAACTCACTAGAATACTCGGATTTAATTCGATCGTTTATGCCGAAGAAAAGCATCAGCTCAGAATATCTTACATACTTGTAAGAACGGAAGGAGTTAGGACTCATGATTGAACTTAGGAATGTATCTAAAACCTACGTGAGAAAAGGCCTAAGTATTGAAGCGTTAAAAAATATAAATATCAAAGTGGATAAAGGGGACATCTTCGGATTTATCGGATTCAGTGGCGCAGGGAAAAGTACGCTAATCCGTTTGGTCAATCGTCTTGAGAAAGTAACCAGCGGAGAGGTTCTTGTTGAAGGGGAGCAGTTATATACCTATTCGACCTCTGGACTGCGGAAGGTAAGGAAGAAGATTGGAATGATTTTTCAGCATTTTAATCTGCTGGAATCAAAAACGGTGTTCGACAACATTGCAATTCCGTTGGTGCTGCTTAAGCGCAACAAACGCGAAATAGAGGGGCGTGTGAAAGAGCTTTTGGCGTTCATAGGATTGTCGGACAAGGCGAACAGCTATCCCAACGAGCTTTCCGGCGGACAAAAGCAACGTGTCGGGATTGCACGGGCGCTTGCGAGCAACCCGTCCATTTTGCTCTGTGATGAGGCGACCTCGGCACTTGATCCGCAGACCACGCAGTCTATTCTCGACTTGCTTCGCAAAATCAACAAGGAATACAAGATCACCATATTGATCATTACCCATGAGATGTCGGTGATTCAGCGAATTTGCAACAAGGTTGCCGTAATGGAAAAAGGGGAAATCATCGAGCAGGGCAATGTCCTGGAGGTATTCGGACAGCCGCAGCACCCAACGACGCAGAGCTTTGTACGCACGGTCATTCACGATGCAGTACCCGAGAGTGTGCTACAAACGTTCGAACAGCAAGAATCACAGCGGATTTACAAGCTGGAATTTATAGGACAGGTTGCTTCTGATCCGGTGGTTCATGAATTAATTCGGCAGCATGATATCCATGTGAACATTTTGTTTGCCAATATGACGGAGATTCAAGAAACGACGATTGGCTATATGACAATCCAACTGCGTGGTGGGCAGCATTCCATTCAGCAGGCTGTTGATTTTATCAAGAGCAAAGGAGTCCATATTCAGGAGGTAGAGAGTCTATGATGATTACAGGAACCACGATAACCTGGGATCAACTGTGGGAAGCTTTGTATGAATCCGTGCTCATGGTCAGCATATCCTTATTCATTGGCGCCCTGATCGGTATCCCTATCGGTATTTTACTCGTCATCACACGCCCGGGCGGAATTCTGGAGAACAAATGGCTGCACAATATTTTGAATCCGATCATTAACATTGTTCGTTCCTTACCGTTTATTATCTTGCTGATTGCGATCATTCCGTTAACCCGTCTGATTGTGCATACATCCATTGGGACCAGCGCGGCAATTGTCCCCTTGATTATATATATTGCGCCATATATCGGAAGGCTGGTCGAAAACTCGCTGTTGGAGGTGAATCCGGGGATATTGGAGGCAGCAGATGCGATGGGGGCGACCCCGTTCCAGGTCATTCGATACTTTTTGCTTCCTGAGGCATTCAGTTCTCTGATTTTGTCGTTAACGACAGCAGCCATTGGTCTGATTGGTGCTACTGCTATGGCTGGTGCGGTCGGCGGAGGCGGAATTGGCGATCTGGCGATCGCATATGGCTATCAACGTTTTGATACGCTGGTTATGCTGATTACCGTCATCATTCTAGTCTTGTTTGTACAAGGTGTTCAGTCCTTGGGGAACCTATTGTCCCGTAAAGCACGCAGGGGTTAAATTAGATGTTTTTTTTCACCTATTGTCTGTTCATAGCTTGTAATTTTATAATCCATGCGTTCCAATACGTTGTTCATATCTTTCATTTTTGCAATGAGCTGCTTGCGCTGCTCTATTAGGAGTTCTTTTCTCGCATACATTTAATATATTCAACCCATCTGCAATCTTCTTCCGTGTAATCTCTGATGCCACTTTTATTACGGTTCACACGCGGAATAAGTCCGATGCGTTCATAATAGCGGAGTGTATCCTGAGATAGTTCGAATTTTTTGCTTACTTCTGCGATCAACATGCAGACTTCACCTCCTGATTTCTGATCAAGAAACGCCCTATGTAAATGGATAGGGCGTTCTTGTCGTTTCTTATTTCGAAACTGTCATTTCATCCATATTTACTGGGCGCCAACTACCGGATGAGGAACATACGGCTCTTCCAGCAATGCGATTTCTTCAGGTGTTAACGTAATCGAAAGAGCAGCTACTGCATCTTCAAGATGAAACGTTTTTGTAGCACCGATAATCGGAGCTGTTACCGGTTCTTTCTGTAGCAACCAGGCAAGTGCGATTTGAACGCGTGGAACTCCGCGTTTTTCTGCGATGGCCGCAACCTGCTCCACGATCAATCGATCGGTATCTGCAGTCGCATCGTATTTAGATTTTGCCACTTGATCGGTTTCGGAACGATGTGTTGTTTCCTGCGCATCACGCGTCAATCTTCCACCTGCAAGTGGGCTGTATGGAATCACACCGATTTTTTCTTCCTTACAAAGCGGCAGCATCTCTCTCTCCTCTTCACGATATAAGAGGTTTAAATGATTTTGCATCGATACAAACCGGGTCCATCCATTCTTCTCAGCTATATGCAAAGCCTTTAGAAACTGCCATGCGTACATGGCAGAAGCTCCGATATATCTTGCCTTCCCAGCCTTCACAACATCATGTAATGCTTCCATCGTCTCTTCAATAGGGGTAGTGTAATCCCAGCGATGAATTTGGTACAGATCCACATAATCTGTCCCCAGTCGCTTAAGGCTCTTATCGATTTCACTCATAATAGCCTTTCGAGAAAGTCCCGCACCATTGGGGCCTTGATGCATACGGAAATGAACCTTCGTTGCAAGGACAATTTCATCTCGATTCGCAAAATCTTTTAAAGCCCGTCCGACGATTTCTTCGCTAGTTCCGTCTGAATATACATTCGCGGTATCAAAAAAATTGATGCCTAGCTCCAGGGCCTTTTTTATAATGGGACGACTGCGCTCTTCATCTAATATCCATGGATGAATCCATCGTTCTGCAACCCCAAAGCCCATACACCCAAGACAAAGCCGGGATACATCCAAGCCGGTATTTCCAAGTTTCATATAGTCCATTTGATTATACCTCTCTTTCCTAGATATTGTTTTCTTCAAATGTTCTACTCCAGCTACTTACACCGGATATTATTACATTTGGAGTTCACTCCAAGTCAAGCGATTTTGTTGCGTGATGCCTTCATATAGGACTAATTGTTCAGAATCGGTTCAGTGGGGTTTCGTATAATTCTCTTAGCATAGTTCCTTGGTTGCATAATACGTAGGACTAAACATGACTAAAGACTTTGATAAAACAGGATATATGCCAATAAATAGCGTCTAGGAGTGGAAATGTTGAAACTTATAAATCGAAATAAATGGATTGCATCTGCGATGGTATTGGGGATTGCTTCAGGCTCCATCGTATCTTTGCCTTGGCTGGGGGGCGCTCAGACTGCTTATGCAGCGACAGCAGATACACAAAGTGAAACTGGATTTGTAGCACAAGCTCGTACTTTGGGTTTGATGACAGGTGGGAATCAGGGCGATTTTATGGCACAAAAGAATTTGACCCGCGCTGAAGCGGCCAAAATTTTGTGCGGTCTGTTCCAGTTGGAAGTTAACAATCAGCCGCAGACTTCTTTTATGGATGTATCGTCCGATGCATGGGGCGCTCCCTATATTGAGGCCGTACGTGCAGCCGGGTATATGACAGGTAACGGAGAACTCTTCCGTCCGGGGGATGCCATTACCAAGGAAGAACTGATTGTTTCGCTCGTACGTGCAATGCACTTGCAGGATACAAGTACTGCGGATGCACAGCAAAATGCAGTTCAGGTTGCCCGCTCTTACGGTCTGTTAACAGAGGATGCTTCTGCAACGGATTTGAAAAATCCATTGAACCGGGAGAGTGGTGCGGAAGTATTCGTCAGCCTGCTGGATCATCCGGTAGGAGAAGTGAAATCAGAGGGCAATACCGTTCGAATCGGAAATATCCCGTACCAGTTGGAAGGATCTTTGCAAGGCTTGTTTGGTGAAAATAACAAAGCTGTATTAAAAGGGGCAAAAATCGATCTTAACCGTAATTTGCGTACACTCACAGGTGTAAATAAGCTGGAAATTAACGCAGACGGTGGTGTATTTGACGGTAAGGGTGTGTCTTTTGATGGACGCCTGATCGTCAATGGTTCGGTAACCTTGAAAAACATGTCCTCCACAGGCGTATTAGAAATCAAAGGCTCAGGGACCCAGCCTGTATCGGCCATTTTGGAAAATACGACATGGTCCGGTGTAGAACTGGGCTCCAAGGATGCCAAACTGACTGCAACCGGGACGACAAAGATTGACAACCTTACGCTGAAAAATGATGCATCGATCGGGACCGAGGGGGATGCAGCGATTAGTCGTGTTTCATTGCAACAGGGACTAGGCAAGCTGTTGGTGAGCGGAAGTATTGGTTTGCTGGATGCATCACAATATGTGGGTGTTCCTTTTATCACACTGGCCAAGGGGGCTGCAATCAACCAGCTCAATCTGCCGGAACAAAAACAGCCGCAGGATGTTATTGTTAACTATAATGCGATGAAGGAAGCAGTTAGTCTCGTAAATGGTACGAAGAACTCATCCTCTGTTGGATCGGTTGTCACGGACACAGATAGCAAAGATAAGAAAAAACGTGACAGTGATATCGTCAGTATAGACCGCAGTCAGTTGGAGACGGAAGTCCATGCAGCCAAAGAACTGTTGGAGCGTGCAGGTGAGGGTGGACTGGATCAGGCGCTTTACACGGTCTCAGCGAAGGAAAACCTGTCCATAGCAATCAATCAGGCTATGCTGGTACTGAACAATACGGCAGCTACACAGGCAGAAGTAGATCAAGCGCTCAGCACATTGAAACAGGATGTTTCTGTGTACACAACCTCAGCCACAGAGCCGGTGATTGGAACACAGGAATTAACTAGACTGGTTCAGTTAGCTTCGACTACCCTTGAACAAAACCGAATGGTTGGTGATGAATTTCCACCTCTTTGGGACGACTCACTAAGTCAAGCGATTCAATTTGGCAACAATGTGTTGGAAGGAAATGCGCCTCAAAATATTGTGGATCGGGAAGCAGAAAGCTTGCGTCGAGTAATAAAGGTATACAAAGCATCAGTAAAACTCAGAGATGCCTATCTGCATTTTGTCGATGTAACAGATCGTGTGGATAATTTGAAAACAGATAAAGCGCGTTACAAGTCCTTAGTAAGAGAAGGATCAAATGTATATGTGAATCCATTGGCTACAACTGAGCAGTTGGAAGAATGGACACAAAAAATAGATCTTGCTACAGAATCATTCTTGGCACTGCAAGCAGCGGACTTCTCGGTGCTTAAGAATACTTTACAAGAAGCGCAGGTTATCTACGATCAGAATGGTTCTCAAAATGCTGAACTAGATAACTTGATTCAGGAATATACAGAGAAGATGCACACTGCTATGACCCAGCAGGACGTATTGAACTTGAACATGGAGCTGAGTCAAAGGCTTACGGAGTTCACTGTGCCATTGCCTGCTACAACTCGGGAAAAACTGCAGCAGCTGGTTCAAGATATTCAACTAAAACTGCTGTCTAACCCTGTGGCTCGTAATTACTTGAATACGGAAATGCTGTCTTTAGAGCAACAAACAGGACAAGCCAACTTTGCACTCATTATGCCATTTACTCCTGAGGAGCAATTGGTCATCTCTTATAATCAATTAAGTCAGGCTAAAGGGACCTATCTTGAAAAATATAACGAGAAAAGACTACAATTGAGAGACAAAGTCATTGAAATGCAGACTTCGATCAATGGAATTTTGCTGCAAAATTCAGGCGCATTAAGCGCTGAGGCTCAGCAAGCCTTGTCTTCTGCTTCAGAGCATGCCTCTACTTTCTTAGGCTTGTCCAGCTTTGAATTACAAGACGTTGTTCCTGTATATGAGGAGCTGCAACAAGTACAGAGCCAGTATGCTGCACCTATAACGGTGGATACTACGTTGTTGAATCACAATATCAATTTGGCCAATAATGAAATTTTGACGTTCGGCCGTCATTATACGGAACAAGATAACGAAGAACTTCAAGGGCAGATTAATCTGGCAAACCTTGTGCTTAATAATCCGGATAGCACACAGGTACAGGTAGACCAAGCTAATACGGATCTGATTACAGCGTTTGCGAACTACCAATTCAAATGGATCGTAACTGATCTTGATATCAATGAGCTTAAGAACATTGCGAACAATCTGCTTACAGTAAATGGTACAGATCCTACGACGGTCTACTTTCACAGAGTAGTGGATGCATTCAATCGTTTGGACCAGTATTTGCCTATGCCAGAACTTAAGAAAAATTACATGGATCTGGAAGATGCGATTCAGGAGTATAAAGATTTTGTAGCCAGCCAGCAACAAAACAGCGGAACAGGAAGCAGTGACAGTAACGGTCGACCAACGCCGCCGAGCGATAGCGACGGAACAGGAAGCAGCGACAGCAGCAGTGGAGCAACACCGCCGAGCGATAGCAACGGAACAGGAAGCGGCGACAGTAGCAGCGGAGCAACACCGCCGAGCGATAGCAACGGAACAGGAAGCGGCGACAGTAGCAGCGGAGCAACACCGCCGAGCGATAGCAACGGAACAGGAAGCGGCGACAGCAGCAGTGGAGCAACACCGCCGAGCGATAACAGTGGAGACGATTCAAGCTCGATTCCTGGCGGTAGTATTGATGGCGTTATGATTCCTTAATAGGAGAGGCTAGAAACTACAAGTACGTATTGAAGGGGACGATTCCGCACAGATTTTATCTGCGGCGGGCGTCCTTTTTTGTATGGACAACGCTTCTAATGTAGCTGAATAGAATAACCGATACAAAAGATAGACGTTATTGAAAAGAGCGGAGGATTTATGAAAAAACAGGGTGTTTTATTTTTTATTATACTTCTGCTTGCGGTTGCGTTACCAGTGTATCCGTTAGTGTCGGGTGTTTTATCCGGAAACAGTCATTGGAAAGCTCATAACGGTATTATTGATTTGCGTAATTGGGACCCTCATAAGGAAGGCCCTGTACAGCTGGGAGGGGAGTGGGAATTTTACCCTAATCAGCTTGTGCAACCTTTATCCTTTCATGAAATGCAACAAGATAAGGATTGGGAAAGTCATCAGAGTTCTTCAGAGTTGGGGATGGAAACGAGATCTTCTGCCAAGATTGTGGATGTGCCAGGTAGATGGAATCAGTGGATGCCTAAGGGACAGGCGACCGGATATGGAACCTATCATATCCGTGTGCTGTTGCCTGAAAAAGCGGAAAATCTGTACGGCATCTATATGCAAAACATTCGCAGTGCCAGCCAAGTATGGATTGACGGAGAAAACGTCGGAGCGAGTGGTATTCCCTCTGTTTCTGCCGACAAGGGTAAGCAGGGCAATGTTCCCTATGTTGGGTTTGCATCGGTAGATGGACATTCGGCTGATATTACCGTGCATGTGGCTAATTATAGCTATTCCTCTGGTGGGATTATTTATCCACTGTTATTTGGGGATTACGAGAGCATTACGCATAGCCGGGAAGTTGCAATGGCAGAGGACACCGTACTGATCGCAGGATTTTTTATTCCTACCGTATTTTTTATCATGCTATACCTTTTGCGTAAAAAGGAGAAGGCATTACTTTACTTAGGATGCTTTTGCATCGCGGCTTTATTTTATATTCTGACACATGGAGAAAAGCTGCTGGTTTGGGGAATACCGGATTTACCTTATGAATGGGTACTGAAAATACAGTCGTTCTCGTCAACGCTGTTCTACTATTTTCTGATCCGCTATGTTCATCTTTCGACGCAGATTGTTATGAATCGGATCGTGCTGCGCTTCTATCATATTACAACCGCACTGATGCTGGGTATGGGGCTATTTTTGCCTACATTGGTACTCTCATCCTTTGAATTGTTTATTCTTCTTTTTGGTGTAGTCAGTGTGGGATACGTGTTACTAATCTTGATTCGTGGGCTTCTTCAACAGACGGATGACGCTGCACTGCTAGTCATTAGTATTATGAGCATTCTTATGATTGTAGTGACTAGTTTTGTGTATATTCTGGGCTGGGGAGATGTACGTGGGGTGACAGCCTATGAAATGCTCATATTCGTATTGGCTCAAACACTCCTACTAGCCAAACGTTTTGTACATTCGTTTATGGAGGTTGAGAACCTGTCACGACGGTTGCTCACACTGGATGGGTTAAAGGACGAATTTCTAGCGAACACGTCACATGAACTGCGCACTCCTCTGCATGGGATTATTAATATCGCTCAATCCATGCTAGACCGCTACGGGACACAATTCAATGAGCCGCAAAAGCACAATTTGGTCTTGATTGCGAATGTAGGACGCAGACTTTCTTATTTAATTAACGATATTCTGGATTTTTCTAATTTAAAAAATGGAAGATTAGCCTTAAATCGTCGGCCTGCCAATGTACAGGCAGCTGTGAATTCCGTGCTGGAGGTATTGGGTCATACGGTGGGTAAGAAAAAGCTTCATTTCGTCAAAGAATGGCCCCATTCGTTGCCCAAAGTGGATGCGGATGAGGATCGGCTGATTCAGATTTTGTACAATTTGTTGGGTAATGCGGTGAAATTTACGGAGGAAGGCGAAATCGTAATCTCTGCCAAAGCGGGGAGCCGTGAAATGGAAATCAGTGTGAAGGATACCGGACCTGGTATTGCCCAGGAGCATCTTTCGCATATATTTGAACCTTTTAACCGAGGGGCGAATGCTGAGGATGAAGGATACAGTGGGACAGGGCTTGGGTTAGGCATAGTCCGTCGTCTGGTGGAGCTGCATGGGGGTCATATCCGGGTAGAATCTAGATTGGGCAAGGGTTCGACCTTTTATTTTACAATGCCCTTAGCACAGACAGGAACGTTGGTGCATGAAGCTCAAAACGATGTTTCTTCTGCGGTTATATTGCAGCCTGGCGTGACGTCGGGTCAGAATGTGATTTTGCATGAAGAGGATGCACTGGAGCAAGTTCAAACTGTTCCTTACAAAGTGCTGGCTGTGGACGATGATGAGGTTAATCTTCGGGTGCTGGAGGAGCTATTATATACCACAGGTTGTAGCGTGGTGGCTGTGGATCATGCCGAGGAGGCACTTCACATGCTGAATGGCCGTACCCGATTTGACCTGGTCATTACGGATTGGATGATGCCGGAAATGTCCGGTATTGAGCTGTGCCGACGGATACGGGAACGGTATTCCCTGTCCGAGCTACCGGTGCTGCTGCTGACGGCACGCGACCTGCCCGGCGATATCCGCGCAGGTTTTATGGCGGGAGCGAATGATTTTCTACGTAAGCCTGTTGATGCTGAGGAATTAAAGGCGCGTGTGCGCACGCTGTTGAACATGCGTCATTCGGCAGAAGAAGCGGTGCGTTCGGAAATGGCCTTTTTACAGGCACAAATCAAGCCGCATTTTCTGTACAATGCCTTGAATGTTATTGTGTCGACTGTAGCCGTAGATCCGGACAAAGCAGCGGAGCTGCTCATGGAGCTGAGTCAGTATTTGCGGGGCAGTTTTGATTTTCAGAACAGGGAGAATACGGTGCCGTTATCCAAGGAGTTGGAATTGGTAGAATCGTATGTGGCACTGGAAAAAGCGCGATTTGAAGAACGTTTGCAGGTGACCATAGAGGTAGGGAGGAACATCCGGTCGCTTATCCCGCCATTAAGCATTCAGCCTATCGTGGAAAATGCGATACGGCATGGTGTGATGCAACGGGCAACGGGTGGAACCGTGCGCGTAGTTGTACAGGAGGATGGAACCGATTTTGTGGTCAGCGTGACCGATGACGGCGTAGGGATTCCACCCGAGCGACTGGAACAGCTGCTGTCGGAGGATCATGTATCTTCCAGCGTGGGATTGCGTAATATCCATCGCCGTCTTATCCATATGTATGGAGAAGGGTTGCGGATTGAAAGTAATCCTATGCAAGGGACGACGGTAAGCTTCCGTGTGCCGGAAACGATCACACCCCGGAATACCGATGAATAAAAAAAGTACAGTATATTTGTCGGAAAAGCTAATGTCGCGTCCGCGATGATACGATATATAAAATATAAGAAATTAAAAATCGTATGGTTAAAGCAGATAGCATGTAAATAGAGCATCATGATGGATGGTTACAGCAGGAAGGGAGTACGGACACAAATGAAGGCGATTTTGATTGATGATGAGAGATCGGCATTAACCTACTTGGAACGGCTGCTGGAGGCGGACGGACGGTTAACGGTAATGGGCAAATATACGTCTGCACAAGCGGGGCTGGATTATCTGGCGGCAGAACGTGCGGATATTGTTTTTATAGATATCGGAATGCCAGAGATGAACGGTCTGGAGGCCGCCGAGTGGATTCAGCAGCTGGATTCTCATATTCATATCGTCTTTGTGACCGCGTACTCGGAATATGCTATTGAAGCGTTCGAGCTGCAAGCACTGGATTACTTGTTAAAGCCCGTTCATGCCCGGCGGCTATCCAAAACGTTAGACCGGATTGCAGCCACGCTGGCTGATTCCCGCTCTTCCAGCAAGGGAATTGCGGCAGAGCAATCCCCCAAGGTGCGTTGTTTTCAAAAACTTGAAATTTTGGAGGTTGGACAGGAAGCCGTAGGAACGAAACCACTCAAATGGCGCACATTAAAGTCACAGGAGCTATTTTCCTTTTTACTACACCATGAAGGGGAATGGGTGAGCAAAGAACAATTGCTAGATGCGCTGTGGCCTGAATATCATTTGGACAAAGCCGTAGTTCACCTGCACACGTCCATTTACCAAATTCGCAAGGCGTTGAAAGAACGGATGCAAGATACGAAGCTGGAATACAATCTGGATCGCTACCGCTTGAACCGCAATGGCTGGATTACAGATGTGGAGCTATTCGAGCGGGGAATATCCGAATGGGCTGCATCCGGTAGCGGCGGTACGCCGCGTATTGAGAGCCTGTTGGCTCTATACCGTGGCAACTATCTGGAGGAGCACGATTACCCGTGGGCGTATGCAAAAAGGGAGAAGCTGCGCAATATGTATCTGGCATGTGCTTCTGAGCTGGCGAGAGAAGAGCTTCGCTCAGGTCGTACCCGGCAGTCTGTTCAGCGCTTGCTCAGCCTACAGCAACGGGAGCCGTACTCAGACGATATCTGCAGTCTGCTGCTGACCGCCTATGCCCAACTGGGCGATTATACCGCTGCGCAAAAGCATTATGAAAGCTTCGCCAATATACTGGAAGATGAGTTGGGTATTGAACCGCAGCAGGTGACGCATCAGTTATACGTGCAATTAAAAACACAGACGCTACCTGCGTAAACGGCTGTACTGGCTCAGGTCGTATGAATAGGCCAACCGGAGATTACTGGTTGGCCTATTCTATTGGAGATTCTACGAGGGAGGCAGCCGGGAGAATGTGATAGCGCTGCTTTTTAGTTTTCACAACCGTTTGCTGAAGCTTTAATACACTTTTCTCCTGGTGGAGGATAAATACCCCAATTCTTCACGGTATTTGGCTACCGTTCTGCGTGACAGCTCTAGTCCTTCCTTTGCCATCCGCTCTGTGATTGCCTGATCTGAAAATGGTTTTTGCTTCTCTTCACTGTCGATGATCTGCTTTATCCGCATTTTTGCGCTCTCTGATGAAGTAGCATCTCCGTCTTTCGATCCTAGGGCGGAGGTGAAGAAATATTTGAGTTCAAACAATCCACGGGGCGTCTGCATGTATTTATTACTGACCGCCCGGCTGATCGTGGATTCATGCAGGCCGGTTATTCCAGCAATCTCCTTTTGGGTCATCGATTTCAGATGATAAACGCCATGCTCAAAAAACTCCCGCTGCCTATCAACAATAGCCTGGGCCACACGCATCAGGGTCAGGCGGCGCTGCTCAAGGCTATGAATAAGCCATAATGCTGTATTCATCTTCTCACGAAGAAATCGTTTCTCTTCCTCCATTGCCGGCTTTCGAAGCATACTTTGGTAAAAAGGATTAATCCCGACGCGTGGGACTGTGATATCATTAACTGTCACAACGTAGTCGTTTTTGGATTTCTCCACTGAGATATCTGCTATATGATACTGGCGTTCATATGGAGCAAATGCCGCTCCCGGACAAGGATTCAGCTTGCGTATCTGATCGATCATTTGTTGTACCATGTGAATGTCGATCCCTAGAGCATCCGCGATTTTTTGTATGCGGTTACATGAAAGATTGACCATGTGATGTCGCACGATTTCTTCCAGGTAAACATCATCATTCCCGGCATATCGCAGCTGCAAAAGAAGACATTCCTCCAGACTGCGGGCAGCGATTCCTGCCGGTTCAAAGCCTTGGATCAGGGCAAGTATATTTTCAACCTCATCGGTGGGGACGTCAAGTATTCCGGCAGCTGTATTTACATCCAGCTCAAGGTAGCCTTTTTCATTTAAATTCCCAATTAGAAACATGCCAATCATCTGTTGTAGTTTGGATAGCCCGCGGACCATCCCAAGCTGCGCTTTGAGATGTCTATATAAATTATCTGCGGGATTAGAGACAAAGTCCAGAAGGTCTACCGGATTATCATTTTTTCGTAGCGAATATTCTTCTTCTGTGTTGATTCTTTCGATGGACATATCGATCTCTGCCAAGTCAATGATCGGATTTTCATTTGCTTGCTCATGAAGATATGACATCAGATCGACCGAAGAATATTGAAGAATCGTGATGGCTTGTCGTAATTCTGGAGTCATAGCCAGCCTGAATGTTTGCTCTTGCTGTAATCCGTAGCGCATTATTTTATCTCAGCTCCTTACTGGGAAACAAAAATAACTTTTTATGCAGCTTATTCGTGAAGCTTATGCAATTATACTGCCAACCTTTGATCTTGGAAAAGAAGTGAATGGAATGGGCTGAATTTGAGTTTTGGATAGATTCAATAAAAAGGGTATCAGATTAATGATTAACTTGTCAGTTTATTTTCTTGTAGAGGATTATTTCTTTTTTTATATACTAATTAAATAAGAACTAGTCAGCATGGGGGAATACCGTGAAACGAATTGATGAGATCTTAGAGTATATTGCCAATGGGACAAAGAAACTGTCGGTAGAGGCCTTGCAGGACGGCGGTGGAATTACGGCTGCGGAAATAGCCGATCAACAGAATATGTTAAGAAATAATGTAAGCAAGGAGCTTAATAGCCTACTTCGCGCCGACTTGATTATTAAAATCAAGGGGAGACCCGTCAAGTTTTTGCACAAGCAGGTGATCGAGGAGACCTTTCGGGTTCAGCTTAAAGAGAAACAAATCCAAGTCAACAGTATTCATGAAATATTGCTGCCTGGAGAGCAAGTGGATCCGTTTCACGCCTTAATTGGTTTCATGGGGAGTATGAGGAACCAGGTTGAGCAGGGAAAAGCGGCAATATTATACCCGCCGAAGGGCCTACATACGCTGATTGTGGGACAGACTGGCGTTGGAAAAACAATGTTCGCTAGGTTGATGTATAATTATGGGAAATATATGAAGCGCTTTTCAGAGCAAGCACCGTTTATCGTATTTAACTGCGCTGATTATTACAATAACCCTCAGCTGCTACTTTCCCACATTTTTGGTCATGTAAAAGGAGCATTTACCGGGGCTGATCGGGAGAAAGAGGGACTGGTCGAGAAAGCGGATGGGGGCATTCTGTTTTTGGATGAGATTCATCGGCTGCCCCCAGAAGGCCAAGAAATGATATTTTATTTCATGGACACGAACAGTTACAACAAATTGGGCGAGTCGGAGCGCAAGCGGGAAGCGAATGTGCTGCTCATCGGCGCTACGACCGAAGATCCCGGTTCTTCCATGCTGAAAACCTTTATCAGACGGATACCGATTACGATCAACATTCCTTCCTTGCAAGAGCGAACTGTTGAAGAGAGGTTTTTGATCCTGAAGCATCTCTTTGCAAACGAAGCCCATCGTGTGAACAAGCCTATTAGGGTTGAATTGGAAACTGTAAAAGCACTGATTGGCAGCGTAACCTATGGAAATATCGGTCAGTTGAAATCGAACATTCAGCTTGTGTGTGCCAAAGGATTTTTGAACAGCATACATGAAAATAAGGAAGAGATTGAACTTGATTTTAAAATTTTGCCCGGAAATATCAAGGAAGGTCTATTTAATATGGGGAAGAACCGCAAGGAGATTGCCGAAATGGAGATGGTCAACTCCTCGCTGTATATTACTCCTGAAGGCAGCAAAGGAATGGATGAAGTAGACGCTTTTGAACTGCCGTTCAACTTGTACAAATTGATTGAAGACAAGATAGGGATGCTCAAAGAAGAAGGACTCGACGACAGTTTTATCAATAAGTTTATTACTACAGATGTCAATATTCACATCAAAAGCTTCTATAACCGATTTTATAACATCAAAGGGGGAAGGGAACGGATCCTTAAGATCGTAGGCAGAAATATCCTAGAGTTCGCTGAACAGGTGCAAGAGATGGCTCAAAAAGAATTGAACAGAAATTACAGCGACAGGTTTGTTTATGCCTTCAGTCTTCATTTAAGTGCTTTTTTAAAGCGAATCCGGGAGAAAAAATATGTCAGTAAACAAATCTATGAACCGATGAATGATCAGGATGAAGAATACAGACTGGCACTCATTATCAAGGATTTGATCGAGTCCAAGTTTGAAGTCAGCGTACCCGATGCCGAGACCACCTATGTGGCGATTCTTCTGAAATCGGTAGAAGAGGAGCACCAGGGAAATGTGGGAATCATCGTAGCTGCACATGGCAACAGTACGGCAAGCAGTGTCGTTAGCGTTGTCGACAGCCTGCTGGGGAGCTCAAATATTTGCGCAGTAGACATGCCTTTGGATGTTAGCCCCAGAGAAATCCTGGAAGTTATTGTGGAAAAAGTGAAGGACATTGACAATGGCAGAGGCGTATTGCTGCTGGTTGATATGGGCTCCTTGCTCAATCTTGAAGCAACCATTATGGAACGTGTCGGGATTAAGGTGAAGACTATCGATATGGTTTCAACCCCGCTTGTGTTGGAGGCTGTGCGAAAGGCCAGTATTTTTGATATGAATATAGAGGAAATTTATCAATCTTTGAAGGATTTTCGTGGATATAACACTGGAAATGCTGGAGTGAAAGCGGAAAAGACCAGTAATAAGGTAATCGTGACGGTCTGTTCCTCCGGCAAAGGTGCCGCCGCCAAGCTAAAGGAGTTTGTAGAGAAGGTTGTTTATGACTTAACCGAAGAGAAAATAGTTGTTGTACCGGCAAAGGTCAGGGAATTGGATAAAGTGGTGAAGGATTTACGGGCCAAGCATACGCTTCTTGCGGTGATTGGGGTTAAGCGGCCAAGCGAGCTCAATGTACCGTTTATCCCTTTGGAAAAACTGATCGAGGCAAGCGGTGAACAGGCATTAAGAGAATTGTTGCTCAACAATCAGTTGCCTGTTATGCATGAACACGGAAGCGTGATCGTAAGAGATCTATGTGAGGATACGCTAAAGGAGTTTATGACTTATTTGAATCCTCACAAAATTTTGGGGATTTTGATGAAATTTATCGAGCAGCTGGAACAGGAACTGGAGGCTGATTTCCATTATGCAAAGAAGGTTCAGCTTGCTGTTCATACGGCTCATGCGCTGGAACGAATGGTCATTGGAGAAGGGCTAGTGTATCAGGAGGATGTATCCTTGCTTGACCAACGATTAATCGATGTGGTGAACCGTTCCTGCAATATATTTGCCTCCAGTATTAACATTAAGCTGACTAATGATGAAAAATATTATATTTGCGAAATCCTAAGCGAAGTATATAACTGTATCCCCAAGTAGTGGCGCAAGTGTATAAAACGATGCTGGATGTGTATTAATCATGCGGATAAGGATAATAAGTAGTTGGTGAGAAAAGGCCAAATTCCCGGAGTAGCCGAGGGTTTGGTCTTTTTTTTTGATAGTTAATCGCATCATACAGAATCTTGGCATGAGACTTGCATATAAGTATAGGCGAAGGATGCAAGGAGGGGGTGAAACAAATGATAGGTGTTATTGTTGGCACTCATGGAAAATTTTCTGAAGAGATCCTAAGATCCACGGAAATGATTTTTGGCCATCTGGAAAATGTGGTGGGTGTAACGTTTGAACCAGGTGAAAGTGTTAACGGACTTGTTGAGAAGTACAAAGCGGCCTTGGAAACAATTGATTGGACGGACGGATTGATTTTTCTCGTCGATTTGTTTGGTGGCAGTCCCTATAATGCGGCCAGTAGGATTGTGGCCAGGTATGAAAAAATGGACATTGTAACAGGGGTAAACCTGCCAATGATCGTAGACCTGCTGACTAATAGAGGGCTGGAGAACGTGGAGAATCTAAGTGATCTGGCCATCCGTGCGGGTCAGGATTCAATGAAGTCTTTTCGTGTCATCCGGGACATACAAACAGAGGAGGAATTATAGGTATGGAAATATCATTTGTTCGTATTGATGACCGTCTGATTCATGGTCAGGTGGCTACGGTGTGGGTGAAGGAAACGAAGTGTAACAAAATTATCGCCGTCAGCAATGAGGTCGCTGCGGATACGCTGCGCAAAACCTTATTGTTACAAGTGGCGCCGCCAGGGATTAAAGCTTATGTTGTCACGATTGCGAAAGCGATTGAAGCTTATAACAATCCTAAATATAACGATTTCAAGACCTTGTTCCTGTTTACCAATCCCACGGATGTACTGCGGGTTGTAGAAGGTGGGGTACCGTTTACATCGGTAAATGTAGGTGGAATGTGCTTCAAAGAAGGCAAAACACAAATTACCGGAGCAGTGTCCGTAGACAAGCAGGATGTAGAGGCATTTTATAAATTGCACGAAAAGGGGATAGAACTGGAGATTAGAAAAGTGGCCAGTGATCCTAAAATTAATTTGATTAACAAGCTCCAAAATGTCCAGTTTTAACAACACGTACGCATAAGAGAGGGGGTCAAACATGAGTGTTTTTGAAATCGTAATGGTCACGCTGGTTGCAGCCATTTGCGGAATGGGCAGTGTTTTGGATGAAGGACAGACTCATCGTCCTATAGTTGCGTGTACACTGATCGGTCTGGTCCTGGGAGATCTCAAAACCGGTATTATTCTAGGCGGTACGCTGGAATTGTTGGCTTTGGGCTGGATGAATGTCGGAGCGTCCATGGCTCCGGATGCGGCTTTGGCCAGTGTAGTCTCAACCATATTGGTTATTGTCGGGCACCAATCGATCGGTGCGGGAATTGCCGTTGCGATTCCGATTGCGGCTGGCGGACAAGTGTTAACTATCTTTGTTAGAACGATTACCGTGTTCTTTCAGCATCTGGCAGATAAATATGCCGAATCTTCAAATTTCAAAGGAATTGAATTATGTCACTTCATAGCCCTCCTTCTTCAGG
The DNA here is from genome assembly GCF_038006265.1 of Paenibacillus sp. FSL L8-0641. NCBI lineage: Bacteria > Bacillati > Bacillota > Bacilli > Caryophanales > Paenibacillaceae > Paenibacillus > Paenibacillus sp. FSL L8-0641. The sequence continues at coordinate 547,884 of NZ_JBBOUW010000001.1, forward strand.
GATTACGCGTCGCTTTGCCTGCCGTATTGGTGGCTATTGCAGCAGAAACCGGTCTGGTTACGACTTTGCTGGACGCGATCCCGGAGGTCATTACAAAAGGGCTGCAAATTGCTGGGGGATTCATCGTCGTTGTAGGGTATGCCATGGTTATTAACATGATGGCAGCCAAATATCTGATGCCTTTCTTTTTCTTGGGCTTTGTCATCGCAGCATTTACAAGCATCAATCTGGTTGGCTTTGGAATCATGGGGGCGGTTCTGGCTCTGCTGTATATCCAGCTCAATCCTAAATATAGCCAGCGCAAAGATCAAGTGGGTGAAATTGAAGAGCTCTAAAGAAATTCTTAATGAAAGAGTGGGGTACTATGGAAGAAAAAAAGTTGACCAAAAGCGATTTAAACAAAATGTTTTTCCGTTCATGGTTCCTGCTGGGCTCGTTTAACTTTGAGCGTATGCAGTCGATTGGTTTTTGTGTCACCTTGATTCCGGCAATCAAGCGGTTATACAGCAAGAAGGAAGACCAAAAAGAAGCACTAAAGCGGCATTTGGAGTTTTTTAATACTCAACCGTTTATCTCTGCACCGATTATGGGGGTAACGGCCGCTATGGAGGAGCAGAAAGCCAATGGCCAGCCGATTGATAATGCTACCATAAGTGGTGTGAAAGTTGGCTTAATGGGACCTTTGGCTGGAGTAGGAGACCCTATTTTCTGGGGAACATTACGCCCCGTTCTGGCTGCATTAGGAGCTTCCATTGCGTTGTCCGGAAGCGTTATCGGGCCTGTCCTATTTTTCTTGCTTTTTAATGTTATTCGCCTGGCCACTAAGTGGTACGGACTGAAATACGGCTACAAAAAAGGGACGGAGATTGTGTCCGACATGTCCGGAAACCGACTGCAAAAGCTTACGGAATCGGCCTCCATCCTGGGACTATTTGTTATGGGCGCCCTCGTATCCAAATGGACTACTCTGAATATACCACTCGAAGTATCCCGATATACCCGTTCGGATGGAGTAGAGGTTGTTACGACGATACAGATGATTCTGGATCAATTGATACCTGGTCTGTTACCTCTCTTGCTGACTTTTTTATGCATGAGACTGCTCAAAAAGAAAGTAAATGCTATAGCTCTGATTTTTGCTTTATTCGCAATAGGAATTATTGGATACGCTCTTGGTGTATTGGCTTAAGCCAATTTGTAAAGTGATCCGGTCAAGCAGCCGTCTCTGACCGGCAACCTGCCGCTTAACTTGTAAACGCTTTAAATTTTACGGATTAAAATATTCAATCATCTACAAGCGAATCTGCTAGCGTTCAACGATAGTCATGAAAGGCTGCTGGCTTGTTGATAGCTGATATAAGCAATGATTCTATATCATTAATCACTACAGGCTCAATGATGGTTTTAAAGCCACATTGAGCCTGTAAAAGCAGGTTCCGCTCTTTTGCTGTTAGTATGTTCGTTGCAATTTCTTGGAGGAGCTTGCCAGCTCGGGTACTAATAGCCTCTTTTCTCTATGATCTGATATTCGCCGAGACCTGTTTTCTTCAGCGGCATATGCATATAGCATATCTCTCCACAGTTAGGTCATATTGAGAGGTTTATGAAGCCATGAAGACTTAAGGAGGCCACTGCATTGGGAAAAAGGAGACGAACTGGCTTTAAGGGCAAAAGAATTAGGGTGGACGTTAGACAATCTTCTTCAGCTCAAACAGGGCAAGGCGGCAACCCCATTTCTATCAATGCTTCAGACGTTGGGGTAGTAAGAACAGATGTTAAAAACAAATAATCGACTTGGATAGAAGCCCATATTTAACGTAAAAAGACCACCAGGAACAAGTTAACTATCTTGTTCCTGGTGGTTTCGCTTTTTTTGCCGTATTCGGCAGGTACTTTCATCAGCATCCGCGTCTACATAGCCTATGCCTTGCTTTGCGTCTTGTTGTCGACTTCTTTTGCAGAGTTGATTGATCGCACAGGCGTTGCCTTCAGCACAGCATATCCGTAAGGAGGAAGCTCGGCATGCAGTCCCTTCGGTCCTACGGACCACTGGCTTTCGCCAAAGGCTAATTGCCATTCCTGCTCAGGAATGTCCAATTCAAAAACGTGATCCTCATCGGAACGATTGAGCAGCACGAGCAGCACTTCTTCCCCGCTGCGGCGCTCGTAGGCAAGTGAGGCACCCTCCGGCTGTGCCTCCAGGAAAGTGATGCCTCCTTGATCACGGAGGACCGGGTGCCCCTTACGAAGCGCAATCAGCTCGCGGTAAAAGTCGAACAGCTCGTGGTCCTGCTTATCGGCATCCCACTCCATGCACTGGCGGCAGCCTGGATCGGCATCTCCATCCAGGCCGATCTCATCGCCGTAAAAAATGCAGGGTGCGCCCATATACGTGAACTGGAACAAAGCAGCCAGCCGCATCAGTCGCATGTCGCCCCCGCACAGCGTCAGTAGGCGCGGTGTATCATGGCTATCCAGCAGATTGAAAGCAACCTCGGATGCTTGCTGTGGATAGCGGGCCAGCTGTCGTCCGATGGCGTAGGCAAAGCTTTGGGCATCGGTCACTTTTTTGACGAAAAAATCATTCACCGCGTAGGTGAACGGATAATTCATCGTTGCATCGAATTGGTCCCCCTGAAGCCATTCAGACGATTCATTCCACATTTCACCCAAAATGTACGCATCCGGATTGGCCTGCTTGACCGTAGTGCGGAATTCCCGCCAAAAGGCGTGGTCCACCTCGTCTGCCACATCCAACCGCCAACCATCGATGCCGATTTCTTCGATCCAGTGCTTTGCCACATCCAGCAGGTACTTTTTTACCTCAGGATGTTCGGTGTTCAGCTTGGGCATCATCGGTTCCAGCCCGAATGTATCGTACGTCGGTATGCCATCCACCACTTTCAGGGGAAAGCTATGTACATGGAACCAGTCCTTGTAAGGCGAGGCTTCGCCTTTTTCCTGGACGTCGACGAACGGTTTAAAAGTACGCCCTGAATGGTTGAACACCGCATCAAGCAGCACCCGAATTCCTCGATCGTGGCAGGCATCGACCAGTTTTTTCAATGTCTTTTTGTCCCCGAAATGTGGGTCCACCTCCATATAATCCTCTGTATCATATTTATGATTGGTCGTCGCCTTGAAGACAGGAGTCATATATATGGCGTTAATTCCCAGATCGTTCAGGTGGTCCAGGTGATCCAGGATCCCCTGTAGATCGCCACCGAAAAAATTGTCTCTTTGTGGGGTTCCACCCCATGTCTCTGCACCTTCTGGGCTGATGGAGGGGTCACCGTTCGCAAATCGTTCCGGGAAAATCTGATAAAATACCGCATCCTTCACCCATGCAGGTGGCTTCAGAATATCAATCGGGTTCAAGAACGGATATTGGAACAGTTTATCTGCATTTTCGGGTTCTTGGGTAGTAAAGTCGTCCTCGTTCATCCAAATACGTTCCTCACCGTCTTCTAGCAAAAATCCATATTTCAGCCGACGGTGAGTAGGTTTTATACTGCACTCATAGTAATCAAACCTGCCATCAGTAGCGAATTTGGACATCGGGACAAGCTGTCGGGTGCGGTCCCAATCGTATTTATCTCCGGTGAGAGCATGAACGGTGTTCAGGTCATTTTTCTTCGCACGTAGCCGTAGAAATATCGTTTCATCATTATAACCAAAAGCCCAATTGCGTTTCGGGTGATGGTATATTGCTTCCAGCAGCATCGGGTAGGCCTCCTTTTTTCATAAGCATTCAAATTTGAAAATGTGAAGCGTATGTCGTATAAGATAGTTATTAACCTTTTTAAGTGGGTTATGTACCATAAATGCTATAATGCCCATTACATAAAAGAAAAACGATAAGTAGGTGCTCATGATGAAAACAAATGTGTTATATATCGAAGATGACCAGGATATCGGTGCTTGGACGCATCAGTATTTGGAAGAGCGGAATTACGCTGTAGTATGGCTTCGCAGCGGGGATGGGGCTGTGGAGGCAGCCCGTACGTGCCAACTCGTGATTTTGGATGTGATGTTACCTGGTCTGGATGGATTCACCATAGGGAAACGGCTCAAGAAAGAGTACCCGGAGCTTCCCATTCTCATGTTGTCTGCTCGTACCTCCATTGACGATAAACTGCAAGGACTGGATTTCGCCGACGATTATGTAACCAAGCCCTTTCACCCGGACGAGCTCATAGCACGTATGGAGATTTTGCTGCGCCGATCAGGAACCGTGCCTGAAGAATCCTTACAACTGGGGCATCTCTCTGTGTTCTCTCCTGATAACCGTATTGTGAACCGTGATACCGGGGAGGAAATTACACTGACAGGCAAGCAATATCACATTTTTGCTTATTTACTGCGGCATTTGGGCCAGATTATGACGAAAGAGCAAATGTTTGAAGCGGTATGGGGAGATCCATATATCGACGGAGACAAAACTTTAATGGTTCACATCCGACACCTGCGCGAAAAGCTGGAGATTGATCCTGCGACACCTCGCATCATTGAGACGATCCGTGGTGTAGGATATCGGGTGAAAGCATAATGAACAGGACGCGCAAGGGTTGGAGGAGGCTGCATCCCAGCTCTAAGCCGGATCAGGGAGGTCGGTTTCGCAGTTCACTGTTGTTCCGTTATCTGGTCATCATTGTGGTTGCTATGATGCTGTTGCCCATTGTGTTGCCTGCTACAGCCTTGATATATAGCGTGTTATTCAATTGGGGGGCGGGGTCCAAGCCTAAAAACGCTTACTATCCCTCTGCTACCCATACCGAAAATAGCTGGCATCGCGAAGCTGTAGCCTTGAAGGGAGCCACACCAGAGCAAATCTCAGTCCATCTGCGCAAAATACAACAAGATATGTTCCCTAAATCCCAAATATTTTGGGTGGATACCGCAGGGTTAACTAGGTTGGAGTTACCGACCCAACCTAACCTGCCAAAACAATGGAACGCTGCGCAGGCTATAGCTTTTATGAAGCAAGCAAGCTATGAGGGGCCGTTTACGGTAGTAGCCTTTATTGGCGGGGGCAAGAATGATGTAAATCAGGGCTATATGGTATTAAAAGTGCCTCGTTCGTTCTTTGAACAGCCACCTACTGATAGTAGTATGTTGATGTACTATTTCTTTTTTATTGTATTGATTTTGGGCGCTTTTATATCCGTATCTCTTCTGTTTTTTGGAGACATTCGGCGTAGACTGTTGCAGCTTCAGGCCGCCATGTCGCAGCGAGGAGAGGACGGCTTGCCTATTCTTGTTGCCAATGGACGCCCGGATGAAATCGGCAAGCTGGAAGAAGCATTTAATCAGATGGTCGAGCAGTTGGCAGAGAGTCGGGGACGTGAGCGTCAGGAGGAAGAGCTACGGAAGAGACTGGTCGCGGATCTGTCACACGATATTCGGACGCCGCTTACGGTCGTGCGTAGCCATCTGTATACACTAGATGGTGAAAATCTCAGCAGCAGAGGGAAACAGTCGATTACACTAATGGAAAACAAGCTAAAGGACCTTGGGAGTCTGATCGACAACTTGCTGACCTATAATCTCCTATCCAGTGGCAAATACACCATGAATAACACACCGCGTGATATCCTGCGGCTAGTGCGGGAGTGTGTAGCCAGCTGGTATCCGGTGTGGGAGAAGGAGGGCTTTGAAGTGGATATCGACCTGCCTGAGCATAGTATGGTGTGGAATGTCGATGAGCAAGGCTTCCGTCGTCTGCTGGACAATCTCTTTCAAAATGTAGTTCGCCATGCTGCCTCAGGCCGATATATTGGTGTTCAAGTCCAGAAGGATAATGGGACAGAGGCATTGGTTATCACAGATAAAGGGCCTGGTATGGAGCAACAGTCCAGTGAAAAAGGAGCCGGGATTGGGTTGGCGATTACAGAACTGCTGGCTCGCGAAATGAATTTGGAGAGGGAGATTTTCAGTTCATCAGCCGGGACCCGAATCCGTTTTTTAAACAAAACTTAAACTCAGAGTTCCCTTGGCTTTAAACTTGGCACGTTACGATAGGTGTCGAGGTGAGGAACTTGAACGAATACATTATTGAAACGAACAGTCTCAGCAAAATATACAAAGGCCGCGCGGCGGTTAATCAGCTGGACCTGAAAATAGCTCGGGGAGATATTTACGGATTTCTGGGTCCAAATGGAGCAGGGAAAACGACAACGATCCGCATGCTGCTTGGACTTATTCGCCCAACTCGAGGAACGATCCGTATATTCGGCAAAGATATTCGCAGACATAAGCTTGATATTTTGCGTAAAGTCGGCTCGTTGGTGGAGTATCCTTCGTATTATGGTCATTTGAACGCCATTGAAAATCTGGAGGCCATTCGCCGTATTTTGAATGTACCCAAGCAAAACATTGCGGAAGTGTTAGAGGTCGTCCGACTGACCAAGCATGCCAAACGTCCAGTCAAAGGCTACTCGCTGGGCATGAAGCAGAGACTTGGTATTGCAGCAGCCCTGCTTGGGAATCCAGAAGTGCTCATTTTGGATGAGCCTACGAATGGTTTGGACCCGGAGGGTATTCAGGAAATGCGCACATTGATTCAGGCGATGCCCAAGCAACGGGGGATCACCGTACTGGTATCCAGCCATCTGTTGAGCGAGGTAGAGCATATGGCGAATACCGTAGGTATTATTCGTGAAGGAGAGCTGGTCTTTCAAAACACGATTCATAATCTCCGTCAGGAATCCGCGGGCGGAATTCGGATCGTCGTGTCGGAACCGGAAGCAGCCCAATTGATTGCGCGTGAGCAGGGCTACCATTCGGTGAAGGACGGATCGGCGCTGGAGTTCGAGAACATGAATGATGCGGCTGTTGCGCTGCTGGTCAGAAGATTGGTCGAAAATACGCATGCCGTATACCGTGTGGAGGAACGCCGCAAATCGCTGGAGGATATGTTCATGCAGGTGGTGGGCAAAGGAGGGGCTTCCTTATGATGCTGCGAGCACTCACGGCGGATCTGCTCAAAGCACGCAGAAAGGGAATCTGGTTCTTGGTGTTCCTCGGTCCCCTTGGGCTGGTGGCCATGCAGGCGCTCAACTTTGGACTTCGATATGACTATCTGATTCCGCGTAACAAGGGTCATCTGTGGGAAGTTTTGATGGATAACATCGCTCTTTTTGTACCCCTTGCGCTGGTGCTAGGAGCTACTATGGTGGCTTCCATGTTGGCGAATGTGGAGCATACATCTAACTCATGGAAGCAGTTGCTGGCCTTGCCGATTTCCAAATTCAGCGTCTATATGGCCAAGCTGACGTTGGCGATTGGGATGCTGTGTGTGTCCTGTCTACTCCTGACGGTAGGGACTTGGGTGTTGGGAATGATCCTTGGCTTCGGGGGAGAACCTGCACCCGTAGGAGAACTGCTACGACTCGGATTTTGGCCCTTAGGCGGCACGTTGCCTATGCTCGTATTATTGTTGTGGTTAACAGTCACATTCCATAATCAAGCGCTACCTGTAACACTGGGCATTACGTTAGGCATTGGCAGCTTGTTTGCTTCACAGTTGTCCGAATGGTTTCCATTGGCCTGGCCTCAATTCGCCTGGGTTGCACCTCAAGCGTGGATGTTTGCGTCCGTCGGGTGCGGAACGGGTATGCTTCTCAGCCTGCTGACAGCGGCCCATTTTAGCCGAAAGGATGTGGCGTAATGTTCGGAGGATATGCACGGTTACTTTCTGTTGAACGGTTGAAAATGGCGAAATCGCCCGTCTGGCTGCTCGCGCTCGTCAGCCCGGCGATTGCCGTCCTGATTGGTTTGCTGGCGAATCCGGGAGGGAACTGGCTGTTGCTGTTGTCAGCCATGCTTACAGTTCATGCGCTGCTGTTCCTGCCGATGCTGACGGCCGTGTTTGGGTCTCTGGTCTGCCGTTTCGAGCATGGGGGCGGCGGCTGGAAGCAGCTGATGTCATTGCCATTGTCCCGCACCAGTCTGTACGCAGCTAAGCTGACTATCATTATGGCCTTGGTCGGATTGACCCAGCTACTGTTCGGGGGAGCGTTGCTGAGTGTTGGAGCTGTGCAGGGGATGAACGGACCGATTCCTTGGGCTGTGATCGCTCAAAGTCTGCTCGCAGGCTGGGTAGCCTGCCTGCCGCTGGCTGCGTTGCAGTTGATGGTATCCTTCTTGTGGTCCAGCTTTGCCGCACCGCTTGCGTTGAATTTTGTGTTCACCGTGCCGAATATTCTGGTCGCCAATTCTCAAACCTACGGTCCGTACTATCCATGGACACAGCCTTTATTGGCGATGATGCCGAGTGGAAGAGACAACTTTGGGGCGTTCATGGTGCCAACTGATACACTATTGACGGTTATAATGGGCAGCTTTGTCGTATTTACGTTGGCGGGACTGACGGTATTTCGTTATAAAGAGATATAGGGCGAAATACGGGGATTGCAAAAACTCCTTATCCTCAATGAGGGTAAGGAGTTTTTTTCTGTGCTATTGGTTTACACTAAGTCTGAAATGGCACGGATATTATTGCTGATAAAGTGGCAAGAGGCGTCGAACTTCGCTTGTTCCTCTGGACTTAGTTCCAACTCGATGACCTCTTGAATTCCTCCGCTGCCGATAATCGCTGGAACGCCTGTGCAGACATGGGTGTGCCCGTACTCGCCGTCCAATACAGCAGAGACCGCTATAATTTTACCATCATCATTTAAAATGGAACGGGTAATGTATGCCAGAGCATTGGCAATACCAAAATAAGTGGCGCCTTTGCGGGTGAAGATTTCCCAGCCTGCATCCCTGGTTTTACGGGCAATGTCGTCCAGATCGACGTGGCTGAATCGTTCCTTATGCTGCCGTAAAATGTGTAAAAGCGGCTTACCGCCAATCGTTACGTGTGACCAGGCAACGAATTGGGATTCGCCATGCTCGCCAAGAGCATATCCTTGTACGCTGCGTGGATCTATGGAAAACACCTCAGAAAGCAACGTCTTGAGCCGGGACGAGTCGATAGAGGTGCCCGTGCCGATCACCTTGTTGCGCGGCAGACCGGATATACTTTGTACCATATACGTTACAATGTCGACAGGATTAGCGGCAATGACGAATATACCGTCGAAGCCACCCTCCATAATCGCTGTTACAATCTCTCTGGTGATAAGCACTGCGTCGTCCAGTACAGACAGGCGGTCTTGACCTGGTCTAGGGTTGGCTCCAGCCGTTATAATCACCACGTCCATATCCGTGCAGTCTGCATACGTGCCTGCACGTACCTTAGTACGTGTGGACGTAAACTCCATACAATGGGACAGATCCAGTGCATGGGCCAAAGCCCGATCATACGTGCGGTCAATCATCATGATTTCATCACAAATGGACTGATTAACCATTGAGTAGGCACAGCTCGAACCGACCATTCCCGCGCCGACAATAGCTACTTTCCTTGCCTTCCCCTTCATCTATGTTGCCTCCTCGTTCCAGCGAACGTTAATATGCTACAAATTATGCCTGAAATCCATTTTACGTTACATAACATAACATATTGCTGATCTTTTGAAAATATCCATTTTTTTGTCTCCATTCCGGAAAATTAAAAATGAACTGTGAAATAGGTGTCTTTCTGCGATTAATTGAAGAATGAACGTAAATTATCAATACTTTTACTGGAAGGTAGGAGAGTACATTTCAATTTATATTTAAGGTGATCGCTGTATAAATTATAACATGAACTATGTTGATGGAAGGAATAGTGCCATAGGAATTATAAAAGTATGACATTTATGTGATGCTCTTTAAAGAGTCTTTAGTGTACATAGAACGAAGTATTCTCTGCAATGTCGTTTCTTGTATTTCTACAAAGATTCCGTTATGACAAAGGTTCTTAGCAGTCTGCAATATTAGAACATTTTTGCCAAAGGGTTTCCAATGGATTTCGCGAATTCTACATATACAAGCTTATTTCTTTCCATACCATCCGGGGAGGTAATGATTAAATGGAAGAAATCAAATCGACGACGGAAGCAGCAAAACAGTTGGGAATCGGGGCGAGTACCCTTCGTAAATATGCAGCGGCGCTGGAGGAGCAGGGGTATGTGTTTCAGCGTTCCGCGAATCAATCAAGAATGTTCAGTGCTGAGGATGTTGAGTGCTTGAAGGTGATGCGGAGGGCGTTGCGTGAGCAGCATATGACGATGGAGCAGGCGGTTCAGGTGGTGCTTGAGAGAGTGACCGCTCCCTTTCCAATGGAGGATGAAGAATTCCGCTTGCCACCCATCTCGGATGCTGAGTCACTGACCGCAACCTGGGAAGAAATAATGGCGGCGGCTGAAGGCAGGGAAGAGACGGTCATGCAGGCTCAAGTCGCTGCTACAGTTGAACTGACAGAGTTACAGGATGAAATGAATGCTCAGACACTGTCAGAAGAACCCATGCAGCTACAATTGCAGGAAGAGTTCCAGACTTTGGCATCAACTATTGAGTATAGATTGAAGCAAGCGCCTGTATCTGTACAAACACAGGAGTCCGTAGAGCCACAAGAACTGGCGCAGATGCAGGACATGGTGCAAAACGCTTTGTTGGAAATGCGGAGCCGTTTGGAGGAACTGGAAGCAGAGCATAGTCGTTTGGTGGAGAAAAATGTTAGCTTATCAAACCAACTGGAGGACCATAAACGTTGGATGAAAGAGAGGGTCGAGGAAGAACGGGATCGGCAGTTAATTACGAATTTGCGTACCTACCAGGGCAGACAACGAAAATCGCGCAGTTCGTTGTTGTCCTGGCTTGGTCTGACACCACGCAGACGCAGAGAGGCATAGCCAGCATCTTTTCTGATAAAGACCATCAGACCTTCCGGGACTGATGGTCTTTTATCGTGGATGGTATAATAACGGAATACAAGAATACGAGAACAAGCCGCATAAGAAACGTTGCTGCGGCATGTAGAGGAAAGGATATAAGTATGTTTGCATGGTTGCGGAACGCATATGAATCATGGTTGGATTATCCGAAACAGCCTGGCGATTTACTGAGCGGACGTTATGATGTTCGTTCGCTTTTAGGCATGGGGAGCTATGGTCTGACCTATCTCTGTTTGGATCGGCACAGCGGACAAGAGGTGGCGGTGAAATTGCCCAGACCGAGCAAACGGGCGAAGGCAGTTCAGCTATTGCAGCGCGAGGCTCATATTATGCGGCAGATGGAACACCCCAATATTCCGAAGCTACTGGAAAGTGTCGAACATTCGAACGGAATAGTTGTGGTCATGGAATACATCTCCGGCATGACGCTGGAGGAGCTTATATTTGAACAGGAGCGTTCCTTTACAGAACAGGAATGCGTTGTCTACATTTTGGAGTTAATGGAGCGAGTTCTGCATGTACATGAACGGGGCTATATCCATCGGGATATCCGCATTCCCAATGTGATTCACCGTGAGGGGAAGCCTTACCTGATCGACTTTGGTCTTGCTCTGGCGGTGGGAGAGCGACAGGAGGATGTATTTACCGAATCCATGCTGGAAAAGCGCGCATTCGAGCGACAAGATGTCGCCGTCTACAGCGATTTGTACGATGTCGGACATTTAATGCTTTTTATGCTGTATAGCAGTTACGAGCCTCAGCCGGATCAACCGCCGGCAAGCTGGCAGGAAGAATTGAAGCTGAGTTCACCTGTGCGTCATATGCTGGAGCGTCTTTTTCAGATTCGGCCACATTATGAGAATAGCCGACAGTTTATGCAAGAGCTGGAGGAAGCATTGTTGCTGCTTGAGGTTAACCCATAACGTTAATTCCTGAAAATAAACAGGCATTCGCCGCAAAAATGGGGGAATGCCCCCCTTACGCATTTGACCAGGTCTACATACAATGATCCTGTAAATGAGCGAAGGGAGTGTTGTAAATGAGTCATATGTGTGGAGTAGGCGGAATGGGTTATGGTGTAGGAGCATGGACCTCTGTAGGAGCAATTCTGGTTCTGTTTATTTTGCTGGTGATCATCTCTAAAACCCTGTTTCTGTAATTTCGGTTATAACCGATTTCCTGTAAAATGCACAGATGTTGCCCTGTATAACGAAGGGCGCACAACAATAAAGCGAAGGCCCTTGAGATGAGAAGGGTCTTCGCTTTAGTTACGTTCTATTCCGTCGCTACTTCTTGTTGTTTGGCTAAGAACTGGAGTAATGACGGCGTTTATCCTTGTAATATCGGTGTCCATTGTGACTATTCTTGTAACCGTCTGAAGAAGAATGGCGTTTACGTTCACGTTCACGTTCGTAATAACGGTCTGAGCTGCTGTATCGCCGCTTATGAGAATGAGAGGTGGAATGTAGCAGGCGGTGCAGTAATTGTTTGAGCATCGTCTAATCCTCCTTCTTACCCTGCCCAACTGACATAGACAGGTTTTTATAAAACGGTAATACGCAGCAGCGTTAGAACAGGTTCCACTATTTTAAGGATTGTAGGGACTTGGCCTGAAATTCCGCAATATCCTTGAATTCTTCTTCGAATTTACGTGAAATGCGAATATAAATCGGCAGTAAATCGCGATAAATATTCACGTGTTCTGCTACCGGTTTGTGCTGGTGAGTGGTACCAATCATACCGGACACAGCATCCAGCGAATCAATCCGTCCCAGTGCGTACAAGCCTAGAATAGCTGCACCCAGACATGAGCTTTCCAGACTTTCGGGGATAATGACTTCCTGATCAAAAATATCTGCCATGAGCTGTCTCCATAGCTCCGAGCGTGCAAATCCACCCGTGGCGTGAATGACTGACGGTCTGTCGATGACTTCTTCCATGGCGAGCATGACGGTATACAAATTGAACAGCACACCCTCCAGAGCGGCGCGAATCATATGCTCTTTTTTGTGACGCAGGGACAGACCGAAGAAGGAGCCGCGAGCATTCGGGTCCCATAGGGGCGCACGTTCACCGGATAAGTACGGAAGAAAGAGCAGACCGTCGGAGCCAGGACGTACCTGTTCCGCAATTTGGGTCAGCACATGATATGGATCAAGTCCCAGTCGTTTGGCCGTTTCCACTTCGGAGGCTGCAAATTCATCCCGGATCCAGCGGAAGACTATACCTCCGTTGTTCACCGGGCCGCCGATGACCCACAGCTTTTCGGTCAAGGCGTAACAGAAAAAGCGCCCTTTGGCATCCGTGAGCGGCTTATCAACTACGGTGCGGATGGCTCCGCTGGTGCCGATGGTAACAGCGACAACTCCAGGCTTGATCGCATTCACACCGAGGTTGGACAAGACACCGTCGCTGGCCCCGATCACAAAAGGAGTCGTCTTCAGTAGGCCCATGTCATGTGCATAGGTCTCATCCAGCCCTTTGAGCACATGAGTTGTCGGCACCAGCTCGGATAGCTGCTCCTTCGTCACACCTGCAATATGCAGCGCTTCCTCGTCCCAGTCCAACTGCTGCAAATTCATGAGTCCGGTTGCAGAGGCAATCGAGTGGTCCACGACATATTGGTGGAATAACCGGGCAAAAACGTACTCCTTAATGGAAATGAATTTGTACGTCTGGGTCGCAACATCTGGTAAATCCCGTGTAATCCACATTAGTTTTGTGAGCGGTGACATAGGATGAATAGGCGTTCCGGTACGTAAGTAAATATCGTGTCCGTTGTATTCATGTTTGAGCGCTTCGGCCCATTTGGCGCTACGGTTATCTGCCCAAGTGATAGAGGCGGTCAGCGGTTTGCCGTTCTTATCCACTGCCAGTACGCTGTGCATGGCCGAACTGAAGGAGACGAACAGTACATGCTCAGCTGACACTCCGCTTTGTTTCATGACCTCTTGCACCGTCGTCACAACAGCTTTGAAAATATCTTCCGGATCTTGTTCTGCCGCATCCGGCTCAGGTGTATGGAGCGGATAGCCCACATGGTGCTGGGCGGCAATATTGCCGTTTTCTTCGAAAAGAACTGCTTTGGTACTGGTCGTACCGATATCGACGCCGATCATATATCGGGTGTCTGTCATATTCAATCTCCCCTTCACTTACCGTTATTAGCTCATTATCGTTAAGTTAACACACTCAGCAGCATAATCAAACCGAAAGCGACCAGGGAGAGGATGGTTTCCATAACGGTCCATGATTTTAGAGTCTGCGGAACCGTCATATTGAAAAATTCTTTAATCATCCAAAAACCGGCGTCATTCACATGAGACAAGATCAGCGACCCTGCTCCTGTAGCAAGGACGACCAGTTCGACATTCGCGCCGGGTGTAAGTGCCAGCACAGGTGCGACAATACCGGAGCCTGTCGTCATCGCGACTGTCGCTGACCCAGTGGCTACACGAATGAGCGCAGCGACCAGAAAAGCAAATACAATCACATTCATATGGGCTCCTGTAGCGACCGCTGCAATGGCCTGACCTACACCGCTGTTGATCAATACCGTTTTAAATGCACCACCGCTCCCGATAATTAAGATAATAGAGGCTGTTGGTGCCAGACATTCACTGGTAAAACGGGACAAGTCCTCTTTCTTTAGACCACGTGCATAGCCTAGCGAGAAAAAAGAAAACACGGCCGCAATCAGTAATGCCATAACCTCATCACCAATGAATTTGAAAAATACAGTGAGCGGATGTGTATTGGCCGGGTCTACAATTTCAGCGACTGATCCGCTAAGCATTAGAATAACAGGTAACAAAATGGTGGACAAAGTAATCCAAAAGGGAGGCAACGACCGCCCCGTCGTATTTCTGAACTGCTCGTCCAGCCTCTCGGAAGGTCTGACCATGATTCTTTTGCCAATCCAAGCGCCGAAGACCGGGCCTGCAATAATGGCGGATGGGATGCCCACGATGAGTGCATATCCTATCGTGCGTCCAATATTGGCGTTAAAGGCTTCAATCGCGATCATCGGAGCCGGGTGGGGTGGTAAAAGGCCGTGTACCGTCGATAGTCCTGCCAGCATTGGAATACCGATTTTCAGCAGAGACATGTTCATTTTACGGGCAACCGTGAACAGGATGGGAATTAATAAAATAATACCAACCTCAAAAAACACCGGAATTCCCACGATAAAGCCTACGATCATCATCGCCCAATGAACGCGTTTTTCACCAAAACGATCCATCAGTGTAGTCGCGATGCGTTCGGCACCGCCAGATTCTGCCATCATTTTACCGAGCATTGTGCCTAAACCGATCACGATGGCGATGGAGCCAAGTGTACTGCCGAGCCCTTTGGTGATGGAGGCAGTAACTTCATGACCAGGCATCCCGTTAACCAGTCCGAGAAATACCGACGAAAGCAGCAGTGAAACGAAGGGATTCCATTTGAATTTAGCAATCAGCAAAATCAAAAGAATGACGGTAACTAGCGCCCATATGAGCAGGGACGCGTTATGGCTTAAGCCGAATAATGTGTTCATGAA
The DNA here is from genome assembly GCF_038006265.1 of Paenibacillus sp. FSL L8-0641. Taxonomy (NCBI): domain Bacteria; kingdom Bacillati; phylum Bacillota; class Bacilli; order Caryophanales; family Paenibacillaceae; genus Paenibacillus; species Paenibacillus sp. FSL L8-0641. The sequence continues at coordinate 563,250 of NZ_JBBOUW010000001.1, forward strand.
GGTATGCCTCCTTATTCTTATATGTATAGCTAAATGTATACTTGTCGACAACTTCAATTAAAAGAGAGCCGCGCCAGCGAGAAACGCATAAAGCGCGGTACATCTGCTCTTTGTCACGCATATTGTGGCTAGGACGATGTCTTTCTTCTGTAGGGAGACAGGACGCTATCGTTAACCGCGTTGCGGGTATCTCGATAATGATCCTCAATAAATCCTGACAACTCCTGAGCATCCCCCTGATTTAAGGCGTTTGCAAAGGTTCGATGTTTGTGAATCGTGACTTGTGATTCTTCGATGTTGGACGCAAATCGTTGTTCTGTTGCAGCTAACATGACCGTCAGGATTAGCTGTCTCATGCCATTCCAGGTATGAAGAATACGGGTATGGCCAGCTTCCAGAACCAGAGCTTCATGAAAATTAAAATCCTGAAGAGAAAATTCAACGACATCCCTGTACTTGAGAGCGACTTCCATTTTGTCAATCATCTGATTCAAAACAGTCACCAATGTGGCATTATCACTATGTACATACCTTTGTACAACAAAATGTTCAATCAGCATTCGCACATCGAATAGCTCCTCCATATCACCGGGTGTCATGCCGACGACAATCGCCCCCATGCGCTCCAGACGGATCAGTCCTTCGCCCGAGAGTGCCTTCAAGGCTTCACGCACCGGAGAACGACTGGTACCAAAATCGGCAGCAATCTGATTCTCAGATAGCACAGTGCCTGGTGTCTGAACGCCGCGTATAATCTGAAGCCGAAGTTCACAAGCAATCCTTTCCCCAAGCGATGCGCCCTGTAACCAGGTTGTTGGATATTTCATAGGATACTCCTATCTAGGAAATGATTTTGCATACTGGTATACAAGTTATGGAATATTATATACCCCGTTTAAGATCCTTGTAAACGGTATCAGTTGACATCGGTTCCATTTCGCTGCTTTTAGCGTTACAATAGAAGCAGAAAAAAGAAGCAGTGAAAAGTGGAACGAACACGGAAAAGAAGGAGACCGTTTAATGATTATCATTAAAACCAAAGAACAAATTGAAAATATGAAAAAAGCTGGAGACATTTTGGCTGCTTGCCACCGGGAAATTGCCAAAATGATCAAGCCGGGCATTACGACACTGGAAATTGACGCCTTTGCGGAATCCTTTATGAAGAAGCATGGCGCAACACCGGAGCAAAAGGGCTATAACGGCTACCAGTTTGCAACTTGTGGCTCACCTAACGATGTGATTTGCCACGGCTTTCCGAATAAGACACCGTTGAAGGACGGGGACATCGTGACGATCGACATGGTTGTGAACCTGAATGGCTGGCTGGCAGATTCCGCTTGGTCGTATGCGGTGGGTAATGTGTCTGAGCAGGCGCAAAAGCTGCTGGATGTTACCAAGGAATCGCTGTATAAAGGGATTGAGCAAGCCGTTATCGGTAACCGGATCGGTGATATTTCCCATGCGATACAAACCTACGCGGAAGCGGAAGGCTTCTCGGTCGTACGCGAATTTATTGGGCACGGCATCGGAGAAGAGATGCATGAGCAACCGCAGGTTCCACATTACGGACCTCCGCACCGTGGACCACGCTTAAAAGAGGGTATGGTCATTACAATTGAGCCAATGCTCAACACAGGCACATACCGCAGTAAAATTGATGCGGACGGCTGGACCGCACGCACGTTGGACGGCGGCTTGTCTGCGCAATACGAGCATACGCTGGCCATTACAGCAGAGGGTCCGATCATTTTGACCCAGCAATAAAAGCAGGCATCCACCGCAAACATACAGACTACCGTGGTGAATGGGCTGGACATATTACAGAAAAGGGGCTGTCCAGGGGACAGTCCCTTTTGCTACGTGCATTCTATAAAGGTCCAGTACATGCGGGGAATAATGGTTTCATCTCCAAAAACCGATTTTGTCCAAAAGGCGAATATCGGTTTTTTCATTTCATGAGTGCCAGGCCACCATTTTAACGAAATGTACACCATGCCATCAGAGTGATCAGCTTAGTTCTGATAGACGCTAGGATACGCTAAGTGTGTGATTATGAATCTTCTACATAGTACAAAAATAACAATAATTTGAAAACAAATTCATAAGAATGAAATGAAAAAAAATTCCTTTATTACACATTTAGTCCCTACCACATTTTGCATAAATTGTTTGTTCATTGTTATATGAATTATTTTTTTGCTCTAATAGAACTATTTCAACTTTTTTCCTTGATGTCGATGTAATTGAGGATCACAAAAACGTATTCCTTTAGGAAGATGGAGATCCACTCGCTAAAACGAAAAACATGTAGGTTGCGAGTCAGATTGTCCTAGGGGAATATCGGTCACATCTTAAGTCTTGCGATTACAAACAGCAAGATATAAACATCAGGAGGATAACCATTATGAATTCAGTCAAGAAAACGAAGAGCTTGATCAGCGCCCTGACCGGGGCTGCATTATTATTCTCGCTACCAATGACGGCAGGCGCGGAGAGCAATATCAACTATACTGGCATGTTCCTGGGCTATGACGGAAGTGTAAACACCAGTCCTGTCTGGACCTACAACCCTGACATCGTCTCCTATGATCTGCTGAACTGGAACCAGGGGGGAACCGATGCAGCCTCCATTACTTCCAATAGCGCCTCCGCCATCCAAGCCTTGGGGAAAATCGTCACCGTTTCCACCCACATGCCCAATCCCCAGGGTGGAAATGTAAACGCCCCGATGTCTGATTCCGATTTCGAGATCTTGGCTAATACAGACATTTCATCCATCAATTCGTCCAGCCCCGCATGGCTGCAAAATTATAAGGCCCAGGTTGACAATGTCGTGACCGGCCTGCAAAAGTTTAATTCATCCCCCGTTTACTACAGACCCTTCCATGAAATGAACGGAGGCTGGTTCTGGTGGGGAGACAAGAACACGACGGACTATAAGAACCTGTACATCAATCTGTACAATTACATTGTGACGACCAATGGCATGTCCAACGTCAATTTTGTCTATGCTCCAAATAAAGGAGCCAACGCGGCTGCTTATTACCCCGGCTCCAGCTATGTCACCTGGATTGGCATCGACGCTTACAGCGACGATCCGTCCAATGACAATGAAATTAAGATGGCTTACAATGACATCAAAGGACTTGGAAAAACTTATGGCTTCTGCGAAATTGGACCAGCCGTGGGTGGCGACCATGTGGATCGCAACAATAATCAGCTCAAGGAATTCGATTATTCGCTTTGGAACAAGGCCCTGAATGTAATCTACACCGGAGCAAGCTTCTTTATCACCTGGGACGGCGCTTATGCTCCGCAGAACAACATAAACGGCAGCACGCTGTTTACAAAAGAAAGCTCCCAGTAAGTGCCTAGCGCCCGGCGTCCGGGCAAGGCGGAAATGTAGCCTCCGATAGACTAAAAAGACGAAAAGACCAAAAAGGCACGGCCTCCTGGCTGGGAGAACGTGTCCTTTTTTGGTCTATACAGCAATATGCTAGCAAGCATGTTAAAAAACCGTTGGTCAGATGCGGACTTCTGTCTCGTCCGGAACGAATTGACGATATTGAAAATACATACGGAGCCGCCAGTGTAACAAGGTGCCGAAGGCTAGGATGAAAAATAGCCCTGCTGTCTGCGGAATGGTAATGTAATGCTGAATAAATTCATGCAGCAGCAATCGGACGATCAGCAGGCTGAATAGGATAAAGAAGAAGGTACGTGAGCGTTGCACGAAAACCAGCCCTTCTTGCAACTCAAATTTGGTGCTGCGGATCAACGGGTAAGAAAAAATAAACCAGCCGACCAGAAAAGCGCCCAGCGCCCAAAGCCAGGGAACCCGTACTTCCGGCACCACGAACATCATAAAACCGGTGCTCATGCCGAGCGGAGGGATGATGATTTTTTTGGCATTAATCGGGCGATGACCTGTCTTCATACGGATGAAAATAGCCGATATAGCGATTAAGATCATACCGAAGGTTGCGCCATATTGCAGCAATGGGGTGCTAATATGAAACATGGACTGGCCCCCTCTATAAGGAATATAAGCGTTATTGGACAGACTGCAAACCTTTCACATTATACCACATATGCAATGGATATATTTAGTTACAGTCTCTCCCCCGGCAAGCGGATTATACGCCTCTTGGTGATAACACTGGCCCTATAATTGGGTCTCTTTCATACTTATGCGAGTTCTGTTGCTTGTACCTCTCCCTGAGCTGATTTTTTCTCCTTTCGCATGATATAACCCATGGCTACAATAATAAGGATGAAGGCGATCAGTGCGAGAAAAGGAATGGTGATGAAATCGAACCAGTTTAGGTAATCCTGTTCACAGGATACTCTGCCGCAGGAAGTTGAAGTTTGCGTAGCTGCTTTGGCGGCTGCATGGATGCGCTGAATGGTAAAATGATAGGCCGAAATCGCACCTCCAATGATAGCCAACGGCATGACATAACGGCGTATCCCCGAATCCCCTCGAAAATAGGCGATCCCGAGTAGAAGGGTCAGGGGATACATCAGAATGCGCTGAAACCAGCATAGCTTACAAGGCTCATACCCCAAAATCTCGCTGAGATACAGACTGCCCAAAGTTGCCACACAAGCTACAACCCAGGCGGCAAACAAAGCAATATCTGTTTTTTTAAACGATCCAATCATAGTAACGCTCCTTTTTTAATTCAAATGAGAACAAAATGAACTCATTATGTCTTGTCCCATCGGCAGGCATCTGCCGATATGTATGTCTTTATCCGTATTGTACTGTATTTTGAGTGCAGGGTCATACTTAAACATATTGACATGACTAACTATCATTTTTATAATTGCAGTAGTTTGGGAAGTTAATGAGGATTCAAGTTAGATATATATCATAAGAAATTAGGAGTGTGCCCAGAATGTCGAGTAGTCCAAAAAATGAAACCCTATCTACGATTAGTGAAAGACACGCGGTAAAGAGCTATGTTAAGGATTTTAAATTGCCAGAGGAAGATTTGGAGGCTATTTTGACTGCGGCGATAGAAGCTCCTTCCGCTTGGAACCTTCAACATTGGAAATTCCTTGTTATCGAAAGCGAAGCGGACAAGCAAAAATTGCTGCCTATCGCCTACAATCAGGGTCAAGTAGCGGAAAGTTCCGTTACGATTGCCGTATTGGGTGATTTGGAAGCGAACCGTAACACCGTCATTTATGATCAAGCGGTAGAAGCAGGCGCACTGCCAGCGGAAATCCGTGACGCATTGGTAGGTCAAATCAATGGCGCGTACCAAAACTCGCAAGTAGCTCGCGATGCAGCCATCCTGAACTCTGCTCTTGCAGCACAAAATATTATGTTGGCTGCTAAATCTCTGGGCTACGATACTTGCGCAATGGGCGGTTTCATTCCAGCACAATTGATCGAGCAATTCAATATTCCAGCACGTTACCTGCCAACCCTGCTTATTAGTGTAGGTAAGGCACAAGTGCCAGCACGTCCATCAGGACGTTTTCCACTCTCTGAAGTTGTTGTAAAAGGCAGCTTCTAAGAAGATTTGTGAATATAAAAGGGTGTTCCTGCAACCGTTCGTGGTTGGGGAACACCCTTTTTTACGTCGTGTTAGACTTATTAAAGTCCTGTTGTCAGCCCTTTGTTTAGTCCGAGCGTTTGGACACGAGATATACCAGCTCCAGCGTCAGGATCGGTAGAAAGACAGAAGCTGGATAGGCCAGATAGCGCGGCTCCCATTGCGGCTTGAACTTATCCTTAAAGCGCCGAAGCCCCTGAAAGCCGTAAAAATGTCCCCCGTATTGGAAAACAAGTCGAGCCAGTTTTTCCTCGCGCAATGCCTTTTCACTTTGTCCTACCTGGGACAGCGGTGCCATTCCCAGATTAAATGTCGTATACCCACTCTCCTTGGCCCACTCAATGACCCGTGTGAATAAATAATCCATCGTGCCATTTGGCGTGTCAGACAAGTGGCGCATCAGGTCAATGGAGACCGTCCGTCCATGATCATAGGCAGGGGCCATCGTAGCGAAAGCGATGACCTTCCCTTCAGAGTCCTTTAGCATTGCAATCGGAGCCAACTGAAGATAGGGTTCTTTGAACCAGCCGAGTGAATATCCCTTCTCCTTGCGCCCATCCAGCCAAATATTCGAAACCTGACGCATCTCCTCAATCAGTGACGCCTCTAGAGGCGGTTGGATGATTTCGAACGAGTAGCCATCGCGGTCAAAACGGTTTTTGGCGCTGCGTAGCGCTTGATTGCTTTTGCCCGTCAGTGTAAATGATTCCAGCGGCACCAGTGCTTCCTCGCCCAGTTTGAAAAAGCGATAGCCGTTCTCGTGATAGATGGACAAATACTCCGGCGAGGCCTGATAAAATACAGCCGTTAACGCATACCGATCTGCGAACCGCTGAAATTCCTGAATGGCTTCACTCACACGTTCTTTTGGACCGAGTGGGTCACCTAATACAATCAGTTTGTCCCGGCTACGAGCGTAGGGAATGACAACCTGTTCATTTTTGGTCCAATACAGATATTTATCGCCCAGAAAAAGCATATGAGAGACGAGATTACCACCCTGCCGTTCCAAAAATTCTTTTAGCTTATCCAGCTCCTGCTCGTCGGGTAGATTAGCGATGCTACGCTGAGGTCGAAGAAAGAAATATACCGTCAGGAATACCCATGCCAAAATCAGACTAAACACGGCGGTAACTCCGTAATCGCTGCGGTTCATAAAAAAGTCTAGATGGACCTTGGCATGCAAATGGCGCATAAAGGGAGTGTTGGAGCCTGCCCCAATGATAAAATAAGCCCCGGTTACGAGTAGAGATAATCCACCCCATATTAAAATGTTGTGCCGATTCAGCGGCGCACTGACCCGATAAAACCGCGAACGCGAAATCCATAGCATTAAAGCCACAAACAGTAGGAATAAAGCTTCTTCAAAATCCAGACCTTTAGTGAAGGTGAAAATAGCTCCTGTCAGAAGCAGTATCAATGTCAGTCGTAATGCTCTGCGAATACGCAGGGAGATTCCATGGGACAGGACGACAAGCATAATTCCGATGATGACCGAGATTTCATGCGACAAGCGCATGACGGGCAGGCTGAGCAAATGCTCAGCAAAACGAAGCCGATATAACAGACCGGGCGTAGCTGCCGACAAAAGAAGCACCACGCCGGAGATGAGTACCAGCTTACCAAGCGCCCATACCCCTAGATCGGCCAAAAACCGGAATTGACCAGGCCAGCCCCATACCTTCTGCCAGGCATTAAGGGAGTAATCCCAACCTGTCTCAGCTAGCTGAGACAGGCGCTCGTTACGCGGAATCATTTCCAGCGCGGCTAATACCAAGCCGATGAGCCACGGGATGATGTAATAAAAGACGCGAAAGACCAGTAGGACAGCCAGTGCCCGATCTGAGTTGGCTCCCGCCATTTGCAGCCCGAGCAGGGCAATGATGTCGAATGCCCCGACCCCTCCGGGTGCAAGACTGATTAACCCGGCAATCGCGGCTATTACATAAATACCGAACACAGCATGCATCGGCAGTTCATGGAGCAAGTGCGAGCCGATCCATGCAAAGGTAAGGCCAGCCAGCAGCCATTCCAGCAGGGAAGCACTGATGGAAGCGGAGATGGTGGACCAGGAAAGCTGTCCTTCTCCCTTGTTGAACCATGTGGAGTACCGTTTGGAGCGCTGCATGATCAGGAATAGCGGTAGGTACAATGCCATTCCCCACAGCGCCCAATGAAGCCACGGGTGAGCATCCAGTACAGGCTGTACCGGATACAGATGAACAATGGCTCCCCAAGCCAGCAAAGATAGTCCGGTAATGACGACTGGCGAAAGAAACACGACCGCAGAGGTGATGACACCCAACGGCACACCGCTTTTCTTATACAGTACTGTGCGAAGTCCCGCTCCTGTAAAGCCTGCAAAACCAAAGACATTATTAAAGGTATTGGAGATCCAGGCGTAGCGAAATGTTGTTCCAGGCTTGACCTGAAGCTTGAAATGATGTCTGATTACGTAATCATATGCACTCATAGCCGCCACAGCAACCAGTGAGAACAAGCCAATCTCGATGAGAAAGGTGGCATCCATTCGCCGCAGCTCATGAAGCATACGCGCCAGATTAAAGTCTTTTAGTTCTCGTCCGGCCTCCCATATAATAAAAGCCAGTACAGCCAACGGTAGCAAAATACGTGTCAATCGCTGCCTGTAGATGGTCATTATGAACTGTACGATTTTAAAAGATTGAATCGGTTTGTGATTAGATTTCATAGATTCACCTGCTTGGAAAAGAATGAGATATACACGGAATGAGGTGCTTAGATTTCATACCCGATGAACATTACTATATATTATACCTGTAATAATCGCTTCAATAACAACAGAAGGGTTACGAAATGGGATTTCAGATTGATTGCTGTAAATAATTCCAATATAATGATGGAAAACCTAGTGAATTGCTTGGCAATGGAGCTGATTTGGATATGAGTATATGGGACCGTAATCTTTTTATACGTCGCCTGGAGCTGATATGGCCTCCAGATGCGGACAAGAGCCAATATCCGTTTAACTTAAAAGCCTTACACCAGTGGAACGAACTCAAATTTCATCCTTCCGTCACCTATATTATTGGAGAAAATGGCGTAGGTAAATCGACGCTTATGGAGGCAATCGCGGTCGCGTGGGGATTTAATCCAGAGGGAGGTACTAAAAATTTCAATTTTTCTACACAAGCCACGCATTCCTCACTGTATGAGCATATCCGGCTGGTGAGAGGGGTAGAAAAGCCAAGGGATGGCTTCTTTTTCCGGGCGGAGAGCTACTATAATGTGGCGACTCACATCGACGAGCTGGATCGAGAAGGAGGAGGGCGACCGATTCGAGATTCCTACGGGGGTAAATCGCTGCATGAGCAGTCGCATGGCGAGTCTTTTTTTGCTGCCTTTGTGCATCGGTTTGGAGGGCAAGGATTGTATATTTTGGATGAACCGGAAGCTGCATTATCGCCTTTGCGCCAGATGGCCATGCTTGCACGGATTCACGAGCTGGTGCAGCAGGGCTCACAGTTTATCATTTCTACTCATTCCCCTATTTTGATGGCTTATCCAGATTCCATCTTGTATCATCTGACACATGAAGGGATTGACACCCGGACGCTAGAGGAAACCGATCATTTTATCATTACGAAACAATTTCTGAATAACAGGGAAAAGATGATACAGGAGCTATTCGAAGATCCACAATAAAGTTCGTAGGACCGCCAGACCGTTCCAGAAATTCATCCTGGTCGTTCGTTATGAGAGGGACAACATCGCCATTTCAAGTTGTTCCTTTTTGCTGTTCTGCCCAAAGGAAAGATTCAGGGTTATCGGAAGTATTTTATGATTGTTATTTGTCCTTCTCTCTATTAATATAATGAAGAGTTTTGCTGGAATGGTTGCAAAATAAGATTTTCGTATACGAAATAAAGAACCTGAGGAGGACAAAACGCTACATGTCAGATTCACAACAGTTGAAAATGGGGCCGCTGGTCATTTTGATGATTAATATGTTTATTGCCATGCTGGGGATTGGCCTCATTATTCCGATCCTTCCCAAGTTTATGAGCTCCTTGGGAGGCAGTGGTGAAACGGGTGGTTATTTGGTTGCCGTGTTTGGCTTAACCCAATTCCTGTTTTCGCCGTTAGCGGGAGAATGGTCCGATAAATACGGACGTAAAAAGATGATTATTATCGGTTTGGTAATCATGACGGCGTCTTCTGTATTGTTTGCGATTGGGGAATCGTTAACCATACTATATATCTCCCGTTTGCTGGGAGGTGCAGGAGCAGCTTTTATGATTCCTCCGATGATGGCCTATATTGCTGATATTACAACGGTCCACAATCGCGGTAGAGGAATGGGGTTGTTGGGTGCTGCCATGTCTCTTGGCTTTGTGATCGGTCCTGGTGTGGGCGGCTTGCTGGCAGATATCTCGATTCGTACGCCCTTATATGTTTCGGCGGCCGTATCGGGCGTAGCTGCACTGATTTCCTTGATTATGCTGCCCGAAACCTTGTCGCTGGAGAAACAGTTGAAGTTTCGGAATGTCAAGGCCAAACGGGATAATGTGATTAAACAGTTTGCCCTTTCTTTCCGCAAGCCTTACTTTATGCTGCTGATTATGATATTCACGCTAACCTTTGGATTGACGCATTTTGAAACGATGTTTCCTTTCTTCGTGACGGGCAAGTTTCATTACAATGAGCGTGATATTGCTATCATTATTACCGTAGGAGCACTGGTCGGAACCGTGATTCAAGCTGTGGTCATTAGCCCGATGTTGAATCGTTTTGGCGAAAAAGGTGTCATTATCGGCTCCTTTCTGTTTTCAGCGATTTCCCTTGTGCTTATGCTGCTCTCCGGCAACTTTTATTATGTACTCGGGGTATCGCTCATCTTCTTTACCGCTACGTCGTTGCTGCGGCCAGCCATTAATACTGCTTTATCCAAAATGGCGGGGGATGAGCAGGGAGTTGCAGCCGGCATGAACAATGCTTATATGAGTATTGGTAATATTCTGGGGCCTGCACTTGCGGGTAAATTGTTCGATGTGCATATCAATTTGCCATATATTTTTGGGGCAGTCATTCTCATCCTTAGTTTGGGGCTGGCTGTAAAATGGAATAGCAGAGATACGCAAACCACAGCGGTTTAATGTTGTTCTTGTCGTAAATTTAGTCTCTTTTGGTGTGAACTGTGACGTTCTTATGAACCACAGATGGCGCCGAAGGAGGCTATTTTTTTGCATACATTGCGAAACGTTAATGAAACGACAGAATCTTGGGTAATAATGCATGATGGTTTTACAACAAGACAAATAGTAGAGCTAAAAGCCAGATAAAAAAAGCTAGAAGGAGCTGAGAGCCGATGGAAGAGCGGAATGAGCAGTTATTTTATACAGGGACTTATGCGTCTCGTCAGGAAAGAGGAATATATGTATGTGCTTTGAATGTGACCCATGGTGATCTGCGCATGGTTGGAGGTGTGGAAGGGATGGAGAGGCCTTCTTTTCTCGCGCTACACCCGGATGGGACAAAGCTGTATGCTGCCAGTGAAACAGAAGGAGGCGAGCTGTATGCGTATCAGGTGAATACCCAGACGGGGGAATTACATCCTTTGGATCGCAAAGGGACAGAGGGAGCACATACTTGCTATGTTTCCGTAACAACCGATGGACGATATGTGCTGGCTTCCAACTATTCAGGCGGCAATGCCGTTGTGTTCCCTGTGACGGAAGCTGGAGGATTAGGAGACATGTCGGGGCAAGTTCAGCATACCGGCTCAGGTATTCGCCAGGACCGTCAGGATGCGGCACATCCGCATTCGATTATTCCAGATCCTTCAGGACAGTATGCCCTGATATGTGATCTGGGGCTGGATCAGATTGTGGTATACCGTTTGACAGAGGATGGCAAACTGGTGACCCATCGTGAGACAGATTTGCCACCTGGTTCTGGACCGCGTCATCTGGTTTTTCATCCTTCGCGTCCATATGCTTTTGTCGCCAATGAGTTGAACAATACCGTCGCTGTGTTTAGTTATAACGAACGTAATGGTGAGCTTACATTGCTGCAAAGCCTGTCCACACTGCCAGAAGGCTTTATAGATGTAGAAAATACGGCAGCCGATATTCGGATTACGCCCTGTGGACGCTTTTTGTATGTGTCAAACCGCGGCCATGACAGCATCGTGCTATACCATGTCGATCTGGACAGCGGCAAGCTGAGGACGGTTGAATGGGTGGAAACCTTCGGCAGCACACCGCGTAACTTCAACATCTTGTCCGGTTATCTGGTAGTGGCGAATCAGGATGGAAACAACCTCGTATCCTTTGCCATCCATGGTGAGGATGGACGGTTGACCCGAACGGGATATGTGCTGGAGGTTCCTTCACCTGTGTGTATTGAACCTGTACGCTAATCGGATAGCACGTGGCAAAAGAGTACGATATAAGTGAATGAAAAAATAAAACACGGCGCTTTGTTTCCCATGAAAGGCATGGGCAAAACGCCGTGTTCAGGTCTTGAAGTGGACTAAAACTATTTGCTGCTATCGCCAGCTTCTACCGTTACTGTTTTGGTATGATTTTCTGCATGTTTGTAGTACAAACGGAACAAGATGTCCTGATTGTAGTTACCGAATCCGGTGCCGAACAGAGTAACCCCTCCCACATGCTGGGCATCATCCAATATGGCAATACGGAATTTCCATTGTTTCTGATCAATCAGCACTTGGCTTAAAGTCACGTCAGAAATTTGCTTCCCATCCATAAAGGTACCCTCGGAGGTAACGCGAAGTCTTTTGAGGAGACCATATTGATTGATAAAATCAGGCCACCATGCAGGTGTGTATTTACCACGGTTATCCCCGAAATCCCCTGGGCTGGTCCATGTACCCAAATTCACATCATTTAGGAAAAAAGTGATATCTGAAGGCCAATTATCATTGGTAAAAGGGGCCTCGGATGATAGTTCCATCGAAATTTCCAGTTCCTCAGCTTTTTGGCTGGACAGTAGGAAATTCGGCACCTTATAATCCATATATCCTTGGCTGAACCAAAGAATTTTGGAATTGAAGCGCTCAGGGTCCAAGAACGAACGAGGCTCATCGAATTCACCAATGATCTTTTCGACGGTAGCCAGTCCGCAGGTCGCCTGTATTTCAAAATCTGTAAAGTGTCCGACGGAAATCTCTGTCTGATGGAATTGCCGTACATCCTGCTGATAGCGTGGCATGGCGATTTCAATTTTGTCTGTTGCCAGCGAGCACACTTTCTGTACCCCGCCTCGTCCGGGCAGCATTTTGGTCGAAATAATGGACGCTCTCTCCAGTTTCTTGACATGCATCGTCATAATCGCACTGCTGAGCCCCAAAGCTTCCGCCAGCTCACGTATATTCATAGGCTTCTCCGCAAGCAGAACAATCATGTTTAGCCGAACCTCACTGGCCAGCGCCTCATAAACGGGAAGTGATTTTTCAGAAATGTCCAGTTGCATAGTTCCTCCAATTCTAACGCACATCATAAATTGATGGTAGTTTAACATATATGGATTTTTTTCAATAATAATACATAAAAAACGATATGATTTACATTTATATAAACAATATACCCTTTCCTTGATCATTGGCACAAGCCTAACCCCACAAAAATCCAAAAATTGTTCAAAAAACAGGACACCCCATAAACTCTTTCTTTGTTGTTGGGATGTCCTGTGATGGTATGTGATTTGCAGGCAGGATACGGGTAGAGGCATGTGCCATTGGTGTTTAGGATCGGATATGTTCTTCTGCCAAAGAAGAGTCAGCCGTTTTATCTGTATCTGCTGCGCGTAAATCCTGATGTTGAGAAGCATCTGCCTTGATCAAGCCGGGATGACCAACATAAGGACGATCACTGCGCGAGCGACCTCGGGTAAGTCGGAAGCCGATCAAGAACAGCACAAGCTGAACAGCCAGTATGTAGGGAGATGCTTCCGGTCCGATCCATTGAAACAGGGCGACAGCGGCGATTACCAAGCACAACAGGCTTGTTGGAAAATGGGATGCCGTCACGTCCAGATCATTTTGTCTGCGCAGGGTCATCAGCCGATATACATACAGTAGGGCGATCAGGCCTGAAACGAATTTCATCCATGCATACCCTTTGAGCCATGAGGCAGATTGTGCAGTGTCGGGCAGACTAACATCAACATGGCTGGAGGCTGTCAGTTCCACAACCAGCCTTGTGACCAACCAGACGATTCCTGCCAGTGCCAGCGGACCAGCTGCTGGACGCAATAGCTTCCACAATGCTGTTCCCCAGCCCGGAGCATGAGATTCCAGCAGAACAAGACGCCGTTCCTCAATGAGTTTGTTCATTTCACGCTCCAGTGATTTGAGAAGCAATTCTCTGCGGAACGCATCACACTCCCGAAGGGATGCTTGAACCTGCTCTTGAAGGTGAGGGGTCAAATAGGGAGCAGCTTTGGCTTCCTGAAGAGCGTGGATGAGTCCGTTCTGGTACTGCTTTTCGCTGTTATTGAACCCGTTCTGGGTAGTGGTTTGGAGACAACCAGCTAATCGTCCATAGATACGCAGCGATTCCTGTAATTCTTCCAGCCGCTGCTGACGCGAATTTCGAAGCTGGGCTGCACTGTGAACATACAGCCATACCAGCAAAGACAACGCCAGCAGGAAGGCGATCAGACCGGGTGAGATATATGCGACTAACGCCGCGAAGTCCGTCGGGGACACCCGCAATCCCTCCTTCCATTGTTCTTTCTACACTATTGCACAGACTACACAGGCATTTCAAGGGCTTGTATACCTTTGACCAGGATATATGAAGTATTTTTTGGTAAAATAGACAAGATACAAGCAGGAGGGTAGATTCGGTATGGATAAAAATATAAAAATTGCAACAGAAGATCATGAGACATCGAATCGATATCTTGCACGGGTTTAAGCTGGAGATAAAACGGATAAATAACAGTAAGTAAATTATAGACAGGAAGAAGGCAGTGAATATGAAGGTTATTATTTTCGGGGCAACAGGAACAATCGGCAAAGCGTTAGTAAAGGAAGCTATCAAGCGTAAGTATGAGGTGACAGCAGCGGTGCGCGACCCCCAACGTGTGACGGAGCAAAGTGAATACTTGACGGTGGTTCAAGCAGATATTCTAAATCCGAATTCCGTTACGGAAGTGGCTAAGGGGCACGATGCTATCATTAGCGCATACGGTCCCAAGTTTGGAGAAGAGGAAGAACTGCTCGAAGCGACTCGTTCTTTGCTGGAAGGAACTCGGCGTTCTGGCGCGGAGCGCATACTTGTCGTTGGTGGAGCGGGAAGTCTGAAAACAGAAAACGGTGAACGCCTCATGGATACCGCCGAGTTTCCGGAGGAAGTGAAGCCGCTGGCGGCTGCCCATGCAGATGCACTGGAGCTGTACCGCGCTGCGGATGTAGACTGGACCTATTGTAGTCCTGCCGGAATGATTGAAGCAGGAAAACGTACAGGACAGTTCCGTATTGGTTTGGATCATTTGGTGGTTGACGAATTAGGCCATAGCCGTATCTCGGTCGAAGATTATGCGGTAGCCCTGATTGATGAGTTAGTAGAAGGGGAATTTGTCAATTCCCGTTTTACAGTTGGATATTAATAAGCAGGGATAGCCATACGGGAGGCGAAAGGCATGTATATGGTGACCGCCGAAGAAATGCGAGAATTGGATCGCTATACAATTGACAAGCTGGGTATTCCGGCCCTTACCTTGATGGAAAATGCCGGGCGCGCGGTAGCTGACGAAGTATTGAAGCTTTCACACACAGGGCCGGGGGATATACCGGGACATGGCGGTGTTATACGGACAGAGACGTGGAGTCAAGGACGACATGACTTACGGGAACGAGAACACTGGTATATCCTCGTAGGCAAAGGCAACAATGGTGGTGACGGACTGGTGGCGGCCCGCCATTTAACCGATGCAGGTCTACGCGTCACCGTTGTGTACGTCGAGCCGCCAGACACGCTGCGGGGTGAGGCGGCTGCGCAGCGCGATATCATCGCGGCTCTGGGTATCCCGGTGATCCTCTATGGCCGGGATACCCTCGACCTGCGCGGCGCCTCCGGCATCGTCGATGCCCTGCTGGGCACGGGCACGCAAGGCCCGCCGCGCGAACCCTACGCCTCGCTGATCCGCGAGGCCAATGCCAGCGGCGTGCCGCTGGTGTCGGTAGACGTGCCTAGCGGCCTTGACGCCGACACAGGTGCACTGCACGAGCCGTGCATTCGTGCGCGCGTCACCGTATGCCTCGCCTACTTGAAGCGTGGGCTCGTCCAATATCCAGGCGCCGGGACCGCAGGCGATGTGGTGGTACGCTACATCGGTATTCCACCCGGCCTTGCCCGTGAGTGCGGCGTGCAGCTGCAGCTCTTGACCCGTGACACGCTGCGCGCTGCGCTGGACGTGGATGTAAGCCGCAGCCGCGTGCCGGATGGACACAAGGGCACCTACGGCCACGTTCTGGTCGCGGCTGGAAGCCTGCGCATGAGCGGCGCGGGCTTGCTGGCCGCACGTGCCGCCCTGCGCATCGGCAGCGGCCTTGTCACGTGGGCGGTGCCCGAAGCGCTGCTGCCGCGCGTCATTGGCGCCGCGCCGGAACTAATGCTCGCTGCCGCAGTAGCAGGCGGAGACGGCGAATGGAACGCCGACTCCGCAGATGAGCTGCTACAGCTCGCGCAGGCACGTGATGTGCTGGCCGTCGGCCCCGGCCTCGGCCGCTTTGCAGGGGACACCGGCTGGCTGCGCCGCCTGTGGGAGGAATACGGCGGTCCGCTTGTGCTTGATGCGGACGCCTTGAACATCCTCGCCTCGGCGGGGCCTGAGCTGGAGGCTTGGAAGCCGAGAAGTGCGGCGGTCGTACTGACGCCGCACCCCGGTGAAATGGCTCGTCTGCTGGGCATACCGACAGCAGAGGTGCAGCGTGACCGTATCACCCATGCCCGGGAGTACGCCCGAACACGTGGGGTCACGCTGGTGCTCAAAGGAGCGCGCACGGTCATCGCTTGTCCCGATGGAACGGCCTACGTTAATACCACAGGCCATGCTGGGATGGCGACAGGCGGTGCGGGCGATGTGCTAACAGGCATCATCGCAGGTTTGCTGGCTCAGGGCCTGAGTGCTTCGCAGGCAGCAGCTTTTGGCGTGTATTTGCATGGTGCGGCTGGAGAAACAGCCGCACGTCATCGCCAGCATCCTGCCTCTGTGATCGCTGGCGACATTATTGAAGCCCTATAGGCCATAGCAGCAGTGGCAGGAGGAAGGCCAGCATGATCTGTAATCCATATTCACGGTTCAGCCAGTGCCTTCCTCCATAATACAGCAGTGTAATCCCTGCACCTGCTATGCCGTTGCTCCATGAAATGCCCGTTCCGGCAGGCGACATCAAAGAACCTAGCAGGAGAAAGACACTGAATCCTGCAGCGAGGTATAGGGTGAGCTGCTCGGGCTTGCGAAGCCAGGGTAAAAGATCGCATAGCGCATCAGCGACAAGAGCGGCAGGAAGGGCAAAACCATAGGCCCACAGCTGCGCGGTCAGTTCACCACTATTGCCTGCTATAGTCAGAGGAACCCCTATTACTTCCTCTGTCAGATAGCAGTAGACCCATAAGAGACCAAAAACCAATCCTCCACAGGCCAGTTTATTCAGCGCATAACAACCAAGCTCCATCCGCCAAGGCATTTTGGAATTAAATTCATTCCAAGGCTGTCTCATGTTGCGACTCCTCCTCTGATCACACTCGGTATTCACAACCAATCAAGGAATTTATTTTCAATTACAATCCGCTTACCGTTTACGACATTTCAGTTTACGTTAGCTGTGTATCATGTTCCTAAGCAAAATAAAGATTGCGGATAGCCGCGGTACGGAAAGGCGGGGATTGCATGATACAGGCGGTTATTTTTAATCTCGAAAGTACATTGTTAGACCCCGGAGGACGAGGCTTAACCCAGGGAATGCGTGATATTTTCAGATGGAAAGGTATACAGGTAACTGAAGAACAGGTATCTCATGGGCGAGGAATGCCGATCCGGGATCATATTGCGAATGTGCTGGGACTTTCAGAGGTTCGGAAAAAATGGCTGGAGTGCTTTGGTGCGCATCCTGGCAGAGTGGATATTGAGCATATTTATCTTGAGCTTGTCCCTGTTCTCCGCTCCTTGATCCAAGGGGCTGAGCCTGCTATCGGTATAGACAGGGCGCTGCAGGAGTTGCAGGATCGTCGCATTCAGTCAGGTGCCACTGCATCCTGTCCAATGGAGATGCTCAGTCACGTATTTACGCCTGCACAGTCACCCTATACGCTGGATTGTATGGTTGCCCCTTGTGAAGTTTCGCAGGGGAGACCTTATCCGTGGATGATCTATGAAATTGCACATCGCTTGCAGGTATTTCCGCTGAGCGATATTGTGAAAGTAGGAGATACAGCAGCCGATATGCAAGAAGGACGGAACGCCGGTGTATGGACGATTGGTGTCTTGAACCATAGCGAAAGCGTGACGACCGTAGCTCAAACGACCAGCCATGAAGCGGAAGACAGAGTGGCTGAGGAACGGCGCAGACAGAGTGTATATGGTTTGAAAAGAGCAGGAGCCCACATCGTGATGAACTCGGTCGCTGACTTGCCGCGTATTTTGCGTGAAATCGAAATGCTCCAGCATACGGGAGGCTATCCTTCTTATACGAAACAGGTGAAAACAGCGGCGCTACCCCCGTCATAAGAACGGATATGAGTCTGGAGTGCTTGAATACACACTTCTAGGTTATATGTATGCACCTACTCGGATAAAGGTGAACTCTGCTCGGCTTTCAAAACATAATAATGGAGCATTCGCTACGTTAGCGAATGCTCCATTTTAGTTTACTTCTTTTCGTTCAGTTGAATCGAATCCAACATAATATTCACTATTCAGCGTTTTTTACCCGGAACTGGTCGGCATGACGCTGCAGATTGTTTGATAGTGTGGTCAAATTGCGGGCTACTTCGGATAGTTCTTTTACCGCTAGGGCCTGCTTCTGAGCACTTGCTGATACATCTTCTGTCATTCCGGCAGTCTGCTGTGCCGCGCTGGCTGTGTGATTTAAATGTTGATCTACGCTGTGACGTACCTCTTGCATCTCTGCCGTCAATTGAGCCAGATGTGCAGCTAACTCCTGAACTTCCTGTGAGACCTGGGTGACTTTGTCAACAGACTGTAGACATACCGAAATTTGGATTTCTTGTTCATTGACGGTCTTTATGTTTTCATCAAATTGATCACCCATTTGCTCAATTTGCTCAACAAAGCTGCTTAAGATTTCGTCGATTTCACGAATCGATATGGCGGATTGTTGGGCAAGTTGCCCCATTTCATGAGCGACCACAGAAAAACCCTTGCCAGCTTCGCCTGCACGTGAGGCTTCAATAGATGCATTGAAGGACAAAATCTGCGTCTGCTTTACGATGCCCTGTACCTGTTGACCGATGTTAGCTGCCTCGCGGGATTTTTCGGTTAACGCGTGGGACATGCGTTGCATCTGCTTGATACGCAGGGCGCTTTCTCGTCCTTTTTCTAATAACAGTTCATGCTCACTGGCTACCTGATTGCGAACCTCATTGAGATGATGGGCTGTATCCGTGAATTGCTGCACATGGCTTCCGACTTCATCCAGCGTTTGTCCTAATCGGTCAGATTGTTGAACCGATTCCACCGCTTGTTCTGCTTGGTTAATAGAGACATCGGCAATTTGCTGGAGCGTACGGGACAGTTCCTCAGTCTGATGGAGTGTCCCCTCCGTTGTCACGACGATATTCTTCGATGCATGCTGGAGTGTACTTGAACTGCTTTGAATATCCACAATCATATTCGACATGGCTTCCACCATTTTGTTCGTCAATCCGCTGATTTCGCCTAACTGATCATATGTTACTTGCGACGATGTAACCGTAAGGTTGCCGTCGGCTACTTGCTCCAGTGTATTTTTAATAAATCTCACCTGACGCAGTATCCGCCGGGTTACCAGCATCATAGCAGCAATGGAGATGATTAGAATGATGGAGATAACAGGAATAACTAATCGGTAGGCCTCGGGCAAGGTATGTTCGTATACTTCAGTCACAGAGGACAGGGATCTATCGATTCCCAAATAACCAATGATGGTTCCATCAGTATCCTTAATGGGAGTAAAGGAGGAAAACATCGTCCCCCACTCAGGGTCCGTTGTAATATCTGTAGTCACTGTTTCCCCTTGTTTCAATTTCTCCTCCGTTTCTTTAAGGGTAAAACTTACAGGGGTTCCGAATGGACTGTAGTCTTTATCGTCCCATGCGGCTCCATCCACCGTAATTTTCCACTCATTGCCAACCCGATTGTACATATAGATGTACAGGATTCCAGTTTGCAGCCTGAGCGTATTTAACTCGTTCCGAAGCTGCTTATACGCGCTGCTTTGCTCCGATGAATCCGTATTTAAGCTCTTGACTGCGGATTTGTCCAGTAACTGGGCCGTGTTCTTTGCCAGTGTTTCATTGTTTAGCTGCATGGTTGATAGAGAAGCATTTTGGATAGATTGATTGGTCGTCCACAAAACAATGACGCCAATCACTATTAAAGGAATGAGCAAGATGAAGTAGAGTTTGGATTGTAATCCCATTCTTTTTTTGACGCTGCTTTTCATAATATGCTCCTTACTTTGTTTTTTTTTCTTCATATATATCGTGTACAAATAGGAAAATATGAATAGTTATTCAGATGTTTCATGATTTTTTTGCGTATTTGCGCAAATTCTCATGAAAAAAGCCTTAGCCCGGTAAGTACCGAGCTAAGGCTGTATCTTATGACTTACAAATCGTCAAATCCGTTGTCATCTCCGACCTTGCCATAATTGCGTGATTTTGCTTCAAAGAAGTCCGTTTTTGTCGCATTCAGCGCTTCATCTGAGAATGGTTTAATCCAAGGCATACAGTTTACATCTACGCCTTCGTACGCTTTGTCCATACCAAGCAATCTCAGGCGCATATTTGCCATGTATTTGATGTAATCGCTCAGCTCGTTCAGGTCGATGCCGCGAACCTCTTTGAGCGTATAATGCGCCCAATTCGTTTCCAGCTCCACAGCGCGGTCAATCATACGATAGACATAGTCCGTATTTTCCTTGGTATTCAGCTCAGGGAAATCAGACAACAGCTGCTTAAACACTTCGGCAAAGAAGTAGCAATGCTGATTTTCATCACGCTGAATATACGAGATCATTTGGCTGGTTGCCATCATTTTCTGATCACGGGCCAAATTGTAGAAGAAAGCAAACGTACTGTAAAAGAAAATGCCTTCCAAAATCAAATCCGCTACCATCGCTTGGAAAAAGGTTTGCGGGTTCTGCTCATCGCGGAACTCCTGGTAAATGTCCGAGATGAATGTGTTACGCTCCAGCAGGACAGGATCGTTTTTCCAGTATTCAAAAATTTCCTTCTGTTCCTGATCTGACACCAAAGAAGACAGAACGTAGGAGTAGGACTGGTTATGCACCACTTCCTGCTGCCCGATAATCGCTGAAATAGCTTCCAGTGACGAGTCGGTAAAATAGCGTTTTACATCCCCGACAAACATCGTTTGCATTGAATCCAGTACAGCCAGCAGGCCGATGTTAATTTTGAAGGTGCGCTGTTCTTCGGCATCCAGCACAGGGAACTGGGACGCATCCTTGGACATCGGGATTTCATCTGGAATCCAGTGATTCAGCAGCAGCACTTTATACAATTTGTACATATGCGGCATCCGAATATCGTTCCAATTCAAAATACCGGAGCTTTCGCCTTCAATAATACGGGTAGAGCGATTTGGCGCTTCCGTGTTAAAAATCTTCTGTAACTGCATGAGAGCTTCTCTCCTTTAGTTTAGGATGCGCAGCTATCACATTCTTCAATCGTCAGTGCGCGGCTGCGTACATAATAGGTCGATTTCATACCTGATTTCCAGGCATGGATGTGCAGCTCTAAAAATTCAGTTGCTTTAATATCAGGCCGTACATACAGGTTAAAGCTTTGGCCCTGGTCAATATGACGCTGACGTGCAGAAGCCATGTTGATCGAAGCGTGTTGATCCAGCAAGAAAGCCGTCTTGTAGTACCAGATAGTTTTTTCGTTCAAGTCCGGTGCAGGGTTAGCAATCTTGTAAGTTGTTTTCTCTTCATAGGAAAGCAGCTCATACAATGGATCAATGCTGGCGGTAGAGCCTGCAATAATAGACGTGGAACCGTTAGGCGCGATGGCGAACAGCCATGCGTTGCGGACACCGTTTTGTTGGACTTCTTCTGCAAGCTCACTCCACTCGGAGGTAGTGACAAATTTGCCTTCGCGTGTACCGTCTGTATAGCCACGGGAAGTGAAATAGTGCCCGGTAGACCAGTCAGAGCCCTCGAATTTGGCATAACGGCCTTTTTCTTTCGCTAGCTCCATGCTGGATTTGACGGCCAAGTAGTTAATCTTTTCATACAAATGATCGTTATAGGTTACCGCTTCATCGGATTCCCAACGGATACCTTCCAGTGCGAGTAGATGATGCAGTCCGAATGTACCCAGACCGACAGCGCGATATTGGCTGTTCGTATATTGTGCTTGCAGTACTTCAATGTTGTTGATATCAATAACATTATCCAGCATACGTACCTGAATCGGCACGAGGCGATCCAGCACACCTGCCGGAACCGCACGAGCCAGATGGATGGAGTTCAGGTTGCACACCACAAAGTCGCCAGGAATTTTGGAAATAACGATGCGCGTTTGTCCGTCCTTGGTGACCAATTCTTCTTTTTCCACTACAGTTGCAGATTGGTTTTGCATAATTTCCGTACACAGGTTGGAGGAATACACCATACCATGGGCGCGGTTCGGATTGGCCCGGTTTACCGTATCACGGTAGAACATGTAAGGCGTACCTGTTTCCAGTTGCGACTTCATCAGGCGCTTCATAATGTCGATGGCAGGCACTGTAATACGAGAGAGAATGGGATGCTGTGACGCCTCCTCATACTTTTCGCGGAAGGTACCTGAACCGAAGGTTTCATCATAAAAATCTTCCAGTCCCAGTGGACGACCGTTGTCATCTTTCCAGCCCATTACTTTCTTCACTTCATGCGGACAGAACAGATTCCATTCGCCCCGTGCTTCGACCCGCTCCATGAACAGATCGGGCAGACATACGCCATGGAACACGTCATGTGCACGCATCCGCTCGTCACCGTTGTTCAGCTTCAGGTCAAGGAATGCGAGGATGTCCTTATGGAATACGTCCAGATATACGGCAATTGCACCTTTGCGAGTACCCAATTGGTCTACGCTAACAGCTGTATTGTTCAACTGGCGAATCCACGGAATGACGCCGGAACTTGTATTTTTATGTCCACGGATATCGGAGCCACGCGCCCGTACTTTACCAAGGTATACGCCGATGCCGCCGCCCATTTTGCTAAGACGGGCTACATCCGTATTGGAGTCGAAAATACCTTCCAATGAGTCGTCTACGGTGTCGATAAAGCAGCTGGAGAGCTGTCCGGCCACCTTTTTTCCGGCATTGGACATAGTTGGTGTAGCTGCTGTCATGTACATGTTGCTCATCGCCCAGTATGCTTCTTTGACCAGCTCCATCCGCTTGTCGGCAGGCTCTTGGTGCATCAGGTACATCGCGATGATCATGTAGCGTTCTTGAGGCAGTTCCATTACGCGTCCGTCAAAATCGTTGGCCAAATAGCGCTCAGACAGTGTTAACAGCCCGATATAATCGAACAACAGGTCATTTTTCGGCAAAATGGAATCGCCCAACTCATCAATCTGCTCCTTGGTATAGTAGTCGAGCAGTTCTTGACGGTAAATTCCTTTTTGGACCAAATCAGTGATCAGTGGATAAAAAGCGCCGTAAGGCTCGTCCGCATAGGATTTGTAACGGCGGTGAGTAGCCGCTTTTTTATACAAGGAAGTGAGCAAAGCACGTGCAGCGGCAAATTTCCAGTCCGGTTCTTCCTTACTAACCAATTCAAGGGCAGCCATTGCAAACGCGTTGCTAATGTCATCCCCCGTGACTTCGTCCCGGCGCAGCTTGCTAGTTACACCGCGAATGAGTCGATCCTTATCCAGCTTGTCCAGTCCGCTGAGTACACGGTCGGCATATACGGAGATGCGTATTTCGTCAAAAGCCAACTGGCGATTGTTTGGTTTGGTTACGAGTTGTGGCATAGGATTAATTCCTCGCTTTCCTGATTTGGAATCATACTTGGGAATAGGCATGAAAATGATCATGATGAGAAGATAATGGCGAAAAAAGCGATGGTCAGACAGCATTTGGGGGCTGTATGTAATCCAATAACATAGAAATAGCGATGTACCTGCCAATGAAGGGGGAAAAGATGGTTCCCGTACGATTTATCGGCTACATCACTATATTTAGACGTGTTATGAATATTTAACCCAACATATTGTGTGTAAAAACTTAAAATTTCAAATAAGTGCAAGGAGTATTATAGCAACATTCGAAGCCATACGTAAAGGAAAAGGAATGGAAAATCAAAATATACAGAGAAGTCGCGGGCTGTATTTGAATTGAGACAGTTTGAACGGTACAATGAATGATAAAGATGTTTCCTACAGAAACAAGCAGCATACATATGAACTTTTTTTGTGAAATAAGGCTGCTCGCTCTATCGGACTGAAATTTTAGATTTTTAAAGAAGCGATGATTTTAATTTTAGGGAGGAACCTGGCGATGGCTATTGCAGAAGTGACAGTGATCCCGATTGGAACGGGGAGTACAAGCCTGAGCGACTACGTTGCCCAGATGCAAAAAGTGTTGAAGACGCAAAAAGGAATTACCTATGAGCTTACCTCCATGAGTACGATTATTGAAGGTTCGTTGGACGATGTATTCACCGCCATCGCTGCGCTGCACGAAGCACCATTCCTGTCAGGAGCGAAGCGTGTTTCCACCTCGGTCAAAATTGATGATCGCCGTGACAAGCCTTCCTCCAGTCACCAAAAGCTCCGTTCCGTCGCAGAGAAACTATCTGGCACCGTGACAGGAAATGTTACCGAACTAAATCCAAATCCTAGTTGAAAAAGTTGATGTAAGTGATTGATTTTTATGTAACTAAGAGTATAATAGTTTTTGTTGTCAGTTACACTGACCTGCTGGTGTAGCTCAGGGGTAGAGCAACGCACTCGTAATGCGTAGGCCGGGGGTTCAATTCCCTTCACCAGCATAGCTATCAACTCAAGCACAGCGCGGCTTCCAAGCTTTTTGGAGGACGCGCTTTTTTTGTTGGAGTGAGCATTTTTCTACCATTCTTCTAATCTTTAATCTAGTAAAGTGGGTTTTTCAGTGCTAATACTCTCACCTGTAATTGAATCGCCAATGTTTTTTAACACCGCCTCTTGGAGATTCGGAAGAACATGTGAATAGGTATCCAGAGTTACATTGATAGACGAATGTCCAAGTTGCTCTTGAACGTTCTTCGGATGAATACCAGCTTTGAGAAGTAAGGTTGGTTATTTTTACACTCTCAGGATTATGCGGTTCCAGAAATTAAAGCAGCATTTTTAAATCTTATTGTTAATGTGCCGGATAAGCTTTTAACCACCATCATAGCATTCACCCTCAAGTTACCATTGGAGGATTTTAAAGCACAAGCTCTGCTAACCTTATGGTTGGCAGAGCTTGTTCGTTACCGGAACTCCGTATTTGTTTTCGCAGCCCCTATCGTTAGATACGCTTAATTTATTTCATTATATCGTTCGACTGCCTTGCTTAGCTTATAATTGAAATTCTCAGGTGTGCCATCCGTAGTGTTCAGGAACTGGCCGTTCAGGTCAGAATCAGATACAGGTTCCTTCTTATTGATGCGTTCAATAATTTTCGAAGCAGCCGCTTTTGCCTCAGTGGCTGAATCAACGTAGTTTCTGATACTGAAGCTGTTAATCCCTTCTTTTTGAACTCGATTCTTGTCTTTTGAGATTGTCATGAGCGCACTTAGATCTGCGGTCATAATGTCGTATTTGGCTTTAAACTTCGTCATATCAAGCTGCAGCACATTGTTGGCGGTGATACCCTGCTCATCCATTTCAATGGCCGTAGCCTCGGCATCTATCATGAACTTCAAGGCATTATACCTGATCTGCTGGTCTGAATCCTTGAGTTTTTGCAGTTCAGCCAGACGCTGCTCGTTACCCAATTTTTGCATAGCCGTGAAGTATTGTTTGGAGACAGTCTCGTAAGCGAGATTGGCACTTACCAGCTTGGTATGCAGCTGTTTTCCTTTTGCGAAGTCATCATCCACGTAGCCTTTTGTATCATAGTAGGCTTTCATTTCGTCCAGGACGGACAACAGATCATTGATGACCGGTGTCAGTTTGATCACTACGGGGTCTGCGTTCGCAAAAGCAGGTTGGCTTGCGGTATAGCCGTTCGCTTTATCAATAACTTCCCGCTCAGTTTCAGCAACGCCGAGCATGATGAAGCTGAAGTTCTTCTCGATTACAGGCTGTGTATCCACTCCGAACTTCTCGAAATAATGAACCAGAACCTCATTGATTCTGCCTGTCATCAAGTTATTCAGCCTCACATACGCATTGTATTTTTCGATTTCTTTGCTCTCGCCGGACGTAACGCCTGCAGTCGCTTGATCCACGGTGGATGTAATGGCAGAACAAGCGGACAACATTGCACCCAACATAATAATGGAAATAAAGAATGATAGCTTTCTCAAAATAGTGATTCCCCCGACTGAGTAATTTAACGTGCTCTTCTTTTGTAAGATGTCTGAATAGGAGAGAGAACAACTGACCTTTTCCGGGCGATTAAATTCCCTCTTCGCCGCATACCAATGTTAATTGTAAAACGATCTATTCAATTTTAAATTTATTTGGTGAATAGGTCTTGAGACTTGAGTAGCATAATTTTATAAATTTCTTTGTTGTTGACGATTGCTCTGCCAACTTCCTAAATGCTTATATTCCTCTGGTCTCAGTGGTGGTTTCCCCATTGGAAATATTCCTGAAATATGATGTCCCTTATTTCTTTACTAACCATAATCGTACTCCTCTCCTTCACATAAAAGATGATACCTTTGTTTACCTAGACGAACTCATTTTAGTACAATTTTGCTACATATTGGAATATCCTACCCGTTAGCTTAACGTCGCCGTTCAGACTAGTCTGCAACTTTTCAGTAGGCTGCTGTAATATGCCAGCTATGAAGGATCTGGAGATAAAGACAGGGAGGCGGATAATTCTACACTACAGGATATCGTCCTCTGGAGGACTGGAATCGCAATCAGAAGATATCATGCACGCAGGAGACGGAGAAGGGTACTTTAGAGAGCATTAGGCATCAATGCGTATGCCGGGGGTTCAATTCCCTTCACCAGCATTCTATGAAACTCAAGCACAGCGCGACTTCCAAGCTTTTTGGAGGTCGCGCTTTTTTGTGACTTTGGACAATCTTCTACGCTGAGGTCTTTTTAGTAGGATTATTATGCTAAATATAATTAGTTTTTTTGCTTTGTTTCATGCTAAAGGCCGAATTCTTACATTAGTTGCATAGTATATTGACAGATGGTCAATTTTGGTGAAAAATGAAGTTAGTTTTTAAAAAATATGGAATATTTAAGCGGAAGGTGGCTATGGCATGAAGCATACACCTACGATACGAACAGAATTAGACAAATACTTAAAACAAGAGAGCATGAGTCTAACGCAATTCGGGCATATAGCAGGCATGAATAGGGGAATAGTAAGCGCTATTGTGACGGGGAATAAGTCTATGTCTGTTAACCAGCTTGACCTAATTACTGAAGCTATGGGTTTACCGGAGGGCTACTTTTACGATTTATTCATAGAAAACTACATCATCGACACCCCACCGAATATGAGGCGAATCGAGCCGTTTTTGTTTCGCTGTGCGGAGTTGGACAAGTTAGGCGCGATCCGTCAAGTGGTGGGAACCATCATGGACAATCTACTCTATTCACCCAAACTATTTGAGATTGCAGAAATGTTATTAGCGCAGGGACGAAATGATGCTGCATTGCTGCTCTATGAGGGCGTAGCTGAAGCCGAGAAGTACCAACATTCTGAACGTTTAGCCATCTGTCAATATCGCATATTCACGATTCAGATTGGAGATGATCAAAGCCGAAATATCAAGGCAGCTATACTGTTTGAGCCTTATGTCGAGCGACTAGATGAATTAGATCAGCTTGACGCATTGAAGGATTTGGCTAACGTATATAGGTCTTTACGTAAATGGGACAAGGTTGATGAACTAGCCCGAAAAATGAGAGATAAAGCGGAAATCCAATATACTTTGAAACATGAACAGAAGAGTCGAGAGCGTAATGAATCTACTAAGAAGCTAACTCGTCCCTTGTTTGTATACATTTCTTATGCCGATTTATTGTGTGCGAGTGTCTGTGAAGCTCAAGGCAACTATCAACAAGCTCTAGAATATACATACACCTACGCTAATCTAGATTGGGTTAAAGAGACTGACGACGATACTCAACACTGGATTAGCTTGTTCAAAAGTTGGGCAGAAGGTAATACTTACGTATATAAACTGTTGTCAGGAGATATAAGTGTGCTTCAAGATTATGTTGAATATATTGCAGCAACATCCGCCACTAACGAGAATGAGAAAATCTCAAAACTGTTGAATGTTATAATTTCAGCAAACCAATATAGTATAGATGTAGAAGGTATACTTCAGCAATTTGAAGCCGAAATAAATGCTTTTGCACAACAGCAACTATCATCAGATGATATGTATACCCAACAAGTGATACCGGCTTATATCGCGTGGTTTGGTTACGAGTTATCTTATTATTATTTACATCGAGGTTCTTACATTGATGGTTTTAAACATTTGATGTATTCATTAGTAAGTTATCATACACTAAATAATGAGACTTGTTTTATAAACTGTTTGGGTTTGTTTTTACATTTTCGGGATTATGCGACTCCTGAAACCAAAGCAGCATTTTTAAATTTTATGGAAAAGGTGTGGATGACCAATGTTGAAAAAAATGGTACTGCTAATCATCGCGGCTAGCTTTTTGTTTATTGTTACTGTGCCGGATCAAGCCCTTAACCACCACAATAGTATTCAGCCTTACGTTACCATCGGAGGTGCTTAAACGTAACAAAACCAATCCCCGCTAACCTTAACTGGTCGGCGGGGATTTTTGTTGAACAATCTAAGGGGAACAGTGTGTTGAGGAATCGTACTGGAAATTTAGGCTTTAACTGGTTCAGGTCTTTTTAATTGAAGAGGGGGAGGTATTAGCCAACCCTTTTCTTTGTTCATTTTTAGAATACGGACTCCCAAAGCAGTCTTAGTTAGATGATATTTCGCAAATAAAGCCCCGATGTCTTCTCTAATGGATTGACCCATAGCTTGGCTGCAAGATGTCAATCCTACAGAGGTATCTAATGCGATTTTAGCTGCGATTTCGGGATCAGTAAACCTTGCACCAACCGGGATATCCTCAAGTTTCACAGGGGGTCTTTCAGGCAAAATAGGAGCTGGGGCAATCCCATTATCAGTAAGCATTGCGTCGCATTCTTGGATTTCCAGTTTAGCTTGATCAATAAGATCATCCAGTATTTTTTTGAGTTCTTTGTCTCCTGCGTGGTTTAAACATGCTTGGTAAAATGAAACGCTGCCTTTCGCTAACGCTGAAAACTGCCATACACTATAAACTTCTCCGTAATGCATGGGCTCGTCTTTTGGATTCCCGCTTAGGATACCCATTATAAAAACCACTCCTTTTTAATTTTAATGATGTACGAATTTATGATTCCCAGTAGTGAAGATTTAATGTGTGTATAAGAAATAAGTTCAATTGGCATGCTAAATACATTAAAAAATTGATTGCAAACACAAATTTAAAGGAGTGGTTTAGGTATGTTGAAAAAAATGAAGATAATGGCTGTTGTTGCATTAATGATTTCAAGCTTTGGAGCGGCAGTAGCATTTGCTGAAAACAGTCAAAACAATATGGCCACAAACGACAATGGTAGAACACAAATGCTAACTACTACTAATAATAATGATAACGATAATAATAATAATTGGGGGTGGCTTGGCCTGTTGGGATTAATTGGCTTGGCAGGTTTAAAACGTCGCGAGCCTGAAAACCACAGTAAAAGATAATCGTAAACAACAACTCAAAAACAACTAAACAATCCCCGCTAACCATACTTGGTCAGCGGGGATTGTTTACTTTTAGATTCAACACACCGATCACCGAATAGCTATTAAGATTAACTAATCTTATTTTTCCGTGATCAATGTGAATTTAGAGTAAATGAAAGGACTCTGCTAATATATTGCCATAAGAGTCTTTATTTGATTACTCACTTACTTAAAGCGTCAGGGTATCTTTACTGTTTTATGGAGTAGTGGGTAATGCAGTTTCCTTCTCTTCATTATTTTTTTGAAGATCAATTACTAAGTATAGTACAAAAACAGGTATGGCAATCGAAGCTCCTTTTAATATATCCTCTATTGATTGTGATCTAACTGTAATAAATATTAGATACGACAAAGCAAGCGTGCCAAAAGTAATAAAGGAAGTGACGACATTTTTAAAATTTAAGAATTCTAATAACCATCGTACCAGTACTTTGAAAGGATATAATATAAGAATTAGTGCAAACAAGCCCATGAATACTTCTATCATATATTCCATTCCAACCGACAAAAACGAGATCCATATGATTCATTTAGCGGACATTCTGACAGAAGGCATTGTCAAACCGTTTCCTGAAAAATTTTAAGTGAGCGCTATAGACGCTGCAAAGCAGATTAGCTTTCTATAAATACCCCAAAGGGTGGCTATGGAAAGCTTTTTTTACCGAGAAGCCGCCTCAAAATATATTTCAATACATATACTTGGAGCATGAACATTCGAAGAAATAGTTTTCGAGAAAAATAGGGAAGTTGGCTTTTATGCAAAATAATATTTTCTAATTTTAAAATGTAGAATGGAGGGAACTTCTTGTGCCACGAGCTTCAATTATACTTCCAGTTTATAACACTGTGTCCTTTGTTTGGGAAGCAATCCACAGTATATTAGCTCAAACCTATTCCGATTTTGAATTGATTATTATTGATGATGGCTCAACAGATGGATCCGCTTTTGTTATTTCACAAATAACAGATCCTAGAGTGGTTAAAATATTCCATAGTACCAATCAAGGTTTGGTTGCTACTTTAAACGAGGGATTCAATAGGGCAACTGGTGAATATATCGTTCGTATGGATAGCGATGATATTTCTACGCCAGATCGATTGGATGTGCAAATATCATTCATGGATCAAAATCCCCTAATTGATGTATGTGGTGCTGCTTTTACTACTTCTAGTGGAGGGGCACTTAAGGTGAATCCGGCTAGTCATGAAGAAATTAGAACATGGTTGTTATTTCATTGCTGTATCTGCCATCCTGCTACAATAATACGCAATAGCATGATACATCGGCTAAACATTCAATATGATAGTAGTTATCCTCATGCCGAAGACTACGAACTGTGGAACCGATTAGCCTCTCAGGTACAAATAGCAAACCTCCCCATAAGCTTATTGTATTATCGTCAACATAAAGGACAAGTGTCCATTCAGCACAGAGCCATACAAGACGACACCGCTCGGAGAATTCGACAAAGGCAGTTTAGCCAGTTGGGCTTGAAATTATCAGATGAAGAGAATCAGATGATGCTGAATATTCTTGAGTTTAAAATTAATCCCTATGATTATAATTGCTACACTAAAGCTGTAGGATTTGCAAATTGGGTGCTGGATCAAAACCGTAAGTATCAGATTTACAATCAGGAACTATTAAGCATGGCTTTTTCGCGGTGTATATCTCATCTTCCATATTAACAAAGATATCAGCACGCAATCGGAAAGTATCCTAATATTCCGCTGGCATGCGTAAGTGGAGTGTTTTTTATGTTTACCTGAATGCCCGGTCATAAAACATATTTACACATATATTAAGATGACGACAAATAAAGGAGGGCTAAAGCTATGAGCGGATGTGCAGGTGCAGCTGTTTGCGGTGTGTGGACTTCTACAGCAGCTATTTTGGTGCTCTATATCCTCTTGGTTATCATCCTTAAATCATGTTGGGTTTAATTTTGCGAAAAGAATTGTATGATAATGACCCATCAATCAAGTTGAACGACCTTCTTTCATTCTGTCCGAAATTAGATTAGATAAAAAGCACTGCTAACCTTATGGGTCGGCAGTGCTTTTTGCATTTGAACAATTTTCTAATCACTTTATCTAGCCGGATAGAGTCCCTCTCGTGTGATTTAGTTGAATACTCATGATTAAAATTTATTGATTTTCTTTCGTGAGAAAAGAAGCTGCTAACAATGTAGTATTCGTATAGCCACCTGAAATATTTTCATATGAAAAATTAGCGATAGGAACTCCAATAACTGTAGCAACGTCTCCTTCAAAAATTTCCCCACTTGCTCCCGGATAAACTGCCATTACTGTATTATCATTTTCATCACTAATATAAACGATAGCCGTTGTTCCTATAGGAATGTTATCTTCTTCTATATCTATTACATCGCCGCTTATTTTTACAAATTTGTTTAAGTATAAGTTCAAATTTTTATTTAAGTGTTTTGTTGTTACGGATTTGTCTACTAGATTAATGACTTTGCTTTTATCTGTGGAAGGAAATAAGTCACTGTTTTTAGCAATGAAGTCATAAGACGTTTGTTCCATAGAAGCTTGATCTTCTGTTAACATGGGGGTTCCATCTTTCATGAATTCAGCAAATAAATATTGTTTATCTGTGACCTGATTTGTAGAAGCTTGCTGAGCAGTATTTTCATTGCTTGCTGTTTGTTCAGTAGCAAAGGATGTACTTGAAGACCCAGACCTTGTCGTTGCTTCTTTGAAATTGCTTCCACAAGCTGTTAGAGCTACAGAAAGTAGAGCAATGAATAGAGCTTTTTTTAACATAACGAATTCTCCTGTGAGTATCCTCATCGGTTGAGGTAGTTGCTCATTTTATCTTGTTACCTTTATTATCGAATATTAGGGTTGAATAAATAAGCAAAGCACAGCTTCCAGGCTTTTTGGAAGCCGTGCTTTTTTTGTTTAAAAAACGATTTGCAAACTTTTAGTCTAGAAAAAATGTATCGTCCAGTTATAGCAATGTAGGCGTGATTTCGAGATTAGGGTAACGGTGAAAAAAGGACTTCATTGGCATGTTAGCCGATATGAAGTCCTTCATCATGTTTATTTCGTTGAATATTCGCTTACTTCAAATGTGAGAATTTTATTGAAGATTACGTAGTCTTTGCGATTACTGAATGGACCTTTGTTGTTATTATGTTTGTCAATGGCAAAGAAAGAAGCACCTCTACCAGCATCTTTAGCGTCATACCATGCGATGAAGGCATTGAGTTCTTTTTTACTCAAATCGAATTCTTTATCAAATCCATTGTCCATCGTTACAGTCAGAATGGCGCGGTCACCAGTTGGTTGGGAGGCCCCATCTGTATCCGACGGATCGGGCTTAGTGGACGGATCCGGTGTAGTAGACGGATCGGGCTTAGTGGACGGATCCGGTGTAGTAGACGGATCGGGCTTAGTGGATGGATCCGGTGTAGTAGACGGATCGGGCTTAGTGGATGGATCCGGTGTAGTAGACGGGTCAGGCTTTGTAGATGGATCAGGCGTTGTAGATGTACCCGAATCTTGATAAGGTAAAAAACCTTCAGGAATAGGATATTTAAACTCACTAGCTCCGAAATTAGCCTCAAAAGCTATTTTCTGACCAGTTCCACTTAAAACCACAGGGAAAATCTGTGACCCCTCTAGTTCAGATGGTTTAATGGAATTAGCTCCGCGTGAAACCCCATTAGCGTACCAAACTATTTTATCGTTATCTAAGTCCAATGCAATGCCGATAACGTAATCAACTCCAAAACCATAATTGTAGGCTAGCTTTACTGGTGATTTGATGTTATTCCAAATTTCACCACTAGCCCCATAAAATGCTTGATATTGTTTGTCCGATTCACCTGTTATTCCTACGAATGAAGCAACATTGTTGACCTTCACTTCCCAATACCATTTCCCATTTGTTTTCCCCACTGTCGCTCTGTCGCTTGTTGAAATCCCATCAAGAGTAGTTACTACAGACCCGTTTTTCCAAGTCACATTTGTAGTCTCAGCTTTTGTAACGGTAGGGAACAATGAGAACACCGAAGCTCCAATGAGAAGGGCTAACACTATTGTTCCTAGTTTTTTGAATATAATATTGTTCATGACTTCCTCCTAAATATATGTAATAACAAGTGAATTATAGAACTGGATTGGGAGAATTGTCCAAACATTAAATGATATATATTCAAATATGAGTATTATTATGGAATTTAATTTGCTAACTTCAGAATTAGACTAATATGAGGCGTGGGATTCGATAATCATAATAACCTGGCATATCCCATATGACTAAGTAAGTGCTTTTTTGCTCACATAGAGGAGGGATATGATTGGATGCATTCGTTTCGCGCTCATTAGATGAAATACGATTTTGGTCGAGGATTATGAAGGAGCATTCCTTTTTTCTGGGGTTAGGTTTTAGAGCGGAAGATACTCAACTTAAAACAGAAGCCAATCAGTTTTACGCTATTTTCGAGGATATCGAGAAAAGGTCGCATGAATTTAATAACAAGACAGATCCTTATACAATCAAAGAGTTTAATACGGAAGTTCAGAATGCGGCGACGAATATTTGGGCATTTAAGAGGATGGTATTGGGCCTTATATTACAATGCAAGCTTCCTGGACAAACCAATTTTCCTTTACTGGTAGATCACGTAAGTCGGGAAGCAAATTATTTCAGAAACCGTTTAGGAGAACTGAATTCAGGAACACTTGAACCCTTACCTGATGCTATTATTGACGAAAATGTATTTTTCTTAAAAATCATGGCCGATCACGCAAAATTTATAGGCCATTTGCTTGATCCATCCGAACGTAAACTGGTTGAACAAGCTAGGGAGTTTAGTAATGATTTTGATATGCTAATGTTTCAAGCGATTGACCTAAGTCATATGCGGCCACAGTCACAAACCGTTCCACTCCTGAGTCAATTTGTTGATGAGAACCGTGTCTCTGTGAAGTCCTTGCGTGATTTTAAGAAAACAGCGCGTGATTTAATCGACGAGTGCCGAATAAAAAGCATTATCCATCCTTTATTAGCCGATCATGTATTTCGTGAAGCTGAGAGGTTCCTTTTTATTCTCGATATGTTTGATCAATCCTTATCAGGTGTTAAGGTGAATAAGAGAGAAATCATGCACTGAGAGAGTCCTGCAAAATGATACAGTTTCTGTAAAATGTCCAGTGGAAATAAAGCTTTAGACTGAACAAAAATCAAACAGCGGCAGACTAAGACTTGAAAAATAAAGTTTTTAGACAGCCGCTGTTGTCATCCAACTAACGTGTATGAGTACATAGAAAATCCAATATATCAGCATTAAGTCCCCTATGGAAATGTTCGCGATCAAAGCCGGAAGGGTCTTGCGATGGGAGAAAGGCTGGAGTCCTCATCGATTTCGGGAAAGGACTCAGAAAGGAGAAATGTCCGGCGTTTTTTACTGTTTTGTATTGTACCTTCTTAGGGTCCAGCACGCCATCCAATATTATACGCGCGTGTAAAGAAGGAGTGTACTGATCCTTCTCTGCATCCATCATTAAGATAGGTAGATTAACCGTACGCAAGCTATCTTCAGCTCGAAACCAGACCGACGCTGGCGCTAGTAAAACGAGGCATTTTACTCGGTAATCTGGTGTAACCTCTATAAGCTGGGGCTTTCCGTCCGAGGTCTCGTGAGGAAAAGAAGTCGGCACGCCACCTGCCGCTGCTAATACCGTATAACCACCCATGGAATGTCCAATGAGCGACACAGCATTCTGTATCAAATTGTCCTTGAAAAGCATACTATCGAAAAACCAATCGGTGGCCATATTAAGATGTCTAGGTCTATAGATAAGATTCTGGGCAGTCCCTTCCAGACTATTATCATTTCGATTGTTAAATGGATGCTCTGGAATGCCGACAATAAAACCATTACGTGCTAAATACTGCGCCAAAATCCGATACACAAGCGGTGTACTGCCAGTACCGTGAGAGATGATAACCAAAGGGAACCTTCCTTCCGATGGCCCTGCCTCTCTCGCCAACTCTAACTGGTATGGACCCAATCGCTCTATTTGTTCGGGTTCGTCCGTTGGATACATTACCATCATGGGAAATGTAATGCCTAGAGAGGAATCCTTTATTTCTACTTCTCGCCATCCTGCATAACTATTCTTAAATTCTGCGTTTCTTATCATCCACTATACTCTTCCTTTCTCGAAATTTTTGTTTAACTATCCCCCCTGCCCGTTGCTTAGTGCAATAATAGACAGCTACGGAGTGCATACGCCCCATCTCCGATCAGCTTCAATTTTTCTTGTTCACTTCTAATTATTTCTATATATTCAAATCCAAGTATCATTGGCTGCCGTTAATTCTGACTCTGCTCCTCCAGTATTTACCACTCCCCTCGGCTCTACTAGCATGATATGGCACTCCTCATGGGCGAAAGGTTTATGTTCGACCCCCTTAGGTACAATAAACATCTCTCCCTGAGAAACTTGTACCCGTCCATCTCTAAAATCAATGAACATCTCACCTTCAAGTACAATAAAGACCTCGTCGGTATCCTGATGATCATGCCATACAAAATCCCCAACTATTTTCACCAATTTAAATTGATAGTCATTCATTTCACCAATAACTTTCGGAGACCAATGATCACTAAACTTAGATAACTTTTCATTCAGTTTGATGGATTGATACTTCATAATAACCTCCTTGGAATTTCCCGAAATTCAATTACAATAATAAGAATATTGAAATTTGGTACTTTTATCTACCACCTACAATGGTTAAATGATTGTTCACTCTGAAAAACTAGATATCCTCAGATGGATTTATAATCGCCAAAACCTGGTGATCCTCCCATTTTCCGTTGATCTTTACGTTGCTTCGAGAGATGCCTTCTTTGTGAAAGCCAGCCTTCTCAAGCACACGTATGGATCCTGGATTCTGGGGAGAGGCTTCCCCGAAGATCCGGTGAAACTTTAGCTCATCGAAGGCATAGTGAACCACTTGCTTCACCGCCTCCGTCGTATAACCCTTTCCGTTATATGCTTGGTCTAGACTGTATCCGATCATACAGCTCTGAAGCGGTCCTCTCACCACAAAAGATAGGCTTATGCTGCCTATAATCCGGTCGTCCTCCTTGTGGCATACCACGAAGGAATATTTCCGGTCTTCCATCATGTCGGCCTTGCTTTTAATAATCGTCTGGAGCTGGTGCTCCTCCGTATAGTACTTCTCTTGGTTGTTTGGCGAAAACTTCTCAAAGAATTCTCGATTGCGCTTGTACATTGCTGCCAACTCTGCGGCGTCCGTCTCCTCAGAGAACCGGATGTATACTCGCTGCTCCGACATCTGCACCATCCTTCCAAACTGTAATATTGAAAGAATTATATCACAGGATGAAGATTGGGAAATTGATTTGATGAATGGTGTATATCAGGCAGCATTCCTTTGAATGTTAACTAAAAATATATACCGTAATTATTGGATTGGATATAATGTTTTCTAAAAAAGGAGGATATATTGTAATGAATAATGCTTACGAAGTGCTTGAGGAGCGTATATCCGAATGGGGAATCTCTAATGAGGAAATTATTGCGGTTTATATCGTTGGGTCCCGGGCAAGAGAGGACAAGCCTTTTGATGAGTTTTCTGACTTGGATGTAGTCGTCTTTTCAACGAATCCAGATTACTATCTTCAAAATGATCAATGGTTACTAAACATCGGCAAAGTTTGGACCAGCTTTATGTTTCGAACGGCAAAAGGGGATCCGGAAAAACTCGTTCTCTTTGACCAAGGGGCTGAGGTTGATTTTCTATTCCGTCATATTTCTGATCTGGATCATATAATCAAAAATGGACGTATTCCTGAAGGATTTCAGCGGGGGGTCAGGATGCTGCTCGATAAGACGGGGAATGGAAATCAAATCATTTCTCAAACCACAACGATCCCGGATACTCCTCTAATATCTGAAGGTGCTTATCTACAGGTTGTTAACATGTATTGCTTCGCCTCTCTATATGTGGCTAAACAAATTTTGCGTAATGATCTGTGGGTAGCTAAGCAAAGAGATATGGACTGTAAACAATTATTGCTGCAAATGATAGAGTGGCATGCAAAAGCTGTACATGGATCGGAATATGATACTTGGCATGCAGGGAAATTCATGAATGAATGGGCTGATCAAGATGTTGTTACTGATTTGAAGAAATCTTTTGGGAAATACGATCCCAATCATAGTTGGGAAGCATTGGTCGTATCCTTAAAGTTGTTCAAACGATTATCCTCGGAAGTGGCAGCTAAGTATAAATACGCGTATCCGGATGAATTATTTTCCCATATTCAAAACTGGTTAGGGGGACAATATGATAAGCATAGATAAAAAGTCGAGCACCCTAATTGTTGTACTGCATGAGATTTATGGGATTAACAAGCATATACAAAATTTTTGTAGCCTATTATCAGATCAGGGTTATGATGTCATTTGTCCAAATTTACTAGGCAAAGAAACGCCTTATGACTATTCGCAAGAGGAAAGTGCCTATACCAATTTTATAGAAAATATAGGATTTGAACGCTCTTTCTATCATATCGAAAGTTTATTATTAAGTATTCGAGCTCGCTATAAAAAGGTATTTATCGTCGGCTTTAGCATAGGGGCAACGGTTGCCTGGCTGTGTAGTAAAGAAAAGTATGTTGATGGAATTGTAGGATACTATGGCTCTCGTATTAGGAATTATTTAGAAATAACTCCACATTGTCCAACACTGCTTTTTTTCCACAGGAAGAACCATCATTTAATGTGGATGAGCTCATTTCAATTTTAGATAACCGTAATATCCGGGTACATAAATTCAGCGGACAGCACGGATTCAGTGATCCGTACTCTCCCCGATATAACGTACATTCGGCTCAGCAATCATTTAACGAAACGGTAGAGTTCTTCAAGAGAGGTTGATCAATGAACAGCTTCATCCAGCCCACACCTGTTTCATTACTCTGGGGAAACGCACAGTCTTGATATGCGGATTAGTCATATGTATACACATCATTGACTATGAAAAGGAGACGTATGTGGCTGTGGCTACCTTTTTTTCATAATACCATTCAACCTTCTCCGGCAGATGGGGCAAAAGCGGCGGATCAGAGCGGGAAAGCTTCTTAATTTATCCTGCTTACTACGACAGGAGTTAACTTTCAGGACTCCGCCATTGCTATTGCCCAATTCAAACAGTCTGCTTGATTTGAGGTAATGCGAAAAATAAAAGGGCTCTGATGATCTAGTCGACCTCTATCGAAAATATCTCTTTAAAACCTCTTTTACCCTCGGCTGTAATACGTATCGCTCGGGTTGTAGGCAGACGCTCGATCCAATGTAATTCGAATAATCTGTCCAGAATAGCACTTCCTAAAGCACCGGCAAGGTGATGGCGTCGTTCACTCCAATCCAGGCATTTATGTGAGAAGGAGCGGCGCTTTTGTCTTGTTTTTGTAAGGTCAATCTGAAAGTCAGTGAAGAAAGTCTCTCCTTGGTCCGTAATATGAAGCCCGTCCTGATCCTCGGAAAGAATCCCCTTTTGCATGAAAAAATTCATGAGCTGTACGCCTAATTGACCCGCAACATGATCGTAGCAAGTTCTTGCCAACCGTATGGCCTCGTTTTCGGAGGCTTGTTTGAATGACTTGATTGGAACAGGTGGAGCTATGGATAAAAATGACTCCATCACCCGGGCAACTTCGGGGTCTTGAATGCCATAGTAACGGTGACGCCCTTGTTTTTCCACAGTAACGACGTGTGCCTCGGTCATTTTAGCCAGATGGAAGCTGGCCGTTTGCGGTTTGATGCCTGCCATATGGGCCAATTCACTTGCCGTGTGGAACCTGCCGTCTAATAAAGCGGTGAGTATAGCTGCACGGGAAGGCTCGCTAACAAGAGAAGCAATCATGGCTACATTTGACTTGGTGCTCATGGCACGGTTATCCCCCTTTGTAATCCATACTTCGATGAAGGTTGAAATATTTATATTTTACAATAGGGAGGTAGATCTGAATAGAAGGAGAAGAGATAATGAACCCAACAAATCAGATGAATGAGATGAATCATACCCCAGACGTTAAAACGATTAACCCTAGCATTTTATATTACGGAACCCCTGTGATTTTACTCAATACGCTGAATGAGGATGGAACAACCAATATTAGCCCCATTTCCTCCTCGTGGGCATTAGGAGATTGTGTGGTACTAGGTATTGGAATTGGTGGCAAAGCATTTGAAAATATGAAGCAGCATCCCGAATGTGTAATCAACGTCCCGGGGCCTTCGATGTGGGAGAATGTAGAACGTTTGGCTCCTTATACAGGCAAGAATCCTGTTCCAGCGAAAAAGAAGGAACATGGATTTATACACCATAAAGATAAGTATGAGATCAGCGGACTCACTTCGATTGAGGCGAATAGGGTCAAGCCCGCCCGAATTAGGGAGTGTCCTATTCAAATTGAAGCCAAGGTGAAAGAGGTCCGGATTCCTGATCATTCTCCTTATTTTGCGATCGTCGAAACTCAAGCCATACAGGTGCATGTTCATCAGGATATTATCCTCGGTGAGAACCGTATTGATCCGACAAAGTGGAGCCCACTCATCTATAATTTCCGTCATTATTTTGGTTTGGGTGAGCATTTGGGCAAAACTTTCCGATCTGAAACCTGATATTTAATAAAATTATAATATCCTACCCGAATAATGAGAATTATCTTCCCAAATTGTTCTTTTTGTGCGAGAATGATTGAAAAATCATCCATGAGTACGCATACAGGAAGAAACGATTCATACAGCACGTATAACAAGGGAGGAAATAACCATGTCAGAAGAACGCAAGCTGTCATTCGAAACTCTCGCTGTCCATGCCGGACAAGAGATTGATCCTACTACCTTTTCCCGCGCCGTTCCGTTGTACCAGACCACTTCATATGGATTTCGGGATGCCGAGCATGCGGCTGATTTGTTCTCGCTGAAAGAATTCGGCAACATTTATACGCGTCTGATGAATCCGACCACGGATGTGTTCGAGCAACGGATCGCCGCACTGGAAGGCGGGGCTGGCGCGTTGGCCACAGCTTCGGGAATGGCGGCGATTTCCTTCTCCATTCTGAACATTGCGGGAGCTGGAGATGAAATTGTATCAGCCTCCAGCCTGTATGGCGGTACATATAATCTGTTTTCTACCACACTGCCCAAATTGGGTATTAAGGTGCATTTTGTCGATTCGGATGAACCAGAGAAGTTTCGCCATGCCATTACGGATAAAACGAAGGCCATCTTTGCCGAAACGATTGGCAATCCACAGGGCAATGTGCTAGATGTGGAAGCAGTGGCGGCGATTGCGCACGAATATGGTATTCCGCTGATTGTGGATAACACATTCCCAAGCCCCTACTTGTTGCGTCCTATCGAATACGGAGCGGACATTGTTGTGCATTCGGCAACAAAGTTTATTGGCGGACACGGTACGTCTATTGGTGGGGTGATCGTGGACAGCGGCAAGTTTGACTGGAAAGCGAGTGGTCGTTTCCCGGGGCTGACTGAGCCGGACCCGAGCTACCACGGAGTTGTTTACACCGAGGCGGTGGGACCTATCGCATATATTATCAAGGCACGGGTGCAATTGCTACGGGACTTGGGAGCAGCCATTTCTCCGTTCAATTCATGGCTGCTGCTTCAAGGCTTGGAGACACTTCATCTGCGGCTGGAAAGACATAGTCAAAATGCCTTGAAGGTAGCGCAATATCTCGAAGGTCACAAGGATGTGGAGTGGGTCAGCTACACCGGGTTGCCGAGCCATCCGTCCTACGCATTAGCTCAAAAGTATTTGCCGAAAGGACAAGGAGCAATCCTGACCTTTGGTATTAAGGGTGGAAGCCAGGCGGGAAGCAAGCTAATTGCGAATGTAAAGCTATTTTCTCATTTGGCGAATGTAGGTGATTCCAAGTCTTTGATTATTCATCCGGCAAGCACAACGCACCAGCAGTTGAATGAGGAAGAACAGGTTGCTGCCGGAGTCAAACCGGAGCTGTTACGCCTATCTGTCGGGACAGAAGCAATAGACGATATATTGTACGATCTGGAGCAGGCGATCGCGGCCAGTCAGCAGCAGTAGTATCAGTAGTCGAACACTTCTTAGACCAAGCGTGACAGAGCATTCGTGTAGCATCGCAAGTGATTTTTCGACCCAGATCGGTATTCGTTCAGGGTTGATCAGGCGGGGGGCAACCTCCGTCTTTTTTTGCGTGTTGACAACATACCCCCATAGGTATATATTATACCCCATAGGGTATATAAGGAGGGGAAGAAGTGGGTAGAAAAATAGTTATTATTGGCGGGGTAGCAGGTGGAGCTTCTGCTGCTGCGAGGTTGCGTAGATGGAATGAGGAAGACGAGATTACTCTGTTTGAACGCGGAGAGCATGTTTCTTTTGCGAACTGTGGCCTTCCCTACTATATTGGCGGGGCAATCCCTGCGCGGGAGAAGCTGTTTCTCCAGACACCTCAAGGGATAAGAGACCGTTTTAATATAGATGTGCGGGTACTGAAAGAAGTGATACAAATAGACCGCGAGCAGAAGCTCGTCCATTTCCGCGATATGGTTACAGGGGAAACAGA
Organism: Paenibacillus sp. FSL L8-0641; assembly: GCF_038006265.1. NCBI lineage: Bacteria > Bacillati > Bacillota > Bacilli > Caryophanales > Paenibacillaceae > Paenibacillus > Paenibacillus sp. FSL L8-0641. Next base: position 605,708 of record NZ_JBBOUW010000001.1, read on the forward strand.
TGAGCAGCCATACGATATTGTGGTATTGTCGCCGGGAGCCAAACCGATGATACCGGACATTCCCGGATTACATGAAGCTGTGAATCTATTTACATTAAGAAATATTCATGACACGGACGTCATTAAAGCATATGTAGATGAAAGACATCCCCAGCATGTCACAGTGATCGGGGCCGGATTTATTGGGCTGGAGATGGCCGAGAATTTGCGGGAGCGTGGACTTGCAGTAACTATTATTGATAGGGGACAACAATTATTGAATCCGCTGGACCCTGAAATGGCCAAATGGGTAGAACAGCATATGAGACTGAACGGGGTGGAGGTGCGTTTAGAGGAAGGAGTCACGGCTTTTGAAGAGCAGGGTGCACAACTTCGTTTGACCTCCGGGGGTGTGCTTCAGACGGACATGGTTATTCTGGCGATCGGTGTTGTTCCTGAAAATGAGTTGGCCAAGCAAAGCGGATTGGAACTTGGTTTTCGCGGCGCCATCCAGGTCAACGCCCAACTGCAAACCAGCGATCCGGCCATTTATGCGGTGGGGGATGCCATCCAGGTCAAGGACCGCAATCATGGGTTTGCAACGATGGTATCGCTAGCTTGGGGAGCCAATCGTCAGGGGCGCTTGGCAGCAGATCATATTAACGGTCAGACAATTTCTTATGATGGGGCGCTCGGAACATCCGTCATTAAGACCTTTGCATTGACTTCAGCATCTACAGGTAATAATGAAAAAACATTACAGCGGCTGGGTGTTCCTTATCAAGCTGTTCATATTCATCCCGGTTCGCATGCTGGTTATTATCCTGGCGCATCACCCATCGCTATGAAGCTGCTCTTTAATCCTGAGAATGGGATGATCTATGGGGCGCAGGCTGTTGGAGCTGATGGAGCAGACAAAAGAATTGATGTCATTGCGACGGCTATTCGTGGTCATTTGAACGTCCGAGAACTGGCTGATATTGAACTTGCTTACGCACCTCCCTATTCTTCAGCAAAAGACCCTGTGAATATGGCGGGCTACGTGGCTTCGAATATCATGGATGGGCTGGTCCAAACGATACAGTGGCATGAAGTTGATGATTTTCACCGAAAGGGTGGTCTTATTATTGATGTTAGGGATGCAGTGGAGCTACAGGCAGGAGCCATTCCAGGTTCGATTCATATTCCTCTGGCCGAGATTAGAGAGCGGATGGCGGAAATCCCTAGTGATCTGGAGATCGCGGTATCCTGCCAAGTTGGTCTGCGAGGCTATATTGCGGCCCGAATTTTGACCCAATACGGTTATCGGGTGAGGAACGTTGATGGTGGCTATAAGACGTATTCGGTTATGGCTGAACGTGATCATCTCTTAAAATAGTTCATCACCCATCCAATCTGGTTAAGGTGATCCGTTACTTCGCCGTGCAGCGCACCAAAGAAAGTATCTTGTAGTTCCACGGTAACGGTACCTTTTTCTGCTAGTGCGTGGTAAGCCTGCTTAAGCTCGTCCTCACTTTCACAGTCGAGAATGATTTGTACATGCTGTGCTTTCAGCGGCTTACCGTAGGAATCCGAAAAATGGATATGACTGCTACCCAGGTGAAGTTCAGCGTGCAAGAGTCTGCCTTCCTGCTTGTTTAGCACTTTGATTTTTCCGCCTAAAACCGATTGGTAATAGTCAATTGACTGCTGCACGTCGTTTACAATGACAAAAGGGCTTGCACTTCTCATGGAATCATTTTCTTTCCTGTCTTTAATGTAGGATTGCTACTGTACATTATTTACGTTATTCGCAGAGTTTACCCCTTTTCTGATCAAATTATGGCTTGGTTCACTGTGTGACGTCTGTTACAATAGAAGAGGCATATACGAATGGATAGAAAAGAGGTTGAACAGTGGGCACTTCAGTGATTTGGGAAGCAGTTATATATTGGGTAATCTTGGTGATTTCCGCTCTGTGCGTGATCGCAGTATCTGGTAGTCGGAAGACGGCAAGCACGATTATTTTGGCGCCCGTTGTTTTATTCTGTACCATATTTATGATGCAGGGCTCGGTGTTTACTGCCATGCAGCACCCGACGATGGGGTCTAATGTGGGTTTGGGTATGGCATTTCTGACAACATGGGTAGTCAGCGGAATATTGTTTGCTGTTGCGCTTGTAATTGCTTTTATTAAATATAGCAAGAAGAACAAGGCGTAATTTAGCCCTAACCTCATATGAATAAAGGCTTTCGGTGATGTGCCGAAAGCCCTTTTTGTATTCCTTTTTAACCATGCAGGATGTCGCCGCTTATCTGCGTCTTCTCATAAGCAACACAACGATCAGCACGACGATGATCACGATCAATAGGAATTTCATATTCGATAACCTCCTTGGTCTGTCTCATATTTGGTATTAACCATTTTTAGTTAGTATGCACCGATGGATCTCAAGCAAGTATCTATTGTCGAGTTCTTGGGGAAATTTAGAATGTGGGATCAAAAAGAGGTTTACAGGCTTAGCTGGAAAGTGTATACATAAAGTAAGGGAGGCGATTGCCATGAGTGATCGTGCATTTCATTTGTTCTATATTATTTTCTTAACGGTTCTGGCACTTGGAAGTGTTGGTGGAGTCGCTTGGTGGCTGCGCTCTGTCGGTCGTCAAGAGAAGGAAAAAAGCTGAATTCAACATGGGAATACAAGCCCAGTGCATCTTCCAGTAGGAGGGTGCATTTTTATGTGTTATAATGGGAACATATGTTCTTTGTAGGAGGGAAGACGATGTTGCCAGATTTGGAACGAAAGCTGCTACGTATTTTGTATAATTATTTCGCCCAGCATCGCCACATGCCTACAATGGCGGAATTGACCGTAAAAACGGGCAAGCGAGACGCTGAAATTACAGTCGCCTTGCGACATATGGAACAGGAGCGCTACATCACTTGGGAAAACAATTCGGGTACCCAACATGTTGTTTTACTGGAAGGATGGGAGCGTCCCTCGACCCAAAGGCGCACTCAAGCCGAAACAAGACGTTCCACTACGCAAACGATGCCGACCGATGGTACAGAATATTGGACGAATTATTAGAAGGTATATAAAACTGGAGAATTAATGAGTTTTTAAGGTGCATATCATTTAGTTTTAAGAAAGCGAGACTATAATGACCCTATTAACCCCTTTTTGATCAAGCTATAGGCCCTGTCGATGTATCGACGGGGTCATTTTTTTGTTCATGATACGGTTTCCGTAAAATGAAAAATCCCCCGGGGATCATCCGGAGGATGGGTGCAGTTTGCATGTACTGCACAGCTTGCCCAAACTTCATCGTTTGATGGCATAATATATATTCAACCCCTGCTACCTTGCAATATATGGTCAGCATGTTCATAAGGGGCAGTGTGATTCCACTGTTCATTTTCCAAACGACAAAAGCCCTACCTCTCTTTCGTCCTTGCGGCTCCGATGACCGCGCCAGTGTGAATGTGAAAATCTTCGGCAAAAGCTCAAAATTCTACATTAGGGTTATACATAAAATTTGGAGAAGCTCCATACGGTGATTAGGAGTAATAGCTTGTTGCGTGGAATCTTATGGGGTTAATACATACTTTAATAGTATAGCAGGAATATATCTAAAACACAAGGTGTGTTTGGTTTCTTAATTAAGAATAGCATGATTTCCCATCTATAAATTGCAGACTAAAAGCCGTCTTCGTATTGTAAAATGCTCAAGCAAGAAGGTAAACTTTTGATGGTTGGACTCCGATATTGAATACACAAGATATTTTAGAGTGTACGGATGAAAAGAGGGGTAGCAATTTGCCGACCTATAAGCGCTTTATTCAGCATGTTATCCTGAACTATATTATAGGTTCGTTTATCACTGTATTGTTGGTAGGTATGATTTTTGTATTTTCCACGTTAAATGTAGCCCACTATGAAATTTGGGGTCTTGTTAAAATTATTGCATTTTCCAGCGTCATTATGATTGCTTGTGAAACCATAGTGTTTCGAATCCATTTGAGACCAGTTCATCGTTTTTTTCTAGGTAACCAGGAAACACTCAAGGATGTAGAAGCGGTGTATATCCGGGTTCATCATCTGCCTAATTTGTCAGTTTTACGTATTGTAGGACCGCATTTGTTAGGCTTCTCTATCCCGGCAACCGTCATTGCGTTATGGATGATACATACTGGACAACTTACTTTTCCCTTTTATTATGTAGGAATCGCCTGTATAGGAGCTTGTCTGGTTGCTTCCATGCACGCACTGGTTGAATTTTTCCTGACCATGAGAGCAATCAAACCACTGCTGGAGGAAATTCGGGATCGAACCTACCAGCAATATGGATTGAGCCTGTCCCTGCGAGGACGAGTCCTGCTATCGCTTCGGCATAAATTTCAGTTAAGTGCGACGCTCATTGGTGCTTTTCCTTTATTTTTATTTTGTTTAGCTACACAGATTCGCTTGGAACGTTTGGAGGCGGCGAATTCTAGTTCCTATTGGGCATGGGCGGGTGCGATTTTAATCTTTGGTGTAGCCTTTGCTTATCTGGGAGGCAGGTTGCTGACCCGTGAGATCGAACAGCCGATCCACCACCTGCTGGAAAAAATGAATGAAGTGAAGGAAGGCCGCCTGAACAGTAATGCCAGCGATTTGTATTCGGACGAATTTGCGGAGCTGGTCGAAGGATTTAACATGATGATTGAGGGCCTAAAGGAACGGGAAGAAAAGAACGGTCAGCTATTGGACAGTTACTTCGCCACCTTGGCGGCAGCACTGGATGCACGAGATGCCTATACCGCAGGACATTCTTTGCGTGTAGCTGAATACTCTGTACTCATTGGGCGCAAGGGAGGTTTGAATGAGGCGGACATCGATTTGCTGCGCAAAACAGCCTTGCTGCATGATATCGGTAAAATCGGCGTGGCTGACGCTGTGCTACTCAAGGACGGCAAGCTGACGGACGAGGAGTTTGATCAGATTAAAATGCACCCGGTTATGGGGGAGAGCATTCTCCGGCAAGTTGAACCGGCTTATGCTATGGCCCCTTATTTGCCTGGCGTGCGCTCGCACCATGAACGTTATGATGGCAAAGGATATCCTGACCAGCTCGCTGGGGAAGATATCCCCTTATTTGGACGAATCATTGCTGTAGCGGATGCTTATGATGCAATGACGTCTAATCGCCCCTATCGGCAAGGTATGAAGGAAGAGAAGGCGGTTATGATATTGGAGGAGGGAAAGGGAACCCAATGGGACCCTTATTTTGCCGAATTATTTGTCAAGGAGTGGCGCCGGAACAAAGGCATCACAAGCTGATTCTATAGGTATCAGCACATTAGAGCGAGCCATTGAGGTTCGCTTTTTTATATAGGGAGCTAAGCATCTTTTGACATGTCGAAAGATGGGGCTTCATGTTATGATGTACAAGAAAGGCAAACGCGGTTAACATAGGCCTGGCATCCAATTTTTTGCGCTATGGGAGTGTGAGTCCATGCAATTTTCAATGATGTTTTTAATGAATTTAGGGATGCTGATTGCCGTTGCTTATGTGGCGAACGTGATTTATAAATATGGTTTGAGTCGTACCTCTTCGCGGTTCAAATATGTCAGCTCCGTGCTGCTAGTGATATTTGGCGGATGGGTCAGCTCTTGCTTTGGTTTTAACTTTAGTGAAACGGTTATTTTTGATCTGCGTTTTGTACCGCTGATTATCGCGGCATTGGTGTATCCCCGCTCCTATACGCTTATTATTATTGGGGTCGCAATCGGACTTACGAGATTTACCTTCGGTTTGCATATGGCGGCGTGGGTCGGCTTTTTGAATATGAGCATTCTGGGCGTCCTGTGCGCCGGATTGAACTACTGGATGCGGCGTTCCACCTGGCGTCTGATTATCAAGGCATCGGTGACCATTTTAGCGGTTAATATCGTAAATACGTTAAATATAGCCTGCCTGGGCGTCATTCCCTGGCGCTATTATGTAGCGGAGGTTGTTCCTCTGACACTGCCAATCGGCATCGTCCTCAGTTTTCTATTTGCTCTGATTTTACGGGACTTTCAGATGGAGCAACAGCGGAATCATCAGATTAAGCAGGCGAATGAGTTGTTATCAGAGCAGCGAGATGAGTTGCAGAAGACAAAGGTCATTCTAGAGGAACGTGCCAAGCAACTGATGATGGCTTCCCAATATAAATCGGATTTTATGGCAACGATGTCGCATGAGTTACGTACACCTCTTAACAGCATTATTAACCTGGCGCAGATTATCAACGAGCAGGGAAAGGAACTGGATGAGGACGAGTTATACCAGTACAGCGATCTCATCTATGCCTCGGGGCATGATTTGCTCCAACTGATCAACGACATTCTGGACTTGTCCAAGGTCGAGGCTGGACACATGGAAATCGTAAGTGAGCCGGTCAATGTGCGTGAAATTGCGCAGGTGATGATGATGCAGTTTGAAGTCACTGCGAAGGATAAAAACCTGGAATTCAGCTTAAAGGAGCATGAGCCTATACCGAATGAAATTCGGTCCGATTCCAAACGTGTACAGCAAATTTTGCGTAATCTGTTGTCCAATGCCTTTAAGTTCACTCATGAAGGACGTGTATTGCTGGAAATCAGTACACAACATCTGGATCGAAAGGGACAGGAGGGAGATTGGGTTGTATTTGCTGTAAAAGATACGGGCATCGGCATTTCCAAGCTTCAGCAACACGTTATTTTTGAGGCATTCCAGCAGGCGAACGGTTCCATTAATCGTAAATATGGAGGAACTGGGTTGGGATTGTCCATCAGCCGTGATTTTTCCCGCTTGTTGGGCGGGTTTATCCGTCTGGAGAGTGAGGAGGGCAAGGGAAGTACATTTTCCCTGTACCTACCGATGTGTCCGTCCAAAAGCAAGGAGGCGGACGAACAACCCTTTAAATTAACCTAATCGCAATTGTAGGAGCAGGAGCGTTATGGCACAAAGGAGGTCTATCATGGAACGTAAAGCGGTCGTTGTGGGTGCAACAGGGCTTGTCGGGGGTTATGTTGTACGAGAGCTGCTGGTGCAAAAGGAATACAACCGCGTCATGGTTATGGGCAGACGTCCGTTGGACATCAAGCATCCCAAGCTGGAGCAGGCGCTTATCGATTGGGAACAGCCACAGAAAACGGCGTTCGCCTTCGAAGGGGTGGATGATGTTTTTTGTTGCCTTGGGACAACGATGAAAAAGGCTGGCTCCAAGGAGCAGTTCCGTCAGGTGGATGTGGACTATCCAGTGCTAGCTGCCCAGTTGGGCAAAGAGGCTGGTGCTGTACAGATGCTAGCTATCTCAGCGATGGGGGCCGATCCAGATTCACGCGTGTTTTATAATCGCACCAAGGGTGAGGCTGAAGAGGCGCTTGCCGCTATCGGGCTGTCTGCGCTGCATTTGTTCCGTCCGTCGCTGATCTTGGGAGCGAGACCTGAACGACGTTTGGGCGAAGCCGCTGCCGCTGTTGTCATGAAAGCGCTGGACGGTCTGATGACGGGCAAGCTGGCTTCCTACCGTGCCATCCCGGCTTCGGTCATCGCACGAGCCATGGTACGAATCGCTCTTGCGCAGGCGAGCGGCGTACATATTTATCCGAACGACATTATTCGGGTCATCGGTGCGGAACTAACATCCGATGTTGAGGAAACTAGTTCAGGAACGGGTACGGATGTAAACGTGTAAAACCACGTTTAGGATTAAAAATGATAATAACGCCGCTGTTGCCCGATGATTCGGGCAGCAGCGGCGTTATTTGTGTTTTATGGGTGGTCTGTATGTTGCGGCACATCGATCGTAATCTCTAATTCATCAATGTAATGGCGTGTCCAGTTGCCATTAGCATCGAGTAGGGCACTGCCTCCTGGTTGTGTTGGCAATATATAAGGCTTGAAGATGATCTTCTGGGGAGTGTCCACAAAAGGAGTAAATAGGGTGATCATTTTGCTCTCACGTTCTTTAGTAAGGGGAACTCCAGAGCCGCTTAGGAGTTGGAGTTCTCTTCCCTGCTCGTCGAATACCGCATAATCAAGCATATCCAATTCTTTTTTGGTGTACTGGATCGTTTGTCCATTTTTGATGTCATTGTACTCTCGCTTCACGGTGTACTCATCCGGCATATGTGCAATATCGGTCAGCATTTTAAACGACGTTGTGATCTTGGTCGTGATGGGTGTGATTTCTACCTTGTCTGCCGTAAATGCAAGATACGGATTAGATATACTCATTTGCAGCTGAAGTATCTTGTTATTTATTTTAGTTTTATGAACTGTGGCTTGTATGCGAAACGGCTCGGCTACACTTTTTAACTTTGCATATACCTCTAGCTCAAACTGATCTGGTAAGGCGGGTTTACCACTGGCAGGGTCACTCATATACGCAATCAGCATAGAATTACTATCTTTGCCTGGGCGGCCATACATGAAATTAAAGGCGCCATTATTGCTATTGACCGATGTCCCATTGATGAACAGGTCCACTTTCTCCAGAATGTCCCCTTCGGGCTGTCCTTGCATTTGGATCGCCGGATATAGGGTTTGATGTTGTGAATCTCCGCCGCTCTTTTCCAACGCCACGACCAAGCGTGTCCCGTCAAATATGATTTGTGGTACCTTTAATGTAATACCGCTATGGGTAACACTGAGATTCGAGGAAGTTGCCAACCCTTTCTGATCAGCGGTTTGCAGCCCGAGATCCCCAGCAAGCTTGAACACGCTGTCTACAAGGGGAACCTGTTTCAATGATTCTGCCATTGTAGGCGAAACAAAGGCGCTACCAATGATCATAACGCTAATGACAGCCGCAGAAGCAGCGGCAATTGCGGTCCCCCGAAGAAATTTTTTGCCCGGTCGATGTAAGGAAGGAGACTTGGATAACGGCTCCACATCCGATTCCATTTGTGTGTAAAATGCATCTAAGCGTGCTCTTACCAAATCGGGAATCATTACCGTGTCTGCGTCCAAGTTTTCTTTTTCTGATTGTAATTTTCGATCCAGCTCTTGATTCTGTTTCTCAATCTCTGAAGGGCTCATTGAAAGGTCACCTTCCTTTCTCCACGATTTTGTAGCAGGTCCATTAATATTCTGCGAGCACGGTGCAATCGTGTTTTGACGGCCCCCTCTGATACATCCAGTACCTCTGATATTTCTCTGATCGGCATATCCCGCAAATAGTGCAGGGAAATTACGGTTCGCATGGATTCCTCCAAGTGGTCGATGGCCTCGCGCAGTTCGATTTTTTCATATTCGCCCGAGGTGGAGGGTTCCTTTATAAATTCGGCCACGGGGACGATCCGTTTTTGCTTGCGGATAATCTGATGGCACTCATTAATGAGGATGCGAAGCAGCCATGTTTTAAAATAGCGAGGTTGACGCAGCTCTCCCAGAGACTTGTAAGCCTTGAGCATTGCTTCTTGCATCGCGTCCGCGCAATCCTCATTGCTGCGAAGAATGGAACGCGCCATGCCATACATATCGGATTCCATATGTTTCATCAAGGCGACGAATGCCTTGCGGTCTCCCTGCCTTGCTTGGTGTAAGTTTGTTTCGAGATTCAAAGGATGGTGCTCCTTTCCCGTCTATACTAGCTATGTTCATTGTACCTGTATCTGGATTTGTAAAGTTTGTTTTTGTAGCAGGTTATAGGAGTTAGATGATACATAGGTGCTAAAGGTTACAGCGGAAACAAAAAAATATAGCACCTTCCCAATGGGGTGTCTTAAAAGAAACCCAGTGCGTTAACCCGTCGCACGGAATAGTAGCTTTGGACTTCACATGCTATAATACGGTGAACCAGTATCAGGAAGGAGAATCCAACCCATATGAAAAAAACAATTGCGACTGAAAAAGCACCTGGTGCTATCGGCCCTTATAGCCAAGCGGTAGAGGCAGGCGGGTTTGTTTACACTTCGGGACAGCTTGGACTGAATCCGGCAACAGGTGAGTTTGGTAAGGATGTACAGGAGCAGGCACGCCTGTCCTTGAGCAACGTACAAGCCATTCTGGAAGCGGCAGGCAGCAACATGAACCAGGTTGTGAAAGCGACTGTATTCCTGAAGGACATGAACGATTTTGTCAGCGTCAATGAGGTGTACAGTTCTTTCTTTGAGCAACCCTATCCAGCACGCAGTGCGGTGGAGGTAGCCCGTCTGCCTAAGGATGCACTGGTGGAGATTGAAGTCATTGCATTGAAGGGCGAATAGTCTGTACCCGGTGTAGATCACTCAACAAGCAAGCTTATAGATTTGATCAAAGTCTATACCTAATCATATTGGATAAAATGAATAAACAAAGCAAGCGAGCTTGGGCTAGATGATTCAGACCCGAACTCGCTTGTTTTTGCTAGTAGATATCAATAGTTTCTTTAATCCCGGTCTCGATTACGGGCAAAGAATAGCCATAGGGCGTACACCAGAATGATTGCTGCCAAGATCAATGCAGCCAGCCGTACATTTTCATGGTTCGGATGCTCGACGGCGATGGCGACATAGGCCCATACAAATACGAGAGGATAAATGCTGTCACGATAAGGAAAGCTGACCATGATCGCCAATATGGTGCCGATGAGCAGGATAATGATCGCCCATGTCGTATCGCTGAGTCCCCAGCCACTCCATTCATTCTTTTCCAGTGCCACTGCAATATTGATAATAGTAGCAACGGATACCCAACCGAGGTTGAGGCTGAACGGTAGCTTGACGAACCACATTTCTCCGCGGGTTGGCTGAGGTGTGCGGGTACGTACATACACGACCCCCAAGGAAAGCAAGTATAAAATAATAACGATGACGCACAATTCTACGTATACATACTGCCAGAGGAAAATCCAGATGATATTGAAAACACAGCTTAGAATAAAAAAAATACCGATGGATTGAACGCTTGTCTTGGCTTGCCCTGTAGGTGTAGCTTGATACACGACAAAGCAAGCGAGCAGCACGTAGATGACTGACCAGATGGAAAAAGCGTAACCCGCTGGGGTGATTAAGGTAGGGTACATGTTGGATACAGCAGCAGTACTTCTGCCACCGATAGGAAGTGTAGAAGCCAGAAAGTTAATGAGAACGACAGCGATAAATGCAATAATATTCCACCATTTATACGGATGGCTTCGTGACATTGGGATATCTCCTCCTCAACGAATGATGATCCAAAATGACCGACTGGTCACAATCTTCTACTATGAATATACCCACTTTGCTTTCGAATATGTCCGAACGGGAAAAAGTTTCTTGATCCCGGTATAATCATAAAAGGTTGTATGTATATGCAGTCATATGTAGTACAATGATAAAAATTTTAAGCACTATATAAGCTGTATTTCCTCAAATTCAGCTTATATAGAAGTAAGGAGATAAGTTGAATGAATAGATTGGAGAAAGTAGGGAAATTTGTAGGAGGGACCTTTTCCATCTGGGTACTTTTATTTGCATGCTTGGGATTTTTCTTTCCTGCGGCGTTTACAGGGTTGAAAGGATACATACAGTTATTTCTGGGCATTGTCATGTTCGGGATGGGGCTAACTTTATCTGCGGCTGACTTTCGCGAAGTATTCCGGCGTCCAGTGGATGTGGCTATTGGTGTGGTCGGGCATTATCTGATTATGCCGTTTCTGGCCTTTGGATTGGCATTAGTATTGCAGTTGCCACCGGATATTGCGGTAGGTGTCATTTTGGTTGGCTGTTGCCCGAGTGGAACTGCGTCCAACGTAATGACGCTTTTATCCAAAGGCGACGTGGCGTTGGGGGTATCGATTGCTTCGGTGTCGACGCTGATTGCTCCACTGGCTACCCCGGCGATGATTAACCTGCTTGCTGGACGTTGGATGAATATTGATGCGAAGTCCCTGATCATGGACATTCTCATCGTAGTTATTGTCCCCATTGTGCTGGGTGTTATCATCAAATCGCTATTTCGCAAACAGGCAGAAGCCAGTGTCCAGGCGCTGCCGCTCATATCAACACTGGTGATTATGCTCATCGTGGCTATTGTGATTGCAGGTAGCAAAGGCAAGATTTTGGAGACAGGTCCGATTATTTTTGGTGTGGTTATTTTGCATAACGGAATCGGGTTCCTGCTTGGATATTGGTTTGCCAAGCTGTTCGGCATGGATCTTTCCAAGCGTAAAGCTGTTACGCTGGAAACGGGAATGCAGAATTCCGGACTGGGTGCTGCGCTGGCAGCAGCTCATTTTAACCCGATTGCTGCTGTACCGAGTGCGATTTTTAGCGTATGGCATAATATTTCCGGCTCGTTGCTCGCGACTTGGTTTTCCCGCCGGGAGGAGAAGAAAAGTACAACCGGGAAGCATTAAGCTTTGTTAGTGGCTTGTGCCAAGTGGCTACGGTTCAGCCTTTTCGAACAGTTTAGGGATGGTCAGAAAGGATAGATTTGACTTTATAGTTGCGGATCATTATACTGTGGTTATTATAACCACTGTATTTAAGTAAGCAACAGTAGTTTGAGTTCGTTATGGAAGAAAAACTACATCGAATTTGTATTCGGCTTCATGCTCAACAGCCTTATATTATCTGATCTGATTTAACTGAAGGAGAGAGAAAGAATGAACCCAAAATATAATTCTCTATTTGAAGCTTTTACCCTGCCATCCGGTGTTACGTTGAAGAACCGTATTACCATGGCACCTATGACTAACTTTGCTTCCCACGAAAATGGTGAAGTGAGTGACGAGGAACTGGCATACTACCGTGAACGCTCAGGGGGTGTGGGCGCAGTTATTACCGCTTGTGTGTATGTAACTCCAGATGGTAAAGGATTTGTTAATGAGTTTGGTGCGGACAAGGATGAAATGATTCCTAGCCTGCGCCGTCTGGCGGATACGATTCATCAGGAGGGCGCGAAAGCGATCCTGCAAATTTATCATGGTGGCCGCCTGTGTCCACCGGATCAGATTCCAGACGGACAACCGATTAGTGCAAGCGCAGTAGCCGAGGAAAAAGAAGGCGCACCCGTGCCGCGTGAAATGACATCCGATGATATCCACCGCGTCATCCGCGCCTATGGCGAAGCAACTCGCCGCGCGATTGAAGCAGGCTATGATGGTGTGGAGCTGCACGGAGCGAACGGTTACCTGGTGCAGCAGTTCTTTTCCCCGCATTCCAACATTCGTACTGATGAATGGGGAGGAAGTGTTGAAAAACGAATGACCTTCCCGCTGGCGATTGTTCACGAAGTGAAGAAAGTGATCGCAGAACATGCAAAGGGGCCATTCATTTTCGGATACCGCTTGTCTCCTGAGGAAGGACACACGCCAGGCATCACGCTGGATGATACGATGGTGCTTGTAGACCGTCTGGCGGATCAAGGGCTGGATTACCTGCACATTTCCGTAAATCATTTCTTCGGTGGTTCGTTCCGTGACCGTAGTGACGAACGGTCACGTACCGTTCTCATCCATGAGAAGGTAGGTAACCGTGTGCCGATTATGGGAGTCGGATCGCTGAATACACCGGACGAGGCGCTTGCAGCACTGGAGACAGGTGTACCGCTTGTATCGCTGGGACGTCCACTTTTGATGGAGCCGCAATGGGTTCAGAAGGTGCAAAACGGCACAGAAGATACCATTCGCACGACCTTATCCAAGCAAGCCCAGCAGGAGCTAGTCATTCCTGACTACCTGTGGGGTGCGTTGACGACCCTTCCAGGCTGGATGCCTGTTACGGACTAAATTTTGAATGACGGAGATACCCTAGGCTGCTCTCATGCACCTGGGGTATTTTCCTGCCTTGTGACCGTGAACACAATAATATAGGAATAACTGAGAAAGAAGGAAACTGACAATGTTACATGGAGCTAATGGCGCGATTTTGATGGAGTCAACCCATCCGGGGCTACAGATTCGACTGTTGCAAGTAAATGATGCAGAACGTTTATTAGAGATCAGACGTGAAAATTTTGATTTTTTCAAACCGTTCGAGCCAGAACGGCCTGAAGTTTACTTTACCCTGGAAGAACAGGCGCGTCTGATTTCCAACGGTTTGGAAGCGGCACAAGCCGGACAGGGATATACGTTTGGACTTTTTTTGCCGGAAAATAATAAGCTGATTGGCAGAATAGAGCTGTCGGGTGTCGCTAGAGGCCCCTTTCAAAACGCCAATCTGGGCTACTTTGTAGATCCTGCTTACCACGGACAAGGCTATGCTACTTCCGCAGTGAAGGATATTGTACGCTACGCCCTGAATGAGTTGGAATTACACCGTATTCAAGCTGGAGTGATGCCAAGAAATACGCCTTCCAATCGAGTGATGGAAAAGGCAGGATTTCGCCGCGAAGGGCTAGCTCTCAACTACTTGAAGATTAATGGTGTGTGGGAAGATCACGTGCTGTATGCGATAACGGCTGAGGATTTGCAGAATGGCGTCTTCTGAACTCGCCAGGCGTGACACCCTCCAGTTTTTTGAACACCTTGCCAAAATATTTTTCATCCTGATAACCGACCATACCGGCAATATGATGAAGGCGCAGCTTGTCATTCAGCAGTAATAGCTTTGCCTTGCCCATCCTGATCTGGCACAAATAGTCCGACAGATTAACCCCGTACTCCTGCTTGAATTTACGAGAAATATATTCCCGACTGAGGTAAAAGCGGCTCGCCATATCCTGTAGAGAAATGTCTTCATCGTAGTGTGCATCCAGATAGCGGGCAATATCACGGATGGTCGGGTTGTTTGGACTATGGCTTGGTGTAAGTGCCTGACCGGCTGCCAGCAGTCGGTTTTCGACCTGTCTTTGCCATAAGGGCAACGAAAGCATGCCGCGGTTGTCGATCGGCAATGCATGAATGGAGCCGGACTCATCTGCCATCTCCTCGCCATCGGTATCTCCGGGTCTGTCATTCAACCAGCGGGCCAGCATCCAGTCCAGCTCTTGATTCCAACTGGCTAGCTGTTCTGCTGTAACCGAAGGCAACTCGGCTACGGCTGCTATCCAGCGGCCTACCGCTATAGACACACGACTGGCATTACAGCTGAGCGCACTAAGCCGTAGTTCCTCTTCCATGTCAGGTAACTGGGGAAGACGAATGCTCTGCCGTGTCTGGGTACTCTGGTGCATCCAGTCGGCTTGCAACACATCCCGTTTCCACAACGCTTGCCTTGCCTCTTGGTAGGCAGTGGCTGCCGCTATGGGAAAGGCACCAAAAGAGCCAACCCCGATGTGCATGTAGCACCGCAAAGCGGTTTTGATTCCTGTATGAATATCCTGCAAGAGCTTTGACCAACGAGATGGATCGCCCCAATATAGCAGAATAATTTCGTCCATACGCTCCAGATGGCGGAATGCAACTCCGGTTTGAGAAGTTCCGAGAAATTCGTTGCAGATGTTAGTGAGGGAAAAGCTCAAAAGCGCACGCCGCGTTTTATATTTGTCCAGTATATCGGCATCCAGCTGAGTAGTACTCATCACAGCTGCATTACATATCTGAATAGCTGCGGGAAGACGTAGCTCCTCGCGTAAGGGCGTAATGGAAAGAGGGGTATTCGCTATCCCGGAAACGATTTCAGTCAGGAGCTTATCAGCATAGTGTGGTCTCATCCGATTGACTTCCATGGCCTGCATCGTCTGCCTGTTCCGGTCTTGCTCTGCTGTCCGCCAGGCTTGAGTGGCTTTTTTTACAGCCTCGTTAATCTCCACTGGATCCACGGGCTTAAGAATATAGTCCATGCCTCCCCGGCGGATGACCTGTCGAACCAAGTCAAAATCATCATAGCCACTGACCACCACGACTCTGGTTGCTGGGGAATTGACTTGAATCCACTCCATCAGTGCTATCCCATCCTTGCCGGGCATCCGCATATCCGTGAGTACAACGGGTGGGGAAAGGGCGGTAATGACCTCAATCGCCTGATCGCCCGACTCGGCTTCAATCACCTCGCTCACACCGCAAGCTTCCCAATGTACGAGCATCCGTATGGCATGGCGCACATGCTTCTCATCATCCACAATCAGGACTTTCATTGACAGATCACTCTCCCTTAATATGAATCTCCGTATGGGTTTCCGTGCGAATTTCGAGTGTGTACCGGACACCATGAGGCAGAATGTTGTCTACGCACAGGGTGTTAGAACCATCCTCCGAGTGAAGCTGAATACGCAATAGAACATTACGAAGGCCAATGGAGTCCTGCTCGCTAGTGTCTGGCTCCTCGTAGGCTTTTAGCGGACGTTTTAACATATGCTGGAGTTGCTCCAACTCGGCTTGTGGAATGTTAGTTCCGTTATTTTCCACTGTTATTTTCACAATACCTTCCCGGATTCGGCTACCTGTAATGCGAATTTCACCGGGCCCCAGCCGGGGATCGGCACCGTGTTTAAAGTAGTTTTCCACCAGCGGTTGGAGAATCATTTTAGGCACCCGATCATTCAGGACTTCATCTTCCCACTGGTAAGTGACCTCTAATTGCTCACCGAAGCGTTCCTTTTGTAAATCAAGATATTGTTTTACATGTTCGGCTTCTTCCTTAAGAGTAACGACCGTATGGTCCCTCATATTATAGCGCAGCATTTTGGCAAGGGAAGAGAGCAACGAATAAATTCGCGGCACCTCATGCTGTAGAGCCAGGGTTCCAATAGACTGTAGCGTATTATATAAAAAGTGAGGATTAATCTGTGCCTGGAGCGCTTTCAATTGATGTGTCTTGTTAGCCAGCTCCAGCTTGTATTCCCGCAAAATGAGGTTATTGATGGTATCCATCATCTGTCTGAAACGGCGCGACAGTACTCCGATTTCATCGTTACTCATGGCCCGAATGTCTACATCCAGTTGACCGGACTGAATCTGGTTTATGTAGCGAGTCAGTCGCTTAATAGGTGCCGTGATTTTTATCGAAATCCATAACGTGGCAACAATGGCAAGTAGCAATGCTGCGCCTGTAATGACCGCATTGATCTGAGTCAGGCGGGTAGCCCGTAAATACAGCGTACGATGTGGAATTTTCTTGACGAGCGTCCAGCCTGACAAATTGGCATCCAGCTTGCCGTACACGTGCAATGCTGTATCATCCTCAATCACTCCGTGCTCGTCTTCTTTAGAAATTCGATTGAGCAGGTCAGATTCCTTCCAGTGTGTTCCAATTAATGCTTCTTTTCCGCTATATATGATCGTTCCGTTTCGATCAATTAAAAACAGCTCCTCTGTATCCGCATCATACAATTGACGGCAAATACTGCGCAGCGGCTCCAGATCAACATCTATAGCCAGTACCCCAAGCGTCTCTGAGGCAGGAATGTTCCGAATCGCCCGATGAAGTGTAAATACTTGCTGCTCTGTGCTGTGCTCCGCATAGGAAACCGCCGAAAAGCCGTACAAATGCTTCATATGCGTGGGCTGTATGAACAGTCCGGAAGGGCCATAATGAATAAAACCGGTAAAGGGCTCCAGCCGGAATTCCCGTAGAGGAACCGTGCTGGTAATCAGCGTAGATTGCCCAGCCTCAAAAGAATGCAAATACACCTGGTCAATGCCTGACGTAGCATTCATCATCGTTTGCAGAGTGGTGTAAATTTCAGCGACGGCCCGGTAATCATCCGGAATTTTGGCCAGATTACGCAGAAAATGAGGGTCATTATAGACTCCGATGGACGCGCGATTCAAACCCTGTAAATAGTTATCCAAATTCGTAATTCCCTGAAAAATAAGCCGCTCATTTTCTTGTGTGGCCTGCTCCCGCAAGGAGTGCTTGGTGAGAACGAAGGTCATGGTCATCGACAGCAGTAGCGGCAGGGTGACCGCAATGAGCAAAAACCAGATTAGGCGAGAACGAATACTGTAAAATTTCATGCAGTGAGCTCCTTTCACAATTCAAGGCGAGCCAGAGGTCAATATTTTCCCCCTTAATGGTTCACGATCCTACGTGTTCTCGAGAGCGCTTATTCGACATAATGAACATGTGAATCGCTTATCCTTACGGCCCAAACATCATACTGTTGAAAGAAAGCCGTAAAGGAGCGTTCCAGACACCAATAGACAACATAAGGGGGGATCGGTTTGAATCGCGCCAAGTCGTCGCAATGGCTACAGCAATGGATTTTTGTAGGGCCGTCGACGTTATTTTTCGTTATCATTATTGTAATCCCTTTCATGCTCGGAATGTACTATTCTTTTACAGAGTGGAATGGAGTAGCTAATCAGGCAAAGTGGGTCGGGCTGGATAATTTCAGTCACATTTTATGGAATGATGACAAATTTGGGACAGCGTTCTGGTTTACGGTCCGTTTTACGGTGGTAGGAGTGGTGGCTGCGAATATTTTTGGCTTTCTGCTGGCGTATTTTCTAACCAAACCGTTGAAAACAAAAAATGTACTAAGGACCATCTTTTTTATGCCCAATGTGATCGGAGGTCTGTTGCTGGGCTTTATCTGGCAGTTTATTTTCGTCAAGGGATTTGCAGCAATCGGAGAGAGCACGAACTTGTCCTTCTTCAATCTGTCCTGGTTGGGAGATGAGATCACGGCCTTCTGGGGCATTGTAATCGTGTTTATCTGGCAAACTGCCGGTTATTTGATGGTGATTTATATCTCTTCCCTAACCAATGTGCCCCGCGATATGCTAGAAGCAGCCGAAATTGACGGAGCTAGTCGGATGCAAATTTTGCGGTCGATTATACTTCCTTTAATCATGCCTGCCGTTACGGTTTGTCTTTTCCTGGCGATATCATGGTCATTCAAAATGTTCGATCTTAATTTGTCACTGACCAAAGGCGGTCCCTTCGGGTCCACAGAGTCGGTTGCACTCAATATTTACAATGAAGCGTTTGTGAATAATCGTTATGGGCTGGGAACAGCTAAAGCACTCATTTTCTTTATCATTGTTGCTCTGGTTACGAGCCTTCAGGTACGACTGACGAAAAGTCGGGAGGTGGAAGCGTAAATGGAAACAAGCAAGCGCTACCGCTTTGGAACATGGGCGACCGAGATAGTGATGATCCTCGTCGCATTGTTATTCCTCGTCCCGTTTTACTTTTTATTCGTGAATTCGGTCAAAAGCTTTGGTGACCTGCTCACCGATTCTGCGGCCTGGCCACAAACCTTTGTATGGAGCAACTACGCTAGAGCGTGGAGCATCACGCGTTTTCCCGAAGCTTTATGGAATTCATTCGTGGTTACGGTAGTTAGTAATCTGCTGCTCGTACTGATCAGCTCAATGGCAGCTTACCGAATGGTCCGGCGTCCGACGCGTTATAATCGAGTGTTGTTCAGCCTGTTCGTAGCTGCTATGGTTATTCCTTTTCAATCGGTGATGATTCCTTTGGTCAAGGTTGTAAGTACACTGGATTTAATGAACAGTATAAGTGGTCTGGTCATCTGTTATCTGGGATTCGGAGCTCCAATGTCGATCTTTCTCTTTCATGGATTCGTCAAAGGTGTGCCAGTCGAGGTGGAAGAAGCAGCTACGGTGGACGGCTGTACGCCTTACGGAGTGTTTTTCCGAATTGTGTATCCGTTGATGCTGCCGATGATGGTAACTGTTATTATTTTAAATACGCTCTGGATTTGGAATGATTATCTCCTGCCTTCTCTGGTACTGCAAAAGGCTGAGCTGCGAACGATTCCGATTGCGACCTATGCCTTTTTCGGACAATACACAAAGCAGTGGGATTTGGCTTTGCCTGCTCTGGTGCTGGGCATCTTGCCAGTCATCGCATTCTTTCTGGCTATGCAAAAATATATTATACAAGGTATTATGGCGGGTTCGGTCAAGGGTTGAGTGTGGGATGAGCTGAAAATGTACACGGTGTGCCACACCGCAAACGAGGGTGCTTACCATCGCTGTTAGCCTCCAGATTTCCCTGAATAAACGAATAAAGGTGGGAATCTAGAGACAAAGGCGAGCGCTATCGCTTGTTCAGCACCATTCCGTTAGCTCCGTTTCCACATGAATTTTTCGAGTTCATCTGGTATGAATTTAGAATAGAAAGGAACATCAAAATGAAAACGCATACTTTTAAAAAGAAAGCTCAAGCATTAATCTTGCTTCTCGCGGCCTTTGCCCTGGTTTTGGCAGGTTGTAACAGCAGTGGCGGACAAAACGCAGGCAAAGAGGAAGTGAAGGAAAAAACCATTCACATTTTTCAATTCAAGGTAGAGATTGCAGAAGCGCTGAACCGCATGAAGGCGGAATACGAAGCGTCTCATCCAGGGATCAAGCTCGATATTCAGACCGTGGGCGGGGGCAGTGATTACGGAGCGGCTTTAAAGGCGAAGTTTGCTTCCGGGGAGCAGCCGGATATTTTTAACGTCGGCGGTTACCGCGAGCTGGATACGTGGCTGGAATATTTGGAGGACCTGTCTGACCAGCCTTGGGTTGGGGATGTGGTCGATGTCGCCAAAGAGCCGATGACCAAAGACGGCAAGCTGTATGGTCAGCCGATGAATCTGGAAGGATACGGCTTTATTTATAACAAGGATTTGTTCAAGAAGGCGGGGATTACGGAGACCCCTAAAACATTGTCCGAACTGGAGGGAGCTGCACAAAAGCTCCAAGCCGCTGGGATTACTCCATTTTCTAATGGATATCAGGAGTTTTGGGTGCTGGGCAATCATTTGCTGAACGTGGCATTTGCCAATCAGCCAGACCCTTCGGCCTTCGTTAAGGGACTGAATGATGGAACTGCAAAGATTCCGGGCAACGCTGTATTTGCCGAGTGGGTTAAGTTGTTCGATCTGACACTGAAGTATGGGAATACGAAGCCGCTCACGACTGATTACAACACGCAGGTAACGAACTTCGCCACTGGAAAGGCTGCCATGATGCAGCAGGGGAACTGGACTCAAGTCCAAATTGATGGAATTAATCCGAAGCTGAATCTGGGTATTTTGCCTATGCCGATTGGTGAAGACGCAACAGCCGGAGATAAGCTGTTTGTAGGTGTCGCCAACAACTGGGTGGTTAATAAAAATTCGTCTGTCAAACCCGAGGCGAAAGAGTTCTTAAACTGGATGGTAACATCCGAGCGGGGTAAAAAGTATATCACCAAGGAATTCAAGTTTATTCCAGCGTTCAAGAGCATCGAAGGGGCAGAGGCTGATATGGGCCAATTGGGTGCTGAAGTGGTGAAGTACAGTAAGGAAAACAAACTGCTGGGCTGGTTCTTTAGCCGCTATCCTGAAGGAGCACAGCAAGAATTCGGAAGTCAGATGCAAGCCTATGTGGCAGGTAAATCGGATGCTGGGAAGCTATTCGATGATTTCCAGAAAACATGGGAAAATTTGAAGACTAAATAAGAACAAAAGCACGCGATAAAGCCTTCGTATGTCAGGGAAATTGCATGATCCTGAACATACGAAGGCTTTTTTGCAAAATTAATTATATATGGTAATGGAGAAGAACAATATCCCCGCGGCGTTCTATTTCTTGGAGTTCAAACGTACTTGGTAGTGTTCCCTCTGGAAATAACGGTATTCCTTGTCCAAGCACTTTGGGAATGATCGCAATGATAGCTTTCTCCAGCAGTCCAGCTTGTAAGAAGGCCTGGACTAACTGGCCTCCACCGACTAGCCATACCGCACCTTCCGATTGTCCTTGTAGACGTGGAACCAGTTCAGTCAGAGCTTCGTCCGTAAATGTAATATGTGGCGCCTGCTGTTGCTCCGTTAATGCTCGTGTGAGCACATAGCATGGCTTTCCAGCATAAGGGAAATCATCTGAGAGCTTCAATACTTCCTCATACGTCAGTCTGCCCATCAGCACCGTACCAACGGTATCGTAAAAGTCGGCATATCCATTGTCCCCACCATCCCCTTTAACATCATACAGCCAGTCCACCGAACCGTCCGGCAAAGCGATATACCCGTCGAGACTCATGGCAATATACAGCACAACTGCGTTTGATTTCAAATCCTTCATAGTGTTCATTCACTCCTTTCTATATCCTAATGTTACAATGTATTTATGACATCGTATGTCGTAGTTAAACGGTCATTTTAAATTAATTTTTGATTAGAGGGGTACCTTATGAACGAACGCAGAATTGCTCTTATGAGGATACTGGATTCCCGAAAAAAATATACGGCGCGTGAGCTGGCTGAACGTTTTGGTGTCTCCGTCAGGACGATACAGAGAGATCTCGACTATTTGCAGCAGACCGGATTACCCCTTTATACCGAAATGGGTCCTCATGGCGGGTATCGGGCACTTCCCAATCGGCTTCTTCCTCCCCTTCATCTTGCTCGTGACGAGGCCTTGGGTCTTTTTCTCATGCTGCAACTGTTGGAGAACATTCCAGATATCCCTTTTGGCTCAGTTCGTGAGCATTTATCCGAGCACTATTATGCCGAACTTCCACAGGATGTGCAGGACAGCATCGATCAATTAAAGGAGTACATTTCTTTTCGTATGCTACCTACTCACGCAGAGTCACCCTACACCTCAATCATTTTGGAGGCTGCGCTGAATAAGCGCCGGGTGAACATGCATTACCGCTCCGCTTCCGGGGCAAAGTGGACTCAGGTATATCCGATTGGACTGTATTTTGATCACGGATATTGGTACATGCCAGCGTATAGCAGAGACCGCATCATTTTGTATCGTTCAGATCGGGTGATCACAATAACGATGCTGGACGACACCTTGGACACCCTTCCTACACTTCAAGAATGGTTGGCTTCGGAGGATTCCCGTATAGGAATTCCGTCCAAAATAAAATTTACCGCATTGGGTGTCAGGCTGGCCGGATCAGATGCCCTCTTCCAAAATGTTTCCCATCAGGAAGGGCAGGCTCAGGAATGGCAGGGATATATTCCGGTCGAAGAGTTTAGATATGTATCCCGACTTTTGCTAAAATACGGGCCAGAGGCCGAGGTCGTATTTCCCAAAGAACTGCGTGTACAGGTCAAGCAACTGTTGCAAGACAGCCTGAACCCTTATCTGAAGGATGCAAAAGCAGATGATGAAGAAAAAGACAATTAATCCTGTAAATTGATTCTCTTATTTATAGTTAACCACATGAATATTTAAGGTTATTGACTTATGACTTTCCATTTATTTTTGTGATAAAGTTTTGAAAAGAGCCCGTTTTCGTATATGATGAAGAGTAATAATTCAAAAGGCTGGACGGGAGACAGATATGAATCAACCGCTTTATGGGATATGGCTCGGAGATGTGTTTTTTTGCTTTTCTGGTGAGACGTCGGAACCACGTATCGATGCGTGGAGCAGTGTAATTCGCAGGCTGACGCTAAAGGGAGACCTTCGGCCGTTTCGGCAGGCTGCGTTGCGCCTTGCCGAGGTACGAATACCGAACACTGCTCGTGTGGAAACCGCGGGCAGAGGTGGCAAAAGACGTTCCATGCTGGGGCGTACATTGGAGGGCTTGGCGCTGGAACCACGCGAGACGATGGCACTGCTGACCCGCATGGACGAGAAGGGCTGTGCGGCATCGGGCATTACGCTGGGCGAGGAAATGCAATATTGGCAAAAAGCCGCTTATTTTGCGCTAGAGCTGATGCAGCGGGGCGAAATTACGCCATCGCTTACAGAGGCGCGTCCATCGGGACCGCGTCGTCGTGGTCCGGAAGCGGCTGTCGGGGTGTGGATTCCTCGTCTGTATCAAGAGGAGGACATACGCCGCTTTCATGAGCTGGCTGCTGCAATGCCGGCTGTTTGTATGGCGGCTCCTGCCGTTTTCGCGGGTAAGGAGCCTGAAACACGCGAGGATGCAGCCGGAATCGTGCTGTACTCCTTCTTGTGTGCGGTCATCCATGCGGAAACGACCGCGGTGTTGGCAGCATCAGACCGTGAGCTGGGACGATATCGTGCAGAGTATCGGCGCGGAGGATCGCCGCTGACAGAGCTATGGTGGAACAGTCTGCTGACAGGTTCCCGCCCGGTGGCGATTCAGGGAACGCCCGCGGAGATGGAGGAGCTGGTTCTCCAAGCGTCCTCTCTTAAGGGAAGCGCAATGCCTGTCACGGAGCGGGAAGACAAGGAGCCGATAGAAGGGCAACTGCGGTTGTGCCTTCGTTTGGAGCCTTCGCTGGAAGAGAGTGTGAAGGAATGGCGCATTACCTTTTGGGCAGAAAGCGATGCTGAGCCGGGGTTGCGACTGCCTGCTCTGGCCCTGTGGGCGCATCCTGAACGCGATCTGGTTCGCGGCGGAATTGTATATCGTCAAGTGCAGGCGCAACTGCTAATGAGGCTCGGACAGGCTGCTGAAGCAGCACCCATATTGCAAGAAGCGTTGAACCGCCCTTATCCCGAAGGGCTGACACTGGAGCCGGAGATGTTCTTCCGCTTCCTGACGGAAGCCGTTCCCGCATTACAAAAGAACGGTATTACCGTGCAAATGCCTTCACGCTGGAGCCGGGAGGGCCGAAGACGTGCAGGCTTGCGGCTCAAAATGCGTTCGACAGAGCAGGGTGCCAAGCCGGATGGTGTGATTGCCGATACATCGACTGTCGGCATTAACCGCATGATTTCGTTTGATGCCGAGGCTGTGCTGGGTGATACAACTTTGACGATGGAGGAACTGGAAAGCATTGTCGCCGCTAATTTGCCGTATGTACGTCTCGGAGGGGAATGGATCGAGGTCGATCCTAAGGAAATTCGTCAGGTGCTGCGCTTTATCAAGCGCGGTGAGAACGGTGAGATGAGCTTGTCCGAATGGATGCATCTGGCCGCAGAAAATGAAAGTGCAGGCGAGGCCTCATGGAAAGGCTTGTCCATCTTTGGCGCGGAATCCGCCGGATTGCTTGCGTCTTTGGCTGAGGGCGGCGTACTTCGTTCGGTAGAGCCGCGACCTGTGCCAGAGACGCTGCACGGCGCATTACGGCCCTATCAAGAGCGCGGCTTTCAATGGCTGGCCGCGATGCGTGGATTAGGTTTTGGCGTCTGCCTTGCGGACGATATGGGGCTTGGTAAAACGATTCAGGTCATCACCTGCCTACTCGACGGTGGCATCGGCGCAGATGATCAACGTCCGGCGTTGATCATCTGTCCAACGTCCTTGCTCGGCAACTGGCAGCGCGAGTTGAAACGCTTTTCACCGGATTTGTCACTGTATATTCACCATGGAAACCAGCGACTCCACGGCGAGCTGTTTCAGGAAAGTGTACGTGAGTATGATATCGTCCTCACTACCTATCATTTGGCGGGACGGGACGGTAGCGATTTATCTGCGGTATACTGGTCCTCCATCGTGTTGGATGAAGCGCAATATATAAAAAATGCACGAACAAAGCAAGCACAAAGCGTCATGAAGCTGTCTGCTCCACATCGGATTGCCATGACGGGTACCCCGGTAGAGAATCGGCTGAGCGAGCTGTGGTCTATTTTTCAATTCCTGAACCCAGGTTACCTCGGTACGGCGTCTTCATTCCGCCAACGGTACAGTCTGGCGGGAGAGGAGCGGGGGTCTGCGTTGCGTGAGCTTCATCGCCTCGTCTCCCCGTTCATGCTGCGTCGACTCAAAAGCGACCCAGATATACGCAAGGATTTGCCGGAGAAGCTGGAGTTGAAATCCTACTGTGTACTGACACCAGAGCAGGCCGGATTGTATCGGGGCGTAGTGGATCAATTATTGGGAACACTGGATGGGCAGATCGGTATAGCTCGCAAAGGGCTTGTTCTGTCTTCACTGACCAAGTTGAAGCAGATTTGTGACCATCCGGGTCTGATCATTCCGGGTCGGGCTGATAGTGGTAAAACGCAAAACTCGGGCAAAATGGAGCGACTGCTGGAATTGGTAGAGACGATTCGCGAGAACGGCGAATCGGCGCTGATATTCACCCAATATGTGTCGATGGGAGAATTGCTGGTCTCCCGTTTGGCCAAAATCTTCGGGGAAGAGCCGTATTTTCTACATGGAGGACTGGCGAAAACCAGACGGGATGAAATGGTTCACAACTTCCAGCAGGGAGAAGGGCCGAATATATTCGTACTTTCCCTGCGTGCAGGTGGTGTGGGCCTGAACCTGACACGTGCCAGCCATGTCATTCACTATGACCGCTGGTGGAATCCTGCAGTGGAAAATCAGGCGACAGACCGCGTATTCCGTATTGGTCAAAGCCGCAATGTACAAGTGCACAAGCTGATTTGTCAAGGTACACTGGAGGAGCGAATCGACGAGCTGATCGAGAGCAAAAAGGCACTTTCCGAGCAGGTTGTCGGCTCCGGTGAACATTGGCTCACCGAAATGTCTGATGATGAATTGCGCGGTCTGATAGCGTTGCAAAATGATGTATGGATTGAGTGAGCAGAGAAAGGATGAAGGCGATGACGAGGCCGCGAGTGAAGCTGAAAGTAACTGACGGTCAATGGATAGCGGAATTAGACAGAAATGGCTTGGAAGGCGAATCAACGGGTGTACCTTCCGCACATGCTGTCCAATGGATGGGTCCAGCGCCTGTACTAAACCCCGAACAGCGAAAGGCATGGCTGGAGCAGCTAAAAGCAGATCCTTTGGACATCTACCGCTTTTTGCAAGGGAAAACCTGTCTATCGCTGGATGAGATCGTTCAGCTAGCAGCTGAGACAGCCACTTCCAGCATGGAGGATGGCGTGGGTGTAGTCGACGATGTGAAGAAGGCTCTTCAGACCGGGATGGAAAGCGAGCCGCAGACCTGTCTGGAATTGATCGGAATGACGCGGGAAGAGCTGCTGGAGTACGTATTCAGTGCTTGGGCCGGAGAGTTATCTCATGTGCAGGGGACATCCCCCGCGCTTGAGTCTACCTCGCGGCCGGAAGGCGGACGCAGTGGATCGGCTGCGATTAGCGAATGGATTGCCGAGTCAGCGGCAGAAGGAGCATTACATCGTCCCGGTGCAGGTTTTCATGCGATTGAGATTCATCTGCCGCAGAAGCTTGTTCCTAAGAAGGAAGCGGATATTACGGCTTTGCTGCCGGGTTTACCCCGTGCGGAAGAGGCATTGAAACTCATACGTGAACGGGTAGCCGAGCGGGCCCGAGCTGCAATTCCGCAAAAACGTCATACTCCGTAACAATTCGGGTATATACTTCCTTTTTCGAGTCTATTCGCCTTCATCGAACGGGATAACGGCTTCGAAGAGTGTCCAAAGTTCAGTTACAATGGGGGAACGGAAAAGTCACTGCAAGTCATGTATCAATTGCAATATTGGAGGAGATACCAGCATGAAACGACATATACAACAGACGCGCACATCTCAGCGATGGACCAAAGCGCTCATTCCAGGGCTGATCCTGCCAGGGCTATTACTGGCAGCCTGCCAGCAGGGAGGATCAGGTGGACAGGAAAGCGAGCCGTTAAAGTCATCTACAGCGGTACAGGAGAATGTGCAGCCTTCCACCCAGCCGGATGCGGGCAATGGTAGCACTAGTGCTGGACAAGCCTCTGCGGGTACAGAAAGTGGACAAGCCGACCCAGTGATGGCGTTGCGGAGCCAGAGTGCGCTGCAAGCCACGGTTAAGGAAGAGGATGGAACCGCGACTGTCACCAATGCGACTTCGGATACAGTCGTTGTGAACAAAAAGCGCAGCTTGCCTGTGGGCTATGTCCCAGACGACCTGGTGGAGCCGCAGGTGCAATTTTCCTTCGAGGGACCGCACGAAAAGCGGCATTTGCGTAAGGAAGCGGCAGAGGCACTGGAGAAGCTGTTCGACGGTGCGAAAAAGGACGGCATCGAGCTGCGTGCGGTATCGGGATACCGTTCCTATAAGCGTCAGGTGTCTATTTTCGACAACAATGTAAAGACAAAGGGACAGGAATATGCCTCTAAAGTCAGCGCTGTACCGGGTACGAGTGAGCATCAGACGGGATTGTCCATTGATGTATCCAGCCCAAGCGTAGGTAATGCGCTGGAGCAATCCTTCGGAGCTTCCAAGGAAGGCGAATGGTTGGAACAACATGCACCGGAATACGGATTTATTATTCGTTATATGAAGGGTAAGGAAGATGTGACCGGCTACGTGTACGAGCCTTGGCATATCCGTTATGTGGGAATAGACATTGCGGAGGATGTAGCCAAGCAGGGGATGACGCTGGAGGAATATTTCGACGAGAACAATATCAAGCTGTAGCAGCTAAAATCAAGCCGTAATCCTAGGGATTGCGGCTTTTTGTCGTGTTTTTCTTCCAAATTGAACCTTTTCAAGGTAGAATCTCGTATAGTGATCAACGACAGAAGCGCTTTGATTTGTTGCAAACCTCATGACAGAAGCGTACAGGAAGGGAAGGGAATCATCATTTATTATTCATTAACGTATCGCGAATGGTCGGAAGACACTCAAAAGGAACTGCGCAGCCTGACACGGGAATCCGTATCGGGAGATGAGCTGTTTCTACGCAAGCTTGTAGACGCTACGCGTCTCCATGACAAACTATGGTCGCATATCTCGAATGAAAGTGAGGAACATACGGATCATTCCGTCTATGTGACTGAATTTACAGGGGAACGTGCAAAGCCTTACGGTGCGTCTATCACAGACCTCGTGCTTGCCAGTGAGGGAGGTTACACTTCCACATACAGTGCAATGTACTGGATATGGCATGAACCTGCATTCCGTAGTATGGATCAGCGGGAAGGTTCGGTATTTACTTTGGAGTTGGCCCAACGGCTATTAGATCACTATACAGTACTGGGTGGCAAAACATATGAATTTATATATTCGGTACTGGACCCTCAGCTGAAAAAGGTACATCTGTTTGTGAAGGAGGTCGATCTGTGATGGAGCATTCTTGGGAAAAAATGAAATCCAAGCCCGGCTCTCGTACACGGATGGCGGCCTTTGCCCTGATGTTGGCTGTCCCGGCCGCTCTGACGGGTTGCGGTGACGACGAGTATTATGACTGCGATGAGCTTCCTATATCGGAACAAACGGCGTGTCGGGATTCAGGCAGCAGTGGGTATTACTATGGCGGATCGACTTATTATAGTGGAGGCTCCTCATACCATAGCAGTCGTTCTTCTTCCAGCTCATACCGCAAAAGCTCATCCTCATCTTCCAGCTCACACAGCGGTTTTGGCAGCAGCGGCTCACGCAGCGGCTTTTTCTCTGGGGGTTAAGATGAGCATGCGCACGATTCGGCAATTGCCTTATGAACATGATGAGCTTTTTAAGGGTGAAATCAGCCGTATCATCCCGTATCACCGCATGTATGGCAAGTCCTATTGCGTGCCGGCCTTAACGGTATATCGGGAAAGCGAGCTGGCAGAGCTTCAGGTTGCTTCTGAGGCGGTACATCGTATTTATCGCAAGGTTCAGCAATTCGTTCAGCGCTATATGCCGGATGAATACCTGGTGGAACGGTTGGGGATTCATCCGGGCTTGCTGCGTGCTGCACGTATGGAGGCCGAGCCGGATGGGATAACCCGCCAGGACTGGATTGTGGGGGAAGCGGGTATCAAGTGCATTGAGAATAACACCGATACCCCAACCGGAATTCCCGAGGTGGCTTATCTCGAAGGAAAGCTGCTAGAGGTGCTGAGTAAGGGAGGAATGTCGGAGGATGACAATGCACTACATGGACCCTCAACTGGAATGGACGAGGCGATTCAGTCTGCCTTGACGGAGCTCATCCATTTTTATAGCCGCAAGGGATTAGGGACAAAGGTGTATTTCACTTGCTATGACTGGCACATCGAGGATCAGACGAACACCAAATATATTATGCGTTTATGTGAACAAGCCGGATTCGAAGTCGTTTATGCTCCTTTGGAAGAACTGGAGATTATCCCGAATGAAGGATTGTATCACCGGGGAGAGCAGATCCGTATTCTCTATCGCCTGTATCCGCTGGAGTATCTAATTGATGACCGGGAGGAGAATACGGGGCTTGAGGTGGGGCAGGCGCTAATGGATATGGTGGCAGACGGGAAAATAGGATTAATCAACCCACCGCAGCATATCATTACCCAGAGCAAAGGGTTCACCGCAACCGTTTGGTCACTGTATGAGCGCAATGAGCAGACACCAGAGTTCTGTGGTTTTCGTTTGTTTGACGATCGCGAGCTGGAGGTGATACGAACCTACCTGCTGCCTACGTATTTTGAACCCTCGGTGTTTATGCAAAATAAAGAGCCCTATGTGGCCAAAGGTATATGGGGTCGGGAGGGTAAAGGGACGCACTTGATTGAACATACCGAAGACGAGGAGAGACTAGAAGGTGTCTTGGGAAAGGTTCAAAATGCGAAGACCGACCATCCTGATCTGCTTCACCAAGCTGATGCCCCACGAACGCCTGAGCAGGAGGAAGCCGCACATGTTGCCGCTTATTATGAAGGACAGCCTAAGATTTATCAGCGGCTGTGGCCGATGCAGACCGCAGAGGTACAGACCGAGGAAGGGCTATTTCACGGCTATGTGTTAACAGGCATATTTGTAATTGGGGGGCGTTTTGCGGGTGTCCTGCCGCGAATCGGTGAAAAGGTAACAGGTGATATGGCCTACTATTGCGCCGCCGCCGTTGCCACCGTACATCCTAATCCGCCGGTTGTATAAGCTAAATTGAAAAATATACAATATTCGAACATATCTGTTTCATTTTCACAAGTGAGGATTTTGCAAAATCCTGAAGTATCATAAGGAGGAAAAAAATTGGACTCTCATATCAGTTTGGGCAACGCACTGGGCAATGTAGGTATCGGCCTGCTTATCCTGTTTGCCATCTTAATCGTAGGTTATTTTGTGTTCAGCTTACTGACACGTTATAACGATAATCAAGAAATCGCACACGGCAATGAGGCGGCAGGCATCTATATGGGGGCAAAGCTGCTAGGTCTGTGTATCATCGTGGGGATGGTGTCGTACAGCAGTCATTCATGGCTCGATATGCTGGCCTGGTCGGCTGTGGGCATTGTAGTGCTGTGTCTCGTCTATGTGATTTTTGATCTGGTGACGCCGCGTACCAAGGTGTGCGAGGAAATTGCCAAGGGCAATGTGGCTCTGGCACAGCTGCTGCGTTCAATCATCGTCGGGGTTTCTTTTGTGGTAGGTACATTTTTGATGTAGTCGATATAGAGAAGGAATACCAAGGATCTGCAACACCGGACAACGGAGCTGCAGATCCTTTTTTTATGAGACATTGTATTCACTACCGGCATCGGACTGTTGAATTAAGGGTTGCAACGATCACTTCCTGTGGGGACTATTCTACAAAGCAACGGGTGATACTGCATAGCAAAAGGAATTTGCTACAGAGTTCAAACCAAATTGAAGAGAAGGGAGTTCTGAACATATGAGTACCACCACCTTCCCAACCAAACAAATTCGGATGGGTATCATTGGCCTGGGTCTTATCGCTGAATATCACATGAGATCACTCCACACCATCTCGGGGGTATCTATTGTGGCCGTTAGTGATGTGAATCCCCATCGCCTTCAAGCCATCGGAGAACAATTGCAACTGCCTGCTTCCAAGCGGTACGCCCATTATGAAGCATT
This sequence comes from Paenibacillus sp. FSL L8-0641, assembly GCF_038006265.1. NCBI lineage: Bacteria > Bacillati > Bacillota > Bacilli > Caryophanales > Paenibacillaceae > Paenibacillus > Paenibacillus sp. FSL L8-0641. The sequence continues at coordinate 637,063 of NZ_JBBOUW010000001.1, forward strand.
AATCCGTGACCCAGAAGTAGATGCGATTCTGTCGCTGACACCCAATGATGTGCATTTTGACATTATTCGTATTGCGCTGGAAAAACACAAAGCTGTACTGGCAGAAAAACCATTGACTCTCACATGGGAGGAAGCGGATCGGTTGAAAAAGCTATATACAGCGAATCCGGTGCCTTTGCTGGTTCACTATAAGCATCGCTACGGCGCGGCCTTCCAATATACCAAGCAACTGCTGGATGAGCAAAAGCTGGGTAAAATCTATAACATTCAATTTCGTTATCTAATGGATGCATTTGCGCCGTATCGTCAGCATCCGTATACTTGGCGTCACAATTTAGCCAAGGCTGGTTCTGGAGTAGTGGGGGATACAGCCTCACATATCATTGATCTGGCCCGTTTTTTGGTGGGTGAATTTAAAAGTGTCGCAGCGCTGCTACATACCATTACACCCGAGCGGCTCGATCCGATCACGGGCCTGCCTGTAAAAGTGGATGTGGAAGATCTCGCTGCCTTTCATGGCATCGTAGGCGACAATACCGTGGGAACCTTTATCACACATAAAAATGCCATCGGCATACGGCACGATATCGAAGTCGATATCTATGGAGAACTGGGTACGCTGCACGCCAGCCTCAGTAATCCGGAAAGTATCCGCATTGTGCTGCGTGACCTAGAACACCCGGATGCCGAATACGAGACTTGGACTGTCCCTGCAATCTATAATCATACGGCCTATGAAGATTTTGTTGAGCTGGCAAGGGGAGAGTCTGTGGATCGTGCCCCCTTATTCGAGGACGGCTACAAAAACCAGTGGGTACTTGAGAAAATATTGCAATCATGGAAAGAGAATGGACGTTTAGTAGAAGTGTAGGGACCCGCAAGAGGGTTCCTTGGAAAGAGCAGCCATCTTGCGGTTTAGCAATTCAATTACCTGTAAAGACATCTTTTTCATCATTTTCGCATCGCAACGCTTATAGGGCCTTCGCCTTCACACTCCTTTACCATCAATTTTGTTCCGCATGCATAGTAATGTTTCATGTGAGCTCCACCCTTGTATCCCATTTTTAAAATTGTAAATGTTACTCTTTATCCCTTTTCTTGCTGCGTTCTTACCCGTCTAGCCCCGATCAGCCGCCAGCCTGTTAACAATGCCGCCACAAGACAGATGGACGCAGACGTCATAAAGACTACATGCATGCCTGCCAGAAAAATTTCTGGATGACCCGGGACCAAGCCGGTGACCCGATAACCAGCCTCTTTACTCATAATATAAAAGAGGATTGATGTGGCCAAGGTGATCCCCACAACCATACCGACGTTGCGAACCAGCGAATTGACGCTACCGGCTGAGCCGAGCTGTGTGCGGGGTACCGTGGACATAATCAGCGAGTTGTTCGGCGATTGGAATAAACCACTGCCAATGCCCAGCATGGCAATCCACAGACCCACGAGCGGGATGGAGCTGCCTGCATGCAGTTGGGCCAATCCAATCTGGGCAATGACCATAACGACCAGCCCGGCGAATGTGAGCAGTTCAGACCCGATTTTATCGGAAAGCGCACCGCTGAGTGGGGCCACAATAACCATAGAGATGGGGAACAACATCAGCAGGAACCCGGCATGAAAAGGCGACAAGTTCAGCATATTCTGCGCATAAAAAGGTGAAATGATGTTAAAGCAAAAGTTAGCGACGAACACCAGAAAAGCACACAAAATACTGAGCGAAAATAACGGATTTTTGAATAGCGCGAGCTGTAGCAGTGGCTGTGGACGACGAAGTTCCAATCGAATAAACATGGCAAAAGCAACTACAGCCATCACCAGCGAAGCAACGATACGTTTGTCGCCATACCCGACCTGTTGTCCCAGCAACAATCCGACGAACAAAGTGAGAATAAAAATAGCAAATACCAAGCTACCGGGAACGTCAATTTTATCTTTCACCTTGATCAAATCCTTCGGCAGAAGCTTCCAGCCAAGAAAGACAGCGACCAATCCTATCGGTACATTGACCCAGAAAATGTACTGCCAGCCGAGCGAGGAGACAATAATACCGCCCAAGCTTGGCCCGGCGATACTACCTAGAGAAACGAAGGTTCCAATGAGGCCAAGTGCTTTGCCCCGTTCCTTGGAGGGGAAGACATCTGTCACAATCCCCTGGCTGTTTGCCATGGTCATGGACGCCCCCATCGCCTGAATAATGCGGGAAATCAGCAGCATAGAGAGCGAAGAGCTAAGACCGCACAATAGGGAGCCAAGAATGAATACGATTGTGCCGATTTTAAATATTTTGATTTTACCGACGATATCTCCAAGCTTGCCAAAAAATAAAATAGCGATACATATCGCCATTAAATAGGCGGTTGTCACCCATTCAATCTGTGCTACGGGTAAATGTAATGTGCGAGACAACACAGGAAGAGCGATATTGACGATGCTTCCATCCAATGTGGACATAAATGTAAACAGATTCAAAACAATTAAAATCAGCCAACGTTTCTTCTGGACTTCGATATTCTCTTGATAGGTTGTAGCCGTTGTAGCAGTTGAACTCATCATTACACCTCGTTATCGTTGACAATTTTCATTTAGTTGCACGCGCAACTAAATGAACGGTTCTAGTGTACAGCAAATTAGTTGCGTGTGCAACAATATTATTGTAAACTTTGCTTTGGTCCCAACTGGGGATGTGTCATTTTTAAGCCAATGAGGTGTATTTGATGAGAAAAAAACAACCGATTGGAAAGCTAATTTCCCACCTGTACCGTCGTAATCAAAAAATATTGTCCAAAAAACTGACTCCTTACGGAATCGGCAGTGGAGGACAACACAGCTTTTTAAAGCTCATTTTGCAGCGGCCGGGCATTACACAAGAGCAGTTGACGAATGAACTTAAATTTGACAAGGCAACCACGGCGCGCTCTGTGAAACAATTGGAGGAATCAGGCTATATTGAACGGAAAACAGACCCAAATGACCGCCGTTCCCATCTTTTGTCTCCTACAGCCAAGGCGCTAGAATTTTCCCCTGTCCTACAAGGAATATTGGACGAGTCCAATGTCAGCCTTGTCCACAATCTATCCGAAGAGGAAGAGGACCTTCTGATCGACCTGCTGCAAAAAATTAGTATAGACCCTGACGAATAAACAAATCAGGAACTAGCCAGAGGATCGTGGCAGGTAAAAGAAAAAGCAGCCCTCACAGAGGATACTCTGTGAGGGCTGCTTGATGCCACGTCATTCAGTCCAAGCCAATTCCTTTGAACGCATTCATGACTAATTGTCGTACATAGGAGTCGTCTAATGGATAACCGGTTACCAACAATCGATAAAAAACGGGCCCATAAATGAGATCGATACATAATTCAATATCGAGATCTTCCTTCAATTCTCCGCGCTCCATTCCGCGCTCAATAAGAAGCCTGGCCTCAAGTCGCCGAGGGTGGAAATATCGGGTCCGGTATGCCTCTGACAATCCTGAATCAAGTTGCCCTTCGCCTATTAACTCCGTAATGATTTTACCCTCTCGACTTATTAAGAACCGCACTAAATTTGTGGCATGAATGAGAATATCATCTAATACAGAGCCCGTGTCGGGCACGGGCAATCTTGCTATGGTGGCTGACAGGAAACCATCCATCACTACGGCAGCTTTGTTAGGCCACCATTTATAAATGGTGGCTTTGCTAACTTTCGCTCGTTCAGCAATTTTTTCTACCGTAACCGCCCCAAAGCCTTGCTCCAACAGTAAATCATAGGAAGCGTTAAGGATAGATTTATGCGTCTCGACATTACGTGGACGTCCTCTTTTGCTCTGCACTGGAATGCTCACCTTCTTAATAGATATAAGTAACCACAAAAAAATAAACTATACGTTCAGTATATCAAATACCATATAAAAATAAAAAGTTGATTTTGCCTATTTACAAAACGAAACGTTCAGTATATTATTTAACTATCGAATTAATGAACTATACGTTTAGTATTTAAATTAATGAGGAGGGTTATCATGCAAAGAGAACAACAAGCCTTAGAAAGTAACCGTATCTCAAATTGGATGATGTTTTTGTTAGCAGCCGCATGCGGCCTTATTGTTGCCAACCTGTACTATGCTCAAACCCTTGTAGGACCTATTCATATTGCTATGGGCCTTTCTTCTACAGCCGCGGGCTTCATTGTCACCTTGACTCAAATCGGCTATGTGGTGGGATTGCTATTTATCGTACCGCTCAGCGACATTATCGAAAATCGACGGCTCATGGTCGTATCGCTAATCATTACAGTCTGTGCATTGGTTGTTGCCGCTTTTGCTACCAATGCCCCGTTGTTCCTGACCGCATCCTTGTTCATTGGAATTGGATCTGTGGTAGCCCAAATACTGGTGCCGTACGCCACCTATTTAGCATCCGAAGAGCAACGCGGCCGCGTTGTTGGGAATGTCATGAGCGGACTCTTGCTAGGCATTATGTTCGCACGGCCAGTAGCAAGCTTTATCACCAGCATCTGGGGGTGGCAAGCCGTATTTATTTTGTCAGCCATTGTCTTGACGCTGTTGACGATTCTGCTCTCGCGAGCTCTTCCAGAACGCAAGCCTGTGCCTACGGTATCTTACAGTAAATTGATTTTCTCGTTAGGTACTCTTCTAAAACAAACGCCTGCATTGCGTCGCCGTGCCCTCTATCAAGCCTGCCTATTTGGTGCATTCAGCCTATTTTGGACTGTTGTTCCTCTACGTTTGGCGGATGATTTCGGAATGTCCCAACAAGGGATTGCATTGTTTGCTTTAGTAGGCGTAGGTGGTGCAGTAGCTGCTCCGATTGCCGGGAGATTGGCGGATAAAGGCTGGAGTAAAGTATTAACCGGGTTAGCTATGATCATTGCAGCCTTGTCTTTTTTGCTCATCTATCTTTTTCAAAGTCATTCGACGGTTGCACTCGTACTTCTCTTTATTTCCGCGATTACACTGGATATGGCTGTATCGGGAAATCTTGTACTTGGACAGCGTGTGATTTACTCCTTGGGAAGTGAAGCGAGAGGGCGTTTGAATGGATTATTTATGTCTATTTTTTTCATAGGCGGAGCGATTGGATCATCATTAGGTGGTTGGTCGTATGCGTTAGGAGGTTGGAATTTCAGTGCTCTGATTGGAGTCGTCCTGCCTGTGCTGGCTTTGCTGTACTTTTTCACTGAGAAAGAAACGAGTGGAGACGTGCGAAAGAAACAAACCACCTGATAGAGGTCAGCTTTAAGTTATGCCGTACGCAAAAACATAATGATTAAAATGGCTGTTCCCAAGAGAAAGCAAAGGGGCGAATAGAGCACACTGTCCCATTTTGCAAAAACGGTTCCTTTCTTTCTCTTGCAGAACCCTACCCATTTGAAATCTCCTATAGAACGTAAAATAAATACGCACGACAACAAGCCTGCACCGTAGGAATGAAAGGACCTGAAAAACAGGAATTGTGTAACTCCACCTAGTTCTAGGACGAACCAAGCGGCTAAAGCTAGTAAAATGGCAACGGTCGATGTCCCTATTTTGGAGGGTTTAAAGAGTAAATCCGTTCCCGTGCTTGGGATCGCTGCCTTAGCGCCTTTTTGTCCGCCGAATACCCAATATAAATGCATGCCGCTCAGTACCCATAGAATTCCGCCAACTGCCCATGTAAGTAATTCCAACATCCCACATCCTCCTTAATTGGGTTCATTCGAAATCCACTCTGTCCAAATCATGTGAATATGCTGTTGAATGGCTTCGTCACTTAATGTCTCTTGCTTGTGACGCTCATACCAGCCTAAGTAGTAATGGTACAACATCCATGATCTCTGAAAGGCTTTCTCTGCCTGCATTCCCTTCTGTATTAAAAGCTCTTTCATAAACTCCATTCTCATCTGTTCAACTTCATCGAGCAAGGAACGGTAACTATCATCCTTCAATGACAGTTTTCGCAGATAAAACAGAAAATCTCCTCGTTTCGTCTTCCCGAACATCTGGGTTAACAACTCTTTGATCCGCTCATCTGCAGCAGCATGGATGATGGACGCTGCAATCACCTGTTGTGTCGTCTGTTCCTTCCATGTCTCCACAATCTGTCTAATGTAGCTGCTGCGATTGTTAAAATACCAATAAAAACTGCTCTTACTGCACCCCAAAGAAACGGCCATTTTTTCAACTACGAGTTGATCAATTCCACCCTGTTCAAAACGTTCGATTCCTTTCCGAATCCATTGTTCTTCTGTGACAATAATTCTAGGCATCTCTCCTTCTCCCTTTCTGTACGGTGTCGTCTAGATAAGTGTATATTATAGTGTTTTCAGAGCTGTGTAAATATGGATACATAAACGCCCACTTGAAATATCTGCGAATTTGATCTATAATGCTGTAGCATATAGTGATATTCAAGGCATTGACCAAAGACATGATTTCCTTGAAGGGCCGTTCAGAGAGAAAAGACGAGGCTGAGAGCTTTTCCGGCAACCGCATGTGAAGTTACCCCTTTGTAGCCGTGACGTTGAACATGTAGCTGTGCAATCTGGCAGTGACATCAGTAAGCGCCTACCGCTTTATCCCCGTTAACGGATACCAATGGAGGGTCACGCATGTGTGCATGAGCATGTTCCGATGAACATGAATGTACGCACAGGAGCGGGCCGAACTAGGGTGGAACCACGAGCTGAACGCACTCGTCCCTTGAGGGAGAGAGGCGTTTTTTTGCGTTCAATTTTTGATATAGCACACAATTTGAATGGAGGCTTTAATCGTGAGTATTCAAGTGAAATTGCCGGATGGAGCCGTACGCGAGTACGAGCAGGGCGTAACGATCGCCGATGTGGCGGGTTCGATCAGCTCCGGGCTGAAAAAGAACGCCGTAGCAGGTAAAGTGAATGGGAAGGCTGTAGACCTGAACACCGTTTTGGACCAGAACGTTGACCTTGAAATCATTACGCTGGACGGTGCAGACGGTCTGGAAATTTATCGCCACAGTACAGCGCATTTGCTGGCACAGGCGCTCAAACGCATTTACGGTGAGAAAAATGTGAAGCTGGGTATCGGTCCGGTCATCGACAGCGGCTTCTACTATGACATTGATATCGAAAACCCCTTGTCCGTTGACGACTTGGCCAAGATTGAGAAGGAAATGACGAAGATCGCACAGGAAAATCTGCCGATTACACGTCGTGTGGTCAGCCGTGAGGAAGCCACTCGTATTTTTGGAGAGTTGGAAGACCCACTGAAGCTGGAACTGATTCGTGATTTGCCGGAAGAAGCGGAAATTACAATTTATGACCAAGGCGAATTTTTTGACCTGTGTCGTGGCCCGCATTTGCCATCTACTGGCCGCATCAAAGCTTTTAAACTGTTGAGTGTAGCGGGTGCATACTGGAGAGGCGATTCCAACAACAAGATGCTGCAACGTATCTACGGAACAGCATTCCCGAAAAAAGCACAACTGGATGAGCACCTGCATTTGCTGGAGGAAGCAAAAAAACGTGACCATCGCAAGTTGGGTAAAGAGTTGGAACTGTTCATGTTCTCCGAAGAAGCACCGGGTATGCCGTTCTACCTGCCTAAAGGTATGGTTGTCCGCACTGCATTGGAAGATTACTCCCGTGACATTCAACGTCTGCATGGCTATGAGGAAGTACGTACACCGCTGATGATGAACAACCGGCTGTGGGAACAATCGGGACACTATGAGCATTACAAGGAAAACATGTACTTCTCCGAAGTGGATGAAACTACATTTGCTCTGAAACCGATGAACTGCCCAGGGCATATGCTTGTGTTTAAAAATGAGCTTCATTCTTATCGCGATCTGCCAATTCGTATAGCCGAATTTGGACAAGTGCATCGCCATGAGCTGTCCGGTGCGTTGAACGGTATGATGCGTGTTCGTACATTCTGTCAGGATGATGCGCATATTTTTGTCACACCAGGTCAGATTGAACAAGAGATTTCAGACGTAATTAAGCTGATTAACGAAATGTATAGTGTGTTTGGCTTTGACTTCACAGTGGAATTGTCCACACGTCCAGATGACTTTATGGGCGAGCCAGCACTGTGGGATCAAGCGGAACAAGCTCTGCAAAACGTGCTGGATCACCTGGGCATCAACTACCGTATTAATGCGGGAGATGGAGCATTTTACGGTCCAAAAATTGACTTCCACATTCTCGATGCGCTCAAACGCAGCTGGCAGTGCGGAACGATCCAATTGGACTTCCAAATGCCTGAAAAATTCGACCTCACTTATGTGGGCGAGGACAACCAAAAGCACCGCCCAGTCGTTATTCACCGTGCCATCTACGGTTCAATTGACCGCTTCATGGGCATCCTGACTGAGCATTTTACAGGTGCATTCCCATTATGGTTGGCTCCTGTTCATGCGAAGCTGTTGCCAGTATCCGAGAACTATATCGAGACTGCTAATGAGATACAGGATGCGTTGCTGAAAGCGGGTCTGCGCGTAGAAGTGGATACTCGCAATGAGAAGCTTGGTTATAAAATCCGCGAGGCGCAACTAGAGAAGGTTCCATATATGTTCGTTATCGGGGAAAATGAAAAAACAACCGGTACTGTAGCGGTTCGTAAACGCGGCGAAGGCGATCTGGGATCACTCAGCATTGCGGACATCGTTGAGAAAATCAGCACAGAAATCCGTGAGAAACAGTAATATTTGATCGAAAAAATGTGTAAAAGAGCCATCAAAACCATGATGAACGTGGTTTTGATGGCTCTTTTTTTGTACATTACAGAATTCAGCGTAAGACTGAACCAACGTTTTTGCAGCCTCGACGGAATTCTTAAGTTATCTTACACACAAAAACTTAGCAGGTTTGTGGCCGTGAAGTGGCGTGATCTGCGGGGAGGGAGAGTGTCTTCATGGACGACTCTTCGGATGGTTTCTCCGGGGTTTCTTCCGCATCCTGTTCCTCGCTAAGCGATAAAATTTCGCCGCGCAACTTCAGCATTTTCTGATCCAGCTCGTAGGTTGCACGTGCGGCTTCGGTCAATCCATTAACGACATGTTCAGGCACTTTCTTATCGAACTTATAATACAAAATATGCTCCATACTGGCCCAGAAATCCATAGCCAATGTACGCAATTGAATTTCAACCTTGATCCAACGTGTGCCCTCAAACAGGATCAGTGGAATTTCCACAATGACATGCAGGCTCTGATAGCCGTTGGGCTTAGGATGGGCTATATAGTCCTTGACCTCCAGAATACGAATGTCTTCCCGAGTGTGTAGATGATCCATCAGACGATAAATATCTTTCACAAAGGCGCATACCACACGCATCCCCGCGATATCATGAATTTCACGCAATATATTGTCCAAGGTCACTTCATGCCCTTTGCGCCGAACCTTTTCCACGATGCTGTGGGGCTCTTTGATTCGGGTTTTAATATGTTCAATCGGGCTAAAACCGTCTAACAGCTTCCATTCCGTCTGGATCAGCTTAATTTTATTCTTTAATTCTTCCAGAGCCAGCTGATAAAGGACGGGAATCTTTCTCCACTCCTCTAGTTGCTTGGCGTCAACACTGTTTTGATCCAGCTGTAGCTGAAATTCCTGCAGGGGTAATGGGACAGCATTCAGGTGCTTCCAATCCGGTTCATTCACAGAGCATTCTCCTAAATGAGGCTTATGATGTCCTCGATCTTTTTCGTAAAAATGCATTATCGTATACATTGTACACTATGTCAAAACCTACAGGCAAAGGAGAGACGGACAAAGAAAAAAAGAAATACGACAAGAATTATAGTGGTAAAACCGAGTAATCCGATGTATAATTACAAAAATGCTGATTTTGAGCATTTAATTCTTTGAAAAAAATCACAAATGTAGAGTATCCATCATTAGATTAAAAATATAAATTACAGAAAAGAGGAAAAGAAAAATGGCAAAAGTAGAAAGTTTTCAATTAGATCACACGATTGTAAAGGCTCCTTATGTAAGAGCAGCGGGAGTAGAGCATGACGAAAAAGGAAGCACAGTACAAAAGTATGACTTGAGATTTTTGCAACCCAATGAAGATGCACTTCCGACAGCAGCTGTACATACGCTGGAGCACTTATTAGCCACGTATCTGAGAGATGAAATCAAAGGAATTATTGATATCTCTCCTATGGGATGCAGAACGGGGTTCTACTTGATTTTATGGAATGAACATGAGCCTGAGGAAATTGCACTCGCTTTGGAAAAAACCTTGAAAAGAATTCTGGAAACGACAGAGGTCCCGGCTGTTACTGCTTTGGAATGTGGGAACTACAAGGACCACTCCCTTTTCTCTGCGCAGGAATATGTGAAAATTGTATTGGAAGCAGGCATTAGCCGCGATCCTTTCGAAAGAGTATTGTAAAATCTATGATTTCGATTGACCTATCTCATCAGACAGCGGTAGTGACAGGCGGTAAGTCAGGCATAGGCAAGGGAATTGTAGAGCTTTTCATTCAAAGCGGAGCTAAAGTGATTTCTGCTGATATCTCTTATGAAGAGCCGTATAGAGTGGTCAATCCACAGTTGGTTGAAACTCAATTGGACATATCCAAACCGGATGATATCGAAAGATGGTGCGATTTACTAATCAGCGAAGCGGGAGTTCCTGATATATTGGTGAACTGCGCGGGTACTTCTACGATGGATTATGTCATTGATAGTGAGTTGGCTGATTGGGAGAAAGTATTTTCGATCAATTCAACCGGATTATATGTAACGTCCAAACGTTTTGCCAAAGAAATGGTGGCTGCTCGTAAAGCAGGACGAATTATTCAAATGGCTTCGCAGGCTGGAAAAAATGGATATCGGGCGATGGGCGGATATTGTGCTTCCAAACATGCGGTTCTCGGCTTGACCAAGGTGATGGCCATTGAGCTTGCCCGGCAAAATATTTTGGTAAATGCGGTCTGCCCTGGCATTGTAGAAACGCCGATGAAGCATCGTGAACGGATTGAAGGAGGCGTCATTCGCGGAATGACCGCTCAAGAAATATACGAAGAAGATTGTTCACAGGTCCCTTTGGGGAGAACGGCCGAGGTGGAGGATGTTGCCAATGTAGTGCTGTTTCTGGCAAGTCCGCTCTCTGCATACATGACAGGACAAGCGATTAATGTTACAGGTGGAATGACGATGCACTAGCATACTAGCATGATCTGGGGGAAAACAACATGAGAAAATCGTTCGTTTTACTATTAGGGATTAGTTTATTATTAATTGCCGCAGGATGTGGTACTAAAAGTTCGGACAGCAATGGCTCCGGCGCCGCTTCCGGTTCGGAAACGCAAAAAGTAGTCATCGGATCCATGGGCTCTGACGCCCAGATATGGAAGCATATTGCCCAGTCCCAGGCCGCCAAGGATGCCAAGCTGGACATTGAAGTGAAAGAAATTAACGGTGGAATCGAAACGAACAATGCAACCAAAGAAGGCGAAGTAGACGTGAATGCATTCCAATCATGGGCGTACCTGGTTAGCTATAACAAAGAGAGCAAAGCCGATTTGAAGGCGATAGCCACAACCTATCTGGAGCCGATGGGGATTTATTCGCAAAAATTCAAAAGCATCGATGAAGTGACTGACGGGGCTCTGGTAGCTTTGGCAGATAACCCGGCCAATACGGCAAGAGGTTTGAAGTTATTGGAAGCCTCCGGTTTGATCAAGCTTAAGGCTGACTTTAATGATGCCTTGGGTACAGTCAATGATATTACTAGCAATCCTAAAAACCTGAAATTTGAACTCATTGATGACAAAACAGGCCCACGAGTGATTCAAGATGTAGGCTTGGTGCTGATTGGGAATACGATTGCTTTAGAAGGGGGCCTGAATGTACTGAAAGATTCCTTGTTCCATGAGGAAATCAGTCAGGCAACCAAAAATAATATTAACGTTCTGGTGACTTCATCTGATAAGGCAAATAACAAAGGGCTGCAAAAGTTAGCGGATCTCTATCATAACGAGGATACTCAAAAATTCATTAAAGATGAATTTGGCGGTACCAAAGTAGAAGTTAAAGAGCCGGTTTCTTATTTGGAAGGACAAACTACAACAAAATAAACTTATGAGGTCAGCCAGTTTTTCGGGTTGACCTCTTTTGTTAGTAGTCGGCTTGAGTTTGAGCATGGGTTTCGATTCGATAGTGTTTGGGGGAGAATCCCTTTATCTTTTTAAAAATTTTCGAGAAGAGTAAAGGATCGTTATAGCCGACTGAACGGGAAATATCACCGATCGAAAGTTCAGCGTTTCCCATCATTTCACATGCTTTGTTGATCCTATAGCGAACCAAATAATCCTGAATGCTTGTGTTCACTTGTTGTTTGAATAACGAACATAAATAGCTCCGATTGAGTCCGATAAAATTTGCAATGTGCTCAATGGTAATCTTCTGAGCATAATTCATTTCGATAAAATCCTTCACTTTTTCCACGTAAATTTCCGCCCGGCTTTCCTTTTGTTCAGGAGGTGTTACCGGACCGAACTCTATAAGCTCCGATAACATTAGGCATAGCAGACCGGTCAGTCTGGTTTCCCGAGCTTTATGGCATCCACTTGATTCGTTCATGAGCTGCAAATACTGATAAATCAAATGGTCTCCTTCAAAGTTGAGGATTGGACGCGTCATCGTTAGGCCTGCTTGCTTGAGGAGTGTTTCTGCCAGTACCCCGTTAAAACCAAACCAGCAATAAGACCAAGGATTCACCACATCGGCTTGATAATAAGTGATGACTTGGGGGCAGATTAGAAACCACTGTCCTTTCCGCAAGCGATAACTGAACCCGCCAACCTCGAAGGTACCCTCTCCGTCCAAAACATAATGGAGCAAATAGTGATCTCTTATCGCAGGTCCAAAAAAGTGACTGGGTATGCATTTCTCTATACCAAACTGAGTTAGATACAATTCAGAGTGCTGTTTACTACGTGGCAAATACTCTATCACGGTAAAATCTCCTTATGTAAATTATCAAGCATTATAACATAAATAGTGAGCACCATGCCATGTACTTCATATCTAAAATTAATATATGATTTCTGTAGAACCTGCTGCTATATTGTTGGATCTTATCAAGCTTTACACCATATGAGCTTAGTTGATGCCTGCTACATAAAGATTCTTCTAAGTGCCTTTTTGGTGTGGATCTCCGATGATTATTATCTAAGAGAGGGGTTATTTTCCCAATGGGTATCATTGTTCAAGAGCAAACGGGGCTGTTTCATCTACAGTCGTCGGGCATGAGTTATATTATTCAGGTTGTGGATGGATTTCCTGTGCATGTATACTGGGGAGATAGGCTGAAGCATCGCGAATCAACGGCCGATCTATTGCCTCACACTTCTGCGACGGCTGGATTGGATCGGCTTCCGCAAGAGTATCCGCAGTATGGGAGTGGAGACTTCCGTACCCCGGCGTATCAGGTAGAACTTGAGGATGGAACTCGTATTACGGAGTTGAAGTACGATGGTTACCGTATCATGAAGGGAAAGCCATCATTAAGCGGGCTTCCGGCCGTATATACCGAGAATGAAGACGAAGCGGATACGCTGGAACTGGAATTAAAAGATGCCTTTTCAGGTCTTAAAGTGGTTCTTCTTTACACCGTTTTCGCGGATCGAAACGTAATCGCTCGTTCGGCTCGTTTGAGTAATGCGGGGGAAAAGAATCTTAGGCTCCTTCGTGCACTAAGTGCCAGTGTCGATTTTTCGGGTAAAAGCGATTTGGAATCCATGTATCTTTCGGGAGCATGGGCTCGGGAAGGGAATATTACCCGCAAACCGATTCTTCAAGGTGAAAACCGAATCGATAGCAAAAGGGGCATGAGCAGCCATCAACTCAACCCTTTTACTGCATTGGTCACTCGGGAGACAACGGAAAGCTATGGCGAGGCATTCGGCTTTAGCCTTGTGTATAGCGGGGGCTTTGAGGCGGGAGCAGAAATGGATTCATTTGGCTCCACACGGTTTAACATCGGCGTGAACTCCTTTGACTTTTCGTGGTTACTGAGCCCAGGGGAGAGTTTCCAAACGCCAGAAGCCGTTATGGTTTACTCCGGTCAAGGCCTGGGAGATATGTCGCGGACGTATCATCGCTTGTATCGGACTCGACTTTGCCGAGGGAAATATCGGGACGAAGAAAGACCTATTCTGGTCAACAACTGGGAAGCTACCTATTTTGACTTCAATGCAGATAAGTTGGTATCGATCGCGAAAGAGGGGGCTGAGCTAGGCATCGAACTATTTGTCTTAGATGACGGTTGGTTCGGAAAACGAGATTCCGACAATTCGTCTCTTGGCGATTGGTACGAGGATCGTCGGAAACTGCCAGACGGACTTGCGGATGTTGCGAAACGTATCAATCAGCTGGGTCTTGAGTTCGGGCTCTGGTTTGAGCCAGAGATGATCTCTCCAGACAGTGAGTTGTACCGGGAGCATCCGGACTGGTGCCTTCACGTTCCGGGACGGAGGCGCAGCGAAGCCAGATGGCAACTAGTGCTGGACTATACTCGCAAGGAAGTGCGCGATTTCATCTACGATTCGCTGGCTGCCATTTTCTCCAGCGTGCCGGTTTCTTACGTGAAATGGGATATGAACCGCTGCCTGACGGAAATCGGTTCCGCTGCTCTGCCGCCGGAACGCCAATCCGAGACTGCCCATCGCTATGTTCTTGGATTGTATGAGCTATTGGAGCGCGTCACCACTGAATTTCCGCATATTCTTTTCGAGAGCTGTTCAAGTGGCGGAGGACGCTTTGATCCAGGCATGCTTTACTACATGCCTCAAGTCTGGACTAGTGATAATACCGATGCGGTGGAACGCCTGAAGATTCAATATGGAACTAGCCTTGTCTATCCTGTAATCGCAACCGGGGCGCATGTCTCGGCAGTTCCGAACCATCAAGTTGGACGCATAACGCCCCTTGATTTTCGAGGTGATGTAGCCATGTCCGGGAATTTTGGATATGAGCTTGATCTCACGAAATTCACCGATGAGGAAAAAGAGACGGTCAAACGCCAAATCGCAGTCTACAAGCAGATTCGTGGTTTAGTACAGAAGGGTGACTTGTATCGCCTAAAGAGTCCGTTTGAAAATAACGAGTCGGCTTGGATGTTTGTTTCTGAAGACCAAGAGGATGCCATCGTCTACTATTTCCAAGTGATGGCTGTCCCGAACGCGCCTTGGCGAGCCCTCCGCCTTGACGGACTTAATCCAGAACTCGAATATGAAGTTCAGTCAGGAAATAGCGGGCAAAAGTCTATCCATGGGGGGGATAGGCTTATGAAGTTGGGGCTTCCTCTTGTCTACAGACAGAAAGACTATGAAAGTGGATGGTTCAGGCTCCGGGCAATAAGGTCCGGCAAGGTCTAAAGGATCAGTACAACAGTAAACTGCCAAAAGAGAAAAAACAATCGATTAGGTTATGCCCCTTTTTATATGAAAAGGGGCATTTTGCGCGTAGCAGCCGCACTGATCTGAGAGGGGGGAAGTCTTGTTTTTTATACGAATGATGAATGACATGAAACTGAGGAAGAAAATGACGCTTACATTCATTTCGGTAGCCGTTCTTCCCTTGCTGTTATGCGGTCTGTTTCTGACCGGGAGGCTTCGAGAGATTGTCATTAAGAACGCCTTTATGCAAGCATCCAACAATGTTGAAAGGGTCCGAAATCGTACAGGAGAACTGATTAAAGTTCCGCTGGACATCTCGTACCGGCTAACCAATGACAGCCGGATGAAGATGGTGGCCAGCCAAAAGTATAACAGCTACCTCGAAGTCATTCAGGCATACCGGGGGTATACGGATATTCGTGACTACCTCCAGTTATACAAAGAGATATCCGGCATCCGTGTCTATGTCGCTAATCCAGGAGCGCTTAACAATTGGGAATTTATCCAGCCTGACCATACGATCACAACCGCAGATTGGTACAAGGAGGCTATAGATCAGAAAGGTTTAGCCGGATGGGATTTAATCAAGGATGAGAGGGACGGTTCCGATTATCTCAGTCTAATTCGTTCATTCTCAGTGGATTCACTAGGGCGAAAAGGAGTTCTGGTCATGAATGTAAACAAGCGCCAATTAAATTCAATCCTAGAGCAGGAATCGTTCCCTACCTTGATCGTAGATAACCGAAATCAGATCGTCGCGTCTAATGAAGTAAAGTTGTTCGGGAAGAATCTTTCCGAAATTCATGCTGACGAAAATATACTTTTTAATCAGGAAGGAAGTTACAACACGTTCATCAACGGAAAAGCGTCAAAAGTGGTTATTGCAAATCTAATTCCACAGAACAGCTGGAACGGACTTCGCGTCATTTCCATCTTTTCCGTTTCAGAGATCACCCGCGATTCCAATCAAGTGATATGGCTTGGCGGAATCGTGATCACGGCCAGCCTGATGTTTGCAGTCTTACTTATCTATGCTTCTGCTTCGCTATTATCCAGAAGGCTTCTCCGCTTGAGCAAACATATGACCAAAGTTGGCGCGGGCTCATGGGAAACATTTCTCCATATCGACGGAAAAGATGAAGTCGGTATACTATCAAGGCAATTTAACGCGCTCGTCAGCAGCGTGAACAATTTGGTGCAGGAGGTCCAAGAAACGAATCGTCAGAAAAATCTCGTAGAGCAAAGACAAAACGAGATCAAATTTAAAATGCTGGCCAGCCAGATTAACCCGCACTTTCTCTTCAATTCGTTGGAGTCCATCAGAATGGAGGCCCACATTCGCAAGCAGGACGATATCGCTGAGGCAGTATGGCAGCTGAGCGCGTTACTGCGCAGCAGTCTGGAAGCCGGTAACGATAAGATTCCGCTGCGTAAAGAAATTGAGCGGGTTAGCTGTTATCTTGATATTCAAAAGTTCCGATATGAAGACCGTTTGAATTATCGTTTAACGCTTGATCCAAGTTTGGAGGAGATGTTGGTTCCGCCATTGATTATTCAACCTTTGGTGGAAAATTCTATTGTACATGGCCTGGATAACCGCGCAGAAGGAGCTGTCATTGAAGTGAAAGTAAAGAAAATCCCGGAGGGGCTCCGAGTCATGGTACGTGATAACGGCGCTGGTATTACAGCCGATCGTCTCGCTCTTGTACGGGAAGAGCTTGTTGAATCCCTACATGAGCAGGAGGTCCAGAGGATTGGTTTGCGAAACGTAAACGATCGTCTCGTCTTGCTGTATGGGACATCTAGTGCCTTAAGTATAGAGAGCGAGCCTGGGCAAGGCACTTGTATTCAGTTTTTCATACCTGGGGGGAATCCAAATGATTAAGGTAGTCATCGTTGACGATGAGCCGAAGCTTCGTCAAGGGCTTCAAACGCTGATTCCTTGGGAAAGCCTCGGATTTATCGTTACAGCTACGGCAGCCAACGGGAAAGAAGCACTGGAAGTCATCGAGGAAAAAGCTCCTGATGTCGTAATCGTCGATATCCGCATGCCGGTTATGGATGGCTTACAGTTGATTGAACACTTAAGATCCAGCGGTCATCATTTGCACTTTATGATCCTCAGTGGATATGCCGACTTTGAGTATGCCAAACAAGCAATCAAATACGGGGTGTTCGACTATCTCCTTAAACCAGTCGATATTGCTGAAATGTCGGCCAGTTTAAAACGGATACGCGAGCGGATTGAAGAGGAGCGTCTTCAAGAGGAGTGGCGTAAGAGAGAGGTTATGAATTGCGATTTATACCTGCACAATCTGCTCGCCCCTCAAGAGAAAACTGAAGATCCCACCAAGTTGAGAAGTAAAGCAATAGAAGCGGATTTGTGGTGGACCCACTACGAAGTCGTGGTCGTCTACCCGCGTGTTTCCGAAGTAGATCGTTCCGATGTCGCATACCAGCTTTCGAATGGTTTGAAGACAAAGATCGAGGGGCAGATGATGGGGCTTGTCACAGTAATCCCGCCGTATACAGTCCTTTTGCTCAACGAGCCGCTGCGCGGAAGAAAACGTCGTGAAAGTCTGTATAACGAGATTCGTAACGCCGCGGGTAATGTCCGGTTCGTCGCTGCAACCGGAGGGGGAGTGTCTGTTCCCGAAGATATTTGCAAATCTTTTTTTATGGCCCAGGAAGCAGTAAAACAAGCTTTTTTCAGCGAGAAGAACCGACTGATAGATCCGTATCCTCTCTTTTCGGCTTCGCTGGATTCCTCCCAATTGTCCGTCGATAAAGCCGAAGAAATGATGGAGCAATTCATCTTCCGCCTGTATTACAGTCTGGAGGTAGGAAACCAGACTATGGTACTACCGTTGTTGAACGAGGCGGCAGCATTTTTTCTCAGACAGGGGCAAGATGAGAAGTTCGTCAAAGAG
The DNA here is from genome assembly GCF_038006265.1 of Paenibacillus sp. FSL L8-0641. NCBI lineage: Bacteria > Bacillati > Bacillota > Bacilli > Caryophanales > Paenibacillaceae > Paenibacillus > Paenibacillus sp. FSL L8-0641. The sequence goes on from NZ_JBBOUW010000001.1 coordinate 655,372, forward strand.
TCCTTCTTCTTTCTGTCCAATGCAGTCATTCACAAGTTGACCGCGGGTTTCTGTATTGAGTTGAAAGAGACGGGGGCAGTTTCCCGTTTTTTGAATGGGATATACCAGCATGATCACCTAGATGATCTTTTGGAAGAGACCCACCGTTTTCTACTAGCATTGGCGAAAGACTCTGAACACCGTGGAAAGGAGCAGGAATTCAAAAAAATGATCGACTTCATTCACAGGCATTATGCTGACAATCTGAGGCTGGAAACGCTAGCCGGACTACTAAACTATAGTACTGCCTATTTAGGCCAGCTTTTCAAGAACAAGACTGGGGAGTACTTCAACACATACCTGGACCGAGTCCGCATCCAAAAGGCAAAGGAGTTGCTGGATCAGGGAGTGAAAGTATACGAAGTCGCTGAACGCGTGGGCTATACAAGCGTAAACTACTTTTACAGCAAATTCAAAAGGTACGAAGGCTGTTCACCGTCGGAATATAGAAATCCATAATTTGTGGGTGATTTTTCCCGCAATCCGTTGTATGGGCGCGGACTCCTCTCTGTTTTATGATGGATTTTAAGAGAGGGGATGAAAAAATGAAAGCGGTAACAGCGATTTCGGAAAAGGCATACAAAAAGACGGAGAGGAATGCTTGGAAGGTATTTAAAAGCCAGAGGTATCTTTACTACATGTCCATTCCGTTTGTTATTTGGGTTTTTGTCTTCCAGTATTTACCGCTATGGGGCTGGACAATGGCCTTTCAGAAATATAAACCCGGTTTGAGTTTTTTCGAACAAAAGTGGGTGGGCTTGGAGCATTTTCGTACTTTGTTCCGAGATGATCATTTCTACCAAGTGCTGCGGAACACGCTGGCTATGAGTCTTATGGGACTGGTCGCTGGTTTTATTGTACCCGTTGTCTTTGCTCTATTGCTCAACGAGGTGCGCATACAAGTGATAAAACGGTTTGTTCAGACCGTATCTTATCTGCCGCACTTTGTTTCATGGGTGGTTGCTGCAGGCATTGTCACCAAAATGCTTTCAGCAGATGGTGGTGTCGTAAACGATATGCTCATGGGTCTAGGTATCATCGATCAGCCAGTCCAGTTTATGGCCCAAGGCAAATTATTCTGGTGGGTTGTCACTTTCGGAGACATCTGGAAGGAAACGGGTTGGAACGCCATTATTTATCTGGCTGCCATCGCCGGTATTGGACCTGAACTATACGAGGCTGCACGGGTGGACGGCGCTAGCCGATTCCAGCAAATGTGGCATATTACGCTGCCGGGGATCCGGTCGACCATTATTATTCTCCTGATTATGTCTATCGGCCATCTGCTCGGTACGGGATTCGAGAAACAATTTCTGCTGGGCAATCACCTGGTCATTGATTACTCTGAAGTACTTGATTTGTATGCGCTTAATTATGGGCTGGCGATGGGACGTTATTCTTTCGGAACGGCCATTAATATTTTTAATTCGGTGATCAGCCTGATCCTATTGTTTGCGGCTAATGGAATCTTTAAGCGCTATACCAACGAGAGCATTATGTAAGGAGGAGAATGGACATGGAGGCTGTCAAAAGCACTACGCCGGTCGGCGGATTAAACAACAAGCTTCAGGCAAAATCACCACAAGACCGAATCCTGGGGGTAGTTGTTTATGTTTTCATGATTGTGGTCACCGTGCTGACGATCTACCCGTTCTTAAATGTGCTAGCTATCTCTTTTAACGATTCGGTAGACACCATTAGAGGTGGGATCACCATCTGGCCAAGGCAATTTACTTTGAAGAATTACGATTTGATTTTCACCTATGAGGGGTTAATCACTGGGTTCAAGATCTCCTTTCTGCGAACCGTCATTGGCACCGTAGCGGGCTTGGTCAGCGGTTCGATGCTTGCCTATACGCTTGCACGAAGTGATTTTCAAGCTAGAAGGTTCATCTCCATCTTTCTGGCCGTCACTATGTATGTTTCCGGCGGGTTGATTCCAGGTTTTATCCTGATGAAGGAATTGCATTTAATTGATACATTTGCCGTCTATATTTTACCAGGCCTTGTAAGTGCGTTTAATGTCTTCATTATTCGTTCCTTTATTGACGGCCTGCCTTATGCGTTACAGGAATCAGCCAAGCTGGATGGTGCCAACGACTTCACGATCTACTGGCGCGTTATCCTTCCTCTTTGCAAACCGGCATTAGCGACCGTAGCGCTCTTCTTGGCAGTTGGGCAATGGAACTCTTGGTTCGATACTTATCTGTTTAATGGGTCTAACGAATCGTTGACGACCCTTCAATATGAATTGATGAAAATTTTGCAGAGTACTACAACGAGCGCAACCAATTCTCAGGATGCTGCCAATATGGCTGAGCGTATGGCACAAGTGTCTCCGGAATCGGTCAAAATGGCAATCACCATCATTGTTACAGTCCCGATTCTTATCGTCTATCCTTTTCTACAAAAGTATTTTGTTAAAGGTATGACGCTTGGAGCGGTAAAAAGCTAAAACGAAGCAGCAAACATTCATTATACAGGGAGGTTTCGCTCCATGAAGTCAAGAAAAAACAGAATGATCGTATCTTTCGTAATGTCACTGACTTTAGTGGCGACCCTTGCAGGGTGCAGCGGTAATAATCCGTCCGAGGCTACCAAGGCCGTAACAACGGGTGACATCACGCTTACTTATTTTTCGGAAGACTCCAGCACAAATTGGAATGGCATGAAGGATGAAGTCGGTAAGGTCATCGCTGAAAAAACTGGAGTAACCCTTGATGCTGAATTCGCTGTCGGTGACCCGGTCCAAAAGATTTCATTGATTGCTGCCACAGGAAACTATCCTGATTTAATCGCTGCTAAGGCGGATGTTGGCAAACTTGTCGATGCTGGCGCAATCATTGATCTGACGGATTTGATCGACAAGCATGCACCAAACATCAAAAAAATGCTGGGTGACAAGCTTGTTCGAACAAAGTACAGTTTGGACGACCCATCAATCTATGTGATTCCAACTTGGTCTGCTGTCGAAGAGAAAAAAATCAAACCCGACGTAGGATTTAAACTCCAACACCGTGTCGTCAAGGAAGCGGGATACCCAGACATTCGTACGGTACAGGATTTTGAAAAAGTCATTAAGGACTATCTAACCAAGCATCCGACGGATGAAAATGGCAACAAAAATATCGGACTGTCCCTAAATGCGGACGATTGGCATATGTACCAGGTAACGAACTCAGGATTCCAAACAACTGGGGGACCAGACGATGGTGAATACTACATCGATCAAAAAACACACCAAGCGACTTATCATTTCCGTCGACCGGAAGAAAAAGAATATTTTCGCTGGTTGAATCACATGAATGCCATTGGATTACTTGATCCGGAAAGCTTTGTGCAAAAGACTGACCAGTTTAAAGCGAAAGTGGCTTCAGGTCGCGTACTGGGCCTGGCCGATCCGGAATGGGACTATGGCGACGGACAAAATGCGCTGAAGGCGGAGGGCAAATTCGATCAGACTTACGGTCATTATCCAGTTACCATGAGCAAGGAGTACAAGGATACCAACTTCTGGCTGCCTGGTTTTGATGGGGGGTACGGAATCTCAATCTCTAGCAAATGCAAGGATCCGGTACGCGCTATCCAGTTTCTCGACTTTCTAGCATCGGAAGAGGGGCAAGTCCTGAATAACTGGGGAATTGAAGGAAAGCATTACACGATGAAAGACGGCAAACGGACGATTACTCCGGCTGTACTTGAACGGATAAACAATGACAATGCGGCTTTCCAAAAAGAGTCTGGAATCGGCCTATATTGGAACTTGTCGGTCCATTATGGTGATGGCATCGAGGACTCAACCGGCAACTATTTCACTCGTAGTTATCCAGAACTGCTGACAGCGACTTACAATAAGTCGGAGAAGGAAGTTCTTAAGGCTTATAAGATCGAGCACTGGAAAGATCTATTCCCGAAGGAAGAGGAATTTCCGCCTAGAGCATACGGAGCAGCATATACAATGTCTCTTCCCAATGACGATCCGGCTGTTATTCTTGGAGCCAAGATGAAGGATATTACATGGAAACGAATTCCGGAAGCTGTCATGACTAAACCGGAAAACTTCGACAAGGTTTGGGATGCCTATATGGCAGAACTAGAGAAAGCTGGAGTGCAAGAAATGGAACAATCCTTTACCAAGCATATCCAAGACCGAATTAAGCTGTGGTCCACGAACTAACTCGTTTCGCATAAAAGAACGGGGCCGTTTCCACTTTCCTGCCGGAGAGGAGACGGTCCTTTTTCATAATGGTCTCTTGGTTAGAAAAGTAGCTACATTAACGAAACGGGAGAATAAAATATGGAGCATTTGAGGTACAAATAAACAGCGGCTACCCTGGTTATTTTCAGAGGTGGCCGCTGTTTGTTAGAGGAAGACTACTTCGTTACTTTACGACGCTGGATGGGACGGTATAGTTACGGATACGTTCAAAGTAATTTACTCCGCTTCATTCTTGGACGAAGTAAATAGGTCTTGGGGAAGCTCATCCCTCGTGATCACGTAATCGCTGTTGAACACTTTTATGAGATGATCCAGGGAGTTATATTGTCCGTTGCGGATGAAGTCGCCTGTCCATGTGGTGAAAAAGAGCCAATGCGCTGAATATGTTTGAAGTAATTCAGGATCGCCAATCGGACCGTTTTCGGACAGACCAACCAGCTTCTTGCCTTGCACGAGATTCACCAAGCTGTCATACTTGCCGATACTTGGGCTATAATTAGCCGCCTGGTTGTAGATATCCACACTTACAATATCGACGACATCGTCTCCCGGATACCACTCGGGGCTCTCAGAGTTCCATACCCAGATCAGGTTGTTCAGGTGATGGTAGTTTGTTAGGCGGTCGTACATGATATGGTACAGTTGCTTGGCGGAGTCTGGCCCTTGGGCGCCCCACCAGAACCATTTGCCCTCCGCCTCGTGCAGCGGTCTCCACAGCACCGGAACGTGAGCGTCTTGGAGACGTTTCAACTGAACAGCAATAGCATCGATATCCCTTAGGATAAGCTGATACTCTTCCGACTCGGGATGAGTGAGCGCATATTGAACGTCGAATGTAGTAGCGTCCTTGTAAAACCCGCGCCACCATTCTTTGCCGGGAATATCATGCAGTCCCTTAGGAGCATTCCAGTGCCATGCGAATGTGACAATTCCACCTTCTTTGGCCCATTGAATCGCCTTTTCCACTTCAGTTGAGGTGGCGCCATGTTCGATGCGAGAGGGGGAATAATCCATCATGTCCGTTGATAACATCGCAGGATACTTTCCAGTTTGGTCTTTAATCCACTGGGCATCCTCAAGAGTGTGCTGACCGGAAAGAATATTGCTGCCGTAACTATCGACGAGATAACCCATAAGTGCCTTGGTTTCCGCAGTCGCATTCGGGTTTACTGGCTTTTTCTCAATCTGATGCAATTTCGGGGGGGACACTGCTGACAGCTTGACGTAGTCGATATGATATTGGTCCGAATCGACATTGAACTGTATGGTATTGTTTCCCGCACTCAGCATCAGTTTACCGCCAGATACCTCTGTGTAGCTTACTGTTGTCGGGAGTGATGTTTCGCTGGTCTGGCCATTGACCACCAATTGAGTCTTTTTGTCTCCATTGGGGTTACTGTAACCGATTGCAAGATTGTAAAGCCCGCTTGAGGCTGCGTTATAGGCAAAGGTTAACGACCCTGTGCCTTTAAAGGCTGCGTAACCGGTACCGGAATAACCCGTATCAGCAGCTTCGATGCTGACCTCACCAGTAATGGCTCCTTCTTCGGCTTCCATTTTGCTTATGGCAGCAGGCAGATTGGCGAATTCAACCTTCACATACTCGATCCCGTAATATCCCCAGCCTCTTGAAAAAGTCAGCTCGTTTGTGCCAGCATTCAGCATGATCTTAGTTACCATTTTCTCGTTCACCGCCGTACCTTTCGGAGGAGCAGCCAGCGTTACGTTTTCAGCCATTGTGCCATTGACCTTGATGCTGGTATCCTTGGAGCCGGTGTCCGCCGGAATGTAGTAGCCGAGGCTCAGCCTATAAAGACCTGCTGTAGGCACGTTCACTTTAAACGTAGCCGTCCCGTCAGACTTTCCTGAGTTTGGGTCATAGTCATAAAAGAAGGATACATAGCCATCGCCTTTATAAAGCGTATCGCCGGTATAGGGTATATTCCGTTTTTCTACCCCGTAACCTTGAAGAATTGCATTTTTGGAGCTGACGACTATAGGAGAGGGGCTACCGTCAGTGACCAAGTGAGCTGATTCTGCTTTTGCTAGGCTTGGAATTAAACTGAGAGATACCAACAAAAAGGATAAGAGAACAAAACTGAGAATACTGAAAAACCTTTTTTTCCATGGGTCTGGCATATGACTCACTCCTTGAATTAGATGTTAAAGCCTTAGTTAACCTGCAACGCATAGTACAGAAAACGCTTTCATAAGTGTGTACATATTAAGTACGCTTTGAAGTAATCGATGACAGGTGATTAAGGACCAGCTTGCACTTTTAAACATACCTTCTTCATTTGTATGCGTTTTCAATATTTGTCATTAATTTTTTCAGTGCCTCACCTCTCTTTAATTTCATGATAAATTAGACGCGAGGCAGGAACCATACAATGAATTTCGGGAAAAATCATCCTTAAATTATGGATTTTTATACTCCGGCGGCAAACAATTTATCTTTATAGAAATGTATAACCCAATATTTTTTAAGGCTATATGGAATAAGCGGGAAGAATAGTTTCAATTTGTGGTATCATGCCAGTAGGTATTCCACGCATAGGAAAAGTATGACTAATGAAAGGGACTAATAAATGATTTCTCATCGATTGCTTACCTACGAAACAATTAGTCAATTAACTGACCAGATTAATAGAGACCAACACTTGTTATTCTATAGCTATTTAAGTCAACGTAAGGAGCAGGCTAAATTTGTTGGTCAATATATAGACGACAAGCTGACGGCGGTCTTAGCATACTTTTGGGGGCTATCCTTCCCTGCTTTTTCTTTCCATTGCATAAATCGCGAGAAACTTAACTTTCCAGCTCTTATTACTTTTACTGAGGAAATCATTCAACTTAAGAAAAATACTGTTTGTGGTACAATCCTCTGTAATCGTGACCTTGAACTTTTTCAATCTCATGGTCTTATATTGGGTAACCCACAACGTTTTTTAACAATGAAGCATATGGATCAATCGAAACTGCTCGATTCAAACTGGGCTGAGCTAGTTAAGGAAAATGACCTTTCAGATATAGTGGATTTATTACGAAATGGCGGCATGAAATTTTTTACGAGGAGCGAACTCGAACAATATCCTTTCCTTGGGATAAAGGAATGTGGTCATTTTATTGTCGTGGGCGGCTTCCACTTTTATGATTCTAAACTTGTTGAGCTCGGAAACATATACACAAGCCCTACTCACAGAGGGAAAGGCCTAGCAAAGCACTTGACGAGCCAACTTACAAAACTGGGCAGGTCACTTTCATCAGATATCTACCTGGGAGTACTGAAGGAGAACCAAGCCGCTGTATATCTTTACGAGGGCTTAGGCTATGAGATCACGGCTGAGCAAACTATTGTTGATTTTAAGCTATCTATTGATTGACGAATTAGGCCGCTGTCGCGCGCCGGTTGAGAAGTACAACGGAATATAGGTGACTGTTGGTATTAGAGCGGTATCACGCAACCAGAAAAGAAATAGCCCTTAATCCTTGATTTCATTTCTAAATTTCCGGAAATCTTTAGGTGTTCTTTCATGATGTTTTTTAAAAGATTGAATGAAGTGATTTACATGATTGAACCCCACTCTGTGGGCTATTTCAGTTATTGTAGAATCTGTTGAAATTAATAACTCGCTGCTTTTCTTGATACGGTACTTAATTAAATAGTCGTAAGGTGTCATATGAATGGTTCTCTTAAAACTACGAGTGCATTCCGAAATACTTAAATGTGCTACTTCAGCAATTTCTTGCAGTGTTATATTGTCTGAATAGTTTTGATGGATAAAGCTGAGCATCAATTGAAGTCTTTCCTGTTGCAGTTTCATGTGTTTAGGTGCTTCCTCCGAAGAAAGCGAAATGTTAGAAATTATGATGAACCATAATTGTACTGTTTTAATAGAAACCTCATATTCCCATCCCCAGTTTTTTTTCATATCAAATTTCTCTTTCATATCCCAAAGCATTTGCAGTATTTGAATTTGCCATTCAACATCTCCTTTGATTACTAATGACAATAAGAGAGAGTTTGTATAAGGCAGTACATAGTTTTTTTCCATCGCACTATCTGCATAAAAGGCCAGCAGCTTCTCCGGAAAATTAAAACTGACATATTGGCCGTTATGTGTAAGGTGCGTAGTAACGTGAAGAACACCTTTATTAATTAAAATGGCCTGACCTGTTTCTAATTCATGATCAATCCCGTTAACTTGGATTACTAGCTTCCCTTTGGTAACCAAAGTGATTTGTAGTTCCTCATGCCAATGTAGATCGTTGAATCCTCTACCTTCAGGACTACTTGCATGAATAGTATGGGTGTACATGATGTATGGAAATGAAACATCGGGATATAGAATGGTCTCATGCAATTGTTTTTCCATTTTAGCGAGGTCCTTTCTGATGACGATATTTCTATATAAATTAAAGATATAGTTACACAAAATAAATAAAAGTGGTGATATTATTATACCAGATCTTCGGCTTATCATTACAATCCTGTGCACAGGCGATTGGACTCTTGGAGGCGTACATGTGAAAATAAATCAATCGTCGTTACCGTTTCATCCGTATATTTTGCTTTTAATCAGCATACTGTCTGTCTCTATCTCATCCATCATGATCAAATCCTCAGATACTCCAACCTCTGTGGCTGGGATGTACAGATTGTATATGTCAGTACTCATAATGCTTCCTTTTGTACCTTGGAAAATGTTCCTTACCTTAGCAATGAACAAAAAAGATTGGATTACCGTTTTCATAGCTGGTCTTTTTCTCGGGTTGCATTTCTTATTCTGGATGGAATCTTTAGTATATACCTCAGTTGCGAGCTCCATGGTCATCTTATCCTTACAGCCTTTATTTGTAATGATGGGTTCATACTTTATGTTCAGAGACCGAACCAACATATTAACCATACTTTGTTTGATCGCCGCTCTTGTCGGTTCAATCATTATTGCTTGGGGAGACATAGGGATTTCGAGAGAGGCATTGATCGGAGATGGATTATCTTTATTGGGAACAATTTTGGTTTCAGCATATATGTTGGCAGGACAGAAAGTAAGTCACAAAATAAATGCAAATTTATATAGTGTTATTGTTTTTTTTATTGGTGGCAGCGTCTTGCTGGTCTACAATTTGTTGAATCATTATTCCTTGATTGAATATGACTCGTCGGAATGGATGTATTTCTTGTTACTTGCAGTAATCCCAACTATTTTTGGACAATATATTTTTAATCTGTTGTTGAAATCAATGGGTGCAACTACGGTCTCCGTTGGTATTATTGGAGAGCCTGTTCTTGCCATAATTCTCGCCTACTTATTCTTGGGAGAAATAATCTCTGCATTTCAATTCATAGGTGGAATCATGACTTTATTCGGTATGGGAATGTATTTTTGGGCAAAATCTTTAAAGTATACTACAGTTGCAAAATATTAAATTTGAAATTGATTTTGGACAAGATATCGGTGTAAAAACTTCGAGTGCGCAAATTACAGAAAGATATGTGGCTGAAGATATTATAGGGGAACAAATTATAGGTGTAGTCAACTTTCCACCTCGACGGATAGCAGGCTTTAACTCAGAGGTATTGGTTCTTGGAGGAATACCCGAAAAGGGGGATGTGATTCTATTGAAACCAGATATCAAACTACCTGATGGAACACCTATTGGGTGATAGAACGCTTGGATAATCTAACAGGACATGATCGTTCAATAGCAAGTTAAAACAGATAGTGGCAGGCTAGGGCTTTATTTTTAAGTCCTAGTCTGCCACTTTTTTATTTGGTCTGTCCAAATTTTATTTGATTTATTATTGGTCTGCACAATTCTCCATACCAGCTATACGCCGTATCCCTATCTGGCTGGGATGCTGCGTGTCCCCTCTGTCATCGGGGAGGCGCAGAGCGGGCACACTGGCGGCGTGCTTGTGCTAGCCGCGCTTGTACGGCGTCCGCTTGTTGTGTCGCGACGCATCCACGCTTTGCAAGCGCCGTCGGTACATTTCCACACAGGCACGTTGATGCGTGGCTCCGCTGGAGACCCTGCCACCGACGAGGTTGTCCGTGCCGTAGCGCTGCCTGGTCCCGGCCTGTTGCTCACGCGGGTCGCTGTGCCAGACGCTGGCGATCCAGCGCCAGCACGGCTGCCATACCCGGAAGCACCCTTCGCTTGGCCGAAGCTACTGCGGCGTGTTTCTGGCTTGGAAGCCTCAGGGGTGACCCCATAGGCTTCCAGCAGGAAGCGTGACACGGCGGCAGGCTTGCCATGATTAGAGGCGGGGGAGGTGATGTATAGCAACTCCTTCGCCCGGGTGACGGCCACGTAAGCGAGGCGGCGCTCTTCTTCAAGCGCTGCATCGTTATCCACAGCTGTAGTTGGGGCGGCGCCTGCCCGCCGATCCTCCGGCAGCTCGCTGTGCAGCGCCGAGCTGTGCGGCAGAATGCCTTCGCTGGCTCCGATCCAATATACGCAAGGGAATTCCAATCCCTTGGCGCGGTGGATCGTCATGAGCCGAACAGCATCGCTGTCTTCCTCTCTGCGCAGCGATTCCATTTGGCGGTGACGCTCGGAAAGCTCGTCCGCAAAGCTGACGAACGCCTCCACAGTGTCAAACCGCTTGGCTGCCGTTTCGAGCTCCTCCAGACTTTCTTGCATCGTTTCCTTATAATGAGTCCACGCGCCCGTATCTCCACTTTCCAAATATTTGTCATAAAAGACGCGCCGCATTTCTTGAATGGCATAGGCAGGTTTCATGGTAGTGAGACTGCGAATCAGACGAATACGCTCTTTCACTTGTTCACGCTGAAAATCACGTAGTCGATCCCAGCGGCTGAGATGAATCAGCGGGTATTTTTTAGCCTGCTGTTTCTCCTCGCGCATAATCCATTCCATCCCAGCCTCACGCGAGACGTACAGCGGCCCAAGGGTGCTCGGAATGGATTCCATACGTCGGGGATTTAGCGACAAGCGCAGGTGATCCATTAAAGGACGAATCAGGGACTGGTCATAAAATACAGCCCCTGCTCCGTACTGAATAAATGGGACATCCCGCATAATTAATTGCTCAAAAATAGATCGGCTTCCGCTGGCTGTCCGGTGCAAAATAACGATATCCCGGTAGCGAAGACGACCTTCTTCTACCTGCCCGAGCAGATGAGTAACAATATGTCCCGCCTCTTCCTCAGGCCCAGATGGGGTGGCAAACTGTGGCGGCAAGCCCTCACGCCCGGCAGCCGCAAGACGTTTGGAGCGTCGATGAACATTTTTGGCGACGATGTTGGAGCCCAGCCCCAAAATGCGTGCATCACTTCGATAATTAATATCCAGAGTAATGACCTTTGCATCCTTATAGACCTTGTCAAACTCCAGAATGGATTCCTGGCGTGCCCCATTAAAGGTATAGATCGTCTGGTCATCATCCCCCACAACCATCAGATTGCGATGTCGGGCAGCCAACCGCTGCACCATCTCATATTGGAGGGCATTCGTATCCTGAAATTCATCGACCATGATATGTGAAAAACGTCGCTGAAGCGGCTGAAGTACATCCGGGTCACGCAGTAGTGCGGAGGCACGCAGCAGAATATCGTCAAAATCCATTTTATTGCGCTCCTGTTTCCACGCTTCATAAGCGAGCATGGCACGCTTGGCATCCGATTCCTCGCGCACGGTTTCCGGCAGCTCGTTCGCGCTGCGGCCTTCCGCTTTCCAGGCGGAGAGGGCAGACAGCAGGCTTTCCGGCTGGAAAGCCTCGCTGAGCCCAAGCTGCCGCAGCATCATTTTCATGACGGTATGCTGGGCCTGCGTTTCACCGAACACTTCATCTTGCACGCCGCGATGACGCAGCATCGCCAAAGCGAATGAGTGAAACGTGCGTGCCTGAACTGCACGTGCAGCGGCAGGGCGCACACCGGGTAATCCCGCGATGCGCAGTTTCATCTCGGCAGCTGCCTTGCTGGTGAAGGTCACCAGCAGAATGGACGATGCAGGAACATCCCGCATCGCCATCAGGTAGCCTGCGCGGGCAGCCAGCACTGTGGTTTTGCCGCAGCCAGCCCCTGCAAGGGTCAGTAGGGGACCTTTGCCGTGGCGGACGGCCTGAATCTGCGGGCGGTTCAGGTGAATGCCGGCGTTCTCTAAAGCACGAAAATAGGCCGAGTCTTGGTCGGTATCGGGTACCAGCGTCATACTGGTATCCATGGAAGCACGACGTGCCTGAGGGCTCGACGTTGAATAAGGAACCCCGATGGGTCGAGGGTAAAAAGAAGGATTTGGGTCCATAATCCTGAAACCCCTTTCGTTCTTAAAATCTTCCATTTTCACAAATGGGGGTAGTTTTTGGTATGATAGAGTTCTAGTCAGCTTTAGCTGACGATAAGAACAAGGCGATGGACTAAAATAATGCTGAAATTCATGCGGATCTTGCCGAAGCGTCAGAACGTCAATACGTTGACGCCAATGCCTATAGCCTTCAAACAGGCGATATGACCGCATTCCATTATACAGGAGTTCGAGGTTTGCCAACAGAAAAAAACTTTGGGATATACGGACGGTACAGTGAAATCCGGCTGGATATGGGGAGGAAATAACGATGAAGCTGATTCAACGTATAAAGGAAGGCGCTAATCGCGCAACAGAAAAGGCGCAGCATGCTGTCGAGATTAGTAAGATCAATTCACAAATTACAACGATCCAGCAGGAAATGGATGTTCATTTCTTGCGAATGGGTCAAATCTTTTACGAAGGTTATCGCGCATCCGACATGTCGGTGGCAGAAACCGAGATGACACAGCTATCCACTGCTTGTGATGAGCTTCAGGATGAAATTGACGAGCTGCGCAGTAGAATTGCAGAATTGAAGAACGCTCATTTATGCACCTGTGGAGCGGTTGTGCCTCTGGATGCGAACTTTTGCCCTAAATGCGGACGCAAGCTCAATGAAGGACAGGCTGCTTCCAAACAAGTAGCTGCTGTGCGTGAAGAGGTGCCAACGGACGTCTATTCTTTTGATCTGCGCAAGCCAGAGGTAGCGAAGGATGCTGCGCCTGCTTACACGGAGTATGCAGAACATGAAGTAGTCGATCGACATGAACAGGAACAGGATGAGCGGTATGAAACACACGAACCAGCGGGACTAGACCGCGATTATACAGTGTCTGATTTTACACCGGAGGAAAAAGCGGCATTCGACGCTGAGTGGGAGCGCCGTCGTCAGGAAGATCTGGAAAAAGAACACCGTCGTCTTGAAGAATTGGCACGTGAGCGTGAGCGTCAGGAGGAGCTGGACGAGCGGATTCGATATTGGAAGGCCAACAACTCCGGGGCTGAGAAACCGGCAACGCCGTCTGCACAAGTACGTGAAAATGTAAAATGCCAAATCTGCACCGCAGAACTACCCAAAGGGTCCAAGTGGTGCCCGCGTTGCGGAGCTGAACAGATTTAACGCAGCCGAACAGGCTGCTGCAGGACACAGACATAACGCCGGGCAGCATAGGGGGAACAGAATATATGGAGCGTTTGCTGCATCATCTGCGGAATCTGGGTTTTACGGAAATGGAAGCCAAGGTTATGGTCGAGCTTTCGAGGCAAAATGCGGCTTCCGGCTATGAAGTGGCTAAGCGTCTGGGTGCATCACGCTCCAACGTGTACGCGGCTTTACAGCGTTTGGCCGGGCAGGGATACCTCAGAACCAGTGCGGGAGAGCCTGTACGTTACAGCATGCTGCCACCGGCTGAATTGACCCGGATGATCGAAGGACAAATGCAGGAGTCTCTACGTGCAGTGGAGAAAGAAATGCCACGAACAGAACCAACCAAGCCGACCTTTTATAATGCGGAAGGCGATCGGAAGGTACTGGAAAGTCTGACCCGTGAGTTGGAACGGGCAGAGCATGAGATTGTGTTGGACTTGTGGCGCGAGGAAGCCGAACTGCTGCGGACAGAGTTGGAGAAAGCCGAGAGTCGAGGTGTGCGTCTGCTCTGGTCCTGCGATAACGGAGAAAGCATGATGGGACCGTGGTTACCGCTTAGGTCTGGTACAGACGGACAGGAACCAGCAGGGCGTAAGTTTTCTTTTGTTATTGATCGGCGTTGGTGCATGCTGGGTATGCGGGGAGAGAATTGCCCGACACAGGCGCTTATTACCGAGCATCCGGTAATGACAGGCCTGCTGCTTAATCATTTTGCTCAGGATCTTATTCTGTATGAGCTGGAGCATGATATGGGCAGAGAGCTGTCGACCCGGTATGGCTGGCGGTATGAAGGCATTATCGGCAAATATATGTCAGCTGGGGAATAGCTAAAGATTACCGGGTAGGAAGTTCCATCAGTGCCCGGCATATAGATGTAATATAGCCCGCCTTATGAGGCACGAATTGATCCGATGTGATCAGGCGGCGAGTTTTTTCTGGGTTCGGCCCTGACGTAATGCCTTGGGCTTCGATAAAGGGAATATAGCCTTCAAAAAGGGCCAGTGCTTGGTCAAGATCCGCTTCGTACAGTCCGGCTACTTCTTCTTGCTGGAGATGATAAGCTTCCAATGGCTGGTTCGATAGCAGTCCAAACACCGAGCTAACCTCCCGATCCCAAAAAGAGGTGCCCTGGGCGGTACCTTTGCTTTCATACCGAACGGTCATCAGCGGTGTTAATGAGGTAAAGGGAACATGAATGCCCAATTCTTCCTCCAGCTCGCGAGCCGCCTGAGACATATCTTCGCCTGCCGTCAAATGACCGGCTGCTGTAATATCGTAGCATCCGGGGAAGGTATCCTTCGTATCCTGACGCTGTTGGAATAGCAAGCGACGGCCTGTAGAAGTGTCTCGTGCTAGCCAGCAGTGAAAGGTATGGTGCCAGTATCCCTTGGCATGTGCGTCTCGTCGGGAGGCTGTGCCAAGGGGGTTGTCTTCATCGTCGTAGATATCCAGAAGCTCGCTATTCATCGTGGTTCCTCCTATAGTAAGCAGAAATCAAAGGTCTACTTTACAGTATAACGTGTTTTCTGTCCTAACGATATGAAGGCGGGTGTGGAATGTGGAGTGGCATTTGGGGTATGCTGGGAACATAAGGATTTGAAACATCACATAGATTTATGATTGAAAGGAGCGATTTTACATGGAATGTATAGTACATTTTCGAGTCATGCATCCGGAGGAACCCAAGGAACTTCGCGGGTTGATTATGCTGGAAAGCGGGGGCAAGCCGGGGATTGATCAAATCACGGATATGTTCAAAAATATGGGCTATGATGTCCGCCCAGACAATCCGGAGGAATTGATTTTTAAACCAGTCGATGTCAGAGCCAATTATACATATATCCGGGTTATTGAGCTGGATACGGGTGAGGAAGTCTACCAGGAAGATAGGGATTTGCGCGCGATTTTGGAAACTTTGCTGAATAAACGTTAAACGTTAAACGTTAAAGACCAGGAGAACTAATCGATGAAATGAGATAAAGCGATCCTGTCGCCATTCATAGGAACGGAGAACAATGATGAGATTGTATATTATCCGACACGCAGACCCCGATTACCCCAACAACACCATAACGCCGGAGGGGCATTTGGAAGCCCAGGCACTAGCCAAGCGGCTTTCCAGTCACGGACTGGATCGAATTTATGCCTCTCCTTTGGGGAGGGCTTTGGATACGATGCGCTACACCGCCGACTCTCTGGGTATGACTCATGAAGTAGAACACTGGACGCAGGAGCTGGCTCTAAAGCTGGAGGAAACCCCATACGGCCGTCTTTCCCATTGGGATTTGCCTGGTGAAGTGATCCGTTCCGAGTTGCCCCTGCCGACTCATGACTCTTGGCAGGAGATTTCCTATTATCAGGGAACGCAAAGCCCTGAAACCTTCGAGCGGCTGAAGCTTCATTCCGATGAGTTCCTGAAACGGCAAGGCTTTGAGCGGGTGGAGGGCAGGTACCGGATTCTGAAGCACACTGAAGATCAGGTGGCGGTATTTTGTCATGGCGGCTTCGGGCTGACCTGGCTTGCTCATCTGTTGGAGTTGCCATTGGCCTTGGTCTGGTCCGGTTTTTGGATGCCGCCTAGCTCCGTAACCACGATCTTGTTTGATGAGCGCTCCCAAGAATGGGCAGTTCCCCGTTGCATCGGCTTCGGTGATGTTTCCCATCTGTACGCTGAGGGCTTGCCCGTTAGACCCCGTGGCATTATCACCAATTTCAACTAATTGAATTTTCCATACATGCCAAAACGGCTTAAGACGATAGAGCGTCTTAAGCCGTTTATTGTAGTCATATAAGTGGGTTGAGTCAGCGTGCTTCCACGTACCCTTCCAGCTTGGAAGTGCAATGTGCGCAACGGGTAGCGGCTACAGGAATTTCGGATAGGCAATGTGGACATTCCTTGATCGTTTTTTCCTGAGGAGGTTTTTCTTCCTCTTTGCGTTTCAGCATGTTAATCCCTTTGACCAGCATGAACACACAGAAGGCCACGATCAGAAAGTCCAGCAGGACGTTAATGAACTGACCATAGGCGAGGACCGCGATCCCTGCTTCTTTGGCCTGTGCCAAAGTCTTGCGTGTACCGTCACCATTTAAAGGCTCAGCAGCTTGTAAAGCTACATACAAATCTGGAAAATTCATACCTCCCAGAAGCTTACCAATCGGAGGCATAATAATATCGTTTACCACAGAAGTGACAATTTTGCCAAACGCTCCACCGATGATAACACCGACCGCAAGGTCAATCACGTTACCCCGTACAGCGAATTCCTTAAATTCTTTTATAATACCTTTTCCGCTCATGTGAGTGCTCACCTTCTTTGCATAAAATCATTTATCTATAATACATGCTATGTCAATTGAGGGCAATTCCCAATTGATGTATTGCACTTTGTCACAAAATCACATGTTCATTTGTCTTCTATATGTAAACCAATAATGGAGGCGATGTATCGTGAGTTTAAGATTCAATCACAGAACAGTGAGTCCTAGTACGTTCAAGGCGATGATGGAGATGGAGAAATATATTTCCGGTCGTTTTACAGACAAAGTATTGTACGAACTACTGAAAATTAGAGTATCCCAAATCAATGGATGTTCCTATTGTCTGGATATGCATGCGAAGGATCTGCTCAAGCTGGGGGATTATGCTGACCACATTTTGCAGCTAGCCTTATGGCGGGAGGTTCCTTTGTTCACGGAAAAAGAACGTGTTATGCTTGAATTAGCCGAAGCGGTTACTCGTATCTCAGAACAAGGGGTACCTACAGATTTGTATAATCGGGTCAGAGAGCATTTTACCGAGGAAGAATACGTAGATTTGATAACCGCAGTTAACGTGATTAACAGTTGGAACCGGATTGCAATTGCAACGGGCATGTATCCGGGCATTCTTTAATGAACAGGGGGCTATGCTTTGTCTGGCAAAGAACATAGAATTGAACAAGAATCGGTGGATGTAAGTCTGGAAGAGCTGTATCAGAAATATCGCAAATATTCTTTTGCCATTGCTTATCGCATGCTTGGAACGGTTACAGATGCCGAGGATGTCGTTCAAGACTGCTTTGTCGAGCTGAAGGATAAGCCCCTGGATAATATACACAATCCCAAAGCCTATGTGGCCAAAATGACGATGAATCGGTGCCTGAATCTACTGAACTCTGCACGTAAGCAAAGAGAGACATATGTAGGACAGTGGCTGCCGGAGCCGTTGGGTGAAAGCGCAGATCTCCCTGCGGATTGGTTAGAGCGTAAAGATATGATATCTTACGCTTTTCTGGTTTTGCTGGAGCAGCTAAAGCCGATAGAGCGGGCTGTTTTTGTGCTGAGGGAAGCTTTTCAATATGATTACAAAGATATTGCGGAATTGCTGGGGAAGACGGAGAGCAACTGTCGTCAGTTGTTCAGTCGCTCCCGTCGTATTCTATCTTCCGGAGAATCTGCTCTTGAGGCTCAGTCCAGTCGCAATGTGAATAACTCATCCCGAATAAAACTACTAGAACGTTTTACAACAGCTTTTCTTGCCTACGATGTGACTGCTATGCTGGAACTACTGGCTGAACAACCTGTATTTGTGTCAGATGGCGGAGGTAATGTGCATACGGTGATGAGGCCGATGGTTGTACGCAAAGGTGTTCTTGCCCTGTTGACTTCTCGTCGGGTATTAACCGTTTTACGAGAAAGAGATGTGTGCCATACCGTCATCAATGGCGAGGTCCAGCTGGCATTTCTGGAAGACGGAAAAGTGAGAGAAACCTTATGTCTCATACTGACACCGGACGGGGAGCATATTCAGAATTTTTATTTAATGGTTAATCCAGATAAGCTGGGACACATCCATATAGACGAGGATTTTGCAAAAATCCCATAAGCGACTTCCAATGAATAAGATATAGATCGAAATGGTTTAGTTCGTCTATATCTTGCACTCCGGAGCGACTGGAATCGAATTTTTCAAAATCCTGATAGGACAGAAGAAGCTAGTGTAAAAAAATGAACCGCCCAAACATAAAAAACCTTGATTCCTTGCTTAGGATCAAGGTTTTTTGCTGTTTTCATAACTGCCGGGCTTGATGAAGAGCCAGATCGCCTATCCAGGGAAGCTTGAGCCACTTTCCTTGTCCCGCACGAATTAACAAGATAATCCACAAGGCAAGGCCTGCCAGCGTTAGCAGGGAAGCGAAGAAAGGACCGAGTAGGGGGATGAATCCTACCAGCACATGTCCGATCATGAGGGCTACAAAAAGAAGTATGGATTGCAGTGCGTGAAATAATACGAATCGGCTTTTCTTTTCCAGCATGACAAAGGCCAGCGCGCCAATAAAGGCGAACAAATAGCACAGGACAGCTGCTATATTTTCATCCAATCCTGTGGAAGACTTATAGACTGACATGTCAGGCATATCCTCCTTTATAAAAAGATTCAAGCTAAGTCTCCGTACTATACAAGCTATGAGGACAGGATTGAAGGATATGCCCGATCTCGGTAAAAAAAATGGCTCTACACAAAGGATAAGCGGTCAAGCGAGTGGATATACTCGAATTTGGCGATAACCTTTGGACTGCGCTTCTGTCGCATCGCCCACAAGCTTCGCAGATTCGATGTTCGACTGTAGCCAGACGAGCTTGCAGACTCATTGAACCACTTCCACCTTACGAATTGCCTGATAGTCTTTCCCGAGAATCCGTTTCGGTTCCCGCCAAACGTTTTAGAAACGTATTTCTCCAGTTTAAGGACAATTCTTCAACTTCAAGAATTTGCTTAATACCCTCGATATGATTCTTCTCTTGATGCATAATTCGATTGGCAAATGAAACCGTAATTGCTTTCGGATGGCGATGAAGGAGGGATAGTCCGTCGGCTTTAGAGGCAACTCCCTCTTCCAAAACGCGGAAGTAGAATCCCGTGTGGCCTGTTTGCTGTACCTTCAAGGGCATGTCCGGTACGCCGTACTTGATGGACAACTTGTAGCAAGGCTGTCTCGGTTGGCTAACTTGAACGATAGCTTTGCCAAGCTTAAAGACGTCTCCAATGCAAACGTCGGATTCTAGCAAACCCTTTATCGTTAAATTTTCCCCGAACGCGCCGTAATCGAGCGGTCTCCGTAATTCATTTTCCCAGAACGGATAGTGCTCGTAGGGATAGACGCATACAGCTTTCTCTTTACCCCCGTGATGAACTAGATCGCCCTGCCCATCCCCTTCGAAGTTTAGATAAGATAAATACAAATATTCATCTGTGGCCGACTTGAATATCCCCGTAGAAACGTTCTTCTGATTAAACTGGATCTGCTTGGGCATGCCGACATTAAGTGAAAGGATTTTAATAGATGCCATTCGGATCACCCCTACTCCAAATTTTGGTCAACGAGTTTTGCTAGATGCTTCTATATACCGCGTTCCTGCATATGTTCGCCCGCCTGAAGCGAGAATTTCTATGATGACTACGCCTTATTACATTTCGGTAATTCCTCTTTTGACTCTGTTCGTCCTCGTTTCCATTTTACACTCCTCTATGCGCTATTTGCGAATTTTCGATGAGTCTCCGTTAATGGGATAGAGTCCTTTTTGGGCAACTCATCGTTCCGGGAGCGATTTTTCGTTCGAACATACCCGATCTCGGTAAAAAAATGAATTAGAGAATGTGTATAAAAATACGAAAAAGGCTGAACGAAAAGAATTCGTTCAGCCTTTTAAACGGTTATGCACATGTTTTGCACATGTTGTATACACTTTATCCACCACATATTAATGTTTATCCACAGAAATAACATTATTTATACACAAGTTGTGCACAATCTGTAGATAATATTACGATAATTTATACTTTGCACACAGTTTGTCCACAAACTATCAACATATTGGGTGTAATTGTGGATATACTTTCGTAATTATCGGTCACCAGTTTTTAAATGGCGGCGTGGATGTGTGATTTTACCCATTTTATTCTTGTCATCCTCTTTGGGGATAAGTCGTTCATCGGTACGTCCCTCGTGATGGTTATCAAAGGCATATTCGGTCATTTTCCACTCGGAAGTACCCAAAACTACATCAGCGGGAAAATGCTGGCCTCTGTGCAAATGCTGCTCATGTCCATCCTCATCAATATAAACACCGTCCACTTCTACCTTATCACCCGTTAGTGGGAGTAAATCCTTTCCTTTGCGTTCCATTGGTATCCCCTCCGTCTGGCTTATTCTCCGTTAATTTGTCCGGACGGAGGTTCTTTTATCCACAAGCTGATGCAAAATATCCTCGGCAATTTGGTCTGCGGGATGAGGTTTGCGAAGTAGCTTAATCGCCTGCGTCATCTCTCCAGCAAGAGAGGGGATGGAAATCAGGTCGAGACAATGCTGAATCAGCTCCTCCGTAGTGCGAGCAATCCGAGCAGCTCCTTTTTGCTGCAAATATAGAGCATTATTTAGCTCCTGACCGGGTACGGGCTTGAACACAAGAATAGGCAAACCGGATGCAATGCTTTCTGAGAGTGTAATGCCGCCCGGCTTCGTAATCACCAGATTGCTCGCACGCATAAGTGCTGGAACAAAGTCCACGAATCCATAGGTGTAAATGTCCGGGTAGTCTGCATACAGCGCATCCAATTCTGCCTTCAGTTGCTGGTTACGACCGCAGACGATGAGTAGCCGCAACTGAGGAAGCTGGCTTAATTGCTGACAGATATCCATTATGCCGGATAGCACACCATAGGCGCCAGCCATAATGAGTAGCGTAGTAGTCTCAGCCTGTAGGGGTGGGATTAGCTGTTCTTGAACAGGCGCTTCGTCGGCAGACATGTTATAAAAAGAAGCGTGGATCGGAATGCCCGTCGCGGCAATGCGTTCGATCGGTATTCCCCGCTGGGCAGCTTCCTGCTGCATATCCTCAGTGGCTACATAGTAGCGGTCAATATCGGGATGCAGCCAGCGCCCATGCAGATCGAAATCCGTAACCACGTTGACAATCGGCAAATGCATTCCCATTTTGCGACGTAACGCCGGAAGCGCGAGCTGCGGGAATGTATGTACTACGAGGTCGGGCAACTCCTTTTTCAGTGTGAGCGTAAGTTGACGCATTCCGAATGAATGCAACACATGGCCGAAGGCCGATGTAGCCTGCATACCGCGCGTGATGTTATAGACCCATCCGTAAAGCTGTGGAATGGTTTTGAAGCTTTGCATATATACAAATTTGGTCAGACTGTTCAACCAGGGATGAGATTCAGCCATTAGGTCAAGTAGTCGTACCTCGCAGTGTCCGAGTCTTCGCAAACTGTCCTTAATTGCCCGGGCGGCCTGTACATGGCCTTCCCCGTAACTGGCGTACAATATTAGAATTTTTGGTGGTAAGACTTCCATGATTGTTTAGCCCCCTATATTCAATAAGCACATTGAAGCTCATTTCAGGAACGTTCCAAGTTGAGGGAGGATACGGCTGGCAAAACGTAACGCTCCAGTAGTGTTCGCGGATTTTTCCAACGGCTCACCTTGCTGTCTGCTGTAAATACCGCGACTGCGTTCGCTTCTGGCACAAGATAAATTTGCTGTCCTCCATGTCCGTGTGCACACGCGTAGTTGATGCCGTGGAGTCGTCCTGTCCACCATTGGAATCCGTAATCCCCGAATTCTGGATAGCCTTCGACCTGTCGCTGTGTCGCCTGATGCAGCCAATCGGCCGGTATCAATTCTTTTCCGTTCCAGCTGCCTTGATGAAGGCAGCAGTCGCCGAATTTAGCCATGTCACGCGATGTCAGATATAGCCCGATATGTCCCATGGTGTAGCCCTCTGGATCTTGTGCCCAACCACTTCTCCCAAAACCTAAGGGTTCGAACAGATGCTGGAGAGCGTACGTATAGGCGTCAATCCCACAACAATGGGTCAGTAGCACGGACAGCAAGTGCGAGTCAACACTGCGATATTGGAATACACCGAGTTGATCCTCCTGTACAGGTAAGCGCAGGGCAAAGGACGGCCAGCTTTTGCTGCGATGAAAACGGTGGATAAAAGCTTCTCCGAGCTTTTTGCCTGTCTGCCAATACAAGCCGGATGTCATGGTCAACAGATGGCGAATCGTAATCTGCTCTAGCAGTGTTTCCTTCCGCCTAGGTAAATACTCAGGCAACAGCTTATGTACAGCCGTCTCTGGCCCGGGCATATCACCGCGAGCCATAGCTATGCCGATGAGCGTGGAAGTGAAGCTTTTGGTCGCGGATCGCAAATCGTTCAGAGAGCTTGCTTCATGACCGTTGTAATAGCGTTCCCAGATCAGTTTACCGTGGCGCAGCAGCAGGAAGCTGTGCATTTTAGGAAACTTGGCTTGAACTTCACGGTCTGCCTGATCAAGTAAGGAGGCATTGATGCCCTCCTCTTCACAAGTTCCTATGTTCAGGGCAGACATACGGGCAACAGGTGCAGTGAACAGCGGAGCATAGCGGCTCATCCTTTTCCCTCCTTGTTATGTTTATTTATTTTACCCCAAACACATACACTCCAAAAACCGATAAATAAGGTATACCCTCTGTGCAACAGCTGATGTAGTACCCCAAATGACATGATGCGTAAAAGATAGGTAAAATCAATGTAAATTTACTGGAAAGCTGAAAGCTGTATCTGAATATGTTATAATGGGGTAGTGATTCAGCCAAAAGAAAATCGGTTAATACAAGTGTCAGGTACATGCCTTGCCTAAGGCGTTCCCGACCTAAGCTGCAATTAGACATACTACTTCACTGCATAAGGACATCAATACTTTTCGGCATTCTCTTCAACGGAGCACTTATTTTCAACGTTTTGGGAGGGAGTTACATGGCAACGAAAGGTCACAATGAAGTAAAGGAAAGTCTGCGGGAAATGACTCGAATTTTCCGGCCTAAGGATCCCAAAAAATTTGTAAAGGAATATGTGCGAAAATACCGGATTACAGGAGGGTATGAGGAAGAGTTGACCATGGTGGTGGAAAACGAACTCGGTCGCATAAATTCTTCAGTATCTTAAAGGGTTCGATTACCCGAAAAACTAGAAATACGACTTTTATAAACCGTCTATCCACAGAGGAGACGGTTTTTTTGTGTCTGCCCTGCATACAATGGGATAGGTTTAGTGTATTTGTATGCTCAAAGGAGGCGGATTCCAATAGAGATAGCGATACGAACACCGGAGGAAATCGGCTACATGAGGGAGGCCGGGCGTATTTTGGCAGATTGTCATCGTACGCTGGAAAGTCGTATTCTTCCGGGAATCACAACGCTTGAAATCGACGCTTGGGTGGAGCAGTTTTTAAACAAGCGCGGAGCCACGCCTGAACAAAAGGGCTATAAAGGTTTCCCTTATGCCACCTGCGCTTCGGTCAATGAGGTGGTGTGCCATGGTTTTCCCTCGGAGCGGGTGCTTCATGATGGGGATATTGTGACCATCGACATTGTGGTTAACAAGGACGGTTGGCTGGCTGACCGAGGATGGACCTATGCGGTAGGTAACATTAGCCGCCCGGTAGCGAGACTGTTGCGGCAGACCCATAAGGCACTGATGGGCGGTATCGAGGTTGCCCGCCCGGGGAGGACATTGGGGGATATCGGGCATGCTGTGGAAAAAGAAGCAGCAGGCTGGCGGCGATTCGGCAACGTCAAGCCTCTGATCGGGCATGGTATTGGCCGCCAAATGCATGAGCCGCCAGAGGTTCTGCACTACGGTCGTCCCAAAACGGGATTACCCCTGCGCGAAGGGATGGTGATTACCATCGAGCCGGTATTTACGCTAGGAACCGAGGGGGCCGTGCTCTGGGGGGACGATGGCTGGACCATCAGCACAGCAGACGGCAGTTGGGGAGCCCAATACGAGCACACGATTGCGATTACAAAGAACGGCCCTTATATTTTGACCTCGTAAAAGCGAGTTGTGCCATAGGGAGTCAATGTGCGGGTCCTTTGCATAAGGCTCTCTAGGTAAGTTTTTTTCAGGATGATGCATTCATCGGAAACAGCCATCACAATTCCCGCCACTTTGCCGTCCAGTCCTGGAAAAAAGCAGATACAGAGAATAAGCGCGAGAATTGCAAAGCTACAGAAAACAGCCTACCGATAAAGATAGGTTTGGTAGCATCACGATAATACGTATGGACGAGCTGAATGTCATCCATGCCGTTCGGTGCTTGTTAATAATAAGTCCCTGATATATGTTACGGACAGCTACCCATATGTATAGTAAAGTAAGAACCTGAAATACGTTCTTGGTAGGTTCGATCAATTCCGGGGACATACCAAATACATATTGAAAGACCAGATTGCCTACGGGCGTCAACCCGATACTCCAGCCTATGATCAATACAGCTACAGCCACGAACGTACATAAAATGAAACAATTTTATTCAAGTCGAATCCTTCAGGAATGAATGAATAGCAGTGAACATTTTTATTATAGATCAAGATTCGGATCGTCGGTATATGGAAAGTATAATATTGGAAACTAGGAGTGGAACTCACATGATCATCAGGGAAGCAACGATATCAGATGCCGAGGGCATCGCCAAGGTGCACGTAGATTGCTGGAGGACGACGTACAAAGAAATAATGCCCGCCCAGGTTCTGGAACAGATTTCCTATGAGCAAAGAACAGAACTGTGGAATGCGAATCTATCCAGTGAAGACGGTCATCGGGTATATGTTGCTGAAAATGAGAAGGGGGAAATCATCGGATTTGTGAGTGGGGGGCCGGAAAAGTCAGGTGAATATCCCCCGTATGGGGGAGAAATAACGGCTATTTACGTTTTGAGTGAATACCATAGTTTAGGCTTGGGGAAGAGACTATTTTTACGTCTGCTTCAACATTTTAATAGTTTGGATATTCACTCTGTAATCGTATGGGTGCTAGCAGATAATCCAGCATGTACTTTTTATGAAAAGCTGGGGGCCAAACTTATAGTAGAACAACATATTATAAATATGGGTGGCAAAAACCTGAACATGGTGGCTTACGGTTGGATACTATTCGGATAGAATACGCTTTTGTCCTTCCAAGGCACGAATTGGTGCGATATTTTGCGTAAATTCCAACGTTCCCAGATAGCGGCCCTCTGCATCACGAATGGCAAAATAACGGATGTAGACAAATTTGTCCTTGATTGGAATCCAAAAATCCTCAACATCCTTGCGACCTGCCTTAAAATCTTCCAGCAGCTTCTCAACGACATGCACGCTTTGGGGCGGGTGGCAATTCTGTACGGTACGACCAATGACGGCTTTCGTGCGCGCGAAGATTCGTTCTTTACCATGGGAAAAATAGCGAACCACATCATTTTCATCTATAAAGGTCAGGTCAACAGGAAGATGATTCAACAGCAGTTCCAATTGTTGTACGGATACAATCCCTGTCTCGAATCGCACGAAGCCTTGCGGTGTTCCTGATGTGCCTTCCGTTTGCTCAAGGGCTTCTGCAGGCTCCTCTGCCCGTTCGGGTATCCATTCGCGTTCGGGGGCGGTCAGGCAGAATCCAATTTCCTCGCTTTCCCGGGCTATTTTCAGCCATTCATCCTCTGTCAGCTTACTGAGTGCCATCGGCAGCAAAATATTCTCTTCCTTGAATATCATTTCATTTACTTCACTCATGATATGGGCAAGCGCCTTCCCAATCTGTTCACGATCCCCGTTATATTCGGCGAGCAGACTCTTCGCTTCCTTAATCGCGGCACGAATGCCGTCGTCCACACCCCACATGACTTTGGTCGGGCCAAAAATTCCATAGCGTTCTAGATAAGGAAAGACCAAGTTTTCTTTACGACTGTAGTGCTTGTCGAGATCCATTAGCAGACTTAAATCCTCAAGCAGCTTGTAAATAACCTTGGGACTGTCCTCCTTTTGAAATTGCTCTGCATGCAATGCCAACTTAAAGTTGACTAGTCGTTCGATCTCCCGATTTTCCAGCTTGAATGTGTGGACAGGATGTCCCGGTTGTTCCTCCGGTCCTGAAGGACGGTGAATATCCTCAATGGAGCCCTTGAAGATCGAAGTATGCACGGAACAGAGCCGCTGAACTTCCGATACGGGAATTCCCTCCTCGGTCATCAGTGCGTGCTCCATAGCTGAAATTTCCGCCACACTTACTCCGCCAACAGCCTCTGCAAAACGCGCTTTCACCTCTTCGACGCTTTTCCCGGCATGTAATTCTTTTATAATTTCCTTCAGTGTTCGTTGACGTTCTGTTAATTCCTGTGCTGTATGTTCACGGTTGTTAATTAGCTCGCTCATGATCGTTAGCTCCTTTATTTTTGAATGGTAAAACCATGTTGCAAAAACGTGCGTTCCACGGTTTCCGTAGCTACTTTTTTCAATGCAATACCTTTGGACAATGTCATAAAACGACCTGCGGTTTGTAACATGCCAGGCTTGGCGATATCATGAAAACCCAGCTCTACCATAATGTCCTTCACTTCGGGATAACGGTTAACAAGGTTAAAAATCGGCTCATCCCAGTGCAGTATCTTATCCATTTGTTCATCCCCTTGATTGAGAACGTTTATCATTTACAGAGTAGCATAGGTCCTGACGAGCTATTGTGATTGTACGCACAATTTACATTCAGGTATTGACAGTTGTAATTCATGGTTTATATACTGTGTATAAAGATATATACAGTAATAACATTGATTACTTTAATAATAACTTCGTATGAAGAGAGAACGAGGTCGTCATTACAGGCAGTGCAGAAGGGATCAGGATAAGAAAATGACAATCATCAAGCAGGCATGGAAGATTACCCGGCAGGATTTTCGCAACAATCCATATGTTATGCTGTGGACATTGCTGTTTATTGCGTATTTGGGATTTACCATGAGTTTTGCTGTAAGTGTGCATTGGGATGAACGTGGAAACTTGAGTCCGGTAGCCGATTTTATCATGCTGGTGTTGATTCCGTTTCTCGGATACATTTATAACCGCCGTGCATTTAAATATCTTCAGGAAGATTCCTATACGCATATGCTAGCCTTTTTCCGCACCTTGCCTATACCGATGAATGCGGTGATTATGAGTCGAATTCAACAGGCGCTTTTGGCGTTTGTTGTGAATAGTGTGATATTTTTCACTCTCTTGTTTACGTTGTCAGCTACGTTTCGGGTATATGCCAGTACAGGTTTCTTTGTATCGTTTGCACTTACCTGGATAGGCTACGGAATGCTGATTCAAGCCATTTATATTCATTTGGAATTTCTTAAAAAAGGTAAATCCTACTTTTGGCTATCCATTGTCATCATGCTAATTTGTGGGATAGTTACGATTATAGTTCGAGTATGTGGGGCCAATCTGGTATCGATAACGGCATTTTACAGCAAGGAATGGCAGCTGTTGTCTCCGGTGATGTGGGGAGCGCTGCTGGCAGGAGCTCTGGGTATGTGGATGTCCTACAGGGTGACACAGCGTAAGCTTATGAAACGGGATTTAACTTAGCGGTATGTGTACAAAGATAGATAAAAAGGGGGGAGAAGCAGGTGAATATACCAGTGCAAATTGATGAGAATAGCGCGGAACCGCTGTATGCGCAGATTGAAAAGCAACTTCGCTCACTCATCGTAACCGGACAGATTGCAGCGGGAACGCTGCTTCCCTCCATTCGGGAGTTCGCAGGGACGCTCCGCTGCAGCGTCATCACCGTCCGGCGGGTCTATCAGGATTTGGAGAACGAAGGCTTGCTTCGTACCCGGCAGGGAACGGGCACCTTCGTAGCTCTGGTCGAAGACGATAAGCGCTCAGGTTACCGCCTTAAAGCAGTGACCGAGGCGTTGGAAACGGCGATTGACACAGGCATCGCTGTACAGATGACAGAACAGGAATTGTTGGAGCTTTTCGCAGAAATGGTGAAGAGAAGGTATGAAGTCCAAGTGAAGGAGTGACGCCCGTGAAAAACGATGTAAACCATCATGTGGAAGTTCCTATGGGGATACAGATAAAAACACCCATTATTGAGATGAGCCAAGTCTATAAAACTCGAGGTAACCGGGAAATTGGACCGATTAATCTAACCATTGAACCGGGATATGTAGTCGCTTTGGCTGGACATAACGGATCGGGCAAAAGTACATTGATTCATCTGCTGACTCAGCTTATCCACCCGGATTCCGGTGAAATACGTTGGTTCGGTCAAGCGTATCCGGACGGCATGCCGGCAGATACACGACAATGGGTTGGGTATATGTCAGAGCAGCCGACCCGTGAGGAAGATCGACTCACAGCAGAAGCAGCAGCGGCGTTTCGAGCCTTGTGGTATCCCGGCTGGGATGAAACACGTTTTCAGCGTCTGATGGAACGATTTCAGGTTCCGCAGCATACGAAATTATCGCGCATGTCCAAGGGAGAGCGCCGTAAGTTTGAACTGGCTGCAGCCTTGGCGCCTCACCCTCGTTTGTTGCTGCTGGATGAGCCTTCGTCGGGTTTAGACCCTTTTGCCTGGAAAATCATGCTGGAGGAACTGCGGGATTGTATGGAGAACGGCAAAACGACGGTCATTATTGCCACTCATATCATAGACGAGATTAAGCGTTTGGCGGATTATATTGTCCTGATGCATGATGGCAGGCTGCTCGGCAAGCTGGAAAAAGACCATTTGCTCGAAAATAGCAAAGAAATGTGGTTTGAAGGCACACCGGAGGAGGCATCGGAACTTCCGGGTGTTGTAGAGATGGAGAGCGAAGGCGGATTGCAGCGAATTGTAACGTTGGCAGCCGGAGAGACCAGCGCCATCTTGGAACAAGCGGGCATCCGCCCCATCCGTGTGCGGCGTTTGGAACTGGATGATATTTTAGTACATTGGTCTGCGGGACAACTATCAGAAGATGCGGAGACATACACGCAGAAAAAAGGAGCGGAGTAATCATGAACATGCTGGAATTGAAAGAGGTCGTGAAGCAATATGGGAACCACACGGCGGTGAACGGAATTTCGCTGAATGTGAACGGTGGGGAGATTTACGGACTACTGGGAGGCAATGGAGCAGGCAAAACGACAACGATGCGCATGGTGCTCGGTCTGATTTACCCTGATGGAGGTAACATTCAATATGAGGGCAAGCCCTACAGCAAGGAGCTTCAGCGGACGATGGGCTATTTGCCCGAGGAGCGAGGGTTGTACCCCAAGGTGAAGGTGAGCGAGCAAATTAACTATTTGGGCAGGTTGCGCGGAATGTCGGCTAAGGAGGCGGACAAAAGTCTACGCTACTGGCTGGAGCGCTTTGGAGTGCCCGAATATTACGACAAGCGGATTGAGGAGCTATCCAAGGGAAATCAGCAGAAAATGGGCTTTATTGCCGCCGTTGTGCATCGCCCGACGCTGCTCATTTTGGATGAGGCCTTTAGTGGGCTTGATCCGGTAAACGTTGAATTGCTTAAGGATACGGTAAAAGAGCTGCGGGACGATGGGGCTGCGATTTTATTCTCGACCCACCGCATGGAGCATGTGGAGGAACTGTGCCGTCATATTACGATTTTGCATCGCTCAAATACAGTTGTGCAGGGAAGTGTGCAGGAGATTAAGGGCCGTTACCCGCGTGAAAAAGTTCGTCTCATCACTACAGGTGAAGTGAACGGACTGGAACAGCTGCCCGGCGTGCGCCGTGTAGAGCCTATGGATCGCGGCTGGATGCTGCATATTGAGCAGCCGAATGCGGCGAAGTTGGTATTACAAACGGCGTTGGAGCAAACGGATGTAGAGCATTTTGAGATCAAGGAACCTACGCTGAACGAGATTTTCATAAGAGAGGTGGGTGATTCCCATGAATAGACTGGGTACGGTAATCGGTTTTACGTTTCGTCAGAAGGCGAGAACCAAATCTTTTATCATTACAACGCTGGTACTGGCCTTGCTCATTACGCTTGGTATGAATCTGCCATATTTGATTTCTTTGTTTAAAGCAGATGGGACAGGAGGTTCGGGCACGACGGCAGCCGAGCATCATCGCTTGGGACTGATTGCCGGGAGCCGGATAGAAGTGGCGAATCAACTGGAGAAATTCACCAAGGAGCAATCCAACCCGGCAGCCATCTGGAAGCGTTATGACAACGTACAAACACCAGCCATGCAGCAAGCCTTGAAAAATGGGGAGCTGCAAGGTTACGTACAGTTCACGGAGCCTACCGACAAGGGAGACACGTTTCCTAAAGTGGAATATGTCTCTGTAGAAAAAGAGCCATCTCCTGCTGTAATTACATTGTTGCAGACGGGACTTCAGGAAGCTAAGGTCAAAGCCATTATGGGCGGCAATGCATTGACCAGTGATCAAATTCGTGAGATTAGCACACCTGTAATAGTGGACAGCAGGGAAGTAGACGGTTCGTCTGAGGCAGGGGGAGCTGTGGGGACAGAGGAAAAAGAGACCTCTATGATTAACTATGGTTTGGTCTATGTACTGATGATTTTATTCTTCACCTCCTCCATGATGACGGGGAATATGATTGCTGCAGAGGTGACATCGGAAAAAAGCTCACGTATCATGGAGATTCTCATCACAAGTGTCTCACCGTTGACCCAGATGTTCGGAAAAATTATCGGCATTTTCCTGGTCGGCCTGCTGCAAATTGCTGTCTTTGCAGCCGCTGTATGTGCCAACCTTATGCTGCCGCATAATAATGTCATTCTTAGCTCAGCCGGGCTGGATCTGTCGCAACTGAATATCGCGGTGTTGGGTTATGGTCTGGTATTCTACATCCTCGGCTACTTTCTCTACGCAGTACTGTTCGCCGCGGTGGGCTCCATTGTTAGCCGTACCGAGGAGTTGGGACAGGCGATCATGCCGATTACCGTGCTGTCACTAGCAGCCTTTTATATCGGTATCTTCAATATCGCCGCATCTGATACGATTTTCGTAAAGGTTGCCGGGTACATCCCATTTTTCTCGCCAACCGTCATGCTGTTGCGGATTGGTCTGGAACGGGCGAGCCTGCTGGAAATCTGGCTGTCACTTGGTATTCTGGTCGCCTCCATTTTGCTGTTCGGTTGGCTGGCCGCCAAGATCTACCGTACGGGTGTCTTAATGTATGGTAAACGTCCTTCGTTCAAAGAGCTAAGAAAAGCTATGAAGGCTTACAAGATTTAAATTTTTAGCAATACATGTGGTTTATAACATCAATTGAGACTAATTTTATTATTAAATGAGACTGTTTATACCATCTAAATGAGACAGTCAATATCCCCGAAAACCCAATGAAATCAGGAATAAAGGATAAGTGAATACAAAATTATCAGTGAATAAATAATCTAAGTATTCTTATTTTATGGTGAAAAAGGATAGCCTTTTTTTTATAACAAGAAGTGAGACAAACATTAACTGAAGGGAGAATTACCTTTGCTCGCTATAATAAAATTATGTTATATACATTTTTAGCAACAGGACAATCTAATATCTAACCTAAAAAGCCCCGTTGAAAAGGGGCTTTTTTACTTTATGTATAGCTGATTGAAATGGCTACCCGTTTCAGAAAAATGTTGCACTCATTCTAATTTCATCCTGTTATTTGGAGAATGCATCTTTGGTACCTAGGCTTTAACTTACTGAGATATTTAGAAAATTAACAGGCCTGTTTATAGATTGAAATTTTTAAGTTGGGGCGAAACCATCTCATCAGTTTTTTCATTTTGTTGATTAATTTCTAATAAATATTAGATTGAATTCATATGTCTATTTCCTTGTCTAAATGGGTATACTGATTCTAAAATAGAAGGGAGGAGATTAAGATTTATTATAAAGATATATATAATTTACATATTCAGCTTCTTGATGTATATGAGAGGAATCAAACGTATCGCCATCCTTATCAAAAGGAAATTAATTTTTATGAACGACAGCTTAACTTTTTTTGTGAAAATATCGTACAAAAGGTTTTCGTTTTAAACCAACTAATAAAGATTTATGAGAAGAATAGAGAGCCTCAAATTAAGTGGTGCTCAGAGACTTATTATTCAAAACAGCATGAAGATATTAAAAAAACAAATTGAGAGATTATAAGATCAGTGAGTGGTTCCATTTCATCGTAATTGAAAATGGCTCAGCATGAACAAATAATCCAAAGTGGAAATATTCAAGGAAAGCAAAATCACAGATGAGTTCCCACGTTGGGATTCGATTCTGTGATTTTGCTCTTGTTTCACGAGCGAACCCTAACTAGATAATGAATTCACAGGTTCATTATCTAGAATGATATTGAATTATGGGGACTATTATAAAATTACAACAAAAGTTACGGCTAGTAGCAGCCTAGCAGAAGACGAAATTCCTGGCCTAGAACCTGCTTCTACAAGCTGACACCATAGTTTAAATTTTCGGGATGAGTTGACCGCCTATGCAAGAAGTTGGATCGGTGCTACAACAATCTAGAAGAGGTGATAAGTCAAAGTGCGTTGCAACTAGATAATTTATCCATGGTTAGCTTAAAGGACAACAAGCCAAGTTCAATCTGATTCATGATGGTAGCACCTAGACCATGATAGTTTTGGACGCCTTTCTTGTGGTTTGCAGTTTAGGTCGGTTTTCGGGACTGTTTACAATGCCTGATAAGTCGGTCGAATTATCATTTTACTCACTTCTTCTCTGTTTTGAAACTAAATGTTTGGGTTTGGAAGATCGGTTCTACTTTCTCTGAAAGTAAATCGACAATATTATTTCAATCACGGACTTGGTACCATCCGAGATGAAGAGGCTTTAGTTTGTTAGCACCGAAAACGCATTAGGAATGGTGTTCAAGTGTAAAACAAGACCTCTCTATGGTGCTGGTCACGCAAAGTCTATCTTTCGATTAAAGAGGGGAATAAGGAAATGAAAATTGGTGAACTATAAGATAGGCCGTTTCTGATTTCTCTTTGAATACTTTGTTATAGAGGTACATCCTTAGTCAGTATTTTGAGCCAGATACTTATGAAAATTAATGAAAACGAGGAGATGCGTAAGATGAAATTTGAGAATAAAACGGTTATTGTCACTGGCGGAGGAACTGGAATCGGAAAAACGACAGCGCAAAGATTTTTTGAGGAAGGTGCCAATGTCGTCATTAATGGCCGCCGTGAAGAGGTTCTGAAACAAACCGCTTTAGAGATTGATCCATCAGGAAAAAAGGTATTGCCCGCTGTGGGTGACATCAGTCTGCCTGAAACTTCGAAAAAAATAGTCCAACTGGCCGTCGAATCTTTTGGCGGCATTGATGTACTGGTTAACAACACAGGGAAATTTAACCCGACTCCTTTTCTGGAGCATACACCAGAGGATTTACAATCTTATCTGGATACCATTGTGAAAGGGACGTTTTATCCCTCTCAAGCTGTCATTCCCGAATTGAAAAAAAGAGGGGGAGGAGCGATTGTTAATACGGGCTCGATGTGGGCGATCCAAGCAGTAGAAGCAACGCCGTCATCTGCTTACTCGGCCGCCATGGCAGGACGGCACGCCCTGACTCGAAATTTGGCGATTGAATTCGCTGGGGATCACATCCGAGTGAACGCTGTAGCACCTGCCGTTGTTGAAACACCGATTTATAACACCTTTATGAGTGAAGAAGAAGTGGCTAAAGTGCTTCCTGGGTTTAACGCCTTTCATCCGATCGGACGGAATGGCACCCCTCTGGATGTAGCAGAAGCCATACTATTTCTTGCCAGTGACTCGGCTTCATGGATTACAGGAATTGTCATGCCATTAGATGGCGGAGTTACAGCTCGTTTGAGATGAGTATACTCAGGGCTCAATCAAATGTTTGTAACTACACATTAAAAAAGAAGTCGCAGAAGTGCCTCCGAGCTTTAATGTGCCCCCAAACCGTATTTCATCAAAAAACTTTAAAGTAATGAAAGTTAGTGAATGATGGGAAAATACAACTTGACGGGACATTTTTATTATACTATAATTCAATCAATCAATTGAACATTTGATTGATTTTAAAGTATTTTAAAAATTTAAGGGAGGTCTTTCTTTATGGGAGCAATAACATTAACGAAAGAAACATTTCATAATCAAATTCAGTCGGGAGTAACTTTGGTCGATTTCTGGGCTCCTTGGTGTGGTCCATGTAAAATCCAGCTTCCGATTGTAGAGGAATTAGCTGATGAGCTAAAGGGACAAGCAACACTGGCAAAAGTCAATGTCGACGAAGAGGCAGAACTGGCCTCGCAATTTGGTATCAGAAGTATCCCTACTCTTCTTTTGTTTAAAGAGGGTAAACTAGCTGATACGATGGTGGGAATTAACCAAAAGCACATACTAAAAGAAAAAATTGAAAATCTGGCAAGCAAGTAACACCAATAAAATAGATTAAAATCGGCAATGCTTTAACTGAGTAGTTGCCGATTTTTAATAGGACTTGAAAGGAGGTTTGTATGATGCACTCGCAATCAGAAACGTCCATTAAAGAAAGATTATATCAGCAATATGCCCGTATCGGAAAATGTTTGTCCAGTGACAAGCGGCTCGAGCTTTTGGATTTACTTTCCAACGGCCCTAAATCTGTTGAGCTTTTAGCCCAACATACGGGTATGAGTGTTGCCAACGTATCACGGCATCTTCAAATCTTGTTGGATTCGCGCCTGGTGAAATTCAGAAAAGAAGGGACCTACGCGATTTATAGTCTAGAAGATCCTGTAGTGACCGAGTTTTTAGTTGTCTTATGGAAGCTCTGTGAGAATCGGCTTTCCGATATACCTCGTATTAAAGAAGACCTGCTTCATCAATATGAAGGTATTCAGACGATTGCAAAAGAAGAATTGATCAAAAGAATGGCTTCAAACTCGATCGTTGTTTTGGATATCCGTCCTAATGACGAGTATGAGGCAGCGCATATAAAAGGTTCAATATCGGTACCGATGGAAGAACTCGATGCATACCTTCAAACGCTGCCTAAGCAAATAGAACTTGCAGTGTACTGTAGAGGTCCCTATTGCGTGAATACAACGGAAGCTGTGGAACATATAAAGAAGAAAGGATTTACTGCTTATAGGATTGATGAAGGGGTACAGGAGTGGAATTTGAATTAAATATTATTTGTGATGAACTAATTCAAAAAAGGTACTGGCTACAATATGAACAATCATTACCGATTCTTTTGAAGAACTAAATTTAAGGGAATTTTGAACACTTCGCCCATCTCAATAGGGATTGATATATTAATAGAATCACTTAACCTTGCTTGACATATGGAATACCTAACACTATAATTCAATTATTCAATTGAATATTTCTATATATTAAAAAAATAAAACATGAACAAGTCGATGATTTGATTGAAGGAATAGGTTCTGAGGACTGACGCAGCTATTTTTCTGTCTATTGCAAATATAAATCTACTCGTCATTAAAGATAGAGAACCTGAGCAGGCGATTAACCACAACGACGGAAATTAGAACTCGAATAGATGGACAACATGCAAAACAGACCGAATGCATAAACTTCCCTCTATCTTCAATATGAAGTGTTTTTTCAGAGATTCGTGAAATTTGGGATCAGCTTAACTTTGTTTCAACATAAAGGTGGAAATTATGGATGTGATGATAGAAAGTTGACATCCACAACGGAGAAAAGGAAGTGAAATAATGTCAAATCAAAAATATAGAATTGATAAATCCATTATCAATGAAGAAAGGCAAATTAATCGTTCTGAACATTCTAATGAGACGCAAGAACATGGAACGATATGGAGCGTTAGGACATGGATACTCCTTTTGGTCGTATCTAGTGCACTTTTCCTTGACGGAATCGACCTATCGATGGTCAACATTGCTCTGCCCTCCATCGGAAGTGAACTACACCTTTCAACGGGAACACTACAATGGATTGTTAATGCGTATATCTTGGGTTACGGAGGATTTCTTCTCCTGGGCGGACGAGTTTCAGACTTAATCGGACGTCGCCAAGTTTTTCTCATCGCTGTTGCTGTATTTGGGTTAGCCTCGATCGTTAGTGCATTAATGAGCAACGAGATGACACTCATCGCTTTGCGACTCGTAAAGGGGATAGCAGCAGGATTCACGGTACCTGCGGGAATGTCGATTGTTAGCACAACGTTTGCCGAGGGACCCGCCAGAATGAAAGCACTAAGTATTTATTCGATTTTCGGAACAACCGGTTTTGCACTAGGCCTTGTACTCGGGGGTGTTCTCACTGAACTCGGCTGGCGTATTACTTTATTTGCTCCTGGGCCACTTGCTATCATCATTTTCCTTTTAGGATTGCGATTGATTCCACGTTCAACACGGGAACGTGTCACTTTTAAGCAATTTGATCTTTGGGGAGCACTTACTATTACAGGATCTTTACTGCTATTAGTATACGCCCTCGTTGAAGCTCCAATTCAAGGTTGGACGAGCTTTTGGACGATTGCATTACTTGTCGCAAGCGTAGCCCTGATGGTGGCCTTCGTTCTGGTAGAACGAAAACATCCTCACCCCCTCGTCCGGATTGGCATTTTACGGTCAGCAACACTTCGCAACGCGAATTTGGCGGCGATGACCTTGCTTGGTAGCTTTATGGCATTTCAGTTCATCGTGACCATTTACCTCCAAGATTCGCTGCGGTGGGCGCCGCTGTGGGTAGCTTTGGCCTTTCTGCCATCAAGCCTATTCCAGGTCGTTTTTGGTCCTCGAATCGATAAAGTAATGAAACGTCTTGGAACCGTCGTTGCGATACTGATTGGTCTGACATCGGTTTCCGTAGGTTATCTCCTGTTCTTCCGAGTTGATCCGTCGTTACCGTACTGGAACTTCCTTCTCCCAACGATGATCTTAATTGGTATTGGATTCGTTTTGGCCTTCCCTGC
Source organism: Paenibacillus sp. FSL L8-0641 (assembly GCF_038006265.1). Lineage (NCBI taxonomy): Bacteria > Bacillati > Bacillota > Bacilli > Caryophanales > Paenibacillaceae > Paenibacillus > Paenibacillus sp. FSL L8-0641. Next base: position 692,854 of record NZ_JBBOUW010000001.1, read on the forward strand.
GGTGAACGTGCAAGGTACATTCGGGGTAGCCCCACAAGAACAAGGTCTTGCTTCTGGTCTAGTTAACACCAGCTTGCAAATTGGCGGAGCGGTTTCCTTAGCTATTATTACAGCTGTTCTTAACAGTTCGAATGAATCTACTCAGCAGAATCAACTACTGCCTAACATGCATACCGCAATGGCCATTGTTGCAGGCTTGGCATTACTGGGTGTGTTAGCAACGTTAATCCACCTGTTGAACTCATCGAGAGAAAATAAAAAAGAAATAAAATAAAACGAATTTGTGAATGTAATACTACACACCATTTTAAGGCGTCTGTATCGATTTAGGCAAACAGACATTTGGTTAAAAATTTTAAAACAAATCTATTTTGTTATTATTTGATATGTAGGAGAAAAACGACGGTTTTAATTGGACAAACCGTCGTTTTTTAAAATAATTTTCTTGATTGGATATAGTAGCATTATCGAATAGAGAAACCGCAATTTGCTTGGGTCGTCGTGTGACAGGACGGAATAGATCTGTGATGAAATCCATTATTTCTATAGGAAAAAAAGCTTTTGAATTAAATATGGATCGAATTCCACATACAGCAAGGGGATTAGAGATGAAGGATGTCCAAGAAATAACTTCAACGAAAGAAATAGATACGTTTATTCAAAGTAATCGATTAAGCATGTTATATGTATCGCAGGAGGAATGTAATGTATGCCATGCGATTTATCCCAAACTAAAAGAATTACTCAGTAATTATCCAGAAATAAAGCTTGCGCACATTAATGCCACCCAGGTAGAAGAGGTTACAGGTAAATTGTTGACTTTTACAGTTCCCACGATCATGTTGTTTTTTGATCAGAAGGAACATCTCCGCGAAGGACGATTTGTTCAATTTGAACAATTAGAAATAAGATTACAACAACTTTGCAATGCAATAAAACAAAATGATTAAAATAAAACGAATTTTAAATATACATCTCCTAAATTGGAATCATTTGCTTTCAGATTCTCTTTAGTAAAGATGCTATAGATATGATGATTTCCTTCAAAATTTCTTCTATCAAATATTAGAGAAAAAGAAGATCCACACTTGACTTAAAAAGCATAACGACCTAATATTCAATTGTTCAATATAATATTTGAAAAAAGTTTTGATACTCAACATGAACTTAAAATTATCTACAGGAATGGAGAACAGAAATGGAAAATCCGGTGATTATTATTGGCGCTGGTTTAAGTGGTTTGCGAGCTGCCACTTTACTTACAGCACAAGGTATTGAATGTAAGATTTTAGATGCTAGAGATAGGATTGGTGGGAGAGTTTTAAATGCTTTTCATCCAGACAAACCTGAAATGGGGAAATTTGATCTAGGACCCACTTGGTTCTGGCCGAGATATGAGCATGCTATCGCCAATCTCGTTCAGGAGCTAAACCTCGAAACTTTCGATCAGCACACCGAGGGGGCTATGTTATTTGAGCGATACGAGAACCAAGCACCTGAACGCCATATCCTTCCTGCTCACTCAATGGAGAGATCATCACGGTTTACAGGAGGAGTGCAATCTTTAATTGACGCATTATATAGTAAGTTACCACCTGAAATCTTTGATTTGGAAACACGTGTAACGACAATTAAATTAAACGATCAAAACTCTATCACGATAAGTGCAGTACTTTCAGATGGAAAAACAAAAGAATTTATCGCTCGGGCTGTTATTTTAGCATTACCGCCTCGTATTGTTGCACGACATATTACTTTTATCCCTGCATTCTCTCCTGAAATGAACCTAAACCTTATCAACAAACCAACCTGGATGGCAGGGCAAGCCAAAGCTATAGCTGTCTATGATGAGCCTTTTTGGAGAAAAGATGGACTTTCAGGTTTCGTATCGAGTTGGGTAGGCCCTTTGCAAGAAATTCATGATGCTTCTCCCCTTACAGGTTCAGGTGCATTATTTGGTTTCTTTGGTATGCCCTCGAAAGTCCGTCATCATTTAGGGGAAAAGCAGGTTTTAGAGCAGGTTAAAGAACAATTAATTAGGCTTTTTGGCTCTTCGGCAGAAAAAGTAAGGACTATTTTATACAAGGATTGGTCTGTGGACTCTGATACGGCTATATATGAGGATAGTATTCCACTTCAAGACTTCCCGAATTATGGAGAAATACCTGTAGTTGGTGAATGGAAAAACAATATTGTATTCGCTGGAACAGAAACAAGTACTGAGTTTGGTGGACATCTAGAGGGTGCTCTTCAGTCAGCTGAACTTGCAGTCTTAAAAATTATCAATTAAAGAATAAATTAGATGTTCTCAATAAACAATGAATTTCACATTCGTTATCAGGACATAGTAATAAAAAAACATTTATTCAATTATACAATTAAATAATTGAATAAATGTTTTATTTGTTTTATACTAATGAAGTTCCGACATTTTAAATTATAGGGGGTCTATTCATGAAGATGATGAGAGCTATGCAAGTACCGGCTAAAGGGGAAAAAATGAAACTGGTTGAGATTCCAGTTCCGCAACCTGCAGAAGGACAAGTGCTGATTCGTGTTGAGGCTTGTGGTGTATGTAACGGAGATTCGATGGCCATTGGAGGCGCTGCCTCGGAGTATCCTCGGATTCCTGGACATGAAGTGGTTGGAATCGTTGATGCGCTTGGAGCAGGTTCATCAAAGTGGAAGGTTGGAGAGCGTGTCGGGATTGGGTGGCATGGAGGACATAGCCATGTAACTGGATTAACAATTGACGGTGGTTATGCTGAATACATGGTCGCTTATGAGGATAATTTGTCCAGTATTCCAAGTGAAGTTTCGTCGATGGAAGCTGCTCCACTAATGTGTGCTGGGGAAACGACTTTTAGCGCTATCAAAAATAGTAAAGCTCGGCCTGGTGATCTGGTAGCTATTCAGGGAATTGGCGGTCTAGGTCACCTTGCTGTTCAGTATGCAAACAAAGCTGGATATCGTACCGTTGCCATATCCCGGGGAAGTGATAAAGAAACGCTTGTACGTCAACTTGGGGCACATCTGTACATTGATTCTGAAAAAGAAGATCCCGCTGCGGTTTTACAAGCTTTGGGAGGAGCCAAAGTCATTCTGGCTACAGCACCAAACGCTAAAGCCATTTCTTCACTGATAAACGGACTGGGTCAAGACAGTGAATTAATCATAGTAGCCGGTTCGGGCGACCAATTGGAATTGTCGGCAATGGACTTCTTGAAAGGTCCCAATACAGTAAGAGGTTCTTTTACAGGCGGAGCGAAAGAAATTCAAGCAACGATTAATTTCAGTGTTCTTACAGATATTCGCCCCATGATTGAAACATTTCCTTTAGAGCGTGCTGATGAAGCATACGATAAAATGATGTCAGCATCGACAAGATTTCGTGCTGTTTTGAATATTTCTGAATGATATAACTATGATGACCAGAGCATAATTTTGATTCCTTTTTGGTCTCCGTGATCATTAATAAATCACAGAATTCGTCCCCGTTAACTAATAAAATAAGCTCAAAACCGGCAATACCTATCGCATGGTGTAGCCGGTTTTGTAGTTATGAAATGAACATGCAATATTACGTAGTTGGATTCAATTACATTCTACAGGATGAGTCTTCACTTTTATCGATAGCGATCTTACCCTTAGTAAGGGACTCTATTGAACAAGAAGCTACTATAGAATAAAAAATACACTTGACTATCTACCTACTAGAAGGTAGAATTAAATCAATCCAGTGAGGTTCTTCTGGACTTGAAAATGATTTTAAGCTGTTTTTAATTCTGGGACTCAGAGTAGGTGGAAAAATAACAATTATTATCACAGGTGGCGGAAAAGACAAGACGAAGCTTTGAAGGATTTAAAATAACATGGATGAAGGAGATGTAACACAATGAAATTTGAAAATAAAACAGTAATCGTCACTGGCGGAGGAACCGGTATTGGTAAGAAAACAGCACAACGATTTTTTGAAGAAGGTGCAAATGTGATCATCAACGGTCGTCGACAAGATGTATTGACGCAAACAGCTTTGGAGATTGACCCTTCAGGTAAGCGAGTACTGGCCGTATCCGGTGATATCAGTCTGCCCGAAACCTCGAAGAAACTGGTTCAAACCGCTGTGGATGCATTTGGTGGAATTGATGTCCTCGTGAATAACACAGGTAAATTTGTTCCAACTCCTGTGCTTGAGCATACACCTGAAGATTTGCAATCCTATTTGGATACGATCGTGAAGGGAACATTCTATCCATCTCAAGCCGTCATTCCGGAAATGAAGAAAAGAGGAGGAGGCGCCATCGTAAACACAGGTTCGATGTGGGCAATCCAAGCGGTTGAGTCAACGCCTTCTTCTGCTTATTCTGCTGCGATGGCAGGACGCCACGCTTTAACTCGCAACTTGGCTGTGGAACTCGCGGGTGATCAAATTCGGGTGAATGCTGTAGCACCTGCTGTAGTTGAAACACCGATTTACAACAGCTTTATGACGGAAAAAGAGGTTGCTGAAGTGCTGCCAACCTTTAATGCGTTCCATCCTATTGGACGTAACGGAACTCCGGGAGACGTTGCTGAAGCTATTCTCTTCCTTGCCAGTGACTCTGCTTCATGGATTACAGGTATTGTCATGCCGTTAGATGGCGGAGTTACAGCTCGCTTGAGATAAGTGGTTTCTTATGGGTCAATCACATCATGTGGTTGACCCTTTCTTAAACAGTAAAAGGAGGTAGCTGCCTTGACAGTATACTTACTGAATGGTAGATTGCTTTTATGAATACAAAAAAAAACACATTGCAAGAGATTATGGATGTAGGGCTTACATTAGTCCAGGAACGGGGCTATAACGGTTTTAGCTATGCAGATATCGCGGAGGCTATAGGTATTCGCAAAGCAAGCATCCATTATCACTTTCCTTCCAAACAAGATTTAGTGCAAGCCGTCCTTCTCCGATATCGCAAAGATTTTGTGGGTAGGCTTCAGGAAGTTACTGATCAAACGCTTAGTTCAATGAAAAAAATTCAACTTTTTTTTGGTCTATATCGCGAAACGTTGGAGAATAACACCAAGCTTTGTTTATGTTCAATGATGGCAGCAGAATTAAATTCTTTTCCACTGGAGATCCGCGAGGAGCTTAATTTATTTTTTGATGCAAATACGGCTTGGCTGGAACATGTGCTTGATCAAGGAAAAAAATCTGGAGAATTCACTTTTTCTAATGAGGCTCTTGAACAGGCCCAAACGCTTATTGCATTTGTTCAAGGTGCACAGTTATTATCTAGATCCTCTGGTGAAATTGGGTATTACGACTCGCTTGTTACTAATTATATGTCGATTCTGCGCCCAGTTTAATCTTTTACTCAACGAATATAACTTAACCTCATACGATACTATTCAGTGGTAGCGTAAGTTAGGGATCGTATCAAACACATGACGTATCCTAATTGCTTCCGTTCTAGCATTTCGAGGGCTACAACGAGGGTTAATGAATGGCTTAAGGCTCATCAACGTATCTACCGCAGCTTCACCAAAAAGAGTCATTCGACGTGTAAGCAGCTATGAATGATATTCTGTTAGAGGTTATTTTACGTTTAAGAATAATTGTCTTACATAAAAAAGACTTCAAAGCCCCTTAGTAATGGGTCTCGAAGTCTTTTTTATTACCTAATTGGAAAGTTGAGATTGTCTGAATGGGATAATTTTAGATTCAAATTAGTACCTAGAAATCAGTTTAATGCACTTGAAAATGTTCCTGCCACTCATTTAAGCCTTCCTCCATGCGATAAGCAGTGAACCCCTCCGATTGTAATTTTTGTGCTGCCAGGGCTGAATATACGCATAAAGGACCTCTGCAATATGCGATAATTTCCGCGTCTTTGGGCAACTCGCGCATCAACACATCCAACTCTTCCATCGGCAGCGAAATTGCTCCCGCAATATGCTCCCTTTCATACTCTTCTTTCGGACGCAAATCCACCAGAATCAAGGAAGAACTATTAAGTTTGTCCATAACCTCATCCATTGTAAGCGTCTGGACGTCATCAAGGTTGTTTAAGAAATCATCTTTCATCCTACTGATATCCGGAAGTTGCTTCTCACTGATCCGCCATAAGGACGAAAGAAATCCTGTAATTTCAGGATCAGCCAATGAGTAAATGACGTAAGTTCCTTTTTTCGTGAATTTAACAAGTTTTGCATCGAGTAGAATTTGAAGATGGCGAGATACATTTGCAATATTCATATCTGTGCAAGTGGCTATTTTTTCTACTGTTTTAGAACCATTGGATAACACATTCAAAATTTCAAGACGCTTGTCACTGGATAAACATTTTCCGATTCTGGCTAATTGTTTATATAAATCTTCCTTGAAAATTTTTGCAGAGTTCAGCATTTCCTCCATTATGATCAACCTCAATTCTTTTTCAAATTTAAAGAAAGGAATTCCTATGTTAACTATACCCTCTAAATCGATTTAAACAATGATTCATAACTGTTAAACATGAGTAGGAATTCTATTTTAGCGTTTTCCGAAAGCAATGTGTTCAATGATATTATCTAACTTCCATATTCAAAAGTTGACTTTGCTCCTCAAAAAAAGAAGTGTTAAGTCATTCAATTGATTAATAGAATTTTAACATGTACCTCAGTATAGTCAAGTAGAAATAATGTAATTTGATCAAATTACTAGGAATGAAATAGTTGACAAAATTATGAACATAGCCATCTGCTAGAGATTAAAATATCAGATATTGACTTGACGACTAGAAGTTTATTGTATAAGATTCAATTGATTGATTGATCATTTGATTTATTGATCATATAAAAAAAACTGGAGGTACAAATCCTATGCAAAAAGCTTATCTTCAAATTACATTGAAAGTGAATGTATCCGAACGCGAGGCAGCAGCTAATGTTTATACAACCTTTAAAGAGCCTTTTCTTTCAAAGATCGCTGGTGCTTTGTCAAAAGAATTACTAGTACGTGAGGAAGACGTTCAAGTTCTGCACGGCTTCAGTAGTGAATCTGACGCTAAAGCCTATCTGGAAAGTGATCTATTCAACAAGGATGTTGTCGTTGGTCTGAAAGATTTGCTTCAAGCTGACCCCGAAATTCGTATTTATAGCGCATTCTAAGAATGGTCAATATTGTTTGAAAAATGCAATTTAACCCATATGAAAAATCAATTCTCTTGTAAAAGCCGACACTGCAATATTGCTTTGTCGGCTTTTTCTCAAATTTATGTATGTTAGTTAGTCTTCCACATTTCTAATCTATACCCTCCCGAGCTAAAGTCTTTCTCAAGATCATTTCAAATAAATGTATAGACATATTACTAAACTTTAACTGACGTGTTGACGAAAAGATAATACAATGATACAATTCAATTATTCAATTGAATATTAAATGAAATACCATAAACTTTGGAGGGGTAGAGAATGTATAAATCCGTAATTGTTGGAACTGGTCCAGCCGGGCTAACTGCAGCGATCTACCTGGCTCGTGCAAATATGAGTCCTCTCGTTATTGAAGGACCTGAACCAGGTGGACAGCTTACAACTACAACCGAAATCGAAAATTACCCAGGATTTCCTGAAGGCATCATGGGCCCTGAATTAATGGATAACATGCGGAAACAAGCAGAGCGTTTTGGAGCTACATTTTTAACCGGTTGGGTAGAAATAGTAGATCTTGAGAAACGGCCGTTTAGATTACAAGTGCAAGGCAAAGGTGAGGTTGTTACTGAAACGTTGATCATCTCTACCGGTGCTAGCGCGAAATATTTAGGCATACCTGGAGAAGCGGATAACGTAGGGCGTGGAGTGAGCACTTGTGCTACGTGTGATGGATTTTTCTTTCGGAATAAGGAGCTGATTGTGGTGGGAGGTGGTGATACTGCGTTGGAAGAAGCAAGCTTCTTAACGCGATTTGCCTCTAAAGTGACTGTTGTCCATCGTCGAGAGGAATTGAGAGCCTCAAAAATAATGCAAGATCGCGCACGCTCGAACCCTAAAATTGAGTGGGCGTTTAACAAGACACCCCTCGAAGTTGTTGCAGAACCAAATGGCGTAACAGGATTAAAAGTCCAAAACAATATCTCGGGCGAAGAGGAAATCCTGCCTGCACATGGTGTTTTTGTAGCTATTGGCCACCATCCGAATACTGAATTTTTGAATAATCAAATTGAAACGGATGAAAACGGCTATATTGTAACAGTACCGGGTACATCCATGACAAACATCTCAGGTGTATTTGCTTGTGGAGATGTACAGGATCATCGCTATCGTCAAGCTATTACTGCTGCTGGAAGTGGGGCCATGGCAGCCATGGATAGCGAAAAGTTCATCGATTCTTTGGAACAATAATCACTTGAGGTATTCCAGAAGTAAAACGAATGTATCAAAGTTTCAAGCAGTTGCGTTTAAGCAGCTATAGTATAAAATAACATATTCAAAAGGAGTAGATTTAAATGGCAGATCAAAAAATTAATATGAATACGGTTTGGTACAAAGATGCAAAAGGCGATGGTCGTATAAAAAGTGACAAATTACAAACCCAAATTGCTATCCCTGCACCTAAAGGAGGAAGTGGAGAAGGGGCTGAACCCCAGCAACTCCTCATGTCCTCAGCTGTCGCTTGTTATACGATGACACTGGCATACATGCTCGATCGCAAGAAAGTACCCGTTACCGGACTCTTTATGGATACCGAGGGCAATATAACGAAAGGCGATCATCTAAGTATCACACATCGTCCGCACGTTGTGTTATCCTCGGGATCCTCCAATGAGGATATCACTATGGCAGAAGCCTTGATTCTACAAGCTGAAAAAGACTGCCATATCGGTCAATTGCTTATAAAAGCAGGGGTTCCTGTTGATACCGAGGGGAAAGTAACGATTGACTCCGGAGATGATGTGACAAGCAACTATATTGAAGAACACCAATTACAATGGTAAATCATTTTTGAAGAGGAGCAAAGAACATGAAAAAAATTTCATCGAAATCTGAGTTTGATGCAGCAATTAACTCTTCAAAACTCACGGTCGCTGTTTTTAAAGCAGACTGGTGTGGTGACTGCAAGTTTATTGATCCATTCATGCCTGAAGTGGAAGATAAATTTGCAAATGATTTGAATCTGGTCGAGGTGGATGTTGATCATGTAGGCACTGTCAGTGAAGAACAAAACATTATGGGTATTCCAAGCTTTGTCGCCTTCGCTGGCGGTGAAGAGCTTACCCGTTATGTCAATAAGATGCGTAAATCTCAGGAAGAAATCGAGCAATTTCTGCAACATGCAGTTGAAATAGGGAATATACGTTCTTGATAAACGGTGAGCTATGCTATCATATCATCTCTTAACAGCGAATCCTAGAGTGGAAGGAACAGATCATGTTGTAGGATAAGAATAAAACCGCTTCGTAAGCCGCCTGAATGGCGGCTTTTTCACCAAAACAATCTAGGAACATGGTTCATAGGATTCCGTTCTCTTCTCACGTAAAAAAGTGCTTGACTGAATTAATGAACTAATTTATTATTCAAATTATCAATTGAATAATTTTCATGGCATATACAACTAATAGTACATTTATTTGGAAGGAGGTAACTGAAGATGGAATGGAGAGAAGTTACGACTTTGGAGGATTGGGCTACTATTTTTGAAGAATCCATGGAACGAGGTCAAGTTGTTTTAAAGCACAGTACATCTTGTCCCGTCAGCGCAAATGCCCTTAAGGAATTTGAACAATATCTGAAAGAGATGCCTAATCGCAAAACGGACTACTTTCTTGTGAAAGTGATCGAGTCCCGTCCTATATCGAATAAGATTGCAGAAGATTTAAACGTTAAACATGAATCCCCACAAATTATTTTAATAAAGGATAAAGCAAAATACTGGGCAACTTCACACTGGGCAGTCACAACTGAACATATAAGAGCGGTATTGGATTAAATTGATTTGATATCGAAGAAAGATGTTTTAATCCGAATTTAAGCATGATACAAAACTACCTTCTAGTAGGTAGTTTTGTATAGTCTATTGCTATTTATAAAAGGAAAGAAAGATGAGGAGATATCCAATGAACAACAATAATCTCGAAACTATTAACGGACTCAACATAGGCGCTCTGAAACAGTTTGCAGGAGCTGTAGAGCAGAATTCAAACGATGGGATAGCGAAATTTCAAGTGACAACGGAGTGGACTGGGGGGACAAAGTCAGCCACGTCCGTTAAGGAAATGAAGCTTGGTGAGCAACAGCTTGAGAGGGATTTTGAGATTTTAATCGATGAACCAGCTGAGTTATTAGGTGAGAACCAAGCTGCTAACCCACAAGAGTTTCTCATGGCAGCACTGAACGCTTGTATGATTGTTGGGTATGTTGCAGCAGCTTCTTTAGAGAATGTCCACTTGAAATCGTTGAGGATTGAAACGAAAGGACAATTGGATCTTCGCGGCTTCCTGGGTCTGGATGAGAATATTAAACCTGGATATGAAGAACTCCATTATAAAGTGGTTGTGAATGGCGACGGGACGCAAGAGCAATGGAATCGAATTCATGAAACCGTCTTACGTACATCTCCTAACCGCTGGAACATTGCCAATGCGATCCAACTGAACAGCGAATTTGTTGTTGAATCATAATTAGGATACTGGTTCCAGAGTTCCCGCCAAGCAGCATAGTATTCTGCTTGGCGAGAATCACGAAATAAGTTTCAATACTTTCGACTAGTCCATTTCACAAAAAAGTTGTATCACAAAGTGGACTACGTCTTAATAAGAGGAGAATGATTCAATGAAGACAATGGTTATAGTTGGTGCTGGGCCTGGTCTTGGTTTCTCACTGGCCAAGACTTTTGGGAAGCACGGGTTTCGTATTGCTCTGATTTCAAGAACACAGGAGAAGCTCGATCAATATGCTCAGCAGCTAAATCAGATGGGGATTGAAGCAAAGGGGTTTGCTGCCGATATCACAAACAAAATGCAGCTAACTAGTGCATTTCAACAAATTAAAAATAATTATGGTACAATAAATGTTTTAGAATTTAGTCCTCATAATGGAAATGCCTCTGTGACACCTGTGCTGGATACGACAGATGAGAGCGTTATTCAAATTTTCAATAATGTGGTCATCGGAGCCATCAACTCTGCAAGACAAGTCATTCCAGAAATGATTGAACGAGGTGAGGGTGCGCTTCTTTTCACAAGCGACCTTTCAGCCATGAGTCCAAGCGCCATGTTCGGAAATTCAGGGATAGCCATGTCTGGATTGAGAAACTACATCCTTACTTTGCACGAACGTTTGCTTCCTATGGGGGTATTTGTTGGTCATTTATCCATCAGTCCTTTGATCAAGAAGGGCACGGGTTTTGATCCAGACCAGGTAGCGGAGGCTTGGTACAATATATATGAGAAAAGAGCAGAAGCAGAAGAAACTTTCCCTAAGAGTATTATGCAAGTATTGAATTAAATTAATTTTTTTGAAGACCAATCTATTTTTCAAATAGGAATTCAGGAAATGTCGACATTTTAGGGTTTTATTGTTTTAACGAAAAAATCAAGTTCTTTTCCCTCCTCTGAGGACAAGAACTTGATTTTTTTTGTTACTATTAAGATGAACAATAATAAACATTATTTGATACTTGCCAAAACTGCACCCATGAGTGCAATGAGGCCACCTACAAAAGACATAAAGGACACATGTTCTCCGAGTAAAACAATACCTAGAATCACAGTCCACACGGGAAGTAGGTTAATAAAGGGGGCTGCTCTAGAAGCACCAATCAGTTTAACCCCTACATTCCAGGCAAAATAGGCTGCTACGGAAGCAAACGTGCTTACGTACAGAATGCACACCCATGCCGTAGAGTTCATGTGTATGGTATCAACATTTACGTTGCCTATACAGCTAATGGCACTAAATATGCTTCCATATACAGCAGCTCCAGCGGTTAGGGTCAGCGGGCCTGTAGACTCTCCATATTTCTTTCCTTGCACCGTGTAGAGACTCCAGGCCACACATGACAGAAGTATCATTATATCCCCTGTAACTGATGTGTCGCCGGCTGAGTTAGAGGCTTTACCTTGAAATAATATAATAATCCCGACAATCGATACCGCTGACCCAATCCATGCCAGAGGTTTAACTTTCTCTTTCAATATCAGAGGTGTGCAAATGAGAATAAGGATCGGAATAATCGCTGAAATCATACCCGCTCTGGAAGCACTAATCAACTTCAGTCCCTCATAATTAAGCGTAGAAAAAGCAAATATACCCAGAAATCCAAGTACAGAGAACTCTTTCCATTTCGAAAAGAGCGGAAGCTGTTGTTGTCTGAATTTCACCAATCCCCACAGAATGATAGCTGAAAGAAACCAGCGTATCGTATTAAGAAGTGTTGCTGGTAGAGTTGGACCAAGATATCGACCACAGATGTAATTTCCAGCCCAGAATAACGTGGCGGTAAACAGTAAGATTAGACCTTTATTTATATTAGATTGCATCATGTTTTCACAAGGTGGTTAATTGATTTGTAATTCAGCTATGGAGTACAGGACTGCCGTTCCGCTGATTTTCACTCTTTCTTTTTGCAGTTGGCAGTAAAGTATACCTCCACGTGAAGACCATTGCTTTGCTACCATTTCCTGCTTACCCAAGCGCTCTTCCCAGTATGGAATCAAGTTACAGTGTGCTGAACCGCAAACGGGATCTTCATTTACATTCAGCTTAGGGAAAAAGCTCCTAGATACAAAATCATAATTAGAGCCTTTAGCCGTTACCGTCACTCCTAACCCATCCGCTAAGCTCTTTAACTTGGAGAAGTCCGGTTTCAGGTCCCGAACCTGATCCTCAGTCTCCAGTACAAACATCAGATCTCTGCTTAGATATGTCTCCACTGGGGTAACGCCAAGAGCCTCTACCATATCAGGAGTTAATGTGGCCAACGCCGGCATCCGGCTTGGGAAGTCCATCTCATATAACTCGCCCTTTTTAATGACAGTCAATTCTCCGCCTAGACTGTGGAACGTAAAGTGCTCCGAACCAGGTTCATAAAAATTGGCTATGACATAAGCGGTAGCTAGGGTGGCATGACCACAAAGCTCAATTTCTTCTGCGGGCGTAAACCATCTTAGACGGTAATGATCTCCTTCTTTAACAGCAAAAGCAGTTTCGGAAAGGTTATTTTCTATTGCGATGTGCTGCATCAAGTCATTCGAAATCCAGTTCTCCATAATGCATACACCTGCAGGATTCCCCTCAAAAACCTTCTGTGCAAATGCATCTACGACATAATATTTCATCTTTTTTGCCCTCCCTGCTGATAGTTTGTTGACTGATATGCACCACTGTAACACTATATATTGTATGGCTACAATGTTAAAATTGTATGTAAGACAATCTTTGGAGGATGCTTATGCCTGTGAATTCGTTTGAAAATTATCCGATGAGTTGGACACCGGTTCGCAAAAAGCTTAGTTCACCTATTTACCGCTCTATTGCCAGTCTACTGGAGTATGACATTATCAATGGATTTCTGGCACCGAATACTAAGCTGCCGCCTCAACGTGAACTGGCAGATTATCTGGATGTGAATCTGAGCACAATTACGCGTGCTTTCAAGATATGTGAAGTCAAAGGGCTGATTTATGCTGTAACAGGTAGAGGGACTTTTGTAACGCCTCATGTTCGTAACGCTATTTTTCTCGAAGAGCATGTAGAACGCAACCAGTATATCGAAATGGGGATTATACAGCCGTTAGATCATTGCAATGACCAGGTAGCTGAAATGGTTAAACAAGTTGCGAGTAAAGATTATCTGACGACCCTGCTGGATTATAGGCACCCGCTTGGAATTCCCTATCATCAAACCGCAGCAAGAACATGGATGCATCAGTTTGGAATGGAAGCCGAGGCAAAGAACATCATGATTGTTTCCGGCGCACAGAATGCACTTGCTCTAACACTAATGTCCCTGTTTCATCCAGGCGACAAAATTGCCGTAGATATACACACCTATCCTAACTTTATTGAACTAGCAAACCTTCTGAATATTCAACTTGTGCCTATAGATGGAGATACAAGTGGCATGCTTCCAGAAAGTTTGGAGAAGTCTTGTAATACTAATCATATTAAAGGAATTTATCTCATTCCATCCTGTCATAACCCTACGGCGATCGTCATGGACATGGAGCGTAGACAAAATCTAGCCAAGATCATCAATCAACATGGAATCATTTTAATTGAAGATGATATCTATTCATTTTTGTCTCCTAGCGGTTTTTTGCCGGTTTCTCACTTCGTTCCGGATCACTTTGTGTATATTCTGAGTACTTCGAAATCGCTCAGTTCAGGATTGAGGGTAGCGTATATGACATGCACAGAGTTACTAAAGGAAAAGATGCATTACGGGGTATTCAACGTGAATATTAAAACGTCTTCACTTAATGCAGAGATCATAACTGAAATGATACATTCAGGAATCGCTGAAGAAATCATCAGGCAAAAGCGGGCAATCGCCTTGGAACGGAGCAAGCTATACCAGAGTTATTTTCATCAGTACACGCAAACTGAGAATCCACTCAGCTTCTATAGATGGTTACCATTATCTCATCATTACCAACTAAAAGAACTGGAAAATAAGGCTATGGATTATGGAATTCATATTTATCACTCGGCACGTTTCTTAACAAGGAAAGATAACGGGGATCAGTTTCTGCGAGTTTCTTTATCCTCGTCGCTGGATCAACTGGAACTAGTCATTGGACTCCAGCGTTTGCAAAGGTTACTATCGAATATCGAACCTGAAAATCAATTTATCAAAATGAGTAACAGTATAAATAGATAAAAGATCGTTGATGATAAATTAAATAAGAGTTACTAGAAGGATGTATAGTAACTACAAGAAAAATTCTTAGCTGTAAAATGAAAAAATAAATATATTCAGATAGATAAGTCGCCAAAATGGCGGCTTTTCTTGTTTTAACGATATAAGTTTTTGTCTTTAGCATGTCCTTAAGGAATTTTAACTCCATTTCATAATCAATGAATGGGAGATATTATAATTGATGCAGTTAAACAGCCAGACGAGGATGGCCACTACGATCCTATTCCTAATAAAGTGCCAGCTCCTGAGCCACCTACTGTATTAAGTAAACCTGCACCTGTAAACAGCCCAACCTGATTGTTTTAGATGGTAATTTCTCAGCCCAAGTATTTGCATTATTAGCATTAAAGTATTCCTGTATTAAATTAGCTTCTGGGGGTAAATCACCAATAAACTCCTTGAATTTTCTACTATTTTCATATATAGATATATACTCTGAAAAAGTCTTTTCCCCGGAATTCAAAACTCCTCTAACATTTCCAGTTTTCAGTACAAAATTATTAAATGTTTCTATACTATTACTTCCACTAACGATTTTGTTATAAAGGGAATCAAATCTGTTCGCAATTAAGATAGAAGATGATGGGCTTAATTGGAAATCCGATGAGTGCTTTGACCATACTTCAAAGCTAGAAAAAGTCGAAAAATAACTTCCTAGAAATGAGAGAGGGTCAATTATCTCTTTACTAATATTATGTTCTAATTCATATCTTTTTAAAAGAGCATCATCTTCTATGATGTGTAATTTTAACTTAATATCTTTTGGAAGTTTCTTTAAAAGTAAAGGAGAGGACTATTCAACCCACCTTTTTCCCACAAGTAATCTAAGTATGGGTCTACATCATCTTCATCCATTGAGGTAAACATTATTTCTGTTTTATCATCGTGGTGGAAAGTTCTAGTAACTGGTACAACCCAGAAATAAACTAATTCAATATTTTCTTTATGTTCTTCTAAAAATGGAATAAATTCAGCGGGATGGACTTGTGAAAACAAACGATTTAACAGATTCTCATTGACGATTATTTTTACCTTATCATAAAAAATTGCTTTCTCTGCTATTGTCCCTAAATCGCAATCACTAGAAACACATATACTTTCAAACATTACAGCAACCTCCATATAATCCACATGGTATAATCTACCATTACTAATCTGCTGCATTAATTCAAGTACATTTATTCACAATCCATATAGTAATTTTAACATAAAGACTCAATAATAAATCACTCCCCCCTTATGAGGGATCAATATTTTTTACAATGCTACAACCATACTAGTTATTGAAATCTCATGGTTAACCTATCTGTCCGTTAGCTTAATGAAGCATCGTCAGTCTCTCTATTTTCTCAGTCTACAACTTTATTTGCTGAGTCTAACACTTTATTTTTTAGTCTAGAACGTTATTTTCTCCTGACAATTAAAATGCGCTGATGTTATTGAGTATTGTGGTACTACTGATTCTTTGGGATGGCTAATGAGTACAACAGGTTCAATACTAAAAGAAGCCAGGAGAATGATGGGCTCGGAGTCTTAAGTAGGATAAGAAAGTAAATAATATGTAATTTCTCCGAATAGGTAGGTTCAATTGCGAACCTACCTTTTTTCATTGAATACAGTTATAGCTATTTCTATAAATAAAAAAATTATTTGTATTATGCGACATAAGGACAATTTATTTTTAAATATATCTTTTAAGAAAATCTAATATAAACGTATTATTTATATCAGATTCATTTAAGTATAAACAGCTACTTATAAGCCTAACTTTACGCAAATGCAATAATTAGAAAGGAGATAGGGCTGAATTGTGAAGAGGTTTTTCGTCTTTTTAAAAATGAGATCTACGCTAAATGCTTCTCTTAACTCATTTTAATTTAGTTACCAAAATACCTTCTACAGTTCGGGCGCTTACTCATCTGAAAAATTCATTACACATCAAAACTTAATTAACGCGAAAAACATAACTTATTTGGAGGAATATCATTGAAAATCAAAGTGCTGATTCAATTTCTTATTTATTTATGTCTATATTGTAATGATAGAAGTACACTATGGTTATTAACTATAAGGAGCAAAAAAATAAAACATAAGAATGTGAGAAAGATTAATTTTTTAGTTTTGCTATCTCTCTCATTCATACTACCTTGGTATCTGAAAATCTTATTCATCTTACCTTGCTTAAAAATAACAGTGTATATGCTCTGAATAAAAATGGTTCCCTGTATCTTTGTTACATACAACTTGATTAGGAAGACTTCGTGGAGCCTCTATGAACGATGCATGTCTCAAGATGAATGGTCTCATTCCGTCGATCCGGCTGCTCCAATCGAGCCAACAAGGACTCAACGACGCGTGTACCGAGTCCGTACGGATAAGTATGTACGGTCGTGAGCGGAGGATCGATAATCTTGGCATTAGCAATATCGTCAAAACCTGTTACCTCGATTTGTCCAGGAACATCGATGTGCAGCTCCTTTAGCGCACGAATAACCGAAATTCCAATATCATCGTTGGCACAAACAAATGCTGTCGGAAGCTTTGGAAGCTGCTTCAACTGTTCAAGCATCCACTCAACAGATAGATAAGGATTGTTGTCCTCAAGCTTGATGCTGAACGTCTCTCCAGATGAAGCGCGATGCATCCGGAGGGCTTGATCGTAACCAAGCCAACGCTCATAGAAGCTTCGACAGTGATTGTGGTCTCCGATAAATCCAATCTCCGAATGGCCGCGTCCAATGAGAGAACGAGTAAGATTGTATGTCGTGCGGTGATTCTCCATCAAGAGGATGTCGAATTTGTGTGGAGAGTTCAACGACTCTGGCAAAAAATCGATAAATACCGTTGGAATGCCCGTGTTTAGAATAGTTTCAATATAGGCTTCTTGGAAGATCTCAATACAAACAATTCCGTTCACATTTGATTGGTTAATATTGGAGGGCAGTGTGCATGAATGGATATCCTCAGGATTGACAAGAGATAAGATCAGATTAAAGCCTTCAGCGCGCAGGGAGGTTTCCATTCCTTTAATCGTTTCAGAGTAGAAGCTGATGGCGTTAATGTCCCCTCGTGTAAGAAGAGCAATATTGCCTCCATTCATAAAACTGTAGTTTTTGTATTTCATCTCCGCTGCTTTTTGGATTACTCTCTTTTTTGTGCCCTCTGGAATTTGCGGATGGTTGTTGAGGGCTTTGGATATGGTATTTCGAGACAGCCCCATTGCATCCGCGATGTCTTGAACCGTTACTTTCTCAGCCATAATAAGCTCCTTTTTATCCTGCTTCATAAAATCTTAAATGATAAACAAAAATTTATTCAAATGTAAATGTGAATGTGGTTTTTAGCTTGAAAACAATTCTTTGATCTTGCATACTGCTAATAAACATTCCCCTCTTATACTACACTACTCTTTGCCTTTTTTGTAGTAAGAGTTAGATAAAAAAGATTCTATACTATTAGGATAAATCGGTGTTCTTCTAAGAAAAGAAAGAGAGCTAGACCCCTTCTCGTGAGGGTTTGCTATCAAGGAAATATATAAACTTAAACAAGTAACAGAGTGAGTGGGATTTTCATTGCTTTTTATTTTTGAAAGCGCTATACTTTTGGTTATATAAATTAATGTTTATAAATATTGATTATAAATGTAAACTTGATGAACAATTAAATGCACAAGTATAAGTATTTTGAGGGTAAGGATGGAGGTAAACTAAAATGAGCTCTGTATAACCGGCTGTGATTTTATTGAGCTTTTCCGCCGGATAGCCAAATTACAGATTCGCTACACAACTCCTAAGACGGGGTCGAAAATTACAAACACTGAGTATTCTGCGGCGGGTCTTGCCGTTCCCGTTGGCTGGGAAACCGATGTCAATGCAGCAGTTTATAGCGAGATTTAAATGGGGTGCTGCGTAAGGATTCCTACTGCTTGTAATATATCGTAGGTACGGGGGGGGCGGTGTTAGTGTTTATTCGGAAGGTGAAATTATACATATACTTGTATATCCGAAGAGTGGACAAATGCTGACCAGACGGCATTCTGAAGATGAATTCGTTAACATAGGGACGCCTTGAAGGCCATTGAAGCCAGATGAGAAAAAGGACCACGAGCTGCCGTTGAACCATATCGCATTAGATATGGAAGCCTTCTATATTGCTGGTCCATAAACCCGTGTCATTTTACTTTTGTCAACTCACAAAATTTTTTGGGCGGCGTTATGCAGCTGCTGCTGATTTTCCCGCTGAACCGGTAGGTTGTGCTCCGGAACCTGAACGGTTATTTCAATTTAAGTGCCATCTTGGAGCATAAGGATGAGTATAGTGTTCCACCGGGCTCGGATATTATTGAAAATTAACAAAAAGGGAAAGAGAGAGGGGAGTCGGAGTTTGAACATTCCCAATAGTCTCGTTCAAATCCTAAAATAGAAATCACAAGTTCAAGCTCTATATATTTTATAACAAATTTAATATGCTATTCCGGCCAGTTACTGTGCTGTAACTGGCCGCCTTCTACTTTTTTGGTAGAAGATGATTATTCCGTAGAGTAGAAATGGAGGGTAATCGATGAAAAAGAAATTCAAAGCTGTGCTGCACATCCTCATGGTGATGGCTATTATTATGACTTCATCTGGAGTTTACGCCGCTAGTCCTGATACCGGCTGGGCTGCACGGGCGGAAGGTAACACAGGAAAATCGGAAAAGGAGGGTCTTTCTATTTTTGAAAACGTTATAAATCTAAATACAAATTTGACAGGATGGCAGGTAAAAGGAAATGGCAAGTGGGGAGATGCCGCAGAAGGGCTCCTGCTGACATCTGATCCGCAGGAGGACGTGATGGCCATCTCAGAAACAATAGCAGATGATTTCCTGTATGAAGCCGATGTTATGATCAAGGATATGCAAGCGGATGCTTCTTTGCTCTTCCGTTCCAATGAAGACGGATTGAATTCGTATATGCTTCAAATTGCACCGCAGTCCGGTATTATCCGTTTAAAAGATGCGGGCAGTGGAGCAGGTAAATTAAATGAAGAGCATCCGGTTTCGCTCAAGAAAGGGGAGATCTATCATCTCAAGGTAAAAGCTGAAGGGGCCTCGCTGAAAGTATATTGGGGAACTCAATATAAGCCTGTGATTGATGTTCAAGACAGTTCATACCGATCTGGCCGCCTTGGACTTCACGTCTGGGATGGGTCAGCCTTGTTCCAAAACATAACCGTTAGCGATCTGAAAGGGAATCTGGGTTTGGTACTTATGAAAAAAGGACAGTGGCAGCCTGACCTCAGCGGCCAAAAAGGAACGTCTGTGAACCAGAGCAAGGCTCAGCAAATCTATAGTAGGCAAGCTGCTGACTTTGTATATGAAGGAACAATCGTTTTCCGCTCCGATGCTGCTGCCGCTCTAGCTTTCCGGTCCTCTACCGATGGAACACGTGGATATGAAGCTACTCTGGTGAAGGAAGGAGAGCAGGTCCGCGTATCGCTGACGAAAGCGGATGGAACTGCAATTGCAGGCTCAGAGCGACCTTATCCGAGCTTAGCGGGGGCGAAGCATTATATGGAAGTAAAGGCAATGGGTAACCGGATTCAAGTTTTCGTGGACGGTTATACTCCACCAGCAATCGATGTAACGGATCATTCGTATTCAACAGGAAACGCCGGTCTTGTTGTGAAAAAGGGAAGCGCTTACTTTCAGGATGCTTATGTCACGGAGTCTAATAATTATTATACTGAAACCTATCGTCCCCAGTATCATTATACACCGATCCGTGGGTACGCCAGTGACCCGAACGGGTTGGTCTATTTCGAAGGTGAATACCATCTTTTCCATCAGGATGGAGGCACATGGGCCCATGCCGTCAGCAAGGATATGCTGAGCTGGAAACGTCTGCCGATTGCACTTCCGTGGAATGATTACGGGCATATCTGGTCCGGATCTGCTGTGGCGGATGTAACGAATACTTCAGGCTTATTTACGGATTCGGGCGGCAAAGGTCTGATCGCCTATTATACTTCCTATAACCCAGATGGTCCTAATGGCAACCAGCGCATTGGCCTTGCTTACAGCAAGGATCAGGGGCGTACGTGGCATTATGCCAAGAATCGTCCGATCGTGGTTGAGAACCCCGGCAAGAACGGGGAAGAACCGGGGGGATGGGATTTCCGCGACCCTAAGGTGATTCGCGATGACGAGCATAATCGCTGGGTCATGGTAGTGTCCGGTGGTGATCATATCCGGTTCTTTACATCGGCTAATTTGCTGGACTGGACGTTGACCGACAATTGGGGTTATGGAGATTATGTTCGTGGCGGTGTGTGGGAATGCCCTGACCTGTTCCCACTGGTCGTGCAGGAAACGTCAGAGAAGAAGTGGGTTCTCATGATCAGTACAGGGGCGAATTCGGCAACAGGAGGATCGGATTCTGAATATTTTGTGGGAAGTCTGACTGCAGAGGGGAAATTCGTAAATGACAATCCGGCAGGAAAGGTGCTGAGAACGGATTTTGGCAAGGAGTATTATGCATCCATGTCTTTCTCGGACATGACGGATGGGCGCAGAGTGATGTTGGCGTGGATGTCCAACTGGGATTATCCGTTCGCTTTTCCGACTTCGGGCTGGAAGGGGGGACTGACTGTTCCGAGAGAGGTTGCTCTGGTCATGACCCCCGACGGACTCCGTCTCGCCCAGGGTCCGATCAAGGAGATGGAACATCTGCGCAGCAGGCTGTTCTCTGTAACTGACAAGATGATCAATCCATCTTCTCCAAACCTGCTGAAGGGACTTGTTTCTGGAGCATATGAGATTGAAGCCGAACTGGAGATTCCGGCTGGAAGTAACGTAACAGAGTTTGGTTTTAATCTACGTGAAGGTGCGAATCAGAAGACTGTGGTGGGTTATAAGCCAGGCGAAAGTAAATTGTTCGTGGATCGCTCTGCTTCCGGAGCTACGGATTTCTCCAATCTGTTTACCACAAGACATGAAACGGGGATGAAAGCCGAGAACAAGCGGATCCAGATGCGGATTTTGGTGGATGAATCCTCTGTTGAGGTCTTCGCTAATGGAGGCAAGGTGGTTTTCTCCGAGGTCATATTTCCTGATCCGGCCAGTAGGGAGATGAGCTTCTATAATCAGGGTGGCAATGTGAAGATTGTTTCTCTGTCGGTAAACAAGCTTGGATCAGTGTGGAATTCGGATAACGATTCGCCACTACGGATTGCAATGGACACGGGTGACCGTGAACTAGGGATAGGGCAAAGTGAAACGCTGCGGGCGGCAGTGGAGAATGGGCCTGGCAATGGTGTTCACCCGCTGGAGTGGAAATCCAGTAATGCCAAGGTGGTAGGCATAAAGGGAGCCGGCGCTTCTCAGGCAACTCTTATGGCCAAAAAAGAGGGCGAGTCCGTCATTACTGTATCCACCCCGAATGGAAAGGCATCCGCCAGCCTTCTTGTAAAAGTCTCTGGCGGCGAGTTTCATACCAGTCTCAGCGGCTGGACCCCAGATCCGTCAATGGCTTCATGGGTACTCAGCAAGGATGGAATTCGTGGAAGATACTCAAGCGACGCGAATTATATGGCCCAGGAGCAGGCTGGGGATTTTACTTATGAAGCTGAACTGAAGCTTGGCACGTCCGGCGGGGCTGGTTCACTCCTGTTCCGTGCAAGCGAGGATGGGCACAGCGGCTACTACCTGAATCTAGATCCTAACATGAAGTCTATTCGCCTGTTCTACAAAATAGATGGACGATTCGAGGAACGACAGGTTCTGGCGAAAGTCCCGGCCTTCATCCAGCGAGGCCAAACCTATAAAATAAAGATTCAAGCGGAAGGCCCGCATATCGTGGTACATATGGGAGGACTGAAAATAATGGATCTGAAGGATGGGACCTTTGCCGAAGGTCATTTCGGACTTCATGTCTTTGGCGGCTCTGTCTCTTATCAGAATGTAAATGTGACAGGAGGGAAACCGGCCAAGTTGAGGGTATCAAGCCTCGTGAACGTAGCATTCCAAAAATCCATATATACAGCCCGCCTGGCAAATGGCGAAGCAGTTAGTGTACAGGATGCAAATGAAGCCTCGGATCAAAAATGGGTGTTTGTGCCGACCGGAGATGATGCAGGTTCCTATTCCATCCGAACGACCTCCGGACAGGCGCTGGATCTGGACGCGGAGCACAATAAAATTCAGCTCTATTCTTATTTGGGCTACAATAATCAGCGGTGGATTGTCCACAAAAATAGGGATGGTTCGGTTGTCATTATCTCAGTTTATCATAATAGGGCTTTGACCATATCCGAGGATGGTTCAAAGCTTACGTTAGAGACTCCTCCAACGGATGAAATGCGACGAAATAGGTGGAAAGTAAGCTCTGATTTTTAGTTCTATCCTGTAGAAAAGCCCCTTCGCTTGGCGTAGAGGGGCTTTTGGCAAAAGGCGGATTTGTTATTGTGTTCATGCAGCTTCAGCTTACTTCTGTCAGGTTAGGAAAATCAATTTCTTGCTGGCCAGGAAAGCGTCGAGCTTCTTTCGCTTTTCGTATCGCCAGCGAGTGATAGAGACATATGAACAAGACCCGTTGAGATGTCCATGCTGCAAGCACCAGATGTTGCTTGTGGTGATTTGGCATGCCGATTTGGACGGATTTATTATTATGTGCAACGAGAATATAAAAAATCAAAAGAAATGGTGGTTAATAAATGATGATAAACCACGAGGCCAAGGGAACGAATAGGATAAAATGAAATGGATTTGTAGGAGCCAAGGGAAAAGAGCTTTAGGTATGGATAGACTTTGTGTGGAATGTGGGACGGAATCGAATAAACCAAACATAACTTAATGATGGGGGCATTATTAATGAATATGGATGATGAGAAATTACTGTAGTGCTTTCAGAATGAGACTTTTCCCCTTGTAAGAAACAATTTTTAGACAGGGGAATGATGTACTTTGAAAATTTCAGATCGAGTATTAAGGCTTTATCTAAATCACACTTACTTGGATTTGTGGCGGGGGCCTTACGGCGGTAAAAAGCACTATGACTAAGACGAAAGCCTCCAAGTGGGGAGTATTATTCTTCTGATGACCATACCTTTGATTATCAGGGCAAAGCTAACCCTCAGGACCATCCGGCAATTTTAAGTCACTTTATCGATTGGGAGTGGTTTTTCTTAGGTTGTGGGAACGATAGAGTCAATGGTTCTTCGGTCTTTGATGAAAGTGTTGAGTTCATTATTTTAGAGTTATAACAAATGGGTAAAAAGAAGCCCATTATCGTCGATACCTTTATGGAACCAGCATTTTTAAGAGGAATTTCTGCCTACAACCAGGTTTTCTTTATGTTTGCCGAAGATGGACTAATTCGATCAGAGTATTTAGATCGAGATCACCTGAGAGGCATGGAGGATTTATTTCCTGTTTTATTTGATCCACAATGTACAAGAAGTGAAACACTAAATACAGTTGTTAAAGCTTCAAATCACTACCTACAATAAGCACAGCAATGTGAATTAAAATGTTTTATGAAAACATCTGAGTCAAATAAAAATGGAATATTATCGGCAATCGAAAATATTTTGGTCTGTCTTAAATACAAGGAGCTACTACATAGGATAGTAGTAGTTTCCTTTTGATTAAACTCCCTTGATATGATTTAGTTTCCTCACTTCACTTTCCAAGGAATAACTAAAAAGGTGTCCAGCGACCCTAGGATCGTCGGGACACCTTTGCTGTTCTTACAGTTCGATTTTTGTTTCACCCTGTTGCTCTATGAAATGCTTAACTTCTTCCAACGATGGCAAGGCTGCAATCGCTCCAACTTTAGTGCACACGATAGCGCCGACTTGATTGGCAAGTGTTATAAATTCCTGCTGTTGCTCCCAATCGGAGGTAAATGCCTTGGGCTGACTCAGCTGGCTGATTTGATACAGCATAGCTCCGACGAAGGCATCACCGGCACCGGTAGAATCGATCGATTTAACAGTAATACTGCTGATTAGCGAACGGGAGGTACCGCTTGAGATGAGAGTACCTTCTTTCCCCAAGGTAACTGCCACCGTTTTAGCTCCCAACCCATGCAAAAGATCCAATGAAGCATTGCGGTCAGTCAGCCCCGTAATGATATTTAATTCCTCTTCGCTTACCTTTACGAAATCCGCATTGTGTATTCCTCTTCTGGACAATGTTATAAACTCCTCCAGCCTATCTTTCCAGAGGTCCCCCCGGTAATTGGGATCAAAGGAGGTAAATTGCCCATTGGCTTTCGCTTCGTCCAATAAAGACAAATACGCTTCCCGGAAAGGATCGGCGAGCAAGGCCGTTGCCGAGCCAAAATGCAGAATGGCTGCCTGCCCGGTCCATTCTCTATCAATGTCCTGCAGAGACAGTTGACGGTCAGCTCCGCGGTTGAACACGAAATCCCGTTCGCCGTTAGCGGCAAGGGAAACAAAGGCCAGTGTAGTCGGCGTTGACGGATCAAAAAGGAGCATAGACGTATCCACATGCTGCTCATCCAACGTTTGCTTCAGGTACATGCCAAAGGGATCAGCCCCGACTTTCCCCAAGAATGACGCTTTTCCTCCGAGCTTGGCTACGGCTGCGCTTACATTTGCCGGAGCGCCGCCGGCCTGCTTGGAGAAATGCTGACCCTTGGCAAGATTAACATCAATATCTGTGCAGAAAAAATCAATGAGCAACTCGCCCACACAAAGAACCGTTCTGTCATTTTTCACTTTGATTCACCTCTTGGTAGATTTAGTTTAGAACAGGGGTCGAGTCTCGGTATACGATATCCGTTGCAACATGAGTCACTCGGTATGGCATGGTATTGTCTTTGATTCTGGACAATAACATTTCGGCTGAAATAATACCCATCTGACTACTATAAATATGCACGGTTGTAAGATGAGGCTCGACAACCCGGGATTCCAAAGCATCATCGAACCCGCAAACAGCAACATCTTCCGGGACTTTAATCCCTTTGTTTTTCAAAGATTTGATCACGCTGATGGCAATGAAATCATTGGCGCAAATAAAGACGGAGGGACATTCCCTCAGGGCATCCAACTGCTGTTCCATCCAGTTCTCCTCTAGAACGAAGTTGCGGTCAGGCGCTACAATGCTTTGGGCAGGATCTACGGCGATTCCTGCTTCTGCTAAGGCCTTATTAAATCCGGTCCAGCGTTCATTAAAACTTTTACAGTGATTGTAATCGCCTACAAAACCGAAGCTTTCATAGCCATAATCGATCAATTTCCGGGTAACACAGTATGTGCTGTGTTCATTTTCCATTAATACCAGATCCGCCTTCAATTCTGGATACATCATATCCGCAGCGCAATCAATAAAAATAGTTGGGATGCCAAGATCTGTGATCAGCTTGCTGTATTCCTTGCTGAACATTTCGATGCAGAAAATGCCAGCCACATTCGAAGGTTCAAAATTGCCGGGTAGGGTCATCGAATTGATATCATTCTCACGAACAAAATAAATAGATAAAGTATAGCCCTGTTTGCTGATTTCCTTCTCCAGTCCGCTGATCAACAAAGATCCAAAGTGTGAGCTATTAGGAAGATTACAGGTCAAAAGTGCGATATTGCCTTGTTTTTCAGAAGCTGTTTCCATATAAGAAAATTGTTTGTATTTAAGCTCCATTGCTTTTTTGACCACCTTGTCCCTAGTAACGGCGGGAATACTCTCCACTCCATTAAGCGCCTTGGAGGCAGTGTTTCTGGAAATCCCCAAGGCATCAGCGATATCTTGTATCGTAACCTTTGACTTTCTCGTCATATTGTTCACCTTATTCTCCGAATTAAGATTCTTCATACTTCTAAATATATAGTATTTTCATGTTTTTAACAATGCATTTATTCAAATGAACAATAAAAGTTTACGTTTGTTTATTTGTATTGTGTATTTTTGATAGATTTTTGCTGGAAACATTATAATTATCTTGAAATACGCTTTTTGAATGAATTTTTCACCCGAAATATATTGACTAATTAAATGTACATCTGCTAAATTGTAAGAGTAAAATATGTTCAAATGTAAATTGTAAGCCCATTCATTTTGGGAATGTGTAAAATTCTCGTTCTGTTGGAGGTGTGGATATTACAAGCAAGTATTTGAAAAACATCTTGGTTAATTATGTCAGAGAGATGACATAACATGGCTTATATTTTGTGTCGTATAACAAGCCGTGAACAATAGGAGGGAAAATATTGGCAAATTCGATCGTTCAAAAAAGGGGATTAAAGGCTTCAGAAACAAAAAAAAGAAACCATTGGTTAAGCTATATGCTTCGAAATTATATATTGTATTTGTTTCTGCTTCCGTCCATAATTCTTACCGTCATTTTCAAGTATGTTCCCATGTACGGCTCGATCATTGCGTTTAAAAATTTCAGCCCAAGAAAAGGCATCCTCGGCAGCGAATGGGTTGGATTTGAACATTTTCAGCGGTTTCTTTCATCACCAAATTTTTATGACATTTTAATGAATACGCTTAAATTAAGCGCTTACGGTCTTATTCTCGGCTTCCCAGTACCAATCATTCTGGCCTTAATGCTAAATCTGGTCAGAGGAGCGAAGTTCAAGAAGAATATTCAGCTTATTGTATACGCACCTAACTTCATCTCGGTTGTTGTTGTTGCCGGTATGCTGTTTGTTTTTCTATCGCCAGCTGGAATAGTGAACGCTTTGGTAACAACCTTCACCGGCAAGCCGATTGCTTTTATGACTGATCCTGCCTATTTCCGAACGGTATATATTTTGTCCGGTATATGGCAAACAGCGGGCTGGTCCTCTATCATTTATGTGGCCACCTTAGCCAATGTGGACCCGCAGTTGCATGACGCTGCAACAATTGATGGCGCTTCATTGATGAAGAGAATCTTCCACATTGATCTGCCAGCTCTTAAACCCGTCATGGCCGTCCTGTTCATTCTCGCTGCAGGAGGTATTATGTCGATCGGCTATGAAAAGGCTTACCTAATGCAGACGGCTCTGAACACACCTACCTCGGAAATCATCGCAACTTACGTATACAAGGTGGGGTTGCAATCCGGCGATTATGCTTATTCTACGGCAATCGGGTTGTTCAATTCCGTAATTAATGTATTCCTGTTGATTTTCGTAAATACCGTCGTCAAGAAGCTGAACGAAGGAGAAGGGCTGTATTAAAGAAGGAGGTATTTATGGATATTCATTACACCGGGAAGGACCGGATTCTGCTCATCATTAATTATATTCTACTTGGTTTGTTTGTTCTCGCTATTCTGTTACCGCTGGTTTATGTGGTGCTTTCGTCCTTTTTAACTCCAAATACTCTGATTACCAAAGGGTTTGCCATTACATCATCAGACTGGACACTCACGGGATATGCCAAAATCCTAAGCAACAGTGCCATGATCCGCGGTTTTTTTAATGCTATTTTTTATTCAGCAGCCTTTGCGTTCGCAACCGTATTATTTTCCGTCTTCGCGGCTTATCCGCTTGCGATTGAAGAGTTGGTAGGGAAACGGTCCATTATGATCTTTTTCCTGATAACGATGTTTTTCGGTGGCGGTCTGATTCCTACCTATCTGGTGATTAAGGATTTAGGCATGTTGAATACGGTCTGGGCCATTATTCTGCCCGGCTCGATCAGCGTATTCAATATTATTCTGGCAAAGACTTATTTCCAGGGACTTCCGAAAGAACTGTTCCAGGCGGCGAGTATAGACGGAGCTTCCGAGCTCAGTATTTTCTTTAAAATCGTCCTGCCGCTTTCCAAGCCTATTATTTTTGTTCTAGCTTTATATGCTTTTGTCGGACAGTGGAATTCTTATTTCGACGCCATGATTTATCTGGATGATCCGAAGCTGTTTCCGCTTCAACTGGTACTGCGCTCCATTTTGATACAGAATCAGGTTCAGCCCGGCATGATTGCCGATGCGATGGCACAAGCGGAGCTTAAGAAATTGTCTGAAATGATTAAGTACTCTGCCATTGTCATATCAAGTTTGCCTTTGATTGTCATGTATCCATTCTTCCAGAAGTATTTCGAAAAGGGTGTCATGGTAGGTTCGATCAAATAACAAATCGGGGGAATAGAGATGAAAAAAACATTACTAACCTTGTCTGTGTTGGCACTTTCTACTTCACTGCTTGCCGGATGTGGCGGTTCAGGCAATAATTCTGCGGCATCCGAAGATTACAAGCTGGAAAATGTTACTCTGCCGCTTAAAGAGAAAGTTACTTTGCATTTTATGACTCAAAGCTCGCCGCTGGCACCTTCCGATCCAAATGAAAAGTTGATTTATAAAAGACTGGAAGAAAAAACAGGGGTGCATATCGATTTTACCAACTTCACCTCCGATTCCTTCATTGAAAAAAGAAACCTTGCTGTTGCCAGTGGTGATCTTCCAGATGCCATACTGGATGCCATATATTCCGATTACGATTTGTTGAATCTCGGAAAGGATGGAACTATTATCCCTTTGGAGGATTTGATTCAAAAATATATGCCGAATCTGCAGAAGGTATTGAAGGAAGCACCTGAGTACAGATCCATGATAACCGCACAGGACGGGCACATTTATGCCTTTCCTTGGATTGAAGAGCTGGGTTCTGAGAAGGAGAGCATTCATTCTGTAAATGACATGCCATGGATCAATGTGGAGTGGCTGAAAAAGCTGGGACTTAAAATGCCAAAAACCACCGAGGATTTAAAAAAAGTTCTGCTCGCATTTAAAAATGGCGACCCTAACGGAAATGGCCAAGCGGATGAAATCCCGCTGTCCTTTATACTCAATAACGGCAATGAGGACCTGAATTTTCTGTTCGGATCATTCGGTCTTGGGGACAACGGCGATCATACGGTAGTGACCAATGAGGGGAAAGTGGTCTTCACTGCCGATCAGGATGGTTATAAAGAGGGGATTAAATATCTTAATGAGCTGTATAAGCTGAACCTGATCGACGAAGAGTCATTCGAGCAGGATTACAATACGTATCTGGCCAAAGGCCAGAATGAAAAATATGGTCTCTACTTTCAATGGGATAAGGCGAACATCTCAGGAGATAACGATAAATATGAATTGATGAATCCGCTCGCCGGGCCAAGCGGTGAAGTCAATGTGACCCGCACGAACAATCTCGGCTTTGACCGGGGGAAAATGGTGATTACCAGTGACAACAAAAATCTTGAGCTTACGGCAAAATGGATTGACCAACTGTATGATCCTATCCAGTCCGTACAGGACAACTGGGGCACCTACGGCGACAAAACTCAGCAGAACATTTTTGAATACGATGAAGCGAGTCATATGCTGAAGCATCTTCCGCTTAAGGGAGCGGCCCCTGTCGAGCTGCGGCAAAAAACGAATATCGGCGGTCCATTGGCAATTCTTGACGAGTATTACGGAAAAGTAACGACCAAGCCCGATGATGCAGTGGGACGGCTTAAGCTCATGAAGGAAAGACTCGTTCCTTATATGAAGGCTGACCATAATTTCCCGAAAGTCTTCTTCTCGCTGGAGGATCAGAAGCAGATCTCCACATTGGAAACCGATTTGTTTGCTTACGTTAGCCGCAAGCGGGCGGAATGGATCAAGACGGGTAAAGTGGAAGAAGAATGGGCCGAATATAAAGCCGAGCTGTCCAGACTGGGACTAGATAAATGGCTGGAAATCAAACAAAAAGGTTATGACAGATATCTTAAAGATCAAGGCTGAAACATTTAAATGGTAGTATCTCAAATTCATTTGCAAACGAGCAAACTCAAATTATTATGTTAAATACCTTATCAACAATTAAAAGGAGAGCGGATACTATGAAAGAATTAAAAAGTAACTATAGTGAAACGTACAGGCCTCAATTTCATTATTCACCGGAGAAAAATTGGATGAACGATCCCAACGGTATGGTTTACTTTGAAGGAGAGTACCACCTGTTCTACCAGCATACGCCCCATGATACGCAGCCTGATTTTGGCAACATGCATTGGGGGCATGCGGTAAGCAAGGATCTAGTGCATTGGACTGAGCTTCCACCGGCGATTCCACCTGGAGAGGACGGAGCGATCTTCTCGGGGAGTGCGGTGGTGGATAAGAACAATACCAGCGGATTTTTCGACGAGGAAGGATCAGGATTGGTTGCCATTTATACAAATGAGGGCAACAAGGCTCAGCCTGGAAAACCGCAGGTGCAAAGCATTGCTTACAGCAAGGATAAGGGTCGAACCTGGACAAAATATGAAGGTAACCCGGTTTTATTTCCAACGGACACGCTAGACTTTCGTGATCCGAAGGTGATTTGGCATGATGAATCATCAATGTGGATCATGGTTCTTGCCGTAAGGGACCGTGTAGAATTTTACACATCTCCAAACCTGAAAGAATGGTCTTTTGCAAGCGAATTCGGTTCCGACATTCCATATATACACCGAGGGATATTTGAATGTCCTGATATATTTCGAATCCAAGTGGATGAGGATCCTAATACCACGAAGTGGATTCTGATGCTAAGCGTCGGGGATAGAAATGGTGTGAATCCAGACGATCCGGAACCACCGGCAGGCGGTTCTGGCATGATGTATTTTGTAGGCAACTTTGACGGTAAGTCGTTCACGCCAGATGAAGCGTTGGAATCTATCGATACTATCAAATGGGTAGACTATGGATCAGACTTTTACGCGGCCGTGTCCTGGAATGGCATTTCGAACGAAGACGGACGAAAGATTTGGATCGGCTGGATGAATAATTGGCGTTATGCTACGACGCTTCCTTCAAAGGAATGGCGTGGCAAGACATCAATTCCCCGGGAGCTACAGCTAAGGACTTATCCCGAGGGACTTCGCCTAATCCAAACACCCATAAATGAATTAAGTCAGCTAAGAAAACCGATTTTGTCTCTACAAGACTTGACGATTAAGCCAGATATGAACGTGTTGTCTGATATTTCCGCAGCCAAGGCAGAAATTATTGCAGAATTTGAAATCGGTACTGCTATGGAATTCGGGTTTAAAGTACGGAAGTCCGCCAATCAGGAGACGATCATCGGATATAATATCTCGAATGAGGAATTGTTCGTCGATCGGACGAAGTCGAGCGCCACTGATTTTCATTCAGATTTCACAGCAATACACAAGGCCACTATGAAGCCAGAGCATGAGAGGATACAGTTGAGCATTTATCTGGATTGGTCAAGTGTCGAAGTCTTCGGCAATCATGGAAAAACAATCATTTCAGACATGATTTTCCCGGACTTCGAAAGTAAGGGACTAGAACTCTACGCCATTGGTGGAGAACTGAGGGTCGTGTCGCTTCAGATCAATGATCTGGTAAGCATTTGGGGAAATGAGAATGTTTAGACAGTAGTTATGATTATCATTCCAATTGAAACGTTCTTACAACAGAACCCGTTAAGCAGCGGCTTGATTCGACGAAATGGTTACAGCCCGATTGCTTATATCCGTATCTAAACTGGTCTCCAAAACTAATTAAAGTATTATCTTATGCCTGGACACGTAACCTCCCGTCGGCTCACAACCGTACCGGGGGTTCGTATCCTTAGAAGTTAGCAGAAATCGAAAGACTAACACGGAGAATTTCATAATATAGTTTTACAGTGGTAAGAGGGCGTAAGAATCTTTCCTTGCATCTTACCTATAATAATATGATGATTGACAATAAGATCATATTCTTTTCCCAAGGGGGTACCTAGTTCTTGTTCTCAGTTCGGGACAAGAACTTGCAGTGGTTATGAAGTCGCCAATTTGGCGGCTTTTTGTTTTACAGATAAATGATATTGTCTCGTGTTAAGACAAGGGCAATTAAGCGTTTGAATTAAAATAATGGGGCTGGGTATGCTAAATTAGCAAATATGGAATTTCTTGATTTTCATGAAAGGGTGAGACCGTCATCATTCTGCAAAAGGTACTAACTTATCTTATTAAACCGGATATATGGTTAGGAACTTTTTTCCCATTTGCTCTTCCGTTTGGAGTATCAAGAGTATTTCAATGGTTGCATACAGGGAACGGGAGAAATTTACACTGGTTCAGCTTTGATCAAAAAAAGTTTCATGAAACAAGAAATACCTCAACTAGTCGTTCCTTTTACAGCAGATCTAAATCAAAATTTGCTGGTGATGAAAGAAATCATCGGGCATAACTCAGAGAGCCTCTGAAAAGAAATATTACTAAAGTTGAAACTGAAAGAAACCATCTGGCTAGACGTGAAGTTGAACTGTTGAAAGAGATAGATACTCTTAGAACGCAAAGAACAGAATACAGAAGAAAACTAAGAGCTAGATCCAAAGAGTTTGGGGCAGTTTTACAGTTCAGTCACAATTCCTAAGTTATTAACCCTTCTCGATGAAAGGCCTAAGCTTAGCAATGTGTTTGCATTCTATCAGTTAGATAAATTCAATAGAAGGTACAATAAACTAAAATTAGCAGCTAGAGAGGTATTAAAACAGGAAAGAATAAAAAGACTACGTGATGAAGCTTATAAGGAGAAAATGGCTGCTGGCTATAAAAAAGTTAACGGATATATCGTAAGTGATGAGAGATGACTGGTACCTCTATGATCCAAACAATATTGTATACCTCATAACAGACTCAAAAATTAAATTAATTGAAGATTTACCAGCTACTGCATCTTTGTATTTAATGATGGAACTGCATATGTTTTTTATATCCATTAACCGGCATTTTTTTTGCCCTTTTTTGTATCTTTAGGGTTACTCGATGGTAAAATAATGTATACAAGCGGATGTATTTTTATGCATTTAAGCAATGTGGATATTCTCATTAATTATGACACCACACAGTGAGTAACGGTAATAATTGAGACTGATTTGGTTGATAACCGAGACATTTTTGGGTATATGTTTGAGACATTTTTAAACCAGTAGAAACAAAGCCCCTTGTTTCTATTGGCTTTTTGTGTTTCTATTTACTCTATATATCCTATAAATATTAACATATGGTATTATCTATATCGAATCCAAATTACGATCATAATTGATACTTTTCGTAAAGGTGGTTTGGTTATGGATTGGAGAAGTTGGACGTGGAGTTTGGAAGATGAGTTAATAAAATCCCCAAGTGTTGTACAAATCTCTTCAACTGCAATTTTAGAATACATAAGATGAAAACCTGCTTGTTCTCCATGGATTCTCAGGCTACTAAGCCTGCTGCTACGAAGCCTACAGGAAGTAGTCGAAAGAGCGCTGCTGATGATAAGAAGACCGAATAAGGAGAGCGTGCCATGGAAGTCCGATCCGGACAATTCGCGTAGCAGCCATTGGCAGAAAAAAAGGGTTGTCCCATAAGTCATAAAAATGACTAGGGACGTCCTGTTCTCCAATTGTAAAACAATAAGAAACCGTTCCTGGGTAAAATGGAGGTACCACCCGACCATTTGAAAGGATATGGTTTCTTTGTACATTCAATATACCATTATGAGATAAAAAGAGGAGTTACGCAGGACTATCCCTCATCCATGTTATGTGGCTTTGTGGCCAGCCCCTCAATTAATGTCTATTAGCTCTTAAACCTTCAATAAATATGCGGTGTAATCCATCAAGAACTCGTTGGCTTGTAAAGCCTTCATCTTGGAGATGGTAATCGATATTGTGAAGCACGGCCAGCAGGGCTTCAATAGTATATGAAATGTCCACCCCGGATACGTCTCCCTGTTCAACGGCCTCATTTAGCAGATCTCTGCTTATATTGCGCATCCATTGACATAACGGAGATTGTAACGGACGATGCCCGGTTGAGGCCCGGCTGACCTCACAGAGCCAAGGAACTTTCGCCTCTAAAAAAGAGACATATCTTACGATTACATGGTAAAGCCGGTCCAAGGCAGCGGTTTCTGGGGATTGATCAAGAAATGCTTGAACTTCATCAAACAAAGGTTGGTATTCTTCATACGCGATCTCCTGACATATGTCGCCCTTATCCGAATAGCGGCGGTATAGGCTTGCTTGTCCTACTCCAGCAGTCTTCGCAATCTGATGCATATTGACATTGTCAACACCGTTTTTGATGAAAAGTTCTCTAGCCGCCGTCAAAATTCGTCTTCGGTTTAACTCCTCTCTGGGAATTTTCAGAGAGACAGATTGCGATTCTGAATTCACCATAAACATCTCCCTTCATCATTAATTTAACTGTTATTTAACACGAAAAACGGACAATAAGTCCGTTTTTCGTGTATAGGACATGTTGTCCGTCTTCATAATTATAATACATTTCGTGAAAAATTAAAAATACATTCATTTGGGTGACCGATGAGCTTTTTTTTATTTCTTGGTATAGTGCTTTTTGTAAATTGGAGGCAAATGCGGTTCAATGCCCGATAGGTCCAGTTCCTTTAAACTTGCGATCGTATGAATAAACTGCTCGTATGCTTTTTTCTTGTCGCTCGTCGTATCTGTTCCGGTTTCGGTTGATGCTTTCCTGCTAACTTCAGAGTTAAGTTGCTTTTGATCCATAGATTACCCTCCATCAAATATAGTCAGGCTTACAAATCCGGATGTCTCTTGTGCCAGTCTGTATTCATTTCATAAGTATTGCCGATACCTAGTACTGTCGCTTCTTCGAAGGGGCGGCCAATCAATTGCATATTAATCGGCAGACCGGAAGGTGAGAAGCCGCAAGGCATGCTCAGGCTAGGCAAGCCAGTCAAATTGGTCGGAACCGTAAATGAGTTCAATCTGAATACACTAGCATCATCATCTGCACGCGGCGCAGTGATCGGTGTTGCCGGCGTCAACAAGATGTCGATTCCGGACAATGCATTCAAAAAATCATTGGCAATTAGTTGCCGGGCCCGCTGAGACTGAAGGTAAATGGAAGCCGGAATATCTCTACTGCTTTCAAGAAACATTCGGACGTCCGGTCCATACTGTTCCAATTCTGTCTCAAGCCACTTCTCGTGGTACGAGTACATTTCCGTCATCATAATGGCCATCGTCGCACTTCTAACATGTTTGATCAGGGGCAGGCTAACTTCGATGATTTCTGCTCCCAGTTCTCGGAATTTATTGATAGCGGCCTTCATCGCAGCTTCCACTTCCGGCATCAAATCCTCGTAATAGTAGCTTGTCGGCAATCCGATACGCACACCCCTGAGACCATTCGGATACATCTTGATACCTGGCGCAGGCAGATCGACAGTCGATTCATCCTTTGGATCGAAGCCAGACATCACATCCAAGCACAGGGACGCATCCATGACACAGCGGGTCAACGGACCCGAGTGGTCCAATGACCAGGCCATTGGAATGATACCATACCGACTGACCCGACCGTACGTCGGCTTCATCCCTACGACACCGCACAAAGCAGCGGGTATGCGGATCGAACCTCCGGTATCCGAGCCTGTGCCCAGATAAGTAAGTCCAGCTGCTAAAGCAGAAGCCGAGCCGCCGCTTGAACCTCCCGTTACAAGTTCAGTGTTCCACGGATTGAGGCAAGGACCGAAGTGCGGGCTAGTTGTTGTCAATCCCGCAGCGAACTCGTGAGTCTGTACTTTGCCTAGCAGAACTGTTCCAGCCTCATGTAGCTTAGCTGCAACCGTCGAATCGTAATCGGGGACGAAGCTGTTCAATATTTTTGAACCGGCAGTTGTTCGGATCCCTTTAGTGTAATATAGATCCTTATGAACGATGGGAATCCCGTGAAGGGGCCCTTTGTACCGACCATGCATAATATCGCGTTCCGATTGCTTCGCTTGTTCAATCGCCAGTTCGGACGTTTGGGTAACGAAAACGTTCAGTTTCGGATTCAAACGTTCGATGCGATGAAGCGCATGTTCTGTAATCTCTACCGGGGATATTTCCCTTGTTCGGATCCCCTCGGCCAGCTCATGAATAGCAGCAAAGGACAGTTGGATATTTAATTTACTCATCTATTCATCCTCCGTATCTTTCGGACATGTCGTAAGTCTACCAAACTAATTACCATAGCTTCCGCTAGGATTTGCTTTTCTTGCGAATAAGTATGTCAGGATTGCCAATAGGGAAATGGTAAAATAAACAACAGAAAAAGGCATCTTTAGATCAATCAGTCGGCCGACCAGCGCAGGGCCGAATGCTCCGCCTAGGAGATAGGCCAGTGTGAAAATACCCATCCCCACACCCAACTCAGCCGAACGGAGTGTCGTCGAAACTAAATTGCTGCTAGAGGTGAGGACACCGTTGAATCCAATCATAAGGATAATGATCAATAAAGCGTCGATCCATGGCGGCAAATGTACGGATACCCCCAGTAGTATAAATCCGCTGATGACGAGACTTTGCGATATGACAAGCACGCGGGAGCTTCCGAAACGATCTGTCCAACCTCCGATCCGGGATCCGAGCAAGGCTGCACAGGCGGCACCGGGAAGCATCAGCAGACCGATTTTACTAGTTGGTAAATGAAAGGAATTCTTCATCATGACAGGAAGAGTAAAGGTTAACCCCGTGTTGCATACGAAGGTAAGGAATCCAATCCCTAGAATTCGTCGGTAAGGAGCATTTTTCATGAAAGATGCATCGATAAATGGATGTTCTTTTTTCTGAATATGAGTACCGAACCATAGAAGAACTGCTGCTCCTGCAATGAGCATAAACCAATAGTTCGTAACCCCTAGCAATACCAACGCCAGTCCCGCGGAGAACAAAACAGCTCCGAGAAAATCGAATGAACCGCGGTCGTGTTTCTTGTCAGGAACATACTTGAATATCAAAGGGATAACAAATAGGCTCAGACTGGACACGATGAACAAAGCACGCCAGCCAAAGTATTGCTCTACGAAACCGCCGAACACAGGCCCGAAGCCGGAAGCAAAGGCAATTGTGGCGGATAAGGTTCCCAGCACCCGTCCCTTGACTGTAGGCTTAAAATACAGGGTTACTGCCGCATAAGACAGGGGAGAGATGGATGAGGCCCCTGCTGCCTGCAGTAGTCTTCCAATGATGACTTGCAAGTATGAAGCTGCAAAAAAGCCGGTCATAGAGCCGAAAGCTAAAAGGATTAAACCAATGACATACAGCTGGCGAAAGGAAAAGGACTCCGTTAACTTGCCGTAAGTACCGGCGCCGATAGCCATCAAAATGCTGTAACCGACCATAACCCAGCTCACCTGCGAGGAGGTCAGGGCAAAGTCAGCGGAAATCGAAGGTATAGACAAATTAAACATGGTCATATTGATGTTTCCGAAAATAATGAGCAAGCAAAGTGTCCCCATTAATTTCCGCTCATTGCCGGATAAAGCCATTGATTGAGTATCCATAGCCTGTCTCTCCATTACAGGAAGTCAGGAAAGGTGCGGCATTTTTGCGCCTGATCTCTATCGTGTCCCAAGAAAACATAGGACGGCCGAACATCCTGAATTAACTCCTGCATGCGAGTAATCGATTTGGCAGCCATCTCTTGATCGAATGTCAAGAACGGTACGCTATTCTCGAAGTTCTCCCGAGTATAAGCAACATCAATTGTCAGTAGCACTGGACCCGACTTTTCCGTTGTGACAAGGACTGATTGATGGCCAGGGGAATGACCCGGAGTGAATAAAATTTGAACCCCCGGAATCAATTCATGGTCACCCTCAATGATTTGATATTGTAAATCGGGCAGCCTGCACTCTAATGGAGAGTAATCCTCATTGTTTATGGCCGCATCATACTCTGCTCTTTGAATAAGGATCGGCGTATTGCGGAAATGCCCGTTTCCCCCAGAATGATCCAAGTGTAAATGGGAGCTAATGACCATTTGAATATCGTCAGGTCGATAACCGACACGCTTTAACACATTTACGATCGAGTCGCCGTCAGACATGTTGGGGACGACGCGCCCTTCACGTCTAGTCCCCTTGTAGTAATCGGGATTGTTGATAAAAGCGTCGGGCATTCCCGTATCGATGAGTATCGGCCCGCTGGTCGTTTCCAATAGAAAAGACCACACAGGCATTCCGACTAATTTCCCGGGGGCAAGGGTTCGATTAACTGCCGATTGATCTAGGAAACATTCACCTACAGATAAAAAATACAATTTTTTGATATGCATCCCAGTTTCACCCTTCGTATTATAAATTCGGACAGTTTGTCCGTTTTGTTTTGATTATATCGGACAAATTGTCCGATGTCAATTTGTCATCGGCGGTTGGGCATCGGCAAAAGCCTTACACCTGCAACAATACGCCAAGCTAAAGAATGTCGCCTAGGTGGAGTGCAAAGAAACAACGGGGCTGCGTTTGTACCAAATGCTAACGAGAGCACGACAGGAGATTACTGTTGTAATCTATAAAAACAAGGATATGCTGAATGCCTGTTTGAAGATAATGGGCTTAAAATGATTGATTGTAGTCAGGAGATAACAATGTTTCGGTTCAGCCATCAATCCGGCGGTAGAGGAGAACATCCGGTTTGAAGTGTTGAGAAATGAATCGGGATTTGAAATTAAGGTTTTTGATCGATTGGTAAAGTTAGATAAAGAACCTTTTTCGACTGTAGATCAAGGGGACTGACCCCATAACGTGAGACAAATCAAAACACCTTCAAGAGAATCAAGCCATGTCGTAAGATATGGAGATAACCTTGGAGGTGTTTTTACGTTGGCAACGAGAGTGAGTTACCCCCTAGAAAAATGCAAGCGATTGAATTGAGATTGGCAAGAGTTCCGGTAAGAGAGGTTATGGAGCAACTGGGAATACGAATAAGACACAGCCAAATCACCAGCTTCACTGACAGCGACATCTGGATTGAGATATTCACTCCGAATAATATTAGGATTTTTAATAGTGTGACATTTTGACACTACCGTATGTGACAGAAAAATACTTAGAATCATAGAGGGAGTTTAACACATTAACAATAAACGAGGAGGAGAGATTTTCATTGTGTATGATAAAAAATAAAGAGGCGTGAAAGGGGAAACAGGTATGACCTATTTATGAAAAACAATCCAGTAACAAGAGTGTTTTAAGGAAAATAAGTAATTTCTAGGGTTAACATACATGTGAAAAAAAAGGAATTTACCGTTTGTTAGGACACAATAGCGTTTGTGAAAATAATAATGAGTAAAGATAATTGCAAATCCACTCTTGCCCTAAAACAGCAAATAACTGCCGATACAATATGAATAGAGGAGAAGAATATCTTTATGAAAAAGCATTGTCAAATTGCATCTACAGGTTTAGTCCTTTTAATGGCTGGAAGTTCTCTGTTATACACAACACCAACCTCAATTGTAAAAGCGGAGTCCATTCAAAATGTATCTAGTCCGTTACAAACAAGCACTCAAAGTGAACGTAATTCCGTCAAAGAGGCAATGCGGGATACATTGCAACTTGGATATCCTGGGATACTTGCTAAAACTTCTGAGGGTGGAAAAACATGGAGTTATGCCGCTGGGTTAGCGGACCTGAGCACCAAGAAACCAATGAAAACAGATTTTCGCTTTCGCATTGGTAGTGTAACGAAGACATTCATTGCAACCGTTCTACTTCAATTATCTGAAGAGAACCGCTTGAATCTAGACGACTCCATTGAAAAATGGTTGCCTGGTGTCATTCAAGGAAACGGATATGATGGTAACCAAATTACTATCCGGCAGATATTGAATCATACAAGTGGTATCGCTGACTATGTAAATTCAAAAGACTTTGATTATATGGATACAAAAAAATCGTATACGGCTGAAGAATTCGTAAAGATGGGGATTTCTCTTCCCCCAGACTTTGCCCCAGGAAAGGGTTGGTCTTATTCAAACACAGGATACGTAATACTGGGGATCCTTATTGAAAAAGTAACTGGAAACAGCTATGCGGAAGAGGTTGAAAATCGGATTATTGAACCGCTTGATTTGTCAAATACATTCCTACCTGGCAATTCAAGCGTGATTCCAGGCACCAAGCATGCCCGTGGCTATTTCCAACTAGACGGAGCAAGTGAGCTAAAAGACGTTACTTATATTAACCCAGGTAGCTCGGATGGAGATATGATTTCTACTGCTGACGATTTAAACAAATTCTTCTCTTACTTATTCAGTGGTAAATTACTGAAGGAACAGCAACTAAAACAAATGCTTACTACAGTTCCTACAGATAGAGAAGGAACCGGATATGGTCTTGGGATCTTTGAAACTAAGCTTCCAAACGGTGTCTCGATATGGGGACACAAAGGTAGAGTTCTAGGGTTTACCACTTTTGCTGGTGGCACACTTGGAGGCAAGCATACATTGGTCGTCAATTTGAACAGCTTTAAAGCTGATAGTCCTGATCCATTTAAAAATATTTTACTTGCTGAATTTAGCAAGTAGGAAAAAAGGAAAAAAATGGTTTAAACTGGGCTCCTTAGAGCATGTCAAAAAACTAACAAGTAAGTATTTTAGGAGGGTATTATGAAAAAGAAAATGATTATTGCACTTGGTGTTTTTGCTATAATACTGACTAATTTTGTAGGAAGTACTTATGCAGACTCGAAAACAGGAGTTTCTGTTACAGCTCCCTACAATACAAATCAAATAACGGAATGGTTAGAAATGCATGCAAAGCCTTTAAAAACAACTAATCCAACTGCATCTTTTAATGATTTAAAACCACTTAAGAATATGGTAGGTTCAGCTTCAATTGTAGGTTTAGGTGAAGCTACGCATGGGGCTCATGAAGTTTTTACAATGAAACAACGCATTGTTAATTATTTAGTATCTGAAAAGGGATTCATCAACTTAGTTTTAGAAGAGGGATGGGACAGAGCTTTGGAGCTTGATCGATATGTTCTTACTGGTAAGGGAAACCCAAGCCAACATCTATCACCTGTATTTAACACAAAAGAAATGTTAGATCTACTTAGTTGGATTCGACAATATAATGCTAATCCAGAACATAAATCTAAAGTGCGTATCATTGGGATGGACATTCAATCAGTAAACGAGAATGTTTATAATAATATAATAGAATATATAAAAAGAAACAATTCAGATCTTGTGCCTAGAGTAGAAGAGAAGATAAAAGGTCTCATTCCTGTAACAAAGGATATGACTACTTTTGAGAGCCTTACAAAAGAAGAAAAAGAAAAGTATATTTCAGATGCTAAACAAATCAGTGCTTTATTAGAACAAAATAAAAGTTATCTGAACGGAAAATCCAAAGAGTTCGCATGGATAAAACAAAATGCTCGTATTATTGAACAGTTTACTACAATGTTAGGAGGAACATCCCCTGATAAACCATCGGATTTTTATTTGAAACATGATATTGCAATGTATGAAAATGCGAAGTGGACTGAAGAACATTTAGGGAAAACCATAGTTTGGGGACATAATGGACACGTTTCGAAAACAAATATGATTCCATTTATATACCCTAAAGTAGCTGGGCAGCATTTAGCAGAATATTATGGAAAACGGTATGTATCTATTGGAACATCTGTTTATAAAGGACAATATAATGTTTATAATAATGATGGTGAATTTGGCCCATATGGAATATTAAAATCAGATGATCCAAACAGTTATAATTACATTTTTGGACAGGTCAAAAAAGATCAATTTTTTATTGATTTACGTAAGGCGAACGGAGTGACAAAAACTTGGTTAAACGAACAACATCAAATTTTCGCTGGAATAACTAAAGAAGGCCCTGCTATACCAAAAACTGTTGATATATCATTAGGTAAAACGTTTGATATACTTGTTCAAATTCAAAAAGTGAGTCCATCTCAACTACATCAATAAATTTGTAATAATGTGGCTTAACGAAGTGTTGTATTGATGATAGTGTTAAGTGTCAATAGAGGTGTTTAAAAATGTCAGCTAGGTTATTCCATTAAAAGATCATTAAATGGAATAAATGTTTTCGAATTAGAGACGATGTTGGGTAGAAGCACATTATTATCAAGTTAACAAAATAAATCCGAATTGAAACAGCCTCTATCCTGCAGGTTCAATCTGACTGAGCACAACTTGCACGAGTCTGTTCATTTGTATCGGGTCTGCCCAAGGGCAGACTCTTTTTTGTACAAGAAAAAGTCCATCTTATAATCGTCAGCTTGGTTTTTTTGTGAAAATAAGAGAAACAACTAGCAGCAATACAAAAAGCTCGAACCGTTCAGTTAGCCAAAGAAAATCAGAATATATCATTTTAGATGTGAAAACCACCGGTTTAGATGGCGACTCTGAGATCGTAGAGATTGCAATTATTGATCTTGACGAAAATCCTCTTTTTGAAACGTTAATCAAGCCGGTATCCCTCATTCCAGAAGAGGCGACCGCCATCCACGGAATTACAAACGAAATGGTTGAAAATGCTCCAAGCTCATCGCTAAAAGAAGAGTTGTAAAAGAGGATGCTAAAAATACGGGTTGAAGGAATACCTGAAGAGATTGATCAGTTTTTGGAGCACTTCGAGGACTACTACAGAGTGCTGAAGCGTTCAAAGGTTTATCAGAACAGAAACAGTGAATATGTTCGTGTTTATGTTGATGTAAGCAGTCCAAACGATCAGCCTCTAAAAGCTTAGAGGAAACAAATTGCGGTTTGTATCAATTTCGCTGGTATTACCCCATTTTAACGTACATATTTTTATATATTGATAAAAGAATCCGAATGACAATATTGGATTTCGGTATACAACTTTATTGTCCGAAGAAAATAAAGTTTTAGACTGATCCGACAAATGCAACAGCGGCAGATAAGGACGCGAAAATAAATTCCTAGACTGGCCGCTGTTGTGGTCAACATTCAACTATCGTGTCCTGTTAGCCTAATAACTCTGCAGTTTGTAAGAAAGCGTCCAGCCGCTCCTTTTGAAGAAGATGATGACGGTAATGCATCTCCACCATCGTGAACCATTCGACCGCGTTTAACGCGCCGAAGGCTACGGCCGGATGAGTCGCCTTTCGCTGCAGCCGCTCTGGGTCTATGTTCTGTAGCGACGCCCCAATCTCATGCATGCGGCGCCTTGCTTCCTCCAGCTTGGCGACAAGCTGCTCCTTGCTTTCTGGCTGTGGGGGCGTATATTGCAAGTCGGCCGGTACCTGAATGCGAACCGGTGGGAAGCTCCCTTGCTCAAACACGGCATGACCGGCCTCCGTCTTCCCGTCGCCCTCCTCGTTGCCGCCACCGAGCGCCATGCACTGCTCCGCAAGACGGAGCTGCAAGTTCAGCGTGGAATGAGGCAGATGCAGGTACATTTGCCCAAGCGACCATTCGTTCTCGCTTGGCTTGCGACACAGTTCCGCCAGACTATACTTGTCCAGCTCCCGAACATAATGCTTCGAAATCTCGTCGAACCTTACCAAAGTATCCTTAATCCCTATGTTCTTGTTCATCAAGACCATCTCCTCGAATACTGAATTACTCTCATCATATGAGAGGGTTCAAGAAAAAAGCATATTCGTAGTTTATACCTTTAATACTTTATTTTCCAGTCTAAGACTATATTTTCTAATTACACGGGCGCAGTCGCTAGCGCGCCGATCGCAAAGCTGGACTTCATTCCGGAAGAGATGGGGAGCGCAACTGCAGTCGCGCATGCGGGCCGCGCGTCGCCAGTCTATAACTTATCTCAGTCTAGTTCTTTATTGTTTAGTCTAAAACATTATTATTCGCTAACAATTGACAATGAAGAAGTAGTATAACTTCGAGTCAATGAGTTCTCACTAATTATGAAGATGATCGTTGAATTATCATCTGACATGCATCTGAGGAAATGAGACTGCTTAGACTTTAGTTTACCATTATCATTAAAATTGAAATGAATTTACGACAGAGCCTATTAAGCAGTGGCACGATTCGACGAAATGGTTACAGCCGCAGGCAATACGGTGTAAGCTTCTTCAGGAGGATTTTTGCTCATTTCTATGATGTAATAATCAACAAATTCGCTATCATATCCTTGTTTTTTAGCGTCTTCTTTGACCAGTTCTTCTGTCGCCAAGGAGATTCTTAGAGGGAGACAAATCTGAAGAATAATCCATAAGAATGCTCAAGCATGTTTTTTAACATTTAACCATGTTAAAATGAAAAAAATTAGAGATATGGCATGAAGAGAAGGCAGGGAGAATCAATGAAACCAAAACTTAACGATGTTGCACAA
The DNA here is from genome assembly GCF_038006265.1 of Paenibacillus sp. FSL L8-0641. Taxonomy (NCBI): domain Bacteria; kingdom Bacillati; phylum Bacillota; class Bacilli; order Caryophanales; family Paenibacillaceae; genus Paenibacillus; species Paenibacillus sp. FSL L8-0641. The sequence continues at coordinate 737,793 of NZ_JBBOUW010000001.1, forward strand.
TTAGCTGGAGTTTCACCGACTACGGTTTCTCGCGTACTTAATAATCGTGGCTATATCAGTCAAGAAACGAAGGATCAAGTTCATAAAGCGATGCAAGAGCTAAATTACTTTCCAAATGATGTGGCTCGGTCATTATTTAGTAAACGAACAAATCTGATTGGATTAATCATTCCAACTACAAGCAACCCATTTTTCGGAGAGCTGACTTTTCATATAGAGAATATTTGTGCGTCATTAGGCTATAAGCTGTTGCTTTGTAACAGTTTGAATCAGCTGGATAAAGAGGAATCATATGTGGATATGCTTATGCGAAATCAAGTTGACGGTATTATCGTTGGTACACACAATCGGGGTATCGTAAATTATGAACAGAAGAACATTGCCGTCATTGCGATCGATCGCTTCCTATCCGATTCAATCCCAGTTGTAGGATCGGATAATTATATGGGTGGAAAACTGGCGTCAGAACTACTTATTGAAAAAGGGTGCAAGCATATCTTACACATAAATGGCCCTGTTGAATTGGAAACACCAGCAAGCTTAAGAAGAAAAGCATATGAAGATGTGATGGAGCAGTATGGTCGAAAGGCAATTACCTATGAAGTACATGATCCCTTCCACCAACAGAATCACGACGAACCGATTAAACGCTTGCTCGATGAACATCCTGAAGTAGATGGATTGTTTGCGAGTAATGACTTGGTGGCTGCGTCTTTTATTGCTAAAGCAAGAAGAAGAGGAAAACGTGTTCCTGAAGATATTCGCGTAATTGGATATGACGGAACAGAAACAACCCGCAATCTTCTCCCTGAATTAACGACAATTCAGCAACCAATACAGGAGATTGCGAGATCTTCCATAGAGTTACTTATTAAAGAAATTGAAGGTGGATTCAGTGATGTCCCGCGAGAAACCTATCTACCAGTGAAACTGATTGAAGCTAGTACGGCTTAATACAATTTCCATAGTTTTCAGCATTGTGATAGAAGGTGGAGCTATCCTTATTAGAGTAATTGAAATCAAAGAGGAAAGCTCTTTTTCTTTCGAAAATATGTCAAGCGGTTGACATATGAAAGCGGTTGACATATAATCGATCTGTAAATACGAAAGTGCTTTCATTTACATTAAATGTTCAACTTGAGGAGCGTTCGATATGAGAAAGTCAAAGAGCATGTACTGGAAACTAAGTGCCTATTTCTTCTTTTTCTTCTTTACTTGGTCAGCAAGTTATTCATTGTTCTCCATCTGGCTAGGGCAAGAAATCAGTCTGAATGGTGCTGAAACAGGTGTTATCTTTACTGTAAACGCTATCTTTGCGCTATGTATGCAACCGCTTTATGGCTATATATCTGATAAAATCGGATTAAAGAAGCATATTTTATTTCTAATCAGTTCTTTGCTCTTATTTGTTGGTCCTTTCTATATCTTTATCTATGGGCCGTTACTTCAATACAATGTATTTCTCGGTGCCATTGCAGGTGGATTATACTTGGGTATTTCTTTTTTGGCAGGGATTGGAGCCATCGAATCTTATGTCGAGAAAGTCAGCCGAAAATATGACTTTGAATACGGGAAATCTCGTATGTGGGGCTCGCTAGGTTGGGCAGCAGCAACGTTTTTCGCTGGTCAGCTCTTTAATATCAACCCTAACATTAACTTCTGGATTGCATCAGTATCTGCTGTCGTTCTGTTTATCATTATGATGACAATTAAAGTTGAAATGACAGATTCCGAGATGGAGCGAGCAGAATCCGTTAACTTTAAGCAAATCGGCCATTTGTTTGCAAATAAGCATTTGTGGTTCTTCATTCTATATGTTCTTGGTGTTACCTGTATTTACAATGTGTATGACCAGCAGTTCCCGAATTACTTTTCATCGACGTTCTCAACGGTTGCATTAGGCAATCAAGTTTACGGTTACTTAAATTCCCTACAAGTGTTCTTGGAAGCAGGCATGATGTTCTTAGCGCCTTTCATTGTCAACAAAATTGGAGCAAAAAAGGGTCTAATATTGGCAGGGTTCTTGATGGCGTTCCGGATCATGGGTTCAGGCTTAGTTATTGGACCTTATGGAATCTCAGCTATGAAATTGATTCACGCATTGGAACTGCCAATCATGCTGATCTCCGTATTTAAGTACTTGGCTGCAAATTTCGATACGCGTCTGTCTTCGATCTTGTATCTGGTGGGATTCCAGTTTATGAGTCAGGTAGGAGCTTCGATCTTCTCGCCAATCGCCGGTATGTCTTATGACATTAGAGGTTTTGCAAATACGTACGTGATTATGGGTGTTTTCGTATTTGTCTTTACAACAATCTCAATCTTTACCTTAAAGAAAGAACCGAAAAAGCTGGATCCCAAGCCTAACAAGCATATTGAAACAGCATAGGAGGAAGAAAGATGAACACATATAATAACAATACGAAGCAAGCTGAGGAAGCATTGAAACAGGCAGAAGCGAAAATGAACAAGCGGTACCGATTAGGTTATCATATTATGGCACCAGCAAACTGGATTAACGACCCAAATGGATTAATTCAATTCAAAGGTGAATATCACGCCTTCTATCAGCATCATCCTTATGATGAGAACTGGGGCCCAATGCATTGGGGCCACGTGAAGAGTAAAGACCTTGTACATTGGGAGCATTGTCCGATTGCATTAGCGCCTGGAGATGCGTGTGACCTTGATGGTTGCTTCTCAGGAAGCGCAGTAGATAATAACGGCGAACTGACATTGATCTATACTGGTCATCACTATATTGATCAACCAAACAATATCTTTTTCCAAAATCAAAATGTGGCAGTAAGCACAGATGGCATTCATTTTACAAAACTAAGGCAGAATCCCGTAATCGCTGAACCTCCGACTGATAGCTCACAGCATTTCCGTGATCCGAAGGTATGGAAGCATGAGGATACATGGTACATGATCCTAGGTAACAGCACGAAAGAAGATCTGCCGCGTGTTATTCTATATACATCTCCTGATCTTAGGACTTGGACCTATCATGGTGTGCTTCTGCAGGGAGATAAGAATATGGGCTTCATGTGGGAGTGCCCTGATTTTTTTGAACTGAACGGTAAGCATATATTTATGTTCTCCCCACAAGGTATTGATGCGCAAGGAGATAAGTACAATAACTTGTTCCAGACGGGATATTATGTTGGCGAATATAATTATGATAGTAATGAATATAAGCATGGAGAGTTCATCGAGTTGGATACTGGTCATGACTTCTATGCTGTTCAAACTTTTCTAGATGATCAAGGTCGCCGCATAGCGCTTGGTTGGATGGATATGTGGGAATCGGATATGCCGACGAAAGCAGACGGCTGGTGTGGAGCAATGACGATCCCACGTTTAATTACGTTGGGTGACAATAATAAAGTACTGATGACTCCAGTTGAAGAAATGAAGTTACTTCGTCAAAGTAAACATGTTTTGTATCAATATGGCGCTATTTCTGGAAGTTACTTCAAGGAAGTTGAAGAAGACTTGCTTGAAGTTAAGGTAGTGTTCGACCTCACGAAGTCAAGTGCAGACCTGGTAGGCTTGAAGTTTCGTGGAACAGGTCGAGAAGAAACGGTTATCACATATTCTATTCCGGAGCAGAAACTAATGCTTAATTGTTCTAAATCAGGTAAAAAGACAGATGGAGTACGTCAAACAGCCTTCAATGCTGAGGGACAGCTGACATTGCATGTATATCTGGATCGTTCATCCATTGAAATGTTTGCGAATGAAGGGCAAGCTACGATGACAAGTCGCATCTATCCGGGTGAGAAATTGCTAGGCATAGAAATCATAACAGAGGGTGGAGAGGCGCTAGTAAATGGGCTGACATATTGGAAATTGAAAGATATATGGCAAGCTGAATAACTCAATGAAAAGATTGCAGTTCATATTATGTATACAGTAAAAGGATATGGAATCTATATATATCTTGATAGAGTGGTTGAAGGGGGAAATTCCCAAGGGACTGGTTCGAGAAGTCTTCAGGGTTCAGGCCAAGAGTTTTATTTGCAAAGTTCACCTTATTAAGTTGCTTTGAAACAAAAACAATTAAAAATAACACTAACAAGACGACACTGGATATGCAGTGTCGTCTTTTTGAAAGGCTACATGTGAAAATTGGTTGTCTGACTTCCTTTTGCTACGATCTACGTTGTTCTTCCATTTCGTCATGATGTTGTTACCGCTCACTTTGAAAATGCTATTCCTTTACATTCAACAGGTCGATTATGGTTAGATATCACCATGATTGACCTGTTTTTTGCTATCTTCACTTTCTCACATTATATAAGCTTAATTGCAGCAATGTATGTACATAGGAAGATAGTTAGGGTGGACTACTGTCAATAAAATCGACACTCTGAAACGAGAATCATTATGCTGCATTTGCATGCTGGTTCGGTGACGACGGATTGTAATATTCAAAATAGGTTATGGGTTTTGACCATTCCATTTAAGCTTGTTACAATAGGATAAACTTACTGGAAATACTTCAATATAGAATGGTGTGGTCTAAACTTGCAACATGAAAACGAACTTTTGGATGTATGGTTGTCTTTGTCTCACATCCATTCCACTTTAAATGATAAGTTAGAACAAGCCCTGCTACAAAATTATGATTTATCTTTGAAGGAGTTTTATGTTTTAGGTTTTATATCCAATTCCGAGGAAAAAAAATTACGACTGCAGCAACTTCAAGAATTGGTGGGATTAAGTCAAAGTGCGACATCGAGACTCGTAGTGAGAATGGAAGCCAAAAACTGCGGGGCTTTACAAAGACATACATGCGAGGATGATCGACGAGGTGTGTATACTCGGATTACGGAATTTGGTGAAAATAAATTCCAGCGTGCACTTCAAACCTTTAATCAGGTGTTACAATCAGAACTTCAGAAAGATGGAGTGAAGTCACAATTTCAAAATCTTACGCAAAAGCTGTTTTAGACTTTGCGACCTGTGTATATCGTTCTTAGTTTCCTTAGGGTAATATATGGCTTGAACGTTGTGCCGCGAAAGGCTCTTTACGGAAGCTAAGTTTATTACCCTACACGATTCAATAGTAATGTTATGAAGTGGAAAGTGACCATTTACATGATTGTGCATGCATATTTGAATTAGACTTTCAACCATGTACGTATAGAAACGCCCTTCCGAAACTAACTCCTCCTCATAAGGAGGAGTTTTATCATCTGGAACCACCGCTAACCCCCTTTGCTTAAGAAACAGAGGCCGTATTGCGCTTTTCCTTGGCGTTGCCGCGGTCGCGACGACTCAGCAGAAACCCGACCAGAGATGCTGTGGATTGTTGGAAAATCATCCCCAGTACAACGGGCAATGCTACCGGGGCCGGGAAATAGGTGATGGCAAGCACGGCTCCCGCGCTAATATTGCGCATGCCGCCGTTAAAGACAAGCGCCGTACGGTCTGCATTATTCCACCGCATCAGTCCTGATATCAGATAACCGATCGCATATCCAGTGGAGGCAAGGACGATTATGGATAGGCATACTCCGACAAGCTTAAGATTAAAATCGACCAGATAAGGCGCAATGACAGATCCGTTAATCATGACGACAAGAGCCATAGCCAGCTTGGAGAACGGTCCTAGCCGTGGTCCCCATACCTGCTTGATCTTCCCTTTGGTCCATTCGTTCAACACCATGCCGATTAGCGAAGGAACGACAATCATCCAGAATAGGCTCTGCATCATCGCCCAGGTATCGAGCTGCACATCCGCTCCGATCAGTAGGGACATGATGCCCGGCACGGCAAATGGGGCCAAAATCGTATCAATTAAAATGATCGCCAATGTCAGCGCTGTATTGCCTTTATATATGTTGACCCACACGAAGCTGGAAATGCCCGTGTAGGGATAGCTGCACCAAGAATAAGTCCAGTAATCGTGTAAGGATCATCACTGAAGGCCAGATGTCCCAGCATCATGGCGAGAAGCGGCATGGCCAGGTGAAGAATAAACAGACAGGCGATCAGCGGACCAGGATGCTTGATCACATGGACAAAATCCTTAAACCCCATACTGATGCTGCCCGCGAAGGTCATGAATGCAAACAGCCAGGGAGAGAGTTTGGTATATTCTGACAACGGCGTACCGATTAGGACGCCAATTAGAATGCTGATTGGTGTAATTAGCGGCATAGCTGCATTTAGTCTACGATTCAACGTGAGGAGCATACAAAACTTCCTTTTTTAACCTTAAGTATAGACCTTGCACCCGTGATTCGTAAATGATCTGTGACCTTGCGGTAGCCCGATAGAAGCAAATTTGAACGCTCCTGATGAACATAGATTAACCCTTCAAATTATTTCGATATTCCAAAGGAGAGCAGCCCATTATTTTTTTGAATAGTCTGGAGAAGTAGTAAGGGTCCCTAAAACCGAGTTGTATGCTAACTTCTTTAATAGAGGCATTCGTCAAATCCAAAAGCTGACTGGCCCTCTGTATCTTCATTCTTAAATAGTAATCGACAGGAGAGTAGCCGGTGGATTGCTTGAATATCAGGTTCAGATGCTGCTTGGATACCTGAACATGCCGACTAAGCTGCTCAAGCGAAACGGTGGATTCCAATTGTTCACTCATATAGCGTGTTGCCTTATCCACATGACTCTGGTACGTACTGTCTTCCTTGCGAAATGCAACCGATACAACAAAACTCAGCAGATAACGGACAGTTTGCGATACTTGAACTAAATGTATAATGGAGTATGATTTATTCAATAAAAGGTCGTAACACTGATGAAATAGCTCCAGTAGTTTGACTCCATCACTGGCAGATATCGAAATATACGTTTTAAAAGGCTCAAACAATGCTATAAAATCATCCATTTGGTCCCCTTTAAGATGAAACCAGTAAATTGTCCAAGGATCTCTATCGTCAGCCCCATAAGCATGCGGCATGTCCCTGGGAATGTACGCAAAGCCTCGCTCTGTCATGTCAATCGTTAGGCCATCCTTTGTTCGTATCCAACCTTTTCCGCTGGTACAGTAGATGAATATATGAGAGTCACATCCGTGCATTCTTTCACGAAAATGATGGCGGGCATGGCTGAAGCAGCCTATATCCGTAATATATAGATTTTTTGTAAGCGGATTCATATTTAATTTATCCAGTATATAGGGTGGAACGACATATAACTTTTCACCCTCAAATCCATCAGCTTTCTTATTCATAATCTATCCATCTCCTAGCCTTAGGCGGCTCTAATGATGAAATACGTATATAGTCCATCATAAACAGTGGATTGTCAATTGTCTGTAATGTCGCTTACTTGTAAGCTCAGAATCATAAGAGCAACTATGAGGGAGTGATGGAATTGAGCATTTTTGACGCTAAGGCACGCGTGTGGGAGCAAACCGTGCAGATCCCCACGTATGGAATTGGCAAACCCGAGAAAAATCCAATGTTTCTGGAGAAACGTGTCTATCAGGGGAGTTCCGGTCGAGTGTATCCGCATCCGGTCATTGATAAAATTGAGGATGAGAAGAAACTTGAAAATTACCAAATGGTTTTTCTGGAAAATAAATATTTGCGCATTGAGATCATGCCAGAGCTGGGAGGCCGCATTTATCGTGCGGTCGACAAGACCAACGGTTATGATTTTGTTTATTATAACAGGGTCATCAAACCAGCGCTTGTGGGCTTATTGGGGCCGTGGATATCTGGAGGTATTGAGTTCAACTGGCCGCAGCATCACCGTCCCAACACTTACGGACCCGTTGAATACAAGTTGGAAGAACATGGCGACGGAAGCGCAACGGTATGGGTGAGCGAAATTGATCGTATGTTCGGCACGAAAGTAACAGCTGGTTTTACACTTCAACCGGATAAAGCATACCTTAAAGTGGGGGCCCAGCTATACAACCGAACTGCCGAGCCTCAAACATTTCTATGGTGGGCCAATCCAGCCGTAGCGGTACATGATCACACGCAATCTGTTTTTCCTCCAGACGTATCAGCCGTGTTCGACCATGGAAAGCGAGATGTATCCCGTTTCCCGATTGCTACAGGCACTTATTATAAAATGGATTATTCTGAAGGCGTAGATATCTCCCGATACAAAAATATTCCTGTTCCCACTTCATATATGGCCTATAAATCGGATTACAATTTCATAGGTGGTTACGACCATATGAAACAAGCTGGGCTTTTGCATGTGGCCAACCATCACATCTCTCCCGGGAAAAAGCAGTGGACATGGGGAAATGGCGAATTCGGCCAAGCTTGGGACCGCAATCTAACAGATGAAGACGGCCCCTACATCGAGTTGATGACGGGAGTGTATACCGATAATCAACCAGATTTCACTTGGCTTCAGCCGTATGAAGAAAAGACGTTCTCACAGTATTTTATGCCTTACAAACATATTGGTATGGTCAAAAACGCTTCAATTGACGCAGCCGTTAGTTTGGAATTAAATCGCAGCGAAGGGACAGCACAGATTGGAGTCTATGTGACTTCGTCATTTCGTGAGGCTGTTGTGGAATTAAGCAGTCAGCGGAAAGTTTATATCCAAGAAACCTTAGATCTGACACCTAATAAGGCCTTTATACAGAAGACAGTTATTTTGGCTGAGGATGAGGAATATGAGCTATGCTTAACTGTCAAAGACGCGACCGGAAGGGAGCTGATTAGTTACCAGCCGAAGAAAAGGGAAGTTGAACAGATGCCGGCTGCTGCTGCCCCCTTGCCGGAACCGGAGGAATTAAGAACGAACGAAGAATTGTATTTAGCAGGACAACATTTGGAGCAATATCGTCATGCTACCTTTGAACCTGAGGCGTACTATCTTGAGGGCCTGAAAAGAGATAAAAATGACAGCCGTGTAAATGTGGCATATGGTACGTTGCTTCTTCGTAGAGGATTGTATTCAGAAAGTGAAGAGTGCTTTCGTAAAGCCATCTCGCGGGTAACCTGGCGTAACTCTAATCCCTATGATGGTGAGGCCTACTACCAGCTTGGTTTGTCGCTAAAACACCAAGAGCGGATGGATGAGGCGTTCGCTGCATTTTATAAATCAGTATGGAGTGCGGCATGGCAAGACAGCGGGTATTTCTCACTGGCACAGATTGCAACAGAACAAGGGAACTATGAAGAAGCCCTGGAACTCGTGGAGCGCTCAATAATCCGAAATGCTCGCAATTACAAGGCACGCAACCTGAAGTCGGCTATTCTTCGTAAGCTTGGCAACTACGAAGCGGCAATAGCCTTTTCCAAGGAAACGATGAAGCTCGATATCGCCGATTTTGGAGCTTACCGTGAGCAAGCATTATCTTTAGAGGCTCTCGGGTTACGAGATGATGCTAAAACGGTCTTTGAAGAGCTGGAAAAATGGATGCGTGGAGATGTGCACAACTATATAGCGGTAGCATCGGACTATGCGGCGGCAGGACTCTATGAGGATGCAGCATGTGTGCTGGAAGAAGCTCCAGAGCAGGCAAAAACATACCCTATGCTGTATTACGTTCAGGCCTTCTGCTATGCTAAAATCGGCAAGCCTGAGCAGGTGAACAATGCTCTCGCTCAGGCCGCAGATGCAGTACCCGATTACTGCTTTCCTAACCGTCTGTTTGAGTTGGATGTGTTACAATTTGCAATTCGAACAAGACCGAAGGATGACAAGGCGCATTATTACTTAGGTAATTTACTCTATGATAAGAAACGGCATCGGGATGCCATTTCCAGCTGGGAAACGTCTCGTTCCATTGACGATACTTCCCCCGTTGTACACCGTAATCTTGCTCTTGGATATTTTAACAAACAAGGCCAAGTAGAGAAGGCTCGCCATTCGTTAGAGCAGGCCTTTGCGTGCAATACTTCAGACGCACGTATTCTTTATGAGCTTGACCAGCTGTATAAGAAGCTGAACATCAAGCCCAACGACAGATTGAATCTAATGGAGAGTTATCCGGGAATCATAAAGCTTCGCGATGATCTGTTTTTAGAATATGTAACCGTTCACAATACGATGAAGCAGCATAAGATAGCGTTGTCCTTGCTGACAGGGAGAATATTTCATCCATGGGAAGGCGGAGAGGGGAAGGTAACGGGACAGTATAGGCTGGCCAAGGTAGAGCTTGCCAAGTCCGACCTGAGGTCTGGGCGGATTGAACAGGCTGTAAAGGGGCTGCGGGAGGCTTTAGTGTATCCAGAGAATCTTGGCGAAGGTAAGCTAGAGGGTTCCCAAGATAATGATATCTATTATTATTTGGGCTGCGCGTACGAGCTATTGAAATTAACAGATGAGGCAAGACAGGCCTTTTCCACGGCCTCTCAAGGACTGGGGGAACCCATTAACGCCATGTATTATAACGATCAACAGCCAGATATGATATTTTACCAAGGATTGGCCTGGCAGAAACTTGGTTATGTGAAGGAAGGCAAGCGTCGATTTAACAAGCTCATAGATTACGCCGATAGGCACTTGTTCGAACCCGTGAAAATAGATTACTTCGCGGTCTCGTTACCCGACTTTCTCATCTTTGAAGATGACCTGAATATTCGTAATCAGGTTCATTGTACTTATATGAAAGCACTTGGTTTGCTTGGATTAGGGCGGCAGGACGAAGCTATCTTACATTTTGAATCGGTGCTTAAGCTGGAAGCCAACCATCAAGGAGCATTGAACCATATGGATTGGAGCTGGGAGGGGAAATCAATTGAGTAATCTCATGAGAAATGTACCGCGCAAATTGACGATCACGATGTGGGACTTCTCTTGGTATACCATGACGCAGGAAGGTGAGCCCTATAGCGATCTGGAAGCCCGTTTTAAAGAAGCGGTCGAAAGAGGCTACAATACGATCCGAATATGTGCTATGCCATTCATGTTGTTTACAGCGGATGGCAAACGCCCCGGACCCTTGGAGTTTGCTAACCTTGGGGAAGTAGGCCAGCGTACGCGTTGGTATAACTGTCGTGGAGGCGCATTACTGGACGGGCATGCTCATTTGCTCGAACTGTTCAAACAAGCAAAGGCTCATAACTGTTACATTATGTTATCCTCTTGGGAATATCAGCAGAGTCCCAGCTTTCTGGCTCATGCTGAGCTTAGAGATAAATTAGCTGCAATTCCTCCTAAGGGGAGATTCATGGCCATTGCAAAATCAATGGATCAGTTGATCCGTTTCGTCACAGCAGAAGGCTACAGGAGTCAGATCATCTATACAGAGCTGCATAATGAATTGGAATTTGGGCAGTTAAACGCCGTCGGAACGTCTGAAGGCATAGCTGAAACGAATGTACCGGCGCTTATTGAAGCCATGCAGCCCTACGTAGAAGAAGCGATAGAATATCTTCGCCAATGTCATCCGGATATCATGATGACGGCCAGCTATACGTTAAATGAAGCCTACCCCAAAGCTTACGTCGCGCGCAATATGCAGGTGGCCCATTTTCACCTCTATATTAAAGGGGTGCTCAATGAGCTTATGGAAGCGGCAGCGCTTTATGATGAGTTGGCGCCGTTCCCCAATCCATTCGTACAATCCCTATTAAGAGAAGACGCTCCTCCATTTACAAAATGGACCCTGCCTCCGGGGCAGAATTGGCGGATGGAAGGCAATCCAGTCGGCATGAGACTTATTTATTTGCACGACTGGGTAGATCCCGATCAATGGGATTTATTTTTGTACGATCGGTATGGAGACCATAAAATGGCCATGTTGCAGAAGGCCGACACCCGATTGGAAGAGATTCATGAATGGACTCGTCATTCCGGCATTCCAATTGTCATAGGAGAAGGTTATGTAGGCTACACGCCGCTGCATGGCCAATTTGAAGAAGGCCCAGTCGGCAAATTTATCGCTGAATATGTGTTGCGAAAAGGAATGGCACTTGGGTTCTGGGGAATGACCCTCTGTTCTAACTGCGCTCCCCATCATCCATTCTGGAATGATATCGCTTGGCAGCGCAAGTGGAACCAATTTATCCTGAATTCAGATTAACGAGTGAGGGGAGTGAACTCCATGAGAAACTATCGAGTTGCGGTTAAAGACGATCAGAAGCATATTGTTAAAGGACATATCAAACTTGGCGGCACCAACCCAAAAGGAGAGGAGATCGGATTCACCAACTATTTTATGGAGAAGGACGGAGAGCCCTTTTTCGGTATTTGTGGTGAATTCCATTATGCCCGTTATGATGAACGCTATTGGGAAGACGAAATTATTAAAATAAAAATGGGCGGCGTAAACATCATTGCCACTTATATTTTTTGGAACCTACATGAAGAAGTTGAAGGTGTTTTTAATTGGAGTGGGAACAAGAATCTTCGTCGTTTCATCGAGTTGTGCGGCAAACATCAGGTATACTCCATCATTCGGATCGGTCCCTTTGATCATGGGGAAATTCGAAACGGCGGTATGCCAGATTGGTTATTCGGTCGACCATTTGAGGTTCGTTCTAATGATGAGGGGTATCTGTTCTATACAAGAAGATTGTATAACGAAATCGGTAGCCAGGTTAAAGGGCTGTTATATAAGGAGGGGGGGCCGATTATCGGCACCCAAATCGAAAACGAGCATCATCATTCATCTGCCCAGTGGGCATTGACTGTAGGAATTAATGATATGTGGCTAAACAGTGGAAGTGACGGTAACTCGCATATGTTAAAACTTAAAGAAATAGCTCTGGAAGCGGGGATTGATACTCCGATCTATACGTGCACAGGATGGGGAGGAGCAACAACTCCTGTACCTGATATGCTGCCGTTATGGGGCGGGTATGCCTATTGGCCATGGATCTACTACGAAGAGGGACGTTTGGAGGGGATGGACGAGCATCCTGCGACACCGGAATACATTTTCCGCGACAAGCATAATAACAAGATTCCAGAGAGTTACAATTTCGAGCCTCAATACGCACCTGAAGACTATCCGTACGCTTGCTGTGAAATGGGTGGCGGCATGGTTCAGTTTTATAAATATCGGTTCGCATTTCCCTACCGCAGTGTTCCAGCAATGACTGTCATGAAGGTTGCAGAAGGCTGTAATCTGATCGGATATTACATGTATCATGGGGGTTCCAATCCTCGGGGTAAGGTTAACCCGTTCACCAATGATCTAGCCACCCCCAAAATCTCCTATGATTTCAACGCCATGATCGGCGAATTCGGTCAAGTAAGGGAATCGTACCATAGAACAAAGCTGCAGCATTACTTTTTTTCAACGTTCCAAAAGCAATTCTCACTAACAAAGACTATTCTGCCAGGGGATACGTCCCAGATGGACCCTTATGATGTGGATACGTTACGATATGCAGTGCGATCCAGTGCTGGATCGGGTTATCTGTTTCTAAATAATTTCCAAGACCATGTCGAAAATGACGACCTGTGCGATTTTAATGTGTGCATTGAACTGCCCGAGGAAACGATTGTAATCCCTAGTCAAGGTGAGCTGATGTTAGGACGTGAAAGTTTCGCTATATTGCCATTTAACTTTAATTTAGATGGAATGAAGCTCAAATATGCTACGGTACAGCTGATAACAAGGATAGAAGAAGATGGAGAAGTATACTACTTTTTCTTTGTACCAGAGGGGATGAAGGGAAGATATGAAATTGAGTCAAAAGATATCATCAGTGCCACAATCGACAAAGGCTCGATAGAGCAGTTGGATGGGAACACGATCATTAAGGTTGCTGAAGAGGACGATAGTCTCATCCATCTGGTATCTGAAAGTGGCAAAAAAGTTGCCATCTACACGATGACTGATGAGCAAAGTCTTACATTTTGGAAGGTAAACATGCAAGGTCGGGACAGAGTCATTTTGACCAATGCCAATGTACTTGTATCTGAGGGCGATCTAAGGCTGGAATCGACGGATCAAGAAATGGTATCCCTGAGTGTATTCCCTGATTTCGACGCCTCGATCACATCTATTACTGGTGGAGAGCTGCTAGACATAACAGAAAACAATGTATTTAAAACGTATCGTTTAAAGGCTCCTAAGCGAGAAATTCATTTCAATTTGAAAAAAATAAATGACGATAAACTTACTATTGATTTTGAGATAGATGCCTTTCACGGAATTAAGGAAGCTCTGCTGCGTATCGATTATACTGGAGATATCGGTTATGCTTTTATGGATGGCGAACTGATCAACGATAATTTCTGCAACCATACGACCTGGGAAATAGGCTTGAAAGCATTTGAGCATCGGCTCATCGAGCAAGGGTTGTACGTATATGTTTCCCCAATACGAAAAGGTAAGGTTCTCAACAGCAATACGACTATGGCTGGCTGGAAAGAGACGGCAAAGGAACGTATCGTAGATATCGGCGCAGTCAGCATCGTGCCTGTGTATGAAATTCGACTCACCGTATAACCCAGGAAGTGTAAGTTCAGAGACGCACAGTGGGTACTTTTAGTATAAAGTATAAAAATGTAAAAGCTCATGGTCGTTCAACCATGAGCCTTTTTTACTTTCTGATAGTACGTTTAGTAGATACCAGCCTTTTTCGATGTTTCTTTGATCCCGTTGCTTCCGTTAACTACAGTTTTCCCCCAATCCGTCAGATTGCCATTAGGTCCTGTTACAAGATCAAGGTAGGAAAGATTGGAACTATTACCATACCAGGACCAGGCTAACCAGCCTACTCCTTTGGATTGACCGTATCTCATGATTTCTGTCTCGTCGACGTCTGCTCCCTGGTGGTAACCGCCAAATTCGCCAATAATCAGAGCGAGTCCTTGATTCAGAACGTTATCAATATTGGTTCGAACAGTTTGAACATCTTTACCAGCGAACTCATACATATGGATGGAAAATACCGTATTCTTCAAAGAATCAGCTGCGAATACAGATTTACCAAAGTCATTGATAGATTGAGGATATTGTCCCCATCCGGCACAATCGACGATGAGTGTATTTTTGATACCTGCGTTTCTCAGCTTGGGAATCGCTTGCTTGTATCCATCAGCCCAACCACTTCCATTCCAAGAACCATACCATTCGTTCGCTATGTTTACGATAACCCGGTCTTCCTTGCCGATTAGAGCATCCTTTATGCTAATCCAGTAGTTCACAGCTGCATCCAAAGAAGCGTAGTCGTCTTTGCCCGTAGCGTCATGAACTTCAAGTACAGCAATCATTTTATGGTTGGAGACGAGAGAAATAATATTTTTCACGGAATTAATATCATCCTTGGTGTACTGGTTTCCGTTAGAAAGGACAATTCGGACAGTATTAGCACCTGTCTGGGCAATTGCCGGGATCGCTGTATAAAGATCGTTTTTGTACCATGTGTGAGCATGATTGACGCCTCTCATAACAAATGGCTTGCCTGTAGAATCATACAATTTGGTACCGCTTACATAAAATCCTGAAGCAGCTTCTACCTTGGAGAAATCTCCTCCTAAACCAATCATGATGAGCAAGCCGATCATTCCAGACAATAGTGCTTTTCTTAACAATACCTTCATTTTTATTCCTCCCTAAATATATTATTCAACCTCCTGCTATACAGAGATGAAGTTAGGTATGTAAGTGTGTAAATAGCAGTAAGCTAAACACAAAATTAAGCGCTTTCAAATATGAAAAAAGTTATTTTTGTTATTCTATCATTTGTGTTTTTGTTATTCAATCGGTTATTTTAGTTATTTTTTATGTTTTTGAAGTATAAACACATGGATGTATTATTTAAGTGCGATTTTCTGTGGTTTCATTGTATTTATTGTTTATATTTGTTTAAAATTTAGTTTATATTGATAAAAATAACCTAACTATATTTCTGTGATATTCCGGATTTGTGTAGGTTGACCTAACGTTTTGCTTGGTTAATTATTTTGAACAAAGGTGAGATCTATCGGACAGCAATACCTAAGCTTCACCGCGATATTAAATTATAGTATGATATTCTTGTGAAAAATTTTACCAGAGTGAATAGGGGCAAGCTGATGAGAAAACCAATCATTGCAGTCGATATGGACGATACCATCTGTCATCTCGTCAAACGAGCCATATACCATAACAATAGTGAATTTCCCACTCATCCGCTTCGTTATGAAGAAATGTTAGATTGGAACACGGATCATCTACGTCATCCCAAAAGCACGCATGATGTATTTTATGGGCGACCGGGTTTGTTTGAGGAACTTGAACTGTTTGACGAGTATGTTGTAGAAGAAATGGAGAAGCTTTGCAATGCTTTTGATGTCATTATTGTGACAGCAGCAGAACCTAAGACCGTCGTAGAGAAATGGAACTGGCTTCAAAGACATATGCCATTCATTCCGATCGAGAACTTTTTCCCATGTAAACGAAAGAACCTGATTAACTATGATCTCCTGATTGATGATGGTCCTCATAATTTAGTACCTGCGCTAAAGGAGGGGAAAAAGGTGCTTTGTATTCCTCATCCATGGAATCTGAGAGCAAGAGAGCAATATGAGTTCCCCGTCATGACATCCTGGCAAGGAGCAAAAGAACGAATCGACTCCATTTTAGGAGTTCTGTATAAATAATAGAATTATTCGTAAAACAGCTGGCTCCTCTGGAACTGGCTGTTTTGCTAGAAAGAATAGCGCCTATGGCTGAAATAAAATGGTACAATTGCTATGCATTATCCATGAGGAGGGAACGTGTATGACCATGACTATGGGTCTGATTGTGAATCATCTGACCAAGGGAATAAGCCTACCCCACACCACCGTAGATCTGCTGGACCCAGGATCTGTAGATACTGAGGTGCAAGGAATTGTAACCGCTTTCTCCGCTTCACAGTACGTGATAGAACAAGCTATTTCTCTAGGTGCAAATTTTATCATTACGCATGAAGGCATTTTTTATAGTCATCAGAGGATGCATGAGTGTCTACTACATGATCCGGTTTTTTCGCAAAAATCTCGCCTCATTGCCGATGCAGGTATAGGCATTTATCGGTTTCATGACACCATACATCGTTATCAACCGGATGGAGTGATGGTTGGGCTTCTTCAGGCGCTTGGCTGGCACAATTACATGGTGAAACAGCAGCCGACGGCCGCCATTTTGACTATTCCAGCTATGAAAGTTAAGGAGATCGCTGAATATATCAAAGCCAAACTACATATTCGTTATGTACGGGTGGCTGGCGAGGTTTCCATGCCATGTGAACGAGTGGGAATTTCAGTAGGATACAGGGGAGGTGGCGATCTAGCCATTCCATTATTTCTAAATGAAAATGTAGATGTAGTCATCGCCGGTGAAGGCCCAGAATGGGAAACACCAGAATATGTTAAAGATGCTGTCTATCAAGGGCACAGTAGAGCACTTATCATGCTGGGACATGCTGAAAGTGAAGCACCTGGGATGAAGTATCTCGCAGATGTACTTTCCGCCCAATTTCCGATGCTTCCCGTACACTTTATTGAAGATCACCCGGTGTTTCAAATATTGTAATGAGAACACGTTTTTTGTGATGGTCATCCAGCACTGCTGTTATATCCGTTCATCCACTTTATGAAATGGAGGCGAGATCATGGGAAGCAGAGTGATTATGCCGTTCAAAACAGACTGGAGATTTATAGAAGGAAATTACGCGGGTGCTGAGAAAATGGACTACAACGATGAGCATTGGCGGCTCCTTCATGTCCCTCATGATTGGAGCATTGAAAAGTCCTTTGATCCACATATGCTGTATGGTGGCAATCAGGCTTATTTGCCAAGATGGTCTGTCGGATGGTACAGAAAGCATTTTAATGTGAAGCCCTCCTCTCCAAAACAGCGCGTATACATACAATTTGATGGCATTCACAGTAACAGTGAGGTTTGGATCAATGGGCATTTTGTGGGCAAGCGACCCTATGGATATGTTAGCTTTCAATATGATTTGACTCCATATATTCGGTGGGATGAGGAAAATGTGATTGCCGTCAAAGTGGACAATACGATTCTTTCACCTGACAGATGGTATTCGGGGGCCGGTATTTATCGTAATGTTTGGCTGATTTGTACGGATTATATTCATATAACCGAATGGGGGACTTACATTACCACACCTGAAATTTCGCCAGATGAAGCCAAGGTGACTGTCAGAATCCAGGTCACTAATCAACACGCGCATGCCGTAGAGTGTACGATTATGACTGAAATGCTGGACCCACAGGGACAGATCCAAGGAAAAGTGGAAAACCGAGTCACTCTTTCGAGCTGTGAAACGGGGGAAATAGAGCAAAAAACGCGAGTATTAGAGCCAGAACTATGGTCACCGGACAACCCAGTGCTCTACGAAGCCCAGACGACGATCTATTGCGACAATACAGAGGTGGATCGTTATTGTACCTCTTTTGGCATAAGAGAAGTGAAGCTGGATACACAAAAAGGTTTATTTTTGAATGGGCACAGCTTAAAGCTAAAGGGAGTGTGCATTCACCATGATTTAGGCTGTCTGGGGGCTGCTTACCATGATACAGCCATGAAAAGAAGGCTGCAAAAGCTGAAGGAAATGGGCTGTAACTCGATCCGTTTTGCTCATAACCCGATGGCGCCCGAATTATTAGATTTATGTGACCAGATGGGGTTCTTGGTGGTTGATGAGGCTTTTGATAAGTGGAAATCTCTTTTCTATGAGCATTTATATGATGAGTGGTGGGAAAAAGATCTGGAGGCAATGTTGCTCAGAGACAGGAACCATCCCAGTGTTTTCATGTGGAGCGTTGGGAATGAAGTGGAAAACCAAGGGCAGCCATCCATGCTAAAAATGTTGGAGCAGCTCGTGGGTTTCTGCCATGAAAAAGACCCAACCCGATCGGTTACATATGCGCTTGAGCCGCATAATACACCGATCAGCTTGCGTGAGGGTTCGATTGAGGCCAAAGTGGAGCATACTAAGCAGCTGGCACAACGAGTGGATGTTCTGGGGTTAAACTATCAGGAGCAGTGGTATGAGCACTATAGGGCAGCCATGCCGGATATGCTTATCCTTGGAACCGAGACGTTTCCATACTATCGGGGCAAGGATAACCGGGTTAAAGGTTATTTGCTTATGAATCCCTGGTTTGATGTCGCTAATCATGATTATGTGATCGGTCAATTTGTTTGGAGTGGAATTGACTATTTGGGAGAAACGAGCTATCCCTCCAAAGGGTGGTCTTCGGGCCTGATTGATACTTGCGGATTCCGCAAACCAGTATCTTATCTCCAACAAAGCTTATGGTCTAATCAGCCTGTTGTGCACATAGCCGCATTTAACGAACATATGAAATCGGAATTTAATCCGACATGGACAATGCACTGGAAATCTCCGGCCATGGAAGATCACTGGACATTTCCTGACTACGGTGGAAAATTGATACGGTTGGTTACCTTCACCAATTGTGAGAGTGTGGAATTGATCGTGAATGATGAATTATACGGTGAGAGGAAGCTAGTGGATTACCCTAATCATTTAATCCTATGGGAGCTTCCCTATACACCGGGCAAAATCCGAGCTGTGGGTCGTAATGGAAACGAGAAGGTTTGTGAGCATGAACTGACTACTGCCGGGACTCCTTATGCTCTAAAGTTGGAGGCCGATCGGACGGTTCTACCTGCTGATGGGCATGAGATATCTCATGTGGAAGTAACCGTCATAGACCCAAACGGGATCACTGTACCTAACCAGGATGTTGAATTAACCTTTAAACTGCATGGTGATGGCCGCATCCTTGGAATAGACAATGGGGACCTCACCAGTGATGAACCCTACAAGGGGAATGAGAGACGAACACACAGAGGAAGGTGTCTTGTGGTTGTACAATCTGGGAATGTGGCTGGTGAGCTGTTGCTTCAAGCATCAGCAGATGGAGGGTTACTGGGAGGAACCAGGCTGAAAGTGGAACAAGAATATAAATGACAATTCAAGGTTGATTCAGTAAAGACATTGTATTTTAGCTTACGTATTATTGTTACTCTTGACCAGCTTCTGGGCTGGTCTTTTTTATTTTTATATATAGGTAGGTTTCAGAATTGACATAAAAATAAGAAAGTTTTATAGTTTCGGTATTAAAGAAATTAATTGAATAGTTTAATAGATGGGGTGTTTAATAGTGAACGAACGAGATTTCAAAGATGGGCTTTTCACCGAATACGCACGGATCGGAAAATGCTTGTCCAGCCCGAAAAGGTTGGAAATTCTTGATATTCTCATACAAGGACCCAAATCAGTTGAAGTTCTATCTAAAATGACTTCGATGTCCGTTGCCAATGTTTCTCAGCATCTACAAACTCTATATCAAGCTAAGTTGGTTCAATCCAAAAAGCAGGGAAACTTTGTGTATTATGAACTTTCTGATTCATCTGTTTTGCACTTTTTAAATTCACTGTATGACCTGTCTGAAAAGCAGTTAATTGAAGTTCAGCACATTAAGGAGCAATTTTTGGGTCAATTCTCGGATGTTGAAGGAGTCACAATGGAAGAATTGGCAATGCGGATGGAAAAAGGAGAGGTCACACTTCTTGATGTACGGCCGCGAGATGAATATGAAACTGCTCATATACCGGGGGCTGTTTCCGTTCCAATTGAAGAATTAGCGGAGCAGTTATCTTTGTTGCCAGCCGACTCGAAGATTGTGGCTTATTGCAGAGGCCCGTATTGCTTAATGGCGGTTAGAGCTATTGCATTGTTGCAGGCTCGTGGTTTCGAAGCTAGACACTTGGATAAGAGTGTTCATGATTGGAACGACTTTATCAGGGAAGGAAGTTAGCCTTAATGAATTTGACGAATGCTTCGCAGAAGAGGCAAGCGCTTATCAATTCCTATGCGGAATCTTCAGATAAGCAAAGAAAACTGTATCGTCGTACGCTTATCACCGTTATTTTCTCTCAAATTTTTGGAGGCGCCGGACTTGCTGCCGGAGTAACCGTTGGTGCGTTGTTGGCGCAAGATATGCTGGGTACGGATAAATTTACGGGGATTCCTGCGGCACTATTTACACTTGGTTCAGCGGCTGCAGCGCTCCTCGTTGGTCGGTTTTCCCAAAGATTCGGCCGACGAATGGGGCTGGGACTCGGTTTTATTGCAGGGGGAGTTGGGGCGATCGGTGTCGTTGTTGCAGCCCTTATGAATAGTATTACCCTGCTTCTAGTCTCCCTTCTTGTTTATGGATCGGGAACGGCTACAAATCTGCAGGCTCGTTATGCCGGTACAGATCTCGCAAGTTCAAAGCAGAGGGCAACAGCTGCGAGTATGGCTATGGTCTTTACAACGATCGGAGCGGTAGCCGGTCCCAACTTAGTTAACGTTACCGGAGAGTTTGCGTTATCCATTGGAGTTCCCAGTTTAGCGGGACCTTTTCTTTTAGCGGCGGTAGCCTATACATTAGCAGGCATAATATTATTGCTACTTCTTCATCCTGACCCTTTATTGGTGGCCAAAGCAGTTGCGAATCAGGCGGCACAAGGAAGCCAGTCGTCTTCTGATCTTGAGGCTACTCGTGATGGTAGAAAAGGAATTATTCTTGGCGCTTTAATCATGATAATAACTCAAATTGTCATGGTTGCGATTATGACGATGACTCCCGTACATATGAAGCACCATGGACATGGACTCGGCGAAGTAGGATTAGTCATCGGTTTTCATATTGGTGCTATGTATCTTCCGTCTCTAGTTACGGGTATTCTTGTCGATAAGATTGGTCGTATAGCGATGGCGATGGCTTCAGCTGTAACGCTACTTCTCGCTGGCGTAGTAGCTGCGTTGGCTCCCACTGATTCGATGGTTTTGCTTATTGTGGCGCTTTCTCTTTTAGGGATAGGGTGGAATTTTGGACTGATTAGTGGAACCGCTTTGATTGTAGATTCGACGACAATATCTAATCAAGCTAAGGTACAGGGATCGGTGGACGTACTTATTGCTTTGGCAGGAGCTTCGGGAGGAGCACTGTCCGGGATGATCGTAGCAAATTCAAGCTATTCCATACTTTCTTATGCGGGAGGAATTCTGGCGCTGGCGTTACTTCCTATCATGTTATGGATGCGTTCAAAGAGAGCATAGACTAGCAAAAAACGACCTTATGGTCGTTTTTTTGTGTTTACCTAACTGTCGGGGGGAAGCAGCCATAGTTCTCTTTTTGACAAATAGTTTGGATACGAATAGAATGACTAATTATGATATAACTTATTAAAACATTAATAAAAAGTGGTGATAAGTAGATATGTAAATGCCAGTAGAATCATCCATGAATCCTCGGGTAATTCGTAATATCTTGTTTTTGTTGTTCGCTTTACCGGGTGTAGCTTTTGCTTCCTGGGTATCTCGAACGCCTACTATACGGGGTAATTTACATGTCTCGACTGCCGAAATGGGAATCATTATTTTTGGATTAGCTGCATTTCTTTAGCGGGACTACTTATAGATCCCCCAGGCTTAGGGTTTTTAGGTGAACATGTTGGAACTTCTGCATGCCTTGATTGTAGTGCTTGTTGGCGTTATGGTCGCTGGTTTGATATCGGGTGCAGCCCAACCCATTGGAGTGAAAGAAAAAATCAGATTAAAAAATAAAGGGGATTGTCGCATGACTATGAAAACGGAAAAACAAAAGATGATAGATGGAGAACTGTATGTAGCTGCTGATCCTCAATTAACGAGTGAAAGAGAGTATGCGAGAAGATGTGTCCGTCTCTTTAATCAGACGACAGAGACGGATCGTGAGTACCGTGAAAAGTTACTTAAGGAGCTTTTCGGATCAACTGGTGAAAATATAGGCATGGAACCCAACATACGTTGTGACTACGGATACAACATCCATGTTGGAAATAATTTCTATGCCAACTTTGACTGTACCATTTTGGATGTTTGCGAAGTGCGCATTGGAGATAATTGTTTCCTGGCTCCAGGAGTTCATATTTACACAGCAACTCACCCCATAGATCCGTTTGAACGAATCGCTGGCCCAGAGTATGGAAAGCCTGTTAAGATTGGCAACAATGTATGGATCGGCGGGAGAGCAGTGATCAATCCTGGTGTTACGATAGGTAATAATGTCGTAGTGGCATCAGGAGCAGTAGTAACCAAGGATGTTCCAGATCATGTGGTTGTAGCTGGAAATCCAGCACGAATAATTAAGCAGATTGAAATCTCCTAAACAGCATACAGGCAAAGCATTTAATATTTGTTCCGATGATCCTATTAAAATAGCTCTTTATTTTAATAGGATCATTTAATTTAAAGACTAGTATGCTTATGGTCTTCAAGATTGAACTATACAGAGTAATAAATAATCATATTCATCCGAACTAGTGTTTCTCCTAGATTATAGTAAATGTGTGGACGGTCTGCTTTAAACCGGATTGAATCTCCAGCTTTAACTGTGTACATTTCTTCGCTGACTTTTATCACCATTTCACCCTCAAATACCGTAATAAATTCTTCTGTACCTTCACGGTGTGGCGCTGAACTCAGTTCCCCGCCTGCTTCAATCTCTACGGTGTAAACCTCAAAATTTCTACTTCCTTCATAGGGAAAAAACGGATACAACCGATAGTGATTATTTTCTTCAAGCACTTGCACCTTGGTTTTCGGAACGACTACTGCATCTGCAGGGGGTTCATTAATCAGGGCAGTGAAAGAGATTTTCAAACCGTTCGCAATTTTCCATACGGTTGTAATCGAAGGATTTGATTCTCCCCGCTCAATCTGACCAAGCATCGTTTTACTGATCCCCGTCAGATCGGCTAATTTATCTAAACTTAATTTTCGTTCATTTCTTAGATATTTCAAATTTTTACTTAAAATCAGATTAATATTCTCCATAATTATTCGCCCCTATTGTGCTTTATAAAGAACGTATTGTACAATCATAAAGTACAAACGTGCGTTTTAACGCACACTTTATACAATTATAACATACTGGAGTTGATTGTTGCATGCCGGTTATTCCGTTTCTTTCTTATGTGATTGTTACCAGCTTTACGCCCGGACCCAACAATATTATGTCATTAGACAGTGCCAGGCGGTTAGGTTTGAGAAAAGCATTTCCATTTTTGCTGGGAGTAACAGCGGGCTGTTTCGCTATTATGCTGTTAGCCTGCTATTTTAATCTTGCTTTGTATCATTTTTTGCCACGGGTTAAAATCTGGATGAATGTACTCGGTAGTCTGTACATGCTTTATCTGGCGATAAAAATAGCGAAGAGCAAACCTTCTTCTAAAAATAATGATCACAATGAAGGATATTCCTTCAAATCAGGATTGCTGCTGCAATTTATTAATTTAAAAGTCATTTTGTATGGTATTACGGTCATTTCAACGTTTGTAATGCCTTATGATGTATCGTATATAGAGCTTATTACGATTTCATTACTCCTGACCTGTATTGGTTTTGTAGCTGTAGTGTGCTGGGCGGTTTTTGGGGCTATGTTTCAGCGCTTCTTGAACAAGTATGAGCACTCCTTCAATATTATAATGGCCTTATTACTGATTTATAGTGCACTATCGATATGGATGTAAATGAATACCGTATCCATCATAGAAAAGGGAGGTTCCTGACTATAGGCAGGAGCTTTTTTTTCGTGTGAATTGAGCTTATTTTACGAGTTATAACATACAATCGGACAGAATGGATGAGTCTCCTGATCATTTAGCTGCAAAACGGGTATTACCTTAATAAATAAAGCTGTTGACAACTTGTATATACATGACTTAATCTTGTATATACAAGATGTTGAAAGCGTTATATTATTTTTTACGCTACTTCATTTCGCAAGGAAGGAATGAGCATGAATGGAAGCAACGAATAGGACTTTGGTTCCTCAAGATAAGGACTGGTGGCGCAAATCGGTCGTCTATCAGGTTTATCCCAAAAGTTTTAACGATACGACGGGTAAAGGAACCGGTGATATAAGAGGACTGACGCAAAAGCTGGATTATTTGCAAAAACTGGGTACCGATATTGTCTGGTTGCAGCCTGTATATGTCTCACCACAACGTGATAACGGGTATGATGTAGCCGATTATTGCCGGATTAATCCTGACTATGGAACAATGCAGGATTTTGAAGAATTGAGCCGGGAAATTCGGGCGCGTGGGATGCACTTGATGATCGACATCGTGGTTAACCATTCTTCCACAGAGCATGTCTGGTTTCAGCAGGCGCGGCTTTCTAAGGATAGTGAGTACAGGGACTATTATATCTGGCGTGACCCAGCACCCGATGGAGGACCTCCGAACAACTGGATTTCCAAGTTTGGTGGACCAGCTTGGCAGTATGACGAGGCTACAAACCAATATTTCTTGACACTGTTTGATAAGACGCAGGCGGATTTAAACTGGGAAAATCCCAAAGTTCGTCAGGAAGTTGTTAATGTGCTGGAATTTTGGGCAGAGAAGGGAGTTAGTGGCTTCCGACTTGATGTCATTAATTTGATTTCCAAAGATCAGCAATTCTCGGACGACGATGGAAGCACGGCTCCTGGGGACGGGCGTAAGTATTATACGGACGGCCCAAGTGTGCATGAATACCTTCATGAATTACATGAGAAAGTATTCTCAGCGTATAACAGTGTCACTGTAGGGGAGATGTCCTCCACCTCACTGGATCACTGTATCCGTTATTCCAATCCAGAAAGAAAAGAATTGTCCATGACCTTTAATTTTCATCATTTGAAGGTAGATTATCCAAATGGACATAAGTGGGAATTGATGCCATATGATTTTGAATTGTTGAAGAAGCTATTCTCGGATTGGCAAACGGGCATGCAACAAGGTGGCGGCTGGAGTGCATTGTTTTTTAACAATCATGATCAGCCAAGGGCGATCTCTCGCTTTTTGGATGATGGCGAATACCATGCGGAAAGCGCCAAGCTGCTGGCAACCACGTTACATGGTCTTCAAGGAACGCCCTATATATTTCAAGGTGAAGAGATTGGGATGGCCAACCCGCAGTGGGCAGATATTGAAGAGTTTCGGGATGTTGAATCTCTGAATATGTATCGTATCTTACAGGAACAAGGCAAAAGTGCAGAAGAAGCATTGAATATCATTCGAGAGCGGTCTCGTGATAATTCGAGGACACCGATGCAGTGGGATAACACTCGCAATGCGGGCTTCACTACAGGCACGCCTTGGATTAAGGTAGATGAACGATATCCACAGATCAACGTTCAGTCTCAGTTAGAGGACCCGAACTCGATCTACAATCATTACCGTCAGCTGATTCACCTGCGTAAGACGGTGCAGGTCCTTACTGACGGGAGTTATCAACGTTTGGACGAAGCTCATCCTCAGGTCTACGCCTATCAACGCAGCAATGAAGAGGAGACTTTGATCGTCATCTCTAATTTTAGCGGACAGGATGCGCAATTCCGTATACCGGATTCATTTTATTCATCATTAAAAAATCAAGCGTTGGGTGCGGCTGAGCTTTTAATAGGTAATACCCAGCACGTCCCGGAGCTAAAACAAGAGATCACTTTGGCCCCATATGCTTCATATATGTGGATTGTCCGTAGTCTTAGTGAATAGTATGGAGATAACTAGTAGTACCCCGGGAACGTTATTTTTTATAACCGGGGTTGCTGCTAAAAAAGAGCAAACGTTAAGGGAGTGGGCTAAATGGCGATTGAAAGATCACAGGTAGAAGACATTATAAAAGCCGTTGGTGGCAAAGACAACATAGAGGCCTCTACGCATTGCGTAACTCGTCTGCGATTTGCCCTTTATGATGATAAGCTGGTCGATAAAGAAGCACTTGAACAAAATGATTTGGTCAAAGGCCAATTTTCTTCACAAGGACAGTATCAGGTCGTGATTGGTCCAGGCCTGGTGGATAAGGTATATAACGAAATGATCTCCATTACAGGAGGTAGTCGGGCTTCTAAAGACGATGTCAAAAATGCAGCAAGCAAAAAACAAAATCCAATTCAGCGTGCCATCAAGACGCTGGCAGATATTTTTATCCCCATCTTGCCCGCAATCGTGACTGCAGGTTTATTACTTGGAATAAATAATATTTTGACAGGCAAGGGGATTTTCTTCGAAGGTATGGCTCTGGTTCAGGTCTATCCTCAATGGACTGACTTTGCTGCTATCATTAACACCATTGCCAGCACCGCTTTTACATTCCTACCTGCCTTAATTGGATGGTCAGCCGTTGTCCGGTTTGGCGGCAGTCCTTTACTCGGGATTGTACTGGGTCTGATTCTGGTTCACCCAGATTTATTAAGTGCATACGGTTATGCGGATGCCGTTACCCAAGGAACCGTTCCGGTTTGGAATTTGTTTGGGTGGGAAGTGAACAAGATTGGTTATCAAGGACAGGTTTTACCTGTTTTAGTATCCGCTTACGTACTTGCACAAATTGAAAAATTCCTAAATAAAAAGATAGCGGATTCATTTAAGCTGTTACTCGTGGCACCGATTACATTATTAATAACGGGATTTCTGGCTTTTACAGTGATCGGTCCGGTTACTTTTATGATTGGTAATGCTATTACGTCTGGTCTTGTATACGTTTTCGATTGGGCTCCTGCGGTGGGAGGCTTGATCTATGGAGGCTTGTACTCCTTGCTCGTGATTACGGGAATGCACCATACTTTCCTGGCGGTGGATGTGCAATTAATTGGTACGCAGGGTGGAACGTTCCTCTGGCCGATGCTGGCGCTGTCCAATATCGCTCAGGGGGCCGGAGCATTGGCCATGATGCTAGTATTGAAGGAGCAAAAGGGAAAAGGGTTGGCTCTTACCTCTTCTGTGTCTGCTTTTCTGGGTGTAACCGAGCCTGCCATATTCGGGGTGAATATCCGATATAAATATCCGTTCGTATTTGGAATGATCGGTTCCGGTATCGCAGGTATACTGCTTACCGTAAATCATGTGATGGCTTCTTCCATTGGTGTGGGAGGGATTCCAGGCTTCTTGTCTATTTTCCCAAACAACTGGGGTGTATTCTTCATTGGGATGGCGATCGTATTGATTGTACCGTTCACTTTAACCTTTATGTATGGAAAACTGCTAAATAAGCGCCGTCAGACTCCAGCTACACCAGCTAACGACTCCGTACGGAAAGATTCGGGCCGTCAAGATTCTGCACTGGATGTGCTTGAAGTAAAGACTCCGGTACTGGGACGTGTTGTGCCGTTGGAGCAGGTTCCTGATCCGGCTTTTGCCGAACGGCAGATGGGACAGGGTATCGCAGTGGAACCGAAGGATGGTAAGATTCTTGCCCCTTTCAGCGGAAAAGTTATTCATATCATGATGAAAAGCAAGCATGCCTTGATTTTGGAGCATCCGACAGGGGTACAGATTCTGGTACATGTGGGGATCAATACGGTGTCACTGAAGGGTGAGGGATTCACCATACATGTGGAGACAGATCAAACTGTGAAGCAAGGACAACTATTGATGGAATTTGACCGTGATCTGATTCAGAAATCTGGATATCCCATCATTACACCTGTCATTGTCCCGGATGGCCAAAGTATGATTAAATCGGTTGAGGAACTGCCAGGTGAGGCAGACGATTTGCAGTATACCTTAATGAAAATTCATTTGAATTCTTCATCAGGTCATAGGAATTAATTCAGTTTCAATTCGCACAGTCTATTATAGTGAACAGGGAAGTGAAAGAATGCTACAATGAACGTGGTGATGAAAATTGACAAAGAATATATTTTTGCAAATTTATCAGGATTATTCGGGACAGATTCAGACAGGCGAATTGGCTCCAGGTACGAAAATGCCATCTGAAAATGAACTGGCCCGGGAGTATAACACTTCTCGCGAAACCGTACGTAAGGCACTCCATTTGCTTGCACAAAATGGGTATATCCATAAAATAAAAGCTAAAGGATCTTTTGTTCTGGATATGGGACGGATGGATTTTCCTATAGGAGGTCTGGTCAGTTTTAAGGAAATGTCCGAACGGATTGGGCGTACATCACGAACCATTGTACATGAAAATCAACTACTTCCAGTTCCAGATGACATAGCCAATCATCTTGAGATTGACAAAGACAAATATTTGGTCTGGAAAGTCGTTCGTGCACGTGAAATTGAAGGTGAATGCGTCATATTGGACAAAGATTACTTTCGATCAGACATTGTATCTGTGCTTACTGAGGAAATTAGTCGTGGATCCATCTACGAATATTTGGAGGGAGAGCTCCATCTTCAAATCAGTTATGCAAAAAAAGTCGTTTCCGTAGAAAATGCAGACGAAGAAGATCATAGGCTGATGGACCTTCAGAACTACACTCATGTGGTCGTAGTACGTAACTATGTTTATCTGGAGGACACCACGTTGTTCCAGTATACCGAGTCAAGGCATCGGCTGGACAAATTCCAATTTGTCGACTTTGCCAGACGTTCCCACGGTGGAGACAAGAGAGCAGATTTTTTAAAATAACGATCAATAATATAGTTAAGAAACCCCGTCTTTTAAGACGAGGGTTTCTTTTTTACCTTGGATGCAACTGCTGAGCAGCTTGTATACTGGCATTTGAGGGATTTGAATTTGCGTTTTATCCAAAAGCTGTTTATAGAATATTAAAAGGTTATATACTGTTTAGAATACAATTCCATGATCAATGCAATGGGAACGAGGTGTATGTTATTTATGTATAGAGTGGCTATCTGCGATGATGAGCACAAGCAGAGAGAGCTTGTTAAAAATATGCTGATTACTTTGTCGATAAAGACCAGTATAGAATTTAAAGTTGAATTATTCGACTCCGGAGAACAGCTGGTATCTCATTATCAAAACCATGAGTCTCCATTCCATATCTTAATATTGGATGTTGAAATGAGTGGCATGAACGGAATCCAAACCGCCCAAAAAATAAGGAGTTTAAATCACCTGGATGAACAGATTGTTTTTTTAACGAGCTACCCTGAATATATGGTGGAAAGTTTTGACGTAGTCACATTTCAGTATTTAATAAAACCGATTGCTCCCCATATCTTTGAGGAAAAAATGATAAAGCTGTGTCAATATTTTCAATCTCTCGATAAAAAATTCGTTATCATCAAGTCAGCTTATGAGGAAGTGCTTTTAAAATATGATGATATCATTAGTATTGAAGTGGTCAAAAGCTTAACCATAAAAAACAAACTGCATTTTGTAACCTCTACTCAAACCTATGATAGCAAAGGGATTCTTTCGGACTATGCTTCAGCATTAAAAGAACATAATTTTCTACAAATTCATCGTTCGATTATTATAAACTTAATTCATGTGAAAAAATTTGCTGGCGGTGATGTTTTGATGTCAAATGATGTGAAGTTACCTATTGGGCGTTCTAAAATAAAAGAAGTTAAAGATCTATATACCAAATTTATGATCATGAAGATGCATTAATATGATGGAATATAACTCCCTGCTTCTTAATCTTTGCGTTGTCCTTGTTATGTGCTTCCAAGTGAATTTTTACTTTAACTCGGTTTTTGATAAGTCCAATCGAAAGCCGAACAGATTCGTGTACTTCATTATTTTTGGGTTGCTGGATTCCCTATATTTAAGTGTTTATTTGGCTCCTACGATATCTTCGATTTTAGCATTACTTGTCATATTTAGTTTAGCGCAATCGTATACAGTGGAAATAAAGACAAAGATCATCTTTTCTATCCTTTATGCTGTATTGATAACCATCGTTAATTTTATATCTCTTTATATTTTATATGCTGTAGGCTCTGTTAAAATTAGCAACTTTAGCCATTTGAGTGAACAAGATCACTTGATATTCTCTAAGGTTATGTTACTCAGCTGCATTATCATGTTTGCTGTCATTCAGATTATACGGTTATTTGCCAAACGAAGAACCTTCCCTTTGCAGCATCGTTACTATATTTTATTTTTAATCGTTCCCATCATAAGTTTATACCAGGTCAATGTTTTATCTGTTTATAGTGAAAAGAATATGTATTATTTTGGTTCTATTATTGGCTTTATTTCCTTAAATGTTTTTATCATATATATTTTTGATAATGTCATTGAAAAATTTCAATTAATGCATGAAAATGCTCAATTACAAGATCAGATGGACTACCAAGATGCCAATTATGAAAAAACGGTTCACAGCTTCAAAAATATAAAAAGAATCATTCATGATACGCACCAACAGTTTTTGTATATTGAAGAATGTATCAAGAGAAATGAATTGGCTGAGGCGAGTGAACATATTAAGGTTACCTTAAATAAAATCGAAGGAGCATATCAAAGGGTTAA
The DNA here is from genome assembly GCF_038006265.1 of Paenibacillus sp. FSL L8-0641. Classification (NCBI taxonomy): domain Bacteria; kingdom Bacillati; phylum Bacillota; class Bacilli; order Caryophanales; family Paenibacillaceae; genus Paenibacillus; species Paenibacillus sp. FSL L8-0641. The sequence goes on from NZ_JBBOUW010000001.1 coordinate 768,941, forward strand.
TACCGGTAATCTGGTTATAGATGCCCTTGTCACGAATAGTCTTAACATTGGACAAGCCAATGGCATCAAGGTAGATACCCAACTTAACTTATATTCACAGAAAGTAAATATTGAACGTTATGATTTATGTGTAGTTCTAGGGAATATGCTGGATAATGCCATAGAAGCATCTAAAAAGGTCAAGATTGCTGATGACAGGTACATTCTTATTAAAATACATTCCAATGAGTCCGCGCTTTTCATTCACATCCTTAATCATGTGGAGAATGAAGTGGCTCATTTGCATAGTCAAAAATCAAACCCAGATGTTCATGGCATTGGCTTAACCAATATATCTAGAATATGTGACAAATATGGTGGGAATATGACCATTGAAACGAGAAATAAAGTATTCAATAATATGGTTTTATTGCCATTTTATAAGGACATTCCTTAGACATCATGTTGTTTAGGGATTGTTTTTTTCGTTTAAGGGTGTTTTTTTATATAGAATCCTCGTTCATTGTATGATCAGGTCAGTCATAAAATCTGGTGAAGCTATAAGAGGAGGAAATATGGAATGAAGAAAATAATAGCTGTGTTCGTTTCTGCTATGCTTTTTGTACTGCCGATGACGAATACTTTTGCTCAAGGCACTGATGAACCTATCAAGGAAAAGGCTCGCAGTCTGGCCTCGGAGCTGGTATCCAAATACGGTGTTAGCGGTGTGCAGTATGCCATTATGGATTATGGAAACATCGTATTATCGGATAGCGTGGGTGTAAAGAATAAAGCAACCAACGAGCCGATCACCAAAGATACGATGTTCGGTATAGGCTCTACAAGCAAAATGTATGTATCTGCTGCAACGATGATGCTGGTGGATGCCCATAAGGTAGATATTGATCAGCCATTAACAACATACATTAAGGACTTTAAAATGTCTGATGAAAGATACAAACAAATTACACCGCGTATGCTGTTAAATCATTCGTCAGGTCTTTATGGTGCTCACTATAAAAATAGTATGTTATTTAATAACAATGATACAGAAAATCATGATGAGCTCTTGCTAAGGTTGCAATCAGAAACTTTAAAATCAAACCCTGGCGAATATTCCGTATATACCAATGATGGATTTCAATTGCTTGAAATATTAGTTGAGCGGGTGAGCGGTCTAAGTTACACCGATTTCCTGGCAAAGCATATGAGTACCCCTTTGGGTTTGAAATCTACCAAAACACCTCTCGATCAATTTGATAGACAAAAGCTGTCCAAAACTTATTTTCCTGCGATTGAGGGGGCCTTACCGGTTGAAAATGCCAATGTCATCGGGACAGGGGGCTTATACTCCACCGCAGAAGAGGTGGCTATGTTTTCAGAAGTGTTAACGGGGAACAGACCCGATATTCTATCTGCCCAATCGGCGAAGTCCATGCAAAGTCATGAATATCGAAAAGGAATATGGGTACCTGAAGAGACAAACAGCTTTAATTATGGACTTGGTTGGGATGCGGTTCAGTTGGCACCGTTTAGTGATTACGGAATAACTGCGTTATCCAAGGGTGGGGATACTGTTTTGTATCACTCTACTTTGATCACCATACCAGAGCATCATATTTCTATGGCTGTGCTTTCATCTGGAGGGTCTTCCATCTTAGATAGTATTTTTGCTTCTAACATTTTATTGGAACTTTTAAAAGATAAGGGCATCATTAAAGACATCATACCTGAGAAAACATTTGAGCCTCCTGTAAAAGTGGAAATGCCATCTGATTTACTTTCTTATTCGGGATTATACGGTTCTGTGGGTACAACCATCAATGTAGAGATTAAAAACGGTGAGTTTGATTTACCTGCTTTCTTGGATGGATTCGTCCCGGCGCAAAAATATGTGTATACAGGCAATGGACAATTCAAAAGCAGTGATGGCAGTGTAGCCATAAGCTTTGACAAACAAAAAAACGGGAAAACGTATATTAAGGCTAACCTATATTTAGACTTTCCGGGATTAGGTCAAATGGTTATGGTGACTTATGAATATCAAAAGCTAGATGCCAATCCTGTAAATCCCACAGTTAAAAAGGCATGGGAAAACAGAAACGGGAGAATTTATTATGCTTTGGATGAAAAGATATCTTCCATATTTTATCTGGCCCCCTCATTTATAACGAAAAAAATATCCGTTGATCATGATGGATACGCAAGTGGTACTAAAATTGTGAATGAGAATAAAGCAGTAAATGCCGTTGAGATTCCAGTTATGAGTGGAAGAGATGCATTTGATCTGAATTTTTATACCAAGGATGGTTCGGAGTATTTAACCATAGATGGACAATCCTATATCAGTGAAGATGCTGCTAAACCTATCTTGGGAGGAAAATCAGTGCACACTGTACCATCTAATGGCCAAGCCACATGGTATAAAATAGATAAAAACTCAGCCAATAAAACGATGACCGTTGATTTTCCAACAAGCGGAGGGTTCGCTGTCTATGATGAAAACGGAGCAGTTGTACAATTTTCAACTGCTAGCAATAACAATTCGGTTGTACTGCCCAAAGGTGGCTTGATCGTTTTGGGTGGCAATGCAGGGGATGTATTTAAAATCAATTTGAATTAAGTGTGTAGTCGCTTCTGTAAATTCAGGAGCGACTATTTCATTCAGCAGATGAACCTAAATCCGTAATGGATAATTTTATATCAAAGGTTACGGGGGTTTTGCTGAATTTGTAATCCCAATTATCCTTTACCTTTTTCCACACCTGCGGTTTCTCAATATGCAAATGGTCACCAAAACCGGCAACATCGACTTTATATTCTGACTGTAATTTGTGCATAAGAGACTTAATCCTGCGAGTCACTTGTTTTTCAAACTCTTTCTCAGCCTCCTTCATGTTTTGTGTCTCAGTCGGGTCCGCTTTATCATCCCAGTTTTCGATTAAACGTCCTTTGGATTCAATTTTTACGTGAAACGAGATATCGTTGCCTTCGGTTACTTTAGTTGTTATTTTGCTTTTTACCGATTTGATTTCGTAAGTGATAGCTTCATTCCGCTTGTCATATGTTTTTACAGCTCCGCCCTTAACATCACCTGTAATCCAGCCAATACTCTCCACGTCTTGTTGGTCCAAACTGCCTATCCAGTGACCGGTATCTCCTTTAATAATACCAGCACCTGAAAATTCCAATTCCCCATCGGATTCAGTGATGTTTTGCAATATATAGCTTTTTTTGGAATGCATCATCCCATCCAATTCAGACAAATTGACCCCCCTCATTACCTTGCTGGTTCTGAAATGGTTACGAAGCATATACAGAATATGAATGGATGGGACTTCTTCCTTATATTTGGTAACTAAAGTACTAGCTGCTCGTCCCTTGCTTAAGAAGACCAAGCAACTCGGGCGAATATCATTATCACGAAGCGCAAAATCCATCAATTGCTGCATCGTCTGTTCTTTCGCCAAATCGGTGGCAACCACCATGACCTTTAGATGGTGGCCAATAACGGGGCGATCCAAACGGAGAGAGAGCTGCCGGAAGATTTCAAGCAAAGAATCTCCTGTGCCAGTTATGTTGTTATAGTTTGGCTCTTGTCCCCCTCCTCCGCCTTGTTGGTTTGGGCTTCCAGATGATTTTTTGGGGACGATTTGTACGCTGGCCGTAATTTTATTTTTCTTGAAGTAACGGCTACCTTTCTTCTCCAGATCCTGTTCCAATGGAGTGAGCTCCCCCTTATCCAGAGAAAGTCCTGTATATATGCTAAGTTCCTCTACTTCTTTGCTGCTCCAACAACCGACTTGAGTCACCAGAAGAATAAAGGCAAGCAGTACAGATAGGATAGGTCGTCTACACATTTTGCTTCATTCCCTTCTTCCTGATCATGAACACAATGGAGAGAAATACCGGAATCAAAATAAATAATAGGATTCCCATATATCCGATCGCATCGCCCAGGCTAAACACTTCCATCATACGAACAGGAGTCATTGTGGAGATAAAGATTAGCGGGATTAAACCGAAAACCGCATAACGATATTTAAAACCAAACACCTGTGAAACACCTAAGGATGCATTGAAGAAAAAACTGCAGGAATTACAAAACATTTGCATCATCCAGATCACTAGCAGTGGAAACTCTAGACGTTCAAAAAGAAATCCAGGGATTTCAAAACTGCGCATCAAATTAATGGTAGGCCAAGTACTTGTCACAGTGGAATCTACCGATAGCCCGCCGATGACCATAACTACGGTCAAAAAGTACAAAATTAAAGGGATACTGATCCCCACTACCATGGCCTTAAATGCCTTCTCGGGGTGCTGCATAAAAGCGACCAGTGTCATGACGACTTCACATCCACTGAAAACAAGGATAGTTGATTTCAGCCCCTTGATGACGGGCAAAACCCCTTCACTCAATACGGGACGAAGATGATCAATTTCAAAAATCCTTAAGCTAAAGAGAAAACAAAAAAGCAGAAAGAAAAGACTGATTGGAAGTACAATCTGGTACAGTCGCACGATGGGATTAATGCCTCCAAAAACTAAATAACTCCCTACCCAGATAAATGGAATCACAATCGCCCAGATGGGTGTGCCTTCGAGTAGAAAAAACATGGTCACTTCAGCTAACACACGTATTTCAAAGCCGGCAATGATTATAAAGTATATAATCAATAGCACGCTTAAGATTCCTCCCGGAACAGTGCCTACAATTCTTCTGGAGTATTGGTATATGGTGTTTCCGGGAAACTGTTGACTTAATTTCACCATGACCCAGACGACGAATATGACAATACCTCCACCGATGAGGACAGAAAGCCATGCATCAGGAGTCTGTACTTGTTCAGTTACACCCCTCGGCAGTGTCAAAATCCCTGCGCCCAATACGGTATTGGTCAGGAATACAGCCGCCTGCTTCGTCGTGATCTTGTCATCAGAGCGTCTAAACACAGTAGCTCCTCCTTCGTCTTGGCATCATGGTCTACGCCTTTTTTGCTGCGTTTTCATCATAACAGGTCTTCGTTTCATTAGAGATATAGGAGCTCGGATGTACATATCTTTCAAGTCGCTTAGACGCATCGGGGAAAAGGGAGTCACATATGGGACGCCGAAGCTTTTCAATTTCGTCAGATGGATACAAATCAACAGAAAGAACAATATGGTTCCGAGCATCCCCAGGATTGCTGCAAAGAGCATGCCGACGAAACGCAGTAGGCGCAAGGTAATGCCCGCACTGTATGTCGGTATCGAAAATGAAGAAATGGCAGTTACCGCAACCACAATCACCAGGAAGGGGCTGACGATGCCCGCATTTACAGCAGCGTCGCCGATGACCAAGCCTCCCACAATGCCCATTGCAGGACCAATGGGTTTGGGCAATCGGATGCCGGCTTCCCGCAGGATTTCAATCGAAATTTCCAGAATCATGACTTCAATGACGGAAGGAAAAGGGACGCCTTGACGGGTCTGAATGATGCTAATGACCAGCTTGGTCGGAATCAAACCGGGATGAAATGAAATAAAAGAGATATACAAAGCAGGGCCCATCAGCGCTATGAAAGCTCCAAAAAATCTCAGCAAACGTAAAAGTGAACCTGGAATCCAGCGTTCATAATAATCCTCGGGAGATTGAAGCAGCATACTGAAGGTCACCGGGACAATAAGTGCAAAGGGAGTCCCGTCCAGAAGAATGGCTATTCTTCCTTCCAGTAATGCATTAATGACACGGTCGGGTCGCTCTGTGTTGTGAACCTGCTGGAACGGACTTAAATAATTGTCTTCGATGAGTTGCTCCACATAACCGGATTCAGCCAAAAAATCCATATCTATTTTTGATATTCTGCGGTTTACTTCTTCAAGAAGATCCGGATTCACAATATCCTTGATGTACGCGACAACCAGATCCTTTTTGATTCGGCTTCCCACTTGAAATTTCTTCATTTCCAGACTTTTATTTAAGCCCTGGCGTCGAAGCATCGAAGTATTTTCACTTAATACTTCCGTAAAACCGATTCTGGGACCCCGAAGTAGTGCTTCAGAGGTTGGTTCATTGACGGAGCGAATGGCGCCATTAGGCGAGCCTACCAGTAGTGCTTCCTTCATTCCTTCAATTAATAAGGCAGTATGACCTAAAAGGATGAACTCGTGCAGTTCCTCCATACTGGTAACTTCACTAATTTGCGTAAGTGGCATCAAGCTATCTTTTATAAAAGAGCTACTTATACTTTCCGGCTGTTCCTGTTGGTCCTGCTGGCCCTCAAACATCAAGACCTCCAATACCTGATTGCTCATAAGCTTTTCATCCTGCATGCCTTCTATGAAGACTAATACGGACCGAGCATGAAATTTTTTCAACATAAACTCACGAAAATGCACATCACTATTTCCGCCTATAGACTCTCGGATCGAATTTAAATCGGAATCGTAATTCCCTGTAATTTTAGAGTTTGGTTTATTCTGTTGATCAAGGTGCCCTTCGTTATTTTCATCGGAGAGCGGCCGACCGGAAGAATGTTTGGATTTCGCTCCCTTACTACCGACAAACGAATAAATCGAGGTGTTTATATAATAAATCCCTAAAGGAATAATCAACGCGAGGCCTGCTTGAAAGAGTATACTCCAGCTCGGAATATAAGAAATTATTTTAGACCACAAGATGACCACCTCCAAACGAATCAATTCTAAGATACAAGTTGTCCCTAAAGTATTCCTTATAAAGGTTGTATTTACACATGAACTGGAAAGATTCGTTCGATGACCAGAGCAAATGATCATCAACTACACTATTTTTAAATCTAATCATTACGGCAGATCTCACACGAAACACTTCTGTTGTTGTTATAGAGCTATCTAGCACTGAGAGCCAGTGTAGAGAATGGAGCAAAATCCCTTGAAACGGAATAGGGAAATCCCTAAATATTCTTAATTTTAACTACATTGTGATTCTAGTCACATATAGCTCTATCTGCTGTATTAAAATAGAAGCATAAACAATATTCATTAGAAACGTAGAGATGTCGTCGGATAGGAAGTAGCGTCGAATGAATGGAGGAACCGGTATATGATAAACAGTAAAAAGAAGCTTGTGGTTATAGGGAACGGGATGGCTGGTATCAATACGGTCGAACAAATTTTAAAATTAACAGATAAATATGAAATTACAGTCCTGGGAAGTGAGCCGCATCCGAACTATAACAGGATCATGCTCTCTTATGTGTTGGAAGGTAGTAAAACAATAGATGATATCATACTGAACGATTTGCAATGGTATGCGGATCAAGGGATTACTTTATATACAGGAAAAATGGTTAAAAGTATCGACGGTGAGAACAAGAAGATTCTCACCGAAGACGGACTGGAAATTGATTACGATGTGGCTTTGGTGGCTACTGGTTCACAATCGTTTATTCTGCCTATTCCGGGTAAAGAATTACCGGGAGTTATTGGTTTCCGAGATATCGCCGATTGCTCGGCAATGCTGGAAGCGGCAAAGACCTATAAAAAGGCCGCTGTCATTGGTGGAGGTCTGTTGGGGCTGGAGGCAGCTAAAGGCCTGGTCAATCTGGGGATGGATGTTACGGTCGTTCATTTAATGGAAGATTTGATGGAACGTCAGCTAGACCGGGAAGCCTCTGCGATGCTAAAAGCAGAACTAGAACGCCAAGGAATCAAGTTTGCTATGCAAATGCAAACTTCGGAGGTGTACGGTCAAGATCGCGTACAAGGATTGCGGTTTTCAGACGGAAGCGAGCTGGAAGCGGATTTGGTCGTTATGGCGGTTGGGATCAAGCCTAATATTCAGGTAGCTGTGCAAAGTGGTATGGAAACGAACCGTGGTATTGTAGTCGATGATTTGATGAGAACCTCTGTGCCGGATGTATATGCTGTAGGGGAATGTGTTGAACACCGCGGAATCTGTTATGGTCTGGTAGCTCCGCTGTTTGAGCAGGGAAGTGTCATTGCCAAACATTTGGCAGGCGCGGAAACTGAAGGTTATATGGGATCGGTGGTTTCCACCAAGCTCAAAATTTCAGGGGTGGATGTTTTCTCAGCTGGCGAATTCATAACCCAGCCTGAACATACGGTGATTGTTGCAAAAGATGAGTGGAAGCGGACCTACAAAAAAGTGCTGCTTCGTGAAAATAAGATTGTTGGAACTGTACTGTTTGGCGATGTGAGCGAATCTGCTAGCCTGCAAAAATATGTGCGTCAGCAAACATTGATGACAGATGAAATATATGGACAGCTCATGGGTACTGGATGCAGCAATCACGGGTCGAAAACATCATCCGCTGAAACGATGGCCGATGATGAAATTGTGTGTGGCTGTAACGGTGTTACTAAAAAGGCCATTGTTGATGCAATTAATGACAATGGGCTGACTACAGTCGATGAAATTAAAGCATGTACCGGAGCAACTCGTTCTTGTGGAGGATGTAAGCCGGTCGTGGAGCAGATTCTACAATATGTTCTTGGAGACAGCTTCAAGACGTCAGCCAAGCAAGGAATATGTAGCTGCACAACATTGAGCCGGGACGAGATTGTGGAAGCGATCAAAACCAAAGGGCTGACAACAACGCGTGAAGTTATGAATGTACTGGGTTGGCATAATGATGAAGGTTGCTCCAAATGCCGGCCGGCGCTGAATTACTATCTGGGAATGATTAACCCGGACACCTATGAAAATGAGGGGGATTCCCGTTTTGTAAATGAGCGATTGCACGCAAACATTCAAAAGGATGGAACGTTTACAGTTGTTCCTAGAATGTACGGCGGTGTAACGACCCCAGAAGATTTGAAGAAGATAGCAGATGTTTCTCTTAAATACAACGTTAAGGTCGTTAAAGTAACAGGAGGACAGCGGCTTGATTTGATCGGTGTCCGTAAAGAGGATCTGCCTAAAGTATGGGAAGAACTCGATATGCCGTCGGGGTATGCCTACGCGAAGTCACTTCGTACGGTTAAAACCTGTGTTGGATCGCAATTTTGTCGGTTTGGTACACAGGACTCGATGGGAATGGGAGAAGTGTTGGAACGGAAATTCGAACGACTGGATTTCCCGGCAAAATTCAAATTAGCGGTTAATGGATGTCCACGCAACTGTGCGGAATCATGTACCAAAGATATCGGAATCGTAGGTAATGATGGGGGCTGGGAGATCTTTATCGGTGGTAATGGCGGTATTAAAGCACGGTTGGCTGATTCACTCTGTAAAGTGAAAACCGACGCCGAGTTGATTGATATTGTAGGTAGCGTAATGCAACTCTACCGCGAAACAGGACAATACCTGGAACGTACTTCGGAGTGGGTGGAACGGATCGGTCTGGAAGAGATTCAGAAAGCAGTCGTTCAGGATACAGCTAATCGCCAAGCTTTAGTAGAACGTATCGAATTTGCACTGCAACAGGTCGAAGACCCTTGGAAAAAGATCATCAATGATGAGGATTCACGCAAAAATTTATTCGAGGTTGTCACCCCGTCTATTGTGTAATTGTATCTAAAATGCCTGAGGAAGGGAGCAATCAAGCAAATGATCAAAAATGCCGAATGGCTTGTCGTCGGTCACAGTAAGGATTTTCCGATCAGAATAGGACGTACCATCCACATCAAAGGTGTCGAAATTGCTGTTTTTCGCACTTCGGAGAATGAGCTTTATGCCGTTGAAAATATCAATCCTCATCCCAAAAGAGGTCCTCTTACAGAGGCGATAGTATCTGGTCATTATATCTATGATCCTTTATATGACTGGAAAATTGACCTGCAGACAGGCATCGTTCAAGAGCCTGATCACGGACAAGTTAAAACGTTCGCTGTTTGTGAAGAGGGAGAAGAAGTAAAAATATCGCTCGAAACGGTTTAGTTCATCTGATGGAATACAAATAAAAAGGGCTCAACAGGACAATCCTGTTGGGCCCTTTTCGGCTTGGATCAGGTAATGGTAATGCCTGCACTCGCATAACCCACCACGGTGTTGAGGAGGGAGGCTCCTGTAGCCGTTGCTGAGAAGACCATAAGTAGACGGGTCTGCGCGGTTACGGGTATAGCCAATTCGGTAGTAATACCACTAGAGATCGTTCCCAAAGCAACAATGTCAGTCAGTGGGGGAGTCAATATAACGGTAGCTCCGGGAATCGCTGTGAAGGAATTATTAGGTGTTGGGGAACTAAACAACTGGGCAGTAATGCTAACGGATGATGCTAAGAGGGTCAGAGCAGCTGTTGTACTGAAGTAACCAGCAATAGAGGTAATTACGCCATCCCGTGGTACGGAAAAAGCAAAGTTAATAAGCGGTCCTACAAGCGTACCTGTGAGGTCAATGGTATCGCCTACGAGGCCAATACCTGTAGCTGAGCTTCCGAAGCCGATCAAACTTGTGGTTCCTACCAGCCCACCAAGAACAGTTGTCAGTGTAGCAGGCCCTCCGGAAGCAAACGGGATGATGGCTCCCGAGCCGGTGGCTCCGGTAATCCCTGTAACGCCCGTAACACCCGTGGCCCCAGCGGGTCCGACAGCGCCAACTGCGCCCGGTAGACCATCGGGCCCCGTAGCACCCGTAGCGCCGACAGGTCCGGCAGGGCCTTCCGGTCCAGCGGCCCCGATAGGCCCAGCGGGCCCAGCGGCGCCCACAGGTCCCGCAGGCCCGTCAAGGCCCACAGGTCCGGCCGCTCCGATAGGTCCGGGAGCCCCTTGTGGCCCTGGTCCACCTGCTGGTCCAGGCGCACCGCCGGGTCCCACCGGTCCTGGAGGTCCTGGAGGCCCTGGAACCCCTGGAGGCCCTGGGGGTCCTTGTGCACCGGGCTCCCCTGACAAGTATGTTTCACCTAATACGTTGCTAACCATCGTTCCAGCGATTCTGATCGCGTTGATTAAGCTGTCTTTAAGAGCAGGATCGAGGGATTCTTGTAAAACGATGGACAATAGCGCATCCAGCAATTGTTGCAGTGCAGTACCTACGCCGATCGGCGAGAAAGGTGTAGCTTCTAACGCAACAATAGCAAGCTCCAGCGCTGCCAGTAAGTCTGCCTTGGCCCCGCCGCGAAGCCTTAAGCTTTTCGCCAGAGACAACAGACGTCTTAAAACCTGTTGCAAGGAAGATACATTAGCCGCAGAAGGGTTTGCGAACACGATGGGGATAATCGCGGTCATTTCATTAATCAGCCTGAGAAGATCTTCGATACTTCTATTTACTCTTGTTGGTTTACAGTCTTCATCTTTTTTTGATGCACCACTGAACCTGAACGGTTTTTTATGTTTCATGCTCAAATATCTCCTCCTGATCGTTCTTCCTACAGTAGAGGTGACAGGTGGTTCATCGCCCCGTTTCGCAGATACTCATAATATATTTTCTGAAGCGAAAAGGGTGAATGACCAAGCAAAAATGATTGTTGAAGGCTCCTACATAAAATACACATAAAAAATACGGCCCCCCGAAAAGCTTGGAGGCCGCGTTGTATTGGCTATACTCATCTGATCTATGAAACTTGAAAATTCTTATTTAAGCATACGTACTAACAGTTCAGCCATCTCACCTCTGCTGATAGCCGCTTTTGGCTTGAGCGTTCCATCTGGATAACCGCTGATCCAGCCGGAGGATACTGCATTTTGGAATGCTGTGGAGGCCCACGCTGAAATCTGCTGCTCATCCTTGTAGGATTGCAGTGCAGTAGTGCTGGAAATGGATGTCTGATTCTGCATCGCGTGTGACAGGATCACCATCGCCTGTTCACGGGTAAGGCTTTCATCAGGTCCGAAAGTTTGAGCGGTTAGCCCTTGAATCCATCCCTGACGGTAAGCAGAATCCACAGCTGATCCAGCCCAGTGTCCCTTCATATCTGTAAATGAGGTAGAAGGGCTCTCATCTCCAGCAGTTCCCAATGCTCTGGTCAGTATGGCTACAAATTCTGCACGGCTTACAGCGCGCTCAGGACGTATGTTGCCGTCTTTATAGCCTTGTATCCAGCCTTTGTCTGCAAGAGATTGCAAGGACTTCGCAGCCCAATGGCCTTGTACATCTGGCCATACTTGAGCTAGCTCTTGCGAATCTGACGAATTGATTGGGGCATTTTGCACACGGGTATGACCGGTTTGAGGCTTTGCATCTGTGGCGATGGCAAAGGTACCTAACCCGGTCGTATTCAGACTCACACCCGACAAAATCCCTTTTGAATCCATTACAGCAGTACCTTTTAGAATCTCACGCTCGCTATTCTCATGAATAACAAGAATGGAGAACTGGGGCTCTGCATTGTGTAACTCACCTAAGGATTCGTTATCCAGCGGTAGAATGATGGTCGATGTCCCTGTCACATTAGCTTTGATGTCTGTAACCGGACCCATCAGCGTCAGGCTGGATTGTTGCTCAGCCCAATCACGGATCTGCTGTGCACGCTGTACATCTACCTGCTGGAATGACAATGTAACGTCCTGCTGACCTGAGGCCATGCTGGTTAAGGTGTCACTGGATATCCTCAGTGTTCCATATCGGGATATTACCGATGCACCCATCTTATCCCACTTATTCAGTAAAGAATGAGGAAGGAGAACACGACTCATTTGTTTTTCCTGCTCCAAACGAATGTCTGCGTATGCTTTGCCCTCACGAAGTGCTTGCTGTATCTGCTCATCCAGAAATGCCGGCGAAGGAACAAAGAGGGAGAACTCTTTCCCTTGTTCGGAAAATCCGATCTGTGGCACGAAAGTAGATAGATCCTCAGTCTTATCTTTGTTAGATTTGCCTGTATTCGCAATTACCTTGGCAGGAACGGTGACTTCTATGGCTTGCGTCAAAGCATGAGAACCATCACTTACCCTCATAACATCCAGCATGATAGTTACAACGGAAGGAGTACCTGCTTGAACAATAGTTCCGTCTGTACGCACGATGTCTGGCTGGCTACTGCTGCTGATGGTCACACGGAAACCATCAGGTACAACAGGCAACCTGAGCAATGTATCACTTGTTGTAGGAGGTGTTATGCTTGTGATGGAATCGGCAACGCGCTGCGCGGTTAACCCTTGCGGATACACTAGCCCTGACGGAGCGCTCTTCATGCCATTTACGTTCTGTAGCACATAGTAGGTGGCTCCTTCAGGAACGGGTATAAATGTATATCTACCCTCTCCGGAAGCAATTCCTTCCGCTATAAGCTCCTGCTGAGCATTGTACAGCTCAAGCCGTGCGTTCGGTAAGGCGCCTGTAACGATCACAGAGGCTATATCCTCATTGCCTGCTGCGGCTGTAACAGCACGAGGCAGCACGTTTATATGGCGTTCTGCAGGCTCTGCCGTCCAACCCCCGTTGTCGCTATAAGCATAGTTCAATACATATACACCAGGTACATTTGTATCAACATTCCCGCTACCTGAAAGCTCAGGGAGCAGGATATTGCCGTAAACACTGTCCAGTACGCTGGCTCCTGGATCAGTGAAGCTGTCGCCGGTTTCCAGAACAATTGGATTACTGCCGTTCAATCGTACGTAAGGTGTATTCGGCAATGCCTTCAGCACTGTGATCGTGAATGTTCTTTGTACAGAAGCTGCACCTTTAGAAATAATGGCAATTAATTGTACATTCGCATCACCGTCTGTATATTTAGGCCGATTCACCTGACCACTATTGCTGAGGATATCCGGTTGATCCGAAGACCAGTCAATCTGGGTGTCAAATGCTCCTGTACGAGGCAGAGCAATGGAATCCTTAATCCCTTGCGGATAATCCAAATTTAGTGTATTTGCTGCCAAATTTACGGCTTCATCAGCACTTACGGGCAGTGCGGGCACGAGCAGGCTGAATGTTTTTCGCAGCTCAACCCCGCCTCGTGACACAACTGCTTCCAGCGTGATGGTCTGATCGCCTTGCACATAGCTTGGGAATGTTACATGCCCCGTATGATCCAGGAACTGGGGCTGAGTCGATGACCATGACACCTGAACACCATTCAATGCGTCTTTTGGCAAATATACGTCTCCGGTTACTGTAGTCATTGGCAACTCAAGCGCCCTGTATGCTGCGTCAACGGCTTCTGTATCGCTCATGGGCAGACGGAATACATGCGCAGTAAAATTCTTTGTTTTCGTTAAGCCTGCAAGTTGCAGGGTAGCCGTTAGGATAACGTCAGTATCTCCACTACTATAAGAGGGTCTGGTGAGTGTTCCATCTGATGCAATGACAAGAGGTTTGGACGAGGACCATTCGATCTGCGTACCACCATAACCGGATAATGGGAGAGATATATTTTCTGTCAGCGCAGACAAATCGCCAAGCGAGAGGGCACCTGCTGCTTGATCCAATGTATCATGTGCAGTTATCTTCGGTACGGTAACTTCGAAAGTTTGAGTATCCGAGGCGGTTCCTTTTGCAATCGTAGCTGTAAGTTTTACTTTTCGGTCACCCAGATCGTACCGCGGGCGTGTGACAGCCCCCTCATTCGTAATGACGTCAGGAGTATCCGAACTCCAGCTCACCGTCGTATCATTCAATCCAGTGAGGGGTAGTGTCAGATTTTGAGATACCGAATCAGCTGTATCTCCAGATGCAAAGCCTAAAGCAAGAGCGGCTTTTGCCTGTGCAACTCTCTCGGCATCGGTAAGTATAATCACTTTAACCTCTGAGGGAGTGCTCTCCCCTTTAGCATTCACAGCCTGAACCGTATAAATTGCTTCACCTGGCGGCAAGGCTGAAGTGTCTATGAATTGGGTTAAGCTGCCTGTATAGAGCGTTACGCTATCTCGTATGACTTTGTATGATGTTGCATAAGGAACAGCATCCCAGCTTAACTCCACTGTATTTCCATTTTTGGTTCCTGCAAAATGGCCCGGAGCCTGTGGAATAGGCAATTGCTCCCCATAAGCTGCGAATTCCATGATGGAAGTCCATTGATTGTTTCTTGCATTTCCTTGATCAATAGTTAATCGCAAGTATCGTGTAGTTACAGGGGCAATGCTCTTTTCAACATTAGAGCTTTCATTATTCTGGACGGTATCTACAGTCACCCAATTAATTCCGTTGCTGCTTGTCTGCAATCGGAAACTGTATGGATCACGTTGATCGTTCCATCCATAATGGACACCCATACCTGTAACAACATATCGATCTACGGTATACCAATCTCTCAGATCTACCTGGATCCATTTTTCACCATTGCTTGCCTGATACCAGCGGCTTGTTGGCTCGATTGACCCATCTACCGCTCTGGAGGGATCATAGGGTTGCGTGTAACCGCTTGAGCTTACAGGCTTGTGCAACACTACATTTTCCCAACCGGCAGCATGTGCCTCATTCGTCCCTATGAGCAGGAACGCACCGCCGATGAATGGCAGCAATGGAACCAGCAACCGATAGGGTTTCAATTTGTTGCGTGTGAAGTTATTGCCTTCGAGCACGCTATCACCTCTTCTTTATTAAATAGCACACTATTGAGCGTATTCATCTTATGGGCGGGACGGGTATGCCCCTTCGGTTGCGATGTAGTAGTTTACATTTGGCAACGGGGAAGCTCCGCGCAAGTCAGGCAATGCAAATGTGCTCATTCCATCGCCGCCAAAATTAGTGCCCAGCAGGCTAAATAATGCTGAATTCTGAGCAATGCTCAAGATCTGGCCCTCGCATTTTAGCCAACCTTTAGGAGCGAACATGTACGGGTACACCGTAATTTCCCCAATATAAGGCTCATAACCTGCATGTGCCTGTTTGGGACTGATTGCCGTTCCACCTAACAAAATGACCGCTAACAAACTCAACACAGCGGTTTTCTTCCAAAAATGATTCTTCATACCTACAACTCCTTTTTAGATTCGAATAATGGACCACGAATTCAACAAATTTGTGACATTAGTCATAGAATGAATAGATATTATCATGGATTTCTACATTTGACACTACAGTTCATCTATCAAATTCACCTTTTTATTCCTTTTGTGAGCAAAGAAATTTATTCCATCCCACCTATCGTCCATGCATCTTTTTTCTAATCCAGGTAAATCTATATACAAATCCTATGGAAGTAAAGGAGGAAAGAACGTGTGGCAGGTCATCGGAACTCATATACCCAAATGGAACGTATGGATAGAAGCTGTCTTTTTGTTCATCATACCTTTGATTATTTTTCTGACGGTACGACAAATTAAAGCGATGGATGGTCGAGAGAGCAGACGTATGGAACGATTAAAGCTTCTAGAAGAAGAAGACCGTTCGGAGCAGGCAGATCGCAACCCGTCTGTAAGTGAGGCAGAGAAGGAAAAGGGAACCTTTACCGAAGATTATGAGGCGAATATAGAAAAAGTCAGACAAGCCGTCGCGGATATGGCAGATGTGAACGAACGATCTATTTTCCTGGGAAAACTGAACGCTGTAGGTACACTTTTTTTTGTGGATGGATTAACAGACAAGGTTGGCATGGATCAGAACATTTTAAAGCCACTGATGGATTGGGGCAGTTCAGGACAAGGCGGGGAGGATCTTCCGAGAGGAAAAGAGCTTCGGGATATGTTTATTCGTCAGGTCATGCTGGTATCGGAGACAGAGTATACGTTAGAGGTGCAGTTCTCCTTGCAAAAGGTGCTGTTCGGTTCTGTCATACTTATAATTCAGGGCATACCCGGCGCTTTTGTGCTGGGTACACCCAAAGGGAATACACGAGGGGTGGAGGACCCGATATCGGAATCGGTGCTGCGAGGACCGCGAGTCGGTTTTACCGAGACCCTCAGCGATAATACGGCAATGCTGCGCAGACATGGAGAAAGTACGGAACTGGCCATGTCGTCCTTCAAAGTTGGAAAAAGAGTGGAGAAGCAGTTGATGGTGGTGTATTTCAGAGACATTGCCGACCCGGAGCTTGTGGATGAGGTGAAGCGGCGGGTCCAAACCATTGATATGGATGAGGTATTGGAGTCGGGCTATGTGGAGCAGCTTATTGAGGATAATTTTCTTAGCCCCTTTCTGCAAATTCAAAATACGGAGAGACCGGATCGGGTCATGGCTGCATTGCTGGAGGGACGTGTGGCGATTCTGCTGGACGGTACACCTTTTGCGCTTCTTATGCCTGTAACGTATGGGATGATGCTCCAGTCCCCCGAAGATTATTATGAACGATGGATACCGGGTTCGCTTATACGATTCCTTCGTTTTATGGCAACTTTCATATCGCTGTTCGCCCCGGCGCTCTATATCTCCTTTATCTCGTTTCATCCCGGATTGATTCCAACCAAGCTGGTCATTTCGATTATCAGTGCGAGACAGGGGGTCCCATTTTCGACACTGATTGAGGCCCTGATTATGGAAATTTCCATCGAAATTTTACGCGAGGCAGGACTTCGGCTCCCCAAACCCATCGGTCCAGCGATGGGCATCGTTGGCGGTTTGATTATTGGACAGGCCGCTGTTGACGCTGGGATTGTAAGCCCGATTCTCGTAATTGTGGTGGCCGTTACAGCGATTTCTTCCTTTTCAGCCCCTGTATACAGCGCTGGGATTTCCATGCGTGTCATGCGCTTTGGAGCCATGTTTACGGCGGCCACCTTCGGGTTGTATGGCGTAATCATGTTTTTCCTAATGCTGAGTATTCATATGGTTAAATTACACAGCTTCGGTGTGCCGTTCCTGAGTCTAACGGTCCCCCGTTCGTTGAAGGACTGGAAAGATTACTTCATACGAGCACCGCTGCAATTTATGAAAAATAGACCCATTCTTTTGAAGCATAAAGACCCTAAGCGACAAGGATGAGCTCAACACAGGAGGGAGCAAGATGGCCCGTGGGAAAAAAGCGGATAAAATTACAACGTTGCAGACAACGGCAATTGTGGTTTCCTTTATGCTGGCTGCCGGGTTGCTTACCCTTCCCAGAGTAGCAACTGAAGTTGCAAAAACACCGGATGCGTGGATATCTGTCATTTTAGCAGGGGGGGGCACTTTCCTGCTCGGATGGATTATGATCAAACTAAGTTCAAGGTTTCCAGAAAGCACCTTTTACCAGTATGTTCAGCGGATAACAGGCAAAGTCATTGGCAAAGGGATTGGTATGCTGATTGTTATTTATTTTGTTTGTATAGCCGCATTTGAAATCCGATCTGTGGAGGAAGTAACGTCGTTCTTTCTGCTTGAAGGCACTCCGGCGTGGGCAATTTCAGCACCTTTTATGTGGCTCTCTCTGTACCTATGCATGGGAGGAGTAAGCTCATTAGGGAAAATATGCCAATTAATATTCCCGATTACGACGGCTATCTTTTTGTTGATATGCTTGCTGAGTTTAAATATTTTCGAATTGAATAATTTGCGTCCTGTCTTGTCGGAGGGGGTGATGCCAGTGGTTAGAACGCTCAAGACTACAATCCTGACATTAACGGGGACAGAGTCCTTGCTGATTATTTTTTGTCGGATGGAAAAACCCGAGAAAGCAACCAAGGCAATCGGACTGGCGATCGGGATCGCGGTCGCTTTTTATACAGCAACGCTGATCCTGTGCATTGGCGCTTTTTCGTTCGAAGGAGTCTTGAGCAGAACCTGGCCATTTTTAGATTTGGCTCGCAGTTTTGAAGTGGAGTACCTGTTATTGGAACGGTTCGAATCCTTATTGTTGACCATTTGGATCATGCAAATTTTTTCCACATTTAGTATTGCTTTTTATTGCGCTTCGCTCGGAGTTTCTCAAATTTTGAATAGCTCTTATTCCAAGACGCTGTTCATTTTGCTTCCGATCATCTACTTCCTATCCCAAATTCCCAAAAATCTGAATGAGTTATTTTCTTTTGGAACGATCCTGGGGAATGGAGCTTTTGTTTTATTCGCTCTGCTTCCACTGCCACTTCTGCTTATTTCTCGCTGGAGGAAGGTGCGGTCATGATGAGGGCACGGTCGGGATTACTCGGAATGACCGCACTCCTAGTATGTTGTACACTTTCAGGTTGTTGGAGCAGCTCGCCGGTGGAGGATCTAAATCTGATGACAGGTATTGCTATGGATGTAGAGGCAGAATCTTCGCAAGAAGAGCAAATTAATCGAAAAGGAGGAGATTATCCAAAAAAAGAGTTAATCACTGGAACCTTCCAATTTGTCATCCCAGAGGAAAGCGGAGGCTCCAATAGCTCCTCCCCGCAAGCTAAAAAATTTTTTAATATTACGGAAACGGGGGATTCCGTTTTTGAAATGCTCAGAGAAATTTCATTGCGGACCAATCGACCTCCCATCGGGCAACATTTGAAAACGATTATTATCAGCTCCAGTCTGCTTCGCAAGATTCCGTTGTATGAGCTGCTGGACTTTTTCTTGGGGGATAATGACATTCGGCCCAGCGTACAGCTACTGATTAGTACAGACAAGGCGGGGAATGCGCTTCAGGAGAAAATTCCTGGTCAGATTCCTGCTTATATATTAAAGGATATATTCCAAAACCGTAAACGGAACGCGCGGTTGATAAAGCCCATGGCTTTGGCTAAAGTGATCGGACCCATGAAGGGTGAAAGAAGCTTTATATTACCTAATGTCATTACGGCGGAGAATGAAATCAAGCTCGCAGGTGCGGGAATCATCAAGGGAAAGACACAAACCTACGGTGGTTATCTGAATGAGTCGGAGGTCGAGGGTCTTATGTGGATCAAAGGCCAATTGGATGGAGGCGTGCTGAAAAGCAGCGATCCGAAAACCGGTAAAAATATAGCATATGAGATCAAAGCGGTGAAAAGCAAGATCAAGGCCATCGTTCAGGGGGATGACATTTCCTTTCAGGTAAAAATGACCTCAGAGGGACGCATTTCGGAGGTGCATATAAAGAATGAAAATTTGCGTAGCAACAATGTGCTTGGACAAGAAGAGAGTCTCTTTCAGGAGAAAGTGAATTCATTAGCTGAACAAACGTTAGCTAAAATGCAAAAGCTGAAGGTTGACGTCGGAGGTTTCGGAGAGGCCTTGAGGATTCAGCATCCTAAAGTTTGGCGTAAGGTCAAAGAGGATTGGGATACCACTTTTAGTACCATTCCTGTACGGTTTAGCACAGATATCCATATTGAAGATTACGGCTCTTCGATTACGACGGCAGACTAGTTTGCACGTACTTATTTTAGAAAAACCTTCAATACCACGAATCTACGTGACGTTGAAGGTTTTTTAGGCTATTCAAACAGGGACAGTGTTTCTTCCAGCCACGTAATATAGCTTTCTTCCCGATTAATGGCACGGCTCAGCACCAGATAATGCCCGAATTGGTTAGAGCCGGGGGATTGAAGATTCTCGTCCAGCTGTTGGAGGGATTTTTTACTTTCGTACAGATACTCCAGCTTTTCTTTACGTTTGGCAATCTGGTCCTCGAACAATCGCTTGTTCTCTTCCTTGGGGATGGCCGCTGAGAAATACAGCATAAGCATAAACTCATCTTTTTCCGTTTCCGGTAACTCCTTGGGGCTTAGCAGCCATTCGGTCAGCTCTTGGGTTCCTTTGGGGGTAATGCAGTACAATTTTTTTTCCAGCTTGGCTCCTGTAATGGAGGTCCGATATTCAATGAGTCCCTCTTCGGTCAGCCTTTTGAGCTCGGGATAAATCTGACTGTGCTTGGCGCTCCAAAATTGTCCGATTTCCTGCTTGAATTGGCTCGTAATATCGTAGCCGCTCATTTCCTCTTTGTGAACCAGGCCCAAAATGGCATATTTTAAAGTGCGTTTCAACGTAGCTCTCCTCGTAAAACGGTATTTGACACTAGTATACCACAGTGCTACAATTTATATGTAGTTAAAAACATGTTTATATTTACATGTTTTGAATTGAATATTTATTATCTTTGGTATCCTATTCAATTCATGAAAAATTATAATTTAGGAAAGAAGGATGCAAGATGGACAAGTTTATCGGCAGCCACATGATTTACACCTATGAGAATGGTTGGGAGTATGAAATATATATTAAAAATGAAGATACGATCGATTATCGCATTCATAGTGGTATGGTAGGTGGCCGCTGGGTACGTGATCAGAAGGTCAATCTGGCGAAACTGGTGGAAAACGTGTATAAAGTATCGTGGACCGAACCGACAGGCACTGACGTGTCTCTGAATTTTATGCCTGAAGAAAAACGTATGCACGGCATTATTTTCTTCCCTAAATGGGTTCATGAGCATCCGGAAATCACTGTGCGCTACCAAAACGATTTTATTCCGCTAATGGAAGAATCGCGTGAAAAGTATGAAACGTATCCAAAGTATGTGGTGCCTGAATTTGCAGATATTACATTCATCGAAAATGCGGGTGTGAACAACGAACAATTAATTTCCCAAGCACCTTATGAAGGAATGACAGACGATATTCGTGCAGGTAAACTGCAAGTGTGATCAACTCTGTGCTGAAAGTGTAAAAGCCTGGCCTGTGATAAACAGTCTCAGGCTTTTTTGCATGAACTGGAAAGTAGATTGCTAATGGAGTGGTGGACGATATTTAGAATGAATAGTAGACCAGGCCATGCTCGATGAGATACGAACGACTAATCCGAGGGGGGAGGATGGTCGCTAATGGGGAGAGAATGTGCAGGTTCGCATGGGCAGTCAGATCGGATAAGGCTGATAGAGCCAGCTCTGTTTTATCAGGCCCCCAGTGATCAGCGTGGTGCTGAATATATTGCTCAGCCTCGGTTAAGGACAGACCCTTGAGTGAGGTAAACACGGAAGCCCAGCGGACGAGGTCAAAGGCGCCTTTAATTTCAGGTAACTCATATTCTGCCAGACCTTGAGCGCCGTTACACGACATAGTAAGCAAGCCACAGCAATGGTGTTGATAGGGTTTCGAGTCAGGAAATTGACGATAATCGTATTGAATCATTTCCATGGAACCAATGCGTAATTGGGTCGCTTGGGACGTTGTGGGCTGGGCAAGCGTCATGCTCATGCTAGAATGGCCTCCTTCTCGAGTTCACTGTAAATAGGGATGGAAGAATCATACGTCACAGCGGATGTAATGTAAATCACGAATACAAGTGTAAAATGAGGATATGTAGCGGAAAACGAGCTTTAATGCCAATGGAAACGGATACTTGCATCCATATCTTTTATTATCTTGGAGAATGTCTTTATATCACAAAAAAACAACCCCGGATCTTCCCAGGGTCGCCTCTACGAGAAATATAGTTTAGCATTTCGCAAAATGCTTGTTTGCTGGTCACACGGGTGTGACGTCTTGAACCGCTTCTTCTTCTTTCCAAATCACGTTCTCGCGATAGTTTGATCCCCAATCGTACATTGCTCTCAGTACCGGAATCAGGCTTTCGCCATGCTCTGTCAGTGAATATTCCACATGCGGAGGGACGACAGGATAGACTTTACGTAGAATGAGTTTATCTTCTTCCAGCTCGCGCAATTGGTTAGTCAGCATTTTTTGCGTAATATGGGGGATCAGCTTCTTCAATTCACCAAACCGCTTGGTGCCTTCCATACCGAGATGCCACAAAATAATCAGCTTCCATTTTCCACCGATGACCGCGAGAGTCAATTCCTTATCACAATTAATCAGCTTCAAATCAATCCGGTCTTTTACAGTAGTGATATTCATCGACCTCCTGTCCATAGTTATTCCAAGTATACTATTTATAGTTACTATACGCAAAAGGATATACATCCATTTTGGAAACTATGCATACGTTTGGATACGGATCGACTGGACAGTGAAGCATGATGATTACGCAGAACCGAAAAACAGGACTGTAACATTTCCTAATATGCATAATTGCAGAAAACTGCGGCGTTAAGAAGGGATCACCATCGTATTAAAGGACTCCGGCTCCAGCTCCAGCTCCAAGCGGTGTGTTGTTTCTCCGATAGACAGGTTCAGTACTCGAGATTCCTTGAACGGATTGGCGATGACTAGCACTCTTTGCCCGTCTGTATTTTGAAAAGCAACTGCATTTCCAGTCCATGAGCCACGAAGTCCGATGCGTCGGGCACCCGGTAATACAAAATGAGAAAAATGCTTCATGACATAATACTCTGGATTCAGGACAGGTTTTCGATCCGTTGGATCAACGGTAATCATCGAATTTTGCTCCCAGCCCCATGTGCTCTTGCCTTTCGGTTCCAAAACCATATTCCAGTAAATATAAGCATTCACACCATTGGTGAAGTAGTGCTGGTACAGATTATATACATATTTGGCGTAGTCCCATGAGTTCTCTCCGTTACCGCATTCATTTTCGGTTTGCATGTAACGAAGCTCAGGATAACTGGCAACGGTGCGCTGAATGGCATTTTTGCCTGCCCACTGGTAGCCTACACCTTTAATATATTTGTAGGCCTGGGGGTCACTTAACACGGTATGGGCATACTCATCGAATCCGGTCGAAGTCTTTTTCATTAATTCCTCCCACGGATCGGGTGCGTTAATGGTGCCCAGCCAAATTTCCGTATCCAGTCCGTGTTCCTCAAAAGCAGGACCCAAATAGTCGCGAATAAATTCACGCAGTTGCTCTCCGGTCCATACACAGGAAGGAAACTTCTGATCGGCAATGACTTCATTTTGAACATGAATCTGATGGATCGTAATCCCTGCCTCCCGGTAAGCCTGAACAAATTTGACAAAGTACAATGCATACGCTTTCAAAATATCCTTTTCCCAGCGCAGCGTGCCGTAATTGTAGGCTTTCGGTGATTTCATCCATGTCGGCGGACTCCAGGGTGAAGCGAACAACTTTAAGTCCGGATTGAGTTGTAACGCTTCTCGAATAAAAGGAATGAGATACTGCTGATCGCGCTCGATGGAAAAATGCTTCATCTCCACGTCGCCGTCTGTTTCATTGTGGCTATACCATTCCAGCGCGTAGTCACTCGCTCCAATAGGAAGTCGGCATATCGTGAATTTGTGCTCGCCCTCTGGGTGAAAGAGAGAATGAAGCACCCGATCTCGGTCGTCCTTTTCCAAATGATTCAGGGCCACATAACCTAATTCATTAAAACAGCCACCAAAGCCTTCTACAAGCTGATATGTTTCTCCTGTAAGGATTAGGTTGGCACTCTCTTGGGTATCGGTCAAATGGTGAGCTTGGGATTGCCAAGCTTTAGCTTTGGAAGTGGAAAACCACTGAATGGTTTGATTGCTCATGTGTTACCCTCCTGTCAGGCTTTTTGTATCTCAACTTATTATAGGGTAGGATCTTAGAGGAAGAGATGGTCTGAGCGATGACAAATTTGCCCTAATCCAAGGTGAAATTTGCGGATGAGAACTTTTGCTGATAAGAAGTGTCAAGAACACATAAAGAACACATGTCTTTGATATACTGGTGTCCTAGAATGACCGAAAGAGGGAAGTCGATTGAAGAAAAGAGTTCTTCTTGTCGAGGATGAAATACGTATTCGTGAAGTGATTGCGGATTATTTTAAACAAAATAATTGGGAAGTCTATGAAGCAGGCAATGGAAAAGATGCACTTATCTGGTTTGATTCGGTGCAGCCTGACCTGATTATACTCGATATTATGATGCCGGAACTGGATGGTTGGGAGGTGTGCCGCCAGGTGCGCAGCCGTTCAGGTGTGCCGATCATTTTGTTGACAGCCAAATCCGGTGATGATGATAAAATATTAGGCTTTGAACTAGGAGCCGATGATTACGTGACCAAACCATTCAGCCCCAAGGTGCTGATTGCTCGCGCGAACGCGCTGATGAAACGGGTGGAAGGACATGTGCAGCCAGAGTCGCATATCTTGCGGTTCGGTAGTGCCATTCTCAACACGATGGCTCATCGGCTTGAGGTGGATCAGGCGGAAGTCGAACTGACGCCCAAGGAGTATGAGCTGCTGCGGCTGCTTATACATAATAAAGGCATCGTTATTTCACGGGATGCGATACTGAACCGAGTGTGGGGCATCGACTTTGAAGGAGATACACGAGTTGTCGATACGCATATCAAAAAGCTGAGAAGTAAGCTGGGCCGTGAATCACGCCATATCCGCACTATTTTTGGTACTGGCTACAGGTTTGAGGAGGAAGAATGAACAAACGGGGAGTTACCTTTAAGTTGTTCATTATGACGGTTGTGTTTTTCCTGTGTTTTTACGGTATGGTGATTTTAAGTCAATTGTTGTTTTTTGAAAATTTTTATCAGAAACAGAAGATTGGGCGTGTGGAAAGTCGTTTGCAAAGCTTCGGTCAAAGTTATGTCCAGGAGGCTTGGGGATCGGGCAGGGTTTCGCGTGAGGCAGCTCGTTTTATGCTTCAAAATAAAAACCAGTTGGCGATTGTAACGCTGGACGGCAAAGTAAAGCTGGATGATGCGTTTCATATCAATGTAAGAAAAGCAGATGGTAAAATCGTTAAAATATCGCTGTCTCTGTTTATGAGTGAGTATGGAGATGAGCTGAGAGCTGCCCGGATTCAGCCTGGCGATACGGTAACGGTTGAAGGTGAGGGATTGGGAACGGAAGGCATATCCTCCGCCAATTTAATTTATCCAACCGGCATACAGAAGCTTGGCTTCAAAAGTATAGGATCAACTTTGGAAGAGGCAAGCACAGGTGGCAGTGTAAGGTTTTCCGGTACGGTGACAGAGATTGTACTGCCGGATCTGAAAACATGGAGTCAGCGACAAGGTTTACTGTTTAGTGCGCTGGAGGAATGGTTCCCTTTATCACAGTCGCATCTGGAGAAGCTTAAGAATTTCGAAGTGTTGGAGGAAGATTGGACGGAACCTTGGACAGGGGTACGCAATGCAGTTATAGTCCATCCTGTTCGTCAGAGCACAGGCGAGATCGACCTCCTGTTCACTGTGACATCGTTGCAGGAAATCAGTGAGACGAATGAGGCTTTGCGCTGGTTTTATCTGTACTTAGGGATCGGAGGATTTGCACTCATTCTAATTTTGTCTCTGTTCTATTCTCGGATGGTGACCCGCCCGCTCATTGCTTTGAATAATACCGCCAAGCGGATGGCTAAGCTCGATTTTACAGCCCATACACCAATCCGGCAGAATGATGAACTGGGCAGCTTGTCCTACAGCATGTATACCCTGTCCCAGAACCTGGACACCGCTTTGCGCGAGCTTCAGGAGGCCAATCAGCAATTAGTGGAGGATATGGAACAGAAGCAGAGGATGGAGGCTGTGCAACAAGACTTTTTTGCCAACGCTTCTCATGAACTGAAAACTCCGCTGAGTATCATTAAAGGCTTCGCAGAAGGATTACAAGATGGGGTTAGCGCCGGGAAGCAGGATCATTATATGAAAGTCATTGTAGAGGAAGCGGACAAAATGGAGCGATTGGTCAAAGATATGCTGGACCTCGCCAAATTGGAATCGGGTACTCTCAAGCTTCGCAAGATGACCTTTATCTTGAGTGAGCTGGTGGAGGAGGTCGTGGACAAGCTATTCCATTTGTTGAAGGAGAAAAAGCTGGAAGTAGTCATTATCCCCGCCAATGAGATGCCGATCCATGCCGATGTAGGATGGATGGAACAGGTGATTATCAACTTTGTTGTCAATGCCATACGACATGCTGAGGAAGGAAGCTCAATCACGATTCGTATCGAAGGTGATGGGGAAATCAGTTCCTTTTCCATTGAAAATAAAGGTGAGACCATTCCTGATGATCAACTGGAGCAGATATGGGATCGCTTTTACCGGGCTGAGCTGTCCCGAAGCCGCCAGACAGGTGGGACAGGGCTCGGGCTGTCGATCGTCAAACGAATTTTGGATTTGCACGAATTCCACTTTAAGGTGGAGAATACCAAGGACGGCGTCCGTTTTGTTGTTATATTCGGAGGCTAAGTTATGGCAAAGGAGTTAAGAGTATGAAATGGAATTGGTTGCCCTCACTATGCACGATTGCAAACCTGGGGGCAGGGGTCTTATCCCTGTATTTCACGATTCATGAGCAATACATGACCGCCTTTATTCTCGTGGTGGTGGCTGCTTTATGGGATGTATTAGACGGTTTACTGGCAAGGCTGCTGCATTGTTCCAGTGATTTTGGCAAACAGCTCGATTCGCTGGCGGATGTGGTCTCATTTGGGGTTGCCCCTGCTTTCTTGATCTTGTTATACAAGCTGGGAGATACCCATTGGGTAGGACCACTTGTGGCTGTTTTGTTTGTCATATGTGGTGCGGTAAGATTGGCAAGATTCAACCTAATGGCTTTTAGTAAAGGCTTTGTGGGTATGCCGATTACGGCGGCGGGAGTGATTTTGTCCTTTATGTTTTTATGGAGTGAGCATTTGAAGCCGGGGTTGTTGCTTGCGTTAATGGTAGTGCTGTCGTTCCTGATGGTTAGCCGTATTCCCTTCCCGTCCTTCAAAAAATAATCGGTCAGGAGGTGGCGCTCCTATGGAATGGGCCATCAGCATGATTACACAATACGGATATATCGCTATTTTTGCTCTTCTTGCTCTTGGGATTATTGGCCTACCGGTTCCAGATGAAATTATTATGGTGTTTGTCGGCTATTTATCTTCTATTATGGTACTGAATTATTCGGTGTCTATCTTAGTCAGCTTCATCGGTGCAATGACAGGGATGATGATCAGCTACACGCTAGGCAAAAAGCTGGGCCAGCCCTTGGTGGATAAGCACGGCAAGTGGGTTGGATTGACACCGAAGCGATTTGCAAGAGTTAAGGGGTGGTTTGCGCGCTTTGGGTTGTGGACCATTTTGTTCGGTTATTTTATCCCAGGAGTCAGACATGCGACAAGCTATTTGTCGGGCATTAGTGCGATGCCTGTCCGAAAATATATGCTGGTGGCAAGCGCAGGTTCTCTGATATGGACGCTTATCTTTATCTCTATTGGTTATATTGCAGGGGCGAATATAAACTTTCATTAAGGTGACCCCAAAAGTAATGTAGCATTTTTCACGTATACCACCGATAATATAAATAAAGATACTGTACAACCAGTGAGGGGATCTGTATTGAATGCATTAATGAAGTATATTGAGAAGTTACCTGGTTTTCTGCAAATGATCTTAAATATCTCGCTATTTCTGGTCGGGCTGATTTTAAGCTTCTTACTGCTAAAAGAAACATGGTCCATTTTTTCTTATGTTTTTTTGTACGCAGAGGGCGACAAAAATTACTATGAATTCACGGAAGAGTTGCTTGTGTTTTTCTTGTACTTTGAATTCATAGCATTAATAGTTAAGTACTTTAAAACCAATTTTCATTTTCCATTACGTTATTTTATCTATATTGGGATCACGGCTGTCATCAGGCTCATTATTGTAGATCATGATGATGCTAAAAATACATTCTGGTGGTCTATTGCTATCCTAGTCATGGTAGGTTCTCTATTGATCGCTAACAGTAAATTGTTAAAAAGAGAAAGTTGATGCTCAGGAAGATTGCAAAGTTGACAGTCAAGTGGGAGAGAGGGAATAAAGACGAATGGTAAGAAACTGGATGAATCATGCGGGCGTCAGGCGGGTAGCCGTCCTTGCGATAATCGTTTTGCTGTTGTTTATGTTAAGAAGCATGATGAATATTATGTTGTTAACACTGCTGCTTACGATCTTGATTGGCAGTATATATAACGGAGTGAATAAGCTGGTCAAGCGGTTCGTCAATGTACCGTCAATGGTCGTACTGCTACTGGTGTATGGTCTGCTGATCCTGATTATGGTGTGGGGCGTTTACCGAATGGTGCCGCTAATCATTGTACAGGTCAAGCAGGTGTATCTCATGATTCAGCAAGCGTATATGTATCCTGATCGTAATCAATGGAACGAAACGATTATCGAATTTATGGACACACTGAATGTTCAGCGGCTATTTGAGCCTGGCCTGAGTGCAGTGATGAAGGTCAGTCAATTGGGAACACAACTTCTGGTGTCAATTATTTTGAGCTTGTTCTTCCTGATGGAAAAATCCTATATTACACGCTTTACAGCTACGTTTGTAGATAGCAAGCTGGGCTGGTTTTTCAAGGAAGTGGGTCATTTCGGCCGTATGTTCCTGGGTACGTTCGGGAAGGTATTGGAGGCTCAACTGCTGATTTCACTTATTAACTGTATATTGACCACGATTGCGCTCTGGATTATGGGCTTCCCTAATCTGCTCGGTCTTGCGCTCATCATTTTCGTACTGGGATTGGTTCCGGTGGCAGGTGTGTTTATCTCACTGGCACCGCTCGGCCTGATCGCTTTCAGTGTCGGTGGCATTCAATATGTAATTTATCTGGTTATATTGATCGTGGTGATTCATGCGATTGAGGCCTATTTCTTAAATCCGAAGCTGATGTCATCCAAAACGAATTTACCGATCTTCTTTACCTTTGTCGTACTTATTTTCTCTGAGCATCTGATTGGAATTTGGGGCTTGATTGTAGGTATTCCGTTGTTTGTTTTCTTCCTTGATCTGATTGGGATAAAACGCAAGCAAGAGAAGGATACTTGATTCAGCAATACAGATTCCGCCCTAGTATAGTGACTATTGATATATCACAAATGCCTGCGAAACCGCAGGCATTTTTTTATTGCCCTTTTGTTCACAGGAAAAATCGCTGACGCTCATCCACTTTTTAATTCTCTTGTTAGCTATAGTACACTGAATATGCAAGATCAGATCAAGTTCGGAGAAATGAGATGATACGGTTGGAACAGAAAATTAAGGTATTGGCTATATCGGGTAGCCTTCGTCAAAAGTCCTCCAATACAGCACTTATGAAGGCTACTATGGGGCTGGCTTCTGAAAATATGATGTTCACAGTCTATGATGGGTTGGAAGATCTCCCGCATTTTAACCCTGACTTGGATGTAGATGAGGGGCCAGCTTCCGTAAGAGGGCTACGGGAACAATTGAAACAAGTGGATGGAGTGCTGATCTGTACACCGGAATATGGAAATGGGGTGCCGGGTGCTTTGAAAAATGCCTTGGATTGGCTCGTATCTTCAGGTGAATTTGTAAATAAACCAACAGCGGTCATTAGCGCGTCACCGTCTCCTATGGGCGGCCATCTGGCGCATGCCTCGCTGCTGCTCACATTGCAAATGATCAATGCAGAGATTGTGGAGAATGGAAAGGTCATTATTCCGCATATCACATTAAAGCTGAACTCAGAAGGCATCATTACAAACGCTGAAACTAGACAGGAAATGGAGGCATTACTTCAAGGGCTTGAGCAAGCATGCAGAGGACAGGTATAGGAAAATCCAAAGCAGATCCTTCATCATAGAAGGATCTGCTTATTTGAATGGCCACCTACTACATATTCAACGGCAGGAATTCACCAGTTATCTAATATTAGTTGTGTCCAGCAAACGCTCATAGACCTTTAATCGGGCATACACCGTTTCAAGTATCGGATATGACATATTACGATAGGCCAATGCCAGAAGTGTTCCGCTCATGCTGGCAACAAATATATACTTTTGCCAAATTTCACGCTGAATGTCATGGCTGTGTGTAACCGTGAAACCTGCTAGCACTTTTTCAGCTGTAAGAAAAAATCATTTCGGCCACGACCTTTTTGATACCCGCAGCATTACGGGTAAACGTACCTAAAAGCGATACTCATATCGCTACTTCGGAAGCATAAGCTCTAATAAGACGCCGTCAGACGTTTCTTCTTATTGCAGACCCAAGCATTAATGCGGCGCGAGAGCAAGATAATAGCGCATATCCTTATTCTCACAAGTTATCTTAAGATAAAAAGAACTGGTATCTAATTATAGGGAGATGAGGGAACGAAAATGATTAATGTAACGAAACTACTTACCGGTATGAAGGGAGAAGGCGATGATCTTCGTTATACCATTAAGCCGGGCCACAAACCTCATGGCGTTTCCGCGGGCAGAGGGCCTGTCGTCGTATGGAATTCGACACGGGCTTGCAACTTAACCTGTAAACATTGTTATGCGAATGCCTGTCCTGCCCATGATCCCGATGAAATGTCGACGGAGGAAGCTAAGGTATTTATTGATAATCTGGCCGCCTTCCAAGTGCCGGTACTGCTTTTTTCCGGTGGAGAGCCTCTGATCCGCAAAGATATTTATGAGCTGATTTCTTATGCGTCAAGCAAAGGGCTTCGGCCGGTAGTATCGACCAATGGCACATTGATTACCATGGACAGAGCGAAGATGCTAAAAGAAGCAGGGGTTAAATATGTCGGTGTAAGCCTGGATGGGCTGGAAGAGCGCCATGATGAATTTCGCGGGCGAAAAGGAGCCTTTAAGCAGGCGCTTCAGGGTATCCGAAACTGCTTGGTCATCGGCCAGAAGGTAGGGGTCCGGTTCACGATCAGCAGACATACATATGAAGACTTGGATGGTGTCCTTGATTTGATCGAGCGGGAAAATATTCCTCGGGCCTGCTTCTACCATCTCGTCTATTCCGGCCGCGGGAGCGCCCTGCAGCAAGAGGATGTTACCCATGAACAATCCCGGCATGCTCTTGACCGGATTATGGCTAAAACGGTGGACCTGCATGGCAAAGGCAAACCGGTGGAATTGCTCACCGTTGATAACCATGCGGATGGCGTTTACTTATACCAGCGGATGATGGAGCGCGACCCGGAGCGCGCAGCTGAACTGCTTGGCTTGCTTCAGAGAAACGGCGGCAACCGTTCCGGAATAGCCATCGGCTGCGTGGATTGGCACGGCAACGTCTATCCCGATCAGTTCACGAGAGATATCGAAATCGGTAATATCCGCAAGCAGAAATTCAGCGAGATTTGGCGTGATGCCGCTCATCCGCTAATGGTCGGCCTGCGCGACCGTAAACCGCTGCTAAAGGGACGCTGCAGAGAATGCAATTGGCTGGATATCTGTAACGGGAATTTCCGGGCCCGGGCTTCGGTAAGCGGTGATTTCTGGGCGGAGGACCCATCCTGTTATTTAAGTGACCGTGAAATTGGAATCGTATAACACTGGAAAGGAAGGCTGAATACGCATGCTCGTTTCCTGGAATGTGACCAAGAAATGCAATTTATACTGCGAACACTGCTATCGCGACTCGGGGCCGACATCGTCTGTAGAAGACCAGCTAACCACGAAGGAAGGCATCCGGCTCATTGATCAGATCAAGCAGGCTGGATTCAAGCTTCTCATATTCAGCGGCGGCGAGCCCTTGATCCGTGAAGATCTCTGCGAATTGATCGCGTATGCCTCGTCTATCGGCCTTCGTCCCGCACTTGGCAGCAACGGCACGCTTCTGACCGCTGCCAAAGCTGCGGAGCTGAAAAAAGCAGGGCTGGGGGGCATTGCGATCAGCATAGACAGCGCCACGCCTGAGTATCACAACCGGTTCAGGAATGCGCCAGAAGGCTGGCAGCAAGCATTGGAGGGCATTCGTTATGCCCGGGAAGCCGGGCTGAGAGTGCAGATTAACATGACGCTGACCGAGGGAAATATGGATGACTTCGTGCAGGTTGCCCAGCTTGCCGAGGAGCTTCATGTGTCCTC
This sequence comes from Paenibacillus sp. FSL L8-0641, assembly GCF_038006265.1. Taxonomy (NCBI): domain Bacteria; kingdom Bacillati; phylum Bacillota; class Bacilli; order Caryophanales; family Paenibacillaceae; genus Paenibacillus; species Paenibacillus sp. FSL L8-0641. The sequence continues at coordinate 801,265 of NZ_JBBOUW010000001.1, forward strand.
TCTGCACCCGTTCTTTCTCGTCCCGACCGGACGGGCCGTCCATATCGAAGAAGACGGGCTGAAGCGGGAACGGTATTACTCGGTTCTGCGCAGTGTTCTGTCCAAACAGAAGTCAACATCCCTTGAAATCAAACCGACATGCGCTCCCCAGTTCATGCCGCTTGCCAAGAGCATGGGGCTGGAAATGCGGTACACGCGCGGTTGTCTGGCCGGGGTCTCCTATTGTTCTGTGCTGCCGAATGGCGAGGTGCATATTTGTCCGTACCTGCCGGTCAAGGTGGGGAATGTTCGCGAGCAGCCTTTTGATGAAATATGGCGGGATAATCCGGTGTTTCGGGATTTAAGGGACTTCAAGAAATATGAAGGAGAATGCGGCTCCTGCCCCGATGTGGGCATTTGTGGCGGCTGCCGGGCGAGATCGTACTATTACAGCGGCGGCAACTTCATGGCCGAAGAGCCGTGGTGTTACAAAAGATCGGCGGCGCTGTAAGCTGGGGAGGTGGGAATAGTGGACCTGGATTCGAACGACCGGAAGCTGCTGAATCGGCTGCAAATCGGGCTTCCTCTGGTCAGACGCCCTTGGAATGCCATTGCGGAGGAACTGGAATTACGCCAGGAAGATGTGCTTCAAAGGCTTGAAAGGCTGAAGAAAGAGGGATTCATCCGGCGGATCGGCGGGGTGTTTAATCCGGCGGGACTGGGATTTAGAGGCTGTTTGTATGCGATGGCAGTCAGGGAGGAGCTTTTTTACCAGACCGCTGCTGTCATCAACAGGTATAGAGGCGTAACCCATAACTACCGCCGGCGCAGCAGGCTCAATATGTGGTTCACGCTGACTTCCCGGACCGAGGAAGAACGGGGGGCTATTCTTGAAACGATCCGTGAAGCGGCGGGAGGGCCGCTGCTATATGAGTTTCCCTCCGAGCAATTATTCAAACTAAAGGTCTTTCTGAATATGGAAGAAACGGCTGATGCATCAGCCATTACACCCAGCCCGAACTTGAATGGAGTCGCAACCTCCAAACAGGAACCATGCAAAATAGAAATAACGGATGTGCAGCTGATCCGCGAACTGCAGGGAGATCTTCCGTTGTCAACTGAACCGTATACCGAGATTGCCAATAAGACAGGTTGCAGCTTGGAAGAGGTGTTTCTGCGCTTGCAGGCACTGCAGGCAGGAGGAGCACTCAAACGAATCGGAGCCGTTCTAAAGCATAGGGAAGCGGGATTTTCAGCAAATGGCCTGTTCATCTGCGTACTTCCTGAGGAGCATATACCTGAGGCAGGAAAAAGGCTGGCCGATTATTCGGAAGTCAGCCACTGCTACAAGCGCCGGACGCACCCCGATTGGCCGTATAATTTATACGCCATGATTCATGGACCCGATGAAGCGTCTGTTCGGAAAGTTGCGGAGCAATTTGTTCGGCGGGAAGACATCAAGGATTACGATATTCTGTTCAGCACGGAAGAATTGAAGAAAACGAGCTTTTCGATCTAAAGCGCTTCTTATATTCACACGGATGCCGTCTCTTCAAGGACAGCGTCCGTTTTTCGTGTTGGCAGGTTAACGCTCTTTGACTATATTGAGTTTAATTCGTAATGCTTACAATTTTACATAGATCGGAAGTATCGAGCGTGCAGTCTGAAAGCATCGGCAAAGGCCCCGCTAATCTTAATGAACTGACCCCTAGATCCTGTGCAATTTGTGGCAGTAATCCAGCAGGCAGGCTTTCTGTAAGAATGCAGATGAATCCCGCCATGGCTAAAGCCAGCAACCCGACCCACGGGAGACGTTTGGAAGACGACACATTTGCACCGCCTTTTCTTATAAGAGCAGTGTTTGAGTTCACGAAAAAAATCTCCTTTATTTATTTTTTGCCGCTTAAAAAAGCTTTCGCTTCCGTATAAGCTTATATAAATAAAACACTTTTTTACATGGATGATTAAAGGGGGATGAAGTGAATTAAGAGGAAAATAGGCGCTACCTTATTGCGCCTAACAGTAGTCATTATTATTTTTCGCGAACCAGCTATCCTGTCCCATATAGAGCCAATCCGAACAGTGTGTGCGACGGTATCCGTAGTGGTTCACCTTTAGCACAGTTCCCCTAAATGTAGCACGGACTTAGTGTATATGTAGCGTATGAAGGTGATATAATAGGGCGCAAATAGGTAGGTTCGTAGAACAAATAACTCGGAACAGAGGAGAGAAGGCTGGTGTTTGAGCAAATTGTAGCATATGGTTTGAGCCAAAAAGAGGCCGTTAAGGATTACCCGTTTGGTGCTGATCCCCTGGTACTCAAAGTAGGGGGCAAGATGTTTGCTCTCCTGACTGAAAAGGATGGTATTAGCCATGTATCCTTGAAATGTGATCCAGTCATTGCGGTAAATTTGCGTGAACAAAACAAGGCGATTAAGCCAGGCTATCATTTAAATAAAAAGCATTGGAATACGATTGAGGTTGATGCTACCTTCCCACTGGAGGATTTGTACAGCATGATCGACCATTCGTATGAGCTGGTCTTCAAGAGCTTAACCAAAGCGCAACGTGAAGCGATTACGATGAGAATACGGGCAACGGATCTGTAAAGGGCTGAGTGAAGCCCTTTTTTTGTATCCAAAAATACTTATAGTTTTACTTGACAGAAATCACAAATAGATATATTCTTAATTTAAAGATAATTCATTTGAAAATAATATCAAGGAGTGGAACTTAACATGAGCGAACTGGTGAATATTATTCAAGAGAGAAGATCAGCTTCTAAATTTATTCCTGATGTTACTATAGATGCAAAAGAACTAGAAGAAATATTTCAGTTGGTGAAGTTTGCTCCATCGGCTTTTAATTTACAGCATGCGCGTTATATCGTAGTGCAGGATGCGGATACCAAACAAAGACTGCATGATGAGGCAAGTAAGCAGTATAAAATATTAACGGCTTCGGCGACCATTGTAGTGTTGGGGGATACAGAAGCTTATACCAAGGTAGCTGACCTCAACGAAGGATTCCTGAATTTAGGTGTCCTGAGCAAGCAGGAATATGATAGTACAGTGGAATCGGTAACTCAGTTTTATCGCGAGCGGGGACCTGTCTTCCAGAGAGAAGAAGCGATCCGTAATGCCAGCCTGTCGGCTATGCAATTTATGCTGATTGCCAAGGACAAAGGCTGGGATACATGCCCGATGATCGGTTTTGATCCGGCGAAGGTGCAGGAAGTACTGAATATTCCAGAGCAATTTGTACCGGTGATGATGATTACCTTGGGTAAAGAGGACGAATCGGGTCAGCGGGCACGGGGATACCGCAAGCCGGTTGGACAATTTGTCAGCTACAATGGATTTTGAAATTTGTAAATCATTTGTGTAAATAAATCAACATGTTAATGAAGGAGTGATAAAGATGTCATTGAAAACCGCTGGAATTCACCATATCACGTCCTTTGCAGGCGACCCGCAGGGCAACGTTGATTTTTACGCAGGCGTACTTGGTCTGCGATTGATTAAAAAGACGATCAACTTTGATGCTCCAGAAGTATACCATTTGTACTTTGGTAATGAAGAGGGCAGCCCGGGAACAATCATTACTTTTTTTCCAGCTCCGGGTACACGCAAGGGTAAGATTGGAGGCGGACAGGTTGGGATTACGACGTATGTCGTGCCATCCGGTGCTTTGGAATACTGGGAAAACCGTCTGCACAGCTTGAAGGTATCTTTCACGAAGGATAATCGTTTTGGCGAGTCATTCATCCAGTTCCGAGACAACGAGGGCTTACATCTGGAGTTGGTGGAGCGGGAAGGTGGCCCGTTGAACACGTGGACAGCCGGGGGTGTGCCTACGGATAAAGCGATCAAGGGCTTTGGCGGGGCGGTACTGTACAGTGCGGATTCCAAACATACGCAAGGGGTGTTGGAGAACGTCCTGGGGATGACTCTCATCGGAGAAGACGCAAATGCAGGCTACATCCGCTATCAGACGACAGGTGATCTGGGCAACCTGATCGATATTCCGGTCAAAGATGTCCCGTGGGGGAATGGCGGTGCCGGTACGGTTCACCATATTGCCTGGCGCGCGCAGGATGATACGGAGCATCAAGCGTGGAACGAATGGGTTCACCAGCAGGGTTTTGGGACTAGTGGCATTGTAGATCGCCAATACTTCAATGCCGTATACTTCCGCGAGCAAGGCGGTATTCTATTCGAGATCGCAACCGATCCGCCCGGATTTACGGTGGATGAGGAATTGAATGAGTTGGGGCACAAGCTGATGCTGCCTGAATGGTATGAGCCTCAGCGCACCCAGATTGAGTCTAACCTGGTTCCCATTGAACCTAGAGTATTAAAACAGGATTAATCTGCTCGATCCAAACAATCATATTAGAAGCAAAAAGGTCCAATACGGGAAGATTTCTACCGTGATTGGACCTTTTTGTGCATGTGGAATTAGCTAGATCATGAGCAGTTCGCGAATCTCCAGCTCGGTCAGTGCCGAAAGGGTTTCTTGCCCCGGCTGAATGACCTGGTCGATCATGTTTTTCTTTTTTTGTTGCAGTTCATACATTTTATCCTCTACTGTGCCTTGGGCGACGAGACGAATAACCTGCACGACTTTTTTCTGGCCCATTCGGTGTGCACGGTTGGTAGCCTGCTCCTCTACAGCGGGATTCCACCATAGATCATACAGTATGACTGTATCTGCGCCGGTGAGGTTCAGGCCAGTACCTCCTGCCTTTAGGGAAATCAGGAACAGCTCGCGTTCTCCTTCGTTGAAGCGATCGCACAGTTCGACTCGTTCCAGAGCGGGAGTCTGCCCATCCAGGTAAAAGTAGGACACTCCTTCTCGAGCAAGCTCGCGTCCGATCATTTGAAGCATCGTGGTGAACTGTGAAAAAATGAGCATCCGTTTCCCGGAGCTGAGACATTCCGTAATGATCTCCAACAGCTGTTCAAATTTGGCGGAGCTTCCCGTATATCCTTCGATGAACAAGCCAGGATGACAGCAGAGCTGACGAAGCCGGGTTAGACCTGCGAGAATTTTGATCCGATTTTTCTGAAATCCTTCCTCGTTGAGATGCTTTAACGTTTCATGCTGGAGCTTGGCCAGATAGGCCGTATACAGCTTTTTCTGATCTGGCAGAAGCCGGGATACCTGCACGGATTCGATTTTTTCCGGCAGCTCCTTGAGGACATCACTCTTGAGACGGCGCAGCAAAAAAGGACGAACCCGCTTGGCAATCACATTTCGAGGCAGGTTGTGAAACGCTCTTTTCCCGCCGGGAAATAACGCAGGAAATACAACGTCAAAGATGGACCACAGCTCTTCCAACGTATTTTCTACTGGCGTTCCTGTCAGGGCAAAACGGTAACGAGCTTTTACATCCTTAACAGCCTGTGCCGTCTGGGTGGCATGATTTTTGAAAGCCTGTGCCTCGTCCAGAATGAGCGTATGAAACGATGGCTTGCTGTACACATCTGCATCGCGTCGTAGCAGCGGGTAGGACGTAATGACGACGTCATAACTGGCGGCATCCCGTATGATCCGGCCGCGTTCTTCCGGGCTGCCATCTGCGATAGTAACGCGGATATGTGGAGCAAACTTCTCCAGCTCATTCCGCCAGTTGTACACCAGTGATGCAGGGGACACGATCATGGCTGGAAGCTGCTGGTTGCGGATTTCCGGCAATACTGAGACAAGGAAGGCGATACTTTGCAGCGTTTTACCCAGCCCCATATCATCTGCCAAAATGCCCCCAAAACGGTAATGCGCCAATGTCTTAAGCCATTGAAAGCCGTAAACCTGATAATCTCTTAAGATTGGGGCAAGCATGTCTGGAACTGGAAAGTCGAGATGGTCTGGGTTGCGTATATTTTCCAGTAGCTGGCGAAAGGTTTTACCCAAAGTCAGGTTTTTCCCATGATCGTGAGGATCAATTAAGTACAGTCCTTGCGTGACGGGAACACGAATTTGGGCTGCATCCAGATCACTTTTGCGGATACCTGTTTCATTCATGAACCGAATCAATTCCTTGTATTCCTCTGTTTCCAGCGGCAGCAAGGCACCATTCGGCAGACGGTGATATTTCTGTTTTTCCTCTAACGATTTGAGCAGTTTGCGAATTTCCGGTTCCGGTATGCCCTCCATATCAAATTTAAATTCAAGCCAATCTGTACGTTCATCCCACTCCGCGCGTATCCTTGGGGTAGGCAGAGTATTGTTTATTTTTGCTTTGACTGCACCTGTAGCATAGACGTCCAGCAGCTTTTCCAGTTGCGGAACCGTATGGTACAAAAAATCATACTCTGCATCTTCATCTTCCATAAAATATCCGCTGTCTGTTCTGGCAAAGGAGCTATGCTCCATCAGCTCCAAAATCCGTTGCTCCTGTTCTCCATCACGTATCAGAATTCGGTCGTTACCAGGCGTTCGTGCATCTGTTTCCAGCGGGTTGATGATGATATCCCCATATTGGAACTCCAGCCCTGCCAGCAGCTTGTCTCTTACTCGGTCCAGATACAGCTTGGCCTTCAATGGCTGCTGTGTGACCCGATCTGAGACGGAACGTGTTATATGAACACGTCCGAGCTTCATTAACCCGGGTACAACCTTGTCCATAAAAGATTCCATCTGCTCTGGCGCGATCTGAACTTTTCGCCTGTGATGTACTTCTACCATCCGTTTTAGCTCGGACAAACGCCGTAAGGGGTCGGCTTTCTGTTTGACAAGCTTGCCATCGGCAATGACGACACCATAGTCTTCCATGATGGTCAAGTCATCCAATCCTTGTATGCTTAGCTGGTAGCCTTCGGTTTCGGCCTCAGCCTCATCAAATTCAAATTGCAGCGGAAGCATCAGGTCGGACTGGGGAATACCCTCGTTCATGTTTCCGTGAATTTCAAAGTAGACGCCCTGTGCTGCTGTCAGCAAGGGGAGCAGCTTTTCCCAAGCCGCAGGCGGGATGAGGAGCATTCGCTCGCCGCTCATATGACTACTGGAAGATGAATACGTGCCTGAGGTTTCCCGAATCATACGCTCATGGTGGCACACCTGGGATAATTGCTGGAGAATAGCGTCATGTTCAGGTCGGAAGCGGTACAGCTCAGGCTCGTATGAGAAGCTTTTCGTGAACATGTAGCTATCCCCACGGTCGATACTCTGCAGAAACGGACGGATTTTCTGGACGATATATAATCGTTTGGGACCGGCCTTCATTTCCACACCAAACATATATTTTTGGTAACCGTAGGCAAAAGGTCGGATCACGAACTGAAAATCCAAGACCGCGCGAGTATCCAGTAGGGTTGGTGTGCTGCGAAGCGGTCGCTTGCGGCCAAATAGCTTTAACATGCTGTCGGTCAGCTGGAGATCGCCTTGTGTGATGTCAGAGGATCGTGCTGTTCTAGCAGTGTGATCATATGAAGCATCTGTAGATGTGTACATCCCGTCTGAATCCATGCTTCCTGCTGTATCTGGGGCAGTACCGGGATGAAGTCTGGAGGCATAGGAGCGCACAGACAGACTCTTTCCACGGCGTATATCATGGGCGTTAAGGAGAACAGCTGCGATATGTTTACAATATCGACCGGTGTTCTGAAATGTGCTACAGGTGCATTCTGCTCGGATACTTCCATTGGATCGGATCATCGCCGCAACAGCATAAAAGCTGCTTCCTTTGACCGTAGCTTCGTATACCCCTTCATCATGATCTATTTGTGTAAAGGCCACTCTTTTGGCCCGGTAATAGGCATCCCCGTCGTCATAAGCGGCTTGACTGCATAGTTGTCTGATGGCTCGTCGGGTAAGTTCAAAACTCATGGTTCGTAATCCTTTCCTGGGTTATTCCGTTTTCTTACATGATAACAGAACAGACAGGAGGATGGACATGTGGGGAATGTAATTGAAAAATATGGATGATATTATACGAGAAATAAAACTTATCAGCTAAGAACGGAAGGTTTCCACACCGATTTGATACCGTAGACTTAACCCTATCCCATGTCTTATGGCGTATTGATTGTCTTTGGAAAGAAAAGGTACAATTTATAAAAGGGATTTTGTGGATATAAAATGGATGTTACGCATATGAAAGGGATGATTAGGATCAGTCACCGATATCTAAAAGGAATGATGGTGTTGATAGCCCTTATTTTAATACTGGGAGGATGCCACAAGGTGAATAAAGACGAAGATGCTGAACTGATCAGTAAGGCGAAAGCTACGGCTGTTCAATATTTGAAGGAAAAATACGAACTAGACGTTGAAATCACATATGCAAAAAAATTTCCTCCTTATGTAACAAACAAGGTAGATATAAGTGGCAATGTAATAGGTCATGCAGAAGAGGATTTTACGATTTCTGTAAACTATGAAAATCAGGAAACTTCGAATTTTGCTATAAGTCCCGAGCTAAAAAAGGTGCTTATTGAAAATGGGACTTATCCAGGCTTTCAAGATAAAAAGAAAAATCACTAGATCAGAGGAGTGTAAATAGTATGAGTTCACTTCAAGTAAGTGACGAAACTTATAAAATAATGTCTGAAATGGCCTATAAAAAAATGAAAAAAGGTGCTGAACCATCAGAAGAACTCCCCGGCTGGAAAGTGTTAGACACGCTCGATCGCGAGGATTCGGGACTTGCCGCTGTCACATTTTACAACGAAGAAACGGAACAGGCCGTTATCGCCTATCGTGGGACGGAAACGGATGATCCACAGGATCTGTATAACGATGTGACTCTTGCACTTCCTGAAATTAACCGCAAAATTCACGGTAGCTTGAATATTCATTCAGATGAATATAATGAAAAAATGAAAAAAATGGACGACGCTTTAGGGTTCACGGCGTTTAACAACTGGATGGGAGAGAAAGAAAAAAGCGTAGATAAGGCTTTGTTCGGCAGCTCGAACCAGTTCTATCAGGCAGAGGACTATGCGAAGGATATACAAAACAAGTACAAAAACTACAACTTCTCGCTAACTGGACATTCGCTGGGAGGAGGGAATGCACAATATGTAGCTGCTTATACAGGGTTAAATGCGGTTACATTCTGTGCGCCTTCGGTCATTTCCAGTCTGACACCGGAGTACAGAGAGAAAGCAGAAAATGGTGAGTTTGACCATCAAATTACGAATTTTCTGCATCCCAGTGATATGATAGCTAGCTTTATTGGGGGAGGGTACGATCTTCACGTAGGAGCTTCCTACCATATTGACAATAATTATCAAACAGCTAATGAAGGCTTAGGACTAAAAGAGAGAGTGGACAACACGTTGGGTGGGCCTTCCTATCACTCACTCAATCATTATAAGTTTGATAAGAATGGCTATGTATCCAACCCGCTATATGATCCTGTAACAGGCGAACGAATCGCGGAATCTCCGCGTATTCCATCTGACTTTAACCTAATGGAAACGGTGGACGGCTGGATACATCAATTAGGACAGACCTTAACTCAATTCCAAAAGGCAGCGCTGGTAACGGCGGCAACATCTGCTTCAGCAGGTACGATTCAAGTCATGCCGGAGCATCTACTCGCTGTAGCTGAAAAATGGAAGGCGAATGCACAACAATGTGATGCAGATTTCCAACGTGTCAGAGCCAGGCTTTCACGCTATTTGCACAGTAGTCAGAGTCGGCGGTTGCAGCCGATTGTAACACAGCTTGACTCCTCCATGATGGAATTTAGTCAGTGGCATTTACGGACGACTAATGAATTTCTTTACAATCTCGAGTACAAAATAGAGCAGTTTATCCAGGCAGATATTAGCTAATAACGCTAATAACAAGGTACTAACGATATAGAAAAATGAATACATAGGAGGTGGCCAGTAATTTGAACGGACAATTACGGGTCGAACTGGAAGAGCTATTGCTTGCCGAAAAGGAGCTGACCTGGCTACTCGCCAAACTTCGCACAGATGAACAAGCGGCACGTGTATTATATGGGCGTCTGCATGAATGGACTGGGCATTCGGCCAATGCTATCAGAGACCAAATTGAAGCTTTTTTTGTCGGGTTAACGAACAGAATTCATACTTTAGAGCAACAAAAGGCAGAGTTAATTCAGTATGTTGAATTGATGAAACGTACAGACGCTGTACAGTAATGAAGGTAGAGAAGTTTTTACAAGCTGCACATAGCAGGATACAATGGAAGTGTTAGAGAAAGGAGACGGATACTTTTGCAAAATGAAGAGAAAAAGACCGATTCCAAATCCGGCTCATCCAAATGGTACCTTGGTAGTGCAGCAGCATTGCTTCTTCTGAAAGGCAAGTCGTTACTTGCCCTTTTAAAATTCAGTAAATTTGGCGGTGCGCTGATATCTATGGCGATAACGATTAGCACATATGCGATCATTTACCCGTGGGGATTTGCGGTCGGCTTCGTGTTGCTGTTGTTTGTACATGAGCTGGGACATGTATTGGCCGCCAAGCGCAAGGGGCTTCCCGTATCAGCACCATTATTTATTCCTTTTCTCGGTGCGCTGATCACCATGAAACGTCAACCTTTGGATGCGCAGACAGAGGCTTATGTGGCCATGGGCGGCCCGTTACTGGGGACGATTGGGGCTATGGCAGTATACGCAGGAGCCTATGCAACAGACAGTCCCCTGTTGTATGCGCTCTCGTATGTCGGCTTTTTCCTGAACCTGATCAACCTGCTGCCGATTCATCCGCTCGACGGAGGACGGATTTCCACGGCAGTGACGCGTTGGCTGTGGCTGGTGGGTCTATTGGGTGGAATTGTAGTCGTAGTATATTTAAAATCCTTTTTATTTTTCTTGATATGGGCGTTCTTTGCCTACGATTTGTACAAAAAATATGTTAAACGCAATAAAGAAGAGGCTAAGGTCCAATCCTTTTTGCAAAAGCCACTGGTGAACGTACAGCATCTGTATGAACAAGGATATCCGCTGCCTGGACCGGAGCACACGCGCAGATTATCTTTTAATACCTACTCGGATTTAGAGGGGCAGCAATATGTGACGGTGTATATGGAAAGTCTGGATGTGGAGCAGACACTTCTGCTGCCACAGCAGTGTCTTGTCCAGGATGTATGGCTGAACGGTGTGGAACATATACCGACGCCGGATGCGTACCAGCTCAGATTGCTGTGTGGGATTGATTATATTCCGTTTGAAAATGATAAGTATTACGAAGTACCCGCATCATCGCGCTGGAAATTCGGCATCGGTTACTTGGCTTTGGCCGTATTCCTGATGGGGATGATGTATGTGGTGCACCAGCATATAGGGGATATTAGGCTGTGATCCGAATGATGAGAGCTTGGTGAAGATTTTAGATCATTAAGGCAACGGTACAGCTTGTAGAAAATAGAGACAAAAGAGCGCGACAGCCGCAATATTCGGTGTCACGCTCTTTTTTTGGGTTGAATAACACGGTGGAGCCTTTGCTATCCGTCCTTATATCTTAATCCTTTGTTCATTAGTAATCGGTTTTAACGTTTGGCGGTATTTAAGTGGGCTGGTGCCTGTCCAGCGCTTGAACTGTCTGCTGAAATGAGCCAGACTGGAGTATCCGAGCAGGGAAGCTACCTTGTTGAGTGGTAGATTGGGCTGCTGGATCAACACCTTAGCTTCATGCAACTTGGTTTCCGATAGATAGTGACGTGGTGAATAGCCGTATACCTTGCGGAACACTTCCTGGGCATAGCCAGGACTGATCCCGAGAGAAGCCGCCACATCTTCAAGTCGGAACGCTTGCTCGCCAGATTCATCTTCCCGATAAGGCTTAAACCTCGATTGAATAGCTTCCATGATGGCCTTGGCATATTGAACGGATGAAGGCGCAATTCTGGGCTCCAAACTGGTAGATATCATTTGCGAGAATATCCCGAATAGCTCAAATAAGGCAATCTGCATGCGAAAACGGTCTGCTGTCGTATATTCTCCGCTTTTCCGCACCATGCCAATCCAGCTATGGACAACCTTTTGCAGCTTGGCATTCGTTTCAGTACCCGCCGGAAAAAAGAGCTGATTGCTTTTAATCATTTCCTGACGGAATAATGGATCATCGACATTAAAATGAGAGCTAAAATAGTACATGCCGTTTGGGGAAACACACTGACTCACATGTTTAAAACCCGGCGGAATGATTAAAATATCACCTTCTCCAACCGAATATACGTTATTTTCCATAATCGTTTCCTGACGACCTTCTAAAATGAGTGCAATTTCAAAACCGATATGAGATTCCTCCGGCATGCACCAATCCGCTTGGACCCGGTGAATATGGGCGCCAAAAAATTTCACATTCCAGTCAATAATGGGCAGCCATTGGCAATCATGAAATAGAGATGGATCAACATCAGGATTTAATATCATCAGATCACCTTCGATTAGGGTAAATTTTACACCGCTTAGACAATCTCATTGTATCTAACATTTAACTATAATAAAAGAGCGCTTACAAATGCTATTGTATAAGCTTTTATATAAAAGAAAGTGCTTATATATAGACATTTTGAAAGTGATGCGGATTATGTTGACATATCTGTTTCAATTATCAGTACTCTATTTGTACTAGCCCGTATATGGAATGCACTTAGTGCTCCGATCTTCGGAGTGGCTGGAATCGAATTTTGCAAAATCCTGATGAACCTAATTGGAGGACGACTTGATGAAAAAGCTACTGTACGGTGTTGCCTATTATGATGAATATATGCCATATGACCGTTTGGACCAGGATATCCAAATGATGAAGGATGCGGGCATCAACGTGGTGCGGATTGCGGAATCCACCTGGAGTACGCATGAACCGCAAAATGGCGTGTTTGATTTTACTTCTGTGGATCGGGTGCTGGACGCCATGCATAAGGCGGGCATTGAAGCCATTGTGGGGACGCCCACCTATGCCGTACCCACGTGGCTGGTGAAGGAGCATCCTGATGTATTGGCGACAACGCCTCAAGGGCCGGGCAAATATGGTGCTCGCCAGATTATGGACATTACGAACCCGGTGTACCTGTTTCATGCCGAGCGAATCATACGCAAGCTGATCGGACGGGTGAGTCAGCATCCGGCGGTCATTGGCTTTCAGACGGATAATGAGACCAAGCATTACAACACGAGTGGGCCTAATGTGCAATTGCAATTTGTAAAGTATCTGCGAGAGCGGTTCGAATCGCTGGAGGAGCTAAACCGCAAATTTGGTCTGGACTATTGGAGTAATCGCATCAATAGCTGGGGGGACTTTCCTTCAGTGGTCGGAACGATTAATGGAAGTTTGGGCGCAGCCTTTTCCCAATTCCAGCGCAAGCTGGTGACGGACTTTCTGGCATGGCAGGTCGCGCTGGTGAAGGAATATAAGCGGGAGGACCAATTTATTACGCAAAACTTTGATTTTGAATGGAGAGGTCATTCCTTTGGTGTTCAGCCAGACGTGGATCACTTTGCGGCATCGCAAGCCTTTGATGTGACTGGGGTGGATATTTACCATCCATCACAGGATGACCTGACTGGTATTGAAATTTCCTTCGGTGGCGATGTGGCACGTTCGACGAAAAATAACAACTATCTAGTGCTAGAAACGGAAGCGCAGGCTTTTACCCACTGGGTTCCCTATCCGGGGCAATTGCGTCTGCAAGCGTTCAGCCATCTGGCTTCAGGGGCCAATATGGTGGCATACTGGCACTGGCATTCCATCCATAATTCCTTCGAAACCTACTGGAAGGGTCTGCTGAGCCATGATTTTGAGCCGAATCCAGTGTATGAGGAAGCACAGACCATAGGGAAGGATTTTGCAAGATTGTCTCCGCATTTGGTCAACTTGAAAAAAAAAAATAAAACGGCGATTCTGGTCAGCAACGAAGCATTGACGTCAATTGACTGGTTTAAATTTAATATGAGTAGTCCGTTGAATTACAATGACATCGTACGTCGTTTGTATGACGAGTTGTATAAACTGAATATCGGGACAGATATTGTTCATCCAGGTACAGAATCGTTTGACGACTATGATCTCTTGATCGTCCCGGTTCTCTATTCTGCCCCAGATGCACTACTGGAGAAGCTGAACCGATATGTGGAAAAAGGTGGTCATGTAGTATACACATTCCGAAGCGGATTTACCAACGAGCATGTGCAGGTGAGAACGTCCCGACAGCCGGGCGTGATTAGCGAAGCCTGCGGCATTCATTACAGCTTGTTCGTGGAGCCGAAGAAAGTGACGCTTAAGAATAATCCTTTTGGGGTGGCACCAGAGGACAATCAGGTAGATACGTGGATGGAGCTGATTACCCCGACGACCGCCGAAGTATTGGCCTATTACGATCACCCGCATTGGGGCAAATATGCAGCAATTACGCAAAACCGCTATGGTCAGGGAACAGCGACCTATATCGGCTGTATCGTCAGCCCGGCGGTCATCCGCGAACTATTCAGCTCTGTAGCCAAAAAGGCAGGAGTATGGGGACTGGATCAGGAAACGTCTTATCCGATCATTGTTAAATCCGGCACGAATGAGCTAGGACGGACAATCCGGTACTATTTTAACTATTCTGAACAAGCAGGCTCGGTGGTCTATCCGCATGGAGACGGCAAGGAGCTGATTGGGGAGCATGCGGTTACCCAAGGAGAAACGCTTCCATTAGAGCCTTGGGGTGTTATAATTATCGAAGAAGCGTAAATGATGAATAATGAGCTGAAACCAACTTACGAATAATATCATATAGGTTTTCCCCGGGAGTATCCGGTACATGAAGCGCCCCTGCGAATTGCGGGGCGTTTTCGCATATGGCTGAAAGAGGAGTGCATCGCTATGCCAACCCGAGCAGTTCGCTGGTTCCGGGCGCTGACGGCCCCGTATCGACGTAGCATTCAGCTCAAGCTGATCTTGACGATGGTTGTTTTGTCTGTGCTGCCGGTCATTGCTGTCACGGTGCTGGCTGCGGAGAAAAGCAGAGCTTCCATGGAAACGGAAGTGGTAGAGACGAACATGTCCAATATGAAATGGACGGGGATCTATATCAGCGATCAGCTAGATCGTCTGAATCATCTGATTTACAGCATTCAGATCAGTCCTGATCTGAGCGATTATTTGAATGAGCGCGAGCCTGACAATCTTTCAAGCCAATTTAATGCCCAGCGAAAAATGCTGAATACGATGGCGAATGTGTATTATTCGGCCGGAAGTCATGTGATCGGCATCCAGCTTTATTCGAAGCAATCGCAAACCTTGTTTACCTTCAATAGCATGCAAAATGAAATTACGACGGTGAGCGGTATTCCCCCACAGTATGCCGAGATGTGGCAAGCGAATAAGGATTATTTGATTCGCCCAAGCTCTACTGACCCGGAACGCTTTACTCTGACGCGCAGTATTCGGCGTTTTGAAGACCAAAAGCAGACGGGAGCTATTTCTTTGGATGTATTGTGGTCTCAATTCGATCAGACGCTGGGCCTGCTGGGACGAGGGGATCAGCATCAAGTGTTGATTACAGATGCAGATGGCAGGGTTATGTATCCAGCACAGGCTCTTCAGTCGCCTCCTCCTGCAGGAGTGCTGACAGCTCTGCGTGACGTTAAGCCGGGCCCCGGGATGATTCAAACTGCTGAACATTATGTGTTCTATAATGATCTGGATGTAGTTGGGCTGAAGCTGGTCAAAATCGTACCCACTTCCTCCATTAACCACAGCGCCTTTTCAACCATGCTGTATGGTATCATCGTCGGCGTGATTTCAATCCTGGTTTCCATCTGCATTGCCGTTTTCATCGCATGGCGGACTGCACGTCCGATTGTTCATTTGGCACGTTCCGTACAGGAGCTGGATATGATCAAAGGGCCGGTTGGACAGCCAAGTACACGTCCGGATGAGATAGGACTGCTGGAAAGAAGTCTGCATGGGATGGCAGGCCGAATCCGCGAGCATATCCAGACAGAATACAGTATCAATTTGCAAAAAAAGACGGCTGAATTGAAAGCGCTCCAGGCACAGATTCATCCACATTTTCTGCAAAATACACTGCAAATGATCGGGAGTATGGTATTTTCTCAAAAGCCGGAGGACACCTATGAAGTTATTCGGTCGCTGAGTGAGATGTTCCGTTACGTGGTACGGGAGCCTCAGGATTTGGCCTCTTTACGCGCAGAGCTCGACCATGTAGGGCATTATATGCGCATCCAACAACGTCGATTTCCCCAAAGATTAGTGTTTCAGGTGGAGACGGAAGAACAGGCGATGGATATTCGTCTGCCTAAGCTATCGCTTCAGCCATTGTTAGAAAACGCGTTTCAGCACGGTCTTGACCGTAAGGCAGGGGCATGGCTAATGGGAATTCGAGTGGAGATTATGAGAGAAGATGTGTGTATTACGGTTTGCGATAATGGAAACGGCATGACCCCGGACAAGCTGGAAAAAGTACGGGCAAAGCTGGAAAACGCGTCGGAGGAACCGATCTGGGCGCAGGGTAGTCATATCGGATTGAGCAATGTGTCTTCACGCATACGGATGAATTTTGGAGTGCACTACGGAGTGATGATAGATAGTGAGCAGGGTGTTGGTACACGTGTTACCATCCGCATTCCATTCATCTCAGCAGAGGAGGGAAAAGTATGATCAGAGTATTAATTGTGGACGATGAGCCGTGGAATCGCGATATTCTGAAGACATTTGGCACATGGGAAAAACTCGGAATGTTGGTAGTGGGTGAGGCTGAGGACGGAGACGAGGCGTTCAGACTAGTCGGGGAGTTAGCTCCCCATATTGTGATTACGGATATGCACATGCCAGGTGCGGACGGAGTGGAGCTGCTGCAAGCGCTAAATAACCATTGTCCTGATGTAAAAATCATTGTCGTGAGCGGATATGATGACTTTGCGTATGCCAAACATGCCATCCGTTACAAGGCCGTCGATTATTTGTTAAAGCCAGTCAATCCTGCCGAGCTGAATGCAGTGTTGCTCAAATGCAAAAACGATCTGGAGGTCAAGGCTGCTGAACAGCAGCAAGAAGCGACGGAGCTGGATTATGAGTTTTTTCACAAGCTGACCCGGTATAAGCAACTGCTGCGTCTTTATTTTAATGAGTTGAACTGTGACGGGGTGAACCTAACCTGCAGACAGGTTATGCAGGAGCTGGAGAGTTATGGAGCGCCGAGTCCACCTATGCTAGGCAGGCTAGTGCAGGAGCTTCTTTCCCTGCTGAAAGAGCTGGCAGCGGATAACGGGCTGGATACTTCTACGGCAAAGGCAGGATCTCTACTGTCGCAGGATGCCGTATCCTCTGTAGAACATGCGCTGGAATTCGTATCGTCGTGCTATGTTCAGGAACTGGATCAGCTCATTCGGCAGCGGAAATACAAAAACAAGCTGAATTTAGAAGAGGTACGGCGATATATTGACAGTCACTTTGCTGGGCCGATTACACTGGAGCAGTTGGCGAAAAACTTTTTTGTGAGCAAGGAGTATATGAGCAAGGTATTTAAGCAGGAGTATGGTCAAAATGTAACGGACTATATTGTAGCGCGAAGAATGGAAAAGGCGCGAGAATGGCTGGTCAATAAACAGGTTTCAATTAAAGCAGTTGCGGAGATGGCAGGATATGAGGATGTGTCTTATTTCTATCGGGTATTTAAAAAGCATTTTGGCATGGCACCCGGTGAAATGAGGAAGGAAGTTTAAAAAAGTCCAATCCAATAAGCTAAGGGTGTCCAATGGCAGAAGTGACCTCCCATTCTATAATGAAAGCGTATACAAAACAAGTTGTACAAAGGAATTTGGCCTTTATGAAGTTCGCACAGAGCTGAATAGAGGTTGAAGACCGGCGGCATAGCTGCTTTGAATAACAACTGATTTGTCGGTGGGTAGCAGTTATTTTCAAAATAGGGGAGGTCATTTTTTATGAAAATGTGGAAAGGTGTATTGAGCACAATGCTGGTTGGCACGTTATTGGCCGGGTGTGGAGCGAATTCTTCAGGCAGTGACAGCAGCGGTTCCGGTGGAGACGGCAAAACGGTGAATCTCAAAATGTTTATTGCTCAGCCCCGTTTGAAGGAGCACTACGATAAATACATTAATGCGTTCGTAGCGAAAGAGAAGAAAGATAAAAATATCGACGTTACTGTTCAACTGGAGATGCCGCCTGCGGACAACGCTGCACAAATTTTGAAGACAAGACTCGCATCCAACGATGCGCCGGACGTATTTGCATTGCACGCAGTGAATGAAATCCCTCCGTTTTATAAAGCGGGCTATTTGGAGGATTTGTCCGGTCAGCCTTTTGTTAACAAATTGATGGATAGTGTGAAGCCTTCGGTGACAACCAAAGACGGAAAGGTCGTAGCGGTTCCTTTGGAGACGATCTCATGGGGCTACTTGTACAATAAAAAGATATTTAAGGATTTGGATTTGCAGCCGCCGGGAACGTTAACCGAAATGAAGGCAGTGGTCGAGAAGCTGAAAGCGAATAATGTGAAACCGTTCCTGTTGTCCTACAAGGAATCCTGGATTCCACAGCTGTTCGTGCCGCTGACAGCGGGTGCGATGATGAACACACAGAATAAGGATTTTATCGACCGGATGAATCAGGATAAAGGCTCTTTTTCCGAAATGAAGAGCATGTTCGATATTATTGATCTGGTGAATAGCAACGGTACGGACAAGGCGCTGGAAATCGGTGGGGATGATGGATCGGCTGCGTTTGCCTCGGGTAAAGCGGCGATGTGGATTCAGGGACCGTGGTTTGCAGAAACGATTTTAAAATCGGATCCGAAGATGGATTTTGGGGTAGCTCCGCTGCCGATCAATGACGATCCGAATGCGACATTGATCAATTTGTCCACTTCGACTTCGCTGGCTGTATCCTCTACAAGCAAGAATAAGGAGGTTGCGCTCGATTTTGTTAACTATGTGCTGGATGACAAGGATTCCAGTGCGTTCTATGAAGCATTGAAATTTAACCCGATCTCCAAAGTGCATACGTTTAAAAGCTATCCTTGGGTTAATGACGCTACCGAATACGTAAAAGCAGGCAAGTCGTACCAAGATCCATCGATCCCGCAAGCGGTCAAGGACGAGGCAGGCAAATCGCTACAATCCTATTATGCGGGTCAGCTCTCGCAGGATGATGTCATTAAGGCGCTGGATAAGGCATGGAAATCGTATAACAAAGTGAACAAGTAACGGTAACCTACAGAATTACACCAGGAGGGAGAGACTCCATGCCTTTTAAAATCTATAAAAAATACGTCATGCTACTGGCGTTTACAGCCCCGGCGCTGATCTTTTATGCCATCTTCCTGCTCATTCCAACGATCAGCGGCATGTACTACAGCTTTACAGACTGGAACGGATTGAATCCCAATTACAGCTTTATCGGCTTGGGGAACTTTGTGGAATCGTTGAAAGAAGACCCCGATTTTCTCAATTCCCTTTGGTTTACCCTTAAATACGTATTCGTCATGATTGTGCTGCAAAATGTACTGGCGCTGGCACTGGCAGTGTTGATTGAGTCGCGTACACGTACCAAAGGATTTTTCCGGACGATATTTTTTATGCCCAATATGATCAGTACCATTATTAGCGCATTTATGTGGACATTCGTTTTTTCCTCCGTGCTGCCACAGATCGCCGAAAAGACGGCTATCGCCTTTTTGGGCCAATCGTGGCTGGGCGATCCGAAAGTATCTTTCTTCGCTATTATTATCGTGTCGCTCTGGAATGGCGTCGGTTATATGATGATCATCTATCTGGCTGCGCTTCAAGGTGTACCACAAAGCTTGAAGGAAGCTGCGATTATTGACGGGGCGAACGCATTTCAGACATTGCGAAGTGTGACGATGCCGATGATTACTCATGCGATTACGATCTGTTTCTTCCTGACGCTGAATGGTGCCTTCAAGGTGTATGAGGTCGTATACGGACTGACTGGCGGGGGGCCGGGGCGCAGTACACAGGTGATTACAATGAACATTTATGAGGAGGCGTTCTCCAACAACTTCCGTTATGGTTATGCGAGTGCCAAATCTGTTATTTTGTTCGCGATTGTTCTCATTTTCACCCTGATTCAACTGCGTGTCATGAAGAAGAGGGAGGTGGAGGCATGAGGTTGAAGAAAGCCAATTCCTTGCTGATTACGCTGATTTTGTGCGTGGGCGCAGTCGTGTCCTTCTTCCCGATCTACATGGCGGTAATTAATTCGTTTAAAACACAGGGTGAGATGTTTGCATCCTTTACAGCGCTGCCAACAAAGCTTCATTTTGAAAATTACAGTCAGGCTTTTCATCAGACTCATTTGCTGAACAGCGCTCTGAATTCCACGATTATTTCTTTTATCGGCATTGGTGGCATTGTGATCTGTTCGGCGCTGGCAGGCTACAAGCTGTCTCGTACACAGGGGAAACTGAGCAGTGCGATTTTCTTCCTATTTGTCGCATCGATGCTGGTGCCGTTTCACTCCATTATGATACCGCTTACACGAATGGCAAAAGATTTGTCCGTTCAGGGCAGTACGTACGGCTTGGCCCTGATCTATATCGGCTTGGGTGTGAATATGGCGATCTTTTTGTATCATGGATTTGTCAAATCCATCCCACGTGAGCTGGAAGAATCCGCACAAATGGACGGTTGTAATGAGTTTCAGACGTTCTTTCGCATTATATTTCCTTTGCTGCTGCCGATTACAGTTACTATCGCGATTTTGGATTTCTTGTGGATTTGGAATGACTTTTTACTTCCATTGTTGATGTTGACGGATGTGAACCATTACACCCTGATTCTCTCGACCAATATGCTGTTTGGAGAGTACAACAAGGAATGGTCGCTTATTCTGGCCGCACTCGTGCTGACCTCCATCCCGGTTATCCTGATCTATGCATTCTTTCAGAAATTCATTATGGAAGGAATCGCGGAGGGAGCGGTTAAGGGATAAGGTGGAAAGCCTTCCTATCAATAAGGAAGGCTTTTTCTCTGATTCAGCTTTTTTCGCGCCAACGTTTCAATAAAAAGATAGGAAGGGTTACAAACAAAATTGCAAAGGCTACAATGATCCACCACTGAGGGTCAATGATATACAACACGACTCCGATCAGCAGAACTGTTGTTATTATGGAAATTCTCACTTTCAACATTGTTCTCTTACTCACCCTAGCTTCTAATTTTGGCAGCGTTATGAGGGTGATTGCAGTTAACGCAGCAAAAAATGTTGAGGTAAATGAATTATAGATAATATCAGCTCCTTAATCTAATTACCCACCCAGGAATGTTCGGAATTAATGTGATAAAACAGAAACCCTCCGCTGAGAAAGGCTTTTGTTTTGGAACGACGCACATCCAACGTTACTTCGAGAAAATACTTATAATAAAAAATAAAAGCGAAATGATGATCAAAGTTAGATATATACTAGAAACCCGTTTTCCGATTGTAGCTCCAAACTCTTTAGGATTTTTATATCCAATGATTAAACTGGGAATAAAAAAAATACTGGATAGATAAATGGTGTAGTGAAACCTAGTATTATCGACAGGATTGGACCATGCGGACAATCCAAAAAAGGAAAGCAACTGGTCTCCCAATATGTAATCGCCAAATTCAAAAGAAACAGCCATGCCAAGAAGAGATAACAGCAGTGAAAGTGATCCCCAGCCTACTTTTTTTCTGTTTTTTCTCAACAATTCAAAGATAATTAGTAAAATTGCAATTGCTTGTATGCTGTATGTCAACATGATTGAAAACATAAAGTACCTCCTTGAACATCAGAATCAAATGATAAGATGTCAATTTCGGAAATAAGTGTACCATTTTATGGTATGTTTTCATATGCTTTTCAATACAGCGATCGTAGATCAAATGGAACGCGAAGCGGCCTTAGCCATACAATATTTCATCTGAATGTAAAAGGAGATGATCATGTTGGCTACCTTCTCGGCCGCGCTTCAAGTGAAAAAGCGGATGGCCAAGCGAGTCTTAAAAATGTCCGGTGTCCACGGCATTGGCGTAGGATACAGGGACCCTGCCCATCCCAAAAGGGGAGCCGCTGTCATTGTGTACACGGACCGTTTAGCGTCGGCCTCTACTGGACTCCTGTCGGCCACCGCATTAGGAAAGAAAACAAACGTTCCAGTCCGAATTGTAAAGACTGGAAAGATCAGAGCCAATGCTACGGACTACAGAGTGCGCATACGCCCGGTCATCGCCGGCTACAGTGTCGGGACGATTGAAGGCTCCGGTACAACCGGACTCATCGTCGCCCCAACTGGAGCGCCGGCTACACGTTATCTTTTTAGCAACAACCATGTCCTCAATCCCTCCAATACAGACAATCGGGAGGCTACAATTCAGCCAGGCGGAGCCGATGGGGGGACGGTTGCTCAGGATCGTATAGGACGGCTATATCGTTACGTGCGCTTGAATCCTACCGGAACGAACCTGATTGATGGGGCGCTTTCGCTTCCGACCCGTAACAACCTGCTCAATCCGCGTTATGCCACAGTAGGAGCGATTCCGGGTCATGTGACCGCTTATCGCATAGGGGATAGGTTGAAGAAGGTAGGGCGTACGACCGGGCGGGTCAATGGCACGGTAGAGTCCGTCTATACGGACCTGCAAATCAATTATGGTGGAGAGTTGGGCTTACTGACCTTCGAAGATCAGACAGTTATTAGAGGTACGACTTCTGTATCACTACCCGGGGATTCTGGCTCTGTATGGCTCAGACAGTCTGATAATTATGCAGCTGCGGTTAATTATGCAGGCACGGCAGATGGTCGCTTATCCATAGCCTTTCCAGTGCAGTGGGCCATGCAGGTATTCAACACACGAGTAGCCCGACCCAGCGGGGCAGGCAGGGTGCTGAGGGTAGATACAGGGTCTTCCCCTCGCTCCTATACTAGACAACTCACCAGTGAGGAACTCGCTCGCTTAAGACCAAGAACGACACGTATTAGACGAAGCTAATTGATCTATAGATGGAATAGCTGCCGCTGATTACTTTGGTAAAGTGGTCGCTTTAAGAGATTTCCACAGGAAGGCTCACTTCGGAAGCATCACCTCCCCGGATTTCTCCCCTGATTACAGAATTAATATAAGAAATCCGGGGCGGAGGCAATGAGAAGCACCAGCAGAAATAATTCACGATCCCAATCATTTACGATGCAAATGTTTCACGATACAAATCATTCATAATACAAATCATTCACAATCTAAAACGTTAACGGCATGAATGAATGCATAATGCATTCTAATCTGCCCCCTCAGCATATGCTTGGACTCCCACATCAGGGGCTGTAATGATGCTACTTGCCGAGGCCAAGCCCCGGATTTCCTGAGCGGTCAGGGCTCTGTTGTAAATGATCAGTTCATCTACTGCGCCGTTCAGATAGGGATCATCAAACTGGGATTTCCCAATATAGTTCCGGTTTGTCAGTCCAAGACTGGAAGGATTCAGCGTCATGTTCGTGTTACGCGTCGCCTCTACACCGTCCACATACATCATTCCAGTATTGCCTGACAAAGTCACGGCGACATGCTTCCAAACCCCTGTTGCTAGCTCCGGCGCATTCAACTGTTGTTCCTTTCCGTTCCCCGCGATAGTGATAGCGAAGCGCATACCAGTTCCCTCGGCCTTAGGTGTCAAAAACATATACCGATCCGTGCCTGCTCCAAAATCAAACAGGCGTGCCCAGCCGTTATGCGTGTTCACCCGTACCCACGCGGCAATGGTAAAGTCATTGAGGCTGCTAACGATACCACCGGGCAGGCTAGCATAGGCGTCTGTACCGTTAAAGTGCAGGGCATTGCCTTTCCGTCCGGCTCCCCACGCGCCTCCATTTACACTGGCCTGCTGTCCATAACCTGACGAATCGGCTGCGGTAGATCCGGCCGTTTCGTCAAATTCATAACGGGCTATGATGTCTCCAGCGGGAGACGGATTACCTGTACTCGACTGAATACGGATATCATAGTTGGCTGCCGTACCGATATTCAGTCTGACCGTGATCGCAGAGCTGTTAGCAGCCGTGACTGATCCGGTTTTTGTGCCGTCTACGAGCACGTCATACGTACCTGCCGCGAGTCCGGTCAAGCTCATAACGGTAGTATGAGTCGTGCCTGGGGTCATATTTTTCAGTGTCAGGCGCATGTTGTTCTTGGACTTGGACACGATGGCCAAGCTATATTGATCCCGGTTCAACTCCAGACTCAGCTTCTGGGTGATCAGATGCAGACGTTGGAATACGCCGTCTTTTGGAGTAACCGTATAGCTGTTATTGCTTTCTGTAACGTCACAGCCATAACCGAACAAACCGAATATGGGATCGACAGCAACATCCGAGCTTAGAATTTTAATGGCTCCAAACAGCCCTAGATCGGCTTCCCCGGACATGCCACACCATCCGTTAAAGAGAGGGCCGCCGTCCAGACCGAGTGCGCCATAATTGCCTTTGCCTGCCTGATATGTCCACGATACCGCCCCGATATTGGCAGGATCAGAGCTGATCTGTCCCGAGTTAATCGCCCCGATGTTCGCCAGCTTGGCGGCATAGGATAGACGCTGATCCACTTCAGGCTTGGACGAATAACGACGTGTCCAGTCATCCATCGCATAGCCGGCCAGTGAGGTCGTGTACTGGAAGTTCCACCAATTCTCTCCGGTAATGGTGACCGGATCGGCGTAATAGTACCAGACAGGCATATGACCGCGTGCAGCACGCGTTTTGGCGTTGATTTTGCTCATCATCGTCGTGTTGTTGTTCATTTTGGCGAGTGTATATACGGCTTCTTCGCCTGTATTGTCATAGTTATACTCAGAGCCATAAGGATAGGTGGTATTCTTGAAATTGTTGTACTTGGTAGCCATTTTGGCAATCAGGTCGTTAGCCTCGGTGGTCAAGCCTTCTTCCTGAAGCGCTATAATAATATCAGGTGTAGTTAGCTCACCCATGAGTCCCGTGTTCCAGTTATAGGCAACAGGGCCTTCATACAACGCTTTAAAAATATGATAAGCACGTAGCAAATATGTGTTTTTGCTATTGCGATAGCTGATCAGGTTGGGATACAGCTTGGCAAGTTTATACATGCTAAAAAACGTATTATAAATGTGCGGATAGGCATAGCCCCGGTACGTTGGTGTCGTATTAGGCTGCGGCATCAGGAAATCAGGAACCAGATAATCGCTATGATGGCCTTCCATCAAATTCGTCCAGATGGCCACTTCCAAATAATCATCGACTGCCTTGATCTCAGATGCCACGGGCTTCTGAACGTTTTTCTCCGCCAGAAACTGACCGTGAGTTAGCCCCCAATCGTCACCCCAGCCCCAGTAACCAGCAAAGCTGTTGCGTTTGGCCTTGTACTGCATCATCCAGTCATCAAAGACCTTATCCCTCAGGTCGCCCGGAACGTTCCATTGGGTGCTGTTGACCATGAAGGTAGAGTGACGCTGAAGTGCAGCTTCGATTGGCTCGATGGCATAGAACTGGAGAACGGTTTTTTCGCCGTTACCATAGTTAACCGTAATATTGTTATGTCCCAGTCGTCCCAGTGTAAGTTCATATATTTTATGGTTTGTAGGGGCTGTTTCCAGATAGCTGATGGTCGTTTCCGACGGATATTGCGCGGTGACAGAGGTAATGGATTTGCTGGTATGCAGATCGAATTTAGCCTTGAGATTGGTTGGGAAGATCATACCCGGAACCACGGTCACATCCACATGTCCCTCACTGTACAGCCTGTCCTCTACGGCCTGCTCGTCCGCTACCTTGTAAAATTTAAAAGCATACGTTTTGCTTTCACCAGGAGCCAGCGACAGACTGGTGCTTCCAAGATAGCCACGGTTGGTGCTCTTGATGACATTGGAGTGGATATAGAACACATTCAGTCCTTCAGACCAGCCCCCTTGCTCCATAGCCCATGTGCTGCCGGGATGCTCCTCAGTTCTCCAATGGTCCTGATATTCGAGACCAGCCCCCGTTGAGGCATCAGGGATTAGTAGTACATACGGTCCGATGCCGCTAGGTCGTCCAGCGGTAATAAAGGAACTGTTATGGCCTACAAAGGAGTGTGAGAGTACTCTGGTTTCATAAATTTGTTCATTATTGCCACCCGACCAGTACTCGTTAAACGGAAGTGGCAGTCCCCAATCTCCGATCTCCAGCGTTTGATTAGAGCTGTTCGTTACTTTCATTTGCCAGTGCAAATAATCGTTAACCAACGAATAAGTTTCATGTAAAATGAAATTACGTATTCCCTGATGGTTTGATGAATTCTGATAGGCTACCTGGACACTGTTTCCAGAAGAGGTGATCTGGCGCGCATCAGCAGAATTGCTTGTCCATGCCCGAGTCCACGCTCCGTTGCCGAGACGATAGGTGAACATGAGTTCACCCAGCCATTGATGATCCGACGTATTCTGTTTAGGTGCGTTGGAGCTGTTCATAACATAGTTGGTATTAAAAGTGTCCCCTACCAGTCGCAAGGAAGAGAGATCCCCGTAATCTCCGACAGAGATGGAGAACACTTGATTAGATAGCTGTACTGCCATGTTATCAACCTCCTAACAAAGGTTCGTGAGCGTGCTCACTACGTTAATATATGTGTGAGAAATACTTTTGCTACCCTATGTATGAGAATTGATAGAAAATAGATTCATATAGATATCCTAGAGGGCTCTCAATCGTGGAGGTAGAGATATAATGAAAAATAAAATGGAGTTGCCAAAGATTCCTGCGGATTTACCCGTATTAAATGAAGAAATGCGCTCCATACGATCCAAAGACGAACTCAGTATAGGGTCTGTAGAGGATATCATTTTGGACAATATGGAAGCGGTTAAGGTTTCATTAGAGAAGATGACTTTTAAAAATGTAACGATCATGGAATCGTCATTGCCGGAAAGTGAATGGACAGACGTTATTTTTGATAAATGCGATCTATCGAATGTTAATTTTTCAGGTTCCTTTATCCATCGGGTAGAGTTCAGAAACTGCAAATTGCTCGGAACGGATTTTTCGAGAAGCAGGTTCCAAAACGTTCGTTTTTCGGATTGTTTAGGGGATTATTCGATGTTCCGTTTTGCTAATTTCAAGCAAGTTGGTTTTGAGGATTGTTCTTTGATAAGTGCAGATCTGTATCATTTAACACTACAAAAAACCTCTTTTGCCCGTTGCAATCTGGATCAAGCCACCCTGTCGGGGTCCAAGCTCAAGGGAATTGATCTCAGTGATTGCGAATTTGATGGATTACAAGTAGAGATAGAAGACTTGAATGGCTGCATCATCTCACCGCATCAGGCTTCATCCTTTGTGGGCCTTTTGGGGCTAGTAATTAAATAAGGGGATATATTCGAGTCATCCGCCGCAAATGACGAACGAGTCTCAGGCTACTCTTCATATTCTTCATATCGTTGCCGTCTTAACTTTCGAGCGCGTATATTTTTATCCAGCAGCTTTAATTGTCGTGCTATGGTATATCCTATCAGGTATGCAGCAGCGGATGTGTTGCCATCGACCGTGAAGGGGATGATGGAAGCATCGGCAACGATTAAATTTTTGACTCCATGCACGTTACCTCTGCGATCCACGACGCCTCCTCTATTTAATGGGGCCATGCGAAGAGAGCCTTGCTGGTGATGATTATGGCCAAAATTTTGCTTGATAAACTCCTCCAGGTTAGAGTCGTTGTCAATAACGTCAAGCGTAGGAGAAACGAGCTGATATGATGGATCAATGGCCGTCAGCTCTGCCGCTATGTTTTTGACATAATTTTTATATATGTTTTTCACCGCTTCCATGTCCTCGGGATTCGAGAGAAAGCCTTCATCTGCAAGCACGATTTTCAGAGGGTCGTTGTTTTGCAGTTTGATCGATCCCCGGCTTGCAGGGCGTAAGTAAATCAAACCTAAGGTAAGCATGCCTTCCGAACCTATACCTAGCATTTGAACCGCCCGACGATGGTCCTCCGTTCCATTGGGATCAGGCAAGAAGGCTCCACCCGTATATAGAGCACTTGGATCATTAGAAGGCAGTGCGCGATCCTTGGGATTGGTTGAGAAGGAGGCAAAGTTCAGAGTATGGTTACGCAGGCGTTTGCCTACATTGGGATTATTAAATACTACATGAATCCCTTTGTCTTTAAGCGATTTTTCAGGTCCGATTCCGGATAGCATTAATAACTGGGCGCTGTTAATGCCTGCTGAGACGATAACCTTCTTCCGCGCATAAGCTCGTGTACATATTCCTTCACGGAGGAATTCCACTCCTACAGCGCGCTTGTTAGTAAAAAGAACGCGCAAAGTTGTTGATTTAAAGAAAACCCTCAACTTCCGGCCGTTTACGCCCTGTCCGGAAGAAGTCATGATGCCTGGCGAGAGAAAAGCGGTTGAAGAGCTTTCCCTGTGTCCATTTGGTTTTTGGAACAACTGCCATCGGGTAAAGGGACCAAGGGGAGTTTTAGGATCGTTATA
This sequence comes from Paenibacillus sp. FSL L8-0641, assembly GCF_038006265.1. NCBI lineage: Bacteria > Bacillati > Bacillota > Bacilli > Caryophanales > Paenibacillaceae > Paenibacillus > Paenibacillus sp. FSL L8-0641. The sequence goes on from NZ_JBBOUW010000001.1 coordinate 829,675, forward strand.
ATCGAGGATTTCCGGAAAACCTGTAGCACGTTCAATGGCCAAGGTTAGTTTTTGCGCCATAGACGTGGGATTTACAGGAGCTTGCCTGATATCAATCCGTCCGCTATATCCGTGAACCCTTGGATTATTCGTTTCTCCATTATATTTTTCTAGTTTTTTGAATCGGCGAATGGCTCTTCTAGGTGACCATAATGGGCCTAAAAGTTTTTCCCATTCTCTAAATACAGCCGAAGTAGGCCGTACATACTGCTCGCCGTTAATTGAAGAGCCACCGCCTAGCAGCCGTCCTGTGGTCCATTCGAATGACCGATCGTCTACTCCATTTTGTGGAATGCCTTCCCCTTGCCAAAAGTATTCAGGGAAAAATTGTTCCTCCAGCTCCGGGGCAAAGGTAGAGTCCCTAATGGGTTTATCTTTATCGTTATTTTCCCCTGCTTCCAGCACAAGAACCGATGTTTGCTTATCATCCGTAAGGGTTTTCGCTATTACAGCACCCGCAGGACCTGTTCCTACGACAATATAATCAAAGATTAATTTGTTTTTCATAAAGCTCTCCTTTTAGATAAATGGGCTAATGTAGAATATTAATCTGTTTTGTCCTATGTTCCGCCCATAACAAAAAAAGACCCGCCAAAGCGGATCTTTGCATTTATTGATAGCTTACTTTTTCTTAATAACCGGCCGTACAGGCTTCGTTGTCAAGACATTAAGCGCGTCACGCACTTCTGTGGCGAAAACAAGCGGTTTTTCTACTTTTTCGAAGTGGATGTACCAGAGATTGGGGTTATCAAATAGCCAGTGATTGTGCAGTGCCGTCACTTTGATATCATGTTTACGAAGTCGAGAAATAAACGGATTAATTTCTGCGGTCAAAATCACGGTTTCACCAAGACATAAACCTTTTCCGTTACGGCCAATACTTTCGAAAGAAAAAGCTTGGGGTATGGCAAGAAAGGATCTGGCCCTTTTCCCTAAAATGATCGGCTTGATGTTATTTCTGACTGTAGATGCAGTACAAACTCCGTTGATGATTTGAGGTGTTGCTTTTAATATAGCTGCAAACTGTCTACAAAGCGGACTAATTGCCATTTCTCTCACTCCAATTCTTTTAAGTTACTAGCATCATATGAAAAAGTAAGGGAATGGAAAGGGCAATTCTTCTTTATCGTTAGTCTAATTTGCTATATACAAAGCGCGAATGGAGTACCTTTTTAAAGCCTCAGCTTTGCTCCGTGATACTCATGTTTGATACTGTCCCATGCCTGGCGCAGACGGTTAAACCCTTCAATAATTTGTTGCTCCGATAGATGGGCAAAGATAAAGCAAGCTGATGGAGGTCCCGGTGTCAGTTGGTAATCAGCGGCATCACGCCATGTGACTCCGTAAAATCGTGCTGTCTGCATCAAATGATGATACTGGGCAGAATCATGCTTCCAGATGGCATAGGCATGTAGTCCGCAATTGTTCTGATGCCAGTGAAACAGTTCATTCAACTGCTGTATTTCCCGCTGGAACACGTCGTAGCGAGACCTGTATATGCGAGTCATCCGACGCACATGGCGAACGTAGTCGCCGCGCATCATAAAACGTGCCAGTGCGCGCTGTTCCAAGCGGGCAGGCGGCAGGGGATCGTATAGTCGTTTGGCAGCTGTCAGCGCTTGGGCTAATTCAACGGGCAGGATTGCAAACCCGAGTCGAAGGCTGCTGAACATGCTTTTGGAAAAGGAACCGACATAGATGACACATTCTGCGCGATCCAGTGCTTTTAACGGTTCAATGGGTCGTCCTGCCCAGCGGAATTCACTGTCATAATCGTCCTCAATGATCCACGCTCCCTTGGATGCTGCCCATTGCAAAATATGTTGACGGCGTGTTAATGGCAACACTGCACCGGTTGGAAACTGTCGTCCAGGTGTAACAAACAGCAAGTTGGAATCCCAATCCTGTGGGACAATTCCGTGTTGATCCATTTCGGCAGCGAGTATCTGTCCGCCTGAGGCAGTAACTGCACGGTAGATGCCGGAATAACAAGGATTCTCCAATACAATTCGATCTTGTTCATGAATAAGTAACTGACTTAATAACGTGATTACTTCCATGGAACCACTGCATAATACGACTTGATCCGGGCTGGCCGTAATTCCGCGTGTTCTGCCAACATGATGGCAAATCGCTTCACGTAGCCATTCATCACCGCTCACTGGTGCAGTGGTCTCGTCAGCCGAGGGCTTTTGCAGATCTTTTCCAGCGGCAGTCAGTGCGCTTTTCCATGCGATCTGTGAATTGCCCTCTAATACAACTTCTCCTGCCTGAAAAGAAATCAAAGGCTGTTGCGCACGGTCTCTATCTGTAGTTGAAACAGGAGACGACTGTAAGTTTCGTTCCCTCTCGATCTGCATGATTCGTTGTCCCCATGCTGACAGCGTAGGGGATTTTTGCTTGGCAACGGGTGGATTCTGATTCTGCTGGCTGATTTGAGATGGGTTTGGTAGCACTGCTGTCTGTTGCATAACAAAGGTTCCTCTGCCTACTGCCGAGTCTACATATCCTTCTGCCAGCAGCATATCGTATGCTTCTTTAACACTCCCTCGCGAAATTCCATACATCACAGCCAGATCACGAGTGGAAGGCAGACGCGTACCACTGGCAAGGGAACCATTGAGGATTCCCTCACGAAGAGCATGATACAATGCCAAATATTTTAAATGATATTTATGAAGCGCGCGCTGATAAGCAATCGTAATATCCATACTCTTCTCCTTCGATTGGGCCACTCATTTTCGTTCATATTGGGTCTTTTTATGAATCCATTTTCAACATAATCTGAAATGTATCATTGGTCAATAGATGGAAGGAGAGTTCACTATGAGAAGGAAAGAATTTGCGGTGGCAGAACTAGAGGAAATAGAGCAGTTTCTAAGCGAGGTCAGTTTCGGATTTTTAGGCATGAACAGCGAGGATGGTTTTCCGCGTGTGGTTCCCTTGAATTTCGCTTATGGAAATGGCGTTTTTTATATTCATGGCAGCCGTGCTGGAGAAAAGATGGAACAGATGAAAGAGGATAATCGGGTTACTTTTTCAGCCGCCAAAGAATATGCGCTCATTCCATCTTATTTTACGGATGAACATATGGCATGTCCGGCGACTTCATTTTTTAAAAGCATTACCGTTCGTGGTCATGCGGAGCATGTAGTGGATTTGGAAGAAAAAGCATCGGCCTTTTCCATTTTTATGAGTAAGCTGCAACCGGAAGGCGGGTATGACACGATTGATGCTAGCGATTCTCGGTATGCTTCACGTTTGAAAGGGGTCGCTCTGATCAAAATTGTACCGGAGGATTGGACCGCCAAGTTTAAATTCGGTCAAAATGTCAAAGATCAGGAACGTCAGCAAATTATCGACGGCTTGCAACAACGGGGGCTGGATGATGATCTGACGACGATTGAGATGATGCGCAAATATTGTCCTCATCACTGAGCGTAATAAATCCTGCTCGCTCGCCATCAGATTGGTTAATTATACCTTGTAGGGAGATGCCCTTGATTTTCCGAAACTTTCAGTCCTTCCGTATTAGGACTTTTGAAGGACAGGTATATATCATCCTCAAGCCCGTTGTTCTTACTGCAAAGGAACTTTATAATACGATAGATTTGTGGCGTAAGGGGGCAAGACCGTGATGGGAGCAGGAGTCAGAAGTCGGGAGAGTCGACGGTTGTTACTGGAAGCAGGGGCTGAAGAGTTCGCTCAGACGGGGTTTTATCAGACAAAGGTAAGTTCGATCGCGGCACGCGCAGGATTGACGCAGCCGGATTTTTATATTCATTTTGAAAGCAAGGAACAGATGTATGATGAGCTTGTGGAGAGCTTTCGTACTTTGGTGAATGAAACGGTTCAAAGCATGAAGATAGGTCCGGATCAAAGCGAAGCTGAAATTTTGCAACGGGGACAAGTGTTTCTGGAGGCTATTTTTCGCGTGTTGTCTAACAATCCGGCGATCACCCGTGTCGGATTTTACCAGGCGGCAGACTCGGTGCGCATTAAGGCGGAAATGGCCGAGCATATCAAAAAGCATCTGCTGGCTGCGCAACGATGGGGCTCGTGCCGTGAGGAACTGGACCCTGAACTGATAGCAGAATGCGTGATCGGCTTGATTGAACGGCTGACGTTAACGAAATTGTTGCCTGGACGTGAAAGTCCGTCTGTACTTGCCAAGCAGGCACGAAACCTCCTCTATCACGGCATGCTCGGGTCCGAAGAATAACAGGACTATACAATACCAAACCTAGATTTGGGCGGCAGGCGCGGCATTTGTCCCTATCATGAATGATGGCATAAGCATAAGATGCTCTTGTAAACCATGAAGGGAGGAATCACCATGTCTGGAGTAGGCGCTGGTTATGGAGCTTTTACATCTACAGGAGCGATTCTGGTACTTTTCATTCTGCTCGTTATTATTTCCAAAGCATTCGTCATCTAATTCGTAGCTCATGAATCTGATTTCGGGCGATTTGTTGTAATCGACAGAGGGAGGAGGAACTTAAGATGGGTGAAGTAGAAAGAGGTTGCGGTGGTGGCGGCTACAACATGTTTACTTCCACTGGTGTTATTCTGGTACTCTTCATTTTGCTGGTTATCATCACACGTACCATTTTCATCTAAAGCTATATTCATGGGCTTGAGCGCCGATGCTTCGGGTCTATGACCGTGCTAGTCAAAACAGGAACCGTCTCCAATAGAGGCGGTTTCTTTTTATATCAAAGTTTACGTTGACGTTAACGTTATATAGGCGTAGTATTTATATATAATCTTTTTCATAAGGTGGGTGTCATGGTTACGTATAAAATTGATGAGGTCGCCAAGCAAAGTGGTCTGACGAAGCGAACTATTCGTTATTATGAGGAGATCGGATTATTGCCCTCCCCGCAACGCAGTGAAGGAAATATGCGCCTGTATACGCAGGAGGATGTGGATTTACTAAAAAAAATAGTGAGTGCCAAGGAAGTACTTGGATTCTCCTTGCAAGAGCTTCAGCGTTACATGTCCGCAGCGGAAATGCTCAAGGGTCAGCGGGAGGAATATCGCGAGCGAACGGAGCATTTGCAACCGAACGAGCGACGGGCCATGTTGGAGGATATGGAAGGTACACTGAACGAACAGTTGGAATTAATGGAGGGAAAAATCAACAGCATCCGTTTGCTCCAGACTGAGTTGGAGGAGTTGCGGGTCAGGGTTCGTGAACGCAAAACCCTTTTGGATGAGGAACTTGATCACAACCCATCATAACAAGAACATTTACATTCAGATGTGGAGGTAACATCATAATATGAGTTCACAACATGCATTACCTGAAGAGCTAAAAGAACGCTCAGGCTTGCTGTCTCAACCTAAAGCGGTATGGGCGGTCGCCTTTGCTTGTGTTATTTCATTTATGGGCCTGGGATTGGTCGATCCGATTCTTCCGGCCATTGCCGATCAGCTTCATGCTACGAAAAGCCAAGTGTCATTGCTGTTCACCAGCTATAACCTGGTAACAGGCGTTGCGATGCTGATTACGGGCGTCGTATCTAGTCGATTGGGTGTCAAATGGACGTTACTAACCGGGATTTTGTTTATTATTGTGTTTGCCGGACTTGGCGGCACGGCCAATACAGTTGGCGGAATTGTGGGCTACCGGGCAGGCTGGGGCTTGGGGAACGCTTTGTTTATCGCAACAGCGTTATCTGCGATTGTAGGTCTGTCTACTTCTGGAACAGCTAAAGCAATTATTTTGTATGAAGCGGCCTTGGGCCTCGGGATTTCAGTGGGTCCGCTGCTGGGCGGTGAGTTAGGCTCCATTTCCTGGCGTGGTCCGTTTTTCGGTGTAGCCGGACTAATGGTCGTGGGATTTTTGTTCATTACGTTTATGCTGCCTTCGATTCCAAAGCCCAAAAAACGCGGTTCCATTGCCGATCCGTTCAAAGCGCTTAGTTATCCAGCTTTACTCACGCTCGGTATTGTAGCGTTGTTATATAACTTTGGATTTTTTACGTTGATGGCGTATTCTCCATATGTAATGCATCTGGACGAGCATGGTTTGGGTTATGTATTTTTTGGCTGGGGAATTATGCTAGCCTTTACCTCGGTGTTTGTAGCACCAAAGATTCAAGCACGCTTGAGCGTGGTATCTTCCATTAGTATCATGCTGACGCTATTTGCCATTGATTTAGGTGTTATGGCGATTGGGACGGTAGCTGGCTCGCCAACGACTGTCATTGTCGCCGTCATTGTAGCTGGTATTTTCCTGGGGATTAACAATACATTGATTACAACCGCTGTTATGCAGGCTGCTCCAGTGGAGCGCTCGACAGCATCTGCGGCCTACAGCTTCATGCGGTTTTTGGGCGGGGCCATTTCGCCGTGGCTTGCAGGGAAGCTGTCAGAGTGGTACTCAGCAGAAACCCCGTTTTATTTTGGAGCATTGATGGTCCTGATTGGTGTAGTTGTGCTGATCGGACGTCGTCGACATATGCAGGATATTCAGGTGGATGCACACTAAGATCGAACTTCTGAGGAGGAAAAGAGTATGAGCGAATACAAACATATTCTGGTCGCGATTGATGGTTCGGAACACGCGATGAGGGCGTTGGAGACCGCCAAAACGTTGTCTAAGCAGCTTCAGGGGAACCCGCATCTGACTGTATTGCATGTAAACCCGGCTTTATCCATGAATGAGCCCCCGATTGGGGTCGATGTGGATGAGCGGATCGAAGAGGAAGGTCGTCATATCCTGGAACCTGCATCCGACTATTTAAAGGACGCGGACATCCCTTGCCGTATGTTGGCGGGTCATGGTAATCCGGCGAGTATCATTTGTGAAATTGCAGATCAGGAAAAGGTGGATCTGATCATTATGGGAACACGGGGAAAAGGACTTGTTTCTGAAATGATACTGGGCAGCGTGAGCCATCATGTGATTCAGCATGCACCTTGTCCGGTGCTGACGGTAAAATAGATGGTAAAAGAGACGTTAATATAGAGAAAAGGAGGAAAAAGCATGCAGCAGCATTTATTTATTGGTGGAGAATGGAAAACAGCTTCATCGTATACGACGTTGAAGTCGCCGTATTCCGGCGAGGTCATTGCTGAGGTGGCAGAGGCCACGCCAAAAGATGCCAAGGCTGCTATTCAGGCGGCCTCTGATGCACGCTCGGAGATGCGGGCCATGCCAGCGCACCAGCGGTCAGCCATTTTGGAGAAGCTGGCTGACCTGCTGGAAGAGCGGCGTGAGGATGCAGCGCGCATCATTGCATGCGAAGCGTCAAAACCATGGAAAGCTGCGCTGGCGGAGGTTGACCGGACGGTGCAAACCTACAAGTTCGCAGCTGAAGAAGCCAAACGGATTCACGGGGAAACCATTCCGCTGGATGCCGCACCGGGCGGCGAGGGCCGTATGGCCTACACGCTCAAAGAACCTGTCGGAGTAGTAGGAGCTATTACACCATTTAACTTCCCGATGAATCTGGTCGCTCATAAAGTGGGTCCCGCGCTGGCAGCAGGCAATACAGTCGTATTAAAGCCTGCGGAGCAGACGCCGTTGTCGGCTTACCTAATCGCGGAGCTGCTAGAGCAGGCTGGATTGCCTGCGGGCGCTCTTAACGTGATCAGCGGCGATGGTAAAACCAATGGCGACGTACTTGTCACTGATCCGCGCGTCAGCTATATCACTTTTACCGGTAGCCCGGCGGTCGGTACAGAAATTCGCTCCAAGGCTGGCTTGAAGCGGGTCACGCTGGAGCTGGGTTCCAACGCGGCCGTTATTATCGACCGTGATACGGATGTGGAAGCGGTCATCGACCGTTGTGTGAGTGGAGCCTTTGCCAATCAAGGGCAGGTGTGCATATCAGTTCAACGTATTTACGTTGTCGATGAACTGTATGATACCTTTGTATCCCGATTTATAGAAGCAACTCAACGTTTAAAAATGGGAGATCCGCTAGAGCCGGACACGGATGTATCCGCGCTTATTTCAGCCAAGGATGTCGAACGTGTCCGTGAGTGGCTGGAAGAAGCCGTTCAAGCAGGTGCGAGGATCGCTCTGGGTGGTCAAGCCAAGGGAGGTATTTTGGAGCCGACGGTTTTGCTTAATGTGGACCCGACTTCCAAGGTATCCTGTCGTGAAGTGTTTGCCCCGCTTGTGCTGATTCATTCTGTTAGCTCTATAGATGAAGCCGTAAACCATGTGAATGATTCGATCTATGGCCTGCAGGCGGGAATTTACACACGTAATATCACGACTGCGCTGGATGCAGCAGACAAGCTTGAGGTTGGCGGCGTGGTGATCAATGACATTCCAAGCTTCCGTGTCGACCATATGCCGTATGGTGGTGTGAAGCAAAGTGGCACCGGACGCGAAGGCGTAAAGTATGCCATGGAAGAAATGCTGTAAACAAAGCTGATCGTTATTAAACGGTAGTAGTTATATAAAAGCCTATCTGATGGACATAGATAATACGTTTTGCGTATGTCTGTTCATTAGATAGGCTTTTTTGGCACCTTCTACGTGATTATCAGATGAAAATAAAGTGTTTTCTTAGTGCTAGATTAAGATAAGGCTCTTTTAAATCACTACTGCTACCCGCGTATGTTCTTTAATTAATATTTAAAAATGGAATATAATGAAGGATGGTCGTAGCCCCAAAAAGACAATAACAAAATAGACCTAGCCAAATGATTTTTTAAAAAAGGCAGTGCCTGAGAAGGGTTATGAAATTAAAGTATCAAAGATCTTTCAAGGCTAAACGTAAAATGAGGATGGTGCAGCAACCAGAGTAGGCTTAATCTCCCATGAGTTCTTCCCAAAAGGGAGCGACAAGCCACTAAACCCTTTGAAATTGCACGTTTCTCCTTGGAAGTTTACAGCAACAAGGAATTCACCCCAAAAAAGGTTGTTTTAGTTCATTCAAATGATTAAACTAACGGTTAACAGTAGGTTCAAGTAATCGATGAGATGAAGAGGGGGAAACCGAAATGAAGACGATCAAGTGCATGATGGACCACCTGTACTGGGCGGACGGACGCATCTTGGACGCGCTCGAGGAGAGTGAGACGAAGAACAAGGACCTTCTGAAGCTGGTTCGGCACGTCGCGGTCGCGGAACGAGTCTGGCTGTCCCGATTGCAGGGCAAGGGCAGCGCGCAATATTCGTTGTGGGAGGAAGCTGAAGACCTGTCGGCGATCCGGACGATGTTCGAAGAAAACGCCGAACAATATCGTGTCTATATCGAAGGGCTCGAGGAATCCGAGTTGGATGAGATGATCGACTATGCGAACCAGAGCGGGGTTCCGTTCCGAACGTCCGTCCGGGACAGCCTGTTGCAGGTCCTCTTACATGGACAATATCACCGGGGACAGATCAACCGGGCACTTCGGATCGAATCGGCAGAGCCTGCCCAAGTCGATTACATCACGTTCGCGAGGCTCTGAAAAGTTCCGCAATGAGAAGGAATGGAAACGCAGTAAAACCGAAATATCCTACTGCACAAGAAATGGCAAAGGTAACTCAGGATGAACTTAGGCAAACTCTAATTGCGATTGGAGCAAAATCGGCTGCTACAAAGCCTCCACGGTTTTAGCAGAGCTGTTTAGGATCAAAGAGAGCCCACACCCTTATAAATTGGAAAATTAATTTGCTTCCAAATACGGTTATGGGCTTATTGATAAAGCGTATTTAGCTTGAGTTTTAGACCGTTGGTACTGTTCCGCCGTCAATATTATATTCACTTCCTGTAATAGAAGCGGCCCGGTCAGATACCAGAAAAGCAACAAGCTCAGCGACTTCTTCTGGTAGTCCTGGACGACCAATTGGAATTCCTCCCAACGAGTCCATCAGTTGCTTTAATGCACTTTCTCGGTCACCTGTCGTCTCAGCAATCCGATCAATCAAACTTTGTGCTGCCTTCGTTTCGATAAAGCCTGGCGCAACTGTATTAATACGAATGCCTTGAGGCGAAAACTGCTTGGCTAACCCTTTGCTGTAAGTAGTTAAAGCTGCTTTGGCTGCAGCATAAGCCAATGTTGCATCATATAGCGGCAAGCGACGTTGAATGGATGAAATATGAATAATAACACCGGCTTCCTTTTCAACCATAGCCGGCAGCAGTCCACGGTCTAAACGGACAGCAGCAAACAGATTGGCGTTAAAAGTTTGCTGCCAATGCTCGTCTGTCAAGATAAGGGCTCCCCCGGATGGGGCTGACGAGCCTCCAACATTGTTGACAAGAATATCTACACCGCCTAGGCGCTCAAGAACGCTGGTTACCACTTTATCTACACCTTCAGGCGTACTAATATCGGCTGGAATAAATAGATCCGGATTTTCTAAATTAACTGGAGTAGTTCGAGCCGTAGTAATTACAGTAGCACCTGCAGCCGTAAGTCTCTTAGCAATAGCCTCTCCCATTCCTTTGGTACCGCCTGTGACCAAGGCCTTTTTACCTTTAAACTCACTTACAATGTTTTCTAATTGAAAACTCATGCGAATAATTCCTCCTGATTTTCACAATGTGGTTGAGAACTACCTCTAGGTATCTTCACTCCGAGTTCACTTGTTTTGCGAACCTTACACACTATCGACAATGATACCTCGGTACCGCCCTCCGCGCAGTCGATGCTTTAGGGCTTTTTGATAGGCTGGACTAAAGTACCAAGCTTGTGCTTCCTCAAAAGTGGGGAATTCCAGGATGGCCAACCCTTCAATATCGGGTCCTTCGAGGACCAGGTATGCGCCATACATTGCTAGGGGTTTGACGGAATGTCCCGCCAAACCTGCCGGTGCCAACTGAGAATAGAGTTGGAGTTCAGTTTGATCGGTACTCTGTTCACGTATAAAAACAACATAAGCGGACATATACGGTTTTCCCTTTCTTGTTTTTTCAGGATTTTGCAAAATTCGATTCCAGTCGCTCCGAAGTGCAAGATATAGACGAACTAAACCATCTCGATCTATATCTTGTTCATTGGAAGTCGCTTATGGGATTTTTACAAAATCCTCTTTTAATTACTTTATGGGAGTGTAATAATCAGTTCTTTAATTTTATTGTTGTTTACTAGAAATTGATGTTTAAGTAGGAGTGGGTCGGGAAGATTCGATTTATCAAAGTCTCCGTCTACTTTCGCAGTTACGACGACGGTATTATTTGTGTCATCCATATCCATGATCTCGAAGGTGACATTCGGCTCCAATATTTCTGCTTCACACCATGATTTTATGGCTTCCATACCTTTGATTTCGCGATGATTATCCAAGATCAACGCATCTTTATCGAAAGCGGAAGTAAATGTTTCAAGCCGGGATTTGTTCGCTGATGTAAAGTAAGTTTCTACTGCTGGTGGCATGGGTCTATGTGGATTCATTGATTCTTCAACCTCCTATGGTGAGTATGTTGTGAGCGATAACTTCAAACTCATCATAGCAGTGATAATATGACTACATGGTGTCATATTATAGAGGATCATTTAAATTTCTTTTCATCGTTTCTAAATGAGACAATATTCTTGTACGTACTTGTTCGGGGCTAACCTTTATAAGGAGGGGACCAAAGGACAGCAGATAACTGTCCAGCCAATTGCCTACGGGAAATTGTGCCGTGACGGTATAAGAGCCGTCTTCCTTCTGAGTAATTGTTTTCTCGGCAAATTCATCGTATACGCGGTAAGCACCTTGAGCAGAAATGTGAAGAGTTACTTCAATGGTATCAAGCAAATTGTTCATTTTTGTATCTGTAGATGCTACGACCGTTCTTGGCTCATAACTAATTTCGGAAACTGTAATCTCTTTCATTCGGCTAATCTTAAATACACGATGACTTTCGGTATTTAAACAGTAACCTTCCACATACCAGGATTTATCTTTAAACAATAGCTTGGCAGGTTCGACGCTACGATAACTCTGTTCCCCGGCGACGTTATAATAGCGGAACTTTATAACATGGTTTGTAATTATTGCGTTGCGAATGAGTGTAAATAGCTGTCTTTGACTGTTTTGGCTTCCCCATGGCGAAAAATCTACCTCGATCCAGTTACCCATGTCTTTTTTAAAAAGCCTACTCAATTTGTTCAGCACTTCTTCTACCTGTGGGATGGTAGCGGTGGCCACACTCTGAAGGGCCATTAAGATATCATCTTGTTCCTGCTCGGACAGTAAAGAGGTGTTAAAGACATAACCCTCCATCAATGATATTCCGCCACCCTTGCCTCTACTGCTGTAGATGGGAATCCCAGCTGCGCTTAAGACATCTATGTCCCGATAAATGGTTCGTGTGGAAACCTCAAAATGTTCTGCCAATTCATCAGCAGTCACTTTTTTCTTATGGAGTAACATATAAATAATTTCAAAATGTCTGCTTAGTGGCATACGCTTCACCTCTCTAGGAGCATACACCTAATAACATGGCATTATAAAGTCATATTAAGTGATTGTTTGACACCACACCCTAATGGACATCAACTGGGGGACCAATCTTTTATATAAAGTTGAACAAAAAGCACTTGCAAAGTAAAAAGGAATAAACTATACTGAGACCAATCATTAGTGATTGATCAATCACTAACTAAATTAACAAGCAATGGAGGTGCTATTCATGAGCAGGATACCGCTCAAGGTTACTCAAACGTATCTTTATCGGAACTATGGATTGAGCATATTCAGTTAGTTGAAGGTGTGCAAAATTTAGTAATTGATCAATCACTTACTTTGAAGTAAATGGAGGAAAACCAATGAAACATCTTATTATTTACGCACATCCATCTGAGGGAAGTTTTAATCATGCGATTTTGAACACAGCAGTCGAGGGGCTAAAGCAAAAAGGACATGATGTGGTTGTTCGTGATCTATATGCAATCAATTTTCAACCTGTGGTTAGCAGTAGCGAGGTCATTGGAGACATTGGAGAAGATGTTGTACGGGAGCAGGAGTATTTGCAATGGTCAGAGGTAATCACCTTTATTTATCCTATTTGGTGGACGGGGATGCCAGCTATTATGAAGGGATATATTGACCGCGTATTCTCCTACGGATTTGCTTATAAATATGTAAATGGAGTGCAGATGGGACTGCTCAAGGGAAAGAAGGCTATTATTCTCAATACGCAGGGAAAATCACGTGCGGAATATGCCAGCATTGGTATGGATCAAGCACTTCGCTTGACGTCCGACAAAGGCATATTTGAATATTGTGGACTTGATGTCATGTATCATCTATTTTTTGAGTCGGTACCCCAATCTGATGAAGATACGCGTAAAGAGTGGCTTAACCAGATTGCAGACATGGCTAGCAGATCCTAATATTTATGTTCAGAGCCAGTGGCTAACCCAAAAGGCAACGCGTGCATTTGCAGGCGACGCCTTTTGGTTGGTCCAACATTGAATGTGTTCCAATCGACAACTCGCTTATGACAAGTGGCAATTGCTACAATAAGGGTTGAATATTAGTTTTTCCGATTTTTCCGATTGGCGCTACGAGATCCACTGGAAGGCCACTGTGATCCACTACCTTGACCATGTTGAGGCCACCACTGTGGTCCGCCGCTCTGACCGCCGCCTTGACCATGAGGATACCAATGCGATCCACCGCCTTGGCTCCCACCCTGACCACCGCTTTGTCCTGGAACAGAAGGCATGCTTGGATAAGGGCCTTGAGCCTGACTGATTTGAGTAACATCAATATAAGACTGTGTGCCATTAGGATATAGCACTAACATAGATTTGTTAGCGGGATCTACGCTTTTTACAAAAGCAACGATCTGTTGACCGTTCACAGTAAATATTCCCCATAAATTAACAAAATTGCTCACTTCAGTAGTGGTCGCGAAATGTGGTTGTTACGGCCCCATCGAACGATGAGAAGAATGTTTTGACAAGGCATCATATGTGCAAACGTACTCGTTGGAATGGGCAATGTTGCTACAAATCGAGATAATGCATCTTAGAGAATTTAGTTAATCAATTGAAACAATTTGCCATGCGCCATCTTTATCTTTTTCAAAGTAGAAGGTATATCGTATATCGGATGAATATCCTTCTTCATTATTCAGCCGTTCCCCTACAACGGGTATCAATGTCCGATTATTTTCTTTTATAGCTCCAGCAATACCAGTAAACTTCACCGGATGATCGAAGAGGTAATCGTGACCTGTTCCAACGTCTGGACCGAGCGTAGCATGGAATTGTTCCAAATCTTTTGACACGAAGGCAGCTATTGCTGCTTTGAGTTTTGTTATCATGGCATCTTCAATTAGAGGATCTTTAACATCATTCCATTTGATCTCGTCTAAGCTTTGCAGGGCGGCTGGTTGATCTGTTCCTTCTTTGACTACCGTTTCTGAGGTTTTTGGTACTGTTTCATTGGTAGATGTATCTGTTGTTTCCTGCTTTCCACAACCAGCAAACACACTTACACTTACGGAAAGTATAAGAATAGAAATAATTTGAGTAGGTTTGTTCATATTAGGTTCACACATCCTTTCTCTTTCTATAAAACGAATATTATTTTTTATGAGGAGAAGATGTAATGAAATGACGAAAAGCCGACGAAAAGGAAAAGTATAGGATGTTTTACTACAGAAAAATGAATAAATAAATGAAATGACCTTCTCTAATTAAAGAAGGTCATTTTTTAATTCAGGAACCAATATTAAATGTAGCACTGCCTTTTGCTATAGGCGTTCTCGCTTGTAAGTCATTCAGTGGGTCTTTATACCTGGTTTGGAATTTTCGCATGGACGTTTTTGCATTTTGTCGGTTAGCTATGATGCTGCGTATCACGGTTCAAAAGTAGCTGTACATGATGAAATCACTGGTGTATATCTATGTAGGGTATCAAGCTGTGGTTATAGCATTTTTTTGAGCTGGGATATACGGGCTTGGGAAACCTCAAGTATTTTGGCATATTCGTGCTGTGCTGCATTGGGGTGTTTTTGCATTAATTCTTTTAGACTTTCGATCATCTGTTGTGTCGAGCGCCGCAGACGTTTGGACTCTTTATTAGATCGTTGTGAGTTGGATAAAGCTGATTTGGCTGGTCTTAGGACTGGGCTGAAATTTACCCCCTTCTTTAAACTCTCAATACATTCCCCGCAAATAAAGCTGTCTCTAAAATAAGTTAATTGTTCTGTTGAACCACACATTTTACACGTCACCCCAGTATATTTTCGAAAGGCGAGAATACCGGTTTCCTCATCTGCAAAAATCTCAACAGGATCACCCACATTATAATCCATGGAAATTCGCATTTCTTTGGGAATAACGATACGACCTAACGCATCTAGGGGACGTGTCATACCTGTACTTTTCAAATGATAACCTCCTTTTTTTATATCCTTATAATACTAAATAGTTATGATAAAAAAGAATAGGCTTAGAGAAGCAATCGCATATTTTTAGTAAACTGTTGAAAAGTATACAAGTAATTACCAAAATATGTTTATTTATTAAGAGGAAGGTGTGAGGAGATTATAAAGAATTTTCGATATATATTCATAAAGTATATTCTAGTTGGCAATGGAATTTTTAGTGATACGGGATAAGGAGCTGTGAATTACATATGAGAATACTTCAGTTTTGGAAGAAGAATAAGCAAGCTGTGGTGGTAATCGATTCCCATGCTGTATGAGGCACAAATGCCCACGTTCTATTTTCTGTCTGGACTGACGGGCAATAAGAAGGTTGCCTCGCTACTGCAAAAGCATATTCTTGAGAATATCGAATCCGATCCGATTGATGCCTTTGATATTTTCGAGAATTTGTACCGTTGCTCGCCGGATATTCCATGAGACATGCCGATTTTCTCAAAGCAATTGCCCGCAGTGAAGGCCTAGAAGACCGTTCCCCCTTGCTGGATGGAGCTATAGGGACTACCGATGAGAATGGCAAGCAAGAGTACCACAGACGAATATAGGAATCTTAATTTTGCACTCTTTACTATGAAAACTTATACTTATCGTTAAAGCTGACTTGAAGAGAAAATAAAAGAATGAGGAGGGGAATAACCATGTACTCCATTAAAGAAGTTCAAATCAAGAGCGGATTGCCCGCATCTACCCTTCGTTATTATGAAAAAGAAGGCATATTACCTGATGTCGGTCGGGATGAAGGGGGAAGAAGGGTATATACCGAAAAACAAATCGATTGGATCAGGTTCCTTATGGCTATGAAAGATACAGGGATGACCATTGAAGAAATTAAGGCATACCTTGAGCTAAATGTAAAAGGAGAAGCCACAATCCAAGAGAGAAGAGATTTCCTTGTAGCCCACAAAAAGAAGGTGGAAGAACATGTGGCACAAACGCAGCACAATTTGGAGAAAATTATTCAAAAGATAGCTTTTTATGATCGTGTGGTTATGGGAAAAAGCCTCTCTTAGGTATCGTTTGATCTGTAAATAGTGGTTAAGTCAAATCGAATATATGGAGCCCCCGGCATATTTGAAAATACGCGTTGGTGGGCTTTTTTGCATAGTTATCTAAAGATGCCGATTGTAGGTCGCAAGTATGAAAAATGGTTGGTAAATGAGCGGTTCACAATGCGCTTATAGGGTAAAAGTGTAGTACCAAGGTGGGCAAGTGGGGACGTTGACTCTCACGCCACGTGAGACTGTAGACTGTCAAGCAAGGGAGGTGAAGCGGAATGGCTTATACGGTGAAGGAAGTATCTAATCTGTCGGGAATCAGCGTACGAACCTTGCATTATTATGATGAAATAGGATTGCTGAAACCGCATCATATTGGAAATAATGGATATCGCTATTACGAACAGGAACAACTGTTGAGGCTTCAGCAAATCATGGTATATAGGGAACTGGATTTGCCTTTATCTGAAATTGGAAATGTTCTGGAGCAAACCGAGGAACAAAAGGCCGAGGTTTTGCAAGAGCATCGAGCCAAGGTCGAGGCCAAAGTCTTCCGCTTGCATACTCTCCTACAAACCATCGACGAAACGGTGGCTCATTTGAAAGGGGAACAAGCAATGAAACCAGAGCAAATGTACCAAGGGTTTAACCCGGAAAAGCAGGAAATGTATGAACATGATTTGACAGACCGTTATGGTCAAGAGGCTCAGAAAACAATTCAGGAGAGCAAGACGGCGACGGAGAACTGGAGCAAAGAGGATTATTTGGATTCGCAGGCAGAGGCTGACCAGATTCATCGACGGCTGGCTGAAGCCATGAATAAAGGATTGAAGCATAACAGTGAAGAAGTACAGGCGCTGATCCGCCGTCATCTTCAATGGGTAAGCCGATTTTATACTCCTACCGCAGAAATTTATAGCGGGCTGGGAGATTTGTATGTCGAGCATGAGGATTTCAATAAAATGTATGAAGGCTATCGCCCCGGGCTGGCTGAGTATTTGCGAGACGGAATGAAGGTGCTGGCCGAACGGGAATTAAACTAGCAACAGCTGATGAAAGGGCTTAAATGATATGAAAAAGACGTGAACAACAAGCCGATTTGACGGCCTGCTGTTCACCCTTTTTTTGTGTAAAACAGCTTACATGCTGCTTGGTACTGTTCTCATGCCTTGCTGACTGCTGTTTCCGAACTGCTGCATGTTACCACTGCCTGCAAAATGCTGTCCAGTCGTTCCCATATGCTGCGGAAAGCTGTGATTCATGTGGCTTCCTGCACTAAAGGTGGATGGTTGCATACTACGGGAAGCATAGTTATCGCCAAATCCAGGCTGAGTCATTTGGCTGCTCGAGCGGATAGTGTTTTCCAGCTGACTACACAGTTGAATAACTTGTTGGTATTGTTGCATAGCTTTTTGGTGGTCCTGGATTGCGGTTTGGATCATTTGAGCTGCATTACGTTCACGTTGCATCAGGTTTTCAAGGCTGGATGCATTTTGTTGCTCTTGTTGCAGCAACTGCTGATACATGGCGGTTCCTTGCTGTGTTTGTTGTGCCAATTGCTGAATAATTTGTTCACATTGATGAAGTTGTTGTTGTGGAGCCATGTTGTTGAACATTGATCATCAATCTCCTTCGCCGGATAGTTTTGGGTTTCAGACCCTCCTATATTGTGGCGAAGGAAGACGATATATATGCGCTATTTTTGGTTATAGGCTGGCTAACAGAATAGCCGTAAATTCCTCTAGGAATACACGATCTTCGTGATCAAAACGACCTTTAAGTGGGCTGTCAATGTCCAGCACTCCTATCAGCTCCCCATTCTTGACAAGGGGAATAACGATTTCACTATTGGAAGCAGCGTCACAGGCAATATGTCCTGGAAACGCATGTACATCATCTATAACAAGCGTTCGTTGTTCTGCTGCTGCGGTACCGCATACGCCACGTCCCAACGGAATCCGTATACATGCAGGTAAGCCCTGGAAAGGACCAAGTACAAGCTCAGTGCCATCATAAAGATAGAAACCGCTCCAGTTAATATTTGGAAGGAAGTGACCGAGTAATGCTGAAGCATTTGCCAGATTAGCAATGGTATTGGATTCATCATGAATCAGTGCCCGGAGTTGCCCGAGAACGGATTCGAATTGTTCATGACGTGTGCCTTCGTAAGGTATAGTTTGAAACATGTAGAGTTCACGCTCCTAACATTAAATTTTCACATGAAGTGCTGTATAAATTGCCAAAAATAGGTAATTATGCAATTCGCTTTTACCATTGGTTAATTAATTTAAGATATAACGATTGTGTATATTCAGTCAAGTGGAAAACTATACGTTTTAGCGGGGTAAACAATATCGAGAGTAATTCAGCAAGGGTTGCCCTCATCTGTTTCCAGCTTATCCTCTATGGGTAAAAACAGTGTAACATGGTTGGCTTAGGCCAGAGAGGAGTTACAATTATGCATGCAGATGTTCAGAACTTGTTTATCCGTATACAGATGCTTTCTTATGCACATCAGAACGATCTCACGATAAGAGATATTCAACCTGTGTTGGAAGAGCGCGGTTACCGTGTAGGAGAACGTGAGGTCAAGCAGGAGCTTGAAAACCTGACGCAGGAAAACTTTCTGACACCGCATGATGATATGTACAGCATTACCGGTGCAGGGATCGATGAATTACAGGAAATTCAGTCGATGCTGGACGTACTGTACAAGGATGTTGTGAAGAAAACGACACGCACCACTACCCGTGTCTCTTCTTAAAAGGCTTAGATGCTCAATACTTTTGATTCGGAAGACAAGCTCTCAAACGGTTTAATCTCTTATAAAATAGAAGATGCCCTTCTAATTCCTAATCCTAGGAACAGAAGGGCATCTTCTATATATATAAGTTTCTCAGCTTTAAATAAGGTTGTGTTTGTTGAAGGTGTATGCTTAAATGTAGCGTATATTTATTGTCATTTTAAATGCTGGAAGGATGATTGAACATGTGTGCATATGCATGTAAGGGGCATATACCATCGCTGGAAAGTCCGCGTCTTCGGCTGCGAAGAATGGAAAGCGGAGATGCGGCTACGATGTTCGCTTGCTGGTCTGACCCGGAGGTTCACCGTTATATGAACCTTTCTGGTATGTCAGGGCGTGAGGATGCAGAGGATATGATTGAGCTGTTGAATGAGCTGGCGAAGACGGAGGATGCGCTGCGCTGGGGAATAGAGCTGAAGGAGAACGGGAAGTTGATTGGAAGCTGTGGTTTTAATTATTGGCAGACAGAGGGAGCTTATAAAGCTGAGATTGGTTATGAGATAGCCAAGCCTTATTGGCGACAGGGTTACATGACCGAGGCGCTACGCTTGGTGCTGTCATTCGGGTATAACACGATTCGGTTGAATCGGATCGAAGCGCTGGTGGACCCGCGCAATACAGGCTCGCAAGCTCTGCTGTCCTCGATGGGCTGGACACAGGAAGGACTGTTGCGGCAGGTACAGCATACATCTACAGGCTTTAAGGATATGCTGATGTATTCTTTACTGCATGAAGAATGGCTCAGACTGGAGGCACAACGAAATGCTGTTTCAGTATAACGGCGGTTTATCACCACTGCACAGGCTAGGGCCGTTAAGTAAGCTAATATGGGTGGGATGCTTTAGCCTCCTGTCGATGGTTTGGGATTCGACGCTGCGGGAAGCAGTTCTCTTGGCTGTACTGATTGCTGTGGCTAGCTTGGGCGCACGTTTGACCTTAGCACGCCAACTTCGGGCTATGTCATTCCTGATTGGGTTAGGCATCCCGTATTTTATACTGTCTATCCTAGCGATTCGAGAAGGACATCCCGTGGCTTCATGGGGACCCATTGTCATTACAGCAGAGGGACTGGATATCGCAGGGGCGTTAACGTTGCGGATTTTTGTGTTGTTTTTGGCATCTTATATCTATCTCTCGACGACCGATCCCCGAGATTTTGTGCAGGCATTGAATCTGCGCTTGCGTGTTCCTTATCGGTTTGCGTTCGGTATTTCAGTGGCACTAACGTTTCTCCCCTTATTGGAAGAAGAAGGGCGAACCATTATGGCAGCACGGCGTGTTCGTGGACAGGAACCACCACGGGGGTGGGGCAATCGGTTATCATGGTGGAGCGGGTATGCGGCTGCCGTGTTGGTGAATGCTGTAAGACGGGTTCAGCAGACGGCGCTGGCTATGGAGGGCAAAGGTTTCGGCGCTTATGCAGAACGGACCTATCTTCGCACACTGAAGAATGGGCGTTTAGGCAACTTATGTGCTGTGACTGCTGTAGTAGCTACGGCTGTTTTAGGGTGGAGCTTATAAAGTGAAGCCTCTTATTTTTGTTCTTATTGTCAACCTTTTGAATATAATTAGGTTGACAATAAGGCTGCAGATGAATACATTTATACAGTAGCAGCTTGTATAAGGATCAGAGCTGCAATCTTATAGATTAGATAGGGAGAGGAGTCAAGAATACATATGAAGGAATCTCGTATGTTTGCAAAGTTTACAACGCTGGATATCGTACTCATGGCGATGCTGGCCACGTTGAACGGCGTCATGACCGTGTATTTGTCGCTCATTAACAAAACATTAAACAGTCTGGGAGGGCCTATCGCAACTTCCACTATTGTCGGTCTGTACATGATATACGGTTTGTTGGCCTATTATATTATTCGTAAGCCGGGTACGGCGGTTATTGCTTATGCTTTTGGTGCGGTAGTGCAGTCTTTTATGGGCTCTGCCTATGGAATTGCTTCTATTATTGCGGCGGCTGTCTGCTATATGATTGCGGCTGAGTTGGTATTTGCCTTGTTGCGGTATCGGCGCTGGAACGCAGTTTCGCTGATGCTAGTGGGTGGGGCTATGGTTCCGCTGTGGTTTATTGTGGCAGCCAATATGTTTGGCTATATGCATTGGGGGTGGAAGGTGCTGACGATTGCACTGGTCGTTCGTATCCTGAGCGGCATTGTCCTGTGTGGTCTGCTGACGAAAGTGCTGGGCGATGCCTTAAATCGTACGGGACTGTTAAAACGGTTTGAACTAGGACGCGCTTCACGTGCATAGCCGTGGGTGGCTATGCATGTGGTTATATCTTCAACAATGGGGATCGAGGATATTTCAGTTATGAATGAACATAGCGATTATAATTCGAACAGTAAAATAGCCGTATCCTTGAAGAATTTTGGCTATCGGTATGATGATCAGGTGGAGCCAGCGTTACATGGCCTGACACTGGACATTGCGGTGGGCGAGCATGTAGCCATTGTCGGAGCCAGCGGAAGTGGAAAGTCTACGCTATGCCAGCTGCTTCATGGCGGGTTATCCCGTTCTGGCGAGGGCGAACGAACGGGTGAGTTGACCGTGTACGGGATGGACCCCGATACCGCTGATTTGGCTACTGTCGCCACCACTGTCGGCGTCGTGCTTCAGGACCCGGATGCCCAGCTGGTGCAGGGAATCGTCGAAGACGAGATTGCTTTTGGGCCGGAGAACCTGCGCGTGCCTCCGGCAGAAATAGCGCAGCGCATTGCCGCTGCGCTGGAGGCCGTCGGCCTAGCTCCCGAGCGCGACTCCTTCGTGCGGCGCCTCTCGGGAGGCCAGCGCCAACGCACCGCGATTGCTGCGGTACTGGCGTTGGAAGCGCCGCTGGTCGTGTTCGACGACGCAGCTGCGCAGTTAGACCCGCCGGCTGTCTGCGACTTCGTCCTGTTATGTCGGCGGCTCCATGCCGAAGGCCGGACGGTAGTTACCGCGTCCGGCCGCATAGACGATGGCGCACGGGCAGCGCAGCGCATCATCGTCCTGAAGGGCGGGACCGTGCAGCTGCAGGGTCCGCCCGAAACGCTGCTGCGCGAACATGGTGCGCAGCTGGCCGCCTTGGGGCTGCTCCCCTCTCCGGCAGGGAGGGAAGACATGCCGCGTGAGCCGTGGGTGAATCCCGGCTCAGCAGCGGACCGCGCTGGGCAGCCGTTGTTGGAGGTGAAAGGATTGCCCTTCACCTACCCCGGCAGCCAGCGCCCGGCGCTCAAGGGCGTGAGTCTTGCCCTTGCGCCTGGCGAACGAGCCGTGCTGTTGGGCGAGAACGGCTCGGGTAAAACCACGCTCGGCAAGCTGCTCATGGGCCTACTCCCTGCACCGAAGGGGTGCATGTGGTGGGAGGGGCAGGATATGGCGAAGCTGCCCATTCACCAGCTGGCTACCGAAATCGGCTATGTGTTCCAGCAGCCAGAGCATCAGTTTGCAGCTGCAACGGTGTGGGAAGAGTGCTTGTACAGCGTTCGCGCCAAGCTTGGTTTACGGACCGGGGAGCCAGTTCCCGCCGCATATGTGGAACGGGCGCATCACTTGCTGGCTGCCGCCAGGCTGGAGCACAGACTGGATGCCTCCCCGTATCTGCTAAGTGGAGGCGAGAAAAGGCTCTTGAGCGTTGCAGCACAGTTTATCTTGCCCAAAAAGCTCTACATTCTGGATGAGCCTACCGCAGGAACGGATTACGAAGGGGCGAATATTCTGCTCCGTATGTGCACAGAGCAGTCTACCGAAGGCGCGGCATTCCTGATCATCACCCACGATATACAGGTAGCTGAACGCTTTGCCAGCCATGTTCTTCGTATGGAAGAGGGGTATCTCTATAAAACGGAAAATAGCTGGAATGATCATACGATTACAGTTGACAAAAATTAAGGATATGTAGACAATAATATATATACATCGTACAAAACAGGCGGCCTATATAGGCCGCCTGTTTACGATTATACAGTGCGGGTAATCATCCATCTGAGAGGGAAAACTGCACAGATACAACACAGTTTTTATAAGGAAAGGATTTGTGATTTGCTTGGGAGACGATAAACCTATGAAGCGCGGACTCGTGCTGACAGGTGTTCTATTGGCCACTTTTTTGGCCGCAATTGAAGGAACGGTTATCGGTCCAGCGGGACCGACGATTGTTAGTGAACTGGGCAGCGTGAATTTGCTCAGCTGGATTTTTACGGCATATTTACTGACGATGGCTGTGACCACACCTATTTTCGGAAAGCTTAGCGATTTGTTTGGCCGAAAACCCATTTTTTTAATCGGCTGTTCGTTGTTTGTACTTGGCTCTTTACTTTGTATGATAGCTGGTACTATGGAGCAGCTTATTATCTACCGGGCCATTCAGGGGATTGGTGCGGGTGGTGTCATTCCCGTTACCTTTACCATCATCGGTGATATATACAAAATGGAGGAACGTGGCAAAGTCCAAGGCATGATCAGCTCAGTATGGGGAATTTCTTCCCTGATCGGGCCACTCTTGGGCGGTTATGTGGTCACCTATTTTGGTTGGGAGTGGATTTTCGGCTTTAACGTTCCCTTTGGATTGCTGGCTATGTTCTTCATCGCCCGTTACTTGCATGAACAGGTAAGCAAGCGTACCGCACGTATCGACGTACCCGGAGCGGTTACCTTTACCATCGGGATGACGGCTCTCTTGCTCGTATTGGCACTGGGCGGACAGTATATCGGTTGGGCTTCTCCTGAATTGCTGGCCTTGGCTGCCGTAGCCATTTTGTTCCTGATTCTGTTTTTGGTTATCGAAAAACGCGCTCAGGAACCGATGGTGCCACTAAAGTTATTTCGGATACGGGATATCGCTTTTTCCTGTGCCGCAGCCCTGTTAGTCAGCACCCTGCTGATCGGATTGACTAGCTATCTTCCACTATGGATTCAAGGTGTATACGGTGGGGATGCCGCTTCATCTGGTCTCGCATTGGCTCCAATGTCCATAGGCTGGCTATTTGGCTCTATGATCGGAGGACGCATTTTGCTGACGCTGGGCTCGCGTCGAACCTCATTGATTGGACTGACCCTGATTGTATTGGGAGCCTTCGTCATGACCTTGATGGGCCAAACGGCTCCAATCTGGCTGCTCTTCCTGTCTACATTGTTGTATGGACTGGGATTCGGTTTCTCGATAACTGTGTTTACGATTATTGCCCAGTCCTCGGTCGGGTTCCAGTTGCGTGGCGCGTCTACAGCTTTGAATACATTCCTGCGCACGTTGGGGCAAACGATCGGGGTTGCTGCCTTCGGTTCATGGCTGAATTATCGCATTGCTGCCCAGACAGCAGAAGGACAGCTTACACAGCAAGGGGTTACGCAGGAGGATATTAACGGTCTGCTTGCACCTCATGCTTCACAGAGTCTAAGTGACAAGGTTGCCGGATTGCTTCGTTCTGTACTGGAAAACAGTCTGCATTCCCTGTTCGTTATCATGGTCGTTATTGCAGTGATTAGCTGGTTTGTCGTGCTCGGACTGCGGAACCGTCCGCCGGGTACGGAAGAAGAGGCAGATCAGCGCGTAAAGACACCACAAAGAGAACACGCATAAAAAATAATATAAATCTTTCATTATAAAAGAGATAGCCCGGACCTTTGAATAAAAGTCCGGGCTATCTCTTTATTCAAAGGTCTCTCCTCCTAATGATTCAACAAAAAAACACCTCGCATAGGACCAATAAATTTCCCAGCATACAAAAAGGAAATAAAAATCCCCTTGAGACTGCGATATATTCATATGATATAGGTAACAAAATAGTAAAAAAGTCTTAAGAAATTGTAACAAAAAATTTGTTTCTGGATGGAGCTGTAGGGTACTAAGGAACTATTTTTTTGAACCCGCTTACAAATTGGGCTTTGTATGATTTATTTTAGAATGATTTTGCATGTGAATGAAGCAACCAAGCTAGCAATATGAAACACGGAAAAAAATCAAGCAGCAAATTTTTCTGAATGTAATAAGAATGAAAAAAAAGGGATTTTCAGAAAATTA
Source organism: Paenibacillus sp. FSL L8-0641 (assembly GCF_038006265.1). NCBI lineage: Bacteria > Bacillati > Bacillota > Bacilli > Caryophanales > Paenibacillaceae > Paenibacillus > Paenibacillus sp. FSL L8-0641. The sequence continues at coordinate 854,875 of NZ_JBBOUW010000001.1, forward strand.
CTAGGAAAATATGAGGATGAAATTCATAGAGTAACCTGTTTTCTTATCTCACATAATAGGGCTTTTCAGTCTATATCAATCGTTTGACATACCATATAAAATGGCCCTACCAACCAAAAAGTTGGTTTTCAAATCTAGAAGCATAATTAGATTAAGGGAGATGGAGTACTTGAAGTTTAACAAATGGTTCAGTAAAGCAGCCACTGCAACAGTAGCAACTACCTTGCTGTTAGGAGGCGGCGTTCAGGCTTTTGCCGAGGAAAATGATGCATCTGATCTCAAAACAGACAATGCATTTACACAAATTACGCGTAATGACATGCTGAATATTTTCAAACAGCAAGGCAAAGAGAAATATGAGGTTCCGTCCTTCGATGCGTCTACAATTAAGAATATTCCTTCTGCTATTGGTCGCGACAGCTCAGGCAAGCTGACTGATTTTGATGTCTGGGACTCTTGGCCGTTACAAAATGCCGATGGCACAGTAGCCAATTACAAAGGGTATAATATCGTTTTTGGGTTGGCAGGCGATCCTAAAAGAGCAGAGGATACATTTATATATCTGTTCTATCAAAAAGCGGGTAATACCTCGCTGAGCGGCTGGAAAAATGCCGGAAGAGTATTTAAAGACAATGATAAATTACTTGCCAACGATCCGATTCTAAAAAATCAGTCAGAAGAATGGTCCGGTTCTGCTACGTTAACCTCTGATGGACAAGTACGTTTATTTTATACCAGCAGACAGCCCTTTGAGCCAAGTAACCAACTATACGGCAAACAAACCTTGAGCACGGCTCAAATTAATGTCTCTCAGCCTGATGACAAGACACTGAAAGTAGATGGAGTCGAGGATTTGAAATCGATCTATGACGGTGGAGATGGGAAAACCTATCAAAATGTACAGCAAAGCGTCGGAATAGATATGGACAACCATACGTTTAGAGACCCTCACTATGTCGAGGATCAAGGCCACAAATATATTATATTTGAAGCCAACACAGGAACAGAAACCGGCTACCAAGGCGAAGATTCGCTTCAAAACCCAGCTTATTATGGCGGCAATAAGAAATTCTTCACGGAAGAGCAACAAAATTTGTTGCAAAGTCCCAAGAAAAAGGGAGCTGAGCTGGCTAACGGCGCACTGGGCATCGTTGAATTGAATGATGATTATACGTTGAAAAATGTAATGCCTCCTTTGATTGCTTCCAATTTGGTAACAGATGAAATTGAACGGGCAAATGTGTTCAAAATGAACGGTTTGTGGTATTTATTTACGAGTACGAGAGGTTCCAAGGTGACTGTAGATGCGATCGGTGACGATGATATTTACATGCTGGGTTATGTTTCTACTTCCTTGACAGGGCCTTATAAACCCTTGAATGGAACCGGTCTCGTTCTTCATCAGGATCTGGATCGTGATGATATTACCTGGACGTATGCCCATTTTGCTATCCCGCAAGGCAAAGGCAATAACGTAGTCGTTTCGAGTTATATGACCAATCGCGGGCTTTTCCCGGATCACAAATCTACTTTCGCACCAAGCTTCCTGCTGAATATTAAAGGCTCGAAAACCTCTGTTGTGAAAAACGGTATTTTGGAGCAAGGGCAAATCACGATTGATCCAACGAATGACAAAAAAGAATCTCCAAATGAGTATGGAAAGAAATAAGTAGGTATATGTAATGCAGTATGTCCGAAGGCGGTAGATTGGTAGCAACCCGATCTGTCGTCCATCGGGCGGTACATAACGATGCAATGAGAGGTAAGGAGGATCGTCATAATGAAAAAAAAAACTCCCAAGAGCATTTGGATACGATCCGTTGTAATCATCACAGGCTTAACTATATTCATAGCTATGGGTTGGAGTATGTACCAACAGGATACAGCCGAACCCCCAAAATCTGCTGCAACTCCAAAAAGTCAAGCTAAACAAAGTAAGCATACAACACCGACCTATCGGTCAGCCTATCATTTTACCGTTCCGGATAAGTGGAAGAATGACCCCCAACGGCCCATTTATTTCGATGGAAAATATCATTATTACTATTTATACAATCGTGACTATCCCAAAAAGAACGGTACAGAATGGCGACATGCCACATCAACCGACCTGGTTCATTGGAAAGATGAAGGGGTGGCGATTCCCAAATATACGAACCGGAATGGAGATCCTTGGTCCGGTTCGGTCGTGATCGATGATAAGAATACCGCAGGTTTTGGAAAAGGGACGCTGGTAGCCATTGTGACACAGCCCTCCGCAGATGGCGGAAAGCAGGAACAATTTTTGTGGTACAGTAAGGATAACGGCAAGACGTTTACTTCTTACCGCAACAAGCCTGTGATGTCCAATCCCGGTACAAAGGACTTCAGAGATCCCAAAATCATCCGAGATACTGGGCGTAATCAATGGATGATGGTCATGGCAGAGGGAACGAAGATTGGCTTTTATAAGTCTAAAAATTTAAAGGATTGGCAATTTACGAGTGGCTTTCAAACGGAAAATATCGGGCTTGTGGAATGTCCTGACCTTTACCAGATGCGTGCAGATGATGGAACCTATCAATGGGTTTTGGGCGCGAGCGCCAATAGCAAACCAACAGGCGGACCCAACACGTATGCCTACTGGACGGGAGATTTTAATGGAGAAGCATTTCTCCCTGATCACAGTGAACCTGAGTGGCTGGATTATGGGTTTGACTGGTATGGTGCAGTTACGTTCGAGGAAGGAAAAGACAAAGATAAATACAGTCACCGTTATGCTCTGGCCTGGATGAATAATTGGGATTATGCCAATAACACGCCTACCCTAAAGGAAGGCTTTAATGGAATGGATTCGATTGTTCGTCAAATTCGGTTGAAGCATACAGCAGATGCTGGGTATCGCTTGGTTTCACAGCCAGTAAAAACTTTGGAACGATTCCAAACTTCTACGAAATCATTTGGACAGATCAAAGTAGACGGTGTTTACTCGCTTCCGGTAGCAGGCGATACCTATCAGTTAGAGGCGGATGTATCTTGGTCAACGATCAAAAATGCGGGACTGAGGCTTCGAGAGTCAGCAGATGGCAAGCGCCATGTGGATGTCGGTGTTTCGGTGGATGGGCAATACTCCTACGTAAATAGAGCCAATACCGGACATCCGGATCAGAGTGGGAAATATGTAGAGAGCAAGGCGCCTTTTGATGCTAATAAGAAAAAGGTCCACCTAAACATTCTCGTCGATAAAACCAGCATTGAAGTGTTTGTAGATGATGGAGAAGTAGCTTATTCCTCCTTAATATTTCCACGATTAGAGGATCAGAAAATTACTCTTTTTTCCGATGGCGGTCCGGCTATGTTTAACAATGTAGTGGTCAAACATTTTAGTCGATAGCAGATACTTATGCTGCTCGTAAGCTTGGGCATATTTCGCTCTATTCAGGTATATAAAAAGTCCACCCATGAATATAAGGGTGGACTTTTCTAGTATAAATCTAATCTACGTTTAGCACAGCTAAAGATTGTTCATTTCTTCACAAATGTTTATTTGCTAAAATTACTATACATTCTATTTGTGATAAGGTGACAGGTTATCAGCGCTACGACCCAATTTTTTAAGCAAGCCGATGAGTTGATCTCTTTCTGTTTCACTGATTCCGCTAAAGGCACGTTCAATCTGACGTGTATAATCAGGATAAATTTCGTCCATGACACGTTGTCCCTCGTCCGTCAATTCTGCATATATAATCCGACGATCTTGGTCGCACGGGTGACGGTGCAAATAACCGCGACTTTCCAGCTTGTCAATAACATAAGTGACATTTCCGCTTTGCAGAAGCAGCTTTGCTCCAATTTGTTGGATTGGCTGCGCGCCCTTGTGATATAAAACTTCCATCACGGCAAAGGCCGTTGGGTTGAAGCCCACCGTTTTGATGCCAGCAACCGCATGTTCGTTTACACTTTTGAATGACTTGGCAAACACGCTATACAAATGCATAGATTGCTGTGTCACCAATGTTCGGTAATCTATCATCTTCATTCCGCCTTTATGTATGGATTTGGGCATCCTTTGACCGCTCGGCTCGGATGACCGGGCAACCATACCCTTGTTACTAGCATAAAGGGATTTACATAGCGAAAACATGCGATTTGTCACAGTAGCTGCTTTTTTAACTATTTAATTTCAAAGCATTAAAGTAAATTTTTGAAAAATAAAGGATTTGAATGTAAAAATACTGTTCTGGTTGGTTATATTAAAAAAGAACATACCTAACCTAATGAACAAATTAACAAAATAAGCTAATTTAGAGGAGATGAAACACATGGATACGGGTTCTTTCCGTTTTCAATTTCGTGATCCGCAGCAAGCTGCTCAAGCCTGTGAAACATTAAAGGAAATTGGATACTCTGCCAGCACGAACGGTGACACAGGTCTCAATGTACATATTGAGAACCAAGATGTACTGTCTGCATTGGAAATTTGCCAAGCCTATGAAGGAAGCATGATTGAGGTAGGGACTCTTTTCTCTAAACCGGATGAATATCCCGGTTTGCAAGGAAATATAGGTGTACATAATCCAGGTTATAGCCCGGAAGACTGGATTATCCCAGCACATACGATCAACGAAGACTGGAGCGAAGCTTATAAAAATGGCTCCTCTCAAACGTACACTAATACGACGGAGGAGCACAACGTCAGCTCTGATCCTCAACCCGAGGACGATGTGGATGGATTTTCTGGAAGCATCCATACCTAATTTTATCCTAAAAATCATGATTAGAAATTTGAGTCTTCACTGTCCAGCACATTTTAAGGAAAAGTTCCTATAAGACCATGGATTATTGTGGCTTTGAAGGAGCTTTTTTTTGTGTGAGAAAAACTCAGTTAGAGCTTTTGCCAGAACTGAAACTCTGCAGGATTTGCATAAATAGCAGCGATAGCAGGGAATAACAATTTCAGAAAGGAGGTCTTGACCATGCAAAAATTAGGAGTTCACGAAAAATTGGAATTACATGAGCTGCTTACATTTAAAACAACTTGTCTCACAAAAGCCCAAACCATGATTCCTTTAGTGTCAGACACAAACTTAAAAAACATTTTGCAGCAGGATGTCAACGGTGGTACACAAGATATTCAACAGCTTAGAAATCTACTTGTGTAATTTTAAAGGAGGATTAACGTGAATTCTTTTATTGAGAATATGACTGGAACGAGTCCCATGAACGATCAGGTGATTGCTTCTGATTTATTAATTTCAGCTAAAAGCGGAATTAAGAACTATGCTCTTGCGCTGACAGAGTCAACCAGTTCGGAAGTTCGCAATGTTCTTTGTGACCAATTGAGCAAAGCGGTTAATCTTCATGAACAAATCTTTAATTACATGAAGAACAACGGTTACTATAACGCTTATGATCCGGAGCAGCAAATACAAATGGATATTCAAAATGCCGATAAGGCCCTTTCTTTATCTAAAGTTTGATCGTTTGAGTTTCACTTAACCCCTCGGACAATTTTATACATTTACAAAGCACCAGTAAACCTTAACGGGGTCCTGGTGCTTCTTTATTCATAAATAAAGCCAAGTCATGCTTCACATGAAATATGGTGAAATAGGCAATCTTAAAATAGAGAACTCGGTCTCAAATTCAGGAATAGGGTGATTCTCTTTTATGGGTAAGTCTTCGGATCGTATGCAAAAAGAAAAAAAACTAAAATGGTGGCAACTAAGCTTGTTAGGAGTTGCAGGTACCATCGGTACAGGATATTTCCTCGGGTCCGGCTTAGCGATTTCCATCGGTGGCCCAGCCGTACTCATTGCATACTTTTTGGCAGCGGTGGGAACGTATGTGGTGTTTGACGCTCTTTCGCGCATGACGGCAGATCATCCAGAACAGGGCTCTTTCCGTTCCTATGCCCAAAAAGCATTTGGTAATTGGGCAGGCTTCGGTAGTGGCTGGGTGTATTGGTTCTCAGAATTGCTTATCAATGGGAGCCAACTAACGGCGCTATCTATATTTTCACGCTTCTGGTTTCCTCAGGTACCGATGTGGATTTTTGCGGCAGGCTTCGGGATTTTAGGACTTGTGATTGTTTTTTTTGGTAACAAGGGTTTTGATCGAGTTGAAAATGTATTGGCTATTATTAAAATGGCAGCTATTGTTATGTTTCTGGTCTTGGCCGTTGCTCTTTTGGCAGGCTGGATCGGAGGAGGAAAATATAATCCAAAGTTCCCCATCAGTTACAAAGACTTTTTTCCTACCGGCGGTATGGGATTATGGTCATCTTTTATTTTTGCCTTTTATGCATACGGAGGTATTGAAGTGCTCGGAATAATGTCTAATCGGCTTCAAAAACCGGAGGATGCACCTAAAGCAGGAAAAGTAATGTTGATGACGCTCGTTGTAGTATATGTGCTTTCGATTGGTCTGGCTGTGTCTATGGTACCCTTAAGTGCCTTTAACCCGAAAGAAAGTCCATTTGTGCTTGCGCTGAGCAGCGATCATCTGGTTTTTGTACCTCATTTATTTAATGGAGTGCTTATTATTGCAGGGTTCTCAACAATGACAGCCTCCCTATATGCAGAGACATCTATGATGATTACACTTGCACAGGAGGGAGATGCGCCCACATTGTTTTCACGGAAGTGGAAGGGCAAATATCCTCTGTATGCACTTAGTTTGATCTCCGTTGGATTAATCTCAGCCATCGTAATGTCGTTGCTGCTGCCGGGAAAAGTGTATGAATATATTACAACAGCTGCAGGGTTAATGCTGTTGTATAACTGGTGCTTTATTTTGCTGTCTTCAGGTAAGTTACTGAAATCGAGCACATCTAGCAACATTAAACGCTGGGTTGGATTATTGTTGATAGCTATGGCTGTGGTCGGATCCTTTTTTCATAAGCTTAGCCGTCCTGGGGTTTACATCAGCTTACTTCTGGTCTTGTTCATTGCAATATGTGACCTCATTGTACAATGGGTTCGCCGAAAGCACGCCAAGGAATCTCGTTAACTTTGTCAGGGAGTTAATCGTCAGTGTAAAAAAAGTAATTGAAATGCCTGTACACCAAAATAAAAACCAAAACCGATAAGAGATAATCCAGACATCCAAGAGATGGTTTTAAGTAATCCGGTTTTTAGAAACCTCCGGAAAATACTTGAAGCGGCTGCCATGGTTACGTCCCAGAGTAACACACCTAATACAATCGCTCCGCTAAAGATCATTAGCTGTTGTACTGGATATGTATTAGCGACGTTGGCCAGTATGGACCCGTAAATGCCAAGCCAGAAAAGGATGGAGAGAGGATTAAATAATGACATCAGGAAGCCTGCCAAAAATGAATTGGTTAAGGTATTGCCATTTCCCCTTAATTCAGATTCTGAAATCACACCTGCATTTTTGATGCTTTCAACACCTGTATACACAAGTACGAAAAAACCAAATAACCATAAAAAAGCTTTAACAAACGGGGCATTGAGAAGGTGGATCATTCCCAAATAGACAAGCAGCATATAGATTATATCTGCGGTTATTGCCCCAAGCCCGATAAACCAAGCATGCCAAAATCCATTCTTAATACCTCGATCCAACTGTGCAGCATTAATCGGCCCAATGGGGGCCGAAAGTGACAGACCGAGAAAAATATAACTGATAAATGTATTAATGGTGTTTTCCTCCTTGATTTTTTATGGGCTGTTATGTACTTGTCTGCTTTAGTTTATTCGGACAAACCCATGGGTAAGACCAATTTTTTGCGTATTTTGTAGGTGTAATCTCGCTATGACCAAACACTCAATAAATCAAATCCCAATAGGAGCTCTAATTCTTCGACAAAAGGATTAGAGCTTTTTGAATGCAGAGTATTAAAAGTTCATTGAATAAATGGACTTGACACTTTTGGTGAAAGCGCTTATATTTATCCCATAAACAATACGTTATATAACGTTATATAAAAAGGAGAGGTAAAAATGATGAATGTACAACAGACGGTTCAGACGATTTATGAACAATCAAGTGGAGAGATTTCTGAGGTTTATTTAGTAGCTTGCGGGGGCTCATTAGTCGATATGTATCCCTCAAAATATTTCTTGGATAGTGAAGCAAAGAAGCTGGTAGCAGGCATGTATACAGCAAATGAGTTTGTGCACGCGCTGCCAAGACGATTAGGTAAAAACTCAGTTGTCATCGTGTGTTCCCATGGAGGAAACACGCCGGAATCGGTTGCGGCTGCTAAATCAGCCAAAGAGAAAGGCGCTTACACCATCGGCTTAACCCACAATAGTGAAGCGACACTGCTCAATTACTCTGATTATTCATTCCTCTACGAGTGGGGAGATGAGAGCGATGTCAAAAATAACCCGATGGCTATTATTTTGGAGCTTACTGTTGAGCTGCTTCAAGTCGCTGATGGCTATATGCATTATCAAGCTTTCCAGAACGGCTTGGGAGCAATCAATGGAATTATTAACAGGGCCAAAATACAAGTCGAACCGCGTGCCAGTGTATTCGCTGACAAATACCGCAATGAAGATCTCTTCTATATCCTGACCAGCGGAGCTTCTTATGGACATGCCTACGGATTTGCTATCTGTTCTCTAATGGAAATGCAATGGCTTCATGCGGCTTCAATCCATTCCGGTGAATTTTTCCACGGTCCGTTTGAAGTAACGGATAAAGAAACTCCATTTATTCTGATGATCAACGAAGGACGCACACGGGCATTGGATGAGCGGGCACAGACTTTCCTGAATCAATATGCCGAGAAAGTAGAAGTAATCGATGCGAAGGAGCTTGGAATCGGAACCATTGCTGACGAGGTTGTCGAGTTCTTTAACCCGGTTTTATTTTATAGCATTGTATGTGTTTATCGTGAAGCACTCGCAAATGTACGCAATCACCCACTGGAAACTCGCCGTTATATGGGCAAAGTAGCTTACTAAGCGCACTTACCAACAGGAGGAAACCATCATGAAAGTTCTAGGCATTGGCGATAATGTGGTAGATAAATATGTTCATCTGCGCATGATGTATCCTGGCGGCAATGCGCTTAATTTCAGTGTGTTTGCCAAAAAAGCGGGAGTAGATGCAGCCTTTATTGGAGTATTCGGGGATGATAACGAAGCACAGCATGTAGAACACATTCTCCGTGAGCTGGAAATCGACATTTCACGGTGCAGATATCACAGCGGTGAGAACGGCTGCGCACGTGTAACCCTGGAAGACGGGGACAGAGTATTTCTGGGCAGCAATGAGGGAGGAGTTACACGTCTCCACCCGCTGAAGCTGAGTGAAGATGACAAGGCCTATGTTGGCGGGTTCGACCTTATTCACACGGGCTTGTACAGTCATACAGGGCACTTGCTGCCTGAATTGGAGACGTTGGGAATCCCTCTTTCTTTTGACTTTTCAGATGATTTCGTAGATGAACAGGTCGAGAGATATATTGCGTACGCCGATTTTGCATTCTTCTCTTGCAGCCATATGACGGATGAAGAGACACAGAACTATATCCGCTCCAATCGAAAAAAAGAGGGGCAAATTCTGGTAGCCACACGCGGCGGAGATAGATCTATTGCCTATGATGGTACCAAGTTCTATTTTCAAACGCCTGATTCCGTGGACGCTGTGGATACGATGGGGGCAGGAGACTCCTATATCACCGCCTTTTTACTGAGTTTTTTGAAAAAGGATAATATTCAGGACGCTATGGCAGAAGGATCGAGGGTTGCCGCCCAGAGCTGTCTGGTAGAAGGTTCATTCGGATACGGCGTCCGTTACTAATTATTTTTTTCAAATATCTTCACTTGTAAGAATATGTAACATTTGATACTCTAAGTGGGAGTAATATAACGTTATATGACAAGTGAGGGTACATTATGTTGAATTCAGATCAAGCAGAGCCATTATATATTCAATTACAAAAAGCGGTCAAAACTGCTATTCATAATGGAACATATACGCAGGGAAGTCGTATACCGACCGAAACTGAGCTAAGCGAGACCTACAATGTAAGTCGAATTACCGTAAGAAAAGCGATTGCCGAATTGGTTCATGAAGGTTATCTGACCAAACGTCAAGGAAAAGGTACCTTTGTCAATGTACCCAAAATTGGGCGGAAGATTGAACATGTGATCAGCTTTACGGCTGCCTGCAAATCCAACGGCCTCTCTTCACACAGTGTGGTCACAGAACGTGAAATCAGAGAAGCAGATGAGGAAATTGCACATCAGTTGCAGTTGCCACAAGGAGAAAAAGTGTTATATATTCAGCGCCAAAGATACGCCGGTGATCGACCGCTCATGCTGGAGAATAATTTTTACCCTTATGACCGATTTTCTTTTCTAATGGAAGAGCAGTTAGAGGGCTCTGTATATGAGCTATTGCGTCATAAATACAGCATCGATCCTAACCAACCGGGAGAAACGATATTACAAATCGCCTTGGCGGATGAATACCAGGCAAAGCTGCTAGAGACGGCCATCGGACAGGCGTTGTTCTACATGCATACGATTATTTATGATCAGCATGGAAGCCCCGTTCATGTAGGTAAGCAGTACATCATTGGGGACCGTTATCAATTCTCAATATAAATCCGTTGCCTGTTATGTAATGTTATTCAGGTACGGCGCAGCTTCTGCTTCCACTCCATGAGAGAAGCAGAAGCCATATTATAACGTTATGTTACGTTATGTTATGAAGCGGATAAATAATGAGGGGGTGAAACTATGCAAGGGATGAAGGACACATTAGCGGACAAAGTTCTACTGTCAAATGCAATTTTTAATGGCTTAGAAAATGAAGCTTCGCCTGGGTTTATTGCACTGCGGGGAGAATGTATTGCAGCAGTGGGGCGTCCCGAGGAAGCACAAGCTTGGATAGGAACTGAAACGGTTGTCTGTGATTTGGGTGATGCTTTTATCATGCCAGGAGTTCATGACAATCATGTATTTTTTACCGGATATATGTCGATGCATCGGGGCGTGGATTTGACTCATGCAGCCTCGATTGGAGAAGCAGTGGAATCCATGCTGCAAGCGGCAAACAATCTCCCGCCAGGGAAAGATGTAACCGCTTACGGGTGGAGCGAGGAAAGATGGGGCAAGCTGCCGGAACAAAGCTTGTTGGACGAGATGTTCCCTGATCGGGCGGTAATTGCCATTAACCTAAATAAAAGCTACTGCTGGATGAACAGACTGGCTCAGGAGAAATATCAGTTTTTGCCGGATCAATGCAGTGCTGAGGCACGCGCTTTGCTGCTCCAAGCTATGATGCAGGATCATAGGCTTGTCAAACAAGAGTTTGTGGAGTTTTGCCGCCTTCTGGCTGCACGAGGAGTTACTTCCATAAAGGATATTGGCTTTGACCGGCATAGCGAGCTACTGCCGATTCTAGAAGAATTGAAAGAAGCAGGAGAACTGCCACTCCGATTTCATTTTTCGCTTGAACCCGTTGTTGAACCGTTGGATATTGGCACCGGTATCAAGTATAAAGCACTTTATAATGGAGACCTTATTCGTTTTCAAGGATACAAGCTGATGCTTGACGGCGTTGTAGCCGATCATACAGGGGATATGTTGGAGCCTTACGCAGATATGCCTGAAGTCACGAATTTAAGGACGATTGATTATGAAAAAATTGAAGCCTTAGTTCTGGAAGCAGACAGCCAAGGTATCAAATGCTGCCTAACTGCAGAAGGGGATGCTGCAATTCGCCAGGCAGTATCGATGATTGAAAAATGCCGCGAACAACAAGGTAATCACCTTATTAGACATTCGATCAGTGATCTAGAGTATCCTCATCCAGATGATCTGATTAGAATGGGCGAGAACGAAATTTTTGCCGAAGTCTACGCCCAAATCCTGCTACTGAATCCTTCTTACGAAGAGGCTTATATGTCTGCTGTGGTAGGTAAAGACAATGAAAACCGCTTTTATAATTATAAATCCATGCTGGGGGCTAACGTGCCAATAACCATTGGGACTGATCTGCCTTTATTTATCACTAGTGTCCCTGATTCACTGTATGCAGCCTCTCACCGATTATTCCCGGATGGCTCGCCTGCAGGAGGCTGGTATCCTGACCAAGGGATGCCGCCATCCGACGTTTTAAGGGCATGGACCATTAATGGAGCCAAACATTGTTATATGGAAGAGGTTACAGGTACGCTGGAGGCTGGAAAATATGCTGACATCGCCGTTTTTGATCGCGACCTCCTTAACGCATCCGCTGGGGACATCAGGGATGCCCAAGTGATATTGACCATTATGGGAGGGAAGGTTACGTATAACCATTCTTGGAATGAGGGATAAACATGAACATCAAGAATAAGAAATGGAAATTATCCTTGCCCCATAGTTATACTTTAATATTTTTGATTATTATTACGGTCGCTGCGTTGACATGGATTGTACCTAGCGGACAGTTTGAGCGTCATGAAGTGACAGTGAACGGTGTGACCAAAACGGCAATCGTTTCGGGAACCTATCACACTGTACCCAAAACGGGTGAGAACGGTGATTTAAGACAGGGAATTCCCCAAATCCTTAGCGCCCCGATTGAAGGGATTATCAATGCTGCCGATGTGGTCTCTTTTGTCCTTATTGTAGGCGGCTCCTTCGGGATTATTCTGCAGACGGGAGCCATCGATCGTGCTCTGACGGCTCTTGCCAGGCGACTGAAGAATAAGGGGATTTTGCTTATTCCAATTGCCATGGTTATATTCAGTCTTGGAGGCTCTACCTTTGGGATGAGCGAAGAAATTATTCCGCTTTATGCAATTTTTATTCCGTTAATGTTTGCCCTAGGCTTCGATTCTATGACTGCTATTCTCATTCTATTTCTGGGAACGCAAATTGGCTATGTTGGTTCGACTGTGAATCCATTTTCAGTATTGATTGCCCAGGGGATCGCAGGAGTGGAGGGGAATCCACAGCTCTGGCTGAGATTTATTGAATGGCTTGTATTTACTATGATTTCTATTGCCTTTACGATGTGGTATGCGCACCGGGTTAAGAGAAATCCGGAGAAATCCATTGTTTTTCAGAGTGATATTATAAATCGTGAGCAATTTATAAAAGAAAATACAGGTGAGGACGTCGTCTTCACGTTTCGGGACAAATTAATTATAGGTGGATTTATTGTAACGCTTGGAGCCATTGTCTGGGGAATTTTGGCCAAAGGCTGGTATATGACTGAAATCGGCGCCCTTTTCTTCGCACTCGGTCTTTTTGTCGGGGTAGTTACCAAAATGAGCCAGAAGGAGATAGCTGAGAATTTTGTAAAAGGGTGTGGAGAATTCATCTACGCTGCAGTGATTATAGGTCTCGCTCGCGGAATTCTGATCATCGCCGAGCAGGGTATGATCATTGATACCGTATTGAATGCACTCGCAAGCATCCTGGAAGGATTGCCAAATTACTTGTTCACTACCATTATGTTGGTTGCACATAATATTATTACTTTCCTAGTCCCATCTTCTTCGGGGGAAGCAGCACTAACTATGCCTGTACTTGCACCGCTTGGCGATCTTGTAGGCATCAATCGTGAAGCCGTAGTCACAGCGTACCAGTTTGGTAACGGGTTAACCAATCTCATTTCACCGACAGGTGGAGTTCTGCTGGCAGGATTGGCCATTGCCCGGATCAGCTTTGGACAGTGGCTGAAGGTAATCTTCAAGCTATTCCCCATCCTGTGGTTAGTTGCTGCTATTTTCGCTGCTATTTCGGCTGCGGTGGGTATTTAGTAAATCAAGTGAGAACCCCTGTCTTTAGAGACAAGGGTTTCTTTTTGTGTATAAGTTTACGTGGAAAATGAATAATATGGATAGCCTTTTTCTAAGGAGGAAATAAACTTGATGCTTGGTGATAATAGATTACTCATTGCTGCTTTAGGCGGTGTGAATGAAATCGGGAAAAACATGTATTTCATCCAATACGATCAGGATATCGTCGTAATCGATTGTGGTTCGAAGTTTCCTGATGAGAACTTGCCTGGTATTGACCTTATTGTGCCCGATGTCACCTATCTGCTGGAAAATCAGGATAAAGTCAGAGCGCTCATTGTGACTCATGGGCATGAGGATCACATCGGAGGTATTCCCTATCTGCTCAAGCAGATTAACATGCCTGTTTATGGGACAAAGCTCACCATCGAATTAATTAAGATTAAGTTAAGGGAACATAACCTTTTGCGTGATGCCGAGCTTCATCTTATAGATGCGGATTCAACCGTTCAAGCGGGAACGATTCAGGCATCCTTTTTCACCACGGTCCACAGTATCCCAGATTGCTTGGGTGTCTTTTTTCAGACACCGGAAGGAAATGTGGTTCATACCGGCGATTTCAAATTCGATATGTCTCCCGTAAGCGGACCTTTTCCCGATCTTCATCGAATGGCTGAAATAGGAAAGAAGGGGGTGAAAGTGCTGCTCTCCGAAAGTACAAATGCGGAAAGGCCAGGATTTACCCCTTCAGAACGTTTGGTTGGCGGGCATATTCTAGATGCATTTGCCAGAGCCAAACAGCAGGTATTTATCTCCACGTTCGCTTCTAATGTTAACCGTGTCCAGCAAGTCATTGACGCGGCTGTGGAAACAGGCAGGAAACTGGTTTTACTCGGACGCAGTATGATAAATGTGGTGTCAGTGGCCAAGGAGCTGGGCTTCTTGCATATGCCTGAGGATTTACTGATTGAGGCGGGAGAAACAGAGCGGTTTCCCGCAGAAGAAATTGCAGTTTTATGTACCGGAAGCCAGGGAGAGCCGATGGCCGCATTGTCACGTTTAGCCAATTCTCTGCATCCCAAAATCGAAATTTTGCCTGGTGATACGGTCATCATTGCTGCGGGAGCCATACCGGGGAATGAGCGAAACCTTTCCCAGGTCATTGACAACCTGTATGTGCTGGGTGCCCAGGTTATTTATGGATCAGGCAGCTCTACAGGAATGCACGTATCCGGTCATGGTAGCCAGGAAGAACTGAAATTAATGATGACTTTGATGAAACCACAGTATTTGATTCCTATACATGGTGAATTCAGAATGCTGTATCAGCATCGTCAGCTAGCGGAGTCAGTGGGGATTCCGATGGAGAATGTATTTATCGTCCATAACGGTGACACGATTCAAATTGAAGAGGGAAGGGCATCCCTGGGCCCTAAAGTACCAGCCGGCAATAGCTTGGTAGACGGGTTGGTAACCGGTGACGTAGGTAATATTGTCCTGCGTGACCGTAAAAAACTTTCTTCAGACGGAATGCTGATTATTGTGATGACGTTGAGTAAAAATGAGAAGCAAATGCTCGCAGCGCCAGAGGTCATTTCAAGAGGCTTTGTATATGTTAAGGATTCCGAAGAGCTCATGAGTCAGATCCACGACACGATTATGTCCACAGTGAACGAGCTAACAGAAATCGAAATGAGTCAGTGGGGACTGATTAAGCAGATGTTAAAAGATGATGTTGGTCGGTTCATTTACAATCAGACGAAGAGAAGACCCATGATTTTACCTATCATTATTGAGGTTTAAGATAGCGGCAAATGTCAAAACAAGATAGAGCTTGTTCAATACACGATTACTCAAAAAAAGACTTAACTCAGCAATTCAACTGATTTAAGTCTTTTTCATTTCCTTTTCCTATCTCCCCCAAACAAATGAGGATGCAGTGGTGGTATGCAGCGCAGCGGAGGATTTGAATCTGAAGAAGCGACAGCGTTCGCCTTTGCCACGGAATTTTTATATAATCAAGAGAATCCCGTGGCAACAGCGATCGTAAGATCAAGTCCTACGCGCAGCGTCTTAATCGCTTACGGCCGCTTGTGTCCCTGCTGTATGCCCTGTCGTAAACGCCGCTGTAATATTATAACCACCTGTGTAACCGTGAATATCGAGAATCTCACCGCAGAAGAACAATCCAGGCATCAGCTTGGACTCCATCGTTTTCGGATTAATTTCCTTCAAATTCACACCGCCCCCGGTAACAAATGCTTCCTTCAGAGAGAGCGTACCGTTCACACGGATTGGAAACGCCTTAATGCGATGAGCAAGTTCTTGCCATTGCTGCTTGGGAATATGATCATAGGTCAAGTCCTCACGCAGTTCGGCTTGCTGGAGCAACAATGGAATCAAGCGTTCCGGTAAATAAGGCTTAAGCACGTTTTTGATCGCTTTTTTAGCATCGACCGATGCCAACTCCAGCGTCTCACGGTAGACTTCATCGGCATGTTTATGAGGCTGCAAATCGAGAGTCAATAACACCGTGTTTACCTTATCTTTTTTCATTCCCTTGACGACAAATTGACTGCACCGCAAAGCAGTTGGGCCAGATAGACCGAAATGTGTAAAAATCATATCTCCTTCATGGACGACAACTTTCTTTTGCTTCGCATTCCATACGGTCAGACTGATGTCGCGTAAGGATAGTCCCTGAAGCTCTTTCGTCTGGATGAACGTTTCGCCTGAGGTCAATGGCACCTCTGTTGGATACAGCTCCGTAATGGTATGCCCCGCTTGTTCTGCCCATGCATAGCCGTCACCTTCCGAGCCGGTATGCGGGACGGACTTGCCACCGACGGCTACAATGACATTACGGCTATGTAGGATTTCACCGGAACGCAGCCGTACCCCAGCTGTATGACCTTCTTTGTAAATAACCTCTTGAACAGGAAGACTTGTCCGAATTTCGACTCCTTGAGAGCGTACCTTGTTAATCAAAGCATCGACTACTGTTTTGGCTTTGTCCGTCACTGGAAACATACGCCCATTGTCTTCTTCCTTTAAGGCTATACCCAGCTGTTCAAAAAAGGCGATGATATCCCGATTGCCAAAAGCCGCCAGTGCACTGTGCAGAAAACGGCCATTGCCGGGGATGTGCCGAATGAGTTCGTCCAGCTCTTTGGCATTCGTGACATTGCAACGGCCTCCACCAGAGATCCCCAGCTTTCGCCCGAGTTTATTTCCTTTTTCAAGTAAAAGCACCTTGGCGCCCTCACTGCTGGCAGCGGCAGCAGCCATTAATCCGGCTGAGCCGCCTCCGATCACAATAACGTCGTAAGTCATAAACCTCTTCCTTTTCGTCGACAAATTTTCAAAAAATTCAGAACGGCGTAACCAATTTTTCATCATATCGCAATACCGTCATTTTAGATAACCTAAGGGCACGGTAAACGTGTATATTTTTCAATTTACAGGATTTTAAAACGCGTAAAAACGATCTTCTTATATACATCTGGTATTTAGCAGATTTTGTCGTTCTATACCGGAATTTTAACACATATATTGTAATATATTGTAGCCTGTGCTTTAATTCAACTAACGGCGTCAAGGAAAGATGATGAGGGGGAGAAGTCCTTGTTAATTGCGTTGAAGGAAAGTGTGCTCCAAGTTCTCCTTGCCGTTATATCGGCGGGTTTTTTCTCTATATTAACGGATTATGGGGATAAGAAAAAGGTTTGGGGCGGCAATCTGCTTCCTGGACCCACTCAAGGAATACTGTATTTGTGTTGCTTACCAGCCATATTGCTATGTACACTCTTTCAATATCAGTCTCCGTATGGTCTACCTTCTAATCTCGGTATTATTCCCCTTGCTGTTGGCATCATGTACGGTAGACGTCGCACTGCCTTTGTGCTCGCTGCTTCCGCACTGATGGGTGTCCTGATTATAGCCCAGTCGACAGAAATGTCCCCAATGTATGTGGGCACTGGTTTTATCCTTTTTCCTTTTATGCTCCTGCATGTCAAGTTTTTTCAAAGAGGAACATTGCTGGACAAAAAGCTCCTGATCTCTGCATATGTTGTGGCTGATATGCTGTTTAAGGCGATATTTCCGCTACTGTGGGGCAAACAGGATGTTTCTGTATACATTCCTGACTTACTTACAACGTTTTGGAATATGGGTGCAGGGGTGCTGGCAAGTTTTACGGTCGTGAGTCTAATGCATAATGCCTTTGAGAAACTGACGCTTCGGCGTGATGTGACTGAGTTTACGAGCAAATACTTAATTGAAGTGGATAAGCTGCGTCAAGTTATGGATTTGATGCCGTTATCTCTTGTTACTCTGGACAGCGAAGAACGAGTTATACATATGAACAAAACGATGCTGGAACTCTATCGAAACTACGATCCCTACATTACACTGCCTGAGATAGTGGGTCGTCCATTGAGCACGTTATATGGTTTTGACACTTTACCTGTGGTTAACGAACGAGTTGCGAAAGCATTGGAAGGAGAGGCGGGTGCTGATTTTATAAATGTTACTCCCAAAGTATTCTTCTCCAGTTTCCTTCCTATTCGGGATAAACATGTAAACCAAACGACAGGCGTCATTATCGCCCTGCAAGATATTACAGAGCTTGAGACGCTGCGCAGTGAGCTGGGCAATTTCGAGAGGCTCAGCCTGGTTGGACAGATGGCAGCGGGCATTACTCATGAAATACGTAATCCGATGGCGGTTGTGCGTGGTTTTTTACAGCTTATGCGTGAGAAAAGCCCAGAATCCCTCAACCATTATTACCGCATTGTGATGGAGGAACTTGACCGGGCGAACGGGATTATTAACGATTTTCTTTCACTGGCCCAGAATCGAATTGTCGAGAAGGAGCAATGTCATCTGCATGATATTATTCGCGAACTGACGCCTTTATTGTGGGCAGATGCGAATCTGAGGGGGCAGACGATTGATCTAAAGCTGGAGGATCATGTGACGATGCTGCATTTGAACCCTAAGGAAATAAAGCAATTGCTGCTTAATTTATCGCGTAATGCGATGGAAGCCATGGGGGAAAAGGGAGTGCTGACCATTTCTACTCATGAGGAAGGGGATTTCGTGGAACTGGAAGTAAAGGATACAGGGCCTGGAATTTCGCAAAAACAGCTTGAAAAGCTGTTCCAACCTTTTTACACCACCAAAACGAAAGGTACAGGTCTGGGTCTGGCCTTATGTCAAAGTATAGTGGAGCGTCATCACGGTACGATTGCCGTAGATTCGGTGGAGGGAATGGGCACGCAGTTTAAAGTTCGATTGCGCAGAACCGTCCCGACTTACCGGGATCATTCTGAGCCTCCTGTCATGAGTCCGATACAGAAATAATCGTTCAAAAATATAGCCGGATTTTTGCAAATTACGTGAAAAAGATTGTATAATGAAATTTAGATGTCCATGCCTTTACTACGGCAAAGGATGAAATTAGAAACGTACTATACATGATTTTCGGAAAAGGAGTGAAAGAATATGTCTATGTCTTTCGATCAATATATGAGAGATTCAGTTCAGCCGATGCGCGATGAACTGACGAATCTTGGGATTCAGGAACTGCGTACCTCTGAAGATGTGGAGGCCAAGCTGCCTAATAGTAAAGGAACAGTGCTGGTGGTTGTGAACTCGGTATGTGGTTGTGCCGCAGGCCAATGCCGCCCGGGTGTGGGTGAAGCACTGAAGCATGATATTACGCCAGATCATCTGTATTCGGTTTTTGCCGGACAGGACAAGGAAGCAACGGCAAAGGCTCGCGAATTTTTCGCACCTTACCCACCGTCTTCCCCTTCTATCGCGCTGTTGAAAGACGGCGAGTTGGTTCACTTCATCGAGCGTCATCAGGTGGAGGATCGTTCGGCAGATCAGATTGCTGCTGATTTGACCAGTGCATTTGATCGTTTTTGCCGGTAAGACTGCTCAAGCTATGCCCCGCATTTTTCGCCTGCGAAACTTGCCGGGGCTTTTGCATGTTGGCTTGTGAAGGAAATTCCTAAAAAAGAGGTGCTTATCTGATGAGTTTGCAGGAACAGATTATTGCTGAATTGGGAGTACAGCCTACGATTAACGTAGAGGCAGAGGTCCGTAAGCGTGTGGATTTCCTCAAGTCGTATGTAACGAAAACGGGAAGCAAAGGGCTGTTGATCGCCATCAGTGGCGGGATTGACAGTGCCGTAGCAGCTGCTTTGTGCAAGCGCGCTACAGATGAATTGACGCAGGAACAAGGAGACGAATACAAAACGTTGGGTGTATTCCAGCCATACGGCCAACAGGAAGATATCGAGCATAGCTACGCGGTTGCCAAAGCGTTCGACCTGAAATATGCCGGGGAAACGAACATTAAGGAAGCCGTGGACAAGGTTGCCGTGGAAGTGGAGCATACGTTAAAGGATATTGGTCTTGAGCGTTCGATTACTCCGCAAGTGAGAGGGAATGTAAAGGCAAGAACACGGATGGTGGTTCAGTACGCACTTGCGAATGAGCTGAATTTGCTCGTCGTTGGCACAGATCACGCTTCCGAAGCCATCACAGGCTTTTATACCAAATGGGGCGATGGTGCGGTCGATATTACGCCACTTAGCACGCTGAACAAACGTCAGGTGCGCTTGCTCGCCAGCTATCTCGGAGTTCCGCAGGCCATTTTGGACAAAGCGCCTACAGCTGGATTGTGGGAAGGCCAGACGGATGAAAAAGAACTGGGGATCTCCTACGAAGCAAACAGTGACTATCTGGAAGGCAAGGAAATTGACCCGGCGGCACGCGAAAAGCTGGAAAGCTTCTTTACACGTACTGCGCATAAGCGGACAAGCATCCCAGGAGTCTAAGCATTAATCATTATGTAATTTTAAAATGCTCAAGCGAGGATTTTGCAAAATTCTGAAGTAAATAAATGCGGCGATCCGCCCGGCGGATCGCCGTTTGTATTGAAGGGGTAATAATTAATTGGCGATCCACTCAATGAAGCGGCGGGTTTCGGTAATCGCCTGATCCAGTGGAAGACTGCCTCCCTGGAATGGATGAACGGTATTAAAGGTATGATTGCCGCCTTGAATTTGTACCCATTCGATGTCGGGACGAACGGATGTGAGCAGGGCAGAGCCTTCTCGTAGACGTTTGGAATCTTCGGTTCCCTGGATCAGTACAGCTGGGAGCTGGCTGTTGGCAAGTCTGTCTACAATGGCAAAACGCTGGCGATTTTGTTCCAGGTCTTCCAGAATGATAGCATCCAGCGGGAGCTGTTGCCCGGTTCTGGCGTTCTCCACATAGCTGCGTCCCTTGGCGCGCATTTCTTCTTTTTGCGGTAAAGTAAACAGATCAAGATCTGTCACGCCATTCCATGAAATGACGCCAGCAATCTCGCCGGGATGATCTAGAGCATATACAAAGCAGCTTCCCGCGCCTCGGCTATGACCTAACAGAAACAATGGCAATTCTCTGAACTCATGACGGGCTCTCAGATTGGATAGCAATAGTTCCAAATCCTCTTGTTCGCGGCTATAGGTGTTGCGTGCGAACTTTTCCAGCTCGGTAAAATTCTCCAGATCCTCACCTATGCCATTATGTGAAAAGTTGAAGGTCACAACATGGTTATCCATACTCAATGCTTCTGCTATATAGGGGAACATGCCCCAATCCTTAAATCCTTTGTAGCCATGAGCGATGATGAGCAGGCTTTTGGCTGTATTTTTAGAGGGAAACCAGGAAGCCCGGATCACCGCATCTGTTCCTGCTTCGGTACCTGCTTCAACAATAATGGTTTCTGACATCCTAACCTTCCTTTCTACGGGAATTTTTTTAAAATGGGCATATCAGCTGAATTTCAAACATTCATCTATAGCCTTTCTTATTTTAACATATTTTGGTGCTGTTTTTACGCCTTTGTGACTCGCCAGGGTGTGGACGCACTGTTACAATAGATCCAGTAAAGTATAAAGGACGGAGAATACCCAAATGATCTACGGAATTGGACATGATGTGCTGGAAATAAGCCGTATGGCTCATATTTTGGCAGGTAAATATGCAGATGCGTTTTTGAATCGAGTGCTGACCCCGGCAGAACGCGAGCTTGCTGTGGAACGCAAGGGTAGACTAACGGAGTTTGTAGCAGGGCGCTTTGCTGCCAAGGAAGCGATAACGAAAGCCTTCGGTTGCGGAATTGGGCAAATCATCGGGTTTGGCGATATGGATATTTTACCGGAACCTGGGGGGAAGCCAGTAGTTTATTTGTCTTCATCCGCGTGGGATCGACTGAGATTGCCGAATACAGGTGACTCAAATTACAGCATTCACTTGAGTATTACACATCAGCCTAACATTGCCTCTGCTTTTGTGATTGTCGAATATAAGGAGACGTGATGTGATGACTACAAATACATTGGAACAAAAGCGTTATTTCAGCTTTGAACTGTTGAATTGGTATACACGTAACAAACGCGATTTGCCGTGGCGACGTCATCGGAATCCTTTTTATATCTGGATCTCGGAAATTATGCTTCAGCAGACGCGTGTCGATACGGTCATTCCGTATTTTAATCGCTTTATTGCACGTTTTCCTACGATTGAAGCGCTGGCGGAAGCACCCGAGGAGGATGTGCTTAAGCTATGGGAAGGACTGGGCTATTATTCGCGGGCCCGGAATTTGCAAACTGCGGCAAAACAAGTAGTTGAGCTTCACGGCGGACAGGTGCCGGATGATACACAAGCTGTTGCTGCACTGAAAGGAGTAGGCCCGTATACGACGGGGGCGATTATGAGTATCGCCTTCAATCGACCAGAGCCTGCTGTGGACGGGAATGTGATGCGTGTGCTGTCGCGTTATTTTCTCATTGAAGAGGATATTATGAAAGGCAGCACGCGGGCACATATGGAAAGTCTGGTACGGGAGCTGATTCCCGAAGGAAGAGCCTCTGATTTTAATCAGGCTCTGATGGAGCTAGGCGCACTGGTCTGTACGCCGAAGTCGCCTCATTGTCTGACCTGCCCGGTCATGGAGCATTGCTCGGGCAGGCTGGCAGGTCGCGAGGAGACACTGCCAGTCAAGACCAAGGCAAAGCCGCCGCGGCTGGAGCCGCGCTCCGTCGCTCTCATCGAGGGCAGCGGAGCGAACACCGGCCGTCTGCTCGTACGGCAGCGCCCGGCCAAGGGCCTGTTGGCCCGCATGTGGGAGCTGCCGCATGAGCTTGCTGTGCCGGAGGGCTACAACGGCCCGGTGCCAGATGAGCCCGCCATGGACCATCTGGCGGCTCATTTGCTGGCAGAGGGCGTGCTTGCGCGCCCGGTGCGGTTTGTACGTGAGGCGGAGCACACGTTCAGCCACATTCACTGGAACCTGCGTGTGTTCCAGTGTGAGGAGGTCGCCGCCCCTGCCGGGGAGGCGGGAGGCCCCCCGCTGGCTGCCGAGCAGCGGGCCAGCTACAGCACCGGAGCGAAGCCGGGTGCGTTGATTGCGCTGGCTGAGCAGGCGGAGCACGCGCATAATGCGCTGCCAGCGGGGTACCGCTGGATCAGCGAAGCCGATATGGCCACCTTGGCGTTTCCCAAGGTGTTCCTCGATCTGATCACCGAGTATTATGCGAAGCAAAAAGAGAACTGATGTTAATGAAATAACTGTTAGCAAAAGACAAAGTATTTAATTTATCCTATAAAATGGAAATGGCGACAACTAAGGACGAGAAAATAAAGTCCTAGACTGTCGCTGTTTCCCTTGAACTAACGTTTCCCGTTAGCGGGATGCTCGCTAACCGTAACAACATTAGACGTACCTTTCTCGCGTATTGTCCTCTCCACCCCTAGAGTCTTCGCTCTTGTCCCCAATGGGGTTAGATTTGATTTCACATAACAAGCTATCTCCCCCTACCTGAATAAATAATATTCCTTAACTGGATGACCTGACTTTTAAGCTCTTTCTCTCTCTCCAAAAAGTAGAGCGAAGCTTGCAGCAACGGGAAGTTCGGTTCCGCTTTACGAGTTTCGTTCTGGATAAAATGGTAAACCTCTTTCAACTCCGAACGATGTTTTGCGCCGGATGGAAGAACATTAAGGGCCGAATCCATCTCCCGGAACAGCTCGGTAAGGAACTGCTCTCTCTCCCCTTGGCGGTCCTCGAGCCCCCAGCTTAAATACCTCTCGAACGAAGCCTGTTTCAGCAGAGGCTTCAGGTTAGAGGCCATCATATGCTTAACGAGCACATTGAGCTTATCCAAAATGAACCTTGCCGTTTCCTCAAGCGATAGAGACTTTTCTTCATAAACGATCCAAAATAAGTACTCCTTCAGAATCGCACGATAGATGGAAACCAAATCCCACAGGAACGGATAAATTTCTTCGCCATAAACCTGTATCAAGCACTCTTTATGCCATCGGATGAGCCGCCCTCTAACCTTGTGTCTAAGCGGCTGGAACTTGGGATCCTGTTGGATGGGGAGCTCCGTGAATTCGACCAGAATATGCTTGTATTCCATAAAATAACGGAATCGCAGAATGATCTGCTGCAGAAACTGCTCTTCTGGCGAGAGTTCGGGAAAGCGTTTCAGTTCATCGACTTGATCAAAATAGGCGTTATGGCATTGATCAAACACCTCGCTGAAGAGGTCTTCCTTGGAAGGGAAATATTTATAGACTGATCCTTTGGCAATACCGCAATCCTCGGCAATATCCTGTATCGTCGTCGAAAGAAACCCATGTTCCTTAAAAAGCTTCATCGCCGATTTTAAAACCTCTTCCCTTGTCACACTCATAAGAAAAATCTCCCCCTTGACTATTCATGAATGATAGTACAAAATACGGAACATGAAGTCAAATGACTATATGTTCGCGTAATTAGACATACGGTCAAATCGAAGAGATGAGGAGAACATACAGAATGGAACGATTATGGGATCCACAAAAAACAGCGTTGGTTGTTATTGACTTGCAAAAGTGGATAGGAAATCAATACGCCCCTTATTCTGCTGAGCAGGTAGTGTCTAACGCCGCAGCCTTGGCAGATACTTTCCGTGAGCAAAGCTCAATGGTTGCACTGGTCCGGGTATCTAGTAAAGATTTGAAGGATATCCCGCGTCCTAAGTTGGATTCGCCTGGACCACCCCTGAATCTGCCTGAAGGATGGGATCAAATCGTCCCGGAAATGCGGGTCACCGAGACAGACCATATCATCACGAAGAAGCAATGGGGGGCTTTTTACGGAACGGAGCTCGACCTTCAGTTGCGCCGCCGAGGAATTGATACCATCGTCTTATGCGGCATCGCTACTGAGTTGGGCGTTGATACGACTGCGCGGGAAGCGTTTATGCATGGGTATCAGCTGATTTTGGCGATTGATGCTATGACTGGATTTTCCGAAACCGGGCATGATTACGTAAAAAATTTCATTTTTCCACGCATCGGGCGTACCCGGACAACACAGGAAATCCTCTCTGCCCTTTCAGGCAACTGTTTATAGTTGAAAAAATGACTTTCCCATTCCCCGTGTATTATTTGACCGAATACACGAAGAACGCCACAGCTTGAAACTCGCTTTGCGTTTGCTGGGAATCTCATCTGGCCATACTTAAAGGACGATTATGTGTTCCCAGGGTGCACATATTGGCTGACGGCATGGGATACGACCTGCTGCACCAAATATACAAAGTAACCGCTGAATGATATAGAGCGAACGGCTCGTCGCAATTGGCACGCGCTTCTTGTATAGCAACCAGCATGAGTTCCGCAGTGCCCAATGGGACGAGTACGCCTAGTGGCGCAGCGCTAATGCTAATAAAATTTGCATAATTGCCAGTGGAATTGGTGGTGCTCTTTTAAACGGTCTTTTCCAATCATGAGCTGCGCTTTTATTGTCTTTCGTAAGGCCATACGATTTATCGAAAGCTTTAAACTATCCTGCCCGTTAGTTAAACAAAGGCAGCCGATCACTATGATCGGCTGCCTTCTTGTCTTTTATGAGCTATCGTTTTCCGTTAGCATAATGACTTACTGTGATACGGTTCATCGTGCTGTTTGTAACGGCAAGTTTAATGGTTATCTACACGGAGGGCCTTCTTAGCGTTATAAGCTACAAACTTTACAACGATTACTCAGATAACGGACGACAGCATCAATAAGAGCAAGTCGGGAGAAACGAACGCGTTCACGAAATGGTTTGTAAAATACGAATGATTTCTTTTTCGATAACGGAATCGTCAACAGTATCCAGATACTCAGGACTAATCACTTGATACTGTTTCATCTTATAAAATTCCATAACGGCTTGTTTCAAGGTGAGATCATACCATTGAATACTAAAGGTCGGTTCCATAATGCGCCGAAGCGTAGCATCGTCTTGAACTAAGGACAGCGCAACGTGCATTCTGTTAAAAATCTTTTTATCCATACCGGATTGAAAAAAAGATTGTAAATTTTTAATTCTATTTTGTTGAGCAACGGAAATATTTTCAAAAAGTCGTGGATAAAACTCCTTAAGGTCTTGCAGGAACAAATCGGATAAATAAATAACACCTATTAACGATTCCAGAAACGTTTTTTGAAATCGATCAATATATGAAACGGAATCATCATATACAACGGTGTCAGCCTGCTGCAAGTACTGAATTCCATACTCTACAACCTGTTCGATGATTTCATCTTTGGATGAAAAATGCTTGTAAAGCGTCACTTTACTAATATCCATATGTTTTGCGATATCGTCAATTTTCAGTTGGCTGAATCTGGTTCTTCTAATTACAGGTTTGATTTTATTAAGATATTGATCTGTGCTCATGGGTTTTCTCACGATTGAAGCCTCCTCTACCGCTCGTCAAATCATATTATATCAAAGTAGAGGCATCAATAAACAATATTTAAAAAGATTATTAAATAAACTAATTTTATTAAATTAGTTTATTTAGTTTATTTAGTTTATTTATCCGATGTATAATCTCTCTTGTAATGAATATCCAATCAAGGAAGGGATAACGGTCCCAATAAGCGATATCCATTTCTCGAAATCACATTAAAAAAGGAGATTACACAATGAAAATCACAGTTCTCGGCTCACTCGGCAATATTAACCGCAACTACCTCCCATCCCTAATCGCAGACGGCCACGATGTTACCGTCATCACAAGCTCCAAAGATCGTATCGCCGACATCAAAGCGCTCGGTGCCGAACCAGCGGTCGGCTCAAACCTCGACGTCGAATTCCTCGCGCAGGCTTTTGCAGGTAGTGACGTCGTCTACCTCATGATTTCAGGTATCAATTATGCCTCTGGCACCGACATGTGGCAGACCGCCATTGATCTTTCTGAAAATTATAAGGCCGCTGTGCTAAAATCAGGTGTAAAAAACGTCGTCAACCTCAGCTCAGTCGGCGCCGACAACCCAAACGCCGGCATTCTCTACAGCTATCATTTTGCAGAAGAAGCGCTAAACTCGCTTGAAGACGTGAACGTTGTCCACATCCGCCCTGTCGGCTTTTACAGCAATCTTTTTGCCGACATGCAAAGCCTAAAAACCCAGCAGACCATCTTCAGCCCAATTTCAGTTGACATCCCACAAGGCTGGGTCAGCCCCGTTGATATCGCGGACGTCGCTTACGCCCTGATTTCTCACACCCCATCGGGTAAAAGTGCGAAGTTCATTGTTAGTGACTGGGCCACAGGTAACGACTGGCTCAATGCCCTTGCTGAGAATGGTATCGAGGCCAAATACCAACAAATCCCCGTTGAAGCTCTTGCTGAGAATATGAAAAAAATCGGCTTCCACGAAAACACTGCCAATGCCTTTGCCCAAATGAACCGCGCCTGCGAGAACGCCGACGAGTTCTACGTCAGCCTCCGTGCCACCGACTACCACCTCGGTAAAGTCAAGGTCGAAGACTTTGCAAAAGTTTTTGCAGATGTGTATATTAAATCTGTTTAAACAGCGAGAATATTGTTTAACCTGCGGATGAGAACGCGCCTAAGTGCGCTATTTCTTTCGATAACTTGAGACCTCGAATAGGGTTTACTATGACTTGGTTTTGACATATAAAGAACAAAGCTCGCTGAAGTGACAGCGAGCTTTGTTTTTTATTGATGAATGCGCACAAAAAAATAACCTTACCTGTGATAAGGTTCATATCGATTGACTTTAAACTAATCTGCTCGTTAGCTTAATGAAATAGCGTCAGTCTAATGTAGTGTAGTGCTTAGGAGAAAGAAAATAAGCCCATCACTTTGATTTGGAGGTTAAATCATTTCCAATTAATAAAGGGATAGGCTCTCTTTGGCATTAAATAAGGCGTGGTAAAAGCCAATTTATTGAGCTATCGTTTCCCCGTTAGCGTAATCAGCGATAAATAAATAAGCTCAAATTTTTTTTAATATACGCGGCGGATATATTTTTGTTCAAATCTTGTTTCTTTACTTATTGTGTAGAAACAGCCCTTTATGCTTATTGAAAAAATCAAAGTACACTTTTGGGTTTTCTAATTCCCACCATTGCTTTATGTCGACTGGATTAGCTTCTAAATCATATATTTTTGTAAACTCCATCGCCAGTAAAAACGGTGAGTGCGTTGCAATGATAAATTGACATCCGCAATAGTGAGCCATTTCCTCTATCATTTTGACAAGTTCAAGCTGCATTTTAGGAGATAGACTGTTCTCCGGTTCATCCAAACAATATAATGTGTCATTTTTAAATTTGGAATTAAAATAACTCAGGGCTGTCTCCCCATTGCTGTTCAGTTTAATTTCGGTGCCGGCGACTCTGCGAATAAACTCCCTGCGTGAAATTGATTTTTTTCTTGAGAGCACCTGTAACCTCAATGCTTCATAATCATCCATGCTATTCATTTTCACTGTATTGCCGAATTTCAGATTTCCCCATTCCGATCTTATATCTTCTGTGCTATCCACGATTTCATCGTTGTTTGTGCGGACTGTAAGCATATAATCAAAAATATCGTCACTTGTGATTATCCTACTTCCATTTGGAATTCGATGTTTAAATCCCTCGTCGTCAAGTCCAAGTTCAAATTTACAATGTTCAACATATGAACTGAACAATTCACTTGAATTGAATGGTGCAATACGATTTAGTTCCAATTTATTCGCTATGAGATTTAGAAGTGTGCTTTTCCCCGAGCCGTTTCCTCCATATAAAATTGTGATTTTTGAAAAGCTCAATTCGGAAAACCGATTTTTTGAGAAAATGCCACATGGGTAAGTTTCGTCGACATATCCAAACCTACCGCCATTGTATGCCATTCTTTGTTCTATCAATGAGGATTCTTCATCTATAGGCAATATGAATTTATCTAAATACATTTTCATTCCTCCGTAATTCATCTAACCTGCTCTTATGTTTTCTCTTCCGTTTCAATTTGAAGTTTTCAACTAGTAAACCTCCCTCAATAATGTGGGAGCTTCCTCTTCTAAAAGCATTGATTGCTCAATCCCCTTCCATTCATAGTCGATGTAGGTATTATAGCAGACGAAATCTACTTATCTTATCTTGGTTGTGCTAATCTGCTCGTTAGCTTAATGAAGCAACGTCAGTCTAATACTTTATTTTTCAGTCTAGAACTTTATTTTCTTTTGACAATAGCGGCAGTATGGACATGAGGTTGATCCATGCTGCCGCTATTTTTCTGTTTTCTGGGAGGAATATGCCTAACTTACTTGCGACCGAAGGTGTTATTTTTGGTGATTTTTTCGGTATTCGGATGGAGTTACCTTGTTGACCGTTTTGAACATTTTGGAGAATAGGAGTACATCTTTATACCCTACAGACCGAGCAATATCTCCGATTTTAAGGGAAGTATTTCTTAATAGGGAGCACGATTTTTCCATCCTCAAATGTAATAAAAATTCCTGCGGTGACTTATTTAGTTGCTGTTTAAATAAACGATGCAAATACGAACGGTCAATTGAAATGTACTTGGCAATATCACTTACGGTAATGAAGTGTGAATAGTTTTGTTGAATGAAGAGAAGCGCTTCTTTAATATACCGCTGCTGTCTTACCTCAGGGTTGACTTCCTGATTAGGGTAAAGATCAAACATCAGATACAGAAATTCATACAGCTTGGATGCAAGCAACAGGTCCTTGTTGGTTTTCAGCGTAGAAGAAACCACGATGCTCTCCATACAGCGGGCAAGGCTGCCCTCCGCTTCAAACCGGAAAATGGGATTGTCCCTATGGATACAGGTCCGGCTTAGATATTCTTTTGCTTGCACCCCATTAAAACCAATCCAGGCATATTCCCATGGGTCGAGCTCATCCGCTTCGTAGTAAATTAAAACCTTCGGTTCAATAAAGAAAGCATCGTTTTTCTCCAAATGATAGATTTTATCGTTGACTTTAAAGATCCCTTTTCCTTTTAAAATAAAATGCACCATATACCCGCTTCGAATGGCTGGACCATAAGAGTGTTTGCTGGTACAGCTCTCTTTGCCACATGTGTATAGATTGAGATCCAGATTGTTATAGGAATGATTGGAAAAATGCGAACTCATTTGGTTTCACCCCTTAATTCATCTCTGCATATTATCACACTGTTTCATATAGAGTCTACATTATTCCATATAATTATTAAAACTATTCAATTATTATTAGAATGTAAACGATAAGCAAACAACATAATTTATAATTTTGGGAAATCGTACTATTAGCGCTATAAGGGGGTTGCTATGGCTATATACATCGATAAAGAGAAGCTTCTATTCCATTTACAAGGTAGCAATACAAGTTATGTCATGCAGGTTATACGAGGTGGTTATTTATCCCATTTGTATTGGGGAAAGAAAATTCAGAACTATCGGGGGAGCAATAGAATCATCTTTATGGATAGAGGATTTTCGCCCAATCCCGATGGCGAGGATCGAGCCTTTTCACTGGATACCATCCCGCAAGAATATCCGTCATTTGGGAATAGCGATTTCAGGATTCCTGCGTATCAGATTCAATTGGAGAATGGTTCTACCGTGACCGATTTCCGGTATAAAGAACATCGGGTTTTCCAAGGCAAACCAAAATTGAAAGGGCTTCCTTCTACGTATGCAGAGGATGATGGCGAAGTAGCAACACTGGAAATCGTCCTTGAAGACCCATTAATTGATGTAAAGGTTGTACTATCCTATAGCCTATATCAAAAGCGGGATGTCATTACCCGTTCAGTCCGTTTCGAGAATGAAGGTCGGCAACAGCTAAAACTGCTTAGAGCGTTAAGTGCTAGTGTGGATTTCCGTGATGATGAATACGAGCTCATTACCTTGTACGGTGCGCATAATAATGAGAAAAATATAGCAAGGCGAAAAATTGTACCCGGAATTCAAATGGTAGACAGCTGCCGTGGAGCTAGCAGCCCTCAACAGGCACCCTTTATGGCACTTGTAAGAAAAGGGACAGATGAAGAACAGGGTGAAGTGTACGCCTTTAATCTGGTGTATAGCGGGAACTTTACGGCCCAGACTCAGGTAGATTCCTATCGGAACACAAGAATCATGATGGGGATTAATCCTTTTGATTTTACATGGCTGCTTGAACCAGAGGAATCGTTCCAAACGCCAGAAGTGGTCATGGTATACACCGAAAATGGCTTGGGCGGTATGTCGAGAATTTATCATGATTTATACAGGAACAGATTATGCCGTGGGCCTTTTCGTGACAAGGAGCGGCCGATCCTGATTAATAACTGGGAAGCTACCTACTTTAACTTTGATGCCAACAAGATTGAGCAGTTGGCGAAGGAAGCTCAAAGTGTGGGAGTGGAGCTGTTTGTATTGGATGATGGGTGGTTTGGAAAACGAGATGATGACAATACTTCATTAGGCGATTGGGTGGTGGATCGTCGCAAACTTCCAGATGGATTGCCGGATCTTGCAAACCGCATTCGAAATCTGGGTATGGAGTTTGGTTTGTGGTTTGAACCTGAAATGGTATCCATAGACAGCGACTTATACAGAAAGCATCCCGATTGGTGTATCCATGTCCCTGATCGTCCGTATACGTTGGGAAGAAATCAGCTTATGTTGGATTTATCGAGGAAGGAAGTGTGTGAGTACGTTATTAAATCGGTTTCGGATATTTTATCGGATGTTCCAATTACTTATGTAAAATGGGACATGAATCGTCACATGACGGATGTGGGTTCGGCAGCCTTGCCACCTGAGAGACAAAGGGAGACTGCGCATCGTTATATCCTAGGACTCTATAATATTATGGAAGAGCTTACATCAAAGTTCCCCAACGTCTTATTCGAGAGCTGTTCTAGCGGAGGAGGCCGTTTTGATGCCGGCATGCTCTATTACATGCCTCAGACCTGGACGAGCGATAATACGGATGCCATTTGCCGACTGAAAATTCAATGGGGAACAAGTCTTGTCTACCCGCCAATTACCATGGGGGCACACGTTTCCACAGTACCCAACCATCAAGTGGGTAGAATAACTCCCTTGGAGACAAGAGGTTATGTCGCCATGGCCGGGAATTTAGGATATGAGCTGGATTTGACGACATTAACCATTGAAGAAAAAGAAGTGGTGAAAAAACAGATAGCTCTATATAAAGAAATGAGATCGCTCATTCAGTTTGGAAATTTTTACAGAATGATTAATCCGTTTGATGAAAATGAAGCCGCATGGAGCTTTGTGTCAGAGGATCAAACGGAAATGGCGGCCAGCTATTTCAAGGTTTTATCCCAACCCGCTGCCGCGATTAAAACGTTAAAATTCAAAGGTTTGAATCCAGACTACGTTTATAGAAATGTAGAAACCGGTGAGCTGTTCGGCGGTGATGAATTAATGCATGTTGGCATAACGCTTGCCAGGGTGAAGCAGGACTTTTTAGGCATGTTCTGGAGATTTGTTAAAGAAGAGATCTGATTCAGCTAGAGGAGGGTTTACTAGATGGAAGCAAAAGAAAAGCGGTATAAGCACATTTCTCAAGAAATTTTAAAATATATCGGTGGTGAAGAGAACATTATCGGTGTGGCCCATTGTGCCACAAGATTAAGAATTGTACTTGAGGACAATGAAAAAGCGGAATTAAAGAAGATTGAAGATATTGATCTGGTTAAAGGTGTTTTCATAGCGGGGGATCAACTGCAGATCATTTTTGGAGCAGGGTTGGTCAATAATATCTATGCCGTGTTCTCCAAACTGACCGGAACAGAAGATATGTCATTAAGTGATGTCAAATCAAAGTCCGCACAAAAGCAAAATCCTTTTCAAAAAGCCATTAAATCGCTGTCAGATGTCTTCATTGAGATCATGCCGGGAATTCTCGCCGCCGCATTGTTAATGGGGATAACCGGGCTGTTAGGTCAGAAGGGGTTATTTGGTCCTAAATCGATTGTGGAGATGTATCCAATTTTTCAAGGGATTAATCGCTTTGTTCAAATCGTTTCCACGGGTATTTTCACCATCCTGCCGCTGCTTGTTGTTTATTCTGCAACCAAGAGATATGGTGGTCGTCCTATTCTGGGGCTTGTGCTGGGTGCGATTATGCTTCATCCGGCCCTGGCGGATGCCTTTGAGGTAGCTAAAGGGAGTCAAAATCCGGAATCGATCAGTCTTTTCGGCCTTCCCGTACAGTTGGTTGGATTTCAGGGTGGTATTATTATTGCTCTAATGATGGGATACGTGGTAGCCAAATTGGATCAATTTTTTAACAAAAAGGTTCCAGACATGATTAAATTGTTTTTGGCTCCTTTGCTGACGGTCTTTGTTTCTTCCCTGCTTTTGTTTACGATTATCGGTCCTCTTGGGCGCGAGCTAGCCAGTCTGGTTACGGTTTCGTTGCTTTGGATGACGCAAAACCTGGGAATATTCGGCTTTATGTTTTTTGCAGGCATTCAGCAAATTATCGTTATTACGGGGTTGCATCATGTTATGGGTGCGGTAGAAGCGCAGCTGTTAACCGATACAGGCAGAAATTTTATCAACCCATTGGCATCAGTAGCTTTGATGGCTCAAGGGGGCGCCGTTTTGGGGTATATTCTTTTGAATCGCAAAGACACTAAAGTTAAAGAAATGGGTTACTCTGCATTCGGGTCTGTACTTTTTGGAATCTCGGAACCAGCGATCTTCGGGGTCACTTTAAAGTATAAGTTCCCCTTAGTTGCTGGATGCCTCGGAGGAATGGTTGCGGGAGCATATGTATATTTAAGTAAACTGACAGCCATAGGATTCGGAACCACGGCTCTTCCGGGCTTTGCAATTGCAGCGTCAGATAATCACGGTCATATCAATTATCTTGTCGCTCATCTTATTGCCCTGTTATGTGGAGCATTATTTACCTTGGCTTATGGTGCTATCAAGAGCAAGAGGTCACGAGCCTGAACCAAAAGAACATTAGCAGGTTGAAAAAATTAAGCTTTTATGAAAACGGTTAAAGGAAGAGAATATTTGTGGAATGGACAAGAGAGCATAGATGAAAAATTAAAAGGGCCATCCTCCGCCGTTATAAACGACCGAGGATGGCCCTAAGTTTACATAGGTATGCATGTACATTCGTTAAAGCTAATCGATGCCACCATCGCTTTCAATCAGCCCTTTGCCGATTACATTGGCCGAAACCGGAGGCTTGCCGAGCTCCCGAGACCATATGGACAATTGCCCAATATGGTGGATTTGGTGGGCAATGACATGGCGCATCACCTCGCCCCAGGCATCCATTACAATTCTGCCGTCCGGGAGGTGATCTTCAAACCTTTTCCGTTCCAGACCATCATGCCAGGCGAGCACGAACGGCTCGACATTGAGTCGAAACTTCGCATCCAGCTCACGGACCTTGTCGAGCGTATCATACAGAGAGAAGTCCTCCTGAAAGTCGGGTTTGCCCTGAATCGTTTGAATCCAGCTCCACTCCACATCAACGATATGAAAGAGTGTCTTTAGAATGCCGCCGACTCCGCCGACGCGTTGTTTCAGTAATTCCTCCTGCGACACCTCTTCACACCAGCGGTACCATTGTTCCCGAATCATCCAGTTGTAACGAAAAAAAGTCTGCATCCATCAACCTCCAGAGCCATATTTGAGAATCATCTCCACCAGTTTACCATGGAATGCCAAAAGGGCTGTCTCATTCGTAGAAAATCTACTTTTGAGACAGCCCTTATTATAGGATAAGAATGTTGCTACTGGCTTATTTCTTTGCAGCCGCGTAACGTTTGTTGACTTCATCCCAGTTGATTACATTGTAGAAAGCTGAAATGTAGTCTGGGCGTTTGTTTTGATATTTCAGGTAGTAAGCATGCTCCCAAACGTCCAGTCCAAGTACCGGAGTCAGACCTTCAAACAGCGGGCTATCTTGGTTTGGAGTGCTAGTGATCGCCAGTTTGCCGTCTTTGCCGACAACCAACCAAGCCCAGCCGCTACCAAAACGAGTTGTAGCTGCTTTAGTGAAGTCTTCTTTAAATTTGTCATAGCCGCCCAGTTCATTGTTGACTGCTTCAGCAATTGCACCTGTTGGCTGTCCGCCACCGTTAGGACCGATAACTTCCCAGAACAGGCTGTGGTTGTGATGTCCACCACCGTTATTGCGAACCGCAGTGCGGATGCTTTCTGGAACGCTGTCCAGATTAGAGATCAGATCCTCCAGGCTTTTGCTTTGCAGTTCGGGAGCGCTCTCCAGAGCTGCGTTCAAGTTTGTAACATATGTGTTATGGTGACGATCATGGTGAATTTCCATTGTCTGTGCATCAATGTGCGGTTCCAATGCGTCTTTTGCGTAAGGAAGTTCTGGTAATTGAAATGCCATAGTAAAATCCCTCCTGGTTATATGGTTGGGTAAGTGTTCCTATGTAATAATACCCTCGACAGTTATATTAAACCGCATTCAGCCTATTTAATCAACATTTTTGTTTGTAAAATAGCAAACTGGGCAATACGGCCTGGTAGATAGCATGTCCAAAAACCCGCTTGGAATACACAATACATAGGTAATAAGAGGTAAATTGTGAACATTAAAATGTAAACGCTTTATATACAGCGCTTACATGAGAAAAAGGGATGTATTCCGTCAAAAAGTATGGTTTAATGGTCAAGGAAGCAGAAATTTCGGCTTTTTTGTCGTCTGCTATAATCTGTCATGTCTATGACATGACGAACTTGAGGGCATACACCCTTTTCCTGTTCTTCATTTCATATATAGCAGATCGTATGCATTTTTATCATAATGCCTTGTGATTAACACCATGATAAGAAATTTAAGGATTTATGTAAAAATGACGGTGCTGTCTCAATTTTTTTATTATGCTTACGAAAAGGGAGATATTACTTATGCACGTTCGTTCCTTTCAATTAAGTGATGTGAACTCAGTAACGGAACTCATGCAAATTGCCTTGTCAGAGGAGTGCTACAAAGAGACGGTGAAAGCATTTGCCCGTCAGCTTTCGTGGGATTCCGGTTTGATTATCGTTGCAGAAGAAGAGGGAGAGATCGTGGGTGCTTTGATCGGCACGATCGATCAGAATGATGGTTGTTACTATCGTATCGCTATTCACCCGGATCGTCGTCGGATGGGAATCGGCAAATCGCTTGTGGAGTCCATGGAGCAGCGTTTTCAGCAACGTAAGGTTAGCCGTATTTGGGTAGCAGGGGACAAGCATAACAGTGTGGCCATGCCTTTGTACGAAGCGATGGGCTATGGAGCAAGCCAGATTTTACAGGCTTTTCAGAAGCTGAGTATTTTGGCGCCTCATTAATTGGGAATCGAAATAAAGAGAATTGAATAACATTAAGTATAATATTTACATTTAGAGCATATCTGAGTAACCGTTGCAATCGGGTACGGGATATGCTTTTCTATTTATAACAGGGTTGAGGAGGTTTAATTATGGACGCTTTGGCTCCTTCGTCAGGCCCGCCTCCCTCGCCGGAAACGTCCAAACAAGCAGGTCGCTCTGGTTACATACGCGATTGGTTAGTCACTCTTCTGATCGCTATGGTCGTCTTGCTGCTTCTGAACCTGTTTGTATTTAACTTGTCCACGGTTAGAGGACATTCGATGCAGCCGACGCTAATGGAAAGCCAGCATTTGTTCGTTAACAAGCTGGTTTATAATTTTCATGATCCGGGCAGGGGGGACATTGTGATTTTAAAAGATCCCGATTCCAAGCTGTCGAGCCCAAGATTTTTAGTGAAAAGAGTCATAGGTATTCCCGGAGATGTAATCCGAGTTGAACATAATCATTTGTATGTGAACGGTGAACTGCTAAATGAACCTTACACCAACTCTGACGTGGAGGATGGTGATTATGGTCCTTTTACGGTGGAGCCGGGGCACTTTTTTGTCATGGGAGATAATCGCCATACTGCAGCAAGCAAGGATAGCCGCTATTTTGGCAGCATTAAATCTCAAGATTTACTGGGACGTGCAGAATTTATATTTTGGCCGATATCTGAGTGGAAGTGGCTATAGAGCAACTAAAGTCTGAAATTAAGGAAAGGAAGAGGATGATGAAAGAAGTGATGGTATATACCGACGGCGCTTGTTCGGGAAATCCGGGTCCTGGGGGCTGGGGGATCGTTCTGCTGTATGGGGAGCATCGTAAGGAGCTGTCAGGTGCCGAGAAAATGACGACAAACAACCGTATGGAGATTAAGTCCGTGATTGAAGCACTGAAGCTGCTCAAGGAGCCTTGCCATGTGAAAGTACACAGTGACTCTGCCTATGTCGTCAATTGCTTCAAACAGGGCTGGATTAAGAACTGGCTTCGTAATGGCTGGCGCAACAGTAAAAATCAGCCAGTGGAGAATAAGGAATTATGGGAAGAGCTGTGGGAACTGATGGGTAAGCATGAGGTTGAATATGTGAAGGTTAAGGGGCACAGTGACAACGAACTGAATAATCGTTGTGATTTTCTAGCGACCAGTGCTGTTAAAAATTTACGGTAGCATCTGCTGCTATTTTCTGTTGAAATTTGAGATATGAGAATTTTGCAAATTCTCATATCTGTAATGATAAAAAGTGGAAGAGAGGTGAGTATCGGATGCAACGCGGATTGACTCAGGCGGCTGCCGGAACCGCTTCGACTTGGGCTTCGCTCAAGCAGGAAATTATTGAGGCGGCTCCAGGGCTGGGTATCGACTCCATCGGGTTCGCATCCGCCGACCCCTTTCTGTCTCTGAAAGCTATATTGGAAGAGCATCGTGCGAAAGGCTATGAATCCGGCTTTGAGGAGCCAGATATTGATAAGCGGATCTACCCGGAGCTGTATGGCTCACAGCCTGCATCTCTGATTGCTATTGCGGTGGCGTACCCTTCCAAAATGAAGGACCCGCCGAAGTCGGACAAGGGGAAGTACCGTGGTATTTTGGCGCGTTCAGCCTGGGGGAAAGATTATCATCTGGTACTACGCGAAGCGATGGAAAAGCTTGAGGCTTTTATAAGTGAGCGGGTGCCTGATGCCATTATGAAAAATATGGTGGATACCGGAGAACTGTCGGATCGAGCCGTTGCGGAACGTGCAGGGATTGGCTTTAGCGGCAAAAATACGATGATGATTTCACCGACGCTGGGTTCATGGATCTATCTAGGTGAGCTGTTGACGAACATTCCTTTCCAGCCAGATGAACCGGTAACGGAGGGTTGCGGCGAGTGTACCAAATGTTTGGATGCCTGTCCTACGGGCGCGCTTGTGGGTCCTGGACAGCTGAATGCCCAACGGTGTGTGTCCTTTTTGACGCAAACGAAGGGCTTTCTGGATGAGGAGTTTATGCGGAAGATAGGGAATCGGCTGTATGGATGTGATACCTGCCAAATGGTATGCCCTAAAAATCGGGGTCTCAACTGGGATCACCATCCCGAGCTTACACCCGATCCTGAAATTGTGAAGCCGTTGCTGCTGCCGTTATTGGATTTGAGCAACCGTGAATTCAAAGACCGATTTGGACAAAGTGCGGCGGCTTGGCGGGGGAAGAAGCCCATTCAACGCAATGCAGTCATTGGACTGGGCAATTTCAAAGATATCAGTGCGGTGCCCAAATTAACGGAGATTTTATTGGATGATCCGCGTCCCGAGCTGCGAGGCACGGCGGCGTGGGCTTTGAGTCGAATAGGAGGGGAAAACGCTATGACAGCGATCAAGCAAGCATCAGAGAAGGAACAACATGAGCAAGTACGCGAAATGATCGCGCAAGCGCATTCCAAACTAGAGGAACAAGAGCAGGCAGAAGAGCTAAAGGCATCTGAATTATCAAAATCAGAAGTAACGGCCGGGGATTCACAGGGTCCAACCACCATTTATTATGATGAGATGGAGACACCTGTGGGCACGTTAACGCTGTGCGCTACGGATCGGGGGCTGTGTCGAATAGACTATGGCGTTTTTCATGCGAAGGAAGCACTGCTTCAGCAATGGGCCCGAACATGGATTGGGGAATACGTCTATGTGCAGGAGCCGGAAAAGCTGTGCGAAGCCGCGGATCAACTGCGTGAATATTTTGCCGGAGAACGACGGGAATTCAGTATAGCCTATGATTTGAGAGGCACCCCTTTTCAAGAGCAGGTATGGCGTGCACTGCAAAATATTCCGTACGGACAAAGTGTGTCCTACAAAGATATTGCGGAATCGATCGGACGAGCCAAGGCGGTACGTGCTGTGGGTGAAGCCAATAACAAAAATCCGTTACCCATTCTGTTTCCATGTCACCGGGTATCGGGTGCTAATGGAAGTTTGGTCGGTTATGCTGGAGGCTTGCCAGTTAAGACGAAGCTGCTGGATTTGGAGAAACAATAAGGACATATGTTTGCAAAAAGTGATTTGCTAGCTGTCCCATGTTTTGCTATGATAGGTTCGTGTGTAATTCAAGATGTTTCATATAAATATACAGAGGTGACGACTTCGTGGTGTGGAATATTGTCATTCCGATTATTACCCTGATTGCTGGTTTGGTTGGGGGATTTTTCATCGGTGCTTATTATCTTCGTAAACAGCTTGAAAAGATGCAAAACGACCCTGAAACGCTGCAAAAAATGGCCAAACAGATGGGTTACAACCTGAATGGGAAACAAATGCAAAAAGCCCAGCAGATGATGAAGAACCAACAGTTCTCCAAAAATCAGCCTGGTCCGCGTAAAAATCAGGGCCGTCGGAAATAATGAGCAACGTGAGTACGGATGCCGCATGAGGTTGCTGCATAGAGGAGGATTACTGTGGCTGGCGTAAAAGATTATATTAACCGCAAAGCTGCGGATAACCGGGATAAAATCGAGTACCATGTGGAGCAGATTTTACAACTGATCGGTGAGGACCCCAAGCGTGAAGGGTTGTTGGAAACACCGGCACGCGTTGCGCGCATGTATGAGGAAATATTTGCGGGTTATGAGGTTGATCCCCGGGATGCGCTGGGTGTGACATTTGACGAGAATCACGAGGAGCTTGTGATCGTGAAGGACATCGTCTATTACAGCCAGTGTGAGCACCATATGGCTCCTTTCTTCGGAAAAGTGCATATCGGCTATGTACCCAGCGGCAAAATTGTAGGATTGAGCAAGCTTGCACGCCTGGTAGAGGCAGTGACCCGCCGATTGCAGGTACAGGAGCGTATTACTTCACAGATCGCTGATATTTTAAATGAAGCGGTCTCCGCTCACGGGGTTATGGTAGTCGTAGAAGGCGAGCACCTGTGCATGTGTGCAAGAGGTGTCAAAAAGCCTGGTAGCAAAACAGTAACGTCTGCGGTACGCGGTACGTTTCGTGATGATGCAGCGCAGCGCGCAGAGTTTCTGTCGCTGCTTAAGGATTGATCGAACATCGCAAGACGTTTATGTGATGAACAAAAAAGGGTGGTTTACGCATAGGCGTAGCCACCTTTTTTTGTTAACATCAGATATAAACGACGGGATAGCCGCCTTAAAATTACGATTAGCCTATGGATAACAGTTATTTTTATAGATAGGGGATAACGTATGGAGAATGTACATAGATCAACAGAAAAAACAACAGCTTTGCCTGAGTTGCAGTGGTTTGAAGCACCACTTGCGGACACTCAGGAGGATGTTTTGTCTCCGCTGGCTTGGGAGGAGCTGGCCTGTCGGCAAGTAGGGAAAGGAGCTGCACCCATTTTGCATCTATGGCGGCATCCGTCAGCGCTTGTGATCGGTCACCGGGACCGCAGGCTCCCTTACGCCCCACAGGCGATGGAGCGAGTGCGCAGCGCGGGAACCTCGGTATGCGTACGCCCCTCTGGGGGAGCGGCCGTCATGCTGGACAGGGGGGTGCTGAACCTGTCCTTGATCCTGCCGAATCCACAGCGGGCCATCAGCCTGCATGAGGATTTTCGGCTCATGGCAGGGCTAATTGCCGATGCGCTGGTTCCGTGGTCTGGCGAGGCGCAGACCGGAGAAATCCCCGGGTCCTTCTGTCCCGGGGATTACGATGTTAGC
Organism: Paenibacillus sp. FSL L8-0641; assembly: GCF_038006265.1. Taxonomy (NCBI): domain Bacteria; kingdom Bacillati; phylum Bacillota; class Bacilli; order Caryophanales; family Paenibacillaceae; genus Paenibacillus; species Paenibacillus sp. FSL L8-0641. The sequence continues at coordinate 895,953 of NZ_JBBOUW010000001.1, forward strand.
GTCCGGGGCCGCAAGTTTTGCGGCATTGCACAGCGACGTCAAGCCAAGGCGTATATCATCACAGCCTTCGTGATGATTGAGGGCAGCGGTGCAGAGCGTGCACAGGCGGTACAGCAATTCTATAGGGAGGCAGCCGGAGATACGTCGACAGGCGTACAGCAGCAGGATTACCCCCGGGTGAATCCAGCAACGATGGGGAGCCTGGCAGAGCTGGCTGGAGTGCCGTCTGTTGAGGCGTACACGGCATCTCTGCGCCGTGTCGTCGAGAGCCAGACAGCCATTTTACCTGCCGATAGCTGGCTGGTACAACCGGAAGGATGGACCGAACAAATGGCAGCGCTCAGAGAGCGATACGATTTGCAGGTGTAGTTTGTCTTTAGCTTAGAAGCCTATTAGTGCGTGTTCAAAAAGTCGGCTTTTCAGGACCGAGAAAGTTGGATGAAGCTAGGGACTGAGTAGCGGAGCGTAGACAGATCTACGTGAGCAACGGAAGGCCCGGCTGAATTCAAGATTCGACGTCGAATCCGCTTCTTGAATAGCTTCGTTATGGAAAGACGACTTTTTGAACAACCTCTAGAAGGGTTGCCATCTCAGCTTGGAGGCTTGATCGTAGCGTGCTTCCACTTCAGGCCAGTTAACGACATGCCACCAATCCTCAATGTATTTGTTGCGTTCGTTTTGATGCTTTAAGTAATATGCGTGTTCCCACACATCTATCGCTAGCAGCGGAATGGACTCCCATTGAGTCAGATTCTGGTGCTTTTCGGCCTGCAAAATTTCAAGTCGTCCCGCGCGCGGACTCCATACCAGGATAGCCCAGCCGCCACCCTCGACCTTTTCGGCTGCCGAACTGAATTGCTTTTTGAATGCATCGTAACTGCCAAAATCCTTTTTAATCTGTTCAGCCAGTGGCCCACTTGGGTTGCCACCGCCTTGAGGACTCATGATCGTCCAAAAAAGAGTATGCAGATAATGGCCTGCGCCGTTGAATGCCAGTTCGCGTTCCCAATGTTTTACGAGATCAAAATTACCTGTTTTTCGGGCTTCTTCCAGCTTCTTTTCCGCTTTATTCAGGTCATTCACATAGCTCAAATGATGCTTGTCATGGTGAATGCGCATCGTTTTTTCATCAATATACGGTTCAAGCGCATTATAGGGGTAAGGGAGCGGTGGGAGTCGATGTCCTCCAATAGGAACCGACCGGCCGATTGAGGTTTTTTCCGTTGCCGAAGGTTGAGCCTGGCTGGATTTGACGCCTTTAGTCGTCGATGTGCCTTCTCCCCTTATGCCTGCCTGCCGTTCTCGAAACGCTTCCTCTGGGTAATTCTCACCCTCTGTCGCTACATGATACAACCCAGCAGCCCTTGCAATGGAGCCGGGTTCTTGAAAGGGGGTTGTCGAGATTAGGAAATATTGGCTTTCATGTGCCGCGTGTAATACAACTCCAGCGGATTTTGGCTGCTGACGCAATGCATGACTGTGCTCGCTCAGCAGACCGAGCTGCCGTACATACTCCTGTGACTGACGGTTTGCGGTTTGCAGCAAATCGTCCAATCGACGATTTAATTCTTGTGAGTCAGGCTGAGCGTTTAATGCTGACTCTGACGATGGCATCTTTACAGATGATGATCCGTCTAATCCCCTTGACTGTTTTGAAGGTTCAGTGAATTCGTGTGTATGTGCTTGTGGGGCAGCCGACAGCTGTTTCCATTCCTGATGCCACGCTTGATCTGCCGGATCAAGTGCGCTCCGTTGCTCTTCAAGTAACTCTATGGCGGTGCGTTCCGTCTGTTCGAATACAGTCCGCCAATCATCCAGCAGCCGTACATAAGTAGGCTCCAGTCCCTCGGTAGCGGATTTAATCACTTCCACATGCCAACTTTCCTGCTGCTTCCAATGCCGAATTTCCTCCAGCACACGTAAGGGCAGGAAAGACCCATAAGTACTCAGCATCGTTTTATACCTCCCGTATCCCACTATGGCTATCCGGCGGATCTGGCAGATCTGCCCTGGATGCATACGTACCCAGTATATTCGCTGTCCTGTCGGGAATATGTCTATGAACTCGCTTAATTTGGTCACATCTGTTACGTAGAACAAGAATACCATGGTAAACGAAAAAGAAGCCCAGCTACGGCACGGGTTAGTGTCCGTAGGCAGGCTTCTTCAAGGTGAAGAATTAAATACGTTTTTTTGAAAAATAATTCTTTACTTCGTAGTCGTTTGTTTGTGGGCATCAGCGATCGTTTTCTTGTCCTCCAGCTCCTGTACACTGCTTAGAAACGTCGATACCCGCCGTAGATATTCACGGGGATGCTCTCTGAAAATAAGCTCATGTATCCCGTTTTTGACAATCCATACACTGGAAAGTGGGTTGGTTTGATTGGCAGCGAGCTTTTCCGCAATAGGATAAGGAGCCTTTTCATCCTGTGTACCATGCACAAACATGATCGGGAACGGATAGTTTTCCTTTTTAACCTCCTGATATGGAATCTGATGCAAGCTGGTGCCGTTCAAGACTGGAAACAGCAACTCCAGAATTTCCAAAGACGGATGTCTTGGCAGGTTAATTTGATTGTGAATGTTATGGTACAGCGTATCCGGCTCCAACAGGAAAGTGCTGTCCAAAATCATTGCGTCCACATCCTTGGTTTGCAAGCCCGCCTGAAGAGCGGTTCCTGCCCCCATGGAGAAGCCCCATACGATAATCTCCGACGAGCCGCGTTGCTTCGCAAGCTGGATCGCTCCGAGAAGCTGCTGGGATTCCGCTTTGCCTCCGGTTGCGACTGATTTGCTGTTTTGTGACGCGAATCCATAATCGAACATGACCACATTAAAGTTCAAACTGTGGGCATAATGCGCCAGATCATACATGGGAATCCAGCTTTCTTCGCGGTTAGCTCCATAACCATGGCTGAAAATAATCGTTTTCCGCGATTGATCCGCCGGGATATACCAGCCTTGTACCATGCGGCTACCATCCTTGGCAGGGAAGCTGACTTCCTCATAAGGCATGTTTTTGGCCTGCATCGGATTAGAGTACAGCGGCGCGACGGTAGGATTCGTAAGTACCCACGCGATGTAAGCATGCAAAGCAATAAAACAAAACAACAGAAAAAAAACGACCGACAGCAGCAGAGCAATCACAACGTGCTTGAACCGCAGCAGACGGGGATTAAAGAGTGGGGTGGACGGCTCCTGAACAGCGGTCTGTAGCTGAGAGTTGCGCTGGGATGTAGAAATCATGTAAGAGCCTCCTTATATAAAATTGATCTTCGTTTCAATAGAATTTAGGTATAATTCCACTTGAAAATGATAGTGTATATCCGTATAGATACCTATTATCGTATGATGGGGGTTATCCAAAGTCAACGCCTGAACCGGAAAAGTAAAAATGATGCAAAGAATTGTCGATGTTTGTTCTCGTTCTGTAATATGGTTGTCACAAAAACATCGGTTTACAGTAGCCGCGACTATTCTATATAATTTATGTAACCATGTTTCATAGTGTGAAACGAATATGGATACAAGAGGAGCGGTTCACGAATGGAAGACCGTAAATTAACCGTTCGCGCTGTAGAGCGTGCACTTGATATATTGTTGTGTTTTACCGCAGATTCGGATCTTGGCCTAACGGAGATTGCCTCCAAAATTGGTCTACATAAAAGCACGGTTCATCGGCTGCTGACTACGTTGGAGGATCGGGGCTTTGTCGTTCGGAATGCCGAAACGGAAAAATATCGACTTGGCTTCCGCATTTGGGAGCTATCCACACATTTGTCCCAAAGTGACGAGCCGGCAGTGTTGTTACAGCCTGCAATGGAAGGACTGCGTGACCGTCTGGGCGAAACGGTCAGCTTGTACTTACGGGACGGCAGCATGCGTATTCGCATACAAGCCGTGCAGAGCAATCAGGCGATCCGCAGGGTTGCGCCTGTGGGTGCGCGTATGCCGCTGGCTGTAGGAGCCTCCAGTAAGGTGCTGGCTGCCTTTATGCCGCCGCAGGAGCTGGAAGCCCTGCTAAGCGGGAATGAATGGCCGCCCTCGGTAGACGCGGAGGTCTATAAAGCCCAGCTGCAGGACATTCGCGAGAAGGGCTATGCGACCAGCTATGAAGAACGGGAGCCAGGGGCCGCTGCTGTGGCAGCACCAATTGTGAACCGGAAGGGACAGGTCACTGCGGCTTTATCTGTATCCGGTCCGGTCAGTCGGCTTGCACCCGAGACGCTACATGACTTTGCTCCGATTTTGATCGAAGCGGCGAAGGAAATGGGGCTTATGCTTCCGTAACAAGAATGAATGCAGTTGAAGCAAGCAGAGTGATTTGATGAGGAGCGTCTCCTTGCTAAATGGAACCTAGAAGGGTTGCCAAAGCCATAAATTTGAAGTAATCTGATAAGGATGGCGGGATGTCTGTTATGTCCGCCTCATGTGAATAGAAGTATCACAGTTACTGGGGGAGCCTGTAATGCCGGGCTGAGATGGAATCGTGCAAGATTCCGGACCCTTTGCACCTGATCTGGATCATACCAGCGTAGGGAAGTAATCGGCCATTGAAATGTATACGCAGTTGCTGTCTACGGTGACGCATTGGAATAGGATTTATTCCACGTGTGCACAGTTTGGATAGCTGCCTCGTTAGATTAGCCGGTTCCCTGGGGAACCGGCTTTTTTTGCATAGATCAGCGCCACCCTGGGAATGGTTCCGGATCGGTGTGTCATTTCATCGAAACGGGAGGAATGGACAATGAAGCCGACAGAAGTAGAAGGAACAAAAGGAACAGAATTTAAATCAGCAGAAGTAAGGTTGGCAGGAACAAGGGAAGTTGGGGTAGAGAAGACAAACGGGGAGCAAGCCAGTGGGGTAACGCCCTTTCCAGGGAGCCGTAAGGTATATATTCAAGGCTCGCGGCCGGACATTGCCGTCCCAGAGCGGGAAATTGCTCTTCATCCTACACATACGCCGCAGGGCACGGAGCATCATGAGCCATTGCGTGTGTACGATACGAGCGGTCCCATGACTGACGAAGCCTATCAGGTCGATATCCGTCAGGGCCTGCCTCCATTACGGCGAGCTTGGGCACTGGAACGGGGCGATGTGGAGGCTTACGAGGGACGCGCCGTCAAACCGGAGGATAATGGACTGAAACCTGGCTCCAAACGGGAGACAGTTGAATTTCCCGGCGTGACCAACCGTCCGCTTCGTGCTTCGCAAGGTCGTACAGTGACGCAAATGCATTATGCACGGCAAGGGATCATTACGCCCGAAATGGAATTTGCGGCGATCCGCGAAGGGGTGGAGCCTGAGTTTGTACGGCAGGAATTGGCGGCTGGACGAGCCATTTTGCCTTCGAATATCAATCACCCGGAAAGTGAGCCGATGGTCATTGGGCGTCATTTTCACGTGAAGATCAATGCGAACATTGGTAATTCTGCGGTTACCTCCTCGATTGAGGAGGAAGTGGAGAAAATGACCTGGGCTGTGCGTTGGGGCTCGGATACAGTTATGGACCTATCCACAGGCCGTAATATCCATACCACACGTGAATGGATCATTCGGAATTCTCCTGTACCGATTGGAACTGTGCCGCTGTATCAGGCACTTGAAAAGGTGAACGGCGAAGCAGAAGCGCTGACGTGGGAGTTGTATCGCGATACGCTGATCGAGCAGGCGGAGCAGGGAGTGGACTATTTTACAATTCATGCGGGTGTATTGCTGCGGTATATACCGATGACGGCGAATAGAATGACGGGAATTGTGTCCCGTGGCGGGTCGATCATGGCAGCCTGGTGCCTTGCGCACCATCAGGAGAATTTTTTGTATACACATTTTGAAGAAATCTGCGAAATTATGAAAGCCTATGATGTGGCCTTTTCTCTCGGGGATGGTCTACGTCCAGGTAGTATCTATGATGCGAATGATGAAGCACAGTTTGCAGAGCTGGAAACGTTGGGCGAGCTAACGCAAATCGCATGGAAGCATGATGTTCAGGTCATGATTGAGGGGCCGGGACATGTCCCTATGCATAAAATCAAAGAGAATGTGGATTTGCAAATGGAGATTTGTAAGGAAGCTCCTTTCTATACCTTGGGACCGCTCACGACGGATATTGCCCCCGGATATGATCATATTACCTCAGCCATCGGGGCGGCGATGATCGGTTGGTTCGGGACGTCCATGCTGTGCTATGTTACGCCTAAGGAGCATTTGGGTCTTCCGAATAAGGATGATGTCCGTGAGGGTGTCATTACCTACAAAATTGCGGCACATGCTGCCGATCTGGCGAAGGGCCATCCACGGGCGCAGCAGCGGGATGATGCTTTGTCCAAGGCACGCTTTGAGTTCCGCTGGCGGGATCAGTTCAATCTGTCGCTTGATCCCGAGCGGGCCTTGTCCTACCATGATGAAACGCTACCAGCAGAGGGAGCCAAGGAAGCACATTTTTGCTCGATGTGCGGCCCCAAATTTTGTAGTATGCGCATCACGCAGGACATTCGCGCCTATGCAGCGGATAAGGGGCTGAACACCGAAGAAGCAGTGGCCGCTGGGATGCGTGAGAAGGCAGAGCAGTATCGGGATGGCGGTCAATAAAACGAATGTGTGAGTTTAGGAACGCATGAATCAAAAAAAGCCGTGGTTCTCTACAGTCGATGTAGGAAACTACGGCTTTTTGGCTTATGTAAAGCGAGTCATGCAACCGGATAAACGGCGCCTTATTTTTTACCCATTTTTTCATTCAAAATGTCCTGAAAGCTGAGCTTCTTCTCCGAGCTATCTTCTTTCTTCTGCATACTCACCGCGTTGGCACGTTGGTATTGGTGGTGAAAGGGCATCAGGGTGTGGACGGTTAAGTTCATTGTATTCATGTAGATCATTCCTCCAATTCCATATTGTCAAATTCAGATTGAGTTGCTTAGGACGTCTGTATAGGACTATTTATATGTACTTGATGTCGCAATGCTATGTAGGTTGCTTGGTTATGTTTCAATCATTATACCCACATTTTTTCAAAGTAAAACGCTTTTGACATAAAACAGGAAGATGGTCATGTGTGTTCAAAATGCCGATTAGGAGGATGGTCGTTTTAGGGGAAAATGTGCCTAGGTCTAAAACAAGGGCTTGAGGCCCGTTTTCTTAGTTTAGTAGTCGGGATTGTGTTTTTTTGTCGAATAACCTTGTAAAAGGAGGGTTTTGCGGACTCCTCAAGTCAGGATTGAGGCAGTCTGGTGGCGAATTAAAGTGTCAAAGTTGTATTGACTTTATGTTTGGTAGTAGATACCATGAACTGGTTGTCAGCGTATTTTGACAACAAGAGTCAGCCAATCGATCTGGCGATTCATCCTTTGAAATGTTAGAGAGAGGATTAGAGCATATATGAAAAAATGTATTGCAGACATCGCATTTATTATTCTGGGTGCGTTTTTTTTCGCGCTAGCTGTTAATCTGTTTGTGATCCCGAATGAGTTTGGCGAGGGGGGCGTTACAGGCGTCACAATCATCCTGTACTACCTGTTTCAGTGGTCTCCCTCAATCGTTAATCTGGTGATTAATGGCTTGCTGCTGATTGTCGGATATAAATTTTTAGACAAGAGAACGACCTTGTACACTATCATTGCGGTCGCTTTTAACTCGCTGTTTTTACATTTAACAGTCAACTGGCGGATTGATTCGCATGAGCCGACGATTAATGCCGTATTTGCCGGAGTTTTGGTGGGGGTTGGCATAGGCCTAATCGTACGGGTAGGCGGCACTACGGCGGGTACGGTCATTTTAGCACGGATTGCCAACAAGTATCTGGATTGGAATATCAGTTATGGCCTGCTGTTTTTTGATTTGATTGTCGCATTCTCTTCCTATTTTATTATTGGCCCGGAAAAATTGATGCTAACTATCGTTATTTTGTACGTTGGTACGAAGGTGATGGACTTCATGATCGAAGGACTGAACCCCAAAAAAGCGGTCATGATTATTTCGGAGCACCAAGATAAAATTGCCGAGATGGTCATTACGAAAATGGATCGTGGAGTTACTGTCCTGTCAGGCCACGGTTATTACACTAAAAATCCAAAAGAAGTGCTGTATATCGTCATTAGTAAACAAGAGGTATCGGCGCTCAAAAAGATAGTGAAAGCCATCGACACAGCAGCGTTTATCACCATTCATGACGTGCGGGACGTGTTCGGAGAAGGTTTTCTGGATATTTCGAAGTAGCTCGCGTGCGAAGGTTAGGTTATAGGAGAACATAGTTGGAAGTCGGTCCTGAGGGATCGACTTTTTTGCTTTGAGATGTTTATTTTAATAATCGAAATAGGTAGATAGATAATAACTTCTTTTCGAAACAGAAGAAAAGCTATTTTTTGTAAAAAAATATTGTGAATGTGACTTTGATCTCTTATTTTTTTGAAAAATATGCATTATGATCTGACAATAATATATATTTTATTAAAATATATTCATTTTTTATAATGAAGTATTATAAATACACTTACTTCTAAAATCAACTGAGAAACAGTTCCAAGTGAGGTTGTTTTGAGTGGAGAATAACTATGATTTAAAAAAAGAATTTAAAAAGCCGTGGATTCAGATTTCTATTTTATTTATTATATTGCATTTTATAAATTCATTTATTATATTGCCTTCAATGAACCCGCTAAAGCTCCCTTTAGCTTTTTTTATTGTGTCATCAGGAGCGATGATTATCTCTTTTCTTATTGTTGTCTTGTATCCAAAATTCTCGAAACATAGAGAACAATTTTCTGAAAATAATTTGGTTCCATATCGTAAAATATGTTCCAGTGTGTTTGTTGTTCTAAATTTTATTTTTCTTTTTTTAATGTTACTGTATTCAAATGCTATTTACTTCAGTCCCTTAAATATAGTTTTATTGGTTTCAGCGATATCGCACTTAACAGTAGGTATCACATTCACTAAATTAACACCTAACCGTTTAATTGGTTTGAAGTTCCCATGGCTGCTTTCGAATGAAAAGGCATGGAAGAAGACGCATCGTATCTCTGCTTATATTTGGATAGCCTTTGGCTTAATCGGGATCGCTATAGGATTAGGACAAGAAGTTAATGTGTGTATGGTGCTCGCTTCTTGTTTACCGACGATGATTAGTTTTGTTACTTCTCTCTTTCTAAGCCATAGGTATAAAAATATAGACTGCTGATATCTGTATAATGCGGATCGATTTGGCATATTAGGGGGATTTCCATGAGAAGTAAATTAAATTTTTCTAATGTATTGTCTTTTCTTATTTCTGTTTTGCCTTTCATTATCTACCTTTTCATGTATCCGAGAATGCCTAGGAATGTAGCAATCCACTACAATTTCAATGATGTGGCTGACCGTTTTGTTGACAAATCCTCCCCTGAGGTATGGTTGTTGTGTGGAATTAGCCTCATATCTTTTATAATTATGCTTATGCTCCAACCCTATTTCAGTCGTCAGTTCAAGAGCGAAGAAGGCTCTGCAATCATGGAAAGCCTGCCTGGTCTCTTCACACTTCTTATAACCCTCGTATTTGCAATCTTGGGTATATGTTTTCTTTTAAAGGCTTGAAGCATGTAAAAAATCCCCTCTCAATGTGCAGTTTCCACTGCATTTGGAGGGGATTTTGTTATTTATACGCTCTTTACTCTTGAATCATTTGACGCAATACGGTTTGCAGAATACCACCGTTGTGGTAGTAGTTGATGTCGACGGTGCTGTCCAGACGGGCAATTACCGGGAATTCGAACTTTGTGCCATCCTCGCGTTTAGCCACAACTGTAAGCTCTTGACCAGGCTTCACGTCATTGTTAATGCCGAGGATGTCGAAGGTTTCGCGGCCATTGAGGCCCAAGCTGGACCAGCCATAGCCCTCCTGGAATTGCAGAGGCAGTACACCCATGCCGACTAGGTTACTGCGGTGAATCCGCTCGAAGCTTTCGGCAATGACAGCCTTAACGCCCAGCAGAAGCGTACCTTTGGCCGCCCAGTCACGAGAGCTGCCTGTGCCGTATTCCTTACCAGCGATGACGATCAGGTTCTGATCGGCTGCCTGATATTTCATGGACGCATCATAGATGGACATTTCCTCATCCGTTGGCAAGTATTTGGTCACGCCGCCTTCAGTACCTGGAGCCACATTGTTGCGGATACGGATGTTGGCGAATGTACCGCGCATCATGACCTCGTGGTTACCGCGACGGGAGCCGTAGGAGTTGAAATCCTTGCGTTCCACGCCATGCTCCTTCAAGTACAGTCCTGCCGGGCTGGAAGGAGCAATGTTGCCTGCTGGTGAGATATGGTCCGTCGTGACCGAATCATTCAACAGGGCAAGCACACGGGCATTACGGATTTCCTTGATATCCTGCACGCCATCCTGAAGTTTTTCAAAGAATGGTGGATTTTGAATATAAGTTGATTTTTCATCCCATTCATACAGTTCGCCTTCAGGAACCGGAATGGAGTTCCATTTTTCATTGGCAGTAAATACATTTTCGTATTTGCGACGGAACATATCCGGGCTGAGAGACAGGCTGATGGCTTCCTTGATTTCCTCGGAAGTGGGCCAAATGTCTTTCAGGTAGACAGGCTGATTGTCCTGATCGTAACCGAGCGGATCATTCACCAAATCAATGTTCACTGTACCTGCCAGCGCATAAGCGACAACCAGTGGCGGTGAGCCGAGATAGTTGGCTTTGACCTGCGCATGCACACGGCCTTCAAAGTTCCGGTTACCGGAAATAACTGCGCCAACCGTTAAATCATGGTCTGTGATAGCTTGACTCACTTCGTCAGGAAGTGGGCCGGAGTTACCGATACAGGTTGCGCAGCCGTAGCCTGCTACATGGAAGCCGAGGGCTTCGAGCGGTCCGATTAATCCCGCTTTTTGCAGGTATTCCGTCACGACGAGGGAGCCTGGCGTCAAGCTTGTTTTAACATAGCCTGGCTTTTTGAGCCCACGCTGCACTGCCTTTTTGGCCAGCAAGCCCGCACCGAGCATAACGCTTGGATTGGAGGTATTCGTGCAGCTTGTGATAGCCGCAATAACGACTGCTCCTGTACCTAACTCGCTGGTGGAGCCGTCCGGATGGGTCAGCGGAATCTTCTGTGCGATTTTTTCATCGCTCAGTCCATAGCCGCCCTTGTCCACCGGGGTACGAATAATGCCTTCAAACGTTTCTTTCATGCGGCCAAGCTCAACACGGTCCTGCGGACGTTTGGGTCCGGCGAGACTCGGTACAACCGAAGCTAGATCCAGCTCAATGGTATCGCTGAACACAGGGTCCGGTGTATCGGATGTGCGGAACATGCCTTGGGCCTTGTAATATTCCTCTACGAGGCTTACTTGCTCATCGGAACGTCCAGTGCTGCGCAGGTAGGCCAGTGTTTCCGCATCGACCGGGAAGAAACCAATCGTTGCGCCGTATTCCGGTGCCATGTTGGCAACTGTCGCACGGTCAGCCAAGCTGATGTTAGCCAGACCAGGCCCGTAAAACTCTACGAATTTGCCAACTACGCCTTTTTTACGCAGCATTTGTGTAACAGTGAGCGCCAGATCGGTGGCGGTAGAGCCTTCCGTCAGACTGCCTGTCAGCTTGAAGCCAATCACATCGGGAGTGACAAAATACAGCGGTTGCCCCAGCATACCCGCCTCTGCCTCAATCCCGCCGACACCCCAGCCAACAACACCAAGGCCGTTAATCATCGTGGTATGGGAGTCTGTTCCTACGAGGGAATCTGGAAAGACGACCGTTTCACCGTCAATGGCTTTGGTAGCGGCAACGGAGGCGAGATATTCCAGATTGACCTGATGGACGATACCTGTGGATGGCGGAACGGCGCGGAAGTTGTTGAACGCCGTTTGCGCCCAGCGCAGAAAACGGTACCGCTCCTCGTTACGTTCAAACTCTACATTAATGTTGTAATCCAGCGCATCACTGGTACCGAAAGCATCGACCATGACCGAGTGGTCGATAACGAGATCGACGGGAACGAGCGGATTGATTTGCTTCGGGTCCCCGCCCGCTTTTTTCACCGTATCACGCATAGCTGCCAAATCGACAACCACGGGGACACCGGTAAAATCCTGTAGCACGATGCGTGCAGGAATGAACGGAATCTCCTTGTTGGTGTCCCGATCCTCAGCCCAGCCTGTCAGCTGCTGTACATGTTCTTCAGTGATGGCGCGTCCGTCAAATTGGCGAACCGCGGCTTCCAGCAACACTTTAATGGAGAAAGGCAGCTTGGCGATACCGCTTTTTCCTTGTTCCTCCAGTGCCTTAAGACTGTAGTAGCGATAAGGCTTCCCGTTAACTTCCAGACTACGGGCGATGGAGAATTGATCTTTTCCTGACATAAGTATTACCTCCTTGAAGTGAATGCTTGGGGGAAAATAGGGATGTCGTTTTTTCGACGTCTTGCCCAGTTGGTTTAAATTGGTTGCGTTCTCAATTACATCTTCAGTGCTTCTTAACGTGTTAGAGGTTGTGATGAATGCAATTTGTTTCATTAGATGAAACGTGATTTCAAAATGATTGCTTTTGGATTAAGTATACCGTTTTCAGACAGTTCCGTAAAGTTTTTTTGGCCTAAATGATGCGTTGCAGATTGGAAAATAAAACGTCCCGCTCCCTCGCGTTTCGATGTTCATACCAAGCTTTAGAGATTCATACTTATAGATAGAGAGCATTTCAGACCAGAGAGGCAAGAAAGGAAGTTATACATCATTCCGGTTATCCCCGGAAAAGGATAGCGGGACGAATATGGAGGGATTGGGATGGGGGAGCGGGAATGGAAACAGGCCCTTTTTGCTTACGTGAATCAATACAATCGCAGTGAAGTGAATGGTGTACCGCAGCCGGATGAGTATCTGGAGGTGGGGCAGCGGATGGAACGAGCAGCACGTGCGGCCAGATTGGAGCAGTGGTACAACGAACGGGATGCTGTTCCCCTACGCAGCGAGACACGCGCCAAGCCGCTACGAATGGTGCAGGATACGCCGGATGAGGCTGTGGTAGATGTACAACTGCATGTCCGACTCTTTTATGAGAAGGGCGGGATGACTCACCGGGAGGATCGGATTGAACGGGAGCGTCTGACGTTCACACGCGAGGGTGAAGCCTGGCAGGTAGCGAGAATTGAGCGAGATCCGGCAGAAAGGAAGCCAGCGGGGGGAGAGGTTCCTTTTGAACAGGCTTCGTTTAATCAGGGAGGGAGTTTGCCGCTGCTGAATCGCGGTGTGCTGGGCTTTGGTACGTCCGCACGTCCCAGCCGATATCGCCGTGAAGAAGCAGCGGCTTATGCAGATCAGTGGTGGGATAGCTTTAACCCAGAGTTTGAAGGTTTTGATGTGGATTGCACCAATTATATCTCGCAATGCCTCTTTGCAGGGGGCGCACCGATCCACTATACTGGTAAAAGAGAATCGGGCTGGTGGTATAAAGGACGGGTCGCCGGACGTGAGCTGTGGAGCTACAGTTGGGCAGTTTCCAACAGTCTGGAGCGGTATTTGGGCTCCAGCTCATGGGGTTTGACTGCTGAGCAGGTGAGTCGACCGGAGCAGCTCATGCTGGGGGACGTCATTTTTTACGATTGGGATGGTGACGGAACCTTTCAGCACAGCACGGTGGTAACGGCCTTTGATGCGGGCGGCATGCCGCTAGTCAATGCGCATACGGTAAGCTCCAGACATCGTTATTGGGACTATAAAAATTCGTATGCGTGGACCGACAACACGGTATATCGCTTTTATCACATCGCCGACTATTTTTAAATGAGATGATGGATAACAGGTATAGTGACGCAAATCAGTCATAATGACGAAAGTAGGAAAGCGGAGGATAGGCATGGCAAATCAAAAATTGACCGTAGGGCTGGTGTACGGTGGCAAATCGGGCGAACATGAGGTTTCGCTGCAAACGGCGTATGCGGTAATGAACGCATTTAACTATGAGAAATACGAGATTATTCCTTTTTATATTACGAAGGCTGGCGATTGGCGTAGAGGGGCGCTATTAAGCGCTCCTCTGGCTTCTGTAGAGCAATTGAAGCTGGAACGTGCAGAGGGCGGTACCAAGGCGGCATTAGATACGTTGTTCGGCAAGCTGTATGGAGAGCAGACGCTGGATGTGCTGTTTCCGTTGCTGCACGGCACCTTTGGCGAGGACGGAACGATTCAGGGTCTGTTCGAAATGGCGGATATGCCTTATGTCGGTGCAGGAGTGTTGGCTTCGGCAGCCGGTATGGATAAAGGCGTCATGAAGAAGCTGTTTGAGCATGCAGGATTGCCGCAAGTGAAATACTGTTATTTTAATAGTACACAGTGGGCCCAAACCAGTCATGATCTGGTACGTAATATGGAAACCGAGCTAGGTTATCCTTGCTTTGTCAAACCGGCCAATCTGGGATCAAGTGTCGGTATTTCCAAAGCCAGCAACCGAGAAGAGCTGGAAAAGGCTGTAGATCTGGCTTTGCAATTTGACCTGAAGGTGATTGTCGAGGAGTACGTCGATGCCCGTGAGATTGAGGTCAGCGTACTTGGCAATGACGAGCCGATTGCCTCGGTACCGGGTGAAATTGTATCGTCGAGTGATTATTATGATTATGCTGCCAAATATACGGATGGCCAATCGGAAATGCTTATTCCGGCACCGTTGGATGAGGAAGTGGCAGATCGTATTCGTGAAGCCGCATTACAAGCATTCCGCGCGCTGGAAGGCTGCGGGATTTCCCGTGCCGATTTCTTCGTCAGACGCTCGGACGGACATATTCTTATTAATGAAGTGAATACGATGCCTGGTTTTACACCGTTCAGTATGTATCCATTATTGTGGAGAGAAACCGGCGTATCCTATGCAAGTCTGCTGGACCGCATGATTGCTCTTGCACTGGAGCGTTATGAGCGCAGGTCCGCATTGCACTACGAGAACTCATAAAAGAAACAAAGGGGAGCTGATCACTCTCCTTTTTGTTCATATATATGGCACTTACTTGAGCATTTCACTAAACCCTTAATGATGAAAGGTGGCGGCTACACATGGGCTTTCAAACTGAATTTAACTCCGTATGCAAATTCAAGAGCGAACAAGAACTTTACGAACTGCTGGAATACGGACGTGGCAAAATGGTTAAATCCGGGCTGCGCGTGTTTCCGACAGGCCAGAAGGTCATCGCTTACAGCGTGGACAACGTGGCAGTAGCCATCGTACAGATTGTGGGCTGTATCGCCGAAATTAATTTCCAGGGCGATGAAGTGACCGAAGTTGAAATGATCCTCATTCGTAAGCTGAATGATGAGGAATCAAGAATTCAGACCGCATTGGCGGATGAAATGTTTTTTGGAGCACAGCAGCAATCCTAGCTGTTTGCTTCTTGCAATTTGTGCGATAACACCGAATCAGCATGTGCTTTTCCGGGTATGATCAGTAGAAAAGGGTTTTAGGTCACAGAACGAAAGCGGCCTTACCATCTACTGCGAACTACTGAAAGGAAGACACCCTATGATCGTAAGGTTAGGTTATGTAGCCATGTCGGTTACCGTGCAAAATGCATCCCCCTCTAAAACCATGACGATGGCCAGCTTTAACAAGATTGGAGACCGAGAAGCTGCGATCCGCAAGCTAGAACGGATAGCAGCCGAAAATCTCCATAATACATTGAGGCTGCTGCGCCATAATCGTGCGAGTGATATCCAGGTCTATCGTTTCTCATCCAAGCTGATTCCGCTCGCGACCCATCAGGATCTGCGGGATTGGGACCCGTTTCAGGCGCTTGCTACTGACTTCGCAGAGGTTGGGAACTATGTCAAGGCGAATAGGATGAGGGTATCGTTTCATCCCGATCATTTTACAGTGTTAAGCACTCCCCGTCCTGAGGTGTTGGAGAGCTCCATTAATGACTTGAAGTACCACAAAGCGATGCTGGAGGCCATGGGGCTCGGTGCCGAAGCCAAGAACAACATTCATATTGGTGGTGCATACGGAGATAAGGTGACCTCAGGCCAGCGTTTTGTAGAGCAGGTTAGTGCTCTGGATCTTTCGTTAAGAGAACGGTTGACGCTGGAAAATGATGATAAAACATTCAATGCGGTGGAAACACTGGAAGCTTGCAAAATAACGGGCTTGCCGATGGTTCTCGATATTCATCATCAATGGGTCAATAACGAGGGTGAGAAGCCGTGGGAGCTATGGCCAGACATATTGAATACCTGGAAAGGGGAATTGGCCCAAGCCGGATCTTCTACTGATCATCCATTGCCGCCCAAAATTCATGCCTCCAGTCCCAAAAGTGAAAAAGACCCTCGTGGTCATGCAGACGGTGTTCTGGTGGAGCCGTTGCTGACCTTTCTGCGCAATATTGCTGGATATACGGATCGGATTGATGTCATGCTTGAAGCCAAGCTTAAGGATGAAGCGTTATTCGGATTGATGAATGAACTGCGTCTTCAGGAAGATAATGGGGTCAAAGTGCTGGATGGGGCTTCCGTAGAAATTATGCCTTAGAAAGTAGTATTTTGCGGATAAAGCTCTCATTTGGGGAAACTTTATGCAGTTTATTGTGTATACTAGAATGTGTAAACTAGCAAACTTGTACTGAAACAGAGATGGTTAAGAGACTGTGCTGTAGGCCAGCTTCGTAAACCACGTAACAATGATATAGAAAGTAGAGTGAACACGTTGAACGAACATGAAAACGAAAAGGTTCCCTATATCGTATCAGGAAAAAGCTATACGGCCGTGGCTATTAACGCGGCATCCAAAGCCGGGGAATGGATTAAGAGCAGGCTGGGAACTGTTGAACATTTGAATACCAAACAGTCTCCTACGGATCTAGTGACCGAGGTAGATAAAGGTGCAGAACAGATGATTCGCAGACTGATTCTGACCCATTTTCCCGATCATGCGATTTTGGGTGAAGAGGGTGTAGAGCCGGGAGCCGAAGCTTCGGCCCGCGCACTAGAGGCTGCCCGTGAAGAGGAATATTTATGGATTATTGATCCGGTAGATGGCACGACCAATTTTGTACACAGTCTGCCGTATTACAGTGTGTCCATTGCCTTGGCCCATCGTGGAGAGGTGATTGTCGGGGTTATTTATGATCCGTCCCGTGATGAAATGTTTGTAGCGGAAAAAGGAAAAGGCGCATATGTACATGGTAATCGCATGCAAGCCTCAAGAGAAGAAACACTGGGAGATAGTCTGGTGTGCATCGGCTTCCCGCCAGATCGTACGTATGCACAACCGCTAAATATGAAAATCACGCAGGTTCTTACACCTCAGGTACGCGGCATTCGGGCGCTGGGCTCGGCAGCATTGCATCTGGCTTATGTGGCGTCGGGACGGTTATCGGCCTATTGCGAAATTGGTTTGAATGCGTGGGATGTAGCAGCGGGCGCTTTGCTGGTGCAGGAATCAGGCGGTACCATTACCGATACATTGGGCAGACCTTATGACCTGAGTGTACGGCATATTGCAGCTACGAATACAGCTATTCATTCTCAACTTATTCAAGTGCTGAAAGAAGCAGACGCAACCGGGTTATAATTCTACGTAGGGACCATCACCCTAAAGGAGGAAATCGCGATGAGTCAATCCGAAGAATTGGAACGCCAGCTCAGTGAACTGCTGACGGAAGGCGAAATTCGTGAGAATGAGGCCCAAAAGCGGGAACGGCTCAGCCCTAAATATGAGGTGCGGGTTCAGACTCATATCGATCCCATTGTTGAGGAAACGCGTAAATACCGGAGTATGGCACGGGAACTTGATGACCGATACGACGAATATATGAGCAAGGCGGACAAATCGAAACCAACCGATCAACGCTAAGCAAATGCAAATACCTCTTGCCGAATGACCAAGGCATGGGGTATTTTGTATGTTATAAAGGAGGCGACAATCACTGATTACCTACTTTAAAAGCGCTTACAAAAATGCTGGAATCCATCATAAAATGGTACTGCTGATCACGGTGCTTATGCTGGTTAATTTTGCAGTTGTTGCAGTCATACTTAAGTACGTATTTCACATTTATGATAATCAAATGTACAAAAAAACATCCGAAGTACTCAATATTTCTTCAATCGGTATAGAAAATGAGCTGAAGGATGTGGAAAAAGTTACTTTCAAGGTAACAACGGACGAGCAGCTTCAACGTTATTTGCTGCAATTGGAAAAAGAGAAATCCCCTTATGCCAAAATGGTGCTGCGTAAAAAAATAACGAATAGGCTTGTCGCCTTTGCCGGCTCTGAAACCTATGTCTATTCTATGATGGTCATCGACAAAGAGGGACAGGTCATGAGTGCGGGCAACCGCGAAGGTATTCCCCAAGAGCTTCGATCCACCCTGTCGGAGCTGGCAGACGAACATGACGGTTCCAATGCATGGTATGCCGCAGGTCATTCCTCCTTGCTGGCAGCTCGGCAGTTCAAATCCTTTACCGATTCCAATTTTACGCTGAATGGGCTCGGAACGCTTGCGATTCGTGTACGAATTGACCGGATTGTAGCGGACCGTGTGCAAACCTCCGGTCGTGACGGACAACTGATGATTACAGATGGAAGGCGGATGATTTATCCCGAAACACCACTTTTGAGTGAGAGTGATATTCAGGCCGAGCTGGGCCGGAAGCAGCCTTACGGGATTGCGACCTACTCAGGAGGAACCTTTTTCGCTGCTCAAATCAAATCTTCTTATACGGATTGGACGTATTTGCATATGACCCCCTTCGATGATATGTTTCGCAGCATTACGATTATCAAAGAAGTTGTAAGCGCTATTTTTGTCATTATGCTTCTTATCGCATTGGCTCTGGGGGCTAGATTGTCAGGGAGCATTACCAAACCGATCGTTCAATTAATCCAGAACATGCGTAAAATAGAAAAAGGCGATCTCGACCGTTTGGAAGAGGAAGCACTTGGTGCGGTCCCCCTTTCCACACAGGATGAGGTAGGCTTGCTTCATCGAACGTACAAGAAAATGATTCGCCGCATTCGTGAGCTCATTAATGAGAATGTTGCCAAGCAGCTATTACTGCGGGAAACAGAGCTAAAGGCGCTCCAGGCCCAGATTAATCCACATTTTTTATACAATACATTAGAGTCCGTGAACTGGCTCGCCAAGGCCAATAAACAGGACCGGATTTCAGAGATGGTGGAAGCACTTGCTTTTCTACTGCGCAGTGCGGTCAGTTTTGAGGAGCAGCTGATTCCGCTTCGAAAAGAGCTGGATATTGTAAGGAGCTACGTAACGATCCAAAAAACACGTTTTGATGAACGTCTCGTTTTCCATCTGGATATTCCGGAAGAACTGATGGATGCACAAATTCCGAAGCTAACGCTTCAGCCCTTGGTGGAGAATGCCATTCATTATGCGCTGGAGCCGCGAATTGAACCCTGTCAGATTGCTATTATTGCGAGAGAAAGCGAGGGTGCTCTATTTCTGCGAGTTGAAGATGACGGACCGGGAATGACGCCGGATTTCTTGGAAAAGCTGCGAAGCGGGCAGGTTACGACTCGTGGGCAGGGCATTGGACTTACGAATATTCAGGAACGGATTAACCTGACATTTGGTACACCTTGGGGGATAGAGCTGCATAGCGAGTCAGGAACAGGAACGTCGATTCATGTCTGTATTCCATATGTGAAAGGGGATCAGGGTCGTGTACAAGGTGCTACTGGTTGATGATGAGCGTATGATTTTGGAAGGCATATCACAGGTGGTTGATTGGGGGAAAGCGGGCACGAGATTGGTTGGCACGGCACGTAACGGGATTGAGGCTTATGATCAGATTCAAGCCAGCCCACCTGATTTTGTGATTAGCGACATCTCTATGCCAGGACTAGACGGTATCGGACTGGTTGCCAAAACGACGGAGCATTTTCCAGACGTCCGTTTCATTCTGTTGTCTGGTTACAAAGATTTTGATTATGCCTGTCGGGCCATGCAATACGGGGTGAAGCACTACTTGTTGAAGCCATGCAATGAGCGGCAAATTCATGAGGCTCTGACCGAGTTGGGACAGGAGCGGGAGGAGCAGGAAGAACGCAAGCAGTTTGTAAACCGGATGAAGCTAGATTTTCAGCGTATGCTGCCTCATGTGAAGGAACACTTTTTGAAGGAGTTTATTTCCTATAAAACTTACGGTAGCCGCGATATCGCATTTTATGAGCGGTTATTCGGAATTGAATTGCAAGATAAGCAGGTTCGAATGCTGCTGCTGCGGGTGGAGGAATCCCATGAGCCGGAGCATCTGTTTGCATTGCAAAATATAGCGGCAGATTTGATGGATGATGTCTTGCTCAGTACGACCATGCAGGGGCAATTGCTCATCGTGCTGGAAAGCGAGGATGATACGTCACGGTTTATGAAACAGATTGAAGCGGTACGTGCGACATTTCATCGCTTTTACAAACTGGAGGTAACGGTCGCAGTTAGTGAGTCGGATAGTATGCAGCATTCACGGGGGATGTACCGGGAGACACTGCATTGTATGAATCACCGTTTTTACACCGGGGAGGGCAGTCTGATTACGAAAGAGGATTTAGCGACTGAGGATACCCGGGAGATGGCAGATTTGGAGCTGGACGAGGAAAAGTTCGGTCTGCTGATCAAGGCTGGAAATACGGTGGAGGTTGCACAGGAAGTGGATCGGTTATTCGGTATTTTGTCCCGGATGAAGCTGGAAATCTCTGTGACCCGCTCTTATGTGCTTCAGCTCTATGCCGCTATGATCCGTATATGCCCTGAAGAAGAGCGTGCGGCGTTTACGAGCCGAATGGTGGTGCTGGCAGAGCAAAAAACGCTGGCATGTCTCAAATCTTTTGTACAGGAAGCTGCCGAACGAATGACCGCAATCTATTATAAAAGTAATGTGTATCGCCAATCTTCTACCGTTGATAAAATGATCACTATTATTGAGCAAAACTACAGAAAATCCGATTTGTCGCTGAACGGAGTGGCAGGCCAAATGCTGTATATGAATTCCGACTACTTAGGGAAGATTTTCAAAAAGGTGACTGGGGAAAACTTCTCACACTACGTCAATCGTTATCGGATCGAACGTGCGGCTGAGCATATTCGAGAGACAGGAGATGTAAAGGTGTTTGAGCTGGCCGAATGGTTCGGCTTTGGCGGGAACGCGCAATATTTTAGCCAGGTGTTCAAAAAATGGGCAGGTATGACGCCTTCCGAGTACATTAAATCACACGAGAGGGGATGAGCTGATGGAGTCCCACTGTTTTTTAAACCCAGGAAACCTGATTTGTGTATTCCAATGCTTCTCAGCTTTTGGGAAAATAACAACAGGAGCTAATGTAAACGCTATCAAAAATGCGTAAATACGTTGTCACTTGTAATTTGGCTCCTTTCTAGAACAGCGAAAAGGGGAGAGATAGGTGGGCAAAAAGGGATGGTTTCTGATTATAGCTATGCTGCTCGTTTTGACGACAGCATGTAGCGGAGCGGACGGCGGCGGCAATTCGGGCACAAGTGCAGACGGGAAAGTAAAGTTACGTATCGCTTGGTGGGGATCGGATACGCGTCATGAATACACGCAGAAGGTCGTTGATTTGTATAAGCAGAAAAATCCTAATGTAACGATCGATGTGGAATATGCCTCTTTTGATGACTATTGGAAAAAGCTCGCCCCACAGGCTGCGGCTAATCAGTTACCGGATATCGTGCAAATGGACATTTCGTACATTAGCCAATATGCAAAAAATGGTCAACTGGAGGATCTCGCGCCTTACTTAAATCAAAAAATTCAGGTCGCTGACGTGAACGAAAATGTACTCAGTACCGGCGTAATAGCAGGAAAGCAATATGGTATTCCAACAGGTGTCAATGTTCTGGGTTTCCAGTATGATCCGGCGCTGCTCAAAAAAGCGGGCATAGACAAAATTCCTGACAACTGGACATGGGATCAATACAAAGAAATGGCTTTAAAGGCAGCTTCCAATAAAGTATACTTTGACAGCTCAATGGCTGCCGATATTTTCTTCCACTATTATTTGCGTACGCAAGGAAAGACTCTCTACAATGCGGAAGGGACAGGATTGGGGTATGACGATGATAAGCTGTTTGTTGACTTCTTCAGCGGATTGGCTGATCTGATTAAGAAGGGAGCGACCCCGCCTCCTGAAATTATGAACCAGACCAAGGGGATTCTTGAGGAATCCGATATCGTAAAAGGAACAGGCATCGGTATTTGGCAGTGGTCCAATCAGTATGTAGGTTTACAGCAGGTTGTTAACCGCCCCATGGCACTGGCACCAATGTTTGGGCCGAATATGGAAAAAGGCGTATACATGCAGCCTACGATGTACTGGACGGTTGCTTCCCGTTCACAGGTGAAGGATGAGGCCGCAAAGTTTATTGATTTCTGGATGAATGATGTGGAAGCGAATAAATTGATTAAAGGCGAACGTGGCGTACCGATTTCCTCCAAAATCAAGGAAGCTGTTGCGCCAGAGTTAAGCGAGCCTACGAAGCAGGTGTTTGAATTTGTAGCTTCCATGGAGCCGAAGGCTTCTCCAATGAGCCCGCCGCCGCCAGTCGGATCGCCGGAAGTGATTGCGACTCTGACCGATTATATTGAGCAGGTCAATTTTGGACAGATGACACCAGAAGACGCAGCGGCCAAATTCCGGGCTGATGCGAATACTATCCTTGCGAATAACAAGCAATAATGAGCGCAATGTGACCTTTAGGATATCTGACACTGTTTTAGCATAAGATCGATATGATCGAAGGAACGTTTCGTTAAGTTAACCGTGCGTAGTCCAAAGCATGATTGCGCACGGTTGATTGGACGAACCGACTGCATAAGCACCCTTTGCAGACATCACAATATTATTCACATAACAACGAATTATTAATATTATAAAGTTTTGCTAATTCTTTAAAATGCAACAGAAGGGAGGCTTGATGAGCTTGCGAAATCATCAGAGCTTGAAAGCCAATATGACCGGATATGCGTTTATCAGCCCGTTTAT
Organism: Paenibacillus sp. FSL L8-0641; assembly: GCF_038006265.1. Lineage (NCBI taxonomy): Bacteria > Bacillati > Bacillota > Bacilli > Caryophanales > Paenibacillaceae > Paenibacillus > Paenibacillus sp. FSL L8-0641. The sequence goes on from NZ_JBBOUW010000001.1 coordinate 918,936, forward strand.
TGTGGGCTTTCTGGCGTTTACGTTAATTCCAATGTTTATTTCGCTGTATCTGTCCTTTACCACCTACAACCTGTTCACCCCGCCCAAATGGATTGGTCTGGGTAACTTCGAAAAAATGTTCACAGGCGACCCGAAATACTGGAATTCGATCAGGGTCACGTTTACGTATGTATTGGTCGGTGTACCGTTGCGACTGATTTTCGCGCTGTTTGTGGCTATGATTTTGAATACCAAGTCGCGTATGGTCGGCACCTATCGGACGATGTACTATCTACCGTCGATTATCGGGGGCAGTGTTGCGGTATCCATTATGTGGCGGAACATTTTCAGTAATAACGGCATAGTGAACAGCCTGCTTTCGACCTTAGGGGCGACTCCGGTGAAGTGGTTTGGTGACCCGGATGCTTCGCTTACGATGCTAATCACCTTGTCCGTATGGCAATTTGGCTCCTCCATGCTGATTTTTCTGGCAGGTTTGAAGAACATTCCTGTTGAATTGTACGAGGCGTCCAGTGTAGATGGCGCTAAGCCAGTACGAAAATTTTTCAGTATTACGCTACCGTTGCTTAGCCCCATTATTCTATTTAATCTGATTATGCAGACGATCAGTGCCTTTATGACCTTCGTCCCGGCTTATGTTATTTCTAAGGGCGAAGGAGGCCCGATGGATGGAACGATGCTGCATTCACTGTATCTGTTCCGACAGGCGTTTATGTTCAGCAACATGGGATATGCGGCAGCCATGGCTTGGGTCATGCTCATTATGATTGGGATACTGACAGCGATATTATTTATAACCTCCAGATACTGGGTATTTTATGAAACGGAAAAGGGGCGCTGATAACGATGGCATGGAAAACGGTCAAATGGCCAATTTATCACATACTGGTTGCTGCACTGGCGCTCCTGATGCTGTATCCCGTTTTTTGGATGCTGTTCAGCTCGTTTAAAGAAAGTCGGACGATATTCGTCACGGCATCCTCGCTTTTCCCTACAGAATGGATCTGGCAAAACTATGTAACAGGCTGGAAAGGAACGACTGGCTACAACTTTGGCACGTACATTCTGAACTCGCTCACGATCGTGGTGATTTCAACGATTGGAGCCGTGCTTTCCTCCTCATTGATCGCATTTGGCTTTGCGCGCTTGAAATTCAAAGGGCGTAACTTGTGGTTTGCTTTGATGATGGTGACGCTTATGCTACCAGGGGATGTGGTACTGGTACCGCAATATATTATTTTCACCAAGCTCGGTTGGATCAATACGATCTTACCGTTGGTGGTACCCTCCTTTTTCGGGATGCCGTTCTTCATCTTTCTGATGGTGCAGTTTATACGAACGATTCCAGGAGAGTTGGATGAAGCGGGGACGATTGATGGATGCGGCAAGTTCCGGCTGTATTTTAGAATTATTTTACCCTTACTCAAGTCGTCGTTGGCTACAGCGGCAATCTTCTCTTTCTACTGGAAGTGGGAGGATTTGCTAGGTCCGGTACTGTATCTGAATTCGCCGGAGAAATATACCGTATCTATTGCACTCAAGATGTTCCTCGACAGCGAGTCGGCTTCCAACTGGGGAGGAATGTTCGCGATGTCTATCCTAAGCCTGCTTCCAGTTATCGCTGTATTCTTCGCATTCCAGAAGCAAATTGTAGAAGGAATGAGTACAAGTGGTTTGAAGGGATAAGATTCAAAATCCATAGCGTGAGGATATGAGGCTTACGAGTGGAAATGGAAGGTATCCGGGTTTATACAATTAAATGGTTGGGATTTGAGGGCGATGGCTGAGAGGTGAGTAAATTGTGGAAGTTTGATTTTGGTCCGGGGGAACCTGCGGATGGCTACAAGGGAGTGTCTCCGGATTGCGTATATACAACTGAACAGGGCTATGGCTTCGAGACTACGGAGCATGTGTACGGTCGAAAAAGGCAGTGTGCAGCTAAGGATGCACGCACGCAGCTACGAAGCAGCTTTTGTATTCCACTGAACGCTGCATTTGTTGCAGATGTGCCAGACGGGATGTATCTCGTCACTATACTGGTCGGCGATTCGCAGGCGGAAACGCTCACGCGACTCAAGGCTGGTGAAGGCAAGCACATGCTTCCCCCGGTACACACGCTGCCGGGCCAGTTCACCGAAGCCCTGTTTGCGGTGCCAGTCCGGGGTGGCAAGCTGCGCCTCACCGTATCAGGCACCGCGCCACGGCTCAATGCGCTGGAGATTGCGCCAGCGCCACAGACCCTCCGGCTATTCCTAGCCGGAGATTCCACGGTTACGGATCAGGACGCATCCGGTTATCCGTATACTGGCTGGGGCCAGGCTTTGCCCGCCCTGTTCAAGCATGATGTCTGCGTGGATAATCATGCCGTATCGGGAAGAAGCTCCAAAAGCTTTGTGGACGAAGGACGGCTGGGTGCCATTTTGGGCGAAATAAAGGCAGGAGACTTCCTGTTCATCCAGTTCGGCCATAATGATCAGAAGCCTGACCCGGAGCGGGCTACAGAGCCTTTTACAACCTACAAGGAGCATCTTCGCCTCTACATCGACGGCGCAAGAAGCCATGGGGCAACCCCGGTACTGGTCACGCCCGTACATCGTCGCTATTTTAATGAGGATGGTACGCTATCTGACACACATGGTGACTATGTAACAGCGGTTCGTGAGCTGGCGGAAGAAGCGAATGTACCGCTGATTGATTTGTCTGCCCGCACGCAGGAGTTATATGAGCAGCTGGGTCCCGAAGAGAGTAAAGAGCTTTTTATGTGGCTGCTGCCTGGTGAATACATGAACTTTTCCGGCGGCTTAGAGGATAACACACATTTTCATGAGAATGGTGCGGTTCGTATTGCAGACATGGTGGTGGATGCTGTGAGGGCACTGGATTTGCAACCGCTGCGCATGTATTTACGTTGAAGGACAACCTTTTCATGTACGGGCGTTAAGGGGGTAACTCATGTGAAACTTACCAAAGGGGGAGACGTGGAAATGCCTGCATTGATTTTTGATGAAGAACAAGTTAAGCAGGTGATTGATCGGGTCGTAGAACGCACATTTCAAATGCACTACAGCTGGGATTGGCCGGGTGGAGTCGCCTTTTACGGAGTATGTGAAGCGTATGAAGCGACAGGGAACGAGAAGTATTTGACCAAGCTGAAAGAATGGGTTGACGAAAATATCGAGGATGGACTTCCATCTCTCTCGGTGAATGGCGTTTCTGTTGGGCACTGTTTGTTGACGCTTTATCAGGCCACAGGTGAGCAAAAATACCTGGATATTGCCATCGAGATGGCAGAATTTTTGGCCAAAAAAGCGGAGCGGTTTGCCGACGGCATTTTCCAGCATACGGTGAACTCACTTCATGATGTATTTCCGCAGCAAGCATGGGTGGATACGATGTTTATGGCCGGTTATTACTTGCTGCGCATCGGTCATCTGTTAGGCAACAAGGAGTATTGGGAGGATGGGGTTCGTCAATATCACGGGCATGAAGAATTTTTGCAGGACCCGGATACGAATCTGTATTATCACGGATGGGATCATGCGAATCAAAGCCGGATGTCAGGAATATATTGGGCGCGCGGCAATTCATGGGCAGCTCTCACGATGGCAAAAGCGCTGAAATTTGTGGAGGTGCAGCATCCATCTTATATGATCATCGACGGCTCGCTGCGTGACCAGCTCAATGCGCTGGTACGGCTGCAATCCCCGGAAGGGCTGTGGCATACGGTGCTGAACGATGATACCTCTTATCTGGAAACCTCGGGCTCGGCAGGAATTGCGACTGCCTTGCTTATGCAAGGAAGATTGTTTAACAAATACACACAAAAGGCGATCGACGGTATACTTTCCCGCATTAAGGACGACGGCACAGTAACGGGTGTATCCGCTGGAACCGCTGTGATGAACGATATTGACGGCTATCGAAACGTTCCATACAAACGCATTCAAGGCTGGGGTCAGGGATTGGCGCTTGCTTTTCTGGCTCAACTGTTGCGTACCAAGGAGAATCCGTACGGCTAGAAGAAGGGGCATATGCGCCAAAAAGTATTATGTGTAAAGGAAGGAGGCCAATAGTATGGGAAATGCTGAACTTTCTCAGGAAAAGGTGGCTAATCAGCCGCGAGGCGGCCTATTCTGGGTCATCCCCGATGGGTATATTCCACCGGAAAGCCGGGGAGAGCTGCTCAGTCATGAGAGTATATGCGTGCTGAATTGTGGGAGCCGTGTGGCAAATCTAAGTATAGACATCTATTTTGAAGACCGCGAGCCATTGGAGGGATTGATCGAGGTGGTGGAAGGAAGACGAACCCGTCATATCCGAACAGCCTCGTTGGAGAAATCCGGCGAACGGATTCCGACAGGCATTCCTTACGCAATTACGGTCACTAGCGATGTGCCCATCATCGTACAATATAGCAGATTGGACACGACACAGCCGGAATTGGCGTTAATGAGTGTCATGGCGTACCCGATCTCATCCGACGAAGACTAAGAAGTGAAAAAAGAAATCTCTCGGCTGGAATTGCGCAGCTGGGAGATTTCTTTTTTTGCAGGCAATTTAGTATTTATTTTTAGCCTGTTTTTTCTGATTTTGCCGAAGTTGTTTTTGATCGGCGTGAAGTTTTTTTGCCCTCCGAAATTGGTACCCAGCACGCCGATAATGATCATCACAGCCCCAACAATGTGATAGTAGGCGAGCTGCTCCTTCAAAATGTAAGCACCGGCAATCATGGAAATGAGGGTGGATAAATTACCGATCACACTCATTTTGGAGGCTTCGATCCACTTCAAGGCAAAGCTTGATAACAGCGAGGTGACGAGGGTAGACAGAATGCCCAGATAAGCCAGTGCCAGCCAGTAACCAGGCTTCACCAGTGGAGCGGTATAGCCGCTCATGGAGCCGTCTATGGCATGGTATCCTAGTGCCACCACGTTAAAAACGATACATCCCAAAATAGAGGTAACGTAGGTCAATTCCATTGGGCTGTACTTTTGTGTTAAGGGTCGTGCCAGCACATTATAGCCGGATAGGCATATCGCAGAGAGCATGAGCAGAAGAATACCGCCATAGCTATTGGATGCTAGCGGTGCTCCGCTTTTCATCACAAATATAAAAACCACGCCAAAGACAGAGAGCAGTAAGGAAACTTTTTGGACTACCGTTGTACGCTCTTTAATAAAATAGGAAGCCAACAGCAGCGTAAAAATAGGAACGGTTGCTTGAATAATTCCACCTTCCGATGAAGAAGTGCTCATCAGCCCGAAGGCTTGTAGTGGAAAATACACTAAAGGGGAGAGCAGTGCTAGTGGTAAAATGCGCAAAATGTCACGTAACTTGATGTTGAGCTTAATCCAACCGAGCAGCACTGGAACGGTCAAAGCGATAAATGACAGCGCAAAGCGGTGGGCGATTACATCCAGCGGGCTTGCCTCTGTGACTGTCAATTTTACAAATAAAAATGAAAATCCAAGTATAGCTGCATAGCTGAGAGCTGCCAGATAGGCGGCTCCATTTCTGGAACGACTGTGCATAATAAACCTCCGTAATCATGACCTTAACCTGTTGTTCTCTCAATATACCCGGATGGCATAACCTGATACAATCCATAAAATCTGCAACTGTACGGGTACAGTTGTGAAATGAAAAAAGCCGGAACGAAGTCCCAGAGGTCGAATACCCTTCCCTAAGACTACTTCCAGCTCTTATCATATTTCATATTCTATCACTTACCGCTAGGTTTACTTACCTTGTGACATCGCCCGGAACGAATCGTCCGCCGCTTCCAGTGTAGCATCCACATCTTCGTCGGTATGCGCTGTTGTGAGGAACCAGGCCTCGTACTTGGATGGTGCCAGATGAATACCGCGATCCAGCATGTGACGGAAGAAGGATGCGAATGCTTCGCTATCCGTATCCTGCGCCTGTGCGTAATTCGTGATCGGATGATCACAGAAATGCGTCGAGAACGCTCCACGAATACGGTTGATCGTCAATGGCACGCCGTAGCGTTCAGCAGAGGACTGAATACCGTCCGTCAGTCTCACGGCCAGACGTTCCATCTCTTCGTACACGCCTTCCCCTTGAAGGACTTCAAGGCAGGCGATGCCTGACGAGATGGAAGCCGGGTTGCCGGCCATCGTACCCGCCTGATAAGCCGGGCCGAGTGGGGCAACCTGCTCCATGATGTGTTTGTTGCCGCCGTAGGCACCAATCGGCAGACCACCACCCATGATTTTGCCCAGCGCGGTCAAATCTGGCTGAATCGCATCATGGTTGTCCAAACCTGCATACGTTTGGGTGGAACCGAAGTGGAATCGGAATGCGGTGATAACCTCGTCATAAATGACAAGTGAGCCGTTCGCACGCGCCATGGAGCACAACCCTTCCAAATAACCGGGCTGCGGCATGACCATGCCGAAATTACCGACAATAGGCTCGACCATGACTGCCGCCACATCGTCGCTCCAGCGCTCCAAGGCTTGGCGCAACGCGTCGAGATCATTGAATGGCACGGTAATAACCTCGCTCGCAATGTTGGTCGTAATACCTGCACTGTCCGGTATGCCCAGTGTGGAAGGACCGGAGCCTGCGGCTACAAGTACCAGATCCGAGTGACCATGGTAGCAGCCGGCAAATTTGATGATCTTGTTCCGCCCAGTATAGGCCCGTGCAACACGAATCGTCGTCATAACCGCTTCTGTGCCGGAATTCACAAACCGGACCTTGTCCATAGAAGGAATGGCTTCCTTCAGCATCTTGGCCAGTTTAATTTCCAAGGCTGTTGAGGTTCCGTACAATACGCCGTTCGCAGCCGCTTCGCTGATGGCCTTGGTAATATGGGGATGGGCGTGTCCGGTAATAATAGGGCCATATGCCGCCAAATAGTCGATATACCGATTATCATCCTCATCCCAGAAATGAGCACCTTTAGCGCGTTTCATGAATACTGGAGCGCCGCCGCCCACAGCTTTAAAGGAGCGTGAAGGGCTGTTAACGCCCCCGACAATATGCTCCAGGGCTTCTTTATATAGTGCTTCGGAGTTTTCCCGTTTCATCATCAAAAACTTCCTTTCCGTTCATTAAAATAGGGTATACACACGCCAAAGGGCAGCGTTCACGGCTGCCCCTGCATACATCATTATAGCTCTTTTTGACCTGTCTTTGTTGTTGATTGTGTGGAGGCATCCTCATTACTGGTTTTACTGCCCCCTGTAAAAGAAGCTTTATCCGTCTTGGTAGACGATGCACTGTCTGGCTGTTTCGTTTCGTTCTGATCCTTATTTTGTTCCTGTGTTTGTACGGGTGGATTATTAAATATATCCTGCACATACGTTTTCAGTTCCTCTGGGTCGCGGACAGTAAGAACTGCCGCGCCGCCCACATTCTCTTCTCCGAGCATCTTCATCGGTGGAACCTGTTCGCTGCCTGCAAAGTTGCTTTGGTACCCCACATTCGCCAGCTTCCACATATCGTTAACACTGAGATTCGTGTCGATGTATGGGTTAACCTGCTCTAAAATGTTCGGCAGGTTGGCGATGGAAGTCGTGGTCTGCATTTTCTGGGCTACGGCCTCCAAAAATGCGCGTTGCCGTCCTGATCGGGAGAAGTCGGACATCGCATCGTGGCGGAACCGCACATATTGAAGCGCCGTGTTGCCATCCAGATGCTGCATACCCTTTTTCAAATCAATATCGTACTGATGTTTATCCGCATTACTTGTATAATGCATATCCTTTTCCACTTCAAAATCAATCCCGCCTACGGCATCCACCAGTTTGATAAAGCCCTGGAAATCCGTGTACACATAATATTGCACCGGGATGCCTAGCAGATCGCCAGCCGTCTTCATGGCCGTGTTGGGTCCGTGAGTAATGGCGGTATTAATTCGATTTTTTCCGTAGCCGGGAATATCCACGTACGTATCACGCAAAATAGAGAACAGGTGGATTTTTTTCTTAACGGGGTCCAGTGATACAACCATCATGCTGTCTGATCGGGGGACTTCCCCTTTCTGGATACCGCGTCCATCGACACCCATCAGCAAAATGTTGACCATATCGGTACCTTCCCACTTGGGCGGTTCTGGCGTACGAACCTGATCGACCTGCTTTACATTTTTGAAGGGGGAGTTAGCACCCTCTTTATGCAGATTATCCAGCTGATTATAAATGGATGTAAAATAGTACACGGCAAAGCCGACAATCGCGACGATTACCACGGCTAGAACCGACCATATCGTCCTTTTGGTTCTGCTTGTCATGGATGCTCTCCCTTTCGCTTTTCAGTTCATTACATTATAATTTCTTTTTGGAGCACAATCAATTTAACTATGGATTTTACAAATCCTGATTGAGAGGTATAACATGCTGGCAATTGATGTGCAGGATCTGCGCAAAACATTTAAGGTTCAAAAAAATCGCGAGGGCTTAAAAGGCGCCTTCCTTGATTTATTCGCCCGCGAATACAACGAGGTGGCCGCGGTCAAAGATATCTCCTTCCGTATTCCGCAAGGAGAAATATGCGGTTATATCGGTGAGAACGGCGCTGGAAAGTCCACCACGATTAAGATGCTGACAGGCATTCTCGTGCCGACATCGGGACATCTCAAGGTGGGCGGTTATGTCCCCTATGAGGAGCGCGAGAAATTTGTAGGCAACATTGGTGTTGTTTTCGGTCAGCGCAGCCAGCTTTGGTGGGACATCGGTGTGATCGAGTCTTTTCAACTACTGCGGAAAGTATATCAGGTTCCGGCTACGGACTTCAAACGCAGGCTGGATGAGCTGGTGGAGAGACTGCAATTGCAGGATCTGCTAAGCCGCCCGGTACGCAAGCTTAGTCTCGGGCAACGGATGCGCTGTGAGTTGGTAGCAGCCTTGCTGCACAATCCGTCCATTGTTTTTCTGGACGAGCCCACCATTGGGCTCGATATTATGGTGAAGTCCGAAATTCGCGAGTTTCTGAAGGACATGAACCGGGATTACGGTACGACTATTTTGCTGACGACCCATGATTTGCAGGATATTGAAGCGCTGTGCTCGCGCGTCATTATGCTGGATGATGGGAATATCATTTATGATGGTGGTCTGGAGGATCTGAAGGCGCGTTGGGGTACAGGTCGAGAAGTACGGTTCCAGTTCGGCACATCGACCCAATTGGAGCAATTACAGGCATGGACTGCTGATATGCCATTGGCTTGGACAGTGGATAATGATTTGGCTGCCAAGGTATGGATTCCTCTTCATATTAATGTATCGGATGTGCTCGCTTGCGTAGTCGGTCGCACGGACATTACGGATATCAAAATCATTGAAACCAACACGGATGATATCGTCCGCAGTATCTATCAGTCTGGCTCGGCTGAACGCCAGGGCAATCCGGTAGTGGAGGCCAAAGTTCATGCTTAGCGTATACACCGATTTTATTCGTATCCGATTTCTCACGATGCTGGCTTATCGTGTGAACTATTATTCAGGAATCCTTATTTATTGCATGAATATTGGCGTGTATTATTTCACATACAAAGCGATATATGGCGATGCGGGTAGCATTGGAGGCTTTACCGCTGCTCAGATGACGACGTATGTAGCAGTATCGTGGATGGCGAGAGCCTTTTATTTTAACAATCTGGATCGTGAGATCTCGACGGATATACGTGATGGAAGCATTGCAATTCAGATGATCCGACCTTATAACTATGTACTTGTTAAATTTATGCAAGGACTCGGCGAAGGAATGTTCCGTTTTCTGTTGTTTATGATTCCAGGCATGGCGATTGCGTTGCTGCTATTTCCGGTGAAGCTTCCCACGGATCCGGTAGCCTGGGTTGGTTTTCTGGTCATGCTGTTTTTTAGCTTTATGATCAACACTCAAATTAATATTATTACGGGGTTAACGGCCTTTTTTATCGAAAATAATGAGGGCATGATGCGTATGAAGCGCGTAGTTGTAGATCTGTTTTCTGGGTTGATTTTGCCAATCAGTTTGTTCCCAGGCTGGCTGGCGACAATCGCCCAATGGATGCCGTTTCAGGCGATTACCTATTTGCCGGGTTCTGTATTTACGGGACGTGTAAAAGGCGTTGGCATCTGGAATGTACTGGGTATCCAAATCATTTGGCTGGTTGTTCTGCTCGTGCCGATGATCATCATTTGGCGACTGGCGCGCAGACGTCTGTTCGTGCAGGGAGGGTAAGCCGATGATGTACTATTTGGGTCTCATTAGCGAATATTTAAAAAATTACATGAAGTCACGGCTCACCTATCGGGCCGACTTTTGGGTAGAAGTGATTTCAGATCTGCTGTTTCAGGCCACGAATCTTATTTTTATCCTGGTTATTTTTATGCACACAGACAGTTTGGGTGGCTGGAGTGAAAATGAAGTCGTGTTCGTTTATGGATTTTTTATGGTTCCTTACGGACTATTCAGCTGTTTCGTCAACCTTTGGAACTTTAGCGAGCGTTATATTGTAAAAGGTGAACTCGACCGGGTAATGACCCGTCCTGCGTATAATCTGTTCCAGATTTTCCTTGAAAATGTGGACCCGCCCGCACTGGTCGGCTCAGTGATCGGTCTGATTATTATGGGGATCAGCGGTGCGCAGATGGACTTGGCTATGGAGTGGTGGTTTATTCCAGCACTCATTGTAATGAGTCTGAGTGCCGTAGCCATTTATACGGGTATTTACACCATATTGACTTCCATTTCGTTCTTTTCGGATGCGCCCACAGGAATTATCCCGCTCATGTACAATATTCAGGGCTACGGACGTTATCCAGTGACGATCTATAACCGAGCCATTCAGGTTGTGCTGACTTGGATACTACCTTTTGCTTTTGTTGGTGTATATCCAGCCTCCCTATTCCTCCACCGAGAGGACATGCGCCATATGGCTCTCTTAACTCCTGTGATGGGGATTGTCTTTCTGACCTTGGGCTTACTGGCATGGAACTGGGGAATTCGCCGCTATAGAGGGGCAGGCTCATAGGTCAGATCACATAAGAACCCCCACAAGATAGGAGATGATGAGATGTCCGCGGCATTTACCGTTATTGGGCAAGCGGCACCGGATTTTGAATTGCCTGGGAGTGAAGGAAAGAGTGTCAAGCTGTCTGATTATCGAGGCAGTAGGGTATTGCTGTATTTCTATCCCAAGGATTTGACCTCTAGCTGCTCGACCCAGGCTTGTGACTTTCGGGATAAACATACGGAGTTTGAAGGCTTGAACACGGTGATTCTGGGGATAAGCCCTGACCCTCTCAAGCAGCATGACAAGTTTATTGCCAAGTACGGACTCCCTTTTCAGTTGTTATCTGATGAAGAGCATCAGGTCGCTGAGACGTATGGTGTATGGCAGCAAAAACAGATGTACGGCAAGCAGTACATGGGCATTGTTCGGTCTACGTTCCTTATTGATGAAAATGGAATTTTAGTTCATGAATGGCGTGGTTTAAGAGTAAAAGGGCATATTGATGCTGCGCTGGCATACATTCATTGATATGGCGTAAGTGAAGAACAAAAAAACCTTTTGGAATCGGATTATGCTTTCTTTAAGCATCGGTTTCAAAAGGTTTTTCTAATTTTTAGATACATTCTGTCGTTGCTTCCATTTTTGCTTGCAGAGATAAACACCCCATAAAACAAGCGGAATGATCAAGCCGTTTGTATAATGCCAGGTAGCCATGGGATAAACAAGAGTTCTTACATAATAAAACACATTTGGGGTTATCAAAATGGTCATACCAAACACAAGCGCTCCTGCGGGGATAACAAAGGGGCGGATATTAGAAATTCGGAATAGCTGGGTTGTTCCGAAAGTAAACGCGTAAAAGAAAAGGACACCTTTGAAATAGGCAGCAAGTGCCCAGGTTAAAGTTACTAACGATTCAACTCGTGTAATATAATTGAGCTCGTTAATCTTTGTTGTGAGCGCAGAAGAAATGTATGGACTATAATTGGTCACAAAGGGACCAACGACAAGGAGAGAGAGAAGCAGAAACACGCTAATCAGGAATCCGCCTATAAGAGAGGTGAGCAACATGTCCTTTTTAAAATGGGCTTTTTTGTTTACATAAGGAAAAACCATGAGCATAATGGACATTTCGGCAAAAGGCATAGCCACGCCTGGAACCATTCCTTTAGCAACAGGAGCTAACCCGTTTTCCAAAACAGGCCGTACATTAGAAAGCTGAATTTGTGGCAGGAGTGCAAGGATCAGACCAGAGAAGATTAATATATATGCTGGTAATAGTATCTCGCTAACACGACCGAAAGCTTCAATTCCCATTAGCGCAGTAAGCACCATTAGGGATATTCCCATAACGAGCAGGACACGCAGAGGGGTTTGTGCAAATAACTGGGTAGTCAGGTAATCGCCTACCTCTCTAGCAATAAGAGCGGTGTTCATTAAAAAATAAAACAAATACCAGCAGGAGACAATGGTTCCGAATACAGGCCCGAAAATTTTACGGATCGCTTCAATAAGTGTAAGGCCCGGGTAGAGTTCATGAACACGAAGGAGCACGTAAATAATAATTAAACCTAACGGTATGGACAGTATAGAGCTGATCCAGGCATCCTGATGAGCAATATGTGTAATCATAGTCGGATAAATTAAGAGCATATCCCCGATTAAACACATAAACATAAGGACAGTCACTTGCCGAACACTGATACGTTCTTTTTTTGACATTTGTGGCTGCCTCCCTTCTAAAAGCCAAATACATGTGAAATAAAAGCGTTAACAGGGTTATAGATGATCTCTATCAGTATCAGCGGACTTGGCGTAACCTCTAATTTGGCAGCAAGAATACTAAGCCATGTGCCTAATCCGAGCATAACGATGTACACGAACATATCCTTAAAGCGATGCTTTCGGTACAAGCCTGGAAAATCTTTGGCAGCAATGGCGAGAGCGAAACAGATAATGATAGTGGTAATTAACATGTTAAGGCTCCTTTCGTTAAGAGTGAGGGTCAACCAGGTCCCAGGCTATGATTGCCTTTCGATCTCAACTTGTACACGATAAGCAGCAGCAAAGGTAGGACAACGGAATCCGTCAAATCCCAATAAATCCAAGCGTGGACGATCGTATCCAGATAATAAGTAATGTTGGGTGCCGACACGATAATCAGACCAAACAGGATCATAAAGCTAGGGCCCAGAAAGGTCCGTACATTGTCTAATCGCAGTAGCTGAGTCATTCCTAAGGTAAAGGCATAGAAGTGTAAAATGGTTTTAACAAAGGTAGTGATAATCCAGGCTATGCTCATCATAGATTCAACTCTCTGCAAGAAATCTCCTATGTTGATTTTTTTAGATAGCGTATAAGAGGTATACACACTATGTTCGGTTACAAAAGGGCCTAGAACCATGAGAGAAACCAGGAGTAGTACGCTTAACAGAATGCTGGCAGCAAGTCCAGCTAGCAAAACCGATTTTTTTAGACCCGGTTTTTTGCTCACATAAGGAAAAATCATGAGTAAAAAAGCTAATTCTCCGAATGGATAGGATAGTGCAAATAGGCTTCCTTCCATAATCTTGGGAATACCTTGCTCGATCATAGGCTTAAGTTGCTGACTTTCACATTGGGGAAGCAAGCACAGAATTAAAAACAAAGTGAAAGCCAAGCATAATGGAAATAAGATTTGAGCCGTACGCGCAATAGGCTCCAATCCCATATACATTCCCCACATAAGCGCAAGAATTAAGAGTAAATTGATAACAGGCAGAGGCGTCATCACATAGGTCTGGCTGTTCATAAAATCCCCGACCTCTCTTAAATAAATCGCGGAATTCATTAATAAATGGAACAAATACCATAACGAGATGAGGGAGCCTAGCCATGGCCCCAAAATTCGCTGGCAGAGTTGAATAAAGGTGAGATCAGGATATAGCTGATGTACCCGCAGGAGTAGCAGTAATACAGCCAATCCTGCTGGGATACTTAGAAATGAGCTGATCCAGGCATCCTGCTTGGATATGCTTGTAATGAGGGAGGGATACACCAATACGCAGTCTCCGATAATACTCAAAAATACGAGTACGGCTATATTTCTGATGCCGATACGCCCTTTCTCCTCCACCCAGCTCACTCCTTCATTTGTTTTTGGAATGATTCAAACAAGGAACCAATTTTTTTAATCTTCGTTTGTGCCTTATATTCAATCTGTAAGTCCATAAATGGATTTTCCTTTTGTTCTTTTAGTCTTTTCCAAAGCTCAGGTTTGGACTGGTGGATCAGCTGACCAAAGCCGAAAATGTCTGTCTTAAACTCATGCCGAACGGTCTCTACGGAATGCTTCATAATTTCAACAATTTTTTCATTGCTTGCGGCTTCAATTTCTTTAATATCAGCTATACTGTCTAGCTTCATATGCTGGCAGTTGACTTCTCGTACTGTGCTGTTGTTGGTAACTGATACTGAGATAACAGGTTCTCCATCACGAATGATTACTTTTTTTTGAGTGTCGCTACTCAAGGTTAATAGGGCAATGTTACCCCCACCCTGACAATCGGTGTGTCCCGTTGTAGACTCCACTTTATCTCTGATGTAACTGAGCCCTTTACTGTCTTGGTCATTGATCCATCCCAGCAATCGGTCTTTTTTGAATACACCATTACCCGAAAACCGCAATATGGTTCCAGGCGATATGCTTTTGGTAGCATCCATACCTTTTTCATTGGACGACTCTATATCCCCCACAGCTTCTAAAGCGGGTAGAGTGGACTGGATGTCGGGATTAACCAGATTGCTAAGAAGTTGATCCATGGTTACTTTGGTGGCAGGAGCCCAGGTTTTGGTTAAGGTATCTAACGAAGCAAATAATTTATTTGCCGGCAACTTTTCCAATGGAGTGGGGATCTTTAACATCGTAGAAGCCTTGTTATTCTTGGCTATCGCAATATAAAAGTCACTTCTTGTAAAAGGCTCTCGCATCATGGCTTCAATCGCATCAGCAATTCCTTTTCTCGCATACTCCTCACCTAAAATCAGCATACGAATATGAGATAAATAAATGGAGCGCGGACTTGTATTTGTCATTTTTTCAATGGCCTCTTGAATCGTGGGCGCAGTGGCCTGATAAGTAACGACTGGAGAGCCTGCACTTGGTGAAGATTTGGAAGCTACAGCAGAAGGAATGACCACCTGAGCGGTTACCTGATACTGGTCTCCTTCCATATCCACCCCGATCCCAATAGCTATGCCCAACTCATTTAATTCTTGGCGATCCCAGCAACCACCTAACAGTAATGCAATCAGGCCCCAGACAAAGAACAAATGTATGGTCTGCTTCATGGTTGATCCCTTCTGGTTTTTGATTTATTGCCGATCCGTCTTTTTTTCGTTTTTTGGCGGATCGTATTTTGGATAGAGATGGATTGAGGACGTTTCTTCATATGAGGCCAGGGTAAGCGAAACAGCGTATCTTTCATATCGCTTTCCACATAGGGGCCAAACGGACTCATGTAAGATACTCCAAACGATCTCAGACTGGTCAAGTGCAGCAAAACTACGATTAACCCCATCAATATTCCAAGAAGTCCAAAGGCTGCGGCTAGCATCATTAAGGCAAAGCGTATAATACGAACCGCTATCGACAGGCCGTTTTCTGGAATAACATAGCTGGAGATGGCGGTGATTGACACGATAATGACCATAGCCGCCGAGACAACCCCCGCATCCACGGCTGCTTGCCCAATGACCAGTGTGCCTACAATAGATACAGCCTGTCCGACTGTCCTCGGAATTCGGACTCCTGCTTCACGCAAAATTTCATAAGTAATTTCCATGAGCATCGCCTCGACAAAGGCTGGAAACGGTACGCCTTCCCTTTGTGCAGCGAGACTGACCAATAAGTTTGTAGGAATCATCTCTTGATGAAAGGTAGTTACCGCGATATAAACTGCTGGTGCAAGCAAAGCGATAAAAAAGGAAAAGAAACGCAGCAAACGCAGCAATGTGCTGATATCAGCACGTTGGTAATAATCCTCTGCCGACTGGAAAAATTGCACGAATAGCGCAGGAATCAACAGAACAAAGGGTGTCCCGTCCACCAAGATAGCAATCCGCCCCTCCAACAGGCTGGCAGCGACCGAATCCGGGCGCTCGCTATTATAAATGGTGGGAAACGGAGTGAAGGATTCATCCTGAATTTCCTCTTCGATGTAACCCCCTTCCAAAATTCCGTCAATATCAATTCGGTCCAAACGTTCTCTCAGTTCCTGAATAACCCCTTCGTCAGCAATTCCTTTGATATACATCACGGACACATTGGTATGAGTGACTTGACCGATCTGTCTTGTTTCCATCCACAGGCGCGGATCGCGGATTCGCCTACGAATTAGAGCGGTATTGGTACGTAAATTTTCGGTAAAAGCCTCCATTGGACCCCGTACGACACTTTGGGATTGGGGTTCGCTAACACTGCGATCCTCCCAACCGACCGCATCAATCCATATGCCCTTTGCGTATCCGTCCAGCAAAATGATAATACCGCCAGATAGCATCTGGTTGAATAAGGCATCCATTTCGTCCACACTACCTGAGTTACCTGCAATTAATACTTGATCCTTTAAATAGTCGAACGGTTCCGCACCCTCCGGTACATGATGTTCGTTTACCCGCATTAATGAACGCAGAACGGAATCATGGAGCAATTGAGTGTTAATCAGACCATCGATATAAAACAAAGCTGCTGGCCATTTTTGCATCCATAATAGCTCTTTAATGATTACATCTCCGCTGTTTCCAAAGGAGTTTTCAATATGGTTTACATTATCCTTCAAGTTCGAGGACACATGAGTAAGTGGACAACTTTTATTCTGATTTGGCATACGTAAAATCCTCCGATATTGGAGTTTGTTGGCTTAGTATGCTCTGAATATATGAATTTATGCCTTGACGATTATAGAAACGAATACAGTTTGACATTCACGATTTGCTCCGGTGAAGGGAGGACTGGTATGTCTTTTGTTGCTGGGGATTTTACTTATGGATTAAGCGGTAGTTGGCTGGCGGGAAAGGGGACATTTGTCTGGATACATTAATAATGCGGGAGACCCCATTGTATTTACAGGGTCCATTGTTGGGCATGCTGACGGCGTGGAGCCAAGATATCATCGGACTGTCTATGTTTGGAGCAGGGGTGGTGATTGAAATGATGGAGCCGCGTATGTTGGGTTTGGTTGGAGGCGCGGGGTTTGACTACTTCATGTCATCCTTGTTGCTGGTTTTCACCGATTTTTCGGATTTGCGTAGCGAGCTAAACAGGAAGCTTCTCCACCGGTAAATCATATACAGCAGGATTATGAACCCAACGACTCCCGCAATTCGCAGCGCATACAGCTCTACCAAATGGAAAATGGCATCCCATTGGGGACCAAACAGCTTGCCGATGCTTAGAAAGAGGATGACCCAGAATAAAGCGCCGCTGTAAGCATACAAGACAAATTTACGGAAAGAAAGAGCAATAATCCCGGCAAAATAACCGGTAAAATGCCTGACACCGGGGATGAAATATCCAAGGAAAATAAGCCAGTATCCATATCGTTGGAACCATTTTTGTGTTTTCTGAAGCTTGTCCGGCGATAACAAAACCCATTTACCGTATTTCTGAATAAAGGGGAGTCCAGCCCATCTTCCAATAAAGTAGGTAATAGTCATACCGAGGGTTGTGCCCAGAAAAGCTAGTAGCACCAGTTTACCGAAATCCAAGGTACCGGCATAGGAGAGATATCCCGCATAAGCCATTGTGGTTTCCCCGGGAAATGGTAAAGCAATAAACTCAAGCAGCAAGCCGAAAAAAAGGACGCCGTAGCCGTATTCTTCGAACAATTGCGCGATCCACTTCAGCACATCCATCGTTTACACTCCTACGAACAGATTGAGTATTTTAGAATCAATTCATTTTAACAATCTTTTCATGCCCACTCAACTCCGCTTGATTTCTTGACGTCTTGTTTTATCGTTGCGTATAATGAAACGAACAATTGAGGGAGGCACGGTAATGAATAAGCCTAATGAAATCGTTGTAGTTCTTGATTTTGGAGGACAATACAACCAGTTAATCGCAAGAAGAATTCGGGATCTCGGCGTATATAGCGAGCTCCTTCCATACAATACGCCTGCGGAGAAGCTGAGAGAGCTGGCGCCAAAAGGGATTGTTTTCTCAGGTGGACCTTCCAGCGTATATACAGACAATGCTCCTCAGGTGGATCGGGCAATTTATGATCTTGGCATCCCTATCTTTGGTATTTGTTACGGCATGCAGCTGATGGCTCACCAATTGGATGGTAAGGTAGAACGTGCGGGCAAGCGTGAGTATGGTAAAGCAGACGTGCAATTCAATCAGGATGCCCGCTTGGCTAAAGGATTGGATTCTCGTCAAACCGTATGGATGAGCCATGGGGATCACGTTACAGATCTGCCAACCGGCTTTACACTGGATGCAGGAACAGAGAGTGCGCCGATTGCCGCGATGAGTAACCTGGAGCGGAATCTGTATGCGGTGCAATTCCATCCAGAGGTACGTCATTCCGTTCAAGGTAACGAGATGATCAGCAACTTCCTGTATGAAGTGTGCGGTTGTGAAGGCAACTGGACGATGGAATCGTTCATTGAAGATCAGATTCGTGAGATTCGTCAACAGGTAGGCGACAAGAAAGTATTGTGTGCCTTAAGCGGTGGCGTGGATTCTTCCGTTGTAGCGATGCTCATTCATAAAGCGATCGGTGACCAACTGACGTGTATGTTCATTGACCATGGATTGCTGCGCAAAGGTGAAGCCGAAAGTGTAATGGAGACGTTCGTTGGTAAATTTGATATGAAAGTTGTCAAAATTGACGCACGTGAGCGCTTCTTGTCCAAGCTGGCAGGAGTAGATGATCCAGAACAAAAACGTAAAATCATCGGTAACGAGTTTATCTATGTGTTCGAGGAAGAATCTTCTCAATTCGACGATTTTACTTTCCTGGCACAAGGTACGCTGTATACGGATATTGTAGAGAGCGGAACAGCAACGGCACAGACCATTAAATCCCATCATAATGTGGGTGGTTTGCCGGAGAACATGAAGTTCAAGCTGATCGAACCGTTGAATGCCCTGTTCAAGGACGAAGTGCGTAAAGTCGGCGAAGAATGTGGACTGCCAGCTGAGATTGTATGGCGTCAACCATTCCCAGGTCCGGGTCTTGCCATTCGTGTGCTGGGTGAAGTGACAGAGGACAAGCTAACGATTGTTCGTGAGTCGGATTACATTTTGCGCGAGGAGATTGCTAAAGCCGGTCTGGACCGGGAAATCTGGCAATACTTTACCGCTTTGCCGAATATGAAGAGTGTTGGCGTTATGGGGGATGCTCGTACGTATTCTTACACTGTAGGTATTCGTGCAGTAACCTCCATCGACGGTATGACCGCCGACTGGGCACGTATCCCTTGGGATGTGCTGGAGAAAATTTCGGTACGTATCGTAAACGAAGTGGATAACGTGAATCGTATCGTGTACGATATCACCTCCAAACCACCAGCAACGATTGAGTGGGAATAGACAGCAAGAGCGTGAGAGCCTATATTTAACGGGCTTTCACGCTCTGTTTTTATTTATGAGCAACCATTTTGCAACCAAACCAAGTTTATTCGCCTTGTTTTATTAAGTATTCTCGCCACACAAAGCTATCTTCATCTTGTTTTATTTTTTCAAACCCAGAGTAATTTCCTGAAGTTGTATCATATTTTAGAACAGGTATTGCTTTGCTAACACGAGTATCGCCGTCAATATAAAAATGGCTTTGCTTGTCCCAATAGACTTTGTGATAATCAACTTCACCTGCAATTTCAGAAGTTGATATGTGACCTGCAATAATATCTTTAAAAAATGCCCCTGTGGTATGAGGATATTTGCTACAGAAATAATAATCTTCAGAACCCCATTTCCAAAGTTCCTCTGCTTCTTCATCTATGCCTGCGTGAACGAATATTTGTTTGTCTGTTTCATAGTAAAAGGGTAAGTCTCTCAGCCATTTTATGAGAGTAATATCATTGAGCAAACTGGCTTTGGAATCAATCTCCTCCAGTAACATTAACTCATGATTTCCTGCTATAACAGTAATTTGAGCTGGATGTTTTTCTTGTAGTTCTTTGATGAAATATAGAATCTCTAAATTTTGTGAATGAATGTCTACATAGTCACCTACTAAAATTAATTGATTGGTTTTACTGAAATCGACTAGACTAAGTGTTTCTTTGAACAGATCTAGTTCCTCGTGTATATCACTCATAGCGTAGATATGCGCCATATAGTTTCCTCCGTATCATCGTTTAATAAATTGATTGGACGTCAAAGTTCGTTTTGCTTTTTCGCTTTTCTCAACGGTTATAAGATTACTGAGTTTGTCCGCCACTGCTCTATTGGTATTTGGATATAAATGCCCGTAAGTGCCCAGCGTTGTTTCAATATCCTCATGCCCTAATCGGTCTCTTACAACAAGCGCATTTTCTCCCAAAGAGATCAGTAGAGAAGCATGACTGTGCCTAAGTGCATGAGTTTTTATTTTATGAACTCCTGCAAGTTTGGCATGTTGTTCTATCGCATATTTTGTAGCATGTTTATTGGTGGGAAATCCATTGTAAGACAACACATATCTAGAAGGTACGTTTTTACTTTGAACCTCCTGCCATTCTTTTAAATAACGTATAGTATCATCATCCAGGGCTATGATTCTGTTTCCTGCTTGCGTCTTTGGTGCTGTAAGGTAAAATTCTTGGGTACTTTTATAATACATAGACTTGCTGACAGTCAGCGTTTTTTCGATGAAATTTATGTCGCTTTGCCATTCTAAAGCTTGTGCCTCACCAATGCGTAAGCCTGTCATGAACAAGAGCCATATGCTTATAAAGGCGTAGTGCTCATAGTAGTCCGTTGTATCAAAAGTTGCGATTACCTTTTCAAACTCTTCACGTGTCCAGAAGTCCACCTTTTGCTTGTTCTTTTTAACGTTGCCGACTTGTTTTGCGATATTCATTTGTAGTAATCCCAGTTTTACAGCCAAATCTAAACTCTTCTGAAATAAACCATATACATTACGAATATAGGCATTGGAGTAACGTTCAGAAAGCTTGTTTTGCCACTTTTTTAGCATCGGAGCATTTATATCTTTAAGCTTTCTTTTGAAGAAATAAGAAAAATGCAATCTCATCGAGGACATGCGATTATCAAAAGTTCTCTGGTTGACTGTTCTTTTGTAATCTGGCTCGAAATATGTTTCATAAAATTCTTGGTAACTCATTGTGCTGTTCGTTATTAGCGCCGATTTAGAATGATTGCTCATGTATTCGTCAAAAGCTTTCTTTGCTTCCTTTTGTGTTGTGTAACCACGCCCCCAATGTCTTAGACGCTTTCCATGCTCATCATAGCCAAGGTTGGCAACAAAGTACCATTTCCCACTTTTCTTATCTTGATAAATGTTTGATATTTTAGGCATTGTTGCGCACCTCATTGTTTTCAAAGACTAAACGAATGCCTAATATTTCTTCTATAGCTTCGACCGGCACACAACCAAGTCTCCTGTTAGAATAATATCCGTAGCCTTTGTTCACCATAAGTCGTTTTGCTTTTCGTATTATATCTGAACACTGGCTTGGACCAAACCCGAGTTGACCTAATTCAACTTTTGTTATCATCTGCATTTTGAACTCCTTTTCTAATCTTTGTGTACCTGACGGAGCCATACTTAAGCCCGACATCTGGATCATCTCCCAAATAGGGAAGTGTTCGAGTGTATTCTTTTGTGAACACCACATTCTCAGTTGAGAAGTCAAATAACTCCTGTCTTGTCATGCGCGTTGTTATTGGCTTAATCAGGTTTTGGGATTTGAAAAAGGATTTTTGCTTATGTTCTTTAATATCAATATCTTTTGAAAAATATTTACTAATATATCGTCCTCGGTTATCTTTGCTGTCTACATCTACTTTATTTAGTTTTACAAATCCATGTCCCCATATTTGTTTTAATTGATTAATTTTTATGAATGGAAGGCTAAAAAAGACGATGTGATAGTGTATTGCACCTCTTTTTTGTTTTTCCCAAATAGCTATGTATTTTAATTGTTGTTTTTTGACATGGTATATATGAAAATTTAATCTTTTTATAAATTTATTGAATTCGTAATTTGTATAGTTGATGTCCTGGACATTTTCCTTGAAAGTAAGTGTCATAAATTTGGTATTGTCATCAAAATTGCAATCTACAATACGAGCAATAAACCAACGCATTTCCTCATAATGCTTTTGCTTGCGTTTCAGAGCGTCATAATGTGTACTTGCAGACTTTTCAACTTTTGTTGTGCTATCGTCAGCTTGATCACATTTGATTGGCTCTTTGTCGCCAACATTGACAGTGTAAAAGACCGAGTTATCTATATATTCCCAAACCTCGATTGTTGTAGGTGTTTCAATGGTTTTGACATTGTAACTCCTAAACTGTTTTTTCAAGGTAGGTTGTCCTCGCAATCCATAACTATGAAAGAGAAAAATTCTCTAGATGTTGTTCTATATATCAAGTTAAGTTTCTACACGAGCCGAGGCTCGTGAAACCTCAATTTTCTATTTTTATCACTCCGTTCAGTTTGCTTCGCAACTGTAAAAATAGAAAATTGAGGTCTACATTTTTTCTGGTAGCGTATTGTTTTGATATTTTTTCAACTCCTCTACAAAATTAAATTCTTTATAGTCTAAGTATGGTGCTTCAAATGATTTAGGCTTAGACCATCCCAGACCATCTAAATATATATATCCGCTTCCCATCGTGTTTACAGACTGTAAGTCTTTTATATCCTCACCAAATACCATTCTATAGGCTTCACTACTCATGTTGCCCATTGCAAGCCGCACAGAGAGATTGTCACGCAATTCTGTAGGTATGTTGTTGGCATTTGGTTGTTGAGTGCTTAAAACGCAAAATACACCCATTTCACGCCCCTTCAAAATGACTTCAGTCAAGTTTGCCATAGTTTCAGCAAATATTTTTTTATCAGCACTTGCGCGAAATGCTCCTAACTCATCAAAAATAATAAATATAGGTTTTAAGTTGTAATCTACAAATGAATAGCCATATACAAAATTTTCAGCACTTTCTTTATAGTTGATGAATCTGTTTTCCATCGCTTCTTTAACAATTCTTGAAAGCTTCGCAATGTTGTTTGTATCGCTCGCCACATATTCAGTACCAAGAATGTTTTTGAGGCTCGCAAGGTCAGAACGTTTTGGATCACAGATATATATATCAGCATTCATCTTCTTCATTTCGATAATGAGGTAGTTTAAAAATGTTGTCTTGCCTGATCCCGTAACGCCTGCCAAAAGCAAGTGTGGCTGTTTCAGAATATTCCATTTTAAATTACTGCTTAGGGGTAACAGGGTTGTTATGTTGTATATGAGCTCTGTACCCTTGATAATAATTCGGTTATCTTTGTGGAGACTGAAAATATAATCACAATAGCTAATAGTATCAACTTTATTTTCAAGTGGTAAATCAAGTAGTGCGCAAAGGGAAGTATCAAATTCATTCATTTTATCGCTAAAAATATCACCTTGTTTAAATGCTCTGATCGTAATTTCTTCAGACGTGACTAGGTAGCCTAAGATAGCAGAATTATAAATTGTTTTTTCTTTTATTATCTTGTTGTTTTCGTATTTTTCTATTGTTTCGGTTTGGAAGAGGTTGTTTGATTTGAGGAAGAAAAGGAGTCTTTTTTCGATGATTTTATTTATTGTTTTTTGTTTTTTAATATAAAATTTCCACACTTTGAAAATTAGATACATCATAGGTACAAACCATAATATAGACAGGTTAGATTGAAAAAAATTGAGGGTAAGGGTACGAAGTTCCCCAAACCCCCAAATTATGCCGAGTGTAACAACGATACAGCAATATAATCTAAAGTTGATCGTTTTTTTGTCTAACAAAGATACTATCTTAAATTTTATAACCTTTCTCATTTTGCATTGTTAACGAATGAGACATTATCCGCTTTAGCTGTGACACTTACACCCTGAGTTTTTGAGAAGTAAGAGCCTACCTCTAAATTTGTAAATTGGATAGGTGTACCGATTGGGATTTCTTCCCCTTTTTCAATATCAATCAAAGGTGTCTTGTTTAGAACTTTTACGCCTAACTTCTCCATTTTGTGAGCAGGAAGAACAACGGAGTATCTATACCCTTCTAACTTTTCAGTTCTGGCACCGTCTTTAAACTCGTAACTTGGTGTAATATCTGCAAGAAGCATTGTTTCTCCAAGAGACTTCGGATCAATTCGTAGATCAGTTATTCTTAATGGCATTTTAACTCTCCCTTTGATTTTTTATTTGTTCAAGTATGAAACAGCGATTCGCCAAGCGTAATCATGATTCATTCGCGATAAATTCATTTGATAAAATTCCCTTACGATATGAATTAAGTCTGATGTGTTAGGAATTTTCTCAATTGATTTTTTTGAAGTAATGTCAACAAAATTTTTGTTTAAGTTCTTATGATTCATTACAATTTCTAAAATGTCATCATTATTCAAGGTCAGTTTCCTCCTTTAATACAAGGATGTTTTGCTCTTTTAAAATCGCAGCAAACAGAATCAGTTTTATTACAAAAGGTTTGAACATTTTTTTTGTTCCAAATACAATCATGAAGTCCCTTTGCAGTTCTTCTATGTCCTGTAAAATGGAAGCTTCAATATTTAAAGCCGTCTGTAAACTATCCAAAGATTCATCATTGTTTTCTGTAACGTTTGGAATTGTGATTGAGTTTGTTTTTATCCAGTCAATTTGTGTTAGCTCATGTTTGATGGATTTGAATGCCATCCCTATCAAGTATCCATTAGTGACTTTCGCATCAGGATCAGCAAATTTAATCTTTTTGTATTCTTGCATGGCTACTACAGCAGGTCTACTTAATCGCATTTGGATTCTCAAAAATATCACCCTCACTTTCTTTTAGTAATGTTTGAAGACTTGAGTTTACGGAAAACAAGTGTCTTACCTTTTCAATATAACAAAAGGTAAGACACTTGGCAACCCTTTTTATAAAAAGTCGTATTGTTAAATTGAATTTTGCAACCAAATTGCAACCAACCAGTATCTATTCAATGAAAATCAAGTAATCTCAAATCTTAATAAACTATTCAAATAGATCAAGAAGACGCTACGCAATTTAATGAATTTATTGAGTGGGAATAAACGCGGGAACTCCCGCCCTGTAACCACGAACCTTTTGAGATTTACCAATACAACATCAAGACTCCTCCGTATCGGCGAAATATCGCTATGCGGTTGGAGTCTTTTTTACGGGGGCAAGCAAGGACGGGATATGAAGTCATTTGTTGTTGCAAAACGGAATATGAAGTTGAAAAAAGGAGATATTATTCAATGGTAATGTATCTCCTTTTTTATATGGTTTTATTAGATTCAAGCTATAAATAGTTTAAATCAAGTATGAAATTAAACGTTCACCTCTTTTTCATGTCATGCTCTAATGGTGTCATGTTTTGATACTAATATATTTTATAATGTACCTAGATTAAAGTGTTACATATCTCGTTTCATTAAACGTTGTTCTAAGGAGAATAAAGAGATGAAAAAATTATTTCTATCGTCCTCATTTAAGGATGTTGCACCATGCTTAGTCCATTTCGCTGGTGAAAACTTAGAAGGAAAAAAAGTCACCTTCATCCCAACCGCGAGTATTCCAGAGAAAGTTAAGTTTTATGTGAATTCAGGGAAAAAAGCATTAGAGAATTTAGGATTAGTCGTGGATGAAATCGAAATCAGCACAGCACCATTGAATGAAATAGAGAGTAAAATTAGAGAAAATGACTATATTTATATTACCGGAGGCAACACATTTTATTTACTTCAAGAGTTAAAAAGAACCGGGGCTGACAAAATCATTGCTGATGAAGTTAATGCAGGGAAGTTATACATAGGTGAATCGGCAGGTTCGATGATTTTATCACCGAATATCGAATATGCCCGACTTATGGACAATGTGCAGGAAGCGCCTGCTTTGGATTCCTTTGTTGCGCTCGGGATCATTGAATTCTACCCAGTCCCCCACCATACGAACATCCCGTTTAAAAAAGCGGTGGAGAGCATCATTGAGGAATATGACAGCCAATTAAATTTATATCCAATCAGCAACGCGGAAGTTATTTTGGTTGAAGGTGATAGGATAAAAGTCGAGAATGCATGACTTCATTAAAAAAAGGTAATTTTTCTAGAGGAAGGTCCACTGCATTACCACCATCGAGTGGAGTAGGATTTTAACTGATTACAATATAAAGAACATTCAATTCCACATCATCGTGGTACTGAATGTTCTTTTTTATAATTCTACCTTACCATACAATCTTTTTCCCGGTTGCAGCCGATTCCTCGATGCGATCCAGTAGCTGATGCAGCTTTAAGGCATGGTTGAAATCAGGAGCGAGACGGGTGCCCGTCAAAATATCCTCGGCAAATACATGATGAGCCTTGGCTACATTCAGGGTTACCCCTTGTTTTGGAAAATCCAGTCCGTCATCAGGCTCAGCAGTTACACTTATTTGTTCAAACGCCCCATTAGGACCATGACTCTGCGTACTGCTTGGATCGTACGCAAGTTTTTCGAGCGTCAGATTCCCAAATTGAACATGCCCAAGCGAAGGATTCTGTGTCAATCGCAAAATACCCTTTTTCCCCTGAATCTCTATCTCAAACTTAGAATTCACTCCGCCCTGAATGTGAACGGATATCGGCGCCCCCTTGTCTAATAGTCCGTGAATCAGAATCTGATCGGCTGTATCCTTGGAAATGACTTCACCCGTTTCCTGAATAGTGGCTTCGTTATAGCGAGATGATGTGATGGCCGATAGCTCGCGGAATTCGCCAACGATGTATTGCAGCGCATCCAGAGAATGCCCGCCGTTAATCGTCAGCAGATTAGCGCCATTGGCTCTGTTCAGCAAATAAGCAGTGTCCTGATTTACTTGTCCACCTTTGCCGGAAGTAGCTACTTGCATATGACAGGATAGAATTTCACCAATCTCTCCGCTCTCCACCAATTTTTTCATCGTTTGCACTTCAAGATCCTGCCGTGCCTGCAAGCCGACGGTATGATGAATGCCTGCCAGTGCCGCCGCCTTGACCATTTCAGCAGCTTCCGCAGTGTTTGCCCCCAAGGGCCATTCACAAAAAATATGCTTTCTCTCTTGAATTGCCGCCATCACCGCCTCATAATGATGGGGAACTTTTACGCTCACCACGACCATGTCCACATCCTCGGAAGCTGCGAGCTTTTTGGCATCATCAAAAGCCAGTGCCGCCCCTACTTCTTCTGCACTTTGTCGTGCACTCTCCATACGGGAGGTACCGACGGCAGTGATATCCAGGTTTGAGTGCTTGAGCAACGCCGGAATATGCGTTTGACTAGCCCATTTATTATTCATCGAACCTCCTACGATACCTGCACGAATCTTCTTTATTACCATGTTGCCATACCTCCTAATTTTTAAATGAGGGTGGAAAGTAGCGTCCAAGGTCAATATAATACACTTAACTCATAAATAATAATGCTTGTTTATGATATAGGTATCATTTTATTTGATGGGAGGTGAAGGGATGGATATTGAAAATATGCAGGCATTTGTTTCGGTGGCGGAGCTGAGAAGCCTGACAGAAGCTGCCCAAAAGCTGAATCATCTGCAATCGAATATGACGGCTAAAATAAAGAAGCTGGAGGCCCATTACGGCACAGCGTTATTTTACCGAAAGCCCCGGGGTATGGAGCTGACACCTGCAGGAGAAATCTTATATGCTCAGTTCAAGCAAATGTTGTTGCTGTGGCAAGACACGGAGATGAAAATGAGACCGCAGGAGGAAAAGCTGCGCATCGGTACCATGCAGTCCATCGTGGCGGGCGAAACAACGAGGGCGCTCACGAAGGTATATGAGCTGTATCCGCAGGCTTCGGTTACATTAAAAACCGGAACCACCACGGGAATGGAACGATTGATTCTCGACGGCGAACTCGATATTGCTTTTGTTACAGGGTATCCCGCTAACCCGTATATTCATTATCAAAAATTATGCCGTGAAGAACTGGTACTGGTGGGGAAAGGCATACATGAAGGCTCGGATCTTAAACAGGTACTCCAAGGAGCGTCTATTATCATATTGTCGGATGGCTGCCTGTACCTCACGTATTTAGAGAAGATGTATCAGGACATGCAATTGACCCATGGCGAGGTTGTGGAGGTTGGTGTGTTTGAAACGATGGTACAATTTTCCTTGATGGGAATGGGAATCACCCTCATGTCCAAAAGGCTGGCGCGGCAATTCAAAGTAACATCCTATTTGCCCGCTCCCCCAATCTTTGGCTACATGGATACATATTTAATAACCCGGCCAAATCACGAAATGACAGCGATTGAACATAAATTTATCGAAATCAATAATACGATCTAATAGAGTAGGAGTGGAATTAGATTGACAAATAATCAGGGCAAGTACCAAGGTAGCCATGCCGTATTCCTGGGCGATAGTATTACGTTTGGATATGAATTACGTGATGGAGAAAAGCCATACCCCCACCTCGTGAGTGATGTATTAGGATTCCAAACTTTTGAGAATCATGGCATATCCGGCAGCAGTGTAGCCAGCGGTGGCTTTGAACCGATGTGTGAGCGTTATGAGAAAATGAACCCTCATGCGGACGTGATCTTTTTTATGGGGGGAAGAAACGATTTTTCGATGGGAGAAATATCGTTCGGTAGCTTGGATACGCCATCGACAGAAACGCGTACGTTTTATGGTGCGCTCAAGCATATTGCCGAAGGATTAATTAACCGTTACCCGGACAAGCTGATCGTCTTTTTGACCCCGCCTCACGGATCAAGTGATACCGTTCCTGAGCATCTGCCTAATGCTATCACAGGTCAAGTCTATAGCGCGTATGCACAGGCCGTGAGAGAAGTGGCCTCACTGTATTCTTTCCCGTGCTGCGATCTGTGGAATATCGCTGGAATTCAACCACTGTTGCCTGTGCATAAACAGATGTACTTTACAGGGGAAAATGGTATCCCTGACGGCCTGCACCCGAATCAGGCAGGCCACGAGCGGATGGCGGCTCGTATTATCGGATTTATGAATACACTGTAATGTATGGACTATTTCATCGTTTCATCGAATGACCTTAACTACAATTCAAGAATGCTCAGGCTATTTGTTTAGCTTGAGTATTCTTGAATTGTAGGATTTGTCTATATAGACTTGTCTCAGGACTTGTTTATTTTTAGTGAGGGTGTATAATACTTGATATATCAATTGATAGGTCAAGTATTAGGAGGATGGTTTGTCATCGAACATTGCTCTGAAAAAAGTCAGTTGTTTTATCGCATGCATCTTTTGTGTAAAGAAATGAATAACGCTTTTGAAGCACAGTTAAAAACCAGTTTTACCAAGGTTGAAATTTTGTATCATATTGACCATCGTCAGGAACTAAGCCAGCTAGAGCTCCAACATCTGCTCGTTCTGGATGGTGCAGCAGTGACTCGACATCTACGAAGGCTGGAAGAGGAAGGTCTGATTTTACGTAGTAAAAAAGAGCAGGATAAGCGTGTGACCTATATACGTTTGACCGAATTAGGGGTTCAAGAGCTGCAAGTTTTGTCAGAGCAAAGACAAGCCTTCCAGGAAAAGCTGCTATGTAAGTTTACAGATGAGGAAATTGTGGCTTTGACAGATGTACTACAGCGTATGTCCAACAATGTGAAGAATATATAAATGTGAGGAGGAAATGAATATGAAAGCCATCGTTATAGATCAGTATGGAAGCAAGGATGAATTGAAAGAAAGAGAAGTGCCTACTCCTACACCACTGGCTCATCAGGTTGTAGTCAAAGTGGCGGCTACCTCCATCAACCCAATTGACTGGAAGTTGCGTGAAGGTTACTTAAAACAAATGATGGATTGGGAGTTCCCGATTATTTTAGGCTGGGATGTAGCCGGCACTATTTCGGAAGTAGGCAGCGAGGTCACCGATTGGAAAGTGGGAGATGAAGTGTTTGCACGCCCGGACACCACACGGTTCGGTACTTATGCCGAGTATACCTTGGTGGATGATCACCTGTTGGCGCGTAAACCTGCCTCAATTTCTTGGGAGGAAGCCGCTTCTGTACCTTTGGCGGGGTTGACTGCTTGGCAGGCGCTTTTTACACATGGTCAACTGACTAAAGGGGAAAAAGTATTAATCCACGCAGGTGCAGGTGGCGTAGGTATGTTTGCTATTCAGTTTGCCAAACAAGCCGGAGCCTATGTCATTACTACAGCCAGTGAGCGTAATCATGAATTGCTTGCTTCATTGGGAGCCGACCAAATCATTGACTATCACACAACTCGTTTTGAGGAAGTTTTATCTGATGTGGACGTGGTGTTCGATACGATGGGCGGGGATGTTCAGAAGAATAGCTTTAAGGTAATGAAAAGGGGCACTGGACGGATCATATCCATTGTGAGCAATTTTGACGAAGAGCTGGTAAAGGAGTACAACGTAACGGCCAAAAATATATGGCTGGAGCCCAACGGACAGCAACTGCAGGAAATTGCCGACCTGTTGGAGCAAAAGAAAGTAAGATCGGTAGTGGGAGCGACGTTTCCTTTTTCGCAAAAAGGCTTATATGATGCACACGCTTTAAGCGAAACCCACCATGCTGTTGGAAAAATTGCAATAACCTTCTCATAAGGATGAATACACATATACAGCACGAATGGAATTGCGCACGATGAAGATTTTAGAAGATTATTTTCACTACTATGATTTAGCAAAAGATGACGAGAAGAGTAGAGAGCGATTAATTAGCCTTTTTTCTGAGAAGATTGAGTTTGTATTGAATGGTGATCGAAAACAAGGTATGAACAGTTGGAAAAGCTTCTTGAATATGTTCTTTGAGGGATCGCTCGAAATCAAGCATATGTATGAAGGTTGGAAACCTGTACCCAGAGAACCTGATACCTATCAAACCAAATGGGCAGTGTGTGGTAAAAA
>NZ_JBBOUW010000001.1:955000-4795000 GCF_038006265.1 Paenibacillus sp. FSL L8-0641
CAAGGGTTACCAAGCTCAGTCAAACTCCGAATGCCATAGATTTAGTTCCGGGAGTCAGACAGTGAGTGCTAAGATCCATTGTCGAAAGGGAAACAGCCCAGACCATCAGCTAAGGTCCCCAAGTGTGTGTTAAGTGGGAAAGGATGTGGAGTTGCACAGACAACCAGGATGTTGGCTTAGAAGCAGCCACCATTGAAAGAGTGCGTAATAGCTCACTGGTCGAGTGACTCTGCGCCGAAAATGTAACGGGGCTAAACACACCACCGAAGCTATGGCTTGATGCTTGCATCAGGGGTAGGGGAGCGTTGAATGCGGGTTGAAGGTGTACCGTAAGGAGCGCTGGACTGCATTCAAGTGAGAATGCCGGTATGAGTAACGAAAAGATCTGTGAGAATCAGATCCGCCGAAAGCCTAAGGGTTCCTGAGGAAGGTTCGTCCGCTCAGGGTAAGTCGGGACCTAAGGCGAGGCCGATAGGCGTAGTCGAAGGACAACAGGTCGAAATTCCTGTACCACCGTAATCCGCTATGAGCGATGGGGTGACGCAGTAGGGTAGTGACGCGGACTGATGGATGTCCGTCTAAGCAGTGAGGCTGATGTGTAGGCAAATCCGCACATCGTAAGGCTGGGCTGTGATGGGGAGCGAAAATTGTAGTAGCGAAGGTCATGATCTCAGACTGCCAAGAAAAGCCTCTAGCCAGGAGAAGGTGCCCGTACCGCAAACCGACACAGGTAGGCGAGAAGAGAATTCTAAGGCGCGCGGAAGAACTCTCGTTAAGGAACTCGGCAAAATGACCCCGTAACTTCGGGAGAAGGGGTGCCTCGGTAGGGTGAATAGCCCGAGGGGGCCGCAGTGAAAAGGCCCAAGCGACTGTTTAGCAAAAACACAGGTCTGTGCGAAGCCGCAAGGCGAAGTATACGGGCTGACGCCTGCCCGGTGCTGGAAGGTTAAGGGGAGTGGTAAGCCCTTCGGGGCGAAGCTATGAACCGAAGCCCCAGTAAACGGCGGCCGTAACTATAACGGTCCTAAGGTAGCGAAATTCCTTGTCAGGTAAATTCTGACCCGCACGAATGGCGTAACGACTTGGGCGCTGTCTCAACGAGAGATCCGGTGAAATTTTAATACCTGTGAAGATGCAGGTTACCCGCGACAAGACGGAAAGACCCCATGGAGCTTTACTGCAGCTTGATATTGAATTTGGGTACGATCTGTACAGGATAGGTGGGAGCCGTAGAACTTTGAGCGCCAGCTTGAAGGGAGGCATCCTTGGGATACCACCCTGATCGTATCTAGGTTCTAACTTGGTACCGTGAACCGGTGCGAGGACAGTGTCAGGTGGGCAGTTTGACTGGGGCGGTCGCCTCCTAAAGAGTAACGGAGGCGCCCCAAGGTTCCCTCAGAATGGTTGGAAATCATTCGAAGAGTGCAAAGGCAGAAGGGAGCTTGACTGCGAGACCTACAAGTCGAGCAGGGACGAAAGTCGGGCTTAGTGATCCGGTGGTACCGCATGGAAGGGCCATCGCTCAACGGATAAAAGCTACCCTGGGGATAACAGGCTTATCTCCCCCAAGAGTCCACATCGACGGGGAGGTTTGGCACCTCGATGTCGGCTCATCGCATCCTGGGGCTGAAGTAGGTCCCAAGGGTTGGGCTGTTCGCCCATTAAAGCGGTACGCGAGCTGGGTTCAGAACGTCGTGAGACAGTTCGGTCCCTATCTGTCGTGGGCGTAGGAAATTTGAGAGGAGCTGTCCTTAGTACGAGAGGACCGGGATGGACGTACCGCTGGTGTACCAGTTGTTCCGCCAGGAGCACCGCTGGGTAGCTATGTACGGAAGGGATAAGCGCTGAAAGCATCTAAGCGTGAAGCCCCCCTCAAGATGAGATTTCCCAGTATGTAAGACCCCTTGAAGACGACGAGGTAGATAGGTTGGGGGTGGAAGTGCAGTAATGCATGGAGCTGACCAATACTAATCGGTCGAGGGCTTATCCTAAGATAAAACGCAATAAGTTTCGGATCCAGTTTTCAGGGTGTAACCTTGAAGGTATGTACAAGTGACATACAACAAATGCATGGCTATTCGTTCACACGATATGTCGTGAAGTGAATAACCGTACGATAGAATTTGCATAGCAAATTCATGTTTGGTGGCGATAGCGGAGGGGTTCCACACGTACCCATCCCGAACACGACCGTTAAGCCCTCCAGCGCCGATGGTACTTGGACCGCAGGGTCCTGGGAGAGTAGGACGTCGCCAAGCAACAAGCAAAAGAGACTATGATCTTCATAAGATCATGGTCTTTTTTTGCGTTAAAAGGCAGTGGGATTTTATTTAAATTGAGCTTGTTATAAGTTTAACTGGATAAGTGGATATTAACTAGTAATAAGAAGACGGTTTTAAAATAATTTAGTACCAGGTATTAGTATCTGGTGTTATAATGTGAATAAGGATTACAAAGGAGAGTGATCAGATTGTTGAATTCAAAAGCTAAGCTTACGGCCTTTGGCACTTATGTACCTGAACGGATTTTGACGAACGCTGACTTGGAGAAGCTTGTGGATACCAGTAACGAGTGGATTGTACAGAGAACGGGTATGCATGAAAGACGCATTGCGGCTGAAGATCAATATGTATCTGATTTATGCATACAAGCTATTACACGTATGATTAACCTGTATGACGTAAATATAAACGATGTTGAGATGATCATTGTAGCGACGAGTACACCTGATTACTACTTTCCGAGCACGGCTTCACGTATTCAGGCTCATTTTGATATTCCGAATACAGGGTCAATGGATATTAGTGCAGCATGTGCAGGTTTTTCCTATGGACTTCATTTGGCAAATGGCCTTATTACGGGTGGTCTGCATCGTAAGGTGCTAGTAGTGGGAGCCGAAACGTTGTCCAAAATTACAGATTATACGGATCGGACGACGTGTATACTTTTTGGAGATGGTGCAGGGGTTGCGCTTGTTGAATATGACGAGGATGAAGGATCATTTTTAACTTCAGATATAGGTACTTATGGGCATGGGGGAGCACATCTTTACCGAGTGGGATTATCTGATCATTTGGATGGAGAGAAGCTGCAAGACCATGGATTTATTGCTCAAAATGGACGTGAGGTTTATAAATGGGCTGTTCGCTCTGTTCCAACGGGAATCGAACGATTATTGGATAAGGCAAATATGCAGAAAGAGGATCTTGACTGGTTTGTACCTCATAGTGCTAATTTGAGAATGATCGAGTCCATATGTGAAAGAAGTACAGTACCTTTGGAAAAAACGCTGACAAGCGTAGAATTGTATGGCAATACATCGGCGGCATCCATCCCGTTGGCTTTGCAGTGTGGTTTGGATGATGGACGTTTACGGTATGGACAACATGTGTTGTTATATGGATTTGGGGGAGGACTTACCTATGCAGGTCTGCTATTAAAATGGAGTGTGCCTGATTTGTAAGCTGGTCCTAAGCGGTGTAAAGCAATTGCAATAGTATGTACGAACATGTTAATAAGAGCCGTTGCATTAGAATTTATCGGATCATGGCAGGATGGTATAATTAACACTATGAGAGAAAGGAGCGTAACATGAAGGTATTGGTATTAGCAGAAAAACCATCCGTGGCCAGAGAGATAGCACGTGTGATGGGTAGCCGCGAGAAGCATAAAAGTTATATAGAAGGACCCCAGTACGTAGTGACGTGGGCACTGGGACATTTGGTCGGCTTAGCAGAGCCGGAGGATTACGATTCTAAGTATGCGACTTGGAATTTGGAGGATCTGCCTATTCTTCCGAAGAGTTCAAAGTTAAAGGTACTGCGTGAAAGTAATCATCAGTTCAAAGCTGTGCAGCAACTCATGAAGCGGCAGGACATTGGAGAGCTTATCGTGGCAACAGATGCTGCTCGCGAAGGAGAATTGTTGGCACGCTGGATCATTCAAATGGCAAACTGGAAAAAGCCCTTCCGACGCTTATGGATCTCCTCACAGACAGACAAGGCGATTAAGGCAGGTTTCGCAAAGCTATTGCCTGGTCAGCAGTTTGATCGTTTATATGAATCGGCTCGCTGTAGAGCTGAAGCAGACTGGATGATTGGTCTCAATGTAACTCGCGCGTTGACTTGTCGTTATAACGCCCAACTTTCGGCTGGAAGAGTGCAGACACCAACGCTGGGGATGATTATGGAGCGTGAGAAAGAAATTACCGAATTCCGTTCTCAGGAATATGATACTTTGACGGCGGACTTCGGCGATTTTCAGGCAACTTGGCGGGCAGAAAACGGGGATTCACGCATGTTTGACCGTACTCAAGCAGAGACTTTGCGCCGTAGGCTTGAGGGGGCCAAAGGCACAGTTGCCAGTGTTAAAAAGAGCGAAAAGAACGAGCCTCACCCGCTGGCGTATGATTTAACGGAGCTGCAAAGAGATGCTAACCAACGTTACGGCTTTTCGGCCAAACAGACGTCCAATCTGCTTCAGCGTCTGTATGAGCAGCATAAGCTGGTGACCTATCCACGTACGGACAGCCGTTATCTGACATCCGATATGGTGGATACCCTTAAGGAAAGGCTCAGTAGTGTAGCAGTAGGTCCGTATGCTTCCTTGGCACGCCCGCTATTGCGTAACAACCTGCCGATCACAAAGCGAATTGTGGATGACAGTAAAGTTACGGATCATCATGCGATTATTCCTACTGAGCAGACATTATTACTTAATCAGTTAAGCCCGGAAGAACGTAAGCTGTATGATCTGATTGCACGACGGTTTATCAGTCTATTCTATCCACCTGCACGTTATGATGCTGTAGCCGTATCAGTTACGGTGGAGCAGGAGACGTTTCACGTAAAAGGCACAACGGTAAAAGATAGCGGATGGCGTGCTGTATATGACGCGAACCATTATGATATGGATGATGAAGAAGCAGAGGATCGGGAAAACAATGGACGGGGCGTTATTTTACCTGAGCTGCAAAAAGGAGATTCCGTCCGGTTACAGCGTTGTCTTGTACGAGCTGGGCGAACGATGCCGCCGAAGCGGTATACGGAAGCAGCCCTGCTCGCTCAGATGGAAAAGCATGGACTGGGTACTCCTGCTACTCGTGCCGATCTGATTGAAAAGCTTGTCAGCTCGGATACGATTGAGCGTCAGGGGAACGTGATGCATCCAACCGGGAAAGGTAAGCAACTGATTGAACTGGCAGCTCCACAGCTTCGAACGCCTGAGCTGACGGCACGTTGGGAAGCGGAGCTGGAACGGATTGCTCGTGGTCAAGGACAACCGGAACCGTTTTTGAATTCTATTCGTGCTATGGCGAAAGAACTGGTTTCCACTGTGAAAAATAGCAGTGCGGAGTACAAGCCTCATAATGTGACGAATAGTCATTGTCCAGATTGTGGTACAAAGCTATTGGAGAAGAAGGGCAAGAAAGGTAAGTTCCTTGTATGTCCAAGTGCGGATTGCGGTTACCGTCGTTCAGGGGAAAAACGTTTGTCCAATCGACGTTGCCCGCAGTGTCATAAGAAAATGGAAATGAAAGAGGGCAAAGCAGGATTGTATGTAAGATGCCTGCCCTGCGGAATTACCGAGACGTTGGATAAGGACAAGCAACGGGTAAACAAACGGGAACAGCAAAAGCTAGTAAGACAATTTGAAAAGCAGGAATCTTTTGGCTCCAGTTTGGGTGATTTGCTAAAAGCAGCGATGGAACAAAAGCAGGGCAAATAACGGATGACCAAAAGTGCTGCAGTCAACATAATCAGTAGGTGCATGTCGGTATAAAAACGATCACTCCTTGGCATGGTAATCCGAGGAGGTGAGTATTTATGCCCAAACATAAACCGCTTAAAATCAATAATCAGCAAAATAAATCAAGCATACTGGAGGAGGAAATTGCTGCTCATCCAGAGAAGCAAGCGAAATATCCTCCAAGCTTGAATGGGATTCCCAAACAGCAGTCTTGATGCTGCGTGGGAGGGACGATGGATTACTGTATAGAACCAAGACGATTGGATATTAGATGAAGTAGTTATTAATGCTAGACTTGTCTTGCAAAAAAAGCAGCAGTTACGGTGATCAACCGTAATCGCTGCTTCTTTTTCATAATAAGGATGTTGTATTTATTTGATTTGGGATAAATGTTCTTAGTATTCATTAAAGAAGGATTGAATTTGGTTAACATCGTGTGTTTGGGTCAAAGCAAGCATGAGCAAAATCCGTGCTTTTTGCGGATTGAGTGAATCGGTCGATACAAAGTTCGATGCCGCGTCTTTTGTTGACGGTGATACCACTCCACTTCCCACGCGGCTGGAGCGGGCAATGATTATTCCTTTTTTACCTGCGGCCTCTGCGCCTTCTGAGGAGGTCTTGGACAAGGAACCATTACCGGAACCAGCTACGACAATACCCTTGGCACCAGCTGCTACGGCTGCATCATACAGATAGCGACCATTGTTTTGATATTCGTATAAAATATCTACTTGTGGCAGTTGAGTCAGGTTAGAGATGTCGAATACAGAAGAAGTCGTATGCTTGTGTGTGGATTTGTTGTAGTAGTACACTTGATCGCCCACAACAGCTCCAAGGTATCCCTGCTCCACAGATTTGAACGTATCGACTGCTGTTGTGTTCGTTTTGGTGATGTATCTTGCTGCACCGATACGGTCGTTCAGCAGGACGAGTACGCCCTGACCTTTAGAGGCCGAAGCCCCGGCGACTTTCACTGCATTATAGAGGTTGAAGGGACCATCGGCACTGATGGCAGTAGCTGGACGCATGGAGCCAACGACAACTACTGGCTTATCGCTTTTGATAACAAGATTGAGGAAATAAGCTGTTTCTTCTAATGTATCTGTACCATGTGTAATGACAATGCCATCTACATCGTCTTTGGCAAGCAGTTCATTGGTGCGCTTGGCAAGTTTTAAGAGGA
Source organism: Paenibacillus sp. FSL L8-0641 (assembly GCF_038006265.1). NCBI lineage: Bacteria > Bacillati > Bacillota > Bacilli > Caryophanales > Paenibacillaceae > Paenibacillus > Paenibacillus sp. FSL L8-0641. The sequence goes on from NZ_JBBOUW010000001.1 coordinate 961,932, forward strand.
TCTCATTATTAACATCGGGGCTACCTACATTAACAACTTGCTCACCACTGACATTTGCAATACTTTTCATCTCAGGAACGGCATTGATTAGAGTTTCCACTCCCAACGCGCCTGCTTTGTAGCCGGTTGTATCCGTGTTGACGGCAGATGATCCTGCAATGGTCCCTCCCGTGGCAAGTATTTTAATATTGGGTAAATGATTGGTTTGTGGTTTTTCGGATTTGTCCGAAGTTATAGTGGTAGAAGTAGGTGCAGTTGTGCTGGTTGTAGCTGCTGCCGCAGCGTTGGCGGTAAATCCACCACTCCATAAGGTACCTCCGAGAATAAAGCTGGCCAACAGGGGAATCATCGTCATTTTTTTCATGTTAGTCATATAAAGCTCCTCTCCAATCTTAAACCTCAAATATGATGATAGATTAACTGACAAATATTTTGTCGGATTAAGTTAATATCACGAATTATAGAGTGTAAAAATGTTTTTAGTCAATATCTATGTTAGAAAATATAACTTTAAAACCAATCCATTATCAATGTAACCGCCTTATTATTGTATGGTGGGTGTATGTAGTAAGATGAACAGTCGGTTGTTTAAGGTAAAGACCACGGCTGAATAAAAAATGTTTGCAAAAACAAAACAACAAGCAGAAATCTCATAAGGAGTCTGCTTGTTGTTTTTGTTGAAAGGTGAACAACTGAGTTTACCTTTAACTTCATTCAATGAGAACGACAAGGTAAAGTTGATATTTTACGTTAATAACATGGTTCTACAGCTGAATACAGATCCCATGATCAGGGGTTTTTGCTATGCTGTTTTGTCGGCAGGCTGGCGCTGGGAGTTCCTTTTCCTTGTTTACGGTTGCGTTCTGCCTTTTTAGCATTTTCTCGCAGCTTTTCAACGTATTCATGGGTGCTTTCCATTGCAGTTCCTCCTTTAAGACGAAATAGATGCACTCGGGGATCGCCCTTATGCCACCTTACTATTTCCGCAAAAACGCTATCCAAGTCAAGGGAGGCGTTGTTTCTGTAAAAGGGGTGGGGTTATAATGAGGGGAGAACGATATATAAGGCCTAATACCTGAACTTGGTACGGTGTGCAAAAGGGGGAGAGACATTGCAGACAGGCTTGTTGGTATGGCTGCTGTTTATCAATGCAGTAGGCTATCTGGTAATGTCGGAAGATAAAAAGAGAGCACGTAAACATCGTGATCGTGTACCTGAACGGACGTTGTTTTTCCTGGCCCTGATCGGGGGAGCCTTAGGCGTGCTAATAGCCATGTACCGTAAACGCCATAAAACACGGCATATGAGTTTCAGATTAGGTATTCCGGCGTTGCTATTCATGAACGCATTGTTGTATGGTTATTTTTTAAGGTAAGGCGAGGAGTTTAGCTTCTCATAGGGAAGTTTAATGATGAGTGAGAAGACTATTCCAGCCATCCAGTGATGTCATGGAATGAACAACAACAGGAGTACATATTTCAGGCTTTGAATCAACAAACCGAATGAGGAAGAGGTGCGTATTATGCTATTTTCAAAAGTATTGCTTGCTTATGACGGTTCGGATGCATCCAACAAGGCTTTGCTGAAGGCAGCCGAATTAGTCAAGACATCATCGTCCTCGCAGCTTGAGGTGGTAACCGCATTTGATTTTCCACGGATTTTTATGGGCGAAGGTTTGGCGCCAATTCCGGCTTCGATAAATAAAGAATATTACGATTTGGCCGAACAAACTACCGAAGAAGTTAAAAAGCGGCTTGCTGAGCAAGGTGTAGATGCCAAGGTGGAGCTCATTCAAGGTTCACCAGCCGAAGTCATTTTGGATTATGCCAATGAGAATGGCTTCGATGTGATTGTGATCGGTAGCCGCGGTTTAGGTGGTATCCGTGAATTTGTATTGGGTAGCGTAAGCCACAATGTGGTGCAGCATGCGCGTATTCCTGTGCTGGTCGTAAAATAACTGAATAAGAAAGTAAAAGTCGGTTTACTGCCTGTATAGGGAGTGCCGACTTTTATTTTTGTCAGTGGAATGCGGTACGCTCGCTGTTATCAGGATAGGTAATAGATAGCTAAACGTAATACAATAGTCCTGACCTGTGGGTATATAAGGGTGTTGATTTTGTTAAACACGAACATTCTATTGCATGATTATTGTAATGTTCGTTTTCAAGTTGACATAAGGTGTAGGGAATTGTTAAACTAGGAAGTGTATTGTCGATAAAAAATGAACTTTAGGTACAATTTAATAAGGTACACATGTTTGAGCCGAAACAGACCGCGATCATACTTGTAAAGAATATCGTCGGGTATGGAATAGGCACAATGCTAACTCGTATAATGCCGGGGATATGGCCCGGAAGTTTCTACCTGGAAACCTTAAATTTCCGGACTACGGGAGACATACGGCTGAAGCCGCATTGGATGCGGTGGAAGAGGCTTGCTTTTGGCTTGCCTTTAAGAGGCTCTGTCGTTTGTTTTTTCGTAGTCCGGTGTCTTGAAAATAACGTTATTTTCGAGTGCCGGATTTTTGGCGCTTATTGATAAACAGGGAGTGAAGGACATGTCAGTGCAGGTCGCTGTCATTATGGGCAGCACATCAGACTGGGACACCATGCAGCATGCATGTGCTGTGCTGGACGAGCTTGAAATCGGATATGAGAAAAAGGTAGTTTCAGCCCATCGTACACCGGATTTAATGTTTCGTTTTGCAGAAGAGGCCGCCGGGCGTGGATTAAAGGTCATTATTGCTGGAGCGGGTGGGGCAGCGCATTTGCCAGGGATGGTGGCTGCGAAGACATCCTTGCCAGTCATTGGTGTGCCTGTCCAGTCGAAGGCTCTGAATGGTCTAGACTCCTTGCTCTCCATTGTGCAGATGCCGGGTGGTATTCCGGTTGCCACTGTGGCAATCGGTAAGGCAGGCGCTACGAATGCAGGGCTGCTGGCCGCACAAATATTAGGCGCTTTTGACGAAAAGATAAGTCAGCGGGTTGTGGCAAGACGCGACCGTATCCGTGATGAGGTGCTGGAAGGCAGTGACTCACTATGAATGAGGCATGTGAATCTGCAGGTCGCATCCGTCCTCCAGGTACAACGATTGGACTTCTAGGAGGCGGACAGCTGGGCAGAATGCTTGTGCTAGCAGGGACAAACCTAGGATATCGTTTTGTGACGCTGGACCCTGCACCTGATAGCCCGTGTGGACAGGTGTCAGAACAAATCCGTGCTGCCTATGATGATGAGCTTGCGGCCAGAGAGTTGGCTGGTCGGTGCGATGTGATCACGTATGAGTTTGAAAATGTGGACGCAGATGTGGCTGCACTTTTGGAACAGGAATCCAGCGTGCCGCAAGGCAGCAGTCTTTTGTACACAACACAGCATCGTCTTCGTGAAAAGCGTTCTATTGAAGCTGCTGGTGTCCCTGTCGCTCCGTATCGTGAAATTAGTAGTCCTGCGGATATGGCCCAAGCGGTAGCTGAACTGGGTGTACCGTGTGTGCTCAAGACAGCAGTCGGTGGTTATGATGGCAAGGGACAAGTGGTCATTCGCCAACCGGAGGAAGCCTTAGCTGCCTACGAACAATTGGCAGGAGACGGTGCGGAACTGGTATTGGAACAGTTCATTCGTTTTCGCTGCGAAATCTCGGTGATTGTAGCTCGCAGCACGAACGGTGAAGCTAAAGCCTTTCCACCTGCGGAAAACATTCACGTGAACAACATTTTGCACACGTCGATTGTACCTGCGCGCGTGCCAGAACCTGTTCAGGAGGAAGCGCGAAAGTTAGCGCTGGCTGTGGCAGAGTCGCTGGGTGCGGTGGGACTGCTCGCTGTGGAGATGTTTGTCACCGAAGACGGACAATTGTACGTTAATGAGTTGGCACCACGACCGCATAACTCCGGTCATTACACGATGGAGGCATGCGCCACGTCGCAATTCGAGCAGCACATACGTGCGATTTGCGGTTTACCCTTGGGCAGCACGAAGCTGCTGACTTCCGTCGTGATGGTCAATGTGCTAGGTGAGCATTTGGAGGATGTGGTTCGGCGGTTTGTGCAATCGGATGTTGAAGCTGAAAGGTTGGATGTTGTACCCAAGCTGCATTTGTATGGAAAAAGTGAAGCCAAGCCAGGCCGAAAGATGGGACATATTAATCTACTGTGCCAGGATGCGGAACAAGCGCTGGAATGGATTGAACAAACCAATATTTGGGGGGATAAATAGTCATGATCGAACGCTATAGCAGACCGGAAATGAGAGCGATTTGGACGGAAGAAAATAAATTTAAAGCGTGGCTGGAAGTAGAGCTGTGTGCCTGTGAAGCTTGGGCGGAATTAGGGGTTATTCCAAAAGAGGATACTGTGGCTCTACGTAAGAATGCAAGTTTTGATATTGAACGGATATATGAAATTGAGCAGGAGACAAGACATGATGTTATTGCTTTTACTCGCACGGTGTCTGAAAGTCTTGGAGATGAGCGCAAATGGGTACATTACGGTCTAACCTCTACAGACGTAGTTGATACGGCACTGGGCTACCTGTTAAAGCAGGCGAATGAAATCCTGGAACGCGATATCTTGAATTTTATTGAAATTTTGAAGGAAAAGGCATTGGCTTACAAGCATACACCAATGATGGGACGTACACATGGAGTGCATGCCGAGCCGACCACATTCGGACTGAAGATGGGATTGTGGTACGAGGAAATGAAGCGCAATCTGGAACGCTTTCGTTTTGCCGCTGACCAAGTACAATACGGTAAAATGTCCGGTGCAGTTGGGACATACGCCAACATTGACCCGTCTGTAGAAGAATTTGTATGCCGCAAGCTGGGTACCAAGCCTGCACCGATTTCTACACAGACGCTACAGCGCGACCGTCATGCCGAATACATGGCAACGTTAGCGTTGATCGCCACATCGTTGGACAAATTTGCTACAGAAGTCCGTGCTCTGCAAAAGAGTGAATTCCGTGAGGTGGAGGAAGCCTTTGCCAAGGGTCAAAAAGGATCTTCCGCGATGCCGCATAAACGCAATCCGATCGGAAGTGAAAACATCTCCGGTCTGGCACGTGTGATTCGCGGGCATATGGTATCGGCGTATGAGAACGTAACCCTATGGCATGAACGCGACATTTCGCATTCTTCCGTAGAACGCATTATTCTGCCGGATGCCACGATGCTGTTGAACTACATGCTGAACCGCTTTGGCAATATCGTGAAAAATCTGACGGTCTTCCCTGAAAATATGAAGCGCAATATGGCGCGTACGTACGGCGTACCGTTCTCCGGTCGTATTATGACGAAGCTGATCGATAAAGGTTTTAGTCGTGAAAAAGCCTACGATACCGTGCAGCCGCGTGCTATGCAGGCGTGGGAAGAGCAACGCCAGTTCCGCGATATCGTCGAGGCCACCCCGGAAATTACTGCCGTGCTCAGCGCAGACGAAATCGAGGATGCTTTTAACCCAGCCTGGCATCTGAAGAACGTGGATACGATCTTCAAAAAGCTGGGATTAGGGGAGTAGGAGGGAAGGTTGCTGCGTGGTGAGGCCGCTCCGCAAACGGATCATTCTTCCGATTGCTGTTGCCCCTGGATTCCTGAATTGGAAAACCTGCAAAGGTTGGAATCCAGAGGCAAAGGCAAGCGCTAACGCTTCTCCAGAACGATTCCGTCCGCCCCGCTGCTTCCAGCACCAACCTTCGTGTGGGAGCAGAACTTGGGAAGGTGCGGCACATAAGATGCCGCACCACCCCAAGAGCGATGGAAAAGCGTGTTCCACTGCTTTTGCTATCGCTGAGCAACGTTCTCGGGAGGGCTGCCGAATTTGCGCAGCAAACAGCCCGCTGCCCTCCCGAGAACGCGCAGGCTCAAGAAGTGAAGCCTTGAGCCACCGTATCCGTGCGCAGCGTAACACATGCGCACAACTGGGTGAAGCCCAATGCTCGCTGCACGGCATGCCGTGCTACGGCCACGGGCCGAATGGTATTGCGGCGGCATACGCGTAAAAACGTTATTTTGTACCGACGTAAAAGCGTTGCTGGATGAAAGCTTGTGCCAACAAGCCTTCATCCGGCGAAACGCGCTCATACCACTCGAGTCACATAATAAACGCCCTCACCCGGCTCACCAGCCAACCTTGCGGGAGTCCCGAGGGCAGCAGCCCTGGGGGTTCTCCCTGAGGGGAGGATTTAGGAGGGGCAAAGGTTGATTTAGGAGGGGCAACTTCTATGAAAGAGGTGTAATGAAATGTCATTGTCTACTGCCGAAGGTCTGATCCATGCGCCGCTCTTGTACAAAGGCAAGGTGCGTGAACTGTATGATCTCGGAGAACATTTTCTGATTGTCGTGACAGACCGAATTTCGGCTTTTGATTATGTGTTAGAGCCACCCGTGCCCGAAAAGGGAAATGTGCTGAATAAGCTCAGCGCTTTCTGGTTTGAGCAGACGAAAGACTTGTTGGAAAACCATGTCGTGCACACTGATGTGAACAAGCTCGGGCATGTGATCGACGAACAGAATAAAGAGTTGCTGAAGGACCGGATCATGGTCACGCTGAAGGCTGAACGCATCGACATTGAGTGTGTGGTGCGCGGATATATTACCGGAGGCGGCTGGCGTCAGTATGAGCAGAACGGTGAGGTGAACGGCATTCCATTGCCAGAGGGGCTACGTAAAAATGAGCGCTTTCCCAAGCCTTTATTTACACCAGCTGCAAAAAATGATGTTGGACACGACGAGGACATTTCCCTTCACCAAATGAAAGAACTGGTCGGGGTTGAACTAACAGGTGAGCTTGAGGAAAAGAGTTTGGCGTTGTACGAATTTGCACGTGCTTTCTGCGAAAAGCGGGGGATTATTTTAGCCGATTGCAAGTTTGAGTTTGGTCTTGTTAACGGGAAGGTTATTTTGATTGACGAAATTTTCACTCCGGACTCATCCCGATTCTGGGCACAGGAAAAGTATGAGCTGGATGTGGAAATTGACAGCATGGACAAGGAGCCGGTACGAAGTTATTTGGCATCATCCGGTTGGGACAAGAACAGCAAGCCCGATCCGTTGCCGGCTGAGGTCGTAAAAGAAACAACTGCAAGATATACGGATATTTGGCGGCGTCTGACGGCACAGTAAATAGTAATCATAATTAAACCAATAGGATTCACTCATTCGGAGGAGGAACTGAAGGAACATGATGAAAGCAACAGTCTATGTCACGATTAAGCAAAGCGTTTTGGACCCGCAGGGGGTTGCGGTGCAAGGCGCACTGCATTCTATGGGTTTCGGAGAAGTGGACAGCGTCAGAATTGGCAAGTATATGGAACTGAATCTGGATACAACAGACCGCGAGAGTGCTGAAAAGCGCGTCATCGAGATGTGTGAAAAGCTGTTGGCCAACACGGTCATTGAAGACTACCGCTACGAACTGGAGGGCTAATTCCATGAAATTTGCAGTTCTGGTTTTTCCGGGCTCCAACTGTGATATTGACTGCTATAAGGCGGTAGAGGACACGGTCGGTGAACCTGTCGATTATGTTTGGCATACTGCGACGGATCTGTCGCCTTATGATTGTATTCTTGTTCCAGGAGGCTTCTCCTACGGGGATTACCTGCGTTGCGGCGCGATTTCCCGGTTTGCTCCGGTGATGAAGGAAGTTGCGAAAGCGGCTGCCGAGGGCAAATATATTTTGGGTATTTGCAACGGTTTTCAAATTCTGACCGAAGCCGGTCTGTTGCCAGGGGCTTTACGCCGTAATCTGTCGATGAAATTCCTATGCCGGGATACGGTGTTGCAGGTTGCGAATAACCAAACACCTTTTACTAAAGATTACGCTGCTGGTGAAAAGATCGTCATTCCGATCGCACACGGCGAAGGCAACTATTACTGTGATGATGAGACGCTGGCTCGCTTGCAGGCGAATAACCAGATCGTATTTACGTATAAAGATAATCCAAACGGTTCCATGACGGATATCGCAGGGATTTGTAATGAACAAGGAAACGTGCTGGGCATGATGCCTCACCCTGAACGCGCGGTGGACGCATTGCTCGGAACGGATGACGGCAAACGTATGTTTACATCTATTTTGAACGCATGGAGGGATCGACATGGCGCAGCAAGTGTCCGCTAAGGAACCAACGGCAGAGCAGGTTGCCGAGCATAAACTGTACCAGCAGATGGGTGTGTCGGATAGCGAATATGCGTTGATCTGTGAATTCATGGGACGTCAGCCGAATTATACGGAGATTGGTGTATTCAGTGTCATGTGGTCAGAGCATTGTGCTTACAAAAACTCCAAGCCGTTATTGCGTCGTTTTCCAACGAGCGGTCCACGAGTGCTGATGGGACCCGGCGAGGGCGCAGGCATTGTAGATATCGGTGATAACCAAGCGGTTGTATTTAAAATCGAAAGCCATAACCATCCGTCGGCTGTGGAGCCTTTTCAAGGGGCAGCGACTGGGGTAGGCGGTATCATCCGTGATATTTTCTCCATGGGTGCAAGACCCGTTGCGGTGTTGAACTCTCTGCGTTTTGGCAAGCTGGAGAGCGACCGTGTGAAATATTTGTTCGAGCATGTGGTATCTGGTATTGCGGGCTACGGGAACTGTATCGGTATTCCGACTGTAGGTGGCGAGGTTGTATTTGATGAAAGCTACGAAGGCAACCCGCTCGTTAATGCAATGTGTGTCGGACTGATTGACCATGATAAAATCCAGCGTGGTGTTGCTAAAGGGGTCGGTAACCCGGTGTTCTATGTGGGCCCACCGACAGGTCGTGATGGGATTCACGGAGCGACATTCGCATCGGTTGAGCTGACAGAAGAATCTGAAGCGAACCGGACTGCGGTTCAAGTAGGCGATCCTTTTATGGAGAAGCTGGTTATGGAATCATGTCTGGAACTGATCGACAGTGGTATTGTGCTGGGTATTCAGGATATGGGTGCCGCAGGACTCACCTGCTCCAGCGCGGAGATGGCGAGTAAGGCTGGCAACGGCCTGGAGCTGTATCTGGATCAGGTACCGCAGCGTGAAGAGGGTATGACACCTTATGAAATGATGCTGTCCGAATCACAAGAACGGATGCTGTTCGTAGTAGAGCCTAAGGATGAAGCACAGGCACTGGAAATTTTCGAGCGCTGGGGCGTTATTTGTGCCAAGGTCGGTAAAGTGACGGATGACGGTCGTTTGCGTTTGTTCCATCACAATGAAGTGGTCGGAGATATGCCAGTGACGGCACTGGTTGATGAATGCCCGATTTATGACAAGCCTTCCGAAATCCCCGCTTATTATGAGCAAAATGCTGCTATTGACACACTTCGTTATGCAGAAGTGACAGATTTGAACGGTGCGCTGAAAAAGGTGCTGTCTTCACCAAGTGTAGCTAGTAAGAAATGGGTATACGAGCAGTATGACTACATGGTTCGCACGAGTACAGCCGTTCGTCCGGGATCGGATGCAGCTGTAGTAACCGTGCGTGGAACTCGTAAGGGGCTCGCCATGACGACAGATTGTAACGGACGTTATGTATACCTGGATCCAGAGGTAGGCGGACGGATTGCAGTTAGCGAAGCAGCACGTAACATTGTATGTTCTGGCGGCGAGCCTTTGGCGATTACAGATAACCTGAACTTCGGTAACCCTGAAAAGCCGGATATTTTCTGGCAAATGGAAAAAGCCGTAGATGGTATGGCTGAAGCTTGCCGTGTACTGGATACACCTGTTATCGGGGGTAATGTCAGCTTGTACAACGAAAATACCAAAGGCTCCATCTATCCGACCCCTGTTGTTGGTATGGTAGGTCTGGTACATGATACAGATCATATTACGACACAAGGCTTCAAAGCCGAGGGTGATGTGATTTTCCTGGTGGGGGAAACGAAGGCCGAGCTGGGAGGCAGCGAGTTCCAAGCTGTCGTACACGGTGTATCCGAGGGACGCCCTCCTGAGCTGGATTTGAACGTAGAGAAAAAACTGCTGACTGCGGTACTGGGAGCGATTCAGGGCGGATTGGTACAATCTGCGCATGATTTGGCAGAGGGCGGATTGGCTGTAGCGCTTGCGGAATCCGGGATTAGCGGCGGATTGGGAGCACAGGTCAACGTAGAAACGACTTTGCGTCCTGACCATGCTTTGTTTAGCGAAAGCCAATCCCGTATTTTGTTATCTGCATCGCCGGATAAAGCGTCTGCGCTGGAAGCACATCTACGTGGTTTGGAAGTGCCAGTTACCGTATTAGGAAAAGTTGAAGGATCACAATTGACAGTTGAGGTGAACGGACAACCCGCTTTGAACGAGGCAGTCGCCAGTTTGAAGCAAATCTGGGAGGATGTCATTCCATGTCTGATGAAATAACAGCACGGACGTTGTGGACTGGAGATTATTATAATGAAGGCTCTGGTAAAGAGGGGCTGTTTGATAAATTAAAAGAGGAATGCGGCGTATTCGGTGTGTATAGACACTCCGATGCCGCTTCCCTAGCATATTACGGATTGCATGCACTCCAGCATCGTGGGGAGGAAAGTGCAGGCATCTGTGTGAGCAGTGGTGACGAGTTCCATTATCATCGTGGTATGGGTCTTGTAAAAGAAGTATTCAATAAAGATTTGATGGCTTCGCTGACAGGCGATATTGCCATAGGACATGTGCGCTACTCGACAAGTGGAGACAGTAAGCTAACGAATGCACAGCCTTTGGTGTTCAAGTATCGTGATGGCGATCTAGCGGTAGCTACGAACGGGAATATCGTGAATGCTTTGCAAATTCGGCATGAGCTGGAGCAAGGCGGGTCTATTTTTCAAACGACCAGCGATACCGAAGTAGTTGCGCATTTGATCGCACGATCGTCCAAGGATTTGGTGGAGGCCGCTAAGGATGCATTGAAGCGTATTGTCGGCGGGTTTGCTTTCCTTATTATGACCAACGACAAACTGCTCGTGGCTTCCGACCCCAATGGTCTGCGTCCAATCACGATGGGCAGACTGGGAGATGCTTATCTGTTCGCATCCGAGTCTTGTGCCCTGGAAACGATTGGGGCAGAGTTGCTGCGCGATATCGAACCGGGTGAGCTGTTGGTGTTGGACAAAAATGGACTGCATGAAGATCGTTACACGGAAGAAAAGCACCGTAAAGCGCTATGTGCGATGGAATATATTTATTTTGCCCGGCCTGACAGTGACTTGAATGGTTCTAATCTTCATGCTGCACGCAAAAGAATGGGCAGCCAGATGGCGCTGGAAGCTTTTGTTGATGCAGATTTGGTTACCGGTGTACCGGACTCCAGTATTTCGGCTGCGATTGGTTATGCAGAGCAGACAGGTATTCCTTATGAGCTGGGCATGATTAAAAATAAATACACTGGACGTACCTTCATTCAGCCGAGTCAGGAGCTGCGCGAGCAGGGTGTGAAAATGAAGCTGAGCGCTGTACGCCGCGTTGTTGAAGGTAAACGAGTCATTATGATCGACGATTCTATCGTCCGGGGCACTACATCCCGTCGAATCGTGAATATGCTGCGTGATGCGGGAGCGTTGGAGGTACATGTACGTATTACCTCGCCGCCTTTCAAAAACCCGTGCTTCTACGGTATTGACACGCCGGATCGCCGGGAACTGATTGCTTCATCTAAAACCGTCGAGGAAATTCGTGAGGAAATTAACGCCGATTCGCTTTACTTTATGAGCGCCGAGGGTTTGATTGCCGCTGTAGGTGGATATAACGAACAGGATTACAAAGGCGGCTTGTGCCTAGCTTGTTTCGATAATGATTACCCGACTCAGGTAGATTTCAAAGGCGAAGAGAAGTTCGGATGTAGTTGTTAGTATAGGGAACAAAAGAGGTACTAGCGCCATATAATGCGGTTCTGAGGGGGCTACTCCGCGTGTGGAAGGTTCTTACGATCGCTGTTGCCGCTGGATTCCTGGATTGAAATAATCCCTTACAGGGTTGGAATCCAGCTGCAAAGGCGATCGCTTTCGCTTCTCCAGAATCCTTCCACCCGCTGCGTTTCTCAGGTATGCAGCATTATTGCAGCAGTGCCTGTACCTCTTTGGTTCCCACCAAGAAGAGGATAGGTAAGGCAGTTAAAAACTCATGGCATAACTATTTCATGCCATGAGTTTTTAGCGGAGCGGTGACTCGTAAAAAGTCACCCTGCTCTTGTAAGGTTGAGCCGCGAAGCGAAGCTCAATAGCAGGCAAGGCAAAGCTGCCTGCCTCAAAGGGCAAAGAAGTAAGCCGCCCGTTGGCGCTGCTCACTTCTTTCCCGGCACGTCCCCGCCTTTGCGAAGCAAACAGCCCGGGACGTGCCCCCGCCGCCGTGAAGGCGGCAACGCACCAAAGCGTGTCCTTGTGAATTACGGGAATGCCCCGCAATTCACAAAGGAAAGCACGCGACTCACAGCACGAACCATACACCAAGCAGCACCCAACCCTACGCATCTGACCGACTCTTGAGAGGTCCAGGGGGAGCAGCCCCATGGAATCCTCTCTGTTAGGGAGGACTTAGGAGGGTCAATCATTTGAAGGAGTGTTCATGAATGTCCGAAGCATACAAAAATGCAGGGGTAGATATCGCTGCCGGTAATGAAGCAGTAGAACGGATGAAAAAGCACGTTAAACGTACCTTCCGTCCCGAAGTGCTGACGGACTTGGGCGGATTCGGTGCGTTGTTCGGCCTGAATAAGGATAAGTACGAGGAGCCTGTACTCGTTTCCGGTACCGATGGTGTCGGCACGAAGCTGAAGCTTGCTTTCGCAATGGATCGTCATGACACCATTGGTATCGACGCGGTTGCGATGTGTGTAAACGACATTGTCGTCGGGGGCGCGGAGCCACTCTTTTTTCTGGATTACCTCGCTTGTGACAAGGTTGTGCCCGAGAAAATTGAAGCTATAGTCGCTGGAATCGCAGAGGGATGCCATCAATCGGGCTGTGCGCTGGTCGGCGGTGAAACCGCAGAAATGCCAGGGATGTATAGCGAGGGTGAATATGATATTGCCGGATTCACGGTAGGGATTGTAGATAAAAGTAAAATCATCAACGGCAGCTCCGTTGCCCCTGGAGATACCGTTATTGGGCTGGCCTCCAGTGGAGTTCACAGTAATGGCTTCTCACTGGTTCGCAAGCTGTTATTGGAACAGCAGGGCTATGATTTGCATGATGAAATCGAAGGCTTAAACGGCAAACTGGGCGATGTACTGCTGGAGCCGACGAAAATTTACGTGAAATCCGTTTTGGCATTGCTGGACAAGGTAAAAGTAAAAGGTATGGCGCATATCACAGGTGGTGGTTTTATTGAAAATATCCCAAGAGTGTTACCGGATCACGTCAATGTGGATATTGAATACGGCACTTGGCCGATTTTGCCAATCTTCCAGCTCATGCAGGAAAAAGGTGCAATCTCCAACAGAGACATGTTCACAACCTTTAATATGGGGATTGGCATGGTAATCGTTGTAGGCGAAGAGCATGCACAGACTGCACTGGAAGTTCTGAAGGAACAGGGCGAAGCTGCCTATGTGATCGGAAAAGTAACGGAAGGCAGTTCTATCGTGACCTTTACGGGAGCCGAGGTGTAATGAACGAGTACCGGATTGCTGTTTTTGCATCAGGCGAAGGGACGAATTTTCAGTCACTGGTGGATGCCGCTGCGCGAGGAGAACTGGGCGATGCCTCGGTAGAATTGCTCATCTGTGACAAGCCTGCGGCTCCTGCCGTAGCTAGAGCACAGAAAGCTGGAGTTGCGTGCCATACCTTTCGACCCAAGGAATATCCTTCTCGAGAAGACTATGAGCGTGAACTGGTGGCTTTACTGGAGCAGAAATCAATTGATCTCATCGTGTTAGCTGGCTACATGCGTTTGCTATCCAGCGTCATGGTCGATGCCTACGCAGGAAAAATCATTAATATTCATCCGTCACTACTTCCGGCATTTCCAGGGAAAGATGCTGTTGGACAGGCATTGACCTATGGTGTCAAGGTAAGTGGCGTCACCGTTCATTTTGTGGACGGGGGCATGGACACGGGGGCCATTATTGCCCAGCGCGTCGTGGAAGTTGACGACCATGATACAGCGGAATCCTTATCCGCAGCCATTCAATCCGTGGAACGTCAGCTATATCCAGAGGTAGTTGGCAAATTGGCCCAAGGTAAAATCCAATTAAATGGTCGCAAAGTGATTTCACTTCTCTAAGAATGATTGTAATTTGTCATATCAAGGATGCTGTACAGGCATTTTCCGATATTTCTCGGGAAATAAAATGATAAAAGAGAATTTTGCAAAATTCTGAAAGAGCTAAAGGAGGAGACAGGGTGAGTATTAAAAGAGCGCTCGTCAGCGTATCGGATAAGCGAGGGATCGTGGAATTTTGCCGCGAGTTGTCCAAATTGGGTGTGGAGATCGTTTCGACAGGGGGAACGAGCAGCTTGTTGTCGAAGGAGGGCATTCCTGTCATCGGCATTTCCGAGATAACGGGTTTTCCTGAAATTATGGATGGACGTGTTAAAACACTCCACCCTGCGGTACACAGCGGCTTGCTGGCTGTTCGGGATAATGAAGAGCATCAGCGTCAGATGAAAGAGCTTGGATTGGGTTATATTGATCTGGTCGTTGTGAATCTGTATCCTTTTGCGGAAACGATTGCCAAACCCGGTGTAACTTATGAGGACGCGATTGAAAATATCGACATCGGCGGTCCAACGATGCTTCGTTCTGCGGCAAAAAATCATGCTTTTGTCAGTGTGGTAGTCGATGCTGATGACTATAGCACAGTGTTGGAGGAAATCCGTAAGGATGGCGATACGGAGCTGAATACCCGTAAGCGTTTGGCTGCAAAAGTGTTCCGCCATACGGCGTCATACGACGCTTTGATATCCGATTATTTGTCGAATGTGACAGGTGAGCCGTTGCCTGAGCGTTACACTGTAACCTATGAAAAAATCCAGGATTTGCGTTATGGCGAAAATCCGCATCAGCAGGCGGCATTTTACCGTGAGCCATTGGCGGCAAAGGGTACACTGACAACAGCGAAACAACTTCACGGCAAAGAGCTGTCTTACAATAACATCAATGATGCTAATGCAGCTTTGCAAATTGTCAAAGAATTCAGCGAACCTACAGTAGTAGCAGTTAAGCATATGAATCCTTGCGGTGTGGGAATTGGCGGCAGTATTTATGAAGCGTACAGCAAGGCGTATGCAGCTGATCCAACCTCGATTTTTGGCGGCATCGTAGCGGCTAACCGGATTATTGATGGTGATACAGCAAATAAGCTCAGTGAAATCTTTTTGGAAATTGTACTGGCACCGGGCTTTACGAAAGAAGCTTTGGAGATTTTAACGAAAAAGAAAAATATTCGTTTGCTTGATTTGGGTGAGCTTTCCCGGTCTGAACAGGTGGAAAGCCGCTTCGTCGTGACTTCCATTGAAGGTGGCATGGTCGTTCAGCAAAATGACATTCACGCTGTAGACTCGGATGCACTTACAGTTGTAACGGAGCGGGCACCATCCGAGGAAGAACTGAAACAGCTTTTGTTTAGCTGGAAAGTGGTTAAGCATGTGAAATCCAACGCCATCGTACTGGCGGCAGATAATATGACCATTGGCGTAGGCGCTGGACAAATGAACCGTGTCGGTGCGGCCAAGATTGCTATCGAGCAGGCTGGTGACAAAGCAAAAGGTGCCGTACTGGCATCCGATGCATTTTTCCCGATGGGCGATACGTTGGAGTTGGCAGCTAAAGCAGGCATCACAGCAGTTATTCAGCCGGGCGGCTCCATCAAAGACGAAGAGTCCATCAAGGTTGCTAACGAATACGGCATTGCCATGGTCTTTACAGGCGTACGTCATTTCAAGCACTAACTTGTATGAGTTGAGGATGCAGCAGCATTTTCACCTGAACAATCTTAATGGGAGCGGGAGGAATCACCTGAATGGATATTTTGGTTATCGGAGGGGGCGGCCGCGAACATGCAATTGTGTGGTCGCTGAAGAAAAGCCCCAAGGCCGGACAAATCTATTGCGCACCAGGCAATGCTGGTATCGGACAGTTAGCGGAGTGTGTGCCGATTCCGGTGAGTGACTTTGACGCGCTGACAGAACTGGCGGAATCCAAAAAGGTCGGACTTGTCGTGGTTGGCCCCGATGATCCGCTGGCAGATGGCATTGTGGATGCTTTTGAAGCGAAAGGCATTCCCGTATTCGGACCGCGTAAAAATGCAGCGGAAATTGAAGGTAGCAAAATCTTCATGAAGGATTTGCTCCATAAATATCATATTCCGACAGCAACCTATCGTAAGTTTTATACTTACGAGGAAGCACATGCATACTTGAAGGAGCAACCGATCCCGATCGTCATTAAGGCAGACGGACTGGCGGCAGGCAAAGGGGTAACGGTCGCTTACTCGATGGAGGAAGCGGAAAAGGCTCTCTCTGACATTATGGTGGCCAAGGTGTTTGGCGAAGCCGGGGCACAAGTCGTGATTGAGGAGTTTCTGGCTGGTCAGGAAATGTCGATTCTCTCCTTTGTCGATGGTGAAACGGTTCGTCCGATGGCCGCGGCGCAAGACCACAAGCCTATTTTTGATGGTGACAAAGGGCCAAATACAGGTGGCATGGGTACGTATTCTCCATTGCCTCACATAGCCAATTCCATTATTAAGGAAGCTATTGAGACGATTATTAAACCGACGGCCAAGGCCATGGTTGCTGAAGGGCGTCCATTCCGAGGTGTATTATTTGCCGGATTGATGATTTCGCCGGACGGCAAGCCGAAGACCATTGAGTTTAATGCACGTTTCGGGGATCCGGAAACTCAAGTGGTTCTGCCTCGTTTGAAATCCGATCTGCTCGATATTTTTCTCGCTGCTGTAAATGGCACGCTGGATCAGGTGGAGATCGAGTGGAAGGACGAAGCGGCAGTGTGCGTGGTGCTGGCATCCGGAGGTTATCCTGCAGCTTACGCCAAAGGCGTACCTATCCACGGATTGGAACAGGTAGACGAAGCTATTGTATTCCATGCTGGAACGGGCATCAACGAACAGGGCGAGTGGGTAACGAACGGCGGACGTGTATTAGGTGTGGTCGGCTTGGGACGTGATATTGCCGGGGCACGGGATAAAGCTTACGAACAGGCGGCTCGTATTACCTTTGAAGGTAAACAAAACCGTACGGACATTGCGGCAAAAGCATTGCTGTAGCAGCGATATAAAGGATAAAGAGAACCTCTGTGGAGGTTCTCAGGCTGTCGAGAAAGTCTCGACAGCCTATTTTATGTTAATTTTGTTTAAGACGACACCGCGTTAATGTTGTATAATATAGGTAACTATTGTAGAACGGATGGTGTTGATATGCTACGCTCCAACCGCGAAAAACAACAATCCTACGAATTTGTTTCCATCGAAGATCTGGTTCCTCAAGATCACTTGCTCCGCAAAGTAGATAAGTATATCGATTTTTCGTTTATCGATGATAAAGTTCGACCACTGTATTGTGCAGACAACGGGCGTCCTGCCATTGATCCTACCGTATTGTTTAAAATGATCTTTCTCGGTTATTTCTATGGCATTCGCTCAGAACGGCAACTCGAGCGAGAAATTCAGACGAACCTAGCTTATCGTTGGTTTCTGGGGTTGGGCTTAACGGATAAAGTTCCGGACCATACGACGATTAGCTGGAATCGTCGCACTCGCTTTAAAGACACCACGATCTTTCAAGATATCTTCGATGAAATTGTGCTGCAGGCGATCTCTCACCGAATGGTGGGTGGGCGTGTTCTCGTCACCGATTCCACACACGTCAAAGCCAATGCTAACAGGCACCAGTACATCAAAGAACAAGTGTTGCAGAATACTAAAGACTATATGGACGAGCTGAACGAAGCGGTGAAGGATGACCGGAGAAACCACGGAAAAAAGCCTTAAAATCCCGAGAGGAAGTGAACGAAGAAAAAGAAATTAAAGTGAGCAAAACAGACCCGGACAGCGGCTATATGATCCGTGATGGCAAGCCCGAAGGCTTCTTCTATCTGGACCACCGCACGGTGGATATGAAGTACAATCTGATTACGGACGTGCATGTGACACCAGGGAATGTACATGATTCTGTCCCCTATTTGTCCCGTTTGGATCGCCAAAGAGAACGTTTTGGTTTTCAAGTAGAAGCTGTTGCACTAGATTCAGGTTATTTAACAACGCCGATTTGCCGAGGTTTGCAGAACCGAAAGATTTTTGCCGTGATTGCTCACCGAAGATTCCATCCCAGACAAGGACTGTTTCCGAAATGGAAGTTTGAATACGATGCCAAACGCAATGCGTATAGATGCCCAGCCCAACAGGAACTGCCCTACCGAACGACGGACCGTAAGGGATACCGGCAGTATGCCTCTGACCCAGCTCAGTGCCAGCATTGCCCACTGCTAAGTCAGTGTACCCAGTCTCGAAACCACCGCAAAGTGGTGACTCGGCATGTCTGGGAAGACAGCAAAGAGTGGGTACGGAGCAACCGGCTGAGCCCATCTGGTAAAAAGCTGTACCGCAAACGAAAAGAGACGATTGAGCGAAGCTTCGCGGATGCCAAAGAGCTCCATGGGTTTCGCTATTGCCGTTTGCGCGGTCTTCCAAACGTCAGGGAACAAGCCCTTATGACGGCAGCCGTGCAGAACATGAAGAAGATGGCGATCCACCTAGATCGCCTGGAGAAACAGGGGTAACCCCCCCTGCTTCTCCAGAGACCAGAGCATTATGATGTAAAAAAGAAACCCACGTCTCAAAATGACGGGGTTTCTCGACAATCTGAGAACCTCTGTGGAGGTTCTCTTTTTGTTTAAAGAAAATAAAGTTGTAGACTGAGCAAATAAAGCGTTTTCTTAGTGCTTGGATTAATATAAGGCTCCTTTAGAAGCACTACATGCTACCCGCGTATGTTCTTTAATTAATATTTGGCGCTGGAGCTTCCTTTTTTATTGAACTCCCATGAAAGTTAAAGCAGCTAAAAACCCGAAAAAGACAATAACAAAATAGACCTAGCCAAATGATTTTTTTTTAAAAAGGCACTGCCTGAGAAGAGTTATGAAATTAAAGTATCAAAGATTTTTCAAGGCTGAACGTAAAAATGAGGCTGGTGTAAAGGTTGTTTTAGTTCATTTAAATGCTTAAACTAACGGTTAATAGTAGGTTCAAGTAATCGATGAGACGAAGAGGGGAAACCGAAATGAAGACGATCAAGTGCATGATGGACCACCTGTACTGGGCGGACGGACGCATCCTGGACGCGCTCGAGAAGAGTGAGACGAAGAACAAGGACCTTCTGAAGCTGGTTCGGCACGTCGCGGTCGCGGAACGAGTCTGGCTGTCCCGATTGCCGGGCAAGGGCAGCGCCCAATATTCGTTGTGGGAGGAAGCAGAAGACCTGACGGCGATCCGGACGATGTTCGAAGAAAACGCCGAGCAATATCGCGTCTATATCGAAGGACTTGAGGAATCCGAGTTGGACGAGATGATCGACTATGCGAATCAGAGCGGGGTTCCGTTCCAAACGTCCGTCCGGGACATCCTGTCACAGGTCCTCTTACATGGGCAATATCACCGGGGACAGATCAACCGGGCGCTTCGGATCGAATCGGTAGAGCCTGTCCAAGTCGATTACATCACGTTCGCGAGGCTCTAACAGGGCCTAATAATCACCATTATTCGGAATGGGATTGGCATTGAACGACGGGTACGATATCTCAACAAATTGCTTTTACCATATAAGAGCAACATGCTAATGTATATTAGCAGACGATGATGTTTTATAAGTGATAAGAACCTACACTGCCTTATTTAGGATCAAAGAGAGCCCATACCCTTATAAATTGGAAAATTCATTTGCTTCCAAATACGGTTATGGGCTTATTTACTTTTCATAAGCACTACACCACATTAGACTGCCGGTACTTGTTTAAGCTAACGGGCAGGATAGTTCAAATACGTGGTATCATGTGGTGAGTAATTAATGGAGCCCTCTTTTACAATGTTGAGAATGAGGGAAATCGTGGTCGGCTTGGAATGGGAAGGTTTGTATAGAGAATTGTTGGGAGATGGAAACCAATTGCTTATGGAAGGCGCAATGGATGTCTGTCATCGCTTATCAAAGACCCATCGAATGTTCGTAATCACGTATGGTATCACTCACACGCAAATCAAACGCTTGAAGCAGTCTGGGCTATATAAGTTTTTCGAGGATATCTTTGATTCGCAAAGCATTGGTTATCAAAAACCGAAGGGAGAATTTTTCAATTACGTCATAAGTCATATTTCAGATGGTGGTCTTCAGTCGGGCATTGACACCTGTTGGGTCAACAGAACCGGACAAAGAAGTCCGGCAGAAATTAAAAGCACATATACAATCTCAAACTTAATGGAGCTCACTTCCATCTGTTAGGCTGTAAAAACAAACGCTTGTGCCGCCTCAATTATCACTTTTTGGTGACTATATCACAAAAAAGTGGGTACTGTTTTTCTTGTAACTTTTCCCCCATACTATCGTTCATAGGAGGTTCATGAAGCAGACAGAGCATCCTATACCATATAAATCATTATAAAAGGAGTGTAATAGAATGGGGAAATTTGACGGGAAGGTAGCAGTTGTAACCGGAGGTACAAGCGGCATCGGTCTCGCGTCGGCACAACAGTTCGTAAAAGAAGGGGCTTACGTTTTTATCACGGGACGCAGACAACGTGAACTGGATGAAGCAGTAAAGCAGATCGGAAAGAATGTTACAGGTGTCCGAGGTGACATATCTAAATCGGAAGATCTAGATATATTATTTGAAACAGTTAAGCGAGAAAAGGGACACTTGGACATTCTCTTTGCAAATGCCGGACTAGGGTCATTGCTTCCATTAGGAGAAATTACAGAAGCACAATACTACAAGACTTTCGATGTCAACGTGAAAGGAACCATCTTTACAGTACAAAAGGCATTAGCTTTGTTTCCAAATAAAAGAGGTTCGATTATTCTAACGGGATCCACTGCTGGCTCGACGGGGATGCCAGCGTTTAGTATCTATGGTGCATCCAAGGCAGCGATCAGACAGCTCGTCCGCAGCTGGATTCTTGATATGAGAGGGACCGAAATTCGTATAAACATCCTTAGTCCGGGAACAATCGTAACGCCGGCGTACGATGAGTTATTTGGCTCTGAACTAGATCATTTACTGGAACAGGCAAAAAATGATATTCCGCTCGGCAGAGTGGGGCAGGTTGAAGAGATCTCCAATGCTGTCATGTTCCTAGCCTCTAATGAAAGCAGCTATATGAACGGCGTTGAATTATTCGTAGATGGCGGAGTAGCTCAAGTTTAACCAGGACATAGTAATTTTCAAACGACAAAGATTTTTAAATCAACTTAAAGGCGATTGTATTATCCCCTCCATGTAACGTTCAATTTTTCCTTCAGTGATCCTTGAAGGATCAAGCGATACATGAAGGGGATATTCTTAGATCGGGAGATGGTGTATTGATATGAAAACATTTTTCTGTGAACTGGAAGTTACACTAGAGGTTATCGGAGGAAAGTGGAAGGGGCTTGTTCTGTACTATTTAATAAAAGGACCTAAACGGACGGGAGAGCTTAAGCGACTCGTTCATAATATATCGCAAAAGATGCTGATTCAAACTCTTCGGGAACTGGAAACAGACGGATTAATTCGCAGAAAGATGTACAATCAGGTACCGCCTAAGGTGGAATATTCAACGACGGAACTGGGTCAATCACTTGAACCCATTTTGAGATCGCTTTGTGATTGGGGGGGGGATTACGCAGAGCAATCCTTCGCTCCGGGCGAGATTGAGATTTTGTATCTGGATTAACTGTCGGGGGACAAGAGCATAGTCCCATTTGAAGTCGCTATTTTAGCGGCTTTTTTGTTTTATCGTTTTACGTTGATGTTTTCGAGTGATGAGCAATATTCTAGTACAGGTTACTTCGTAATTAACAAGGTGCACTACAAAACTAAGGACACAAAACTTGTCTCAGAGATTAATAAGTACGTCTTGGATTATGGCAAAAGCATCATGCCCCAGCTGTTGCCAGGAGTCTGAGCAAACAAGTAAGCGGTTGAGGCTAATGACAGAACCCATTACGCTAACGAGAAACGTTAGTTTAATAAAACAGCGGTAGTCTGAGACTGCCGCTGTCTTTTTTGTTGGCGCCAGTCTAATACTTATTTTATGGGATCTGTCGGTTTTTAAAATTTAAAAGCCGCTTGGAGCAGCAAAACTTTATTTTCTTCTGACACTTTTTTCTTTGACAAAAGTATACTTATCCTATAGGATTAAAAATACAAAACTGACTGACTGATCAATCGGGAGGAGGAAATCCATGCAGCCACGGAAGGCGAAGCAGTCCGAGATTGACTCAAATGACCAACCTGCTGAGCATGCGGGAGAAGAAACAGACCGCAGAACACAGCTTCTTCACATTGCATTAAAGCGGTTCGCCGAGCAGGGTTACCACCAAACGAAGATTTCAGATATCGTGGTAGAGGCGGGAGTAGCCCAAGGCACGTTTTATTGGCATTTTAAAAGCAAAGAGGCACTGGCGCTGGAGATTATCGCCACCGGTCGTGAACAACTACTGTCAGCGATTGGACAGGGATATCGCCGTGATGCGGGAACGCTGGCTGATATGGTTAAGGCATCGGAGGCGCTGTTTGTTCGATTATTTGATTTTGCATTGGAAAACCGCTATCTGATGGGTTTGCTGCTGATCGGCAGCGGTGTCGATGAACCGGTGCGCCAGAGTATCCGAGAGACAAGGGCCGCGATGGAGCTGGCATTCCGGCGCAATATGGAAAGAGCGATCGAGCTGAACATGTTGCCTGCTGAATTGGATGTCGAATTAAGAGCGGCACTACTCATGAGTATGATCGAAGGTGTCATTACACGCTGGCTATTCGGTTCAGAGGGAACACATGACCACATCACGCAGATAACTGCTAAAAGATTGGCAGCAGAGGCGGCTAATTTTGAGTTTTATGGACTATTAGGTCAAAGCTAGAGGGTCAACATCGCATGAATGGGTAGTTGGCAACAAATAATATAGCCAAATCACATAGAAGAACTCAATCATTTACATCCAGACAGGAGAGAACGATACATGAAAACACGTAAAAAAGGGTTCTTGGTAACTACACTCATGGCTCTGGCATTGTTCAGCCTTGTGCTGAGCGCTTGCGGTACTAAGCCAGAAGCTTCTAATACTAGCAATGGAGCGGGTAGCAGTAATGTGGCAGCGAGTAACCAGCTCGAAGCCATCAAGAAGGCTGGTGTAATTAAGGTAGGCATGATGGGCACCTATCCGCCGTACAATTTCTTGAACGATAACAAGGAATTGGACGGATTTGATGTGGATATCGCCAAAGAATTAGCGAAGCGGATTGGAGTGAAACCGGAGTTCACGGCACAAGAATTCTCGGGGCTGGTTCCAAGTTTGCAAAAGAAAAAATTCGATGCTGTGATTAGTCAGGTGACGATTACAGAGGATCGTAAGAAGGCTATTGACTTCACAGAGCCTTATATCACAAACAATGTAAACATTATCGTAAACAGCAAAACAAATGATATTACCAAGCTGGAGGACTTTAAAGGCAAAACCATTGGTGTCGGCTTGGGAACGAATGATGAATCTTATCTGCGGAATGAAGTACTGCCGAAGGTAGGCGATTTTGAGATTAAAACGTATGATGATGTCATTACTTCCTTAAAGGATCTAAACTCTGGTCGTATTGACGCAACCATCAACAATCTGTATGCTCTCAAGCCCATTATCGATAAAAACGGGTTCCAAATTAAAGCCGTAGGCGAGCCGATTAAATCGGATCAAGCGGGTGTAGCTATTAACCAGAAAACTCCTGAGCTCAAAGAAGCCTTGAACAAGGCTTTGAAAGAAATGAAGGAAGACGGCACTTACAAAACAATTTTCAAAAAATGGTTTGGCGAGGAGCCAAAAGAATAACGTAAGCCTGTTAGAGGCGTCTGGCTCCAGTCTTGGCTTTTATGCTGACATGGGGCCACTCGTCTGAAAGAAGGGAATATAACCGATGCTTGAATTAATGTGGGAGAACGTCCCTTTTTTATTAAAGGGTGCTTATTATACGCTATATATTACGATTGTCTCTATGTTTTTTGGCCTAATTATTGGTTTGGTTGTTGCTGTGGCCCGGTTGAAGGGGAATCGACCCGTTCGATGGCTGGCGCGCATGTATGTATCGATCATTCGGGGGACGCCGGTTTTGGTGCAGATTGCGGTCATTTATTATGGATTGGATGATTATGGGATATCATTCGGATCGCTGACAGCTGCTTGTCTAGCACTCAGTATTAATACAGGGGCGTACTTATCGGAGACGTTCCGTGGAGCTATTTTAGCCGTACCCCAGGGACAGACCGAGGCAGCTTATGCAACGGGAATGTCGCCCGGTCAAACGATGTGGCGTATTATTCTTCCTCAGGCGGTACGGATCGCAATTGCACCGATGGGGAATACATTCGTGGGTATGCTTAAAGAAACGTCGCTGGTGTCGGTGATCGGGGTTAGTGAATTGATGCGACAGGCACAGCTTTTACAGGCGCAGTATTTGCTCTATATGCCGTTTCTGCTCGAAATTGGCCTGATGTACTGGATTATGAGCATTGGATTCTCCGCTATACTGGAGCGGGTGGAAAAGCGACTGGCTCGAGCTTATTAAGGTGGAGATGATAGATGATGATAACAACAAACGGATTAGGTAAACGATTCGGACAGGTAGAGGTCCTAAAAAGCATTGATTTTCGGGTTGCCGCTCGTGAAATCGTCGTATTACTCGGCCCGAGCGGTTCAGGTAAAAGTACCTTGCTGCGCTGCCTGAACGGTCTGGAAGAGCTGTCTTCCGGCAAGTTTGAGGTGAATGGGATTGAGGTCGATGCTGCGGCTCCCGTTCGTGTCCGCCAAGCAGCCATTCGTGATATTCGCAAACAGACGGGGATGGTGTTCCAGCAATTCAATCTGTATCCGCACAAAACCGCAATCGGCAATGTCATTGAAGGACTGCTGACCGTAAAAAAAATGCCGCGCGACAAGGCTATGTCCATCGGACAAGGGTTGTTGGAGCGGGTGGGGTTATCGGACAAGCAGGATGTACATCCTTCACGTCTGTCCGGTGGACAGCAGCAACGTGTAGCCATTGCGCGTGCGCTGGCGATGGACCCGGCGATTATGCTGTTCGACGAGCCGACATCGGCGCTTGATCCCGAGTTGGTAGGGGAAGTACTGGGTGTTATGAGAGAGTTGGCTCAAGACGGAATGACGATGGTCGTCGTTACTCATGAGATGAAATTTGCTCGCGAGGTGGCGGACAAGGTCGTATTTATGGCAGATGGTATCATTTTGGAGGAGGCAGCGCCACAGGCGTTTTTTGACACTCCCCAGCATGAGAGGACACAAAAATTTTTACGCCAAATCAGTGAATTTTAAAGTAAGATCGAGGATGAATCATAGATTATTAAGATGGAAAGAAGGCCTTTGAACATGAAAGTATCTACAACTTGGCACGGCAAACGCGCGTTTACTTCGGAGGGACCATCCGGTTATTCTGTAGGGATGGATGCTACGGCGGCTTATGGCGGTGATGGTAAAGGGATGACACCCATGGAACTGCTGTTGGCGGGTCTGGCGGGATGTATGGGCATTGATATTACGATGATTTTGGATCGTTTCTTGTCGGACATCACTCGCATTGATATTGACGCAGAAGGTACGCGCAAGGAAGAAATGCCGACAGGCTTTACAGCAATTGATCTGACATTCCACGTAGATGGTGATATTCCGGATTACCGCGTATGGAAAGCGATTCAGATGGGTAAGGAAAAATATTGTGCGGTATCCGACTCCTTAAAAGCGGAAATTCGGATGCACCTCATATTGAATGGAACCGAAGTACCCTATCCAGCATAAGTGTCGAGGGATAGTGAAAGAGAGTCAGCCTGTGTTATATACAGGAGGCTCTCTTTTTTATGTTATTTGAAAATATGACACGTAATGAAACTTTTTGTACTGTGTTTTCGTTTAAAATAGAAATTGAAATATAAATATGGGAAAATAAACCTGTATGTGAAGTACATACGGGGGGAGGTAATAGTGAATCGAAAGCGCCTTATCGTGTTAGCAACGAGTTTGGCTACACTGCTCATCGTTATGGGTGTAGCGGCAGGCTTACTATCTTTCGTGCAGAATCAAGTGGCTAATCCCCCGAATACCGTCCGGCCCACAACTGCGATTGCAGCTGACGTTAAGGAAGAAACGAAGGAACAGGATGCTACCACGCGTTTACTTCATTTTGTGGAGGCGAATGCAGAAAAAGTTTCGATTACGATTCTAAGAGATGGAAAAAAGCTGGCAGGTCAAGAGGAAAACCGGATGATGCCTTTGGCGAGCACCGTCAAAACAATCATTGCGATCGAATATGCCAAGCAAGCGGTGGTGGGTAAGATTAACCCGGACGGGAGAGTGAAGCTGATTTCACTGGAAAGGTTTTATTTGCCGGGTTTGGATGGTGGTGCTCATACGGCGTGGCTACAGAATATGGAGGCGAAAGGGCGGATACGGAATGAAACTGTATCTGTACGAGACGTCGCCAAGGGGATGATTCAATTCAGTTCCAACGCCAATGCAGAGTATTTAATGGACAAACTGGGGGTGGATGCGATCAATCGGACGAGAGCCAAAATGGGGCTGCAAAATCATGATCCCATTTATCCGTTTGTATCCTCCATTTTGATTCCCTACGAATGGATGAAGGAGAGACAAAGTGAGAATTGGAATAATACGAAGAATAATATTTCTGCCAAAGAAGCCATCCAGGTGATGTC
Organism: Paenibacillus sp. FSL L8-0641; assembly: GCF_038006265.1. Classification (NCBI taxonomy): domain Bacteria; kingdom Bacillati; phylum Bacillota; class Bacilli; order Caryophanales; family Paenibacillaceae; genus Paenibacillus; species Paenibacillus sp. FSL L8-0641. The sequence goes on from NZ_JBBOUW010000001.1 coordinate 988,802, forward strand.
TGATACGGAATTTCGCCGATATGCCCGCGTGATTCATAACAAGCTGCGCCGTGATGTGAGTGGTTCTTACAAGAGAAACGCAGATATTAAGACTTGGTATGATCAGGATTATGACCGTATCAATACGGATCGTTTTATAGCTTCAACGACAGCCGATTATGCCTTTTTAATGAGTAAGCTGAACCGCCGTCAAGGGTTCACAAAAGTTGAGCAAAAGTTATTGTCCGAGGTCATGGAGAAACCTCTTATGGTTCTTCCTGAAAACCAGCAATTTCTGAAACATACTGGGCAAAAAGGTGGCTCCACGGCTTATGTTTTGACACTGGCCATGTATGCGACAGATAAGGAAGGGCATACGACAGAACTAGCTGTCTTTTTTAACGATTTGGATCCTAACACAAATGCCAGCTTGCCTGAAATGATAAATGATTTTAAAAAGAGATTACTACATGATAAATCGTTTACAAAAGAAATTAATCAGCGTATCGGTGTACAGGTGAGAAGGTAACGCAGCTAAACGCTACGGTATAATACAGCGTTTAGCTGCGTTGCGCAACTCCTTATCCTCATCCTATCCGCTGCCTTTCTGTTTGCGTTCCCGTAGTAATAGATACAAAAAATATGGCGCGCCAATGACGGCTGTCACGATGCCAGCGGGAATTTCGAGCGGCGGCTTCAGACCCCGTCCGAGCGCGTCGGAGAGGACGAGAATCAGCGCGCCGATCATCGCCGAACCGGGCAATAGATAGCGGTGGCGATTGCCAAATAACCGCCGTGCCAGATGCGGTGCCAGCAGTCCGATAAAGCCGATGGAGCCGATGGCAGCGACACAGGAGGCAGCCAAGGCGACTGACACAGCGAGCAGTCTTGTACGCACACGCTTCACGCTAAGACCCAGCCCAGCAGAGCTTTCCTCATCTAGGCCCATAATATCCAGCTTGCGCTGTAGTGCATAGGCGAGAGGTAGTAACACGATTAACCACGGCAGTAGCCCATACACTTCGTCCCAGCCTTTGCCCCACAGACTTCCAGCTAGCCAAGTGAGCGTGTCGCTGGCTTCGAGTGGATACTTGACCAGTATATAGTCGGTCGCAGCCTGAAAAATAGCGCCCACCGCCAGTCCGGTCAAGGCTAGCATGTTGGGACGCATGCCTCCCTTCATCGAAAGCTGTACGAGCAACAGTGCTGCTAGCCCGGCACCGACAAAGGCGGCTACAGGCAACAGCGCCACTGGGGATGAGGGCAGCAGTACGATGACGAGAACCGCCGCAAAGCCAGCCCCCTTGGATACACCTACCACATCTGGCGAGGCTAGCGGGTTGCGGATCATACCTTGCAGCAGAACACCGGCTACTGCAAGGCCAGCACCGGCCATGATGGCCAGCAGGCCACGAGGCAGTCGGTAATGGCGAACGATGAACCAGGAAGAGGCATTTCGGTCAGTCAGAGCGGCGATCAGCTCAGCGGGTGTAATGTAGGTGCTGCCCACGCCGATAGCTACAAAGGAAACACCCAGCATTAACACGAGTAAAATCCACAGCTTTTTCATCGTGAAGCCCTCCCGTTCTTGTGCGCCAGATATAAAAAGAATGGCGCGCCCACCAGCGCGGTTACGATACCAACGGGCGATTCATAAGGAAAGGCAATAAATCGTCCAAGCACGTCTGCATATGTCAGCAGCAGAGCTCCGCAGATTGCAGACAGGGGGATGACCCGTTTGTAATTATCGCCTGTAAACACCTTGATGATATTCGGCACCATCAGGCCCACAAAGCCGATAGACCCGGCTACTGCTACAGCAGAGCCTGCCAGCATAATCACTGAGGCTGAGGCCAGTAAGCGGACAAGACGTACGTTTTGTCCCAACCCCTGTGCGACCTCCGTCCCGAGGCTCAGCACAGATAGCGAAGGGGCTAGCGCCAGTGCAAGAATCATACCCACGGCAAACCATGGTAGCACCAGACGCGTGTCGGCCCATGTGGACCCGTCGATGGCTCCGGCGAGCCAATACAGCACATCAGATATTTGCTCGTTGAACACGAGCAGTCCTTGGGTGACGGAGGCCAGCAACAGATGCACGGCCATCCCGGCAAGGGCCAGCTTGACCGGCGTCATGCCCGCCGTTCCGGCCAGCGCGTATACGAAGGAGCCGCCTGCGATGGCCCCGGCAAAAGCAAAATAAATGCTGCCGGACGATCCGATATTCGGCAGCAGCACGACGGACAGCACGACAGCCAGCGAAGCGCCTGAGCTGACTCCGAATACCTGCGGCGAAGCCAGCGGGTTGCGCGTGATGGCCTGCATCAGGGCTCCAGCCACGGCAAGCCCGGCCCCGACGATTAGGCCAATAACGGCACGCGGTAGGCGTACCGTCAAGACAATGAGCTGATCCTTAGACGGATGCTCGGTGAACAGCGCAGTCAGCATGGTGGGGATGTCCATCCTGACCGGGCCAATCGCCACGCTGAGCAGAAATCCAGCCAGCAACGCAGCGATAAGTGCAAAGAAGACCGGCTTATTCAGCCGGTCGCGTGAGGCTTGTCCGATCAACGGGAGCCGTCTCCTTTACTTTGCGCGGGATACAGAAGCGAAATGGCTTGCTCCAGTATTTTTTCGGCTGAGCCGAGTCCACGGTACCGGGTCCACAGTGCCCGGTTTACTTCGTAAACTTCCCCTTTTTTGACGGCCGTAATGTTTTGCCAAAGCGGGTTTTGCTTCCATTCCGCAATCAGCTTCTCATCGGCTTCCACCAAAAAGATCACATCAGGATCCGCTTGTGAAATCTGTTCCAGTGTCAGCTTGACGGTAGGCTCGCTTGTATTTTGAAGGGCATTGTGGATACCCGCTTGCTCCAGTAGTTGTCCATCAAAGGATGAAGCGCCGTGAGCCGATAGTGAATCAGAACGGAATACCCCTAGCAATACGCTACGTGGCTCACCAGTTTTGATGCCTTCCTTCAACTTTTCCATTGTAGCTTTATGCGTAGCGAGAATTTGCTCGCCTTTTTCCTTCTCACCTAACGCATCGGCGATGACACCGAAGGATGCCAAGTTTTGTTCATAGGAGGAATTGCGGCTCTTTAGAACAATGGTCGGAGCAATCTCGCTTAGTTCTTTGTATATGCTTTTATGACGATTCAGATCGGCAATAATCAAATCCGGCTTCAGGGAGCTGATCGTTTCCAGGTTTGGCTGTTTGCGTGTGCCTACTGGTGTGAAGTTGATTTTCTTGCCCAGCAGCCCATCAATATCATCGTCATTTTCCTGAGCTATACCGACAGGAGTTACGCCCAGCTGGGTTGTGGCATCGACAAAAGAGAATTCCAGGGTTACGATTCTTTTGGGTTTACCCGTAACTTTGGTTTCTCCCATCTCATGTTTAATCATTCGAGTGTCGCCTGTTGCTTGAGGTGCTGCTGCGCTGTTATTTTGTGACTGGCTTCCACATCCCGCCATAATGACCGTCAGTAGTGCCAGGGTCATTGCAAGCAGCATGCCTGTGCGCAGTGGTTGTTTCGGTGTTGCCATATGTTATCCCCCGTTCCAGTATGATTATCAGAGAAACTGATAATCATTATCAATCAACTAACTGTTGATCATTCTAGCAATCGGGAAGGAGGACGTAAATAATGTGGTCATTTAAACCGTTTTGATCGATTAAGTGAATTAAATTCAATAAAATTATGAATAGGAGGAGGGGAAAGTACCAGGACATCAGAGTTGGGTGGGTTATACATCCCTCCGCTGTCGGCGATAGATACGCTCCGGTCTGCCGACGGTTCCGTACACCTGATCGTGGTGCGCGTCGCCACTTTCCACTAAATACTCCAGATACCTTCTGGCTGTAGAACGACTCATACCCAACTCAATTCCCACTGTACCTGTAGTCACCTCACCCCGTCGATTCAGGAGATCTAGCACTTTGTCGCAAGTTACTTTATCGATGCCTTTGGCCCATAGTTCTCCGACTCCGTTCCCCGCCATCCGACCGGTGCCCGCGCTTTGAAGCAAACTGTCAATTTCAGATTGCTCGACTGTGGATTGTTCCTCTTGCCATGTTGTGATTTGTCGCCGAAACCGGGCATATTCCTCCAAGGTCGCACGCAATCTCTCGAATATAAGCGGCTTTACGATAAAATCAAACACGCCTGCTCGAACGGCTTGTACCACTGTTTCAGCTTCTTTGGCGGCGGTCAGCATAATAACATCTGTACCTGGATAGTGTTGCTTGATGAACGATAGCAGGGTTAGACCATCCGTATCAGGAAAATAAACATCCAGCACGACTAGAGGAGGACGGAGCACGTCCAGTTGAAGTTTTGCCTCAAATTCGTTCGTCGCGATTGCACATACGGTGAACCCGTCTACCTTTTCAATAAATCGGCGGTTAATCTCCGCAATTCGCGAATCGTCTTCAATAATAAGAACCTCAATGTCCGATAAAACCCGCTCATTCATGCGTGTAATCTCCTTTTGCATCATTACTCGTATCTGTTCTATGTAAAGGAATGTATACCTCAAAAATACTTCCTCCACCAGGCCGTTCGTGCACTTCTATAGAGCCGCCCATTCGTTCAGTGTACTCCAGCACGAGAGCAAGGCCATATCCATGTCCTGCTTCTGCTTTCGTCGAAGCTCCTCTGACAAACAGCTTTTCTTGGATATCGTCCGAAATTCCCGATCCGTTATCTGCAACTTCGACGATGATGGCTTCAGTCGTTTCTTCAAGCCGGAACCAGACCTGTCCGTCAGAAAAGGAGGACATCGCAACAGCTTCCATGGCATTGTCCAGCAGGTTTCCGGCTATGGAAGCGAGAAAGGACCACTCCAACGTAGGAGACTGGGTTGAGAATGCTCCTTTAATATCAGAATGGAGTAAAACCCCTTTTTCCAGTGCCTGTTTCTTCTTACCGATCAGTAGGCTGGCGATGATTGAATCAGGCAGGAGAGCTGTGGCAATCGGCCTGTGTACACGATATTCCTCTGACTCCTGTGTGATAAAGTCCACTGCTTCGTCATAACACTCCAACTGAATCAGGCCGGATATGAGATACAGCCGATTGGCGTATTCGTGTGTTTGTGATCGCAGTACTTCCGCGTAATCTTTGACCTCTGTCAACTGTTGTGTCATGTGGAGCAGTTCGGTCTTGTCACGCAGACTGGCAACCGTGCCCATGATGCGACCGGAACGATCCTGGATCGGCACACGGCTGACGACTACAATTCGCTGCTGGACCTCAATTTCCTCATTCCATATGTACTGTCCCTGATCTGGCCCCGTCGTTGAATGCTCTACTGTGTAATCGGCAACAAGCATATCAACCAGTACATCCGGAACACCCGTCAAATGTCGAAGGTCGCATCCGTAGATAGAGGTTTCCGACGGGAGTCCGATCAAGCGAGCTGCCTGTGGATTGGCAAGTGTGATTTGTCCATGGCTATTCACCGCAATAATTCCTTCGCCGATGGACTCAATAATGGCTTGCTTTTCCTGGTACAGCCGTCCGATCTCTACTGGCTCCAGTCCATGCAGTGCGCGTCGTACCCTTTGCGCTATAACCAGGCTTCCCAATATGCCGATCATCAGCGCGCCCACCATTAACCAGAGCCATGCATATGTGTATGTACGAATATTTTGCTGCACATCTGTCATTAAAAAACCTACAGAGACGAGCCCGATGGCCTTACCTTGCTGATCATAAACGGCAGTTTTGGCGCGCAGTGACGGTCCAAGAGAGCCCGTCGATTCCGTGATAAAGGACTGCCCTTGCAGTACCTTATCATTCATGGGGTCTATCATAGGCGTGCCGATGCGCTCCGGGTTTACATGCCACTGCCGGATGAGATGACGATCAGCAATAGTAATAAAATCAGCGCCGCTACTGGCCTGGACGGGCTTTATGACCTCGTTGATACGTGAACGCAATTGCGTCGTCTCGGTCTGCTCCAGAGCGTCTATGACCTGCGCATCTACGGCGAGGGTATTGGCGACGGTGAGCGCCCTTTCTCCGATTTCATCATATAGAGCGGAGGTGATCATATATCGAAGGGATAATCCCAACAGCCCGGTAACTACCAGTACTAAAAGGGATATAAATACTATAAGTTTTGTCTGAAAACGCACATGCCTTCACCGCCGTTAAACAAAATATAGGAGGAACGAATCAGCCGATAATCTCCTCCATACGATCCATTTTACTGCATTACAGAAACGCCCGCACTTTTATTCTATCGAAAGAATGGTCTATAATAGAAATAGTTACATAATACGAGGAGGAACATAATATGATTATTATTCATGCCGATATGAAAGTTTTACCTGAGAAAAGAGAAACTTTTTTGCAACAAACCCAAGGGCTGATCAGCGCATCCCAAGCTGAAGAAGGCAATGTACGTTACACGTTAATGCAGGATCTGAATGATCCCAACGCATTTACGATGGTTGAAGAGTGGAAAGATGCTGCTGCTGTAGATTTCCATAATAATTCTGCCCATTTCCAGGCATTTGTTGCCGCCGCTAAAGAATTGTTGGCTGCTCCGCTTCAAGTGAATGCTTTTCAGGATGCAACTAAACTGTAACCATCCCGTTGGATAATTCATAATCAGGAACAGGAGGAATAGACATGGGGAACATTGCAGATACAACTGTACTGAATAACGGAGTTCAGATGCCTTGGCTTGGTTTTGGTACCTACAAGGCGGAAGGTAATGAGGTCTACGAAGCGGTCAAAACAGCTATTGAGGTCGGTTACCGTCACATTGATACAGCGGCGATCTACGGCAACGAGGAACTGGTTGGACAAGCCATTCGTGATAGTGGAGCGGCTAGAGAAAATCTGTTTGTAACCACCAAGCTATGGAATCAGGATCAGGGCTACGATTCAACACTGCGTGCCTTTGAGGAAAGTCGTAAGCGGCTGGGTCTGGATATCATTGATCTGTATCTCATTCATTGGCCTGGTAAGGATAAGTACAAGGAAACCTGGAAAGCATTTGAACGCTTGTATGAAGAAGGAAGCGTACGCGCTATCGGCGTTAGTAACTTCCAAGTTCACCATCTCGAAGACCTCCTCCAAGATAGCAACATGGTTCCTGTCATCAATCAAGTGGAGCTTCACCCACGTCTGACACAACAAGAGCTGCATCAATACTGCCGGGAGCACCAGATTCAGCTAGAATCGTGGAGCCCGCTGATGAAGGGGAAATTAACCGAGCAAGCGGACATCGTTGAGATTGCTGCCAAATACGGTAAAACCTCTTCGCAGGTCATTTTGCGTTGGCATCTGGATCGGGGGATTGTGACGATTCCCAAATCGGTTACCGCGCATCGTATCCGCGAAAATGCCGATTTGTTCGATTTTGAACTAACGACTGAGGATATTGACCGAATTAATGGTCTTCATCTGGATGAGCGTGTAGGCACCCATCCCGATAAGCTGTTGTTTTAAATAAATATTCACTTGTAAAAAGAACCTCCCATTCTGCGTTTATCGCGGTTTGGGAGGTTCCTTTTTTAGGTTCAGGTGTGGCTTTGTCTATTTACTTGTTTAGCTTACGATACAACAAGTAAGAATAGAGTACAGGAGAGATAACGGATATGATCAGTACGGTTAGGAAAATGACTACTCCGGCCATTCCACCGATCCATGCCGCCACCAACGCTGAAGCACCGCCAAGCATCATCATAGGCCCCCCGAAACGGTGCGTTTTACGCCATACCTCGGGATTAGACAGAGTCCACGGCGTGCGGATACCGAACGTATAGTTCGGCTGTACCTGAGTCATATAATTCCCCATCACCATCAGCATCAGGCCTATTAACCCTAAAATTATAGCATTCATTTGCAGTCGTATATTCAGGTTATACAGCAGCATTCCCCAACCGGCTATAGCGAGAATGAGCGAAGTGCCTACACGCGTAACCTCATAGGCTTTAGCAAATTTCTCGAAATTTGCTCTGTTGGGGTCCATGTGGCGTGCCAATCGAATGACCAGCGGGACTAGGCCCAACAACACGAGCATGATAATAGAACCACTTTTGCTCGTATACCCATCTGCTGTATTGTTAAAGTTAATATGCGAGACTAGAACATTGGGAAGCCGGTCGTACAGCAGTATAGCGCCTATGGCGGGTGATAAGGCAATCAAAGTTGTCAAAACATCCGTCAAGCTCCAAGGTGTTCGAAATTTCATTCAGATTCCTCCCCATCCTTAATATGATTCACATTTTTCCTGGCAGGGGTATCGGAGTGGGCTATACTGAACATCCAACCGATGACATCCGCCACAACCGTTGTATGCAGGGTGTATATAATGTTTTGCCCCTGTCGTTCATCCAGCACCAGCCCAGCCTGCTTTAGGATATTGAGATGGTGGGAGATGCTGGGTTTGCTAATTTGAAAATGTTCAGCTACTTCGCCTGCGCTCATGCTTTTTTCCTTTAAAAGCTGCAAGATTGTACGCCGGGTCGGATCAGCCAAAGCTTTGAAGGCATCGTTCAAAATACATTTCCTCCTTTAGATATTTAGATAATATTCTAAATATCTAACACCATAGTAAAATACAGCTATACTACATGTCAATGGAACAAGACATCATTTTAGAAAAAATTAACGAGGTCAATTATGTTTGTATAAAGTAGTGAAATGGGCTATAATCAATTTATACAAAAATAAGATTCTTAATTTAAAGTTAATTAGAGGAGGGAATAGATATGGAACACGTCTTTCGTAAAGGAAATGATCCGCAAGCCCCGGTTATTTTGCTGTTGCATGGTACAGGCGGGAATGAACAAGACCTAATACCTTTGGCTGAGATGGTAGCACCGGGAGCTTCTGTGTTAGGCGTAAGAGGAAATGTGCTGGAAAATGGGATGCCACGTTTCTTTCGCCGTTTGGCAGAAGGAGTGTTCGACATTGAGGATCTCGTATTTCGTACCAAAGAACTGAGCGAATTTGTGGACACAGCTGCAGAGCAATACGATTTTGACCGTAATAACGTGGTGGCTCTGGGCTATTCCAATGGTGCAAACATAGCCGCCAGCATGCTCTTTCACGATGCAAAAGCGTTACGCGGAGCTATTTTGCACCATGCAATGGTGCCGTTGCGTGGGCTGGACTTGCCTGAATTGAACGGTGTCCCTGTATTTCTGTCTTCCGGTGAAAATGACCCGATTGTTCCGACTTCGGAATCCCGGGAGCTGCAAGCATTATTGGAGGGAGCCGGAGCGCAGGTGGAAGCATATTGGGAACGCAATGGTCATCAATTGACCCGTACAGAAGCTGCCGCCGCAGGCCAATGGTTTGGAAAGCATTTTAATCTGAGTGGAGAGCAGATTTAAATACCGGATAAGTTAAAATGTTGAGGATAGGGCGAGTAACCTGGTTAAAATCATTGCCCAAAAGAGTCGACTGCTTGTAGGCTGTCGGCTCTTATCCTAGCAGCATTCCTCCAGTTGCCCCCACAAGAACTACCACCCAGGGCGGCAGCTTCCAAAAAACCAGCATCACAAACAAAATGACCGCCAGAGCAAAGTCTATTGGCTTCAGGATGGCGGTAGTCCAAAGCGGATCATACAGCGCAGCCAGCAAAATACCAACCACAGCTGCATTCACTCCTACCAAAGCCCTTTGGATTTTCGGACTGTTTCTTAATTTATTCCAGAACGGAAGTACGCCGACAACAAGAAGAAATGCTGGCAAAAAAATGGCGAGAGTAGCAATCATCGCTCCTGGTAACCCCCAGGCCATAGCTCCAAGGTAACCTGCAAAGGTGAATAACGGCCCTGGAACGGCTTGCGTAGCTCCGTAACCTGCCAAGAAATTCTCTCGGCTAACCCATCCAGTTGGAACAACTTCCCTCTCCAAAAGCGGCAATACCACGTGTCCCCCACCAAATACCAAAGAGCCTGAACGAAAAAAGCTATCGAACAGCGTTAACCATCCCACTTCCTCTGAGGATCTAAGAAGCGGAAGTGCCACAAGCATTGCAACAAATACAATCAAGGAGCAGACCGCAAAAGTTCGGCTAATCGCAATTTGAAGATTGGACGTAATCTCCGCCTCTTGCTTTCGAAAAAGCCATAACCCGATAACACCAGCAGTAACAATGATTAGAATTTGACTGTAAGCTGTATGCCAGGACAACGTAATCACGGCGGAAATCACGGCAATTGTCGCCCTATCCCGATCAGGCGTCAGCTTCTGTCCCATACCTAGAATAGCATGGGCCACAATCGCAACAGCTACGATCTTTAATCCGTGAATCCACCCCGCACTCGCTATATCGTATCCTTGAAGCAAGAAAGCAAACGCAACTAACACAAGAAACGACGGCAGTGTGAAACCAATCCAGGCAGCAAGTCCTCCAAGTAATCCTGCTCTTACAACCCCAATTCCAATGCCAACCTGACTACTGGAAGGACCAGGGAGAAACTGGCAGAGGGCTACAAGATCGGCGTAACTTGCTTCATCCATCCACTTTCGGCGACGTATGTATTCATCATGGAAGTATCCTATATGTGCAATCGGTCCTCCAAAGGAAGTGAGTCCTAATTTTGCGGACACCATCAGCACTTGAAGAAGAGTGGCTAATTGTCCCCTTAGCGGCTCTTGCTTATTCGTTTCCATAAACGGGGCTCCTTTTCTCATATCTTCTAACTTTAATATAACTGAATAATGTAATCTAAATTACTCCATTTTATTAATTTGGCTCAGGCATGCATAAAATGATCCGATAGCGATCAAGCTACGGATTAGCGCTCTACTGAGCGACCCCATGATTAGGAGGCGACAAAGGAATGGCAAAACCAGATAATCGAGCCGATAATGTTGAACACTTGCAACAAAGTATTCAGAACACACAGCAGAACCTGCATGAAGCTGAAGGATATCTGAACGAATTTTCCTCTGAAATCAGCAACGAGGAACGTAAGCAGATCGAAGAAAAAAATAATCGTCGTAAAGAAAGTATTAGATCATTTCGCGAAGAAGTGAAGGACGAAGCAGCTCATTCCCAAGAGTAGTAAAAATAGAGAGGCCCAACTTCGAGTTTTAATTCGGGTGGGGCCTCTTTTTTATGCAAAAATCATCATAACTGTATTCATTTCAATTGCCCCCTATAATGCAGTGGAGACGCTAATCTTCGTTGAAAATAAAAATTTTATAAATAATGTTGTTGTAAACTAATTTGTATTGATGTTAAATAATAAAAGAAAGCGCAATCATTTATGAATTAGGATTTCATCATGCGAAGGGGGAAGGATATGCTGCTGCGAAGAAAAAGCATGGCTTTGATGCTTATGGCGGTGGTTTTGATGGCTGGACTGCTGCAAGGCTGTTCTTTCAAGACCGATGAAAAGGAAGGGCCGGGAACAGAACTTGTATTATGGACGTTCAATGAACTGCATGAGAAGTTTTTTCTGCAAATGGCTGACCAATGGAACCAACAGCACCCTGATGAATTGATTAATTTGAAAGCGAATACATTTCCTTATGACAACCATCACAGCAAGCTGTCGATTGCGCTGCAATCGGGGGTGGGAGCGCCGGATATCGCGGATATCGAGGTGAACAAGATCGGTAATTTCCTCAAAGGGATACCGCAACTGGTCCCGCTCAATCCGGTGATTGACCCCGAGATCAATAACATTGTACCTTCCAGAGTACAGATTTACGGCAAAGACGGTAAATATTACGGCATTGACTTCCACGTTGGGGCCGAAGTGATGTATTACAATAAAGAGATTATGGATCAGGCGGGGGTAAACCCGGATTCCATCGTCACCTGGGCAGACTATGCTGCTGCAGGCAAGCAAGTACTTGCGAAAACAGGCAAGCCAATGGCGACCTTAGAAACGAATGACCTGTGGAGCTATTGGCCGATGATCTCCCAGCAAAATTCAGATTTTCTGGATGACAAGGGCGAGTTGACGTTGGATAACGAAACCAATATTAAAACACTTGAGTTTCTTCAACAGATGGTAAAAGACAAAGTCGCTATTCCCTCACCGGGCGGCGGGCATCATATGGAGGAATACTACGGGTTTATGAACAAAGGCGGGGCTGCTTCGGTATGGATGCCGATGTGGTACATGGGGCGTTTTACGGATTACATGCCTGACCTGAAAGGTAAAATTATCATCAGACCCATGCCGGCGTGGGAAAAAGGCGGCTATCGCTCAGCGGGTATGGGCGGAACCGGAACGGTAGTCACGAACCAATCAGAGCACCAGGATCTGGCGATGCGTTTTCTAGCCTTTGCCAAGCTGTCCAAGCAAGGGAATGTGGAGATTTGGAAGCAGCTAGGGTTTGATCCCATCCGCAGTGAAGTGTGGACAATGCCGGAAGCCAAAGCCAAAAACAAATTTACGGAGTATTTCGGAACAAATATTTTTGACACGCTGATCGAAGTCAAAGATGAGATCAATGCGGTGCATATTGGACCGAAAACGCCTGACATCGCCAGTGCTGTACGCAATAAAATACTTTATCGGACACTACAGAGTGGCGAAGATCCAGCCACGGTGCTGCATGAGCTAGCAGATGAACTGAGATAGACCCCAACAGGAAAGGGAGTGAGATTCATGGCAACGCCCGTTCATACGAACGCTAATGTACCGACAGGTCAGCCGCCAAAAACTCAGCGTCCGGCCAGAAGCCAATGGAGCCGATTTATTCATTCCAGTCGTACGGCACCGTATGTGTTTGTCCTTCCATTTTTACTGTCCTTTGCGCTATTTTTTGCCTATCCGGTCATCTCGACGGTCATTATGAGCTTCCAGGAAGTCCTGCCAGGGATAACAACTTATGTTGGACTGGAAAATTATAAGGACTTAATCAATCCTACGTTTGGAAAGGCGATATGGAATAGCGTCCTGTACACGCTGCTTACACTGGTCGTGCTGATTCCTCTGCCGCTGGTATTGGCAGTATTGCTGAATTCGCCTAAAATGCCGGGCAGAGGGTTGTTTCGCTCCGTGATGTTTATACCTGCACTAACCTCGGTGGTGGTAGCAGGAACGATCTTCCGCCTCATGTTCGGGGAATTGGATGGTTCGCTGATGAACTCCCTGTTGGGGGTCTTCGGTCTGGAGCCGTATAAATGGCTAATGAACGCCAACACCGGCTTTTTAGCGTTGATCGTGCTGGCCTTGTGGAGATGGTTGGGCGTAAATATGCTGTACTACATGTCGGGACTCCAGAACATTCCCCCCGAGTTGTATGAAGCTGCGCAGATTGATGGAGCCAGTCGATTCGATTCATTTTGGCGGATTACGATTCCTATGCTGAAACCAGTGACGATCTACGTATTTACGATTAGCATTTATGCGGGGTTGTCCATGTTCACGGAAAGCTACATGTTGTGGAACGGAAATAACTCCCCGAACGATATTGGTTTAACGATTGTTGGCTATCTCTATCGCCAAGGTCTGGAGCAGAACAGTATGGGCTTCGGAGCTGCGGTGGGCATTGTATTGCTCGTATTTACACTCGTGCTGAACCTGATCCAGCTCAAATTTTTCGGCATGTTCCGGAAGGAGGATTAAGCGATGGCTCAGAAACAAAAAGGCTCATTATCCGCATTGCTCGTTGTCCTGTTCATTCTGTTTTCCGGGTTTGCCCTGTTTCCGCTATTTGCCGTGACGCTTGCCTCGTTCAAGCCATCTACGGAGCTGTTGCGCTACGGCTTGAATCTTAAGCTGGAGTGGGACATCATGTCCTTGAAAAACTATGCGTTCATCTTTCAGGGGACGACGGATTATTTTCAATGGTACTGGAACAGTATTGTTATTACCGTCTTGTTTACGGTGTTATGTCTGATATTGTCCGCGATGGTGGGCTATGGTCTGGAGATGTACCGTTTTAGATTGAAAAATGTGATTTTCACACTGGTGCTGGTTGTAATGATGATTCCGGTAGAAATTATCATGCTGCCGCTCTACAAGCTAATGATCGGCATGAAGCTGATTAATACAGTATGGGGTGTAATTCTACCCTTCGTCGTCGCGCCGATCCCAATCTTTTTCTTCCGTCAATATTTGAGTGGAGTACCCAAGGATTTTATGGATGCTGCGCGGGTTGACGGCTGCTCAGAATATGGAATTTTCGTACGCATTATGATGCCTCTAATGGCGCCTGCATTTGCGGCAATGGCTATTTTGCAGGCGATGAACAGTTGGAATAACTTCCTGTGGCCGATGATTGTATTGCGGACCAACGACATGCTGACACTGCCCATTGGACTGTCCAGTCTGCTGACGCCATATGGCAACAATTATGATGTGCTGATTGCGGGCTCCGTTTTGGCTATTTTACCGATTCTGGTCGTGTTTCTATTCTTCCAGCGTTACTTTATTGAAGGAATGACGGCAGGTGGAGTAAAAGGGTAATCGGAAAGGTATTCAATGGAGCGATTGAATACAAGAAATGTGCAACGTCAGAAAAGGCTGATCGGGCATTGATCCCGGTCTGCCTTTTTTTAGATTCGATTGATTTTCATTCTCATTTTCATGCTATCATCTGCACAAGCTATGGGTAACGTGGTATGATATTTGAAAGATTTCAAATACAGAAATATTCAGGCGGAGCGTGGAGAACCTATGGAACCAACAGAAACCCAGAAAACTGACCCGGCCATGGCGTCAACCGTTGGCATGGAGGATATTGTACGGGCGCATCATATGCTGCGTGAGGTGATTGTACGTACACCTTTACAGAGGGATGCCGTCCTATCGGCCAAATATAACTGTAATGTGTATCTGAAAAGAGAGGATCTCCAAGTCGTGCGGTCCTTTAAAATCCGTGGTGCTTACAACATGATTCGTAGCTTGACTCCCGGACAAATGGAAAAAGGCATCGTGTGTGCGAGTGCAGGGAATCATGCGCAAGGTGTGGCTTTTTCATGTAATGCACTTGGTATCCACGGTAAAATATTTATGCCGAGTACAACGCCTAATCAGAAAGTGAAGCAGGTTCGTCGCTTTGGGGGAAACAGTGTAGAGGTCATTTTGACTGGAGATACGTTTGACGATGCCTATGATGAGGCCATGAAGGTGTGTAGCGAACAGGCAATGACCTTCATACATCCGTTTGATCAGCCGAAAATTATTGCGGGCAATGGTACGATTGCGATGGAAGTGATGGAGAGTCTAGATACACCTATGGATTATGTGTTCGTAACGATTGGCGGCGGCGGTTTGGCGGCAGGCGTAGGTACGTATGTTAAAACCGTGAGTCCATCCACCAAGGTAATTGGTGTGGAACCCCTTGGCGCGGCGTCGATGACGGAAGCGATGCGTTTACACAAGGTGGTTACACTGGATCAAATAGACAAGTTTGTTGACGGAGCTGCGGTGAAGCGTGTGGGTCAGCTGACATACGATATTTGTAAACATACCTTGGACGATATTGTGAAGGTACCGGAAGGTAAAGCATGTACCGCGATTCTGGAGCTGTATAATGAAAATGCGATTGTTGTGGAGCCTGCGGGTTCACTGCCTGTTGCAGCACTTGATCTGTACCGCGAGCAGATTCAAGGCAAAACGGTTGTCTGTATCGTCAGCGGTGGTAACAACGATATAGATCGAATGCAGGAGATTAAGGAACGGTCCCTAATTTACGAAGGACTGAAGCATTATTTTATGGTGAATTTCCCGCAAAGAGCTGGGGCACTGCGTGAGTTTCTACAGGATGTGCTTGGACCGGACGACGATATTACTAGGTTTGAATATACGAAAAAGAATGATAAGGAAAATGGACCAGCTCTGGTCGGCATTGAGCTGTTCCACAAGGAAGACTATTTTCCTTTAATTGAACGAATGAACCGCAAGGGGCTTAAATATACGGAACTGAATAAAAACGAAAAT
The DNA here is from genome assembly GCF_038006265.1 of Paenibacillus sp. FSL L8-0641. Lineage (NCBI taxonomy): Bacteria > Bacillati > Bacillota > Bacilli > Caryophanales > Paenibacillaceae > Paenibacillus > Paenibacillus sp. FSL L8-0641. Next base: position 1,004,666 of record NZ_JBBOUW010000001.1, read on the forward strand.
CTATTTAATATGCTAATTTGAAAAGGAGCCTGCGGGCTCCTTTTTTTGTATCAGGATTTTGCAAAATCCTCGTATGTAAAGCGTTATGCGTAGTTTATAAATTTCTTTTTATTTGAAATAAAGCGTTTACAAAACAGAATGTGATAGGTTAATATATGGGTAACTTCATAAGTATAAACACTAATGTAATAGGTGTGTCACCTGAATTTCATTATAAGATACTCATTCGGAGGTGCGAAAGAAATGTTGAAAGCATGGAAAAAATCAGTACGGAGTAAATTGACCCGAACGGCGTTTGCTGCTGTAACCTCGGCTGCTTTGTTACTTTCAGTGATGCCATCTGCATCCGCAGAGCACTGGGCGTTAACTGGTGATGTGGCAGTACATGATCCGTCCATTACGAAAGAAGGCAACGCTTGGTATATTTTCTCCACAGGGCAGGGGATACAGGTTCAAAGATCGGACGACGGACGCAATTTTTACAGATTGCCGCAAATATTCCTGTCGCCGCCATCATGGTGGAAATCGTATGTACCTAAGCAAAAGCCTAACGATGTGTGGGCACCGGACGCTCAGAAGTACAATGGACGTGTCTGGGTTTACTATTCCATTTCTACTTTTGGGTCACGCACTTCGGCCATTGGATTGACTTCAGCAACAAGCATTGGCGCGGGGAGCTGGAGAGATGATGGACTCGTGCTGCGTACGACGGATGCCAACGATTATAATGCGATTGACCCGAATCTCGTCATTGACGCTTCCGGTAACCCGTGGCTTTCCTTTGGTTCATGGAATTCAGGCTTGAAAGTGACTCGATTGGACAAGAATACGATGAAGCCTACGGGGCAGATCTATTCTATCGCCAAGCGTACGGCGGGTGGTTTGGAAGCGCCCCATGTTACATACCGCGATGGGTATTATTATCTGTTTGCTTCCATTGATAACTGCTGCAAAGGCGTAGATAGTAATTATAAGATTATTTACGGTCGCTCTACTAGTATTACTGGACCGTATGTGGACAAGAGCGGCAAAAGCCTGATGGACGGTGGCGGAACGATACTGGATGCGGGGAATGACCGTTGGAAGGGACCGGGCGGCCAATCCGTCTATAACAACAGTGTGATTGCGCGTCATGCCTATGATGCCACTGATAAAGGAAATCCAAAACTTCTGATTAGTGATTTAAAATGGGATTCGGCAGGCTGGCCTACGTACTAAAGAGAGGACCGTTTGGAGTCACCTATGTAGTAAAATCATATAGATATATTCAAAAACTGTTCCTCTTATGGGGAACAGTTTTTGGCTTGCAATGTCATAGAAACATGCTATTATGTATCAAGTTGATAATAATTATCATTATCGTTATCATTTTGGAAAACGTAATGATTTTTTCAGGTACGGAGGGAGTGACCTCATCAAATGCAGTCTAAAGACAGCATGGACAAACATACAGCTCGGACAGAGAGGGCAGTTCCTGAAGTAGTCATAACAGCACGTCCAGTACTTCGAGCGGGTAGGATTCGGCAGGCGTTGTTGTTCACAGCTTCGGCTGTATTGTTGGGTTTGGCCATATTCGCCGCCATTTCTCTCGGAGCCAAGGACTTGACCGTAAGCACCGTGTGGTCGGCAGTATTTCACTATGATCGTTCGCTGATGACACATCAGATCATTCATGAGTTGAGATTGCCGCGTGTACTCGGTGCAGCTGTTATTGGAGCTGCGCTTGCGGTTGCAGGTTCTCTGATTCAGGGCATTACGCGCAACCCGCTGGGAGATACAGGTGTGCTGGGCATTAACGCAGGAGCGATGTTTGTAGTTGCAGTGAGTTTTGCCTTTTTTCCCGATCTTCCTTATGGGACGTTAATAGTATTGTCGTTCCTGGGGGCGCTAATGAGTACCTTACTGGTATTTGGTCTGGGAGCATCTGCGCCTGGTGGATTGACACCTATGAGACTGACGGTGTCTGGAGCTGTGACGGCTGCCCTGTTAGGTTCCATGACTTCGGGGATTGCGATTTATTTTGATTTAAGTCAGGATTTAGCCTTCTGGTATGCGGGGGGTGTAGCCGGGATCAAATGGTCGCAGCTTGAGATTCTTGCACCGATTTTGCTTATTGTGATCGCCTGGTCTATGGGGCTGGCACGTTCTATTTCGCTGATTTCGATGGGCGATGAGGTGGCGTTAAACCTTGGGTTGAATCTCAGGCGCATTCGGCTTTTGGGTCTGCTGACCGTAGTGGTACTGGCCGGACTCTCTGTATCGGCTGCTGGAGCCATCGGCTTTGTAGGTTTGGTTATCCCACATATCGCTCGCAAGCTAATCGGTGTGGATTATCGCCAGATCGTGCCGCTGTCTGCGTTATTGGGAGCCGTGTTACTGGTGCTGGCAGATTTGGGAGCGAGAATGGCAAATCCGCCAGAGGAGCTAGCTATTGGAATTATGGTGTCTTTTATCGGAGTACCCTTTTTCCTCTTTCTCGCCCGTAAGGAAAGGAGGGATTTATAGTGAGTCGCTCTTTAGGGATTGGGGACACAAGAACGAAAAAGGCTTGGCTCGTTTGTTTGGTATTGGCGGGAATCAGCTTTGCCGTCCTTGTTTTGGGTTTGAATACCGGAACGATTCGTATTCCACCGCTACGCGTGCTGGATACGTTGTTTGGCGGTGGCAGCGGACGTGATCATATCGTTCTGTTCGAGTATCGTCTGCCTCGTATTGCTGTAACGGTGCTGGCTGGAGCGGGACTAGGCGCAGCCGGGGCGGTCATGCAAGGCTTGTCGCGGAACGGACTTGCTGATCCGGGAGTGCTCGGTCTTCATGCAGGGGCTGCGTTGGGACTGGTAATGTTCGTTAGCTTTTTTCGCGACTTGGACGGTTCGGCCGCCGTCCTGATCCCCTTGTTTACCTTTGCAGGAGGTGTCATTGCGGCGGTGCTGATTGTTTTGTTGTCCTATAGCCGTAACAGAGGAATCGTGCCCGTGCGTCTGATTTTGTCCGGTATCGGTGTAGCCTCGGGCCTTAGCGCTATAACGCTGTATTGGTCCTTACGGCTGGATGAGGATACATACGCATTTACCGCACGTTGGTTGGCTGGCAGCGTTTGGGGCCGGGACTGGATACATGCAGCAGCCTTGCTGCCTTGGTTAGTCATTGTATTACCCTACGTTCTGTCGCAGACGCGCAGTCTGAATAACCTGTCGTTGGGTGACGAGACCGCGGCTGGAATCGGTACAAGTGTGAAGCGCCAGCGCCTATTACTGCTAGGCGCAGCTGTGGCTCTATCTAGTGCCAGTGTATCTATGGCCGGAGGCATCGGCTTTATCGGGCTGATTGCGCCTCATCTGGCTCGCCGTCTGGTTGGGCCGATGTACCAGCATTTGCTGCCAGTAGCCTGTTTGGTCGGGGTCGTCATTCTGGTCACCGCCGACACGATTGGGCGTTCGGTGTTTCAGCCAAATGCGATTCCCGCAGGTGTGGTGGTTGCTGTGGTAGGAGCTCCGTATTTTCTATTCTTGTTGTCCCGAACAAAATGACAGAAGAAGCCTTCTATAATGATCATTATAATGTAGAGTTCTATAGCATAGGAGAGAATAAACATGAGAAAACACAGATTTGAGGGTTCAGGTTTTAAACGTTCATGGGTAGTCACAACTCTTGTTGTATGCATGATCATGCTATCTGCTTGCGGACAAGCAGCCGACAAACAGACTGCCGATACGAAAGCGGCGGACAGTGCGCAGACAACCATTAGTGCGGATTCGCGTATTGCTTCGATGTCAATTCATTTGACGAACAACCTGCTGGCATTGGGCATTACTCCGGCTGGTTCGGTCATTGGCGGAGATGTGAAGGATTTTCTACCGCATGTAAAAGATCGTCTTCAAAGTACCCGTAAGCTAGGTGTTGTCACTGATCCGGATATGGAAGCGGTACTGGAGCTTCAACCTGATCATATTTTCTTAGACAAAAAATATTCGGGAACCGATGTGGCCAAGTTTGAAAAAATTGCGCCGACCGACGTTTTTGATCTGGATGAAGGCACATGGAAAGATCAATTGAAAAAAATAGCCGTTATGGTCAAACATGAAGCACAGGCAGACGCATTTCTAAAAGACTATGATACACAGAGGGAACGAGTCAAAAAGCTGATTCATTCAAAAATTGGGGACGGAACGGTTATGGCTATACGTGTGACGGCGAAAGAGGTTCGTGTTATGGGGATGAAGCGTCCGGTAGGACCGCTGTTATATCAGGATTTGGGCTTGAAGCCAGCCAAAGATGTAGAAAAGATCGACAAGGCTTATCAGGTGGTTTCCCAAGAGGTTTTACCGGATTATGATGCCGATGCGATTCTTGTTATCATCAGTAAAGGCGCGGATGCCCAAAAGGTATACAAGCAGCTGGAAGGAAACACAGTATGGCAAGGTCTCAAAGCGGTGAAGCAAGGGCATGTCTACATGTTGGACGGACAGCCTTGGCTGGACTATTCCGCAATGGGACACAAAATGGCTCTGGATAATGCAGAACAACTATTTTCCAAATAAGTTCTAAAATATATCAAGCCGTATTCCTCCATGCAGCTTCTTGCAGGCCAGGAATACGGCTTTTTGGCGCACACCCCAGCTGTAAGTCGATTGCCTGATCGAAATGAAAAGGAGCTGCTATGACCCAAAATGGGGCAGCTCCATATAATGAAAATTGCGGGCTATGAACGTTTTTTACGCAGAAAAATCGGTTTGAGTCCAATAAAGCCGATGGCGGCGAGAATTAAATTTACCCAAGGTGAGATCCTGAATACTGGCAGTACACTGCGCAGCGCTAGTCCGGCGACAAGAATCACGACAACTAAAACAACATACATCAAGATGGATTTAAGATTCATCTGGGGCTTTACGGGGACGGGGTTTGGATGTTGTATCTCCTCGCCTTCTTCGGGACGATCCATAAAATTCATCAGGGCTTCAACGAGTAGAATGGCTCCTGCGGCGATGATGATAAGAGTGGATAGGCTGATTTCTTCAAAGGGTTTGAGATCTCCGCCTGTAAAGGTGACAAACCATCCGATAATCGCCTGTGTCAAGAAAAACATGGACAAGGCAACCCATGCAATAAGCGTATAATTTTTTGCTTTATTCATTGCTTCCTCCTGCTTTATGAGCGTATTCCAAGCTGATGGAACCGCCATTTCGTAACAAAGACAGTATACGTGAGGAAGCGTCGGATGGCAAAAGACTTTATCTCTAGCATGTATATTACCGTTGCATTCTCCTCAAACTGGATAGAGGGTGAGCACGTGGAGCAACCTGAATATAAACGTTGAGAGGATGTGGCATCATGAAACTGGAGAACCAGGCAGATTATTTAGTCCAAAAACGACTGGGAAACGCTTCGAATGGGAATAGCGGGGCGGCCTCGTCTACAAATGTGAGTCACCGGAGCGTTCAAGGAACATCTCCAACGTACCGTATAGTGGACGATATCGAAGTGGCTGAGGATACAGAATTTGCAGGTGAGCTAGGTGCACAGAACTACCGCAGCCTGTGGCATGAGGATGAACATAACGGCGACTCTTGTAAACTGCAGTGGGAAGGACGAACGGAGACCCACCAAATGTTCAGGAACAGCTACGAATAACGAATGTCACTTTAAATGTAGTGGATTCACTCACATAAGTGTAGTATAGCGTTCTCCGGAATCGCATCGGGGAGCGCTATTTGTTTACTTTTTTAACGATGTGAACTGACAGGTTGACAAGGAAGCAGGGCGATGATAGACTGACTTTACTATAAAACTTATTAAACTTATCGGAATTAAAGTAAATGAATATCCTGGATGGATATTCCACGTTACTATATGAGTTCGAAATCATAAATGTGTAGTGAAGCTTGAAACAGGGGGAATCAGGATGGAACGGCAAATTGGAATTCGTTTTGAACATGAAGAGCTGGCCGCAACAATTCATTATCCAAACCGTACAAATGAGGGAGAGCGTCAGAGACGAGTTCCCCTCGTTGTTATATGTCACGGTTTTGTAGGCAATCGTATCGGCGTAGATCGATTATTCGTCAAGACTGCGCGTGAACTGGCCGAAGGGGGATATTTTGTCCTGCGCTTTGATTTTGCCGGTTGTGGGGAAAGCACAGGTGAATACGGCAAGCAGGGGCTCGAGTCCATGATTAATCAGACACGTACCGTATTGGATTACGCCGTCAATTGTGCGGACATTGACCCGACCAAGGTGACGCTGATCGGTCACAGTCTGGGGGGCGCGGTTGCCCTTCTCACAGCCGTACGGGACAAGAGAGTACAAAATCTGGTCCTTTGGTCAGCAGTGGGCTATCCGTTCAATGACATCGTCAAAATTACGGAGCGAAGCGTGTACGATGAGTCTGTTAAAACTGGTCATGCCGATTATTTGGGCTATAAGTTTACGCCTGCTTACTTTGAGTCGTTAGCTCAATTTCAGCCGTTCCAGGAGGCCGTTAAATTTAACGGGGATGTGCTCGTCATTCATGGAACCTCGGATGATATTATTCCTGTCGATTATGCATTTCTGTTTCAAAAGATATTCTGGATGCGCCCAGAGGGACGCTGTGATAAAGAGATTATTTTCCAGGGAGATCACACTTTCTCGTCAGGTAAAGAGCGGCAACGGCTCATTGATCGGACGCTTGAATGGCTGGATGAACAGGAAAATATTCAACGTGATTGGCAGCACTGGATGATCTGATTTCAGTGTGTAACGGATTGTATTGGAAATTGCGCCTCCGCCGGAGTAAAATGGAAGAGTAACACTATACTGGCGTGTGGAGGTTGGCAGCGATGACATTACCCTCAATTTTTGTTGCGCATGGTTCACCGACACTGGCTGTAGAAAATAACGCATATACCAGCTTTCTTGCAAAGCTGGGCGCGAGCCTGCCCCGACCCAAAGGAATTGTCATTTTTTCCGCGCATTGGGATAGCCCCGATCAATGTATTGGCGCGGATGATCAGCATGCAGCGTTGCACGATTTCTATGGCTTTCCTGAAGAAATGTACTCAATCGATTACCCTGCACCAGGCGATCCAAAGCTGTATGAGGAGATAGAGCATCTGTTCAGTCAGCATAACTTGTTCCACCAGCCGGTTCGGAACCGGGGACTGGATCATGGAGCATGGGTGGTTTTGCGGCATATATATCCTGATGCGGACATACCGGTCGTACCGTTATCTATTGATTCTCGGCGCGCTCCTCAAGAGCAATACGAGATTGGACGGATGCTGGCGCCGTTGCGAGAACAAGGGATTTTGATTATCGGTAGCGGCGGATTGGTCCACAACTTGCGGACACTCAAGCAGACGAGTGAGCCAGCCGATTGGGCCGTTCAATATGATGACTGGATTGCACAGCAGCTTCAAGACTGGAATTTACGTCACTTATTCCAATATGACAAGAAGGCTCCATACGCCAAACAGGCGGTACCTTCTTATGGAATAGAGCATTTTTCACCTTTGTTTTATGCGATGGGGGCTGCGGATCATGAGCGCTCCGCGCATAAGCTTTTTCAGTCGTATGTCCTTGGCTCGCTGAGTCTCAATTGTTGGGCTTTTGGTCAAGAAAGTGATACGTAAATGTAAAAAAGAACTTCCGAATCCACATGCTGTGTGGGAATGGAAGTTCTTTTGTGTTTTTTGCGTCTTCGATTAATTAGAAGGCACGTTCTTTTTTAGCCAAGTGGATACCTGCGTAGTACGTTGATCTCCATTTTGATCCAACAGTGTCATAAATGCTTTCAGCTTTTGAATGTAGGTGCTCTTCGAATCCATATTACGTTGAACGAACCATTGATACCCTTTTTTGGCATTCGGATGAATCTTCCCGGTATCATAATCGAATAATGGCGTATTGTTCGTGCCGTAGAAAGTATAGAAAAAGTACAGATCGTGCAATTTTTTTATAGCTTGTGTACGATTGGAATGTGGATATTGGTGTAAAAACAATTCCTGTGCCAGCACTCGTCCGGCTAACTGTTGATAGCCGATACGGAGCGCGGCATCCTTGGTAGCAGCCTGTCCGGATTCCATCGACATGATGTCAATATAACTGCGGATATCTGCCGTGGTGTGCTTCCCGAATACTTTATATTTTTCATAGTTGATGATTGGGTAATACATGCCCTCTGCGGTTTCAAGTTTGTAGCCGGCATCTCTTGTTTGAGTTAGCAACTTTTTCAGGTTCGCATCGCTGGCACGGCTGATTACATTTGTGAACGAATCACCGGGTTTATAGATTTGATTTATTTTGGTTTGAACAGAGGTCGGGTATAGGTTCTGTGCATAGGAATCCAATTGCTGGTTCTGTGCATTTTCCAGATGAAGCACCATGAGGGTAGCTTGAGAAGCTGGAATGGATTGAATATGCTTTTGCAAATAAGTGAATGCCTGAGATAGCTTGCCGGGTTGGCCTAGTAGCTGCTCGAAGGTCTTGGAGATATGTTGTACAATTTCTGCCTGAGATGTCGTAGTAGACGTCGCCGCTTTGGCTGATGCCGTATATCCCGATCCCATAGTCTGCACTGTGAAAGTTACTGCTGCGAGCATGAGATAGGCTTTGGTGATTTTTTTCATGATATAACCCTCCATTACGTTCTTTGATGTAACTGTAGTGTATAGGGTAAATGTATCGTGAGCATTCCATGTTGTATCCAACTTGTAAACGTTTGGGGAGGATAATGAATCCGATAAAAGAGTCCGAGTTAGGAGGAGCTAAAATCCTCCTTGTGAGCATAACAGCGCAAAAAAATAACCATTATCCTGGAGGATAACGGTTATTTGGGGGATGTTTAAGCTATTTTTCGACTAGGGTCCGCTGGAAAGGTATCTTTATTTTTAGCAAACAGTCCACGCAGGAAGGGCAGTACCCAACGGTCAAAGCCAATTCTTCCGGCATTTGCGCCAGCAACTACGAGGAAGATTTCAAACAGCAGGTAGATTGCATTGGTGCTTACTGTACCCGAGAACAGGAACGAGAAGTTCATAACCATGGCCATCAAAGCAGCCAGTGTAGTCAATGTACCGAGAAGCAGGCCAACCCCGACCAAGAACTCACCCAACGGGATCAGGACGTTGAACAAACCTACATTCGGCAGGGCAAAGGCTTCGAGGAACGATCCCCACCAGCCTTGTACAGCGGGATGGTCTCCACCTGTTTTAGCAATGGCCCCCGAGATAAATCCGCCTGCATCGAATCCACCTGTCAGCTTTTCAAGTCCGTGAGTCATCCATTCATAACCTAGATAAACCCGTACGACAGTCAGCAACCACATTGCGACTTTGTTCTCACGTAACCAGCTATTAAACATTCAAACCACTCCTCTTTCTTAATCTATAATGTTGGTTGTATTTCATTTTGTTGGGATGATCATCTTTGCTACACCTTTATTGTAGTAGGTTCAGTTACAGTTATTTGTGATAAAAATCACAAAGTCTGAATATTTTTAAAATTTTAATGTCTTCAGATAAGTATTCTATAGAGAGGTCATGCTTCAATCAAGACAAAAACAGGAAATAAAGCTTATAATGAGAAAAATAACGAAGTGGAGGGATGAACTTGTCCGGGCCCATTTCCCAACGAAATCATTGGTTGCGTGTGTTGGCCTCAGCTCTGTTATGCATGACGCTGATGTCTTGTTCTGCTATGTCCAATACGGGAGATACTGAACCCGTTGCCCAACCGACCAAGCAAAAAACAGAGAAGGAGGCGCTTGAACCGCCGAAGGAGCAGTCTACTCCGACATTTACAGCTCCGCTTACCGGTCTTCCAGTGGAGCAGCCAGTTTTGGAGCGACCGCTCGCTGTCATGATTAACAATGCTCCAGCAGCACGTCCGCAGGCAGGACTTAGTCAGGCAGATATGGTATATGAAGTTCTTGCAGAAGGCGGAATTACCCGTCTGGTCGCTTTTTTCCAAAGTCATGGCGGAGATGTAAAGATTGGTCCAGTCCGTAGCATTCGTCCGTATTTGATTGAGCTGGGCGAAACTTATGGTGCGTTGCCGATACACGCAGGGGGAAGCACAGATGCCTATGCGATTTTACAGCAGCAGCGGAAGGAACATTTAGATGAGATTTCAAATGGAGGGGCATACTTCTGGCGAAGCAAAGATCGTCGTCCTCCGCATAATCTATACACGGACGTGAATAGACTGCGCAAAGGAAGCGATAGTAAAGGGTATGCTACGCATACGGACGTTCCAGTAAATTCTTACCTTAAATCCGGCGAAACCCCGGTTATGGTGGACGAGACTGCAACATCTTTACAAATCCGGTTTTTGCTTAAAAGCTACCGGGTATCTTACACCTATGATCCAGCGGATCAACAATATAAGCGTTTTGTGAACGAAAAGTCACATGTGGATCAAAATAATAACCAACAGCTCTCAGCAGCCAATGTCATTGTGATGAGCACCAGGCATCGAACGTTGGATGATGTAGGCAGATTAAGTGTTGAACTGGACGGCAGCGGAGAGGCCATGGTGTTTCAACAAGGACAGTTAATACAGGCTGAGTGGCAACATACGCCAGGTGATGCGATTCGTTTTATGAAGAATGGGGTTGAAATTCCGTTAACGCCAGGTACATCCTATATACATGTGGTGCCTGCAGATACGCCACTAAAGGAACATGTAACCATAGAAGCGAATTAGAAAACGAATTACACCTTTTTAGGAAAAAATTGTCGGATAATGAGCTTATATGTCGGGCACTGTATACGTATATCATGAAATTTGCTTTTACAAACATTACAAAAACATTGATGAGTGTGATAAGATAGCAAAGGTTGTCTATTGCAGTCGAAACAGGTTGCGGATATTTTCGTAAAGGGGTAATCGTTATGAGATTGAAGAAAAAGGATATATTCTTCGAGACGTTGGAAAATATGGCAGATACGATCGTGCAAGCAGCCGATTATTTTGCCCAACATACTTCAAATCTTCAAGATGTGACTTTGTTTACAAATGAAATGAAGAAGTATGAAAATAAGTGTGATGATTACACACACACGATTATTACTGAACTGAACAAGACCTTCATTACGCCGTTGGAACGCGACGACATCATGGAACTGACAACAACCATGGATGATGTGTTGGACGGTCTTGAAGCGACGGCTTCCCGTTTTTATATGTACAACATTACGGAGCCGGACGAGTATATTGTGCAGTTCGCTGATATTTTGCGTCAATCAGCTTACGAAATTCAGAAAGCTGTACATTTGCTTTCGCAGAAAAAATTGCTGGCCATTCGTGAATACACTATTCGTCTGAATGATTTGGAAAATCAGGGGGATGAATTGTTGCGTATTTGCATCAAAAACCTGTTTGCAACTGTAACTGACCCTATTGAACTGATTAAACGCAAAGAATTGTACGAACGCCTTGAAACGACAACGGATTCATGCGAGGATGTTGCAAATATGCTGGAATCCATCATTATGCGTAACTCGTAAGGGAGTCCTTTTACATGGATACAAGTTTACTGGTATTAGGTATTGTTATTTTTCTTGCTCTGGCATTTGATTTTATTAATGGTTTTCATGATACGGCGAACGCGATTGCAACTTCGGTATCGACCCGTGCATTGACCCCGCGACGTGCGATTATTATGGCTGCGGTCATGAACTTTCTCGGGGCAATATTGTTTACAGGGGTTGCGAAGACCATTGGTGGAAGTGTCGCTGATCCAACCAAGCTTACGAATGGAATTGATATCGTCATTGCGACGCTGATCGCTGCGATTATCTGGAACCTCTTAACCTGGTGGTTCGGTATTCCTTCATCCTCTTCTCATGCATTGATTGGTGCATTGGCTGGAGCGGTGTATGTAGGTGCAGGATCGGAAAAATTAAACTGGAGCGGCTTCATCGGGATTGTCGAAGGACTTATTTTCTCCCCGTTGATTGCTTTTGTTGTCGGTTACATCGTGATGATGATTTTAAAATACATCTTCGCTCATCGTAGTCCGCATACGGTGAACAAAGGGTTCCGTACAATGCAGGTCATTACAGCAGCGCTTCAGTCGTTCACGCATGGTACGAATGATGCTCAAAAGGCGATGGGGATTATTACATTCGCACTCGTTTCGTCGGGGTATCAGGACCATTTGGAAGTACCCATGTGGGTAAAAATTTCAGCCGCAACAGCCATGGCGCTGGGTACGTCTATCGGAGGCTGGAAAATCATCAAGACGATGGGAACCAAGATTTTTAAAATCGAGCCAATTAACGGATTCGCAGCCGACATTTCGGGAGCCTCTGTTATTTTCACAGCTACATTGCTTCATTTGCCCGTAAGTACCACTCATGCCATTACTTCGGCTATTTTGGGTGTGGGTTCTGCGAAGCGTTTTTCCGCTGTGCGTTGGTCGCTGGCCGGTCGAATTATTATTACTTGGGTGATAACGATACCGATTGCTGCGCTGTTATCTGGATTGATTTTCAAAATTCTTTTCTAGTTCATTATTATTTCTTGAAAAATAGGTACACACTATAGAATACACAATAAGCTTCCGTCCGCTTTTTGCGGCAGGGGCTTATTGGCATTCTGGGGCAAAACGTCTTCTTCGAAGTTTACACATCCAGATAGTTCCATGAAACGTTTTTCAAAAATACCTGACATCAAAGTAGTCAATTTTTAATAACTCCTGTAGAATAAACAGAAAACTTTGAACCGTTCAACTGACTGGAGGAAATTATGCAAAAATCTAGAAAACTAATAGCACTCATGATTTGTTTGTTTTTTGTGGTTGCCTTAGCCGGTAATTTCGGTGTAGTGGCGCATGCAGAAAATAAAACAAAGTATGATATCGGCACGGATACAACGTTCGCGCCTTTTGAGTTTGAAGATGTAGATGGTAAATTCGTCGGAATTGATATGGATTTGCTGGCGGCTATTGCCAAGGATCAGAATTTTGAATATACCATTAAGCCTCTTGGCTTTAACGCGGCAGTGCAGGCCCTTGAAACGAATCAAGTGGATGGTGTCATTGCCGGGATGAGTATTACCGATGAACGCAAGCGGAAATTTGATTTTTCTGAGCCTTATTTTGATTCAGGCGTCGTCATGGCGGTCCGTAAGGATAATGATACGGTTAAACGCTATGAGGACTTGAAAGGGCAGCGTGTCGCTGTCAAAACAGGAACGGAAGGTTATACATTCGCAGAGTCCATTAAGGCCAAATACGGCTTTACTACAGTACCGTTCGACGATTCTTCTCAAATGTATGATGAAGTTAAAACAGGTAATTCGGTTGCCTGCTTTGATGACTATCCGGTACTGGCATACGGTGTAAACCAGAATAACGGCCTTAAGCTGGTAACAGATAAGGAAAAAGGTGCTTCTTACGGGTTTGCTGTTAACCAAGGCAAAAACAAGGAGTTGCTGGAGAAATTTAATGCAGGGCTTGTTAATCTGCGTAATAGCGGGGAATACGATAAGATTTTGGCTAAATACCTTGGCGAATCGGGCAAAGGTGTGGCGCCTGTAGAGACCAGCCGCTGGGGGCTGATTTCCGCTTCGCTGCCTTCGCTGATTAAAGGCATGGGAAATACGTTGTTGTACACACTTGTATCTTTACTCGTAGCCTTTATCCTAGGTTTGGTGTTTGGCTTTATGAAAGTAAGCCATAACAAGGTGTTCCGTGGTATTGCAACTGTTTTCGTCGATATATTCCGCGGTATTCCGCTGATCGTGCTTGCTTTCTTTATTTACTTTGGTATTCCACAGGCACTGGACTTCAAAATGCCACTTTTTGTTGCGGCTGTATTGACGCTATCCCTGAATGCGGGTGCGTATGTAACTGAGATTATCCGTGGTGGTATTCAGTCCATTGATCCGGGACAAATGGAAGCAGCCCGTTCGCTTGGTCTACCCTATCGGACGGCTATGCTTAAAATCATTTTGCCACAAGCTGTGAAAATCATGATCCCGTCGTTTATCAATCAGTTGGTTATTACGTTGAAGGATACGTCCATTTTGTCTGTTATCGGTCTGGTCGAATTGACCCAATCGGGTAAGATCATTATTGCGCGGACATTCCAATCCTTTGATATTTGGCTGGTAGTAGCGGTGATGTATCTTATCGTCATTACAGTCCTGACCAAAATTTCCAACCGTCTTGAAGGGAGAGTTCGCCGTGGGTAAAATTATCGTTAAAAACCTGAAAAAAAGCTATGGTAGTAATCAAGTGCTAAAAGGCATCGACATGCAAGTACGTGAAGGCGAAGTTGTGTGTGTCATTGGCCCGTCTGGTTCGGGGAAAAGTACGTTTTTGCGTTGTATGAACATGCTTGAAGAAATTACCGCAGGTGAGGTCATTGTCGATGACTACAACTTGAGTGACAAAAACGTGGACATTAACAAAGTTCGTGAAAATATAGGTATGGTATTTCAGCACTTCAATCTGTTTCCGCATATGACCGTGCTTAAGAACATTATGTTCGCGCCGACTGAACTGGGGAAGCAGTCCAAGGCAGAGGCCCGGGAAACGGCCATGAAGCTGCTGGATCGTGTGGGGTTGGCCGATAAGGCAGATGCACTGCCAGGACAACTTTCCGGCGGTCAGAAGCAGCGTGTGGCGATTGCACGTGCGCTGGCCATGAACCCAGACATTATGCTGTTCGACGAGCCTACCTCGGCGCTCGATCCTGAAATGGTGGGCGAAGTGCTTGGCGTAATGAATGATCTGGCGCGTGAAGGCATGACGATGATGATCGTAACGCATGAGATGGGTTTTGCACGCGAAGTAAGCGACCGTGTTGTTTTTATGGACGGTGGTTACATCGTAGAAGAAGGAACGCCACAAGAGGTATTTGGTAATCCGAAAAATGAACGGACTATTAGTTTCTTAGAAAAAGTATTGTAAGTGGGCAAGGTTTGCCGTGAGTGCAGGTGAGGACGTAGTGTGAGACCGCTCCGCGTTCCATTTGATCTTTCGATCGCTGTTGTTCTTGAATTTTTTCGATTTATAAAAGACCTTATAAGGTGAAAATTCTAGGACAAAGGCGAACGCTTCGCTTCTCCAGATTCAAATGGCCCGCTACGATACTACTCGCTAAATCTGCATCTTTCTTCGCAAAAGCCTGCCCCACTTTTAAATGAGTGAGTATAGGCAGCGGAATTGGCGCAGCGCTTTGCTTGCTGCGCCGAGGGGCGAGGTAAGCCTCCGACCGCTTAGTGGCTTATGATGTTTATTTTCATAAGTGAGAATTTTGCAAAATTCTGAAGTGGAAGGCTTGCTTTGAAGATAAGAACTGCTCTGCACGAGGATAAAGGATATCTTGGGATGGCTTGTTGACCCTGAGATATCCTTTTCTTATTTAGTGTATGGAAATGTAGAGCGTGAGATTTGTATAATGCTGATTGGCTTATATAAAATATAAATAACATATCAGACGGAAGTGTAAGCGAGGGGGACGTACGGTGATACGTACATTGGCTATAGGCCATGATCATCAGGTAACAGTGGGAAAACCATTGGATCAGATCGTCATGGAGGATTACATATGGATGTGGGTAGATTTTAGCGAGCCTACAGATCGCGAGACGGAGCTGCTGACAAGTTATTTTCATTTTCACCCATTGGCTGTGGAGGATTGTATGCATGTTCTGCAACGTCCCAAATTGGATTATTACGAGGATGTGCAGTTTCTGGTCGTGCATGCGCTCGATGTAGATACGTTAGCTGCGGAAGAAGTGGATATGTTTATCAGCGCTCGTTTTTTGGTAACATATCACCATCATGAGTTAGAGGAGCTGGATCAAGCCTGGGAGCGGATTGTCCAGCATGCGAATGAACGCAAAATATGGTCGCGAGGACCGCTGGCTGCAGCCTACACAGTGATGGACAAGCTGGTAGATAACTATTTTCCGAGCCTTTTTATGATTGAGGACGAATTGGCTGAGCTGGAGGGCTTGGGCGGTCGCGAATCCGTAGAGGAATTAATGAAGCAGGTGTTTGACCTGCGTGGCAGGCTGCTCAAGCTGCGCCGTACCATTGTACCCATGCGTGATCTGATGTACCGAGTTTTGAATTCGCAGCATGTGCAGGGCCAAGGAGATCATATGGCTTATTTTACCGATATATATGATCATTTATTGAAGTTGACAGACATGCTGGAGGCCGACCGCGAGATGACAGCCGACCTGAGAGACAGTTATATATCGCTCAATTCCAACCGCATGAATTCAATTATGAAGACGCTAACCGTAATTACGACCGTTTTTATGCCCTTGACGCTGATTGCAGGAATCTATGGTATGAATTTTTCGAATATGCCCGAGTTGGGCTGGAAATATGGATATTTTGGCGTACTGTTCTTCATGTTTTTGTTGAGTGTTGCCATGGTGGTCTGGTTTATGCGCCGAGGCTGGTTCAAATAGTATAGTCTACTTTCTTGTGCGTTTGCGCGGACGTCTGCGCGGGGTAGTGGTACTTTTGCGCTGTGTCTTTTTCCGGCGTCGGCGTGGTGGTGTATATTCATCCAGTTCCTCAGTAATTTGTGTTGTAGATTTTTTGCTTGCGTTTTTGTTGAATGCTGGGAGCGAGCCCATAATCAGTTTTGCCATCGGAGCAAATTGCTGTACGCTAGACATGATCTTTTGTACCTTGCCGACCGTAGCAACAATCCCGTCAATACCGCCCATACGGTCAATAATACCTTTAATATCGTTGAGATTACCAAGATTGCCAAGGCCGCCAAGCAGTCCTCCTTTGGCAGGGGCGGGGTCTGGCGTAACCACGGCAGAGTCTGTTATACTCGCTGGCGCCTCGTAAGGAACCAGTGCGGAGGAATCGACTTGCGGAACCTCGCTGTATGGATCGAGTCCAGGATAAGGAGATGAACTATACGGATCGGAAATGGCACGCGTTTGCGCCCTCCGATGATAGTAATGTCCAGGCATGAGATCACATTCCTTTGCAGGTTGATACTCTACTGTATGTTACAAACGCACAGTGGGTTTAGGCGCGTGTCCCGAAATCAGGTATAAAAGCGGATTTGGGCATTCGTACGGTATGTTTCTATGATCATAATGTTGTTCTGTAATGCGTGAAACCGTTAATGCTTGAAAAACTGACTATTCCTCAGGTACAATGAGGAGAGATCGTAACCTTGGGAGATGATAATCCATGCAGCTTAAAAAGCTTAATGATAAAAGTATTGATCAATTGTTCGAAGCTATTTTAACTCTTAAAAATTTGGAAGAATGCTATGTGTTTTTTGATGATCTGTGCACGATTAACGAAATTCAATCCCTCTCCCAACGTCTGGAGGTTGCCCGTATGCTAGGCAAAGGCAGCACATATAATCAGATTGAAGCAGAGACAGGAGCCAGTACAGCTACCATTTCACGTGTTAAACGTTGCCTGAACTACGGTAATGACGGGTACAAAATGACTCTGGAACGTCTGGGACGCTAATGCGGAGCCCTGGGATACTGGTCATCAGCCATGGCTCTAGGGAGCCATATTGGGTAGAACAGGTGGATCAGGCAGTTGCAAAGCTTCATTTGCCGGAAGAAATACCGGTAGAGGTTTCATTTTTGGAAACGGTTAAAGAAAGATTGATTCAAAATGGTATTGACCGTCTGGAAGCCTTGGGTGTAACAGATATATTGGTTATTCCTTTGTTTGTGTCATCAGGCAGTACGCATGTAGATGAGATTAGCTATGCGCTGGGTGTCAAAGATGCGCCGGACAAAGAAACAGATTTGGAGCCGTTTCGATTGAAAGCCCGAGTGCATTTTGGTAGCCCGCTGGATGACGGAGAAGATGTTGCTCACATGGTGTGGGACAAGGTTCGCCTGCTGTCGGCCGATCCTGCGGGAGAGGTTATTTTACTCGTAGGTCACGGCAGTGTGCACAACGGCTTTTTTCAGCGCTGGGAGCAGGGGATTTCTTCGTTGGCCCGTACG
Organism: Paenibacillus sp. FSL L8-0641; assembly: GCF_038006265.1. Lineage (NCBI taxonomy): Bacteria > Bacillati > Bacillota > Bacilli > Caryophanales > Paenibacillaceae > Paenibacillus > Paenibacillus sp. FSL L8-0641. The sequence goes on from NZ_JBBOUW010000001.1 coordinate 1,022,616, forward strand.
GTGCAAAACGTGAGTGGTATCATCACGGACTACGCTTTGCTAAATCCCGAGAGTGTGTACGACAAGGCAGCGTACTGGAATCAGGATCGGGGTCATGATGTTATTGTGGCGCCGCTATTTTTGAGTTCGGGATATTTTACAAGTCACATAATTCCTAAACGCTTGCAGGGGCTCGAATACCGTTATTCGGGAGATCCTTTATTGCCGCATCCTTTGCTCACAAGCTGGATAGACAGGCAAATTCATGAATTATTGCAAAGCATGCAGAAGCAAGCGAGGTCAAGTAATAGATAGTCTGGTTCGGCTATAACGTCATTTAAGCCTTAAATTTCCTTATTTGGGCGAAGTCTGGCTTCTTTTATTGTAAAAGAGGTCTTTTTCCAGTATGATGATATTTTGTACAGACTGAATATGATGAACTGCGATGTGAATATAAATATCATTAAATATACGGGTGGCGTAACGGAATGAAAAGAGCTAGATTAATCTATAATCCGACCTCTGGGCGTGAGGAAATGAAGCGTCGTCTTGCGGATGTTTTGCAGCGCCTGGATGAAGGTGGTATTGAAGCCTCTTGCCATGCAACTACGGGTGAAGGGGACGCAACACGTGCGGCAATAGAGGCCATTGAGCGTGGGTATGACATGATTATCGCCGCTGGTGGCGACGGTACATTGTATGAGGTCATTAACGGCATGGCTGAAAGAGAAAACCGCCCGCCCCTAGGTGTGTTTCCTCTGGGGACGACGAATGATTTCGCCAGAGCATTGGGCATCCCCAAGCACTGGGAGGATTATTGCGACCTCGTTATTCGTCAAAATCCGAAGCCACTGGATATCGGAAAAGCGAATGACCGCTACTTTATCAACATTGCAGGCGGGGGAACTTTAACCGAGCTTACGTATGAAGTTCCGAGCAAGCTCAAAACGATGATTGGCCAGTTGGCGTATTATTTTAAAGGTATGGAGAAGATGGTCAGCCTTGCACCACAGGAGCTGATCATCAAGGCATCGGGTCAGGAAGTGATCCACGACGAGTTTATGCTCTTCCTGATTGCAAATACGAATTCGGTGGGTGGGTTTGAAAAGCTTGCTCCCGGGGCGACAATAGATGATGGGCTGCTCGATGTCATCGCTGTGCGGAAATGCAATCTGGCGGAAATGATCCGATTGGTAACACTCGCGCTACGTGGTGAGCATTTGCAGGACAAGAAGATTGTTTATTTCAAAACAGATTACATGGAAGTGACCTCACCTGGCTATGTCCAGCTTAACCTGGATGGCGAATTAGGGGGCACCTTGCCAGCGACCTTCCGGAATTTACCGCATCATTTGAATGTTTTCCGGTGAGGAATGATGAGGAAATACTTCTGCTTCCGGACGGCAACGCAATATAGTATATGGAATGCAGAGTAGGTAGTTGTTTTTTTGTGTGAACATATTGGTTCTTGCCGTTCTCCGTGGGGAGTAACGGCATTTTCGAGTTGATGTTTGTATGTTTAGATGACCATTCTAATTAGACGTCCGAAGGAAAATACCGCATAAAAAGAAGATCAGAAAGAAGTGACAATCATGACGAATAACCGTAGCGGACGTGGAAAAAGCCGCCGGAATGCAGCAACAGCAACTCCTGTTCAAGGAAATCAGCACAAAAAGACTATGAAGGCGACAAGAGAGAGCGAACCGGAACAGTCTCAAGTTAGAGCTGGAAATGGGTTACTTCAAGCCGAAATCAAATATAAAAATGGAAATGTGAATGAAAATATGAATGATTCGGATCGGAAGAAGAGAAAGAACGGACGAGATACTCGTCTTTCTTCCAACGGTGGACGAAGTCATGATGCTTCCAATCGTAACCGGTCAATTGTAGAGCGTAGCGATCTGCCTGTGCAAAAGAACGATGAGGCTGTGATAGACATCATCGGCATGAACCACGATGGCGAGGGTGTAGGACGTGTTGAGGGTTTTACGCTGTTCGTTCCGGGTGCGTTACCGGGGGAAAAGGTACGGGTAAAGGTGCTGAAAACGAAAAAGCAGTATGGCTATGCCAAGCTGTTGGATATCACGCAGGCTAGCCCTGACCGGATTGCAGCTCCGTGCGCTATCTACGATCAATGCGGTGGCTGTCAGATCCAGCACATGAGCTACGCAGCGCAGCTCAGCTGGAAACGCCAGCATGTCGTGGATGTGCTGGAGCGTATCGGGAAGCTGAGTGTGGCTACAGAGCCCAGTGAGCATACTGCACAGGTCTTGGCTGCTTCTGCGGATACAGATGGTGAGGCCGATACAGTCACGACTGCTGATTCGGCCATGAATGCGGATGGAAATGCCGACAGCATATCGCGTGTACATGGCGTAGTCGTGCATCCTACACTCGGTATGAGTGAGCCTTGGCGATATCGCAACAAAGCCCAGGTGCCGATTGGTGTCACAGAGGGCGGGCTTGTCGGTGGCTTCTACGCACGTGGCAGCCATCGCATTGTGGATATGAACACCTGTCTCATTCAGGACGAGCGTAATGACGAAGTTGTCGCACGTGTGAAAGAGATTGGCCGAATGCTGGGCATCAGTGCATATAATGAAGAAACCGGACGTGGGCTACTGCGCCATGTCGTTGTAAAGACCGCTTTTCGCACGGGTGAAATGATGCTGGTGCTCGTCACGAATGGACGAGATATTCCGCATGCAGATGCGTGGATCGGCAGTATCCGTGAGCATATTCCACACGTGGCAAGCATATGCCAGAACGTGAATACAAAGCGAACGAACGTTATTTTTGGCGACGAGACTCGTGTACTGTGGGGTCGTGACGTGATCTACGACTACATTGGAAACGTACAGTTTGCGATTTCTGCGAGATCCTTTTATCAGGTGAATCCCGTACAAACGGAAGTGCTGTATGGCAAAACCGTCGAATATGCCGGGCTCACAGGCAAAGAAACGGTGATTGATGCGTATTGCGGCATCGGCACGATCTCCTTGTTCCTCGCTCAGCATGCTGACAAGGTGTATGGGGTGGAGATCGTCAAAGAAGCCATCGACGATGCACGGAGTAATGCGCTGTTGAACGAAATGCGCAATGTGAAGTTTGAGGTAGGCGCGTCCGAGGACGTCATTCCTGCATGGAAAGAGCAAGGGATCACAGCTGATGTTATCGTTGTCGATCCGCCCCGTAAGGGCTGTGATCCACGCCTGCTCGACACCATTCTGGAGATGAAGCCAGAACGTGTGGTGTACGTATCCTGTAACCCAAGCACACTGGCGCGGGATTTAAAGATACTGGAGGATGGCGGGTATAAAACAGTGGAAGTACAGCCTGTAGATATGTTTCCGCATACGGTTCATGTGGAGAGTGTTGCGCTGTTGGTCAGAAAAGGCTAATAGTTGAGGTGTATTGGCGTTTGAAAAAGGTGAAAATCAAAACAAACTTACTGATAAAAACATCAATAAGATTATCGAAACGTACCTAAATCGTGTAGATGTTGATAAATATGCTCGTGTGGCATCAGCTGAAAATTTTAGGTATTCATGTGTAGAAATTGACGAAAAGGGTCAAGGATATTATTCCTCGGCTCTTTTTTTAAGCTATTCGCATGGGAACGACGTAGGCTGGGGGAAGTTATGCCGTGCAGTATTTCTATGAACTGCGGTGCAGTACGTTATAGAAGATGGCAAGGAGGGGCTGCGCTCTTCCTTTTTTTGCGAGTCTTTTGGGGAGTCTGCTCCTCTCTTGGGTATGATATACTCATTTAGATGTCTATGCTTAACATATACTGCCGTTTGAACTACGTTGCTTAAACATGATATATGTGAAGAAGAAGCAAGGACATGAACAGATTAGCTTTACCATTTTGGGACCAAAGATTTGTCCTGGTATTTATAGAGGAGTTTTTGATATGACGAATAATTTTTGGCGTGAGTTGCCACGACCCTTTTTTATACTGGCACCGATGGAAGATGTGACGGATGTTGTGTTTCGCCATGTCGTAAGTGAAGCAGCCAGACCGGATGTGTTTTTTACGGAGTTTGCGAATACAGAGAGTTATTGTCACCCGGAGGGGAACAAAAGTGTACGCGGGCGTTTGACTTTTACAGAGGATGAACAGCCCATGGTGGCCCATATCTGGGGAGATAAGCCGGAATATTTCCGTGAAATGAGCATCGGTATGGCGAAAGAAGGCTTCAAAGGCATCGATATTAATATGGGTTGTCCTGTAGCGAATGTAGCCGAGAATGGGAAGGGAAGCGGCCTGATCTGCCATCCCGAAATCGCAGCGGATATCATTCAGGCCGCCAAAGCCGGGGGATTGCCCGTGAGTGTAAAAACAAGGCTCGGTTTCACTGCCGTAGACGAATGGCGCGACTGGTTAACCCATATTTTGAAACAAGACATTGTGAATTTGTCCATTCATCTGCGGACAAGAGAGGAAATGAGCAAAGTAGACGCTCACTGGGAACTAATTCCGGAGATTAAGAAACTTCGTGATGAGGTGGCACCAGATACACTGCTGACCATTAACGGAGATATTCCGGACCGTCAGACCGGCTTGAAGCTCGCTGAGCAATATGGTGTGGATGGCATTATGATTGGGCGTGGTATTTTCCAGAATCCATTTGCGTTTGAGAAGGAGCCGAAGGAACACAGCAGTGAGGAATTGCTTGAACTGCTGCGGCTTCATCTAGATCTCCATGATCATTATTCAGCGCAGGAGCCACGTTCGTTCAGCCCTCTCGCCCGCTTCTTCAAAATATATGTCCGTGGATTCCGAGGGGCAAGTGAACTCAGAAACAGCTTAATGAACGCCAAATCAACAAGTGAAGTGCGTACATTGCTTGATGAGTTTGGAAGCAAGGATCATGATGAGGTAGAGGAACGTGGAAATTAAATTGCCAAGTTGAGGGGCGGCTGTTAGTAGGCATTGAAAACATAGGAGGATATATGTCCTGGAGTAAATTGAAGCAACAACTGGAGAGCTTCCGCTGTCCTGCGTTAGACGGAAGGGTCGAATACCGAGCGACCAGTTACCGTTATCTGCCTGATAAGTCTGGAATTTGTTATATAACTGTAGATAAGAAGAACATACTCAATATGAATGATATCACTAGTCCGATCAAATGGTATCAGACGGAGTTGGAAATCAAGAATGATCCAGATATCCAAGTTCCTATCAGCAATGAAGAAATTGAAACGGTCAGAAAAGATACTAATGGGAACGTTCCGGAGGATCGTCTACAAGTAATTGCAAGAGGTAGAAAAATATCAGAACATGCAAAGGATCTTTTATCAGCACAGGCCTCATTAAGCAAGTCTAATTTTAATGTTGTAGCTAATAAATTTTTAACTACTTCTATAGAGGAAAGCTTAGAGAGTAATGATATCTTATTGAATATTCTAGCTTTAGTGGACAGACGAGTTGGAAAAAAGCGAATATTAAACATGACCGAGAAGATGAAGTTAAAGCATCCCATTGTGCAGTATTTTTATGAACTACGGCGTAATACGTTATGAAAATAAATAACTTTCATTGATGGGGGCAAGTCGTTTTAGGGTTGAGTGCTGTTCATTGTTGCTGCATTGCACAATGGCAAATAATTTGGATGTCTGGGAAAACAGCAAAGAGGGGCGGCGTGCCCCTCTTATTTGTGTGATGCTGAATATTTTCGCTTATTTACAGAAATCGTAGCAATTAGTTTCAAAATTTTTCATCGCAAAAAAACTTTTCTCTCATTCAATGATCTTGCTATATTCGATAAAAGCTGAACTGTATTTCTTATCTCATCTTCCGTAGTGTCCGGGTGAATTGCGCAGATTCTGAGAACCGTTTTTCCATTGAGTTGTGTCGTAAGCACTGTGGCGTACCCGTTCGTCACCATTTCTTGGGAGATCCTTTTATTGAGTGGATCTAATTCCTGGTCGGATAGCCCAGGTGGTGCATATCGAAAATTAACAATCGCTAATTGTGCGGGGCATACAATTTCCCAATGATTATGTTTTTTGATTTCATCTTCAGCCCATTCTGCGAGTTGAACTCCATGCTCTATAACTTCACCGACAGCATTCGTGCCTAAAGCTTGCAGTGTCACCCATAGTTTCAGACTTCGAGCAGGCCGGGTTAACTCTGGACCCAAATCCCAATAATTAATATATTCTTCATTAGTCTCGGCATCCTTCAAATATTCTGGGCGTGTGCTGAAGCAGTTTTTGAGTTGCTGCTTATCTTTGGCTAAAACCACGCTACAGGAATAGGTCTGCATTAGCCATTTGTGTGCATCCCAGGTGATACTATCTGAACGCGATATCCCGCTCAAAAGAGACTTATATTTCGAAGAAGCCAAAATTGACGCACCGTAAGCTCCATCCACGTGCAACCAAATATTATGTTTTTCACATAGGTCAGCAATTTCGTTTAGCGGGTCAATGCTTCCTGTATTGGTTGTGCCTGCCGTGGCAATGATCGCAAAAGGTTTCATGCCAGCCGTCTGATCATCCATTATTTTTTTCTCTAAGGCTGAAACATCTATACAAAAATTTTTATCACTTGGAACCTTTCTGATTTGATCACTACGGAATCCGAGGATGCGTAGCCCTTTGGCGACCGATGAATGAGTTTGATCTGAAACATAAGCAGTTCCAATGGCATATTCCTGCTCGGATAACCTTGCATTGCGTGCAGCCGCTAAAGCGGTCAAATTCGACAGCGATCCGCCCGACAGAAATAAGCCTCCAGCAGTATTGGGATATCCTGCTTGGTCACACATCCACCGTATCACTTCCCCCTCTAAAAGGCTTGCGCTCGAACTCAGCATCCAGCTTCCGGCATGGGTATTATAGGCGCTAGTCATGATATCTCCTAACCACGAGTAAAGAGACATTGGACCAGGAACCAATGCGAAAAAGCGAGGGTGTTGCATGAAGGTTTGGTGAGGATAGACGTTTTTCCTCATTTCATCGACGACCTCTTGTATCGGTCTTCCTTTTTTCGGAAAACCAATTCCCCTTAAATGAGCTATTGTATCCCCATCTGCAGTGTTGATTACTTTTTGAGATCGAATGTTATTGTTTTCTGCTATAAATGAATGTATGAACTGCTCAATAATCTCACCTAATTGTTGATTTAGTTCTTGATTCATCATAAGCATCTCCTTTGTTTAACTTCAACCAAAGTATAATATAACATCTGTTGTCATATTGTGAGATTCACCGATTTCATCATTACGTTTATTTTTAGGCTCCACATGCAGACTATATTTATATGGCTCAGGTTTAATCCATATTCATGATGTTGAGTTCGTTTTATCAAGTTTATTTCTGCTGTTATGCTAAACCCATCCCGTAAACTCCAGTATAGACGCTTTCGCAGATTGCGCTTCAGATTGTGCCCCTTTACGCCATTCTTTTGGCGGCTTTCCCATAAGCCTGGAGAAGCAACGGTTGAAGCTGGAAATGGAGTGAAAACCGACTTGTTCGGAGATCGAAAGAATAGAATCCTCCGTGCTTTTTAACTGCTTGCAAGCCTCTTCGATTCGGGTGCTGTTTAGGAAATCGAGAGGCGACGTCCCCATAATTTCATGGAATTTTCTTCGAAAATGAGTTGTACTTAAATGGCACAGGTCGGCCAAAAAATCCATCGTAATGGGGTTCATATAGTTTTTCGTGATGTATTCCAAAACCGGAGAAATGACAAAATCGTTTTTCAGGCTATGCTCTGTTTCTTGATCTGCCAACAGTTCATTCCTGGAATGAATTCTAAGGAGTTCTATGTAAAGGGATAGCAATAAGCCATAGGCACTTTCCTGATAGTAAGGATTCTGCTGTTTTAATTCTTCTACGATCGAAGTTGCAAGTGTATAAACCTTGGGATACTGCTCCTTATTCAATATACAGTTTTTTCCCTTCACCACCCACAAATTTGGTTCGAAGTTGCTGTAAGCACTTTTAAATGAATGTTGAAAGAGATCCTCTGGTGAAAAAAAGATATAAGACCACAGACTGGCTGTATTTGGCGAACTATACGTGGTATGAGGAAGATACCTGGGGATGAAGGTCACATCGCCGGCTTTGAAGGGTACAGATTCTCCTTTGATCTCCATGACGCCGCTATCTGAATAGCATATACCAATCTCCAAATGGTTATGGAAATGGAGATGCTCACTTTTAATATCAGAAATCTTCCAACGTTCACCGCTTAATAGCAAGACAGGGAAATTTATGGGCAAGCTATAGTGTCGATATTCTATAACGGGCTTCTTTTTTCTGGGCATATTCAATACCCCCTTGACTTTGGTTTTAACCAGCAGATATACATCAGGATTTTGTAAAATCCTCACATAAATGATTGGAAATGCGCAGTTTTGTTGCGAATATGCTTAGATGGAGACTATTTTACTGCGTAGAATGGAATAAGTAAAGCGTTTTCAAAATAGTGACGAACAGCTCTCAAGCGCTTTTGGGAGCGTGGGCGCTAAGAGAGGGGAATAAAGATGCTTCAATTGGTTTGTGACAAGGAAGAGATATTAAAAGTTATCGACAAAGTCGTCAGAAAAACCATGGCGATGGATTTGACGTGGGACTGGCCTTGCGGTGTGGCTTATTATGGTGTATCCAGAGCCTATACAAAAACAGGAAATAAAGAGTATTTGAATATGCTTGTGCAGTGGGCAGATGAATATATCGAGCTGGGTCTGCCGCACTGGACGGTAAACACATGTGCTATGGGCCATATGCTGATCACATTGTATGAAGAAACAGGAGATTCAAAATATTGGGATATTGTGATGAGCAAGGTGGATTACATCCAAAACAATGCTCTCCGGTTCGGAGACCATGTTTTGCAGCATACGGTATCCGTGGCTAATGATTTTCCGGAACAGGCATGGGCGGACACATTGTTTATGGCGGCATTTTTTCTGCTGCGTGTAGGAACCAAATTAAAGGATGAGGCCATGATCCAGGACGCCTTAAATCAATATTACTGGCATATCAAATACCTGCAAGACCCGAGTAGCGGTCTCTGGTACCATGGCTACAATAATGTCAAGCAGGATCACATGTCCGGATTTTTCTGGGGGAGAGCGAATGCTTGGGGAGCATATACCATGTCGCAAGTCAAAATTCATTTAAAAGACTGGTACTTGTATCCGCAATGCATGGACGTAGAGTGTTCGCTTCGGGATCAACTGGCGGCACTAAAGGGTGTTCAAACGGAGAATGGTTTGTGGCGGACGGTACTGGATGACGAGGAGTCCTATGAAGAAGTGTCGGCATCTTGCGGTATCGCGGCGGCCATGATCAATAACGGCAATCCGCTGCATACCAAATACGTGCAAAAGGCATTGGAGGGCATCTTGAACCATATCAGCGAGGACGGACGGGTACTAGGTGTGTCGGGCGGCACAGCGGTCATGAAAGATCGGGATGGGTATCGCAATATTCCAAAAGACTGGATTCAGGGCTGGGGTCAAGGCCTGGCATTGGCCTTTCTGTCTGATATGTTGAATTAGGAGGGAACCAAGTTGTCCAAACAAACAACGGGGGCCTTTACACTACCGGGAGAATCCGGTTATGAGGCGCTGACCCTGAAATTAGCTGAACGGTGGGGTGCCGATGTCATCCGTGACAGTGACGGCACGCAATTGTCCGATGAGATTATAAATGCTGGATACGGCATTTATTCTACAATCTGTATCATCAGAGATCATAACGAGTGGGCGTCCCACAATCTAGATAAGCTACAGCAGTGTTTTTTAATGACAAATCCAAAGGTAGCTGTACAAGATTATGTATCCATCTATCTGATGGAGGATTTTTTTGCTGAACAGTTCAAAGTGAATGATTCCAAAGAAGCGTTTAACTATTGGCAGGTTTTTGACAGAACGACCGGAGAGGAAGTTCCAAGAGAACAGTGGAATTATGAAAGGGAATCCGGAAACGTGGTCATTACCGGAATTGTTCCTTGGCATAAATACACGGTAAGCTTTATGGCCTACCGGATCTGGGAAGAGATTTCCATGTACAATCACACCACGAATCATTGGGACAAAGAGCATTTGATGCAGATTGATCCTATCTATGCAGAAACGCAACAGTATCTGCTGGATTGGATGGAAGATTGGTGCCTTCAGCATAAGGAGACCACGGTTGTTCGGTTCACTTCCTTATTTTATAATTTCGCCTGGATCTGGGGCAGTAGTGAGCGCAATCGCCATCTGTTCTCTGACTGGGGTTCATACGATTTTACGGTAAGCTCAAGGGCGCTTGATCTGTTTGCCAAGAAATACGGGTATTCGATGACTGCCGAGGATTTTGTGAATGGCGGGAAATACCACGTCAGTCATATCCCGGCTGAGCAGCGCAAGCTGGATTGGATGGCATTTATCAATGATTTTGTAATCGAATTTGGCAAGAAATTAATTGATATTGTGCATAAGCACGACAAGCTGGCCTATGTGTTTTATGATGACAGTTGGGTTGGTATGGAGCCCTATAATGACCGTTTCCAAGAGCTTGGTTTTGACGGATTGATCAAATGTGTGTTCTCAGGTTATGAGGCGAGGCTGTGTTCAGGTGTGAAAGTGAATACGCATGAGATTCGGCTGCATCCATACTTATTTCCGGTTGGCTTAGGCGGGCTTCCTACCTTTATGGAGGGGGGCGACCCCACGCTGGATGCCAAAAAGTATTGGATTAATATCCGGCGCGCCTTGCTGCGGGAGCCTATTGACCGGATTGGATTGGGCGGATATTTGCACCTTGTAGAGCCTTACCCGGATTTTTGCGATTACATCGAAAAGATTGCCAATGAATTCAGAGAAATTAAAGAACTACATCATGAAGGCAAACCCTATCAAATGAAGACGAAGGTAGCTATTCTGCATAGCTGGGGGAAATTGAGATCGTGGACCTTGTCCGGACATTTCCATGAAACGTATATGCATGATTTGATTCATGTCAATGAAGCTTTATCTGGATTGCCGATTGAAGTGCAGTTCATTGACTTTGAAGATATCCGTCAGGGAATTCTACAGGATTGTGATGTAGTGATCAATGCCGGCTCTGCTGGTTCAGCATGGAGTGGTGGGGAGTACTGGAATGACAACAAGTGTGTGGACTTACTGACCCAATGGGTTTACGAAGGTGGTATCTTTATTGGCATCAATCAGCCTTCGGCGGTAGAAGGTCACGACAGCTTTTTTAGAATGGCGCATGTTCTCGGACTGGATGAGGATACAGGCTCCAGGGTAGGTCATGGAAGATGGACATATGAGGTTAGGGATGAGTATGGTTTGGTGCCTGAGGGGGCAAGTATAACGCCAAAGAATAGCATTTATCTTACGGATGGGTCAGCTGCGGTAGTGGAGGAAGCAAGTGGTATGATAACACTGTCTACACATGCCTTCGGTAAAGGAAAGGGAATTTACCTTCCTTCATTCGAATTCAGCTGGGAAAACACAAGGTTGTTGCTGAATATGATTCGCTTTGCAGGTAATGAGTTACATGAAACGAAGTACATTACGGATAACCTATATACAGAGTGTGCTTATTATCCAGAAAGTAAAATGTTGGTGGTTATTAACAATAGCGATCAACTTCAAAGAACGACGGTTGATACGGAATATGGCAAACAAACGATGGAATTAGATCCGTATGACACCATGATCACTCGTATTGGCTTAACAAAATCGGTATAGAAACGGAAAATAATAAGAGTAGCGGTGTCAAGCCCTCCTTTATTTAAGGAAGGGCTCTTTGTTTTAGCACCTCCAGAAAATCCAGCCAATTTACCGGGGATTTTGTCCATTCAAAAGTATCTACTCCATCATTAACTATAAGTAAAACAATGAAGGAGATGATTTCTTTGAGAAAGGCAACCTTAATGAAAATTAAAAATGCGGAAGCCAAGTTGGGAAGAAAGTTAAAAAAAAGAAGTCACGTGGTTATGAATCTTAAAAAAGCCATTCGTGTAACTCAACTTGGAGATGGATTTGCGCGTTTCACTTTCGCTGCGGTTACTATCCCCCCAAATAGCTTTAGAAGCACTACGATTAACGGTAACGCCTACAATCTGATTAGCGGTTCATGGATTTTCTCTGGAAATCAGCAAGGGTTTCTTCTCGATAACTATTCTGCGGCGGAAGACAGATGGTTCTTTACTGCATGGAATCCAACTGGATTCACAAGAACGGTCTCCTATGCTGTTATCGCCAAACGGAAGCCATAATTCAAATGTCATCGTTAGCAAGGAAAAGGAGCTTGATCCTTCTTTTCCTTGCTAAAAGGTAGAGGAAATGTTGAACAAACCTTCGATGATCTTATAATTTTTGATAGTGGTTCAAGAGATGCTCAACTTTTTCTTTAATAATCTGTTTTAAAGATTCAGGCTTCACAGATCGTACATAATGACCATATCTCATAAAATAATGAGCGATAAACTCTTCTTCTCCAGGATTATAGAATCCCTTAATGACTGTCTTATCACCATTTTCTATTTTCATAGAGGGATAATGTTCTTTATAGAAAATGTCCTTCGCTTGTTCTACAATCTCTACTTCAAAGTCAATGCTCTTCTCGGATTGATACATTTCTAATGAACGATTAAGGAGCTCATCTATAGAAAAGTCAGAATTGCTCTCCTCTTCTTCTATTAAGGTTATTCGATCACATCTGAAAACTCTATATTTATTCGTATTTAACTCTATGCCAGTAGCATACCATTGACCAAACTTAGCGGAAATTTTGAAAAATTGAATATAGTAACTTTTTTTCTGATTATTTTTTACATATTTAACTTTACAGGTACTCTCATTAAGAATGCTTGTTAGAATTTTATCTAAATAACGACTAACATGAGTATGCTGATATACTTCAAATTGTAAGACCTTTTTCATTTTATGAATCTGGTCTATTTGTGTTTTAGAAAGACAGTGTTCAAACTTTTCATTGAGTTTATTAATACTTAAATGAAAGGGGGTGGATTGATAAGCTTCTAACGTCAACATTGCAAAGTACAGAGCATATACTTCATCCATCGTGAAAATAATGGGAGATAACAACCTATTTTTTAAGATACCATATCGCCCATGTCTGCCATGTTCCGAAAAAATAGGCATACCTAATTGTTCTAATGAATGAATATCACGTAGAGCTGTACTTTTTGAAATATGGTATTTATCCATCAGGTCATTTAAATTAAAGAACTCTCGACTGTTTAAGTATCTGATCATATCATTTAATCTTTCTGATTTCTTCATCTAAACCTCCTTATAAAGGTGTCATGTTTTGATACCTTTTTATATGATAATAAGCTTAAGGGAATATATCAAATTCATAAGATATCTACCTGAGGATTTTACAAAATCCTGACTAAGATTATATATAAAGGAGATTGATATCATGAGTGCAACACTGGAAGTAGCTATTTTCTTATCCATGAACGGAAAGGCAAAGGAAGCTATACATTTTTACAAAAAACACTTCAACGCAGAGGAATTGTTTCTGGTTACCTATCAAGACATGGCCCAACGTGACAGTTCCATACAGATTACGGATGAAAATGAAAATTATATTTCTCATTCTGTCTTATCCATCGGAAAAACAAAAGTAATGATAGCAGAAGATACAATGAATCCCAGTGAAAAATATACAGTTGGTAATAACACTTCATTATGTATTCAAAGTGCTGACTTAGAAGAAATTAAACATTTTTATCATAGCTTAATTACAGATAATCGCGTGAAAATTATCGTGCCTTTATCTAATAATATGTTTAGCCAAGCCTACGGTATTATTGAAGACCCGTTCGGTATTCAAATACAATTAATGTTTGATAATCGATTACAATAAAAAGGTTGTTAAAAGCTAAAAAGCACAATAGCATGGTGAAAAGTGGATAATAAATGGACAGAGGTAAAAACTAAAAGGGGAAAATCCAAGATACCACAGCAGAAAAGGAGACACTATGACGGAGAGAAAAGAAATAGCAGATAAAATAGGGTGGAACTTCGACAACAGTTACTCTCGTCTGCCGGAATCCATGCTTACAAAGCTCAACCTAACTCCTGTCCGCTCACCAAAGCTGATTATACTTAATCATCCGTTGGCAGCATCACTGGGGTTGAACGGCACGGCGCTGCAAAGGAATGATGGCGTAGCGGAGCTGGCCGGCAACCAAATTCCTGAAGGGGCTACGCCTCTTGCTCAAGCTTACGCAGGACATCAATTCGGGCATTTTAACATGTTAGGAGACGGTCGTGCTCTGCTGCTTGGCGAACAGATCAATCCCTTGGGTGAACGGGTTGATATTCAGCTCAAGGGCTCTGGCAGAACGCCATACTCCCGTGGTGGTGACGGGCGTGCGGCACTTGGTCCGATGCTTCGTGAATACATCATTAGTGAGGCGATGCATGCGCTAGGTATTGCTACCACCCGCAGCTTGGCGGTGGTATCCACAGGTGAGACGATCATCCGGGAAACCGAGCAGCCCGGTGCCATTCTGACCCGTGTGGCTGCCAGTCATCTTCGCGTCGGAACTTTTCAATACGTCTCAGCATGGGGCACGTCCGAAGATCTCCGTGCTCTGGCTGATTATACATTGGAAAGACACTACCCGGAAGTTGCCAATGACGAAAACCGTTACCTTTCACTGCTTCAGGAAGTGATTAAGCGTCAGGCCGAGCTGATTGCCAAATGGCAGCTGGTTGGTTTTATTCACGGGGTGATGAACACCGACAATATGACCCTTAGCGGAGAAACCATTGATTATGGTCCTTGCGCCTTCATGGATACCTATGATCCTGAGACGGTATTCAGTTCCATCGACAGGCAGGGACGCTATGCTTATGCCAATCAGCCGCATATTGCTGCGTGGAATCTCGCGAGATTTGCTGAGACGCTCTTGCCACTGCTGCATGACAACAGGGAGCAGGCTGTCACACTGGCTGAGGATGCAATTTCAGATTTTGTAAAAATGTTTCACAGTCACTGGCTTGCAGGAATGCGAGCGAAGCTAGGGATCTTTAACGAAGAGCAGGAGGATGAATCTCTTATTGAGGATCTTCTGAATATCATGCAGAAGCATCGTGCTGACTACACCAATACCTTCCGTGCCCTAACTTTGGACAAGCTGGAGGATACGGTTCTGTTCAGCACTGAGGAATTCACCCAGTGGCACGAGCAGTGGCAGGCGAGACTGGGCAGACAGCAGGAATCCCAAGATTCATCGCATCAGCTGATGCGCAGCAGCAATCCTGCAATCATCCCGCGCAACCACCGAGTAGAAGAAGCATTGGAAGCTGCGGTGGAACGAGAAGACTACCATGTGATGGAGCAACTCCTTGAAGTTCTTTCGAACCCTTATGCTTATTCTGACGAACAGGCTATTTACTCTACATTGCCTGAGAAATCCAACTGCTCATACCGAACCTTTTGCGGTACCTAATGTAATGTAATCATGTTGAACAACTCGATGATAACCTATTTCATGCGTTGGTGATGAAGATAGCCAATCTCTCACCAACGCATTTTGTTTTTATTTTGGTAGGCTGCAACTAATTAATCCAGCTCTTGACCGTCATTTTCGATTTGTATGTGCCCGCAATAAAGACATTGATGCGTACAGTTCTGTGTAAGAGCAGGCTGGCCTTCGATGCGCATGTCGTTTTTTCCGTTCAGCCAAGGCATCGTAAGAACAGGAATACATGGAGCCTTTTTCACCCCATAAATATCGACCATCTCACTGGCTTGCACAGCCGGATTCAGCGGACTGGAGCAATTTCCAAAAGATTTTATGTTCACTCCAGGCACATAATCTCCAATATTCATCTGGGCTTTATTTTTGACATACACCCCGTGGCTAAAAGGGCGCTTCAAACGCGTAGGCTGTGTACCATAACTACAGCTTAAAATCGCACCTGCTACGACATAGCTTTTTTTCGCACCTGATCCAGGCTGCACACTTGCTTCTTCCATACGGATTATTCCTCCTTTGTGGACATCTCCACTTTTTGCACACGAACACCTGTAAATGGACGACGCAGCAGACTTTCCGCTACCGCGAGATTGATATAGATATGAGCTTCCAACAAGCCGGCGATCCGAAATATAGACGATTGGATTTTTCCGTGTTTAAGTACCAACTGCTTCAAGGTATGGTCAGGATACCACTTGGTTTGTGAGGAAAGACAATCCACCACAGGTGGACGCAATATCCAGTACACATCCTGCCTGGCCTTCTGAAAATCGGTAAGTATAGCGACCTTCCATTCCAGCTCCGGCATATATTTTTCCAACAGGACTTTCATGGAGTCTGAAACCAGTGGCAAAGGGAACTCCAGAAAATCCGGATATACGGTTCGTGGATCTGTATGTACTGCTAAAAACAGGGGAGTGTCCTCCGCCTGAATGGTATGACCCGAAAGGAGTTCTTCCACCTGCAAGGGAGACAGGGGCGCAGTCTCTACCCGATGCTTTACGCGCTCGTCCACCATGAGTCGAAAATATCTCATTTACCCCCACTCTCCTTACTCACTGTATCTGTTACCTGTGTAACCAGGGGTGCTTCTACAGCAGCAAGACCAATGGCTTCGCTTAGTTGGATATCTGTAAAGATTGCCCGGTGTAGCTTTGCCCCTGTAAAATTAGCTTTTACTAAACATGCACCTATAAACGAAGCGTCAGTGACATCAGCTCCTACAAAGCAGGCACCTGTTAGATCCGCGCCGTTAAATAAAGCTCTTTGCAGCGCGGCATCTTGGAAAGTAGCTCCTTGAAGCTGTGCATGTTGAAAACGAGCTCCCTGTAAATTAGCTCTTGTAAAATCCACTCCATCCAATCCTAGCGGTTCCCAATCCAGCCAAGCATCCGATCCATATTCGCTATTGCTTATAACTTCGTCCAGCACAGCCTCTTGCAGGGAACAGCCACTGAAATCGGCTCCGTGAAGCAGGCTGTGCGAAAAGTCGGTTCCATCTAGCTGAGCTTCTTGCCATACCGTGCCTACGAGGATACAGTGATGCAATCGGCTTTGTTGCATCCCGATCTGGCGAAAGACTGTATAACGAAAATCCAAGGAACTGTAATCTCCATCCGACAGTTGCACTTGAGACAGTGCTTGGTAGCTGTAGGCCGATTCTTCTTTTTCCTCCAGCCAAGACTTTATGATGTTAGCATCCACGGGTCTTCGATCTTCCCGGTACACGGAGACACTATGATCCATATACTCTCCGACGCGAATCTCAAAAGCTTCTTCACGATCCAACGCCTCAAACTCTGGTAGGTGGACTGCTTGCTTCATAGCCTGACGAACCAGACTAACGATCATCGTATGAAGATATCCCGCTGCTTCCAGCATGATCTGCTCTAATTCAAGTTCGGAAAGGGAGACTTGCTGGTTCAAGGTTTCAGCCCCAAGTTGTTCATGTAATTGAGTCCAATAGAGAAAAATCCAACTTGCATCGTATTCCAACTGAACGGGTTCAGCATCAAGCATCCATAAGGCATCCGTAGCTTCAACAAGATAAACGGGCTTCTGTTCAAGCCATGTGGTGCGCAGCATGGAGTAGGTGATGTAACCGATATGACCTTTACGACCTGTGAGTTGCTTTTGCCGAACGAGCTCACAAAAGGCCCGAAAATGTTCTACTATATGCTGTAATCGTTGTGTTTGTTTTGATTTACATTCAACGCCCATTCTTTGCGAATGAGAGACCAAGCCTGTTGAAGAGCTGCTTGTTGCTGATCTAACACATCTGTTTGCTTTTCCATTGCTAATCATCCTTAATTTGACTTCACTTCGCTGCCTTTCATATCCGCTGACCCGCTTAATTCAATATGACTGCCGTTACAATCCATACGGAGCTGACTACCTGCGGACAGACTCATCGTCTTTCCCGCAGACAGGCTGAGATTGCCTCCTGCCGAAATATTCACTTGCTTGCTGCTGGTGATATGAATGCCTTCTTTATCATCCAGTTTGATGTAAATAGCGCCGTCCTTGCCTGTAACGACCAGTTCATCCGGTCCCAGCCGAATTTCCTTACCATGCGGGGTACGCCATATTTTCATTTGTGGATTGGAAAAATGGTTATGCGTACTCTTGCGATCTGCCCGTCTCACCGCACTACCTGCCACGCCATCTTCTTCCCGACTACCAGGGAAATAGAGAGAAACGGAATCGCCTTTTTCTGGCATGACGTACCAGCCAGTATGGCCACCGCCACTGTACACAGTAGAATAGTTGAACCAGTGTGCTTTGCTTGCGTCTTGTTGTTCATCACAATCCAGATGAATGCGTACCTGATCCTGACGTACGTCCAGTACAACACCGCTTAATGAGGCTCCTGCCAGCTTATCCTGGTAGTAGCTTTTTTGCCGAAATCCCTGGTAAGAACCCAACACATACTGATGCCGCAGCAGTCCTTGACTCATGGCGGTGTAGGCTTCCATGACATACAAGTTATGCCCCTGAAAATTCAACTGAGCACCCAAGTCGAGTACCTCATCTGTTTCTACCTCATAAAAAATAAAATCGTGTTCACTCAGTTTGGTCTGTTCATTCTCCTGAAAATAACGAAAAGGAAGCAATTGCTTACGTACGGTATAACGGGTATGATCCAGTATCGCCTGTGCAGGGCTGTCCTCAATACCAAAATAAAATTTGGGACTGTCAAAACGGGCTACAGGCATCAGACTCGTATGATAACGGGAGGCTATGCGTCTTAAAAAAGCCCAGTCTGTCTCCTGATACTGAATGGCAAGCCGCCCGATGGCTTCTCCGCCAGTAGCCCCGTCGATCACATCCAGTCCTTCATAGTCCTTACCTATGTGCTCCAGCATTTGAGGAATCGTCATTTTCGTATACTGAAAAGAACGAGTACGCTGCTTGATGTCCATCCGGTACGTATGGGAAATAGCTTCCACCTCCAGATAGTACACACCTCGCACGACTTTTACCTCGACCGAGAGGGCAATCCCACTAAATAACGGCTTGCTTGCGCCAGACTCATCTTGTTGGCTGACTTCAATGATGGTATTTTTTTCTGTCGTTTCCACGTAACTGTCTTGCAAGTCTTCGGGGATAACACCTGTAAAATAAAGCCGAGTATGCTCGTTAACTTTTTTCGTTAAGGTAAGCTCTTCTAGATCCATTTGTTCATAAGGGTGAATGTGAATTTGATCGTATCCCAGACTCATGGTGTAGTCATTCCTTTCTCATTTGTAGAATAGGTGGAGGGTGGAAGGACAGAAAGGGATTGAACCCAGTATTCTGCTACAGGTAACCAGATTTCGAGATCTACCTCCAGACAGCTAAAGGAACCTATGACAACTCGTCCATTGTGGATGAAGAATAGCATTTCGTTGTATAAATTACCGTCGATCCCCGCCGCCACAAAACGAATCTGCCCAACTGAAAGTCCGGAACCGTTGATAACCATTTCGGTACCTAACCAGTTGCGAATCGGTTGTACAGACCGTAAAATATCCGCCATTTGCTCTACAAAATCGGGCAGCTCTTCCGCTTCCAGAGCGGTATTTGTAGGATTAAAGGTGATATTGATAGTCTCCTCAGATGAGGTATAAATGACCTTTGGTCGATGCTCTGAAGGATATTTGATTATAGCTTGCTCCATTGGCATAGGAGTAAAGGACTTGGGAATGTAGAAACCAATTTCTCCGTGTAGTATTGTAATGGGCTCCAATGCGAGATAATCGTTTTCAATATGAAGTAGCTTTGTTTCTTCAAACATGGAACCGTCCTGTTCCGATTTCTGAGTTTGAGCTGGAATGGATTTCACATTATCGTTATTAGCTGTCTTCCGATCCACCATTTTAGCTTTGAGGCTAAGTATATGCTCGTCTAGATAGTTCATAGGAAGCCCCCTTTTAGGAAAAATACACGTTTGTACTTGAATATGTAAAGATGGGAGGAGATATTTAAGTACAGAACCAGCATATGTATTTATCGGTTAAAAGAGAGATTTAGTTTACAAAATGAACCATTCGTTGGAGGGCATTATTTGATAATAGCTCCTATTTCATGCCATAACCCCTTTTTGCCGTAACAATTCGGTAGTAGTACTCCAAAGTAGGCGTTGCATCTTGCTATCCCCACCAGGATATGTCGGCACAATCGGCTTACCAGTGCCAACATTAAAATATCCACCTGTCACTTCTCGATATTGAGATTCTGTTGCTAAACGAATAATAATTTCTGCTCCTCTTCGTGGGTCTCCGATGTGCAAAGCGTTCAATATTTTTGCAAGTACTGAAGAAAATCCTAACTCACGGCCAAGGCCGGTAACGTTAAATCCTGGATTAAGTGCGTTGACTACGATTCCGGTTCCATACAACTGACGTCCAAGTTCTTCTGTAAACATGATATTAAGAAGTTTAGTCTTTCCGTATATCTTAGATGAACCTCTTGCGGTAAATGCAGATATATCTGTTAAATCCTCCGGTAATTTTAATTCGCCATGGTTGCGTGACGCTTCAGAAGCCACATTGACGATCCTAGCATTTGTGGATTCCATGAGTGAATTGAGTAGGGTATGCGTTAACAGCCACGGGGCAAGATAGTTTACGGCTATCATTTCTGCCAAACCCTCTGAGGTTATTCGCTGTTCAAATCCATGTAATCCAGCATTGTTCACTAATACATCAATCTTTGGATAATTAGCTTTAATTTCATCACCAATACGCCTGACATCTTTCATAAGAGACAAGTCCCCGAAAAAAAAGTCTACCTTTGTACTTGGCGCCAGATCTTTTAGAACATTTTTAGTCGTTTCAGCACGCTTTTCATTTCTGGCTGTTAAGACTAGATGCGCTCCGCGTTGGGCTAATTCAATTGCTACTAATTGTCCAAGACCGTTAGTAGCACCAGTGATTACAATAGTCGGGTATGTCGACATATACATCATCCTCCTAATTCTCGATCCAATTACATTCTTATTCATGCTTACGCTTTAAGGTTGTAGATGCTTTATACTGTAGATCTTCTGCTTGACACTTATCAAAGCCGAAAATATGATTGATATATATCAAGTATATGTATTTTGATTGATATATGTCAAATATATTCAAACTCATTCAAATAAGGTGGAGACATATGGATCATAAAACTCAACATTCAAATTCTACAAGAGAGCAATTAGAACTGAATCTTGGTGAACAACTTAATGCACTTATAAGCGCGTCACATGCACTCAATGTAAGAACAGCGGCACTTTTCGATCCATCATTACAACCTGCGGCTTTTCTGATCGTACGCTGCCTTCTTTCGTACGGTCCGGCAAGCGCTACATTTTTGGCGGAATCCACCGCTATGGATCGAAGCTCTGTCAGCCGACTTGTTACTCAGCTTAAACACTTGAATTATGTAAAAAGTGAAACTCACCCTGAGGATCGTCGGGGAGTGTTAATATCCCTGACAGCTAATGGTCGTGAAAAAGCCCTAGAAGCTTTAAAAGAAAAAGAAAATGAGTTTTATCAACGCATTTCAACATGGGAGAATTCCAAACTTGAAGCGTTTATTGGTATGCTGAATTGTTTTAACGGTCAAGATTGCGAGGAGTAATGATTCGACATAAAGCATCGGATGATGAAAATAGGGGGCTTTCAAAAAGTGAAAGAAAAAAATGTTAGGGAAATTAGGGGAACTGATTATCATGATATTTATTTGTTAAACCAAGACTTTAATCCCAATCTATATCTATTTCCTGAAGTAAAAGTAAAAGAGAAAATTGAAATGATTATAAAGGAATCAAAAGATGTAATCTTTGTTTATGAAGAAAACAACGAGGTATTAGGATATATTCATGGAAGCCCACATGAATTACTTTTTTCTGAATCTTTGGTGAATATACTAGGATTTGTTGTTAAAGAAAAGTATAGAAATCAAGGTATAGGTAGCATGTTGATTGAGCGTCTTGAACAGTGGGGAAAGTCCCATGGATTTTCCGGGATCAAACTGTTATCTCACCCAAGTCGGATACAGGCTCACAGGTTCTATGAACGACGTGGCTATATGTTTACCAAGGATCAGAAAAACTTTATAAAAAATCTCAAATAAATACATAGGCTTAATATCGTGATATTTATCATTGAAAAACTAGTTATGTTTAGCACTCTAATGCATCGCATTAAATTGACCATTGTTCAGAAAACATGAATCACCTTCCTTTCCATTTCATGCCTAAATATGTCTGCTAATTAGCAGTTGTATTTAGGCGTTTTTTGTCATACAATGCATCTAATGCTACGGACTCGGTCTTAGAAACAGTAAGGTTTGGACGGTAAATAGGACGTGGTTTCCTTGTATATTTAAGAATCGTGGAACTACTTTGTAGTCGTTCACTCACGACCACGTCAGTCTGAAAAATTAATAATGTTTGGGGGCAGTTTTCCGGATCATTAGCGTTTGATGATGAACATATACGAAGGGGAGCGTTCTTTTGGAATCGAAACAATTAACGAGAGGGCTAAAGCCACGGCACGTTGAGTTGATTGCGCTTGGAGGCACGATTGGCGTCGGTTTGTTTATGGGGTCGGCAAGTACGATAAAATGGGCAGGTCCCTCAGTACTGTTGGCTTATCTCTTAGCTGGGATTATTATGTTTTTTGTCATGCGGATCATGGGGGAAATGCTGATTCTTGAACCGGTGACAGGCTCATTCGCTACATTTGCTCATAAATATATCAGCCCCTTAGCCGGTTTCTTGACCGCCTGGAGCTATTGGTTTTTATGGGTTACCGTAGGGATGGCGGAAGTCACTGCGATTGGGGTATATGTGGGCTACTGGTTCCCAGATATCCCGCAATGGTTACCGGCTTTGGCAGGTGTAATTATTATTGCATTGGCCAATTTGGCGGCTGTGAAATTTTATGGAGAATTTGAGTTTTGGTTTGCGATGATTAAGATTGTCGCCATTATCTTCATGCTAGTAGTGGGTACGGGGATGATCTTTTTTGGACTCGGTAACGGTGGACAACCGATAGGTCTATCCAATCTGTTCAGCCATGGCGGCTTCTTTGCAGGTGGCTTGAAAGGGTTTCTATTTGCACTCTGCATTGTAACAGCGGCTTACCAAGGGATAGAGATGGTGGGTATTACGGCAGGTGAAGCTGAAAATCCGAAAATGACACTGCGAAAAGCCATTAAAAACATCATCTGGCGTATTTTGATTTTCTACGTGGGTGCAATCTTTGTCATTGTTACAATTTATCCTTGGAACCAAATAGGCGAGATCGGTAGCCCATTTGTTTTGACTTTTGCTAAGGTAGGAATTGTGGCCGCCGCGGGTATCATTAACTTTGTTGTTCTTACAGCAGCGATGTCTGGCTGCAACAGTGGTATTTACAGTGCGGGCAGAATGTTATATACATTAGCTAAGAACGGACAAGCTCCCAAGTTTTTCGGGAAAGTTTCCCCAAGCGGTGTTCCTAGAAATAGTATTATTACGACCATTTCTTTGCTGCTGGTAGGAGTGTTATTTAACTACTTAATGCCTAATTCCAAACTGTTTCTGTACATTTACAGCGCCAGTGTTCTCCCAGGCATGGTACCGTGGTTTGCATTAGCCATCAGCCAATTTAAATTCAGGAAAAAGTGGAAGGACGAAATGAAGGATCACAACTTTAAGTCTCGTTTTTTTCCGATCAGTAATTACATCACCATTATCTTTTTGTTGCTTGTGATCGTTGGAATGTGGTTTAATCCAGACACACGCTTGCCGTTGATTGTCGGGGCAATATTCATGGCGATCGTCATTGTTGGATATTTTATCTTTGGCATAGGAAAGCGGCAGAGAATTGAAGAATTAGAGGAAAACTAAAAGAAGATTGCTAAATACGTAACATTTGCCGAGCGCAATTCAGATGATTCTGAGTTCGCTCGGCTTTTCTTTTACATGACGAGGAGAGGCTTTAGAAGGGTTGTTACTGAGGTATAGAACCGTGTGGTTAGCCTGTTCGCACTACAAGTGTAAATATAGATACAAAAAAGGTGAGAACGAAAATTGAGAAGTTGATTATTGCTATACTCTTACGATTGGCCTTAAACTCTGTAATTCCCGAAAATAAAAATATAAACCCTAGAAAAAATTGCGTGATTTTGTATGAGTCCCTATAGGTGTCCGGGTATGCGAGTGATAAAGAGGAAGAGATCATAACAACTAATGCAAATATTAAAGTGAGGATTTTGTAAATATCCATTTTCTTAAACATAGATAAGTTCCACCTTCCTATTTATTCCTAATGTATTATATTCTAAGGGTGGAATCTTTGGATTACAAATAAATGCAAAAAGAGGAAATGGACAATAGGATGGTACACAGAATAAAGTGAAGGTGTCCCAAGTAATACTTTGGGGACACCTTCAAAATTAAAATCACTTGTATAACTTATGATTTACATAGCTTACATTGTGCTAATGTCAATCACGAATCTATACTTCACATCAGAAGCTAACACTCGTTTGTAGGCTTCGTCAATCTGGTCGGCCGATATCACTTCAATTTTAGGAACAATATTGTGTTTTGCACAAAAATCCAACATTTCCTGTGTCTCACGGATGCCTCCTATCATTGAACCAGCAAATGAACGGCGATGTCCGATAAGGGACATCACATTTAGTGACAACGGCTCCCCAGGGGCACCGACATTCACCAAAGTTCCATCTAGATTGAGTAGTGCAAAATAAGCATCCATATCGATGGCAGCACTTACCGTGTTAATAATCAAATCAAAGTGCCCAGCAAGTTTTTCAAATGTTTCTGGTTCGCTTGTAGCATAATAGTGATCCGCACCAAATTGCAAGCCATCATCTTTTTTCTTTAATGTTTGGGATAGAACGGTTACCTCAGCACCCATAGCATGTGCGATCTTGATAGCCATATGGCCAAGGCCTCCCATTCCCACAACGGCCACTTTCTTATCTGGACCAGCACCCCAGCGGTTCAACGGTGAATAAGTCGTAATACCTGCACAAAGTAATGGAGCAGCCACGTCAAGCTCAATGTTATCTGGAATTTTTACTACAAAATCCTCAGTTACGACAATGTGGGTAGAATATCCGCCTTGTGTAGGCTCGCCGTATTTGTCAACACCAGCATAGGTAGGGACATTTCCTTTAAGGCAGTATTGTTCCTCTCCTTTACGACAGTTCTCACATTCGCCACAGGAATCAACCATACAGCCAACCCCTACCCGGTCACCAACGCTGTACTTTGTAACCTCAGATCCTACCTCCGTGACAATCCCTGCAATTTCATGTCCAGGTACGAGAGGGTAGTTCACTGGGCCCCATTCGCCGTGAGCAGTGTGGATGTCAGAATGGCATATGCCGGCATATTTAATTTCAATCAGAACATCGTGTGAGTCAAGATCCCGTCGTTTAATTTCAGCCGATCGAAACGGTTTGTCTGGGCCATCGACAGCTCGTGCTTTAGCAGTTATCATAAATAGCCTCCTATTATTTATATTTTTCAAGAGAATGCAGTTATATCGGTATAAATTGAAAACTAGCTGAAGTCGGTTGAAGTTCCCCTTCATTCATTTCCATTTATACTTTTTCTCTTGCAAATCAATGTTAATCCTTATAGTTAACTCTAAGTCAAGCGCAGGTTTATAAGCCTCTATTCAGTAATGTTGTTTTCTTGCTAATTATATTTCGTTAGATAGCATCTGATTCTACTTTTCCTATAAGGGGACTTTGACATTCTACAAATAACTTGATAGAATCCCTCTTATATCATAGAGTTAACTCGAAGTCTATGTCATTAAGAATAGGAGATACATGATGAAGACGTATTCTATCAGCGAAGTTGCAAAAGAATTGAATCTTACAGCATACGCTTTGCGTTACTACGACAAAGAGGGACTTATGCCTTTTGTAGAACGGACATCTAGCGGAACAAGATTATTTAAAGAATCCGATATCGACGCTTTAAAAATAATTGAATGTCTAAAATCCACTGGGATGCCGATCAAAGAAATTAAAAATTTCATTGATTGGTGTTCTGGTGGGGATTCCACACTACAACAAAGATATGACATGTTTATGGAACGAAAAGCTACTGTAGAAGCACAAATGGAAGAACTTAAAAAAACAATGGAAGTTATTGAACATAAATGCTCATATTACAAAACTGCATTGGATGCCGGAACGGAAAATATTCATAAAAACAATAAAATAGGGAGTCTCATTACCAACTAATAGATAAGCATCTGTAATTCATCCATTTCTATATGAATTACAGGTGCTTTCGTTTGTAATATTCGATTTACTACAACCTACTGATTTAAAACAGCACGATCAGTTTTAGAAAACTAGGAACCAAATATGATGTAACTTGAACAGGCAGGAGTAGTACCGAGGATCAAGTATTCCGAAAGTCAACGGGCAATTTGCCCATTATGTAGGTTGAGAGCCGCGACTTTAGTTCAGAAAACAACGAATTACTATAGAATCATCGAAGATAATCAGGAGTATGGTCCAGTATTCTCTCATTTTTATTTTTGATAAGATTAATTCCATATTATTGAAGTCTACTATCAAACCACGAAAGAATGATACATAAGGAAATGAGGAAGATACTGATGAAGGCAAAAGCGTATATTATTTTGTTGACTGCTGTAATAAGTTTAACTGCTATGCTGACCGCATGCGGTGACTCCAAGAAGCAAATTGAAGGTGAATCTACGACTGGAGCAGCAACGGCAACCACTACGACTACCCAGAATGCCAAGGCGGACAATGCGGAACAGGCTGGTGTGGATGGTGTTGTGAGCAATACTACAGACCAAGCTACAAAAAGTAATGGAAAGACGTATTCCGACGTGGCTAAAGAAGCAACGAAACCCGATCAGCCAGCAGGACAAATAGGGTTAAATACGACGCAGGAGCAGCTTCTTACCTTTGCCGATCGTTATGGACTGGTACGAGTGCAGGATCATCCGATTCGGCGGGTTTCCAATCCAACTGGGAAACATGTAAACATTGCAAATTACAGTGATTCTGTCGTGAATTTATATACAGAAGAACCCATCCACCTGAATACAGATGAATTTATTCATGAAGCTTATAATTTTTTTACAGAGGGAGTTGCTCCAGGTGAGTCCTACAAGAAGTGGGAGGAAACCTCTAATACAGAAAGAGGACTCGTCAAAATGCTCTATTTGTCACGAGAGGGACTTCATATTTTAGAAGAAGCGATGAAGACGCATGATTATTCTAGTCCATCGGTCCAAAATACGCTGGGATTTTTTAAGGTTGCCTCGAAATTTGATTCTATGATGCCTGTTGCCCAGACACCTACAGACATCAGCTTGTACGATATGTACGATCAACGCGTTAAGCCCGAGTGGAAGAAACTAAGTGACATTAAAAACCCTGCCGCGAATGAAAAAGCCTTCGCTGCGGCCTATCAAAAAGCAAGAGATGAGACCAATAATCTTATGGGGCTATTAAACATTATGGTGTCTACAGAAATGGAAAAACGTCTCAAAGCTGCAACCGATCAGTAAAACACAGGCAAATAGTAAATTATCAAGGACATAATTTATCCACACTTTCTTCTAATATTTAACTGTCGATAGATTTATTGAAAAGCTATAATGCTAATGATGATTTGAGTGTACTTGGAGAAAAGAGGTTGAGGGTATGAAGTTGAAAAAATGGCCGTTAGTATTCATGATAGGTATTCTCATGCTGTTATCCGTAGGCTGGAACAGTGGAGTATCTTATGCGAAATATTATTACGAATACACTTGGGATCAGTACAAGGGGACTGAAATCAAGACCTACAGGCTGACACCGGTAGCTGGTAGAGCTGGATTTATGGATCAGGAAAAGGCCTTTGCTGCGATTAGCAAAACCCCGAATGTGTATGGAAAGTTCAGTGGCTACCGAACAGAGAAAACAACTGAATTTGCAACCAAGAGTGTAACGGATGAGGTTTATAAATATGCAGTTGTTGATTTTAATACCGACAAGGAGCCAGAAACTGTAGAATACATTAATCCAAAAGGCGGAATTCCTCATACATGGAACGGAACCGATGAGATTCGAATTTTTATGAGAGGATCTGAGGCAGCTTCGTTGGCTGAGCTGTTTTATGAGGGAACTCCAAGTGAAGAACGCTATCATTTTAATGCTGACGATGTCTACTTAGTTACATTCTGGTCCAACACAGTAAAATCAATCACTGGAATGTCTGCTGAAGCGCTAGTTGAGGAAGGCCCCCCTGCGTTTATAAATCGAGAGTTGGTTGGACAAATAAAAGGCAAAGATCCTGCTGCCTATCCACAAAATGGGGCTTTAAACGGCTACTTTTATGTTTATAAGGGTTCTGAGTTTAAAGAGAATTAAAACAGCAGACAGGATTTTATAAGTATATATGTACACGAGAACGAGATAACATTTTGTATTCTTCAAGCGAATGCGGATACAGATGTTATCTCTTTTTTTATTTGTATACGGGATCAACATAGTAACTCAAAAAGATGATAAATATTTAATTACCAATGAAAACCATTGTTTAGTGATAGGGAATTACGGCTTAAAAAAAGATGGTGAATAAACAGGATAGTAGATTGCCAAAACTACTTTTTTTACTGGCTTTATTCAATCCTAGGGAGATTATTCCGATAATTCAAGTATATACAGTTTGGTGTTAACAGTAATGAAAAACCGATTGAAAACAAGAGAGATTAATTTTCAAAGTTGATATGAAAGTACAGGCGAAAGTGGCTCAGTGCTATCTAGTAAAGGAGGTGTAATGATTCCGAATAATGAATTATGAAAAAAAGTTAAAACAAATTAGGCATTACATGGCTGGTTTACTGGCTGTCTGGTTGTTCTGTATACATAGTGCGCCTGTTTTTGCGGACAGAGCCTTTAACGATATCGAACATTCCTATGCAGCTGATGCGATTGAGGCCATGGCTGCTCAAGGTTATGTTACGGGTTATCAGGATGGGAGCTTTCGACCTTTACATTTTATCTCGCGACAGGAATGGGCAAGCATTTTCGCTAAAACCTTAAAGCGAACATCGAATAACAGAGGCGTAACTTCTTTTCGTGATGTGTCACCATGGGCTCTACCTTATGTACAGGCCTTACAGGAAGAGAGCATTACGAAAGGAATTAGTGATCAATTATTCGGTGCCAAGCACAATATGACTCGTCAGGATATGGCCGTTTGGTATGCCCGCTATTTTGGTGTTACTGAAGATACCCGATCGGCTGGTATATCCAGTTTTGTGGATCAATCTGATATATCAGATTATGCACAAACGAGCGTATGGCTGATGGAACGGCTGGAACTGATCGAGGGAGATACGAATCACTATTTCCATCCTAAAGAGTCTGTGAGACGGCAGGATGCCACGCTGGTTGCTTATCGAATATGGTTAGGCGGTGACGGTCTGAGAGAACGTGCCAAGCGTTTGCTAGGGTCATTAGGAGATGGAACTGCAACGATGCCTCAGACGACCAGCCAACAAGAATCGAAGAAGATCGAGGTCGATGTGACACCGGAAATTAGTCAACAACCTGTGAATTCGGAAGTCGAGGAGCCTAAAAGGCATCGCCCAAGCCCTGATTCACCAGCATCTCCGGTGACACCACCAGAACCGAAGCCGGAACCGTCGGTGACACCGCTGGGACCTAAACCCAAACCACCAGTAATTCCGGTAGATCCACCGGATCATTCTTCGGATTTTCTGGTAGATGAGGTCGTGATCAAGGCGCAGGAGCTGGTAAATCAACCGGAGACATACCCTTCGTATCAGCTATCTTTTCAGCTCTACAATAAAGGGCGACCCGTAAGCATTCCTGCTGCCAGCGTCACAAGTGTTACGTACACATTTAGTGATGGGTTAGGTATTTTTGATGAACAAGGGAAAATTGCACATCCCGAAAATATTCCGGTTGCGGACAGCTTCATTCCTGTAGAAATGAAGGTCACCGTTGCCAAACCTTATCAGGTCCTTACAGCTCAGGCCAAGCTGATCGTGAAAGGGAAGACTCCGCCGGCAGAGCCACCGAACGTAATCAGGTCCGTATACTTGGCTACGTATACCATTTCAGAGGCTGCTACTTTAGATCCTGCTGCTTGGAATATGTCCTACGTATTTCATAATGCTAATGGAGAGGTTATAGCTCCTGGATGGCTGCCCTCAGACTTGATACTTCGGGTAGAGGATTCCAGAGGGATATTTGATGAGGATGGAAAAATTGCTAACCTGCATTTGATTCCGGTAGTAAATTCGGTCATTCCATTAAAGATCACGGTTGAGTCGCCATCTCAAGGGGTTCTCTTCACATCCGATGCGGAATTAACAGTAGTACCGGGAGAACGCAAAAAGCAATACTTTGCTGTCTCCATCATGCTGCAGGGAAGCGCGACTACGGTAGATCAAATCAAGCAAGCGCGTCAATTGCTGATGGACCACTTTGGTCCCAATATCAAAGTGACGTGGGCCATGCAAAACGGTTTTGTTTTTTTAGAAACGAATCGACCGCAGCTTAAACAGGTTCTGGAATTCGTCGATCAGTATGGAGATGAAGTCGGAATTCTGGCGGGGTACCCGAACCAGACCGAGCCCGGGCTTCCTGTTTGGGAAGTAAAGATGGATGAGTGGCTATACATGTATCGTTACAATGCATTCAATGAGCTGCACCAATCCGGTACAATGGGATCACCCTCCGTGTTTGAAAGCATGGACACAGACCAATATCGGAAGTATCTGCCGAAATCATTGACCAGCTTTACGGTGAATCCCGAACAGACTCAATGGCTAGAAGATCACTATCGGATTACATCCGCGATGGGATGGTCGGCTACACAATATAATGTCAACGGTATGTATGGTGAGGGCTCTCCATTGATGCCTTACTGGTCCCATAAGGACAATCCAATTGTTCCCGCACAGGGACTAGCAGATAATAGCGGTACCGTATTCATGAACTCGGTTACGATTGATCCGATTGGATCACGCTATACGAAAGATTCCTCACGCTGGACTCTTCATCCGCTTGACCCATATGTGACTGAGACGGATGCAGCACCACAACTGTATATAGTACAGCAATATTTGGATAACCCTTATCAACGTATAAATACGGTAAACTACTTGTCCATTATTTTGGACATCAACGCACTTGCCAACACCCATAACATGGCTCCAATATGGGAGAATTTTGTGAACCACTTCCCTGTTGATCGCAAGGTTGAGATTGTAGGCGTGGACGGGCTGAAACAGATTTATGAATCGGTAGCAGGATCCAATAATGATCATACGGAGTTTACGCTCATGTTTAGAGGCTCAGGTATTAAGACGGCTATGGATTCCAATAATTCACCAGCAAATCTGCGCTATTTGTGGACCGAAAATGCCTCACAGCGGATTATTTTATCCAAAGAGGATGGAGATGCGACATGGTCCATTATTGACTTTACCGATTATACCCGAAAACCGGTTCCGAAGATGGACTACAACTTGGATGGTCACACGGACGTAAGCTATGTCACCGGAAGGAACTTCAAGCTATGTCCAACGGCTCCTTTAACAGCGGATGAAATTCAACGCGTAAAGGATCGTTTGAAGGATATTTACTTTGCAGAAGAAGTAAATTATCAGTAAGTAATTGGAAAGAGTTAAGAGCTGAGGTTTTATGAAAAGGGGGTGTCCCCACAGCCATCGAAATGGCTGTGGGGACACCCCTTTGTTTTAGAGAAAAGGTTTTACACCCACTCAATAACCTGATCTACAGATCGCCGAGTTTTGCCACGCGGCTCGTTGAGACGGTAGCCAAATGCCACCATACAAGAAATACCGAAATGCTTGGCATCCATAATGCCTTCTTCGGAGAGGATGCGTTCGATTTCCTGTTTATTAAAACCTTCGATAGGGCAGGAATCAATGCCGATTTGAGCTGCGGCAGTCATCATGTTGCCCAGTGCGATGTAGGTTTGTCGGCAGCCCCACTCGAACAAGGCTCTTTTATTTTCCTCCAGCGCAAAATCTGATTTTAGAAAGGCATCATACACTTTCTCTCTGCCTTGCATCACGTCAGCTGGTAATTGTTGCACGTTCTCCATCATACTCTTGATATAATCGGAGGAGGCTACCATATCTTCAGGAAGTCTAGAGAGGATGAGTACAAAATGGCTGGCTGTTGGCAGTTGTTTTTGGGCCCCCCAAGAGTAAGGCAGTAGCTTCTCACGCATAGCTTTACTCTGAACGACAACAAATTTCCAAGGTTCAAAGCCAAACGAGCTTGGAGATAAACGACCGGTTTCAAGAATAAAGTCGAAGTCAGAATCGCTAATTTTCTTATGACTATCGAATTCCTTCGTTGCATGTCTGAACTCGTATGCAGATAAGATTTGATCTTTAGTAGTAGCTAAGGTTTCCATCGTTATTCCACTCCTTATGGATGTGATTAAAATTGACGCTTACCAAGTGACATGCTTAATATTAGAATATACATGATCGTTTTTGAAGTACGCACATTAATGTGCTGTAGTATATAAAATGATACTAAGGAGGAGAAAAGCCTATGCGCAATCGGAAAGGCGGCTTTGGGGAATGTACCGCTGGGAAT
Organism: Paenibacillus sp. FSL L8-0641; assembly: GCF_038006265.1. NCBI lineage: Bacteria > Bacillati > Bacillota > Bacilli > Caryophanales > Paenibacillaceae > Paenibacillus > Paenibacillus sp. FSL L8-0641. Next base: position 1,055,218 of record NZ_JBBOUW010000001.1, read on the forward strand.
GATCAGGCGTGTCCAGTTGAGTTCACGCTGGACGTGATTGGGGGCAAATGGAAAGGAATTATTTTATATCATCTCATGTATGGGACTAAGCGATTTAGTGATTTTCGGCGGATCTGTCCGGGGATCACCCAGCGTATGCTGACACTCCAATTGCGCGAGCTGGAAGAGGATGGTGTCGTTCACCGTGAAGTATACCAGCAGGTTCCGCCTAAGGTTGAATACTCTCTCACCGAATTCGGGAAAACGCTCATACCGATTATTAACTTGATGAAAGATTGGGGAGAAGAATATAAAACAAAACAGCGATCACCAGAAAGCAGTCTTCAGCAACCTAGCCCCAATGTGTAGGTTTTTGAAGACGGCTCCACGAAAAAGACCTGGCCATCATTTTGGCAGGTCTTTTGGTTTATTAAAAAGGAATGTGCAAAGTTCGTTTTTCAGTTGACAGCAAGGACGACGCTTGATATATTTCTTACGATATTGATAATCATTATCATATGTATCGGAAGATCATCTGCACAATATATAGGGGGCTAATCAGTTGAAAAGAAAATCGTATTTTATGATGACAGCTATGTTACTTGTATTGTCTGTATTCATCAGCGCTTGCGGCGGAAATAATAATGGAAGTAATCCGGCTTCATCTTCAGGAGATAAGCAAGAGTCGGCTTCTACTGGAGAGACGAGAAGCTTTAAAACGGTTAAAGGGGATATTCAAATTCCGACCAAGCCACAGCGTATTGTAACGGATTTTTACGGTGGAGAATTGCTGTCCGTGGGTGCTAACGTGGTGGGTGTAGAGCCAACTGCGTTTCAAAATCCTTTTCTGACCGATTTGCTGAAGGAACAAGGAACCAAAGAGGTGGGTGATCCGACCAATTTGGAAAAGACGTTGGAACTCAAACCTGATCTGATCGTGGTTATGAAGGATACGAATTATGAGGCTTTGTCAAAAATCGCACCTACCTTGTACATTCCGTACGGTACGACGACTAATATCTATGACACGGTCAAGCTGTTCGGTGATATCGCCGGGGAAAAGGAGAAGGCTGAGCAATTTATTGCTGCATTTGATAAAAAGGCCGCTGAAGGTCGCGCACGTCTTAAAGGTGTGATTGACGAAAAGGCAACTTTCGGTCTGTATGAGCTGACGGACAAGCACGCACTTTGGATCTTTGGCGACAATGCGGGTCGCGGCGGACAAGCCGTGTACAATGCGCTCAAACTGAACATGCCAAAGAAAACAGCTAATTCCAAGGAACAAACGGTGCAGCTTTCGATGGAGGTGTTGCCGCAGTATGATGCAGATTATATGTTCCTGACTACGTATGACCCGGAGAAAAAGGGTGACGCACTCAAACAACTGAAGTCGTCCGCTGTGTGGGGGAATCTTCCGGCGGTGAAGAACAATAGAGTGTTCTTTAACGATTTTGATACGTACTATCGCTACGATCCAATCGCTATTACAGGACAGATTGATATGATCGTAGATATGCTGGTCGAAAGAGAAAAAGAGAATAAAGCTAAACAATAGGTGTGAGATTCTGCGTTGTGACGAATTGTCCAAAACAGATAGGAAGTTGCATAATATACGTCGCAGTATATAGCTAAAACCAGTCCAACATGATTTATGTTTAGACTGGTTTTTTATTTACTATTTCGTCGTAATTTCAATAGTATCTTCTTTTTGTATCCAATCTACCTTGGCCCCCAGCGTTTCGCTGATTAGCCTTAATGGAAGATAACCAATACCATTCACCATGAAGGGCGGATTGGTAAGCTTTACAGCTTTACCGTTCACTTTTGCTTGGCTGGTTTTGAAATTTATTTCTAGAAAGACAGGGTGATCTTCTGCCTTGGACTGATCTATTTTTGCTATTTTGCTGTTGAAATCATAAGCGATCTCGGCCCCCAGTTTATCAAAAACAGAACGAAGGGGAATAAACGCTTGCCCGTTGCGGGTAATGACACCATTACTCAGAGAGACAGGCGAACCATTGAGACGGACAAGAATCGGTTTTTGTACAGGAACTGGTGAACTATAAAGAAACTCATAGTCTCCTATACCTAGCTGCGCGTGTTTGTTGACACCCCAGCCCCATAAGGCCCCATCTGCTTTTTGCATGATTACGTGCCGTGGACCTGCTTTGATACTTTGAATATTTTTAGCAAGCAATGTAAAGGGGGCGTTGGATGGTAACTTTTCACCATCTAGAGACGCAACATATACATTCCCAGCTGTGGTGAGGGCGAGTATGGAGCGTTCGGCGAAAAAGGCGTCTTTAACATCTTTTACTCCTGATAATAGCACAGGGGTATTTTCATTGTGATAGGTTGTATTATCTGAGTAACCTGTGACCGTTTCACCCCAGAACCATAACCGTCCTTGTCGATCAATCGCGAGATTGGAACTTCCATTGGTCTTAATTATTTTGATGTCCGATAAGGCTTGAATCTGCGATACGGATAAAGTTTCGGACGGAGTTACATTTTTATCAAATTCTTTGGGCCATGTCCATACAGTACCGTCTTTCTTTAAGGCTATGTTTTTGGAGATAGCAGTAATATCCTTTAATGATGGAACAAGCTCGAAGCCCTGCAAGGACCTTGTATTTTTCCATACACTTCCGTCCTTCTTCAAGAAGATCCAGCGTTCCTCATATTGCGGTCTTTTTTCATAGTAACTATCCAATTCTGTAACATTTTCGATGCCGGATAGGGTTTGAAAAGGAGCAAAGTTGCCACCATTTTCGATTCGATCAGCAGATAATACGGTTCCTTCGGCGTTTAGGGCGAGCACATGATCATTCATAATACGCACGTTTATGATGTTTGGTAGTCCTTCCAGAGAAATGAATTTCACGGATTCAGAAATGTTGTTTCTTGGCACATACCAGGCGGAATGATCTTGTAAGGTAAATATCAGATCGCCTTCCTGGATTATATTCGAAAATGTTCTTACAACGTTTGGCTTATCCTCTACACGAGTCGGTACGGATTGATTATAGCCCCATAACCACAAGCTTCCATCGGATTGAATCAGACTCCCGGAATCATATGAACGAATACGGGACGCCGATTCATCACCGGCCGCCCATGCACTGGAGCTGAACAATAACAGCGCGATCATACTGATTAACAGAGTACGTCTTTTCATGCGTTTTTCCTCATTTCTTCATCAATGTATATAAGGTTAAATAACGCCTTGGGGAATATCTCCTTATCAATAGACGAAGAATATATAGAAAAGTTTTCCACAAATCGTTGGATTCCAATAAAATAGCCTCCAAACCCACGAGCAGAGGCGGGTTTGAGAGGCTATTTTTGAGCATGGAAGCAGAATATGACTTGGGACGGGTTCTTCCAATGGTCAGCCCGTTATTCGGCTGCGCACCATCAATAAGGTTTGTTCTTTGATTTGTCCGATTTCACGGAGGAGTGCGGCTGTTTTAGCTTCGTAGGATTGTTTGACATCCAAATCTTTCAGCGAAGCAAGGTTAATGTCGACGGTAAGCAGGGCAGATTGAGCGGCGGCTTCGAACAGGATCGCGCCGATGCCAAGATCCGAAATCACATTTTTATTGGACACTTCCACAATGTTATAGGCTTGCGACAATCCGTCTCGGCATACTTCCAGCAGGCGCATGGGTACCTCAATGGCAGCGATCACCGCTGTCTGTAAGGAATGGGTACGATAGCGCTTTTCTTCGTCTGTTTCCTTGGGCAAACGCAGGGCAGTCATATACTGTTCAAAGGATTGGATGTCTGCGACCATTAATTCCTCACAATGTGTAGACAATCTTTCCATGCTGCTAATGACGTCCGTGATTTGTTCATGGATGTGCGCGTATTTTTCTCCTTGTGAAAGGTTGGCGGTCATGGAGGTCATAGCCGCGCCTAGTGCCGCAGCCAGTGCGGATACACTTCCTCCGCCAGGGGTAGGAGCTGCACTTGCAGCCTCTTTCAGAAAATGTCCGATGGAATGATTCCACGACAGTTCACTCATGAGTAAACCACCTCTCTGGAGTAGTGTTGCAGATGTATCGCTTTAAGCAAATTTTTGTACAAAATCGCAGTCGTTAAGGTGCCAACACCGCCGGGAACCGGAGAAATAGCATGTACTTTTTCCCCCACGTCTAAAGCGGCATCTCCCACTATTTTTCCCTCTAGCGTCTCATTAATTCCCGCATCTACCAAAATCAGACCGGGATGAACCATATCTTGCGTAATCACATCAGGGCATCCGACTGCCACGAAGGCAATGTCTGCATGGCTCAGATGCTCTGCAATATCACGCGTACCTGCATGACAGGCGGTAACGGTGGCGTTTTCTCTTTGCAACATGTGGAAAAGGGGAAGTCCCACTGTCTGTCCGATGCCCACGAGCGTGACATTTTTGCCTGCCAATGTGTGACCGTAATGCTTGAGCAGCTCGATACAGGCTTGAGGTGTTGCGGGATATAGTCCGGCGTCACCTGTTACAGTAGCCAGCTTGTTATCGGGTGTAATCCCATCAATATCCTTGTAGGGGGCAATGGATTGTTTAATAACGGAGGCGGAAAGATGTTGGGGAAGCGGCAGTTCCAGCATAATGCCATGTACATGGGATGCATCGTTCAGACTGCCGATCAGGTGCAGTAGCTCGGTTTCGCTAACATGACGATCAAACGTATGGAGATGAAATGAGATGCCCAGCTTCTCCGCTATTTTTTGCTTGGTCCGTGCATAGTATGCAGATGCCGGATCACCTTCTACCAATAGGGTTGCCAGATGGGGACGGTGTCCTTGCTGCTTCATTTCTTCTACCTGTGAACGGATCGTTGCATATACTTGCTCAGCTGCTTCTTTGGATTTCATGATAATAGCCATAGTCCGAGCCTCCTCTGAATTTATTGCATAATGGAATCAACAGGGTGTCATGGTCTTGTAAAACGAAAAAAAGTATTTGCACAAGGTCGTCAAGACAGACGAATCCTCTGCAAATACTTCTCCCAGGCGAACGGTACGCTTTTTTTGTATGCTCCCTCGTGGTTCATTCCACTGACTTCGCCAGTCACATACAGCGTTATTATACCTTATATTTTAACAAACAATCATCAGAAAAGAAACCCGCGAACATTTGGAAAACGGGTTATGTTACTTGTCTATATGACAAATGTCATATACACGAACTGACGTTTATGACTACAGCGCCTAGAGCGTTCTCCTTATACTGAGATTAGATCAACATGTACGCCTAACAGGATCAAGGTATAGGCGTCATCTTTAAGGAGGATCATAATGAGTATGACACAACTCCCATTAGCCCAATTGAAAAAAAATATGGCTCCCTACGAGAAAATAAACACGAAATCCAGCGTTCTGCAACTTATCAATACCTTGGGTCCACTGATCCTATTGTGGTATGCTGCTTATCTTAGCCTGTCGGTTTCGTACTGGCTGACGCTTCCCATTGCCATTGTTGCATCGGGGTTTGTGGTACGGACGTTTATTATTTTTCATGATTGTGGTCATCAATCCTTCTTCAAAAGCCGCAAGCTGAACGACATTGTGGGAACGATTACAGGTATTATTACGCTCTGTCCTTATCACCAATGGAAAAATAGTCACGCGATCCACCATGCAACCAGCAGTAATCTGGATAAAAGAGGCACAGGTGACATGTGGGTGCTTACGGTAGAAGAGTACACAGAGGCTTCCACATGGACACGGTTGGCCTATCGCATATACCGAAATCCTTGGGTTATGTTCGGACTAGGTCCGATCTATACTTTTTTGATTTCCTATCGCTTTAATATCAAGACAGCCAAACGCAAGGAAAAAATGAACACTCATGTGACGAATATATCCATCGTTGCATTGTATGCACTGTTGTGCTGGGCTATTGGATGGCAGGCCTTCCTTCTCGTACAGGCACCTATCTTTTTTGTATCCGGTATGTTGGGAATCTGGCTATTCTATGTACAACACCAATTTGAGGATTCTTATTTCGAGCACGATGAAGAGTGGAGTTATATTAATGCAGCCGTAGAAGGCAGTTCTTACTACAAGCTTCCTAAAGTATTGCAATGGATTACGGGCAATATCGGATTTCATCACGTTCATCACCTGAGTCCCAAAGTTCCAAATTATAATTTGGAAAAAGCACATGAAGCGACACCGTTACTTCAAAAGGCGACCACGATCACAGTGAGTAGCAGTCTGCAATCGTTGAAGTTCCGACTTTGGGATGAAAATACGAAAACCTTTTTGACCTTTAAACAAGTGAAGCCGCTCCTCAGCAAACGTGTTGCAGTTACGAAACCCATGCCTACACCTGTTGTAGGCACAGAAAGAAAATAACGTTGAACAAAACCTGGTATGATAAGATAAGGAATATAAGTCATGTGAAGTAGAAGAGGGTGGGCAGGATGCAAAAATGGTATCAGATCTTCCAAAGGAATACAGGGCTTAGCCCTTATGTGTGGGTCGTCTTTTATATCCTGCCCTTTTACTACTTTAGCTCTTCATCTACAAGTCATATTATTCTGGGTACTGCTATTATTTTGGTATTCTTTGCATGTTATGTACTGGCTTTTGTCTCAAAAGGCTGGCTCATATACTTTTGGACCAGTGTACAGATTGTCATATCGATTACCATGACACTGCTGTTCAGCTATATGTACTTTTCCATATTTATCGCCTATTTGATCGGTAATATTAAAAGTAAGGCTGCATTTACGACGCTGTATATTATTTTAATGGTTATTACGATTGGATTGATCAATTATGGTTTTGTTTCTCAGAATCCCGTTTTTATTAAACAGATTCCTTTTATCCTGCTTAATCTGATCGGTGTGATTCTCCTTCCGATTACGAATTTTAATCGCAACAAAAGCGATCGGCTCCAAGTTCAATTGGAGGATGCCAATAAGAAAATATCGGAATTGATTAAGCTGGAGGAACGGCAAAGAATTGCGCGTGACCTGCACGATACCTTAGGTCAGAAGTTGTCACTCATTGGGCTGAAGAGCGATTTGGCGGGCAAACTGATGGATCAGTACCCGGAGCGGGCGCATGTCGAAATTAACGATGTTCGTCTCACGGCAAGAAGCGCGTTAAAAGAGGTACGGGAAATGGTTACTCAAATGCGCGGTATGCGACTAGAGGATGAGCTGCTACGTATTCGGCAGATTTTAAAGGCTGCTCACATTGAATTAACTCTAGAGGGAGACCCGAAGCTGGAGCATACATCATTAATGAATGAAAATGTTCTTAGCATGTGTATGAAGGAAGCCGTAACCAATGTAGTGAAACACAGTGGAGCTACCGCTTGCTCCATCACGATTGAGCCGTCTCGTAAGGAATTAACTCTTCGGATTCAGGATAATGGAGTCGGTATTACGAGAGAAAATGGAACCCTTCGTGGAAACGGCCTGCAAGGTATGAAGGAAAGGCTCGAATTCGTGAACGGATGTATGGAGCTGCGTTCAGATCAGGGAACGACCTTGGTCATTAAAGTGCCCAATATCCCTGAAAAGCCGAACGAGGAGGTGGGGCCATGATTCGAATTGTCATTGCAGAAGACCAGCGTATGCTGCTGGGTGCTCTAGCTTCTCTGCTAGACTTGGAAGAGGACATGAAAGTAGTCGGAAAAGCAAGCAACGGGGAAGAAGCTATAGAACTGGTGAAGCTGCATCAACCGGATATATGCATTATGGACATCGAAATGCCAATAAAGAGCGGATTGGATGCGGCTGAAGAACTCAAAGGCTTGAACTGCAAGATGCTGATTTTAACTACGTTTGCCCGCCCGGGGTATTTTGAACGAGCGATCAAGGCGGGGACACACGGTTATCTACTCAAGGACAGTCCCAGTGAAGAGCTGGCTTCCTCCATTCGCAGTATTATGGCAGGTCGGCGTATCTATGCTCCGGAACTGGTCGATGATGCTTATGCCGAAGTCAACCCGCTAACAGAGCGTGAAAAGACCGTCTTGGCGCTCATCGCTGACGGAAAGAACACAAAAGAGATTGCTGGTGAACTGTATTTAACGACAGGGACGGTGCGCAATTATATTTCAGTCATTCTCGATAAGTTGGGTGTCAGTAACCGGATCGAAGCGATTACACGTTTTAATGAAAAAGGTTGGTTTAAATGAGAAACAGAGACGCTATGAAGCAAAATATAGCGCTCTGTTTTTTTGTTTTATCCATAGATTTGGCATGCCTTTAGCGTACTACCTTGTGATACAATAGGATAGTTGTCCACAGGATGGACTGGAGTACAAGGAGGAGCAGAACCGCATGAAACAAGCCCCATTTATAGCCGTTGAAGGGCCCATCGGAGCAGGCAAAACGACGTTAGCTTCGATGCTTTCAACCGAGCTACATTGGCCGATAATCAAAGAGATTGTCGAGGAGAACCCATTTCTCGATAAATTTTATCAGAATATAGATGAGTGGAGTTTCCAGTTGGAAATGTTCTTCCTCTGCAATCGGTATAAGCAGTTGGAGGATACTGGTCTGCAATATATCGAGAAAGCTCAGCCTGTTATTTCTGATTATCATATCTACAAGAATTTGATTTTTGCTGAACGTACGCTTAAGGGTGTGAAGCTCGAAAAATATCGTCAAATCTATCATTTGCTCACAGATGATATGCCTAAGCCGGACATTATCATTTATATCAAAGCAGATTTGGATACCTTGCTGGGGAGAATTCGCAAGCGTGCACGCTCTTTTGAACAGGAGATGGACCCTGCCTATCTGGAGCAATTGATCATAGATTATGATAAAGGCATGCAGTTTCTCGCTGAACAGTCCCCTTCCCCTCGTATATTGACCGTGAACGGGAATGAAATTGATTTTGTAGAAAATCAGGCACAATTTAAACAAATTGTTTCCGATGTAAAGGAGCTTATATAGTGAATAATTACAACATTCCTGCAAATGCCTTGATTACGGTAGCGGGCACAGTGGGTGTAGGTAAATCCACGTTGACCGGTGCTTTGGCCGGACGCCTTGGTTTTAAAACCTCTTTGGAGCAGGTCGATCATAATCCCTATCTGGAGAAATTTTATCACGATTTCGAAAGATGGAGCTTTCATTTGCAAATTTATTTTCTCGCGGAACGCTTCAAGGAACAAAAGAATATTTTCCTGTCTGGTGGAGGCTTTGTGCAGGATCGTTCTATTTATGAGGATACAGGCATTTTTGCGAAAATGCATGCCGATCAGGGAACGATGAATCCTACCGATTATGAAACGTATACTAGCCTGTTTGAGGCGATGGTGATGACACCGTTTTTCCCTCACCCTGATGTGCTGATCTATCTGGAAGGCAGTTTGCCCTCCATTCTGAGTCGGATTGAGGAGCGCGGTCGCGAGATGGAGATCCAGACCGAGCGTTCTTATTGGGAGCAAATGCATCGCAGATATTCCAATTGGATCAACGAATTTGATGCCTGTCCTGTACTGCGTCTGAACATTGATGAGTATGATGTACATGACCCTGCTTCCATGGATGCTATTTTGGAAGAAGTAGGAAAAGTAATATCAAAAAAATAGAGATATAACCCCAAATAACTGACAGGGACTGTGGTACAATCAGTATAAATTAAGCTGATAGACCGCAGTCTTTTTTTGTCGAATAAACATGTTGAAGCACGAGATATGACTAACGGTATAGTGGACAAGTTTAGGCTGGAATGCGAGAATAGGTACATATGAATTGTAATGACTCACGGGAAGGATGGGATACTGTGATGCGTTTTGGTATTGTTGGAACCAACTGGATAACAGAGAGGTTTATTCAAGCTGCGATGGAGACGGACGAATTTTCCCTGACGGCGGTATACTCACGCACAGAGGATAAGGGCAAAGCTTTTGCTGACAAATATAACAGCCAGCCGGAGGTTTTTACAGACCTGGCGCAAATGGCCGCAAGTGACCAGGTCGATGCCGTATATATTGCCAGCCCCAATTCCTTACATGCGGAGCAGGCGATCTTATGTATGAATCACGGAAAGCACGTGTTGTGTGAGAAACCTTTTGCGTCTAATGCAGCAGAGGTGAAGAGTATGATCGAAGCCGCGCGCAACAACGATGTTCTGCTGATGGAGGCCGTTAAATCCACACTTATGCCTAACTTTAAAATAATAAAGGATCATATGTATAAAATAGGCCGGGTTCGGCGTTATTTTGCAAGCTACTGTCAATACTCCTCCCGCTTTGATGCTTTTAAGCAAGGTAAGGTATTGAATGCGTTTAACCCGGCCTTTTCCAATGGTTCCCTGATGGACCTTGGCGTGTATTGTTTGTATCCTATGGTGACTTTGTTCGGCAAACCTGAGGAGGTTCGGGCGGTTGGTGTGCTTTTATCCTCTGGTGTCGATGGCGAGGGCAGTATCGTGATGAAGTATCCTGATATGGATGCTATCGTCATGTATTCCAAAATTACAGATTCCTATCTGCCTGCTGAAATTCAGGGTGAGAATGGAACGATGGTGATCGACAAAATCAGTCAGCCCTATGAGGTGAAAATTCATTATCGGGACGGCACGATTGAGGATCTGACCAAAGCTCAGACGCGTGAGCCCATGTATTATGAAATTCAGGAATTTATAGATCTGATCAAGATTGGTGAACGCAACAGTTCCATTAACTCTTTGGAGTGTTCACTTACAGTCGCTGAAGTGATGGAGGAGGCAAGACAACAATTCGGCCTTCGTTATGAAGCAGATTTGAAAAATACTTCTGCACATTAGTCAGTGGAATGATCGAAATTGCAATGCACAAAGGGCTGCCGATTTTGCAAACTTTGCAAATATACGGTTAGCCTTATTTGGCTTTGTAGCCCTAAAAGGGTAAATTAAGAAGTTTCAAAAATGGTCAGCAACATCTATGTCTGTTGCTCTTGCACTAGGTTTGATTACGGGCATGTCAGCCTTGCCTGTCCATGCTGAGTCATCAGGGAATACAGATCATGGTATTAGTAAAGTTACAGCTACATTTTATGGAGACACAAAAGGTTCCAAAGGATTTACCTGGTATACTTCAAAACTTTCCACGAAGAGCACTGTTCAAGTAATCAAGAAAACGGCTTCTGAAGCTGATTTTACGAGTGCTCTTACATTTGAAGGGACTTCTTCTCCATCGACCAATTCTCCAGAAGAGCTTGTCCATAAAGCTGTAGCTACAGGTCTTCAAGCGGACACAGCTTATTATTATCGTGTGGGTGATGCAGCGCGCGGGATATGGAGCGAAACAGGTACGTTTCAAACGGCTCCTAAGAGCGGCGAATTTACCTTCATTGATTTAGCTGATACACAAGCGAAAAGCGAAGATGAAGCCATATTGTCTTCACAGACGCTCGAAAAAGCACTTCAAACTGTAGGTAATGCTCAGTTTGTAGTCCACAACGGAGATATCGTAGACACCGGTACCAAAGAAGAGCAGTGGGACTGGTTGTTGGGACATTCACAAAAAAGTCTTTTGAATACAACCATTGTTCCTTCAGCAGGTAATCATGAGGATGAGAACTACGCTTTTTATGATCACTTTAATATTAATCAACCAGCTGGTTCTGCTACTAAAACAGGAGCGTACTACTCCTTTGATTACAGCTATGCTCACTTTATCGTACTGAACTCCAATGAGGACTCAGAGAAATATGCCAATTTTTCTGAAGATCAAGTTGAATGGTTAAAGAAAGATGCTGCGGCAGCCAAAAGGGCAGGTGCAAAGTGGATCATTGTTAACATTCACAAAGGTCCCTACACTACCTCTAATCATGCAACAGATTCTGACATCATGGATAACAATGGAGTTCGTAACCAAATCGCTCCACTCATGGACAAACTTGATATCGACTTTGTCGTGCAGGGGCACGATCATATTTACGCTCGTACGAAGCCAATCAACCAAGAGGGTAAAGCAACAACGCCAACCAAATTAAAAGATAGATTAAATGAAAAGACGATTGAATATAGTGTGAATCCGGATGGAAGTATCTATGTCATCCCAGCAACTGCTGGCCCCAAAGTCTACTACAAGAACCCGAGTGAAAAACTTGGAGATAAGTACTATAATCTCTTTGAACTAGCTGAAGAGAATCATGCGGCAGTATATGGCCCGGATCCGAGTGACAATCGTAGACCTGTACGAGGACAGGTACAGAATTTTGTTGGCATCACCGTAGACGAAAATAAACTTACAGCCGTAACGTACGAAATTGATCAAAACAAAAATGATGCCAAACCTTTTATTGTGGATCAATTCGGAATCATCAAAAAATATCAGTAAAATTGATTAATGGTTTCTAAATAATCATAAAAGGATATCCTACAGTCTGGTCGGCTGCATGGATATCCTTTTTCATTTTCTTATAGGGACTTTCTTATAGAGACGTCTGATGTTGTGCTTGTAATACTTACGCCCTGTTCGGAAGCGGGTAAACCGTACATAATGCTATTAAGAGATCCAAAGTTCAAAAGTAGTCAATTTTACATATAGAAATTTTCTTGCAAAATATGGAGGGATAAAGCGATGGCTTATCAAGAAATCAATGGAGTACGCGTATGGGGATCACCTGACCCGGGAGCACTATCTCAAGCCCGCACATGTGCCGAAAATGGTAATGTGATTCAGGCGCTACTGATGGCAGATCATCATAAAGGCTACAGTCAGCCGATTGGCGGTGTGATGGTGTATGACGGACAAATTTCACCTTCAGGTGTAGGGTATGATATCGGCTGCGGGAATAAGGCGGTAAGATCCAAGCTGTTTGCCGCAGATATTATGCCACGTATTTCAGCCGTGATGGATGAGATTGCACGTCATATTTCGTTTGGCGTAGGCCGTGTGAATGCAATTCAGGTAGACCATGAGCTGTTCGATGACCCGGATTGGGCAGTATATGCGGCGATTGGGAAACAAGAACATGACAAACTGAAGTCCTTGGCGAGGGAACAGCTGGGTACAGTAGGGAGTGGTAATCACTTTGTTGATGTATTTGTGGAGGAAGCGACAGGACAGGTCTGGATTGCCAATCATTTCGGCAGCCGAGGCTTTGGGCACAAAACAGCAAGCGGGTTTCTAAATTTGGCTGCAGGACGGGAGTTTCTCGGAAAGGCGCCGGGAGAACATATGGATCAGCCGCCTGTACTGCTGGATATGAACAGTGAGCTGGGAGACATGTACTACCGTGCGATGCGCCTTGCCGGACGCTATGCGTATGCGGGACGTGACTATGTGATAGAACAAGTGCTTGGTATTATGGGGACCGAAGCGGATTTTACGGTGCATAACCACCATAATTACGCGTGGAAGGAACAGCATGATGGACGCGACACCATTGTAGTCCGCAAAGGCGCAACCCCCTCGGCCCCTGGCCAAATGGGCTTTATTGGAGGAAGCATGGGCGATATCTCGGTGATTGTGCGTGGGAAAGATTCGGTAGAAAATCGGGATTCCTACTATAGTACAGTCCATGGCGCAGGTCGTATTATGAGTCGTACCCAGGCAGCCGGTAAAATGAATTGGAAAACCCGCACACGGAGTGGTGGACAAATTACGGACGTACAGATGAAGGAGGCTGTTCGGAACTATGGCGTTGAGCTGCGTGGAGCCGGTACAGATGAAAGCCCGTTCGTCTATCGTCAACTGCACGAGGTATTGGACGCTCATTCGGAGACTGTGGAAGTTTTGCATGAGCTGAAACCTATTGGGGTGTGCATGGCTGGGGCCAATGAGTTTGATCCTTACAAGGACTAATGAGATGATTTAATAATAAAAAGAGACTATACCCGACAGGAATGATCATTCGTCGGGCATAGTCCTTCTGAGTATGAATAGAAGTATTTCATTGGATCATACGTGCGCTATATAAGTTGAACTAAAAAAGTCACATGGGAAGCATCATCCGCCTGCGTAGTGGCGCATCATGTACATTTCCAGTTCAAGTTATGTAGTGCCTCTAAATCTTATAGCTTGTCAGCAAAAAGCTGTTCTTTAATATAAGCGACTGGCATCTCTTGGCCTGTCCACAGTTCGAAGGCTAATGCGCCCTGCCACAGCATCATGCCCAGACCGTTAATGGCGGTTGCACCTACGGATTCAGCTTGTTCCATCAGCTTGGATTTAGCTGGGCTGTATACTACATCGGTCACAATCAGATCGGAACGAAGCATGGACACATCCTCAATTACACTTTTGCCTTCCAGCGGTTTCATACCCACACCTGTACCATTAGCGAAAATATGACTTGTAAGAATCTCTTCACGCAGCTTCTCCTGTTTCTCTAATGCATAGATATTCGCCTTGACTTGGGCATGTTTCATCTCTTCATTAATCATACGGACATTTTCTTCCGCCCGGGCAAAGAACTGGTCATTACGAGCGAAAATTGAAATTTCAGCGAGACCAGCTCGAGCGGCTTCAATAGCAATCGGCGTTGCAGCACCGCCTGAGCCGATGAGTGTCATTTTCTTACCTTTCAGATCAATGCCGTTCTCCTGCAAGTTACGAACATAACCTGATCCATCTGTACTGTAGCCTTTCAGCTTACCATCCGTATTCACGACAGTGTTGACGGCACCTGTAAATTTAGCGCTGTCGTCTAGCTCGTCAAGATACTGGAGTATAGCTGTTTTGTTAGGCATGGACACGTTATAACCGCGTATGTTCAGAGCGCGCATCCCTCGTACGACCTCTTCAAGCTGTTCATTGCCTACTTCAAAGGCCATATACGCGTTATTTAGGCCCAGCTTTTCAAACGCAAGATTATGCATAGCCGGGGACAAAGAGTGTCCGATCGGTGTAGCTAGCAGTCCGATTAATTGTGTTCTTCCGTCAATACGTCCAGCATTTTTCATGATATAAGCCTCCAAGTAACGTGTGTAGTTTAATGAAACACTTTTTTATATCGATAAGCAACAAACACGGCCAGCAAAATACTGACTACAGCAATCGCAATATCCAGAATGAATACGGAGGTAATTCCCAGACTTTTGGACATGCTCCCGGTAGCCAAAGGCATCAGGATGAACGATAGGCTGGCTGCTATGTTTACGAGAGAAGTCGTGGTTCCTTTGTTCTTGCGGAAAAATTCCGTCATTACCGTAAGGGCAATTTGGAATATGCCTGCGGTAGACAAGCCGATTAAGAATGAACTGATCAAGGTAGCGACAGGATTGTGCCATACAATTAAAGCCAGCAAAGAAAGTAGGGCAATAAGCGGATACACAATCATGACGGTAATGGGCTTAATGAATCTACCAAGTACCATAGCCAACAAAATAACGGAAACTAATGAACCTATACTATAGTAGCTCAGCAGCTTAATAGCGCTGGCTTTGTCCATGCCAAGAGCCTCTTGTCCAAAGGTAGGAAGCCATAGCTGCACGATCATGAACAATACAGTTGAAGTAAAACCGATAATAATCAGAGACAAACCTTCTTGCCAAAACTTAGGCTCGCTGTGGAACGAATCCGTTGATTGACCAGTCTCGGCTGGAGCCTTTTGTTCCTCGGCTTTGTGGTTGGGGAAAGCGGTCATTGACAAGAAAATCCCGTTCAGCAGATAAATTCCTGCTGGAATAAAGAAGGAATATCCATAGAACATATCGTGATTAATAAAAAATGCAATCATGAAAGGAATAACAATGGCACCGATCGAGATGGATGCTTTGACTAGGACGGTTGCAGACCCGGCTTTTTTTCCGAACCCTTCAATGAGTGCGGGATAAGTCCCCGCATCCATCATCGAGTTGCAGAGCCCTGCGATAATGGCAAACACGAATGCCAAGGTGTAGTTAGGTGCAAGCGGAATACCGATTAGGAAGATTAAATAAGCAAATGATGCAATAACAATGAGTGGTTTCCTTCCGTATTTATCTGACATTTTTCCGGCTACTCCGAGAGCGAGCAGTTTACCGATTCCAATCGCTGACACCAGATAGCCGATGGCTGCTTTATCCGTGTTCAATTGCACGGTCAGAAAGCTCATATTCGACGAGAGAATAACATTAATCATACCCAGAAGAAAATAGTTGATATAAAGCCCTGTTGCCATTCTGATATAAGGATTTTTCATAAGTGTAACTCCCAACATAAATTTTAGATCAATGGCCTAGGTAGGCATCGTCCAGGTGTATTAAAGTACGCCCACAAACAAGTGAAAATATTCACATAATGTCTATGTCTTAATTATATAAGGGGTGTTATTATAAATCCAATGCATATTTTTATCGTTTTTCATAGTTTGGTTCTATAATTTAAAATATGAATTAAAGAAGGGAATTACATAATTATGAACCTGAAGCACTTACAATATTTTCGTGTACTTGCGGAGATGGAGCATTTTACTCAGGCAGCTATGCGGCTATGTATCACTCAACCCAGTTTAAGTCATGCGATTTCAGAATTAGAAAAGGATTTGGGCGTTCATCTGTTTGAGAAGCAGGGGAGAAATATTCGGTTAAACAAATACGGACGATTTTTTCTGAAGTATGTGGAGCACGCGATGGATGAATTGGAAAAGGGGGAGCATAACTTACGGGAATTAGTGAGTCCAAGTCATGGTAATATAGATTTGGCGTTCATTTACACACTAGGTTCACACTTCATTCCAGCAATAATCCAAGCCTTTTCAGCTCTGGATGCCCGTAAAGACATTTCCTTTTCGTTTCACCAAGGGAATACGAACGATATTATTCAAGGCCTGAAGCAGGAACACTATGATGTGGCGTTCTGCTCTCACGTAGAAAATGAACCGGATGTGGAGTTTATTCCGCTGGCTCAGCAGGAACTGGTGGTCATTGTTTCACCTGATCATCCGCTGGCTTCTCTGGACCAAATTGATCTCAAGGATACAGCAGATTACCCGGTGATCTTCTTCAACAAAAAGAGTGGGGTTCGGCCCATTATTGAGAATTTGTTTGCCAAGGCGGGCGTTACGCCACAGATTATTTGCGAGATTGAAGAAGATACGGCAATGGCAGGACTGGTGTCTATCAATTACGGGATCGGAGTTATGCCCCGCATTTCATCGTTAGATTATTTTAACGTCAAAACATTGCCTATTATTAATCCAGAATACGAGCGTTTTATCTACCTAGCCAGCATTAAAAATAGATATTTATCCCCGGCAGTAGTAGAGTTTCGGAACTTTGCCCTAAGTTATGGCAAGGAGTTTTATCTGAAAACGCATCAGCGTGTCTAAGCCGGAGTCTCGCAATATTTAAACTTGATAAATTTTAAATTGTGTTCTATACTTCATCATCGACGCAAGCAATGTGAAATGATTCACGTTTTGATACTACAAGACTTACTTACAAAAGCAGGTGAATTCATGATGAAACGTACTTCTTTTCCAGTGGCGACAGGACTTTATGTAAACTATCTTTTGTTCGGCATGTTTAATATTATGCTGGCATCGCACATGTCCTTTTTAACAGAGCATTTGCATACAGATCAGGCGGGCATCAGTCTCTTGGTTTCTGCGATGGGATTTGGCAGGTTGTTTACCCTGTACATATCCGGGGTGCTCTCCGACCGTTATGGTCGCAAACCGTTTATTGTGGCAGCCGGGCTACTGATGGCTGTATTCTTGGTCGGTATACCGCTGAGTTCCAGCTTTGAGATGGCGATCGTACTGGCTGTGCTGGCAGGCGTAGCGAATTCTTTTCTTGATTCAGGTACTTATCCAGCGCTGATCGAAGCTTTCCCCCAATCCTCTGGTTCGGCTACAGTATTGGTGAGAGGTTTTATATCCGTTGGGGCGGCATTTTTACCGCTAATGATTATCTTTTTTATGAATCACGATATTTTCTACGGGTTCTCTTTCTTTTTACCTGCCCTCATATTTGCTTTGAATGCAATGTACTTGTTCAAAATGAAGTTCCCAGACATGCGCGTGCAGCCCGCCAAGGGGCAAAGTGGCGGTAATTCTGTATCAAGCCTAGCGGGAAAATTGGAGGCAAATGACCGGAGTAAGCCGCGGTTTTGGCAGGAAGGGCTATGCCTTATCTTGCTCGGATTTACGGGACCTACCTTGCTTTATATTGTGCAGTTATGGTTGCCTACTTTTGGACAACAGTTTATCGGTATGACCGAATCAGAGTCTCTCAGATTATTAGTTTATTACAATATGGGTTCGCTGGTTTCCGTGTTTGTATTGGTCATTGTGTTAAGAAAATGGGTTAAACCAGTTCACATTATTCTTATTTATCCATGTATTTCCCTGTTGGCTTTTGGAGCGCTTCTCCTTTTCAAGTCAGGGGCTGCCTCCATTATTTGTGCGAGTGTTATCGGGTTTTCAATATCAGGTGTACTTCAGTTAACATTAACCGTAATGAGTGAATTCTTTAGTCAACGAAAAGGACAGATTACCGGGTTTGTTTATACAGCAACCTCGCTTTCATACACGATCATTCCTGTGTTTACAGGCTTTCTGTTGAAACATTCTCAGATATCGAGTGTTTTTATGCTAGCTATTATTGTGAATGTGCTAGGGATCGTACTGGCGGTGTTTGTTAATTTTCGGTACAGTTTAGTTTTTCCAGCAAGTCGCAAATTGTCGCCTAAAATTGCACTTGAACCCAAATAACGACGACTGGATCATATCATCTGCATGCTTATTCAGAATGCGTTATACTATGAATTATTGTACATGTTCGACTTGAAACTGTAATTTGGGAGTGAGAAAGAGATGGCTAAAATCGTAAAGGTGAAAGATGTCCTGATTGGTGAAGGAGCGCCAAAAATTTGTGTGCCCATGGTGGGAGAAACGTTGGAGCAGTTGAAGGAAGAAGCTACTTATTTACGTACGCTCGACCTGGATATCGTGGAGTGGAGAGTCGATTTTTTCGAACATGTGGAGGATCTGGAAAAGGTAAAGGCTGCCTTACATGAAATTCGGTCTATTTTAGCCAATATTCCACTCGTATTTACGTTCCGTAGCGCTCGGGAAGGCGGAGAAAAGGAAATCAGTGCGGCGAGTTATGTGGAATTGAATCGTACAATAGCCGCAACGGGGCAAGTCGAACTTATTGATGTAGAGCTTTTTAATGAGGAGGCTGATGTGAAGACGCTGGTAGAAGCAGCACATAAGCATAACGTGTATGTGATTATATCTAATCATGACTTTCATAAGACGCCGTCGAAGGAGGAGATTGTTTCCCGATTATGCAAGGCGCAGGAATTGGGAGGCGATCTGCCTAAGATAGCAGTGATGCCGACCAATACAGCCGATGTGCTCACTTTGCTGGATGCCACGCGTACTATGGCAGAAGAGCATGCAGATCGGCCGATTATTACGATGTCGATGGCGGGGAAAGGTGTCGTGAGCCGTCTGACCGGAGAATTGTTTGGTTCGGCTCTGACCTTTGGTGCCGCTAAGAAAGCTTCCGCACCGGGGCAGATCCCTGTGACTGAACTGAGAGAGATATTGACGGTGCTGCATAGCCATTCTTAAAAGATGGATGGTATTACTCCCCAGTCAGTAATATATCCGCAGTGAGCCAAAAAGGAAGGCCCCCATGCGTTAAGCATGCTGGAGCCTTCCTTTTTGGTGTACTCTTAATTCAATCCCCGAGTAGGTTCATATAACTCCCAACCTAGATTCAGCGTTTGAATAATATAATCTGCGACTTCTTCCGCATCCAACTGATCTGTATCGATCTTGGAGTGATTCACCGCGTAGATGTCCTGTCTGGAACGGAATAAATCCTCAATTTCCCCTAAAGTCTTGTTTTGTAGATTAGGACGGGTGTCAATCAGCATCTTGAGCCGATCTTTCCAGGAATCCCAATTTAAATCCAAGAAGAAAACAATCGATGAAGCCAAACAAGCTTGCTTCACCTCTTCCTGTAAAAATGCACCACCGCCAACGGAAATGATTTTAAGGCGTGTGTTGCTGCACAGCTTCAAAATATGCTCTTTTTCAATCTCACGGAAACGCTTCTCTCCATAAGTCTTGAAAATCTCTGTTGTTGGCATGTTGTATTCTTGTTCAATCTCCTGGTCAATATCCACGAAATCGCGATACAGCTTGCGCGCTAGATGGGAACCGATCGTTGTTTTGCCTACACCCATAAAGCCGATGAGCACAATATTTTGTTCTTTTAATGGAATCTCACTATTGTTTTGCACGATAACCACTCTTTTCTCACCAGTAATGTTGAGATGTAACGCTTCAAAGCACTAAATACATTATACGTTCATCAACCGTGTCATTCAATAGTATAGAGCACATCAGCAATGAGGTATACGATAAAAGAGACTCTGAATACCAATTAAGTGATAAACAGCAGGCAAACGAAACAAGGTATTTAAGTATTGTTTAATGCGTAAATTGAAGAAAAACAAACTTGCACAAGTATAAAAGAGGCAATTTTGTGTACTTAATTGAAAAAAAGGACATATTTTGGCGGAAAATATATTGAAATTACTGGAAATAGGATTATAATAGAATTATACCAATTGTAAATGTAATCGCTCTATTTACAATTTGTTCTTTATATTTTTTATAAAACGAAATTACTTTGAACCAAAAACCAAGTATACATATGCAAATAGTTGAATGATGCTTTATAGACGTGTATCGGTCATTGGGTTCATTGTGCGAAGGTGGTGATACGGTCTACACGTTCTAGTCAACGAAGAGTTGGAACAATGAAAAATATCTACGAGAGGGATGAATTGACATGAAAACAAACACAGCTAACGTATTGAAAAAGGGAATCAGTATCGCTTTATCAGGAATGTTGGTCGCCTTATTTGTCGGCAATTATTCTGCACATGCAGCTCCAGAAGTCGTCCATAAGACTATACTTGTTAAAGCAGGAGAAGTTTACGATGGTAAAGGCAAGACTGTAGTGGCTGATCCCGATACCTTGGGAGACGGAAGCCAGAAAGAGGCTCAGAAGCCTATCTTTAAGCTTGAAAATAATGCAACACTGAAAAATGTGATCATCGCTGCCCCTGCTGCGGATGGTGTGCATGTATATGGCAACGGCACAATCTCCAACGTAACGTGGGAGGATGTCGGTGAAGATGCGTTGACGCTTAAAGAACCAGGTACGGTAAACATTACGGGCGGTGGAGCGTTCCACGCATATGATAAAGTGTTCCAAATTAATGCCGAAGGCACGATTAACATTAAAAACTTTAGAGCCGATGATATCGGTAAGCTGGTTCGCCAACTTGGGGGCTCTACATTTAGAGTGAATATGACTTTGGATAACTCGGATATTTCCAACGTGAAGGATTCGATCCTGAGATCGGACGGTCCTAACAGCAAAGCTAAAATTACGAATACTCGTTATCATAATGTAAAACAATTGTTCAAAGGTTTTAAATCCAGTAATACGAGCGAGTCCGGCAATACTCAATATTAATTGGTATAGAATAGAGTAAGGATAGGAGTGCGGATGTGATAAGGGGCTGCCCAACAGGTCGTATGATCTGCTTGGACAAGCCCCTTTTTGGGTGCAATGAGTTACCCCTAGATGATCTGGGCTTCGTTCGGAACGAGGACTGTGATATGATCGTGCTATTACATTTTATACAAAAAAGTTGGGTAGCTATGAATCCTCTTTATCAATATGTGAATGTTGACGGTACCTTAAATGATACGCTGGTGCGGAATCGTGAGGTTTTATATACAGGTACGAATGGCCGGCATGTGGAACGTTTTTACGTGTCATCCTCTGAAAGTTATATATTTAAACCGCTAACCAACGATGATCAGGAGGGGCGGGAGAGATGGGTGTATGAGCATGTGCTTCCTGCGTTATCCCCGATCTATCCCCGATTGCTAGCCTGGTCTGATGCAGATGCGGATGGCGGAGGAGAATGGATGGTTTTTGAGGACCTTGGTCCGTTACATCATCTACACGCAGACGAAACTTTATTGCGAGCTATTGGACTTGTAGCATGGTGGCATGCTTTGCCGACGGATCGTTTTGCTGGGATGCCGCTGCGGGGACCAAAGCCACTCATTCAGGAGATGGTGTCCGAGCTGTACACGCGCAAGCCGGATGTGTTACAGCTTTGCAGCTCACTAGGATTATCTAAGCAACAGATGCAGCGTATGTATGTACAGCTGGAGCATGTATCTTTTTCACAGCAGCTTGTACTGTCTCATGGTGATCTTCATCCGGGGAACTATGCGCTGAGCGGGGAACGGCTTATGGTACTGGATTGGGAGCATGCTCATCTGAACACACCGCTGTGGGATGTATATCACCTGATCGACATGTCCCATCCGTTGTTTCCCCGACGCATGACGTCCGAATTGCGTATTCGTATACTGGACACCTACGTGGAGCAGCTGGAGCTGTTGGGGATAAGAGTGGATCGAACGGCTTTTATGCTGGAATATGGCATGTTTGCTGTGGTATTTTCGCTCTGGATGCTGTTGTTAATTACAAGTGATTTGCAAAGGATTGGAACGCACCTGCATAGAAACGGCGACAAATGGTCAAAAGAGCAATTAGAGTCCCAGTTGGACGAAACGTTAGCCTGTTTGAACCAGTGTGCTGCGATGATGGATTGGGGACAAGCCCAGCGATGTAGATAGTAGCTTAAGACATAGACCGTATTTAGTTAGCCAAAGAAGGTAGGGAATATATCCATGAAAAAAGTTGGTTTGGTCATGAGAAAAATACAATTTGCTGAAGCACAGGGTCCACGTATTTTTGCAGAGCGTCTGAAGCAGATCGGGTTGGAATTGGGGGTGGACATCGTATTTGTATCACCGGAGCGCCATGTGAGCAGTCATGACTGGCTTCCGGGTTATGAACACGAAAAAGGCGACCTGGTCAATTATGACGTCGTACTGGACCAACTCCATGAGCAGCAGATTGAGCACGTTATTTATACGGTATCTGGCTTTACCTATTTGAACATGTTTTTTAAAAACAGCGTGCTTTTTCCGCATAGTTTTCCTGATCCGGCACTGACAGGCTATGAAATGATGAAGCCTTTTTATCAGATCGTGGACAAGGCTATCGTACAGACTGCCTTTCTCAAGCAGGAGATGGCTTCGAAGTTTGGCGTAACCGATGTGACAGTCATCCCGATCGGATTTAATGAGCGGCTGGTGGAAAAGCATTTTGATCCCTCGCAAGTGGTAGAGAACCGGGTGATGTGGATTGGTAGAGATGAGGAGAACCGACGTCCGGATTTGGTACTGGAGTATGCGAGGCATAATCCTGACAAGGATGTTTATATGGTATTTGGCGGTGAACGCTACAAGGAAAGTATGAAGAAGTACGAGATCCCGGACAATGTTAAACTTCAATTTGCGTTGACGCAAGATGAGGTGTTTGCGCTGATGAACACGGCGAAGGTGTATTGGAGCTGCTCCAAATTTGATACGTTCGCCATGCCGCTGACCGAAGCGCTCGCTATGGGTAAAATCGTCGTTAAGCCAGAGCACCCTTGCTATGGACATATCAGCTCTACGCATTCTTTTTCAGGGAATGAGAAAAACTGGTTTGAGCTGGTCAATATGGCTGCCGCCTCACCCCGTCGGGTTTCTACAGAAAATCAGGCATACGCCATGGAACAGTTTTCAAGTCAGGTGATGAAGCGGGGATACCGAGACTTTTTTGATCATTGGTTAAGCTGAGCAGCGAGGCAAAATACTGTGGTTGTAACACGCGTCTGCGCGTCCATATGAAAACAAAAATAACCCGCAGGGGGGTCACCTTTTTCAAAATGTCCATCTTGCGGGTTACGGTTCATCATTGACTTATCGTTTGGACTTTACTGGAACCGGGGTTCCTTTTTTAAAGCGAACCGGTCTTCTCGGAATTCTGCGAATGCTGGATTCTGCAGATTTGGAAGGTAACGCCGTACGAGTTGTCTTTGATGCCGGTTTGCTTTTACTTGTACTGGTGATGAACTCGAGAGTGAAATTGACTATAGAATCATCAATGGGGAGTCTGCGCAGACCCAATCGTCTGGATGATCCGCTGCTGTAGTTCCAACACCAGTGAAAACTATGGCTAGTATTTCTCGGAAGCCGTGTGCGGTACGTACCACTCCACGTATTTCCCGAGTGATCTTCAGCATAATAATAGAATATAGTCCCTCCTACAGACCCGCTCCATACTTCTCTCGTATCACCAGGTTCTATCTGATACCAGCCTATTTTAGAATAATTAGTGGGATGACAGTCGGAACTAGGATAAGCATAGGCAGCATAGATCGTGTTACTCGTGTTGTTTGTAAAAAAAAGGCTCATCATACACACTTCTTTCCTCATAAATTGGTATTACAATGTTATACTATGAGGAATTTGGAGGAAGAGAGTGGACAATATCTCTCAATCTATGAAAAATGAACCAATCGTTTACGTCCAATTTACTAAACGATTCTATGATTGTATCTCTGCTATCGCTTCAGTATGAGCTGTCTTGCGATCCACAATGTAGCTAACTACCATGAGTAGCAGACCGCCGACAGTAATTAGCGATGCAACCCATGGAATAGCGGCTAGCCCCATTTGATTAATAACAACTCCCCCGATAAAAGCGCCGCCTGCGTTGCCCAGATTCAATGCGGAATGGCTGGAGGTAGAGGCAAGCAAAGGAGCCTCATAGGCCAGATTCATGATGCGAACCTGAATACCCGGCATGATGCCGAACGCAGCAATGCCCCAGATAAAGACTGTAATAACCGCCAGTACCTTGTTTTGAAGCGTAAACGTCAGAATGGCCAAAATAATAGCCAGTACAGCATAGTTTGCGATCAGGGATGGAAGCAGTTTCCAATCCGCAAGCTTGCCGCCAACGATGTTGCCGATCGTTACCCCTAGGCCAAACAGGACGAGAATCCAGGTAATGCTATGCTCGGCAAAGCCACTAATATCCGTAAGCAAAGGCGTAATGTACGTAAAGACAGTGAACAGACTGCCACAACCGACTGCACCTGTGAGCAACATCAGCAGCACTTTTGGATTAAACAGGCTTCGGACTTCTTGTTTGAGACTGGAAGGCTTGTCCTGATGAATCACCGGAATATAACGAATGATACCAAACAGAGAAATCAAGCCGATGACCACAATGGCTCCAAAGGAAGCACGCCAGCCGAGTTGTTGTCCGATAAAGGTACCAAAGGGTACGCCTATAATGTTCGCCACGGTCAAACCGGTCAGCACCATGGAAATAGCACCCGCGCGTTTGTCAGGACGAACCAGTCGGGCAGCGATCAGGGAACCAGCTCCCAAAAAGGTTCCGTGCGATAATGCAGTAGCCATACGGGCCGCAATCAGAAACTCGTAATTGGGAGCAATGACGGAAAAAAGATTGCCTAAAATGAATATGATCATTAGCAGACATAGCAGCTTTTTCTGTGGTACCTTATGGGTTAATACGGTAAGCACAGGTGCACCAATAGCCACACCAAGTGCGTAACTGGTAATTAACTGCCCGGCTTGCGGAATTGTAACATGA
The DNA here is from genome assembly GCF_038006265.1 of Paenibacillus sp. FSL L8-0641. Lineage (NCBI taxonomy): Bacteria > Bacillati > Bacillota > Bacilli > Caryophanales > Paenibacillaceae > Paenibacillus > Paenibacillus sp. FSL L8-0641. The sequence goes on from NZ_JBBOUW010000001.1 coordinate 1,080,661, forward strand.
AGATCATGGGCTACATTGGGCAGTAGTCCCATAATGACGAATTCGGTCATGCCAATGGCGAAGGCACCAAGGGTCAACCATAGCAAGGAGGGAGGGAAGCGGTTTGCTGTCATATTTTCTTGAGTACTCATAAGTGTCTTGTATCCTCCTGAAAAAATAGTAATGCGAGTATATCACTACAGGCGATATCTGGCGACCCATTTTGCAAGAATTTTACATACTAAGTTGATAAGTTTTATGTAATTTACAAAAGCGACAGGTAGGAAGGAGCCAAGTGTGTTATTTTGGTAGTATGATATGAAGATCGTAAATAACGTTGTAAGGAACGATCCAAGGAGGATACAACGATGGCACCTAAAGTGGTATATAGTATTACAGATTTAATAGGAGATACACCTTGTGTAAGGCTCCAACGGCTCACAGGGCCGCAGGATGCGGAAGTGTATGTGAAGCTGGAGTATTTTAATCCAAGCGGCAGTGTTAAAGACCGGGCGGCGGGCAACCTGATTGCCGAAGCGGAAAAGGCAGGACATCTAAAGCCGGGAGGCACCATTATTGAACCGACGAGTGGCAACACGGGAATTGGCCTTGCGATGAATGCGGCAGCCCGAGGTTACCGTGCGATTTTGGTGATGCCCTCGAATATGACGAAGGAACGGGTCAACATTTTAAAAGCCTACGGGGCTGAGGTCGTACTGACACCAGCAGAAGAACGGATGCCAGGAGCAATTCGCAAGGCACTTGAACTGGGGGCTGAAATTGAAGGGAGCTTTATCCCGCATCAATTTGAAAATGAGGCAAACCCCGATATCCACCGTACGACCACAGCACTTGAAATTTTGGAACAGACGGAAGGGAAACTGGATGTGTTCGTCGCTTCTTCGGGAACGGGCGGTACCATTACGGGAACGGGTGAAGTGCTGCGTCAGCATTTGCCAGATCTGCGGATTGTTGTAGTTGAGCCGAAGGGCTCGCCAGTACTATCTGGGGGAAAACCCGGTCCACATAAGCTGGTTGGCACCAGTCCAGGCTTTGTTCCCACCGTGCTGAATACGGAAGTGTATGACGAAATCGTGCAGGTTTCGGATGAGGATGCGATTGCTACGACACGGGCGATTGCTGCCCAGGAAGGGATTCTGGTGGGCCCCTCTAGCGGAGCTACGATATGGACGGCGATTCAGGAAGCTCGGCGTTTGGGAGCAGGCAAACGGGTACTTTGCATTGCCCCGGATACCGGAGAGCGATATCTGAGCATGGGGATATTCGGATAAAAAGATGTGGATTGGGACCAAAGTGATTCGACTCATTTATATGTAGTATGATCCAGCCTCATTAAGTGAAGTAACAAAAGTGAATTGGCGATATGGCAATCAAGAATACACAAGTATAACAAGATGACTCCTGGAGCGCCTACTTCTTCACTAGCCTATTATAGCTCGACCTTGAAATATTATCTTTGAAAGAATAAAGGATGATGGGAGCGATATAGTAGATTCTTTTTCAATGGAGGAACATAGACATTGAATACATCCTTTTCATAATTCATAGGTTAATTTCACTCCTGACAATTAATAAGCCACAATCCATAAGGTTGTGGCTTATTAATTGTCGATTATAGCTTATATTCGTGAGAATTTTAAAAGTCTCACGGTTCATGCTCCGTTCTTCGATCTTATTTGTCTCTTCAGGATCCTCTTGAAAAACCCAAATAATCAGAGAAGGAAACACCGAGCCTATTATCCATTTCAGCAAGAGCTGCCTCAAACGGGTCAACTTATTAGTTGACTGCTTAAATGGTTGTGGAAAATAGTATAATGTACGCTGACATTTTTTGGCTTATCTAATATTCGTGCAGCGATTATACCCAATTCAAGCTATTTATCAAAAATATGCAGCGGCTACGCAAGTGGGTTGATCGGTTGTCCACGTATCGATTGTGACCACTCGCACCCCATCAGGCCACAACTCTTCCGAACGCACCTATAGAGGTTAAATGGACTGAACAGCAAACGATCGCTCGCTGCCTCACTTTTCATATTTTTGGCGGCTAGTACGTTTCCACTAAAGACTTCGCGCAAGACGAACAATTTTTCATTGCCTTTTTCCGGCTGGACTCCACCCATAGACAAGAGAACGTCACCGTTTTGTTCCGTCGTTTCGGCCAGTATCGTACGAATATGGTCATCGAGATGCAGCAAAAAGAGCTTGATATCGCTCAACAGATTTTGGGTACTTGTTGGGATGCCTGTAGTGCGTCAGTCAGTTCCTTTACAGTCATGTCCTGTTTGAATCGCAGTTCGTCCACAAGAGCCAGCACATCGTAGCCATAGGACGAGCGCTTCATGCTAAGAATCTCTTCTTCAGCCGATTTATACGAGACACCTGTATAAGAACATATCGGATTCTTGCAAGCATACGCCATGCTCTAAGCGTCAATCGTTTCGCTCTGTGTCGGTATTTTTTTATGCCATGCCGCATGGGCAGCAAAATGACTGCAATTTAGGAGGTTTGGAATACCTTTCAGGAATAAAGTATAAAAAACGGGAGAATTAGATATATTCTTTATTCATCGACAGCAAGATATGACATACGGTCACTCACAATAAACGTGATTTAGGGGTACCACTGAAATCATGTTTATTATAATCTAATTCAGAGAGGAAGAGGAAAATGAAAGTAGATCAAATGTTTGACCTTGATTTAAGAAAGAGCTATGAGGCCAGTGAGCTTAGCCCACAAGCTTCAATCATCAAAACAACCATTAAGGTATCCAAAGCAGTATGTAAAACTCTTACCTGTATCTGTACCGGTTCTTGTTCCAATTGTAAATAATTCATAAGCGATTCGTAAGTCAGGGGTAGTGAAATAGGCTACCCCTACTTACATTATGGAGATTGCATGATAAAACCTAATATATACAATTGGCATGTAGCCCGGCTGACCGATCATTTTAGTTGTGGTGCAACTGTTGGTCAGCCGCTTACTATCCTGTTTATTGATACAGGCGTCGATAAATCCCACTCAGAGATCCAAGGTAATCTAGTTGAGGCAGAATGCAAGTCATTTGTACCTTATGAGCCTTGTCTAAGCGATTACGTCGGGCATGGTACACAAATGGTTAGCTCTGTTACCGGCAAATATATATTGAAGGGGATATGCCCTTTCGCTCGGGTTGTTGTCTACAAAATTACGGACAAAAAAGGAATAAGCAAGCTTGAATGGTTGTATAGAGCGCTGGAAGAGGGTATTGCTAAAGGATATCCAATTATCAACGTCAGCTATCGTACAGAATATGAGGTCGACTTATTCGAGTTCAATAGGTTTCAGGCTTTGGTTGACTGCGCCAATGCGCAAGGCATATGGGTAGTCTGTTCCGCAGGAAACGATGGACGCGATATTACGCAGGAGTACAGAGTACCTGCGAATTTAAAGGGAGTATACCCAATTGGATCAACTAATAAGAACGGGGATATCTCCGGGTTCAGCAATACGCTCAACGATCAATTTTTTGCGCCGAGTGGTGATGAGTATGAAATCAATTACAACAATGATTGGGTAATGGTTGCCAAATCGAGCTTCGACACAGAGGATTACTTATATGAAGTGCTGGGATTTGACAAAGCATACACAGTGGGTATCGGTACGAGTATTGCCAGCGCCTTATTCAGCGGAGTTGTTGCCTCTCTTAGCGGAGAGCTTATCGCGCAGGGGATGAATGCCGGACGCACAGAAATGGAGTGTCTGCTCCGTCAAGGCGCGAGACTGATTGATGTTCAGCGGAATTATTATGAAGTAAGCCTTGCCGGTTCAATTCGTGCTTTAAGACAGATGAGAGGTTGATTGCATGTTGGAGAACTTTGAAATCTCGGAAAATTACATGTACCGGAAAACGTTGCTTGGCATGGAGTATTATACGCAGATATTTGATCATGAACAACTAGATGATGATGAATACCTTGACAGACTTGTACGGTTCGTTCAGCAGCAGGGGTTGATAGATTCCATTTATGTCTCCAGCCCCTCGACCTACGCTGCACTGCAAAGCCTGGAACAAGGCAGAACATTGAAGTCCAAAAAAAAGCGGAATCTTATCCTAAGTCTAAGCAAGTTCATTTCGCGGGCAATTTGTAGACCAACACCGTTTGGACTGTTCGCGGGAGTAGGCATTTCCCGATTTGGAAAAACGGGAGGCGCCGGGGAACATGTCGTCTGGGCAACTCCGGATTATAGCCTAATTTACCGCTTAATAGGGCTTTTCCATGGGGATGCGGATGTCCGCAATGAATTGAGACTGAGTGTAAATAACACCTCTTACATTGACCATCACAGGCTCGTCATCTCTTATCAGACTCTGTTTGCAGCAGATCAGGAGGAACGAAGCACTGAAAATATATCTATTCTCAAAACCCCGGTCATAGATTTCATCATGAAGATCCTTGATAAAGAGCAGCAGACTTTTCTGCAGCTTATGCAAGCTATAAAAGACGCCTTCGGCGTGGATGACACGATCAGCACAGATTTTTTGCAGCAATTGATAGAACAAGGCTTTTTGGTAAGTGAGATGATTCCCAATCCTCGGGATAGCGCTCCTCTGGCGCATCTGATACGTACACTAAAGCTGCTTGCTGCTCCCAAGGCAGCATATTACTCAGATATTTTGGAGAGAGTTGGACAAGCCATTCAGGACATTACAGTTGCTGCGGTCAAACGCGAAGGCATTGAGGCTGTCCGAAAACTAGTCCAGCTTATCCTTCCCGATTATCAGGGCGACTTGGTCAAAATAGACGTAAGACTGAATCAGGTAAATGAAATTCTATTGTCGGACAGCGATAGGCAATCGTTGGCCCAAATAGCTTCAATATTGAGCATGCTTTCTACGTACAGGAAAGAGGATACACTTTCCGACTATCGTCAGCAATTTACTGAGAAGTACGGAGTATATGAAGAAGTGCCCTTATTGCAGTTGTTCAGTAAAGCCTTGGGGCTCGGCAAACCTGAAGAGTACAAGAGCCACTACCAGAACGGAGATAAGTACAGGCACAAGGATGAAGGCAGGTTCCGACAGCTTAAGGCGCTAATTGCGGAGTGGCAGACCGAAGCGCTTGTCAATCATTCGGATATCGTGCTTGACGAGGTCAAAATCCAACAGCTGTCTGAATTGAGTCTGGAGAATGTCCATGTCTCGTTCGATTTGTATTATTCCTGCATGGAGAATGAGCAAGGTGAAGTTACGTTTTATTTAAACAACAGAGCCGGATCATTGGAAGCGTGTCAGAGCTTCGGAAGATTTGCCTACATGTTTGACAAGGATAGCCGTGATGAAATCTTCAATTTTGTCAGGAACCCGAAGGATCAGAAAGCAGGGGAGAGCGCCGCTGAAATCTCATTTTACCCATTCAGTCCCAAAATAACTAATATTATGACGGCAGGCCCGACACCAGACCAATCTATGGATATGGCCACGTTTCCCGAGAATCGGAAATTAGATGTTTCCCAGCTGCTGGTAGGGGTGGAGGATTCGGGATACTTTTATCTGAAGCACAGGGAAACAGGCGAACTGGTATTTCCCAAACTCAGCAGCATGTACAATACAGAGCTGGCGCCTTATCTGATCCGGTTTCTAAATGATATTAATCTGCAGTATCAGACCGGATGGTCCCATCTGGAGGAGTATCTCTATGATTCTTCTTTTACACCGAGAGTAACCTATAAAAATATCATCATCTGCCCCAAAAAATGGACATTATATGCGGATAAACAGCTCCAGAGCGAAGAACAGTTTCTGGCCTTTCTGGAGGATTGGATCATAAAGTATAACATTCCGCGATATGTATATTTGGTGGAGCTGGACAATAAGCTGTTGCTGGATTTGGATCGCCATCATCATCGAAAGCTTTTGCACAAAGAATATACCCGGAATCCGGAAGGCAAGGCGGCCGTTATTATGGAAACGGAGAAAGAATTGTTCGCTTCCGCTAACCGATATATGGAGGAGTGCGTATTTTTTTGCAAAAGCCCGATGTTTCAGTACTTGCCGATAGACAGATTGTCTGCACAGGCTACCGATAAAAGCTTAAATAAAGTGCTGAGTTCTTCGGTGAATGCCGTTTATTATCCAGGTTCGGATTGGATATCCCTGCAGGTATATTACAATCAGGAAATGCTAACCGATTTGCTGGGCAGTGCATTTAAGACATTCATGGACAATAGCGCCGAGTACTTCATTGACCAGGTTTTTTTTGTCCAGTATGCAGATAAGGAGCCGCATATCAGGCTAAGGTGCAAAATGTCGGGAAGCGTAGAGCATCAGCGTTTCACGGCCTTGAACTATGTTTTTGATTTCCTGAATACTGTAACCTCGTCCGGATTGGTTAGTTCCTATTCGGTTGTTCCTTACCGGCCTGAAATTTTGCGGTATGGCGGCGCAGCCTTCATTGAACAAGCGGAGAGGTTATTTGCTATCGATTCTTATCTAGTTTCAGGCTATTATGCAGGCAAGAGGTCAATTAATGCAACCGATCAGATGTTATTTTGCTGTACCGGACTTTTTGAGGTTGTGAACTGCGCGTATCCGCTGGCAGAAGATCAATTGAAGGCTATGGCTGCGATTATTGATCCAAAGAAATTCAGACAGGAGTATCGGGAACACAAAGAAGCGCTATTCCAAAGAATTCAACAGACCCGTTCCATATCCTTGCCAGCAAGCGATACAGGCGACAGGTTGCGGCAATACGCTGCATATTTCACGGCTATCCGGGAAGCTGACGACAGAACCAATTATTACGATGATATTATGTTCAGCATCATGCACATGTTCTGCAACAGAGTGTTCGGCCTGGACCGGGAAAAGGAAGAGCTTGCCCTACACCTGTGCTACTACAGTTTGGAAGATTATTTACAGGTAAGCAAATACCATGTTGCTTATTGAGGAGGAGCTTATGGCGGTCAAACAAGTCCCGGGAAATTTATCTGAAATAGTCAGGCAAAGCGCAGAAATTTACAAAGATATAGATACTGTAACCCTGCTAATCAAGAAGCACGCCATGCATGATTACCCTGAAATGGAGCTGATATCATTGGCTTCAGGATATCCCGGGATCAGCCTTCTTCTGGATAAACTAGATGAAGTCTACCCGGGGGAAGGGTGGGATGCGCTTGCTTTCAAGTACAATCAGGAGATTGTGCGCTTAATCGGCAATATACCGTTCCATTCATTGTCACTGTATACCGGATTGGCAGGTGTTATTTATCTGTTTAACGAGTGTTCAAGAGGTTCAACAAGATATACGAATGTGCTCTCACAGACGCTGGATATGTTTCTTAGCAGCTATGGGGAATTCTATGAGGAGACAAGGGGGAAATTGGAAGACTCCTTGATTGAGGATAGCGACTTGGATTTGATTTCAGGATGGACGGGGATTGCAGCTGCATTAATGGAGGTTAAGGAACGCCAAGACAGATACGCTGGGAAGCTGGATGCGGTGCTCCTTAAGATCCTTCAACTGATTACGGATGCTGTAGGCAAGCTGAGACATTTCGGGGAACTTCCCGAACAGACCATTTACTATAATCTTGGCATGGCGCACGGAATTACAGGAGCCATTAATTTGCTGGCTGTTGCACATCTCCGCCGCTACCCGTTAACAGGATTGAGAGAAGTACTGGAAGTTGCCAAGACTTTTCTACTCGGAAATATCAGAGAGTGGAACGGCACCCTTGTCATACCTAATATGTTCACACCGGATGAATCCGCAGAGACTAGTCGGAATCCAGGTTATCACAGAGATGCATGGTGTTACGGCACACCGGGAGCTTCTGTGGCTATGTTCCGGCTGGGATTGGCCCTGGAGGACAAAGCGCTGCAGCAGCAGGCTCTGCAATTGTTCAATACCGTCTACTCCAGACCAGATTCGCTAAGAAAGGTAATTTCACCGACGATCTGTCACGGCTATGCAGGCTTGCTCCTGATTCAGCACCATTTCAGCCGTACGGCAGCCATACCGTTCAAGAATGATTTTTTGCATCGTATGTTATCATACCGGAATACTCAAGAGGCAGTACCCTTTACAGACCTTGAGGGAAGCGTCGATGATCCGTTATCTCTCGATAAAGTAGGGCTGCTCGATGGATGTGCAGGTGTATTGCTGACACTGCTGACCTGTGATAATGAGAACTTGAGTACATGGAAGCAGATGCTGGTATTTAGCTAAAAGGAGGAGACGGTAATGTTCATTTTATTAAAAGAAATTATTACAGTCATGGTGGGACTGATTACCGATTTTCTCTCTTTTCAACTGGATGCATATTTTTATATTTGGTTTCTGGTCCTGTTTATTTCAAGCTTGGCAGCGACCCTGGTTCAACGAAGCGAAGGGACTATTACCTACAGCACAGCCGAATGTGTCGGAATAAATGTGCTAGTTGTCGTATTATACCTAGTAATCGGTACAATTTTGGCCAGATACTTTGCAAGTTTTGAGGATCAGCAGATTGTTGCTGGAGATAAGATTATGCTGTATAAAATTTCTTTTATGCTTACATCCGCTGTAATTATAGTGGATATTATACTAGATAGGTTGAAGAGAGGGCGGAAATTCTCCTACTCTTTGGAGTTTCTTGCCGGAAGCGCCGTGTGCTTCTTACTGTTCCAATTAAGCAACCAAACGGACTGGATAGGAACCAAGCTGTCGCTCTCCTATATTGTCATGGTAGCGATAGCCGCAGGTGTCTATACAATGGCAATGAAGTTTTTGCTAGAATACGAAAATCACAAAGAGAAATAGGTGATTAAGCCATAATGGAATTGAATATGGAGAGCACGGCATATAAAAAGATTGGTGAAGAAAAACAAACGGCCCATTCCTTGCTGGAGTTAATCAAAATTGCGAGATGGCCCAAGCTTGCGCTTGCTTGGAGCATCGTATTTACACTGATTTCCGCCGCTTTTTCATTAGTATTGCCGATCATTACAGGCAAGCTTGTCGATAAGATCTCAGCTATGGAGCTGACGATCCAGACCGCAGCTGTGCTTATTTCGCTGTTTCTGGCCGGAGGGATTTTAAACGCCGTGTCTTCTCTGCTCCTCAGATATGTGGGGAGCAAGTTTTTTCAGGAACTGCGACTGAAAATTTGGGAAAAAATTATCCATTTGCCGGTTAATTATTTTGATAACAACGAGAACGGCAAAATCATCAGCAGAATGACGAACGACCTTGCTATTGTAAGTAATTTTCTGGCTATCACTCTGCCTTCTATTCTGGCTGATGTCCTGATGGTCACTGGTTGCATCATCATGTTATTTGTGTTGGATTGGAGATTAATGAGTGTACTCGTTGCTCTGATTCCTATAACGGCGCTACTAATCTATCCCATTGGAAGAAGGATGAATAGAGTAGCGATTGAGGCACAGGATGCAGCCGCAGATTTTTCCGGTGAGTTATCCAAAATTCTCTATAACATCAGATTCATTAAAGCGACGACGTCGGAAAAGCTTGAAATGAAATATACTCGGGAGATACTTGGACGTATCTTTCGCTTGAACATCAAAGAGGGAATATTGTCAGCTGTCATTGAGCCGATTGTAACAATTATCATCATGCTAGCTTTGGTAGGAATGTTTTGGTATGGAAGCGCCGGCATTGCCGCTGGACATATCACTACAGGTACTTTGGTATCCATGATCTTTTATTTGTTTACAATGGTTTCGCCTCTGACCCAGCTCAGCAGTTTTTTCTCGCAGTATCAGAAGGCCAAGGGAGCAAGTAAGGAAATTTATACCATATATAACCAGCAGGATGAGAAGCAAGAAAAGTTAGGCAGTGTGCCGGACATGAAAAGTCATGATCAGAATTCGGATATCCTGCATTTTGCCAATGTTTCTTTCTCGTACAACCAGGGCCAACCGGTATTATCCAACGTGGAGTTAACCTTCAGAGGCGGTACCACTACAGCGATCGTAGGGCCTTCCGGCTCGGGAAAAACAACAATATTTTCTTTAATAGAGAAATTTTACTCAGAATATAATGGAGAAATCTATTACAATAATGTATATTTGGATAAGATTAGGACGGAAGAATGGCGTCGCAAAATATCCTATGTTATGCAGGATAGTGACTTACTGGTAGGATCAGTGAGAGACAATCTGGTATATGGCCTAAACAGAGACGCGGATGACCATGAGATTTATGCGGCTCTTGATACAGTAGGCTTGAAGGAGGTAATTTATCAATTACCGGATGGTTTGGATACCTTTGTTGGAGAAAGGGGAGTCAAATTATCGGGGGGACAGAAGCAGCGAATCCAGATTGCCAGATGCTTGCTTTCAGACCATGAGATTCTGCTGTTTGATGAAGCTACCGCCAATCTGGATAGCGAGTCAGAGCAGCTTGTACATGATGTAATCAAGCTTCTCTCCAAGAATAAAATGACCATTGTTATCGCTCATCGTTTGTCAACCATCTACAAAGCGGACCAGATAATCTTTTTGGATAAAGGAGAAGTAACGGGGGTAGGCACGCATCACGAATTAATGAGTTGGCATGATAAATATCGTGATTATGTTCAATTCCAGCTTCCCACACAATTAAGTTAGGGAGGGGCGGTGGCGTTGTATCATCAATTGTCAACGTGGATCATTGATAAATACTTTCAAGACGAAGAATTGGAAGCGGAGAAGCGTGTTTATGTGCTTTATTATCTAGAGAACATACTGGCTGGCACAGAAAAAATACTTCTTGTATTGGTCAGTGCCTGTTTGCTCGGTGTATTAGCCGAAACGGCTGCGATGCTGCTTTCCTATACAGTGGTCCGGCGAAAGTCCTTTGGCTGGCATGCTCGCAAGTCGCATCATTGCACCTGGGTCAGTCTACTGACCTTTGTGTTTGTTCCCTGGCTCTTAAAGGAAGTAGAATGGAACCGCTTTTTTTTGGCGACGCTCTGTCTGCTTTCTATCATTCTGATTGCCAGATACGCTCCGGCCGATACGGAGTGCAATCCATTGGTAGATCCGAAGTTAAGAAGAGCATGCAGATTACAAGCTATCTTTTTAAGTATAGTGTTTGTTTTCGTGGCCATCGCACTAGATTTTTATCCTTGGTTAATATTCGGGCTGTTTCTTGAAGCAGTCGTCATCACACCAGTATTCTATTCCATAATGAGAAGGAGTTATGCTAATTATGAACAATATCAAGAATATTAAAGAACACAGAAACAACCATACCCAGAGACTCAAGGCTAAGCTACTGGAGCATATGAGTAAAAGAGGTGAAGGAGGAGGGATTTGTTTCGGGTTGTTCTATGAACCAGTCAACCCAAAAGTTTGGAAATTGAACAAAAAATGATTACATCCGGCATTTATTTTTTGCAATACACCAGCTATCTTGTAATATATCATATGGTCAGCGGCAATGGTCTAAGCGTTTTCCGTATGAATTATAAGCTGCTGCTGTTTTTAGTCATGTATTATTTTATCGGAATAACAGCTCTGAATAACTTCGGACTGATTGTTTACCTATTTCTATTTGTGCTACTGGCATTATACGGGTGGTTGACCGACAAATATGAATCCTTGTGGGTCATAGGCTTCTACGCCATCCTTACCATCTTTATTACGACACTGCTGGGTTATTTCATAACGGTAATCAGCTATGCGGTTCCTTATGAATATAAAAACAAATGGACGGCGCCCTTCCTAACCGCTTGTTCACCTCCGCTGATCTACTTGGCGCTCCGAAAGCTTGTGTCTTATTTGTTTCCTACTCCGGCGGTCAGGCTTTTGAAGCTATATCGGATTAAGCTTATCGTCGGAGCTTCTTTAATCTTAGTCTTGGGGATCATCGGACTCGGACTCATTATCTATTCGGAGTGTGAAAGCAACAATCCGTATCCAAGCAGATTAAAGATTGTGTTGATGCTGATCGGCTTGACCTCCATCTTCCTGATGACGATCAATTGGCTGTATCGCTTCCTGCGTGAACGTGAGCTAGAGAAGAACAAGACGGAACAATACCTGCAGCTGGAGGCTTATATTATGGAGATTGAAAAAATGTACGAAGACATCCGCGGCTTCAGACATGACTATACCAATATCCTGTTAATGCTGGACGAGGGGATCAGAACTGGGGATTTGTCGATGATCAAGCGGATATATGAGAGTTCTATCCAACCTACTGCTTCACAGTTGAACGGATATTCCTATAGTCTGGATAACCTGATTAATCTGGACGTGAGTGAGCTCAAGAGTATTATTACATCCAAGGTGCTGGTGGCAAAGAAGCGTGGAGTTGACGTAAAACTGGAAATTGATAGCGGTATCAGTGAAATGTATATGGATATTATAGACCTTTGCAGAGTAATCTCTTGTTTCCTGGACAATGCAATCGATGCGGCATTAGAGACCTGCAATCCGTCCATAAATATTGTACTGATCCATGAAGACGATATTCAGACGGTGACGATACGAAACTCTTATAATCATTCTGCACTTGACGGGATTAAGGTGAATGATCTCTACAAACGGAACTTTTCAACGAAAGCGGACAATCGGGGTCTTGGCTTGTACAATATAGCAAAGGTGCTGCGCAGCAACAAGTATGTAACTTTGGATACCAAAAAGGAACCGGATTTTTTCACGCAAACATTAATTATAAAGAGAGCGACATCATGAATATTTTTATCCTGGAAGATCAGTTTATCCAGCAGCGCATAATGGAAAAGATGGTCCGTAAAAGCTGCGAGGAACTTGGCATCTGCTGCAGCAATCTCATTGTCACCAGTAAGCCGGATCTCCTGCTTTTTGAATCTAAAGCTTGTGCGAATAACTTGTATTTCCTTGATATTGAAATCTCGGGTTGCCAGATGAAGGGACTGGAAGTTGCCCAAGAAATCAGAAAATATGATATGTATGGGCATATTGTCTTTGTAACTACCCACGGTCATCTGTCTCCGCTTACCTTCCAATACAAGGTAGCAGCTCTTGATTTCATTATCAAGGATGCTACTCAGGATGAAATGGAAAAAAAGGTAAGAGACGTTCTTGCTGTTGCCCATCAAAGAAAGCCTGTGTTGGATGTCGATGATTGGTTTATACTCGACAATAAATTTACGAAATTTCAAATTTCCTTCTCCAGCATTTATTACTTTGAAACAACCGGTGTTCCCCACAAAATCCGTCTGGTTTCCGAAAACAGAACTCTTGAGTTTTACGGCGATCTGAAAGATATTGAGGCTAAGGACCCCAGGTTGTTCCGGTGTCATCGGGCATTTATCGTAAACCTGATGAAGGTGGAATCTATAGATAAGAGCAAGAAGGAGATCATTTTTCAAACCAATCAGAATTCCGGAGAAGCAAGGCGCATTATTCCCGTTTCCCGCCAATTGTTGAAGCACCTCTTAGATAAGATGGGAGACCGGAGCCTCCTGAACAGACCTGTTTACGAATAGAATAGATATGGAGGGCATAGTCCTTCGGGAAGAAAAGGGGAGGAATATGGAACAAAGATTATCCGTTCAAGCAGAGGTGAAGGGCATTGATGCCACCAGTTTAAAATTAATTGCAGTATTAGCAATGCTAATTGATCATATTGGAGGGCTATTTTTTGCCGATTTTTTGGGCTTTCAGGTGGTAGGCAGAATTACATTGCCTATCATGGCTTTTTTTGTAGCCGAAGGATATATCCATACCAGAAGCTTCAAAAAATATACAATACGCCTTGCTCTAACCGGGCTAGCCAGTGTGGTGCCTTACGGATTGGTATTTAAAGATTGGTATACTTCGGGAAACATCATGCTAACGTTGTTGATGGGCCTACTGGCAATATGGTTCTATGACAACACGACCAATCCTGTACTTAAATACTTGGCGATTTCGGCTCTTTGCGTAGTCTCTTTTTTGGGAGACTGGAGTGTAATTGGAGTGTTACTGGTTCTAGCTTTCTATGTCGCTCGCAAACAACAGAAGATTTACAACGGATGGATTATTGCAATAATTGCGCTTATGTTCATTTTCGGAGTCATCATTATATGGGCTGTTCCCGATTCGCTCAGCATCATGGGCATCAACGCCAGCACAATGAACGAATATCTTTATCCGTTTGCGATCGGCGGGGCCTGTATTTTTGCACTCCCTCTGCTATCCCGATATAATGGAGAGAGGGGAAAAGGCCCACGAACCTTTTTCTATTTGTTTTATCCGCTGCATTTGCTCGCGCTTTATCTGCTGAAGTTGGCTATTGATTGTTACATATAAGAAGGGCTGTCTAATAAGTAACTAAAATAAAAAAAATGGACGGGAAACGACATGTTTTCCGTCTATTTTTTTATATAGTGCGATCGGTATGAATGATAACTTGGCGGTGAAAGTCCACCAATATACGCAAAAATACCTTGCTTGGCCTCGTCCCGGATTTCATAACGATTAAGGTGAATCAGTTCTTTCTTCAGTATGCTGTGGAAGGACTGAACTCAATACAAGCATTGTCGAACACGACCGTAAGTAAGTGGTAAAATAGGTGTGTGATAGCGGTCCCACGGACTCTTCATATGTGGATGAAGCAGGGAATATTTTGAGGGTTGAAGGAGGAGCAGCATGAAGATTATGCCTTTACAGAAACGTGGAATCTCCGATAGTCGGCTGGCGCTTGGTTGTATGCCTTTTGGTGGTGAATGGAGCCATGCGCCGTTTACGCAGGAGCATATCGTTGAAGCGGAGAGAGCTGTAGAAGCTGCACGATCCATCGGGATTACGATGTTCGATCATGCGGATATCTATCGTATGGGGAAAGCAGAAGAAATTTTCGGTCAGATCTTAAAGGGACAGCCGGGCTTGCGTGAACAAATCGTAATTCAGTCCAAATGTGGTATTTTTCTGCCAGATGGTACGCTCCCAGGCCGTTTTGATTTCTCATATGCTCATATTATGGAGTCCGTGGATGGGATCCTGAAGCGTCTGGGTACGGAATATTTGGACATCTTGCTGCTGCATCGCCCCGATCCGCTGGTAGAGCCGGACGAAGTAGCGAAGGCGTTCAGCGAGCTTACGGCATCCGGCAAAGTACGGCATTTTGGCGTTTCCAATATGAATGTAAGCCAAATTCGTTTTCTGGAGCGTAGCCTGACGGAGCCGCTGATCGCTAATCAACTGGAGATGAGCCTGGCGCATCTGCATTTTGTAGACCAGACCGTACATGTGAACCAGCAGGCGGGGACGAATGTACATTTCGGCGAAGGGTTGCTGGAATATTGCCAAACCGAGGATATTCAGCTCCAAGCCTGGGGACCGCTGGCGCAGGGACGTTTTAGCGGAGGTTCTTTGGAAGGGGCGCCTGAGCATGTCGTTAAGACGGCAGAGCTGGTGCAGAAGCTGGCTTCTGAAAAGGAAACGACACGTGAAGCGATCGTTCTTGGCTGGCTTATGAAGCATCCAGCACGGATTCAGCCTGTCATTGGCAGCGCCAATCCTGAACGAATCAAAGCATGTCAGGATGCGGAACGCCAGAGCGAGCTGATGACCCGTGAGGAATGGTATGAATTGTACGTCAGTGCGCGCGGACAAGCCTTGCCATAACTCGTTTAAAAGCCTTTCCCTCGTCTCATTAACAGACGGAGGGAGGGGCTATTTACATGGATGCGTCTCATATTGTCTCAGTAGCTATTCCTCTTCGTATCGTGCGAGGGCCTTGGCTGTTGTTTCCTTCATTCGTGAGATCAGCCGGGAGCCTTGGACGACCTTGACACGTTTGCCCAGGAAACGGATTTTGGATAACACATATTCACATTCGTCTGCCTGGAAAGTGAGTGTAATACGATAGGTATCTGCTTCCTGAACATATTCGACCTCTTTTTCAAAGCAGGAAAAAGCATATAAAATACGAGACATTTCACCGTTATATACAGGAACAATTTCGATGATGCCCTGTTCCTTGCGCGACTCCAGTATACCGAGTATACGTTGGGTGAATTTATCGGCCTCTTCGGGTAGAAGCTCATCTTCCGTGATGTTCACGATATTAGATAGCTTGGTAGACATGAGCGCGCGGTGTCTGCGATTATACCACAGCAGGCTCCATTCTTTTTTGACCATGGAAAACTCCAGCTTATATGGAAAACCGGACATTCGCTCATGCAAGCGTCCGTTGCGCAGTTTGTAGGTCACACAGATGCCAGAACGGGATCGCAGAATGGAACGCAATTCACGCAAGAGTGGATGGTATACCGAGACAGCAGGGATACCTGCCTTTTCCCGCAAACTTCCATCGGCCTCCAGCGGCTCGTCGTCTGCAAGTAATTGCCGAAGCTTATCAAGTGTAGCCGGGGTAAAACCCTCTGTCGCTGCCGAGTCTGCAAGCATAGATTTGAGCCAAATTCTTTCCTGTGATGTGGTAGCAAAAGCGCCCGATTCATCCAGCCGTGAGACGATCTGGTAGTTAAATATTTTCTCGAACAGGCTCATAATAGGCTTGCAGCTCCTTCCATTCCTGTCTGAATTCCTTCCGTAGCCGCTGAGGCTCCAATACCTCACAGCTTGATCCGAAGCTGCGAATCCACGGTTTAATCTCAGTGATTCCATTCACTGTGATTTCATAGATAAAGGATTCACTTTCCTCCTCCGCGATCGTACCCCATTGTCCCTGTGACAGCACACGTTCCCGAATAAAGTTGCGCTTCGCGCCCTCAGGATTGAAAAAACGTACCCGCACCTTCACAGGACGACCCGTATCAACAAGCCAGCTGTACCGCATTTTTTCTTCCAACACCGCTAGCAGATCGGCATGAAACTGCTCTGGTACAGGCTTGCCCTCCACCAATTGAGTCATGCCCTCCATACGAAACTTCATGATTCCTTTACCGCCTACATGACCCAGAATATACCAACGTCCATATTGATGATCATAGATGACTTGTAGGGGCAGAATGGTGTGTTCACGGCCGTCGGTCTCTTTTTCAAACAGCGGGTTTGTGTTTTGTGACCCGTACATGCTTCGTTTGGATGTCGAAAAATATAAAAAAGTTACACAGCGGCGTTGCCGAATGGCGTGTAGAAGCGGATGAATATGGGCTTCGTCCAGAATGCGTGAATAATAGTGGTATTTATATAAAAAAGGTTCGGCCATCTCCCGATCTCCGAGCTGACGGCGCATGGCTTTTTTAAGATGATCTCGCAGCAGATATCCCTGTACAGAGGGGAGCTGGGTGTTGGCCATAATGTCTACAAAATCATATAAGTCCAGCAGCTCCTCGTCCGTCAGTTCTGTCACCAGATCGTTGCGGACAGCATAGCGGTAAGGTCTGCCGCCGGGTTCCTTGCGAACGACGCCGACTTCAACCAGATATTTCAGATCGGAACGAATCGTTTTCTCATCCGGTAGTGAACTGTCGGAAGGCAGCCCGTTGCAGCAAGCATCCAATAGTTCCATGGTGGTCATAGGCTGTGACTGTAGCGCTGTCAGCAGAAGGGATAAGCGGACGCTTTCCGATTCCTTGAGCGATTTGGCCCGAAACAGAAATAACAATAATGGATCAGCCGATTCGTAATAATTAAAGCGCAGCATCTCATTAAAATCATGTCCGTGTTCCGCAGGCAACTGCTGTTGTACCGATTGGACAATTTCCTTGAGACGCCGGATTGTTTTATCAAAGGTATGTACCGAAATGCCCAGTCTATCTGCGAATTGCTGCCGATTATAGGCGCCGCTTGTTAATGTGAGCATACGCAGGAATTGAATTTCTTTATCAAAACTCTCTCTCGCCATGATGCATTCCCCGTTTCTGTTGCCGTTCTCCGAAAGTAAGTATCCCTTTATTCTAACAGGGAAGGGATGTAGGAAAAAGGGAAATTATTCATCCTTGTAATACTTTCACCATGTTCATGACTTCCAAAATAAAGGATTATAGGGATATAAGGTAGCACGATAAGTAAGAAGCAATACATAACAGAAGGGTGATACAACATGTTTGGACGATTCAAAAATGAAGTGTTATATCCATGGGTAGGTAAGCTTTCGATTTATGAAACGATTAAGCAGGGACTGGACCCTCAGGGCAGGCTTACGGATGATCATTTGCCAGATGATGAAGAATACTGGGCAGGTCACACGATGCGTTGGGTGGCAGGAGGATTGGATGGAGCATTTGGGCATCATGGCGCTGGCGGAGATGGAGAGACTGACAAAATTAAGGATCTGGCGCAGTTGTTGTCCAGACAATGCCGCAAGCCAGGGATGAAGACGAGACGTGAGACGTATGTACGCTTGATGGAGGAAAATGCGCTCAGCCTGATTGATCCGCTGCTAGATGCGGTGCGCGAGCATCCAGCAATTCAGCCGGATCGATTGTATGAGGAAGCACGTTGGCTGGCTGAACACGGAGCACATCGCAATGTGGTGAAGGTCGGTATTGCGCTGCTTGGATTACTGGAGACGGATCAGCACCACGAACTTATTTTAACACTAGCCAAGCATGATGAATTCACGCTATATGCAGCTGTAGCTATCCGTAATATTTCGGAGCAGGCCAACGAACAATTGTATAATTTAGCCTCACAGGTACATGGCTGGGGACGTATTCACGTAGTAGAACGGCTGGAGCCTGCGCGGCAGGAAATACGTGACTGGTTATTAAGGGAAGGATTCCGCAACAATGTCATGTATGAGTATCTTGCTTATGAGTGTGCTCATAAAGGCGAACTGCATACAGCCATCGCTGTACCGCACATTGATCAGGAGTTGTTTGACGGGGCGGGTGATATTCTATCGGCTTTGCTGGCAGCAGGCGGACCTGCGGAAAGTATAGACGATTATGAGCATGCCACTATGGTCATAGGCAACTACCTTCGCCATGCTAAGACCATGTGTACGACTGTGAAGCATTTTACGATCATCATGGATACTGCGGATTTTCTCGATGAAGAAGACGATTCATGGGAGGCACGTTATGAGCATGAATGGACGCCGGAATTACGTAAACGTTACGCGTCAATATGCCAGCAGATGATGGACGATCCGCAGTGGGTGAAGCCAGTAGAGCAGGAACTGCAGTATGCAGATTCACCGCATCTCCACTGCGCCATTCGCGTAGCTCGAATGCTAGCACTAGATGTATGGCCCGTGCTATTTGAACAATTAAGTAAATATCCAGTCAAGCCTAATCTATACTTTGAACTCATCAAGACAGAGGATGAACAGCGGGCTCGTAAGCTGGTGGCTTTTGCAGAAAAGCACTTGCCTCTGGAAGAAATTTCTTCTGGTCCTGCTGATGTGCCGGGCTTTGGACCGGAGTATGAAGCGCATCAATGTCTGGGTATTTTGCTTCAGCTATTGTCTTCTTACGAAGGAATGGGACAAGAGCTAGTTGCTGCCGGACTTTGGAGTCCGGTGACCTCCAATCGTCATGCAGCGCTTCATGTACTCAAGGAATGGCCTTCTGAGATGTGGGGAGAGGAAACGACAGAGCGTCTTCGCCGCTTATCGATAGATGAAACGGAGGAGTCGATTAGAGAACAGATTCGGGAAATACTTTAATGATAAGGGAGGGAACAACATGACGGATGTGAAGCATGGGCAGGGTTTCATTCAACCGGAAATGCGTGAGACGATTTTGCGTGAGCTGCGCGCGTTGGAGCAAGCGGAGCAGGTGCGCATTGTATACGCCTGTGAATCAGGTAGTCGGGCGTGGGGGTTTCCTTCACAGGACAGTGACTATGATGTACGATTTATCTATGTAAGACCCATAGAATGGTATTTATCTATTTTTGATAAGCGGGATGTGATTGAACGGCCAATCAGCGATTTGCTGGATATAAACGGCTGGGATTTAAAAAAGGCGCTCCAATTGTTTCGCAAATCCAATCCGCCTTTGCTGGAATGGCTGCAATCTCCGATTTCCTATCTGGAGCAATATGCAGTGGCTGATCAGATTCGTGCGATCTCGCCGTTAACCTTCTCTCCGAAGTCCTGCATGTACCATTATCTGAATATGGCGCGGGGAAATTATCGGGATTATTTGCAGGGAGAACAGGTGAAGATTAAAAAGTATTTTTACGTGCTGCGCCCGTTGCTGGCCTGTAGCTGGATTGAACGTCACAACAGCATGCCTCCAATGGAATTCGTAGAATTGCTAGAGGAACTCATTCCGGCACATACCGAACTTTATCAGGTGATCGAACATTTGCTTGATCGTAAAAAAGCGGGCGAGGAGCTGGATGTGGAGCCACAGCTTTCGGTGGTGAATGATTTTATCCAGCAGCAAATTGCTTATTTTGAACAAAAGGCGCCCTTGCTTCAGCATATGGAGAGTGGACGTGATCAGCAGTTGGATGATATGTTCCGCGCTGCGGTGAATGAAGTATGGAAAGTATAAGCTGGGAAGGAGAAGTAGAGTATGCACATCACGCTAAAAGCAACCGGAAACAATGCTGGGATGATTTCGCACTTGCTTGCCAAAAATCCCTACAATACGTATGATCGCACGGAAAAGGGTGCGCGTGTACGCATGGTGTACACCGTGTTTACCGAGGAAGAGGCAGAAATCATCATTCAGGCTTCGCCAGATTCGATAGATTTGGTCAAAAACAGTCCAGATAGCTATGATATTACACAATATATTAATGACCGGGAGTTTGTAACCAGCAGCTTATTTTGCACCTATATTCGTGGCTCGCTTGGTACGGCACTGAACGGCAAACCCAAAGAAGAGTATGCAGAATGGGTGACGCATCCTTTCGCGCTGGAGTTATCGTTTGGGCCTGTTGCTTCGGATTTACCGGATTCTGTGGTGGAGGGACTATTTGCTCCGCTGGGCTATCAAGTGGACATAGAACGAGGGGAAGCAGACTATTCTTTTCAGCTGAAAAATCGAAGCACTGTCAGATATGTCACGTTAAGTGGCCATCAGACGATGCAGTATGCGCTACGTCAGTTATTGCTGTTGATTCCGGTGTTGGATAACTATAAGCACTACTATATCAGTGAAGAAGAGTTTGACAAGCTGAGACGTTACGGTGAAGGCTGGCTGTCAGCGCATCCGCTACGCGAGCTTATCATTCGACGCACGCTTCGTTTTACCAATCTGATTGAGCAATTTGAGCAATCTGATTGTGATGAAATAGGTATTAAAAAACATATTGAAAAGGATACTGTCCAAGCTCAAAAGGATAAGCACGAACAGATTCAACAGCCAGAACAGCCACATGAGGAAGGGAAGCAACAGCCTACAGTACGGCTAAATGAGCTGCGGTATCAAGCTATTATGGACGTAATTCGCAAGCTGCCTCGCAGACAGAAAATCGTAGATTTGGGTTCAGGGGAAGGGAAGCTATCGGCTCGGATGGCCCGAATGACGGGCGTTGAAGAGATTTGGGCGGTGGAGCCGTCTGCGTATGCACAGTTGAGAGCCGTGGAGCGTTTTAACAAGCTGGAAAGGCATGCCGATGCGATCAGTCCTACACCCATGATGGGCTCTCTCTTTTATTATGATGAACAATTGCGGGGAAAAGATGTGATGATCCTATGTGAGGTCATTGAGCATGTGGATGAGCATCGTCTGAACCGGGTGATGAAGACGATTGTAACGGAGTATCAGCCGGGCGTGCTGATCGTGACGACTCCCAATCGTGAATATAATGAAGTGTATCGTATGAATCAGCAAGAGATGCGGCATGGCGATCACCGTTTTGAATGGAGTAGAAGCGAGTTTCAGGAACGATGTGAGCAGTGGATTGTGGAAGCTCCTTATTCGGTAGCGCTGAAGGGGATCGGAGAAGAGGTCGAAGGCTTTGGACAACCGACCCAAATGGCTATATTTACGCACAGAAAGGAGCAGAAGGAAGCATGAGCAATTCATCCAAACGTACGATTCATTTACCGCATGCTGGACTGGTTGTGTTGGTGGGGGCCTCCAACAGTGGGAAAACCACATTATTAGACAAGCTGGTGAGCGAAGGGATTCTGCTGGAGACAGAAGTGGTATCCTCGGATCATTTTCGCAAGCTGGTCGGAGATACGGAATTTATAGACTGGAGTGGACTTCCAAGACTGGAATCGGACGTACTGTTCTATGAGTATCAGCAAATGTCAGCCAAGGCGTTTGAGGCGATGGATACGATTCTGGCTATGCGCTGTCGCTTGAATAAGCTGACGGTTGTGGATGCCACCCATTTGTATGCTGAGGACCGTCAAAAATATGTACAGTTGGCAGCCAAGGCGCATGTTCCTGTAATGGCTTTGGTACTGGATGTATCCGAAGCTGTGCTGCTGGAACGTGATTTAGGCAGGGAGCATCCGCGTGGCCGCCAACGGGTCAAGCAGCAGGCACAGCTGTTAAAGCGGAACCTGCGTGGGATCCGTGAGGAAGGCTTTAACGCTTGCTATATCCTTAAGGATATAGAAGAAATGAATTTTGTTCGCCGTGCGCAGCCACTGTTTCATGAGATTGGCTCAGGTATTGACATCATTGGTGATATCCATGGGTGCTACCGTGAGATGCTGGAAGTGATAGAGCGGCTAGGATATACGGAAGATACGGAAGGACTATACCATCATCCAGATGGCAGAAGACTGGTATCTGTCGGGGATGTGATGAGCCGTGGCCCCAAATCGTTACAAGCGGTGCAGTTCTGGAAAAAGCACGTGGATGCTGGACTAGCGTATATGATTGACAGCAATCATGGCTGGAAAATCGGCCGTTACCTTGATGGAAGAAAGGTGACTCTCAGTCATGGGGATGAACGATTTGCAGAGGAACTGGCCCAGTATGAACAAAAAGCGGGCAAGGCAGCGGCGGAACAGCTTAGAAGCGAGTTAAGGGATTTTCTGCTACATGCACCCTCACATCTTATTTTTGGCAGGAATGGATTGCGACACGTGGTCGTGGCTCATGCGGGGATTAAGGATCATTTTATCGGCAAACAGTCGGCACGTATTTCTGATTATTGCCGTTATGGAGATACGGAAGGACAGGATGCAGACGGAAAACCAATCCGCAAAGATTGGTTCGTAGACCATGAATCGGGAGAAATAGTAGTATGGGGACATGATCCTAGACCGCAGCCTACCCTTGTGAATCAGACGGTGAATATTGATCAGGGTGTGGTATTTGGCGGTATGCTGACCGCTTATCGTTTTCCGGAAAAGGAATTTGTCAGCGTTCCGGCACATGAGAATTATGCGAATGATCCCGATAGCCCACTTGTCCGGTGGCAGAGAAAACGGTTTTCCCCGCCGAATTTACGCAAGCTCATCGCTGGTTACAGTGTACTGACGGAATCGTATGGCGAAGTGCGCGTTCAAGGAGAATCGGTCAAAACCGCTATAGATGCCGTGTCACATGTGACAGTACCGATAGAGGAACTGGTGTATATTCCACCGACCATGAGTCCTGCTCCAGCGGTGTCTGCAGAGGAAGGTTATCTGGAGCATCCGCGTGAAGCGCTGGCTTATTATCGCGGGCAAGGGGTACAAACGATGGTGGCCGAGAAAAAACATATGGGTAGCCGGGCTATTTTGCTATTATTCAAAAACGAACAGGCCGCTGTCGAGTATGTAGGCTACCCGACATTGGGCACGATCTACAGTCGGAGCGGGAGAGCTTTCTTTGAACAAAGCCTTGGGAAGCAAGTGCTGGAAAAGCTGAATGTGGATCTACGGACTGCCGGATATTTTGAACGGAACCAGACGGATTTTGTGTTGCTGGATGCGGAAATTGTACCGTGGAATCTCAAGGCTCGGGAATTGATTGCTGCACAGTATGCGCATGTGGGTGAAGCAGCTCTGCTGGATCGCAGTAAGCTGGTAGACAAGCTGAAGCAGGCGAAGGTTGCGGGCCGAGAGGTTGGAGACTGGTTGGAGGAAATGGAACAGAAGTACGCGAATGCCGTGACGTTTCAAGAGGCTTTTCAAAAATATTGCTGGGATGTGGACGGTCTGGATGAGATTCGTATCGCACCGTTTCATACGCTGGCACACAGCGGAAAGACTTTTTTCGACCATTCTCATATTTGGCATATGGAGCAAAACCGGGAGCTGGCTGGGCTGTCTTCCCTGTTTATGGAGACAGAGTATCGCGTGATCACGGACGAAGCAAGCGAGGAAGAGGTCATTCGTTGGTGGAACGAGATGACAGAGGATGGTCATGAGGGGATTGTGATCAAGCCGGAACGCTTTTTGATGAAAAATCGGGACAAGATGATTCAGCCTGCAATCAAGGTGAGAGGCCGGAAGTATTTGCACATCATTTACGGTATGGATTATCTTGCCCCTGAGAATTTAAAGCGTCTGAAGCAGCGTCGAACGAACAAAAAGGAGCGTCATGCCCTGATGGAAGGAGCGCTTGGTATGGAAGGCGTGGAACGTTTTGTCCGCAAGGATACGGTAGATCGTATTCATGAATGCGTCCTTGCCGCACTATCTCTGGAATCAGAGCCGATTGATCCAAGATTGTAGTTTGCGAGGGAGGGATTGAGATGGAAAGGGGTACACCGTTAATTGATATTGGTGTGAACTTGATGCATCGTTCGTTTCATGCAGATCGGGAACAGGTGGTAGAGAGAGCCGCGGCTGTAGGGATTTCACCGCTGATTATTACCGGGACCAGTGTCCGCAGCAGTCGGGAAGCTTCTCAGTATGCAGCGCGTTATCCGGGCAAGCTGTATGCGACAGCTGGCGTGCATCCCCATGATGCCAAAGACTGCAGTGCAGACACGATTCAGCAGCTCCGCCAGTTGGCGGGTCAGCCGCAGGTCGTATCCATAGGGGAATGCGGATTGGACTATAACCGTGATTTTTCGCCACGTGATGTGCAGCGCCGATGGTTTGGCGAGCAAATCCAACTGGCGGGTGAGCTGAAAATGCCGTTATTTCTGCATGAACGAGATGCACATGAGGACTTTGTCGCTATGCTTCGGGAGTATCAAGGGCTTGTCGATAAAGCGGTAGTGCATTGTTTTACCGGCACGGAACAGGAATTGCGTACGTATGTAGAAATGGGACTGTATATCGGAATCACCGGCTGGATTTGCGACGAACGGCGGGGGAAGCATCTGCGTGAACTGGTCAGAGATATTCCCTTGGACCGTCTGATGATTGAAACGGATGCTCCATTTTTGACCCCGCGTAATTTGCCTGTGAAGCCTAAAGAAGGGCGTAATGAGCCCATGTATCTCGCTCACATTGCTGCTACGATAGCCGAATGTACAGGTCGAAGCATGATGGAGATCGAAATCGCGACGACGGAAACGGCTAAACGTTTCTTCGGATTATAGGATTGTCAAAGCCATAGATGTGGTATATATTATAGTGAATTAAAAAGCATTGTCGGGAGCTTGAGAAAGTCAGGCTGAGAGGGTGGCCCTTGCCACTGACCGTGAAATCTGATCTGGGTAATGCCAGCGTAGAGAAACCAAGAACACTATACAGGAATGCCGCTTTTTTTTGCGGTTGTCGATAGATTCAATGTATGTCCTAGCATTTTACCTTGATCCTGACTTGGCTGGGTATCAGTGTAGTAGTTTAGACTACTGGTTATATAAGGCATATCGACGAATGATGTTTTGTATGGTGCTTCACCTTTTACTGCGCATAAAGCTTGCCTGGAGATTCAGCTCCAGACAAGCTTTTTTTCATGGCCAAGAGGCCAACTATAAGGAAAAAGGGGAGCACGCAATAATGAATACTGCTGTAAGAGCGTCCAAAGGGTTGAAACTGACGGATATTTTGGTCACGATTGTGATCGCTGTTGTGTTCGGGTTGATCTACAAAATATGGGGACCTGCCTATGATTTGATGAAACCATTGGGTCTACACGCCGAGCAACTGATGTATGGCATGTGGTTTATGGCAGGTACGTTTGCTTATCTCATCATTCGCAAGCCGGGTGTTGCGATTTTGGCAGAGGTGGCAGCGGCAACGGTCAGTGCTTTTTTGGGAAGCGAATGGGGTATGTCCACCTTGTACTATGGCCTGCTGCAAGGCTTGGGAGCGGAGCTGTTTTTTGCGGCTTTTCTGTATCGGAACGCAAACCTGTGGGTTGCTTCGCTAGCTGCGGCTGGGGCGGCTGTCACTTCTCTGATTTTAGACTTCAGCTACGGGTATATTGATCAGCTATCGACTTGGAACTATGTTTTGTATATTGGATTTCGGATGATTGGCAGTATTGTGATTGCCGGGGTATTCGCGTTCTATCTGGCTAAGGCATTGGAGGTAACCGGAGTCACGCGAAGTTTGAGGCCTGCAACGGAACAAGATTATAAGGGGCTGGATTGATGAGCCGGGCAACCGAAGATGTGGTGGCTTCGATCACCCGGCTACGGTTGAAATTCCCCGGTGAGCAAGAGCTGCTTTTTCACAATATGTCTTTGTCTGTCCGCAAGGGGGAAAAGCTGCTGCTACTGGGACCGAGTGGATGCGGTAAATCAACACTGCTCCAAGTGTTAAGCGGTCTGATTCCACGCACGATAGAAGTGCCTATGAAATGCGATGCTGCTGTAATCCCAAGTGTCTCAGGTATTGTATTTCAAGATCCTGATACGCAGTTCTGTATGTCATATGCAGATGAGGAACTGGCTTTTGTGTTGGAAAATAATCAGGTTCCCCGGGAGCAGATGCGATCCCGTATTCGCGAGCTGCTGATACAGGTGGGTCTATCGACGGATGATATACATATACCCATTGGCAGCATGTCACAGGGAATGAAGCAGCGGCTGGCGATTGCGTCTGTGCTGGCTATGGAGCCAGAAGTGCTTTTTCTGGATGAGCCCACGGCTTTGTTGGACGAGGAAGGCACTACACAGGTGTGGGATACCATTCGCAACATTTCGGTAGACCAGACACTGGTGATTGTGGAGCATAAAATTAATGAAATTGTCCATGATGTGGATCGGATTGTGGTGCTTTCTGCTCAAGGGGAGATCATTGCAGATGGAAGGGCCCAAGAAGTATTTCATGTGCACCGGCAGGCATTGTCCGAGTACGGCGTGTGGTATCCGGGAGTATGGAATGAAGCGTCTTCGCCACGTTGGAGTGAAGCAGTGACGCAACAGAATGGTGCGGGGACTGATGTGCTGGAGCTGGAACATTTTAGCGGCCTCCGCGGTTTAAGTTCAGTGATTTATGTGGAGCATGCGCAGGTGAAGCCTGGCGACTGGATTGGCGTGGTTGGTGAAAACGGGGCTGGCAAAAGCTCGCTACTGCTCTCCATGATGCGCTTACTTCGCACACAGGGACGTTATAGCGTGCGCGGAATTGAGGCAGGCAGTACAGAACAACTGGCAGAGCGTATCGGGTTCGCGTTTCAAAATCCCGAGCTGCAATTTGTAGCGCATACCGTACGAAAGGAACTAGAGTATTCGTTACCCAAGAGCTTGTATACCGTTGAACAGTGCCGGGAACGGGTCGATCGGATGCTCGTACAGTTCGGACTGGAGCGGTTGGACGAGCGGCATCCGTATCAGCTTTCGTTAGGCCAAAAAAGGCGGTTGAGTATTGCTACGGCTATGATTCGTGAGCCGGAAGTGCTGCTGCTCGATGAACCGACCTTTGGGCAGGATGCGCGTAATACCTTTGTCATGCTGGATATGTTGGAGCAGCTGAGAGCGGCGGGCACGGCCATTGTGATGGTCACCCATGACCCGGAAATTGTCCGTCGATATTGTACCGATACATGGCGGATTCAGAAAGGGGAACTACAGTATGAACCTGTCCTTTCCCCATCATAAAACATGGCTGCATCGCGTGAATCCGGGCCTAAAGCTCGTGATGTTTTCCATCCTGTTTGTGGTCGTTATAGTCATTCATGATCCGAATGTCATGTTTAATGTTGCGTGTGCTATGCTGTTGCTGCTTGTCTGGTCAGGCCATCCATGGAAGAGGCTGCTGCTATACGGGTCTCCCTTTATATTGGTGTTTATTTCAACTTCAACGGGCATGATGATGTTCGGCAAAGGGGTGACGACCTGGTGGACATGGGGCTTGATCCATGTGACGCAGGAAAGCTTTTACCGAGGCATGCATCTGGGCTTTCGTGCGCTGAGTATGGCTGCGGTAGGTTTGTTGTTTGGTTTAACGACTCGTCCAGTGGACCTTTTTTATTCACTGATGCAGCAATGGAAGCTCCCTCCGAAGTATGCATACAGCTTTTTGGCAGCCATGCGGTTGATGCCTATGATGGTGGAGGAATTCCAGGCATTGAGACAAGCCCACCGTATTCGAGGTTTACATCAGCATGTGTCCAAATGGAATATGTATGCCACGCTTCGCAGGTATGCGATTCCGCTACTCGCTCAAAGTATTCGGCGTGCCCAGCGCATTGCTATTGCTATGGAAGCCAAGGGTTTTACCAATGAAACCAAGCGAACGTATTATTATACGATCGGCTATTCGGCTATAGATATTGTATTCATATTCTATTTTGTCGTCATGCTTACGCTGGCTTGGGGACTTGGGATTTGCTTTCCTTATGTAGGGGTGTGGGATGTACGTTAATTGTTGTCAAAAGGCTTTGCCCGTTTTCTGCTCTGTGGTATATTAATGCAATGGGAATTGACGGCTCGTACAGACCCGCCTGGGCTGGCGGGCTTATTACATTTTCCCTGAGAAATGGATCATCAGGAGGCCAGGTTTCATGATTACGCTGCATCAGGTAAGCAAGCATTATACCACCTCAAGCGGCCAATTTCATGCGGTTCAATCCGTGTCCCTTCAAGTGGAGGAGGGGGAAATCCACGGTATTATAGGTGCCAGCGGTGCCGGTAAGTCTACCTTGCTCCGGTTGATGAATGTATTGGAAAGGCCGGATGAGGGAAACGTGGTTGTGAACGGGGAAGATCTGACTCGCATGCCGGAAAAACGTCTCCGTGAAGCGCGGCGATCCATAGGGATGATTTTTCAGCATTATCATCTTGTTCACAATCGGACGGTCAGTGGAAATGTAGCAATGCCGTTGGAGCTGTCA
Source organism: Paenibacillus sp. FSL L8-0641 (assembly GCF_038006265.1). NCBI lineage: Bacteria > Bacillati > Bacillota > Bacilli > Caryophanales > Paenibacillaceae > Paenibacillus > Paenibacillus sp. FSL L8-0641. Next base: position 1,109,596 of record NZ_JBBOUW010000001.1, read on the forward strand.
GGTGTCGCGAAAAAAGAGAGAGCAGAACGTGTGCGCGAATGCCTGCAATTCGTCGGTTTAGCTGATAAAGCAGAACAGTATCCGGCACAATTGAGCGGAGGCCAAAAGCAACGTGTAGCGATAGCCAGAGCGCTGGCGAATCGACCTGCGGTGCTGCTGTGTGATGAGCCGACCTCGGCGCTTGATCCGCAGACGACCGCGGATATTCTGGGCGTGTTACGGGAGATCAACCGTGAACTGGGAGTTACCATTGTAATTGTAACGCACGATATGGACGTGGTACGCAACATTTGTACCCATGTATCAGAAATGCGGGATGGACAGCTGCTTTCCACGCAACGTGTAGCTGACGCTGCGGTAGGTTCAACAGCGAAAGCAGGTGAAGCTGATGAATGAAATGCTGAACATCATTGCGCAATATCAGTCTGAGATATGGAAAGCCATCGGAGAGACGTTTATTATGGTGGGGATTTCTATCGCAGCAGCTGTACTGTTAGGGCTTCCGGCAGGAACGATTTTGTATTTGTGCGGCAAAGGGCAAAAATATGAAAATCGACTGCTGTTCACCCTATTGAACAGTGTGGTCAATGTCATTCGCTCGTTCCCGTTTTTGCTGCTCGTCGTGTTTATGATTCCATTTACACGTCTGGTCGTAGGGACGGCGCTGGGTACGATGGCTGCTACGGTTCCCTTGTCAGTGGTGGCCATCGCCTATTATTCGAGGCTGGTGGAGCAATCATTGCTTGAGGTGCCGAAGGGTGTAATTGAAGCCGCTACTTCTATGGGGGCATCCACTCTTCAGCTTATCTTCAAATTTCTGTACGTGGAAGCTCGTTCTGGGCTTGTACTGGGTTTGACCACGTCCACCATTAGCTTCATCTCCTACTCCACGGTGATGGGCATTGTGGGCGGTGGCGGGGTAGGCGATTTTGCCATCCGCTACGGTTACCAGCGTTTTGAAACAGGCTTGATGGCGTTCACCATCGTCGTCATGATTATTTTCGTACAAACGATCCAGTTCACTGGAAGCACCATATCCCGCCGGATCGACAAGCGGTAAATGGTTTATGAATCTCTTCATTAACACTTGCACCGCCCACTATGGGAAATAAAAATGACTTTACAGTGCCTCCAAAGCGGAGCGGGCAGAATTGTTCTGGAGAAGCGTCAGCGATCGGAAGAACAATCTGCACGCGAAGCGGCTATGCTGTAACTCATTTTTATCTTCCCGATCACAACTAATTTTGGAGGTTCCACATCGAATGAGTCGGAAAAACAACATGAAAACGAACTTGAAATTACTTACACTATTTGCTGTCGTTATGCTACTGGTTGCCGGATGCGGTGGTCAAAAGCAGGCTGCACAAGAAACACAGTCCAAAGAAGCGACTTCCCAAAAAGAAGTGACCCTGAAAATAGCGACGCTCATCCCACCGATGACAGATGTGCTGGATATCGTGAAGCCGCTGCTTAAACAGGACGGAGTCAATCTGGAAATCGTCGTGCTTTCAGACAATATCCAACCGAACAACGCATTGGCAAGCCATGAAGTGGATGCTAACTTCTTTCAGCATGCTCCTTTTATGCAACAATATAATGAAAGCAACAAGTCTGATTTGGTAGCGATAAAACCAATTTACAACGCCATTTATGGTGCGTACTCCAAAAAATACAAGAACGTTAAAGACCTGCCCGAAGGTGCGACTATTGCCATTGCCAATGACCCGGCCAATACAGGACGTTCTTTGGTAATGATGGAGCAAAACGGTTTGATCAAGCTTAAAGAAGGCGTAGGCTATAATGCTACACAGGCTGATATTATTGAGAATAAGAAAAAGTTTGTGTTTAAAGAAGTGGATTTGTTGATGCTGGCGCGCTCACTGGATGATGTGGACATGGCTGCCATGTATCCCGCATATGCCAAGCCGCTCGGTCTGACACCGAAGAAGGACGCGCTGATTACCGAAAAAGACGATACGCACTTTGCCATTAATCTGGTAGCGCGTAAGGATAATGCAGATTCCGATGCCATTCAAAAGCTGGCAAAGCGAATGACCGGACCGGAAGTGCGTAAATTTTTTGAGGACAATTACAAGGATAGCGTTGTTCCAGCATTTTAATTAAATAAGTATTGAAACATTATTTATGATGATATTTGACCTGTATAATGGAGTGAAGTCTGTGAAGAGCAGATGGTCTCCCTTGTGCAGGTTTTTTTCTTTTTCATCCTTAATATGGATAAATTTCATCGAAATCAGGGTACAAAGTCTTATTTTTTAAGATTTTAGTGTATTACAGCATTATGAATTTTGGTCATAAAGGGTGATGGAGTAATGATAAGGAACCTATTAAAATAAATATACGAACAAACATTCGTTTTCGATTTCGTTAACGGTGTTTTAAATGGGTCAAAAAATTCAGCTGACAACGGGTCAAAAGCGTGAATAAAAAGGAAGGGGAACGACATGAAGCTGCTTGTAACTGTAAAAAGTCTGGGAAAACGCAAGCCCGCACTCGCACGACAGGAAATAGAACTGAGTCCTGCTCCAAAAACATTGCGAGATTTGATTACTGCAACCGTTGCTTTGAATGTTCAAAAGCTGCGGGATAAGCAGGAGAGTGTCGCGCTGATTCCATTCCTCACGGGAGAGGAAGTTGAGGCACAAGGCGAGATAGGCAAAGTAGGATTCGGTTCTGTATATAATGATGGTGTCCCGGATATTAAGGATGCTGTGAACACAGCGATGCAGGCTTTTGAAGATGGTTTATACAGAGTTTTTGTGTGTGACGAGGAAACTATTGAACTGGATGCTCCTTTGGCACTTAAGGATGGGAATGAAATTGTATTTATACGCTTCACAATGCTGGCTGGAGGCCTATGGTAGAGGGGGAAATGAAATATGCATCGAGAGAACAATGAGCAAGAATATTTCACCACACTGAAGGAGCGCGCGGCGCAACTGGAGGGACAACAACAGGAGTTGGCTCAGTATGTTGTGGAACTGAGTAAGCTTCATTACATACAGGAGAACGAGGAGCCATTTAACGAATGTCAGCGAATATTAAAAGAACGGGCGACAGAAAGCGGAGAACCGCTGTTTAAGCCACTGACAGAGGTATTGCGTGCTCTAATTGGACAAACAGCGGGCGATGTATTCACACATCTAACAGAGCATGTTACTGAATATCCATACAGCACCGGGTATGCGCGAAAGCCGTTTCGTACTTCGGATATTACGGCCCATACTTCCCGGATTTATAAAAGAATGGTGCAGTTGATCCGAATGGACTGTATCGGATTCTCTATAATGGATTATTTAACGAAAAAAGATTATGAATCAGGTAGGGATTACCGGATTCAGGAAACGATTGGTGATTGGATTGCTTACGAGCTAGACAACGGCAATTCACAGGTGCTTGAGGCGCTAAAAGCTATTATTTATGGGGATAATCAGGCGGCGTTACTTACACGCAATATGATTAAAGGCATGCTCCTGAGTCATCAGGAGGAGAATTATCGCATGATCGGAGAGCTCCTGGCAGCTGCCAAACTCCAAGAGGGATTGCGCCAAAGTATTGTGGAACAAATGGATGAAGGAACCCCGGAGGCTCTAATATATCTGTTAAAGTTGATCATCGACCAAAGCTTCATTCGTTACAGCTCGGTAGTGCGGGCGCTTGCAGTATGGACGGGAATGGGCTTGGAATCCGCCAATCAACGGGTCGTTCGCCAACTGATCGAGCAGGCATATGAAGCATTGACTCGTAGTGAACTGCGCCAGGAATGGCTGACCAGCTCAAATGCTAATGAAGTGTATATGAGTTTGTGGGCTACCGCAGTACATGAGGAACGTGATCTGTATGGACAGGTTCGGAAACTCATGGAGCAGGGAGCAACTTACCAGAAGATCGTAGCACTGTATGTACTGTCTAACAGTGACAACAAGGATGTGCGCCTCGGAATTGCGAGAGAATATCTGGATGAAACAGATCCGGAGCTTCAATATTGGATTCTGACGAACTATACAAGCAATTATTTTTATGAATGGATAGAAGGCGGGACCGTCGCGGATCGGATCGTTAAAGTGGTGCGCACTCCTTTGCTGGAGAGCAAAGAGGAGCGGCGTAAGGATTTTGAACGACTTCATAACCTGTTTGTACATATAAAAAAGGGTGAGTCCACCGAGCCCTCCAAGGTGCTAGATTTTGTAAATCTGTATCACCGCTCAGATGCACCTATTCAAAAAATGCTATATCTCGCTGGCTATGATATGGACGCTTCTTGGATTGGGGAAATCATAGCCTTAAAGGAACAGATTAGCCCTAATCTGCGTGGCGAACTGTTGAACCATTTTGTGCAAAATCCTGAGGATACGGTACAGCGTGATTTTATTTTTTCCAGTTTGTCGGACAAAAGTATGAGTATCCGTGAGTTCGCTGTGGCCAAGGCGCGTAAGCTGACGCTGTCGGAACCAGAAATGCAACAAATGGAAGCCTTACTAAAGCTCAAGACGGGCTCATTGCGACAAAGTGTCATTGGTGTGTTGCTCTCACAATCGGAAGAGCCGCTCGCTGGCTCATTGGAACGCTTGCTGCGTGCTAAGGCGGAGCTGCAACGATTGGGTGGACTTGAGGTATTGACGAAGATATATGCAGACCCGGATCGTGCCGAACAGTATGAAAGCCTGCGGGCTTTGGCGGATATCATTCAGCAACCTACCGCTAAAGAGGAGCAACTGTTGTCCAAGCTGGGACAGGAGGATGCTTATACAGGGGCTAACGGTTTTGGCCTGTACGATCCGAATGTCAAGGAAGCTTGGTTGGAAGAGAAAGTGGATCTGGGTGATTTTAGATTGGCCGATGTTTTTGTTAGTCCATTGGAGAAGCTCAAGCAGTTTTTGACTGGACTGGATGAGCTTGTTCATCATCATCGTGATGTGGAATATACAGCGGAATATTATTCAGGCTACAAAGATACATTGCTTATTGGGACGAACCTTCGTCCTCTACGGCTGGTTCAGGTCGATGAAGAAGTAGATTCCAGGCTGTCTTTATATCCTCTTTACGAGGAGTGGGACCGTTATTTGCAGGAAAGCGGCATAGAAGCACGTGAACTGCTGGAGCTTGTTTTTTATGACCGATTGGAGCCTATGGACCGAACGCTGGATCGCTACTATCGATACTTTTCTTTTAAAATGGACTATTCAGAGCTAAGCAAGCACAAGCTGCTGGAAGGATGGCGTAAAGATTTCGCCGAGCAAATGTATCCTGTGGATCGGATTAACGAGGTTCAAAGATGGATGGCAGAGCTGACCTACTCCGATCAGGTAAGCACATTAATCAATGCTTATTTTATGGACACATCCGGTGAGCAAACATTTGACGTAATTGACCTTGCTTTAAATTCACTAATGCAAAGCATGCCTAAGGATAGACCAGCAGAGGATATGGGAATGTTTCATCTCTTGTCCGGCCCGTGGGTGGCACTGGAGAAGGGGCAGGTCCATGACGATGAGTCCTTTAAGCGCTTTTTCCATACTTTTGTGAACTACGCAGAACTGCCAGGAGCGGAAAATCGTTTTTATTCTCCGCTGGATCTGGAGGATTATTTCAAAGCCTATGAAAAAGGGTTGATCGGTGTAGGGGAAGTATATCGGGAACTGCTGGCCGGTAGTGAAAGCAGAAGACATATGAGTACCTTAACCAATGTCCGCAATACATGGATTTCTAGCAACCCAGAATTTTTGGAGATACGCCGTACGGTTATTGATCGACTGTTAGAGGTTGAATTGGTTCGAGGCGATTTGCCTACCGAGGCTACGCCAAAGGTTATGGGCTTGAACCGGATTGAAGGCATGGATTATTTTATCCGTATTCTGGAGGGTCTCGACAAGGAAACATTCGTGCGTGGTTATGTGTACGGTTACGGTGATCGTATTACCAAAAAGGAATCGTTCAGTCACTTGCTCAAGGCATGTTATCCGAATGATGGCGAGGATGCCACGTTGCTCAAGGAAAAGTTAAAGGACACTAAAATTACAGATAAACGTCTGCTGGAGGCGGCAATGTATGCCCCGCAGTGGATTGAGATTGTAGCGGGTTATCTCGGATGGGAAGGACTTCGCAGTGCGGCATGGTATTTCCATGCGCATATCAATGAAGGTTTTTCGGCCGAGAAGGAAACGATTGTAGCTCATTACTCGCCGATTGCTCCGCAAGATTTTAATGATGGTGCCTTCGATATTCACTGGTTTCATGAGGCTTATGAGACGTTGGGCGAGGAACGTTTTGATCTGCTGTACGATTGTGCCAAGTATATTTCGGCTGGAGCCAATCATCGTCGATCCCAGTTGTTTGCGGATGCGACGCTGGGTAAGCTCAAACGGAGTGAAATGGAAAAATCAGTGGAAGACAAGCGAAACAAAGACCATTTGCTGACCTACAGTTTGATTCCACTTGCTCAGCCACCTGAACCAGATGTACGCGAACGTTATGATTTTATCCAAAGGTTTCTGGAACAAAGCAAAAAATTTGGGGCACAGCGTAAGGCCAGTGAGGCACTGGTTTCGCGGATTGCGCTCGGGAATTTGGCGCGTAACGCAGGTTATGATGACGTAACCCGTCTCGTCTGGGACATGGAGGCTCGCAAGCTGGATGATCTCCGGTCTTATTTTGAGCCACATGCTTTGGACGAGGCTACAACGGTGCAGCTCGTCATTGATGATGAAGGAGCGGCAGATATTGAAATTGTAAGCAAAGGCAAGACGCTGAAATCCATTCCGGCTCGTTTCAAGAAGGATGAGTATATCACGGCATTGAAGGAGCTTAAAGGAGATCTGGTGGATCAGTATCGCAGAGCTCGGAAGGAATTGGAGCGCTCTATGGAGTCTGGCACGACCTTTATGGTGAAGGAATTGAGAGGATTGCTGGGTAATCCTGTGCTTGCTCCGTTGGTGCGGACACTGGTTTTCAAGGCTGGCGAGCACCTCGGATATTTTAATGGGGATACGTTGGTGTTGACTGATCCTTCTGCTGAACAGCATTCTATAGGAGAAGAGGATAAGCTGATTATCGCTCACCCCCTTCACTTGTTCGAAAGTGGCCGTTGGAGCGACTTCCAGAAGGACTTATTCGACCGTCAGATACGCCAGCCATTTAAGCAGGTGTTCCGTGAGCTGTACCTGCTGAATGCTGATGAACGTGCCAACGCGACCGTTTCCCGTCGATATGCGGGACACCAGGTACAGCCGAATAAGACGGTATCCCTATTGAAAGGTCGCCAATGGACGGTCAGCTATGAGGATGGACTCCAGAAGGTGTACTATGCTGAGAATCTGATTGCCAACCTGTATGCCATGGCGGACTGGTTCTCACCAGCAGATACCGAGGCTCCTACGCTGGAGACCGTGCAGTTCTTTGATCGGACAACGTATAAGAGCGTACCGTTGGACGAAGTTCCTCCTGTTCTGTTCTCCGAAGTTATGCGGGACGTGGATCTGGTCGTCAGTGTTGCCCATGTAGGCGGCGTTGATCCAGAGGCCAGTCTGACGACGATTGAAATGCGTAGGGTCATTGTGCAGGAATCACTTCGCCTGCTGAAAATTAGCAATGTACGCGTGGATGGGGATTATGCACGTGTAGATGGGACTCTTGGCGAATATGCTGTGCATTTGGGAAGCGGGGGTGTCTATAAGCAAGCGAAGGGAGCGCTGCATATTATTCCGGTGCATTCGCAGCATCGTGGACGCATCTTCCTGCCGTTTCTGGACGAAGACCCAAGAACAGCCGAGATTTTATCTAAAATAGTGTTGTTGGCCGAGGATCAGAAGATCAAGGACCCGCAAATTCTTACACAGCTTCAAGCGTAGAATAGAATTCTGATGTATATAGATTTATAATGAACTCAACGTTCGCATCTAGACAATGGTTTCAAATCCTCGACTGTGTAGGTGGAAACTTAGTTTAGTTGCGGAGGTTGAGTTATTTAATATTGAGCGTTTATCAAGCACGAATAAGGAGATATGGGTAATATTTTAGGTTCTGTGGTTTGATGGAAATCTAACAGTATATCAATTAACAATCATAGGAGAACATAACGATGTTTAAAAGTATCTTTCTAAAAGAGTACTCAACCGAGTATCAATCACAAGTTGTCGATTTAATTTTACATATTCAAAAAGATGAATATAATATCGCCATAACCAAAGAAGATCAGCCAGATTTGCTTGATATTGAAAACTTTTATCAGCGTGGCAACGGCAACTTCTGGGTGGCTCTTCGTGAAGGAACCGTAGTGGGGACTGTAGCTTTGTTAGATGCTGGGGACCGTAAGGCAGCACTCAGAAAGATGTTTGTAAAACAAAACTATAGAGGTAAAACATTCAATGTTTCGAATCAATTATTGCATCATGCCATAGGATGGGCTAAGGAAAGGTCTATTGAAGAAATCTATCTTGGAACAACACCACAATTCGTAGCAGCTCATCGATTTTATGAGAAGAATGGATTTGTTAGTGTAGATCCAGGAGAATTGCCGATTGGTTTTCCAGTCATGAAAGTGGATAAAAAGTTTTACAGATACATCATTCAATAAAATGATCCTGAACCAAGACGATGCTGAGGGAAATTCCAGTTCAAAATGTGTGACTTAGTGGCCGCCGTGTCGTCTTGCTGCCAAGCCGCAATATAAACTATCGCTGAGCAGGAATTTCTTTTGTTTAGGACAGGCGTTTGCTAGAATAAAAGGGTATGTTGTAAGTCAACGTTAACCAAATTGCTGGGAGGGACACAAGTATGAGCAAAAAGATTAAATGGGGAATTGTCGGCACAGGCTGGATCTCAGATCAATTTGTGGCGGATTTGGCGCATGTTACGAATGGAGAAGGGTATGCCGTTGGATCACGTACTATTGAAAGCGCTACCGAATTTGCAGCTAAGCATCAAATATCACGAGCTTACGGGAGCTATGAGGAATTAGCACAAGATCCCGAGGTAGATGCTATTTACGTAGGGACTCCTCATCCTTTTCATAAAGAAAATGTTCTGACGGCTCTTCGGGCGGGCAAAGCGGTCTTGTGTGAGAAACCCTTCACCGTCAATAGTAAAGAATTGGAGGAACTAATCGGCTTTGCACGTGAGCGTAAGCTATTCCTGATGGAAGCAATGTGGACACGTTTTTTGCCTCCGATTCGCCAAGTGCAGGAGTGGATACATGCGGGACACATTGGCGAGGTAAAGCTGGTTAAGGCAGAATTTGGTTTTCGGGTAGATTGGAACCCGGAGGGCCGGCTTTTGAACCTTGAGCTGGGCGGAGGTGCTCTGTTAGATGCAGGAATTTATCCGGTTTCTTTTGCTTCAATGGTCTTCGGTCCTGAACCTGAGCATGTATGGAGCACTGCTCATATCGGGGAGACAGGCGTTGACGAGACATTTTCGATCTTGCTGGATTATGGACAAGGACGCACGGCTATGCTTAACGGGGCAGTCCGTCTCGGATTGACGAATGAGGCATACATCCATGGAACCAAGGGCTATATTCACATTCCGTCATTCCTAAACAGCACATCGGCTACTTTAGTTGTGGACGGTGAAGAGGCACAACACTTTCAGGATGACCGATCCTCTACAGGCTATGCCTTTGAAGCAGAAGAAGTCGGGCGTTGCTTGAACGAAGGTTTGCTCGAAAGTTCTACTATTTCTTTAGATGAATCATTAGGAATTATGAAACTGATGGATCAGATTCGTTCACAGTGGGGACTTCGGTATCCGTTTGAATAATCATATTCATTCCAGGGACCTTTCAGGTTCTCTGGAATTTTTTTTGTTTGTGAGCGTTATTTTTGTATACATAAGTCTTTCCAATTCCCAAATAGCGACTTTGGTCGCACGCTAGGTAACGCCATATGAGTAAGTCAAGAGTGGGACATATGAATCATTTTTTGTGATTTAAATTAGTTAAAAAACCGTCATTAAAAAGTTACAAAAGTGTAATTTATTCATCAGTTAACTGAATTGTGAACGCTCTCTTTTTATGAAAAAGAATGAAGGTCCTAGTATTGAATTTCCAAAAACTTTCAATGAAATTTCCAAAAATGTGCGGTAGGGTGGTTAACGTGTCACTTGAGCCATTGCGGCTTTTGCTGACTTGCTTGCTTATCCCGTGGCTCTGGATTCTTGTCGGAGCTCGCAGGATCGAGAGCCTTTGCAAGCCTGTGAGCGTTGAATAGGCATTCACCTCATGACCTAACATCAAGGAGGAATTACAAACGTGAAAGTGAAATCAACATGGTTGTTCCGTATGGTGATGATGACAGTGATCGCGGCTGTCGTGATCGGACCTATGAATATTGCAGGAGCGGCAGGAAGCCGGACAGATCGGTCTTGGATGAACACGAGCCTGTCGGCTGAGAAACGGACAGCGCTGCTGCTACAGGAAATGACGCTGGAAGAAAAAATAGATTTGGTGACTGGTAAGGTCAACAATTACTATGGATTCTATAATAATTCGATGGAGCGGTTGGGCATTCCGGCGCTGACGATGGCAGATGGACCTGCAGGTGTACGTATCGCTAATCCGGATGTGCAGGACAAGCAATCGACTGCGTTGCCTGCTCCAATTGCGCTGGCTGCAACGTGGGATACCCAAGCTGCCAAACAGTATGGGGATTTGCTCGGAGACGAGGCTTTTAATACAACTCATAATGTGGTGCTTGGACCCGGGATGGATATTGCCCGTATTCCATGGGGATCGCGAAACTTTGAATCTATGGGCGAGGACCCGCTGCTGCAATCTCAAATGGCGACCGCTTATGTCAAAGGTATACAAAGTCATCCTGTTCTGGCGACTGCGAAACATTATCTGATGAATAATCAGGAGACAGAGCGTTTCACAACAAATGTCAAAGTCAGTGACCGTGCGCTGCATGAAATTTACATACGTCCGTTTCAGGAGGCTATTGCCAAGGCAGACTTGGGCGGAGCTATGTGCTCCTTTAACAAGGTCAATGGCGAATCGGCATGTGAGAACAAGACCATCATGACAGATCTCTTGAAAAAGGAAATGCAATTCAAGGGCTTCGTGATGAGTGATTACGGCGCGAACCTGAGTACAGTCGAATCGGCAAATAGTGGCTTGGATCTGGAAACACCGGGGACTCCTTATGGAAAATGGGGAGATCAGCTGCTGGCTGCTGTCAAGAATGGTAAGGTAAGTGAAAAAACGATTGATGATAAGGCTGGGCGCATTCTGGTGCAAATGTTCAGCAAAGGTTTATTTGATCACCCGGCTCAAAATAACCAAATTGATGCCCATGACCATGGCAAGACAGCCCGTCAATTGGCTGAGGAAAGTATGGTACTGCTTCAAAATAAAAACAATGCATTGCCATTGTCTAAAGATAAACTCAAGTCTATTGCTGTGATTGGCCCCGATGCAGATAACGGCACTGTGGCAGGCGGAGGCAGTTCGCTGGTGAATCCGACGTATACCGTGAGTCCGTTAGAGGGCATCCGCAATCGTGTCGGCAAAGGAGTTACCGTCCAATATGCACCGGGCACAGACCCGATCTCCGCAGGAGACATTATGCCAGGGCCATCTGCTGTTCCGTCTTCACTGTTGACTACATCTGATGAGAAAGAGGATATCAGTGTTGGATATGCGACTTATGGAGATGGCGAACAGGGACTTCGAGGCGAATACTGGAAGAATAACAAGATGGAAGGCAATCCGATTCTTGTACGCAATGATGACCAAGTCAATATGAACCTTGGATTTTATAATTATCAGGGCTTCAATGCAAAGTCTCCTAAAGTTCCAAATACACCAACGACACTGAACGGCTTGATATCTGCACGCTGGACAGGGGCAATTGCAGCTCCCAAGGATGGTGACTATGCATTGTCATTAACCAGTTTGGGATCAAGCAAGCTGTATCTCGACGATAAGCTTTTCGTGGACAATCAAGGTGAAAAGCTGGGCACTACGAAGAAAAACATCTCCCTTAAAGCGGGTGAAAAGCACAAGATACGTATTGAATACCGCGCTGATTATCCGACCAATGGTCGGGATTCCGGTGGTATGGTTCGTCTGGGCTGGGAACCTCCGGCAGATACGTCAGATAAGCTGATTGACAACGCTGTGAAATTGGCGAAAAAATCGGATGTTGCGATTGTTGTTACGCGCACGTATGAGAGTGAGGGATATGTTGAGCGTTCCGATATGGAGCTCCCGAACAATCAGGATCGGCTGATCCGTGCGGTTGCGGCTGTAAATCCGAAAACCATTGTCGTACAAATGAGCGGCAGAGCCGTGCAAATGGATACATGGCAGGACAAAGTCCCTTCCATCGTACAAGCATGGTTTGCTGGACAAGAGCAAGGGAATGCTATAGCGCGCGTCTTATTTGGAGATGTAAATCCTTCGGGCAAGTTGCCGGTAACCTTCCCGGTTAACGAGCAGTCTACACCTGTATCCTCACCAGAGAAGTTTCCGGGTGTGAACGGTATAGGTGACTATTCAGATGGTATTTTTGTAGGCTATCGTGGGTATGAGAAATCGGGTATTCAACCGGCGTTCTCCTTTGGACACGGTTTATCCTATACAACATTCGGATATAGCGATCTGAAAACCAAACAGCATGCGAGTGGAAAAAAATCCGATCGCATGAGTTCCGTCGAAGTTTCGCTCAAATTGAAGAACACCGGCAAAACAGCCGGAGCTGAGGTTGTACAGGTGTACAGCGGTAAGCTTCCGACAAACGTAGAGACTCCATCCCGTCAACTGGCAGGCTGGTCCAAGGTAGAATTAAAGCCGGGTCAAGAGAAGAAGGTTCGCATTGAGCTCGACCCGAAAGCTTTCTCTTATTGGGATGAAAAGTCCAAAGCATGGGTTATGCCGGCGGGTGAAGTGCCCATGTATGTGGGTAGCTCCTCACAGGATTTACGACTGACAGGAAGTGTTACGATTCCGGCTACCTCTACAGCAAAGGCAAAAAAGTAAATCCCGTTACATTTGTTTTAAAATGGTTATATTCAAGAGAGCACGGGCACAAGCACCGGCTCTCTTTTTGCTATCGGTATGTAAACGTCTAACAGGTATGCAAAGGGAAACCCAAGTGAAAGCTGAAATAGTAGAGAGAGTGGGGACAGGCTAGTGATGGGGAGAGGAGGATATTAGATGAAGAAACTCCAAAAGCAACGACGTACTGACATCTGGCTGCTTATAGCTGTAGTAGCCATTTTGATCTGTGCGGTCCTGGCCAGTATGGCTATACGGAATGTTCCGGGGCCGAAAGCAGAAAATAATGTCAACATGTGGCTAACAACACCCGATCCGGCGAATCGTCTAACACAACAAGCCCCGATCCGTTGGGATAAGAATGATAAGGATAGCAGTAAAGAAAAGGCTGCGAATGCGGATACACTGACGATTGAGATTAAGCCAGATATTCGTTACCAGACGATGGAAGGGTTTGGCGCAGCGGTGTCCGGTTCGTCCGCTTACCTGATGAATCATGGCATGTCTGCCAATCAGCGTGATCAGCTGCTAAATGATTTGTTTACAGCCAGTGGCATTCAACTCAGTTATATTCGCCATACCATTGGAGCATCGGATTATTCCGTAGATGAACAGGGGCAGCCTGGCAGCTATACCTATGACGATGTGGCAACAGGCAAGGACTATGAGCTGAATCATTTCTCCATCGCTAAGGATCGGGATGTAATCGACGTGCTGAAGCAAATCTTGAGAAGAAACCAGGATTTAAAGATTATGGGGACCCCGTGGACAGCTCCACCCTGGATGAAATATGGGGAGCAGATTTATAACGGCTGGTATTTGGACTATACCGATCCGCGCGTCTACCAGGCTTATGCTGACTATTTTGTTCGTTACCTACAGGCTTATGCGAACGAAGGGATTCCGATTCAGGCGATTTCCATTCAAAATGAGCCAGAATTCACGACGTCCAAGTATCCCAGCATGAGTATGGGGGCAGCAGAACAGGCGAATTTTATTAAACAATATCTGGGCCCAACCCTAAATCGAAACCATTTATCTACTCAGATTATTGCCTTTGACCATAACTGGGATACAGGGAGTGAATATGCCAAGACCGTGTTAGGAGATGAACAAGCTCGAAACTATACGCATGGAACAGCCTTTCATTGCTACAAAGGAGAACCTACGGCGATGAAAGATGTGCATCATGCTTTTCCAGATAAGCCTGTATATATGACAGAATGTAGTGGGGGAGCGTGGAGTCCGGGCTTTGGAGATGATTTGAGCTGGGATATGTCCAAGCTGATCATTGGTGCACCCCGAAACTGGTCGCAAAATGTCCTCTTTTGGAATATCGCACTTGACCCGTCCGGGGGGCCGACCAATGGGGGGTGCACCAACTGTAGAGGTGTAGTGACCATCGACCCGTTAAGCGGTGCAGTTACGAAAAATGTGGAGTACTATGCGATTGGGCACGCCAGCAAATTTGTCCGTCCAGGTGCGGTACGTATTGATTCTACACATTATAGTGGAAGTATCGAAACGGTCGCCTACTGCAATCCGGACGGTACGCTTGTCCTGATTGCCGCCAATACAGGAGAGAACACAAAGACATTTAAGGTTCGGCAGGGAAATAAGGTTTTCAAATCTACCCTTCCATCCAAGTCCGCGGCTACCTTTCAATGGAATCCTACGGCTTTCTGACACGGCCTGTACATCAACGTTTTATAGAAGTTTTAGAGTGCTTAGCCCATCTGGCTGAGCGCTCTTTTTTCATTTGCTACAAAATCCAGACTGCGAAAAAAATAAAATTTTAATATTGTTCAGAATTGGTTCAGAGGCGGATGATAAGATCTTTTCACTAATAACAAGAATGAACCGTTTACGGGGGAGAGTCTGATGAATCAAGAAACAAATAAAGAATGGCAAAAAGTGCTGATGGTGACGTTGCTGGCAGGTATGGCATGGGGGCCCCAGCTTGTTCATGCGGAAACGAAAGGGGAGACGTCTGCGATTGTGACTAAAACCAGTACAGTCTCTTTTACAGATCAATCCACTATGTCATCCCAGGCATTACAGGCGGTGCAGGAGGCTGTGAAGCAAGGACTAATCACGGGTTATCCAGATGGTTCCTTCCGCCCAGATCAACCGTTAACGCGCAAGGAAATGGCAGCTTTGCTGGCTAATGCACTTAAGCTTGACGCTACGGAGCAAGCAGTAACTTTTAAGGATACGCAGGGGAGTTGGGCCGCTTCTTATATAGAAGCTGTGCGTGCGGCAGGTCTAATGACCGGAGATGAATCAGGTGCTTTCCGCCCGAATGCTGCGGTGAGCCGTGAGGAATTGGCAGCAATTCTGGTGAGAGCGATTGGAGGAACCCATGTTCAAGGCGGAGATGTTCAAGACATTTCTGATGGGGATCAGGTGAGTTCATGGGCCAAAAACAACGTAGAAGCAGCTCTCAAACTGGGGTTAATGGATACGCCGGATAATCGGTTTGACTCTAAAGTACAGGTAAAACGTCAAGATATCGCAGCCTTTCTGGTGAATGTGTTCCAATCGGGTGAACGGACGGGAATCCTTTCTCGTATCGACGGGGATATCGCTTATATGGATGGAAAGCCCTATTTGATCGGCCAGCAATTGAAGCAACTGTTCGGAGCGGACAATGTGCCGGCGCTTCAAGGGGCTACCCTGACCTATCAGGCATCGAACCGAAACGTAGCTGATCTGTCGGCGCTTCAAATTGTGCAAAGTGGTACGGCCCAACATCCGGTGACTTTATATAGCAAAGGGTCAGAATTTAAAGGCAAGTTAGCTATTGCAGCGGATTTTGTGCGAATTCAAGGAGCTACGTTACCTCAGGTAACCTTGATGCAGGGCGCCAAAAATGTAGAGATTCATGCAGACGTAAACGAAATGATCGTAGATACGCATGAGCCTATTCAGATCCAGGGAAGTGGTGTATGGCAGCAGCTTAAACTGAATTTTGCCGATACACAGGTACGTCTCGCCAATGGGATACAGACTGTACAGACCCGTCTTGCGGAGCGGGGAACAGAGACTCAAATTATACGTGATACCACGTTGGATGCATCTTCGGATACATCCTCAACAAGCACTAAAAAAAGTTCATCCGGTGGTGGCGGTGGCAGTTCTACAACGAATCCAACGCCAACACCAATACCAACACCTAATCATGTACCTGTCTCAGCTATAGTTCCTTCCGATCAATATGCCATTACGGGTTCCGGAGATACGCTAGTGGATTTGAAAAATGTGTTTTACGATGCCGATCAGGATGAGTTGTCGTATCATGCGGTCACTTCGGATGTATATGTAGCAGAAGCAGAAGTGGCAAATAAACAGCTTACTTTAAAACCTAAATCAGTAGGAAGCACACAGGTATTTGTTACGGCAGAGGATGGAAAAGGCGGCAAAGCGAGCGTGTTTTTCAACTATACAGTGACCAGCTCTACTTATGAGGAGGACATTAATCACAGTCCTGTCGCGAGCAACAGCCTAAATGACATTCCTTTGCTCTTAAATGAAGGTGGCAAGCAGATTAGTCTGTCTGACTTGTTTAATGACGAGGATGGCGATGCACTGACCTACACGGTGGAATCGGCTTCGCCAGAAGTGGCCACAGGAGAAGTTACAGGCGATCAGCTTATACTTACGCCGCTTCAAACTGGCACTAGTCTAATGACGATAACAGCCCATGACGGCAAGGGAGGCACAGCCTCGCTTCAATTTGCTGCTATGGTGAATGCGCCTTTGCCTGATCCGCAGTCTGAGAATCACATACCTGTGGCTTTGCCTCATTTGCCTATCGTAGTTACTAATGTGTTGCAGGACAAGCTGATGCTGTATCCAGGTTCGTTATTTATGGACCAGGATGGCGACACCTTGACGTATACCCTCACTTCCTCCAATCCCCAAGTAGGCAGTGTGGTGGAGAATGGAGAAGATTCATTTGTAGCACTGCATAACGCTGGTATTACGATGATTGAGATTTCGGCGAATGATGGCCGTGGGGGCGTTTCTTTCACTTCATTTATGCTCCAAGTTGAAGCTCCTCAACCCGTAAATCATCGTCCGGTAGTGACCCGTGTGCCTGAACCTCAATATTTGGACCCGGGAGATGGTCAGCAAATATTGCAGCTGAATGATATGTTCTCTGATGAGGATGGCGACACGTTGACCTATACTGTGGTGTCTTCTGATCCATTGGTGGCAGGGGGGCAGGTAGAAGGGAATACACTTTTCATACAACCGTTGCGTAATGGTGTGACGTTCCTTACGATGACAGCAAATGATAATCGTGGTGAAACGACATCTTTTACGATTCCAGTGATTGTTGAGAAAAGAGATTTGTTCATTTCCGAAGTCGTGTGGCAAGGCGAACCGGATTATCTGGACCAGGCGATTGAATTGTACAATCCGACCAACAGACCGTTGGAGAAAAATAAAATCTGGATTGAGCGATCCGACCAACCAGACCCGATTATCATAAATGCCAATGACGGAGATGTCATTATGCCTGGGCAAACCTTTGTAATTGCGAATGATTTGAGTTCGTTCGGATCGGAAGATTGGTATTATACCTTCCTGCAGTTACAACATAACAATTCGGAACCCGTTACGCTTAAGCTGTACTACAACAACGTGCTCATTGATATGGCAGTTATTGGTCAAGGGCAGGCCTTGGGACGGAACAGTGGTACGGTCATTGGTAATACAGATCCATATCAAGCTGGCGAATGGAATGTTGAGGGGACGAACTCCCCTGTTAATTTAGGTGACTTTATCGGTAGGGAGAGAATGACACCATGAAAAATAAGAAGTTAACCGCTCAGCTGGCAGCTGCATTGCTGCTGCTGAGCCCCTCGCTTCCTGCCGGAGCAGAGCAAGCTACCGTGATAGATGCGGCTTCCGTAGCCAATGGGCCGACAGGGAACAATACTGCCACCTGGACGGACGTACAGCAGCTTACAACACAGCAATTGGAACAACTGCAAAAAGCCCGTGAACTCGGGATTATCCAAGGCGACCCCGCCGGAACGCTCCGACCTGGGCAGAAGCTCACACGTCAGGAGCTAGCCGCACTGCTGGTCAAAGCGTTGCAGCTTCCGACGGGCAACCTGGACGGCGCTGCCTCCTTCACGGACGTGCCCGCCGATAGTTGGGGGCGCCCGGCTATAGAGGCAGCCCGTAAGGCCGGGCTGATGCAGGGCGACGCCAACGGACGCTTCCGTCCGAATGACCTGATCAGCGCCCAGGAACTGGTCGCGCTGTTGGTCAGGTCCGCTGGGACGGGGACGTCTGCGGGCACGCCCGCTAGCACAACCGACTCGCCGTCGGCACAGACGCTGCCGACGGCGTGGAAGGACGCCAGCCCGTGGGCGGCCCCGATGATTCGGGCGGCGCTGAATAACGGGCTGATGAGTGAATTTGGCGGAAATCTACACGCCAAAGACTCGGTAAGCCGCGTAGATGCGGCCAGCCTACTCGTATCTGCTTTGTTTCCACAGGAGCGTGCTTCGCAGCTCGAGGAAATGGACGGCAAGCAGATACGGATCAATGGCATGGCGTATGACGTGGCAGAGCCGCTGCGCGGCATTTTTCACGCGGATAATCAGACCGCGCTGCGCAACGCGGGCATTCGTTTCCATGCCACAGGCCGGACGGTGGACAAGGTGACTTGGTTGGAGCTTCGCAGCAGCGGGACTTCGGCTCGTGACGGCGAAGCGGAGTTCAGTGGCAACATTGTGCTGAACGGACACGGCTCCACGCTAAACGGAGATTTGGTGATCGCTGGTGATTTTACATCCGTACTGCACTTGAATGTGGAACAGCAGTTAACGGTGGATGCCCGGGTACAGCAGGATTTTTATGCACTGGATGTACAGGTGCAGGGACAGACCCATATTAATGGCGGAGATAACAATACAGTTGTATTTGATAGCTCAACGTTGACGCAAATGGATGTCACAAAGCCAGAAGTTCACGTTGTACTTAGTGGTACCGCAAGCGCGACGATCATGAACGTCCAATCCAGCGCAAGCATTGAGGTTAGCGCGAATGCTTCCTTGCCGCAGCTGAATGTTAATGAAGGGGCGAACAAAGTCAATCTTCAGGGAACGGTTCAGACCGTTCAGGTAAATGGCAGCCAGTCCGTCGAGATGACAGGTAATAGTACAATCCAACAGCTGACCGTCACAGGGACGGGGGCTTTGGAATTGAAAACGACAGGCAGTATTGAAAATATTCAAGTCAGCAACCCGGCAGCTAAGGTAAATGTGAGTGGAAATGTACAGGTTTCTGCGGTCACACTGGGTACCGGAGTAGCTTCCAACGCTGTTACGGGTCTAGCTGCGGCAAGTGTAACAGGTACGTCCTCATCTTCTGGAAGCTCATCCAGTTCAACCAGCAGCGCTAACCGTTCACCGGAAGTCGTAAATGCTTCAGTAGAGCGTGTAATTACAGAAGGCGCTGGTGAACAGTTGTACGATTTACGCCAATTCTTTACCGATCCTGATGGGGATACCTTGACCTTTTCGGCAGCTTCTCTTCAATCCGGCATCGTACGGGCGTCCGTATCGGGCAATACATTAAAGCTTACGCCAGTCAGTGTCGGAAAAGCATCCATCAGTGTATCAGCTAATGATGGACGGGGAAAAAGGGTGTCGTCTACCTTCAAAATCACCGTGAATGGCCAGCCAGTGTCTGCGGGTATACCAGATCAGGCCCTTACTGTGGGACAATCGGACTCGGTACTGCATTTGAATGATTATGTTCAGGACCCGGAAAATGCAAGCTTAACGTATCAGGTTACGGTTGATGATCCTGCTGTAGCGTCGGTGGTGCTTGCGGAGGATGAATTGCGTCTGAGTCCGCTTCGAGCGGGCAGTACGAGCGTTCATGTCACTGCCAATGACGGACAGCAAGGAGAGGATGGTAGCACAGGCCAAAAGCAGATTGATTTCAAGCTAACGGTTCAGGGCGCTCCTAACCATGCTCCACATGGACAAGCCCCTCAGCCGTTAACCGTCACATTGGGCCAGCCGGATATGACACTGGATCTTTCAACAATATTTACGGATGCAGATGGCGATCCACTGGTGTTCACAGCGATCAGTTCGGATGCTTCCATCGTACAGACTACCTTAATGAGAGCTCAGCTCTCTTTGCAGTCGCTGCAAGCGGGGAGTGTAAGTATTACCTTGACGGCAGACGACAGCAAGGGTGGAACAGATACAGTTACCTTGATTGTAACGGTTTTGCCCATACCTAACAGTAGCCCGG
This sequence comes from Paenibacillus sp. FSL L8-0641, assembly GCF_038006265.1. Taxonomy (NCBI): domain Bacteria; kingdom Bacillati; phylum Bacillota; class Bacilli; order Caryophanales; family Paenibacillaceae; genus Paenibacillus; species Paenibacillus sp. FSL L8-0641. The sequence continues at coordinate 1,129,901 of NZ_JBBOUW010000001.1, forward strand.
TAGTAACCCGTGCACCAGACGCTGTACATCTGATTTTAGGCAAGGCTGACGGAACTGTGGATCTGTCCACCATCTTTGCTGACCCGGACCATGACCCGATTCGTTATGAAATCAGTTCGTCTGATCCAGCCGTGGCAGATGCTACAGTTCAAAATGATCAGCTTGTCATTCATGGGTTGACTAGCGGCAATACCGTGATTACCATCACGGCTAAAGACGATAGAGGCGGAGAGATTAGCGCAGACCTACAGGTTCATCTATTGGAAAATGCGGTTATTACAGCGATCCCTGAGCAGTTGCTTCAATTGGGAGATGCTGCATCAGAACTGGATCTCTCACCGTTCTTATTGAACTGGGATCTAGCATCCCTGTCAGTGACAGCAGACACGTATGATCCAGGAATTGCTACGGCCCATATGAATGGTCAGAAACTACAGTTAAACCCAGTAAGTGTAGGGACCACGAGTGTAACACTCAGTGTGTATGATCAGTACGGACGTGCAGAGGGAGCGACGTTCCCGGTTACCGTCAGCATGCCTCAGCTAAATCAAGCTCCTCAAGTCGTAGCGGCTATAAACGAGCAGGTATTGACTCCCGGAGTTACACAGCAAAGAGATTATGATTTGCAACAGCTGTTCAGCGATGAGGATGGAGATGTGCTTCAGTTTACGGTCAGCTCCAGTGATCCGACATTGGTGAGTGCATCAATTAATGGCAGTATCTTAACGGTGGCTTCTGGAACAGGTAGCGGTCTTGCCGCTGTTACCATTACAGCCACGGATGGTCGGGGAGGTTCTGTGCAATACACGTTGAATACACGCAATGCCGAACTGGTTTCCGGGGGGATCACTCCGATAGGGGTTAAATACGGCTTGCCGCACAGAACCGTGGATCTGTCCAGTTATTTCCCAGGACAATCTAAATTCCTGGTATATAGAGGAACGCCATCATCGACATTCATCGGTCCTGTAGAACTCATGGGCACCTCCATTCCCCTTTCCCCCGAACCTTTACTGGTATGGGTGGTAGGAGCGGATGGAAGAGCTGTCGTATTTCAGGTCCAACAGGAACCACAGCAAGCGCCTGCTGTATATTTCTCGCAATATGTGGATGGCGGGGATGGAAGAATTGTTTTGCAATTGCATTATAACGGGAATGGAGATCCTTCCCATCGGGCAGACGGTTACTCACTGGAGTTTCATCAATGGATGAAGAAAACAAACCAAATGAAAGTTACCACTCTACCGATTAATCCGGTTTATCCTGCCATGCCATATATAATCATCGACACTATCTTTTATGATTTCATGGATATTACGAATGCTTGGTATTTCAATGATGAGGGCGATTTCTACAACCCGAACGAATTTAACACTGTTGCATACGTTTTAAAATACCAAGGACAAGTGGTGGATGTATTAGGAAATCCAAATTCACATGAACAGTTTACTCCACAAGGAGGAACGTTCGTCCGCAAGTCAGGAATATCCTATGGATCGTCTGCCTATAATCAGCCAGATGAGTGGAATGCGTTCCCGAAAGGGACCTTTCAATTTGTCGGCATTCATACACCATAAACGGTATGTTTGTCTGCGATCGCCTGTTTTTTGAAGACAGGTCATGAATTCTTAAAAAGGTGTAACCCATCAACTATGGAGGGTTACACCTTTTTATGTATCAACAAAGAGGTAATGATAAAAGAGATCATTTATAGCAGTGAGTGCAGTCACATAGACATATACAAAAACATGACTATAATGTACATATAGTTTAAATTTAGTCTTTTTGGGGCTGACGGTTCCACACACTTTACTCACAAAGGAGAGGATTCATCTCATGAGCATACATTTGGAATTGGATTCCTTATCCGTTGAAAGGCTAGAAATGGCCCTTTCAGGACGACCGGGAATGTTCAAGCTGTTTTATGACACCGAGGATTGTGGATGCAATGGCGTACTCGTCATTTTGGTTGTCACCGCGCCCAATGCAACTGATAAAGCAGTACAGTCTGAGCCTTATTCTTTTTGGGTAGATCAGCAGCAGGAACAGCAGTTCGATAGCAGAATGCGGCTTGAGGCAGACCCTAGTTACCCGTCGTTCAAGCTAAGTAGTGATGCCGGTATATTTAGTAGCAATGTTAGAATTCAAGATCGGCGCGCGAACTCGTCCGAGGAGTGATGTGCGGAGGTAATAGGAATTCATTAAGCACCAAAAAAGCAATTCTGATTTACACCAAGTTTCCAAAAGACGAACCTTGTTTAGCCAATATGGCAGAGGTTCGTTTTTTTGTGTTATATTCCAATCGTTCCACCCAAAAATGAAGTGTTTAGTGGCCTGCTCTGAAGTGGTACAATAACCTTTATGATAATCGGAGAAGGACGTTGAGAAGATGAAAAACTTGCTCGTTTCGGGCTATCGTGCCCATGAGCTGAATATTTTCAGTCAGAAGCACGAAGGCATTCCATATATTAAAAAGGCGATTGCAGGCAGGCTTATTCCCCTGATCGAAGAAGGGCTGGAATGGGTGATTACCCCTGGCCAATACGGGGTGGACTTGTGGGCCTGTGAGGTCGTTACTGCACTAAAACAGCAATATCCCCACCTAAAATGCTCTATTATGATGGCTTATCAAAATATGGAAGAAAAATGGAAGGAGGACAAAAAGGAATATTTTCAGCAGATTTGTGCCGAAGTTGACTATGTGGGAGTAGTCAGCCGTCAGCCCTATCAGGGAATATGGCAACTCAAGGCACGGGATGAACTCCTTTTCCGCAAAACAGACGGTTTATTGCTTGTTTACGATGAGGATGCCGGAGAGGGCAGCCCGCGTTTTATGAAGGAACTGGCATTGAAAAAACAACAGGCAGAGGGCTATCAGTATATCAGCATCAGCTCGGAGGATATCCAGAGCATCGCGGATGAAGAACGATTATTCATGGACCTCTGATTTTTAAAGCATTAGCCCGGATTTTTGAACAAAAAGGACGTATTCGTCCCTTTACATTGATGTAAGCGTTATCATAGAATTTAAACAACAATAACTTATCAGTCACATAAAATAAATTTATTGAAAATACAAACTATGAAAGGAGCTAATGATTCAGATGAACAAAAGGTTTCGGTATACTGCGTTACTCTGTCTCGGTGTCATGTTGTGTGGAGTGGTCACCCCGATGGATAGCCAGGTCTCTGCTGCCTCTACGAGACAAATGGAAAAGCTGAACCGGGGAGCCGTCGCTGTTAAGGTGCCTGAGGGTGTACTGGTGAGCTGGCGCTTGCTGGGCACAGAAGCGGATTCGGTCGGCTTTAATTTGTACAGAGGGACAAGCAAGGTGAATGATGCGCCGATACCATCGAGAACCAACTTTTTGGACAAGGCAGGTTCGACCTCATCTTCGTATACCGTTCGTGCCGTGGTCAATGGAGCAGAGCAGGCCGCTTCTCCTGCGGTGAAGGTATGGAACAACAACTATCTGGATGTTCCGATCCAGCAGCCCGCGGGAGGCACAACTCCGGATAATGTGAGCTACACGTACCATGCCAATGATGCCAGCGTAGGGGATCTCGATGGGGATGGCGAGTATGAGATTGTGTTAAAATGGGACCCTTCCAATGCCAAGGATAATTCGCAATCCGGTTATACGGGAAATGTATTTTTGGATGGCTACGAACTGGATGGAACGCGCAAATGGCGGATCGACCTGGGACGGAACATACGGGCTGGAGCCCACTATACGCAATTTCTCGTCTATGATTTTGACGGAGACGGCAAAGCAGAGATCGTATGTAAAACAGCAGACGGCACGGTAGATGGTACAGGTGTAAAGATCGGGGACGCTTCGGCTGATCATCGAAACACGAGTGGATATATTTTGAAAGGTCCCGAGTTTCTCACTGTGTTCTCAGGTGATACAGGCAAGGCTCTTAGTACGATTGACTATGTGCCACCACGCGGAACGGTATCGAGCTGGGGAGATAATTATGGTAACCGTGTAGATCGTTTTCTCGCCGGGGTTGCTTATCTGGATGGCGTGAGACCCAGCATAGTGATGGCACGTGGGTATTACACTCGCACCGTTCTGGTCGCATATGATTGGCGGAATGGTAACCTGAGCCGACGCTGGACCTTTGACAGCAACAGCTCCACCAATGCCGGAACGGCTGGACAGGGGAACCACAGCTTGAGTGTAGCGGATGTGGATGGAGATGATAAGGATGAGATTGTGTATGGCTCGCTGGTTGTAGACGATAACGGAGCGAAGCTGGTTAACACCGGGATGGGACATGGTGATGCACTTCATGTTGGCGATCTAGACCCCGACCGTTCGGGCTATGAAGTGTTCAAGGTGAACGAGGACAAAAATGCCACCTACGGAGCTGCCATGTACGATCCGCGTAATGGAAATATTTTATGGGGCGTAAATACAGGCAAGGATACCGGAAGAGGCATGTCAGCAGACATTGACCCGCGGACCAAAGGGAACGAGCAGTGGGCACCGGGTATTGGGTTGCGTTCAGCCAAGGGACAGCTCATCACCAACACGCTACCGTCTTCCATTAATTTTGGCATCTGGTGGGATGGGGATCTCCTCCGTGAACTGCTGGATCATACCTCATCAAGCGCTGGAAAGATAGACAAGTGGAACTACACGAACTCGACTACTTCCAACTTGCTTACGGCAACAGGAACGAGTTCCAATAACGGAACCAAAGGAACGCCGTCCTTGCAGGCCGATCTGTTCGGTGACTGGCGTGAGGAAGTCATTTGGCGTAAAAGTGATAATTCAGCGCTGCGTATCTACACAACACCATACGAGTCAGAACATCGATTTTACACGCTTATGCATGATCCAGTGTATCGCTTGAGTGTTGCCTGGCAAAACGTAGCTTATAATCAGCCGCCGCACACCGGGTTTTATCTGGGAGAAGGGATGTCCAAGCCCCAGCAGCCGAATATATATACTCCTTGATATGTCGTTAGACAGTGGTTTGAAAACAAATAGAATGAACAAAAACAGAGAGGGCTCCAAGCGAATTGGAGCTCTTTTTGTCATGAGAGCCCAAGAGATAACGTATGCTTTCCATAAAAATGGGAACATTAGTTCTTATCGGTGGAATATATGTATGAAAAAGGAGGCGGAATCTGTGAGTTCTTTAACGACTGAAGGTATGATCGAGCTCGTAACTAATGTCGGATTCCCTGCTGCATTAAGTCTGATTCTGTTAAAATACATCCTCGTCACTTTGAGCCGCAGATTAGAGGAGCTGGACCGATCTGTTAAGCAACTGTCGCTATCTTTGGAAGAGATGGAGGCAAAGCAAGTGAAACAGTCAGAGCAACCGTCCCCGGCAAATACGGACAAACTTCGTGCAGAATGAACAAAAAAAGGCAAATAGAAACAATTTAGCAACCCAATCGAGAAGCGAAATTCTTATAATAGAAATGTCTGCAGTTTATGCAGACATATGATTATGGAGGTGTATATAAGTATGAAATTAAATACGAAGCTATCCGCACTATGCATTGCGGCCACACTTATGAGCGTGGCACAGGCCGCCGCTGCCGCGCCCGCTGTGACCGCTCCAGCGGAAGCGACGCAACCGAGCGTTGCCAGTCCGGCCGCATCCGCCCCGGGTCAGGTGCCAGCACCAGCAGCGTCTGCACCGGCTACGACTCCAGCCCCGGCGCAAGCGCCGTCGGCTCCAGCAAGCTCGCCCCCGGCTGCAGCCGCAGGTTCTGCCAAAGCCGCTACACCAGTAGCTCCGTCTGCACCAGCACAGCGTCCATCTACATCGGTAGCACCCGCGGCTGCTCCGATCGTACCTTCGACTGTGAAGCCGTCTAAGCCGCAACAGCCGTCCACTTCAGCGCCAGCAGCAGCGGCTACCAACGTGAAACCGACGCAACTGGACAAGCTGAACCACGAGAGTGCGGTTCCGCTTGTGTTGGAGGCGCAGTCTCGTTATCAATATGCAATCAGTGGTGGCAGCCCGGTGGGTAAGTCGTTCCAGTTGAACGGTAAAAGCTACCGCTATCTGTCCGAGGACATCGGTACAAAGACCAAATTGATCAGCTATCTGACGCAGGCCTACACAAAGCAGGCGAGTGAGCAATTTGTCGGTAAATTTTTCGTCGAAGTTAATGGCAGATTAGCTCAGTTGAACGCAGATGGTGGCAATTTGTTAGAGTTCAACCGGGCTACGGCGAAAATGGTAACCATGACTCCGGTGAAGCGCAGCTACCTGCTGACCGTGCCTTATCCGGCAGAAACCAAGCAGGCGAATGAGAAAATCACCGTGAATTTTGAAAAGGTCGGCAGCTACTGGAAAATCAGCTCTGCGCCGCATGTCATTTTCTAAATTAAGATTTTGCAACAGGCTTCATATGGGGTAAAGTGATGTTAAGGCTTGTTTCGTAAGCCCCAATTCAATGCAGGGGAGTGCTGTGCAATGATGACACCCATCAAGGTAAAAGACGTTAAGGATATTGAAAAAATCAATCAAATCGTATCCAATTTTACGTATGACATCTGGATTCATGGCAAAAGCGGCATGGCAGATGCCAAATCCATTTTAGGCATGTACGTGCTGAAGCTGGATGAGCCGCTAACTCTGGTTGTACCTGACAATGTTAATCCCAAGAAGCTGTTCAAGGAGTTGGAGGAGTTTATCCATTTTCCTGCTCAAGAAGGATAAAAGGCAAGCAGGCACTTGTAAACACTGGATGATCTATTACTAAAATAACGCAAAGAAGCCGTGGAACCTAAGTCCCACGGCTTCTTTTTTTAGTGTTCTTTCTCATCCAAAAACGGGAGATTCACCGAATAGTACATAACCCCCATAAGTAGCACGCCGCCAACCAGATTTCCGAGCGTAACCGGAACGAGATTATGGATCACGCCAGCGACAGAAACTGTACCCGGATGGTCCAGCACGAGCGCAATGGCGAAAGTACACATATTAGCCACACTATGTTCATATCCCGAAATGAAAAAGCAGAACACAAACAGCATCATGGCAAACATCTTTGCACCATTTTCCTTCATAAACATGGGAACAAAAAAGGCAAGACAGACCAGCCAATTACACAAAATGGCTCGGAAGAATAGCTGCATTGCAGGCGCTTCCATTTTATGCTCAACCACGCTCAGTAGAAAGCTGTTCACGCTGGAGGAGTCAAACAGACCGGTCAAGTAAATAAGGAGTGCAAATACCCCCGCACCCAGCAAATTACCGCCATAGCTGGTAGCCCATAATCGAAGCACCTGCCCCCAGCGTAGCTTTTTACGGAGTGCAGCATAAGTGTAATAGAAGGTGTTACCTGTAAACAAATCCCCGCCGCCGTAAGCGATCAGAATGATAGCCGCTCCGAATGTGAGCGCCGCCATGGGATAAGTGAATGGAGAATGCTCCATGTAAAAAAAGTTGCCCGTCTTGAAGGCTACAATAACGCCGAACCCGATGAACATACTCGCCAGCATGGAACGTGCCAAATACCGGAGTAGGCTCTGCTTGTAAATTTTGTACTTCTTCATGGCTAGCTGTTCGACATTGCGTAAGCCTTCCGTCTCCATATTTAAGGACAACCTCCTATTTTCTCATATGTAAGTCTTTAAACAGACTTTATTTTTCCCGAAACATGTCCAGTCTATCAGCAATTCTGTTAGCTTAACAAACCAAGCTTTTGCAGTCCGTACAAAATACCGTCTTCATCTGCGCGTTTTGTGACCATTTTAGCTGCGGCTTTGGCTTCATCACAGCCGTTGCCCATCGCGACGCTGTTATGTATAGCTGTCAGCATCTCCACATCATTTAAGCCATCGCCAAAGGCGTATTGATTTTCAGCGGCAATGCCCAGTCTGGACGTAATTTCGCGAATACCCTTCGCTTTGGAGCCAGCATGAGGAACAACGTCCACAGAACTCGGATGCCAGCGCACAAAGTCAAACGCCTTGAATACCGTTTCATAGAAAGGCTCTTCTTCTGCTGTACACATCAACAGCGTCTGATAAATATCTCTTCCTTGGAAATAGAGCGGATCGTATCCAACTGAAATCTTGGCCTTAAGCGTTTGGACCGATTTCTCTACAAGCTCATCGTTAGGAATATTGGCCTTCATGTCCATATGATCCATATATACGAGAGCATGATTATGTGTGAGGGCCAGATCGGTCATCGTTTGCAAGGCTTCTCTGTTCAACGGATTGGTAGCGACCACTTCCCCGCGGAGCACGACATATTGCCCATTAAAGCTGACGTAGGAGTCAATTTCCAACTGCTCGCGGATATCTTTGAACATAAAAGGCGCACGTCCTGTTGCAATGGCCACCTCATGTCCCAGCTCTTTCAAAGCAAAGACGGCCTTTTCTGCCGTTAACGGCATTTTCTTGTCATCGTCCAGCAATGTACCGTCGATATCGAAAAAGATAATTTTTTTGTCTGACATGTCCCTACACCTGACTTTCAATAATGTATTTGTCGAAATGAACTCATATGGATTCATTATATCAAAGGAACTGCTTCTGAATACACAAATACGTATAAATCCTCATGAATGTCCGACCTCTATAGCTTACAATATGAAATAAGGCTTACTGTAAAATATAATTTCTATCTCCTATTTCATAGATGGGATGTGATCACCATGACAAAAATCCAAGTCACACCGGAGCAGCTGGACAGCGTGGCCTCCCAATTTGCCAATGCCCACGGCACACTGTATAACCAGTTAAATGGCCTGGATAGCACAATGAACTACCTTCACAACCAGTGGGATGGTATGGAGAGGAATCGTTTTTATAATGACTATCGAACGGCTAAATATACACTATCTTCTGTATTAAATAAGGTTCAATCCATTGAAATTGAGCTGAAAAGCATCGCTTCGAAATTTAGAAATGCGGATGGTGAAAGCACACGTGGCTTCTGGACAGCCCTAGCTGCGGCAATGAGCGCTAGCGCAGCGCTGGCAGGCAGTGGAGAGGCTGGAGATCATGGTGGTGAAATTGCCAAGCAGCCCAAAAACATAGACGAATGGGAGCAGGCAGACGCGGTTAAATATCATCAATATGAGGAACTACTGAAAAACGCCGAGGCCATCGGCGACAAGCAGGTTATGCAGAAAATTCACGACCAGATGAATGTCCTGCAGCTGCAATATGAGGACTCCGTTACCCGTACAGATTACAATACAGGAGAGACCTCCAAGATCACATCCGATTCCCTTGTCGCCGTCACCGAACTGACAGGTAAAGACGGAAGCAAAACGGATATATCTATAGATAAAAAAGGGAATGTTGTGAGTTATGAGCAAAATACGGATAAATACGATTACTGGGTCCAAAAGCATACCCAATCAGCCGGAGAGCATGCTCTAGGTAAAACGGCCCAGACCGTCACCGGATATGGAATAGGTCTTATTTTGTCGCGCGGGGCTGGTGTTAGTGGGGGAAGTTCGGGCATCGGTACTGGCGCAGCCTCCGGCTGGGGGGAACACGTCGTCGGCATTGGTGGCGGCATGCTCAGTGACAAAGTACTTTTCTCTGTACCCGATGAGGGCGAAACCCGTACCATGATCTACCGAACGAATAAAGAAACCGGACATATTGAGAACATGATCATCGTCACCAAAGGTGAGAATGAAATGGAGTATCGCTATTGGGAGGATTATAACTAGATCTTGAGCAGTGAACGATAATAACGTGTTTAGGAGTACCCATAAAATCTACAGTCTTTTTTTCTAGAACAGGTGAGCGGCAGGTGGAAACTGTAAACTCACTAGCTGGAGAGGTCTGTGGATTTTTTGGTTTACCATTTTTTTCTGAATTCCGATATATTAAATAGATAGAATACATATCCAAGGTAATTTAATTGAATATTCGAAAAAGATTAAAGTACTAGTTTTAGAGGGTGAAATAGTAAATGAAAAAACCATCCATTAGTATTAGTAGTTGTGTTGTTTTGAGAGGGTAGGGAGAGGAGTTACGATATGCAACAATCAGAGACATTACTGTACACGTACAGGCTAACATTGAAAGATATCATGTTATTTAATTTTTGTTTGAAGTATCAGAAGTCTACTGGGCTTAAGTTGATGGCATCAATCCAGTTTCTGTTGGTCATTATGGCTACATACAAGCTTATAGTAGATAATGAAGTAGATCCTAATACGATAGCGATGTTCTTCTTTCCATTCTTAGTTTTTGTAATTATTCCTTTCTTTACTATTAAAGAAGTGAAAGCTAACTACCTAAATCACCCACAATGGCCTATTGAAAAAGATTATGAGTTTTCAAAGGAGGGTCTTCATTTTACGTACTCTGCGGGTTACAACTGGGATGAAGTAAAGGGGGTCATTAATACGCTGACTGCCTTTTATATATTGCTGCCTAATCATAAATTTATATTGGTCCCCAAGCGGATTTTTTCTAGTAGGCTGGAGCGCCGACAATTCAAAGAACTGTTGATAACCCAGATCGGATCAGAGAGATGGGATTATAAATTTATAGACAAAATGAGCAAATTAAATAGAAAATAATTATATTTATGGTAAATAAAATTAAAGGCTAATACATTTGTTAAAAGGAGGAACTCATATGTATCTTCTATTTTGTAGTGATCCTCTAAATTCTAAAAGTGTAGATATGGATTACCGTGAAGAGTGCGAGGTTGCACAGAGTCTTGGTTTTGATATAGGGTTGGTCAATTTTGATAATCTGATCGAGGATGAACGGGAAGGATCAGAGTCTAACCCATATATTGTTTCTAAGAATATGCGAGAGTATGTTGCTAAACAGGGAAGCGAGTACGTGAACGCGCTATACCGTGGATGGATGTTAAGGCCCAAAGTATATGGTGCTTGGACTGCAGCCTTGGAGGCCGATCGAATCAGGATGCTGACAAGTGCTAAGAGTTATAGGAACTGTCACTATTTTCCCGATTCATACTCGTTAATTCAAAATTTTACGCCTCGGAGTGTATGGCTGGAGCGGGACCAATTGGATGCGGAGCATATTCTAGAGGCGGTCATACCTTTTGGAACGACAGCAATAATGGTCAAGGACTTCGTTAAATCACGGAAACATGATTGGCTGGACGCCTGTTATATCCCGGATGCGTCAGATCAGGTGCATGTGGAACGGGTGATTCGTCGTTTTGTTGAACTTCAGGGGACAGAATTGAATGGAGGAGTTGTGTTAAGGGAGTTCGTACCTTTAGAATTTCTTACCCTTCACCCCAAAAGTGGCATGCCCTTGTCTAAAGAATATCGTCTATTCTTCATGTTCGGAGAGCCTGTTTTTACAGTTAATTACTGGGATGAGGCTGCATATGAGACCGTTCCTACAGATCTGGATGAATTTATTCAGATTGCACGTCAAATCCAAAGTCCATTTTTCACAATGGATATTGCTCGTACACAAGCAGGACAATGGATTATTATAGAATTGGGAGATGGGCAAGTTTCGGGACTGCCTGAGAACACGGATCTTGAAGCGTTCTATACAAATTTAAAAAAAGTGGTGGTGAACCGTGGATTATGGTAAAAGGCACAGTGCTTCTGTTGAATTGGAAGGCTGTGCCTTTCTATCAATTTTGACATTTCACAGACTTGCAATTGGGGTAGCAAATGATGGATGATAGAAGAGGGCCTTTTATGTAGAAAATAGGGCTAAAGATAGAGAGGATACTAATAATAAATAGATCGGATTTACCGTATTTTTGTATATTATTGTAGAAAAAGATCGTAATTCAGGTTATAGTAAAGGAAGAAATTAACTAGGATACCTTTACCCAAATACGTAATTGTGGAGGGAAACATGAGTACATTTAAAAATTGGTTGAATACAACTAAAAAAGGACTTGGAGACCAAGTTAAGAAGTTTAAGAATAAAGATTTTATGGAAGCTGTTGTTGCAGGCTGTGCATTAGTAGCATTTGCTGACGGTACGATTAGTCCGGAAGAGAAAACAAAAATGGCCGGATACATAAATATCAGTGAAGAATTGAAAGTGTTTGATATGGGTGAGGTCATCAACCGTTTCAATCACTATGTAGCGAACTTTGAGTTTTCACCTGAAATCGGTAAACAGGAAGCACTGAAGGCGATTGGTAAATTGAAAGGTAAGCCAGAAGTAGGCCGACTCGTCGTTGGCGTATGTAGCGCTATTGGCGCAGCTGATGGTGACTTTGATGCCAATGAGCAGCGAATTGTGGCTGAGATTTGCGGCGCGCTTGGTTTGAATCCGTCTGAATTTAGTCTGTAAATTTTACGGAAGGGAGGTGTGTTAATCAGTGGCTGTAATTAATCTGGTCAAGGGCCAGAAAATTGATTTGACCAAGGGAAACACAGGACTGACCAAGGTTATAGCAGGATTGGGATGGGACCCTGTACAGTCCAAAGGATTTTTTGGCTTCAAGAAGCAACCCAATATTGATTGTGACGCTTCTGCCATTTTGCTGGATGCCAACGGAAAACTGACTCAGTCAGATAACGTAGTGTGTTTCCACAATAAAAAAAGTCCATGTGGCTCTGTCGTGCATTCCGGTGATAACCTGACCGGACAAGGTGACGGCGATGATGAACAAATTGAAATTGACCTGGCACGTATTCCTGCCAATGTCGACAAAGTGCTTGTTGTTGTGAATATATATGATTGCGTTAACCGGAAACAGGACTTCGGCATGATCGAGAAAGCGTATATCCGCATTCTGGACGGTGCTAATTCCAAGGAACTGGTGACGTTTAATTTATCTGATAATTATGAAGGGCTGACCGCACTGGTCTGTGGAGAACTCTATCGTCATAACAACGAATGGAAGTTTGCTGCAATCGGTGAAGGAACCCATGCCGTACATATTGATGTGCTGGCTCAGCGTTATATGTAATTTTAGGTTGCTCATACAAAACTTAATGTGAAAAGGGGTTCTTACTCATGGCAATTAACTTATCCAAAGGTCAAAAAATCGATTTGACGAAAACAAATCCAGGTTTGTCCAAAATCACAGTGGGTCTCGGTTGGGACACAAATAAATACGATGGCGGTAAAGATTTTGATCTGGACGTATCCGTATTTTTGGCTAATGCGGAAGGTAAAGTAGAATCCGATAAGAACTTTGTCTTTTTTAATAACCCACAAAATGAGAACGGCTCTGTCGTTCATACAGGGGATAACCGCACAGGTGATGGCGACGGAGATGACGAGCAAATTAAAATTGATCTGGGTAGCGTGCCAGCTAACGTTGAAAAGATCGCTTTTACGATTACAATCTATGAAGCACAAGAACGCAGCCAAAACTTTGGACAAGTGTCCCGTGCTTACGCTCGTATCGTAAACGAAGCAAACAATGAAGAATTGGTCCGCTTTGATCTGGGAGAAGATTTCTCAATCGAAACAGGCGTTGTTGTAGGCGAACTGTATCGTCATAGCGGTGAATGGAAGTTCAATGCCATTGGTAGCGGCTATCAAGATGGTCTTGCAGGATTGACGCGCGATTACGGTTTGGCATAAAAAATCTATACAAAGAAAGCAGGTATGCGGAATGACCATTAGCCTTTCCAAAGGACAACGTATTGATCTGACCAAAACGAATCCTGGCTTGACTCGTGTCGTTGTAGGTCTTGGATGGGATACGAATAAATACAGTGGTGGCGCGGACTTTGACCTGGATGCTTCAGCTTTCCTACTTTATGAAGACGGCAAAGCCAAAGCTGCGGATGATTTTGTATTTTACAACAACCCGACAGGTGGAGCAGGATCGATTACCCATACAGGCGATAACCGTACAGGTGAGGGCGATGGGGATGACGAGCAAATCATCGTTGATTTCTCGAAGATTCCTGCGAACATCCACCGTATCGGGATCACGGTTACCATTTATGATTACGAGGCACGCGCGCAAAACTTTGGTCAAGTGTCCAATGCTTTTGTGCGTGTGGTAGATGCAGCAACGGATCGTGAAGTGCTGCGCTACGATTTGGGAGAAGATTTTTCCACCGAAACGGCCGTCGTATTCTGTGAATTTTACCGTCAGAATGCAGACTGGAAATTCCAGGCTATCGGTAGTGGCTTTGCTGGTGGATTGGGTGCGCTTGCTAAAAACTATGGCTTGGACGCTCAATAATATCCACTTGGGGTGGTGTCCATAGGGCGCTACCCTTTCTTTTTAAGCTATTACATTGAGCATTTTGCATAAATCCCAAGAGCATTTTCAAATCAGCAATATATAGATCGAAACGCTTTAGTTTGTCTATATATTGTTCTTATGTGCGTTGGGAATCGAATGATCCAAAATGCTACATTAGCGTACGCTGACACATGACAAACCGACAGAAAGGTGACACAATCATGGCTGTTATCGTAGTAAAGGGACAGAAGGCGGATTTGACGAAAACAAATCCGGGCCTGACCCATGTCAACGTAGGGATTGGCTGGGAGTCCCCAGCGTCTCTGGAGCTGGATACTTCGGCATTTTTGCTAGGTCCTGGAGGAAAAGTATCGGGTGATGAGGATTTAATTTTTTATAACAATCCGACCACTCCCTTTATCACCTATTCAGACGGACAACAGTCCGGTGACAAAAAGCAATTTGCCCTTGATCTGACGCGAATTCCTGCAAACATCGAGAAGATTGCGTTTACGCTGACGATTTATGATGCGGATCAGAAACGGCAAAATTTTGGACAGGTTCAAGGTGGGTTCATTCGTTTTGCTCATCCGGTTAGCGGAGAGGTTTTGCGGTTTAATTTGGACAGTGGATTTACAGTGGAAACGGCGATTGTCATTGGTGAACTGTATCGTCATAACGGGGAATGGAAATTCAACGCGATTGGCGCAGGTTTTTCCGGTGGATTGGATGCGTTGTGCGTTAATTTTGGGATTGAAGTGGAAAATAATCCGGCTCCTCCCACGCCAGTGCCTACACCTCCGTCTCCAGCGCCTCGACCAGCACCAGCGCCTCGACCAGCACCAACGCCGCCACCAGTACCACCTGCTCCGAAGCCAGAGCCATCTGCAACACCGGTGAATCTGAATCTGCGGAAAATTGAGCTGAAGAAGAAGGGCGACACCATTAATCTGAAAAAGGGCTCAGGCGGATTGGGTGAAATCCTGATCAATCTGAACTGGAATCAGGTGCAGCAAAGCAAGGGATTTTTTAATCGCGGCTCCAAGGGTGTCGATCTGGATCTGGGCTGCTTATATGAGATGAAGAATGGAGATAAAGGCGTTGTACAGGCGCTCGGGGAAGTTTTCGGTTCTCTAAATCGCTTTCCGTACATTGCTCTGGATGGCGACGACCGAACAGGCTCTGTGAAAACAGGGGAAAATCTTCGCATCAACGGTGCTAAAATTTCTGAAATTAAGCGAATTTTGGTGTTTACCTTCATCTATGAAGGAGTCACGAACTGGTCACAAGCGGACGGGGTAGTCACGCTGTACCAGAAGGATGGGCCGGACATTATCGTTCACATGAATGAACATGACAATCGCAAAGGGATGTGTGCAATTGCCATGATCCAAAATGTAAACGATGAAACGTTTAGCATTGAAAGACTCGTGCAGTTCTATGGCGGTCATCGTGAGTTGGATCGGGCCTATAACTGGGGCATGCGCTGGTCGCAGGGTAGCAAATAAATTGAATTATCGGAGGCACTCTTTTCATGTTGAATGATTTGTTTAAAAATATCAGCGAAAACTACGGCCATTTCTTTTCATGGAGTGATGTTGTAGGTACGCTTACTGATCCAGTGAGTTGGGGGATTATAGGAACTCTCATTTTGCTGGAAGGACTTTTATCGGCGGATAACGCCTTGGTTCTCGCAGTTATGGTTAAACACTTACCTAAGGAACAACAGAAGAGAGCCTTATTTTACGGGATTTTGGGTGCGTATATATTCAGGTTCCTGGCTATCGGCTTGGGTACATTCCTGATTAAGTTCACCCTGATTAAGGTACTGGGTGCAGCTTATCTGCTCTATATCGCTTATAAGGGCTTATTCAAGTCCGAAGGTGATGGAGAAGTGAAAAACAAACCTACTTCTTTTTGGAAAACGGTATTAATGGTCGAACTGATGGATATTGCCTTCAGTATTGACAGCGTCATTGCAGCTTTCGGTGTGAGCGAGAAAGTATGGGTTCTGTTCCTGGGTGGTATTCTCGGCGTTCTGATGATGCGTGGCGTTGCTCAAGTGTTCCTCAAGCTCATTGATAAATTTCCGGAACTGGAACAGACAGCCTTTATTATGATCGCCATTATCGGGGGTAAAATGCTGGCTGCTGCTTTTGGCTTTCATATGTCGCAGATTTTATTCTTCGGCATTTTGATTGCTGTCTTTGTAGGCACAATGGTTATCAGCTCGGCGAAAAGAAAGAAAAAGGCCGACAAAGAGGCTTAATGTACAAAGTATAGCGAAATCCCTCCTGAAACTAAGGGGGGATTTCTTTTATACCCGGAGCACAGGGCTTCAGTCAGGCAAGAAAGAGCAAGAGGAGGGGAAGAGCCCTGAAATATTTTAATGATTTAACCTCTGAGGAAGTAGAAGCGATCTTTTATACTCCACCGTTGGAGTTTCATAACCGTTCTCCCAAAAGTATATTGGCTTATGCGATAGGAGCGGCTTTGTACATGCCAGCGACCCGCTCGGAAGTAGCGGAAGAGATCAAAAATGGAAAACATGAAGGGTTAACAACGGTCATTTTGGATTTGGAGGATGCGATAGGGGATCAGCAGGTCGGGCAGGCGGAACAATCGCTGGCGCAGCAGCTGTTTCAACTATTGTCTTATGTACGGACGGGGATGATGAGTGAACAGCAATTACCTTTGTTATTTGTGCGTGTGCGCTCTGTGGAGCAGTTGGAACGACTACTGAACGGTTTGGGTGAATCTTTGTCGCTGCTCACGGGCTTTGTCTTACCCAAGTTCTCTTCTGATAATGGACGAGCGTATTTTGCACTCATTGCAGAATATAACCGGAGTATGCATACAGGGGCAGGAAACGAAAACAACATGCCTGTGCTGTACGGGCTACCGATTCTTGAAAGCTCCAAAATCATTTATCGGGAATCCCGCTGGAAAGAGCTGTTGTCGATTAAAGAAATCTTAGACGAGTACCAGGAATATGTGTTGAATGTACGCATTGGAGCAACCGATTTTTCCAGTCTATATGGCTTGAGACGCAGCCCGGATATTACGATTTATGAAATTGCCGTCATTCGGGATTGCATCGCAGATATTATTAACTTGTTTGGACGCGTGGGCTCAAATTACGTCATTTCCGGTCCTGTATGGGAATATTTCTCTCACCGAGAACGTGTCTTTAAACCTCAATTAAGAGTATCTCCTTTCGAAGATGCACTTGGGAAGCCGGGCCGACACTTGCGGATGGACTTCATCTCAGATGCCGTAGACGGACTGATCCGAGAAGTCATGATGGACAAAGAGAATGGGATTATCGGCAAAACGATTATTCATCCCTCCCATATTAAGCCGGTACAGGCCATGTATGCGGTGACACATGAAGAGTATATGGATGCACTTGAAATTGTTGAGCGTAACGACGGTAGTCTGGGTGTATTCAAAAGTACCTATGCCAACAAAATGAATGAAATTAAGCCGCATTTGAATTGGGCTCATCGAATTATCAATAGATCAAAAGTATACGGGGTGTTACATGAACAACAACATTTTGTCAGTCTCTTACCCAACCACGAAAACACATCTGCTGCCAATCCTGGAGCAGTTCAGCGTTAAAATTACGGAGACTCATAATCCATTCCGTCTTCCTGTGGACAAGCTGTTTGCGATGGCGGCACGGGTCAATAAAAAGCGTTCATTTTTATTTGTCAGCAAGGTGCTGGGCAAGCATATTCCGGTAAACCCATACACCTCTCTGCTCAGTGGTGCGGCGCTGGCGATCCTGCTATATAAGGAGCTTGTCCCACAAGCGGGACAACAGATGGATGAACTGATTGGAGAGGCCGTGAGAGGACTACTTAACCCAGACTATGCGAAAGAGGCCTATCGAAAGCTGATGGATGAGCGTTTAGCTTTTGCTTTTACGGAGCCGATCAAGTTTGTTGGTTTTGCCGAGACGGCTACAGCACTGGGACACAGTATGTATCGGTTGTTTGACGACGGGGCCTCGTATATTCATACGACGCGCGAGGATATCCCGGGCCTTCGGCCTATTATTCGGTTTGAAGAAGAGCATTCGCACGCTGTTGATCATCGTTGCTATGCACTGGATGAAGGTGCTTTTGCGGGTGATGGCCCGATTGTGCTGGTAGATGATGAAATTACGACGGGGAAAACAACGCTTAATATCATACGGGATATTCAGGAGCATTTTCCGCGTAAACAGTATGTGATTGCTTCGTTATTGGATTGGCGGACAGACAGCGACGAGCAGGCTTTCGCTGATCTGGAGGTAGAGCTAGGCATTACGATTACGCCTTTAAGCTTGCTCAAAGGAAAGATTGAGGTACAGGGAGTACCAATACTGGATCACGCAGAATATGCTGGACAGGCTGGGAACCCAGAACATGCAGCCACTAGCATGGCAGAGGTTAATAAAGATGCTTCTGGAATAATTGACCACCGTTTTGAACAGGAGGCTTCCGGTTTTGAGCGGGTAGTACACAGCTCCATGTCAACGGACGGCTACACCAATACAGCTCCTTATCTAAAATATACAGGCCGTTTTGGTCTACAATCCATTGACAATTCAGCGTTGGATGCAGAAATCACGCGTACAGCCGAACGACTGAAGCAACTTCGTTCTGGGCAACGCACGCTGGTTATGGGCACGGGAGAATTCATGTACATTCCAATGCGGATTGCAGCAGAGTTAGGCCCGGATGTGTATTTTCAATCGACGACACGCAGCCCGGTATATCCCCACCGAGAAGAAGGGTATGGAGTCGCTTGTGGTGTGACATATCCATCGCCTGAGGACAGTACGATACGCAATTTTATTTATAATGTAGACCCTGGTCAGTATGACGAAATATTCGTTTTGATGGAAAGGGAGTCGGACCTAGAGCGGATGAACCCCATGCTGGAGGCTTTGAACCGTCTGGGCTGCGATAAAGTGCATGTCGTTTATTTTAACGGTTTAACTAGACAGGAGAGTAAAGGAGCGCGGATATGAAGCAAGCACTCATGGAGCAAATACAACAGAAGAACATTCATCCGCCCAAACCTCTAGGCAGTTATCCTGCCTCGGATGTCACATTTTTATTGAAGGATTTGAGTAGGGTTACGTTGGAAAAAGGGACGGAGGATCGTGAAGAGGCGATTCAGTCGGGCGTCCATTATTCAGAAATGCTGCCAGTGGAATACGAGCCCACCGAAGAGTATATTGCATTGTTTCACGAAACGCTTGCCCAATCTGCCCAAAAGGTTGCATTAGCGGCAGCTTCTGTGGCTGAGATGATTGTGAGAAAAAGAGGCTTAAATACGGCGATTGTTTCTCTGGCTAGAGCAGGGACGCCCATTGGTATCCTGATCAAGCGTTATATTGACTGGAAGTATAGCGTATCCTTGCCGCATTACAGCATTTCTATTATTCGTGGCAAAGGCATTGACCGGAATGCGATATTATACATTTTACAGCAGCATGGGCTGGGGATTGAACTTCAGTTTGTCGATGGCTGGACGGGGAAAGGGGCAATTCGCCAGGTATTGATTGAGGCCTGCCGTGAGATGAATGCGGATTACGGGTTGCGCCTAAATGATGATCTGGCGGTGCTGGCCGATCCGGGCAGATGTTCAGAAACCTTTGGTACACGAGAAGATTATTTGATTCCAAGTGCTTGTCTGAATTCGACTGTATCAGGTTTAATGAGTCGGACGGTATTACGCGACGATCTCATAGGCCCTGACGATTTCCATGGGGCCAAATTTTATGAATCCTGGCGGTCAGTGGATCAGTCCAATACGTTTGTGGATACGGTATCCGGGTATTTTCAAGACGTGGCTGAAGCGGCCGTTGCATATGCTGAACTAATGACATTGAATCCGCCTGCGGTGACATGGCAGGGCTTACGGGATATTGAGGCGATTCAGCAGGCATTTGGCATTCGGGATATCAATCTGGTCAAGCCCGGAGTGGGGGAGACGACTCGTGTACTGCTGCGCAGAGTGCCGTGGAAAATTCTGATTGATCGCGAAGATAATCCGAATCTCCAGCATATTATGCTGCTGGCAAAGGATCGTGGAGTGCCCGTAGAGGTATTTGAAGGATTGACTTATTCCTGCTGCGGAATTATCAAGCCGCTCAAGGGGGGACAAGAATGATCTACGCAAGTGATCTGGATCAGACACTGATTTACTCCAAACGTTCGCTTGGCGTACCGCTGGAGTCCCCTGGTCTGTTGCCTGCGGAACAGATAAACGGGGCGACATCGGCTTTTATTTCTGAACAAGCCCTGCAATGGCTAAAGACACTGCCTGAAGATGTGATGTTTATGCCCGTGACGACTCGGACGATGGAACAGTATCGACGAATCACCGTGTTTCAGACGGAGTTGGTTCCCGCATATGCCGTGACGAGTAATGGCGGAAACATCATCGTTGGAGGCGAGGTGGATCGAGAGTGGAATCGACGTATTCATGAACAAGTGCGCCGTGATGGTGCTCACGCGGAAGAAGCACGTCAGGTGTTCGGGCAGGTGCTGCATGAAGATTGGGTGGTAAACGAACGCTTTTGCGACGAGTTATTCTATGCTTTCATGATTGAACGGGATCGTATGCCGCTGGAACAGGTGCTGGAGAAGGCGCGAATCATGCGTGAAATGGGCTGGGAGGTATCCATTCAAGGTCGTAAGGTGTATTTGGTACCTGCAGCCGTGAATAAACAGGCAGCCGTGGAGCATATCCGTAACCTCACGAATGGAGGGACCGTGGTTGCGTCCGGTGACTCTTTGCTAGACCGTTGTCTGCTGGACTATGCCGATTATGCGATTGCTCCGCGTCATGGTGAATTGTATCGGGAACAACTGCGGGATAAGCTGGAGGTCAATTATCGTTTTACAGAAGTGTCGGGGGTTTATGCAGCGAACGAAATCATGGCGTATGTTCATGAAATACACCGGAGTGTGTTCGCAGCTCAAACTTCATTTTCAGAATAGATAGGGGACGTGGCTCTGTGAAGAAGGTTAAAGTGTATTTTAACCGCTGGTTTTCAGTGGCGTATCATTATATGAATGCTATTCGTAACAATGAGGACGGTATTCCGTTCGAGATCTATGCGACGCACTCTGATCCGCAGCATATGGCGTTACAGGCCAGTGATGTAGCTGAAGTAGAGCCTCGCACCAGTGGTGTGGAGTACGCACGGTTTTGCGCTGATTTTTGCAGGCGGCACGGAATTGATGTCTTTATCCCACGGTGGAATATGCTCGATATTAGCAAGCATCTTTATTTGTTCGATGATATTGGGACAAAAGTGATGGTATGCCAAGATACCGAACTGCTGGAGCAACTGATGGAAAAGGATCTGTTTTATGAATCCATCCGTCAAAAGGACATTGTCACGATTCCCGATTATGCCATTGCCAGCAATGCTGAGCAGTTTAAACAGGCTTATGAGTCGTTAATAGCACTTGGGCATAAGGTATGCTTCAAGCCATGTAATGCGGAAGGCGGAATGGGCTTTCGTATCATCGACAATGAACGTAATCCGCTGGAGGAACTGTTCGGCCATGCGCTGAATCATATTTCATTCGAGGAAGCACACCGCGTATTGTCATCCACAGAATCATTTCCCAATCTGATGGTGATGGAGTTGCTGGAGGGATACGAATACAGTATTGACTGCCTGGCTGACCGGAACGGAAAGCTGCTAGCAGCAGTTCCGCGTAGGAAGGCAGGAGGACGATTACGGCTGCTGGAGCAGCATCCCGAGCTGTTGGAGGTGGCACAGAAGGTCGCTGAGGCGTATCATATTCCGTACAATTATAACATTCAGGTAAAATATAACGGCGAGCATGCCAAGCTGCTAGAGATCAATCCGCGGATGTCCGGAGGACTTCATGTATCATGTTTGTCAGGTATCAACTTTCCTTATCTAGCGGTGAAATCGGCTTTGGGTCATGAGATCGGTTCACTTCATCCGCAATACGACATTTTAGCCAGTCATATCGAGCAGCCAATCACCATACGTAAATCCGTACATTGACACACACAAATATTGTTTTCTACAATATGGTAAGGGTTTACGTCAGGAGGTACAAGCTATGACGTCAAAAATGTGGGGTGCCACGATTGCTGTGGTTAGCTACCTGATTGCGCTTTTACTAAGTTTTTGGTTGCCACTGTTTGTGTGTTTGGCGATTCCGATCCTTGGTTTGGGAGGATACAGCGCCATCATGGCTGTTCGCCATCCTCGCCCCAATCTGACCGGTTCCGTGATTCCGGTGGTGCAGGAGCAGGTCGGTGAGACACAGCAGCATGAAAAGGAAGCTGCCGTTCGACCGCAGTCTATGACAGGACAAGTACGTCAACCAGATCAGGTGAGCAGTGAATTTGCTCAGGTGATGGAGTATTTGGAGGTACTGGAGGATATGGTGATCTCCGAGGGACAGAAGGATGCGCTTGATAACGAGATTGTCGAGAAGGCGCTGGCTCTATTTGCACGTTTGCAGCGGGTCATTCCGCTTTTGCATGAACTGAACAACAGCGAAGTGAATCATACGGTTCGGAGATTGATTTTGAAGGATTTGAATGGGCTAATTAATCCGTTTCTTCGGCTCAGCGGCGATGCGAAGCGTACCAACCGGAGGACGTTGTTAAACGGATTACGGGATGTGGATAGTAAAATATCAGTAATTGTATCCACGGTGGAGCATAAGGATCTGATGGAATTACAGAGCAAAGCGGAGCTTATTCACCAGCGTTATAGCAGTTCCGAATTGTAGGCGATTTGTAAGAAAATAAAAAAGTAGCAAATTAGCTGCTCTGAAAAACAACGATTATACTTGGGAACAGTTGTTTTTTAGAATAGGAGGTAGCGTATGGCGACCCCATGGGCTGAGTTGAAAAAAGAAGATGAACAGAAGGTGACTGAGGAGGCTTCACAGCTGATTCAGAAGGTATCACAAAGCGATGTCATGAGCTTGGATACCTTAATGGATGATATCGGTAAGTTGGGGGTTAAAACGCAGGAACGTGCGGGGCAGACCCTTAAAATGCTGGATCGTCCGGTAAACGACCTCATGTCCGGTGATCGGGCTGAGGTATCCAATATGATCTTAAAGCTGCGTGATGAATGTGAAACGCTCCAGCAGAGCAAAAATGTGAGTTTTTTTGGCAAGCTTCTGCGTAAAAGCCCGTTAAAAAACTACATTTACAAGTATCAGTCGGTGAAGACGAACATCGAGAAAATCATTACTGCCTTGAGAGATGGTAAGGATAATCTGGAAGAAAACATCGTCAGCATGAGACAGTTGAAGAAAGCCTCCATTGAAGAAATCTACAATTTACAGACGAAGATCGCCTTTGGTAATCGCCTGAAAGAACTGTTTGAGACCGAGATTGCCAAGCCGGAAAATGAAAACCGCAAGCCTCATCTGGAGCGGGGATTGCGCAAGGTGGTTACTCGTACGCAGTCTATGACCGAAATGATTTTGTTATACAATCAGGCGATTGCGGCAACGGATATTATTAATGATAACAATGATAAACTGATTGATTCTGTAAATAATGCGATTGATAAAACATCGAATCTGATTACTGTATCGGCTATGATCGCGATGGCGCTGGCGGATCAGGACAAAATCATTTCAGCCGTCGATGCGACCAACCGTACCATTGAAAATCAATTCAAGGAAAATGCGAAGCTTCTCAAAACGACGACCGAGAGAACGACAGATCTGCTTAGCAAGCCTTCTATGTCACTGGAGGCTGTGAATCAGGCGATTGGTGATTTGGTATCTGCTTTGGATCTGTCTGAAAAATCAAACCGTCGGATTATTGAAAGCTGCCATGATTATACAAGTAAAATGACAGCAATCAATGCCAACCTTAGCCAACGTTTGGGGATCGAAGGGAAAGAACCTTCCAAACCGCTGAAGGATAGTAATTCTTCTGAGGGTTTAAGCTCGTTTTTGAACTGATGACAATGTAGAATAATAGACCAATCTATGAAAAAGACGCCGGGATGACTCCGAAGGGCGTCTTTTTTTGGTTTGCCAGCAGCTAATAAAGGACATGATGAACATACATAGCATTCTCGTGCATAAACTCTTAAAAAGCGAATGACAAAAGGAGAGAGCGAGCGTATGATGTCCTTTATTTTGGGCTGTGTCATTGTCTATTTACTTGTGGCTGCCAGTAGCGAAAAAGTAGATTCAATTGTGGAGTTAAATGATTCTGTGAAATAAAATTTTTTATTGAAAATCATGCATTTTCTGATAGGATAGAGTTAAATATTGGAATCCAAAAGGAGAATGCATGCTGGAATTTTCATTTGAAATCATCGACGAATCGAAAATTAACATTGTATATCAGTATGGAAGCAGCAGCTTCAATTTTAATTTATTTTTTAACTACGGTGTGTGGACGCTGCATCCTTTTGACGGGATTCTACTGCAGAACAAGGAAATGTGCCGTCTGATCGTTACGGATCTGTTTAAGAACAAAGATTTTCATGTCATGCTGGCACGCGAAAATATTTTATTATCAACCCTGCGTACCTCTATTGATCTCAATCCCGAAACTCGGGGGGATCGATATCAGGAACAGGAATTTGATGAACTGTCTGATTTTGCCGAGACACACAGCTTTGAAGAGGTACTGCAAATCGAGCAGGATTCCGTCCGCGAACGTATGGATTTCTTCCAAAACATCATTCAAAAGATGTATATGGAGGGATTCGGTCCGGAAGACAATGATTTTAACAAGGTACAAGCTATTCTTCGAATCTATAAGGCTGCACATGACCAACTCGGAGAATTAAGCGACTTTCCCCTGAGAGGCGACGAACGACGCAGATGGTAGAGTAGACGTACTAGACGTACAAACGCAAACATCATAGAGGAGCGTGGGGAACATGAGCAGTATTTCTTTACTTAAAAAGAATGCGCAACTGGTACTGACTAAAAAGAATCTAACGAATGTGACTGCGAGAGTTGGATTGGTGCTCGATATTTCAGGATCTATGAGAAGTTTGTACAAAAATGGTACCGTTCAAAAGGTGTTGGAACGAATTGTTGCAGTAGCGAGTGCTTTGGATGATGATGGTGTACTGGACGTATGGGTGTATGATCACCGTTTTTCACGGTTGCCTTCCGTTACCGAAAATGATGTTGACAACTATGTTGAAAGACATATTCTGTCCAATGATTATTTGCCCAAGTTCGGTCGTAATGATGAGCCGCCTGTGATGCGCGATGTCATCGCCAAATACACCAAGGAAGAACCCTCTTCTGATCCGGCCTTTGTTATTTTTATTAATGATGGCGGTGTGAAGCGTGGAAAAGGAGACAACATCGACAACGCGGTCATTGATTCGTCAGGAGAGCCGATTTTCTGGCAATTTATAGGTGTGGGTGAGTCCGATTTTGGTGTATTAAAGAAGCTCGACAACATACAAGGCCGTGTGGTAGATAACGCTAATTTTTTTCAAATACAAGATATCGAATCTATGGAAGATAATGAATTGTACGAACTATTGCTTAACGAGTTCCCGTCATGGCTGCAAGAAGCGAAGGAAAAGCATATTTATTAAGGATACTAAGTGTTGTACTAGTACTATGAGCCCTTTTCAAAGCTTAATATATAAAAAAAATGCAAAAAGAGAGAGTTCCGCTAGCAAACGCTTTGCGAAACTCTCTTTTTCTTTACACACCTCTAAAACGTATAGAATCTCCACGGAGGTTGCCAGCGGAGCGGGCAGAATTGTTCTGAAGAAGCGAAGCGTTCGCCTTTATCCCCGGATTTTACCCTTACAGGTTCTATTCAATAGAAATCCGGGGATAACAGCGATCGGAAGAACAATCTGCACGCGCAGCGCTCACCAACCGCAAGAAAGCTTCTCATACCACCCTAACTTATCCCCATTAGTATCATCGAGCAAAGGATAAGCCCTGCTCCGCACCCCGAAGTATATACCTTGAGGTGGCGGAACATGGATGTTTTCCAGGCTGACAAAGATTCATCGGAACGCAAACGCTCATTTTCCTCTCGTAATGCCTTGGATTGACGAATGAATAACTGTCCGATGTCGGCAAATCCCCGCAGGAAGAGGGTTAGAAAACCGCTTTGCAGAACGTGGAAGATTGCACCGATCACCAAGCCCAGCAACCCCAACAGGAATAACAGATTTGCAGTAGCCATGTGTTCACGACCATTCAAGAGATGGGGGGTGGCGTACAGAAACCCTAAGGTACTGACAATCAGGGCGATGATCCCAAAACGTAAAATCATTATTTTTCGACCCGTTTCGCAAAGCGCAGGTCTGGGTTCGAACGAGCATCAAATACGATACCTTGAATCTTAGGGCTGATTAATGCAGTGTCCGCAGAGAACTGGATCGGAATAATCGGCAGATCTTCCATCAATACGTCTTCTGCCTGATGGAGCTGTTCAAAGCGTTTTGCCGGATCAAGCTCAAAGGTTGAGGATTCAATCAGTTTGTCATACTCCGGGTTGCTCCAGTTGGTAAAGTTGTTCGAGTTTTTGGAAGTATAATGCCCCAATACGCCGAGCGGATCCAGGAAGTTTCCTTCCCAGCCCATACGGGCGATCTGGAAGTTCTTCTGTTTAAAGGTATCAATGTACGTTTTCCATTCCTGATTCTCCAGCGTCACTTCAACACCCAGGTTTGTTTTCAGCATTTCCTGAATCGCTTCAGCTACTTTTTTATGCTTGTCCGAAGTGTTGTATTTGAAGGTGACTGGTGGCAGCTTGGTCAAACCTTCTTCTTTCAGACCTTCGGCCAGCAATTGTTTCGCTTTTGCAGCGTCAAACTCATAGTATTTTTTCGGTGCTTCATCACGGAAGTCCTTGCCGGATGGTGTTGTTGTTCCGTATGGAACATAACCGTAAGCCGGAGTTTCGCCACCTTTGGTTACGCTGGTAGCCAGTGCTTCGCGGTTAATCGCGTAGGCAATGGCCTGTCTGATTTTTTTATTGTCAAACGGCTTTTGTTTTACGTTAAAAGAATAGGTGTACACACTAAAAGACGGATGCGACAGGAATTCCTTGTTGCTCTTTTCCTGATCCAGTGTATCCACGGGAAGGCTCAAAATCAGATCCAGATCGCCCGTTTTGTACATTTGATAATACGTTGTGGAGTCTTGCACCATTTTAAAATTAATCGTTGCCATCGTAATGGCATCTTTGTTCCAGAATTGATCGTTTTTCGTCAGCGTAATTTGTTCGTTATGTTTCCATTCCTTGGCTACATACGCACCGTTGCCGACAATTGTGCCTGCTTCTGCTGCCCATTTGTCATTTTTCTCAACAACCGATTGGTTTACTGGCAGATAAGCATGACCCACGGCGATCGTGGGGAAGAAGCTTAGCGGTGATTTCAGCTCAACAACAAGAGTTTTATCATCTTTGGCTGTAACACCCACGTTTTCAATTTTACCTTTGCCTGTGTTGTACGCTTCGGCACCTTTGATGTAGTAGAGGGCAGAAGGATCGTAGGCAGCTGTTTTTGGATTTAGTACCCGTTTCCAGGAGTATTCAAAATCCTTAGCTGTCAGTGGGTCACCATTCGACCATTTTGCACCGTCACGGATAGTAAAAGTGTAGGTTTTGCCGTCAGGAGATACGTCTACTTTGCTGGCAGCACCTTCTACGATTTTACCAGCCTTATCGTATGTATACAGCCCTTCATACAAGTTATCAATTACAAAATAGGACGTTGTATCTGATGCGAAAGCAGGGTCTAGCGTATAAGGTTCTCCACCTGCCAGATTGGCAGTAATTTCTTGCGGGACATCTGCTTGAGGAGCAGCGGACGGGTCGTTGCTTGCTGTTTTGTCCGTATTACCAGAGCATCCTGCCAAAGCCGTTACGGCCAAAAGTAAGATGATCGTCATCCAATGCATTTTTTTCATCGTGGTTTTCCTCCATTACTGTAATTAGTTATGCCAAAAATAAGGTACACCTTACCGGGAGTTACTCATCCTCCTTTCCTGCAGGTATGCCGCGTGTGCGCACTTCGATAAAGGAACTGCCGTTCTTCCTGCGGTTAGGCGAGAAGCTGCGGATCATGGTGACACCCCTCCTTGTCCAATTGGGATCTCTCTGTTGTTAATGTTGTGAACGCGGGTCAAGTGCATCCTGAAGCCCATCTCCAAGCGTATTGAACGCTAGCATGGTGAGCGATATCATCAGCCCGGGGAAAAATAGGCGCCACCATTGACCGCTTAAAATAACGCCAAGTGAATCGTTAGCCATCGTCCCCCAGCTGGCCGAAGGAGACTGAATCCCCAAACCGAGAAAGCTCAGGAACGATTCGGCAAAAATAGCCGACGGAATAGTGAACGTCAAATTCACGATAATGATTGCCGCTGCATTTGGTAGCAAATGTCTGAAGATAATACGCGAATGAGATGTCCCCAAGCTACGGGCTGCTAACACATATTCTTGCTGCTTCAGCTGTAAGATTTGCCCACGCACGACACGGGCCATACCGACCCAGCCAGTAATAGATAATGCAATAATCATCGTGAGCAGACCGGGCTTCATAATGACGAGCAGCAGAATGATGACTAGCAGATAAGGAATACTATACAAAATTTCAATAATACGCATGAGAATGCTGTCGATCCGGTCGCCCGTTTTACCCTGCCCAGCACAATAGCCAGCAACACAGCCGACGAGAATGCCAAGCACCAAATCAATGGCGGCAGCGGCAAAGCCGATCATGAGTGAAATTCTAGCCCCGGCCCATGTCCGTGCCCATACGTCCCTCCCCAGATCATCCGTGCCAAACCAATGCTCTTTGGAAGGAGAGAGATTCGTCTTCAAAAGAGATTGATCACTAGGTGCATAAGAAACCATGGAAGGTCCAACAATCGCCAGCGCAATAATCATGATTAGTAGGGAAAGCCCCAAAAGAGCAAGCTTGTTGTTGAAAAGTCTGCGTAGCCGATCCCGCCAGAGTGATTCTTTGGGTCTGGTCAACGTGGCGGTGGGGATCTGGCTGCGATCTACAAGACTGAACAGACTGTCCTTTTCGACAGTAGGTGCTGCTTTCATGTTAATCTCCTTTACTGACTAATTTGATTCGTGGATCGACAAGGCGATAGGAAATATCAATTAAAAATAAAGTAACGACTAGAATGGCACTGTAGAAAATGGTCGTCCCCATAATCACTGGATAATCCCGGTTAAAGATACTATCTACGAAGTATTTACCGATGCCGGGAATGGCGAATATTTTTTCAACGACAAAGGTACCTGTAATGACGGAAGCGAATAGCGGTCCGATAAAAGAAAGCACCGGAACCAACGCGTTGCGTAATCCGTGACGCAGAACTACTGCCCAAGAAGACAACCCTTTCGCTTTGGCAGTGCGTATGTACTCCTCATGCATGACTTCCAGCATACTCGTCCGCATAAAGCGGGCGATAACGGCAAGAGGTGAAACAGCGAGAGCCAGCGATGGGAGCACCGTATGCTGCCAGGTTCCCCATGAGGCGACCGGAAGAAGGTGCCATTGAACGGCAACATACTTGATTAGCAGCGGTGCCAATATGAAGCTGGGTACGGAAATACCAACAATGGCGATAAACATCGAGATATAATCCAGTGGTCGATTATGGTGTAGAGCAGCCAGTGTTCCAAGCGAAATTCCGGCAATAATCGCGACCACGATGGATTGAATACCGAGCAATGCAGAAGGTGGAAAACCTCGGGCGATGAGCATATTGACGTCCGTCGTTTTCGATTGAATAGACGGGCCCATATCCAGCACTAGCAGATTTTTGAGATACAGCACATACTGCACAGCGAGCGGCTTGTCCAGATTGTACCTGGCACGCATGTTTTGCAATACCGCTTCCGGAATGGTTTTGGAATCGTTCGAGAATGGGTCACCCGGAATGATGTGCATGATGATAAACGTTAAAGTGACGATAATCCACAGTGTAATGAACATCGTAAAAAGACGCTTTAAAATGTACATGGGGCTTAATTTCTCCTGTCTATCAAGCTGATTTACATACTATTGCTGCTAAAAATTTAATATAAGTAAAAGTATATAAGAATACTAGGAAATAATAAGACGGTTTAGGTGACATGTCAAGGTAAGGTTTTACATTATAGAACACAGGTCAAATTTTCGTCACAGGTTTTCCATTTATATAAGGCTAAGATTCCGCTCATTCCTCTCGACGAGTATCCTGCGGTGTGTTATGATGATACTCTGATAACGTGTTAACGAACTAAAGCGTTTGCCACCTGTTCTTGGATACGGGGGTCACCATTGTTGGAGGGGAATAAGATGAGAAAAGCAGCCATGTTTACGATGTTAATTGGATTGATGATGATCGTGTTGGCCGGATGTTCCGGCGGTAAGGACGACAGTAAATTGATTATTGGCATTGATGATAAATTCGCCCCGATGGGCTTTAGAGATGAAAATAATGAGCTGACCGGCTTTGATATTGATTATGCGAAAGCGGCCGGGGAACAAATGGGTAAACAGGTGAAATTTCAGCCGATTGACTGGTCTGCCAAAGAATCCGAGCTGAACAGCGGACGTATTGATCTCATTTGGAATGGATACACCATTACGGATGAACGTAAGGAAAAAGTGCTGTTCACGAAGCCATATCTGAAAAACAGTCAGGTCATTGTCATACCAGCTACTTCCAGTCTTTCCAAGCTGGCTGATCTGGCGGGCAAAACGGTGGGACTCCAGACGCTGTCTTCAGCAGCCGATGCATTGGATGCGAATCCGATCAAAAGTAAATTGAAGTCAGTGTCTGAGTACCCGGATAACGTTCTTGCTTTGACAGATCTGAAAACCGGTCGCCTGGATGCGGTTGTCATTGATGAAGTCGTTGCCAAGTATTATATGTCGAAGGAACAAGGGACGTATAAGCTGCTTGATGAATCATTGGCCCCTGAGGAATACGGCATCGGTGTGAAAAAAGGGAATGAAGAGCTGTTGACGCAGCTGCAATCCGCTTTGGATGAGCTGCACAAGAACGGAAAAGCTGCTGAAATTTCGAAAAAGTGGTTTGGTGAAGATAAAGTATTAAATTAATACGTAGTGTATTGAACTAAGGTTTAGGAGTCGAAGGTCATGAGTATGGAATATATTTTACGAATTATGAAGCCTATGCTTGAAGGGGCACAGATGACGGTTATTTTATTTTTCATCACGCTCATCTTGTCTATTCCATTGGGTTTTGTCGTTACGTTGCTGGCCAAAAGCCGGATTAAGCCAATCGCTTGGCTGATGCACACGTACATTTATGTTATACGCGGCACGCCGCTTTTGCTGCAATTATTGTTCTTTTGTTTTGGTCTGCCGATGTTGCCTGTCATTGGGGAGTATCTGGTAATGGATCGAACAACGGCTGCCGTGCTGGCATTTGTATTGAATTATGCGGCTTATTTTGCAGAAATTTTTAGAGGCGGAATGTTGTCGATTGATAAAGGGCAATACGAGGCTTCGCAAGTGCTGGGCTTGAGCAAGTCGCAGACGCTGATAAGAGTCATTGTGCCGCAAATGGTACGGATCGCTTTGCCTGCGGTAACCAATGAGGCGACAACATTAGTAAAAGATACGGCACTACTGTATGCAGTAGCGGTACCGGAACTGCTGCATTTTGCCAATACGGCTGTAAACCGCGATTTTTCGATTGTACCTTATGTTGTAGCAGCGGTTATTTATTTGTTGTTAGCTTTGGTGCTGACGCTATTCTTCAGGGCGCTGGAAAAACGTTTTAAATTCGAGTAAAAGGAATGTCGGGATATGAATACTAATGCAATAGAAGTTATCGATTTGAAAAAATCGTTCGGCAAGCTCGACGTTCTGAAAAGAGTGAGCTTTAACGTTAAAGCGGGCGAGGTTGTAGCTGTCATCGGTCCTTCAGGTTCAGGGAAAAGTACCATGCTCCGTAGTTTGGTACACCTGGAAGATGTGACAGGCGGGACGATCCGCATTCATGATAAAGCACTGGTGGAAAATGGTCAGTACGCTCCGGCAGGTGACATTAAGGGCATTACTACCGGTATGGGCATGGTCTTTCAGCATTTTAATCTGTTCCCTCACTTGACGGTGCAGGATAATCTGGAGCTGGCTCCGAAGCTGGTGAAAAAGGTGAGTAAGGCTGAACTGCGCCGCCAAAGCGCTGAGTTGCTGGCTAAAGTCGGTTTGGCAGATAAAGCAGATGCGTATCCATCCCGACTGTCGGGAGGGCAGAAGCAGCGCGTGGCGATCGCCCGGGCAATGATGATGAATCCAGATATTTTGCTGTTCGACGAGCCGACCTCGGCCCTTGATCCCGAGCTGACAGGCGAGGTGCTGCGGGTCATCAAAAAGCTGGCTGAGGAGAATATGACGATGGTCATCGTGACCCACGAGATGAATTTTGCGCGAGATGTGGCGGATCGCGTCATTTTTATGGATAATGGCGAAATTGCAGAATCCGGTACACCGGAGCAGATTTTTGGCAATCCGCAGTTGGAGCGGACGAAGGTGTTTTTGAATCGGGTGGAAGCTTAGCCCAAGATGCATATCATCTTTGCATACTTGTGTATATGTGTTTTATATCTCCCAAAAGCGACTTTAAAGAAGTATTCTGATGTAAGCTGAAGCAGGCTATTTGAGCTCTGTTAAGCGAACGAAGAATGCTTTTTTTTTTTTTTTTGAAATGGTTCTTATTCCAGTAAATGTGATCTATTTCATATGATTGTGTAAGAAATGGGGTTTAACATGTAAAACATGCTACCACGATTTAAACAAATTCTGTTACTAGCTCCACAATTTAAAAGTGGAAGGTTGGGATTTGAATGATTGATCGTTTTCACATTTATTGTCACATTCCGTTTTGCAAGAAGCGCTGTCCATACTGCTACTTTACAGCCAAATTTTCGGAAGAGGAGATGATTAACCTCGATGTAATGGATGAGTATGTTAAAGCCTTGAAAGTGGACATTGAATGCACTGAATTTCCAAAATCAGCAATCACCTCGATAGTTTTTGGTGGAGGAACCCCATCCCTCCTAAATGAAAGTCAGCTAGACACTATTATAAATTCCATTCGAAATAGGATTACCCCAGAACAATTTACCCACATGAAATTTATGGCGTATGAAGTTTCCCCAGATACCGCATCCAAAGAAACCTTGTCTATTTTCAGGAGAAAAGGATTTAATCGTGTAAGTATCGGTGCCCAGTCTTTTAATAATGAAGAGCTCAAATTGCTGGGACGGCCCTATTCACGAGAAAAAATTATAAAGGCTGCAAGCCTGATCCGAGAAATTGATTACGACATGTTAAATATTGATCTGCTAATCGGAATCCCGGGGCAGACGCAGAGCACGGTCATGGAAAGCATAAGGGATACAGTGAATATACGACCGGAACATATTTCGGTTAGTCTTTTCTACTCCTCTTATCCAGGGGGAAAGGAATTTGTCGAGCGATGCGAGAAAAGAGGAAAACATATTTTAGCATTGTCCGATAAAATCTCAGTTTATGAAGAAGTGTGCGGATTTTTACAACAAAACGGATATATAAGAGTAGATAATACTGTTTTTTCTTTACCAGATTATATATTTCCTTATGAAAAAGATGCTATAAGTGAAACAGAGCCGGTGTTGGCTTTTGGACCCGGATCTGCGGGATATTGGGATAATAATCGTGTACGCTTCACACCTCCTTATATTAAAAATTATATAGAACTTCCACATTCAGTCGAAGAAGAAATTACAGTCGATAATTATGCGTTTACGATTGTATGGGGGCATTTGAATGCCTATGGAAAAATCGAGGAACGAACGTTAGAGCAGTATCTAGGAGTTAATTTTGAAAAAGTAATGGAAATGGAGAAAGATGTTAATATTCTTTTGTCCGTTTTAATTCAAGAAAATCTGGTGGAACAACAAGACTCGGCTTACATATTAAAACCAGAAAGTCTAAATCGCGCGATTGTACTAATGCATTATATAAGGGATGGCTGGGGATACAAGCTCATGACTGCCCCGGATGAAATTAAAAACTAAGAGTAAAGTGAAGGTGAATACAATGAATCAAGAAGAATATTCAAAATGGATTAAAAACGTTTCTATTGCCTATCTGGCAACGTATGATTCATTCAATAATCAACCTCATGTAAGACCTGTAGATGCGGGGACTGTTCACAACGGATATATATATTTCTCTACCTTCAGCAATACAGATAAGGTTGAACAAATCCGGACGTGTGAGAATGTGGAGCTTACTTATTTTGGAGACGGGGCTCAGCTCAGAATGGCAGGTAAGGCCAAACGGGTGAGTGAAAAGAAGGAAGAAGATCTATTTTTGGAAAACAACCCTATGATAAAAGAAACCTTTAGCAATGAGAAAAGAAATCAGTTTGTATTGTTTCAAGTCACACCCCATGCAGTAAGATTTATGGGCGAGGAAGATCATCAATACTCTCCTGTAGATTGGAAGCAGACGGACCGGATAGGCATGTGACTCATGGAGACAGACGAACTGATTTTTGATTTTCTAGGTCCGGATACGATTGAAATGCAAAAGTTTATTGGTGATGTCTGGCCTGAGAAGATACATGCAAGGGTTTTGGACCTGGCTTCAGGGAGTGGTGAACACTTATTTGGTTTTATAAACAAGTCTATTGAATCTGTAACTGTAGTTGATCGTTCGCCGGAATCGTTGCAATTGTTGCTCAACAAGCATAACGATCATGGAAATATGATTAATACGGTATGCTCTGACTTAAATGATTGGTCTTGCCCTCAAAAATTTGACATCGTACACATTGGGGATAATTCTATCCAAATGTTCCCTGCGTATAAAAACCAATTTGATATTTTTAGAGTAATTGCTTCAAGTTTATCAGCCGAAGGGGTTGGAATGGTTAATGTTACGCCAGTGACGGAACATCAAATCATGGAATATGGCGGGGCACCTAAAGTGATTAAATCACTGACTATCGACGGGGAAGCATTTGAAGTATATGGAGAAGTCAAAATCGATGTTTTTAATCAGATCTTAATGATGTATTTCACAGTTTATAAAAATGAAAATGAAACCAGCCGTTGTACCTGTCGATGTCGGATGTTATTGAAACATGAAATAGAGGAGATGGCAAAGGCTGCTGGACTAAAAATAGTGCAAGTTAAACAACAGAAACTTAAACGGGGAAACGATTCTTACTATTACCTATTGCAACTCAATCAATAGAGCAAATGGGAGAATAAGGGTATGTCCAAAACCGTTTCATTGAATCCAACGGCGTTAATGAACAGGGCTTTTTTACGACAACTTAGACAGCTTGAAAAAAATATTTTGGTTACTAAAAATAATTTATCCGGAATTATGGGTTTTGAAACCGAATACCTTCTTTTTGATTTTGAGTTTAATTTGGTAGATGAAAAGGTCCGGAATCGTGTAATTGAAAATGCAACATTTATAAAACGGGAAATAGGTGCCAGCCAAATTGAATTGGTATCCCGTCCTTTCACACTTGCAGAGGGACTTGAAAATCTTATAAATGAAATGCAGGAAATGGAGCAAGAGGCGGCAGCCATAGCACATGCCCAAAATAATAGACTGGCGCGTCTTGGTACCTATCCTGGTTCATTTACTGACTTGGAAATTACAGATGACCGGGAAAATTATCAAATGATACTCGACCAGTTTAAAAGTTCAAGAAAACATCACCTTGAGCTTCATTTGGGAGAAGTTGATCTATCAAGTCGTGTTCATGAGCTAATTAGCGGGTGTCAGTCGACACAAATGAATGTACAGGTTAACTATAATCAGGCTGCTATTGATCTTTTGAACAAGACGATTGAGATCTCACCTCTCTTTATTGCCATTGGGGCCAATTCTCCGATTTTGGACAGGCGATTAACCGGATTGCTCGAAACTCGTAACCTGATTTGGGAGATTGGTTATGATTTGCGGACCTATTCTGAATTTTTGGCAGCTCTGTCTACTCGCGTTTCATTTCCTCATCAATATTATGCAAATTTCCATAATTATTGGGCAACTTTGTATCAACAAAAACATATGAAATCCGATCCACGGTATGCATTTAGCCTCAATCAAAAAATGAATTGGAAAATTGCGAGATTAAAACTGGTAGGTGGCAGCGGTAAGCCCACAGCATGCTTGCTTGAAACGCGATTTATACCGATCCAGCCAACACTTCGGGAAGATATTGCGTTGCATCTCGGAGTCTATGCGCTTTTGGATTTAAGCCTAAGCAAAGGCGGAGAAAGACTTCTTCCCGTTACTTTTGTGAAGGAAAACTTCAGGAGGGCTTCATGCTACGGAATTGACTGTGAGCTTTACTATTTTACATCCGACGGTAAAAGAATCACTGAGTATGCAGCCACGGAATTAATAAATAGAGCTGGCGAGCGTATTTGTGATTATTGGAAAAGAAAATCTTCTTCAACTGCAACACTTGTGGAGGAGGTACTAAGCAAGCGACTTAGAGTAGGCCCTCCAGCCTTATCACTAATAAACAATATCAGGGGGAACTCGAAAAATACACTTCTTGGAACGCAAGAAATAAAGCGAATAGTGTCGCAAAATTGTATTCCTGTCAATGAGGGATCGTAAGGAGGACTTTGGTATGTCTGCTAATAGTTCAAGGGCTATATTTTTACTGGAGCCTTGTTTTTTTGGAGAAAAATATATTGAATTTGCCGCTGAACTTGAGTTGATTGTAATTGTTATTCGAAGAGAAGGCGGCCCCAAGGTGGAGAAGGCGCATCTGGTACATTTTGAAATCATCAGTGACATTACAGATGCCGAGTCTACTTACTTGAAAATGGAGTATTTTTTCAGTCAGCATCCGGATATATCCCGCAACTCGGGTATTGTACCTGGTCACGACTATGCAGTACCGGTCGCCGCGATTATCTCCCAAAAGTTTGGCTGGAATTCCATTCGCCCAGATGTAGCCCATAATGCCCGCAGCAAAGAGTGTATGAGAAACGGGCTAAAAGGTTCTCAGTATGTATCCAATCCAGATTACCATTTGTATCACAGCGTATCCGAACTAAAGGAGCAGTTGGACCAGATCCAATTCCCCGCTATTGTTAAACCCGTTGATATGACAAGTAGTATGTTAGTCAAATGTGTGCAAACATCTGAACAATTAATTAGGCAGGCCGAAAAGATTATTCAGAATGAGGATAACTTCGGTTATCCATCGAATCTTTCATTTCTAGTAGAAGAATATATCAGAGGCCAGGAATATAGCTTCGAGGCTTTTATGTTTAAAGGTGCTTGTAAATTTGCCCATATTACTGAAAAAATGAAAACTCCCCTTCCTTATTTTGTTGAGCTACAGCATACCCTTCCAGCATCTATGGAATCTTCAAAATACACCCAATTATTAAACAGCTTCATAAATCTTATGGCTGAGCTTGGAATTACAGAAGGACCCTGTCATTTGGAATTTGTGCTGTCCAGGGGACATATTTATATTATCGAATATTCTACTCGTCTTGCAGGGGACCGTATAACTGATTTGTATAGCTTGAGTTACGGAGTAAATCTGCATAAGGCTTCGATTTTGAGCGCTTTGGGAGAAAGACCGGATGAGTACCTGCATGAAACCCGAAACGATATTTCAAGAATCCGTTATTTCCATCAAAAGAGTGGAAAAATCAAACAAATATCAGGGGTGGAAGAAGCCAGACGTTTGCCGGGTGTCATAGAGATTGTTATAGAAAAGAAGGAGGGAGATACAGTACCGGATGAGATGACTAGCAGTATGGACAGATATGGTTTTTTTGTTCTTAAAGCTGATACTTATGATGAATTAGAGAAAGTGAGCCACCAAGTTGAAGATACGATCCAATTTGTGATGGAAAGAGAGACTACTTATGAAAAGCAAAAAGGATGAAAATCAATTCGAAATTTTGCTGATTAATCCACCCTTATGGTACTACCAGTCTGTGCCACCCGATATTACGGCTGCGGCTGCTTTATTACATCACCAAGGAGTGGGTACCAAAATCCGTGATTTAAATTTGGAATCATTTCATTACTTTTTTCGGGGACGTTCGGACATCATCACTCATCTTACGGACACTGAACTGTTTTATAATTTTGAACATTTAGAAGAAACCTGCCAAAAAATCGCTGAGATTTATGATCGTATTAGTGAACAGATTTCACCCGCGGTGCTGCGATGGAATTTATATGATCCGGGAGTGGATCTACGTAATATTGATGAGGTACTAAGGATTGCCGAACAGAAGGAACACAATCCATATTTTGATTTTTTCAAAGAAATTTTACCGGATCTTGTCCCTGAAGGCGTCAAGGTGGTTGCTATTTCAATTTTTCATCCAGATCAGGTTATTCCCTTATTTTCGTTGACTTCATTGTTAAAAGAATATAACTCTAATCTACACATTCATCTGTTCGGCAATCTGGAGGATCAGATTAATACAAAAATATTAGTGCGAAATCTTCCAGATAAGGAGTATCATTTGTTGTTTTCTCATGTGGATTCGTTTGGCTTGGGAAATGAGCATTATCGATTGAGCGAACTGGTTAGAGCTGTTGAGGATTCATCTAAGTTGGAAGAACTATCTTGG
Organism: Paenibacillus sp. FSL L8-0641; assembly: GCF_038006265.1. NCBI lineage: Bacteria > Bacillati > Bacillota > Bacilli > Caryophanales > Paenibacillaceae > Paenibacillus > Paenibacillus sp. FSL L8-0641. The sequence goes on from NZ_JBBOUW010000001.1 coordinate 1,168,667, forward strand.
TTACTTACTCAAAAAGAACTTCAACCTTATATTGAAGAAACTAATAAACACTATTACACCAATAAAATAACATTACCCGTTTTATCTTCTCTTCCTGCAAGTGCTCTAATGCCGGAAGAGGTTTTAAATGTAGCTGCGTCTGTGAGTTGTTACTGGAAGGGATGTACTTATTGCTCTATTAAAGAGCATGGTACTTATCAGAAAGAGAGTATTGAGAGTATCCTGCAATTAATGGAGAATTTTTCAAAACAACAGACATTTTCGGTATTACGATTCAGAGACTGCTGTATTTCACCCACAGATTTAGAGAAAATAGCAACTCAAATTGTAGAAAGGAAGCTTATATTATCCTGGGCCTGTCGTGCCAGACTGGAAAAGGGTTTTAATTCCCGATTGTTTGAACTGTTAAACCGTGCAGGATGCATCATGATCTCTTTTGGAGTAGAGACCTTTGAAACAAGGGTATCCAGACTGATGAACAAAGGAATAGATCTTGAATATGCGCCTGTGCTGATTAAGAGTTGCTATGAGGCTGGGATTGCGGTGAAATTAACAGCGATGATCGGGTTTCCAGGTGAAACCAGTGAAGAAGCTCTTGCTAATCAAGCACGGCTACGGGAACTGTTTCCCTATTGTATAGATATCCGATATAACCGTTTTATTCTATTTGAAAATTCTCCTATTGCTGCCGATCCTGCTATGTATTCCATTCAAAAAATACCTTTTAACAATCGCCAGCATTTACGATTTTATAGTGAGTTTAGCAGGGAAAGTGGGATGACACAGGTGCAAGCAGATATACAGGCTGCTGAGTTTGAACAGGAAATTAAACAAACTTATGCTTTTTTTCTGTCAGAAGAACATTTGCTTTTATATTTGAAAAAATGGGGACTTTCTTTTTGTATGAATCTTGTAAATGCCAGGTCTCTCTATCAATAAAACGAAAGGATTAGGGATGGATAAACATTATGTAATTTTCGCGAAATTCGAAAACTTTTCTCGTATTGTGAATGAAGGCTTGAGCTCTTTAAGGTATGAAAAAACGTTGATTACTAATAATCAACGTTTGATTGAGCGTTGTAGTGATCATTATCACCATTTCTTGTGTGTCGAAGATTTAACATCACCTCAAGTTGTTGAGTTTATACTAACACTGCATGATGAAAAGCCCGTGAACGGTATTTTTTCCGAGAGTGAGGATTTGGTGCAGTTTACCGCTTTGCTTAGAGAGCGATTGGGTCTTACGTGTGGAGTCATCGGGAGAGATGGTGATTTTTTTAGAGATAAGGTAAAAATGAAAAATCATCTTGCTCAAGAGAAAGTTATTCTTATTCCTGAATATCGAACCGTTCACCACTTTGCTGATGCAATCGACTTTTTATCTAAACATGCTCCCGAGGCCATTATTAAACCAATTGACGGAGCGGGGTCCCTTCATACGTTTCGGGTTCATTTGGATAACATCCACGAATATGAACAATTGCTTAACGACCATGCCGGAAAATTTGAGATTGAACAATATATTGATGGAAAAATGTTCCATATGGATAGCATTGTATATAATAACCAAGTTGCATTCACTTCAGTTGCCTGCTATACGCATAGCACTTTGGAATGCAGGGAGGGGAAGCCACTGTGCGGGTATTTTTACCCTGACCATGAGATGCCCTTGGTCCAACAGCTTATCGCGGCAAATAACAAAGTATTGAGTGCAATGCCGATCACAAGTGGAGTAGCTCATACTGAACTATTAGTCACTAAGCAGCAGGAGATCTTATTTTGCGAAACAGCGGCACGAATTGCAGGCGGAGGAATTATTTTTGGTATAGAGGATACATGTGGAGTAAACCCGCTACTGGAGGGGGCTCGCGCTTTTGTCGGCGAACAGCCGCTTTTCAATCAATATTATCCACAGACGAATGGCGGGTATCTGCTGCTCTATAAGAAGAAAGGAAGGGTTAAACACGTCACCCCAAGCTCTGACTTTCTTCAGATACAAGGTGTGAAGCGGGCTGATATTTTACCACAAGTGGGTGACTGCTTGTCTTTTAGCGGCAGTTCCGGTGATGTGGCTGGAGTTGTGACTTGGTCAGTTGATTCTTTTGAGGAAAATGAGCGTATTCGTAATGAGATTGAGCATTTATGGGAACTTGAAATGGAAGTAAGCCTGTTTGATGAGGAAGGGGAAGCGTAGGTGGTTAAAAAGTTTGAAAGTCAGGTCAGATTATTTGGTTTATTGAGGTTTCTGAACACATTCTATGTATATAATTCCATTTTGGTTTTCTATTTTAGTAATATGATTAAGCTTAACTATACCCAAATTGGGATTGTAATGGCCAGTTACTATACGGCATCCATACTATTTGACATACCCACGGGAATGATCGGAGACCTGATTGGGAAGAAAAAGGCTATCCTTATCGGAGCGGTTTTTCAATGTATTGGTATCTTTCTTATGGGATCATTACAAACTTATATGCTACTTATTATAGCTCATATCATTTTTGCATTGGGCTCATCCTTCATATCAGGTTCGGAACAAGGCTTGATTTATAAGCTTCATGAAAAGCATGACAAGCTTGATGTCTTGAACCGTAGCTACGGAAAAATTTTTTCAGCAAGTATTTTGTCTACGATTGCTGCTGCTCTTCTAAGCTCAGTAGTTATTCAATATAGCTATTCGGTTACTTTTTACATTTCGGCATTCTCTAATTTTTTAGCGGTGTTTTTTGTGTGTCTGGTTCATGAGGAGAGAGTTTATGAAGACAAAACAGGTAAAAAAGCGTTTCAACGAGTTCGTCCTCTACAAATAATGAAGGAATCCTTTCAGGAAATCAGAGTCAACAGGCAACTACTATTATTTTCTATTTACTATATATTCACAGCTATCATTCTAACCTCAGTATTCTTTCAATATCAACCCTATCTACAGCATTTAAAAATTTCACCGACTTTTTTTGGAGTTATTTATGCTCTTTTCGGCATTATTCCACTCATCTCTGCTCAGTTATCACATTTAATCAAAGGGAAGTATATATATATACTTAATCCTTTGATCCTTGCTGTTGTTTTTTTAGGGATGGCGTTAACCAAGTCCATTTGGCTTGGGATCGTATTGATTTGTTTGTTTCGGTTTAACTGGGGGATCATTATTCCAAAAATACAAAGTCACATTGATACCAGCATCACGAGCGAAACTAGCAGGGCGACAACCGTATCTACTGTGTACAGTGTACATAATCTTCTCCTATCTATGATGCTTATCATCAGTGGGCATCTTATTGAAAGCTACAGTATTGCTGTACTCCTGATTATCTATTCCTTGTTTAGCCTTTTATTTTGCTTGTATGTCTTCATTTTCCGTAGAAGCTACAACAACACAGAGGTACCCTCCAAAAGCACTTTAATGATGGATTCGAAGGAGTTGTAGTGGATGAATACCGAGGTCATCTTAATTCGCGTTTCCCCAAAAGCTGTTTTTAGCTATGATATCGAAAATGGTCATTTTCATAGGGAGAACCCCTACTCAGAAGTCACGGATTACAGTTATAGCTCGGAATTTAAACATCATAAAAGAGCAAATGACCTTTCTAATTTTGTGAAAATAGAGCGTGTTTATCAACTGGAAAACACGGACAAGGCTCAGGCCGAAATTGCCCAGCTTGCGCGCAGGTTACATCTGACTGATTTCAGTGTAATTGAAGGACCGCTGGAACGTCCTGAATTCGTTGCAGACTACAGACCTAGTAGCCCAACAGCTTACCTGGATTTTTTTCTACAAAAATGGCACAGGGGCTGTAGTCCCTTGTATTCGGAGGAGGAATTGCAAGAGGGAGAAAACCACATTAAAAACTTGCGTCATACCCATCCTTCTTATGGTGAATTAAATGAGTATGAGTATATTGCAAAAATGCTGAGTATGTTGGACTCGAATCAAACCCAATTGTTTCCCTGCGAAGCTGGGGTACATTCTTTTCAAGTAAATGGTGATGGAGCGCTTTTTCGCTGCAATAGATATGCTAAGGCGGGCTTGGAGAAATCAAGCGACGAGATAGGATGTATCGATTCTGTGGACGATTTGGCACCTTGTAAAAGTTGTTTTTCAAGATATATGTGCGGAGGACGTTGCAATTTATTGATTAATCAGCTTCAGAGCAATGCATGTGTCCTGTTTCGGGAGTTTACAATTGTTTTGTTGAAAGCGATCATTAGTCATCATCTGGCTGAAAAATCGGCTGGAATTCTGGTAAAGGAGTAGACATATGCGAATTTGTACAGGATTAGTGACCATTGATGATTTAGTGCCTTTTATTCAGGCCGGAGCCGAAGAATTTTATTGTGGCGTCATTGATGAACAATGGTTGGATCGGTATAACTATATCGTTGCCTTGAATCGCAGACCTTGGCCTGATGCGAACTTTTCCAGTTTTGCTGAACTTGCGGAGGTCGTGAATATAGCGCATGCTCATGGGTGCCAGGTATTTTTTACGATGAACGAACACTGCTATAACAACCAGCAGCTTGGTATCCTGGATTACTATTTGGAGCAAGCTGTTCGTTGTGAAGTGGATGCTATTATTTTTGCTGATTTGGGCTTGGCCGGTTATTTTGCGGATAAGAAAACGAATGTGGATGTGCATATCAGTACAGGCGGCACGATTTTTAACTGTTACACAGCAGAAATGTACACCAAAGAATTTCATGCGGATCGGCTTATTTTGCCCCGTTCCTTGTCCATGGCAGAAATGAAAATCATAATTGAAAGCTCACCAAATACAGAGTTTGAGGTTTTTATCAAAAATGAAGGCTGTACTTATATAGATGGCTTTTGTAATTTTGTGCATGGGACTCGATTTATGAATAACAATGATGGGGTCATTTTTAATCCTCCATGTGTTTTGAGATATCAGGTTATTGAGAGTATTACGCCCATACCGTATGATGTACCACTGCTGGAGAAAAAGCTAAACTGGATTTTAGACAATAAGGGTGACTGTGGTGTTTGCAGCTTATATTATCTGAACCAATTATCGGTTGATAGCTTGAAATTGGTCGGGAGAGCTTCAGACAGAAGTCAGGTTTTAAGTGATATCAGGATGATAAAATCAGCGATAGATTTATGCGGCGAGGTGGCAAACTTCGAAGAGTACCATCACATGATTTCTTCGCAAATATGTCAGAATAGCTGGAAAAACGATCAATTGATTACACATTGCTACTACCCGGAAATTCTGGACCATGTAAATGGCATTCATAATGTTCAGGGGAGTGTATAATATGGAAAAAGCGATGATGGTTGACGACCTGCGTAAATTAACGAATGTGGAGAACCAGTATCAGCGTCTGTATTATGGACAGGAGTTTTGCCCGCGTACTTTCTTAACAGTAAGGGAGCTAAAATCAGTTATCAGCTTTTGTGAGCAGCACGACATGAAGCTAACCTTGATTACTCCTTATATGACGGATGAAAGTATGAACACGATTGTGAACATCTTAAAGGAAGTAAGTGAAGCATCTATTTTTGATGAGTTGGTGGTTAATGATTTCGGAATGTTGTATTTTATTGAAAATCATTATCCCGGCCGCTTTAAACTTATTTTAGGTAGACTACTGAATAAAGCTAAAAAAAGTCCTTCTATTGCAAACTATTTTCCCAAGCTTGATGATGATTCGAAAAGTGCCTTACAGAATACTGCGGGAGGGTTTGTCCCCAATATTAGGTTCATGCGTAAATATAAAATTTCTGCTATTCAATATGATAATAGAATACAAGGTAATAAGCTGGATATCAAAGACAATCTTGATCTGGTAAATAATAATGATATTGATGATGCTGATACTGATGTGCTCCCTTTTAGCAGGGAATTAGTATACCCTTACGTACACATTACAACTGCCCGAAGATGTTTTTCCAGCATCCTGTATAGCAAGTCATCTATGTCTGAGTGGAAAACGTCATCATTATGCAATAAGAGCTGCAAGACTTGTCAAACAGTCCTCTATAATGATGTGATGAAAAAAGATATTATATTAAAAGGAAACTCTCTTTATTACGAAAACGCCAAGCTTCCCGTCAATTTAGCGGAGTATTCACGAATTATAACTCAGGTACTATAAATACTAGATCGGAGTGGTTTGCCCGCTTTTATTTTGAAAGAGCAGGTGGTCTAACCTCGCTGCTCTTTTCTGAACTCATTCGTTAAATCTTCCTATCCATTACTGGTTCCTTCACACTCGTTTTGGTATAAACTCGTGTTCCCGCTAAACACTTCAATCATCGTTAATGCCCCGTTCGATAGCCGTGGTTGAACGCTGCTGCCGAGTGTAGGGAAGTTGATTCGCTTAGTAAATCAAGCATGACTTCAATTTGTTCAAAATCGACTGCTGGTAGTTTATTTTTTTAGCATCTCCATAAGATCACTAAATTTTTAATTCACTTTTTGAGAATCAGGGTCGGTTGACTTTATTCGTTCACTGGGACGCCATTTCCTCTCTATAAATTCTGTTTTGCTAAGTCTTTATCCTCACGTAAATCCATCACCCAAGCCAAAGTTCACTACATGTGGAAGCTACATATAAGGTGAGCATTGAATTTATTCTTGGTCAGACAGGTAATCCTAAACGTTAAAGGTAAAATGAATAATTCCAGAAATAAAGCTCCCGCGGTGATGGGACTGACCCGATTTTGAACCAATGGAAAATCCTCAACAACAAAAGACTACAAAGGTGTCGGAGTACAAGACTTGATTCCATTGCCGAAAGGGACAAGAACTTGGTATCGTTACTGATTAGGTGAATAGCTAAAAAGGAAAACATAAAAAATGGATTCGCATATTGCTCGAATTAATTAAAAGCAGCCAAGCCCTTCTTTCAACGTTACGGGACTCGGTATCTATTGTTACCCTCGACGGGTTCTAAAATTTCAAAGTATTCTAAACATAATAGAGTTAAAGCTTTAATTTGCTAGGTTTATATGCAAACGCTATTATTCTATAATTTCACTCAGAAAGGAGGTTAAAGTAAAAAATACGGAATATGGCACGGATAGGTGATATACTGCAAAGAGAATCAACCAACAAGCAAGTGTATGGGACAAACACAAAATTTTAGGAGGTAGAGTATGTTTAAGTTTAGTAAGAAAATGATGACGGTAGTTCTTGCAGCTTCCATGAGTTTTGGGTTGTTTGCAACAACCTCAAGTGCAGCGACAGACTATTGGCAAAATTGGACCGATGGCGGCGGGACGGTCAATGCTGTAAATGGATCAGGCGGTAATTACAGCGTAACATGGAAGGATACCGGGAATTTTGTTGTCGGCAAAGGCTGGACTACTGGATCGCCAAACAGAACGATTAACTACAATGCCGGTGTCTGGGCGCCGTCCGGTAATGGATATTTGGCTCTCTACGGGTGGACGAGAAACTCACTCATCGAATATTACGTCGTTGATAGCTGGGGGACTTATCGACCTACCGGAACGTATAAAGGTACGGTGACCAGTGATGGGGGCACATATGACATCTACACAACAATGCGATACGACGCACCTTCCATTGAAGGCCAAAAAACGACGTTTATTCAGTACTGGAGTGTTCGACAGTCGAAGAGACCGACCGGGGGCAACTCCACGATCACTTTCAGCAACCACGTGAAAGCATGGGCGAGCAAAGGAATGAATCTGGGAAGTAACTGGTCTTACCAGGTGTTGGCGACAGAGGGGTATCAGAGTAGCGGGAGCTCTAACGTAACGGTGTGGTAACCACTTAACTGCAAGCTGTTCAACGAACAGGCGCGGTTGGGGCTGTCTCACGGGATAAACGGGTTTTGAAAGCTGTCTGATAGGATTTACACGAATTGGTCCATGGAGGAAACACCGATCTCTAAGCATTGTAGACAGGCCGATGGCCGTTCTCCTCCAGTCTATCCGTCAGTGCGGATGCGTTGCAGGCCGTTACCTGCTAGACGAACGGCCTTCGACGCTGCTGGAGGCGAATTGCGGGCCGTCATGGCCTATCATTTTCCCTATCAGCTTAAAGGGGATATATCAATGAGAAAGCTATTAATTTTCCTTTTAATAGCACCAATGGTTGTGATCAGCGCTCGTTCGCAAGATAAGCCTGAGAAAAGGGATAACCTTGTATTCGTGGAAGGTGGGACTTTTCAGAACAACAAGTACAACAACTCTGGAAAAAGCGTGGCCCTATCGAACTTTTATATCAACAAATATGAAGTAGTTCAAAAAGAGTGGGTTGAAGTCATGGGAAGTAATCCCTCGGTATTCATAGGCGACAGTTTGCCAGTAGAAATGGTGAGTTGGTATGACGTTGTGGAGTACTGTAATCAAAGAGGTATACGAGAGGGCTTAAAACCGTATTACAACATAGACAAGGATAATAAAAGACCCGAATAAATAAGGATGATAACGATAATATAAAATGGACAGTAACGATTAATGAGGGAGCTAACGGTTGCCGATTGCCTACAGAATTGGAGTGGGAATATGCTGCAGACGGAGGTCAGGCGAGCAAGGGCTACACATACAGCGGAAGCAATAATGCTGACGAGGTCGAATGGTATTGGAAAAACGCCGGAGACAAATACTTATCTGGAGACTGGAACTGGCCTATTATAGAGAGCAACAATAATAAAACAAAATCAATCGATACCCGGAAACCCAACGAGTTAGGAATTTACTACGATATGTCTGGCAACGTAAGAGAATGGTGTTGGGACTGGTATGGAGACTTGGATAGCGAAAGCGGTTTCTACCGGGTTGTGAAGGGTGGTGGACAGCGACCGTCTAGGACTTTATTTTTTGTCCTCGGCTGTCGCTGTTCAATTTATAGAGCCAGTCTAATACTTTATTTTCTGCTGACAAAGAGAGGGATTTAGAGGCTTAAAAAATATTTTGGGCATGTTGAGTAGAAGATGGTCCAGGATATGTCTCCGCCATGTTTGTTCATCACTTTTCGCATAATCCCAGCAGCTCTCGTCCTCTATACACAAGATGACGAGGCATTAATTAAGCGACGGGCAGTTATTCAAAGTGACTTCATAGTGGATATCTTTTTAATATAGACTGTATGTTCAGTCATGGCTAAAATGGTAGCCAGGAAAATATTACCACATTGGGGAGGGGAACAAGGTGGAACTTTTTTACGAAATCGAAGGGAATGGAGTCCCTATAGTCATGATTCACTCGGGAGGTGTCGACTCAAGGGTATGGAGATATATGGTACCTGGACTGGCAAAATCATTCAAGATCATTACCTTCGATGGTCGAGGAACCGGCCGCTCGCCTGCTATGCAAGAGCCGACTTCACTTGTGGAGGATTTGCGCAAACTTCTCGAACATCTCGGACTGGATCTTGTCACACTTGTTGGCCATTCCATCGGTGGGCAAGTCGCGACTGATTTTGCGTTATCATATCCTTCTATGGTTGAGCGGCTAGTGGTAATTGCCCCTTCATTAACGGGATTTGCATATTCGCAAGAATTTACCAATTATATGACATCGGTGAATGCGGTCGCTCCCGATATTTCAAAACTTGTAGAGTTGTCCTTAGCCGCACCGATCTATCGGGCTACGATGGCTAGCCACCATCGGAGTTTTTTGACTGAAATGCATAATCACTACATGACAAGGGTATTTACCGAGTGGAGAAGCTTTGAGGTCCTTTGGCCAGAGGCGCCTTCGATTGAACGTTTAGAAAAGGTTGCAGCGAGTACGTTATTTATACAAGGAACCATAGAATGGCCGGATATGTACAATATCGCCGAGCACTTCAAGCGTGTACCTGCAATTAGGTTTGCCGAAATCAAAGGAGCCGATCATATGCTTGTCCTTACTCATGCGGAGGAACTAGCTAATAGCATCCGACAGTTTTGTCACAGGTGAGGACCATACGTGAATAGATTGGGCATCTCTTGAATCAAAGTATTATAATGGATGATAAGAAGTTTTGAAACTTAAAGGGCAACCCGGAAGAAACATCTTGGTGCTTGGAAGCGGCGGATGAGTGGAAAGCGGATGTTTACAGATAACATCAACACGATGTCTCTCAAGCATGTCTATACCAAGACCTTACATTAGGGAGCAGTTGAATTGACGTACCTATCATCAAAAGAAGACTAACGCTTTCCACCAAAAATCAGAAAGTGTTTAATTGAACTGACGGGATACGTTAGCTCAATAAAACAGCGGCAGGCTCAGACTGATAAAACAAAGTCCGAGCCTGCCGCTGCTTTATATTGGAGCCAGTTTTATAATTATAATCCGGAGCCCTGACGGTAAACTATACCAGCTACCCTGCATTCCACAGACGGTTCTTACGAGCTGTTATTCTGAAAATAAAGCATCCGTTGCAACCGGTTGAAGGATAGGCAGTGGCTGAAGGGCGTTGGTCCGGTCGAGATGAACAAACGCATCATAACGATCCGCCATGCTGGAAGGCACGTAATTGCCGAATCGTTCATGAGCAGGCTCATATACCACACCGATGGCTCGGTGGCCAATGACCGTATGCAGTATGGAAGATGCATCGGAGAGCATTACCATGCCATTCCGGCCGTCTCCCGCCCGGTGCATGCAATACTCCCAGCTTCCTGGCTGTCCGGGCGGCACGGTCATTTTCTCAACCGGAGCTCCCCAAGCTCTTCCCGCCAGTACCTCGCCCTGATAGGTTCCGAAGCCAACGGCAAACACACGATGTTCCGGATCTTCCCGCAGTAGCTGACCCACATTGACCATGCCGTCAGCCATCATATCCGTTGCCCGCGCATCACCGATATGCGTATTATGCTCCCAGACAATGGCTTTTGCCGAGGCGCCGTAATAGGACATGATTCGCTTCAGCGATTCAACCATATGTTTGTCCCGTATATTCCAGGACTGCGGACCGCCCCGGACCATCGTACGATAATAGGCCTCCGAACTGGAAGTGACGAGCATGTTCACCTCCGCATTCAGTTCTTCCTCACTTCCCGGATACGCCATGCGCCTGCTCTGAATCTGCTTTAGTAGCTCAACCACTTCTTTCTCACAGCTCTCCGAGAGCAATCCTGCCGCAATGCCATAATTTTGATGGTCCCTGCTATATGGATCAAAACAAGCATATGTCCTGCGGGCCTGTTCCAAGTGGGGAGACTTGGTCTCCTCCAAATAAGCGATGATTGCCTCCATCGATTCCCATAACGAGTACATATCGATGCCATAAAATCCAACCTTGGGACAATCACTTCCGCCCCCTTGATTCATCTCATTGTACTCCTTCAGCCACTCCGCGAAATCACGAATATCCGTATTCGCCCACATCCAGGTCGGCCAGCGGGTAAAATCACCCAGTGCATCGGCTGCCGAAGAATCGGACCCCTCCATCCCTTTAACATACCGGTTTAACCGATAAGCAGAGGGCCAGTCTCCTTCCACGCCGATAATGTTAAATCCCTTGCTTGTAATTAGCTTCTTCGAAAGTTCGGCCCGAACTTGGTAAAAATCAGACGTCCCATGGCTCGCCTCGCCAAGCAGCACAATATCTGCATCTCCGATGGCCTTAACCATGCTGTCCAGATTCTCCATTCCGTCCAATGGGATAAATAAGGCATTCAGCTCTTTTAGATATGCGTTCTGCTCTGATAGATTATCATTAGAATTCATGAATTTGTTCCCTCCTTTAGACGGTATGAGTGGATTATTTCCGAATTGTCCATTCATTAACCCAAAACAGGCCTCCCTTAGTGATAAGCCAAGGTAAGTCTGGTGGGGGCAAAATTTGAATTGATTAAGATGTGCACAAATAAGGAGGAGAAATATAATGTCCGCTGAACGTTTTCATATTCACATAGCAGATGAAGTCCTTGATGATTTAAAGAGAAGACCGCTGGCCGGATCAATTGGAAAACTCAGCTTGGAGTGATTGTGGAGGTGACCTCCGTCAAAGATTTAGCGAAGATGAACTCATTACATATCATGGTTTATTGGCTTACTAACACAATCGGGTCGTCAACGCGGATGTATTACGAAAAAGTGTTTATGATGGAGCAGATACCTTAGAATAATTATTCAAGAGCGAAAAGGCCTTTTGAGTATGTACGAGCATCCAATTGATTCAGCGTTTGGTTGATGAAAAAGCTATGAATAACCCTTTATTCGAATGCTTTAAATAATTTTAAAATGCGCACTAAAACGCTACTGGGTATATTGTTCAATAAATCTGTCTTAAATGATGTGGGTTAGTATCCATTATTAGAGGCGGATTCACGAAATTTAATATAAGGCTCCTTAACGTTGTAAATCCGCATTTTGCTGGCGATACCCAAATAATGTGAAAATTTATACTTCATTATCGTTCCTATAAAGTATACTTTTAGGAACGATGTCATGAACCGCACCTTAGACAGGATAGCGTTCGCGCCTTGTGGACACTCCTGGCGGTTTGATCCACTAGAAGATGTTTTTAAAGGTATACCTTTACAGACGGTAGAGAATGGAAAATATTTGAAAATAAAGTATCAGACTTACTGATGGCTCATTAAGCTAACGGGTAGTTTAGTTTAACGAGCGCTGTTTTAGTCATTTACAACAAATGGAAAATATGTTCTAATGATGTTGTGTTAATTTTCTAACTGTGTAGGGTTTTTAGCGTGACGCAAAAACGGGATTGTGTTGGTTGTGAGTGTCTCGATACTACATGAAGATAAGCTGCTTATGATCAGAGAAAACAAAGCATCTGTTAAGAATACATGGAACTTCCCGTCAGAGAGAATCGAATATGGTGAAGATATTCTTGAGGCAACACGTAGAGAAGCAAAAGAAGAAACTGGCTACGACGTTAAAATTACAGCCACTACAGGTATTTATAATTTCATGAGTAGTACAAATCATCAGGTTCTTTTATTTCATTTTACTGGTGAAATCATCGGTGGTTCTCTTCAGTTAAATGCAAGTGAAATCATTGATTCGAAGTGGATAGCACCTACGGATCTGTTGATTCCAGATTTACTGGAGCTACGCGATAAAGAATTAATCAAACAAATTACAGAAAATTTGATTTCTCAAAAGGAATACCCATTAGCCTTATTCAACATATATGGAGAATATGGTTTAAGCTAACGGGAAACGATAGCTCAATAAAACCAAGAAGGCATCGATCAACGTGATTAACTGCTGTTTTCAATTAACGGGCTGACAATAGGGATCGTTGCAGAAATGCTGACGATCCTTTTTTGTATGTTTATAGGAATAGTTCTAAATTAGTCTATTTCACATTCCCAAATGTGCATTGATAATTATTGGAGCATTTTATATTAATGATCCCTTTTTTTGAACTGAAAGGGGGATGCATCAAAAGCATTTTTTGGATGCAGTAGATATGGTCAAAAATTCACGGTACTTTTAATGAAGAAAAACAAATTCGAAAGTATAAGCAGTACAGTAATAGAGCTGATTTTGATAACTCGGTTATTAATTGGTATGATTTACATGTAGTAATCAGCAAACTTAAATGATATATTATGTATCCGGCCGTAAGATAGGCTGTGATGTAATAGTTAGATGGACTTCAAAAATTCAAAGGATTACCTATGAGGTATTATTTACCAGTAGCGTGAATCGTTGAAGTATGATATATTATTATTCCGGGTGTTGATATGTCCGGAAATGATTGATCTTTGAAAACTGAACAACGAGTGAGTAAAACGATTTTGTTCGCAAAATCAAACAAGAGATATTTTTTATCTCGTCAGTTTCATCATGAGCTTATCGCTCTTTCTATAAACCAACTTCGGTTGGTCTTTAATGGAGAGTTTGATCCTGGCTCAGGACGAACGCTGGCGGCGTGCCTAATACATGCAAGTCGAGCGGGGTTGTGTAGAAGCTTGCTTCTAAACAACCTAGCGGCGGACGGGTGAGTAACACGTAGGCAACCTGCCCACAAGACAGGGATAACTACCGGAAACGGTAGCTAATACCCGATACATCCTTTTCCTGCATGGGCGAAGGAGGAAAGACGGAGCAATCTGTCACTTGTGGATGGGCCTGCGGCGCATTAGCTAGTTGGTGGGGTAAAGGCCTACCAAGGCGACGATGCGTAGCCGACCTGAGAGGGTGATCGGCCACACTGGGACTGAGACACGGCCCAGACTCCTACGGGAGGCAGCAGTAGGGAATCTTCCGCAATGGGCGAAAGCCTGACGGAGCAACGCCGCGTGAGTGATGAAGGTTTTCGGATCGTAAAGCTCTGTTGCCAGGGAAGAACGTCTTGTAGAGTAACTGCTACAAGAGTGACGGTACCTGAGAAGAAAGCCCCGGCTAACTACGTGCCAGCAGCCGCGGTAATACGTAGGGGGCAAGCGTTGTCCGGAATTATTGGGCGTAAAGCGCGCGCAGGCGGCTCTTTAAGTCTGGTGTTTAATCCCGAGGCTCAACTTCGGGTCGCACTGGAAACTGGGGAGCTTGAGTGCAGAAGAGGAGAGTGGAATTCCACGTGTAGCGGTGAAATGCGTAGAGATGTGGAGGAACACCAGTGGCGAAGGCGACTCTCTGGGCTGTAACTGACGCTGAGGCGCGAAAGCGTGGGGAGCAAACAGGATTAGATACCCTGGTAGTCCACGCCGTAAACGATGAATGCTAGGTGTTAGGGGTTTCGATACCCTTGGTGCCGAAGTTAACACATTAAGCATTCCGCCTGGGGAGTACGGTCGCAAGACTGAAACTCAAAGGAATTGACGGGGACCCGCACAAGCAGTGGAGTATGTGGTTTAATTCGAAGCAACGCGAAGAACCTTACCAGGTCTTGACATCCCTCTGACCGGTCTAGAGATAGGCCTTTCCTTCGGGACAGAGGAGACAGGTGGTGCATGGTTGTCGTCAGCTCGTGTCGTGAGATGTTGGGTTAAGTCCCGCAACGAGCGCAACCCTTATGCTTAGTTGCCAGCAGGTCAAGCTGGGCACTCTAAGCAGACTGCCGGTGACAAACCGGAGGAAGGTGGGGATGACGTCAAATCATCATGCCCCTTATGACCTGGGCTACACACGTACTACAATGGCCGGTACAACGGGAAGCGAAATCGCGAGGTGGAGCCAATCCTAGAAAAGCCGGTCTCAGTTCGGATTGTAGGCTGCAACTCGCCTACATGAAGTCGGAATTGCTAGTAATCGCGGATCAGCATGCCGCGGTGAATACGTTCCCGGGTCTTGTACACACCGCCCGTCACACCACGAGAGTTTACAACACCCGAAGTCGGTGGGGTAACCCGCAAGGGAGCCAGCCGCCGAAGGTGGGGTAGATGATTGGGGTGAAGTCGTAACAAGGTAGCCGTATCGGAAGGTGCGGCTGGATCACCTCCTTTCTATGGAGAATCGTTTCCTGCAACGGAAACATTCAATTATGAAGCATTAGCTTCAAAACTCAGGTTTAGGCCTGTTACTCACTCGTTGCTCAGTTTTGAGAGCTCAAACTCTCAAGCTTCGACGAATACTTCATTCACACATTCGTGTGGAACCGAAATATTCATCGGGTTTCGCTTCGATGAAGCGAATTGCACCTTGAAAACTGGATACCGAAACGAAATTGCGTTTTAGAATATTCCTTTAAGCTGATCTTGTGTAAACAAGTGAAATAAAGGTAGCTGCCTTGAATTTCATTCACACGTAAGTGTTGAACCGAAATTCAAAGCAAATCGTATTTACGATGTAAATACTAGGTTAAGCTACAAAGAGCACACGGAGGATGCCTAGGCGCCAGGAGCCGACGAAGGACGTGGCGAACAACGATAAGGCCTCGGGGAGCTGTAAGCAAGCTTTGATCCGGGGATGTCCGAATGGGGAAACCCGGCTGTCTTCATCGACAGTCACTTTCTGCTGAATACATAGGCAGAATAGAGGCAGACCAGGGGAACTGAAACATCTAAGTACCCTGAGGAAGAGAAAACAATAGTGATTCCGTCAGTAGCGGCGAGCGAACGCGGATTAGCCCAAACCAAGGAGCTTGCTCCTTGGGGTTGTGGGACGTCTCACATGGAGTTACAAAGGAACCAGTTAGATGAAGAGGTTTGGAAAGGCCCGCCAGAGAAGGTAAAAGCCCTGTAATTCAAAACTTGTTCCCTCCGAGACGGATCCCGAGTAGTGCGGGGCACGTGAAACCCCGTATGAATCCGGCAGGACCATCTGCCAAGGCTAAATACTCCCTGGCGACCGATAGTGAAGCAGTACCGTGAGGGAAAGGTGAAAAGCACCCCGGAAGGGGAGTGAAATAGATCCTGAAACCGTGTGCTTACAAGAAGTCAGAGCCCGATCTATGGGTGATGGCGTGCCTTTTGTAGAATGAACCGGCGAGTTACGTTCCCGTGCAAGGTTAAGGTGAAGAGCTGAAGCCGCAGCGAAAGCGAGTCTGAATAGGGCGAATGAGTACGTGGACGTAGACCCGAAACCGGGTGATCTACCCCTGTCCAGGGTGAAGGTGCGGTAACACGCACTGGAGGCCCGAACCCACGCATGTTGAAAAATGCGGGGATGAGGTGGGGGTAGCGGAGAAATTCCAATCGAACCCGGAGATAGCTGGTTCTCCCCGAAATAGCTTTAGGGCTAGCCTCGGAAAGAAGAATCGTGGAGGTAGAGCACTGATTGGGTGCGGGGCCCGCAAGGGTTACCAAGCTCAGTCAAACTCCGAATGCCATAGATTTAGTTCCGGGAGTCAGACAGTGAGTGCTAAGATCCATTGTCGAAAGGGAAACAGCCCAGACCATCAGCTAAGGTCCCCAAGTGTGTGTTAAGTGGGAAAGGATGTGGAGTTGCACAGACAACCAGGATGTTGGCTTAGAAGCAGCCACCATTGAAAGAGTGCGTAATAGCTCACTGGTCGAGTGACTCTGCGCCGAAAATGTAACGGGGCTAAACACACCACCGAAGCTATGGCTTGATGCTTGCATCAGGGGTAGGGGAGCGTTGAATGCGGGTTGAAGGTGTACCGTAAGGAGCGCTGGACTGCATTCAAGTGAGAATGCCGGTATGAGTAACGAAAAGATCTGTGAGAATCAGATCCGCCGAAAGCCTAAGGGTTCCTGAGGAAGGTTCGTCCGCTCAGGGTAAGTCGGGACCTAAGGCGAGGCCGATAGGCGTAGTCGAAGGACAACAGGTCGAAATTCCTGTACCACCGTAATCCGTTATGAGCGATGGGGTGACGCAGTAGGGTAGTGACGCGGACGGATGGATGTCCGTCTAAGCAGTGAGGCTGGTGTGTAGGCAAATCCGCACATCGTTAAGGCTGGGCTGTGATGGGGAGCGAAAATTGTAGTAGCGAAGGTCATGATCTCAGACTGCCAAGAAAAGCCTCTAGCCAGGAGAAGGTGCCCGTACCGCAAACCGACACAGGTAGGCGAGAAGAGAATTCTAAGGCGCGCGGAAGAACTCTCGTTAAGGAACTCGGCAAAATGACCCCGTAACTTCGGGAGAAGGGGTGCCTCGGTAGGGTGAATAGCCCGAGGGGGCCGCAGTGAAAAGGCCCAAGCGACTGTTTAGCAAAAACACAGGTCTGTGCGAAGCCGCAAGGCGAAGTATACGGGCTGACGCCTGCCCGGTGCTGGAAGGTTAAGGGGAGTGGTAAGCCCTTCGGGGCGAAGCTATGAACCGAAGCCCCAGTAAACGGCGGCCGTAACTATAACGGTCCTAAGGTAGCGAAATTCCTTGTCAGGTAAATTCTGACCCGCACGAATGGCGTAACGACTTGGGCGCTGTCTCAACGAGAGATCCGGTGAAATTTTAATACCTGTGAAGATGCAGGTTACCCGCGACAAGACGGAAAGACCCCATGGAGCTTTACTGCAGCTTGATATTGAATTTGGGTACGATCTGTACAGGATAGGTGGGAGCCGTAGAACTTTGAGCGCCAGCTTGAAGGGAGGCATCCTTGGGATACCACCCTGATCGTATCTAGGTTCTAACTTGGTACCGTGAACCGGTGCGAGGACAGTGTCAGGTGGGCAGTTTGACTGGGGCGGTCGCCTCCTAAAGAGTAACGGAGGCGCCCCAAGGTTCCCTCAGAATGGTTGGAAATCATTCGAAGAGTGCAAAGGCAGAAGGGAGCTTGACTGCGAGACCTACAAGTCGAGCAGGGACGAAAGTCGGGCTTAGTGATCCGGTGGTACCGCATGGAAGGGCCATCGCTCAACGGATAAAAGCTACCCTGGGGATAACAGGCTTATCTCCCCCAAGAGTCCACATCGACGGGGAGGTTTGGCACCTCGATGTCGGCTCATCGCATCCTGGGGCTGAAGTAGGTCCCAAGGGTTGGGCTGTTCGCCCATTAAAGCGGTACGCGAGCTGGGTTCAGAACGTCGTGAGACAGTTCGGTCCCTATCTGTCGTGGGCGTAGGAAATTTGAGAGGAGCTGTCCTTAGTACGAGAGGACCGGGATGGACGTACCGCTGGTGTACCAGTTGTTCCGCCAGGAGCACCGCTGGGTAGCTATGTACGGAAGGGATAAGCGCTGAAAGCATCTAAGCGTGAAGCCCCCCTCAAGATGAGATTTCCCAATTAGTAAGACCCCTTGAAGACGACGAGGTAGATAGGTTGGGGGTGGAAGTGCAGTAATGCATGGAGCTGACCAATACTAATCGGTCGAGGGCTTATCCTAAGATAAAGCGCAATGAGTTTCGGATCCAGTTTTCAGGGTGTAACCTTGAATGTAGAATTTGCATAGCAATTTCATGTTTGGTGGCGATAGCGGAGGGGTTCCACACGTACCCATCCCGAACACGACCGTTAAGCCCTCCAGCGCCGATGGTACTTGGACCGCAGGGTCCTGGGAGAGTAGGACGTCGCCAAGCAACCCCATAATGGGGATTTTTTTTTCGCCTATCAGGCTATTGATTATACATACAAAATTGATTTTTTAGATGGGGCTATAGCTCAGCTGGGAGAGCGCCTGCCTTGCACGCAGGAGGTCAGGGGTTCGATCCCCCTTGGCTCCACCAATATTCCCTGATAGCTCAGTTGGTAGAGCACTCGACTGTTAATCGAGTTGTCACAGGTTCGAGTCCTGTTCGGGGAGCCATGTGGAGAGGTGTCCGAGTTGGCCGAAGGAGCACGATTGGAAATCGTGTAGGCGCCAAAAGCGTCTCGAGGGTTCGAATCCCTCTCTCTCCGCCAGCTCTTAATAATAGATATATGGCCCGTTGGTCAAGGGGTTAAGACACCTCCCTTTCACGGAGGTAACAGGGGTTCGAATCCCCTACGGGTCATAAGCAGTATGGAGGCTTAGCTCAGCTGGGAGAGCATCTGCCTTACAAGCAGAGGGTCGGGGGTTCGAGCCCCTCAGCCTCCACCATTTGAAAAATAAATATTTATTACTGTCGCGGGGTGGAGCAGTTCGGTAGCTCGTCGGGCTCATAACCCGAAGGTCGCAGGTTCAAATCCTGCCCCCGCAATTACTTCAACTAAGGAAATTCCCTCTGGAACCGTGGTGTAGAGGCCTAACATGCCTGCCTGTCACGCAGGAGATCGCGGGTTCGAATCCCGTCGGTTCCGCCATTTAACTTAATACGCCGGTGTAGCTCAACTGGTAGAGCAACTGACTTGTAATCAGTAGGTTGGGGGTTCAAGTCCTCTCGCCGGCACCATATTGGAGGATTAGCGGAGTGGCCAAACGGCCAAACGCATCAGACTGTAAATCTGCTCCCTTACGGGTTCGGTGGTTCGAATCCATCATCCTCCACCAGTTTTACGAGCCATTAGCTCAGTTGGTAGAGCACCTGACTTTTAATCAGGGTGTCGAAGGTTCGAGTCCTTCATGGCTCACCATTATCATTGTATGCGCGTGTGGCGGAATTGGCAGACGCACTAGACTTAGGATCTAGCGTCTTTGACGTGGGGGTTCAAGTCCCTCCACGCGCATCTTGTTTTTGCGGACGTGGCTCAGCGGTAGAGCATCGCCTTGCCAAGGCGAGGGTCGCGGGTTCGATTCCCGTCGTCCGCTCCATTTATTAGTCCCCTTAGCTCAGCTGGATAGAGCGTTTGACTACGAATCAAAAGGTCGGGAGTTCGAATCTCTCAGGGGACGCCATTAACTTCATAAGCCGGTGTGGCGGAATTGGCAGACGCGCGCGACTCAAAATCGTGAGGGAAACCGTGGAGGTTCGAGTCCTCTCACCGGCATCTATTTCGGGATGTAGCTCAATGGTAAAACTCAGCCTTCCAAGCTGGTAGCGTGGGTCCGATTCCCATTACCCGCTTTATATAGATGAAAAAGGAGAGATGGCTTATTTTTATGCCATCTCTCCTTTTTTACTTTTAAACTATTTCTATCGACATCACAAGCAGTAGAAACCCCAAGGCAATCTCCTCCGTTCTTTTGCGTTATTAAGATAGGGCGTACAACTAACGAGGAACGATAGTTAAATAACACACAATGTTGAGCAGGCGCTTCAAGTCTGCTCTTTTTATTAAACTAACGGACAAGTTAGTTTTAAGTTTACTTCACCAACTCAACACAGAAAGCACAAAAGTCTGTTGGGAAACTCGACAGACTTTTGCGCTTTAGAAGATGAACTTACCAAGGTTGACTTGTTGGTCCAATTGTAAACTCATTAACGTTCGTATCTTCTGGCTGATCAATCGCGAACGCAACAACATTGGCAACTCGATCAGGTGAAATACCATGTTGTTCATACAATGCAGTTGCACCTTTTAAAGTATTCTTATCTGTGATGGTAGTCAACAACTCTGTATTTATTGCTGCTGGATAAATAGTTGCTGTACGGGTGTTCGTACCTTCAATGAAGATCCCCGATAAACACCTTTGTATTCAGGGGATATCTGATCCAATGCGGTTTGGAACTGCAGCTTAATTTGAATATATAGACCGGTAAACGTGTTATGCTGTCGTGTTAAGTTTCAAAGATTCAAGCAACTAAACGCCCCTTGTTTTATAATGCTCAAAGTCTTCTTTGTAGAACTAGGATCATCCTCGGTTGATTACTCCTAGGGTAAAAGTTATGAACGGTTGACCTTGGCTTCAAAACGCTTTTCCAACTCATCCCAGTTGGGGGGGAGGGACCCGGATCTGTTTCTTCCAAAGGTGAAACACACGGCTCAAAGCTACGATTTCCCCTACGGATCCGTCAACCAGTCGGCTGATCGGCATCTTATGATAAATTTTCGTAAAAAGGCGCATCAACGCCGGTCGTTTGCGGATACCGTAAGGCCTCTAACATGCGAAAGCCTTCGTCCATAGCCGCGATCATCTGCCGCAACAACTTGTCGTCCCCGGCGATTTTTTTCATTTGGCGCTCGTGTATAACCGTTACAAAGTTTAGCACAATTACAGGCACGATATGATTCTTCAGCCATGCATCTATATATTCATGATAGATAGGTATCGTACTCATTTGGTTTATGTATGCGGGTACGCCCCCTTCCATGCAGAGGGTCTTTCCCAAACAAACATGGACTAACGGCCACCATCATGAATGAAAATATCTTTGGCTTGTGAATCTGAACCTCCTTAATGGAAGTACAGGACACAGGCCGAGAGTTTTTTGGTAGGACATACTCTGAGTCCTTAATTTCCCGACCTCGAGGAACTATAGGCAGTATCGTATTATCTCGCTGGTCGAATATTTAAAGCGGTGTTTGTGAATACCAGTCTATGTGAACACTATTTAACAAACTAACAAATTCGCCATTCAAAATCTTCTCTTGAATCAATTTTGGTATACTATGTGGTAGATAAGAGAATTAATTTGAAGTCTGGCTATAAGGATGTTTCTACAACAACTTGAGAAATGAATTTGATTTTGGTGAAATGCGGAAGCTATTAGGGCGTAAAGAGAGAATAGGAGGAATGGAAATGTCGTATCTCGTTGATTTTAAAGATGTATCTACGGTTGGTTTAGAGTCCTCACCTGTAGCAGAAGCGCTTGCTGGTTTACGTGCTAATGAAGCCCGTTATTTTATGAACAAGTACAAGTATGAATTTACGGTTGTACCAGCTAGCGAAAGCCAGGAGAGCCTTGATTATGTGAACCGAATTTTGAGAGAAGAACGTGATATTGCGTTTGCGGCTAAACCTTTAGAAACGTCGCGTTTTCAAGTGGAAAATATCCGATTTACCTACGTTTTTTATGAGGATGGTCTTGCAATCAATGTCATGTATACGGTGGATGACCCTAAAAAGCGGGCTGTTGGTTTTAAGCTTTCTGAGGGGATGGAGGTACCAAAGGAGCTAGAAGGGAAGTTTAAGTTTGCTAGGCAGAAGTCTAAACTAGCTGGAACAATTCGGGGTTCGTTTTTTGTAATTAAAGGACAATATTAAAGTAAGCAAAAGCGCAAATGGAGGAATCCAGCACCTTATTCTCTTTGCAAAAAAGTGAAATTAAAGAAAGGGCTATCCCGTAAAAGGATTGCCCTTTTTTGAAAGAATGATGAAAAGCTACCGCTTATCGTATGATTATCAAACAGGAAGATCGCGGGTAGTCTCTGATAAGGAGACTATTTTTTTGAGAACTTGCCCTTTCAGCCATCGCGGTGAACCATACCATAAGTGAAGATGAAAAATTTCCTTGTGCGAAGTGACCTAACAATACGATTAGCCAGAATAGTTTGCTGCGAATGAAGGTAACAACACTTAGTGTGGTATGCACTCGTGTTGATTTTGTTTTAATATCCAAACTTCTATTTCATACATGTTGTTGTTAGTCCATATCTTGCTTCGCTTTTCTCAAGTGCTTTATTAAGCGGCCCATGATCGATTCTCGGTCTTGTCTCCAATCAGTTGTGGAAGTAGTGAGACTGTTCGAGGTCGTGGATCAGTGCAGGTTGCACAGGCCGCCATCCCAGAAGTTCCTGAGTTGCAACGCTTGATCTCGGGATATCGAGCGCTGCAAGTCTGCTGAGGAAGCCGAAGTGGGTGTCTGCTTCTTCACGTGAAATGCTGACTACAGGCACGTTCAGGTGTTTACCGATAACACTTGCGATGTCGCGAAATGGCACACCTTCATCTGCGACCCCATTCAGTCGTGAATCGGCGGGTGCCTTTTCTAACGCAAGGCGGTATAGATGTGCGGCGTCAAGGCGGTGCACAGCTGGCCAGCGGTTGGTCCCCCCTTCCACATAGGCTGAGAAGCCCTTCGTTTTGGCAATGTTGATCAGTCTCGGCACAAATCCTGTGTCACCCTCACCGTGTACCGAAGGACAAAGCTCTACGATTGATGTCCGCACTCCGCGCTCAGCCAGCAATAACGCTACGTTTTCTGCTGCCACTCCATTGGCGTGCGTGGTGATCACGAATGGCTTACCAGACCCTTCCAGCGCCGCCCCCATCGCTTCAACGGCGTGCAGATCTGCTGTGAGTGCCCTGGCGAAGTTCGAGAAGTCGTGATTGAATGCCAGATGAATAATGCCATCCGCAGCAGCCGCACCACTACGAAGGCTGTCGAGATCGTCGATGTCACCGCGGTGTACTTCGGCCCCGGCCTTTTTTAGTTTCGCAGCGCTATTGTCTGAGCGCACAAGACCGACGACCTGATGACCCGCATCCATGAGTTCACGGACGACAGCGGAACCGATGTAACCTGTTGCTCCTGTTACGAAAACACGCATCATGAAATCCCCCTTAAGTTACTAACCATTATTGTATAAATTATAATTACCACGCGATGGGTCCATCCTCATCTGAGAACGTTCCTGTTGGACCGTCCGCACCAATCATCGCAAGCCGGACTGCTTCACGCGACCCTTGTTCAACACTACGAGTGCCAGCAAAATTATTGAGCGCAGTCGATGTAAAACCTGGACATGCCGCATTGACCTTGATGTTTGTCGATTCAAGCGCAAAGGCAAAGGCAAGAGTCACCGCATGAACAGCCGATTTTGACGCCGAATAGGCCCCAAACATCGCACGATGTGAGTTTTCTGGAATGGAGTTCCAGCTAAGAGAGCCGCCGGTGCTGCCCATGTTGACGATGCGTGCTGCCGGAGCCTCACGTAAAAGTGGTAACATGGCCTGGGTGACAGCAATGACACCAAAAACATTAGTTTCATAAACCGAACGAATGTCTTCGAGCGAAGCAACGGTCAAAAGACCGCTCGTCGCGCCACTGCTCGGAAACGGATCGCCCGGTTTACCTGCGTGTGATATGGCCGCATTGTTCACAAGTACATCGAGATGACCAAATTCGTTCCGAATACGCTCTGCTGCAGCAACAATGGAGTCCTGATCGGTAACGTCGAGCTGGAGAGCGTGCGCATCCGAACCGATGCTTTTGGAAGCAGTTTCTCCATTTTCGAGGCTGCGTGATCCGACGAGCACGGTGAAGCCGTGTTCCGCTAGATCCTTCGCAATTTGTAAACCTATTCCTTTATTGGCGCCAGTGATCAAGGCAATGGGTTTGTCCTGCATGGTTGTAATCTCCTTTTTGGTATGGGATACCATCTATATATTTCCTGTGGGATGTGGGATAATGATATTAAATCACACAAAATCGAAACTGTAAAGTTCCGGAACTAATAAGTTTCTAAATATATATTTTAAAAGGAGCTAAGTTTATGAGTAAAATAAAAAAGAAAATGTCTGAGAGGGGCGAATTATCTGAGGTCGTGGCAGAAAAGCCTGCGCAAGCATTGGGCCGCAAGCGAGATCACACGCGGGATGATAAAATCCTTGAGGCGACAATCGACATCCTCGCCGATACGAGTTTCGATGGTATGACAATGGACATGGTCGCGGCTCGAGCAAAGGCTGGGAAGGCGACGGTTTACCGCCGCTGGTCTTCCAAGGCGGAGTTAGTCCGAGACGCCTTGGCCTGGATGAATCGGAATCATCTTAAGCTCGAAAGCTTGCCTGATACAGGAACCTTGCGCGAAGATCTCCTCGTGCTTTTGAAGCCGCAATCGATCGCGGAAGAAGAACGCAAATTTCGAGTCCTAGCGGGCCTAGGCTCCTTTTTGCAGCATCCGGAATTTGCCGAAGCAGGAACAGCCGGGATTTTCGAGCCATGGGTTGTTGTGAACCGTGAGCTTATGAACCGAGCCGTCGTCCGCGGTGAAATTCCCGCTCACGCAGACATTGAGATGGCTTGCCAGGTCATTACTTCAATGGCTTCTTTTCGCGGACTCATCCAGCGCAAACCGTTCGACAAGCCTTTCTTCACAGCGCTAATCGATGGCATTCTGCTGCCTGCACTCAAAAACCCGCAAACAGCTCCAAATATCATGGACCGATGATGGCCAGGCGCTTACCAGAAGAATCTACAAGGTGGATCAATCACAGAAATGATTCAACTAACGGGAAACGATATTTGAATTTAGAACAGGGAGCACACTGCCGTGGCAAATGCTCCCTCTTTCATGGAAGTAACGGGCAGTACAGGTTAATACAGTAGCGTTGAAAAATGAAATATAAGGGATTAGGAGGCACGGATTTGCTCGTCTCGAAGTTTGCGCTGGGAACGATGATCTTCAGAGGTAAGAACTTTCCGATGAGTGTGGCGATGGGGGCGCTGAATAAGCAAGATCGTGTAGGTAGGGGGCATTTTCCTTTTTAAAATGACAATTGCCCTATTCCCCGTCCATATACCTAAAAAAGGCAGGGTCGGGGAGTGTCCTATCCTGCCTTCTTGGGTGTTATATGTTTTCTACTGTACTAACTTATCCAATTCTGGCTGCAATTTGGTCCGCAAAACATACAACATGATGGCACCAACAAGGAATGCGACCGCATCCGCAATGACAAGCGACCAGACCACCCCGTGGAAGCCGTTCATTTGATTGGCGATAAACAACACAGGA
This sequence comes from Paenibacillus sp. FSL L8-0641, assembly GCF_038006265.1. Classification (NCBI taxonomy): domain Bacteria; kingdom Bacillati; phylum Bacillota; class Bacilli; order Caryophanales; family Paenibacillaceae; genus Paenibacillus; species Paenibacillus sp. FSL L8-0641. The sequence goes on from NZ_JBBOUW010000001.1 coordinate 1,194,447, forward strand.
ATCAGAGTAATTCCTTGAATAATTGACATAATAAACGCGGCAGTTCCTTGTGCTGATGCTTGGAAGATCCCGGTAAACAATGTGGTCATTCCTGTAATGAACAAGGATAGGAATGTCACATGTAGAATGTAGCTGCCCATTCCAATTAATTGCGAGTCATTTGTAAATAAACCAATTAAGTGGTCGGAAATCAAATAGACGATGATGCCAAATACGACTGCTAACGCCACAATCACTTTGATCGTAAATCCAATGGTATTCTTCATGCGTAATTTATTCGCTGTGAATGAGAAGGCAATCAACGGCACGACTCCCTCGCATAAGCCCATCAGAATAAACTCAGGAAATTGCAATAAACGTGATGAAATTCCGTAAGCCGCTACTGCCTGATCCCCGTATTCGACAAGAAAATGGTTAAAGATGAGCGACATTGCACCCAAAAAGATACTCATAATAAAGACAGGAACTCCGATTTTGAATACATTGCTCAGAATGTCCTTGGTAGCCTTGAACCATTTTACGGAGACGGTTAAGAATTGGCTCTTATATCCCATATGGAAGGCGTAGAATGCACTCGCAACCAAGTTAGAAATGACCGTAGCAGACGCAACGCCGATCACATCCCAATGGAGCACGAAGATGACTAACGCGTCGAGAATAATATTTATAACAACACTGAGAATCATACCGATCATCGACGTGATTGCTGCGCCCTCCGAACGCACGATATTCTCCAGTGTGAAGAATAATACGACGAATGGTGAGCCAATAAGCATAATCGTGACATAGTCCTTCGTGAATCCGAAGGAGTCAGACGTTGCTCCCAGGCCATGAACGATTGGATTGATCAACGGGAGACCCACGGCCATCACGATAAGACCGAGAACTAAACTGCTGTAAAAGGCAAATGAAGACACATGCTTTACCTCATCATATTTTTTCTCTCCTAGCAAACGGGAGATGAATGTACCGCTACCCATGCCAATCAAATTGCCTAGCGCCATAATGATTGCGAATAACGGCAGGGTCAGTGCGAGTACGGTTAACATGGCAGTATTGTGAAGTGTACCAAGGAAATAGGCATTCAAGATGGAATAAATGACACTCATTGACGTGCCTAGCATCATTGGTATAGCGAAGTGAGCTACGGCTTTTGCGACCGGTGCTTTTTCAAAGTAATGGAGGTTTTCTGCATCCATGCGGATCACTACTTTCTCTATTTATTTTGCCTTCCAGTCTAACACTGTTAGGTTGTGCCTTACAGTGTTAGATGGTATCATGAACCAATGAACCTGTAAAGCATAAACTTACACTGTTAGATAAAAGGGCGGATGACATGAAAAAGCAGCAACCTCAGATTTCGGAGGATAAGATTTTGGAAACCTCGTGGGAGCTTCTTGGAGAGGAGGGCATCGAGAAATTAAGCATGAGACGATTGGCCGACAGGTTAGGGATTCAGGCTCCCTCTCTGTACTGGTACTTCAAGAGCAAACAGCATCTCTACCAGCGTCTGGCCAACCAGGTATCGAAAATGATTCTGGAAGAGTTCCACTCCGAGGGGGAATGGAAGGAGCAGCTGACGGGGCTTGCGGTAACGGTACGGAACGTGCTCAGCCGATATCCCTGCTCCACGCAGCTCATGATGATGACGCTGCCCCACGAACCGGACAGCATCCGGTTCACCAACCGTATGCTGCTCTGCGTGGAATCGACGCCGCTTGAGCAAGAGCAGAAAATGCAAGTGGTTACTACGCTTGTGAACTATGTCTTCTATTTCGTTCTAGACGATTATCAGCATGAGCGCAATGTCTCCGCTATCTTTAAGGACCAGAAAGCGCATCCGGGTGAGGAGATGATTCGCCTTCTGGACTCCATGAGCGAGACGGATGTGGGACTGTTTCGGAGGATGTTCACGAACGGGCTGTTCAATCTGATGGGAACCGACGGGGCGTTTGAGTTCGGCTTGAAGCTGATTCTGTTGGGGATTGAGCAGGTGATAAAGGAGCAGGAGAAGGAGAAGTAGTATGTAAAAACCGCCCATCCGGTTATTGGATGGGCGGTTTCAATTAGGTTTACGTTTACCCTAAATTGTTGGTTCTTTTGGCGTAATCAAAACCTACGGGGATCTTTTGAAAGAGGGTTAGATATCGAGTTTACGGGTACTGATCCATTTCACCATGTCAGGATCGCGATGTGAAAAGAACAGGCTCTGTTTCGTATCTAACGTAGTAATCGACTCCATATCCTCCTGGCTTAACTCGAAGTCAAAGATATCGAAGTTTTTGATAATTCTCTCTTTACGAACAGACTTTGGAATCACAACAACTTCTCTTTGTGCCAACCAGCGTAAAACCACCTGAGCAACGGATTTATTATATTTTTCAGCTATGGATACCAATATTTCATGCTGGAACAAGTTGTTTTTCCCTTCAGCAAAAGGCGCCCAGGATTCGATCTGAACATTATTCTCTTTCGTAAATTTTGCATGTTCAATTTGCTGGTTGAATAGGTGAGTTTCAACCTGATTTACGGCAGGAACTACTTCATTATGAATAATCAAATCGATCAGGCGATCCTCATGGAAGTTACTAACGCCGATTGCACGGACCTTTCCATCACGATACAATTCCTCCATAGCGCGCCAAGAACCAAACACATCTCCATATGGCTGGTGAATTAAATACAAATCCAAATAATCCAACTGCAATCTTTCCAGTGATTTTTCAAATGCCTTTTTTGTACGCTCATAACCAGTATCCTGAACCCAAAGTTTCGTAGTGATAAATAACTCCTCTCTTGCCACGCCACTACGTTTGATCGCTCTGCCAACTGCTTCTTCATTTAGATAAGAGGCAGCGGTATCAATCAGCCGATAGCCTGCCATAATAGCGTCATAAACGCTTTGTTCACATTCATTTGCATCTTGGATCTGATAAACACCAAAACCGAGTATAGGCATCTCAATCCCATTGTTCAAAGTTACTTTTTGCATATAAAATCCTTAGTATTAGGGAAATACTTTTACGGAATGTAAGCAAAACTTAATTTAATTCGGGGTTCAACTAACGGGCAGGATAGCCTAATAATTTGGTTGTCGTTATAATGTTTAATAGGGACATTTAATATCTCCAATTCATCAGGAGTTACCAATGACCTGTTTCGAAATATTCGAAAAGGGGCAAGTTGTGTGAAAAAGACTGAAAAAATTTACAACACCGCAGTTGAGGCAACTTTAGAGGTAATTGGTGGGAAATGGAAACCTGTTATTCTCTTTCATTTGACATTCGGTAAGAAACGTAATAATGAATTTAAGAGCTTGATTCCCGCAATTACTCAAAAGATGTTAACGCAGCACCTTCGGGAGCTTGAAGAAGAGGGCGTCATCTTACGTATTTCTTATAATCAGGTACCACCTAGAGTTGAGTATGAGTTGACAGACTACGGCTGGAGTCTAAAGGAACTCCTACATCTGATGTGCCGTTGGGGGGATTCGCATATAGAGAGAAAGTACGAGGGAAAGGCTACTGTTCTTGCTAATCCAATGCTTACAGACGTGAATAACAGTTAAGAAACCGACCCAATACAAGGTCGGCTTTCTTATTTTATACGGTAGTTTACGGGATGACTTTACGCTTGCGGAAGTCGTTGAAGATGTTCATAAACATTGCTTCGGTATCGACGAATTCGTGAAAGCCTAAACGACGAGCCTTAGTTCCGTCGGCAAAAAAATCGTAATCCCATGCAAACACGAAATCGCCGAATAGCCAAGAGGAAACGTCTTTATAGGAATTCCGAGCAAGCCCATGCTTCTCAACCATTTTGTTCCAAAGCTGCTCCTTGTCCTCCATGACAACGTCCAGAGACATTTGCAACGGAGGGGCTGTTTCCATACCAAAGTATTGAGCGATCTTCGGCCATAACTCATTCCAACGGAACAGATCGCCGTTCGTAATGTTGAATGCCTGATTCGCACAGCGCTCGTCGGTCGCCGCCCATACTGTTGCCTTTGCGAGAAGCCCAGCGTCTGTCATCTCCAAGAGGCTGTTGTAAGCTCCTGACTTACCTGGAAACCGCAAAGGTATTCCAAGTTCCTTCGAAATTGAAGCGTAAATCGCTATGACCATTGCGAGGTTCATCGGATTTCCAAGCGAGAAGCCGCAGACTACAGAAGGACGGAGTGCAGACCAAGTCCAAGCCTTACCTTTTTGCCGTTGTTCTAAAAAATCTTGCTGATCAATATTGAACTCAGGAGGCATGTGATTAGCGTCTGTCTCACGAGCAGGAGTTTTGAACGGGCCGAGATGTGCGCCGTATACCTTATATCCCTGCATCAGACTGACATGTTTCAAGCCTGGCGCGATTGGTTCGATCACTTCTACGATGTTCACTAACATGGCGAGGTTCGGTGGAACAAGTTCAGCCCAAGTTTGACGGTCTTGGTAAGCAGCATAAAAAATGTGTGTTACCCCAGTTAAATCGCTTAACTTCTCGTGAAGATCGTCTATATTGAGTAGATCCGCAGCCACATATCGAACATGGTTGCTAGATTCTCCACCGCGACGCGATACGCCGATCACGTCCCAATCAGGAAGAGAGATGAGGTGATCAATGAGGTTGCGACCGATAACACCATTCGCACCTACGACCAAGGCGACTTTGCGTGTTGTTGTAGATTCATTATTCATAGTGTTTCAGCTCCTTCTGTACTATTCTTTCTTTGTACAACATTATTTTGCATCAACTAACCATACATAGGAAGTACGCACATTAAAGTGACATAAGCACTTTAAAGTAATCGAGGTATATTCAGACGAAAAGAAGGCAGTCAACTCTCTCTTTGCTTTCTTAATCATTATGGTAGATGGGATACTCGGCGCTAGCTTTCAAAGGTAGTTTAAGTTAACGGAAGACGATAGTTCAAATAATATAGATGCTGGCATGATTCGGCAGTCTATTCAGCTAACGGGCAGGTTAGTTCAAATATGCGTTAATATTGATTATTTATGTAAGACCAATAAATTAATACGGGCTAACCCAGGTGATTTGTATAAGTTTAACCCACGAATTTTTCCTTCTAAGCAACCATTTTGATTTGAATTACTGATATGAGATTATAAGGGTGTAAAAAACGCCGGTCACCTTAAGCAGGTGACCGGCGTTTTCATATTAGCGTTTCGGCATTTTGCTCTCATCCATGTACAGCAGGTTCCAGCGGTGACCATCCAGGTCGGCAAATCCTGCGCCGTACATCCAGCCGTCAATTTCACTCGGCTTGCCAAAGATGTTTCCTCCGGCAAACTCTACTTTTTGAATAAAGGCATCTACTTCTTCTCTGCTTTCAGCGCCAATGGAAAATATTACTTCTGCGGTATTGGAAGTATCTGCGGTTTTAGAACCTGTGAATTGCTCAAACGCCGCATCCGGGAACAGCAGAATCGTTGTTTGGCCTATGGCAAGCTTGGATCTCTCGTTACCAACGCTCACCGCATGGAATCCAATCTCATTGAAAAAGGCAGTTGACCTCTCAACATCTTTGACCGGCAGGTTAATCCAGATATCCTGTGACATGGCTGTAGCCTCCTGGAATATTTTTTCAACTACTCCTACTATACTCTACTTCTGGCAGCAGAAGCGAATCTTATAAAAGAAACTGCAAGGTATGACATTCCTGTCATGCATTCTGCGGTTTCCTTAGTAAACTTATTTACTTCTCTGCTCCAGCATCGTCTCCGTCAAGGTATCGATCTAGCCAAGAAATGGATTTCGCATCAAAGTAGAAATGCGTTTTGTAATCCAGTCTATAGAGAAGCACCCTCAGCGCGAAACATATAATTACTGAAATTAAATTTTTGGGACTAAAGTAGAATTAAAACATTGAACTAACGAGAAACGATAGTTCAATGATAAAGTGGTGGTCTCGAAAGGTTGAAATCCTATATAAATCGGTTGAAAATGTTGATTTTACCAATGGACAAGGATTTGTACAATAGAGTTGTAACGCTTACATTTCCAAGGAGGTTGCGGCGAAATGAAGAGACTTCAGGTGATTGGCAAGCAAATCAGGACCCCGAAATCCAAAAGGAGGCCGTGTTGATGAAATTTAAGGGAATATTGGCGGCGTTTTTATTTTTAACCACAGCGTCTGTGTTGTTTGGAGTGCATACGGCAGAGGCCCATGAACTATCCAATGACAAGCTGACGATTCAGACAGGCGAGCATGGCGAAATTTCATCCATACGTATCAAGGGAGATGCTTTTCCGACAGAGTATGTCATGAACGCAACGGTAACACCTGAACAGAACACCGCAGATCATCAGTGGCTAGGGGAGCTGATGTTCACGTATCGATTGGATGGAGGTAGCTGGACGAAAGCATGGACGAACAAGTCGGCAGACGCACGCAAGATCACAACCAGTGGTAACCGTGTCACTGTCACGTACGAGAACTCTACTAATGCAGAAGGCATACGCAATTTTAAAGTCATCGAAACGTATTCGGCAGAGTCGAATGGTTCGGTGTTGTGGAATATACAGGTACAGAATACAAGTGGGAAAAAATTGGAGATTGGCGATTTCGGTTTGCCTCTGCCTTTCAATGAGCAATGGACTAATGGTGATGCGATCTACGAAACTAGAGTGGTGACGCATTCCTTTGTCGGCAATAACAGCTCCTATATTACAGCTGGGCGTCCCAGCGGCATTGGCTCTTCCCTTTTGCTGATTCCTGATTCGACAACAGGTGCGGGTTTTGAATATCAGGATCACTGGCGGGATGAGGAGCATCCGGGCAGCAAATGGGCCTGGAATCCGGCCAATGAAGGTAAATGGCTGGAAGGGCTGAATGTATTTTATATTCATTCCAATGTCATCAAGTCCACCAACCGGGGCTATTTGCCCAATACAAGCCTGATCCTGAATCCCGGTCAAAGCAAAAACTATGGCTTCAAGTTTCTGGCTGTGAAGGACGAGCATGATGTAAAAGATACGTTGTACCAAGAAAACTTGGTGGATACAACAGTCGTACCTGGCATGATCGTGCCTACGAATCAAAAGGCGAAGGTGGACCTGCGCTCCAAGCAGGCGATCAGCAAAGTAACCTATCCCGACGGAACCGTTATTCCAGAGACGGATAGCAAGGCTGGAGGACACCACATTTATGAATTGAAATTTACTAAATTGGGTCCGAATTTCATAACGGTAGAATACGGCAATGGCAGCAAAACGGTTCTACAATTTTATGCCATCGAGCCGATTGATCAAGCGCTGCAACGGCACGCTACATTTATGGTCGACAAAACCCAATGGAATGTACCGGGTGATCTGCGCGACAAGGTATTTGACGATTGGATGATGCATACCAAATCCAAACGGAACATTTTCAACGGCTACTGGGGCTGGGGAGACGATTGGGGTCTGACGCACGGACAGTTCCTGGCTGAGAAAAACACACTGTCTCCGGTCGTTAAAGAGGTGCGGGCCGTAGACGATTATTTGGAAACGGCGATCTGGACGAATCTGATGAACGGACATCATGAGGATTATTTAATTCATGATTTCTTGATGCCAGAGCCTAACGATACACCGACCTATCGAGGGTATGCTTATCCGCATGTATACAACACGTATTTCAGCATGTACAAGATTGCCAAGGAATACCCGGATCTTGTTACTTACAAGCATCCAAAGGAAACGTATTTGCTGCGGGCGTATAACATTTTCAAAGCATTGTATGAAGGGCCAGTCGCGTACAACTGGGAAACAGGTTTGATGGGCGAACTGACCACACCGGATATTATTCAGGCACTTCATGATGAAGGCTATGATGATGAAGCGAATGATCTTAAGGAAAAAATGGATCGTAAATATAACAATTTTAAAAATACAAAGTATCCTTATGGTTCTGAATATAGCTATGACAATACAGGGGAAGAAGCTGTATATACGTTAGCCAAGCAGAATATAGATACAGAGGGCGAGCAAAGTAAAGCCCTGGAAATGATGGGTAAAATCAATGCCAAAACCCGTGCGGCACGCGGTCACATGCCCGTATGGTACTACTACACCGATCCGGTGACGATTACCGGGGAGAACTGGTTTAACTTCCAGTACACGACTTCGCTTGCTGGATATGCGATGGATGACTGGATTCGCCATCATGAGGACAATCACCGTGAGGAACAACAACGGTTGTCCTATGCAGCTAAAATTGCCAATGTCGGAGCGATTAACTCCGGGCAAATCAGCTCGGACCCTGAAAACATCGGGGCGGTCGCATGGACGTATCAAGCGGAAAAAGGCAATAACGGCACGAACGGCACTGGCGGCGGTAAAAATGTTCCGCTCTTTAACGGCTGGCGCGGCATGAGTGGTGAGGCTGATCTCGGATTGTTCGGTGCGCTCAAAACCTTAAGCGCTGATATCGCGATGGATCCGATTTTTGGATTGACGGGCTACGGTGCAGAGGTGAGTAAAAGTGGCAACGTGTATACGATCAAGCCGCTGGACGGTTTGTTCAAGCGAATCAATCTGATTACGGAAAAGATGTATATCGAGCTGGAAAAGGATCAGTATACAGAAGCCAAGCTGGCAACTTCCAAGGATTATGTATGGCTTCAGTTGAAAAATCAAACGCCAGGCCAAGCTCATTCTACGTACGTTACATTTGACGGTTTGAAGAAAGGAACGTATTTGGTTAAAGTAGGCGGTCAATCACAAGGGAAATTTAATGCGTATGCACCTTCGAACAAGCTTAAATTGGAGATTGGAACAGCTTCCTCCTACACGGTAGAGCTGACACCAACCACACCGGATCCGAACAAGGCACCTGTTGTAGACGCTAGCAAAGATTCGAAGGTGAAGCTGCCGGATCAAATCATTTTGAAAGGCACAGCTACGGATGATGGACTTCCACAAGGCAAGGTGACAAGCGAATGGAGTCTGGTTGAAGGACCGCAGGACGCGAAGGTCACATTCAGCAGCAAAGCATCGCTGCGCACGAAGGTGGACGTTTCCGAGCCAGGAACGTATGTGTTCAAGCTGACAGCCAGCGATTCTCAGTTGTCAGCGGAGGCTAAAGTAACGGTGGTAGCTGAACCGGCCGCTCCGTTACTTGAACAGCTTGCAGTTTACAAGTTTGATGAAACAAGCGGTTCTGTAGTTGCGGATTCATCGGACAGTGGCAATGATGCTGCCGTGAAGGGAACGGCTGCATGGGCTGCGGGTAAAACAGGCAATGCTGTCAGCCTGAACGGCAAGGACAGCTACGTGCAGCTTCCGGTGGGTATTGTCAGTCGTGCACAGCAATTGACCGTATCCGGCTGGGTCAAAGCGAACAGCCTGAGCGATTATGTACGGATCTTTGACTTCGGCTCCGGGACGAATGAATATATGTTCCTGACGCCTAAAGCAGGAAATACCATGCTGTTTGCCATTACCAATCAAGGCAACGGGCAGGGACAGGAGCAGACGATTGAAGGCCCTGTACTGCCGACAGGCGTATGGAAGCATGTTGCGGTCACGCTTTCAGGTTCCACAGGTATTTTATACGTGGATGGAAAAGAAGTGGGACGCAATACCAACTTGACCCTGAATCCTACCAGTCTGGGACAGACCAAAAATAATTTTATCGGCAAATCTCAGTACCCTGATCCTTATTTCAATGGTCTGGTGGATGAATTCCGGATCTACAGCCGTGCTTTGAATGCTTCTGAGGTAGCAGGTTTGGTCTCCGGTACAGCACAAAGCCTAACGGGAGTCGAGAAAATTACGGCTTTAAAAGAAGTAAACGTGACGACTCGTGCGGGTGAAAAACCCGAACTGCCAAGCGTAGTGGAAGCTACGTATGGTGAAGGCTCCACCAAATGGGTGGCTGTGGAATGGGAAGATATAGACCCTGCACAGTACGCTGCTCCAGGTTCGTTTGAGTTGAAGGGCAATGTAGAAGGGACAGAGTTAAAGGCAATTGCGAAGGTAACCGTGATTGAGGCAGGGGCTGCGGCTCCAGCTCCAGCGGTAACGCCGGTTAGTCCGGAAACTTCAGTAACTCCGCCAATTACGACACCCTCGGTAACATCTGCCTTACCGCCTCGGCCTATCAGCTCCGCTAAATTAGCGGGGGTATCCTGAATGGGAGTCAACAACACATAGTCATGAGTAACCTTTCCCATCGTCACTTTCCTCCTATAAAGGGGAGAGTGGCGGTGGGTATCCTTGCATTTGGAATGCAAAGCTGCGAACAAAATGTGAATGGGGGAAAAAGTATGAGCAAGAGCAAGATTACATTTCTGGGTGCAAGCAGGAAGCACTGGCTATGCAGTCCCGGCAAATGAGTGAAAATTACGTCAATGCGACGCTCTCCGACTTGAATGACCTGACCAATGCTATTCTCAGCAATCCTGACGTGCAGTCTACGCTGGAGACCAAGCCGGAATTGCGGCAGATTGCCAAATCGGCTGTATGTGCTTACGAAGGAATCGAGAACATGGAACGGCCGCCAGACGATGATTTCCTATGGCCCGTTAAACGAGGGACAATGGACGCTTCTACAAAAAGTCGATCAGTCCGTGCTGTTTGAGGATGCGCGGAAAATTGGTGCCTGGACCATCTGGACTTTTTTGATTGCATTGATGCTGGGCTGGATGGTGTCTTATCGGCTAAGTGACACGATTCGTCGCTCCCTGCTTCAATTGAGCCGATTAATGGCGGTCGATGGGAATGGCTTTGGCAAATGGGCAACAGGATATGGCAGAGGTAATCGGTGCCTTCGGTAAATGTTTTCGCATCTCGCTAAGTTATGGCTGAGAGCAAATCAGTATGGGACAGGAAGTCGAGCATGTAAGCGCCTATGTGAAGGTGCAGCAGTTCAGGTTTAGGAATTCGCTCGAGTGGATTTGCGAGGTAGAGGAGGATATTTGCGGATTTATGTACCCAACTAATCATCCAGCTGCTCGCCGGAAAATGCTATTTACCACGGCTTAGAAGGGCGCACCGACCGTGGCTATATCATGTTATCCGGTACAAGGGAAGGAGATATGTTGCGTTTGACGGTCAGTGATGATGGGGGCGATATTGGAGCCGAGCGTCTGAACGATATCCGGAAGTCGCTGGATGCGGAACGGGGGAGTGCTATTGGCTTTGTGGTGCGCAATGTGCATGAACGCCATCGGCATTATGTTCCGCAATATGGACTGTCCGTGACAAGCGCGAGCCGGGTCAGTACACCTCAGTTACCTTACTGGCACCCATTTGAACCGAATAAGAAAGGGGAGGACGGCGCAACGGCATTACGTTTGTATACGGAGGAGCGACCGGACATGATTTTACTGGATATTAATTTACCGGATATGAGTGGACTGAACGTAGCAAAAACCATTCGAGAAAAGGATCAGCAGACCCCGTTATTATTCCTGACAGGGTACGAATCTATGACGTATATTCGTCAGGCAGTCTCGCTTCAAGCGGTCGATTATTGGCTCAAGCCGGTGACTAGCGAGGAGGAAGCCGTTCATCGCCATCGTTCATTGGAGCCATTGTACAGGGTACAGGGAGTATCTACTACTGGATTTGCTCCAGCAGTGGCGTCCTGCAGTCGGGGTCATTCAGCGTATCCGCAGATTGTTTGGGGAGGATGGTCAACATTGTATGAGCAACTCTATTAAGCTGGAAGTTCAGGTATACATGAATGATCTTTGAAATGTTTCGTGAGAAAAAAGTAACGTTTGATTTTTCGTCCGGTATGATTTATGATATAAGAAATATTGGATGATGCTGGAATAATCCATATGGTGGTATGAGTTGATATATTCATAGTTTTTTGCGCGTGAAGCACACGGGCTGTTTCTTCCTTCATAGGGGAGAGGCAGCCCTTTTTTGTTGATATTTTGCGGAAATATAAAACTTTTTAATGAGTCAGTTCTATGATTGAGGGGGAGGGATTGCTTTATAGAGTCTATTTGTTTGGAATACTTTGTATTAGAAGTTTTTCTTATAGATTTTGTAAGAGGGAAACCCTATAATATATAAGTTGTATCCAGTATTTTCCGAAAGTGGGGATGCGATAAGTTTATGAAATTAGAGATGATATACATAGTTTAAAGTTTAAGCCGACAAAGGGGATAGAGAGATGAGTATGAAAAAATGGATGTTGAGTTTGACCGCAGTCACATTGCTATGGGGCGCGACAATTACGATTCCAACGACGGAGGCGGCAAGCAGCACCAAGCCCATTGAAGTCTTGTTAAACGCGAAAAAAATACAGTTTCCAGATGCTAAACCTTTTCAGGATAGTAACGATTATGTGATGGTTCCGATTCGTTTTGTATCCGAAGCGCTAGGGGCTAAGGTAGGCTGGGAGAAAACAGGCGGTCAATTGGCTGTGTCGATTAAAAATGATGCCCATGCTGTTAACATGACAGTGGGTCAAAACACCGCTACCGTGGATGGGCAGACCAAAACGTATGAGACAAAGATTATTTTGAAGCAAAACCGTACTTTTGTGCCGCTGCGGTTGGTAAGTGAGGGTCTGGGACAAACGGTGGAGTGGGATAAAGTTAGTCGCTGGGTCTGGATTGGAAAGAAGGAAATTGCTGCTCTGGAGGATACGGGGCATAAGGCGGTAAGTATCGAGCCGTATAAGAAGGCGATTGGCACAATTCCCAACCTCATTAATGATGTTGCAGGCAAGCCATACGACAAAATAGTGACCTTCAAGCAATCTGATTTGCCTATTAAGCTACTGAACGATATTTATTCTGTTGAACCTTTCACGGCGCATAGCGGCGTACCATATCTCCAAATAAGGGTAAAAACGAAGTCTACAGCAGGCAGCATTTTTTTCATTACCAAATACAATGATACCCGTCTTCGCACTCCTTTTAGAGCAATGACAAAAGACAATGGGGATGGTACAAAGATGATCTATTACCCAATTTATTCGTCTGGAGACGAACTCTTTCAAGGCATAAAAAATTATAAATCTTTTAAACTCCAAGACATTGACTATATTGCATTCGGATTAGCGTCAAGGGAGTATATTCCGATGATGGTGAACCCATGGAAAGGTAATTAAACGCATGAAGAAGGCACAACGCATTCTGGCCGTATTGCTGGTGGGGGTACTGCTACTGTTGCAGTTCCCACCTTTTTCTTTTCTCACAAATAAGGCAGTAGCCGATACGGAAATTACACCGTTGTCCTACTTTGCAGACAAGAATGACCGTTACTTTGTCGGCATGATGTACTTCGACATGTGGAAGAATACCGCGGGTAAATGGGTTACAGACGGCGGCAAGGAACCTTATAAGAACATGCAGGGTGAAGCCACATTTACCTATAAATTTAGTTTTCCGGGTCGTAAAATCAAGGCAGTTACAGCAAGCCTGTATACGAAAAATGACAATGAGAATCACCCAGAATACTTTAGAGAATCCCGTTCTGATAACTACGAACAATATGCCTACTCGATGAGTAAAGGCACAGATTATGATAAGGATGTTCGTCCATTCCAGAAACAGGGAATTGGTACGGATACCACGATTATTCCGATTACAGTAAACATAAGGTTAAATCCAGAAGTTCAAGCAGAGAATATAAAAGAGGAGAGTTGCCCCACCTGCGCAAAGGAAGTAGAAGCCTGGCGCATCTACCAGCCCATCCTGTTCAAGATCGAACTGGAGAGTGGTCTGATCGTCAAGCATTTTACCACTGATGGAAAATCACTTAACAACGTATTTGAACCAATAGAGGATGAACTAAAAGCTGATCAACCGTATGATTTTCCCCCGCCAACCAACCCGAAATATGAGTATTTGGGTTATAAGAAAAGCACGACAGGTAAACCGCCAAGCGGAGATATTTTGCCGGGAATTGTACCCGGATTTACCTATGACGGTTCTTTTGAACAGTTTACCGCTTATTTGTATTACAAAGAAACTCAGGGCTGTCCGAAGCCTGGAGAAAGCCAAGAGGGAGCACCCTCAGATTGCCAAGATCATGAACAGCCAACAAAAGGTGTTGTCTGCTCCCGCCCTGTTCCAGGTCTGCGCTTGGAAACTGCCGAATTGGACCCGACAGTATCTGCCGTTATTAAAGCCGATCAGCGAGGCGCGTCACGTTTTGATGTAGCCAAGGGTATTCCAACTTCTGAAAGCCTGTACGGAAACGTGCTGGCCCGGAATTACCTGTTTCAAAACACCTACCAACAGCTCAAAGGCGAGTGCACCTACAACGTCAAGCTGAAGCGCACGTATGATCTGGAATGGGAAGATATCAACGATACCCGGCACATGAAGGTCGTGGAGTATTACAAATACGAAATTGTGAAACCGTACTCCTACTGGGTGATAGACAACCTTGAGGTGTACGGTATCAAGAACGCGCAGCTACGCAACTATGCACTGCCGGGAGGTAGTATTACGATTCCACCAAGGAATTACACGCCGCCGTCTGTAGAATCAGCGACCAACGGAAAATACTATCCGGCTCCTTCTCCGGGCATCGTCGATGGGGGTTCACTTTATATTTATGGCGGCAAGAGTATGCCGAAGGTGCCCAATGAACAAAGATCACTGGAGCCTGTGGCCCAGAAGGCTACACCAGACGTGGAAGTTGAAAACGATACTGTGAAATTCAACGGTCAAACGATCATGGACCACCAGCGTGTCAAGGAAAAGGGACCGACTCCTGGCAAAATCCCTGAACCCGTAAAAATCGGGTCGGATATCCTGTACAGCCCGGGCCATATGATTGAAAAGCATAAGATCAATAAACCCAATACGCCCAGCAGCGGTGACATCACTTACGCTATTCTCAAAGGAAATATCAATGGAGGTGCGGATAAAACGTTCCCGATACAGGGAATTAATACGGTGACTGTCCACACTCCCGTAGTGAATCTGTCTAAAGTGTCGGACGATGCTGCTCATAATCAGAAAACCCAACCTACGAAAGGTCGATCCGCACTTATTTTGGAGCGACCTTTCCGGGTGACGATTTCAACAGCAGGTCCACATTTGAATATTCCTGGCTATGGTGATCGGGAGTATGCCAAATATGTACGAACCAAGCAGGTTCGCTTTCCGTTCGATGTGTACGACAAAGGAAAGACGCATTTTTATCCGCGGGATACCTGGATCGACATTCCAGTGCTGCAGCTCAACACAGACTTTTATCTTCCCGTGTGGGTGGATGAAGGCAACTACACAGTTGAGTTCCGTACCATTGCCGAAAATGCTCCGGACGGGTTCACCGAACAGCGCCATGCCAACACGGATATCGCCCATCATGTCGCCAATGATGTGGTAAATATAGAGGTCATCGGACGGATGTATGATTTTCATATCACGGATATTGCCGATTACCATTGGGAGCGGGTGTTTCGGCAACGAAAAGGGAGCCCGACGCATAGCGGCCTGTCCTATTGGACGGGGCTTGGCAATATTGACGGGTTACCGAGAGGGAACCAGGAGCCATTCACCTTGCCCATTCGTCCCGGCAGTCACCCACATGAAGGTTATGCAAATGTGGCAGTCAAGACAGGCTACCATTTCAAGTTTGACCTCAAAACCAAAGGCAATATGTTTAGCGCCAAGGACGGTATTCGCATCACGCCATCGTTCTATTGGGTGAGCAAGGATGGGCGACAGCGGGAAGAGGTGGATCTGTATACACATTCCAGCAGCCGAAAATTTATCCGTTTGGGATCGGCGGAGGACCGGGAGAAGCGATATGTTATTTTGAATGAACGGCTGCGCAATGTGCCGATGGAGGAAATGCAGGACACGTCAGCCTACCAATACAAGCATGAGCTGAGTGAAGCAGAGCAAAGCCAGTCGACGCTGGAACGCTATGTTTCTCTGTATGCCCACCGTATTGCACGCAGCAAGACCTGGATTGGACGTTACGACTGGCTGGTGCTGCCTGCGGCTGTGCGTACCTTGATGGGTCCGAAGACAGACCTGCCGGATGGGGTCAATGTGGATCGCGCTAATGCGTCGATTCAGCGCTGGTATGGTGAATATAGCCTGCCTGCTGATGTGTACGCAGTCACCAAAGGCACAGATTTGCGCGAGGTCAGTCGCCGTCAGGAGCTTAACGAGCATACGGATATATTCAAGAAAACAGGCTTTATCGTCGTTCGCTTTAATTTGGAGTCACTGCGTCAGGGTGACACCGAGCATCCGCATTTACAGTATATAAATGGCCCGCTATTGAACCAGTGGCAACTGGAGGGTTACCGCCGAGAGATAAAGGACCCGTACGGGCATACCTTTCATTTACAGGACGGGGATGTAGTATTTTATCATGCGGATCAGTCGAGTAGGGACGATTTCAGTTCATTTGTCCCTCACTAGCTTGTAGTAATCAAGACAAATCCTAATCCATAACTAGCAGGAAATATAAAAAAACGGACAATGGGAACAATCCACTGTCCGTTTTTTTATATTTCCTTTTGAGTTTATGCGAATATGATTTTGCCTACTTCCTCTGTCTTCATGGGGAGTTTGGCGGTGTTCAGCCCTTAGCATGCCGTTTTCATATAGGTTTGGTGGGGGCTATTTTATTTGGAATGAGTAAACAACACGGTTTTGTGTAGAGAAATCCTCGGATATTTAAACGCGTTTGGGGGAACGGCAAAACTATAATAATAGGGAATTAATTTATGTAAGCGCAATCATTTTGGCGTACTTGCTTGTCATCACAATACAATTGAGGAGGACGACTTGAATGGCTCAAAGGAAAGGCGCATGGCGAAAGGGAACCTTGACCGCTGCGCTGGCAACCATGCTGGCGATGACGGGCACGACTGGAGGAGTGGCTGCGGAAGATTTGTCCGAACCGACACTACAGGCGGAATCAGCCATTGCAGTTGAACAGAACCGTAGCGGCAGCATTCAGCTGGAAAAGCTGGATCGCGGACTGGTAGCTGCGGTGACACAGGAGGGGGTATTTTTAAGCTGGCGGTTATTGGCTCAAGAAGTGAATGGCTACGGTTCAACAGGGCTGACAGGAGCGGACTTTAACGTATACCGTGACGGTAAGAAGATCGCGACAGTGACCGACAGCACCAACTATGTAGATAAGGAAGGAAATGGGAAATCGGTATATAGAGTAGCTTCAGTCGTTAATGGACGGGAAAAGGATCGTAGCGCCAAAGTGAAGCCATGGCAACAGGGTTACTATGAACTTCCTCTCCAAAAGCCTGGCGATGGCGTAACACCCGCAGGTGAATCTTATACTTATTCGGCCAACGATATGAGTGTGGGGGATGTGGATGGAGACGGGCAATATGAATTTTTTGTAAAATGGGATCCGTCGAACTCCAAAGATGTATCTCAGAAGGGGTACACCGGAAATACGTATGTCGATGCGTATACGGCCGAAGGCAAGCTGTTGTATCGGATCGACTTAGGCGTGAATATTCGATCAGGTGCGCATTATACACAGATGATGGTGTACGATTTTGATGGCGATGGTAAAGCCGAGCTGATGTTCAAAACGGCTCCAGGGACCAAAACGATTTCTTTTGATAAGAAGGGCAAGGCGAAAAAAGAAAAGTATATTACTCTGCCACGTGAGGATCGCAAAGCAGGGATTACACATGAGGACGATTACCGTTTGAGTCGTTCGGATTATTATGAGCATGTGGTGAACATGTTCATGAACTGGACGAAGCATGAAGAAGTGGTCAAGGGACAATGGCCTGCTACGCTGGAGGAATGCTTTGGCATCGCTCCGAAGTACAGTTATCCGTTATCCCGAAAGGATGCGGAAAGCCTGACAGACTACTTTATGGATGTATATGCCCCATCACGGAGCGACAAAAACAAGCTGAGAGAGTTCGAGGGCTTTATTGTCGATGGACCGGAGTATTTGACGATTTTCAAGGGGAAAACGGGTGCTGAGCTGGATACCATCCGCTATGAGCCGGAGCGTCATGACGATGGCCTCATGTGGGGCGACTACGCTATGGCCCGAATTGAACCCGCCAACCGTGTAGACCGCTTCCTGGCAGGTGTGGCTTACCTGGACGGACGCAAGCCGTACGCCGTATTTGCACGCGGCTATTATACGCGTTCCACCTTGGCCACCTACACATGGGATGGCCGCCATCTCCAAAAACATTGGATGGTGGACAGTGGCTGGGCACCGATGACCAATCCATTTAACGATAGTCCGCACGGGCGTGATGGAACGGACCCGAAATTTGGCACCTTGACCACACAGGGAGCGCATTCTTTGAGCGTGGTGGATGTGGAGGGTGACGGCAAGGACGAAATCGTATACGGTTCCGCCACGATTGACCATGATGGCAGCCTGTTGTACAGCTCATTTGATGTCATGCCTCCTGAAAGCGCAACTCCGGGTCAAACCGCCAGATTGGGACATGGTGATGCGCTGCATGTAACCGATATTGACCCGGATCGTCCCGGCAAAGAAATCTTTATGGTACATGAAGGTGGCACCTACGCTCCATATGGCTATTCTTTGCGGGATGCCAAAACGGGTGAAATCATTTACGGCGCATACTCCGGCAAGGATACTGGTCGGGGAATGGTCGGTGACATAGACCCGGATCAGCGAGGTCTGGAGACTTGGGCCATAGGCCTATGGACCGCAGCGGGTAAACAGCTGGATACGAAGATACCGGGTACCAATATGAGTATCAAATGGGCAGCCGATATGACCACACAAATCGTAAACGGCGCAATTGATGTAACCCCAACCATTGAAGATTGGAAACGAGGTACACTGTTGACCGCCACTGGAACCAAAACGAACAACTATACGAAAGGAACGCCATCGCTGGTAGCCGACATTTTCGGAGATTGGCGCGAGGAAATGCTTGTCCGTACAGCGGATAGCTCAGTGATTCGTATCTATTTGAGCACCGAGCCTACAACGCATAAATTGTACACGTTGATGCATGATCCGCAGTATCGCACGGATGTGGCGCGTCAAAATACCGGGTATAACCAGCCGTCCTACACGAGCTTTTATTTTGCATCCGATATGGATTGGGCGAATGTGCCGATTCCCAAGCTCTACACGCCAAAAGCCTTAATAGAGGAAGAGAGCAGTGACGAAGCGGATGAAGTAGAGGCAGCAGAGGTAGATGAAAAAGAAGTCGATGGAACGATAGTCGATGGGACGAAAATAGATGTGAAGGAATGATAAGCGGAGACTATTTCCCAAAATATATAATAAAAAATTAAAGTTTCTTATCTCAAAAGGAGAGCCGTATTTACGGACTCTCTTTTTTTACGTCTTGATGTTATTGAGAATATAAAATGTAACCGCGCACATGTAAATGTTGTGATATATTACCTAACGTGAAATTTGACACATATGTGAAATGAGGATAAATAACAGAGATTTCATGGAGAAGTGAATTGACTGTATTTGTCCCTGTCTCTAAGATGTAATTATATTCCAGACAAAATAGAGAATTATGTAAGGGAATATAACGTAGAGAGGAGGGAATGAATGGACTCTTTAGCTGATCTCTCGGAAACCCCCTTAGCATTAGAAACCCTCAGACGACATCCCTGTTATAACGAAGAGGCACATCGCTATTTTGCGCGCATTCATCTTCCAGTAGCCCCGGCATGCAATATTCAGTGCCATTATTGCAACCGCAAATTCGATTGCGTCAATGAAAGCCGTCCCGGCGTTGTTAGTGAACTGCTTACGCCGGAGCAGGCGGCTAACAAGACCTATGGCGTAGCGGCACAGCTGATGCAGCTGTCCGTTGTCGGCATTGCGGGACCTGGAGATCCGCTGGCCAATGCGGAGGCGACCTTCGATACCTTCCGCCGGGTCCGTGAGACAGTTAAGGATGTCATATTCTGTCTCAGCACGAATGGCCTTACTTTGATCAGGCATGTCGACAGGATTGTAGATCTGGGCATTTCGCATGTCACGATCACGATCAATGCTGTAGATCCAGTGGTGGGGAGCCGTATTTATGGATGGGTCTACGATGAAGGAAAACGCTATGCAGGAGAGGAGGCCGCACGGCTGTTGATTGACCGCCAGCTGGCAGGCTTGAAGATGCTGGCTTCGAGAGGCGTATTGTGCAAGGTGAACTCGGTGCTGATTCCCGAAGTCAATGATGCCCATCTGCCGGAGGTAGCCAGGGTGGTCAAGGAGCACGGCGCAGTGCTGCACAACATTATGCCGCTCATCATCGCACCTGGTAGCCGATATGAGCAGGAAGGGATGCGTGCCCCCCGTCCCCGCCTGGTCCGGCAGCTGCAGGAGAAATGTGCTGAAGCGGGAGCTGTCATTATGCGCCATTGCCGTCAGTGCAGGGCGGATGCGATTGGACTGCTGGGCGAGGATCGCAATCAGGATTTTACATGGGAGAACATTGCGGCTGCTCCTCCCATGGAGGAAGAGGCAAGGGCACAATTTCAGAAAGAACTGGATGAGAAGGTGAGAGTGAGAATGGAACGCAAGGAGGGACAATCGCACCCCAAACAACCGTCAACCGGGGCTGGATGTAGCTGCCCGTTATCTGGGGATAAGCCTGAAGTGAGCTTTACCTCAAAGCCAGTCCTAATCGCTGTGGCCAGTCGTGGCGGAGGGAAGGTGAATCAGCATTTCGGCCGTGCCAAGGAATTTATGATCTATGAAAGCGACGGGATTATCGTAAATTTCATAGGCATTCGTAAGGTGCAATCCTACTGCCATGGGAAAGCCGATTGCAATGGAGATAAGGCTGAGACGATGAAGGAGATCCTTTCCATGGTGCATGACTGTGCATTGCTGCTGTCGGCCGGCATAGGCGAGGCCCCCAAAGAGGCATTGCAGGAAGCTGGCGTGCTGCCTATTGTATGCGGCGGGGATATTGAGGAATCCGTTCTGGAATATGTAAAATTTCTACGTTATATGTATCCTGTGCAGAGCAATAAGGGAAGTAAGCGTAATAAGGGAGTTAAGGGCAGTCATTCGGATCTACCCATTGAACATTTTGGAGGCTGAAAAAATATGAGACAAATTGCGTTTTACGGTAAAGGCGGTATCGGCAAATCGACAACCTCGCAGAATACACTGGCTCAACTCGCGACCAAATTCAAACAAAAAATTATGATCGTAGGCTGTGATCCCAAGGCAGACTCCACCCGTCTTATTTTGAATACGAAGGCCCAACAGACTGTGCTGCATCTGGCGGCTGAAAGGGGTACGGTGGAGGACCTGGAATTGGAGGACGTTGTCCAGAAGGGCTTCGGTGACATTCTGAACGTGGAATGCGGTGGGCCGGAGCCTGGTGTCGGCTGTGCAGGGCGCGGCATTATCACGGCCATTAATTTTCTGGAGGAAGAGGGGGCCTACGAAGGGCTGGATTTCGTATCCTACGATGTACTGGGGGACGTCGTGTGCGGGGGCTTCGCCATGCCGATCCGGGAGAAGAAGGCGCAGGAAATCTACATCGTATGCTCAGGCGAGATGATGGCTATGTACGCTGCCAACAATATTGCACGCGGGATCTTGAAGTATGCCAACAGCGGCGGGGTGCGTTTGGGCGGCTTAATCTGCAACAGCCGGAATACGGACCTGGAAGCGGAATTGATTACAGAGCTTGCAAGAAGACTGAACACGCAGATGATCCACTTTTTGCCGCGTGATAATGTTGTCCAGCACGCTGAGCTGCGCCGTATGACTGTAACTCAATACAACCCGGACCATAAGCAGGCTGCGGAGTATGAAGAGCTGGCAGGTAAAATTTTGAATAATGACATGCTAACGGTTCCCACCCCTATTTCCATGGAAGAGCTGGAGGATCTATTGATGGAATTCGGCATTATTGAGGATGAAGAAACCGCAATTAACAAAGCTGAGGCGTCCGGGCAGTAGGCTGTAGCCAGAAGGCTTAATGACGGAATCATCGTGTGATGATGGGAGGAGCTGAACGCGCAGCTCGCAGGAGGGAGGAATAGGTCAAATGAGCAGTATTGTGGATAAGGGTAAGCAGATCGTAGAGGAGATACTGGAGGTATATCCCAAGAAGGCCAAGAAGGACCGGACCAAGCATTTTGAGATCGCGGATGAGGAGCTTGTGAACTGCGGGACCTGTTCCATCAAGTCCAACATGAAATCACGACCCGGCGTCATGACAGCAAGGGGCTGTGCTTATGCAGGGTCCAAGGGTGTGGTATGGGGCCCAATTAAAGACATGGTGCACATTAGCCATGGTCCCATTGGCTGCGGGCAATACAGTTGGGGTACTCGACGTAATTATGCGAATGGGATATTGGGAATCGATAATTTTACCGCCATGCAGATTACAAGCAATTTTCAGGAAAAGGATATCGTGTTCGGCGGAGATAAGAAGCTAGAGGTGATCTGTAGGGAAATTAAGGAGATGTTCCCGCTGGCTAAGGGCATCTCCGTGCAATCTGAATGTCCGGTCGGACTGATTGGTGATGATATCGGGGCTGTGGCCAAGAAGATGACAGAGGAGCTGGGCATTCCGGTCATTCCCGTACGCTGTGAGGGCTTTCGCGGGGTGAGTCAGTCTCTGGGCCATCACATTGCCAATGATGCTATCCGCGATTTTCTAATGGGGCGCCGGGAGCTAAAGGAGTGTGGACCTTATGATGTCTCCATTATCGGGGACTACAATATCGGCGGTGATGCCTGGGCTTCGCGCATTTTGCTGGAGGAAATGGGACTGCGGGTCATAGCGCAGTGGTCGGGGGACGGTACGATCAATGAGCTGGGGATTGCGCACAAATCCAAGCTCAACCTGATCCATTGTCATCGTTCCATGAATTATATGTGCACAACGATGGAGCAGGAATACGGAATTCCCTGGATGGAATATAACTTCTTCGGCCCGACCAAGACGATGGAGAGCCTAAGAGCGATTGCTGCCCGCTTTGACGAGACGATTCAGGAAAAATGTGAGCAGGTCATCGCCCAATATATGCCGCAGATGGAGGCGGTCATCCGTAAATACCGCCCACGTTTGGAAGGTAAAAAGGTGATGCTTCTGATTGGCGGACTGCGGGCAAGGCATACCATCGGTGCCTATGAGGATCTGGGGATGGAAATTGTGGCTACAGGCTACGAATTTGCCCATAAGGATGATTACGAGAAGACATTTCCCGATGTAAAGGAAGGCACTATTCTGTACGATGATCCAGCGGCTTATGAGCTGGAGGAATTGGCCCAGCGGCTGAATATTGACTTAATGGGCGCCGGAGTCAAGGAGAAATATGTGTATCACAAAATGGGCATTCCCTTTCGTCAAATGCACTCCTGGGATTACAGCGGGCCTTATCATGGTTTTGACGGCTTCCAGATTTTTGCACGTGATATGGATATGACCATAAACAGTCCAGTATGGAGCCTGCTGCCGTCCCGGCAGACTGCGGAGGTATCGGTATGAGCGAGCGTCAGAATATTGTCGATCACAATCAGCTGTTTCGGCAGGATAAATATGTACGCCAGCGTGAAGAAAAACGAGCCTTCGAGGCCCCGTGTTCGCCGGAGGAGGTTACCGACACCCTGGAGTACACCAAGACCAAGGAATACAAAGACAAGAATTTTGCCCGTACAGCCGTAGTCGTGAATCCGGCCAAGGCTTGTCAGCCGCTGGGAGCGGTTATGGCTGCACTGGGCTTCGAAAAAACGCTCCCGTTCATTCATGGTTCACAGGGCTGTACGGCTTATTTTCGCAGTCATCTTGCCCGCCACTTCAAAGAGCCTGTTCCTGCCGTCTCCACCTCGATGACCGAGGATGCCGCCGTATTCGGCGGCATGCGCAACCTCATTGACGGTATAGAGAACTGCATAGCCTTGTATCAGCCGGAGATGATTGCGGTTTGCACGACCTGTATGGCAGAGGTGATCGGGGATGATCTGTCCGCCTTTCTGGCTAATGCACGTCAGGAGGGAGCCCTTCCCGAGGATTTGCCGGTTCCTTTTGCCAATACCCCCAGCTTCTCCGGTTCACATATTACAGGTTATGACGCCATGCTACGCTCTGTGTTGGAGACGCTGTATAACAAGTCAGGCCGGACGCCGCAGCCTGGCCATGAATTGAAGCTGAATGTACTGCTCGGGTTTGACGGGTATACAGGCAATTTTGCGGAAATGCGGCGCATACTGGAAATGTTCGGTGTACCGTATACTATTCTGGGTGACCACAGCAGTAATTTTGATTCAGGGGCTACTGGAGAGTACAGCTACTATTACGGGGGAACGCCGCTTGAGGATGTGCCCAAGGCTGCAGATGCTGCTGGCACGTTGGCGATCCAGCAGTACTCTCTTCGTAAAACATTAGGCTATATGAAGCAAACCTGGGGGCAGCAGGTGTCCCCCATCTCCACGCCGCTGGGTATCCGTGCTACAGATCGCTTACTTGAAGAGATCAGTCGTCTATCAGGAAGAGAGATTCCTGAGGCATTAAAGCAGGAGCGCGCTCGAATTGTGGATGCCATGATGGATTCACATGCTTATCTGCACGGCAAACGGGTGGCTATGGCGGGAGACCCGGATATGCTCATTGGCCTGATTGGCTTTTGTCTGGAGCTGGGCATGGAGCCGGTGCATATTGTTTGCTCCAATGGGGACCGAAAATTTGAGAAGGAAGCAGAGCTTCTGCTGAAGCCCAGCCCTTACGGTGCAGAAGCCACGGTTCATTCCGGTCAGGATTTGTGGCATATGCGTTCGCTACTGTTCCAGGACCCGGTGGACCTGGCTATTGGAAGCTCCCATCTGAAGTTTGCGGCGAAAGAGGCGAAAATTCCTTTGCTCCGTGTGGGCTTTCCGATCTTCGACAGGCATCATCTACATCGTTATCCGATTATCGGCTACCAGGGTACGCTGAATCTGCTTACCCAATTCGTGAATACCGTACTGGATGTCATGGAAGAGCAGGCTCCGGATCATAGCTTTGATTTGGTGCGCTAATTGCTGTATCGCGTAGATGGAAGTTGGCAGCTTGGCTTGTGATTCAATGGATTCTATCTGAAATAAGGGGGTGTGCGGATGGAGCCGGCTGTGTCTAACGGAAGGCTGGAGGTATTCTGCGGCAACAAAATTCCCAAAAGCACGCCCTGTCCCCGGCCTGTGCCGGGGGAGGCTTCGGGTGGCTGCTCCTTTGACGGGGCCCAGATTACACTGATCCCCATTGCAGATGCGGCTCATCTGGTGCATGGGCCGATTGCGTGTCTCGGCAATAGCTGGGAGAGCAGAGGCAGCCTGTCCAGCGGCCCGGGGCTGTCGGCGTATGGTTTCACTACGGATCTTGGAGAACAGGACATCATTTTTGGTAGTGAACAGAAGCTGCATGAATCGATTCGCTACATTGTCAGCCGTTTTGCTCCTCCCGCTGTGTTTGTCTATACAACATGTGTCACAGCCCTCACCGGTGAAGATATCGAGGGGGTCTGCAAGGCTGAATCGGAGCGGATGGGGACGCCGATCATTCCGGTGAACAGTCCGGGATTTGTGGGTAGCAAGAATCTCGGGACCCGGCTGGCCGGAGATGTGCTGTTCCAGCATATTATCGGCAGCACCGAGCCGGAACAGACAACCTCCCATGATATCAATCTCATCGGAGAATACAATATTGCGGGCGAGATGTGGCATATCGAGCGGCTGATGCGGCAGACGGGAATGACTATTCTGTCCCGAATTACCGGGGACGGTCGGTTCCGCGAGGTGGGATGGGCGCATCGTGCCAAGGCCAACATGGTCGTATGCAGCCGAGCTTTGCTGGGCCTAGCAGTCCAAATGGAGCGTAAATACGGCATTCCTTATTTTGAAGGTTCATTTTATGGAGCAAAGGAGACGAGTTATTCCTTGCGCCAGATGGCTTACCTGACCGGAGATCGTGATGTAGAGCGACGGGTGGATAAGCTGGCCGCACGGGAGGAAATGAGGCTCTCGCTGGAGCTGGAGCCCTACCGCAAGCAGTTGAAAGGAAAGCGGGCAGTGCTCTATACCGGGGGTGTAAAGAGCTGGTCTGTCATTACGGCTTTGCAGGAGCTGGGCATTAAGGTGGTTGGTGTAGGCACGAACAAGAGCACTGCCGAGGATGTATCCCGGATTGCTGACCGTATCGGGGATGATGCGGAATACATCCCGGAAGGCGGTGCCCGGCAGATTCTCAAAACCGTACGGAGCCGCAAGGCAGACATGGTCATTGCCGGGGGTCGGAATATGTATATGGCGCTTAAGGAACAGATTCCTTTTGTGGACATCAATCAGGAGCGGCACAAAGCCTATGCGGGCTATGACGGGCTGTTGTCTCTGGCGAAACAGCTTGTGCATACGCTGCAGCATCCGGTGTGGGAGCTGACCGCCAAACCAGCTCCATGGGAGGAGGAGACGGAATTTGCTGATTAAATCCGCCACGAAGCCTGTCAGTATCAACCCGCTCAAGGTAGGACAGCCTTTGGGGGGCGTGCTGGCTCTGCAGGGGATGTATCGCTCAATGCCTCTGCTGCACGGCGCTCAGGGCTGCTCGGCCTTCTCCAAGGCGCTGCTGACTCGCCATTTTCGAGAGCCGATAGCCGTTCAGACCTCTGCGCTGCAAGAGATGGACGTTATATTTGATGCAGACCGGAATCTGGAGGAGGCACTGGATCATATCTGGTCCAAACACCATCCAGATGTCATCGGCGTTATCAGCACGGCCCTCACCGAGGTGGCAGGCGTTGATTTTCAGTCCAGGGTAAAGGCGTTCAAGCGAGAACGGGCCTTGAAAGACAGTCTGCTGTTTTCTGTATCGCTGCCTGATTTTCACGGCTCTCTGGAGACGGGCTACAGTAGTACAGTAGAGTCCCTAATGGATGCTGTACTCGGGTTGGCCGGAGGCAAGTCCCCCAGAAAACAGCGCCGGATGCAGGTCAATCTGCTGCCGGCTTCTTATCTGACTGCCGGAGATGTCATGGAAATCAAGGATATTATCGCTTCCTTTGGCCTGGAGGTTATTACGCTCCCCGATATCTCCACTTCCTTGTCCGGTCACCTGCTGACAGGCTTCTCCCCTTTGACAAGAGGGGGGACTCCGCTGGATTCAGCCTGCCAGATGCTGGAGTCTTCCTGTACCATTGCCATTGGCGCGAGCATGGAGCGGCCGGCGCGCAGGCTGACTCATGCCGCAGGCATTCCCTACCACTTGTTCGCTGGTCTGTCTGGCTTGGCCGCGAGCGATGCGTTCATACATTTTCTGCAGAAGATCAGCCGCGAGCCAGCCCCCGTTCGCTTTCGCTGGCAGCGTGAAAATCTGTTGGACAGCATGCTGGATGCCCATTTCTATTATTCCGGCGCTTCGGCTGTAGTGGCGCTAGAACCGGATCATATGCTGTCGACCGCAGCCTGGCTGGAGGAGATGGGAGTGGAACTGAAGCGGCTAATTACACCTTGCAGCACGCCCGCACTGCAAAAGACAGAACGGGAAGTCTGGATCGGTGACCTGGATGATGCAGAGGAGAGCGCGCAGGGTGTTGATTTGTGGATCAGCAATTCACATGGAAGAAAGGGAGCGGCACGGGCTGGGGCCTCATTCGTACCGGCAGGCTTGCCGGTGTATGACGAGCTAGGCGCCCACACATCCGTAAGCGTCGGATACCGTGGAACCATGGAGTGGGTGAATAAGGTGGGCAATGTATTGCTTGCCGAGAGGGGGAGGGGAGGATGAAGGTTGCATTTGCGACGGAAGACGGCGTGCTTGTGAATGCTCATTTTGGGCAGAGTCCTATGTTCACTGTATTTGAAATCCGGCACTCAGGCGTCCAGTTCCTGGAGCATCGGCGGATAGCCCTGGGGAGCGATGAGAACGAGGCGGGCAAGATCGCCAGCCGAATTGGCCTGATTGAGGATTGTGCCTTGATCTTTCTGGTACAGATTGGCGCTTCGGCCGCCGCACAGGTTACCAAGCGGACCATTATGCCTGTGAAAGTGGCCTTCGGCAGCACCATTGAGGAGCAGGTCCAGCGTCTCCAGAATATGCTGGCTCGCAATCCGCCCATGTGGCTTGCCAAAATCCTGCATGCTGAGGAGGGCAGCGGCAAAGCCGAATCATGAGCTCTCCTGTAAGGAAGAGCAACCCTATAAGTTATCAAGATCCTGCGGACCGAATATCTTAAAGGCGGGAGCCGCACATGGAGGGGGTGGACGAATGGTACAGCTGCTGGAAGACAGTAGATACGGACGCCAGTTGAAGCTGTTGGGAGTAGAAGGTCAGAACAGGCTAAAGCAGGCTACTGTTATGGTTGCAGGCATCGGAGGATTGGGAGGGACAGCGGCCATGTATCTGGCCGCTGCCGGAGTAGGAAAGCTGATATTGGCCCATGAGGGCGTAATCCATCTGCCCGATATGAACCGGCAGGTGCTGATGGACAGCGGACGAATCGGGGAGGAACGGATGGAGACGGCATTACAGCATTTGCATCGTATCAATCCGGAGACGGAGCTTGAGGGCCACGCCCACAGAATCACGGAAGAATCCTCTGGATCATGGGTAGAAGCGGCCGATATTGTGATTGATGCACGTTATGACTTTCCGGAAAGATATGCGCTGAACAGACTATGTGTTCGACATGGCAGACCGATGATAGAAGCGGCCATGTACGCCTATGAAGTATCATTGATGACCATTGAGCCCGGTAAGACGGCATGCCTGGAATGTCTTTACCCGGAAGGCGGACAGCCTTGGGAACCTCTGGGATTCCCGGTCCTGGGAGCCACCTCCGGCTTGATTGGCTGCATGGCTGCACTGGAAGCGGTCAAATGGATTACAGATGCGGGTAATCTGTTCACTGACCGCATGTACCGTATGAATGTGCTGGATATGAGCAGCTGTACCATAGCGGTCAAGCGCAACTCACGCTGTCTGTGTTGCGGAACGGGAGGGGATACAGATGAGTCAGTTGCATATTTGTGATACAACACTGCGTGACGGAGAACAGGCTCCGGGCGTTGCCTTTTCGGCCGAGGAGAAGACTGAAATTGCCATCATGCTGGACTCGGCGGGGGTGGAGCAGGCTGAGATCGGAATTCCGGCAATGGGAAAGGCGGAGTGCAGATCTATTGCCAGAATTGCTGCTCTTGGACTTCAGATGAAGCTAATGACCTGGAATCGCGCGGTGTTCACAGATATTGATGCAGCTGAATCGACAGGTGTCGGCTGGGCCCATATTTCGGTTCCCGTGTCGACGGTGCAGATGAAGGCCAAGCTGGGTATGAATCCTGAGCAGGTGACAGAACTGATCCGCAAGTCTGTCGATTACGGTCAGTGTAAAGGATTGACTATTTCCGTAGGCTTTGAGGATGCTTCAAGGGCAGATGACCTGTTCCTCGAGCAGTTGGCGAATCAGCTCTACAGAGATGGTATCCGGCGCTTCAGATATGCCGACACGCTGTCGGTTCACCATCCTGCTGCCATAGCTGCCCGTATAGACAGGTTTGTATCGCGCGTGCCGCAGGATGTGGAGCTTGAGATTCACTGTCATAATGATTATGGCCTGGCGCTTGCCAATACTTTGGCAGCTTTGCAGGCGGGAGCTGTCTGGGCCAGTACCACGGTGTCGGGACTTGGGGAAAGGGCAGGTAATACGGCGCTGGAAGAGGTGGTGATGTCGTGGAGGGACCTATATCAAGGAACCTGCAGCGTCCGTCCCGAACTGCTGAACCCGCTGGCTGCACTGGTGTCCCAAGCCTCCAACCGAATCATTCCCGAAGGCAAGCCAATTGTGGGAGACATGGTATTCGCCCATGAATCCGGCATACATATCAACGGTCTGCTAAAGGAGCGCGCCGCCTACCAGGCCCTTGATCCGACCGAGCTGGGCACTGACCATTCGTTCGTACTCGGCAAGCATTCGGGCAGAAGTGCAGTTCAATATATGCTGGAGCAGGAAGGAATCGCGGCAGGCTCCGGTGAAATCAAGTTCCTGCTGGAGCGGCTTCGCCTAGTCGGTGAAGATCCCAAGCGTGTCATTCATAGCGCGGATTTAAGGCGCTGGCTGCAGTATTATCCGGCTGAGCTGCCGAAATAACCGAAAAGGCGTTCCCGTCCGGTAAGTGTGACCGTGACTGGAATGCTTTTTTTGTATATTTGTTAATTCCTGCAACCGGGGTCTCCAATTTGCTGGTTAAACGAAGCCGTTCAGAAGGGTATAATAAAATATAGTGCTGTATAAAGTGCGTATATATGGTTTTACAGCTGGCGGGTTCGAATCTTGTAACCATTACACGCTGATCTGGAAGGACGGCTATGGGCAATTGGAGGAATGCTTGTGGGGATGATGTTCTCTTTTCTAAAAAAATATCGGGTTCCAGCCATCGCAGCGCTCGTGATGATGTTGCTGGAATTGACGGTAGAGTTATCGCAGCCGTATTTGATCTCCAAAATCATAGATGAGGGCATTCGGCAACAGGATTTGTCTGTCGTCTGGTTATGGGGCAGTGTACTGGTGGGCAGTGCTGTTATCGCTTTTATGGCGGGGATATCCAGCTCTTTTTTTGCTTCACATGCAAGTCAGGGCTTCGGCTATGATTTGCGGGAAAAGCTGTACCGTAAAGTGCAATCCTTTTCGTATCCTGTGTTTAAACGTTTTGCCACTTCGTCGCTGATTACGCGCCTGACCGGGGATGTCACGCAAGTACAGGATACGGTGTTTATGAGCCTGCGGTTTATGACACGGGTTCCGCTTGTAGTCATCGGCAGTATTGTGATGGCACTGGTTGTACACTTCAGGCTTGGACTATTATTGGCGGTTATGGCCCCGGTGCTGTTTGTGTTTGTGTTGGTGATGATGCGGCGAACGGTCACTTTATTTAAGGGTGTCCAGCGTCGCCTGGATGACGTTAACGGAGTAATCCAGGAGAATCTGACAGGTATCCGGCTCATCCGGGTTTTTGTACGGATGCGGCATGAAATCGAACGTTTCGCCCATTACGGAGGCGAATTGATGAAAGGGACGGTGTCCGCTCTACGCTGGACGGAAACGACGATGCCGTTCATTTTGTTTACGATGAATGCTGGGATTATTGCAGTACTTTGGTTCGGACGCGGCCAAATTTCCACTGGGGATGCCAGTGTAGGACAGGTGGTCGCAGTCGTCAATTATTCACTGCGGACGATTGGAGCCTTGTCTGCCTTATCAGGTATCGTTGTTGTGTTTTCCCGGGCAACTGCATCTACGGGACGGATCCGAGAGATATTGGAAACATCTAATGAAGATAGGCAAGGGCTGGAGCCTGTTTCAACACATCATACACGGATTGAGGGACAGGTGGAAATGGACCGGGTGAGCTTTCATTATCCGGGCAGTGATCTGGCTGTCCTAAAAGATATATCTTTTAAAGCGCAATCGGGCGAGCGGGTAGCTATTATGGGGGCCACTGGCTCGGGAAAATCCTCACTTGTGCAGTTGATTACGCGTCTCTATGAAGAGGATGAAGGTCATGTGCGCTTTGACGGAAAGGACGCTCGTGAAGTGGATGCGTCCATATTGCGAGAGGCCATTGGCTATGTCCCTCAGGAGGTACTGCTATTCACTGGCTCGATTCGGGATAATATTGCTTGGGGGCTGGAGAATGCCAGCCTGGAGGAAATTAAGGAAGCCGCACGCATGGCGCAAATCCATAATATGATTGAACGCTTGCCGCAAGGCTATGATACGATGCTCGGGCAGCGTGGCGTCAATCTGTCTGGCGGACAGAAACAGCGACTTTCGATTGCCCGCGCGCTGGTACGCCAGCCGGCAGTGCTGATTTTGGACGACAGCACAAGTGCGCTGGATGTAGGGACGGAGGCAGCACTACTGAATGCACTCGATGGCCTGTCCTGTACGACATTTCTCATTACGCAGAAAATCAGCTCGACCGCATCGGCAGATCAGATTTTACTGCTGGATGAGGGTCGTCTGATGGCAAGCGGAAGTCATAAGCATCTCATGGATAGCTCGGATCTGTATCGACGTATCTATGGATCACAATATGGAAAGGAGGAGTCGCATGTTCAAGGAACTCATTGAACCGTTCTGTCAGCCTACACCGCCGTCCGGTGTGCTGCGAAATCCGGCGGGAGCTGAAGGACGCCGCAAGGCCAAAGCGAAAAACTGGTCTGGCACCTTAGGACGGATATGGGCTTATCTGGCTCGTCGTAAGGCCAAACTGATGCTGGTACTGTTCATGGTGCTGCTCAGCTCCGGGCTGGCTCTGCTGGGTCCATATCTCGTTGGTGTAGCGGTGGATGATTTTCTCGAAGGTCCGGGTGGACGCACGTGGATTTATTTTCTCATCGGATTAGGGGCTGTATATCTACTGAACTCGCTGACCTCCTGGCTGCAAAATATCTGGATGATTGAGATTGCCCAAGAGACGGTGTACCGTATGCGTTTCGATCTGTTTTCACATTTGCATCGACTACCGATTCCTTTCTATGGCAAACGTCAGCAGGGAGAGATCATGAGCCGTCTGACCAATGATATCGAAAATGTCAGTTCTACGCTCAACAGCTCCGCCATTCAGATTTTTTCGAGCATATTGACGCTAATCGGTACACTCACGGTGATGCTGTGGTTAAGCCCACTGATGACCCTGCTGACCTTTATCGTGGTGCCGTTAATGGCTGCCGGGATGCGCTGGATTACACGTCGTACCGGGCCCTTATATAAGGAACGACAGAAGAATGTGGGCGAACTGAACGGATACATCGAAGAAACGCTGTCCGGGCAGCAGATTATTAAAGCATTTTCGCAGGAAAAGAGAGTCATCCATGGTTTTGGCGAGCGCAATGACCGTATTCGGCTGTCGGGCTTCTGGGCACAAACGATTTCAGGCTTTATACCGAAGCTGATGAATGGACTGAATAATCTCAGCTTTGCTATTGTAGCGGGGATCGGTGGGATTTTGGCCCTTCGCGGCTCCATTACTATAGGTACAATTATTGTATTCGTAGAATATGCCCGCCAGTTCACCAGACCGCTGAACGATTTGGCTAACCAGTGGAACACCCTGCTGTCCGCCATTGCCGGAGCTGAGCGTGTATTTGAAATATTGGATGAAGATGAAGAGTCCAAGGATGAACGCGGTGCAGTGGAAGTAGGGCATGTAGAGGGGGCGGTGCGGTTTACGGATGTTTCCTTCGGTTATGATGAGGGAAGCGCTACGCTGGAAGGTATCTCTTTTGAAGCCAAACCCGGTGAAATGATCGCGCTGGTCGGTCCGACCGGGGCAGGAAAAACGACACTGATCCAGCTCCTTTCTAGATTCTATAGCCCCGACAAGGGCACGATTACGCTGGACGGACGCGATATTACCACCATACAGCGTGAAAGCTTGCGCTCCCGCATGGCATTTGTGCTACAGGACTCCTTCCTGTTTCAGGGGACGATTCGTGAAAATATCCGCTTCGGCAGACTGGACGCCACCGATGAGGAGGTTGAACAAGCATCGAAACTGGCCAACGCCCATTCCTTTATCATGCGGATGAAGGACGGATACGACAAGGTGCTGGAAGCGAACGGCAGCGGCATCAGTCAAGGGCAAAAACAACTGCTGGCTATTGCCCGTGCTATTTTGGCCAACCCTTCCATTCTTGTACTCGACGAGGCAACCAGCAGCATCGACACCATTACTGAGATGAAGATACAAGAAGGACTGGAGCGGCTTATGCAGGGTCGAACAAGTTTCGTCATCGCACATCGGCTGAATACCATTCGTCTGGCTGACCGGATTCTGGTCTTGAAGGATGGCCGTCTGGAGGAGCAGGGTTCTCATGATGAGCTGCTGGCTCACAAAGGCTTTTACAGTGATTTATATTATGGTCAATTGAGTAAGCAAAGCTCTTAAGCCGGCTCTCGATTCACAGATTTGTAGGCAAGATGTAGAAGCTTTATGATGCTAAAAAGGACTACCCTGGGGGTAGCCCTTTTTAAGTATGCCTTTTGGTGACAAGAGATGTTTGAAATTAACATACCCCCTTGAGGGCAGAGGCTTTTACGCTGGTAAGCGTATTATTACTTCAAAAGGTCACTGTTCTGGTTGTGGGCAATATCGTCTATGAAGAAAGCCGAGCAGTGTTTTCACAAAATTAAATATACCCATACCCCGTATATGTATGTTAGTATGGGTGTGCAAGAATAAAATCCCACTTCAAAGGAGAGTCATCATGAAAATCGCAATCATGCTTTTCGATGGAATCACAGCATTAGATGCCATAGGTCCATATGATGTATTTGCTGCTACACTGAAATGTGAAGTGAAGTTTGTCGCTAAGAAAAAGGGGTTAGTCAAACTGGACTCAAATATGGGTTATTTGCATGCCGATTACAGTTTTTCTGAAGTACCTTCAGCTGATATTCTTGTTGTTCCAGGCTGCAGTCCGCCAAATTATAAAACTCCAATGAATGACGAAGAAACGTTAAACTGGATTCGCCAAATACATGAAACTACGAAATGGACCACGTCGGTTTGTAATGGCTCTCTGATTTTGAGCGCCGCAGGCTTGTTAAATGGAACCGTAGCCACCAGTCATTGGGGCTCCTTAGACCTGCTTCAATCTCTTGGAGCCATTCCAACAGATGAGAGAGTGGTTCGTCAGGGCAAAATCATTACAGCAGCCGGTGTCTCCTCTGGTATTGATATGGCACTCCAGCTAATAGCATGGGAATTGGGAGAAGACATGAGTAAAGGAGTCCAGCTGATTTTGGAATACGATCCTCAGCCTCCGTTTGACACGGGTTCACCCAAGAAAGCACCTGCTATATTGGTAGAACAAATAAGAGGTATGTTACAAGAGTTTGCAAAAAGGGAGCCTCATGTGTAAATCAAGAATAACAAGATCTCTTTTCGGTATTAGCTAGGCTCAATAGGTTTGTATTTTTATTTACAATGCCCCCTATTTCAACTAATATAGTTTACACATAGTAAAGGGTTACATAGTGTAAAGGGTTGGAGGGGGTTACAAACATGAGCAGCTTACCTAAGTCTGCTACATTTCCGCTTTTCATTCTGATGCTGAATTTGTTTATTGCTTTATTGGGTCAAGGCATGGTGATTCCCATTCTGCCTGAATATCTGAAACAATTTAATGCGGCAGGAGCTGCTGCGGGGTATCTTATTGCCGCATTTGGAGCAGCACAGTTTATTTTTTCGCCCCTAGGTGGGCAGCTTTCGGATAGATGGGGTCGAAAATCCATGATCATCACCGGTCTGTTTTTAACGGTCATTTCTGATCTCATGTTTGCTGTATCTACGACATTGCCCCTTTTATATATTGCCCGATTTATTGGGGGGATGGGTATTGGATTAATGGTTCCTTCCAATATGGCCTATGTTGCTGATATTACCACTCCTGAAACTCGCGCTAAAGGGATGGGGTACTTGGGTGCTTCCATGAATTTGGGGATGGTGCTTGGTCCGGGGTTAGGCGGTATGATCGCTGAGTTTGGCATAAGGGTGCCCTATTTTTTTGCTGGTGGACTTGGACTTGTTGCTACGCTGCTTAGCTTGTATATGCCAGAGACACTACCCAAGGAAAAACGAAAACTCGCTAGCCATTGGATCCGCCGGGAACCCATTCGCAACCAAATCCTAAATTCATTTCGGACATCCTATTTTCGTTATCTTCTCCTCATTCTGATCATGACATTAGGTTTGATGAATTACGAAACAGTGTATGCTCTTTTTGTGGAACGAAAATATGGTTTTGATGCCACTAAAATCTCAATGATCATTACGGTTGGTGCAATTATAGGCATCGTTGTGCAGATATGGCTACTTGATTATCTCATCAAGAGACTTGGTGAGATGAAGCTTATACGTCTTTCTTTGATCATGACAGCCATCGCTTTACTGTTAATGATCATTAAGATTAATCTAGGTTATTTGCTGGCGGTATCTGCTCTGTTTTTTGCTTTTAATGCCTTCCTAAGGCCAACGGTAAGTACAATGATCGCGAACTCAGCTGGTGATCGCCAAGGATATGCCGCTGGATTGAATACGACGTATACCAGCCTAGGCAATATATTGGGGCCCATTTTAGCGGGCTTGTTGTTTGATAAACACATTCATATTCCTTATATTTTTGGTGCACTTATCCTTGTATCTGCCCTTTTCTTAACCTTACAAAAATCGAAAAATGAGAAACGGATGGTTGTGAATGACTGAGAACTGGCATCAGAACTTGAAAAACAAAAATCGGGAAGAACTCATTGCGGCTGCGAAGGAACTTTTTATGAAGCAAAGCTTTCTCAAAGTTAATATTAAGGATGTATGCAACGTGGCTGGTGTAAGCCGGGTCACATTCTATAAGCACTTTCAGTCCATGAACGAACTGATCTTTGAGGTCCAGATGGAAATCCTTGAGAGCATGACCGAATTTGTTAGAAGAGCACCTTCAGCCGAAATGAGCGGTAAGGAGATGCTTACTTCGATGCTTGATGCATGGATTAATTACGCTTGGCAACATCCGGAATACATCAAGTTTATTCTTTTATTCGATCTGCATTACGAAGCTTATGATTCAAATCAAGAACTCAAAGAACAGTACAACAATTTTGTTAGCCGGGAAAAGGAACAACATTTCCTGATGGATGCTCTGGAAGCTGGATTCCAAGATGGATCATTAAAGTCCGACACGGAGCCCTTGAAGACCGCTCATTTTATCTTCACGTCTATGATGGGTATACTCCAGAAAATGAGTCTGACGTCCAAGGACGAACGGAATAACGAACTTGAGGATATAGAAATTGCTAACCGATTTGTGGGGATGTTGATTCAGTATTTAAGTCCAGAAAGTGATGAATCCCCTACCTTTTAGGTAGAAGTCGCCTGCTACATTCCAAAGGATTATAGATCGTCCAATGGTATGAAATAGAAGTACACGGCTCAGTCTGTTAAACTGTGAAAATAGAGCGATTTCAGATACGTTGTCGTGTTAGCCTTATCTATTTAGTGGAGGTGCGGGGATGAACGGAAGTCTGTTTGAGCCACGGCTACGTGACGGGGATTATATTCCCCGTTTTTTTGCTTACTATTACAAGCAATGGCATGACTATACCATGTCTTACCACGATCATCATTCCACTGAAATTATGTACATGATTTCCGGCTTTTGCAGGGTAGATGTACAAACGGGAGAGAACACGGAAGAAAGCATCACGCTGCGTAAAGGCGAGTTTATTATGC
The DNA here is from genome assembly GCF_038006265.1 of Paenibacillus sp. FSL L8-0641. Taxonomy (NCBI): domain Bacteria; kingdom Bacillati; phylum Bacillota; class Bacilli; order Caryophanales; family Paenibacillaceae; genus Paenibacillus; species Paenibacillus sp. FSL L8-0641. Next base: position 1,231,602 of record NZ_JBBOUW010000001.1, read on the forward strand.
TGGACGCAGGTGTACCGCATCGACTGGTGGTGGAAGGAGAACAACCGTGCCGGATGCTAAATGTAGAGTTTGGTTTTACGGAAGGGGTGAGAGTAGGGCCGTCTATCCGACAAATCGCAACGGAGGAGCAGGAGGTCACGACTCTCATGTCACGTCCGTTCCCGTATCTGGTACTATCAGACCCGGAAGAGGTATATTATGCGCTGAAAAGTCTCGTGCTGGAGCTGGACCAACGAAAAGAACAGCCGGGTGCAATGGCAGAGATGCTTTTTATGCAATTGCTAGTACGAATTGCACGTCTACGGGAAGAGGCAGAGCGCAGCAACACGCAGCAAACGGATATGTACATCAAACGATGCATTGAATTCCTCCATCTGAACTATGATCGAGAGATTGTGGTCAAGGACATGGCGGCGGCCGTGAATCTGCACCCAGGTTATTTGCACCGTATTTTCAAAAAACATACGGGGCTAACGCTCACCGCGTATTTAACGAAGCTGCGAATGGACAAGGCCCGTATGCTTCTTCAGCAAACGGACATTCCCATTCAAGAAATTGCCGATTATGTAGGCGTAGCCAGCAGGCAGTATTTTCATATGTTGTTCAAAAAGCACACAGGCCAAACCCCTGTAGAATACCGCTCTGCTGTAGAGCGCAATGTGAGGAACTATGCGGAGGAGGAAGGGGACTGAATATATAGGAAGTTTTATGATTTATTCATATTCGCGTGGAGCTTACCTGATAAAAAGGTAGGCTTTTTTTGATTTTGAAAATAGGCAATTGGATTCAGGTTCAAAAGAATCATTTTTTGGGAGTTGAAATTCATATGATGAAATTAAATTTAAGAGGCTGATATGTAAATTAACTTTATATCGATGTAAATGAAGACGCATTTTCGCAAATGTGGAAATTTAACCTTGTATAAAAGGAATTTGAATGATAGTAAAATTTCCATTTTTGTGCATGAAAATAGGTCTTGTATCTTATTTCACTTATAATAGTTATAATTTTACAATCATAAGAATGCTTCGCATGATACTTTTAATGTAAGGCAGTATATCTCAAGAAGAGCAAAAGTGGATGTCATTATCTAACATGACGGAAGGTCCTTTTTTATTTGATGGACGAGGCGGAAGACGTGGCCCAAGTGCAGAAGAATTTAAACAGTTTTTCTCACAATCGAGCAAGAAACAAATAAACGAGGAAATAATTCCCGATAGTGTCCCATTGAAACAGCAATCGAAAAATATACTCCAGCAAGAAGTTAAACTTGGGACTAAGGAGACGGGCAAGCCTAAATGGTGGCATTCTGGATATGTAGATAACTTGACTAATTCTCAAATTCTTCTTGGAGTTAAACAATCATCAAAAGGATTATCAACTCTTGGTAGTTCTACTCGTGCAGAGGCGATGAGTGCCGGTAAAGCATGGGTAGGTAAGGGGGGGAAAGATATTCTTAATAAAACGACAGGTGAAATTGTTGGTTTTTCAAGTGTAGATGGAATGAGGGCTTTTAGAATTCAATTTAAGAAGGGAGAAAATATGGTAAGAGCAAATTTTCAGGAAAATATCATGATTAGGACAGAACGTAACTATAACGACTATAATAAGACTTGGGCACCGAAACAGATTAAAAATGTTCATATTGATATTTTGGATTAGGAGGGCACATTAAATGCTTGCTATAAAAGCTCTAACAAAAATATTTGAGGATTGGGGTGAAGATATAGACGATTTTTATATTACTTATCATGTAGATATCGGCCCTAAAGAGATAAGTGGAGCATCAGACTTATTTTCATTTGAACTAGTTAGTCCCAAAAGGTTAGACAGGATGGTAGGTCAAGGTAGTATCATCATAGGACGTGGTCATATTATAACAAGTGACTTTAATGAAAAAAAACTTGAAGAAACATTAAGTCATATTATTAATAAGTGTTCAGATGATGATATTAATAAGGCAAACCATAATCTTTCTAAATACTTTCGTTGGGAGATGGATGAGTAGTTAAGAGTCTGAAAAATAGTTTGTGTAAACGGAGTTTACAATCCCATTAACAAGATCGTACAATATACAACCAACAAACCAAACGCTTTAAAACTTGACAAGCACACTTGATAAACTTTCAAAGGCTTATTCCAATTTGAATTATGAGTTAGGAGTGAGCCCTTTTAGTATAGAGAAATCAATGAAGGAGTTGAATGAAATGGCAAAACGTGAACAGGTAGTAGCAGAAAAGATGAACGAACAACAACAGAGTTAGATTCTGTACCGAAGCCGTCGCTGATGTCAATTCAGGCTTACAGGCCACCCATGCGCCCAAAAGCGCGCTAGCAGATCTGGAGCGGGCTCACCTAACGGGGGATGCTCAGGTGGTGGTCAGCGAAGAGGGCAGGTGCTTCCCCTGTCACACTTGCATCGTCAAAGGCAAACCTGCTGGGCGGGATGCTGAATCTAGCGCAGCAGGCGCTGAGTATCATCGGCACAGTCCCCGTGTTGGAAACGCCTGTCCGAATGGTGAACAGCAAGCTTACCTCCATTCGCTGTGACGTCGCCAAGAAAGGGCCAACCTGTGCCTTGAAGTGCGCGGCTGCAGGCTTATCCATGCTGGCAGGAGTGCCATCAAGAGGCTGTGCTGGGCAGAAGGAATCTGGCGCGGGAAGCCACAGCCTTTAACCGCCGGGGAGCTGCTTATAAAAAGAACGGTGTTAGTCAACGATACGCCGCCGCTATCCATTAATCAAAAACAGCCCATTCATAATTTCAAGCGATTTAAGGAGAAGCGGGAGGGTAAATTATAAATGAGCAATAAAAAGCCTCTGAACCATTGCCGATTTAGATCGGTATGAATTCAGAGGTTGTATGATTTCAAGCATTATAAAACGTATCGGGCTTCTTGAGAGCTAAAGTTGGGTCATTTTCCAAGCCACATATTTTCCATCTGTTCAAGTGATCTCCCCTTGGTTTCGGGAACCTTGCGCCATAAAAAGACTACGACGAACAACGAGATGGCTCCGAATAACCAGAAGGTATTAGACGGGCCAGCTGAGCTCAGCAGAGGAGGGAATGCCTGCGATACCAGATAATCGCCGGCCCATAGTGCCATCGAAGCGATGGCTACAGCTTTGCCGCGAATGCGGTTCGGAAAGATCTCAGAGATCATGACCCATACGATTGGCCCAAGCGATATAGCGTAGGAGGCCACGTAGATCAATATCATGATGAGTACGAGCGGTCCGGTGGTCAAACCCATTTTGAATGCGGCTCCAATAATGACCAAACAGCAGGTCATCAACGAGGTGCCGATTATCAGCAGGATTTTTCGTCCCGCTTTGTCGATCAGCCATACAGATACGATGGTAAACAACACATTGATCAACCCGATCCAGATGGTCTGGGTCAAAGAAGCGTCCGTACCGAGTCCCATTCCTTTAAAGATAACCGGCGCGTAGTACAAAATGGCATTGATGCCGGTAATATGCTGCATAATGGCGAGCATGACACCGATAAAGAGAGCGACCCGAATACCGGGAGCGAACAATTGTTTCAATGAGTTGTTCTCATTTTTGAATGATTCCTTGATATCAAGCACTTCCTGCTTAGCGGCTTCTTCACCGTGAATTTTCAGCAATATCGGCAATGCTTCATAAGGCCGATTCTGTTTAATAAGCCATCTCGGGCTTTCGGGTATGAAGAGCATCAAGAGCATAAAGATCAGTCCTGGAACGGCTCCCACTCCGAACATCCAGCGCCAGGCTGTTGAGACACCCCAGGCTTCATCCCCCAGGCTGACGATCCACGAATTCTGAAAATAAACCAGAAAAATGCCCGTTACGATCGCCAGCTGATTTAAAGCAACCAAACGGCCGCGGTATTTGGCAGGAGCGATCTCCGCGTTGTACACCGGACAAACGGTGGAAGTGATGCCTATGCCAATGCCGCCGATCATGCGAAAGATAACATACCCGGTGAACGAGTCTTGAAGCGCAGAGCAGATCGAGCCGACGACGAATAAAAATCCGGCGGCCAGTAATACCTTTTTTCTACCGATCCTTTCACTCATGTAGCCAGAGAGAGCCGCTCCCGTGATACTCCCTACAATCAGACTCGACACCGCCCAACCAACCTGAAATTCGCTCAGCGAAAAACGCTGCTGTAGGAATTCAACTGCTCCCGAAACAACCGCGATATCAAAACCGAACAGTATCCCTCCAAGCGCAGCTACGATGGATACTAGCGTCACAAAAAGCATATTGGGTTTTTCCGATTGAAGCGCTTTCTGTTGAGCGCTTTCATTATGAATGATTACTCCCATATAATCATCTCCCCTCCAGATTCCTAAAACCTCATTCCGTTCTTCGAGGAGAAGTATAACATGCGCTTATAAAAGAAAGGCCGGTTATCGTCTTCAATAAACGGACCTTTTCACGCACGATTTTGGCTTCGGTTCCCGAATTGGAGACGGAGGGGCTAAATCTAGCATTACCTTGTCATTCGAGCTTAAAAAAATCCATGCCGATGGTCGGCATGGATGAATTTCTACTATTTTTGGCCTTTGAACTCAGTGGGAGGAACGCCCGTTATCTTCTTAAAGACACGGCTAAAATAGTTTGGGTCCTTATAACCCACTTCAAAGCTGATTTCCTTCAGAGCAAGGTTACCCTCCTTGATCAGAGAAATAGCTTTATCAATCCGTAGCCGGGTTACGAAGTCGATGAACGTCTCTCCGTATTCCTGTTTGAAAATTTTACTGAAGTAGTGGGGATTCAAATGGACAAAATCAGCCACTTCTTCCAGCGAAAGCTCATCGTTGAATCGTTCCTCGATATACATTTTCGCTCTGCCCAGCATAGTCAGTGTTTGAACCTCCCGCTGTTCGCGTATCCGTTGCAGTGCTGACATGACGTACGTCTGCTGAAGCATTCCATTCTCCGCTTTGACGGCAAGCACAGAAGCGTTTCCAGCCTCTGACGACTTCAGTTCGTCAAAGTGGCAGTAACCTCCATCCCGCTTGCGTAGGGTGGAGGCAAAAACGGCTTCGAAATAGGACTTGCGAAGTCCTTCCTCGCCGCTATGCAGCGATCCGATTCCAATGGCCGTCTTAATGCCAAGTTGCTGCTGGGCAAGCTCGGAGAGCTGCTGAACGAGGTGTTTAACCAACTGGCGCCAGTCGTTTTCGCTGGTGGCAGGCGGCTTGCATAAAAAAGTGGCTACATGATGGTCGATCAGGGAGCTTACAATGGCATTCGGGCCATGTGTTTTTACATAGCTTCGGAAATGATCGTAAATTTTCTTTTTATCCTGCTCGTCCGGATATCCGTCAAAGGCGGCAATGATGGCGCTTCCCTGATCAAGAGGAAAGTCCAGCCATTCTGATAGCTGGGAAGCGCTCGAATCCACTGTCTGGTCGACCATAAGCATTAAAGCCAGCTCATTTTCTGCGAGCGGCATCAGCTGTGAGATTTTGTGCCTAAGCTCCAATTCTTCCGTACGTGCTCGCTTCTCGCACTCAATTTCTTCAATCAGTCGTTTCAGTGTGCCGATGATCAGTTCTCGCTTCGCCGGCTTCAAAATATATTCTTTTACGCCCAAAGAGAGCGCCTTCTGGGCATAGGCAAAATAATCGTAGGCAGTGACGAGCACGAATCGGGTATCGGGAAGCCGCTCCTTTAATTCACGAAGCGCTGCAAGCCCGTCGATTCCGGGCATATTGATATCCAGAATCGCAATATGGGGGCGGTGCTCTTCCGCACATTCAATCGCCATGCGACCGTTGCCGGCATGAATAAACCGGAATATCCCCGGCATCGCCCGTTCCACTGTCAATTCCAGTCCTTCTCTCTCTAAAGCCTCGTCATCCGCGATTAACAACCGATACATCAGTCTACTCACTCTCCTTCTTGACTGGAATTCGTATGGTTATGGTAGTACCTCGTCCGGTACTGCTACTGATTTCAACCATTCCTTCTTTTCCGTAGAACAACTGCAGCCGCCTAAACACATTTTGCATTCCAAGTCCTGTTGAACTGTCACTTTCGACTTTGCCTTCAAGACGGAGCACGGACAGTCGGGTTTCCTCCGTCATACCCTTTCCGTTGTCTGAGATTTCAATTTGTACATCCTCGTTCGCTCGCGACAACGTCAACGTGATAATGGCTCCGTCCTCCATATCTGCCACACCATGAAGAAAAGCGTTTTCAATAAATGGCTGGATCGTCAAGGCCGGAATTTGCTGCTGAAGAACGGAAGCGTCAAAGTGCAGATTAAAGAGAATTCTGTCCCGGAAGCGCGCCTGCTGAATGGTCACGTATTCGCGAATATGATCCAGTTCCTCCTGAAGAGTTACGGGTTTGTCCAGCTTCTGCAGACTGTACCGTAGTAGATTGGACAGCGAAACGATCAGGTCGCTGGTTTTCTCCGCCCCTTCCAGGATCGCCAGCTTGGAGAGCACATTTAAGGTATTGAATAAAAAGTGCGGATTAATTTGATTTTGCAGAGCCAGAAGCTCCAGTTCCTTCACAAGCCGTCGCATTTCCAGACTCTGTTTATCCTTCTCAATGAGGATACTCAAATCGGCGGACATTTGCGAAATGGCGTCCGACAGTACGCCTAGCTCGTCATCCCGTCGCGGTGGGGGCTTGATATTCAGATCACCTGTAGCGATTCGCTTCGCCAGTCCGACAAGTCTGCTGACAGGGCCAGTAATGCTGCGCGAGATCCAGATTGCAAGCAAAACCCCCATCAGCGCGTTCATGCCGAACAATGCCACTCCTAAAACGTTCATTCGCTCATTTTTGTTCCGAATGTTCTCGATGATCGGCCGGTAATAGGCCAGTTCAGCATCGATCAGTCGCTGTCCCTCCTCATGAATATAGCTGACGGTTTTCTCCGCTTCAATATAATGTTCAAAAGCCGATTGAGGATCTTGTGTATTTGCATCCAGAACTGCGGCTTGTTTCTGTTCAAGAAATGTGGTCAACAAATTCACGTAGTCCTCCTCGGCGAAGGAAGGGTCGGTCGAGTCGGAGACTTCTTGGATTTTGCCTTTCAACTGCATTAATTGGTATTCTGTCGGACCCTGCATAGCCTTATCGTCCCTTGGATTAAGCAGATAGGCATATAGGAGCTTTAAGTTGCTCTCCGCCGATTCGGAGGTTTGCTCGATGAGGAGAATGCGGCCAAGCATTTCATCGTAGCTCTGTTGTACGACCTTTCCGCTTTGGAATACAAAATAAGCGATGATATTGGCGAACACAACTAGAAGAGGGATGAACAGAAGCAGCTTCGTTCTGATCGTCATCGTCTGTCATCTCCGGACATGTTGTCGGGAGTGTCCGCATGCACTTCATATACCCTGGTGTATGTTAATTGCTGGGGATCATTCCCCTTTAGATAATCATTCAGCAATTTTATGGCCTTAGCCCCCATTTCTTCTGGCTGTTGAACAAGGGTCAGTTCGATTTTGCGATCTTTGATCGCTTCCAACGTCTCAGCCATATCGTCAAAAGCGAAAATCTGCAAGTTCTGCGCTCCGCGCCGTTCCGAGGCTTCCAGAATGCCAAGGCCGTCCAGCGCACTGAATCCGACCATGTAGCGGATCTGCGGATATCGGGCGAGCATGTTTTGAGCTTGCTGGGCTGCCTGAAGCCGTGAAATATTTGAGGAGCGAATCTCCACAATGTGGAGATTGGGATAGCGGCTGATCACGGAGCGAAATCCGGCAAGCCTGAGTCGCTGATTCTCGACGTGCTCGCTACTGATCATAACTCCAATGTCGCCACGCTCTCCAGAGGCTTTCGCTAATAGCGCGCCCATCTGTTTTCCTGCTCCTTCGTTATCCGTTCCGACGTAAGCCAGCCTTCGGGAGTCCGGTTCGTCCGTATCGATCGCGATGACAGGTATGCCAAGTCCGGCTGCTTTGTCGATTAATCGTCGATACTCCGGATCATTTATCCCTTGAACCAGAATTGCATCCGCCTTGGCAGCGATCGCTTTATCCAGCAGTTTGATCTGCTCGGACGGATTAATGCGGTCTGGACCGATATAATCGAGCCGCATACCGTACTGTTCCGCTTCTTTTCGGGCTCCTTGTTCAATGGACCGCCAGTAATAATTATCTAGCTCTTGCGATATCAATACCACTTTTGTATCGGAACCCCCGTCGTTTGGTGAAACCGTCTTCAATTGTTCTGCAAATTGGTGGATTTGAAAGGAAGACAGAGTGAACTGAAAGAGCAGCCAGGCAAATAGCAGGAAGACCGGGATAAGGATAAATGTCCATTTACGGTTTGACATGTCTTGCTCCTTTGTAAATATTTAGAGACTTAACTCATTATACAGTAGCCAAAGAAGCGTAGGCAGCTATCGCCATCATAAGCGCGATTATTGAGGAGATGGAAGTCGAGCAGGCACTAAATGAATTCCGTGGAAAGATAGCATTGGAGATAGGCCCCTACCAGTAGGATTAGGACATTTTTAAGTCCAGAAACTGCTGCAGGGGCTTAAGTATATAAAAATAACCTCACTAAATCAGACCATGCTTTTTAAAGCTGTGAAACAGTCCATCTTCATCCACAGCATCCGTAATGTCATCTGCAATGGCTTTGAGGCCCGGTTTGGCATTTCCCATGGCAATTCCTAGGGCACAATATTCAATCATTTCAGCATCGTTCATCCCGTCTCCGATAGCAATGGTGTCTTCTTGGGATCTTCCCAAATGCTCAATAAGCTTTTCAATAGCTACGGCTTTGTGAATACCGGGAACCATTAGCTCACCACTGTCTTGCCCGAAAGCAGATACAGTACATTGAATAACCTCAAATTTCCCTGCGAATTCCTTTTTGATTTGTTCAAAAGGAACATTTTTATTTTCCAAAAAACATGCTTTGTTCACGTCACTACGGTACAGGTTGTCCTCTCCTATAGTTAGGCCGGTGATAAAAGGATGCGGGCGTTGTTCTTTTTTTTCTCTGGCCACGGGATCATTGTCTACATCTCCGTAGATAAGCCGTTCCACATGGGGCAAAAAGTTTTTACTCGCAAACAGTCCCCCGTTCGATTCCAAATAAAAGTCCAAATCATGTTCATCAAAGTAATCGACCATATGTCTAACATCTTCATCCGATACTTTGTGGTGATATAACATCTCACCTTCGATTTCTACAAAGCCCCCGCCAGCTCCGATGATCCCGTCAAAACCGACCTCCATGATAAAATCATAAATCTCCGCTTTGGATCGGCCAGTGCATAAATAAATCAGATGTCCGTTCTTTCTCGCTTCGATACATGCTGTTTTTGCAGATTCGGGAATCATACCATCATCATTCACTAGCGTTCCATCTATATCTAAAAAGATAATCTTTTTGTTCATCTTAGGCTGCTCCTTGCTCTCCAATGTTTTCTTTTATGTTACTACATTTACCGCACTTAAAGTACATATTGAACTGAAAAAACACTAGATAGAAAGAGAGAAACGGGATGGATCAAAATGGAAATGGGAAACCCTCTGATCACGCGAAAGTTAGGATTTTTGACACCTAAATACGAAACTGGTCATGATTTTGATAACGCTTTCCACAGGCCTATTGCTACAATGACGGTATATACCCATTCTAATTACCGGAGGTTGAATGCCGTGTCATTTAAAGTAGCTTTTATTGGAGCAGGAAGCATCGGTTTTACCCGTGGAATTTTGCGAGATCTGTTATCGGTGCCGGAATTTAATGATATTGAAGTGGCTTTTACGGATATCAGTCAGCACAATCTGGATATGGTTACTGAGCTGTGCCAGCGGGATATTCGCGAGAATGGTTTGTCCATACAAATACAGTCCTCTACGGACCGTAAGATAGCTTTAAAGGATGCCAAATACGTCATTTGTACGATCCGGGTTGGCGGGCTGGAGGGCTTTGCAACCGATGTGGATATTCCACTGAAATATGGCGTGGATCAATGCGTGGGCGATACACTGTGTGCAGGAGGGATTATGTACGGTCAGCGTGGTATCGCTGAAATGCTGGCCATCTGCAAGGATATCCGCGAGCTAAGTGCACCGGATGTATTGCTGCTGAACTACTCGAACCCCATGGCAATGATGACGTGGGCCTGTAATAAATACAGCGGTGTGCGTACAATCGGTTTATGTCACGGCGTACAGCATGGGCATCACCAAATTGCCGAGGTGTATGGTCTGGAGAAGCAGGATGTGGACATTGTGTGCGCCGGAATCAATCACCAGACGTGGTACATTCAGGCGTCACATGAAGGCAAGGATCTGACAGCCGGACTGCTGGAGGCTTTTGAAAAACATCCCGAATATAGCCGTACCGAAAAGGTGCGCATCGACATGCTTCGCCGTTTTGGCTATTACAGCACAGAGTCGAATGGTCATCTAAGTGAATATGTACCTTGGTACCGGAAGCGTCCGAATGAAATTATGGACTGGATTGATCTAGGCAGCTGGATCAACGGAGAAACAGGCGGCTATCTGCGTGTATGTACAGAAGGACGTAATTGGTTTGAAACAGATTTCCCTAACTGGATGAAAGAAGAGCCATTGGAGTACAAGGCGGAAAATCGCGGTGAAGAGCATGGTTCATACATTATCGAAGGTCTGGAAACCGGACGTGTATACCGGGGGCATTTTAATGTCGTTAATAACGGTGTGATTTCCAATTTGCCGGACGATGCGATTATTGAAGCGCCTGGATATGTGGATCGGAATGGTATCTCCATGCCACATGTAGGAGACCTTCCGCTCGGTCCTGCTGCCGTCTGCAATGTAAGTATTTCCGTCCAGCGTTTGGCTGTCGAAGCAGCTGTACATGGTGACGACATGCTACTTCGGCAAGCGTTTATGATGGACCCGTTAGTGGGCGCGGTGTGTAATCCCAAAGAAATTTGGCAGATGGTCGATGAGATGCTAGTGGCACAGGAAGCATGGCTGCCGCAATACGGAGCAGCGATTGCCGAGGCGCGCCAACGTTTGGCTGCAGGCGATCTGATTCCAACCCGGCCTTATGAGGGAGCAGCACGACTTAAGGTGAAGACGGTTGAAGAAATGCAACTGGATCGGGATGCCGCCAATAAAAATGCAGGACAATCCGACAAGGGCAAGGATCGCGAAAAAGTGTAGAACAACAAGGGCAGAGATTGACTTCACAACAATAAAAGGGTGTTTTCACGGTCATGAGGGCCTGAAAACACCCTTTTGCTGTCGATAGATATAACGATTTGGCATAGTTGGCGTTCTGGAGTTTATCATTGTCGATTTAGGCTGACGGAAATTAAAGAATACGGTCTTGCTTTTTATGAATTTGCTCTTTTGCCGTCGATCCTAAATCTCCCGAAAGCTTGTTATAGCAGGGATGTTCAACAAATGAAGAAACCGACTTCAGAAAAAGAGGGGCCGTGATGAACCACTAGGGTGGCAATTCATATGCCTAATTAATAATGTAGTCCTTAATTTATTCAATTTACAGCAGATTTCCAGCTCACTATAATCTAACATAGGAGGTGACAAAAAGGGGAAAATGTGAGCGCATGCACAAATAGAAAGCGCTTACCTTTCGCAACTATGAACGCCACTTTTTTTGGAGAGAGTAGAGTAGGCGTAACTCACAATTAATCATGTAACAATCAGGTGCCGACATAGGAAGATTCAACAAAATCCACGGAAAGATAGGTGAAGCAATTGAAAACAAAGCAAGTGCTTCGTAAAGGAATGAAGTATGCTTTTGCGCTATCACTCGTCGCAAGCAGCTTTCTACCAGGTGCAGGATTTACGGATAAAATACATGCAGAATCCCATGTCGATAATCCTTACCAAGGAGCGACAAAATATGTTAACCCTGATTATGCGGCTAGTGTCGACACATCGATTGCCAAGATTACAGATGCGAACCTGAAGGCAAAAATGCAAACGGTCAAAACGTTCCCGACAGCCGTATGGCTTGATCGTATCGCTGCTATTAACGGCGGTGGAGGCAAGCTTGGCCTGGAAGCGCATTTGGACCAAGTATTGGCGCAAAAGAAAGGCAACATGCCGATTACGGCGGAATTCATTGTGTATGATCTGCCCGGACGAGATTGTCATGCCTTGGCTTCCAATGGTGAATTGCCGTTGACTCAGGCAGGTCTGGAAACGTACAAAAAGGATTATATTGACAAAATCGCTTCTATTTTTGCGAATCCCAAATATAAGGATATTCGCATCGTAGCGATCATTGAACCGGACAGTTTGCCAAATCTGGTAACCAATCTGGATACTCCCCAATGTGGACAAGCCAAATCTACAGGAATTTATGAGGCTGGCGTTAAATACACAATGAATAAGCTGAACGAGATTCCGAATGTGTACAAATACGTGGATATCGGTCACTCTGGTTGGTTAGGTTGGGATAACAACCGTACAGCAACGGTATCTCTGTTTACAACTATCTTCAAAGATACTAGCAAAGGTTTGTCCAGTGTGGATGGCTTTATCACGAATACAGCCAATACTTCACCGTTGACAGAACCGAATCTGCCTGATCCCAACCTGAATATTGGCGGGCAGCCGATCAAATCATCCAAATTCTACGAATGGAATCCTAATTTCGATGAATCGGATTTCGCTGAGTCCTTGCATAGAGATTTTGTCAATGCAGGCTGGCCAAGCTCGCTCGGCATGTTAATTGATACCGGCCGTAATGGATGGGGAGGACCTAACCGTCCGACTTCCGCAGTCGGCAATGATATTAACTCCTATGTAAACTCAGGTCGTGTGGACAAACGTTCGCACCGTGGTAACTGGTGTAATAGCAGCGGAGCAGGGATGGGAACACCGCCACAAACGGCTCCAGCTGGCCATATCGATGCCTATGTCTGGGCGAAACCTCCAGGGGATTCCGATGGTTCCAGTTCACTCATTCCGAACGATGAGGGGAAAGGCTTTGACCGTATGTGTGATCCTACCTATACAACCAAGGATGGCACATTAACGGATGCTTTGCCGAATGCACCTATTTCAGGAGCATGGTTCCATGATCAGTTTGTGATGCTGGTACAAAATGCGTACCCTGCAATCGTGCCTTCCACTGGTGGTGTGGACCCAGCGCCTACAGCTCCAGCTGTACCGTCTGGCTTAAAGGCCGTAGCTGGTAATGCTCAAGTGACGCTGACTTGGAGTGCGTCTACTGGTGCCGATAGCTACACGGTAAAACGTGCCACTAGCGAAGCAGGTCCTTTTACAGCCGTTGCCCCTCTTGTAACGGAAAGAGAGTACACAGATAAGGGACTGACGAACGGAACAACTTACTTCTATGTTGTAAGTGCTACGAATGCGAAAGGAACAAGTAAAGATTCTGCAACGGTAAGTGCTGAACCTAAAGGTACACCGACTGATCCAACAGAACCAGCGGGTGATCTGGTTGTAATGTACCGGGCCGGGGACACCGACCCAGCGAATAACGCAGTTAAGCCTTTCCTTAACCTGAAAAATAAAGGCACAACACCTGTGAAGTTGAGTGAGCTGAAAATCCGTTACTATTTTACGAAGGATGGCAGCCAAGAGCTGCAATCCGTAGTAGACTATGCGCAAGTAGGCAATGATAACGTGCTGCGTACCATTACAGACAACTATATTGAAATTGGTTTCAGTGCTGCTGCCGGCACGCTTGCTGCTGGAGCGCAAACAGGTGATATTCAGATCCGCATGAACAATAGCGACTGGTCTAACCTGAACGAATCCAATGATTATTCCTTTGATCCAACTAAAACCTCTTATGCAGAATGGAACAAAGTAACGTTGTTCCACAATGATAAGCTGGTGTGGGGAATCGAGCCTTAGGATTCGGCTAGAACATGTGCCCCTTGAGTGATTGAAAAGTAGTAAAAGAAGGCTACGGCATAACTGTCGTAGCCTTCTTTTACGTCTTCGAATAAAGAATTTGATGACCAAGGGAATAAGCATTGAAATTGTGTATAATGAAAAAAAGAATGCTGTTTCTACTGTGGAGGGTCATCATGAGCAAAAAGTTAATCTTAGATGTAGATACGGGCATTGACGACGCGCTTGCTATTGCGTACGCGGTCCATTCGCCGGAATTGGAGCTACTCGGTATTACAACCACCTTTGGCAATATCTCGGTGGAGGAGGCAACACGTAACTCACTGATTCTGCTGGAAAAACTAGGGGTAGAGGCTCCGGTCGTGTCTGGGGCTCACAAGCCGTATGCTCGGGAGCTGTTCAAACCTTATTCTCGGCATATTCACGGTGAAGACGGTATTGGCAATCAGTTGAAAGGAGCGCCCTCCCGTCAGGCTGCGTCTGGGGATGCCGCTGATTTTATAATCGGACAGGCTCGTCGCTATGAGGGCAAACTTACCCTGGTAGCTGTGGGACCGCTGACCAATCTTGCATTTGCATTGGATCGCTGTCCCGAATTGCCCCAATTGCTTGAGCGTCTGATCATCATGGGCGGCGCGGTCACAGTGAAAGGGAATGTAACTCCAACGGCTGAAGCGAATATTTATGCCGATCCAGAAGCCGCAGCCTATGTGCTGGGAGCGGGCTTTCCGCTTACGCTCGTCGGGCTGGACGTCACGATGCAGACACTGCTTCCCCAGCAGGATGTGGACAAATGGCGTGAGCAAGGGACCGAGCTGGGCGCGTTTATGGCAGATATGACAGACTTTTATATGGAAGCCTATCGCAATTTCAGACCTGGCATTGCAGGCTGTGCTTTGCATGACCCTTTAGCCGTAGGGTTGGCTATTGACTCCAGTTTTGTGGAGACGCGTCCAATGCACATTGCCGTCGAGGTGGGCGATTCCACCGAGGTTGGTCGCACCCGTGAGATGCAAAATGAGAACGAAGCTCAAGCACTGACTACGGTTGATGTGGCACTTAAAGTCGATGCGGAGCGATTTTTGCGTCATTTTCTTAGCCGGGTGGTATAAATTAGCCGGGTGGTATAAAAAAATAATTCAAAGATTGCCGATGAATCTGCATCGGCAATCTTTTGTGCATACATGTTTAAGGGCTTTCATCTAGAGGTGGACTCACCGCTATAAAAATCCCACGTCATGGTATAATATGTGCAATTGGATAAAACTGCCAGACTACAAAGGAGGAGATTGATTGTGTTTTCTGCTGCTCGACGACTACCTTTGCTGGAACATATGTATAATCATGCCCCGACAGGAATCGTGATTTTGTCGAGGGAAGGGAAGTGCCTGTACGTCAATCCCGCCTTTTGCAAAATGGTCGGATATGAGCAGGAGGAATTACTGGATATCCGATATTACCATCTCTTGTATAAAGAGGCTCAGGATCAGCGAGGGTTGAGGGAGGCTTACGCAGGTTGGCTACAGGCTACGGATCAAGTCTACAAGACTGAGTTGCGTTTGAAACATAAACGGGGAACATCCGTCTGGCTATCGCTGGAATTAACCATATTTGATGATGAGGCTACCGAACAATCTTATTTGATTGCGTATGCAATGGATATCACGGAGAAAAAGGACATGGAGCAGGTG
The DNA here is from genome assembly GCF_038006265.1 of Paenibacillus sp. FSL L8-0641. Taxonomy (NCBI): domain Bacteria; kingdom Bacillati; phylum Bacillota; class Bacilli; order Caryophanales; family Paenibacillaceae; genus Paenibacillus; species Paenibacillus sp. FSL L8-0641. The sequence goes on from NZ_JBBOUW010000001.1 coordinate 1,247,122, forward strand.
CTCTCGGATAATGAGGATTTGTATATGCTGATTACGGAAAATACGCCGGATGTTATCTCATATAGCACGGCGGACGGCATACTCCAATATATCTCTCCTTCGGTGGAAAAACTCCTAGGCTATACGAAACAGGAGATGCTTGGGAAAAAACGATTGCAATTTTACCATGTCGAAGATGCCGATTACATGCGTGTACATGGAATGTTCAAGGAAACAGGCATCATGAAGCGGCGTGTTCGTCATAAGGACGGGCACTATTTGTGGCTGGAAGTATCGTACCGCATTATTCGGGATGAACGGGGCAGAATCAAGCGAGTTCTATCCATCGGACGAAATATCACAGAGCGCCAGAAGAGCGAGGAGAACCTGGCAAAAGCTCAACAGTTGGCGATGTTCGGCTCATGGGACTGGGATCTGGTCAACAATGTTATGCATTTCTCCAAGGAATTTCGCAGCATATTTGGCTATTGTGTCAAGCCGGTTGAAACAAGTATTGACGCGTTCATGGCGGCTGTTCATCCAGAAGATACAGAGCGCATGAAACAGATTATCACCAACGTTATATTGAAGGGAATACACGAAGAGACCTTTTACCGAATTGTATTGCCGAATGGGGAACAAAAGGTACTGCGTTCAATCTGGGAAGCTGAAATGGACGAGCATGCAGGCAAGCCCGTTCAAGTGGTGGGTATGATCCAGGATGTTACAGAGCACCGGGAAATGGAGCAGCGCCTGCGTGAAAGTGAAAACCGCTATAAGTCACTATTTCAGCATAATCCACTCGGGATATGCGCCGTGAATATGGAAGGTCATATCTTAAGTGTGAATCCGAGCTTGGAGGAGCTTACGGGTTATACGAAGGATGAGTTGCTTGGGGCTGACATACTTATCATGGCTTCCTCTGAGGAACAGGATAAAATCAAGCGTCACATGGAGCTGGCCAAGCAGGGTGAGACGCAAACCTATGAATCGGAATTTATACATAAGGAGGGGGAGCGTCTATTTATCAAGATGACGAATATCCCGATTTTCGTGCAAGAGGAAATTGTAGGCTGCTACGGGATTATAGAAAATGTTACCCCTCTCAAAAGCTACATTGCTCAAATTGAGAAGCTCAGTAATGAGCATTCGCTTATTTTGAATGCTGTATCCGAAGGAATTGTGGGTTTAAGTACCGAAGGACATGTCCGCTTTATGAACCCGGCAGCTGTCGAGATGTTCGGCGTAGGATCGGCCAAACCGCTGAATGGCGCATGCATAGACATGATCCGCCATGCTGACGAAATTGGCAGTCATTTTCCGGACGAACAGTCCTCTATTCTTCAAGCGATTCGAAGCGGAGCCTCTTATCAGGCAGAGGAAGCAGTATTTTGGAAAAAAGGCGGGTCCAGCTTTCTGGCCTCCTATCGAATCAGCCCTTTGATGGATAATGGCGAGCGAAAAGGGGCTGTGATGGTTTTTGTAGACAGGACGAATGAAAAGGAGATCATTCGGGCCAAGGAGTCTGCCGAACGCGCCGATCGGGCCAAGTCAGAGTTTCTCTCTGTGATGAGTCATGAGCTCCGTACACCGATGAACGGCATTATAGGTATGGCGGGGTTACTCGCAGATACTGAATTGGATGAGGAGCAGCGTAGCTATATAGATATTATTACCAGTAGCAGTGGTGCTTTAATGCAGATATTGAACGAGATACTGGATTTGAGCAAAATCGAAGCTGGTAAAATGTCTTTGCTGCACGAATCCTTTGTGCTAGATGACGTGGTCGGCAGTGTGGCTGACCTATTCATGACGCAGGCTATGGAAAAAGGCATTGAGCTGGAATGGCATGTGGATCAGGAAATGCCGGGGATGCTGGTCGGTGATCATGTGCGTATCCGGCAGGTGCTGGTGAATTTGGTGAGCAATGCGATCAAATTTACGGAGCGAGGGCGTGTAAATATCTTTGTGGAGAGAAAGGCTTACAGCCGTCGTAAAAATAGATGCCTAATTGAGTTCAGTGTTACTGATACTGGAATCGGTATTCCAGCAGACCGCCAACATCTATTGTTTCAGCCTTTTTCCCAGCTTCATCCGGCACTGAACCGAAAATATGGAGGGACAGGACTGGGATTGTCCATCTGTAAAAACTTGGTCAAGCTGATGGGGGGTTCCATTGGTGTGGATAGCGATGAGGCCAGAGGAGCGACGTTCCGGTTCCAGTTGGATCTTAAGCTGCCGGATGGTTCAACGCTCGCGAATATAAGCCGTGATGGACCTTATGAGTCAAAGGAAGGCTAAAAAAAGATAGCCGTGATGCATGATGCATCACGGCTATTTTTTTGTAAGAAATCCCCAAAGAAAAGATTGACAAACTGTTCTAACTGTACTATTAATTATAGTACAGTTAGAACAGCTGAGCTTATACAAATGAATCAGATTAAGTCTTGAAAGGAGGAAGTCCATGTTCGAGCTGGATATCCGCAGCCGTAAGCCGATCTACGAACAGCTTATGGACAGGGTAAAGGAAATGATCGTGTATGGATCACTTCAGCCGGATGAGCAATTGCCTTCTGTGCGGACATTGTCCGCTCAGCTAACGGTGAATCCAAATACGATTCAGAAGGCGTATCGCGAGTTGGAACGAGAAGGATACATTTATTCCGTTCAGGGCAAAGGCAGCTTTGTCACACCTGCCCAACATCAGCCACAACAAATCAAGCGAGATGAGGTTCGGGCGGCGTTGTTAAAACAGATGATTGTAGCCGTCCATTTCGGTTTTACACAGCAGGAAGTGGACGACATGTACGTGGAAGCTATACAAACAAAGGAAAGGGGGATGTCCCTTGATTGAATTAAGGGAAGTCACAAAGACATTTACAGAAGAAAAGGCTGTCGACCAGCTCGCCCTTAGAGTGAAGAAGGGCTCCATTTTTGGACTGCTGGGCTCAAACGGGGCGGGGAAAACAACACTGCTCAAAATCATCGCCGGGATTTACCGACCGGATGCAGGAAAGGTACTGATTGGCGGACAGTCCGTATATGAGCAGCCAGAAGTCAAGCAGCACATTCTGTTTATGCCAGACACCCCCTATTTTTTTCCGCAAGCGACAATTCGTCAGATGGCCCGGTTTTACCGCTCCATTTATCCAAGCTGGAGTGAGGAACGCTACATACAGCTTACGGAGATTTTTAAGCTAGATCCTAAACGAAAGCTTCACCGTTTTTCCAAGGGGATGAAGCGTCAGGCTGCATTTTTGCTTGCCTTGAGCTGTATGCCTGAGCTGCTCATTTTGGATGAACCGATTGATGGGCTGGACCCGGTGATGCGTAGAATGATCAAAAATTTACTGTTCCAGGAAACCGCTGCACGCAAGATGACCGTCGTGATCTCATCTCATAATTTGCGTGAAATAGAAGACATGTGTGATCACGTCGGCATTATGCACCAGGGGCGGATGCTGTTGGAAAAAGAGGTCGACGACCTCAAGTCTGATACGCATAAGGTGCAGGTTGCCTTTCGTGAAAGCACGCATGAGGAAACCGTATGTGGACAACTTTCGGTTGTACATAAGGAGCGGAGGGGCAGTGTTCTGCTGCTCATTATCCGGGGGGAACGAGAGCGGATTGCAGAGACGATTGAGGCGTATGAGCCGCATGTGTTTGATTTGCTGCCGTTGACGCTTGAAGAAATTTTCATTTATGAAATGGAGGACGCAGGTTATGACATCCAACCGATTCTTCTGTAGCGGCGGCGTAATTCGCCAATGTCTGAGACAGCATGGCTGGATCGGTCTATTGTACTTGGCGGGGTTATTGTTTACGGTGCCACTGCCACTATTTATGAGTACTGGAAACGAGCGAGTGCCCACGGTTTTGAGAAGCTTGTTCGATAGTACAATCCCAGGAAATGAATTGCAAAATATTATTTTCTTGACTGTGCCTGTGCTGGCGGGCGTGATGTTGCTTCGTTTTATTCAGCGGAAGGGTTCATCAGATTTATACCATAGTCTTCCTTTACGCAGAGAGCATCTGTTATCGGCACATTTAATTAGCGGCCTTATCCTTTTACTCGTACCTATTTGGCTGACCGCGGGAGTAACTGCCCTGCTAAATACGTCGGTTGAACTATCTTATATTTTTTATATCAATGATATTGGATCGTGGGCTTTGGTCGTATCCGTCCTTACGATTTTCCTGTTTACCTTTACCGTGTTTGTAGGTATCTGTGTAGGACAATCGCTGTTGCAAGCTGTTGTAGTGTATGTTTTGCTGTTGTTGCCCTTTTTCTTGTACTCCATGATAAGTCGTTTTCTGGGGCACAATCTATATGGTTACTCTCAGATTTTGGGAACCATTGTTCAGAACGGTAATGGCGTGGGGTTGCGTAGCAGCAATAATATTTGGTATAGTTTATCGCCGTTCGTCCGCATTATGGATTTGTCGAGTAGCGTATTTTCATATGTGGAGCTGCTTATTTATATGGGTGTTTCCTTGCTGTTTGTGATTTTAGGCTATGTGTTATATCGCAAGCGGCTGGTAGAAAAGGCAACACAGGCTATGGCCTTTACTTTCTTTCAACCCTTTTTTAAAGCAGGGGTCATGTTATGTGCCATGTTGCTGATAGGAGAATATTTTTATAGCACAGGAGGCCAGGGGAGAGATTGGTCAATTTTCGGGTATGTGCTTGGAGCTATTTTAGGTTATATTGCTGTGGAGATGGTCATCCGCAAGACATGGCAAATTGTACGTATTCGCGCTTTGCTGGAGCTGGTTGCATATGGGGCAGTTTTGGGTCTGGCAATGTACATCCCCACGTCTAGTTGGATAGGCTACGAGGAACGGATTCCAACCGCTCATTCAGTCGAGCAAGTCTATGCTGGGCAAAATTTGTATCTGGACGGGGGAGCGACACAGAAAAATCTCTATTTTTCGCAAGATAAAGTTTTTATTGCTGCTGTGCTGAATTTACAGCGTGAGCTTGTAAGTGCACACTCAGTTGGAGAGTCGGCTGGGTCCAATAAAGAACCGCAACAAATGATATCCATTGCCTATCGTTTGGACGATGGTACCATTATGACTCGTAGCTATACATTTCCAGAGCAGCCTTTCCGGGCAGCGCTGGCGAATGTGATGCTGTCTGAGCCTTACAAAACAGTAAGCTACTCACTTGATAAGCTGTATGGTAAAGCGGAGACGATCAGCATTCAATCGGCAGATGATAATGAACGGCGAGTTGTTCTGACTGATCCGGAAGATATTCGTGAATTTGAAGCTGTATTGAAAGAAGAAGTTTTGGGCATGAGCTATAGTGAAATGCAGGCAGGTTCTTACGCGTTGGGGAATATTAATATTGTGAACAAACCTTCATCTGTTTTGTCAGAAGAACCAGAGTGGACTCGCACTGTCTCCTTTAATTGGCGTATATCCTTCCACAAGCTGAATGCTTGGCTGGAACGCAAAGGATACGCCGACAAGGTGATTGTCACGTCGAAAGACATTATATCGATTCGAGCTATTCCAATGGTTTCTCAAGAGAAGAAGTCGTATCAGCCCGGTAAGTATATTGAACCAGCGAATTTGTTCAGAATATTGCAGCAGAAGTATAAAGTCACCACAATTGAAGATCCAAAACTTTGGAATACTGTGCTGGATAACCGAAATGACTACAGCTATGATCCACAAGTAGAGAAAGGCACTTATCTGTTCCAAGTTAAAATCAAGTCCATCAGCGGTTCCGGCTTTCATACGATTTATTACTTATTAACCTCAAAAGACATCACACCGGAGCTTGCGAAGGCATTACCGACAGCTCCTTAAGTGGGACAGCATCTGGTTTGGATGGCATATGGACGGAGGTAGATGAACATGGGATGGTTGGGACACGACATATAACAACCTCACCGACGGGCAAGAGCTCCTCCACATTAGAGATGACATAAAATAGATGCACAGAGAGATAGAACGTAGAACATACAGAGAGAAGAGTTCAATAACGTACAGCTCAATGGTGGAGGAGCAAAAATAATATGAAATATACAGAAGATCGTGAATTTCTACAGTTCTTGGAGAATTATAAGCAGTCATTTTCCGGATGGGATTTTTCATTCATCTCGGATACGGGACGTGTGGCGAGCGAGCCCTTGGAATGGTCTTATGTCAGCAAGGCTATGAAGTTTATTCATTCATCCAAGGCGATGCTGGATATGGGAACAGGCGGGGGAGAGCTATTATCTCGGCTACGCCCTTTTCCAGAGATCGTATGTGCGACAGAAGCGTATGCACCGAATGTTCCTATCGCCAAGGAAAGATTGGAGCCACTGGGTGTGCGCGTTATGACTATACAGGATGACGATTCCCTTCCGTTTGGCGATGCCGGGTTCGACCTCGTGCTGAATAAGCATGAGTCATTTTCGCCAACGGAGGTACGGCGTATTTTGCGACCAGGTGGGACGTTCTTGACTCAACAGGTAGGGGGCCTGGATTGTGCGGGCATCAACGACCGTTTGGGAGCACCTGAATACGAGTATGCGGACTGGACCCTTTCTCAAGCACTTGCAGGTTTGAAAAGCAATGGCTTCGAAATTTTAGAGCAGCAGGAACAGTTTCCGATACAGCGCTTTTACGATATTGGAGCGATTGTCTATTACTTAAAAGCAATCGAATGGCAGATTACAGACTTTCAGCCGGAGAAATATATAGAACAGCTATATGGTCTGTATTTAGATATTAAACGTGATGGCTATTGGGACGTGAAGCAGCACCGTTTTTTGATCCATGCCAGAGCAATATAAAGAAGATTCGATGACAAAAAGGCCTTTCCCGTGGGGGAGGCCTTTTTGTCATACGCATTAGGGCAAGAACAATATCAGAAGCCACATGGCGGTGGGCAGTGAAATCCCAACGGCTATCGCTATATAGGGCAAGGGAGTTCTGAAATAGCTTTTACAGTCCGCCTCCTTGTCCTTTTTCTCATGATAGAACGCTACCTGTGTTGCAAAGCTGTGAAGTAGCTTGAGTGCTTCGTCGCTGGGAATGTGCTGTAAGGAATGCCATAGATCATCATGTGCTTTTCGGAGCAAAGTTACATCTGATGTGTTATTCGGAAGATCGGATAAGGACATTTTTATCCTCCTCTCGTATACTAATCTTTACCATAATTGTACAATGAAGAAGCAATGGCTTACAGTCTCATTTCATTCAATTAGTTATAGGGGGATGTACATGTCTGATCCAAAGGGAGTTATAACCAAGCCGGAAAAGGATGAGTCTGTTCGGACAGCATGGTTTTGGCCATGGTTGGGCGGTACGTTTATGTTTGGATTGTTTTCAGTCATGTTTAATGTAGTTTGGAGTATGGTTGTGGCACCCCAAGTGCAGCTTCTGCTGAGGCATGAAGGTGTAACGGATACAACTGTGATTGTAATACTGCTTCTATATGCATGGATTATCGGTCTCATCTTTGCAGCTTATGGTGCCTTGAGTGCGCGTATGTCCAGCATGGGCAAGCTTTCGCTGATGCTGACCGGGCTATTATCATTATTATGTGGGCTGTGGTTGTGGATTGTAGGAATACAAGGGTCTGGTGGTCAACCTGCTGAAGTGTCGGGAGGGGCGTGGGGGCTCTTTTCACTCTATCATGCTTGGGCGGAGCCTGTGTTAGAGGTATTGGGTCCATATACACAGCATGGTGAAATCTGGTTTCTACTGGCTGCACTGCTGCCGATAGTTGGCATGGTAGTAGGAGTTGGGGTAAATCGTTATCCAGCGCTAACCGACAAGAATGGTAAGGTGGATCATAGATGGCAATGGATTGTTGCCGCGATATCTGCTGCGCTCGTCATTGTGCTGACGATTACACTGATGCTTCCTCAACGCCCATACATTGCAGAGAGAGATTTTCCGGTAGTTGACGGGGCTACAGCGGCCATTCCGTTTGCGCAGGATATGCTGCATGAACTGACCGGAATGAGCAAGGCGCGAGCAGCGCACGAACTGAGATTCAACACGACCCATCAGGCATATGTCAATTTGATCAAAAAGAAGGCGGATCTGATTCTGGTGGCTGGTCCTTCCGATGAGGAACTGCGGCTGGCGAAAAGTCGGGGAATACAAATGAAGCTCACACCCATTGGGTGGGATGCGTTTATTTTCCTCGTACATCAAGACAATCCGGTTAGAGAACTTTCTTCGGAGCAGGTTCGCCGTATATATGAAGGGGCTATCCGCAATTGGAATGAGGTAGGGGGCAAGGATCAGCCGATCATTGCTTATCAGCGAGAAGAAAATTCAGGCAGTCAGACATATATGCAAAAGAAAGTGATGGCAGGCCATGAAATGGCTGACCCGCCACGTGAACTACAAATTGGCATTATGGGTGGTATGATTAATGCAGTCGCAGATTTTAACAAGGATCACAACGCGCTCGGTTATTCATTTTATTATTTTGCAAATGTGATGCATAATCGTCAAGAGGTCAAATTTTTGTCTATTGATGGAGTGGAGCCGAACAAAGAGCACATCCGCTCGAAGCAATATCCATTCACAGCTCAACTGTTTGTAGTCACACGGGAAGGCGAGGAACCAAGCCCTTCGATGCAACGATTACTCGAATGGCTGCAAAGTGAAGAAGGAACTCGGGCCATCGAAAAAGGCGGCTTTGTTCCTGTAAACTCGTAATCCTGTAACGCTGGTTTGCATTCAGTCCATTCCATATATTCACCTTAAGAGTGAAACGAAGACAGCAGGGTAATACATAGAATATACATGGCTGTGAATACAATACCCGCACAGCCATGTATATCACCAACATAAGGGGATGAACGAAAATGAAGAAAAAAACATCGGTCTGGGTGCTTTTACTCGCCGTAGCCATAGTGACAGCGGGGTGTGAAACAGGCTCACAAACAAGTTCGCAAACAGGACAAACGGCTCAAAATGAGCAAAAGGGTGCCGTCTCGGCACAAGCGAATGGTTCGGGAGCGACTGTAGATACACCGAAAACAGGAGGACAAGCAACCACAGACACTACTATAGCGAAAGTCCGCATGGACAATATTACCGCGTTGCGTTTGATCGACGGCCAATCCGGCTGGATCGGCGGAAATGGCTGGATTGCCCGAACGGACGCGTCTGCATCCGGTTCAGTCGGATCGACGTGGAATGTGCAATATCAGGGCCAAGGTACGGTTCAGCAGATTTTTGCCTTGAACGGGCAGCAAGGCTGGACTGTTATGGCAGACAGCGGATCGCTGCTGGCCACTCGCGATGGCGGCAAACGCTGGGAGGTTGTTGGGACTGTACCTGAGCAAGGGCAAACGGGCTTTTTACACTTTGTATCATCCAAGGAAGGGTTCAGTGGCAACCAATATACGAAGGATGGCGGGCAAAGCTGGTCTTCGCTCCCCGTGCCTGGCCACATGGTAGGACAGCCATATTACCATGATCGGCAAAACGGCTGGGCGGTTACGCAGGACACAGACCGTTCATTCCAGATTTTACATACCGTTAACGGGGGCCAAAAGTGGACTACTGTCATGTCACGGACAACGGAGGCGCCTCTAAATGGAGCCATTATTCGTTCGGTAGAACGTGGCAACGCCTGGATCGAGCTGGTTGGAGATACGGGGATGAATCAGACGTCGTATTCGCTTTGGCATACTGCCGATAGTGGACAAAGCTGGCGTCCTGTACTGGCGAATGCCACCGCTGGCGGTGGCCCGGCACCAGGTATTAGCCAGCAAGACAATCAGGTTCCTAAAAATGAAGGGGCGGCACCAGGTATGCTCTATGCGGTTAATAGCAGTACCGCATGGATGGGCGGTTATTGCGCACCGTGCGACAAGCCCAATACGATTGGCTGGACGACTGACGGCGGCAAGACGTGGAACAATGGAAAGCAAGGCTTTGACGGTTATGGCGGTCAGCAAATCGGGATGGCAAATGCCAAAGAAGGCTGGGCTATTTTTTCGGACTCAGAGCAGGCCCCAGTTATGTACACTACCTCGGATGGTGGACAGCATTGGACGCAGAGCCATGTATTTGATAAGCCTGTGACACCAGGCTCCTAAGGAGGGAATGCATATGAGCCAACATAAGAAAAGTGTGATCACATGGACGGACGGTCGTGAAGTACCGCTCATCGGGCAGGGCACGTGGAATATGGGCGAAAAAGCCTCACTTCGGCAGGAGGAGGTGCGTGCGCTTCAACTTGGCTTCGAGCTGGGCATGTTGCTGGTGGACACGGCTGAAATGTATGCGGAGGGCGGCGCAGAAGAGATCGTCGGAGAGGCCATTCAGGGGCGCCGGGACGATGTCTATCTTGTCAGCAAGGCTTACCCTCATCATGCGGACCGCCAAGGACTGGCTCAGGCGTGCGAAGCTAGCTTAACCCGCATGGGAACGGATTACATGGATATGTATTTGTTGCATTGGCGAGGGAATATTCCACTGGAAGAGACAATAGAAGGTATGGAACAACTGCGTGAGCAGGGCAAAATCCGCAGCTGGGGAGTGTCCAACCTGGACAAGTCCGACATGGAGGAGCTATGGAACCTGAGTGGAGGCGAAGCCTGCGCTGTCAATCAAGTGCTGTATCACGCGGCTTCGCGGGGCATCGAATATGATCTGCTACCTTGGAGCCGTGCGAATGGAGTGCCTGTGATGGCCTATTGCCCGATTGCCCAAGGTGGTCGCCTGCGACGGGGCCTGCTGGAGCATCCTGTTATGGTAGACATTGCTGCCAGCCACGGGGTAACTCCATCGCAAATTGCGCTTGCGTGGGTCATACGAGACGGTGATGTCTGGGCCATTCCGAAGGCGGTACAGGAATCGCATGTACGAGAAAATGCAGCGGCAGCAAGTATTCGGCTCACCCCTGAACAACTTCAACAAATAGACGAAGCTTTTCCTCCGCCGATGCGGAAGCAGCCGCTGGATATGGTTTGAGGAAGGAGGAGCCCATGACAGAGCGAGAGACAGAACTGCATGAGGTAGATGATCATCTGGATTATGGATTATCCGTTGTATTCATCGGCTTTAATCCCAGCCTGAAATCAGGCGAGGTAGGACATCATTATGCGAATCCGCGCAACCGCTTTTGGCGCATACTTGAGGGAGCAGGCTTGACACCTCGCTTGTACAATCCATCGGAAGATCGGGAGCTGCTGAAGCTGGGCTTTGGTTTTACGAACATTGTTTCCCGTCCCACGAGGGGAATGGAGGACATTGCACGCGAGGAATACGCCGAAGGACGTCTGAAGCTATACGAGAAGCTAAAGGAATACCGCCCGAAGGTTGCTTGCTTTGTCGGCAAAGGCGTGTACACCGAATACAGTAAAAGATCCAAAGTAGATTGGGGATTTCAGCCTGAACCGCTAATTCCTGAGATGCATGAATTTGTGGCACCTTCGTCTAGCGGACTGGTGCGCATGTCGCTGGAAGAAATCACAGATATTTATCGCCGTCTTCAAACGTTCCTTTCGTCAGAAATATCTGAAATGCAGTAAGTACGGTGAATATAGCTAGTACAAAAAGAACCACACGCTTCGGTCCCTGCTGGGAAGAGCGTGTGGTTCTTTGAGCTGTTTCTATTGTAAGGCTTTCGCCTGCCATGCCTGTTCCACGGGAACATAGGGATATCCCAGATCACGTGCGACCGCTTCGTAGGTAATATGTCCATTCAGGACATTGGTGCCACTAAGCAGTGGTTTGCTTCTGCGAAGCGCCTCCTGCACACCCAAATCTGCGAGCTGGAGAGCAAAGGGGAGTGTCGCGTTCGTCAGGGCCAGCGTCGAGGTTTGCGGTACCGCGCCCGGCATGTTTGCTACCGCATAGTGAATGACGCCATGCTTCACATAGGTAGGCTGGTCGTGTGTCGTAATGTGGTCAATCGTCTCGACAATGCCGCCTTGGTCGATGGCGACATCCACAATCACAGAACCGGGCTGCATCGTCTGTACCATGGCTTCCGTTACGAGCCGCGGAGCTTTGGCACCAGTGATTAGGACAGCGCCGATCAGCAAATCACTTTGCGCCACGGCTTCAGCAATGTTGGACGGGGTGGACACTAGCGTATGGAGCTGATTGCCAAAAATATCATCCAGTTGGCGCAGTCTTGGCAGGCTTAGGTCGATTAGTGTCACATCTGCCCCGAGACCGATGGCGACCTTGGCAGCATTGGTACCGACCACCCCTCCGCCAATAATGGTCACTTTACCGCGTTTGACCCCCGGCACACCTGCCAGCAGGATGCCTTTGCCACCCTTTGGTTTTTCCAGCAGTTGTGCTCCAATTTGTACAGCCATTCGACCGGCAACCTCACTCATCGGAGTAAGCAGCGGGAGGCTGCCCTCAACATCTAGTGTCTCATAGGAAATAGCGGCTACACCGTTGTCTGTTAAAGCGCGGGCCAGTGCTGGCTCGGCGGCCAAATGCAGATAGGTGAATAAAGTCAATCCTGGTCGGAAATATCCGTATTCAGAGGAGAGCGGCTCTTTTACCTTGATGATCAGATCCGCCTGGGACCACACGTCCGCAGCTTGCTGCACAAGAGTCGCACCCGCAGTGGCATAATCTCCATCCGTAAAGCCGCTTTCAACACCTGCGTGGCTTTCCACAAACACATGATGTCCGTGTTGGATCATTTGAGCTGCACCTGCGGGCGTTAGAGCGACACGATTCTCATTGTTTTTAATCTCTTTCGGAACCCCAATTTTCATTTCATTCACCTCTCCTAAAAATAATGGTTAAGAAAATTTCACTATCATTTTTATGCAGCCTGCTGATTAGTTACATGGACTCAAGCCGATAAATGCAATTCATGTTAGATTAGGTACAGTTTACAAGGGGTGAAGCTCCTTGACATCATACATTTTGTCGGATTATCTGACTTAAAGGCTCGACTTTTTGATGAATATATGTCATGTAAAATGACATAAAGACATATACATAAGGAGAATGCCGATGAACGGTAAAAAAACATTTACCATTGCGGATGTGCTGGAACGTCCCGTTTTCCGGCGGGCGAAGCTGGCGGCGGGGGAACAGGGCGTACATCGCCGTGTGGGTTGGGTCCATGTGCTAGAAATCACAAATGTCTCTCCGTTTGTGAGCCGTCATGACTTGATTTTGACGACCGGCCTGTGGCTTACCCGGAAGGGGGAAGAGCGCGCCGAGTATATGGAGCAACTGATCCGCTCGGAAGCTGCGGGATTGTGTGTGGAGCTGGGCACGAGCATTCATGAAATCCCTTCTGAAATTCTGGAGTTGGCGGAACGACATCACTTCCCGGTCATCGTATTTGAGCAGCCAGTACGTTTTGTTGAAATTACACAAGATATTCATTCCCTACTTATTAACCGACATCATGAACTCCTAAAAGATCTGGAACGATTTTCACGTCAACTTCAGCAGGAAACCCTGCGCAGTACTGATATGAGCGCCCTCTTGCGTGTGCTCCATGACTATGCAGCCCGGCAGGTCATCTACATGTCTTCCATTGATACCAATCGATTCGTACCTTCCGTCCAGCCGGATCTAGCGGACCGTATTGCAGATTTTTATGCCCATGAAGTGGAATCTAGTATGACCGCCGATCGGGAGGGGCATCTGCTGTTTCACCTGAATGAATCCACTGCCGTGTTGTTCCAGCCCGTTGTATGCTTCGGTCAGGTGTTTTCCGCAGTAGGTTTGGTGCTGCATGGTGAAATGCCGACAGAAGAAATGTCGCTGCTGCTCGATTACACGGCCAAGGCAGCCGCTACATTGGTGCTGAGAACACAGTTTCTTGAAGACCGATTGCTGCGTAATCAAAATGAATTGATTCAGGATGTGCTGAGCGGGCAGCTTCCCAGTGAAGAACAGGCCCAGACCCGAATGGGCCTGCGATTGTTATCGAAGGGACAGTATTTATTTTGGGCAGGGGTCATTGAGGTGGAACATCAGGACAAAGATGCCAGTCAGGTACGCAAGGAGTCCATCAATCAGGATGTGCTAGTGCTACTTCGTTCATTGTTGAAAAAAGAAACGTTGCACAATCTGCTGATGATGAAGGGGAGTCAATGCTACATCCTTTGTGCCAAGGAGGAATTAACACTGCGTTCCGCAGCGCAAATGAAAAAAGTGCTTGCCCATACAGTTCAATATATTCAGAACTATGCCGCAGGACAGCTTGATAAGGTGCGCATTCATGCAGGCTTTGGTAAGGTAAGGCATCGCATGACAGGGACGGATCGCAGTTTTGAAGAGGCATATGAGGTCATTGAAGTGGCACGAAGCGTCCCAGTCATGAAGGATCGGTTATTTTACGACAGCATCGGAATCTATCAGTTATTGAAAGCGGTGCCCCGCATTCCTTTTCTACAAGAGTTCGTAGAGGATCATTTGGGTGGACTGATTGCGCATGATCGTGAGCACCATATGCAGCTTTTGGATACACTGGATGCCTACTTTCAATCCCATGGTTCCAAGCGTGATACCGCCGGAATTTTGTACATTCACAGACAGACCCTTTATAATCGGCTGGATAAAATTAATGAAATCATAGAGGGAAATCTGGCAGACCCTGACAAACGTCGTTGCCTGGAGATGGCACTACTGGCTTACCGGATGCTCCAGGCTGAAAATTGATCCTAAATAACTAGTTCTATTTTCCATTCTACTCATTTACAATGCGTGTTAACACTGAGATAATAGAAGAGATTACGGAAATATCTTGAAAGGGGATTAATATGAATATAAAAAAATGGATTGCCGTCCCTCTTATTCTGTTAATGGTAGCTTTGACAGGTTGCCAGGCAGTAGGCGGATTTGATGTAAGTAAAAATTTATTGGGAACACTTGATGTGAAATCCCAGCAGACAACGGAGAAAATCTCTCTTAAGTTGACTCCCAAAGAAGGAATCACGCAAGGAGATAAAGAAATCGTAGATTTGATTAATTCGATTTCCGTTACTGTGGATGAAGCCAAAGTACAATCGGAGGAACTTGCTTCTGCCAAAGGTACATTGCACATCGATAAGTATAATTTACCGTTTGAACTTGCTTTAGACCGCCAAGGTTTGGCTATTCAACTGGAAGGTGCCAAAAAACCTTATTACATATCTATGAACTCGCAAGAGAGTTTGAGCGGTCTGCCTGCTGGATTTGATCCATATGTATATTCCAAAGACGTGAGAGAACTGACGAAAACAGCCGCTGCACTTATGCTCAAGCATGCGCCTAACCCTTCGACCATTTCTGCAACGTCTGTAACCGAGGAAGTATACGGTGAAAAAGACAAAGTGAAACTGACCCATCTGCATGCTGAACTTCGTGGTGATGAGCTGGTAACATTGGTAAAACCGTTCCTGGCGAATCTGGCCAAGGACGAAGCAGGCTTGAAAGAGCTGATCGGGCAAGCCATTGATATGACGAAGACGATTGCTTCCGGCATGAATATTGAAGATAGTGATAAAGTAACAGCGGAACTGAGTGCTAACAAAGAAAAAATGGTCAATGAGGCTTATACCGAAGTTAAAAAATATTTGGATATAGCTGTTGATCAATATGATGTAGGCGTTAGCAGCATGTATGCACAGTCCCCTGAAATCAAAACGGTCCTGAGTGCTAACACGGTTCTGAAAAGCGACATGTATTTTGATGAAAAAGGAAATGTTCGCAAAGCGGCAACAGACCTGACGGTTGCTTTGCCAGATGTGGATGGTCTTCCGGTGAAGTCCTTCACAATTCTGACCGAAACTCAATCATGGAACGTCAATGGTAGTGTGACGGCTGATAAAGTGGATATTTCTAACGGTGTTATTGATTTGAATAAACAAGCTGAATTAACTCCGGGAGCGACGCTGCGCAATTTTGAAGCGAATTCTCCGATCTACAACATTTTAAAAAATGATTTGGAAATTACAAAAGTAGAAACAACTTTCGATCCTAAAGACGATTACTACGTCTTGGAAAATCGTGGTGGTACTGCCTTTATTCCATTGCGTGAACTGACGAGCGAACTGAACTCCGAGTTAAAATGGGATGCAGCTGCCAAACAGACTACTGTAATTGATGATATTACAGGTAAGACGATTAAGCTGAAAAGTGGCTCTAAACAAGCTGTATTGGAAGGAAGCACATTGACGTTGCCACAAGCTCCATATACGGATGAATATGGCACATTGTATGTTCCTTTCAAATCAGTTGCCGAAGCGCTTGGCGCCACAGTAACTCGTAACAGTGATGGAGAATATGTACTGAAACGCGACTAAAAAGAAATTCAAGGAACCAGCCCAGTTAGGGGCTGGTTCTTTTTTAGTTATATTGGTAAAATGCTCAGTAAAGCGATTAAAATAAGCGCTTACAAATTTTAAAAGTGCCATACTTTCATACAGGGAAAATTGAGATAATGATAGTATCATTCCAGCATAGGAAAACACATACAATTAGGGGGATATACGATGAAAGATATGGAACTATTGAATTCCAGAGAGGGACAAATAGTGCTTGCCCGAATGTACGGTCAACAGCAAATCTCTGAGCAAACGACTCGATATGAATCACTTATACAGGCGTATCGGGAGCATTTTGGTGTAGGGGATATTGAACTGTTTAGTGCTCCGGGGCGCTGCGAAATTGGTGGAAATCATACAGACCACAATCACGGGAAGGTGCTGGCAGGCAGTATTACACTTGATACCATCGCTGTAGCTTCTAAAGTGGAGGAGTCTGTAATTACATTCTTTTCTGAAGGCTACAAGACGAAGTACGTCATCGATTTAACTGACTTGTCGCCAAAACCGGAGGATGACAGTACGATGCTGCTGGTCCGTGGTATTGCCGCTGGTCTACTTGAATTCGGATACCGTATCGGGGGATTCCAAGCTTATATATCAAGTAATGTATTCTCTGCTTCAGGTTTAAGCTCTTCCGCTTCTTTTGAAATGTTGATATGTACGATATTAAATCATTTTTATAACGAGGGAGCGTTAGATGCTGTTGCTAAATCCAAAATTGGTCAGTATGCAGAAAATGGCTATTGGAACAAGCCGTCGGGGCTGCTCGATCAGATGGCTTGTGCGTATGGCGGCTTGATTTCCATTGACTTTGAAAATCCCAAGGAACCGATCATAAATCCTGTTCATTGGAATTTTGAACAAAACGGATATTCCCTCGTTATTGTAAATACAGGTGGAAATCATGCCGATTTAACGGACGATTACGCGGCAGTGCCCAACGAAATGCGTGCAGTGGCACAATCTTTAGGCGCAACGGTTTGCCGTGACTTATTGCCGGAGGATCTATATGCCAACCTCAAGATGGTCAGGGAAAAAGCAGGAGACCGTGCAGTGCTGCGGGCGTTGCATTTTTTTGAAGAAAATAGACGTGTGGATGAACAGGTGAAATCACTGGAGGAAGGGCGCTTTACTGATTTCCTGAGGCTCGTTACTGAATCTGGTAATTCCTCATGGAAATGGCTCCAAAACGTATATAGAAGTGGGATTGCGCGGGAACAAGACGTATCGGTTGCACTGGCTTTAACCGAAATGTATTTAAAGTCAATAGATAACAGCGCATGCAGAGTACATGGTGGTGGCTTTGCTGGTGTCATCTTGACGATTCTTCCGAATGATCATGTGGATGATTATAAGGAGTGGATCAGCGGCATGCTGGGAACTCCGGTACTTGTTGTCAACGTCCGTGAGGACGGTGCCGTTAATGTTAGTAATTTGATCAATGTTGAACGGACTCATTGCGAGTCTACAAACTAGTCAGTCAGTAGAAGACTTTAACCCATGGGTTAAGGTCTTCGTCCTTTTTATCGCCGATACAGCTTGGGTTTGCGTTATAATAAAGAGATGATAGTTTTAATGAAGGAGGGCCTGTCATGGCTATATACCCGTCCTGGTCCTATTCGCAATCGAGGGCTCAAACGTTCGATGAATGCTTACGCAAATACTATTATCATTATTACGGCTCGCATAATGGCTGGAATTCGGCACAGGGCACTGAAGAGCAAGTTACATTGTATCGGCTCAAGCAACTGAGCAACTTATATATTTTATTCGGGAATATTACGCATCAAATGTGTGAATCCGTCATACGTGGATGGATGGAAAAAGGGGCTATCCCGCGCACAGCATACCTTGAGACAGCTATGAAGAACATGTTGAATAACAGCTACAAGGAATCGCTACACCGTGAGCTATGGCTACAAGATCCGAAAAATCGCGTCATGCTGGCGGAGGTTTATTACGACGACGAGGTGCTTCCAGAACGGATCGCCCTTATTAAGGAGCGGCAGCACGCGGTGATACACAATTTGTACCGTACTGCGGTTTGGCGTGAACTGCAACAGGGAAAGGCCCGAATTGTAGAAGTGGAGAAGTGGGATACGATGCTCCTTCATGAGACGAAGGTGTATGTCAAAATGGATTTGCTCTACCGTAGAGACAATGGAGACATGGTCATCGTGGATTGGAAAACAGGCAAGGAAGGCGATTTTTCCGACCAGCTTTTTTTGTATGCTTCCTATGTGCAGGAGCACTATCAGCTTCCTTTGGAGAAGATTGAGGTACGTGTGGAGTATTTGATGACAGGAGAGCATGAGGTATATCGTCCCGCGCAAGAAGATATCGACAAAGTGGTTGGTAATGTAGGACGATACATCGATGAAATGAAGTCCTGTCTCGATGACGATTACTATAACCGCCCCAAGTCCGAGTCTTTCTTCACTCCGATGCCTTCACGCAGAGCGTGCGGAGGCTGTAATTTTCGTGAGGTGTGTAAGTACCGAGCGGTGTGAAATGACTTGATCGCCTTTGCCACCGGATTCCTACCCTAATTAAAGCTAGTGAATCCGGCCATATGGCAAATCTATAATTCTTCTATATTTTGAAACCGCTTTATAATTTAGATGACGCGAGGTATGATAAGGGTATTATTGGAAAATGTGAAGGAGGAAGTTAGGAAGATGACGAGTACAGAACACGCACGTATTCTATTTCAGGGAGATTCTATAACAGACGGAGGAAGGGGACGAAATGAGGATGCGAACCATTGGCTGGGTCAGAGTTATGTGTATCTGATCGCAGGTGCATTGGGGAGCCGTTTGACGACCACACAGCCAGAATTTGTGAACCGGGGAATTTCGGGGGATCGAGTTTCAGATTTGTATGCACGCTGGAATGAGGACATGTTTAGCCTGAAGCCGGATCTGCTCAGTATTCTAATCGGAGTGAACGACGCCTGGCGTATCGTCGAGCAGGAACCGTCCGGGGTGACGGACCGATTTGAACGAGCGTATCGCCACCTTCTGGAGGAAACGCGTGAAGTGATGCCTGATCTGGGACTCGTGCTGTGCGAGCCGTTTATTTTGAAAACAGGAGCTACCGAAGCGCGATGGAACATTTGGCAAGAAAAAATAACGGGGTATCAGCGTATTGTACGTCAGCTAGCGGACGAATTTGGTGCTGTATTTGTGCCGCTCCAGAGCATGTTGAACGAAGCCGCTACCCAGGCGGACGCCTCCTATTGGCTGCATGACGGGGTTCATCCGACAGCGGTTGGGCATCAGTTGATAGCTGATCAATGGATAGATATCGTGCAAAAGAGTCCGCTGGCGATTCGCTAACAGGGTCATACATAGTCTACTCCTTGTCATTTTTGGGTAATACACGATTATGGACATCATTACTTATGTTATGGTTCCATCCAAAAATGAATGTCAAAGGGGGTGCTTCTTGCTTCATCATGAACGGAGCAAGAGAGGGCTATGGAAACGATAAATATCATTCTGGTTATATTACTTATCGCATTAACTGCTTTTTTTGTGGCCTCGGAGTATTCCATTATTCGTGTGCGGGTATCTCGCATCAATCAATTGGCCTCAGAAGGTAACAAAAATGCGAAAGCTGTTAAAAACATTTTGTCTCGGCTGGACGAGTATTTATCTGCTTGTCAGCTCGGAACGACATTAACCTCAATGGCGCTAGGCTGGCTAGGGGAATCTACTGTTGAACATCTGCTACACCCCCTGTTTGTGCTGGCTCATATTCCGGCAGGCCTGACGGGAGTGCTCTCCTTTTTGCTGGCTTTTCTGATCTTGACCTATTTTGAGGTGGTCATTGGGGAGCTGGTACCTAAAACATTCGCCATACAGATTGCGGAACCGATGGCATTGTTTTTTGCCCGTCCGATCACGATATTTTATAAAATGACCTATCCTCTGAATTGGGTTCTTAGTCGTTCATCGCGTGTCATTACAGGTCTCTTTGGGCTCAAAAAAGTATCTGAAGAAGATGCAGCACTTAGTGAAGCTGAGCTTCGTTTGGCATTATCTGAAGGTTTTCGTAGTGGTGAAATTACACCGACAGAATATCGATATCTGAACAATGTATTTGATTTTGACGACCGTGCAGCGCAGGAAATTATGGTACCGCGCATCCACATCCGCTCCATCTCCCACCAGGCAACAGTGGCCGAGTTTATGGAGCTGATCGAGGACAAAGTTTATAATTTTCTACCTGTAGCTGAACATGGCGACCGGGATCGTGTTATCGGGATGATTCGCGTTAAGGAAGCCCTGCATGATTTGGCACGTGGGCACAGCACAGGGAATACGACGATGGCTTCTTATATTCATCCGGTGCTTCAGGTTATCGAGACGGTTCAGGCTCGGGATCTGCTGATTCAGATGCAAAAACGGCGCATTCCAGTAGCGGTGCTGGTGGACGAATATGGTGGAACATCTGGACTTGTCACACTGGAGGATATTATGGAGGAGATTGTTGGAGACATTCCTTCCTATACCGACACCGAAACCCCCGCAGCGTTAACTCCACTCATTACAAAAACAGATGATCATCGTTACATACTCAAATCACAGGCGCTCATTCATGAGGTCAATCGGCGCTTGGAGACGGATATTGAGGCCGGGGACGTATATACGATTGGTGGATGGATGCTTTCAGAGCGTTTTGATATCCAGCAAGGAGACAAGCTGACCATCGGTTTATGGGAGTTTACTGTACTGGAAAAAAACAGTCACCAAATAGACACAATTGAAGCGATGAAGAAAGCAGTCGTTGAACAGAAAAATGACAATGATTTTTAATAATGGAAAATGGCTTTGTCGAGTAACAGCTTGCTTAAGATGTGACGAATAGCCTGTAAAGCTTGTGGCAACGCAATTTGTCCATCTTAAGATGCAAGCTGCTACCTGGTAACATATTGTTTTTTGTAATTAGGATAGGGGACTTAAGACTCTGTATCTTTATGCTCATAAATATATCTGTCTGTGAAAAATTCTACTAGAAATGTAGCAATTTTATGGTAAAATGGAATCAAATTTGAGTTTTTTGGGGTGGGCTACAGTACATGAAGATGTCACTAGGTACGAAAATGGTTACTGCATTTGTCTCAATTTCTGCAATAACCTATGGAACAAGCGCTTTTTTTATTTTTGTACTCAAGGACTGGCTTGCTCAAGGTACACAAGAATGGGTGTACACTTCGATCATTCTGTTATTGGGTGTCCTGTGGAGTGGCATTTTGGGCTGGTTGATCTCAAAATTACTCACGCGGCCCATTGTTAGGTTGGCGAAGGCGGCAGAGGAAGCTTCGGCGGGGAACCTGTCTGTTGTGATTCCTGAACGTCGCTCGGAGGATGAAATCAAAGTTCTGTATGATGCATTTCGGCACATGATGCTGAACATTAAAGATATGTTCAATGAGATCTCGTACAGCACCAGAACCACTTCGCAAAGTGCGGAAAATCTGAGCTTGGCTATTGTACAGGCTACCACACAAATTGAGTCCATGTCTTCGGTGGTAGAAGATATTTTGAATGGCGTGGAGCAGCAAAAGCAAGCATCTGCCCAATCGATTAAAACAGCAGACCGAATGCTGGGCGATTTTAAAATGATGCGTAGCAAATCGGGACATATGCTGGAACTGTCAGGCCATATGGAGCATTCAGTAGATTCGACGCAGACCGTATTTTCATCCCTGATGGATGGAATGGGAGAGCTGACAGCATCACATGGTCGTTCGCAGCAGGTAATTGCACGACTGGAAAAAGAAGCTTCCCAAATTGAAGCGATTACAAGCACCGTGAAGGATATTGCTGAACAAACCCATTTGCTGGCGTTGAATGCTTCCATAGAAGCGGCGCGTGCGGGAGAAGAAGGGAACGGGTTTGCGGTAGTGGCTCACCAAATTCGCGCACTTGCCGCCCAAAGTACGGAGTCTGTGCAGCAAATAAATGCCATCGTTAGCCGTGTGCAGTCACAAATCGTAGAGACAGTGCAGTTGATGCATCAGCAAACGTCATTGGTCAGTGCCGAGGCGGAACGGACAAGCTCTGTGGATCAGACGCTGAACCATTTGAACGCTATTGTACGTGAATTTGTCGAGAGCATCCGTTTAATGGAAGAGGCCGTGACGGAGCAGACGAATCGGGTAGATCAAACCTTTGAGCAGATCCATCGTATTCAGCAAATGTCTGGGGCCTTCTCTGAAGGGGCTCACAAAATTTATACAGCTGCTCATGAGGAGACAGCAATTATGCAGGAAATTTCGTCTTCTTCCGAGGATTTGAAAGTGCTTACGAATAAACTCATGATGAAAACACGTGGAATGCAACTATAATCAGAAATCGTCATGTGAGGCATGATATATACGAACAAAATGTAGCCGCTATACACCGGAAAACGCAGCAAAATGGTTTCCCGGTGTGTAGCGGCTATTTTTTAATTTCAAAAAACTCACATTGTTTTCTAGGGTGGTAAGCCAGATCACTGACGCTGGATTGCACGACGATGGTTTGATCGTCAAAACGGATTATGATTCCGCCAGAGCCAATCAATTGGTCATCCTGAAATACTCGGACACGAAGATGACGTTCCAGTGCCTCATTGAAATCCTGATCTGTAATTAATCGGCGATTAATGGCCATGAGGGTTCTCCTTTGAATATAATATCTTTTATCATAAAGGTAAGGTATTGAACAAGCAAGAAACGCGGCTAGAACATAATCGGCTATTGGGTATAAAATAGAATGCAAGAAGCGAGAAAGAGATCGAGAAAGAGATTAAAGGGGGCTAGCTATGGATAGGTCGTGGTCAGGGCCTTGGTTTGATGCCAACGCGCCAGAAGGGTTCGAGGCTTTTACTCCGTCACATGGGTTGGCTGTATTGGGACTCATTGTATGCGCTTTGCTGCTGTGGCAGACTAGGGGATGGATTCGGTCGAACAAGCCTGTAAGTGAGGGAATTCGCTGGTTGTTAATTACAGTCCTCATCCTGTCAGAGGTGACCCTGAATATTTGGTATGTGATGCAGCATATTTGGGATGTCCAGACTTCATTGCCATTAGAACTGTGCAGTGTGACACTGCTGTTGTCTATCCTGATGCTCATTTTTCGAAGCCGCTGGTTATATCCGATCATCCTTTTTGTCGGAATTGGAGGGGCGCTCCAAGCAGTACTCACGCCTAATTTGGCATATGCCTTTCCGCATTATCGTTTTATCCATTTTTTCGTAGCTCATAGTGCTATTATTTTGGCAGCCTTGTATATGACCTGGATAGAAGGACTCAAACCGACATGGAAGAGTGTGGGGGGAGCTATGCTTTTTCTGAATGGCTTGGCGCTGATAGTGTGGATCGTAGACGATGCTCTCGGTGCTAACTACATGTTTCTAGCCGGAAAGCCGTCGACACCGTCGATATTGGATGTTTTGGGGCCATATCCTTTGTACATTTTGGCAGAAGAAGCCATTGCACTGCTGTTCTTTTCGCTTCTGATGCTGTTGTTCGAGGTGCTCCCGGGAGGCAGGCTATATGTCCGCTTTCGCAAAGGAGCTGTACATAGCGTTGACAGGTCGTCATAAAGCTGTCGTAAAGCCGTTGTAAAGCCATATAAAAGCAGCCTTTTCCACAAGTATATGACTGGGGATAAGGCTGCTAAGAATGCCTAAACAGTAGTACGTCTGGGGATAACGTTCCCATTCTAATACTTAACGCAGTAGTGATTCTGCTCCGTCTACATAAATTTCCGTACCCGATACATGAGATGACTCGTCTGAGGCGAGAAACAGGACCAGATTGGCAACCTGCTCTGGTTCACCAGGGGCATCCTCTAGCGGATGCTCTCCGCCCTTCGGAAATTCGACTGGAATTTGTACCTTCTTCAAGTCTTCCGAAGGGTATGTGTTATTGTCAATTTGCGTGTCGATGGCTCCCGGGCATATCGCGTTGACCCGAATTTTGTAACGTGCCAGCTCCAGCGCTGCCATTTTCATAAACGCAACCTGAGCTGCCTTGGTGGAGGCGTAGGCTGAGAATCCAATACCCGAAAAGGTTCGATTACCGTTGATGGAGCTGGTAATGATAATGCTGCCGCCGCGTTCTTTCAGGTAAGGAACGGCATATTTAACAGTAGCAAAGGTGCCGCGAAGATTAATGTTCATCGTGCGGTCCCATTCCTCTAGCTCCAGTGTCTCGATAGGGGCCATGGTGCCGTTAATGCCTGCGTTGGCGAACACGATATCCAACTTTCCGTACGTTTCCACGACTTTAGCGAACCCCTGCTGAATCATATCTGGCTTGGAAATATCACATTCCAGCACAAGTGCTTCACCGCCAGCCTGCTCAATAATTGCTTGGGTCTCCTCTGCATGCTTGGGTGTCCGATCCAGCATGACCACCTTGGCGCCTTGTTCTGCAAAACGGATCGCGGTCGCCTTGCCGATTCCTGAACCTCCACCACTGACCACTGCTATCTTTCCTTGCAATCTCTGCTCTGCCATTGACTATTCCTCCCATTCCGTTCATAAACTAAACCTGACTCGTTATTCCATACCTCTGTACGTTGATGGTGAAACAGTCACCGCTGGATTTCACCCCATTTGCGAAATATGGTAACATAGGGAACCAGCAGGAACTTATAGCAGGAACACGTATCGGGGAAGACCGGGTGACGGAGGTGGATCGAATTGAGCTATAACGCAAATGACCAACCCGAATCGACAGACGCTATAGCACTGACCGGAAAAGTGAAACCGTGGGCACTGAGCGGCCCCAGTATTCAAATCGATCCGTTGTTTCCCTATTACGCGAACCGTTCGCGGGACAGTATAGCAGATGAGATCGCCCTTGCGGGCTACCAGACCGTTCATTATTTTGTCGTGCGTGAAAATGAAGTGGATGGAGCGCTTGTTGCTGCTTTTCAACGCAGAGGCATAGCGGTGTGGGCGATGGTGCTAGGCAACGGTTCTTTTGGCGTGTCCCAGCTGCCGCCGGAGTGGAAAGGATGGCGCATGGAGCTGCTGCGCGAACCGAACGACGGGTTTCAGCGGCTTTCGCATTTTGCCCAGGAGTATGTGGAATGGAAAAAGAAAGCTGCTGCCCGGCTCGTCACCGACATTCCGTTCGACGGGTTCGAGGTGGCGGAGCCTTATTTCCCCGAATGGAACGGGCTGCGCAGTGGAGTGTACGGGGATATTGGGCCACATGCACAGCGCGCCTTTCGCGAGCGTAGCGGTGAGGACATTCCGGATTTTCGCGACAAGCATGCGCGGAATTATTACCGGAAGGTTCCGAAGCTGTACGCGCAGTGGGTTGATCTGCGTGTGGACGCCGTGAATGGCCTGATCAGCGAGCTGGTAAACGGTGCGGGTGGTGTGCGAGATGTCCGACCGGACATCTGTGTGGCGACATGGTCGCTTGCTGTGAGCGGACGCGGCGATGTCCCCGGCCAGCTACGGGAATGGCAGGGTCTTGACGCGGTAGCCATGATCGGGTGCGTAGCCCCGGATATGCACGTGCTCCAGACCCATTGGCCGGACTGGATGCGTCGCCGTCTGCCGCCGCAGTATACTCGCGGCTACGCCCGCATCGCGCAGTCGATACGAGCCGCTTATCCGGGCCTGCCCCTCGGGGTGCAGGCGGATATCGGTTCTCTCGCGCGTATGGTTCGGGACCATGAGTGGACGCGGCGGTTTGGCGCTGCCGCCTTGGAGGGCGGGTACGACGCCTGGACCGCCTATGAATACCATTTGGGTGGTTACATGTACGATGAGCCGCCCAAACCGCTTAAGGCGGAACGATCAGCTGAAGATGAGGTGGTTATTTCTTTCAGCAAGCGGATTGCTACACCGTCTGTAGATGAGCTGCGTATATGGAGCCGGGAGGACAGAGCAGGTACAACACGTGACCTGAGCCGCCACCTAAGGAAGGATTCACTAACGTTGTTAGAGCTTGTGGATGCCGTAGCAGACGGAAACCGTCTATTGCTGCGTATACGCAATTTACCAGCGGGGGCGTTCAGCTTGCGCCTTGATGGTGTACAGGATACACCGGAGTTGTGGCTGCTTAAGGGGAGAAAGGTACATCGCAATCTGCCAGAGCATGAAGTGAAGATACCTTAAAATTTGGGTAATAACAAAATAACAGCTGTATAAACGGCTCATTTGCCGTAGCATTATTGAGTTGTATATATTAAGGCAACATCTTTTCAAAACATAAATAAATAGTGGAGTGAAAAAAGTATGTGGGATTGGGATTATCTGATTCGGGTCATGTTCGCTGGCTTGTGCGGTGCGTTAATCGGCTATGAACGGAAGAGTCGGATGAAGGAGGCAGGCATTCGCACGCATTTCATTGTCGGTATTGGCGCAGCGCTCATGATGGTGGTATCCAAATATGGGTTTCAGGATCAAGCCGTCTGGTCTAACCTGTCGCTGGACCCTTCCAGAATAGCAGCGCAGGTTATAAGTGGAGTCGGCTTTATCGGCGCAGGGATGATTTTCACACAAAAAAATAGAATCAAAGGATTGACCACTGCCGCAGGCATCTGGACTACCGCCGGAATCGGTATTGCCGTAGGTGCCGGGATGTATGGGCTTGGTGCAGGTGTAACGTTGTTTATTTTAGCGGCTCAGTCCTTGCTCCATAGTCGTTTTTATCAGATGGCTACCCCGTCCACGCAACAAGTGGTTGTTCAGGTCGACAATGAGCCGGGCGTACTGAATCGGATCAAAGAACTGCTGAAGCACAAGAAGCTGACGATTCACAGCTTTCACGTGGAGCGCATCAATAACAGTGAGCAGTTGGTTATTCATATGCTTTTAAAGCTGTCCCGGTCAGAGGGAGTGGAGGAACTGCTGTCACTGCTTCAAGAGATGGAAGGTATTCGTTCAGTCGAGACTAAGTCCAATTAGACGAAATTACTGCTCATACAGTAGCCTTTTTGTCGAACGCTGGCGGCTTTTATAATGGAAAAAAACTTTAAAAATAATGATTGAAAACGCTTCCTTTTGTGTATATACTCTTACTACATCACAGAGGCAGCAGCTTAGGAAGCATCAAGGGATAAGCAAAAACGACCTCATGCGTATGCACAAGGTCGTTGCTGGTATCCCGTTTTGAAAGACTGATTTGAATGTCTTACTTTACTTTGACTGGAGCTGGATATTTTTTACCCAGCGTATCCACAGTGACTTTTTTCATCGTAGCCGGTTGGATCGGTTTGTCATTGCTATCCCGTTTGGAATTGACGATAGCATCGACCACATCCAACCCGGTCGTTACTTTACCGAAAGCGGCATATTGACCGTCGAGGTAGTCTGCATCGGCAACCATGATGAAAAATTGCGATCCGGCCGAATCCAGATCCGCTGAGCGGGCCATGGATAATACGCCACGTGTATGTTTGAGTGTATTGTTAACACCATTGCTCTTGAATTCGCCTTTGATACTGTAGCCGGGGCCACCTGTACCGTTACCTTGCGGATCACCACCCTGAATCATAAAGCCTGGGATGACACGGTGGAAAATGGTACCGTTATAGGCTCCCTTTTGCACCAAAGAAATGAAATTGTTAACCGTGTTCGGTGCTACTTCCGGATACAGCTCAAGCTTAATTTTCTTGCCATCATTCATGACAATCGTGACAATCGGATGGGAAACAGCCTTGTTTTTGTCTTTAGTCGCAGCAGGAGTTGTAGTGTTTGTCCGGCTGGCGGCTTCCACATCGGCCGCTTTTGTACCGCATCCAGCAACCAGCACGAGCATGATGGCCAGTAGGCACAGCGTGTACCATGGGCGTATCGTTTTTCGGTTCATTGATATTCCTCCTGAAAGGTTGGATGGTGTAACATCCTAATTTAAAGTTTGGGGGCAGCGCAGAACACTTTTCCATTTTCTATCATACCTTTTTTGCTGGGGATAAGGAAATACGGGTTTGAAAGCCGTATTCTTGACCCATACTGCTGCTATTCCCAAGGAAAGGGGCAGGATCATGATGGAGGTAGACAAAAAGCTGGCAAAAGGTCTCATATGGGGTATGGCGTTCAGTCTGCCGGTTTGGGTAGGGGTGCTGTACTCAGTACAACATATTCGTGACTGGCTATAACATAAAGCGTAAAGATAGGCCAAAACCGTTGTGGTTTTGGCTTATTTGTATTTGTGCCAGTCCAAGTTGCTGTTATTCAGCAGATGCTCAAAGTTGTTATCCAGCTTCTTCTGTTCAGCTCTTTTTGCTTCGACGGCACGCTGCCGTTCGTCTTCTTTACGTTTGTCCTGTTCTGCTTGGGCTTCATTGGCTTGAGCCTTAAGTTTATTCAGCACGTCCTGACTCAACAGATCCTTTAACGTAGCAGGTTTGTCCTGAGCCGCAGGAGCAGGGGAAGACGAATTTCTCTTCTTAGCCATGTCATCAACTCCATTCCATTCGATTATATCAGCTTCTTCACGGTTGTTCCACGATTGAAGGACGAGAGGGCGGTAGACTTTTCTAATTTAGAGGGTAATAATGGAATGAGCAGAAGGGACGTGTGGCATCATGCATCTATATTGGAAGCGAAACCTGGTCATTTTGTGGATTGGAGTGTTGTTTTGCAGCATGGCCTATTCCGTGTCTATTCCGTTTTTACCTATTTTTCTGAATACGGAAATGGGCGTAAATGATCATTTGGAACTGTGGTCGGGGACTGCCTTTGGAGTCACTTTTTTAGCCAGTGCGCTGATTGCCCCATTTTGGGGTTCGCTTGCAGATAAATATGGACGTAAGCCGATGCTGATTCGTTCAGGCTTTAGCCTGGCGGTGTTGTACCTGATATGTGCTTTTGTAACAGATCCGTATGTGTTCGTAGGAGTACGGTTGTTTCAGGGTCTTCTCTCCGGGTTTATTCCTGCTGCGATTGCGCTGGTCGGAACGGGTTCGCCAGAAGAAAAAACGGGCTATGCGCTCGGTATAATGGCGACCGCTGGGGCGACAGGCAGCATTATAGGTCCGTTGATTGGTGGTGTGGTGAGCCATTATTATGGCAATCGGAATGCCTTTTTTTTCTCTGCAGCTCTTGTACTGGTATCTGCATTAATTGCGACCTTTGGCGCTAGAGAGGACAGCTTCAAGGGAACCCGTACCCGCTCGCATGTTCGTGATGATATCAAGGAGGCTATTGCTAACCGGCCATTGTATTTTTTGCTTATTTTGGCGGGATTAAGCACCTTTTCTGTTATGATACTGGAACCATTAATTACGGTATATGTGCTTGAGATGGGAGTTGACCGCAGCCAAGCGTCTCTAAGTTCCGGAATTGTATTCTCAGCCGTAGGTATTGCGGCCGTGCTGATGGCCCCCCGGTGGGGACGGATTGGAGGACGGACCGGATTTGCACACGTGCTGCTGATTGGGCTGATCGGTTCGGGAATCGGGAATATTCTACAATTTTATGTATCCAACTTCGTTGGTTTTGGTGCGCTTCGGTTTGGATATGGATTGTTTTATGCGTCCGTCATGCCTGCTATCAACGCAATGACTGTGGAGGTCACCAAGCCGGAGTTTCGCGGACGAGCCTTTAGCTTGAATCAATCAGCCACCCAACTCGCGACCATGGCGGGGCCGTTGATTGGCGGCATGCTTGGCAGCTGGATGCCAATCCGCTGGATCTTTGTGTTAAACGGTGGCATATTGCTGCTTGCAGCGTTGTTGCTATGGGCCAAGGGAAAAAACGTTTTTCCGGTTTCAGCCAAGAAGAACGTCACGGATCAGGATATTCATTCTGCCGGATAGGAGAATGACAGCAGATTGTCTAATGGCATAAGCTTAAGGCTCCTAGAGCAGGTCTTTTTTTGCGCGATTAGATAATTATCCCAAACCTTTACTTTTAGTATACTTATTCATAACCCTCTACACTGATAATATGACAAGGAGGGATATATTATGATAAGAGACGACATTTTGCGTCAACAGCTTGAGAATGCTCGTCAAAAGCTGTATATTTTGCAAGCAAAACATGGTTTTAATCATGCCAGTGTGCTCAGACAGTCTGTAATTATGGATAACCTCATCAATCAATATAACCACCTTTTTTATATAAAAGAAAAAAAACCGACGGCATAAATGTAACCGATGGGCGAGAAACTTTTGGTGAGGTCACTCGCCCTTGTATTGTAGCGCTGATAATTATAACAACGATGCTTGTCTTAACTTTTCTAACTAGTGTGCAATCTATCATTTTAGGTACGGTTTGTTTGATGGGCACTTAGTAAAACACCGATAATAACGACCAAACCGCCGATGATTTGGCGCCATGTAATCGTTTCTTGCAAAAGCAACACAGAAAATAAGACTCCAAATATCGGAACCAAATTCATCAGAGAAACGGAACTGCTCGGTGACAGCTTGATTAATCCGTAATTATAAAGCAAAAACGCGATAACGGAGCAGAATACACCCAGATATACTAACAACATAAACGATCCTGTTGTTGGAACCTGCCAACGATCCTTTTCTAATAGAGCCAACGGTATAAAAAAGATACTCCCTGCAACGGTTTGGTAAAAAGATAACGTCACGGGTGGATATTTGTCCACAACCTTACGCGTCATGAAAGTGTAAAACGCCCACGCAAAACCCGTCCCGATTAATATTAAATTTCCGATGAGTTGATTCTTACTATCCGAACTTTCGCCAACTGAAGTCAAGAAATATACCCCGATCATGGCCAGTGCTATGCCGCAAATTTTATATTTGGATATTTTCACTTTATACAAAATAAGCTCAAGCAGCGACGTAATTGCGGGATATGATGCAACAATCAATGCTGCGTTGGAAGCGGTAGTCAGGCTAACCCCTATATTCTCCATTGAAAAATATAAAGTGATTCCCAAAACACCACTAAACGAAATCGTAGCCAAATCCTTTGGCTTTACTTTGACATGTTCTTTTTTAATCAGCAAAACGATACCTAGCACTACGGAAGCTATAATAAATCTGGATAGACCCAAGGTAAGCGGGGGGAACGTCGTGTAGGCTGCTTTGGTGGCAATAAACGATGTACTCCAGATCAATAGGGCCAGGATCGTAGAACCGTAGTAAATCCTGTTGCTTTCGCTGTGATGAGCTATGACTTTGTTCAAGTTAAATCCTCCCTGAGGTAATCCCCTGTGAAATACAATAGTTGCTACTATAGTGACTACTATAAAAACGTTACTAAAAAGATAGTGTGTATATCAGTTTTTGTCAAGGGGAAGTGATATAGTAAGGATGAACACGAATTGAGGAGAAGACGTCATGAAACCAAAACCAAATATATTAGAAATTCTACGGGATTTGAATTTTAGTGAATATGAAGCCAAGGCTTATGTGACCTTATTGGAAAGCTCTCCGCTTTCGGGATACGCCGTTTCATTGAATTCCGGGGTACCGAGATCCAAAATTTACGAGGTTTTGTCTGGAATGGTCAACCGTGGGGACATCATGGTCAGTCAAGAAAATACGCCTCTGTATGTGCCGCTTCCGCCACATGAATTGATTGCCCAGAGAAAACGCAAAGCAGAGCAGATTTTCAATGTGGCGCAAGAGAGTTTGGAGCAGTACACGGCATCATTTCAAAATAGAGAGAATATTTGGAATATTTCGGGGTATGAAGCCATTATCAATCGTATAAATGAAGGGGTAAAAGGAGCTAAACACCGAATTTTATTGGAAATTTGGAAAGAGGATGCCGAGGTGTTCCGAGATGCCTTAGAGCAAGTAGCCCAACAAGGAATTGAAGTGATCATTGTAGCGTATGGGGAGCTTAACTTTGATTTCGCTACTGTTTACCGCCATGATATGAGTGAAGAGATTACGTCCGAAATTGGGGGGCGGTGGATTGTACTTAGCATAGACGACCGGGAGGTCGTAGCTGGCATACTTTCACTAGGAGATGACAGCCGCGCTGCATGGACGTTGCATCCGGGTCTGGTGATGCCGATTACGGAAGTGATTATTCATGATATTTATATCATGGAAATCCTATATGAGTTCCGTGAACAATTAGAAGAGAAATTCGGCCCTAATCTAATCCATCTCCGCAATAAATTTGCTATGGGTCCGAATGGCAAAGGATATTATATTCCTTTGACTGAAAAAAGCATGAAACGTGTATAGAGATTGTCTGAGGTCCGATGTGCAAAAATAAACAGGCCCATGGAGTGTTATTCCATGAGCCTAATTTTATTGGATGTTGTGTTCTATTATTTTACGGTTACAATCACACGTTGATAATGCTTTAAAGGATGTTTTCCATTGTCCTGTACTTCTGCAATGATATGAAGCGTATTCCCTGACTTAGCATCTGCGGGAACTGTGAAACTAACTGCATTCGTATCACTACCTTGCAAGTCAATCGTGTTTACTTTCTCTCATTTTTGTTCCCCACTCTGAACGCTCCTATGATGTTTTTTAGGATTATGACCATGTAAGTATTCTTTTTATTCAAGATTTAGGCATAAAAAAAACCTAAACATATATATGTCTCAACAATAGTTGAGCATATATACATTTAGGTTTTGCCTGCATGATCAGTCACAATCCTGATCCGATTTTACATCAATGTCCGAGAAAATGAAAGCGGTTTACAAGTCCCAGCATAAAATTAGTTTTACGCTTTGAATAAACCGGATTCTTTGACTTCAGATAGGAAGTTGTGGAACTCAGGAATGTTCAGCTGTTGCTGAGCATCGGACAAAGCGACTGCCGGGTTCGGATGGACCTCCACCATGATACCGTCGGCTCCAGCAGCCAGGGCAGCTTTGGCGCAAGGGGCCAGGATGTCCTTACGGCCTGTCGAGTGAGTCACGTCCACCAATACAGGCAGATGACTTTCCTTTTTCAAAATCGGAACAGCGGAAATATCCAGCGTGTTACGCGTCCATTTTTCGTACGTACGGATACCGCGTTCAATCAGCATGACTTGCGTGTTACCACGGGAAACGATGTATTCAGCAGCATGAAGGAACTCTTCCATTGTTGCAGCCAGTCCGCGTTTGAGCAGAACCGGAGTTCTTGTTTCACCCGCAGCTTTGAGCAATTCAAAGTTGTGCATGTTACGCGCACCAATTTGAATAATGTCGATGTATTGGATCGCTTCCTCCAAATGTCTTGGATCGACGATTTCACTGATTGTAGCCAGTCCGAACTCATCACCTACACGTTTGAGAATTTGCAGTCCTTCCACGCCCAGTCCTTGGAAATCGTACGGAGACGTACGTGGTTTAAACGCGCCACCACGAAGAATCGGCACACCGGCTTCCTTGAGAGCCGCACCTACTTCACGAGTTTGCTGGTAGCTTTCCACCGAGCATGGACCTGCGACCATGATGGAGGCTTTGCCGCCTACCAGCGTATCTTTAACCTTAATAATTGTGCTATCTGGTTGATTTTTGCGGCTGACGATCAGATGTTTTTTGTGTTCTTCTTTTTGATAGTTCAAAGAAGCCTTGAAAATATTTTTGAACAGTTGGCGAATCGTAGCATCGTCAAAAGGCCCACGGTTAGCCGCGATCAGCTTGTCCAGCATTTGTTGCTCACGTACCGGATCAAAGTCAGGTACCCCTTGAGCTTCCTTCAATTTTCCAAGTTGTCCGGCCAGTTCAGCGCGTTGGGACAGCAGCTCCAGCAATTGCAAATTTGTAGCATCGAGTTGTTCACGCAGCAGCTCCAAAGAATTTTCATTTGTAGACATACAGTACTACACCCTTCCCGAATTTAATTTGTTTTTTCTGTCAGTCCATGGACTTTTTTGCAGAAAATAACACAAAAAGGCACTCGCCGCAAGGGACGAATGCCGTGGTACCACCCTAATTACAGAAGTATACATACGAATCGTCAACGTCGTTCAGTCGACAGCAGTAACTTCTGAGCTTGATGCCCGTAACGGGGGCTTCCGGAAACCTCTACTCGGACAAAGGAATGAATCCTTCTGTCGGTTCAAGGCTCGACTCGGGAGTGAATTTCAACGCGGGATTGCGGTACGCTCTCAGCAATTCGTACCTTTCTGTGGGAATCCGTTAGACGTTTACTTGTCTCCGTCGATGTCTTTGTTCATGGTATTCAAAAGATTTGACCTTATTTTAAACAAAGTAGGTACAGAAGGCAAGCCCTGATTATCAGGTTCAAGTTTTTGCCCTTGAATTGCTGCCCTTTTATTTTCCTTGATCCCTGGGTTCGGGATTCGCAGATGCGACTCCTCGTGGGTTATCTTCGGTCGAGGTATCGTCCGTATTCGTCTTGTCCGCAGTCCTACGGTCGTCTGCTTCCACAGGATTCAAGGCTTTATACCGTTTGTATTCCATATCGGCCTGAGACATCGGATCTTTATACATAGGAGATCAGTCAACTCCTTTCTGTTATACACTACATTACCCGCATAGCAGAATGGGTAACCGTTTTCTTTCACTCGATAAAATGAAGTGGTTAATCCAGCATATCGTCGCTTTCCAGTTGATCTTCTTCATCCCCATCGGTACCATTCAGCAAATCGGTACCATGCAGGAATTCGGCAGGAGCAGAAGGATCAACGGGACTGTTCGGTGTCAGTTCATCGGCATCTGGTACGTCCTCCAGAGGAGTATCCGGCCCTTCGGTCAGATTCTCCCAGTTGGTTTCTGCATTTTGCAGAGAAGGCTCAAAATCATTGTCATGTAGCTCAGTAGTTCGATCGTCACGATTTGCCATGTTGCTCAGCTCCTTTACTTTTTGTTGCTTATTCCGACCTTACCCAAACAGCGGAACGGCTAAACCTTCAGTTAGTGTGTCTGTAGGAAGTTAAAATCATGCGAATAGGGAGATGCCCATTCTCAATTAGCGTTTTTTTGGTAACTGCTGTGATATGATAAAGAAGATAGGGAGGGATATGAATTGGAATGGTACATGTTTGGTCCGATGATTAGTCGTATCCGCGTAGGACAAAAGGCATCTACCCCGGGATTTTCCCGCACCCTCATTAGGCGCCCGGAAGGCTTATACTGGACAGATGGCGGACAGGCCGGAAAAATAGTAGAAATACGCGATTATTTATTTTCCGATATTTGGACGATCTATGAAGATGAAGATTGTGAACCATGGTTGGAGCTTAGAGAGCAGAAAGAGCGGCGCGAACAGGAAATGATCATTAATCAATATGAAGATTTTACAAAAAATGAGTAAAAAGAACATGATATCCTTCTTGTGAAGAAGGTATGCACATCATCGTATAGAATAATATAATTTCAGGACGTAAAAAATGTTAAAACGTATACAAACTTGTAAATCCTACTATGTAACTTTGAGGTGCTTAATATGAGGCATGTGCCCAAAGCTGTCGCCGCCCTGCTAGCGGTCATTGTGATGCTGTTGTCGCTGGGTCACTCCGCCTATGCGGCCAAAATGACCCCGGAAGGGGATTATAAAATACCCTCCTGGGATATGAGATGGGGAGAGGTAGACGAGGATGGCTCTTTAGATGAGGTAAAGAATCCCAGCAAGATCTGGATGCATATTGAAGATGATACACAACTGCTTAGGCAGCCCGGCAATATAGGCTCCGCCTGGATTCGTATTAAGTTACCTTCGCTAAATGATGAAACGCCAGCGATCCTTTTTGAAAATATTTATGGCAGGCATATTACGCTGTATAAGGATGGGACCAATTTTTACGAATCCTACCGTGGGTACAATTATGAGAATAATCGTATTCTGATTCCGCTGAAGCCGGAAGACAGCGGTAAAACATTATACATATGGACGGAAAGCAGTAAGAAAAGACTGGGCATCATCGGTAATGTGATGACCGGTGATTATCGTGATTTGTTGGGGACCTTGGTCAGAATGGATGTTTTAGATATTGTACTGGGCAGTACGTTTATCTTTATCGCCCTGGTGCTGCTGATCTGCTCGTTTTTTCTGTTCCGTCCGAGTATGGCCATGTGGCTGTCTCTAAGTGCGATTGTATTGTCTATTGGTCTGATGATCGTAACGTATTCACCATTCTTGTATACATTCTATCGCGGCTATGGCAAGCTGTACTTACAACTTTTTGATGTGGCACTATTTATTCTGCTGCCCTCATTAGCCTTCTTTTTTGAGCAAAACATCAATTCGATTATACTGATTCGCAAATTCAGAAAGTTGTTAACCGCCTACTCTTTGTTCTGCTTTACCATGATGATTGTGAATTTAGGAGCACAGGAGCGGTTGAACAACATATATTATTTTTTTAGTGTAGTCATTCTGGGTATATTACTCGTCGCCTTAATGATACTGCTGGTATTTGCTTCGGTTCGCATGGCACTTAAGGGTGATCACGAAGCGATCATCTTATCGACAGGCTTTGCATTTTTTGCAGTCATCTCTATCGGGGAACTGAGCTGGTTTTTCATTCTGGACGGACACTACAATATGTTTTTGTGGAAATGGGGCGTGTTCGGTTTTGTACTGGCGTTGATCGCGATTTTGGGCAGAAGACTGGCAGAAAAGCACAAGCAGGTGGTTCGGTATTCCAGAGAACTGGAAATGTTCAATAATGAGCTTCAACGTTCGGAGAAAATGGAGATTATTAGCGATCTGGCTGCATCTGTAGCTCATGAGGTACGTAATCCCCTTCAAGTTACACGTGGATTTCTTCAGTTGATGAGCAAGCAGGAGGATGGTAAGAACAAAGACTATCTACATATCGCTCTGGAGGAGCTGGATCGAGCTTCCGCGATTATTACTGATTTTCTGACCTTTGCCAAGCCAGAATTTGACCAAACCAAAACGTTGACCATATTGGACGAATTCAAGCATATTGAAGGAATCATCAGTCCAATGGCTAATTTGCAAGGTGGAAAAATTTCGCTGGATATTCCCCAGGAAATCAAAGTACGCGGGAATTCCTCCAAGTTCAAGCAGGCGTTCATCAATATCATCAAAAACAGTATTGAAGCGCTGCGAGACCAGGGGCTTATTCATATATGGGCTTATGTGGATAACGGAGAAGCTGTCATTCATATTCGGGATAATGGTGAAGGGATGGATGCTCAGACTTTATCCAGACTAGGTGAGCCTTATTTTTCGAATAAGACAAAAGGCACGGGTTTAGGAATGATGGTGACTTTTCGGATTATTGAAACGATGAATGGAAAAATAACTTTTACAAGTGCAAAAGGGGTGGGAACAGAAGCGACCATCCGCTTCCCCGTAGCCGGATAATATCCGGCTTTTTTGCGTTCGGAGAAAACGGAGGGAAGCTTGCTGAGCCCACCCCTATGAGGTTAAGGAATCTAGATTAAATAAGCATTAACAATCATTCTACCACATTGAGCGAGGTTTCTGGGATGCAGCGAGCACGCCGGAGGGGTCTGGAGGAATTACCAGAAAAAACTGATCAGGCGTTTCTTCTAATGTTTTGATTTGGATATGATCGGGGATCACGACTCCTAACACATCACGAATTGCAGATTTGGGATCAGTCATCAGTTTCTCTCTGAAACTGGCATCCTCCCAAGCTTTTTGAATGACTTGTGTTTGAAGAACTTCAGTAGCCATCAAAAATCACCCTCTCATTCAATTGGTTATATTTACCTAGTCAGTATACCACGAAGGGCTCAGAAAAATCTAGCATTATTTCATATTTTTGGAGAGCCAGTAGTCAAGTCCGCCTCTTCTCAAATGCGAGCGTCCGCCTTCAATTTCTGCCGCCACTTCGCCCAGCTCAGCTGCGATAGAATGTGCAAAGCTATGTAGGCCGTGGATAGAAGGCTCCAGGGTCTCTAACTGTTGGACTGCTTGATCGGCAATGTTCACATAGCTGGCAAGCGCACCGCGTACATAAATCGCTTCCTGAATCTGTTTGGGTCCCAATCCTTCACAGTAAGCCGTCTTTTGCTCGGCACTGATATGGGACAAAAGACAGTTATAGCTATGTTCGACCAAATCTTCTGACCAATCCGCCCAATCATCCGACATTTGAAGCACGAGTAGCGCCAAGTCCGTCATATTTGTAATGTTTTGAATCAGATCAGCACGGCCTGCGAGCAGCAAAGCACCCGTTCCGGCCATTTTTAATGGACTTGCTTTCAGCGCGACCTTATTTTTTTCTCCTTGAAAATAGTCCTCTGTTCCTTCGGATATCACACTAACGGCCCATTCATCAACATACGTTCGGGCATATGACCAAAAAGGAGAGGTTGCCGGAAAAAGGTCCCGATATACGCTTAGACACTCGGTATAGAATAGTTGACTTAAAGCGAGTTGCGTTTTACGGTTGTCTGCTGCTGTGTCCATCACATCGTCTTGAATTAAATAGTGAGCCATGACGAACACGTTGCCAAGTGACAGCCTGCGGCATGTTTCGGGGGGCAGTCCTGTGAGTTCTTGCAGCCAAAATGGAAGCAAATAGCATATGTAATTACGCGTGCTGTCTTCCCGCAACGGATTAAAACGCGCCAGATAGTCCAAACCCTCTTGCTGAAAGGGAGCTGGAAACGTGGACGTCCGTTCCTCCGCTTGACGAAATACTTTTTCCAATTCGTCTTTGTATGCAAAATACCATTCCATCGCCATCACCTGCATCTCTTATGAATATTTTTATAGCGACTTCTAGTTGTTACCCGCCATTATACAACAGATTGCAATTTTCAAGATTTTGTTATTTTTACATTGAGAATGTTGTAAAAAGGATATCGACAAAAATCCCGGTTGGGAAGATCCCGCCGGGATTTTGTTTTTTTTAAATTAGATGATCTCTAAATAGTCAATATAAGCATCCCATGTCCCATTATCGGCTGTTACAACAAGCTCAATCTCTTGATTTCCGGTTCCATGGCTGACATTGTTTAAAGTATAGACCGCAGGACTGCTCCCGCCGTAGTAGAAGGTACCCTTCGTTTGTCCACCAATTTTCAAGTCAACTTTGGCCATGTTGGAATTATTTGAAGCACCACGGAGTGAAAAACTATGGGTGCCGCTGGTAAAATTCTGTGTGAATTTCACTGAATCATTGTTGGAGTATAAAGCCACTCCGTTGAACGGCGAGCTGATATTTGAAGTATACTGACCGCCTTTGGTCATATTCTCTGCTTCCACTTTTGTGCCTTTGTTTGGCGGCGTTTCGCCGTTTCCGCCATCAGGCGCTACCGCCCGGCCATTGCTTGGTGAGATCATACCAGAGCAAAGGTTACGATTTTTGAGGTTCTGTGCAATTTGTGGAATAGCTTGGAGTGTAGTCTGGTACTGATCATGCATCAGGATCACATCGCCGTTTTTAAGTTTGCCCGCAGCAGCTACGATCTGTGCGGTGGAGGCGCCGTTCCAGTCTTGGGAGTCAACGTTCCACAATACTTCGGTAAGACCGTTTTGGGTCTCAATGGATTTGAGGGTTGCGTTGGTCTCGCCATACGGAGGACGGAACAACTTTGGTGCCGTGCCAGTAATGGACTGTATCGTTTGCTGCGTGCGTGTAATTTCCGATGACATCTGCGATGTGCTCAGTTGTGTCATATGCGGATGTGACCATGAATGATTACCGATCCACATGCCTGCTGCTTGCTGGTCACGTACAAGCGAAGGATTATTCTGCGCGTTTTGTCCAAGATTAAAGAGCGTCGCGCGTAAACCGTTTTGCTTCAGAGCACTAAGAAGCGCTTTGGTGTTAGAGGGATTGGGACCATCGTCGAAGGTTAACGCTACATAACCGCTCGAGCAATCAGCCGCAAGCGCCTGGTTGCTCGAGATCACCAGCGAGCCTGTGAATAAAGACAAGGTGATTGACATAATCGCCGTCCATTTTCCTGCTTTAGCTATAAACATGGGTCTACCTCCTAGCTATTTTAATATAGTATGGATGTTCCGATACTCCGAACCGATTCAACTCTTTACTAGATTTGAAATTTTAGTTGATCTCCAAATAATCAACATAAGCATTCCATGTTCCGTCATCGGCTATTACAACGAGCTCGATCTCTTGGTTTCTGGTGCCATTATTGCCGCCAATCGTAATTGTATTACTAGTTACATTGGCACTCCGACTGCTTTGGTATCCCTCTACAGTAAGTGAATCTTCATACATCTTGTCCATGTATTCCCACTTTTTGAAGTGCTCGCTGACCGATATGGTTTTGCTCGTGCGTTTGGATGTCCACAAAAATAACCTTATTTTTTTGTTTCATTGGACTTTTCTCCTGTAGCCTCACTATGATGCAGTGCATTCTGTAGTAGCTTGATGCAACATGTCTTTCCAAAAATCGAATTGTAAACGTTTACAATTCGATTTTATCATATTTTCTTTAATATATAACTTGAAATTTTTCAAGTTATATTGTAGAAAGTATAGTTATTCATTCTTGCTCACTCTACAGGATAGGGTTCCCAAGGAGCGCGTGTAGATCGAAGGTTGGGTGTAATTGTGATAGCAATGTTCATAATTTCTTTTTCACGTCTTATGGTTACTTAACAGGCGAAAATATGAATAAAAATAGCGGGAAAAGAAAATATTATTTTAAAAAGGATGAAAGAAGGGTCTGCAACATGAAAAAACAATGGAAACTGACCGCTGCTATCCTGTATGGAGGAGTGATGATGTATGGCACTGCGGGTGCAGCTGGAGCTTCCGGGACGGAACCGGGTAATTCGTTGCAAGCAATCACCCCCAACGCCTCTATCCAAGGGGCAGCCCGCCAATGGAATGCTGAACCACAGGACGAACACGGGCATGTTCACAGACATAGGCACGGCAAAAGGCCTGGCGGCTTGAATCACCATCTCAACGAGAAAGTAGCCAAGCTGCTGGGCATCACTCCTGTCCAGTTAGAGAAAGAGCTGGGACAAGGGAAGTCGTTGGCCGAGGTTGCTAAAAGCAAAGGCATCAAAGAGGACCAGCTCATTGATAAGTTGAAGAATGAAATGACCGTGGACTTGAAACGGCTTGTGAACCGTAAAGGCCCGATTACATTCGATCGTAAGTCCGGCGCTTCGAATGAAGCTCAATTGAAGCGTTAGCCGGGGATACCGTGGTATATCTGCTCTTGAATAAGTCGAGGAGTAGATCGTTTGACAATAAAAAAAGGATGGGGAAACCTATCCTTAAATTTCTACTTCCTTATCTTGTGCTATGTCATATTTAGTTACTTTACTGGTGTATTTATCTACATAATAGAATCCATAAGTTGCAATGTGATCAGGGAAATCTTCGTAAACTCTTATACAATATTTAGTTCCTTCCAAACCTTCAACCATTAAGTTTAAATTATATTTAACAGCATCCTTTTTTATTTTATCAGAAAGAATATGGAGTGCTTGATTTTCTGTAATCATCTTTTGCTGTTTACCTAAATACAGTTTATTATCAATGAGGCTGATTTGTCTGCTTTCTGCAATCCCAATATCTTTAACAGAGATATACGTGTTTCCGTTGTAAATCAAGCCATCGGCAGTGTTCTTTTTTGTCCCCTCTAAAAATACATCAAACTTTTTCACAACAGCATTTACGCTTGTTCCAGATGCAGCCATTGCGGTTGCACCAGTAATCATCATACCAATGGTTAAGCCCACTAATAGCCCCTTTAATTTGTCATTCATTTTAATTACCCCTCTTATGTATGCTAATTCCCTCACTATAGTATCCTAAATATCACCATACATAAAGTGATTGTTGTGGGAGAGCAGAAGAGTCAATTATCTTTAAAGAGCTTAAAAAAATCAATGGTTTCTTTTAAATCTTCATCATCCGTATAAATGTTCATCACCTTGCCTATTTCAATTGCAAAGTCCACATACTGATTTGGTTTAGCCGTAATGATATTCTTGTGTATCTCCAGACCCGTTGGATGATTCACAGGATTTTTATAGGAGACACCTGCTATCTCCAGTAGTTCAGTGGCAGAACAAATGGTCGCTATCACTTTATGATCATTATTTAGTGTACTGATTAGAGCTAGAAGTTGCTTGTTCGTCTTTAATAGAGTGTTATCTCCACCAGGTATAATTAGGAGTTGAATATCCTCAGCAGACACTTCATCAAGGGCTACCGAAGGCGTAACTTTAAAATCCTCATAGGAAATTACAGGGTCTTTGGTTACTCCAATCGTAACAATGTCCCCTTTGGTTTTCATAAAATAGGTTGCTAGCATAATCTCAAAACTCACATAACCATCATAAATTAAAACGTGTGATTTCATTTATACACCTACTTCAACATTAGTTTTTAGCTTTGAGTCAATATACCACTTTGATAGGTTTAATTCCATAATTTACAGCAAATATAGGCTTAGAAGTTTAAATAACCAGTCGCACGAAATCAACCAGCGACTGGTTATTTAGCTTTGCTAGAATATGAGTTGAGCGATACCTATAATAGCTTTTTAAGCTGGGAAATACGGCCTTGGGATACGCCGAGCCGTTCAGCGTATTCGCCTTGCTTGGCGTTTGGATGCTCGTGCATGAGTCTTCTTAGCTTCTCAACCAAATGTTGTGAAGACAACCGATGTACACTTTTTTCTTTGCACGCAGGTTCCTTAATAACAGGTACAGGTATTTGACTCACACCTATGTTTCCCTTCAGATCGTTTATGCATTTTTTACATAAAAATGAACCCCTGAAATAGCTTAAATCCCGAACCGAATAGCATAAATGACAGCAGACTCCTATATACTTCCGCATGCTCAATAATCCTGTTTCAACATCCAAATAAAATTCTAAAGACTCACCAGCTTGAATCCCCATAGAGGTTCGCATCTCCTTAGGAATAACAATCCGGCCTAACGTATCCAAGGGACGTGTCATACCTGTATTTTTCAAGTGATCTTCTCCTTCCATTGTCCAACATCCAATGATCTCCTAAAAAAAATATAAAAATCAATAAAGTAAAAGCATTTATGTTTGTTCCAAAAGATGGTATTATCGTGAAAGAAAATCAATAATTATACCATTAGTTTCCAAACTACATTGTTTATTGAAATTGAAATTGAAATTCTATGAAAATGCTGAAAGGGTGGTTTATCCATGGAAATCACACCTACGATACAGGCAGAAATTCAAACTTATCTGAAACGAAAAGGCTTAACGATGACCAAGTTTGGTCACACGATTGATTTGAATGTAGGTACAGTTAGTAGCATTGTGACTGGTAACCGATCTATTTCTGTTCATCAACTGGATAGTATTACTGCGGGAATGAATTTACCACCGGATTATTTTTACGAACGTTATATTGAAGAATGCATTGAAGAATCTCCGCTAAACTGGAAAAAAATAAGCCCTTTCTTATACCGATGCATTGAACTAGGACGACTCGACTGCTTGCAGCGAGTTGTAATTTTGCTATTGGATAACCCTAATTATCCGCCATCGCTCTTTGAAGTTGCCGAAAATGTATACAAAGACGGTTACAACGAAGCAGCGGCATACCTTTACAAAAAGGTGGCTGAAAGTGAGAAGCAGCAGCATTCAGAGCGATTGGCGGTCTGCCAGTATCGTTTGTTCCAAATCAATATTGGACAAGATAGAGCTGTAAATCTTCAAGCTGCCATTGAATTTGCCCCTTTTGTGGATCGTTTAGACGAGATAGAGCAATTAGATGCTTTAAAAGATTTGGCGAACGTGTACAGATCATTAAGTATGTGGGACAAGGTGTATGAATTTGCCCATCAGATGGGTCAATTAGGACAGATCCAATATAATTTGGTTCATAACTCCAAGCGTAAAGGAACAGAGCCGCGAAAAAGGCTAAGCAGGCCGCTGTTTGTATACATAGTTTACTCCGAGTTGCTGTGTGCTAATGCTTGTGATGCAAAAGGCGATCATGAACAGGCATTAGAACATATTCGAGGTTATGCCGATCTAAGTTGGGTGAAGGAACAAGATTCCGAGTCTCTCTATTGGAAGAAGCAGTATCTGCAATGGGCGAAAATTAATACGTACGTCAATAGACTTATGTCCGGGGACATCAGTGTTCTGCCGGATTACGTAGAACATATGGCTGCCGAAAAAGAGATTTTTTCCGAATTAATAAACGTCATTGAAGTGGCTAATCGGTACAATGTAGATGTAGACCATATCCTTAAGCGTTTTGAATCCCAAATTGCAGCGTATCAGGAGCCGTTATCTTCTGACAT
Organism: Paenibacillus sp. FSL L8-0641; assembly: GCF_038006265.1. NCBI lineage: Bacteria > Bacillati > Bacillota > Bacilli > Caryophanales > Paenibacillaceae > Paenibacillus > Paenibacillus sp. FSL L8-0641. The sequence continues at coordinate 1,291,484 of NZ_JBBOUW010000001.1, forward strand.
GTATACACAACAAGTTTTACCTGAAGAATACGTGCGATTTTGGTACAAGATGGCTAAGTACAGCCTAAATAAAGGCAGATATCCATATGGTTTCAATTGTTTAATAAACGCTTTTGAAAAAGCTGTTACAATTAACCACGTACTACTTATTGCCAATTGTTTTGGACTATTTTCTCATTTCAAAACACATGCGGCTCCTGAAACACATGCTCAGTTCCAATCTATTTATGAGGAGGTGTGGGAGAGAAATGATCAAAAGGATGGCTTTCTGCTTGACGGTAACTAGCTTTTTACTGGTATTCACAGTACCAGCCCAGGCTGGAAATCTAAGCCATGACACAATCCAAACACAAGGACACGTTGGTGGATCTTGACCAAGCACTAATTTATTACCCTGGACCAGCTTATTGCTGGTCTTTTTTTGTATTATTTTGTAATTTTTTGATTCAAAAAAGGTTCTTAAGTAGTTGGACATCCCTCCTTAAAATAAGATTCAATAGGAGGTATGCAGGATGAACAGGGATAAAACGGAAACGTTAATTCAACAAATGGAACACGCCAGACAACACTTGCATGATCTTTACGCAGAGTATGGCTTCGGACATGCTTGTGTACTTGAACAGTCTATGCTTTTGGATGAACTGATTAATCAGTACAACCGTATGTATCAGACCAGAAAGCAGCCTCACCATGTTTTGGATCAGATCATTAACAACGACGATGTTATGTTCAGTCCATCCTCCCCTTTCTCTTTATGCAAAACTGTGACTTCTCCCACGTAATGTTTATTATTATTCTATATAATGACTTATTTTAAAATAAAATACATATTCATGTCATAAAATGTTAATCACTTTTTTGGGGGCAGCATACTAAGGCAACAAAAAAGCAGAGCTCCATAAGAGAGCCCTGCCAAAGTCCATTGGATTTATAACCCCATGCTGAAACACAGACGCACAAGTTTAGCCAAGCTCCTGCGTGCTTTTGGAAGCGCGCTTAGAGGAAAGGAACTGGAAACGAAACGAATGCCAGTTCAACCGCTGTCTGCCTTTGGAGCCAACAATCCAGTTGCCGCCGGGCAGATGGGCAAAGAGCCAGCTGATGCCCAGAGAAACACTTGCCACGACGACAAACGTAATGAGCGTAGCTGTAAAATGATGATCACCCAGTGCAAGCGGGCGGGTGTAGTAGGATATGAAGGACAGCACGAGCGCATGGGCCAGATATCCTCCGAAGGAATAGCGTCCGATCCAGTTCAGCATACGGCGAAACGGCTCGGATCGCGTATCTTTTTGCAAATGAAGCAGCAGTCCATACAACAAAAGCAACTGCGAGACAATCAGCACGAAGGTGCTTGGTTTCAAATAAGTAGAAATATTGAGATTGATCGTATCACCCGACTGGATCAGCATTGTGTGACCCATAAGCATGAATAGACCAATAAAGACAAATACATTCCACGGTAACGTCTGTTGGGCCAATCCCCGCCAGGTGTCCGTCATATAGGCGCACACTGCGCCCAGCATAAAATAGAAAAAATACATAACAAAGTTATAAGTGCGGTAATCTAACAGAGTCTGCCAAAAGGACGGCAACCCAGTGCTCCATGCAGACATGTCATAGTAGGACCATTGTAACAACAAAGCGTAAGCCGCAGCGGCAATCAGCATAACAGCCAAAACAAGCTGTTTGCGTCTTTTCGTGCTGTAACGGCGTAGAAACGCTTGAACCTGCCCGGCTGCTTTTGAAAATAAAGGAAACAAAATATAAAACTGAAAGATCATCACTACAAACCATAGATGATATCCGCTGACGGGGATGATCATTTCCTCGAACATACCTTTGTAAAAATAAATATTTCCCCACTGCGCCGTTGACCAGTTTTGAGTACATACCCAATAAATAACCGTCCAGCAGAGGAAAGGAACATAAATATCTCGAAACCGCCTGCCAATATAGCGAGGGTAGCCAATCGGTTTGTTACCATTATAAAAAAGCAGCGCCGCAGACAGGAAAACGAACGTCGGTGTGCCAAAACGTGTCAAATGATACAGCATCGCGAGCATAACGGAATCTGGCTGTTGGATGTCGCTGCGATAAATATATTCGCCAATGCAATGCTGAAGCACGACAGCGAGGTAGGCAAGACCCCGTAGTTCTGTCCACTCCGCGATACGCGGCTTGCTCATCCATATCACTCCTTTTCCTCAAGATACGCATATGTTTTTCCTAGCACAATTGTAGGTATTGTAACGTAGAAACATTAGTGCAGGATTAACGCCACCTGAAAGTAAGAAGAGTGAAGTAGTTCCAATTTAATATGATTGCGTTTACAATCTAAGTGAAACAGAATAAATTAAAGTGAATTTATAACTTAAGGATACACACAGGAAAAGGAGAGGAAGGATGAAAAAAACGCTGCTGGTATATATGCTGTTGATTGCGGCCTTTGCTCTCTATGTGTTCAGGTATGAACAAACTGGCCCGTTGAATGGTACTTGGGAAGATAAGGGGCTACGAGGCAGCATCGGAGAAACCTATATGATGATTACCTTCCAGTCTGGCTTGGAGTATTGGAAAAGCGGGCTCAAGGGTTTCGAGGATGCAGGAGATGCTTTGGGAGTGACTGTGGAGTATCGGGGAGCTACCCGTTATGATGCGCAGGAGCAGACGACCGTTATTGAGCAGGCGATTGCTCGTAAGCCCGCAGGGATTGCCATATCAGCGATTGATCCTCACTCTCTGATTCCGGTAATTAATAAGGCGCTGGATGCGGGCATTCCTGTGGTACTGTTTGATGCCGAAGCGCCGGGGAGTCGGGCGTATTCTTTTTTGGGCACGGATAATTATAAGGCGGGCGTGACCGCTGCGGATAAAATGGCAGAGCTGTTGGGACGAGAAGGTCAAGTCGCTGTTTTGACGCTACCCGGTCAGCAAAATCATGAGGAACGCTTGCGTGGCTTTCGCGATACCATACAGCGGCAGTATCCTGCCATGAAGGTGGTGGAAGTAGCGGATGGCCGCGCAGACGCGATGGTCTCCCGGGATGAGTCGCAAAGGCTGATGAAAGCTTATCCGAAACTGGCGGGCATTTTTGTGACCGAAGCAACGGGAGGAATAGGTGTAGGTGAAGCGGTACTGAGTCAAAAAAACAGCCACCCGCTGAAAATCATTTCTTTTGATACGAATAAAGCGACATTGGATATGATTCGTGGTGGCACAATCTCGGCAACAATTGCCCAGGGAACATGGAATATGGGCTATTGGTCGCTTCAATATCTGTTCCATCTGCATCATCATTTGACGACTCCTGCGCCTTCTTCCACTGGAGACAACACTCCGCTGCCCGTGCGGGTAGACACTGGAATCTCTGTTGTCACCCAGGCGAATGTAGATGATTATTATGCGAAATAAATTTTGGAAGCGTATCCAGCTAGGAGTGCACCACATGATGCCGCGGTTACGCTTGCGCAATATGCCCTTACGTTATCAGCTGATGCTTCTGTTCCTGTTGTTTGGCATTGTACCTTCGCTGGGATTAGGTCTGCTGGTCAATTGGACGGTGGAACGGATTATTGAGCGGCAGGTGGAAGACCATACGATGCAGTTGATTGGCAAGGTAAATGAAGCACTGGACACCAAAATGGAAAATTTGCAGAACATGACGTATCTGATTGCTTTTAACCCCGATATCGGGGAGTTCTGGAAAGGGAAGACGCTGGCTGACGGCCACGCAGGTCATGCGAGTGTAATAACACCGGAAAACCAGGGGGAGCAGACTCAGAACTCGGCGCAAAATCAGGCTCTCAGCTCCAAGCAGGCATTAAGTTCTGTACAGGAGCAGGATACGCTGTATAAAATGAAGCAATTTTTGCAGGGCTATACTACGTTATATCCTGAAATTGCAGGGATTCTGATCGTGAACGAAAAAGGCGACTATATCAGCAACGAAATGTATGCTCGAAGCACGCGTAGCCTGACGGAAGAAGATTGGTACCAACAGGCGGCGCAGCATGCAGGCATATTCACTGTGCTAGGACAGCCGAGCCACCGTAATGTGACCACTCATGTCCGGTACAAGGACAGTGAAATTGTCTCCGTCGTTCGTTCGGTTACGGATTCGGAAACCGGACGCGTGCTAGGCGCGATAATGATTGACCTCAAGCTACGGGCTGTGTCGCAGGCCGCCAGAGATGTAACCTTGGGCAAAAGTGGGTATTTAATGGTGACAGATGCTGAGGGACGCAGCGTGTACAGGCCGGATATGCCTTTGATTGAGCGCATTCCACTGCAATGGTTCGGGGCAGGTGACAGCGGGATGTTTACCCGTGAAGCTGGGGGCAGGGAATTGCTGTTCATGTTCAGGGCTTCCGAATTCACGGGCTGGAGAACAGTGGGGGTATTCCCGGCACGCGAATCTACACTGGAAGTGCGACAAATTCAGTTCTATGTCGTCTGTTTTGTTTTCATTGTATGTCTATTTGGCTTAACGGCATCCTTGCGATTGTCGAGTTCCATTGCGCAGCCAATTTTCCGGCTGATGTCCTATATGCGGACGGCAGAGACAGGGGATCTTACAGTTCGCCAATGGAGTGACCGTGGGGATGAAGTCGGAATGCTGGGGCGGAGCTTTAACCGGATGCTGGAGCAAATTCGCCGTCTCATGTCACTTAGCGAACTGAGAGAACGGCAAAAACGGGATGCCGAGCTACGCAGCCTTCAGGAGCATATTAAGCCCCATTTTCTATACAATACGCTAGATACGATTCATTGGATGGCCCGAAGAAATGGAGTAGACGACGTATCTGACATGGTAGGAGCGCTATCGAGATTGTTTCGTCTCGGGCTGAGCAAGGGGGATGACTTTATTCCGCTGCGCTCCGAGATTGAGCATATATCTAGCTATATGCAAATCCAGCAAACCCGCTATCGTGACCGACTTCGCTGGGAGTTGAATGTACCCGACGAGCTAAAGGATCTGTTCGTGTTGAAGTTGATGCTTCAGCCTGTAGTGGAAAATGCGATTTATCACGGCATCAAGGCCAGACGTGGCCCAGGCACGATTTGGATAGAAGCTAAAGCTGAAGGCGACAAGCTGCTGCTGACGGTGCGTGATGATGGCGCAGGGATGGCGGCAGAAAGGCTGCGTGAGCTGCGTGAATTGCTGGAAATACCGCTGGAGGCGATGGAAGGACAGCAGAAGCAAAGTGGGGCTAGTACAAATGGTAGAAGCTACGGCATGCTGAATGTACAAGCGCGTATCCGGCTATCTTTTGGTGAGGAATATGGAATTGTACTGGATAGTAAAGAAGGAGCAGGCACCTGCGTGACGATCATTCATCCGCTGCTGCTGGATATGGCGCAACTGAAGAAGCCGCATGAAAAAGGAGAGGGTCAGGATGACGAAATCAAAGGGCAGAGACAACTCAACGACGGTGAGTCTGATTGACCAGGCCATAACGGAAGTGATAACAGGGACAGCACAGCGTTACCAAGTATTGATCGCAGATGATGAGCCGATCATCCGAGAGGGGATACGGGATTGCATAGACTGGGCGGCACTCGGCATGGAGGTTGCAGCTGAGGCGGAGGATGGTGAAGAAGCGCTGGAGCTGGTGGGTCAGCTTCGCATAGATATCATGCTGGTCGATATGAATATGCCGTTCATGGACGGGATTGAACTGATTCGTCGGCTGCGGGAAGTACGTCCGGAGTGCCGCTGTCTAATCATTTCCGGGCATGATGAATTTGCTTATGCGCAGGAGGCAGTCCGACTTGGCGTAGAGGATTATATCTTGAAGCCGGTAGATGCTGAGCAGCTTCACGCTGCGCTGTCACGGCTCGGTCAGCGGCTCGAGGAAGAGCGTAAGCGTGCCGCCTATGTAGAACAAGCTGCCGGGCAGATTGAGCGGAATATTCCGTTGTTGCGCCAGCGGTTTTGCCTGGAATGGCTGGAAGGGCAACATACGGGCATAGATGTCATGGAGCAGTTGGCGTTTTTACGGCTTCCATCGCGGCCGCCTGCTCAGATCGGTGTCGTACGGTGGCCAGCGGCAGAGGCCCGGCAGACGATTATGCGCGAGAATGACCGACAGTTGTTTCTTTTTGCCGCTGAAAATATTATTGGCGAACTGCTGGAGGACCTGCCACATGTGTTGTTCCGCGATGCGAACGGGCTGATCGGCATATGCCTGTGGCAGGAGGCACCCGAGACGATTGGCGCTTCCATAGAGCAGGCGATTGGACGCTACCTGAATATAGCGGTTCATACGCATGTGGAATCCAACGCGGGTGGGCTGGAAGGCGCAATGGATGCGTACCGGATGTGTCGGGATCGGGTGTATGGCGAATCGCAGCTGTCTCCCATCGTACGCCGTGCTCGGCAGCTTATTCAGGAAGGCTACGCCGATCGGGAGTTGACGCTGGAAGCCCTTGCCTCGCGGCTACAGGTATCCGCCGTATATCTCAGCCGTGTGCTCAAAAAGGAGCTCAACGACAGTTTCGTGACCCTCGTCACGCGTGCCCGTATCCGTAAAGCAGTGCAGCTACTGGATTCCACGACGTTGTCTATCTATGATATAGCAGAACGTACGGGTTACGACAGTCAGCACTATTTTAGCACCGCTTTTAAAAAGACCATGGGTGTGTCCCCTGTGCAGTACCGTAAAGGCGGGGGAATTCAGGAAAATTCGCTGGAGTAGGAATGATTGGCATGTGGAATTGTCCTACACTGTTCTATGATGATAAATGCTAAAAAAATGTGTGTGTAATCACACCTACGCATTCAGGGGTTTGTTACGCTGGGGATAACGAACAAATATCTATAAATATTTGGAGGAAAACGATATGTTTTGTTATCAGTGTGAACAGACGCCGAGTGGCGGGTGTAAAGTAGTTGGGGTGTGCGGGAAAGATGAGACGATAGCGAGCTTGCAGGATACGATGATTTTTGCATTAAAAGGGATTGCTGCCTATGCGACACATGCTCGCCAGTTGGGCTATACCGATCCTGAGGTAGATCGCATCACGCATGAAGCGTTATATATGACCTTAACCAATTCTAACTTTAATGTACAAGAGCATTTGGAAATGGCGATGAAGGTCGGAAATGCGGCTGTACGGATCATGGATGTGCTGGATCGTGCGCATACGGATCGTTTTGGCATTCCGCAGCCGATTACGGTCAGCCAAAATAAAATCGAAGGCCAATGCATCGTCGTGACCGGACATAATCTGTATGCGCTGGAGGAATTGCTGCGGCAGACAGAGGGCAAGGGCATTAATATCTATACTCACTCGGAAATGCTGCCTGCTCACGGTTATCCGGCATTGAAGAAATATGCACATCTCAAAGGGAATATCGGTAAAGCCTGGTACGATCAGCGTAGACTGTTCGAAGAGTTCCCGGGCGCAATTCTGGCTACGACGAACTGTGTTATGCCGATTAAAGGCACGTATGCAGACCGCTTCTTCTCTTATGAAGTAGCCGGGCTGGAGGGAGTAGCCAAGATCATGGACGACGACTTTTCACCATTGATCGAGCGCGCGTTGGCTCTGCCAGCCGCAGATGTAGATTCAGAGCAGGTGCTTACAACGGGATATCATCATGAGACAGTTATCGGGCTGGCTCCTGAGATTATTCAGGCCGTTAAAGACGGACATATCCGCCGTTTCTTCGTCATCGCAGGCTGCGACGCACCAGGCAAAGGCGGCAACTATTATCGCGAGCTGGCTACATCCTTGCCGAACGATACGGTCATTCTGACCACATCTTGTGGTAAATTCCGCTTCAATGACGTGGATTATGGCACCGTTGGAGATACCGGCATTCCGCGTTATATTGATTTGGGGCAATGCAACAATTCGGGTTCTACTGTGAAAATTGCTCTGGCATTGGCGGATGCATTCGGCTGTACGGTGAACGAGCTGCCTGTCAGCATTGTTCTGTCCTGGTTTGAGCAAAAAGCGGTTGCCATTCTGCTGGGCTTGTTCAGCCTTGGCATCCAGGATATTCGCATTGGGCCGAAGCCGCCTGAGTTTATTTCTTCTGGTGTACTGGATGTGCTGGTGGAGATGTTTGGCTTGAAGCTAATTACGACCGCAGAGGAAGATATGAAAGCGATGTTGGCATTGTCGTAAGAGATTGGTGGGGAACTGCAAAGTGCAGTTCCTTTTTTGTTTCATCGTTCATCGATTCTTATAAAGATGTCCGTAAGAATCTTTAATGCTAGTTCAGTATCTTTGGATTCACGAGTTCTTAGGAGAGTTAAAATGGTTTTTATACTTGAATGTTCTTCGGTAAGCTCATCATTGTCCTTCACATATGTAAGCAACTGATAGACGCCCACGTTCAATGCCTTCGCTATTTTCTCCAGATTTTTCAAAGATATATTTCTCTCCGCTCGCTCAATAAATCCAATATAACTCGAATTGAATCCTGCTTTTTCGGCTAAAGCTTCTTGGGAAAGCCCTTTAGACTTTCGAATATCTCGAATACGTGTACCGACTAATTCCAAAAGTTCTGACATGAATACACCTCTCTATAGTAAGGGTTCTACAAAATCGATTCCAATCGCTCCAAAGTGCAATATATAGACGAACTAGATCATCACGACCTATATATTATTATTGGAAGTCGCTTGTTGGATTTTGCAAAATCCTCTAGTTAGAAGTGTAGAGAAAGAGTTACATCTAATTAATAAGTGTTAGTAAGTAAATTGAATTAAAAACTACTATATAGTAATATTTATTAGGAAGCTTGTCCGGTAGCTAGAAAATTATACATCTTGATGGTTACATATTTGTGCTACGTTGCTCACATTTGTTTCAGGATTTTGCAAGACCCTTATTTATGAAATTTTAATTCAGGAGTTGATTCCCCATGAAACATTACTCCTTAAGTCCCCAACTACATAATGATTCTGATTTCAAATTGCCTAAGTACAGCGACACCTACATATTCAATTGCATGATGGATTTTCAAAAGCTTGCCGAATACCAGATCAAGCTTGCACAGATGATGCGCGACCATAATCAGTTTCAAAACTGTCTCATTCTTTGTGATCGAGCAATGTTTTCTATGGCTAAGGCCATGTATGTTCATCGAAACCAGATCATTCCATCGTACATTCGATCCATGACTGACCTATTCCCTTTAATTCACACAGATGCTGAGCCCAATTTAGATATGGTGCTGTTTATCGGTACGGTACATTATCTGGTTTCGGGAGAGGATGAAGCATCCGAGGAAACGATGAGACAGGAGGAAGTAGACAAGTTGCTTTATAAAACGGACTCTATTCTAGAGTCTCTGTCACAGCGGATCGTAGCTGATCCGTCTAAGCGGTATCCATCGATTTATAAAGAAAGTCCGTTCAATGAATCGGTAGATCTTTTATCAATAATACCCGGTTCTTTCTGAGCTAATGATATAATGACGAAAAGGAAGATGTTGGATGATGGCTAACACCTCCATATCAGAAAGGGTGTTATTTCATATGCCTACATACAACAAACTGGTGCGGGATCGGATTCCGCACCTCATTATGTCTCAGGGCAAGGAATGTCGGACACGCATTTTGGACCCTGAGGAATATAAGCAGGAACTGCGAACGAAGCTTCGTGAAGAAGCCGGGGAATATTTTGAAGCGGACAAAGATCAGGAAGCGCTGGAAGAACTGGCGGATATGCTGGAAGTCATCCGGGCGCTGGCAGAAGTACATGGGACGAATGCGGCAGAGCTGGACAAGCTGCGGGCAGACAAAGCCGAGGCACGGGGTGGCTTTCAGGAGCGGGTGTTTTTAATTGATGTAGATGAAGATAAAAGTTAACTAAATATTTCAAGGATAGCACATTCAAAAGGGGAGCTTGATAATTGGAGCTACCTTTTTTGTCTCTTTTTAAGCACCTAGTATAGCGAAAAATTTACAAAGTGGAAGTTATTTTAATTTATTTACAAGCCATATGATTATTTAGTCAACGAGTTTCATTTTATCTTCTCCAACTTCTAACTCCCCCCATCACAAAGGTTAAAATTTTATAAAAAAAGTTCAAAACCAGCAAAGACCTTTCCCGGCCTGGAATGATACCATGTGTTTGCACATAAAAAAAGGAGAGGCACTCATTGCCTCACTTATGTAAGCGCTATCTCATCTCAACTCTAATTAGCACTAACCTGAGGATTTGCAAAATCCTTACCTTCAAATTGACCCGCATCACATGAGGAAAGGGGAACTTCATATGAAAAAAGGAGCTGTTGTCGTTTGGCTTCTGGTTTTGGCCCTGATGCTTTCGGCCTGTAATTTGGCGGAGAGTGGAACGGGCAGCAAGGAAAAAGGCTATGTGGGCATTTCCATGCCGACCAAATCGTCCGAGCGTTGGGTAGGGGACGGAGAAAATATGGTTCGGTTGTTTCAGGAGCAAGGCTATAAAACGGATTTACAGTACGCCGAGGACGTAGTAGAAAACCAAATCTCCCAAATCGAAAATATGATCACCAAGGGCGTCAATGTTATGGTGATCGCTTCGGTCGACGGAAACACGCTGACGGATGTGATTCAGAAGGCACATGACCGAGGCATTCAGGTCATTTCTTACGACCGTCTGATTCGCAACACACCGTATCTGACGTATTATGCGACTTTCGATAACTTTAAGGTGGGCGTACTACAGGCGGCATATATTGAGAAAAAGTTGGGACTCAAGGAAGGCAAAGGCCCTTTCAATATCGAACTGTTCGGTGGTTCACCGGACGATAATAACGCTTATTTCTTCTTTAATGGTGCGATGTCTGTACTTAAACCGTACATTGATTCCGGTAAGCTGGTCGTACGCAGCAAGCAGATGACGATGGCGCAGATCGCTACACTGCGATGGGACGGAGCTTTAGCGCAGTCGCGGATGGATAATCTGCTGAGTGCCTACTATTCAGGGGCCAATCTGGACGCGGTACTATCCCCGTATGACGGCATTAGCATCGGTATCATTTCATCCCTGAAAGGGGTCGGATATGGATCAGCGAACAAGCCGCTGCCGATCATTACAGGGCAGGATGCGGAGCTGGCTTCCATCAAGTCCATTGTGGCTGGGGAGCAGACGCAAACTGTATTTAAGGATACCCGCAAGCTGGCTGAGCAAACGGTCGTAATGGCCAACAGCATTTTACAGGGCAAACAAGCGGAAGTGAATGACGTCAAATCCTATAACAACGGTAAAAAGGTCATTCCTGCCTACTTGCTTGATCCGATCTCGGTAGATCGGACGAATGTGGAGAAGGATATTGTCGGCAGTCACTATTACACCAAAGAGCAAATTGGACTGAAATAAGAGTAGGAATCCAACCGAAAGGAGCGTATCCCATGACTGGAATCATTTTGGAAATGAAGGGAATTACCAAAACCTTTCCCGGTGTGAAGGCATTGGAAAATGTAAATCTCAAGGTCAAGGAAGGCGAAATCCATTCCTTGTGCGGTGAGAATGGTGCGGGCAAGTCGACGCTGATGAAGGTACTAAGCGGTGTATATCCGCATGGAACCTATGAAGGGGATATTGTTTTCCAGGGCAAAACGTGTGAGTTCAAGGATATCAAGCAGAGCGAGGAACTAGGCATTGTCATTATCCATCAGGAGCTGGCGCTGATCCCGTATCTCTCAATTGCGGAAAATATTTATCTGGGCAACGAACGCGCCAGCGGCGGCGTGATTGATTGGAAAGAGACTTTTGTGGGTACACGCGATCTGCTGTCCAAGGTCGGTTTGAGTGAGAATCCCAATACATTAGTTACGAACATCGGGGTCGGGAAGCAACAACTGGTCGAAATTGCGAAAGCGCTCTCTAAAAAGGTAAAGTTGCTTATTCTCGATGAACCGACAGCGGCGTTGAATGAGGATGATAGTGAAAATCTGCTTAATTTGATGCTGGAATTTAAAAGACAGGGCATTTCCTGCATTCTCATCTCCCACAAGCTGAATGAAGTCGCAAAGGTGTCGGATTCGATTACGATTTTGCGGGACGGGAAGACGATTGAGACACTGGATATGAAAAAGGATGAGGTCACGGAGGATCGGATCATTAGCGGGATGGTTGGACGTGATCTGACCAGCCGTTATCCAGAGCGTCATGCCGAGATTGGCAAAGTCGTTCTGGAAGTGAAGGATTGGACGGTGTATCACGAGCATCATGCAGACCGCAAGGTGCTGGATCAGGTGAATTTGAACATCCGTCGCGGTGAAATTGTCGGTATTGCCGGGCTGATGGGAGCGGGACGGACCGAGCTGGCGATGAGCGTGTTTGGCAAGTCATACGGACGCAACATTTCCGGTCAGCTGATTAAAGACGGCAAGCCGATCCAGAACAACACGGTTACAGACGCGATCAACAACGGCTTTGCCTATGTGACAGAGGATCGCAAGGAGTATGGCCTCATTTTGATGGATGATATCAAGCGTAATATTTCGCTGACTGGCCTGAACAAGCTGACGAAGGGTGCTGTCGTCAATGAGCAGGAGGAAGTCGTTGTTGCAGAGGAAATGAAAAAAAGCATGAACATCAAAGCACCGAGCATTTTACAGAAAACGGGTAACCTGAGTGGCGGCAATCAGCAGAAGGTGGTGCTGAGCAAATGGATTTTCGCCGGGCCGGATATTCTGATTCTGGATGAGCCGACACGCGGCATTGATGTGGGTGCCAAATATGAAATTTATACGATTATTCATCGACTTGCCGCTGAAGGCAAGGGAGTGCTGGTCATTTCGTCCGAGCTACCAGAGGTACTAGGTTTGTGTGACCGGATTTATGTCATGAATGCTGGGCGGATCACTGGAGAGGTTAGCCGTGAGGACGCGTCGCAGGAAACGTTGATGAGATATATGACCAAGTCAGGAGGCGTGAAGCATGGAAACCATAACTAAACTATTTAAAAATAACATCCGCCAATATGGCATGATGATTGCGCTGGTCGTCATTATGATTTTGTTCGAGGTGCTGACGGGCGGCCTGCTGTTGAAGCCGATTAATATTACCAATCTGATTCTGCAAAACAGCTATATTCTCGTGCTGGCCATCGGGATGGTGCTGGTCATCATCACTGGACATATTGATTTGTCCGTCGGCTCCATAGCTGCTTTTGTCGGTGCGGTTGCCGCCATAATGATGGTCGATTGGCAGCTTCCAGCTTGGATCGCTGTCATTGCATCCTTGCTGGTCGGGGCGTTAATCGGCGCATGGCAAGGGTTCTGGGTTGCTTATGTACGGATTCCGGCATTTATCGTTACATTGGCGGGGATGTTGCTCTTCCGCGGATTGACAATGATCGTACTGGAAGGCCAATCGATCTCTCCATTTCCGGGGGGCTTCCAGAAAATCAGCTCAGGCTTCCTGCCGGATGTATCATCTACCGGTTATAACCTGGTATCGATCATTGTCGGCATTGCGCTCACGGTATGGTTTATCGTGAACGAAATTCGCGAACGTCGTTCTCAGCTTAAATATGGATTTGAGGTTCCGTCACAGACATTATTTGTACTCAAGCTGATTGTGGTAGCTGCGGTCATCAATCTGTTCACCTTTATGCTCGCGAGCTACGCAGGGATACCTAACATCCTCGTGCTGCTGTTCATACTGATCGTTGTGTACTCCTTCGTCATGAACCGCACGATTATGGGTCGTCATGTGTATGCGTTGGGTGGAAATGAAAAGGCAGCGGGTCTGTCCGGTGTCAAAACGAAAAAGGTAACGTTCTGGGTATTCGTCAACATGGGCGTGCTGGCCGCCATTTCCGGTCTGATCTTTGCTGCACGTCTGAACGCGGCTACGCCGAGAGCGGGTACGAACTTCGAGCTGGATGCCATCGCGGCTTGCTTTATCGGCGGTGCTTCGGCATCCGGCGGGATCGGAACCGTTTTTGGAGCCATTATCGGTGGTTTGGTTATGGGCGTACTGAATAACGGTATGTCTCTGATCGGTCTGGGTATTGACTGGCAGCAAGGCATCAAGGGCTTGGTGCTGCTGCTGGCGGTTGCCTTCGATATTTACAACAAAAACAAAAGATCTGCTTAAGCTCAGATTCGGTATCGTAAAACAAGAAAACCTCCAGTTCCACTAGAAATGTGGATGCTGGAGGTTTTCTTGCTTGTTTGGTCTTGTGGCTATCAGCCAACGAAACTAAGTGGTGACCATTTGGCCGCCGTTTATATGCAGCGTTTGGCCTGTAATGTAGGAACCGTCATCCGAAGCCAGCAGCACATAGGCAGGAGCCAATTCATAAGGCTGCCCGGCACGCTTCATTGGTGTATTGCTGCCGAAGGTGCGAATGACTTCAGGCGACTGTGTGGCCGGATTCAGCGGAGTCCAGATCGGACCGGGAGCAATCGCATTCACGCGAATACCCTGATCGACCAGATTATTAGCCAAAGCGCGGGTGAAGCTGACGATAGCTCCTTTGGTAGCTGAATAATCGATCATATTCTTTTGACCCACATAGGCTGTCACCGATGCCGTATTGACGATGCTGGCCCCAGCCCGCATATACGGCAATGCTTCTGTAGTCATATGGAAGAAGGAAATAATATTCGTATCAAACGTATCACGAAGCTGCTGCTCACTGATATCCAGATACGATTCGCGCACAAACTGAATACCTAGGTTGTTAATCAGGATGTCAATACGACCAAAGGTTTCCATCGTTTGTTGAACAACCAGACAGCAGTTGCTTTTTAGCCTTAGATCCCCCGGAATTAACAAACAACGTCGGCCAAGCCTGTGAATGACATCACGGGTTTCCATAGCATCTCGATGCTCATCGAGATAGGCAATGACCACATCGGCCCCTTCCTTGGCAAATGCCACTGCAACCGCGCGACCAATACCACTGTCCCCACCGCTAATAATAGCCACCCGATCCTGAAGCTTTCCAGTGCCGATATACTTTGGATTATCATAAATAGGGCGTGGAACCATTAGGTATTCCAACCCCGGCTGTCTATATTGATGCTGGGGAGGAAAAGTAATCGGAACTTCTTTACATTGGGTTTCTGTACCGTAATTAGGATATTGCCAATTCATCGATAATCCCTTCTTTATACGTTTTGAAATCCAATATATTCAAAATAGGCGCAAACGGTGACTCAGGACGATTGCCTTACTCCGAAACCGTCGCTCCATCTGCCGGAATATGGACGCGCCCCTTTAAACCTTCACGGTTGATATGTTCCGTAAGCTCTGAGCGAGTTAGTAGACAATGATTGATTGCTTCCATGTGGACAGCCACGATTTGTGTATAAGGGGCATGTTGTGCTACCGCCGTTACATCTTGGGCAGTCATAATAATGGGATCACCTACCGTAAACCGTGCTCCTCCAGCGTTCACAATTGTCCAGTCAGGACGGTATTTATCCAGAGTTTCCGCGACTTCACTGCACCAGATCGTATCCCCGGCCAAATAGACGACAGGTTCACCTGGTGCCTGAAAAACAAAGCCGGATACGGGTCCCATCTGCTCCCCGATTTCTCCGGTGCCGTGATGCCCGGTTGTACGGATAATCTCAATTTCTCCCACAGAACCAGCCAACGGAATCGGGGTAACCTGTGTAAAACCATCAGCAGTGATTTGTTCTTCATTTCCGGGCTGGCAGAAGACAGGAATTTGTTTGTCCAACCAGCGTACTGCTGCCGGGTCCCAATGATCGGGATGTAAATGTGTGACGATGACAACGTCAGGCTGTCCGAGTGCCTGCCATTGTGGCGGCAAGGGAACCAGCGGATTACGGCGGGCATTTTCCGTATTGGGGACCGGCGGATTTGCGCCAGCATCGCTCAACATCGGATCGATCAGAAATTTTATTCCAGCGTATTCCAGCCATAAGGTTGCGTTACGGATTAGTGTGATTTTCATATATGAAAGCTCCTTTGTGATGAATGTTATTTTTGACCAAGTGTATTTTCGGTAGTTCATTGTTTCTGTTACAATCATATCTGACGCAAGGAGCTACAGGCTACGGTTTGCTGAAAGGAAAATCAGCATTATCGTTTCATCATGAAAGGAAAAATAACTATGGAACTATTCGCACCTGATGACACCGATCTGCGCATTCTTCATCATTTAATTGAAGACAGCTCTTTATCGCACAAGGAGATCGGCCAGCTTGTTCATTTGACAGGCCAAGCCGTAGGGGCGCGTGTTCGAAGAATGCAGGATGCGGGCATTATCGAAGGCTATACGCTGCGCTGGAACCCTGAAAAAATTGGACAGACGATTCATGCCTTTATTACGGTTTTTTTGAATTCAGGAACGACTCACAGTGCTTTCCAGGCTTTTGCACGGGAGCATCCCTATATTGTTGAAATCCACCGGGTGAGTGGGGAGGGCTGTTATTGGATGCGGGTGCGCATGTCCTCACAGACAGAGTTAAATACCATGCTGGATGAGCTTACGAAGTTTGGTAATTACAAATTGAGTTTTTCAATTGGTGAGATTTAACGATAAAAGCTTTCGGCGTTGGTGCCGAAAGCTTTTCTATTTGGGCGAGGGCTATCGAGGTCAACTTATAGTGTGTGTTCAAAAAAACGGCTTTTCAGGACCGAGAAGGTTGGATGAAGCTAGGGACAGAGTAGCGGAGCGTAGACAGATCTACGTGAGCAACGGAAGGCCCGGCTGAATTCAAGATTCGACGTCGAATCCGCTTCTTGAATAGCTTCGTTATGGAAAGACGACTTTTTGAACAACCTCTTATAGGCTCATTTTAAAAATATGCTGCAAGCCGTGTTGACCCATTTTAGTGTCACCTTCATCTATAAAGCCGCATTTGCGATACAGACTTTGGGCAGACAGATTACGGGCATTGACGCCCAGTACAATCTCGCGAATATGTGGGAAGTGTCTGGCGATGAACTGTGGTAGTAGAAGCAGCCCTTTTTTGGCGAATCCTTGTCCCTGATCTGCGTAATGAATAGAGAACGCGCGTAGCAGCAGTGCCTCAGAAGTATTCGTATAGTCCGCTAATTCATCCCCATTGTATAAAATGAAAAATCCAACGGGTCTTCTAGTAGCCGTAATCACGACAGGATGGCGGTGCGGATCTTCCTTGGCCAGTATGAGCATTTCATCCGGCATTCCAGTAAACTGCTTCTGCTCCTCAGGTAAGTAGAAGGTATGTAAAATGGAATCATGCCCACAATGGTAAGGGACAAGCTCTACATTATTCATCATTACACTCCGATCTGTATGGATTTTTAACTTTCTTTATCATCTAGTTTGCTAAAAAAAGAAACCTGAACTCGCCTTGCTTACGTATTACCCATACATAAACTAGCATAGTCAAAAGGAGACGTCTACGCTTATGAAGCAGCTTACAGAATATCGGGAAAGCCAGGACGTATTGCGTCATGAGTTGAAGAATATTGAAAAATGGGAGAAGGAACAGAAGGACATTTTTTTCTGGGAAAAAATCGGCAGATGGCCTTTTATGTTGCTGGATCGGCTGACGCCCAAAATCATTAAAGACAAGCTGGAGCAACTCCTTAACGAGTTGGGTAGCTTCATTCAGAACGGCGGCAAATATTTGGTGAAGGAAGAAACGGTTCTGAACAGGCTGAAAAAGACGGCCCATGAACATGTCATTCAGCAAAATGGTGCAGATTCCGCTTCGGATACGCAGGACCTGCCTCGTGCCGGGGAAAACGTTGATTCAGAACATAGTGTCGAACCTATGTGGGAGTTGAAGCAGGCGGCTGAGCT
The DNA here is from genome assembly GCF_038006265.1 of Paenibacillus sp. FSL L8-0641. Lineage (NCBI taxonomy): Bacteria > Bacillati > Bacillota > Bacilli > Caryophanales > Paenibacillaceae > Paenibacillus > Paenibacillus sp. FSL L8-0641. The sequence goes on from NZ_JBBOUW010000001.1 coordinate 1,309,215, forward strand.
CCCGCTAACCATCATGGATCGGACTGCCGACGATATGACATCGGCTCGCATTACCTTTGCCACCGCTCAGGGAGCAACAACGGGGATTGGTGGTGTGTTTACGATTGCGGCGGATATTCCTCTTTTGCTCGGCTTGTCGCTCAAAGTGCTTCAGGAAATAGCCTTGTGCTATGGCTTTAATCCCCATGATAAGCAGGAACGCATTTTTATTATTAAATGTATGCAATTTGCTTCATCCGATATTGTGGGGAAGAAGGCCGTATTAGAGGAGCTGGCTTTGTTCGATGATCCTTCACGTCAGGCACAGGTTTTTTCCCAGATGCAGGGATGGAGAGAGGTCATTAACACCTATCGTGATCAGTTTGGATGGAAAAAGCTGCTTCAAATGGTCCCGATTGCGGGCATTTTGTTCGGGTCTATCGCGAATCGAAGTGCTATTAGTGATGTAGCTGAAGCAGGGAAAATGCTGTATCGGAAGCGTCGGATTGTGATGCGTTTGGCAGAAGTAGAGAGTGAGGAATCACGTTAGTTGGCTATAAAGGTGTGCAGCGGCCAGGATGGCCGCCACACGTTAGCCTGTTACACTTCGGCTCCATTTTCTTCCGCCCAGCGGTTCAGGGTTTTATCTGTAGGAAGCAGGAAGGTTAAGATGCCGAGCAGTGGCAAAAAGCCGCATAGGAACATGATGTGGGTGATGCCTACTTTGTCGATCCAGTTGCCGAGTACGAGTGCGCCCACACCACCAAGGCCAAAAGCCAGGCCCGTAATGAGACCAGACACGGTCCCGATTTTACCAGGCACAAGCATTTGTGCATATACGACTGTGACCGAAAAGCTAGACAGCATAATAAATCCGATAATTGCCAGCAGGATCGCCGTCCAGAATTGGTTAGCATAAGGTAGTGCCAGCGCGAGTGGTGCAGCTAATACCATGGACAGGAAAATCATATTGCGTTTACCAAAACGGTCCGCCAGCGGACCGCCAAAGAAGGTGCCCAGCGCTCCAGCTCCGAGGAACAGGAAAATGTAAAGCTGTGCATCAGCCAATGGCATTTTAAATACTTCCATCAGGTAAAACGAATAGTAGCTTCCGACCGAGGTCGAGTACCACGAACGGACGAATACCAGTAGAATGAGGACAATCATGGCAAACATAACGCGGTTACGCACTTCGGGCTTCATGCGGCGTGCCACCGCTTTTTTGCGTGCAATGCCTTCTGTACGTAGGACGTTACCGTACCAGCGTGCGATGAACGATTGCACCACAATTCCCGCTGCCGCAATACCTGTGAACCAGATCGCACCGAATTGTCCTAACGGGATAAAAATCCAACTCGTGAGCATCGGCGCCAGCGATTGGCCCGCATTGCCGCCAACTTGAAAAATGGATTGTGCCAATCCCCGCCGCGGCCCGGCCGCCATATGGGATACGCGCGAGCCTTCAGGGTGAAAGGCAGCCGAGCCCAGACCCACGAAGATGACTGCGATCAGCACCGCTTTATAATCGGCAGCATAGGCGAGCAACAGCATGCCAGTCAGCGTAAAGCCCATGCCGATGGGAAGGATAGCGGGCGTAGGCCGTTTGTCCGAAAACAAGCCAATCACAGGCTGCATGATTGAAGCTGTAAAATTGATCGCGAATGAAATCCAGCCGATCTGCGTGTAGTTCAGGCTCATAGATTCCTTTAAGATCGGAAAGATCGCTGGAATGACCGATTGAATCGAGTCATTGAACAGATGGACGAAACTGATCGCAATCAGAATCGCAAAAACGGTGCCTTTCACTTGCGGCCCTGGGAGGGGGAGCGATTGGCCCGTTTCATTTTTTGTAGCGGATTTACTAGTCATGGCAACCTCCGAATATGTATGTATATTTTAAGATATAGGAAGCGATCCGTTTGCAGCAAATGGCTGAAAGTGGGATGAAGGCCACCTTTACTCATTACTGCTTGCCCATCCTGCTGGATACTCTTCATTGCTCCATTTAGTTAGAATTTCTAAAATGGCATATCGAAATTCAAACATTTACCATCCTCAAAACCGATATATATGTGAGTATTTTGTATCAATCCCAAAAAGGCTTTCAAATCAGTAATATAGAGATCGAAGCGATCTAGTTCGTTTATATATTGTATTTTTGAGCGTTGGGAATGGAATTATGCAAGTTACTGATATGGAAATAGAGATAGAAAAGGGGAATCACGATGAGAAAAGCAGGGATGATTTTGCTGGCAGTATCCGTGGTATGTGGAGCGGTGGTGGGAACTACGTTAAACACTGGAGAAACAGCAGTAGCGGCAAATGTAACGACGAACAACACTTGGAAAAATGCTAAAATTATAGACGTGATCGACCGGAATAACTACATACTGGATGATGGTTCTTTATGGAGAAAGAGTATAGATGGCCCGGCTATTGAGAAATTGAATTTGAAGGGCATTACAGGCAGCAAAGACAAGAGTCAAGGTTATTATGGCTGGACTGAGGACGGGAAGGTAGCCATCTGGGATGATAACTCCGACCCAAAAGTGACGACCCAATCTTCAGGAGTAAAGGAGATTACCGGAGAGGGTCTGGCTATTAAAACCGATGGGACGATCTCCTGGGGAAGAGAACAGGTCGAGGGAATATCGGATGCTATAGACGGTGATAAGGTAAGTACCTACTTTACGGTTCTTACTCGATCCGGTGATGTATGGTATTCCACAGGGTACGCAGAATCTAAGCCCCGCAAGATAGGTCATGTAGATGGTGCGCTTGATATCAAAATGAGTACGGCGTATGCTGCAATACTTAAGGAAGATGGTCATGTCACGATGCTGGATATGCTGACCAATGAACCGCCACGTGAAGTGGGAAGTGATATTACTTCGATATTGTGGAAAAAAGGTACACATGTCTTGATTACTGTACATCGCGACGGGACGGTATGGAGCTATGATCGGCTGAAAAAATATCCTGCGGTGCAACTTAGCGGATTATCTAATGTTGCAAGGTTGGTTGATTCGCCTGACGAACTTTTTGCACAATTAAAGGATGGCTCTTGGGTCGGCTATAAGGACGGAACCACGACTGCGCTAAGTTTGCCTACATTAACGGGTATGTCCTTGTTGACGACCTCCAAAGAGGCTGCCATCGGCGATACGATTCAATTAAATGTACAAGAGACGTATTCGAACGGTTATCGACTAACACGTCATCCCGAAGCTAGTGAGATTGAAGTGGAGAAACCACAGGTTGCCGAGCTACAGCAGAATGGTTCCGGTACACTCAAAGTAAGGGGCATTGGCAGCACAGCCGTATCTCTGCGGAACGAAGGTATACCCTCTTCTTTTACACTAAAGGTATCGTCTGACCAAACCTTGACCGGGGCGGCTATACTAAACGGCAGTGTGTATTTGCCTGTGCAGTCTGTGTTCAAGACGCTGGGTGGATCTGTTACCGTGGCAAACCAGGCATTTACGATCAAGCTGGGTAAAAACAATATCGTACTCCAAAAAGGGAGTTCCACCGCGATAGTGAATGGTAAACCTGTTGCACTGAAGGGCAAGGTTCAAACGGTTAACGGACAGGTTGTATTCCCGGGAACATTACTGACCGATCTGAAGTTGGGCGGATTCAAATGGAATCGTGACCGTCAGCAAGGCGAATTATCTGTGGGCGCTACCAAGCTGGTCATTGAGACGCCGGAAACGGCTAAAATTATCAAAGCCATTGATCTGGGTAGTCTGTCCAAATTAATTGGCAAAACCTATTGGGTCAATAACTTCTATAACGCTGGAGAGCGATTTGGCAAGGTAACAGTTAGAGACATCGAAGTCAGCACAGACCCGAACGGTGTTAAATCTTACGAAGTTATTTTCCAGGGGGCTAATGGCGAAACTTATGACACGTTTTCCATTATCGGAGCTTCACGCATTCCACAAATGCTGTCTGATTCCGATCAATTTCTAACTTACGATCCGTACAACAAATACCAATGGTCGCAAGCCATCTGGAACAAGATTAAAAATAACGAGGTAAGCTTGGGCATGAATACGACGCAGGTGCAGTTCGCATGGGGAAGCCCAACAGTCAGAGAAAAGGGGGCTGCTTCAAACGGAACTCAAATCGAAGCCTGGGTATACGGCAATCGTAGTCTTTATTTCAAGGCAGTAGCTTTCGTAAATGGCAAAGTCATAGAAGTATGGCTGTAGGGTAGCTGATTTTCTATAACGGTTTGAAAGAGGTATCTCCAGATTCGTATATACGAATCTTGGGATGCCTTTTTTTCATTTAACAAAACTAAGCTCTTAATTTAACAAACTTAAGATATGATTCTTTATGTCATACATCTTGTTATATAGATAATAGCTCCGTAGAGAAAGTATGAAGAGCACAAGAGAAGAGAGGATCTGATTTAAGAATGAAATCGCTAAGGAAACCATTATCAGTTGCATTACTATCTTTACCCTTACTTCTAGGTTCCCTGGGTGGAAGTTATGCGAGTGCAGCAACCCTACCAACAGCGGTAACTCCAACAGAACCGTCGTGGGGATATTTCGTAGATCATTATAAAAATAATAGTTCTGCAAATAAGACGGAAAGCTCTAATCCGACTCTCGGGTTGCTCTCCGAATTTAATAAGCTTTGGACTCCCGGCGCTACCTGGGATACAGGTACCAAGCTAAACAGCAGCGTGCTGGACGCCAATATTCAAAAAGTGATTGATATCGCTGCCCGTCGCACTTCCAGTGAGGCCGATGCGGCTTATTTGGATGATCGCAGAAACCAGAGCTACAGTGTGATCGACGGGCTGGGTTCGCTCACTGATGTATATCGTAAGAATGCAGGTGCCACGACAACAATCAACGACATTCCGGCAGATGCCCTGACTAAGAAATACGAAGATGAGGGAACGAATGCTGGGAGTACAAGCTCCAATCTCGGCAACATCGTAAATCTGGTAAATACCTTGCGTGGAGAATACTCTACGACGAACCCGGCTAAGTCTTATTTTAGCTATCCTCGCCCGTTTCGCTGGAGCGATAACTCTGTAGTTGTTCCGAGCCTTATTCCCGCTCTCAAAGCTGATGCTACTAGCGATGGCGGCTTTCCTAGCGGTCATACCAATGCTGCGTATCTCAGTTCTATTGCTATGGCCTACGCCGTGCCGGAGCGTTATCAAGAACTGCTGACGCGAGCTTCGGAGCTGGGCAATAACCGTGTTGTTGCCGGTATGCATTCCCCGCTTGATGTTATGGGAGGGCGTGTCATGGCAACAGCGATGGCTGCTGCTATCCTGTCTGATCCAGCCAATAGCAGTTTGAAGAAAGCGGCTTATCAGGATGCTCGTAAACAACTGCTGTCTCAAAAAGGTACAGCTCCAGATCGGTTCAGCAATTATGCCACAAACAAAAAAAATTATAATCAACGATTAACATACGGATTCAGTCAGGTTAATCCAACCGCGACGCCTATGATAGTGCCTAAGGGAGCTGAGGTACTATTGGAGACACGCTTGCCTTACCTGGATAGCACACAACGTCGTTGGGTTTTGGCTACCACGGGGATTCCTTCCGGCTATCCTGTACTTGATGATGCTGAGGGATGGGGACGATTGAACTTGTTTTCCGCTGCGGATGGCTACGGTGCTTTCGCCAATAATGTGACGGTAAATATGGACGCTTCCAAAGGTGGTTTCAATGCATTGGATCGCTGGCGCAACAATATTTCTGGCGTTGGAAAGCTGACTAAAAAGGGAACAGGTACGTTGAAGCTAATGGGCAACAATACGTATTCCGGTGGTACACAGATCGACCAAGGTACTTTGGAGGGAACTTCGGACACGGCTTTCGGAAGTGGCGGAATTACGAATTACGGGGGAACTCTTCTTAAAAATGCTTCTGGGAAGCTGATTATTGGCGGAAATTACAGACAATCTGCCAAGGGAACACTTGAGCTTAACCTACGCACTAAAAATGATGTGCTCAAAATAAAGGGAGCAGCCATACTCAACGGAAAATTACGCCTGAACTTTTCTAACAAATATGTGCCGGCTAATGGTGCTACGATCTTAACTTATGCTAAACGAAATGGAGCATTTTCTTCCATTGAAACGGTAGGTTTACCAAGCAATTATAAAGTGAAGGTTATCTATACAGCTGACAGTGCTCAGTTGAAATTCACTAAGTAAAACGTAAGTAACTCTCTATACAACAATTGAAGTGCACCTTTAAAATACACGGGGATAAACCAGAAGGTTATTCCATTGTGTATTCTAGGGGTGCACTTTATTGTTTCATCAGGCACCAGTTGCTAGTATGCATTTATAATCAAGGATATAAAAAGGTCAAAATTTGACCTTAATGTAGTAAAATAATCCCGCTGTTTGAAAGCGCAGTCATGATATTCTTAAGAAGCCTATTTGATCAACGTTTTAATGATTCAGACTAACTAAGAGGAACAGAGGAAAGGAAGAGACTGATGAGTCTTGAAAAAGAATACGTTAAAATAGCCCAAGATGTCATTAAAGGGCTTGGCGGAGAAGACAATATTATTTCCATGGCACATTGTGCCACACGGCTGAGGCTGATTGTAAAAGATAGAGAAATTATTGATGATGAATTTATTGAGAATATTGATAAGGCCAAGGGCGTTTTCTTTACCTCTGGGCAATATCAAATTATTTTTGGAACCGGTACTGTAAATAAAGTATACGATGCCATGGTTGGCCAAAGCATATCTGCTACATCAAAGGCTGATTTGAAAGAGATGGCCTCCACTCAAGGTGATAATCGCTTCAAAAGAATGATCCGTGTTTTCGGGGATGTATTTGTTCCGATTATGCCTGCATTGGTAGCTACAGGATTATTCATGGGAGTTAGAGGCTTAGTAACTCAGCCTGCACTGCTCCAGTTATTTGGACTTACACCTGATCATATTTCTGCGAATTTCATATTGTTTACGCAAATATTGACCGATACGGCTTTTGCATTTTTACCCGTGTTGGTATGTTGGTCGGCCTTCCGGGTGTTTGGTGGATCACCACTATTGGGGATATTGATTGGATTAATGTTAGTAAGTCCTTCGTTGCCTACATCTTGGGATGTCGCTCAAAAAGTTCAGGAACCACTAGTGTTTTTCGGATTCATTAAAATTGCAGGCTATCAGGGCTCGGTTTTGCCTGCTTTCATAATAGGTGTCGTGGGGGCGATGCTGGAGAAGAAAATCAGAAAATCAGTCCCGGATGCATTGGACTTAATTCTGACACCGTTTCTGACATTATTAATAACACTGGTATTAGGATTGTTCGTGATTGGTCCCATTTTTCACGAGGTGGAAACTTTAATATTAATGGGTGTTACCGCCATTTTAAAATTACCATACGGCATCGGCGGATTTATTTACGGTGGCATCAATCAGATTATTGTAGTTACCGGACTGCACCATGCCTTAAACCTGATTGAAATACAGATGTTAGTAGGCAATGGTTGGAATATGGTGAACCCGATCAGTTCAGCGTCGATTTGCGCACAAGCGGGTGCTGCATTGGCTGTTGGTCTAAAATCTAAAAATGTAAAAACCAAATCCATTGCGTATCCTTCTACCTTGTCTGCGTTATTGGGTATTACAGAACCCGCTATCTTTGGGGTGAACATTCGATATGGCAAACCGTTCTTGATGGGCTTGATTGGCGGAGCGGTTGGCGGTTTCTTCGCACGTATATTTAATGTTCAAGCAACGGGCATGTCAATCACAGCCCTACCGGGAATGTTATTGTACCTGAACAATCAGATATTCATATATATCTTAGTTTGTGTAATCGGCTTTGCTGTGGCATTTGCACTAACGTGGATCTTTGGGTTTAAAGAAAAAATAGATCACAAATAAAATGATGTGGGGAGAATCATGGACAACAACACACTGCTTAAAAAATTGGACAGCCTTTCAATAGAAGAGAAAATAGGCCAGCTCATCCAACTGACCGGTGATTTTTTTGAAGGGGATATAGACACTGTTGTGACGGGTCCTTTAAAAAAATTAGGGTTAAACGCCGGCTACAATATATATAACACGGGCTCCATATTGAACATCACTAATCCAGAAAAAATTATCCAACTGCAAACGGATTATTTGGAAAAATCGATTCATAAAATTCCGCTGCTGTTCATGGCAGATATTATCTATGGGTATCGAACCATCTTCCCGATTCCGATTGCACAAGCATGTAGTTGGAATTATGAGAGTATAGAACATGCAGGTTCGATTGCTGCCCAGGAATGTTATGACGAAGGTGTGCACGTGACCTTTTCCCCCATGGTAGATATCGTTAGAGATCCTCGTTGGGGGCGGGTGATGGAATCGCCTGGAGAGGATACTTTGCTAGCGAAAAAATATGCTGAAAGCATGGTTCAGGGGATCCAGGGGAGAAACTTGGAAGGAATCATACCAACGAATAAAATTGCCGCTTGCGTCAAACATTTTGCCGCTTATGGGGCACCTGTCGCTGGACGTGAGTATAACGCCGTGGATATGTCGGAGCACACGCTGCGAGAATATTATTTGCCAGGATATCAAGCTGCAATCGAGGCGGGGGCAAAGCTTGTTATGACGGCCTTTAATACCCTGAATGGCGTTCCTGCAACAGGAAACGAGTGGCTTAACCGCGACGTGCTAAGACGAGAGATGAATTTTAATGGTGTGTTGATCTCGGATTACGCCGCTATAGAAGAACTGATCATGCACGGTTATGCCGAAGATGAGGCTTCCGCCGCAAGGCTGGCATTGTTGGCTGGTGTTGATGTGGATATGAAGACAGCAGTATACGCCAATCAATTGGAGAAAGTAGTATCTGATAACGAGCATATGCTGGGGCTGTTGAATGAAGCGGTATACCGTATTTTAAAGCTGAAAAATGATTTGGGGCTGTTTGAGGACCCGTTCCGCGGATTACAGGAAACCGTTCAGCGGTCGAGAAACAGCATTCTGTCAGATGAACATAAAAAAGCCGCGCTGTCCTTGGCTGAAGAATCCGTCGTCTTGCTGAAAAATGAGAATCAACTGCTGCCATTGTCTAAACATACCAAAGTAGCTTTAATCGGTCCTTACGCAGATGAAAACTCCACCCTGGGTATGTGGGCCATTAAGGGGGATGAGGCGGATACCGTCAATTTGAAAATGGGATTATTAAAGCATGTTGATCCCGACAATCTCTCGGTTTGCAAAGGGGCGCACATGCTTCCTGCTAATGCAAGAGAAGCCCTTGGCAAATATGCGGACAAGCTGGCTGCTGAAACAGTCGATGAGGAGGCCCTGCTGCGCGAAGCAATCCGAAATGCTAACGAAGCGGATGTCATTGTCCTCGCCTTGGGAGAAAGTATTTATCAGAGCGGAGAAGGGGGATCACGAACGAACCCGACGCTTCCTAAGCCGCAAATGAAACTACTCCATGAATTAAGTTTACTGGGCAAAAAGACGGTTCTGATCGTTTATAGCGGAAGACCTTTGATTCTTACCGAAGTAGCCGGAAAAGTGGACGCTATTGTTCAAGCCTGGTATCCAGGAACGATGGGCGGAGAAGCACTGGCCAATATACTGTATGGGGAAGTCAATCCATCGGGGAAATTAGCCATGACCTTTCCACGGAGCGTGGGACAAATTCCGATGTCCTACAATGAGTTGAATACAGGCAGACCGAATTTAAAGGAAAATGGCTCTTATCGGTTTGCATCCCGATATATAGATGAAGTGAATGAACCCTTGTATCCATTTGGCTATGGCAAATCCTATACCTCATTTGAATACAGCCTATTAACAATTAGCCAAAAAGAAATGAAGAAAAATGAGTCAGTTGATATCTGTATTTCTGTCACCAACACTGGAATTTATGATGGAAAGGAAACGATCCAATTATACATTCGCGATAAATTTGCAAGTATTGCAAGGCCAGTGAAAGAATTAAAAGACTTTAAAAAAGTTTTTTTGCAAAGTGGCGAGACCCAAAATGTTGAATTTTCAATTCATGAAGAGATGCTTAAATTTTATGATCGTGAAATGCAATACAAAAGTGAACCCGGTGAATTTGATGTTTATATCGGGTCAAGCTCGCAGGAAATTTTGCTGAGTTTTAGTTTTGTTTTTTTACCGGAGGATGAGCATGAATAAAAGCGACGCGTATAACCTGAAATATCATATTACCCCTCCTTACGGTTTGCTCAATGATCCTAATGGACTTGCTTATTTCAATCATCAATATCATGTGTTTTATCAGTGGAATCCAAAAGGAACTGAGCATAAAAATAAATGTTGGGGCCATGTTGTTTCCAGCGATCTGGTGCACTGGCAAAGGAAAAGTGTCGCGCTGGAGCCTTCGGAATGGTATGACAAGGATGGCATTTATTCGGGCGGGGGCATTGTTCATAATGAAAAGCTGTATCTGTTTTACACAGGAAATGTAATCCGAGATGATGGAGTCAAAGAAAGCTATCAATGCGCCGCGATTTCGGAGGATGGAGAGTATTTTCAAAAAATCGGTCCTTTGTTTGAGCATCCACAAGGTTATACCAGGCATGTTCGAGATCCGAAAGTATGGAGAGACCAACACGGGAACTGGTGGTTGATTGTTGGTGCTCAGAGAGAAGATTTGACTGGAGATACACTTATCTACAAATCTAAAAATTTGTCCGATTGGGAATGCCAAGGATCATTTGTTGATCATGACCACCGATTTGGATATATGTGGGAATGTCCGGACGTACTTCATTTTGCCGAAAATGATGTTTTTGTTTTCTCTCCTCAGGGTTTACCGGAGAGAGGCGAATATTATAAAAATCCTAATCAATCGGGATATATGGTTGGCAAATTATCGAATACAGGCAAATTCAACGGGGACCTTTCCGATTTTAAAGAGCTTGATCGAGGATTTGATTTTTACGCTCCACAATCATTCAAAGTTAATGACAGAACCATTATGTTCGGATGGATGAGCGCCATGAATGAGGAAGCGGAGAGGGCTGTCCCGACCATTCAGGAGGGCTGGATTCATGCATTAACACTTCCTAGAGAAGTTGTGCTGATGAACGGTGTGTTGTACCAGAAACCATTGCCGGAATTACAATTGTTAAGGCTGGATGGCATGCATTACAAAGGGGAAATTCAAAGTAGTAGTGAGTGGGTGCTGCCTTCTACACAAGCGGAGCTAATTGTTGATTTTTCCTTACTGACAGAAAATTTTAAAATGATCATAAGGGATGCTGTGCAAATTGACTATGATCAGGAACAAAACAGTCTGACCGTTTGGAGAACAAACTGGTTGACTGGCGAGAGAGAGTACAGAAGAGCAACATTAAATAATAAGCTTGCAGAAATGCAAATATTCATTGAAAGCTCAAGCCTGGAGATCTTTGTGAATGAGGGTGAAGAAGTGTTTTCCCTGCGTTATTTCATAGAAGATGCAGACCAAAGCAATGTATTACTTGAGGCAGGAGACAATGTAGGAGAAGTTAGAATGTATCAGTTGCAGGAATGTGTAGGGTAACATTTTTTTGCTTGCCGGGTTGCAAGCAGGTTAAGGAAGGCTGTTCATTATCCCGTTTGCGGGAAGAACTGCCTTCTTTTTTATTTTTGGTCCGTTGAATAGATTCTGCTTGTCCGGGCATTTTACTATCGGTATAGTATGAGTATTAGTATAAAAGTTTATGCCTTAATATAGAATACAGATGAATTACTCATGGCTGGCTGATGAGGTGTGGTGATGAAAAAAATATATGAACATATCGAAATAGACAGAAAAAAAATGATTAACCTTTTTATGTTCCAATCCAGAGATACAGAAAGAGTCATTCCTATGCATTTTCACAGCAATATGGAGTTGATCTACTGTACAAGTGGAAGTCTAAAGGTGTGGCATGAAGGAAAAATAACTATTTTGATGGAAAAGGATGCGCTATTCATTAACAGCAATGTTCCGCATTCCACGCAGAGCATTACGGAGAACCAGGTTATAGTGCTGCAATTTCCAGACACTTTCTTTGCCAATGAACAAGTAATCATCCATTTAAACACGCAAGAGAAACAAGTTGAAGAACCTATAATCTCTAAATTAAGAGGATTGTTTATGGATATATATGATCTACATATTTCCAAAAGCAAATACGACTACATTTTAGAGCAAAGCCGAATTATTGAACTGAAATATTTGCTTGTCAATCATTTTAGTCAGACGACAGACATTCCACCGGAAGTATTCAGTGAAAAGCAACAAAAGATAAAGACAATCATGGACTTTATTAAAGAGCATTATACTGAAAATATTAGCTTGGCCAAAACGGCCCGTATCTGCGGTTATTCGGAGGCTTATTTGTCGCGAATGTTTCATAAATATACAGGCCAGACGTTTACCGAATACAAGCAAATTCTTTGTTTGGAGAAGGCGATCGATTTACTGGATTCAACTAATAAGTCACTTACAGAAATTTCTTACGAGGTCGGGTTTCCAAACGAGAAATCTTTCAGAAAAGCTTTTAGAGAAGTTATGGGTAAAACACCGTATGAATATAAAAAATCAAGATTTGATCTGGATGTGTAATGCCACAAGCGTGCACAGTCTCCTTTCAGTAAAACGAAGGGGTTGTCTCTGAGTCATTTGATGACTTTAGGACAACCCCTTGATATTTACGCTATGTCAGAAGAGTTATTAGCTTAACGGTTATCAATCTTTTCCGGGTACATATCATGGTTCATCATACGGTGCTCCGCTATCTGTTCATACTTCGTTCCTGGCTTGCCGTAGTTGGTATACGGGTCGATAGAGATGCCGCCGCGTGGCGTGAATTTGCCCCATACTTCAATGTAGCGAGGGTCCATCAGCTTAATCAAGTCATTCATGATGATATTGACGCAGTCTTCATGGAAGTCGCCGTGGTTACGGAAGCTGAACAGGTACAGCTTAAGGGATTTGCTTTCTACCATTTTAATATCGGGAATGTAGCTGATGTAGATGGTTGCAAAATCAGGTTGTCCTGTAATCGGACACAGGCTGGTGAACTCCGGGCAATTGAACTTTACAAAATAATCCCGATAGGGATGTTTATTATCAAAGCTTTCGAGAATGGCGGGATCATAGGCAAAAGTGTATTGTGTGCCTTGATTGCCAAGCAGGGTAACATCGGTCATTTCTTCGGGTGTTCTTCCGGTCATATGGATAAGGCTCCTTAAAGTAAGTTGGTTTGGTAAAAGAGAGAGGGAGTTATGGTGGTGGGAGGTCGCTCCGCGAATGATTTGAGTCTCCGCTTCGCTGCCGACCGCCGTCATCACCATAAAGTCCTACTCGTTTACGTGTAGGTTGGGATAGAAGTGAGTAATGCTCTCCTTTGTGTATCACATACAGTGCATACGGAATATATTACATATAAGTGTTATACGCCGCGTTTGTTGCCCCATACGAGGGTGTGGAGCTGCGGGAGTACTCTTACATGGTTTAGTAGGGAATCGTCCATGACACGGTCGATAAGCCATTCATAACGATGGAGTAGAGACTCCGCTATCTGTCCGGTATTCTCCGTGTTTACATCTGGATTACCCGTCTGAAGGAACAGCGGTACGTGTGGATAGCGCTCGTGAACAGTGCGGGCATAGGCAAGATCGGTGTCATCGAAGATGACGACCTTCAAGCTGCAAGCTCCGGTATAGAGCCGCGCAGATTCATTAGCGGGTTCCTTCAAGTCTGTTGCGATTGCGACGTGGGACGTCGCTCGGGACTCATAAGCCATTTTCCGGTTCGACAGACGGTCGATAATATCATCCAGCACGTCCCAGTTGGTCGTCATACCCGAGCTGGGCGGTTTCGGGGACAGGGTTACCTCATCGATATCGTACAGCCATTCCTGCCAACGGGAGCCTTGTGTTTCGACAGCGGTGGCAATGCCTTGACTGCGTAGCAGGGTGATTAGCTCCCCAAGCTGCGGTAGCAGGGCAGGATTGCCTCCAGAAAGGGTCACATGCGAAAAGCGTTCGCCGCCGATGGCCTTCAGCTCCTGCCAAATGTCCGTGGCACTCAGACGACGGATCTGATCCTTGGCGCTGCCGTCCCAGGTAAAGGCGGAGTCGCACCACGAGCAATGGTAATCGCAGCCTGCGGTACGAACAAACATCGTTTTACGACCAATGACCATACCTTCGCCCTGAACAGTGGGACCAAACACCTCCAGTACGGGAATAGGGGCTATTTGGGTGCCGTGGGAGGCTGTCATGGGTTGGTGAGTAGTCACGGTATTACTCATCGAGCATCCACTCCCGTCGGAACTCGGCGTAGCTGGTAGGTGTCTCGAACAACCGTACAAACTCGGTACGTCCACTTTCGACACGGTTGCAGTATGCATCCGAGGTCAAGGCTGACTCCATTTGTTCAAAGATCCAGACGACCATATTTTCCGCCGTTGTATTCATTGGAGGAAGCGTCTCATTCAAGTAACGGTGGTCCAGAAAAGGCTCAATCCGCTCTTTCCAGATCGTTTTGATGTCACCAAAATCTAGCGTTAGACCCGTTTCGCCCGGTATGCCACTTATGCCAAATACGACGATATAGGTATGTCCGTGCAGATTTTTGCATTTGCCTTCGTAGCAGTGCAAATGATGTGCTGCATCGAACGTAAATTGTTTGCTGACGAGTACACGTTTGCGGTGATAACGCAGCTGAGAGTGCTCAATGTCTGTCCCAAACTGCTGGAGCTTGTCGACAATGCGAAAGGTACCTGGCTCACGCATGACCTTCAACTCCTTGGGATGAAGCTCCGCGCACCGCGAGATATTGCTCCAGTCCGGCACGGCGAAGTTTGCAAGCAGGGCATTCGCCACAGCCGTCGCCAATGATGCCGTTATAGCACGTTAGTGTACGTGTTCTTACAAATTCAAAAGCTTTCAGCTCATCGGCCATGTGCCAAGTTTCGGCCTTGTTCAACCACATAAGCGGGGTATGAATCACAAAGGGATAGTCCATCGAAAGGTTTAGTGTGACGTTCAGCGATTTGATAAAGGAATCCCGGCAATCGGGATAGCCGCTGAAATCCGTCTCACATACGCCTGTAATGATGTGGCGCGCTCCTTTTTGCTTGGCGAGAACTCCCGCGAAGCTCAGAAACAGTAGGTTGCGACCGTCTACAAAGGTGCTAGGCAGTTCGCCTTCCTGTTGAGTAATGTCAATGTCTGTGCGTGTGAGGGCATTAGGGGCTAGTTGATTAAGCAGGCTCATATCCAGTACCGTTTGCGGAACACCCAGTTCGCGGGCGATTCCAGCGGCTACTTCGATTTCCTGCTTGTGGCGTTGACCGTAATCGAACGTCACAGTTTCTACTTCAGCAAAATGTTTTTTTGCCCAAAATAAACAGGTTGTGCTGTCTTGGCCGCCGCTGAATACGACGACTGCTTTTTCGTTTGCAAACATAAAAAAACCTCTCGATCTTCTTGGAATGGTGCAAGACACAAGTCTTGTCACTTGGAAGAAGGAGAGTTCTTGAACCGACTTCAACAAAAAACAGGCCTTGCCCCGAGAAATCATTTTTCTTGCGGAGGACAAAGCATCGTTAGTTTTTTATAGAGGGAGTTCGCGAACCTCTCCCATGCATGACGCATGGATTTTCTTCATTAGTATCTGCCACGAGGACAGACGGCTTTAGCATTGTCATTATAGCATGGCAGGGCTATTTGATAAACACTCCACCAAATGGAATGACTTCCCTTAAAAATCGCTTGATCACGCCATCGTCGTTCATATCCTGTTGGAGCCGCCGATGATGCTCCCCGGCATGGAATAGTACGGTACCCTGTCCGGTCATTTTAAAATGATAGTTCATATGCTGGCTGGCCAGATGGTTGCCGTACACGGTCAACTCCAGATGGGCGTTTTCGGGATAGGCAATGACGCTGCTCGCATCCACATATATCGGTTCTGTCGGATGAAGCTGTTCCTGACACACCAATCCCTGCGTCAAAAGACCGATTTGACCCACACCATCAAATTTCATTTTTATAACATCACGGCTAAACAACATGTTTTTCATGCTTAGCAGCTTAGTACGCATTTGAATACCGGAGCTGTACCAGAACAGGTTGCGAAAATCGTATAACAGATCATCACTTCCTTCAAGCTTAATCATTTTTAGACTAAAGCCAGGTGGAAGTGCGGCAATTAGGCGACAAGCTCCTGTGAAATCGGCCTGAATCAGTTTGTGTTTGCGATACATGCCCTTAATATTCATCAGTTTATCACTGCGGCCTGAGCTGGGTCCGCGGTATGCGATGATTTGCTGCGGATGCAGAACGTGCAGCTTTTCTCCTTCCGCCAGATCGAGCGTTACGACCGAACCGACGCTTTCATCATGGTGTTGTCCTGCTTGTATGTCCATTCAGACCTTTCATCCTTTCAGACAGTTAGTATCTTCCCGAACGTCGACGCATCCCGTAACGCAACAGTCGGATACCGATAAAATAACCGGCCAGCAGAATTATAGCTGTGATGATGAGCATTTTATTTCGATGTGAAGCCTGATCGCGCTGGGTTTGAAGATTTTTTAATTCTGTGACTGTGTCAGTCAGCTTGCGGTTTTGCTCCAGCAATTGGGCGTTTTGCTCTTGATAGGCTTCTAAGCTGTTACGGGCCTTTTCCAGATCCTCCTGTGTTTGTCGATAGCTTTCCTTGAGCTGATATACATCACCAGGTAACCGCGAAAATTGCTCGAAGCCCTGATATACATCATCCCAATAAGCAGCATGTACTTCGGGTACACGAGTTATCCCAAAAATAAACAAAAGTGCTATAGCAGCGCAGACAATGCGGCGATACAAAGCAAAGCGACAAGTTGGTCGTGCCAAGAGATGTTCCCCCTTTTGATAAACCAAGATGTTAGATGATATAGATCATTACCCATATGACATGGTTACGTATAATATAACGATACGGATGCAGATTTTAGAAGAAACGGACGACAAATACGGAGAAAATGTTCTCAAAAAAGTCGATATATGAGTTTAAGTGTACCAAAAAACGGGTATATCAAGGAAGCGGCAACATTCCGGCATTTTTTCTAGCATACGAGTAAAGAACGATCCGCACCTGATCAGGTCTTAAATATGAATATATAAACTGAAATATATTAAAAATTAATATAGAAGGAGATTTTGCAAGATGAATGAGAAAGAACAAAACTATAAAACTTTAAAAATCACTGTAAATGGAAAGCCGTTATCAAAGGATCTCGTCGTAGATAGTACTACTTTTGCCCCTATATCTGATATTTGCACAAAAATGAATGTTTCTTTAACAGAAACTACAATCTCATAAGTTTAAGTATAGAAGTAGACTATAAAATAGCCCGGCATACGCCGGGCTATTTTTGCGCGTTCATGTAATTCAAATGGTTTAAAATGTTATTTACCAAACTAGGTCCCCCTTCATAAAGATTCCCATGTATAATTTTCACAATCAAACATACGTTCCCTGACAATATAGTGTCAGATAACACTGTTAATTTAGAGTTACATGTTCTTTTAGGGGGAATTTACCAGTGGTGAAGTCAATGCTCAATGTAACGTACACATGGGACAAAGAGTCTATATCTGCGAATGGGTCCAAACAAGTAAATCTACTGATAGAATGGGGCTATGGAGCTAAACGTAAAAGAAAAGGAAATCTAATACCGAAAGCAGCGGGATGTGACCTTCAACTCCAGTTCATTCCAGAAAACGGGGTAAGTCTATTAAAAGCTGAAGGGGTAAGGCTCGGTTTTAAACGCTCGGAAAACGGAGATAGCATGTTTGTTCACTGTGGTGATGTACGGCGGGGAAAATATAGACAGGCTATTTTGACGTTTTCTATACCGGCTCACTCGTCCGGAAGACATACGATTGGAATGATGGAGTGGAGCTGGCGCAAGCCATCGCAGGAAAAGCGAACGATGATCCGGACAGACCAGCTCTACATCCATTTTACGCATCATCTTGGTCTGCTGAGCATTCCATCCAACCCGAAGGTGGAAAAATACATAAAGCTGAATGAGACGTCCCCTATTGTAAAAAAGGCATTGCGTATGTACGAGAAAGGGGAATATGAGCAAGGGGCGTTCATCCTTACCAGACAAGCAGATGAATTACTTATACGTGCAGCAAGAAGCGATGATATGGACTACCTGCAGGAAGCCGAGTTGCTTCTGGCTATACGTAATAAATGGAGTGGTACTTTTGTATCATTTACAGCGTATAGTTCTAAAGTCTTTTTCAATAAGGCAATATCGCTAGAAGATGTTCATTTTACTGAAAATGATACTTTGAGATAGGCAATTATGCTAGTTTATTTGTGTAATATAGTGAGTCTAATTTACTATCTTTTTGTAAAGGAGAGACTTCCTTGACTGATCGGTTGATACGTTTAATGCGGATTATTACTATTGTTCAGGCAAATCCAGGGATATTGGCAAGAGAGCTTGCCGAACGTTGTGAAACATCAGAACGTACCATATACCGAGATATGGAGGCGCTAAGCGCTATGCATATACCGATTGCGAATATGGGGCATGGCAAGGGGTACATTTTTATTAGCAATTTCGCTTTGTATCCTCTGAATTGGACGGAAGAAGAGGCAGAGGCTTTTACTAAGCTGGGAGAGATTATGGAAACGGTAAAGCCTCTTTTACCGCCAGCTTTTGAAAGTGCTTATGAGAAAGTGATGGCCTCTAGTCAGAAAAAAAAGATGGAACAGACGAGCTTCGCGCAGGAAATGAAAAATATTGTCCGGCTCGGCTCGACACTTGATCGGGAAAACCAGCCCTATCTGCTCAGGCTGATTGTTTTAGCGAGTCTTACGCAGCAGACCATTGAAGCGGAATACAGTTCGCCTCAAAATGAAGATGTTTCACTCGTTCAGGTGGATCCTTATTGTTTGGTTCCGCAGGATCGGCGATTCTATATGCTTGGTTTTTGTCACAAGCAATCCGCGATGAGAACCTTTCGGATCAGCCGATTTCGGAACATGAGAATTTTGCCGTATACGTTTCAAAAAAATACAACTGAAATGGAAATGTTTTTTAAAGGGACCTGGTCGGTGACCAAAGGAAATCAGAATATCCGGTTTGTGGTACGTTTTTCTGCCGAGTCTGTATATCGGGTCAAAGAAGAGGAACTGTTCATCAAGCCTTTTCTTAAGGATTTGCCGGATGGAAGTTTGTTGTTTGAGGTGACGGTCAATCATGACCGTGAATTTTTGGATTGGCTCACTTCCTATGGAGCTGAGGCCGAGATCCTGGAGCCTTTACGGTACCGCAAACGAATGCAAGAAATGCTGCGGACCTGGGGGGCATTCTATTTCGATAAAAAGGCAGGAAATTAAGAATAACAGGGGGAGATCCCCCGGAACGGGCCGGGGAGCTATCCGCTTAACGGTCCTTAAACAGGTTGGCGAGATTGCCAAAAGGACTGTACTGTTCCTGCTCTTCTTCAGGTGAGGAGTAGACGAGCTTCGATCCACGGCTTTCCTCATCGTCAGCAGCATTATGAACTAATGTAATACGATCAAAATGGTACATGAAAACCTGAGCGGTGTTCACGGCATCATCCAGTGCCCGGTGTTGTTGACCGTCAAAGTCAATGTTGCACAATTCCAGCGCCTGAGACAGGCTCAACTGACGGTACTTTCCATTGGAACCAAGCAGACGGGAAATCTGCTTCTGTATATCATTTGTATTATGAATCCATCCGAGATCTACATGATGGGTACGACAATGGGATACCAGCTTCTGACGGTCATCCGGGCCCCATGCGCATAAATAATAAGGGGAATCCGTACCGAGCCAGGCTATGAACTCCTTCACAGCTTCAGGAAATAGGGGAGCGGCATCAATGTCTCGTTGAGTAATACCCGTGAACTGAACGGTATCAGTAGAGAGTACAGGTCGATTCGAGGGTCTTACAAAACTGTGAAACGTATCCGCAACGTATAGGCCATCGTCTCCCTGAACAACTTTGACGGCACCGATATCAATGATTTCGGAGGAATATCTGGCGTTACGACTAACGGTAAATTCAAGATCGTAAATAATGTATTGCATTTCTGGACTCCTTCCACACATATAACTGATCCCGATGGATATCGGGACGAATGTTCTTGCCCGAGTGACTCTTCTCCATCATACCTCTCGGTTCACAACTTGTCAGCGGTTAAAAGGTTTGCTTTTAAAAAAAATATGCGATGTCCAAATGAGCTTGGACTATCGCATATCTATAAACGCCTGACCTACGGCAGCATCCGAAACCACTAGGATTCCGGACGCTGCTTTTGCTAGCTATTGAATTAGGCCGGGAGGTCTAACTTTTGCCCTGGATAAATGCGGTGAGGATTCTTCAACTTATTCAACTGCTGAAGATGTTGCCAGGTGGTACCATGTTTGCGGGAAATGTCATACAGCGTATCCCCGGATTTCACAACATATACATGGCTATTTGTAACTTGTGCAGAATTCGATGTCTGCTGTGGCTTGGCTGTTTGAGACTTTACCGGTGCCGGTTTTGCGGGTGCTGGTTTCGCAGCCGGTGTAGAGACGGGTTGCGGCTTTTCCTGCACAGGTGCAGGTGTTGCGGTTGAAGCAGATGGCGCAGCTTGTGTGGCAGGGACAGACATTTTACCATCAGCTTTGGCTTCTTGAATGCGACCGTCCGCTTGCACTTGCAGGCTAGCTGAGCCCACCTTTTGCATATAGCGGATTAACGCCTCATCAAGCGAGCCGAACATACCTGCTTGTGGATATTTAGCGAACATCGTATATTGGTCACCACCTACGGCAGTAAAATCATTGGTGGCCAGTGTGTATGTTGCCTCAGGATCAAGTGGCTTTCCGCCGATCAGAATGGAATGAACACGGCTGCCTTTGGCTGCTGATGTGTCTATTTTGAACGTGATACCTGATACCTGTGGGAAACCTCCGCTTGGCTCTGGATAGGAGGCTGTACCATTTTCCAGTGCGGCCTGAATGTCAGAGCCCTTCACTTTCAGGGTAACGATCTGGTTGCCGAAGGGCAGCACAGTGATGATGTCTCCCTTGGTTACTGTCCCTGTCTTGATGGAAGCCCGGATGCCGCCACCATTCGTTAAAGCTACGTCTGCCCCCGAAATGTCACGCATAGCATCGGTGAGCAGGTCACCGAGATTGGTTTCACTTGCACGTACCTTTTCGCGTGCTCCTTCCAGATCCACACTCGTTTGCGTTACAACCTCTTTAAGAATAGGTTCCTGGTCCTTCTGAATGGAGGCGATCAATGCAGCAATTTCAGCGTTGGGCTGAACGTCCACTGCTTGAGTCGAATCAATCAGCTTGGCTTGCTTTTGCGTAACCTTACCGCCGTCGACCCATAAGTCCACAACACCCAAATACTTGGTGTATTCACCTGCGCTAGCGATCAATGTATCATTGTCACTAACCAAGCCTTTTTCCAGTACAGTATGGCTGTGTCCATCGATGAAAATATCAATGCCAGGCACTTCCTTAACAACTTTGAGGCTGGTGTCCTTACTAGACGCATCCTGCCCCAGGTGACCAAGAACAACAACGACATCTACTTTGCTGCGGATTTCATCAACAGCCGCTTTGGCCTCAGCCGCAGGATCGGTGAATTGAATACCCTCAACATTTTTGGGATTCGTCTTATATGCTGTTTCTGGCGTAGTCAGACCGATAATACCGATTTTAACGCCATCCACTTCTTTAATAACATAGGGTTTGAACAAACGTGTTCCGTCTGTTTGTTTAATATTGGCGCTGAGCACAGGGAACTGAATTTCCTTACTTAGCTCGACAAGATGCTTCCAACCATAATTAAACTCGTGGTTACCCGGAACCATAGCATCATAGCGCAGCTTGTTAATCACTTTCACGATACTCTCACCGTTAACCAAAGTAGCGAAAGTCGTTCCGTGAACGGTATCCCCGTCATCTAGCAGCAGTGTATTGGGATTAGAAGCCCGGTACTGATCAATGATGCCCGCCAGCTTGGCGAATCCCATTTCCTTGTCATTCGCCACCACGTGGGCATGGGTATCGTTCGTATGTAGGATGGTGATGTGTTTACCGCTGACTGGAGTCGTTGCCGTTCCCGTTGTTCCCACATGGGTTGCTGGGTCTGCTGCTGCTGTACCGAGACACCCAAGTAAAAGCGCGACAGTCGTCAGGATCGACGAGAGTTTTTTCCATGAGTTCATGTTGTTCCTTCAACCTCCCATAAAATGAATGAATTAGAGAAACCGCTTACGACCACATTTTATCAGATGATTGTAAAAATAACTTCTATTTTATATCAAAGCATTAAAATTTTTTGATATATCGGTTGTTAAATCCATCGTCTAGTTACCTATATTATAGAGGAAGTAATCAACAGCAGCTCATAGAATAGGAACTAATGTTCTGATTTATGGTGAAAAAAAAGGGCAGTCTCTTTGGGCAGCCCGATCCGGGGTAAATAGTGATCCAACGTTTCGTCAGCTAGTGGCGGTTTTCCTTCACTCAGCAAAAGCACGGCAAACCGATTGGCCTGCTGTTCAAATTTTCCTGGGGAAAAGTAGGAATGCTCCTCCATAAAAAAGCGGCTGATGCCTTTATGCAGTCGGTCATGTCCCAATTCATGCGCACAGACGAACCGTTCCCATTCGGGTGTGAGACCATTGTGGATAACGATAAATCTTCTACGTAGCTTGTGGTAATACAGCCCTTTGGTTGTGGGGCCTAGATCGCAGTATCGGATATGGATACCCAGAGCTTTCGCAATATCGAAGGGGCAGTTGGTACGGTATTTTCGGACAAGTTTGTGAATGAGTTCGTTCATACGCTCACCTGCTATCCCTGATCTTTGCCCGCTTGGGGCTCTTTGGGCTTTTTATGTTTGTTCATCTGTTTGGCTTCCCAGAACAGACCTGTCAGCACGTCCTTGATCCGTTGACGATCTTTTTCATCCAGCGGAATGCCATCGAACATTAATTCGTCGTCTTCCTCCAGCATTTTTTTAAAATCCCGGCGGTCTTTGGAGGTTGCCCATTCCGGTACAGTAGAAGGATCAAGTTCATGTGGACTTTGCTCTATTGAATCATCGTCTCCCCAATATCCGGCGGCCTTCATCATTTCGGTATAGGATACGCTGAGCGCGTCCGCTATTTTGCGGAGAGTGGAGGGTTTGGGAATTCCGCGCAGTCCATTTTCAATGCGGGAAATTTGTGAATTGCTAATACCTGCGGCGTCTGCCAATTGGTTGATGCTCAAGTGTTTGTGCTCGCGCTGCTGTTTTAAGTAAGTTCCGAATGCTGGCTGTTCCACAATGGGGGCTCCTTTCTGCAAGAGAATCATAGATATTGCTTTTATTATACCATTAGGTAAATAGTAAAAGCACGTAATATGCCAAAAGGCATAGGAAAATAAAGCGAATATCCTGTTTTTGGAGCTATACTGCTTTTTTTGAGGATGGATACCTATCCTAAATAATGTTATGTTATACTCAAGATACGAACAAAAGGGGAACACAATGTAAACATGAGCGTTTTCTATTTGAGGATTTGCAAAATCTTCATTTAAAAATACATCATTGTCAAAAGGCATATAAGGAGTGTTGCTTTACATGAGAAATAACTTACCCGAATTGGACCGTCGCAAAACGCAGAATGCATTGGAGGGTGTGTTTGAGAAATACCGAATTTATAAAACGATTACCTTTATGGATCGGGAGAGCTTTATTACGGCTGGCTATACGGATCGCCCGAGCGGCCCAACAAATGTGACAAGCGATCCAACGGCCCGGACAGCCGTATATAATGTAGATGCTCCTGCCGCCCGCTTGGCCTACTGCGAAATGGTGGATGCCGTAGTGAGCCGCTTGAATGAACGCGAACAGCTGCTTATCCGTGAACGTTATTTAAAGGATGACGATGTGTTCGATTACAAGGTTTACAATTATGTGTTAGACCCGCCAGTCAGCAAGGATACGTATACGAAGCTTCGCACGCGTGCTTTTTACAAAATGGCGCTTGCACTGGCGGACCAAGGCGTTTTAAATTTGGCAGGCTTGCAGAAGGGCGCGGATCGAAAATTGGGTTGATGTAATAATTATCCACTTGTTCTCATTTCTATTTTAAAATGGTTTCCTAAAAGGCTTTGATTTCCTGTAATAACAGGGGTCAAGGTCTTTTTTTACGATACGAACATGTGTTCTCAAAAAACCTCCCAACATCATCCCTATCCTCTGCTTTTATCGTCCATTTCCCCGGCAACGCATTCGTTATTAGGGTGTAAGATTATATCATCGGGAATCAAGACAAGAGGACATACCGAAGACACACACAGTCAAACGTTAGCCGGCCATTAGGGCCGGTTTTTTCATGCGGTGATCGTCTCTGTCGGTTCCCGGGAATTCGTTGAATAGAAAGGAGGAGTCGTGTTGCCTAAGCAAGGAATGCTGCAATGCATGAGTATGGAGCTGCGCCGGATGAGAACACGGAAGTGGAAAAAAGCCTGGCTGAATAGCCACAACATGCGAACGCAGGGTACGCAAAGGTGGCATGCCGCAGAATGAGACAAGCCTTTAAGCAAAAGCTCATTGAAATTATTCCAGCGCTGCAAGGGCGTGTATACGATGTTCAGCCACCGTCGCAGACGGCAGAGGAGCCGTATGCTGTTATGGCGCTGGGCGAGGAAATCTGGAAGTCTTCCTGGGCCGGCTATCGGCAGGTTGTCCGCATCATGCTGTACGCAGGACAAGCCGGACTGGCGCAGGCTGACGTATGGGCGAATGCCCTGATTGCCGGGCTGCACCGGGAACCCGTGACAGGTGCAGGTGAGGATACATCGACTTTTACCGCGCACTATTTGGGCGTGCGGGATGCAGAAAAGCTGGACACCGTTACGGGCAAGGCCTATAGAACGCTTCGTTTTGGCGTGTATGTGCCTGAGACGGAAGGTGGTTTGGCCGTTCCAGCAAGCGGTGCTACACAGCCGGAAGAGTGGCTGGCCGCGCTGGTCCGCTGGACGCAGAAGCAACTGGGTGAAACGTGGTCGGTATACGCCGACGCATGGCCCGCACAGCCGGGGCGGCAAGCGGTACTATGGCGGATGAGCGGCTGCGAAACTAGGATGGCGGGAGCCTCCATGTATGAGCTGCGCAAACGGTTCATCGGGCATATTACCGCCCCGGACACCACCGAGGAAAACCGCGCAGCTTTCGCACTGATCGAGGGCTTTGCCGCTCAAATCCAGCTTCCTCTGGATCAGGACAAGGGCCGTTATATGTCTACAGCTGAAGCTTCAGCCGATTTGCAGGCAGATGCCATTTTAGATGGTCAGCTTCGGCTGATGTTAGTACAGCGGCGTATGCGTCCGGCTGAGGAAGCGGCGTTGATTCGCAGAGTGGAAATTCATCCTATTTTGAAATGAGGTGGTCCGAGTGACCTTGGAAAACCATGAGAAGGCCCCGGTATATGCCGGGCAAGAAGCAAGTGGCCCTCGCTATACGCTGGAGGAGCTAAAAGAGCACGCAGAACCATTGTTTTCCGTGAAAGAAGAAGTGCTGGCAGGCGCCTTTTTTGGCACACAGGACAAGCTGTTTACGGTAGCAGAAGCACACACTAAAATCGAACAATTTATGAAAGCGAAGGTGGACTAATTATGGCAGGCGGAACATGGGAAAACACGAATAAACCGGTATTGCCGGGTTTGTATATGAATTTTCAGGCAGCAGCAGCTTCAGCGATTCAAGGTGGGTCGCGTGGTACGGTCGTTGTGCCCGTTAAGGCGAATTGGGGCCCTGTACGTGAGTTTGTAGAGATCGGCAGTGAAACGGCAATCAGCCAAATCTTTTCGGGTGACAGTCTGGACGGTGCGACCGCGTATTCGACGCTGTATCTGGCTTTGCTGGGCGGTCCGAAAAAGCTCTTAGCCTACCGTTTGGCAGATGATACAGCTGCTGAAGCATCTGTGACGCTGAAAAGCGGCGGTGCGACCCCGGCGGATGTGCTGCGTCTGAAGGCTTTGTACACAGGTAGCCGCGGTAATGGTTTTGCTGTAACTGTACAGCCAACTTTGGGTGATGAGCAAGCTCGTGAGGTGCGCCTCTATGAAGGAACCAAGCTGCTCGGCACGTACAAAGGCAGTGACGGTACGGCTGCCTCTATCGCCAAGGCGATGAACGAGAACAGCGAAAATGTATGGGTGAAGGCCGAAGTTGTCGGCGACGGCGGCATTCCGGTGGATGTCAGCGGCGTACACCTCACTGGCGGCAACAGCGGCAATAGCAAGCTGGTTAATGCCGATTACATCGCGATGCAGGAGGCACTTGAAGGGCAGGAATTTAATGTCTTGGCTCTGGATTATGCAGCTGATCTGGCATTGCTGCAAAGCTTCGCTGCCTGGATCAAGCGTGTCCGGGGCGAAGGTAAAGGCGTAATCGCTGTATTCGGCGGTTCTGCGGCAGATGATGTGTCCAAAACGGCTGTTAGCTTGGCCTCTGCACGTTCCCTGGCGCTGAACCATGAAGGCATCGTGAACGTCGGTACAGGCGTACGTCTGGCAGGTACGGACTACAGTTCCGCTCAAACGGCTGCTTATGTAGCTGGACTGATTGCAGGCCAACGTCTGAATCAATCGGCAACATATGCGGTTACGCCTTTTGAGGACGTGACCCGCCGCTGGACACGCTCTGAGCAGGAGCAGGCTGTTCGTAATGGTGTCTTCCTGCTGTTCTTCGACGGCCGTCAGGTCAAAGCGCTGCGTGGGATCAACAGCTTGGTGAACCCGTCTGCCGGACAAAACAACGCATGGAAGAAAATCCGTTCCATCCGCGTTATGGACGCTATTAACGCTGACTTGCAGCGTGCAGCTGAAGAGACTTACATTGGCAAAATCAACAATACGGTGGAAGGCCGTCTGGCACTTATCGGTGCAATCAAAGAATACCTGGCACAGCTGTCGCTGAGCAATGTCATCGAAGCAGATGGCTACGATGTCATTCTCGACCCGGCTTACTACGGCGATGCGCCAGTCATCAAACCGGAACCAGACCAAGTGTTCCTGCAATGGAACGTGAAGCTCACCGACGTGATGGAGCAGTTGTTCGGCACATTTTACGTGCAATAAATAAGCATTTTACGTGTATAAGCATTTCGCAGGCAATCGGCTGAAATGAAGTAGCTTGTTAACAACGAGAATTTTATGAAATCCCGAACTATATTATGGATTATTTTGAGGAGGAAAAAGAAATGTTGGATGCTTCAAGAGTTATTTTAGGTACGTTTGGTCAGGCATATATTGATGGGGTATGGCAGACACATATTAACAAGCTGGAAGCTAGCGTGGAAATTGATAAAAGAGAACTGAATTTGGTTGGTAATACTTGGAAGGTGCATAAAAATGGAGCTAAAAAAGGCACTGGAACGATGAGTGGTTACAAAGTAACTTCCGATATGATTCGTCGCGGTTTTGAAAAATTCGATATTATTTCCAAGCTAGACGATCCTGAATCTTTTGGACATGAACGCGTTCGTTTGATTCGCTGCATGCCAGATAAGATTCAGTTGGCTAACTGGACTGCGGGAGAAGAAGTGCCAGAAGAAACTACTTTCACCTTTGAAGGCTATGAACTGCTTGATCCTATCGTTGCTGAATAATTTATTGGTTATGGTGGGCCTGGAGTAATCCGGGCCCAATTTTCAAAAATTTATTAGGGGGATTTAATATGAGTTTGCCTGAAAATATGTCAGAGGAACAAATTTTGGATAGTCTTTTTGAAGCTGCAGATAAATTACCAGAGGAAACTGTTCGGATTCAGCGCCTGGATATGCTTCTCACACTTCGTGGTTTGACATCCAACAAAGTAGATAGCATCCGTGAACGGTGCACAATTCGTAAAACGGTTAAAGGCCGTGTGGATGAAAAAGTAGATACAGAAACATTCAATGCACTGCTTATCTCGGAAGCTACGGCTGGTCTAGAAGTAAAAGGTCTGCAAATTAACGGATGGGGTGATCCACGAATTACTAGCCGACTTAAATTGTCTGGTGGTGAACAGGCTGTGCGTCGAATGCTTCTGGCAGGTGAACTGGATGCAGTAGGGGATAAGGTGCTGGAACTGTCCGGCTTCGGTGTGGAAATTGATGATCTAAAAAACTGATTCGCTCCGGCGGAATGACATCGGTGCTGTATCATCTGTGGATACGGCATCATCTCCGTCCCGGAGAGTTTTGGGCCTTAAACAGAGGTGAAAAATCCATGTTAATTGCATTTGCTGAAGAGGAACTAGACGCATTATCCAAGCAAATACAGCAATGATAGATACGTAAGGAGGTGAGTAAATGGCAGGATCAAGTAACTATAGAGTTAATATTGTTACAGATGTAGAGGATTTGATAATTACAAACCGGGAACTTAAAGCAACAAGTCGCTATATTGAGCAGATACAACGGCTTTCTGATCGCCTAGGACGTGCCCGTTATCAGAGCTTGATTAAGCTGAATACGGAACTTAAGTATATGCATAGGCATCTTGGGAATATTTACAGCCTAGCTGTTCGTCTTAGCCGGCTACGCATTAGGCCAAAAGTCTTTCTGATTGATAAGGCGACTCCAGTCCTCGAAGCGCTTATCAGAAAGCTAAAAAGTCTTAAGGATGCCTATATTGTTGCACGTGCAAAAACGGGCATTGATCAAGACGATACAAATAAGAAGAAAGCTAAGGGTGGCAACCGGGGAAATAATTTAAATGTTTCAAATATTGTGAACAAGTCTATCAGTGTTACTGCAAATTTAGAAATAAAGGATCCTAAATTTGACTTTAACTTTAATTATGATATCAAGGTAAAACCACCTAGATTGAATATTAGAGTCGCAGCTCCAAAATATGCGCCTAAGATCAACGTAAAAACAGGTCCTATTCGAGTTTCTCCAAAAATTAAGGTGATCTGTAATTGTTGTTGCTGTGGGAAAAAAGGAAAAAGTAAAAGAAGCATTGCTGAACAAGATGGACCTGATGGTAAAAACAAAAAGAAAAATAAGAACAACAAAAAAAGCCCTGGCAAAAAACGAGGACTTCCTAAGCTGTGGGAAAAAGCAAAACGTTTATTTAACCCAAAACCTAGCTCTAAGCCGGGAGTCCCAGGAGGACGGCCAACTCCGCATGGAGGTAAGGGGAAGTTTGGAAAGATATTTGATTTCGGTAAAAAAATACTTGGTGAAAATCCAGGAAATATGCTTAAAAAGATAGGTAAGGGAGCAATGAAGGGGGGCAAGAAGCTGCTTGGCCCAATTAGCATAGTATTAGATATTGTAGACATTGCTACAGCGTCGCCGGAAGAACGTCCGGCTGCTATTACATCAGCGCTTTTAGGAAGTGGCTTTATTACTGCTGGGGCAGCTATTGGTACAGCGATTGCTCCAGGTATAGGTACTGTAATTGGTGGTCTTATTGGTGCAATTGTAGGCGCTGTAGTAGATAGTTTAGCAGGTGAATGGTTAGCTCAAAAGTTCTCTGAAATGAGTGATTGGGCCGGAGAAAAAGCTACTTCTGCAATGGACTGGGTTGGAGAAAAAGCTATTGGTGCAAAGGATTGGATTGGCGAGAAAGCAAGTGTTGCAAAGGATTGGGTTGGTGAAAAAGCTTCCCAAGCTACAGATTGGATGAGTAATAAAGCATCTGATGTCAGTAATTGGTTTTCTAGTCAAACAGAAAGTTTGAAAAGTGACTTCTCTAATTTGTTTGGTTATTCAAATGAACCTGAAAAATCACAACCTGTTGTTTCTGTAAATAAGGCCTCGCAATCTTATAATCCCGCTTCAACTGCACCGGGAGCGTCATTAGCTCTGTCAAGATTCCCTTCGGTTGATCCGGGGCTTCCATTACCATCTTTTATTCAGGATGCCCAAAACCGTTCCAAGGTGATTCAGGGTATGGGGCCAGGTGGTTCACAAATTCCTACGGCGAAAGGAGGAAAACCAGCTCCACAGCTCGTGCAAATAACGGATGAACAAATGAGTAGCCTTTCAGGCTTTCTCAAGGATTTCAAGACAGAAACGAACAACCAAATCAGTGTAACGTTGCCTCCTGGAGCAGTACAGGTAACGGTTCAAGAAGATTCTATTGATTTCGACACGATGGCACTTCAAGTAGGACACCGGATTGTAAATGAGGTACGACAGGCAATTATTAATAGAGGTGGAGGGGACAATAGTTCCCTTAAAAAGGATAAAGCTGTACTAGTCTAACGTAAATCTATCACAGCAGAAAGGAGGGAGGCTATGGGTATAGACTTTTTTCTGATTAATGGTCAAAGCGTGTTTCAATTCCCAGTTAATCCCGAAGAGGTGAATATTTCACGGCAAAAAGGGTATGAAACAGTTACGATGCTTACACATGGGGAATTTGATTTTCCACAAGGAGAAAAGGTGAAAGAAATCACCTTTTCTTCTTTTTTTCCCAAGGTGTACGATGCATCCTATTGTCGTTATAAAAATATCCCAGATCCTAACGAAGCGATGAACAGGTTAAATGCAATGTTAAAAGCAGAGAAGCCGTACCAATTTATTATTACGAATACACTAATTAATGTTCCTGTTTTTATCATTGCTCATAATACGACCTTTCGTGGAGGCGAGGCAGGAGATATATATTTTGAAATTACTTTGCGTACATGGAGGGAACCTAAAATAGTGTTGCGAAAAGGGAATTCTCCTCAAAAAGTAAACTCTAGTAACCTTCCACGCACGAATCTTAAAACTAAATCTAAGACGTACACTGTCAAAACTGGGGATTCGCTTTCTAAAATTGCAAAGTTGGAGTTGGGGGACAGTTCCAAATGGAAAAGTATATATCAAGTGAATTCAAAGATCATAGGCAACAATCCGAATAGGATTAAAGCGGGTCAAAAGCTGGTGATGCCATGAGTTACCAAGTAATACTTCAAGATCGATATGATCTTACCTCCCTAGTTGAGAAAATAACTTTAAAAGATGCTCTTAATCAAATTGCATATCAGGCCAGCATACGTGTAGCTGCTTCAAATGTTATGCCCACGATTACTCCGGGAATGTCTATTCGTGTCAGTGGAATTCCATTTGGAAAAAATGTAAAGGTACCACTTCTCCACCCTGCTGTTGTATGGGAAGTAGAGAGCTCTAACAGCGGTACAAAACGTTTCTCTCTGGTGGTATATGATCGGACGATTTATCTGGATAAATCCGAGGATGAATATTTATTTCCCAAAGGACAGACAGCTACGCAGCGGTTGCGTAAATACGCGAAGGATTGGGAGTTTCAGATCACCTCAATACCTGATACGAAAGTGCGATTAGGAAAAGGTATTTATCGTGCCCAGACCCTATATTCCATGATGCTTGCTGATTTGAAAGAGACAGCAAAATTGGGCGGAGATTTGTACCAGTTACGCATGACAAGTGCTGGATTGGAGCTATTTAAAATCGGTAGCAATCCTTCCCCCTATGTGTTAGACCGATTTATTGATCTTACGCAGTTGCGGACACTTGAGGGAGCCGTAACTAAGGTCAAAGTAATGACAGCTAATGAGAACGTAGGAAGCGGACAAGAGGTACCGTCTAAGGTGCTGGCTGTAGCAGAAGGGGATACTAAAGCGCTAGGTACTTTGCAAAAACTGGTGGAAGATGATCAAGTGAAAGCAGCTGGCGGAGCCAGTAAGCTTGCTAAAAGTCATCTAACTGGAATCCAGGAAACTTTTACAGTTAATTTACCAGATATTAATACCATACGTGCCGGTGAAGCTGTGATGTTACAAGGATTAAAGCTGATTGTTACTTCAGTCAGTCGGGATTTGGGGAGCCCGGGGAATATGACTTTAGAGCTCGCTTCCTTCGATATGGTTAAAAGGAGGTATTTTCTTGAGTAAAGATCCCTATGGTGCATTTGTAAGTGTAATGCAGTCGTCTATGGCGGGACACACTCGGCAAGCGTTGAGTGGAGTAGGCGCGGTACTAGGCACGATCACCTCCACGGGACTCAAGCTGGACGATTTTAAACATGAGCTTCAGGATTATCTGGTCGCGGAGCTGCCGGGACTGCTATCTGTACCACGCCATATGTACAAAGGTACCTCAACCGCAGTGGAATCAGAAAATTGGGAAGGTAAAGAGCTGAAAACTTCCTTTTATATCGGGGAAGACGAGCTGGAGGATGTGAATCTCAGTTTGAACGAAGGACTCAAGCCTGGAGATCGTGTACTGGCGGTTCGGGTGAATAGCGGCAATGATGTGGTGGTCGTGTGCAAGGTGGTGAGTGGACGTGGCTAATTTATTTCCCGAAACAGATGATATGATCTGGACAGACAGGGATATGACCGACCCGGATATACTGGAGGATAACCGTGCAGTATTTGGGCGAAGCTGGAGGTTTGATTTTGAAGCCGGCGAGTTTGTTATGAGCCCTAGTCGTAAAATCGTGACTACAGGGGAGAAAGAAGCGTGGGTACAGTGGTGTGAAAAAGCGATTCGCACTCCTCGCTACCGGCATGTGATCTATTCACCTGACTATGGGAGTGAGCTGGAGGAGCTCATTGGCAGCAGCTATGGGCACGGTGTGCAGGAAAGTGAAATTAAACGCATGGTCACAGAGGTGCTACTAGCAGATGCACGTACGGCTAGTGTGGATCAGTTCACGTTTCGCTGGGAAGGCGAGGCGTGCCATTTTAGCTGCCAGATTACGAACGTGCGGGATGAAACGGAAATTGTGGAAAGTGTGGTGATCTAATGGCAGACTTGCCGGAATATTTGGTAGACCAGACGGAAGAGGAAATTTTAAATCGAATGCTGGAAAAAGTGCCTTCGGATATTGATAAGTCCGAGGGCTCTTTTATTTGGGATGCGCAGGCGCCGGTGGCATTCATGCTCTCGGAAGCGGCGATCTGGGCGCAGGAGCTGCTGCGTCGGGGCTTTGCCAGCACAGCAGCCAGCGACAACCCGGATTTTCGTTCGCCGGAGCTGGATTTGCGGACAGCAGAGCATGGGGTGACACGGCGAGAAGCGGTTGCGGCCTCAGGTATGGTTACGTTCACGGGCACAGCGGGAACGACTGTCCCGGCGGGAACCTTGGTGGCGACCCCGGCAGATGATGTATCCGGGGAAGCTTCTATTGAGTATGCGACCACGGCTTCGGTCACGCTGGATGAACAAGGTGCCGGGGAAGCGGCTATTCGGGCGGTCAACCCCGGGCGCAGCGGTAATGTACCTGCGGGCGTCATCCAGGTGATGGCCACTCCGATTAGCGGGGTTGCCTCTGTGATCAATACGGAGCAAACCAAAAGCGGTACAGACGTTGAGAGCGACCAGCTGTTGCTGGAGCGTTTTTATGCCAAGGTGCGGAACCAGGGCACAAGCGGCAACAAGGCGCAGTATACTCAGTGGGCGAATGAGATTGCTGGAGTGGGTGGCGTGGAAGTAGTTCCGCTCTGGAAAGGACCGGGAACAGTGGGGTTATATGTGCTGGATACGGATAAACGCGCAGCCAGCCCAGATATCGTCGCTGCGGTGCAGAAGTACATTGATCCGACGCAGGATGGACAAGGAGAAGGACTGGCGCCAGCGGGCCCTGTGGTGACGATCATGCCAGCAGCAGAAGTGGAGATTAACATCTCAGTCAAGGTACAGCGTACCAAAGAGAAGCCGTCCACACTGGATGAAATCAAAAAGCTGATTGAGAGCGGTGTGCGGACGTATTTGAAGCAGCTTGCTTTTTACAAGGAAGACCCGTTGGTACGGTATACCCGGATTTCTGCTGTGCTGCTGGATATTCCGATTATTATTGATTTCTCTGAACTGAAAATCAATGGACAGAGCAATCAGAATATTGAGATTGGCTCAGGCCAGGTAGCCGTGCTGGGGACGGTGAGCGTCAGTGAGTAACAATGGAACGAACAGTTTTGGCGATTTATTGAATAACCCAGACCAGGGAAAACATGCAAACCGTAGTGGCACTTTTGTTAATCGAGTAACGATAGCGGAAGATACAGTGGGCCAAATGAGCAGCGAGCGAGGACGTGAGCTGCTTTCCTATTCGCCTGCCTATTATGAAACTTCACGTGTGATGCGTTCTGATATGGATGCTAAAGGAAGCGAATTGGACGCCCTGTATCTTGCAATGGATGCAACGGTGGGTCAGTTTTTTGTACGTACCGCCACATGGGGGTTGGAACGCTGGGAAATGGAGCTGGGGATTGAAACCGATCTGGCGAAGCCATTGGACCAACGGCGTGCGGTGGTGGAGTCGAAGCTGCGAGGGGCAGGAACTTTTTCCGGTCGGCTTGTCAAAAATGTAGCAGAGGCGTATGACGGAGGTACGGTAGATGTTATTTTTCACCCTGCCGAATGGGGATTTACGGTCAAATTTATAGATACCATCGGGATTCCACCCAACGTAGATGATCTTAAAGCAGCCATCGAGGAGATCAAGCCCGCCCACATGGCAGTGGAGTACAAACTACGCTACCTGACCATTGCCGAAGTGGAGTCTATGACTCTCTATGAAAATGAACATACAACACAGGATAGATATTTAGGAGGTGGCGCATAACATGGCAAGCGAAAAAACACCGAATCTTGGTTTAAATCAAATTGACCGCACATCGCCCAAAACCACGTATTTTGATTTGGAGAAGTATTTGGACCAAAACTGGCGGGCTGTTGATGAATTTGCTGGTGACGTGAATGATGGTGTGAATGCGATCAAGAAGCGTTTGGATACGACAGAGCGTAAGACGGTAACTCTCGAACCCGGGGTGCAAATTGTTCATGCGGAAAAGGCTGCCCCATTTTCGCTGACGGGGCTGAGCGGGCGTACGTTGGTAAATTTGTTGGGGCGGATGGGGAACTGCGAGACAGTAAGCGAGTGGTCCTCGAATGTAGCTATTGCAATAGACTCTAACAACAAAACCAACGGCAGCAGTTCATTTAAAATTACACTAGGCAGTGTACCAGCAACGGCGTCTGCAAGTTTTTTGACCACGCCTGGTCGAAAATATATCGCAATAGCGGACGTGAAAAGTGGTAATACCAGCAAGGTGGCTATATCAATAAATGGTATTGCCAGTGATGTGGGTAACGAGGTATCTTCTGGCTCTGTTTTTGCTCCGTCTGTTGTACGGTTTACGGCGAAGGAGTATTTTCATATTGTTACGGTTACAGGCACGGGTGTGGCTAGTAATACGTTTAATATGGATAGTGTGCGCGTTTATGAGATTAGTGAGGCAGACTATGCAGTGGCAGCTAGCTACACGCCAGCACAGGCCGCAGCTAAGTATCCATATGTTGATAGTGTAATGCCTGTACGTAATCCTTATGCGATTCGGTACGGGGAAAACCTGTTACCTAACTTTTATGAGTGGACGGTCATCAATTCAGGGATAGTCAATCTGCAAGCTCCTTACAAAGCGAGTGCTTCAACAAGTAGCTATCCTGGTCCATTTCCTTTATCGCCCTTAAAAGTGGTTGTTCCTGTATTGCCGAATACAACATACACAATCTCAAGTGCGGGTGACGGAATACAGTACATTGAACGTCGGGATGAAAACGATTCTGACCCAAGTGGGGAAGTTATGCCAGGTGTAATTGCCGTAGGTTCTAAAACATTCACCACATCGTCACAAACGCGATTCTTATCTGTGCGGCTTAGATACGCTGCTGCGGGTTCATTCACCCATGAAAATCCTATGCTTAACATCGGCAGTACAGCCAAACCATTCAAGCCACGCGAGGATTCCATGCTGGCGCTGCAAACAGACCTATACGCCGATCCAGTAACGGGAGTCAAAGCGGATATAGTTTTCGAACGTGACGGTCAATACTTCAAGTCTAAGAAATGGCAAGGCATGACGCTGGACGGGTCGTTACCTTGGGTTTACTTTGGGTCAGGTGTGGGATATAAGGGTGTTCGTGTTCCTGTTAATAACGGTTTTGTTGACAGTGAGAGGATAACAAAGTTTGACGGTAAGTTGGTCCAGCATGTTTTCCCTTTAACTGGGCCGGATCAATCCCACCTTAGTCCAGAGTCAGGAGTTGTGGGTCTGACTATCTCGGTTGCAGACAGCGGGTGGGCAGACGGATATGAGCCGTCGCAAGATGATGTCAAAGCGTACTTTTTTGGTTACAAAGCCTATGACGCTAACACCATCACTCCTGCAAACGCTCAAGCCATGACTACGGCTACATGGACAGGTACAGGTACTAAGTATTGGGTGCAACGCGTGGGCGAAGCTAATTTCACGCAATCGGTACCCACAACGTCATATACAGGGTACACGCCGTATCAACTTGTATACCAACTTGCAGCGCCTACGGTGGAGCCTATTGTATCCGAGGGGCAACTATCATTTGTCGAGGGCGATAATCAGGTTGAAGTAGGTACGGGGATTGTGCTGCGTGAAGCAGTTGGGCCTAAATTACACACAAACGGGTTCTATTACATTAATGCGAATGCCGTTCCAGGTAGTAATACAGTTAATACACCTAGCCGCATTATCAATATTTTGGCGAATAACAGAAATGATACAAGCAGTTGGGCCAACTACACAAACTCCGGTAGCAACGGGATAACATCCGAGCTAAATCCGAACAAATTTAATGCCGCTGCTTCTTACAGTATCACTTACGTAATGCTTGCACCATCGCCGTTCGTACCATTCATGGGATCGTTTGCCGCAAATGAAAAGACGCTGCTTGCAGACTTGGTGGACAGTGTGCAGCAAAACACAGCGCGTGTGTCGGTACTGGAAAACAAGAAGGCTGACAAAGACAGTCCTGCATGGATATCACCGACGTTGCTTAATGGGTGGGCTACGAGTAGACCCGTAGGAATAATGAAGGACAGTAACGGGTTCGTCCATATCAGGGGGCTAATCGCGAATGGTTTGACAAACGGAGGGTTAGCACTGTTTACTCTGCCGCAAGGTTACAGACCTATCAGTATACAAGGCCCTGTTTCTTATGGCTATGGACCTAGCGGGCCTGTTTTTGTACCGTTTGATATTTTTCCAGATGGAAGAGTTTGTTTTGGTGGTGGAGGGGCAAAAGATAGCACTACGGTGAGCGTTCTTTTCCCGCCATTCATAGCAGAGCAATAAGGAGGTCATACCATGAAATTAGTACCTAAAGTAAATACAGACGGACTCTATCTGGAGGATGAAGTAGTGGACGATGCCTTTTCCGGTGTCGTCCCTTTTTATACTCCATCTTCGCCCACGCTATCTGACATAAACCAGCAGCTAGACACCCATCAGCATACTGACAGTAGCTCTAGTACCATAGATGGAACAAGTTCAGAAAGCATCCCTGCTGGTTATACAGTAGGAATTCCAGTGCCACCCGGTCTATACCATCCTCGTTTTGATATCCAAGGCTGGCTGGCCTATGAAGCGGAATATAGTCAAAAGGTGATAGAAGCACAGGACGCGTATGAGCAGTTGAACAAGGAAGCTCAGACAGTATTTCAGAAGCTGCATGATGAATGGCAAAACAAGCTGGAAAACGAACGCGGGGATGAACCTGTGTATTTTGCTCAGACATTCATGGCTCTAGAACGAAGAGACCCAACGACATTCTGGAGTGAAGGATTGAGTGAGGAAGCAATTAAGGAACTGACACAAAAAGCAGAGCAACAGCCGAGTGAGACAGATCAATTGAAGCAACGTATTGCAGATCTCGAAGTGACACTGACCCAGCTCATGCTTGGTAACGCAGGAAAATAAGGTGTACTGACAATTATTCGTAATAGAAAAATTTATAAAAAGAGGTGAAGTTATAGTTATGGCCGCTTTATCAGAGGCTCAAATGCGTATTTGTGCTCATGCTTGCATCACTCGCTATGAGCGGGGTGAGGGCGATATAGCAACGATCATGGGAAGCTACGCTTTAAATGAAGAACAGCGTGAACAAGTAATGAAGATTATTTTATCCAAGCGTTCTGATCTAATAGCGGGCAACGTAGAAGGATCGTCATCAACCGATGCTTTAAATGAACAGGAAGAAACGGTTAAATGGTATACCTCTATTTTCCGTAAA
This sequence comes from Paenibacillus sp. FSL L8-0641, assembly GCF_038006265.1. Classification (NCBI taxonomy): domain Bacteria; kingdom Bacillati; phylum Bacillota; class Bacilli; order Caryophanales; family Paenibacillaceae; genus Paenibacillus; species Paenibacillus sp. FSL L8-0641. The sequence goes on from NZ_JBBOUW010000001.1 coordinate 1,347,274, forward strand.
AAAACAGTATAGAGAACAAAATAAAAATCATTGTTTTTATGCCCTTGGATTAGTCCAAGGGCATTCACTTTACACCTAGGTTCAAAAGGGGGAACAAATATGCATGAAAAGATCGATCAGATTTGGCTGGGGCTTTCCACGGGGACCTTGATCGGTTATTTTTTCGGGGGGTGGACCACAATGTTGACGTTGCTGTGGTGGATGGTCGTGATCGACTTTTTCACCGGATGGGCAGCGGCCTGGATTAATGGGGAGCTAAAAAGCCGCCAGGGGTATTACGGTATTTTTCGCAAGGTTACCGTGTTTTTGCTCATTACGGTAGCTCACCTAATCGACGGTATTCTCGGGGATGCACATTACTTCCGGGATGCCGTCGTTTTCTTTTATTTAGCGAACGAGCTGTTGTCCATTATTGAAAATGTGGGCAGAATGGGAGTGCCGATGCCGGATATTTTACGGAATGCGGTAGCTATTTTTGAGTCCAAGTCGAGTGGAGAAAAAATAAAGTCAACCGACCCTTCCGACAAAGAGAATAAAGTTTCATAAAGTGCCATCAGTGACCACCACCCAAATAGGCTGACTACCTTTTTGCCCTTTTTTCGGTGTAAAAGTGGAAAAGCCCAGACCGTATGGATGGTCCAAGCATATATAACAGAGACAGAGTGCTACAACATTATAATGACAGGGAGGGAGCGCCTTATGCAAAGTCGTAGCCCTAATGCTACCGAAGGCATTGACGTGTCCCGATATCAGGGAACGATTGATTGGAAGCGTGTACGAGCCGATGGTAAATCGTTTGCCTTTATTAAAGCGAGTCAAGGACAGCGTTACGTCGATCCGACATTTATCACGAATGCAAAAGGGATCAAGGCAGCCGGGATTCTCCTGGGAGCGTATCATTTTGTAGATGCGACCAGTGTAAACGCAGCAAAAGCGGAAGCCAGGCATTTCGCCGAGGTGCTGGATCAGGTGGGTGGTGCGAAAGCGCTGGACTTGCCAGCGGTGATGGATTACGAAAATAATCCGGGAGGGCTTAGATCGGCCGCGATTCATGAGATTGCGTTGGCATTTGTAACGGAATTTGAACGGGTAAGCGGCCGTAAGCCGATGGTATATACAGGGAATGCTTTTGCTGCCCATTTCAAAGCGCCATTGGGTAGTTATAAGCTGTGGATTGCGCGTTATAGCACACGGGTGCCCGGCGACACCACGGCATGGAAGCGCTGGGACTTTTGGCAATACAGCGATAGTGGACGGGTTGATGGGATTCAAGGGCCGGTTGACCTGAATGTATACGCCGGAACAGAGGCCGAGCTACGTCAAGCATTTGCAGGAGAAAAGGGGGATGAGCCAATGACAGCAGAGGAAAAAGCGGCATTTAAGGCCCTGCAGCAGCAGGTCGCCGCGCTTGAGAACAGCAAAGATGTGCTCAAACAAACATTGAATGAACAAAGCGCTTATATTAAAAAAGTGGATCAGCGGGTAGCTGAGCTGGAGGCGCGTCAGGCTATGCCTGTACCGACCTGGGCGAAGGAAGCAATGGCTGCCGCCGTTGCATTTAATCCAGCAAGCCCGATTGTGGATGCGAAACTGCCAAGCAGTTACGATTTTTATCGCTTACTGGTCGTACTGAACCGTTTGGGTGTGTTTAAAACAACCAAATGATCTTTTGCAAATCTTATGCCCGGAAGGGATTATTTTCATGTAAACCAAGCCATACTCCTGAAACGTAAATAGACAGGCGGTTCAGAGGCAACCGCCTGCACTTATTGTAAAGTAATGTTCTTCATGATTTCTACATAAGCTGAACTAGCGCGCTTTAAAAGCGTGAATCATTGGGTGAAAATGCAGCATGTCTACCAGCCTGATCAAGCTGTAAAGGCCCCTGTATGTTTGTTTATTTCAGAAGATACCTGGGAATTAGGATATAAAGGATGTAGGTTTGGTGCTGAATACATTTTTGAGGTAAGATCATGCTCCTACTTGAAGGTTGAAGACCACAAGCAGGAGTATTTATTTGATGTGATCGTGTCTGTAGGTTTGTAATATTAATTAACATGATGAATAAAAACATATCGGAATGTATGAAAAACCCCCTTGTCTGCTTCCATATTTTATAGTAAAGTATCCAATAATCAACTTTGTTTGAGCATAATATTCACTGTTTGTGAGTATATATCACACTTTCACCACGACCTAACATACTCCTCTTTCTATTTATTACATCACATCTATTCATTACCCTACAGCATCTCTTACACCACTAGATTATGAACACTTCTGTCCTACTACACCTATTTGATGAACTCGGAACTTGGGACCACAGCTTGAGGACAAGCTTGTCATGTCCACCAAAGGAATTGGCATTCACCCGGTATCAACGAATTAACAATATATAAGGTGTGAAAGGGGTTTGCTGCATGAGCAAAAAGTACGCAAAACACAAAATCTGGACCGTACTGCTGGTACTTGCGCTAGGAGCTGTTCTGGCGCTATCCGGTTGTGGGGGATCAGGTGAAGGAGCAAAGCCAGAGGCAGGGAAAACACCAAGCGGAGCAGGAGAGGGCGTGCAGGACACGCTCATTTATGGACGCGGCGGAGATTCCGTAGCGCTAGATCCTGCCATTGTGACTGAAAGCGAGTCGCTAAAAATCGGAATGCAAGTCTTCGACACACTGCTGGAATACAAGGAAAACACAACGGAGATCCAACCGGGGCTTGCAGAGAGTTGGGAAGTATCACCGGATGGACTGGTCTATACGTTCAAGCTGCGTCAGGGTGTAAAATTCCATGACGGAAGTGACTTTAACGCAGAAGCGGTTGTGTTTAACTTTGACCGCTGGGTTGATCCGAAAAGTCCATACAAATTTGAAGGTGACTCATTTGACTATTATGATTCTATGTTCGGGCCTGATGGAAGTAGGGTGATTAAGGAGGTTAAAGCGGTAGATGCAAATACCGTCCAGTTTACACTAAACAAGCCGCAGGCGCCGTTTTTACAAAATATCGCCATGCCATCCTTTAGTATTGCTAGTCCCAAGGCTATTCAGGAGAAAAAGGCTGACTTCAAGAGTAATCCGGTCGGCACGGGACCTTTTGTATTTAAGGAATGGAAACGGAACGATACCATTACCTTGGAGAAGAATCCAAACTATTGGAAAGAGGGGCAGCCGAAGCTGGCAAAGATCATTGTTCGTTCCATACCCGACAATACTGCGCGATTTAATGCTCTGCAAAACGGGGAAATTGACCTGATGGAGGATTTGAACCCGGATGATGCGAAGCAGTTAGAAGGTAACAACGAGTTGGTGAAAATTGAACGTCCCTCCTTTAATGTGGCGTATATTGGATTTAATTTGAAGAAAAAGACATTCAACAATCCCAAGGTGCGGCAGGCACTGAACCACGCAGTGAACAAGCAAGCCATTATTGATGCATTGTTTGCCGGACAGGCCAAGCCTGCGGTCAATCCGATGCCACCTACGTTATGGGGATACAACGATAGTATTCAGGACTACGCCTATGATCTGGATAAGGCTAAATCTTTGCTGGCGGAAGCAGGCTTTCCTAACGGGCTTCCCGAGCCTTTAACCTTCTATGCAATGCCTGTATCTCGTCCTTACATGCCTGACGGCAAAAAGGTGGCAGAGGCCATTCAAGCCGATTTTGAAAAAATAGGCGTCAAAGTCAACATCCAATCTCCAGAATGGGCTACATATCTGGATGATCTTAAAGCTGGAGAGAAGGATGATCTGTACATGCTGGGATGGAACGGGGACAATGGTGACCCGGATAATTTCCTTTATACATTGCTGGACAAGGATACGATTCCAGGCAATAACCGCAGTTTTTATGTGAATGAGGAACTTCACAAAATATTGGTGAAGGCTCAGGTTGAGGTCGACCAGGACAAGCGTGCGGAAATGTATAAACAAGCACAAGTGATTATTAAACAGGATGCGCCGTGGATTCCATTGGTTCACAGCACACCGCTGATGGCAGGTAAAGCGAATCTCAAGGGTTTTGTACCTTCTCCGGCAGGTATTGAAGCGTACGGAAATATTTATTTTGAATAGCTCAAACGCAAGCAGGCGGTGAATAGGATATGAACTCATATATTGTAAAAAGACTGGCCATATTGATTCCAGTATTGCTGGGCATGACGCTCATCGTTTTTTCCATTATTCATGCCATTCCGGGAGATCCGGCGGAAACGATACTGGGAGATAAGGCTACGGAACAGTCCAAGCAGGCGCTACGTGAGCAATTGGGGCTGAATAAGCCGTGGTTACAGCAATATGGGGCCTATTTAGGTGAGTTGGCACAGGGGGACTTGGGCGATTCCATTCGCACCAAGCAGCCGATTGCCCGGGAAATGGTTCCTTATCTGGCGGCTACGCTGGAGTTGACAGTAGCAAGCATGTTTTTTGCCGTCGTTGTCGGAATGAACGCCGGTATCGTGAGCGCCTGGAAGCGAAATTCCTGGTTTGACTATGTCAGCATGATCATTGCACTGGTCGGAGTATCGATGCCGATTTTTTGGCTGGGCTTGATGGAGCAATGGATCTTTGCAAATAAGCTGCATTGGCTTCCTTCCATCGGACGCATGAATTCCCGTGATCCGGTGGAAGCTGTGACACATTTAGCCGTGATTGATGCGTTCATAGGTGGGCGTATGGATCAGGTGTGGACCGTCATCAAGCATTTGATCCTGCCCAGTATCGCACTTGGAACGATTCCAATGGCGGTCATTGCGCGCATTACCCGTTCCAGCATGCTGGAGGTTATGGATGCCGACTATATCCGTACGGCTCGGGCGAAGGGGCTGGCATCTTTTCAAGTCGTGTACAAACATGCGCTTAAAAATGCTGCGATCCCCGTACTTACTGTCATCGGTCTTCAGACTGGCTCACTACTGGGAGGCGCGGTACTGACAGAAACCATTTTTGCCTGGCCCGGCATCGGACGGTACATTTTTGAAGCGATCAGCTCGCGTGACTATCCGGTTATTCAAAGCGGAATTCTGATCATAGCGTTCCTGTTCGTCATCATTAATCTGATTGTCGATTTGCTGTACGCGGTGCTCGACCGGCGTATCCGTTATCAGTAATCAAGTCGCCAATTGTTCAAGGGGGAGCTTGTCCGATGTCACAATTTTCAATGGAACCCAACAACATACCGACGACACGCAGTTCATTGTCGCATTTGCCTGTCGTGACTGGCCCTTGGAGGGACGCATGGAGGGCATTCCGTCACAATAAAATGGCGTTCGTCGGCCTGAGCATTATTATCTTCTTTGTCATCATTGCTTTGATCGCGCCGTGGATTGCTCCTTTTGACTATAAAGAGCAAAATTTGGCTAGCCGTTTGCAGCCTCCTTCTGCGGAGCATTGGTTCGGTACGGATGATCTCGGTCGAGATTTACTGACTCGCACCCTGTATGGAGCCAGAATCTCGTTGTGGGTCGGTTTCTTGTCTGTTATTGGTTCAATGATTGTAGGAACAGCCTTAGGTTTAATCGCAGGATTTTACGGGAAATGGGCAGATATGGCCATCTCGCGGCTATTCGACATTTTACTGGCATTTCCGGGGATTTTGCTGGCCATTGCTATTGTGGCCATTCTAGGGCCTTCATTGGAAAATGCGTTGTATGCCATTGCCATTGTCAATGTGCCAACGTATGGAAGGTTAGTTCGTTCTAAGGTGCTGAGTGTCAAAACGGAGGAGTATATCACTTCTGCTAGAGCGCTTGGAGCCAATAATACACGAATTATCCTCCGTTATATTTTGCCTAACAGCCTGACACCAATCATCGTACAGGGAACGTTGGGGATCGGAACGGCTATCATTGAAGCGGCAGCGCTTGGATTTCTAGGCTTGGGTGCACAACCTCCTGAGCCAGAGTGGGGTAAAATGTTGTCCGATTCGCGGCAATATATCCAGAACGCGCCGTGGACAGTTATTTTTCCGGGGATATCTATCATGCTGACCGTATTAGGCTTTAATCTGATGGGTGATGGGCTGCGGGATGTATTGGACCCGAGGGCAAAGCGTTAGAGCAAAAGTGGTGAGGGATATAAAGTTGAGTAAAGAGGTGTTCTCTGGCCTGAATCCAATGGCTGGGGAACACCTTTTTTATATTAGATTTTCAAATTCGATTCGAACTGAAAAAGTACAAGTTAAAAATATGTTTACTATTTAATATCTTTCGTATATATTAATATTTGGAAATTATTTTTTCACAAATATTTCCTACAAAACTAGATTGAATTAACAGAGGAGATTATTTCAATGAGCATTTCATTAAGAATAGAACGTAAATCCGGTGGTGAACCAATCGAGTTTGTAAAAGGTGAGATCACTGGCTTTACTTATAAAAATAATAGTTCCCTAAACCTTTCAGCTAAGTCTACAAACTTGGTTCATTCGCTACATATTCTAAGCAAAATTCCGCTTCATTCGCTTCCTTCAGTTATAGACAATGCGGATAATTCCAACATGCTGTACACATGGGCAAACACAGAATATGAACCTGATACTGAGGATTACTATCGAAAATGTAATATCCAAATCGTTAGAAATGAAAACACAATTCGAGATATTACGTTTACACACGCTTACGTACATGAGTATCAAGAACAGATTGATACCAGCAAAGAGATTCTTGAGTTTGAACTTGTTTTAAAACAAAAAGAAGATCAATTGGGAAAAATTCAATATAGTCCTCAGTTAGAACTTAAGGAAACAAGAGAAAAGGAACAGTCTGATGTCTCGGAAAAAGTACTAGAAGATGCATATAGTAAGAATATGTTAGTGTATGCAGGAAGTAATACTTTTCCGTTTGAAAATCCTATGGTAGAACTAGAAAAGACTTGGGTGCGAGGCGTAGAGAAGGTAAAGAATTCTTCAGATACTGTACTACATTATCCTGATCGTAAAGCTTTTACATTAGTAGCTGTTCCTATAGCTCGAAAGAAGTACGGGGACATCACAGCCAATTTACTTCAACATTCACTTGATTACAACCCAGGAAATTTACACTTTAACGAATGGTCATATGAGGCGCAGCAAATTAAAAAATCTAAAGAACACATCGCAATAGTTAATGACGAAGTCAAAAAAGCTAATGCTAATAAAGCTAAAAGTTTTTCGAATAATGAATCTAAGGGATTAGAAAGTGATAAAGATTTATATAATGCTTTTCACAAGATGTATTATAAAATAAATGGAAACTACGTTGACGGGCAATGGAAAATTACTACAATATATTATGATAAATATAATTTTGAGTATAATTTTAAACAAATGTTTACTGGGAACAACAAACTTGGTTGGGCTGCAGCAAACCTAACAAATTTAATGGAATCATGGGGAACATTAAATGAGTATACGTCTTATGTAACAGTAACTGATACAAGAAAAGCTTGGAAGTGAGTGTGAATTGTAGATGAAGCGTAGATATATCTTTATTTTGATCTTGATCTCTCTACTAGTTATAATTACTACTCTAATTTTCCTGGTGAATTCTGGGGATGATACGAAGTATAAATACCCATCAGGCAAAGATACCGTAGAATATTTTGGTGACGGGACTTTTCAAATTTTTAGAGGGGGGCCGGACGACCCTTTAATACTTTATAATCATCTTGCTGATCCAACGGAAAATACTGTTGATAATATTGTGTCATATAAGATAAAAAACAATATCGTATATGTGGTTGGTGAAAATAGCTTCATTAAGCTGGATTCAAGTACCAACACATACAAGCAAAAGAAACGGATTTCCGATTTTACTTCCGAAGATAGAGAAATATTCAATAAATTAATGGAAAAATAGAAGTTATCATAAGCAAAAACAAGTCTCGGGACATAGTTGGGACTTGTTTTTTTATTTCTCATCGTCTGACCACTGGCTTGACTTGATAGGCGATAATGCGCTCAGTCCATAAATCTTGCAGATTGGTATACAATCCTTTCTACTCTTACGAATAGGTGAGATAGTTTGATGCTTACATATATAACTGAAAGTCATGTGAGCTTTCATGAAGCGCGAAAAAAATGTATAATCACTCCAATTGAGTACGTAGGGAGTGGGATTTATGACATGGCAGGACAAGAGAGAGCATCGGCAATTTGCGGAACAGACACGAAGCGACGCTTCACGGGCCGCATATGAACGGGATTACTCCCGTTTGATTCATTCACCGACTTTCCGTCGGTTGCAGGGTAAATCACAGGTATTTGGTGCAGGCACGGGCGATTATTATCGCACACGACTGACGCATTCCTTGGAGGTAGCGCAAATTGCGCGTGAAGCATCCCGAAGCTTGCTGCGCCGCCATCCCGAAGTAGAGCTGGAACAGGCAGATAACGCAGGACTGATCATTGACCCTGAGGTGGTAGAATGTGCTTCCATCGCACATGACTTTGGGCATCCCCCGTTCGGACACAAGGGAGAAGAAGTACTGGACGGGATTTTGGATCAACTGATTGAAACAAAGGTAGAAAAGATATCCTCTGCCGGAGGCTTCACACCGGAGTCCAAGCGTGGACAGGAGGCCTATGCGCGTGAGCGACGAATTTATGAGCATTTTGAAGGGAACGCGCACAATTTCCGGCTGATTATGTTTTTGGAGAAGCGTGAGAACGTGGATGGTTTGAATTTGTCGGACGCTGTGTTACTGGGGATCAACAAATACCCGTACCCAGGGATTCTGAACAAAAAAGGGTTGTATCTGCATGAGTGGGAATATATACGTTCCATCCGCGAGGATTGGGGTATCCCTGATGGTAAAAAAACGCTGGAAGCCCAGCTTATGGACCTGTGCGACGATATCGCTTATTCTGCGCATGATTTGGAGGATGGGATTAAGGCTGGAAAAATCGAGGTACACGAGCACTTCTTGTATGATCCGTATTTAATTCGTCTGATTACGGAGAAAATCACCACGTTGGAGGATAGCTTCTGGCAAGGCTGGCAACTGGCTCAGATTGAGCAGAAGGTAGCGGCTGTACTGAGTGAATTTTTGAAGGTGTGGAATGGCAAGATGCCGATGTGTGAACACGATTATTCCCGGACCCGCCGTGAAGTGAAGGCATACTGGGTCAGTCTGTTTGTCAGCAGCTTGGGTGTCATTGATGATGGAAATTGGAAAAAGGTGACCTTTGTACGGGATGGAAACGAAGATTTGGATATGCTGCGTACTGTGAGTGTATTGAAAAGCTTTGCTTGGGTTACGATGATCCGCGATCTGCGCGTACAGCGACTGCAAAAACGGAGTGAGTGGATGCTCAAACGACTTTGGTTGGCTTTTCTGGACCCGGAAACATCCAAATCTATTATTCCAAGCGACTGGCTCCAGCGCTATGAGCGCGACCAAGCCAAGACGAAGCCGATCTGGACATGGGAGCATATGGTTATAGACTATATTGCAGGCATGACCGATGCTTTTGCTGAAAAAATATATAATGAGTTATACGGCCTGAAGGTGGGTTCCATTTATGATCTGGATTAACCTTTAAATTCCCCCTATATAGTAGAAGAAACTGGTTTGTAGCTGATAGTAGGAGGGAGGATTGTGTCTATGCCATCTCGGTCTTTATCTATAAAAAGGTTGAATCTCGGTGTGCTCGATATGGTGCCGTTGCTGCCCGGTAACCGTCCGGAGCAGGCGGTTCAACGAGCTGGCGAACTAGCGAGACAGGCAGAAGCGTGGGGATATACACGTTACTGGACCTCGGAGCACCATGATATGGAGGGGCTGGCTTCCTCCAGCCCGGAAGTGCTGCTGTCTCATATCGGGGCGGTGACGAAGACAATCAAACTGGGTGCGGGTGCTATCTTGCTTCCGCATTATAGTCCAGTCAAGGTCGCGGAATGGTTTCATCTGCTGGCCGCTCTATATCCTGGCAGAGTCGAATTGGGTCTGGGGAGAGCACCTGGTGGGGGACCTCATGCTTCGATGGCACTGAGCGGCAATTTTCTTCAACATGTGACGGAGCTGCCACAGACGATGGAAGCTCTATTGGCTTTGCTGGAAGGTACTTACGAATATGAACAGGTGCCTGTGTTTGCCCGGCCAATGCCTGAACAGCCGCCAGCAGTGTGGATGCTGGGCACAAACCGAAAAAGTGCCGAATATGCCGCCCAGTATTCAACAGGCTATGTATTCGGTCAGTTTATGAGTGAACATCAAACAGAAGAGATGCTCAGCATTTACCGCTCCAGCTTTCAGCCATCCAATCGGATAGACAAGCCACGTACCATGGTTGCTGTAGGCGCAGTATGTGCCTTGACGGATGAGCTGGCGCAGCAATGGGCTGCTCAGATTACATTGGGCGACCCGGCAATTCGGGCCAGCTGGCTGGTGGGAACGCCGTCGGTTATTGCCGAACGGTTACGTGGCTTGCAGATTAAATATGATAACGATGAGTTTCTGTTGGTCACACCGATTCCCGATTATGAGCAGCGGCTTCACTCCTACCGTCTAATAGCGGAGGCCGTAAATTCTAGCCTTGATTCCTAATGAAAAGATGAAAAGAGATCTGACATGAATAAACAGAAAACGAATATCGATGAAATGAAACCAAGCTACGTGTATACCTATGCGTGTCATGAAACAGAGCGTGAGTTATGTCTTTTGGAATTAAAATGTTTGTTCGGTCAGCCGCCCGTGCAGGATTCCATCCTGTTGTCCCATCGACGGCTGGAACCGGGGACCAGCCCGTTTATTCATCTTCGGCTGGATGTAGTGACAGATGCGGGAACACTGGAAGAGCTATGCGAAGCAGCCTCTATGTTACAGCTTGAGGAAGGAAAGACTTTCAAGGTGTTGTGCCTTAAAGAAGGTGACCATGAGGCCGGCTATGACGAGCGGCGCGGGATCGAACGCCGAATTGGTGCACGCATTCATGGCCAGGCGCAAATGAAGACACCGGATATCATCCTTGGTGTTATTCGGATAGGACAATGGTGGCTACTGGGCAGGTGTCAGTATAGCGATAGATCGTGGCAGGAGCGTCGTCAGAAGCCGCAAAATTATTCTACTGGACTACCCGTTCTGGTAGCTAGGGCACTTGTGAATTTGGCAGCAACTGATCTAATAGCAACAAAGGGAGAACCAGGCTCATTGAAACTGCTAGACCCGTGTTGTGGTATGGGCAATGTAATGATTGAGGCATTGAGTATGGGAAAGGATATTCGCGGTTGTGATATCAATCCGTTGGCGGTGCGTGGGGCACGAGTGAATTTGCGTCATTTTGGATATGAAGAAGATCTAGTGAAACTCGGGGATATGAATAAGCTCGAAGGCACATACGATGCGGCCATATTGGATATGCCCTATAACCTGTGCTCCGTGCTCCCGGCTGATGAACAAAAGAAGATGCTGCGCAGTCTGAGACGCTTGGCCGCGCGGGCGGTGGTCGTGAGCACGGAGCCGATGGAAACATTGTTATCCGAGTCAGGTTGGACCCTTACGGAGCAATGTCGCATACATAAGACAGGTATGAGTCGGGAAATCTGGATCTGTAAGTAGTGTGTTAATACTGAGTTTTATAGTTAACCAAATTCAACGGCAGTTCCTGATCAGCGGCATAGGCATTCAAATTAGTAAGAAAAATATCTACCGCTCGTTCGGCGTATCGGTCCGTATCGCCTGCAATATGCGGTGTGATCAAAACATGGTCCAGACTCCATAGTGGATGTGACGCAGGTAGTGGTTCTTCCTCGAATACATCCAGTCCGGCAAAGGCAATATGCTTTTGCTCCAAAGAGCGTACAAGCGCATCCGTATGAACGGTTCCACCGCGACCTACATTAATGAAGAAGGCTCCCTTACGCATAGCTGCAAATGCTTTTTCGTCAAAGAAGTGGTGGGTCTCCTTGGTGAATGGCAATATATTTACCACGATATCCGCTGCTCCCAATGCATCGTGTAGTTGTTCGTTAGTATACATATGCTCTACATGCGGAGCTTCCTTACCAGAACGCCGGACTCCGATTACCCGCATGCCAAAGGATTCTGCAATCCGCGCTGTTTCACGGCCAATTTCGCCAACGCCTGTAATCAACAGTGTTTTGCCACGTAATTCCGTCAGTTGGCCTTTCGGTGGTTGCCATGTTTTCTGACGCTGCAAGAGAGCTGCTTGCTGTAAATAACGTGTATGCGATAGCAGCATTCCAAAGATCTGCTCTGTAATTGGAATGGCATGCACACCACTCGTATTCGTGAGTAAAATGTTACGCTTCTCCAATTCGGTAAGCGGTAGCTTATCAATCCCAGCCGACCAGGTTTGTATCCACTTCAGCTTGCTGTCTGGATGTAATGCATCTTCGGCAATATGCTTGGACCAGCCCAGAATAATCTCGGCTTCCCGGATTTGTTTAGATTCTAATTCCTGAGCTTTGCCAATAATCAACTCGTAGCCCGAAGCCGCTGCACGAACTTGTTTTTTTTGCTCTTCCGTCAGTTGATGTAAGCTTAAAATGTTTCCCATAGTTCATAGCCTCCTCGATTTTTAATTCCTTGGAGTTTCCAATATATTCTGGCGAACCATCTTTTCAAGAATAACAGATTGCTGAAAAAATTGCATAAGAAGGATAAAAACGAGCTCGCGGTGTCACTATATATAACAACAAATGGCTTTACCCTGATTAGGGACAATCCAAACAGCTGCTTTTGAGATATCCACAAATATCTATAGCAAAGGAGGTAAAGGTTGATGAAAGATGAATCGCAAAGACTTTTTACAGCTATTGCTCTCCCAAATGAGCACAAGAAGAACTTACATCATTGGGTGGAGCAGGATTTGAATGATCTTTCTTTTCGCAAATGGGTTGATTTCAGAGATTACCACGTGACACTTCAGTTTTTGGGTGATGTGGAGACCTCGGTTATCCCGAAACTTGAGCAGGTTTTAGTTCAAGCGGCAGCTGAGCATCACCCGTTCACACTTGGCATTGGAGAAGCAGGTTTTTTTGGCCGTGAAGAATTTCCACGTGTACTCTGGAAAGGAGTGACTGGACAGCGAGAGTCGCTAGAGCAGCTATATCAGTCTATACTTCGTGCTACCAAACCCCTTGGTTTTAAACCTGAGGACAGACCTTATTGGCCTCATATCACCGTAGCACGTTCGTACACAGGGGGACAGCCCGTTCCAGCTTCTGTGTGGCAGCCAAATGACCGAAGCGGCGGGCCTTGGGAAGTGGGAGAATTTGTTTTATATGCAACACGATTGGGTCAAAAACCAATGTACCAAATAATTCAAACATTCCCATTAATGAGGCGAAACCCTTGATCTATCAGCGAATTTAGTGATATAGTGTTTCAGCGTTATTCAAAAAGCGCATTTTGGGTTACATATCTGAGGAATGTGCTTAAGTTAACGGGAGGAACATTATGGAAATTATTAAAGAACATCGTTGGTTTGCACCTCTTTTGAGTGTGCTGCTTGTTTGTATATTGGGGATAGGCCTCTACGCTGAGGTTCAGCAAACACAGAATAATCATAAAAATGCATCCATGCATTCTCTGAGCTGGTCAGGGAACTCTGCAGCTCCTACATATGGCGACAGGATGGGGACCCATAAAGGGTCTAACAGGACAAGCCCCATCTTTGTTGCTGCTCATGGGCAGCCAAGCTGGAAAGAAATCATGCCGACTCCGTTACCCGCTTCCCAGATGAAGCAGGCGGAACAAGCTCGGAATAACGTTGCTACAGGCAAGAAAAAGCCTGAGGTCCAGCATAGCAAGTCCGCAATCCTAACCCCTCCTACAACCATCTACTTTACGAAGACAAAAATGCTCACGCAGGATGACAAGGCGTTGTCTACCTGGAGCTATACTGTCTCCGCTAAAGAACTGCTCCTGCTGCAAAAAATAGTGATGGCAGAAGCAGAAGGCGAACCGTACGAAGGCAAAGTGGCAGTTGCCAACGTTGTCTTAAACCGGCTGCGGTCAGCCCCATTTCCCGATACGATTCAGGCAGTGATTTATCAAAAAGCGCAATTTAGTCCGGTCGCGAACGGGCGTCTTCGTCGTGTTCAGCCCAACCAGGACAGCATTCGTGCGGTTACTGCTGCTTTGAACGGCCATAAAGCCGTGCCTGATAACACCTGTTTTTTCCTGTCGCTTACGTTGGCCCAGGACCTTACGGTTCATCATTCCCGTACCAAGGTGAAAACGATCGGTCATCATACCTTTTATAAATAAAGGCACCCTTCTACAAATAACAGCCCTTTCTAAACAATAGGGTTCAGCTTTGTGAACGGATTTTGTGGTACAGGTGAAGCCAGTATGCAAAAGAGGTATAATAGGTAAAGGAAAGTAACCCAAATAATGAAAGTGACAAAGGAGGCGTAGATGATATGAAAATCACATATTATGGACATTCAGTTGTACTGGTAGAGGCAGAGGGGAAACGGATTATTATTGATCCTTTTTTGACGGGAAATCCTAAAGCAACCGTACAGGCCGAGGATATTCAGGTGGATGCCGTGTTGTTGACACACGGTCATGCCGATCATTTTGGAGATGCTGTTGAAATTGCCAAGCGCAATGATTGTCCAGTAATCGCGGTCGCGGAACTGGCCGAATATTGTTCATCCTTGGGGGCTAAAGCTCACGGTATGAATCTGGGTGGGAGTCACCACTTTGACGGTTTCCATGTGAAATTCACACTTGCGTTCCACAGCTCATCTTTGACGGTGGACGGAAAACCCATTTACATGGGAGAGCCAGCGGGAATTTTATTGACCATGGGAGGCCGAACCTTTTTCCATGCAGGGGATACTGGTCTGTTTGGCGACATGCGTCTCATTGGGGAGACTAACTCCATCGATGCTGCGGTATTGCCGATCGGAGATGGTTATACGATGGGACCGGAGGATGCACTGCTGGCAGCAAAATGGCTGCGTGCAAGTCGCGTAATACCAGTGCATTACAATACGTTCCCGGGTATTGAGCAGGACGGAGATGGCTTCTGTGATCGTCTGCACAAAGAAGGCATTGAAGGGAAAGCGTTGAAGCCCGGCGAAAGTCTCGAATTTTAATACGGATATCTGATTTGCGTGAATACACTAGATTGCTTATAAACTTATCATATCTCCTTTGTCAGCCTTTTCTGTTCCTTAGAGGAATAGGAAAGGTTGTTTTTTAAAAGTGAATATTTATACATAAAAATGAGATAAACTTGCATTGATACGTTGAAGCTGTAATGTAAAAGATTTATTATCACAATCATAAAAACTTTGAATTGCTAACATGATAGGTCAATGATAAAATGATAGAACTAATTAGATTCATCAGTGGAATCGACGTATTTTTCAAGTCAAGCCATTGCATAATTATTGAAAAACATACGCATTCGGTGGACCGTACCGCCTTGAATACGTCACATGTTTTGTCCCCCATTCCTCGTAGTTGTTCTTTGAGTTACCTCTTGTTGCCACTGTCTTCTATTCGGCCGCCTGTATTTCAGGCCAGCATGACTTTATAACAGAAAGGTTGCGTTCCATGAGACAGACAGGTTTACCACCCAAACAGGGATTATATGATCCCCAATTCGAAAAAGACGCCTGCGGCATGGGCTTTGTTGCCCACATCAAGGGAAAACCATCGCACGATATTGTAAGTCAGGCTTTGACCATGCTCGTGAATATGGAGCATCGGGGCGGTCAGGGAAGTGAACCTAACTCCGGTGACGGAGCAGGGATTATGATTCAGGTCCCTCATCTGTTTTTTCAAGAGGAAGCGGAGCGATTGGGCTTCAAATTGCCAAAGGCCGGACATTATGGCGTGGGTATGCTTTTTGTATCCAATGATCCAAAAGTTCGTGAGGTGCATGAGCAGAAGCTAAGAGATATCATCGTGGACGAAGGTCAAAATTGTTTGGGTTTTCGCGATGTTCCAACTTATGACGAAATGCTGGGTAAATCGGCAAAAGCAGCTAAACCGGGTGTGCGTCAGGTATTCATCGGTCGCAGTAGCGATTTGAAGGAAGAGTTGGACTTCGAACGGAAACTGTATGTCATTCGCAAACGTGCAGAGCTTGCTATTCGCTATAACCAAGAGGATGAGAACGGTGAGTCGTTCTATATTCCAAGTTTGTCCTGTCGCAAGGTTGTATACAAAGGAATGCTGACAACCGAGCAGG
Source organism: Paenibacillus sp. FSL L8-0641 (assembly GCF_038006265.1). Lineage (NCBI taxonomy): Bacteria > Bacillati > Bacillota > Bacilli > Caryophanales > Paenibacillaceae > Paenibacillus > Paenibacillus sp. FSL L8-0641. The sequence continues at coordinate 1,363,429 of NZ_JBBOUW010000001.1, forward strand.
TAGGTAAATTTTATCTGGATTTGCAGGATGAGCGGGTGACATCAGCGATCGCGCTGGTCCATTCCCGTTTTAGTACGAATACGTTCCCGAGCTGGGATCGTGCGCATCCTTATCGTTTTATGATTCACAACGGTGAAATTAATACGATGCGCGGCAATGTGAACTGGATGCATGCGCGTCAGGCGCAGTTTGAAAGCGAAGCGTTTGGCGGAGACATTAAGAAGGTAAAACCCGTCATTAACCCAGATGGCTCGGATACAGCCATGTTTGATAATACGCTGGAGTTTCTGTATCTGAGCGGACGATCCCTTCCTCATGTAGCCATGATGATGGTGCCGGAGCCTTGGAACAAGCATGAAACCATGGACCCGAAGAAGCGGGCATTTTATGAATATCACAGCACTATGATGGAGCCGTGGGACGGACCTGCTGCAATGGCGTTTACAGACGGTATCCAAATCGGGGCGATTCTCGACCGCAACGGTCTGCGTCCTGCACGTTACTATGTGACCAAGGACGATCTGATCGCACTGTCTTCAGAGGCGGGTGTATTGGATATTGCTCCTGAAAATGTGCTCTATAAGGATCGTCTCCGTCCGGGTCGTATGCTGTTGGTTGATACCCAAGAAGGCCGTATCGTTTCTGACGAAGAGTTAAAGGAACGTATTGCTTCCGAGGAACCTTATCAGCAATGGCTGGATGAGCACTTGGTTGATTTGGATGAGCTGCCGGAAGCACTAGAACAGCCGGAGCCTAAACATGAAAATGTAAATCAGCTTCAGCTCGCTTTTGGATATACGTTTGAAGAACTGCGCAAAATTCTGGAGCCGATGGCACTTACAGGTGCAGAACCGATTGGCTCAATGGGATACGACGCACCATTGGCGGTGCTGTCTGATCGTCCGCAACGTTTGTACAATTACTTTAAACAAATGTTCGCCCAAGTCACAAACCCGCCGATTGACGCCATTCGTGAAGAGATTGTAACGTCAACCGCAACTACGATTGGACCAGAGCGCAATTTACTGCATCCAGAACCGGAAAGCTGTCGCCAGATTCGTTTGGATTCGCCGGTGCTATCGAATGAGGAGTTTGCCAAAATTCGCCACGTGCACCGTCCAGGCTTCAAATCGATGACGATTCCGATCTTCTTTGAAGCGAAGGAAGGTGCTGAGGGCTTACGCAAGGCGCTGGAAGGATTGTTTGAGGCGGCTGACCGTGTCATTGACAAAGGTCATAACATCCTGATTTTGTCCGACCGTGGAGTGGATGCGGAGAATGCAGCCATTCCGGCGTTGCTAGCTGTTTCCAGCCTGCATCACCATTTGATTAAACAGGGTACCCGCACACGTGTAAGTATTTTGCTGGAGTCCGGCGAGCCAAGGGATGTTCACCATTATGCGGTGCTGCTTGGCTACGGTGTGAGTGCGGTTAATCCGTATCTGGCTTTTGAAACGCTGGATGTCATGATTCAGCAGGGTTTGCTGCGCGGCATCTCGCACGAAAAGGCAGTTAAAAATTATATTAAAGCGGCAACGAAGGGTGTCGTTAAAATATTGTCCAAAATGGGTATTTCCACGATTCAGTCGTACCGTGGGGCGCAAATTTTTGAGGCCGTAGGTTTAAAACAGGATTTTGTTGACCGTTATTTCACCTGGACACCTTCCCGCATTGGCGGTATTGGTCTGGAGGAAGTGACTATCGAAGCGCTGGTTCATCATAATCGTGCTTTCACCGACAAGGACGGCAACGACAAAGTGCTGGATTCGGGCGGCGAATATCAATGGCGTAACGATGGGGAAGAGCATTTGTTTAACCCGCAAACGGTGCATTTGCTCCAGCAGTCGGTTCGCTCGGGAGACTACAAGCTTTACAAGAAATACGCCAAGCTGGTACAGGGTGAATCTGAACAGTATTTGACGATTCGCTCCATGCTTCAATTGAAGCCTGCTGGTGAGCCTGTGCCGCTGGATGAAGTGGAATCCGCTGCATCCATTATGCGTCGCTTCAAGACAGGAGCCATGTCCTTTGGCTCGATCAGTCAGGAAGCGCATGAAGATATGGCGATTGCGATGAATCGGATCGGTGGCAAGAGCAATACGGGTGAAGGTGGGGAGAACCCTGCACGTTTCATACCGGATGCCAATGGTGATTCTCGTCGCAGTTCGATTAAGCAGGTAGCATCGGGCCGATTCGGTGTAACATCGAATTACTTGGTGAATGCCGACGAAATTCAGATCAAAATGGCGCAAGGCGCGAAGCCGGGCGAAGGTGGACAACTGCCAGGACGTAAGGTGTACCCTTGGGTCGCTGAGGTCCGTGGCTCTACGCCAGGAGTAGGTTTGATTTCACCACCGCCGCATCACGATATTTATTCTATCGAGGATTTGGCAGAGCTCATCTATGATCTCAAAAACGCCAATCCGCGTGCTGACATTAACGTGAAACTGGTGTCAGAGGTAGGCGTAGGTACGATTGCTACAGGGGTAGCTAAAGGCCGTGCTGACATTATTCTAGTCAGCGGTTACGACGGTGGTACAGGCGCTTCTCCGCAAGGCTCCATTCGTCATGCGGGTATGCCTTGGGAGCTGGGTCTGGCGGAGACGCATCAGACGCTGATGCTAAACAACCTGCGCGACCGCGTAGTATTGGAGACAGACGGCAAGATGCTGTCTGGCCGCGATTTGGTAGTAGCTGCCCTGTTGGGCGCGGAAGAATACGGCTTCTCTACAGCGCCGCTCGTGGCGTTGGGCTGTATTATGATGCGGGTATGCCAAATGGATACATGTCCGGTTGGTGTGGCTACGCAGAATCCGGAGCTGCGCAAAAATTATATGGGCGATCCTGCCCATGTGGTGAATTTTATGCGTTTTATTGCAGAAGATGTCCGTGAAATTATGGCGGAATTGGGCTTCCGTACGATTCAGGAAATGATTGGACGTACGGATTGCCTGGATACCGTGAACGCCGATTCGCACTGGAAGAAGAAGGGCGTAGACCTGAGCTTGCTGTTGCATGTTCCTGAGTTGGAAGAAGGTAGTGTACGTTACCGTGTACAACGCCAAAACCACGGTCTGGAAGAAACACTCGACATGCAGCAGCTCGTACCGATGGCTGCGAAAGCGTTGGAGAACGGAACGCCTGTTGAGGGTACCTTACCTATTACAAACGTGAATCGGGCGGTAGGGACGATTCTGGGCAGCGAGGTCACCCGTAAGTATGGAGCGGCGGGTCTGCCTGAGGATACGATTCGCTTTAACTTTATTGGATCGGCAGGTCAGAGCTTCGGAGCATTTATTCCGAAAGGCATCACGTTGAGCGTGGAAGGCGATAGCAATGACTATGTCGGTAAAGGGCTATCTGGCGGTAAGGTTATTGTGAAAAAGTCTCACAAAGCGACCTTTAAGGCAGAAGAGAACATTATTATCGGAAATACAGCCTTGTATGGAGCGACCAGCGGTGAAGCTTACATTAGCGGAATCGCAGGCGAGCGCTTTGCCGTTCGGAACTCCGGCGCACGTATTGTTGTTGAGGGCGTTGGAGATCATGGTTGCGAATATATGACAGGCGGACGTGTAGCTGTATTGGGTGGAACCGGACGGAATTTTGGAGCTGGAATGTCCGGAGGTATTGCATATGTCTATGACCCTGAGGGGACGTTCCTGAGCCGTTGTAATCTGGAAATGGTGTTGCTGGAAGGTGTGGAAGAACCTACAGAAGCAGCGGAGTTGCGTGGCTTGATTCAACGCCATGTCACTTACACGGGTAGTGAAGCGGGACAACGTATTTTGGATGATTGGCAGACTGCGATTCAGCAGTTTGTACGAGTGATTCCAAAGGATTACAAGCGTATGGTTGAACAGATCCAAAAAGAAGAGGCAACTGGTTTGAGCGGAGATGAAGCTCTATTGGCAGCATTTGAAGCCAATATGCGTGAATTAGCACGTGCCGGGGGCTAAAATGTAGACTACCAGGTTCACTAAAAAAGGACTCGCTGAATACCGCTGTGATAATCACAGTGGTACCAGCAAGTCTTTTTTAGGTCGCTAAAATGTGATTTATTTCCTTGACAAACGTCATAAATTCTGACATTACCCCCAAAATGTTTTCCTGAAACGGTAAATATGTTATAAAAAGTACCAAATTTTTTGGAATGTAACCGTTTACGTAAGAGTTTGTGTCTTGTTATTTATTTTTGGATTGGTTATGATTTTTTAGAGTACACAAACCTAATATGCCCATCGTCCCTTCAAAACACAGAATAGGGTGACAGGATGAAGTTGAGGAAGTCAGCAGAAGACAAAATGATTTTTCTATACCGTTATGTATCACTATCTTTAACGTCACTTGTTTTTCTGTTCGAATCATCTAGATTAATCGTGTGGCAGAAGCTGTTACTGATTGGTTTTCTATTTTTATCCGTTACAGCATTTACTTGGATTTACCGTAAATACAGACTTCATGATATGGTATTGAAATGTAGTATTGCACTAGAAACAGCAGGGATCATTTTGTTGTTATTCCCGACCGGAGGGATAAATAGCCCGTTCAAATGGTATGTGATTACTCCCATGCTGGTAGCTTGTGCTCATCTATCTATGAGGTACAGCTGGACGCTCCTACTTTCTTATATCGGTTTGGTGCTTACATTTTGTTATATCTTTTTTACACCAGGTCAATATTTTTTGTGGGATCTTATATTGCAGAACATTAATTTGTTTCTGGTATTGATCGTAACCACGATGGCAATGCAGGTTATCGGCGTCATGAAGGACGAACTGAAGGTGGCTAAAGAACAAGCCAATGAGACGATGGATCATATCAAGTCGATTTACCACATCATGGAGACGACCAGCCATAATGAGGCATTAAATCTGGGTCAGGTCATCTCGGATTACACTGTCAAGCTTACCAAGCAGAGCCGTGCATTTTTCTGGCTGGATAGTCAGGAGGAGGATGCACCGGCAAGCAGCCAGACAGGCTGGACGGTGGAGGAGGAAGAGCAGCTATTCGAGGAACTGGAGAATTACCGGGAGGAGTTCAGGGAAGAACGCGAACCATTTTTCAGACATCTGCCAGAATGGGGCGACTTTCTCATGATCACCGTACCGATGACGACCCGCTTTGTAGCGACGATTGGCCTCAAGCTGGGACCGGATCAAAGTCTGACAGGAAGACGCTGGCTCGTGCAACAACTGATATTCTTGGCTGAGCTGAGTGCTGTGTTTTTGGAGCGCTATGAGCTGGAGCGTATTGAGAATCAATTGATTGTGACGAATGAGCAGAACCGGATTGCAAATGAAATGCATGACAATGTTTCTCAAAGTCTTTTTGGTATTGTGTACGCAACGCATTCTCTCCGGCAAACTTGGTGTCATCAGCCAAAGGAGCAGGTGGAGGAGCAAATTGATCTAATTCAGCAATCTGCCAACCAAGCGGTTAGAGAGCTGAAAGGGGCGATTCATAGTCTAAGCTCGAAAAAAAGCGGAGGCTCAACTTGGTTAGGGACGGTTAAAAGTCATCTGCATACACTATCCAAGCTGAACCATGTACAAATTGATTTTGACATTCATGGTGATCATTATTCACTTCCCTATTTGTACCAAAAGGCTTTGTTCCGCATTATTTCAGAAGCGGCGGGGAACGCAATCCGTCATGGATTGGCCAAGCGAATTGATGTGAAGTTAAAATTGACGCCCCAAGTGATTAGACTGTCTATTCATGACGACGGAGTAGGGTTTGAGACGGCGAGAATGGTAGCAGGAGGTGAGGCGGTCAGTGCAGGCGGGGGCCTGGGCATGATGAATATGGAATATTTAGCTCAATCGATGGGAGGCGAATTTGATATTTCAAGTCGAATCGGAGAAGGAACACAGATCCGATTGTCCATTCCGGTAAATGCTTATGAATGAGGATTTTGCAAAATTCTCGAATAAAATGTGTGAACATTCTGCAATACAAAATCTGCGGTAACAATCGGATACATAGGGATTATGCAAATCCTGAACTGTAGACAGGAGGCCGAATCATGAAAATTGTCATTGTCGATGATCATCCTTTAGTACGGAAAGGACTCGCTGCGGTTATATCCATGCAGCCCAATGTTCAGTTTGCGGGAGAGGCCCAGAATCAACAGGAAGCACTTGTGGTGATTGAGGAAACGGATCCGGATCTGGTGCTGCTGGATTTGAAACTAGCTGATGAATCAGGGCTGGATATTATCAAGATAGCGCGCGGACGTGGTTTCAGAAGTAAATTTATTTTGCTGACCTCTTCCGCAACACGTGAAGATTTTCTGAAAGCAGAGGAAGCTTCCGTGGACGGTTATGTGCTTAAGGAAGCGTTGCCTGAGGAACTAATTTACGCGATTCATCTTGTCAACAAAGGACGCAAATATTATGATCCGGCTATTCTCGAAAACAAGCTGCGTGAAGATGCGGGCAATCTGACGGACGACCTGACGCCAAAGGAAAAGGAAGTGCTGGTCGAGTTGGGACAAGGAGCTTGCAATCGTGAAATTGCATCCCGATTATTTATCAGTGAGTTTACAGTCAAAAAGCATGTCAGTCAGATCCTGGCCAAGCTGCGGCTGGCGGATCGCACGCAGGCAGCGTTGTATGCCAATGCCATTGGTCTGGCGAAGTACGAGCCAACAAACATTGTATGATGCGCTGACTCTATAAGTTGCATTGCACTTTCATATGCGAGTGGAATGAAAAGCCTCAAAATCACCAATTTTTGTGATTTTGAGGCTTTTTTCGATTTCTTTTTCCATAATCAACAATGTATGGTACAAAAGTATACCATGCCGTATCCGAAAGTATACATTTCCCTCCCCCTGTAGTGAGGGAGAAAGTGCCATTCGGTTCCATGTCGTTCACAGAGCCAATTGTTACAATAAAGTCATACTTAAATATGAAGAGAAATTGTATAGGAGGGAGGATTTTTGTGGAGAAAACCATTTTGGATTATCTAGTCCTGATTAAAAGAAGATTGTGGCTGATTGCGATTTTTGTCATTCTCTCATGTGTAACAACATACTTTGTGAGCGACAATGTCGTGAAGCCAGTCTACTCCGCTTCAAGCCAACTGCTGGTTAATCATATTTCCGCCAAGCAGGGGAGCAACAATCTGAACGACGTCAACACAAGTCTTAATTTGGTGGAAAGCTACAAGCAAATTCTCACTTCACCTAAAATTATGGACGCTGTTGTAGCGACTCATCCCGAGTTCGGTTTGACACAGCAGAAGTTGGCAGAAAAGCTGCAGATTAAATCCTCGGATAAAAGTCAGGTTATCGGTTTGACGTTTGAGGCAGGGAGCTATCCACAGGCCGCAGCGGTTGTAAACGCGGTTACCCAGAAATTCGTACAGACGGTTCCGGGATTGATGGAATTGAATAATGTGAAAATTTTAAATGAAGCGGATCCTCAGGCCAATCCTGACCCGATTAATGGGAACCCGCTCATGAATATTGCGATTAGTTTTCTCGTATCGCTGATGATTGCATTGGGCACGATTGTGTTCCTGGAAAGCATTAACGGCACGCTGCGCTCGGAAAAAGAGGCAGACGCAGACATCGGTATTCCGGTAATTGCATCGATTCCAGTCATTCGCAAGAAGGACATCGATGGAGCAGCTGGAAATTCCAAAGAACGGGTAGGGGAGCGTAAATATGCTGCGATTGAATGACATGTTGATTACAGAAAGTAATCCATCATCGTATATCTCGGAATCATTTCGATCCCTCCGTACATACATTCGGCAGCAGGTGATTGGACAAAAGGACCGTGGGACGGTTCTATTGTTGACCTCGCCGGAAAGCGGAGCGGGTAAAACAACACTGCTCGCCAACATCGGAGTTTCCTTTGCGCAAGAAGGCAAGAAGGTGGCTCTGGTGGATTGCAATCTGCATAAACCAGCGCTGCACGAGATATTCGGAATGGAGAGTACCGGAGGTCTATCGGCTTATTTGCGCGGTGGGGCTTCTTCCAAGTCTATCGTTAGGCATGGTGGCCTGGAGCTATCGGTTGTTCCCGGTGGAGACACCCTGTACAACGCAGCGGATCTGCTCGGTAGCGAACGTATGGCTGAGCTGCTGGAAGAGCTCAAACGTGAATATGACATCATCTTACTCGATTCAGCTCCGGCGCTGAATTATACGGATGCTCGCCTGATTGCAGGTTTGACAGATGGTGTGATTCTCGTTGCTAAACATGGTCGTACCAAACGGGAAGATCTGCGCAAAACAAAGCAACTCATGGAGCAGGCCAGTGCGACGCTGGTTGGAATTGTGATGAATCAGGTGAAGTAAGCAACACCAAAATTCGATGAAGCAAGGAGAATGAGTGCGATGACGAAAAGAGTGAAAAAGGCCATTATTCCAGCAGCAGGGTTAGGTACGCGCTTCCTCCCTGCCACCAAAGCGATGCCTAAGGAAATGCTTCCAATTATCAACAAGCCTACGATTCAATATATCGTGGAAGAAGCAATTGCTTCTGGTATTGAGGACATTATTATCGTTACGGGTAAAGGCAAACGTGCCATTGAGGATCACTTTGACAACGCATTTGAGCTGGAGTCAAAACTGCTCGAGGACGGAAAACTGAAGCTTCTGGAGGAAGTACAGCGTTCTTCGGGAGTGGAAATTCACTACATTCGCCAAAAAGAACCCAAAGGTCTTGGACATGCGGTATGGTGCGCAAGACGCTTTATCGGGGACGAGCCGTTTGGTGTGCTGCTGGGCGATGATATCGTAACAGGTCAGAAGCCTTGCCTGCGCCAGCTGATGGATCAGTATGAGGAAACACAAAATTCGGTTATCGGTGTGCAGCGGGTACCGCAGGAATTTACGAACCGGTACGGCATCATTGAACCGGATCAGCAGGACGGACGCTTGTACCGAGTGAATAATTTTATAGAAAAACCAGCTCCAGGCACAGCGCCATCCGATTTGGCTATTATGGGTCGCTACGTGTTCTCACCGAAAATTTTCAAATATCTTGATCTTCAGGAAAAAGGAGCTGGCGGCGAAATTCAGTTGACGGATGCGATCCAAAAGCTGAATCAGAGTGAGCGTGTGTACGCCTATGATTTTGAAGGCACACGCTATGACGTAGGTGAGCGTCTTGGATATATTTTAACCACACTTGAATTTGCACTTGCCAGCGATGATTTGAAGTATCCGGTTATGGAGGCTATGAATGAATGGTTGAAAAAGACCGAGAAAGCAACCACGGCAGGTTGAGAGGGGGTACGTCAGCATGAGCATGGAAAATTTACCGGAGGACGGCGAGGCTGTCATGTCAGGTAAAGCGTTTTACATGCCATACGGAAATACACAAATTCAGGATAAAACGTCCTACCTGGTCACAAAACGCCTCCTTGATATGCTGCTGTCGTTCGTGGGCTTGATCGTCTTGCTTCCGCTTTTTGTAGTGGTAGGCGTATTGATTAAGCTCGAAGACCCAAAGGGAAGCGTGTTTTTCAAGCAAACTCGGGTGGGCAAGAATGAGAAGTTATTCGATATGTATAAATTCCGTTCAATGGTGTCCAATGCTGAGGAATTGAAAAAGGACTTGATGGAGCTGAATGAAGTGAGCGGCGCCATGTTCAAAATTAAAAACGATCCTCGGATCACGAAAATTGGTAGTTTTCTGCGCAAGACGAGTATTGATGAGATTCCGCAGCTGTGGAACGTGTTGGTCGGCGACATGACTTTAGTCGGTCCGCGTCCGCCGTTGCCCAGCGAGGTCGAGCAATATTCCGATTATGATAAGCAACGCCTGATTGTAACACCGGGATGTACGGGTTACTGGCAGGTGAGCGCACGTAACAGTGTAGGCTTCGAAGAAATGGTGCAAATGGATTTGAAGTATATTCATGTACGCAATACGTGGCTCGATTTGAAAATCATCATGAAAACAGGCGTTAAAATGCTGTTCTCCAAGGATGCTTATTGATGGATGCATTCAAGCGATGTCCCGCAGTATCCGTCGTTATTTGCACCTATAACCGGGCGGATCTGCTGGAAAAAACGTTAATGTCCCTGCTGGAGCTGGAAGACCTCGCACTGGCTGAGATCATTGTGGTCGATAATCGGTCCACCGATCATACAGCGGCGACGATCAAAAGGTTCACTGTCGCACATGGTCAGAATATCCATCTCCGATATCATTATGAGCGAGAGCAAGGACTGTCTGCAGCTCGTAATGCAGGTATTACGTTATCAAGAGCGGAAGTCATTGCTTTTCTCGATGATGATGCAATTCCGTGTGTTACATGGTTGCAAACGATTATGTCGGCATTCGGGAACAATCCTGAGCTGACGGCTATGGGTGGGAAAATTGACCCTATGTTTGAGACGGAACGACCGGGTTGGCTGACAGGCCCGCTTGAACTGCCTTACACGATTATTGATTTGGGCAAAGCCGTTCGTGAGTACCCGTCGGGACTGAATCCATTCGGAGCGAATATGGCGATGCGCAAAACGGCTTTTGCCGCCGTTATGTTCCCGCTTCATCTAGGCAGAAAGGGAGATATCCTTCTATCTGGTGAAGAATCGTGGGTATTCGAGCAAATCCGTAAAAATGGTGGAACGATTATGTATCATCCACACATGTCTGTGGAACATTTTGTGCCGGCTTCACGGTTAACGAAAGAATGGATCATGAACCGCTACTATTGTCAGGGCATGTCTAACGCTGCTCAGGCCGTAGGTCTGCGCGGCAACGCGATGCTGATGGCGAAGACGGCAGCCAAAGTGTTATACATCACGGCGGATTCCCTGCTGGCACGTAGTGAGGGCAGGAAGCTGTTGAACCGGTGCAGGCTTGAAAGTATCCGTGGGACGCTGGATACACTGCGCAACCGGAAAAGCGAGTCAGCTGCGGGGTGAAAGATGGAACATGAGTAACTATCCTTGGACTACTAGAATAAACACCATACAGCATGTTTTTATTTTTCTACTGGGCGCTCTTGCTGTAGGAATTGCGGCTACCTATCAGCCGGTGGTCAGTATTGCGGCGGTATGTTTACTGCTCTTGCTGGCTGTTTCTATCCATCATCCGGAGCGCATCAGCTATGCTGTTTTGCTAAGTACAGCAGTCTCAGTCGATTCTCTGTATCAGGGCGGCGTGTTCGGTATTGAGATTTTGTCATTGTACAAATTGGGCATTTTGGCTCTGCTGGTGCCGTGCATGCTCGTGTATGGCATACGTCTCAAGTTCAGCTATCCGGTCTGGGCATTGGTGATCATGCTGGGGATCACATTTGGATTTTCAGCATGGATGCCTTTGTTAACGACCTCGATTGCCGTCAAGGCGTTCGTCGGTTTATCACTCCCTTTCTTTTTTTTACTGATCCAGTGGAAAAAGGATGTGGCAGAAAAGCATATCCGACTGATCAGTCTGTTGCCAATTATTAGTGTGGTCATTGGGCTGGGTTTGCAGGTTCTAGGGCTGCATTCGTTTACGGATGTGGAATTTACGGGCGCAGTCAGAGTACAAGGAGCGAATATACCGCCGCATCTGGCAATGCTCTCCTTTCTCGGAATTGCCGTCTCTCTAATTGAGGTCAAGCGCAAACCCAAGCAAGCCGCTTTTTATTACACAGTGTTGGCACTGAACTTTTTGATTCTGATCGCCACCGGTACACGTGGACCGATTCTGGCATTGTTATTAATGTTTGCTGTGTATCTGTTTGATATTGCCCGTCAGTACCTCAAGGGGAAAGTCAATTATTTGCTACCGCTGGCCGGATCGTTTTTGGTTGCTCTGGGGGCGGTGGCCCTGCAATGGAACAATTTAAAAAAACGCTCCTTCGAACGGGAGACCGATACAGGCATTGACCTGTCGGGACGCTCGGAGGCATGGGAATATTTTTTGAACAGAGTACATGATTACCCTTGGTCAGGTAGAGGTCTTGGCGCGGTAACGGTTGCGAACGACGGGACGTTATTCAATGGTTTCGTTGTACCGCATAATGAGTATATTCGCTTTTATTTTGACACGGGATATATCGGTTGCGGGCTATTAATGCTTTCATTGCTGATCGTGTTCGCTCTCATTTACCGGTCGCTTGCCAAGTCTATCAAACCTTATTTTGCAAGCTTAATTGCAGGCTTTCTGATCTACTCGTTTTCAGATAATACGTTGTCGACGGTTCAGATGATTATTCCATTTTGCTGGTATTTAAACGCGTTATACCAGACATCTACTCAAACCGATTTTCGCAAAGAGAAGTGATACGATGAGCAGAGTGAACATGTTCGATGTCAACTTTGATAATTACGATTTTAATGATCTACTCGAATTTATAGATACTTCTATTGAACATCAGCGTCATTCCTACATTTTGACCTGTAATGTCGATCATGTGATCAAGCTTCGCAAGGATGATGAATTCCGCAAGGTGTATTCAGATGCCGGAGCTGTAGTGGCCGATGGGATGCCTATCATATGGGCGTCCAAGTTGCTGAAAAAGCCCCTCAAACAAAAAGTGTCCGGGTCAGATTTGTTCACTCGGTTGGGGGAGGCTTTTGAGGATCGAGGCTATCGTTTATTTTTTCTGGGTGCAGCTGACGGTATTCCTGAGAAGGCTATGCTCAATCTCCAGGAATCTTATCCGAACATGAACGTGGTGGGCTGTTACTCTCCTTCTTATGGATTTGAGAAAAACGAAGAGGAGAACAGACACATTGTCCAATTGCTGCAAGAGGCTCGCCCGGACATCGTTTTTGTTGGTGTAGGCGCACCTAAACAGGAAAAATGGATTTACAGATATTATGAGACTTACCGCGCTCCGATTTCGATTGGGGTGGGAGCGACCTTTGATTTCCTGTCGGGAAATGTGAAAAGAGCACCGGAGCTGATGCAGAAGACGGGATTTGAATGGTTCTGGAGATTGTCTCAGGAGCCTAAACGATTGTGGAAAAGATATTTGATTGAGGATTCCCAATTTCTCGTTCTGCTGTTTAAGGAGATGTTCAAGCGGAAGCGGATGAAGGGAGGTCAGGGGTGAGAAACATGAGTCGGTTGGCAGATCAGCAGATTTCCGTTTGGCTAGGAAATCGGCGTGGAATCGGCATGATCGGCATGGGGTTGCTGGCTTGTATGCTGCCACTCGCCATCGGATTTGCCAGCGCCAAGATGGATCCCACCATGAGCCAGCAGGGAGCCATATTGCTGGCGCTCGTTTTTCCGGCCTTCCTGCTGGCGATCTTGCAATCCCGGCTACTGATTCCTTACACGCTGGCAGTGTGGGCAGTAGGCCCGGAAATCCGCCGTATTGCGGATTGGTTGGAGGGAACGTACCACTCGGTTTCCTTGTTGAGCGTGGCACCGCTGCTGGTAAGCAGTATGTTGATTATTCCTGTGCTGCGGGGTATTCATCTGGCGGAAAAGCCATTAACCCGAATTGCTGTATTTTTCGGCATAGAATTGGCCTACGGAAGTGTCGTCGGGTTATTCAAAAATGGTATTGTTTTTGCTTATGATTTAGCCAATTATGTGGTTCCTTTGATCCTATTGCCATATTTTGCGATTAAGCCCATGAAAGCGAAGGAACTGGACCGACTGCTGTATTCATATGCCAACATTGCTGTTCTTGTGGCGATTTACGGCATTATTCAGTATTTGACAGTTCCTCCTTGGGATGCATTTTGGATGAATCATGTAGAAATGAATTCCATTGGTGTTCCAGAACCGCTTCAAATCAGAGTGTTTTCTTCCATGAACTCGCCCGGTCCGTGCGCTATTTTCCTGGCGATGGCACTTGTACCCATGCTAATGGAAAAACGGTGGCGTGGCACTTTGGGATGGATCGGAATTCTGCTGACGGTCGTTTGTCTCTTAATCACGCTGGTACGTTCAGCCTGGCTAATTGCATTCGTCATGTTGTTGGCTTATATTCTCAGTTCATCTTCCAAGGGGAAGTGGAAGACCTTGGTTCAACTAGCTGTCGTCGGTCTTCTTCTCTACATTATTGTTCCAAAACTTCCAGGGGCAGAGGGTTTGGTGGCTCGTATGCAGACGCTGACGGATATTCAACAGGATCATTCGTACAACGAGCGTTTGGATTTACTGCATACGATGCTTCCGGCGATTACTAGCAATCCAGTCGGGCAGGGGATCGGGAGTGTAGGAATCGGAACCAAGCTTGATAACGGCGGCGATCTCGGTGAACTTGGGATTATGGATAATGGGTATATTGCCATTTTCCTCACCTTCGGTATTTTCGGAGCATTCTTTTTCTTCGGTGGTCTGTTCGTTATCATCAAGCGCCTTCTCGTCCGTATTGCCGAACGAGATTCCAGTCAGCCTTATATCAGACTGGCGTTGGCTACGTGGGCCGGAGCTGTAGCCAGTCTCATATCGGATAATGGTTTCCCGGGTATGCGCGGCTATCTGATCTGGATGATGATCGGAATAGGACTATGGGCAAAAGATGTCATCGCGGAAAGAAGGTAAAGGCTGTGCAAAACTTACAAGCATTATCCGCACCTGTCCGGACACTATGGTCCACAGTGATTCGGTTTGCCAAAAGCAAGGATAACAGCTCTGCAGCAGTAAAAACGATGATATTCAGTATGCTGATTCTCGTCGTGAACATGCTGACTGGTGTGCTAACGGCACGATTCCTGGGTCCTACTGGACGCGGGGAACAGACAGCGATGGTGAACTGGTCCCAATTTCTCGCCTTCTGCATGAGCTTCGGTGTCCCGTCTGCATTGATTTACAATGCGAAAAGGAAACCGGAGGAAACGGGCAAGCTGTATGGTCTGGCCTTGCTGCTGGCTACCATGTTCGGGGGCTTGGCGACACTCGTCGGAGTTTTTCTAATTCCTTATTGGCTGCGCTCTTTTTCTTCATCGGTCATCCTTTTCGCGCAGTGCTCCATGATGATGTGTCCGCTCATAGCGATTTCACAGATCAATAATGCATTGCTTCAAGTTCGCTCGGAATATAAGCAGTACAATTTATTCCGGTATCTGGTACCGCTGAGTACACTGCTGGGTCTGGCGATTCTGATCTTAACCGGAAATATGAATCCGTACACCTCGGCATTGGCTTATTTGCTACCAGGCTTGCCGATTTATATCGGTGTCACGATACGAATGATTCGGCTGTACAAACCCAAGGTAAAGAACAGCTGGACGCAATTTAAAAATCTCTTTACCTACGGTATGGGTTCATACGGAAATGATCTCATGGGGCAGGTTTCCACTTATATTGATCAGATTTTGATTGCGGGTCTGCTCAGACCCGCTGATCTCGGTTTATATGCAGTAGCGGTCAGCTTGGCCAGGATGGTGAATGTATTTTCTACCTCGATCATTGTCGTGCTGTTTCCCAAAGCCTCTGGTCTGAATAAGGAAGAGGCGGTGGACATAACATTTCGGGCATTTCGAGTGACATCAACAGCAACCTTTCTGGCTGCGATGATGCTGATGCTGATTGCTCCGTTCGTATTTACATTGTTATATGGTCAAGAGTTTAAACAAGCGCTTACGGTATTCCGGTTCCTGGTGCTTGAGGTTGCTATCAGTGGAGGGACCATGGTGCTGGCACAACAATTTATGGCGTTGGGTAAGCCCAAACTGGTTACCATTCTACAGGGTGTCGGATTGGCGCTCGTCATTCCATTGCTGTCCATACTCGTGCCGAGATATGGATTGACGGGTGCAGGGATAGCAATGCTGTCTTCGGGGATTCTACGGTTCATTTTCATTTTATGTAATGTTAAATTCGTTCTAAAAATGAAGATTCCAAGACTGCTTATTTCCAAACAAGATTTTCAATGGCTCCGATCAACGATGTCACACTACATCCGGAAAAAGCCAGTTAACGGTTAGATAAAGAAGGAGGCACCCGCTAATGAACCACATGTCTAGCGTTCCCGCGGACAACCGGATATCCGTAGTTATTATCGCTCAGGATGATGGCACTCGAATCACAGCCGCCATTAAATCCTGCAAGCCCTTTGCGGACGATATCGTCGTCATTGACGGAGGGAGCAAGGACAATACGATTCAGGTAGCTGAATCCTTGGGCTGTCGGGTGTTTTCTAACCCGTGGCCCGGTTATGCCAAGCAGCGCATGTTTGGTGTTGAAAAAGCGGAATTTGATTGGATATTCCTGATTGATACGGACGAAGTAGTGGATGCAGAGTTGCTTGGAGATTTGTTGAAAGTAAAGGAAACGCTCCACGATCCGGCCAAAGCATATTCCGTATTTCGGATTGGCGATTTTCTCGGCAAATGGATGAATAAAGGCGAATATCTGGTTCGTTTGTACAATCGTCGTATTTATGGCATTACGAATAGTCTTGTTCATGAAATGCCGGATGTAGCCTCTTCCCAGATTGTCAATCTGGAGGGTGTGTTATGGCACTACGGCTTCCGCAGCATCAGTGATCATATGACCCGTTTTAATAAATATACAGATCTGGAAGCAGAGACGGCATTTAACAAAGGAAGATCCTTTCGGATTACCAGACTGTTGTGGCGGCCCCCTGCCCGCTTTGTGCAGAAGTATTTTGTCCAAGGCTTATACCGCAAGGGATTGGCGGGTTTTGCCGTAGCCGTTTTCTGGGTGATGTATGAGTTTCTCGTCTGCTTCAAGCATTATGAGCTAACCAAGCGGCGAAAAAAGATAGAAATCGTGGATGACGGACATACCGAGCAGAAAGGAGAAACCAGCTATGTCGTACAATAACGGATTTCGTATTGCGGCAACGGGGTTGAGCTGGCCGTCTTTGCAGCCAGGAGGCCTTAACACATATTTCCAATCGATCTGTGAGCAGCTTACGTTAGAGCGCAATACGTTGGATGCTCTAATCTGTAGTGACGAGCAGCCGCAAGCGCCCGACCGTATTCGGATTCATACGATTGGCAGCAAGCAGCAATCCATCTGGAAGCGCCGGGAGCTAATGCAAAAATATGCAGCAGAGTTGTTCGACAAGCAACCGGTGGATATATTGTATTCCCATTTTGCTCCCTATAGTGTCGGGCCAGCGCTGGAGGCGAAAAAAAGAGGAATCCCGGTAGTTACCACCTTTCACGGACCGTGGACGGAGGAAATGAAGATTGAAGGACAGGGTATCAAGCATTTTCTAAAAACGACGTTGGCTAAATCCATTGAAATGAAGGCCTACGGTCTGTCGGATAAATTTATAGTGCTAAGCGAGACTTTTCGGGATATTTTGCATGAGCACTATAAGGTTCCACTCAGCAAAATTCACATTATTCCCGGAGCGGCGAATGTAGAAAGGTTCCACCCGGCAGAGGATCGGGGAGCAGTACGAGAGCGCCTGAATTTGCCGCAAAACGCGACGATTGTGCTAACCGTTCGTCGTCTTGTTAATCGAATGGGACTGCTACAGCTACTCGAAGCATGGCGACGAGTAACCGAGCGTCATCCTGATCATCTGCTGCTGATTGGAGGGAAGGGCCCCTTGATGGAGGAATTGGCTTCCAAGGTAGCGGAATACAATCTTCATAACCATGTAAGGTTGCTCGGTTATGTGTCGGATGAGGAGCTTCCACTGTACCATCAAGCATCGAATTTGTTCGTCGTACCTACACAGGCGCTGGAAGGTTTCGGTCTGATCACGGTGGAGGCAATGGCTTCGGGACTGCCAGTGCTGGCCACTCCTGTGGGCGGTAGCAAGGAAATTTTAAGAGGATTCCGTCCCGAGCTATTGTTCCAGGGAACGGACAGTGAAGCCATTGCTGAAGGGTTGCTGCGTGTGCTGGATCATCGTGAACTTCTACCGAATGCAAGGGAATGCCGGGACCATGTCCTGAGCAGATATACATGGGGACATGTAGCGGAGCAGGTGGAAGAGGTGTTCCGACAGGTCCTTGACAGAAAGGCGGCGGCGAAATGATGAGAGTAGCTTATATTGACCATACGGCAAGATGGAGCGGCGGCGAAGTCGCTTTGTATAACATACTGACGAATATCGGGGAACATATCGACCCGCTCGTTATTTTGGCAGAGGAGGGTGATTTGGCAGATCGGCTTCGGCAGCGTGATATTGATGTGCGCATCATTCCATTGGACGATTCGATTCGCAATCGGGGACGGAACGCCGTGAATCTAGGTGCGCCTGCAGCAGCTTTTCGTTTGCTGGCATACGGTAGAAAACTTGCGCCCTTGCTGCGTGAGGAAAAGGTCGTGTGCGTTCACACGAACTCGCTCAAGTCTGCACTGTATGGTACAGTAGCTGCCAAATCGGCGAAGCTGCCCTTGATCTGGCATATCCGTGACCACATCGGTCCGCCGTATCTGAAGCCGATTGTAGCCAAAGGGATTCGGCTGATGTCCCGCTTTTTGCCCAACGGAGTGATTGCCAATTCCAAGTCCACGCTGAGTGCATTGGAGTTACCCCCGGACAAAAAGACGCTCGTCGTTTATTCCGCTTTTGCCAAAGCAATTACAGCACGTGACACGGCTGCACATTCACGTGGTGATGACTCGTTTAACGTCGTATTGGTCGGCAGATTGGCGGAATGGAAGGGACAACATATTTTACTGGAAGCGGCACGTTCCTTTTTACCAGATCAGCGCGTGAAATTCTGGCTGGCTGGAGATGCATTGTTCGGAGAAGAGGAATACAAGCAACGATTAGAGTCCACGATGCGCGAATACGGGTTGGCTAATGTCAATCTGCTGGGGCACGTCGATGACATTCAAGGCCTGATGCAGCGTTGTGATTTACTGATTCATACCTCTATTACACCAGAACCATTCGGTCAGGTCATTATTGAAGGCATGGCTGCTGGTCTCCCAGTGATTGCTTCCAATGAGGGTGGACCCAAGGAAACGGTGGTACCCCATGAAACCGGGCTACTTATTGAACCGGGTAACCCGGCTAAGCTGGAAGAAGCCATCCGCTGGATGTTGGAGCATCCACAGGAACGTCAGCAGATGGGTGAGAGAGGGATGGAACGGGTCAAGAAGCATTTTGTCATCGAGAACACAGTTAAGGATATAGTTCATTACTATAAGGGTTTGTTGGCAGG
Organism: Paenibacillus sp. FSL L8-0641; assembly: GCF_038006265.1. Taxonomy (NCBI): domain Bacteria; kingdom Bacillati; phylum Bacillota; class Bacilli; order Caryophanales; family Paenibacillaceae; genus Paenibacillus; species Paenibacillus sp. FSL L8-0641. The sequence goes on from NZ_JBBOUW010000001.1 coordinate 1,382,456, forward strand.
AGTCTGACCGACATTCGCGTTAAAGGATGATTTAGATGAAAATAGCGATAGCACACGATTACTTAATCCAAATGGGCGGAGCGGAAAGGGTAGTAGAGGTATTCCACGATATGTATCCGGAGGCTCCTATCTTCACAACGGTGTTCAGCGACGACCGCCTGTCGCGTAACTTGAAAGATGCGGATATTAGAGCCACTTGGCTACAAAAAGTCCCAGGAGTGAAGGCCAACTTCAAAGGAGTGCTGCCGCTATATCCCATCGCTATCCGTGATTTTGATTTTAGGGATTTCGATATTGTTTTAAGCTCCAGCAGTGCATTTATGAAAAGCATCCAGGTACCCAAACATACGTTTCACATTTGTTATTGTCACACACCGATGCGGTTTGCCTGGGATTACGATACATATATGGCCCGGCAGTCCAAATCCAACCTGCTCAAAAACATGCTAAAGCTGTACATGAACCGGTTGAAAACATGGGATGCCAAAACTTCGCGCAACGTAGACCAGTTTGTCGCCAACTCTTCGGTTGTTAAAAGAAGAATTTTGCACTATTACCAAAGGGATTCGGATGTCATTTTCCCACCTATTAATACATCCCGTTTTAAACGCGCTACAAACATCGGTGACTATTACCTGATCGTATCCCGATTGGTGTCCTACAAGCGCATCGATCTCGCGATCGAAGCATTCAAACGTAACGGTCTCAAGCTGCGCATTGTGGGTGAAGGACCAGATCGTAAACGACTCGAAGGTATGGCTGCCCCGAACATTGAGTTCCTCGGCAGGCTTGAGGACGAAGAGGTTAACAAGCTGATGGCAGAATGCCGAGCGCTCGTTTTTCCGGGCGAAGAGGACTTCGGTATTACGCCTTTGGAGGCGAATGCGGCCGGACGGCCTGTTATCGCTTTTCAGGGTGGGGGAGCGCTGGATACGATTGTTCCTCATGTGAACGGCGTATTTTTCCGCAAGCATCAAGTAGAGGATGTGCTAGAGGCCGTCGCAAAGGTCGAGCAGCATGCATGGAATGTGGACGATATCATTACCCATGCCCGCAAATTTGATGAAGATAACTTCAAGGATCAACTGAAAAAGTATGTAGAACAAGCCTATGTGAACTTTCTAAAAGGAGGATGAACGGAATGAAGCTGGCTGTAATTGGTACTGGATACGTTGGGCTCGTCTCGGGTGTATGTTTTGCGCAAAAAGGTAATGAGGTGATTTGTGTCGATCTGGAGCAGTACAAAATCGACATGTTGAACCGGGCAGAATCTCCGATTTATGAACCGGGTATTGAGGAATTGATCGCGCTGAATCTGGAAGCAGGTCGATTGGAGTTTACTTCGGATTTGGCTGATGCGGTACGCCGCTCGGATATCGTCATTTTGGCGGTAGGTACGCCTTCTCTGGCTAACGGCGAGGCGAACTTGTCCTACATTGAACAGGCGGCTGCTGATGTTGGGAAAGCCATGAACGGGTATAAGATTATTATGACCAAGAGTACTGTACCTGTCGGAACGAACGAAAAGATTAAGGACGTATTGGCTCGTCACACGAGTTTGTCTTTCGATATCGTATCTGCGCCTGAGTTTCTGAGAGAAGGCTCAGCTATCAATGATACGCTTCATCCGGATCGCATCATTATTGGTTTGGACAATACTGGATTGCGTGAAACAATGGTCACTCTGCATCAGGTGTTCACGGATAAAATCTATGTGACGGATATCCGTAGTGCTGAAATGATCAAATACGCGTCAAATGCGTTCCTGGCAACTAAAATTTCGTTCATTAACGAAATCGCTAATATTTGCGAAAAGGTTGGCGCCGATGTAACCTGTGTGGCTGATGGCATGGGTATGGACAAACGGATCGGCTCCTCTTTCCTACAAGCAGGGATCGGGTATGGTGGCTCTTGCTTTCCAAAAGACACAAATGCGCTTATCCAAATTGCGGGTAATGTAGACTATGAATTTAAGTTGTTGAAATCGGTGGTCGAGGTGAATACCGACCAGCGCTTTATGATTGTATCCAAGCTGCGTGAATCGCTGGGTCAACTGAACGGTGTGTCGATTGGCATTTGGGGCCTCGCCTTCAAGCCAAATACAGACGACATCCGCGAAGCTCCAGCACTGGAAATCGTAGAAACACTCATTCAGGCAGGCGCAATTGTCAAACTGTATGATCCCATTGCGATGGATAAATTCAAGGAGCACGTGGATCACCCGAATATTGTGTGGTGCTCATCCCCACAGCAAGCCGCCGAAGGTAGCGACGCTGTGTGCCTGTTGACCGATTGGGAAGAGTTCAAAAAGGTCGATCTCGTACAACTGGCCTCCCTTCTGCGCAAACCGGTTCTAATTGACGGTCGTAACGTATTCGCCGAGGAACAGATTCAAGGCTCCGGGCTGGAATACTATTCCGTGGGGCGTCCGCGGATGAGTGGGTGGAACAGAGATAAAGTGGAAGTTTAAAAAGTGACTGTGGTGGTGGGGGAGGCGCTGCGCGTGCAGATTGTTCTTCCGATTGCTGTTACCCCCGGATTTTCTTGATTGTGTAAAACATTCAAAGGTTAAAATCCGGGGGTAAAGGCAAACGCTGACGCTTCTTCAGAACAATTCTGCCCGCTCCGTTGCTTTCCGCCGTGGAGTCACAGTTTTAAACTCCCACCTTATGGGATGGGAGTAGGAAGGGCGTATCGGAAGGAGCGGCGCGGTTGATGCCGCTCCTTCCGATCAAAGCGCCTCGCGGCTGAGCCGAGCGCGTGAGCGCTAACAGGCTGACCGGACTTAATAATGTCCGGTCGCGCCTTTTGCAATAAACGGTATGATCGGCATGATGCATTTTTGAGTAGCGCAGGGGTGGATTTGAATCTGGAGAAGCGATAGCGTTCGCCTTTGGACCGGGATTCAAACCTATATACGATTTTATATAATCGAATGAATCCCGGTCCAACAGCGATCGTAAGATCAAATCCAGCCCGTAGCGGACTACTCAACCCTGCCCCATCCGATCACCCATACATTATAGAGAGGAAGTGGAGAGTTATGAAGCTCGTACTTTTGTCTGGTGGTTCCGGTAAAAGATTATGGCCTTTGTCCAACGATTCCCGTTCCAAACAATTTTTGAAGGTACTGGAGAGCCCGGAGGGGACTTCGGAATCCATGGTACAGCGGGTATGGAGACAATTGGGAGACAACGGATTATCAGAATCCTCGTTTATTGCGACAGGGAGAGCACAGGTCGAAATGATCCAGAGTCAGGTTGGGCCGAATACGCGTATCATTGTTGAGCCAGAACGCAGAGACACCTTTCCTGCGATTGCGCTGACAGCGACTTATTTATATTCCATTGCAGGTGTTTCACCTGATGAAATTGTAGCTATATTGCCTGTAGATCCTTATGTTGAGGATGCTTTCTTCGCCTCCGTAGCCCAACTGGAACATACGCTTCAGGAGAGTGAAGGCAAGCTTGCATTAATCGGGGTTGTCCCTTCCTATCCTTCAGAGAAATATGGTTACATTATTCCGAAAAACGATGCCACCCAAGGTAGCACTGGCTACCGCGAAGTGAGCCATTTTCAAGAGAAACCCGACCGGGAGCAGGCGGAGCGTCTGATTGAACGCAATGCTCTATGGAACTGCGGGGTTTTTGCGTTCAAATTAAGTTATTTGCTGGATATCTTGGCATCCAAGGGATTGCCGCTGAATTATGAAGAAATGCAAAAGCAATACGCATCTCTGGAAAAAATCAGTTTTGACTATGAAGTAGTCGAGAAGGAAAAGGACATTGTAGTTCTTCCGTATGATGGTTTTTGGAAGGATTTAGGTACTTGGAATACGCTCACAGAAGAAATGTCTAATCAACAAGTGGGCAGAGGTGTAGTAACGGAGGATTGCGTCAATACGAGTCTTATTAACGAGTTAGACATTCCTGTGGCGATCATTGGAACGAATGATCTGATTGTAGCGGCTAGCCCGGATGGCATTCTTGTGACCAATAAGGCAGAAAGTCCTCGTATTAAAGAAGTGCTCAAGGCTCATGATCAGCGTCCAATGTATGAAGAACGTCGTTGGGGGCAGTATCGGGTTGTGGATTATGTCAAATATGACGAGGGTAACGAGGTATTGACCAAACGAATCCGCGTACGAAAAGGCAAAAATATCAGCTACCAGCTTCATTTCAAACGGAGTGAAATCTGGACCATTATTAGCGGTGAAGCGGAAATTATTTTGAATGAGAAGCTACACAAAGTAAAGGCTGGTGATGTAGTCCGCATTCCTGAAGGGACGAAGCATAGCATTTTGGCTGTGACAGATGTGGATTTTATTGAGGTGCAGACTGGCTCTGAATTGGTTGAAGAGGATATTGTCCGCTTTTGTATGGATTGGAATGAAATTTCCCGTCACCAATTTATCTCATAATTATTTTCGTAAAAACGAAAAAAAGACAAATTCATGAAAATTCATGGCTCAAACTGTCGAATTTGGGCGAAAACCTGTAAATTCATGAACATGACCTATTAAATTTTGGTAAAATAAAGTCGATACTTAGGGTAAGAAGGAATCCAAACTCCTTCCAACGATAAACGCAGCCCTGTCGAAAGGCAGGTACGCAAAGCTAAAGGGCCTTCCACAAGGATGGCAGCCTGGCTACCGAAAGGAAGAGCGAAAGTGAGATTCAATTTTATTCCTCTGTATCGACTGATACGTCATGTACTCCCCGTTGTTATGCTTTTTTCATTGTTGCCCGTCGGTTTTGGTGATTCTCTGTCTGTGGCGAATGCCGCTTCATTACAACCTGTTAATTCGGACGCTTCTACTCAGGCCCGTGAACTATACAATTATTTACTCAACATCTCAGGGAAAAAAATAGTCACCGGTCAGCATGATTATTTGGAAAGTCCGGATGAATTAAGTAACAAGGTCCAAAAAATCAGTCAGGCATATGTAGGTGTACACGGCTATGAGATGGGAGCTATCTCTGGTCAATCTGACGCTACAGAAGCAGCGCAACGTAAAAATGTCGTCGATAGTGCTATCCGTTGGGACAGATCCGGTGGTATTGTGACGATGACTTTTCATGAAGCGCTACCAGGTAGGCCACTGACTTGGGCCAATGTACAGGCGAAAGTAAGTCAGACAGAGTTCAACAAATACGTGACCCCAGGTACTACGCAGTATAACCTCCTCATTGCCGATCTGGATAAGGCCGCTGTATCGTTAAAGCAGCTTCGTGATGCAGGGGTTCCGGTTTTGTGGAGACCTTACCACGAGATGAATGGCGACTGGTTCTGGTGGGGAAACAAAAATAATTTCAATCAGCTATGGAATATCATGTACGACCGTTTTACCAACACACATCAATTGAACAATCTGCTGTGGGTATGGAGTCCGAATGCGCCCAATTCGTATACTGTCCCGTACACCCCGAAATACCCGGGGGATGACAGAGTGGACATCTTGGCAGTAGATATTTACAACAATGATTTTAAGCAAAGTCATTACGAAGGTCTGCTTGGGCTGGCACGGAATAAGCCGATTGCCATTGGGGAGCACGGTGAGATGCCTAGTTCTGAGGTGTTGCAGGCTCAACCTAAATGGGTATATTCCATGACTTGGGGCAAGATGCTGACTGAGAATAACACAACAAATCAAATTCAGGATTATATGAATGATTCGAGGAGTTTGACGCGGGATGATGTGAAGAATGGATTGGAAACGATTCAACCACCTGGGACAGATATACCGACCTTACCGGACGAGGGACAAAGTGAGCCTATCCCGGCTCCGCCAGTAGTGATCGTTCCCCCAGCTCCGACTCCCCCTTCTGTTCCTGATGTGGTATATGTGAACGGGTTGCGTGGCGAATATTTTAACAATATGAATTTGAATGGAAGTCCTGTTTTGATCCGTACAGATAGCAAGCTGGACTACAACTGGCGTGCCAATGCAGCTGACCCTAAGGTGAATGCCGATCAGTTCTCGGTTCGCTGGACGGGTAAAATCAAACCGCAATATAGCGAGACCTATACGTTCACCACGATATCCGATGATGGTATCCGTGTATGGGTAGACGGCAAGTTGGTGATTGACAGCTGGTTCAAACAAAGCTGGACAGAGCGTAAAGGCAGTATGACTTTGGAAGCAGGCAAAATGGTAGATTTAAAAGTAGAATACTATGATGAAAAAGGCGACGCGATGGCACGTCTAATGTGGGAAAGTCAGCATGAAGCGAAAGCGGTGATTCCCGGAAACGCTTTGTTTCTTCCTTGATTAATACTCTTTCCCGGTCCAAAAATTTGAGGAGAGAGGGTCGATCATATGATAAAAAAATGGTTATCCCATAGGTATACAGGAGTTTTATCTGGACTACTAGCGATCGTAGCTATAGCGATGATCGCTTGGTTTATATACACGCCTTCAAGAAGCGCAGAATTGCAGACGGATAAAGTAGCAGCTGCCAGTCCAGTATGGAAGCTGGGGCAGAGGGATGACTCTTCAGCGGAATTCAAAGGTGTGGTCGGCAGGGATAATATCGACATTTCTACAGCAGCTGCCTCTACCGAATCATCTGCTAAAGGAGCAATGTCAGCGTTGTCGGTAGCAGAAGAGAGTACAACAGTTCCGGTATTGCTCAGCAGTGGAGATATTCCTCCCGGTTTGAATGCGTCCACGAACCCTGAACTGACACTCCAGTATAAGCTGAATCAGATTCCTCCCAATGGTATGATATTCCGTGTTCGGATTTTAGATGCGGGCAAAGCAGTCCCACAAATGGCTGTATTTTCAAATCAACAGCTGTCCGGTATTATTCAGATTGCCGGAGTATCCGGTACTGGGAGTGCTTATAATTTCAAAAACAACTACGAGCTGTATATACCCAAAGAGCAATTGCAAAGCGGTGTTAACGTACTCAAGCTAAAGACAGCGCGCTGCCTATACTGCTCCTCTGCAGAAGATAAAAATGTGTGGTGGACTTGGGATGACTTGAGCTTGGAGACGTTAGCTTCACCTGCGACCGAACCGGTACACGGTAAATATATACTGACCGGAACAAATGTGAACAATAAAGAATTTTATTATGATCAGGGTGCAGTTAAGCATTTACCATACGTTCTCAAATGGCTGGGAATTGCTTATAGTGGCAATGTCATGAGGGTCACCTGTGCCAGCAATGTGGGCAAGGCATGTACAGACGTGGATGATTACTATCAAACGTTAAAGCAGTATAATATGCAATCGTCTGCTTTGTATTTATATACAGGTGATATCAAGCTGCAAAAAGATGGTTCTCTGCCAGAAACGGCCAAGCAAAAGTTGCGCGATTATGTAAAAAAATACGGTTCTTATCTTCAATATTATGAAGTAGATAACGAACCTGGATTATTTAATCGCTCCAAGGCGGTAAATCTGGCTGTAGCTAAGTGGTTGAATACGGAAGGGAAGCAATTGGCACCGCATCTCAAAACGGTAGCGCCGGGTTGGGCCTACTGGCCGACGTACTCTACCAAGGCGTGCAAAAATCAAACCGGAGGTACGAAAAAATGCGGTGATCCGGATGGATGGGAGCGAGACCCGGCGCAGCGTAAACAGCTGGAGGAAGTCACTGACCTGACCAACGGACACGCCTACGGTGAATCGTATAATGAAGAGGGCGGGGGCAGCTTCATTCAAAATTTGAAAACCTTCGGCGGTTCGAGCGACGGACTGGCGAAGAAGATGCTGAACACGGAGTTCGGTACCAATGATACGCATCGAGATAATCCAGATTATGGGGCTAGTCAGCCACAAGCAGCCGCATTCGACCGGATTATGCGTTCACAAATTGGGTTTGCCGATATGTTTATCCAGCACGCTGCTTTTTATAAAGATTATACGCTGTTTAAAACAGGCTTCGATCTGCAAAGTCATAACCCGGCCAACACAGAAATTTATCCGTTCGGGCAGGGACAGGACACTCGTGTTAAGATCATGAGACGCTTGAGTCTAGCCTATGCCACGCATGGGAAACCTCTGACTTATACAGTGCTGAATCCAGAGGATACCAAGGATAAAATGGTGTATGTGCGTGCGGTGGATACGTCCAAGCTTAAACCGCTGGCAGGTAGCGGCGCTACTTCAAACAAATTGCTGGTAAATCTAGTGAATTTCGAATCCACCACGCAGACCGTTCGTGTACGGGTGACAATGCCGAATGCCGGTTTGTACACGGGTGAACGTTTTGGAGCGGGTTCCACTTACAGTCAGGCACAGCGTTCCATATCAGGGCTCAAGGCTTCTCCTGCCCTTGATTTTGAAGAAAAGCTGGGCCCTGGCGAAGCGGTACAATATATTTTGGAATTAAAAAGTACAGATCAGACCGCAGCTTCAGCTCCAACAGGGGTGAAGGCTGCCTCTGTTCAGGATGGGGCGGTAGAGATTAATTGGCTTCAGGCAGAAGGCGTATCTTCCTATGATGTGCTGCGTGCTGACGGAACCGACGGGGCCTATCAGGTGATTGCCTCGCAAGTAGCGGGAAGCACGTATACAGACCGCACGGTAAAAGCCGGAAGCCACTATGTCTACAAAGTCCGAGCGACCGGAGGTACTCAGGTTTCCCAAGCAGCCGAGGTCGCTTAATCAGATCGGAATGCATATAGGACCTTAGAGTTCGAATACCTAACATCATTTCGAAATAAAACAAAAAAGAACCTATCAGGAGAAAATAGGACCTGACAGGTTCTTTTTTGTTGGAAAATCGTTCTGATTTGCCAATACTTTACGTATAATGAAGAAAAAAATAAGAAAATCCTTTTTTATTCTCGTCATAAGACGACAACATTGCAGGTGTGTATTCATATATAATAGTTTTGTTCACGACTATACATACAAGGTTTGTGGGAAATTTCTTTCCGGTGACCAAGAATAATAAAGTGAGGTTAGTGCTGAATGAACAAGGAGACAGAATTAGGGGGGAACAACCCTCTTTTTCAAAACAACGTACAGAAAGCAGACAAAGCTGCCATCCACTTGGACATCCGGGACATTTTGCTCCAATGTGGGTTCACGATGCCAGAATGGCTAGAAAGCGACGCGGATGGAACCACATACCGGAAGGACAAGCGCGTGTAAATTCCAACGGCTGGTCTTACTTGAGCGAGACGTGAAGCAGTCGGCCGCTTTCTTTATTCCATCATTCGTTCCATTCGGACAAATGCAATAAAACGTTTGGCTTCTTCCTCAGACAAGGTGCGTCCATCAATGGTCAGGTTGAAACGTTGCAGAATATCCTCATCGGACAGTTCAAGCTGGTCCACAAATTCCCTCACATCTGAATCCAATATTGCCGCCGGATGGCTCGTACGTCCCACCAAGTAGTCAATCGTTACCCCGAAAATATCAGCGAGCTTGGTCAGGATCTCGAAATCTGGCTTGCGCCTATTTTTTTCATAGTGAGAAAGAGCTGCCCGCGTAATTCCGAGGGATTGTGCTAGTTCCTCTTGTTTTAATCCCTTATGTTCTCGTAATTCAGCGATGCGGGTGCCATAATTCATCCGTTTTTCCTCCTGAAGGCAAGGTTAAGAAAGGTAAAAAAGCAAGTTTACGCTTGACAAGATACGTTTTGTATCATAAATTAGTTATGTAAGTTACATAACGTATCTTTATTTAATAGTTTTCACTGATGTCTTCGTTTATATACCCTAAGAGGCCACCGATGATGAGCATTTTGTGCTTATTCGCTGGCTAGACCTTCTATGCGCTATTATACAACATTTTACTATAGATTAGAGGGTCATGCACCGTTCTTTTCCCCGTTATGCAGAGGATCAGTACAAGCGTTATTGCATCGAAAACAAGTCAATCAGGGAGGACTGGTCTTGTGCAGTTGAAAGAGTACATCCGTTTGATCCGTAAAAGAATGTGGTTGATTGGTAGCATCGTACTGCTAGTATGTACTGTAGTGGGCATAAAAAATATGTATTTTACCCCGCAGATTTATGAAGCTACCGCAAAGCTCATTATCAACCAGACGCCACGACCGGATCGTGCAGGTGTCGTCGATTACAGTGTAGTTCAAACGAATATAGCCTTAACGAACTCCTATAAGCAAATTATGATCTCCTCGGCGATTATGGATCAGGTGGTCGCCAGCTTCCCCGATCTTAAGGTCACTCCGTCAGCATTGGCGCAAAAATTAAGAGTGAACACCGCAGGTGATTCACAGGTCATGGATGTAACAATCCGCGATTTATCGTATACGAAGGCTGTGAAAACCGTCAATGCGGTAGCCAAAGTATTCAAACGGCAAATCCCCTCTATCATGAAAATGGACAATGTCACCATCCTAAGCGAAGCCAGTCTGAATGATCCAGCAGTTCCCGTGAACAGTAATGCCACTATACAGATATTTATTGCTTTTGCCACCTCTTTATTGTTGGGAATAGGCTTGGCGTTTCTGCTGGAGGTACTGGATGATACATTTAAGAATGAAGAGGATATTGAAATAGAACTCGGTCTGCCTACCCTAGCCCTGATTACGAAAATGAAAAAAGAAGATAAACGCTCTGACAGCTCCACTACAACTCCTAAACAGGTAGGTGAAGGGCAATATGCCGCGATTAATCAATAATCAGCTCGTTACATCCCTACATGCTCAGTCTTCCGTTTCGGAGGAGTACCGCATGCTTCGCACTAACATCCAGTTTTCTTCTATAGACGAGCCGATTGAGGTTATGATGGTGGCGTCCGCTCAGGCGGGTGAAGGCAGAACGGTCACAATTAGCAATTTGGCTGTAACCTATGCGCAAGAGGGGAAAAAGGTGCTGATTATGGATATGGATCTGCGCCGTTCCTCCTTGCACCATATGTTTGGTTTGCGTAATCATACAGGGCTGACACGGGTGCTTGCCAATCAACAGGCATGGCAGGATGTGGTTCAAGAAACCGGGATTGACCATCTGCATGCAATTACAGCCGGACCGAACCCGCCCAATCCGTCCGAGATGCTCAGTTCCCGCAGAATGAATGCTCTGCTGGTTGAGCTGAAAGAACATTATGACGTGATCCTAATGGATACACCGCCGTTGCTGTCCTTTCCGGATGGCTTCATTATAAGCGCCATGTGTGACGGAGTCATTCTGGTGGTGCAGGCAGGGAAGGTCAAAAAGGATGTCGTCAAGAAAGCAAAAGCGAATTTGGAAAGAGTAAAGGCGCGCATTCTGGGCGTAGTACTTAATAATGTGAAGCGTTCGAATACCCGTGTCGAGCGGGGGATGGAGGAACGCAATCTGACATGAATAAAAAGGAGGAAAATGAGAGTATATAAAATTCTTTTAACAATGTATAAATAATACTTATTAATAAGGAGCGAGGTGATGAGACGTGTCTTCTTCCCGCTCGAATGAGGTCGAAGTGCGGGGTGCGTCAGTGGATGTTTATTCGGTCGCTCATGGGCTTGAACGGCGGCAAGGATGGAACGTATACCCGTTCGTGAAGCGAAGCATGGACATTATATTGTCTTTCATTGGAATCATCGTGCTATGCCCGGTATTTCTGCTTGTCATTTTGCTGATTAAGCTGGAGGACCCCAAAGGAAGTGCAATATTTTATCAAGTACGTATTGGAAAAAATGAGCGGCCGTTTCGCATGATCAAATTTCGTTCCATGGTGTCTGATGCCGAAGCCAGATTATCTGCACTGCTGGTGGAAAATGAAATTGAGGGTGCGATGTTCAAAATGCGGGACGATCCCCGAATTACCCGTGTGGGTCGCTTTCTTCGCAGAACGAGCATCGACGAGTTGCCACAACTGTTCAATGTACTGCGTGGGCAGATGAGTCTGGTAGGACCCAGACCCCCGTTGCCAAGAGAGGTCCATGATTACACAGTGAGGGATAAGCTGCGTCTGACGGTTACACCAGGCTGCACCGGTCTATGGCAGATCAGCGGTCGTAATCATCTAAGCTTTAACCAGATGGTAGAACTGGATTTGGAGTACATATCCAGACGCAGTTTCCGCACAGATATGATTATTATGCTGAAAACATTTCGTGTGCTGCTAGGCTCCAAGGATGCGTATTAAAGTCTTTCATTTTCACGAAGAAGGTAGGGGATAAGTATGGATCTTCATTCCAACATATATGTAGCAGGGCATCACGGACTGGTGGGTTCCGCTATTGTCCGATCGCTTCAGGAAGCGGGTTACCGTCATATTATTACTCGCACAAGCCGTGAGCTGGATCTACGTAATAAAGAGGCAGTAGATCATTTTTTTGAAACAGAGTCTGTGGATTATGTATTTTTGGCAGCGGCCAAGGTTGGTGGGATTTTGGCGAATAACGAATATCCGGCTGATTTTATCCGTGACAATCTGCTTATACAAACAAATGTGATTGATGCGGCATACCGGGCAAATGTAAGTAAGCTATTATTCCTAGGTTCTACCTGTATCTATCCTAAATTTGCTCCGCAGCCGTTACGGGAAGAATATCTGCTCACGGGTGAACTGGAGCCTACTAATGAGGCCTATGCGATTGCTAAAATTGCCGGGATTAAAATGTGTCAGTCTTACAACCGTCAGTATGGAACCCGGTTTATTTCTGTGATGCCGACGAATTTATACGGTCCGGGCGACAATTTTGATCTCCAGACTTCTCATGTGTTGCCTGCGCTCATCCGCAAGTTTCATGAAGCCAAGCTGAATCAATCTCCGACTGTAGAAGTATGGGGTTCTGGTACGCCGCGGCGAGAATTTCTTCATTCTGATGATTTGGCTGAGGCCTGTCTATTCCTAATGAACAATTATGAGGGAAATGAAATTGTAAATATCGGCGTAGGTGAGGATATCTCCATTCGTGAGCTGGCTGAGCAAGTGAAGAATGTAGTCGGCTATGAGGGAGAAATTACCTTTAACACCTCCGCTCCTGATGGAACGCCGCGTAAGTTGGTAGATGTATCCCGAATTTCCGGGCTGGGCTGGTCGGCGCGTATTTCACTAGAAGAGGGATTAAAGTCTGTGTATCAGGCATTTCAAGGTCTGGATCTGGTTGAACAATAAAAAAACGGTGGGGGAATTGGAATGAAAAAAGCGCTGATCACAGGAATTACCGGGCAAGACGGGTCCTATCTGGCTGAATTGCTGCTATCCAAAGATTATGAGGTGTACGGGATGCGCAGACGAACCAGCACACCGAACTTTGAAAATGTAGCGCATATCCAGAATGACATCCACTGGCTTTCCGGTGATATGACCGATCTGGCTTCATTGATTGAAGCCGTCCGGCAGTCCGACCCGGATGAGGTCTACAACTTGGCTGCTCAATCCTTCGTAGCGGCCTCATGGCCGCAGCCGTTGGCTACAGGGCAGATTACAGCATTATCTGTCACCAATATGCTGGAGGCGGTTCGAATTGCCAAACCGGAAGCGCGCTTTTACCAGGCGTCAAGCAGCGAGATGTTTGGTAAGGTGCTGGAGACACCGCAGACAGAAACGACCCCGTTCTACCCACGTAGTCCCTACGGTGTTGCCAAAGTGTACGGCCATTGGATTACAGTGAACTATCGTGAAAGCTTTGATATGTTTGCTTGCTCTGGCATTCTGTTCAATCACGAATCCCCACGTCGAGGATTGGAATTTGTAACCCGTAAAGTGTCGGATGCGGTAGCTCGTATCAAGCTGGGGTTGCAGCAAGAGCTGCGCATGGGAAATTTGGATTCACTGCGAGACTGGGGTTTTGCAGGGGATTATGTAAAGGCGATGTGGCTGATGCTTCAGCAGGATCAACCGGATGATTACGTCATTTCCACGGGAGAAATGCATTCTGTGCGTGAACTGCTGCAAATTGCCTTTTCCCATGTAGGTTTAAATTATGAGGATTACGTCGTGATCGATCCTCAATTTGTCCGTCCGGCAGAGGTAGATCTATTACTCGGCGATTGTGCCAAGGCGAAAGAAAAGCTGGGCTGGCGATTGGAAGTAGGCTTCGAGCAGCTCATTCGTATGATGGTGGATACAGACTTGGAGCGGGTAAAAAGGCAGGCTGCAGTTGAAGCTTCTGTCGTCGTGTAAGAGATGGAGAGGCCATCCGCCTGGGCGGGGGGTCTCTTCGCTGTACGCAAGGTCATTTTTTCAAGATGGAGTAAAACCTATGACATTAGTCGAAAAACGCGCCAAACCGCGCAGAAGTTTGCTGGTGAATACATCCTGGCTGTTCGGTGACAAAATGATTCGCATGGTGTTCGGCCTGGCAGTCAGCATCATCATGGCGAGAGTGTTGGGACCAGAGGAACTGGGAAAGTGGAATTATGCGGAATCCTTTTTCGGGATGTTTCTGATTTTTACGACCCTTGGCTTTGATTCTATATTAGTACGCGATCTTGTCAAAGACCCCAAGGATGAGCATGAGCTATTGGGTACGGCGGTTCTGTTGAAATTGTTAGGTACTCTGATAGCCATTGTACTGTCCTATTCCTTCATTTCACTACTCAGACCGGAAGACAGTTCGGTGCGGTTGATCAATCTGATCTTGGCTACGGCCTCGGTATTTCAATTGTTTGATATCATCGACTACTGGTTTCGTGCGCAGATGCTGTCCAAATACACGGTCGTTGCCAAGAATACCGCTTTTGTTCTCGGCTCCACTGTCAAAATCATTTTGTTGTTATCGGGTGTTCCGATATGGATGGTGGCGTTGTGTGCTCATGGAGAGTTTCTGTTGGGAAGCCTACTGCTGCTGTATTTCTTCCGTAAGGAAGGACGACGCGTGAACCAATGGACGTTCCGTTTAGCCACAGCTCGGCGAATCATGAATCACAGCTGGCCGCTCATATTGTCATCCTCCGCTGTATATGTACAGGCACGGATTGATCAAGTCATTATCGGTGAACTGCTGGGAAACGCTGCGGTTGGGCAATACTCCGTTGCACTCCGACTCATCGAAGTGTTGGGCTTCATTCCGGTCGTTCTGACAACGGCTTATGCTCCGGTGGTGACACGTTCCAAGCAGAAAGGAAGCGACGAATACAGACAGACATTGTCCAAGGTGTATCGGCTGATGTTTATATGCTTTCTTGTGACCTCGGTACCTTTATTTTTTCTATCCCAATGGGTAGTGGTTGTGCTGTATGGGAGAGAATTTACCGAAGCAGGTTCGCTGTTGTCTCTATTCGCGATTCGTCTGTTTTTCACCAACTTCAGTGTTGCTAAAAGCTTGTTTATTACCAATGAAAATTTGTTCAGATACACGCTGCTGACCTCGGTGGTGGGGGCGGTCACGAATATCGCTTTCAATTACGCGCTAATCCCGTTGCTTGGTGTCCGAGGGTCGTTAGTGGCGACGATTTTGTCCTTTACGATATCTGTATTTCTATTAGATTTGTTGTTTAAGGAAGTTAAATCTAATTTGGGTTGGATGATGAAGTCCATCCTGACCTTCTGGCGTGTTCATATTACAGTACCGAAAGTTGGAGAGAACAATCATGATACCCATTAAACCGTTTGTTCGGCATGAGGAACAGTGCCCGCATTGTGGAGGTAAGGTACGTGGTGGAGAGGTGCTGTGGCAGGGAATCCATGTATGTGTCAGCACTATGTGTGAGGGGTGCGGACGCGAATATCTTGAGGACATGAGGGTCGGCCATGCTACGTATTCACCTTATCGTGTAGAAATGCCTGACTATATTCTGACCGGTGATGCGAAGTCGAGAAAATGGCTCGGAGAACCTTTGCGACAATCGTTGATGAATCCTTCCTATGACTTAGCAGTCGGCATGACCGTGCATAAAATGAAAGCTTCTACACGTGTAATCATCGTCAACACAATGGATTATTTGTATGGTCATGCTTTGCTCAAGCTGCTCAATGTGCAACGCGAATACGAGCAATCGCCGGACCTGGGCATCATCGTCATTGTGCAAAAGTCGCTGGAGTGGATGGTGCCAGCATATGTGTCTGAAATTTGGACGGTTGATGTGCCGTTCAGCAGGGCACGAAACTTTTATCCTGTACTACATCATCGGATGATTGAGGAACTGATGCGTTTTGATGAGGTGTATGTCAGCCCGGCGTATTCACATCCCAATCAGTTTGATATTGAGCAGTTTACAGGTGTCTCCCGTTATAACGAGGATCGTGAGCCGGAGCCGCGCATTACCTTCGTATGGAGGGAAGACCGCTTGTGGAGCGGCAGCCATCATATCGCAAGAGCGGTACAGAAATTTCCGCAGCTCAAACGTGGGCTAAAACCGCTAATTTATCATCAGCGCAGTAAAATCATACGGCTGTTCCGCAGGCTGAGAGAAAGCTTCCCGGATCATCGCTTTACAGTCGCTGGACTTGGGCGTACCGGGAGTTTCCCGGCATGGATTTCTGATGAGCGTGTCACACGCTTCGACCGGGAAAGTGAGCTGCGGGTCTGCAAGGTATATGCAGCCAGCCGATTAGTGATCGGCATCCACGGCTCTAATATGCTGCTGCCCTCTGCGCATGCCGGTATGACCATTGATTTGATGCCCAAGGACCGATGGGGGAATTACGCTCAGGATATTTTATTTCACGAAACCGATCATCGGCTTACAGCTTACAAATACCGCTTTGTGCCGATGGAATCGAGTGTAACTCTAGTGGCAGATATGGCAGCTGCCCAGCTCAAAGGGGCAGATCATTTTAATATGCAGATGACGGAGGAGAGGCAACGGGAACATTCAAGTTGGAGGGGGGAGGCCGCTTCGGGACGGATTTGATCCTGGAGCGACTTTTGTGGATGGAAGTCCGCTGCGGGACGGATTTGATCTTCCGATCGCTGTTGACGAGGGATTCCCTAGATTGAATAGGCCCTGTAAAAGGGCGGAATCCCTCGTCAAAGGCGAACGCTGCCGCTTCTCCAGATTCAAATCCTTACCCTCCGCTACCCACCGCCGCCAAAAAGAATTTCCCCCAGCCTATTGGGTGGGGAAGGTAAAAGCCGCCTGGTGATAGCTTCGCCCTATCGCCTAGAACTTCTATGCCGGGCATGCATCCCGGCGTAATTAATGCTCTGTACAGTTCTCTGTCAGGGTGACAGGGTCCGGTGGATAACAATCTGGACAGGCGACAGTCTAGCCATAGTTAAGGCATCTTGGTCAGCTAGCGGTAGTAGTTCCATGTTGTTTTGTGAGCTTGCCATAACCGTACCAAGCTCACAAGCTGTTCGACGAGGTCAGCGCCCTGCATGTATTTGCTCGCGTATCCACGCAGCGAGGGCACTTCATACCCAGCATTCCCTTTTTTTAAATGGGGTGACTTTATGGACACGGTGGTCAGCAGCGGAGCGGTCCATTTGAATCTGAAGAAGCGCTAGCGTTCGCCTTTGCAGTGGGATTCCTACCTCGGAATGTTTTATATATCCAGGAATCCCACTGCAACAGCGATCGGAAGATCAAATGGAACGCGCAGCGTTCTCTGAACCCTCCGTGCTCCATAACTCACTCAATATGAAATGGCAGGAGCCCTGATGATGATTCAAAAAATATTGTATCTCCGCAATTTTGCCAGCAAAGTGAACGGGGACTCATACAATTTACAGGAAGTCGGCTTGGGCAAAGCACTCGTTCGAAAAGGCTACGATTGCGACATTGTTTACTACAACGATCGTAAGGAAACCCATCTGGAACAAGTCTACCGTCACGAAGGATGCACCTTGCGTATTATCTGGCTCCACGGGTTTAAGTTCTTAAGCAACAGCATCTACAGAGATGTTCTCAAAGATTCTTTTCTGGATGCTTATGGTCTGGTCATTACTACAGAATACAACCAGATCATGACCTATCTGCTTTCCCGTAAATGTCCCGATAAGCTGTCGTTGTATCACGGCCCATACCGGGATAACACGCACGCGCTGATCCGCAAACTGTACGATATTATGCTGCTGCCGAAGGTAACAAAATCTCTACGCCGTACCTATGTCAAATCCGATCTCGCCAAGCGCTATCTGGAGAATAAAGGTTTTGACAACGTGGTTACGATTGGAGTCGGACTAGATCGCAGTAAAGTAGAGAGAGCATTCAACAGTGACATCAGCAACAACAGTGAAGACATAAGCGGAGAACGTGAGGAAAACCGTGAGGTCGCGAATGAGCTGCGTCGAATCGGTGATCGTCCGGTACTACTGTATGTTGGTGTACTGGAGGAACGGAGAAATATACGTTTTATGCTGAGTACGTTCAAAAGGGTGCTCCAAAAGCATCCTAGCTGCCTTTTGTTAATGGTCGGGAATGGACGGAAGACGGACACAGACCGCTACTGGACATATGCTCATGAATTGGGAATAACGGACAGTATTATACATTTTACAAGAGTGGAGCAACGTCATCTGTGGCAGGTTTACGGAGCGGCGGATGTGATGCTGTTTCCGACCCAATACGATATTTTTGGTATGGTACTGCTGGAAAGTATGCTGTTTCGCGTGCCGATTATCTCTTCGGTAAACGGGGGCTCGGTTACCTTGATTGAGGACGGAGTGAGCGGAGTGATGCTGAGAAGCTTTTCAGAAGAGGAATGGTCTGGTCGAATAGGCGCTTTGCTGGATAATGGTGAGCTGAGACGAAGTATGGCGGAGAAGGCCTTTCTTACGGTCGAGCGTATGTCGTGGGATCGCATCGCAGATGAAATAGTAAGCCATCAAGGGGTCAAGCCCAAGAATTCTAACCACGTTATGCAATCAACGCAGGAAAGAGGGGCAGCCACGTGAGCCAACAGGTCAGCAGACAGATGAACCCTCCTGTAAGCAAGGTGCTGATCATCCATAACTTTTATCAGCAAAGCGGGGGAGAAGACAAGGTTGTTGAGCAAGAATCGGCTATGCTGCGTTCCAGAGGAATAGAGATAGAACATTACTATGTGCATAACGACAGCATTCAAAGCAGAGGGCTGGCGAACATGGCAAAGCTGGCAGTAGAGGCGGCCTGGTCCCTGCCGGAATTCAAAAGAATCAAGAAGCTGCTTTTACAGGTGAAGCCGGATGTCGTGCATGTGCATAATTTTTTTCCGGTTATATCCCCTTCGGTCTATCATGCTTGTGAACGACTGGGGATTCCGGTTGTCCAGACACTGCATAATTACAGGCTGATTTGTCCGGCGGCAACCTTTATGCGAGGGAATAAGGTTTGTGAAAAATGCCTGCACGGCACGTTGCTGCACTCCATCCGTCATGGATGCTATCGAGGTTCGCAGCTTCAGACGATTCCAGTAGCAGCGATGATTAAGTTCAACGATCTGATCGGTACATGGCGGCACAAGGTAAGTCGCTATATTGCGCTGACGGAGTTTGCACGGGACAAATTTGCCGAAAGCGGTATTCCACTTGATCGTATCGCGGTAAAGCCGAATTTTATCCATCATAAAACCATGAAAACCCAGTATGACTCGAATGATCGTTATTTGTTGTTTGTGGGGCGGATTTCAGCTGAGAAAGGGGTTCGCAATCTGCTGCAAGCTTGGTCACAGTTGGAAGATCGGGGGGGATTGAGACTGGTCATCATTGGAGATGGTCCGGAAAAGGCTGAATTGGCCGCTGCTTATCCGCAGGAAGATGTTCGGTTTCTCGGTAAGCAGGATGGAGACACGGTACTGGATTGCATGAGCCGGGCCATGTATGTCATGGTTCCTTCCATTTGGTATGAAGGATTTCCTATGACCATTGTAGAGTCTTTTTCTGTTGGAACTCCGGTATTATGCAGCCGGCTCGGCGCACTGGAGGAAGTCGTGGAGGACGGGGTGACGGGTTTCCATTTTCAACATGATGATTTGGAAAATATAAAGACCGTGATTCACCGCGCAGTAGCCTATGAAAACTATGCAGCTATGAGACGGAAGGTGTCGAAAAACTATGCTGCACGCTATACCGAAGAAGTGAATGCGAAGCAGCTGATGGCGATATATAGCGAGGCGATGGAGGAGCGTGATTATGAAGCAGCTGCCCCAATATAGAGTTGGAAGGATTGCGGATGCAGATATTGCAGCACTTACGTTTCAGGAGACGGTACACACGCTGGAACAATGGGCAGCCGAACGAAAGGACGGCTATGTATGTATTTGCAACACGCATTCCATTGTCACAGCCGGGAATCATGCTGAGTTCCACAAAGCGCTCACTCAAGCCGATTTGTGTACTCCGGATGGTATGCCGTTGGTATGGGCGCTTAAGCTATACGGATTTGAGCGTCAGGATCGGGTAGATGGTCCCAGCCTGATGCTCAAGTTGTGCGAACGTGCGCCACAGACGAAGGTGAGTATATATTTTTACGGCAGTACGCCGGATACGCTGGATAGCTTAAAAGAGAGAGTAGAACAAGATTACCCTGGAATCTGCATCGCGGGCAGCTTTTCACCGCCATTTCGTGAGCTTCACCCAGATGAGGAGGAGCGGATCATTGATGAAATCAATGCGTCCGGCGCGCATATCATATTCGTCAGCTTAGGCTGCCCGAAGCAGGAAATATGGATGCATCGAAACAAAGACCGCATCCGTGGCGTGATGATTGGAGTAGGGGCGGCCTTTGACTATATCACTGGAAAGGTTCGCAGACCGCCGCTAGCGGTACAAAAGCTGGGGCTGGAGTGGCTGTATCGTCTGATCTGCGAACCGAAGCGATTATGGAAGAGGTATGCCTACAACAATCCGATATATGTATACCGTTTTCTAAAATCTTATCGGCAAAACAAACGGCTTACGCTTTATCAAAATCGGCTTGCAGGAAGAGATATAGAGAAGTGAAGTCGGTAATAGCAGGATGCAATGAGACAGCATGTAAAAGGGGGAGTTGCTTTGAAGCTATGTGTAATAGGTGCAGGGTATGTGGGGCTGGTGTCGGGGGTCTGTTTTGCCGCACTCGGAAATACCGTCGTCTGTGTAGATCAGAATGAGGACAAAATTCTTCAGTTGCGTGCAGGTGGGGTGCCGATTTATGAACCGGGATTAAAGGCACTAATTAAAGATAATGTAGAACAAGGCCGACTAAGCTTTACAACAGATACGGCAGCTTCGGTGGAGGCGGCTGAAATTGTTATTTTGGCGGTCGGCACGCCTTCGCTGCCGGGCGGAGAAGCGAACCTGTCCTATATTGAAGAAGCCGCCTGCGAGGTGGCAGACGCCATGAATGGCTACAAAGTCATTGTCACCAAAAGCACGGTACCGGTCGGCACGAACGAACGCATTCAAAATTGGATTGCGAGCCGCACAAACTATTCTTTTGGTGTGGCTTCGGTTCCTGAATTTTTGCGCGAAGGTTCAGCAGTCATAGACACCCTACAGCCAGATCGAATCATCATCGGAGCTTCCGATCCACATGTGTCCGCTGTGTTGACTACACTGCACGAGCCGTTGACGACAAATATCGTAACCACAGATATCCGTTCGGCGGAGATGATCAAGTATGCGTCGAATGCTTTTTTGGCGACCAAAATTTCGTTTATTAATGAGATTGCAAATATTTGCGAAAAGGTGGGCGCAGACGTTACACGTGTGGCACACGGTATGGGGCTGGATCAGCGGATCGGCTCCTCCTTTTTGTCTGCAGGTATCGGCTATGGGGGTTCCTGTTTCCCAAAGGATACACAAGCTCTAATCCAAATTGCAGGCAACGTGGACTATGAATTCAAGCTGCTGAAATCTGTGGTGGAAGTGAATCAGGGTCAACGCTTTAACGTGATTCGTAAGCTGAAAGAGGCGCTGGGTGATCTGGAAGGAGCAACGATTGGTATATGGGGACTGGCCTTTAAACCGAATACAGATGACGTAAGAGATGCCCCGGCGCTGGATATTATGCAGTCGCTGCTGGAGGCAGGGGCGCAAATCCGTGCATATGACCCGATCGCTACCGCTAACTTCCGCAGACTGCTGGACAGCTCGGAAGTAACGTGGGCAGATAGCGCACGGGAAGCAGCAGAGGGATGCGACGCACTGTGTCTATTGACGGAATGGGAGGAGTTTGGTGAAATCGGGCTGGGTGAGCTGAATGAGCTTATGAAGTATCCTATTATGATCGATGGACGCAATGTGTATAGCGAGGAGCAAATCAGACAATCCGTCTTTGCATACTATTCTGTCGGTAGGCCACAGATGAACAATCTGGATGTAGATCGTCATCAGTCTGTAGTAAATCCGTAAAGGGGAGGCTGCATATGAAACGGTGGCTGAAGATAACATTGGGGGCTGCGGCGTTATTGGTCATAGGGGCTACTGCCTACACCGCTTATGTGTATCATTCTTTTAAAACAGCGGCGAATGCGATGTATCATCCGCGCAGCATCGTGCAGCCTGGGGCGGTTTCTACCCTTGCAACGGGCGGAGCAGGGCGATCCGTAGATACAGACTCTGGATCAATTACACCCAATCCGGCAGCCATCTCCCAGTTCAAGCCGTTCACCGTGCTGGTGCTGGGCGTAGATCGGCGGTCTCACGATCCAGGACGATCGGATACGATGATCGTCTTGTCTGTTAACCCTGCCGAAGGCTCTATGTTGATGTTCAACATTCCGCGCGATACGCGAACAGAGTTGATGGGTAGGGGGCGTGAGGACAAAATCAATCACGCTTTTGCTTTTGGGGGCGTGGATATGTCGATCCGTACGGTAGAACATTTTTTGAACTATCCGATAGATTACTATGTACAGATGAACATGGAAGGGTTTGCGAAAATGGTGGACCTTGTGGGGGGAGTCGAGGTTCATAATCCACTTGATTTTCAATATGAGGGTCATCATTTTGCACAGGGTAATTTGAACTTGAGCGGGGCTGAGGCGTTGGCCTACGCCCGTATGCGTTTCGATGATCCACGTGGGGATCTCGGAAGAAATGCTCGCCAGCGGGAGCTACTCAAGCAAATTCTTGCCCAGTCCATCAGCAAGGAAGGGCTGTTGAGGGTAAAACCGATACTGGAGGCAGCGGGGGAGCAGATTCGCACAGACATTACCTTTGACGATATGACCACCTTCCTGACCCGGATCGGTCCGTCCCTCAAGCAGACGGATACCGTTGAACTGAAGGGACATGGGCGTAAAATCAACGGGGTGTATTATTACATGGTGGATGAACAGGAACGCCAGCGTATCCATGGAGTGCTGGAGAAGCATATGCTTACCACTACCATATCGCCTTAGGTAAGCCTTATGTAGGCGGGTGCCCTGTTGGGAGGTCACCCGTTATTTTCTTCTAAAGTCTTCTAAAAAAGGCTTGTCCCACATACATCTGTAGAGAATTCGGTATAGTCCAACAGAGGGAGGGGCAGTGTGTGCTGTTTAGAAGAAGAGCGGCTTCGGCGTTCGTTCGTAAGCTATTATATTTTGCCATCATAGGTGGATTGTTATGGCTGCTGTGGCTGGGTCTGCGTGGGGTGATGTCTACAGGCGAGGGCGATCAAGCGGTAGAAGCACTAAACGAGTTCTACACGATGGAGCAATCGGGAAATTTCGGAGGTTCATGGGAGCTCTTTCATTCGCAAATAAAAAAGAAATTCGAGAAATCTACGTATGTACAGCAGCGTGCGCACGTTTTTATGCAGGATATGGGGACGGATACGTTCACGTTTGAACTGGGGGAGCCGCAGACTGAATATGACATTCGTACGGATCAGAATGGAGAAGAGTTAGGGAAAGTTTACCGTATTACGGTCACTCAGCATTACAAGACCCGATTCGGTAATTTTGATATCGTACAGCCTTGTTATGTGGCGCAGGAAGATGAGAAATGGCGGGTGCTTTGGATATACAAGGACAAGGAATAGAGGTTGCGAGGTGTTTCTAAAAGGTTAAATATGGTACAATACTTCCAAAACCGGAAATGTACAGTAAATGGATAACAGCTTCACTCCGGATGGAAGGAGTTTCATAGCATGCAGCAAGCGACAGGACAGGTTCCCGTCATACGTATGGAGGGTGTGAGTAAAATCATTTCCTCAAAAGCGATCGTGGATGATCTGACGCTGGAGGTTCCGGCGGGGCAGGTATTTGGTTTCCTTGGACCCAATGGTGCGGGAAAAACGACAACCATCCGTATGATGGTTGGCCTGATTTCGATCAGCAAGGGCGATATTCATATTTGTGGAGACAGCATTAACACCGATTTTGAAAAGGCCGTTTCCCATGTCGGCGCGATTGTTGAGAACCCGGAGATGTACAAGTTTTTGACAGGCTATCAAAATTTGCAGCATTTTGCGCGGATGTCTCCTGGGGTGACCCAAGAACGCGTGGATGAAGCGATTCGTTTGGTGGGACTCGGAAACCGGATTCACGATAAAGTAAAAACCTATTCGCTCGGGATGCGGCAGCGACTTGGGGTAGCTCAGGCGATTTTGCATCGACCGAAGCTGCTTGTGCTGGACGAGCCGACCAATGGTTTGGACCCGCAGGGTATTCGTGAACTGCGGGATTATTTGCGTCAATTGACCCGTACGGAGGGAATTACCGTATTCGTATCAAGTCATTTGTTGTCCGAGATGGAGCTGATGTGCGACCGTGTAGCCATTATTCAGAGCGGACGGCTGGTTGATATCAAGCAACTGAAGAATACAGGGGAGGAAGTGCAGACGGCGGAAATTGCTTTTGAGGTAAATGATGCCGAACAAGCCTATGCGCTTGCTGGAGCAGGACGCGTTGAAGGTAATCAACTGCTGCTTCACCTGGAGCGGGAACAGATCGCAGAGATGAACAGCCTGCTGGCTGCAAACGGAATTAAAGTATATGCGATTCGCCCGGTTGCCCGTACGCTGGAAGATCAATTTTTGGAAGTGACGGGAGGCGGGTTTATTGGGTGATTTCTTCAAACTGGTACATAACGAAAATCTGAAAATTTACCTGCGTGTGCGCACATGGATTATGCTGGGATTGCTGGCGGTCATCACTGCTGCGATTCCGATGCTGATCTCCCTGGTTTCCGATCAGGTCAGTGTGTGGGATGGGATTGCGTTGACGACGTTGTTTACGTTTTTCCTCAATACGACGTTTACGGTCATTGTAGCTGCTGATTCGGTGGCTGGTGAATTTACTTGGGGAACGATTAAGCTGCTGCTCATCCGACCTTGGACTCGCAGCAAAATATTGTTGTCCAAGTATATATCCGTGATTTTGTTCAGTTTGCTCGGAACGATCATTTTGATCTTGATGGTTACGCTGTCCTCATGGCTGATGTTATCCAAGGATGCACCAGCGGGTTCTGTTCCGCTGTTCAGTGATCCGATATCTTACGTAACGTTGAACTTCTTGTATAGCTATATTGCCTTGTTCGTGACGATGGCCTTTGCTTTTATGCTGTCCGCTGTTTTCCGTTCCAGTGCCTTGGCGATTGGGCTGTCGCTGTTCATGATGTTCACCAAAACAATCTATAACTCTATTGGCTTGTTCAGCACAGATCGTTTTGAATGGACCAAATATGTACTATTTACGCATATGGATCTGAAAAAATATCTAGATATGCCGCCGGGTACGGTAAGTTCCAGTCTAACCTTTTCGCTCACCGTGCTGGCCGCTTATTATGTAATTTTTATCGCCATTGCCTGGGTGGTTTTCGTAAAACGGGATGTTTCAACCTAAATCGCAGTGTCTTAGAGTTACACAAAGGACGTTCAAATGCTCAGCATTTGGACGTCCTTTTGTTATTTCAGGATTTTTCAAAATCCTCTTTAACACTGTTTATCCAGTATCTATGTCATTTTTGTTACATATTCTGCGTGCAGAGGTATATTGTAATCTATTTTCAGCAAGAATCAATCAATAGGGCCATTTTGCGTTTAAAGAGGTAGAGAGAAACAGAACAGAGGGGGCCGCATGGTATGCTGCAAAATAATCGTTTTTTTCGTGTAACTACAGGTATCGTCATGCTATTACTCATCATTTACTTGGGCACCAAAGTAAGCTTTATATTTAGTCCTCTCGTATCTTTGGTCAGCTTGCTGGTGGTACCGTTAATGCTATCTTTTTTCCTCTATTATTTATTGAGGCCGATTGTAGATGTAATGGAACGGAGAAAAATCAAACGATCGATCTCCATCTTGCTGATTTATTTGGTCATTGGAGTGTTATTGTTTGTTTTCTCATGGGGTGTGTGGCCTACACTGCGTGATCAAGTAACCAATTTATTTGAAAATGCGCCGAAGCTCATTAAAAGTCTGGTTGATCAATTGAGCCAATGGCGGCATAATCAATCCTTGAGACAAGTGCTGCCTCCGGGTGAAGACCCGCTGTCACAACTGTCAGATACGTTGAACGAAGCTTTTTCGACGCTATCTGATTATTCGGTAAAGCTGGTATCGTTCGTGTCCTACTTTTTTATCGTATTGGCTACCTTTCCCATATTGCTCTATTACATGCTGAAGGAAGGGAGCAAGTTTGGCCCTAAAATGCTAAACTTCTTTCCTAAAAAATATCACAAGGACGCATTGGAGGTTATGGAAGATATCGATAGTGCACTCAGCAGCTTTATCGTAAGTCGGGTGCTGATCAATGTCGCGTTGGGTGTGATGATGTTCCTTGGATTTTTAATTATTGGTTTGCCTTATGCCTTGCTGCTCGCCGTTATTTCGATTTTTCTTAATTTTATTCCCTATGTGGGGGCAGTGGCTGCTTCTATACCCGTGGTTATTATTGGATTTCTCGAATCACCTTCGATGGCGCTCTGGTCGCTGGTCGTGGTGATTGCTGCACAGCAAATTCAGGATAATTGGCTTTCACCTATAGTTTTTGGCAAGCAACTGGATATTCATCCGTTGACTGTCGTTATTTTACTGTTAGTTGGTGGTGACCTGCTCGGGATTCTGGGCATCATTTTGGTGATTCCATTGTATATGTGCGGAAAAATCGTCATACGCAAGGTATACCAATTATTTTTGGAACGCAGAGTGGAGGATATTATGGAATGAATGGAGAATGCACTGGATTTAAAGGAGTATATCCTGATTTTACCCTGCTTCGGATTGCAGAGTGGCTTGGCTGTCCTCCCTGTCTTTGCTGAAACTAGATTGGGTTTCGTCGTTTGGCTCATCCGTAGAAGCTGACAACTCTACATCCTTTGTTCGGTTCATTTGACTTGTGCCGTCCAGTACACCGCCTTCAGAGATGACCAATGCAGCGGTCGCGGTATTTCCGTACAGCTCACCTGTCGGCGTAATGGTTAGTCGTCCTTCTGTAGTAATGCTGCCGAACACCTTACCGGCAAGGATGACGTCTTGTGCGAAGATGTCCGAACGTACAACAGCAGATTCTCCAATGACGACAGTACGAGTGCTGCGGATATCGCCCTGAAAATGACCGTCAATCCGAATATTGGCCTCTGCCTCAACTGTACCTTCAAAGCTGGTGCCATTAGCGAGCAGTGTATCCATAGCTGGGGTGGAGAGCTTTTTTTTGGATTCCTTGAACATGATGGTTTTCCCCCAATCCTTTATTGTAAAGATTTTGAAAAATCCTCATTGTACATACAGTAATGGATCGACAGGTTGGTTATGCTTGACGATCTGAAAATGAAGATGAGGTCCTGTGCTTCTCCCAGTACTCCCCAGCAGACCGATGGTCTGTCCTTTGTGGACACGATCCCCCGGGGTCACCTGCATGCCGCTCAGGTGCATATACCAGCTCTGGAGTCCGTCAGGATGCTGGATGATGATGCACTTGCCGCGGGCGCCGCTAGAAGCAGCTTCCAAGACGGTGCCTGCTCCTGCTGCATAGACAGGATCACCGGTTTGTCCGGCAATGTCCACGCCTGAATGAAAGGCAGATCTGCCGGTAAAAGGGTCGCTGCGATAGCCAAAGCTGGAGGTCATTCGCCGTGAACCTACAGGCCAAACGGAGGGCTTCCCTTGCTCGGCAAGAGCCAGCCTACGAGTCTGGAGTAACTGTGCGGCTTGTTTGCGCTCCAGATTTTGCTGGACGGCATTTGCTTGCTGAATAGAGCGAGGAACCGTACGTTCCACCGTGTCCAACAGAGATTCGATCTCCTGAAAATCATCCATTGCCTGGCGAGTTAGGAAGGCAGTATTTTCATGTACTGCGATCAGCTCACCCCCAATATGGCCGGAAGCATCCCAGGAGAGCGGAGTCATGGTCTTTTTATGGTTACTTGTGGCAGATGAGTTTCCGTGTTTACGAATGAATTGTTGAATTTGCTGTTCCAGCTCTGTTACGCGCTGAAGGCGTTCACGAATATGGGTGGCTTGATTTGTCAGCTCCATGACTTCCTGCCGTAGTCGCCCAATGGCTGCATCCTTGTCCGCTACCGTGACCTCCATCTGCAAACTCTGGACAGCAAGATTCGTTTCCATTTGGGAAATAATATGGGAAGAACGGATTTGCAGCCCGATCACGAGCGTAGAGATAGACGCGATCACAAGAGTCGGGACGAGAATGACAGCGGCTGTAGAGCATTGTAGCTGCTTGGGCGGTTGCTGTGCATCCCGAATAACAAGCAGGGTCATCCGGCGATTTAGGCTTCCTTTTTTCATAATCGCTCCTTTCCGGACATCGCTCCTATAGTGCTTGGTTACTATCTATTCAGCTTAAGAGGCAAACATGTCAAAAAAATTGGAGCTTAGTATAAAACGTAGATGAGGATTTTGCAAAATCCTGAGATATATAAGGAGGCTTAGACATGCTGTGGTTGCTGTTGGTTTTAATTGTTTTTATTTTTCAGACCGGGACGATTCTGCTCTTTGAATTTCGCAAGCCGTCCAAAGCGGTAGCCTGGCTTTTTATTTTGTTTTGCTTCCCGCTCATTGGCTTTGTCGTGTACTACTTTGTTGCACAGGATTATCAGAAGCGTAAAGTGGTTCGAAAAGGGGGATCGCAGCTGTTTCGTGAATTCCGCGAGCGTCTATGGGCGCAATCCAAGGTCATTGAACATGTGGAGCAAATGCATAATCCTCATTTCAAACATCAGGAGCGCCTGTTTAACCAGTTAATTCGTATGTCGGAAAACCCGTTGACTGGATGTAACCGCACACGTGTGCTGACGAACGGTGAAGAAGCCTTCGAGGCCATGCTGGCAGCGATGGAACATGCGCAACATCATATCCATGTGGAGTTTTACATATTTCGGGCCGACGAAATCGGAAGAAAGTTTCAAGAGGTCATGATCCGCAAGGCACGTGAGGGAGTAAAAGTACGATTCGTTGTAGACGGTGTGGGGAGCTACAATTTACCCTATTCCTTTATTCGCACCTGTAGTGAGGCGGGAGTGGAATTTCATTATTTTCTACCTCCGTTTTTCGCCACACTGGACCGCCGGATTAACTATCGCAATCACAGGAAAATCGTGGTGGTAGATGGCATGGTTGGATTTGTAGGAGGGATTAATGTAGGCGACGATTATCTCGGAAAATACCCCAAAGTAGGATTTTGGAGGGATACGCATTTGCAGATTGAAGGAGATAGCGTCTATTTTCTACAAAATGCGTTTCTTAGTGACTGGAAGCTGGCCTCAGGGGAGAGACTGATGGATGTGAATTTATTTCCTCCACATACCTGTACCGGGGATGAGGAAGTACAGATTTTGAGCAGCGGTCCCGATCAGGTATGGGATACGATTCAGGAAATGTGCTTTGGGGCGCTCACAGTTGCCAAAAAGCGGATTTGGATTACGACGCCGTATTTTATTCCCGATCCGGGCATTTATGAGGCGCTCAAGCTGGCGGCAGTCAGTGGCGTAGATGTGAAAATTATTATTCCCTATCAGTCCGATTCGAAGTTAGTTCATTTGGCGTCTCTGTCCTATGTACAGGAACTGCTGGAGGCAGGGGTGGAGTTCTACCAATATCGAAAAGGATTTATTCATGCCAAAGTGGTGATTGTCGATGATTTACTCGGCTCGGTCGGGACTGCCAATATGGACATGCGCAGCTTTTTCTATAATTTTGAGTTGACCGCTGTCGTTTTTGCTAATTCAGCGCTGGAACGGCTTTCGGCAGATTTTGTAGAGGACATTTCCAACTCCTCACGCATAGATTTAAACGTGTTCCGCAGACGGCCTAGATCTCAGAAAACAGCTGAAATTCTAACTCGCATGCTCTCTCCACTCCTATAAAGGCGATTTTCGCCGTTTTTATCGCTATAATCCCGCTTTATTGTGATTTATGTGCTCTTTGCTAACTTTTTTGCGCGAAATCACAGTTTTGTGATATACTATTTATATAAATAGCGCGGTAAAGAATAGGGGACTGCGGATAGCAGCCCCTTTTTTGTCCAATATATCATACTGTAACGGGGGGATTTATATATGAGTGTAGTGAGCAAGGAAGTCCAAAGTTTATCTGAGATTACAGATGTGACCGGAGAGTTGACCAAGATCAGCAAAATTCCAGCTAATCCGAAGAACAAAGTAAAACGCCTGTTTCAGCGTGCAGCCATGATTGTAGTTGGTGCAGCTCTGATGGCAGTGGGATTGGAAATATTTCTGGTTCCTAACGGCGTTATTGACGGAGGCGTTACAGGTATTTCCATTATGGCCTCCAAGATTACTGGCTATCCGCTCGGTATTTTCCTGACCCTGTTGAACCTTCCATTTTTACTTATCGGCTACAAACAAATTGGTAAAACCTTCGCTTTATCCACATTATTCGGTATCGTCGTTATGTCCATTGGAACCGCGTTACTTCACAATGTAAGTGCGTTGACTCCTGGTGAACCGCTGCTCGGCGCTATTTTTGGGGGCGTCATTCTCGGTGTTGGGGTGGGTCTTGTGATTCGGTCCGGCGGTTCGCTGGATGGAACAGAGATCGTAGCTATTCTCGTCAGTGAAAAGACTCCTTTTTCGGTCGGTGAGATCGTACTGTTCGTTAAC
This sequence comes from Paenibacillus sp. FSL L8-0641, assembly GCF_038006265.1. Taxonomy (NCBI): domain Bacteria; kingdom Bacillati; phylum Bacillota; class Bacilli; order Caryophanales; family Paenibacillaceae; genus Paenibacillus; species Paenibacillus sp. FSL L8-0641. The sequence continues at coordinate 1,413,229 of NZ_JBBOUW010000001.1, forward strand.
ATATTCATTCTGGGAAGTGCAGGTTTTGTGTTCGGTTGGCCAAATGCCCTGTATTCCATGATTGCTTATTATATCGCCATGAAAATGATTGATATTACGATTGAAGGTCTGGATCAGTCCAAATCGGTCTGGATTATTAGTGACAAATACCGTGATATCGGGGATGCCCTGACGGATCGTCTTGGACGGGGCGTAACTTATCTGGAAGGTGAAGGTGGCTTTACAGGCGAAAGCAAGAAAGTGATTTTCGTCGTCATCACCCGACTGGAGGAAGCGAAGCTGAAGAGCATCGTTGAAGATTGGGACCCGCACGCTTTCGTTGCGATCGGTAACATTCACGATGTGAAGGGCGGACGCTTTAAGAAAAAAGGAATACACTAGCGCAAGGGGACAATTTCTCAGCCTAATGGCTGTGGGGTTCGTCCCCTTTTTTATTCTTCCAAGCATGGATCAGGTTCGGTGTGCCTTGGTGCGCATATGCTTGAGGACATCTTCTACAGGTTGGGGAGGAACCTTGTCGATCAAGTCGCCTACCTGATTTAGTCGTTCCTCAATATTCAGCAAATGGTAGTCAAGTGGTGATACATCTTGCCGTACCTCTTCCCATGTTAGCGGGGTGGAGACCGTAGCGCCGGGGCGTGCCCGCGGGGTATAAGGAGCGGCCAGAGTTTTCCCCTGATAATGCTGCAAATAATCAAAATAGATGGCTGTTCCACGATCCTTCTTTAACCTTTCGAGTGTGAACAGATGCGGGTGCTTTTCTGTCACAAACTGTCCGACTAATAGCCCGATGCTGCGAAGTTCGTCGAAGGTTATGCCTGTACGGATCGGAACGATAATTTGTACACCTGTGGCCCCGGATGTTTTGGGGACGGAGTCCAAACCAAGCGAAGCCAGTACTTCACCGACAATAGAGGCTGCCTCCATAATACGTGGCTCCACCTCTCTGGATGGATCAAGGTCAATCATCCATTCACAGGGCAGCTTGTTTCCCGCTTCGTGCAGAGAGGGGTGGAATTCCAACGCAGCTTGATTACCAAGCCAGAGGAGTTGTGGCAATTTGCCGAGCACGATATATTCAATGCCATCATGCAGGGCGGTTTCAATATAGTCCGGCCGAGGACGTGGGGCATTTTTCTGATAAAAAAAATCACCGTGAATCCCATGTGGCCAGCGGATGACGGTCAGCAGACGATGATGACAATATTTGAGCAGGAAGGGAGCCAGTACCGCGAGCTTGCGAAGATACAGCGCCTTAGTCACGCCTGCTTCAGGCCACAGCGGTTTATCCGGGTTGGTGATAGGAATTTCCTGACCTTCAATGGTAATAGTACCTTTAACAGCTTGTCCCATTGTGCTATCCTCCTTTGGCTAATATGCAGCAAAATCTTTATTTACAGGCTGATTGTTAAGCTTTTAGATCTACATAGGGTTTAACATGAACGTGAAGTGCTGAATTTATCCATCAAAAGGATTGACAAGATACATTATGTATCATAAATTTATAATAAAAATACGATATGTATCTATTAAAGTGTCTTGAGCAGAGGTAGAGGAGGAGTTTGCTTGATTGAAAAGCAAGGCGGAGGGCTGGTATTCCTGTTAAGTGTCCCTCGGAGTGGAAGCTCGTTGCTTACCGCCATTTTGCAAAACCATTCCCGCCTGTTTGCCACGCAGGAAATGTGGTTTCTGCTCAGTTTATATGATCTTCCGCAGTCACATACACGCCCATATGGAGGAACAGGGATACTCCGGCAATTTTTTAAAGGTATGGTCCCCTCCGACGTATTGGAGCAGGCCTCCCGTTCGTATGCACTTGAAATATATAATGGTTTGCTTCAAGGTACAACAGCAGATATGCTTATCGACAAATCCCCGCGTTACTATACGGTGCTGGAATTTATAGACCGTTTATTCCCTGCTGCCCGCAGGTTGTGGCTTATCCGAAACCCTTTGGCCATTGTGGCCTCATTCAAAAAGGTCAATCAGCTACGGAACGGACGTTTTCAACTACTGGAGGAACTGGGGAGTCCGCATTTTAATATGAAAATGACGGATATTACGGTTGGTTTGTTCCGTTATACTCATTATTTTGCTACACCTCATCCACTTGCATACCCGCTTAGATATGAACAGCTCGTATCCAATCCAACGATGGAGATCGAGAAACTGTGCAGTTTTTTGGGAATCCATTATGAAGCGGGGATGGAAAAGTACGGAGATTTCGCGGATACGCCCAAATCCAGTCTTTTTTATAGTATGGGAGCGGGCGATCCATTCGTAGGAGAGCATGAACAGGCGCATCAGGATTCGGTACATAGCTGGCAACATGTGTTGAGTAAAAGGGAAATTAAGCTGTATTGCAGAAGCATTGGGTCCCGCATGTTTAAGCAACTTGGTTACGCGGAAGCGCTGGAGCAGGCTGAACAGATGACTGGAGTTCGCTTTGAAGATGAGCCAGATATGGAGCTGCTGAGTCGACGTACACAACAATTCCTCCAGCAAAGCGGCTTTGAATGGAAGGCAGCTTATCGGATGCTGGAAGAACAGGATACAGATAACAGAGAACTCATGACAAATGCAATCCATCATACTCCACCCCAAGATCCGACATGGATGCATGTGGACCAGAGCGTGAACGATCGACGGATCCAATCACTGGAAAACAGGTTGGCACATAGCTATGAGGAGCGGAACCGTCTTATCGCTCAGCTTCAAAGCTATCAACGCCCACATCAAGGTCTCCGATCTCGCAGCCTCTTGGCCCGTAAACTCAGGTACTTGGCGTCTGTAGCATTATCAAGTATAGGAAAAGAAAAAGGGGGAAGAACGTGAGTGCGATTGCCGGAATCTATAGCTTTGGGCATGAGTCTGTATGCACCGAAGAAGGCGGGAAAATGATGCAGGCCCTGCGGAAATATCCCGCTGACCGCGTATGCGCTTGGTGTGAAGGCTCTATTTTTTTGGGTTGTCATGCCCAGTATGTGACCCCGGAATCTGTTCATGAGCGTCTTCCCTTTTATGATGAGCTAAGAGATTTGGCAATCACGGCGGATGCGATTATTGACAATCGTTCCGAGCTGTTTGAACGGCTGGGAGTTGAGCAGGAACGGCGGCAAGATATCACGGACAGCGAGCTGATTTTGCTGGCATATGACAAATGGGGAGTGGAGGCAGCCAGTTATCTGATAGGTGATTTTGCCTTTGTCATTTGGGATGCCAAGGAATATCGATTATATGGTGCTCGAGATATGACAGGCCATCGTACGCTGTACATCTACCAACATGACCGAGGATTCGCGTTTAGCACGGTAGTCGCTCCGCTTTTGGCCCTGTCCTCTCTGCGAAAAGAACTGCATGAACCGTGGCTGGCCGAATTTTTGTCCATCCGCACCATGCAGGAATCCGTCGATATCGGGACGACCGCCTACAAGCATATCAACCAGCTTCCTCCTGCACATTGGTTCACTATGGAGGAGGGGAAGCGAACCCTTCATAAATATGCATGCCTGGATGAGGTAGAGCCACTGCGGCTCAAAACAGGAGGTGAGTACATAGAAGCTTTCCACGAGGTGTTCACACAGGCGGTCACTGCCCGATTACGGACGCATCGCGCTGTAGGGGCTGCCTTGAGCGGAGGGCTGGATTCCGGAGCGGTTGCCAGCTTTGCCGCGCCAGCGCTGCACTTGCAACAAAAGCCGCTACATGCCTACAGCTATGTGCCTGTTCAAGATTTTACAGACTGGACACCGCCTACATTGCTGGCGAACGAACGAAGCTACATTCATTCTACGGCTCGCTATGTGGGCAACATTCACGAGAACTATATGGATTTTGAGGGAAAAAGTCCGTTTTCAGAAATTGATATTTGGCTGGATTTGATGGAGGCTCCCTACAAATATTTTGAAAACTCCTTCTGGATCAGAGGTTTTTATGAAAAAGCGCAGGAACACAATGTCGGTGTACTGTTGACCGGGGCACGAGGCAATTTTTCCGTATCGTGGGGCCCTGCACTGGACTATTATGCCCGTCAGTTTCGTCATTTGCACTGGTTGCAATCCTTTCAGGGATTGAGGCGGTACAGCAAGCTTACGGGCAGGCGTATGTCTCATCTACTCCCCGTGATGTTGAAGAAAGCGACTTCACTTGAACCTCGTTTATGGCTGCGGCGTGGCCATAGCAGTCCCGTTCCTTCACTGATTCACCCAGAGTTTGCCCAACGGATGAATGTAGAAGATATTCCTGTATTGAGCGGAACAGGTTGGATGAAAAATGCCGATCAGACGAGAAAAGAGAAGTTCTCAAATTTGGCGATTGCCAACAAAAATGGTGTGGTCGCGACCAAACTTTCACTACGTTACGGCCTATGGGAACGTGATCCGACCGGGGACAGCCGGGTAATTCGCTTTTGCTTATCGGTGCCTTTTGAGCAGTATGTACAAAACGGTCGGGACCGTGCCCTCATTCGTACGGCCATGCGTGATCATCTACCTGATGATGTTCGGTTGAACCAGCGGGTACGCGGCGTGCAGCCTGCAGATTGGCTACATCGTATGCTTCCTTGTTGGGATACGTTTATGGGGGAGCTTCAACTGATGTGTCATGATTTACGAGCCGCCGAATATCTCAATATTGAGTTTATTAAGACGGCTATGGCAAAACTTCACCACCCCGGCCCTGAGCAGGCGTCTGATCCGAATATAAGACTACTCATGCATAGCCTGATTGTGTACCGTTTTCTCTGTAGATTCAACTGATCGAATCTGTTCGGTCAGACAGTTCGCCATTCGTTGGAGGGGAGGTGATGAAATGAGTAAAAAAGAATGGCAGGAACCGACGATAGAGGTGCTGGATATTAGCCAGACTATGGCGGGTAAAGGCTGGAGACAGATTGATTGGGTGTCCGACCACGATGCCGATATCTATAATCCAAGCTAATAGATGGTTATACATGTTATACATGCAGCCAATGTTGGACTGGAAGCCAGACAACTGGGCCGATAACGATTGAATGAACGAAAATAGCATGATCCATTGGACTCGTATTCAATATACAGCCGTCTTTATTTCTTTCGGGTTAGAGGTGTTGCCCAAGAAATAAAGACGGGATTTTTAAAGACAGAGGAGTGAGTCCTACGTGCATGACAGGAGTGCAAATGTCAGTTGGACGAAATATACGGCCTTTGGACTCAGGATTGCGAGTGAGCTGAATCTGCCTGAGCTGATGCTGGCAGCACCAGGAGTGGTAGAGGATGTAGTCATTCGACAGGCTGATTTGACTGCATGGAGTGGTCAGCTGGAGCAGGCCAATTTTGTGATGCTGGATGAGCGATTTATGTTCCGAATACCGGGCACGGCCATTTATGCCGTCAGGGAAGGCAAGGAGATCGAGGTAAGTATATTCTCTGGGGCTGATCCTGACACCGTGCGGCTGTTTGTGCTGGGTACATGCATGGGTGTTCTGCTGATGCAAAGACGAATATTACCTATTCACGGAAGTGCGGTCGTCATCGGGGGGAGGGCCTACGCATTTGTGGGTGAATCGGGTACGGGGAAATCGACATTGGCTGCTGTTTTTAGGCAGGCAGGTTATCAGATGGTTAGTGATGACGTGATTGCTGTAAAAGCTACGGGTTCCTCTGCCATTGTGTATCCAGCTTATCCGCAGCAAAAGCTGGGGCTTGAAAGCTTGCTCCAACTGGAGGCTTTACGGGAGAACAAGCATGTACGCAAAAGAAAGCACATACAGTCCCTAACTGACGACAATTCTGTAATGCCACAATACACAGATCTGCGTACGCTTGCAGGTGAGCTGAATAAATATGCCGTACCCGCTGTAGATGATTTTTATAACGATCCGCTGCCCTTAGGGGGCGTATTCGAGCTGGTGGCAGATTCTCCAACCCGTGCGTTGATGCGCGAAGGGGAGCTAGTGTCGGTTACGGAACAGCCCTTGAACGTTCTGGAGTGCTTGCATACATTACTACAACATACATATCGCAGGGTGATTATTCCGCGAATGGGTTTGAGTGAATGGTCGTTTGATACAGCGGCTAGGATGGCTCGGAAAGTGGAGGGCTGGCGCTTGCTGAGGGATAGTTCCGTCTTTACTGCGTCCGAGGTTGTACAACGGGTACTTGAACTCATTCGTAAGGAGGAAAAGAGTTATGGCAGCCACTAATCCAGCTAAGGATCATTATCGCGTCATTTACAATGAAGAGGTCTACGTCAGTGATATGGACGGAGAAAAAGTGATGATGAGCATTAACACTGGTAAATATTACAATTTAGGCTACACAGGAGGACGAATCTGGGAACTGGCAGAATCCGGTCCTTCACTTGGCGATATCGTAACTGTCCTGACGAACGAATATGAGGTGGACGAGGAACAGTGCAGACAGCAGGTACATACCTTTGTGGCTGAGTTGGAGCGGGAAGGACTGTTAAAGCTTCTACGGGAGCCGGTATAACATGCGGATACAACGGCTTCTTCTCCTGTCTCCAGAAGTCAGAAGATTGTTGCCGGAAGCCTGGCTGGAGCTGGGATGGGCGAGGCTGCGCCAGCGTCGTTCTTTTTGGGATTACTCAAGGGCTTGGGGCATACGTATGGAAGAAACCCCATGGCAGTGTGACGTTGGGCAAGAGAAGTCCATTCAGCAGATTTCACACGCTGTAGAGCTGGCAAGCAGTTATACTCCTTGGCGTAGTAGTTGTCTTGTACAAGCCGCTGCGGCGATGACGTTGCTGGGGCGCAGGAAACTGGACTGCACGCTGTATCTGGGTACAGCCAAAAATGCCGCTGGACGCTTGGCTGCACATGCATGGGTACGTAGCGGACCGATTTATGTTACGGGGAAACGGGAGATGGAAGCATTTACGGTGGTGGGGATATTCGGAAGACGTGCTGTGATGGATACAAATAAGAATATGGAAGATAAAAGTAGTTCTTTACTTTAATGCGATGAGACACGAAGGAGAAGAATGCATGCCCACCAAGTCTGTTTTGGAACTTGCGAATTGGAATGAGGATCAAGAATTAACGTTGTTACTCTCTCTATTGGGGAAGGACGTTATTCATTGGCAGGATACGACTGCTGCTACCCAGCTGCGTGAGATGGATTGGGTCCGCTTTTTACGTCTGACCGAGCACCATCGAGTGGTACCTACGGTGTATCTCCAGCTAAAAACATTGAATCATCCATTCATTCCCGCAGAATTGTTGCGAAACCTTCAGGCGCAATATCATCGAAACACGCTTCGCATGCTCCATCTTCAAGCAGAAGCCGAGCGTCTGACCAGGCTGCTCATAGCTCATGGAATTCGTGTGCTTATGTTGAAGGGGCCTGCTCTGGCGCAGCAATTATACGGGGATGTTTCTCTGCGTACTTCCAAGGACATAGACTTACTCATTGCCCCTGACGATATGGATGAGGCTGAGCATTGGATGCAGGAAGCTGGATATTCGTCCAAGAGCGGAGAAGTGCGTGTCCTTGGCAGTTGGAAATGGAAGGACCATCATGCATCCTATTTACATCCGCAAAAACGGGTAGAGATAGAGTTGCATTGGCGGCTTCACCCGGATGGGGGTGGGGAACCCTCTTTTAACGAGCTGTGGAACTGCCGGAAAAAGGGCAAAGCTGCAGGAGCCATTCGGCAGGTACCGTTGGGATCTGCCGACAACAGGACTGTGATGACGTCCTGTATGTATACGCTTGGCAGCGAGCATCAATTTCTGTACTTGAGTGCGCATGGTGCGCGTCACGGTTGGTTCAGGCTGCGCTGGCTGGTTGACATCGACAGGCTTGCGATATGTGCTGTCGATTGGGAGGCGCTACTGCCGATGATGCGCCGCTACGGGGGCCTGCCTGCTGGCGGGCAGGCTTGGGCACTCGCCGCTGCGCTGTTGGGTACGCCGATACCGGAGCCGATGCGTCCGGTATCGGCTACCCGGCAGGCGCACAGGCTCGCGCTGAGCGCGCTGGCCTTCATGCAGGCCAGCGTACCCGCACTGTACCCGATCACCCACGGGTCGGGTACAGGTAGGCTTGCTCCATCAGAGCTGCTGCACAGCAGAGCCTTGGCGGAGCAAGCGGAGGCCGCCCTTCCAGGTGGCGGTCCTTCAGTATGCAGTACCTCTGGCGAAGCAGCCATGCTTGCCACCCGTGGCGTTACTAGCATCAGGGAAGATGCCAGTAACGACAATCATAATCCGATGAGCACCGCTGCCAGTTGTGCCCCGATGACTCCAGCTGCTGCCTCCAGCCAAGTCATGACCAAAAACAGGGCTGTCTATCAGCCGGTCAGCCGCACTTACTTGCTTTCCTTAAAAGAGCCAAGACACAGACTATGGTATCTCATCAGCCGTTTGTTTCCTTCTACGGGCGATTCGAGCGTTTTTCCATTGCCTCGTCAGCTGCATTTTTTGTATATCCCTTTACGTCCATTTCTCTGGCTGAAGCGGCGATTTTCAAAGCACTGACTCGATAGAGGATTTTGTGAAAATCCAATAAGCGGCTTTCAATGAACAATATATAGATCGAAATGGTCTAGTTCGTCTATATAATGCACTTTGGAGCGATTGGGATCGGATTTTGCAAAGTCCTGAATAAGGAGTGTGCATTATGGTTCACCTGCGATTATATATGACAAAGCTGTATAGCGTGAACGGCGGTGCGTTATTTCTCAATATTGGGTGTATGATCATTGTCAGTCTACTGGAGGGTTTTGGCATTTATATGCTTGTTCCTATGCTGGCGGCCATCGGCGTATTTGTCGGTCATTCAGGGATGCCATTTCTGTCTGATGGATTGGATCATTTTTTGCCGTTCGTTCCTAAAAGCTGGCTATTGCCGGGGATGTTGATGGTTTTTGTAGTGCTGCTTACAGGGCAGGCTTTGCTTCAGCGTTACCAATCCATCCTGAATTCGCGGATTCAGCAGCGTTTTATGCGTTCTCTTCGAATAGACGTGTACACTTCCTTTATGAAAGCGCAGTGGGCTTTTTATTTGCGTCAGCGTAAATCTGATTTTAGCCATGTGATGACGACCGAGCTGGCGCGTGTCAGTCAGGGAACGAATTTGCTTCTTCAACTGGCTACAGCCGTCATGTTTACGCTGATTCAGATTGCTCTTGCTTTTTGGTTATCCCCCTCTTTAACCGGACTGGTATTTCTGAGTGGATTGGGGCTGTTTGTTGTGTTCCGCCGCTCCATTCGAAATGCCAAACAATTAGGTGATCGTACGACTGAACTGTCACAGGTTTATTTTGCTGGAATTACGGATCACATGAACGGTATGAAAGATATAAAAAGCAATCTGTTGGAAGCGGCGAATATCCATTGGTTTCGCTCCCTGACGCAACGCATGGAGGATAATACGACTCAATTTGTCCGGCAAAATGCGACCACACAGTTTTTTCATCGTGCAATGGCAGCTGTTTTTGTCGCTTGTGTCATATTTATATCGCTGCAGTGGCTGCATGTTACACCTGAAAAACTGATTGTGCTGATTCTTATATTTTCCCGCTTATGGCCTCGATTTGCTCTTATTCAAGCGAGTCTGGAATACATCATGTCTATGATCTCCGCTTTTGAAAGTGTCACCAAGGTGCAACAGGAGTGCGAAGCTTTCACAGATCCGTCATTGATTGCACTTGCATCCTCTGAGACTCGCGATCCATCGGTGGTCAATCTATCATCTGCATCTGAACGGCAACCCCTGTCCCTTCGTCATGGGATTGAATGCAGCCATCTGGATTATCGCTACGAGGGTGCAGCAGAGCCTGCACTGCGTCATATTAATTTGTTCATACCCGCCCGGGAAATGACAGCCATTGTAGGGAAATCAGGAGCAGGCAAAAGTACAATGGTCGATGTCCTGATGGGTTTTTTACGTCCAACAGGGGGGCAGATTACAATAGACGGGCTTGTTCTGGGCGACGAATTATTGCCCCAGTGGCGGCAGTCGTTTGGCTACGTGTCACAAGACCCATTTTTATTTCATGCGACTGTCCGCGAAAATTTGATGCTGGCGGATAAGGATGCTAGTGAGAAGCAGCTATGGGAGGCGTTACATTTTGCAGCAGCAGACAACTTTGTATCCAGACTGCCCGAAGGGCTGGACACGATCATTGGAGATCGCGGGATTCGTCTGTCTGGAGGAGAACGTCAACGGCTAGTATTAGCACGGGCTATCTTGCATCATCCTCCGATACTTATACTAGATGAAGCGACAAGTGCGCTGGATGGTGAACATGAAGCCGCAATTCAGGCAGCACTGGAACGGATGAAAGGTCAAATGACGCTGATCGTCATCGCTCACCGCCTGTCAACCATCAGACATGCGGATCAAATTGTCGTACTGGATCAAGGCGAGGTCATACAGCAGGGGAACTACCGCCAACTGGAACAAGAGGAGCGGGGGGCGTTCAGTCAGCTACTATCGTATCAAAGCAGTGTCACCGCCACCCCTTAACCAGACTTTTCTGTAACTCAGCTTAAGTTTCTTTACGTTTGGCAGTGCTTCTTTTCTTTTTGACTGGAGTCGGAGAGAGGTTGTCGCCTGCCACCGCCTGCTGTGCTGTTGGGGCTGCTGGTTTACGCGCAGGGCGTTTTTTCGCAGCAGGGCCGGGATCGGTAACGACAGGTTGCACTGCCTCGATGCTGGCCTGAAGGGCGGCCATTAAATCTACTACATTGGTCTGAGGCTGGGTTGGGGCGATTCGCACCTCTTCACCAGCCACTTTATGCTGAATGAGGTCCAGCAGACGCTCGCGGTACTGATCCGTATACTTGGCTGCATCAAAAGGTGTAGATAGCTGCTCAATCAGCATTTTGGCCATGGTCAGCTCCTTCTCTTTAACCTCTTCCTGCCCCGGTAAGTTAGGAACTTGAGCAATGGGACGAATTTCATCGGGGTAAAACATCGTCTCCACCGCCAAACATTCATCCAACACCCGAATCGCCGCCAAGCTGCTTTTAGAGCGGATGGAGATTTGGGCAATCCCGATTTTCCCGGTATCCTTCATTGCATTCATGAGCAGCTTATACGCATTGGAGCCGGCCTGATCCGGGGATAAATAATACGTTTTCTGAAAGTAAATCGGATCAATTTCCTGCAAATCAACAAAATCCAAAATCACGATATTTTTATCCGCTTGTCCGCTAACTTGCTCCAGTTCCTCCTTGTCGAACATGACAAATTTTCCTTTTTCATATTCGTAGCCTTTTCCAATTTCCTCCCATTCGACCTCCTTGTCACAAACGGGACACTTTCGTACATAGCTAAGTGGGCTTCCACACTCCTTGTGAATGTAACGCATGGAAATGTCCTTATCCTCCGTAGCTGAAAACATTTTAACGGGCACATGAACCAGCCCGAAGCTGATCGCGCCTTTCCAGACCGTATGCATACCGCCAGTCCTCCTTCTCTTTAATCCGCATTTTGCATCCTTCGATTCCGGGCACCCCGGGATATGAGCATATGATTTTCACTTAGTATGCTTCGTATAAGTGATTGTATGAGGTGTAGATGAAGACTGCGAATTGCTGCCGCTTGCGCATGGTTACAGCAATTTTGGTACATAGTAAGGCATATCCGATTCAAAGGGGGTACGCAATTTATGTCCGGAAAATCCTATCCTCGGCAGATCAGTCATCGTGTGGGTCAAAGCCATATCGCCTTTCGGGGTCCCGCCGCAGGCGAACAAGATGCATTGCCGCCCGAGTTTGCCCTTTCACATGGAACTCAGCCGCCTTTTCCCGTTGCTGTGGCTCATGTGGATTTGGAGGCTGTAGTTTCAACCTCGCCTTCCCATAGCTTTCCTTCATTGGACGTTGAACGACTTATAGATGAAGATTAGGTGACCTACATTTCTAAATTAATGCACCAACAATCAGCAGGAGGAGAACAGCATGAACGTGGAACGAGCAAAAGCCATTTATGATTCATCTGAAAATATTGCCGTACAATTGGATGGCAAACCGATTTGGATTGAGCATGTGGATGAAGCAAACGGTATGGCTACCGTACAGGTGGGCAGCAACCCCGGCAATACTCAAACCGTCCGTGTGGATCGTCTGGAAGAGCGGTAGGAGATGGGAACCAAACATCTGGTCATTATCCATGGCCGTGACAAAAAGCCCAGATGCGACGAAATGCTTCGTCTTATTAAAAAAGCACTGATCGCAGGATTGCGTCGAGTGAACGAGGAAGCGGCACAAAAACTGGAGCAGGAGCAGATTTTACTGACATTTAACGGTTGAAGATGATTTCCATCTGATGCTGAATCGAAATTTAATAGAAAGTATTGATGATCAGCCGCTTATTCAGGCATTCTGGAAAGATAGTCACACTGGGCGTGCCAATCCCCACAACTTCTTTGCTTATCTTAACCATACGAAGGTGGCTGAGCATGTAGCGGATTGGATTTTACGCTCAAAAAGGCTCGCAATTGCTCAATGAGCAATTAGCGAACCTTTTTTTGTAATAACAAGTGCAGTCGTAGGGACGAATTAAATGCCAGACAAGTTAATTTGAAGATGCAGCTGGTTCCTTTCTATGACCTTCACACTGCAATGGCCCTCAAATGTGGTGAAACTATCAGTTTAGCCTCTGTTGCTAATTGAACGTCTTCCACCGTCAAACCCGGAGCAATTTCTTTTAGCATCAGCCCTTTACCCGGAATAACATCAATGACAGCCTTTTCGGTTACTATGGTCTTTACAACATTTACAGCAGTCAAGGGCAGCTTGCATTGTTCCAGTATTTTCGGCGCGCCATTTTTGTTCACATGCTCCATGGCTACAATCACTCTCTTGGCTCCAACTACCAAATCCATGGCTCCCCCCATACCCGGCACCTTTTTCCCAGGGATCATCCAGCTTGCAAGGTTGCCTTTCTCGTCGACCTCCAGGGCGCCCAGCACGGTGATATCCACATGCCCTCCGCGGATGATGGAAAATGAAAGTGCACTGTCAAAAAAGCATGCTCCTTCCATGGTTGTAACGTAGTTTCCGCCTGAATCGATACAATCGAGCCTTTCTTTTCCCTGAGCCGCTTTGGGGCCTACACCGAGGATTCCGTTCTCAGCCTGCAGCATAATATGAATGTCCTCGGGGATATAGTCCACTACCATTGTAGGCAATCCGACACCAAGGTTGACAACTTCACCACTTTTGAATTCCTGGGCTATTCTTCGAGCAATGAATTCTCTGTTATTCATGCGTTTTCACCCACCTTTACAATTGCGTCGACAAATATTCCGGGAACGTTGACATGATTGGGGTCAATTTCACCCGTCTTTACGTATTCGTCTACCTGAGCAACTACATACTCTGCCGCTGTAGCCATAACCATATTGAAGTTACGTGAAGAGCCGTTGATGACAAGATTCCCCGCTTCATCAGCCTTATGGGCTCTGATTAACGCTACATCCGCTTTGAGCGGGAGTTCGAGCAAATATTCCCTTTCATCAATTTTGATTTTCTTTTTTCCTTCCTCTACAACGGTGCCTACACCTACAGGTGTTAAAACCCCGCCCAAACCGGCTCCTCCCGCGCGTATTTTTTCAGCGAGCGTGCCTTGCGGGAAGAGTTGGACCTCAGCTTCTTTCGTCATCAGGAGCCTTCCCGTTTCCGGATTGGAGCCGATATAGGATGCAAAAATTCGCTTTACTCTGCCGCTTTTTACAAGCTTATAGATAGATAATTCTGGTGTGCCTGTGTCGTTGGAAACAATCGCAAGATTGCTGGCGGGATTGGTGTCGACAAGCGCACGAACCAGCTCCTCCGGAAAGCCTCCTGCCAGAAAACCTCCGACCATCACCGTGTCTCCGTCTTTGACCTTCTTAACTGCTTCTTCAGCGGAGATTACTTTGTTATTCATGGTTCCTTCTCCTTATATATATATTTTTAGGAAAGCAAACTTTATTGAAGATAATCGTAGAGGACTCTTCCATATGGAAGCGTTAAATCAGCAATAAAATGTTTCCCGCCAATATAAGATTTAACCGGCAAATCTGCCACAGGAGCGTTGACATGGGGGATAAGGCTTAATCTGGCAGGCCCTGACCAGGCTCCTTTTACAGTAATGTTCTCAAGATTATACGCTACTAACTGAGCGATTTTGGGGGTACCGTCAACATCAGGAATTAACTTTAAATTAACTTGTGTTTTTGCGATGGCTTTTGCCGTTTCCTTTTCATCAAGAATGTTATATTTGAAAGGCATAGTTCCCGTGGCCACCAGGACGTTGTTATAATGCAATGTACCCGTCAGCGTCTCCGTCTCCTCAACGATCAAGCGAGGCTTTGCCCATTTTTTCGGAAAACCCCAGACTTCGCGTCCCCCCAGAATAGCAGGCGCGTTATCCAAATACATTTGGGCGACAAAATTGCAGGGTTCTCCTTGAAAAGTACACGGAATGACAATACCGCTTTCCTCATAACTTCCTAACCCGGATGAATCGGGCATCTTGATCCATTCATAGGAAACCGTATTGCTTCCATCCGGCTGAAGAGGTTCCGGGACCGCCTGTCTAATCGCAGCGGGATCGGTCTCATAGGTAATGATAAAAAATTCCCGGTTGATGAAGCGGTATGGCGGGCGCCCGTAGCTGCCGCTAGCCGCAGGCATGGATTGGAGTGAAAGTACATCTTTTTGATTCATAACGGTCTCCCTTCCCTTTAACAGATATTCTAAAATTCATCTTGAATACGCACTTTAAATGAGCGCATTTTCAACCAGCATCGCTATGCCCATTCCTGTTCCGATGCATAACGAGGCGATGCCGTAACGTGAAGATCTTCGCACCATTTCATGAACCAACGTAGCCAATATTCTAGCACCACTGGCCCCGACAGGATGCCCGATCGCGATCGCGCCCCCATTGACATTCACTTTGTCCAGACTGACTCCTAGCTCCTTCACTACCGCTAATGCTTGTGAGGCAAACGCTTCATTAATTTCAAAAAGATCAATGGCATCGATGGATATACCTTGCTGCTTCAGAAGTGTCGAAATGGCTTTCACTGGCCCCATTCCCATATATGCAGGGTCAACGCCAACAAGGGAATAACCCTTGATATATGCCAATGGCTTTAATGCATGTTCTTTGCATTTGTCTTCCGATACCACAAGTACGGCCGCCGCGCCATCATTGATTCCCGAAGCATTCCCGGCGGTAACCGTTCCGTTCTCCTTAAACGCAGGTTTTAATTGAGAAAGTTTTTCTTTCGTTGTATTTCCTCTTATGTGTTCATCCTCTGTGAAAGAAATAGTTTCTTTTTTGTTTTTGATCATGACTGGAACAATCTGCTCTTCAAAAAGCTTCTTGTTTTTTGCTTCTACGGCCTTTATCTGGCTTTGATAGGCAAATTCGTCCTGCTCCATTCTTGAAATTCCATATTTATCGGCAACATTTTCTGCGGTAATTCCCATATGGTAATGGTTGATCGGGCATGTAAGGCCGTCGGCCACCAGGGAGTCTACCAACTCACCGTTACCAAGTTTGTAGCCGTTTCTTGCATTTCTTAGCAGGTAAGGGGCATTCGACATGCTCTCCATGCCTCCGGCCAAGACGATGTTGCCTTGTTCAGCCAATATTGAATTGTAAGCTAAAGCAACGGCATGAAGTCCTGAACCGCAAACCGTGTTTATCGTTGTTTCGGGTACATCAATAGGGATACCGGCTTTTAATGCCGCCTGTCTGGCAGGATTTTGTCCATTGCCCGCCTGAAGAACATTTCCCAAATAAATCTGATCAATCAAAGAAGGCTCTAATTTACTTTGCTGAAGGCATGCTGTCATCACGGTTGCTCCCAGTTCGGAAGCGCTTAGAGGCGCAAGGGTTTTGTTAAAAGAGCCGACCGCTGTTCTCAACGGGCTTACTAAAGCTACTTTTTTCATTAAAAACTCACATTCCTTTCGCTGTGTTCAAAACACAATACATCCATGATTGCACTTCAATTCGTAATTTCCGCTCTTAACCTAAGAGACGTAGCGACTGCAAGATATATTTGCATGCGGGCATATTCATGGTGTCTAAGACAGTGAATGTGACGGTTCGATCGCCTTCTCTCGTTGGAAATTAAAACCAGTTTTATCATAGTTCTAATGCATTTTTTGCTCAATGTTCAAATATTTACATATATCTATGTACAGATGTTTATAGGGTCATATAGGCCACAATAATTAGGCCATTCTAACGTTTTCTGTTATTTTCTTGTTTTTTCTGAAAATCATGATCATAAATTGAATTTTATGTTAAAAATGAAAGTTACAATCCATACGTAAAAAAATTTTCCTCACAAATATCGCCTAACTCAGCTGGAAAATAAAAAAGGCCTCCAGAATTTTCTGAAGGCGGCTTTGTTTCTGACCAATCTGGTCTTGAAAAAGCTAGGCAGGTTGCCAATCCAATTGAATACATTTGGAATTCCAATAAAAATGATGACGTCTTTGCGAGATAGTGAAAACTTGTGAATTGGATCAATAACTCACGAAAAATGTACATCTGCTGTCGCGAGTAAACGCACAAAACGATTGCCAAGCATCTCATTATGATGAGCTACAATTTGTTCACTGCTCAGCACCTTGCTATCAAATGTACTATGCGCATCCAATACGAGCACGTTGTTCTGGTATCCCAGACTATAGGCGCTTCGGCAAGTCGTGTCGAGGCAAAACTCGGTCTGCATCCCCGCGATTACGAGCTGATCGGCCCCCAGTACCTTCAGCACATGGCCCAATTCGGTTTGGTAGAAGCTGTCCCAGGACGATTTGCGGACAATTCGTTCATGAGGAAGAGGGCGCACCACATCGGCGATAGCCCAGCCTACACTGTTTTCCCGGAAATCCTCATCCGCTTCATCGGTATGCTGTACAAAAATCACGGGTGTACCTGTAGCTCTGGCTTTGTCCAAAAGCTGCTGTAAATGCGATACAACTTCCTGCTCGCGATACAGCTTCTCATCATACATGAACATCGCCTGCTGAACATCAATCAAGAGTAAAACGGTTTGTCCCATCGTTTCGATCCCTCCCTGTGTGTATCATCTAACTTACAATAGCATGTCTTCATGCCTTGCGGCGACATAAGGTGAACTATATAATAAAGAACAAGTTGGAACGGTCCGATTCGGACGAAAGGTGATTAAAATATATGACAATTTCGCAGGAACAGTTTACGTTCCGTTCTGCCTCAGAGGCACAGACCGGGGCATTGGCATGTTTTTTGGCAGCCAAAGCGGTTCCCGGAACAGTGATTGTGCTGGATGGAGATCTGGGGGCGGGCAAAACTGCTTTTTCCAAGGCTTTTGCCAGCCATTTAGGTGTGCCGGGTATCGTAAATAGTCCAACCTTTACCCTCATTAAGGAGTACGAGGGCCGATTGCCTTTGTATCATATGGATGTGTACCGGATTTCCCAGGATGAGGCCGAGGATCTCGGGCTGGACGAATATTTTTACGGGACAGGAGTATGTCTGGTGGAATGGGGTAGTATTATACCGGATATATTGCCGGAGCAGCGGCTTCACATGTATATAGAAACAACGGATGT
Source organism: Paenibacillus sp. FSL L8-0641 (assembly GCF_038006265.1). Classification (NCBI taxonomy): domain Bacteria; kingdom Bacillati; phylum Bacillota; class Bacilli; order Caryophanales; family Paenibacillaceae; genus Paenibacillus; species Paenibacillus sp. FSL L8-0641. Next base: position 1,430,786 of record NZ_JBBOUW010000001.1, read on the forward strand.
GGGGGAGCGTCTGATCCACCTGACCGGGTACGGCGAGCCTTATGAACAATGGTGCCGCAGTTTGCGGGAGAATGGAGTTTGAACCATGCAAAGAGAGCATACAGATGTGAATGTAAAGCCGCGTGAGCGGTTTTTGACGTTAGATACAGCGACGACCGTGATGGCGGCCGCTCTGATGAACGGAAGAGAATTGCTGGGAGAAAGCAACGTCTATGGCGAACGTAATCACTCCGTGCATGTGATTACCGAGCTGGAACGACTGCTGAATGAAGAAGGGCTGACACGAGATGATGTAGATGGTATTGCAGTTGGTGTTGGACCGGGGTCTTATACCGGTATCCGGATTGCGGTGACTGCAGCCAAAACACTCGCTTGGGCCTGGGGTATCCCGGTGACGTCCATATCGACTTTGCACGCTTTGGCGTGGGGTGGTTGGAATCGCGGCAGCGAGATGAAGGGACAAGAAGATAAAAATGAGTCTGTGCATAACGGTTCGTCCGGAGCGCAGGCAGCAGACTGGATTGTGCCTGTGCTGGATGCGCGCCGTGGTCAGGTTTACACGGGGCTGTTCGCCGTGAATACAGTTGACGACGTCGAGAGTCCGCAACGGCTGGAGCCAGATGCAATTCGCTTGATGACTGCTTGGACCGATGACCTGCTGCAACGGCTGGAGGCTTTGCCCTCTGAAGAGCGTCCTCCAGTCATTTGGCTAGTCGGTGAAACGACGGTTCACGCCGAAACAGCTGAGCGTCTGCGTGCTTGGAGCGAGCTTCGTATTGTACCTTATGAGCTGGAAGGAAGATGGGTTGGCCGCCTTGGGGCGGATAAGCTGCTTCGTCAGGAACATGACGAGCTACATACGCTGGTTCCTAATTATACCCAGCTGGCGGAGGCGGAAGCCAATCTGCTTCGTCAGCGCTGAAGAGAGCGGTGAACAACATGGCAAAGAACATACAGCGGGAAGAGAAACTTGAGTTTCGCTTGATGCAACTGGATGATATTCCCGATGTGCTGGAGATTGAGCATGAAGCGTTCACGCTACCGTGGACGGAGGAAGCATTCCGCAATGAGCTGACGATGAATCATTTCGCTAAATATATGATTATGGAACTAGACGGACAAGCCATTGGTTACGCAGGCATGTGGACGATTATGGATGAGGCCCATATTACGAATATTGCGATTCGTGAGGCTTATCGCGGACGCAAGCTTGGAGACAAGCTGTTGAATGAGCTGATGCAGACCGCATCTTATTTAGGGATGGAACGTATGACGCTGGAGGTGCGGGTAACGAACCGGATCGCTCAGGGCTTGTATGAGAAAAAAGGCTTTAAGCCCGCAGGTGTGCGCAAAGGCTATTATTCGGATAATAACGAGGATGCCGTGATCATGTGGGCGGATCTTCCCGCGCATGGGGCATCCGGTGAACAGGAAGGAAGCGTGCAGAAGCAATGACGCAAGAGGAAAAAGCAGGTACAGGCTCCGCCTCCGGCGAGCCTTGCTATATACTGGCAGTGGAAACGAGTTGTGATGAAACGGCTGTTTCTGTCGTGAAAAATGGCACAGAGGTGCTCTCGAATCTGATTTCCAGTCAGATTGAAACACACAAAGCCTTTGGTGGTGTTGTGCCAGAGGTGGCTTCACGCAAACATGTAGAGAGCATCACCTATATGCTGGACGAGGCCATGCAAACATCGGGAATTACCCCTCGTGAGATTTCGGCGGTTGCCGTGACACAAGGACCAGGACTGGTTGGCGCATTGCTGGTTGGCATTGTCGCCGCCAAGAGTGCTGCTTTGGCATTCGGCAAGCCGTTAATCGGGACGCATCATATCGCGGGACATATTTATGCCAATCAGTTGGAGCATGATATCGTATATCCGTGCATTGCTCTCGTTGTGTCAGGAGGACATACAGAGCTGGTGCTGATGGAGTCCGAAGGTCATTTTCAACTCATTGGTCGTACAAGGGATGATGCGGTTGGGGAAGCCTACGACAAAGTAGCGAGAGCCATTGGATTTCCGTATCCCGGCGGTCCGCATGTGGATCGTGTGGCTCATGAATCGGAGGAAGTGGTTACTTTGCCGCGTGCATGGCTGGAGCCAGATTCTTATGACTTTAGCTTTAGTGGTTTGAAATCGGCGGTGCTGAATGTAATTAACCAGACGAAAATGCGCGGAGAAACCGTTCATGTCGGAGCGATCGCAAGAGGCTTTCAAGAGTCGGTCGTCGAGGTGCTGGTGGAAAAGGCGATTCGTGCCATGCGTGAATACGGTGCGAAGCAGCTCCTGCTTTGTGGCGGTGTGGCTGCTAATCGCGGACTGCGTACAGCATTGCGGGAGCGCTGTGAGCGCGAAGGAATCGAGCTGCTTGTACCATCGATGAAATATTGCACAGATAATGCAGCGATGATCGGCGCTGCGGCCTACGCCAAATGGAAGCGCGGGGAATTTACCTCATTGGATATGAAGGCTGATCCAGGGCTGTCTCTGGAAGAATGGTCTGTCCAAACTTAATTGAAGAAGAATGAGCAAGACATGGCACAGTTGAGCCGTGTCTTTTTTGTTCCGCACCATAACGATCATAAAAATATAAATTCAAGAGGAAAAAATACAGGAGTTTGAGCAAATGAATGGCAGCATCTCAATCCCTCGCATGATTCGTCACAATGGTTCACGATTTTTCAAAATCCATCAAAAAAATCTGGGATTTTGATATTGCCCGAATAATGATGTGATTTGTCAAGTTGTGAACAAAGTTATCCACATATACCGCTTCAAATGTGGATAACCGAGTCCGAAGCAAGCAGGCTAAGACTTTTTGGAGATAGCAAGTTGGGGGATATGTAACACCTTTAGTTCTTGTGGAATCTGTGGATAATGTGGATAAAAGGGTGGATAAATTTGGTTTTCATTTGAAAGTGGCTTTTTATCAATAAAAAAATGGCCCAAAAGGCCATTTTACAATCTCACTCATACACATAAGTTGTGGATAATCTTGTGTACAAAAAAATAGAAGAGGAAAATGTGAAATTTTTAAGGCTAAGATTTTATGCAGTAGTGTTTATTCTTCTAACAGCTCTTCCCAAGAGGTATAGGTTTCAGTCAATTCCTGTTTATGGGTGTCGAGCTGTGCCTGAATATTCTGAAGCGCTGTGTAATCCTGATAAATCTCAGGTAGGGTCATTTGTTCCTCCAGCCCTAAAATTTGTTCTTCCAGCGTTTTGATCTGGTTTTCCAATGCCTCCAGCTTGCGTTGACGGCTACGTTCCTCGCTTTTGGCTTGTTTGTCTGCAGCATAGGTGGCGGCGCGTGATTTGGATGTGGTCTCGTCTGTCACGGATGCAGAGGTAGCCGATGTTTTGCCGCGTGCGGCCTGATTTGCCTCCAAAGCTTCCTGCGCAATTTCCTCCAATTCCTGCTTTTTAGCTACATAGTCATCATAATTCCCCAGGAAATGTTCTATCCCTCCAGGATGAAGCTCGATGACACGTTCCGCCATTTTGTTCAGGAAATAACGGTCATGGGAAATGAACAACAGTGTACCGTCATAGTCCATCAAAGCCGCTTCCAGCACTTCCTTGCTAAACAGATCCAGATGGTTGGTAGGCTCATCGAGAATTAATACGTTGGCTTCGCGCAGCATGAGCTTGGCCAGAGATACGCGGGCTTTTTCCCCTCCGCTTAATGAAGCTACCTTCTTCAGTACATCGTCACCGCTAAACAGGAAATTCCCCAGCACTGTACGAATACGTGCTTCTTCCATATGAGGATACTCGCTCCACAACTCCTCCAGTACGGTATTGGCAGGGTTCAGGTTCGTCTGCTCCTGGTCATACAGACCGATTTTGATTTTGGTGCCCCAGTGGATGGAGCCCGCAGCAGGTTTAAGTGATCCGGTCAGACATTTGAGCAACGTCGATTTTCCGATCCCGTTCGGACCGATCAGTGCCACGGTATCTCCACGTTTTAAGTCGAACGATGCGTGCTGGAATAAAGGCTTTTTCCCTTCATATCCCACAGAGAGGTCACGTACCTCCAGCACTTCCTTACCTGACATATGGGCTGTTTCAAAGGAAAAATGAGCCTTTTTCAAGTCTCCCATGGGCCGATCCATACGCTCCATTTTATCTAACTGCTTGCGCCGACTTTGAGCGCGTTTGGTCGTGGAAGCCCGCACGATATTACGTTGTACGAATGCCTCTAAACGGGCAATTTCTCCTTGCTGCTTTTCGTAATGTTTAAGATTCGTTTCGTACTCGGCGGCCTTCAGCTCCATGTAGCGGCTGTAGTTGCCTGTATATCGAGTAGAACGATGGCGTTCAATTTCAATAATCGTCGTTACCAGTCGGTCCAGAAAATAACGGTCATGTGATACAACCAGCAGAGAACCGGAGTATCCGCGCAAATAGTCCTCCAACCAGGTCAGTGTTTGAATATCCAGATAGTTGGTAGGCTCATCGAGCATAAGGACATCTGGGGCGAGCAGTAGGATGCGCGCAAGCGCAAGCCGAGTTTTCTGTCCTCCGCTCAGAGTAGCTACAGGCGTCTCAGGTGCAAATGAGCCAAAGCCCATACCGTGCAGCACGCTGCGAATACGGGTCTCCATTTCATAACCACCGTGATCCTTGAACCAGTCTGAACGACGTGCATAGCGTTCCAGCAGATCTGCGTAGCGTTTTTCGTTTTGAGCATTGGCTAGGTCAGCGATGTCCTGTTCCATTTGCCGCAGTTCCCGTTCCGCTTCAATCAGGGGAGTGAACACCAGCATCATTTCCCCCCAGATAGAACGGTCAGAATTCAAGCCGCTGTTTTGCGCCAGATAACCGATGCTGGTCTCCTTTGCCTTGAAAATTTGTCCACTGTCATAGGATATTTCACCAGCAATGATTTTGAGCAGGGTCGATTTGCCTGCACCGTTCACACCTACGAGTCCAATACGTTCACGTTCCAATATTTGAAGGTTAATCCCGTCCAGAACGGGCTCAATTCCATAAGATTTAGTAATTCCGGTTACTTGCAATAGCATAGCGTATCGTTCCTCCATTACATTTTGCACAGTTCTACCTGCTTTTTTCGCAGGTACCTTCCTTCCAGTTTACATGAAATTACCCACTATTGCACTGCTTTCACCCTGTAAACCCTTGAGCCGCGTGTAGTCAATTTGTATAAACAATGATAAACTTAAGCGAGAAGTGAAAAAGAATGAAAAAAACTTGCAACGTACAGCACTTACTGACAAATGGGACAATAGCAACGTTTTAAAGATTATCGACGATTGTGCGGGAGGGCGGATGTGATGGATGTCTGTAATGTGAAGAACGCGCTGCGTTTACAGCAACGAGAGGCGCGTGACTCCATGGACCCGCTGACAAGGCAGAAGGCATCGGCTGTGGCCTGTCGGCATGCAATCGAGGCATGGGAGCAGCTTAGAATAGACAGAAACGGAGATAAGCTAACCTTATTTAGTTATCTCTCTTTTGGCAGCGAGATTTCGACGACTCCCCTCATTGAGCATTGCTGGTCACAGGGAGATCGTGTCCTGGCCCCAAGAGTGGATTCGGTAACTCGGACGATGGAGCTGAGGGAGATGGATCAGAACGGAGATATTGTACCCGGCATCTGGAACATCCCTGAGCCTGCTTTGACATGCAAGGAATGGTCGCCTGAAATGTGGACGGGAATTGATTGGGTTGTTGTGCCTGGCTTGGCCTTTGATCGTCGTGGGGGCAGGATTGGCTACGGCGGAGGCTATTATGACCGCTTTACCGTACAGGTAGAGGCAGAGAAGCGTAACAACAGCCATGTAGGTCCGCTGTATGTCTCGCTGCTACTGCCGGGACAATTGCTGACACAGGTGCCCATGGAGCCAAGGGATTTGCGAGTGGACGTGCTGTTTACTCTGGATGGACGCTTAGATTGTGATTATGCAAAATTGACAAATGATGATTGAAGTAAAGTTGGGTATGTGAAAGGAGCTGTGAGGGAGTCGTGGATTCCTTTACTCATTTTAACGAACAGGGACGTGCTCGTATGGTAGATATTTCGGGTAAAACGTCTACGGTTCGTACAGCAGTTGCCGTGACTCAGATTACAATGAATCCGGCTACATTGACGGCTGTAAAAGAAGGAAGAATCGGCAAGGGTGATGTTCTTGCTGTGGCCCAGGTCGCAGGGATTCAAGGCGCGAAAAAAACGTCAGACTGGATACCGATGTGTCATCCACTGGCTCTGACAGGCGTGAACATTACTTTTTCCGATAATGGACATGATGTGCTTCATATTGAAGTTGAAGTGAAGACCGAAGGTAAGACAGGTGTAGAAATGGAAGCTTTGACAGCGGCTTCAGCCGCAGCGTTAACCGTGTATGATATGTGCAAGGCGCTGCAAAAAGATATGATCATCGGCCCTACCATGCTGCAATCCAAAACAGGTGGCAAGCATGGGGATTTTCAACGGGAGGACCACCGGGAACCTTGACATAGATAAACATTGTCGCCGAGAGGGTACTGTGATGTGATGCAGGATGCAGCGTGGCTGTTTCTGATTTTCAGAAGAGAAAGTATTCTTTCATGATAGGAGAAGGGTGATCTTATGGTGTGGAAAACGGCGATCCTAACAGCCAGTGATAAAGGGGCAAGGGGAGAGCGTGAGGATACAAGCGCACAGGTCATCCGGGAACTCATCGAAGAAGAACTGGGCGGAGAGATTGTGGAATACCGGATCGTTCCCGATGAACCGGATGAAATTATTGCAGCTTTAATCGAAATGACTGATTATTTTCATGCAGACCTGGTACTAACTACGGGCGGGACTGAGCTGGCCATTCGTGATGTGACACCCGAGGCGACTCGGCGGGTCGTGGAACGGGAAGTGCCGGGTATGGCAGAGGCCATGAGAATGATCGTGATGCAGAAAAATCCAGCGGCTATGCTATTCCGTGGAATCGTGGGAATACGCGGACGTACACTGATCGTCAATTTGCCAGGAACGCCCAAAGGCGTGCATGAAAATTTGGCAGCGATAATGGATCAGCTTCCAGAAGCGTTGCTTATGGTGACAGGTCAGTTCCGGTAGAAGGCAGCACATCGTGTGTGGTATGATACCTATAAGAATTTATAAGGCCGTATACGGACAAAGATTCTTATTTTGTTCGTCAACATAAGGAGGATTACTACACATGCCCAATATTGGAGCACCGGGTTATATTTTGTTAATTATTCTGGCGCTGCTGCTATTTGGTCCGAACAAGCTGCCTGAGCTGGGTCGAGCTGTAGGGCGTACATTCCGTGAGTTTAAAAACGGGGCACGCGATATTTTATCAGAAGATGAACGGACTGAGCGTAAAGACAGCAAAGATAGTGTGGTCAAAGCATCACAAACGACGTCTTCAGAAGTTCAACCTCAGCCTCAGTCTGAGGATAAACGCTTGTCATAGATTTAGTGATCGATTCTTGATCTTGTACTAAACAAAAGCCTCTTCTTCAGTGAAGGGCTTTATTTTTTAGGAGGCGCTGCTGCGTTCCGTTCAGAAAGGAGAAGTGGATTTGACCCCATCAGAGCATGAAATGCCGTTAATGGAACATCTGGGAGAGCTCCGCCGCAGAATGATCTATGTGCTAATTGTATTTGTATTGGCACTGGCTGGTGGTCTGTTCGCGGCGGGTCCTGTCTATGACTGGCTTATTCGCTCCGGTTCGGCGCAAGCTTTTCAGTTAAACGCGTTTTCCTTTTGGGACGGGATTGGTATCTACATGAAGATTGCCATGATCATCGGGATTGCAGTGGCGCTACCGTTTGCCTGCTACCAACTGTGGAAGTTTGTCAGCCCGGGCTTAAGACCGCAAGAACGGAGTGCGACTTTGCGCTATGTGCCTTATGTGCTGCTTTTGTTCATCATTGGGACAGCTTTTGCTTATTTCATTATTTTCCCGATGGCAATTCAGTTTACATCGTCGGTCACCAAAAGTATGGGATTACAGGAAACGTACGGGATCGCACAATATTTCACCTTTATGTTTAATATTGTACTACCTGTAGCGCTGCTGTTTGAGCTCCCCCTGCTTATCATGTTTCTGACGGGGATTCATGTTTTAACACCAATGCGGCTTCGCAAGTGGCGGAAGATTTCTTATTTTCTGCTTGTGTTCGTTGCGGTTGTCATTACCCCGCCGGACTTTATTTCCGATTTTTTGGTGGCGATTCCGTTGCTGGTGCTATATGAAGTGAGCGTGTATTTGTCTTCGGTCGTGTACCGCAGGCAGCTGCGTGCACAGGAGGAACGTGAGGCCCAATTGCGTGTAGCTTCAGAATAATAAGGCAGGACCTGAATGGCTCAGTAAACAATTTATTCGGGTCCGCGCTACAGGTCACTTGCAGATGATGAATGGCATTTGTATATCATGACTATTTATAGAGCATAACAGCAGCAGCTTAGCTGCCTTAAATCTAACCATTAGCCTTGAGTTAACGGTTATTTTTCAGATAGATGGATATAATCGGGAAGGGCTGTCCATAAAAATTCCCATAAAAAATACATTAGGGACTTGAAATTCAATCCCAAGTTGAGTATCATAAAGTTGGTTGTTAGCACTGACGACTGTCGAGTGCTAATACATACAACATAACAACCAAATTACAGGATAAAACACTTAATAAGGAGGCTATTTTTTCATGATCAAACCTTTGGGTGAACGCGTATTGGTGGAAGCAATTGAGCAAGAGACAACGACTTCCTTCGGGATCGTACTTCCTGACTCTGCCAAGGAAAAGCCGCAAGAAGGCAAAATTATCGCGGTTGGCGCAGGCGCATTGAAAGACGGTGCCCGTATTCCTCTGGAAGTAAAAGAAGGCGACCGTGTCATTTTCTCTAAATACGCTGGAACGGAAATCAAATATGAAGGTAAAGAATATTTGATTATGAAAGAAAGCGATATCCACGCGATCATCGGTTAACCGGAACCCGGACAAGACCTGAATATAGGAATTGAAACAAATTCATTCATAATCCATAGGGAGGTTTATCACAAATGGCTAAAGATATTAAATTCAGTGAAGACGCTCGTCGCTCTATGTTGCGCGGGGTTGACGCATTGGCTAATGCTGTTAAAGTAACACTCGGACCGAAAGGCCGTAACGTTGTACTGGAGAAGAAATTCGGTAGCCCGCTCATCACCAATGACGGTGTAACGATTGCAAAAGAAATCGAGCTGGAAGACGCGTTCGAAAACATGGGTGCTCAACTGGTTAAAGAAGTAGCAACCAAAACGAACGATGTAGCTGGTGATGGTACGACTACTGCTACTGTTTTGGCTCAAGCCCTCATCACAGAAGGCCTGAAAAACGTAACTGCTGGCGCAAGCCCAATCGGTATCCGTAAAGGGATCGACAAAGCGGTTAAAGCGGCTGTCGCTGAACTGCAAGCCATCTCCAAACCAATCGAAAGCAAACAATCCATTGCTCAAGTAGCCGGTATTTCCGCTGCTGATGACGAAGTAGGCGAACTGATCGCTGAAGCTATGGAAAAAGTGGGCAAAGACGGTGTAATCACTGTTGAAGAATCCCGCGGTTTTGCAACAGAGCTGGAAGTGGTTGAAGGTATGCAATTTGACCGTGGCTACATTTCCCCGTACATGATTACAGATACGGACAAAATGGAAGCTGTACTGGACAATCCGTATATCCTGATCACAGACAAAAAAATCACAAACACACAAGAAATCCTGCCATTGCTTGAAAAAATCGTACAACAAGGCAAGCCACTCGTTCTGATCGCTGAAGACATCGAAGGCGAAGCACTGGCTATGCTCGTTGTTAACAAACTGCGTGGTACATTCAACGCTGTAGCTGTTAAAGCTCCAGGCTTTGGTGACCGTCGTAAAGCAATGCTGCAAGATATCGCTGCCCTGACAGGCGGTCAAGTGATTACAGAAGAACTGGGTCTGGACCTGAAAACAGCTTCCGTAGACCAACTGGGTACAGCACGTCAAGTGCGTATCACTAAAGAAAATACGATTGTGGTTGACGGTGCTGGAAACAAAGCCGACATCGACGCTCGTGTTAGCCAAATCCGTACGCAACTGGAAGAAACCACTTCCGAGTTCGACAAAGAGAAACTGCAAGAGCGTCTGGCTAAATTGTCCGGCGGCGTAGCAGTCATCAAAGTCGGTGCGGCAACTGAAACAGAATTGAAAGAACGGAAACTGCGCATCGAAGATGCCCTGAACGCAACCCGTGCTGCGGTTGAAGAAGGTATCGTATCCGGTGGTGGTGTAGCGCTCCTGAACGTATACAAAGCAGTTGCAGCTGTTGAACTGCAAGGCGACGAGCAAACAGGCGTGAACATCGTGCTGCGCGCTCTGGAAGCTCCAATCCGCACCATTGCTGCTAACGCAGGTGAAGAAGGCTCTGTAATCGTTGAGCGTCTGAAACGCGAAGAAGTTGGCGTAGGCTTTAACGCAGCTACTGGCGACTGGGTAAACATGATCGAAGCTGGTATCGTGGACCCTGCGAAAGTAACTCGTTATGCATTGCAAAACGCTGCTTCCGTAGCAGCAATGTTCCTGACTACCGAAGCGGTTATCGCTGACAAGCCAGAACCAGAAAAGGCTGCAATGCCTGACATGGGCGGCATGGGTGGTATGGGCGGCATGATGTAACAAAGGGTATCAAAACCCTGTAATACCGCTATTTAAAAGGCTCCCGAAAGGGAGCCTTTCTTCGTTAAATCACGAAAAAATCACATTTCTTGCAAAGGGAGATGATCTTTCGTGAAATTGAAGTTCAATATATCTGCAAAGTGAATTCTTATTTTCTCATTAGCATCCTTTTTCATATGTTGAATACATAGCCGAAACAGCAGATACCATGGAAGGTGAGAAACTTTCAAAGCTGTTAAACGTTATGATAGCTGCTAATCAATATAATTGGATGTTGATGATGTACTTTCAAGGTTAAAAAAAGACATTGATGCCGTTACTCAACTCCCGACATCTACTGATATGTACAGCCAACAAGTAGTACCCGACTACATTGCATGGTTTGGTTACGAAATGGCCTACTATTATTTAAACAGAGAAAGGTACAGTGTTGGTTTTAAACAATTGTTATTTACAATGGTAAAGTCACATATAATAAATAATGAGACTTACTTTATAAATTGTATTGGCCTGTTTATGCGTTTCCAAGTCTATGCGACTCCTGAAATCAAAACAGAGTTCTCCAATCTAATTGAAAAGGTGTAGGACTGTTAATTGTTGCGAGTTAGCTTTTTAGTTTTCATGACTGTACCTGGTATCCAAATCCTTGTGCAAGTTGGAGGTTCCTAAACGTCAGTACAGCAATCCCCGCTAACCTTAATTGGTCGGCGGGGATTTTTAGTTGAAGAACTGCTTACAGACGGATATTTCTAGGTGGAACTGGTATAAGGCCACTTTTTAAATGTTCATTGAAAATAAAAGTTTTGCCAACTACAATAAAAGAAACAACGGTAGGCGAGGACGGGGAAAATAAAGTCCTAGACTGTCGCTGTTTCATTGAACTAACGTGTCCCGTTAGCTCAATGGTTTATCTTTCCCTTGAGGGATGTTAGAAGCTCAAGTTCTCTTTTCGTTGCAGGATGAACAACTATGCTATCTGTAAGGTTTAGGGTAGATTCTTTTACCTTTCTCCCCCATCTCCTTGAAAAGGAGCGCCAATCACATACCATCTCGACGACATACTTCCTCGGCATGGGTAATACCTCTTTGGTGTCGGGATTAACAACCCAATATTCCCAATGATGCTTGTTTTTACGTTGGTGACGAAGCCATGCGTATTTCCAATTCAACTCATCTTCTAAATTCAAAGGTTTTCCAGAGTGAAATTTTTTTGCGTAGGGAAAGAACTCAGCCGGTGAAAATTTCGACCAATCATGAATAATCCCCTGAATATACAAGCCTTCCTTCCAACATTCAATGAGAACATTCAATTTGTGATTAAGGATGTATAAGAAATATTTCAAATAAGCTTTCATCATTGGATTCATATCTCCTTTCCATAATAACCTTCATTTTGCTTGAAAGGCCTCCCCATGATTATTAATGCTAATTGGCTTTCTACTTCTCCAAAAAGATAAAAAATCCCACCTCCAAGAACGAAGTCTTGGGGACGAGATCTCGTCGTGGTACCACCCCAGTTCGCTAATCTGTCTTCAGATTAGCCTCATCGAGTACGGCATGCCAACACATGCTTATACTCTAGCTCTGTAACAGGAGCTCCTGTCACACCATCCCCCGAACTAGTTCAAGTTTCGATGTGATGCTCAGAGACTTGATTCAATAAGATCTCCTTTACTCCTTTTCAGCTACCAGAGTTCTCTGCTAAAGTAAGCCTTATTTACTCTTCTCGTCATTGCATTTGTGTAATTTTACCAAATACCTATTGAGTTTGTAAATACAAGAATGTTGGAACTATCCTGCCCGTTAGCTTAACGTCGCCGTTCAGTCTACAACTTTTCAGCAGGCCGCCGTAATATGTTAGATCTGGAGATTAAGACAGGGAGGCGTGCAGAGGACATAAAGGCGGGTTTGCTAGCCTTGGAGCAGGATAACTATATCTTGTGGGAAAACAAAACGGACACGCGACACATTGTAATCCTGGAGGACTGGGATAGAGATCCAAAGGTTACTACGCCGCCAAAGCCCCCAGGAAGCGCTAATAGGTACTATACGGAATATTAAAACCCTGGATTGCTCCGGGGTTCATTCATTTTGTGAAACTAATTTTATCTTTGTTTTTATTCAGATAATATTGAACTGCCCTGTTTTCGTCTGGGATCCCTTCTGTGAATTTTTCTAGCTGGACGGAGAAAACTTTTCCGTTTTTGATCTCTACCGTTAACTCAGGATCGGTATAATCAGTACCATAAGAATAATAAATTGATTCGGATGCATTCATTTGAGTCAATGGATTGCCTAGCTTTTCCACAACTTTTTTTACTGTATCACCCACCACGACCTTGCGTTTGATACCTTTTCCCTTTTGGTAAACACCTACATATTCAAGAATTCCCTTATGGAAATGAAGGTACTGATTGTTATCAAAAAAAGCAACATTTCCACTGTATGCGATCTGATAATATTCCGTTTCTATTTTCATGTAAGATAGTCTATCAGTCCTAGGAATATTTTTCTATATATTCACAAAATAGACCAAATGAATTACGCTTATAACAACACATACGAAAGCATCGGTGACACCCTGCTGGCTAAGCTGGTTGGATGTTTTTTGATTTGCTGTTTAGCCCTGTCAATTTCTTTAAGGACACATACTATATACCGTAACTTAAAAAAGGAGGAGTTCATGTGAGTGAATGTGGACATGAGCATAAGGCCAAACAATTTTGTCCTTTCACATCGACGGGTGCAATTTTGGTGCTCTTTATCCTGTTAGTCATAATTACTAAAGCGTGTTGGATTTAATTATGTGAAAAGAATTGTTGTTGGATAATACTACTTCACTTGACTTGACTCATTTTTTAAGGATGGTAAAAAGTAGAGCCCAACAAGCGTATTGGGCAATAGCCTATGCGCTTGTTTGGTTTTGTCGGCAGGGGAATATTTTATTGAAGGATTTCTCAGATCATTCATCGAATGAATGACCGAGGTGATCAGCATGAAGCATACATATAAAGTGTTAAAATCGGATTTAGAACTATTTGCTGCTGCATTAAGCCAGGCAAGAGTATATATGGTTCAGCCGTTGAGCGAGGGTTTGATAGATATTGTGGATTACAGTGGAGCAGTGGAGAATATTACACCGGAGTCGGTTAAGATTAACGGAACCTTTTTCATGAGGAATCAGTTTGAATTTAGAGTAGATGTAAAAGGCTCAACTGGGTAACTGGTATGAGTCTACTTTTTAAATGTTCGTTGATAACTACAACAAAAGAAACAATGGTAGCCTAGGACGGGAAAATAAAGCCCTAGACTATCGCTATTTCATTGAACTAACGTTTCCCGTTAGTTCAATCAATTCTGTTGCCATCGTATATGCTGGTGGTGAACCAGGTCTTCTACATTACTATATCGTCTTTCGTAAGTTTTTGGTACAGGGCTATCTTCTCGTTAGCAAGGGAAATCATGCACTCAAGTTCCTGCCGCTTGGATTCCAGTTCCACCAGATGTTTTTCAAGAATTTCTATCCGTATGTGTAAGGCAGGAGTAAAATTAGCAACTTCTTCCCCTTTTTGAATTTTATCCAGTACACATCCGTCACGAGTAAATTCCGTAATCTCCTCAAGCGACAATCCCAATTTTTTTAATCTAATTAAACATTGTATATATGAAACCTCACTTTCGGTATAAATGCGTGTCCTTCCATTTCTTCGATTTGGTTCCTGTAGCACTCCAATTTTTTCATAATAGCGAATCGTATAAGGAGTTAGCCCCGTTCTTTCTGATACTTGACTTATAGTAAGCATTGTTTTTTTTGTCACTCCTTTTTTCTAAACCAAAATTTAAAACTATTATACATCTTTAAGTCAACTCGAAGTCGATATTGCACCTCTAACTTCATTTCAAAATTTGTGCTTGATTTCTAGTTGACTCTAACTTGTAAGCTAAAGTTGCTAATTGATATACATGAAACATAAAAAACTAAAGATAAAAGGAAATGGTGTCAAACTTATTTTGATGGAGGCATAAACAATGAACAACAAATATTTCACGATTCAACAAGCAGCAGAAGGTATCTGGGGTGCTATTTCGGTACCTGGTAGTGGTTCGCTGGGGAATGCGGCAATTATTGACATTGGGGATTTGACCGTTGTTGTGGACACGACCAACCTACCGCATTCTGGTGCTTTGTTACGTCAAACCGCAGAACAATTAACGAATAAACCAATTAAATATGTGATCAATACTCATTTCCATGGAGATCATGTCAACGGCAATCAGGAATTCATGGAAAGTGATTTTATATCTACCGTTTGGACAAGAGATTTGCTATCTGAAATGGGTAAAGTGAATATTGATCTAATGCAACAAAACATTCAGAAGTTAATAAATAGCCTACATCAAGTACGTTCACAAGAAAAAAATCCGCACATGTTAACCGAAATCGGCTATGATCTTTCCGTGCAGAGAGCCCTGTATGATGCTGTCCCTTCCCTTCGTAGGGTGATACCCACGATAACTTTTGACGATAAACTAGTTATAAAAGGAGCAAAACGCACTGTCGAAGTTTTATCTTACGGAGGCGGCCATTCTTTAAGCGATGCCGTTATTTACGTGCCTGAAGAACGAACCTTGATTGCTGGTGATTTAATAACCAACAAGACGATTCCGGTCATGCCATACGGTAATCCCTACGCTTGGATACGCATCCTTAGACGCATTCAAAGAGATCTAAAGGTAGATACTGTCATTCCCGGGCATGGAGATGTGTCCACTCCAGATAAAATCTTAGATGTCATTCGCTTTTTAGAAAAAACGATCGCTTATGTGTCTGAAGCTGCGACGAGCGGAAAACCAGAGTCTTACTGGTTAAATGAAGGTGTATTAAATGGCTATGAAGATTGGCATCTAGCTCAGTATTTCAGATGGAATTTTCGCTGGCTCTTCAATACAATGCTTGTTCAAAATAATAGATGAGACACAACTAGCACTCCCTTTAACTCCACCAGATTCACAAGGCCAGTTCTGAATGTCAACCCGGCAGCACGTTTGGGTATTTTCAAACGTAATTGGCAGTCTGCTTGTTAGGTTAACCTGCCACGTTAGCTTAACATCGCCGTTCAGTCTACAACTTTTCAGCAGGCTACCGTAATATGTTAGATCTGGAGATAAAGATGCGGAGGTGTACAGAAAGCATAAAAGTTAGTTGCTTGCTTTAGAGCAAAATAACTATATTATGGGACCGGATAAGTCTACACTACGAGATATCGTCATTCTGGAGAGTTGGGAGCGGGATAGAGCATACCTATGCGGCCAAGAGAAGGTGAGATATTTTAGAAAATTAAATTCTCAGAAATATCATTTACTTTGTATACCCCATTATACAATTGTAAGGAAGTTGTTGATTAGAATGAATTATGTGGGGGCAAAAAACCTTATGCATCAAGGGCTTCTATGATTAGAAGCCCTGTTTTACCACATAGCATTAAGCAAAAGGCTGATTATGGACACTCTCATAATCAGCCTTTTATAATGATCCAAAATGCAGTGTTATATATAGACTTACACATGATCTATAAAGTTTTTTACATTTATTACGCCTTGAATGAAAGCGTTGACATGATTTTCAACCCGCTATATACTTAGCTTAATTAAATGAATAGCACTAGGATTGTTACTGTTACGCAGGCAAAACCTAAGGAACAAAATGTTAAGATCTAAGGATCTTATGTATTTTGTTATACTTAGGTTTTTTTGTTTATAGAGAAAGGAAGGTTAAATACAAGTGGTTTCGGCACTTTGCTGAAGCCATTTTCTTCTATTTATGAGTTCACATCTGAGAGGAGCGACAAACTTGGAATACAAATATGAGCTGGTCCAGGCAGACAATCATTTTCCGTTAAAAATTATAATTCATTCCTCCAATGAACCAGCGTACATACCTAGGCATTGGCACGACAGCATCGAAATATCCTATGTGCTTTCAGGAAAAATCGATAATATCTATATTGATGGCGCGAGTTATAGCTCCAAAGAAGGAGATATTGTGCTCATTAATTCGAATGCTATTCATTCCTTCTCTGTGGCTAAGGGAAAAGGGAGAGAGGCTATAACCGTTCTGATTCCTTCTGGATTTATTCGAGAAAATGTTAACGGCAGTGACCCGATTTCATTTGACTGCATATCCATTTTTGAAACTAACGAGCAGAGATTACTGCATTTTGCGGAGCTGCGTGATTTGTTAAACACCTTATTTGTGGCTTATCTCAACCGGCATAATGACCCTTTAGCGCATATCCATTTAACGTCACTATCTTATAAACTGGTGTATCTGTTATTAATGCATTTTAAAATGGATCATGAATCTATCCGTGGCTTTAACTCCGATAAATATTTGGAGCGGCTGACGTTGATAACCGATTATATCAAAAAGAATTACGATCAAAGTTTATCCTTGGATTCGATAGCTCAGGTTTTTGGGTTGTCTCCCGAATATTTGTCCCGTTTTTTTGTGAAGCATGTAGGGATGACCCTATTTCAATATATCAATGCCTTCCGTCTGGAGAGATCTTTTCGAGTTCTCATGAATACGGATCATTCCATCATACAAATTGCGCTGGAGCATGGATTTCCGAATGAGAAGTCTTTTGCCAGGGTATTTAAAAAGGTTTATCAGGCAACACCGCATCAATATCGAAAAGAGAACAAGAGGTATTCTGGAGCAAGGAGTCAGTAATTGACCTGAATTAGGCTAATAAAAGACCGGATACAAATAAAAAAATCATTAAAATAAATAATGTAAGCGTTTTATTAATGGACCGGGAGGTAAGACATCATGTTTAAACGGTTTCAAAAGGCTGCTAAAACAACTATGTTATTCACTTTAGCTATCGGTACGACCCTTGCTTTCAATTCCGCTGCATGGGCCAAGGATGTAAAGATACAGCCCACCTCGTACCGGACGGTTGCGGAGGTTAAGGATTGGGGAGCAGCCATTACGAAGATCATTGTTAACCTGGGTAAGCCAGTACCTAAAGATGCGATAACAAAGGATACATTTAAGGTGCATGTGGGAAGAAGCGACAATAGGCTGGTAAATCCCTTTATTGAGAGTGGCAACCGGAAAGTCACCAAGGCCTATGTATCGGACAAAAGTGGCAACCCTGTAAATAAAACCGGAAGCTACGTTGTATTAGAAATGGAAGTCGGCCCGGCCTTAACACTAAGCTCAGCTATTCATTATGATGCGGCAGGTTCCGGGTTTAACGCATGGAATGATAACAAATACACAATCACGCAGCAAAAAGATATTAAAACCACATCAGGAACGATTTCCGGCTTGAAAATTGATACTTCCGCAGGTCAGATACGGAAGCTAGTTGATCAATTTGCAACCGGCAAAGCTACTTTTGACGGGATTACTTTAACCTATGCGGACTATGCACCGTCAAAAGACAAGGTGAAAAATCCCTTGGTGATCTGGCTGCATGGTATGGGTGAGGGAGGTACAGATCCGACGATTCCGATTTCCGGAAATAATGCAGCGAATTTTGCATCTAAAGATATTCAATCCTATTTTGAAGGGGCTTATGTGCTGGCACCTCAGACTCCAACCTACTGGATGGATGGTTTTACAGGCTTCGGAGACGGCACCTCCAAATACGAGCAAGCATTGATGTCCTTAATTAAGGAGTACGTGGCCAAGAACAAAGACATTGATACAGATCGAATCTACATTGGCGGAGACTCCAACGGCGGTTACATGACTATGCTGATGATCCGTGATTATAAAGACTATTTTGCAGCCGCTGTGGTGGCCTGTGAAGCCTTGAAGGACAGCCTTATAACCGATGAACAGATTAACGAAATGAAGGACCTGCCGATCTGGTTTGTGGCTGCCAAAACCGACATCGTAGTACCGCCGAACGATTATACGGTTCCGACCTACAACCGTTTAGTGAATGCTGGAGCAAAGGATGTTCATATGTCGTTATTTGATAACGTAGTAGATACCTCTGGTTTGTACAAAAAGAGCGACCAAACACCGTATGAATACAATGGCCACTGGTCTTGGATTTACGTTTATAACAACGAAGTATCGAAGGTGATTAACGGAAAGAAAATAACGATGATGCAATGGCTAGCCTCCAAAACGTTGGACTGAAAGGTATAGCTAGCAAATGAAAATAGCAATATGATGTAATAGGCTTCTTTAAAGTTCAAGCCAGCCTTACCGTACATTCTCTGAGTCATTCGTTAACAACACATTATCGCTCGCAGAATTATCAGTTCCTTATTGGGTTTTCGCAAAATCCACATGTATAAAACTCCGTCAACAAATAATTGACGGAGTTTTATTGCTCTCTTTTACTTATTCACTTCAATGAGCCCATCCGGTTTTTCCCGATTAGAGAGCAACTCGGATATCGTGACGAAGGTAAACCCTTTCTTCTTGAGCTCCGGTAAAATGATTTTCAGGGCTTCGACGGTTTGTGTACTTTGATGTACATAATCGTGCATCAGGACAATGTCGCCATTACGGGCGTTGCGAAGCACCCTATTAGCAATACGGTGTACACCTGGTTTTCGCCAATCCAGGGTGTCCTGATGCCAGGACCATAAAATAATTTTCAACCCCTTTTCCTTGGAAAGCTTGACGAGCGAATCGGTGTAGGAGCCGCCGGGGGGTCTAAAAAGATGGGTTCCTGCACCAGTTGCTTGAACGATGCTCGCTTGGCCTTGATCCAATTCTGACAGAGCTTTGTTACGGGAAATATACTGAAAAGATGAATGATAAAAGGTATGATTGCCCACTTCATGCCCTTCTGCTCGTTCTCGTTTCACAATATCAGGAAGCTTTTCTACACGGCTGCCGACGACAAAAAAGGTTGCTTTAGCATTGTACTCTTTAAGCAAATCCAAAATGGCAGGCGTATTGCTTTCGTCCGGTCCGTCATCGAATGTGAGAGCGATAAGCTTACGATGGGTAGGAACTTCCCACACAATGTCGCCCCGTTCTTCGTAATAGGCCCTTCCCTTTGTAGGAGTGGGGGAGGCGTATGATGAGGCTTGTGCATTGGTAGATGGAGTGGGACAAGAGCTGATACACAGTAAAGAAACAGCAATTCCAGCGCACAGCAAACGGTTATATTTCATAAGGCTTCTTCTCCGTTCTAACGTATTCTCACATTAGCTTGCCAAGAAGAAGCGTATACCATTCCTCGTTTCTGAAATTCATCCATTCCAATCACTTAAAATTAGATCTAATTGCTTCTTCAGCAATGTGCAGATTGCGGAGTTATGCTGAAAAAGAGTGGTAGCTTGCTTGTTGATAACATCCTGTACCCATGTTAAGTTGTACATATCCATCCTTGGTTTTCAATGTGCAGTTGAGGTAGGTCATTGTCCAGTTCGTGAGAGTCTTAATCTGACGAAAAATGAAGAGGTCGACGGGACAAGCCGCAAAAGCTGATCTGAGGTCAAGGAGCTGCGACTCGTTCCTGAACTTCGAACAGGAGATGAGACGGGATGCAAACAAATGAAAAAGAGTTGCGAGCTATTAGTCTGACGTTAGAAGCGGGCGAACACATCCGATCATGTATGGGGTGTACGTATGATTTGCAACAGAGCTCCCAGAAGATATCGCATCATGGAATGCTGGCAGTGACATCCCAACGAATCATCTTTTATTCCTGCACTATGGGTACTCCTTGGGTCAAGTTCATCAATTATCACCATATTTCACTGGCTAAGCTGGATAAGGGTTTGTCGGATTCTAGGGGGAACATCAGGCTGACCAATCAGGGTGTGAACGAGGTGTTCACCCACCTGCCGAGTGGAGATTGTATAGAGATAACTAAAACCTCCAACTTCGTAATGTGCCAAGAAGGCCCCTTACAGAATTTGGAGGTTTTTTTCTTTTAATTAGAGAGATATATGGATCGAGCGCTAGCTCAACAGGGTTATAACCATCCTTGTGCTTATACCTATAGAGAGTTGCTTTTACAAAAAGAAAAAACATTAACATTTTACTCCAGTCCACTTGACGTTCCCTTTACATCAAAACGATACACTTACTGAGGTTGGTTTGAAAAGAAAGGGGCGCTCCGTTTTGGGTGAGCTTAACAAATCTATGGGACTGGGGACGAGGAGTCAGCAACAGACTTCGTCTAAAGCCCGCATACGCACGGGTTCGCTAAAAATTCAAAGATTGCGTGAAAACGCGCTGGCGTATACCTTTTTGGCTCCATCGCTTATTTTGTTTGCTGTATTTATGTTTTACCCGATGATCAAGTCCGTATATCTCAGCTTGCATTCTACAGATCCCGCAGGAAACGTTGCAGCTTATGTGGGGTTAGATAATTTTACTACACTTTTCAGCTCGGGACTGTTTCTACAAGGAATTAAGGTCACACTCCTATTTGCACTGTTGACAGTACCAGTAGGTATTTTATTGGCGCTGGTACTGGCTGCACTTACACACAGTAAATTGCGGGGAATGCGTATCTTCCAGTTTGCCTTTTCGCTGCCGATGGTGTTGTCGGTCGGTTCATCTGCGGTCATTTGGAAATTTCTTTTTCATCCGACACTGGGGATGTTCAACTATGTGCTTTCCCTGTTACATATTAATCCGGTTCCGTGGCTGACCAGCCCGGATTGGGCGCTGTTCTCAGTAGCCATGATGACCATCTGGATGAATCTTGGCTTCAATTACATTATCTTATCGAGCGGACTTCAAGGGATTCCAGATGACATGTATGAAAGTGCCAAAATGGACGGAGCTGGCCCGCTCGTCACGTTCTGGCGTATCTCCCTGCCACTGTTATCACCGACGATCTTTTTTGTAACAGTAGTCTCCATCATTGGAGCCTTCCAGTCTTTTGCTCAAATTAACATTTTGACCAAAGGCGGTCCGGTGAACAGTACGAATGTATTCGTGTATTCCATCTATCAGGAAGCTTTCGTTAATTTCCGGTTTGGAACGGGGAGCGCGCAGGCCATTGTCTTGTTTGCCGTCATTCTGCTGCTCACGATGATTCAGTTCAAATGGGTGGAAAGAAAGGTGCATTACCAATGAAACGACACCTGAATTCAACATTGCTGTATGTACTGCTTACGATTGCAGCTGCTCTCATTTTGTATCCGGTTATATATACGTTTTTTATGGCAGTCATGTCGCCGGAGGAAGCAAGCGCTTATCCACCAAGCTTCCTTCCACATTCTTTTCATATGGCGAATTTCACTGAAGTGTTTGAAATTGTTCCGATTGCAGCCTTTATTGGAAATACATTTCTCATTTCGGGTCTGACGATGATTGGGCAGTTGATTACAGCGAGCTTGGCGGCCTACGCCTTTGCCAAAATGGAATTCAAGGGAAAAAACTTCATCTTCAGCATGTTTGTAGCGACGATGATGATCCCTTGGGAAGTGACCATTATTCCAAACTACCTGACGGTACGAAGCTGGAACTGGCTTGATACGTATCAAGGGTTGACGGTTCCTTTTCTGGCGACGGCATTCGGAACATTCCTGTTAAGGCAATTTTTTCTCCAGCTTCCCAAGGAACTGTTTGAGGCGGCTCGTATGGATGGGTGCGGACATATCCGTTACTTTGTGTTCCATGTGCTTCCATTATCGCGCCCTGCGCTTGGAACACTGGCTGTGTATTCGTTCCTGAATATGTACAATTCGTACCTCTGGCCTTTACTGATCACCAATAGTGAAAATATGCGTACGGTACAGATCGGAATATCCATGCTCGAATTTCAGGAATCGACTTCATGGAATTTGGTATTTGCGGGTACGGCCCTTGTCATTTTACCGTCTCTGCTCCTGCTGATCTTTGGACTAAAACAGTTGGTTCGTGGAATGGCAGCGGGCGCGCTTAAAGGCTGATCACATATTTCAAATGAAAAGCAACACCTGCGCAAGCAGCCCATATACAGAGCTTCAACACACAAGAATATCGCAAGAGAATGCCAATTCAAGATCATTTAATCAAAGGGAGAGAAGAGAGATTATGAGATTTTTTCGTCTGAAAAGTACATTGACCCTGCTTATTCTGACTGCCATGGTGGTTGCAGCAGGTTGTAGCAATAATACTGCTGCAGAGAAGCCGAGTAATGGTAGTGATGGGGCAGCAGCGACTTCTCCAGTGAAGCTGACTTGGTGGCATTCGATGTCCGGTAACGGTGAAAAAGCAATCAAGCAGATCGCAGCTGACTTTAACGCCAGTCATAAGGACATTCAGGTAGAGCCAGTATATCAAGGCAAATATGATGATAGCTTGAACAAGCTGAAGGCGTCGCTTGGTTCCAACAGCGGACCGGACATTATTCAAGTATACGAAATCGGTAGTAAATTCATGATCGACTCCAAAATGATCACACCTGTACAACAATTTATTGATGCAGACAAGTTCGATCTGTCGCAGTTAGAGCCGAATATTACACGTTACTACACGATTGATGGTAAATTAAACGCTATGCCGTTCAATACGTCAAACCCGATACTATACTATAACAAGGATGCATTCAAAGCCGCAGGACTTGACCCAGCTAATCCTCCGAAAACGTATGCTGAGTTCGAAAAGGCTGCAAAAGCCTTGAGCAAGGATGGTAAATCCGGTGCTTCCATTGCCATCTACGGCTGGTTTATGGAGCAACTGTTTGCCAATCAGAACGCGGATTATGTGAATAATGGCAATGGTCGTGACCAAGCGGCAACGGAATCCATGCTGAATTCGGATGCCGGTGTAAAAACGCTGACGTGGTGGAAGAAAATGATCGATGAAAAGGTTGTATCCAATCTGGGACGTAACTCGGACGATACGGCAAAGGCCTTTTCCGCAGGACAAATTGCGATGACGCTGGATTCCACCGCTTCGCTGCGTAATATTGTGGAGCAGGTTGGCGATAAATTTGAAGTAGGCACAGGATTCCTGCCAAGAGCCAATGAAGCTAAAGAAGGCGGCGTGGTTGTAGGCGGCGCGAGTTTGTACATTATGAACAACAAGCCTGAAGCCCAACAGAAGGCAGCGTGGGAGTTCATTAAATTCGTCGCTTCCCCAGCTGTACAGGCACAATGGAGTGTAAATACCGGGTACTTCCCGATCACGAAAGCAGCCTATGACGAGAAGGTACTCAAAGACAATATGGTAAAATATCCGCAATTCCAGACGGCGGTTGACCAATTGCACGCATCGGCACAATCCACCGCTACACAGGGCGCAGTGATGGGCGTATTCCCAGAAGCGCGCCAAATCGTCGAAGGTGCAATCGAGGCCGTTCTGAGTGGCCAGCAACAGCCAAAACAGGCATTGGATCAAGCTGCACAAGAAATAACAGGCAAAATTGCGCAATACAATCAAACGGTGAAAAAATAGTCGGCCTTCCCTTAAAATCGGTTGATAATCTGTAGAATGGCCCCCTTATCATCCGATTTTATGACATAGCGGATCGAATGAGTGACCCCCTCACTTATTCGATCCGTTTTTGCATTTTTATTTTTTTAGAATAAGCGTTTAGACGAAATGTCTAAAATGAATTATTTTCATTTTTCCTATTGCTGGGTAACTAAAGATGGGCTTATAATAAATACATAATTTTTGTACTGGACGGTCAGTTCAAAAAAGGAGGAAGCATGAAACAACAGACAAAGGAAATTATTTTTAACGGCGCACTCAAAGCTTTTTCTGAACGAGGATTTAATGAAACAAATATGGAGGAAATTGCCAAAGTTTGTGGCATAGCCAAAGGAACCCTGTATTACAATTTTAAAAACAAGCAAGAATTGTACATTTACATTTTGAAGATGGGGATGGAGCGTTTTGTCCGGGATATCCATGAAGCAATGGCTCATACGCCTAAAGATCAGGTGGAGCTTAGGATTCGCAAGCTAATCCAAGTACATATTGAGTTTATTGTGAGAGAACCGGACTTTTGCCGTCTATTGGTCAGTAAGGGCTGGGTTTCGCAAGAGCAGCATTTTAATATTAGGCAGGTGCTGGCTTACTATTTTGATTTTATGGAGGCAGAGATCGATTCCGGCAAGTTTCATGGGAAAATTTCAAGTAAGCTGGATGCCAAAACAACAGCCAATTGCTTATTTGGGATTTACATTTTTGCACCAATGAGGTCAATGGTTTGGGGCGAAACGATGAATCTGCAAGAGGCTCGTGAAAGCATTGAAGTTTTTGTGTGTAATGCATTGGGCATGCAACATTAATATACAGATGGAGTGATGAAAACATGAAAGCTAAAAAATATACGATTTATGTCGTACTTATTATTTTAATCGCGGTTGGGATATATGC
Source organism: Paenibacillus sp. FSL L8-0641 (assembly GCF_038006265.1). Lineage (NCBI taxonomy): Bacteria > Bacillati > Bacillota > Bacilli > Caryophanales > Paenibacillaceae > Paenibacillus > Paenibacillus sp. FSL L8-0641. The sequence goes on from NZ_JBBOUW010000001.1 coordinate 1,455,754, forward strand.
CTTAACTGCTCTTCCACGGGGTGGAAGCAGCTTGTCTGCGGATCAGTCTTCTTCCATTCCTACGGCTTATGTGGAGTCGGATACCCTCAATGCCAGCTTTAAAATGGCAGGACGGATTGACCAGATGCTCGTCAAAGAAGGCGATCAGGTTAAAAAAGGGCAGGTGTTAGCCCATCTGGAAAGTCGCGAGTTGGAAGATAAGGTGAAGCAGGCACAGGCGGCATTGCTGGCAGCCAAGAGTAATGTATCCAAAGCAAAAGCTGGAGTGTTGCAGGCTCAAGCAGGCGTAGGCCAGGCACAGGCTACTGTGAGTGCTGCTCAGGCCAAGAAAAGCCAAGGCACGACATCGGTCAGTGTGACCGCAGAGGCTTCCTCCAGCCAGATTGAACAGGCCAAAGCGGCTGCGAACGCCGCCAAGGCAAAACTGGATGCCCTCAAGAGCGGGGCAAGACCACAGGAGCTTGAGCAATTGCAAGTATCTGTGAAGGTAGCCAAGGAAACGCTGGACCTGACCGTTAAAAATCTGGAGCGTGCCAAAAAGCTTCAAGAAGCCGGTGCAGCAACCCAGGCATCTTTGGATCAAGCGACATTGGAACATCAACAGGCAGTGGCCAAGTATAATGCAGAGTCACAAAAATTGGATATGGCACGGGAGGGAAGCCGCAAGGAGGAAATTACGGCGGCTGAAGCTCAATACCGTCAAGCCTTGGCTGCGGTGAAGGAAGCACAGGCAGGAGCGGGCAAAGTTGCTCTGCAACAGGAAGATGTCAAAGCCGCTCAGGCTTCGGTAGAACAAGCGCAATCTGCGGTGAAGGCGGCGCAATCCACAGTTGAGCAGGCTCAATCTGCGGTTGCAGGTGCCAATGCACAGGTAGCCCAAGCGGAAGCCGCGCTTCAGGAGGCTCAGACCTATTTGAGCTACACTACGCTGCGTGCGTCTGAGGATGGAATCGTAAAATCCAAGTCGCTTAGCTTAGGTGAAATGGCTAGTGCAGGGTTCCCGGTTTATACCATTGAAACTTCGACACAACGTTGGGCTAAATTCTATGTACCTGAAACGTCTCTGAACGGTCTTCAAGCAGGGGATACAGTCCAAATTAAATTGCTGTCTGGCGGTAAGGAGCTGAAGGGTAAAGTCATTCTGTTAGAATCGGCTGCTGACTTTGCCATTCAAAAACCGAGCCAAAGCTCCGGTGACAAGGATGTCCGTTCCTTCGGTGTTAAAGTAGCATTGCCAGACCTTGCTGCATCGGTTCCAACAGGCTCCACGGTTCTGTTTACAGGCAAAGGGGCGCAGTAATATGCAGGATTCACAGGAAAGACTTCGTATCCGCGATGTGTTTCGCGAGGAATGGCTGAGCATCTTCCGGGACCGCCGCTTTATGGCTATTCTGCTGATTACGCCGATTGTGTATACGATACTATTCGGCTTCCTATATTCACATCAGCGGATTACCGAGATGCCTGTCACCGTGTACGATGGAGATAATTCACAGCTCAGTCGCCAGATCATTCAGGCGTTTGATTCGACCGATTCATTTGCCGTTACACGGCAAGCAAACAATCAGGATGATGTAGTCCGTCAAGTAGAGACTGGAGAAGCTAAGGTCGGAATCGTCATTCCCGACAACTTTACTACTCGGCTTAAGCATGGGGAGAATCCACCCGTGCTCACGCTGATTGACGGCAGTAATATGATGTATTCCAATAGTGCCAGTCGGATTGCGAATCAGGTTATTAGTAGCGTGAGTGCCGGAGTATCAGTCAATTCCATGAAACAAAAGGGAATGAACGCCGATCAGGCCGCCTCGACGCTGACTACCATCCCGTTCCGATCCAGAGTGCTATTTAACCCGGTATATGATTATAAGCTTTTCATGCCACTAGGGGTTATTTCTGCGGCTCTCCAGCAGTGTCTGTTGCTTGGTATTGCGTTGTCCTGCACGCGTGATAAGGAAGCAGGGACTTGGGGGAGATTTGGCGCATGGAGAAATACCCCTTGGCGTTTGGCTATTGCCAAACTGGCACCGTATTATGCAGCGGGAGCTTTCAATGTGCTGACTGTATTCAGTATCAGCGCTTTATGCTTCGATATTCCGTTCAGGGGACAGGTACTGCCGTTGATTTTAGTGTCGCTGGTTTTTAACTTTGCCTTGTGCGGATTAGGCTTCCTCTTCAGTCTCTTTTCCAAAACCAGAGTAGATGCGACCCAAACTCTGATGCTGATTGCTGTTCCTTCCTTTATGCTGTCAGGCTATACGTGGCCATTAGAGGCAATGCCCGGCTTCTTGCGGGGGCTTGCTGAGATATTGCCACTGACGTATTACCTGGATGCTGTACGGAACATCACGCTCAAAGGACTGGATATCACATACATTTTCAAAGATATGATTGCTCTAGGCGTCATTGGTTGTGTGAGTCTGCTGGTGTCTTTCGCGATCTATCCGTTATTCTTTAGACAGCACCAGACGACAGAGCAGCATGCCGATGTGTCCGCTCAAGAAGGATTCACGCTAAAAGGCTGAGAGCAACTCTAAATATTGGATATCACAAAAAGGCAGATCAGGAGTAAACCCTGATCTGCCTTTTGCTTGTTCGTATGGTTTAAAAGCAGAAAAAATATTATTGCGGCGGCTGAAGATCCTCGATAGAATCAATCGGCACATAGGATGGAACGACAAGCCCGGACATAACGCCAGTCATGCTGGTTCCGATGTCATCCACCTTATCCTTGTATTGAGCCCAATAATCAGCATGCGTCAATGGAAGCCAAGCGGCTGCGGTAGCATCTACACTTCCGCCAGCTACGCCAGTCCACATCGGGCCGATTTCCACTTGCAGAGCTGTTACTTTATAGCCTAATTTTTGTTCCAATACATATTTCAATACGTTCGTACTGGCAATTTCAGAATCCCAAGCAGCGTAGCTTAGCTTCAAAGGATCGCCGTTGACGGGCTGCAGACCCTTGATCCATTCCTGAACCTTGTCAGGATGTTTATCAGCCCAATTCTTGGCAGCCTGCTGTGGGGCAGTACCGTCCTGAATCGCGATCATCACTTCACCCATATCTTCTGCAGTCCACTTAAATCGGCTTAGAAATTCATAAGCCACAGGAGCATCCTGCTTCAAACCTTTGCGGGCGATTGTATGAATTTCTTCCTTATCACCGTACGCTTTTTTAGGATCTTTCAAGTATTTCAAATCATATTTATTAAACATCCAGTGAGGAGTCCAACCTGTTACGACGATAGACTGCTTGGCTTTGATAGCTTTATCCAGTGTAGCAGTCATAGCAGCTCCAGAGCTTTCAAGCAGCTTCCAGTCGGATAAGCCATAGTCATTCATAGCTTTAGCGGTCAGCTTCATTAGTCCGGCGCCAGGGTCGGTACCGACAATGCGGTAGCCGACCTCTTTGCCAAAGTCCCCAGTTGTGGCGGAAGCCGGAGCCGCTTCGGCTCCGTTATCCTGCAAATCAGTAATCGATTTAACATCCATGTAAGCTGGAACGACCAATCCGGTTTTAACACCGCTCATATTAGCCCCAAGATCGTCGAGCTTATCCTTGTATTTAGCCCAGTAATCCGCATGTGTTAGCGGCAGCCATGCAGCCGGTGAAGCATCTACATCACCACTAGCGACACCCGTCCACATAGGACCTGCTTCCACTTGCAGTGCGGTTACTTTGTAACCCAGTTTGTTCTCCAAAATATAACTTAGCAAATTCGTGCTGGCAATTTCAGAATCCCAAGCCACATAACTTAGCTTGAAGGTGTCACCATTGACAGGTTGCAGTCCTTGAGTCCATTCCTGAACCTTGTCGGCATGTTTCTCCGCCCAATCCTTGGCAGCTTGCTCAGGACTGGTTCCGGCTTGAATGGCGACCATCATTTCACCCATATCTTCTGGTGTCCATTTGAAACGTTTTAGAAACTCATAAGCGATAGGAGCATCCTGCTGCAAGCCTTTACGGGCAATCGTATGAATCCCCTCGGCTTCACCATAAGACTTCTTAGGGTCTTCCAAATATTTGAGATCATACTTGTTGAACATCCAGTGAGGAGTCCAACCTGTAATAATGATCGGTTTTTTCGCTTTAATGGCTTTGTCCAGTGTGGCCGTCATAGCTGCACCGGAACCTTCAACCAGCTTCCAATCAGACAAATTGTAGTCTTGAATTGCTTTGGCAGTCGATTTCATAATGCCTGCCCCGGCATCAATACCGATAATTTTGTAACCGACTTCTTCGCCAACCGGGTTGGCAGCAGCGTTACCTTTGCCAGATGCGGAATGATCTGTACCCACAAAATATTGGGATGCACCAGCGATCAAAATGACAGCTGTAACTGCAGAAGTAATCCATACTTTTTGCTTGCTGGATACGCGGCTTTTGCCTTTTTGCGTAGGTTTAAACAGGTTTTGCGTAAAACGGTCAAGCACAATAGCCAGAACGACAACAGCTAAGCCGGCTTCAAAACCTTTACCGATTTGCAGCTGTGTCACAGCACGGTACACAACAGCACCGATGCCTTCCGCACCGATCATGGAAGCAATGACAACCATAGACAGTGACAGCATAATCGTCTGGTTAATACCAGCCATTAAGGTAGGCAATGCAAGTGGAAGCTGAACTTTGAACAGCTTTTGCGCAGATGTTGAACCAAAAGCGTCTGATGCTTCGATCAGCTCACCTGATACTTGCATAATTCCCAAGTTGGTCATGCGAATGGTTGGGGGGATAGCAAAGATAACAGATGCGATAACACCCGGCACAACACCCAGGCTGAAAAAGGTAACCGCTGGGAGTAAGTACACGAACGCAGGCATCGTCTGCATAAAATCAAGTAAAGGCGTGATAATGCGTGATGCCGATTTACTGTATGCACACCAGATCCCGATGGGAATCCCGATAACAATGGATACGAGCGCAGACGTGATGACCAGTCCGAGCGTATTCATTGTTTCACTCCAATAACCAAGATTATCAATCAGCAGGAAGCCGATGACAGTAAATAGCGTAAGCTGAACCCGCCCGATCATAAAGGCGATGATCCCGATGATCACGATGAACACCAGAGGGTGCGGAAGCATGAACAGGCCTGAGAAAAAGCCTACTACAGCTTCTATAATGGAAGAAATAACATTAAACAATCCAGCCAGATGAATACCCATCCAGTCGACAATGGCTTGAATCCACTCAGCGATTGGCAGTTTCGGTATCATGGGCATTCACCTCCTTCGTAGTAGTAACATCTCCACCAAGTGCGCCGAGCAATGCTCCGCGGACGATAACGCCTAGCAGTTTCTGCTTATCATCGACCACAGCCAGCGGCACTTTGGATGAGCTTGTAATTTCAAATAAATCATTAATGACAGTCTCGGCAGCAACCTGCGGTCCGTCCGTGATCAAAATATCTTCAATCTTCAAATTATTGCGCAGTGCATGAACAGCATCCTCGGCGTTAATAACACCCAGTAGCTTTTTGGTGCGGTCAATGACGAACAAATTGGAAATCCCACGCTCTCGCATCAATTCCAGAGCCACACGCGGACCACGATCCATGGTGATGGTTTCTGGACGAAGCATGACATGAGCAGCCGTCAATACCTTGGACAGATCCACATCCTCGACGAAGCGGGCTACGTAAGAGTTAGCCGGTTGGATCATAATTTCTTCCGGTGTACCGATTTGTACGACCGCACCGTCTCGCATCAATGCAATCCGGTCACCAATCCGCAACGCTTCATCCAGATCATGGGTGATAAACACAATGGTTTTCTTCATTTTATCCTGAAGCTCCAACAGCTCATCCTGCATGTCACGGCGAATGAGCGGGTCCAATGCACTGAACGCTTCATCCATCAGGAGCACTTCAGGATCATTAGCCAGCGCCCGTGCCAGACCGACACGCTGCTGCATGCCGCCACTCAATTCATCGGGCATTTTATCGCCCCAGTTTTTAAGACCAACCAGTTCCAGCGCTTGTTGCGCCTTTTCCTGACGCTGTGCTTTTTCTACCTTTTGAATTTCAAGACCATATTCTACATTTTCTAGTACAGTCCGATGTGGGAACAGAGCGAATTTTTGAAAAACCATGCTGATGGTTTTACGACGAACTTCGCGAAGTTGTTCTTTGTTCATCTTACGGAGATCTTTGCCGTGGACCAGAATTTCACCGGAGGTAGGCTCAATCAAGCGATTTAGCATTCGCACCAAAGTGGACTTGCCACTGCCCGATAGCCCCATAATTACGAAAATTTCACCTTGCTTAATTTCCATGTTGGCCTTATTGACACCAACAGTAATCTGTTTTTCTTTGGCCAACTTTTCCTTGCCCCAGCCTTGCTCCAGGAGCGGAACACCTTGCTCTGCGTGAGGACCAAAGAGTTTGCTGACATTTTTGACTTCCAAAATCGTCATACATACACCTCTTCTTTCTATACTTTGCTTGGTATTAACCCCATGTTGCATTAAGGATTGAGTATAAAAATCATAATTCTGAACATCCTGAACGGTTAATGACAAAATTAATTGTAACAGAAGCATTGCTTACATTTCAAACAAAAAAACTGTTCATAAAGTACGTACAGAAAAAACTGTACAAAGTTTCCTTCGATATGCTCCTTCGTTCTATAGAATGCTCAAACATTCGGAACTTTACAACCGATAGTGCTTTTTTTAAAATAGACAATGAAATATAACCATAAGAAAAAGATTTATGTATATCCATAATTTAAAAAGTTTACTATCATTAGCAATTTTGCGAATTATGATTTTGAACGACCCATGCTGTTGTAATATAGACAGAAGCTTTGCTTTTGAAACATTTCATTTATTGTTGAAAGATTTCATATATTGCGTCAAAGCTAATCTTTTACGGGTAAATCGTTCATACTAGGTTGTGCAAAATGCTCTAAAATTAGGAGGTTGCAAGCATGAGCTTGTACCAGTTAGGTGATGAGCAGCAGGCTTCGCTGCAAAAAATTCGCAAACGTGTCATAGAAGCTATAGGTAAAAACATGGACCTGTATGGGATTACTTTGTCTGCGGGGCATTTATACGGTTTGCTTTTTTTTGCGGATAAACCGATGACGCTGGACGAGATGGGCCGTGAAATGGAAATGAGCAAAACGAGCATGAGTACAGGAGTTCGAACATTATTGGATCTGAAAATGGTAAATAAGGTATGGAGCAAGGGCTCACGCAAAGACTTGTATGAAGTCGAATATGACTGGCATCAAACCTTCACTGACTTCTTCGCTATTAAATGGAGAAAAGCGGTAGAAACAAATTTACTGGTACTGCGCAAAGCCATTGATGAGCTGGACAAATTGATGAATCAGGGTGAAGAGTACGAGGAATTTAAGGCGATTCTTCAGCAAGATCGTTTGAAAATGAAGCAGGCCGTCGCTTATTACAAGTGGCTAGACCGACTAATTGACTCTATGGAAAGCGAAGAAATTTACAAGCTGATTCCAAAAGAAGAAGTTCGGGATTAATCGCTATTTCCCTATCTTGTTTATAAAAATGCCGGAGCGCAAAAGTGCTTCCGGTATTTTTTGGTTTGGCCGTGTGCAAAGGGTATAATAGAGATATGTAAAGATTGATATTATACCGTTGTGTTGAACATACGAAATAAAGGGGGCTTCATGATGGAGAGTATTATAGTACATACTCGTCTAGGTCAATTGCGTGGGGAATCAGGAAATGGATATCATGTATGGAAAGGTATCCCATATGCACAGCCTCCTATTGGAAAACTACGTTTTCACGCGCCCCAGCCTTTGGAGTCTTGGGAGGGTGTGCGCGCTGCGACGAGTTTTGGGCCAATCTGTCCGCAACCTATGCCATCCGCTGAAAGTATGACTGGAAATCTGGTGGAACCGCCTAAGCAGTCAGAGGATTGCTTATACCTGAACGTTTGGACACCTGCTTCGAAGGCTCCTGAGAAGGGACGTCCAGTGATGGTGTGGATTCATGGCGGTGCCTTTGTCACGGGGTCCGGGATTATACCTTTATATGACGGGGAACGCATGGCGAAGAATGGCGATGTTGTGGTTGTTACGATCAATTATCGATTGGGGCCGTTAGGGTTTTTGCATCTGACTCCAAAGGGAGATGGCCTGACCTCTAATGCGGGACTACTGGATCAGATCGCTGCGCTGAAATGGGTTAGGGATCACATCTCTGCCTTTGGCGGCAATCCGGACGAAGTGACGGTGTTCGGTGAATCAGCAGGCGCGATGAGTATTGCCGCTTTATTGGCGATGCCAGCAGCTGAAGGACTGTTCCAGCGTGCGATTTTGCAGAGCGGTGCGTCGCAGGTATTGCCAACTTCACAGGCCGAGCAAGTGACGGCTGTGTATCTACAGCAGCTGGGTGTGGACACTCAGCATCCAGAGAGGTTGTTTAGCCTACCGACAGATGCGCTGATGCTAGCGATGGCGAAGACGCATGAAGTCATCGGACCAGGGATGGCGATGATCTATCAACCCGTTGTGGACGGTGTGACCTTGCCAGATGTACCCCTGTCTGCAATCGCGCAAGGTTCAGCAAAGCAGGTTTCCGTTTTGATTGGAACGAACTTGCATGAGGGGGCCTATTTCATCCGAAAAGAATCCCATCTAATGAACAAGTCAACAGCGAGACAGGCATTGGAAATGATGACGGGCATGTCAGACATCGGCGACCTGATAGAACCATTTCCGGTTACGATTGAGGGACAGGCGCAAATGTTGACCGATCTATTTTTTTGGCGTCCTGCGTTGGCTCTTGCTGTTGCACAGTCGGCGCATGCGCCTGTATGGATGTATCGTTTTGATTGGACATTGCCCGGGCATCCTACCTTTGAACAAGCGGTTCACGGTGCAGAGATTGCGTTTGTTTTCGATAATCTGGAGCTGCTAGATAAGCTTGGATTAGAGATTCAACCTTCGATGCAGAAGCTGGCTCAAGATATGCAGCAGGCATGGGTTGCTTTTGCACGTGATGGGAAGCCAGTGCTGTCCGAGGGGGCTTGGCCGATGTACGACAGAGAAGAGCGAACTACAGCTATTTTCCATCAGGATATTAAGATGGAGCACGACCCTGAAGGAGATAGACGCCGTCATTTAACCGGTCAGATGACCCTATAAGTAACAAGAGAGAGAGCATATCAAGAACTCAAATGTAAAAAGCCTTCGCCCGTAATTTGTATACGGACGAAGGCTTTTGTTAGTAGTAAGTTAAATCTTAAATCGCTTAACCAGCTGTTGCAAATCCTGCGCCATGTTGGACAACTCCTGTGACGAAGAGGCAATTTCCTCCATAGCTGCCATTTGTTCCTGAGCAGCAGCAGATGTTGTCTGCGAGCTGTCCGCCGAATTGCGAGACAGGCTTGCCAAATGGGTAACAGTGGCGGAGACTTCCTCTGTACTGGCTGAGATTTGTTCAGCAGCAGCGGACACACTTTGAATTTGTTCCACGATATGAGAAGTAGAGCGCTCAATATTCGTAAATGCACCTTCTGCATCTTGGCTAATACGCATACCTTCACCTACCTGGTTACGAACATTACCGTTCATGGTAGCGGTAGAGCGTTGAATCAAATCGAGCATCTGAGTAATAATCTGACTGATGGAATCCGCGCTTTCCTTGGATTGCTCAGACAGCTTGCGTACCTCTATAGCGACTACGGCAAATCCACGCCCGGCTTCGCCAGCTCTGGAAGCTTCAATAGACGCGTTCAGAGACAACAAATTGGTTTGCTTGGCAATGGCGGCAATAGCCGTATTCATCTGCTTCGCATCGTCCGAGAGCTGGGATAGCTCATCCATTAGGCTAGCCGTTTGGCTGACAGCCTCCAGAATACGGTCCATTTGGGTCCGTACACTACTGATCATTTGACTGCCTTGAGCCACATCATGCTCGGTTTGTCCTGCTGAATCCACGATGGAGCTTGCCGATTCGGCAATGGTGCTGACACCCTTCGCCATTTCTTCAACGGCATTAGCGGTCTGCTCGGATGCCTCGGCGCTGGTGGCTGCATTTTCCGCGGATTCCATAACCGTTTCCGCTACATGTTGTACGGACTCCGTCGTTTGCTCTGTGCTTTCCTTGATTATCAGGGAAGAGGAAGCAAGTCGGGAGGAGGTTTGGTTGACCTCTGAGACCATCGTATGCAAGGAATGCGTCATCTGGTCAAAATTCTGTGCCAGTTCGCCGAACTCATCCTTGCTGGATAGATTAACACGTTCGGTCAGATTTCCGTCACGGACGATGCGTGTTCCTGCTTGCAGCTTGCGCAGCGGAATTAAGAATGAGCGGACCATAAGCACAATGATGATCGCCGCGGCAAGTATGGAAATAACAATCACAATCAGGCTTTGTTTCAGAATTGGTTGGGCTGCATCACTATAATCCTCCAGATCCGACAGTGCGACAATGCTCCAACCGGTGAGAGGGTCCTTAAGTGTAAAGGCCAGCATATCTCGATTCATAAATTGAATTTGCGACATGGAAGGAGTATCATTTTCGACGGTTGTCGCCACTTCGGGAAGTCCTTCTATGGCGTCAGCCGCTTTTTTGCCTGTCTTGTTGAAAGCTGTTCCAGTCCCAGATACAACTTTATGTTCAGAATCAACAATAATGAGTCCTCCGCGCTCACCAATCTTAACAGACTGCAGACTTTCACTCATTTTGTCCAGGTTCAAAGCCAGGGCAACAGCTCCTTCACCGTCCTCCAGCGTTCCCGATATATTAACGACTAAATTCCCTGTCGTGACGCTGGCAACTGGAACACCGACGAATACTTTACCCTTTTCCAGCATCGCGTTTTTGTACCATTTTCTCTCCCTGGGATCATAATCGGACTCCTGTTTTTTCGGCGAACGTATGTATTGCCCCTTCTCATTGCCGAGAAGCGCTGCATCTAGCTCGGGGTGAGCCTTGACGATAACATCTAACTTTTTCTGAAGGGTCTCTTGGTTGGTACCAATGGAATCAGAATTGATTTCAGTGGTAAGCACGTCCAGGTCTTTCATAATAGGCGCTACATACTGATTGACATTGCTCCGGATCAGATACAGATTCGTGTATACGGAACCGCCCATTTGCTGACTGAGTTGTGTCGTAGCCCCCTGATAAGAAAAGTACCCGATAAGTACGCTCGGAATCAATAACACAGCTAAAAAAGATATTATTAATCTTGTCCTCATTAAATAAAACTGCTTGAGAAACCTGTTCCACCACGGAACTGTTTGTTTTGTTTTAGTCATAGTTCTTGCTCCTCTGTGTCTGATGATCACTACATTGTTTTATTCGACATAAACCGACGAATTTTATAGATGTAATCATTGGGAAACGAGAAATAGTAGCATATTTTAGACACTTTTTTTGAAAAACAGGTCTAAAGAACTATGATTAATATTAATGCGAACACATAAAAAGCCAAATCGGAGATGCAAAAGCATCTTCACAATTTGGCTTGGGTGAGTCATGAAGGGGACATTGAACTGTTAATTTTTTTGCTGACGTGAAATCATAAAGAGCGTAATCCAGATGAGCATAAAACCAGTCAATTGCGCTACAGTAACGATTTGCTGAAATGCGATCCAATTAATCACGACACCCACCATGGGAAAGCTCAATTCTGCCATCGTAGCATAAGACGCTTTGGTCGTACTTAAGCCTTTGTAATACAGCAATAAGCTAAGAAGACCCGGAAGCAATGCCTGCAATAGCAAGTTGATAATCACAGCTGCGCCTGCCCATGTACCGGCAGGCATATTCCATGGCGCATGCTCTACAGAGGTGAGGACAATTAGCAGAGGAAGCGCCACCATGAAGCGGAGGGAGGTTACCGTTTCATATTTCATTGAACGAAGCAAGTAGCTTCCCATGACTGTCGAACCGCCCCACAGAACCGCTGCACCCAGTGCAAGTAGACTACCGACCTGGACAAAATCACGAACATGCCCGAAGGGGAGCGACCAACCGAAGGTCAGAAGATACGTCCCGAACAGAGCGACGACAATTAATAATCCAAAATGACGCGGCAGCATTTCCTTCAATATAACGCGGGCCAGAATAATAGCGACCAATGGTTGAAGCTTCTGGAGTAAGAGTACAGCATTCAGATCACCGTTGCTGAGCGCCATGGTAAAAATCACGCTGGCCAGAGCCGAGCCGCCCCACGAGACGAACAAAATAGCGAAAACTTGACGAAGCCGTACCGCTTTGAGTTCCTCACGATGCTTCCACAGCATCGGTGTCAGAGCGAGGAAGAGCAGCACATGCTCCATTAGTACAATTTGTGTTGAAGTAAATGATTTTAGCAAAATAATACGAAACAGCGGATCAGCGCCCCACAAGGCGGCTCCAATTGCGACTAACCAAAAACCGCTTTTCATGTGGGAGCTATGATCAAAACCTTTAGATGTTAGTACAGTAGAAGATTGACTCATACTCAATTAGCTCCTTGCGAATACAGGACCGGTGGCACAAAAACCCCCGTCCATGGCGAAAGGCCATGCAAGACGGGGGTTGATCAAATAAACTTGCCGCTTTATGCAAGTTAAATGAAGTTACTGCAACTGCAAAACCCATAACGCAGCATTCATCCACTTCGCGGCATGTTGATATTTCGATCTTCTTCCATCCGGACTTTACCGTCGGCTTTGGCATCTCACCAAATCAGTCCGTATCCTGTTGCCAGATACAGAGTCGCGGGCTTAGCTCCATGAGCCATACCGCCGGTTGGGAATCTCACCCTACCCCGAAGATCCTTATTCCGTTTTTTAATTTCTCCTATAGGATATACCTGTTTTAGAATGAAGTCCAGTGAAAAATGTGTGTATATCTAACAATGATTTTCATCTATTTTTCGAAAGCGTTTTACTAAGTTACATACTATGAAGTAATATCCTTATACTCAATGCGTCGAATCGCCGCATAAGCCACCAGCATTCCCAGTATAGAGAAGCCTATTTGCACGGGGGCTATGGAGCTAAGTGTAGCGCCGTTATTATTGGAGAAAAGCAATGCTACAATCAGGATTGAGGTCACAATGGTGGTGGGTACAGAGTATCTTCGCATCCCCATATACAGCGGAACCAGTCCCATAAAGCTGGCAGCAACGGCATTGATCAGCGTCCGTGCTGATTGTTGACCCAGTATCGAAAGAGTAAGGTTATCGGGCACAATCAAGACAAACTGGTTGAGCAGATGAATAGCAGCCGTAATGATTATTTCCGAAATAATAATAGATAAGAAGGTAAACAGCAGCACAACCAAGAGCTTGGCGATCATCAGCTTTTGACGGTGAATCGGATACATGAACAGGATCGTAATCGATTTGGACTTAAATTCCCCTACGATAAAGCGGCACAGGAGAACGGAGGCAAACACAATAAATGTGGCTCTGACCAGCATGTCCATGAGATCGAGAAGCTGAGTGTACTGTGTAAATTCGGGTATTCCTGTACTTTGGCCGTCCAGCGCGATGATACAGAGCAGCCCAAGAATGCATGCATTGGCGATCAGTGCTGAACGGATATAACCCGCCAGATGAAATTTTTTCAGCTCCAATTGCATCAATTTAAGCATGAAGATCACCTCCGTTTAACAGCCGCAAAAAGTAGTCTTCCAGCGTACTGCTTTTCTGATGAATGGAATCCACTTCTATATCATTTAAAATGAGCGTCTTTGTAATTTGTTTCTGCGGTACATTTGAATCGTAAATACGTATACTCTGTTCATTGAGCACCCTTATATTATTCAGATTCAGATGATGGGAGAGGACGTAGGCCGCCTTTTTACAATCGTTGGTCGTAAATTCAATGTATTCCGTATTGGTTTCCCGCACCTGCTCCATCGACACTTCCTCAATCAGCCTTCCGTGATTAATCACGCCTACCGTATCCGCAATCTGCTCTATTTCCGCTAAAATATGACTGGACACGAGCAGAGTCATCCCATATTCCTTGCATAGCATGTGGAATAATTGGCGGATTTCCTTGATCCCCACTGGGTCCAGACCATTAATCGGTTCATCCAAAATGAGTAGCTCTGGCTTAGTCGCAATAGCGCGGGCAATCCCGAGGCGCTGTTTCATTCCCAGTGAAAAGTCTTTTACCGACTTGTCACCAGCATTCTGCAAGTTCACTAATTCTAGGGCATCCCGGACAGCCTGCTTATTATAGTAGCCCATGTATTCACAATGAAGTTCGAGATTTTGCTGCGCCGTCAGCCTGTCATAAAAAATCGGGTATTCAATAATCGAACCCATCCGTCCGAGCAGATGATACGATTTTGGCGTTAGTTTTTCACCGAATAATTCAATTTCACCCGATGTCGGCTTGAGTAAATTCGTAATCATTTTCATTATCGTTGTCTTGCCTGCTCCGTTGGGGCCGAGAAAGCCATAGGTTTCTCCCTTGCGCACATTCATGCTGACTCCTGCTACAATTTCGTTGCCCTTCAGGGCTTTGGTCAACTGATGTGTACGTATTACGTAAGTCATGGGTGTTCTCCCTTCGTATACTGCTGATAATTCAAGGATAAAGGGCGAAATGTTCATTTTTCTTTCGTGATTCTTACAAATTTATTAAGTTGAGTATGTTGAGTTCGATTAATAGTTGATTTTCTTCAATGTAAAAGAGAAGACTGTCCGCTCATAAGGTCTACTGGTCAATTGAATTTCTCCGTTCATCGTTTCAACCAGACGTTTGGCAATTGTAAGGCCCAGTCCGCTGCCCTGTACCGCCTTATTGCGGGAGTCCTCCAGTGTGTACATGCGTTCAAAAACTTTATCCTGCTCAGATTCCTGTATGCCTTTTCCACGATCCCATACCTCTATGCGCACTGTATCCTGCTGTTCCGATAAAGTCAGACCCAGCGTCCGTCCGTCTGCCCCGTAGCGAATGGCATTCGAGATCAGATTGTTCAGCACCCGTCCAATCGCTCCTTCGTTCCCCAAGGCATGAATGGGGTGCTCCGGGATCTCAATATGTACAGTAAACCCCTGTGCGGTCAGCAGGTCATAAAACTCTAAAATGCTGCGTCTGCACAGTTCTCCCACTTCCAGCCGAGTCAACGGAATATCCGTATCATTAGCTTCCAGCTTTGCCAAGCTAAAAAAGCTCCCGATTAGCCCAATCGCTTCGCTTGTCTTTTGATGAATTTTGGATAGTAGCTTTATACGTTCTTCCGGCAAAATAGTCGGATCGCCATCCAGCATTTCGGCATATCCAAGCACAACCGTAAGCGGGGTCTTGAGATCGTGGGAAATGTTTGAAATCATTTTGCGCATAGCAATTTGGCTACGGTTGTAATCGGCTGATACCCTCAAATTTAAGTCTAATAGTCGGTTGATTTCCGTCATGAGTCGCTGCAGTTCAACGTCACCTGTGACATATAGCAGCTTTTCCGCATGATTCACCGTCACAATTCGCTCTAGTAGGGTTCGGATATCCCTTATTTTGCGCTTATTGGCCATACGCTCCCGCCAAAGCCATATAATAACGACTGACATGATGAGGCCGACAATCCATTCAGAAATGTTTTCGATGTTCATATCAGCCATTCTCCCATTTGTAGCCAATGCCCCATAGCGTTTTAATATGGACAGGATGAGAGGGATCTTCTTCGATTTTCTCACGCAGGCGGCGAATATGAACGTTAATCACGTTCTCGTCGCCCATATAATCGTCTTTCCAAATAAATCCGTATAATTGTGCTTTTGTAAATACCCGGTTTGGATTGGCTACAAACAGCTTCAGAATATCGGACTCTTTGGCTGTTAGCTGAATTTCGTTTTCATTGCGAATGACTGTGAAATGATCAAAATCAATGCGCAGGCTGCCGTAGGTCAAAACTTGTGCTTGCGGCTGTTCCTCCTGCTGTTGCTGACGGGCATATGTAGTAGATCTTCGGATCGCGGACTGGATACGAGCGGTCATTTCCAGCATTGAAAAAGGTTTGGCAACATAATCGTCTGCCCCAAAGCCCAGTCCAAGCGCTTTATCCACGTCACTGTCCTTGGCTGACATAATAAGAATCGGGACAGCGCTATGGGTGCGAATTCGTCGAATCACCTCCATACCGTCCACCTTCGGCATCATCAAATCCACCAGTACCAGATCATAGGTATGACGTTCAAAGGCAAGAAGCCCCTCTTCCCCGTCATAGGCAGTGGTTAGGCTGTATCCTTCCTTAGTGAGTGCTTTGAATAGCATTTCGGCAATGGATAGATCGTCTTCAATAAGTAAAATATGCTGTGGCATAGGTGTGGAACACCCCTAATTTTTAGATTAAGCTCGCGTGACGAACTGTACCTGAATTATATAGAGCAGTGGAGGGGATTTCCATAATAAATATCCATTGAAGTTGAGTGGGGAATATTCATAGAAAGTTAAAAGGGTGTTTTTCCCGATGCATTGGCTTTATTTCAAGAATGAATTCCACGGTGTACATCCAATGATGTTTCTAATAAATTAAGGTATTTCATTAAGCGTTGTAGGTGATTTTTTCCCAACCTCTTAAAAGGGTGAGACGTGGAATTTCTTAGAGGTGCAAGGGTTTTAGACGTTTTTCTCTACAATTTGAGGGGAGGGGTCTACGGTTGGGAAAAAATTGCGAAACCCTAGTGGCTGTAGTAAAATAAGCACATTATTAAAACTGAAAAGCTTGATTCTACTAGCCTTTAACCACAACATGTGATGTATTGAAATAAAAGACAACAAGATATTCCATTTTGAATTAGACCGCTTTAACCACAACATGTGATGTATTGAAATGAATCAACGCGCTTGGTTTTACCAGGGTTAAATTTCTTTAACCACAACATGTGATGTATTGAAATAAACGACTTTCATCCAGCTCTCTAAAACGCTTAATAGCTTTAACCACAACATGTGATGTATTGAAATAGCCCTGGCAGCGCACCGCAAACCTCACCCGATCACTTTAACCACAACATGTGATGTATTGAAATCCCGGTTATGCAATTGCGCGTCTACTCCATGTTATGCTTTAACCACAACATGTGATGTATTGAAATTTCTCATGCACGCTCCCATATGATATACTGTCAGCACTTTAACCACAACATGTGATGTATTGAAATTGTGCTTTTTCTAGTTCTTCTAAAAACGTTTCTGCTCTTTAACCACAACATGTGATGTATTGAAATTCGCTTCTTGAGCCGTAGCATATTTAGGTTCTTTTTTTTTAACCACAACATGTGATGTATTGAAATATGCTACTCCTACTTCTGCCACTAACTTTAACATCACTTTAACCACAACATGTGATGTATTGAAATGCGGCTTGGGGGGATACCTTAGACGGTGTGACGGTCCTTTAACCACAACATGTGATGTATTGAAATAAAATCTTAACAGCATTTCTGAGCACGTCGGGCATACTTTAACCACAACATGTGATGTATTGAAATTATTTCCAGAATGTCATGCGCTAATTTTGCTTGCACTTTAACCACAACATGTGATGTATTGAAATTATTTCCAGAATGTCATGCGCTAATTTTGCTTGCACTTTAACCACAACATGTGATGTATTGAAATTCGTGCAGATGCAGAATGCCATACTGATCAAGATACCTTTAACCACAACATGTGATGTATTGAAATATATATCCTCCCTTAGTGGGTGCAGGACCTACACCCTTTAACCACAACATGTGATGTATTGAAATAATGTTCCCGCCAATTCAATACTCTGGACGCTTACGCTTTAACCACAACATGTGATGTATTGAAATTAGAGTCTCCTTTTTTGCGTTCACATAAGCAGAGTGGCTTTAACCACAACATGTGATGTATTCAAAATACTCGGCCTCGTTTCTGATAAAGTGTTTTGTTCGATGCTCAACAATTAAAATTATTTAGCTTCATCCTTCCATGAACTTCATTCCTTTTTATTGAAAAAAGCCTCCTAAGCCACTTATAGTGGTCAGGGGGCTTTTGACATTTGCATGCATTAGGGTACTAATATATTTTTTAAATCTCAAATTTTGAAAACGTGATTTATATAAAGAACTTCAGAAAAGCAAAATTGCATTGTCATTTTTATATTTATTTTTGTAAGATATTTTAGTAAACATCGTGAATAATTCAAATCAATCGATACTGCCTGTTATTTTGAAATCGTTGTTTGCTTCTTTTTGGTAAGCTTGGTATGGGGGTCAGCTACTAATTGGGTATTCAGAAAGAAGTAGCTCATAGCCATTAGTAAGAATATTTCCGAACAAAAAGTAAAAAAAACATCGGATGTTACGGTCATAGTCTAGTTTCAGTATTTTAAAACTAGAAATATAAATTTAAATACACAAGTGTTTTATTCATTATGCGCATTTTTTCTGATGCATTTACATTATACTCTTAAGTAAGCGATCTCAACATAGACCAAAGGTCTATGTTTTTCCCAACCTTATAAGAGCTAGAAAGAGGTAACTCCTTAGATCACCAAGGGATACAGCTATTTTTCTTAGCACTTGGCAAGAAGCGACCTACGGTTGGGAAAGAATTGTGAAACCCTTGTGAAACCCTTGTGGCTGTATAAAATAACGACATTGCGATTTTGGAAAGCTTGATTTTACTAGCCTTTAACCACAACATGTGATGTATTTAAATTAATATCCGGTAAGTGTCCGCTGAATAGCTGCGACTTTAACCACAACATGTGATGTATTGAAATAAAGGTGTCATACTACTGCCGCGACCCTTTTTGATACTTTAACCACAACATGTGATGTATTGAAATATATTCCATCTCTCATATCTACACCTCCAAAAATTTCTTTAACCACAACATGTGATGTATTGAAATATGACCGCGCCGATAGACGTATTCGAAAAACGCGTCTTTAACCACAACATGTGATGTATTGAAATAAAAATGCTTTGTGCTTATCCCGCCTTTGCTGGAAGCTTTAACCACAACATGTGATGTATTGAAATTGCGGTAATAAATAGTTTGTTGTGACACCTGTAAAACTTTAACCACAACATGTGATGTATTGAAATTGATGTCGGTAAGAATTCTTTCTTCATCGTTTGTCCCTTTAACCACAACATGTGATGTATTGAAATTCCAATGTTACATTCGCCCGCCTGCTGTTGTAGTACTTTAACCACAACATGTGATGTATTGAAATTCCTACTTCCTCCTGTTCCATTGCTTCCGTTTCTTTCTTTAACCACAACATGTGATGTATTGAAATGATCGTAACCCACGCCAGTGATCTCCCATGTAGAACTTTAACCACAAAATGTGATGTATTGAAATATCCCTTGTGCGGCTTCAAGTGCGGAATATTTCGTTCTTTAACCACAACATGTGATGTATTGAAATTTGCGCTTTCTAGCAAAATTACATTCTGCTTTGTTGCTTTAACCACAACATGTGATGTATTGAAATATGAATACATATTCTTTAAGGGACAGCTCATAGTAACTTTAACCACAACATGTGATGTATTGAAATGCATATTCAGCCAACCTTTCTGGGTAGTTACTGATGTCTTTAACCACAACATGTGATGTATTGAAATCCGGCTCCTGGATCGGATATCTTACTTGTTGGGCACTTTAACCACAACATGTGATGTATTGAAATGCGGTATCCACTGTGTAATGAATGCCCTGGTACTCCTTTAACCACAACATGTGATTTATTGAAATAATGGACTTTTTTCAGCAGGTAATGAACACGAAAACTTTAACCACAACATGTGATGTATTGAAATCTCTTGGTTGGCTAAAACGTTTTGCCAGCCGGTCTACTTTAACCACAACATGTGATGTATTGAAATAGTGATCCCGCTTCCCACTCGGCTGTGCGTAATCCTCTTTAACCACAACATGTGATGTATTGAAATTAGCTACCTCCAGAAGTTGTATCAACTGCTTTAACGCTTTAACCACAACATGTGATGTATTGAAATTCGGTTGCGCCAGTCAGTGCTTGAATTGTAGACATTCTTAAACTACAACATGGATGTATCGAAATAAGAAATTGTACGTTTCATTTATTTTGGCTGCTATTCTTCAACTTCAACATAAAACGTACTAAGTCCTAAGCAGTGAAGAGGGAAGAAGTTCTGGAGAAGCGTAAGTAGCCACCTCTATTCCGATTTTAATCCTCGACGGGTTTATACAATCCAGAAAATCTGGGGATAACAGCGACCAAAAGGGCAGTCTGCACGTGTAGCAATTTAAGTACCGTTGCATATGATTTTAAAATAAGAATTATAACGAGAAAAATATTTACAAATCACGGATTGAGGTCTATACTCTATATCAAGTTAGGAGGTGAATATCTTGTATTTTGAAATTCAGATAACAACGTTAATGAAACAATTATCTCACCATCTGGAGATACCGGAGCGTATCGGAGCCTGGATTGGTCGAGCGGGGCTGAAAGATGAAACATTAAAGCAGACGCACTACGATAAGGAGTACAAGCATTATACATTCGGGGCGCCTTTTCCGCGTGAAAAGGAGGGGATGTACAAGCAAGGTCGTGTATACGTCATTACGATTCGTAGTTCCATAGAGCTTACGTTACGTCGAATATCCGCAGCTTTGCAAGCCTTGCAGGAGGATGAGTATTTCCAGTTTATCGCGGCATCCCCTGTGCAGTCCAAGAAGCTGGCCCATATTACCGAGCTTACCACTGTTACTCCTGCTATTGTGACCATTGAAGGCAAGCCGTGGGTACCGGGTCTGAGTGTGGAGCTTTTACTACAACGGATTCATGCTAATGCGGAGAAAAAATACAATCATTTATACCCTGATCAGCCTGTTCGATTGGAACAACCTTTTGTCGAAGGGATTCAGGTGTTGAACCATAAACCGATTGCCTTGGCCTATAAAGGACGTAAGCTATTAGGTAATAAACTGCGCCTGCTTGTCAGAGAAGATGAATATTCACAGAAGTTGGCAAGTGTGGTATTAGGTTCAGGAGCGGCAGAAAAGAATAGTATCCTTGGGGCAGGCTTTTGTATCGCCAAAGGACTGGAATAACGTGGAAAGGAGGCGTAGGGTATGCTGAAGGATTTGACGAACAGCTATCTATTGGTGAAGAATGATTTCCCAAGCATCACATTTCTAAGACACCAACCCAAGGAAGGGCTGTATATTCGTCTGTGGTTGGATCAAAGCTGGGTTGAACAGGTCAGCCAGTTTGATAGCGAGCATATGATTATTACCAAAGAAGAACCCGATCTATCATGCAAGGAACTTTTTGAATGGTTCCAACAAAAAGATTATGTGAGTTCTCTGATCTCTATGAACAAAGCTGTAGATCCCGGCAAACAGCTTCATTCTAATAACCCGTACACCCTATACGCAAAAAGGGATGTATTTTTAGCCGAGCCACTGGCAGATGGAACCACCGGGATGAGCACGCATCTTGCCCGTTTTCTGGACAAGACTCAGGCATCTGAGGTGCAGAAAAAGTGGGATGAGCTGATAGGTGCCAAGAAGACTAGCAGTAAGAAAGCCAGTAAGAAAAGCAGCACCGAGACTATCTTCACCAGTCCTACGCAGCAATTTTTCTCTGATACGGATTATGCACCTGCACTGGAATATCTCGTAAGTGAGGAGCGCCGAACACATATTGCACAGATTGAGCAATGGTACGCTACAAACCTGTCGGCTCTCATTGAACATATCCGAACCATTCCTTTTAAGAATTACGTTAAAATCTTTTTCACCTCAGAATCTACTCCACTTCACTCATCAATGGATCACCCATCTAACGAATCTTCCAGCATTTACTCATGGGACGAAATGTATGGCTATGAATATTTGCTATATACCATCCCAAAAATCTTTAATAGTAATGACTATAACCAAATGGTAGACGGAGCTTTGACAGGTCTTCCTGGTTTTAATATGAGCATGAACAGCAAAAAGCCGTATTTGGAGCATAAAACGATGCGTGTCGGAGCGCCCATCCGTTTATCTCTAGAGGAAGCATTGCTGGTAAAGGAAGCGTCTGAATGGCTTCTTTCTCAGCCCAAGTTTCGAATGAACAAATTCGGCTATCATACGGATTTTTCCAAGAATTCTGAGAAGATAGCAGAAGGCTATTTTTTGGTTTACATGGAGGGTAAGGATAACGAGGTGCAAGACTTTGAAAATGTACCTTTCTCCAAAAAAGTTCATGTCAATATCCGACTCAAGAATGTATTGGGTGTGATGACCAAAAATGGCGCTGGCGAAGCGTTTGTGAAGGATTACGGCTATCTGGAAAATGTGGAGCAACTGCAAAAGGAAATCAGCAAACGCTTTTTTCGCGGACGGATGAACGGTGATTTTCTTCAAGATGAGCCGAAAGCGAGAGAAAAGGATTTTACGAGTGTGATGGTCGCGTTGTTTATGCAGAGCAAAAAGGGCTTTTATGACTGGATTTTCAAAGGAACGGCCGCCACGATCCGCTCTCAATTTGCACGCGTAACGCTTCGACTCATAGAGGAACAGCTATTACGAGTAGAGCCAGCAGGACAAGAGAAGTCTAGATTGGATCTACGTGGGTTGGCCGATGCGATGAATGTAAGACTTTCGCTAATGGCTTATTTGGAAGGGGAGGAATACACAGCTATGGGAAATCGCCTGATTGCAGTGTCTAATAGACTGAAAGATAAACTGGATACGTTGGAAATGCGGAAACCTAAGGAAAATGTGGATGAAGCAGGGCAGACTGAACAGACTGCCATTCCAGATCCGGTCTATGTAGAGACGGATGATGAGTTTTATTATTTGGCAGGGCAGCTTGCCTTCTATTTGAAAACCCAATCCGAAGCCCAGCAGAAAAAGGGGGATTTGCTTGGACCTTTTTTCATGGCAAAGCGCAGTGCACAGCTCAAAAAACGGATCGAAGAAGCGTATCATTTACATCGTCACAAAATGCGATTACATCATACTAAATTAAATTGGGCTTTAGGCCAAATGTACGGATATCAGCCGGACAAAGAATTCCAACATGAAGATGCAAGGGAAATGTTCCTGGCGGGGTTATTTTCAGACAATTGGTTCTGGAAGAAAGTCGAGAGCAAGAAACCAAACGGCGAAGGGGAGAACGGATATGGCGAAGAAAACTAATCGTGTGGTGGGATTGATCGGGATTGTGAGCCGGATGGCAAACTGGAATGCGGACTTTAGCGGACAGCCGAAGACGACCAGCACAGGCGACATTTTTGGTAGCGACAAGGCGTTAAAATATAGCATCAAACGCTTATGGGCAGAGGAAGGACAGAAGGTACTGTATATTCGTTCGTATAAAGTGAGTAGCGGCAAGGACAAAAAAACGGACAAGGCAAAGGATGCAGACAAAGGGAAAGAAGAGAAGCTACAGCCTCGTAATCTCGCAGAACGCTATGAGTATCTCTTTGGTGAAGAGGTCTCCAAAAATTCACGTGAAGTGCTGAACAAGCTGTTTCAGTGTGTAGATGTGATGAATTTTGGTGCGACATTCGCAGTGAAGGATCAGAATATCGGTCTGGCGGGTCCGGTACAAATTGGTCAGGGCTTTAATAAATATGAGTGGTCCAATCTGGAGGTACAGGACATTTTGTCTCCGTTCCGTAACTCAAATGAAAAGAGCGAGGACAATGACGCCACCTCGATTGGTAAAAAAAGAACAGTGGACGAATCCCATTATATATATCCTTTTTCCGTCAATCCGAAGCATTATGATAACTATCTGGAACTGCTAGCAGCCGAGGGCTTTGAAGGGTATACGGAGGAAGCATATCAGGCTTTCAAAACGGGAGCTTTGACCGGGGCAACTTTGCAAAATACCAACAGTAAATCAGGTGCGGAAAATGCCTTTGCCCTATTCGTTGAATTTAAGGCGGGTAGCTCGGCATATTTACCGAATCTGGACCCCTATGTGAAGGTAGACAAGGATGGAGAGCAGACAATCTATGATCTGTCGGCCCTTGCACCGCTTTTGAACGATGTAAATGAGGAAATTGAAACGGTAGAATTATACGTTAATCCGTATGCATCGCGTGTAGAGTTGAATTTTCCGGGGCTGCGGACGTTTAACATCTTTACGCGCAGTGAGCTGCCTCAAGGCTAAAAAGTTGCTACATCGGTGGAAGGAAGGAGGGCTGTGAACGTGAGAGCGTTACGTTTTGAACTGAGCGGAGAAACGGCATTTTTTAAAAAGCCGGATGTTAACGTATATGCGTATTTTACATACAGTCATATTCACAAGGTTGCGTTATATGGCTTGCTTGGTGCGGTACTTGGACTCGGTGGCTATACTCAGCAGTATGAACGGAATATGGCGTTGGGCGGTAAAGCCAAACAGGATAATCCGGCGATGCCGTACCCTGAATTTTATGAGGTGTTTCGTCATGCATCGGTGAGCATCGTGCCACACGGGGATCGAGGATATTTTTCGAAAAAAATCCAGATTTTCAACAACACAGTCGGTTATGCAAGCCAGGAAGAGGGCGGTGTGCTGAATGTGCGAGAACAATGGTTGGAGCGTCCACGCTGGACGATCTACGTGGCAGATGATGGGGGCGTAGATCGGGAGGTATTTGATCGGCTTGCAGATTATGTACAGCATTCCAAGGCTGAATACATTCCTTATCTGGGGAAAAATGATCATCCGGCTACGATATCCAAGGCTCGATTAGTTGAGTTGGAGCCAGCGAGTGAACCGGAATATATCGACTCCCTCCGAGCTGTCCATGTACTTGTGGATACGGGAGGATATGTGAAAGATGATCAGATGCAATCCTACTTGCAAGAGTATCTCCCTGTAGGGCTGAATACAGCCAACAACGGTTACATTCTGGAGCCGCTTGTATTTTCTAATCAGGAAATAGATACAGATGAGCTGAAAGCCGAAGATCTACAAAAAATGTACCGGGATGCTGACAATGACCGCACCTTGTATTTTATCTAAAAAAAGGGCAGTCGCTTTCGTAGATGGAATCAACACCGGGTATTCTCCATTGTCAGGATGGGGAGCGCCCGGTTTTTTATATGGATTTTTTAAAATTGTACCCAAGGAAAAGAGGGAAGACGAATTGCGTATTCATGTATCCATACAACATTGGCTAACGGAGGAAGGGAAAGGGAGGCTGAAGGCGCACACGGCAAAAGAAGAGGGGCTTCAACAGGATGAAATGCTGGAGGAGCATAGCGATCTGGTCATGCATCATGCTGAGATACTGATGAGGGATAATGGTGTGGAAGCTGCTGTACATAGGGCGCTAGATCGTCTCGGCATAGATGGAGAACCGCTGGATGAATCATTAAGGCAAATGATCATGTACTATTTTAGACAAGCCATTTATTTGCATGATCTTGGCAAGGTGAACCCGGCCTTCCAACGTATCAAAATGAAGAACAATGAAGTTAAAAGGAACGCTGAGTTGGGAGACAGTAACCATTCCATGCTGTCTGCTGTGCTTTACTTGCATATTCATTTACGACAGGTGCAGGAATGGCATGATACAACAGAGCTGTATCCAAACCGTAAGAAGCATAAACGCAAAGTACTTGCATTCCTGCATCATCTTTTATATTCATTCGCATATACGATCTCCCGCCACCACACGTACCTGGGAAATATGGATGAAGATATGGGAGGGCAGGTAAACGAATTTGAGTTGAAAATAAAAAATCAATATAACCGGGTCAAAGAGAATCCTGATTATATTCGCTATTATCGTGATCAGCAGGACTTGCTACAGAACGATAACGTATTTGGGTGCATCCGTCTGGAAGGCAATAAACGTCAGAATAAAATACACAGCCCTTTTCCTTTCTATGTGTTGGTCAAGCTACTGTACTCCACGATGGTCGCATCGGATTTTCGGGCAACGTATCAATATATAGAGCAGCAAGTACCGGAGATGCATTATTTTGGAGAACGTCTACCACTGGAGCCCATGCTGGAGGCTTATCGTCAGACGGGAATTGTGCAGGGGATTGAGTCCTATCGCCAAAATCCTGATGCCTCTGGCTTGTCTGAGATGAATCAGCTACGGGCGGAGTTATTTATCGAAACAGAAAGACGGCTGTTGGAGCGACTACAAGAGCCTGTATTTTATCTCGAAGCTCCTACTGGTTCAGGTAAAACCAACATGTCTATAAATTTGGCACTGCATTTGCTGAATAGCGGCTTGGGACTGAACAAGTTAATTTATGTATTTCCGTTTAACTCTCTGATCGAGCAGACAAGACAGACGCTAAATGGGATTTTCCACAAGGAGCAGGTAAACGACTATCGGGTGGAAGTTATTAATTCGATTACTCCGATGGTGACCGAGGAAGAACTAGAGGCAGAAGCTGCTTTGGAAGGGAATAACAAGGAGCCAGACAACACGGATTTCAAAAGGGTGCTGTTGGAGCGTCAATTGCTGCAATATCCGGTGACACTGACTTCTCACGTGAACTTTTTTAATTATTTATTTGGGACAGGACGAGAGGCCAATCTAGCATTTGCCCATTTATGCAATAGTGTCATTGTACTGGACGAAATTCAGAGCTACCGAAATGAATTGTGGAAGGAAACTATTCATTTTCTGCGATCCTTTGCGGATATTCTGAACATTAAAATTATTATCATGTCCGCTACCTTGCCAAATCTGGATTTGTTACTGGAGCAGCGAGATCATGAGGAAGCAATACAAACCTATACACTGGTGCAGAACCGGGATCGTTATTTTACCCATTCGTTGTTTAGAGAGCGCGTGAAGCTGGATTTTAATTTGTTGAAACAGGGCAAGATGCAGCCGGAACAAGTAGTGGAGCATGTTGAATCTGTAATCAAGCAGCGAGAGCGGGATGGGCAAGGGAACAGGGTGGTGATCGAGTTTATCAAGAAAAAGACGGCACGCCAATTTTATAATCTGGTGCTAGAGCAGAATTTGGGCTTTGACGTCTATGAGCTTACCGGGGATGATAGCTTCTCCTATCGCCAAGAACTGTTGCAGAAATTGGGGAAGGACGTACATGGGAGCTTTTATTTGAGTGATGTGATCGTTGTAGCAACACAGGTGATTGAAGCCGGGGTAGATATTGATATGGATGTAGGCTTTAAAGACATTTCTTTGTTGGATAGCGAGGAGCAATTTTTGGGACGACTGAATCGTTCTTGTCTGCGTGACTACTGCCAGGCTTATTTCTTTGACTGTGATCAGGCGAGCGGTATATATAAAAACGACTTGCGTGTTGCATTTGATCTTAAGGAAGAAACGTATCAAAAAATGCTTGAAAATAAGGATTTCAGTGGATTTTATGAGAATGTTATTCATGAAATCAATAAGTCTCGTGAAAAACCAAATCAGCAGTATTGGGGCGACTTCACCCAAAAAGTACAGAACCTTAAATTTCCAGATGTACAAAAGCATATGAACCTCATACCTGATCAAAGTGTGACGCTGTTCCTGAACTATACCTGTCCAATGAAAGACGCTCCTCTGCTGAACGGTCAAGATGTGTGGGATGAGTTTGTTAGATTGTCAGACAAGCGGTTGGGGATGGACTATTCCGAAAGAATGATTCGCTTGTCCGTGGTGCGTGCTCAAATGAATAACTTTACTTTTATTTATCCGGTTTTCCAAATGTATACAAAATGGGGAAAAGTAAAGCCAGGTATATATACCCGTTGTATAGGTACTTTATATTTCGTGGAGCACGGTGAACAATATATGGAATGGGATGAACTAACTAGAACCAAAAAGTTTAATCGTGCCAAGTATACCGAGGATGAAAAGGGGCTTTTCCTATGAGGATTACCGGAACGATGGTGAACTATTATGTACACTGTCGTAGACAATGCTGGTTATTTGCCAATGGAATGGGTTTTGAAGATGATAGCGAGGACGTGCGGATCGGCAAGGTCATGCATGAGCTACAGAGTGAGGGGAAGAAAAACCGCGAAGTCGCTATTGAGGGCATCAAAGTGGATAAGCTGACCAGTGATTATGTGACCGAGATTAAAAAGTCTGACGCCGATGTCGAAGCTACTAAATGGCAGACGCTGTACTATATGTATGTACTTAAGCAAAAAGGCATGGAGCATAAGGGTAAAATCCAGTTCAGCGAGCGTAACAAGCAGGCTAGTAAAACTATAGAACTGGAGCTGGATGAAGCAACCGAACAGGCTATGACCCAGTTACTTTATGAATTGGAGCAATATTTGGGGCAAGAGCAGCCTGACCCAGCCGTAAGAGAGAAGAAATGCACTCGCTGCGCATACCTCGCCTACTGTTTTTTATAAGAAAGGAGAATAAGTATGTCCAAAACAGCGCCATCTACTAGATATATACGTACTCCGGGCACTTTGGGACGTGAAGATAATTCACTGACATTTCGGAGTGAAGAAAGAGGAATCGTACACCTGCCGATTCATGGATTGAAGGAGCTATATTTACTCAATGAGATAACGTTGAACAGCAAGCTCCTGTCTTTTCTGTCGATGGCGGGGATAACAGTCCATTTCTTTGATTACTATGGTCATTTTAGAGGAACCTTTTATCCGAAGGACGCAAGGGTGAGCGGTAAGGTTAAGCTATTGCAAGCGAAAGCCTGTTTGGAGAGAAGAATACCTATTGCTGCTGCTTTTATTGGTGCCATTGCAGCTAACATCCATGAAGTGCTGTATCACTATTATAAACATGGCAACAAGGAGATCAAACCATATCTGGACTGGCTGAAAAAAGATGTACCACGATTGTTAGATAAAATGGAGGATATTCCGAGACTGTTGAGTGTGGAAGGGGAGATTTGGAGACGGTTTTACGACACATTTAAGACGTTCCTGCCTGAAGATTTTAAAATGAATAAGCGGGTCAAGCGCCCGCCGGACAATCCGCTGAATGCACTAATTAGCTTTGGTAATACCATTTTGTACACGAAAACGATTTCACAAATTTACCATACCCATCTGGACCAGAGTATCAGTTTCCTGCATGAACCGAGTGATCGACGATTTTCCCTCAGTCTGGATTTGTCTGAGCCGTTCAAGCCATTGTTGGTGTACCGTACTATTTTTGAATTGGTGAACAATCGAAGAATACAGGTTAATAAGCATTTTGAAAAGGATTATAATTACTGTATTTTAAATGGGACGGGTCGCGATGTATTTATCACCGCGCTTGAAGATCGGATGAAGCAGGTGTTCGATCATGGCACGCTTAAACGGAAGGTCAGCTATTTATCTGCTATTAAATATGATGCTTATAAGTTAAAAAAGCATATCGTCGAAGGAACGCCTTTTGTTCCTTTTTTGGAAAAGGAAAAGAGGTAAAGGATATGGAGAAAAATTATAACTATGTCATTTTGGTGTATGACATCGGAGAAAAGCGAGTGGGTAAGGTATTTAAAATATGTAAAAAGTATCTCGTTCATTTTCAGAAATCCGTATTTCGAGGTGAAATTACCCCTGCTAATTTAATTCAGCTACGCGCTGAGTTAAAAAAGGTTATTGATGAAGGGGACGACTTTGTTGCCGTTTTTAAGATGACAGGTGATTATGTTTTCGACGAGGAAATCATCGGTGCCCGCATGAATGATTCGGAGTCCTTATTGCTGTAATTTTCCCAACCGCCCTAAAGAGGAGGAAAGCAATTAACCTTACAGCGCCAAGGGTTTGAGAGGATTTGTTAATTGTTTTTAACAAACCCTCTTCGGTTGGGAAAATTTTGTGAAACCCTTGCGGCTGTAGTAGAATAGGCATAATAGCATTTGTAAGAAC
Source organism: Paenibacillus sp. FSL L8-0641 (assembly GCF_038006265.1). Classification (NCBI taxonomy): domain Bacteria; kingdom Bacillati; phylum Bacillota; class Bacilli; order Caryophanales; family Paenibacillaceae; genus Paenibacillus; species Paenibacillus sp. FSL L8-0641. The sequence goes on from NZ_JBBOUW010000001.1 coordinate 1,485,485, forward strand.
GTTGATTTTACTAGCCTTTAACCACAACATGGGATGTATTGAAACAATGCCGACAAACAAGTATTTGGAGCTGATACCGAAACTTTAACCACAACATGGGATGTATTGAAACTCGTTAATGTCTGTAATCGGCGCTATAGCGGCTGTACTTTAACCACAACATGGGATGTATTGAAACAAAACTATTTTTCCAGGCTTCGGCGGCTCGCCTGTACTTTAACCACAACATGGGATGTATTGAAACTCATCATAGCGTCTTTTTCCGTATAGCTTCGATTGTTCTTTAACCACAACATGGGATGTATTGAAACTCGGTAATGCCTACGTGCTCGCCCCAGGATGCGGTACTTTAACCACAACATGGGATGTATTGAAACATCGTCTTGTCATATCGCTTGTCATAACGATTTTCCTTTAACCACAACATGGGATGTATTGAAACAGCGAGTAACGAGGACTTGCGTGATACTCCGCCATTACTTTAACCACAACATGGGATGTATTGAAACTCTATATCAGAAACGAAACTAGTAAAAATGTTATTTCTTTAACCACAACATGGGATGTATTGAAACTCAGTTTGAAGTGATACAAGACGGAGAAACGATTTTCTTTAACCACAACATGGGATGTATTGAAACCCAGTTATCCAGCATTTATTTAGCGTTACTTTCGCGCTTTAACCACAACATGGGATGTATTGAAACGGAGGTTCTTACCAACGTCACTCGCGTCCGTAATGCCTTTAACCACAACATGGGATGTATTGAAATAAAGCAATAAGCAGGAGATGTATACTCCTTCGCAGTCTTTAACCACAACATGGGATGTATTGAAATTCGTTGATGATATGCTTACCGTCATGTTCGCTGTACTTTAACCACAACATGGAATGTATTGAAATTAGTTTAATTTTTCAAATAGCTCATGCTTCCGATCCCTTTAACCACAACAGAGAAGTATTCAAAATACTCTTAACCTGAAGGCACTGTAGTAATTTCATCTCCACTCCTAACAGAAGATGTGATCAAATTACTGGCAACTGCTAGCCCCTATATTATACTGAAAGAGTTTATAATCCGGTGTTTGGAATACGGTGTTATGATATACGTGACATGCTTTATACAAGAAATCAGGTATGTCTAATCACGAGCTACGGCACAGGACCGTCATAAAGGAGAACAACGATGTTTGTTATACGAGGAACACAAAAACTGCTGAAGGAATGGGAGACTGAACCACTTCAAGTTGATATTTATCCGCCTTTGAATAGTTGGCATGCCAGCTTGTTTTTACTGAATCGGAGAAAAAATATTGTGTTTATGCATGATATATCCCGCTTAAGCGTCACGCTGTTTGGGATTAAAAAATCGCAGTACAAAAACCTGCCGACTCTTTTTGTACAAGCTTTGAAGGAATTAATGATCAGCGAAGGGTTTGATGAGCAGATCGTGAAGGCATACACACAGGAAGGCGAGCAGATGCTGGCAACTACGACGAATAGACATAGTGTGATGGTAACCTTAGATGAGATTATATTTATTATGAAGGAACTGGATATGGAGCATGGGTGCGAGCTGGAAAAAAACCAGTGGAATAACCGGATTGTTTTCAAAACTGTTGAATACAAGTACCCTGTTGATGTTTTTAAAGAAGTGCTGGAAAAGCATTATAAACTAGAGCGTATTTGAGAAATTTATGATTTTTCGAAATTAAGTTCCATTTATTCCCTCTATCCTATATAATCTAATATAGTTCTAAAAGACTATATAAAGAGAGGTAAGGGGTAAATGAAGATTAAATTAAGAAATAAAACTGGAATGATCAAGGAACGCAAAGTAGGTTTTTCATGGACTACGCTCTTTTTCGGTTTTTTCCCTGCGTTGTTTAGAGGGGATTGGAAGTGGGCTGTTATTATTTTTCTGGTATCGATCCTTACGAGTGGGGCGTCCAACTTTGTATTTTGCTTCATATATAATCGCTTACATATTAATGATCTGCTGTCCCAAGGCTATGGCCCTGCTACTAAGAAATCCCAAGCTATCCTGATTTCTAAGGGATTTATTGCTGAAAATTACGCTGCTAACTTTGCAGGTTAATTTGAGAGCTGTTTGTTAAACGAGACGTATCCAAAGAGCATCCACCAAAGTCCATGCGGGCGGGGGATGCTTTTTTTTATAACTCACATGATAGCAACGCTTGCGATGAAATGAATCATAGCGCAATAAGCAGCACACTTTGGTAAAATAAAACGATACAGGGTTTGACATCATCGGTCAGACTTATAAAACGGGGGGTACATAACGAAAGATGAAGAGGATTATTGATATAGCCAAAGAAGCAGGAATTGAAGAAGAACATCTGGAGACGTATGGAAAATATAAAGCGAAGCTGAACCCGTCCCTGTGGGAGCAGTTAAAGGATCGCCCGAATGGAAAACTGGTACTGGTTACGGCGATGAATCCCACGCCGGCGGGAGAAGGCAAAACGCTAACAACCATCGGGCTGTCACAGGCGCTGAATGCGCTGGGGCATAAAACCGTTGCTGCGTTGCGTGAGCCGTCCCTTGGCCCTTGCTTCGGTATGAAAGGAGGAGCAACTGGGGGAGGACAAGCCCAGATTGTTCCGGCGGAAGACATTAATCTGCATTTTACAGGTGATATTCACGCGATTTCGGCAGCACATAATTTGCTGGCAGCGATGATCGATAACCATTTGTTTCATGGAAATGCTTTGCGGTTGAAACCGGAGCGGATTGTGTGGAAACGCGCTGTCGATATGAACGACCGGAGTTTACGAAACATTGTGACCGGATTGGGGTCAGGTAATGGAGCGGTGAGAGAAAGTGGTTTTCTGATTACCTCGGCTTCAGAAGTGATGGCCGTATTATGTTTAAGTGAAGATATGGACGATCTTAAAGTGCGATTGGGTCGAATGGTGATTGGTTATAACGTAGATGGCGAAACGGTAACAGCTGAGGAACTGCATGCGGTGGAAGCTATGGCTGTACTGCTTCGGGAAGCATTGAAGCCCAATCTGGTGCAAACGTTGGAGGGAACTCCAGTTATTGTGCATGGTGGACCTTTTGCGAATATTGCACATGGATGCAGTAGTTTGATCGGTACGAAGCTAGCCCTGAAGCTGGGAGAGGTGGTCGTCACAGAGGCTGGATTCGGGGCTGAGCTGGGGGCAGAAAAGTTTTTTGACATCAAGTGCCGTCAATCCGGTTTGCAGCCAGATGCGGCTCTGTTGGTCGTAACCGCCAAGGCGCTGAAATATAACGGCGGTGTAGCTAAAAATGAGCTGGACGCAGAAAATCTGGAGCAATTGCAACTTGGATTAGCCAATATGAACCGGCATGTACGGAATTTGCAAAAGTTTGGCGTGCCGGTACTGGTAGCGGTCAACCATTTTGTAACAGATAGCGAAGCCGAGCTGGAACTGATTTTCTCAGAATGCCGCAAGCTAGGTGTACCCGTAGAGCTGTCACAGGTGTGGGCACAGGGAAGCCAAGGGGGAGAAAAGCTGGCCCAAAGCCTGCTCAACCTGCTCCAGGAGGACAAAGCCCATTTTGCACCATTGTATGAGCATACCCTTGGTTTGCAAGCAAAAATTAGTGTTATTGCGAAGGAGATTTACGGTGCGGCAGAGGTAGCTTACACTCCTGCTGCCAAACGGGCGTTGGCCGGTATGGAGCAGCTTGGTTTTGGACAACTGCCTGTATGCATGGCCAAAACGCCGTATTCTTTCTCAGATCAACCTTCTCTGCTAGGTGCACCGGAGGGTTTTACCATTCACGTGTCCAGCGTTGCTTTGTCCGCAGGGGCAGGCTTTGTGGTCGTGGAAACAGGCAATACTATGACGATGCCAGGATTGCCCAAATCCCCAGCAGCTGAGCATATGTCGCTGGAGGCAGATGGAAGCATTCAAGGTCTAATGTAGTATCTTTAGAAAATGGCAGCTTCTCAGGATGAAGTGCCAAGCAGTTTGGGCAGTGCAGTAAGCAGTTTTTGTCGGGTTATGGCATCGCTCCAGTTCCAGCGTTCAGCTTCTACGAAATATACCCGACCTTGACGTACAGCAGGAAGCTGGAGCCACCGCTTGCTTTTCATTAACTGTTCGGTGGATTGTTGGCTTAGGTATTTTGTTTGGTATTCTTATCCATGATTTAGGCTTGATGACCCTCGTAGCCACAACACGGAAAGCCATGAATCGAACCGCTATCAAGTGGGTTACGATCGGTGCAGGCGTGGTTTTGATCGGTTTTTCGATTTATTTTCTGTATGAATTTATGATCACTCTCCAAAAGATTTTATAGCATTACGCAAGGATACGTTCAAGCTTGTCATGCCAGTCTGCATAAATCGAACAAGTCCTTCATAGACATGTACTAATTCATTTAAAACATGTGCTGAAGGGGTTGATGACATGCGCCGGATTTCATGGATGCTCGCCATGGTCATGTGTGTAACGCTGCTGCTGGCCGGGTGCGGCAAGAAGAGCGCGGACGATGTGGTTAAAGATTTGAGTGACGTGGTGAGCGACCTGAACAGCTACCACGGTACAGCTTTGATGACGCTGCATACCGGCGACACGCCGCAGGAATACAAGGTGGATATTTCCTACCGCAAGCCGTCCTATTACCGAATTGCCATGACGAACGAGAAAAAGGATGTTACGCAAATTGTGCTTCGTAATGATGAGGGTGTATTTGTGCTAACACCCAGCCTGAACAAAAGCTTCCGTTTCAAAAGCGACTGGCCAAACAATCAGGGTCAAGTATATTTATATGAAACGTTGGTTCGCAGCATTATCGGCGATGCCTCCCGTCAGTTGGCTACCGACGATAAATCCTATGTGTTTGATGTGGCAGCGAATTACAACAGCCATGCGCTGGTGAGACAAAAGATATGGCTGTCCAAAAATGACTATGCACCCACTCAGGTACAGGTGTCTGATGCGAATGCCAAGGTAGTTGTTGATCTGAAATTCGATCAATTTGTTTTTGATACGAAGTTTGACAAGGACTCTTTTGATATGGAGCGGAATATGGCTTCAGGTAAGACGAGTACAGGTAGCGCAGGGGCGCCATCTTCCGGAGCAGTAGATCCCAGCAGTCAGCTTGATCCTTCCGGTGCGATGGATGGGACGACTGGCGTGACGACTGGCGAACCCGGACAAGAGCAGGGGACCGCAGGGGATGCAGTCCAGCAACCGTCAGGGCAAGCCAAGGTGGACGGTACTGCCACAAACGATACGTCCAAACCGGACAAAGCAGCCAACGCAGCCAACGCAGAGAGGCAGCAACAAACCCCGGGCACATCGGATGCTGCAAACGGAACGTCAGCGGGAACAGATGCGGCAGAAGCTGTGATGGGTGAGTTCGGCTTGATCGAACCGTCCTACACGCCAGCCGGAGTACAGATCAAGGATACGCCGGAGCTGGAGGATAATGGTACACATGCCGTGATGCTACGGTATAGTGGAACATATAATTATACCATTGTGGAGGCACGTCCAAAAGATCGGGCGGTCGCACTGGCCGCAGGCGAACTGGTTGATATTGGAGGAAGCTTCGCCGTGCTGACCGGAAGCGAACAGCAGACGATGACCTGGATGAATGACGGAATCGAGTTCAGAATCACCAGTGCTGACCTGCCTGTGAGCGAAATGATACAAATTGCCGCTTCTATACAGGATCAATCGGGTAAATAAAATTTTATAGACGGATGCAGACGGTCTAGAGTGTAAAAATGCTCTGCTGCCGCCCGTATCCGTCTTTTGTTCATTCGCAGTCTAAGATGTGCATCGCTTGTATATCCTGTTCTATTGTAGAGATGGTAGAGGAGGCTGGTAAAGCCCCCCTGCCATTGACAGCCACGTTTTTGAACATTACCATTAACCTTTGGAAGCAAGCACTTTTGCCACACTCCGAATGGTAAAAGGTTATGTTACAGGCTAACAATTGAAGAAGGTGACTGGATTTGCAAGCACAATACAGATCGACCCGGGCCGAAATCAACCTGGATCACCTTGGCGCCAACTATGAAGCTTTTCGCAAGGCATTGCCAGCGGATAAGCTGATACTGGTCTGTGTCAAGGCGAATGCCTACGGACACGGTGCCGTGGAAATTTCAAAGGAATTGGAACGCCTTGGTGCGGATTATTTGAGCGTCGCTTTTCTGGATGAAGCGTTGGAGCTTCGTCATGCGGGGGTTCAGCTACCGATTCTTGTACTCGGCTATACCCCACCGGAAGCTGTACAAACGGCTTGGGAGCATGATATCTCATTGACTGTGTTCAGTGAAGAAGTGCTGGAGGGTATCCGCAGACTGGACTGCCAAGGAAATGAACGCAAGCTGAAGGTGCACATCAAAATAGACAGCGGCATGGGAAGACTGGGTTTGCTGCCTGGAGAAGAGGCTATGGCTTTTGTCCGGCAGGCTCACGAATTAGAGCAGGTGCTGCTGGAAGGCATGTACACCCATTTTGCCCGCGCGGATGAAGAAGACAAAAGCTATACACTGCTACAATATGATCGGTTTCGGGGCGTGGCGGAAGCGCTAAGGGAACAAGGTATCACCATTCCCATTATACATACGGCCAATAGCGCCGCTACCATTGATACCCCTTCTCTTTCCCCCAATATGGTGCGGATTGGTATCAGTATATACGGTCTGTATCCGTCTGATGAGGTTAACCGGCAAGCCATTGAACTGCTGCCTGTATTGTCATTGAAGACGGCGGTGGTTTATACCAAGACGCTTCCTCCCGGCTGGGGAGTTAGCTATGGCACCCGGTATGTGACTTCCAGTGAAGAACGGATCGGTACACTGCCAATCGGCTATGCGGATGGATACTCCCGCATGCTGAGTGGGAAGATCGAAGTATTGATACGCGGTCGCCGCGTCCCGGTACTCGGCACGATTTGCATGGACCAGTGTATGGTATCCTTACAATCTTTCGCAGAAGATGCGGAAGAAATCCAAACCGGCGAAGAGGTTGTTCTCATCGGTCAGCAGTCCGGCGAAACTATCGCGGCGGATGAGCTGGCATCCAAGCTTGGTACGATCCACTATGAGGTGATCTGCATGATCGCAGACAGGGTACCGCGTGTATACACACGAGGTCATGTTCCTGTTATTCGAGTGAACTCGCTTCTTCCAACCCACTGGAATTAATTTCATAACGCAAATTACCGAATAAAAGCAGGAGTTTTCGCAGAACGTCCCGAAATATGTATAAAGGAAAGAAAAGAGCGCTATAACTGTCAAAAGACGCATCAGGCTCCGCTGACACTTGTATTTCGGGGATCAAACGCCTGTACGAAAACGAACTGCGTAGTTTATAATGGAATGCAGCATAGATGATATACGAATATCATATACATTCTTGTATTCCGTTTGAATAAATTACCGGGAATAACGTTATAATGGTACAATGGCGACAAGGTTTTGGGGGTGGAAGAGAAGTTGGCCAATTTGCAGAACACCAAAAGAATAATGATCAGTTTGCCAGATCATCTCTTACAGGAAGTGGACGGGATCGTAGCTATGGAAAATTCCAACCGCAGTGAATTTATCAGGCAGGCCATGAAGCTGTATGTAGGCGAACGTAAAAAACGTTACATTCGTGAAGCTATGCAGCGTGGATACATGGAAATGGCTAAAATTAACTTGACCATGGCATCCGAAGCCTTTCACGCGGAGGAAGATGCAAACAGCACCTTGGGCCGTACAGTTAGCGGGGTGTAATCCATATTGATCGTAAAGCGCGGCGACGTTTTTTTTGCAGACCTTTCACCCGTAGTCGGTTCCGAGCAAGGTGGCGTCAGACCTGTGCTGATCATTCAAAATGATATCGGCAACCGGTTTAGTCCTACCGTGATCGTGGCAGCTATCACCGCTCAGATTCAGAAGGCAAAGCTGCCTACACACGTGGAAATCGACGCGGCGACGCATGGCTTTGATCGTGATTCTGTTGTTCTTCTGGAGCAAATTCGGACGATCGACAAGCAAAGGCTTACCGACAAAATCACCCACTTAGATGAAGAAACTATGCGCAAAGTGAGCGATTCGCTACAAATCAGTCTCGGTTTGATTGATTTTTAGCGTGATGGAACGACGAGTGAAACGGGAAAAGGGCAGCGCTTGGGCGCTGTCCTTTTGCGTGTCTGATGAAAAATGCAGGTAGGGCTTGCTCTAACGGCACCTGCTGGCGCTTTGAATCATTTTTTGTGATAATGAAAGACATGCTGTATGACAAGAGTTGTGAGGAAGAAGGGATAGGTTTGTCTAACGAGGAAACGAAGACGGAAATCCGGCAGGAGCCGAACGAAGCAGAACGCCAAGAGCGGATTGTCAAACAAGTGGCGAGAGAGCTGTCGCTGGCACTCAAGCAAATCCGGACAACGATCAGTTTGTTGGATGAAGGGAATACAATTCCTTTTATCGCGCGTTATCGTAAGGAAATGACAGGAGAGCTGGATGAAAATCAGCTACGTGAAATTGAAGATCGTGTAGTGTATTTGCGTAATCTGGAGGATCGTAAGGTAGAGGTCATCCGCATTATTGATGAGCAGGGCAAGCTGACGGAAGACCTGCAGGCGGCTATCACCTCTGCGGTTAAACTTCAGGAAGTGGAGGATCTGTACCGTCCGTATCGGCAAAAGCGCAAAACCCGCGCCAGTGTAGCAAAGGAACGGGGACTGGAGCCGCTGTCCATCTGGATCTGGAGCCAGCCGAAGCAGGGCGATGCTCTGAAAGAAGCCGAGTCTTATGTAAATGCGGAACTGGGAGTGGACAGCGCTGAGGCGGCCATCCAAGGAGCCTTGGACATTTTAGCTGAAAATATAGCGGATGATGCGGCTATTCGCCAATGGGTACGCCGATATACGCTGGACCATGGTATGCTGACCTCCGAAGCGAAGGACGCAGAGCAAGAATCCGTGTATGAGAACTACTACAGCTATCGTGAACTCGCTAAGAAAATGCCACCTCACCGTATTCTGGCGATTAATCGCGGGGAGCGGGAAGGCATTCTTAAGGTTGGTCTGGAGGTAGTGCCAGATTCTATTTACAATTACATGGCAGGCCAAGTGATTAAAGGATCGTCTGTCGTGCAAGATCTGCTGCGCAGTGTCATTGAGGATGCGTATAAAAGACTTATCGCGCCGTCTATCGAGCGTGAAGTGCGCGCTGAAATGACGGAGAAGGGCGAGCAGCAGGCGATCTCCATTTTTGCAGGCAACTTGCGCAGCCTGTTGCTACAGGCTCCGATCAAGGGCCGACGTGTGCTCGGTGTCGATCCGGCCTATCGGACAGGCTGCAAGCTGGCGGTTGTCGATGACACCGGCAAGCTGCTCGAAGTGGCTGTGACGTATCCGACACCACCGAACAACAAGAAGCGCGAGGCTGCTGAAAAGTTCAAGCAGCTGATTGCCCAATACGGGATCGAATTGATTGTCATTGGTAACGGAACCGCTTCGCGCGAGACAGAGCAATTCGTAGCGGAAGTCATCGCGGACATTGGTGACAGCAGTCTAGCGTATCTGATTGTCAATGAGGCGGGCGCAAGCGTATACTCTGCCTCCAAGCTGGCACAGGAGGAATTTCCCGATTTGGACGTGGCCGAGCGCAGTGCGGCTTCCATCGCACGTCGTGTGCAGGACCCACTGGCTGAGCTGGTCAAGATTGAGCCGAAGGCTATTGGTGTAGGCCAATACCAGCATGATGTATCGCAGAAACATCTGGATGAAAGCTTAAAGGACGTTGTCGAATCAGCCGTTAACCATGTCGGTGTAGATGTGAACACGGCTTCCTCTGCGCTGTTATCCTATGTAGCAGGGATCAATGCGACGATTGCCAAAAACATCGTTAAGTACCGTGAGGAAAACGGTAAATTCAGCAACCGTCGTCAGTTGCAGAAGGTGCCGCGTCTTGGTGCAAAAACCTACGAGCAATCTGTTGGCTTTATCCGTATACCGGGTGGAGAAAATCCGCTGGATCGCACACCGATTCACCCTGAATCCTATGCTGTCGTAGACCGCCTGTTGGCGGAACTGGCCATCAATGCCCACGATCTGGGCACCAAGGCTGCAACGGAAGCACTGAACGTGTCCAACATTGACGAACTAGCTGCGAAGCTGGAAGTCGGCGTGCCGACACTGAAGGATATTCTGGACAGTCTCCAGCGTCCGGGCCGTGACCCGCGTGACGAGCTGCCGTTACCTGTATTCCGCAAGGATGTGCTGAAGATCGAGGATCTGGCACCGGGTATGGAGCTTCAGGGAACCGTCCGCAATGTCATTGATTTTGGCGCGTTTGTCGATATCGGTATTAAAAGTGACGGGTTGGTTCATATTTCACAGCTGCGCAGTGGCTTCGTAAAGCATCCGATGGATGTCGTATCTGTCGGTGATAACGTAACGGTGTGGGTGTTAAATGTTGATTTGAAAAAAGGCAGGGTTGGTCTGACGATGAAACCTCCTGCAGAGGCGCAATCGCAGGCATAATACTTTAAATAAAACTGTGCAACCTTCTTGTGAAGGGTTAACAAAAGCCGGAATCTCCGAACTGCATCGGAGATTCCGGCTTTCATTTTGGATGCCTTTAGCTTTTACCCGTTGTTGGCATCGAACTCCACGCCAGGTGCTTTATGATAAAAAAACCAACAATCGTTCAACAGTTTAATTTGGCGCCGGTCCTTTTTGTAAAAGGCCCGCATGAGCTGATTGCTGAGCCATTGAGGCAAGCCGATCTCCTCCTCTGCGTTACATCTGTATGCTTAGCATATGGGGTGGGTACCTAAAGTGTGCTTATGAATTGGGGGTTAGACTTCGGTCGTTATTTTATAATATGCTTGTCAGTAAGGAGCAAAGGAGGAGAGACCGTAAGGATGGAGTCCAAGTCCCTGAACAATTCAATGAACCATTCAATGAGCCATTCTATGAGTAATGAAGAGCTTCAAGAATGGGTAGAGCGCATTTCGCTGGAGAGCTTCGGTGTGCCGTTTCGACATCAAGCCACCTTTAATGTACGTCTGTCTTCCACAGGCGGTAGGTATTTTATGAAAAGTCATCATATTGAAATTAATCCACATCAACTCGCAGCTTACGGACGTTCTGAGGTGGAGAAAATTATTAAGCATGAGCTGTGCCATTATCATTTACATTTGCGCGGGATGGGCTATCAGCATCGAGATGCTGACTTCAAAGCATGGTTGGCCCGTGTAGGAGGAAGCAGGCATTGTCAGACTCTGCCGGGAAGAACGGAACGTAAGCCTCAGCCTTATCGTTACAAGCTAGTATGCGTTTCCTGTAAACAGGAGTATATGCGCAAGCGTAAGATGAATCCTCAGCGATATCGCTGTGGGAAATGTGGAGGTAAGCTTCGCCTGTTGGCACTTGACGGCACCCCCTGAATCATGGTAAATTAACCATACTGTAAGATAATTTACAGTAATGTTCCCTGATAGCTCAGTTGGTAGAGCACTCGACTGTTAATCGAGTTGTCACAGGTTCGAGTCCTGTTCGGGGAGCCATGGAGAGGTACCCAAGTGGCTATAAGGGGACCCTCTGCTAAGGGGTTAGGCTGCGAAAGCGGTGCGAGGGTTCGAATCCCTCTCTCTCCGTTGGTATTTTAAGTAGAAAAAGGACGCTCGTATGCATTGTAATGATGCTTGCGAGCGTCCTTTTTGTCTAGATCTGCTTTGAAAATAACGGTGGACTGAAATTCGTTTAAGTGGAGAGACGAACGTGCTGCGTACGCCATGAAGCGACGTCAACCTGTCTTGTAAGCAGCCAATGACTTCTATTTCACAGTGTCAGCCTCAACTGTCTTAAGTATGTTCAACAGAGCATGAGCAACGCCATCTTCCGTATTAGTCAGAGTCACTTCGGAGCAGACGGCCTTAATGTCGTCTTTTGCATTGCCCATGGCAATGCCTCTTCCTGCCATTGTCAGCATGGAGATATCGTTGTAACTGTCCCCAATCGCTACAGCTTCCTGCATGGGAATGCTCAGATGATTCGCCAGATAACGCAATGCATTACCTTTAGACGCGTCCTTATGCTCGACTTCAAAGTTACGGTCTGAAGAGATGACCATGTTCAGGCCCTGAAAACTTTGGTAACGCTCACGGCCCCGATCCAATTTGGCTTGATCAAAGGAGAAACAGAGCACGTTATAAATCTCTACATCCAGTGGAATGTCCTCATATGAAGCGATGCGGGTATGTCCGGTCTGTTCATATTGTTTTTCGGCTGCGTGTAATAATGTATCCAGCGAAATATCCGGGTTGGCGCTCAGCAATCGATCCATTTCAACAGCAAGTAGCTGATGTCCGTTTTGTGGAGAATAAATAGCGCGGTCTGTCATGACCTCATAGTAAAAGTCGTTGTCGTGCAGCCAGTTCAGCACTTCAAACGTTTCACTGCGGCCTATAGGAGTAGAGGTTAACTGACGACGATGCACATCGTGTACGGTTGCTCCGTTTGCTCCAATGACGGGAGTTATAAGTTCTGCTTCCTCTAGCTTTGTCCAGGCGTCATAAGCGGCTCTACCAGTGGCAATTGTCACCTGAACGCCTTGCTTTTGTGCTTGGCGTATAGCCTCCGCGTTCACTTTGCTTATTTTTCCTTCCTCGTTCAGCAGTGTTCCATCCATATCAATCGCAAACAGTTTCATTTCTCTCCAACTCCTGTCTTTCGATATCTCTGTGATAAATCTTGAGTTCTAGCTAAGCAGTTTCATATTTTATGAGGGGACAACAACTTCAATATCATGATGTTGCAAAATTTCCAGCATTGCTGGTTCTGGCAAGCGATCGGTGATCACGATATTAACCTCAGATAAATCAGCAAAACGATACGGGAAATTAATTCCGAATTTCGAATGGTCCGCAAGGATGATCACCTGATCCGCCTGTTTCATCATCTGATGCTTCAGCATACCGTCTTCTTCATGAATCAGGCTTAGTCCGTGGGATGATATGCCTCCAATCCCGATAAAAGCTTTGTCTACAAAATAGTGAGACAAAGTGGCGATTACGGACGAGCCATATACATACCGGTGCTCTTTTTGCAGGCGGCCTCCCAACAGATGAATGGAGACACCGTCTTTTCCAGATAGTACGTCGGCCTGATTAATTGAATTGGTGATAACCGAACATTCCTGCACATTCAGTCTTTCTGCACACGCCTGTACGGTGGTAGAGGAATCCAATATAATACGATCCCTATCTCGTACCATGTTGGCAGCCAATTGTCCGATCACTTGTTTCTCCTCAGATACAGTAAGTAGTCTTTCGTTATAATTTCCAATTGGATCGTGATGCAGTTTAGGGAGAAGGGCGCCGCCGCGGGTGCGAATAATTTTTTGATGCTCCTCAAGTTTTACCAGGTCTCGACGGGCCGTATCCCGTGAAACATTAAAAATTTCACAAATATCATCCACCGAAATACGCTTATGAAGCTGTAAGTAATCAACGATTTTTAACATTCGTTCTTCCTGATACATAGAAAGCTCCTCTGAAATATAATGATTTCGGTATCTCGTAAGTGATTATAAGTAAATGTAAGTGATATTGCAATCATTTATCATGATTTTTCAGGGATTAGATGATTATAGATAAGTTAATGTAAGTGGACATGCATTTTGTAATGATAAAAACTGCTTTTTTTAAAATTTAAAAAATAAGTATTGCCATTTGTTATTCTATTTGATATACTCTTTCTTGTCGCCAAGTTGGCGCATAATAATAAGGCCCGTTGGTCAAGGGGTTAAGACACCTCCCTTTCACGGAGGTAACAGGGGTTCGAATCCCCTACGGGTCATTGTTGTCTTTATAGACTACATGTTGCATGCTTAAGGGGAATTCCTGAGGTCTGGTCTAATGGCGGACAGCTTGGATGAACAGCATGAGCCATTAGCTCAGTTGGTAGAGCACCTGACTTTTAATCAGGGTGTCGAAGGTTCGAGTCCTTCATGGCTCACCATTTATATTTTGTTATGCGGTCGTGGTGGAATGGCAGACACGCTATCTTGAGGGGGTAGTGAGCGTACGCTCGTGGAGGTTCGAGTCCTCTCGACCGCATCAATGGAATGAACGGAAAAGTCTCTCGCGGTAGAGGCTTTTTTTATTTGTGTAATGATGTAATAAAGTAATGATTATGATGAAATAATGATTCCATAGTATAATATAACGCCATAATGTTATAGAATGATAAGTATAAACTTATGAAGTGACGGTGAAAAATATGGACACTCAACTGTTAGGAAATATATCAGAAAATATTTTGGGCTTGTTTCCGATTGTGAAGAAGAAATTTTTCACCTACGGTCCGCTCGATTTCCCATTACACTTGTCGCCTAATAACTTTCAGGTGCTAATGCTCCTGCGTGAAGTACGTTCGTCTACGGTATCTGATTTATCCAAACAGCTTAATGTCTCACGTCCGAACATGACTCCTCTTCTGGACAAACTGGTGGAGCATGGGTTGGCTGACCGCCAGTCGTGTGATTCGGATCGCAGAGTCGTGAATGTGGCGATTACACAGGAAGGCGATGCTTTTTGTGAACAGGTATTTCATACCTTCTCCAATAAAATTCAAGAAAGACTGGTGTATCTGCCAGAAGAAGATTTATTGCATCTGAGTGAAACTTTGAATGAATTGAAGCATATTTTACTTAAAATCGACAACTCTGCTACGTGATTGGCGTAAGTGGACTGGCTTAAAGACCGCCCTTTCTTCGGAAAACAGGCGGTTTTTGTTGCGTGTTGTGGTATAATGGAAACCAACATACATAATTCGGTAATTTTAGCATACGTGATCTTTGAAATGGGAACAGAGAACATGATATCGTTATTTGAGAGCCTGCTAGGGAGGAAGGAACTTCTATGCAATCTATTTACCATCGCATCGAGGAACTCATCAAGGAACGGGGAATGACGAAAAAGGCGTTCTGCCAGCAGTTAGGCATTAGTACAGGGAACTTCGGGGATTGGAAAAGAGGAAAAACGACGCCGGGCACGAATAAACTCATTGAAATCGCTTCTTTTTTTGATGCGAGTCTGGACTGGATTATGCTGGGTCGAGATATACAGGGTGAGGTGCTGAAGGAGTCGCAAGACCCTTATTTTTTTGACGCTTCAGGGCAACTGAATTGCCAGGGGGAACCGCTTAGTGAGGCGGAAAGAAATTTTATACTTGAGTATATTGAATTTACCCGCTTTCGTAAAGAGAAAAACCAGCGCAATTCTACTATGGGGTAATGGTTGCTTAGGATTTAATGGGGATTACTAATGAGTAAGGCTGAAAAATGAAAATTATTTCAGAAAAAGTTACTGTTTCGGAGGGGAAACATTTTGGGAGATCAAACTATTTATCAGCGCATTGAAGCTTTGATTAAAGATCGGGGAATGACCAAGAAGGCATTTTGTGAAAAGCTTAAAATCAGTTCAGGGAATCTCGGTGATTGGAGAAGGGGGAAAACAACGCCGGGTACCACTCATTTAATTCAGATTTCGGACTTTTTTAATGTATCGCTCGATTGGTTAATGAAAGGGATTAAGCCGGGAGAAGGCGTACTTCAGGAGCAGAAGGCTGCTTATTTTTTTGGAGTGATGGGGCCACTGAATTGCCAGGCAGAAGATCTTGAGACGGAAGAACAGAATTTTATTTTAGAATATGTTGAATTTGCGAAATATCGTAAGCAAAAAAGTGAGAAGGATAAAACAAAGCCGGAATGATTTTTTGGCTAAAGATTGTCTGGGTTGAAAACCCGTAAACGAACTGGAGGAGTTCGCTTTACGGGTTTATTTGGTTTCTTGGTGATATGGAATGACCTGTATGTAACTGGAATGCTTGTTGGATTTAGAGTGGCGATGCCTCCTTATAATCGTTATCGTCGATGTTCAGAATTGCAGCAACTTGTTTTCTGTACCTTTGTGCTTTGCGGGTGCCGTGAATCAGATTGGACAAGCGTGAAGGCGGAATATTGTGTGTCTCACAAAATGTTTTCTGATCCAGTCGAAGTTCGACAAGCCGTTGTTTGATGGCCCACCCGAAGGAGGTGACAGGCATTTTGTTGTTCAAAAGAAATCGCCCCTTACGGATTCTTACGGAATAATTGGTGTGTTATAATAATCATCAGTAAACATGTTAGAATTAACCATCTGAAACTATGATACACTTTTATACGTGTTTTTACAATCGTAAATACGTTATTTTGTCAAATTAATTACTTAGTTAAGTGCCAGGTGGTTCTGATAATCCGTAAGGGGGCAACATTAATGCATAGTTCAGCAAGCGGTTATCTTTATACAGGACGGTATTATTATCGCTCATATATGTAAGTTAAAATAATTATAATATTTTTGTTTACAAATAGTTGATGAGAGAGTATAATAAATCTGTTGCCTCAATACATTATGATTTGCGGTCGTGGTGGAATGGCAGACACGCTATCTTGAGGGGGTAGTGGGCGTACGCCCGTGGAGGTTCGAGTCCTCTCGACCGCATTATATGCAAGACCTAGTTAAAAAAGCATCCTGACACGGTTTACGTGAAAGGATGCTTTTTTTTGTTAAGTATTTTTCGTTATATTCTTTAGCCACGGAAGCCACGGTTGCAACAGGTCGTTTATTAACTGTGATAATGAAGAATGTCAGTTTTGCTGCAAAAGCTTCTCTATATCTCCCGCCAGCTTATCTGGAGTAGTTTGCGGTGCATAGCGCTTAAATACGTTACCTTCTCTTGTAATTAAGAATTTAGTAAAATTCCATTTGATCGCTTTGGACCCTAATACCCCCGGAGCTGTTTGGGTCAGGTAGCGAAATAAGGGGGGTGCTTGATCGCCATTGACATCTGTCTTGGCGAACATCGGAAAGGTGACACCATATTTGATCTGGCAAAACTCGGAGATCTCCTCACTGGAACCTGGCTCTTGTTTGGCAAACTGGTTGCTGGGAAATCCCAAAATTTCGAGCCCCTGTTCATGATACTGGTCATATAGCTCTTGTAGCGCTTTGTATTGGGGGGTTAACCCACATTTGCTGGCAGTGTTCACGATAAGCAGAACGTTCCCTTCAAATGTGGATAACGGAATTTGTTTCCCTTGCAGGGTTTGCGCATCATATTCATAAACGGTCATAGCATCTCTCCTCATTCAATATCCAGCAATTAAATTGTAGACAATTCAAAGAAGGGTTGCAAGTCTGGAAAAGCTGTATAAAGACCTCAGGCGCTGTAAAATCGTATTTTGCTCAAAACAGTAAATCGCACCGCAAATGGAGCGAATTAAGGTGTTTCTTCTTATAAAAGTGGGTTCAATCGGTGTTTAGCTGGTACATATAGCGTATTTTCTTCTCTTTTTACAAAAAAAGGCCAATAACGCTTTACCCTACGCCAATATTGACATGCTTGTCATTTTCAAAAAAGGATGAAAAACAGAGATTGAAGGAGCTGTGAGAGGCATAGTTGCATTGTAAGCGTTATTATTCATCTTCTATGCTCTAAAGGCCGATTTATAACCCTGCAGTTGAGCTTTACAGTCTTCCATGCGCGGGTGTATGATTCAAGACGTAATTTCAAATTAACTTGAATGAAGCAACAACGAAATGTCTACAGCGCTGAATTTTGCAGTTGCAAAAGCGGGGGAACCAATCGAGACTGTACGGCTTCGGAAGCCGTGTGTCTCATGGGGTGAATTTTCCGGTCAAGTGCCAGAAATAGGGCGACTCTCACGTCCGAATCCGACAGCTAACCTCGTAAGCGTACAGGGAGAGGCAACAAACCGCCGTGTGCAGCCATGGTTTATTTTATCATGGATATGTCAGAAGCCGGAGGAAAGCCTTTTTCCTTCGGCTTCTTTTTGTTGTCTTTTTATACCGGGAGAGGAGCTACTGATGGAAGGTCGGTTAATTATTGTCACTGCACCGAATGAAGCGGGCAGAAGTTTTGTGAAATTGCTTATTTTTAAAAAATTGGCGTTTGCAGTTCTCACGAATAGCGCCCAGGAGGAACGACAGCTCAAAAAAATGGGTGTGGAGCACATTGTCCGCATCAATACCATGCAAGCGGGAAAATGGAATTTTCCAAAAAAAGAAATTGGTAGTGTGTATTTGTTCGAGAACAGCTTGAATCTGACTTGCCGTTTCCTGCAAATATGTCGACCACTAACATCGGAATCGATCTATGTTATTACACACGGCTGTAATCCACAAGGAATTTATCGGGGATTGGGAGCGGACCATGTGATCTACACATTGAACGGAGAGGTGGGTTTTCTGCTGAACGGATAAGCACTTATGACATAGTTGTTTTATGATTTTATGATGGAATAAGAATGGCGATCTGAGGACCGATACGGAGGGTATAAACATGATGGATATATACATGCTGCTCGTCATGGCTGTGAGTTATGGAGTGATACTGCTGTTTGTACGCTGGTGTGATGCGCAGACCTCTAAAGGAGGACGAAGAGGATGATCGTTATACTCGGGCTTACAGCTATTGTGTTTATGTATTTAATCTACGCACTCCTGAACCCTGAAAAGTTCTAGTCACTTGTAGGGATAGAGCGGGCGGGAACAACAGATCTGAGCATTAAAGCATATTGGTAGCAGTTTTTCGCAAACGTGTGCACTTCATAGATGGTCTGAATCGGGTCTGTTGTTCCAAACGCAGGAGCATTTTGAAGGAGGAATAGAGGATGGAGCTGCTTCAAATTGGAATTGTGATCGTTATATTGCTGCTCTTGGTAAAGCCAATGGGTACATATATGTATCATGTATTCTCGAATGAACCGAATCGGACGGATCGGATTTTTGGCAGAACAGAAAAGCTGATTTATAAGGTAGTAGGCTTGAAGAAAGTGGAGAGCATGCGTTGGACTACGTATGTTATGAGTTTCATTGCTACGAACGCCGTGCTTGTGGCAATCAGCTACTTGCTGTTGCGTTTACAGGGAATGCTTCCCGGTAATCCGGCTGGAAACAGTAATATGGAAGCATCACTAGCTTTTAATACGGTAATCAGCTTTATGACGAATACGAATCTCCAACATTATAGCGGAGAAAGCGGGCTTACGTATCTGACACAGATGGCGTTCGTCACGATGATGATGTTCACTTCGGCTGCTTCCGGTTTTTCGGTTGCTGCGGCTTTTATGAGAGGATTGACGCGGCGCGGTGAAGGGATGGGCAATTTCTTTCAAGATTTTATTAAAGCTATTATAAGGATTTTCCTGCCGCTGGCCTTTGTGCTTACGCTGGTGCTGGTCGGATTGAAGGTACCGCAGACGCTACAGCCTACGGCGGATCTTACGACGCTGAGCGGAACACAACAGCAAATTTCTATGGGACCCATTGCTTCTCTGGAGTCCATCAAGCATTTGGGGACGAACGGGGGCGGTTATGCGGGAGCTAACTCTGCGCATCCTTTTGAGAATCCAAGTCCTTGGACGAACGTGCTGGAAATTTTGGCAATGTGGGTAATGCCGGCTTCGTTGCCGTATACCTTTGGATTGTTTGCCCGTAATCGTAAGCAGGGCTGGATTATTTTTAGCTCCATGATGGTATTGTTTCTTATTTTTCTATCCATTACGTATGTATCTGAGAAGACAGGTAATCCGTTAATCCAGACACTGGGTGTGGATGCTTCTCAGGGAAGCATGGAAGGGAAAGAGGTTCGTTTCGGTATTGGACAATCGGCTTTATTCACTGCGGTCACAACAGCGGCAACGACAGGTTCGGTCAATAATATGCATGATACACTAACCCCGCTAGGTGGCATGGCTGCTTTGGGAGAAATGATGCTAAACGTCATTTTTGGCGGCAAGGGTGTCGGGCTGATGAATATGCTGATGTATGCGATTCTGGGTGTGTTTATATGCGGACTGATGGTCGGGAGAACTCCGGAATTTATGGGAAGGAAAATTGAAGGCAAGGAAATGAAGCTGATCGCCGTTGCCATTTTGGTACATCCGTTTCTCATTCTCGCCCCAACTGCGCTTGCGTTTATGAGTCATTGGGGATATGATGCGGTCACTAACCCTGGCTATCACGGGTTGACTCAGGTGCTCTATGAATATGCGTCATCTGCCGCAAATAATGGTTCGGGGTTTGAAGGTCTTTCAGATAACAACGTATTCTGGAATGTCACAACGGGGATGGTTATGTTCTTCGGGCGATATGTATCTATGATTGCATTGTTGGCTGTGGCGGCTTCGTTGAATGCCAAAGCGCCGACTCCGGTGACGACGGGGACACTGCGCACGGACAACAAGTTATTTGGAGCCATTCTGATCGGAGTCGTGCTGCTGATTGGTGCGTTGACCTTTTTACCTGTCATCGTATTGGGACCTGTTGCTGAATTTTTGACCATGTGAAGAAGAAAATGAGAATGGATGAACGGGGTGTTTGACCATGAAGGAACAACGCAAACACATGCTGGACAGAAGCATCTTGAAGCATGCGATCAAGGATAGCTTTATAAAATTAAATCCGATGATGATGATGAAAAATCCTGTCATGTTCGTCGTGGAGATCGGTACATTGGTCGTGCTGCTAATGTTACTGTTTCCCGGTTATTTTGGAACTGACAAGGAAATGGGCTTTAACCTGGCCGTGTTTGTTATTCTGTTGTTTACGTTGCTTTTTGCCAACTTTGCCGAAGCGCTCGCGGAGGGGCGGGGTAAGGCACAAGCTGCCTCTTTAAAAAAATCCAAGCAGGATACGCAAGCTAACAAGCTCGTCGGAAATGACATTCAGGTGGTTAGCTCAACCGAGTTGCGTAAGGGGGACGTAGTTATTGTCTCCCAGGGCGAAATGATTCCAAGCGATGGTGAGGTCATTGAAGGTTTGGCTTCGGTGGATGAATCTGCAATTACGGGAGAATCGGCTCCGGTCATCAAGGAATCGGGTGGTGATTTTTGCTCGGTAACCGGCGGAACGCGAGTGGTTAGTGACCGGATTAAGGTGCGGATTACGACAGAGCCGGGCGAGACATTTATTGATAAAATGATTTCGCTCGTGGAAGGCGCTCAGCGGCAAAAAACGCCGAATGAGATTGCGCTGAACACTTTGCTGATTAGCTTGACGATTATTTTTCTAATTGTGGTAGTTACGCTAGCGCCGATTGCCCGTCATTTTAACATTGATTTGCCTGTTCCTGTGCTGATTTCGTTGCTAGTCTGTCTGATTCCAACCACGATTGGAGGACTGTTGTCAGCCATCGGGATTGCCGGTATGGACCGGGTCACCCAGTTTAATGTGCTAGCCATGTCAGGCAAGGCGGTAGAAGCTTCTGGGGATATCAACACGATGATTCTGGATAAAACAGGTACAATCACCTTCGGGAACCGGATGGCGAGTGAATTCGTGCCTGTAGAGGGCGTGGAGAAGGCAGAGCTAGTGAAGTGGGCAGCAATTAGCTCTATGAAGGATGAGACGCCAGAGGGTCGCTCGGTTCTCGAGTTGATGCGCAAACAGGAGCATGCGTTGGATGAATCCTTGGCGGCAGGTGGAACCTTTATCGAATTCAAGGCGGAGACCCGGATGAGTGGTCTGGATCTGGCCGATGGACGAAAGGTACGCAAGGGCGCAGTGGATTCCGTTCGGCAATGGATCGTATCGCAAAATGGCAGTGTTCCAGCCGATCTGGAGGAAAAAGCGAATCAGGTAGCCTCTGAAGGAGGTACACCGCTGGCAGTCGCGCTAGATGATCAGATATACGGTATTATTTATTTAAAGGATACAGTGAAGCCAGGCATGAAGGAACGGTTTGATCAGCTCCGGGAAATGGGTATCCGTACGATCATGTGTACCGGAGATAATCCGCTGACAGCAGCTACAATTGCACGAGAAGCGGGAGTGGACGACTTTGTAGCTGAGAGCAAGCCGGAGGATAAAATCGCGGTTATCCGACGTGAGCAGGAACAGGGTAAGCTGGTTGCCATGACCGGAGACGGCACCAATGATGCACCTGCGTTGGCGCAAGCCGATGTAGGTCTTGCCATGAATAGCGGCACAGTCGCGGCCAAAGAAGCGGCTAATATGGTGGACTTGGATTCCGATCCGTCCAAAATTATTGAGGTGGTCGCGATCGGCAAGCAGCTGCTTATGACGCGCGGAGCATTGACAACGTTCAGCATTGCGAACGATGTTGCCAAATATTTTGCCATCATCCCGGCGATGTTCATGCTAGCCATTCCACAAATGGGCGCTTTGAACGTCATGGGGCTTGGCTCCCCGCTGTCCGCTATTTTGTCGGCGTTAATCTTTAACGCGGTTATTATTCCGCTTTTGATTCCGCTGGCCATGAAGGGCGTGAAGTATAAGCCGATGAGCTCGGATCGCCTGCTGGGACGGAATTTGCTGATTTACGGTCTGGGCGGTATGGTCGTACCGTTTGTCGGTATAAAGGCCATTGATTTGCTGGTGCATTTGTGGATTTAGCGCAGAAAGGGTGAACGACATGAGTGGTTTTTATCGGATGATGTCTGGACGCAGATTTGCTGCACACGAAAAAGCTGAATCTGGCGGACAAGGTCATAACAAACATACAGGGACCGGGACTGTGTCGGAAGGACAACCGGAGAGACAAGAGATGCGAGGAAGTACAGTTATTGGAGTGGCTTTGCGAACTTCGGTGCTGATGATTCTCTTGTGCGGTTTGGCATATCCGCTAGCCAGTACAGGAGTAGCGCAGGTCCTGTTTCCGCAGCAAGCAAATGGCAGTATGCTCCGTGACGCGGAGGGGCGGGTGGTTGGCTCCGAACTGATTGGGCAGTCTTTCACTGATTCGGCGTTTTTTCAAGGTCGGGTATCGAGCGTTGATTATAATGGGGTTGGTTCAGGCTCTAGTAACTACGCACCGTCGAATCCGGCCTTGATACAGCGAGTCAAGGACTCTATTGCGGATTGGCAGAAGCATAACCCGGATGTACCCGTCAGTCAGGTTCCGGTGGACCTGATTACGAACTCCGGCTCCGGTCTAGACCCACACATTTCTCCACAGGCGGCACGGGTGCAAATTCCGCGCATTAGCGGCTTGACGGGTATCCCGCAGGATCAACTGAGAGCATTGGTGCAGGAGCAGACAGAAGGCCGCAGCGCCGGCGTGTTCGGCGAGCCACGTGTCAACGTGCTCAAGCTGAATCTCGCGCTTGAGGCGCAAATGAAGGTAGAGCCTGCCAAGCCATAGATGAATCAAAAAAAAGGTATTCCTGAGCGATAAGCTTGAGGGATACCTTTTTTTCAGGAATTGGAATGCTTTATAATGTAAAAATATACAAATTATATTTTATTCCTTGTGAGGATATGAATTCTTGTTCACTTATTTACTTAGCTTTACATTGTTTGATGAATTTTTGGCTTTCCTTAAGGCTGAAGCGAGTACGGACATGTATATAAATACAATAATGCCTATGATTAAATAAGAGAACTTAATATTCATTAGATCCGTGAGAGTACTGCTCAAAATAGGGCCGATCATAAGGCCAATCGAGTATGCCGTGTTATAGAGTGCGAAAGTAATTCCATAAGAATGAATTCCACTTCGTTGAGAGATATCAGCAAGTTGAGGTAAGCAGGGAGCAAGGACCATACCCATGCTAACCCCTAAAACAGCTAAAATAACAGCTTGAAGCGATAATATTGCTGGAAGTGCAGTCAGAGGAAGTGCAATGGATACCATAAGTAGACCGAGGAGAATTCCGTTTTTATAGCCGATTTTACTAGAAAACTGTCCTATAAAAGGTGTTGCTAGGCCATAAGCAAGCGTGGGAATAGCAAATAATAATCCAATAAGTCCTGGGTTAGCGCTAAAATTGTGCTGTAGGTGTAACGGTAATGTTGGCTCAAGTACGCTTGGGATGGATGCGCCGATAATCACCACTCCAATAACCAAAAGCAAATCTTTATTTTTCATGAACGAGAAAGGGGAAATATACTTTTCATTTTTCGCTTCCGGAATATCATGCAGGAGAATTAGTCGAAGTATAGCATCGATGACGGCCAAGGAGATGGCAAAGTAAAAAGGAAGCTGGTAACTTCCCCATTGATACAACCAACCGCCAATTGTTGGTCCGAGAAGGGTTCCGGCGGCTTGACCGGATAATGCCAAGCCCATGGCTTTACCACGTTCTTCAGAAGGGTATAGGTCAGCCAAGAGAGCGAGTCCTGCTGTCCAGGTCATTGCGGCTGCAATTCCCTGAAGAGCGCGTGCCACTACAAGTAGCCAGAAAGTGTGGGCTATGGCAAACATTAAAGTGGAGGCTATGAGTCCAATTAACCCCCATAATAGAGGTGTCTTTCTCCCAATCCGATCCGTTAATAGGCCAAAAACAGGTGTAGCTATAAATAATGCGATTGCATAACTGCTGAATAAAAATCCGATTTCAGTTTGAGTTGCGCCCAGAGAATCTGCATACCTTGGCAAAATTGGAACGACTAATCCATAGATTAACATATCAATGAATACAGCTAATCCGACAACAATTAGTGCAGCTTTTTGCTTATTTTGTGCTCCTTTACTCAGTTTCATTATTACATCCTCCTCATAAATTTCTTCTGATTTCCTCTTTAATTTGTTTGACAAATTTTAATTGAAGCTCACATTGATCATAAATATTTCTGAAAATTAACATAACGTTTACAGGGATATCCATAAGTTCAGCTTTTTGTTCTTGCCCTAATTTCATTTCTTTATAGATTTTTTCGATGGCTTGCTGTTGGAAACTTAAAGCTTCCTCAATTTCATGGAGCCCAGCCTCTTTCATAAAAGTTAAAGCTGTGTACAGTGCTGTTGGAAATACAACAGAAGATTCCTTAAATGATTCGATTAAAAGCCGACTAAACTCACTTTTTCCAGCCTCCGTGATAGCATATATAGCTTTGGACCGGTTCCCTGTCTGTTCTAACGTTTCTAACTGTACAATTCCTTCTGAATCCATTTTTTTCAAGGCATGATATATGGAAGCTGGTTGCACATAAGCCCATTTATCCGTTTGTGCTGATTGCATTTTCTGTTGTATTTCATATCCTGACATTGCTCCATATTGCAGCAAGAGCCCAAGAACCATTACACGTGTTGTACTCAAGATGATATCTCCTCTCATAACTTCTTTTGCTAAATGTTTTATACTAAATGTTTAGTAAAGGATTATAGTCGGATTATATCATTACAGTCCAATGATGTAAAGGTTTATTGCCTACTTGCGTTCCTCACTGTGTCTCTTCAAAAGAAGCCGTGTTGGCGAAATAAAGTTTTTTTATTTATTAAATCTGATTAAATTTATACAGTTTGCGATTATAAATTTAGCCTGAAAAACATTAATTCAATATTTACTTTACGAAAATATGGAGGTAGAATATTTCTTGTGTAACATACTAAATATTTAGTATTTTATATTTTTTAAAAAATGTATAGTTATTAATGTTTTCTATTCTATAAGAGAGGTGGAAATATATGAACAGTTAATAATGATGCTTACATTTTCATCGGAAAGGTACTTTCTGCAAGGGGAGTGATCCGAAATGTTAAGCAAGGTAATCAAGGATATCCGGTTTATTAGAGAAATGGACCCAGCGGCAAATAGTTGGCTTGAAATAGTATTATGTTACCCAGGCTTTCATGCTCTGCTATTCTACCGATTATCCCATTTCCTTTTTGAGGTTCATTTGTATTTATTTGCGCGAATGTTATCTAATTGGGGACGATTTTTTACAGGAATAGATATACATCCAGGCGCGAAGATGGGGGATGGGATTTTTATAGATCATGGTATTGGGGTTGTAATAGGTGAAACTGCTGTAATAGGAAGCAATGTGACGATATATCAAAATGTTACTTTAGGAGGCACTGGGAAAGACGTGGGGAAAAGACACCCTACTATTGGAAACAGGGTTGTTTTAGGGGCGGGAGCTAAAGTATTAGGCCCTATTAGAATTGGCGATTCCTCCAAAATAGGAGCAGGTGCAGTTGTATTAAAAAATGTTCCCGACAATTGTACCGTCGTTGGTGTATCGGCAGGCATAGTGAAATGGAATGGATATTCAATCATAAAAAACAACCAGCATAATAAGTCAGTGGCCAGATACCTTAAATGATCATATTTAGAGGAGGAACTATTATGCATAAGCAAGCCCCTGTGCAATTATCTAAATTAATCCAGAATGAAACTGTGTATTTCTGGTCTCCATCCGTTCGTTGGTGCAAAACAGAGGACGCTGTTGAAATTGAGCATTCCATATTCTCTGGTATAGCACTTGAATTATTCCCTGAGTTGTACTACATAACGCAAAAAGGCATAAAGCTGGAATCTCTTATCGAGCATTATTCTCATTTAAATCAGGAACACCTTGTTGATTTTATTAAACATTTAATTAATGAACGCATATTAGTAAATTCAATTTTATCCCCTCAAGAGCTCCTTTATCCGCATAATTATCTTGTACACAATCCTCACCACGAAGACACTTTCATTGATCCGGAACGTTACAATCACTTCAAACAAAAACAGCTTGAACGCTCATTTTCGAATGTTATGGAGTATGAACTTCCTCTAGAGGATGTTTCATTCACAGAAGAGATTGTAAATCGCAGATCTTATCGTAATTTTGATATAAATCGCAAACTTCCATTTAAAACATTTTCAAAGCTAATCTCTGTTTTTAAGCAGACGATAACTAACGGGGAGATTCGCTATTTTTACGCAACTGATGGTGGATTATATCCAATCGATATATTCATTTATGTTAAGGACGCCCGTATAGAAAAGGTAAAGGCAGGCTTATATTACTATAATCCAGTACGTAATATGCTACAAATGGTAAGCAGCGCCTGTGTAATCACACAAGAAGCTCATTATGCCCAAAATCAAGAAATATTTAGCACATCAGCTTTTTCTGTATTTATGGTTTATGACAGTGAGGTAACGATGCCGAAATATGGGGGAATGGGCTATTTGTATGCTGCTATCGACTGTGGAATTATGGTGCAGCTGTTAACTCAAGTAGCTGAGCTGGAGCAGGTGGGGTTGTGTTCTATTGGTGATATGAATTTCCGGAAAATCAAAAAATATTTCAAACTAAATTCGAGTCAGGTTATGCTGCACTCCATTGAAGTTGGACTCAAGTAAATAGAAGATGGAACCTCGGCAGGGAGGAATAACATATGACTATCCACAGTCTATTTGAAAAGCAAGTAGTAGCTAATTCAGATCATCCCGCTGTTGTCAGTTGTGAAAAATGCCTAACTTATCGCGAATTAAATGAAAAATCCAATCAATTAGCTAAAGTATTGGTTGAGCATAATGTTTGTACTGATTGCATTGTTGGAATTATGATGGAACGCTCCGTCGATATGATCATTGCAGTATTAGCGGTCCTTAAATCTGGAGGAGCTTATTTGGCAATTGATCCAGGTTACCCTGAGGAGAGAATTAGATTCATGCTAAGTGACAGCAATGTGAAGTTGCTGCTTACACAGCGGCCTTTAAGAACTCCTAATCATCCAGGATTAAGTAAATTAGTAGTGACTGAACAACTGTATTCCAATCGCTCGACTGATAATTTGGAGCGGAATGTTTGCTCAAGCAATCTCGCCTATTTAATCTATACCTCAGGTTCAACAGGACAGCCTAAAGGAACCTTATTAGAACATAAGGGAATTGAAAATTTGCAGTCAATTTGGACAAATAAGTTCCATATTACTTCAAAAGATCGAATCGGTCAGTTTGCCAGCTTTTCATTTGATGCCTCTGTATGGGAACTTTTCATGGCACTTTTTAATGGGGCAACCTTATATATTATTCCTCAGAAAATAATACATGATCCCATTGATTTTGAATCCTATGTTTCAGAAAATATGATAACTGTCTTAACACTGCCTCCAAGTTATGCAGTGTACTTAGAAGTTTCACGTATTTCTGATTTAAGGTTGCTGATAACAGCAGGATCGTCATCATCCAGTAATTTGGTAAATCAATGGAGTCCGTATACAACTTATGTGAATGCATACGGGCCCACGGAAGCGAGCATTTGTGCTTCTTTATGGATGGCTCCTTCAGCATATTTTGAAGGCAATTCAGTTCCTATAGGCTTGTCATTGCCGAATACGCATTTTTTTATTTTTGATGAGCAACTGAATCCTGTTGATAATGGACAAATTGGGGAGCTTTTCATAAGCGGCTGTGGGCTGGCAAGAGGATATTTGAATCGTCCAGAGCTTACAGAACAAAAATTCATCCAACATCCAACAATTCCGGAAATAACAATATATAGAACCGGTGATTTAGTTCGGATGCTTCCTGACGGGAATTTGGAATATCGTGGGAGGCTAGATCAGCAAGTAAAAATACGTGGACATCGGATCGAATTAGAAGAAATTGAGGCGATTCTACTTAAACATAACGAAATCACAGAAGTAGTGGTGCAGGCTATTCAGAGTGAGCAGGATCAGTTGCAGTTGTGCGCGTATTATGTAGCCCAAAATACGATAAGCACGGCGGAGTTGCGTCAGTTTATCAAGCAAGAATTACCGATTTATATGATGCCTACCTATTTTATTTATTTATCTGAACTTCCTATGACTATTAATGGAAAAGTGGATCGAAAAGCTCTTCCTATGCCAACCAGGGATTTATCGGAGCAACCTAATCTTCAGCAGCCTCGCACTGATTTAGAAGAACTTCTATGCCTACTAATGGGTGAGGTTCTTGGCGTAGGCCAGGTGGGTATATATGATAACTTTTATGATTTGGGTGGTGATTCAATTAAAGCCATTCAATTATCTGCAAAGTTGAACTCCCATAATCTAAGGCTCAGTAGTCATCATCTTTTAAAACAGCCTACTATTGCACAATTTGGCCAGTCCATTCAACAGATTCACCGTAAGAGTGACCAAGGCAAAATTTTGGGGAATGTCCCCCTTATCCCTATTCAGCATTGGTTTTTTACAAAAAAGTTAACTGATAAGCATCATTGGAATCAATCTGTTCTGTTTTATAATCCGGAACGCTATGAAACAGAAGCATTGCTCAGAGTTTTGAGAACACTGGTTGAGCACCATGACGCGCTTAGAATGACTTATCAGATGGAGAGCGGTAATTTAAAACAGGTGAACATGGACGTGAGTCCCGAGGTATTCAATTTCAATGTATTCGACGTGCCGCATGAGGATGAAGAAAAATTTATTATTGACCAAATTTCAGAGATTCAAGGGAGTAAAAGTTTGGAGAAGGGGCCATTAGTACATTTAGGACTGTTCAGATCCAAGTCAGGAGATCATTTGCTGCTGTCGATACATCATTTAGTAATGGACGGAATTTCCTTACGTATATTAATCGAAGATTTCTCAAAGTCCTATGAGCAAATTATTAAAGGCAGACAGGTGGTTATACTGCAAGAAAAAACAGATTCATACCAAAAATGGGCTGAAGCATTGGAGAATTATTCGAATAGTAGGGAAATAGTAAAATACATCCCTTATTGGCTGGATTTTAATGCAAAAGTTAATCAAGAATTATTACTGTGGAAAAATGATCAAGTACAGGTGTCAACACAAAGGAACAAACGTAATTTAAAATTTGCTCTGTCAAAAGAAAACACAAAAAGGCTTCTTGGCCAAGTCCATCATGCATATAACACCGATATAAATGATGTTTTGATAACTGCTTTAGGGATAGCTCTGTATGACTGGCTTAAAGTCAAACAAGTTGTAATCAATATGGAATCCCATGGCCGTACAGATATTTTACCTGATATGAATATTACACGTACAGTCGGTTGGTTCACATCTCAGTGCCCAGTGCTTCTATGTATGTATGAGCCTGACAATTTGTCTGAATGGATTATAAAAACCAAAGAGAATCTTAGAACTATTCCAAATAAAGGTTTGGACTATGAGGTACTCAAGTATCTTAGCCCGGAAAGTTTGAGGGCACCTTTGGCATTTTCTATTGAGCCAGAAATTAATTTTAATTATTTAGGTCAACTTGACCCAATCTCAAGTTCTCCATATTTCCAACTCTCTTCTTACAGCAGTGCAGCTTCCTTTGGACCCGAGGGATTAGGGAATATCAGCCCTAATAATGAACTGTGTTATGCACTTGAAATAACAGGATATATCACGGGAGATCAATTGCATCTTTCTATCGGCTATGATAGTGCACGAATTAGTGGACAAGAAATCCAACATTTGGCTGGAAGATATGAAAAGCATCTTATCAGGACTATTCAGCATTGTATAGACAAGAAGGAGCAGTTGCGCACTCCAAGTGACTTTACATTAAAAAATTTAAAGGAAGAGGATTTAGATATGATTTATGATGTGCTTCTCAGTTCCTTAAATTCTAAACACTAGATTAGGCAGGTGAGTAGAGTGAACCCGTTTTCAAAAGAACAAATTCAGGATATATATACGCTGTCCCCCATGCAAGAAGGCATATTATATCATTCTCTGTCAGATACAGATCCCAACACTTATTTAGTACAGCTAATTCTAACTATGGAAGGTTATCTTAATGTTGAACTTATGAAGCAAAGCTTTTTGACACTTATCCAACGGCACAATGTATTAAGAACTACTTTTTTATGGGAAAAGGTCAAACAGCCGCTTCAGGTAGTGCTGACGGAAAGACCTCTTCAATTTGTTTATGAAAGCAGAGCTGATATATCAAATCTGGATAAAAAACAGTGGATCCAGCATTATTTACAAAAGGATCGTCAGCAAGGATTCAACCTAACGGAAGATCCGCTCATCAGGCTATCCGTGCTACAGACAAGCCCTGGTGAAAGTACTTGTATACTCACTTTTCACCATATTTTAATGGATGGCTGGTGCTCCGATTTAATCCTTTGCGAATTATTTGAAATCTACACTTCTTTAGTTAAAGGACAAAGCCAATCCATTGGTATGGAACAGCCTTATAGTCAGTATATAGAATGGTTGGCAATACAAGACCAAGACAGTGCTCTTGAATACTGGAAAGATTATTTAAGCGGATTTGAAGAATGCTCCATTCTACCAGATCAGACACGCAGTAATGGAAAAAAATCAGTTCAAAATTATAGCTTGGGTAAACATTCTATTCAATTAGAGCGTCGACTGTCCAATTTCTTAAAAGAATTGGCTCGAAACAACCAAGTTACATTAAACGCGGTCTATCAGAGTCTTTGGGGGATTGTGCTGCAAAAATATAATAATAGTAACGATGTTGTATTTGGTTCAGTTGTTGCAGGACGGCCACCAGAGATCCCAGCAGTTGAGCGAATGCTAGGATTGTTTATTAATACAGTTCCCTTACGTATACAATCAGCGGGAGACCAAACTTTTACCTCACTAATGCAGCATATTCATCATCTGAATTTAAAATCTAAGCCCTATGAGCACTTGTCACTTTCACAGATTCAAAATCAGTCGATCGGACAAAGCCTGTTTAATCATATTTATGTGTTTGATAATACGCCTTTAAATTCCTCATGGAAACATCTGTTAGCGGAAGTGGATGTAAATATTAAGGAAGTTGATGTTATAGAACATACTAATTATGACTTAAGTATTACAGTGCTTCCGGGAGATGAAACAAACATAACATTTATCTATAATTCCAATATTCATTCTGAAGATACTGTGCGAAGAATGGCAAATCATATATATAATGTCGCAATGAAAATCTATAGTGAACCTTCTGCTTGTTTGAAAAATATCTGTATTTTGAGTGCTGATGAGGAAATCGAACTTATTGCACTGAGAAACTCAAAGAGTATGGAGTGCAGCGGTACAGAAACACTTGCAGATTTATTTGAAAGACAAGTTGAAGTTGCGCCATTTGCAACGGCCCTTACCTATGGAGAAACTCATATATCTTATGAAGAGTTAAATAAGCAAGCCAACAAGCTTGCCTATGTTTTACAAGATTTAGGTGTTCAACCTGATCAACTAATTGGACTACTTACTGAGCGTTCACCAGAGATGATTATTGGGATACTGGGCATTTTGAAATCCAAT
This sequence comes from Paenibacillus sp. FSL L8-0641, assembly GCF_038006265.1. Lineage (NCBI taxonomy): Bacteria > Bacillati > Bacillota > Bacilli > Caryophanales > Paenibacillaceae > Paenibacillus > Paenibacillus sp. FSL L8-0641. The sequence goes on from NZ_JBBOUW010000001.1 coordinate 1,517,499, forward strand.
GCGGGCTATACTCCTCTTGATCCGGAAAATACAAGTGAGCGGTTAAAGGTTATTGTGCAGGATGCTAACTTATCAATCATTGTAGTTTCGCGATCAAACGTTTCTATAATTACAAAGCTAATAGCACAACTGGAAGGTTCCGAAAGACATCGGATTTTGGTTCTTGAGGATGTGCTGGAACAAACAGATGATCGTGATAAGAGTAATCCAATACGTATTTCAGAGGCTAATCAATTGGCTTATGTAATGTATACTTCTGGCTCGACCGGTATACCTAAAGGAATCATGATTGAACATATCAATGTAATGAGAGTTGTGAAAAGTTCAGATTATGTACAAATTACACCACAAGATACCATTCTCCAATTGTCCAACTTTGCTTTTGATGGGTCTGTTTTTGATATATTTGGGAGCCTTTTGAATGGAGCAAGACTTGTTTTAGTAGATAAAGAGACAATGCTTAATGTATCTGAGTTAGCCCAATTGATTTTAAAAGAGAATGTCTCCGTTTTTTTTGTGACAACGGCCCTTTTTAATACACTCGTAGACCTTGAAATTCATTGCTTGGCCAATGTAAGAAAGGTACTTTTTGGTGGCGAGCGAGTATCCATAGTACATGTAAATAAAGCTTTTCAGTTGATGGGTAAAGGGAAATTTATTCATATGTATGGCCCCACAGAGAGTACCGTTTATGCGATGTATCATGAAGTTCAAGAAGTTAATGAGGAGATGTTTACGATTCCGATCGGCCGACCCATTAAGAATACGGAGGTGCTTGTTCTTAATTCGGATAATCAGCAGCAGCCAATTGGGGCAGTTGGGGAACTGTGTATTGCTGGAGAAGGCCTCGCACGAGGTTATCTCAACAATGACCAATTAACTCAAGAGAAATTTTTCTATCTACATGATAAACGATTATATAAGTCAGGTGACTTAGGGCGACGACTTGCAAACGGAGAAATTGAATTTACAGGTCGTAATGACCATCAGGTAAAGATTAGGGGGTTCCGAATTGAATTAGGTGAAATTGAAAAGTGTATCCTTGAAAATCAGGCCATTAAAGAAGTATTCATCATGGAGCAGGCAGATAAACAAGGAGATAAGCGCTTATGTGCGTATTTTGCTGCAGATCAAGAAATGAATACCGAAAAAATCAGGCAATGGGTATCCGAAAGATTGCCGAACTACATGATCCCTGCCTATTTTGTAAAGGTAAAGAAGTTGCCTTTAAACGCAAATGGCAAAGTGGATTATAAAAAACTACCAATTCCTAATACAAGCCAGCTTTTTCAGAATCAAGCGATACGTCCAAGGAACAGTACTGAAGAGACGATAGCCCGTGTATGGGAAACGGTGTTGGGGATTGAAAACATAAGTGTAGTCGAGGATTTTTATACATTGGGAGGAGATTCAATAAAAGCGATTCAAATTTCGGCGCAACTCCGAGTGAAAGATATTACAGTAACTACCAAAGATATATTCCAGTATCCGAGCGTAGCGGATTTAAGCACCTTTATTATAAAGGGACAATCTAAGCAGGCCCAGTCTGTGAATACTACTGTGATCCAAAATGGCTATGACGAATTAGGGATTTCCGCAAGTGATCTGCACGAACTTCAAACAGAGTTGAATTCTAAGATCAATTAACAGGGGGAACTAGTCATGTCGTCTAAACAACTTTTACAAAAGATTTATTCGTTAACACCGATGCAAGAAGGAATTCTATATCATACATTGCGTGAAGAAAATCAGGGGAATTTTATAGTTCAGCTTTTTTTCAGTGTGGAAGGGCCTCTCTCACTAGATATTATGAATAAGAGTATGCAATTGCTTGTACAGCGACATGATGTTTTCCGTACGCTTTTTAATGTCGATAAAGCGAAGCGACCCATTCAAATGGTCGTAGACCATCTGGAACATAAAATTGTTTTTCAGGATTTAACTGAAAAAAATCATGATTGCCAAATGGAGTATATCTCTCATTATGCTGATGAGGAAAAAATGAAAGGCTTCGATGTAACTGCTGAAATGCTTGTTCGGCTTGCGGTATTCCAGACGAATCTGCAACATTTTCGTTTACTGCTAAGCTTTCATCATATTATTGTAGATGGTTGGAGCTTGAGCGCGATTGTACAAGAGCTTTTTGAAATATATAGTGCCTTATCTGCGCAAAGATCTCCTGTTCTAAGGGAAATTCACTCTTTTCAAAATTATATCGAATGGCTTAATCATCAGGATCAAGATTCTGCAAGTTTATACTGGAACCAATATTTAGAGGGGATTGAACAGTCCACTGCTCTACCATGGCAACCCAAACAGAAAAAGGAAGGCTACTTGCAGGAACAAGTTAAGTTTACCTTCGATCGGGAAATGACTAAAAAACTTAAGGAATTGGCACTTGCCTATCGTGTAACAATGAATGCTGTTATTCAAGCAATCTGGAGTATTGTGCTAAAAAGATATAATGATACCAATGATGTGGTTTTTGGAACAGTCGTTTCAGGAAGGCATGCAGCAGTTTCCGGAATCGACCAAATGATCGGAATATTTATTAATACCAATCCAGTAAGAATAAAATTTGAGCAAGACATCGATTTTGAAGATCTGTTGATACTCATCCATAAGCAAATGATTGACTCCCAAGAGCACAGTCATTATCCTCTGATGAAGATACAAGCGGCTACGCTATTAAAAGAGAATTTAATCAATCATATTGTAGTTTTTGAAAATGTGCCTTTGGAATTCAATTTATTAGACGGACAGCATGCACATGAGCTGAGAATTTATGATATTGAATTAAAGGACCAAACAAACTATGATTTCAATATCATTATCATCCCCTCCGAAGAAATCTCTGTATGTTTAAAGTATAATACATTTTGCTATTCGCATGAGGATATGCAAAAGGTTGCCGGACATATTCGTGCGGTCACTACTGCCATCACTGAAAATCCACACATACTTGTTAGAAACATTTCAATTCTCACACCCGATGAAAAAGAACGTATATTAACAGAATTCAACAACACAGACCAAGCTTTCTCTGGTCAACAATGTTTACACGAATACTTTGAGGATAGAGTTATAGCTTATCCTAATAAAACTGCCCTCATTTTAGGTGAACAAAATATGAGTTATGAAGAGGTCAACAAATGTGCCAATCAGCTAGCCAGAATACTACGACGCAAGGGGGTTGGTAGTAACCGGAGCGTTGGAATAATGGTTGAAAGATCATTTGAAATGATCATAGCTATACTGGCGATTCATAAGGCTGGTGGGGCTTATATACCTATCGATCCAGCTTATCCCAAAGAGCGGGTTCGGTATATGCTACAAGACAGCGTAACCAACCTTGTCTTAACAAAGACAAAGTGGAAGGAATGCCTCTCAGGTTTTGAAACAGAAATCCTGCTTATGGATGTAGGCTTGTCTGATAACGAGGATGACACCAATCTAAATTGTGTTAATAAACCTGAGGATATGGCTTACATTATGTACACATCAGGTTCTACTGGCAAACCAAAAGGGGTTATAGTTCAGCATCGGTCCGTTGTCAACAATATGTTGTGGATGCAACGAAAGTATTCGATCACAGAAGTGGACATTATTATGCAAAAAACATCTTACACTTTTGATGTGTCTGTGTTTGAATTGTGCTGGTGGTATTTCCAGGGCGCTGCCACCCTATGTTTATTGGAGCCTGGAGCTGAAAAAGATCCTGAGAGCATAATCCGCACAGTTGAACAACAAAAAGTAACTGTGATCCACTTTGTTCCATCCATGTTACATGCATTTTTAGACTATTTGGAATATGGAGAGGGACATATTCAGCGTTTATCGTCTATACAAAAAGTATTCACCAGTGGAGAAGCACTGACATGCTGGCATGTTCAACGGTTTAACGATAGATGGAGAAGAGATAGAAACATTGTTTTCTCTAATCTATATGGACCGACTGAAGGCACTATACATGATTCTTATTTTGATTGTCCTTCTGATTTTGAGATGGATTCCATACCAATCGGCAAGCCGATCGATAATATTCAAATGCATATAATAGATCAGGATGGTCAATTGCAGCCAATTGGAGTAGCAGGAGAATTATGTATTTCGGGTACAGGTGTAGCAGCAGGATATGTGAATCTTCCAGAAGCAACTGAAGAGAAATTTGTAAGGGACCCATTTAGAGCAGGTCAAAAAATGTACAAAACAGGCGATTTAGCAAGATGGAAGAGTGATGGGAATATTGAGTACATGGGAAGAAAAGACTTTCAAATTAAGATCCGTGGGTATCGAATTGAGATTGGAGAAATAGAAAACGTTCTGCATCAATATCCAGGTATACAGCAGGCATTAGTCACAGTATATATGGATGCCAAAAATAATGGATATTTATGCGCATATATTATGGAGTCCCGATCTATCAATGAAAATTCTATAAAAGAATATCTTATCCAACGGGTTCCAGATTATATGGTGCCGTCTTATTTTATAAAGTTAGATAGATTTCCTCTATCGCAAAGCGGAAAGATTGATCGTAGGAATTTACCAGTACCGGACATCAAAGTAAAGGTATCTGCTAGCTACACACCGCCAAGAAATCATATTGAAACTGTGACTTCAGAGATATGGGAAGAAGTACTGGGGGTAGCAAAAGTGGGCATTCATGACCATTTTTTTGCACTCGGAGGAGATTCTATCAAAGCCATTCAAGTGTCGTCACGTTTACAACGTCATCATGTGCATATCGGAATCAAAGATATTTTCGCGAATCCTACGATTGCACAATTAACTCAAGTGTTAGCTATACAAACCAAAGTTGTAGATCAGAGTGTTGTTGAGGGGATCGTTCCGCTTACGCCAATTCAAAAATGGTTTTTTGAACATCAGGGGATACAACGTCATCATTGGAATCAGTCTTTTATGTTGTATAGAAAAGAAGGTTTTGAACCTGGGACCCTTCAAGAAACGATGAATTGTATTATTTATCATCATGATGCTCTGCGTATGGTGTATGCAAGCGAGCAAGACTCTATTGTACAAACAAATCAGGACATAAAAGAGCCAGCTTGGTTGCAGGTTATGGATCTATCAAGTGAACTAGATGTAAGGGAGCGTATCGCAAATTTTTCAGAAGAGATTCAAAAGAGTATGGATTTAACTACAGGTCCTCTACTGAAAGCGGGGCTATTCCAAACCATAGAAGGAGATTATCTCCTTATGGTTGCGCACCATCTGGTAATCGATGGTGTTTCTTGGCGAATATTACTGGAAGATATCACACAGGTTTATAAAAAGCTTAGTTCGGGAGAAAAGCCTTCATTACCATATAAGACTACTTCATATAAGAGCTGGGCTAGTGCACTGGAGGAGTATGCGAACAGTCCGATATTACTTGATGAGATTCCATATTGGATGAATATGGATCAACGGCATATTGAGCCTCTACCTAAGGATCGCACATGTTCGACCAACTTTATCAAGGATACAAGATCGATAAATATTCAACTATCCAAGCAGGACACAGACAATCTGCTTCGTCATTCCAATCAGGCTTACAATACGGAAATTAATGACTTATTGTTAGCTGCATTAGGGAGTGCATTCCGAGATTGGACACATCATACTCAGATTCTAATCGGTTTAGAGGGGCATGGGAGAGAAGACATAGTTTCTGATATTAATGTTTCTCGGACAATCGGTTGGTTTACAACGATGTATCCTGTAGTAATTGATCTTCCGCCATCTTGTTGTGTTCAGGATACTGTTCAACATATAAAACAAACATTACGCCAAATCCCGAAAAAAGGGATTGGATATGGTCTGTTAAAATATGTTACTGCTCTGGAACACAAAAAATTAATGAAGTGGAAGCTCAATCCAGAAGTTTGCTTTAACTATTTAGGTGAATTTTCTCAAAGTATAGATCAGGGAGTTTTTACGCTTACTGATATGCCTCAGGGCCAAATGCTTGATCCACAATCAGAGCGAAGTTACTCCATTGATATAACGGCAGCAGTTATGGAAGATGAGTTGAAAATTTCTTTTATATACAATAAGCATGAGTATGATGAAGATACCCTGACCGAAGTTGCCTTAAATTTCAAAAATCATCTCTTGGAAATTATTAATCATTGTGTAACAGGCGGGACAAAAGAGCTTAGTGGAAAAATATACCCGACAGCGCTTCCCGATTTAGAACAAATAAACGCTCCTTTTGCGTTAACTGATATTCAGATGGCATATTTTCTAGGTCGAAATGATGAACTTGAAATGGGCGGCGTTTCCACTCATGTATATACCGAGGTGGAGACTGACGTTGACATGGTTCGTTTTAATGAATGCTTGAATAAAGTCATTCAAAGACACCCAATGCTAAGGGCGATTATCATGCCAAGCGGCGAGCAGGTTATTCTTAAAGACGTGCCTGAGTATAAAATGGCTATAGAAGATCTTCGATTTCTGACAAGAAGAGAACAAGAGGAACGAATTCATCTGGAGCGAAGCCGGATGTCACACCATGTGTTTGTTCCTGAACAGTGGCCGATGTTCGAATTTAAGGCTTTCCAGCTTGAGAATGATAAGTATCTATTGTGTATGGGCAGGGATTTGCTCATTGCTGATGCAGCAAGTATGGATATTATCGGTCGTGATCTGATGTATTTCTATCACAATCCAAATGCCGAATTGCCCAAATTGGACTTCACCTTCCGCGATTATATTCTTGCTTATTTAGATTTGAAGAAATCTGAAATATATGAGCTGGATCGCAAATACTGGCTTAATAAAGTGGAAGACTTTCCTTTAGCGCCTGTTCTCCCTTTACGTTGTGATCCAGAACAAATAAAGTCACCAAAATTCCAAAGAAAAGAGAAGATATACAATCAGCAGCAGTGGGTTTCTTTAAAACAGCTGGCTTTACAAAATGGAGTGACTCCATCCGCTCTGCTTGCGACTATTTATTCATATCTTCTTTCCATATGGGGCAATCAAGAGAACTTGTCCATTAATCTTACAGTCTTCAATCGTTATCCTTTTCATGAGCAGGTAGAACATATAGTAGGTGACTTTACATCAAACCTTCTGCTTGGTATTTCATTTAAACCGGGTATGTCATTCTGGGAGAAGGCCCGAGCTGTTCAGTCTGTCTTAATTGATGCGTTGGAGCACCGTCACTATGAGGGTGTTGAGTTTATTAGAGATATTGTGAGACATCATGGGATTAGACATGGAAAGGCAGTAATTCCGTATGTTTTTACTTCTGTGCTTTCTGAAAATAAGACAGAGCGCACACCTGGTCTTGAACAATTAGGAAACTTGAAAACGGGAATAACGCAAACTTCACAGGTCTATATTGATTTTCAGGCAACATTAGTATCGGATGAATTATGGGTATTTTGGGATTATGTAGAGGAATTGTTTGCGCCAGAAATGATTGAAGGTATGTTCAGGCAGTTTACGCAAATCATTGATTCTCTTTTGTTAAATACAATGAATTCTTCAAATTTGAAAATTGAAATAGAGAATAAGGAAGCTATCCGATTATACAACAATACGAACAAGACTTTTCCACCTAGCACCTTGCACGGGTTGTTCGAGGAGCAGGCAGGGCGTAGTCCAGAAGCAGTGGCGTTAATATATAAGCATGAAAGCCTCACGTATGGAGAACTGCAGAAACGTTCGAATCAGATTGCTCGCTATTTGCAAGAGCAGGGGGTATGTCGTGGTGATTATGTCAGCGTATTGGCAAGCCGGAGCATTGCAACCATCGCTAATGTTATAGGTATTTTGAAGGCTGGAGCAGCTTATGTACCGGTGGATCCAGACTATCCGGAAGAACGGCGCCACTACATTCACGAGCACAGTCAGTGTAAGCTGACTGTAGGACCGGAGCTGTATGATACAGCCGACCTAGCAGGATATTCTGACAAAGCACTTCTGCTGGATTATCATCCAGACGATGTGGCGTATGTGATTTATACATCGGGCAGCACAGGCCGTCCCAAGGGCGTAATCACAACACACGGGGCAGCAGCCAATACAATTCAGGATATAAATCATAAATTCGGCGTCCATGAGCGCGACCGAATGATAGGTTTGTCCTCCATGTGTTTCGATTTGTCTGTATATGATCTGTTCGGTGCCTTGGCAGCCGGAGCGGCATTGGTACTGATTGATGACCAGCGGGATGTGGAAGATGTAATCTACACGATAGAGCATCAGGGCATCACCATATGGAATTCCGTACCGGCTATTATGGAAATGGTGCTTGCCAGCGTAACGGCTGACTTTCACAATGATGGAATTCGAGAGGTGTTGCTCAGCGGGGACTGGATACCGCTACAGCTGCCTGAGAAAATAAAGCGACATTGCCCACATGCAGAAGTGATTAGCTTGGGGGGAGCAACAGAAGCCTCGATTTGGTCCATTTACTACCCAATCAAGGAATGGGATAGACAGACCGCCTCGATACCTTATGGCAGGCCGCTGGCGAACCAGCAGATGTATGTGCTGAATTATGAACTAAAGCCTTGCCCGGCGGATGTACAAGGGGAACTATACATTGGCGGGATGGGGCTTGCAGCAGGTTACCTGAATGATGAACAGAAAACCCGTGAATCGTTTGTGGAACATCCAGAGCTGGGCCGACTGTACCGAACGGGAGATTATGGCGTATGGCGTCCAGCCGGTTATATCGAATTTCAAGGACGAAAGGATCAGCAGGTCAAGATTCGGGGGTACCGGGTAGAGCTGGGAGAAATTGAAGGCCGCCTGCTGGCACATGAATTCATCCAAAATGCAGTGGTGATGGAACGAAGAGATCATCGCAATCACGTATTTCTATGTGCGTACTATGTTCCAGATGAGGAGGAAGTGACCCCGGAAGAACTGCGAATATATTTACAACGGGAACTGCCGAGTTATATGGTGCCGTCGCATTATATGGAACTGGATAAACTACCGTTATCTCCTAATGGCAAGGTGAATCGAAGAGAACTGCCGATCCCGGATGTGGAGCAGCAAATGGATTCGAAATACGAAGGAGCACGTAATGAGACAGAGCAGAAACTGACGGAAATATGGAAAGAGGTATTGGACGTCGAACGAGTAGGAATCCATGATCACTTCTTTGAACTGGGTGGAAATTCGATTCTGATGGTACAAATCCGAACCAGAATAAGCAGGGAAATGGGAATCGATTTGAATCTACGAGACTTCCTGCAGCATTATACCATAGCGAAGCTGTCAGAACGGATCAAGGAAGGTGTAGATACACAAGCGGCCATTGTGTATCCGGAGTTAACACCTGATCCGGAGCATATGTATGAACCATTTCCGCTAACGGATGTGCAAATGGCCTATCTGATGGGACGTGAGGACCATTTTGAAATGGGCGGAGTATCGACTCATGGATATACGGAAATTAAAACCGACTATGATATAGACCGACTTAATGTTGCATTACAACAGGTCATTCAATATCAGCCCATGATGCGTGCAGTCGTATTTCCTACCGGAGAGCAGGTTATCCTGGAGAACGTACCGGAATATCGAATAACAGTGACTGACCTTACCCATATGAGTTCGTCTGAGCAACAAGAACGGATAGTGTCAGAAAGAGAGCGAATGTCTCATTATGTATTTCCAACAGACCAATGGCCACTCTTTGAATATAAAGCTTTTAAATTATCTGAAGGAATTCATTATTTGTTTATCAGCTACGACATGTTGATTACGGATGGAGCAAGTATCCAACTGATAGGTAAGCTGCTGGTTAAATTCTATCATGAGCCCAATTGGATGCCATCACAGTTACAGAGTACATTTCGGGACTACATTCTGGCATTGCAGGATTTTAAAAATTCGGAAACCTATAAGCAGGACAAACTGTATTGGCTGAATAAATTAGACGATTTTCCTGCAGCTCCGGAGCTGCCTTTGAAAGCAGATCCCTCCGGTGTGACTGAGCCTCGTTTTTGTCGTCTAGAGCAAGAGATCGATAGAGAAACCTGGGAGAAAATTAAAAAACAGGCGTATCAGTACAACATCACGCCTACAGCGGCTCTTCTTGCTGCTTATGCAGAAGTGATGGCCTTTTGGAGTAATCAGCCTCATTTAGCCGTGAGCTTGACCGTTTTCAATAGACTACCGTTTCATCAAGATGTGAACGACATGATTGGGGATTTTACTTCCGTAATTCTTATAGAAATTGATTTTAGGTCTGAAAAGGGATATTGGGATAGGGCGAAACAGATCCAAGAACGTCTTTTAGAATCACTTGAGCATCGGCATTATGATGGAATTGAATTAATACGAGAAATATCTAAGTACCATAATTATGGTAATCGTGCTGTTATGCCAATTGTTTTTACAAGCATGCTGCTGGGGACCAAAGAAAGAGGTGAAGTTAGCTGGTATGAATTAGGAGAAATAAAAATGGGTGCTGGGCAGACATCTCAAGTTTACTTGGATCACCAACTTTTTGAAGATAACGGTTCGTTAAAGCTTGTTTGGGACTACGTTGAGCAACTATTTGATGAAAATGTAATTCATTCAATGTTCAAGCAATATATTAATACATTAACTCTGCATACCAACTGCATAAAAATTACTGAACAAGAAATGAAATTGATGGAGAGCTACAATAATACAGAGAAACTGATACCATATAGCACCTTGCACGGGTTGTTCGAGGAGCAGGCAGGGCGTAGTCCAGAAGCAGTGGCGTTAATATATAAGCATGAAAGCCTCACGTATGGAGAACTGCAGAAACGTTCGAATCAGATTGCTCGCTATTTGCAAGAGCAGGGGGTATGCCGTGGTGATTATGTCAGCGTATTGGCAAGCCGGAGCATTGCAACCATCGCTAATGTTATAGGTATTTTGAAGGCTGGAGCAGCTTATGTACCGGTGGATCCAGACTATCCGGAAGAACGGCGCCACTACATTCACGAGCACAGTCAGTGTAAGCTGACTGTAGGACCGGAGCTGTATGATACAGCCGACCTAGCAGGATATTCTGACAAAGCACTTCTGCTGGATTATCATCCAGACGATGTGGCGTATGTGATTTATACATCGGGCAGCACAGGCCGTCCCAAGGGCGTAATCACAACACACGGGGCAGCAGCCAATACAATTCAGGATATAAATCATAAATTCGGCGTCCATGAGCGCGACCGAATGATAGGTTTGTCCTCCATGTGTTTCGATTTGTCTGTATATGATCTGTTCGGTGCCTTGGCAGCCGGAGCGGCATTGGTACTGATTGATGACCAGCGGGATGTGGAAGATGTAATCTACACGATAGAGCATCAGGGCATCACCATATGGAATTCCGTACCGGCTATTATGGAAATGGTGCTTGCCAGCGTAACGGCTGACTTTCACAATGATGGAATTCGAGAGGTGTTGCTCAGCGGGGACTGGATACCGCTACAGCTGCCTGAGAAAATAAAGCGACATTGCCCACATGCAGAAGTGATTAGCTTGGGGGGAGCAACAGAAGCCTCGATTTGGTCCATTTACTACCCAATCAAGGAATGGGATAGACAGACCGCCTCGATACCTTATGGCAGGCCGCTGGCGAACCAGCAGATGTATGTGCTGAATTATGAACTAAAGCCTTGCCCGGCGGATGTACAAGGGGAACTATACATTGGCGGGATGGGGCTTGCAGCAGGTTACCTGAATGATGAACAGAAAACCCGTGAATCGTTTGTGGAACATCCAGAGCTGGGCCGACTGTACCGAACGGGAGATTATGGCGTATGGCGTCCAGCCGGTTATATCGAATTTCAAGGACGAAAGGATCAGCAGGTCAAGATTCGGGGGTACCGGGTAGAGCTGGGAGAAATTGAAGGCCGCCTGCTGGCACATGAATTCATCCAAAATGCAGTGGTGATGGAACGAAGAGATCATCGCAATCACGTATTTCTATGTGCGTACTATGTTCCAGATGAGGAGGAAGTGACCCCGGAAGAACTGCGAATATATTTACAACGGGAACTGCCGAGTTATATGGTGCCGTCGCATTATATGGAATTGGATAAACTACCGTTATCTCCTAATGGCAAGGTGAATCGAAGAGAACTGCCGATCCCGGATGTGGAGCAGCAAATGGATTCGAAATACGAAGGAGCACGTAATGAGACAGAGCAGAAACTGACGGAAATATGGAAAGAGGTATTGGACGTCGAACGAGTAGGAATCCATGATCACTTCTTTGAACTGGGTGGAAATTCGATTCTGATGGTACAAATCCGAACCAGAATAAGCAGGGAAATGGGAATCGATTTGAATCTACGAGACTTCCTGCAGCATTATACCATAGCGAAGCTGTCAGAACGGATCAAGGAAGGTGTAGATACACAAGCGGCCATTGTGTATCCGGAGTTAACACCTGATCCGGAGCATATGTATGAACCATTTCCGCTAACGGATGTGCAGATGGCTTATCTGATGGGACGCGAAGATCATTTTGAAATGGGCGGAGTGTCGACACACGTATATATTGAGTTGGAAACTTCATTGGATATGGAACGGTTTAATCGAGCACTACAAAAAGTTATTGAACGTCATGTTATGTTACGAACGATTATCTTGCCGAGCGGACAGCAACAAATATTAGATTATGTTCCGGAATATCATATTGAGATTATCCCTATGGAGGATCTCTCCAAGGAAGCCCAGGAACAGAGAATACTGATGGAAAGAGAGCGCATGTCTCACTACATTTTCAAAACCGATCAGTGGCCTCTATTTGAATATAAAGCCTTTCAATGTTCTGCCGAGATGATTTACCTTTTTATTGGTTATGACATGTTAATAACGGATGGGGCGAGCTTTCAATTCATTCATCAGGAAATTATGAAATATTACCATGATCCTGATTTAGAATTGGAAGGAGTGGACGTTACTTTCAGAGACTACATGATGGCTTATACGGCTTTCAAATCCTCGGAAATATATAAAAGGGATCGGCAATATTGGATGGATAAACTGGAGTTTTTCCCTGATCCTCCTGCTTTACCGTATATTTCCTCACCGAGCCGAATTGTACAACCGCGATTCAAAAGGGTAACCAAACACTGCAATAGAGAGCTTTACGAAAAGCTAAAGAAAGTTTCGCAAAAAAATCATGTGACACCAACTGCAGTGCTGTGTACTGTATTTGCCAAAGTGTTGTCATACTGGAGTAATCAACCCCAATTGGCGCTCAATTGTACTATTTTTAATCGTTATCCATTTCATAAAGATGTATATAAGATGATTGGGGACTTTACATCCGTTATGTTGCTTGACCTCACGCTTGAAGGAGAGAAATCTTTTTGGGAACAGGCTGAATCCATACAAAACGTGTTGATGGAGGCGCTCGAACATAGACACTACGACGGTATTCAATTCATCAGAGAGATAGTACGTCAACGTGGTGCTGAAACTCATAAGGCAGCGATGCCCATTGTATTCACAAGCATGTTACTGGATACAGGGAAAGGTACGGATGATTCTGTTTATTATATGGGGGATGTAAAAACAGCGGTTTCTCAAACCTCCCAAGTTTTTTTAGATTATCAGGTCCTGGAAGTAGATGGTGGACTCACGATCACATGGGATTATGTTGAGCAACTCTTTGATTCAGAAATCATTAAAGCGATGTTTGACCAGTACTTTATGCTGCTGGAATTTTGCTTAAGTTCAGATGCAGGAAATCATTTTTCTTGGGGACATGAAAATCATCTTCTGACTGCAGCCTTTAATAATACTTGTGAAGAAATTCCAAGGACTACACTTCATTCCTTATTTGAACAGCAGGTCGTTCGTTGTCCAGAGGCAACTGCAGTGATTTATAAAAATAGCCATATCACTTATCAGGAATTAAATGAGCGCTCGAATAGGGTGGCTCGCTATTTACAGGAATATGGCGTATGTCGTGGTGAATTTATTAGTGTATTAGCCAATCGGAGTATTGAAACCATTGTGAATATTATAGGTATATTGAAGGCCGGAGCGGCTTATGTACCGATTGACCCTGATTATCCAGAGGAACGTCGTGAATATATTAGAAATCACAGTGGTTGTAAATTAATGTTAGAACCGGATCTTTACGTTAAGAAAGAATTAGCCGTTTATTCTGGTGAGGTTCTTCAGGTCGAACATGATCCTGATGATGTTGCCTATGTGATTTATACTTCAGGTAGTACAGGCAAACCTAAAGGAGTCATTGTTACACATGGGGCGGTAGCGAACACAGTGCAGGATATAAATCGTAAATTCAATGTGAATGAGCAGGACCGTATTATTGGATTATCATCCATGTGTTTCGATTTATCGGTTTATGATCTATTTGGAGCGTTAGCGGTTGGAGCGGCTTTAGTGCTTATTGATGATCAACGTGATATTACAGAAGTCGCCAAGACACTGGAGGAACATAAAATTACAATTTGGAACTCTGTTCCAGCTATAATGGACTTGATGTTGGACCATGTGCTTGGAGAAGAAGAGGAAAGCTATTATTACTGGGATAGTATGTACCGATCGTCTGAAGCACAAAAGAAAAACACTTCTTTGCGTTTGGCCATTCTTAGTGGAGATTGGATACCTCTCAGTCTACCGGATAAAATTCGCAGACAATATATTCACGCGAATGTAGTAAGTATGGGTGGAGCAACAGAGGCTTCTATTTGGTCCATTTATTATCCTGTATATGAAGTCCATGAAGATTGGGCCTCCATACCTTACGGAATGCCACTAGCCAACCAAACTTATTATGTATTGAATTACGATCAGGAACTTTGTCCAATAGGTGTAAAAGGTGAGCTGTACATTGGAGGTGTTGGCCTAGCCAAAGGTTATCTTCATGAAGAAGAAAAAACAGCATTCTCATTCTTAAATCATCCAAAGTTTGGAATATTATATCGCACTGGAGACCAAGGGATTTTGAATTCAAAGGGATATATTGAATTTTTGGGACGTAACGATCAGCAAGTAAAAATTCGCGGTTATCGTGTAGAACTTGGTGAAATTGAAAATCAAATTCTTCAAATTATTGGAGTAAAGGAAGCAGTGGTTTTGTATACTCCTGATTCAAGAGGAAATAAAGTACTGTGTGCGTATATTGTGGCCCAACCAAGTTTGAGCATTCAGGATATTAAAGAAGGTATTTGTCGTGTATTGCCAAATTACATGGTGCCTACACATTTTATTCGTCTTGAACAAATTCCTTTAACACCTAATGGCAAATTAGACCGGAAAGCACTGCCAGAGCCATCGGGTAAAACCATATTTCAAAAGAAATATGAAGCTCCAGTGACGGAGATGGAGCACATTATGGTACGAATTTGGGAAGAGATTTTGGAGTATAGTTCCATTAGTGTAGACGATTCTTTATTTGAACTGGGAGTAGATTCGACAAGTGTAATTAAATTTGTGGCGAGACTAGCTACAGGGCACGGAATAGAGCTTCCGATTCGACAGATATTTGTGACACCGACTATTCGAGAATTGGCATCCCTAGTTTCTTCATCTGAGACGCAGACTAGCGACCTTTCTAACGAAAGAATGTTGTTTAATCCACAGGGAGAAAGAGACCGGAACATATTTTGTTTCCCTCCGGTAGTGGCTTTAGGGGTTGTATATCAAAGGCTTGCTGAATTCCTGGGTTCCTATCGATTGTATAGTTTTAATTTTCTTGGGATTGAACAGGACCGTCTCATTGCAGAATATATCCGCCTTATAAAAGAAGTTCAGCCTGAGGGGCCTTATGTATTTCTGGGAATTTCAGCAGGAGGAAATTTGGCTTTTGAGATTACAAAGGCACTTGAAAAACAGGGAGATAAGGTTGGCCAGCTCATTTTATTGGACTCATTCTACATTACAGAAATAAATTCAGAGCGGCTTACAACGGAAGAGAGTCGTAAATATGCGAAAGAGACAGTAGACATTATGTTAGAAAAATATCCACAATTGCAAAGTGAAGGAGAATTTTTTTATCTCCATGTTGGAGAGAAGATACAGAGATACTATACTTATCTGGATAATTTAATGAATTCCGGACAAGTTGCGGCTCATATTCATGTTATTAAATCTCTTCAGAGTCAAAATAAACATATACGTGGAGATATCCGGATGTGGGAGCATTCTACAATTGGGGAGTATTCCATTTGTGATGGATATGGGGATCATGAAAGTATGCTTGATGCTACATTTGTTGAACAGAATGCAGAGTTGATTCTAAGTATATTGGGGAAATAAATGATAAAAAGAGGTATTCCATGGCTATTTTGCTTCCTGGAATACCTCTTTTTTTACTGGTTACTTCCAAACAGTCTGTCAGCCTGTAATCGTCTGAATAATAAGCACTACATTCAAGATAATGATGATAGCAGTCACGATCCAGGTTAGTACCTTTTGCCACATTTTATTCGCGAATTCACCCATAATCTTTTTGTCACTGGTAAAAAGCAATAATGGAATGATGGCAAAAGGGAGCTGGATGGATAAAATAACTTGGCTCAGTACAAGCAGCTCTTCGGCGCCTTTTTCACCTGCAATCGCAGTGACAATGACTGCCGGAATGATCGCGATAAGACGGGTTACCAAACGACGCAACCAAGGTGAGAGACGAAGGTTCAAGAAGCCCTCCATCACGATTTGTCCAGCTAAAGTGCCTGTTACGGTCGAGTTTTGACCTGAGGCGAGTAACGCTACCCCAAATAGTATGCTCGCCAGTGTGGTTCCCAGTAGGGGCGAAAGCAGATAGTAGGCATCGCTAATTTCGGCTACATCTGTTCTTCCTGCCGTATGGAATACAGCAGCTGCCACGATCAAGATGGCGGCATTAATAAATAATGCGAACATCAGCGCTATACTGGAATCCCAAGTTGCAAATGTAATAGCTTCCCGTTTACCTGCTGAAGTCTGCTCAAATTTGCGAGTTTGTACAATAGAAGAATGCAGATACAGGTTATGCGGCATTACGGTAGCACCCATAATACCGATCGCAATATACAGCATGCTTGGATTCGTCAAAATTTGCGAGTCTGGTACAAAGCCACCCAATACGCCGCCCCATTCCGGTTGTGCCAAAATGAGATTAATGCCAAAACAGCCGGCAATCGTCGCCATCAGTACAATGACGAGGGTTTCCAATGCCCGAAAGCCTTTGTTTTGCAGCAGTAAAATGAGCATAACATCAAATGCGGTAATGATAACTCCGTATAGTAACGGTAGACCAAACAGCAACTTCAGCGCAATGGCTGAACCGATGACCTCGGCTAAATCCATGGCTGCTATGGCAATTTCGCACAAGAGCCATAAGCCGATCGCGACAGGACGACTGTAGGCATCACGGCACATTTGAGCCAAATCTTTACCTGTGGCAATGCCAAGCTTGCCAGATAAGGCTTGCAGCAGGATGGCCATTAGGTTGGAGATTAGAATGACACTAAGCAGCGTGTAGCCGAATTTTGATCCGCCGGCGATGTCTGTAGCCCAGTTGCCGGGGTCCATATAGCCGACTGCGACCATATAGCCGGGTCCAGCAAAGGCAAGAAACTTCCGAAACCAGGTCCCGTCTTTTGGGACGCTCAAGGAACGATTCACTTCCGACAGTGAAGCGATTTCCGCGAAGTTACCCTTTGTATTTTTCATACGCTTCACCTTCTTTATGGATGTTGAAATATATTATTAGTGACATAACGATTGTGTTATCCCTATTGTACACTCCCAATAGTTTTTGTCTAGTACAACTTTTGTGTGGTCAAGCAAGTTAATCGTATTTTTGAAGCAATATGGCCATCGTATAAGCTGAACCATAGAAAAACCAAGCTATATCGCTCTGAGGGGAGCGGCTTGGTCGTTTTGGATTTTTTAAATTGTTGTCCATCTACCGGGTGAAGGCCCGTTCCATATTTTGTGAATTTCCTTCTCACGTGCGACAGAGTTATCCCATCGAATGGGTAGGACCATAAAATGGTCTTACCTTATTCCGTCCCTGAAAATTAAACGACTGGTGGAGATGGTTGTTCAATGTAGACGGCCCAAGTAGGGACCTATAACATATAGTGTAAACATGGTGGGGTGGAACTAAACGGTAAATGTACTAGTTTACATCCATATTTCAAATGATTCATTTTATGTAGTTCGTTTAAAGTACATACGAGAAGGAAATCATGTATTAACATGACGATAGGTTCCTGCGGAATGCAAAAAAATATAGTGAAGGAGAGATGAAATCATGGAAGCATTATACACAGCATCAGCAACGGTACATGGTGGAAGAGACGGTTCAGTCGCTTCATCCGATGGAGTTTTGAAGCATAAGCTCAGCACGCCGAAGGAACTGGGTGGCGCAGGTGGAGAAGCTACGAATCCAGAGCAATTGTTTGCGGCAGGCTATGGTGCCTGCTATGAGAGCGCATTGGCTAATGTGGCCCGGAAGGCTAAGGTGAAGGTGGACAATGTTGAGGTCACCAGCCACGTATCTATCGGCAAGGATCCAAGCGATGGCGGCTTCCAGCTGGCGGTACGTCTGGATGTGAAAATACCCGGTATTGAACGCGCCCAGGCCGAAGATTTGGCACGCCAAGCGCATGATTTTTGTCCGTACTCCAAAGCAACACGCGGTAACATTGATGTCGAGCTTAATGTCATTTGACTGCATTTCTATAACTTCTACACTCTGGCCGCCGATTTATCGGGGGCTTTTGCACATAGATCTTGATTCGCTGAGATTCACGACCATTTGACATCATCGCCAAAATTCATTAAGATGGCTTAGGTGATTCTGGTCATCAGGTACGAAACAAATTTGAAAAATACGGGTGATATGATGTCTTACAGACCGAATATTGTTAATTTCACGCTGGCTGGCAGCAACGAAAAAGAAGGGCTTTATGAGTTTAAAATGAGTTTGGCCGATGGAACGGAGTGCCGCGTTTTTTCTCAACGTCATCCGGAGTGGACCTTGACGAATATTAGTCGACTGCTAACGACGCCTTGCCCGGTATGCCATAAGGATTTTATCTGCAAGTGTATGGATAAGTTCCATGAGGAGTTTTTAGAGCAAATTAATACGAAACAGCTGTTTGAGAAAGCATTGAGCTAGTTTTTCGAACAGGTAAAGACTATACATTTCTAAACAAGCGTCGGATACTTTCGGCGTTTTTTTGTTTATATTCATATGGTTGCGTTGCTGGTATTCATGCCGTTGATTTCTCTGGAGGTGAAATGCATTTATGAACCAGACTGATCATGCTCATTCAGATCATTCCATTGTGTTGGTGGATGGGATATGCCACTTTTGTCAGGGAGCTGCCCGCTTTATTATCAAGCGTGACCCTAAAGGGAAATTTCATTTTGGTTCCCTGCAATCCGAGGCAGGACAAGAACTTTTACGTGCAGGAGGACTATCTACAGATCAGCTGGATACGTTTGTACTGATTGAAGACGGTACGTATTATACAAGGTCCACCGCGGCTTTGCGAATTGCCAAACGTCTTCGTTTTCCATACCCGCTGGCCTATGTGTTCATCCTGGTTCCCCGCTTTGTGCGCAACGCAGTCTATAACTGGGTGGCGCGTAACCGATATCGTTGGTTCGGCAAGGATGAAGAGGATCAATGTCTGATCCCCCCACCAGAAATTAGACAACGATTTTTTTAGAGGTTGTTCAAAAAGTCGTCTTTTCATAACGAAGCTACTCAAGAAGCGGATTCGACGTCGAATCTTGAATTCAGCCGGGCCAATAGCATATGCTTCCGAAGTATGTTTCCTGCGGAAACATTTCAGTTGCTCACGTAGATCTGTCTACGCTCCGCTACTCAGTCTCTAGCTTCATCCAACCTTCTCGGTCCTGAAAAGCCGACTTTTTGAACACGCACTTTTAGTTTCTTTTTTTAAGTTTCTTTTTTGGAGCGATGTCTACGAATTAGTAAGATCACAGCGATCACGATCAATATCAGGCTCGTAACAGCTACATACATGATATGTCGTACATTGGGCACGTTAACAGACAATTTTAGCTCGTTAGATTCCAATGGAGCAATGTTCCAGTACAGTGTTTTTCCGTCTTCCGACACACGGTCCGCATTATGGGTAGCAGGTTGGATGGGTAAGGATAGGCTGAAGTTAAGATCCAGCTGCCGCTCCAGTAATTTGCGCGCAAACACATTCATTTGCTTAAATTTGTCACTCAGTCCTTGAGCTTCTTCAGGAAGCATCCGTGGTAGATCGAGCTTCATGGTAAGATCAATATTCGTTGTGAAAAAATGTTGGCTCACAGCGCGCTTTATTTCTAATCCCTCAGGTAGATGTAATCCCTGACTGGGATTTTTTTTGTTTGTGCTCCAATCTCCTTGATAATGCCCCTTGATTTGATATCCCTTTCTTCCCTGTTCAGCTAGCGGCTGTACATCTACATTGTTGCTTTGAATACGCTTGACTAATTGATCTAGCACCCCGGGATTGTCCAACATCATCAGTGTCTGGTTGTTTACGCTGAACGTCACATCCATATCTACACTTTGATCGAGATGAACATCTACATGGATGTCACCTCGAGCACAGGAAGTTAGGGCAAGCAGACAGCATACCAGCATAAAAATGAGCAGTATTTTTCGTATCCGAACTTGCCGACGTTTGTTCCGATATGGGCTGTACCCTATTGGCTTCATGACCTACACCTCTTTATATGTATTCTTTGGTTTAACGATTGGATATCTTCTATATATTACACATTGGGAGAACGAAAATCGAACGGTATAACGAAATACATAAGAAGAATTATATTTCACAAAATGTTTCCCTAGGTAAAAACTTTAGTGTATACTCTAAAATATAGTATTGATAAAAAATAATTGAATCAAGGAAATAGTTTGTCCCAAAACGAAATTCAAAGGAGGATTTTAAAACATGAACAAGCAGTTTAAGAAGGCTTTGCCGCGCTGGGTAACGACAGTTGGAGTATTGTCTCTAGCTCTGGTTCTAGCGACTGCATGTACCGATGCTAAGAAGAAGGAGCAGGGAAGTGCGAGAGAGACGGGACAAAAAATAAAGGCTACGGCTACCATCGGTATGATCTCTGACATTGTCGGCAAGGTCGGCGGTAATTATGTGGAGGTCACGGGAATTATGAAGTCAGGCGTTGACCCGCATTTGTACAAGGCTTCACAGGGAGATATGCGCAAGCTGGATCAGGCCGACGTTATTTTTTATAACGGATTGCATCTGGAAGGAAAAATGCAGGACATTCTGGAGAAAATCAGCAAGCAAAAACCCGTCATACCCGTGTCCAAAAACATCGCACAGGATCAGTTGCGTGCAGGTAGCCCGGAAATGGGATCTGAGCATGATCCACATATCTGGTTTAACGTACAGAATTGGATGTCTGCGGTAGAAACCGTCAGAGATGAATTGTCGGCGCTAGACGCTGTTCATGCGGAGGAATATAAGGCCAACGCAGAAGCCTATCTTACTGAGCTGCGAGAGCTGGATGATTACACGAGAGAGCAGATTGCCAGTATACCGGAAGCCCAGCGCGTGCTTGTCACGGCACATGATGCTTTCGGCTATTTCGGAGATGCCTACCACATTCAAGTGAGAGGACTTCAAGGTATGAGCACAGAATCAGAAGCGGGTTCTCAAGATGTGACCAAGCTGCGAGATTATTTGGTGGAGCATAAAATCAAGGCCATATTCGTAGAATCTAGTGTTCCGAGAAAGGCCATAGATGCGGTTATTCAGGGGGCCGCTCAGCAAGGTCATACAATTGAGGTTGGTGGCGAGCTGTATTCGGATGCCATGGGTGAAGAGGGCACAGAAAATGGAACATATATCGGAATGGTCAAGCATAACGTCAATACGATTGTTAAAGCTCTTAAATAAGGAGGCAGAGATACATGGGGCATTCACCACTTGTCGTTCGTGATTTATCGGTAGCTTATCAAAAAAAGCCCGTTTTGTTCGATGTTTCCTTTGAGGTGCCGGAAGGCAAGCTGATTGGTATTATCGGCCCGAACGGGGCTGGGAAATCTACACTGATCAAGGCAACGCTTGGATTGATTCCAAAGCTTAGGGGCGAGGTGCTAGTTTACGGCAAGCCCTATAAGCAACAGCTGCTTAAGGTTGGCTATGTACCACAGCGGGAGTCGGTGGATTGGGATTTTCCGACGAACGCATTGGATGTGGTTTTGATGGGACGGTATGGCAGATTGGGCTGGTTTAAGCGTCCGGGAGCAGCAGATCGTCAGGCTGCAATGGAGAGTTTGGACAAAGTTGGAATGAGCCAATATGCAGACAGACAGATTAGTCAATTGTCTGGCGGCCAGCAACAACGTGTTTTTTTAGCCAGAGCACTCGCGCAGGACGCTCAGCTTTATTTTATGGATGAACCGTTCGTCGGTGTGGACGCTGCAACGGAAAAAGCCATTATTTCATTGCTCAACGATCTGAAACAGCAGGGTAAAACCGTGCTTGTCGTTCATCATGATTTATCTACAGTCACGGATTATTTTGATCAGGTTATGCTGTTGAACGGGCATCTTATGGCGTTTGGAGAGACGACAGATATTTTTACCGAGGAAAATCTGCAGCGTACGTATGGCGGGCGTCTGAGTATACTCAAAACAGGCCCGGATTCCGGCACGATACTTGGAGTGAGGTGAGCAGTATGACAAGCTTGGCAACGCTTTTGACCGATCCAAACATGCAGTGGATTTTGCTGGGCTGCATTTTGCTCGGTTTAAGCAGCGGGGTGATTGGCAGTTTTATGTATTTGCGCAAGCAGTCGCTCATGGGAGATGCTTTGGCACATGCGGCTTTGCCGGGGGTATGTGTGGCATTTATGATCACAGGTACAAAATCTGTGTTTGGATTTATGATTGGGGCCGCCATTGCAGGGATTGTTGCGACCTTTGCTATCAGTGCGTTAACCCGGTATTCGCGAATTAAAAGCGATTCGGCGATTGCAGCGGTGCTGTCGGTATTTTTTGGCTTTGGCATTATGTTGTTGACCGAAATTCAGCATAGTGGCGCAGGAAACCAAAGCGGATTGGACAAATTTCTATTTGGTCAAGCTGCGGCAATGGTATTGTCTGATGTCTATACGATGGCGGTAATTTCAGTGGTACTCATCGGAATATGTATATTATTTTTCAAGGAATTTAAGTTGCTCAGCTTTGATCCTGGCTTTGCGCGCGGACTTGGTTTTCCGGCAGGTTGGCTGGATAAGTTGTTGATGCTATTGATTGTCATTGCGGTGGTTGCTGGCATTCAGGCCGTGGGAGTCATAATGATGGCTGCCTTGCTGATTACCCCGGCAGTGTCGGCAAGATACTGGACAGAGAAGCTGGGTGTCATGGTGTGTCTATCAGGCTTGTTTGGTGCTATAGCGGGGCTTGGTGGGACGCTCATTAGCTCTCTGGGGCAAAATCTGCCTACAGGACCGTTATGTGTGTTGTGTGCGACTGTGGTGTTTGGAATGAGCTTGATTTTTGCGCCGCAGCGCGGGATGATCTCCAAGGCTATCGTTCGGTTGAACGCCAGGAAAAATCTGGAGCTGACAGTCGGAACACAGCCAAGGGAGGAGCGTGCCCTATGAGTTCATTTTATGTAATTTTGACGGGAATGTTAGTGGCAGGGGGATGTAGTATCGTTGGGTGCTTTCTTGTGCTCCGAAAAATGGCTATGATCGGTGATGCAATCAGTCATGCGGTACTGCCGGGGATTGTCATTGCCTTTCTCATCAGCGGATCGAGAGATTCGGTTTGGATGATGTTTGGTGCGGCAGTGCTGGGTCTTCTAACGGTGTACCTGATTCAGCTGTTCCAACAAAGCGGTCTGCAAAGTGATGCTGCCATTGGCGTGGTGTTTACGACATTGTTTGCTATCGGTGTTTTGCTGATCAGCGTGTTTGCTTCCAATGCCCATCTGGATATGGATCACGTTTTATATGGGGAAATTGCTTATGTGCCGTGGAATACGTTAGAGATAGCTGGCTTTGATGTCGGTCCGAGGGCTGTGTGGATTACGGGTGCGATGTTTTTGATCAATTTGCTCGTGATAGGGGGCTTTTTCAAGCAATTTAAAATTACTTCCTTCGATCCCGCTTTGGCAGCTTCATTAGGCATTCCAGTTGTTTTTTTTCATTATCTGCTGATGAGTCTCGTCTCATTAACGACGGTGGCGTCATTTGAGAGCGTGGGCGCAATTCTGGTGGTTGGCATGCTCGTTGTACCGCCTCTTACCGCTTATTTGCTGACGGAGAAGTTGTCCCGTATGATTGTATACAGTGTCGGACTTGGGGCCATCAGCTCGGTCGCAGGCTTTTACACAGCAAGTGTATTGGATGCTTCTATTGCGGCATGTATGCTGTGTGTATCGGGTGTGTTGCTGCTTTTGGCTTTTCTCTTTTCCCCGTCTCACGGTGTGGTATGGCAAAAGTTAATTCAACAGCGGGGGATCGTTGGCGAAGATAGCAAGTGATTATAGGAAGTGATCCCATATGAGTTACCCAATATAGCGTGCATTCAGGCATAAGAGACCCGAATGCACGTTTTTTTGCGCTTATGCTACCCTGTGCGGCTTTTTTTGGGGCAAGCTTGATTGATCATCTTGAATTGATTGGGACACGGGAGTACATTCATTACAACCATATAAGATGGACGGAACGAGCGGCTACGCTGTGGGGAGGAACGAAAGTGGAGAGCTTCAAACGTAAATCACCAGAGGAAATACTGGATTCGATTAACAAACTGCATCGAGGCAGACTCAAAATATACATGGGTGCGGTCAGTGGCTCGGGTAAAACGTATCACATGCTGCATGAGGGACGGTCGCTGCAGCATGAAGGTATCGATGTTGTGATTTGTGCGGTATCGACCATGCAGCGGCCTGTGACCGTGGAACAGGTCGGCACGTTGGAGCGCGTGCCTAGTATTCATTGGATAAAAGATGGTGAGGAGCAAAAGGATCTGGATGTGGAAGCTTTGGTGGCACGAAATCCCGAGGTGGTACTGGTGGATCATTTGGCACATCATAACCGCAAAGACGCCCCATTTCCAACACGGCTGGAGGATATTCGGTATTTGCTGGAGCAGGGGATTAGTGTCATTACGACGGTCAATGTTTATGAACTCGAAGGAATTACGGAGTGGGTATATCAGCTGACAGGCTTTGAAGCGGAATATACGGTTCCGGTTGATACACTGGAGCTGGCGGATGAAATTCGTCTGATTGATGCCACCCCGGAGATGATTTTGGAACGGCTGGCGAAAGGCTACATGCATACGCCCAATCCTGAGATGTTTCACCGGGGAAATCTGGGTAAATTGCGTGAGCTTGCCTTGCGATTGGTAGCAGAGGATGTGAATGATTCGCTGGAACGGCACCGGGAGGAGTTGGGCTTGCACGGGGCGTCAGGAGCCGCAGAGCGTATTTTAGTACCTGTCCAATATCATTGGAATGGGTCCATTTATGTACGCAGGGGGGAACAGGTCGCCAAGCGGTTGGGTGGAGATATGCTAGTAGTCTCCTTTGTCAGCTCGAAGCGCAAGCTGTCCAAGGAATCAGCAGCCTTTAAGCGCTCAATTGAGCAATTGGCCGACAAGATAGGATCAACATTTGAAGAAATCCCGCTTTTTTCCCGCAGAAGGTTGCCTCGCCAACTGATTCATTATGCGGTGACGCACAATGTTACCCGTATTGTTATGGGACATTCTCGGCAGACTCCGTGGCAGGAGCTGATGAAAGGATCGCTGGTGAACGGGATTTTAAAACGAATGAAAAATATGGATCTACTGCTGATTGCAGACCGAGCCGAGCAGGAGGGTGAGCGAATTTTACCAACGATGAGACAGGAGGTAGAAGAGAATGACCCGTATCATCGTTTGAGCGTTGAGGAAGCACAGGCTGAGGCAGCCAAAATCCTGCGAGGCAAGCTCAAGGTATACATTGGCGCTGCTCCGGGGGTCGGCAAAACATACACGATGCTGAGAGAGGGAAACGATCTGCTGGAGAGCGGGATTGATGTGGTTATCGGATTGCTGGAAACGCACGGAAGAGCAGAAACATTGGCCCAGGTAGGCTCTCTGGAGATGATCCCTCGTCAGTCCATTGAGCGTCATGGCGCACACTTGGAAGAAATGGACACCGAAGCTATTCTCAGGCGCAATCCCGAGGTGGTGCTAATTGATGAGCTGGCTCATACCAACGTCCCAGGAAGTCTGAGATCCAAGCGCTATGAGGATGTGCTCGCCATTTTGGAACAAGGGATCTCTGTGATATCCACAATGAATGTACAGCATCTGGAGAGCTTAAATGATGCGGTAGAACAGATTACTGGCATACGAGTGAGAGAGACTGTTCCCGACCATATGATGCGTCTGGCCGATGAAGTGCAGCTTGTTGATGTGGCTCCCAAATCGTTGCAGCAACGTATGCGTGAGGGCAAAATATACGATCCTGCGAAGGTGGAACAGGCACTTAGCCACTTTTTTAAACTGGGCAATCTGATTGCGTTGCGTGAACTTGCTTTGCGGGAATTGGCAGATGACGTAGATGAGCGGCTAGAATCCTGGGATCGACACGAATCACTTCGGGGACCGTGGCGCAGGGAGGAAGTGATCTTCGTAGGCGTGACGCTAAGCGAAAATGCTGAAAGGTTGATCCGCCGTGGTTTTCGTATCGCCTTTCGGCTAAAGGCTGTGTGGATTGTGACGTATGCTCATGTCGGTGAGTGTATACCCGAGAGACTGAACCCTCGTCTGGAACAACTAAAGTTGCTGACCCACCGACTGGGGGGAACCTTTGAGATGCGGCTTGTTTCCAGCCGACGCGAGATTGCCGACATTTTGATTGCTCCGGTGGAAGGATATTCAGGAACGCAGCTTATCGTGGGGCAGTCTTCCCGAAGTAGCTGTTGGGGTAAGTCTGCGGTTGTGCCGAGGATTCTCCGTCAAGCACGTCATATGGATGTTCTAATTGTGGCGGATTATGATCCGGATATTAAGCTGGAGGTAGATCATTAATTAGCCCAGCAAATTCATAAATAGTCATATGCTGGTTACCGATGGTTCGCTGCTTCCATAGTATATTCTATCTCAAAGAAATGGAGGCGAATTTAAATGTTTAAACATCGTAAGCATCATTGTCATTTTCCAAAGCCAAAAAAACGTGTCTTTAAGAAGATCATTAAGGTGACTGTCATTAAGTTTAAACCTAAATTTGAACGTGATCATCGGAAACATGAAGATTTTGATAAGAAATGTCATTGCCGGAAACGTCATCATCGCCATCATCGCCATCATGACTGTCATCGTCGTCACCACAAATTCTACTAAGATGAAGATGGTAGGAGGCGGGGCTAGACTGCCCGCCTTCTCTTAGTACGAGGATTTTGGAAGATACTTGCACAAAAAATACTTGCTCTAATATAAGCGCTATGCTATTCTACCAGTAAATAGATTGCACGTGACGGAAGCACCGTTCACCAACCGTATGTACTTACGGATGGATGAACGGTGCTTTTTTGCGTTGTTGTGTTAGGGAAGGGATGAGCATTATGATTCCAGTGAAAGTGGTATTAGCCGTAGAAGGTCGGGATTATATTGAGCCGCTGCTGAATTATGTTCACGGAAGCGAGTACGCTAGAAGGCTGAGAATAACGGCTTTTTCGCAACCGGAGGCATTTCATCAATACATGATGGAAACCAGCGGAATGAAAAGACCGGATGTGGTGGTTGGTGAAACTCCCTTTTTGAATCTATGGACAGACAGGGAAGCTGCTGATATTCCTTGTTTGGTATTGCATGAGGGAGAACAAGTGAGCGAATATGGACAGCCTTTATTAAAATATCAGCCTTTATCTGAACTGGTCGGTTTTATTTTGGAAACGGCGAGACAGAAGTCAAATGGTCGGAAAAGTGTAAACAGCCGGGAAGGTGGGATGATTATCGGCATGGTAGCAGCTTCCGGAGGACTGGGCAAGACAACGGCCGCACTCAATATGTCCAAACAGCTGGGGAATGAGGGATATTCGGTATTCTATCTGAATCTGGAGACGGTGGATTCAAGCTCATTATTCACTGGTTCAGGCAGTGCTAGCGGAGCAGAAGGAGAAGGGCTGTCCAGGCTGCTCTATGATCTCAAGGCAGAAGGGAGTGAGGAGACTCCGTTATCCATGGCTTCCTATTGTGTTCGTCGCCCTGAAATTCAGGCGGATACTTTTCAGCCTGTCTATAATCGCAAGGAGCTGACGGATATGACTTGTGATGAAGCGAAAGAGCTGATTCGAACAGTTGCCGAAAGTGGACAGTATGATGTAGTGATCGTAGATGGCGATTCTGAAAAAGGTGATCGGGCTCAAGCCGTGCTTGAAGCTAGTCATAAGCTGATTTGGCTGCTGGCAGACGATTTAATGAGCATGCACAAGTGCGGATTATGGCTGGATGTTTTAGAAACCACGCGGCCTGAAGGGCTTGAAGACATGATATGCAAAACCAGCTTTGTGGTGAACCGCTATATGGGAACTATGATCAACTCGTTACCTCGTGACTTCATGGAGCTAAACGGAGCGTTACCCTATATACCTTCATGGAAACAGATGCAGCACCGTGAGCTGCTGCTAAGTTCACCGATTTATCAGCGGGAAATTCGTCATCTATGCCGCGAGCTGCTGAATGTGGACAGTGTAACACATCCGGCCACCGTTTGGTCTTAAAAGGGGCTGATGAACATGAATGAGGAACGATTTAAGACATTGCGAGCAGATATCCGAAACGGGCTGGACGTAACGTCTTCGGTAAAGGATGCAGATCTGGTACGGCATATTGAAAATCGAATTTTACACGATGTAGAGCTGGTGGGCTTAACTTCCCGGGAGAAGCACACACTTGTCCGCAAGATTTTTAACTCTTTCCGTGGGCTGGATGTACTCCAGCCATTGATTGACGACCCGACCGTTACGGAAATTATGATCAACAGTCACCGGGAAATCTTTGTGGAGCGGGCTGGTGAGGTGATGCAGATACCCGATCAATTTGAGTCCCGCGAGCGACTGGAGGATTTAATCCAGACGATTGTAGCCGGAGTGAATCGAATTGTGAATGAGGCTTCCCCCATTGTGGATGCCCGATTAAAGGATGGGTCACGCGTAAATATTGTGTTGCCTCCAGTTGCTCTCAAGGGTCCGACGATGACCATACGGAAGTTTCCCGAGCGTCCTATGACGATGGATGACTTGATACGAATGGGTGCGCTGGATGCAGAAGCCGCTGCTATGCTCAAGGACTTGGTACGTAGCAAGTACAACATTTTTATAAGCGGAGGAACGGGTTCTGGTAAAACAACTTTTCTGAATGCATTATCCCAATTTATCCCGCCGTCTGAACGGATTATTACCATTGAAGATTCAGCAGAGCTGCAAATTGTGACGGTCCCTAATCTGGTCTCCATGGAAACACGGAACGCGAACACCGAGGGGAAGGGAGAAATCACAATTCGTGATCTGATTCGTTCCTCCCTGCGTATGCGGCCCAACCGCATTGTGGTGGGTGAGGTCCGGGGGAGTGAGGCATTGGATATGCTGCAAGCGATGAATACTGGCCATGATGGGAGCTTGTCAACTGGGCATGCGAATAATATCCGCGATATGGTCAGCCGGCTGGAAACGATGGTGCTGGGAGGGGCAGAGCTTCCGCTTGGAGTAGTACGACAGCAGATCAGCTCGGCCATTGATATATTTGTTCATCTGTCACGGATGCGCGACAAATCCAGACGAGTGCTGGAAATTAGCGAAGTGATTGGTTTTGAAAAGGGTGAGGTGACGCTTAACCCCCTTTATCGGTTTCAGGAGCGAGGAGAAAGCAAGGGGCGAATCGTAGGAGGTCTGGAACGTTGTGGCGAGGGTCTGCAACATACTTTGAAGCTGCAAATGGCCGGGATCAATCCGGAAAACTGGCACAGGGGAGGCGTATCAGCGTGAAGTCAGGAAAAACGGCGGCCAAGCAAGTATCACGTGAGGCCCCTTCTCTGCCAGATTATACGGTGTATACATTATCGACAGTACAAAAAAGTCTGTGCATATTCTTTAGTGGCGTGTTGTTCGCGATGATCGGTTATCTATTTTATCACCAATGGATATTATCGTTGCTGTGCGCTGCCGGGGCTGGGGTGATGCCTCGTTATTTTAGGCAATTTTTGCTGCAAAGACGCAGGTCTGCCCTAAGCATCCAATTCAAACAGGCTTTATATTCGCTCTCGTCTTCTCTTTCAGCGGGAAGGTCGGTGGAGAATGGTTTTCGTGAGGCTGTAGAGGATTTGAGATTGCTTAGTCCAGATGGAGATCACGACCTGATTTTTGAATTTAACATTATTACCGCCTGTCTCGAAATCGGACAGCCTGTAGAAACCGCTTTGCAGGATTTGGCCCGTCGGGCGCAGATGGAAGATATTACGAATTTTGCGGACGTATTTGCGGCTTGCAAACGAACCGGAGGTGATCTGGTGGAAGTCGTAAGACGAGCTTCAAGTGTCATTGGTGAGAAGCTGGAAATTCAACAGGAGATCGGTGTAATGATTGCGCAGAAACGTTTTGAATCGAGGGTTATGTTTGCGGCGCCTTTTTTGTTTGTATTGTTTATGACCATGACAGCGGGTGATTACATGATGCCCTTATACAGCGGTACAGGTATGATTTTATCAACCTTTTGTTTATTGGTGCTTGGTGGGTGTCTCGTGTGGATCAACCACATTATGAAGATTGAAGTGTAAGGAGAGATGGGTGTGGTGATGTTGATTTGTCTGGTCATGCTGGTTCTGCAAGTGGGAGGTTGGGTGGTGCTGAACCAGATGCACGGTGCTAAGTATGCGCATTTTCGCCATATGAAGTTGGAGGGACTGCGGCTGCAAAGACTTTCAGTCCCATTTGTACACATGATTCATGCTTCACGTGCTACTCATAGGCTGCCTTTGCTAATGTTCAAGCTCCAGCGTTCGGTGCAAAAGCTGTATGGTATGCGCAACAGCGGAGAAAAAACGATGCTTTTTCTGGCAGAAATGTTGGGTTACGGATATATGATGGCTGCTGGTGGAGCTATAGTATCGCTTTTGCTGGGTGGGGATGCGACCGGGCTGGTGCTCGGATTGGGACTTGGTCTTCTGGTACCCATCGCGCTGATCAAGGATTTGCACGGGAAAGTACAGAAGCGGGATCAGCAAATTTTAATGGAACTGCCTGAACTGTTGAGTAAAATGATGCTTTTAGTAGGTGCAGGTGAGACGGTACAACGGGCATTGCTACATTGCGTGGAACGTAAAGGGGCGGATACGGAACATCCGTTGTATCGAGAACTGAGGCAGACGGTGGCAGAATGGGAAAGCGGCTTTTCCTTTCAACAGGCATTTGAGCACCTGAGCAAACGTTGTGGTATTCAGGAAATGACAGTATTTACGACGACAGTTTTGTTGAATATGAGGCGCGGCGGGAGCGATTTCGTGATGGCTTTACGTGAGTTGTCCCAGACGTTATGGGGCAAGCGGACTTCAATTAGCCGCACAAGAGGGGAGCAGGCTTCATCTAAGCTGGTATTCCCGATGGCGCTGATTTTGCTAACGGTAATTGTGCTGGTGGGCGCTCCGGCTTTAATGATGATGAATATGTAGGAGGAATACAACGATGATGACATTAGTAACAGGCAGTATTCGTAAATTGTACAAGGATGAGGATGGTCTGGGTACGTTAGAAATGATCCTGATCATTGCCATTCTGATTGCGGTGGCAATTATTTTTAAGGATCAGATCAAGAAAATTGTAGAAG
This sequence comes from Paenibacillus sp. FSL L8-0641, assembly GCF_038006265.1. Classification (NCBI taxonomy): domain Bacteria; kingdom Bacillati; phylum Bacillota; class Bacilli; order Caryophanales; family Paenibacillaceae; genus Paenibacillus; species Paenibacillus sp. FSL L8-0641. Next base: position 1,549,312 of record NZ_JBBOUW010000001.1, read on the forward strand.
GGCTTTTGAAAAAGGCGGATAAAAAAAGTAACGATTTTATGGATTCATAATGCTGCGCAAATTGGCACAAAAAGAGGACGGGAGCTTCTCCTTGGAAGCTTCCCTCGTCTTTCCCATTCTACTGCTGGTCATTTTTGTGATGTTATTTTTTTGCCTGTACATATATCAAAAGTCTATATTGGTGCAGGTCGCTGCTACTGCTTCGGAAAGGGCCGCTTACAGTTGGGATAACAGCTTCAAGGACCCACGTACGGGAGCATTTACACAGGGGCAACGGGATTCTCTCTATTGGCGCTTGAAGGATGATGTTATGCTCGGAGCCCTGTTTGGCTGGACCGGAGCCAACAATCAGGAAAGTGTACAGGTTCCGGGCGGCAATGGGGGAGGCTCGTTACCTGCTCAAAAGCTGTCCAATGCAGAAAATAATATGCCTGCGGGCATGCAGGGGCAGATGACATATGAGAACAGTATGATTCACCGTAAGGTGACCACCAAGTTAAATAAGATCGTGAAGGTACCTTTGTTGAATCAGTTTTTAGATCAGACAGATTTGAAAGGGGAAATGAGTTCAGGCGTGGTCGAACCTGTGGAATGGATTCGTACGGTGGAGTTGGTCCGTTATTATGGTGCGAAGTTTATGGGCAGAGGATCAGGTGAAAAGGTAGATTCGGCAGTTGTAGGGAAAGTATTGATGCAATATGGTCAAAATGGTCAGTGAGAAGTAAGGAATAGGAATGTAACTGGGAAGGAGGAAGCGGGTGTTTGGTAAGGGTCACAATACAAAGGACGGGGAATCAGGTGCTGTCACGGTCTTTTTAATTCTGATTTTGGCGGTCATGTTCGGTTTTATTGCTGTATTTATTGATTACGCGAGAATTGCTGCACTGCATGTGCAGACCGAACGGCTGACCCATGCGGCGGTTCGTTCAGTGATGTCTGCTTATGATCCGACATTACAACAGGAGTACGGTTTGTTTGCTTATGGCGAAGGCGGCGGAGAACAAATTATGGTCAAAGTGCTGAATGATAGCGCGCGGCGTACGACACGCGCAGAAACGCTACCGCTTATGAATATGAAGCTGGATTCTAGTTCCCTGCAAATGGAAAGGGAGCTTGGTAAATATGCCATATTTAACGAGCAGATCCGTGAAGAGATGAAGTATAAAGCACCTGTCGATTTTACGTTTGAAGTGCTCGAAAAGCTGAAGCCGCTCTCTCAAAATATGAAAGAGGCTTCTCATACGGTAGATTTGCTGAAACGGCTGCAAAAGCTATACGACAGACGAGAGGCCAAACTGGATGACATGCTGGAGAAGCAGCGTAAGGCAGGAGCTTATATGGAAGAGGTTCGCAAGCGGATTATTAAACAGAGGGGCACCTATATGCCCAATCAGTATATATGGGACCCGCTTGAGGTTGTAGCCGATATTGCCGCTCAATATAAGCATTACGTACATGTATATGAAGACAATAAGAAGAGTGTGGACGACGTTAAAATCATGCAGATGGAAAAGTATGCACGTAGAGCGAGGGCAGCGCTTGATCGCCTGCGTCAGATCATGGTTCAAGCTGGGGAAGAACATGATAAGTTGCTTCTGGAAGCCAAGGAACCGTTAAATGAAGCACGGCAGATTAATGAAGAGATGCGCAAAGTCATTGCCCAATATAAGCAGAGGGCGGCCAATGCTGGCTACGATGAGGTTTCAGCAGCCCCTACTCCAAGCGGAGCAGGATCCAACGCAGATCCGTCGGTAGGAAGCGCACGGCAAAAAGCAGAGGATTTATTGATTCCAGACAAGGAATTTGAGCAATGGGAAGCAGAAATTGAAAAGCAACGGACTTCTATAAATACTGCTAACAATAGAATAACGAGTATGATGCGTACGTTATCCTTTTATACAGATCCATTTTTGAATGCAGACATGCTCAAGCAAGAAGTCGCTTCTACGCTCAAGGAGATAGATAAATACTTAAATGCGTATGCTTGGGCGGGACCCGCCAATGTACTCGACGGTGAAGCCAGGACGATGGATACGCGACGCGGCCTGGACAAAGAACGCAAAAAAATGGAAAAAGAGGCGAAAAACAAGCTCAAACAAGCCTATCGGATTATTGAGGTTCTTTCCAAGGGTAAACAAAGTACAGAACAATTCCAAAATCTAGAGCGGTATTACAATGAAAGTATTTCGTTTAACCAGTCTACATCCAGTCCATCTGTTTCCTCCGATTTGCCCTATGACACCTATGATGCAGCGGGAGCTTCTATGGATAGTATGGATGGTCTATACGGATCGGCATCCAATTTACTGACTCAACTGGGAGACGAGTTTTACCAGAATGAATATGCACTTTCTTACTTCCATCATGTGGATTTCAGCCGTTTTGGCAGTTTGGCCGGATCGGGTGGAAATGCGGGAAATGCTGCACAGATTTTGGGAGATCAGCTAGAGGTAAATAATCAGGAAGTTGAGTATATCCTGTATGGGTTCCATAATCCGACGGGTAATCTGGCATCCGCCTATGGGGAAATTTTTGCTATGAGACTTGCCATTCGAACAATGGAGGGATTGGTTAAGAACAGCTCAAAAGGTAATCCGTTGGTCGTTTTGGCGGCAGCTTTGTTATATGGAGTAGAAAAAGCGATAGAAGACATGATTATGCTGGCACAAAAGGGGGACGTGCCATTGTCTGATTTTCTGAAATTTCGAATGACATACAAGGATCATTTGCGATTGTTCCTGATGCTCCATAGCAATAATGAACGAAAAATGTCCCGTATGCTGGCTCTGATCCGTCTGAATACAGATGTCAATCCTGCTGAGCGGCAAACGTATGCAACGGGTGAGGTCAAGAATGGGATGAGGCTGTGGTTTCTACCTGGGGTAATGAAGATGCTCGGGACCGCCTCAAAAGAAGGCGAGAGTATTAAGGGAAGTGTGTACTATGTCACGAAAACAGCGCATTTTTCCTATTAATCGGTGTTTACGGAAAGTTTGTGGACAAAAGCAATGTGAACAAGGAAGTATTGTTTTAGAAGCGTCATTGGTGTTGCCAATGTTTCTGTTTTTTATTATTTTTCTCATTTATATGGTTCAGATGACACTGGTATCTACAGCGTTGCAGACCACCGCTTCAGAAGCGGTTAAACAGGTTTCGGCTAAAATCTACCCAGTTTCTCTAGCCGTGGAGGCGGCGTCCGCAAAAATAGATGCAGTGCGTGAACCGCTGGATGAACTGCCCAAGTTATCTGTGAGTGAATATGCAAGCCAATTCGCTGCCCAGTTGCCACCTCCAATTGGTGATTGGGTAGAAAGCGCTGTTCAGGGCGGTCAAAAGCCGATGGAGGAACTGCGGGGGCGATTTACGGAAGCTGCACTCGATCCTGTTTTGAAGCCGATGCTAAAGCCTTTTATGGAGGAAAGCATTCTGGAATATGACCGTATTCATATAACGAGCGTACATGTACCTGCTCTTACAGGAACTAAGGACCCTTATTTTAGAGTAGAACTGTCGTATGAACTGCCGATGAAGGTTCCTTTTCTGTATCGCAGCATTGTGCTTCAGGCGGCAGCTGAGGAACGTCTTTGGATTGGTGACACAGGGGAAGGAGCAGGTACAGGAAATGCGACGGGGGACAAGGATGCGGAGCATTCCATACAGTTGCTCGTTAAGCCTGAACCTGCTGTGAAGGGTGTGTACAATTTAATCAAGGCCAAGGTTGAGCCTGGGACGACTGCTAACCTTTCTGTGCTTTATAAGTCGGGTGAAAGCACAGCTCAGCACTTGGGCTGGACCTCTGCCAACGCGGACGGGATTATAGAATGGAACTGGTTTGTGGGAACGAACACAACACCTGGTCAATGGAGCTTTGTAATTGAAACAGAGGTTGGTCAACGTATAGAAGTTCCGTTTACCGTGGAAAAGCCAGCTGATGGATAGGATGGATATAGACTTGTAGGGATAGCTACGATGGAAAATGATTTGGCAGTCTGCTAGTTCTATTTTATAAAGGGGGAAGATCGCATTGACGTGGATGTATATTGTATGCGGAGTTCTGCTCGCGATCGCGTTAGTTACAGATTTACGTAGCATGAAAATCCCTAATAAGCTTACATTGCCCGGCATAGTGGTAGGCTTGGTATTCAATACTCTATTTGGGGGATGGCACGGTTTTTTATTTGCTGTTGCTGGACTGGGTACCGGATTTGGGTTCATGCTGATTTTGTACTGGATGGGAGCTGTTGGTGCAGGAGATGTGAAGCTGTTCGGCTTGATTGGAGCATGGACAGGTGCCGCTTTTGCATGGCAGTCAGCTTTATATTCGATTTTTTTTGCAGGTATTATTGGCATAGGGATTTTGCTATGGAAGAGGGAAACCATCATGAGACTGCGGCGCGTAGCTTTTAATTTAGGAGGATTTTTTCTATTTCGCAGTGGAAAAGCACTGACCAGTGGAAATGAAGCACACCTCAGGTTTCCTTTTATGACGGCAGTCATTCCGGGGGCGATCAGTGCTTATCTTTACTTCTTGCCATGACATGTCCGCTGGGGGAGATCATGCTACCTCATGGAGATAGGAAATTGTTAAGGAGGTCATGAATTGTTTGGTTTAAGCAGGGATTTTACCCGGAACGGCGGGACATTTATGATTCTAAACAAGGAAGACGGGCTCAAAACCGATGATTTAAATTCCGTACAAACTGGAATGATGACTGGTAATCGGATTCCCGGTCTACTGGAACTTAGAATAAAGGAAGTCGATTTTCAGATTGAGTTACATTACGACATTTCGGGGCAACGCATGCTTTCCCAATTATGGAAAGGTGGGGGCGTGTCGACTTCTGATTTCTACCGGATTCTTTTTGAAGTGGCAGATGCCCTCCATCGCAGCCCGCAATATATGTTAGATATTCGCCAGTTTATTTTGCACGAGGATTATATTTTTCTAAGTGGTTCAGGTACAAGGGAAACCGCCAGTTTAACCTATGTTCCTTTACGCAGTGTACAGTATGCAGGGCAAACAGGCAGTCAATTTAAGCAGATGGTTATTCGTTTAATGACTCGTGTGGCCCACTTTCAGGGAGAAAATATACAACGCATACTCGATCTGTGTGATAGAAATGAATTTGAATTGGGTTTGCTAAAGGAACTGCTGTTGCAAGGAATGAAGGCTGGTACAGAGAGTGTTAGCGTGCAGGCAGAAAGTATGGAAGAGCGAGCTTTTTCATCAGCTGATCCTATCCTATCTGCCCATACCTCACAGGGGAACTATACGGATCGTGGCGGAAAATACGCGCGAGAGCATCGGGAAACTCTACAGGAGATTCAGGAGCTTAAACGGATCAATCGGCTCAAACCGTCCGTGAAACCAGAGGAGAATTCCGAGCATGTAACAGAAAACGAAGTAGAAGATGTGGAGTCTGGATTGCAAAAATATAAAACCTACATTGCTCTCGGATGTCTGCTCGCTTCGGCCATCGTGTGGCGTTATATTTATCTGGACCATCCAGAGACGGTACCGTTGATTATTTCCGTGGTGCTGACCTTGGTACTTGCCGCTGTTGCTTATATAAGCTGGACGGGGAAATGGGAGCGCAATCGAACTTCATCTCATATGTACAGCGATTCAGTACCTGTATTGGATTCGGAATGGTTAGGAACTACTTCTTCCCCAGTACGGCGCAAAAATGATCGTTATCAGGTAGATAAGCTGACCGGATTTGTAGCGGGACGTCATCATCAAGACAAGCAATCTTCCGATTCGAGTGATCAAGGGCAGGAGAACTGGAGATGGACTTTTCCAAACTCAGAATCTAAGAGCGTGGGAAATCGAGTTACGGAAGATAGTAAGAAAACTTCAGCAAATTGTGACTTACACGAGCCATCGTGGAAAGGTGCGGAACGGGGAAATGAATTGGAAGCCAGTGATACCAGTGAGGCTTATTATAAGTCTCTCTCCGGGGTAACGGAGCTTCTAAATGCTGCATCTAAGCAGGAAACGATACTGCTTCGTGCAGATCAAGAGATGCAGATTTCACCAGTGCAGCAATCACCAATGGCTTGCCTGGATCGCAAGCCACCAGGTAGTGGAGGGACAGAGCGCATCCGGTTGCAGCCAGACCAATTTGTTGCAGGCAGTTTTATCATCGGGAGAGATCCGCAACTGGTTCAGTTTGTAGAGCATACGGATGGAGCTTCCCGTTCTCATATTGAGCTTTGCATAGTTACAGGAGAACATAGCCACATTGTTAAGGATTTATCCTCGACGAATGGAACTGTTCTGAATGGAGAGCCTATGGTGCCTTATAAGGAGTACACAATGAAGGATGGAGATACTTTTAAAATCGCTGGAGTTTCTTATACTTACCGGTTGGACTCTTTTAAATCCTCCAATGCATCATAAATGAAGGTTATATGGATATATGTCAAGAAGAGGCCTGTTATATTCAGAGCTTCTTTCTTTATGAATAGTGGACTATTCATGGGAATAAAATGGGGCATCTTAATAACTTGTAGTCTGCTTGAGAGATTGTATCTGACTAAAAAGAGGAACCCTAAGCTGGTAGTGACACTACCTACCAGCCAAGAGTTCCTCTTTTTCAATTCAATGCTGTTTTTGGGAAGAATGGAGTTCTTTAAGAGCGTCCTTAAGTGAAGGATAGTGAAACTTAAATCCGTGCTCCAGCGCTTTGCGCGGTATTACCTTCTGACCATCCAATACTAGCGTGCTCATCTCACCAACTAGCTTTGAAACGAGAATGCTGGGGACGGGAAACCAGTGCGGACGGTGATATACCGTAGCTACTGTCCTCCCAAACTGGTCGTTCGTCAAGGGTTGTGGTGATGAAGCATTCACTGCTCCGACGATTTCCGTCGTATGGATGCAGTACGTGATCAGACGAACGATATCTTCAATATGAATCCAGCTCATCCATTGATGGCCGCTACCTATTTTGCCGCCGAATCCGAAGCTATAAGGCATCTTCATGAGTGGGAATGCCCCTTTTTTTCTGTCCAGCACAAGGCTAATGCGTAACTTAATTAAACGGGCTTCAGAAGGGTAGGCATTGGCTGCTTCTTCCCATTGCTCAACTACCTGAGACAGAAAATCTCCCGAACAGCGCGGGCTCGTTTCATCGAATGTTTCGGTCAGGGATGTACCATAGGCGGCAACAGCAGAAGCCTGAATGATTACTTTCGGTTTTTTTTGTAGAGCATTCAATGCTTGAGCCAACCGGGCAACAGATAGCAGTCGAGATTGAAGAATTCTTTGTTTGGACTTATCCGTCCAGCGCTGATTCAGCGTTTCGCCTGCTAAATTAACGACCGCATCTGTGCCTTCCAGTACTTCAGGCTTTTGTTTTAATTCGTTCCAGCTCATATATTGCAAGCGGGGGCTCGCTTCGTGTCCTACCAGTGGCTTGCGGGTAACGACTTTCACGGTGTATCCGTCGTCTAGCAGGCTTTTGACCAGTGCACTCCCCACCAATCCAGTTCCTCCACATACGATGATGTTCATGGAGCCAGCTCTCCTTCCAATTCACAAAAAATACATCCGTTATAGAATATAACCCTTTTCGAGAGAAAAAAACTTCATATGAATGTCCTTTATACGGTTAAGTGTCAATCCATGATTTTATTTACCCCTGTTTGACTAACATATATTCTGATGTGTACTTTATCTACGTATTCCCTTAATAGAGTTATTTGAGGATTTTGCAAAAGCCCAATAAGCGACTTTCAATGAAGAATATATTGATCGAAATGGTCTGGTTCGTCTGTATATTGCACTTTGGAGCGACTGGAATCGAATTTTGCAAAATCCTGATTTAAGAAAGTTGCCATAAAAGCTATGTTGTTTGATTTCAATAATCACGTTAAAATGATTAAATTAAAATAAGACAAGCATAACAGGATAAGGGGATGAATCAGGGTCATGCTGAAAATTGGTTCTCATGTGTCCTTCTCGGACAAGGGTCTGCTCAGCGCTACAAAAGAAGCGTCTACTTACGGGGCCAGCTCCTTTATGATATACACGGGAGCACCGCAAAACACGCGTCGTAAGCCGATGGAGTCCATGTATTTGGAGGAAGGCAAGCAGTTAATGGCTGAGAAGGGAATGGAAGATATCGTGGTGCATGCCCCGTATATCATCAACCTTGGCTCTTACAAAGAAAATACCTATGAGCTTGCGGTCAGCTTTCTTCAGGAGGAAATTCGGCGCACACACGCGATAGGTGTGAAAAATATTGTGCTGCATCCGGGCGCTTTTACCGATAAGGATGCGGAATATGGAATCGGGCGTATTGCCGATGGTTTGAACGAGGTACTGAACGGCGTGAAGGAGACAGATGTTAACATCGCGCTTGAAACGATGGCAGGCAAAGGAACGGAAATGGGGCGTAGCTTTGAGGAGATTGCCTCCATTATAGATAAAGTAGAGCGTAACGAGCGTCTTACGGTTTGTATGGACACCTGTCACATTCACGATGCGGGTTATGATATCGTAAATGATCTGGACGGTGTATTGGAGCAGTTCGACCGTATTGTCGGCTTGAATCGCATTGCAGTTGTTCACATTAATGACAGTAAAAATCCAGTTGGCGCTCATAAAGACCGACATACTCCGATCGGATCAGGCTGGATTGGCTATCAGACTATTCATAATGTGGTGCATCATGAAGCACTTCAAGAACGTCCGTTTATTTTGGAGACGCCATGGATTGGGAAGGAAGCCAAAACTCAGCGTCCGATGTATGAGGTTGAAATTGCCCTGCTTCGCGGAAATGTAAAGGAGCGCTTTGGGGATGAGTTTTTGGGTCAGGTAGAGCAATTGCATTCGTTTTTCAAAAAACAGGATGTGGATGTCCGTAAATTTGTGCTGGACACCTGGGCTCTGCTGAAAAATGATGCCAAAGCAAGAAAAGCCGATCCACGTGAGCCGTTGGAGCGTCTGTATGACATGATAACGGAAGCAGCACTATTTCCAGATTTGAGCGAAGAACACATTAATCAACGGTTGATTGCCTGGTTTGCCGGCAGTCATTTGCCAGTGACGGTATAAGCTAAGGGGGATTAATAGCCACATGGAAATTCACGTAAAACATCAGCCAAATAGCACTCTATCAGCCCATGAAAACCGCGCGCGTATGCTTGTATCTTGTCCAGATGGACCAGGTATTGTAGCGGCCGTGTCCCGTTTTTTGTACGAGCATGGGGCCAATATCGTTCAATCTGACCAATATACAATGGACCCGTCGGGCGGTATGTTTTTTATGCGGATTGAATTTGATCTGCCGAATTTGAGTGCAACCCAGCCACAGTTGGAGCAGGATTTTGCCGCTGTTGCTGAGCAATTCCGTATGGAGTGGACGATTTCTGCGGTTAGCCGCAAGAAAAAACTGGCCATTTTCGTTTCCAAAGAAGATCACTGTTTGGTAGAACTGCTGTGGCAATGGCAGGCAGGAGATCTGGACGCGGATATTTCATTGGTGGTTAGTAATCATCCGGATATGAAGGAGTATGTGGAATCGTTTGGTATCCCATATCACCATATTCCGGTAACCGCCGATACCAAGCCGGAGGCGGAGCGTCGCCAACTAGAGGTTATTGGCGAAGAGATAGACGTTATCATTTTGGCCCGTTACATGCAGATTATATCTCCCAAGTTTATTGAGCATTATCGCAACCGAATTATCAATATCCATCATTCCTTTCTGCCTGCATTCGTGGGTGGGAAGCCATATGCCCAAGCCTATAATCGCGGTGTGAAAATTATTGGTGCTACTGCGCATTATGTAACTGAAGAATTGGACGGCGGCCCGATCATTGAGCAGGACGTGCAGCGTGTAAGCCACGGAGATGATGTAAATGAGCTAAAACGGATCGGTCGCACCATAGAGCGGGTCGTTTTGGCAAGAGCCGTGAAGTGGCATGCAGAGGATCGTATTCTGGTTCATGAGAACAAAACAGTCGTTTTTAACTAATCTTAAAATTTCAGAAAAAATTTGTGAATCTATATTTTTTGTTAAACAAAGCCCATCGCATAACGGGCTTTGTTTTTTATATAAGGATTTTGCAAAATCCTCATGTGAATTATTAGCCTTATAGCCGGTCAGTACATAATATTTTTGTGATTTTATATTTTTTTAAATGAGGTTAATACATTACGGGTATATTTATATGAGGACACGGTACTACATTTCCCACAATCATCTTTATAAACGATCTGGCAAACTTTCACGGCAAATGGTACAATATTTAAGAATGTATAAGTCATATTGAAACATTCAAGCAGATTCACTCACTTCAACAGACATCGTTTTTGTATCAGGCGGTGATGTTGGGGAGTATGACCGAATGCAATTGACATACTTTTTACAATATGAGGAGGCTAACCATGACTGACCAGAACCAAGCGATTCAAAAGGATGAAAACTCCACGATCGACAATTTGTCCATCACAACTATTCGTACGTTGGCAATTGACGCCATCGAGAAAGCAAACTCGGGACATCCTGGTATGCCGATGGGCTCCGCGCCAATGGGATACCAACTTTTTGCTAAAACGATGAATCATAATCCTGATCAACCTACATGGGTTAACCGTGACCGTTTTGTATTGTCTGCAGGACACGGTTCCATGTTGCTATACAGCCTTCTGCACCTGAGCGGCTATGATCTTCCTATGGAAGAACTGAAACAATTCCGTCAATGGGGCAGCCTTACACCGGGCCACCCTGAGTTTGGCCACACTGCTGGTGTAGATGCTACAACCGGTCCTCTGGGACAAGGTCTCGCAATGTCCGTAGGTATGGCAATGGCTGAAGCTCAACTGGGCGCAACATATAATAAGGACGAATTTAAAGTTGTAGATCACTTCACGTATGCAATCTGCGGCGATGGCGATCTGATGGAGGGTATTTCCCACGAGGCTGCCTCGCTGGCTGGTCGCTTACAACTGGGCAAGCTGATTGTATTGTTTGATTCCAATGATATTACACTGGACGGCAAGCTTAATCTGTCCTCTTCCGAGAGTGTTGCCAAACGCTTTGAAGCTTACAACTGGCAAGTACTGCGCGTAGAAGATGGTAACGACCTTCCAGCCATCCAAAAAGCCATTGAAGAAGCGCAAGGCGACTCGACACGTCCTACGCTGATTGAAGTGAAAACTGTCATCGGCTACGGAAGCCCGAACAAACAAGGTAAAGGCGGACACGGCGGTACTCATGGTTCCCCGCTGGGATCAGAAGAAGCCAAGCTGACTAAAGAATTCTACAAATGGGTATACGAAGAGGACTTCCATGTACCACAAGAGGTTCGCGAGCATTTTGCTAAAGTAAAAGAGCGCGGTATCGCAGCGAACAAAGCATGGGATGAACAGTTCGCCAAATACAAAGCAGCTCACCCTGATTTGGCAGCTCAGTTCGAAACAGCTGTAAACGGCGATCTCCCAGAAGGATGGGATCGTGACCTTCCGAAGTACACGACTGAAGACAAAGCCGTTTCGACTCGTGTAGCTTCTGGTAATGCTCTGAATGGATTAGCTCCAAACGTACCTTTCCTAACAGGCGGATCTGCCGATCTGGAGAGCTCCACGATGACACATTTGAACAACTTGACGAACTTTACGCCAGAAGACTACGCCGGTCGTAACATCTATTTCGGTATCCGCGAATTTGGTATGGCTGCTGCGATGAACGGTATGGCGTTGCACCAAGGTGTAAAAGTATTCGGCGGTACATTCTTCGTATTTACAGACTATCTGCGTCCAGCTGTTCGTCTGGCAGCTCTGATGGGATTGCCTGTAACCTACGTTCTGACTCACGACAGTATTGCTGTAGGTGAAGATGGTCCGACTCATGAGCCGATCGAGCAATTGGCTTCCCTGCGTATTATCCCGAACTTGACAGTAATTCGTCCAGCGGACGGTAATGAAACTTCTGCTGCTTGGGCTTACACGCTGGAAAACAAGAAAAACCCGGTTGCTCTGGTATTAACTCGTCAAAACCTGCCAATCCTGGCTGCTAGTGCTGAGCATGCACGCGAAGGTATCAAACGCGGTGCTTATGTGGTTGCAGATGCAACAGATGGCAAACCAGTTGCTCAAATTCTAGCTACAGGCTCCGAAGTGCAATTGGCTGTTAAAGCTCAGGAAGCACTAGCAGAACAAGGTATTCAAGTACGTGTTATCAGCTTCCCAAGCTGGGATCTGTTCGAAAAGCAAGACAAAGCATACAAAGATTCCGTTCTGCTGCCAGAAGTGAAAGCTCGTTTGGCTGTAGAAATGGCATATCCACTGGGCTGGGAAAAATATGTTGGCGACCAAGGCGACATTCTCGGTATCAGTACATTCGGCGCATCCGCACCTGGCGACCGCGTGATTAAGGAATACGGCTTTACAGTAGAGAATGTTGTTAGCCGTGTGAAAGCTTTGTTGAAATAAAACATTGGAGCATCTAAAACAGACAGTCGTAACCTGAGTAAGGCTTACGGCTGTTTGTTTCATACAGTTGATGTTTTGCGAAAAGATCACTTTGGAATTCCAGTGTATTGCATACGTGATACAGTGTGTATTTTCATACTGAAGCTGGAATCAAATCTATGTTATGATGCACCAATATTCATTCAACCATTGAGAGCAGATGAGGGGATAACGAATGACACAGTTTGATGGAGTAAGCGTAGTTAAAAAAGCAAACGTTTATTACGATGGTCAGGTTACAAGCCGTACAGTCATCCTGGGTGACGGTAGTAAGGTTACACTGGGGATTATGCTGCCAGGAACGTACGAGTTCGGCACGGATTCCCGTGAGATTATGGAGATTTTGGCAGGGGATCTGAGAGTGTTACTTCCAGGTACTGAGGAATGGCTGGAAATACAAGGGACAGCAACCTTTCACGTACCTGCAAAGTCCTCGTTCAAGCTGGAAGTACGAAGTGTAACTGATTATTGCTGTTCTTATCCCGAATAGTAAGCTAAAACGGGTAAGCACACTCAGCCTTCAAGCCAAGTGTGCTTACCCTAAAGCTATGCCATATGTACACAAGCACAGCCGTATGGTTACAAAGAAAGGTACAGCTTATTCGAGAGGTTGACCACCAATGGTGCGGCCAATCCATGCTTCGTATGTCTTCACTACAGCGGATAGGTCCTCGTCGCCGTAGCCTTGCGTTTGCCCGGCTTGAAATAGGCTTTTGGCGATGGATAACATAGGTGCGGGGATGGACAGGCTGTCTGTAAGTGAGGAAGCAAGCTTCAAGTCCTTAAGCATCAAGGCAAGTGAGAACTGGTTGCTAAAATCATGCTCAATGATTTTGCGCCCTTTCAGGTCAGCGGCCTTGCTGCCTGCCGATCCGAGTTGTACCAATTCAAGGAAGCTGTCTGCCGGGATGCCGGATTTAGCCGCGATAGCAAAGCCTTCAGCCAGAGCGAGGTTATGAATACCGACCATCGTATTATGAGCGAGCTTGGCTACGGCCCCGCTTCCATTAGGTCCCATATGAAGTACCTTTTTGCCCAGGGTATCAAAAACATCTGATTGTGCCGCAATGGCTTCTGCATTACCACCAACCATGAACACGAGTGTGCCGTCTACAGCGGCAGGCTTACTGCCTGTTACGGGAGCATCAATGAAGGAACAGCCCAGCTTGTCCGCTTCGGCGGCTAGTTGTTTGACCAGCTCAGGTGAAATCGTGCTGTTGTCCATCACGGTCATGCCAGCCGTAAGGCCGGCAAACACGCCGTCTTCGCCGTAATAGATGTCACGAATGGAATGATCATCACTGACCATGGTAATGACCAAGTGCTGACCTTCAGCTGCTTCACGAGGGGTTGAAGCTGTACGTGCGCCTTGCTCTTCCAGTGGCTCGCAGCGCGAAGCGGTGCGATTATAAACTGTGACTCCGAATCCCTGCTTTAGCAGATTGGATGCCATCGGGGCGCCCATGGTGCCCAGTCCGATAAATCCGATGTTTTTCATTGCTAATCACCTTTCTTGTTGGAAGTTGCCGTCCGATGCAGATTGCGAGTTCGGCTTGAAATGAATATAAAACAGGTTGATCTCAGTTAATTGTAGCATGGGCATGCTACCCTATCTACAGGAGGGGCTGTCAAGTACAGGATACACAGGTAACGCAAGCTTGTCAGGCCCCGCAAATTAAAGTATCCTATTCCTAAGTCCTTATGTTCGTATTCATGGTCTTAGTAATACCAAACAGGAGGTTCCAAACATGTCTAAAAAAGTTATTTTTGATTACACTAAAGCGCTCTCCTTTGTAGGTCAGCACGAAATTGATTATTTTGCAGAGCCCATCAAGCTGGCTCATGAGCAATTGCACAACCAAACCGGTGTAGGTTCCGATTTCTTGGGGTGGATTGACCTGCCTACCAATTATGATAAAGAAGAGTTTGCGCGCATCCAAAAGGCTGCTGCTAAAATTCAAAGTGATTCCGAAGTACTGATTGTAATCGGTATCGGTGGTTCTTACCTTGGAGCACGTGCTGCGATCGAAATGCTGTCGCATTCTTTCTACAATGCGCTACCTAAAGATCAACGCAAGGGTCCAGCTATCTATTTTGCTGGTAATAACATAAGCTCTACATATGTGAATCATCTGTTGGAACTGATTGAAGGTAAAGACTTCTCTGTGAACGTCATTTCCAAATCAGGTACGACAACAGAGCCAGCGATCGCATTCCGCGTATTCCGTGCAGCTCTGGAGAAAAAATACGGTAAAGAAGAAGCACGCAAGCGTATATATGCAACGACGGATAAAGAACGTGGCGCTTTGAAAAAACTGGCTAACGAAGAAGGCTACGAATCCTTCATTATTCCTGATGATGTGGGTGGTCGTTACTCCGTGCTGACAGCAGTAGGCTTGTTGCCGATCGCTACTGCAGGCATTAACATCGAGGAAATGATGCAGGGGGCGGCAGACGCTTCCAAAGAGTACAGTAACCCGAATGTAGCTGAGAACGAGGCTTATCAATATGCAGCCGTTCGTAACGCTTTGTACCGCAAAGGTAAAGCAATTGAAATTCTCGTAAACTATGAGCCATCCCTTCATTTCGTATCCGAGTGGTGGAAACAGTTGTACGGAGAAAGCGAAGGCAAGGATTACAAAGGTATTTATCCTGCTTCTGTTGATTTCTCGACAGATCTGCACTCCATGGGACAATTCATTCAGGAAGGCAGCCGCAACATTTTCGAAACGGTAATCCAAGTAGAAAATGTACCTAGTCACATCACCATCGAAGCAGATGAGGATGATCTGGACGGACTGAATTTCCTGGCAGGCAAAACTGTGGATTTTGTAAACAAAAAAGCATTCCAAGGTACATTGCTGGCTCACACAGACGGACAAGTACCGAACTTGATTGTAAATATTCCTGACTTAAGCCCTTATTCTTTCGGCTATCTTGCTTATTTCTTCGAAAAAGCTTGCGGCATCAGCGGCTACCTGTTGGGTGTAAATCCGTTCGATCAACCGGGCGTAGAAGCTTACAAGAAGAACATGTTTGCGCTGCTCGGTAAACCAGGCTTCGAAAAAGAAAAAGCTGAGCTTGAAGCGAGATTGTCTGAATAAGAGTGCTGTAATCTCTGATGCGAAACAGGATTTCGGTCAGAAGTGTTATAGTGTATAGCAGCAATTAAAGTACAGGAAAGCAGTTCACCAGCTGCCAAAAGCGGGGGACTGCTTTCTTGTAAAATGAAGTAAGGAAGGTTATACGTGTATGTTGGAACAATACCGAACCGTACGCGGTGCCGGCAACAAGGAAATTGTAATCCGAAAATCCCGTTTTATCGGCCATATTCAACCTGTTCAAACTGAGGAAGAAGCAACTGCTTTCATAGAACGCATCAAAAAAGAGCATTGGAACGCTACCCATAATTGTTCTGCTTACATGATTGGGGAAAGAGACGAGATTCAAAAGCAATCGGATGACGGAGAACCGAGTGGTACGGCTGGAAAGCCTATTTTGGAGGTGATCCGCAACCAGAAGCTGAAAAATGTCGCTATTGTTGTTACCCGTTACTTTGGTGGGATTTTGTTGGGAGCAGGCGGTCTGATTCGCGCGTATTCAGATGGTGCTGTTGCAGCAATCGAGGCAGGGGATGCAATTACACGTGTGCTGCATCGTGAAATTTTTGTAGAATTGGATTATACCTGGTTGGGCAAAGTGGAAAATGAATTACGCAATCGCAGCATCCGCACTGGAGAAACAATGTTTACGGATAAAGTTACCTTAACCTGTCTGCCGCTGGCTGGTGATGCGGAATCCTTCAGCAACTGGATAACAGACTTGACGCAGGGGCAATCGCTTGTGTCGGAGGGAGAGCAGCTTTACTTTATTGAAGGGGAATAAATAATATGGCTAGAAGAGCAGTAGAACAGGAGTTGTCAAGAGGGCGGATTCTGGAAGCGGCTAGGCACTTGTTTATTACCAAGGGCTACCGTGCGATTTCAATGCGCAGC
Organism: Paenibacillus sp. FSL L8-0641; assembly: GCF_038006265.1. Lineage (NCBI taxonomy): Bacteria > Bacillati > Bacillota > Bacilli > Caryophanales > Paenibacillaceae > Paenibacillus > Paenibacillus sp. FSL L8-0641. The sequence goes on from NZ_JBBOUW010000001.1 coordinate 1,565,791, forward strand.
ATTGGCCAGCATCTGGGTTACAGTCATGGTTCGTTATATTATCATTTTAAAGAGAAGGCTGAACTGTTCTATGCCATTGTAATTGAAGATTTTAATACATTGCGTGGGATTCTACTGCAAGCAGCAACAGGTACGCCTGATGATGGCTTGAGCAGGCTGGAGTACTTGATGCTGGAATTTATCCGTTTTGGTTTGGAAAATCCATATCAGTACGAAATTATGTTCATGATGCACGATGAAGAACTATTTGCATACTGTCGCACAGAGCAAAACCGTTGTGTGGAACTATTTGCGTCCATGATCCGACAAGAATTGAGTGGTCAGGGGCATTCGGAGGAAGATTGCTCAAGGGTACCGAAAAGCCTGTTTTTATCCATGCATGGCTTTGTATCATTTTATATTCAGGACGGTTTAACATTTGAAGAAATTAGGCCCGCTGCTTTAGCACATGTAAAGCTGCTGTGCAGACACCTATGATCGTACCTGCATTCACACACTGCAGCCATGAACATGTAGGGCGCTTTTCTGGGTGTATGCACTTCATGACGGTGACTTATCATTACGGTACTTTGCGAAAGCGACTAAGAATTTAACAGACGATGATGCATCCAGTAGGAAAACATCATGGTCTGTTTTTTTACCCGTTTCCGTCAGCCCTTCATGATCTTTACATGGTATTGGCGTCTGCGTGGTCCGTCGAATTCACAAAAATAAAGTCCCTGCCATCGTCCGAGCAACAGCTTTCCATCATGGATGATGATCGTTTGTGAGGGGCCTGTCGTGATCGATTTGAGGTGGGACGCTGTATTTCCCTCCATATGGCGATATTGGGGATGCTCCCACGGATAGACTTCATCTAGTCTTAACATCACATCATGTTTGACATCTGGGTCTGCATTTTCATTAATGGCGATGCCGGCTGTCGTGTGTGGACAATAAACAAGTGCGGTTCCTTGTTGTACCCCGCTTTTTTCGATCAATGAAGCAACCTCTCGTGTAATATCGCGAATTTCATCTCGCCGTGTAGTGGATAATTCTAAAGTATGCAACAATAACTCCATCTCCTTTCTTCCTAATACTTTACCCTTTTAATTCCTAATATAATATATAGAGTTGACGAAAATTACTTTCCTTTGATAAAGTATCACATAAGAAAAAACATAGTATATGCATTGGAATAATTAAATGGTTTCAAATGAGGTACGTGCTTTGCGGTAAGCAAGGCTGCTGCTGTTCCTGAACAGGTCCAGAAGCGGAAAGGAAGTGTACGGATATGCATGTGGAAGTAAGAGGGTTAAACAAGCATTTCGGTAATTTTCATGCAGTAAAGGACGTATCTTTTGATATTCAGGCAGGCCATCTTATTGGCTTACTCGGTCCAAGTGGTGGGGGAAAAACCTCCATTCTTCGCATTTTGGCGGGTCTGGAGCAACCGGATGCGGGAGAAATTCATTTTCATGGAAAAAGGGTAAACGAGCTGTCCCCGCAGGAACGTGGAATCGGATTTGTATTTCAAAACTATGCTTTGTTCAAGCACATGAGCGTCTACGACAATATTGCCTTTGGTCTGAAAGTGAAAAAAAGCTCCAAAACCCGCATCAAGGAACGGGTCACAGAGTTGGTCGAACTAACGGGGCTTAAAGGATTTGAGCACCGTTATCCGCATCAGTTGTCAGGTGGACAGCGACAGCGAGTTGCTTTTGCACGTGCTTTGGCACCAGAGCCCCAGTTGCTGCTGTTGGATGAGCCTTTTGCAGCTATTGATGCCAAGATTCGTCAGGAGCTGCGCACCTGGCTGCGAGAGTTGATTGAGCGGGTGGGCATTACTTCAATTTTTGTCACCCATGATCAGGATGAGGCGATTGAAGTAGCGGATGAAATTATGGTGATTAATCAGGGACGACTGGAGCAGAAGGGAACGCCTTGGGATATTTATAAAAAACCGGGTACCCCGTTCGTGGCTTCCTTCATTGGGGAATCTACGGTGATTGAACAGGCAGGCAGTCTCAAAGGCTTCGAAGAAGCTGCTGGAGTGGGAACACGTGCCTTGATCCGTCCGGAGTATATTGATGTCGGGCCAAGCGAGGAATTTACGCTTCTGTCGGCGACCGAGGAAGGCGTAGTGAAGCATTTGCATTTTCGTGGAAGTGAGTGGATGGTTGAAGTACAAGTTGGGGACCATCGTCTCATGACGTACCGTTCGCTGGAGAAGTCTACGCTGGAACCTGGTCAGCAGGTGCGAGTGTTGGTGCATCGAGCCTATCTATATAATGACCAGTCCAGCTGGATGGTGGAAAACCGCCTGAAGGAAGATCCCATGCCTATCATCATTTAAAAATCAGGCTTTTGCAAAATTCTCAAATATATATGATCACGCTTGGGGGGATGTCTAGCCTGATTTCACGGCTTTGGGCATGCTCCTTTTGGCGTTGGACGCTGGAAGGATTTACGCAGATGATTTACGTAGAATCGGTTTGTTCGTTATAATAGTAGTAAAAAGACCCAAATAGATAGGAGTTAAACCATGAATCGGCTTATTTTTCTTGGCACGGGGGATGCAATGGGGGTTCCGCGTGTATATTGTGATTGTCTCGTATGCACAGAAGCTCGCACGACAGGGGCGAACATAAGATTGAGATCGTCTGTGCTGATCGAAAGCGAGACGGAGGACTTTATGATTGATTGTGGCCCGGACTGGCGCAGACAGCTAGAATTACGCGATCTGCGTTTTATCCCTACGATCCTTGTGACACATGCACATTTTGACCATATTGGAGGATTACCAGAATGGGCAGATGCCTGTCGCTGGACTGGGAACAGAGGTCGATTGTACGCGCCACAGGAAGTGATCGACACGATCTTGCGGCAATTTTCCTGGCTCTCTGGAAATTTGGATCTTATTCCAGTAGATCAGGGAGCCCAACTTGGCGGGTGGAATATCCGGGGATGGCGTGTGAATCACGGGAAGAACGGATATGCCTACGCTTATCGCCTGGAAAAGGACGGCTTCTCGTGGGCCTACTGTTCGGATTCGATTGGATTAAATGAGGCGGAAATTCTGCCTTTGCACAATCTGAATTTGCTCGTCCTGGGAACGAGTTTTTATCATGAGGAGGCCGAGTATGCCACCCGCTCCGTATATGACATGCTGGAGGCACAGGAGCTTATAGGAAGGCTTAAGCCCCAAAGCACAGTGTTTACACATATGTCCCATGATGTGGATGTCACACGCAATTATGGGCTTCTGGAAGGGATTAGTTTGGCACACACCTGCATGAGTTTGCCGTTAGAATAAAGGTGCATTTTACCTTTACATCGTTCGACTGATACGTAGAAGGGTGGAGATTCCTTCTTTGATTTGTAGCTCGTTGGCGTATGAATAGGACAGTCGTACATGCGTTTTACCCTCTGCGCCGATGGGATCAAATACATTGCCGGGGACAAAGGATACAGATTCTTGTACACTTTTGGCAAGTAATTCATTAGGTTTCAACGTAGAAGGCAGCTGGAGCCACAGGTTGAGTCCTCCCGCTGGGCTGGTCCATGTCCAACCGGAATCGCGGAGACTGTCTTCCATCGTTTCCTTACGAATCTGGAGCGCGATACATAGTTTTTTAATATGCTGCTGCATACGTGGAGATTGAAAGTATTCTAAAAATAGCTTTTGATTCAGCAGTGGCGATCCATTGTCCACCAACGCTTTGACGTTGAGCAGGCTGTTCATGAGCTGTGGTCGGCAGGTCACGGCTGCGATTCGTAGACCGGGTGCGACATATTTACTGTAACTTCGAATGTAGACGACGCTTCCCGAAACATCATAGGCGAAAATCGGAGAAGGAGGCTTTTGCCCAAAGCTGATGTCATAGGTGCTGTCATCCTCAACAATGAGGCAGCCGTAGCGCTCGGCTAGTTCAGGCAGTCGTTTGCGTTGCTCATCGGGGACCGTAAAGCCCGTCGGGTTGTGGAATGTCGGATTCATATAAAAGAGACGTGGTTTTTCCGTTTTCATGCACCACTCAATCTGGTCCATATCATATCCTTCTGGTCGAATATCGGTCATGGTCAGACGTGCGCCTTGTCTGCGGAATATTTCCATGGCAGGACCATAAGCAGGGCGTTCGATCAATACACGGTCTCCTGTATGGAGCAGAGATCGGGCAATTAAATCAATGGCTTGCTGTGCTCCCGAGGTAATCATCACTTCATCCGGTGATAAAGCAAAATGCTTATCCACGCTAAAATGCTGCGCCATGGCCTCCCGAAGCTCGGTATCACCCTGTACAGCGGAATAGGTGGCTGCTACTTTCGGATGCTTTTCAAAAACCTGCATCATCAGCTCTCCCCAAAATCGGTTGGGCAGGAGAGAGGGGTCAATCAGCGCTTTGGAAAACTGGAAATTCGCATTCACTGATTGAACGCGGGTAAGTCCATCCATTCCTCTCCAGGCTGAAACTGACGGATCATCTGCCGCATGGGCAGATTTGGAGTGAATCGTGAGGTCTATGGACGTATGTCTCGAGTAGCCAGCATATTTTGCATGTCCAGTCGCTTGGGAAGCATGAACGTAATATCCTGATTTGTCCCTTACATAGACCAGTCCTCGTTGCTTCAACTCCTGATATGCCCGGAAAACAGTTAGCCGATGTACACCCAGCTCCTGAGCCAAGCTTCGTACGGACGGCAGCTTCATGTCTGTTTGCCAATCCCCGCGATCGATCCGCACAGTTACATAATGGATAACCTGCTCATACAGCTTTAAGGCATGATCGGCTGGAAAAAGTAGTTCGCTGTTGTTCTTACCCATGCTATCCACGCTCCTTTGTGTGTATTGTACTATATAGCACTTCAAAAACGTATACAACTGTTCTGTAGTTATACAACTGTTCTGTTCGTCTCCCTGTATGCTTAAAAGCAACTGAAGGGAGAGGGACGTATCATGATTGGGATCGCGTTTACAGTAATGTGTCTTATTTTTGGCACAACGTTTTTGGCCATAAAAGTGGGAGTGGAAGCCGGGCTTCCGCCGTTTTTATCGGCAGGGGTACGTTTTTTCGCCGCAGGTGCGATATTATTTATTGCTATGAAGCTGACCGGAAAGGTGAAATGGTCGTTATTATGGCGTAAGGAAATGTTGCTGATTGGAGCAGGAACGACCTTCGGTACCTTTTCGGCCTTGTATTGGGCAGAGCAATATGTCAGCTCCGGGATCGGAGCTATTCTGTCAGCTACTGGGCCGATGATGATCGTCATTTTGCAATCTGTACTGCTACGGCAAAAAACGTCACGGATTACGGTCGTTGGCTGCATGATCAGCTTTCTTGGTGTGGTGCTGGTTGTGCTGCCCGGATTGGCGGTTCAGATCAGTGGTCTGTGGCTGGCGGGATGCCTTGTTATTTTGCTGGGGGAGCTGTGTTATTCAGGGGGAGCTCTTTATTCCAAGCGAGTGATGGATGTATTTCGTGAAACGAACCCGATTGCCCTGAATGCGGCGCAAATGATCCATGGGGGATGGATGCTGCTGTTACTGTCTGCGATCACGGAACCGTGGAGTTCTGAGGGGTGGCAGTACCTTCCTGCCATGGGGTCTTTACTCTATCTGATCCTGTTTGGTTCGATGATTGCACATACACTGTTCTACTGGCTCATGGAGCGTACAAATCCCCTGTTTCCGACGACGTGGCTGTATATATCACCGCCGATTGCGGTGGGCTTGGGAGCGTTGTTGTATGGAGAGCATGTAAGCTGGTGGATGCTGGTTGGGGTGCTGCTCATTGTGACCGGACTAATCCTTATGAACAATGGAATTATCCGTTTGGTGAACAGGCGTAAGTTACGTTCTGCTGCCTGATATTTTATAGCGGTCAGGTTATTATATGATCTGACAGAAAAGGCCTCCAAACTGTCGTATGTTACTGATCATGCGACAGTTTGGAGGCTTTGTTGTTGTATTACTTCATTTAAGAATTATGGGAGCAGGCACTTTTTGCTTATTCAACATTGAGTACGAATTTGTCGATGGCGTGCTTAACACCATCTTCGTTATTGCTGCGAGTGATGTAATCAGCCAGCTTCTTCAAATCAGGAATGGCATTCTCCATCGCTATGCCGAGACCAGCGCATTCAAGCATTTCATGGTCGTTCCAAGAGTCGCCGATGGCAATCGTTTCCGACAGTTCACAGCCAAAATGGTTTGCAAGGAAGGTAAGCGCGTGACCCTTGGTGCCTTCATGGTGCATAATTTCCAGAAAGTGAGGCTTGGATTTTGTAATGTGAACTTCATTGCCAAGCAGTACGCGAAGTTCAGGAATTAATTCATCCAACACTTCCGGCTCGTCGATAATCAGCAATTTAGGAGCCGGCTGCTCTATAACTTTACTGAATACAGGCTCTACAAAATATTCCGTGTTGTTCAGCTCCGTGTAATCTTTGATTTTCTGATTATCTTCACGTGTGTACAATTTGTCATCAATATACGTTTGTAGATGCAGATTGCGCTCCACGCAGAATTCATACAGACGACGTGCAGCCACGAGTGGAACATAACGCTCATACAGCACGTTTTCGTCCAGCAGGTTTTTAACCAAAGCTCCTTGATACGTAATGATCGGCACGTTCAAACCAGTCTGGCGAGCAATTTTGTGTGCAGAGGCATAAGCTCGTCCAGTAGCGAGGGTAACCACCACACCTTTCGCTACAGCAGCTTCTAATGCCCGTTGTGTCGCTGGTGTAACTTCTTTTTGGTCGTTAATGAGTGTATCATCAATATCAATGGCAATTAATTTATACATATCGGTATTCTCTCCTTTATCTCTATCATGGGGCAATGCTAAAATTGTATCTTATAATATTCAAAATGACAATATCGCAATGAAAAGGGGACGGCTCCTATAAGAGCCTGTCCCCTTATAACCACTGAAGTATTGGTTTGAAACGATGGGAAAAAGTAACGGTTAGTCTTCCAAAAATACAAGTCCAACAAAATCGTCCAACTCAATATTACCAAAATAGTGCTTCAAATCGAGAGAGGATAAGGCTTGACGTACCTCACCTTCATCATAACGCTTGCCGCGCAGGATATTTTCAATATCAGCAACGTCACCCACACCGAAGAAATCCCCATAGATTTTAATATCACGGAGGTAGCCTTCCTTAAGATCCATGCGGATATCAATAATACCGACTGGAAATTTACGTGTGTGCTTGATATTGCTCTCGGGGGATAGACCGTAGTTCCAATCCCACGATTGGTAGCGTTCTTTGGATATTTCATGGATTTTGGCCCAATCGGTATCGGTGAGCTTATATTGAGGTACTTGATCCAATTCTGATCCGAATATGAAACGCAACAGTTCCTCGCGAAATTGCTCTATGGTCATCTCACGGTCCATCAGTTCGCTGATGTTAGCTACGCGACTGCGGACAGATTTAGTGCTTTTGGATTTGAATTTTTCGGGATTGGCATGCAGTGATGCAGCCACATTGTCCAGATTCAGGTTAAACATCAATGTACCGTGGCTGAACATACGTCCGCGTGTGGCAAATTGGGCGTTTCCTGAAATTTTACGTTCTCCGACCTGCAGATCGTTGCGGCCTGTCATTTCAGCTTCTACTCCCATTTGGCGCAGAGCATCAATCACAGGTTGCGTAAATTTAAGGAAATTATGAAAGGACTCCCCGTTATCCTTGGTAATAAAACTGAAATTTAAATTACCGAGGTCATGATATACAGCACCGCCGCCGGACAGGCGACGAACGACTTGAATATTGTTATCTCTGACAAACTCGGCGTTGATTTCTTCAATGGTATTTTGATGCTTGCCTATAATAATAGAAGGCTGATTAATGTAAAACAGCAAATAGCTGTCGTCCAGCGGTAGATGCTTGAGCGCGTATTCCTCAATAGCAAGATTAATGGCTGGATCGTGTATCCCCTGGTTGTCGATGAACAGCATGTCCATTCCTCCGTATATAAACTGTGTAATTTTATGTGTGCCTCCTTCTATTGTAACCCAAGTGAGCCATGTACAAAAGCTCATTTGCATTGACGGGACGCAAAAAGCAGCCTCATAATGGAGCTAAATGATTGGAAACGGGCGGAAAGGATGAGAGGCAATGATAGAGGTTTACGGTCATGGCGGGGACAGGGAAACAGCTGCGGCGACATTTGGCGGGACTGCTGCTGATTTTGTAGATTTTAGTGCAAATATTAATCCGCTTGGTCCACCGCCTGAGGTGCTTGAGGCGCTGCAACACCCATTTGACACTGTGATTCGCTATCCAGACCCTGGGCATCGGAATTTTAAAAATATGCTCGCACGGCGACTGCATGTTCCACCGGAGTCGTTAAGTATCGGAAACGGAGCGGCTGAGAGCATGGCGCTCTTGTTATTGGGACTAGCTCCTAAGCGTGTGGGTACAGTGGAGCCGTGTTTTTCGGAATATGCCGAGCTGGCTGGCAAATTCGGAGCCGAGGTCAACCGGGTGTATGGGAAGGCCTCGCTTCAATGGAAGGCGGACGTGGAGGACATCCTTCAGCTCATGGAGCAGGTAGATGTTTTGTTCCTCGGGCAGCCGAATAATCCAAATGGCGTCCAATATAGTGAGCAGGAGCTGTGCGAGCTGGCAGAGGCGGCTGGCACAACGGGTACTGTGCTGGTGGTGGATGAAGCATTCATTGATTTTATTCCGCTGGAACGGCGAATCTCACTGCTGCCTGTGCTGGATCGCTATCCTCATGTGATTTTGATCCGGTCAATGACCAAATTTTATGCCATTCCTGGCCTACGATTGGGTTATGCGATTGCTCATCCGGACTATATCCGGCGAATGACGGCCAAACAGGTGACCTGGAGTGTGAATGGGTTAGCGTTGCTGGCTGGGGAGGCATGTCTGAAAAGTGGGCAAGCATATGAGCGCCGAACACAGGAGCTGATTGCTGCGGAGCGCAACCGTCTGTTGACCGGCTTGGCGGAATGGGGCTGCGGTGTCGTTCCCGGCGAAGCCAATTACGTGCTGGCAAGGGCGCCGGGTACGTGGAGCGCATCAGCTATTCAGCAGGCGCTTGGACAACGCGGAATCCTTATACGTAGCTGTGCTATGTATCCGGGACTGACGACGAGCCATTTTCGGATTGCAGTCAAGGATGCAGAAGCCAATAACAGGCTGCTATCTGTATTGGGTGAAGTGCTGGAGGAGGAGGAGCGGCGTGACAGTTAGCTTGATTATCCTGGCAGCCTATCTATTGGACAGGCTGATCGGTGACCCGAGGTGGTTGCCGCATCCAGTCATCGGTATGGGACATGCCATTTCAGCATTGGAAAAAGTGATTCGCTGCCAGGTCCGAAGTGACCGAGGGCTGAAACGTGCAGGTATACTGCTTCCACTCATTGTGGCGGGAGGCTCCTTTGCGCTCGCCTGGGCGCTGTTGCAATTGCTTGCCTGGATTCATCCGTGGTTATCTGTCGGCGCAGAAATAGTGCTGATTGCGACCACGATTGCTTCCAAAGGACTAAAGGATGCAGGAATGGCAGTCTACCGAGCGTTGCAGGCGGATGACCTGGCTGCGGCACGGCGGGAGCTGGGCATGATAGTCGGGCGGGATACGCAGCAACTTGATGAGCCTGAGATTGTACGCGGTACGGTTGAAACGGTCGCTGAAAATATCGTGGACGCGATTATTTCCCCGCTTTTTTATGCCTTGATCGGGGGAGCACCCTTGGCGCTGGCTTATCGTGCTGTGAATACGCTCGATTCCATGGTTGGCTACAAAAATGAAAAGTATCTGCATTTAGGCTGGGCTTCAGCACGTCTAGATGATGTGGCTAACTACATTCCAGCACGCCTGACAGCGGCAATGCTTGTGATAGCGGCGTGGATGTACAAACGAGATGCTGCAAGAAGCTGGCGCACAGTCAAGCGAGACGCTCGTCTGCACCCAAGTCCGAACAGTGGCTTCCCGGAATCGGCTGTTGCTGGTGCATTGGGGATTCGTCTTGGAGGATATAATGTGTATCATGGCGTGCGCTCCTTTCGTGCATACATGGGGGATTGGATACGACCGCTAGAGTCGAAAGATATACGGCATACGATCCAGCTGATGTTCGCCGTGTCCAGTATGTTTGTAGGATTGTGTTTGTTAGGAGCCGCAGGTTGTTTTGCCTTGGGATGGGTGCGGTGAGGGTGAGGAGTGACACACTGAATAATGATCGAGCAGGAAGTGACATTTCTTGAAACAAGATATAGCAGCAAAAAGGACAGTAGAATACGCACAAAGACCGAACTCACAGGAGGATAAGGTGCCGTATGATGCTAAAGAAGATCTGCATTGGGATATGGAGCTCGTGTTAGTTCGTCACGGCACAACCTTATGGAACAAGGAACGTCGATATCTGGGACACTCCGACTTAGGTTTGCTACCGGGGGCAGAGCAGGAATTAAAGCCTTTGCAGGAAAAATTGCAAGGTCAGTCCTTTGCTCGAATCTATTGCAGCGACTTAATGCGATGTCGCCAGACCTTGCAGATCATTGTGCCGGAATCAGAGTTGACGTCTGGGCGTTCCCTATCTACTATGCCTCCTATGATGGAACCATGTCTGCGAGAGCTTCATTTTGGCGAGTGGGATGGAAAAACGTATGACATGCTCAAGGATGTGTCGTTGTATCGGGCTTGGATTGATGAGCCGCAACGGATCACCCCACCTGGTGGAGAGTCTTGGACAGATTTTGTAAATCGTCTGCGCAAATTTCTTGACTCTCTGTATGAATGGCGTGTTGCTATGGAAGTTCAACCCATGGATTTGACTGCTACGTCGCCCTCTGTTTTGGTCGTTACGCATGGTGGCGTAATTCGTCAGCTAGCTTGCATGCTGATACCGGGCCATGATTTTTGGAGTCTGAATCCGAAGCCGGGAGAAGCATTAAGGATTCAATTGAGGCTGGCAGGACCGCACAATTACATAGCGGAAATGCTTCCTCATTAGGTTAGACACCAGCGGATAAAGAGGCTGTTTGGGTTGTAAGCCGCCTCATTTTAACCTATAATCATCAAGTAAAAGAACGGCTTGACTACCACTACATCAAATATCCAGCAGACGAGGTCGGCGCAGCGTGATGAAACTATGGTTTCCCTCCCTGCGCTGTTAAAAGGGAAGTCGGTGTGAATCCGGCGCGGTCCCGCCACTGTAAATGGAAACATGCCCGTTAGTCCTCTTTATATGTTACTAAGCATATGAAAGAATTTCAGGACATGTATTTTACCATAAGTCAGGATACCTGCCCGTCCGCCTGTCACCATAATCCTTCGAGGAAAGGATGACGTGTTCGCAGTGACTGTCCATGCGGAAAGAAGCTGCCGCCTGCGCACGATCTGCGCTAACGTGACCCCTGTGTCCTGATATGAGGATGCGGGGGTTTTTGATAGGAAAAGAAGGCTAGATTTAGAAGATATCTGATGATGTTCAAGTAACGCTCTTAACGATTTATTTATGAAGGGGTGCAAATCATGGCAGGAAAAAAAATAAAGGTGTGGACAACAGGTCTATTGGCTCTGATTTTGGCAGTTGTGCTGAGTGCATGTGGCGCTAATGGAAAAAATGCAGAAAATAAAGAGGGTCAGGCTTCTTCACAGCAGCCGGGACAGGCAGTAAACGCACAAGAGCCTCCGGGCAAAACGGTTTACCCGCTCACAGTTAAAGATGCAACAGGACAGGAATTTACATTCAAAAAAGCGCCGGATAAAATCGTTTCCGTCTCCCCGGCAGAAACCGAGGCGTTGTTCGCCATTGGGCTGGATAAGGAAATTGTCGGCGTCTCCGACTACTCTGATTACCCGGAAGCAGCTACGAAAAAGCCTAAAGTGGGCGGTATTATGAAACCGAACGAAGAGGCGATCATTGCTGCGAACCCGGAAGTCGTTTTTGCAGGGATATCACTTAGTGAACAGGCTACGACCAAGCTGCGCGACATGGGAATTATGATTTTTAAAACGGAACCGAAGACAGTGGAAGATGTCATGGCTAACATCGAATTGTATGGGAAAATCACCGATCATCAGAGAGAAGCAAGAGCGGTGACTGACAAGATGAGAGCAGATGTAGCAGAAGTAAAAGAAGGAATTAAAAATATCGGTAAAGGGCAGAAGCTGCGGGTATACGTCGAGTTTTCACCAGGCTGGACAGTGGGTAAAGGCGAGTTTATGGACGAGCTGATTACGTTGGCGGGCGGCGAAAATGTAGGTGCCACGCAGAAGGGGTGGTACCAAATCAGTGAGGAAAATATTATTGCTGCGAACCCTGACGTGATTTTGTACAGCAAAAGTGTCAAGGACGACAAAACGGGCCAGACGCTCGGTGATATCATTAAAGCTCGCAGTGGATGGGATCAAATATCGGCTGTTCGCCACAACCGGGTATTTGCCGTGGATGATAATTTGATCAGTCGTCCGGGTCCACGCGTAACGGAAGGTCTCAAGGAAGTGGCCAAGGGCGTGTATCCTGAAATTTTCAAATGAACCGTAAACTGATCGGCTTTGGAGGGACAGGTCTTGTCCTGCTGTTGCTGACGCTGCTGCTCTGTCTTGGCATCGGCTCGGCCAAGCTTCCGGTCAGCCAAATCACGGGCATTCTGGTTAACCACCTACCGTGGTTAGGCGATACGTTTACACCGGATTGGAATACATCCTCGGAGCAGATTATTTTGAAGGTCAGATTGCCACGAGTGTTACTGGGAATGTTGGTAGGAGCAGCGCTGGCGCTGGCGGGAGCCGGATTTCAGGGTGTGCTGCGTAATCCTTTGGCTGATCCGTATACACTGGGGGTATCCTCGGGGGCTTCGGTAGGAGCGGCAGTACTGATTTATTGGGGCCTTCAATTTTCATTTGTTGGCATATGGACGCTGCCGCTAGTGGCATTTACGACCGGAATGCTTACGCTGTGGATGGTGCTGACGTTGGCACGGGAAGGTGGGAAAATTCCGACACAAAGTCTCATTTTGTCGGGTGTGGTGATGCAATCCTTTCTGGGAGCGGTTGTTTCCTTTCTGACAGCCATGTCGAAGGAGACGGTCAATGAAATATTGTACTGGACGATGGGAAGTCTTAGTCTGCGCGGTTGGTCATATACAGGAATCCTTTTACCTTATGTGGTCATAGGGCTGGTATTTCTATGGAACCGGGCACGTGTGCTGAATATTTTGGCTTTGGGTGAACGTCAGGCGGCGCACATGGGAGTTCATGTAGATGCGACGAAGCTATCTGTTCTGATTATTTCCACGCTGCTGACAGCAGCCGCTGTCTCGGTGTGTGGCGTGATTGGCTTTGTTGGACTCGTTGTACCGCATATCATTCGTCTGGTGACAGGTCCTGATTACCGTATGATTGTTCCATTATCTGCGCTCGGCGGAGCTGTTTTTATGGCTTGGGCAGATACGGCGGCTCGCACATTGTTAGCCCCCACAGAAATTCCTCTGGGCGTGATGACGGCCTTTGTTGGGGCACCGTTCTTCGCATATCTTCTGTACCGAAACAAGAAGCTGCGCAGGGGGGGACTGCTGTGACAGAACAAAGTGAATCACAGAAGGTGCGTGATCGGGCATTAGAGGTAGTGGGTCTGACACGTGCCTATGGAGAGTTCCATGCTTTAAAAAATATAAGCTGGAGCGTCGACGAAGGAACTTGGTGGGGGATTATTGGTCCGAACGGCAGTGGAAAATCGACCTTGTTGCATTTGCTTTCCGGTGTAGATCAGCCAACTTCGGGAAACGTTCATATCTATGGCAAAAAGGTCGGTAGCTACAGCAGGAAAGAGCTTTCCCGACTCATAGCCGTACTCCAACAGGAAGGGCTTCCTCCAGTGGGATACACCGTCAGGGAAGTCGTAGAAATGGGACGTTTTCCCCATCAGGACTGGTTAGGCAGGGAAAAGGGTGTTGATGTGGAGGCGATCACGGATCGCGTGCTGGAGCGATTGGGTCTTGCCACGTTGGCGGACAGAGCATTGGACCGCTTGAGTGGGGGACAGCGACAGCGTGTAGCCTTGGCAAAAGTAATGGTGCAGGAGCCACGAATATTGCTGCTGGACGAGCCTACGACCTATCTGGACTTGCGCTATCAGCTTGAATTTATGGAACTGCTGGCAGATTGGCGCCAAGAAACGGGTGTGACGATCATTGCGGTCTTGCATGATCTTAATTTGACGGCCCAGTTTTGTGACGATTTGCTTGTACTCAAGGATGGAATGATTGAAGGATTAGGAGCTTCATCGAAGTTATTAACCGAGGATCGGATTCGACGTGTATACGGTGTTGAACCTGTGATGCTTCCGCATCCTGATAGCGGTGTGCCGCAGCTCTTGCTGCGCAGAAGTGCTTCGGATACAGCAGATTAAATAAACGATGAAACACACTTAAAAAGAGCAGGGAGTGGAAGGTATGAACGACAAGCTGCGTCAGCTGATCGATAGCATTGCCCAGCCGGATGGGGTGGCGGCCTCGGCAGCTTCAGCCCATTTGGACCAATTAACAAAGCCACCGGGAAGTCTTGGAAAGTTGGAAAGTGTGGTCATTCAGCTAGCAGGAATTACAGGAGTGGATAAGCCTGAATTCGATCGTAAAACGGTTATGGTCATGGCTGCGGATCACGGGGTGTGTGAAGAGGGAGTCAGTGCCTTTCCGGCTGAGGTTACACAGCAAATGCTGTATAACATGCTGTCAGGTGGCGCAGCAATTAATGTGCTGGCACGCCATGCGGGCGCAGATGTCAAGGTGGTAGATGTTGGCGTGAATGCGGATGTCGCTCACGCGAATCTGGTGGACCGAAAGGTACGCATGGGTACTTCGAATATAGCTAAAGGGCCAGCGATGGTGCGTACTGAAGCGGAACAGGCGATTTTGGCCGGAGCTGAAGCTGTAGCAGAAGCGGTCAAAGGTGGCACACGGCTATTCGTTACTGGAGAGCTGGGCATCGGGAATACCACAGCCAGCGCTGCGGTCGTATGTGCTCTCACCGGGCTGGAGCCGGAAGTTATCGTAGGCCGGGGGACGGGTGTAGATATGGCTGGGCTTACCCGTAAAATAGCGGTTGTCTGCCGCGCATTGGACGTGAACCAGCCAGATGCAAATGATGCGCTCGACGTGCTCACTAAGGTCGGCGGTCTGGAGATTGCCGCCTTGGCAGGAGTCATCCTCGGCGCAGCCGCACATCGCTGTCCAGTCGTGTTGGACGGCTTTATTTCCGGCGCAGCCGCTCTCGCAGCACGTGCACTTGCGCCTGCAAGCGCTGCGTACATGCTCGCTTCGCACGCCTCGGACGAGCGAGGGCACGCGGCGGTGCTCCGCGAGCTCAAGCTGGAGCCCATGCTTCATTTGGACATGCGGCTCGGGGAGGGCACAGGTGGTGCGCTTAGCTTGCACCTGATTGATGCGGCGTGCCGCATTATGCGCGAAATGGCGACCTTTGCCGATGCAGGCGTATCGGACGGTCAGGGAGCCGCGCAGCGATGAAAGCGCTCGTGACCGGCGGGGCACGCAGCGGGAAAAGCGGCTTTGCCGAGCGATTATGCATGTCGCGCGCGCCTGGCGCCTGCTACATTGCAACGGCGCAAGCCTACGACATGGAGATGAAGGAGCGCATCGCCCTTCATCGGGTCCAGCGCGAGTCTGCCGGGTACGACTGGCAGACGCTGGAGGAAGCGCAGGCGCTGCCGGAGCTGCTGCGACGGCTTGGCGGCGATCAAGCGTCGCAGCCATCACCCGCGCCTATGGTGTTAGTCGACTGCCTGACCCTGTGGCTGTCGAACGTGCTGCTGGCCGCAGGCGAGGACGGCGAAGCTGCGTCCAAAGTTGCCATTAATGAACTGACGGCAGCTGTGGAGCAGTATCCGGGGCAGCTTGTCATCGTGACCAACGAGGTTGGTGACGGCATTGTGCCCGAATATCCGCTTGGTCGGCTGTATCGGGATTTGAGTGGGGTTATGAATCAGCGGATTGCCCGTCTTTGTGATGAAGTATTTTTGGTGACGGCGGGTATTCCCGTAGAACTCAAACGGCTGGAATATAAGCTATGAGCCGCGAACGTCAGGCTGTTGCTGCTGCTTTTCAATTTTTAACGCGTCTTCCGGTGAAGGCGGAATTGGATTTTTCCCCGGATTTGCTTAAACGCAGTGCAAGTTATTATCCGCTGGTGGGAGTGGTCATTGGCATCATCGTCTGGGGCTTTGCGGCGCTTGCTTCTATGGTGCTGCCGCCGTTGCCGTGTGCGATTCTTACTCTTGTTGTCTGGGTTTGGTTGACGGGTGGATTGCATTTGGACGGGTGGATGGATGCGGCTGATGCCTTGTTCAGCTACCGATCCCGTGAACGGATGCTGGAGATTATGAAGGATAGCCGTGTAGGGGCAATGGGCGTTATTGCTTGTGTGTTGCTGCTCATGCTCAAGGCTTCTTTGCTATATACGGTGCTGGTTGAACGGAATGTGTCTGGCTTGCTGCTGCTTCCGATGGTTTGGAGCCGCTGGTTTATGGTACATGCGATGAAGCGCTGGCCTAAAGCCCGTAATGATGATGGACTGGCTGCGCGTTTTGCTGATATGAGTGGTGGCCGCGTAGGGTTGGCCGTATTCTGGGCTGTATTAGTGACCCTGAGTGCTGCCGTAGGACAATATCTTCTGGCAGGTTTGGCTACAGCAACAAGGGATACTGGGAATCTGTCGTTGGCAGGATCATACTTACAAACCTTGCTTTCATATTCTGAAAGCCTTCCAATCTCGATAGGTTTTGTGTTGATTCCGGTCTTGGCTTACGGTGTTGGAACCTTCACGGCAAACCGTATTAACCGCCGCTTGGGTGGACTTACGGGAGATATATACGGAACTTTAAACGAATTGCTGGAGACTGTTTTATTGTTGTTTATTGTCATTTTGTACGGGTTGTGACCAGATTTGAAATGAATTCGTTAAAGGGGAAGAGGCAATTGTCAACTTTCGAACCGTCCTGCACGAGCCCGGCAGCCGTATTGATGCTTCAAGGAACAGCGTCGGATGTGGGCAAAAGCGTGGTGACGACTGCGCTTTGCCGTATTTTTACGCAGGACGGATATCGTCCAGCACCGTTTAAGTCGCAAAATATGGCGTTAAACTCTTATGTTACCGAAGACGGCAAGGAAATTGGACGCGCTCAGGGGGTGCAGGCTGAGGCCTGCGGTATTGAGGCCACGACCGACATGAATCCGATTCTGATTAAGCCGGTCAAAGATATGCACTCACAAATTGTTGTACACGGTGTACCTTATGCCTATATGAGCGCCTCCGATTACCGGAGGGATTTTTTGCCAAAAGCCAAGCAGACCGTTATGGATGCTCTGAATCGGTTGCGCGATACCTATGATATTGTCCTTATGGAAGGGGCAGGCAGCCCGGCAGAGATTAATTTGAAGGACCGCGATATCGTAAATATGAATCTGGCAGGTTGGGCGGATGCTCCAGTGTTGCTTATTTCAGATATCGACCGGGGCGGTGTTTTTGCCTCTCTCGTAGGAACCATCGAGTTGCTGGAACCCCATGAAGTACAGCGTATCCGCGGATTTATCATTAACAAATTCAGAGGCGATCTGTCTCTGCTGCAGCCGGGATTAGACTGGCTGGAGGAACGGACAGGCATTCCTGTACTCGGTGTATTGCCCTATCTACCAGACATTCGCATTGAAGCAGAGGATTCGGTAGTACTGGATAAGAAGCCCAAGCTATCTGCAAAGGATAAAGAACTGGATATTGCAGTGATACGATATCCGCGGATTTCCAATTTTACGGACACGGATGCTCTGGCCGCAGAGCCGGATGTGAGTGTTCGTTATGTCACAGAAGCCGGACAGTTGGGCGTACCGGACGCCATTATCTTACCGGGGACCAAAGACACCATTGGAGACCTGTTGGAATTGCGTGAGAGAGGTCTGGAGAAAGACATTCGGCAGGCTATGAATACCGGCTGCACACAGCTAGTTGGCATTTGTGGAGGTTATCAGATGCTGGGTACAGCGCTATTTGATCCCGAAGCCGTCGAATCTGGGTTGCCGCAGCAGGCAGAGGGGTTAGGTTGGCTGGCTCTGTCCACGACCTTTTTGAAGGAAAAGCAAACCGTACGCGTACAAGGAACCCTGTCTAATCATTGTCCGCTTTTGCTTAGCGCTACGCCTGATTCGGGTTATGCCTCTAAGCCAAGCATTGAAGGTTATGAAATACATATGGGCGTTACGGAGTATGTTACGGAACCATACGCACCTACAGGTAGAACTTTAAACCTAAGCGAAATGAAAAGGTTATTCCATATCCGGCGTGGCGAAGGAACAGCTTTTGAGGAAGGCTGGGGTACGACAGACGGTAAAGTATGGGGAACCTATTTGCACGGTGTGTTTGATAATGACCGTTTTCGCCGATGCTGGCTGGATGGATTGCGACAAGCCAAGGGCTTGGCACCTTTAGAAAGCACTTTTACTGTACGTGAAGCCAAGGAACGAGAGTTTGACCGTGTCGCAGAGGTGGTTCGGGCTCATTTAGATATGGAGCAAATTTATCGTATGATGGGAATGAATTCATAAACTTCATAAAATGATTATTTAAATCGCTCTTAAAAATAAAGAGGTATCTCTACAGCCATTTTCATGACTGAGAGATACCTCTCTTTATTCAGGATTTTGCAAAATCCTCTATGGTATCGGCTTACGTAATTTTAAATTTTTGGACAGCCTTTTGCAGCTCGGTTGCTTGTTTGCTTAATTGGCGAACAACCTCGCTGTGGCTTTCCATTTCATTCAGTTGCTCATCGGCATTTAAACCGATTTCCTGAATCATATGCTGTGCATTGGCAGCGATGAGAGCTGTCTCTTCCACGGAAGCAGATACTTCTTCCGAGCTGGCGGATACTTGTTCCGTTGCTGCAGATACCGTTTGAATCGTAGCATTGATCTTTTGCATAAGCTCACTTAGCTGGTTAAAGGCTGAGCTCGCTTGTTGAACCATTTCCGTTCCCGAATGAATTTCACGGCTCACCTGGGTCACAGAGTCCACAGATTGTTGCGATACTTCTTGAATGGTAACCAAATAGTCGGAAATTTCTTGTGTGGCTTCTTTAGATTGCTCCGCAAGCTTGCGCACTTCTCCGGCTACTACGGCGAAGCCCCGTCCATGTTCGCCCGCACGGGCAGCTTCAATGGAGGCATTCAGGGACAACATTTGAATTTGCTTCGTGATATCGAAAATAGCCGAAACGATACTGCCAATGGCTTCTGAGCGCTCATTCATACTATGGATGTATCGAAGCGATTCATCGGCAGCATGTCCTACCTGTGACATTTGAGCTACAGCTTTTTGAGCGAGCGTAGTACCGTTAACCGTTTCTTTTGTCGCTTCACTGATTTGATCGGATACATCATTGGCAGAGGAGGCGATGTGCTGGACACCTTGAGCGATTTCCTCCATAGCCTGCGCATTTTCAGCAGCAGCTGTAGCTATGCTGGTACTGCCCTTTGCTATTTCCTCTGCGGCAACTGTAGAATCCTGGACTTTTACGCTCATAGCCTCAGTCCGACGAAGCAGCTCGTCCGATCCTTCAACAACCGCACCGGATGTAGAAAGCACATGGCCGATCATTTCTTTTAAGTTATGAGACATCGATTGGAAACTGCGGGCAAGTTGCGCAATTTCATTGACGCCATGAACCTTCGCTTCTTGTGAAAGATCACCTTGAGCAATTTTTTCGCTATGACGAACCAATTCAGCAATGGGTTTTACAACTTTACGTATCACGAGGGTAGAAATAATTCCGCCCAGCAGGAGTGTTGCCACTGTAATACCTATGCAAATCCATAGAATTTGTTGGGATTTTTCTTGTACGAATCCAACATCTTCGTTCACGCCCAGAACTAAATTACTACCCGATATAGCAAAGAAGGCGGTTTTGTGTACTCCGTACGAATCGCTATAAATTTCACTGATATTCATCTCGCCTTGTTTTGCTTTTTTTACATCCTCTACAGGAATGAGTGCATCCTTGACCTTGTATACTGATTTTACATTCCGTGCGACGACTTCGGCTTTACCATCCTTCACTACCGCGATATATGCCGATTCTAATTTGAGGGTATCGACTTTGTCCTGCAGATAGGATTCCATCTGTATAGCGGAGCCGGAATCAGAACCGCTTCCTTGCCCGGCCTGAACAGCTAAGGAAATATTGAGATCCTGATATACATTTTTAGCTCCAATTTCTAGCAATTGGTCTACCTGAGGCATGACACTGTTATTAATGATACTCATGGATATTGCATAGAAACTGATGCTGAACAAAAGGGATGCAAAGAGCTGAATCAGCAAAAACATAATTCGTAATTTCGCGCCAATGGAACGATTAAAACTCTTCATGAAAATTCTCCTCTCACATGATGGTAATAAAGTCAGACGAATTCCCCTGCTTGATGTAGGCCGCTTGTCCAATAAGATGCTAGACACGCCATGATCTACTTGTTTTCCTCTCCTTGCTTGAAGAAAAGACTGAAAATGTTCGGATTCTATGTATATTTCAGCTGTATTCAAGGAACAAGAATGTGAAAGGGAAGTAATCCATGATTTACTAAAAAGTAGGTTAGACCTATTTTACATAATTAACAGGCGGTTGAATAGTCATATTTGCCCAAAAACAAACAAAAAATATATAACTATGGTCTTAGGTGTTTAGATGTAAGTTTGATGTAAATTATCAGGTGCATAAAAACGAATAGATTACTCCTTCTATAAAACTATTGTAAAAAAGAAGTAATATAAGTAGCATAAGGAATACCGCTTTTACGACAATATTCTTCTAAGCTTGGTTTGGTAAGTTCGAAAGTGGTCTTCAATATACATATAAAAGGGGAAAAGGTAGTTATGAATGGAGATTTACTTTCCAAAGAAATGATTTCGCAGGTCAGAGGCGAAGATGAACTAGAGCCGACTTCCGGTAGTAACAGAGCTGCTGCAGGGGGAAATCCGATAAGTCGTCTATTAGATTATGTATCAGGCGTATTCACTCCGATCTTGCCGGCAATGATTGGGGCAGGAATGATCAAGGTAATTATATTAGTTTTAATGTCCTTCGGTTTATTGTTGTCTGATCCGCAGGTATATACTATTTTAATGGCTATCAGCGATGGGGTGTATTACTTTCTACCTATTTTTGTTGCGGCAAGTGCGGCAAGAAGGCTGCGCAGCAATGTATTTGTTGCGGCAGCCATCGCAGTATCCGTATTCCATCCCCAACTAACAAGTTTATTCCAGTCAAGTGAGGAGGTACGTTTTGCTGGTCTGTCAGTTATAGACCCACAAGCTGCTTCATCTATAGTACTCATACTTGTTGTCGTTTGGATAGCATCGTGTGTCGAAAGATGGTTAGACAGGTATACCCCTTATTCACTTAAATTATTGGTTGTCCCGACTTTGACACTGATACTCACTATACCTTTGATGGTGTTCGCTTTCGGGCCACTGTGGAGTTATCTCGGCCAACATGTATCGGATGGACTAGGCTGGTTGTTTGACAATGCAGAAGTGTTTACAGGGTTGTTGCTCGGAGGCGCGATGTCTTGGCTTATTATTGCAGGCATGCAATATATAATGCTACCGATTATGATCAGCTCGCTTACAACATTGGGTTACGACCATATTTTTCCCGTGGTCATTGCAGCGGCTTTCGCTCAGGCTGGCGCAACATTTGGCGTATGTGTTAAATCCAAAAATCCCAAAGTCAAAACGCTGGCTGCGTCCACAGGTTTGTTAGCCATGCTGGGAATCATTGAACCGGCCATGTATGGTGTCAATATCCGTTTCAAAAAACCGTTAATAGCAGTTATGATTGGTGGAGCCGTTGGTGGGGCTTGTATGTGTTTGTTTGAAACAGAGCTTACTGCTATTGGTACCTCTGCTGGGCTGCTCAGCTTACCTTTATTTTCTGAACCCACGCTTGTGTACGGTATTGTGGGTATACTGATTTCGTTTGTTACGGCTGGCGTAATTACGTATTTTATGGGCTTTGTGGATGAAAAAGATGAGCATTCGCAAGTAGTATCTACATCTGGCATGAATGCTTCTCCGAACTCGGTTGTGGAAAAGAGCCCCGGCAGCTAAATCGAATACGTGTCGTTGTGTCAGGATAACAAACAGCAAGCCTTCATCTTACGAAGGCTTGCTGTTTGTCATTTTGATAAATCTAAGGCTGGAGCAGATTTATTATTTTTATTTCAATAAAACCTACAAAAATAGTTGGCTTTGTGATATAGTAATCTTCGGATTGAAGGGTCACTTTAGAAAACATCTTACGTTTAAGTTTGGAGGAAATGATATATGGATACCTTCTTTATTATTTTGAATGTCATCGTGCTGCTTGCACTGCTCGGCGTGTTGGTCTGGATGCAGAAAAAGCACATCTCCTTTACAAAAAGGGTATTTGCCGCACTTGGCTTCGGACTGATCTACGGGGCTATTCTACAATATGCTTATGGGGCAGGCTCAGAGGTCATTACAAAATCAGTTGATTGGTTCAACCTCGCAGGTAATGGTTATGTCCGTTTGCTGCAAATGGTAGTTATTCCGCTTATCATGGTGTCGATTATTTCGGCTATTATGAATTTGAAGGGAAGACAGAACCTTGGCAAAATCAGCGTGTCCATTATTGCAGTACTACTGATTACAACGGCAATTGCTGCTTCAGTGAGTATTGTAACCAGCCTGTCATTTGATTTAAAGGCCATTGAGATTCAAGGTGGAGAAAAGGAACAAGCACAGGGCTTGAAGATGGAAGAGCGCCTTGGAACAGTTCAGGACATGACCATTCCACAGCAGGTGCTGGAATTTATTCCTTCAAATCCTTTTGAGGATATGACGGGAGCACGTCGTACGTCGACGCTGGCGGTGGTTATTTTCTCGGCTTTTATCGGGGTGGCTGTGCTCGGATTGGATCGTAAAAAACCGGAACAGGCGCAAACCTTCCGTAAAGTGATCGATGCAGTGTACGCTGTAGTGATGCGGATTGTAACGCTGGTGCTGAGATTGACACCTTACGGTATTTTAGCACTGATCACTAAAGTAGTAGCTACGACCAATCCAGATGAAATTTTGAAGCTAATCAAGTTTGTGCTCGCTTCTTATGTGGCTTTGTTGGTCATGTTTATCATTCATCTTATTTTGCTGGCCTTGTTCGGCTATAATCCGGTGACGTATGTGAAAAAGGTATTGCCTACACTGGTTTTTGCTTTTACTTCTCGTTCCAGTGCGGCGACCATTCCGTTAAATGTTGAAACGCAAACGAAAAAACTGGGTGTGTCCGATGGCATCGCGAATCTGTCTGCGACCTTGGGAGCGACTATTGGACAAAACGGCTGTGCTGGTATTTATCCGGCGATGCTGGCGGTTATGATTGCTCCAACCGTGGGTATTGATCCAACGAGCTGGGATTTTATCCTCACGCTTATTCTAGTCGTTACGGTCAGCTCGTTCGGCGTGGCGGGTGTAGGCGGTGGTGCCACTTTCGCTTCCCTGATCGTGCTTTCCACCATGAATCTTCCAGTGGCATTGGCAGGATTGCTCATCTCAGTCGAACCGTTGATTGATATGGGTCGCACAGCGTTAAATGTCAATGATTCTATTACCGCAGGTCTCATTTCAGGCAAGGTGCTCAAAGAGAACGATCAAGACGTGTTCAACAATCAAGGTATGGATTTGGATGCATCGTCGCACTCTTAAGTAAAAGATAGACAAGATGGTGTAAACTACAGTCTCATATCGCATCTATCGCATATGTAACACATGCACTGTGCACCTCAATACTCAGAGTCGACCTTAAGGTCGGCTCTTTATATTAGGCTTAGGACAGTGTAAATTATAGCTGTTCACGAATCCTAATCTATGATACATTAAAATAATGTTTTTCCGGCTTGCTTCGGATGAACCGCGGTTCGCAACCATCCCGCGCTATCAAAACTAGGAGGATTTTATGTTTAATCTTTTATGGGGGGCAGCTTTTGTCCTCGTCAATTTTATGTTCTTTTTGTTATGTTTTCGGTTGTTCGGTAAAAAAGGGCTGTACGCCTGGATTGGTGTTGCTACTGTACTAGCTAACATTCAGGTAACCAAAACGATTGATCTGGTCGGCATTACCACGACATTGGGAAATACGATGTATGTTTCTATGTATATGGCCAGCGACTTGCTGAATGAAAAATATGGGCCTAAAGAGGCGCGTAAAGCTGTGTGGTTCGGCTTTTTCACTCTGATTATGACGACGGTCACGATGCAAATGGTGCTGCAATTCGAGCCAACTGCAACGGATTTTGCCCAGACCCCGATGCAACAGCTGTTTGGATTGTTGCCAAGGCTTGCGCTTGCCAGCTTGACAGCCTATGCAGTCAGTCAATTGCTGGACGTGCGTCTGTACGCCTGGATTCGCAAGTTTTTCCCGGAACGTCATCAGCTCTGGATTCGCGGCAATGGCAGCACGATGATCAGCTCGTTTATAGATACGCTCATTTTCTGTACTATTGCTTTTTACGGTTATGCGTGGGGAATATGGATCGAGATATTATTCACCACCTACATCTTAAAATTTGTACTGACCGCGGCGGGTACACCCATTTTGTACATTGCACGCAATTTCAGCTTTATAGAAGAGGAGGGGCAAACCCTAAAGCCATGATGGCTTGGGGTTACCCCTCCTTTTTTCATACTTTTTATATAATGAATAGCAAATGGATTTATCCGAGCACTGTCAGTTCTTTTGGAAAAGAGGTAAGCACTTCAACACCATCAGAGGTGACCAGAACGTCATCTTCAATCCGCACACCGCCGAGGCCTGGCACATAGATGCCGGGTTCGATTGTGAACACGAAGCCTTCATGAAGCAGATCGCTATTGCCTCCGTGTACAGATGGATATTCGTGAACACTCATGCCAAGGCCGTGTCCAACTCGATGGTTAAAGGCAGGGCCATATCCAGCGGATTCAACAACAGCCCGTGCTGCCTGATCTACGGATGCGCAGGAAACTCCCGGGCGAATGGCGGCAATTCCTGCTTCGTTCGAGCGAAGAACCGTATTATAAATTGTTTCGAGCTCAGTCGATAGCTTTCCAAAAGCAAAAGTACGTGTAATATCCGAAGCATAACCATCGGAATATACGCCCATATCAAACATGAGCAGATCGCCGTGTTGCAGCTTGCGGGTACCCGGAACACCATGAGGCAAGGCTGTTTTGGGTCCAGACAGCACTGTTGTGTCAAAAGACGGGCCATCTGCACCGATTTTTTTCATCTGGTATTCGATTTCGGCCACCAGCTCGACTTCCGTCACCCCTTCACGCACATGGGTGAGACCGTGACGAAGGGCATCTTCCACCAAACGAGCTGCATGTTTCAGACGTTGTACTTCCTCAGGAGTTTTTCTCACACGCATTTCTTGAAGCACTGGACCCAGGTCCACATATTGAGCCGCGCCAATGGCAGTATGTAGCTGTTCGTAACGGAGGACGGAGACGTGCTCCTTTTCCAGTGCGAATGCTTTCACACCGGTGCCTGTGCGTTGACGAAGCAGATCATATGGATTGTCCGTATCGGTGTGGGTGGATATACGAGTCACAGAAGAAGCAGCTTGGGCGGCTTCTGCATCCAGGGCGGGTACGATCAGTTCTGGTTCTTGGTCCCGAAGCAACACCAGACCAAGAAAACGCTCATGCGGATCACTGGCAAAGCCCGTCAGGTAGTAAATATGTTTAGGATCGGTCACAAGCAGGCCGTCCCAAGACTGTGACTTCAGTTCATCATACAGTCGGGTTATTTTCTCATTCATAAAGTCTCATTCCTTTCTGCCTATTTATTCATTATAGCTCTTCATACATCATTATTTATAGCATGGAATGACTTATTCTCTTTCCTGACTTAATGTTTGCAGACGTGCCTGTACATTCTGATCATAGTAACCACCATGGTAGCAGAGTACCTTATCAACATCCAATACAGTCAGTTTATCGAGGCTCTTTAGGGCCAGTGGCATATCCGGCGTAGCCGACTCAGCGGGACCGACCAGTTCACCTTCGACTACAAGCAACTCATCTGCTGCCAACAGCAGCTTTTGTGCGGGCACATACAAGCTGATATGCCCGGGCGTGTGGCCGGGTGTATGTATAATCTGTATTCCTCCACCATAGGGTAGATGCTCACCATCCTCAAGAATATGAGCAAAGCGCAAATCTGGCAGGCGGCGAATCAGATCCTCTGCTTGTTGCTTGAGCGTAGTATCCAACTGATTAATCCGTTCCGGCGTTAGCTTCACAAACGGTCGCTCTCCTGTCATATAAGGGACGTCATCCTTATGGGCTAACAGGGCAGTATTCGGCAGCAAGTCCAGCAGTGCATGAACATTTCCGATATGGTCAATATCTTGATGTGTTAAAATAATTCTTTTCAGGCGGCTGATATCCTCACCCACATCTGAAATAGCCTTGCGTAATGGCTCCAATTGGCCGAGCATTCCCGTGTCAATCAGTGTAAGTCCATCCTCGTCCTTGAGCAGTACAGGATAAATGGTTGTTTTTCCAAAAAAAGATTCCATAGGTATTTCCAAAATCAAGAGTTGAGTTCCAATATTCATATTAAGCTGCTTCAGAATCCTTGACTCCGAAACATACCTCCCGTCTCGTCATGTTAAATCGCTTACTCCGTTTTTGTTTTTCTTCAAGCTCTATTATAAAACCCTTTGGGACTAATCCGCAAAACAACTCGATATGGCTGATCGGGCGCTTGTCTTGTACAATAAATAAATCACACAATAGGAGGCGGATACGAATAATGAATAACGACCAATCTTTTTCCATTGAATTTGCATGCAAAGAGGATCTTCCCGATATTGTGGACATTTATAATTCTACGATCGCAGGACGAATGGTCACGGCAGATCTGGAACCGGTGACAGTGGAAAGTCGAATTCCATGGTTTGAGGCTCATCAGGAAAACCACCGGCCTTTGTGGGTTTTAAAACAAAAGGGTACAATTGCCGGATGGGCCAGTCTTCAGTCCTTTTATGGGCGTCCAGCTTATAACGGTACAGCAGAAATTAGCATATACGTCCATGAGGATTCTCGTGGAACCGGAACAGGAAGTCGACTGGTGCAGCACTTGCTAAATGAATGTCCGAGACTGGGGATTACCACGTTGTTGGGATTTGTTTTTGGTCATAATGAGCCAAGTATTGGGCTGCTACGGAAGTTTGGTTTTGAGCAATGGGGGTACTATCCGCGTGTAGCTGTGCTGGACAGCATAGAGCGAGATTTGGCGATATTGGGTAAGCGAGTGGATGAATAAGCTTATGACATATAAATATTCTTTGTAACGTGTACAGAAAAAGGCTGTTTCCAAAATCGTCTCATACACTGCAGATGATTTTGGGAGCAGCCTCTTTTGCTTTTCTATTTTCATCGCTTTTAGCGCTGTGGTTTAAAACGTATACTGTGAAAAATCTGATTAAGCACTTCAGACAGCACCAAACCGACAGCAATCGCTCCTGCGATCATCAGCGTGCTCATCGCCAGCTCCAGTGCCTGCGGATAATGTTGTTGTACGAACTGGCGCATGGCATTATAGGCCATTCCCCCTGGAACGAGCGGAATCATGCCTGCGACACTGAAAATAATCACAGGCATTTTGTACAGCCGCGCAAAGCCTTGACTGACGATGCCGATGAGGATCGTTGCCAAAAGGCTGGCGCTCACAGGTCCCATGCTGTCCGTAGTTGAATAATAGACCAGCCAGCCTAGCATACCGACGAAACCGCATTGCAGCAGCGAGCGCCGGGGGGCATGGAAAAGTATGCCGAATGCAGCGGTGGCAATAAAACTTGTGAATAATTGTGCAAGCATAGACTTGAATCTCCTCCGAATCACATATAAGAAATGATCACCGCAACGCCAGCTCCAATGCCGAAAGACGTCAGGCAAGCATCGGCTCCCTTGGAAAGACCCGAAACAAGGTGCCCGGACATTAAATCACGGATGGCATTTGTAATTAACAAGCCTGGAACCAGTGGCATGACAGAGCCAATAATAATTTTATCCATCATCTGTCCCCAGCCTACTATCGTTAATAGAGCCGCCAGCAAACCGATTAGAAAAGATGCAGAAAACTCTGAGAAAAACTTAACCTTAACGAGCCTGTGAAAATACTGTACGGCTGCAAATCCGATACCTCCGCATAACACAGCTGCGGGGAAATCTCGCCAAACTCCACCAAACATGATCATAAAGCAACCGCTGGCCAACGCAGCAGCCATCAGCTGTATACGGTTAGAATAACGGAGGGGACCACATTCAATCTCCGAAAGCTCCTTGACGGCAGCGCGGGGAGACAAATCACCTGTGCTGATTTTACGTGAAATGGAATTGACCTCTGTCACCTTGTGCAAATCGGTGGTCCGCTCTACGATGCGAATGAGCGTGGCAGGCTCCGAGTCATTAATGGCAAAAAAAATCCCAGTTGGTGTGACATAGCTATGGGACTGGGATATGCCATAGGCCGAAGCAATGCGGGACATCGTGTCTTCAACACGATAGGTTTCGGCTCCATTTTGCATCATCAGTTTGCCCGCCAACAGACAAACCTCAATGATTTCAGGAGTAGGATAGGAATGATTATTCATGCTCGCTCTCTTTCATTCGTACCGGGCCGTTCGACCCTATTATTTTCATTTATTGTAGCACAAAAAGCCGCCTTTTCGGAGGCGGTTAGGTTAGGGGAAATCCAAGGAATTCATCATGATTCTATCATATCAGGAATAACGGTATAGTAGGACTCTTCCAGAGATGTTGCGGCCTCAGATAGGCCCATCAACTTAAGCTGTCCAGCTACAAAAGCACGAAGGGCAGAATGGGTGAACAGATGCCGTGTCTGGGCATCTCGAATAAAGGCCAGTCTGGCTTCACGCGAACCGTTGTGGAATAACTCACGCACAGCTTCGCCTTGTTGTTCCCAAAGGAAAGGCTCCGTTACGGTCAAGAGGGCACTCTCCTTAGAAGAGCTATGCTTCGCAGAAGAAGATACCTGAATGCCCAAGCCGTTCAGCGTAGGAGCTACTTCATTGTGCTTCCGTTCTGTACGCAAACTATCGATATAGGCAGCCATATCCTGAATCGGTTCGATACCAAAGCGTTCCCGGAAGCATTCGCGTACAAACGCGGTACGTTCATCTACAATCTGAGGCAGTCGCTGACCTGCATGTCCAGAATAGTCATCTCCACTGGCGTAGTATCGTTGTAATGAACTGTTCTCTGTATAAACAACACTTAAAAAATCCTGCAAATGACGGGCAACCACCCATACACCCGTCCAATCGACGGGAGATACGCATACGATAGGGGCCTGTGAAAGGTCCTTTTCAAGACCAAAATCCGTTAAAAAGCCATAATGTATTCCGTCCACCCCTGCATGGGCAAAAGGAATAACATCTGGTGGTGTAGCCATATATCGTGGCGCGCGGCCCTGCTCCATAATCAATCCCAAATCAAAACTCAAAGAATGCCGGTTCGCTTCGAGCTCCTTTTCAAATTCTATAAGTGCCTCAATCAAAGGTGTAGCTGATCCATAGGCTAGGTTAGAACCGGAATCCATCGTGTCTGCCTCCCTTATCCAATACATCCATAAAGCGTCCATCCCTAAAAGGTACGTGATTTTACACGAAATGTAAACCTGTATGACGAATCTTTTCAAAAATGTGACCTTTTACCCGTGTGTTGTCAAATAAAACGCTTTCGGGCAAAGCAGGACAAGATACCTATATTAGCTCGGTAGAGAAGTAAAGTGAGTTTGCGAAAATGCGGTCTTTTTCAGTGTATGTTAGCAACCGTGAAGTGTGAATGCAGGAGCGCAGTGTGAAGGACAGGGTGCAACGCAACAGGCCAACGGGTATAATATCAGGACAAGGTGAAAAGGAGCGACATCCGAAGATTTAACAGAAAGAAGTGGGCATATGAACTTGCAAAAGAAGGCTGTTTTTTTTGATGTAGATGATACGATGTACGATCATTTGCACCCTACACGCGATGCATTGCGAGCAGTATTAGGATTGAGTGAGCGTTTTCCTTTTGAGAAAGCCTACCATCGTATTCGCTATTACAGCGATGTACTATCGGCTAAAGGAGGACTACTGGAGGGGAAGGCAGGGACGCATGAACTGGATGAGATGAGAGAAAGCCGTTTCATTCTGGCTTTACAAGAATTCGGGATAGAAATTACCCGTGAGCAGGCAGTACATGTTCAACAAGAATATTTGGATCGTCAGTACCGAATTGAGCCTTTTGAGGGGGCTACCTCGTTAATAAATGATTTGAGCTCGGCTGGCTTTTTAGTTGGATTAATTACCAACGGTCTTGAAGAACACCAGATGAGCAAGATCAAGGCCATGGCGTTGGAAAATCATGTTGCAGCAGAGCATATCTTTGTATCTGGGACCGTTGGCTATGCCAAGCCTGATCCGCGCATTTTTGAAGTAGTGAACAAACGGACAGGAACGTTAGCAGAGCACTGCTGCTACATTGGGGATTCCTGGCGTAATGACGTGACGGGAGCTATAGCTGCGAATTGGCAGGTGATCTGGTTCAATCACAGAAACACTTCCCCGGAGACTGACGTGCTGGGGATCTATAAAACAGCAGCAAGCTATGCAGAGTTAAGAAGGTTGCTGCTGCCGGACGCTCGTTAGACACGGTACATACCGTATTTTTTAAAAGAATCAACCTATTTTGAAGCCATTCCCAAAGCTAACCCGTAATACTATTTATCTGTTATAGAACTAACTTCATTGGTAATGGTTTAGAACAGAGAAGGAGGGGATCGCGCATGGTAGAACAATGGAGGCAGGCAGAAGACATCATAAGTCAAGTGACCGTATACAGTACGGAGGATAATGATCCGGTTACCATTAAAACAGCCACTCAAGACGTCCGCTGTATTGGCATCGGGACAGATGCGGCCGTATTTACGCTCGATACGTTGCCAGGCTACGCGTTCAAGGTGTACTCAGACATGGCGATCGAGAAGAAAGATGCGGAGGCCGACGTATATGAGCGTTTGCGAGGGTCTGACTTTTTTCCTCATTATTACGGAAAAGGCGACAAGTATATTGTCATAAGTTATGAATCCGGTATTACGCTGCTGGACTGTTTGTTGCAAGGAATTCCTGTGCCAGAGCAGGTCATTCTGGATGTGGAAAAGGCGAGGGAATTTGTCCGATCCAAGGGGCTGAATCCCCGTGATATTCACCTCAAGAATGTACTCATGCAAGACGGGCGTGCCAAGGTATTGGACGTATCTGAATACGTGAAGGAAGGCGATGATAAGCGCTGGGAGCATTTGGTGTGGGCGTATCATACGTTTTATTCCGGTATCTCGGAGGTTAAAGTTCCCTCATGGATTTTGGATACAATTAAAAAATGGTACTACAAGCTGGATAACTCCAACTTTAATCTGGAGGAGTTTGCCCAGCGTGCCAGTCAATTGTTCTCTAAATGGAGGTCATAATCGCTGTAAAGATAACGGATATGAAGACTGATCTTTCGATAGCAAAAAGGATTGCACCCGCATTTAGGGGGGCAATCCTTTTCTTTTATCTGAAATCCCGAGGCACTCTTCTGGCTGTACCGCTCGCAATCGCGGCTTGAATCACCTTTTCACGCACCCGTTGAACCGCACTCTCGTTAAATACACCTGGGATAATATACAGCTTGTTTAGTTCTTCAGGACGAATCGTGCCTGCGATGGCCTCTGCGGCCGCCAGCTTCATCTCTTCGTTGATTTCACGGGCACGGCAGTCGAGCGCCGCTCGAAAGATGCCAGGGAAACAAAGCACATTGTTAATTTGGTTAGGATAGTCCGAACGTCCGGTGGCGATGACACCCGCAATGTCCTCGACGTCCTCTGGCGCAATTTCAGGAACCGGGTTAGCCATAGTGAACAGCACCGGGCCTTCTTTCATACGTTTTACGTCTTCTCGTTGCAGTATTCCACCTGCCGACAGACCGATAAACACGTCAGCGTCCTTCAGAACCTCGGACAGCGTGCCAGACAGCCGTTCAGGGTTGGTATGCTGTGCATACCAGTTCCACATTTGATGCTCGTATGTTTCATCCGCTGTAAGCGCTCCGTGACGATCTACGCCAATGATATTGACTGCTCCTGCAGATAGCAAAATTTTCGTACAGGCCACACCCGCAGCCCCGATACCACAGACGACAATTTTGACGTCAGACAGGGCCTTGCCGACAACCTTGAGCGCATTGATCAGCCCTGCGTATAAAACGACAGCTGTACCGTGCTGATCGTCATGAAAAACAGGTATGTCCAGCTCTTTACGTAACCGCTGTTCAATCTCAAAGCATCGTGGCGATGAAATATCCTCCAGGTTAATACCGCCAAAAGCTGGGGCCATTTGCTTAATGGTCTTAATGATCTCTTCGGTGTCCTGCGTATCCAGACAGATGGGAAAGGCATCGACGGAGCCGAGCTGCTTGAACAGCATAGCTTTGCCTTCCATAACTGGCATGGCTGCATAGGGACCGATGTTGCCTAGCCCGAGGACAGCGCTTCCGTCAGAGACGACGGCGACCGTGTTGCGCTTGATCGTCAAACGGAAAGCTTTGTCCGGTTCCTCGTGAATCGCCATACATACGCGTGCCACATCGGGGGTATATACCCGGGATAAGTCATCGCGGTTTTGAATGGGGACCTTGGGCTGCATTTCAATTTTGCCCCCGAGGTGTAATAGGAAGGTACGATCAGAGATGGATAATACCTTAACACCTTGTGCTTTTTTAATCCGGGCAATCATTTGATCGATTTCTGCTGGATCAGCAATAGTGACTGTAATATCTCTCACAGTGACCTTCTCAGAGGTGCGGATGACGTCAATGGCAATTACATCCCCGCCATGTTCGTTTACCAACGTAATCAATTGACCAAATTGGATGTGCTCGGTGGAAATTTCCAGTCGTAAAATGATATTTTTACCGCCAATACCGCCTTGCATGCAAATTCCTCCTTTGTCTTCCATAACAAAATCATTACGTAGGATCGATTGATTGCGCTTACAATATGAAGCGGATGTAAAATCTATGCTGATATTTTAAATTAGTGGTTTCTTCCCCTATCATAGTGAACAATCACTCGCTTGTACAGATCAAGTTGAGTAATATCTTTTATTTTGTATCAAAAAAAGGACGAAAGCCTGGCTGTATTTCAGTCCAAGCGATCATCCTTTTTTTTAATGAAATGATTCACTTTATTTTCACGCATTCGATCTGTTACGTCATATTTTTACCGTAGTAAATTTCGTCCATTTCAATTTTGAGACGTGTTGATATATTTTGTTGCTCTTTTTCAGTCAGACTTTCCTTGGTGTAGCCGAACAGGTAATTGTCTAAATCGAATTGTTTTAGCTTACATTTGGTATGGAAAATATTTTCCTGGTACACATTCACGTCGATCATGTCATACTGACTGCGCACTTCGTCTGGAATATAGTTTTGAATGGAGCCGATATCATGGTCGATGAAAAGCTTATGTCCATTCATATCACGTGTGAAGCCGCGTACCCGGTAATCAATCGTCATAATGTCGGTGTCGAAAGAATGAGTCAAATAGTGGAGTGCCTTGAGCGGGGAGATTTCCCCACAGGTAGAGACATCAATATCTGCTCGAAACGTACTGATCCCCTCGTCTGGATGATATTCCGGGTAGGTGTGAACCGTAATGTGGCTTTTATCCAGCTGTATCACGACAGATTCAGGTAGGGGGCCTGGTGACTCGGCATAAGATTCAGTCGGAACCTCCACAATGGGTCCCTCTGATATAAGTACTGTCACGCTGGCTCCTTGAGGAACATAATCCTGCTGGGCTACGTTGAGCACATGGGCGCCGATAATGTCAGATACATTCTTTAAAATAGCTGTCAGCCGATCTGAGTTGTATTGTTCATCAATATATTCAATATACGCCTCGCGTTCTTCTTTGGTTTTGGTGTAACAAATATCGTACATATTGAAGCTCAATGATTTGGTCAGGTTGTTAAATCCGTGCAGGGTAATCCGCTGTTCCGGTGTTATGGTCATAGGCTATTTCCCCTTATAGTCGCAGTATTCATACATAATATTCCCAACACGCCTTTTCATATACCGATTCATAAAATCAGTTCTGTAGCTGTTAGATTAAAGGCTTGAACAAGTATGTCTTACCCGTTTGGCATAATTAAAAACAGGCAGGGGAGTGGCTTTGTTTTTACATGTATGGAAATTTTAATGTATATATACTTTATTTCTTACTCAGCAATTTTTAAGTAACAGGACTTATAATATGAACTATGTATACGAAGAAGGAACTGAACTGACAGAGAACTCGTAGTAAGACATAAGAACCGGGTTAGTAATTCATTAATTTAATGTGTTTCACCTTCACAATGCCGAAAGCTTAACCGAATATGATTATAGACCCGGAAAAATAGTGATTTTGTATATTGCATAAATCGAGAAAACAACTTCAGCTAATAATATGCGTATAATAAAATAAACGTAAGAAGCTGAGAATTATGAAGTTAAAATGAATTTGTTAGAGAGTTTAATTTACAAACCGATCCCATGTTACTGTCAGGATTTTGCACAATTCGATTCCAGTCGCTCCGAAGTGCAAGATATAGACGAACTAAACTACTTCGTTCTATACCTTTGTTCATTGGAAGTCGCTTATTGGATTTTTGCAAAATCCCTTACTGTAAGAAAAACGGTGGAAGGAGTATCAAGATGCTGGCTTTGTCCGATCCGGCCTGGACTCTGCTCCAAGGCCCTTATGGTTCTTCTCAATACGTCCCGGAAATGTTGAAACAGCTCCAAGCCGGATATGATGGCGAAATGGCTGACACCTTGTATTGGGAGGAGCTGTATCACCAAAATACGTTGTATACTTGTACATTTGCGGCTGTACCTTACCTTGTAGACATTGCGTTAAAAAGTTCTGATATAGGGATTCGTGCAGATATATATAACATTTGCGGAATATTCGAAGCGAAGAATAACAATCCCTTACATACCAAAGTTCCTTTGGAATTTACAAGGGATCAGGTGAAAGTGGATTCTAGTCTGGCTGAATATATTTACGCGCAATATCGGTGTGCCATTGTCCGACTTGCAGAATTGACTGAAGAAATGGTGCTGTATGCGAAAGAACACGAAGGAGATGTCGGTAAACGCTATGTTCTGGCTGCGGGTGCCGCTTTTCAGGGTTATCGCTGCGTAGCTTATATGCTACAAAGCTTCGATACTGGTGACGAATATACGCTGGATTGTCCGCATTGCGGTACCCCGCTCTATATTTGGCCTGATGAACAGAATGACACCTTGGTTGTCTATGATAAGGATCCTGTAAATTCAGATAATCTGGTTCCCCAACCGATTCGCCCCCGTTCATTGGACCATAGAGGTGCTAATATGCAGTGGTTGCACGAATATGCCCAAAAAATTGAAGAGAACAAGCTGATTGCCCAATTACCCTATTTAAATGGTTGGGTAGATTGTCCAGTGTGTAATACGCCCATATATATATGGGATGAGTTGATGAAAATGGCTGATGGTGTTCGGAGGTATACCGCTTAATCAATCAAAAAAGGGTGCTGTCCTTCTACAGCCCCCTCATTTCCTCTTCTATTTTTCTATCTAATCTCCGTATGCTTTGCTCAATTCTACTCCCGGAACGGATTCAAAAAGGTTTTAGGGATGTCGGATTCAAAACGCAGCAATACCCCGGTGACGGGATGAATAAAAGACAATACCCTCGCATGTAGGCCAAGGCGCCCAATCGACTTGGATTTGGAACCGTATTTTTTATCTCCAACAATGGGATGACCGATATCCTCCATATGTACGCGGATTTGATTTTTGCGTCCGGTTTCCAAACGTACTTCCAGCAAAGAAAAATGCCGATTGGCTTGGAGCAGCTTATAGTGAGTGACTGCGTGTTGTCCGTCATTCGGATAAGGACTGGAATACATTTTTAGCGTCTTGCTTTCTTTCAGCCATGAGGTGATTGTACCCTCAGCTTTTTTAACCTGTCCTTCTACAAGAGCAATGTATGTTCGTTCATACACAACTTCCTTCCACGCTTTTTGCATTTCCTGCTGTATGGCTTCGCTTTTCGCAAACATCATCACTCCTGATGTATCACGATCCAAACGATGCAGTACAAAAATACGATTGTACGGATGCTCGCGTCTCACATGGGCCGTAAGCTGGCGATAGGCTGTTACTTCCTGCTCCTGCGCTGAAGCCACGGACAGCAACCCGGCATCCTTATGGATAACGATAATGGCTTCATCCTCATGCAAAATACGTAGCCCAGTCAGTGGTACGACGGGAGTTACTTTTTCCTTGGAAAGAGCGACAGTCTGACCTTGCTCCAGTGGAAAATTATGCACGGTACGCGGAATGCCGTTGACGGACACCTGTCCACGAGCCAGTGCTGATTTAATGGAGTTGCGACCCATGCCAGTCACATGCTCTACTAAAAAGCTTAACAGCTCGGCAGGCTCCTGGACGATGTATGTTTTGGCAGGGGCTTTATCAAAAGCATTCGTTCTCCGTGGAGCTTCCGGTCTATGGGAGCCAGATCTTCCGGCAGGTTTATGACTGCGTTTGGAATGGCTTGCGTTTGACGTAGATTTTGTATGATTTTTCCGTTGGGGTTTCCGATTGTTCATGGGTTCTTTCTCCTTCTTGGAACCGTGTCTCTTCATAATTATGGACAAATTTTCGGCACCGTGTTCACTATATCATGAGAAAACAGCGAACGCCATAAGGGACTAAACCAGATTGGTAGTCTTCTAGCGGTTGAACATTACCCTGAACCCCGGTAAACTAAAGGTAACGAAAGAAAAGCCGATATGCGTCAAGGACGCTAGAAATATGAGGAGTTTTGAAACTATGAGTGTACAAGCACCAACCTTGGAACGGGCGCAGGACTTGCTGCAAAAATTTTATGGCTATCCCGATTTCCGGGAGGGACAAAAGAAAATTGTGGCCAGTATGCTGGAGGGCAACGATACGTTGGGCATCATGCCGACAGGGGGCGGAAAATCGATATGCTACCAGATCCCCGCGTTGTTGCATGAGGGGCTGACCATTGTCGTGTCACCGCTCATTTCGCTGATGAAGGACCAGGTGGATGCGCTGACCACGATGGGGATTGCTGCTGCCTACATCAATAGTACGTTGAGTGGTCGAGAAGTGAATGATCGCATACGAGCCGCACGGAATGGTGACTTGAAGTTACTGTATGTCGCACCGGAACGACTGGAACTGGACTGGTTTCGCGATGAAATGGCTCAGTTGCCGATTTCCTGCGTAGCGGTAGATGAGGCTCACTGCGTATCGCAGTGGGGCCATGATTTCCGTACCAGCTATCTGGCTGTGGCTCCATTCGTGGACGGGCTGTATGAACGTCCAATCGTGGCTGCGTTTACGGCAACGGCGACACCGCAGGTCATGGATGACATCGTGCGCTTGCTTCGTCTGCGCTCACCGGAGACGTTTGTTACAGGCCTTGGACGGCCCAATTTGGCGTTCAGTGTGCTGCGCGGGGAAGACAAACGCAGCTTTTTACTGAATTATGCCCGTGAGCATGAGGGTGAATCGGGCATTATTTATGCTGCGACACGTAAGGACGTGGACGATTTGTACCAACGGCTGCGTGACGCAGGCATGGCGGCTGGACGCTATCATGCCGGGATGACAGATCAGGAACGTGCAGATAGCCAGGAAGGGTTTCTGTACGACGATATCCGTGTCATTGTAGCAACCAATGCCTTCGGCATGGGGATAGATAAATCGAACGTACGCTATGTCATTCACTACAACATGCCTAAAAATATGGAGGCGTACGTGCAAGAGGCGGGACGCGCAGGACGTGATGGCGACCCGAGTCAATGTATTTTGCTGTTCGGACCGCAAGATATTGTGACGCAGAAGTTCCTGATTGAGCAAAATCCACAGGATGAAGACCGCAAGCGTAATGACTATCGCAAGCTCCAGCAGATGGTTGATTATTGCTACACGACTCGTTGCCTACGTACAGCACAGCTTGAGTATTTCGGAGAAGCGGAGGAGCATAAAGCTTGCGGCATATGCAGTTCATGTACAGATGAACGGGAACTGGTTGATATGACCATAGATGCGCAAAAGATTTTTTCGTGCATTCATCGCATGCGGGAACGTTATGGGGTCTCGATGGTCGCCTCGGTGTTGAAAGGCTCGCGTAACAAAAAAGTGCTGCAGTATGGTTTTGACAGCCTACCAACCTATGGCGTGATGGGCAACCGGACGGAAAAAGAGATCGCCGAAATCATCAATGTTCTTGTTTCGGAAGGCTATCTGATGTTGTCCGAGGGACAATATCCGGTCGTACGCTTGCAGCAGCTTGCCGCTGAAGTGCTGAAGGGCCAGCGAGAAGTCATGCAGCGTGTTGTGCGACATGCCACGGCTTTTGCAGGTGGAGCAGGTTCACGCGGACGACAGGGACGCGATGCATACCCGGCTGCAGTCAACGAAACCGTGTTCGAGCAATTGCGCCTGATCCGCCGCGATCTGGCCGCTCAGGAGCATGTACCGTCTTATATCATTTTCAATGATGCGACGCTGCGTGAGATGAGCGTAGCGAGCCCACAATCCGAGGCAGAGATGTTGCGGATCAAGGGTGTCGGAGAAGTGAAGTTCCGCAAGTACGGCAAGCCGTTTCTTGATTTTTTTCATAATCAGGGGAATATCGGGGGAACGGTAAGTGAGGACGAGATTTATGCAGACGATGTGTACGAGGATTTTGAATAGCCATACTAAGGTAAGGATATAACAGTCCATGCAAACTATAGAAGGTTGTGACCTATGAAAGTCATTTTATCAACGTTAAATGCAAAATATATTCATACCTCGCTGGCCATCCGATGTCTCAAAGCCTACAGTGAAAAGGACTTTGATATCGAGCTGGCGGAGTACACGATTAAGGACCCGGTGATGAACATCGTATCCGATTTGTTTCAACGGGGGGCAGATGTCATCGGCTTTTCCTGTTATATTTGGAACATTGAAGAGACGATTAAAGTCATCGATGTATTGAAAAAGATTATACCCGAAGTCAAAATTGTTCTGGGTGGTCCAGAGGTATCCTACGATACGGATCACTGGATGAAGCGTTTGGCGAATGTGGACTTTATCGTGGTTGGTGAAGGAGAGGAAACCTTCCATCAACTGCTGCAGGAGCTGGAAGGGGATCGCAAGTTCCATTTTGTGTATGGACTTGCTTACCGTAAGGGAGAAGAGGTTATTCAGATGCCCGGTCGTCCGAAAGCGGACTTGAACGAGTTGCCGTCGCCCTATCGTTTTGCTGAAGATATACCGGAACTCGGGAAACGGGTTGTTTATTTCGAAACGAGCCGGGGCTGTCCGTTCAGCTGCCAGTTTTGTCTGTCAAGCATCGAAGTTGGGGTGCGCTATTACGATATCGAGCGTACAAAGTCAGATATTCTGTATCTGATCGACAATGGAGCCAACCTAATTAAGTTCGTGGATCGGACGTTTAATATTAAACGCGATTATGCGCTGGAAATGTTCAAATTTTTGATTGAAAATCACCGTGGTTGTGTCTTCCAGTTTGAGATTACGGCAGATATTATGCGTCCCGAGGTATTGGATTATTTGGCGGAAAACGCGCCGCCGGGCGTATTTCGTTTTGAAATCGGCGTCCAATCAACGAATGATCCTACCAATGAGTTGGTTAAGCGTCGCCAGAACTTTACCAAACTTTCCCGTACTGTTACCAAGGTCAAACAAAGCGGTAAAATTGACCAGCATTTGGATTTGATCGCCGGGTTGCCCTTGGAGGACTACAACACATTCCGTAAAACGTTTAATGACGTTTTTGCGCTCGGCCCGGAAGAGCTTCAACTTGGCTTCCTCAAAATGCTGCGTGGCACTGGACTGCGTATCGACGCAGATAAGTACAACTACACGTACATGGACGTGGCGCCTTATGAAATGCTGAGCAATGACGTCCTTTCCTTTGCCGATATCGTCCGACTCAAGCGCTTGGAAGATGTATTGGAAAAATATTGGAACTCTCATCGTATGGATCATACAGTCAACTATCTGATTGAGCGTGAATTCTCGTCCGCCTTTGATTTCTTTCAGGAATTCGGAGACTACTGGGAAGGACAGGGCTGGCAAAAAATCGGACATCAGCTCGAAGACTTGTTCACACGTCTCCAGTCCTTTCTGGAATCGCGTGGAACAAAGCGAATGGATATGGTGCTTGGACTGATGAAGCTTGATTATTTCCTTAACCATAAATATAAGCCGCGTAAAATTTGGTGGGAGCATAGCTTGGAGAAGAATGATTGGTCCAGCTATATGAAAATGGTTCTCCAGCACCCGGATGCGCTGTTGTCACCTGTGGTTGCAGATTTTGTGGCAGATGCGAGCAAGGAGAGTACAGGCGAAACGGATGTAGGCATTCAACAGCCGCAGCCATACCGCGAGATTATCCCAGCCTTTGCTTCCTTGAAGCTGAGTGAAAAAGAACTGCAAAAGCACGCTGTTCTAGATGTACTGCCGTTCAGTCTGGATCATATCCTGAGTGGGGGTAGCCCATTGACTGCCGAAGGCCGCACGCTTCTGCTTGTAGTCTATCAGCAAAATGGACAGCAAAAGCCGCTCTACTACACCATGCCGATCGGCAAAAATATCGCTGCGATTTAATATAAGAGGCATCGACTTTGATATACCAAAAGTCGGTGCCTTCTTTTGTCTTATAAAAAACAGGTGAGCACTCCAAATTTTACATTCGTGTAATCTATTGCTTTACGATACTTTACAAAGCAGATATATGATTACTTTATCATATATGAATATTAAATTTATTGGAGTGTGACCTTGTGAAAAAGCGTTCGATGAAAAAGAGTATCCTTGCTTTAGGTGCCATTACCGTTTTGAGTGCGCCATTGTTATCTGCTAATATCCCTAACGCTTTTGCAGCCTCATCTAATACCAAGTCTACTACGACACAGGTATCCAAAGGACAGAAAACCTCGTCAGCGAAAGTCGATGCCCCTAAGAATGTCATTCTCTTTATCGGCGATGGTATGGGAGAAGCAAGTCGCAACGCGATTCGCTTGGCGACGGTAGGGAAATCGGGATTACTTGAAATGGACAACATGCCTGTAACCGGCCTGGTTAGCACAAGTTCAGGGGATAACCTGGTTACGGATTCTGCCGCCGCTGCGACTGCCA
Organism: Paenibacillus sp. FSL L8-0641; assembly: GCF_038006265.1. NCBI lineage: Bacteria > Bacillati > Bacillota > Bacilli > Caryophanales > Paenibacillaceae > Paenibacillus > Paenibacillus sp. FSL L8-0641. The sequence goes on from NZ_JBBOUW010000001.1 coordinate 1,607,153, forward strand.
TTGCAACAGGTGTGAAAACGTATAACGGCGCGATTGGAATGGATTTGAATAAAAAACCAGTGACAACGATTATGGAGCTGGCTAAAAAAGCAGGCATGTCTACAGGTGTCGTGACGACAAGCCAAGTGACAGACGCAACGGGGGCTGCCTTTGGTGCGCATGTCGAAAAACGCTCCGCTCAAAGCGAGATTGCCAAACAGTATTTGGAGAAAAGCAAGCTGGATGTTATTCTGGGCGGTGGTGAGGATTTCTGGTACCCTGCCGGAACAGTAGGCAAACATCCAGATGCTCCGGCAGAAGATCCTGAGGAAGCGAGTAAGGGAACTCAAGGGAATTTGGTAGAACAAGCGAAGAAGCTGGGTTATAGCTATGTGACGGATCAGACAGGAATGAAAGCAGCCAAAGGTTCTAAGTTGCTGGGGCTGTTCGCCAATGAAGAGATGTTCCAAGCTCACAACAAGCAGGGTAACTCTTACAATCCAACGGTTTCTTTACCGGATATGACGACCAAAGCAATTGATGTTCTTTCCAAAAACCAAAAAGGTTTTTTCCTGATGGTAGAAGAAGAAGGAACGGATGAGATGGCGCATGACAATGAAGGTGAGCTAACGATTAAGGCTGGGCAACAGCTCGATAAGGCCGTTAAAGTAGCTAAAGAGTATGCCAAAGCACATCCAGATACATTAGTGTTGGTGACAGCAGATCATGAAACGGGCGGTTTGGCGATTGAAGGCGAAGATGCGGAGGATGAATCCGGTGAAGGTGTTTCCAAAGAGGATGGTCCTTTTACTGTAAAAGGCTCTAATGAAAAGTTTTATATTGACTGGACCACGGGAGGACATACATCTGTTGATGTGGCGTTAACCGCGATGGGCCCAGGCTCTTCTCAGTTTAGCGGGAATTACCCGAATACTGCCATTCATGATAAGCTGGTTAAGTTGCTTCAATTAAAGAAATAGCTCGGGGTGTAAGCCGCCACTTTAAAGGCTTTCCATATTGGCAATATGGTTTTTCCTGTGATAAATTAAAGCTAATAAGTATATACTGAAAAAGAGCAAGGATGCTGCCAACATCCTCACTCTTTTGCAACAGCCGCTTATAAGGGCGGTAGTTGTAGGGTTGGATTAGTAAAATAGACCGCATTCCTTTTCCAGAGGGCGGTCTATTTCTTTTTGTTGAAGGAAAGAATCAAGATCACCAATGTCGCAAATTGAATCATCAACATCAATGTATCTTTAACCTCCACAGGCATCACCTCCTTTGCAGGAGACTAGCCGACCGTGTTCTACCTTTACTCCTCCGTTGTTTTCTTCCCCCACACCAATTTCATTATAAAAAATATAATGGTCAGCATGATGACAAGCAATGCCATCTGCAAGCCATAACGATGGATTAGTTCTCCTACTGCCTGTACATGATCGCCAAAGATACGTCCGAGTAGAAAGAAGATCAGCGTCCAGATCAAACCCGTTGAATAAGAGAAGAGGGCGTAGCGCTTGAAGCTCATTTTATTGATTCCGACAATATAAGGAATAATGTGACGGACGATCGGCAGCAAATAACTGATGCAAATAGTGAAGTTTCCATACTTATGTATCAATTTTTCCGAAAACGTAATGTACCTGTCCATTTTTTTCTTCCGGCGTAAACGTTCTAGAATCGGTGTGCCCACGGTTCTCCCCAATACATAACCTAAGGACAAGCCTGATATAACCCCAAGATATACAATTAAAAAAGCGGGTAACGGGTGAAGTATGCCCATGCCTGTTACAGCCCCGCCAGTCATTACGATGACTTCATCCGGGATGGGCAGACCCACAATCCCCAGCCATAGAGAAAAGAATAATGCTGCATAGCCGTATTGTTCGATGATGGAAATTAAATATTCCACGTCCATACCCGTACTCCTTTCTTAAGCTTTCTTTCGGCATACATACACGAATGCGGGTGGAACATTCATGGGCACAAACTTGATTTCTTCAATATCAAACCATTCACCTAACTGCTGCTTCATCTGTTTAGAGTATTGAAAGGCCACAAACATTCCTCCATCCCTGAGCGATAGATGAATTTGTTCTACAATTTGATTCCGCATCGCTTGTGGAAAATTGAAAAAAGGCAGCCCGCTGATTATGCAGTCAAGCTGTTCTATTTGAGCATTTTTCATAGCAAGCTGAAGCTCACGCGAGTCGGAATAGCATAGATAATTCGGGAATCTTCTTTTTAAACTCTGCTGCATGGTTTGGTCTTTCTCAAAGAGTAAAACCTTAGGTTGAAATTCAGCAGCAGACGGGATGTATTGGGTAATTGCCCCTGTTCCAGCACCAAGCTCGGCAACAGCATGAACTTCACTCCATGGAATGGATTCTATCATATTTTTAGCTAAAAATCTGGAACTTGGTGTTACACTACCCACGTATGCAGGCGAGTACAAAAATTTGACTAGGAACATAAGTCTCTCGTGAACCAAATGGCTAATACGGATCATACATCATTTCCCTACTTTCAATTTTTAAAATACGTTCATTTATTCTTTGCTAAGAGTAACAAATTATCCCTTTACTTACTCCTGTCTCAAGTAGGGTTGATCCCCCCGTCTTGCGGAGGGGATTTTCCTTGACTATGGTCTAGGAAATAATAAAAGGGTTACGGTATTAATGAGTCTGTATTGATTCAGTTATCATTCAGCATACCCTCAGGTTGCATTCAGATTTGCTACCGATGAAAGGTAGGTGGGCAGCCAAAAACATTATGTACACTGAGAGGGGATCTATTTTGTCACTATCCATTAACAGACATCTTATCACGACTTCCTATGATCATTCGAATACGGTGAAGTCACATGAGAATGGACTAAATACCGCGGGTCATACCACACACAAGAAATCTAACGATTCACTCGAATTGAGTAAGGAATTCATGGAATACACGGGAGGAATGCAGGCTCCGCTTCCTACGAATGCCACAGATGAAGAAATATCGGCTTTATTCGATAAAATCGCTAAGACTTTTGAATAATCTGTATCATCGTAGTCATAGTCATTAGAGTGCAACACCATAGCTTAGAACCGGTTAGCCCACACGTGTAAACTCATACTTTTATAAAGGGGAAATCTCGTATGAACATTTCATCCACATCCAGCAGTTCTATATCTATTTCAAGCACTTCATCTTCATCCAGTACCAACGATACAGCTAGTCTGGAAAAGCAAAAAGCTCAACTTGAAGCGGAGTACAACAAGGTACAGCAAAGTAAGGATAATAAAGATACAAAAGAAGCAAAAATGAAGCAGCTTCAGCAACAAATTAAACAGATTGAAGCTCAAATTGCACAGCAAAGTTCGCAATCCAGCAGTACGTCAACTCCAAAAATGGAAAAGCCCGCTCCAAGTAACACAGAAACAACTCGTATCAACAGCGCTAACAGCAGCGATATTACGGGAGTTGGGAGATCACTGGATATTTCAATTTAATCATCCCCTCTCTTCTCCTGTATGGCAGACGATGGATATAAAGGATAGCAGGTTCTCCGTTTCAGAGGGGCCTGCTTTTTTCGTTACTAAATATTTTGCATGAATCCAGGGAACGACTTTAATCAGCGATATTTAGATTAGAATAATTCTGTCCATCTAAATTGAATCATGTGACTAAACACAGAAAAATATATACAATATATAACAGTAGAAAGATAAAAGTATTCTAATCATAGTGTTTTATATATTTGAATTAGGAAGGTGTTATTATTCATTTCAAATTGGAGGATTTATGCCATGACGCTGGAACCTCAGATGAATCGAAGTAGTAGAGATGAAGCCCGTTTAGTCAGAAATAAGTTGATTGAGTTTAATGCGAAACACGTTCCAACAGATATTCGAACCCAATACGAAGAGATTAATCTTACGCTTAAAAATGAAGACGGTCAGGTGATAGGCGGTCTCCTAAGTGTACTATGTTGGAACTGGGTGGAGGTTGATATTTTGTGGGTAGATCAGAGCTACAGAGGAAAGGGCTACGGTTCACAACTACTTGGTGAAATTGAACAAATTGCTAGAGATAAAGGGTGTGATTTTATACAACTTAATACCTTTACTTTCCAAGCGCCCGAATTCTATGAAAAGCAGGGGTATGAAGTCGTTGGTGTCATTGACGATGCTCCGAGAGGCTTTAAACACTATTATTATAAGAAAAATATCTACTGAGGACTCTATAGATGCGCGTACAGATCAAGGAAATAAATAAAGATCAGCATATCACCATTCGTAATATTGGCAAGGAAAAAGTATACGGCTACTGGACATATTTTTGGCATGAACTGACTTCTGGATATGCGTATGTTGTCCCGTATGAACAAAGCTTAAATAAGATGATTCCCGGTTGTGTAATTTCGGTCGAGACTTCTCAATCCAGTATAGAGGGGTTCAGGAGGCTGAAGCCTACTGAAGAGACAGGGATTTTTCGACCTCAACCAAAGCTAGGCGACTATTGGATTCAAGGAACGATACATCAAGTGATGCAAGGCGAAGCAGACGAGATAGAATGTGTGGAGATTGTAGTAGGAGACACTACGTTTATTTTGGATTCTGAAGAAGTGAATGGTGATGTCAACGTTAAAGCGGGCGACGGTGTCGCCTTTGAAATCATAGGCCTACAGTTGTTTGACGAGGGACTGTGAGCGTTCTATAGCGATTGATTCGAAAAGAGGTAACACATGTCTAATGATAATAGTAAATCGAAAACGTTGGGAGCTTTTCTGAAATCACGTCGAAATCGACTTCAACCAGAGCAGGCAGGTCTTAGACTTTCACAGGGTCAGCGAAGAACACCGGGGCTTCGCCGAGAAGAAGTTGCGATGCTGGCAGGTGTCAGTGCGACGTATTTCACATGGCTGGAACAAGGTAGAGAAGTAACAGCATCTAAGGAGATTATCGAAAGTATAGGAGAAGCTCTACAATTAACTCATGATGAGAGAGCACATCTAATTCAATTGTGGAATCCCAATGAGGCGGTTGCGATTTCGCCCATCCATACAAGGCTGAATCCACAGTGGCAACATATTATTGATCAGTTGTCCTATCCTTCCTTTATCAGCAATGAAAAAGCGGAAGTGCTTGCTTGGAATAGCGCGGCGAATGAGGTGATTACCGATTTTTCTTCCCTGTCCGTTTCTGAACGTGTCATGATTCGTTTATTGTTCGTGGATTCCGAATTACGTCGTCGAATGGTTAACTGGGAAGAATTCGCGTCCTATTCGGTAGCTGTTTTTAGAACCTATTATGACAAGTATTTAGGAGATCCTTGGTTTGAGGAGACGGTAGAACGGCTGCGTGTGGAAAGTATGGAGTTTGACACCATGTGGAAGCAGCATCTTATCCAGCTCAAAAAAGTGAATCGGGTTTCCTTTCAAATTCCTGGTGCTGTGGAGGCCGTTTCCTATGATATTAATTCTTTAGCAAGTATTACGGACCAACCGGGTCTGCACTTTTGTATCTACACACCAGTAAGCCAATCCTCTGCCTGGTAATCTTGTTACTAGTATAAACGTACTGTGGTTGCCTCCATATGGGTCCATTAGAATGAGTACATGTTCATTCCATCCATTTACCCAAAGAAAAGAGGGAACCATGATATGCTAAAAAGAAAATTGGGACGTGAAGGGCTGGAGGTATCAGCTCTGGGCCTTGGCACGATGATGATGCCGAACAACGAGGAGTCGGTGCGTACACTTCAGGGAGCGCTGGACCTTGGTGTAACGCTGTTTGATACAGCAGATCTTTATGGTGAGGAATACGCACAGCAGAAGTTCGGCGGCAATGAGAAGCTGGTTGGACGTGCGCTCAAGGGTCGTCGGGAGGAGGCAGTGATTGCCACTAAATTCGGGATCACGCACACTCAGGGACCCAAGGGAGATCCGGCATATATTAAAAAATCCGTGGATGCCAGTCTATTTCATCTGGGGATCGATTATATCGACCTGTATTATCAGCATCGAGTCGATCCCAATACTCCGATTGAAGAGACCGTCGGAACAATGGCCGATTTGGTTAAGGAAGGGAAAATCCGCTATATCGGCTTGTCGGAAGCGTCGGCTGAACAGATCCGCCGCGCGCATGCGGTGCATCCAATTACCGCGGTAGAAACCGAATATTCCTTGTGGAGCAGAGAAGTGGAAGATGATGTTCTTCCGCTACTGAATGAATTGGGAATCGGCTTCGTACCCTACAGTCCACTAGGTCGAGGTTTCCTCACGGGACAGATCAAGAAATTTGACGATCTGCCAGAGGATGATTACCGCCGTCATTTCCCACGCTTCCAAGGCGAGAATTTCAACAAAAATTTAGAAGTTGTCCTCCTGATCGAAAAACTGGCTGCCCAAAAAGGCTGTACTTCTGCTCAGTTGGGGCTGGCATGGCTGCTGGCGCAAGGCGACCATATCGTTCCGATTCCGGGAACGAAGAGACTGGAAAGAGTGCGTGAAAATCTTGGTGCTCTACAGGTCTCCTTGTCGGAAGCAGAGCTTCAAGAGATCGAGCGTATTTCGCCCAAAGGTTTCGCGGCAGGTTCTCGTTATCCAGGGCTTGCCTAGAAAACTGAGTATTGGCATGATGATTAAGTTTAGGATAAGACCGTTCCTTTCTGGAGTCGCTTGGTAGTACCAACGGCTCTGCAGAAAGGCGGTCTTTTTTTGCTAATTTTGACCGACTTAGGCATGAGTTCTCTAATCTAGTCTATGGTTAGAGTTATTGCGCTCTACAAAATAACACGTTAAAGTATGGTGAATACCATATTTAACCACAATATGTCGGTGAGAAAGTTAAAAGCTAGATCATAGTGAATCGTGAATAAAGAAAGGTATGATCGGATTGACAACAGAAGTGACACACAAAATATATACCATGTGTATGATTCAAGACGGAAGCAAGGTATTGCTTATGAATAGACCCAATCGAAAGGGGTTTCCGGGTTATATTGCTCCAGGAGGAAAAGTAGAGTTTCCAGAGAGCATTGTGAATGGGGCCATTCGTGAAGTAAAGGAAGAAACAGGCTTAACCGTTACGGAAATTGTATTTAAAGGAATCGACGAATATTGTGACCCAAGTCAAGGGCTGAGATATATGGTCTTTAACTATTTGGCTACAGCCACTGAAGGTGAACTATTAAAAAATCCCCCTGAGGGAGAATTGCTGTGGGTGGATATGAAGGAGGCGTTAAATCTGCCGATGCAGGATTGGTTTAAGCGGAGATTTCCATTGTTTTTCGAGCCGGGAACGTTTGAGGTTAGTTTCGTTTGGCTGGCAGATACGGATGAAACCCTGGAAGCAACGATTAAGAGCTATGGTGTGTAGAGATGACGACGACCATTTATTTTTCGTCTAATCGGCTAGGCGAGGTAACAAATGACCAAATGCAAAGGATGCTGAATCGTTTTGATTTGGGACGTTTGCTGTCTTACGAAAAAACGGCAGAAGGTGTCCTAGGGCAAACCCTCTATGTTTCCTCAACGGCTGGGCAGTTTGTGCTGAAGGGGAACCCGCTTTTTCCAGGGCAATGGATAGAAGAAAAGTTTATGGTGGAGCAAATACAGACACGGACTCCAATTCCCGTGCCAACACCGTATCTTGTGAATCATACGGAGGACATTTTTGGCTGGAGCTATGCAGTTATGCCCCGTCTATACGGTCAGCATATACATACACCTGAGTTGCAAGCAAAGCTGACCTCGCTGGATAAACAGCAAATGGCTGAAATGCTTGCTAACTATTCTGTTGGAGCTTCATAGCTGGAAGGTTAAGAATAGTGGAGAGCTGGATACAACAACTTAGCCATTCGTCCTTTTGAAGTCTCTTATCGAGTATGGTTGTATGGACGAATTCGATATTGGCTAGAGGATGCCAAAAAATACTCGAACATTTCTGTACAGGATATGGAATGGGTAGGGGAAATATTGGAAGGCTCCCGTCAAGCATTCGATCAGCTGGAAGCTGCCACTTTTGTGATGGGGGATTTTAAACCGCAAAATTTTCTTATGCAGAATGGGGATAAGGGCTGGAAAGTCAGTGGTCTTTTTGATTTTACGACAGCCTATTTTGGGGATGGGGTTGCAGATCTTACGAAAATAACCACCATGTGTCTGGAGAACGGCGAAGAAGAGTTGGCAAAAGGTTTTCTTACTGCTTACGCACAAGGGACGGAAGCCAAAGAAGGATTTACTGAGCGTTTCCGGGTGCATATGCTGCATCAGCAGGTTCTGAACTGGGGATGTGCCAAAGCGATGAAGCAAGTCACTTGGGATGATAAGCTCTCTTTTTCAGATTGGGCGCAAAAATTCATGGATATTGAGGTTATAAGCAATAGCAGATGAACTGAACGTTTAAAGAGGAGGTAGTGAGTGGGATGCAGACCGTCAAATTGGTACAGCCGGATCAGGACTGGAAGGAAGCTTATCTTTCATTTTATGAGGAATGGAAAAAGAGTCAGGAGCATATGGTACCTTGGGTGATCTCTATAGAGCCGTACGATTTTGAAGGTATGCTGACGGTTTTAAGTAATCAGGAAAATGGAATGAACAGGTTGTGGGAGCAGTGAATATCAGGCATGACCTTAACGAACACCTAATGAATGCCGGAGGTCATATCGGTTACGGTATCCGTCCTTCTGCACGAGGGAATAGGTACGCTGTTACAATGCTGGCCTTGGCGTTAGAAAAAGCAAAAGAACTGGGGATTTCCCGAGCCCTGGTCGTATGCGACTCCGATAATATTGCCTCCAAAAAAACAATCATACAAAACGGCGGAACGCCGGACAAGGATTACATAGAGGAAGACGGAAACCGTGTAAACCGGTTTTGGATCGAACTGTGAGTGAGAAAGAGGGGGATGCGAGAAGCTCATGAAATTATGGCCTGAATATGCACAAAACATCATTGTTGGTGTTATTTTTGAAGGAAAATGGAATTGGTATGTGACGGAAAGAGAGTATTGGTTTTTGAATACCGAGATGGAGGAACGGTTTGGTATCCCTATTTTGGATGAAACCACAGCGGGAGCATTTTTGGATCACATCTGTGAATATAAGGTGGCTACAGGGGAACTAACTTCAATGCTCCAGTTGCTGGATGAGGCTATTCAGCATCAGGATGAAGTGTTGGAGTTCTTTCCTGCTCTGTATGTAACTTTGACGAGAAAGTTCTCTATTCGCTATTTCCTGAGCCAGCTTCGTTTGAACACTATGTCCCAGCGGGGTGGAAAGGGGAATATCAAGACTTTTTGAACGAGGTACCTTCACCTGAACAGTATTGGATGATCGATGGAAGTGATTTTTTTGAAACATTCACTTGATAGGACGAAGGAGGAAATGAATATATGGATGCTTCCATGCATGAGTAGCTATATAAACCTATAAAATATAGTTCTAAGGTCACGAAAAACTCTGTAATGGTCATGTTTTTATTTCTTAATTGATATTGATAATTATTATCACTTATAATAGGAGCAGACATATTACGCTATGATAGGGAGAGTTGCAGAGTGACAGTATCCTTGGAATTATATGATGTAACGATCATCGGCGGTGGTCCTGCCGGTATGTATACCGCATTTTACAGTGGAATGAGAGATATGAAGACTAAGCTGATCGAAGCCAAGCATGAGCTGGGCGGACGGATGCGCATATACCCAGAAAAGATGATATGGGATGTCGGGGGGGTTACCCCGGTTTTATGTGAAAAGCTGATTGATCAGCTGGAGCAGCAGGCGCGGACGTTCGAGCCTACCATTGTGTTGGGACAGCAGATCACTGATTTGGATCGGCAAGAGGATGGCACGTTCCTGCTAACTTCTGCCACAGGGGAACAGCATTGGACACGCACGATCGTTCTGGCAGTAGGCTATGGTATTCTCAAAATGGCTAAGCTGGAGATTGAGGGGGCGGACCGCTATGAGGTTACGAACCTGCATTATACTGTACAAGAGCTAGAGCCATTTCGGGGCAAGCACGTCGTGATTTCCGGTGGGGGCGACTCAGCAGTGGATTGGGCGAATGAGCTGGAGCCAATTGCGGCGAGTGTGACCGTCGTACATCGTCGGGATCACTTTGGCGGACATGAGAAAAATGTAGCGCGTATGAAATCATCTTCGGTCCGTGTTCTCACACCATACGCGGTGAGTCAGCTACATAGCAACAATGGAGAGACGATTGAACAGGTGACGATCAGTCATGTAGATACGGACGAAATACAGGTGCTGAATGTCGATGCAGTCATCGTAAATCATGGACTAAAATCCGATTTCGGCCCGCTTCGGGATTGGGGGCTGGATATGGGTGAGTGGCATGCCCGAGTGAGCGAAAAGCTGGAAACGAATCTGCCGGGGATTTTCGCGGCAGGCGATTTTGTCGAGTACGGAAGTAAGCTGTATCTGATTGCCGGTGCGTTCACAGATGCCGCCCTTGCACTGAACAGCGCGAAGCTGTATATTGATCCGGCAGCTGACAAAGCGGCATATGTTTCTTCTCATAACAGCCGCTTTAAGGAGAAGAACCGCGAGCTTGGTGTCGTGGAGTAGAGTAAGATACGGAATTAAGTTATATAGGATTAGAGATAGGGTAGGGGAAATGTAAAAGAACTTCCGCGACTACGATTGATGTGGTTTTGGAGGTTCTTTTTTTGTCAGGTTACTGACTTCTCGTTCTAAAAGTTGGATAGCATACACCCTATAGAATAAAATGAAGAATGATTCGGAGTAAGCAAAAGGACAAGCATTAAAAAATTAAACGAACCTACCATAGAAAGTATGGACGGGATTGAAAGGTGACATATGAAGAGACGAACGGAGCAACAGGAAGCGATTTTGGCAGATATTATACAAAAGGCGGAGCCCTTTGTACAGCAGCAGTTGGAGCATGATCATAGTGGTCACGATTGGTGGCATATAGACCGGGTGAGAAAGCTGTCTCTTAAAATTGCTGCCAAAGAGGGCGCAGATTCGTTTATTTGTGAACTGGCAGCACTGCTGCATGATGTAGCGGATGAAAAATTAAATGATTCCAAACAAGCCGGGTTGGATAAAGTAGAGCAGTGGCTGCTTCTGCATGTAAGTGATCTGGATATAATCGCGCACGTAATGACTATTATAGCTACGATGTCCTACAATGGGGGACAAAACCCGCCTATGGAGACGCTGGAAGGTCAAGTGGTGCAGGATGCGGATCGGTTGGATGCCCTTGGAGCGATTGGGATTGCAAGAACCTTTATGTATGCAGGCTCAAAAGGCAGTATGATGCATCACCCGGATAAAGACTTTTCACAGCATGAGTATCGTGCCGCAGGTAAAAGTGCCATATACCATTTTTACGAAAAGCTGCTAAAACTCAAAGATCTTATGAATACCGCTTATGCTCAAGAACTGGCGGTGGTTCGGCATCAATGGATGGAGATGTACTTGGAGCAATTTTATAGAGAATGGAATGTGGATGATAAATAGGGTGATTTAATAAGGCTGTTTTCTCTAACCGAGCATATCGGAGAGAAAGCGGCCTTTTTTTATATAAATGTCATATTGATATTATTGAAAATGTGTGTTATTTTATTGTTAATAACAAAATGATAATAACAAAATAATATAAACTATAAAGAAAGCGAGGAAGCGGCTATGTTTGGATTTAATTTTGTTAAATTTCAGCCCAGTGAATATGTGATGAAGGTGAAAAACGGGAAGGTGGTTCGGGAGGGTGTTGGATTATCTTTTTATTATTACGCCCCGACCACCTCGGTCGTCGTCGTGCCTGTCTCTTCCATTGATGTACCGTTCATGTTTGAGGATATGACGAATGATTTTCAGGCGGTGACGGTGCAGGGGCAACTGACTTATCGAATTGTGGATTATCGGAGAACGACGCAGATTTTAAACTATACGTATGACTTGAAGGAACGACGGTACATTTCCGATGATCCAAGCAAGCTGGCCCAACGGGTGATTAACATTGCCAAGGTGCTTACCAAAAAATATTTGGAGCGTGTCCCGCTCAAAGAAGCTGTTCAGTCCAGTGAACGTCTGGCCCAAAACATGACAAAGGATATTGCTCAGCATACGGAAATGGAAAAGCTCGGCATTGAGGTTATGGGGCTGTCGATTTTGGCGATTCTACCTAATAAGGAGACGATGAGAGCGCTGGAGGCTCAAGCGAGGGAAGAGATTCTTCGCAACGCGGATCATGCTTTGTATGAGCGTCGTAATGCATCTATTGAGCAAGAGCGGCGTGTGAAGGAAAACGAGCTGAACACTGAGATTGCAGTGGAGACGAAAAAGAAACAAATCCGCGAAACTCAACTCGATGCCGAGCGTTCTGTGAAGCAAAAGCAAAGCGAGATGAAAGAGGAGCAGCTACGATTTGACACGGCCTTGGAGGAGAAAAAACGCGAGCTGATTGAGCTGACCGTCACGAATAAAAAGGCAGAAGCCGATGCCAAGGCCTATGAGCTGACAGCCGTCATGAAATCGTTGCAGGATGTTGAACCGAACGTACTTCAAGCTATGGCTAACATGGATATGAGCCCGGATAAACTAATTGCGATTGCATTCCAGGAGCTTGCAGAAAATGCAGGAAAAATCGGTCAGCTAAATATTACGCCGGATCTGCTGCAAGGTCTCATGTCAGATACGGGAGCAAGCGGATCAGCAGGATCGAGAGGGTCTGGAGGAAGAACACGATGAGCGGCCGAATGACAGAGCAGAAGATCATTTTGGTGAAGCGTAAAACGCGACTGGAGGAACTGATTGTCCGATACAATACGGTGCAGCAGGCTCGCTTCTTTATGGAACGGCTGGGTGCGGATTTCAGTGATTATGTGCTGGAGGACGAAAATTACCGCAGGGCGGTGGCAACGGCAACGTCGGAGTTAACGGCCTTGGGTCGTGTTCAGATTGTGGAGCGGGAGCATGTGCCGAACTTTATTTTTGGTGAGCAGGATACAGTGGTGGTGCTGGGTCAGGATGGGCTGGTAGCCAACACCTTAAAATATTTGACCGAGCAGCCGCTTATCGGTGTGAATCCAGATCCATTGCGCTGGGACGGGGTATTGCTGCCGTTTACCGTATCCGACCTGCGCTGGGTAGTGCCGGATGTATTCGTGCACAGACGGCCAATTAAGGAAGTTACGCTGGCTAAGGCCCAATTAAATGATGGCCAATCCTTGTATGCTGTAAATGATTTGTTCATTGGACGCAAAACTCATGTCTCCGCGAGATATGAGCTAAGGCTGGAGAATCAGGTAGAGCAGCAATCCTCCAGCGGGATTATCGTTTCAACCGGATTGGGAGCGACGGGCTGGCTGACCAGTGTGCTGGCTGGAGCGGCCGGAATTGTCGGCAGTGCTACACGGCATCCAATCTCGCTGACTCCAAGCCAACTGATGCCCGGTGCAGCCTTCAGTCAGGAAGGGACAGCAGACGGAATGAGTCATGATCATCGTGCAACCTGGAGTTCGCCATCGCTTTATTTTACGGTGAGAGAACCATTCCCCAGTCGAACGACTGCTGCGGATCTCGTGTTTGGTCAGGTAGCAGCCGAAAAACCGTTACGGATTGCATCGCAGATGCCGGAAAACGGAGTTATTTTCAGTGATGGAGTAGAAAGTGACTTTCTGGAGTTTAATGCTGGCATTGAGGCGACCATTGAACCCGCGGAGAAAAAAGGGCATCTGGTCGTGTAGAGGTTTGTACAGGACGGCAATGGGTAATTATGAGTAAGGTACAACCATCAGATGAAATTAAAAAAGGAGGAATCAACATGAGCGACCACACTCAAGACGAAGCGAAAATCCGCAACAAGAAGGACGAGGACGGAGATTCCTTGATGGAGAAAACGAAGCTGGAAAATGGCGTGGATATCGAGCCTGAGGCTGATGAATGGATTGCGAAGCCCTCACCAGTGTCATACGATGATACGAACTCCTCTTCGAAGAAATAAGGCTCTGGCATTCCAATAGAGCAGTGATGCAAAGACAGATGATCCCTAATCGGGTCATCTGTCTTTTTTACATAGGTTAATTGAATCTGGAATATACCTTCCATACTAGCTCACGACGGCTGCTTACATCTGTTTTCAAGAAAATCGCTTTCAGGTGATCCTGCACCGTGTAGGCAGTAATATGAAGTGCGCTGGCCAGCTCCTTGGTCGAAAAGCCCTGAACAATGAGTTGGACAATTTGTCTCTCTCGTTCGGACCATGAGTACACCTCAGCCATAAGCGGTAGCATGTCAGTTGCTTTAGCAGCCTCAAACCATACGGCTAGCTGCTTCTGTCCCGTATGCTTCTGTCCGCCTTGCAGAAGGGTGGCTCTGATGGTTACCCATGGGGCTCCTGCGTCTGTGGAAGGGATACATAGTCGTGCTGGTGCAGTGGCAGTGGATAGCGCTCGCAAGCATACCACCCGGACGGGAGCCGGAAGACCGTCTTCATGGATTCCCTCCTGCTGCCGAAGCAACTGTAGCCACTGCTCTGCTACTAAATTGGACGAAATCGGTTTTAGCTTATCGGAAAGCATGAGAACTCCTGGCTCAAGTCCATTTTCCGTGATCATGGCAGGGGATGGAGATAAACCGACACTGGCCTGACGCAGATGATAGGCTATGGACGGCGCTAACGCTTCAAGCAGTTGTTGCTCTTCCTCGCTGAATACAGGTTTTCCATGATGACGGAACAACGTAAGAAATCCCCAACAGCTCCCTTTGTACATAAACGGAACACGTAGCTCATCTCCGAATCCGGCGGGTTGCAAAACATCTCTATATCGTGTGCTCCGATCCGGTTGGCCATGTGTAAACCCATGTAGCGTCGCTACAGACTGTCCTTCTCGCACCAACTGATCATATTTCATCATATCGTCGTGCAGGTATTCGTATTCTAGCAGTTTGTTATGAATGTCCTCCACACCCGACTCTGTAAATGCCCCTGTGGAAAGCAGCGTACGCGGATCTACCGAGGTACAGCACGCCGCATCGAAAGTAACCTGAGTACGCAAGCGGTCGATTAGGGTGTGCTTGTACGTTAGGGATGAGGGGTCTTTTTTTCCTAGATCAATGATTTGCTGTCGGACGTCCTTAAGCTGTGCAAATTGTGTGTAGTGTGCGTTCATCATTTACTCCTATCGTGAAAGCTGGAGATTCTCAAGCGCGATTATTAAATCCCGCATTTATGGGATGGGGGATATTTGTATTGTCTTTATAATTGAGAATGATTCTTAATTAAATCTACAATAAACGAATGGTCTGGGAAGATCAAGACTAAATGTTTGGAGGAAAGCCCATATGAAACAACCCCATATTGAAAATACGGACTCAAACCAGCCTATGAGCTGGAATCATCCGAATGTGCATAAGTACGCGGATACGATTGCTTTAAAAATACCTGGATATGCTCATTTGTACGAGATGACAGACGGTTTGATAGCCGCACAGCTTGAAGCACAAACTCATATTCGAAATATAGATCCAAATGTGCTAATTGTCGGAGCTGGAGGCGGTCAGGAATTGATTACGCTCGGAGGGCGCCATGATGCATGGTCCTTTACGGCAGTTGATCCCTCTGAGCACATGCTGGATTTGGCACGTAAGCGTGTAACACATGCGGGCATCAGTTCAAAAATATCGTTTGTTGCAGGTACGTTGGAAGAGTTGTCTGGAGAACAGCCTGAAGAACAGCGCGAAAAGCACAGCGAAGAATCATGCAGAGAACCGGTCTATGACGCTGCAACCTGCCTGCTGGTGCTTCATTTTCTTCAAAGCTTGGAAAGTAAACAGGCGTTGCTACGCCAGATATCTACTCGACTCAAGCCGGGTGCGCCTTTTTGTTTAGCTTCTATTAATGGGAATTCACAGGAGCCTTCTTTTTCCATCTAAATGCAGGCGTGGAAAGGTCATATGCTGAGCCAGGGCATTTCACTGGAGGATTGGGAACGATTCGCTGCTTCCATCGGTCGTGAGTCAAACCCAGTGTCCAATGCGGCAATACAGGAACTGTTGATAGATGCAGGCTTTACCCACATCACCCGGTATTATGGTGCTTTTTAGTAAATGCATGGTTTGCAGTTAAAGAGGGAGGGACAGCTTATGACAAAGGATAACATCATCATCATTGGCGGGTATGGCCATGTTGGAAAAATTGTATGTACAGAGTTAAGTGAAATGTTTCCCGGCAAGGTATTTGCCGCAGGTCGTAGTCTGGAACGGGCCACTGAATTTAGCCAACGATCGAATGGTAAGATACGGCCCTTGCAGCTTAATATTCATGAGCCGATGGACCCGTCGATATTAGAGCAAGCCAAATTGGTAATCATGTGTTTGGATCAGGACAATACGGCCTTGGTACGTGCCTGCCTTCGACATGGGGTGCATTACATGGATATTACCGCGAATGCGGACTTTTTGAGTCAGGTGGAGCAGTGTCATCAGGAGGCCCGAGCTCATCAGGCCACAGCCCTGTTAAGTGTAGGATTAGCTCCGGGACTGACCAATCTGTTGGCACTGCAAGCGACACAGCTCATGGATCAGACGGATGAGTTGAATATATCTTTGATGCTGGGTTTGGGAGATCGACACGGTCAGGCTGCTATTGAGTGGACAGTAGATCAGATTCATGCCGATTTGGAGGTTATAGAACAGGGACGTTTTGTGACTCGAAAAAGCTTTACTGGCGGAATAGTGGCAGATTTTGGTGCAGGAGTGGGTCGTCATCGGGCGTATCGATTTCCTTTTTCAGATCAGCAGACACTTCCTCGTACGCTCAAAGTTCCTACGGTTAGCACACGCCTTTGCTTCGATTCGCGCTTGACCACTCGGCTTCTAGCAGGGCTTCGGACGATAGGAGTTTCAGGTCTACTCCGACAGCAAACCGTGCGTGATGCAGTGGTTCGCAGCTTTAGCAAGGTACATATAGGTGGGAATGCTGTAGCGGTCAAGGTAGATGCTCGAGGAACTCTCAATGGCAAGGAGACGAAGGTCGAATGTCGGCTAAGGGGTCACCATCAGTCTGATTTAACCGCTAAGGCAGCCGTCTTTGCAGCGCTCGCCCTGTACCGTTCAGAACTTCCATTCGGTGTATTTCATACGGAGCAGGTTTTTTCATGGAATCGCATGCGGGCTTGGTTAGGGCAGCAAGTAGCCGCAGATATTCAGGTGAACGGACAGCAAGCATAGAAGTCATACATTCTAATAAATGAATCTCATATAATCCAAGCTTATTCAGCAACGCATTGCGGATAGGTCTTGGATTTCTTTTCCTGTTAGATTACACTAGAATGAAGTACATATTTTTGGAAAAGACCTAAGGGGATGATATGAAATGTGGAACCCCTATGAAAATAGCAGACAGCATCCGCACGATTTTATAATAAAATATCGATTTTACACACCGGAAGAAGGAGGCAGGAAACAGCTGCCTATTCAGGGTTATCGCTGTGATTTTGCCTATGAGGGTGACGACATCGGGAATACGGGAATTTATGCCATACATCCTGAGTTTGAAGATGGAGATGGTCAACTGATTATGGATGTTGGTCGTCCTGTTCAGCGGGAAGGGCAAGCGAGAATGTGGATTTTGTTTGGAGAAATGAGGAAAAAGGTACACCGACATCGGATACAGGTAGGAACAAGGGGATATTTCATGGAAGGTCCGCGCCGTGTTGGTGAAGTTGAAGTTACAAGCCTGGTAGGCCTCTTGACCAATCCGGTCAACTAGGTAGTTGCTGAGGAGTCGATAAGAGATGGATATCGCTTATATCATAGATTTATTACGTAAACACGATGTGACCCTAGCTCCAGGCTTATCCACGCAGGAGATTACCGACGTCGAAGGCAGGTATGATATTCACTTCCCGCCCGATTTGAGGGAGCTTCTGATGAGTGTTCTTCCCATCGGTAAAAGCTTTATCCCTTGGAGAGATACGTCACCACAGCGGATGGGTGTAATCCGGCAAAGGTTGAATTGGCCGCTGGAAGGTATGATTTTTGATGTAGAGCAGCATGTATTCTGGCCTCCCGAATGGGGCGAAAAACCGACAGATTCGGCGGAAGCTGTTGATATATGTAAACGTGAGTTTTTACGTGTGCCCAAGCTAATCCCAATCAATGGACATCGATATATCCCAGAGCAGCCATCTGAAGAAGGAAATCCGGTATTTTCCGTATATCAAACGGATATTATCGTGTATGGGGAATGTTTGCAGGAGTATTTCAAGCTGGAATTTGGGGAGAAGCCTTATGAACAAATTGATTTTAATGCCGTAAAAAAAGTGCGTTTTTGGAGCAACTTGTGTGAGTGAGTGTCAGGAAGATGAATAAGTCGAAACGAAGGAAGGGGAGCATGATGTGAAGGTGGAGCAGGATTTGGAAGAAATCAAAGAAAGGTTGACCCAGATCGAGACCAAACTAGAACAAAAGTCGACCTCCAAGAGAATCTTGAAGTACATGATCATTATTTTCTTGTCTATTTTTTTTCTTTTACTTCTAATAGGAATTATTCAGTTTGTTTCAGCCTAATCGGTGTAAGAGGATGAAGGAAGGGAGCTATTTATGTCCATAGAAGCAATCATTTTTGATCTGGATAATACTCTTATTCATCGTAAACAGGCGTTTGCCGCATATACAGAGCGCTTTATAGAACGATTTATAGTGGCAGAAGAACCGGCGATCCGCGCGGCTGTCGTTGAACAGATACGATTGGCGGATCGGGACGGATACCGGGATAAGAGGGAACTATATACCGAGCTGCATACAGACTTGGAACTGAAAAATCCCGATACGTCAGTACAAGAGATGCTGGGCTTTTGGTATAGTGAATTTCATAAGTTTACGGTGTTGATGGACGGGGC
Organism: Paenibacillus sp. FSL L8-0641; assembly: GCF_038006265.1. Classification (NCBI taxonomy): domain Bacteria; kingdom Bacillati; phylum Bacillota; class Bacilli; order Caryophanales; family Paenibacillaceae; genus Paenibacillus; species Paenibacillus sp. FSL L8-0641. The sequence goes on from NZ_JBBOUW010000001.1 coordinate 1,626,015, forward strand.
CAAGGAAGTATTGTCCGAACTGCGGTCGCGTGGCTTGAAGCTCGGTATTATTACCAACGGCTCACTCCGCACGCAGCAAGCGAAAATCGACCGAGTTATGCTGAGGGATTATGTGGATTCTATTATCGTATCGGGTGGCGTCAACATCCAGAAGCCTCATCCTCGAATTTTCGAGTTGGCTCTGAATGAGCTGGACATTGTCGATCCCGACCATGCCTGTTATGTAGGCGATCACCCGACAAATGATATTCGTGGTGCACAAAGTGCAGGATTGCATACCATCTGGCTGGAAGGCTTTATGACGTGGCAGGAAACGGGCATTGTACCGGACTATCAGATTGGGAGTTTGCGTGAAATCACAGGTTGGCTGGATCGTCGCAGTTATTCAACGAATAAGGAGGAGGGTGCATCATGAGTATGGAGCAGCAACCGAATCCGATTCTCTTATCGTTCCCTGATCAATTCCAAACGGAACGATTGACCATACGCGCCCCGCAGTGGGGGGATGGGGCGGCAGTCAATGAGGCGATGCGAGAGAGTGCGAATGAACTGCGGCCTTGGCTTCCGTTTGCAAGAAATCTTCCTACGGCAGAGGAATCTGAAATCCGTTCGCGCCAAGCCAGACTTAAATTTCTGGATCGGTCTGATATGATGTTGTATATATTTGATACGGTTTCGGGAGAATTTGTAGCCAGCAGCGGTCTGCATCGTATTGATTGGGATGCACGAAGATTTGAAATTGGGTATTGGCTCAGAACATCATGGACCGGAAAAGGCATTATCACAGAGGCCGTGCACGGTATTACGAATTTTGCCATACAGCATTTGAATGCCAATCGGGTGGAGATTCGTTGTGATTCCAGAAACACACGCAGCGCCAAGGTAGCGGAACGTGCAGGTTTTACACTGGAGGGGATTTTAAGAAACGTCGAGTATGATGAAGAGGGAAGCATGGCACACGAAATGGTTTTTGCCAAGGTGCGTGGTATTGAATTTTAGTATCCTCACATGAACAGTTTGGAAGTTGCTGATGGTTTGTACGATATTACGGAGGCTCATTATGATTAATTATTTTATGAAAAATACAGACAAGTTGGTGTGCATACAATATGTCATCAGCAAAAGGTTCAGCAATCTTGCAAGCGCTAACCAAAAGAGGATGCTTTACGAATTTCCAGCAGCTTGGCGAAGATGTCCCAGCATTAGGACAGGTGATTTAGCATGAGGAGCGTTCGTAAGAGCGTCAGCAGGAAGGCCAATCGGGAAATAAAGGCGAAATTCCGCTGGAAGACCCGTGCTGCGTACCTAGTTGCTGTGCTGGTCACGATCTTGTTGGGTTTGGGAAGCCGAGTTTTCTCCTCCCAGTTGCCTGAATTCGTTGCTAATCACTTTGGGGATGCCTTGTGGGCGTGCATGATTTATTTTGGGCTGAGAATGTTGGGGGTGAATCGTCAATTGTCCGTAGCCCTGTGGGGCAGCTTGCTGTTTTGCTTCGCCATTGAGTTCAGCCAGATGTACCAGGCTCCCTGGATTAACCACATTCGGGCAACGACACTGGGCGGCTTGGTGCTTGGGAAAGGGTTCCTGACCGCGGATCTGATCAGGTACACGGTTGGCATTGTGGTATCCTGGGCGCTAGACCAAGGCTGTCAAAAGCTGGCGGGGATCAATACACGTATAGACGATGACAAACCACTCAAATAATCTGAAAAGCGAGGGTTGCGCTTGAAACAAAAGGGAAAGCGTCACAGGTTGTTCGGTAAGATGATTGGATTATGCGCAGGGTTCAGCTTGTTGTTTGCAACCATACTTATCCCAGGGCAGGCATTAGCCGAAAAACAGCTTGTGGCACCTCTTCGTTTTGATTTTGGCCCCGGCAAGGTAGCTGACGGCTACACCCAAGTCACTGCCAATGATGTTTACACGCCTGAGCGAGGCTATGGATTTACCGATCTTTCCAAAGTGAATGAAGAAGATCGTGGTGGAAGTGATGCTATACGCTCAGATTTTGTTCGTGTTCAAGGATCATCCTTTGTTGTCAATTTACCACCTGCGGATTACACGCTTTCCCTGATTGCCGGAGATACTGCCGGAAACACAGACATTACGGTTAAAGCCGAGTCCATCGTCAAGGTAGAACCTACTGCCAAAACAGCAGGACAATTTGTGGAGGCTGGATTTGAGCTTGCACTCATCGACGGCCAGCTCGAATTGTATTTCTCAGGTAATGAAGCGAAGATTAACGCTTTGGTTATTACCCCAAAGGATGCTCGAACGGCTGGAGAACATCCTTCGGTATACCTTGCGGGAGATTCTACGGTTCAAACCTATAAATCCGCGATGAAGCCTCAGGCGGGCTGGGGGCAAATGATTGCTCCGTTCTTCACAGATGAGCCTATTTTTGTGAACCGTTCTATTGGTGGACGAAGCACGAAAACCTTTCTGGTACAAGGGCGGTTAGATGATATTTTACGCAATATCCGTCCAGGAGATTATCTGCTCATTCAGTTTGGGCATAATGATGCCGCGATCAACAACCAAGAGCGTTATGTTTCACCCGCGGATTACAAAGTTTACTTAAAAACCTACATTCAAGGAGCCATCCAACGCGGTGCAACACCTGTGCTAATTACTCCTGTTGGCCGCCGGGATTATGATGCGGCAAGTGCCTCGTTTCGGATTAGTTTCCCGGAATATGTGCAGGCCATGAAGGAAACAGCATCGGAGACAAATGTTGCACTGGTCGATCTTAGCCGCTTGAGCGTAGCGTACTATGATACACTTGGACTGGAAGGAACACTCCCGTTATTTTTGCATGTGGAGCCAGGGGTGTATCCTGCATTTCCTGATGGAGTGAAGGATGATACTCATTTTCAGGAATATGGTGCGGAGCAAATAGCTCGGCTGGTAGCTCAGGGAATACGTGAGCTGAATATTCCTTTATCCTCTTATGTACAGGTGGAAGATTCGCAATAAAACATTATTTCCATAGCCATGGTATACTTAGAAAATAAGCTGGCCCTACCCAAAGATAACATTGTTTAGGCTTGGGTAGGGCTTTAATGTTCTGGATCTTAAGGAGGAAGCGAGAATGACAGTCGCTCAACTTCATAAACTTATTAACGGTCAACTCCTGTACAATCAGCATCGGAGTTTATTTTATATGCGTGAGGGTTCTGTTCTGTTAGGACCTTCAACGGAAATGACGTACTGGCTGACGCAGAGAAGCTCAGAACTGATCCTCATGCTTCAAGGCTTGAAGCGCCAGCATATGTATAACGCTTTTGTGACGGATGTAGCGGCTAAAATACTGTCCCAGTTTGTAAATACCAATCAATATCTACATTTTCACACAGCTCATGTGAGGGAGCTTACGGAGCTGTATGATCGACTTTTCACCCGGATTGAGAACCTGTTCCAGAAGAAATTTATAGATAGAGCAACCTTGGACTTACTGCTTCAGCAGCATTACGGGCATTTGAGAGATTTTTTAACTCGTACCAACGGACGTGAAATGTTTGCTAAGTATGCAGAGTGTGAGTATACCTTTTGGATACCTTGTGAGGAATATACGCCGGAGTTGCAAGCCAATCTGCTAGGATTGGACATTGCTCGTTTGCAAGAGCCTGTTCTAGATGTTGGTTGCGGATCTGAGGCACGGTTGGTTACTTATTTACGTGCCTGTGGAATTGAGGCTTACGGAACAGATCGGTTGGCTGAAACAGAAGGTTGGGTCACTCAAGGAGATTGGTTAGAGACCACCTTTGGGGAACGCACATGGGGAACGATCGTTTCACATATGGCATTCTCCAATCATTTTATACATCATCATCTGAAGGCAGATGGTAATATTCATGAGTACGCTCGCAAAAATATGGAATTGCTTAGAGCCATTCGGCCAGGAGGGAGTTTTATTTACAGTCCGTGCCTTCCATTTATGGAAGGGCTTTTGGATGCCCGAATGGGTTATCAGGTAGAGTATATCCAGTCATCTGAAGGTTACAGGGCCACGAAAATAACGCGTATACATTCATAAGCGCTAGTAGTAGTCCATTCATTTGTCAGATTCCTTCTTGGAATGGTATTATAAGGATAGATATTACTCTATTTGGGATTCAGTTGATGATAGAAATTCTCATGACGCTAATTTGACACCATAGAGGATGATCATTAGCAGCATGGCTGCACTGAATAATAATGATTAGCCTACGGATAACTGAATTTTAGGGAAGATTAAACCATATTTCCTAAAAGCCGATATATGGGAATGAGGCGAGAACATACTGTTATTATACCCACCCGAAAATGGATGTATATAATTGGGTTAGGAGAGTAGAAGAAGTGTCAGATCTGTATACGAAAAAAGAAGTAGAAGATTATGTAACCAACGTGGTTTTCGAACGACCTTTAGGTGTAAGCATTTCAGCCATTTTATTGATCTTTAATGGAGCACTTCTGTTGGTGACCCAGCTATTGACGCTTAATGCATTAAATGAGGCTTCTACGTTAGTAGGCATTTGTAGGGGCATGTTTCAAGGATTTATCGCGTTACTTGGTTTGGCAGGGACGACTGCCGGTATCGGCATGTTATTTGGTAAGAAGTGGGCTTGGTGGCTGGCAGTATTTTATTTTACATATGAGACCATGCGTTATACGTGTGCAATTCTGTTTATTCCAGATGTCCCTCCAACGTTGGGCGGTGTACAGTTAAACCCTGCTTTATACTACGTAAAATATGGTATGCGTATTATCTGGAATTTGTTGTTTACGTTGTTCATGTGTCGTAGTAAAGTAACAGGTTTTTTTCAAACAAGTGGAATCAGCAAGTGGAGAGCATGTATTGCATTATTCTTCATCAATGGAGTGATAGTTGGGATTGGCTGGTGGCTGATAAGATAAGGTTCTTCGATGTGAAGGAGGAGATGGATAATGTCAATGGAAACGTTTCCTATTTTAGAAACTGATCGGCTTCGTTTAAGACAGCTTACAGTAGGGGATGCGGAGGATGTATTCGGTTATTTCTCCAAGGATGAGGTCACACAATATTATGACTTGGAAAGCTTTACAGAGGTAGAGCAAGCCGAAAAATTTATTCGTTCGATGCTAACCAGATATGAGAAGCAAGAGGGCTTTCGTTGGGGGATTACATTAAAAGAAGCTCCTGAGCGGATCGTGGGTACAATTGGATTTCATAACTGGCAGAAGGAGCACTCCCGTATTGAAATCGGCTATGAGCTGGCACCGGAATATTGGTTGCAAGGTTTGATGACAGAGGCGATGAAGGTGGTCGTGAATTATGGCTTTCATTTGCCGCAGGTTCACCGTATAGAAGCCTTCATTGATCCAGATAACGAAGGCTCTAGACGGCTGCTACTCAAGAGTGGTTTTACTAAAGAGGGTCACCTGAGAGACTATTTTTATGAAAAAGGTCAATTTGTCGACGCTGTTATATTTGGATACCTTCGGGAAGAGCATCCCGTGGATCGGTAATTTACAAATACCCTTTGTCCCCGAAAGGTTGGAGTCGATCAAGCCAGGTCTGCTCCAGCTTTGCTAGTGCATCTTTGACATCAAAGTACGCGGATTCCTTTTTCTTCAAAACGTCAAGCACTTCAAATTCAAACGAATCTTCGCCATACTCATTCCATTCCTGTTGCAGTTGTTTATTCTTAAATCCACCCATGTTCAGCTCAAAACGCCGTCCATTCAGCGACTTTAAATTCGGCGTGGAAGAGACGAAAATTTTCCCATTACGTGTATTGCGAATGCAATAGATTCCTGCCTCTGTCTTCATCTCCATGTACTGCTGCACCAATTCTTTTCTTCGATTCATTGTCGAATCCTCCTATTTGAGCATTTTGCATAAATCCCAAGAGCCTTTTCAAATCAGCAATGTATAGATCGAAACGCTTTAGTTCGTCTATATATTGTACCTACGAGCGTTGGGAATCGAATTATGCAAAATGCTGATTTCATAAGCGCCTAGCTTCAAGATTCCTTCAACCAATATTCACTGCCATCCGGTTTGCGATCCAACAGACTGTATTCAATCATATATCTTCGCACCGTGACATAATCGTCATACACTTCCTGTAAAATCGCATTGATATCCTTCTCATGATATATTTGTCCCTTCACAAAACGGCTCGCAATTTCACGCAGCACAATCAGCTTATGCTTTTCTTGCATTTTAAAGGTCTTAAGGCGTCCGTCTGTACCATTCGGAAAATACTTCGTGAGTACCTTTTGTCTTTCGTCTTCCGTAATGTTATAGCGTTCGTCCACCATCCGTGCTCCTATGGGTACTTCTACAATGGCGGGAGCGTGACGATCTTTCTCCTTTAGTAGCTCCATTAATGTGAGAAATACTTTGGCCTGTCGTTCTTTTTCTTTGAGACCAAAGCGATGATTGCGTATGGTGGATGCGCTACCGATTCCGGTTTCCTTTTGAATGTCCGCATCGCCCATGCCTTGATAAAATAACTGAAGCAACCGATTCTGATGATCCGTCAGTCCAGTCAGCTTTTTGTCCAGACCGATCAAATAGTCAAAGACCGAACCGTACGTCCGCTCAATATGAAGTCGCATGTACCTCTCCGCGTCATAAAATACCCCTTGATCCTGATATATGATGCCTTGCTCAAATCGCTGTCCGTCCAGCAAGCAAATGACCTGCTCTCCTTGGCGAATATATCCACGCTTCAGTTCTTCGATACCAGCATTCCAGAATAGTTCGGAATGATCCATTTTAGCAAACACCTCGATTAAATGATGATTATTTTATAGACAATATAACATTTTGTTTATTCTAAATCAATGAGTGGATATCTCTTTAGGGTTTCGACAATGTTCGCTATATACAAAAGAGACATCAGATTGTTATCATATGTAAATTATTGAATTACATTTAAGACTGCATAGTTGCTATATATTGTAATAAAGTGGGCTGGTAAACTATGAACAGAATGCGTTTAGAAGAAGTCATAGAAAGTGGAGATTTAAAGGAAGCGGTAAAGATTATAGAGGATGTGGGTGAAAAGCTTGCTGGAATCTTTAGAGCTTTTTACATGATTCTTTTATTAGAGAGGTTTGGTTGGAGTGGTAAAAAAGGCTGTTTTATTCGTGATCATCATTGTCATTGCATATATAGTTGTATCCATTACAACAGGAAGTCCAATTGAAAGAGTCAAATTTGGGAGCAACGTTACTGACTACCTACATAAAACATACACTATGAACTGGAAAATTGATTCAGTAGATTATGACCTTAAGAATGATAAATTTATAGCTAATGTGATCTCTGGATTAGGGATTTCTTTTTTGGTGGAAGAAGACTATTATGGGCAAATGATGGATGACTATGCCTCTTCTGTGTGGAGAGATGAGCTAAAAGAAGCTGTAACACAAAAAACAAAGCAAGTTACAGGATCAGATGCAGAAGTCATCGTAAATGTATCTAGTATGGGGCAGGATGCTTTAACCTACCATGACGAGGTTCCAAGCTATTCTATGGTTAGTCAAAAACTCTCCTCAGAAGCTTCAATTTGTATTAAAGGTAACTTTTCGGCCACTCACTATCTGCAAGAGATGTTGGAAATAAAGCAGTGGATTGTTGAAAAGAAGTATGAGGCTTCGTTAACATTTAAGTCCGAAAAGGGGAAAATTTATTTTGCAATACCTGCAGAAGATCTAAAAAAAAATAAAAAGTGTAGAGGATCTCAATCCTTATCGGCTTCAAAATAATTGATTATTCTATCTAAGAAGCTAAAAATGATTCCTTAAATGCTACATTCCTTATAATTATTGTGAGGAGATATGATATGAAATATAGATTTGCTGTCATTGACGATGAAAGTGGGCTCACGGTTGGTTATTGTAGAGATGTGGTTGGCTTAACGGGTGATATCATTGTCGAAACGTATGAAAAGGTTATTTTTGAACAATTTGTCTTTAATGAGGATTTCATAGGAAACATAATAAAGACAAAACAATCTGTACACAACTTGTACATTGCTATTTTAAATGATGAAGAAAAAGTGATTGGAAGCTATCATTATCACCTACCTGAATCCTACATAATCCATAAACTAAACTACAATAAAGGAAACTTCAATCTGGAGTTAACAGGTATACTTGAAACGAAGCCCTCCCCTGTGGAATTAAGATTATGGGAGTTTTTAAAGGGTGCTCAGTCGCTTGAAAATAATATATGGCAAGGCTTTTCTAAAGAAGAACGGTCCGGGTGGCTAAACGTGACTAGAATACATTCTGCATCTAATCATTTTGCTAGACTGGATAAACGAGGAGAAGTCTACACCTTGGACGGCGAATACATATCTGATTTTACAACATTTTTCATAGCACTTGGTGAAGCGATTAATGGACCCGGAGGGTACTATGGATTTAGCTTGGACAGTATATCGGACTGTCTCTGTGGAGGTTTTGGAACAGTAGGACCGTTCACGATCCATTGGAAAAACGCACATTATTTCTTGGAAAGATTCGAGGAAGAATGGGATCAAGAAGAGAGATGTTATGGATTTTCACCACAGCAATATTTTACGGATCTTTTAACGATCTTAGTATCAGGTGGTGTTACCGTGAATTTTTTTTCGAATAAGATAGCAAAGTAAGAAGGGGATTTTGAAATGGATATAAATTAATGCAACCACCGTTTGAAATGAAAGAATACTCTGAAATGAGTAAAAACGAAGGGAAAGAACATTTAGAAGCAGATGAACTTGTGGCAAATTCCTTAAAAGAAATTTTAATACGGGAAATGGAACGAGAAATCTAACAAGAGATATTAATTACCTAAGGGGGAAAAAGGAGCAAGAGTGTTTTTTAGAATGAATAATGGCCAAATGAACATTTTGGCTAAGGCTAATATGGCTAACGAACAAACAGTTATTGATATCATATATAATGTTTATTGTAAATGAGGAGGCCCAAATGAAAGTGGAAAAAATTGTATATCCAACTTCGCTATCTCAGATAGCAGATATTGAGGATGATAATATAGATGTATTTATTGAACTTGAAGATGGGACTAATATCTCTGTTGCTGTATGTACCCCAAAAAATCTAATTAGTTATATGACCAAAGAGAATATTAATTTTATTCCTGCATCGCCACCAGATATTATTGTGAAGTCATTAACAGAAGAAACTATTGAACAAGCTATTGAAAATTACGCTCAGGAGGATGCTTTCTGGCTAAAGTTGTTTTTTGTAGCTGGCGTTGATAAAACAGTCATAGATTTAGACAGAATTGATTTGTGCCTTAAAGAAATGAAAAGAATAAATCAGGAACTCTTGAACGATTAAAAATTAATTGTATAGTTATTTTGACCATATGGAGTATAAATCTCTATGAGGTTTCTTTTTAGCTCCTCATTCTGAAAATATATAATTAGGAGACAACATGCTCTAAGATGATCATTTGCTCGTTAAATTGAGAGTAGGAGGATTTTTTCCTGTTCCACGGATGCATGTTCCAATTATCTTGTAAGGAGAATATTTTGTGAAAATATCAAATATTATCAGAAAAACCATAGGGAACAAATTAGCTGCTTTGAACTTTACTTATGAGCATTTAAACAATACTTGGTTTTTTACAAGAGTAGTCAATGGATTTAAGGAAACAATCCAAATCGATAAAAGTTATTGGACAGAGAATGCAATACGCATTACTTTTATGACTGAGTCTGAATCAGTTAATAGTTTTTTTTCATTGATGGATCAAAGATGGAGAAATTCCATTATTATGAGGATGAAGAGTCATTACGAGATATATTTATCACTCTAGAAAAGATTATTGATCGGTTTGCTCTAAAATGGTTTGAAGAGAATGTGCCTAAAGATACGCTTCCTCCTGCTAACTTTTTAGATAAAGGATGGTTTGAGAAGCTACAGAAATTTGTCGAGGTAAATAATCTGAACTTTAAAGATGAAAAGTCGCTAAAAACCATCGAAGCTTTGCTAAGTTCAGAACCGACGGAGGAAAACGTTCTGTTATCAAGCTATTTCTTAGGAGAATTTTTTATCCATACGTTAGATGGTGAGTGGTACTACGATCAAAATTATGGCCCTTCTATTAAAAATATAGGTGGAATTAGTAGTTTTAATAGAAGACCTTATAAAATCTCTAACAGTTTTGCTTCTAATCCTCAAAATAACTCAATTATTAATCACTATCAGGCCATTACTGGAACTGTAAAGAATCTTCAAGGTAATAGGAAATAATCAAATTAAATTGAGAGCAAAAACATGTTCCGATTTTTTATTCGGTCCAAGATGTTTCTTTAATAGTGAGTTTGCACTCCAATCACATGGATTGATTCTATGTGGTTTTTCTTTTCTATGGGTTTAAGAGGAGTTGAAACTGTATGGATTGTACAAGTTTATACAGGAAAAAAGGGTGAAATGAGAAAATATAAATGACCCAATGCTTTATTCGACATTTATAATATGTGGGAGAAATATATTTAAAGTGGCCTGATAGAAAGGGATTACATTGTTCAAATTTAATTGAGTGGAAGATCGGTAAAAAAGTATTTTGAATATTACACAAAGAACAGAGAGCCGTAAGAATGTTAACGGCTCTCTCTGGCAAGTATTCGATCAGTTCACTAGGGAGTACGCCGGTTCTAAACCTAATTGAAACAGTTTCCCATAACAAGAGAAGTCCATTTTACTAATTTGTATCATCCTCTACATACTCGATAACATCTTGAACATGGCAGTCTAGAGCTTTACAAATTTTATCTAGCGTATCAAATTTCACACCGTCTGTTTCTTCGTTGTAAAGTTTGGTGATTCCGTTTCTATGTAATCCAGTCATGCGAGAAAGCTCGGCAATATTTATTCGTTTTTCGCCCATAATACGGGAAAGATGAATCTTTATCATATTTTCCTCCAGATAAATGCACTCTATAGTGTTAAAAAAACCCATCAAAGTATTAACAATAAACACTATTCAATGTATTCTAGAAACAACAAAAATAACACTGTAATGTGCATTTGGTTTATTGAGATGTTATTTGTGAACGTCATAGTAATATGCTTATCGTATCAAAACGTTTTACAATTAGCAATTAATTATCGTTCAACAGCCTAGTTTGAAAAACTACCTGTAAAAGAGAGCATATTGGCAAATAAGAAACTTTGGACAAAGGAATGGAGCGAGGATGTATGACAGAATGGGTAATGGGATTGGAACGGGTATCGATGGTTCAGGGACCGTATGATTCACCTCATATGTATGAGATATACGAAGGGGTTCTTTATGACCATCAATACTTTTTTTACCTCGAAAATGGCATACTGTGCGTGCGACATGTGAAGAAGGTGGAGCAATCATATCATATGCATCTTTATCTGGATGGAGAGAGCGGAGGTCTGCAACTGGCAGCGGGTGTACAAGGGGAGCTTATGCAAGTTGTCACGGAGATCATCGAGCGCTTGCGCGCCAAGGATGGACTGACATTTTTATTCGATGAACTGCTGTGGCTACATGGTAGGGGCCCCATTGAATTAAACCTTTTCAATAAGAAGGATGAAGTGACCTTAGGTGGCAGACAATTTGCTACGAAATAAATGATTCTTATGCTTTATATCATGGAACTTGTCGAAATAAAGCTTATGATTTCACCGAATATATCAGTTGTTGACTGATGAAAATGAGCGGATTCCGAATCCATATGGTCAATTCCAGCATCACAGCATCGGCAGAAGGACTAAAGCCCCAATCACCTCCGAATAAAATGTTTTGCTGCTGCTCTAATATAGGTGACTGAGGTTCTTCCAAGCCATACTGTTCTTTGAATCTCTCTTTCGTTTCATGATCTATGACAAGGTTATCCTGTGCAAAGGTATAGCAGATAGGAACGCTTAACTGTATTAAAAGAAGTAATGCAATGGGGATAAGTAATTTTTTGCTTTGCATGGTTAGCTCCTATGATCTCTGTTTTTGACCTCTTAACGTGAAAATAATCCCTTTACAGGATTTTATGACCAGAATATAATAGTAAATAACAGCATCGATCTACATACACTGGGTTATCGGGGTATAGCGCAGCTAGGTAGCGCGCACCCTTGGGGTGGGTGAGGTCGTGGGTTCGAATCCCGCTACTCCGATTTCAATCAAAATGTCCTGCTGATGCAGCTAATGCGTCTGCCGGGCGTTTTTTTTTGAATATTACATACCCTATTAGTCTTTGTCTCTACTGGGTTTTGACGAGCTAGTCGTATGCAACGAATGTATGAAGCCACCTCTGAACTGGATTCGGAGGCAGAAGTGGCAACTCAACAATCGCAATCGCTGGCGGAATGGTCTGCTGTATGACTTTTTTAATTTGCCTATAAAGATTCCTGAAGGGTCTTGGAAGAAGTACTGTAATCAGCATAACGGGGAAGCACAATAGTGTAGTATATTCCTACAATAACGGTACAGATCCCAACTAATAAAAACAAGACTTCAATTGAAATAAATGAAGGAAAGCTTATAGCAATGAAACCTAATGTAAGAGACTGGGACAGCATCATTAACGGATTAATCAAACCTTGCACACGTCCCATCATTTGAGGATCTACAATACGAGGAAGCCATCCTCCTATACCAATGTTAATGAACGGAAGTATCAGTGCGATGACAAAGTTGATAATCAGGAAAGCATAGATGTGGTTAACAAATCCAAGTGTGCACATACCCATTCCGGCTACCAGAACTCCCGCTGCAATCATTTGGTGTAGTTTTAGCTTGGCAGAGATGAGAGAAGCGATTAGGGTACCAAGCAACACACCAGCCCCAAAAATAATACCCGTCCATACCATATACTGCTCGTAATTGCCTGGAGCTAGCTTGTATTTAAGAATAAACATCGGTAAAACGCTAAAACCACCATTTAAAATACCGAACATAAAAAAGCCTGAAACCAACCAAAGCAATAGTCTGTTGCGTAATATGTAAAGAAACCCTTGTTTAAAATCGATCATGACAAGTTTGAATTTTAATTGTTTGAATTGATGTGCCCCGTTCGGAAGGCGTACTTCCTTTGGAATTTTGCAGGAACGAATAAGCAGTGCAGACACAATAAAAGAAACAGCATCAATTAGGATGGCTCCAGTAATTCCAAAGTGCCAGTAAACGACGGCCCCGAGAGTTCCTCCGAATAGCATGAAAAGACTCCCCATCATTTGATTGAGGCCTGCGGCAATGGTGTAATCATCTTCGCTTAATATTCCCTGTATAATGGCACTTTCGGCCGGGAAGAAAAATTTAGAGGCAGCACTACGGATGAACAGGAGGGCAAATATCAAAGGAATCGAATCGACCCAAATAAAAATAAGCAAACATAAGGATAAAAAAGCGCTGATCCAGTCACAATTAACAGCAATTTTTTGTCTGTCCATCCGATCTGCCAGCACTCCAACCACGAGAAATACTACCAGCATCGGAAGCGAATACATTAACTCGGCAAGCGTTGCATAGTATGGCTGATTTGTAAACCGTTTCAACAAATAAAACATGAATGCAGTAACCCCGATAATTCCTCCCATTTGTGAGGCGAAGGTTGCCAGAAAAAACCTGACATAATTCTTGTTTCTGAGTACTTGTTTTAGTCCAGTCACAGTTCCATCCCTTTCGCTTTCAAAGCGGTTTTTAGATGCCTAATTAAAATAATAGTGAAAAGTAGGAATATTGTACAGAAAAGTGACTTTAATGTCACTTTACGTTTGAATTTGCATCGTATCGGACCTTCTGCCTTTTAAATTCTGCTGTTGACGGTAATCATAGTGGGGTGGACTCGGAAGTTGCATTCAAACTCGTTTGGCGTTATGAGGTGCAACATAGACTAAATAACCAGCTGTCAGTTGATATTCGACGGCTGGTTATTTAAGTTGCCAGGTGTTTGATTACAGATTAGCCCGATTCATCTCATTTACGCATGGATATGTTGAGAAAAAGGAAATGCTCATAGCTAGAAAACTTTATACAATGGAAGAGGAATAAGAATTGTGAAATTCGACTTTTGATGAAGAATTTCATATAATGTGAGCATATTGTGAACAACTTAAATTGAAGATTAATAAAAAAATGAAAATGATTTCCGTCCAGCTATGAATTTCAAAATTTGACGGAGGGAACGAGATGACAATGGAAGAGAGCAGCAGACAGGTACCTTGGCAGGCGTATTACGGACCTAATCTAGGTTATGTGCAGGACCAGTATGAAAAGTATGTAGCGGACCCCGGAACGGTTGACCCGGCTTACCGCGAGCTATTTGATCAATGGGGTGAGCCGCCACAATCCGAATACTCGGCTGCTTCCATGATAGACAACAAATTGCAAGGCCCCCCCACAAGTGCTTTGGGGCATCTTGATTCGAATACATTACAGAAAGCGGTTACAGCGGGTAAAATGGTATGGAATATCCGTGAATACGGACATTTAGCCGCCCAAATCGATCCGTTGGAACTGGATGCAGAGCAGGATACACGCTTGCTTAATCCAGCATCTTACGGTTTAACTGAACAAGACTTGAAGGCTTTTCCAGCCTCTTTAATATGGGATAACGCTCCTGCGGGAACACTTAACGGATGGGAAGCCATTCAACGGTTACGTGTAGCATACACAGGTCCGATTGCCTATGAATTTAGCCATATTCATAACGAGGAGGAACGCAGCTGGCTGAACAGCTATGCAGAATCTGGTTGGTCCTCCAAGCCCCTCACCACACAGGAACGCAAGTCGTTGCTGGGCAGATTGGTAGAAGTAGAACAGTTTGAAGAGTTTTTGCATAAAACATTCGTCGGACAGAAACGTTTTTCCATCGAGGGTAATGATGTGCTTGTCCCTGTTCTCGATGAGATCATTCGTCTAACCACAAATGCAGGAGCAAGTCATGTCCTGATGGGTATGGCGCATCGCGGCCGTTTGAATGTACTGGCACATGTGCTGGGCAAGCCTTACAGTAAAATTTTCTCTGAATTTCATCATTCGCCGAATAAGGATTTGATCCCGTCGGAAGGTTCCACAGGAATTAACTATGGCTGGACTGGCGATGTGAAATATCATCTGGGTGCTGATCGTTTTGTAAAAGATGGGGGAGCGGTGCAGGCCCGTCTGACATTGGCGAATAACCCAAGTCACCTGGAATATGTGAATCCGGTGGTACAAGGATTTTCACGAGCTGCACAGGAAGACCGCAGTGAGGCTGGTTATCCGAAGCTGGATGTGAGCAAGGCAGCTACCATTATTATGCACGGTGATGCTGCTTTCCCAGGTGAAGGTATCGTGGCAGAATCACTTAATTTCACGAATTTGCGCGGCTTCCGAAATGGCGGTTCAGTTCATATTATTGTGAATAATCGTCTGGGCTTTACGACAGAGAGTGTTGATTCCCGTTCGACCCGTTATGCCAGTGATCTCGCTAAAGGCTATGAAATTCCAATTGTGCATGTGAACGCGGATAATCCCGAAGCTTGTATTGCAGCTGCTCGTATGGCTGGCGAATATCGCAATCGTTTCAAGAAGGATTTTCTGATTGATCTGATTGGTTACCGTCGTTATGGTCACAATGAATCCGATGACCCGGAAACAACACAACCGCTGGTATATCGTAAGGTGAAGAATCATCCGACGGTGAGCAAATTGTATACTCAAAAGCTGATGAAGCAGGGGATTGTGGACGAAGCGTTTAGTGCCGGCCTCATTGAAAAGGTGCAAAAGAGACTGAAGGAAGCGCATGAGCAGGTGAAGAATCAACCGGAACAAGAGCCGGAGATTACTCATGTGAAGGCGAAAAAGAATCAGAGTTCTGTGGTACGTACTGCAGTGGAATTGAAAAAACTGCGCCAAATCAATGAAAACTTACTCAAATGGCCACAGTCTTTTCACGTATATCCGAAGCTGGATCGAATTTTACAGCGTAGAAAAACCGCTCTGAACGAGGGTGAAAAGGTAGATTGGAGTTTGGCGGAGACGCTGGCTTTGGCTACCATTCTCGCAGACGGCAAGCCTATTCGTATGACAGGCCAAGATGCGGAGCGAGCTACATTTGCTCACCGTAACCTTGTGCTGCATGAGCCTGAAACAGGCCGTACACATTGCCCGTTGCATACATTGCCGGAAGCACGTGCTTCGTTCAGTATTCATAACAGTCCATTGTCTGAGGCATCTGTCCTTGGCTTTGAATATGGCTATAACGTGTATTCTCCTGAAACGTTAGTGATTTGGGAAGCACAATTCGGCGATTTTGCCAACTGTGCACAGGTTATTTTTGACCAATTTATTTCCGCAGGCCGTGCCAAATGGAGACAGAAATCGAGTCTGGTGATGCTGTTACCGCATGGTAGTGAAGGACAAGGACCAGAGCATACGAGCGCACGTCTGGAGCGTTTTCTCCAGTTGTCCGCACAAAATAACTGGACTGTCGCTAATTTGAGCAGTGCCTCCCAGTATTTCCATCTGCTGCGCCGTCAGGCTGCATTAAGTGAAAGTGAGGAAGCCCGCCCGCTGGTGATGATGTCGCCGAAGAGCCTGATTCGTAATAATCGTGTCGCTTCGCCTGCTTCTGAATTCAGCGAAGGAGCATTCCGTCCTGTGTTGGAACAGCCTGGTCTGGGTGCACGTCCGGATCGTGTAGAACGCATTGTACTGTGCAGTGGCAAGATTGCCATTGATCTCGAAGAAGCATTGGAAAAGGATAAGAATGAGGCAGAAGAGCGTCTGCATATTATTCGTGTGGAGCAGTTATACCCTTTCCCGGAAGAGGAAATTCGGAATATTTTCGGACGCTTCCCGCATGTTAAGGAGTTCGTATGGGCTCAGGAAGAACCTAAAAATATGGGGGCTTGGAGTTACATTGAACCTCGTCTGCGGAATGTTGTGCCACAGGGAGCGGAAATTCGTTACGCAGGCAGACCAGATCGTTCAAGCCCGGCCAGCGGTTATCAGCAAGTACACAGCCTAGAACAACAGCGAATTATTCAATCGGCGTTGAAGCAGGATTCCAAAAACAATATTACACTGGGGAGGTAGCGGCTGTGAGCGATATTATAGTGCCGGCAATGGGAGAATCCATCACGGAGGGAACAATCTCCAAATGGCTTGTGAAGGAAGGGGATTCCGTAGGACAGGGAGATGTTCTGCTGGAGTTGGAAACCGATAAGGTCAATCTGGAAATTAGTGCGGAAGAAGCAGGTGTGATGCAGAAAATCCTTCGTCAGGAGGGAGATACTGTGGTCATCGGTGAAGCTGTTGGTCTGATCGGAAGCGGCAGTGGTAGTGCGGATTCAACTGGTGCTGGAGAAGTTGCAGCGACTCAAGCGCCTGAAGCACCGTCCGTAGCGACTTCACCGTCTTCCGTAGGAGGCGGCGTTAAAGCAGAAGAAAAGTCTGCACCGCCTATTTCATTGAATAGCGACGGAAATGGGCAGACGGCATCACCATCTGCCCGGAAATTGGCGCGTGAGCGCGGGATTGATCTTGACCAAGTACAGGGAAAGGACCCGCTCGGACGTGTGTTCCAAGAGGACGTAAAAACGCATAACAGCGCTGAAGTATCACGTGCAGCATCTATATCTGCGTCTCCCGCTACTAGCAAGCCTGCGCCTCCGTCTCCAGCTCAAACGGAGTACAGCAAGCCTGTGGAACGCCAGCGCATGTCTCGACGCAGAGCGACGATCGCTAAGCGTCTTGTTGAAGCACAGCAGACAGCTGCCATGCTGACTACTTTTAATGAAGTGGATATGACCGCCATTCTCGATGTGCGTAAACGCCGTAAAGATAAGTTTAAGGAAAAACATGATGTAGGCTTGGGTTTTATGTCCTTCTTTACAAAGGCAGTGGTTGGTGCTCTCAAGCGCTTCCCTACCGTGAATGCTGAAATTAATGGCGATGATATCGTACTGAAAAAATACTATGATATTGGGATTGCTGTATCTGCCAAGGAGGGTTTGGTTGTGCCAGTTGTACGGGATGCCGATCGTCTTGGCTTTGCTGAGATCGAGAAGAGCATTGCAGATTTGGCTGGCAAAGCACGCTCCAATTCGCTTTCTCTGGCCGACTTGCAAGGAGGAACTTTTACCATAACCAATGGAGGTATTTTCGGTTCCCTGCTGTCTACGCCAATTCTCAATACGCCGCAAGTGGGGATTTTGGGAATGCATAAAATCCAACTTCGCCCGATTGCCATCGACGAGGAACGAATGGAAAATCGTCCGATGATGTATATCGCGTTGTCCTACGATCACCGGATTATTGATGGCAGTGAGGCAGTTCGTTTCCTAGTAACGGTCAAAGAATTGCTGGAAGATCCGGAATCATTGTTACTGGAAGGATAAAATAAATGGGGTAAGTGTATCTCCTCTTTACGTGTATGACAAAAGCAGACTCTTGCGAGTCTGCTTTTTTTCCTGCATAGTTATCACATAAGGCTACAGACATTACTGTCAGTAGATGTAGAGAAGGGCGGGAACTGTTTTGGACAAAGACTTGCGCTATCCGATAGGATCATTCGTTGTTCCAGACACCATTACAGAAGAACAGCTTATCGCATGGATTCACGACATTGCTGAATTGCCTGCACAGCTGCGTCTGGCGGTCGAAGGACTGAATGAGCAGCAGCTAAATACGCCTTATCGTGAAGGGGGCTGGACGATAAGGCAGGTAGTTCATCATGTGGCAGACAGCCATATGAACAGCTATATCCGTTTTAAACTGGCGCTGACGGAGGATACACCGACGATCAAGCCATATGATGAGGGACGTTGGGCCGAAATACCAGACGCCAGGGAACTTCCACTGGAGCCCTCGTTGCAATTGCTAGAAGGACTGCATGAACGGTGGGTGAGCGTGTTGCGATCGTTGGGAGAGGATCAGCTACACCGATCGTTTATTCATCCTGAATCGGGCCAGACGATCCGCCTGGAACGAAACATCGGTATCTATGCCTGGCATGGCAAACATCACACAGCTCATATTACTTCCCTGAGAGAACGAAATGCATGGTGATTTTTAAAACTAACCCAAATGGAAAATAAAAAGGAATAAGAAAAGAAACCTTCAATCCCACTTTAATCGTGGTTTTAAAGGTTTCTTTTCTTATTTCCTCACAAGGCTGATGACTTGGACGAGGTTGATTGTTCAGGTTCATCGGAGGCTCCAGACAATGTGGAAACAGAGGTCACCTCTGTATTAACATGACGGTCGAGCCAGTCTACGATGTCACTCATCACCTCGTCGCGGTTTGTTTCATGAAGCATCTCATGGCGACCATCAGGATAGAGGCGATACTCTATGTCCTGAAGCTCTAGGCTTCGATACATTTCCACTAGTGATAACACGCCTTTACCGAACAAACCCACTGGATCACGATCCCCGGCAAAAATATAAACTGGCAGTTTGGGATTGATATGTTTCAGCGAGGAAGGCCAATGGATTTCTTGCAATAGCCTGAAAAAATCCAGAAAAAAGCCTGTCGTGCAAATAGCTCCACATAATGGGTCGTGCACGAACTGATCTACTTCCTCAGGATCACGGGACAGCCAGTCGAACGCTGTGCGCACCGGACGAAAGGCACGATTAAAGCCTCCAAAGACCATAGCGTTGAGCAACATACTGCGATGATCCATTCCTTGCAGTTTGGCTTGCAGTAGAGCAACTTGCTCTCCGAGTTTTAGAAGACCACGTCTTCCGTTGGTTCCCGATAAAATAAACCCATGATACGTCTGCCGATCGTCATACATAATTTTCTGGGTTAAAAAGGACCCCATGCTGTGACCCAGCAAAAAACGAGACTGTTCAGGGAATTCCTTAGCCACAATTTCGCCTAGCTCCAGCATGCCATTTGCCATTCGATTAAACGCATCAGCTCCTGGCATACCCAGCTTATCAGGATCACCAGCCGTGCGCCCGTGACCGATATGATCGTTGGCATACACACCATAACCGCAAGCAGTAAGCTTTTCGGCCAGTCGGATGTACCGATAGGACGTCTCGCACATACCATGCGAAATTTGAACAATCCCCTTAATGGGCAAATTCTGATCAGGCAGCCAGCGGTAGGCAAAAAGCTCTGTTCCGTCATTTTCAGCGATGGTGAAGGTGTATTCCCGCATAATTAGACATCACATCCTTTAAGCTTTAAGGAAGATAAGATCTAAGTACGGTCATTCCGTCATTCAGCGTGTAACCGCTCAGGTTAGCGGGCAACAGGAAGCAATCTCCAGCTTTACAGGAAAGAGACTCGGTATTATTGTTCCATGTTATGGTCCCACTGCCTTCACAAATCACGAGAATGGTGAAGCTGTCTTCCGTTGTAGAAAGTGCCCAACTTCCATCTACGATACCCTTTTCCACAACAAAATACTCACAGGCTGCCAGCTGGAGCCACTTTCCAGGCTGTAAGCCGTCCGTTTTCATCGTCGTTGCGCCTGCACCTTCGTAGGAGGTTACATTGAGGGAATCCTCGATATGCAACTCACGAGGCTTGCCATCCAGTCCGGGGCGATTATAGTCATATAAGCGATAGGTAGTATCCGAATTTTGCTGGATTTCAGCAACGACAACGCCTGCACACAGTGCATGTACGGTTCCAGCGGGGATGAAGAATGTATCGCCTGCTTCGACTGGAACCTGGCGCAAACTGCCGAGGATGTCCCCACTTTCAAGAGCTGTACGCAGACTCTCGCGGGTTACACCTTCGGTCAGACCATAAATAATCTTGGCATCCGGCTTGGCATCAAGCACGTACCACATTTCAGTTTTTCCTAATTCTCCGGCTGGAAGTCCTTTGTAATCATCTGTCGGATGCACCTGAACGGATAAGTCATCATTACAATCCAGTAGTTTGATCAAAAGTGGGAATCGTCCGCCTTTTTCCGATACACCCTTGGCCCCGAGCCAATCTTGCCCGTAGGTCTCGCGAATTTCATCCAGTCCTTTGCCTGCCAGCTCACCATTGATGACCGTTGTTGTTCCGTTTGGATGATCGGCAATCATCCATCCTTCCCCGATATGTCCTTCTGGTGGGGTTAGACCAAATTGCTCTAAGGCCCGTCCTCCCCAAACTCTCTCTTTGAACTCAGGTTGAAATTGCAGCGGGTATGGCTTTAGCATAATTTCTCTCCTCCATAATGAGTAAATGAGTGTGATCTAACAGAATAGGGAAATCAATAACGTGCTGATGGGCAATAAACTGGGATGAATAGCGCCCAAACGAGCTAAAAAAATGATATATGTAAGGCGGCTAAAAAAGCCGCTCATAACCTGAGTTTAAAATCCGACATTATTTCTTCTCAACTGCCACTACGTAAGGTGAAGCGGCTCGTTGTAATTGACGATAAATAATGCTTTGACCGCTGGAGACCGGGAGAGCAGAAGCCCATTGAAGAACGGCATCTGCTTCTTCACTTCCTCCAGCATGCCCTGGATAGAGTACGGCAGTCAGAATGCCGCGTGGTCGCAGCAATTGTAAGGCAGCATCCAGTGCGACGAGCGTACTGTGCGTATGCGTGATGACCGTAGGATCGGCGCCTTCGGATGGCAAGTAGCCGAGGTTAAACATGACCGCAGCGACTTTGCCATGCAGCATGTCCGGAACGGCCTCCCGCATTTGCTCATGACCTTGTAGTAGTAGCGATACTTCTGCTAATGAAGGTGAAGCGTTTTCTTCCAGTCGACGACGGGCGCAATGCAGTGCTTCTTGCTGGATGTCAAAGCCATAGACACGGCCCCGTTTGCCAGCAGCTTTTGCCAGAAATAACGTATCTGCTCCTGTACCGACGGTAGCGTCTATAGCAGTATCGCCTGGCTGCACCCGCGTAGCCACCAATTGATGAGCGTAGCTCAGGACGGATAGGAATCCCATTTAAGGTTGCCTCCAGTATTTTCCCTGCCACGTTTCGCGTGACTTCAGTTCATGATCAATGGCATTGAGCACTTCCCATTTTTTGAGCGACCACATGGGTCCCACTAGCAAATCGCGTGGGGCATCTCCGGTTAACCGATGAACAATCATTTCGGGAGGTAAAAACTCCAGCGTATCAACAATCAGCTTCACGTATTCGTCCTTTTCCAGAAAGCGTAGCAATCCCGCTTCATACTGCTTGACCATAGGCGTTTTGCGCATGAGATGCAGCAGGTGGATTTTGATGCCCTGCACATCCATAGCCGCTACTGCACGTCCCGTATCAAGCATCATTTCATGCGTCTCTTGGGGCAGACCATAAATAATGTGGGCGCACACGCGGATATTCCGCTTGCGCAGCTTTTCCACCGCCTCCAGATAGCATTGAGTATCATGAGCGCGGTTAATCAGTTCTGAGGTCGATTCATGGACGGTTTGCAGACCCATTTCGACCCACAGGTACGTGCGTTCGTTTAGCTCGGCAAGGTAATCCACTACATCGTCAGGCAGGCAATCAGGACGTGTAGCGATGGACAGACCGACAACGCCGGGCTGCTCCAGAATTACCTCAAAGTATTCTCGCAGTTCCTCAACCGGGGCATACGTATTCGTGTAGGCTTGGAAATAGCCAATATATTTGGCGTTTGGCCATTTTAGATGCTGTCGATCCCGAATCGTATTAAACTGGGTGACCAGATCATCACGACGACGCCCGGCAAAATCACCCGATCCGCGTGCGCTACAAAAGGTGCAGCCCCCTTTAGCGATGGAGCCATCGCGATTCGGACAGGTAAAACCCGCATCTAGCATGACTTTGAACACTTTATTTTGAAATTGCTCACGCATTTCGTAATTCCAAGTGTGGAACCGTTTATCTCCCCACAGGAGAGGAGCAGGCAATAAATCTGTTTTCATGGGTGTACTCCTTTTTTTACGATCACCCTATTGTAACAAAAATTAGTCTTCATTGGGAATCATTTGACCGAACAAGTCAATAAAATGTGCGGATTTCATGGCGTTTCGGATTGAAAAAGGTTACACAATATGTTATATTGTAAGCGGTACCAGACATACAATAAAAGGACTGTTTTCGATCCTGAAGATAAAAGTTATCCCGTTGCTAATGATTATTCTTCAGGGAGGCAGCTATGCTGTTTCTAACGCCTGTTTTAGGGTAAGTGCACGTCGGTTCCATCACAAATAACCCGTGAGGTGATCTTTTATGAATGCGCAGGATAAGACGCGTATGGATAAAGTTACTGTTGAGTTAACCTTTGATGAGGCGTTGGCATTGACTGGTGTCCGTTTTGGGCAGGATCGTCAGATTGGAACGACCGCACGTCAAAAAATCAGAGCGGCTTGCCAAAAGACAATTGATTTTTCACCTGCTGATGGGGTAGACTATGAACAATTAAATTAGTTGGACCCCAATCCAAATATATTGAAAAAGGAATTTCATTTCCGTATCTTCAAGCGGGGGTGAAATTCCTTTTTCCTTGATAACAGAGTATATGGAGGAGTAACATGCGTTTACGCGGAAGAAAAGGAATACGGGAAAGTCTGGAAGAACAGCAGGATCTAGTCATCTTGGAGCCGGCACAGTATAAGGGGAAATGGCAACAGCTTTTTGGTAATGATCGTCCCATTCATGTAGAGTTCGGTATGGGTAAAGGGCAATTTATAAGCCAAATGAGCTTCCGGAATCCAGAGGTTAACTATATTGGCTTTGATATGTATGATGAGCTGGTTCGCCGTGCAACAGAAAAGTCCCGTCTGGCCTGGAGTAATTCAGAGGTTGATACGCCGCCTAATATTAAATTGGCACTGGCAAACATTGAACAGATCGAGAATGTTTTTGAACCAGGAGAAATTGAACGCATTTATCTAAATTTTAGTGATCCTTGGCCTAAAGCCAAGCATGCACGTCGTCGTTTGACGCATCCGCGTTTTTTGGACAAGTACCGTCAGCTTTTGAACAGCAAAGGACAAATTCATTTTAAGACTGATTCGGAGACACTATTTGAGTTTTCTTTGAATTCGTTTGCCGATAGCGGTTTACAAATGACGAATATTTCGTTAAACCTTCATCGTGAGGGGATCAACGAGGAGCATGTCATGACGGAATATGAACAAAAGTTCATGGGCAAGGGTATGAATATTCATCGAGTCGAAGTGCTGATCGGCCAAGATGCTTTGGAAGAGTACGGAAAAACACGCCTTGAAAAGTACGGGAAATAAAAAAAAGATCAAATGGATAAAATAAGACAGGGTGCTTCCTTTTAGGAAAGCACCCTGTTCGGTTCCAGTATATCCAAAATACTCTGTGCGCTCTGAAGAGGATAATATCGCGCTACATTGTGGACGTGCTCCTGTCGTTTACGGACGATTTCTGGAAAATCGTGTAGCAGTCGGTTCATCCATTTCACGACAACATCCAGCGAAGTAATCGGTTCTCCGTAGCCTTGAGCCGTAAAGTATTGACAATTTTCCTCCTCCTGTCCAGGGAGAGGTTTGTGAAACAGCATCGGAATCCCTTTAGCCAATCCCTCGGTGCATGTCATTCCGCCGGGTTTGGTGATGAGCAGATTCGATACCTCCATTAATTTGTCGATTTCCCGTGTAAATCCGAAGATATGAATATTTGGATGATTAAACCTGGGATCTAATTGCATTTTACGACGAATTTTATCATTATGCCCCAAACAAAAAATAAATTGAATGTTCTCTCTCCACTGAGTAAGCGAACGATGTATAACTTCGTCATTCATAAGGCCCCAGCCGCCACCCATAACGAGTACGGTCGGGATGGGTTTAAGTCCAAATTGTTCTCTAATTTCATCGTGCCCAGGATGTTCCCAAAAATTTGGATGAACGGGAATACCGGTCACCTGGATTTTCGAGACGGGTACTCCGCGTGCTCGCAGCTTACGCATGACTTCAGGCGTAGATACAAAGTACCGGTCAACCTCGGGACTAATCCATGTTCCATGTGCATCGTAGTCTGTAATAACAGTACAAAGCGGAACATGTAAACCTAAGCGCTTCAAACGTGAAATTACCGCGCTTGGGATGGGATGAGTACATACCACCAAATCGGGACGAAGCTGCCGGAGAATGTTTCGGGTCTGCGTGTAGAACAGACGGTGCAAAGCGAGCGTTGTAAGACGGTTTAATGATTTTTTGTACTGATGACGGTAAACCAATCCGACTAGGCGAGGCTGCGATACGACAGTCTTCTTGTATGCTGTAATAATAAGGGGGGCCATTCTTGGATTCAAAAAACTCCCCAGCTCCAGCACTCTTGTCTGCACATTCGGAGAAAGCTTCCGCAAACTGCTTGAGAGCGCGTAGGCAGCTTGAGTATGTCCGGCACCGAAACCTTCCGATAATAATAACACTCGTTTTTTAGCCACTCTCATTTCACCTGTTCCTGCTGGGATGTTCTCAATCATACCATATCGGCTTTAAGGCCAGAATGCAACCGTTCCTATTGCTGCAGACGTTCCGATCACCGCTCCTGCAAGTACATCCGTTGGGTAGTGGAGACCTAGATAAATCCGAGAAAAACCTACAATTGTCGCTACAGGCAACAGCAGCAGTGTTAGCATCGGTGACTGTAGCATAAAAGGCACGGTAGCTGAAAAAATAGCGGTCGTGTGCCCTGAGGGAAAAGAATGGTCCGACAAGGGGTTGCGGAATGTATTTGTACCTGGTAGCGCTAAATACGGGCGAATCCGCGGGTACAGCTTTTTAACGATAGCTACGGGGATGTGACTGACCCCAAGAGCGATGGCTCCCTTCATACCGGAATCTTTCCACGGGTTCGGAGCGAGCCACCAAATAAGGAGTGTGGAGGCTATAGTAAAGGTAGCCCCGCCTAAATGTGTGAGATAATAAAGCCAGAAGTTCAAAAAACGGTTGTGTAAGCGTCCATTGATCCATTTGAACAACTGCTGCTCCAGACTTACAAGTTTTACGACTAGACGTTGCATTTGGTTTCCTCCGGTTGCCGGTTCAGGTCAGTCGGCAAATATTTTGAGTCATTTTGACATAATCAGACCATAAGTAATTATTCTCTTGCTCTCATCATATTTTTAAACGCTGTTCATTTCAAGAATCACTAAAGATTCATAACTTACTTGGTTCAATTCTACACAAAAATGTTAATGGAATATAAGCTGTATTGTATAACTTTCTTTGCGTTCATCCGTCTAATAAGATAGAGTGTTTAGAAGTGGTTGCTAATTGGCCCACAAAAAGGAGGGACCAAAGAAATAAAAAGTTAGCAAATGGATGAAAATAAGACCTAAACGTCATGAATGAGAAGTCCAGCGCTGCATTCCCGGTTTAAACGGGAGTTTGTTGTGTTTTTTTGCTGCTGAGACCGGTTTAAGGGCTTTGACAAAAGATTGAAAACCAACGAAAATCGTAATGGCGTTCCTGTGTCAGCCAAAAGGGGGCTGCGCACAGCCAATGAAGAAAGCAAGGGTCGGGTCAAAAACTACAGAAAAGGCGCGAAAAGCGCCGCAACTTGCGCTACACAGATAGAAAACAAACAAACGCAAGATTTTAAGGGGTATAAAAAGGGGGTAACAAGAGATCATGTTAGACGCTATTTTTGTGACGCTCCAGGTCATACTGGCGGTGATCGCAGTCTATCAGTTTGCATTCTCCTTGTTCGGATTGGTTCGGAAGAAAAGGAAAGAGCACGCGGCTCCAGAAAAGTCATTTGCCATTTTAGTCGCTGCCCACAATGAAGAACAGGTTGTCGGAGCGTTGATGGAAAATTTGAAGCAACTTGATTATCCGAAGGAACTTTACGATGTGTTCGTAATCTGTGATAACTGCACAGATAAGACTGCGGACATCGTTCGCGCTCACGGCATGAATGCTTGTGAACGTACGAATCCGAATCTGCGTGGTAAAGGCTACGCTATTGAGTGGATGCTCAAGGAATTATGGGCTATGCCACGCCAATATGATGCCATTGTCATGTTTGATGCTGACAATTTGGCGCATACCAATTTTTTGAGTGAAATGAACAATGATCTGTGTACAGGTGCCCGTGTTATCCAGGGGTACATTGATACTAAGAATCCTGAGGATTCTTGGATTACAGCGGCATACGGGGTATCTTATTGGTACATCAACCGTTTGTGGCAGCTGTCACGTCACAATCTGAACATGGCTAATTTCCTCGGTGGTACAGGCATGTGCTTTGAAACAAATCTGCTTAAGGAAATGGGCTGGGGTGCGACAAGTCTCGTAGAGGATTTGGAATTCACCATGCGCTGCACGCAGTGCAACGTATATCCAAGATTTAATTACGATGCCAAGGTATATGATGAAAAGCCGTTGACGTTCAAAGCCTCGTCCAGACAGCGTCTGCGCTGGATGCAAGGTCATTTCACGGTCGCTCGTCGTTATTTCTTCCCGTTGCTGTGGCAAAGTATCAAGCATAGAAGCCTGATTAAATTCGATATGGCTCTTTATGGTCTGAACGTGTATATCGTACTGCTCACCTTCTTGATGACAGTAGCTATGTGGATAGATATCGCCTTCTTTGGTGGACCTAATATCGAGAACATCTATGTACAGTTACCAGCTTGGACCGGTGTTATAGCTATTGGTTTGAATGTTGCTACTTTTGTGCTCGCAATGATTTTGGAAAAGGTCACATTCAAAAAAGTATATCTGTACTTATTGCTGTTCCCGGTCTATGCGATATCGTGGTATCCAATTACGGTCTATGCGTTCTTCACACAAAACAACAAGCAATGGAGCCATACCCAGCATACGCGTGTCGTTCGCCTAGAAGAGGTTCAGAGCAAGCAAGGGTAATTAGACGGTGGAATAGGACTAGAGATCGGTGTCATCAATTTTTATTAAAGTGTTGACACCTCGATTGCACCGTGATAAGATATTTGAGTATGTTAATTGAAAAGTATGGATTAACAAGTAGAAGGTCCGACTTCTCACCTGTCCGGTATTGCCGGCTGGTCATGATCCAATGATTTGTGAATTGAACTTTCATGATGAATTGAGTATCAGACAGGGATGTCGGCTGTGTAGTCGTCATCCCTTTTTTGTGCTTAAACACAATACAACAATAACAGGTTCTGGAGGTGGAGGGTTATTAGTAAGGAACATATGATCAATGATGAGATTCGAGTGAGAGAAGTACGTCTAGTTGGTGCGAACGGTGAACAAATCGGGATTAAACCGACGCGTGAAGCTTTGCAAATGGCGATTGACGCAAACTTGGATCTCGTGAACGTGGCGCCTCAAGCGAAGCCGCCCGTGTGTCGGATTATGGATTACGGAAAATTCCGCTATGAGCAACAGAAGAAAGAAAAGGAAGCCCGTAAAAACCAGAAGATCGTTGACATCAAAGAGGTATGGTTCCGTTCCAACATCGAGGAACATGACTACCAAACCAAGTTTCGCAATGTGGTGAAGTTCCTGAATGAAGGGGACAAGGTGAAATGCTCCGTTCGTTTCCGCGGTCGTGAAATTACTCATGCTAACGTGGGTCAAAAAATTCTCGAACGTGTGAAATTGGAAGTTGCTGATCTTTGTACCGTGGAGCGCCAACCCAAGCTCGAAGGACGCAGCATGATTATGATATTGGCTCCAAAGAGTCAATGACAAATTAAGGAGGAAGTTCAATGCCTAAAATGAAAACACATAGCAGCCTTAAAGGCCGCTTCAAAATTACCGGTACTGGTAAAGTAATGCGTTACAAAGCTTACAAAAACCACTTGCTTTCCCACAAATCCAAACGTGCAAAACGCGTTCTGGGTACTAACCCTGAGATGGCACCTGGGGACGTTAAGCGTCTGAAACAAGGTCTTGCTAACCTGAAATAGCACAGCACGGCAATGAAGGAAGTATAAACATTATTTGGGAGGTCATTTGATATGGCAAGAGTAAAGGGCGGATTCGTCGTTCGTCGTCGTCATAAAAAAGTATTGAAGCTTGCTAAAGGTTATTTTGGTTCCAAACACCGCATTTTTAAAACAGCTAACGAGCAGGTAATGAAATCGCTTGTTTACGCATACCGTGACCGTCGTCAGACGAAACGTAACTTCCGCAGACTGTGGATCGTGCGTATCAACGCAGCAGCTCGTTTGAACGGTTTGTCTTACAGCAAATTGATGCACGGCCTGAAATTGGCTGGTGTGGACATTAACCGCAAAATCTTGGCTGATCTTGCAGTCAATGATATTAATGCATTCAACTCTTTGGCAACTGTTGCTAAAGGCAAAATCAACGCTTAATTATTCATAATGAAGGCGTGGAAACCACGAAAGTGGTAAAGAGGTATCCCAAGCAGTACGCTGTGTAGGGATGCCTTTTTTTGTACATACTCAATGGTACGGAAAAGACTTTGTTTTCTCCAAAATACGAATAAATATGACGTAGGATGGAAGAATGTATGTTTTTTTTGAGATTGTAGCGCTTACATTGTTGAGGTTTTAAAAAAAATTGACCCAAGGTTATTAATTGTCTAGATTTTAGCCGATCATAATTGTATAATCTCTAAAGTAAGTCTTCTGTACGATCTGTCTCGTCAGTAAATGACATGCATGAGCATGTACATGTTCAACGAAAAGAGACAGTCCAGGGATCTAACACTAAGGGGGAACAGTATCAGCATGAAGAAAATGTTCAGTATGTCTTTGGTTATGCTGCTGGCGATCTCGGTCATTCTCGCAGGCTGCGGTAACAAAAATCAAGGTGCGTCCAACGCAAATGGTGGAGACACAGGTGGTTCTGCCAAAACATCGAATGTCCAAATCGGCATGGTTACAGATGTGGGTGGAGTAAACGACAAATCGTTTAACCAATCTGCTTGGGAGGCACTACAAGCCACTGAGAAAGAATCAGGCGTTAAAGTTAAATACCTGCAAAGTAAATCCGATCAAGATTATATTCCTAACCTGAACCAATTTGTTAAGGGTGATTTTAACCTGACTTGGGGAATCGGTTTTAATCTGGCGAATGCGATTGGACAAGTAGCGAAAGACAACCCGAGCAAGAATTTGGCGATCATTGACAGTGTCGTGGATGCGCCTAACGTAAAATCGGTTGTTTTTGCTGAAAATGAAGGTTCCTTCTTGGTGGGGGTTGTAGCTGGTAAGCTTACTAAAACAAACAAAATTGGTTTTGTGGGTGGACAAGATAGCCCGTTGATCAAACGTTTTGAAAAAGGATTCGAAGCAGGAATTAAAGCTGTAAATCCAAATGCAAAATTGGAAGTTAACTACACAGGTGCATTTGATAAGCCGGATCTGGGTAAAGCAGCGGCTGCGACGATCTATAACAGCGGTGCAGATATTATTTTCCATGCAGCTGGCGGATCTGGTACAGGTGTATTTAACGAAGCACTCGCACGTAAGCAACAAGGTCAGCAAGTATGGGTTATTGGTGTGGATAAAGACCAATCGCTTGAATTTGGTGACGACGTAACATTGACTTCGATGGTAAAACGTGTAGATGAAGCTGTAAAACGCGTATCTAAAGAAGTAATTGACGGTAAATTTAAGGGCGGTGTCGAAACACTGGCTCTGAAGGATAATGGCATTGGTTTGGCAGACACTTCAACGAAAAACGTACCTAAAGACGTGCTTGATCTTGTAGAACAATACAAGCAAAAAATTATTAAGGGCGAAATTACAGTTCCTTCGAAATAAGTTTTGGATTGAAGAATATAGAGGTGGCGACAAGGCTGGTTCATAAGACTAGCCTTGTTCTTACGTCTGGAGTTATATGGATTATAACGGGCAAAATCAGCTCATTGGAGCACATACTATAAAGTGTATAAGGGTGATCTCATGGATGCAGCGACCCCCGTCGTTGAGTTAAAGCAAATTACAAAACGATTCCCCGGCATCGTTGCCAACGACTCCATCAGCATCAAGCTGCATAAGGGAGAAATTCATGCCCTTTTGGGTGAGAATGGCGCGGGTAAATCTACGCTTATGAATATTCTTTTCGGACTGTATCAGCCGGATGAAGGGACCATTGAAATCGGAGGTAAACCTGTACAGATTGATAGTCCAAATAAGGCGATTGATCTGGGGATTGGCATGGTGCATCAGCATTTTAAACTCGTACAGCCGTTTACCGTTACCGAAAATATTGTCCTGGGCTCGGAGCCACGTAAGGGTCTGAAAATCAATTATAAAAAGGCTGCCGCAGAAGTACAGTGGTTGTCTGAGCAGTACGGCCTTCAGGTGAATCCGAATGCCAAAATTGAGGATATATCTGTGGGTATGCAGCAACGTGTAGAAATTATTAAAACGCTTTATCGCGGTGCAGATATTCTGATTTTCGATGAGCCTACAGCTGTACTGACACCACAGGAGATCACTGAGTTGCTGGATATTATGAAACGTTTGGTGGCTGAAGGCAAATCAATTATTCTTATTACTCATAAACTTAAAGAAATCATGCAAATTGCAGATACCGTTACGATCATTCGCCGAGGTCAGGTTATTGATACGGTCAAGACGTCTGAAACAACACCAAATGAGCTGGCTGAGAAAATGGTGGGCCGTCGTGTGTCCTTTAAAGTGGACAAGCAGCTTGCGCAACCAGGACAAACGGTATTGGAAATGAACAATGTAATTTCTAAAAACAAGGATGGTATTCATGTTCTAAATGAGTTGAACCTGCAGGTCAAGGCGGGCGAGATTTTGGGGATTGCCGGAGTAGATGGTAATGGACAGAGTGAGCTGATCGAAGCTTTGACAGGCTTACGCAAGGTGGATGGCGGGAGCATTCGTTTGCTCGGACAAGAGGTGGCCAATCAGTCACCACGCAAAATTTCAGAGGCAGGCGTTTCACATATACCAGAGGACCGTCATAAGCATGGGTTGGTGCTCGATTTTTCTATGAGTGAAAATATGGTGCTGGAGACTTATTACCAGGCGCCTTACAGTAAAAATGGCTTCTTGAACAAAGATGCTATAGAGAAACAGGCTAAAAGTCTCATCGAAAAGTTTGATGTTAGAACACCGGATATTCACACGAAGGCAAGAGCATTATCTGGTGGGAACCAGCAGAAGGCTATCATTGCACGTGAAATTGATAAAAATCCGGACCTTCTCATTGCAGCACAGCCTACACGCGGTTTGGATGTTGGAGCTATTGAATTTGTCCAGAAACAACTGATTGCGCAGAGGGACCAAGGTAAAGCTGTGTTGCTCATATCTTTTGAACTGGACGAGATTATGAATGTATCCGACCGAATTGCTGTCATCTATGAGGGCAAGATTGTCGGGGAAGTGCTGCCAGAAGAAACGAATGACCAGGAACTGGGACTGATGATGGCAGGAAGTGCAGTGAAGAAAGGAGTAGAGAATGGCTAATCTATTGAAAATATTCACAAAAGACTCCTTTGTACTGGCGCTGGTCTCTA
This sequence comes from Paenibacillus sp. FSL L8-0641, assembly GCF_038006265.1. Taxonomy (NCBI): domain Bacteria; kingdom Bacillati; phylum Bacillota; class Bacilli; order Caryophanales; family Paenibacillaceae; genus Paenibacillus; species Paenibacillus sp. FSL L8-0641. Next base: position 1,658,355 of record NZ_JBBOUW010000001.1, read on the forward strand.
TTATTTTGGGTCTCCTTCTGGGTGCTATCGTGATGCTGATTGGCGGGTATGACCCTATTGTGGCCTATTCTGCTTTGTTTAGCCGTGTATACGGAGATTCTTATAACTTTGGAGAGGCTATCCGCGAGATGACTCCGCTGATTTTGACGGGGTTGGCATTTGCTTTTGCGGCCCGCGCCGGATTGTTTAATATTGGTGGCGAAGGTCAGTTTCTGGTAGGTATGACAGCTGCTTCGATTGTGGGCATTAAACTCCACGGACTGCCAGCTATCATTCATGCACCGCTAGCTGTGATTGCAGGCGCAGTTTTCGGAGGCCTGTGGGCTGCGATTGCTGGCTATTTGAAGGCCAAACGAGGCGTGAATGAAGTTATTACATGTATTATGATGAACTGGATCGGCCTGTATTTGGCTAATTTGGTGATCAATCAGTTCGCACTTATGGAAGGTGAGAATCGTTCTGTGGATATTCAGCCTTCTGCTTCAATTTCCATCGAATGGCTGTCCCAGATGATGGGGAATGCTCGGGTACATTGGGGTACGGTTATTGCTGTGCTGGCAGCAGTCTTTTTCTACATTTTCATGTGGAAAACAAAGCAGGGCTATGAGCTACGGGCTGTCGGATTTAATCAGGATGCATCCCGTTATGCAGGTATGAATGTAAATCGTAATATTATAAAAGCGATGTTCATTAGTGGAGTTTTTGCCGGATTGGCAGGGGCCTTTGAAGTGCTGGGAGTATTCCATTATCAATCTGTCATGGCAGGATCACCGGGAACGGGTTTTGACGGTATCGCTGTAGCTCTGATTGGGATGAATAACCCATTTGGTGTGCTGCTTGGTTCTGTTTTGTTCGGAACGCTTACGTATGGTTCTGCGGGGATGAGCTTTAGCGCAGATGTACCGCCCGAAATTATCCGGGTTGTCATTGGCTCGATTATTTTCTTCATTGCGGCCCAAGGTATTGTACGTTGGGTTGTGAAGCCGCTCTACTCCAAGCGGAAGAAAGAGAAGGTGTTGTAAAATGAGTTGGTTAACACTTGGTGAATTAATCCATACAACGCTCGTTTTTGCGACGGCGATTATTTTTGCGTCTCTCGGCGGAGTTTTTTCAGAAAAATCCGGTGTGACGAACCTCGGGTTGGAAGGACTTATGGTATTTGGAGCGTTTGCAGCGGGTGTTGGCGGATTTTATGCCGAGCAAGCTGGACTAGGAGGCACCTCTGCGGCTTGGGTAGGTGTGCTGTCAGCTGCGGTGTTCGGTATTCTGGTTTCGCTAATTCATGCTGTAGCCTCTATTACCTTTAAAGCTGATCAGGTAATAAGTGGTATAGTTATTAATTTTCTGGCAGCAGGTAGTACGCTGTATATGGTCAAGCTTTTATTTGAGGGTGATGGTGACACTGGTCGGATTCAGGGTTTCAACGAAATATCCATCCCTTACCTTGTGGATATCCCGATTGCAGGAAAAGCCTTTTTTCAAGCTTACCCAACGACATATCTAGCCATTCTATTGGTTATTATTGGATATTTAACCTTGTATAAAACACCGTTTGGCTTGCGTTTGCGTTCCGTTGGGGAGCATCCAGGAGCGGCCGATACCGTGGGAATTAAAGTAAATCGTCTTCGTTATATTGGTGTGATGATTAGTGGGGCGTTGGCTGGGATTGGTGGAGCTACAATCACTCTGACCACAACCAACATGTTCTCACACAATACAGTTTCGGGGCAGGGATATATTGCTATTGCCGCTATGATTTTCGGTAAATGGAATCCGCTCGGTGCTTTTGGCGCAGCAGTGTTTTTTGGTTTTTCACAAGCCATTCGCAACTATGTGCAGCTGTTTGCATGGTCACAAAGTATTCCCCAGGAAATTATTTTTATGTTGCCGTATCTCCTGACGATTATTGTACTGGTAGCGGCTGTCGGACGTTCACGCGCTCCGGCCGCTTTGGGTCAACTTTATGATCCAAGCAAGCGTTAAACTTATAAACAACTGATGCTGTATGTTTTGCAAAATGTACATGGGTGTATAAAAAATCTGGTATCTGCATATGCAGGTATCAGATTTTTTTATATTGTGCAGGCATTTAAACATACGCTACTGGCATGAATGGAATAGACTGTGCTATGCAGATTGGACGGGACGCTCGGCCCCTGTCAGCTCCGGTCTATTTTGTGGTGGTGATGAGCTATCAAGGAGCCGTTCAATCTGTCCATCCGTTGAGAAGAAGGAGGAAATACGATGAAACAGGCAGTAACCAGAAAGCAGGTGGAGAAGCTTGTCGGCAAAGTCATCTTTGCTACTCGCAAGGATGGTTCCCAGGTCAGCGGCAAGCTGATTCGCATTTCGGGTAACCGACTGGTTCTTCAACCAAACCGCAAGAAAAAAGTAAACACGAAGGCAATTATTCCTCTGGTGCTGTTTGACTTGCTTGCCATCGGCACAGCTCCATACATTGGTGCCTATGGTGGGGGATATGGTGGCTACGGTCCGGGCTATGGAGGACCAGGATATGGTCCGCAGCCAGGCCCGTATACAGACGGGGGATACCCCGGGGTAGGATATCCGTATTACCCTAATTTATTTTAGTCATACAAAATCCTGAGCCCGAAAAAGATACTTTTTACAGTAACTTTTCGAGTTCGTGGCATCGGCTCAGAGCTACGTATCGCAGCATTTGATATTGATGACGCAGATAAAAGTGGATCCCCCTGATATTGTCTTCATCCACCATCACTTTAGCCCGCTTGCAGCGACGCAGTCGTCCGTAGTGTTCGGCATGCTCAAGCAGTTTTTTTCCGTATCGCATACCTTGATGAGCCGAAGAGATTGCGATCAAATCAATGTATAATAGTTCGCCATGCAGCATAACATGAATGAAGCCAACAACCTGTGCATTATCCGGTCTGCAAGCTACAAAAGTGATGCCCCGGTTTAAGCGCCGGGGTAATTCTTTGCGTATTTGCTCCATTTCTTGGGCACTTAAATGCGATAGGGGGACAAGCTCTTGCTCGATTAGACGAAAGATGATGTTGTCATCTAGAGAGCTGCGTTTTCGAATCATAAACGGGCCTCCTTTTCTACCCTTTTAACAAGATAAGACGTGGCTTTGGAGGAGTGTACTGTCTCACCGTGTGGTCTTTTTTATAATATGCGGGTACCTCTTACAAGCGTGCGACTCGGAGGTGCTTCAGAAAAGAAACATAAATTTTTATGAAATATGGGTATTGACTATCCCAGATGGGAGACATATAATGTGTCTAAACATTTGAAAGAATGACATGAACTCAACGGCAATGAAGAGGACGAAGTGATTAGGGCTCTTTTGTTCAGAGAGTGAGGCATTAGCTGCAAGCTTCACCAAAATCCCTTTTTAACGAGCTCACCTTGGAGCTGTTTTCCTGAAAAGTATTTGGGCCCGATGGTATTAACGGCGTACTAAATCACCTATTAGGGAAAATCGTACGGTCTACGTTACAGACGCCAGATATGGAGATCCTTTGTGATTTCTGTACCTGCCAAGGTTCGATATTGCGAAATATCGGGCAAACACGGGTGGTACCACGGAAGCTACAGCCTTTCGTCCCTCAGTAACAGCAAGTCTGTTCTAGGGATGAAAGGTTTTTTTGTTTTTACAAATGTCAGATGTATGTAAATTTTGTAAAGGAGGATGACCAATGAGTGCACAAATTCCTGAAGTTAGGTCAACCAATGAATTACGTGAAAAGTGGATGAAGCCTGAAGTGATTACAGGTTCGGAAATTTTACTCCGTAGCCTGTTGCTGGAGGGAGTAGATTGTGTCTTCGGATATCCTGGTGGTGCAGTGTTATATATCTATGATGCCATGTATGGCTTTAAGGATTTCAAGCATGTCCTCACTCGTCACGAACAAGGAGCTATTCATGCGGCAGATGGTTATGCACGGGCGAGCGGTAAAGTGGGCGTCTGTATTGCGACTTCCGGACCTGGAGCGACAAACCTGGTAACTGGTATTGCGACGGCTTTTATGGATTCGGTGCCGTTGGTGGTCATCACGGGTAACGTTGTATCTTCCCTGATCGGTACGGATGCTTTCCAGGAAGCCGATATTACGGGAATTACAATGCCGATTACGAAACATAGCTATCTGGTAAGAGATGTAGAGGATCTACCGCGAATCATCCATGAGGCATTTCATATTGCCAACACAGGGCGCAAGGGACCGGTACTGATTGATATTCCGAAGGATATTTCTGCAGCCCAGACGTTGTTTGTCCCACAAACGGAACCTGTGACCATGCGGGGTTATAACCCGAAAGTGTTGCCCAACAAAATTCAACTAGACAAGCTAACTCAAGCTATTTCCGAAGCAGAACGTCCATTCATTCTGGCAGGTGGAGGAGTTGTATACTCCGGTGGACATGAAGCACTTTACGAGTTTGTTCGTAAAACGGAAATTCCTATCACGACAACATTGCTCGGATTGGGTGGTTTCCCAAGTGGACATGAACTGTGGACGGGGATGCCGGGGATGCATGGAACATACACCTCCAATCAGGCGATTCAACAGTCAGATCTGTTGATCTGTATCGGAGCCCGCTTCGATGATCGGGTAACAGGCAAGTTGGATGGGTTTGCTCCTCAAGCTAAAATCGTCCACATTGATATCGATCCTGCTGAAATTGGAAAAAATGTTGCAGCGGATATTCCTATCGTGGGTGACGTGAAGGCAGTGCTGGAATTGCTGAATCAGGATGTGAAACGTGCGGACCTGGCAGATGCATGGAGAGCGCAAATTCAGCATTGGAAGAATGAGAAACCTTATTCTTATAAGGATTCTGAAACGGTGCTTAAACCACAATGGGTTGTTGAGTTGCTGGATGAAACGACCAAGGGTGGTGCAATCGTAACGACAGACGTGGGACAGCATCAAATGTGGGCAGCGCAGTATTACAAATTCAATCAGCCACGCTCATGGGTCACCTCTGGTGGACTCGGTACGATGGGATTTGGTTTCCCTTCTGCAATCGGTGCTCAAATGGCCAATCCCGACAGATTGGTAATATCAATTAACGGGGACGGCGGTATGCAGATGTGTTCGCAGGAATTAGCCATCTGTGCAATCAATAACATTCCGGTTAAAATCGTAATTATCAACAACCAGGTGCTTGGAATGGTTCGCCAATGGCAGGAATTGATCTATAACAATCGGTATAGCCACATTGACCTGGCGGGAAGTCCGGATTTTGTGAAACTTGCCGAAGCATACGGTGTCAAAGGGCTGCGTGCTACGAATAAGGAAGAGGCACGTCGGGCTTGGCAGGAGGCGCTTGATACACCCGGACCGGTCGTTGTCGAGTTTGTAGTCAGCAAGGAAGAGAACGTATATCCAATGGTGACGCAAGGTTCGACAATTGATCAAATGCTGATGGGGGACGAGTAAAATGACAACAAAAAATACCATTGCTGTACTGGTAAATGATCAACCCGGCGTTTTGCAACGTGTGTCCGGCCTGTTCGGTCGCCGCGGCTTTAACATTGAGAGCATAACTGTGGGACAATCGGAAGAAGTTGGATTATCCCGTATGGTCATTGTGACTGTAGGGGATGAGAACAACCTAGAGCAGATTGAAAAGCAGCTTTACAAGCTGGTTGATGTGATCAAGGTCATCGATCTCAGTTCCAAACCAATGGTAGCCCGGGAATTGGCGATGATAAAGGTAAAGGCAGAACCGCCTCAACGGCCAGAGATTATGGGCGTGGTAGAAACATTCAGAGCAGCTGTAATTGATGTTGGAACGACGAGTTTGATTGTACAGGTCATTGGCGATACAGAAAAAATTGATGCCATGATCGAGTTGTTGAAGCCTTACGGTATTCGGGAGTTGACTCGAACCGGGGTTACAGCTATGATACGTGGCAATGCTTAATATGGAGCTTTAACGAATTACCGCTTATAGCGCATTACATCAATAAAGAACCGCCCGCATAAGAGCGGGGACTCGAAGAGATTTTTAGATGCTAATCACGAGGGAAAGTCTCTTGGAGTACCCGCTCATTATGAAGGGTCCAATTAAAAGGAGGAAATTAACCATGGCAGTTACAACGTACTACGAAAAAGATGCAGAACTCAGCGTATTGAAAGGAAAGACAGTGGCCGTTATTGGTTACGGTAGCCAAGGGCATGCTCAAGCACAAAACTTGCGTGACAGTGGTGTGAATGTTGTTATTGGTTTGCGTGAAGGCAAATCGGCTGATGTCGCAAGAAACGACGGTTTTGAAGTTCTGAACGTAGCTGATGCAACAAGCCGTGCAGATGTGGTTCAAATTTTGTTACCTGATGAAACTCAAGCTTCTGTGTACAAAAATGAAATTGAACCTAACCTGAAAAAAGGCGCAGCTCTTTTGTTCTCCCATGGTTTTAACGTTCATTTTGGACAAATCGTAGCTTCTAAAGATAGCGATGTATTGCTGGTTGCTCCAAAATCCCCAGGACATATGGTACGTCGTACTTATGTAGAAGGGTTTGGAGTACCGGGGCTGATCGCAATTGAGCAGGACGCAACGGGTCAGGCCAAAGAAATCGGACTTGCTTACGCAAAAGGCATTGGCTGTACACGTGCGGGCGTAATTGAAACCTCCTTCCGTGAAGAAACGGAGACGGATCTGTTCGGTGAGCAGGCGGTATTGTGTGGCGGCGTGAGCGCACTTGTAAAAGCGGGCTTTGAAACATTGACTGAAGCAGGTTATGCTCCTGAGATGGCATACTTTGAATGTTTGCATGAGCTTAAGCTGATCGTTGACTTGATGTATGAAGGTGGATTGGCAACGATGCGTGATTCCATCAGTAATACAGCGGAATATGGCGATTATGTAACTGGACCACGTGTGGTAACGGAAGATACGAAGAAAGCCATGAAGGATGTGTTGACTGACATTCAACAAGGTAAATTTGCTCGTGACTTCATCCTTGAAAATCAATCTGGACGTGCATTCCTGACGGCTACTCGTCGTAATGAAGCTAACCATCCGATTGAAGTGGTGGGCGGACAATTGCGTGAAATGATGCATTGGATCAAAAAGTAATAATCTTTTGTACTATGAATTCGACTACATGCATTATTTATAAATATTAATTACAATGCGGCCCTGCTTATTGCGTGAGCCGCATTGTAATTTAAGGGTCCTAATCCTGAGGAGGTGCGTTAGGTTGCGCAAAATATATATATTTGACACAACGTTGAGAGACGGAGAACAGTCACCTGGCGTGAACTTGAATACTCGTGAAAAAGTGGAGATCGCTCATCAGTTGGAGAAGCTGGGAATTGATCGTATGGAGGCTGGGTTCCCGGCTGCTTCTCCGGGTGATCTGGCAGCTGTTAATGCAGTAGCAAAAGCTGTAAAAAATTCGACGGTGATTGGTCTTTCGCGTGCAAGGGAACAGGATATTGATGCAGTTCGCGAGGCACTCAAGGGAGCTCAGGACCCGTGTATCCATATCTTTTTGGCAACCTCTCCTATTCACCGTCAACATAAGCTGCGGATGGAGAAGGCACAGGTTTTGGAAACTGCTCGTGCTGCCATACGCTATGGGTTGAAATATTTGCCTAAAGTGGAGTTTTCCTTGGAAGATGCAGGCCGTACAGAGCTTGATTTTGTGGTTGAAATGGTCACCATGGCTGTACAAGAAGGAGCTTCTGTCGTCAATATTCCAGATACGGTAGGTTACTTGACACCCTATGAGTATGGAAATATATTCAAACATATTAAGGAAAATGTAATCGATGTGGAGAAGATTCAATTGAGTGCACATTGCCACAATGACCTGGGAATGGCTACTGCTAATACACTTGCTGCCATCCTGAATGGCGCGGATCAGATCGAGGGAACCATTAACGGTATCGGTGAACGTGCTGGAAACACGGCCATTGAGGAAATCGCCATGGCACTGGAGACGAGACAGGAATTTTTCCAGGCCAAAACGTCTCTTCAATTGTCTGAAATTGCGCGCACGAGCCGTTTGGTTAGCCGTTTGACGGGGATGGTAGTGCCGGGCAACAAGGCAATTGTTGGAGCCAACGCTTTTGCGCACGAATCAGGTATTCATCAAGACGGCATGCTGAAAGAGAAAACGACTTATGAAATCATGACACCAGAAAGTATCGGTCTGAAAGAAAGCAAGCTGGTACTTGGTAAGCACTCAGGTCGTCATGCTTTCCGTGAGCGTTTGGTCGAGTTGGGCTACGAATTGAACGAAGAAGATCTGAATCGCGCCTTTGGTCAGTTCAAGGATTTGGCTGATAAGAAAAAGGAAGTTTCGGACGATGATATTTTGGCATTGCTGGAAGAAAAATTGGCTGATGCACCTGAAGTCTTCAAGCTGGAAACGATTTTTGTTACCTACGGGAATAAGGCTACGCCTTCCGCACAAGTGCGTCTGGTTAACGATGAAGATCAGGTTATTGAGACAGAAGCTGAAGGAAATGGTTCAGTCGATGCGATCTATAATGCGATTGATCAAGCCAGCGGTGAGAGCGTTGTACTTTCAGATTACTCCATCAAGTCTGTTACCCATGGTAAGGACGCTCTGGGTGAAGTCCATGTAGTGCTGACGCAAAACGAACTGTCTGTACAGGGACGCGGGGTAAGCACCGATATTCTGGAAGCAAGTGCTCGGGCTTACGTGGATGCGCTGAATGGTTTAATCGACAAGCGTAAAAACTACAGTAATCGCGTAGATTATAAATCTTAGTTTTTATGCAGACTTAAGAGTTGGGTTTACAGGATCGGGTTTTTTCGGTCCTGTTTTCTTTTTTTCTGATGAAAAAACCAGCTTATAGGCTGTGCCTATTGAATTGATAGATTCTATATCTTGGTCAAAGCCCTGCCATATATGTTACAAAGAAGGTATGAAAAATACGGTTGTATGGCTGTATAACAAGAGGAGTGTACGTGATGGCAGACGTTAAAAAGATTGCGGTAATAGCGGGAGATGGAATTGGACCTGAAGTGGTCGCAGAGGCAGAGAAAATTTTGAAACGTACGGAAGAAGTATTCGGCTTTTCATTTGAAACGGAGCATGCGCTGTTCGGCGGGATTGCCATTGATAAGAAGGGCACACCATTACCGGAAGAAACACTGGCAGTATGTCAGTCTGCAGATGCTGTTCTGCTGGGTGCGGTAGGAGGGCCACAATGGGATAACAATCCAAAGGAACTTCGTCCTGAAACCGGGCTGCTGGGCATTCGCAAAGAGCTTGGTCTGTTTTCGAATCTTCGTCCTGCCGTCGTCTTTGACTGTCTCAAGGACGCGTCTACATTGAAACCGGAAGTGTTGGAAGGAACGGACCTGATCGTGGTGCGCGAACTGACGGGCGGCATTTATTTCGGCGAGAAGTTCAGACGAGAAAGTCCTCAGGGTGAGGAAGCAGTTGATACTTGCGCATATAATGTAACAGAAGTAGAGCGTATCGTGCGCCAATCTTTCGAAATTGCACAAAAACGTCGCAAAAAACTTGCATCGGTGGATAAGGCTAATGTACTGGAAACTTCCCGTTTATGGCGTGAAGTAGTGAACCGGGTTGCTGTAGACTACCCGGATGTCGAGCTGGAGCATGTATTGGTTGATAACTGCGCCATGCAATTGCTGCGTCGTCCATCTAGCTTCGACGTCATCGTGACGGAAAATATGTTTGGTGACATTCTCAGTGATGAAGCGGCTATGCTGACTGGATCCATCGGCATGCTCTCCTCCGCATCACTGGGAGAAGGCAGCTTCGGCCTATACGAGCCGGTACATGGCTCGGCGCCTGACATTGCAGGTCAAGGCCTGGCGAATCCCATTGCAACGATTTTGTCCGTTGCTTTGATGTTCCGTCTTACCTTCGGGTACGAGAAAGCAGCAGATGCCATTGAGAAAGCCATAGCTGAGGTACTGGATGCAGGGCACCGTACGGCGGATATTGCGGTGGATAAATCTCAAGCAATCTCGACAACTCAAATGGGTGATCTGATCGCTGCAGCTATTCGCTAAAAGCTCCGTAAATGCACCCGTTCTGAAAAAAAGCTTCCTATTATATAGTAAGGTTATACAGTCTGGCTTTTTGGCAAATGTTTAGCACAGTAGCTCCTGAGCAATCAGGAGCTATTTGTATATTCAAAGGTTCAAAATGTGAATAAAATGTGAATTTTTAAGCTAGTTTAAAATAATTATAAAAAAGTAATGGTTACAATATTGACTTTGATTTCAGCGAATGATAACATTTATCAAGTAAGTTGTTGTTTATTACAATACAGATGATTGAGGAAAGCACATGTGGTGTTTTTCTTACATATTTTAAAGGAGGATTTCATATTATGGCAGAAAGATTGGTAGGAAGACCCGCCCCTGATTTTGCATTGGAAACAGTGACTGGAGACGGTCAAGAATTTGGTTCGGTGAAGCTTTCCGATTACCGTGGCAAGTGGCTCGTATTTTTCTTCTATCCACTGGATTTCACTTTTGTGTGCCCTACGGAAATTACAGCATTGAGCGATGCTGCTGACCAATTCAAAGAGCTGGATACTGAAATTCTGGGTATCAGTGTAGACTCCGTGCACAGTCACAAAGCATGGATCAACACAGCTAAAGAAAACAACGGTCTAGGCAAACTGAACTTCCCATTGGCTTCTGACATCACGAAAAAAACAGCAAGCGATTATGGCGTTCTGATCGAAGAAGAAGGCGTTGCATTGCGCGGCTTGTTCATCATTGATCCAGAAGGCGAATTGAAATATCAAGTGGTTAACCACAACGATGTAGGTCGCAGTGTAGAAGAAACATTGCGTGTACTGCAAGCTTTGCAATCCGGTGGCTTGTGCCCAATGAACTGGAAACCAGGCGATCAAAATCTGTAATATAAGCTTCACAAGTTGAAATTAATTAAACAAACAAGCCCCCAACTAGCGGTTACTCTACCGTTATTGGGGGCTTGCTTGCCTGCTCTGTGCGGCGGAAAATGTGAGGACAGCCTGTTTAATGAGGCAACGCAGAGTGAGGTAACAAATAATTATGGAAATGTTGTTGTGTTCTGGAGGAATTTTGCCTGACGAAAGCGAATAAGGTATTGTAGAAGATAAACAAGGCAGAACAGGTTTTGTTCAGAGGAGGCTGAGCCCGGATGAGTTATTGCTGTGGAGCAAGCATGGTAGGAACCAAGGGAACGCTGAAGCATTACCGCACCCAAGTTCATAATGTTCCTTTGCTGTTTTGCCCGGTATGTCGTCGCATTGAAGTTCATTATAAAGTCGAAAATGAGTATGAAATTTTGGCTGAATATGCACATGGAGATGGGGCAAGCGAGATTGATTTTCAGGATTATGTCATGGAAGACGATGATACGATATTTGAAAATTGTGTGAATCGTGAAAGTGAAGATGCGTTTGAAATTGTGAAGCGTCAAATTGACATATCCCTGGATTTATTGATGGTAGCCAAACAGATGAATGATGAAAAATGGCAGGGAGAGCTTAAGAGAAGACTGGCCGTTATGAGCCAAAGACGATCCCGGCTTCAACATAATAAGAGCGGCAGTTGACATCCTACACACCAAAGAAGCTCTCAATTCTGGAGAGCTTCTTTGGTGTGTAGGGCGCTTGTTCCTAACTTCATTTTTCATTTTGGTAATGTTGCGCAGATATTATGACGAAAGAAAACAGGATAAAAATTTGGATTCGACACTTTTTCCGATTGACTGCGATCCTTAATCTTGTCTATCATAAAATAAGACTGGAATTGGAAAGAGATGGTCGGATTTCTGTGTAACTGTTTTCTACACCATTGAAGGGTAGTCGATAGATGCCTTTCTTTTCTTCAAGATTATTACGCGTCCGATATGGCCAGTTTGTCATTCCGAAACAAGGGGGAAGCCTGGCATGATCAGTGAATTCCAAGAAGCCTTGCTTGATACCGTGGGAGCTTGTCCTTCCACACAGATCGCCAATAACAAGTATGAAAATGTGCTGGAGAACCTGGATAGTGGTATCATGCTGTTTGACAGTGACGGGGTACTGACCTTTATTAACGTGCAAATGGCGAAATTGCTGGAGCTACCACGGAGTTCGCTAGCAGGTCGCAATTTGATGCAAATTTTGCATCATCCTGAGTTAAGCCGGTTTAAGAAGAAGAAAATCATGCGGATTTATAAAGAAACTATCTTTCATAGAAAGCGCTATCATGAGTTAATTGATGAGTATGGTCGGCATTGGTTGATAACAGTAACCTATGGTGATCAGATGGATGGCGATTTTTTGTTTAGCGTCAAGGATGTGTCGGATTATAAGCAGATTGAGCAGACAGCATATCAAAACGATAAGCTGGCGATGCTGGGACGCATCTCGGCCTCTATTGCTCATGAAATTCGTAACCCGCTTACCGCAATCCGGGGCTTTATTCAATTGCTTCGACCGCATTTGGTGGAGCTGGGCAGGGATGAGTATGCCCGCATTATATTAACAGAAATTGATCGTGCGAACGACATTATTTATGAGTTCTTAAATTCGTCCAAGCCTTCGGCTCCGCAAAAAACGGCTGTATCTGTGATGGGGCTGCTGAAAGAAGTAGTGATGCTGACAGAAAGCGAAGCATTGATGAAGGGTTGCCAGATTGCATTGGACGAAAATGATGAGCTCATGAAGGTTTCCATTGATGTGAAGCAGATTAAGCAGGTTATCCTCAATATGATTAAAAATGCAATGGATGCCATTGAAAGCATGGGTGGGGAACGAGAGGGCTGCATCGATATTCATACAGTGCTTGAGGGCAATTATGTCCACATTTGTATTGAAGATAACGGATTAGGTATGGATCACAATACATTGACGCGTTTATTTGATCCTTTTTTTACAACAAAAGAAAGTGGAACCGGATTGGGATTGGCTGTGAGCTATCGAATTATCAAAAATCACGGAGGTTTCATACATGTAGACAGTAAACATGGAAGTGGCACACAATTCAAAATCACGCTTCCTGTAGTTTAATATGGGGAGGTTTTCGCAGAGGGGTCCTGTACATACTATTTCTTTTATGTTGTGCAGCGTTGGGGTATAGGTATCACCTTTTTGGAAAAGGTTATCTGAAGCGCATAATCTGACAAGATGATGCGCTTTTTTGGTGCTGTAAGCTCGGTTATTTGCGTAAATGCGAAAATGAATTCATGAATTTAAGACAAAAAAATGATTCACCTTTCACAGATTAAATGCTATTATATACCAGAATACAACATTATTTTTGATACTATAGACTTAAACAACGGCTTCCAAAGCTGTCAAACGTCTTAGATGATCGGAATCTCCGATATGCAGGGGGCTGAAGAGGCTGAATGAGTATACGGCTGGAAGTAAAAAAAACGATAGGTATCGGCATTGCTGCGATAGTTTTGTTTGTCTTGGTTCAGTTATTTCACGTAACTTTGAATAAGATATACTCCCATAATGTTTTTTTCTTGTTATATCCGATCATAGGGTTTGCCTGTGCTGCGATTTGTTTTTCTATTTTTTATCAATCCTGGTCCGTTTTACTGGAACAGTTATCCTTGCAGAGACTTCTTATTGCCCCGACGTTTTTGGTGGCTGGTCTGCTTTACCTTGTTCATATTGTTTCGTTTAGTTTCGTGAGCCTGACGGACTTTGCTTTGTCTCCGGGCGTTTCGTTATGGCTGCTGTTTGTAAATCGTGCCTTTACCTCTGTCTTGCTCTTATGCGTTTGTTTCCTCCCGTTTAGCAAGACGAAGTCTGAATACAAAGCGGTGGCTTTGTGGGCAGGGATAGGCTGCACTTTGCTGATTCTAGGAGTTATTAAGATATTTGGTGCAGGCTTACCGGATCTACGTATACGATACGAAATAGGTAACCTGGGCTGGACGTTAAATCTGGCTGTCATGTTACTACTTGTGTTCACTTTTATTTTCGGGGTGCGAAAATATCGGAAAGTTCGCCCGGCGGAGTTGGGCATGTTGCTTATGGTTCGTGGAATTGGACTGTGTGTTGTGAGTCAGTTGTTCTATTTATTTTCTGAGCAAATGAGCGATATTAATCACCTATTGGGACTTTTGACCAACGCGATAGCATTCTATAACATGTTGAGCGGGCTGGTCCGGTTGATGGTTCTGGTTCCTTATCGTGAAAAGCAGGCAGCCGAATCTGAGTTTAATCACATTGCTTATAATGATGATATAACAGGACTCCCCAATCGTCGTCGCCTTTCCCAACGTTTAGATAAAATATTGCGCAAATCATTGAAATCGGATGAGACAGTAGCACTTTTAGTTCTAAATATTGATCGTTTCAAGGCGATTAATGATTCGCTTGGACATATGGCAGGAAATTATTTGCTGTATGCAGTAGGCGAACGCTTGGGGCATTTTAGCCATGAAGGGGAAGCTGTCTTTAGCATGGGCGGAGATGAATTTGCCTTTCTTCTAACGGGATACGAAGATACAGATGCTATGAGAAGTCGTATTGATGATATGGTGAAGCTGTTCGATCTGCCTTTCGATATTGATGGTGAGTCTTATCATGTGACGGTGAGCGTTGGTATAGCTTTGTACCCGTTGGATGCGAATCAGAGTGAACAGCTTATTCAGCAGGCGGATACGGCTGTACATAGTGCTAAAGAGCAGGGAGTGAATTTTCAGCGGTATGCTAGTTCGATGCAGATGCGAGCGCATGAAAGACTCCAGCTGGAAAATGATCTGCGGCGAGCGCTTGAAAATGAGGAATTTTCATTGGTGTATCAACCTCGTGTCCACCTGCAAAGTGGCGAGCTAACGAGTTTGGAGGCGCTGGTGCGTTGGAATCATCCTCATCGTGGGATGGTGATGCCAGGCGATTTTATTCCGGTGGCTGAAGAAAGTGGTTTAATTGTGCCCTTGGGGGAATGGGTGTTACGGGAGGCCTGTCTGCAAAATAAGCATTGGCAGGAGCTTGGGTACCCACCAATCCCGATTTCGGTCAATTTATCCATGCGCCAATTTCAGCAAAAAAAGCTGGTGGATGTAATTCGGGGCATTTTGACCTATACGGAACTTGAAGCACGCTATCTAGAGC
Organism: Paenibacillus sp. FSL L8-0641; assembly: GCF_038006265.1. NCBI lineage: Bacteria > Bacillati > Bacillota > Bacilli > Caryophanales > Paenibacillaceae > Paenibacillus > Paenibacillus sp. FSL L8-0641. Next base: position 1,673,421 of record NZ_JBBOUW010000001.1, read on the forward strand.
TGGAGATTACCGAGAGTATGACCTTTGATAAGGATCGAGCCTTTGAACAGTTAAAAAAAATAAAGGCTATTGGTGTCGCAATCAGTATTGATGATTTTGGAACTGGCTATAGCTCATTGCATTATTTGAAGAATCTCCCGATTGATCGTCTAAAAATTGATCGTTCCTTTGTAAATGAGGTACTGGTCGACAGCAAAAATGCAGCAATTGTATCTACTATTGCCTCCATGGCTCACCATTTGAAGCTGAAGGTTACGGCTGAAGGGGTAGAAAATGAGGAGCAGCTTCATTTTTTGCAGGCACAAGATTGTCATGAGGGTCAGGGGTATTATTTTAGTCGCCCCATTCCGGCAGAAATCTTTGAAAAATTGTTTTTACGTGAACCTATGAATTGGCTGGCTCAGGATAGTATGTAGTATGCTTGCATTTTGCTGAAAGGTAAGTTATACTAAATAACATCCTGATTCAGCTGGTTGACGATAGGTTAAGCGTGCCATACATAAGAATCGAGATATTATAAAATGCGGGTGTAGTTCAATGGTAGAACTTCAGCCTTCCAAGCTGATAGCGTGGGTTCGATTCCCATCACCCGCTTACTATTTTAAGAAGTTCGAAACCCTTGTGACGCAAGGGTTTTTGTTTTGTTTGGAGTAGATAAATACATTATAGCCGGGGTGCCAATGGGGTATCACGGCTTTTTGCGTTCTTACGAACTATTTTTACATTGCCACACAAAATAAAATATAAAACATTTAGCTTATATGCTATAAATAAACAGATAAAAAGAACTATTTACCATTTACTAAAAAATAAGTATAGTCGCATTGTTGGGATTTAACTTAAAAAAGGATGGTGTAGCTGCAATGAGGAAAATTTCTTTTCTGTTTTTAGCATTAACTTTGGTGCTGCTTACTTTCCCTGCAAGTTCTACGTTCGCCGCTGCTGATTTTCCGAATACGTCGACGAATGGAATGACTGGTTTTGCCGGACAGGCTAAAAGTGAAAATGGAGCTACTAAGCCTGCCACAACAGGGGGAAAAGGCGGTCAGATTATCTATATCAATAATCTAAACGATTTGAAAAACCAGTTAGGGGATTCAACTCCTAAAATTCTGGTCATCGAAAAAAATATCTCTGCCTCCTCTAAAACCGTGGTCAACATTGGTACTAACAAATCGCTCATTGGTTCTTATGCGCAAAACAAACTGGTTAACATTCATTTGAAAACAACAAATAATTCGGGAAATGTGATCTTTCAAAATTTAACTTTTGAGCACAGTGCCAACATTAACGGTAACGATGACATCCAACTTTATCTTACTGCGGGCACAAATTATTGGATTGATCATGTTACGTTTGCAGGTCACAGTTATAATGCAAATGGCTCGGATCTGGACAAACTTTTGTACATAGGCCAATCGGCTGATTATGTAACCATTAGTAACTCCAAATTTGCTAATCATAAATATGGTCTCATTTTGGGATATCCTGATGATGGCAATAAAAATTATGATGGCATGCCCCATATCACGATCGCTAATAATTATTTTGAAAACTTACTTGTACGTGGTCCAGGACTCATGAGATATGGATATTTCCATGTTAAAAATAATTATATTAATAATTTTCAGCTTGCTTATACCATTGCTACGAATGCAAGAATCTATTCTGAGTACAACTACTTTGGAAAAGGTAGTGAAAAGGGCGGTATTCTTGATGATAAAGGCAATGGCGAGTTTAAAGATGTAGGGAGTTTTCCCACCATCAACAATCAAAAATCGCGTGTAACCAACTGGAATCCAAGCAAGAACTATAGCTATCAAGTTCAGACTCCTGAATATACTAAAGAGTTTGTAACGAAATATGCAGGCTCGTCGAATACAACTTTGGTATTTGGAAAATAACGAGGGTTATTTGCAAATGTGTTGTGATCTGCTATACTAACCGCAAGTAATTATCCCATGAAAAGGAAGGTAACCATACGTCCGATGAAGTAAGCACACTGATTTTCCCACTTAACTGCACAGTTACTGGCAGGCGGCTGTAAGCTGCAACGGGAGAAGTGTGTCTGAAAATGAATGTAGGGACGTATGCGTTTATTCCGGAACGGGATTTGGCTTATTCGTTTACGGTGTTATTTTTCATAAGCGTATGTTCTGAAACGATTCATAACAGTCATTCTATATTCCTTGTATGCAAGCCGCAGCCTTCTGCGGCTTTTTTTATTGCTTCCGGGGTCAAAAAACCGGGCTGGGAAAGGATGATCGGTATGAGAACGATTTTGCGTATTCGCAATGTAGTAAAGGATTGGAACGGGACATCTTTATTTGAGAATGTGTCGTTGGATGTGATGGAAGGAGAACGGCTCGCACTGTTTGGAAGAAATGGAGCAGGTAAAACGACGTTATTGCGAATATTGCTGGGAGATGAAGTGCCAACCTCTGGTCAAGTAGAGCATGATTTGCCACTGGAAGAGCGGGGCTGGCTGAAGCAGCAGGATACGGTGGATTGGTCTCGAACCGCACTGGAGGCCGCACAGCAGGCCAGCCCTCGGCATTGGCTCCTCAAGCAAGCGTTGGGACAGCTGGAAGCTGACCTAGCCGATGCTGGGAAGGATATGGAGCATCATCTGGAGCGTTACGGCGAGCTGATGGATGAATACGAACACCTGCAAGGCTTTGCCTGGGAGTCTGAGGTGGAAAAGGCGCTCACTCGAATGGGAATGCCTGTCCAGACGTGGTCCATTGCTTATGGTGACCTGAGTGGCGGACAGAAGACGAGAGTGCGATTGGCCGGACTCATGGTCAGGCAGCCGAAGCTGCTGGTGTTGGATGAGCCGACCAACCATTTGGATGCCGAAAGCTTGCTTTGGCTGGAGCAGTGGCTGTCTACGTATCCGGGAACGCTGCTGTTTGTATCGCATGACAGAGCCTTTTTGGATCGAGTGGCTACGAGTATAGTTGAGCTTGCATCGACAGGTATTGGACGCTATAAAGGCGGCTATAAGGAATATAAAGCGCAAAAGGAGCGGGAACTGCGAGAGCAGGAAGCCAGCTATCGAAAGCAGGAGCTGGCGAAACAGGCACTGGAGGAAACGATTCGAAATTACAGGGAATGGTTTCACCAGGCACATCGTAGCGCATCCAAAGTCGAAGTGGCTATTACACAGAGCTTCTATAAGGCCAAGGCTAAAAAAAATATCTCCCGTTATCATGCGAAAGAAAAAGAACTGGAGCGACTGGAGGCTAACAGGGTAGAACAACCACGTGAAGCTCCGTCTTTGCACATGAAATTAAGTGACAGCGGGTTTCAGGCAAAATATTTGCTGCGTGCTGAGCAGGTTGACTTTAGCTACGACGACCGTATCATTGTGAAAAATCTAAATCTGATCGTTGCACGTGGAGACCGTCTGGCTGTTCGGGGGCCCAATGGAATTGGTAAAACCACACTGCTTCGGTTATTAACAGGTCAACTGGAGCCGCAGACAGGAAAAATCACAGCCAACCCACAGTTGAACATCGGATATTTTTCACAGGAGCTGGAGCAGCTCCCAGAGGATCAAACGTTGCTGGATAGTCTGCTTGCGCTTCCGACGATGACGCAAACAGAAGCGAGAACAGTGTTGGGCTGCTTTCTTTTTGCGAAAGAGGACGTGTTTAAAAGGATCGGGACACTTAGTATGGGAGAAAAATGCAGGGTAGCTTTTCTGCATCTGTACTTTAGTGGAGCCAATCTGCTGGTGCTGGATGAACCGACGAATTATTTTGACATTGAAACCCGTGAAATTGTAGAGGATTCTTTGCGTAACTATGATGGAGCACTGGTGCTCGTCTCACATGATCGGGAGCTGGTGAGGAGCACGGCAACTCGGTTACTCGATATGAAGCCGGGGGGCAGATATGAAATCTATGAGGGGACAGCCGACGAAAAGCAAGAAGATGAACGGAGCCGTCAACGGGAGCCAGAAGACCAGGAGCGGCGTGAGGAACGTCTTCGATTACAATTGCGTCTTACAGAGTTGATGGGAATGACAGGCACGAATGACGAAAATGAAAAGTTGTTGAGCGAAATCAGGCGCATTCGTGCAAATCTGGAGCGGTTGGATGATCTCGATATCTAAAGGGTTGAAACGTATGCCCTGCTTGCCAAAGCGCGGTAGTTTGCATATAATAATGAACAATAGTTCGAATTTTTGAAAATGTCTTGATGGAGAAGAGTAGACAGTGTCCGATTGAACAGGGAGGAAGCGTCGTAGGATTGAGAGCGTTTCTGCAAATACTGGGCTGTTGAAGTTCGCTCCGGAGCAGTTCCTTGAACCTCAGGCGCCATGTGAATGGCGAATGTGCAAGTAGGGGATACCGGTTCACGACCGTTATAACGTGCAGAGCGAGACGATGATGCATAGCATGAACAATCACCTGTAACTATGTTGCTGTAAGGCAAAACGCCGGGTGAGCTAAGCTTATTGTCTAACGAGGGTGGTACCACGGTCTTTTCGTCCCTTACCGGGAGGAAAGACCTTTTTTTGTTGTCTGAAAAGCTGGATATGAAGAAAGGGGACTGAACAGGCGATGAGCGAAACCATCCAAATGAAGGAACATTTGCTGGCCTTGAAGGAAGAAGCACTGGAAGTATTGGAGAAGGTGGCAACACCTAAGGAGCTGGCTGATCTACGGGTCAAATACTCGGGAAAAAAGGGCGCATTGACTGAAATTTTGCGCGGTATGGGCAAGCTGAGCGCGGAAGAGCGTCCGGTTGTTGGACAGGTAGCCAATGAGGTGCGGGAGGCGATTGAAGAAGTCGTTAACCGTAAGCAAGACGAGTTCACGAAAGCGGAAACGAATGAGCGTCTGCAAGCGGAAAAGATCGATGTTACGCTACCTGGACGCACACTGCCGCAAGGCGGACTGCACCCACTCAACAAAGTGATTGAGCAAATCGAGGATATTTTTACAGGCATGGGATATCGAGTGGCTGAGGGTCCACAGGCTGAGACGGATTATTATAACTTCGAAGCATTGAACCTGCCTAAAAATCACCCCGCACGCGATATGCAGGATTCATTTTACCTGACTGAGGATCTGTTGATGCGTACCCATACGTCACCAGTTCAGATTCGCGCGATGGAAGCGATGAAGGGCGAAACACCTATTAAGGTTATCTGTCCGGGTACGGTTTTCCGACGTGATGATGACGATGCAACACATTCTTTTCAATTCCACCAGATTGAAGGGCTTGTCATTGGAAAAGACATTCGCATGAGTGATTTGAAAGGAACCTTACTTCAATTTGCACGCGAAATGTTCGGAGAATCGACCGAAATCCGTTTGCGCCCAAGCTTCTTTCCGTTCACAGAGCCGAGTGCTGAAGTAGACGTAACTTTTGTGAAGAAAAATGGCGAACGCGTGTGGATTGAAATTTTGGGCTGTGGCATGGTCCATCCGAAAGTGCTAGAGATGGGCGGTTTTGATCCCGAGGTGTACAGCGGCTTTGCATTCGGTATGGGTGTAGAGCGGATTGCTATATTGAAATACGGTATCGATGATATTCGTCATTTTTATAACAGTGACCTGTCGTTCCTGAAACAGTTTGCGCGTCAATAAACAACTATATCAAGGGAAGTGAACCCATATGAAAGTATCATTCGAGTGGCTGTCCGAGTATGTATCGCTGGATCAGGTAAGCGCGGAGGATCTGGCAGAGAAAATCACCCGTTCGGGCATAGAAATTGATGAGGTCGAGCAGCGCAATCAAGGGATTACTGGCGTCGTTGTCGGCTATGTTAAAAGCAAGGAAAAGCATCCTGATGCTGATAAGCTGAATGTATGTATTGTCGATGCAGGTCAGGAGGAAGATCTGCAAATCGTGTGCGGTGCCAAAAACGTGGATGCAGGTCAAAAGGTTCCTGTTGCAGTTGTAGGTGCAAAGTTGCCGGGAGATTTCCACATTAAAAAGGCCAAGCTGCGTGGTGTAGTATCCATGGGTATGATCTGCTCGGCCAAAGAACTGGGCATGAATGACAAGCTGCTTCCAAAGGAATTGCAAGAAGGTATTTTGGTGCTGCCTGAGGATGCTGAAATTGGTATGCCAATTACGAAGCTGCTGGCGCTGGATGATCAGGTGCTGGATTTTGATCTGACACCCAATCGTTCGGATTGCCTGAGCATGCACGGAGCAGCATATGAAGTGAGTGCGATTCTGGGACGTGATATTTCTCTGGCTGATCCGGCTAAGGATCTGGTGGAAATTAGCGATGCAGCGGCAGATCATCTGTCTGTGAAGGTAGATACTCCTGAACTGTGTACGCACTACGCGGCCCGTTATATTACAGGTGTAAAAGTGGGGGCTTCCCCATTATGGATTCAAAACCGTCTGATGGCGGCAGGTGTTCGTCCGATCAACAACATCGTAGATATTACGAACTACGTCATGCTGGAATACGGTCAGCCGTTGCATGCTTTTGATGCGGATAAGCTGGAAAATGGAAATATTGAAGTTCGACTCGCTCGTGCAGGCGAAACATTGATTACACTTGATGATCAGGAGCGTAAGCTGGAGCCGCATATGCTGCTGATTACAGACGGTGTGAAACCAATAGCATTGGCAGGCGTGATGGGTGGAGCCAACTCCGAGGTTACGGATGCGACGGTCAGCATTGCGCTGGAATCTGCGAAGTTTGACGGCGGTACAGTTCGCAAAACGTCTCGTCAACTTGGACTGCGTTCAGAAGCAAGTCTGCGTTTTGAAAAAGAGGTTGATCCAGGCGCTGTTGTGCCTGCTGTGAATCGTGCAGCTGCGCTGATTCAGCGTTATGCAGGAGGCACTGTACACCAGGGCATCGTAGAATCTGCGTCTGCAAAAGCTGAAAACCGCATTATCAAGCTGTCGCTAGATAAAATAAACCGATATTTGGGAACCGAACTGTCGCTGCTTGAGGTGAAAACGATTTTCGGTAGACTTCATTTCGGATGTGGCGACGCAGAGCAAGGGGTACTGGAAGTTCAAGTTCCTACACGCCGTGGAGATATCACCATTGACGTGGACTTAATCGAAGAGGTTGCTCGTCTGTATGGTTACGACAATATCCCGACCACGCCGATTGAAGGTCCTACAACTCCGGGAGCTTTGACAGCATCACAATCATTGCGCCGCTCCCTGCGCAGATTGCTGGCTCATGGTGGCTGGCAGGAGACGATCAGCTACTCTTTTGTACATCCGCAAAGTACGGGGTTATTTAATGCCCTGACAGAAGGCAGCCATCCGGTACGTTTGGCTATGCCTATGAGCGAAGACCGTAGTGTTTTGCGTACGAGTATCATTCCGCAGATGCTGGATACAGCGGTGTATAACATGAACCGGAAGCAAGACAATCTGGCGATTTTCGAGATGGGAACAGTATTTTATACAGAGGAACAAACATTAACCCGCCAGCCGCAGGAAATTCAAGTGCTGAGTCTGTTGTTGACTGGGGTACGCCGTGAAAAACAATGGAATATTGGTGCTGAAAAGGTTGATTTCTTTGATATTAAAGGCGCGCTTGAAACGGTGTTTGACTATTTCGGATTGAGTGCCAGCATTCGTTATGTCGCTGACCAACCGCAAAGCTACCACCCGGGCCGTTCCGCTTCGGTATGGCTGGATGTGAATGGAAGCTCTCAACGGATCGGTACCCTTGGGCAGATTCATCCGGAGCTCCAACAATCTTATGGGCTGAACGATACGTATGTTGCAGAAATTGCGTTGCAACAGGTCATTGAACACGCAAACTCTCATATTCAGTTCAGAGAGCTGGCTCGCTTCCCATCCGTGGAACGTGACATTGCCCTCGTGGTCAATAAAGACGTTGAGGCAGGCGAACTGCTTCGTGTTATTCACGCTGCAGGCGGAGAGCTGTTGCAGGATGCACGAGTGTTTGATGTATTTACAGGCAGTAAGCTTGGTGAAGATAAGAAGAGCGTAGCTATCTCTCTGACCTATCGTCACTGGGAACATACGTTGACGGATGAAGAGATCAATGCGGCGCATACTCCTGTCGTTACGTCTCTGGAACAAACTTTTGGAGCGGAATTGAGAAAGTAGCAGGAAATGCGGGAAGCCGTATCGAATCTTAGTGACAGAGGTTCGATACGGCTTTTTGGCCTATCATCATAGAAGCTCTCTTACTCTGATAATTACCCGCTGCGGGGAAGCCGGACTAATAAGGTTGAACGCTTCACGGAAGGCGGGTTACCATAGTACCGGACACACCTTAGAATCAACATACAGTAGTATTGAAGGAGGGCATAATTGTGACTACACCAGATCGTACTCGCGTCACTGTAGAGATCTACGGTACTTCTTATAAACTCGTCGGCAGCAATACCGATTATATGAAGCAGGTTGCCAATTACGTGGATGAGCGTATGCACAGCATTTCTCAAGCTCATTCGCGTCTGGATATGCCCCGAATTGCCGTGCTGGCTGCGGTTCATATGGCAGAAGAAGCTGTACAAATCCAGGAAATTCAGAGTCATATGAACCGCTTAGCAGCGGAACGAGCAGAGCTCCGGGGAGATCTGGCGCAACTCCAGACAGCTCTAGGGGAACAACAGCAGAAAAATACAGATATGCATCAATCTCTTATTCAACTGAAGGAAGAAAAGGAAGCAACGCAGAAGAAGCTGATGGAAACCGAATCTGTATCAGCCAAGGAGATTGCCCAATTGAGGGCAAAGCTGGAACAGCAGGAGAAAAAAGCGGCTGAACTTGAAAATGGACAAAAACAAGCTAAACGTGAATTGGAGGAGTCCCGTCAAGAAGCTTCTCGCAAGCTGAAAGAGCAGCAGGAGGCGGCCAATGCGCGTATCCGGCAGATAGAAGAGCAGATGAAGAAGGAAGTATTTGAAGCGGCTAAACAGGCTGAAGCCAAGCTGTCAGCTGCAGAGAAGACTCATCAGGAGCAAAAGCGCACAGAACTGGACAAGCTGCGATCTGCTTTGCAGCAAGAGCATAGCAAGAAGGTAAGCGAATGGCAAACTAAGTGCTCCGGACTGAATGAGCAGCTGGAGCAGGAACGTAAACAGGCTGAATTGGCGTTGAATGAAGAAAAGCTCCAGCATCAAGAAGCGCAGAAACGAGCTGATGAAGCTGCACTGGAGCAGGAGATTCGGGTCGAGGAGCTTCAGGAACAATTAGAACAAGTACAGGCAGGCAGTACAGAGCTTTCTTCTCGTCTGGGAGAGGCTCAAGAGCAAGCAAGAGTACTGAAGGAACAACAGTCCGAGCTGGAGTCTGTGCTGGAAACACAGCGACAGGCTGCGATAGAGCGAGAGCAGGCAGATACGCTTGCACGTGAAGAATTGCAAAGTCGATATGATCAATTAGAAGCTGAAGCCAAGGCTAAGCAGCAGCAGACGGCTAAGCTGGAGGAAGAACAGCGGCGGATGCAGAAGCTGTTGGAGCAAGCTCACGTATCTTCTCGCAAGTTGCAAAGTGAGCTGGCTACGCTAGCTGAAAGCGAGAAGTCATGGAAGAAGCTTGCAGAAGAACGACAGGTGGCAGTTGATGAACTGGAGCTCTCCCTGCTGGAAGCACGTGAGCAGAAGGAAGAAATACAAGTGCAATTACAGCACGCAGCGGCTGAGCTCGAAGCTATTAATGATAAATTTGATTCACAACAGCAACGGCTAGTTCAACTCGAAGCGAGAATCAAGGAGCTTTCACCTGAGCTGATTCGCGTTCAGGATGAGCTTGAGAAAGCCAAAGTCCGAGAGCAAGAGGGAACTAAGGCGTATCAATCGCTTCAGGAGCAATATGGAAGCATGAAGAGCCGAGCTGGACAGCTGGAGCAAAATATCAAGCAGCTCCAGCAGGAAAATCGAGAACGGCGGAGTGAACTGGAACGTGCTGAGGAAGAATCCCTGGAATGGCAGCTTAAATACGATCAGTTGAAGGCTGAAGCGGAACGTTTGGAAGCCGAAGATGCTGCCCGTAAGGAAGAATTTGCTTCTTGGGAGCGGGAAATAGCGGTAACGGTTCAACAAAAGGAACAGCTTCAGGAGGAGATTCGTTTGGCTGTTGAAACTGCCAAAACGGCGAAGGCTGAACAGCAGTCCATAGAGCAGGAACGAATGGCCTTGCAGTCTGAATTGGACGAAGTGGGTCAAAAATATGAAATGGCGGCGCATCAGCTTCGTCTGTTGCAAGTACAACAGGACGTAGATCGGGAAAATTCGGAGAGGATTTCTACGGAATTACGTCAATTACAGGAAGAATACACCAAGCTTCAAACTGAGTATAATGAATGGATTGAACTTATTGAACAGGATCAGTAGATACGGATTATACATGTAAGGCAATCCCCGGCTGCTCATCGCCGGGGATTGTTTGTTTATTGTATCCACTCAGAGGTGTAAATGACAAAAAGCTGTCCTTTGGCAGATGAATTCTGCTTCGGGACAGCTTTGCCAGAAGCGATTACTGAAATTAATTCCCGTTTTTGCGACCGGCTTCAAACGGTGTCGATACCGGAATGAACAGGTCGATAATCCCGATAACCAATGCAGCGAGCAATGCGCCCAGAACGGAAACACTGACATGAGCGACGACATATTGAGCGACCCAGATCACCAGAGCGCTCACAAGAAAACCTACGATACCGCGTCCAAATGGGGAGACGCGTCGACCAAACACCGCCTCGACGATATAGCCAATCAAGGCAATGACAATGGCTAGGATCAGCGCGCTCCAAAAGCCGCCTACACTAAATCCGGGAACGATCCAGCTTACGACCATCAGCACCAGAGCGGCAACGATGAAACGTACAATGTGCCCGAGAATGCTCACGGAATAACCTCCTTTGTTTTTTGAATCAGGGTTAGACAAAGGTTAGTGTGTGGCATGAAGAGCTTTCTTATGTGTAAAACAGAGTTGGCAAATAGCGTAAGTTTGCTGCTTTCGGTATAATATAGATATAAGTGAAAGGAGTAGTGAAGTTGGACTCTAAAATTTTCAAAACCCTTGAATATCAAAAAATTCTAAATAAACTAAGTCACTATGCCCAAACGGCAACGGGACAACAGACAGCCCTTCAGCTACAGCCCAGCGATGATTTGGAGCATATCAAGAAAATGCTGAAAGGTACGGATGAGGCCTATGCTGCTGATCGCCTCAAAGGAGTGCCTTCATTTAACGGAGTAGTGGATATCACTCCGGCGGTGAAGCGTGCCCGTATTGGTGGAACATTAAGCCCGCATGAGTTGCTTGGCATTCGGACAACGGTTCAGGCCGCACGCCGTATACAAGTATACGTGACAAGTTTGCATGAAGAAAATCCTGTCGAAACATTGCTGTATTGGAGTGAGCAGCTTTCGGAGCAGAGAAGTTTAGAAAACTCCATCAAAGGCTGTATTGACGAAAATGCAGAAGTGTTGGATTCTGCCAGCACAGAGCTTTCACAAATCCGTCGGGAGCTACGCTCGGGAGAAGTGCGTATTCGTGAGAAGCTGGATTCCATGATTCGTTCCTCAACTGTATCCAAAATGCTTCAAGATCAGTTGATTACGATTCGTGGAGATCGGTTTGTGATCCCGGTTAAGGCCGAATACCGTTCTTATTTTGGCGGAATTGTTCATGATCAATCCGGGTCAGGTGCAACATTGTTTATCGAGCCTGAATCTATCGTAGCCATGAACAATAAGCTGAGGGAAACAAGGCTGAGAGAAGAGCGTGAAATTGAAGTCATTTTACAAAAGCTGACCGCACTTGTCGCAGAACAAGCGGATATGTTGCTGTATGATGTGGACATTTTGGGCAATCTTGATTTTATTTTTGCAAAAGCGCGTCTCGCCCGTGAAATGAAAGCAACCTTGCCTTTAATGAATGACCGAGGGTACTTGAAGCTGAAAAAAGGCAGACATCCTCTAATTCCGTTGGAGCAGGTCGTTCCCATAGATGTGGAGCTGGGCAATTCATACACCTCCATTATCGTTACCGGACCGAACACAGGGGGGAAAACCGTTACCCTGAAAACCATTGGCCTGCTTAGTTTGATGGCGATGTCTGGACTGTTTGTACCTGTCGAGGATGAAAGCCAGCTGTGTGTATTTGATGCAATCTATGCTGATATTGGTGACGAGCAGAGCATTGAGCAAAACTTAAGTACATTTTCCAGCCACATGACCAATATCATTAGCATCCTGAAAAATATGACGCCCAAAAGTCTTGTATTGCTTGACGAAGTGGGGGCAGGAACGGACCCCGCGGAAGGTTCGGCTTTGGCTGTGTCCATTTTGGAGCATATACATGCCATGGGTTGCCGTATGGTTGCGACGACTCACTATAGTGAATTGAAGGCGTATGCCTACGAGCGTAAAGGAATTATTAATGCAAGCATGGAGTTTGATGTCGCTACATTAAGCCCGACTTACCGCCTTCTGGTCGGTGTCCCCGGACGAAGTAACGCATTTGCCATTGCCGAGCGATTGGGATTGCCAGGGCGCATATTAGACTATGCCCGTGGTGAGGTAACAGAAGAAGACCAGCGCGTTGAGCACATGATTGCGTCACTGGAGCAGAACCGTTTGACAGCTGAGCAAGAACGGGAAAAAGCAGAGCAGTTGCGTAAAGAAATGGAAGCATTGCGTAGCCGTCATCAGATGGAGCTGGATAAGCTGGAGTCCCAACGGGACCGTATGCTGGAAAAAGCTGAGGACGAAGCAAGAGTTCTCGTGGATAAGGCTCGTAGCGAAGCTGAGAAAATCATTACTGATTTGCGTAAATTGGCTCAGGAAGAAGGGGCCTCGGTTAAGGAGCACAAGCTGATTGCAGCTCGCAGAGAACTGGATGAGGCTGAACCGAAGCAACGCAAGAAAAGTACCGTCAAACGCCCGGCCGCTACGCGTACTCGTTCTATCATGGCTGGCGATGAAGTATCCGTTCACAGTCTGAATAAAAAAGGCCACGTGGTTGAACTGTCCGGTACCAAGGAAGCTGTGGTTCAACTGGGGATCATGAAGATGAAGGTCAGTCTGGATGATCTGGAACTACTGCAACCTGCCCAAACAACGACTCCAAGAGTTCAAAAGCCAGTCACTGGCGTTAAACGGACACGGGATGATAACGTACGAAGTGAACTTGATCTTCGGGGGGCGAACGTGGAGGAAGCCTTGATGGAAGTGGATCGCTTCATGGATGAAGCGTTTCTGGCCAATCTGGGTCAGGTACACATTATTCATGGCAAAGGTACGGGTGTTCTGAGAACCGGTATTCAGGAGTACCTCCGCAAGCATAAACATGTGAAAAGCTACCGTATCGGTAATTACAATGAAGGCGGTACAGGCGTAACCGTTGCTGAATTGGAATAGTTATGGGTTGCGGCTTTGCCCGGGAACGCTTGGTAGAACGGGAGGGACGAAGTGAAGATGGCGATTGATGAATTGCTGTCACATCCGTTGGGGATGATGCTGGGTTATTTCTCGGTGGCGGTGCTGGAGTTAATTGTATTTTTGTCGTGTTTTGAGCTGGTAACCCGCTATAAATGCTGGGAAGAGATCAAGCGCGGCAATGTTTCAGTAGCCATGGCTACGGGAGGGAAAATGTTCGGTATTTGCAACGTGCTCCGCTTTGCAATGGAAGCCAAATCGAGCGTGTACGATACGATGATTTGGTCGTTCGTTGGCTTTTTACTGCTACTTGCGGCGTACTTTCTTTTTGAGTTTCTGACACCGGTATTTTCTATCGATCAACAGATTAAAGAGGATAACCGTGCTGTCGGCTTGTTCTCCATGATTATTTCAATATCGTTATCTTATGTGATCGGTGCCAGTGTAACTTGACACATCCTGTATACTAGAGCTTGGTATACGCTTGGAACGGAAGGATGAGAAAGCTTGGAAATGACTATTTGTCCATGGTGTAACATGGAAATTATTTGGGATGAAGAATTGGGACCTGAGGAAGAGTGTCCCTATTGCCATAATGATCTGAAAGGGTACTCTGACATCACTGATGATGATGAAGATGAGTCTGTTTCTCCACCTGTTCATAGACATGCCGGTGAGCATGGACATGAAGAGACGAAACATGATCATGTGACTTCTGTAACCCCGGCGCCTCACGCTCATGGAAAAGAAGACCTGAAGGGTTATCGTACATTGAGTATTCAGCTCGGTGATGATGAAGAGCAGGATATTTTATATGAGGCAGAGGATGAAATCGTAGTTGAAAAACCGGTTGATGCACCGTTGTTGCAGGATAATGAGCTTCATAAGCTGCCGGTGCTGCATACTTTGCAAAAATTTGAAGAAAGCGGTGCGGATCTGATGGCTTATGAACAAGGCGCTGAACAAATACTCGACAGACAAGATGAGGTTCTTGAATGTTCCCAATGTGGAGAGTACATGCTGCATGCGGGTTCGCAAACCGTAACCAGAGAAGGCTTTGAACCGTCGATGTCGCCAGCACTTGGCAAACCTGTTCTGGACTTGCCATTCGTCTTGAATGTTTATGTGTGTCCTAGCTGTTTTCATGTCCAGCACACATTGTCAGAGAATGACCGACTGCGGATGCTGGAGAAGCTCAGCGGTATTTCCAACAATTAAATAGCAATCCCCCGGATAGGCTCAAGCTCAATACGGGCATCTTAATCGAAGAAATCTTTGAACAAGCTGGCTTGAAATAAGCTGATTGGTGATTTTTCGGTTAGGGGGAACTGCATTGAAATCAAACCTGAACGGACAATCCATTCTGCTATTAAGCTTGAATGGATTGTTTGTGTTTGCAGCAGCATTGTCAGGCACATTTCTCAACGTATATTTATGGAAGAGCAGGCAGGATTACGCGATGATTGGCTGGTTTAATGTCAGCCAACAAATTGCGCTGGGAATTATGGTCTGGGTGGCTGGGAAATGGGTCAAGGAACATAACAAAATGAATGCCCTGCGCGTGGGGACAGCACTGTCCGGTCTGTTTTATTTAATCGTGTTATATACGGGACCGCAGGCTGTAAACTACATATGGCCGCTCGGAATGTTATTGGGTGCAGCATTAGGTTTATTCTGGCTGGCGTTTAATGTCATTTTTTTCGAAGTCACAGATCAGGCAAGTCGCGATCATTTTAACGGATGGGTCGGTCTGCTGGGTTCGTTTTCCGGTATCGTGGGTCCTTGGCTGTCTGGTTGGATTATTGCTCGTATGGAGGATGATGCGGGTTATCGAGTAATATTCAGTATTTCCTTAGCTTTTTATGTCGTAGGAGTGGTACTTAGTTTCTTTCTTCGCAAGCGTAAGCCGACAGGAAATTACAATTGGAAGGAGCCTAAGCAACGATTGTCACAAAAAGGGAGCATGTGGCGTCCCTTGTCGTTATCGCTTGTTACCCAGGGCATCCGTGAAGGGGTTTTTGCCTTCCTGATTACGCTGCTCGTGTATGTAGCTACTCAACAGGAATGGAAGCTGGCACAGTTTTCACTTATCACCTCGGCGGTTTCATTTTTCAGCTTTTGGGCTGTCGGAAAATGGCTCAAGCCACACTATCGCTCGGCTGGTATGCTGTTGGGTGCTGTATTGTTGGTAATTGCGCTGTTACCCTTATTATGGCGTATGGAGTATATCACGCTACTGATTATGGGGATCGGCACCGCTATATTCCTGCCCTTGTATTTAATTCCTATGATCTCAGCGAGTTTTGATTTAATGGGTACGAGTGAAGGAGATGCGAATCAGAGAGTGGAACTGGTTGTACTGCGTGAACTGTGCTTAATGGTAGGCCGGTTGACCGGTACACTCATTTTCTTGGGCGTCCTAAGTATCAGCAAGGCTCCTACAGCGATGATTTGGTTGTTGATTGGACTTGCATTAATGCCAGTGATCGGCTGGTTTTTTATGCGAAATGTACTGAAGATGGAACAGAAGACAAAGCGAAGCAATTCTCATTCCCATGCACAACGCTGGCGCAAGCAAACGGAATAACAGGAAAATTCAATACAAAAAGAACCTCAGAATTCACTTATATAGGCGAAAGGAGGTTCTTTTTGTATTCATATGTTAAACCATTGGTTTTGTTGCTTCTGGCGAGGGTTTGGTCGTACGGGTCAGAGAATACAGCTCCATTTCAGGTCGGTGTGCGCCCGTCAGTTCATCAGCCAATAGCTGTGCGGCCATCATATTCGTAACCGTCCCATTTCCCCCGTAACCCTCCAAGAAATAGCAGTTTGGAAAACGCGGATGTGGACCAATATACGGCAAGCCGTCGTGAGAGGAGCCGAATACAGCCGCCCAAGCGTAGTCGATCTGAAATGGCACACTGGGAAAATGCTCCTGTAGTGCTTGCAGCAGCTTTTGTTGTTGGTGTAGTAGCCTGATTTCACGTTGGTTGGCGTCCAATACAGGTTCATCCAAACCACCAATAATGATACGTCCTTCCGGTGTGGAGCGCATATATAGATAAGGACGGGCCGTTTCCCAGATCAGACACTGCTCATGCCACAAGGGAGCATCTCCGATTGGATTGGTGGCGATAGCATAAGAGCTTTGCAGAACGGCTCCCTGATCGGTTTTAATCTCTTGTGTTTCATAACCCGTTGCAAAAATGATTTTTTTCGCTCGGATCATTCCACCGCTGGTATGACAAACGACTTCATTTTCATTGAATTCAAAATGCTTGGCTTCCGTATGCTCATATAGGCGTACACCGAGACGGCTGGCGGATTGCAATAGTCCTTGGGCAAACAAAAATGGATTAACCTCAGCATCTTCGTGTGTGTACAAGGCTGCCGGTTTTCGAAAAGGAAATCGGGTAGCCACTTGTTGCTCATCCCAGTACTCCACTGGAAATCCAAACCGGGTTAGCTGTTTGTACTCTTCCTGAAGCACCTGTACATCTTCTAGTGTACTTGCATAGTACAGGCTGCTTCGCCGAATAAAGAAAGGGTCTGTATCCAGTGTGGCAGCCAGCTTATCTAACTGATCTAGTGCATCCTTGCACATGCGGTAAAACAGTACACCGTTCGTTTCACCAAACGTATTGATGAAAGAAGTTAAGGTCTTGTCATTGCTGTATTGCAGCAGGCCAGTATTGGCCGAAGAGCTTCCAGTTACCAGTTTGCGTTTGTCAATAACCACGGTGTCTACCTGTCGTTCTCCCAATAACCGGGAGCAGATGGCCCCCCCCATCCCTCCCCCGATGATCAATACATCACAATTTAAATCCTCTGCCAAAGGCGGAAAATCCAGCGCCTGCTCCAATGTATTCGGCCAATATGTATTCCCGCTTATCAACTCCATATAAAATAGCACTCCTCATAGGCAATATGTAGTATTTCTTATGTGTACATAGTATTTCGCCAAACGGACAAGATAACCAGCGTGCAACAAAACTTTTAAGGAGGCACAGAGATTATGCAATCTACGAACATGCAACCCCTGTCAGGCAAAGAGCTGGAGTACATCGTGGACTCCATCTCCAATGAAGAACTACTGTTAAAACAATGTGCAGCGACAGCGGCGTCCATACAGCAACCAGTCATTCAACAGGCCTGTATGCAAATGGCAAGAACTCATGAGCACCACTTGAATCTGCTTTCCAATGCCCTGCAACAGCATCAGCAGCTTGCTCCAATGCAACCGCAGCAGTAATTATGGATTACCAATAAAGGAGGTATGACAAGATGTATTCACAAAACAATATGTCATTTATGCCCGAAAAAGACTTGCTCTATACCATTCTAGCTGATATGAAACGTACAGTGCGCGAGTACACAACGGCGACGACAGAATCCAATTGTCCGTCTGTGCGTCAGATGTTCACCGACCTTACGAATGATACATTGCGTCTGCAAGGTGATTTGTATCATCTGATGAGCCAAAATAATATGTACGCCACTCCAACTAAAGCACTGCGCATCGATTTGGACAAACAGATTCAAGAAGCTCGCAAGACCCAACAAGAATGCCAACAGTTCATTCAGCAAAAGTCGACATCCGCGGGAGTATATGGTCAATCTATGCACCAGCAAGGCCAGTCTACACATCAAAACAACCCTTATTATATGTAAACGGGATTTTCTGTTTTTGAAGCAGATTCCCATAACAGCCGTCCACCTGCCGGGTTTACCGGAGTGGACGGTTTTTCTTTGCAGGTTTAAAGTGCGTATTGTATGATGTATAGTAATCTCTTTCGATGGAGGCCTTATGTAGAATGACAGAGCTGAATGAATTGAAATTAAAAGTGCTGGAATTGTTAAAAGAAGATGCAAGAAGAACCCCGACTCTATTGGCTACTATGCTGGGGGTTGACGAGCAGGATGTACGCACCTCAATGAAAGAGCTCGAAGACCAACACGTGATTGTCAAATATGCCGCTGTAGTCAATTGGGACAAAGTCGACGACGAAAAGGTTACCGCTTTGATCGAAGTGCAAATTACACCCGAGCGTGGAAGAGGCTTTGAAGGGATTGCAGAACGGATTTATTTGTATCCGCAAGTTAAATCGGTCTATCTCATGTCCGGAGCATACGATTTGCTGGTAGAGGTTGAAGGCCGCAATCTTCGTGAGGTCGCTAATTTTGTGTCGGAGAAACTGTCGCCTATTGATTCGGTCTTGTCTACCAAGACTAATTTTACGCTTAAAAAATACAAGCAGGACGGAATTATCTTTGAGGACCATCAGGAAGATAATCGTCTGATGATTTCGCCGTAAAGGAAGATCATGATGAATCTCAAAACAGAAGCATTTACCGACAGTAACAAAGCTATGAGTTCCTATTTGTCCCCGTTGGTGCGCGAGATCCCATCTTCGGGTATTCGTAAGTTTTTTGACTTGGTGGGTGGCAACAAGGATATTATTACCCTTGGTGTAGGCGAACCGGATTTTACAACCCCTTGGCATATGCGGGAAGCCTGTGTCTATTCATTAGAGCGAGGTTTTACCAGCTATACGTCTAATGCGGGAACGCCAGAACTGCGTGAAGCGATCAGTGATTATCTGAATGAGCAATTTGAAGTCCGTTATGATCCTAAAAATGAGATTATCGTGACCGTTGGGGGAAGCGAGGCGATTGATCTTGCTTTGCGTGCGTTAATTGTACCTGGCGACGAAATTCTCGTGCCCGAACCGTGCTACATTTCATATTCTCCAATCACTGCAATTGGAGGCGGGATTCCGGTAGGTATTGAAACCTTTGCTAAGGATGAATTCAAGCTGACGGCTGAGGCGCTGGAGGCAAAAATTACACCTAAATCCAAGGTGCTGATTTTATGCTATCCGAGCAATCCAACTGGGGCTACGATGACTTATGAAGATTGGCTTCCGATTGCCGAAGTCGTGGAAAAGCATGATTTGATCGTCATTTCTGATGAAATTTATGCTGAATTGAATTATGGAGAGAAGCACGTCAGTTTTGCGGCTATGCCTGGTATGATGGATCGTACAATTCTCGTCAGTGGTTTTTCCAAAGCCTTCGCCATGACAGGTTGGCGTATTGGATATACATGCGGACATCCCGATCTGATTGCCGCTATGCTCAAAATCCATCAGTACACCGTAATGTGTGCGCCTTCTATGGGGCAAGTTGCGGCACTGGAAGGGTTGCGGAATGGTTTGGGTGAGAAAGATCGTATGGTAGAAGCCTATAATCAGCGTCGCCGTCTGATGGTTGAAGGGTTTCGGGAAATCGGCCTGGAGTGCCATGAGCCAAGAGGGGCTTTTTACGTTTTCCCTAGTATTCAAAGCACGGGACTCAGCTCAGATGAATTTGCACAGCGTCTTTTGGCAGAGGCTAAAGTTGCGGCTGTACCAGGTAATGTGTTCGGTTTGGGAGGCGAAGGCTATCTTCGTTGCTCATACGCGACTTCTGTTGCTCAGCTGACGGAGGCACTGGATCGGATTGGTCATTTTGTAGAAAAAGTAAGAAAAGAAGGTTAAAATTATTTTTTATGGGTAATTCATAAAAAATAGTATTTTATTTCTAAATTTCTATGCTATAATTTGAAATCGATAGCAGGAAGTTCAATTTTTCAATTGTAGGAGGAATGCTCATGTCATATGTTGGATTTAATTCGTCTAGTTCAATAGGATACGACATTTCTCTGGAAGATGAAATTTTGTTCCTGCGCAATGAGATGATGCGGACGTTTCAGAAAGAGCAGTCCTTCACCTCTGATCTTGTCATTGAGATCAGCTGCAAGCTCGATTTGAAAATCAATGAATATATGAAGCTGTATGGTACGGAATGCAAGGTTTAACCGTGTGAAGTCAGCCAAATGTAAGAAGAAGGCCGTCGAGCCTTCTTTTTTTGCGTTCACAACTTATGATATATTAATGGCATGGAAGAGGGGGCGTACATATGAGAGCGGGGCTAAAAAGGCTATCGCCGTGGATCATCGGAATGCTGACACTTGTATTATTGGCTGGATGTGGGGGACGGGACAAGGACAGCTTCTCCATTTTTATTATGGATAAAGGGGATGCTTCAGTCATCCGTGAGGAGCTGGCACAAAAGCTTAAGGATAAGCTGGGTGAACAGGCTCCGACTATTGAGATTTCAGTCAGTCCGCTGTATAACCAGCAGAAGCTGGTTGTAGAATATGCGGCCGGGGAACATGATCTGTTTCTTTTGCCGGAAGAGGACATGAAGCTGTATGGACAGAATGGTTCGAATCTGCCGTTAGATGATGCTTTTGACAAGAAGACGTATGCCCGGGGCGTGTTCGAGGGCGGCGTATTTAAGAAGAAGGGGCAGGAGGAAGAAGGAACAGATGTGAGCAAGGAAACTCATTTGTTCGGAATTCCGGTGGAGCAGATGAAGATGTTTAAGGAGCTAAAATATAACTCCAAAACATTATTTGCTACCGTTCCGCCTCGTACAAGCAATAAGGAAGAAGCCATCAAGGTGCTGAAAGCACTTACGGAATGATAAAGGGGATGAAATGGAATGGGAATCTATACTAGAACAGGTGATGAAGGACAAACTTCTGTGATCGGCGGTCGAGTGTCCAAAGATGATGATCGTGTGGAAGCGTACGGAACAATTGACGAGCTGAACAGCTTTGTAGGACAAGCGATCAGCTTTGCCGAAGGGGAAGAGTTTGCGGATATTCGGACTCAATTGGAAGAAATACAGCAGGAGCTGTTTGATTGTGGTTCGGATTTGGCATTTGTTAAAATCAGTGAAAGCAAATATAAGGTGAAGGACGAGCTGGCAGAGCGTCTGGAAGGTTGGATTGATGCATGTCAGGAGGAAAATCCGAAGGTGGAGCGTTTTATTATACCAGGTGGTAGCACATTATCCTCAACGCTTCATGTATGCCGTACGGTTTGCCGACGCGCAGAACGCCGTGCGGTTACACTAGGTAAACATACGGACATCAATCCGGCGGTACGTCGGTATTTAAACCGCCTTTCCGATTATTTCTTTGCCGTCGCTCGCACAGCGAATGTCCGTCAGGGCGTACCCGATGTCGAATATGTGCGCAGCAAAAAAGTGTTCCGCAAATAAGGAGGCAACCGGGAATTTGTGATGAGCTTGTACTATGAACCTATCGTATATACGATCCCTCCGGAGGAGGAGGGCATGCTGTTGAAGACTATTTTACAAAAACGTATGAACATTTCTCGAAAGTTAATATCCAAACTCAAGCTGACCGAGCAAGGTATTATGCTGAACGGGACGCGTGTGTACATCAGCGTAAAGGTGAAATCCGGGGATCGAGTAGAAATTCGCATGGAGCGCGAGCGTTCTGATGATATTTTACCTGAACCCATTCCTTTTGAGATATTGTTTGAGGATGAACATCTGTTAGTGGTGAATAAGGCGGCGGGCATGATTGTCCATCCGACTCATGGTCATTACACAGGAACACTGGCTAACGGGGTTGTGCATTATTGGCAGACCAAGGGGGAGCTGTTCCGGTTTCGTCCTGTTCATCGTCTTGATCAGGAGACGACGGGGGTGCTGGTCGTAGCCAAAAATCCATATGTACACCAGCATATTTCTGAACAGATGATTGCGGGAACGGTGGATAAGCGCTATACGGCTCTGGTGCATGGGCGCCCTGAGCTGCAGGAAGGTAAGGTAGACGGACCGATTGACCGCAACCCGGATGATCCGCATTTGCGTATGGTGACTCCGGATGGTTATCCTGCCCTTACGCTGTATAAGCTGGAGGAAGTGTGGAACGGGGGAAGCCGTATCGGACTAAAGTTGGAATCCGGGCGTACGCACCAAATTCGAGTGCATATGACTTATATCGGCTGCCCGTTGATCGGAGATAAAATGTACCGGATTACACCTGATGATGCTGCGCAACGTGAGCGATATGATCAGCTTGATGTCAGGATGCCTCGACAAGCCTTACATGCTTCAGAGCTGTCCTTGGAGCATCCTGTAACCGGGGAGCGGCTGACGTTCTATGCTCCTCTACCTGACGATATGGCTGAAATGCAGGAGCTTTTAAGAGAAAACCAAATGGAGGTTAAACTAGCGATGAGCCAACTGAAAGTATATCAGTATTCTAAATGCAGTACCTGCCGTAATGCAGTGAAATGGCTGCAAAACAAGGGGCATGAGACGGAACTGATTCCTATTTTTGAACAGCCGCCCGGCCCGGAGGAATTGGAAGAATTGATTCGCAAAAGCGGGCTGGAGCTGAAAAAGTTTTTCAATACTAGCGGTGAGGTGTACAAAGAGTTAAAGCTGAAAGATAAGCTGGGAGACATGAGCCGTGAAGAGCAAATTTCGCTTTTATCCTCAAATGGAAGATTAATCAAACGCCCGATTGTAACCGACGGTAACAAAGTAACGGTAGGGTTCAAAGAGGAAACATTTGAGGGCACATGGGGAGCTCAATAACGCCCAATTTACCCCCACGATATGTTATACTGTGGGGGTTAAATATTATGATGAATGGGAGCAATACAATCTGTGACACAACGCAATGAACAATCCGTAATGCTGGTTGACGGCATGGCCCTGCTATTTCGCGCTTATTATGCAACCGCCGCAAACGGTTATATCCGTCGTACAAAAGCTGGGGTGCCAACGAACGCCATATATGGTTTTATTCGATATTTTTGGGATGCAGTCCAAACGTTTAATCCTACACATGTTATTTGTTGCTGGGATATGGGCGGAACGACATTCCGTGGGGAACATTTTGCTGCGTATAAGGGAAATCGAGCCGACGCACCAGATGATTTGATTCCCCAATTTACATTGATTCGTGAAGTGACGGACAGCCTCGGCATTCCCAACATTGGAGCGGAAGGCTTTGAAGCCGATGATTGTATCGGTACGCTTGCACGCCATTATTCGCAAAATGAGGACATGGATGTAATGATTCTCTCGGGAGATCATGATTTACTTCAATTAGTGGATGATCGGACACGGGTCATTATTATGAAAAAGGGTCACGGCAATTATATGGTATACACCCCGGAGACCCTGCTGACTGAAAAAGGGCTTAAGCCACGCCAAGTGGTGGACCTTAAAGGCCTGATGGGGGATGCAAGCGATAATTATCCAGGAGTACGAGGTATTGGTGAGAAAACGGCACTCAAGCTGGTGCAGGAATACGACTCTATTGAGGGCATTCTGGAGAATCTGGATCAATTAACACCATCGGTCCGCAAAAAAATTGAGAGTGATTTGGATATGCTGCATCTTTCACGCAAACTCGCTGAAATTCACTGTGGTGTACCTGTAGCATGTGCTTTGGATAGTTGTCTGCTGACGTTGGATCACGTGCAAATTGTAGACAAGTTTGAGCAGCTTGAAATGAAAAGCTTGTGTACATTGATGGGTGTCGCAACCGGATCATAATGAAGCTATTAGGCTTGGTACGACAATTTAAGTAAAGTAAGTTATATAGGGATGCTGAGGCTGGATGCGTCAGTGTCCTTATTTGTATACCGTTATGTTAACGGAGTTATATCGTCTTGTGAAGGATTATATACAATTGCGATTAGGGGATTGACCTCAGGTACATTTCAGGTGAATATAGTGGAGAGAGAACCGGATTATCGAAAGGGGACAACAGCAACTATGACAGTATTGGGAGCAATTGAGGCAGGCGGTACCAAATTTGTATGTGGAATTGGCAACGAACGTGGAGAGGTACTGGAACGAGCGAGCTTTCCAACAACCACACCAGCAGAAACAATGGAGAATGTCATCGCATTTTTTGAAGGCAAGGGCATTGAAGCATTGGGCGTAGGCTCGTTCGGGCCGATTGATCCTATCGAAGGTAGTGATACATATGGTTATATTACAACAACGCCAAAGCCACATTGGGGAAATTACAATCTGATTGGTAAACTGAAAGAGCATTTTGATGTGCCTATGGGGTTTGATACGGATGTGAATGGAGCAGCACTTGGTGAGTCTATTTGGGGTGCCGCCAAAGGATTGGACAACTGTCTGTATATCACGATAGGTACAGGCATCGGGGCAGGTGCTTTGGTTGGTGGAAAGCTGATACATGGATTATCTCACCCGGAAATGGGGCATATTCTGGTACGTCGTCACCCAGAAGATACTTACGAGGGGACATGTCCGTATCACGGAGATTGTTTGGAGGGTCTGGCAGCAGGTCCTGCGCTCGAAAAAAGATGGAAGGTTAAAGGACATGAGCTTTCTGTCGATCACCCGGCCTGGGAAATGGAAGCGCACTATCTGGCACAGGCTTTAATGAGCTATGTATTAATCCTGTCCCCGCAAAAAATTATTATGGGCGGGGGGGTAATGAAGCAAGACCAATTGTTCCCGCTCATTCGTACCAAACTACAAGAACTTTTGAACGGATACGTGCAGCATTCGAGTCTGACAACAGATATTGAGCAATATATCGTATCTCCAGGATTGGGTGACAATGCTGGATTGTGTGGTGCTCTGGCATTGGCAAAGGAAAAGCTGAATCATTAGAATTTAGGGTTGACGGCACTCCAAGGTACGGTTATTATATAGGCAACAGTATAGTACGGCTCAAAAAGGGAAGCACCTTTCTTGCGAATACGCAGGATAGGTGCTTTTTTTTGCGTTTTTGTGTTGTGCGGGACTGTCTTTCAACGATATGAGGGAGGAAGAAATCATGGAGATAGTATTTTTAAATCGCTTGTCCAAACGGAATGAACAGGGCTATGAGGACTTTGCTCAGGTATGGATTGGGCAGCATGAAGGGGGATGGAGTGCAGGCTGGAGCACACACCATGTCCCGGATGAAAGTATAGACGACCTTTGGTATGAGGGCAGCTTGTGGCAGGAATTACTGCATGTATACCGTCATGAGCTGGCGCTCAAAATGGCTGAGGGCTACAGGCCCTTAATCCATGGCGTATTTCATGAGCAAGAAGGATCATCAGGGCGAGGACAGACGCTGCAAAAGCTGTATTGCTACAGTGATTTGTATCCACGTGATGAAGTGTATGAGCAATTGACGATGTGGAGACGGCAAAAAGCAGCAACGGAACGAAAAGCACCTTATTTTATCGCTACGAATCGACTGCTTCGGCTCATTAGCGTTTATCTTCCCCATACCGAAGAAGAACTGTTGGAGCTGCCTGGTATGGGTCAGGGTAAGGTGTCGCAATATGGGACGGAGCTATTGGCTATTACGACACAAAATGACCGCACCACGCCATTTCCGTTGAACTGGGTAACAGAGACGCTGGAAGAAGAAGTTTTTTTGTCATGGTTATACAAGCAAAAAGAGAACCAGTACAGGCAGGAGCTGAACAAATTCAGCTTAACTAGAACGATTATTGAGGGCATTTCGGACGGTCTTTCACTGGAGCATATCGGAATGAAGACAGGTTTGCATCGTAGAGAGATGATTGAAGCTGTGGAGCATTTGGATAGAGATGGTATTGATATGGAGAAGCTGATCCACAACGAATTGGTGAATGTATCTGAGGCGGAGCAGGCAGCTATCTGGTCTGCTTATGAAGAGTTGGGGGATACGTTGCTCAAGCCCGTCATGCTGAAAGTGTATGGGGAAGAAAAGGCAACCGAAACAGGACTGGATCAGATTTATGAGCGTCTGCGTCTGATCCGTATACGGTTTCGTCATCAGCAGGTACCCGACCGACATGTTGGATAATATAGAACTGGTTGGATAAAGCTAGGTATTAAAGTATATTCAGGGTCCAACATACTAAAAAGCAGCAGCCAGTTCCTCACAGGACACGGCTGCTGCTTTTTATGACCAAGCTTGAAAATAGAAAAAAGTATCCAATTCGATACTTTTTCCCCTTTTATTTTTAAACCCAGTCTTTCTTACGGAAAATACAGAACATACTGACGCCTAATGCCACCATAATACCAATGACGACAAAATAGCCATAACGTGTATGAAGCTCAGGCATATTATCGAAGTTCATCCCATATATTCCGGTAATGACCGTCAATGGCATAAATACGGTCGTAATTGCTGTAAACACACGCATAATTTCATTGGCACGGTTGGCGATACTGGATTGATAAGCTTCTCGAAGGTTACCCATCAAGTCGCGGTAAGTTTCGAAAGTCTCCGAAATTTTCACAGCATTTTCATAAATGTCGCTAAAATATTTTTGCAATTGATCGTCGATGAGCCGCAAATCCCGCTTGTTCAGGGTATTGATGACTTCTTTTTGCGGGCCCAACACTTTTTTCAGCCACAGAATCTCACTGCGTAAGCCGATGATTTCGTTCAAATGCGACTTTTTCGTATGCATTAGAATATCTTCTTCCAGCTTTTCAATGCGGACCTCAATCCGGTCACCAACCAGAAAATAGTTGTCAACAATTAAGTCGACCAACAGATACATAAAACGGTCAGGCTGGCTGACTTCTTGCTCCCACAGCATAGGCTTGAGGGTACGAAGCTCATTGATTTTCTGCTTGGTCACCGTAATGATAAAATGGCGGCCGAGAAAAATGTTCAAAGCTCGCAAAAATATTTCTTCATCATCAAAACGAATGCTATTTACAACGATAAAATAATGGCTTTCATAAATTTCAATCTTCGGACGCTGTTCTTCTTCACTCAAACAGTCTTCTACTGCAAGATCATGCATGGAAAATAAAGGCTGGAGCACTGCCAAATCATCGACATCGGCATCAATCCAATAAAAACCTTCTGCCGGTGCAGTAAGCGCCATTTCAATTTCTTCGACAGGGGTAAAAACCCCGTTGTTGACCAAACGGATTTTCATATACGTCACTCCTTATGCTCCGCCGTAACGGAAATACGTTTACCTTAAGCATAAGGAATGGACTCAGTTAGCCAGTTAGCCGGTGCGGGTAAGCGTGCACTCTCATCAAAAGCCGGAGGCTTTTGGAGCATGCAGAGCCTGGCGTCCCGTCTTTCGGCAAGCTGAAGTCATTCCTATGCTGTTGTTCAGGGATCGCCGCCTATTCGGACTCGGGTCGCCTTCCATTCCGGATTCACCTCTCAAATGTTCTTTTTTTAGATTGCCACAGTATCGCAGGAAACACTCAAGTCTGCACTACTGCTCCATATTTTTGCCTAATAGCACTTGTATAGTATAACGCTCGGCCTACGGCCTTTCAAGCGCAAAATCATGGGCAAAATCAACAGTAGTGGCAAGAGCTTTAGCGATAGGAGGGATATGATTTAACCTATGGAAAAGGTAGACAAAATGTGAATGCAGGTTACAAATTTGCAAGTCCCATCTTGACGAAGCCCAGCCGATGCATTAAAGTGAACAACAAGAACTTTGTGAACCCAAAATGAATATAGCGAAATCTTATCAAGAGCAGGTGGAGGGACTAGCCCGATGATACCCGGCAACCGGCGATTTTAATCGCACGGTGCTAATTCTTGCAGGACGCGCGCTTTGTACAAAGCGCGTTGCCCTGACAGATGAGAGAGGCGCATATGGATACAAATATGACCTTTCTCTAACCAGAGAAAGGTCTTTTTATTATATGCCCGGCATCTCAACAAGACGATTTTCGCAAAACTTACCTAACAAGGAGTGAGTTTACATGCCGATTAAAATCCCAGACACATTACCTGCTAAGGAAGTGCTGGAGGGCGAAAATATTTTCGTAATGGATGAAAGCTTGGCTTATCATCAGGATATTCGTCCGTTGCGTATCGCCATTTTGAATTTAATGCCTACAAAGGAAACGACGGAAACCCAACTGTTGCGCCTGGTCGGCAATACGCCGCTGCAAGTGGATGTCACGCTGGTGCACATGAAGTCTCATGTATCCAAAAATACATCGCAAGAATATTTGAACATGTTCTATAAAACGTTCGACGAGATCAAGAACAGTCGTTTTGACGGCATGGTCATTACAGGAGCCCCGGTTGAACAGCTTGAGTTTGAGGATGTGAACTACTGGGAGGAAATCCGGCAAATCTTTGAATGGACGAAAACGAATGTAACTTCGACCATGCATATCTGTTGGGCCTCACAGGCAGGCTTATACCATCATTTCGATGTCCCTAAATATGGGCTCGACTACAAATGCTTCGGTGTATTTCCACACACCGTGATAAAACCTAAAGTAAAATTGTTACGCGGCTTTGATGAACTGTTTTATGCCCCTCACTCCAGACATACGGAGGTTCGTCGGGAAGATATTGATCATATCGCCGAATTAGAAGTTTTATCCGAATCCGAGGAAGCTGGAGTGTACCTCGTAGCCACGCTTGACGGTAAACAAATTTTTGTAACTGGGCATTCTGAATATGACCCGCTTTCACTGAAATGGGAATACGACCGCGATGTGGCCAAAGGAATGGATATTGAAGTTCCCAAAAATTATTTCCCAAATGATGATCCTGAGCGCACACCGCCCTCAATCTGGCGGGCGCACGCCAATTTATTATTCTCGAATTGGCTGAACTATTATGTATACCAAGAAACACCTTACGATATCGGGCCCCAGATTTAAAAAAGGGGCTTGTAGTTTACCCTTGTACAGTACCACCTTGCAGTAGCGCAGCAGTATAGTTTTTGACATCCATTTTTGCAGGATTGGTTATAGCACCCACTATGGAAGTGAACAGGAGGATTCATATGAGTGAGAAACAGTGGAAAATCGAAAGCAGATTGGCACAAATCGGCTCAGTAGAGGAGCCAGTAACCGGGGCTGTTAATTACCCGATTTACCAATCTACGGCGTTCCGCCATCCCCGTCTGGGTCAAAGCACAGGATTTGATTACATTCGGACGATCAATCCCACGCGAAAGGTACTGGAAGAGGCTTCTGCTGCACTTGAATCGGGTGATGCAGGCTTTGCATGCAGCTCAGGTATGGCGGCACTGCAAACGGTATTTGCATTGTTTGGACAGGGAGATCATCTCATAGTATCGCTGGACCTGTATGGCGGGACCTATCGTTTGCTGGAGCGTATTCTATCTAAATTTGGTGTAACAGCCAGTTATGTGGATACGAACGATCTTGAAGCACTCGAACGATCATGTCGACCGAATACCAAAGCTGTATTCATAGAAACGCCTACAAATCCGTTAATGATGATTACTGATATTCGAGCGGTGGCTAAATGGGCATCACAACATCAGTTGCTTACCATTGTAGATAATACGCTGCTAACGCCATATTTCCAGCGGCCATTGGAACTGGGCGCGGATATTGTGGTACATAGCGCAACTAAATATTTGGGCGGACACAACGATGTGCTGGCAGGGTTGATCGTAACCAAAGGCAAAGAGCTATCAGCTGAAATTGCATTCCTGCACAATTCCATAGGGGCCGTGCTTTCCCCAAGCGATTGCTACCAGTTAATGAAGGGCATGAAGACGTTAGCGCTGCGTATGGACCGACACGAGCATAATGCAACAGTGCTGTCTAACTATTTACTGACGCATCCGGCTGTGGCGGAAGTATTTTATCCAGCTCTAGAAGGCCATCCAGGTCGTGAGATTCAAAATAAACAATCCAGCGGAAATACGGGTATCTTTTCCTTTAAAGTAAAGGATGCTCGTTATGTGGAACCTTTGCTTCGTCACATTAAGCTCATTGCGTTTGCGGAAAGTCTCGGCGGTGTGGAATCGTTAATGACCTATCCCGCTGTGCAGACACATGCGGACATACCAGCAGAAATTCGGGATGCAGTCGGGGTAGATGACAGGCTGTTGCGTTTCTCCGTAGGCATTGAGCATACAGACGACCTAATTGAAGATTTACGTTCGGCGTTGGAAGCGGCACGTCAAGAAGTAGAAGGAGGAGAGCTGCAATGATAGAGGATGCGAGGAGGATCGGGCAGGATCTGAACAAAGAGCGGAAGTTCGCTACCAAGCTGCTGCATTTTGGCTCTGAAATTGACAGCGTTACGGGGGCATCGAGCGTCCCGATCTATCAAGCTTCTACCTTCCACCATCACGATATTTTTAATCCTCCACAGCATGACTATAGCCGTTCAGGTAATCCGACACGACAAGCTTTGGAGGATTACATCGCCTTATTAGAAGGAGGAGCCAGCGGTTTTGCCTTTGCATCAGGTATGGCGGCCATCTCTACTACATTTATGCTCTTGTCTGCTGGAGATCATGTCATTGTTTCCGAGGACGTATATGGAGGAACATATCGACTGCTGACCTCCATTTTGAAACGGATGAATATCGAAACGACCTTCGTCGACATGACGGACCTCAACCTTGTGAAAGATGCGTTGCAGGAGAATACAAGGGCTGTATATATGGAAACTCCGTCCAATCCGACACTCAAAATTACCGATGTGGCAGGAATAACTTCTTGGGCACAGGACAACGGGCTTTTAACGTTATTGGATAATACTTTTATGACACCTTATTATCAACGTCCGATTGAGCAGGGAGTTGATATTGTATTGCACAGTGCGACCAAGTTTCTGGGCGGACACAGCGATGTGCTGGCAGGACTTGCGGT
Organism: Paenibacillus sp. FSL L8-0641; assembly: GCF_038006265.1. Classification (NCBI taxonomy): domain Bacteria; kingdom Bacillati; phylum Bacillota; class Bacilli; order Caryophanales; family Paenibacillaceae; genus Paenibacillus; species Paenibacillus sp. FSL L8-0641. Next base: position 1,704,278 of record NZ_JBBOUW010000001.1, read on the forward strand.
AGCACGTACCGAATCGTTGGGAAGACAAATCAAGCAGCTCCAAAATGGACTGGGTACCGTGTTGGCTCCGCAGGAGTCATGGTTGCTCATGCGCGGTATGAAGACACTGGAGGCTCGTATGGCTCACAGCGAAAAGAGCGCAGCGAAGCTCGCTAACTGGCTGAACGAGCGCAACGACATTGAGGCGGTATACTACCCGGGTCTGGAGAATCATCCAGGGCGTGAAGTTCATGAGCGCCAATCCAGCGGTTATGGTGCAGTGATATCTTTTGATGTGGGTTCTGGTGAGCGTGCAAAAGAAGTCCTCAGTCGCGTACGTATTCCAATTGTAGCGGTGAGTCTGGGAGCTGTGGAAAGCATCTTGTCGTATCCGGCGATGATGTCACATGCGGCTATGCCCCATAGTGTACGATTGGAGCGCGGGATTACGAACGGACTACTCCGTTTCTCCGTAGGTTTGGAGGATATTGACGACCTGATCAGTGATCTGGATGAGGCGCTGCGCTAGAGCGTTAGCACATCCGCAGCATCTTTGTCGTTTTCACGCTGAGAGCAAATATGTACAGTACTAAACAGCAAGTTTCCAGTATTTCAGGAGGCTTGCTGTTTTCTATAAAATAACATGAACGACAGTGTGAAAAAAGACACTTTTCAGTTCTGTTTTCTTATTTTTTGGCTATATGCAACGTTGAGATAAGCTTGGCAGTTGCCTGTTTTCCTAGGTGAAAAGCAGAAAGAAGCGGGAATAAGTATGGTTCCTTACCTAAAGATATGTTAGTATTATCATTAGGTTTTACTATGCTAAATAGCACAGACAACATACAAGGCTAGTCATGAACATACATTACGGCAGGGTTCGAACGCAGGTTTGTGAAAGCATTCTCGTTCATAAGTCCTGTCGTTCATTTCGTCGCCCTGTGACAGCGAAGGAGGATACACCATGAGTGTAATCGACCATATTTTAGATAAAGCCCTACGCGGCGAACGCCTGAATTTAGAGGATACCGTTGCTTTGTTCGAATCAGACGAGGTAGAAAAAATCGGTCATGCGGCGAATAAAGTCATGAATCGCATGCATCCCGATCCCGTTAAAACCTTCGTTATCGGACGAAATATTAACTATACAAACGTGTGTGACGTATACTGTCGCTTCTGCGCTTTTTATCGTAGACCAGGTTCTGATGAAGGTTATGTTTTGCCGGATGAGGTGATCTTTCAGAAGATCAAGGAAACGCAGGAAGTAGGTGGCACCGAAATTCTAATGCAAGGCGGTGTGAACCCGAATCTGCCGTTCAGTTATTATACCGATTTGCTGAAAGGTATCAAGGAGCGTTTTCCCGATATTACGATGCACTCCTTCTCGCCAGCTGAAATTCACAAAATGAAGGAGAAATCTGGTCTTTCTATGGAAGAAACAATCCGCGCCATTCATGAAGCTGGATTGGATTCGCTTCCGGGCGGAGGTGGAGAAATTTTGGATGACCGCACACGCCGCAAAATTAGCCGTCTCAAAGGCTCTTGGCGTGATTGGATGGATGTCATGCAAACGGCTCATAAGGTTGGGATGAACACGACTGCTACGATGGTTATTGGCTTTGGCGAGTTGATGGAGGAGCGTGCGCTGCATTTGTTGCGTGTTCGTGATGCTCAGGACGAATGCATTGAAAACAAATATAATTCTGAAGGATTTTTGGCCTTTATTCCTTGGACCTTCCAGCCAGACAATACCAACCTGAAGAAGGAACGTCAGACGCCGGAGGAATATCTGAAGACCGTTGCGATCAGTCGTCTTGTATTGGATAACATCAAGCATATTCAATCCTCATGGGTAACTATGGGACCTGAAATCGGTAAAAAATCGTTGTACTACGGTTGCGATGATTTTGGTAGCACCATGATTGAGGAAAACGTAGTTTCCGCTGCAGGCGCAACGTATAAGGTTAACATTGAATCCATTTTACAGTTGATCCGCGAGACGGGTCACATTCCGGCACAGCGTAATACCCGTTATGATATTATTCGTACTTTTGACAGTGCCAGCAGTATTGAACATGATTTTATCATGCAGAATTAATATCCGTTAATATAGTGTTCATTACAAAACGCCTATCTGTACTAATCGTTATACATAGATTAGTGCAGATAAGCGTTTTTTTGATGTGTTACTTTGCTATGCTTTCCATCGTTTCATATACATGATCTCAGCTTGCGGGTCTGCCATTTGGATGACTGCCTTAAAGCGCTGCAAATCCAACAGATGAACGCTGTAAACGATGACCATTTGTTCTTTTTTATCCTCAGATTCGCTTTTGATCTTGCCCTCTATCTGGGCAGAGCCTTCAACAGGCGTGCTGTGTATACGCAACCTGCGATATATAGCATCCTCGACGGTTGGCTGCTTCTTGCTGACAACACAAACCATACGCGTCAGACCGGTAAACATCAGCCGGGTCGTTTCGTAGGCGGCGAGGCAGGATAAGGCTGAATATAGAGCTGGCTCCCAGCCTAGCACAAAGCCAGCTGTAATGAGCAGCAGACCGTTACATAGCATAACAATCTGTATTAACGGAATCTTGCGGTGTGTTAGCAACAATGTGGATGGACGGCCATCGCCTGGTTCGTTAAGTCCTAGTGAATCAAGCAGACCACCGTGACGAGCTGCCAGCCCTGCGCCAAGACCGATACAGATTCCGCCGCCCAAAGCACATACGACCGCATGGCCGCTCACTGCCGGAAAAGGCGAAAGAATGATGGCTGAGCCTGAAAAGGCGAACAAGCCGGGTAGTGCACGGAGCAGCATGGGTTTGTGAGTGGATAATGAATACAGCAGCATGAGTGGCAAGTTCAAAACGAATAGCAATAACCCAAAATGCTCTTGTGTATAAAGCGACATGAGTCTGGAGATCCCCGTGACGCCTCCAGCGATCATATCATGCGGATGCAAAAACAATTCCAGACCGACGGATGCCGTAATTCCGCCAATCACCGTATAAAAGACAGGGAACCTGCTCGCATCTTCTGAAGCGGGCTTCACAAGCCGCCTCATAGAGTTTCGGCATGTTTAATAGCGTGCGGCATAGCCTTCCCTCCTATGGATTGTCGTATCCAGCTTTACAGTTACGCCGAGTTACTTTCTTCTTTTCGTAGGCGGGGGTCCTTGAACTTGAATATTTTGTTTAACATATTAAAAATAGGTTTTGACTGCTTTGTGAGAAGTGGTCCAAGAATGGCCAGTATGAGTACATAGATGGCTGCAAAAGGTTGAACAATATCAAGTAAACCACCTTCTTTACCCAAGTTGGCCATGATAATCGAAAATTCACCCCGTGCCACAATGGTCAGGCCGATATTTGCTGACGCTTTGGGAGATAAGGAGGCCGTACGCCCAGCCAACATTCCTGCCCAAATGTTCCCAAATAACGTGAGAACGACTGCTGCCAGCGCAAGCCATATCGCGTTTCCTCCTAGGGACAGTGGATCAATGGATAGCCCAAAGCTGAAAAAGAACAGAGCGCCAAAGAAATCGCGGAAAGGAACAATTAAATGCTCGATCCGTTTGGCATGTTCCGTTTCGGCCAGTACGAGACCGACTAACAGGGCGCCGATAGCTTCCGCCACATGAATCGTTTCCGAAAAACCAGCCACCAGAAACAGGGAGCCGAAAACAACAAGTCCGAATACCTCATTGGAGCGAATACGGAGAATCCGATTTAACAGAGGGACGGCCTTACGACCGATAATAATGACTGCAAGCATAAAGCCAAGCGCGATTAGCGCTGATAGCAGTACACCCCCGAGCGAGGATGAATCGCTAAGAACCAATCCGGAGAGGATGGAGATGTATACGGCGAGGAAAACATCCTCGAACATAATAATGCCCAAAATCATTTCAGTTTCAGCATTGGCAGTCCGCTTGAGATCTACCAGCACCTTCGCAGCAATAGCACTGGATGATATGGTTGTAATTCCGGCGATAACCAGTGTTTCTGCTACAGGAAAGCCGCTCAGGAAGCCAAGAGCCAGCCCCAGTGTGAAATTGATGCCAATATAAATGGTGCCACCCACGGCAATGGAGCGGCCTGATTTAATTAACCGACCTACTGAAAACTCCAGACCCAAGTAGAAGAGAAGAAACAGCACTCCGATTCTTCCCATAAAATCAATAAAAGGGGCGCTTTCGATAAAGCGAAAATCAAAATGCCATAGCTCCATCGCATGCGGTCCAACTGCCATTCCGATCAGGATATAAAAAGGGATGACCGAGAAGCGCAGTTTGGAGGAAATAAGTCCGGCTGCAGCGATGAGAGCAATAGCCAATCCAACCTCAAATACCAGATGATCCATCCAATCACCCGCTTCCGTTCATAAGGATTTGTTTAAAGCGTTTTTGCTGATCGCGTTCCCCAACAACAACTACAGTGGCATCATCGTTAATAATCACTTCAGGACCAGGATTTACATATTTCATTCCCTTTTTCTCCACAATGGCAATAACAGTGGCTCCCGAATTTTGTCTAATATCCAGCTCACCGATGGATTTGCCAACACTTGCATAGTGAGATTCCACTCTGTACCATTCGATAATAAAATCGTCAAACGTCATTTCTACACTTTCAAGCTGTTTCGGCTTATATGTCATACCCCCGATGATGGAGGCTACCAATCGTGCTTCCTGATCATTCAGGGTTGTCATAGAAATACTTTGTTCCAAATCCTCGTAATCAAAGTGATACAACTCACGCCTGCCATCATCATGAATAATAATGACAATTCGGTCGCCACTCTCTGCATCTATTCGATACTTAATCCCGATTCCTGGCAAAATAGACTCTCGAATATCCATTTGTAAAGCCTCCTGTACGATACGTTATTTAAATGAATGGTATGGGAAATAAATCACATGCTTTGGGAGTGACATGAAAACTTTCTTTTTGTATTAAATTTTATAAATTAACATAGAAAACCTGATAAATATACTTAACGTATTACACTTATTGGGAACGGTTAACAAATAGACATGCAAATGTGGTGATGTGCATGCTTAAGGGAGGTTAAGCCACATAACTAGAGGTAAATTTGATGGGGAACAAGTACAATTGCTTCTTTAGTTTGCAAATGACAGGAATAAAAGGCAGACGTAGTTTAGGGATGCTCAATAGCAGCACAAACGCTATCAAAATGACAAAGGGAAGTGATTTGGCCGCAGCGATCACCAGATGAAGTAAAGGGGAGGATTTGCGTATAGCTGGTTTGGGATGGTGCTCCAGACCGTGAGAATCGGTTTCTAACGAGGAAACATCAGCATGAGACAGGAGAGAAGATCCCGCAGTAAACTGAAGGGATTGAGTAGTGTCTTCCGCATGAAACGTCACAGGAAGGGACAAAATCTGAACGAGGCTCAATATGACGATCATGAATGTACGCAGCATGTTCAGCATCGTTGACATCTTATCTCCTCCCTCTTGTGAAAAATTCATATTAATTTAACCTTAACATACCCCACCCTAAATATTCAAACGTCTTTCGTTTTTTTCCTATACCACAGTAATTGTTTATAACACGCCAACCGGCTTTTTGAAACCTGATCATCCTCTTTTGACTATGTCTTTCTGTTTCCAGTCGTTCACTTCGTATAACCCTTCAGAGGCCGCCATATACTGAAAGCAGTGATCGAAAGGAGTGAGCCAATGGAACTGTTTACAGTGTGGACCAATACAAACGGAGATCAGGAAACCGACCGGTTTTACGAAGTGGTCAAAAGTAGAACAAAGGGGCTACATATGTCACGGCGCGGATTTCGATTCACTTTCAGACAGCTGGACAACAAAGTGGCATGGACCTGCAAGGGCACAGAAAGCAATTCGGCGTTTGAAAGCTTTCTCCCCTGTGTATACAGCATCATGTCTTCGGCAATAGCGGATTATATTATCGAGGTCAAGGAGTGGGGGCTGCTTAATCTCATTCTCACCAAAGCCTGTTCGCTGCTGGAGAAAGAGGATACAGAGCAAATTCGCAGTATGATTCGTTCACTGTTAAACGATGATGGCCCGAGAGGTCGTTTGAAGCGTCATGGTAAGCTGACCACTCTCCTGGAGAAGGATTTTAAGGAGCTTCGTGTGATCAATTTGGAAGGACTGATTCAATTTAGGCTCCATGCGTATAAAAAAGAGCTTGAAGAAATCGTCGACTATGCCATGGAAGAATTCTGGGCAGATCGGCAATACGAAGAATTTATGGGGTTGCTTAAATATTTTGTTTTTTTTCAGGAAAGCAAAGTTCCGCTCGTACACGTACTTCACCAAGGCGGACATAATTTTACGATTCTGGATAGTGCCATGGTGCCGATACCGACTCCCGATGCAGATGACATCATTGTCGAGATGCCAGGCATTGAACTGGAAATGGAGGTCGAGGATCGAATCGTGAGCACCCTTATTTCGATTTCTCCTGCTTCCATTATATTGCATACAGACGATGAGCACACCCCCATAGTGCGGACACTCCTGCATATTTTTGAAGATAAAGTGAAGCTGAGCAGATTTTATCCAGGTCAGGATGTTCAAAAATAATAATCTGTTCGTATAAACCAATGGATTTCTGGAAAGCCTTTGCCTCAAGGGGAGGTTTTTTATGAGATCCATGTTGGTATGGAAACGGATTTTGGGAACCGTGTTAATCGCAACCTGTCTGGTATTGCCCGGCAATGAAGTTTACGGTCACAAAGAACCGGTCCAGCATAAGAAATGGCAGTCCACACCTGTTTTAGCTCCACGCGAAGAGCAGGTTATTACGACCATGACGGTCACAGCAACAGGATATACAGCAGGCTATGAATCGACTGGCAAACGGCCAAGTCATCCTGGTTACGGTATTACGTATTCCGGTGTAAAAGTGCGTCGTGACAAGAACACACTGTCTACGATTGCGGCTGATCCCAAAACGTTTCCTTTGGGAAGCATATTGTACATTCCTGGTTATGGATACGGGATTGTAGCAGATACAGGTTCTGCGATTAAGGGCAATAAAATTGATTTGTATTTTAAAACAACCCGGCAGGTGTATTCTGAATGGGGCAAGAAAGATGTGGATGTTCAAATTATAAAAAAAGGGAACGGAAAATGTACGGAAAAGATGGTGAAATCGCTCCAAAAGGCGATAGAAACGCATAAAACCATTCCGACCGCGACACTGGATGCTTCCATATAATCCTTGAATATTGTTTTTTCCAACATCACATACTATGTTGCGGGATGAGTTTATCCCACAAAACATACTGGGAGGTTGAGAATTATGCCAATTCAAGGCGGAAGTTCTTTCACGAACAAAGGCTTCAATGCAAGCACAGGAAATCAGTTCAAAGCGGAATTTGCACAAGACAATACGGTAGGTGTTGTTTCACAAAAGGTAAAGCAGTCTGAACAAAATAAAATTCAAGACAACTTCCAGACACCAAATGAGAAGTATGATGAAGAATTTGCAACAGATCAAGGCGGTACAGGTGCAGTAGCACAAAAAGTTCAAAACTCTAGTCGCAACAAAATTCAAAACAATGCTCAAACACCGAATGAAAAGTTCGACGAAAACTTTAACACGAAATAAAAAAGCATATACAATCGATAATGCTCCGGATTATATCCGGGGCATTTCGTTTTGAGTAAAAGTGGTTAGGTACAAATAGGTCTAAGGTTTTATCTCCTTTTTAATTGTTTTTAAGGTGGAATTAAGGTTTAAAGTGCAAAATAAAGTCAGTTAAACAACACCACCTTGAAGCATAGGGTTTGGGAGGAGATATACAATGGACGAATTTAAAAATAATAACTCCGGACGCCGGAACGACAACGATCAGGTTGATACCGATAACGTAACTCGGCAAAACGATTTGAACGGTTCCTCATATTATTATTCTTACGGCCCTTTTTCTTCAGTTCAATCGGACGGACAACGTAAGGAAGGGCAGTCGGTGGAAAAAGATGTTGAGATCACGCCACCGCAGGCAGTAAGACCCCTTCCTCCCTCATACCATCGTGCTATGCCTGAGCAACAGGATGGTTCGGGTCGGAATGGCGGCAACTGGCAATTCAAACCGAATAAGCCCAAGTCGCAGGTGAAAACAATTTTCTTATCTTTTTTGGCCGGGATGCTGGTCATTACGGTATTGATGTATACAGCTGACCGAACAAATATGTTCACACCCGAGACGGCGTTGACTTCGGCGGCAGCTGAAAGCGGAGAAACGACTAATTCGGGAACAACCAGTTCGACTCCAAGCGCAGTTCCGGCTGTGATGCCTTCAGGTACCGCTGATGTTCAATCTGTTGTGGCTAAGGCTGGACCGGCAGTCGTCAAAATCGAAACGCTTGCCAAACAAACCAGTGGCAGCAGCGGCAGACAAAGCAGCCCTTATTACAATGACCCGCTGTATCAATACTTTTTCGGTAATCAGTATGGTGACAGTGGCAGCAGCGGTAACAGTAATGAAAATGAAGGTAGCAACAGCGGACAGCTGACTCCGCTTGGTATTGGTTCCGGTTTTATTTTTGATAAATCGGGTTACGTCCTAACCAACAACCATGTTGTTGAAGGCGCGAGTGTGGTTCAGGTTACAGTAGAGGGAACTAATAAGCCTTACGAAGCCAAAGTCTTGGGCAAAAATGCTGATCTTGATTTGGCGGTACTTAAAATTGAAGGCAAAAATAACTTTCCGACAGTAACTTTGGGTGACTCGGATAACGCTAAAGTCGGCGAGTGGATGGTCGCAATTGGCAACCCTGAAGGCTTTGAGCATTCGGTAACAGCCGGGGTGCTAAGTGCGAAAGAACGTACGATCACCATTAATAGTGAATCAACTGGAAAACCGACGCAATACAAGCATCTCATTCAGACGGATGCGTCCATTAACCCTGGTAACTCTGGTGGACCGCTGTTAAATCTGCAAGGGCAAGTTATCGGTATGAACGTAGCTGTTAGTGCAGACGCACAGGGAATCGGGTTTGCGATTCCGTCCAATACGATTTTGGAAGTCGTCGATAAGCTGAAAAATAACCAGCCTATCCCTAAAGAACCTGTACCTTTCATTGGTGCAAGTCTGTTAAATTTGAGTCCTGAAGTAGCCAAAGAACTGGGAACAACCCTGACCGAAGGCTCGGTTGTACGAGATATTATATACAAATCACCAGCTTATCAGGCTGATCTGCGTCCTTACGATGTGATTATCGGAGCCAATGGCACGCCTTATAGCACGTCACAAGAGCTGATCCAGTTCATTCAAAAACAAAAAGTGGGTACAGCACTGACGCTTAACATCGAACGAGCTGGGCAGAAAAAAGATGTTCAACTGAAAATAGGCAATAAAAATGACTTTAGCTCGACGCTCCAGCAATAAGATGATAACTTTACAAAAATGAACATGTGCACGCAAGAAACGGAAGGAAGATCCCTTCCGTTTCTTGCTGTATGAAGTAGCAAGATGCTACGCGCGTGTACTCCTGCTACAATAGAGGGAAAAGAAGAGATAAAGGAGTTCGATCGTGTATGCGTTCTACTATTTTGATCATTGATGACGATGAAAAAATTGTTTCCATGCTGCGCAGAGGACTGGCATTTGAAGGCTATGAAGTGCTGACAGCCGCCAATGGAGCAGAGGGATTAAATAAAATGCTGACAGCTGAGCCTGATGTAGTCGTGCTGGATGTAATGATGCCGCAAGTCGATGGTTTTGAGGTATGCCGTCGCATGCGGGAGGGGGGGAGCACGGTACCTGTCCTAATGCTTACAGCCAAGGATGAGGTTGAGAATCGGGTTAAAGGCTTGGATCTAGGGGCCGATGATTATCTCGTCAAGCCGTTTGCTCTGGAGGAGTTGCTGGCACGAGTGCGAGCGCTTTTGCGGCGTAAAACCGAACAACAGGGCAATAACGGAAATAGACTTACCTTCGAGGATTTACAACTGGATAACGAATCCCGTGAAGTGGTTCGTGGCGGCAAACGCTTGGAACTGACGGCCAAAGAATTTGAACTGCTCCATTTGTTCATGCAAAACCCGAAGCGTGTTCTGTCGCGTGATCTGATTATGGACAAAATTTGGGGCTATGACTATAGCGGAGAATCGAATGTGCTCGAAGTATATATTGCCATGCTACGACAAAAAACGGAGCAGGATGGCGGTAAACGTCTCATTCGTACAATTCGGGGAGCTGGCTACATTTTAAGAGGTGATGTGTAATATGTCTATTCGGTGGCGGCTGACAGCTTGGTATTCGAGCATCTTGGCTATAGTGCTTGTCATTTTTGGTCTGGCTATTTACGGACTGGTTTATTATTACACATACAATGAAGTAAAAAGTCAGCTTACGACTCAGGCGCCACGGATTAACAAGCAGCTACTGCTTACAATTAAAGGGGGGTTATTTGAAGTCCCCAATCTGGATTTGGGTTTAGTGCAAGAACGTGGAATTGATGATTCACAGCTATATGTACAAATTTACAATTATACATCAGGTGTTACCAAAACCACCCAAAACATGAAAGACCTCAATATCACCTTCCCTGTTCCATCTACAGCGACAGGAGCAGTTCAAAATGAGGGAATCCGGCGTGTGAACGTAAATGGGGATACCTTTATGATTTACCAACAGCCCATTAAGTCCGAGGAGTTGGGCTTGGTAGTCGGGTTGCTACAGGTAGGACAATTCACGGGCTCTCAGGATCGACTCATGAACAGGTTGCAAAATGTGCTTGTATATGGTTCGTTGTTTGCATTACTTGCTGCTGCGACTTCAGGTCTCTTTCTGGCCCGCAAGTCTATGAAGCCGCTGGTCAAGGTAATTGAGGGGGCAAATCAGATTCAATCCAGTAATGATTTGAGTGTTCGGATTGAATATGACGGACCACCAGATGAAATTGGACAATTAATCGGGACAGTTAACAACATGCTGGGGCGTACAGAGGTGTTTTACAAGGAGTTGGAAGATGCGTACGGTGCACAGCGCCGCTTTGTGGCTGATGCTTCCCATGAGCTTCGTACGCCGCTAACGACGATCCGTGGCAACGTTGATTTTTTGCTCAAAATGTGGACTACCGAACCAGGAGAGCGACCGAATATGGATGAAGAGATGATTCGTGAGCTTTCTATGGAGGCATTAAATGACATGGCAGATGAAGGCAAACGGATGAGTCGTTTGGTGAGTGATATGTTGTCACTTGCGAGAGCAGACACAGGGAAAACGTTCGATAAGACTCCCGTTGCGCTGGAACCCCTTGTAAGTGAGGTTGCCCGTCGTGCTCAGTTTTTAGAGCGAACGGCCGAATGGAATGTGGGAGATTTTTCGTTGCTGAATGGTATTTATATGGATGGGAGCAAGGATTATTTACAGCAAATGCTATTCATTTTCATTGATAATGCATTCAAATACACACCTGAAGGCACGGTCCGATTTGATGCCATTGTTTATCAAGGACAGGTAGGGCTACGGATCAGTGATACGGGCATTGGAATGGACAAGAGTGAGGTTCCCTTTATTTTTGACCGCTTTTACCGGGCAGATGAGTCGCGCGGGGTGACAGAGGGAATTGGATTGGGGCTGTCTATTGCCAAGTGGATTATTGATGAACATCACGGGTCTGTGGAAGTGGTTACGCGTCAAGGAGAAGGAACGACATTTGTCATCTGGCTTCCGGTCAGCTTTTCCGCGCCTTTGGAATAGGCTATAATAGGAAGGCAACTACATCATAGAATTGGCCGGTAAAGGCTTGGATGCCCACAGCTACCGAGTTATCGGAGCTGTATACTGTGTCGAAGAAAGCGGGGGCTCATTTTGGAAGTACTCAGAATTTCGCCCCGGGGTTACTGCTACGGCGTAGTCGATGCCATGGTATTGGCTCGTCAGGCAGCCAGAAATCTGGACTTACCCCGGCCTATTTATATATTGGGCATGATCGTGCATAACAGTCATGTCACGAATTCCTTTGAAGACGAAGGGATTATTACACTGGACGGCCCGAACCGTATGGAGATTTTAAGCCAGGTAGAGAGCGGCACTGTTATCTTTACTGCTCATGGCGTATCACCAGAGGTACGCAAGCTGGCACGAGACAAGGGGCTGACTACGGTAGACGCGACTTGCCCTGACGTCACAAAAACGCATGATCTGATTCGGGAGAAGTCTGCCGAAGGCTACCAGATTGTTTATATTGGCAAAAAGAATCATCCAGAGCCGGAGGGAGCTATCGGTATTGCTCCTGACCATGTTCATCTGATTGAAAAGGAAGAAGAGATCGACAGTCTTACGTTGCCAGCTGGCAAAATCCTTATCACGAATCAGACGACCATGAGCCAATGGGACATCAAGCACATTATGAAGAAGCTGCTGGAGAAGTTCCCGGGTGCTGAGATACACAATGAAATCTGTTTGGCGACGCAGGTACGTCAGGAAGCGGTAGCTGAGCAAGCTGGACAGGCGGACCTGGTGATCGTTGTCGGTGATCCACGCAGTAACAATTCAAACCGATTGGCTCAGGTGTCGGAGGAAATTGCTGGTACAACAGCTTATCGTATTTCTGATGTAACCGAGCTGAAGAGAGAGTGGCTTGAGGGCGTAGCCAAAGTGGCTGTGACTTCTGGGGCTTCAACGCCGACACTGATTACCAAAGAGGTTATTACGTATTTGGAGCAGTATGATGCGGCTAACCCGGATACGTGGGAGATTCAGCGAACCATAGATATGAAAAAACTGCTGCCTCCTGTACGAGAGAAGTCAAAAACGATGAAATAGTATGCAATTGATTACAGCCGTTATTCGGATACAACCATCCGGATAGCGGCTTTTCAATCGTTTAAATTTATAGATATTATCCGGTAGCTTCACTAAGTTTGAATATTGAATAATTCGGGATAATTAAACCTTGACGAGTATAGCTAAAACAGGTATAGTTGCTTTAACGAATAAAAGCTTAAAAGCGAACAAGCGTCTAAGTGTCATAATATCAATCTATTACTGGTTAATAAAATATGTTTCATAGAGAGGAAGAAAGAAATGATCGTTATCGCTGGTGTTCAAACACCTGAAGAGCAAGTTCAAGCTATTGTTGAAGTTATTGAGAAAGAAGGATTGCAGGCTCATGTATCAAGGGGATCGGATCGCACGATCATCGGACTGATCGGTAGCGTAGAGCCCAAGCTGGCTGAACATCTGCGTCAAATGAAAGGCGTAGAAAATGTGGTTAAAATATCGAAGTCCTACAAATTGGCCAGCCGTGATTTTCATCCGGAAAATACGGTTATCTCCATTAAAGGTGTAAATATCGGTGGGGGCGAGCTTGTCATTATGGGTGGACCATGTGCCGTTGAGTCTGCTGCACAGATAGATGAGATTGCCGGATTGGTCAAAGCAGCAGGTGCGCAAGTTCTCCGTGGAGGTGCCTTTAAGCCGCGTACAGGGCCTTACAGCTTCCAGGGAACTGGTGTAGAAGGACTGATCATGATGGCTGAGGCCGGCCAAAAGCACGACCTCCTGACCATCACAGAGGTCATGACACCTGAATACGTAGACATTTGTGCGGAATATGCCGATATCCTGCAAGTAGGTACACGTAATATGCAAAACTTTGATCTGCTGCGCAAGTTGGGAACTTGCGGCAAGCCAGTGTTGCTCAAACGCGGTTTTAGCTCGACTTATGACGAGTTTTTGAATGCTGCCGAGTACATCCTGGCAGGTGGCAATCCGAATGTTATGCTGTGTGAGCGCGGTATCCGCACATTTGAAACCTACACCAGAAATACACTCGATTTGTCTGCGATCCCTGTGTTGCAACAATTGAGTCATTTGCCAGTTATTTCTGATCCTAGCCATGGCACGGGTAGACGTGAATTGGTTGTTCCTATGACGAAGGCTTCGGTTGCTGCCGGAGCGGACGGACTAATTATTGAAATGCATACAGATCCCGACAACTCGATGACGGGTGATGGTGTGCAATCCCTGTTCCCGGATCAATTTTCAGATTTACTAAAAGATTTGGAAATATTGGCTCCTGCTGTGGGGAAAACATTTCACACGCCTAGTACCATTGCCTAAAACCAATGTTTAACATTAATGCATAAAAGTTTTGCTGCAACGCAGTAATGAGATTTAAATTGCCTAAAAGCCCGATGTTTCGGGCTTTTTGTGCTATCCAAATGTTATCAAGGGCGTAAGCATATCTAACATTAGTTTAAAAAATACCTTACATAGCTATTGACCCGTGTCATGTTTGAGATTTATAATGACGACAGAAAAAAACATTCGATCATGAACATTTCAGGGTTGTATAAGACTTAATGTTCGGAAAAATTGGGAGGAAGAAGACATGTCCGTTGAAAACGTATTGAAAACAATTCAGGAAAATAATATTGAGTGGGTAGATTTTCGTTTTGTAGATTTGTCTGGTCGTGCTCACCATATTTCATTGCCAGCTTCCGAAGTAGATGCAGAAACATTTGTTAACGGTGTTGCTTTCGACGGTTCTTCCATTCCCGGCTATCGTGGCATCGAGGAATCCGACATGGTTATGCTGCCCGATGCAGAAGCGGTTTTTATTGACCCTTTCACTCAGCATCCTACACTGAATATTCTGTGTGACATTGCTACGCCAGATGGCGAAAAATACGACCGCGATCCTCGCGGCATTGCAAAAAAAGCTGAGGAATTTCTGCAATCCGCAGGAGTCGGCACAGCAGCATTTTTTGCACCTGAGTCCGAGTTTTTCATCTTTGATGATGTACGCTACGAAAGCGGCATGAATAGCTCCTCCTTCTTCGTAGATTCCGAGGAAGCAGCTTGGAACACGAACCGTAAGGAAGAAGGCGGCAACCTGGGCTTTAAAGTGGGAGTGAAGGGCGGATATGTACCTGTAGCGCCAGTAGACACCCAACAAGATATCCGTAGTGAAATGTGCCGTTTGCTTGAAGAAGCAGGTCTGAGAATTGAGCGCCATCACCATGAGGTAGCTACGGCAGGCCAAGCGGAAATCAACTTCCGTTTTGACACACTCAAGAAAACAGCAGATAACCTGCTCGTTTATAAATACATTGTACACAACACAGCTCGTCAATATGGTAAAGTGGCAACATTCATGCCGAAACCGATTTTTGGGGATAACGGAAGCGGTATGCACGTTCACCAATCTATTTTCGATGGGGACACTCCTTTGTTCTACGAAAAAGGTGGTTATGCTAATCTGAGCGAAATGGCTCTTCATTACATTGGCGGTATTCTGTACCACGCACCTGCGTTGATCGCTTTGACCAACCCAAGCACCAACTCGTTCAAACGTCTCGTTCCTGGCTACGAAGCACCAGTTAACCTGGTATTTTCCAAAGGTAACCGTTCTGCGGCTGTACGTATTCCAGTAGCAGCTGTTACTCCTAAAGGCTGTCGGATCGAGTTCCGTACACCGGACTCCACGGCTAACCCTTACCTTGCCTTCTCAGCAATGCTGATGGCGGGTCTGGATGGCATCAAGCGCAAACTGAACCCAATCGAATTGGGATATGGTCCACTTGACAGCAACATCTACGAGCTGTCTGATGCTGAAAAAGGTAAAATCCGTAGCGTACCTGGTTCATTGGATGAGGCTCTGGACGCTCTGGAAGCTGACTACGAATTCTTGACTGAAGGCGGCGTATTTACGAAGGACTTTATTGATAACTATGTAGAGCTCAAACGTTCTGAAGCTAAATCGGTGAACATCCGTGTTCATCCACACGAATACAGCCTGTATTTTGACTGCTAATAAGTCGATAGCATAGCTGCTTTGAATAAAAAACATTAGCTTACGGGTAACACTTGTTATTCAAAAAAGGTCTCCGGTCTTATGCCGGGGACCTTTTAATATTAAAGTGAAAATCACAGAATAAAGATGTTAAATATGTTAACATTCACAACTTTGTCACATCATAAATGAAATTGAAAACATTTTTATACAAGTCTTGAACGCATTTATGAATACTGCTATCATAGCGATAATATCCACACCAGAGTAGAGAAGGGATGGGAATTTGTTGAGTAAGAGAGCCTACAATTTTAATGCAGGACCAGCGGCATTGCCGCTCAAAGTACTGGAACGTGTACAAGCTGAATTCGTAGATTTCCAGGGAACAGGGATGTCGATCATGGAAATGTCACACCGTGGAGCTGTGTATGAATCTGTTCATAATGAGGCGCAGGAACGTCTGTTATCTCTGCTGGGCAATCCACAGGGCTACAAGGTGTTATTCCTACAAGGGGGCGCAAGTACGCAGTTTGCAATGCTACCTTTAAATTTCTTGCGCGAAGGACAGACTGGGAGCTATGTAATGACAGGTAGCTGGTCGGACAAGGCATATAAAGAAGCCAAGCTACTGGGCAAGGCTCATATTGCTGCATCCTCCGCTGATGAGAAGTACATGCGTCTTCCGAATGTGGATTCCTTGGACTTGCCTGAGAATACTGCTTATGTGCATATGACGTCCAACGAAACGATTGAAGGTACACAATTTAAGCAATTTCCGGATACGGGTTCCGTACCATTGATTGTGGACATGTCCAGTGATATTTTTTGCAAGCCTTTTGATGTTACTCAATTTGGATTGATTTATGCTGGCGCACAAAAAAATCTGGGACCTTCTGGTGTGACGGTCGTGATTGCCCGTGAAGAGTTGCTGACTTCCTCACCGGACAATATTCCTACCATGTTGCGTTATAGCACATATGAAAAAAATAACTCTCTCTACAATACCCCCCCATCTTTTGCCATATACATGGTGAATGAAGTGCTGAAATGGATTCAGGAAGAAGGCGGTTTGGAAGGTATTGAGCGTGTGAACCAGCAGAAGGCTGCTTTGCTATACGACCGTATTGACAGTAGCGAAGGCTTCTATCGTGGTTGTGTGGACAGCGCTGATCGCTCTATTATGAATGTAACCTTCCGCCTTGCGAATGGGGATCTGGAAAAACAATTTATTAAGGAATCCGAACAGGCCGGGTTCATCGGACTGAAGGGACATCGCAGCGTAGGAGGGCTTCGCGCCTCGATCTACAATGCTGTTCCATTGGAGAACTGTCAAGCATTAGCCGAGTTTATGGACGGATTCAAGCAACGTAACAGTTGATTACGTCGACATATATTTCGATACACGATATTTGAAATCGAAAAAGTAAATGTAGAGCCTTCCCTGAATGTGTATAGGGGAAGGCTTTTAGTGGTGTGGGTTGAAATTTTTGTCGTTTGATGTTCATATCTGTCTGATTTTGTTAAAATAGAAGAATGTGTATGTTTTCAATGTATACACTTTGGTTAAACTGTAGGTTATTTGTCTGATGAATTTAATGATGAAGGGAACGAAACGAGATGCCATTACATATTGTGCTTGTCGAGCCGGAAATCCCGGCCAACACAGGTAATATTGCCAGAACGTGTGCTGCAACCGGAACTCATCTGCATTTGGTGAAGCCACTCGGCTTCCGTACCGACGATGCCACCTTAAAACGCGCCGGACTTGATTATTGGTACGCTGTCCACATTGAATATCACGAGTCTTTTGCTGAAGTGCAGGAGAAATATCAGGAAGGTCGCTTTTTTTATGCGACGACCAAAGCAAATCAGCGGTATAGTGATATTGCATTTCAGGATGGAGATTTTTTGGTATTTGGTAAGGAAACGAAAGGCTTGCCTCCTGAATTGTTAGCTGCTAATCCAGATACATGTATCAAGATGCCTATGTCTGATAAAGTAAGATCTCTAAACTTGTCGAATTCCGCTGCAATTATCGTATATGAAGCGCTGAGACAAATGGATTTTCTGGATTTATCATAAAGAGCATCAGGTGAACAAGTATAAATGCGAATAAAGAACCAGGACCTTAGTTGCTAATAAAAGTTTCACTTTTATTGCTCAAAAGTATATGACAGTGGAGCTTAAATCAAGCTTGTATGGTCAAAAATTTGCGAAATTTCTCAACTAGGGCTAATAATAATTGGCTTTCCGGTCGATAAAAATATTATAGACATTCTGTACCATACTTTGATATGGTTCATGATTTTATGAAAAAATGTAATAAAATTTCCTGTGATCAGCAGGATTCGACAAAAAGACAGCGAATACTACATAAAGAATAGTGTCTTTGTACCT
This sequence comes from Paenibacillus sp. FSL L8-0641, assembly GCF_038006265.1. NCBI lineage: Bacteria > Bacillati > Bacillota > Bacilli > Caryophanales > Paenibacillaceae > Paenibacillus > Paenibacillus sp. FSL L8-0641. The sequence goes on from NZ_JBBOUW010000001.1 coordinate 1,722,418, forward strand.
AGTTTTTCGCATGGTAAGAAATTGTAAGTTATTACTCAATAGGAGAGGTGTACGATCACGATGAAACCTGCCGGTGTGGTACGTAAAGTTGATCAGCTGGGGAGAATAGTTTTGCCTAAGTCACTGCGTAAAAGATATCAAATGAATGAGGGAGATCCTGTCGAAATTTTGGTTCAGGGTGACCACATTATTTTGGAGCGTTACCGTCCAAAATGTGTATTCTGCGGGTCAGTAGAACAAGTGAACGATTTCAAAGACCGTTATATTTGTGCTCAATGCCTGACAGAAATGACACAGTATTCCTCCTAAATGAGGCAAAAGCATCACGACATTCGTTCGTGATGCTTTTTTTCGGATAGAGACGTACGTCGGCAAGCATATTTAATTTGGTAGCAGACTACACATAACTATTTATAGAACAAAAAATGAGTAGGGACTGGACGCAAATTACCATCTGACGGTTTGTTTACGACTCGACCGTTAAGTATAAGCGACGAGGAACCGCCTCCGTCCAAATTATAGGCATCTTGAACACCTAGATTGTACATTTTTCCTTGCAGTTCTTCGAGCGTCGCGCCCGAACCCCCGCTTTCATTGTAGCCGTCTACGACAATAATGAGCAACTGATCATCTTTATAGTTGCCAATGACCGTACGTGGGGCCCGCTTGGGGGAGACTTTCCATTTGTCAGGAATAGGCATTTTTTGTCCCCTTTGCAGCAGGACGGGAACGAAGGTAGCCCCAAAGGTAGGCTTTAAGCTGTCAAGTGCACCTTGACTGTAAAATTTGCCACCGATAAGCTTGCCATCGTTACTCAATCCGACGAAGGATAAATCCTTAAAACTGGACTGAAAGCCAGTAAGGTAGTGGCCATTCAAGACAGTAGTGCTTAATGGATAGCGTTTGCCGTCTCCATCCGCAAAGCCGCCTGCATTGATGCCTGCAATAGCTCCGTGTCTCAAGACTGCACGCATGGTGGTTTCGGAGCCACCCAATTTGTCACTTCCCAAAGACATTTTCATAGCAGTAGGATCTTTAAGTTTGACCTTCATAGCGTAGCCATGATAAATTCCCGGGTTTACCTTAAACAATTCAATGGTAATCCGGTTGCTATCTACCCGCTCATAGGGAACTCCCAGTTTGGCGGTGATGCGTCGATCATAGATGACCGCGGGCCGCTTGGACTGCGTAGAGGCAGTCACGACAAGCTGATTCATCGTTTGGGTCGTTTGCTTGTAGAGCTCAGAAGTCCGGCGAATTGTAGATAAGGTGTACGTTGCCGTTTGCTTGGCTTCATCAAGCTGCTTGCCTACTGATTGCGTTTGTAGAGTGACTTCAGCTTTTTGCAGACTTGAAGAAGTAGACCCAGGAAAGCTCAATGAGGGATGCACTAACAAAATACACCCTAACAAACCGATAAAAGGAGCAAGGGCCAACATAAAGAACCGATTCACTTGTTTTGCGTCTACATTCATTTTAGCAAGTCCATTTTTTTCTGAAGTGTATTGAGCTGCTGCTTGACTTCGTTTAATTGGGTGTACAGTTTATTACTGTTATCGGTCTTATTGTTTGCATTATCCTTCGTGAAGGTCAGTAGTTCATTGAAGGACTGGACTTTGCCTTGCAATCCGCTAACTTCCTTGGAAAGAGCAGTCAGTTGCTTTTCATAGTCAGATTTGAGTGCTTGAATCTGTTGGTCTGTATGGGTTTGCATCTCGTTTAGCATTTGCTGCTTCAAGTGATTGCTATACAGATAGGTTGCGAGAGCACCTAGTATAATAAGAATGAACCAAAATAGCAGAAAAGCCTTTATGGGTAACCCCTTTCTTGAATTGCTCCGCCGAGCTTCGGCAGAAGGACGTTCAGGTGAAGCTTGCATACGATTTTCAACTCCCGTGTAAAGTCAAATTTCCAGTCTTTATTTGCAGTTCCAATTCTATCATGGGCCTATTTATTTCGCAAAAGCGAAATAGTCGTATAAAAATATTGGAAAAAGAGATTGCATCGGAAGGAAGTCCTAGGATACAATTTCCTTAAACGTTTTTCGCTTCCTATACGTTCACATTCGCGCAATTTCTACATATGCAATCACCAATTTTAGGATTATTTTCGTTATTAACTATGTATTTTTTTGTAAAATCAGGAGGTTTAGATATGAGAAAAGTATGGCAGGTGGTCATCATAGATATCCATCCTACAAGTATGCTGGGAACAAAGCTTATTTTGGAAGACCAGCAGGATTTGCTTGTCAGAGGGATGTCTTCCTCCGGAACGGAAGGCTTGGAGCTGGCTTGCTCCATTCGACCAGAAATCGTTTTAATGGACTACAGGTTGCCTGAGGGAACGGCGGAACCATTTTTGACACAAATGCGGGCCTTGTCTCCGGACAGCCATATTGTTATTATGACGGATGAGGATAATATTACTTTGTTTCAGCAGCTAATTTCGCTCGGAGCAAATGGAATGTTATCCAAACAGGCATCACCGAGCCAGTTAATCCATCTGATCAACGGTTTACGCGAAGGATTTGCTTCCTTGCCGATGGATTGGATTCGGTATGGAAACTGGCCCTTTATGCCGTTAATGGCATCCGAGCCTTTTGACGAATTGACACAAACCGAAGTGTTTATTATGGAACGTATTGTACAAGGAATTACATATGACAAAATTGCTATCGAGATCGAAGTTAGCCGGCGCTCCATTGATAATTATCTACGTAAAATTTATGCAAAATTAGGCGTGTCCAGCCGGGCGCAGGCGATTGAACGTTATGCCTTATATGCGCGTCAGAGGAAGCAGCTATATGCCTGATGCGTCAGCCCGGAGATCATGACCTATTTTTCAGGAGAAGGAGGATGTTCATGCAATATTCCTTTGCTTCACGAACGGCTGCGATGTTGGCTTCTCCAGTGCGTCATATCCGGGAAAATGCGAGAAGACACTCCTTTATATCTTTGGCTGAAGAATTACCTGCACAAGAGCTGTTTCCGGTGAAGTTGCTGGAAGAAGCGGCCCATGATGTGTTTGGCTCCGGCCCTGATGCCCTCCAGTATGGTGAACCGGAGGGCTATTTCCCTTTGCGAGCATGGCTTGCGGGTGAGTGGGAACAGCGTAAAGGAGTAAGAGTACCACCAGGTCAAATCCTTCTCACCACAGGCAGTCAGCAGGCCATTGACCTGATCATAAGACTGATGGTGGATGAGCGTGATCCGGTATTGGTCGAAAACCCTACATCTCCTGGATGTTTACAAGTGCTATCTATGCAGGGTGCGCAGGTCGTTCCTGTAGAATCAGATGGGGAAGGTGTAATTCCTGATAAGCTTGAAGCTTTAATGATCCGTTATCGACCCAAGCTTTTTTTTGCCACGCCAACGTTTACGAACCCTACGGGCTCCTTGTGGAGCGCGGCTAGGAGGCAGGAAATTTTGGACCTGTGCAGGCATCATGAGGTACTGGTAGTTGAGGATGATTCTTATGGTGAATTGCATTTGAAGCAAAAAAATGAGTCCCATGACAAGAGTCCGCATGGTCAGAGTCGAAAATTTGCAGAGACTTACCCCTCACTATTTGCGCTGGATCATGCGGGTCAGGGCGGTCAAGTGCTCTATATCGGTTCGTTCAATAAAACCGTTGCTCCGGCGCTGAGAACGGGTTGGGCTGCTGGTCCTGCGCCGCTGATTGAAGGGATGTACGCCTTGAAGCAGTTGGCTGATATGCAATCCAGTACGATGAACCAACGGCTGCTGTTCCAATTGTTGACCAGCTCGCGTTTTCAATGGCACGAGCACTTAGCGATGCTGAATAAGGAATATTCGACTCGACTTCAATTAATCTTGGAGTTGCTCAAGCGCCCGTTTTGGAAAGACGTGACGTATCATATTCCGTCCGGTGGCATGTATGTATGGGTGCAGTTGCCCGAGGGGCTGGACAGCGCATTGCTGCTAAAGGCGGCGTTACCCAAAGGTGTAGCCTTTATGCCAGGTGCGCTATGTGCGGTTGGCAGTGAAGGCGCGTCTCATATTCGCCTCAATTTTAGCCATCCGGGCCGTGAGCAATTGCTTATGGGCATGAATCTGATCGGTGAGACGATTAGTGAATTTACTGCGCGGAGCTAGCAAAAACCATCGCCCCATGTCAGTCATCCACCGTTTCCGCAGCAACGGTGGAGTAAGTGATTGGCGCTTCCGCAATCTGGCGCTGTCCACTGTCCTCGTCAAGCTCTGCGTCCATTCCAGCGGCTGCTTTAATGCCATGTTCTTGCAGTACTGCCGCATACTCGTCCAAGGCAGCTTCGCCAAACGGAGTCAGTCGATAGCGGCCGCGGGATACGCGCTCAAACCAGCCGTAGTAGTTATGCTGAAGCACGGCAGCAGCTGTGCTGACGGCTGCTATGCGAGCGAGCTGCGCCGGAGCGGCTTCCCCCAAGCTCTGCAAGGCTGCCGCTACGCGCAGCGCTTTTTCCCGATAGGCAGTGACCAGCTTGCGTCGGGTGCTGCCGCCAGTATTGTGGTCACCGCTGCGTGCGTGAAATTCCCTCAGTAACTTTTCCTTGCGCGAGCCCGGGCGTACCGCTGCTGCATTGCGGGCATTGTCGCTAGGTACCGCAGGCTTACACAGTACTTCAACGAGCGGCGGTTTCGTTTTGAAATGGGTGACGGTAAGCAAGCCAAGTCCTAACTGGCGGCACAGTCCGACCAGCTCGTTCCAGCGCTGATTCACGGCCCCTTTTTTGGCACGATTCCGTTCTACAGCCACATATACATTGCTGCTTAGTTTCAAACGCTGCATGCCTTGCAGCACAAGCGCCAGGTTAAACGTCTTTTTGATCTCCACAATCAGTGGTGTCTGTTGCCCTGGCTTGATACCCACCAAATCGCAGTTGCGCACCTCTCCTTTGACTTCATATCCCAAGCTCTCAAAAAAGGCTTTCACCGGAGCGTACAGCTCCGTCTCATGCCGAACCGCCATGACTTCTCCCGCTCCTTTATCCCATTATTCCGAGCTTATATTGTACCATAATGCGTCAGGTCCGCGTCGTTGTTGTATATTTTAGCACAGTGTATCCCTTGGTTTTTTCGATAAAGCAGAGAGACCTGTCACAAAAAATAGGTCAATTCTGAAATCAATCTGCATAGGTATGTATTACACTTTTTTTAAGGGGATTGCATCATATCCTGAAAGGCGTGACGAGTGTAGCCATAATCATCCGGAGTGGAGGATAGTCATTACGCAGTCATGGGAGGAACCGAGCATGAATATTTTTGAACGCGTTGCGGAGTACCGGGCGGAAAACAACCGTCTGGCCTGGAGCGGCACTTTTAGAGAGTATATTGAGATACTCAAGAAAGACCCGACGCCGGCGATGACAGCTCATGCACGGGTTTACAAGATGATTGAATCTTTTGGTGTAGAAGAGGTTGGGGGACATAAGCGATATAAATTTTTTGAGCAGGAGATCTTTGGACTGGATCGAGCGCTGGAAAAGTTGGTGGAGGAATATTTCCATTCCTCAGCCAGGCGACTCGATGTGCGCAAGCGTATCCTTCTTTTGATGGGACCCGTCAGTGGGGGGAAATCGACACTGGTCACGTTGCTAAAGCGTGGCCTGGAGAAATTTTCGAGAACGGATCAGGGAGCCGTATACGCGATTGAAGGCTGCCCGATGCATGAGGACCCGCTTCATCTGATTCCCCATGAGCTGCGTCCCGATTTTGAAAAGGAGCTGGGTGTACGGATTGAAGGTAATCTCTGCCCATCCTGCCAGATGAGATTGCGCACAGAATTTGATGGCGATATTGAAAAGGTCCGCGTGGAGCGGGTGTTTATATCGGAAGAAAACCGGATTGGTATTGGTACGTTCAGCCCTTCTGATCCGAAGTCACAGGATATAGCTGATTTGACGGGCAGCATCGACTTTTCCACGATTACGGAGTATGGTTCGGAATCCGACCCGCGTGCGTATCGGTTTGACGGAGAGTTGAACAAAGCAAATCGTGGACTGATGGAGTTTCAGGAAATGCTGAAATGCGATGAGAAGTTTTTGTGGAATTTGCTTTCTCTGACCCAAGAGGGGAATTTCAAGGCCGGGCGGTTTGCGCTCATCAGTGCAGATGAGATGATCGTGGCTCACACCAATGAATCCGAGTATAAAAGTTTCATTGCAAACAAAAAGAACGAGGCATTGCAATCAAGGATGATTGTAATGCCGATTCCTTATAACCTGAAGGTGTCTGAAGAAGAAAAGATTTACGCCAAGCTCATTAAACAAAGTGATATGAGACATATCCACATTGCGCCTCATGCGCTGCGTACGGCTGCCATTTTCTCCGTGCTTACCCGCTTGAAGGAGACGAAGAAACAGGGGATGGATCTGGTCAAAAAGATGCGCATGTATGACGGTGAAGAGGTCGAAGGATACAAGGAAGCCGATCTGAAAGAAATGCAAAGTGAGTTTCTGGAGGAAGGTATGTCCGGGGTAGACCCGCGGTACGTCATTAATCGCATTTCTAGTGCATTGATTAAGCAAAATGTGGAATCCATCAATGCCCTGGACATTTTACGAGCAATCAAGGATGGTCTGGATCAACATGCCTCCATCACAAAGGAAGAACGGGAGCGCTATCTGAATTTCATTTCCGTGGCTCGTAAGGAGTATGACGAATTGGCGAAAAAAGAAGTGCAGAAGGCCTTTGTGTACTCTTTCGAGGAATCAGCCAAGACGCTGTTCGACAACTATTTGGATAACATCGAAGCTTTTTGCAATTGGGCGAAAATTCGCGATCCGCTTACAGATGAGGAACTCGACCCGGATGAGCGGCTCATGCGCTCTATTGAGGAGCAAATCGGGGTATCGGAAAATGCGAAAAAGGCATTCCGTGAAGAAATATTAATCCGTATTTCTGCGTATTCTCGCAAGGGACGGAAGTTTGAGTATCATCATCATGATCGGCTGCGAGAAGCCATTGAGAAGAAGCTGTTCGCCGATTTGAAGGATATTGTGAAGATTACGACTTCAACCAAAACGCCTGACGCTAATCAGCTCAAACGGATGAATGAGGTGATTAAACGACTGATTGAGGAGCATGGCTACACAGGAGTCAGCGCTAACGATCTGTTAAGGTATGTAGGTAGCCTCCTGAATCGGTAAGACGAAATAATAAATAAGTACAGCATGGTGAAACTATGGATTGATCTGGATGGTGTCATACGGTTGTGAGGTATCCGATGAACGTGTTTCCTAGCGGGAATTCGGCAAGCACAGGGGATTTCAGGTGCTGCCGAATTCTTTTTTTGTATCATTAAGCAGTTGAGTTTATATATTTTTTTCTGAAATTGCTATGAAAAAAATCATAATTAATCTTCTGCTTTTTTAACATTTTCTAAAAAGTTGCCGATAAATATGGTAATGTAAAATCTATGTAAACTATTATTTGGAGGAACTTATGATTCATGTCGCGGAGAGTAGATTAAAACAGATACAATATATTGGTATTACTGATGATGATTTGGCTTTATTGCATCATTATCAGGGACTATTCCAATCTATTGTGAATAAGGTGGTAGATCGGTTTTATGAGCATGTAGAAAAGGTTCCGCATCTCATGTCGATTATTTCCAAATGGTCGAATATTGAACGACTAAAACAAACACAACGTGAATACTGGCTTTCTCTCGCAGATGGAAAAATAGATGATCAGTTTATCGAACACCGTCTTTTTGTGGGGCAGGTACATTCCCGAATCGGATTGTCTTCCGATTATTATTTGGGCACGTACATTGCTTATCTTGATATTGCAGTCGACATTTTAAAGCGTTCGGGGATAGAGGACTGGTTTTCTATTGTGCATGCTCTTTCCAAAATGTTCAACCTGGATTCCCAGCTTGTACTGGAAGCTTATCAGGAAAAGGAAAAGGAACAAATTAACGAGCTGGCCGACGAACAAACGCAGGTGCTGACCGTTGTGTCCCGAATTGCGCAAAATTTGACCGGAATGATTGCTGAGCTTAGGGAAAATACGGATAATATCGCGGAGAGTGCCTGCAACACTGCTTCTTCGCAGGAACATACAGAGAAATTGGTACAGCATTTGAGTGACGAGATTAAGCATATTGAGCAGATGAGCGGTACGATCCGGGAACTGTCCGATCAGACTCATCTGCTGGGACTGAATGCGGCGATTGAGGCTGCCCATGCGCAGGAAGCAGGGCGCGGGTTTCAAATTGTGGCACAGGAGGTGCGAAAGCTTGCATCTAATTCGAAGCAAGCACAGGAGCAAATTCAGCGCAAGGTGCTGGATATTGCCCGTATGCTTGACAGTGTGCAATCCGAAACCGCTGCAACAACAGCCAGTGCCCGGCAACAGGCCTCCAGCTCAGAGGAATTGGCTTCGTTCACAAAGCTGATCGAAAACATGGTGAAGGAATTGGAAATGCTGCAACATTCCTCGGAAATGCTAAAGGTGTAAGATGTGGCTTGAAGGCTATCCTTACGTTGGAGGCTTCACTGCTATAACGATTCAGTCATAGACTTTTTCCATTCCATATGAGCCGCAAGTACTCTTTTCCATAACTCGTCCCGTTCCTGGCGACTGTAGTTAACGAGCGGCTCGCCAAATACATCTGCCAACACTTCCAGCCACTTCGATTTCTGATCCAGCTCTATTTTTTCCAAACCGTTTAGCCCGCGTTTTTTCCAAATACATCCTCTGAGTTCATTCGCCTCTAATGCTTGCCTTTGCCGAATCAGAAATAGGTTAAACCATGGAGATTCCGCTGAGCGGCTATAGAAATGATGTTTTGGCATGAATTCTTCCAAATCCTGAACAACCGCAGGAGCAAAATCAACGCCAACAAATGAAGCAAGCGAGTCATGCTCTAACCGCCAACCTTTTGTAACAACCCCGGATTCCATGACTTTATAATGAAGAGGAGCCTGTTCATAAGTTCCCATACGGAGTGGAAGAGGCTCATATGGCATATCGCCCAGCCCGACATCAACAATCCATACTTCATCTTCATGATGCTCATTTAGCAAGTTCACTGTTAGTCCAAGATGAAATGAATTAATGCGTGGTTCAGCTCCCAGAGGTTGTACCCCGGCACGATGCAGAGAAACTTTGTACCCTAGTGAATATAGTAGTGCACTAAAGGCACCATTCAGATGAAAACAATAACCACTTCTCCCATGTAGAATGAGTTGAATGGATTCTTGAAAACCAATGGCTGCCGGCTTCCTTGCATAAATGTCCAATGTTTGCCATGAAAGATGTTTTACATGAGCCTTATGCAGCTCAACTAAATAGGGAAGGGTAGGAGGTTGAATTTCGGGAATGCCGATTCTGTTTAAATAAGCTTTTATTTCTTCTTTTGTCATGGTGTACATGTACAGTCACCTCTATTGTTGTTAGTTTCCCAGACTCTCTTCTCGAAACCATTGAGCATTGAGTCTTAGCATCATTGTAGAAGGGGGAAGTGCTGTTTACAATGCAATAAATTTTTGGTTGTACCGGTACAGTTAGCAAGTCGATTGGCTTTAGCGGCATGCGCTTTTCCTGTAGTTGTTGTCAGAACACAAAAAAACAGACCGTTTCATCGGGTCTGTTTTTTTGTTTAGTTCCAAGCTGACCGATTATAATAGTGATCTGAGTTCACGTCGGTATTTGTTCAAATGAACGAACGAGGGAATGACTCGTTTGGCAGAACGGAAGCCGCCTATTCTGATATTGCGGACCACATGATAGGGAGAGATCAATAGTGCGTGAAGCAGATGCAAATCATGGGTGCTCAATGGACGATATCGTTGATAGTAATCTATCGCGCTCAGCATCTTTGTCCCATTCCAAAGACAATTCCGATGAAGAAGATGGGAGAGATCTTTCATCCTTACATGTAGGGAGCAATTTTCAAAGTCGATCAAATGGATTTTGAGCTGTTTGTCTTTAATCAGATTGGGATAATTATAGTCGCCGTGTATAAATGCGGCGGCTTTTTGCTCCCGAGCAATGGCTTCTCTAACTTTGGGCTGCTGTAGACGATGGGACACTTCTTCACAAAGTGCTACGAGATGTGCTGTGCCTCTGTATGGGATGAGGCGTTTTTTGTATCCAGCTATTTCATCGCTCAAGCCTTCATAACGGATTCTGGATGGCGGAGCTTCAGTGATAGGAAAGCCCATGGCACTGGAATGGAATTTGGCTAAAGTAGCAATTCCCTTTTTGAAGTCTATTCTTTTTGTGAATTCTGGTCTGAGTCCATGAACCCAATTGGTTAATGTATACGAAACACCTTCATAGGTCATGTAAGCCGTTTGTTGTACTGTTGGATAGACCTTTTGGCTGCGTGTAAACCCGCGCTCATCCAGGTAGGACAAGACACGTGTAATAAAACGGATCTCTTCTTCCGGGAATTTGTAGGGTTTTAAGCAATAAGTCGTATTAGCGGTCTCAATCTTGTGAATGTCCTTCATTTGACGGGTACGCTGAATTTTGATTCCATACATCTGCTCAACGTTCGATAAAATCGACATTTTGCTCCTCACTTTCTTTTATACATGAGCCCACTCCTGCAAAATATGGATGATTTGTAATCGAAGAGGCCACGACTGATCCCAATGGTCCAGGATTTCACGATCTCTTGAACGGTGCGGGTGTCGGAAAGCATGCCAGGCTTCTCGTGGTAGTTTATATAAAGCCGTAACAATCTTCCGTTCAGTTCGGCTTAGTGGCTTGCGTTTTTGGTATCCCCTCAGCAAGGATTGCACAAATTCAGGATTGAATTGAGTCGTATTCATAAGGGCCTTTGCCAAATCAGCATAGACTGAGCCGATCTTAACCCGATCCCAATCAATGATTTTGAGATGACCATCATCCGAAATAATGACATTTGGGGTAGTGATATCACTGTGTATCAAGGAGGGGTGCCGATGTTCCATCCGAAGTAGCCTTATGATGGATGCATCCTGCAAATCCTTCCATGCTCGCCTGGATAAACGTTTGCAGTTTTCGCCGTGAGCATTGTACCAGTTGCGGTACGTTTTATCATGGCGACTGTTTTTTATCATTTTTCTTTGAAAAAGACGATCCTGGTTTTTCCATATCCGCAATTGTTGAATGGTCGGAGGGGACTTTACTTTATCCATCCGATGCAAGCCGGTGGAGGTGGCGTGAAGTGTGGCAAGTGCCCGCCCCAGTTTTTCGAAATCTTCAGCGGTCTCCAGTCCCCGTCCTTTGACCCACTGGCTTACATAAAATGGCGTTCCTTGATATAGAGTCCATAACTTGCCGGAATGAATGGGGAGCCATGCGGGCATGTAGGTATACTTTCTCTTTTTCAAAAGCCTTATATGGCTCGCAGCTCGTTCCATCTGTTGAATCGTATTTGAACGGACCATCTTTGTACGACTAAAAGGTTTTAATGCATAAGTTCCTTTTTTCGTTTTCACCTGGATCACTGCATTTTTTCGGTATAATGATGAGACTAAGCTTGATTTTAATGGAATCAGGCCGAAACGACGGGTGATTTTGCGAATCTGTGCTTTAGTATAGGATTTCGCCATAAGAACCTCACTTGACTTTGAATTGAAGAACAAGGTAATCCTCTGTTAGTTATCAGTCTATTCATAAGGAAATAATAGGTGCAGTTTTATGAAGCTATCTTCGTTCTTTTCTTGTGTCACATGGGTCAAAAAAAACGGAGCAGCGAAAGTTCGCTGCTCCGTTTTAATTAGCTCTGTATTTAGTTACCCTGATTATTGACCTGGGTGATTAATATTCGTTGTCATCATCTTCGTCTGTATCCACGATTGTGCCAGATGATGCATGGATTTCAAGTTCAACGGTTCCTTCGTTGGTGAGTACCTTTACCTCGTAGATGAACTGTCCATCTTCCTTATCCAATTTAGAAGACAAAAGGGTACTCCCGGGCACGTGTTTAAGCGCAATTTGCCCAGCCTGCTTTTCAGTCAGGGTGATGTGATTTGGCTTGTTAAGGATGGACTCGTCATTCGAGTCATGATCAAGCTCAGAATGGGAACGGATGGTTTTCCCAGTATAAGCATCAACATCTATATCCCAATCTTTATCCCCTTGTTGGAGATCCACCTCATAGTAGACCTTTCCGTTTTTGCGCTCCAGTTCGACATCTTCAACTTGTGCATTATTCCTCACAGCTTTCTTGGCAATGTTGGCAGCGGCAGTCGCTCCAATAAGGTCCGTAGGTTTAGCGGCCCATACGGCACTCGCTGAGACACCCGTAACCGTAACACCAAGCAGAACCGTGGCTGCCATAATTCCTAATGTATAATTTTTTTTCATTACATCATTCCTCCTTGTGCTATAAGCATGAATACAGCTTATCTCTTGAACATGAGAGGAACATAATAGAATCATGAGAAAACCATGAGAAACATGAGCTGAGATGATCGTCAAATCGTCATGATTCGTCGTGCGCCTGTTTTTCTTTTTCCCACGTTATAGAGTCAATAGAGCCCGATACTGCATTGACCTGTACTACTGCTTCACGCCCATCTTTTACCTCAACCTCAACCAGATAGTAGAGGCCTTTGTCGTTGCGATGAAGCTCAATATCATCGGATGTTCCGTTAACTGCTTGGGAAGCAAGCTTGGCTGCTTCTTTCTCCGTAATGACGAGAGAAGCTGGGTCAGGTTTATTAGTTGGATTCGATGTGTCTCTGGTTGGTGAGGTACCGGGCTTGTGGTTCTGGGGCTCCTGCTTCGCATCTGTATAAGCCTGTGCCCGCTTAATGGATTCGATGACACTGTTATAGGCATTGGCTTTTATGTCGTACTTGCCTTTAGGGTGTTCCAGCCTGATCAGATAAAAATCACCCAAGCGTTGGGATTCAAGCACCTCGCCGGGATACTGATGCAAAATGGATTGGATGACGGCCTTTTCTTCCAATGGAGAAGCTGCTAACGACCGTGCCCAAGGCCACTGTAAAAGACAAATTGTGATCAATACAGCCGCCAGCGTACCCCCAATCATCCACACATAGATGGCTTTCATCGTTATTTCCTCCTTTGGCTTATTATTTTGGAACGGCAGGGAGGATGATCGTTGCAGTTGTTCCGCTTCCCTCTACACTTTCTAGCCCAATTTGAGCATGTATAGCTTGTGCAATTCCTGTAGCCAATGATAAGCCTAGCCCAGCCCCACCTTCCTCGCGGCTTCTGGCTTCATCCACACGATAGAAACGGTCGAATACTTTAGATAACTTTTCTTCCGGGATTCCAATTCCTTGATCTGTGATTTTTATGCAGGGTTGAGTTGTGCCGTCCACGGTATCAATCATCAGGTATATCGGCTCGTCACTGTATTTGCGTGCATTATCCAAAAAGATAAATAGGAGCTGCTTCAGCTTATTTTCATCGGTATAGCCATTGCAGTCTGCCTGTACATCCAGTTGAATTTGTCGGGCGAACGCATTTTCAAATGTAGTCTTTAATTCTGTCGCGATGCTGGTCAGGCGTACAGACTCCAGCACGACATTCCACTGTTCTTCGTTTCTGGCCAACAAAAGAAGCTGCTCTGCCATGTCCTTCATTCGGATCGCCTCGGAATGGATCGCTTCAACGGATTCGGCAAAAATCTTGGGATGCTGCAACCCCCGCCGTTTGAGCAGGCTGGCATAACTTTCAATAATGGTGAGCGGCGTCTTCAATTCATGGGACGCATTAGATACAAATTGTTCTTGCCTGACGAAATTTCGCTCCAGCAGTTCAATCATGTCATTAAATGTTTCACCCATTTCGACCAGTTCGTCGCGTGATGATGAATGGAGCGGAAGACGTTTAAATTTCCCGCTGCGCTGAATTTCTTTCATCGTGCTAATCATAGATGTAATGGGACGTGTAATCAGTCTGCCGAGCAGTCTTCCCGATACCACGACAGGAATGAGCGCAATTCCAGTGACAGCAACAAGTACGATTCTGAGTACCTGTAGCGTCTGCATCGTCGGTTGCAGACTTTCGGTCACCTGGAGATTGACAACCTCGCCATTGGTCCAAATCATGGGGAGCGATACAAGAATGTAACGGTTGCTTTCATAGGTAATGATGCGAACCTGCCGTGTTTCATCAAAAACGCCCTTCATCAAGCTAAGAGATTGCTCGGAAGAAGAGGTGATAGGGGGAAGAAAGTCGCCTTCTGGTTTCATTAGCCGAAGCATGCCATCCAGCGGTACATAGGCTCGGAGAAGATCCTCAGCGGCTACGGATACCGGAGCACGTTGAATCCCACGAATCATGTTCTCTGCTGCGGCCTCTACCTGGTCTTTTCGACTGTCTATCGAAAGTTGGCTGAATAGGAAATAGACTGAGAAATGAATGGCCACAAGTAAAATCCCGAATAATAACGAGGTATACGTATGGATTTTGTTTTGTAGCTTCATAAGGATTCCTTCAGAACATAACCAATTCCGCGTACAGTATGGATCAGCTCAGGGAGCTGGCGCGTAGGGTCGATTTTATTGCGCACGTAGCGAATATACACATCGACCACATTGGTATCGCCCATATAATCTATGCCCCATACATTTTCCAGTAATTGTTCACGGCTAAGTACCTGTCGCTGGTGTTTAAGTAAATGAACGAGCAAGTCAAATTCTCGCGGTGTAAGCTCAATGTTGTGCTCTCCTCGAAGAACTTCACGAGTACCTTCATGGAGACGTAAATCCCCGGCACTAAGCCATTGATCTACCACTTGTGGAGCCATGTCTTTCGTTGCACCCACTCTGAGTGCGGCCCGTACACGTGCAAGCAGCTCTTCGATCACAAACGGTTTGGTAACATAATCATTGGCTCCCAAATCGAGCCCCTCGACCTTATCTGCAATGGAACTTTTAGCCGTCAGCAAAATGACAGGAACGTTCGCATCATGTTTACGAATCCTCCGAAGTAGCTCGATGCCATTGAGACCGGGAATCATAATATCCAGCAATACTAGATCCCAATTGCCTTTGCAATACGTCTCCAACCCATCAATTCCGTTTTTTTCTTTACATACTTGATAGCCTTCAAATTGAAGCTCGATCTCTAGAAGCCGGGCAATCTTCTCTTCGTCTTCTACGATCAAAATAGAATGTTTCATGATCATGCCCTCCTGTAGGCGAATAGCCGATACGGAAGTATTTTAGCATATACGGACAGGTAAGACACTTCAAAGCGCAAGGCAGTGAGGGAAGAGATGTTTATACTGCGTCATATTTCCTTGACATTAAAAAGAGTCAAAGTCTAATGATGGCGCTATGGAAAGTTGGAGTAACATAAGTTCAGGTCGCGGGCTTGCCCTTTGTCGCTAGGAGCGTAAAATAAAATGAAGCGAGAGCAGGGAGGGCAGGACATGGATAAGAAAATACTGATAGCGGACGATGAGGCGAGCATTCGAAATGCGCTGGCTTATGCGTTAAAGCGAGAGGGCTTTTTGGTGGAAACCGCCGTTGACGGGGAGGACGCCTTGGAAAAAGTACGTTTGTTCCATCCGGATGTGCTCATACTGGATGTGATGATGCCCAAATTGGGTGGATATGAGGTGTGCCGCCGTTTGGAAAGTCGGAAGGGCATCGGTATTTTACTGCTGACGGCCAAAAACGATATCGTTGATAAGGTACTCGGACTGGAGCTGGGTGCGGACGATTTTATGAGCAAACCGTTTGATCTGAGGGAGCTGCTCGCTCGTATTAAAGCATTGGTACGGAGACTGGAGCGAGAAGGAGCACCTGCTCCGGAAGGAACAGAAATGGTACTCGGCCCATTACGGGTACGTCCGTCCAGCCGAACGGCTGAACTTGGAGCCATAGCGCTGGATCTGACCCCCAAGGAGTTTGATGTGCTGGCGCTGTTGGTGTCTCATGCCGGAAGGGTGTATACACGGGACGAGCTGCTGGAGCAGGTATGGAGCTTCGATTATGTGGGCGGAACGCGGACGGTGGATATTCATATCCAGCGTTTGCGCAAGAAGCTTGAGCCGCATCAGGCGATATTGCAGACCGTGTATGGTATCGGCTATAAGGCAGAGAAAATGACGTGAACGAACATTATTCACTCCATCAGCGAGGAAGCTTGCGGTCCACCGACCAGCAGAAGCGCAAACGCAAACCTACAGGCTTGAGCCTGCGTTGGAAATTTCCGCTGGTACTGGCGGCTTTGCTGCTGTTTACTGTCGGTGTGCTGAGCTGGCTCGTGCTTACTGGTATTCGCGCTAACCAGACAGACCAAATGGAACGCAGCTTAAAGCGTCAGGCCGAAATTGTAGAAATGCGTGTAAAACAGTCTTACCTGTTGGGAGTGCGCCAATCACCGGAAGACTTTATGAAGAAGCAGGCACCTGGGCTCGCAGTGGAACTGGGCGTATCCAGTAATATGCGCGTTATTTTATATGATGGTCAAGGGCATGAGGTTGGCAATTCTCTACCGCTGGCTTTTAGAACAGATGTCAGCCAGGCGCTCTCCTATGCGATCCAAGGCAAAATTGCATACATTACGGAAGGAAGCGCAATCACTTATTTGGCTCCGCTTCAAGGTCCGGACGGCTTACTGGGAGTGGTACAGCTTCACAGCTCAACAGAAGCGCAGCAGCAGTTCTACCGGGCCATTGCCCACTTGTTTCTATGGACGGGGGGTGCGGTGCTGGTATTGAGCTTTATCTTAGGTTTAGGCTATGTCGGCCGCCAGACGAGGGACATCGGAAGACTGACTCGCGCTTCTGAACAGATATCGGCAGGGCATTATCCGGAAGCCAGACTGCTGCGGCGGCAGGATGAGCTGGGAAGACTGGATGAAGGAATGCTCCAGATGAGCCATGTGATCCGGGAGAGCATTACCGCGCTGGAAAACGAAAAGCTTCGGCTGGAAGAAGCGGTTCATCGTTTGAGAGAGCTAGAGCAGCAGCAAAAATCTTTTATTGGAAATATCAGTCATGAACTAAAGACCCCGTTAACCTCTATTCAAGCTTATGCTGATTTACTGGATATGTATGGGGATGATCCTGAACTGGTGCGTGAAGCGAGAGAAAGTATCAGTAAGGAAACAAAACGGTTGTACGAGCTTGTCGAGGACTCGCTGCGGCTATCTGTGCTGGATAAATATGATTTTGAATTGCATACGGAGGTTGTGGAATTGCATTCGCTACTGGAAGATGCAGGGAGCCGTATTCGAGGAAAAGCGGCAGCGCGTAGACTGGATTTTTCGATAGATACCGTTCCAGCCCAGGTGTGGGGAGACCCTAAGCATCTGATGCATATTGTACTAAATTTGCTGGATAATGCAGTAAAGTATAATCAAGACGGTGGATGGATTACGTTATCGAATCGGGTAGAACAGGACACTGTGATTGTGTATGTACGCAATTCCGGTCCGTGGATTCCTAGGGAGAAATGGGACATGATTTTTGAGCCGTTTGCTACTTTAAGTCGTGATCGATCTCGTCAGGACAGCGGTACGGGACTCGGTCTTCCTCTGGCGCGCAGACTGGCGGAGCGCATGGGGGGAGAGTTGCAGCTTACAGCTTCAGACCATAGTGGGTTGGAAAATGGAAACGGCCATACGAATGTAAGTGGTAATGAATTTTCGCTTAGACTTCCCCTCTTGGTTCACGATAGCTCCCTGTAAACGGCCGATTGTTAGCACAGGGCTAAAATGGTGTCTTGTTTACAACTTGGAAACAATTCGATGTATTCATGAGATGTTCGGGCATTAAACTGGGGGTATCGTTAACAAGGAGGCCGTTGTACATGATAAAGAAAAACATAGACAGCTATGGGCAAAAGAACGGTTCCTCTCATCGCGAAGATTCCCGTACAAGAATTTTCAGACAGAAAGCCACTGGGCTGCTTATGACCGGCTTAATCGCCGGAGGATTGCTCAGCGGTTGTGGCATGAAGAGCGCAGGAGAGACAAATCCAGCATTCGGTATGAAACCGGGCCAACAGCTTACTGTGATTGACACGGATGCAGCCCAGAAGCAAGTAACGGACGAGCTGGTGGTATCGTCTATCGACAGGCTGGGGGATGTCTACGCGAGGTCTTGGCTGAGTGACGAAGAGCTGATTGTGGAGCGTAAAACCCAGCTGTGGATTCATAATGTAGAGACAGACAAGGAGCGGATTTTAACACCAGGTCGTAAAGCTCCACAGTTACTTGCTGTGGTATCACCTGATCAGCGCCATGTCTTCTTTACTGAAGGTAGCCCCAACAGCAAATATGATATTCAGGGCTACATTTTGGAACTAAGCAGTGGTAAGGTTACATCGATTGGCAAGTTGGATATGACTAACGAAGTGAGCTGGAGCGATGAGAATCATCTCATTACAGGCACACCGGATGGTAAAATCCGACTGATTGGTCTGGACGGCAAAGCTGAAGAATTGAATTTTCAAGATCCGAATCGCTCTGAATTGATGTCTCATGTTGAAAAAGTGGGTAACGCCATATTTTATACAGGCAGTGATAAACAAGGGTATCCAGTGCTGAATCGGTTCACCCTTAATCATCCTCAGGCTGTGACCATTGCAGAGGGTGCCATGTCCTTTGCCGTGTCGCCTGACGGTAAGTCTATTGCCATTGAAAAGCGGAAATGGAATACATCCGAACCAGCCCGTATGATCATTTTGGATGAACAGGGTAAAGAGAAAGGAATTATCGGGCAAGGTACTTTAATGAGTCGTGGAAGCTGGTCCAGCGACGGGTCCAAGCTTGCTTTTTCCATTTATGATGAGGATCAGCAAGGCATGAGAGGGCTGTATGTATTTGACCAGTCCACGGGTAAAACCACTCCGGTTACGACCGATATCCAATCTTATGACAGCCCAACGGTATGGAGCCCATCCGCCCGGTTTTTATCCATGTACCAGAACATTTCGGAAGGTGGAAAACAGCTCAATCAAAGCTATATCGTCGAATTTAAGGAAAAGTAGTAAAAGGCGCATATCCGTATGTTCGGAATGCGCCTTTTTAAATGTAGGCTGGCTATTGATTTTATATGAGTATCAATTTCATAACTCATTAAAGTTTGATGGTTGTAACTAGAAATAGACAAATTAAAACATTTTGATCTATATCTAGTTTTAATTGAAGCAGCTAGAGGTATTATGAAATGGATGCATGACTATACAAATTTACGATGATGCTTCTTACCGTCATATGAGAATAAGGCGAGCTTACCCTCAATCATCGTTTCCAAATGAACGGTGCGCCCCCACAGCTGATATACATACGGAAGCGTGCGCTCCATATATTTTAAATCTAGCTCAATGCCTTCGTACTGGTGCTTGAGCTTCAACTCGCCCGTATGCAGGTAATCTCCATCCTCGACGACGATATAAGGGGAGCCTCCATTCACACGTGAAAACACGAGCTGATCCCGTATGTTTTCCCAGGATTTATCGGTAATTTTCCAATCAGGTCCTCGTTTCTCAAACACGTACAGATCCAAATCCTCTGTCAGCTTCTTGGTCATGTAATTGCGTATAAAAGAGGTGTCTGAGTCAAACTCTCGCACCTCGAACATTTTAGCTCGACCCTCGCCCGGTTTGCGCCCTTGTCGCTCTTGCTCCTCACGGGTTGGGTTATCCCAACGTTTTTCAATATCCTCAAATATTTTCAGTCCCAAATAGTACGGGTTCAGGCTTTGCTTGGAAGGCTGTACGACAGAAGCATTCAGCATCGCAAATTCAACGGTTTCCTCCCCTGTCAAATCCAGTTCCCTTACAATCCGCTGATGCCAATAGGAGGCCCAGCCTTCATTCATGATTTTGGTCTCCATTTGGGGCCAGAAATATAGCATTTCGTCCCGCAGCATCGTCATAATATCTCGCTGCCAGTCCTCCAGTACCTCGGAGAATTCCTGAATAAACCAGACGATATCTTTTTCAGGTTCCGGTGGGAACTGGCGTACCTTAATACCCTCGGTCTCGGCCGAATCATACTGCTTTACTGTGTCCAGTGACCACAGATCATCGTAAGGTCCGATGGGACGCTGGTGTTTTTTGGGTTCTTTTTGCTCCTTGATTTTGAGTTCCATATAGCGCTGTTTATCCAGATGCCTTGGTTTGATGAGCTGTGGGTCTACATGCTCCTGTATCGCCAGTACAGAGTCAATGAAGGATTCAACAGTCTTTGAACCATATTCCATTTCATAGCTGTTGATTCGATCTGCTGTGGCCGACATACTCTCCACCATATTGCGATTAGAAGCTGAAAAGCGGGCGTTGTGTTTGAAAAAATCACAGTGTGCCAGTACATGAGCGACAATTAGTTTATTTTGCACCAAAGAATTTCCTTCCAGCAGGAAGGCATAGCAGGGATTGGAGTTAATGACCAGCTCATAAATTTTGCTCAATCCAAAATCGTACTGCATTTTCATCTTGTGAAACGTTTTTCCAAAACTCCAGTGGCTGAAGCGCGTGGGCATACCATAGGCTCCGAACGTGTATACAATATCCGCCGGACAAATCTCATATCGCATCGGGTAGTAGTCGAGCCCGAATCCATCTGCAATCTCCATAATTTCTGATATCGCATATTCTAGCTCCTTCTGGTCGGTGCTCATCCCACCGTTCCCCCTTCCCGTTTGCGAAAAAAGGTGCGTAAGGCTTGGTATACCTCACCTTTTTCCTTGATGACATAGTACATAAACTGATCCTTTTTAATATTCTTGTAGGCTGACATCAGCGTGCTGCTACGATTATATTGATTCACTTCGCCATAGCCGAACATATTGCTCCGCTTTATAAGTTCCTCGATTAGCTTCACGCACCGCTCATTGTCCGAGGTCAGGTTATCGCCATCCGAGAAATGGAAGGGATAAATATTGTAGCTGGAAGGAGGATACCGTTTGTCGATAATCTCCAGTGCTTTCAAATAAGCGGAAGAGCAGATCGTGCCGCCACTTTCTCCGCGGGTGAAAAATTCTTCCTCCGTAACCTCTTTAGCCTCGGTATGATGCGCGAGAAAGACAATTTCCACCTTTTCATACTGACGGCGCAAAAAGCGGGTCATCCAGAAAAAGAAGCTGCGAGCACAATATTTTTCAAAAGCGCCCATTGAGCCCGATGTGTCCATCATCGCTATAATCACCGCGTTGGATTGGGGAATGGTCTTCTCTTCCCATGTTTTGTAACGAAGATCGTCCGGACTAATATGATGAATGCCCGGTTTCCCTTCACGGGCGTTGCGGCGTAGATTTTCGAGAATGGTTCGTTTCTTGTCAATGTTCGCTTGCATGCCTTTTTTACGTATATCATTGAACACGATAGATTCAACCTCAATTTGATCCTTGTCTTTTTGCTGTAAATTCGGCAATTCCATTTCCTCGAACAGCATATCTTCCAGCTCTTCTATGCTGACTTCCGTTTCCATAATATCGTGTCCCGGCTGGTCGCCGGCTTTCTCACCTTTACCAGGCTTCTGGGAGGCAGAATCACGCCCGATGACATCTCCCACCTGACTATCTCCATCCCCTTGGCCTACATGCTTTTGCTTTTGATAGTTATAAATGAAGCGATATTCATCCAGGCTGCGAATCGGCACTTTAATAATCTGTTGACCGTCCGACATAATAATATTTTCTTCCGTTATCAGATCGGGTAGATTTTGCTTAATGACATCTTTGACCTTCTGCTGATGACGTTGCTGGTCCTGGTACCCTTTGCGATGCAGCGACCAATCTTCGCGGGATACGACGAATGAATATGGCTGGCGTGGTTCCGACATTATTAGGCACCCCCCAAGTGGATACACGGCACAGTTTGGCCTTGTTGGTTATTAAGTATATTCACGGGGATGAACGATATGTGATGGAACTCGATTTAAATTCTGCCCGTTTGCTTTTATAATGAAAGTAAAAAATGTAAAAAAAGAAGGGAGAACCTTGGGTTATGGAAGAAATTGCAGTACTTATAGTAGACGATGAGCAGGGGTTGCGGGATATGCTGACAACGGTGTTAAAAAAAGAAGGGTTCCTTCAAGTTAAGCATGCTGCAACGGGGCGGGAAGCGCTGCAAGTCGTGATGGAATCTCATATAGATGTGATTGTACTTGATGTCATGCTGCCTGATAGCGATGGGTTTGAGATATGTCGTCAAATGCGTCTATATACGGATGCCCCTATTCTTTTTTTGACGGCAAGAGATACAGATCTAGACAAATTAATGGGGTTCGGTATCGGAGGAGACGACTATATTACCAAACCGTTTAACCCGCTGGAAGTTGTTGCCCGTATGAAGGCTCGAATGAAATATCGGAAAGTTTCGACAGTGGCCATGAAACCGGCCATGCGCACTTTAGATTTTGGATATTTTCGATTGGAACTGGAATCCGGTGTGTTGTATGTGGAGGACAAGCAGGTCGAGTGTCCGGCGCGTGAATGGCTGCTGCTGGTATTTTTGTGCAAGCATCCTAACCGTATTTTCAGTGTACGGCAGCTTTACGAGGCGATATGGAGCGAGGCCTTCTTGGGTGATGAGAAGACCGTAGTGATTCATATCTCCCGTTTGCGGAAAAAAATAGAACCTGATTCCAAGCACCCGCAATTTTTAATCAATGTAAGAGGGCTTGGTTATAAAATGATGTCAGTCAAGATGGAGGAATGAGGATGAACTCTCTGGTTAAGATGTCCTTCCGTTTTATGAAAGTAACGTTATGTTTTGTACTGGTCTATGTCCTATGTTTTGTTATTTGCACGATCTTATATATTTTTATAAAAAGTATATTTGGAGCATCTCAAAATATAAATATTAATCTATTCTGGACAGGACTTGGTATCGTGCAGAGTGCTGTGTTCATAGCTGCCTACGGATGGTATATAGGCAAGCCTTTGGTGTATGTAATCAAATGGATTGGAAATATTGCCACAGGGGAATTTCAAGCGCCACTAACTGAATTGGAACTACCGGAGCGTAAAAAAAATCAGAAAAATAGTTATAAGCCTCCGTATCAATTGTATAAAGAAGTTTTTGAACAAATGAACATCTTATCGGCTCAATTGCGCAGCAATGAGGAAGAAAGAGTGGAGATAGAGAAACGAAAACAGCAGTGGGTAGCAGGTGTCAGCCATGATCTCAAAACACCATTATCTTATATTGAAGGATATGCGGCCATGCTAACTGCTCAAGAGTATGACTGGTCTGATGAAGAAAGAAGAAGCTTTAGTATGAGTATCAGTGAGAAAGTGACTGAAATGAAGCAGTTGATTCAGGATTTGAATGCTTCTATGCAGCTTAAGGAAAGTCCATTGCCCGTCCAATTGGAGAAGGAGGACATTGTGGAGTTTCTCCGTAGTGCAGTCATAGATATCGCTAACCATCCTTCGGCTGAGCAATACGAATTTTCTTTTACGTCCATGGAGGCGACTTGTATTATGTCCTTCGATAGCAAGCTATTAGGCAGAGCGCTGCAGAATTTTTTGATTAACGCAATCATTCATAATCCTCCAGGTACACACGTTTCCATGGAAGTAAACAAAGCGAACGATAAGCTTCATATTTCTATCGAAGATGATGGAATAGGAATGAATCCCAATAAGTTCATGCAGGTATCTCACTCCGAAGGGCATGGAATACCTATTGCCAAAAGCTTTATTGAAGCGCACAACGGAACGCTTCATATCCTTTCAGGCAGTAAAGCGGGTACAAGGATGGAGATTTCACTGCCGCTAAACAACTAACTTTGTAACATCGAATCTCACATTTCGCAGTGTGCTCGGTTTTTTTTGCCTGTTGTTTAGGGACTGTTTACCTGGCGTTTACTTTACTTCAGTAAACTGTATGTAACTTAAGCTTCAGCATTAGAAATCGAGAGGAGATCAGGAAATGTCTGAATATGTAATACATACACAGCAGCTAACTAGGCGTTTTGGAAAACGGGAATTTGTAAAACGAATAAATCTCCAGGTACCCGGACAGCAGATATATGGATTTTTAGGACCTAATGGGGCGGGTAAAACAACCACGATTCGTATGCTACTTGGGCTGATTAAATCCACCTCCGGAGAGATTGAGATTTTTGGGAAAAAGCTGAAGGACCAGCGCATGGAAATATTGAAGGATGTGGGTTCCTTGGTTGAATCACCTGCCTATTATGCCCATTTATCCGCATATCGAAATTTGGAAATCGTTACAACGATGCGTGGACTGCCGACCCGAAGAATTCATGAAGTGCTGGATTTAGTGAGATTAAGCAAGGATGCGTATCGTCCGGTAAAGGGATATTCCTTGGGGATGCGACAAAGACTGGGGATTGCTATGGCGCTTATTGCGAATCCCAAATTATTGATACTTGATGAACCGACGAATGGTTTGGACCCGTCTGGTATTCAGGAAATCCGGGAGCTAATTATGAGCCTTCCTGGCGCTTATGGAATGACGGTACTGGTTTCGAGCCATCTATTAAGCGAAATTGAGCAGATTGCAACCTATGTAGGAATTATTAATCAGGGTGAAATGATTTTCCAGGGAACGATGAAGGAACTCACCGCCAAAAGCAAGCCTCAATTATTCATTGAAACCCCAGATCCTGTTCTGGCTGCTGGTGCACTGATTCAGCACGGATGGACTGCTGGAGCTGAATCGATTGAACCAAATGAGGTCGTGACTCCTATTGTAGATCGGCAACAATCATCGGAGATGATCAAGGTGCTTGTGGAGCACAATCATCCCATTTATCGGGTCACAGAGAAGAAAAAAACATTGGAGGAGATATTCCTGGAACTGACAGGTAAGGAGCGAAGCTTATGATACTCCGGGTTATAAAGGCAGAGGGGCTTAAGCTGAAGAAAATATGCTGGTGGATTCCTCTTATACAGGGGTGTGTACTTACAGGCATGACTGCTGTGGAATGGTATCTTTACTTTCGGCAAGGACCAGGAGGTGTCTATGCTGGTTTTGCCGTTATGTTTATGTTCCTTTCGTTTGTGATGCTGCTTGGCGGTACACTTTTGGCGAGCATTATGGCCGGTACAGAGCATGATACTCAAACATGGAAGCAGCTTATGGCCATGCCTGTTCCCAGAAGCCATATCTATTTATCCAAAATCGTATGGATCGTGATTCTGCAATTGGGTACCGCCTTGATCACTGTAGCAGGTATGAGCCTCATCTGGGTGTTATATACAAACGAACCCATTCCTTGGCGGATCATGCTGTTACAGCCGATTAATGCAAGCTTGGCTACCCTACCAGTACTTGCAATTCAACTTTGGCTGTCTACACTTTTCACTAATCAGGCATTCCCATTAGCGTTTGGTATATTCGGCTCTATTGCAAGCTTGTTTTTGGCACGCACAAGTATTCTGTGGATTAAAATATTGCCTTGGTCGTACCCTGCCCTATCAAGTCCTCTAATGAAGGAACACATGATTTGGGTAATCGTTGCTTTAAGTGCGGGAGTCATCTTTACGGGACTTGGTACATTACAGTTTACCAAGCATGAATTCAAATAGAGAGGAGAAGATACATGGGCTCTATTTTACGCGTAGAGACGATAAAGCTTCAATGGATCATGGTATGGATTCTCATTATATTGGATGCGGTCATAAATTCTTTAATGGGAGTCCTCGAGCTGAACGATTTGAAACAGTTTTTTTCGCCCAGCTGGTTAACTTTATATACGTATTCAGCGCAATTTCACTCTATGTTTTTTTATCCGCTCTATTGTGGGATTATCGCTTCTCTTTTGTGTGCGTATGAGCATCGGGATGGGGGATGGAAGATTTTATTAAGCAGCCCGTATCCTCGTCAGCAAATTTATTATGCAAAATATATATTGCTCATTCTCATACTGGGTCTTGATCAGCTTATATTTATAGTAGGCTATTTTGTAAGTGGAAATATAGCAGGTGCTCCAGGAGAAATCCCTTGGTCTGTCGTTCTTTCTACCGGCTTGGGAGGGTGGATCGGGATTTTTCCCCTGGCAGCACTACAGCTTATGCTCTCGATAAAAATTCGGAATTTTGGAGCTTCTCTGGGAATGTCTATTTGTTGTGTGGTTCCTAATATTGTCATAACAGGCTTTCACTCTTCCATAGGTGCGTGGTTTCCTTTTACGATTCCTTATTATATTATGATGCCGCAAACAGCGACTTATGCGCCCAGAGTTGAGCCTTACAGCCTCGGCTTGATTGTCATTTTTACGTTTTTAGCCTATCTGTATGGTGGAAGAAAGATGTTTGTGAATAGGGACTGGTTGTAGTTAGGATAGCATGAGGATGTAATCCCAACCGATCTCTTTGTTCTCAGAAACACTTAATAAAGCAGCTGCAATCCCAGCAACGCCTTCAAGCATGCCCGCTTTTGTCAGCCATACTAGAGAGCCATCTGCCCTTGGCTCGGGGTCCAGATATCCAAGTGGGCTATCCATTTGAAAGCGATCAAGCAGACAATTCGTTAACTGTTGAATAAGCGGGAGAAAAGCAGGCTCTTTACTATGACACCACATTCGCCAAGAGATGGTAAGTAATCCGGCAAGACCGTGACAGAGTGCAGAAGAGTCCATTTCCCGCTTAGCTATCTCATAGGAGATTGCACCGACACAAGCTTTCACAGCCAATTTTTGCAGTTCCTCATTATGGAGAGCCTTTCCGGCAAGAAATAGGGAACAGGCGATACCGGGTGTACCGTAACACCATGCTTCTCTTGCTCGTTCCAAATCAAACCATAGAGAGCCTGTTTCAGCTTCGAATGGAACAATATGAGGCCAGTATCTACCATATTCATCTTCATATTTATACTTAAGCAACCATTCCGTAATGGTTTCAATCGCTTGCTGTTGACCCTTTACTTCAATTCCAGCACTGTAAGCCACGGACAACAAAGCTAACGGTCCAGGAATGCCATGTGCCATTCCACAATTGAAATTGCCCAGAGGATAGTTATGTTTATCCCGGTCTAAAAATTGGAACTTTTGCGGGGAGTACCACCCTGGGACATAATGATTGTGAATATGTATGGGATGTGTAAGATCAGTAAGAAATTGAAGAATTGGTTCTACAAGAGGAGTACAAATAGGATCGGTTGAGTTCATCAAAATATATCTTCCAATCCCTGAAGCTCCCGAAATGGTGTCAAAGGCTTGCATGGGCATACCTTCGTGAAGGCTTAATTGTTCTGTGTTCGACTGAAGCCATTGCTCTGTTAGAGGCATCATCCATTGATGTATTTGCTGTAAGAAATTACTGTAGTATTTTCCATGATTAGAAGCCTCTCTTACGGACGAAGCGATGCCTGCCCAGCCACTGTAAAGAGAGAGATCGTGAAGACCATTTTTAGCAAGTGAGGATTGAATCTGAGCCATGTTTGAATGTATGGCTCTATTCCAATCATACGAAGGGTCTGTAGCACGCCATTGCGATAGTAAATGAATGTTACCAGGATAACCATGCGAAAGTGAAGTTTCTCCCCATGGGTGGTACTTTGTTTCTGGCGAAACATTGTGTTCCGCATGGACTGTTGCATAGACGGATTCGGGCTCGCATAGACGTAAAGCAATTTTTTTACTCATATCTCTTGCACGAACTTGGTCGGATTGTTGTATAACAAAACTATCCATTTTCATATGAAAGCCTCCATTATTTTTTTCTTCATTATATTGTCACTAAAATCTAGTGCGTTGTCCTTAAAAATACTAAAAAATAATGAGGGTTTATCTTAAATGTACTCGTTGAAATTAAGACAAATGTAAGAATTATATAAAGTCTAGTTAAGATTATATAACTTATAATAAAATTGTAAAAAATAAAAGGAGGTAACAAGATGAAAAATCAATTTGATCTGGACTTGCAAGTAGCTAAAAATGAGGTTGCTTCAAAAGGGGTTCAACCAGCCAGTGGTATTATCTGTACTCCTTCATGTGCAACAGGTACTTTGAATTGTCAAGTTAGTCTTAGTTTCTGCAAAACGTGTTAATAACGAAAATACATGGAAAAAAGGCACGGTTTCTATAACCGTGTCTTTTCCAGTTATGAAAATGAGGGAAGGATTTATGGTTGAAGATTTGAAGGGGAGATCAGTTGAAATCAGTAAGTATATAGCACAAAAGCTAATAGACCTATCATATACAGAAAAGATAGTTAATCATACAAACAACCTTTCACCTTCACGTGGAAATCCCCCTTGGAATCCTGGCTCGCTTGCCGATGGAATTCCGGGTGTGTTTGCGCTGTTGTCCGAATGGGGTTACCTGGAGCCAGATCAAAATTGGGCAGAGCATGTGCATAGTCAGTTACGGTACTTAGATGCTAACTCTCTATTATTATTGCCTCGTATTTCTCTTTACTATGGAACAACAGGAGTAGCTTATGGCATATTATTAGCTTCCAATAACAGAGCTAATTATAACAAACTAATCTCTCAGCTTAATAAGTATATTGAAGTAAAGTGGGGGGATTTACCTGTAATTGGCACAATTACAGAGTTCAGTAGGCAAATGGATATCATCAATGGGCTGCTCGGGGTGGGCAGATACACTCTGGAGGCTGCTGAAGACAAGACGATGTGTGATCTGTCACGTCAATTATTAGACACCATTACGCACTTTATACCTGAATATATACATTTGTCGTCAAGGGAAGATTCGGCTTCAATCCATCTAGGTTTGGCGCATGGTATCACCGGAATACTTGCACTGCTTGTCACTGCCCTACAAAAAAAAATCAAAGTTGAAGGACTACATGAGGCTATAAAACATATAGCCGATTTTTTGCTTATTCAACTTCAGGAGGATCAATATGGCGGGTATTGGCCTGTAAACTCTCAGGCATCTTCAATGAACAAGAGAGAGAAAAAAGTAGGGATGAGAGAAATTGAAGGCTGGTGTCATGGAACCTTTGGAATAGCTTGGACATTATTCAGAGCAGGAATTGAGTGCAGTAATGAAGAATGGAAAAAGATAGCGGAAAAAGCTATGAAATCCATATTTTGCTTAGATGATGAGCTACTAAACGCGCTATCCCCTACTTTCTGTCACGGGTTGGCCGGTTTGCTTCATATGGCCCATAGATTCTATAGCTTAACCGATAATATAGCTGCGTTACGCTTTGCCGATCAGATAGCTTTAAAGTTAGTAAATTTATACGATGAAGAACTCCCATTTGGATACCAGGATTTGGAGGGGACAACTCATGTTCATAATGTAGGAATACTGCAAGGAGCAACAGGGATTGCATTAAGTTTGCTGGACTATGGAATTGGGAAAGAACATCCTAAATATTCAGGGAGATGGAGTGAATTGTTTCTGATTTCTTAAGGGTGCTACCTTATTGCTTATCTGAAGCATTGGTTTTGGGGGGATTAGATGAAACAAAAATTTATGGTTATATCATCTTTTAGGAAGATTAAGCATTTTTTTGAGACTTTAAGCACTCCAGAAAACATTCAAATCATGTTTTATGATTCGCTTTACCAGGCTCTACCGGAGATTGATGAGCAGTGTATCGGTGTAGCTTTGAATCAGGATCATGTAACGCTAGAGGACTTGTCTTACTGGCACAGCATTAAAGAAAAATTTACAGTTCCATTTATCTTTCTTTCCTATCATAGTGATGACCAACGGCAATTGGATCTCCTCAAACAACTGTTTTCAATGGCATCAACTGAATACGAAATGGAAAGAGAACAGCAGGCTATTAGTTTATCACCTAATGTCATTTTTGATCCTGCTGGAAAGGTTATTTGGAAGCAAGGGCATGAGCATATGCTGACTATGATGGAATTTCGATTATTAATGTATCTTCTTACTGCAAAAGAGTGTGCTTCTACAATTGATCACATTATAGACAGAGTCTGGGGAGTGGATGCTTTTACTACGTCTAATACGGTGTATGTGCACATCCGAAAATTGAGAGAGAAAATAGAAGATGATCCAAGTCATCCAAAAATTCTGGTAACATGTCATGGGATCGGTTACAAGTTGAGTATATTTCCTAAAAACTTGGAGGTGGTCAGTTGTGAAGAGACAACTGCATTACACTGATGCGCATAAACTACATAATGAAGTGAGAGATCGGGATGAAAGATGGTTTAGTGCATGTGATTTTTTTCTAATCAGAGCTCCATTACTACCGCTAGACCGATATTTTCAGGTGTTTTCGGATCAAGATGTGGACAGCCAGCTTACTTTGGAGGAAATAACTCGTCGATTAAAGTTGATATCCCAAGAAGCTGTTGTTCAAGAAGCCATATCATTAGCCTCTCCGTCCCTAATGCAGTTTCTACATTACTTGAATGATGGTCATGCTTTGGATGATAAAGGAGAGCTACAAAAGTATGAGAAGACGCTGAACAGCTTTTATCGTTATTTTATTCGGATGACTACCCGAACGACTCCATTTGGGTTATTTTCAGGAGTGGGGCAGGGGATTTGCGGGAAGACTACCGATCTGGATATTGGTAGCTATCCTAAGCATCTGAAGAGAGCCAGACCCGACATGGAATGGATATATAAACTGATTCAAAAAATAGAAGCTGATCCAGCCATATTTAATCAACTTAAGGTCTTCCTAAACAAAACGGTTATGATCAAAGGGAATCGAGCCAAATTACCATTCCGACCTAAGCATGGAGCAGCAGAAGCTGATGATTCGGCAGAAATTTTTAATTCCATTCGGCTTACTGACGTTGTTCGAATGACGTTTGAAGCTGCGGAACATCCCATTCGGGTGATGGAACTCAAAGAAATACTATTAAAGGCATTCCCTGACGCTACTTTGGAAATCATAGCTGATTATTTGCAGCAACTAGTAGAGCAAGAGTTTATTTTAAGCGAGCTTAGACCTCCGTTAATGGATCATTCACCCTTTCATTACATATTCGAAAAAATTAAAAAACTGGACATTTCCGATCCTTGGATTCACATTTTACACGAAATCGATGCTTTATTACTTCAATATAATCAATGCACGATTGGAGAAGGAGAGAAGGTCTACCGGAAATTATGTGACAAAATGCTGGATATCATTTCTGTAAAAATACCTGTACAAGTTGATGTTAAATTGGATAAAGAAGTAACGCTGCCGAAACATGTGCTTGATGAGGTTTCATTAGGGGCTGAAGTCATGTGCAAATTGTATGCATCCCCCAAAACGGACGAATTGGCTGAATATTTGAATCGTTTCTTGGAAAAGTACGGTGTGTATCAGGAGGTTCCTATTCATGAACTGTTTGATGAGGATTGGGGTCTGGGTATACCGGAAATGTATCGTTCAAATGAAAAAAAATCAATGGGCATGGAGGCATTTAAACGCAACGCTGTTCTCTTTCAATGGGTTTCGGATGCCATTTCTAAACATGAAATAGAACTCGCCCTTACAGATGAACAATTAGAGCAACTGATGATTTCCGATAACTACGACACTTCCCCAGAATCAATGGAGATCTATTACAGTATATTTGCTGATTCTCCTGAAAAAGTTGATGCTGGAGACTATTCGCTTTTACTTGGAGCCAGTGCTGGCTCGAATAGAGCGGGTAAAACCTTTGGACGTTTTCTGGATATGTTGAGTGAGGAGTTTGTACAAAAATTCTCTGAAATATATGATCATCACCGATGCTTTCATCCCGATGCGTTATTGTCAGAGATGGTTTTTATGCCGGAACAGGGGAAAATATCAAATATCTCATTAAGCAAAAATTTAATGGCATATGAGATTGTGTCGGGAACCACCTCTTCTAAAGATGAGGACCATACACTCTGTATTGATGATTTAGTGGTGGGTGCTACTCATGATCGTTTTTATGTCAAGTCCAGACGTTTGGGTAAGGAAATAATCCCCTTGCAAACACATATGCTGAATTACAAGCTTTCACCACATATTTTCAGATTTCTAACGGATATTACCAATAAAGAGATTGGTACATGGTCTTATTTTGACTGGGGGCCATTAGAGCAGTCCCCTTTTTTGCCAAGACTAGTTTATAAAAAGATCATTATTAGTGCTGCGCAGTGGAAACTGAGCAAAGCTTCATTGAATATTTCAGAATCATGCGAGTCCAAAGAAGGAGAAGAACTTTTCCATGTGTGGAGACAACAATGGAATGTACCGCGTTATGTTTACCTAACGATGGGGGATAATCGCCTTTTATTAGACCTATGCAACCTCTTCCATATCAAAGAATTGCTACATGAGGTGAGCAAGACACGTGAAGGACAGGAACTTCTTCTTACCGAGTGTTTGGGTAATCCCTTCTATACCCCAGTACAGGGGACAACAGGAAGATATATGGGAGAATTTGTGTTTCCACTAAAGAAGAAAAAAGTAAAGGTGAAACCGAGTATCCCTAGTTCACAAAACCATATTGATTCTCAAAACTTCATTGCTCATACTCCTTCCAGCATTCATAGAGGCATATTTCCAGGAGGGGAGTGGCTATACCTTAAATTGTACGGAGTCAAGGAAAGAGAGACTGACCTGGTAGGCTTAAGCCTAGGGCATCTCTTAAAACAGCCGGGGTTTAAGGATTGGAGTCAAAAATTTTACTTTTTGCGATACGTTGATCCTGAACATCATATCCGTTTACGTTTTCAAGGAGAGCCCGATAAGCTATGGACAGCTGGTTTGGCACAATTAAATCAGTGGGCAGCCGAGTTGCGTGAAGAGGGGCTAATAACGAATATGATCCTGGATACGTATCTTCCTGAGTACGAAAGGTATGGAGGACAGGCACTTATGGAGCTGGCAGAACAGGTTTTTGACGTGGATAGTCAATGGGTCATCGCCTATATGAAGGGAATTCGCTCTAATGCTTTCAATCTGGACATAGAGATTGCGGCTGTGATTAACATTATTCATTACCTGAGTGGTTTTGGCTTAACGATTCAGGAACAAGTGAAATGGCTAGAAGAGAGAATTGATTGCAAGCCTCATATGAAGGGGTTCAGGGATGTCAAAAAAACATTGATTACCGCTGTAGAATCGAATTATGAATGGATTGGACAAGCAGATACGGCCACACAGGTTGCTTTCTTGGCACTTGTAGAAAAAAGACAGACTATGATTCAGAAGTATGCTCAAGCGATAATTCTGGCTAAAAATAATCACGAACTTACCAATCATCCTGATGATATTTTAGGCAGTATCATTCATATGCATTTGAATCGTCTGCTTGGTGTAAATAGGGAGCGAGAAATAAAATGTATGGCTTTAGCTAAGCATACAGTAGCTAACCTGTTGCATAGGAAAGGGGTAAGCTATGTCACAGTCTGATGGACAAACCAATGACCTGATCTCTTTGTCCTATAAAAATATATTTCGTACCTTTTTATTTTGGCCTCGTATATTCAGGCTGCTTTGGGACACACATCCTTCCTTTTTGATTGCTATACTCATTACGAATTTATTGAAGGGCGCAATTCCTGCTGTGATCCTTTTAACTACGAGAGAATTAATCAACAGTGTCGTGGCCGGAGCGTCAGGGGGAAGCTTTCAACCTGTTTTTATAGCTTTTGGCGTCTTGATCGGTGTCAATTTGCTGTACGATCTGATCAATATTGGCGAAAGCTTTTTTCGTAAAATGTTTCAAAGCCGGCTATCGAACCAGGTAAATATCAGAATTATTGAAAAAGCACAAAAGATGTCTTTGCAGTCGTTTGAGGATGCAGATGTGCAAAATATGCTCCAACGTGCTCAGGGAGAGGCAGATTTTAGGCCGTTTGAAATATTTACTCAAATTCTTGCCATTATTAGCAGTGTTGTAACCTTATTCTCGACGGGTGCTATTCTCATCGCATGGAGATGGTGGGCGTTCTTATTCATTTTTCTCATTCCATGCTTATCATTCTATTCTTTTTTACGTATCGGGCAAAGAGAATTTAATGTTCACTTTCAAAGAGCAGGAAGACAACGTGAATCCTGGTATTTGTCGTTTTTAGTGACAAGAGATAATAGTTTTAAAGAAGTGAAAATATTTCAATTGGGAGACTATCTGCGAAAAAGATACAAAACGATACTCGAAGGGTTTTATCGCGAGGATAAAGTGCTAGCGGTTCGTAGATCCTATACTTCTCTTGTATTTCAGATTGTAAATCAGGGTGCGTGTGCATTTATTATTTTCATGGCCATACAAGCCACTTATGTTGGTCAAATTTTAGTGGGGAACTTGGTGAGCTTAATTCAGGGTATCACGTTAACCCAGTCAACATCGCAGAGCATTGTACAAGGGATTTTAAGCTTGTGTCAAAATAATTTGTATATCAAGCAGCTATTTGACTTTTTGGATATGCCAGAAGAGGCAAAAATACAAAAATCAGTTCAGCAATTGCCTTTGTCCGCTATTCACAGTATTGAATTTCGGAATGTATCGTTTAGATATCCGAACACGGAGGAGAATGCCATTTCTAATGTTAGCTTCAAGCTTCATCAAGGAGAGAAGCTGGCCATTGTAGGGAGAAATGGATCGGGTAAATCAACGATTGTGAAGTTACTAACTCATCTGTATTCCGATTTTGAAGGAGAAATCTTAATTAATGGACACTCTATACATGAATTGGATAAAGACAGTTTTAGAGAAAAAATAGGCGTTGTTTTTCAGGATTTTGTACATTATGAGATGGCTGTTAGAGATAATATAGGCTTTGGGAATGTGGCTTCCAGAGAAAATGATGAGGCTATTTGGACAGCTATAGATAAGGCGGGAATTACAGATTTGATAGTCGGCATGCCTGATAAAATGAATACCTTGCTTGGGAAATGGTTTGAAGATGGACAGCAGCTATCTGGAGGACAGTGGCAGCGTATTGCAATAGCCAGGGCTTTTATGAGAAATGCCGATATATATGTCTTGGATGAACCGAGCTCTTTTTTGGATCCACACGCGGAAAAAGAGGTTTTTCAAAAGTTTGATCAGCTTATTCATGAGAAAATAGGAGTGTTTATTTCACACAGATTGTCTTCCGCACGTATGGCGGATACCATTATTTTAATGGAGGAGGGCAGAATTGTAGAAGCAGGTAGCCATGAACACTTAATGGATATAGACGGAGTGTATGCAGAAATGTTCAGGCTGCAAGCCTCCTCGTATCTTTCACAACGAGCGCATGGTTTTGAGGAAGGAGATTTGTCGCCCTCGTTAGTAAGGACGACAGGTGGAACCTAAGAAAGGACAGACGCCCTCCTATTGTAGGAGGGTAACTTTTATTTTCACCATAAAAGTCGAACTACAGCCATACTCACAATACCGACAACGACGGTAGCCAGCAGGTTTTTGCTCCACAAGGCGGTCACTAGCGTTGGAAAGACAGCCATAAGCACTTGCCCATTAAAAGTGACGGAGGTCTCGGTTCGGACGAGCAGATTTTCCATCACGAGTGCAGTGAAAATACAAATAGGAATATAGGAAAGCCATTGTAGCACTGGCTTGGGTAGCGCCAGCCTTTGCAGCACGACAAAGGGAATGATCCTTGGGATCGCCGTGACAATCATGGCACCGATAATGATATACAGGACATGGGGATTAATGTTCATTTGTCGGTTAACACTCCAATCGTTGCGGTGATCATGGTCGCTACAATGACAGCAATATGTGACGGCACCCACCAGGACAAAAGGTACATCAGAACAGCCATACATAGCACAAGCAGCAGACGATGCTTGAGTTTGGAGGTATGGACACTTTGGAGCTGGGAAATGAGTAGGGCAAGAAACATCGCAGGCAAGGCAAAATCCAGACCAAAAGCCTCCGGTCGGGAAATCCAGTTTCCGAGAATCCCTCCTGCCACACAGGATGCAATCCAGGCGAGATAAGCTGTAATATTAAGCCCGTTCATCCAACGGTCACTGACCTGTCCGCCTTTAGCCAATTTATCAGACGCTACCCCAAAGGATTCATCCGTCAAAAGAACGCCGATACCTATGTTTTTCCATAGTGAATATTTAGAAAAGTAAGGAGCCAGCGATGCACTTAGCAGCAGATGGCGGGCATTCACAATGAATGTCGTTAAAATAATGACGGATGGAGGACTGGCTACAGCCAGCATTGAGCACATAATAAACTGGGAGGCTCCTGCGTATACAAGCGCCGACATCAGGGCAATTTCCATGGTGCTAACCCCTGACGAAGCGCCCACAATCCCTGCCGCGAACCCAATGCATACATAACCAAGCAATGTAGGAATGCAATCTTTAACCCCTTGTAAAAAGCTGAGTGAATCATGCTTCGTTCCGCTCAACTCCGAAGCTATGGACATTTTAATCTTACCCCCAGTGTATAAATTTTTTAATAGTATATAACGGAAGTCGTAAAGTATCAATATATTACACAATTGTATGTTATATTGAATATCACCTATAGCGAACACACAGTATTATTGTCCGCTCTCGGCTACACTCTTCTATTCAGAAAAATTACAGCCTAATAGAGTAGAATACAGGAGAATTGCCCTTAAAAAGCTGTTTGATTTACTATTGATGACCCAAGGAAGGCTATGTATTTACCAAAAAGCTTCGCTCGTGTTCCGGTTGCAGACGATTTGGCAGCAGCCAGCATCCAAAAGCGGTGTTCAAATCGGATGTGTTCATACAAGGACTGTTTTGACTGAATGGGGAGTTCGTAAAAAAAGGGCGTCCCAGTCAGTTCATGACTTATGGGACAACCCTAAGATGGTGACTTATATAAGCTCCTGCCGTTTTTTCAGATATCTGTAGAGAATAATTCCCGAGACCGCGCAGATGGCTGCGCATAGACCGATAACTCCATATCCCGCCTGGAGCCCGCGCAACATGCCAAGCTCAGTAGTTGCGCCGTAGACTATCTTGACCCCTTCGATTACCCAGCCGATCACATAGTTGCCAATGACACTACCTATACCCATCAGCGTGACGACGAACGTAATAGCTGTATCACTGTCCTTCGGATATCTCCGTGCTATGAACGCCATCACGGTCGGATAGATCATTGCAATGCCTGCACCCGATACGGCAAAGAGAAACGCCAGTCTCTCCCCACCCGCGATTGCTGCGAACGTACATATCGCTGAGAAGGCGGAGAATAGAATCGTCGAAAGCACAAACCCCATCCGGTCAGTGAGCGGACCAAGCAACAGGCGCCCCAACGAGAAGGTAAGAAAGAACGCTGAGAGCATACTGGACGCCTTCACCGTACTCCATGAATACGCTTTCTCTAAGAAGTTGACTAGCCAGCCCCCAACTGCGAGCTCAGAGACTACCCCAAACGACAGGATCATTACCATCATCCAGAGTGCCGGATCGCGGGTTAGGGTCTTGAGTGAGGTCCGTTCTTCATGCTGCAGATCGTCTCCCGGGAAGGTACTGAGCAGCGCGGCCACAATCGGCAGCAGGCAGAGCGACAACATAGCCAGATACATCCCCCGCCAGTCCAGCGTATGTCCAAATACCGTCAGTGACATGACTCCCGTCGCCAGCAAAGGGGCGACTGTTGAGCTGAGCCCATAGAAAAAGTGGGACAAATTCATCATCGTGCCGGTATTTTTCACAAAAATCCTCGCCCCCAAAATGGCGAGCGCAATCTCCAGCATGCCGTTCCCAATATACATCAAGAAGTAGGACGAGGCGAAGAAAGGATACGTGTGCGACAGATAGATGAACACTCCCGAGATGATCATGGAAGCAAAGGAAATGATGCTGACCGCCTTGATTCCCCACTTACGGACAAGAACGGCGGTGAACGAGCAGGCAATCAAATAACCAAGTGCGTTTAGAGACAACAATGTTCCGAGCTGCTGTTCATCCAGATTGAAGTCGAATTGAATGCGTGGAATAGCAGGGCCTTTAATATTTTCCGAGATGCCAAATACAATAAAGCCAATAAAAATTGTCGCCAGCTGCATCGTGTACATGTAACGGGACTTGCGGGTTTGCGGATTCAAATTTAGTCCCTCCTAGATAGTCAACGTTGGTTTTCTCACCTGTTGGGTGTTCAGGGACGGAAAAGTTGTAGGATAGCAACCCTCCTTCAGGATATTACAATAGTTTTCAAAAACGTTTTAATAAGTGAAGTTTAAGGACATTTATATTCAATGTCAAATGTTTTTATTGGCATGTTGAAGTTAACGAGGAACCTGACCATATTACAGTAAATTATAGCATGCCTACTTCCCGTTTAAGCCTTGTATATACCTTGATCGGCTTCTATATATAGCGAACACACAGTCTTTTGTGTATTCTTCTTATATAGACTTTTGGATACAAGGAGGCATCGTCCGTGGATTCAATGCAGTATATTATTGGCTCTAATTTGGCTCAAATCAGGAAGACTAGAGGATTAAGTTTGGATAAGGTGGCTGAACTGACAGGGGTCAGCAAAGGGATGCTGGCTCAGATTGAGAAGGGGAAATCCAATCCTACGGTAACAACCCTTTGGAAAATCGCGAACGGTTTGCACGTATCCTTCTCCACCTTTCTTAAAGAAGACCCGCCGCAAATCACGAAGATTCGAAGGGAAGACCTGCATCCGGTTATTGATGAGGACGGTAACTATTTTGTTTACCCTGTATTCCCGTATCACGCGGAAAAGAAGTTTGAGGTGTTCACGGTAAGTCTGAAGCCAGGCTTTACACACCAGGCAGAGAAGCATCTGGGAGAGGAAACGATTCTCATGATCCGTGGGGAAATGTACTTTGAGATGCAGGGGCAACAGCTCAAGCTGAGTGCAGGGGATGCCGTGCAATTTCAAGTATCTGACATACATACCTACCGCAATGATTCGGATGAGGATGCCGATTTTTATGTATTGATTTATTATGCGGATTAGTGGGATGATTAGCATAGTCTAAAACAGGCTTCCACATCAGGATTTTGCAAAATCCTGAGATATAAAAGAGAGCAACGAGGAAAAGAGAGGAAAGAACCCATGGAAAGCAAGTACATCCGAGAAACCTACTGCTTTAAGACATCCCGAGTATTTCCCAACGATATCAACAATCATAACACGCTCTTCGGCGGCCGATTGATGTCGTATATCGACGATATCGCATCTATTGCAGCTGCTAAGCTGTGTCGTACGAACACAGTTACAGCCTCTACGGATTCGGTGGATTTTTTGCTACCTATCCATCCGAGTGATTCTGTCACGCTAGAAGCGTTCGTAACCTGGACAGGCCGTAGCTCGATGGAGGTGTTCGTAAAGGTAATTCGTGAAGGACTAATGACTGGCGACCGAAAAATCGCAGCCACCGCCTTCCTGACCTTTGTGGCATTGGACGAGAACAACCGTAAAGTGACCGTGCCGCAGGTGATTCCAGAAACAGAAGAGCAGTTACAATTGCACCAGACGGCTCCATCACGCGCAGCCATACGGCGTCAGCGGAGGGAAGAAAGCAAGCAGCTGGCTAGTTTTCTGACAACAGATTATCCGTGGGAACTATAACGTACTAAAGATTATCAATTTCATCGTTTTACGTAAAAAGGAGCCGTTATTTCCGTTAGCAGTCACCATGATCTGCTCGGAATACGGCTCCTTTTGAAAATAACTTGGGCTATTCTACTTTAACTACACGGAAATGCTGATTTGTCCCACCATTATCGCCCCATTGAATGGCTTTGGCTCCATCGGCGGTGGCGCCTTCAGAAATATCGATCAGCTTGCCAGTTGCCCGATTTTTCAGCTTGTAATAACCACCGGTTACGGATACTAATTGCCAGTGCTGACTGGACCAGCCTCCGTCGCTCCACTGCTCAATAACTGTACCATCCGTTGTAGTACCGCTTTCAACACCAATTAGCTTTCCGCTGTTGCGGTTCACAATTTTATAATATCCGCTGCCTGCATCCTTGAGTTGCCATTGTTGGCTTGCTGTTCCCACATCTGCACGCTGTTCCAGGTCTGCGCCGTCCGTCGTTGCATTGCCAATAATGCTTAGTGGCTTATTGCTCTTGCGATTCACTAGCTGATAATAGGCATCCGGATCAATGGCAATGGGGGGCGTTGTTATCCCCTCGACCACACCACTGGCGGTGTCAATATTAATACTGTCGTGCCAATCCATGGCTAATGAAGTCGCTGTTGGAAAACGTAGTGGCAACCATACATATTGAGAATCCTGCACAGGACCGCTCCACGCACCCGCCCATCGGTCGCCCAAATACAGGTATGAAGTTGTCTGGGCCCCTTCAACAGGAATCACGTAAGCCGACTGTGAATCATAAGTCGTACCGTCCCCAAAGTTTATTGTATTACTCCAGGTTCCTTCAATGCTGGATGCGGTAGCATACTTGGCCTGATTGGGATTCCAGCCGGTCGCCCCAGATGTAATCAGGAAGTAGACGTCTCCTTTTTTGAACATCGCTGGAGCTTCACGATATTGTCCTGGCCAAAGTGTAGTCACTAGCGACTCAACTTGCAGAAAATCCGGTGTCAGACGATAAATGTTCAGATCCGCGTTTACCCGGGTAGCCGAAATAAGGTAAGCTGTACCGTTATCGTTGTATACGGTCATATCGCGCGAATCGTAATCCAGAGGACGGAAGCTACCCTGATATGTGTAATCGCCGTCCACCGTATCGGAGGAGGCGACAGCCACTCGGGCCTCGTTGTAATTAACCCCATTCTCCTTGTGCATCCATAATACGTATTTGCGTGTTTTTTCATTATAAATCACTTTCGGACGTTCAATATTCGAAACATTCAGCTCTACGGCGGAGCTGCTGGTCAGTACGTTTTTACGAAACTCCCAGTTTTTTAAATCAGAGGAACGGTAGGCGGATACCGCCTTGAACGTGCCGTTGGGATTACGATTTTCACCAAACCAATAATAGTAACCGTCTACTTTAATCATACCACCCCCATGGGCATGGACTACGTTTCCATCTGTATCTTTAAACTGAATGCCATTCACGACATTCGCTGAAGCGGCTGAAGCGATCTTAGGTGAAAACATCTGAAAAATGCTCAACGTCAGCAAAATAGAGAGCATAATACACAGCAAGCGGGCAAAATCATATTTCATTGTTTCGTCCTCCTCTGTATGCTTTATTTTAAAGCGCTTTCATTAATGGACTCTATAAAGTAGTTTTAATAGAGCTACTTATCCCAATTGTATCCATATTGAATTGAAAGTGCTAGAGTAGTATATTGACCATGTACACGGCACACGCCATCCATATCTAACAGACTTCCATCGAACGGTGAGTGTTACAAACTGGCTGATATTCATTAGGTATATAGGAGGCGACTATGAAAATATACGCGATTGATACGAGCAAGCCGGAAGCTGAGGAGCATTACGAATTACTGGTACCTCGGGTTTCACTAGAAAAGCAGCACAAGTTAGATCGTTTTTTACATCGGGAAGATGCTTTGAGGGGCTTATATGCCGATTTACTGCTAAGATGGTTGGCCTGTCGGCAATTGAAGGTATCGAATGCCAGTCTTCAATTTACATACAATGCATTCGGTAAGCCTTCCTTAATAAATGCACCTGCATTCCATTTTAATGTTTCTCACTCGGGAAAATGGGTGGTATGCGCTATTGATGATCACCCGCTTGGAATCGACATTGAGCAGCTCCGTCCTATTGATTTTGAGGTAGGTAGGGTGTGCTTTTCGGACACAGAGTATGATGCGTTAATGCGTCAGGATGCAGACAGCCGCTTATCCTATTTTTACGATCTATGGACGCTTAAGGAAAGCTTTGTGAAGGCCGAGGGGCAGGGACTAACCCTACCGTTGAAGTCTTTTTCATTTGAGCTAAAGGCACAACCATTCATAGGCTTCACGACAGAGGGCTTTACCACCGAGTATTATCATTTTAAGCAGTATGAGCTGGATCAGGATTATAAAATGGCTGTCTGTGCAGCTCATGACCAATTTGCCGAGCAGGTGCAGCAGATAGATATAAATACACTACGCTTGGAAGTGGCAACACAGGCGTAATATGAAGTGGGTATGCGTATAGTTGAAAAAAGGAGATGAGTGGCGTTGACATTCGTTTTGTTCAAGCACGGCCGGTTGTATGGGGAGTGGGCTTCCAAAGGAGACTCCATCGTTGTACAGCAGGGTCGGATACAGGCCGTCGGATATGCTCGGGAGCTTGAATTGCAGTTGTCCGGTAAGGAATATGAAACCGTGGATTGGGAAGATGCCTATGTACTGCCAGGCTTAACCGATTCACATATGCATTTATCTATGC
This sequence comes from Paenibacillus sp. FSL L8-0641, assembly GCF_038006265.1. Taxonomy (NCBI): domain Bacteria; kingdom Bacillati; phylum Bacillota; class Bacilli; order Caryophanales; family Paenibacillaceae; genus Paenibacillus; species Paenibacillus sp. FSL L8-0641. Next base: position 1,764,519 of record NZ_JBBOUW010000001.1, read on the forward strand.
ATGGTATGAAGTTATCTATGCTCGATTTAACATCAGCTACCTCCAAGGGCGAGATGCTGGCTATGCTACGCAAACGGGTCGCTGTAACACCGCCGGGAGAGTGGATTTTAGGACTTAACTGGAACGAAAATGCTTTTATTCCTGTTGAAATTCCGGATATATCCGAGCTGGATGCCATTACAGATCAGCATCCGGTATATCTCACTCGTACGTGCTTTCATACGTTTTTGGCCAATTCAGAGGCATTTCGACGTGCGGGTATTAACGAGGACACCCCTGACCCGGCTTCGGGAGCCTATGGACGAGACGCAGATGGACGGTTGAACGGATTGGTTTATGAGGAAGCCTCCTTTGCCTTTACTAGCGTGCAGCCAGAACCGGATTATTCGGTTAAGAAGGACACGATTCGGCGGGCTTGCCTGGATGCGCTACGGCTTGGTCTGACTGCTGCGCACACAGAGGATTTACGTTTTTTGGGCAGCGTGGAGACGATGCAGCGAATTTACAGGGAGCTGAGAGAAGAAGGCCTTCCTTTTCGCACACACCAGCTCATCTATCATCCATTTTTGGAAGAAGCGAAAGTGCAAGGGCTGCGTGCAGGTACCGGAAATGAGTGGTTTAAAATCGGTGCGATAAAAATGTTTGCCGATGGCGCTATTGGTGGAAGAACGGCATTATTGTCTGAACCCTATAGTGATGCTCCGCATACCTGCGGAATGGCGATTCAACCGCAGCCGGAGCTGAATCAGATGGTGGCTGCTGTCAGAGCCGCAGGCTATCCCGTGGCTGTGCATGCCATAGGAGATGGGGCGGCGCACATGATTTTGACAGCGATGGAGGCCCATGCGCTCACGGAGGAAAGCGGTTTGCCAGATCGTCTGATCCACGGACAGGTGCTTAGGGGTGATTTGGTCAAGAGAATGGCGAAGCTGCCGCTGATCGCGGACATCCAGCCCCGTTTTGTCGCAAGTGACTTCCCTTGGGTACTGGATCGGGTGGGGAAAGAACGGACTGAATATTTATATGCCTGGAAAAAGCTACTGGAAGCAGGCATTCCATGTGCTGGAGGTAGTGACGCGCCGATTGAGCCGTTAAACCCTTTTCTTGGTATTCATGCGGCAGTGACTCGCGCCAAGCCGGAAGAAATGCATGAGGGCTATCTTCCCGCTGAAAAGCTGGATGTACATGAAGCCATTCGTTTGTTTACCACGGGAAGCGCAGTAGCAGCTGGTGAGGCTGATGAAAGAGGGACGATAGCTGAAGGGAAAGCCGCTGACTTTACAGTCATTGACCGTGATGTATCGGAAAGCCCGCAAGCTTTACTTGATGTTAAGGTACGAATGACAGTTGTAAACGGGAAAGTTGCATATCGGTCATAGGCTGGTGCTAAGTATGTATGCCAAAAGCCTTCAACTTCACTTTTCATGTGAGGTTGAAGGCTTTGTATTTTATAAACCACGCTGTATAAATCGGTCAGCGTTTTTTACACTGGACCACAGATCAGAGCTGGCTCCGCCCGCATACCAGTAGGCGAAGCCAGCAAACCCAGCATCCTGTCCCAAGCGATACTTACGAGTGAAGGATCGTCCTTCCTCGAGCCACAGCTTATGAAGCTGCGTGTCTTTGTAAGACACGGTATACTGCTGAATATCCTCATTCCAGATTGGTTGGGAGACGGAACGGGATATGAGCTGGTTTTGCTGATCTAGTGAAATATCAGAGGAAGCGATTGATTGCCCGCTAGCGTTAAGCGTCCAGTTCCGTGTAAATAATGGCAACGCCAAGATCGCTTTCTCCGGATAGGTGGTTTGTACAAAACGCCGCACGCTTTCACGAAGCCATGGCAGTGAGGACACAGAGCCGGGGATCGAGCTACCTCCCCAATGCTCGTCATATCCCATCAGGATCAGATAATCTGCCGCAGCGCCAAGCTGTTTATAATCAAAGGCGGCAGTCCAGTCCGTTCCGTAATCAGGAGATACACAAATCGCCAGTACCGTATTCTGACTCTTCAACTTAGCTTTTAATTGTTGGACGAACAATGTTAAATGGGCACGATCCTGACCATCTACATTTTCAAAATCAATGACAAGTCCGTTCAAACCGTATACAGATACAGCATTAGCAAGCTGACTTATGGTTGTATTTCGTAGAACCTCACTGGACAAAATTTGGTGCGTCAGTGCCAGGTTGGAACGGTTGCCTACCATCGCCCAGATATTTTTATGATGCTGTTTGGCCCAGGTGAGCAGCGATAAATTGGTATAATCGCTGATAATACCTGTTTCATTCAGAAAAAACCAACGTGGTGACAGGGTGTTGATGTTGGATTGGAGCACCGTATTTTCAAACTGCTGAATGGTTTGATCATATTGCCAGCCAATTCGGATGGAAGAAGCGGTGGAAGCAGTTTGGTTAGCATGTTTTGTTGAATACGTTAGCAGTCGCTCCAGTAAGACCGCTGTTTCTTCACGAGTCAGAGAGGATGCAGGACGAAAATAGTTACTTTCACCTTTCATAAAGCCGTAACGATTTACGGTGATTACCGCATCAAGAGCCCAATCTGCAATTTCGCCAGTATCTGTAAAGGAGGAAGTAGCATCTCCTGATCCGCCCGAAGAGCGGATGAGACGTGCGATCATCAAAGCCGCTTCTTGACGGGTTATAGGACTATTAGGTTGGAATGTGGCAGACGTTCCCCCCTGAACGATATTGAGCTGCGAAGCCGCTTCAATCCATCCATAGTACCACGTCTTTTTGGCAACATCTCGGTAGGAGGGAACGGGTGCTTGTACAGGCTCCAGACCGAGTGTACGGTCCAGTGCGGTAACCCATTCGGCTCTGGTAACAGCCTTTTTAGGAGAGAAGTAACCAGGTCGTGTACCGTTCAAAATTCCTTTAGCGTGCAGGGAAATAATAGACTGATAGGCATAGCTGTGTGCAGTATCTTGGAACGTAGCGCCGGATGCTGCTGCTGGAGCAGCTAAGTATGAAGAGAATGTTGTGAATATTGTGATGGCTGCCGTTGCTGATAGGGTAAGCTTGGCTAACCAACGTGATCGTTTGGAACTCATACCAAATAACCTTCTTTTTTATGATAGATTGTAGATTCATAGTTCGTTACTCGACGAATAATACTATCAAAAAGAGGAAAGTTATTCATTGCTAAATTGCTGGAAAAATACCAAAAAACCCGCTACCTATGCGGCAACGGGTCTGATATTGGATAAACTATGCCTTTTTGGCATACATAATACCGATAGTCTGTGGACCACAATGACTGGAAATAACACAGCCTGCTGTAGTTAGCAGTACCTCATGTGCGTTCGTTTCTTCTTTCAAGCGAGCTTGCAGCATCAGCGCATCTTCCTCGGCCAAAGCGTGCACGACAATAATGATATCGTTATCCATCTGATCTCGTTGATTCAGAGCGTTTTGCAGCATCTGATCCAGTGCTTTTTCACGTTTGCCGCGGACTTTGTAGGCTGGCGTCATTTTTCCGTCAATTACTTTGATCACCGGACGAATTTTGAGAAGACTGCCGATCAGATTTTGCATGCCTGAGCATCTTCCGCCTTTATACAGGTATTCAAGTGTATCAATGACAAATTCCGTATCTATTAGCGGCCTGGTTTTCGTCAACATGTCTACAATCTGCTCTATCGTATTGCCGTTGGTTGCCGCACGAGCAGCTTTTATCACAAGCAGGCCAAAGCCACACGACAAATTCAAGGAATCAAAAACCGTAACGCGGCCTTCCGGAAATTCAGAGGCAGCGAGTAGCGCATTCTGGTACGTTGATGATAGCTCGGAAGACAGACTGATATATAAAATGTCGTCCCCTTGTTCTATGTAAGGAGCAAAGGCTTGAATAAAATCCGACGGAGAAGGTGCGGCGGTACGTGGTAAATGTCCCTCGCGACTTACACGTTGAAATAATTGTTCCGGGTGAATGTTCACCCCGTCCTGCAATGCTTCATCACCAAATACCGTATACAAAGGTACAATGCTAATCTCGTACTGTTGCCGCCAGTGAGTAGGAATATCACTGGTACTGTCGGCAAAAATTTTAATTTTGTTCATACATTGAATCCTCTCTGTGTGATGCAGAAAAATTATAAAGATTGCACGGAGGAAGGATAGATATCCGCTGTGCTATTCGGAACGGAAAGACCGATGGCAAGAAGTGCAATAAAGCCTACAATAATAAGTGCATTAATGATTAAGCCTGTAATAGCAAAGGTTTTCTTACGATTTTTTAACGCAATTCCAATGATACCAACGACAAGTCCGCTACAATTCAGCAACAGGCTGCCTAAAAAAATAAAAGGAAGCAATACCGTTCCGGTTTGCTGCAGAGCGATTTCCGGGTTCATCGTCTGGTATTGGCCGAAATGAGCCAGTAGATTAATAACCATAATAGCCAGAATAATATATCCGATCAGACTGACAAGCGACATAATAAAAGAAGCAATTCCGGGACCGGAATGTTTGAGCTTGACCGGAGGCTGGAACACAGGAGATTCTGAAAAAACAGGGTGCTCCTCAGACGCAGCAGGCTTTTGCAAATTAGGATCTTGGTTACTCATTTTTTCCACTCCTTGAACATAGTCCGAACAGGTACTAATTTTCCACAAAATAAACAAAAAAGCAAGCCACCCTACACATTACCCTTCAAAAGACAGGGTCTAATCATCCAATTCTGTATGCGGTCTGTTCACACACGCTGGCTGGTAAACTTCATACGGTTTCGATAAAATAAGAAGAACATTCGGCTAAAAGGATGAGATGAAAAGGAGTACACAAACATGCAACGAAAATGGATATTTACGGGATCTATAATGATGATGTTGGCGGTAGCCATTGGAGCGTTCGGGGCACATATTGTGAAAGCCCGGATCGACGCGGATGCTTTGGCCGTATATGAAACAGGTGTGAAATATCATATGATTCACGCTGTCGGTTTGCTGATCATTGCGTTGGCTGCTGGACAGTGGGGACCTTCCAACCGTCTAAGATGGGCAGCTCGTCTGTTATTGACGGGTATCATTTTGTTTTCTGGTAGCTTGTATGTGCTAAGTCTGACCGGAATCCGTGTGCTGGGAGCTATCACCCCTCTAGGAGGCGTGTGTTTTATAGCAGGATGGATATTGCTGGCATGGGCTGCCATGGGTCTGAAGAAAGAGGATTAAAGTTCTTTTCGGATAATACAAAAAAAGAGAATGGACAAGAAAGACATCATGTTTTTCCTGACCGTTCTCTTTTTTCATGCTTCGTTTTTTGGTGAAGTATTTACATTTACGATGTGATTTCATCGATCTCATTCATTTTAAAGGAGTACACTTGTTTCTCATCTACATGATACACACTCAGCAGGCTATTATCATGGTCCAGATTGAGGATGCGGCAAGGAATGCTGCGTTGTCCACCATAGCGGTTTACGATTAACCGTACAAGCGTATTATCATGTATATAGCGTTTGATCCATTCATACGTACTAAGGTCTTGTTGTGTTGCAGGCTTTGGCTGTACGTGGGATTGTTTGATCTCTTGAACGACTGGCGGCTTGTTCGTAATTGCGGCTGATTTCTTTTTAGAAAATTTTTCCGCGAGCGTAGCGGCTGCATCAGATGGGCTATTCACGGCTGACTGTTTTTTTAGGTACAGTGCAGCTTCAATTAAATTGCCAAGTTCGATACCGGATTGAATCCGGCTATCCGCAATGTGTTCGTTTTGGCTCAAGAGATTAAGCAGGAACTGAAGGGCCTCTACATTCGAACGGCCTTTAACTAATACATCTACATTAAATAAATAACTGGTTTCGTCTTGATTTGATTCCTTTTTCATACATCCTCCAGCCCAAGCCATGGGTAATTAGTCTTTTATGGTACCTATCAATATATCATTAAAATGTAATCTATCATAGTGCCTAAGGCCCTGTTGTTGGATATTAACAAAAATAAAATCTATATAAAGCTTTATGTGTAAAATTTTAATGGAGTACACTGGAATTGTACATTTTTTGCATGTGTATACGAATGAGGAAAGTATGTGAGCATCGGATATAGATAAGCAAAGACAGAGTTACATATACAGAGAATAAAGGAGGTAGTGGGTGAAATCAAGTAGTTTAAATTTTAAATATATTACAGTGGAAAAACATAACGGAGAAGTACTATTCATCCAGAAGAAAAGTAAAATTCCCCCTTAACGAAAGGGGGACTGGGCATATAAAAAACATGATATATTAACATGGTATATTATAGTAAGTGAAATTAAAGCGAATTTTATTTTCGATCAAAAGGGGATCCGTTGTGATCGAATAAGGTAGTCATGTTCGACTGCCCAATTCACAAGACCACTCCAGAAATCTTCACAGGCTGAAATGATCTTCGCTGGTTCAGCTAAATCTCCGGACATAACCAACTTAACTACATGATCAAGTCCTTCTGGACGACTCGGCAGTTCCAGGGCCTCCGGTAGAACCATTGAACCCGTTGAGAAGAGCTTCTGATTGTGTAACCCAACTAACATAGCCCCATATTGGGCAAACTGCATTACCAAGTATGGCAAGTAGGTATGAGGACCATTTACACGGACATTCCTAAGCTTTCCTATAAACTCGTACATTTCACCTACAAGCACTTCGTTGATGGCATGCCTGAAATCTTCCTTTGTGGGGGATTCGGCAGCTTCCTTTAATATAGAAAAAAAGTCTTCAGGATCATACAGACGAAGTGGGGAAAAGAAGGGGCCATGTGTCAACGGCCATTCGCCCTCAACAGTAGAGGCAATTTTAAGAAGAACGTCTGAACTACAGACGTTCACCTCCGCTTTTCAGGGTCCCGCTGACCATTCATGGCTAAATTCTACGGGGCCGTTTGATTCACTTAGTACACAAAACATTTCAATGTCCGAGAAAGGGCCGTCAGTACCTTTGGCAACAGATCCATAGACCCCTATAGCCAGAATTTTGTCTCTATATACTTCATTTAACCTCGCAGCTATATCGTGGCAAGTCTGAAGTCTCTCACTTTGAGAAATGTTGACAGGTCCATTCATGTTCATTAGTATCCTCCTCTGTTTTATTAGGGTGAATCCATAGCTGAAAATTGTTGCTGGAGAGCTGTGGAAAATAGCGGCAAGTTTAATGCATATATTTTATGAGTAAAGCGATGATCTGAAGAAGTTATTTTTTAAGGGAACTAGAAAAATTATGGTCAATAATTTTCTTTTCTCGAATCAATCTTCGTAAACCCAATACTTGTGCCCTACGCTATAGCACTTGGATGGGACTAGCCCAGAAAGAAACAGATGAAAACGGGACAGGCTGATCTTCTCATAGCTGAACTAGGCATAGAGGAATGAGTCATATGTTCAGACCTCGAGGGCAACAAAAACTCAAGGTCTTTTTTATATGGATCGAGTGAGAGAAAAAATGCAGATTAGGAGTCTTAGAAGCAAGACAAACAAAAGCCAGACCTAAAAGGAGGGGAACGCGTGGAGCTGACAGACGATCATTCAATTATTGAAGCTGTACTAAAAGGCAATAAACAAGCGTACGCGGGCATTGTCCGGCGCTATCAGAATAAGCTTTACGGATTGTTCCGCAAGATGGGGTCTTCCGAAGCGGATGCTCAGGATCTGACTCAGGAGACACTACTTAAAGCCTATCGTAAACTGGGAGCGCATAACCCGACGCAGAGTTTTGCCGGTTGGATGTATACAATTGCTGTCAATTTGCAGAAGGACCGTGGACGCCGAAAAGATCCAAAGTCTCTGACACAGGAAGATACATATGAACGTGAAACACCTGAATCGAAGTTGCTGCAAAAGGAACTGCGTTTCGAATTGGATTGCTTGTTAGAGACGCTGCCCGAGCATTATCGACTTGTGTTGATTCTGCGCTACACCAACCAACTGAGTCACAAGGAGATCGCTGGTATTACTGGCATGTCGGTTCGGCAGGTTAACAACGCCGTCCACCGTGCTAAAATCAGTCTGCGCAAAACCGTAGAAGCCAAGGAGGGGCAACGTTATGAGAGTCTGGGATCGTACAACAACGAAAAAAGCCAATCTTGAAACAGAGGACGGCAAATCGACGATAGAAGACAGAAACTGGGAAATTTTGTTGTTTCACGAAAGGCTATCTAATGAGTTTACCGACCAGGTGATGCTGGCGCTGGAAGGAATCGAGATCGAACCAGCTGACAGAGCCGACGCGAGCGATCATGATGTATCCAGATACTCTCCGAGCGAGCAACCAGCGGAAACGGAGGCACAGATCTTGACGGGACCGACTGAATACAGGAATCGGCAACAGAACGCAGCCGCGTACGATGACACGTCCATCGTCGCCCAGGTGAAACATTACCGCGCTGCCAGACGCACTTCACAGTTTAAAGTATGGAGTTTGGTGGTCGCCGTCGTTGTATTTGTGGTTAGCACACTGCTGTATACGCAGCCGACTCTTGCAGATATGGTGAGGTCGCTGTTTGCGAAAGACAGCTATGTGGATAATGGCATGAAGAAGGTCCGTGAAGCAGGACTGGTACAGATTTCGGGTGCCAGTGCTAAAGATCAGGGTTACACTCTGAAAGTCAACGAACTTATCGCCGATTCGACTAGAATGATTATCGGAATCGAAGTTTTCGATGTTGAAGGAAATGCTGTAACCGGGGATTTTAGTATTCAAGATGTCGATTTCAGCCTCTTTGATAACCAGAGAGGTGATGTTGGCGCTGTTCCTTTTGAAGTAAGCACAGGGGGCAACGAGAATATTAGTAGGATTGAGTTCGACTTTATGCGGCCGGTACTGACCGACAAGCTGCAGCTTAGTGCACATATCCGTGAATTGAGGCTGTATGCGGACAAACTTAATGTGGAAGCTCCTATTAAAACGGTAAAAGGAGATTGGAGACTGGATGTGGAGGCAGATCTAACCAAAGCCAAAGCGCAAACGTTGCTGACTCCGATTGATAAAACGTATGAGACGCCAAGCGGCTTACGTATTCACATGCAGGGAGCTACCCGGACGCCGAGCGGCGGATCATTGGAATATACTACAGAGTTGACCCCAGAAGCCGCAGACCGAGCGCTGAACGGACAAAGCGGGTTCCACGAGCTTAAGTATCATCTGGAAGATGCACACGGGAAATGGCTTGGGGATAACAGAGACCCTGAATTCGGACGTCGATCTGGATTGGACCGTTGGAGTGGCAAGACGCACTGGTTCTACCAGTTTAATGATTTTGCCTATGATAAGCAGCAAATTCGATTCGTATTGGACGGCTATATAATTCGAGAGAGAAGCGAGGCGTCGGTCGTGCTCGACCCGGCTCAAACTTCAGCTGTGCATCCCGTTAAATTCGAAGACTCGGGTGATGCTTATCTGTTCAAGGGGCTCAAACTTCGTTCCAACAGTTCTAATTCGGGCAAAATGTATGCGACCATTCCGATAGGCGGTATCTTCAGTAGTCCTAACTTCACGCAAGACATTTGGGTTGCCGTTGACGAAAATAATAAGGAGTATTCGATGTTTTTTGGCGGAGGCTACACAACAGATCGTTCAGGTGTAATCGAGCTGCAGGAGGATGCCGGATATTTCGTTGATGGGCTAAATCAAATGCCGAAACAGCTCACGCTAAAACGAAAGGTCGTCAACCATTTGTACAAGGATGCCGATTGGTCGTTTGTCATACCGCAAACGGGAACGAACGGCGTCATCCTGAAATAAGCAAGCGGGTATGTATCGAGGTTGATGGATGAGAAGCGTTTTTGGTATGCTCCCTTGGTGCAAAGTAGCTATGACAAGAAAGAGCCTGAATCATACCCTGTAACCAAGGAATTTATAACAGAGGGCCGAATCGGCCCTCTCAGGCTGTCGAGAAAGTCTCGCCAGCCTATTTTATGTTAATTTTGTTTAAGACGACACCGCGTTAATGTTGTATAATATAGGTAACTATTGTAGAACGGATGGTGTTGATATGCTACGCTCCAACCGCGAAAAACAACAATCCTACGAATTTGTTTCCATCGAAGATCTGGTTCCTCAAGATCACTTGCTCCGCAAAGTAGATAAGTATATCGATTTTTCGTTTATCGATGATAAAGTTCGACCACTGTATTGTGCAGACAACGGGCGTCCTGCCATTGATCCTACCGTATTGTTTAAAATGATCTTTCTCGGTTATTTCTATGGCATTCGCTCAGAACGGCAACTCGAGCGAGAAATTCAGACGAACCTAGCTTATCGTTGGTTTCTGGGGTTGGGCTTAACGGATAAAGTTCCGGACCATACGACGATTAGCTGGAATCGTCGCACTCGCTTTAAAGACACCACGATCTTTCAAGATATCTTCGATGAAATTGTGCTGCAGGCGATCTCTCACCGAATGGTGGGTGGGCGTGTTCTCGTCACCGATTCCACACACGTCAAAGCCAATGCTAACAGGCACCAGTACACCAAAGAACAAGTGTTGCAGAATACTAAAGACTATATGGACGAGCTGAACGAAGCGGTGAAGGATGACCGGAGAAACCACGGAAAAAAGCCTTAAAATCCCGAGAGGAAGTGAACGAAGAAAAAGAAATTAAAGTGAGCAAAACAGACCCGGACAGCGGCTATATGATCCGTGATGGCAAGCCCGAAGGCTTCTTCTATCTGGACCACCGCACGGTGGATATGAAGTACAATCTGATTACGGACGTGCATGTGACACCAGGGAATGTACATGATTCTGTCCCCTATTTGTCCCGTTTGGATCGCCAAAGAGAACGTTTTGGTTTTCAAGTAGAAGCTGTTGCACTAGATTCAGGTTATTTAACAACGCCGATTTGCCGAGGTTTGCAGAACCGAAAGATTTTTGCCGTGATTGCTCACCGAAGATTCCATCCCAGACAAGGACTGTTTCCGAAATGGAAGTTTGAATACGATGCCAAACGCAATGCGTATAGATGCCCAGCCCAACAGGAACTGCCCTACCGAACGACGGACCGTAAGGGATACCGGCAGTATGCCTCTGACCCAGCTCAGTGCCAGCATTGCCCACTGCTAAGTCAGTGTACCCAGTCTCGAAACCACCGCAAAGTGGTGACTCGGCATGTCTGGGAAGACAGCAAAGAGTGGGTACGGAGCAACCGGCTGAGCCCATCTGGTAAAAAGCTGTACCGCAAACGAAAAGAGACGATTGAGCGAAGCTTCGCGGATGCCAAAGAGCTCCATGGGTTTCGCTATTGCCGTTTGCGCGGTCTTCCAAACGTCAGGGAACAAGCCCTTATGACGGCAGCCGTGCAGAACATGAAGAAGATGGCGATCCACCTAGATCGCCTGGAGAAACAGGGGTAACCCCCCCTGCTTCTCCAGAGACCAAAGCATTATGATGTAAAAAAGAAACCCACGTCTCAAAATGACGGGGTTTCTCGACAATCTGAGAGGGCCGAATGGGCCCTCTGTTTCCTACGGTCTAAGTGACTGGTCCAATTTACTGATTCGCCATTCAGCGAGGGTTTAATTTCACTTGTGAGCCCTTGCCGCCCGTCTGGATTCCAGTATCCTTCACTCCGGCTTCCTTCAAATCGATTAGTAGCCGCTCTAGTACCGCTTTGGCGACAGGCGCTTCTTTTGCACCAGACGCTTTAACGACCAGCTGCACCGGTTTGCCGGAACGCAGATGTTTGTCTGCCTGACGCAGCTTCGTGTCGTAATCATGTTCCTCAATATGAGCAGTGAAGCGAAGCTCCTTGATCTTTTCTTTGCCGCTGTTTTTTGCGGCTCGGCCGACATTTTTGCTTGCTGCGGCTTCTTTTTGCGCCAGCGCTTTTCCTTTACCCTTCGCGACCAAGCTACAGGGTGGTGGACTGCTCATCAATGAGGTGCAGACCAGGTCCACCCCTTTGGATCGGGCCATAGCCAAGGCTTCTGACTTGGATACAACGCCGAGCTTCTCCCCTGCGAGTCCAGTGAGTACCACTTCGTCAGCTTTAATTTGCTCGTTGATTAATACCGCCACGTAAATGAAGCCTCCCTTAAACAATGATAAAGCTATCATATACGGAACCTGTTTGCGATTCAATTTTAGATTTATCTGTATTGACAAAAGTCACTAAGCCCTATAATCTTTTACTGATAATGATTATCATTTTCCAATGCAATATACATACAGGGGTGATTGAGAGAAATGAAAAAGATGTTGAATAGCCTATTATTATTTGTAGTTTTTACTATTGTATTGGCGGGCTGCGGTGCGGCTGGGGATAGCTCGAAGACGGAAGGTACTGCAGGGTCTGAGCAGACATCCACAACGGCTGGTCCGGTTACGGTTAAGGATGACCATGGGGAAGTCAAGCTGGACAAGCCAGCGGAACGTGTAGTTGTACTCGAATGGACGTTTACCGAGGACCTCATTGCACTTGGCGTACAGCCTGTCGGTAATGCGGACAATGAAAACTACAAGCTGTGGGTAACACCGGAGGCGAAGCTGGCTGATACCGTAACTGATATCGGCACACGGGGCGAACCGAATCTAGAAGCGATTGCGGCGCTTAAGCCGGATCTTATTATCACTAACGCCGATAACAATGCAGCGATCTATGCACAACTTAAGGGGATTGCACCAACGATAGAATTCGATCCTTACAAGGGGAACGGCTATGATTACGACCGTATGGTCGAGATTTTCAAGCAAGTCGCTGTGGCTACTGGAAAAACGGAACAGGCTGATAAGGTCCTAAGCGAACTTGACCAGCACTACGTAGAGGCAAAGGCTACATTAGAGAAAGCGGGCAAAGCAGACTTTCACTATGCGCTGACACAGGCCTTCACAGCTCAAAATGCTGCCAGTCTGCGAATGTTCAAGGAAAATTCGGTTGTAGTGGGAACGCTCGCGAAAATTGGCATGGTGAACGACTGGAAGTCGGACAAGACCGAGAAATATGGGTTTAGCACCGTTGGCATTGAAGCTCTTCCAGCTGTGCAGGACAGCAATTTTATCTATATTACGCAAAAGACGGACGATGTATTTGGAGCCGCGATGAAGAACAACTCGGTATGGAACGGACTAAACTTTGTCAAAGAAAAACGGACCTACCCACTGGACGGCACAACATGGACGTTCGGCGGCCCAATCTCATCCAAAGTACTGGTTGATCAGGTAGTCGGAGCCCTGACGAAATGACCCGAACAGACACAACGGGTTTATCGAAGACTTGGCGTGTAGGAAGCATCTTTGGGGGCGGATTGATCGTCCTCATCGTGCTTTTTTTTGTAAGCTTGTGTTATGGAGAGGCTTCGATCCCGCTTCACACGGTAATTGAGGCGTTGACCCAGCGTCAGGATACGCTTGAACATAACATGGTGTGGGATCTCCGGATGCCGCGTACGGTCATCGGAATCCTGGCTGGTGGTGCGCTTGCCATCGCTGGTGCTTTGCTTCAGGCCATCACCAAAAATCCGCTGGCGGCTTCTGATACACTAGGAATTAACGCTGGTGCCTACTTTGTGGTTGTCCTTGGCGCGGTGATGTTTCCCGGACTGCTGCATCAGGCGCCGTTTCTATTTGCCGCTGTCGGCGGCCTGCTGGCAGCGGTACTCGCTTACTTCATGGGCGGGGGACGAGCGGGAAGTCCGATTCGGTTGGCGCTTGCCGGCTTGATTGTATCCATGGTTCTCGGTTCGTTTACCGGAGCTTTGCATATCTTTTATTCATTTGAAACGCAGGGACTGTTTCTCTGGGGTTCTGGCTCGCTTGTGCAAAACGACTGGAGCGGGACGACTTACGCCTGGCCCTGGGTCGTAGGACTCTCGGTCATTGCCTTTCTGCTGTCAAGACAATTTGATGTCCTGGATCTGGATGAGTCCACATCCACGTCACTTGGACAAAAGGTTAGTTTGACCCGGGCGGTGGGTATTGTATTAGCTGTCCTGCTGTCGACCATTACAGTTAGCGTCATTGGACCTATTGGTTTTGTGGGTTTGGTAGCTCCACATTTGGTGCGCTTAAGCGGCCTAAAAATGCATCGCTGGGTGCTGCCTGGTTCCTTTCTGTGGGGAGCATTACTGTTGACAGGCGCTGACGTGCTGGCGAAGATGGTCCACCAATCAAGCATGGATCTGCCGACCGGAGCAATGATGGCCTTGATTGGGGCTCCTTGGCTAATTTGGTTGATTCTGTGGAAGATGAAGCTGCCTTCTGGTATTAATGGACAATCTTCAATGAACATAGGTGTGCGCTCTCGGAAATTACCCTATGGCAGGCTGGTCACGTTGCTTGGGTGCGGTGCCGTGCTGTTGACCGTATTCAGCCTGATGTTTGGAGGGATGCGAATTCCGGTTGGCGATTTGCTATCTGGCCTATTTGGCGGTGAGAACGCAAATTCGGCCCTGCTGCAGTTTAGAATTCCGCGCACGCTGGTGGCAGCCGGGGCTGGTATCGCGCTTGCGGTCAGCGGTGTCTTGATCCAATTAGCCGTTCGTAATCCCTTAGCGGATGCCTCGATCATTGGTGTTTCTTCAGGGGCTGGCTTTGGCGCGCTTGCAGTGATTATCGTTTGGCCTGGGCTGCCTGTTTATATGCTGCCTATCGCGGCGATTGCCGGAGCGACGGTGTCGGCGGCGGTGATCTTCTTTTTATCATGGAACAAGCACCTAAACCCGTCTGTGGTCATCCTACTTGGGATTGCTGTATCAGCGATCGGAGCAGCTGGCATTCAGATACTGATTATCCAAGGTTCGCTTTGGGGCAGCACAGGCTATATTTGGCTGACGGGTAGTACCTACGCTCGAAACTGGGGGCAGGTGGCGACGATTTTGGCTTTTCTGCTCGTGTTGTTGCCAATAGCCTGGTGGCTAGCTCGCCGCTTCGATCTTTTGGTGTTTGACGACAGCAGCGCTATGGGACTGGGACTTCCGGTGCGCCGCACCCGGTTGCTGGCGATGGCAGTGGGGGTGCTGCTGGCGGGCGGAGCGGTAGCCTGTGTAGGTACAGTTGGCTTCATCGGGCTGATTGCTCCGCATATCGTGCGTACGTTGATTGGGCACCATGTACGTCGCTCTATCGTTCTGTCTAGCATCTTGGGAGCGGTAATGCTGGTGCTGGCTGATACGATTGGACGGACAGTGCTTGCGCCGACTGAAATTCCTTCCGGATTACTGATCGCACTGATCGGTGCACCGTATTTCCTGTACTTGATGTATCGCTCCAATAAGAGTAAGTCAGTGTAGTTGAATATGTACTTGAACAGGCTGTTTCCCAACGGATTTCCCGTGGGGAAGCAGCCTTTATTATTTATTTTTCTACGTAATCATTAGAGTTTATATTTACAAATCTAATAAAATAGATATAATGTTTTATATGGAACCGTCATTGATTTATAAAGCATTGTCAAACGAAACTCGTCGTCTAATTATGCTGTGGTTAAAAAAACCAGAAGAGTTTTTTGATGAACAGGCTTATCTGAAGCAAGGGCTTAATTTTCAAATTGGTGTATGTGTGGGAGATATTCAGGCTAAAGCGGGACTTGCGCAGTCTGTGATTTCAAGTTATTTATTAACGATGCAAAAATCCGGTTTGTTAGAGTCTGAGCGTATTGGGAAGTGGACGTACTATCGTCGGAATGAAAAAATAATCCGGGAATTTGCCGAGTACGTTCAAAAGGAACTATAAATAGAAAGGAGGTTTTTTTTCACGTAATATATCTACAAATCTATATATATAATTAATTAGGAGGCTTATATTTAAAATGAAAAAGGTTAACCCGTTACTTATTATCATTCTGGCTTTAGGCGTATTCGGCATTATTACAACGGAAATGGGAATTATAGGCGTTCTCCCTCAAGTAACCCAAAAATTCAATGTATCAGCTGCCCAGGCGGGTTGGCTCGTCAGTATTTTTTCTTTAGTTGTTGCCATTTCAGGTCCATTTTTGACCTTACTCGTTTCCGGTATGAATCGTAAAATCATTCTATTAATCGCTGTATTCAGTTTTGTCATTTCCAATATTGTCTATGCCTATACCACTCATTTTGAGGTCATGCTCATTTTTCGTGTTCTTCCCGCTATTTTTCATCCTGTCTTTTTTTCGGTCGCCCTCGTGACTGCAGCTCATCTTGTCCCCCGTGAAAAGAGTAGTAAAGCCGTCACCAAGGTTTTCGCTGGAATTACGGTAGGATTTGCGTTTGGCGTGCCTTTAACTTCCTATCTTGCTGAAAAGATATCGTTAGAAGCTGCTTTCTTATTTGGAGCTGTCGTAAGCATGATTGCATTTGTGGGAATACTCGTATGGCTTCCTTCCCTGCCCGTTCAGGAAAAGATGTCTTATGGCAAACAGCTTGGTATATTACGTAAACCTCAATTGTGGTTCAACATTGTGACTGTTATTTTTATCTTTGCAGCTATGTTTTCGGTGTATAGCTATTTTGCCGAATATCTTGGAGAAGTAACTCTGATGAACGGGTCATGGATCAGCATGATGTTGATGGTCTTTGGAATCGTCATGATTTTTGGAAATTTTTTATTCGGGGGATTATTACATAAAAATCTGACTAAGACCGTAATTATGTTCCCATTGCTATATATGGTCATTTACGTATTCACCTATGCTCTGGGTGCTTCTTTCCTACCGATGATTGTGGTTGTGCTCATTTGGGGGGCCGTGCATTCTGGGGGGCTTATTATTAGTCAAACATGGTTAACCACGGAAGCGAAAGAAGCCCCAGAGTTTGGTAATAGCCTGTTTGTCTCATTTTCTAATCTAGGTATTACGATGGGGGCTGCTACGGGCGGGTGGTTTATCTCTCACTTGGGAATACACCAGCTCATCTGGAGCGGACTGATGTTTGCACTGCTAGCATTCTTATCTATGATTATAAAAATAAAAATATTCAATTCGAATGCAGCGGAAGCCAACGTGCGTTAAAATATGGAGAGACATTAGAAGAGTACTCTACAAGATGACCATAAAATGATGCATGGGGTGATGTTGATTGCATATCGTATGGACTTCGATCTTAATGACATTCGTAATCGTTAGCGGGATCTTGGCGTTGCTCATCTGGGGAGTGATATCCTTAATCAAGCGCTTTCGCTAAACGCAATGAGGAGTAGACATCTCTATGTGTTGAACTTATATTATCCAATTGGGAGGAATAGATGAATATTCGAATGTACCACGATCTGGAGGCTCAATTGGAAGAAGAGATTTGGGAGCTTGGAGAGGATGCAGCTCATACACTCCCATTAGATAGCAACTTGGCTGTGGAAAAAGCACAGAAGGCTTGGGATCTAATACCCGAGCCTAAGCATAAATGGGGCATCACAGGTGTAACCTTGCATCAATACGTTCAAATTCTCAATTATAACGGGCATACTCAGCGATCAGTAGAGCTTTTAAATGAGGAGATTTTAGATTTGGAAGGTACAGGGTACCGCATTATACATGCTGAACCTTATATTCAGATGGCGGAAACACTTCTTCATCAGAGCAAGCCTGTATTAGCTCATGAATATCTCCAGAAGGCATACTCGATTGGGAGGGCAAGAGCGTTTCGGGACCAGCCCGAGCTTTATCTCGAAATAGCAAAAAGTAAAGCTCTAGATGAACAGGATATACTACTTCAATTTGCGGCGTTAGATGTGAACGCCAAATTTTTAAGCGACTTAAAGGATAATAAACAAACATTGTAATGACCTCATATAGTCTGAGATAAAATGCTGATATGGATTAGACGGACAATGGGTTTCAAAATTATTTGTGGGGAGGACCAATGCATTGAAATTAAAAGAAGTGCTCTTAGCCACCCATAGTTTCGAAGCGATAAAAGCTTTTTACGGCTCTCTCTTGGATTTGCAGGTTGTGGAGGAAAGCTCTTCGCGGCTGTCGTTTCAAGTAGGGGAATCGGTTCTTGCTTTTCAGGAATCCTCCCATATGGAAAATGAGTTTTATCATATTGCGGTTACGATCCCAACGAATAAATTCATAGAAGCAAAACAGTGGGTAATCGACCGTGGAATTTCATTGATTTCAAGACCCCAAGAAGATGAGTTTTTTTTCGAAAACTGGAATGCAACAGCGCTTTACTTCTATGATCCGGATCATAACCTTGTCGAGTTCATCGCTCACCATACACTCGACAATGCAGTCACTGAAGCTTTCGGGCCCAACTCTCTACTTCATATAAGCGAGATCGGTCTTCCTGTCGATGATGTCCCTGAAGTATCTAGGATAATCACCGAAACGTTCCAACTTGATCCATGGGGAGGGGCTGGACAAAAGTTCGCGCCGCTAGGGAATGTAGAAGGATCATTTATAGTCATAGACAAGCAACGGCCTTGGTTTCCTGATGATAGGCTTCCGGCCGTATTTAATACCAGTGTCTTGTTTGAAGGTCCATACTCTGCCCGTCTTTCACTGCATAATGGTTTGTATGAATTGAGGTCAACCTGAGTTAAGGCTTCATCTCATCGCCATCACCCCCGGATTTCTGGAATAAAGCTTACGATAAGGGGGGAAACCCGGGGGCCATAATACATTCAGGAGAGAATATATGAATATTAGACTACTTAATTCAAATGAAAAATATCCAATAGATCTCTTGCTACTAGCTGATCCTTCGCGCCAACTTGTTGAGGAATATTTGAAAAGAGGGCAGTGTTATGTAGCAGAAATTGACAATCATATTGTTGGAGTCTATGTTCTTTTACCTACAAGACCTGAAACAGTTGAGTTAGTGAATATAGCAGTATCAGAAGATATGCATGGTAAAGGAATAGGCAGACTATTAGTGACACATGCCATTGAAACAGCTAGGGCACAAGGTTATAAAACGATGGAAATGGGCACAGGAAACTCTAGCATTGGGCAGTTAGCCCTCTACCAAAAATGCGGGTTTAGAATTGTAGGTGTAGATCTAGATTTCTTTATCAGACATAACTATCTAGAAGAAATTTATGAGAATGGCATACAGTGTAGAGATATGATTCGTATGTCTCAGGATTTATAGAGCTTAATTTTCTTTACAAACCCTTCAAAGGTATCTTAAGTAAGGTTCTGAAAGGTATATGATATTGTGCCAAAAGATGGTACAATGAATTGCGGAAAGGCTATACAATCATTGGATTGCAATAGTCCTTTTTTAATGAGTTGATATCCTACTAAGTTCCTGACAAGGGGTGGTTACTTTGTACAACACAACAACCACGATACTCACAGAGATAACAAAACATATGAAAGATCATGATTTAATCCTAAGTGATTTAGCTAGAAAAGCAGAAATGAATCCGGGCACCATGAGCAGTATTATTAATGGGAACCGCACACTTTCAGTCGATCAGTTAGATCGAATTACAAAAGCAATGGGGCTTCCCGTTGGCTATTACTACGAACGGTATGTGTCTGAGTATTTAACAGAGGCTAATCCGAATTGGCGTCGAATGAGTCCTTTTATACATAATTGTGCGAAATTAAATAAATTGGACTGCATTCATGATGTGGTTAATTTATTGATGGATAAGTTAGGCTATTCAGAATCTTTATTTGAGCTTGCCGAAGAACTTTTTAGAGAAGGGCTTTACGAAGCGGCAACTATTCTATATGAGAATGTGGCTCTAAGTGAGAAAAAGCAATATTCAGAACGTCTGGCTATGTGTCAGTACCGTTTGTTCCATACAAGGCAAGGAGATAATCAAGAGAAAAACTATGAAGCAGCCGTTCAATTTGAAATATACGTTGATCGACTAGATGAGATAGAACAGTTAGATGCATTAAAAGATCTGGCGAATACATACCGTTCGTTACGAAAATGGGACAAAGTAGAATTATTCGCTAAAGCTTTGGGAGACAAGGCAAAAATTCAATATAACATGGAGCAACAACGGCATCCTTCCAAAAGAGAAAATGTAAAGAAACCAAGCTTTCCTCTGTTTGCTTATTGGGCTTTTTCGCATTTACTTCGTGCACAAGCATATGACGAGAGGAAAGACTATGAAATGGGACTTCATCATATCAAAAAATATGCTGATTTAAGCTGGGTTTTGGATACAGATGAAGAAACATTGAAATGGAAAAATAAATATGAGGATTGGGCGGTAGTAAATACTTATGTAAATAAGCTTCTTTCAGGCGAAGAGAGCGTACTTCCCGAGTATGTAGCTTATATTTCTTCAAGGAAAGATGAGGTTCTTCCCGCACTTGATAATATCATCGAGGCAGCTAATCGATACCAATTTGATGTAGATGATATTTTAGAGCAATTCAAGGAGGACATTTCATCTTATTTAGAACAACAAAAAATCGAAGGCTTTTATACTCAAAGATTCATAACAGAGCGTTTTATACATTTTTCTAAGGAATTATCAGTCTACTTTTTGACTAAAGGAAGATTTTCTGATGGTTTTAAATTTTTATTAAATTGTTTGGAAAAATCTACATTAATCAATAATAAATCATATATAATTAAATGTATGAGGCTTTTTGAATCTTATCAGGAGCATTCATCATTTGAGACGAAGACAGCCTACAGAAACTTGATTAATGAGGTGGATCAAGATGAAGCGTAAAATAATTCTGACCTTTTTAGCAACCAGCTTTATGTTAATAGCAATAGTTACTGTCCCTTTACTTTTTCATGATCAAGAACATGGCTATCAACCGAGTCACCATGGCGAAATGTAATTATTCTTAACAGGAAAAAGATGCATGATATTTAAAGTACTTAATAAGGTATAGAGTATAAAACCAAATGGATAATGGAACAGGTTAGATGGAATGATCCGTCTAGCCTTTTTATTGCGTGTTTTGCTGTATATAAGCAAAATGAGGAAATCCTCTTTTGAGGAATATATGTAAAAAGTGCAAAAATGTAATGTGTGCTGTTGTAAACAACGAAGGGTATATGACTTTGTTCCAAAAGACAATGATGGGATAAAGTAATTTTTACTAACTGTTTCTCATTACATGGTTTAATTATGTATTATATGTCGAGTTTATGTTGAAAGGGTGGTTTATCTATGGAGATCACACCTACGATTAGAGCAGAAGTTCAAACCTATCTGATACGGAAAAGCTTAACCATGACCGAGTTTGGTCACATGATTGATTTGAATGTAGGGACAGTTAGTGGCATTGTGACGGGCAACCGATCAATTTCAGTTCACCAGCTAGATCGCATCACTATGGGAATGAATTTACCACCAGATTATTTTTATGAACGTTATATTGAAGAATGTATTGAGGAAGAACCGCTCAACTGGCGAAGAATCAGCCCTTTTTTGTACCGCTGCGTGGAGTTAGGGCGACTTGATTGCTTGCGAAGAGTTGTAGGTATGTTGCTAGATAATCCTGTTTATCTTCCTTCACTTTTTGAAGTAGCCGAGGATTCTTTTAAAAAAGGTTATACTGAAGCAGCGGCGTTCCTTTATGAAAATGTAGCAGAAGGGGAAAAGTATCAGTATTCAGAACGATTAGCCGTTTGCCAGTATCGATTGTTTACGATTCGTATTGGAGACGATCAAGAGAAAGACTATGATGCAGCCATTCAATTTGAGTCTTACATTGAACGGTTAGATGAGACAGATCAGTTAGAGGCATTAAAAGAATTGGCGAATACATACCGCTCGTTACGAAAATGGGACAAATTAGAATTATTCGCTAAAGCACTTGGAGATAAGGCTAAGATTCAATACAATTTGGAACAAAAACGGCATCATATGAATAAAGACAATTCGAAGAAACCCAAATTTCCTTTGTTTGCGTATTGGGCATTCTCGCATTTGCTTCGGGCAGAAGCTTGTGAAGGAAGGAAAGACTATGAGCAAGCACTTCAGCATACTTATGCTTACGCCGATTTGAGTTGGGTGAATGCTACAGATGAAACTGCTTTGAAGTGGAAGAGGCAATATGAAGACTGGGCAGTAGTAAATACGTATGCAAATAAGCTTCTTTCTGGTGATAAGGGCGTTCTTCTTAATTATGTAAATTATATTTCTTCAAGAAAAGAGGAAGTTCTTCCCGCGCTTGATAATATGCTTGAAGCGGCAAATCGATATCATTTTGATGTAGATGATATTTTAATACAATTTGAAGGAGAAATTATCTCCTTTCTGGAGCGGGAAAAAGTGGAAGGGTTGTATACTCAACGCTTCATAACGGAGCGATATACTGATTTCTCGAGGGAATTAGCAATCTATCTTTTGCGTAAAGGGAAGTTTTCAGACGGTTTTACATTTTTGCTCAGCTGTTTGGAAAGGTCCGCTGAAGTTAATAACAAAATACAAGCAATTAGATGTATGAGGTTGTTTACACATTTTAAAGAACATGCATCTGCTCACACGAAGGAAGTCTACGGAGATCTGATTAAAGCGGTTAACGAAGAGGAAGAGTAAGCTGATCCCACCATTCCAGTTTTATGTTAGTAGCCAGTGAAGGCACCTCCTATTAAGCATTGAGAGAATGGCTCGAATTACGGACCAACGGGTCACCACGTGGCAGTCTGAGAATAAAATGCTCTCAAGTTCAAAATCACAGCCATTAGAAGGAGTAAGAGTATGAAGACAGATAAAATAAATGATACCTACTATGCTGGATTTGAAGGAGAACCAGAAATAAGATTGATTTATACAAATTCAGATAAAAGCTATGTATTGAAGATATGGAATGGATACTTTGATACATTATTGGATTGTTTGGTTCAACTAGAATCTGCACAAAGTAATATACTAAGTGAATATTATGCTCACGAAGGCTGGTATGAGGAAAGTCCATGGGAAGTGGAAAATATTAGAGAGACCCTACAATTGTTTGATTCATTTGATATTAAATATTTGACCGAGGAAGAAGCGAAAAGTTTGACTAATATATTACCTGTACTTCCTGATCTTAAGAACGATATAATTATATTGTTACAGAAAGCCGTCAATGGAAACGGCAATGTGTTCATTGAGTATGATTAATATTTTATAAGCTTGCTCCTTTAACAATAAAATGGGAGCAAGCTTTTTTGCATAGTTAGTCAATTAAATAAAGGGTCGATAAAGAAAAGGAGCTATTGCGATGGGTTGGCTTCTTTTGTTTTGGGATTTTTCTGGGAAATCTACTTATTTCCTTTTATACATAAAAAAACGATTGTATACACCACTCCAGCAATGAGGCTTAGTATAAACGAGATTGATAAAGTTCTGAAAATAAAAGTAGAAGTGGGTACTGTATAAAATTCAAACATACCGTTGATTGAAGAACTCATTGTTGTTGGCCCTTTAATAAAGGAATAATAAATTCCTACACAAAAACCGTAAGACAAATACTTAATTAGATTTTTTTCAAATTTACTCATTTACTAGCCTCCAATAATGTTTATGGAAAAGGTGAAATTTGTACTATGAAGCCATTCAAAGTTATATAGGAAAAGCCTTTAAATATAGCGTCCTAGAATTATATAGTAAGGATGTTTATTGATATTATGTCAATTATATTATTATAAATCAAAAAAAGTAATAATGATATAATCAATACTTGATCACTATCATATGGATAGAACAGCTAAAACTGACTTAGGCATCATCTAACAGCGTTATACACTACTTTAGACATAATAAATCTGTTTATTTCAGTTCAAATG
Source organism: Paenibacillus sp. FSL L8-0641 (assembly GCF_038006265.1). Taxonomy (NCBI): domain Bacteria; kingdom Bacillati; phylum Bacillota; class Bacilli; order Caryophanales; family Paenibacillaceae; genus Paenibacillus; species Paenibacillus sp. FSL L8-0641. The sequence goes on from NZ_JBBOUW010000001.1 coordinate 1,788,127, forward strand.
TCACATGGATTAAAAGGAAATAACAGGATAGCAGATGGATTTCCCTAAATCACCCCTTCTGATAAGATTATTTCCATCAAAATTAAAGTGGGCGTGGTAGAATGGGGAGAATATTAGTTCCACCTGACAAATTGATGGAAGTGGCTGATCAGTTCTTACACAGAAAGCATGAAATGGAACGTATGCTGAATTTTTTGAGTGGACGAATTGATTTTGTCCAACAAGGCTGGTCTGGGGCTACCCAAGAGAGATTTTTTCAGGAGTTTCAGGTTTCTCGACAATCCATGAGTGTGACGATTGAACGACTATCGACAGTAGCACAAGAACTTATTTTTATTTCAAAAAACTTTGCAAAGGTGGACGGGGAAAAAATCGTACTGGATGTGCCGTGGCTCGGAGCCCCTGTTAAAAAAGCATCCACAGGTGAAGGTTGGTTACATAAAATTTTTGAACAGATTGGACAAGCTGAGATCACTAAGGCTGAGGCTCAAATGGAAGCTAGCAAACTTCAAGGAGAAATCCTTTGGGATACTGCACAGGGAGCAAAAGGAGCTATTCAGGGGAATTTGACAGTGGGGATATGGCCTGATAAAGAACGGAATTATGATCATCCCATGGCAGCTAAAGTAGGAGAAATTCTCGGAAATGTAGCTACAACATTGCAAGGGGCAGGTGAGGTAGTAGCTGGAATAGGTGGAGAAGGATTATCCGTTGCTGTTTCATCTACAGGTGTAGGGAGTATCATTGGGGTACCCGGATTAATTGGATCGGCAGCTTTGGCGGCGCATGGAGCTACAACTGCGGTTAAAAGTGCAAAAGGAGCAGGGGAAAGCTCAGCAGAATTGTGGCAGATGGCGAAAGGAGAAGGTGGAGGCTCATCAAAATCCACTCCTTCTTCGGGAGCTAAGGCAGAAAAGGCACCGCATGTCGTCGAGGGAACCCACAATTACAATAGGGGTAGCATAATTAAGGAAGGAAATAAGACGAAATATACAAACCCTGCTGGCAATGAACTGACATGGGTTGATCAACATCCCAAAAATATTAACCGTGATATTGAAAACTTTATGAATAGCTCAGATGTAGGAAAGGCAACTGAAGCAAAAGTAGCTGGCTTTTTAAAAGAAGAACGTGAAGTCACTGGTTTTGGGCAAAAAATATTAAAGAAAGATGGTCAATTTGCAGGTGATTTAGATGTGGTTACAAAAAATGAATTAATTGAGGTAAAGGCTTCGATCAAAGCAGTTAAAGAAGGACAACTTGAGAAAATGACAATTACTACTGATAAGCTTTATTTTAATCCAGAACAGAAGAAAGTTATACTTTATATTGATAAGCCTTTGGGCAATCTATCTCAAAGTAATATAGAAAAATTAGATAATATCAAGAAGCTAGGAGTAACTGTTGTAAATTCCTTGGAGGAATTAAGAAAGGTGGTTAAGTGATGGGGAGTTCGGCTTTTATTTTAATAGAACGAGAAAAATATACACCTGAGAAATTACTAGGAGATGCAATCGTAGCTGCCTTTCATGCAGATGCTGGATTATATTTTGACAATGATAAAAAATATAAGAACGAACAGTTTTTTTCAACAACTCTAAATATATCTTATAACCCACTAGGTGCTGAAAATAACCAGCAGTTTATATTCTATATTGATGGAATTTATAATTACGAAATTAATTATGAGCATGATGAGGATATTAGTGGATTAGATTCAAGCTTGTCCTTGTATCAAGTAGGATGTATTGAAGATGTTTATGGTGTTGAAGAGCTGATTTTTCGATTTATATATGAATATCTCAAGCTAAATCCTACTGACTATTTTTGGATTCCTGATTACGATTGGGTCTACAGTTGGGAAGATATGCAGAAGTTCAGATCTCTGCCCTATGATCCAAACTGGTGCTATAAAAATCCTAAATCAATATAATTCACAACGATTAATGAATATCTATAAGCTTGCTCCTTTAACAATAAAATGGGAGCAAGCTTTTTTCATAGTAATTTATCTGAAAAAGAAGATAATTTGCATGCACCTAAGAATTAAGAGGTGGGTTTAAACAGGAGAGTCTCCAATCAGGCTACTAACTTAGCGATATGGGTAAAGTATACGGAAGGTGCGTGAATGTTATGAAGTATGATACATTCTTAAAATTATGGGAAGAACAAAATAGTCTAATGAGACTATTGTTCTGTGAAAATAAAGTGTTAGACTGAAAAACAAAGCATTAGACCGTGAAAAATAAAGTTGTAGACTGGCAGCCGGCATTAGCCAACGGGCAGGATAACGCAACCATCAGATGGACTTATGGTTCTCATTTGATACAATTTATCCCAGAAGTATCTTCGAGGGTTAATGAAAAGCAGCGGTGATGAACTAATAGGAGACCAACACAAAAAAAGTGGTAGTTTATGGATATGCAATAGTCTACTATAGGATCTTATTCTCGGTTCGTCTGAACCGATTGTAACGGTGATTCATGAAGTGCCTGGAGAGATGGAAATAAAAGTGTTGTCTGACAATGGACAGAGCGGGATTGGAAGAGCGGAAGTGAAGTGGCAAAGCCCGTAAGCGTAGGTCACAGCTCATAATACGAACGGAGAACTATAGCTTAACCAAGAAATTACTGGAAAATGCGGAGGGTAATTTGGATCGTAATTCGCTGGAATCGAGTGGAGATTCACTTCGCAGACAACTGGTGGCACTACGCGCCGAATGGAACTTGGTACTAAAAGGAGGGGCAGGACACATGCAAGAAGAACAGGAAATATTCGCGGGCGACGGATATAACAGGTCGTACGCAATGGCTACGGGTATGCCGATTTTGAATCTTAGGGGTAGCATACCGCGTGAAAGTAACGGCCAACTACCGTTTCCGTGGGTGACAACGGGCATCAGGATTGATAAAGAACAGATGTTGGAAACCGTTATGAAGCAAAAGACACTCGAGTATTTGTTTAATATGCAATTCAGTAAGGAGGAAATGACCGACCGCAATTTGGTTGTAGGCTGTTATGAATACAGGAATCCGAATGACAAGGAACAAATAATGCTATATGCGCTGGTTTCGTTGAAGGAATTTCTCGCGAGATACGGCGATGAACGGGCATTGGAGATTCTGATGCGAGTTGGCTGCACATACGAGAAGATTATGGAGGAATGTGATGAAGCCATTAAAGAACACTTTGCAGTGTTGCGCCGGTCACTTCATTTAAAGAATTTGAGGGACAAATATGATGTCGTTTACGAGTGGAGTGAAGAGGAAGGGGTAAAGACGTACATAATCAGATACACCAAATCGAGTTATACGAAGATTAAAGCTAAATCATTCGAAGAGTTGACCAAACTCTATGATGAGCAACGGAAGAAGGATGCAAAGAAGACGTTCGCGACTCTGGAGCCGTTAGAAGCATTCATGCAAGCATAAGAAAACCGCCCCTTTACGGGGTGGTTATTCAACATTTCATTGAACGAAGATTCGAGGAATATCCAGCGATAGAGAGGATTCTCGACAGTCGCATCGGAAAGTGCTGACCCGTACGCCAGATATGGTCGAATGGGGACTGATGGAAGACGTTGATCCAGCCGATTATTTCGGCAAAACCAATAGAGGTAGAACGATTTAAGGCGATTGGAAGCCTAGCGATTCAGGGAGAATTTATCGCCTCGGTGTTTCTTACTGACGGTAAGCCGATCGGCAGCACCGAAACGGTTGTAGATATATCGCATGAAATAATTTAGCACCACTTGTTACGCTAACAGAGAACGTTAGTTCAATAAACCAGCGGCAGTCTAGGACTTTATTTTCAGGTCCTTGACTGCCGCTGGTTTTATATTTGGGTCAGTCTAAAACTTATTATTCCAAGTCTGACGATTTAGCAATTCAGAATCAGCTTAGGACCAACAAATCCAGTCTAAATCTTTATTTTCATCGGACAACTATTAGAGAGGAGGGATTTAAGAATCGGAAAATTTTTTATCATGGATTTGATAAGAAGTATTTTCGGTTATTTTCATTGTGGGCTGGGACTTGCAAAAATATTGGAGGCTTATAGCATAAACAAAGAGGAGGTGCATGAAATCACCATGATACACATGGAACCTATTCAAGTGGGTGAGCATACATTTATCGGAGTCGAGGTCAAACTGCCTAAAACAACGCTGTTAACGATCTCTAACTCCCGTGGTTACATCATGTGTGGTGCGTCTAAGATGCGGCTATTTCAGGGGATATAAAATTTTCTTTATTTAAGCCTTAAAGTCAAGCAGGACAAGCTTTCATAGCAGTTTTCAATTTACTGATCTTTACTGATTCATTCTATTGAAATCTTATAAATGACTGAATTTTGTGACCTCTTGGAGGAGGACAAGCATGTGACTGTGCATTGCATTTCCGTTATAATCCTTCAAAGAATAATTATACGCCCCATCATCTACTCCTTTAATGGGGGCTTAGCTACGCTGAATAATTTTATCTTGCTCTTTTAAAATACCTTGCATTGGTTTCGTCCTTAAAAATAACTTGTGTACTAACTAAGGGAGCTTTACCTATTTGAGTTTTAACTGAATAAATTTCAGATGGTTTGTATCCTTGAATTTTTACAAGATAATCGAATACTTTATTTTGAGTATCACTTTTAGCGTAACTACTAAGCATCCAAACGCTTGCGAATATCATTACTATAAAGATTGCTATTCCATATTTTCTCATAACTATCTCCTTTGTTGGAGCAAGCTAAAGTGGCGCTACCAATGACGTAATATTTGCTTCGAACCGTTACTTAAGAAAAGGAGCCGTTGCGATTTGGACAGCTTCTTTTGCTTTGGAGTTATTCAAAGAATCTACTTATTTCCTCTTATACACAAAAAAGTAATTGTATACACTACTCCAGCAAAGAGGCTTAGTAGAAACGAGGTTGATAATGTTCTAAAAATAAAAGTAGAAGTGGGTACCGTATAAAATTCAAACATACCGTTGATCGGAGTACTCGTTGTTGTTGGCCCTTTAATAAAGGAATAGTATATTCCTACAATAAAACCGTAAGACAAATACTTAATTAGATTTTTTTCAAATTTACTCATTTGTGAGCCTCCAATAATGTTTTTGGAAAAGTAGAATTCTTGTACTATGAAGCCATTCAAATTAGTATAGGAAAAGCCTAGTATTAAAAAAAGTCTTTGTTAAGCTAACGGGAAACGTTAGTTGAAATCTGTTCATTGAGAGGAATGTTACATGAATGAAAAACAAAGTTTGAAGATTATTGTTACCATTTAGCTGGTATTAGATCTGGAAGAGAAGAATTATGGGTTTTTCTTGGTTTTAGGCAACACTTCGACTGCTATCTCAGCCCATTTGACAGAGCCGTACGGTGAACTACCTCCCACAAATACATCTGGACTTAGAATATTGACCAGATAAGTGCCAGGTTTTTGAATAACGACAGAACCGCTAAAGAATTTATCCTGTTTGAGGGGGATAACGGTCTTTTTTTCAACTTCAACAAAATCACCGTTCTGAAATGCTGCCACTCCAAAAGAAACTTCATTGCTTTCCAGATACGTAGCTGTCACGACTCCAGCAATTGCTATTGGGTCTCCAGCCTGTACACGGAGGTACCCCTGTGTCGGCTTGGTGAAGCGGATGTCATGCTCGTTCTCGGGATGGTTGTATCTAATAGGGACGGAGGACGGGTTTAATACTTTGCGATGCACCATAATCTTAACAGATCCTTTATCATTAGTGGTAATTTCCAACGGATTTGGACCGGGACGAAGCTCAACTGAATATTCAATCCGCCGAAATGTTTGCCCATTTATTATAATCGGCTTTCCAATGCTTTTTTCTTTTCTCTTAAACGTGCTAATGCTACCTCCAATGGAACTTGTCATGCCACCGTGCCCTGTATTTACCATAAGATAAGCATGCCCGAACTCTTTTTGTACTAATGCACTAAAAGTGATTTTTTCCTTATCCGTTGTATACGTTGGATGAAGCGCTTTAACTACTTTGTCGTTCCAGACCCAGTGCATGACTCCATTACTCCATGTATAATTTATTCCCATCTTAGGCAGAAGTGACGCTGGAATATACAATTGATCGTTTTTCATAAACGTTTTAGGGATTGGCTCATCCAGCGCTGTCATGGTTCCGTCTTCGTATCTGAAAATCTTTGCTTGGTTAGGCATCAACCGAAATGAGGAAAAAGGTACCGAGTTCTCAGTGTCAAACTCCGCCCACGTGCTGCCTGTCTTTGCATCCCACTTGGTGGTTGCCAAGTGAGCTGTTTCCAGCCATTTGAACGGGAAATACAAGTGATTATTTTTCTTCAGCAGGGGAGCGGTCTTTATGGAGACGGAATCCAGCGATAAAGAAGATTTGTTTAATTCGGCAGTCAGTTGGTGCGGAACCAGATAGAACACAGCCGCATCCTCTACTACAACGGGAAGATTGGAATTTGAATTCTCCGCATAACTCAGAGGCGCTAGAAGCAGGCCAGAAATAAGAAGGCAGGAAGATACAAGTAGAGAAACAAAAATTCGTCTCATTGAATAAACACCCAGTTTCATTTTTTTATCATATATACCAGAAAAACGAAAAAAAGTTGCGTATATATAGTCTTTTACTCTGACCATTAGCCTTTTTGAATAACTTAGTTCTTTCATTCAACTGCTTTCTTATTTTGTTTTATGACAAGCTTTATGATACTTCGACACGACTTTTACTATAAGATAAAAAAGACTAATTTACTTTGGAGGTGTCTTTTTGGAGTTATTTCTATTTATACTTAACATTTTAGTTATCCTCCTTTCTATTGCTGGCGGAGTGCTTTTAATTGGATTAGTGTACAGAGGATATGTACTGCTAGGTTTACTTATTGCTGAGAAAAAGAGAAGAATAACGGATCAATCTCAAAATCAGGCTTGACTATTAGCCCAACATCCGATGGCGGTTACATTCTATAGAATGGCTGCGCTATAGCGGATACGCTTGTTGCCATTGGCATATAAATCCCTCCTCAAAATGAGTGCAAAAAAGCCGCCATAGCTTTGGCGGCCGTGATTGGTAGGTATGTTTATACCGATTATAAAATTGAGGAATCCAAGCGGACGTCCGAAGTCAACACGGAGTCAATGCTCATCCTCGAAAAAGCTACGCTGCATCAAAACTTTGACAGTTTGAATATAGGCCTCAAAATCTTGCGAATCCCAAAAGCAAATACAGTCATAGCGGTCCATGAGCTGCGCATATTCTGGATGTATTGATCGTTGATTATATAAGTCCGAGTGGAAGTAGGGCTCTTCAGACCGAACTCTTCCCACTCCGCCGGATCATTCGAACCTCCGAGCCTTACAAGCATATTCGCCGACTCGCTATTTACTTTAGCTGGAATTTGTTCGTATGCTTGGGTGATTTGTGCATGAAATTCGTCGATCGGATTGCCGCTGACAAGGCTTTCCAAGTGGATGCCTTCACGAAGGTAAGAAACGTATGCTAGATGGTCGGCCCAGAACTTGTCGATATAAAAAAGCCGTACGCGTTGCTCCAAAGGACTCATCAGCTTCTTGCCTTTTAAAATTGCGAGCCGCTCCTCGTATAGAATTCGCCTCTGATCCTCCACCATATCCGAATAACAGTTCAGTTCCTGCTGGATATCGAAGTTTTGGCCCATAATAACACGTTGAATATGCGCGATTTTGCTGTGTAGCGCCGGGTCTTCGAGAGCCTCATCCTGCCTGTGGGCGCGAATCGCTTTATGGATGCCGAACCGAAGTAACAACTCGTCCTCCAAGCTTACGAAAAATACGGAAGCTCCAGGGTCGCCTTGGCGGCCAGAACGCCCGCGCAGTTGGTCGTCGATCCGCACGCTTTCGTTTACATGCGTACCAATCACGTATAACCCTCCCAGCTTGGCGACAACTTCTGCTTGCGTAGGGTTGCCACCGCCGAGCCGAATGTCGACGCCGCGTCCCGCCATATTCGTAGACACCGTCACGGCGCCGATTTCTCCCGCTTTGGCAATGACCTCGGCTTCTTCTGCGTCGTTTTTCGCATTCAGGATATGGCAAGGTACGTCGGCAACCGCTAGCGCCTTTGCCAGCATGTCCGACTCCTCCACGCTTGACGTACCAATGAGAATTGGGCGTCCCGTCGCATGTACGGACGAGATTTCTTGTACAAGCGCCTTAAGCTTGGCTTCTTTATGTGTATAAATTCGGTGCGGATGGTCGATCCGTATGTTTGGCCGGTTCGGCGGAATTTGCACGACCTGCAGTGCATAAATCTCTTTGAATTCCATGGCGGAAGCGTACGCGGTAGCCGTCATTCCGCAAATTTTTGGATACAGGCTAATGAAGTGTTGAAGGGTGATCGTCCCGAGAATTTTCCCGCCGACTTTCGAGTGCAGCCCTTCTTTGGCTGCAAGCGCGGCTTGCAGTCCTTCTGGCAAATGCCTATTCTCCGCCACGCGGCCGGTATATTCGTCGATCAGCTCGATTTTCCCGTCCCGGACGATGTAATCGACGTCTTTTTTCAATAACGTTTCCGCATACAACGCGCAATTTAACGACGACAACAAATGACTATTATGGCTTTCGTACAAATTGCCGCACCCCAGCAGCGCCTCCGCTTTCGCAGCGCCCGCCTCATTCAAATAAACGTTCCGCTTGAACTCGTCGAAGTCGTAATACTTATCTTGCTCGAGCTGCCTAGTCACATCTGCGAAACGAATTACGTCGTTGCCGGAAGAATCCGGCTCGCCAGCGATGACTAGCGGCACCCGAGCTTCGTCGAGAAGCAGTGAATCCGCTTCGTCGACGATGACGTAGTGGAAAGGACGATGCACGGTATCGGCTTCGCTTAGTGTGATCGTGTCGCGCAAATAATCGAATCCCGCTTCTTTGGCCGTCACATAGGTTATATCCGCGGCGTACGCTTCTCGTTTCTCGGACAAGCTCATGCCCGCTTGAACCGATTTTACCGTTAACCCGAGGAAACGATAGATCGGACCCATCCACTCCGCATCCCGATTTGCCAAATAATCGTTAAAAGTGAGCACATGAACGCCTTCGCCGGTCAGCGCATTTAGATAAGCAGGCATAACAGCAGAGAGCGTTTTTCCTTCGCCGGTATGTTGCTCGATCACAAATCTCTCGTGCAGAGCGATGGCAGCCATAATCTGAACATCGTAAGGCTGTAATCCGAGCTTTCGCTTCGCTGCCTCGCAGACTAGCGCATAGGCATCGACAAGCAGTTCGTCCAAAGGCGTACCCGATTCTGCTTCCTTTTTCAGCCGGAGAGATTCCGCTTTCAGCCGCTGATCGTCCCATGCTTCCAAATTCCGTTTCCTAATGAGCTCCGCTTTGTCCCGATAGCCTTTCAGCTTATTCTGAGTATCGCGGTCTTTGAATTTTTGCATCAACTTGACGGCTAAATTCATTGGAATTTGATCCCTCCTCGCTAGAAACACGCAATTCTAATAGTGGCTAAAGTATAATCAAACTCTATAACAATAGCAAAGTTTGGAATAAAAAAAATATATGGAAATGTCAAGGGTCAGCTTGATAGTTGGGTATTCAACTAAAGCCTATGAAAAAGAAAACTATTTTTATCATTATCGGAGTCGTTTTAGCAATTTTTATCGTCTTTTTCCTTTTTAACTTATGGGCGATTAATAATCTGCATGTTCCTGCTCAATAACTACAATGTGTCCAAAGATATTAAGCCTTCCTTTATTGGGAAGGCTTTTTGTATTATTAAAGTGGAAGCGTGGTTAACATAATGATTACATTTAAAATAGGAGGCTTAATCGCAATTCACGAGAAACAAATAGCTGGACAGTCGCTATTTGAGATTGGGCACGACAATTGAAGCATGTGAAAGAGAATGACTTAGTTCATGGTGAGTGGGAGAAGTGGCTAAAGACAGTCGATTTTACTCCCAGAACAGCACAAAGAATGATTAAAGCATTTGAACAATTCGGAAATGCGACGACGTCGTCGCTTTTGGCAAACAGTAAAATATTTGAAATGCTATCTTTGCCTGAATCTGTAGACCGCTTAGAGTTTATTGATCAGGAACACACCATCCCCTCAACTGGTGAACAGAAAACAGTGGATGAAATGACTGTGCGTGAGCTGCGGTATGATTCAACGCTGAGACAATTTGTCTTAGGCTTCAGCTATTACATATGAGTTGAGTAAGTATGATAGAGTGTTTGAATCGATTTTCTTATTGATAATATCGGAATGACTATTATAACACTCCCACTCCGCGATTCTTGTTACGATTTACGATACGTGTTTGCTGTGTTTAAAATGTAGATAAATAAAGGATTTTCTAATTTTTGATTTCGCACAATTTAATTTATAATAACTTAAAATTCACTTGATGCATCAAGCTTTTTTACACATTATTCCTCGATACCTACGATTGAAACCACGATGTAAAGCAATTCTTCACAAATCCCTTTATTTATCTATGTTTTAGCTATTTTTCGATACGGCAACAATTTAAATATATTCTGGCACAATTTTGAACCACAATGACTCAAAAAACCATATGAAATAAGTGTTTTATGCACATAAGATCAATTTTTACGATTGAGCTTCGATACGGGTGTAGTTACAGACTATCTCTACAGTGCCTCCAAAATTGGTGATACCCTCATATGGTTGACACAGCGTCAACTTCCTATCCACTTTACTGAGAACATCAAAATATTACTTTCAAACTATGATTACAAATAGCTTAAAAAATGTTGATCAATTTTACTTTTATTGAATCTATGTATATAATTTGAATATATTGGATAGGAATTTTTATCCAGTAGCTTAGAATATACATTTTTAATCAAAATTAGAGATTATAGCACATGTATAGATCGCCCAAATCTATATTTACTGGTACATACTTTTTTACATAAATCTCTGTTTAAAAAAATTGATTGTTATTGGACGGTTATCCTGCCGGACATAAACAATATATTCGCAATTGCTACTTCTTACTTAGAAGGTGATTGCGTAAGCTCGTATTTCTATTTGACTTATGGAGCTAACTAACTAAATTTAACATACATCATCCTCCAAAAAATAGACATACGAGACTTTGTTATATGGAGGGACAAAAAATGAAGTATGGATAAACATGTAGACAAACTTTGAACAAGTACTCTCTTATATCAATTAAATCCCATTTGGAGGTATAATCATGAAAAATGTTCTTAGTTTGGCTTTTTCCGCTAGTCTTGCTCTAAGTATCCTTCTTCTTCCCAGTGCAAACATTTATGCCGCCGATGAAATATCGCCTTCTTTCAGTATTAATGACAATTCTTATCAGAAAATGAAAGATGCTGGAATGAGTGATAATGATATTGAGTTACTCCGTAAACATAATGAAAATGATCTTCAGATCCTAAAAAGCGGGGAATTGGAAGAGAAGGCATTGAATGACCAAAAAACTAGCCAATCGCTCACTGATAGCTCGGAGAATCCTAGGCTAGCAGCATCAAGTTTAGGAACAGTCGGTGATATTTTGGTTGCCTATAACGCAAGTTCGTGGGGTATTGATTTCGGATATCCAGGACATGCTGCTATTGTTTCCTTACTAAGTGGTAAAACAGTAGAATCGTTCCCAGCTGATGGAGTTCAATATCACACAAATGATTGGAGAGGTCGCTCAAATGTTTATGGAATGAGCGTTAAAGGGGCTTCGGGTTCCCAATATAGGGCAGCTGCACAATATGCAGCTAATCAAATTGGAAAACCCTATAACTGGAATTTTGTTAATCCATGGACAGAAGCTAAATTTTATTGTTCACAATTGGTGTGGAAGGCTTGGAAAACTCAGGGGATTGATGTTGATTATATAACAATTGATCCTATTGTTACCCCAATGGAAATAGCTAAATCCGGTAATACTTCAATTTACTATAGTAACTAACAAACCTAATCACTCACAGGAATATATATTTTTTCCTGTGAGTGATTTCACTAAGGGGGGACATTATGCTCTTTAAAAAAAGAATAAGAATTATTTTTGCAACTTTATTTTTACTTGGATTGGCAGTTTCAACGTTTTGGTTTACTACAACACATCATTCATTGAAAAATATAACAAAATCCGAGACATTTACTGTTGTTTATTCAAATGCAATGGATGACGGTGCAGAAATTGTGAAATACAGTAATAAAGGCGAGATTTTAGACAAAAAAAACTTAGTTAATGCCCAGTCACTTTATTATTTTGCCAAAGTAAAGAATGACTATTATTTAATGTCTGAACGAAAAAATAGACATTACATACTTAATCAAAATGGAATTCTTCAACCATTTTTTGGACCTAATAAATATGGAAAAGATAGGAATATCGGAACTTCATTTTTGAAAGAAAGCGACAATCATCTATTTTTCTCCATGAACGTGGGTATTAATCCGAGTTATTCTCCCACACAGTACACCAATGAATTGGTTTATTTCGATAAAAAAAATTTGAAATATAGAAATATTCTTTTGAATGGATATTTATTATCAACCGTTGAATACAATAATATGGCATACACTTTATATGTGAACAATAATGATAATTCTGTAGGTATTTATGTCATTGATTTAAAAACATCAAAGAAGATCAAACAATTCACTATAGAAAATCGTTTACATGGTTTAAAAGAATACTTTCCGGTAGGCCAAAATGGAGCATCACTACAAATATTTAAAGGCAAGCTTATTGTATTTCTTGATGGCAATACATCTGATACACAATTTCATCCTATAATGCAGATAATTGACCCTAAAAATGGTAAGTTGGAAAATGAAACATCTTTGTCAGATACTTCATTTTTGTTTTATGACAGCCAAATTTACAACGATAAATTATATATTCTCTCTGAAGACTTAAATTATACTATTTTCAATGACCTCAACAAAAAGCCTAAAAAGTTGAGATTAAAACAAAGCAATTCCGTCTCCGAAAAAATACAAAATGAGAAAGGAGTAATATCTGGAGTACAGTATTTTGCAGGATCTGTTTTTGTCCTATATGATTATGTCAAAAATTCTCCTGTTGATAGAATAAGGGAAATAAGAGAATATGACTTATTGACAGGCAAAGAATTACATGTCATTCCTCTAGCATTTAAATCAAACAAGGAAATGATTCGTTTTTTTCTGACTAATTAACTTTAAGGAGTGATTATTATGATTTACTGGTTATTTCCAAAACTTAATCCCCTCTTCCCTACTTTTATATTTTGCCCCATTCTGGCAATCTTGATCGGAGTATGTTTCGCCTATTTCAAAGGAAACATCTACTTAGGATTAATACTAGCCTTGCTACTGCCTCTTATATTTATTGCCACCAATTTAGAAACCATTGCAGTTAATATAGATGCTTGGCTTCTATATGGTTTTATCTACGCAATTATTACGTTTGTGGCTTATAAGATGGCGTTTTCACAGTTAGGAAAATCGAGTTAATTTTTTTACACTATTATCAATAGTCACCACGATCAAATTTTCGCACACTAACTTAGGTATAACAGGCGACGATGCATCTTTTGAGTTCAATCCAGTTTATTTGCTAATTGGAAATCATTCCGGAAATGATGGGTCTGGTTACCCGATTAAAATTTCTGAGAATGGATATGCAAATTAATTAATGAAGGGTTAGGGAAGAAGTGAAGGCTAAATTGAAATTTTTGGGGTTGGCTGCCCTTACTGTTACGTTTGCTGTAGTTATTGGTAATAATGTTTTTGCTAGTGACGATACTTCTGAAGAAATGAAGGGCGTTACAAAAGCAATAGTCCCTGACAGTGTATTAGAAGAACTTAATCATCCTGATAAAATTTATACTAAAGATGGGTTATTTATAAAAAAACCGCAATCTCTCCATGATGAAGATAAGTTCAGTCAAGATGAAGTAGTCTACGACGTTTCAAAGACTACTGATGAAACTAAAGCAATCATTCAATATGACGCTATTTACATCAAGGAAGAAGACAGTAAATAGATTTGTGTACTAAAGTATTTGAAAAGTTAAGTTGTATAATGGAATATCTAGGGCGACTTCGGTTGCCCTTTTTATTATGCTCAATTTAGCCAAGTCTTTTTCCAACACTTTGTCATATAGTATACATTTTGACATACTTTGCTAAATACAATTAATGACATAGTAGAGGATGATCCATATGAGTGAGATTAGACGCTATGGTTACATAAGAGTATCGAGTAAAGATCAGAATGAAGCTAGACAATTAGAATCGATGAAGGACTTAGGTATTATGGAACGTGATTACTTCATTGATAAGCAAAGTGGCAAGAATTTTGACAGACCACAATATCAAACATTAAAGAGCGTACTTAGACACGGAGACATTCTGTTCATTAAGGAACTTGACAGACTTGGACGGAATGCTAAAGAAATCAAACGTGAATGGCAAGATATAACGTATGAGATAGGTGCACACATTGTTATCCTTGTATGCCTATCCTTGACACTAGACAATATCAAAATGGTTTGGAAAAGGTTATATCTAGTATCGTGCTTGAATTACTCAGCTACATGGCAGAACGTGAACGTGAGAAGATAAACGGTAGACAATCTGAAGATATAGCAGCAGCCAAAAATAATGGTGTGGTATTTGGTCGGCCTAAAAAGGCAATAAGTGATGAGTTTATTACAGCATATGAGGAATGGAAGCAAGGTGGAATAACAGCAGTCGAAGCAATGAAGCGCGTAGAAATGAAGCCTAACACGTTCTATCGCAGGGTTAAGGAATATGAGCAACAGAAACAAGTAGGATAAATTGTTCATGTGTATGGAGCCTAGATGATTATGTCTAGGTTTCTTTGTTATGTCTGCTGATCAAATACTAGCAGGTACAATAAAAAGGACGGGGGGTATTTTACATCATAAACGTCTATTTAATTTCCAAAATTGCCCCTAACACATTCACTTTCACACTCAAGTTATTTTTTGACTCGATACCGTCCCTAATATCATTAAGGTTGCTTGTATGCCATACATCCAATCAAGGCTCAATTCATAGATTAAAACACAAGGGAATGCGAACCTGACTATTAATCTGGTACTTTGTATTGGATGAGTTGTGTTCTAATTTTTTAAATAAACTATACATCAACATAAAGACGATATCCTTAATCATGAAATCATACGTAACTATCCCAAAAGGTATCTTGAGTACTATATGAAAGGTATATGATTTTATACCAAAAGATGGTACAATCAAGATCGTTAGAGCATTTTACTACTTGTTTCACAACTACATAATAATTTTTACTATGCATCGTATTGTGAGTCTACATTGAAAGGGTGGTTTATCGATGAAAATTACACCCACGATTAGAGCAGAATTGGAACAATATCTTAAACAAGAAGGCTTAAACCTATCGGAATTTGGACAAATTACAGGGATGAATAGGGGAATAATAAGTAGCATTGTAACAGGTAATAAATCTATGTCTATTAACCAGCTCGATCGTATTACTGAAGCTATGGGCTTACCAGAGGGTCACTTTTATGAATTGTTTATAGAAAATTACATCATTGATCATCCTCCAAATATGAGGCGAATCGAGCCGTTTTTGTATCGCTGTGCGGAGTTGGACAAGTTGGATGCGATCCGTCGAGTAGTGGGAGCCATCATGGACAATCTACTCTATTCACCCAAGCTATTTGAAATAGCGGAAGAATTGTTGTCGCAGGGACGACTAGAAGCGGCATTGATACTTTATGAGGGGGTAGCTGAAGCGGAGAGATATCAACATTCTGAACGCCTGGCAATCTGCCAATATCGTATTTTTAAAATTCAGATTAATGACGATCAAAATCAAAATGTTGGGGCGGCAGCCGTATTTGAAGCTTTTGTCGAAAGACTAGATGAAATAGACCAGCTTGACGCATTGAAGGATTTGGCTAACGTGTACAGATCATTGCGTAAATGGGATAAGGTTGATGAGATGGCGAGGAAAATGAGAGCTAAAGCCGAAATACAATGTACACTGAACCATCAACAGAACAGCCGAGAACAGATCGAATCTAGCGACAAGCTAAGTCGTCCCTTGTTTGTGTACATTGCTTATGCAGACTTGCTCTGTGCTAATGCATGTGAAGAGCAGGGTAATTATGAGCAGGCATTACACTATACATATGCCTACTCCAATTTAGATTGGGTTAGAGAGACCGATGAGGATACCCAGCACTGGATTGGCTTGTTTAAACATTGGTCACAAGCTAACATACTTGCATATAGGCTTTTATCTGGTGATGTGAGTGTGCTTCATGAATATCTAAACTTTATTGATGACTCATCAGATACGATTCAAGAAGATAGGGTAACTCAACTACTTAACATAATGACGGCGGCTAACCGTTATGAGCTTGATTTAAACGATATACTTAAACGATTTGAAACAGAGATTGCGTCTTTATCTCAGCGACCATCATCAGATGATATGTATACCCAGCAAGTAATACCGGAATACTCTGCACTTTGTGGATATGAATTGGCTTATTATTATTTAGATCATGGGATGCACAATGATGGCTTTAATCATTTGTTTTGTGCAATGGTAAAAGCGCATATACTAAATAATGAGACATATTTTATAAATTGTATGGGGTTGTTTGTGCGTTTCAAAGCCCATGCGGTATCTGAAACCAAAACAGAGTTTTACAATCTCATTGAAAAGGTGTGGTTAAACAATGTTGAAAAAAGTGGTAATGTTGATCGTTGTTAGTAGCTTTTTGTTCACCTTAGCTGTACCTATTTATCTGGATAGTCATGATGGAGGATTTCAAGTCTTTGCAACACATGGAGGAGCTTAAATACGAATTGATTTGAAAATTCGTTAAAACTGCACCCCTGAAATAGGTTTAATTACGGAACCCAATAGGCCAACGCAGGGGAACCTCAAAAATTCTATTATAAAATAATGTTCTATTCCAAGACCTACAACTAAAGTAGGTCTTCTTTATGATTTGTTAAAACTTTTTTTTGTGAACTAATCCATTATTAACCAAGACGAGGGTTTGAAGAAGGAGGTGCATTATGAAAAGGGACGACGGTTTACGTCAAAGGATGGGATACCTTCAACGTTGTGCGTAATTAAGGAAGTAGCAGGATACTGTTTTATTAAAATTGTTGATATTTTAACACTTACAGGAAAATGATTAATATAGTGCCGACTTACTATTTTTGCAATAATGTTGAATGAAATGTTATATTATTGTATTTTCTGTATTATTATTATATTGTATTCCAAATAAGAAAAAAGAAAGTGTCATTACATGAAAAAAATAAAAATGACAGCATTTGTGCTTATGGGGGTATTAGCACTTAGTGCTATCGCTCCATTAACATCAGCCCAAGAGATCAATTCAGACAAAATCACACCTAGTTACATAGATTACAAATCTCTTCCTGTGCCTTCGCATAAACAAGAGAAATCTAATTGGTGCTGGGCTGCTACTTCACAGATGGCTATAGAACATTTAGGTGGAAATAAAACTCAATCTCAAATCGTAAAATATATTAAAGGTAGCCTCGTAAATAAGGGAGGCACGGATAAGGAAGTAAAAAGCGCGTTAGCATATGGGGGGTTGAACTCTACAATTGATAAAGAGCCGATACCCTTTGGAACTATTATCTCTCAAATAAAAAGAAATCAACCGCAATTAGCACATATCGTGTGGAAGGACGACTCTGATCTTGGACATATGTATCTAATAAATGGATATTCCGATAATACAAATTTAGGATTTCAAAAAGTATATTACAAAGACCCTGCCGTTGGTGAGAAGATGGATAAAATAGATTACTATGATGGATTTGTTAATAATAGAGATTTTAGTTGGTACAGCACTATAAACGAAATTTATGTTAATTAAAACGAGACTAAGGAGGACTGATAAAATGTATAAAAAAATAATTGGTATTGCGTTTTCTTGTATCTTATTGTTTCCTATAACCGTCTTAGCGGCAAATGAGGTTCCGAAAGAAGTTGAGCAATCTATTGAAAAGGATTTGGGGAATTTCAAAGATGATATTAGAAAGAATACAGGATTTAAAATAACAACTACTAAAGAAGCGGAAAATTTAACTCTTGATGAAGGTTTTAAGGTTTACACTGTTAATTCTAAAGCTGTTAGATCAGGGAATACAGATAGAGCTAATGACATTTTAAAATCTAAAAGGTACTTATTTTCCATAAAAAGTGGACAACAAAATAATGGTATTGTTTTTTCAGAAGATGGGAAAAGAATACGATCAGCTTATAGTGATCTTGAGTTTCCGAGTCAATTCGAAGAAGCAAAGAAATTGATTGGCTACGATGAAAGCAGCAAACTGATATATGATGATCGACTGGCTACGGTTGCTCTAATTTCTGATATAGATGGGAAGGAAGTTGTGGTTCCTCTTAGAGAGAGCGTATACATGGAATTTAAGCCATTGAAAGTATACAATTTACAGGAGTTTGTAGAGTTTCTATCTGCCAATGAGAAGGCTCGGCAAGAAGCTTCTGAAAAAAATGATTCAGATGAACTGATCTCTGGGGGGAGTCCATCTAATCTAAACTCGACTACTTCGCAGCTCATTACAAGCAAAATCAGCACAGAAAAAGTGTCACTATTTTCTATTGCAGGGTTAGCAATTATTGGTGGCATTTTTTTCGTAATTAAAAGAAGAAAAAAGTTATAGATTAATCTTGTATACAATAAACTGTGTAATAGTTTTGATATAATTAGACGGCTTGGCGGGCTGGAATTATCTATTTAAATTCAACTCAGATAATGAAGTGTTGTAGGTGGCTAGATGGATATTCCGTCTAGCCTTTTTGATTTGTGTTGAGTTGGAAAGAATCTGGAGTGAGGGATGGGAGCGCCAATCTAGAAGGGAATAATCAGCATACATATGAAAGTGCTGAGCAAAATAATTTTGGTCAGCAAAAAACACAGGCTGATATTGCACATGAGTTAAATATAACAACTCAGCAACTAAGAAACTACAAAAAACTCCTTACGCTTATCCCTGGGTTGCAAGATATGGTTGAAGATCATGGCACGTTTTAAGTCTTTAGACGTAGGTAGAAAGGTTAATCCTTCATATAACAATTAGGAATTAAGTTCATTTTCCATAAATCGGAATAGTGTTACTATGTCATAACGAATTCATGACTAGAGGTAACTAACCTATGACAACTATTAAAGTGACGCCTGAGCAACTTATGACTATCTCCAAGCAGTTTGAGTTAGCACAGCAAACGGCAACTCAAGTGAATAGCAATTTAGTAAAACAAATTTCATCTATGGGACAATTGTGGGAAGGACTGACTAAAGAGCACTTTTACTATTCCTTCCAGACCTCTTGACTTTGTTACCCTGATGGATTCTATTGCTAGGGAGTTACGTCACCATGCAGATAAATTCAGATTAGCAGATCTGATGGAAACAGGTAACATTGATGCAAGTTGTTTACCACCTCCACCGAATTCATGTGCTGTTCCTGCTCCAGATACACGAAATGCATTCCAGAAATCGGTAGATAGCTTAACTGAACTAGGTCAGGATTTTGTAGATGCTAATTCAGTACGTTATGAGAAAAAGTTTGATTCGGTTTGGAGCTTCTTAGATTATATGTCGTATGGTATTCCAAAAGGAATGTATCAAGGGTACATGGAACGAGCAGCTAAACAAAACGATTCGTGGAATGACATGCTCAATTTCAGTACATTTGGAATAACGGGTATGATTCAGGGCGCATTTAATCCTACCAATGCGTGGTCAAAGGAACATTGGGCTAATATGATTGGTACAGCAGGATTGTTTGGAGGAGTCAGCTCAGTTATTAAGCCTAAAATTGGTTTGAAACCATCTATTCAGTATGAGATTCCGAAGAATAATACGAGTTCCAGCTTACGGAATTCAATAGAATCTGAATCTAAAACAGAAGTACAAACAGGTGGGAGAAACGATCTTTCAATTGATGAATATTTTCGTAGAGAAGCTGAAGCAGATGAGATGTATGATCAAATCAGAGCTTCAGATAGTGATGTAAGAGCAATAGCTGAGAATTCTGGAATGAAGGAAAGTAGGATTCAAAGAATCAAAGAACACGTTTTCATAAAAGAACACATAAAATCAAGTGGTTATGGCAGATTTCATTCTGATTACGAAATAGCTCAAGCATGGGATAGATTACAAAAAGGGATACAAACAGAAAAAGATATGGATTTGCTTAACCATGAATTGTTTGAATCTAGATTTGAGGGTATATTTAAAACAGACTATGAGACTGCTCATAACGCTGCGGTAAGGTCGGGTCGTCCATGGGAAATAGAATAGAGGAGATTTTATAATGGGAGCATTTGTTTTACTTTTTAAAGAACATGAAGATGATACAGTAGTTATTTATAAATATGGTCCAAACGAACACACTATGGGGAAAATTCAATTAAACAAGGATACTAAGCTGTTCTCTGAAATTGAACCTTTACCAGATTCGAATCATTCAAACAAATTTTATTTTGATAGGGCTGCACAGCGGATGGCACGTTGCTTCGTTAAAGAAGGTGGTATATTTCCTGACAAGATGACATTTGAATCATAAAGTAGCTTCAGGAATACGAACCGAGCTTGCTCCATTGATAATAAAATGAGAGTAAGCTTTTTTCATTGCAATCTATCTGATTAAAGAGGAAAATTTTTATCCACCCTAGAATTAAGAGACGATTTTAGAAGGAGCATATCATGTTAACGTCAAAACAAGAAGAGAGCCTTAGTAAATTTATGAGTAAGATTCTTAGGCATACACCAGAACAGTTTGGTCTTGAGCTAGACCATGAGGGTTATTGTGACATTCAAGAACTGATTCAAGGAATAAGATCAGAGAATAGATGGTCTGATATAAGCAAGTCGGATATCAAGCAAGTAGTAAGCCATTGTCCAAAACAAAGATATGAGATGGTTAATGGGTACATAAGAGCTAATTATGGTCACAGTACAGACAGGTTAGATTATAAGGAAGCTACTCCACCAACCATTCTCTATCACGGTACAAACACAAAGGTAATCCATAATATTTTCAATGAAGGAATTAAGCCAATGGGCAGAAAGTATGTACATCTGTCTGAAGCCCTTGAGTTTGCAATTCTGGCAGGTAAAAGACGTGGGGAACTGGTGATCCTTGAAGTAGATACAGAAAAGGCATTGGCTAATCAAGTGAAGTTTTATAAAGCCAACCACGGTGTTTGGCTTGCCGACCTTGTGCCGCCACAGTACTTAAAAAAGTTTGAATAAAGCGTAACCCAGACCGTTAACGATGATCACCGAGACTAGATGAGAAAAAATTCGTCTGGTCTTTTTGATATCGTCTATTTTGCTGTACATACATTCCCCTCCTAATATTTTGAACGTATCCACGAGTGTCCACACTTACCCGCAAATGCCGCATAAAATATCCCGGATGAATAAAGAGGAGGTGCATGTAATAACCATGATACACATGGAAGCCATTCAAGTGGGTGAGCATACATTTATCGGAGTCGAGGTCAGACTGCCTAAAACAACGCTGTTAACGATTTCTAACTCCCGTGGCTACATCATGTGTGGTGCGTCTAAGATGTACCGAATTTGGGGTAATAAAATTTTTCGCTGTTTAAGCCGTAAAGTCAAGCGGGACAAGCTTTCATAGCAATTTTCAATTTACTGATCTGTACTGATTCATTCTATTAAAATCTTATAAATGACTGAATTTTGTGATCGCATTTGTGACCTTTTGAAGGGGGACAAGCATGTGACTGTGCATCCTATTCCTGTGAGGTCTGCTCAAACGGATATTTGAGTTGATCCATAAAAATCTTTTAAAAAGAAAATATTTGTATAAGGGCAAAATGATTGTATGCTACAGCATTCTTCGTAAGAATGGCTTTGGAAAGTTTATTATGGAGAAAAGAACTACAACTGTGAATTGCGAAATGACCTTAAAAGATTACGAATATCAGCAGGAGGGCATAGTGAATGAGATAAGCTCAATAGAGAACGTTAAGACAACACAGGTGAGAGTTACTGGAATTTTGAGTTCTATATTAATAACGTGAATAACAACTTTAGAACGAACGTGAGAGCCTCTAAGGAGTATATCATTGTAAAGTGTAAGGAATCAAAAAATTTATACTCGAACGTGTGCTGATATATGGTATATTGTTCCTATTATTAAAGATTTATTTCATCATTATTCAGATTTCGAGGTGAAAAATGAATCATATAGAGTTAGTTCAACATATAGCATCTTTTCTAGCATCTGAGGTGAAATCATACGATATACCAGACATCTGTTCTAGTTACGGCTTAGACGATGGTGAAGAAAGCGAAGCCTTTGCGGGGAAGTCTAAATATGTAGAACGTAGACTAAGAGGTAAAGATCAATTATTTCTAATTGATTTAGCCAAGAGAGTGGCAAAAGATTATAATTCTGTTGATTTAAATAGAATGCTAAATACGATCTCTCCAAGGGGAATATTTAATATCACACAGATAACAAGAAAAAACATTGTGAAAGAAATATTGTCGCTAGGGTACATTGAAGGTGATATGAATTTAATTGACTTTCTGAAGAGAACATGGGATTTAGATTCCATGCCTTCAACAGATTCGAGGTTTTTTAATGCAACTGGGGACATAACTCAGCACATGATAGCAAATGATGATTGGTCATTTCAAGAATTATTTGAAGATGTTCTTGAGATTTATAATATTAAAGATGAAAAATTCATTCGTTTCACAGAACAAATTGTCCATCCGCGTGTCAGAAGCGAGGTTGATCCTCAATTTATTGAAAAATTGAATTATCATTTAGTTAAAGATGGATACAAAATGCAAGTGACCTCACAGATATCAGGTTATCCATTATACACCATTATAAAAACTACTAAAGGTGTTAAAGGAGAATTTAAAAATCTTATATTCGCTGCAGATGGCCCTAAACCTGAAATTGTTATAAGCGATTCGATTAACAATGAGATAGCTATAGTTAAAAATCAAGAGTTTTGTCTAGTATATGATCTGCCAATTTTGGAAGGATTATTGTGGAGAGAATTAGTAACTTGGTGGGGAGATAAGCAATCTGAGGAGGAAGGAATAAATGTTGAACGAGCGATGTACAAGCGTTTAATTAGGTCATTAGATAAAGGGCCAGAAAGAAACTTTTTTAAATTTTATTTCAAGCACTTTAGAGAAAGAATGGGTAATAGTTTACCTGCTTTGATACCTCAGGTATATCTTCATTATGACCCCTATGTTACTAAAATAGTACCGGATGAAACACGCTTAGTGAGACAACGAATGGACTTTTTATTGCTATTACCAAATAACGTTCGAATCGTAATCGAGATTGATGGTAAACAACACTATTCTTCTGAGGATAATAAACCAAACCCTAAGAAATATGCTGAGATGATGAAAGCTGATAGAGATCTTAGACTTTTGGGGTATGAAGTTTTCAGATTCGGAGGATTTGAATTTATAAATGAAAACAGTGTAGATAAAATGGTACTTGATTTTTTTAGTAAGCTCTTTTTAAGGTATGAGATCAATTGAAATAACTATTTCATTTGATCTAAAATCGAAGGAGGTTAAATAGTGAACAGATATGTGGTGGGGGAAGTTGTTATTACACCGGATGGAAAAGGAATGATATATGAGTATCGTGATTACTGGTACACTGTGAAGTTAGAAAATGGTGGCGGTTTTAAATATTATACTGAAAAAGATTTGAGAAAATAGCTGTAAAATGATGTTTTATTAGAAATGGTATAAGAGGAGGGATGTTCGTAAATGAATCCAAATGTGCTTAGCATTGCTATTAGAGCAGATAAAGCGTTTGATGATCAAGATATCCAAACACTAGAAACGATAGTAGAAGAATGTCTTGGACATGTAAATTTATCTGAATATAATGACCTTGAGAAGGCTATATTTGCTTATCATGGAGCAACATCTCAAGGAAACAAAATTGATCTAATTTATAATGGACTACTGGAATATTCAGATGAGAAAAACAATGAAGAAGAGTTTGAGTTAAGTTTGTATTTATTTCGGATATCTTTAGAGCTTTTTAATAAGTATAAAAATGATAAGAAACATCGGGATTCTGCAACAAGGGAAGATGAGTATTATTATTCTGGCTATTTGTTAATGACCACTACAAACTATGCCAATGAATTACATCGCAGTGGACGTTTGATTAAATCAATTGATCAACTAAAGTTCGGAGTTTCACAAGGTTTTCCAATGGCTATAGGAAATATGGGGTTAAAGTTAATAACATATGCTCGAAATGAGTATGATGATGGACATAAACAAGTTCTCCTTAATGAAGCACAGCAGTTACTACTCAAGGCTCTGGATAGTCCCGATTTAGATGATCATGCACGAAGATCCTTCAATATTGAAGTTGAGCGCATAAGAGATTGGGTAAGCCAGAATATTTTTGATGAATTTTCACTAGGCACAACTGAGCAAGAACAAGATTATAGAAAATGGTGTCTAGATAATAATTTATTTTTGAATACATTAAACGATTATTTCAATGTATCAATGGTTGCATGTGACTGCCTCCATCTCCCCGATATTGTAACAGACATAAATATAGGCCCTAAATATCATGGATTGTTTAATCAGTTAAAACAAGAATATGTATCTGCAAGATTTATGATTTATGAAGGAATTAATGATAATACCCCGCATTTTTCAGATAAAGAAGTTTTTATATATAACACATTGGATTATCCTATTTATGGTATTGGAATTGAGAAAATAAAATTTGGATATAGGAGTCTATACTCAATATTTGATAGAATAGCTTATTTTATTAATGATTACTTTGATATAGGGATAAAAGAACAAGATGTATCTTATAAATCAATTTGGCAGAATAAAAAATTTGGACGGCAGGGATATGATTTTAAGATTGATTTAAAAAAGCGAATAACTGACCAGGATACTTATAATTTTCCGGGAATTGGGTTTTATTGGTTGTGTAAAGATATTGCAAAAAAGCAGGTTAAACATAAATATCTAGACCCATCTATCGAGGTTTTATCTGGAATAAGAAATGCTTTGGAACATCGCTACCTTAAAATCCACGATCCGTTTATTCACAGAACCGACAGTTTCAAAGATACCCTTGCCCAGTCAGTACATCTTATAGATTTTAAATCCGCGACATTGGAATTGATGAAATACTCTCGTGAGGCAATTATTTTGCTATCTTTATTAGTTAATAGAGAGGAACAAATTAGATCAAAGACTCAGGGAGATAAGTTCGTAATGCCAATTACAATGGATGCATATTATGACGATTGGAAAACACTCTAACAAGAGCGAATTTCATATAAAATGGCTATCTTAAAAAGGAGGCGATTACGATTAATGTTATTGTAGATAGTTATATTAATGGTGCATTTTATGGATGGAACGGGGAAACACTATTTAAATTGGGGCTAATCACTATTGGATTCAGTCGAGTTATGCATACAGATACAAATATGCATATCGTCCCAAAGCAAGAGTAGTAGAGGAAAACAATGTATATTATCTTGAAGTTGAAGGCATGAATGATCGAATAGCTGTTAAAAGAGTAAATGACGTAATAGAGTGTCAAATAAATAATATTTTTGAGGGTTGGTCAGGAGATACTAAGTTTGAATTAACAAACGGCCAAATTTGGCAGCAAGATGAGTATAACTATTTATACCACTATGCTTATAGACCAAATGTAATTATTTATGCCTCACAAAGCGGAGATAGACTAAATGTTGATGGTGTACAACAGTCGATTAAAGTTAAAAATATTCGATAAAAAATGTGTTTATCACGAAGATTTTCTGAAGGGTGAGAGGGCTATGATTGGTCGATTTGGTGGAGGGCCTGTAAATATAAGTGCGAATGAAGGACTAGTGTTTGTCTTTTTGATCGTTCCGTCAATTGGAATTGTCCTTGGAAGTGGCTCACTCTGGGCAGCCTTTATATATCTTTTTTTAATATGTGGGGGATCTGTTCTTTATGTGCTTCTTCTTAAAAAGAAAGCGAAACGCAAATTTGACTGTCTTGTTGGACAAATAAACAATTTCCATTTAAAAAAACTTAAGTATATTCAGTCGAATAGTAATCTAAGTAATTATATTATAGTGAAAGCTGAATTCCGTCTTGATGCTATAGAATTGTTTATAAAAAAAGATGGCCCATTAGATAGACTGATCACAAGAGAAATTATTACGAAGGAAAAGTTGGATTCAATTGAACATGATATTGGAACATTGATTATCAGATTTAGAGATGACTATGACAGATTGGTTGCAATTGAAGTGCAAGGTTTCGATTAAAATATTTATTGAATGAGGTGTATAATGGCAAATAAAATTAACCTTTACGTAGACGACCTCAGAGACTGTCCAGTTGCCCCTATATTGACGGTGACTGGATTTTTTTGTATCCAAATGTCCCAACGTCTAAACGTTCGCAATCTGTCGCATTCTCAATATAGACTTTACATTGGATTGTATCTTGATATAGAGAAGCAGATGGTCAAAATGTCCATCTGGAATAATGGCGATCAAAGCGCTGGACCATTGGGCCAGCGGTCAATGAAAGATGTGGCTGAGTCAATTGGTGAAAACGAACGAACATTGTGGATTGTTTTCCACGATGTAATGATGCTATACCGATACAGAAAGGCCGCAAAAATTTTGGCAAAGGTTAATCTGCAACTGAAATCAACATTGGACAAAATTTTGCCCGGAGTAATTCTCAAGATACAACAATCACAACTATGTGAATTGGAATAAGCATACTGATACATGGTATATTATTCCTATACAAGTATGTATCAATCTATATATTTCTATTGGTCAGTTTTAAAACTAAAGGAGGTCACAAACTTGGATAGGCAATTAGAGAAAGGTGTAATAAATATTTTACATGCAATTGGGTATATAGCTGGCATATTTACAATTGCTGCAATGATTCTTAAATTAACTGGCTATCGCGTGAAGAGTAGCGTTTATTTGATTGACGGTAATGTTCCCGTATATGGATATAGTGCAATGAATAAGATACAGAATTACATTGTTGATCCATTACATATGATAGTAGCAGGATTAATTACAGTGATTTGTATAGGTGTAATAATCCTATATAGAGAAGACAAGAATCATAGTAGAATGTGGATTTAGCTTGAGGAAGCTTCTAGGGTAATTTTGGGGAACCTTATTGTTGTCCTAACTGAATACTTTAACAATTTCAGTATCAGGCTACTAAGTTAAGCTTAGGACGTTCAAAGGTTAACCACGATTTAGTTTTCAGCATTCCCGTTTTGGGATATCCCAACAATGGTGTCACTTGGTGACATGAGGTGTCACCCCAAAGTTGGACGCAGTGTCCAATAGTTTAACGCAGTGTTAAACGCAATGGTATCAAGGGTTTTCACATTATGAGAAAAGCATATGCTCCAGCTATTCATTTTTAAGGGGAATTAAACAAAACACAGTAAGAAATGAGCTAGCTAAAGCTTAAATAAATTAATATATAAAAGTCTGATTTTACTGTCAGATAAAGAAGAATATTTTTCGGATATGACGGCTTCTGGTGTATAATAGGGAATATTATACATGAGGGAGTCGTTTGTTTATGAAGAAGAAACTTCAAGTATTTATTTCGTCTACTTACATAGATATGATTGAAGAACGACAGGCAGCAGTAACAGCAGTTTTAAATGCAGGACATATTCCTGCGGGGATGGAGTTGTTTAAGTCAGGAGATCAGAGCCAAAAAGAGACAATCAAGCGGTGGATTGATGAATCAGATGTATATATGTTGATTTTAGGTGGGCGTTATGGCAGCTTAGATCCCGAAAGTGGGAAAAGTTATACGCATTGGGAATATGACTACGCAGGAGAACAAGGGAAGAGAAGATTTGCTGTTGTTATTACAGAGGAAAAATTAATGGACAAGGCCAGAAAAAACCCTGATTATTTAGAAAGGGAACATTACTCACATTATCAAGAATTCAAGAGAGAAGTGCTTGGAAACATATCCAAGTTTTATGAAGATACTAAGGATATAAAGCTAACAGTTATGGAGTCATTAAAGGAGTATGAATTCGATAAGAGTTTAGTGGGATGGATTAAATCTGATAATCTTCAGAGTATGGAAAAAATACTCTTGGAGAATGCAGAATTAATAAAAGAAAATGCTAGGCTAGCAAGAGAGTGCGAAAAATTAAATCTTAATGTGATTCAAAACACATTTATAAATGGTATGCAATATGAAGATATGGAGTCTGTTTTAGAAAACATGAGTATTAAATTACCGAAAGAGTTTGATGAGGATGAAAGCGAAATAAGTCTTCTTAATTTTTTTACAGTTGAATCTGATACTCTTTCTATAGGTGTAACAAATAGTGCAACTCTTTCAAAAGATTTCGAAATCTTTATATTTTATCATGTTGCACCTAAACTTATGCAATTTGGTTTAATGGAAAAAGTTAAGGTTGCTGGAGTACAATACGAAAGAATACAAACAACAAAAGATGGTCTCAAATTTTTGGGGCAATATGAGATAAGAAAGAAACAACAGCCCAAAGTATAGAATTAATTAGTAATTTCTTATAAAAGATTAATTTGACCAAGATCGCTTAGGCGGTCTTTTTTATTTATTATATAGTGGTTATTTTTAATCTAATGCTCAAGGCACTTGAGTACTAACTTTGACGGAATTAGAAAGCGATTGAAACATGTGAAAGAGAATGATTTGGTGCATGGTGAGTGGGAGAAGTGGCTAAAGACTGTTGATTTTACTCCCAGAACGCCCAAAGAATAATAAAAGCTTTTGAACAGTTTGGAAATGCGACGACGTCGTCGCTTTTGGCAAATAGCAAGTATTCGAAATGCTCTCTCTACCTGAATCAATTGACCGTCTGGAGTTTATTGATCAGGAACACACTATCCCTTCAACTGGTGAACAGAAGACGTTGGATGAAATGACTGTGCGTGAGGTTAAGTTGAGTTTCTTCTATTATATAGAACCAGCTTGATAGAGTGAAAGAACATGAAAATAACACTTCCACTCCGCTATTCGTGTTACGATTCACGATTCGTTTTTGCTGTTTTCAAAAACATAGATAAATAAAGGATATTTCGAATTTGTATTTTACACAACTTTATTTATAAAAATCGAAATTTCCCTTGATGCATCAAGCTTTTTTGCACATTATTTCTCGATACCTACGATTGAAGTCACGATGCAAAGCAATTCTTCATAAATCCCTTTATTTATCTGCATTTTAGCTATTTTTTCGATACGGTAACGATGTAAATATATTATGGTACAATTTTGAACCACAATGACTCAAAAAGCCATATGGAGTAAGTGTTTTATCATTATATTATCAATTTTGACGATTGAGCTTCGATAAGGGTGTCGATACAGGTCTTTTTCTATAGTGCGCTCAGAGTTGGCAATACCCCTATAATGGTTGACACAGCGTGAACATTGACTGGATGTACATCTATAAATCACACGAGTTCGATATTTTCTAAGTTGTACATAGGGTTGTACGCTGCGTAAAATGATAAACTTGTATAAACGAATATGTCGTAGAAGTTGACTTCCACGCAATAATCGGGTTATAATGTGTCGTAGAAGTAATTGATATGGAGGAGCTAAGTATGGAAAAATGTTGCGTAGAAGTACTGTCATTCCTAAAAGAACAAGAAGCGCTTGGTAAGAGTGAGAATACTGTCCGTACATATATGAGAATAATGAATGCTTTTGTAAGCTGGATTGAACCCAATGGAGGAGAAGTGAATGACTTAACGAGATATGATGTGCAAGCCTACATAAAGTATTTAGAACAGGATGGAAAGAGCGCATCAACAGTAGATAAAGTGTTTGCTTGTTTGAGTGTGTATGCTCGTTTCATCTCTCGACCTGATATTGTTGATCGGATTAAGCGTACTCGACCTCAAAGACAAACACAAACAGCCCCAAAGTCACTAAGCGACTTAGAACGTAAACGTATACTTCGTGAAGTTGAAAAGGACGGGATTTTACGAGATATTGCTATCATGTATGTTTTGATGCAATGTGGATTACGTGTATCTGAACTATGCTCACTCAACCGTAGTGATGTAACTTTGTCAGAACGTGGAGGGAAATTGATTGTACGCGAAAGTAAAGGTGGCGAGTCGCGTTCTCTACCGCTAGCTGTTGACGTGCGATATCATATCAGTAAATACCTTGACTCAAGGACGGATGAAAACGAAGCCTTGTTTATCAGTAATGAACGTAAACGTATTTCAGTTCGAACAGTACAGCATATGCTAAGTAAGTATGGAACACATCCCCATGCACTCAGACATACCTTTGTGCGTACCCTTGTTAAATCAGGGAATGATATTGCAGTTGTGGCTGAAATGGCTGGGCATAAAGATGTAAATGTAACGCGCCGCTATTCTAAACTAGATGAACAAGAAATGATTACAGCAATTGAAAGAGCATTCTCATAATAATCATGTGTACACTACGTACACACTGCGGCTTAGATGATTCATGTCTAGGCTTTTTTGTTTTTAATATCCACATATTTCCGCTTGATTAAATTAAGGGGGGATAGTTTACACCCAAAACGCCTATTAAATTTCCAAATAATGCAGCAGCACATCTAGCTCCACACTGAAGTTATTTTGCTTATGATGATTAAGCTTATGAACGGATTTGTCCGATGTTGGGGAATTTAAGTAGAGTAATCACTCTATATTCTAAATTTATCTCTAATAAATATTGATCGTAGAAAATATAGTATTTTCTTAGTGCTTAGGTTAAGATAAGTCCCCTGTTTAAGCACTACATGCTACCCGCGTACGTTCTTTAATAGGTGATTGGAAATGGAATATAATGAGGAGGACGTAGCCCAAGCGAAGGCGCGGGAGCGTTCTTTTTATTGAACTAACTGACAGGATAGTTCAATCGTTTCTCGTATTTTCTGAGTTGGATAATTTAATGAACTTTGTGAAAATAACGTTATCTGAAAAATACGAAATAATTATTTTTTGAAGGGATGATTAAATTGAAGCAAGGGATATTAGTTTTTCTAAATGGAACTTCAAGTTCTGGAAAGACCTCCATATCGACTGAACTCATAAATCAGAAAGAGATCCTTTTTTATCATTTATCAATTGATGATTTTTTTAATAATTACTATGATTTTATTAACAATAAATTTCCAGATGATCCTCCAAAAGAAATAGATCATCAAGTTGTCTCACAAATACTTGATGATTCCATATTCTCAGTGTACCATTCGACAATTAAATTATTATTAGAATTAGGTTTTAATGTAATAGCAGATACCATAATCGACAATGACAAGAGGTTTAATGAGTTTCTTGATCAATTTTTCGATCAGCCTACGTTATTTATAGGTGTAATATGCTCGGAAGAAGAACTCATAAAAAGAGAGCAAACAAGAGGGGATAGACAGATTGGACTAGTAGCTTCACAGTTTAGCAAAATATATTGCTTTGATGAATATGACCTCGAAGTAAATACGGAAGAGATGAACCCAATAGAATGTGCCGAAAAGATATTAAGTTTTATTAAGTCCAATAAGGAATACTCGGTTTTTAAGAAATTAAGTAAAAGAAATGTTAGTGTTTCCTAGATGGCGTATCCATCAGATAACACCATATTCAAACATTGGGGCTATCGTCCCTCGGTCTGCCCGAGGGATTTCGGAATTAAGCTAACGGAGATTGTTAGCTCAATAAAGCAGCCGCAGTCTAAAACTTTATTTTTCAAGTCATAGGATGCGGCTGTCTTAACTTTGGGGTGAATCTAGTACTTATTTTTCGTAGTCTGCTGGTTTTGCAATTCAGAATCCTCGTAGGATCAACATAGTCGGTCTAAAACTTTATTTTCTTCGAACAAATATACCCCGGGGATGATTAAAATCAATTAGCCACTTAACATCTACAAATATCCCCATAGCACTTCCATTCCCCGACATAGCCTCGATACCATCCCTAATATCATAAAGGTTGCTTGTATGCCATACATCCATTCTAAGCTCTATTCATAGATTATTTACAAGGGAATATGAACATAACTATTTAATGGAGTAACTTTGTATTGGATGAGTTATATTCTGATTTTCCCAATAAACTATACATCAATATGAGGGCGATACTTTTAATCACAAAATCCTCGCACACTATCCCAAAAGGTATCTTAAGCACATATATGAAAGGTATATGTTCTTATGCCAAAAGATGGTATGATCAAGAAGAGCATTTTACTACTTGTTTCACAATTACATAATAATTTTAACTATGCATCGTATTGTAAATTCACGCTGAAAGGGTGGTTTATCGATGAAAATTACACCCACGATTAGAGCAGAATTGGAACAATATCTAAAACAAGAAGGCTTAACATTATCGCAATTTGGACAAATCGCAGGGATGAATAGGGGAATGGTAAGTGCTATTGTGACGGGCAATAAATCTATGTCTGTTAATCAGCTTGACCTAATTACTGAGGCTATGGGTTTACCAGAAGGTTACTATTATGATCTATTTATAGAAAACTTCATCATCGACCATCCCCCGAATATGAGGCGAATCGAACCATTTTTATATCGTTGTGCGGAATTGGACAAGTTAGATGCAATCCGTCGAGTAGTAGGAGCTATCATGGATAATCTACTTTATTCACCCAAGCTATTTGACATTGCAGAGGAATTATTGGCACAGGGACGACATGCGGCTGCATTGCTGCTCTATGAAGGGGTAGCTGAAGCGGAGAAGTACCAACATTCTGAACGTTTAGCCATCTGTCAATATCGTATATTCAAAATTCAGATTAGTGACGATCAAGAAAAGAATTTCCAATCAGCACTCCAATTTGAGCCATTTGTCAAACGACTCGACGCTATAGACCAATTAGATGCCCTTATAGATTTGGCTAATGTATACCGGTCATTGCGAAAATGGGATCGCGCTAGGGAAGTTGCTAATGATTTAAGGACTTTAGCCCAAGCACAATACTCCTTAGAATATTCCCAGAAAAGGGGAGATCGCAAGCCTCAGCGACCGTTATTT
The DNA here is from genome assembly GCF_038006265.1 of Paenibacillus sp. FSL L8-0641. Classification (NCBI taxonomy): domain Bacteria; kingdom Bacillati; phylum Bacillota; class Bacilli; order Caryophanales; family Paenibacillaceae; genus Paenibacillus; species Paenibacillus sp. FSL L8-0641. The sequence goes on from NZ_JBBOUW010000001.1 coordinate 1,821,303, forward strand.
TTTTATATAGCATTCAGTAAATCACTTATTGGTGGCGTTTATTATGAACAAGGAAAATATGAGTTGGCGTTACAAATTGCGTATGAGTCTTGTGATTTGGATTGGGTGAAAGAAACCGACGAAGAAGCATTGCGCTGGAAAAGCTTGTTTCAAGAATGGGGCGAGGCTAACATATGTTTAACTAAACTCATGGCTGGAGATACAGAGGTACTTCCTTTATATATTGATCTTATTTCAACAAACAGAGAGGAATTACTACCGGGTCTGTGGAATATAATGATAGTAGCCAATCGTTTTAAATTAAATGTAGACAGTATTCTAATTCAATTTGAAAGGGAAATATCCAACATACATGATCAAGAAGGAAGACAAACGAATGACAAGCAGAATATTAATGATCAGCTTGTTGGCTTTTTAAGTGAATTGGCTGACTATTATTTGACCAATGGTCAGTACGAAAAGGGAATTAGTTACTTATTAGACTGTATGAGATTATCCACTATAATTAATAATGAGCACTCTATACTTCGTTGCGTGAGAATGTTTGAACGTTGTCGCCAATTTGTCTCAAATGAAGTCAAAGTGGAGTATCGAAATTTAGTGGAAATGGGGTAATGGTATGAAACGCATAATTAATGGGTTGTTTGCAACTACTTACTTATTGGTGTTGTTAGCGAGCATACAAACAATAAACATTCAAGATTTTAGTATGTCACAGCCAATTTCTAACGGTGGTATCTCAGTTTTTGGTTGGCATATTGGAAGTTAGTACATTTTAAATAGTGTGAAAGCGTTTATTCAAATGAAGAATATTAAGTTACATTTAAGGCTTGAACGGGATTATCCGTTAAGCCTTTTTTGTATGTAAACAATTGACTGGTGGTGTGTTGGATGGATATAGGTGAATTAGTGCAGTATTTAAATCGGATGAGTTCTAGCTTAAGTGAAATAGGGGATAAAACTAGTTCAGGTTTTCAGGACATCGAAATTAGAATGAGCAACTTAGATAGCACTCTTACTATAACTAATGTTTTACTAACCGTTCTAATTATTGTTATTGCCCTAAATACATTTCTAAAATGGAAAAACTCAAAGAATTAGTCATCAGATCATTAAATATTTTCATTCATGCTAATAGTAGTGCTACCTACGTTGATTCATGTAACTTATAACAAGAGGTATAATACTTTTGACATAGTAACCTGTTTATTTCAGTCCATTGGTCACATAATATAAAAAGGAAATAACAGGATAGTAGATGGATTTCCCTAAATCGCCCCTTCTGATAAGATTATTTCCATCAAAATTAAAGTGGGCGTGGTAGAATGGGGAGAATATTAGTTTCACCTGACAAACTGATGGAAGTTGCTGATCAGTTCTTACACGGAAAGCATGAAATGGAACGTATGCTGAATCTTTTGAATGGACGAATTGATTTTGTCCAACAAGGCTGGTCTGGAGCCACCCAAGAGAGATTTTTTCAGGAATTTCAGGTTTCTCGACAATCCATGAGTGTGACGCTTGAGCGATTATCTATGGTTGCACAAGAACTCATCTTTATTTCAAAAAGTTTTACACAGGTGGACGGGGAAAAAGTTGTACTGGATGTGCCGTGGCTTGACACCCCTGTTAAAACGGCATCCACAGGTGAAGGTTGGTTACATAAAATCTTTGAACAGATTGGACAAGCTGAGATCACCAAGGCTGAAGCTCAATTGGAAGCTAGCAAACTTCAAGGAGAAATCCTTTGGGATACTGCACAGGGAGCAAAAGGAGCTATTCAGGGAAATTTGACATTGGGGATATGGCCTGATAAAGAACGAGATTATGATCATCCCATGGCAGCTAAAGTAGGAGAACTCCTCGGGAATGTAGCTACAACATTGCAGGGGGCTGGTGAGGTAGTAGCTGGAATAGGTGGAGAAGGATTATCCGTTGCTGTTTCATCTACAGGTGTAGGGAGTATTATTGGGGTACCCGGATTAATTGGATCGGCAGCTTTGGCGGCTCATGGAGCTACAACTGCGGTTAAAAGTGCAAAAGGAGTAGGGGAAAGCTCAGCAGAATTGTGGCAGATGGCGAAAGGAGGAGGGAATTCTAAGACCGAAATCTTAAAAAATAAAGCCAATGATATACGTAAGAACGTAAATAATAATATATTAGATGAAATGGAGTCTAATGGTGGGCATTTGCTTCAAAAGCACGTTGGCAAGACAAATGAAGAATTAATAAAGCGAGCCTCCCAAGAAGGAGTTCCTTCTACAACATTTTCAGATAAAAGTACAGCTCTCAAATCCACACAAGAGAATATCAGAAGAAATGCTGATAAGATTGCAGAATGGATAGAGAACCCTAATTCTAGAGGATATCTCATAACAAAAGCTGATCACGAGTTTTCTATTGGGCGAGGCGTAGACGTAAAGAATGGAGGAAACTCATCTTCAAAGCATGTAACAAATGACTTATCAAAGTCCCAACTGTATTTAGTAAAAGATTCCTCTATGCCTACCGGTTATAGAATTATTACGGGTTATCCTGTATTTAAATAAAAGAGGAGAGTAATATATGAAACAAGAAGTGAGTTATGAAAATTTGAAGTATTTTATAGAGAGTTACTTTAATTGGAGTATGGATTTCGCTGATTTAGAGAACTTAATTGAGGAGTTCAAAAGTAGGGAGTTACCTGCTTATGTTGAAGGTCTGACTCAGGAGATCGAAGAAATAAATGAACTAAAGACTTGGGATAGTGTACAAGAATTTGTTTATTTATATGGACAAAGAAATTTGAACATTAAAAAGATTGAGCGCATGATTGAGTTGTTACTGACAAAATTACACGGAGATAAATAACAATTATCTTGTAGAGCGATAGAATAAAAATGCGGCAAAAAGGTCTAATTACGAACTAACAGGTCACCACGGAGGAGATTAAAGCACCATCATGAGTATTCCTCAAAGCAAAAGGACTCCAGCCATGTATTATGTTGGCAGAGTCCTTTTGTGTTCATCTTACAGTTTATTCTCATTTACCAGTTTTAAAATAGTAATTAGGAACTCCTGGGTGTAAAAGAAACCACCCTTTGAAGGAGCAGTCACTCGACTGTGGTCAAATACTTTGAAATCGTCAATGTTTGTTATCTCATGTGTTTCACTGTCATATACTAATTCAACTAAATCTTTATAGTCTTGCTTTGATCTAGGGAAGCACAGTACATCGTGAATTGTATCATGGGAATCCAAGATATAAACATGGGTGTCAGTAACTCTATAATTCATAATATCTCTCCTTATAAAGGTATAAAGATATAATAGTACAACTTATACTTCTTTTTGTAGAGTCTGTTTTAGAAGATCAGACGTTCCGTATTTTAAGTATACTTTTGTAACCCCGAAGCAAACGTTGATGGCATTATTTTTTTTGCGTGATGAAATCCAACCATTTATTTAAGTTATCTTTTTGAAATACTATATGTCCATCTAGATCAGCGTAAGGAATAAATTGATAAGTGTCATAAACCGATAGTTTCTTTTTTTGTTCTGTGTCTCTTTTTATAATATTGTCTAGTTGTGTCACGGGAATCTTTAGATATGCTGCTGCTTCTTCTTTGTTTAAAACGCTATCGCTTAAAGAAGATTGCGATATCTGAGGGGTAAGAATTTTTTCGTTGGAACTAAAATGTGCATTAATATAGCTTCCAATTATAAAAGAACCACCAAGTATTATTGAGGATATTACTATTTTGAAATCTTTATCTTTATTCATTTGCACCACTCCTTGGTAATGATATTTATACTATAGCATTTTTTTCTAAATTTATGCTACAAAAAGAAGGAAATAGAATTTTTATGCAGAATAAATACTTTATGCAGAATAAATACATTGTATTACAAAAATTAGAAAAAAGGATGATGATTTTTGAAGAAACTTACCGCAGTAATTTTATCCCTATCAACTGCTCTAGCTGTCTTTGCTCCAGTGTCTTTTGCTGAAGAAAATTCAGACAATGCCATTCAAAACACAACCGCTGAAATTACAGAGTCCAGTATTCAAGATGTTCCATCATCTGCAATTACCAGATTTGAACAACAAGGGAATCCGAACGCGCGTGTTGAATTTGTTGATCCAAAGCTCGTTGAGAAAAATTCTGTGATAACACCTCAAGCTGGGGATCACCGCGTTTATGTGAAGTCAGAGTATGCACTTGGTAGTAACAAAATTACTGGATATTCTGTTGGGCCAATTCAAAAACAAACACTTATTGTTAGTGTAGCCAAAGGACGAACTGCAACACGTAGTTCTAGCCTTACAGTAAGTGGAACAGTTTCAATTACAGCAACGGTTGATGCAAATATTGCATATATAGTTAAGGAAAGTCTGACAGGAAATGTAAGTGGTACAGTGTCTAAAACTTACAATACTACAGATGTATACTCTGGCCCTCCTGAAAGCTCACCGTACAAAACAAGAAACTATTACGCAGCTATCAACTACGATCAGTATAATACAACTGTTGTTCGATATGATTATTATGATTATTATCTTGGTAATGTTTACCAAGGAAGACAAGCGGAAAATGCTGGGTACACTTATGTTAATGGAACAAAAAAACCTATTAACATTGAGTATCCAATAGATGTAAATTACTAATCTGAATTGTAATGTACTATCTCATATAATGTAGGAAAAAGTATTTTCAGGTTAGAAAGATTAATGAGATGGCAATATGAAAGTTCACTCCAGGAAAATGGGGTGAACTTTTTTATAGTAATTTAATCTGAATAAAGGGGAATAGTATTTGCATTCACCTTGCTCCAATATTCCACGCGAGAAAATTGTTGTATTTGGTGGTCGACAGAGCGCCCGACCTTTGGACGGTGGTCTATAAAGGATGTCGCCAATACTATTGGAGAGACCCAAAGTATCATCTAAAAGATGTTGCTGAAAGCATTGGAGAAAATGAATAGAGTGGGTTCAATTAGAGCCAATTAATAGCGACTCAAATTTTTTCTTTATTATATACATTTCTGATATTCACATGCCGATGCACACGCACAACTTCAGATTGTAAAAAAATTGGATTATTTCAATCTTCTGTTGACAGATATATTCCCATGATATACTATGGATATATCAACCAAAGCGTGACAGGCTTCAGTTGGAATCACAAAGAAAAGGAGAAACAAAGTGGGGCGAAGGTGAAACGGAATCAAAGAGAATGAAAGTTAAGTAGTTGACAATACATATTGCTTTACCACGGTTACAATTAAAAAGTAGATTTTAAAATACAGCAAGTAGATAGAATGCCTACTAGATTGGATAGATGGAATTAAAATAGTTTTAATATTGGTAAACTTAATATTGTTTTTATTTGTTCTATCTGAAATGGCTCGTTAAGTTTATTTGTTGTGCGATCTTTGAAAATTTTATTATAAAGAAATAGGATAGCTCTATAATAAAAGTGGAGTGACTCATGATTTTGCTTTCTCTATTTATCTTTAGTCAAAGATATTTTTTAGTATAAAAATTGAAGGGAGAAGTATATAGTTTTGGCTTATGAACAGACACGAGATTTTATCCAAGTTACAGCTAACAACGGAAAAACAAATTTTTCATACATATTTGAAGGTAATGAAGAAGAACGCTTGCTTAAAAGTAAGGTTTATAAAAGTAAAATGAAATACTACAGCAAAGAAGCAAACGAAGAATTTGAGGAATGGAATAAAAACGGTTACGGTATTTACTTTTTGCCTAATGGTGGCGGTTACAAAAATGATAACATAACTGAATTTCGTGCTTGTTTTATCGATATGGATATCAAAGATGAGATTGAGTATGCATTTGTTGCTGCTGGGTTTACTGGAAGCCCTAATGAATTACAGGAGAAGGTAAAATCCAAATTTTATTCGCTTAATAAAACCGAGAAACTCAACTATAAGCAGATATTCAGGTGTCGTGTTTCTGAATTAAAACAACGTGGGATTCCTCCAAGCGCAATTGTGGAAACGAAAAATGGGTTTCATGTATATTATTTGCTCAATAAAGATACACAGAGACACCAATTTGAAACACTAGAAGGGCTTTTAATTTACATATATAACGGGGATATGGCTGTAAAGAATACAGCTCGATTGCTGAGAGTACCTGACACTTTACATCTTAAAGATTCAAATGATCCATTTACAATAAAGCTTGAGGAATGGAATCGAAGTGTCAGGTATGATGCAGAAGATTTGATTATTCGTCTTAGGAAAGTTGTTGAGAAGGTACATGTTCAAACAGACACTTTGTTATGTGTTAATTCACGTAAAGCACCCACATATAATACTAAGCTCCTATCAAAAAAGAAAGGTCTTCCATCCAGAGTAGGGATAGATTATTCTTCAATGAATATCGGTAACATCCCTATAATCAGCAAAGGGTTTGAAGGAATTCCAGAACTAAAGAAAAGGCTAGGATTAGATAACCAAGATGATCTGTGCTATATAGACCGGGATGATATCAGGCAATTCTTGAAGAAGCAAAACTTAAAGCACCTACTTGGGATAGATTCTGATAGGTTGTATTGTATTTTTCACAATAGCAGCAATCCAACCAGCGGAAACATATACTCCTATGACGATAAGTGGTTTTATAAATGCCACAGTTCTCGATGTGGAGTCCATTATAATATTGTTCAGATTATAGAGAGAATAACAAGGCTTCCTATACATAAAGCATTCGACTATTTAAAAGAATTGTACAATATTGCCGAGGTTAAAACAGAATGGCAATTAGATCAAGAGAGACTTATTGAATTTAACATTGAGTTTCTGGAACGATTCAAGTACGACATAGATTTACAAGAGAACTATCCATACCTAACGAAGTTTCTGAAAACTAAAGGTACATTGGGGCTGCTGATCCAGATCCATGAGATAGCAAGGAGAAAACTTCCCCAACTTTCTAAAATGAGGAATATGGATTCAAGTAACGCTATTGTGTTCGCACCAATGAGGAAGGTCATAGAGGAGTTATTAAGCGAGAATTCAGATTTACACAGCATTAATAAGGCCAATACCAAAGTAGTAATCATGATATTTATGTATCTGCTCAATTGTGTTGGGGTTGACCAATTACCCGATGAAATGCAAAGAAGAATTGAACAGTATCAAAAGGAATCTCGTAAGAATAGTAATCTCCATTATAATAATATAGCGAGATATTATGAGATAGTTAGCATGGATACTGAACGGCTTATACTAGCTGAAGAGATGAGCCAACTCTTTTATCAGAATCATTTAACAATTTCAAACTTTAATCGTGAACAATTGATCAGCCTGTGTGGAGTAGAAGAGGGAAATCGTGTTTTCCCTGACCGATCAGAAGAGGAGATACCCGGTCTAAATCAATCCATTTCACAGGAAATTAAGCGAATTGTAAATGAGTTAATTCAGGTCAAGGGATGGACATATGACAATGAGATTATTGAGCATATAGATATCTCAGATTTCAATATGAAGCAACGATACAAAGACAGCTTCAAGTACATACCTAAAAAGAAGTCGGATGAATTAGATTCATTAGCTGTACTAGATAATGATGTTGGATTTCAGAAGTGGCGTTATGGGTTTCTAGCTAAAAAACTATCTGTGAATGTACCAGCAATTATTTCTAATCAGGAGTATCGTAGGGCAAGAGTAAATAAGCTGTTGAGAAAGCAGTTTGACATTCCTATACATATAAAAGGTTTCGTTTATCATCAAGAAATATCAGAACAAGGTAAACAATTAGAAGACAAAGCTTCACATATCCTACGATTAAAGCAACATGATTTAAGTCTATCTAATGCTCAGATAGCTTCATTAGTTGGATGTTCGAGACAATATGTATCTAATGTTCTTAAATGCAGAGATTAAACTTTATATTGATAATCTGATTATAGAAGTGTCAACTAAATTGCTGTTCCTAAGCACCTCATATCATTAGACTAAAGAGTAGTAACATTATGAGGTGCTTTAATAGGCACATTTAGTTGACAGGTAGATAACAGAATAAGCAAAGTATTAGTCAAAAATAAATAGATGTTTGACTTGTCTTTAGTGATCTTTTTTTTCTGATTAGTCTATAAGAAATCAAGATGCTTCGTTTTGGGATGGGTATTTGTATAGGGAAGAACAACACCTGTTTATTCATAGATAAATCTATAGGGTTATGAGCGTTAAAATTAATTTGGGGACTCATCTTTACGTTTCCCATGCAAGCAGCATAGACTTACCATAGAGGCGGTTTGTAGATTAGATGAAATGAAGTAGCCGACTTCTTCTGCCTGTTTTATATTCTTTAATGAGGTGGTTATTATGGAAGGTAAAAAATTTGTTCTTATGCTTTTACTTTTTTGCTTGTTGGGCATTATAGGGCTAATCGCTTTAATGTATGGATTCCTCTGGTTAGTTTTCAACGGATAGTTTATAAAATTGGCAATTTATAATCAGTTGTTGTATTTAAAGAGTGACCAGTAGAGTGAGCATGAACATAGAGTGGCTTCACACAGGCGTAAATGTTGTTTTAGGGCGTATATGGTTTCGATTAGCACAAGAGGGAAGACTATAAATTTGGAAGCTAAGAAGACAAGCTGGAGTCTATACATAAGAAGTTGAGAAATAGCACGGCAAGATTTATGAAGCAGTTAAACAAGGAATGGAATAGGACAAATTAAAACATACATAGGAGTATTTTGAGGTGAGCGTGATGACTAAAACGATGGAAAGTGGAAGAGTTATGATTGGTGTGACGGATATTATGCGTAAGATGGGAATCGGACGAGATAAGGCATATGAGTTAATTAAATCTAAGCAGTTTTACACCATAAAATTAGGAACCAGATATCTGGTGCATGAAGATGTGTTTGAAGACTGGATGAAAGGTCGGTTATAGCTGATTACAAGTAGGTTATAGGGAGGCTTTCATGTGGTATGATTACTTTTAGTCACATGCTTGGCCTCCTTTCTTATTGTCACAAGAAGGGAGTTTTAAATGGCAGAACCTTTTGTTAATGAGAAGACAAAAAAATGGGATTTTGTTTTTGGTTATTACGATGAAACGGGGAAGAGGCGGCAAATCCGCAGAAAAGGCTTTAAGACAAAACGTGAAGCAAATGATAAGATGATTGAGCTTCAGAATGATGTGAAGAATAAAGAATATATCAGGAAAGATAACACTACACTCAATGAGTTTATGGATTACTGGCTGGATAACATCCGGGTTCATGAATGTGGCGAAACAACGTTTTACAATAACAAGTTGTATTTCAAAAATCATATTAAGCCTAAATTCGGAAAAGTAAAGTTGCAAAATTATGATTTATTGAAATGTCAAAATTTCGTGAATGAGTTGCACAAGAAGAATTTTGCGAGGAATACAATAGATCGCATTACAACGATGGTCAAAAAAGTATTTGATAAGGCGATTGAATATGGCTTCATCAAAGAAAATCCCATGCGAAAAGTGACACTTCCCAAGCGAGTAAAAAAAGAAATGTCTATTTGGACGCTGGAACAAGTGAATCATTTTCTCCAATGTACCAAAGAAGATCGTTATCATTGTGTTTATGGACTCGCTTTATTAGCAGGAATGAGGCAAGGGGAGATTTTAGGGTTAAGATGGAAGGATATTGATTTTGAATCAAAGACAATTACCATCAGACAAACGCTTGCTCATTATGGAACTCGGATTAAATCTGGAGCTAAAACTACCGCCGGGGAACGTAAAATATCTATACCTAATCAACTGATTGCGATTCTTGAAGAACAGCGTAGGCTACATGAAGTTTACAGAGTAAAGTGGAAAAGAGAGTTTGGAGACGCTTTTATCGATATGGATATTGTTATTTTCAACTTAAAAAATGGTAAAACAGTGTTCCCTGCTAATTTGTCCAAGGCTTATAAAAAGGATGTTATAAGTGCCAAGCTTCCGCATATCCGTTTCCATGATATGAGGCATACCCATGCGACGATGCTGTTGGAAAAGAAAATGAATGTCAAAGTGATCTCAGAGAGATTAGGTCACAGTAAGATATCTGTCACGCTGGATACGTACAGTCATGTACTTCCTAGTATGCAACAAGAGGTAGCCGATGAGCTTGAGCAGATGATCATGTTGTGACTTTTGTGACCTTTTTGTGACCTCAAATGAGTTGTTGCTTAAAAAATATTGATATAAAGGGCTTTTTTGAGGGTTCACATCATGTGTGGTGCGCTGGATGTTGGATTGCTCAATGAACGGCTGGCGGATCGGAAAATCCTGGCCGCACGAGCTGTGGGGGTAAAAACACTAAAGGAACTGTTGGAAGCGCCGATGGAGTCAGTGACGGCAGAAGCCGAGCAACTGGGGATTAAACCAGGGATGCCAGGCTATGAAGCACTATTGAAACTGGTGTAGTGAAGCCTATGTGCAATGTTGCATAAAAGTAGAGGAACAAGAACCGAAAAAAACCGGACTTTTTGGCTCCGGTTTTTTTCTATGAAAAGTTACACTCTATCGAGCAGACTATTCGGCTTTATACGAACGGTATGATCTGCAAGAACGATTAATCGGCAAACAAAGCGGGGAGGTTGTCGCTAAAGGGTGCTTGGACAATTCCTTTTTCGGTAATGATGGCGGTAATGTACTCATGAGGTGTAACGTCGAAAGCCGGGTTGTAGACTTTGATGCCCTGCGGGGCAGTCCTTTTACCAAAGCTTTCGGTAACTTCCTCCACAGAACGTTCCTCAATCGGAATATCTGCGCCTGTTGCGGTCTGCAAATCAATGGTAGAAAGTGGCGAAGCGACATAAAAAGGAATGCCATGCGCCTTCGCTAACACGGCTAGGCTATAGGTGCCGATTTTGTTGGCGACATCGCCATTAGCAGCGACTCTATCTGTGCCGACAATAACAGCCTGGACCCATCCTTTGGACATCACCATGCCCGCCATATTGTCACAGAGCAGGGTGACATCAATGCCTGCCTGCTGAAGCTCGAAAGCGGTCAGGCGCGCTCCCTGCAGCACGGGGCGGGTTTCGTCGGCAAATACTTTGAGATGGATGCCGTTCTCCTGCGCAAGGTACATCGGCGCGAGCGCTGTTCCGTATTTGGCTGTCGCCAACCCACCTGCATTGCAGTGAGTGAGTACGCCCATCCCGTCCTCGAACAGAGGTAAAGCATGGATGCCGATCTGGCGGCATACTTCCTCATCCTCTGCCTGAATGGCTATGGCTTCACGCTCCAGCCCGGCATTCCAGTCTTCGACCTGACTTCCGCTAGCTTCAACGATGAGTTCCCCGGCTCGCTTCTTCATGCGATCCAACGCCCAGAACAGATTTACGGCAGTTGGCCGTGAAGTAGCCAAATGTCCGCACACGTCGTGTACATGCTGCAGCCACCCAGCAGCGTCGGTGTCGTCGTAGGCGGTAGCTCCTAGCACAACGCCGTAGGCCGCAGCCATCCCGATGGCGGGCGCACCGCGTACCTTCATGGCGTGTATGCCATCCCATACTTCCTCGACCGTGAATAAATCTAGCATGACAATCGTTTCGGGTAGCAGACGCTGATCCAACATGGACAAGCGGTTGCCTTTCCACACCAGCGAAGATAGAGCCTGACCGGACACTGTAGCTTTCCCGGAGGTTACGGGGGCCGCTTCTTTCTGTTCACTCATATTCATTAAGCTCCTTTAGTTTGGGCAACTGTTGCTGTCCGAACAATGTCTCCCAGTTCCCGAATCGAATGAAGCCCGCGATTGCGAAGAACCAAGGATTTACCGATAGATAACGCCAGACGTTCCGCAGCTTCCTTGAGGTCAGGATCGGCTATTGTCTCGATATCTGCCACATGCGACAGGCTGATGATACGGCGGATCACTTTGCACCCTGCAAAACCAATCGTATCTTGTAGTACTTTCTGAAGATACAAGTCCTGATACCCCGCTGTACGTGCTATATGATCGGTGACATGCTCGTCCCACAGTTTGCGGAACCTACGCTCAAACTGCTCCCATACCTGAATGGCAGTCTCCAGAACCCAGTCGCGCCTTTCTTTTAGAGCCTTCTCACCAGAGGTCCATCCGGGCTGTGCAGCGTAGTTCAACAGCAGATTGGCGATCACCGCTCCGATATCAAAGCCCATGGGTCCGTAGTAGGCAAATTCAGGATCAATGACTTTAGTTGATTCGGTCGTTACAAAAATGCTACCAGTATGAAGGTCACCGTGCAGAAGCGCTTCGGTTCGTGTCAAAAACTTTTCTCGCAGCAAAGCCACTTCCAGATGAAGCGCTTGATCTGTACGGAGTGCCTCTGCTTCGTCTTCGATGTACGCACCATAGTTGTTATTATCTGAGAACCGATACGGTTCATCCAGAATCAGATCCTCAGTTATTTTGCAGAGATCCGGGTTGATAAAACGTTTGACTAGGTCTTTTTTATCCTGCTGATTCATGCCCAAATCTGAGGTGAAGAAGAGCGTGCGTGCCAGAAACTCCCCAATATGATTAGCGAAATATGGATATGTGTTTCCTTCTATTAGTCCCTTGCGCATGATGGTGTGGGAGCTAAGATCCTCCATCACGGTCAATGCAAGCTCATCGTCATACGCCAGTATCGCAGGAACCAATTCGGGGCAAATGTGGTGCTCCTGCTGAAGTGCCTCGCGTTCAATACGGGCACGATCCAGTGAGAGCGGCCAGGATTCACCCACAATTTTTACATAGGGAAGTGCCTGCTTGGCAATGATACTCTTGTTAGATTCAGAATCCGTAATATGAAAAACCAGATTTAGGTTACCATCACCGATTTCCCGGCATTCCAGACGAGCTTCCTGACTAAAAAATCCGGGGATGTTCTTCACGAATTCGATTGCTTCTTCAGTCGTTAAAGGATGATATTGGGACAACGAAGTCACCTCCATAAATTGTGCACATGTAAATAGTCTGGAAATATCACAATATTAAACCAAGTATTTTGATAGGATAGAGAAAGTATAACGAAAATCATTGAAGTTTTGTACATTTTTTTTATGGAGGATCGAAAGAGGGGAAAGGAGAACTCTTCTTTTTGTTTCGTTTCCGTATAGAGAGGGTAAGTATGAAACAGACGTCCGGCAGGTGATTAGGATGCCCGCTGGCGTCTTACCGTCAGCAATGACGGTGATGGATACGTAAACGTTCCTGAAAATCAATTTGATGAAAAAGGAAGGGATTTATGATGGCTAAAACAACAAGTAACTCGAAAAATACGCAAACCAAATCGGTGGAGGAACTTTTAAACCGTCAAGTCGCTAACCTCAATGTGTTATATGTAAAAATTCATAACTATCACTGGTATGTGAAAGGCTCCAGTTTCTACACACTCCATGTTAAATTTGAAGAGTTATACAATGAAGTGACATTGAAAATGGATGAGATCGCCGAGCGTTTGCTCGCGTTGAAAGGTTCACCTTCCGCAACATTGAAGGAGTACCTGGAGCTGTCGTCGATTCAGGAAGCAACCGGCAACGAAGATGCTCCCAAGATGGTACAAACCTTGATCGAGGATTTTGCAACGGTATGCGAGGAGTTTCAGGAAGGTATTGAACTGGCGGAAAGCAATTCCGACCAACCAACTGCAGATTTGCTGATCGGCTATAAAGCGGATCTGGAGAAACATATGTGGATGCTTCGCTCTTATTTGGGCTAATTGTAGTGATGGGATTACGCTTTGAAATAAACTTTTTACATGTAAAACGCTACTGACGTCATGCTGTCAGTAGCGTTTTTATGGCTGAAAAGAGATCATGCATCTCATGTTTTTTGTACAAATTTATAATTATATAAACATTTGCAGGATGTATTTTGCCATTTGTGTGCTTGGTAGGGTGAACATTTTATGAAGAAAGTTGGATAACGTGTGTCTGTTGGTTGCACCCTTCAAGATATTTATTATAAAATAACTTGAGAATCATTGAGAATCAGTTTAGAATGATTATAAATAAATTTTTAAATATTACTTGAAATCAGGGGGCTCCCCTGTTTAAATATACTTTCTGATTTCGACACCACACTACATTTTTTGGAGGGTATTGCGAATATGGCTACAAACTTTAAGATTGAAGGTCTCAAAGCGACCATTGAAGGCAAGGAAATTTTGAAAGGTATTAACCTCGAAATGAAGGGCGGAGAAATCCATGCCATCATGGGTCCTAACGGTACGGGTAAAAGTACACTTGCGTCTGCTTTGATGGGTCATCCAAAATATGAAGTCACAGATGGTAAAGTAACTTTGGATGGAGAAGACGTGCTGGATATGGAAGTGGATGAGCGTGCACGTGCAGGATTGTTCTTGGCGATGCAGTACCCGAGTGAAATTGCAGGGGTAACGAACTCCGACTTTTTGCGTAGTGCGATCAACGCGCGCCGTGAAGAAGGACAAGAAATCTCCTTGATTAAGTTTATCCGTCAAATGGAAAGCAAAATGAAAGAGCTTGAAATGAACCCTGAGTTTGCTCACCGGTACCTGAACGAAGGCTTCTCTGGTGGTGAGAAAAAACGGAATGAAATTTTGCAAATGATGATGATTGATCCGAAAATTGTCATTCTTGATGAAATCGACTCCGGTCTGGATATCGATGCTTTGAGAATCGTGGCTAGCGGTGTGAACGCTATGCGTTCCGAAGATCGTGGTTTCCTCGTGATTACTCACTACCAACGTCTGTTAAACTACGTTAAACCAGATTATGTACATGTAATGATGCAAGGACGTATCGTTAAATCCGGGGGTCCTGAGCTTGCTGAGCGTCTGGAAGCGGACGGTTACGACTGGATCAAGGAAGAGCTGGGTATCGTTGATGAAACTGTAGGACAAGAGGCGTAAGCCGGAAGCGAGGAGGAAAACTAATGACAACACAAACAATCCTTCCGGTAGATTCCGAGCAACTGCGTGTTCTGTCCGAACGTAACGGCGAACCATCTTGGCTGGCTGAAGACAGACAAAAAGCACTTGAGCTTGCAGGCAAACTGGAGCTTCCGGTATTTGAAAAAACAAAAATCGAACGTTGGAAATTAAACGATTACGGTCAACATAAACAGAGCGAGGTCATTGCATCGGTAGGGCAGGTTCCTGCAGCCATTGCTGATCTTGTCAAAGAGCAACAGGAGGGCGGTCTGATTATTCAGCGCAACTCCGGTGCGGTATATGTGAAGCTGAGTGAGGAATTGGCGGCGCAAGGCGTCATTTTCACGGATTTGCAAACAGCCGTTAAAGAGCATGCTGATTTGGTTAAAGCTCATCTGAACACAGTGATTAAGGCAGAAGAGAATTCATTATCTGCATTGCACGCAGCACTCTGGAACGGTGGAGTATTTGCTTATGTGCCTAAAAATGTAGAACTGAACGTTCCGCTTCAAGCTGTATTCCTGACAGACGATGCGACTGCAACGTTTGCGCCGCATGTGCTGCTTATTGTCGAAAGTCATAGTTCCGTGACGTACGTAGACAACTATGTATCTGCGGATTTGGCGGCACCTGTTCTTCATAACGGTGCGGTAGAAGTTGTTGCAAATGCTGGGGCTAAAGTTCGCTATGCGACAGTCCATCAGTTTGGAGAGCAAGTAACGGATATTTCAATTCGTCGTGCCACGTTGGGAAATGACGCAGCTATCGAATGGATTGTGGGCGAAATGAACAACGGCAATACAGCAAGCAATACCATGTCCGTGCTCAAAGGCAATGGCTCCAATTCGGATGCCAAGATCATTGCTGTAGGTTCCGGCTCACAAAAGCTGAACTATACGACACAAGCACAGCATTTCGGCAAAAATTCCGCCAGTCAGATGATTACGCGCGCAGTGATGCGTGAAGAAGCGTCTTCCATCATTAACGGAATTACAAAAATTGAAAAAGGTGCTACCAAAGCAGATGGTCAGCAAACAGAACGTGTTCTGATGCTCAGCCCGAAAGCTCGTGGTGACGCTAACCCAATCCTGCTGATTGATGAAGATGATGTAACAGCAGGTCACGCAGCATCGGTTGGTCAGGTTAACCGTGAACAAGTGTATTACTTGATGTCCCGCGGAATTAGCCGGGCAGAAGCTGAGCGTCTGATTATTTATGGCTTCTTGGCACCTGTCGTATCTGAGATTCCGCTCGAAGGACTTCAACATCAGCTGCAAAGCCTTGTTGAAAGGAAGTTAGGCCAATGAATACTGCATTGATCCGTGAACAATTCCCGATTTTACATCAGGAGATTAACGGTCATCCGCTGGTTTATTTGGATAATGCGGCTACTTCGCAAAAACCGCTGGCGGTCATCGAGGCGATCAAGCACTACTACGAATATGATAACTCAAATGTTCACCGTGGTGTGCATACCTTGGGTAGCCGGGCGACGGATGCTTATGAAGGTGCGCGGGAGAAGGTAGCTCGCTTTCTGAATGCCAAGCGCAGTCAGGAAATTATTTTTACACGCGGAACAACAACGGCGCTGAATCTGGTGGCTTCTTCTTATGGTAGAGCTAACTGTAAGGAGGGTGATGAAATTGTCATCACACAAATGGAGCATCACAGTAATCTGATTCCGTGGCAACAGGTAGCCAAAGCCACAGGCGCAACTTTAAAATATATTCCACTTCAAGAGGATGGTAGCGTTGATCTTGCTGATGTGGAGAATACCATTACAGAAAACACGAAAATTGTAGCGATTGCGCATGTCTCCAATGTGCTTGGTGTTGTGAACCCTGTCAAAGAGATTGCAGCTATTGCGCATCGCAAAGGCGCAGTTATCGTTATAGACGGTGCACAAAGCACACCACATATGAAAGTAGACGTGCAAGACATCGATGCTGACTTTTATGCCTTTTCGGGTCACAAAATGTGTGCGCCTACTGGGATCGGGGCACTGTACGGCAAGAAGGCGCTGCTGGAAAATATGGAGCCCATTGAGTTCGGCGGGGAAATGATCGACGATGTGGGATTGTATGAATCCACATGGAAGGAGCTGCCTTGGAAATTCGAAGGTGGAACTCCGATTATCGCTGGAGCTGTTGGTTTGGGAGCTGCTATTGATTTTCTGGAAAGCATCGGAATGGACGCCATTGCACAGCATGAGAGCCGTTTGTCCAACTATGCCCTCAAACGTCTCCGTGAAGTGGAGGGGTTGACGATATACGGGCCTGCAGAACGTCATGTTGGGCTCGTAACATTCAACCTGGATGATGTGCATCCGCATGATGTAGCTACTGTACTGGATAGCAAAGGGGTGGCTGTACGTGCGGGACATCATTGCTGCCAGCCATTGATGCGCTGGCTGAAAGCCAGTGCAACTGCACGTGCCAGCTTTTATCTCTATAACACAGAAGAAGAAGTCGACGCTCTGGTCAGCGCCTTAATCCAAACAAAGGAGTATTTTGGCGATGCAACTTGATGACTTGTACCGACGCGTGATTATGGATCATTATAAAAATCCGCGCAATCGCGGACGTTTTGAGGATGATGCCGTTACGGTGGATTTGAATAATCCTACGTGTGGTGACCGGATTTCCCTTCAACTCAAAATGAAAGACGGCGTGGTCGAAGATTCCCGTTTTACTGGTGAAGGCTGCTCGATTAGTATGTCCTCAGCTTCGATGATGACAGAAGCAGTCAAAGGAAAAACGATTGATCAGGCATTGGATATGGCAAGCCGCTTCTCTTCTTTAATGAAGGGGGAAGCCGTCGAATTTGATGATTATGAAGAATTGGAAGCTTTGTCAGGCGTAAATAAGTTCCCGGCCCGCATCAAATGTGCGACACTGGCTTGGAACGCGCTGCGCAAAGGGATTGATGAAGATAAATAATTTAAATAGAACAGAGGAGGTTTGAGAAACATGGCCAAGAAAGCACCGGAAATGGAAGAGTATAAATACGGCTTTCGTGACGAGCACAAGTCCATTTTCCAAACAGGTAAGGGTCTCACTCCGGAAATCGTAAAGGAAATCTCCAAAATTAAGGATGAGCCAGAATGGATGCTGGAGTTCCGTCTGAAGGCACTGAAGCAGTTTGAAAAAATGCCAATGCCAAACTGGGGCGGAGATATGGATGAACTGGATTTCAACGATATCCAGTACTATGTAAGACCTTCCGAGAAACAAGGGAAGACGTGGGAAGAGGTTCCTACGGAAATTAAAGAAACCTTTGATAAACTGGGTATTCCCGAGGCGGAGCAAAAGTTTTTGGCTGGTGTATCCGCACAGTATGAATCCGAGGTTGTCTATCACAGTATGCAAAAGGAACTGGAAGATCAGGGCGTTATTTTCATGGATACCGATACGGCGTTGCGTGAGCATCCTGAGATTCTGAAAGAGTATTTTGCAACAGTTGTACCTCCTGCGGACAATAAGTTTGCAGCACTGAACAGTGCGGTATGGTCAGGCGGGAGCTTCATCTATGTACCAAAAGGTGTGAAATGTGAAGTTCCATTGCAGGCTTACTTCCGCATCAACTCGGAAAACATGGGTCAATTTGAGCGTACGCTCATAATTGCTGACGAAGACAGCTTTGTGCACTATGTAGAAGGCTGTACGGCTCCGATTTACAGCACGAACTCGCTGCATAGTGCCGTGGTCGAAATTATTTGTAAGAAGAACGCACGCGTTCGTTATACAACGATCCAGAACTGGGCACCAAACATCTATAACCTGGTAACCAAACGTGCGGTTGCAGAAGAAAACGCAACGATGGAATGGGTCGATGGTAACATCGGTTCCAAGTTGACGATGAAGTATCCAGCCGTTGTATTGAAAGGCCGTGGAGCGAAAGGGATGGTCCTGTCCATCGCTGTTGCAGGCAAAGGCCAGCATCAGGATGCAGGTGCGAAAATGATCCACTTAGCACCAGACACCACGTCCACCATTGTATCCAAGTCGATCAGTAAGCACGGCGGTAAAGTAACGTATCGCGGATTAGCTTCATTCGGTCGTCAGGCTCAAGGTGCAAAATCCAATATCAAGTGTGATACGTTGATTTTGGATAATCAATCAACCTCAGATACTATTCCTTATAATGAAATCATGAATGATGACATCACGCTTGAGCACGAAGCAACGGTTTCCAAGGTATCGGAAGATCAGCTGTTCTATCTGATGAGCCGTGGTTTGACTGAAGCAGAGGCAACGCAAATGATCGTTATGGGCTTTATTGAGCCATTCACAAAAGAACTGCCGATGGAATATGCGGTAGAGATGAATCGTTTGATCAAGTTCGAGATGGAAGGTAGTATCGGTTAAAACGCAGTAACCCTTGGTATTACAAGGCTCTTGAGGTATTCTAAAGCTTGTTAAATCCGAATCGTGCCGATTTTATGCCGATTCGGATTTCCTGCTAGTATAGGAGACGAACTTTTTAAGTTCGTCTTCTTTTGTTTTTTCTGTGATACCTAAGTCCATAAGCCTTCTTTCTACTACAAAAAAAATTATGCTTAGGACTGCAGATAGTTGCCTAGCACTTATGTATGTTTGCTTAATAGGATGTTGTGAGTGACATAAACATAAGGAGGCATGCCAACAGATGCAGAAGAATAAAGCTGGAGTGAAGAAGAAAACCCTCTCTTCTAAGCAGACACAGAGACATGTACATGAATTTGAAGGTAGCACCAAACTGGCCGAAGAAGGTGCAGACCGACATAACCACCGCTTTGCAGGTGTTACTGGGCAAGCGATTCGAGTTGGAAGAAGTCATGTCCATGAAATTGATCTTACGAAAACTGATTTCGTGAACCATTTTCATAATCTGAGAAGGATTAGAACAGGGCCCGCTATTCCAGTCGGAAATGGTAAGCATGTACATTTTGTTACGGGCCAAACTACATTAAATGATGGTCATGTACACCAGTTTAATTTTGCAACATTGATTCAGGCACCTCTTATTTAATGAACGGTGGTTTGACCGAAGCGAGGTAACACAAATGATTGTTATAGACATCTGCTCATACAGAATGAGAGCATCGTCTTTGAAATCAAAAAGCTCTGCTAACCATAATTGGTCGGCAGGGCTTTTAGACTTACATTAATTCTGTACTTCATGATTTATGATCGGCTATGATTTTATGCCTTATGATAAGCCGCCTTATTCGAATATTAAGTATATATTTTTTGTAACATTTTTATGGTCAGTGTCACCAATAAGCAATTCTTTAATGTTGGGACAGCTTGTTTGCCACTTGTTTATTTATCTGAAGTTTTATGGTCTAAGTCATGATGTAACTCGGTTGCTGGTATTTTGGCATTATAGATTTGTCCTTTGGCAACTGGTTTTGAGATGTATACATAGCTCCCGGTTCCATCCGGCGCACTCCCTGTTGCCCACAAACCTTCACTAGATTCTTCGCCCTCAGACAAATTCCAAAACTCATAAGCTTCAGGCTGAGACTCTTGTTCTGCCTCAGGGGGAAAAGAAGCCGGAACCACAACACCGTTTTTCTCTTCTAATTCTTGGATTGCCGCCATCCACTGATACTGGTGATAGCGGTCACGCGCTAGCATTTTCCGTAGTGTAGCTCTGACGCTTTCATCTTGTGTCATATGATATAGCCTTGCTACCTGCAATCGACCCTGACTCTCTGCGTGCAAATTGGATCGCATATCTGCCAAAAGGTTGCCACTTGCGACGATATAAGAGCCGTTCCATGGAACTCCATTTGAATTAGTAGGCAATCCGCCTAGACCGCTGACCAGCAAATGCTGTGGGTTAATTCCCCCCATTATGGCAGCTGTAACAGGGTCTTTTGCAGCTTGTTCTTGATCTTCTGGTTTAGCTCCATCAAGTAGTTGACTAATTAAAGCACACAGCATCTCCACATGCCCTACTTCTTCAGTTCCAATATCCATCAGCATATCTTTATATTTTTCATCACCGCGACAGTTAAACCCTTGAAATAAATATTGCATCATTACGGTCATTTCTCCAAATTGCCCTCCCAAAACTTCTTGTACCTGCCGGGCAAAAAGAGGATCAGGGCGCTCTACTTTCACTTCAAACTGCAACTCTTTTTGATGTCTAAACATATTTACTCCTCCTATAGCTAAAGCAGCTTAGTGAATTCTAACTGTATTTAACCTTTTCAAGATGTAATAAAACGAGGAGCAGCATCACAAAAATCGATACGGGTCTTTATATTTAACTTTCTGTTTGTTTGGTTTGTATATAAATTATTAAAGAGGGAAGCCTATGTTTCACTTTAAAATGAAGAGTCTAAGGAGGGTATTTGAATTGTATTTTTATAAAGAAGATTTAATTAACTTAATAGTACCCGATAAGCCCGATCCTGCTGCTGCTAAAGTGATTCAAGAAGTGTTAGGTGGTCGATTCGGAGAAATGCGTACTATGATGCAGTTTTTCTTTCAAAGTAATAATTTTCGTGGTAATGCTGTGCAGTACAGGGATTTGATACGAGGAGTTTTTCTAGAGGAGCTTAGTCATGTTGAACTGGTCCAACATACTATAAATCAACTTCTGACTGGCTCAGGCGCAGACCAAGCCGGCGATGCGGGAATGGATCATGCTCCTTTAGATGAGGCGATAAAACACGCAAATCCTCATCATTTTATTATGGGAGCCCAAAGTTCCTTACCTGTTGATGCAAGTGGGAATCCTTGGCTAGGTAGTTATGTTTATTCCCACGGGAATCTGGTTAGTGATTTGCTTGATAATCTCGTACTCGAATCTACAGGGGTCCTGCAAAAATCCCGAATTTACGAAATGAGCTCGAACAAAACATTCCGGGAAACGTTGGCTTTTTTGATTGTGAGGGATAATGCTCATCAAAACGCGTTTGCCAAAGCATTAGAGACACTTGGAGTTGATTGGGGAAAATTGTTCCCGGTTCCAAATTACGATATTAACAAGTATCCAGAATGCCGGAAGTATGTTGAGATGGGCTTTCACAATGCGCAGTTTAATTTTCGATTGGATTCTACCCGTATTGGGGAAATATTCAATGGGCAAACTCCAAGCAGAAACGGTGGGGATTTGAGTGTAATAGATCCTCCTGAGGGTTTTCCTCTTCCGTATATGCCCGAATTGCCTAATGAACATAGTCCAGGGCTACACGATCTTACCACTTAGGATTAAACCATAAATAAAGATAGTAACAAGGTTAATATCCGTAACTTAAAAAGAGGCTGTCCTTCGTAGAAGAACCTACGAATCAAGGACAGTCTCTTTTTATTCGCGTAGTCTGTGCTTCGGCAAAACATTTCGTGCCACCGAAGTAACGCCGGGAGGCAGTAGCGGATCAGGATTCCAAATAAATTTCATCAATGGATACATGGCGTTCCCTAGACAAATCTACATATTCATCATCGTTAATTCTTACTAAGGGTCTGAAGTAATCAGCAGGATTGTTCAGAATGATCGTTCCTGTCTGACCTGTAGTCAACAGAACCTGCTTATTAATGAAATTAGGAAGCATGTGTCTGATGAACACTTGGGTAGCTTCTGGGTTTAGATGTCCAAAACTCATGCTGTGCAGCTCGCGTAATACGGTGAGTAGCTCCTGCTTCGTCTGATACACACGATTGGAAATCATCGCGCTATACACGTCGGCAATAGCTGTTATGCTGGCAAAAGGATGAATTTCTTCCTTGAACAGACCATGGGGATATCCACTTCCATCTTCACGCTCATGATGCTGTAAGGCGACAATTGCAGAAATCTCATCGCTGGTTGAATTGCGAATAATATCATAGCCATATAGCGAATGTTTCTTCATTTCATGAAATTCTTCAGGTGTCAGTTTATCCGGTTTGTTCAAAATTTCATCGGGTATCATGGACTTGCCTATATCATGTAAATATCCAGCTTTACCGGCGGCATATGCTTCTTCTTCCGTATACCCAAGCCATGTGGCAATGTAATATGACAGTACGCCTACTTGGAGAGAATGATTATAGGTATAGTGATCTCCCCGTTCCATAATTAACAGCAGAGATACGACATCTTTTTGACGAGCTAGCTCTGAAACGAGAGGGCCGAACAGCTCATCAACTCGATATTCATCAAATTTGCCAGTTGAGGAAGCTTCGAGAAACATACTTTCAAAGCCACTGATCGTCTGCTCCATGAGAGGAACGGCACGTTTGAGGGACTCGGGGGAAGCTGGAACATCGGGGGCAAAGTCAACCGGAATGCTCGCAGAACCGGCATCAATGTCGATATAATCGACACCGTGCATAATGAGCTTGGAAATATCGTC
The DNA here is from genome assembly GCF_038006265.1 of Paenibacillus sp. FSL L8-0641. NCBI lineage: Bacteria > Bacillati > Bacillota > Bacilli > Caryophanales > Paenibacillaceae > Paenibacillus > Paenibacillus sp. FSL L8-0641. The sequence continues at coordinate 1,844,515 of NZ_JBBOUW010000001.1, forward strand.
ATGCTGTAGCTCGGTGCCCTGAACCATGACAGGCACACCGTGCCCATTGTATGTATCGGATTTGAGGCGATCTCCTGGCTTGGCATCGGTAACGTGTACTCTCATGCGCTAACCTCCTTATTGTCGTAAATTTGTCGAAAATACGAAACAAACTTAATATATCAAGAATTATATGGGATGACAACGACTAATTTACTATTATTCCAAGCTGTAAAATAGGTCCCAGGAACCCAATTCCTATCAGATACCTACAATAGATAACGTCAATACTTTTCACTATGTTTGTAATATGAGATTGCCCAGAGACTACAGCGAAGCTTAAGGACTATGTCCACCCATATGTACCATATTGCTAAATAACATGATATGCTTAAACATTAGAAGCTCCAAAGTCGATATATAAAATATAGAGGAGGGCGGTTATGGAGATGACGACTCGGCAAACGTTGACCATTTTGCATACCAATGATATCCATAGTCATTTTGGCAGTATGCCTTCGATAGCCGCGATGATTAATGAACGAAGAGCTGCATTAGGGGATGCGCTACTTGTGCTTGACATAGGAGACCACATGGACCGGATGGCCCCCGAAACGGAAGGAACGCTAGGTGGGGCAAATGTGGATGTGATGAATCTAACAGGATATGATGCCATTACGATCGGTAATAATGAGGGACTGACTTTTACCCCGGATATGATTGAACAGGCATATGCGGGCATTCATTGTCCGGTCATATGTGGCAATATGACTGAGTGTGCCACAGGGATGAGTCCTGCGTGGATGAAGGAATCCCTTATTGTAGACAAAGCAGGAATCAAGGTCGGTTTACTTGGTGTGACGGCTCCTTTTGTAGAGTATTATCAATTGCTGGGCTGGGATGTGCTCAATCCGTTTGATGTGCTGGGGAAGCAGATCGCGGCACTGAGAAAGCAGGTTGATGTTTTGGTCGTGATGTCGCACCTGGGCCTACCTTCCGATAAAAAGTTAGCGTCGCAATTTCCTGAGATTGACGTTATCCTTGGAGGTCACACCCATCATGTGCTGGAGGAACCGCTTTGGATCGGGAAAACAGCTTTATGTGGGGCGGGTAAGTTCGGAACGCTGCTGGGTGAAGTGACGCTAAGTCGTAACAATAGCCTCGAACCGTTTCGAGTCACGTCAGGCGGTGTAGTTCCTGTGGATCTGACAATACTGGACGAAAAAGTGGCATCGGCCATTGTGGTGCATCGCAGACAAGCAGAGCGCGCCATGGAGAGCACGGTTGCTGTGACGGATCGGAAACTGGAGATCGCATATGATCAGGAATCCCCTTTCGGGAATATGCTGGCACAATCAGTGTCCCATTTTACAGGAACAGAAATTGCCCTCGTCAATGCGGGACAACTGCTCGGCCCATTACCTCAAGGGGATATCAGTAAAGGAATCCTGCATTCCTTATGCCCTTCACCGATTAATGCCTGTGTTATGAAGTTGCGGGGGAGCGATATTCGGTTGGCGCTGGAGCAGTCCTTGCTGCCTGAATTTGCGGACAAGCCTATGACGGGCTTTGGCTTCAGAGGCAAAGTGCTTGGTACGATGTGTGTGGAAGGCTTGGCTATTCAGTATGACCCTGGCCGTGCTCCTTATGAAAAAGTAACGGACATTCGTGTAGCAGGTCAACCTTTGGAAGAGCATGAGGAATACACAGTGGGCACGTTGGATATGTTCACTTTCAAAGCAGGTTATGAGGTGCTTGCGAACGGAACAGATCTCCGATTTATGCTTCCAGAATTTTTACGGGATTTGATTGAAATGGAGTTGAAGCGTCCGGGCGCGATGGAAGAATGTTTTGCAGCTAGGTGGCTTCAGGTATCAAAACAATCGGGAGAGGATTAAGCTGCGACTGGTACCTGTTACATTATTGAGAGCCGGCATGAAGCTGGGCAAAAAAATATACAATGAAAATGGAATGGTGCTGCTCTCGGAAGGTGTTGAGCTTACTTCGCGATTGATTGAACGTCTAGGCCAAGTCGGTATTGGATATGTATACATTGAGGATGCTGTGACAGAAGATATCGTCATTCCTGAGATGATCCATGAACAGACAAGGGCGGCGGCGCTACAGGAAATCAAAAAGCAATTTCAAGGGTTGTCATCCTACTCCGTAGATCATAAGCACAAATATTTTGGCAAGTCATTTTATAAGGTGATGGAATCTATTCTGGACGATATTGGAGGCCGGCAGGACGCCGTCATTATGTTGATGGATATTGGGGCCGCAGATCAGGATTTGTATCATCATTCTTTGAACGTATGTCTATATTCACTTGTACTGGGAATTTCCAACGGCTACGATAACAATCAGCTGATGGAGTTGGGAATAGGTTCACTACTTCACGATATCGGTAAAATGAAAATTTCACCTCAAGTACTCTATAAGCCGGGTAAATTGACCGACGAGGAATATGAGCATATGAAAACACACACGGTGATCGGCTACAAGCTGCTTAAAGACGAACCTGGAATTCCCTTGTTGTCGGCTCACTGTGCATTACAGCATCATGAGCGTATTGACGGCAGCGGATACCCACACGGTTGGAAAAAGGACCAGATCCACGAATATGCGAAATGGATCGGCCTGGCAGACTCGTACGACGCAATGACAGCAAGTCGGATATATAAGCAGGCTTTGTTGCCTTATGAGGCGATGGAAGTGCTGTACGCCGGGGCAGGAACGTTATATGAGCAGCGAATGCTAGAAGCCTTTCGTGACTGTGTGGCTATTTACCCCTTGGGACTCTCTGTGGTGCTCAACACGGGGGAAGAGGGGGTCGTGGTGCGTATACATTCCAAAATCCCGCAAAGACCCGTCATTCGCATTGTAAGGGACCGGGATGGGCAGGAAGTGAAAGCACCTTATGATGTGGATTTGTCCATATCCCTCTCGGTTATGATTACAAATACATTGGGTGCTACTGTGGCCCCTTTCGGAGGAGTACACGTAGATTAGCAGATGATGTGGAAGAAAGCATGCAGACACTTTACACATCATGATATGATAATTATACGTCTTTTGAGGTTAATAACAGAAATAAGGTGAAAACATAATGACAGTTCTACAAAATAACACGCTACCCCAAATATCGCCAACCTATGATCCGTGGGACCCGATTGTCTCATTGCGTACACATGGTCGTCATTTGCTTACGAGTGTGGAAATGACCGTAACGCATCTGTGTAATATGCGCTGTGAGCATTGCGCTGTTGGCGACATGCTGGTTATGAAGGAGGCCCCTTTCCTTCCGTTAGACCTAATGCTGAAGCGTCTGGATGAAGTCGAGCATCTGGAGACCATCAGTATTACAGGCGGGGAACCTGCTTTGCTCGATAAAACAGTGGATGAAGTGATCGTTCCACTGTTGAAATACGCCAAAGAGCGCGGTATTCGCTCGCAAATCAACTCCAATCTGACGTTAGATATTCGCAGATATGAGAAGATGCTTCCTTATCTAGATGTGATGCATATTTCGTTTAACTATTTGAATGCGGACGATTTTTATGAAGTGGGTTTTGCAAATACAGGCCGGCCGACCCCACGTGCGGGTGCTGTTCGCCTGTATGAAAAAATGATCGAGAATGCCTGCAGATTAAGTGAAATGGGAATGTTCATTTCAGCTGAATCCATGATTAATTATCGGACACACACGAAGCTGGAGGGCATTCATCAGTTGATCAACGAAATGGGATGCCGACGGCATGAGGTTCATCCAATGTATGCGTCAAATTTTGCCTCTGCTTTGCCTGTGCTTTCACTCGACGACATGCGGAACTCTATCCATAAGCTGCTGGATGTACGTAATCAGGACATGTGGATGTTGTTTGGCACATTACCGTTCTTTGCTTGTTCGGACCGGGAAGAAGACCGCAAACTGCTTCGCCGCTTGCGTCAGGAACCGAATATTACGGTGCGTAATGATCCAGACGGAAGAAACCGTGTGAATGTGAATATGTTCACGGGTAGCGTGTATGTGACGGATTTTGCAGACATTCCGGCTTTCGGCAACATTCAGGAAGACAGTCTGGACGATATTTTTGGTGAATGGCTGAATGAGCATCCGTTGAATCAGACTGTGAACTGTCATTGTGATGCCGCTGCCTGTTGTGGACCGAACCTGCTCGTAGCGGATATGTACTACAAAGGAATAGACTTTAAATCAAGAAAAGCATTACAACTATAGAAATGGGGAGTTCGTATTGGATGGTCATACCGAGTTTCATTGGGGATTGCTAGCTGTGAATCTCCTCTTGGTACTGCTGCTTGTCTTTCTAAATGGTGTATTTGTGGCCGCAGAATTTTCGTTGGTCAAAATGCGCCAATCCCGATTGACGCAGCTCCAAAGCGAGGGTCATCGCCTGGCAGGCTATGCGCTGAAGGTGAACCAAAGGTTGGATGCTTATCTGTCCGCCACCCAATTGGGCATTACGCTGGCTTCATTGGGTTTGGGTTGGATTGGAGAGCCAGCAATATCCGGCTACCTGATAGAGCCACTCATGCACAAACTCGGTGTAACTGACGGCACCCTGATTACAACGATATCCGTTGTCGTCGGATTTTGCGTAATTACCTTTTTGCATATTGTATTGGGGGAATTGGCTCCCAAGTCTTTAGCGATTCAGAAGACTGAAGGTGTGGCGTTGTTTTTATCGGCGCCTTTGCTGCTTTTTTATAAGGTCTTTCTACCTGTGATCTGGGTATTGAATGCTGCGGCAAACTTGCTGTTGCGTGCATTCGGGATTCAGCCGGCGAGTGAAGCCGAAGCGGCTCATTCGGAGGAAGAGATTCGTATATTGATGAATCAGAGCGCCAAAAGCGGTGTGATTGATAAGGACGAAATTAAGCTGATGGATAATATTTTTGATTTTTCCGACTTGCTTGCACGTGAAATCATGCTGCCGCGTACAGATATGGATTGTTTGTATACGAATTTGTCGTTTAAGGAAAATCTCAAGATTATCAGCGAGACCAAGCATTCCCGCTACCCGGTAGCGGTTGAGGATAAAGACCAGATTATCGGTTTTGTCCATATCACGGATCTTCTGCTAGCTGAGCAGGGGGAACAACTGGATCTGGCTTCGGTGGTACGTCCTATTTTGAATGTGCCGGAGTCTATGGAAGTGAGTCACGTGCTACGCCTTATGCAGAAAAAACATTCCCAAATGACTCTCGTGGTAGATGAATACGGCGGAACGGCCGGGCTGCTGACAGCGGAGGAAATTTTGGAGGAAATCGTCGGGGATCTCTATGATGAGTTTGAGGATGAACGCCCAAGCGTGGAAATCAAGGAGAACTTCATCTCTGTGGACGGTCGTATGCTCATTGAGGATGTCAATGATTTGACTGGAGTAAACATCGAAGACGACGAGGTAGATTCCATCGGAGGATGGCTGTTCAAGGAATTGGAAGGCATTCCGGTGAAAGGGAAGAAAATTGAGTTTTATAACCTTACCTTCGAGGTGGAGGAAGCAACAAGGCTTCGCATAATGAGAGTGAAGATTCACCGCAAGCCTGAGCCTGTGATTGAAGATGAGCTTTCTACCGATTGAGTCCTGATCCACAGAGATAGGTAAGATCAGTTCAGGTATGTAAGTTATTATAGTGTGCTGAAGCAAGAACCTTTAGATCCACGTTACCGTGGTTTTAAAGGTTCTTTTTGATTAGAAACAGTTTTATAGTTATTTTTTTGAACAATTATTTTTATCTGTGATTTTTTGTTCGAGACTTGGGCGATGCGGCATATGTTGAATAGTAAAGCAGATGGATCAACCAAAGGAGGTCCCGGCCCGTGAAATTTCCACAGCAAGGTGAGTATGCCCCGTTTGTCGGCCCGTTCGATCCGTGTCCGCCCGTTCTGTGCAAGACTTATGTGCTTCCGCCAAACTTGTTTGTGCAATTTCAGCCCCCTGGTCTACCGCAATTCAGTCCAGATGAGGCGCTGACGAAGGGAACGCTATGGCCTTTGCTTTACAGCCCTTATGAGCCTAGAAGAAACCAGGGGGGAGGCGAATAGAATGGAGAATCCAAATCAGGGTCAGTCCCCATTCCAATTCCAGCAGCAAAATCAGCATGAGAGTGGACAGCAACAGCCGAATCCATATCAAAGCCCTTATTCAAATCCGTATCCATACCAGAACCAGTATCAGAACCAGTATCAGAACCAAACTCAGGGCTATAGTCAAGCCGGAAACCCGACCCAAGGCTGCACGTCCCAAACCAAGCCGGGGGATGCCCAGTTTTATGCGTTGCTGGAGAAGCTCCAAGCGGTGGATTTTGTGTTGGTGGAGCTGAATTTGTATCTGAATACGCACCCAGATGATTTACAGGCCATCGAGCAGTTCAATAAGCTGACGCAGGAAAGAACGGCGATTGCTAACGAGTATCAGATGCTATATGGGCCTTTACAAAATTTTGGTCGTGCCTATTCCAAGTATCCTTGGGAGTGGAGTCAATCCCCTTGGCCGTGGCAGGTCTAGGCAGGTACAACCTTTTAACAACCTTTTATAAAGGAGGGGACATGAATGTGGGTATATGAGAAGAAACTGCAATATCCCGTACGTGTCAGCAAATGTGATCCTCATATGGCCAAACTGCTTATGGAGCAGTATGGTGGAGCGGATGGCGAGCTGGCAGCGGCATTGCGCTATCTGAATCAGCGATATACGATTCCCGATAAGGTGATTGGTGTACTGAACGACATAGGCACGGAGGAATTTGCGCATCTCGAGATGATTGCGACTATGATTTATAAGCTGACCAAGGATGCGAGCGTAGAGCAAATGAAGGCTGCCGGTCTGGGTGAATATTATGCGGCACACGACCATGCGCTATATTATCAAAACGCTGCCGGAGTTCCTTTTACAGCGGCTTATATTCAAGCCAAAGGCGATCCTATTGCCGATCTATATGAGGACATAGCGGCAGAGGAAAAGGCACGAGCTACATATCAGTGGCTGATTGATCTGACAGACGATGTGGATTTGCAAGATAGTCTGAAGTTTCTACGTGAACGTGAAATAATCCATTCGCTCCGTTTCCGTGAGTCAGTGGAAATTTTGAAGGGGGAAAGAGACCGGAAGAAAGTGTTCTGATAAAATGATATACGAGGTCTCTTGGTGAGCTTAAGCTTGCAGGAGACTTTTTTTCTTTTGAGGTAATCTAAGCTAATGAAATGGTCCTTCCCGAGGAGCAGCAATGGGCATTTATATATAAGAGGGGGTAAAAATAAAAGCCCCGAAAAATTGCAGGCTGTCCGCCGGGTATCGTGCCGAGCACATATCGGCATGATGACTAAGGTCGGCTACATTGAACGACCTTTCCCCGGCGCGTCTTTCTCATCCCTATTGCTTCAGTTGTGCGAAATACTTCTCGTTATATAAAACACTTGGATGAGTAGGGTGGTGCAACTGAGCTATGCGATGATGCGATTTTGCCTTTTCGATGTCACCGATTCGGTCGTAACACAGGCATAATTGCAAGTGTGGAAACCAGGTATAGTACGACGAATTGGTTAGGGCCATCACATCTTGTGGAGGCTCTATCAACGTTGCCTGGTGAAACCAGTAAATGGCTTGAGTATACTGTTCGTCTTCAATCAACAAATTGCCAAAGACACAGCAGAACTGGGCGCGTGGTACATCAAGGTTAAGTGTGCGAAGCAGAGCCATACGCTGCTCCTGTTTTTGACCCTGGTGGGCGTAGCAATCCGCTAGCTTAAAGCAAGCAGCAATCCGATCCTCAATCCATCCTTGATCGAGTCCCAGATAGTGCTCGTACTGCTGGATGGCTTCTAGTATGCGTCCGTTATCATATAGTTCATTCGCGAAGTAGTAGTGATCTCGCTCAGAAAATGCAGTGCCTTGCTCCCGATGCTTGAGATATATATGCAAATTACGATCAGTGTAGGCACGTGTCTTTTTATGAGTCACCGCTATATTACTGTGAAAGGTGCTGCCAGTCACATGCAGGAATTCGTGCACAAAGCCGATCCATCTGAATCTTCGATCACGCCGCACAATTCGGTTTCTTTTGAGCTTATACAACGGCTGTCCTTGTTCATCTACAGACAGCACATAATCCATCGTAATGCTGTCATAGGAGAGGGTGGCTTGTTTCTTCCAGTTGAGAAATGATATTCGGTCTTTTTCTTCCAGTATGTCATCAGCGTCCAGCCAAAATTGATATTCTTGCGTTGCCTGATTAAACGCATAATTGCGGGCTGCAGAGAAATCATCGCACCATTCAAAATGGTATACCCGAGCATTGAACGATGCAGCGACCTCTTGGGTACTGTCAGTGGAACCAGTATCTACGATAATGATTTCATCTACCAGGTCATGGACTGATTTCAGACAGGTATGAAGGGCTTCTTCTTCATTTTTGACAATCATACATAAGCTGACAGTTACCATGCTCTTTGTCCCTCCCAAAAAACTTGGTATAATCTCCATTTTATTAGGATAGCTTGCTCATTATGTAGTAATTCCTATGGATCGTTTAGAGGATGTGCGATGATCATAAATTCAATCTTGCTCTAATAAATTAGAAAATCAAAGTCTGATATGAGGGGGAGGAGATTGTGCGAAATTCGATATTATCAAGCGACCGGGAAATAAATTTGATGGCTAAATGTAGTTAGAAAACGGGTAGAAAACTGAAAAAGAGTAGTTGTTTGGATGGTAAGATTGTATTTTTGTATGGATGTCGTTTTCATTGATATTTCCAGGTGCAAGTCCATTCATACTACGCTCACTCCCATATCGCTCGGTTGCAATTATGGTATGCCTTAGGATATGGAGGGGGGAACGGTTATGAGGCTTCTGCCTGATGGAGGCGTTGAATCATGCGTATACTAATCGGTAGCCCGGTGCACCAGAAACCGGAAATATTGTCTTTATTTCTTCAAGCTTTAGAGCGACTGGAGGCACCTGATGTGCTGCCCGATTATTTATTTGTCGATGATAATGACAATCCGACTTCAAGCCAATGGCTTGCCGATTTTTCCAATCGGCTGCCGGGCAGGGTTTTGCCCTTGTTAACAGGTCCACAGCAAGTGGAGAACCGAAGTGATGAGCACACTCATTATTGGCCGCCAGCCCTCGTCTGGAAAGTGGCCGACTTCAAAAATCGTCTTATCGATTATGCACTTCAGCATAATTATGACGCGCTGTTTTTAGTCGACTCAGACCTGATTCTCCATTCCCGTACCTTATGTAAGCTGGTGGAGGCGGAGAAGGATATTGTATCTGAGATTTTCTGGACACGCTGGCAGCCGGAGGGGCCTCTATTGCCTCAGGTGTGGGTTAGTGATGAATATAATTTGTTCCATCGTGAAGAAGGCGAAGTGTTGTCGGCAGAGGAGCGAGCGCAACGCGAGTTGCATTTCATACACCAAATGCATGTTCCTGGTTTGTACGAAGTGGGGGGTCTAGGTGCTTGCACCCTAATCCGCAGACGTGCACTGGAAGCAGGGATTCACTTTGGTAAAATCAAAAACGTTTCCTATTGGGGAGAAGATCGACATTTCTGTATTCGGGCAGCTGCATTTGGATTTCCACTTTTTGTGGATACACACTATCCGGCGATGCATCTGTACCGGGAAGCGGACAGAATGAAGGCAGAGCAGCTACTATTCACCCTAAATTATTTTACAACGAGCGCTGTTCATACGGACCAATCAGAACATTTAGCATATCTAAATCACTCCGATACTTCTACTAACTCTCCTGCCTTCAATCCTTCTGCATCATCAAGTCCATCTAAGTTCCCTGAACCTCCTGTTATACCGTATGACCTCCGTGAGTCAGCTGTCTTTGCCAAGTACACGGCAGATTCTTTTGTTATACCACAAACGTTCCCTGGTCCACGACAAAGTGAACTTCATACGCCGCCTGTCTCCAAACCCAAATTGACGCTGACCATGACGGTATACAATGAGGCAGATCGCAAGCTCATTGACGTGCTGCGGAGTCATCGAGAATATATTGATGAAGCGGTCATTATTGATGATGGCAGTCAGGATGATAGCGGAGAGTTGTGCCGTGAGATCCTAAAGGGAATCCCATTACGTTTAATACGCAATGAAACAGCTTCTTTTACCAATGAATTGGAACTACGTAAGCAACAGTGGAGAGAGACGTTGGCTTCTTTTCCGGAATGGATATTAAATATGGATGCTGACGAAATGTTCGAATCCCGTTTTGCTCAAGGGGTACATTCTTTGTTAGCGGGAACGAAAGCAGATACGATTTGTTTCAGGTTGTTTGATATGTGGAATTCCACGCATTACCGCGATGATGATTATTGGCAGGCTCATCAATATTACCGTCCTTTTTTAATTCGATATAAGGAAGGGTTCTCTTATAAATGGAAGGAGCAGTCCTTGCACTGTGGGAGATTTCCAGAAAATGTGCTTGACCTTCCCAGTGAAATCAGCAACTACCGCATCCAGCATTGGGGATGGTGTACACCTGCTATTCGCATGGCCAAATTTCAGCGATATCAGTTGCTTGATCCAAGTGTTCGTTATGGCTGGAAAGAGCAATATGAATCTATTTTGGACCCGAACCCCCGACTCACGCTTTGGGTAGATCAGGACAACATAAATGGAGAAAAAGAAACTACACCAGAGTATGAAGCTACCCATGATGTGAACGCCATGGATGTTGCCGAGATTTCAAGTGTCCAGGTTATGAATAATTCCGGTCTACAAATTAAAAGTGAAACAAAGAACGTATTTTATAGTAAATGCAAACTGTGTGGTTCGTCTGACACGGGAGTATTTCATAACTATGAACGCTTTACCTTGATGGGGTGCGGCTCCTGTGGCTTGGTTTTTCGTAATGATGTGGATCATATACAGCCGGAGGATATGATTGCAGAGATTTATAATGCCGATTGGGTTGCTATGCGGGATAGTGCAGCAGCGTCAACTTATGGGGATCATGCCCTTTTTGGACTCATGCTACTGGATATGTTCAGCTCCGGTAAAGGAAAATTGCTTGAGATTGGATCAGGTACCGGAGAATTTATCCATGCTGCCCTTCAAGCCGGCTGGGATGCAGTGGGTATTGAACCTTCCATAGACTCGCGTGCTTACGCCAAACACAAATATGACGTGGATTTATTGCCGGGTTACTGGAACGGTGAAACCGAAGAAGATACTCAAACCGATGAAGCATGTGATATGCAGGAATTGAATGAAGCACAAGAAATACAAGAAGTAGAAGAAGATACTGAATTACCACTGGATCACAAATACGAGGCCGTAGCATGCTGGCATGTGCTGGAGCATATTGCGGACCCTGTTGCATTTTTGACAGATTTACGCGAACAGCTTCAACCTGACGGGACGTTATATATTACAGTGCCCAACAAAAACTCGTTCACCAATGAGGCTTATGGTGTTTATTCACCTTTATTTACCGAGGAAGATCATTTATATCATTATTCTGAGCATACGCTGGCGCTCTTACTGGAAAAGTCTGGATTGCGCTCGGTGGCTATGTTTACCCGCCAGCTTCCCTCTGGTTTGGATGCCTTGCTGCAAGCCCATCCTTTGTACGGTGATCTTGCCTTTACGGAGCAAATGGGATTGTTGGCCAAACTTCAAGGCGAGAAACGGGGTCATGAACTGTGCTGTGTTGCAAGAGTAATTTAAATCTCTCCAAAAGGAGGCAGCATCCATGAACATGTCTGACCCGTATCTGTCTCGCTTTTTTGTATATTCTGACCCCAACTCCTCCAGCATGATTTACAGACTCCCCCAAAGCTGGTGGAGTCGCCCCTATGAGTATGAGTGGTGTCTTCAATTTATGTCCGGTCAAGATTCGGTGCTGGATGCAGCGTGTGGAATTCCACATCCATTCAAATTTGAGTTGGCCCGCCGTTGCGCTCAGGTCTATGCTTGCGATCTGGATATACGGATCGTTTCCGTGGATGCCATTTTGGCCGAGGTGCGGCGGGATATCGGAGAGGAGGCTGCCGAGCGCATTCAGGAGATTTTACCGGTTCGGCTCCACTCCGCACATGCCAATCTGACAGCTCTGCCTTATGAGGATGCCAGTTTTGACAAAATTGTATGTATTTCAGTGCTGGAACATTTAACACCTGAGGAGTCTTTGGCAGCCTTACATGAATTTCACCGGACCATACGCGATGACGGAATGCTTCTGCTGACGTTTGATTACCCTACAGTGGATCTATCAGCGATGGAGCAATGGATAGAGCAGGCGGGATTTTCGTATTGGAATGGTGTGGATCTCAACCTTCCAAGGGGTGCCTTACACACGGATATGTGGGGTGGTTTGCATTGTTTCAGGACTGTTTTAAAAAAATATAAGAGTTAGCGGTATGCGCAATGAGGTTTACACGGACCTCTCTTATTGCTTATCATGAGAGGGGTTAGAGTTGTAAACCTACATAGGAAAGGAATGACTGATAACTACATGAACAATGCACCTGTGTTGAAGAAACCTGAGGCTATGGTATTTGATATGGACGGTACACTTTTTCAGACGGAGACGCTATTGCTTCCTGCGTACCACAAGCTGTTTGATACGCTGCGCGCCGAAGGGCTTTATGAAGGAGAGACTCCTCCCGAGGAGCTTATTTTGAATAGTTTGGGCATGCTGCTGGATGAAATCTGGAGAAGAGTGATGCCGGAAGCCAGCGAAGCGGCCCATAGAAGAGCGGACGAGCTGCTGCTTCAGCTGGAACTGGAGGGATTGAAGAGCGGAAGTCATGCCCTGTATCCACATGTAAAAGAAACACTACAGGCCCTTCATGAGCAAGGTGTCCGATTGTTCGTAGCTAGTAACGGTCTGGAGGACTATGTAAAGGGGATCGCTGCTGCGTATGAAATGGTTCCCATTTTTGAAGGACTGTACAGCGCTGGGGAGTACAGCACGCTTTCCAAAGTGAATTTGCTGGAAATTCTATTGAGCAAGCACGATATTTCGAACGTATGGATGGTAGGAGATCGTTCCTCAGATGTGGAAGCAGGCAAAAAGAACGGACAGACGGTGATCGGTTGCGCTTATGCGGGATTTGGTGTGGACGATGAGTTGAAGGGGGCCGATGCGATTATTACAGACTTTACGCAACTGCTTACACTTTATAAAAACGCTGAGTAACTGTGAAACACAGGTTATTGGTTATAAATAGGCTCGACGCACCATATAATTAAACATGCTGGTACTGTCGGGCAGATGAAAAAAAGAAAGGAAGGCAGCCACTTTACGCGGAGCCTTCCTTTGTCTTATTCTCTGTCTTATTTTCTGCTTTATCTTCTGTTTTATCTTCTGTTTTATCTTCTGCTTTGTGGTCAGCCTGAGGCTTTGGATTAATTTGTGTGTGGTAGACCCACAAGGCATATTCCATGGGCTTGGCGATGGAGCGGCGATAGGTTTCTTTTTCACCAATACGCGAAAAGACCTCACGGGCTGGCTTCGGGTTGACTTCCAGCACATATATATGACCGTGCTTATTAATTGCCAAATCGAGTGCAAGCTCACACAATGCCCCGTAGCTTTCTTCCAGATACGCAGCGATGTCCAGTCCGAGTTTTTCCCCTTGCTTGATGATTTTCTCTCTATGGCTTTCATCACGAATCCATTGCGTTAGCAATTGGCTCATCGGTACTGCCTTGCCTCCACCATGCAGGTTGGAAGTGACACTCCGATGCGCCCCGATGCGCCCCGCGCATCCGGTTAGCTCCCATACTCCTTGGCCATTTTTCTGTACCAGCATACGGTAATCATGGACTCTGCCATTCGGCAACTGCACAGGAATGCCTTCCTGAACAATGTAGTTATCCATGTTCCAGCTGCTCAGACGCGGCTCCAGACGGTCTAGACGTACCCGCTGCTGGGGAATGATATGGCGTTTGCGATTGCGGCCCTCAATCAGATACAGGCCTCCTTGCTTGTTAACAGGTTCAATACGTAAAATACCTCGGCCTCCCGTACCGTTAATCGGTTTGAGGTACACTAGTGAATTCTGTTTGAGCATCCGTTTGACACTATGAAATCCACTGAACAGCTCTGTTGCAGGCAAATGGGGGCGAAAGGCAGACCTTCTCGCAAGCTGCTGATGAATGACCCATTTGTTACTCAGGGGTCGGTTTAAATATACAAGGTCTGTGTATTGCAATCGGAACTGCTTCAACTGACGATATCGCTCACTGCGCTGTACCCGACAACGGTCGAAAATCATGTCTGGGAACTCTCGCCACTTTCGGCTCCATTTTCCGCTGTGTGGATCATAGATTTGGGCAAGGAGCAGCCTGCGATCCTTATGGACATCCGCAGGAGTGAATACATACATATCCAGTCCCAGCCGTTTCCCTTCTGCAATCATGCGCTCATATATGTCGCGTTCCTCTAATTGCTTCTTGTTGTTCAAATACAAAGTCATGATGCCTAGGACAGGTTTTGGCACAGCATTCCACCTTCCTCTGCCGTCTGCTTATCTTGGGATAACTCTCCGTGAAATATCAGCGTGGGTTTCCCGGTTGGTCCAGTCGTCATTTCATGCGCAACAAGCCCAGCGCGGAAACAGGTTTTGAGACTGGACATATTGTCGGCGGCTACGCTGCACGTTAGACGGCGCAGCTGTTGGAGCTGGGCGGACAGCAGTCTAGCGCCCAGTCTGCGGCCCCGGTAAAGCGGACGAACAATTACGATGCAAGCATCCTCCCCGTAATTCAGAGCGAGGGAAAATCCGGCAATCCGCAGCCCCTTCTCCGTGCGCACAAATGCGCACAGGAGGGAGGAGCCAGGGGTGTTCAATTGCTCGGGCGTTAAAACGGCCAACTGCCGCAGAGCATTACGAGTAATGCGCATGCCCCCTGAGCTGCGGGCCAAAAAAAGCAACTGTCGTCGTCTCAGCAGCCAGCTCCGGGCAGGCAAATGTTGAACATCGCTAATTTGCGGCATGATTCCACTTCCTTGATCATGATTTCATTCGTCCGGCCAAAAAGGAGCTGTACTGGAATATGCGTCTAAGCGACTTTTGGCGGATTTCCGGCTCGTCAAATTTCATTGGTTTGGCATTGGCCTCAAAAAACCAGAGGGTTCCGAGCGTATCCACGCCCAGATCCATGGACATTTCGCCATGAGAAAGACCGGATGCGCGTTCAATTTGACGTGCAATCTGTATGGCCGTACTTTTAACTTTGTTCAGTAGATCCGTGCTGTCCTCAGGCCCAAACAGTGAGGACAGTAGCTTGAAAGGGTCCTCTACACTCCCGCCACGCGGGACATGTGTGGTAATGCTCCCCTTACCGGCCAGTCTGGCACCGACTCCGGTGATACTCCAGGAGCCACGGATATTTTTTTGTACCAGGATACGCAGGTCGAAGGGTTTTTTCTGATGGGTTGCCAGATCGATACCCTGTTGAATGATATAAGGTGAGTTGCCTGCTTCCCGTCGGATACGTCCCCACAGCCGGGATAGCGATACAGATCTGTAGGTTACACTTTTTTTGTCATGCTGAATGGTCAGTCTGTAAGCCATTAGATGGTCTGGGAGGAATTTAAGAATCATAATTCCCTTTCCAGCCTTACCGTTTTCCGGCTTGAGATACAGGTATGGATACGTAGACAGCATTTTTCCTAAGGAAGACAGGTTGCTTAACCGTTTGGTTGCCGGAACAAGCTGACGAGTCGTTTCTGAGGTGCGCAACCACTTGAACAGTTCCCATTTGTTAAAAAAGCCTGGATTGTACAGCTCAATGCCTGAGGCATGTGAAATTTCATCCAACTTTGTGCGCACAGAGGTTTTAAGTTCATAATTACGGTTGGGGATGCGATTATAAATGACCTGTGGAGGTGGAAAATTCTGTTCCTCCCACGTCTGTAAGCTCTTGTTGAAGACATAGCCCTTAATCGTCTCATCTGCCAGTTTCAGGTCCCTGACGGTAACAATGTACACCTGATATCCCATCCGTGTTCCCGTTTCAAGAATATCCCTGAAATTGCGCTGATTTCCCTTGAAAAATTGCCCTTCGTCGTGCACTGTCAATACAGCAACGACTGGCTTATGCTCCGCCCGGGTATTCATAGTTCCTCTTTTCTGCGGAATTTACTGAGGTAAAGACAGTGGTCCAAAATATGCTCCACGGATGCTTTACCCTCCGCACGCAACGATGGATGCTGAAAAATGGATCGGCCTGGCTTGGAGTTGGCTTCAAACATCCATACCTTTTCATCCTGATCAATGCCCAGATCAAAGCCGATTTCGCCCAATAGATGCTGGTGATGGTGTTCAATGGCTTCAGCGAGCGTAACTGCTACGTTCTTGGCACGTTGAAGCACTTCACCCGCTCGGTCTCCGAATACCCGGTTCAACGCCTGTTCAGGTGTCATAAGGGAGCCGCCATTTTTGATATGGGTTGTGACACTGCCACGTCCGGCTTTTTTGGCTCCAATGCCGACGACGACCCACTGATTATTTCCATTTTTATGCATGTGAAACCGGAAATCAATCGGGCAATTGTCAATCTCGATCAGCTGGATACCCTGTTGAATGACATAACCTTTTAACATCTGTCCCTGATTGGAGTGAAGCATCCTGAGCATGGAATTAAAAGAGGCGAATTTTAGCAATACATTGCTACTTTTCTTACGGTACCTCACATAATATCCTTGCTTGGGAACATGGGACAGACGATAGATTCCTTTACCGAGACTGCCTCCACTTGGCTTGTAATAAGCAAATTGATGTCGCTCCAGCATACCTCGGATACGTTCAGAGCTGGGATTCATATATGATTCAGGGACATAGCGGTTAACATCTGGGTTATTCTCCAGCAGATTATAGATATCGGACTTATTGAAAAAGCTCCAGTTAAAAAAGGGAATTCGTTTGCGGGAAAAGCGTTCGCGTAGTTGATTGATCGCCGGGGAAAAATCAGAGCGACGGCTCGGCAAACGGTTATAGATCACGTCCGGCAAAGGTACAAGTTTACGTGTGAATTCCCCGCTGGATGACAGAAAATAGCCGTTAATCGTATCATTTTGCCAGTTGATATCCCGAGGGGTGAAGGCAAAAATATAAGATTTTTTGCTGCCTTCCCTCAGCAGTTGCTTAATAAAGCCTGTGCGCGATCCGAAAGGGCGAGTGGTGGAGGTGGTACCGTCAGACAGCACGCCAATCAACGGCCCTAGCTGTATATCACCATCCAGATTCCGCAAATAGATGGCCCCGCTTTTGGGAACACGGATTGCATTACGTAAGCCGGAGGTCAAGTATAGATGGCGTCCCGCCTTCTGAATTGGTTTTACAGTAGCTGGAATCTGATCCTTACCGAGCCGCAGACGAACGGACTTGGCTCCGGATAATTTAAGGCTTTTCAACAAGGCAGTGGATATA
Source organism: Paenibacillus sp. FSL L8-0641 (assembly GCF_038006265.1). Lineage (NCBI taxonomy): Bacteria > Bacillati > Bacillota > Bacilli > Caryophanales > Paenibacillaceae > Paenibacillus > Paenibacillus sp. FSL L8-0641. Next base: position 1,861,924 of record NZ_JBBOUW010000001.1, read on the forward strand.
TACGCCACCTTGTCGGGCTGCTGTGAGAAATGCACATTGCAATGCGTTAAACTCATCTGTTTATCCTCCTATACCGTATGTTCAAGGGAGGCGCCCGCGCCCTTTGGCCCTGTCGCTTTGGAATGGGTCATTAAATATCGAGCATATTCGAGCGGGCGGTTGACCGACTGGAAAGCGCACTCCGGCTGACGGGTCTGAAAAAAGGCGGCCCGACCAGGTCGGGAATTAACCTCCAATAGCCAGATGTTCCCGCTCTGGTCAATACCGTAATCAATTCCCAACTCGCCAAGGCGGCCATAACGTTCCTCAAGCGCCCTGGTAATGGTCGAGGACAGCGCCCTCATCTGCCCGATGATGAGACGCGTGGTGTCCGCGCCAAATTGTTCACGAAGGTATGGCTCAGCCGGATGGGCTTCGCCCCCACCGTGCAGATTAGAAGTCAGAGTTCCTTTTCTGCCTTCTCTTACAGCAAAGCCCGTCAGGCGCCAATGGCCGTTGCCATCCTTTTGCATGAGTGCGCGAACATCAAAGGGATGATTGCTTTGGCTTGTTAATTTCAAATAAGGCTGCACGATATAAGCGCGTTTGTGTGCAATTCCGTGGATCCATGACAATCCTGCATCCAATTCGGGAAACAAACGCCGGAACGGACGGTTACGGGAGTCTCTACCCTGTACAAGTAGTCCCTGGCCTCCTTCTGCCAGCCGGAGATACAGTGTGCTCTTGCCATGTGTTCCGGTCTGTGGCTTCATAAACAGCTCCGAATGGCGTCCTAGCCATTCCACAAGCTGGGCCGTGTCCCGGTAAGGCGCCGTAGGCGGCACAAAAGGACGTACTTTATCTACCGCATGCAAAGCGCGATACACCTGCCATTTGCCAGGTAAGTTACGCGACCAGTAGATGAGCTTGCGCGAATTTTGCTCCGCCATGTCTTCCAGTGTGCGCCTGACATTCTGGCTCTCGTGGGCATGGAGACAGCGGTTATACACAATATCCGGCAACGGAAAGCGGCCGGATGTCCATACTCCGTTACGATAAACATAACCTCGTATGGAGTGATCTTCAGGTGAAACTCCTTCGACGGTAAACGCCATTACGCTAAGATCAGAGCGCCTGCCCAACAGACTTAGCCTGCGGCAAAAATCGGCTTCGGTAATAGGGGGAGTGGCGGCCTGATTCCGGCTAACAAGCACGCCCAGCGTGCCTGGCACAACAAGAGACACCGACAACAGCTCCTTTGGCAGCCAGACTCTGGAAGAGATGAATTCATTTGAAGCCGGCTGAATAACAGCAGTATTCAATCATTTTTTTAACGGACGGGCGAGTTTTCTGATCATTTAACGGCGTGTTGTCATTCTTCGATGGCTTCGAATTGACCTCCAGCAACCAGATGCGCCCCGTGCTGTCTATTGCCAGATCAATACCAAATTCTGCGAAATGGGCGGGAATTGCTTTTTCTACTCCGCTTGCGATATCCAGTGCTGCTGTTTTGAGAGAGGTATGCCCATTCGATTTAACGGTTGCGGGCAGCGTGGTCTTGGCAAGTGCTTCCTTGACAGTACTCAGCGTGCCGCCTCTTGCCAGATTGGACACAAAGTGGCTTCCTCCGGCGATCCGAGCGACAATGGATGTTACGGTCCAGGTTCCGGACGAATTTTTCTGTACAAGCGCACGAAAGTCGACCGGACGCTTACCGTGATCAATCAAGGTAAGTCCCTGTTGGAGTTGAAAGCGTGTTGTTTTCATTTTTCCCGCCAAGCTTTTGTACAGCTTATCGACGTTGGCATACGTTTGCTTGCGGGGTGTGCCCGCTGTTGTGGATAGCACCGAAAAGGTGCCATCGGTTTGCTTGTTAATGCGCATTATGCCTTTACCCAGGCTTCCACGCACTGGCTTGAGAAAAACAGCGGGATACTGGTTGCACATTTTTTTGAAAACAACAAAAGTTTGCAGCAAGTGGGACTCGGGTAAATACTTGCGCAGGGAAGAATTTGATTTAAGCGCATCAAATACTTCATTCTTATCCAAAAACTTTTCGTTAAAAATAGTCGTGCCGTACTGCGATTTTACTTCTTTCATGAAATGCTGTACGCTAGTTCTGTTCTCGAGTTTACGGGAGGTAAGACGATTATTGACGACATCGCCGGCGGGCATGACCGTCTTTTTCCAGCCTCCGTCATACACCCATCCCTGAACTCGCCCGGGCTGACTTCCGATATGCTCCGGGGTGAAGAAATACACATATGCTCCTTGTCTGCGGCATTCCCCGACTAGTTCACGGCAGAACAGGGTGATCGACCCGAAAGGCTTGTCGGGCTGTTCGGGATAGTCCCGACTGACCAGCACGCTAATAAGTGGGCCCACTCGAAGTGTCCGGCGACCTCGGCTGTAGGTTACTCGCAGATCACAATTGGCATGAAGCCCCATTTTTCGGGCTAGCACGCTTCCCACACGTAGGCCGCTATAGCGGGGCACCGATATGACGGTAACCTCTTGGCGGAACGAACCGAAGGCGAGCTGAACGGGGTGGCCAGCGGATATTTTCCATTTGCGAAGCAAGGACTCGCCGACCATGAGTACGTCATCCTGCAAGATGCCCGATCCGATGATTTGAATCGTTGTTTTTTTGATGGACATCGTGGATCTCCTTCCGGGCAGCAACTTGATGTCTTGAAAGTAACGGGAAACGTGAATGGGCTGTAATAGCACTGATTCATCATATGAGGACATATATCCCTTGGTGATTGACGGACAATGTGAAATGTTGACACTAAACTTGTATTGGAGGAATAAACAATCATGAACATCTACGACAAAGCCCATGATTTAGCGAAAGCATTGAAGGAAAGCAAAGAGGTAGAGGAAATTACGTCAGCGATGAAGCTGATCGAAACCGATCCAGAAGCCAAGAAAATGCTCGACGATTTCCGTGAACGCCAAATGGAAGTACAACAACGCATGATGAGCGGCGATATGCCAGCACAGGAAGAGATGGAAAAGATGGAGAAGCTGTTCGAGGTACTTAGCTTGAACCTCAACATCCGTCGCCTGTTCGACGCTGAACGTCGCCTGAGCGTGATTATTGAGGACGTTAACAAAATTATTGCAGACAGCCTTCAAGATTTGTACGGTTCATCTCTGTAAGTTTGTCTCATATTCCTTCCTGTCCTCTCATAGACTAGATACATAGAGTCACAGGGAGAGGAAGGGATACGATTGGGTTCTTTTAAAAAATGGAAACATGGTTTGTATACACTGATTGCGCTGGCTATGGTCTTGGTCGCGTTACCACGCATCTCGCTTGCAGGCGGTTTGAACTGGGTCAACGGCTTTGGGATAGTATGGGTACTTTTTGCGCTGCTAGTCATCGGAGCGAACATGCATTTTTTGCTGGGTGTGGATGAGGAAAAGCGCAAAACGCTGGAGCGTGTGCGGCGGGCCAAAATGCAGCAGTGGCAGATGAAATGGGATAAAAAAGCTGACAAAGGCAGCATGCAGTGAGTTTTTTTAGCTTGTCTTGGGCTTGTCTCTCAGATTACAAATCAATCATAGTAAGAAGCGGTCCTTGTAAAAGAGGGGATCGCTTTTTTTGCTATTTCCAAAGCAGAGAACTCAAAATGAACAAAGGTCTTAAATAAAGGGATTTTGTGCTATAATAGATACAGAATGATACAGATTGGACGTTGGGGGTGTAACAGAGTTGGACGGGCTAGATGAAACAGTTACGAAGCACGAGCAGCTATTGCGACATATCGAGCAGTTGAAAATAGGCTCCAAAATTTCTGTGCGCAGGTTGGCTAAAGAAATGAGCGTCAGCGAAGGAACGGCCTATCGGGCCGTGAAGGAAGCTGAAAACCTGGGAATTGTCATTACCAAGGAACGGATCGGAACAGTACGAGTGGAGAAGCGCCCGCGCGGCTTGTCCGAACAGCTGACCTTTGCAGATGTCGTGAATATTGTAGAAGGACATGTGCTGGGCGGAAGTGAGGGACTGGAGAAGCCTTTGCACAAGTATGTGATCGGAGCGATGCGCGAGGAAGCCATGGCCCGTTATATTGATGCAGGCAGTCTGCTGATCGTAGGTAACCGTGAGGATGCGCATTCACTTGCATTGGAGCAGGGGGCAGGTGTGCTGATCACAGGGGGCTTCGGTACGAGCCGAGAGGTTAAGCAGCTCGCAGACAAGATCAGTCTGCCGATTATTTCCTCACGCCATGATACTTTTACAGTGGCATCTATGATTAATAGAGCCATATTTGACCGCTTGATCAAAAAGAAAATTATGCTGATTGAAGATATTGCGGCAGGCAAACCGAAAACGTTGACCTTGAAAATCAACAGCACGCTTACCGAGTTTGAAGAACTTTCGGTGACGACCGGACATCATCATTTTGCAATCGTGGATGAATGGAATCGTTTAATTGGTATCGTCAGCCGCAAAGATGTGGAGGGGCTTCAACCTGAGCATACGATGGATAAATGTCTGATCCGCAATCCGATAACGGTCACCTACCAGACCTCGCTGGCTTCAGCCGCGCAAATGATGGCGTGGGAAGGTGTGGATTATTTGCCGGTCGTGGACCGCAACCGCAAGCTGCTCGGGTCCGTTACACGGCGTGAGGTGCTGGAGGCGCTGCGTAACGCCCAAAAGCAGCCGCAACTTGGCGAGACGTTCGACCAGCTGATCTGGAACGGGTTTGCTGAGGAGCGTAATGAGGACGGATCGTTATTTTTTCGCGGGTTTATCATTCCGCAAATGGCGACCAATTTAGGTACGATCTCGGAAGGCGTACTGGTCAACGTGATGACACAAGCGGGCTACCGGGCAGCTAGAGACATGAGCGGCAAGGATTATGTGCTGGACAATTTGACGACATATTTTATTAGACCCGTACAGATAGAAGATGCTGTCGTTCTTCGTCCGATGCTGCTCGAGATGAGTCGCCGCACCTGCAAGCTAGAAATTGCAATTTCACGGGAAAATCATTTGGTATGCAAAGCAGTGATGACGCTTCATTCCATTGAACATGGTTAGTCTACAATGGATCGGAGTAAGGTGTGAAGTCGAATAGATCGACTAGTGGCTTTCAGGCAATCTTTCTTTTGCTTCCAGCCAAATTTGCAGCACGCCTTCCATTACAAGCATCGTTTTGACCTGGATCGTATACTCCTTGTCACGAACGGTGTATTTTTTTTGGTGCAGCAACATACGTACCAGCTTGCTGTCAGAGTCAATCTCGAACATATCTCTGCCACGCAGCACCTCCAGATCACGACTGACACGGCGAAGAAGTTCCTTCAGGTTGATAGGATCAATTTTTTCGGCCGAAGCTTCCTCCGCGATCAGCTTGATTTCTTTGACAACGGTTTGGCGCTTGCTGTATTTGCGCAATGTTTTGTTGTCCTCCTCGGCTTGCTGGAGCTGGAATTGAAGATCCTGGTTGTTCGTCCATAGCTGATTGAAGCTGGCATGCCAGATGACGTTGTAGATGATGCCTCCCGTAATCATACCCAGTACAAAGACGGAGGACAATTGCATAAAAGGACGCAGGCGCTCAAAAGGGGGAACTCTCATAGTCGTTTCACCTCACGGTCGTCCGTTGCCGCATACCCACTTGACCAGCTCTGCACCCATATGAGCACCTAAAAAGGCGAAAATCAAATACAATATCTGCTTAATGGCAGGTGACAAATTACCATCCAACATATTGCTTTCAATGACCCGAATCGGGTCCATCGTACCCCCCACAGCGGCGGCAAGCGCCCATATTTTAATTCTTCCGGCAACCTCTAGCATCGTCTGGGTGGGCGGCTGAAGCGATACCACAGCTCCCATTCCGCCGAGCATGGCTCCCCCGAGCACGATGCCGAAGGCAATGAAGAAGTCGAGAATCGCTTTGGATATAAAAGTGCTCATGCTCTTTTCCTCCTTAGGTATACGAATCAAGACCGCGCTTGTCCGCCGAGGTCTGTACTTTTATTCTATGGGCGCTACTAACGCGGATATGATAAAATAGTTTGAAGAAAATCAAGCGGTGAAAGGAAGAGAAGCGCATGAGTTCATTTGTGCATTTGCATGTTCATAGCGAGTACAGCCTGCTGGACGGCGCGGCTCGTACCGCGGAGTTGGTCAAACAGGCATCAGCTTATGGAATGAAGGCGCTGGCCCTTACAGATCACGGGGTCATGTACGGTGCCATTCCTTTTTATAGAGCGTGTGTAGAGAACGGCATTAAGCCGATTATTGGGTGTGAGGCCTATATGACGGCAGGATCGCGCAAGGAGCGTGGCAGCCGCAAGGATCAGCCCATATATCATTTAATTTTGCTCGCCAAAAATAAAACAGGCTATCAAAATCTGATGAAGCTGTGCTCCATCGGCCATTTGGAGGGCTTTCACTATAAGCCGCGCATCGACATGGAGGCTTTGGCTGCCCATCACGAAGGCATCATATGCCTGAGCGCTTGTTTGGGCGGTGAAGTGCCGCAGCATTTACTGCATGGTCGGGAAGCCGAGGCACGACGAGCAGCGGAACGATATCGTAACATTTTTGGCGATGATTTTTATCTGGAACTCCAGGATCATGGTCTTTCGGAGCAAAAACGTGTAAATCCTCTCTTGATCGCACTGGCGAAGGAACTGGATATTCCACTGGTCGCGACGAATGACGTGCATTACTTGACTGAGCCAGATGCGGACGTACAGGATGTTCTGATCTGTATCGGGACAGGAAAGACAGTTGACGATGAGGAGCGTTTGCGTATACCAACACGTCAGTTGTATCTGAAAAGTCAGGAGGATATGGCTCGTTTATTCCCGCATGTGGCAGAAGCCATCGCCAACACGGTGCGTATTGCTGAAAAATGCGAACTGGAGTTGGAATTCGGTCAATCCATTTTACCTGAATATCGCCCGCTGCCGGAAGGAATGACCTCTTCGTCCTATTTACGCAATCTGTGCGTGCAAGGGCTGGAGCGTCGCTATGGAAGCGATTCCGGATGGGAGCAGCCGGAGGAACGGGAAAGGCTGAACCAACGGCTAAACTATGAGTTGAATACCATTGACAGTATGGGTTTCAGCGATTATTTCCTGATTGTATGGGATTTTATTGCCTTCGCACATAAGCATAAGATTGCAACGGGACCAGGGCGTGGTTCCTCAGCAGGCAGTTTGGTTGCCTATGTGCTTAACATCACGAATGTCGATCCGATGAAATACAACCTTCTCTTTGAACGATTTCTGAATCCTGAACGAATTAGTATGCCGGATATAGATATTGACTTTAGTGATGAGCGGCGTGACGAGGTTATCGACTATGTAGTACAGAAGTACGGAAATGAGCATGTAGCGCAAATTATCACCTTTGGAACGCTGGCGGCAAGAGCCGCTGTCCGTGACGTCGGTCGTGCATTGAACGTGCCATATGGAGAGGTAGACAAGGCTGCCAAGCTGATTCCGGCGCAGCTGGGCATTAATATCCGTCATGCGCTGGAAATTACCCCGGAGCTGAAAACACTATATGAAACGAAGCCCAAGACACGTGAACTGTTGGATATGGCGATCAAGGTTGAAGGAATGCCTCGTCATGCTTCGACACATGCAGCGGGTGTTGTCATTTCGCGGACTCCATTGACCGATGCGGTTCCGCTGCAAGAGGGGAGCGAAGGAGTACCTTTGACGCAGTACTCGATGGAAAATCTAGAGCGCATTGGTTTGCTTAAAATGGATTTCCTTGGGCTGCGTACGCTCTCCATTATTGAACGGTGCATACACTGGATTGCGGAAGAGCATGGAGACACGCCTGATTTTAGCCGTATTCCCGATAACGATCCCCATACCTATGACTTGCTGGGCAAAGGAGATACAGGAGGTGTATTCCAGCTGGAGTCGGCCGGTGTACGCCGGGTACTCAAGGATTTGAAGCCGAGTGTATTTGAGGATATCATTTCTGTCCTGGCTTTGTATCGTCCGGGTCCAATGGGTTTTATTCCTAACTTTATACAGGCCAAGCATGGTCAGATCGAGATTTCTTATCCGCATCCTGACTTGGAACCGATCTTAAAGGATACGTACGGTATTATTGTGTATCAGGAGCAAATCATGCAGATTGCTTCGCGCATGGCGGGCTTTTCCCTGGGAGAAGCCGATCTGTTGCGCCGGGCTGTGTCCAAGAAAAAGCGCGAAGTGCTGGATCTGGAGCGCGGACATTTTGTTGAAGGCAGTATCAAGCAGGGATACACGGAGGAGGAGGCCGGCAGGGTTTACGATATGATTGTTCGTTTTGCTGACTACGGCTTCCCGCGTGCTCATGCAGCTGCTTATGGTGTGCTAGCATTTCAGACGGCTTATCTAAAGGCACATTATCCAGTACAATTCATGGCTTCAATGCTGACGGCGGTGATGGGAAGTCATCGGAAAGTGGCTGAATATGTCGTCGAATGCCGTCGTATGGATATCGCAGTGTTGCCGCCTGATGTAAATGAAAGCAGGGTGCTGTTTACTCCATTACAGCAAGGAAGCATCCGTTTCGGCCTGGCTGCAATTAAAAATGTTGGCACACAGGCGATGGAGAGCATTCTCGCTGTTCGCAAGGAACGGCCTTTCGACAGCCTGCTCGATTTTTGTCGACGTGTCGATTTGCGAGTATGTAATAAGAGAGTAATTGAATCGCTTATTCAGGCAGGGGCCTTTGACTCATTGACGGGTCATCGGGCACAGTTGCTTGCCATGCTGGATGAAACGGTGGATGCAGCCGTCAAGTGGCGCAAGGAACGGGATGACTTGCAAATTGATATGTTTGGTTTTGTGGAAATGCCCAATTGGGATATCGAATACCCCAATGTACCCAAATTCAGTGCCAGCCAGCAGTTAGAGCTGGAACGTGAACTGCTGGGACTGTATTTATCCGGGCATCCGTTGGATGATTTTGAGTCGCTTTTGGAAAACAGCGAGGCGGATCGTCTGATGGAGCTGGGCGATGTGCCAGATGAAACGGTTGTTGTGACCGCAGGCATGGTAGTGTCACTCAAAACGATTACGACCAAGCAGGGTAAGGCTATGGCCTTCATTGAGCTGGAGGATCAGATTGAGCGCTGTGAGGTTGTGTTGTTTCCTGAGGTGTGGAAGCGGAGCCAGCAGTGGATTGAAAAGGGGGCTTTGCTTACGCTTCGAGCCAAGATGCAGCAGCAGGACGAGCACTTCAAGCTCCTTGCGGATGAGACCGCCCCGCTGGCGGAAGACTCGCTGGCACGGCTCCTCCAGCGCCGACGTGCCAGTACGCGCTCGTCCGCCGCAGCTGGAGCATCCTTACCAGCTGCTGGTTCTGCCGCTGGCGGCCCAGGCGGGAGCGCGTCGCGTGTGTCGTCCCCGCCTTCGGCAGCCACTGCATCTGCTTCGCCTCAATCGAAGGTGGCTCCCCCCGTGGCGGCGGCTTCACCGCGCGGAGTCGAAGTGGCTCGCGGTGAGCAGGTGCCGGTCCCGCGCAGCGCGGAGCCGACCACTCGTCAGCGGGTGTTTGTCAAGATCACCCGCCAGGCTGAGGAGGACGCCAGCTTGTTGGTCAGTCTCAAGGCGCTGCTACAGGAGCATCCCGGTGCTATGCCTACCGTACTTTTTTATGAGAGCAACCAGCGTCTGCTGGCGTTGAGCGATGCTTACAGTATTAAGCCCTCTCCTCAGCTTTTTGATCAAATGGAGTCGATGTTGGGTGAAGGCACGGTGAAAGTCAAATAATAGGTACACAGTACCCGCCCTTATTGTAACGGTTTAATGAACATTTTCCTTCCCTCCCGCATACACTTGGAAAACTGGCGGAACAGGGGTTCAACACGCACACTGCACCATAAGGTCCCGCACGGTGAAAGAATAGAACTGCACGGTGAAAGCGGGAGGGAAATTATGTCCTATGAATATGCAGAAACTTTGCTAAATCGCAGAGGCATTCGTATCGAGTCCATTGCGGACATTGTTTTTCAGCTTCAGCTAAAATATTATCCTCATTTGACGATGGAAGAATGTATAGACAGTGTCAAAGCGGTTTTGCAAAAGCGCGAGGTTCAATATACGTTGCTCACAGGCATTGCGCTCGATGAATTGGCTGAAAAAAAACTTCTCCCTCAGCCGCTGCAAGCCATTATGGAGGCAGACGAACCGCTGTACGGAGTGGACGAGACACTAGCTCTTGGAATTACGAGTGTGTACGGCATGATTGGCTTAACCAGTTTTGGTTATCTGGATAAGGAAAAGACGGGGATTATCGAACAGCTGAACCAAAAAGGCAGTGGTATTCATGTGTTTTTAGACGATCTTGTCGCCGGACTGGCTGCCGCTGCTTCTTCGCGAATTGCACATCGGAGTCTCCATGCCAAGCATTATCCTGCATCATTGGACGCTTAGTTGACCTGTGTAAACAGAGTTGATGATTTTCTAGGCCCTCCGACGGAACTTAAATGATCAGGAGGGCTTTTGTTGCGGGAAAAAAGTAAGGTATGTTATCATGAGTCTATTATATGGGCTCAAAACTTGAGGCTTAGGGGGTAGAAACAAGGCATGTGGACGGTGATTTATATTGCACCGACGGCCAGACTGGCTGACATGATTAAGCTCAAACTGTCTGAAGAAGGTTTTATGGTGCAGGCCCGGGCCATCAGCGCATCCAAGCAACAGTTTGAGATACTTGTGCCTTCGGGTGAAGTCGAAGAAATTCAGGAAGTGCTTAATTCGATTTTGCGCCCTTGAGTCCGGAACGGCGGAAGTGATACAGCAGCATGAGTGGAACAAAGGATGCACGATCGGCGGTAATGTTTTAGGAACAGGCGTTGACGTGTGTATGAACATAATGCTTAGAGGTGCCGCATAGACGGTAGAGGACCTTGTATCGGTTACGGCTGACAAATAAACGGCTGGAGAGGTGTAGTTGTGTTTAAAGATTTATTCCAAAAGAAGCGTAAATACGCGACCATCCCTTCGGAACGGGCGCTGAGCGGCGATCAAGCGGACATGCCGGATCGTCCCAAACGGGAAATTCCCGAAGGTCTTATGACCAAATGTGGCAAGTGCGGAAGTATTCAATACAGCAAAGAACTAGAGAAAAATTTGAAAGTGTGTCCGGTGTGCGGATACCATATGCGTTTGAATGCAATGGATCGCATTCGCATGGTGCTCGACGAAGACACGTTTACGGAATATGATGCCGATATGATTTCGGTTGACCCGCTGGACTTTCCGGGATATGCGAGCAAGCTGGAGCAACAGACCCTGAAATCTGGCTTGCGAGAGGCTGTCGTTACGGGCGACGGCCTTATTTATGGACATCCTGTTGTCGTTGCTGTGATGAGCTTTGACTTCTTTACTGGTAGTATGGGTTCGGTCGTAGGAGAGAAAATTACGCGCGCCATTGAGCAAGCAATAGACAAGCGTCTGCCGCTAATTATTTTCTCAACTTCCGGCGGAGCACGTATGCAGGAAAGTATTTTAAGCTTGATGCAGATGGCAAAAACAAGTGCTGCTCTTGCTCGTCTGGATGAGCAGGGATTGCTCTATATTTCTGTTATCACCGACCCGACTACAGGTGGAGTATCCGCTAGCTTTGCTACGCTTGGAGATATTAATATCGCAGAGCCAGGAGCTGTATTCGGTTTTGCAGGGCGTATTGTAATTGAACAAACAATCAGACAGAAGCTGCCGGATGATTTTCAAACTTCCGAATTTAATTTGCAGCACGGACAATTGGATATGGTTGTACATCGCAAGGAACTGCGCGATACCCTTGGGCAACTGCTTGATCTACACAGTGTGAAAGGGGAGGAATAGATGGCTGGCGAATTGCCTTATGAAAAGCCCCTGGTCGAGATGCGACAGAAGATCGAAGAACTCAAGCAATTCGGACAGGATAAGCAAATTGATTTTACAGATGAAATCAACCGTCTCGAGGAACGTTATCTCGAGATGGAAGAAGAAATATATTCGAACATTACAGCACCACAAAAAATGCATTTGGCTCGTCATCATCAAAGACCAACGTCTCTTGATTTGATAGAGCAGGTGTTTACGGATTTTATTGAATTACACGGCGACCGCTTGTTTGGAGATGATTTGGCGGTTGTAGGCGGGATTGCCAAGCTGAATGGTATTCCGGTGACCGTCATTGGCCAGCAGCGTGGTAAGGATACGAAAGATAACATTGCACGTTTTTTTGGTAGTGCCCATCCGGAAGGATTCCGTAAAGGCTTGCGTCTGATGCAGCAGGCTGAGAAATTTAAACGCCCTATTATTACATTCATTGATACGAAGGGCGCTTATCCGGGTAATACAGCAGAGGAGAGAGGTCAATCGGAAGCGATTGCCCGCAACTTGCGGGAGATGGCAAAGCTTTCGGTGCCTGTTATTTGTGTGGTCATCGGCGAGGGTGGAAGCGGCGGTGCGCTTGCGTTTGCAGTCGGTAACCGTGTGCTGATGCTGGAACATGCCATTTATTCGGCCATTTCTCCAAACGGTGCAGCCTCGATTCTATGGAAAGATGCTTCCAAGGCCGATCAGGCAGCTGAAGCCATGAAGATTACGGCTAATGACCTCCTTCGCATGGAAATTATCGAGGATATTGTGCCGGAGCCGAAAGGGGGCGCGCATCGTAACTATGAAGTGACCGCTGCCGCAATCAAGGAGCTATTGGAACGTCATTTGGCGGAACTTACCAATATGAGCTGCGATGAATTGAGGGAAGATCGGTATCAGAAATTCCGAAAAATAGGTCAATACACCTTCTTGAAGTCTTCGGAAACTGAACCTATGTTGTAATACGCTGTAAACGGGTAACAATAAATATGACGAACTTCCTATACAAATAGGAAAAAGTGTAGTAGATTTAATTGTTGGAAAAAGATATAAAGAGTAGCACCTTTGAAAACGGAGGAAAAACCCAAATGCGCAAAACTAAGATTGTATGTACCATCGGTCCTTCCAGTGAGTCATTGGAAAATGTGAAGAAACTGATTTTGGCTGGTATGAACGTAGCCCGCCTGAATTTCTCTCACGGTGATTTCGAGGAGCATGGCAACCGGATTAAAAACATCCGTCAAGCTTGTAAGGAGCTTAACAAAAATGTTGCTATTTTGCTCGATACGAAGGGGCCGGAAATCCGGACAGGAAAGCTCGAAGTTGAACCTATTGAGCTTGTTCAGGACGAGTTCATTACGCTGACAACGGAAGAAATTCTCGGTACGCAAGATCGTATTTCTATTACGTACAAAGATCTTCCCTCGGACGTGGAGCCCGGCTCCACCATTCTGATCGACGATGGTCTGATCGGACTCACCGTTATTGAAGTATCAGGCACTGAAATCAAATGCCGCATTGTCAATGGCGGAACGATCAAAAGCAAGAAGGGCGTTAACGTTCCAGGCGTTGCAATTTCTTTGCCTGGTATTACGGAGAAAGATGCTAATGATATCATTTTCGGTATTGAGCAGGACATTGATTTCATCGCGGCTTCTTTTGTTCGTAAAGCAAGTGATGTACTGGAAATTCGTGAATTGCTGGCGAAACACAATGCAAGTCATATTCAAATCATTTCCAAAATCGAAAATCAGCAAGGTGTGGACAACCTGGACGAAATTTTGGAAGCTTCGGATGGCCTGATGGTTGCCCGTGGTGACCTTGGTGTGGAAATTCCTGCTGAAGAAGTGCCTCTGGCGCAAAAATTGATGATTAACAAATGTAATGTAGCTGGCAAGCCTGTTATTACGGCAACACAAATGCTGGATTCCATGCAACGTAACCCGCGTCCGACTCGTGCGGAAGCAAGTGACGTGGCGAATGCTATTTTTGACGGAACAGACGCAATTATGCTGTCCGGCGAAACAGCTGCGGGTAAATATCCCGTAGAATCCGTATTGACGATGTCACGTATTGCAGAAAAAGCTGAGTCCTCTCTGAACTACCGTGATTTGTTCAAAAAACAAAGAACGGCTCAAGAAATTAGTATCACAGAAGCAATCAGCCAATCCGTTTCTATTTCTGCACTTGACCTGCATGCTAAAGCGATTCTGACGTCCACACAAAGCGGAACAACAGCGCGTATGATTTCTAAATACCGTCCAGAAGCTCCGATTGTTGCTGTGACAACACAGGAAAGAACAGTTCGCCGTTTGGCTCTGATCTGGGGCGTACATGCAGTACAAGGCAGACCAATCGTTGACACAACAGACAGTCTGTTTGACAACGCGCTGGAAGGTGGTCGCAAATCTGGCCTCGTTAAAGAGGGCGATTTGGTTGTGATTACTGCGGGCGTACCTCTTGGTGATTCCGGTTCTACGAACCTGATCAAAATTAGTTGCGTTCCAGCACAAGCGTAATTAAAGCCTCCGTGAAATAATACCGAGGCTGTATGTATCGTTACAACAAGCAAAAGAGCATTCAAGTCAATAAGACTTGGATGCTCTTTTTTATGTTCTCTAGCTTTTTATTTCTAGTCCTTCTTGTCGTATGAAGTTAAGGAATGCCTGTTGCATTAAGTTCATGTGTGTATCTTGTTGATACACGATGTTTATTTGATAATGGCTCCTTTTGTTATCAGCCTCGGGATAAGGAAGCCACTCCACCGAGGGAATAGCATTTTCATGATTATCGACTCCGCTTGCAGGAAAGAAGGCAAGCGCCTCTCCGCCGCTTACGACTTGCTTTACCGCTTCCCAAGAGTTGATTTCCAGATGGGGCTTAACTAGCGAGGAGTACAGATCTACAACGGATGAACCGCTATATTTTACCCATGTGTGCTTGTCCAGCATATCGGTTCCATCGAACTCCTCTAATTTGACTTCAGGTGCACGTGCAGAACGGATAACTCCTACTTGATCTGAAGCCACTGGCTCTGCCACTGTATACTCTGGAAGAGATCCTCTATCGTCGAGAAAAGCAAAATCAATTTCCCCCTGTTTCAGTAGCTGCCTAATTGCATCCGGGGATTGAATCTCCAACTGAATACGACAATCTGGATACCGCTCAGCAAACTTAGCCATCAAAGTGGGGAGGAGATAGGTACCTGATATCGACTCAGCACCTAGATGTAATTGACCCTGTGACTCTTCTGTCAGTTCATCTACAGCTTGTCTAGCTTCTTGCTCCAGAGAGATGATTTGCTTTGCGTAAGGTAATAATTTTTTTCCAGCTTCCGTTAGCATAATCCTGCCTTGTTGAAGAGAGAATAGGGAAACACCCATTTCCTTTTCCAAGCTTTTCATATGAAAGCTGACGGTAGGTTGTTTGACTTGCAAAGCTTCGGCCACATCCGTCGCCTTATGGAATTTGTCGATCAGCATCAAGATACGCAATTTTAGAATATTCATGGAATCCAACAGCTCTCCTTATATGTCATTCATATATGAATTTCAAACTATAGATTAATTATATACCGAAAAATAATTTATCTATCAATATTTTATATTTGTTTTACAAAACCACGTCGTTCGTCTAACATTCCAGGCCTACAATGTAAAAGTGTTGATGGTCATAAATAAAAAACCGTCACTTAACTAAGGGGAGGACAATAAAAAATGTTGAAAAAATGGCCGTTCATTCTGATGACTCTCACCATGGTATTTGCACTTGCAGCTTGTGGATCAGGTAACAATGCTGCACCACAAGGAGAAGCTGCTACAGGAACAGACAATAAAGCAGCTGCTGAACTGACAGGAAACATTCTGGCTGTGGGCTCCACTGCACTTCAACCATTGGTAGAGCAAGCGGGACAAAAATTTATGGCTGTCGATAAATATAAAGGCATTGCAGTTCAAGTACAGGGCGGCGGTAGCGGTACTGGCTTGACTCAGGTTTCCGGCGGACAAGCGGACATCGGTAACTCCGACGTGTTTGCAAAAGAAAAACTGGAGAGCGGTGCAGATGAGCTGGTCGATCACCAAGTAGCTGTTGTAGCCATGTCAGCGGTAGCGAATCCTAAAGTAGGCGTTACAGACCTGAAAAAAGATCAATTGGTACAAATCTTCACAGGTAAAATCACAAACTGGAAAGAAGTTGGCGGTGCGGATCAAAAAATCGTTATTGTAAACCGTCCAAGCAGCTCCGGTACTCGTGCAACATTTGAAAAATACGCATTGGGACAAAAAACAGAAGATCTGCCGGGCTCCATTCAAGAAGATTCCTCCGGTACTGTGAAAAAGCTGATTGCTGAAACACCGGGTGCGATTGGTTATCTGGCTCTGTCCTACATCGACAACACAGTAACTGCTTTGAAATACGATGGCGTTGAAGCTAACGTTGAAAATGTAGAACAAGGTAAATATCCAGTATGGGCTTACGAGCATATGTACACTAAAGGTGAGCCAAAAGAGCATGTGAAAGCATTCCTGGACTACATTCTGTCAGATGAAATCCAAAAAACGGATGTCGTAGACTTGGGATACATTCCAGTATCAGGTATGCAAGTGAAACGTGATGCTGACGGTAATATCACGAAATAAGGAGAGTCACACCTCCTGTTCGATGAACGCAGCTAACGCGAGTATATTCACGAAGAAGAGGCGGACTAGCGTCCGGCCTCTATTCTTCGGTTAAAGGAGTTACAGTATGGGACCAATTGAAGGGAAGGCATACATGGAACAGAATAAACGATCCCGAGTTATGAAAGAAAGACATTACTGGGAAGAATGGACCGGCCGCATATATACGTCGGTTTGTGTCGTTTTTTTAGTTGCGGTTATTGTCTCCATCGTATATTTTGTTGCCTCCAAAGGTGTAGCTACATTTGCGGTGAATGGAGTCAGTCTGCGAGAGTTTTTCTTTGGAACCAAATGGAGTCCGGATGGCGAGCCTAAGTCCTTCGGCGCACTTCCGTTTATTACGGGTTCTTTTGCAGTAACCATACTGGCGGCTTTAATTGCCAGTCCGCTCAGCTTATGTGCGGCTTTATTTATGACGGAAATTGTGCCGAAATCGGGTAAGCGTATCCTTCAACCCGCGATTGAATTATTATCCGGTATTCCGTCTGTTGTATATGGCTTTGTCGGCTTGACCGTAATCGTCCCGCTGCTACGGAACGTGTTTGGAGGACAAGGCATCGGCATTCTGGCAGGCTGCCTAGTGTTGTCAGTCATGATTTTGCCGACGATTACGAGTATTATGGCGGATGCGTTGTCTTCCTTGCCGGGGGGGCTACGTGAATCCTCTTATGCTTTGGGTGCTACCCGCTGGCAGACAATTGCTCGTGTTATTATTCCGACGTTGTTGCCTGCTCTTTTAACAGGAATTATTCTCGGTATGGCTCGTGCCTTTGGAGAAGCGTTGGCTGTACAGATGGTAATCGGGAATGCTCCGCATATACCGCATTCCTTGCTGGAATCCGCTTCGACCTTGACCAGCGTCATTACACTTAGCATGGGGAATACAGCGATGGGCTCTGTTCATAACAATGCTCTCTGGAGTATGGCGCTTGTTCTTCTGCTCATGACATTCATTTTCGTGCTGCTGGTAAGGCTGCTTGAAAGGAGAAACCGGGTTTGATGAAAGCTAAAACGACCGACAAGATCGCTACATTTGTAATCTGTTTCTTCGCTTTGTTCATTGTTGCACTTTTGGTGGGATTACTGGGCTTCATTTTGGCCCGCGGAGTCAGTCATATTTCTTTTGACTTTTTAACCAGTGCTCCCCAAACATTACGTGCAGGCGGTGGTATTGGCCCACAACTGTTTAATTCCGTATTTTTGTTAATCTTAACTTTGATTATCACCATTCCGATTGGCTGGGGCGCAGGTATTTACATGGCGCAATATGCAAAGCCGGGGAAAATTACGGACTTTATACGACTTGTCGTCGAAGTATTGTCCTCCTTCCCGTCGATCGTCATCGGATTGTTTGGACTACTACTTATCGTAAATACGTTTGATTTTGGCTTTTCCCTCTTATCAGGAGCCTTGGCTTTGGCCGTATTTAACCTGCCGCTGATGGTTCGCACAACGGAGCAGGCTTTCCGAGCTGTGCCGAAGGAGCAAAAGGAAGCTGGACTTGCGCTTGGATTGTCCAAGTGGAAAATCATTACCTCCATTTTGTTGCCAGCTGCGCTGCCAAGCTTGATTACGGGTACCATTTTGGCCGCAGGCCGTATTTTCGGGGAAGCCGCAGCATTGCTGTTTACAGCAGGGATGAGTACGCCGCCGCTTGATTTTACTGATTGGAATCCATTGCATGCTAGATCGCCTATTAACCCGATGCGACCTGCTGAGACATTGGCTGTTCATATTTGGAAGGTCAATAGTGAGGGGATTGCTCCTGACTCCAAAGATATTGCTGCAGGCGCTTCTGCCGTACTGGTGCTGCTTGTGCTTGCATTCAACTTGAGTGCAAGATGGTTCGGAAGAGTTGTATACCGCCGTCTGACAGCTGCCAAACGTATGGATTAGAAAGGGGATGGAGAACAATGGAACATGTGATTACGCGAACGGCAAAAACCGCCGCACCAGCAACATCCGTTCAGTCTACGCGTTCGGAACAGCTTGTGGGACAACCGCCGCATCCGTTCAGTACTGAGGATTTGAGTATTTATTATGGTAGCTTTGAGGCTGTGAAAAAAGTGAATCTAGCCTTTCCCGAGCAGACAGTGACTGCCCTGATCGGGCCTTCCGGCTGCGGTAAATCGACCTTTTTGCGCTCCCTTAATCGGATGAATGATGAGATTGCATCTTCCTCTACAACGGGACACATCTGGATGGATGGACAGGATTTGACGGCACCGGAAACGGACGTGATCAAGCTGCGTCAGCAAATTGGCATGGTGTGGCAGCGTCCCAACCCTTTTTACAAATCCATTTACAATAATATCGCCTTCGGTCCCAAATACCGTGGGGTGCGCAAGAAGAAACAGCTTGATGAAATCGTCGAAAGCAGCCTGCGTAAAGCAGCATTATGGGATGAGGTCAAGGATCGCCTTCACGACTCCGCTCTAGCGCTGTCTGGCGGGCAACAGCAGCGGCTTTGCATTGCACGTGCTCTATCCGTTCAACCGAAAATTCTGTTACTTGACGAGCCAGCTTCAGCGCTGGACCCTGTGTCTACAGGCAAGGTAGAAGAGCTTATTACCGAATTGAAAAAAGAATTGCGCATCGTTATTGTGACGCACAATATGCAGCAGGCTGCACGAATTTCCGATTATACTGCTTATTTTTATATCGGAAGTCTGGTTGAACATGGGAAAACGAACGATATTTTCACGAATCCTGAAAATGAGCTGACTCAGGAGTACATCATGGGTCGATTTGGTTAAGCGATGTTGCTCATCGACCTACTTTATATTAGCTTTACGTAAAATCCTCTTACTAATCCGGCATTAGTAAGAGGATTTTTATTGTTTTCAAAGTTTTTTAACTTTTTTAATCTATTAGTAAATTAAAATATATTGATCGTTTGGATATATTTTCATATAATACAACTAACTATTTATCATGCATAAATAGTGGTTCAGTCCCTCTCACTATCCAAAAGAATCCTCAGCAAGAATGTATAGGTTAAACTGAACGCAATGACCCAACTTAAAATAAGGGAGAGGTTCAAATGAAGAAGAAGATGTGTCCAACTGTAAAGATGATAGCGCTTTCAAGTTTGGCGATTACAGTAACGTCAGGGCTCCTAAGTCCCTCATGGGCTGCGGCACAGGAGATTGTGCCGGCTACATATGATTCAGTACGTGAATCGGCTACTGCTTCTTATGAGCTTACCACAGATTCAGCTGTGGGACGGGACGTTTATGGTGACGATGTAAATTCAGGTGTGTTGGATCGTGAGCAATTATTTGGGCTGTCGGCTGTGGCGAAGCCAACCGCTGTTGTCAATACAGACAGCATCCTAAACAAGATGCGCGATTTCAGTAAGTTTTCTACGGGGAATACATCCAAGGATACTACACTTGCCTTAAATATTGTATCCTGGCAATTGCCACATGGCGGATTCTTCAAAGCTATGGAAAAGAATTATAAATCTAAATGGGATGGCAAAGCTGCACGCTCCACATGGAAGAGCAAGGATGGTGTTGAACTCGGAACGTTCGATAACGAGGCGACGACAACCGAGATTCGCTTTTTGGCGGATGTATACAAAAAAACCAAAAATAAAGACATTAAGATCAGTGTACAAAAAGCAGTTGACTTCGTACTAACTTCTCAATATTCCTCCGGTGGCTGGCCTCAAGTATACCCTAAACGTGGTAATTATTCCGATGCTGTAACTTATAATGATGATGCAATGGTCAGAGTTATGGTTTTGGCTGACGATATCGTGAACAAGAAGCAGCCGTTTGATAGCGATATTCTGGATAACTCTTACCGCTCCAGACTTCAGCAAGCGCTAAACAAAGGTATCCAGTACACAATTAAATCTCAAATTGTAAATAATGGTACACCAACAATCTGGGGTGCACAGCACGATCCGGCTACTTATGCATCTGTTGAAGCCCGGGCATTTGAGTTACCTTCCAAAACAACTACGGAATCAGTAGGCATTACTGCTTTTCTCATGTCCCAGCCGCAAACCGCTGAAGTGAAAAAAGCGGCTCAAAGTGCTTTGAAATGGTTTGACGCGAACCGAATCGACGGTATGAAATACAATCGTCAAGGTCCGGAGTTTTTCCAAAAGGACGCATCGAGTGTAATGTGGTATCGGTTCTATAATGTGGAAGACAATAAATACTTCTTTTCAGACCGGGATGGCAAAAAGTATACCGACATCATGAAAATTAGTGAGGAAAGACGACTCGGTTACGCCTGGGCGGGAAGCCAAGCTAAGAGCTTGCTTAAGCTGGCTTCGGATAGCGGATATTATAAACTGTCCAAGCCGTTGCCACAATAATAAAGGCATTATTATATAGGATTTGCGAGGGAGGACCGGTCGGTCTGCCCTCTTTTTGTTCCCGGGCTGTAAATATGGTTTAATGGAGAGAGGGCAAAATAGAGATAAAGATGCACAAAGATAGGAGAGCTTGTATGACTCAAGAGGAGAAACAAACGGAATTACGCTGGTATGGCGCACCGCTACGTGTCCGTTATCAGGAAAGCGACCAGATGGGGGTCGTATATCATGCAAATTATTTGAACTGGTTTGAGATCGGGCGTACCGAAATGATCCGACAGACGGGTTTTAACTATCGGAGCATGGAGGAACGTGGAGTTTTACTGCCAGTTATTGAAATCAATGCGAAATATGCGAGTCCTGCTCGATATGATGATTTAATTACCGTTTATACCGCAATTACCGACTTCTCCAGACTGCGTCTAAACTATATCTATGAGGTTCGGCGGGTAACGGATGATGAGCATCAAAGGTATCTGGGAAAGGTATGGACTCAGGCAGACACGCTGCCGGGAGAGCTGCTTGTCACAGGGATGACACGGCACGTATGGTTGAACACCGAATGGAAGCCTGTTCGACTGGATCAGGTGCTACCTGAGCTGTACACTGCGTTAAGGTTTGCTTTTACAGGCGGGGAGGAACAGAAGTCATGATGATGCGTAAACGTCTGTGGCTGTTGCTGCTGCTCATTCCTTTGGCGGAGCTGTACGGGTTTATATGGGTAAGTCACTGGATTGGAGCGGGTAAAACGATTTTACTCATCATTCTGACGACCCTAATCGGGGCTGCCATGATGCAATTTGAAGGTCGTAAGGTGATTGCCGATGCGAAAAATGAAATGAACCGGGGACAAATGCCCGGCCGTAAAATGCTGGATGGATTATGTGTCTTTTTCGGTGGGAGCTTGTTGCTTATCCCCGGATTTTTAACAGATATTATTGGCTTTACGTTGGTGTTCCCTTTAACACGAGCGTTGTACCGACGTTTTTTATTAAAGTGGCTGGAGAAAAAAA
Organism: Paenibacillus sp. FSL L8-0641; assembly: GCF_038006265.1. NCBI lineage: Bacteria > Bacillati > Bacillota > Bacilli > Caryophanales > Paenibacillaceae > Paenibacillus > Paenibacillus sp. FSL L8-0641. The sequence continues at coordinate 1,883,781 of NZ_JBBOUW010000001.1, forward strand.
TGAAAAACGGCAGTATTACGTTTCGGCGGTTTTGACGTGAGCTGCCGTTTTTCCTATCCATGATCTAGCGGACTCTTCCTGCGAGAATATAATTGCGCAAGTCCTGAATGACATTCGCACGATTCAGTGCATCAACGACAATGAGTGATACAGGTCCGATAATGAGTCCTAAAACGCCAAATAGCTTGAGCCCGATGAACATACCGATAAGGGTGGGAAGCGGGTTTAAGCCCACGCTGCTGGCCAGCACCTTAGGCTCCACGATCTGTCGTCCAATCAACAGGATGATATAAAGGATCGACAATCCTACCCCTAGCGCCAAATTACCAGACATATACGCATACAGTATCCACGGAATCATCACAATGCCAACCCCCAAATAAGGTAGCAAGTCCACCAGCCCGATCATTAAACCGATGGTAAAGGCGGATTCCACACGCAATATGAACAGCCCAACAATGACCGTTAATGCCGTAATGGAGATGATAATAAACTGTGCACGCAAATAGCCGTACAGTGCTTTACGTAGATCGTGCCATATATCCGACAATGGCTTGCGAATCGTATCAGGAACCGTGTTTGCGAGCATCCGACTATGTCGGTCCCAATCCTTACTAATAAAAAAAGCTGCTAATACAATAACCATTAGAACTGCTCCCATATTAGGCAGAGAGGTCAGCAAGTTCAAAACCCCATTAAAAAATTGAGCGACTAGCGTAGTGACAGCCGAACTGACGGTTTGAGTTGTTTTATCAATATTACTGTTAATGGTGTGTTGGTAATCCGGATTATCCCGGATGAAATGGTTAATTTCAATAATTACATTTTGAATCAAATCGCTTTGTGTCCAATCGATAAACAGGCTTTTAAAACGCTCAATATGCCCGTCAAAAGTCATGGCTAACTTTATAACTTCTCGAACCATGCGGGTGATTGCTGCAGACAGGATAATTGCAATTCCACCTAAATATACAAATAATGAGACCGTGACAGCCGTCCAACGTGGCATACGGGCTTTGTTACGCAGAAAACCAACCAATGGATTCATGGCATAAGCCACAAGCCAGGCGAATAGGAAAGGATAGACGAGAGGGAAAAGCACATATATGCCCAATAACAGAGCTACAATCACGATTGCCACCCATAGAGCACGAAATATGCGATTCAGGATTAACCGGCTCAAGCTCTCACGACTCCTTTCTTTTACGATAGTATTTCATAAAATAAATGCTCTACTATACATATGCGGGAAAGGGGGGAGACAAGACCTGTGTAAAAAAGTGCAAATGAATCAATATTTTTTGTAAGGGGTTTCAAAAATTTATTTATGGAAGCGATAAAACATTTGAATGTGTTGGAATAGCCCTCAATGTTCACATAAACGACAAAATCCAGTATAGTGAAAGAAGGTTTAAATATTGACATATGGCGTTAACATTACTCGGCTATTTAAAAGGCATATCTTACTTTTGAAAATGTTTACATTGCAAGTCCGTTCACAATGTTTTTACAAAGGAGAGATGTAACGATGACAGCGACTAAAGGTCTGGAAGGGATCGTAGCGACCACTTCCTCCATAAGCTCTATCGTAGATGGCGTTCTCACGTACCGGGGTTATAACATTGATGATTTGGCTGTTAACGCCGATTTTGAAGAGGTAGCTTATTTGTTGTGGTTTGGGAAATTACCTGATAAAGAGCAATTGCAGGAGCTTCGCAACCAGTTAAGCGAATACGCTGCTATTCCGGATGAAATTGTTACTCAATTAAAGTTATATCCGAAAGATTTGAGCACGATGGCTGCCTTGAGATCAGCCGTATCGTCTCTCGCTTTGTATGACCCAGAGGCGGATGATATGTCGAGAGAGTCTAATGTGACCAAAACCGTCAAGCTTCAGGCGCAATTGCCTACCATTGTGGCAGCTATAGCACGTATACGCGAGGGCTTGGAGCCGATTGCGCCTAAAAAAGGTATTTCTATCGCTGAAAACTTTTTGTATCAGCTGACTGGCAAGGATCCAGAGGAGACGGCTATTAAAGCGTTCAATCAGGCTCTCGTGCTGCACGCCGATCATGAATTAAATGCCTCTACCTTTGCTGCGCGTGTAACGGTAGCCACATTGTCGGATATTTATTCCGGAATCACGTCTGCAATTGGAGCTTTAAAAGGACCACTGCATGGTGGAGCCAATGAGGCTGTGGCCAAAACGCTGGAGGAGATTGGTGGTTTGGATCAGTTGGACTCCTATATCCAGGCGAAACTGGATAATCGCGAAAAAATTATGGGCTTTGGACACCGAGTCTATAAAAACGGTGATCCGCGTGCCAAGCACTTGCACAAAATGTCCCGCGAGCTGGGGGAAATGAACGGCGACACAACGTTGTTTGATATGTCAGTTCGAATTGAGGAAATTGTAACAGGACAAAAAGGCTTGAAGCCCAATGTGGATTTTTATTCTGCCTCTGTTTATACCCAACTGGGTATCAAGAGAGACCTGTTTACACCTATTTTTGCTATGAGTCGTGTATCCGGTTGGACAGCGCACATTTTAGAGCAGTATGAAAATAATCGCCTGATTCGTCCTCGCGCCGAATATACAGGTCCAATGGATCAAAAATACGTATCACCAGAGTTGCGCTAACCCCTTGTCGAAGGAAGATTGAGGTTGTATACCCTGAATTTAAAAAATAAGGTACAATAGAGGGGACGACGAGAGATGTACGTTTTTGTCTGTGATAAAGATCATGTCTTTCGTCCTGTACCCATTCATATCTGAGGAGGAAAAGGAACTTATGGCGAAATTTGAAAAGTTTGAGCTCCCAACTGAAGGCGAAAAAATTACGATTGATAACGGTCAACTACAGGTTCCGAACCATCCGGTAATTCCGTTTATCGAAGGTGACGGCACGGGTCGCGATATCTGGAAAGCCTCCAAGCGCGTACTGGACGCAGCTGTAGAAAAAGCATATAACGGTAGCAAAAAGATTGCCTGGTATGAAGTATTCGCTGGTGAGAAAGCTTTCAATACATACGGCGAATGGCTCCCTAACGATACTTTGGAAGCCATCCGTGAGTATATTGTAGCCATTAAAGGTCCGCTTACGACACCTATTGGCGGTGGTATCCGTTCGTTGAATGTGGCATTGCGTCAGGAACTGGATTTATACGTATGTCTGCGTCCTGTTCGTTATTTTAACGGTGTTCCTTCTCCAGTGAAACGTCCTGAATTGGTAGATATGGTTATTTTCCGTGAGAACACAGAAGATATTTACGCGGGGATCGAGTATGCTGAAGGGTCCGAAGACGTGAAAAAGGTTATTCAGTTCCTTCAACAAGAGCTGGGTGTGAACAAAATCCGTTTCCCTGAAACCTCTGGTATTGGCATTAAGCCAGTTTCTTCCGAGGGTTCAAAGCGTCTGGTACGGGCAGCCATTCAGTATGCAGTTGACCACGGACGCAAGAGTGTAACGCTTGTACACAAAGGTAACATTATGAAATTTACCGAGGGTGCCTTCAAAAACTGGGGTTATGAAGTGGCTGAGGAAGAATTTGCAGATAAAGTATTTACTTGGGCCCAATATGACGTAATCAAGGAAAAAGACGGTGAGGATGCGGCTAATGCAGCTCAAAAAGCAGCTGAAGATGCAGGCAAAATCATTATCAAGGATGCGATTGCTGATATCGCACTTCAGCAAGTACTGACTCGTCCTTCTGAATTTGATGTGATTGCTACGCTCAACCTGAACGGGGACTATCTGTCCGATGCTCTTGCTGCCCAAGTTGGTGGAATTGGTATTGCGCCAGGTGCGAACATTAACTATGTAACAGGGCATGCTATCTTTGAAGCTACACATGGTACAGCACCAAAATACGCCGACAAAGATGTAGTGAACCCTGGTTCCGTCATTCTGTCGGGCGTAATGTTGCTTGAACACTTGGGTTGGAAAGAAGCGGCTGACCTGATTTACAAAGGGCTGGAGACGTCCATTAATAAGAAGATTGTAACTTATGACTTTGCTCGTCTGATGGATGGTGCTACACAAGTGAAATGCTCCGAGTTCGCAGATACCATTATTAGTAACCTGTAAGGAAGGGGAATACCACTTGTCCATTCAACGTAAAAAAATATCCATTGTTGGCGCCGGTTTTACCGGTGCCACTACCGCATTGCTGCTGGCTCAAAAGGAGCTAGGTGATATCGTACTGATCGATATTCCGCAACTAGAGAATCCGACCAAAGGCAAGGCGCTTGATATTTTGGAGGCCGGTCCGGTACAGGGATTTGACAGTCAGATCACGGGCACTTCCAATTACGAGGATGCAGCTAACTCAGATATCGTCATTATTACAGCTGGGATTGCACGCAAGCCGGGTATGAGCCGTGATGATTTGGTAAATACGAACGCAGGAATTGTAAAATCCGTTTGTGAGAACGTGAAGAAGTATGCGCCAGATTCTATTGTTATTATTCTGAGCAATCCGGTAGATGCTATGACCTATACTGCCTACCAAACGCTGGGTTTCCCGAAAAATCGGGTTATTGGCCAATCCGGTGTGCTGGATACAGCGCGATATTGTACCTTTATTGCACAAGAGCTTAACGTTTCCGTCGAAGACGTGCGCGGCTTCGTTATGGGGGGCCACGGTGATGATATGGTGCCCCTGGTACGCTATTCCAGTGTTGGGGGTATACCTATCGAAACTCTGATTTCGCAGGAACGTATCGAAGCGATCGTACAACGTACACGCGGCGGTGGCGGAGAGATCGTCAACCTGTTGGGTAATGGTAGCGCATATTATGCTCCGGCAGCTTCGCTTGCACAGATGACGGAAGCGATTGTAAAAGACAAAAAACGGATTATCCCAGTCATCGCCTATCTGGAGGGAGAGTACGGCTATCAGGATTTATTCCTTGGCGTACCGACACTTCTTGGTGGCAATGGCATCGAAAAAGTGTTCGAGTTGGAATTGACAGCCGAAGAAAAAGCAGCGCTCGATCAATCCGCGGAGTCGGTCCGCAGTGTGATTAAAATAGTTACCGTTTAGATTCAATTTTCTACTAAAACGGTGACTATTACCTGAAGAGGTGTCCCTAAGCCATAGTCATGGCCGCGGGACACCTCTTTTACTCATAAACAGAATATAGGGAATCTATTCGTTTTCTTCCTTATTCCTTTGCTTTGACTCACTTCCCCGGTATAATAGAGTTCATATGCATTGATAGTTACATGAGGACTTTGCAAAATCCTGACATAGAAAAGCATGTCCCAAAACACTGAAAAGATGGTAGACATTCGTTGGAATATGATCGTTCTATGGAAAAAAAGTTTGTAAGAAAACAAAGAAGTGGAGGTTGTAAAATGTTTTTTATTCACATTATTGGATCACTGGCGATGGGTTTTTATTTATTGCTCCCCTTCGTGGTGGGCAAAATCGACAAATTGGCTCCTAGCGTGCAGGAAGGAACGATATCGGCTGTTCAGCTATTGAACCGTTTGGCTCAATTTGCGCTGATCTTAGTGCTTGTTAGCGGTATCTATATGATTTTTCCCTGGGGTTCTTATTCGGTAGCATGGATTGTTGTCGTTTTGCTGTTGTTTCTCGCCATTTCTGGTATTGCGGGAGCCATGGGTAAGCCGTTACGGCTGTCGCTGGAAGCGATTCGTAGCCAACAGCCTATTACGCAATATGCTGGCAAAATGCGAATGTTCAGTACGCTGCTTGCTGTCTTCCTGATTTTAATTACGTTTTTAATGGTATACAGCCATATTATTTAATTATGCATTTAGTGAGAGTCTATAATCGAATGATGACAAATGCTAAATTGAAAAACGGTCTGTGCTGAATAAGCATAGGCCGTTTTTTTTGCGCTCAAATCACTACATTGTTCTTTTTTCGTTTAACGAATAACTTTGTGTGGTAATTCAGGAGTAGAGTGGATGCAAATGTTGCATCCTAAAAAATATCTGATTTTGAAGGGAGAATGTACAATGTCTAAAAGTAATCAACCTCAGCAAACTTTGCCCCCACAGCATCAGGACCAGCAACCGGGGATTGAGTCCAAAATGTCGCCTGCACCCCAATTTGAAAAACCAACTTACAAAGCCGCTGGCAAGCTAACAGGTAAAGTTGCACTTATTACTGGTGGGGACAGTGGAATTGGTCGGGCTGTAGCTGTCACGTATGCCAAAGAAGGTGCGGACGTAGCCATCATCTACTTGAATGAGCATAAGGATGCGGAAGAAACAAAACGTCAGGTGGAACAGGAGGGACGCAAATGCGTGTTGATTCCTGGCGATATCGGAGATGATCAATTTGCCAAAAAAGCGGTTCAACAGACAGTTAACGAACACGGCAAGCTCGACATCGTTGTGAACAATGCGGCAGAGCAGCATCCACAGCAAAAGCTGGAGGATATCACCAAAGAACAGTTGGAGCGCACGTTCCGAACGAATATTTTCGGTATGTTCTTCTTGACGCAAGCAGCATTGCCGCATTTGAAGAAAGGGAGCACGATCGTCAACACCACATCGATTACCGCGTATGCTGGGAACAAGACACTCATTGATTATTCATCGACCAAAGGGGCAATCACATCCTTTACACGTTCCCTTTCACTCAATTTGGCGGATCAAGGCATTCGGGTGAACGCTGTAGCACCAGGGCCGATCTGGACACCGTTAATCCCGTCTACATTTGATGCCAAGACGGTCAGCGAGTTTGGAGGAGCGCAGCCAATGAAGCGTCCGGGTCAGCCGGAAGAATTGGCGCCAGCCTATGTGTACCTTGCTTCAGATGATTCTTCTTATGTAAGCGGACAGGTTATTCATATCAATGGCGGTGAAGTTATAAACGGATAAAAGGACAAGGAAAAGGTTAGGGCTGTGTTATGCCCTAGCCTTTTTTCTTTTCACAGTGGAACATAATGAAGGTAGCCTGTAGAATGAGACTTAACTTACATAAAGGATGGGCATATTTTATGAAATCGTTTCGTTTCAGGCTTACCCTGATCATGCTGATTTTGATTGGCGTATCTGTCCTTGCTGCTGGAATCACGATGGGACAAATTTTTAAAAATTCGAATATGAAGGTGCTAGAGGAGAACATGGGACGGGAGATCGACCTGCTTCGAGCTACATTCCCTTTTGTTAATGCAGATGCCCTGTCCAGCACGGATTATGTCTCTTATTATTCTCAAAAGGCGAAGGAAATTGCTCGTCTTACGGAATCGCGGGTGACCTTCATTCGCAAGGACGGGACGGTGGTTGGAGATTCGTTAAGCGATCCGCGAAAGATGGAAAACCACGCATCTCGTGAAGAAATTCAGCAAGCTTCAACAGAGAAGATTGGACGCACGATTCGTTACAGCGAAACCTTGCAGCGGAACATGCTATACGTTGCAGAGCCTGTTGTATCGGATAAGGGTTTTGACGGATATATCCGTTTGTCCATGAGTCTGAAAGCGGTGGAGGAGGGAGTGCAGCGCGGCTGGACGGCCATCGGGATTGGTCTAGTGTTGCTGTTTATTGCTGCTGGACTGGTGAGCTATCGTATTGCTCGCAGTCTCACCTCGCCCATTGAACATATTACTGGGGTAGCCAACCGTATATCAGGACTGGATTATGACGCAAGGGTTGGTGTGCAGCGCCGGGACGAGGTAGGGCAACTGGGTGAAGCCATTAATCGTATGGCTGATAGTCTCCAAAACCAAATGAAAACGATACGTGACAATGAGGATCTGCTCCAGAGTGTCATGAGTAATATGACAGGCGGAATTCTAATGATTGATGCAAATGAGTGTATTGCGCTTGTAAACCGTGAGTCTGAGCGAATGCTCGGTGTCGTGGGTAAACGGGTGACAGACAAGCCGTATCATGAGCTGAAGAAGCATTATGAGCTCACAAAGCTAATTGAGGGCAGTATACAAAGCCGAGAAAGGCTGCATGGTGAAGTTCATTTGTACAATCCCGAGGAGAGACTCGTGTTGCTGGACGGTGTTCCGATGTATGAGGATGAGGGCGGATACCGGGGGATGCTGTTCCTTTTACAGGATATTACGGCTATTCGACGGTTGGAAAATATGCGGAGCGAATTTGTGGCTAACGTTTCTCATGAGCTAAAAACGCCGATTGCCGCAGTCAAGGGTTTTGCCGAGACGTTGCTCGGTGGCGGGGTTAAAGATGAGGAGACGGCCCGTTCATTTTTGCAAATTATATATGATGAAAGCGAACGATTGAATCGGTTGATCGGTGACATTCTGGAGCTATCCAAAATCGAGTCCAAGCGTTCCCCTCTGGAATGCTCGCCGGTGCACGTTTCGTCGTTCATAGAATCATTGCTGGAAAAACTGAACAATGTAGCTGCCAAAAAAAGAATTTCATTACACATGGATATCCCGGATGAGCTGTTTATGGAGGCAGATGAAGATAAGCTTCAGCAGATTTTTCTGAACCTTTTGTCTAATGGCATCAACTATACACTTGATGGTGGCAAGGTAAAGATTAAGGTTCTAACGATACAGCGGGATAATGACACCGAAAAGGTCGTATTTACAGTCAGTGATACAGGTATTGGAATTCCGAAGAAGGACCTGCCACGTATCTTTGAGCGCTTTTACAGGGTGGACAAAGGTCGCTCGCGTAACTCTGGCGGAACGGGGCTGGGATTGTCGATCGTCAAGCACTTGGTCGATTTGCATCATGGCACCCTTTCGGTGGAAAGTGAGCTTGGATTGGGTACCACATTTACAGTTGAATTACCGCTATTGCAACAGGAAGAATGAACTAGAACATTTTTTACATTCTGTTAACAATGCCGTGATAAAATAAACGGGTGTCGCATGAGTATGGAAAAAGTTTCAGGATTTTGACCAATGCGCCTTTAACAGGTAAACAGGAGATGAAGTTATTTATGGGACAACGCTTGCTGGTTATTGAGGATGAACCAACGCTTGCCAGATTGCTATCCTACAATTTGATACAAGAAGGCTTCGAAGTGGATACGGAGGATCATGGCAGTGCCGGGTTTGAGAAAGCCTCCAGAGAGTCCTACGATTTGATCCTGCTGGATTTGATGCTGCCGGGAATGAACGGGCTGGACATTCTGAGCAGACTTCGCCATCAGGGGCTGACGACGCCTATTATTATCTTAACGGCCAAAAACGGTGAAGCCGAGGTTGTCCAAGGGCTGAAGTCGGGTGCGGATGATTACATCACGAAGCCTTTTGGCGTTTCTGAGCTGTTGGCCCGCGTGACGGCTGTGCTGCGAAGAACTTCCGGTGGGGATGAAGGAGTGTTGTCTGATCAGAAAGATAGCTCCAAAATTCAATTGGGCGAGCTGGAGATTTACCCTGAAAAATATGAAGTCATTCTTGGAGGTCAGTCCATCAGCTTAAGACCAAAGGAATTTGAGGTGCTTCTTTATTTGTCCCGCAAGCCGGGTGTGGTATTAACCCGAGATGATCTGATGAATGCTGTTTGGGGTTTTGACTACATTGGCGGGCAACGGACCGTAGATGTACACGTCAGTTCCTTACGTAAAAAGCTGGAGCTAGATCCCGACTCGGTTCATATTGATTCAATCCGTGGAGTGGGGTACAAGCTGGTTGTAAATAAAAAAAGAAGCGCTTCTCATTTATTATAAATGAGGAGCGTTTTTCTTTATTCAGGGCAGTGTCCGGGGACCTTTGTGTCCATTTTGTGATTTTACATTTCATTAACAAAACTAGTCGCTAGAATCAACAAATGACCGATATGATGTTTCCGTCACTCCAAGTAGTTAAAAAAAGGGGACTTCAGAACGATGATAACGGAACCAAAGACCCAGCCGAGTTCCACTGCCGTGATTGAACGTGAAGCATACAAGTCGATTACTACCTATGTGCCATGCCGGGAGGTTCCGATCATTGGTACGGATATGTCTTGTAAAGAACTGTTAGCCCTTATGAAAACACAGGAAGATATTCCTTGTGTCATTGTTGTGGATAAAAATGATCTTCCATTGGGCATTATTATGAGAGATGCGTACAATCGCCATTTTACGGGCAGATTTGCTGCGGCGTTGTTCTATGACAAGCCTGCGGCCCTATTTGCCGACCCCGATACATTAATTGTGGATCTGAAAAGCCAGGCATCGGACATTGTGGAACTGGCGATGCTGCGCGAAGATCAGCGTTTTTACGACTGTGTGTTGATTAAGGAAGGAACACGGTTACTCGGTGTACTCACGATTCGTGATATCCTGTCCGTCGTGCAGCGAATGCAAAGAGAAGCGGACGAAGAGCGGGGAGATGTGATTCGGCATAGCTATGACGGAGTCCAGCGTATTCAGCTGACTGTGCTGGATGCAGCTAAAGAGGCCGATGACAGTGTGCGGCTAACCCGCTCAATGAGTGAATTATCCCGTCGTGGCAAAGTAGAACTGGAGGATGTTTTGCTCTCCTATCGTGCGGTTACGGAGCAAATGAAACGCCAGCATGAGCAAATGACGGCGTTGACGCAATCGCTGAATGACATTGCGGGCATGGCTTCATCCATTCGTGCACTGGCAGATCACAGTGGATTGCTGGCGATCAACGCGTCCATTGAAGCGGCACATGCTGGCGAACATGGACGAGGCTTCCAGATTGTGTCTCAGGAGGTGCGGAATATGTCACTCCAGACGAAAGCTTTTTCCACACAGATTACAGGCTTACTCACCCATATCGAGCAAATGCTGCGTGACACCGCTGAACTGACGGATACGAGTATGCAGCAGATTCATACAGGCTCTCAATATATATCTGCCGGAACACAAACTTTTGCCAAACTACTGCAGGCTGTCGATGAAATTGAAGCTAAAAACAGTGAAATGTCCCGTTCCGCAGAGGAAGCAGCTTTGAATGCAGCCGAAATTGCGCAGGAGCTTGAGCTCATGCTAAGTTCTTGATCATTTTACATAACGTTAACAAATCCACCACACTAAATTTACACACAGCTTATATAATCTTCATATTGTGCAAATCAGGTGCAATGCTTGAGGATCATAACTGCAACACGAAGGAGATCATAAATCCATGAATGATTCCGTAATCCGGATTGATAAGCTGAATTTATATTATGAGAAATTTCACGCGCTGAAACATATAAACCTCGATATTCCTGAAAAAACGGTAACTGCCTTTATCGGCCCGTCCGGCTGCGGCAAATCGACCCTGCTGCGTACGCTAAACCGGATGAATGACATGATACCGGGAACACGTATTGAAGGCACCGTGAGTATCGCAGGTCAGGATATATACGGCGATACTATGGAAGTAGAAACTCTGCGGAAGCAGGTGGGAATGGTTTTTCAACAGCCTAACCCGTTTCCCAAATCGATTTATGATAACGTGGCTTACGGCCCGCGTCTGCATGGAGTTCGGCAAAAGGACAAGTTGGACGAATTGGTCGAGCAAAGCCTGCGGCAGGCGGCACTCTGGGAAGAGGTCAAGGACTTTTTGAAGCGTTCAGCTCTGAGCTTGTCCGGTGGACAACAGCAGCGGTTGTGCATTGCCCGGGCGCTTGCTGTACAACCAGATATTTTGCTTATGGACGAGGCGACATCTGCGCTGGATCCGATCTCCACGATGAAAATTGAAGAACTGGTTCAGGAATTGCGAGACACGTATACCATTGTCATGGTGACGCATAACATGCATCAGGCAGCGCGTGTGTCTGGTAGAACTGCGTTCTTTTTGAATGGTGTTGTGGTGGAAGCGGCGGACACACAGACGATGTTTTCCACGCCGCAAGATTCACGTACGGAAGATTATATTTCAGGGCGATTTGGCTAAAGCCTACCAGATGAATATGCCAGAAGGGGTGACTTCGAAATGATACGTAGAAAAGGTTTTGATGAAGGGTTAGACGAACTGAGAGCCGTACTGCGCGAAATGGGTGCACACGTTTCGAAGGCGCTCGATCAGGCCATTGAATGTTTGCAGACCAAAAATACAGAATTGGCTCAGCAGGTGGTCAAAAATGATGCATCCCTCAATACGCTGGAAGAGAATATTCTCGATATGGGTTCCAAGCTCATTATTACCCAGCAGCCGGTAGCGAAGGATTTGCGCCGAATCATTGTTGCATTTAAAATTTCCAGTGATCTGGAACGAATGGGCGATTTGGCACTTGATATTGCCAAGGTGACCCTTCGTCTGGAAGGGCAGCAGATCATTAAGCCGCTGGTGGATATTCCGCACATGGCTTCCATTGTTAAAGAAATGATAGATGATGCGATCAAATCCTATTTGGATGAAAATACAGATCTGGCCTACAAAATGGCCAAAGAGGATGATCGTGTGGATTCCATGTATAGCCACATGATCAGCGATCTGTACGCCTTTATGGTAGAAAAGCCGGCAGAGGCTTCACAAGCCATGCTGCAACTGCTTGTAGGACGATACATTGAACGAATTGGTGACCATGCTACGAATATCGGTGAAAGCACTGTATATCTCGTGACAGGGGAGAGACCAGATTTGAACCAGTAGAGCTTTCAGGTATATAGCGGTTGTTTCTGACCCAGACTTGTCTTTGAGCAAAAGGCAAATTTGGTTAGGAAGCAGCCGTTTTTTTCTGAAAAAGGAGTCTTGTATGTTAAGATAGGAAGAGGAATGCGTAAAACGTAAGAACGTTACGAATGCATTGATGAACTTGCGAGGTGCTAAATGGATAAACTCATGCTTATAGATGGTAACAGTATCATTTACCGGGCGTTTTTTGCTATGCCACCGTTAACGAATTCGAGCGGACAGCAGACGAACGCGGTGTACGGATTTACGACGATGTTATTGCGGCTCTTGGAGGAGCACAAACCAACACATATGCTGGTTGCCTTCGATGCCGGTAAAATAACGTTTCGCCATAAGGGATACGAGGATTACAAAGGTGGACGGGAGAAAACCCCGCCAGAGCTGTCCCAGCAATTTCCGTTGCTGAAAGAGCTATTGACCGCTTTCGGCATTGCCCAGTTTGAATTGGATGGCTATGAGGCGGACGATATTATAGGGACCCTGTCCAAGACAGCGGACGAAGCCGGCTTCAATGTGCTGGTCGTGACCGGGGACAAGGATATGCTTCAATTGGCTTCAGACCATGTCACAGTCGGCTTGACTCGCAAAGGGGTTACTGAGGTGGAGACGTATGGACCTGAGCAAATTCAGGAACGATATGGGCTGAAGCCGCTGCAAATTATTGACCTTAAGGGCCTGATGGGCGATACGTCGGATAATATTCCTGGTATTCCCGGCGTAGGTGAAAAAACAGCGCTCAAGCTGCTGCATCAATACGGTTCAGTCGAAGAAGTGCTGGCGCACACGAATGAGCTGAAGGGCAAAATGAAAGAACGCGTTGAGACACATGCTGACGATGCGCGAATGAGCAAAGATTTGGCGACCATTTATCGGGATGTAACGTTGGACAAGCAGCTGGAAGATGTGGCCTTCGGCGGGCTGCAAGCAGAAACAGCCGGGCCAGCTCTGGCGAAGCTGGAGTTCAAGTCCTTGCTGGAACGTTTATCTTTTTCAGGTGAGGTTGGCAGTACTGGGGTAGACGTAGAGGAAGCCGCGGCTGACGTAACAGTGCTGGATGAGCAGCGGATTAGCGAATTGGTAGAAGTGTTGGATCATGTGGATGTGCTGCATGTTGAGACGCATGGCGATAATCCGCATCATGCTGACATCGTAGGTCTGATATTTGCCGCAACGGGACAGCAGTTTTTTATGACACTGGATGTACTGCAAAGCGATACAGCTACACCTATTCGCGAATGGCTTGCTGACCCTGAACGCAAAAAACGCGGTCATGATCTGCATCGTACGGATTTGGCTTTACACTGGCATGGAATTGAGTTTGCAGGTGCCGAGTTTGATGTGCAATTGGCAGGGTACTTGCTGGACCCAACTGATGCAAACCAGACATTGAGCGGATTGGCAGCCAAATATGGCTTGTCTTCGATCCGTCCTGACGAAGAAGTGTTCGGCAAAGGAGCTAAATATAAAGTTCCTGACGTGGGCGTGCTGTCTGATCATGTGGCGCGTAAGGCAGCGGTGATTGAAGCTTTGGTGCCTGTGCAGCAGGCTGAGCTGGAGAAAACGGAAATGCACAAGCTGTTTCATGAGCTGGAGATGCCGTTGTCCCGCATTTTGGCGGATATGGAGAAGCAGGGCATTTTGGTGAACGTAGAAGAACTGCGTGCTTTGGGTAAAGAATTTGAAGCCCAGATCGCAACGTTGGTGAACGAGATCTACAGCATTGCCGGAGTAGAGTTCAATCTGAATTCGCCTAAGCAGTTGGGTGAGATTTTGTTTGATAAACTGGGTTTACCTGTCATTAAAAAGACGAAAACGGGGTACTCGACCGATGCGGAGGTACTGGAAAAGCTGGCCCCCTATCATGATATTGTACAAAACATTTTGCAGTACCGTACCATTGCCAAACTCCAATCGACGTATGTTGAAGGTTTGCTTAAAGAAATTTCGGAGAAAACGGGTAAGGTGCATACGTATTTCCGGCAGACGGTTGCAGCAACTGGACGCTTGAGTAGTCAATTTCCGAATTTGCAAAACATTCCGATTCGTCTTGAAGAAGGTCGCAAAATCCGCAAAGTATTTGTTCCGTCCGAACCGGGCTGGTCTATTTTGGCGGCAGACTACTCACAGATCGAGCTGCGGGTGCTGGCTGATATTTCGGATGATGAACGTTTGAAGGAAGCCTTTGTCCACGATATGGACATTCACACCAAGACCGCATCCGATGTGTTCGGTGTAGCAGCGGAAGATGTGGACTCCAATATGCGGCGTTCTGCGAAGGCAGTCAACTTTGGGATTGTCTACGGGATCAGTGATTATGGTCTGTCACAAAATTTGAATATTACGCGGAAGGAAGCGGCTCGCTTTATCGACCAGTATTTTGATGTGTTCCAAGGCGTTCGCCGTTACATGGATGATATTGTAAAGGATGCGAAGCGGGACGGATACGTAAAAACGCTGTTGGAACGCAGACGCTATTTGCCGGAGATTAACGCCAGCAATTTCAACCTGCGTTCATTCGCCGAGCGTACAGCGATGAATACGCCGATTCAAGGCACCGCAGCCGATATTATCAAGTTGGCGATGGTACAGATGGATAAAGCGCTACGTGAACGTAATCTTCGTAGCAGAATGCTGCTCCAAGTACATGATGAGCTTGTATTCGAGGTTCCGCCTGAGGAAATGGAAACGATGAAAGAGCTTGTCCCTGCTACCATGGAAGCTGCATTAAAGCTGGCTGTGCCGCTCAAAGCCGAAGTAAGCTATGGCAGCAATTGGTATGAGGCCAAATAAGATATTTCAATGAGTAGATAGTCCCAATTTGACGCTGCTTCCGTTATAATATAGGGTGAGGTGAAGACATCATGCCGGAATTACCGGAAGTAGAAACCATTAAACGAACGCTAAACGAGCTTATCGTTGATAAACATATAGATCATGTCACTGTGAATCTGCCGCGGATCATTCAACGGCCCGATGATATCCACGCTTTTGCGATGGAATTGGCCGATCACCGGATTACAGGGGTGGAGAGACGCGGAAAGTTTCTGCGGATTTTGCTGGACGGGCTGGTGCTGGTCTCCCATCTTCGAATGGAAGGACGATATGGATTATATTCACAACATGATCCTGTGGAAAAGCATACCCATGTCATCTTTCATTTTAAAGATGGTACGGAGTTGCGTTATCAGGATGTGCGCCAGTTTGGCACGATGCACTTATTTCCAGCAGGACAGGATTTGCTGGAAAAGCCGCTGAACAAACTTGGTCTGGAACCGATGGACGAGGCCTTTACACCAGAAATGCTGCGTGCCGCTGTTGGAACTCGTTCGACTTCGATCAAGGCAGCGCTGTTAAACCAGTCATATGTGGTGGGCATCGGGAATATCTATGTAGATGAATCGTTGTTTAAGGCGGGGATTCATCCAGCACAGCCAGCCAAAAGCCTAACGGATAGCCAATTTCATGTCTTGCATGAAGCTATTGTCTCCACGCTAGGTGCGTCCATTCAGGTTGGAGGCTCGTCCATTAAATCATTCGTGAATGGACAGGGCGAAGCGGGCGACTTCCAGCATCAATTGCAAATCTATGGACGTAACGCGAAGCCTTGCATCAACTGTGGTACATTGATCGAAAAATCTGTCGTAGCCGGACGGGGCACACATCATTGTCCGGTCTGCCAGCCTCTGCGCTAAACAAGCACAGTCACCCCAAGCCCATCCCTCTCATATATTGTTCCAAGTACCAATACTGCGGAGGGTTTCGGTTGTTATAAGGCCCTGCCTTCGCAATGGGAGGGAATTGGAGTGGCTAATCATTGGGGAGCCCTGCTGTTACTGGCATTTGCGCTAAGTTTGGACAGTTTCGGAGTCGGTGTTACATATGGTCTGCGCAAAATGAAAATTCCACTGTTGTCGATTGCTATCATCTCCGTATGTTCAGGTTTGGTGATCGGCATATCCATGCAATTGGGCGCATTACTATCTCGTGCCCTGTCTCCTGTATATACTACCGTTTTCGGTGCTGTCATCCTGATCTGTATCGGCTGTTACTCTTTGATTCAAGCTCTGCACCGCAAAGAGGATTTGCCAGAGGATTCAGTGGAGCCCTCTCGGGGTTTGCTTCTTACAAAACAGACTGATCCAGCGAGCAGATCTGTTCTTGGGGAGAAGAAGGGTGTAGAGAATGCTGATACCGAGTCTTTCCCTAGCTCAAGAAAAGATCTGTCGGCAGAAGCTTCTGTGGAGCAGCAGGAACGAACAGTATTTTCTCTGGAGCTTCGCAAATGGGGGCTTGTTATTCGGATTCTTCGAAGCCCGTCTGCTGCGGATATGGACCGTTCCGGCAGTATATCTGCTACCGAAGCGGTTTGGCTGGGTATTGCATTATCGGTCGATGCGTTCGGAGCGGGACTCGGGGCAGCTATGCTTGGTTTTCAGCCACTGTCTACTGCGCTGGCTATTACGTTATTCAGTGGAACATTTTTGATTGCAGGGATGAAGGCAGGCTTTTTTCTATCAGCATTTCGATTTATGAAGGCGCTGGGTGTATTGCCGGCATTATTACTGATTATGATGGGCATATTGAAGCTGTTATGAGGTGAAAGAGCATGAATATCGGATTAACCGGAGGTATTGCTACCGGAAAAAGCACCGTGTCGGCTCTTTTGGTCGCCAAAGGTGCGCTGCTGATCGACGCAGATGCCATTGCCCGGGAAGTGATGCTTCCGGGGCATCCGGTGTTGGCGGCGGTCATTCAGCATTTTGGACAAGCTATAGTGAACAGTGACGGAACTCTGCTTCGCAAAAAACTGGGGGAGATTGTATTCGGAGACCCTGCCCAGCGGCAGGCACTTAACGATATTACACATCCTGCTATTCGTGAGGAAATGCGTATGCGCATGGAAGCATTCGAACGGGAACAGCCGAACAAGCTTGTTTTGGCAGATATTCCGTTACTGTACGAGTCGGGGCTTGAGAGCTTGTACGAGGAAATTATGGTTGTGTACGTACCACGTGATATTCAGCTCCAGCGTCTGGTGCTCAGAGACGGTCTGACGGAGGAGCAAGCTGGACTTCGGCTGTCCGCACAAATGGATATTGAGCAAAAGAAAAGCTTGGCCGATATCGTTATTGATAATAGCGGAACACAGACTGAGACGAAGCGACAAATTGATCAATTTTGGCAGCGGAAGGGACTTGCATGAATATTTTGCGAAAGAAAAGAGTCCTGCTCATTTTGTTTGTCGGGTTTGTCCTGATTCTATTCCTTAATTCAAATTGGATGTCCTGGTTCTATCCAATTCAATATAAGGATGAGATTCGGCAGTATTCACAGACGTATGAAGTAGACCCATTTTTGGTGGCGTCTATTATCCGTGTAGAAACCAATTTTAAAACCAGTAAGCAGTCACATAAGGGGGCGCTAGGGCTGATGCAGATTATGCCGAATACGGCAAATTGGATTATGGACAGCGCCCAGATTCAAAAGGTTCCGCTGGACAGTGTCAAGCACGAGCCTGGCACCAATATTGAGCTGGGAACCTGGTATTTGCATAACCTATCCATAAAGTTTCAGGATAATCCTGTAGCAATCGTAGCTGCTTACAATGCAGGGCCGGGTAAAGTTCAAGAGTGGCTGGATAAGGGAGTGTGGGATGGAAAAGAAGAGTCCATCAAGCAAATCCCTTTTGGTGAAACACGACATTATGTACAGCGGGTCATTTATTACTACAGGCAATACACGAAAATTTATAATGATTTTTAAATCCAAGTTAATGACATGATGAGCTTTTCGCTTTAAAATGAAAAAAGCGTTGGACAGGCTGTTTTTACCAGCCCATCCAGACACTTTTTCTTGTTATTTTGCATTATTACCGCGATTATTGGTATTGACCTGCCAATTGTTGTTCGGCGATCGTTACGAGGCGTTTTGTGATGTAGCCCCCGATCGAACCGTTCTCATAGGAAGTCATATTACCTTGGTATCCATCTTGAGGAATGCTGATACCCAACTCTTGAGCGATTTCAAATTTCATTTGCTCCAGAGCGCCGGAGGATCTGCTGACTACCAGATTGTTGGAGTTGCCATTGTTTCCTTGTGCCATTGTTGTTCACCTCCTCGCGATATGGTAAACATATTATGATCTGTTTTGACAAAATTATTACTAAAAGTCTTCGGGAATTTATTGGAAAAAGAAAGTGGTGAGATTATGAAATGTCCGTATTGTGCCTACAATGGCACGAAAGTGCTGGATTCGCGACCTGCGAATGATAACAAGTCCATCCGTCGCCGCCGTGAATGTGAGCAGTGTGCCAGGCGTTTTACCACCTTTGAAATGGTGGAGGAAACCCCTCTCATGGTCATCAAAAAAGACGGCAGCCGTGAAGAGTTTAGTCGTGATAAAATGCTGCGCGGTCTCATTCGAGCCTGCGAGAAGCGTCCAGTATCCGTCGAGCAACTGGATATGATCGTATCCCAGGTGGAGAACGCTATCCGCAACACAGCAGCCACAGAAGTGGATAGCCAGCAGATTGGTGAGCTGGTCATGGAACAGCTTTACCCAGTGGATGAAGTCGCCTACGTACGTTTTGCGTCCGTCTATCGTCAGTTTAAAGACATCAATATGTTTATGAAGGAACTGAAAACACTGTTATCTAAAGATACAGCCAGCGACTGATCGCTGACTGTATCTTTTCTGGGCCATAAAGGGAGAAAATTATATTTTTTTATAAAAGTATTGACACAGGGTTAAATATTTTATATGATATAGAAGTCGCTTGAAACGTTGATAAAACTTGCTTATGATGGGGCCTTAGCTCAGCTGGGAGAGCGCATCGCTGGCAGCGATGAGGTCAGGGGTTCGATCCCCCTAGGCTCCACCAAACTTTTATTATGGACTCTTAGCTCAGTTGGTAGAGCAGTTGACTCTTAATCAATTGGTCCAGGGTTCGAGTCCCTGAGAGTCCATCCTTTTAGAAAAACGGCAGAGATGCCGTTTTTTTGTTGTTTATAGATCTATTCCCAGTCTAACCGAGAACAGTTATGAGTTGAATGAGCGCGTAACTGAATGCACAGAAAACAGATCCTACAGGGAAATAGACGTCTTTTTTGAATTGCAACCCATTATTCACGAGTGCAAGGACTAGTTATTTGCAGACATGGGCTGCCCATTGACGAACTCTCAGAACAATACGGACTGTCTGTAGACCGCATTAAGAAAATCGTATACTCAAAAAAGATGGATTTTTTATCAGCATATTCAAAAGAAGTGTGGAAAAAACATCATTGTTTAACGCTCACTGACATAATTGGCAAGGATTTCGAGATACTCGTCATTCACCAATTTTCTTGGGGCGAATACGGCTGTTAAAAAAGTTAGATATTTTGAACGCGCGATTTTTTCATCCATCATGGAGTGGTCGGCTTCAGGTAAATGAATCACGGACAGCAGTTCTGGAGGTATTTTCTGGCGATAGACTCGCTCGGTATCCTTTGCATCGACATTAATATCTTTTCCAGCCAGAACCAAGAGTACAGGAGTATGGAAGTGACTTAATTCTTCGGTGGAATCAGACAGAAAATTTTTGCGTATAAAGCTCCATCTTTCTTTGGAAATCATATCGTCAGGATCGGCTATGCTTAGATATTCTTCATAAGAAGCCTGTCTTTTCAGTAACTGTAGAATCTCTTGATCGTAGTTCAATGTCTTTTGAATTTCTTGCGGAGTAACTCCTTCTCGCTCCAGTTCTTTTCTGGTATTAAATTGTCCTTGGGAAATCCAGTTCACGGCAGGCGATACAAGGATGCTGAATGCAATATCATGCTCCTCTTTAACGATCTTCGGAATGATCCATCCTGCTTGACTGGCTCCCCATAGGCCGATTTTTTGCTTATCAATCATAGGTAAGCTTCTTGCCCAGTCTATTGCATATCGGATCTCCTGTGCGCGGTCCTCCATGCTTTGGGCGAGCCAGTTACCAGGAGCGCTGTTAATACCGGGCTTATTCAGTGACAAGGAGGCATAACCCTTGGAAGCGAACTTTTCCCACAGTGGTTTGTATCCATCATCATAGGTGTCATTAATAGGACCATCCCCATGGACAAAAACAACCAAACCAATCTTTCCCGAGTAGTTTTTAGGCAAAGTTAATGTACCTGTTAACAGCCCTTTAGGTGTCGTGATTTGTATTTTTTCTTCTGTCATCTTGTAGGAATTTTGATATAGAACAATGAGTACCGAGACAGCAGCCAGAGCTGCCGCAATACCAAAAGTAAGCTTGAGTGTTTTTTTCAATGATGCTCTCTCCTCGAATGCAGGTTCTCTTTCCAACTCATCAGATGCCATACAGGCTCCTTGAACCAAAAATGCCGTAACCCATTATATTTGGATTGTTTTACTTCAAAGAAATGGGGTTTGTTTCAGGAAATGAAGAGTAGGAGGGTTTCCATTTAAGGGAAAGAACACCGATAACTTCTTCGTTTTCTTTAGCTACAAATTGTTTCATAGATGTAGAATAAGGATTTTGAACCCAAACCTGCATTAACAACTGCTGTATAGCTTGATCCTTTAGTGTAACAAGAGATTGGAATTTTGCTTTAAACGATTCGACTAAAAGACTGCAAACAGCTTCATGGTCTTGTTTTTGGTATGCAACAATGTCAAAAGATTTTGCACTCATGTAACACCTCCAAGATTTATTCTACTTTGACTTGAATTTCATATTGTAGCTTGTTGTTGTCGAACATCGAAAGATAAGATTTTTCTACTAGAATGGTCTTGCTTTGGCAGTTATATTGGTGATGAGCTACATATCGTTCCATTTGTTTGATCTCATAATCAATCTCAGGTTCTTCAATGACGGAAAGATGCTTATAAAGATAGTTGCCTTCTTCCAGAATATAGTCAGCCACATCCGCCGTTTCATAACACAGCTTCAACTGTCCAGCATCAGGCAAGTAATGCATGTCATTTTCAAATAATCGAGGTGGGGCAGGGCGGTGTTCAAATAGGTTTCCGGCAGTGAACTCTTGACCATTCTCCAATGCAAACCATAGCTTTAAATGACGGGGACCTAATCGTTTGACTTGATACTCATCGCCCTGCTGGGTCCGATTATTATATTCTTCTAACACTTTGTGAATAAACTGTTCATGCATCTTTAAGTTAGCTATTTCAGCTTGTACTTTTTGCAACGAATGCTCTAAAAGCTGGTTATAATCATCGGCAGCATAGGAAGTCATACATTCTTGAATCTGACCGACAGGGACATTTAATTTACGTAGTAATAAAATATGCGATAGCTGATAAATCTCATGAAGCCCGTACATCCGATATTGATTTTCTTCAGTATGTGATGGATAGATGATTCCCTTTTCTTCAAAATATCGCAGTTGATGTACAGATACATTCATAAGCTGAGCAAGCTGGCTGATCGTAATGTGTTCTTTCAATGAGAGGACTCCTTACTGATATTTGAATAACTCCACTATAAACCTTAGGTCAGACCTAGGGTCAATAGAAAATATCAAACAAATCTTGGATAGGCGTAGGTGTCGAGCATTTGATGCCCACACCAAGGGGGAGACTGGAGAGTTTACCTGTCGGTGATAACCCGTTATAATCATAAGATTAGTGAGCATAAACAAGATGCTCAGGATGAAGGTTAGAATGGGGAAATCATGTTGAAAACTTTTAAAAAGGTATACATTGAGATAACGAGCATTTGCAATCTCGCATGCAGCTTTTGTCCTCAAACACAGCGTGTCAAAAAATTTATTGATCCGGAAGTCTTTCGAAATGTGCTTGATCAGGTCAAACCACATACAGATTATATCTATTTGCATGTAAAAGGAGAGCCGTTGCTCCATCCGAAAATTGATCTTTTACTGGAAAGTGCTCATGAGAAAGGCTTAAAGGTCAATATTACCACTAATGGTACCTTGCTGCCGAAGACCGGACATAAGCTGCTTGGGCAACCAGCGCTGCGTCAGATGAACTTCTCTCTCCATAGTTTTGACGGACATGAAGGCTCCGTGGATCGAGAAGGATATTTGGGTAATATTTTCACGTTTGTAAGAGAAGCGGTGAAACACAATGTCATTATTTCGTTCCGTCTCTGGAACTTGACTGAAGATAATTTGACTAATGTGCAGCGTCAGCGCAATCGGGAAACACTTGAACGACTGGAGCAAGAGTTTGGACTGGACTATCGGATTGAGGAAAAGGTGATACCGGGTAGTGGGGTCAAAATCGCACCAAACGTTTATTTGAATCAGGACCACGAATTTGAATGGCCGAGCCTCAGTGCCCCGGAAGATGACGGAAAAGGCTTTTGCCATGCACTCCGTAGCCAAGCAGCGATATTGGTGGATGGAACGGTGGTCCCTTGCTGTCTGGATGGAGAAGGTGTCATTAATTTAGGTAATGTGCATGAGCAATCTTTTTCCGACATTGTGGAAGGGGAGCGTGCAAACCGTCTGTACTTCGGGTTCTCCAAAAGAGAAGCGGTAGAAGAGTTATGCCGAAAATGCGGGTACCGCAAACGATTTGGAACATAGCCATACAGGTAGAGCTTTAATCGACAGTAGAATGAATCGCAAGAAAGATAGCCCTTTTGCAGGGCTTTTTTACTTATATTTTGATATATACATACATAATTAATGGTTTTAAACTATTCAGAGGAAGTTGGATATATTCGATTGCTTGTGAGAATGATTATCAATTATAATAAATTTAATTCTGATAGGACGGAATAAGAACTGAAGGAACGGTTTGGATGGGGGCTGAGCGGTAGTAATGAAGTTGAACGATCACATTTTGCTGTGGAATCATGTTTTTATACAGGTGATGGATGTTCGTCATAGGAAGATCGAAAAAGGAGAGGAGCTTCGAGCCTATCGACTTCCTGCCAGTGCGTTCTTATATGCCGTGCGTGGAAGTCCACGGGTACGGTTGGATAACAGTATTCACAGGATAGAGCGTTTCCATGTACTGCATGGCGGAAAAGGAATGTGCCTGAGTATCCTGGCGGAGGATGTGCTTGAATATTACATCATTTTGTACAGGGCGACGTTGGCCCTGCCTGATCGCAAAGAGATAGCACAATTGCTGGAAAAGGAAAATCCCTTTCAGAATCAGTATGCTTTCGCACCACATTACCCGCTGTCCCTGTACGAGAAAGTGAAGCTGTTGGAGCAAGAATGGCGTGGAGCTTCTGGACTTGGCAAACTGCATGTTAAAGCCTTGTTTCATCAATTTGTATACGAGTTGTTGCAGCAGTTGTATTGGCAGGGCATCGAACCTCTTAAGCCCGACCTTGTATCGCAGGCTCATGCACGGAAGAGTTAAAATAACGGCCATGATGATTATGCTGTGTTTATCATTGATGCTGGGAGCTTGCTCGGCTCCGACGAATACAAATGGAAGTTCGCAAACGAAGGCTAATCATACAGCGACAACATCCAACAGCGATGGACAAGCGGCAGTGCAAGCACTGGATAAATTCCGTAGAATCAGTGAAATCTTTGGCAAGCAGAAAGAAGCCGAGCAGTGGTTTACTGAATACGAGAAGAAAGCTGCAGAGGCCAGAATGAAAATTCAAGGTATCGTTAAGGACGGAGAGACGGTTTCAATTGTACAAGTCGCCAATAAATCGATATATGTTTTGGCAGCGAAAGGCGGCAATTACGGAAGTCCGACCATTTATCAGATGCTAAAGCTGCCACCTACCAAGAAGGCATTGAATATGAAAGAAGGATTTGAAAATATTTCACTTGAGGTTTTACCCGAGTATATGGGAGATCACATCTTTGTATACGGTTCAGAAGATGAAGGGGCTAATCAGATTCTGCATAGTGAGCTATGGAAAGGCCTTCAGCTGGATACCATAGTTAATCTCTTATTAGCCCACAAAAAATAAAAGGATGTACAAGTAACATCTCCTATCTAAACAAGGGGAAGCTTTTAGAATTTCAAGCTGTGATAGTCATATAGACAAAATCCGCTTAACACAAAGATTCCTAAGTGTTTGGCGGATTTTATCATGTCTATATTTCTTCTTCTCTGTATGTTTTGGTGTATCTTTGAAATTCAGATTTTTGATTATCGTAATAATCAGCTCTCGTCCAAAAAATAATTTGAGAGAATGAGTCGGAATGTTCCAAATAAGTGATTAGATATACAATTTTTACTTTATCACTCTCTACCCATACTTCGTATTGCAAGCCTTGATTCCCGTTTATATTGACCTTTACTGGTCCCGTCGAAATAATCCCTTTTCCAGACCTTTTGAGTACTAATTGAGCTGAAAACTCAGCGTAATCTTTTAATGTGATCATTGAGGATTTCTCATACGGCAGTTCGGATTTCCAATCCTTGATGATCGTCATGTATGCATCGTTTTTTTCATACCAAGCTTGAATTAGCGCATCTGGATTAAGAATTAAACCAGTCTTCCATATATAAGGGAGACGAATTTGTTGCGTGGCATCTTCACTTTTAAATGTTTTCAAAATAGTTGTTGAGCGAAGGTCTGGCTTAACTTGTGAGTCGCTTAAGACTTTCAAGGAGCTGGCTATAGTTGCAAATTCGTGATGTTGTTCTACTGCAGAGCCTCCCCTTGAATAGATTAATACTTGAAGATAGTGCTGCTTACTCTCTAACATGGCACTGAAGTAATAGACCTGTTGGCCATTGTATTTCCCGCTATAATCGGCTGTTCTGGCGGTTGTGGAATCAATCTGGATTGGGGTAGTATCCACAGCCTTAAAGTTTTCTAGGCCCAATGCGGAGATTTCTTCACGTTGCTGTACGAATTCGTCGAGCGTCATATTATTTGCAAAAGCTGACTTGGGGACACGGAAAACCAGACCTACATTCTT
Source organism: Paenibacillus sp. FSL L8-0641 (assembly GCF_038006265.1). Taxonomy (NCBI): domain Bacteria; kingdom Bacillati; phylum Bacillota; class Bacilli; order Caryophanales; family Paenibacillaceae; genus Paenibacillus; species Paenibacillus sp. FSL L8-0641. Next base: position 1,909,213 of record NZ_JBBOUW010000001.1, read on the forward strand.
TTTTTCTTTGTCACAAACACTAAGCACCGAATCCAGTTGTCCCTGTTTAAATTTACGCCAGCCAGCGGGAATGGTAAGAGCCACAAGATCCTCATCCGAGGTAACGGTATGAGGCAGCGACTCTGTGACGGGTAGAACAGGCTGACTTTCTTTGTCTACAACTGTTGTACTATGAGTCGCATTGTCTACATCAGAATTTGTTTGGACTGCAGTTGCAGCATTTTTTGAGGTGCAGCTGGTAAGCATGAGCACTGCGATCAGTGCAATAACATAAAATCGGAAATGCACAAAATTGAATTTCATGGAAATAACTCCCTCTGTTTCATATTTACAAAGGAAATTTTACCCTTTTATAAAATTATAAAAAAGAGGCGTTTGTCCTGTTTTACGTAGCTCAGTCGCTTATGGTAGTCGTTACTGTAACATTGTTGACAGAGGTTGAGGAGGCACTAGAGTTGAAATTAATAACTTCAACGACTACTGTCGCGCCAACAATCAGGCCTGTATTTATAATTAGGTTTGTAGCAGAAAGCGTTGTTAAGCCGCCTCGCTGCAACGTCCCATTTACAAATACATTGTAGTATCCGCTACTGGTCGGAACAACAAGACTGTTTGTCGCGACTGAAGTACCACTATCATTCATGAAATATTGTGCTGGGATAGTGGTCACTCCACCAAATATATTACCAAGCACGACAATAGCTGTGTAACGATTAACCACTGGAGTGACATTGATACTTGTTGTGATAGCAATGTTTCCAGATACGATACTGTCTGCTTCCAGATAGATTCGAATAATAGACATAGGAATTCCTCATTCCCAATACTCCAGATAAATATCATAGTTTATGTGAATATTCTAGATATGGATTGGATGGGGAGGAGTCTTATAATTATTTCTCTTTGTTCAAGCTTCTTTGGGCACGGGTTACTATTCGCTTCGTTTCTTTAGTATCCGAAGCCATCAGCCATGCATTACAAACTTGAAGAACCCATTCCGGGTTGGTTTTGCTGGCATCATTCAACCAATTGCCAACGGAGTCCTGGACATATTTGACCGGATCGGACTGAACAGCCTTCAAGAGAGGAAGAGCCAACTCGGGATGTTCTTTTAGTTCAGGGATGTGCTTGGCCCAAACGCCTTGTGGCCGGGTTAATTCAATGGCAAAACGACGTATGTTAGCATCCTCATCTCGCACCCAACTGTCTAACAGGGCAAGCCCTTCAAGCAGTTGCAAGGATATGGATTCTCTCACGGCCATCCAGGCTATTTCACGTACTCCGAAATGGGAATCCGCTGCAAAGGGGCGAATGCCAGCCAATTTTTCCTCTACACTTAAACAGGGATCAACCCCGATGATGTAGGCAGCCCAGCAGCGAATGCTGTCTGAAAGATGCGAGGCCATCGCATCAAAGATGCGAATACGTTCTTCTATCGCTTGTTGCTCAAACACATGAAGCCACGCTCGCGCGATTGCGGGTATCATTTTCATGATCTTCTTTTCCTTCAGCTCATTCAATTCGGTCAGGAAGACATCGAATGATTGCTGCAAGTCAAATTCATCAAGAGTATTTTGCAATAGTACAACATGATCGACAGCCAGCCATTCGGTGAGATTCGCCGTCTGAAGCCGCCCCTGCTGTAGCAGCTGAAGCACATCACTAGGAATATCTGACCCTTTGCGAGCACCTTTTCGTTGTAACATTTCATCCACTCCATATCGTAAATTGTCTGATAGGTATACGATACTTTTTTGGGGTGGAGTATAGATGTAATGTAGTTTACAACTTCACTAACTTTTCGCGATGGATGTAAACCGTCTTAAAGCCGGTTTTAATGACCTTTTCTTTGACAAGCTCCTGAAGAGCAGCTGTTACAGCCTCACGGGTGGCCCCGACCAGATTCGCAATTTCTTGATGAGAGAGAGGGAAATTGATTTTGCAATACTCATCACGGCTTTGGAGGGCGAACTGATCGGACAATTTCAGAAGAATATACAAAATTTTATCCTGTAAATTTCCCAAAGCTAAATGCTGGGCCAGACTGCTCATTCCTGAAATTCGGTCACTTAACACCTTGATCATGTTCATCATGAACCTGGGATGTTCTATTAAAAAATGCTCGAATCGGTCTTTGTCCATACGGCAGATATCGCATTCTTCTATCGTTTCTATATACATCTCCCTTGTTCCTAGTGAAATCATATCCATTTCACCAAATACATTTCCCTCGCGGAGGATATCCAAAGTAAATTGCTTCCCGTCAGCATTTAGCTTATATAGACGTACTTTGCCCTTTTTCACAAAATAAAGTCCCTCGGAAAAGGTCTCTGGAGTTTGTATAAAGTTTTTTTTCGGTATAGTCGTAATGGAGGTCATTTGATCCATTTCAATTAAATCTTCTAATGAGAGACTATGAAGCAAATTAAATTGGGACAAATATTGAATGCTATTCATATGTTCTCCTTTTCGGTTGCACAGGGTATACAGAATCATAATACAATTATAGCTTCTATAAGGTATTTTGACCTCTATTACTCACTTGTTTGCGATAGAGTGAATAATGAATTTTGGGGAATCTGTTGGATTTATATAAAAGAGAGGTTGGTATAAAATAGATATACATGATTAATAGTAGATACATAAAGAGTGAGGTAATAACCATGATTAAATTAAAAGATGTAGGCAATTTCAAGGTTCTTCCTGAGATAGCGATGCATATCGTTCAAGGCAATATATCCGCTTTACGCCAGGCGCTGACCGAAGGCTGGGATATAGAACAAGGGATCGTACTCAGCAAATATACGACATTAAGTCCACTGGATATTACACTCATAACTGGGCAAATGGAAGTCTTGAAGCTACTGGTCGATGAGGGGGTTCAACTTAATGTAAAGGATAATCCCGCATTCCTGACGGCTGTTCGCTATGGTACCGAAGAGGTTGTCCGTTATGTGGTCGCCCATGGCGCCAAGCAGGACGGTAAAAATCATGTCAAATCTGGTGCTTATGAGCAAGCCTACTACGGTAACAAAAGTAATATGCTGCTTATCCATGAGCTGGGCCTCGATATGAAGCAGCATGCTGGAGCAACACTCCGCAACGCAGTTAGTGAGCATGACTTGAAAACAGTAGCTTTACTATTGGAACATGGCGTAGATATTAATTTCAATGCCCCTAATATGGTATATCCATATAAAGCCACGCCTTTGACAGTGGCGGCGCGCAACAACGATTTTTCGATGGTGAAGTATTTGGTTCAACTAGGCGCTGATGTGACGCTGGCAGAAAAAGATGGAGAACGGGCATATACAATTGCACTAAGTAATAAAAACGTAGAAATGGCTGAGTATTTAAAGTCTGTAGAGCCTCCGGCATTTCATAATCTGGAAAATAAACGACATGCTTTGAAAAGCTACAAGCTTCCGAAGGATTTAATAGCCTTTCTGACAGGGAATCAACTCCGTGTGAACCTGCCAGAAAATGATCTTGATATTCAATTTGTTGAGTTCTTTTCAATTATCGATACGGTTGAGATGAAGGTAGGTCGGCAAAAGCTGTTGCGTCTGTCTCTAAACGTAGATAATTACTCGGATATTATATTGGTGTGGAATCCAAAGCAGAAGTGCCTGGGTTATTATGACGAGGAGCATCAGGAATATGCGGATGTGTGCAGCTTTGCTGAGTTTCTTGCACAGCCGGAAGATTATCTGGAGAAGATTATTGAGGGTGAATATGTATCATAACAAGGTGAGCCATGAATGCGGTATGCACGCAGTCATGGCTCTTGTTATTTTAAAATACAGCGCTAGTGTACACAGGTGCCTAATGCTCATCAGGAATGGTTACGTATGAGCTGAATGAGGTTTCAGGGAAATTGGGACGAATTGTGCGCATAATGGTAAAATAGTACTGATGGAAGCTTTAGAACGTTTTTGAACGTTTACTGCTGAATTCCTATGTAAGAAGAATGAATTTACATAAAAGTAGATGAATTTTCTTTAAAATGTAAACGCAATCATGTCGATTAGAGCGGGAATTCACCATTTTGTAAAAAAATGAAGTTGGAATGAATTTTTTTGAATCTTTTTGGAGAAAAATGATTGTTTTTTATCAGGTTTGTGGTACGATATAAACAGTTGGGGGAATGAAGATGCTGACGGAGGAAAGATACAAGTTAATAATACAGCGCTTACAAGAACGTGGTGTTGTAAAGTTGCAGGAATTGGCTGATCTGTTGGGAGCTTCTGAATCAACAATTCGGCGCGATTTGATAGATCTTGAGGGCCGTCAGTTGCTAAAACGGATTCATGGTGGGGCAACCTTACTGAATCAGAAAAGTCAGGAACCTGGCATGGAAGAAAAAACATTCAAAAACGTTCAACAAAAAAACGCAGTCGCCCGCATGGCAGCCAAAGAAATTTTGGATGGCGAATGTATTTATCTGGATGCGGGAACAACAACGATGGCGATGATTCCTTACATTGAAGCTAAAGACGTGACGGTCGTGACGAATGGTCTATCCCACGTAGAAGCACTGGTAAGTAAAAGAATCAGAAGCTATCTACTGGGAGGGATGATGAAAATTCATACCAAAGCCGTAATTGGCAGTATTGCCCTACAAAATTTGGACAATTTTCGATTCGACAAGTGCTTTCTAGGAACGAACGGGGTGGATATGGAAATGGGGTATACAACTCCTGATCCTGAAGAGGCGCTAATCAAGCGGCGAGCCCATCAGTTGTCAGGCAAAACGTATGTGTTGGCCGATTCCAGCAAAATTGGAGAAGTAACCTTCGCCAAACTGTTCGAGCTCAAGGAAGCTATACTTATTACCGAATCGATGCCAGAACGCTCACGCCGATCCATCGCTCAGAAAACTAAGATAATCGAGGGATAACAATGATATATACAGTAACGCTGAACCCTTCCATTGATTATATCGTGGAAGTTGACGATTTGAAGCTTGGTGATTTGAACCGGATGAAACGTGATTTGAAATTGCCAGGTGGTAAAGGAATTAATGTATCACGTGTACTAAACCAGCTGGGAGCAGATAGCACGGCGATCGGCTTTCTAGGAGGATTCACAGGCAGGTTTATCGACGATACATTGCGGGAAGAATCCATTAAAACTGATTTTGTAATGATCGAAGATGACACACGGATTAACATTAAACTCAAGCATGGCGATGAAACGGAAATTAACGGTTTGGGACCTGTGATTCGTGAGCAAGAGGCCGATGCGTTGGTGCAAAAGCTGGCCGCACTCCAGAAAAATGACATTGTCGTCTTGTCGGGAAGTATCCCGCCGTCACTTGGAGGAGACTTCTATGATCGGCTGATTAGCGTATGCCAGCAAACTGGGGCTGAATTCGTCATCGACACCACAGGTGAGGCGCTGATGAAGGCACTGGTTCATAAACCGCTGCTCATCAAGCCAAATCACCACGAGTTGGCTGAGTTGTTTGGCGTAACTATTCACTCAAAGGAGGAGATCGTCACTTACGGTCGTAAGCTGCTGGAAGCAGGTGCAAAAAATGTACTGATTTCCATGGCAGGAGAAGGGGCTTTGTTCATTACGGCAGATGAAGTGTATCACGCAAATGTACCAGCAGGAACGGTTAAAAATTCTGTAGGCGCAGGTGATTCAATGATTGCTGGATTCGTGGGTACGCTGGCTCTTCATGGCGATCCGATCGAAGCATTCCGTGCAGGAGTGGCATCCGGAAGCGCAACTGCGTTTTCCGATGATCTGGCTACTAGAGAGAAAATTGAACAATTACGGCCGCAAGTCACGATTTCAAAACGGTAATCCGGCTGCATCATGAGCTTATTATGCGTGTATCGACACGCTGACCGAACTTAGGAGAGTGTGAAAAATGAGAATAACAGACCTGATGATTAAAGAAACGATGATCATGGACCTGCAGGCGACGACAAAGGACGAGGCGATTGAGGAGCTCATCGCTAGTCTCGAAGCAAGTGGACGTATTAATGACCGTGCCTTGTTTAAAGAAATGATTTACAAACGTGAAGCAGAGTCCAGCACTGGAATCGGCGGCGGCATTGCGATGCCGCATGCCAAGACCAAAGCTGTGAATGAAGCGACTGTCGTTTTCGCCAAAAGCAGTAAAGGCGTAGAATTCGAATCGTTGGACGGTGAGCCGGCAAAAGTGTTCTTTATGATTGCGGCTCCAGAGGGAGCAGCAAATACGCATCTTCGCACACTGGCAGCCCTTTCCCGGCTCTTAATTGATACCGATTTTATCGGGAACCTTATGAAAACGCAAACACCGGATGAAGTATCTGTGTTGTTTGATACCAAGCAGGCGGAAGAAGAAGCTGCCAAAAAAGCAAAAGAGGCTAAGAAAGAGGCAGCCAAAGCGCAGCAAACGCCAGACGTTATCGTTGGCAATCCGAATTCTGACGAGTTTGTGGTTGCAGTGACCGCTTGTCCTACAGGCATTGCACACACGTTTATGGCTGAAGATGCTCTTATTAAGAAAGCGAAAGAAATGGGTGTAAATATCCGTGTAGAGACGAATGGCTCGGAAGGCGCACAAAACGTACTGACAGCGGATGAAATTCGTCGTGCCAAAGGAGTAATCGTCGCAGCTGACAAGAAGGTTGAAATGGCCAGATTTGATGGTAAACCTGTATTACAAAGACCGGTAAGTGACGGTATTCGTAAATCTGAGGAACTGATCCGCAAAGCGCTGAACGGCGATGCGCCAATTTATCGTAGTGAAGGTAAAGGCAGCGCTGAAGAGTCGAAAGCGGAGAAGAGCAGCGTAGGCAGCAAAATCTACAAGGATTTAATGAACGGTATTTCTCATATGCTACCATTCGTTGTAGGCGGGGGGATCTTGCTAGCCATTTCCTTCTTGATTGAACAGGTAGCGGGAGAAGATAATGTATTCTTCCAACTGTTACAAACGATTGGCGGCGGAACAGGTGCGTTCCACTTCCTGATTCCGATACTGGCCGGATTTATCGCGATGAGTATTGGAGACCGCCCGGCACTGATGCCAGGTATGGTTGGGGGTCTGATGGCTGTAAACTCCAATGCAGGTTTCCTTGGCGGTCTGGCAGCAGGTTTTCTGGCTGGTTATGTGGTGATCTTCCTGCGTAAAGCTTTTGCAGGTCTACCAAAAACGCTGGATGGTTTAAAACCAATCTTGTTATACCCGGTATTCGGACTCCTAATTACAGGCGCGATTATGTTCTACCTGTTTGATCCAATTTTCGGTGGTATTAATACGTGGCTTGTCAACGTTCTGAACAATTTAGGAACAGGTAATGCAGTTATTTTGGGTCTGATCCTGGGCGGAATGATGTCGATTGACATGGGTGGACCTTTCAACAAGGCAGCTTACGCATTTTCGATCGGTGTCTTTACTTCCAGTGGTAACACGAACGGAGCTATGATGGCGGCTGTTATGGCGGGCGGCATGGTACCTCCGCTGGCAATCGCATTAGCTTCGACGTTCTTCAAAAATAAGTTTACTGAGCAAGAGCGCAAGTCTGGCTTGACGAACTATGTACTTGGATTGTCCTTCATTACGGAAGGAGCCATTCCATTCGCAGCTGCTGATCCTCTGCGTGTCTTAACCTCTTGTATTGTAGGTTCAGCGATTGCTGGTGGTCTGACGCAGTTCTGGCAAATCAATCTTCCAGCTCCACATGGCGGAATTTTTGTAGCAGCTCTTGCCAATCATGCTTTGCTGTTCTTGCTTGCAGTGGCAATTGGCTCCGTGATTTCTGCGCTCATTCTGGGACTGTGGAAAAAACCGCTCGAAGCGGAATAACAGGTATGACAACAAGAGTATAAAAATAAAGAGAGGGCCACATTTTCTTAGGCCTTCAAAATAGTAAAGCCGCTAAACACCAGGTTTCTGAGTGTTTAGCGGCTTTTTCTTTATGCAAAGATGATATAACTTATTAGTAGTCTTGCATAGATGCTATAGCCTGCAAAGCTCCTTAACCAGCTGTATAAATAGCTTTCGGGCCGAAGACATATACTGCTGGTGATGGTTGTTTTGTAATAGTCCAATGGCAATATTAGGGTCTGTTAACTGGAGGGGGACGGTGACCAGTTCCTCCGGCAAAGGCATTGACGATAGAACCACTCCAACTGAAGGAATCGTTTTTACGAACGTGGGGATCGACGAGATTTGACTGACAGTACAAAAAAACGGCATCGCCGGGAAGTGTGAAAGCTCTTTCTCCAGTCGTATATGGTACAAGCAGTTCTTACCTCCGACGATAAGCGGATACGCGTACAGATCTTCGAGCTGAAGCTCACTTTTTGCCGCGAAGGGATGATTACGGGACACAATAAAGGCGATGTGTTCGTGATATATGGATTCAAAGTGTAAGGAAGGAATGGAGTGAGGTTCCCCAGAGATAGCAAAATCCAGCTTACCATCCACCAAAGCATGTGCGAGTGCATCCGTGTTTCCAACTGTAAAATGACATGTAATATTCGGTTTATGCTCTCGAAACTGCTGCAGAGCCAAGGGGAGTAAGGTAGCCGCTACCGTTTCAAGCACACCGATATGGAGCGTGCCGATCTCCTCCTTTTTTAGCGACTTCGCCTGGTCCATTACAAAATTCCAATGCTGAATAAGTCCGTCTATCTCCTCGGCATATAGTTTGCCCGGGGGCGTTAACTCCGCATCCCAACCCCTTTTAAAAAGTTGAAATCCCAGCTCTTTTTCAAGCCTCTGGATTTGGTTCGTGACTGTAGACTGAGCGTAGTTTAATTTGACAGCAGCTTTTGAAAACGTTCCTTCTTCGATTATGGTACGAAATGTAGTTAATTCTTTCAGATCCACGCTTGCTCATCTCCATCGATGAAATTGAATATATTTATGATTATTTTCAATTATACAGATGAAAGTAAGGGGAGTACAATCATCTTATCCCAACGGATAGGAGAGATGAACATGCCATTTGTACGAGTTGGCTACATGGAGCAACAATACACAGAGCAAGAGCTGTCTGACATTAGCTGCTGTATCATGAATGCTTTGATCGAACATTTTCAGGTTCCGGAAAAAGATTACTTTCAGGTTTTTCATGCTCATAAGCAAAGCGAGTTTTATTATAGTCCCGATTATTTGAATGTATCCAGAACAGACAAGCTGCTGTACATCCAAATTACGATGGGATCGGGTAGAACTACGGAACAAAAAAAGGATTTTTACCAAAGATTAGCCGAACTCATCTCTATTGAATGTAAAGTCCGACCGGAGGATGTTTTTGTGACACTGGTAGAGACTGAATTAGAGGATTGGTCCTTTGGCAATGGACTTGCCCAGATGATTGTATGAAGCATAAATTAATCAAATCGAGTGTTCGGGAAACGATAGGTGATTTTGCACCCGCTTTTGTAACCTATACGGAGGATGTTCTTTTTGGAGATGTATGGAGAAGAAGTGAGTTGTCTCTTAGGGAACGGAGTTTTATTACAGTTGCCGCTCTGGTGGCGGGTGAGCATGTGAATCAACTTCCTTATCATCTGAACCTGGCCAAGGAAAACGGGATTTCGGAGGAAGAACTGGTTGAAGTCATTACACAGCTTGCCTTTTATGTAGGATGGCCCCGGGCAGCCTCAGCCATTCAGGTTGCCAAAGAGGTGTTTTGCAAAGAGCAAGAAAGTTAAGCATGAACCTAAAAAACTGCTAAGCACAAAGGATTCCGAGTGTTTGGCGGTTTTTTGGCATGATTGTATTGTTATTCTGCATTGAAAGCGGTATAGTAAGAGTAATTGAATGAGGGGTGAAGTGCCCTTCGGGATTGTTACTGGTGAGCAGGCGATACCCAAATAATGACTAATTGATTTAGTCGTTATTTGGTTTTTTTTTGTTATTACAAACTTTGTCATTACATCAATGAGGTGAGCAGATAAATGATCATCCGGCAAATTTTTAACAACAATGTTATCCGAGTCGAAAATCAGGTGGGTCATGAATTTGTTGTCATAGGGAATGGTCTAGGCTTTAAAAAGAAAAATGGCCAGAGGGTCGATGAAGACAAAATAGAAAAAACCTTTGTATTAAAGTCCGATAAAATCCCACAAAAATTAATAGATCTTATTGGGGAAACATCTGTAGAGTATTTAAAGGTGGCGGATGAAATTGTAGGCAGCGCAAAAAAGGAAATGGGAGATATTTTTAGTGACAATATCTATATTTCTCTGATTGACCATATTCAATTTGCCATCTCTCGATACAGAAAATCCGTAGGACTTAAAAATTCACTGTTATGGCAAATTAAAAAATTTTACAAAAAAGAATTTATGATCGGAATGAACGCATTGGACATCATCCATGCTCAATTTGGCATCCAAATGGATGAGCATGAAGCAAGCTTTATTGCTATGCATTTTGTAAATGCAAGACAAGACGGTCAGGGAATGAAACAAACGGTTGAGATTACCGAGATTATTGATGACATTTTCAACATTGTAACCGATTACTACGAGATTACACTGGATGAAACTTCGTTCAATTATTCCCGGTTTATTACTCATTTGCAGTACTTTGCCCAACGATTGTTGAGCAATGAACAAGAACAACTAGCTTCAGGGGATAATTTCTTGTATGACCAAGTCAAAGATAAATACGAGAAGGCTTTTCAATGCACCCAATTAATCAATCAATATTTAGAGTTAAAGCATGAAAGTGCTATGTCGATTGATGAAAAAGTGTATTTGACGATTCATATACAGCGTGTAACCTCCAGAAATGATATAGCTAGTTCTTAGAAAAAAAGCTTGCAAACGATTTCTAAGTGATTTATAGTAGGCTCACAACTTAAATATAAGGATTGTTACTGGTTAAGCAGGCGATACCTAAATGAATGGCAGTGATCATTTTCTTTGATCATACAGGCCTTTCGTTTAGGTATTTTTTTGTTTCCAGGCAATCTGCCCAAGAGGAGAATGAACATGGATCATAAGAAAATGGGCGAAGACATCGTACGTCTCGTTGGAGGAGAAGAAAATATCAATGGACTTGTCCATTGTGCTACACGACTCCGATTTGACCTGAAGGATTCACGAAAAGCCGAAAGAGAAGCGCTTGAGAAGCATGAGGGAATCATTACCGTTGTTGAAAGCGGAGGACAATTCCAAGTTGTTATTGGCAGCCATGTTGCCTATGTATATGCAGAGATCATGAAAAACAGGGATTTTGGATCGAATTCCCCTGCAGCCAGTGAATCCAGTGGGAAAAAAACATCGGTCATATCCACAATCTTTGAAGTCATTTCCGGTAGTTTCTCCCCATTGATTCCAGCGATGGCGGGCTCGGGAATGATAAAAGCACTCCTGACGGTTTTGACCTTGCTAGGATGGATGTCTGCAACAAGTGATACCTATCTGATCCTGTCTGCTGCTGGGAATGCTGTATTTTACTTTTTGCCGATTTTACTAGGGATTACGCTCGGTATAAAGCTGAAGGCGAATCCTTATGTAGCTGGTGTGATCGGTGCGGCTCTCATGGAACCCAACTTTACGGGGCTGATGGACAAGGGCTCTGATGTATCGTTTTTAGGAATACCGGTGGTCATGATGAACTACTCAGCCAGTGTTTTCCCGATTTTTATATCCATTAGTATCTATGCGTTGGTAGATAAGTTTTTGAAGAAGATCATTCTTAAGGATTTACAGCTATTTTTAGTTCCGATGTTGGCTTTAATGATTATGGTTCCGCTATCTGCGATGGCTTTCGGACCTTTCGGTACAGGGGTAGGAGATTGGATTTCTTCAGGTGTGACATGGTTAATCGGTGTAAGTGGCATTTTGTCAGGGATTGTTCTTGGCGGTTTTATGACCTTTATGGTCGTCTTCGGACTTCACTGGGGTTTTACCCCGATCACGATTCAAAATATCGGTGTTGGCGGTGATCCGATTGAGGCGATGGCTGCAGCAGCTGTATTTGCTCAAATTGGGGTCGCATTTGGTATCTTCCTGAAGGCGAGAAAAGATAAAACACTTAGAACTCTTGCCGGTTCCACGAGTATTACAGGATTGCTGGCGGGTGTGACAGAGCCGATTGTGTATGGTCTGGTGCTTCGCTATAAACGTGTCATTCCGATTGTCATTATCGCAGGTGCTCTAGGCGGTGCCATCAATGGACATTTTGGAGTGAAAATGACGGCGTATGTGTTTCACAACATTTTTGCGATTCCAGTGTATACGCCAACCTTGCTATACGTGATTGCCATTGCCTGCTCATTCGCGGCAGCAACCGCACTAACCCTTATTTTTGGGTATGAAAGCAAGGTGAAGGAGGAGACCCCAGAAACAGTTGAATCCGTGAAAACAGCAGAACCAGAACCTGTTGTTACAGCAACGAAGGCTGTTGACATCAAGAAAGAAACGATCTACAGCCCGATCACAGGCAAGGCTATACCATTGAGCCAAGTGAATGATTCGGCATTTTCTACAGGGGCGATGGGAAAAGGCTTAGCCATTGAGCCGTCTGTCGGTGAGGTCGTAGCGCCTATAGATGGAGTTGTAACCTCGCTGTTTCCCACAGGACACGCCATCGGCTTGACTTCAAAGGCGGGTACGGAGATATTAATTCATATTGGAATTAATACCGTTGCGCTGAAAGGAAAGCATTTTAATCCAGTCGTTCAAGAAGGAGATATCGTAAAACAAGGGGACTTGTTAATCCAATTTGATAGGGAGCAGATTATAGAAGCAGGATACGAAATCGTGACCCCTGTCATCGTCACGCTTACAAAAAATAAAGTGGATGTGTTTGAGACAAATCAGGAGCAAATTCAAAAAAATGAAGTATTGCTAACGTTGGTTGTGTGATACAGGAAAGCCTATCATCACATTCATGAATTGCAAAATCAGAAGGATATAACGATAACTGGAGGGACTATAGCATGAAACATAATCAATTGAAGGCATTTCCTGAAAATTTTTTCTGGGGAGGTTCAACTTCCGCTTATCAAGTAGAGGGTGCATGGGACGAAGATGGAAAAGGCCCCTCTGTGATTGACATGGCTAACCACGTTGAAGGAGTCACTGATTTTAAGGTAACCAGTGATCATTACCATATGTTCAAAGAAGACGTAGCTCTGATGGCTGAAATGGGCTTTAAAGCATATCGTTTCTCGATTGCTTGGACACGTATTTATCCCCTGGGGGCAGGTGAAGTGAATCAGAAGGGAATCGCGTTTTACAGCTTATTAATTGACGAACTAATTAAATACGGGATTGAACCGATTGTTACCATGTATCATTTTGATCTGCCTTATGCTCTTGAACAACAAGGCGGTTGGTCGAAAAGGGAGACGATTGATGCCTTCGAACAGTATGCCAAAACATTGTTTGAGAACTTTGGAGACAGGGTGAAATATTGGTTAACCATTAATGAGCAGAACATGCTGATTCTCCATCCCGGTTCTATTGGCACATTAGATACAAGTCTGGAAAATCCGCAAAAGGTACTGTACCAACAAAATCATCATATGTTAGTCGCACAGGCGAAGGCGATGGTATTGTGCCACGAGATGCTGCCTGACGCGAAAATTGGACCAGCACCGAATATTGGGGTTATCTATCCAGCCAGTTCCAAGCCTGAAGATACGCTGGCGGCGGACAACTATGCAGCCATTCGCAACTGGCTCTATCTGGATATGGCTGTGTTTGGCCGATACAATCATATTGCCTGGAGCTATTTGGTCGAGAAAGGCTATGAGCCTGTCATTGAAGAAGGGGATATGGATATATTAGCGAAGGGGAACCCGGACTTTATCGCATTTAATTATTATACCTCTCAAACCGTAGGAGAAAGTTTAGATGACGGGAATGATTTTTCACATACAGGAGATCAGCACGAAATTGTGGGTGAACCCGGAGCATATCGAGGTTCCGTCAACCCCAACCTGCAAACGACGGAGTTTGGTTGGGAGATTGATCCGGTCGGTTTTAGATCCACGTTACGCCAAATTTATTCTCGCTACCACTTGCCTTTGATTGTGACAGAGAATGGCTTGGGCGCTTTTGACAAGCTTGAAGAAGGGGATCTAGTGAAAGACTCTTATCGTATTGACTTTTTCAAGAAACATATCGAGCAGATTCAACTGGCTATTACAGACGGTGTAGAAGTGTTCGGCTTCTGTCCGTGGTCTGCAATTGATCTGGTGAGTACCCACCAGGGCTCCAGCAAGCGTTACGGGTTTATCTATGTGGATCGTGAGGAGTTTGATCTCAAGGATCTGCGTCGTATTCGTAAACAAAGCTTTTATTGGTATCAAAAGCTGATCTCCACGAATGGTGAAATTCGTTAATTAAAGCATCGTAACTAGAGCACCTCCCTGGAAGGAAGATTTCCATTTAGGGAGGTGTTTATATTTTTAAACCTTAGGGAGAGAGGCTGTTCTCATTTAAGTAACGACTATACCTTTTCTTAGAAGTGTGATTATGTATTATATAATAGAAGAAACACAAACGGAAAGGACATCATGCATTGACCTTACAACAATTAAAATACGTCATTGAGGTTGCCAATCGCGGTTCCATGAATGAGGCGGCAAAGCGGTTGTTCATTTCCCAGCCCAGTCTGTCGAACGCGATTCGTGATCTGGAGGAAGAAATTCATATCACCATTTTTGAGCGTACCAATAAGGGGATTTCTTTGTCCAAGGAAGGCGTGGAATTCCTCGGTTATGCACGTCAGGTCGTTGAGCAGGCGGAGCTGCTGGAAAGTCGCTATCTGGATGCCAAGCCTACACCACAGCATTTTGCTGTGTCCACGCAGCATTACGCTTTTGCCGTAAATGCATTTGTGAATCTGGTGAATCAATATGGTCAAGAAGAGTATGAATTGGCTTTGCGAGAGACCAAAACCCATGAAATCATACAGGATGTCAAAAGCCTGCGCAGTGAGATCGGAATCCTGTATCTGAACGAATTTAACGCCAAGGTCATTAACAAGCTGCTAAAAGATGCGAATCTACAATTCAACAGCCTGTTTACGGCCAAGCCACATATTTTTATCAGTGCCAATAATCCGCTATCCCGACAGTCTATCGTGACCATTGACCAGCTTTATCCTTATCCATATCTTTCCTTTGAGCAAGGGGAGTACAATTCCTTTCACTTTTCCGAGGAGATTCTCAGTACGTTATCGCATCCCAAAAGCATTCGCGTCCATGACCGGGCGACCCTTTTTAATCTGCTCATTGGGTTGAACGGCTATACCATTTCTACCGGAGTGATCAGTGCCGATCTGAACGGTAACGACATTATTTCCGTCCCTCTGGAATGTGATGAGTCTATTAATGTGGGATGGATTTGCCATAAAAATGCTGCGCTCTCCAAGCTGGCCACTGTCTATGTAGAAGCGCTGCATGAGGCGATAGGGGAATAAAAAGTTGGGTATAGCCCTAGGCTATAACTAGCTATAGTTTATTGGAGTTACCTTATAACTGAAAATGTATGTTATCTTTCTTACAAGAACTTCACTATAGAAGCGAAAAAGGAGATAACCCTAATGAGCAGCATCCTTGATAATGCATCCCAACGTAAAGTGACCCCTTTTAGACATGATATGGTCGGCAGCTTTTTGCGCCCGCAAGCGATTAAAGACGCCAGAATTCAATTTCAAAATAATGAAATCTCTGCGGACGAGCTGAGAAAGATTGAAGATAACGAAATTATCAAGCTAGTGGAAAAGCAAAAATCCGTAGGACTTCAAGCCGTGACGGACGGTGAATTCAGACGCTCCTGGTGGCATCTTGATTTTATGTGGGGTCTGGACGGTGTGGAAAAGGTACAGCTTTTGAACGGCTACCAATTCCAAGGTGTGGAAACAAGAGCGGAAACTGCACGCTTGTCCGGTAAAATCGGACATTCCCGTCATCCTTTCATTGAAGATTTCAAATTCCTGAAGCAAGTAGCAGGTGAGGATGCGATCGCACGCCAAACGATCCCGGCACCTGCACAGTTCCTGGCCGAGCTATTGCGCGGAGAGAATAAAGAAACAACCGATACGTATTACAGCAATCTGGATGAACTGGTGACGGATATCGCCAAAGCCTACAAATCCGTGATTCAAGCGTTGTACAATGAGGGTTGCCGCAGCTTGCAACTGGATGATTGCACATGGGGTATGCTCTGTGATAAAAACTATTGGGAAGCTAGACAGCATGCGGGTGAAAATGTGGAAGATACCAAAAAGCTGTTCGCCCGTGTGAATCAGGAAACGGTGAAGGATCTTCCAGCCGATTTGGTCGTTACGACCCATGTATGCCGTGGTAACTACCATTCCACCTGGGCATCTTCTGGCGGCTATGAGCCTGTAGCCGAAACCCTGTTCGGCATCGACAACATCGACGGCTACTATCTCGAATTCGATACCGACCGTGCAGGCGATTTCACACCGCTTAAGCATCTGAAAGATCAAAAGCAGGTCGTACTGGGTCTCGTTTCCTCCAAAACGGGTGAACTGGAAGACAAGCAGACGGTCATTAATCGCATTAAGGAAGCGACTCAATTCGTCGACATCAACCACATCTGCCTCAGCCCACAATGCGGCTTTGCTTCGACAGAAGAGGGCAATATTCTGACAGAAGAGCAGCAGTGGAAAAAGCTTGCTTTCATTAAAGAGATTGCGGACGAGATTTGGAAGTAAGGTTTGGTTTAGGATATTTAAAAGGTTCTATTAGTTAAAGATATTTTATTGAAAAACACGTCATATATGGACGTGTTTTTTGATCTTTACAAGATTAGGTGGTGGTTTTCTTTTGATTGAATTCTATAACATTAACAACATGGTCATATGGTTTCGCCAAACTGATGGCGGGAAACTCTAAAAAAGCATAATCTCTGAGTATCCTAAAAAAGGCTAAGACTCTTTTATGTTTGTCCACTTCCTATTTACAACTCTTGCATACAATGGATTGTAGAATGGTATTAAGAGGGAGTGACAAAAAAATGAGTCTTTATTTTCGAAACAGCACCAATTCTACCGTACAGGTAGCCATTTTCTATCACGCGAGTAGGTGTGGGTTTGTCTTTGTGGGACAAACTGGTATATTGTCTACCTGGTACCGTTTGGCGCCTGGTCAAACGAGGGAAGTTGTTACTGGCAACGTAGGGGATAGAACAATATATTATTACGCTGAGAGCGTATCAAGAAATCTTGTGTGGTCAGGTAGTTTCCCCATACATGTTCCTAATTATAACTTCAGTGGATGTTGGATCTGGAATATTAATGGTAATCTATGCAATAATTGCAGAAGAGTTGGTTTTAAAACACTTAACATCCAACGCGGTTTCGTGAACTTTACAGTCAACCTTATTACAAATAGTGCTCAAAGAAAAGCGAAGCTAAAAAATGTTCGTATGGTATTGCCCACAAAAAGGGTAAAAAGAAAATTTAAATTGAATGACCGCAAGAAACTACCTAGAAGCCAATAATTTCATAATGGCGGGAAATCCTTTGCAATTTCGTATTCGATTCGGTTCGCGCTTTTATATAAGAAACTTGAAATTAAGATAATACTGGATATATATATATGTTATTTTAATGTTCGATAGGGTATTGAACTTACGTAAAACAATAGTGCAATAGGAACTGCCTTGTTAACTAAAGGTGGCTCCTTTATTTTTGCTAAAAAATCCTTTTATTTTGTAATCTCCCGTATCACATTCCTCGCCAAGCGTACTTTCTCTGGACTCGATTTTTGGAGTATTTTTACGATTTCTTGTATATCAGTTTCATGTTTTGTAACCTTAATATCCTCATTTACATAAGCAAAAAGCTGAATCAAATTAACATCCAGTGCATTAGCAATTTTAGCTATATTTATTAAAGATACGTTTTTTTCTCCACGCTCAATCTGCCCTATGTATGAAAAATGGAATCCACCTTTTTCCCCAAGCGACTCCTGAGACAATCCTTTTTCTTTTCGCAAAGCACGTATTCTGGCACCCACTAATTTAAGAACTTCTTTATCTTCCATCGTCTACACCTCACTATTCTAAAAGTGTAGACAAGATATCCAAACGAAAACATTGAATAATGAATATAATAAATAATAGTAATATCTATAAGTATTATTTTGGAGTATAATAAGACTAATATTGAAATTCTCTGGAGGAATAGATATGAAAGAAGCCCTTCTACCTTTATTCCAAGTCCCCCTCAACCGTCCAGACCCTCACAACACCTACATAATTCAATAACCGATTTCCACACTCTATCTCAATACCACATGAAACTAGCCCAAATCCTGTACAAGCACAATCAAGTCCAATGCTGCATTATCCTATGTGACTGGGCGTTAACTTCCATGTTAAAAGCTCTATATATGAAAGAAAACAACAGCCTTTTTCCTCCCGGATTCCTGTCTATGACTGACCTGCTGCACTTATTACATACCGAAACCACCCTGGATTAGATGTTGTCGTATTTATAGGTACCACTCAATTTCTTTCATCCCAGTTAGAAACCCCGCTCCTTCAAATGATGAGGCACAAGGATGTGAGCAGGCTGTTGCGCAGAACTAACGATATTCTCTGCCAGTTGTCATCCAGAGTCATTAGCGATCTATCTCAAACGTATCAGTCCATTTTTTGAGTAGCCCTTCTATGGCAATAAACTTGCCGATTCGCCCTGTCGTTATCCACTTTTCTACATACGATAAGAGTAAGCTTTAATGCAAGGAGGGATTCAGACATGGGTGAAGTAGGTTACGGTGGAGCATGGACATCCACAGGAGCGATTTTGGTATTGTTCATTTTGTTGGTAATTATTACTAAGTCTTTTCTGATCTAACAGCAGGTTAGCATCGCTTAAATCACAAATCGGCCTTCTTTCACGACATCGTGAGGGAGGGCTTTTTATGCAGAATGGGTGTTAGTCCAACATGTTGTCTGGCCCTGCAAGCATTGTTATACTTTACATACAGGGATAATTTCCCTCAAATCTATAGCAATACGGATAGCGGAAGACGTGGGAAAACGGAAATTCGCTGACTATTATCAGGAGGATTGTATGATGAACATGGCAATCAGTCCATTTCAATTTACGACAGACACGGCGACTCTTTGCCTATTTGATACGCAAGCTCTGAAGCATCGCTTGAACGATGAGCCGGATTGGTGGTCCATTGAAGAGGACGAGCTGGGCGAGTTGAACAAAGGAAATGTAGCTTTTTTGAATCTGGGAGCGGACGGAACGTATGAGGTTGTGATGACAGATCATATCGACAAGCCTGCTGTGCGGCTGTTTTTGAAGGTTCCCTCAGGCAACCTATTTATTGGAGCAGGGGAGGAAGCCACAAGTGGTGGGCTGGAGCCTGAGTGTGTATGGGGAGGGATGTTCCTTTCTTTGCAACCGGGACTTTATGAATGCATGGCAAGCAGAGAAGACAACCGTATTTACCTTTCTATAAAAAAAGGAAGCGAAGGCAGCAATAGCTTTACAGGTCTGATTCGATTGTAGATTGCAGGATCAATACGTGACGGTCATACATGCCGCTTGAACAGGTGGAAGCAGGAACAACCGAAGCTAGAGGAAATGGAAAAAGGCTATCCCCACGGCTTACAGATCCGTGAAGACAGCCCTTTATCATTCTATTGGCTATTGATACTTTACAATAATGGCATTGCTGATTTGGCGGCCGGGTGTGGTGAGATAGGAGCCGTTGTAATACAGCCCGCTGGAAGCACCGCCGTCCAGATTCATGGCCTGATAAGCGCCGGCCTGCTTCATCATTTGGGCGAGCTGCGGAATGGTCGCTCCGCTTGTGGTCAGGAGGATCAGCTTATGATTCATCCCGACTCATTCCGAGTGCGCTGCGGGCGCCGCCGCCTGTTAATATTTTAGGGTCCTTGAAGCCTTCGGCTTTGACATTTAGGGAAACCTGACCGTTCGTAACCAGACGAGGCCCGGCTTGAAGGGCACCTTTAACACTGCCTTGGCTTAACCGTTGTTCGAAGGCGGAACCCGACATTAGCTCGGATAAATGGTTAGCATCGTAGGTGAAGACCGTTCGTTGGTCGCCAGAGCTTTTTTTCAACATCTTTCCGTGACTGACCAGATAGCCGTAAGGCGTCTTGTAGGAGCTTTTGGTATAGGCGTCAAAGAATGTGCCATTAATGGCTACAACCGCTTGATTGCGTTTGGCGAGACTGCTTAAGTCTTCCACTTTACCAATGGTATCGCCTGCTAGAGCCACCTCTAGGCTTACCTTGGGATGGAGCATAGAGACGGTGACCACCTTAGCGGAAAAGGTACGAGACCCGACCTTGAAGCTTTTATGAGCCGTTGTAATGGGGGGAGTATTTCCGGGTAGCTTACCAGTAAGTACCGGAAGCGTGACGGACGTTGTACCCTGCTTAATGCTTACAGCTGAGGTTTCCTTTTGCCATGAGACTTGCAGGTTTAGATATTGGCTGATGAACTGCAAGGGTACATAGGTCGAACCATTATCGGTAAAAGGAGCATTTTGCAAACGGACCGTCTGATCATTCACTTTGGCGGTAGATTGTCCGGTGAATAATGTGATCCGGGTATTGCCTTGCGCGATTTCTATTTTTTTGTCCGCGGCAGTCATGTTGAGTGTGATCCCTTCATAGCTGTTCAGGAGACGGAGCGGGATGAAGGAGTGGTTACTTTGATCCACATAGACCAGCATAGGTGCTGGGGCAGCAGCGTAGATCGGGGTTACAAGTAATAGCAAGGACAGGATAACAAGTGCGGTGATTCTTTTCATGAATAGATCAATCTCCTTATGTAGTCTTGACACTTTACGAGGTGCTTGTAGTTATATCGGATTTTGTGAGTTGTAAATGTATGTTATACGAATGTTGAGTGTTTAACTGATATAGGAAGCGGGGTGGCTGGGGATGAGCAGGTATGAGACGAGACTTGAGGATTACCGTCGCAGAGAGCGCCCGTCTTATCGTGTGTTTGAAGGATTGCAGGAATTGGTGCATAGCGTGGGGCAACTGCATAATAACTGGTTATATGTGAATGTAGATCAATGGGATCAGGACCCTGTTCACACACCGATTTATTATTGGGATGAGCATTGGCTAGAGGAATGTGCAGAGGAGGGTACAGCCGTAACCAACGAACATGACGAGTCTATTCCCAAGTGGGTGCCAGATCGTCAGGTTCAAACCTGGTTTGAGTTGGCGACCTTCGAAAGTATTGTGGAAGTCCTTAAGGCTGCTGGACAGCCAGTGACGCTTCAGATGGTGATTATAGCGGTAAAATACTATGACAAGCACGATGCCTATCTGGACTATGAAGAGGTGAAGGCAGTGACAGACCTGTGGTCTGTGCTGACAAAGGTGAGAAACCACCTAGCAGAATGAACAAGCCTGTAGATCAAACGGGGCATACATACACTGGATGGGGGAAGCGAATGAGTTGGTTGGATCATGAAATGGCAGCAAAGTGGCGACAGGAAGGAAAAAGGTATGCTGCAGATGTGAATGAATTTGTCAGAATCGGTATGGAAAGCCAGTGGCAGCAGGAGCAGCCAGAGCCAAAGCAAGACGAACGCTCCAAACTGGCTGAAGATATTTTTCGTATGATTCAGGACGCAAATCAGGCAGAGGAAACAGAGCAGTTACGTCGGGAAATTCCGGCTGCATCCTGGCCGCTTACAGCAGCGTTTGAGGAGGCTTTGCAAGCCGTTAGGCCGATAGCTTTTATGAATGGAGGCAATGAAGTCATTCTACATGCGGGCAATCCTCGGGAATGTGGAATGATCTATGTGGCGGGAAAAGATAGAATCTTGCAAATCCCCGGACTGCATCGAGTAGGCTGTTCGCCAGACGGGACTTATTTTGCGTTGGTGGATGGACAGGGGATTCGTATTGTTCGTCAACCGGACTTAAATCTGCAAGGAGAAGAGACAGCACATTTTCAGTGGAAGGATATACAAGGACGCTTAAAAGCATCCATTCCTGATTTGGAGTGCTTGGGAGATGAAGAGCATCCAGAGGATATATTAGATGAAGTGATTCCGTTTGGCGATGGACAGCGAGTTCTGCTGGTATGCGGTTACGGCGTTTATTTGTTGGCTGGTGATCAGGTGGATTTGATCCATCCCAAGACGTCTGAACGAAGAGAACTAGAGCTGGAAGACACGATTGTGGATATGGCCCATGGAGCTGTGTCGAGGGATGGACGCTGGATCGCTTACGGTAGCCAGATGAGTGAGCATATGCTTATGGATCTGTCCGATAAGACGGTGCATACATTGGAGCCAAATTCTAGTTATCCGCATTATGCTGTATTTTCCAAAGATGATTTGAATGTCTGGTACAATGCCTGTCATTTCTACAACGGCGCCACCATTCAAGTGTCGATTGCTGAGGTGGATCAGGGTCTTGCTCAGAATAAGGAAGAGTGGCCGATGATAAATGAAGAAATGCGAGTATACGCTGCAACAGCACTGACGCAAGGATCTATTTTGGGTGATGCCTACGGTTATCTCCGTCTGATTGACAGGGAGGGGCGTGAACTTTGGCGCTATTTTGTCGGCAGTACGATATCCGGGCTGGCAGTTACACCCGATGAAGGCATGTTGGCGGTTGGAACGTATGGTGGTATGCTTCATTTGATTGATTTGCAGAGCAGCACGAAGGACGAATATAGCATTGGCACCGCTCTAATTCACGAGACAGAACGTTGGATGATCTGGCGTAACTATGAGCCGTTGCGCTGGTAATACTAATATTCCGCAAATGGTGATAAAAGCAAGTTCTGATAAGCTGAACTTAAAAGTGCAGTAACACATGAATACAATGCTATTTTCATATAGAGAGCATTTGGCATAAACCCATGATGCAAAATGCGAATAGAGAGGAAAGAGGTGTGAGGACATGGACAAGAAAGCGGATATTCGTACATCTATGAAGGAACTATTTGCACAGATGGATGAAGCCTTTTTTATGGATGTGGAAGAAAATGTACCGATTGAAATGCGTGATGGGAATGTCGACGAGGAGGGATGGATCAAATGGAAGCCTCTCCCTTCACAGATTACTGAACAGGAAATTCGGGAGATGGAGGAAAAATACCATTTTGAGCTGCCGCCCCTGCTAAGGAGTTTTATCATGTCCTACCATTATGTATCTTTACAATTCGATAATGAGTCCATTCCGGGAGTGTACTGGAGCGATTGTACGTTTGTTGAGTTTCCACGTCTGCCTGTAGGTCAAGGCTTAAAGGCATTTTATGATTTGCTCGATCAATGGTCACCTCTGCTGTCAGCAGGCTACATTCCTTTTGCAATAGCAGAGGACGACCAAGGTCCCGTTTGTTTAAATGTAGGCAGCAGACATAAGGACGGCGATTATCCTATTGTTTGGTTCTTTCATGAGGACCTACAGCATTTGGATGAGGATGAGCTGCGGATCAGGAGTAATCTGCTTCCCCATGTACAAGGGCTGTTTCCCTCCTCTGTCGAAATGTTTAACGTGATGTTTAAACACATTAGACACTAGCGATTTCCTAAAATGTAATTTTACTGCTCAGCCAACCGAGATATTGACATAAAAAATGAGGAATGTTATAAAAAAGGTAGGCTAGCACTCGAAAGATGGGAGTGCTAACAAAGTAGAATCGTTTGCATAGCTCATATCTGCTGGCCTTACATAGGTTTACATCTGAAAGGAGATATCCGAATGGAGAAAAAACAGTTTCAGGCTGAGTCCAAGCGTCTGCTCGAAATGATGATTAACTCGATTTACACGCAAAAGGAAATTTTTCTAAGAGAGCTGATCTCCAATGCAAGTGATGCGATTGACAAAATTTATTATAAAGCATTGACGGATGATCAACTGGTCTTTGACAAAGAAAATTATTATATCAAAGTAACTGCCAATAAGGATAATAGAACGCTAACCCTGCGTGATACCGGGATTGGTATGACTAAGGAAGAACTAGAAAATAACCTGGGTGTTATTGCTAAAAGCGGCTCACTGGCATTCAAAAATGAAAATGAATCCAAGGATGGTCATGACATCATCGGTCAATTCGGCGTCGGCTTCTATTCAGCTTTC
This sequence comes from Paenibacillus sp. FSL L8-0641, assembly GCF_038006265.1. NCBI lineage: Bacteria > Bacillati > Bacillota > Bacilli > Caryophanales > Paenibacillaceae > Paenibacillus > Paenibacillus sp. FSL L8-0641. The sequence continues at coordinate 1,933,276 of NZ_JBBOUW010000001.1, forward strand.
ATGGTAGCAGATGTGGTTACAGTGACTACCAAGGCTTTGGGAAGCGATACTGCATATAAATGGGAATCCACAGGTGCGGACGGGTATACCATTGAGGCAGCTGAGAAGGACGAGGTCGGAACCGAGATTGTTCTGAAAATCAAAGCAAACACCGAAGATGAGTCCTACGACGAATATTTGGACGAGTATCGTTTAAAAGCACTGATTAAAAAATACTCCGACTTTATCCGCTATCCGATTAAAATGGATATTACAGGCAAGCGGTTGAAAGAGGGAAGCGACAACGAGTTTGAGGATTACGAGGAAGAACAGCGTATCAACAGCATGGTTCCGATCTGGAGAAAAAACAAAAGCGAGCTGACCGACGAGGATTATCAAAATTTCTATGCGGAAAAACGCTATGGCTACGACAAGCCGCTCCAGCATATCCATGTCAGCGCGGACGGCGCGGTAGTGTACCAAGCTATTCTGTTTATTCCTGAGAATATCCCGTTTGATTTCTACTCCAAGGAATATGAAAAAGGGCTGGAGTTGTATGCCAACGGTGTGCTGATTATGGAAAAATCCCCTGATCTGCTGCCGGATTATTTTAGCTTTGTCAAAGGTATGGTTGACTCCGAAAGCTTGTCACTCAACATTTCCAGAGAAATGCTGCAGCATGACCGTCAGCTGAAGCTGATTGCCAAAAATATCGAAAGCAAAATCAAAGGCCAATTGCTGACCTTGCTCAAAAATGACCGGGAGAAATATGATCAATTCTACAAATCATTTGGCAGACAATTGAAATTTGGTGTCTACAACGATTACGGCAGACATAAAGAAACTCTGCAGGATCTGCTCATGTTCTACTCTTCTACAGAGAAAAAGCAGGTTACTTTGGACGAATACGTATCACGTATGCCAGAAGATCAAAAGTATATCTATTATGCTTCCGGCGAGTCCAACGAGCGTATTGAAAAACTGCCGCAAACCGAAATGGTGGCTGACAAAGGCTACGAAATTCTGTACTTCACTGATGATATTGATGAGTTCGCTATTAAAATGCTCTTAAGCTACAAAGAGAAAGAATTCAAATCTGTATCAAGCGGCGATCTGGGCATTGAGCCTGACGAAACTGAGAAAGAAACAGAAGCAGAACAAAACGACAACAAAGAGCTGTTCGAGTACATGAAGGGCTTGCTGGAAGGCAAGGTATCCAGTGTTAAAGCCTCTAAGCGCTTGAAGACACATCCGGTATGTCTGTCCGCAGACGGCGAGGTGACGATTGAGATGGAAAAAATCTTGAACGCCATGCCTAATAACGCTGATGTCAAAGCGAATAAAGTGCTGGAAATCAACATAAACCATGCCGTGTTCAATTCTTTGAAAGAAGCTTTTGCCGAGGATAAGGAGAAAGTAAACCTCTATACGGCATTACTGTATAATCAGGCTTTGCTGATCGAAGGCTTGCCACTGCAAGATCCAGTTGAATTCACGAACGATATTTGCAAAATCATGGTTTAACAAGCTTTATTACTATATAGAGCCGTTCCCGTACTGGGTGCGGCTTTATTTATCATAAACGTTTCCTAAAGCTTCATGATAGATCATATAGCGCTTACAGAAGAAGGGATGGGCCCACACATTGCCGATCATACTCAATACAAAGGAGGGCAATTATATGAGTCTGGATCAAGCCAACCAGGAACTCCAAAATTTAGACCGTTTAGAACGAAGTGAGCTTATAGAGTTAGTGGAAAAAATCATCAGAGATGAGGGAACAGAAGAGGAAATCGACAGTATGCTGACCATAGTGAAGCAAAATACGCCCCATCCGGGGATCAGTAATTTGATCTACTGGGATGATCGTGATTTGAGTGCGGCAGAGATCGTAGATGAGGCATTACGCTATCAGCCCATCATTTTACCACCCCATGAATCTTCTCCATAGGATGTGGAGGGGTGGTCTTTTGTTTAGAAATAAGATAGTATTAATTCTTTAGGGCTATGAGCATTATATTCAAAAAAACTTCCGTTAAACGTGTGCTGACTTCCCTGGGGTGTATGGGGTAATAGTTGTTTTCTGTTCACTTTACGGAGTTTTATGCCTAATTTTGGGTTTTGTAAAGTTTTTGTGACATGCTCCTGTGAATTTTGACACAGCAAATTATCGTTTTTCTTGATTATTTGGTGGGATGTCTTTATAATCATTTTGTTTGCAAGAATGATTAGCGATTAGCGTATGGAATAAGGAGGTTATTTATTTTGGGAAAAGCATTGATTATTGGCGCCGGTGGCGTGGCCAGCGTTGTGGTGCATAAATGTTGCCAAAACCCAGATGTATTTGAAGAAATTTGTATCGCAAGCAGAACTGTTGAGAAATGCGATGCGCTTAAAGAGAAGCTGGGTGGAGGTCGTACGAAGATTCAAACGGCTCAGCTTGATGCTGACAACACCGACATGGTCATTGACTTGATTCGAAGCTTTCAACCGGATGTAGTTATCAATGTGGCTCTCCCTTATCAGGATTTGACGATAATGGATGCTTGCCTTGAGACAGGTGTTCATTACGTTGATACGGCGAACTATGAACCGCCGGATACGCCGAAGTTTGAATACAGCTGGCAATGGGCCTACAAAGAAAGATTCGAAAAAGCAGGAATTACAGCTCTGCTGGGCAGCGGTTTTGATCCAGGCGTGACTGGAGTATTTACAGCTTATGCTCAAAAGCACTACTTTGATGAAATTCATACGATTGATATTGTGGATGCGAATGCAGGGGACCACGGATATCCTTTTGCAACTAATTTTAATCCGGAAATCAATATTCGTGAAATTACGGCGAAGGGCCGTTACTTTGAAAACGGAGAATGGATTGAAACTGAGCCACTTTCTGAGAAAAAGGTATACGACCTTCCTGAAATTGGACCGAAAAATATATATCTTTTGTACCATGAAGAACTGGAATCTCTTGCAGTGAATATTAAAGGCGTGAAAAAAATCCGCTTCTGGATGACATTCTCGGACAATTATCTGAATCATTTGAATGTACTTCAAAACGTAGGCATGACTTCGATCGAGCCTATTGATTACGAAGGACAACAAATCATTCCACTGCAATTCCTGAAGGCTATTTTGCCAGATCCGGCTTCTCTGGGTCCAAGAACAAAAGGCAAAACAAACATTGGTTGCATCATCCAAGGTATGAAAGATGGAAAACCAAAAACGTATTATGTTTACAATGTTTGTGATCATGAGGAATGTTATGCAGAAGTTGGCTCCCAAGCCATTTCTTACACCACTGGTGTTCCTGCCATGATCGGCGCAATGCTTATTATCAAAGGTATCTGGAAAAAACCAGGCGTTTACAATGTTGAGGAATTTGATCCAGATCCATTTATGGAAGCCCTAAATAAACACGGATTGCCATGGCAAGAGAACTTTACGCCAACGTTGCTTGATTGAGGTCTGCGATGAATATTGATATTACAGGACTTCCATCACCTTGCTATCTTGTTGACGAAAGACTTCTTGTCAAAAACCTTGAGGTTTTAAATTCCGTTCAAGAACGGACAGGCTGCAGTATTTTGCTCGCTCTTAAGGGATTTTCGATGTTTTCGACTTTTCCTCTGGTTGGCAAATACTTAAAAGGGGTAACCTCCAGTTCGTTGTTCGAAGCTAGACTTGGTCGCGAAAAAATGGACAAGGAAGTTCACGTATACGCACCTGCTTATGTTGACAGTGAATTTGATGAGCTATTGGAGTATGTTGACCATATTGTTTTCAACTCCTTTGATCAACTGAAACGCTACAAAAGCAGAGTGCAAGGCGTAACTTCCAAAAAAATCGACATCGGCATTCGGGTGAATCCGGAATATTCGGAAATCGAAACGCCGTTGTATGATCCTTGCTACAACAACTCCAGAATGGGTGTGACTCTGGCTAACTTTAGACCTGAGGATCTGGATGGCGTGGACGGTATTCATTTTCATACGATGTGTGAACAGAATTCAGATACGCTAGAGCGCACCATTAAAGTCGTGGATGAGAAATTCGGGCCATACATTAAGAACATGAAATGGCTCAATTTCGGCGGCGGTCATCATATTACCAGAGAAGACTATGATCTGGACACGCTGGTACGCTGTATTCAATATTTTCAGGATAAATATGGTGTGCAGGTTTATCTGGAGCCGGGCGAAGCTATTGCTTTGAATACTGGATATCTGGTGGCTACTGTATTGGATACGATGAAGAACGGAATGGATATTGCCATTCTGGATACTTCGGCTGAATGTCATATGCCTGATGTGCTGGCTATGCCTTACCGCCCGAATATCATTGATGCAGGCAAACCTGGTGAGTATGCACATACTTATAGACTTGGTGGGCTTACGTGCTTGGCCGGAGATGTAATTGGAGACTATTCCTTTAAAGAGCCATTGAAGCCGGGAGACAAGCTTGTATTCTGCGACATGGCCCATTACACGATGGTCAAAAACCACATGTTCAACGGAGTCAACCTGCCAGCCATCGCCAGCTACAACGACGAAGAAGGCATTAAGGTAATCCGTCAGTTCTCCTACGAGGACTTTAGTTCTCGTTTGTCGTAAGAAATAGATGTGATTAAATGACTGTACCGAAGAATGAATGAACTACAAAAGCCTCGCCCCTTGAGATAGGGGCGAGGCTTTTTGTATAGGAAACTGAATTAGTATCTTTATTCCTCAATTTTGGCGGAAATCTTGTACCAGAACAATTGACCGATTTCGTAGCCTGGCACTCCCACTTCTAAGTAGTACTCTTTGCCAGCCTCAAGTTTTTTACCTAAAGTATTCTGTCCTTCTTCTGTTGTTTTAATCATATGACCATCGCTATCTGTTAGAGTCAAATTTAACCATGCATTAGGATACTTATCCCCTTCAATTTTAAAATCAACCCACTTGGTCTGAAAAGCTTTAAATTTATACATATCGTAAGTATCATAGTCTCTTCCTTCAATGAGTTCCCCTATGGTTCCGTATATATCACTACCTAGCCAAACTTCGCTGGCCTTATCATACCAATTGTTAGGCTCCCTGTCAGTTCCATTACCGAAGAGTTGGTTGGTTTCCTTTGCAACTGGTACAGAATCTGCTTCTGCAGCTAAAGCGACACTGGCAGTAGTACTCAACATAAGTGTAAGACCTAATGAAGCTAATAATGTTTTTTTCATGAATAAGAGCCCTCACTTTTTTTGGTTTACATTCATTTAAGTATACATATTAATTTTAGGTTGTTATTCTATATCATTCACTAAATAATCATATACACAAAAGAAATAATAATATGTGAGTATAATTGTTATAAGATGGTGATTGTTTCCATCATGCAGAGGTACAAACGAGCCATAAGACGAAGAAGATATGAACGTAACTGTCAGTTCTTCTACGACGATATAGCTACATTTGTCGTAAGATAATAGGTGTTCAAAGATGTAAAACATAGTCCCTGTAAAAAGGATTACGTTTTTGATATGCTCCATTGGCTGTTTAGTTTATTTAATCGTAGAAGAAACTCTATAGTCGAACAATTGACCAACATCAGCATCAGTTGCTTCTACTAACAAGTAGTAAGTTTCTCCAGCTTTAAGATTTAAACCTAAACGGTATTGACGTTCTTCTGCACTTCTTTTCACGCTTCCATTACTGTCAGCCACACTAAGCCTCATCCATGCTTTGGGATATATCTCTCCTTGAATATTAAATTCGTAGAATCCAGACTGAGAAGCTGTAAACTTATAATAATCGACAAAGTCATAATAGCCTGCATATCCTCCAGGGATTTTTCTTCCTAAGCTCCCATAGATATCGATTCCATCTCCTACTGTTATTTCACTGGTAATCTCATCAAACCAGTTATTAGGCTCTGTGTCGGCGTACCAAGAATTAGAAGGCTGGATAGATTCCTTTTGTAATGCGGGTACTGCTTCTTGAGCTTCTTGAGCAGATGCAACGGCGGTGGATGTGCTTAATAGAAGTGCAAGACCTAGTGTAGAAAAAACTGCCTTTTTCATTTAATCATCTCTTCCCTTCTTTTATTTTGGGATTTATACAATGGAATTTGCTAATCCCATCCAGTATTATATAGTTTATTCCAATGAATTGGAATAAAAATGTAACAATAAACAAAAATATATATATTTTTGTCACAATTATGCGTTTTTACAAATTTATCAACTAAACATCAATTAAGAGTTAGCCAACTTACTGTATACTATAAAATCCCGTCTTAATATGCTTTTGTGAAAAGGGGCATCCTATTTTAGGAGTAACACAAGCTATGTTATACTCAACAACTGGGGGTGAGAAAAATGTTCGACCCGACCGTTTTTGATAATTTAAAAGTAGCCATGGAAAATGCAGTTTATGATCTGGATAATTTGGATTCACGTATTGACATTACACAGCGGATCGACAGATTGGAAATGTCCGTGATGTCACGTGAATTTGTTGTCCAATTCAGACTGAGAGAACACCCGAGTGTGACAGCAGAGGTTCAACTAAAGGCGGATTTAAACAACTTGGCTGCGGAAATTTTGGAAATCAAAGATCAAATTCCGGGATGTCTCTTGTTGCTGAGTTTTTACATGGAAATTCGTGAAATTGAGTCACAATGCAACCGGATTGAAAATATACTGACCGAAATTTGGAAGCCCGATCTTCGACCGGTACAAACGCTTAGTCAGATTTACGGAGAGAGGACATCTACATACCAAAACAGGATTGAACTCCGATTTTCCAGACAAATTAACGAAGATCAGATGGAAGACATTCCAGAGCTGTTGGAACACATATTGCTGACGCTTATGGAATTAAACAAGGTCTAAAGGGTTAGGACCGTAATGTAAATAACATTAGTAGACCAACAAGTTAACGTTAGAGGAGTTGAAAGTATAAATGAATGAACTTGAATTCTCTCAAGTATATGCGATTATGGAGGCTTCTTTTCCTGAAACGGAATGCAGGACATTCGAGTCACAGAGGGCTCTTCTTCATCATCCGTGTTATCGTTTACTTACCAAAAAAGACGAACAAGGGCAAACAATAGCTTTTTTGGCGGGCTGGGAGTTTACAGATTTTCGGTTTGTAGAGCATATTGCCGTAGATTCGGCTATACGGGGTGGCGGGTTAGGTAAAGAGCTTATGAGCAAGTTTATTTTACAGTCCGGTAAACCGGTAGTGCTGGAAGTTGAGCCACCAGTGGATGAATGGACTCAGAGAAGAATTGGTTTTTATGAACGTTTGGGGTTTCATCTGAACCATTTTGACTATGTACAGCCCCCTTTAAGAGAAGGACAGGCTGATCTGCGGCTTCAAATTATGAGCTATCCAGGTGCGTTGGCTGAACAGGATTTTGCTCCGTGTAAAGAGATTTTATATACCGAGGTCTATGGGTTAAATAAGAAGACTATATAGCTAAAGGTACTTCATTATCGTTCATGATTTGTCCATACCATTACAAATTCTTTCTCGTCAGTTTCGGCATCCACAGATTCTGCTTGAACGGTAAATCCATTTTTAGTATAAAAGTTAAATGCTTTCGTGTTTGACTGATACACCTTTAATTGAATTTCGTCATGCTGCTTCTTCACCCAATCTAATAGCAGCTTGCCATAGCCTTTCCTTTGAGAATCAACACGTATAAACAGAGCCGCCAAGTATCCATCCAACATGGAAACGAAGCCGCCAATGCTATGATCATCTTGTATGATAACGTAGTTTTGAGCGAGAGGAAGGTACCTGTTTTCCATCTCGGTAACTTGAGATGTCCAATATTGCGGAGCAATAAAATGATGGGCTTCTATGGAAGCATCTAGCCAGATGGCTGCCAACTCGTTGAGCTCTTCCACATTTGCGGGTCTAATCGACATCGTGTCACCTCTTCACAGTACAGTATGTAATCTTATAGATGATGTTGAAATAAAAAAGACCGTCCGAGGACGGTCTTTTTACCCGTGGCGCTTAATTAAAGCTTTGATCCGTATCCCGCGCCTCCGTCAACTCTGTAAATTAGAGAATAACGGACCGGGTAAGGGATACGCTCAACATGTGATTATTGATGTTGACGCACCTCCTTTCCTGATGGACCCATTTTACCATATCTGGTTTGTGATATCCAGTGATTTTCTTATATTTACGGGAATGATTCATAGAAAATATAAGATAAAAATAGCTTGATTTTATGTTCTATGGAAGATATAATCTAAATTACCGTGATTGAAAAACATCGGTGTGAATACATAATATGCGGTCGTGGCGGAATTGGCAGACGCGCACGGTTCAGGTCCGTGTGGGCTAACCCCCCGTGGAGGTTCGAGTCCTCTCGACCGCATCATGCCTAACATTTACAGGTTCTTGGATTGGCTGGATGCCACCAAGAGCCTGTTTTTATATGGGTAAGATGCGTGTACTATTATAACTATTTTATTTATACTGAAATATATATTTGATATAATCCTTTGCACTCTGATTAATGTCTTCGTCACTTGCTTGAAACGAGGCTCCAAAGACAGCGAAATAGGGTAATGTTATGGCGCCAACATGTACTGCGCTTGCTTTAAAAGGTGCTATAACTTCATCAACAGTGAAAGAAACGGAACCAGTAGGTATGTAATTTTCTTTTTTATCGCCAATGGACATGGCTATCCCTAGCTTCTTTCGTTTTAACTTATCACCTTGTGAACCATAAGCCCATCCGTGAGTAAAAACATCATCAAACCACTTTTTTAATAAAGGTGGGTAACTATACCAATATAAAGGGAATTGAAATATGATATTACTATGTGTTTCAAGTAACTTTTGCTCTCTCAAAACATCAATGCTCCAGTTTGGATACTCTTTATAAATCTCATGAATTGTAATTTCATTGGTATACTGAAGTAATTCTTGTTTCCATCTTTGATTTACTCTGGAATCTTCAATATTCGGATGTGCTAAAATCACGAGAGTCTTCATCATAAATCACCTTTCTTACGTAACATATTTGCCTTAGTAGATGCTCTATTATTATTCTGTATGCTTTAAAAAAAGTAAATACACACAATAAAGTAAGATAGTTACTTGAAAGTGTGCATTGGACTTAGAGTGATGATATGCAATTATAGATTAGATAAACTTTGTTATTTTAGCGTTGAAAAGGTGGTACTATGAAACAATATAATTTAGGCATAGAAGCAACACTTGAGATCATCGGAGGTAAGTGGAAATCCTTAATCATATGCTTACTAATGTCTGGTAGAAAGAGGACAAGTGAATTACAGCGTAGTATTCCAGGCGTTTCTCAAAAGGTTCTTATACAGCAGCTCCGTGAACTTGAGAAGGATGGCATCATTGGCAGACATGTGTATAATCGGATGCCTCCAAAAGTGGAGTATTATATAACGGAATATGGTATAACAGCAAATGAAATAATTGATTTAATGTGTACCTGGGGAAGAGCGAATATCAAAAAAAGACAACAGCAAGGAGAAGATGTAATGTTGCTAGAAAGTGAGCCAAAATGAATAGTGGAGTGAAAGAGCGCTGTAGACTATGATGTTTACGGCGATTTTCTTTTTTTTCATAGAGTCGGTAGTTCGGGGATGTCTGTTGTCGTAGTATATGAACGGTTACCTTCAAGACTATGTTATATGTTGAGCCACAAGCTGATTTGCTATATAGTAATGACTGGACAACCATTCCATCCATATTAAATGAATGCCAAAGTAGGGGGACCATTTACAATGATTATTAAACCGAAAATTCGTGGTTTCATATGTACGACTGCACATCCTGCAGGATGTGCGGCTCATGTTAATCGTCAGATCAACTACATCAAAGACAGTACATCAATACAAGGAGCTAAAAAGGTACTTGTGATCGGAGCATCTACTGGATATGGGCTGGCTTCTCGTATTGCTGCGAGCTTTGGGCTGGGAGCGGATACCGTAGGGGTATCCTATGAACGTCCCGCATCAGAGGGGCGCACGGCTTCAGCAGGCTGGTATAATACAGTAGCCTTTGAAAGAGCGGCCAGAGCAGCTGGCTACATAGCAGAAAGCATTAATGGAGATGCTTTTTCTCATGAAATTAAGCAGGAGACATTGAAGCTGGTAAAGGAAAAGCTGGGCAAGGTAGACCTGATTGTGTATAGTGTCGCTTCACCGCGACGGACACATCCCGATACGGGTGAAACTTTTAATTCCGTTCTCAAGCCTATCGGACAGTCTTTTTCTAATAAAACAGTGAATACGAATACAGGTGTCGTATCAGAAATTACGCTGGAACCGGCTACGCAGGAGGAAATTGAGAACACCATCACGGTAATGGGTGGCGAAGATTGGTCCTTGTGGCTAAAAGCGTTGGAAGAAGCTGATCTGCTGGCTGAAGGGGTAACCACACTGGCTTACTCGTATATTGGTCCCGAAATTACGGAGGCTATCTATCGTAAAGGAACCATTGGCCAAGCTAAAAATGATTTGGAAGCTACAGCACATACTCTAACAAAGCAACTGGAACGTTATCATGGAAAAGCCTACGTTTCTGTGAATAAAGCTTTGGTTACACAATCCAGTTCGGCTATTCCAGTCGTACCATTGTATATTTCTTTGCTGTTTAAGGTCATGAAGGAAAAGGGACTGCACGAGGGATGTATTGAGCAGGCACAACGTCTGTTCGAGACGCTATACAGTGGGTCCACGGTGGAAACGGATGAAGAAGGACGCATCCGTCTGGATAACTGGGAAATGAGAGACGATGTACAGCAGGCTGTCAAAGCAGCTTGGTCCGAAATTACTACAGAAAATGTATCTGAATTGGGCGATCTCGAACAATACCGTCTGGATTTCCTCCAATTATTTGGATTCGGGTTTGATGAAATTGATTATGAATTAGATGTTAACCCAGAGGTAGACACGACTTCATAAGTGAATATGTGTAAAATAAAAACGGGTACTCTCAAGCGATGCAATTGGCTTAAGAGGCCCGTTTTTTTATATTCTAGCAAAATACAAGTTGCACTCGTTTCACTAACAGCATTTATCGAGAATTAGACGTGGAAAGCGACTTACGGTGCAGCAAGCGAAAAACGGCAATGGTAATGATAATCCCCGCAATGCCAAAGATTGCAACAGAAGTCAGGGCCCGGTAAGCTTGCCAGCCGAACAAAAATGCAATACCACTGCCAAACGTTGTACCTGCCAGTAACCCAAGTGCGCAGGCAATATCCGTTCCAAATTTCATAAACATGTTCCTTTCGAATGTATAAATTAAAAAGTAACTTGTACTTTTTCTCTGGACTTAGACACACACTTGTGCGTACAATTAAATAGTAATCGTTTTCAAACGGAATCTATTAATCATTATGTATCATTCTTGTGCAAATTATTCCTTTTTCAGGAGGCTGATGAAATGAATATGAATGAACAGATCAAGCTGTGGAACGAAGAGGCGCAGGCTAGTAACGCTGATCATCCTCACCGAAAGGTTGAATTGTTTATTGAGGTACGAGATGGAGCATTGGAGGCTGTTGTTCCTTATTTGAACCAACAGGATTATCGTCATGTAACTCTGGTAGAAGATGAGCATACTTCGGTTGCGGCTGGAAAAAAAGTAGCTGAGCTGATCCGGGAGGCAGGTTTGACAGTTGATGTAGTCCGTTTACCTCCGAATGCTGTAGGGGATGTCATTGCTGATGAAACCTACATTATGAAGGTGCTGCTGGGTGTGGCGGATAAGAGTCAGGCTGTACTTGCTGTAGGTTCTGGCACGATTCATGATCTGGTTCGCTTCGTATGTTATAAAATGAATCGTCCCTTCTTGTCAGTACCGACGGCTGCTTCGGTGGATGGTTTTACCTCCGCAGGCGCACCACTGATTGTGGACGGCAGCAAGCAGACATTCCAAGCAGTTCCGCCAGAGGCGATCTTTGCTGATTTGTCCGTGCTGGCAAATGCGCCACAGACGATGACTGCTGCAGGTTTTGGCGATATGCTTGGTAAGTTCACCTCACTAGCGGACTGGCATGTTTCCAGAGATTTGGGAAACGAGCCGTATTCGCCTGTGGCTAATCGCATTACCGAGGAGGCTTTGCGTGCCTGTGTAGAGCATGTCGATGAGATTTCGGCAGGCAGCAAGGCTGGTGTCGAGGTATTGATGAATGCGCTGATTGCATCCGGTATTTCGATGCTGATGATAGATCATTCCCGTCCAGCGTCAGGGGGAGAGCATCATATTTCCCACCGAATTGAAATGGATTTTATTGCAGAGGGACGCAAGCAAGTTTTGCATGGTGCCAAAGTAGGCGTAGCATCCGCATTGCTGTCTGACCTGTACAGGGATTTAGCATCCAGTCAAGATGTAGAGGCTTTTAAGGTGTATCAGGCTTTGCCTACGTCGGAGCAGATGCGTGCATGGCTGGCTCAGGTCGGAGGCCCATCTACCATTGCCGAGCTAGGAGTTACGGAGGAACAGCTCGCTCGTGCATTGCGCACGGCTCATACCTTGCGTGATCGCTATACTGGGCTCAAGTATATGAACGAACATCAATTGCTTCGTTCGTAATGTGCAACATCTACGTAAATTGTCCTTAGATATTCAGCCAATCTTGTGTGGCAAGGAAGGGATAAGCGAATGGGTTTACACCTCCGGCAGCAATACGAGGATATCCTGCTCCTGTGACATTTGTATGTACAAATGAACGGTATGCTATAATCGTGGAATATAAACAGGTACACGATATTGCGAGTACGGAGGAAATTATGGCGCCAAAATATATACAAGTTAAACAGGAAATTTTGTCCTGGATTCATTCATCCAGACTTGAGCCGCAAAGTCAGCTTCCATCTGAGCATGAAATGTCTGAACGTTTTGCCGTTAGTCGGCAAACGGTGCGTCAGGCGCTGGGTGAGCTGGTGCAGGAAGGCTGGCTGTTTCGGATGCAGGGCAAGGGAACCTTTGTTGCGACACGTGACAGTAAACAGCCCGAAGATCCAAAGATTATTGGAGTCATTACAACCTATATTTCGGATTATATTTTCCCATCCATTGTACAGGGAATTGAATCCAAATTGAGTCGCCAGGGCTACAAGATGCTGCTGTCAAGTACAGGTAATGACCCTGAGCAAGAAAGTCAGTGCCTGGAAATGCTGTTAAGTCAACCGCTGAGCGGAATTATTATTGAACCGACCAAAAGTGGAGAGCGTAACCCCAATCTGAACTATTATTTAACCGTGGAAAATCGCCAAATCCCTTATTTGATGATCAATGCGCGTTATGAAGAAATGGATGCGCCATGTCTGCGAGTAGATGATGAAAAGGGTGGTTTTTTGGCGGCCGAGCATCTGATTAAGCTGGGACATCGACGCTTGGCCGGATTTTTCAAAACCGATGATATGCAGGGGATTCTTCGTATGAAGGGATTTGTTGCCGCTCACCGCAAATACGGAGTGACATTACACCCGAACGCAGTAACGACTTACCGGACAGAAGAAAAAAATGAGATTCCGCTACAACGTGCGTCGAGGCTGCTGGCGATGGAGGCGGGGGAGCGTCCTACTGGATGGATGACCTATAATGATGAGTTGGCTGTTCGACTCCTGGATATTGTACGTTCGGCGGGTCTGAATATACCCAATGATCTATCGCTGGTTGGGTTTGATGATTCGTTTTTGGCGACAGCAACAGAAATCAAGCTAACGACAATTCGGCATCCAAAGGAAGAATTGGGGTTACGTGCTGCCGATACCATGCTGTCGATGATTGAAGAGAAGGGGTACCATGAAGAAGATCGTCAGTTAATTCTACCGCCTGAGCTCATCGTTCGTGAATCTACAGGGCCTGTCCAGGTCATGCCTGGAGAACACTAGGCTGGGAGATCAGTCACTTTTATTACTTAACATGTAAGGACAGGTTAGTAAGTATACAGCTGTAACGCTTCATATTTGATGGGCATGGTTCTCGCCATACCGAACAGTCTGTTTTCTGGATTGCAGAAATAGACTGTTATTGTTATATCTTTTCTGAAAATAAGTACATAAATCTATCGAAAAAACATAAAAAGGTTAGCTAAGTTGTACGTACAACTATATAATGAAAGCAGAACCAAGAATAAAGGGTCAATGCAATCGGTCTGTAACCGTTCTCTGTTGGTCGACACTAACCTGACAGGGCTTATTGTCGGGTATACGTTGCTGACGTAACCGGACGGGAATTTATTTAAGGTTGCTGCTTCCACCCAAACTCCTGCGCTGGGTGCGGCCATGTTCGCAGCAGTGGCTGCGGGAGCTGAAACTGGAGGATACAATGATATCATCGAAGCAGCGCGTCATATGGCACGTGTACGGGACGAGAGCTTCAAACCGATCCCTGAGAACGCGGCCGTGTATGATAAGCTGTACGAGGAATACTGCCGTCTTCATGACTACTTTGGACGTGGAGCAACCCTGTGATGAAAAAGCTAAAGTCCATTAAGGAAGAAGCGGGACGTTCAACTGAAGCGGTAAGCATTCATTCTTAAGATACTGATAAAATATAAGCAAGAAATATTTAAATGCTCTGTTATCTAAAAAGCACAGTACACCGAGGAATCGGTAGACTGTGCTTTTTGCATTTTATATTCTGTGAAATTACATGATGTGAAAGTCTCAGCGAATGAAAGATGGTAATGCGTTCCTTTCAAAGACTTTCATGAAAATTACAATCATTTCTCTTTTACGGACATTTTTACTTTTTCAGCATGGCATCAGCAAACAAAATGGATTTTGGAATACGGAAAAACTGTTCCGCCTGATCCTGGAAAGTTTGCGAAGGAACGGTACCCTGATGCAACCATTTCCGAAATGTACCGGGGTGAACTCCAATCCAATGACTCACATCGGTCACCGAAATATCATGTACCATGCATAGACCCGCCAAAATCCGATTTTTAACCGGAGAACGAGTCACAGTCCGTTTCATAAAACGGGACGGCGCTGGTTGACAGATGAGTGGTGAACGCCGGACAACCTCTTCATTAAATAGGATATGGTGCGGATAACCAAGTGTATTACACGTCTTTTCCAGATTAGTGTTGCCGGGAATGCGACCTTCATATACCCACGCACTGACACTACGGGAGGAAATAGAAAGCTCCTCGGCAAGTTGGGACAGTTTAATGTCATTAGCCATCAAAACGGCAAGCAAAACGCGATTGCGCACTTGACAGCGTGTTGGTTTACGAAAACGTTTGACACGCACGCCTTTTCCCAAATATTTGCGATTGATCAGAGACCACGCCTGAATGGAATGTTTATCTTGTTGTTTAGGCATATACCCTCCGATTTTTTTTAACCACATACTACTATACCCGAAGGGGGGTTTGCAAGTGACTCCTCTCCTGATTTTCTTTTAATCCCATGGGCTTAACCGGTTTATGGAAAATAAGGTCCATTTGGCCTATAAAAATGGAAGTTTAAGGTGTCGATATATTAAATTGTAACATTATTAATGGAAATGGAGGTAATATGTTCTTTTCGTACGATTGTAAGGATGTACAGAGAGAAAAGTGGGTCTTTGCAGCCCAACATGCATTTTTTTGACGAGAAAAAGGGAGGTTATACAGCTAGATGATTTGTAAAAAGGTAATGGTATGGTTTCTGACGGCACTTTTGGCAACGAACACCTTGCTGTGCTTGTCTAGTGTGGCAGGAGCGGAAAAACAAGGTTTAAAGGACGGAACGCAACTGGACCAAGCAGATTTGGTACAGAAGGAACAGGAGATCACTAATGAAACAGTTTCTTTTGATCCGCCAACTTCTGTAACAAACAGCGTTTATAATGCACTCATGATGAGCTTGGCGGCAACGGTGGAGTATACGTCAATCGTTATCGAACCTGGGGAAACCTATGAATTCGAGAATACAGATACGATCAGTAAGTCCATATATAGCAACGCTTCTCAATCAAAAGGCATTTTGTACGATAGTGTAAGTTACAAAGAGGACGGAGACATCAGCACTGTCCATATGGACTATGGCATAAGCCCCATTGGTGTTCCTGGGGGAGGCACAGCGTTTATTACGAATACAGGAACAGCAGCATTAACCGTAAAAGTAACGGACGTCTTCACATACAGTACATCGGAGGACCCGGCACTAGAGCGAGTTACGCTCTCTAAAAATGAAAGCTATCGGATTGTGAATGAAGGATGGACTGCACGTTCGATTCAGCATGATGGTTCAAATGCAGACAATCGCCGTTTTGATTACGCAAAATACAAGGCAGACGGAACTTTATCCGCATCTGATCTTAATAGCATTGCTCATCCCTCTTTGGGTGATGGCGAGGAACTGATTATTACAGGCGCAACTTCAAATGCGGTGACTTTAGGGTTTCCATACGGAAAATACAGTATAGAGAGTACCGGAGAGCCGGCTTATGCGCGGGTTACCCTAAATCAGGGGGAAAGCTACCAATTTATCAATGTGGGAACCCGATTGGATACGGTGGAAAGTGACGGTACATCTAAAGATAAACTTGACTATGTTGTTTATCTGGCAAACGGAACAGAGGCTTCACGCGGCAGTAGTACTACGGCGAAGCCGCAGATTGCTGTGGACAGATACGCGGTAATTACCCAGGTCACTGCAAACCCGGTGACATACGGGGCTCCGTATCGCAATTTTATTGCCCGTCCAGTGGGTGGAGATGCAATTAGCCGTGTGGAGCTTGAGGTAGGCAAGAGCTACATTTTCCACAACAATGGTACGCTGATGAATCCGATCTACAATAACTCCAAAAAGGTAGGAAGCTTGTTCGACTATGCTATTTACAAGCCGGATGGAACGGTAAATTCCTCTGGTTTTAACAGCCAGTCTGGTCCCATGATCCCGCCTTCGGGATATGCCATTGTGACTGTGATCGGTCCGAATCCTATTATCTTTGATTATACAGATGATTTTTCCTGGGAAACGAGTAGCCATCCTGCTTTCTTGCGGGTAACACTTTCGAAAGGTGTAAGTTATGCTTTTACCAATATTAGTGATCATTTGAGGAATCTGCACAGCACAGCCAAAACTGTTAAAGGAAAATTTGATGTGGTCCTGTATAAAGCAGATGATACAGAGCAATCCAGGCGCAATACCGGGAACTCAACCTTTTTGGTTGGCGCAGGTAAAAAGGCCAGTGTGACGGTAACCAGTGACACGCCAATCACGTTTGGGGGTATCTATCGGAGCTTTAAGGCCAGCGAAGATGATAATGGTATTGGGCAAACGACGCTGGAGCCGGGAGATTCGTATGAGTTTCGTAATCATGATAGTCAATCGAATTCATTGCGGCATGACAAAAGTAGTGGAAGTGCACGCTTTGATTCGGCAAGTTATAAAGTACTTCGATTACTGACATCAGATCATTTCAACAATACAGTGGACCCAGAGATTGTCGCTGGCGGTAAAGCCATTGTCACCAATGTATCCGATCGGCCAATTACCTTTACCTATAGCAATAAGGTGGAGGCTTTGCTTAGCGGGCAGGCTGCCTTCCATCGAATTACACTAAAACGCGGTGAAAGCCGGAAATTTATAAATGTAAGCACTTTGGACAAGGCCCTAGACGTCATTTCAGTCAGCGGTATGAAGTGGAATTACATGAATTACAAGGCAGACGGGACGGTATACAGTCAGGCCAGTGATACGACTCAATTGCCGTTGGTACAGGCTGGAGGTTATGCCATTGTAACGACGGTCTCGGATGTACCCGTGACTTATGGAGCTGTGTTAGGAATATTCGACGTTGAGGATGCTCAGGTGCCAACAGGCAATCAGGTTACCATCAAGCAGGGAGAAAGCTATGTATTCCATAATGTTGGCTCACAGGCTTCCTCATTAACCACAGATGCTTCAAACGAAAGCCGTCTCTATGACTATGCCATGTATGGAGAAGGTAGCGGTGTGAATTCCAAGGTGGATAGGGCAGGTATGGATGCTTCTCTACCTGAAATCTCACTTGGAGCAGGAGGTACGCTTGTTGTAACCGTCACTTCGCCGCAAGCTGTAACCATTCATTTCAACAATGACATTAAAGCAGATCCAAGCACAGAACCAGCATTATTAAAAACGTCTTTGTCTGGCGGCAAGCAGGAAGTATGGATCAATCGCGGGAGCCAGGAAGCACCTGTTTTGACGAATGCGAAAGCAACGGGTGGAACATATCAGTTCACTGTTGCAGATCGTGCTGGAAAAGTGATTAGAGAACATAAAGAGGCGACAGATACTCAACAGCAAGTGCCAGCTAACGCAAATATTCATCTTTCCGTAGCTGCAACTACTCCTGCTGTTAACTTTGGAGCGCCTTATCGTGTGTTTGCTGTAAAAAATAACGATGACAGCAAGCTGGACGAGCTAATTGAGCTTATAGATAAGGAAGCTGACTTTACGGTAGGCCAACAAGGGAAATATCGGTTTACACCCAAAGAAGACGGGATTTACCGTTTTGCGGTGAAGGAGAAATCCAACTTTGCTGCGCAGCAGCCAATTCTAGCCTTGTTTACGGACCCTGATTTTAGTAGTCAGCTTGTCTCCTCAACTGAACAAGCACAAATATATGGTTGGGATTACACGGTCTTAGAGTATGAGATGAAGGCAGGTCAAACGGTTTATGTGAAGCTGTCAGAAATTAATAGCGGTGCATTACAAACTGTAATTAAGGCAGCCCATATGGCGCTTGGCAAAGATACTTCATACGAATACGGCAAAGGAAACCGACTGAATAAAGTTATTTTATTCACCGGTGATCAAATTCAACTGGATTATGACTTAAACGGAAACGTCATTAAACGGACAAAAAAGGTATTTCCTTTTACAGATTAAAAGGATGTCTTGGCTTCGAAAAAATATAACAGATCATTAGATGTATAGGCATTATTAATAGGGGTGAGCGAGTGTTTAAACGTTATATTTGTAGTCTACTATGTGTGCTGATGTTGCTGGGTCCATGGAGCACATGGGCATATGGAGAAGAAGGACACGGAGAGGCAGCAGCTTCTCAATCTTCTTCGTCTTCTACTCCGCAGATTATTACCAGAGCATGGCTTGCACAGCAAACAGGTAAGGATCAGGCTTGGGTCAATGCACAGTTATCCAAAGGCTATACCTTATATGATATTTATAAAGCATGGCAAAAAGATGGTGGAGAAAATTCATTACCAGAACAAAGTCCAAGCTTGTGGGTACAGCAGAATGAACTGACATTGGGCATAAATGCAAAGGTGGAGCCTTCCGATGAGTCGGCTGCGCTGAAGGAGGGTGAAAAGCCCGCTCAGGCTACCCAGGATGAAAAGGCAACATCAACATCCACTAGATAAGGAAGAGGGTAAAGAGCCGGCTCCAAACACGACTGAGATGGATATCCCATCTATACCCCGAGTAAATGATTCCGTATATGCTCCGACTCTAGGAGAAAATGGACTGATCGGGCAGGATTTACTTCAACAAAGTTTATTGCAGGTATCTGCTACAACAGATGTCTATGCTCCTTTTGATCAGGTGGCGATTGCACAAAGTAGGCTAAGTGATGATACTTCGCGTTATGGGCTGGATTACGGTGACAACAGTGTGTCCACCGCTTCAGGACAGCTTGTCGTGCAAAATACGGACTTGGTGTTGCCGGGTTCATTACCCTTTGCACTGACTCGTGTGTATAACAGTTCATTGGCAAGTAACCAGCTTGGTGTGCAGCAAAATGAAGGGTTGTATACAAACACAAGTGCGATCCGCGAGGAAGAAGCAGCTTCTGGTCTGGGGAGAGGCTGGAAATGGGATCTTCCTCATATGCAGAAACAGGATGGTAAACGGTATTTGTATATTCCGGGAACAGGCTCCTATGAACTGAGAGATGATTTGCAGCTAGAAGGATATGCATACAAAGATCTGAAGATCAGTACAGATCAAAGCGCAAGTGTGCAGGGAGTAAGCAGTGCGTACAAAATAGCAGTGTTGAATGGAAATGACTATTATATCGATCAGGACGGTTATTTGATTTTAATCCAGGATGCGTATAAGAATCGGGTGGAGTTTGATTATACAAGTTCTGGTGGAGTAAAGCTTATTCGATCGATTCGAAACAGTGATGGCAAAGAGCTTGACTTCACTTACAATGCCGGGCAAATTGTTGTTAAAGAGCAGGGCACGGACCATCAGTACACCTATCGCCAAAGTGGCGAGGGAAGCAGCAAGGTGCTGTCAGAAGTGTTGGATTCTCTTTCCAGAAGCACAAGCTATGCGTATACATTCATGGACGCTCCTTTTAATGTGGTCGTAGATGGTGAAGGAAAGACTGGAGCCCTACAGCAAAATGCATCGGCGTTGCTTACACGAATTGTACGACCTACTTCATCGATCACAGACATTCGTTATGAAGCATTTAACAAGCAGATAGGTGTATACGGTACACAAGGCGTGTTCAAGGTGGTTTCACGCGCTGATATGTACAGTACAACCGCAGGCAATCGTTTTTTAAATAAAATTGATTTCACCTATTCCGGAGAAGATCTAGCCAACTATGGGAAAAACGCTGAATGGACGGTGGTTGCCAAAGGGACACGTACAGCGGAAACCTTTCATTTCGGTAAAGTCTTTAGAGGAGATAACACACCGGACAAGCTTGTTCTAAACAGCTATGATCAAGAGGGAGATTCTACCGGCTATCATATAGATTACACGTATAATGATGCCATGGATTGGAATTTGCCTGTGCAAATGCAAGAGTCCTATACGGAGGGAGGTTCTTCGTCAGAACCTGTAACGACCTCCTATGACTACAATGAATATGGTCTTCCTTTGAAAATATCCCAAAGTACGGGATCGGAGACTGTTCATACGTATAAAACCTCTAATGAGCCTTTTTTCTGGGTTCAACCCGCTCAGACGGTCAACAAAATAAGTGAAGGAAAAACGTTGACGACGGTTCGCACCTACAAGTCAGAGGGCAATTTGTATGAGCTAAAAAACTATGAAGGCACAGAGCAAGGAAAGCTATTATCGCACAGCTCTACTTTTTACAATACAAAAGGGAATGTAAGCAGCCAGAAAACTCAAATTGACGACAGAAGCGATGCTAATGTGTCTATTGATTATGATTCTCCTTATGGTTCTCACCTCCCAACAAGGCAGCTTTTGCCTAAAGGTGTTGAGTATACGTATGATTACTATCCGACCGGAGAAATCAAGTCCCAAACAGATGCCAAACGCAAAACGGAGTCTTATGTGTATGACGCAATGGGGCGTGTAACCAAGGTTACTTATCCGGACGGCACTCAAACTGTCGTGGTGTACAAGGATGATAAGAATGATGTCACTGTTACCGGACCCGATGGTGTAAGCGTTGAAAGATTGTACAATCCGTTCGGGCAGATGCTCCAGCAGCAGGTGGATGATGCAATCTATGGATATGGTTATGATGATCATGGAGATATGGTAGAAAGCACGGATGCCGAACAAGCAACCACTCGCTATGCCTATGATGCTTTTGGACGACCTGTAAAGACGACCTATGCGGATGGAACAACAGATACCATGGCGTATAATGCAGTGGATCGTACTGTCACTCAGACGGATGCGTCCGGTTATCGTGTGCGTGAAGTATCGGATGCTTTAGGTCGTGTGACCTCCACACAAGAGGCTAAGAATGGATCATTTCAGCCGCTGGAGTCTTTAGCTTACAATAATGCGGGTATGGTCACTAGCCGGACGGATGGTAACGGTCAACGTATGATTTATGATTACGATGCTCTGGGACAAATGACTTCGGTCACAGATCCATCCGGGCAGCAGGTTAGCTATATGTATGATCTGGCCGGAAATTTGAAGACTGTTCAGTATTCTGATGGGCAAAAGAATGTGTATTCGTATGACGAACTGGGCAGACGTACGTTACTTGAGAAATCAAGTGGGGGAACTACGTTAAATATTTACGATACGGATGGTAACATCACCCGTATGTTGACAGGAAAATCGGAGGCCATTACCTTTCAATATAACGCTGACGGATTAGTTACCGAAGCGGCGGGTCCCGATTTTAAAACCAATTACACCTATGACAGCGCAGGACGAAGAACCAGCATGACTGATGGTCAGGGAACCACCACCTATGCCTATGATTTATCAGATGGAGCGTTGACTGGGCTGAAGTACCCTGATGGAACGCACATCAGCTATGAATACAACAAGCAGTCTCGTACAGGCTATGTGCTAACAGATGCTGCTGGCACGTCTATGCACGTTCAATCCAAGCTGGATAGTGTGGGCCGAGTTACCCAAATGGACATTAGCGCTGGGGCCGGTGCGGCAAACGCGCAGAGCCTTGCAGGAGCGACGGCTGCTGCGGGTGGATCCCTGGATAGCATGACGTTTGATTATGCACCGAATGGTTTGCTGAAAGGTCAGGCTTCGAGCAGAGGGCTGAGTACGCGATTCAGCTATAACGGACTGGATTTGTCCGGGGTTACGGTGGAGCAAGGCGGTACACCGCTACACCAATTTGGTTATGAACGGGATGGGAATAAAAACATCATCGGACGTACACAAAACGGAACAACGGACCAATTTGGGTATGACCCGTCAAACCGTATTGCCAGCGAAGCCGCAGGTGAGAAGAACAAGACCTATGGCTACGATTCAAACGGGAACCGAAGCGCCGAAGGCAGTGGCAAAGTGTTCGGTATGAAAAACGCTGAATATATGTATGATTCTGTCAGCCGTCTGACAAAGGTGAGCGGTGAAGGCAAAGAGGTCGGGTACAGCTATAACGGAGACGGTCTACTGTACGAGCGTACAGAGGGCGGAGAAACGACTCGGTATTACTATGACGGAGAAGCGAAGCTAATTGCGGAAGCCGAGGTCCAAGGTGGAACAGCGAAAATCATCTACGCTTATGTGTATGACTTGTCCGGTCAACTGTGGGCCAGACAAGACAAAGCAAGTGGACAACTGCAATACTATCAGTTGAATGGCCACGGTGATGTGGTAGGACTAAGTGATAGTTCGGGCAAGGAACTAAATAGCTACAGCTACGATATCTGGGGTGGCCCGGAGAAGGTCAAAGAGACCGTTCCGAACGTGCTGCGTTATGCTGGCGAGTATTGGGATGACACGACTGGGCTACAGTACCTACGGGCTCGCTGGTACGATCCCGGCACAGCACGTTTTATGGGTGAGGATACGTATCAGGGAGAGATCAGCAATCCGCAGAGCTTGAACTGGTATGCGTATGTAGCCAATAATCCGCTTGGATATGTAGACCCTAGTGGGCATGAACTTATGCCTACGACTAAAGGCGGAATATTTTATACTAACCAGAAGACGGCTATTCATTGTCAAAGAGTAGGCATGGGGACATGCTGGAATGAGTTTAAAGCAGGAACTATTCAGGCATCCACGGCTGTAGCCAATTTCTTGATTGTAGATGATATAAACACGATACTTGATCCCAAATCGTCCGCATATGACAAAACACTTGCTCTGGCAGGATTTATACCTGTTGGTAAGTTTGTTAAAGGTGGAAAATTGATCATACAGCTGACGAGTAAGGAGGGAAGATATGTTGAACGTTCTGTTGAATTGACAGAAAAAAATCTGAAATCAGCCAAGGCACTCCCTTGTAATTGCTTTACGGCGGGGACTAAAGTTCAAACAGACGAAGGGGAGAAGAATATCGAAGACATTGAAGTCGGAGATAAGGTTCTCGCCAAGGATGAAGTAACAGATGAACAGGCTTACAAGGAAGTCACGCATCTGTATCGAAATGATAAGGAGATCACCTATGAACTTACGGTAGGCGATCAAATTATCGAAACAACCGAAAACCATCCGTTTTGGGTTGAAGGTAAAGGTTGGGTCTTAGCAGCTGACTTACAGGTAGGGAATAAGCTACAGCAAAGCAACGGAAATACCTTGACGGTGGATAAAATCAATATTGTAAAGCATGATGAGAAGGTTAAGGTGTACAATTTTACAGTCGATGACTTCCACACCTACTTTGTTAGTGATTTGGGGATTTGGGTTCATAATATCAACTGTAATCCTTTTGATCTAACAAATTCTAACTTGTCAAAATGGAATAAAGGAAGTTTCGATTCCGTAGGGGATTCGGCAATCTCTCACTTTAAGAAGCATGGGACAGAGGTAGGGGCCGAAGATGTAGCCCAATATATCAGAAAAGCTGAAGGGTTTGCTCAAAATCTGCGTGGTGCTACAAAAAAACCTGTGGATGGAAAAGTACAGGGAGTAATTAGATACAAGAAGAATGGAAAGTATATTGATTTAGCCCCGGATGGTACAATTATTTCGTTTGGAAAACAATAAAACGGTGGGTGGTATTTTGGAACATTGGAAAACTATGAATATTACAGGTATTTCCAGAATTGAGAAATGCGTTGCGGAATTTCAAGTTTGGGAGTTGAATAAGATTCCATTTGGAAAATTTAAGGTAAAAGTCTACGAGCGACCGAATGGTACTTTCGCAGGTTTCACGAATATCCAACTTAAAAGTCTTGAGGATGATTCTGCGGAGAGTGGAGTTGGGTTTGGTAAGACAATCTCAGAAACATTAGAGGATACAGTTAAATATTTTATGGGTATGCTTAACGCAAGAGATAATCTTTCCGAAGATGATTTTGATTGGTCTCATCCCGATGATTTTTAATATTGTTGACCTCAAGGGGAAATCTGGTCAATACCCCATTTTATAGACACTGAAAAAAGACCCTAGGCTATAAGCTGCTTCCGATACTCTTTCGGAGGCAGCTTATTTAACTTTCGTTGTGGGCGACATTGGTTGTAAAATCGAATATATTCTTCTATTCTCCTTTGTGCCTCGTCCATATTTCGGATATCATATGGGTAGAGCCCTTCCGTTTTGAGATGCGAGAAGAAGCTCTCCATCGAGGCATTATCATAACAATTGCCTCGGCGAGACATGCTGATCCGGGCGCCAACCTTTGGCAGCATGTCATGGTACGCATGGGACGTGTACTGGAATCCCTGGTCGCTGTGAACGATGAGGCCAGTCACGTCTTTTTGCTGTTTAAAGGCTTGTCGAAACGTCTGTAAAACCAGTTCGTTATCATTTCTATGGCTCATCTGGTACGCGATAATTTCGTTATTGAACAAGTCTTTAATCGCAGACAGATATAGCCAGCAATCTCCCACACGATATTGCGTGATATCTGTGACCCATTTTTGATTAGGTTTGTCCGCCTTGAAATCCTGTTTTAGCAGATTTTTCGCCATACGACCTTTCGTAGAGGAAGCATAGTTGCAGCGATGTTTCCGGCGAATTTGTGAGCGGATTCCCAAGACCTGCATGAGCCGGAGTACCTTTTTATGGTTCATCCAGACTCCATGATCGTGCTGCAAAAATAGTTGGATTTGGCGATAGCCGTAGACCCCGTTATACTGCTCATACACTTTCTTCACAAGTGCTTTCGCGTCCCGATCTCGATCTGCTCCTCTACGCTTTAAGAAGGCGTAATATCCACTTCTGGAGACTTTGAAAAGCGTACACAGTTTGCTAATAGGATAGTCTTTCGCAGCTTTCTCAATGGTTATATATTTGTGTGCTTCATCTCCTGTATCCAGATTTCCAAACACTTTTTTAGCATGTCATTTTCCCGTCTCAGCTTCTGTACATACCTATCCTGGTCGATATACTCCTTACGCCGTCCTCGCTGGTCCATGAGCCCGAATTCACCGAGTTGCTTGTATTTGCGCATCCATTCTTTTAATCGATGTCGATCTGCGATTCCAAACTTCTCCATGAGTCTACGATACGTCCAACCTTCTTCAATATGGAGTCGTATGGCCTCTACCTTGGTTTCAAACGTATACTCGTTAAACTTTGTTCCCTTTTTCGCCGGCATAAAAAATGCACCCCTTAGATTTCATCGGATAAACCAGGGGTTTATTCCAATGTCTATTCTAAGGGGTGCACTGCAAATCTTCTTGGGGTTTTTTTTGTGATTCACATTATTTTCAATTAGGAATTCTCTCTCATTTAAAAAAACACGAGCAGGTTCGAGAAATATTATAAATGATAACACAGACAGTTTCCTAACGGGTAAAGGGCAAGTGATCTGTTCTAGCCATTAATACTGTGTACAAAATACATGAAAGACTTGTTTCATAGGTTCTAGTTCCAAAAAAGCAATTTATTAATTGTATCCATCCTCTAACTCAATAGATTTATTCACAACTTTGTAACCTTCTTTGGCAGTGGGGTTGCGAGATTGTTTTCAAATTGTTTTACTATATTTACCTACTATAGTCTGGTAATCTATTAATATATATAGGGGGCCAAAAGACGTCCGGTTCAGTCGGTTGAGATGCGTTTATGTTCTATATGTTGAGTGAATGTCTATATTGCCATGTCTATATCGTCATGTCTGTATAACTTCATAGACAAGCTAGAGATAGCTCCCGCACATTATAAAATACAGCACAGGATGGTGTAATGGATGAAGCTTTTAAAAGTAAAATGGATGGCTGTATGCTTGATGGCAATCTGTTGTTTGGGTTTGCTAGGTATACATACGAATACGGCGAGTGCACAAGCGAAGGCTCCTTTGCTGGGGGTCAATGATGTGTTACTAGATTCGAATACAATTCAGCCCGTAATGAAAAATGATAAGCTGTATGTTCCTATCGTTACGTTAGGGCAAAAGATGGGGATTTCTACTTCGGCCAACGGAAATACATTGGTACTGACTGGACATAATCGCAGCTTTACGCTGGATTTAAACAAGGGGGATGTGTTCGAGCATGAAGGACGTACAATGGTGCCAATTCGCACTTTGACAGATGCGTTCGGCTTCACTATTACACTTCCAACAAGTAATCTGTATCGAATTCAGAACGCAAATGCTAGTTTGTCTGATGCTCAGTTCTTGAATACATTCGCGGCAGAAATTAAACAGTACGCAGCTGTCAAGCCAGGCAAAACTAGCAATACAGGCAGCACGGGAAATGCCAAGCCTAACAGCCGCACCATTTATTTGAGCTTTGATGATGGTCCTACAGCGCATACGTCGCAGCTGCTGGATATTCTGGACAAATATAATGCCAAGGCTACGTTCTTCATGCTGGGACCTGAAATTCGCCAACATAGCGCAGTGATGAAGAGAATGGTAGACGCAGGGCATGGTTTGGGCCTACATGGGATGACACACCAGGTGAAAAAGATCTATGCATCCCCGGCAGCAGCATTGGCAGAGATGAATCAGGATAACGACATTTTATTTAAGGCCACAGGGAAACGCACTTCTTTGATTCGTACACCTTATGGCAGCAAACCGTATTTGAAGAAAGCATATCGTGATCAACTGACGGGTGCAGGTTATCATATTTGGGACTGGAACATCGATTCCAATGATTGGCGTTATACTAAAAATCCACAGCATTTTGTACAGACGGTCCTGAGTGATATTAAGAGACTGAAAAAGCAAGGCAGAACACCAGTCGTTCTTATGCATGATAAGCCATCTACGATCAAGGTGCTTCCACAAATCATGGCTGCTTTGCAGAAAGAAGGCTATTCGTTCGAGCCGTTGAATGATAACCTGACTCCGCTTAATTTTTGGAATGATCATCGTTAATTGAATAGCATGAAAGAAAAGGCACCTTTTCAACCATTTATATAGTGGTTTGGAAGGTGTCTTTTTGTTGTATTTGCTCAAAAATGTGAAGTTTGCAGCATGGTTTATATGAATCTATGAATTCATGTCTATGCACAGGTCATATGACTTTACGGGTTATCACGTCGCTGCATATATTACAGTAACCGCCCCGAGAGGAGGAAGGTATGAATATTAATCCGAGTATGTTTAGTATGATTTGTGCTACCGCAGGAGCCTTTATTACGTTTGCCTTTGGCGGCTGGAATCAGCTAATGGTGCTATTCACGGTTGCAATGGCTGTCGATTATGTGACTGGAGTCGCCGCAGCAATTAAGACTGGGCAAGGTTTAAGTAGTAAAGCCGGCTTTTGGGGGTTGGCGAGAAAGGCTTTAATGCTAATGGTAATTTCTTTGGCGCATCATGTGGACCTCCTGATGGGTACCGAAATCATGAAAGGGGCGGCAACGTATTTTTATTTATCCAATGAATTGATCTCTATTACGGAAAACTGCTCACGAATGGGTTTACCGCTCCCACCGAAGCTCAAGAATTTTTTTGCCCTATTAAAGGACAAGGAGTCTGATGGGGAAAATGGTGGAAAAGATCGCTAGAATTACAAAGTTTCTTTCCGTATGTGGGGCGTTATGATAAAATTTTCAAGAGAACATTTTAAGATAAGGAGCCTATACGCATGATTAAACATATTGTTTTGTTCAAATTGAAAGACCGCTCCCCCGAAAGCATTGAGCACACAGCATCCATATTGCGCAGCATGAACGGCAAAATCAAAGAGCTGCTGTCACTCGAAGTAGGTACGGATGTGATTCGTTCGGAACGTTCTTATGATATTTCCCTTACCGCTGTTGTCGAAACACTGGAGGATTTGCAAACGTATCAGGTACACCCTGTGCACCAGGAAATTATTGTACACATGAATGAAGTGAAGGATGTATCTATCGCAGTTGATTATGAAATCTAAAGCGGTACTGGAGGTGCAGGACCTTGTATTATGTCAACCGGGAACAAATTGAGCTTCGACTAGGGGCTGTTCCCGACATTGTCGCCGGACTTCGCCAGACTTCTGCTTCCTGGAACGGCGATCTGTTGCAGGGGCTAGTGCAGGAGCGCTGTCTTCATCTGGCCATTGAGACGGTAACGGACGTAGGAAGCTATATCATCGACGGATTTATTATGCGTGACGCCAGTAGCTATGAGGATATTATCGGTATCATTCATGAGGAAGGTGTACTGGATGATACCGTATTTCATTCGCTAGTAGAGCTGGTAGGCTTACGTAAACCCTTAGTGCAGGAGTATTTCCATTGGGACCGGACAAGCCTTCACCCGCTTACAACAAAGCTGCCTGGGTTGCTGGAGCTTTTTGCATCTAACGTGCATGATTATTTAAATAAGGAATTGGGTCCCCAGCCCGAGGGAGTGTAAAGGCAAAAGTGACGGATAAGTATATTGTACCCGAAATGCCCACTAGGCGCATGATCATGACACTATTGAAAACCCAGGGACCTGTGGGCGTCGGAAGCTTGGCAGCTCAATTAGGCATTACCGAAATGGGAGTGCGTAGGCATCTCAAATTGATGGAGCAGGATGGTCTGATCGTGGCTACGATCGTGAGACAGGCGATGGGACGCCCGACATTTTTGTACAGCCTGAGCGAGCAGGGAAGCGAGCAGTTTCCACGTAATTATGATCATTTGTTACTGGAACTGTTAGAGGAACTCGATGAAGAACAGGGAATGGAAGCTGTTTACTCGCTGTTTGATGGTAGAAAACGTAAAATGATGAAGCGTTACGCCCCTCATATAGAGGGGGAGACTACACTGGCTTTACGTGTGGAAAAGCTTTCGGGCATCCAGAATGCTTCCGGATATATGGCAGAGTGGCGCGAGGAAGAGGATGGTAGCTACTCTATTGTGGAATACAATTGTCCTATCTCTCAAATTGCAGGCCGTTACCGCAAGGCTTGTGAATGCGAGCAGCAAATGTTTGAGGAGCTACTTGATGCCGAAGTTGTTCGTGAGGATTGTTTGGCAGATGGGGGCCGTTGCTGCCTGTATCGTATCCGCTCTAAAAAAAAGTAAAACTTTTCAGGCTTGTTTTCTGTATCATGACAAGCTCCCCATGCTTATAATGCACTAACAGATGGGCATTCGCCCGGGCACAAGGGAGAGATGATGATGAAGGAGAACTGCAAAAGTTTTATCCGAGGCGCGTTGGCAGGCAGCATTGTTGGTTCGGTTGTTGCTTTATTATTTGCCCCTAAGTCAGGTCGTGAGCTGCGTCAGAATATTACAGATCAGGCGCGCAACGTAAGTGATAAGGGACAGGAGCTAGCGGGGAAAATTTCAGACACTTCAATTGAGTATACTGACAAAATTAAGGAGACAGCCTCAGCCGTCATTCATGAAATTGGGCAATGGCGTAAAAAGAGTGAAATGATTCCTGAGGTTAGTATTTCATCAGCGACTGCTCAAGAAGATACGGAAAAAGATGCGCTGTAACGGTCTGTAAAAAATAGGTGAAACACTGAATACGGTTTGAATTCGTGGCTTCTCCCGTTGGGATGGAGCCTTTTTATTGATCACTTCCTCGTTTTAGGGTAATCTTTTGGGGTACCTTTTACACTGATACGACATAAGGTATGTAGCAACGGATAGCTTTCCGAGATGAAATAACTCATATTTGAACAAAAAAGGAAGCGGTGTGTACGTGCAGCAAGCGATTGCAATATTGGATTCCGGTGTAGGAGGTTTGACGGTTGTTAAAGAAGTCATGCGTCAGCTTCCACGGGAAAAAATCATTTATTTTGGAGACACTGCGCGCACTCCGTATGGCCCCCGACCATCGGAAGAGGTTAAAAAATTTACAGAGCAAATGGTTGACTTTCTGATTCAATTTGATCCGAAAGTCATTATTATTGCTTGTAACACGGCTACTGCCGCGGCATTGGACTATATAAGCCAAAAGGTATCCATTCCGGTGATCGGAGTCATTCACCCCGGGGCTCGTGCTGCGATTAGCGCGACTGCTACCGGGCATGTCGGGGTGATTGGGACTGTCGGTACGATTCGAAGCGGAGCGTATACAGCTGCGCTCAAGCAATTGTCTCCTTACGTAGACGTGGTGAGCCATGCGTGTCCTGCGCTTGTTCCATTGGTGGAGCAAGGGTTATTTCGCTCTAAGACGACATCGCAGGTTGTGGAGGAGACATTGAGACCTATTCAAACGTATCCGATTGATTGTCTGATTCTTGGTTGTACGCATTATCCTTTTTTGAAGGAAACGATTCAAGAAGTCATGGGGCCTGCAGTAAAGCTCATTAGCTCGGCAGATGAAACGGCGCGTGAGACGAGTACCATTTTGTATAACAAAGACAAGTTGGAAGCTGGGGACGAAACCCCGGTACATCAGCTTTTTTGTTCCGGCGATCCTGAATTGTTCCAGCGCATTGCCGCACAGTGGCTCGGGGAGCAAATTCGCCAAACGCCTGTCGTCTGGCAAGTCACCAATTTGGATTAACGAGACAGCCGACTTTTTGTCATTGGACAAAAGAAGTCGGCTGTTTTGCTTTTCGCTACATCAAGACACGCCGCGTTTGCATAACATGCAGTAAGGCAGATGGAAGGGGCGTAGAAGATGAGGGAATATATCGTTCAAAAAGGAGATACATTGCACCGGGTCGCCTCGGCTTTTAAACTATCGGCGGATACTTTAATCGTAGATAATCCGTGGGCCGCCACGCAACCCTATCTGATTAGTGGTCAAGTGTTATATATTCGTCCGTCTACGGATCGTAAATACGTTATTCAGCCTGGTGAGTATGCAAGACAGATTGCCAAGCAGTTTGGTGTGGAGCTTAATGAGTTACGGCTAGCCAACCCCGGACTTGCGGAGCATGATTTTATGGAAGGAAAAACTATTGTTATTCCTGAAGACCATCAGGATCAGATTGTACGATTACGTGGAGAGTATGGATATGAAGATTTAAAGGAAGACCTAGCGGCCTTGGCCCGCAGATATCCGTTTATTGAAGTTGGCAGCATTGGAACCAGTGTCATGGGGAAGGATATTCCTTATGTACGTATTGGGCAGGGAACGCGTAAAATTCACGCCAATGCTTCAGTTCATGCTAATGAATGGCTGACGACGCCTTGTTTGCTGCGTTTTATAGAGCAATATGCACAAGGGATCGGTGGGACTGAAGAACATGTAGGGGCCACTCAATGGGTGTATGGAGGTTCTCCGCGGGATTTGCTGGAGCATACATCCTTATGGGTGGTTCCGATGGTCAACCCGGATGGGGTAGAGCTGGTGCAACAAGGTATACTCCCAACTCATCCGTTGTATCATGACCTCAAAAAGTGGAATGAAGGACGTGCTGATTATCGCGGTTGGAAGGCGAATATTCGTGGTGTCGACCTCAACGATCAATTTCCGGCATATTGGGAAGAAGAGGTGCGCAGACGCGGTAAAACAGGTCCGTCTCGACGAGACTATGCAGGGCCTGCACCTTTGTCTGAACCGGAGTCTAAGGCGCTTGCCGATCTAACGGAGCGCGAACAGTTCGACATGGTGTTATCCATACACAGTCAGGGACAGGAGATCTATTGGAATTATCGGGATCTAGAGCCTAAGGAGAGCCGAGATTGGGCCTTACGGCTAGCTGCCGCAACAGGTTACCGGGCGGTAAAGCTGGGTGGGAGCGATGCAGGGTACAAGGATTGGTTTATACAGCGATTTGGTAAACCGGGGTTTACCGTTGAAGTCGGTCTAGGCGTAAATCCGCTGCCCATGCGTGATTACGATGATATTGCAGCAGAAGTGGGCATGTTAATGGCAACAGTGCTGTCATGGTAAAAAATTCGGCCTACTGAAACGTATTGAATCATTTGCACGTATTAGGAGGAACACGTTTTTTATAAGTGTTCCTCTTTACATGTCCCTTCAATGGGGTATATATACTTAGGAGCATTGGAAATGGAGTGAACAACCTATGAAGTGGAAAAGATTACTATCTCTCCGTCAATGGTCACATGTATTTCGTCGTATGCCCCGACTGATTACTTCATCAAGGATTCCGCTGGGAGAAAAATTACTCTTTGCGGTGCCTGTGTTGCTCTATTGGGTATTACCTGATGTCATGCCATTTATGCCCATCGACGATATTGGTGTGACGTTATTGCTTATGAATTGGTTTGTGACCCGTGCCGAACGAAAATATCCAGATGTGCTTAAAAAGCAACATGTACGTGTTCGGTAGATAAGCTTATGAATTTCGTGATTGCGATTTTTCACGATTTTCTTTACAATAGGAATATTGCCTTTTGCTATGCTAAACATAATTGTGATTTATCCAATAAACCACATTTCATTTAATGAATATGAAGGAGATGAAGTTTGATGAACTGCAAAATTACTCGTAACGCAGCTAAAGTATTGAAACTTGAACTGGATAAGGAAGAGAACCAAGGGAAGAGCCTGCGCGTTGTTATTACTCATGCTCATGGAGATCATGCTCATTACGGGCTGGATTTGGACACGCCTAAAGAAACAGATACTGTCGTATCTACAGATAAAGGCATTGACGTAATTTTGGAAAGCGGCCAGCCGCTGCTGGATGGTGTGAAAATTGATTACTTGTACTTCCCCGAAGAAGGATTTGTCATTACTAACCCTTCCCAAGGTAATCACGGCGACCACTAAGCCGGAGCTCGGAGGGATGACAGATGGCCAACGATATTCGCGTATGTGATGAATGCAATCATATTCGCTTGAAAACAATCTTGCCCAAGTTGCAAAAGATGGCACCAGATGCCGAGATCAAAATCGGCTGCAAATCGTATTGCGGTCCTTGTGGGAAACGGGCGTTTGTGTATGTGAACGGACGTTATGTGAGTGCGGCCACGGAGGATGAAGTATTGGAGAAGGCTGCGCGCTTTATCAAATAGTTCCAGTACGCAGCATTCGCAATTTTTGAATAGTTCCCCTTCTTCTGATCCATGCTAATGGATGTAGACCACTGCCCAGAAGGAGGAGTGACTCATGGCCCAATATGATTCCAATCTCGACAATCACAGTGTTGAGGCTCAAACACAAAACTCGGTGGACAGGCTCCACAATGCCGTCTCTCAGGCATTGTCACATCCAGCTGAGCAACTGATTGAACAGGCGGAGCAGTCTCGCACTCATGCTGAACATGCCATACAGCAGGCGAAGGATAGCCTTGGTGACGACTCAGTAGAAGTTGCGGAGGATATGCTTGGTGAAGAGGTACAACGGCTTGAACAGGCCAAAAAAACGTTGCGTTCCTAAGCATTTGTGACTGGTAACAACGAGCGCAGTCGAGTGACAATCCATAAAAAAGCACGATCCACAGCACTTACAAGCCGATGGATCGTGCTTTTTTGTTATATACAGAGTAGTTATGCGGCGACATCGTTAAAGGGGTTTGGGAAGATGCTGTATCAGCAACCTCCCACATAAAGTCTATTAGATACAGATACAGAAGGAGTTACTTCTTTGTTTGTGGTTCCCATTCGCGAATAAGATCGTATGTGATAACCTGATCGGATATGTTCAACCGATTGAGAGCTTCGGTATATCCCGGTCCGCAGGCGTTTACGTCTGTAGGCTGGCCTGTACTCAGGTTGTAACAGGTCCCTTTGGAGAATGTACCGTCCTCAGATGGAATGTAGTACACTCGTCCATCCGTGAAAGCACCAGTACGTAGCACAACCATACGAGGCTTCCCGCTAAACAGATCGTTTCCCATAAAATGATATGGTTTTGTAGAAATCCCAAGCAGGTGCATTACGGAAGGAGTCAGATCCAACTGACCTGCCGGTTCTGTATACGTGCCCGCCTGACTTCCGTCAGGAAGATGCACAAGCAATGGCACCTGATTCATGATTTTCTGCATGTCCAGATCCGTAAGTGGCTTGCCTAAAAATTTCTCATACAGTGCTTTGTCTTTAATAGAATTATCATGATCCCCATAAAACATCAGGATCGTATCATCCCACAGTCCGTCTTTCTTCATCTGATCTACCAATTCGCCTAGTGCTTCATCTACATAATGGACAGATTTTAGATAGTCTCCGAACATGGTACCTTCAAACTCGCCAACGTCTAAATCTACCGCGTCAGGTGACAGGTTGTACGGATGATGGCTCGAGATACCGACCATATAGGCGTAGAACGGCTGCTTAACTTCGGTAGTGAGATCATTGAGCGTTTGACGGAAAAAGGATTTGTCTCCCAGGGACCAGCCCAATGGCTCATCAATTTTAAAATCTTTTTTACTGTAGAACTTGTCATAGTTCATTGCCTTATACATAGTGTAGCGGTTCCAGAAGCTGCTGTCATACACGTGAAACGCATTGGGACTATATCCAGTATCCTTCAAAATGGAAGGTAACGTATCGAATTTATGGTCCGCATAACGGATAAATACTGAGCCTGTAGGGAGCGGATGCAGCGAAGCATGTGTAGAGAAGTCCGCGTCCGAAGTACGGCCCTGCGCAGTCTGGTGAAAATAATTGTTGAAATACATGCTTTCCTTCGTCAGTTTGTCAAAGTTAGGCGTAATCGCTTGACCGTTGATCTGTTTGCCGATAAAAAAGTTCATGAACGCTTCAGCTTGAATGACCATCACGTTTTTGCCCTTATACTTGCCAGATAGATCATTTTTTACCTGAAGCAACTTTTGGTGCTGATTAAACCATTCCTTATCCTTATCGGATTCCGCTTGAGCCAATGTAGGCTGAGGACCAAGGTGATCCTGACCATAGCGGTAGATGTCATATCCATGAAATCCGATCAACCCTGTTACATTGTACAAGGCCATCGACCACCAGTTGCCGACAAATATGCCAGTTGCCCACGTGGAGGTATAATATTTGATCGGCCCAAATGTTAATACATAGCCAATCAGGAAGGCCAATGCTCCTTTAGAGAAGCGAAGCAGGAACCTCTTTGTGTAGGAGCTTCGGGATGCTTTTAAATAAGTATCATTCGTGGTAAATCGACGTCGTAAGGAAGCCACAAATATGACATACGGAATGAATAGAATCCAGTCTGCAAAAAAGAGAATGTCCCTCCAGTACATAAGGGATGCGATACTTCCGCCTAGAGAATCAACTTGTCCAGCTTGAAGTAAGACGGGAATCGTAATGAAATCCTGGAAATACCGATAATAAACCATGTCGGAATAAATGAGCGCGGTGAGCAACATATCGAGCACCACAAGAGCAATCAAACGTCCGCGACGTGGCAGCCATAAGGTCCAGAAGCTCACAAGTAAAAGCGAACCAATAGCGATGACATAATCCAGCGGATTCATGTCAATATTTTGGGCATGCAAGTTATAGTGAATCAGTACGAGCTTGCCGATCATAAGCACAAAAAACAGACCTAGTCCAAAATATCGAGACAGCAGCATTCTGCTGAACGTGTTACCAGTGCGACTTGCACTGGACGTGCGAATAACCAACACTTTACCCCCTCTGGCAGAAATGTTCGGCTAGTATAAATTACATATTAACGTAATGTTAAAACCGAAATGCCTTTAATTATTATAGCGCTCATCTCGCGCATTTCAATGATTAAGTAAAGAAAATACAGCACAAATCAGGCCAGAACAACGAACGGAGAGTTCGTTTCCTGGCCTAGGCTTCATCTTATTTAAGGCTGCAACGGCGAAGTATCTTTGCGGCGCGGAGGCAGAGGGCCTAGATACTGATAGTATTGGCATTCAATCCGGCCGTTAAACAACTTCCGGCGCTTGTCTGCTTTACGGCCCCAATAATGCTCAAATTGCTTGGTGGAGCTGATGGCAAAGAAGGACCAGGTCTTCATTTCGGCTGCCGTGCGTGCGAGTGAACGGATCAGCTTTTCCACCTCGGATTGTTCGCTCAGTCTCTCGCCATAAGGTGGGTTTGTAATCATCACACCATATTGTCCTTCGAGTCTGACTTTAGTTACAGGCATCACCTTAAGAGGGATGTCTTTAGCAAAGCCTGCTGCTTTTACAGCTGCCTCAGCAACTTGTATGGCATTTGGATCGATATCGCTACCTGCAATTTCAAAAGGAATGTCATCGCGGGTCAAATCCATCGCCTCGTCGCGAGCCTGATCCCATAATTCTCTGCCAATGACAGGCCAGTCTTCCGAGTTAAAGGTACGTCTCAGTCCTGGCGCAATATTCCAGGCTTGCATGGCAGCTTCGACCAATAAAGTACCGGAACCGCAGCATGGGTCATAGAAGGGGCGGTCCGGGCTCCAGCGACTAAGCTGAATAAGAGCAGAAGCCATCGTTTCTTTGAGGGGCGCCTCTGTAACGAGTTTACGGTAGCCGCGTTTGTGCAGTCCTGGACCGGTTGTATCAAGCGTCAGCAACGCACGATCATTCAATAGAATGACCTCAATGACGTAACGAGGGCCATCTTCAGCAAACCAATCTGTATGGTAGGTTTCCTTGAGTTTTTCTACAATCGCCTTCTTGACGATTCCCTGACTGGCTGGTACGCTACTAAGCTGTGATTTGTGCGAACGTCCCTCGACGGGGAATTCACCATCTACAGGAATCCAATCCTGCCAGGGTAATGCTTTGGTACCCTCGAACAGCTCATCGAAGGTTGTTGCAGCAAATTCACCCATTTTAATAAGTACGCGGTCTGATGTGCGAAGCCACAGGTTACACCGGCATATATCCATATAATCTCCGGTAAAAACGACGCGGCCGTTTTCGACGGTTAGATCTTCGTACCCGAGTTCTCTGAGTTCTCGGGCCACGACGGCTTCAAGTCCCATTGGCGCAGTCGCAATTAGTTGCAGTTGAGTCATTAAACGTATTCACTCCGTCCCCATAATCATGTAAGCTTGGTTCAATCCCTATAGTATAGGTCATTGTACTCGAAGAGACAAATCATTAAGGTAAAAAATTTACGAAGGACACCACGTCCTACCTGCGTTATGATTAAGCAATAAGGAGAGATGAACCGTGGAAATTACACCCAATATGACGCCTGAACAATATGTAGACCAGCTGGTACAAGAGGATGAAGCACTTCGCAGTATTAGGGAGGCTATCGTTAAAGAAGGTATGCCGGAAGTATCCGTTGCCCATCCTTATGGAAAACTGTTGACCTTTCTAATTGAAGTATCTGGCGCACAGCATGTACTGGAAATCGGCGCATTAGGCGGCTACAGTGGATTATGTCTGGCCCGTGGGCTGGGAGAAAAGGGCCGTATTGTGTCACTGGAGCTGAAAGAAGCGTACGCAGCGCTGGCACATCGACATATGGAAAACAATGGATACGGTGACCGTGTCGAATATCGTATTGGACCCGCAGCGGACAGCTTGAAAGAACTTCAGGAAGAGGGAAGAACTTTCGATTTTTTCTTCATTGATGCAGATAAGGAAAATTACCCAGTATATCTGGAATATGCGATTGCTCTGGCGAATCCAGGTGCCATTATTGCGGGAGACAACTGTTTCCTTCGCGGACGGACGCTGAATACGGATAAGAACGGCCCTGCCGTTCAGGCCGTGAGACGTTTTAACGAAACGATAGCAACAGATCCGCGGCTGGTCAGCACGCTTTTGCCAGCTTACGATGGATTGGCGCTAGCTCGAGTTAAATAGCGTTCATTCCCCATGTATAGCTATCTATACAAAAAAGAACCTCCTTGTCCACTATAGCGTGGGCAAGGAGGTTCTTGTCTGTTAAGGTGGGCTTGTCTTACCTGAAGGTTTCTTACCTGAAATCAGGCGTAGCCTTACGATCAAAAAGCTTCATGCGTACCCAGAATATGTTGACGATTAACAGGACACCTGACATGATAAACAGTCCTTCGATGCCGATAAACCCGGATAGCACCCCGCCAATGACAGCACCCAGCATATTCCCAAGCGCGAGCGAGCTGGTATTGAAGCCGAAAGAACGACTTTCCATTCCTTCCGGTGTATACGTGCGAATCAGCGCATTTACGCTTGGTAGCAGACCGCCCATAAATACACCCATGAAAAAACGGATAATGACAAGTTGCCACACTTCATTGACAAAAGCCTGCGGAATGAGCATAACCGCCGTTCCGAGCAGTGCAATGGTCAAGATCTTGTGCGCTCCTATCTTGTCACTCAATCTTCCAAGGAGCGGTGCAGCAATCATATTGGATACGCCTGTTATAGCTGTAACGAACCCGGCAATCAGCGCAATTCCTTCTGCCGACCCATACAGTTTTTGCACATATAACGGCAGCAGAGATACCGTACTGATCATGGCAAATTGGAGCAGAAACGTTACGGTGAACAAAGCCGGAAGCTGGGGCGTATGGCTTAGCTCCTTTAATCCGGCAAGAACCGAAATTTGCGGTGTGCGTGCGGCTTCCGCTTTACTGAAATTTTCCTTAACCAGAAACATTGCAATGAGTGAGGCTATAAAAATCAGAGCGCCTGTAATATAAAAAATCGGTCTGAATCCGACCCAATCAGCCAAAAATCCGCCTAGCAGAGGACCGAGAATCGTGCCGGCCATCTGACCGGATTGCATAATCCCCATAGCGAATCCGGTTCGCTCTTTGGGAGTGGTACCCGATACTAGGGAAATCGATGCCGGATTGAAACCCGAAATCGTACCGTTCAGCAGGCGAAGCGCCAGCAGTTGCCACGGATGGGTGACCAAACCCATACATCCGATGACCAAAGCCATACCAAAGCCTGAGCGAAGCAGCATGACTTTACGTCCATATCGGTCAGCCAGCTTGCCCCACAAAGGCTGGAACATAAATGAGGTCAAAAAGTTAGCGGCAAAAATAACTCCAGCCCATAGACCAATATCGTGCTCTCCCTTCACATGAAGGTCCTGAGCCAGATACAGGGCGAGGAACGGAGTAATCATCGTAATACCCGCATTGACCAGAAACTGACCGAACCAAAGCACAATGAGATTGATTTTCCACGTCTCCCACGTCTCCCACGTTTTCAATGTGCTTTCACTTCCTTTCTGCCCATTCTCATCCTGTTGTAAATCCTACGTATCAACGCATAACTTCTCCGGAGCTTTAAAAAAAGCCATTTCTCTAGTATAGCACACTTCATTGAAACTTTATCCAAATGTCATGGGTTTGTCATGGTTTGTTCGAGAGCTACGGTTGTTACGACTCTTGAAAAAGGGCATAATTAAAATATAGTATTTATGATTCGAACTGGAGGCTGAAGTCATGACCTACAATGATACTTTTATCCGCGCTTGCCGCAAGCAAGCTGTGGATCATATTCCCGTATGGTACATGCGGCAGGCCGGAAGGTATGACCCTGAGTATCGCAAAATTAAAGAAAAATACACGTTGCTTGAGATATGCCGCCAGCCCGAGTTGGCCGCGGAAGTGACTTTGATGCCCGTGCGCAAGCTCGGGGTGGACGCTGCAATTTTATATTCTGATATTATGAATCCGGTGGCCTCGCTAGGGGTTGATTTTGATATTGTCAAAAATATTGGACCGGTTATTGATAATCCGATCCGGTCAGCTGCAGACGTAGACAAGTTGCGTCCAATTGATGTGGAACGCGATTTGGGTCATATTTTGGAAACGATCCGCATTTTGGACCGTGAACTGAAAGTGCCATTGATTACGTTCGCTGGAGCGCCTTTTACCATTGCAAGCTATTTAATAGAAGGAAGACCCTCCAAAGGATATATTCGCACCAAAGCGATGATGTATGGAGAGCCTGAGTTGTGGCATCGCCTGATGGATAAGCTAGGGGACATGGTTATTACATACGTGCAAGCTCATATCGCTAATGGCGGTAAGGCTTTTCAATTGTTTGATAGTTGGGTAGGTGCGCTCTCGCCCTATGATTTTCAAACTTTTGTGCTGCCGACTATCACACGTATTTTTCATGAATTATCTGATCTGGATGTACCTAAAATTTATTTTCCGGGCGTAAGCTCTGGTGAATTGCTCCCACACTTGAATGGGTTAAAAGCCGATGTGATTGGACTGGACTGGCGGGTAAGTATACCTGAAGGACGTCGTCGCTTGGGCAACGGTTTTGGTGTACAGGGAAATCTGGATCCTTATGTGCTTACTGCGCCAATAGATGTTATCAAGCAGTATGCGAAAACCATTGTAGATGAAGGTATCTTGGAGCCGGGTTACATTTTCAATCTCGGTCACGGTTTATTTCCTGAAGCCTCGCTAGATAAGCTAAGAGAGCTTACTGATTATGTACATGAGTATTCCCACTCGATTTTGTCAAAGAATTAAACCATTAGAAATGTTAAGAGGTGATCTGCTAATGAAAACCAAAGTGGGTGTGCTGGTTATGTCCTACGGGACGCCAGAAAGTCTGGATCAGGTGGAAGCCTACTATACACATATCCGTCGCGGTAATGCTCCCTCGCCGGAGCAGCTAAAGGAATTAAAGGATCGTTATGAAGCTATTGTGGGCGGTGTGTTTCCGCTGCGTCAGAATACGGATCGGCAGGTTCAAAACCTGCAGGAAACCCTAAATCGGGAAAATCGCAACCCGGACATTGAATTTGCCTGTTATCAGGGACTCAAACATGCGAAACCGTTTATTGAGGACGGTGTGGAAGCCATGGTGCAAGATGGCATTCGTGCTGCGGTGGGTGTCGTGCTGGCTCCGCATTATTCCGTTATGAGTGTAGGCACTTATATTAAGCGCGCACAGGCTAAGGCACAGGAACTGGATCTGGCCATATCATTTGTGGAGAGCTATTATCTTCATCCAAAGTTGATTAAGACGCTAACTGAGCGTGTGAACGCCAAGCTGGCGCTTTTTGAAGAAGCTGGAGCCAAGCGGGATGAGGTTCGTGTTCTATTTAGTGCGCACAGCTTGCCTGAGCGGATTTTGGCTATGGGTGATCCTTATGTAGAGCAATTAATGGCTACTTCGCAGGCTGTTGCGGACAAGGTGGGGATTACCAACTGGCAGTTTACGTGGCAAAGCGCCGGTCGTACAGCAGAACCATGGCTGGCGCCAGACATTTTGGATACCATGCACAGTCTTAAAGAGGAGC
The DNA here is from genome assembly GCF_038006265.1 of Paenibacillus sp. FSL L8-0641. Classification (NCBI taxonomy): domain Bacteria; kingdom Bacillati; phylum Bacillota; class Bacilli; order Caryophanales; family Paenibacillaceae; genus Paenibacillus; species Paenibacillus sp. FSL L8-0641. Next base: position 1,974,981 of record NZ_JBBOUW010000001.1, read on the forward strand.
AAGTGGAGTATGTGCTGGCTGCACCAGTTGGCTTTGTTTCTGATCACTTAGAGGTGTTATACGATCTGGATATTGAAGCACAGGCGTTGGCGAAGGAATTGGATATGCGTTTTCAGCGTATTGATTCACTCAACAGTGATCCACTGTATATGGAGACACTTAGTGATGTCATCATAGACCAATGGAAAAAGGGATGAGGACATAATGGAGCAAAGGTTACGTAATATTGTAATTGTAGGCGGAGGCTTGACCGGGCTTAGCACTGCTTTTTATACACGAAAAATGTACAAAGAAGCTGGCTACACACCTCGAATTACGCTGGTGGAGAAAGCATCCGTGCTGGGTGGAAAAATTGAAACACTGCATAAAGATGGTTTTGTGATTGAAAAGGGGCCAGATTCCTTTCTGGCCCGTAAAACGGCCATGATAGACCTGGCAAAAGAGCTGGAGTTGGATCATGAACTGGTGAGCACGAATCCTGAGGCTAAAAAGACATACATTTTGCATGAAGGACAGCTTCATCCGATGCCCCCTGGACTGGTGCTGGGGATTCCAACGGAGCTGAAACCCTTTTTGCGCAGCGGCTTGATCTCTTTAGGCGGGAAAATGCGGGCTATGATGGATTTTGTCATTCCGCCTCGCCGTGTACCGGGAGATGAGGCGTTGGGTGATTTTATTGAACGCCGACTTGGCAAAGAAGTGCTAGAAAATGTAACCGAACCACTACTGGCAGGGATTTATGCTGCCAACATGAAGACACTAAGTTTGCAAGCGACCTTCCCACAATTTGCTGAGGTAGAGAAGCAATACGGAAGTCTCATTCACGGAATGATGACAGGTCGAAAACCAGCTGAAACACATACGGGTACGAAAAAAAGCGCCTTTTTGACCTTCCGTCAAGGCTTGCAAAGTTTGGTGCATGCGTTACTGAATGATTTGTATGACTGTGATTTACGCACCGGTATTGCTGTTACAGAATTCACAAAGACACCGCAAAGTGAAGGCAGCCCATATCGCGTTATGCTGGACAATGGAGAGATGCTGGAGGCGGATGATATTTTTGTAACGACTCCCAACTTTGCTGCTGCGCCGCTATTGCGAGATCATGTCAATGTGGCTGCACTGGAAGCTGTTAATTACGTCTCCGTAGCAAACGTGGTCCTAGCCTTCGATAAAACAGATATTGAGAACGTCTTTGACGGTTCTGGTTTTCTGGTTCCTCGTAAAGAAGGACGCAGCGTGACCGCTTGTACATGGACGTCTGCCAAGTGGCTTCATACCAGCCCGGATGATAAGGTGCTGTTGCGCTGTTATGTAGGGCGAGCAGGAGCTGAAGACACTGTAGAGTTACCGGATGATGAGTTGATTGGACTGGTACGTAAGGATCTGAAAGAGATGATGGGAGTTACAGCGACTCCGTTGTTCACGGAAATTACACGTCTTCGCAATTCCATGCCGCAATATCCGGTAGGACACCCGCAGGCTATAGCTGATTTGCGTGAAGAGTTACGCACTGAGATGCCGGGAGTGTATGTGTTGGGCGCTGGCTATGATGCAATTGGCTTACCGGATTGCATCCGTCAGGCTAAGGAATGGGCCTCCAATGCCGTCCAAACGACACAACAGGAAGCAGTCAAGGTACAGGTGTAAATGTTCGATAATGAACCCTTCGCGATCCAGGCGAGGGGTTCTATTTATATTGAAATTTGATATATAATGGAGAAGGTGTAAAGTTCGCCAGCTAATAAAGAAGTTATGCAAATGCAATAGCATAGAAGGAGTGAAGAATGTACCCTCCCAGATCACAGCGAAATGAAGGTCGCAAAAAAGCAAGAAAACCAAAAATAGGCAAGGCTTGGATCATTACAAATCTGGTCCTACTGCTTATGATTGTAGGTCTTTTCGGTTATTATTACATATTTGAACACGACAACAGTGGCTCTCTTGCGGAAAATGCCGGGTATTCGCAAACGGAGAAGAAAATCCAAACAGGATCTGCTAGTGCAGATCGGTCTACTCCCTCGGTCAGTGAAAATGTTACAGCCTTGTCAAATAAACAGCTGGATGAAGGCCCCCATGCAGAAAATAAATTTGCCGACGATGAAACAAAGCAATCTACTGCTTCAGACACAAGCAATCGTCCCGCGACAACGTCTGACACAAATGCTCCCGAAGGCAGTTCCACAGGAGCAAAATTGTCCTCGGGGAAAGACGGGCAAGCACAGAACGATACGTCCAATAAGGATATATACGACGGTAATCCATCCACCGATAAGGGAGGAACGGAGGATATAAAGAAATCCAAAACAGACGGTGCAGACTCTCCGACAGTCACGCTTCACTTTGTAGGGGATGTGCAGTTTTCCGGTAAAGTTGAGCAGCGTTTGGAGCAGAATGGGTTTGATTTTCCGTATCAATATCTCGGAAACTTGTTTCATAAAGACGATCTGACGATTGCCAATCTGGAAACGCCCGTGACAACGAATGGTGTGGGTGCGTTAAATAAAACGTATGTGTATAAATCTTCGCCCAAAGCGTTAACTGCGTTGGCTGCGGCAGGGATAGACGCTGTCAATTTGGCCAACAATCACATTTTGGATCAGGGCACAGGCGGATTACTGGATACACTGAAATATCTGGATGAAAAGGGCATAGCCCATGCTGGAGCCGGACGTAATGCAAAAGAAGCATATGCACCGCATTATTTTGAACGTAAAGGGATCAAAATTGCCTTGTTGGGGACTACACGTGTTATGCCTGAAGCCAACTGGAATGCGGGCGCCAAACTGCCCGGTGTAGCAGGAGCCTATGATTCGACCGCTATCGTAAAGTCTATCCGTGAGGCACGAATGCAGGCCGATCTGGTGATTGTCATTACCCATTGGGGGAAGGAGCGCGCAACTGCACTTGAGCCCCATCAAACCGAGTTATCGCACGCTTTTATTGATGCTGGAGCTGATCTTGTTATTGGCGGTCATCCACATGTGCTTCAAGGGATGGAGCAATATAAAGGTAAATGGATTGCATACAGCACAGGCAATTTTATTTTTTCTAAATCAACGGTGCCAGCCACTTGGGATACAGCGATATTTCAGGCAACCTGTACCCGTAAAGGGGCTTGCGAGATGAAGCTGACTCCTTATCGGGCGGAGCTGGGTCAGCCGATCCCATTGAAGGATACGGAGGCCAGCAAAATTTTGCAGAGAGTGGCGGCACTGTCACCGGGAAATGTCTCGATTGGGACGGATGGTACAGTAAGTGCTCAATAGAATTTCGAAAGAAATTGTTAATATAGGAATTGACGGAATGAGCGTATGAGGGACTCCTTTGTGGATGGAGGTCATAACAAGATGAATAATTTGTGTGTGGCTCACCGCGGTTTTTCGGGGATTGCTCCTGAGAACACGATGGCAGCCTTTCAGCTTGCGTTGGAGCAACCATTTGTACATTGGATTGAGCTGGATGTACAGCTGTCAAAGGACGGTGTTCCGGTGGTAATTCATGATTTTACACTGGAGCGAACGACGAATGGTACAGGGAGAGTAAAGGATTCGGACTGGAAAGCATTGCAACAACTTGATGCTGGTAGCTGGAAAAGTGCAGAATACCGTGGAGAAATAATCCCCTCCCTCGCACAGGTGCTGGATTTATGTCGTGGCCGCGTATCGCTCAATATTGAGCTTAAAACAGCGGGAGATATGTATCCAGGACTGGAGAAAGCCGTACTCCGTGAAATTGCGATGAGAGGGATGGAGGGAGAGGTGGTATTAACCTCTTTTGAGCGTGCTGCATTACGCCGGGCTAAGGAGCTGTGTCCTGAGATCCGTACCGGATTGATTATTGATGCGCGTCCAGATGACTTGGCAAAGCAACTGGAACAGCTACAATGCACTTTTTTATCTATAGGCTATCCGCGTTTGGATCGAAACTTGATGAAAGATCTCACTGGACGCGGTATTACTGTCATGGCGTGGACGGTGGATGACCGCCGTATAATGCGGAAATTGGCCTCATTGCATCCTGAATTGATGATTTGCACCAATTGGCCGGATCGCTGGGAACGGGTTTTTTTGCTTTCCAAGCATCGGATGTGGCACTATATACGTAAACTTATACGTTAATAATTGGACTACATACGCGGGAAGGGTGAAGGGTCGTAATGAACGTGGAAATTCGTAATGTTTACTGTGTTGGGCGCAATTATAAACTGCATGCGGAGGAGCTGGGTAATGAGGTTCCCGCAGAACCAATGATTTTTTTGAAGCCGTCTCATGCGGTTGTGCCGCTGGATGGCGCCACGCTGGAGCTTCCGCAGGGGCAGGGAGATATTCATTTTGAGACTGAGCTGGTTGTAGCTGTAGGACGTAAATACGAACCGGGCATGTCCGCAGATACGTGTCTGAACGCATTTGCATTCGGCATCGATTTTACCCTGCGTGATGTACAAAGTGTTCTCAAGAAAAAAGGCCATCCATGGACCGCCGCCAAAGGCTTTAAATCGTCTGCTCCCGTGACACCATTCCTGCCTTTAGAACAATTGGACATGCTGGAGCTGCAGGATTTTTCCTTGCTCAAAAATGGACAGGAAGTGCAGCGTGGACATGTCAAAAATATGATTTTTTCTATCCAGCACATCGTTGAATATATAGCTACTCATTATGGACTGGGCGAGGGAGATATTATTTTTACAGGTACTCCAGCAGGAGTAGGGCCTACAGCAAGCGGGGATCGCTTTGAGCTTTTCTGGGGGAGTGAGCGTCAGGGAAGCTTCACCATCGCATAAATTTGTGAACGGAATCCACAGAAGAGGATTAAAAAAGGGAATGTTTTGAAGGCCGTGTCCTGTGCCAAAGCATGGGACACGGCTTTTATATAAGCGTGGAGCGTTGTACAATAATATACAGAACGAATAAAGAAAAACGGAGATTCATTTCAAAAGCGGGGGTATATCATGGACTGGATCATCGGATTGCTTTGTGCTGCTGTGGTGGCGGGAGCTGCATTTTATAAAAAATCCTTAACCTTATCTGGCTTTGCTGCGGCTGTACTGATGGGAACCGTATATTATGGGGCGGGTAACCTGTTCTGGTTCGGCACATTGCTCTTGTTCTTTATCACGTCAACCCTCCTGTCGAGGTTCAAAAAGGAGCGCAAGGCTGAGCTGGAAAAATCGTATGCCAAAACCGGCAACCGGGATGCAGGCCAAGTATGGGCTAATGGGGGATTAGGTATGCTGTTATGCCTGGGTTATGCGATATGGCCCCATGTTACGTGGCAGCTGGCTTTTGTCGGTGTCATGGCTACGGTCACTTCCGATACGTGGGCAACGGAATTTGGCAGTCTGAGTCGTAAGCCACCCCGTTCAGTGCTTAACGGGAAGGTGCTGGCACCTGGAACCTCAGGCGGAGTATCTGTATTGGGAACGGCTGCGGCCTTGGCTGGGGGTCTACTGATTGGCATAGGTGCATGGGGCTTTGGACACGCCATAGGAACGCCGAGCTTGCCGTTATGGCTGTGGGCACTGGTTGGAGGTATATCCGGTAGTGCTGGAGCCTTTGCTGATTCCTATCTTGGTGCTACGGTGCAAATGATGCGTTCCTGCACGGTTTGTGGACGGGAAGTAGAAGTAGACTCACATTGTGGACAAACGACGGTCTATGTACGAGGCTGGCGTTGGATGAGTAATGATCGGGTGAATAGCATTAGTTCTATTTTCGGAGGATTGGTCGCTCTTGCAGGTATTTTTCTTATACTCTGAACACGGAGCTGGGGATCGTTACAAGGGAATAATTATTATAAGAATTGACGGTGTTTCGATCCTTGTATAAGGAGGTGCTAAGATGGGCGATATACACGGAGATAAATATGAAGCCATTTTGGACGCCGCTTACACAGTCTTTGGCACCAAAGGCTTTTATGAAAGCAAAATTTCCGAGATTGCAGAACAAGCGGGAGTTGCCAAAGGCACAGTATACTTGTACTTTAAAAGCAAAGAGCAGCTATTTACAGCAGTCACACGTAGAGATTGCGAGCAATACCTAGCCGAAATGCAAGGCGCATTAATCAATCGTACTTTGGGAGAAGGTCTGCTGCGGATGGCAAATTTGCATCTGCACTACTATTTCAAGCGCAAGCAGCATACGAAATTATTTTTTATGACCCCCAACAGTGACCCCGATCTAATGGAGTTTATGCGGGGATTTATTCAGGACTATACTGATTTGGTCAAAAATAAACTGGCGTCAGAGGGTGTACAGCAGTCCGAGTTTCATGCGAAGGCATTCATTGGGATGTTGGAGCGCCTAAAAATGGATATTTTATTAAATAAAGATTTCCGAGAATGTGACGTGGATCAGACGGCTGAACTAGCAGCGAACTTATTTATGCATGGCTGTAAAGCCGGAATACAAAAATCCTGACATCTTATTGCTAAGAAACCGTACTGAATTCATTCAGATAACGGTTTTTTTAATCATTGGCTGTGTCTGTGTTAAAATAAACAGGATGCATCACAAAATTGGGGAAGAGTAGGGAATCCGTATGAATATTATGACCGTTGAACATATAACGAAAAGCTATGGCGAGAAAATGTTGTTTGAGGATGCTTCCTTTGGTATGGATGAACGTGACAAAATAGGAGTCGTTGGTGTAAATGGCACCGGTAAATCAACATTTTTACGCGTGATTTCCGGCTTAGAGCCGCCGGATGATGGCAATATTGCAGTGAACAACGATGTGCGAATTCAGTATCTAGCACAAAATCCGGAGTTTGATCCTGAAATGAAGGTACTCCAGCATATTTTTCATGGCAGTCAGCCTGAGATGAAAGCGGTCCGTGAATACACAGAAACCATGGAGTTGTTGGAATTAAATCCGGGTAGCGAGGAGCTTCAAAAACGTCTATTGCGAGCAAGTCAGCAAATGGATACGTTCCAGGCATGGCAGCTGGAGAGTGAGGCCAAAAATATACTTACCCGACTGGGGATCACCCAGTTTGAGTCTCGTATGGGCGTTCTATCCGGTGGGCAACGTAAGCGGGTGGCTTTGGCGGCGGCTTTGATCCAACCCTGCGAGCTGCTCATTCTGGACGAGCCCACAAACCATATTGATAATGAGTCCGTTGAATGGTTGGAGCAGTATTTGCAAAAAAGACGTGGTGCGTTGTTAATGATCACGCATGATCGCTATTTTCTGGATAGAGTTGCAAATGTCATGCTGGAGCTCGATCATGGTCGCCTTTTCCGTTATGAGGCTAACTATACCCGTTTTCTGGAGCTGAAGGCAGAACGCGAGGAGCGGGAAGCGTCTACGGAACAAAAAAGGAAGAACCTGCTGCGTAATGAGCTGGCTTGGATCCGCCGTGGAGCAAAGGCTCGTTCCACCAAGCAGAAAGCGCGTATTGACCGATATGAGCAGCTTAGGGATCAGCAACCGGAAGCTCGTTCTGGATCTGTAGATATGTCCGTCGCCTCCACACGTCTGGGTAAAAAAATATTGGAGATCGAGCATCTTTCCAAATCGGTAGATTCTCGTAAGCTAATACAGGATTTGAGCTACATTGCGGTTCCTGGTGATCGTGTTGGTATCCTAGGTCCTAACGGTAGTGGGAAATCCACTTTGCTCCAAATGATTGCCCAGCATATAGAACCGGATTCCGGCAACGTTGTGCTGGGACCGACGGTGAAGCTTGGCTATTTTACTCAGGAACATCAGGAAATGAACGAGTCTTTACGTGTTATTGAATATATTAAGGAAGAAGCCGAAGTGATTCGTACAGCAGACGGTTCGACGATTACAGCTGCACAAATGCTGGAGCGTTTCCTGTTCGCACCAAGCGCGCAATGGACGGTTATTTCCAGGCTGTCCGGGGGTGAAAAACGGCGCTTGTATCTGCTTCGTGTTCTGATGTCGGCACCGAATGTGCTATTGCTGGATGAACCAACAAATGATCTGGATATTCAAACCCTTTCCGTTTTGGAAGACTATCTGGATGAATTCCCGGGCGTGGTGTTTATTGTTTCTCATGATCGCTATTTCCTGGATCGAACAGTGGACAAAATACTGGCGTTTGAAGGGAATGGACAGGTACGTGTACATGTAGGCGACTATAGCGAGTATGCAGAATGGATTAGTAAAAATGCTCAATCTTCTGTGAATACGTCTGTCTCGACGAGTACGGATTCCTCGAATCGCTCTTCCACGCCTAAGTCTGCGGGTCCTTCCGAGTCAGTCAAGGAGACAAGTAAAACCAAGCTTAAATTCACCTTTAAGGAACAGCGGGAATATGAGCAAATTGATGAGCTGATTGAACAAGCCGAACAGAAGTTGGCCGACATTCAGCGGCAGATGGAAGAGTCTTTTAGTGATTCAGCACGACTACAGGAGCTCATGGCTGAGCAAGCGAAGGCAGAACAGCATTTGGAGCACCAAATGGAACGCTGGACCTACCTTAATGAGCTGGCCGAGCAGATTGAACAAAGTAAATCTTAAGCAATGATAAAGCCACATTAATAGCATTCTGCCAGAGCTATTTCTTCATGTTGCTCAGACTAAAAAAGCAAGTATCCGAAAAACCGGAAGACTTGCTTTTTTATTTACTGATCTATTCGACGATGTAACAGGCTGATTGTCGTTATTCGAATTAAACTGTCACATAAGCTGCAAGCAGATGGGCAGTGTTCACCACGGCCTGCTTGTGCGTGCGCTCCATAGCATGGGAGGCGTGTACGCCAGGGCCGATCAACGCAGCACGGATGTTATTACCTGCTCGTAGTGCAGCCGAAGCGTCCGAACCGTAGTGTGGATAAATATCTACCGCATGCGGAATATTCAGCTCTTTGGCCAGCTTAATTAGACGGGTTGTCATAGTATAGTCGTAAGGCCCGGAGGAATCTTTGGCACAGATAGAAACATCCGTTTCCTTGCAGCTCAGATCTTCACCCATGCAGCCCATATCGACAGCTATCATCTCACTGATTCCTTCAGGTATGTAAGCCGCTCCGTGCCCCACTTCCTCGTAGTTAGAAATGAGCAATTTAACGGTATGTCGAGGCTTCCAGTTTCCATGTACAGCAGATTCCAGTAAACCAAACAGCGCAGCTACACTAGCTTTATCATCCAGATGCCGTGACTTGATAAATCCACTTGGTGTAACGACTGGACGCGCATCGAACGAAATAAAATCGCCCACTGCAATACCGAGCTGAAGCACGTCTTCTTTTGACTCGACAAGCTCGTCAATCCGTACCTCCATATGGCTCTCCTTGCGCTCAAAGCTCCGTGCATCATCATAGACGTGCACAGATGGATGGCTGGACAGAATAGTGCCTGTATACGTTTGTCCGCTTCTGGTATGAATAAGGCAGTATTCATTCTCAATACTGTTCATCATGAAGCCGCCGACGGATGTCAGACGTAGGGTGCCTTGTGCTGTAATGGAACGCACCATTGCGCCCAATGTATCCACATGTGCGCTCAGCGCCACCGTATGGTCCGTTTCCTGACCTTCCAGAGTCAAGATGGCACCGCCCTTTGCATTCCATTCGATTTGTACCCCGAGGCTTTCCGCTTCTTTACGAATCAGCTCCATCACATGGTGTGTATATCCACTGGGACTGGGTGTGTTCAGTAGCTGATTTAAAAAGTTCATCATATAATTCTCATTTAATTGAATCGTCATTTGTTGCTCCTCCTCATTTGGACAACCGATCAGAGTTAGAGGACGGTTGCTCTATATCTTGGTCGGATGTAGACCCTGTGCTGGAAGAACCAGTCGTGTCATAGGTCACATCCGCGTTTGCTTCTACCGTGGATGTGTGCTCTTCTTGTAGTGTATGAAGCTGAGTCGTCAGACGTTTAATCTCCCTCTGAAGCCTATATTGGCGGAAAATACCGAAAGAACCGACAATAAGTCCACCTAGAAGAGTGCAACCGAGAATAAGCAGAATCAAAGGAATGCTGACCATACTGAATAGAAGGTTCACTTGAACCGAATTCACATTAATAACAGCAAATACAGCTGTTAACAAAGCAATAACAAGAGCTGCGATCAAAGACCATTGTGTTTTCAAAATGCCACCTCCTCCCGTTACATTATAAAATCCCTTGCCCGCCATGGACAAGGGATTTATCCGTGCATCATTTCAATGCTGGATTTTAAATGCGCACGGTTTTACTTTCCTTCAGTTAGCTTTTCCATTTCTGTGATGACTTCTTCGAATACGCTCATCGCTTCGCGAATCGGCTGCGGAGAGGACATGTCAACGCCAGCTTTTTTCAAAATATTGATTGAATAATCACTGCCACCGCTCTTCAAGAAGCCCAAGTAACGGTCAACGGCTGGCTGGCCTTCTTCCAGAATCTGTTTCGAGAAACTGGTTGCTGCCGAGAAGCCAGTAGCATATTTGTAGACATAAAAACTGTTATAAAAATGGGGGATTCGTGCCCATTCCATTTCAATGTCTTTATCTACCTTCATGCCTGGTCCGTGGTATTTCACATTCAGATCATAGTAAATCTCTGATAAAAGCTGCGGTGTGAGGGATTCCCCCTGTTCAGCGCGTTCATGTACAATTTTCTCAAATTCCGCAAACATGGTTTGACGGAATACCGTTGTGCGGAATTGATCTGCATAGTAGGTGAGAAGGTACATTTTCTCTTTTGGATCGGTTGATTTGTTCAGCAGGTAGTCCATTAGCAACGCTTCATTGGTTGTGGATGCCACTTCAGCCAGGAAAATGGTGTACTGTGCATCTCTATACTTCAATGCGTTGTCTGAATAGTACGAATGCAACGCATGCCCCATTTCATGAGCAAGTGTGAACATGCTGTTCAGGTTATTTTTATGATTCAGCAACACATAGGGGTGGGTACCATAAGCTCCCCAACTGTATGCACCCGTACGTTTGTTTTCATTCTCGTATACGTCGATCCAGCGCTCATCATAGCCTTTTTGCAACGAAGCCAGATAGTCCGCGCCCAGTGGCTTAAGGCCTTCCTTTGTTTGCTTTTTGGCGTCTTCATACGTAATGTCCATCTTGTATTCGTCCACAAGTGGAGCGAACAAATCATACATATGGAGCTCATCCACACCTAACAACTTCTTACGCAACTTCATGTAACGATGGAGCAGGGGCAAGCTTTCATGAATGGTGTCAATGAGATTCGTATACACTTCCTTCGGAATATTGTCACCGTATAGTGACATTTCCAGTACAGAAGGGTATTTGCGAACACGAGAATAAAAAATATTTTTGTTCACATTGGCACTTAGTGTAGAAGCAATTGTATTTTTATTTTTGGCATACGTGTCATACACCGCTTTAAAAGCACGTTCGCGTACTTCGCGGTGCGGACTTTCGAGGAATTGAATGTAGCTGCCATGAGTCAGCTCAACCTCTTTGCCGTTCTCATTCTTAATTTTTGGAAACTTCAGATCAGCATTGTTGAGCATGCCGAAAATCGTTTGCGGGGCTTGAGCCAGATTGCCAACCTGAGCGAGCAGCGCTTCTTCTGTCTTGCCCAAAATATGTGCTTTTTCCCGCTTCATTTCTTGAAGGGTGAACCGATAATCTGCAAGCTTCGGATCTTCAATGAAGGCATCGAGCTGATGATCTGGCAGTGCCAAAATTTCAGGTGTCACAAAAGAAAGAGACTCGCTAACCTCAACGCCTAATTTTTTGGCTTTTTGCGAAAGACCCTGGTATGTAGGTTCAGCTGTATCCTCATCATGATGCAGATGTGCGTACACATATACACGCTCGGTTTTCAGCGACAATTCATCTTCCAATTTAAAGCAGTTGCCAATCGATTCTGCTGAATTGAGCTTGCCTTGGAATTGTTCAGCCTTTTTGGCTAGTTGTTTGACTTCTTCGTATTCTTGATCCCATGCTTTGCGGTTGGGAAACAGATCTTCCAATTTCCATGTATTTTCCACTGGCGCATCAGCGCGTTTTACAATTTCACTCATGGAGAGCCTCCTCTGATCGAACGTAATGTGGGGTAGGGCTGCGGCAGTAAGGGACGGATGCCAAAACGAAGAAACCGCCACGCTTACCGTAAGCAGCAGGGCAAGAGGTTTTACAGGATGCATGTAACGGCAGATCCTCCTTATACCATGGCTTGTTATGCCATAGTATGACCTCTTACGCCCGAAAGTATAATTTTCCTTACTGTGGGTTGGAACCTATATTTAATAAGCTGTATACAATGAGATAAAAGGCAAAGCAAACCATGATTACAGCAGTGAGGGCCATCCACTTTTTGAGAGGAGTCGGTATCGTATCACGCTTCATGATCAGCACTCCGCCCAGCGTGAAGGCCAGAATAATGAAGATGAGATAGCTGTTGGACACCATGAATAGGCTAGACCTGTTTGAAAGCGTTCATGATCCGCTGCCATTCTTCCTCATTATCTTGAAAGGACTGCTTGGGAAACCGATTTTGAGCCCAATGCATCAGCGCCGGGCGGCTTAAAAACGTGTGGGCTTCCTCGCCCCAATCATCGGATATTTCCCGTAGAACGATGTAACGGCCCTGCACCTCGACAGTCATCATGTTCCAATTGTCTTTTTTGTATATTTCGTGTTTTTTCATCATATGCATGTCTCCGATTTTATAGATGTTTTGGTTCATGATACCGCAGTTTCCGCCGCAAAAGCAAATCATTCCAGCCCAAAAAAACCGGAAAAACATCAATTGCATTGTGAAAAAGCATGAAGTATAATATGGATATTCGCCATAGATGGCGGTATTTTTAGGAGGTTGTTCACTTGAAAGGTACAGTTAAATGGTTTAACGCAGAAAAAGGTTATGGCTTCATTCAAATGGATGGTGGCGAGGACGTATTCGTACATTTCTCCGCAATCCAAGGCGACGGCTTTAAAACTTTGGAAGAAGGTCAAGCGGTTGAATTCGAAATTACTGAAGGTAACCGTGGACCCCAAGCAGCTAACGTAATCAAACTGTAAGTGTAACTGAATTGTAAGAATGGTTCCGTTTCTACGGATGTCTTATATATTACGGTTAAACTATGAATTGAGAGCGCAGTTCCTTTATTTTAAGGGACTGCGCTTTTTTGCGTAAATACGTTTATGATATGAGAAGATTGAGCAGGAATAGGGTATTATACGTAATAAAACTAGGCAGAAGACATTATAGATTGAAGGAGTTGAGAAAATGAGTGCAGCAGAGGCTAGTCGTAAGCCTTCCCTGATTGAAGGTCCTATTGCCAAAACGCTGTTTATGTTCTCTTTGCCGATGCTGTTCGGCAACATTCTGCAATCCCTGAATGGAACGATTAATTCGATCTGATGGCGTTAGGTGCAGCTGTATCTTCCTTTGCCGCTCAAAATATTGGAGCCGGACGTTGGGATCGAGTGCGCACGACAACCTGGATTGGGATTGTGTATAATTTTGTATTGACTGGTGGAGCTGTGGTATTAATTTACGTGTTTAACCGTCAGGCCTTGCTCATGTTTCTTCCTTCTACGGGGGGTGCATTGGAATTGGGAATGCGGATTAATATGATCACCTTGTGGTCTTTTGTTATATTCGGTGTTACCAATGTCATTACAGGGGTTGTTCGATCAACGGGTTCCGTAATGATACCGCTTTTAATTACCATTATTTCATTATGGGGCATTCGTATACCTTTGGCCTATGCATTTGTTGATGAGTATGGTCTAGATGCTGTATGGTGGAGCTTTCCTGTTGGTTTTGCTATCTCTGCCGTAGCAGTCATTTTCTATTATGCTTTCGGGAAATGGAAGCAGGCAAGTATGGGAGAGGGAATCCAAGGCGTGAAGCCAGCAGAGGACAAGGATAGGTAGGCCCTTTATACTATTTTCGGCTAATAAAACATTACAGGTATAAAGTCTTTTAATGAGAACAGCTCATTTTTCTTGAATTTTAAAGAAAAAAGTGAGGTTGTTCATTTGTGCTAAAAGGACGATCATATTATAATGGATATGGTTTGGATAGGTATAATTACGTAGACAACAATGTGGAGGCACCGTCATTTGAGTTATGTTGAGCAAGGACGTTATCAAGTACCGAGAGGCCCCATAGGTCTAATGAGCCGAATGTACAAGCACATTCTCCCTGAAACGAAACAAGAATTGAGTAACTGGAAGAGCAAGGCCGAACAAATTCCGGACCCTGAACTGCGAAGCCAGGCGCTTGCGAGCATAGCGGATAAGACATTTCACTGCGTGGGTGGAGCGGTTTATGCCGCAGCTAATATGTCTGCCCGGCAGACGTTAATTCCGCTGATCGTAGCGTATCAGACCATTAGTGATTATCTGGACAACCTGTGTGATCGCAGTACGTCCATGGACCCGGATGATTTCAGGCTGTTGCATCAGGCTATGCTGGATGCGATTAATCCGACGGCTAGGCCAGTGAATTATTATGAGTTGCGTCGTGAGCAGGAGGATGGCGGTTATTTGACTGGGCTGGTGACAACCTGTCAGTCTTGTGTAAGCAGGCTTCCGGGCTATGAGGCGGCAATGCCTTACGTTCAGGATTTGGCGCGATTATACACGGATTTGCAAGTATACAAGCATATTAAACCCGAGCTGCGGGAACAAGCGCTTTTGGACTGGTGGTCGCTTCATAAAGACCGTACACCAGAGTTGCGCTGGAATGAGTTTGCTGCGGCTACCGGTTCAACTCTGGGGGTCTTTATGCTGTTTCTTGCTGCCAGCGACCAGCATCTGACAGATGCGGGGGCTGCCTCAATACATGCATCGTATTTTCCACATGTGTGCAGTCTTCATATTTTGCTGGATTATCTAATCGATCAAGACGAAGACCGGAAGGGCGGAGATCTTAACTTTTGCAATTATTATGAAGATACCGACATGATGCTAAACCGGATCGCCTACGTTGTGAATCGGGCGCGGGCTGATATTGCAGATGTCCCTGCCAGCTCCTTTCACCGGATGATTATCGAGGGATTGCTGGCTTTATATTTATCCGACCCTAAAGTTAGCGAGCAGCAAGACGTTCGCGCTGTTTCGAGACGTTTAATGAAAAATAGTCCGCTCATGCGTTTGTTTTTCTTATTAAACAGTCGATGGATAAGAAGGCTTATATGATTATTTTGAGGAGGTCATAAACCATGACAGCAGTTAAGAAAATTGCAGTATTAACAAGTGGTGGAGATTCACAAGGGATGAACGCGGCAGTTCGCGCCGTCGTACGTAGCGGATTGTATTTCGGACTGGAAGTATTCGGGATTCAACGTGGTTATCAAGGCCTTTTGAACGACGATATTTTTCCAATGGATCTGAGAAGCGTCGGAGATATTATCCAACGTGGGGGTACTGTACTTCAATCTGCAAGATGCCTGGAATTTACGACTGAAGAAGGGCAGAAAAAAGGCGCGCAAATTTTGCGTGACCGTGGGATTGACGGCGTAGTCGTGATTGGTGGAGACGGTTCCTACCAAGGAGCTAACAAACTGACCAAGCAAGGCATTAAAACCATGTGTCTTCCGGGTACGATTGACAATGACATTTCCTTCACGGACTACACGATTGGTTTTGATACAGCGGTTAGTATCGTAGTGGACGCAATCAACAAGCTGCGTGATACAATGTCATCTCATGAACGTTCTTCCATTGTTGAAGTTATGGGACGTCATTGTGGTGATATTGCTTTGCATGCGGGTCTGGCTTCTGGCGCAGAAACAATTTTGGTGCCTGAGGTAGAATTTGACCTGAACGAAGTATCTGATCGTATGAAACAAAATTTCAAGCATGGCAAGCGCCACAGTATTATTATCGTTGCGGAAGGCGTAGGCAAAGGTGAAGATGTAGCAAAGGTAATCCAAGAAAACTGTCCGGATTATGAGCCTCGTGTTACAGTGCTTGGACACATCCAACGTGGAGGCACACCAACCGCGTTTGACCGCAACCTGGCGAGCCGTTTGGGTGACTTTGCTGTTCGCCAATTGATCGAGGGCATATCTGATAAGGCTTGCGGAACGATCGACGGTAAGTTGGTAGCTACAGATATTGACAAGGTTGTAAATACTAAAAAAGATTTCAACATGGAGCTTTATGAACTTGCTTTGCGTTTGTCCCAATAATAAGAGCCTTCTACGTACAGTAGATCGGTTCTGATATTGGAAAAGATCAAAATTATGCGGATGACCCGAGTCATCCGCTATTTTTTAGCTTTGAGTCCTATCAGGAGGTAGTCATACATGTACCTATTCAAAATCGAAGTGGATAGTTCGGAAGGAGCGCTGACTGTCATTCTCGCTGCTGAAAATGAAGAACAGGCATTTGAAGAGATTGAACAACATGTGGAGAGACACTTTCTATATCCTCCCAAGCTGAACGAAGTGGCTATTGTGGAGAAAAAACGAATAACTTTAGGCGCAGCATATGTAATCGAGACACGCAAAGGCTAAATAACCTCTGCGTGTTGTTTTTTTTCGGAGAAACGACGTTGTACTTTCACCAGACGCCAGAGAAGTAAAATAGCGCCTACTGCCAACCCTGTAATCAAACCGATCCAGTAGCCGTAGGGCCCCAATGAAGTCCAGCGTGCCAGTATATATCCTACAGGAAGCCCAATGACCCAATAGGAGAGGAATGTGAGCAAAAAGGCTGGATTGACGTCTTTATACCCGCGTAGCGCTCCTTGTGTAGGTGTAGCGACAGCATCAGATATCTGAAAGAAAATCGCATAGATTAGAAAATGCTGTGCCAACTGAATGACCTGCAGATCGGTGGAGTAAAGTCGAGCGACCTGTTCACTCCAGATAAGCAGTACAATAGCTGTAATCAGTGATAGACCTACTGCGCTGCTGATGCCCATTACACTATAAGCTTTGGCATCCCGCGGGCGAGTAGCTCCTGTTTCATAGCCAACAAGAATCGTAAGTGCCATACAAATGCTGAGTGGAATCATATATAACGTAGATGCAAAGTTCATCGCGGCCTGATGTGCGGCTATGGTAGCTGTATTATAGCTACTCATGAAGAGAGTGACGGCTGAAAAGACGGCAGTCTCAAAAAATATTGCAAATCCAATCGGTACTCCAATCTTGATGAGCTCTTTCAAAGCACTAGCAGCAATCCCGTATATTTTGCTGAAGATTCGGTATTCGGCAAATATTTTTCCCCGATGCGCAGTGATACCAGCGACCAGCATAATGATCCAGTAGGTGGTTGCCGTTGCCACCCCGGAGCCTACACCTCCCAGACGCGGAAAACCCCAGTTCCCATAAATAAGTAGATAGTTCAACAAGACATTGATGGGTAACGACATGAGCGTGATTAACATCGTAAAGCGGGTTTGTCCCAATGCATCCATAAAGCTTCGGAGCACCGTATAGGCAAATAGAGGCACAATACCGAAGGCCATCGCACAAAGGTAGTACAGAGCTACATTATGAACTCTCCATTCAAGATTCATACCATTTAGAATAGGCTTGACCAAAATGATGCCCACAATCAAAACGACCATGGATAGGGCAAGAGAGAGCCAAAGTGCTTGAATGACATAGTAGGAGACTTTATCTTTGCGCTGTGCTCCCACTAATTGAGATACAATAGGTGTGATAGCCATAAGTATTCCGTTAAGGCCTGTTTGTACAGGAATCCACAGACTTACTCCGATGGCTACTCCAGCCAGATCGGCAGGGGAAAAGTGTCCCGACATATTCGTATCGAAAAAAGTCATGGCAGATAGTGCAAGCTGGGTAATCAGGATAGGGAGCAAAATGTATAAAAGCTGCTTCCATTTCTGCCCCGTTGTTGAAGTCAATTGCATTTTTGTTTTCCTCATTTACTAGGGATTGAATATTCGTATGTATCATAACATGTAAGTATTTATTGTAAGGGATACCGCCACATTTGAACAGTAATAAAAAAGACTGCACCCGTTCGCCAAACAACGGGACAGCCTTCGAAAAAAATTATATAATTTCTAAATTTCGTATTAGATAACGAGAAGTCCGGAGGGATAAATTATTTGTAAGTTACTCCGCTTGAATAGCGGTTTGTGGCATTCCAGAGTAAATATTCATCCACTTTCATATCCTTAAGCGCTCGAATTTGGTCCTCTACTTGAGTTTTTCCATACTTAGCATAATGTCCGCTTCCTAACCAACTTGCAGTAAAATCCTGGATCCAAGGACGAATAATTGGCTTTAGCTTGCCTGTCGGATCTAGCTTTTTGTGTGTATCGACCATGGAGCCTTTAATCGTCTGGTAGGGATTCTTATCAGGGTCTTTTACACCGAACCAGCCTGTGGTGTAGTGACTTGGATAAACCATGGGTGAAATGACATCCACATTTTCGGAAATTTTAGTGAAATCCTGTCCGATTCCCTCCGCAGCAGGAACGGATGCGGCATATCCAAAAATATCTACGGATACTCGTACACCTAATGGAGCAAGCTCTCTGCGGGCATATTGTACGAATTCAGCGACTGCATCCGAGCGGGATTGATCTGATTTGGTATATTTCAGCTTGTCTGCTCTTTTCTCAAAGCCTTCGGGGAAACGTACATAGTCAAATTGAATTTCCTTAAAACCAAGTTTGGCTGCTTCCTTAGCGATGGCTATATTATAATCCCATACTTCTTTATTATAGGGATTGACGAACCCGTCTCCCTTGCCGTTTTTCCAGACAGAGCCGTCAGGATTACGGAAAGACATCTCGGGATTTTTGTTGGCCAGTACCGTATCTTTAAATACGACAATACGAGCAATCGGGTAAACATTATGCTTTTTCAATCGGTCCATCAAACCGGAAATATCCCGAATGAATTTTTGCGGCTTGCCCAATTTGAGCAGCTCGGGATTGGACGTTGGATAAGTGATATAACCTGCATCGTCTTTAATATCAATAACCATGGAATTGAGCTCTGTCTTATCAAGCAGTTCAAGCAGCTGGGTCATACGCGAACCGCCTGCGCTATAAGCTGTGACATAGATGCCCTTGATAGCAGGAGTCGTCGGTTGTGGGTCAATTTTAACCGGAGGATTGGAGGCATCCACCTTCATCTTATTGTGCTGAGCCTGAATCATGGCGCTGCTAATTGTTGTTGCCACCGTATCTTTTACATTTGGAGTGTTGGCTGACTGGTCCCCGTTTCCGCCTATCCCCATCGCCAATAGCATAATTGCCCAAATCATATTCATTTCCTAACTCTCTCCCTTATGGATGTCGCTTACCTGATTATACGTAAAGTTATGTATCGAAAAAAAACACGCTTGTAACCAATACTGGAATCATCAGGCACAGTCTTACATGATTAACCCAACTTATGTTTATTGAATCCATAAAAATGCATAAATAATGCCGCTCTCTTCGCAGTTGTAGATGCAACCGGAAGAAGCGGCACTTGGTAAAGAAATTTATTGAAGATAATTATTGTCTTGATGCTCGCAAATACTGTACTGAATAATTTCTAGCGCATCCGTTGGCTTGAGTATGGACATCCCGTCCCGAAGCACAATCATCGAGTTCAGCTCATCCTTTTTGAGAGAAGGGAGCATTTCCGGATACCATCTTAAGACAATGTCGGACAGTTTTACCGTTTCCATTTCCACAAAAATCACCCTTTCCTGCTCGGAATCATTCCAAAAGAATCATTCAATACGATTCGGAAAAGCAAAGTGCCTGTGAAATAGCAGGTAAAGCTGGTCTTTATATACTATGGGAACAGCGCACATATAGTGTACCACAGAAACTGTATTTTGACACTTGGGTTTGTGCTTATCTTCGGCGAAATGAACCCATCACCCCAACCGTTTCCACAATATTGACAAAAGCAGAAGGGTCCACTTCTTTAATGATCCGTTTTAATTCAACTAGCTCGTAGCGTGTCGTGACAGTCATCAGCATGTCTTTTTCAGTATGTGAAAATGCGCCTTCAATTTTTATTTTGCTAACACCGCGTGGTGTGGTTAACATCCGCTCCAGTAGCTTGTCGGTGTGTTCTGTAATAATGTAGACGGTAATCTTCGTGTGACTGACATAGATTTGATCTAACACTTTGCCAGTCACAAAAATAGATAGCATCGACGCAAGTGCAATATTCCAATCATCGTTCAAATATCCTGCTGCAAGAATGACCAGTCCATTCATGCCAACAAGTACAGTTCCTACGGGGAAGTCACGATAACGAGTGACGATGGAACCGATAATGTCAAAACCGCCCGTAGACCCCCCTACCCGAAAGGAAATTCCTGCTCCAACGCCGATCATCACTCCTCCAAAAACGGAGGCTAGCAGGGGGTCCGACACGACAGATCGCACCGGCACCAAGGCCAAAATCCATGTTGTAACGACAACGGATAAAATGCTCAGGCTAATAAAACGCTTGCCTAAAATAAACCAGCCTGTAATAAGCATCGGGATATTGATAATAAAATACATCGCGCTGATATCAAATTTTGTGAAGTAGCCGATTAACATGGAAAGCCCAGCTACTCCTCCGCTCAGCAAGTGGTGTGGCACGAGAAACAGATTAAAACCGCATGCAATGGCAGCGGCTCCAAGAATGACAGTTAAGCAGTTTAACACCATTTTTAACAACTTATTTTCACCTCATTTAAATTATACGGGAAGCAACTTGCTGGTATTCATGAATTGTTCTGTGCTATAATGCGATGTGGATATTCTTGAGTAGGGACCTATGTCCAGAGAAACACTTAAAATTTAAACTGTTTTAAAAAGGATAAATTCGTTTAAGATGTATCGGATAGGTTCCCCAAATTCATTACAGAAAGTTGCAGTTATAGGTCTAAATAAACTGTCACTGTATTGGGGAAAACTTATACAATAATATCGCTACTTAAGAATACAGACAACATTGTGGATTGTCCACCACATCCACCATTAAGAAGGAGTTTGAATAAATTTGACGACATTTGCAGAATTTGATCTTGAACCGAAAGTAATTCAGGCGATTACAGAACTGGGTTTTGAAGAAGCAACACCAATTCAATCGCAATCCATCCCGATTGCACTACAAGGCAGAGACATGATTGGCCAAGCCCAAACAGGTACTGGTAAAACTGCTGCGTTTGGTATTCCGCTGATCAACAAAATTTCTAGAAGCGACGAAAAAATCAGAGCTCTGATCATGGCACCAACACGTGAGCTTGCTATCCAGGTAGCTGAAGAAATCGAAAAACTCTCCCGTTTCAAAGGTCTTCGTACTTTGCCAATCTATGGTGGACAAGATATCGTACGCCAGATTCGCGCTTTGAAAAAGAAACCTCAAATTATTATTGGTACGCCAGGACGCTTGCTTGACCATATTAATCGTAAAACCATCAAGCTGGAAGATGTAAACACAGTTGTTTTGGATGAAGCAGATGAAATGTTGGATATGGGTTTTATGGAAGATATTCAATCCATTCTGAAGCAAGTTCCAGACGAGCGTCAAACGATGCTTTTCTCGGCTACAATGCCTCCTAATATTAAAAGATTGGCTGAACAATTCCTCAAAAATCCTGAGCATGTTTCAGTTATTCCTAAACAAGTTAGTGCTCCACTGATTGATCAGGCCTATATCGAAGTTCCTGAGCGTCAAAAATTCGAAGCATTGAGCCGTTTGATCGACATGGAATCCCCAGAACTTGCTATCGTATTTGGTCGTACCAAGCGTCGGGTAGACGAGCTGGCTGAAGCTCTGCAAAAACGCGGATATTCTGCAGACGGTTTGCATGGTGACTTGTCTCAAAACCAACGTGATGCTGTAATGCGTAAATTCCGTGACGGAAGCATCGATGTGCTCGTAGCGACTGATGTAGCTGCCCGTGGCTTGGACGTTTCCGGTGTAACTCACGTTGTGAACTTTGACCTTCCGCAAGATCCAGAAAGCTATGTTCACCGTATTGGACGTACTGGACGTGCAGGTAAAGAAGGGGAAGCTTGGTCTTTCGTAACGCCTCGTGAAATTGACCATTTGCACTTTATCGAACGTGTAACTCGTCACCGCATTCCACGCAAGCCGCTTCCAACGTTGGCTGAAGCTCTGGAAGGCAAACAACGTATCATTGCTGAACGTCTCCTAGAGGCTGTAGAAAGCGGCGAGCTGAACGAGTATAAAGGTTTGGCTATTCAAATGCTGGAGCAATATGATTCTGTACAACTTCTCTCCGCAGCTCTGAAACTAATGACTGGTGAGAAGAGAGAAGCATCGATTGAGCTGACTCCAGAAGATCCGATCCGTGCAAAACGTCGTAAACCAGACGTGCGTTCTGGCGGTCGCAAGCCTTCCAACTACAGCGGTCGCAGCAACGGTGGTTACAATTCCAACCGTTCCGGTGGTAGCGGCGGTAGTGGCAGCAAAGGTGGATATGGCGGTTACAACCGTGGCAAAGAAGGCGGTGGCTACAACCGTGATTCCGGAAGCCGGTACAGTGGAGATCGCAAACCACGCCCGAGCAGCAATGGGGAAACTCGTCGTCCTGCAAGACGTGAAGATTCCTCTTCCGAATAAGAAATGAAATAATGAAAAGTCGAAGCAGATGAAGCTTCGGCTTTTTTGTTATGATTGAATCAGTATGTATGAACCTTTTAGCAATCTGCTTTAATGAGGCGCTTATTGATTTCACTGGCGCATTAGGGCTGAAATACGGTATGATATAGCCAAGAGCCGGAATTTATAGGCATAGCAACATGAGTCTTGGAACTGCCAAGGCTTGCGGAGGGAGAGACTGACATTGGAGTTTAAAGGAGCTATGGGTGGTATTTACCGCCTGACCGAGTGGATTACCCGACTGGCGGCTACAAATTTGTTATGGGTGTTATGTTCGTCGCCTTTTGTGTTCTGCCTCATACTGAAACTACTTGTAATGAATCAGAATTTGGCTAATGAATCTTTACAAATGAATTGGGCGATGGCTGTTTTGGCACCGCTTACTTTATTTCCAGCCACATCGGCTATGTTCACAGTGGTTCGCAAATGGGTAATGGGGGATACCGATACAGGCGTGTTTCGTACCTTTTTTAAAGGGTACAAAGAGAACTATAAGCAGAGTCTAATCGGGGGTATCTTTTACACGTTACTGTTTGTCATCATGTATGTGGATTATACCGTATATATGACACAACTCAGCAACTTGCAAATCGTGGGCGTAATTATGCTCATTCTTATCATTATTTTGCTTGTGTCTATGTTTAACTTCTTTTCGATGGTGGCTCATTATCATATGTCTACCGGACAAATTATCAAAAATGCGGTTTTACTGACGCTGATTCGACCATTCCGTGTATTTTCTACCATGCTCGGTAGCGCCGTTGTTATATTTATCGGAGTCAAATATCCTGTGCTTTTCT
The DNA here is from genome assembly GCF_038006265.1 of Paenibacillus sp. FSL L8-0641. Taxonomy (NCBI): domain Bacteria; kingdom Bacillati; phylum Bacillota; class Bacilli; order Caryophanales; family Paenibacillaceae; genus Paenibacillus; species Paenibacillus sp. FSL L8-0641. The sequence goes on from NZ_JBBOUW010000001.1 coordinate 1,998,297, forward strand.
TATTCTTCATCGGTAGTGTAGTTGCCTGGTTCGCTTTCTTTAATTTTTATGGAACATTCCTTAAAATGCAGGATCAAATGGAAAAGATGAAGCAGAAAGATGAAGATACGGCAAGCATTGAAGACAAGAAAAGTGATAACCTCTAAAAATAAAACATATTTCTCCTAGCATTTACTTTCTGAGTGAGAAGCGCTATAATAAGGTCATATCCTGCGATGCACGTTACGGTCATTTGTTGTTTTGAACCAATGACAATGTCTAGGGAGATCTATACGGATGAATAGCTGAAAAGCCCTGTCAATTCCTGACAAGGGGACTTCAAAAGTTTATTCTGCGGTCACCCACCTGCTAAAGCAGGTTCAGAAGACGCTATGGTCGGACGGCATCGGCGGGTACTCCAAAGATAATGAATACACTCTGTTTATGCTTCTTGCAGAAACAGGGTGTTTTTTGTATGCAACAATGTTAAACTAAGACATGAGGTACTAAGGTCGCATACCACAGGTATGGTCGGTTAACTTTTTGTTGTTTAACGTTTTATAAAGCGCTTGCAGCAAAAAAACCGATGTGCTGCATTATGGCAACGATTATCGTGAAGGAGGAAATGTCTTGTCGTTGAAGAGGACTCTGGTAGGGATTGTGCGCAGCCAAGAAGGTACAAGCGACCGGGTCAAGGACCCCCAAATGAAGACACGCTATTATAACTTATCGAGAGACAAGGCTTGGGAAGAAGTATCATCTATTCTAAAAAAAATTCCTGGCTACAAGGTTCTTCATGAGGTAGCATCCGTAGGTGAAATTACGTTAGAGAAGCGAACGGCGTTCGGTAGAACCGTCGACATTACCGTTTCCATATTGTCTGTCTCACCAGTTCGGAGTGCGGTGGATATTTATTCTGCTTCACGCGGATCGCTAGGGGACTTGGGCGCGAATTACCGCATCATTTTGCAACTGTTCGCTGTGATTGACAAGAAGCTGTCTGCTCATAAGGTTGTGCAGTGATTGTAGATGTGTGAGCAGTGATGTGGCAGACAAACGTCAAAAAAGCGAGGAAGGCAACCCTTCACTCGCTTTTTTAATATGCAGTCTTGATTTAGACGAGTTTTTTCACTGCTGCAATCGCTTGGTCATAGTCAGGGTGTTCGGACATTTCGCTCAAGTATTCTACGTAAGCAATTTTGTCATTTTGATCAATCACAAAAATAGCTCTATGATCCAAATGGAATTCCTTGATGAACACACCATAAGCTTCGCCAAAGGAATGATCCTTATAGTCGGACAGTGTCAATACGCGGTCAATACCGGCAGCACCGCACCAACGAGCTTGAGCGAAAGGCAGATCGACGCTGACAGTCAGCACCACGACTTGATCCCCAAGGGAATTAGCTTCCTGGTTAAAACGTCGAGTCTGTGCGTCACACACACCTGTATCCAAAGAAGGAACAACACTGATCAGTTTGACTTTGCCTGCAAAGTCTTGGAGCGTAGCTGCTTCTAACAGGTTTTTCTGTAATTTGAAATCAGGTGCCTGATCTCCAACCTTCAGTTCAGGACCTAAGAGTGTCAAAGCATTGCCTTTAAAAGTAGCAGCTCCTGTACGTTCTTGTGCCATATGTAATAGCCTCCTTGGTTTTTAGCATTGGTTATCGTTGCCGAAATCTATTATAATCTTTTATAAAAGACATTGTCCAATTTGAATAAGGTGGAGACACCCATGAAGGAAGGATTGCCTTGATTTTTTTACGTTATGAGAACTGGAAAAGTTATTTGCGGTTTTACCCAGTAACCTGTCTGATTTTGCTCATCAATATTGTGATGTTTGTTGTACTCACCGTACAGGGTGGATCGGAAAATAGTTTGACGCTGATCCGATATGGAGCTTTGATTAATGAGGCGCCATTCACCGATCAACTGTGGCGATATGTATCAGCCATGTTTTTACATGCAGGGTTTGATCATCTTCTGTTCAATTCCTTTGCCATACTCGTCTTCGCTCCTCCGCTGGAGCGTTTGCTGGGGTCCTTCCGCTATGTGTTATTGTATCTGGTCACGGGTATTGTAGGGAACATACTGTCCATTGCCCATTACAACATGGTGGCGGAAACGACAGTCTCTGTAGGGGCCTCAGGAGCGATTTATGGCATCTATGGGGCGTTTCTGTACGTTGCCTTGTTCCAACGTTCCTTGATGGATGATGCTTCGCGCAAAACGCTGTACACGCTGCTTGGGTTTGGCATTCTGTTTTCTTTTGCTGTAGCGAACATTAATTGGACCGCTCACTTTGGGGGATTACTCAGTGGATTTTTCATGTATGGATTATTAATTAGATTGACTGGCCAGCGCAAACGCCACTAAAGACAGTTTTACCGTAAGTTAGCAGGGAAGAAAGAGGATGATGTTCGATTGACGTCTTCTTCCGGATGTTGAAAAACAGATTGGAGCGAATATCGGAGTGGAATTACGACAGTTGCAATACTTCATGAAGGTAGCGCAGAAAGAACATGTCACTCAGGCAGCCGAGGAGCTACATGTGGCGCAATCTGCGGTAAGTCGGCAAATTCATCAGCTTGAAGAGGAGCTGGGAGTTAATCTTTTTATGCAAAAGGGTCGCAATTTGCAGCTTACGCCAGTGGGACAGCTATTTTGCAAACGGGTTGAGACGATAATAAAAGATCTGGAGCGAGCTGTTTTGGAGGTTCATGAGTTTTTGGATCCTGAGGGGGGCGAAATCCGCATCGGTTTTCCGCACAGTTTGGGGATTCATCTTATTCCTACGGTAGTGGCTGAATTCCGAAAGCGGTATCCCAATGTTAAATTTAGATTTAAACAGGGGATGTATCCGAGTTTAATTCGTGATGTGTTAGCGGGTGAGGTGGACTTGGCTTTTGTATCTCCTTTTCCGGATCGTCATGATCATGTGGAGGGGGATGTGGTGCTGACCGAGGAGTTGTTTGCTGTTCTCCCGCCCAATCATCCTTTAGCTACGGCCAAACATATCACGCTGAGTCAGCTTAAAGGAGAAAAATTTATTCTGTTCAGAGATGGATATTCGTTACGCCCGATTGTCTGGCAGGCTTGTCTGGAGGCAGGATTTACCCCAGATATTGCTTTTGAAGGTGAAGAGACAGATACGATACGCGGATTAGTTGCGGCTGGTATGGGCGTTAGCCTTTTGCCTGAAATGGCGTTGTTTCAGACCAACCCGCTTCAACCTGCAAGAGTGTCAATTGTTGATCCAGAAGTCACTAGAACTATAGGCTTGATTCATCGCAAAGATGACAAGCTACCATTAGTTGCAAAGTCATTCCGGACTTTTTTGTTGCAATATTTTGGCCTTAAAGGTAGTGTTGCTACTCCGAGTGGAAGTGCAAAAGCGGATTTAGGACAGTGAGTATAGCTGATTGGTTTTAGATAAAGAAAAAGGTTGTTCCCTACCGTTAACTTGGTAGAGGAACAACCTTTTTTGCAACACAAGCAATTAATCCCGGCTGTTAAAGATACCGATTAAGCGGATTAGTTCCAGCAAGGAAACAAGAGCTGCAGCCACATAAGTTAATGCAGCAGCATTTAATACTTTGGCTATACCCCGTTCTTCATCACTACGGATAAACCCTTCGGAAACCATAATTTCTCGGGCCCGGTTGGAAGCATTAAATTCAACCGGTAATGTAATTAATTGAAAAGCAACAGTAGCCGAGAAAAAGATAATACCCAAGCCAATCAGGTTCGTGTAGCTGAATAAGAAACCGGCAATCAGCAGAAACGGTGCAATCCCGGAAGCGAAGTTTACGATTGGAAAGATCCGGTGACGGAGTGCCAGCATGGGGTAATGCTCTTTATGCTGAATGGCATGACCAACCTCGTGACAAGCTACGGCAACTGCGGAAATGGATTTTTCATAATAAACGGGCTCGGACAGCCGTACGACTCTTTGCATTGGATCATAATGGTCAGATAACGCACCAGGTACTGGTTCAATAGGCACATCATGCAAACCATTGCGATCTAGCATATGCCGAGCTGCATCATAACCGGTCAACCCATTTTCATTTGGGACATCAGACCATTTATTAAAAGTACCTTTTACACGGAATTGCGCCCATAAGGATAATCCGAACGCAAGAATAATCAATATATACATACCCATCATACAGCAACCCTCCAATATTGTTCATCATACTAGCCCGGGTATCTACATCATAGAACTATGCTCCAGCAGATACTTCAGAGCTTCGATACAAGCGGCGCTTTGTGGTAGTAGACCAGTAAGCAACTTGCGCGCTTGAACGGGCTTGAGCTGCCCCAAGAGAGGTTGTAGTTCATTGACTTCACGTTCTAGACGCTGCATGTGCATCTCCAGACTCGTTAGTTTGTCAGTGACGTGCTCTTCCCCCGCAACCGAGTTCCATTTAATCAGTGTCTGTCTGATTTCCTCTAGGCTATACTTCTCTTGTTTCATTTGGTTAATACGTTCAAGCCTGTTTAAGGTTTCATCATTATAGAGCCGATAATTTTTCAATGATCGTTCTTCAGGTGTGATCAAACCAAGCTTTGTGTAATAATCAATAGTTCGTTCGCTGACACCAGCCGTCTTGGCTAGCTCACCAATTCGATACAGCTTCATATCCCCATCTGTCTTCACCTCGCGCTCTTCGTTCAACCTTCAATATTAGCATTTGCAAACGGAGTATTTATAAAGAATATTTTACATGATTCCCAACCATACAGTCAAACGTTATGCTTTTTTTGAACAGAAACAAGCTACTTTTATAGTTAGTAAATATGACATGGAGTGTTTGGAACCATATTTTTTTAACATAATAAAAAAAATCTTGTCAACTTTCATGTATTCTGATTATAATGACAATAAGAATTTCATGAAATGTAAAGAAACTTAACATTCGAGGGAGTGGGCTTCATGAGAAAAAAGTGGTTAGTTGTATTATTGGCCATGCTGACAGTATTAGCTTTTCCGGTAGGTGCGTTTGCTGCTGACGGTCCGACAAATATTCAACTTCAAGCCGGGCTAAACACGGCCTTTACGTTCTTGGCATTTATACTTGTATTTTTTATGCAAGCGGGATTTGCATTGCTGGAGGCAGGCTCGACTCGAATGAAGAATGCGGGTCATGTCGCTGGTAAAACGATTCTCACCACGGGTGTTGCGGCTTTGTCCTTCTGGGCACTTGGATTTGGATTCGGCTTTGGTAATGATGGCGGAAACGGATTTATGGGACTGACGGGTTTCTTCATGAGTGGTACGGATGCGGCTGCATCGTTTGATGCTCTCTCAGGTCTGGATGTTCCGATTACAATTATGTTTTTGTTCCACTTTGCTTTCGCTGCGGTATCACTTTCTATCGCATGTGGAGGGATGGCAGAGCGTGCAAAATTAAGTGTATACATTATTTTCGGTATTTTGTTCTCCATCGTGATCTATCCGGTTGTAGCTCACTGGGTGTGGGGCGGTGGATGGCTTGGTAAGTTGGGGATGCAGGATTATGCCGGTTCGACGGTAGTCCATTTGACAGGCGCTACGGCAGCACTCGTAGCTACGCTGCTGCTCAAACCGCGTCTGGGCAAGTTTAATAAAGATGGCAAGCCGAACATTATCCCTGGTCATAACCAGGTGTACTCTATCTTGGGTGTTATTATTCTCTGGTTTGGTTGGTTTGGGTTTAACCCGGGTAGTGCTGTATCGGCTATGAACGACGGATTCTTTGGATATGTGGCCTTGACAACCAATATTGCTGCTGCGGCAGGTGGGGTTTTCGCTTTGCTCGTATCCTGGATGGTATATGGAAAAGCAGATATTCCTGCTATGCTAAACGGTGTGCTGGCGGCTTTGGTTGCTATTACTGGTTCTTGTGCCTTTGTAGCACCTTGGGCGGCATTGGTCATTGGTGCAGTTGCAGGGATCGTTACTTTCTTCACAGCGCAATGGTTCGAGCGTGCAAGAGTAGACGACCCGGTATATGCTTTCTCCGTGCACGGTGTTGCAGGGATGTGGGGCGCAGTGTCCACAGGGTTCTTCGCTACTCCTGAGCTTGTAAAAATAACTGGTGTAGGTCAAGCGGGTCTGTTCTATGGTGGTGGATTTACCCAATTAGGAGTACAGCTGCTTGGACTGATTGGCACTTTGGCTTTCGTGTTCGTCATTTCCTTCATTATTCTGGGTGCGATGAAAGCGATTATGGGTATTCGCGTTACAGAAGAGGAAGAAACAATGGGATTGGATATCAGTGAACACGGTACGTACGGCTATCCTGAGCAAATGAAGTTGGTTGCTGAGGCTGAAAAGCGTTCTGGAATTGTGAACTAATATGTAAAATATAAAGAACCAGTATGGATGAGCGGAGGAGATGGAAGTATGGAACTGCAAAATATGGCTCCTTGGGTGAGTTCCGCCGAAGCGATTGATCATGCAGATACACCTGAATTGCTAAGGCGGGCCAGGGTCGACTCTCAAAAATGGTTGCTGGCTTCTCAAGCCTCCGCTCCGTTATCAGACTGGTTACAAACGGCGAATGAAATGCATGACCGCATCGCGGCCAGAGCTGTACAAATGTGCGAAAAAGGGATGGTTGAGGATGGCTTCGGCCCTCCCCCCGTCCCTTACGCATTTATAGCCTTCGGAAGCATGGGGCGCTCGGAATCAACGCTGTGGAGTGACCAGGATAACGGTATGATTATCAGTGACACGATATCTGCCGACAAAGAATTATATTTTAGAGAGTTTGGTCGCAAAGTGTCTGCGATGTTAGAGTATTTGGGATATCCCAAATGTGAGGGGAAAGTAATGTGCTCGGAGCCGTTGTGGCGTCAAACATTATCTGAATGGCAAAAACAGCTAACAAAATGGTCGGACGATTTTGCTTGGGAGCCGATCCGTTATCTGATTATCTCGTCTGATATGAGGCATATCGCTGGAGATGAGCAATTATCTGCAAACTGGAAACGAAGTTTTTATAAGTTGTTCCGAAAACATCCTGATTTACCCTCGGCGGTACTTCGGAACACGGTGAGGCATAAAGCGACACTTAATATTTTAGGTCAGATTGTTACCGAGCGCTTTGGTGAGCATGCGGGCGATTTTGATGTGAAATACGGGTTGTACATTCCGCTGGTGAACGCAGTCCGTTTTTTGGCGTTGCAACATGGTGTAGAGGAAACCTCCACCCTCAAAAGGCTCAGTCGTCTCGCATCATTGGAAGCGGCGCCGTTGCCTTTACTCGATGCTTGCGAGCGAGCCTTTCGGATCGCGATTCAGCTTCGAATGGCTACTCCGGTGAAGAAGAATGATGGATTGCTGGTCAGTAATGGCTACCTGGCTGTAAAGCCGCTCAAACAAAGTAAAGGCTGGCATGAGTTGCGCGAGGCGCTTTCGACAGTAAGGCGGCTACATCGTGCGTTGCAAAGGCAGTTGCGATTTATGGAAGGGAGAAGGTCATGAAGGAACCAGCGCAGGGAACTGGCTTCTGGAGCGCTCTCCGCAGAGGAGGAGTGCCGTCTGCGATCGCATCTGTAATGGGGGCTCCTACGGCTCAGCAGATGGCGTTTATTCGCTCCTTAACCCGGGAGCAACGGCGCTCTGAAGTATTGCGGACCCCGCTGGATCGTTTGGAGACGGTAGTTTTTGATCTGGAGACAACGGGATTTTCAGCACAGCATGGAGATGAGATTTTATCGTTCGGGGCGATTCGGGTTGTCGGGGACATGATTATGGAAAAAGAGCAGTTTTATACGCTTGTCAATCCACGGACTGTGATTCCTGAGCATATTACCGAGCTAACTGGGATTACCCGGGAAATGACGGATGAAGCTCCACCGCTTATGAATGGACTGCACGACTTTATGTCCTTTGTAGGTGGGCGAGTACTTGTGGCACATGCTAGCGCCCATGACAAGGCCTTTTTGAATGCTGCGTTATGGAAAACATCTAAAGTTCAGTTAACTCACCGTGTTCTGGATACGATGATGCTTGCCAAATGGCTCGAGCCACAGCAACATCAAACCTACAGTTTGGATGAATTGTTGACCTATCAATCCATTCCGATTGAAGGGCGGCACCATGCGTTAGAGGATGCGAAAATGACGGCTAAGTTGTGGGTTGCTTATGTTCAGGAAATGTTGGAGCGTAATGTGACCAATTTAGCAGATGTTTATGCGCATTTAAGTCATGCCTGATTCAGTACAAGGCATAGCATTCATTTACACATAAAAACAGCAAGTTCGCGATTTCGTGGGTTTGCTGTTCTTTTGCGTCCTGTTCAGATTTAGAAGGTTAGAGGTGGGAACAGTATGGGCATCCTATGGAGAAGGTAAGGGTCATTTAGATGAAAGACAGGTGATAAGACTGTGAAAAGATTTCTTTTCATCAGAGCGATGGTTATGCTGGTTGTGATTGGGGCTTCTTGGGGGGGGATTGCAAACACAACTTATGCAGCAAGCCTGTCCATGAAAAACGCACCATTAAAAGAGGAATATGGTAGAGAAAAACTTGAAGCTGAGAAAGAGGTAGAGGCTGAAACGCATGCGGTAGAGGTAATGAAAAAGATAAAGCCTGGTCAACGGCTTCCTTCTATGATTTTAAAGGGGTTAAACGGCAAGGCCTACGATGTAGGGGCCACGCGCAATAAAGCTTTGGTTATTAGTTTTTGGGCTTCGTGGTGCGATCCGTGCCGATTAGAAGCGCCTATGCTGAATGAGTTTTATAGTAAGTACAAAGATGATGTGGATGTGTATGGTATCAATGTAACTCGCTATGATCGATTGGAGGATGTGCAGAGGTTTTCCCGCTCTTTGGACCTCCAATTTCCCATTTTACTTGATGAGCAAGGAGCATTGTTTGAACGATTTGGAGGGGTGGCTTTTCCAACCCATGTAATGGTTGATCATCACGGACAGGTCCGCGAAATCATAATTGGCATGCTCAGTGAGCAGGAGTTGGAACGCAAAATAGAAAATCTTGAAAAAAAGAAGATGCCTTTGGGAGCCGAGTAGACCCCCAAAGGCACCTTATAAGCTCATGCGAGCACCTGATTAGTGATTAACTAATCCATGATGAGTAAGCTCTGCCTGATCGTTTTTTGGAGTCGGTGCTTCCAATAATGCGTAACGGAAGCTGTCCAAGAGAGCTTCCCAGCTGGCTTCAATTACATTTTCGGATACACCTACGTTACTCCAGACGTCCTCGTAATTTTTGGACTCAATGAGCACACGTACCTTGGCGGCAGTGGCATCCTTTTCGTCAAGCACACGTACCTTGTAGTCGGCCAAATGCATGTCCCGCAAGGCAGGGAAATATTGAGAAAGAGCCTTGCGGAGTGCATTATCGAGCGCGTTGACAGGGCCATTGCCTTCAGCTGCGGTATAGACACTCGTCCCTGCGACATTCAGTTTCAAGAATGCCTCGGATACGACCGGGCGGCCGGCTGTTTTCTCTACCAGCACTTTGAAGGACTCAAAAGAGAACATCTCCTTCACTTCACCACCTGCTTCACGAATGAGCAGTTCCAGCGAAGCATCCGCGCCTTCAAATTGGTATCCCTGATGCTCTAGTTCCTTGATGCGGCTAATTACGCCACGTGCCCCATCACTGGATGGGTCAAGGGTGATGCCCAGTTCTTGCGCTTTGGATACCACGTTGCTCTGCCCGGCCAGTTCGGAGACCAAAACCCGCTGTTTGTTCCCCACGAGTTCAGGAGCGATGTGCTCATAAGTTCGCGAGTCGCGCAGAATGGCTGACACGTGGATGCCCCCCTTATGGGCAAAAGCTGCATTGCCTACATAAGGCTGGTTCACAGGCATATTGACGTTGGCGACTTCACTCACAAAGCGGGCTGTATTGTGGAGTTGCTTTAACTTCTCAGTATCTAGACAGTCGTAGCCCAGCTTGAGCTGCAAATTAGGAATGACGGAGCATAGGTTAGCATTACCACACCGTTCACCGTAGCCGTTGATGGTACCCTGAACCTGCCTTGCGCCTGCTTGTACAGCACTTAAAGAGTTCGCTACAGCCAATTCGCAGTCATTGTGTGTATGAATACCCAACTGCGACCTCGTTATTTGGCTCTGCAGCATAGTGACAATTTCCTGAATCTCATGCGGTAGGGTACCGCCGTTTGTATCGCACATCACGAGCCAATCCGCGCCTGCTTCTTCTGCTTTTTTCATAACGGCCATTGCATACTCGGGATTGTTTTTATATCCGTCAAAAAAATGTTCAGCATCAAAAATAACCTCCATGCCCCCTTGCTTTAAAAAGGCGATGGAGTCGTAAATCATAGACAGATTTTCCTCCAGTGTCGTCTGTAGGGCTGTGTGTACATGAAAATCCCAAGATTTACCGACAAGTGTAGCAGCCTGAGCGCCGGATTCCAGAATTCGTTGTAGATTGACATCCTGTGCTGCGATGCTATCTTTGCGGCGCGTGCTGCCGAAGGCGACAATCTTTGCCTGAAGGCCCAGTTCTTGTACCCGTTTGAAAAATTCGATATCCTTGCTGTTGCTTCCGGGAATCCCGCCTTCAATATAATGAACACCGAGATCATCGAGTTTTTTGGCGATTTTCAATTTGTCATCAGCAGACAAGCTAATTCCTTCTCCTTGAGTGCCGTCTCGCAGCGTTGTGTCAAAGATAGAAATAGCGGTGGACATGAGGGACTCCTCCTTTGCGGATTGCTCAGATTGGTGATGCTCTGCTTTTTTAAGCACATTAATTTAGTTGTTTAACGCTTAAAAACAGGAAAGCGTTAGTTTGTCGTGTTCGTATGTTAGTCGATTATATCAACTTATGACTTCAATTGTAATATATAATTATCATTTTTAGCCGCAAAACCTTTATTTTTTATGTAAAATAGAAATAGCATTTTAGGCTATCTCAAGTATAAAATCAAAACACATATTCCCGCGATGACGGGTGAATTTACAGTTAAAAAGAAGGGTTGAGCATGAAAGATGTCAGTGCTTATTATCCGGCTGGTGGGCGAGTTATTCTGCATGTGGATATGAATGCATTTTATTGTTCCGTTCATGCAGCGGAGGAGCCGGAGAAATATAAGGGGCTGCCTACCGCGGTGGCAGGCAGTAGCGAGCTGCGTAAAGGTGTAATTGTAACCTGCTCTTATGAAGCTCGACGATTGGGCATTTCAACAGGGATGGTCGTTCAGCAGGCTCGTCGGATCTGTCCGCAGCTCATCGTAATACAGCCTGATTTTCACTTGTATCGTCGTTATTCCAAAGCATTTATGAGTATTGCCTATTCGTATACGCCTATGCTGGAAGCAACTTCAATTGATGAGTGCTATCTGGATATTTCTGGCTCTAAACAGTTTGGAACACCTATGGAAATTGCTGAGGAAATCCAGCGCAGAGTAGAAGACGAATTGGGTCTGCCCTGTTCAATTGGAGTTGCTCCCAACAAGTTGCTGGCCAAAATGGCCTCTGATCTGAAAAAACCACGCGGGATATCTATTCTACGTTTGCGTGATGTACCCAACATTTTGTGGAACCTTCCTTGTGGTCAATTGTTTGGTGTGGGCCGCAAAACGGCAGATAAGCTTCTACAAATGAACATTCGCACCATTGGACAACTGGCTAAGGCCGATGAGCATATGCTGGTTGGCGTATTTGGTGTGACGGGTTCGTGGTTAAAATTGGCCGCTAATGGGATTAACCATTCTCCAGTCAGCACTGAACGGGAGCCAAACAAGTCCATTGGTCACACGACTACCCTGCCTATGGATGTGGTAAAGCTGGAAGAAGCCCATCGGGTACTTCTTAACATTAGTGATCAGGTAGCCAGGCGGCTTCGACGACACGGTATGCTGGCAGGAGGTATACAATTGACGATTCGGACGCCGGATATGAAGACCTTTACGCGTTCTCAAGTCAGGAGCACTCCTACGGAAAGTGCAGAGGACATATATAAGGAAGCTTGTGCGTTGTATCGTCGCCATTGGGGAGAAGATAAGCCTGTGCGCTTGCTGGGGATTACGCTACAGCAGCTTATTCCAAAGGAGGAAGCGGCCGTTCAAATGGATCTATTTGAATACCAGGATCAGCCCAAGAAAGAAAGCTTATTGAAGACGATGGATGCACTTCGCGACAAGTTTGGTGAAAATGCAATTTTGACCGCTGGGATGCTGGGAGATGATCCTTCGGTACTTCTTCGCAACTCCAAGTTGCGCGGAACTTCGCTGCAAAAAGACAATCTACCAACTCCGGAGTGAACTTTTGGATAGATTAGTGCAAGCAGAAGCTTACGTTATAAGCATTTTTTGCATGAAGGATAAAGGAAAATAATTTGTAATAATATTGGGTTTGTATTAATATGTGAATAGAATGCAAAAGCTGGTTTGTTTGATTGTATAGGAGGAAGAGAAAAGTTATGGCTAAATACACTTGGGTAGAAAAAGATACATGCATTGCATGCGGAGCCTGTGGCGCTACAGCACCAGACATTTATGATTATGATGATGAAGGTTTGGCTGAAGTGATCTTTGAAGGGGATGCCAACCAAGGCATCAAGGCGATCTCAGAAGACCTGTTTGATGATATGCAGGATGCTTGTGACGGTTGCCCTACGGATTCCATTAAAGTAGCAGACGAGCCGTTCAATAAAGAAGGTTAAGCGTAGGCTTCTTTGATAGGCACAGCACCGACAGTTCCCTTCGCCGTATAACGGTGAAAGTAAGCTGTTGGTGCTGTTTTTTTAGGTTATAGAATGGTTCAGCGGAGGCTGAACCATTCTATAACCGCAAGAAAAACTTCTGCCAAGCGCGGTCTGGCTTCTGTGAAAGTACGTCGATAGACGTTTTTCTTATGTGCTGTCCATCAAGTCTATTTTTACCGATATACATAATAGGAAGTATGCAAGATTACACGATCAGGAGGATCCGATGAACCATTCGCCTCATCTTAAATCGTATGTAAAAAAACACCCTGATAATAAAATGGCCTGGTATTTACTCGGCAAAGAGTATGAGAGCAGCGGTCAGGAGGGCAAAGCAAATTATTGCTTTAATCGCGCAGGAGAAGTGTTCGAAGCCTTCGAGCATAAACAGATTCCGGCAGACGTATGGATGGAATATCAGGATAAACTGGTTCAGATGTCCAAGGAGAAGGAGCGAAGAACGGCTCGAACACGTCACCTGTTAACTGCGTTAATGGTACTACTGCTCATATGGGTTCCTTCAGCTAATTCACCGAGACCTTCAAATGAGAATACATTTGATCCATCCGGAACTGAGCAGGCAGCAAGTGATAATATTGAAGTTACGAAAGTGGCCACTGCTGATCCGAAGGAGATGGCCCAGGTCGGTGTGGTTGGTGGTGTGTTTACGGCTCAAGCTCGAAAAGGGAGTGGAGCTGGAACGGGGCTTACTGATTTGTTGGCTAACACTAGCCGACTGCCGTCCAAGACTACGGTGTTGGGTATGGAGCAAGGGGGCTCGTGGCTGCTCTGGAAAGAGGGTATGAAGCCTTTACTTGGTGTACAAAACAAAGGAAACGGTGGATTAGCTGTTCAGTCTTACGACGCCGCTGCGTGCGCTTGCAAGCCGTCAGACAGTGAAAATCTTCGCAAAGCAGGTCTAAAATGGGCTGCTGGACAGGAGGAATTAGCTGTGTTGAATAGCTCCATGCGTGCTTTTCGCTCACAGCATCAACGTCTTCCCCAGAGTCTTGATGAACTGACTCGGGACTTTCCCGCTAACACGATGTACGGTACAACAGACGGGATGAGGAAGGCTTTTACACCTATGCGTAATTTACTTGCTTCACCAGGACAGGGAACAGGGAAGGTAGTAGATTTAGACGCTGACTCTTCGGCCCAAAGCAGTCCATTACTGGCATCGTCATTGCACGGAAGGCCTTTTCTGGGGCAACCGCTGCGAATTGTGGTGGACAAATCTAAGCATAGGCTCGCCCTGGTAAGTGGCAATGTACTTATTCGAAATTATCCTATCGGTTTGGGTGGAGAAAGAACACCAGAAGGGAAATTTGTGGTTACCGATAAAGTAGTAAATCCGAACGGAAAATCCAACGGTGAGTTTGGCAGCCGTGGAATGCAACTGTCTGCAACGAATTATGCTATTCATGGCACGAACGAGCCGGACAGCATTGGCAAAAATGAGTCTTTGGGTTGCGTCCGAATGGGTAAAGAGGATGTGGAGGAATTGTTTGCACTCGTACCTTCGGGTACGGAGGTAGTCATTGGTAACGGGGGATTGCCTGATCAAGTGCTTGTGCCTGGTTCTCGATTTACAAGTGAGCCGCAGCATGACCAGACGAATCCCCGCAAAACCTATCACTGGCTAAATTAAAATTTTGATGCTATTGCTACTTGGTGTTTAACGATTTCCTGCTTGTGCTAAAACAATGACCAGAATAATTACAATGATGAGGAGAACAAAGCTGACGGCGGTCCATACAATCGCTTTCTTGTTCACCTCATCCTTTTTCTTTTGCAGACTGGGCGGCTTGCGCTTGGTCTTCATATCAGCAATCCCTCTTTTCTAACGAGCTAAGGTCTTGTCTTACTATGTCCATTGTAAATGGTTTGATTATACATTTTCAATGACATCTCCATGACAACTGAATTGTTCTGATGTTGCACCTCGCAAATTACTTTCTTTTTGGTATGGAAAAAGCTAAACTATTTTGTAGAGATGTTTTTTTAGGATTGTGCAAGGGCATAGAACGGAGTGGATGAATCGTGTTGTATCGAAGGATTGCGAAACCTGTTTTTTTTAAAATGAGTCCAGAGACGGCCCATCATGTAGTCATTGACGGTTTAAAACATGCGGGCTCACTTCCTGGTGGAGCAGCGACACTGCGAGGAATGTACGGAGTCAAGGAAACGAAGGATCTTGCCGTTGATCTGTTTGGCATTCATTTTCCCAACCCGATTGGACTGGCTGCAGGACTGGATAAAAATGCAGAAGCGGTTACTGGTTTTTCTTCCATCGGGTTTGGATTTATGGAAGTGGGAACGGTGACACCTGTGGGACAGCCCGGTAACGATCGGCCACGTTTGTTCCGACTGCCTCCCGATGAGGCATTAGTCAATCGGATGGGCTTTAACAATCTGGGTACTGAGAGCATGGCCAAGCGTCTGGCTGCACTCAAACATCGACCTGTTCCGGTCGCAGTTAATATCGGCAAAAATAAAATCACGCCCAATGAGGATGCTCATAAGGACTATGAAAAGTGTATTTCCGCACTGTATCCGTATGCGGACTTCTTTGTAGTGAATATTAGCTCGCCGAATACGCCGGATTTACGAAAGCTCCAGCATGGTAATGAACTGAAGTCGCTATTGGAAGCGGTTCGGGCAGAGATGGGAGTTCAGGCGAAAAAGTATGGCAATGCCAAGTCTGTACTGGTTAAAATTGCGCCAGATGTATCGGACGAGGAATTGGAATATATGACAGATGCGATTGCTGCCAGTGGAGTAGACGGTATTATTGCGACCAATACAACAATATCCAGAGCTGGTCTGACGCACCGAAATGCGAGTGAAACAGGAGGGCTGAGTGGTAAGCCGCTGCGTGACCGTTCCACAGAGGTCATCGGACGGGTGTATCGCCAGACGGAAGGTAAGCTTCCTATTATCGGATCAGGCGGTATATTCACGAGCCGTGATGCCTATGACAAAATTAAAGCAGGCGCAAGTCTGATTGAAATTTATACAGCATTGATCTACGAAGGGCCGGAAGTAAATAGAGCTATACATGCTGGCCTGCGTGAGCTGCTTCGAAAGGACGGCTTTAGACACATTACCGAGGCAGTTGGTGCAGATCACAGATAAAAAAGTGTTGTCGGAAGAGACAGGAGGTACGGGGATGGACGGAAGAGACTGGGGAACATTTTTACTGCCATATGATCAGGCGGTGGAAGAGCTTAAGGTCAAGTTCAAAACAATGCGTGCGGAGCTGAAAAAGCGCGAGGAATACGCTCCTATCGAATTCGTAACCGGACGGGTTAAAAAAATATCAAGCATCCTCGATAAGGCGAAGAGATTACAGGTTCCTTCTGATCAGCTGGAGACGGGAATCGAGGATATTGCAGGTATTCGCATTATGTGTCAATTTGTAGAGGATATTCGGCGGGTGGCCGAATATATCAGAAGACGTAAGGATTTGACCGTACTGTATGAAAAGGACTATATCACCAATTATAAAGACAGTGGCTATCGCAGCTTTCATATGATTGTGGAGTATCCGGTTCAGACAGCAGTCGGGCTGAAAATCGTGCTGGCAGAAATTCAAATCCGTACTTTGGCTATGAATTTTTGGGCAACCATAGAGCATTCTCTTAGCTATAAGTATCGTGAAAGCTTGCCTGATAATATGCGTACACGGTTGAAAAAGGCAGCTGAGGCAGCCTTTGTATTGGATAATGAGATGTCTTCCATGCGTCTTGAAATATTGGAAGCGCAGAAAAAATTCGAGGATGAAGCCAATATCGTTTCCAAAGTGCTAACAGGCATGCATCGGCTGTATTTCTACCATAAGATCAGTGAAACGATTGATGCGCAGCGCAGATTCAATGAACTGTGGGAACGGCACGACATGGAAGGAATCAAGCTGCTTCACGATGAGGTCAAGGAGATGCTAGAAGCCTCTACCAAGGAAGAAGACAGGGATGAGTATTAAATGGCACACCTTTCCTACGAACCGCTATACGTGACTTATTTGGTATACTTCAATCGTGATCGGGATTACTTTGAATGTCATGAGGTACTGGAAGAGCTGTGGCTTAAGCTGGACCGTGACCCTGTATATAAAGGTTTGCTGCAAGTTGCTGTAGGACTGTATCATTTTCGGAATGGTAACTATCGTGGTGGACATATGATGCTGGATAGTGCGGTCCACCGGTTGGAGCATGCTCCTTCGCAGGCGCTGGGCATTAATATGGTGAAGCTGGTGGAAGAGGCGCGCATTTGCGCTCGTCAGCTTGCTGAAGCTGTTATGACCGGCACGGAAGAGCTTCAGCAAGAACCGCCGGTTTATCGGGATATGACGATTGAAATCGTCGAGCCCGGGTTGCGCCGGGCCGTGGAGAAGGCATCGTCGTCTATTCCGGTCAACATTCCGCAGCAAAGAGGTCCTCGGCGTGGGGAAAAGCATGAGCAGCGTCAGCAGGCGCTGGAAGCTTCTATTAGGCGAAGACAGGCCGCTGGCGGCTCAGGTTCTGTCTCA
Organism: Paenibacillus sp. FSL L8-0641; assembly: GCF_038006265.1. NCBI lineage: Bacteria > Bacillati > Bacillota > Bacilli > Caryophanales > Paenibacillaceae > Paenibacillus > Paenibacillus sp. FSL L8-0641. The sequence goes on from NZ_JBBOUW010000001.1 coordinate 2,015,504, forward strand.
GCGGAAACGAAGGATGCACCTTGAGTTTGAAGCGCATGATAAGCAAGCAGCCCGATCCGTTTCATGAGGATCGGGCTGCTTTATCGTTTTCAGGTGTGTGAAGGTTTGCCTAGGAGGTTACGTTCTTTTTATATTTCTCAAAGAAGGCTTTGAAATCGTCGAGTGTGTATCCATTGTCCGAAGGATTTTCCTTCAACCCGCCTACCATACGTTCCTTTTCCACGCCTTTTTCGTAATAAATGAGCGTAGGGGTATACTCAATCTTATACTTGTCCCAGCCATCCTCATACTCACGCAGGTTAAATTCGTGCATCGTGATGTTCTCCTGCTTGCTCAAAGGCAAGAGCTTGGGAGTAGTGGCGCGGCAATGCACACAGTCGGAGGCGAAATGATAGACGAAAAAGTTTTCCTTTTTGTCAATTTTGCTCTGTAAATCTTCCGGCTTAATAATTTGCTGATAGTTTGGGTCATTCAGCAGCTCTTGAGTAGCAGGATTTAACGAGGCTGTGGAAACGCCATACAGCTTGTTTTTAGTGCCTGAATTTAAAGCGAGCAGCACACCAATCAAAATGACCAGCACAACAAAAAAGCCGATGACAGGTATAAGCTTTTTTTTGTTGGATTTTTGTGCGTTCAATGCAATCTCTCCTATCAAAATTCAAAATATGCAGCTATGAATCTTATTATTATACAACATTACATCTTGTAGTGAAAGTTTGTAAATCACACGGATATTGCGGGATAACAGGTTGAATATGGTACAATAAAAATTATTTTAAAAGGACAGGATGATTACGATTATGGGTGTACAGCTCCCCACAGCATTTGTAAAGCGCATGGAACAATTGCTCGGCGAAGAATTTGAAGCATTTATGACTGCCTATGACCACACGCCCCATGCCGGGATTCGCGTCAATACATTAAAAATTCCGGTAGAGAACTTTAAGAAACGTTCTCCGTTCGAACTGCGGCCGATTCCGTGGTGTGCCACGGGTTTTTATATTCCGCACGGTACAAAGCCGGGATTACACCCTTACTACCATGCGGGGCTGTACTATGTACAGGAACCGAGTGCAATGTCTCCGGTTGAGCTGCTCAATGTAGCTCAGGACGAAGCTGTATTGGACTTATGTGCTGCACCGGGCGGGAAATCGACCCAAATAGCTGCCAAACTACAAGGAAGCGGCGTATTGGTGACAAATGATATTAGCGCGGACCGAACCAAAGCGTTGGCTAAAAATGTGGAATTGTACGGTGTGCGTAATGCCGTGGTACTGAATGAAAGCCCGGATCGAATCGCCGATGCCTTTCCACATTTTTTTGACAAGATACTAATTGATGCACCTTGCTCGGGAGAAGGTATGTTCCGCAAGGATGAGGACATGGCAAAACAATGGGAAACGCATTCGGTAGATAAATGTATAGTCATGCAACGGGACATTTTGCGTGTAGCGGCCTCAATGCTGAGCGCAGGAGGGAGAATTGTCTATTCGACCTGCACCTTTGCGCCAGAAGAAAATGAAGGAATGATCGCAGAATTTCTGGAGGCTCACCCCGATTTTGACGTAGTCCCTGTTTCATCAGAAGCAGGCTTTGCACCAGGACACCCGGAATGGATGAGTGAAGAGGTCGCGTCAGCATACCCCGAGCTGCGGGGAACAGCACGCCTTTGGCCGCATCTCGTAGAGGGAGAAGGCCATTATATCGCTGTATTGCAGCATCAGGGGGGGCATGCCGCTGCGATAGAAGATCACACTGAATCGGAGGATTTGACTCCATTTGAGGACAAAGATGATAGGGCATTGAACATAGATGAAGCGTATCAACGGAAGAAGCCGTTTTTGTCCGTCAGGGAAGCGCAGACGCCAAGCCGTCAAGGAAGACATGGAACTGGTGAGCCTAAACGAAGTGGAAGAGGAGTGGACGGGAAATCCGGTAAAGGAAAGTCCGCGCGCGGCTTGGGTGGCATTAAGTCCCGATCTGGCAAAGAGAATGTAAAATCCGCTGTACGCTCCCCACAGGATGTGCTGGAATCCTATCACCAATTTGTGAAGGAGCAGCTGGAAGTGTCTTTTACAGGCTATACGGTGGTTTATGGAGATCGCATTTATCAGTCGCCACTGGCATCACATCGTTTGGACGGCCTTAAAGTGGTGCGACCAGGCTGGTTTATGGGTACTGACAAGAATGGTCGCTTTGTGCCTTCACACCCGCTGGCGGTGGCATTACGCTCTTCAGAGGCGGTTAGAAGCATCAATCTCTCCAGTTCAGATGCTGAGGCCATCCGGTATTTAAAAGGGGAGACCTTGTCCATCCCCGTTGAGAGAATGGCACTGCGGAACGAAGTCCAGCCCAAAGGCCATACTCTCGTGTGCATTGATGGTTATTCGGCTGGGTGGGGCAAATGGCAGGATGGCATGCTCAAAAATGAATACCCTACAGGCTGGAGGTGGACATCGGTATGAGTGGAAAAGGGAGACAAACGCAACGTTTGGATAAAGTTTTAACCCATATGGGATATGGCACCCGTAGTGATATCAAGCGACAGGTGAAGCAAGGGATAATCACGGTAAACGGGAAGACCACCAAGGATAGCGGCTTACAGGTTCATCCATACCAGGATCAGATTGAAGTGAACGGGGAACGTGTTGTTTTTCGGGAGTATATTTATATCATGCTGCATAAGCCACCAGGTGTCATCTCTGCAACTGAAGATACAAGGGAGCGGACGGTACTGGATTTGCTGAGTGCGGAGGAACGACATTTTGAGCCTTTTCCAGTAGGACGTTTAGATAAAGATACAGAAGGATTATTGCTATTGACCAACGACGGTAAACTAGCGCATGAGCTACTTTCTCCACGGCGGCATGTTCCTAAAACGTATGAAGCTACCGTGTCGGGTCATGTCACGGAGGAGGATATTCTTCAATTTACAGCAGGAGTGGAACTGGATGATGGGTATGTTACCCTTCCCGCACAGTTGACTATTCTTCGCCACGAACATCCGTACCAGGCAGATGGAGAAGTCATTTCCTATATTTCGCTTGTCATCCATGAGGGTAAATTTCATCAAGTGAAGCGTATGTTCGAGGCGGTTGGTAAAAAGGTGACCTATTTGAAAAGAACGGCCATGGGACCATTGAAGCTGGATGAACAGCTTCCACTGGGCAGCTATCGAGAGCTGACTAGTGAAGAGCTGGCATGGATCGGCCGGGATATAGCGTCTGCAACGTCAGAAGTTTGATGAGCAGATTAAATATAAATGACGCACAGGCTCTTATAAGATTCCTGTGCGTCATTTTAGGGTATAGACAACCAGACAGAGAATTATTCAAACTCAACTTTTAACAACGAATCGCAGTTTACAAATTATTGTGCGCGTGCTGCCCGACTTTTTTTCACTTCGGCTGCCTTATAAGCTGTAACCTTGTTTTTACCTGTCGTTTTGGATATGTACATCGCTTGATCGGCCTGTTTCACCAGTTCATCCGGGTTCATTTCCTTCTTCACTGTACTGTGTCCGACACTGATCGTGACAATGCTTTCTTCCGCGACCCGTTCGCGGATACGTTCTGCGACATGCCCAACCTTGGCCCGTCGATCCACAACCATTGCGACCAGTTCCTCGCCACCATATCGTCCGGTCAGTCCGATTTCATCCAGTTCATCCTCCATAATCTGTGCCACCTGTTTGAGTACTTCATCGGCACGAGCATGACCCTGCGTATCATTCAACTTTTTGAAATTGTCAATATCGCAAAAAATGACCGACACGCGGATTCCCTGGTCCATATATCGCCGTAGTCGCCCCGAAAAATATTTACGGTTATATAGCCCGGTCAGGCCATCGGTGATGGAAGAACGGTAAATCCTTTGGAGCAGCTCCACAATTCGTTCAAATAGAATGATGAATAACGTAGTGTAGTACAACAATGGTAAAAATGACATATATAAGACTGTGTTTGATTTGCCAGCTTCTTCAGGGATGTCATTTCGCAGCCATAAATAGCCGAGCCAGAGCGAATACATGAATAAGCCCGCCACATACTTCTTTGGCTGCCCGATTCGTGGGGTGATAAACACAAGGCTCAGTATAAGCACCAGTACTCGATAAAATAGAGTGAACCCAACCAGTTTCGCTGCGCTGATCCAAGCGGGCAACAAACCTGCTGTCCAGGCAGTAACCGGCAATATCAATAACGCACCCAGCAGTAGCAAGGTCCATGTCTGCACACGTTTCAGCTTCCGGTATAGTTGAAATACGGCGGCATTGATGAGTACGAAGGCAGACGCCTCCAGTACATTTTTCCACACGATTCCTTGGAGTTGCATCTTGCCTCCGCCTGCTGAATAGAGATTCATGGCTTCATATGTCATAATAATAATAGCGGCAACTGAAAAAAGGATATAGGCTTTTTTTCGTTGTCTGCTATATATGATCACGCACATCAGTGCCATCATGAGTATAATATACAAACCGCAGGCTGCACTTACGGCCTCGGCCAGAGATGGGGGACCCAAGGTTCCCGATAAGGACAACAACGTCAACATCACCGACTCCATTTGCAAAAATAGTCAATCTATTGAACGGTTGATATCGTTCCGATACAATAGACAGGATTTATCCCATTTAAAATGTTATAATTTTCTTTTGTGACTAACATTTATTCTCAATATATCATCTTTCAGAAAATCCGGAAACCTATACATACATCTGTGATCCGGGCAGTTTAATGCTTGAAAGGGGAAGCACGTCATGAAATTGCTACAGGCTCTCTTTTTCCCACCCGAGCAACCGGGAGGTGTTTCATCCATGATTCCATATCTGCAAGAGCGATTTACATCCCCCCGTTGGGAAATGGAGCTATTTTCAATCCCTAAACGGATTCGTAACAAGGGTAGGGACGAAGTAATTTTTGATACCTTTGACTGGACGAGATATGAACAATATCCAATCGTTCAAAAATATATTCAGACGTACCGTGACTATTTGTGGTGGACCCGGCTTCGTATTCAGAAGCCCTATGACCTCATTCATGCTCATCACCCCATTGCCGGGATTGCTATGAAAACTGTTTTTCCTGACATCCCGCTTGTACAGACGATTCACTCTTCCTATGAGAAGGAGTTAATCCTAAACGGGAAAATAGAGGAGAACGGGCCTGAACACCAATTCTTGGTATCACTGTACGGGGAAATGGAGCAGAAGGCGGATCGCCTGATAGCGGTATCTCATTCTTTTCAGCATTATTTAACTCCTTACGTTCAGAATCCGCAAGACATTGCAGTCATTCCGAATGGATATGATGAGAAGCGCTTCAAGCCCATTCCACACGAAAATGAAGTGACACAGCTCATAACCGTTTGCCGCCTTGTTCCGGCGAAAGGATTGGATATTTTATTGCGGGCCTGTGCTGAACTTAAAAAAAGAAATATGGAATTTGTGCTTCATATTATTGGAGATGGCCCGGTTCGCCCTGAGCTGGAAGAGATGGCGCGAGAGCTTGATATATACCATGAGACGATTTTTTATGGATATACCCTTCATCCAGAAGAGTTTATGCCTTTCTTTGATGTATTTGTTTTGCCTTCTCGAGCGGAGGCCTTTGGTTCGGTATTTGCGGAAGCAGCGTTGAGTTGTCTGGCATTGGTAGGCACAGAAGTGGGAGGAATACCGGAACAGATTGAGGATGGGGTCAATGGTCTGCTCGTGCCACCCGACCATCCGAAGGCACTAGCAGACGCATTAGAAAAGGTCATCGCTGATCCTGCCTATCGTTATGAGTTGGCTAGATCTGCCTGCGATAAGGCTAAATCAAGCTATTCTTTGAGTCGAGCGGTTAACGAGTTGAAGAAAATGTATTTGAAATTTCCACACTAACCATGACGAGTATCACCTGATTTGGGATCAGAATGCCGAAGGCTGGAGTGAGGACGTGAGGAACGGAAAGGTCTCCCGCGTCCTGCCATGATCAGTTTACTAACCCACATCAGACTGAGCATCCCGAAAATAGGATAAAGAACAGATAACAGTGAGCTAAAGCCGAACTGACTGATTAAAAAACAGGTGAGCATAATGAATAGTGTGATGAGCTTGGGCGAAATTTGGACATGTTGACGAATTTGCAGACTGACTCCGTAAATGTCGGCCACAAAGGTACTGAAGATTTCCATGAAAATGAGTAGAATGTATATGATTTCGACAAAGGCACCCAGACGATAAGCAATGCTTCCCATAGGGATTTCAAATTGCTGAATACCCGGCATATGTGCTGACATGGCAAAGTGTGCAGCCATCAGCATAAACCCGACACCAACTCCGCCCAAAACTCCGCCCCAGCGGATGGTTCTTCGGGAAAAGGTTTGACTGCCAAGTGGTACAAGCACGGCTTGGGCCATAGTTAGGTTGAAGGACGTGTACAGCAGTGGAGAGAGCAAGGTTCGAAATGTACTGTGATCTGTCGTATTCGTAATAAAACTCTGAGGATTGGGCATGGAGAGCGTGCTGTGAACGAGGAGAAGAGACATGATGATCATCAGAGGGACAACCACGGTGTTCATGTGTAAGATGGCTTTAATGCCTTTACTTAGCAGCAAATAAGTACCAATCAGTGTAATAAGCAGTCCGGTTTGGTAATGCAGGTGAAGGTGCTCTACAAAAACAGAGCCGGCTCCTGCCAACATGACGCTGTTTACGCCAATCAGCACGATGAGCGTGAACCAGCTAATCCATTTCCCGGCATTGGCGCCAAAAAGATGTTTGTTCAGGTCCTCGTAAGATTTGGCTGAAATATCATGAGCGATCAGCATCATTTTCGTACCCAACCATACAAATATGATTGTGGACAGCATAATAGTGAGAGTAGCCCAACGACCGTACTGCGTAAAAAATTGCAGAATTTCTTGTCCGGTAGCAAATCCGGCACCGACGATTGTGCCGATGTATGTAAAAGCAATCTGAAAAACATGAATATTACGTTTCATCCCCAGTCCCTCCTTGCCTGCTTGAATAACGCTGCAGCGAGCATATAATACAAACTATGTTCAACTGAAATAGGACATGACTGGATGAGACTGAAAATAATTAAAGTGAATTTAATGAATAGCTTGACGGGAGCGTAATTTATGGGTCAAATCCTTGCATGGATACTAGAATACGGATATTTGGCAATGTTCGGCTTACTTGCACTTGGAGTAGCGGGTATGCCGATACCCGACGAAGTGCTAATGATCGCCTTCGGCGGACTCGTGTCTCAAGGGCACTACAACTTCATTGCTGCACTGGCAGTCACATTTTTCGGTAGTATGACGGGTATGATGCTTAGCTACACACTGGGGCGTCTGCTGGGCAAACCACTATTGCATCGATACGGAAAATGGGTGAGGCTTACGCCTTCCAGGATTGCCTCTTCTGAAAATTGGTTTGGGCGCTATGGTACTTGGGGAATTCTGTTCGGATATTTTGTCCCCGGCTTGAGACATGTATCCTCATATCTGGCAGGCACGACCCGTCTAGGCGTTTTTCGCTATATCTGTTATGCATCAGCAGGAGCTTTGCTGTGGTGCGGTACATTTTTGGGGATTGGACATGCGGTGGGCATGCATTGGGAGCAGGTGGCGAAGCTAATGGAGAAGGTGACGCATCGGGTAGGGCTGGTCGTTATTCTTTTAATTGTTGTGGGAGGAATCACCGTATGGTTCTGGAACAAGCGTAAAAAAAATGTCACATGACCGCATGGAAAGCAGCTATAGCTTGAAAGCGGCGGGTGAAGTATGGTACTTTTACCGCATAGGAATGCCGTGGGAGGTCATGTAATGGAAGTATTAAAGGAACGAATTATAAATGAAGGCGTGATTGCATCAGATCAGGTACTGAAGCTGGATGGTTTGCTTAATCACCAAGTTGATCCAGAATTGACAATGGCAATGGGACGAGAGTTCGCAGCACGTTTCCGGGAAGAGAAGATCACCAGAGTAGTGACCGTGGAATCCTCAGGTATTGCCATCGGGTTTGCGACAGCTTTGGAATTGGGTGTCCCGTTGGTATTCGCTCGTCGTAAAAAGACCCTACTAGCTGATCCAGACGCGCTGTGTGAACGCGTACCTTCGTTTACTAAAGGTATTGTTACGGATATTATGCTGTCTCGTCAATTTATTCACGAAGATGATCGTGTTCTTTTCATTGATGATATTATCGCTAATGGTGATGCGGCGCGAGGCATGGTTAAAATCATTCAACGCTCCGGAGCGGAGTTGGTTGGATTCGGTGTCGCGGTGGAAAAAAGCTTTCAGGCCGGAGCGAGAACCATCCGTGAGCAGGGTATTCGTGTAGAGTCATTGGTCAAAATTTCGTCGTTAGCGGACGGTAAGATTGAGTTTGCTGAATAGTAACAATTCAAAACTCCTGTTCCTTATTTCTAATAATAACCTTTGCATGAGCTTCAATTTCGCTTATAATATAGTTAAGGTTTTGGAGAGGAGGCAGCAACATGGGGAAAGAACAATTGACCGAACAGTTTTTTCTGGAAAAACTGGCAGCGGCTAAAGTACACTTTGAGCGTGCCTTGGATTGTAAGCATACGGAATTTGATGATTTGTATCCCTATATGATTGAACATCCTCAGTTTTTTTGGTATAAACGCTATGTGGCCTGGTCTGAGTTGTTGACGTTGGTTAACCTATGCGAAGAATTGTCCTTCTCTTGGAAAGAAGAATTTACTGCTCACCAAGTGGAGTATGTAGATCAGCGAGTGTTGTCTGCACAAGTGCTGGACTTCTGGTACGAGAAGAACGATACAAAAGAACATGATCACAGTGTAAATCAGTCGGGATAATTTGTCGCTCTGTTGGCAATCCATATAAGTAGTAAGTGAGAAGAGACCTAAATGATTCATTTAGGTCTCTTTTTAAACTTTTTCATGCATAGAATCATGGTCGCTGTGTTATTAAAAAAAGTGTATAAGGAGGGGACAAGGATGATTATGGACGAAGAATTGGATGCTTATCGACTCTCCGGTGAAAAGGTGCGTGTCGTACGCGATGGATTGGAGACCAACGATGTTGTTGGCATTGTACTGGCATGGGATGATGAACAGGTGCTTATTCGCCGCCAGAATCGACGTGTGGTCAAATTGGATCGCAGCTATACATATCAGCCGTTCAGCGAGCCACGTCACAATCCGATAGATCTGGATTAGGAATGGGTGTTGGATAAAAATAACTGGGTGATTCATTAGGCATACAGAAACTCTAAATCGGACACAGTAATGAAGGAAAATCCAACAGAGAGGACGTGCTGTGTCAATGACGGTTATGGACGAAAAAGTACATGCATATAAGGATCAAATCAGCCATTTGGAAGATCAGTTGCCCGAGGTAGTTCATGCATATCATCGCTTTACCGGAGAGTGCTTTCAAGCCGGCAGCTTAGATGAGAAAACCAAGCAACTGATTGCACTAGGCATTGGCTTATTTGCCAACAATGAAGTATGCACGTTTTATCACGTAGACGAGGCGCGGTCCAAAGGAGCTAGTGATCAGGAGATTATGGAGACCATTGCTGTAGCCGCAGCGGTAGGTGGAGGACATGCTCTAAGTCAAGGGGTTACGCGTGTACAGAAGGCGTTGCAATAAAGCGAATCATTAATAGATATGCTTATGCTTCATCTTAGCGGTTATAGATCGATTTGGATATATGATGGATATGGAAAGGAGCTTCCGAGACAGTTGGTGTCTGCGGAAGCTTTTTTTTTGCGTGTTTATTGTGCGGGGATTATGCTCTTCTGCTTGCGGCAACAGCAGCAGGGCGAGACGTTTTACGCTTATAAGCCAAAGAGGATGTAACCAAACTTCGATCAACGATGCGTAGGGGGTTGGAAGTTGAATTGTTTGGTAATTCGGGGCGATGTTTCTTTAGTAAAGGAAGGGCAGCTGTATGGGGCATAGAGGTTGAGAGCCCCAGATATGCTCGCATCCGCTCATACATTTCTTTGCGGAATGCTGGCATTGCCATACTGAACTGTTCTTTATTGCCTTTACTTATATAGGTGGCGTGAACGCCGGAGTGGTTTTGTTGTATATCCAGAACATGAATGTGATATTTATTAAATTCATGTTTTACTTCAGACAGTAGGATTCCGGTACGATCTACACCTGCGTTAACCATTTCGACATAAAGATCAGGGGTTTTCAGCATACCGCTTTCTTCAAGAATTAGGCTGTCCCGCTCAAATACTTTTTGAATAAAGGTAAGGAGCAGATAACTTTTCACAAGAGACCATTCATGCTGAGTAGTATCTAAAGAGGTCATTACCATTCACCGCCTTAGGAAAATGTGATGATAATTCATAAACGATTGAAGGAAAGGAACGTTCATTCCCGAGAACCTATGTTCTTATTTTAGTTTATTATTCCTTTTTTATCAAGAGGAAATTAACGAACATAAAAGGTTTGACATCTTGATATGTGCATGGTATGATCTATCTTGTCGCTAAGAAAGATTGATCTTTCGAGGATAAACGATAATTTATATGCGGTCGTGGCGGAATTGGCAGACGCGCACGGTTCAGGTCCGTGTGGGCTAACCCCCCGTGGAGGTTCGAGTCCTCTCGACCGCATCCATTAGAAAAGGTCTATAGAATTGCTCTCGTAGCAGTTTTAGAGACCTTTTTCTTATATTTCTGGGGATTTGCTCATAGTTTAAGCTGAACACGTTTCTTGTCTTCACGCAAACTATGGATTTCCAGATATGATAGAAAATTTTATGAAGTTATTGAAAGGTTGGATGTAAGATGGAGAAAGCAACTTTTGCAGGTGGGTGCTTCTGGTGTATGGTGACTCCGTTTGAAGAGCAGCCGGGCATTCATGGCATTGTGTCAGGATACACTGGAGGAACGATTCCCAATCCCACCTATGAGCAGGTTAAAACAGGAACTACAGGTCACTACGAGGTGGTGCAGATTACGTTTGAGCCTGAGCTGTTTCCTTATGAAAAGCTGCTCGAATTATATTGGCCACAAACAGACCCTACCGACGGGGAAGGTCAATTTCAGGACCGGGGCACACAGTATAAACCCGCAATTTTTTATCATACAGAACAGCAACGTGAGCTTGCCCAACAGTCCAAGGAGCAGTTGGCACAAAGTGGACGCTTTGATAAGCCAATTGTAACGGAGATCCTTCCGGCTTCGATTTTTTATCCAGCAGAGGATTATCATCAGGATTACCATAAGAAAAACGTGAAGCACTATAAGGAAGATCGGGCTCAATCGGGCCGTGATGAATTTATTGATAAGAACTGGTAAGCGGCTTTAACATACGTTTCCACGCACGATAAGGCAGATTAGGGAGTATTCCATGGTCTGCCTTATACATATTTAGACGAGGTTACTCACACAATGAAGGGACAGAGAAGGAGGCTGACCCGCAATGAGTACACGACGGAAGCTGCACATGAGAAATATAATAAAAAAGGCTTTAAAGGCATCTCGCGGTCGGAAAGAGCCAGCTTATGTACCTGTATTCCATTCAAGCTCCAAAATACGAAGAACCGTAGTTCTCTATTTCGGTATGCATGTTATTCATGGTCTGTAGTACTGGTGTTGCAGAAGCAATAGACAAACAGGACGAGTCGCAAAGGATGGTTGCTGTCATTATTGACGATCTGGGAAACAATATGAAAGGAACTGAGCAAATTTTAAATTTACCCGTTAAGATTACTGTTGCTGTGATGCCTTTCCTGTCTACAACCAAACAGGACGCTATGGAAGCGCACAAGCGTGGTCATGACGTCATCGTTCATCTTCCAATGGAGCCAAAACAGGGAAAGCCCGAATGGCTCGGACCCGGAGCAATTAAGGCTAATATGACGGATGAAGAAGTACACGCTAAGGTGACAGCAGCCATTAAGGATGTTCCTTATGCGATAGGGATGAACAACCACATGGGTTCCAAGGTCACTTCAGATAAGCGCATTATGTCTGTAGTTCTTGATGTTTGTAAGGAGCATGGACTATTTTTTGTCGATAGCCGTACTAATTATTGGTCAGTGGTGCCTGAGCTTGCCGCTAAAAAAGGAATGCCACCGGTACGCAATGATATTTTTCTGGATGATGTCCATACCCACGCCCATGTGAATCGGCAACTTACAAAAGTGTTTGAATGGCTGGATGAGCACAACACCTGCGTAACGATTGGGCATGTCGGCGTGTCGGGCATGTACACATCCTCCGCTCTTCATTCGTCGGTTCCCAAGCTAAAGGAGCACGCTAAATTTGTGGGTATTAGCGATTTGGTACGGACTGTATGGGGATGGACGGGAGACCCAGCCACCAACACTACCAGGCCGTCAGATGCGCAATAATGCCTTCGGCAATAGCTCCTGCAATGCTTTTTTGACCACGATCCTCGGAAAGCATAGCTCTGTCCTGTTCGTTACTTATAAATCCGGTTTCCACAATGACAGCAGGATGCTGGATTTTATTCAAAAGATAAAAGGGTTTTCCGTACACTGTTTTTCTATTCATGCAAAATAAGCGGTTTAATGAATACTGAATCCGTTCAGCTAACAGATAGCTGCTGCCTTCATCCTGATACAGCACAATGGGTCCCCGTTTTTCGGCACGTTTGGTCCAATTGACATGCAGGCTTACAACCAAAGCGGTGGGCAGTTGTTCTGTTAGGCTTTTACGTTGGGCGAGGTCTTTAAGATGCCGGGATTTGGACTGTAGCCAACGGTTGTCGTCACTCAGTGCGTAATCCTTGTCCCGATTCAGAACAGCAGGATATCCCTGGGATCGTAAAATCAAGTACAGCTTTTGAGCAATGGCGAGATTGATGTCTTTTTCCAAAATTCCTTTGTGACTTGCTCCACCATCCACACCGCCATGACCTACATCAATCAGGACAACGGGCTTGGCAAAAGCGTGATAGGACGAATGTACGTTGGGCGGAACATCTGTATACTTGTTCGGTTCGTTACTTTTATCGTCGGGCTGAGCAGCTATATAGGTAAATGGGGCAAATACAGCACTGCAAAGGATGCATAGACTCAATCCCAGCCTTGTCAGCCCTATCTTGTTTAACTTTTTATTCCGCACGTTCTATTCCTCCAGTGGACGAATTGATTATTTACTGATTGAAGATAGTATGTTCCATTTAAGGGAAACCATGCATAGTTATTCCCACAAGGGTTAGACCTTTTGGAAAATGAGCAAGCTAGTTGTATCTGCACCTAACGTGTAAATCCGATATTTCCAAGCAACGTAAATGGAAAGGATGGGCGCAGATTGAAGGAGGTCATGGAGGATGGCGAAGAGTGACGAACTGGTGACGTATATTACGCAGCGGATTGTTCGCTATATGGAAACGCCGCGTGATGTTCGGCGCAGTCAAAAACAAGCCAGAGAGCCGTGGGGGAGCAAATGGTTTGGCATGTTGCCTCTCGCTCTGAAAATGTGGATGAAATCCACACGCGGAGGGCGAAGGGAGCGACATTAAGCTCGCCAAAGAGACCACAAGAGGCATAGGGTATGCCATTTTGAGGTCTCTTTTTATGTTGTAGAGATCATTCCGAATCATTATCATGTTTCTTTATAACTAGGAGTCCAAACGATAGAATTCGCCAGCTGATAATAACTTTTTTAATGGTACAAATCGGGAAAGTCCATGATGGTAGGTTAACGCATATAAATTGGATTGGGACGGATGATCTGGGGATATCCAGGACTGATACCCACTAATAGATAAGGGACCCCCAAAGGCAAAATTGATACCTGTGGCAGAAAATATAATACGCGGCGAAATACTCAGTGTATCCATAAATTGGCCTGTGTTACGGACGGAAAGCTTTTGTTTGGGTTGAAGCCACCCCAGGTCGTCATAGGGATCGAAAGGAGCAGACAAGACCGTAACCGCCTGCGCCTGTGTTTTCAAAAAGGGAACAGATGAAGAGAATACGTTGTTCTGAAGCTTATGTTTCCAACTCCCATCTGCCACTTCTACAGGTAACGGATCGCCAGTTACAGCATCAATACATATTTGGCTGCTTGTAGAGGAACGCACCAGCCAGTAGGCTAGTAGCGGTTCCTCATACATAGGTGTGATTTGCAGCTTGTCGATAGATGAAAGATCGGTTTCTGTGAGCGACACCAGAGATTGGCGAAGTACATCCATACTATAAGGTCCACCTGGACCATTCCCATATTCGTTGAGTTGATATGCGCCATTTGAGTCTGATCCGATAATCAGGTAGCCGATGTATTCTCCTGCACGGTTTACTTGAACAAGCCAACTATGGGTTCCAGGTCCGAGCGGATGATAGCTCAGCTCAGCATCTTTCCACAAGGAAAAAGGGGGTTGGGACGATAAGGATTGTACCTTGTTGTCCGCAGCTTGTTTTACGCCCGTAGGTACGCCTTGCTCCTGTGTAGGAAAACTTGCGGAAACGTCATCCTGGGAAGGGGAAGGAGTAGCAGGACTCGCGGATTCCAATGGAGGAACCCGCGAGCTATCGTTGTAAAGAGACTCCGAGTTTAAATTGTTGTCTTGAGCGACTGAGGGAGCCGCATGAATGGAAGTGAACGGACAGACTGCGGACAGGCCGATCAGAACAGCTGCGATCATACCTATGCTATAGTGCCCGGAATGATTCTTCTTCAATGAAATCCACCTTTCTGTCGGCTTGATTGCCCGACGGAGGCATTCTTTTTTATCCAGCATACAGCCTGTCCGATAAAAAGACTGCTGCACCTTGTCGGCGCAAATGTCGTATCCAGGTTCGCTTTTTGCTGTCGATACATAGGAGACATGTTTCACCAAACTCGTGGTTGCAGCAGCGGAAACTGATGTAGGCTGAAGCAAGATGTTACAAGCTGACGATATCTCTGCAATTCTCCTGCGAAGGAGCGAGAGATATCGGTTACCGCAGATGAAATATCCCGCAGTTAATGGCGGATACGAGTACCTTTGGCTCATATTGCCATACCATTTCTTTACGGCGGGCTTGATGCTGCTCGGATATGGCTTCTTTTTTTTCCTCTTCCTCTTTCTGCTCCTTGATTAGATCTTCGTAGTAGTGGTCAATGACCTCCAATTCCTCGCGCAATCGTTCCTTCGCCTGCTCAGCCCAACCATAATCTTGCTGACGGAGTTGTTCAGTGAGGTAGCTTTCAAGCGAGGTGGAAGCTTCCGGGACAGATAGCTTGGCAGGCTGTACATGCATATTGCCCGCCAGCAGCGGGCTGAGCTGCCGGGTTTCGAGCATGGCGCCAAAATCGGTTACAATGGTGCCGCTTTTGAGCGAAATACCTAGCCAATGAAGTTCCTCACGCTTCAAATCGCAAGCGAATTCAATTTTATAGCAGATGCTGAGCCAAGCTTCATAGACTACGGGAGAGCGGGCAGACAACTGACGGGCATCAGGCTGCTCAAACAAATAAACATATTTTCCTCCATCCCGTGCGGCTTCAAAAATTTGGTGCAGCCGACGGCTTCCATATCGAAGCTCCTCCTGCAAAATACGTCCAGGTCCCAATTGTGGTAATGTCGGTACATGACCGAAGAAACGCCCCATGACCTGATCTTGTGCTGCGTTGCCTGATGCTGGAGTTGGGGGTGTATGGTCCGCTAAACGTTCCTGTTCTGTGCGATAGGCTTCCGCATCAAAGATGAAGGTGAAGGACATCGTCTGCGCTGGAACGCCAGTACGCTCTACGTATCCCCAATAGTAGGGCCGGTTTGTTAAGGCTTTATCCGCTTCTGGAGAAAGCTTGACGGTTACATGGTGGGGTGACCTCTCAATGACACTGCATCCGGTAGCTTCCAGATAAGTGTGGACAAAACGCTTGACTTGCTGTGCATCCATGGTCAAACTAGCGACCTCCCTTC
Organism: Paenibacillus sp. FSL L8-0641; assembly: GCF_038006265.1. Classification (NCBI taxonomy): domain Bacteria; kingdom Bacillati; phylum Bacillota; class Bacilli; order Caryophanales; family Paenibacillaceae; genus Paenibacillus; species Paenibacillus sp. FSL L8-0641. The sequence goes on from NZ_JBBOUW010000001.1 coordinate 2,031,389, forward strand.
ACACTGCGTCGAGCTTTACCCGGAGGAACCGTATTGCCTGCTAAGCCTAATAAATCCTCGGTGTTTGGCTGGTCTGTGCGCAGTTGTTCCATTTCCTGTTTGATGGAATCCAGCGAGTGGCCCAGTTTTTGCATTTTTTTGCGAATTTCATCATCGCTACTGGATTCAAGCATGATTTTATACAAACTTTTTTCAATAGATTCTTTCTTCTCAAACTTCTCCAGAATAACGTCCAATCCGCCAATGACCATCTCAAACATATTTATTTTTTCATGCAGCAGATGTAGGATATGCTCCTCAATCGTTCCGGTTGTGGACAAGTTGAAAATATTAACATCATGCGTCTGTCCAAGTCGATGCACCCGTCCGATCCGCTGCTCCACGCGCATGGGGTTCCATGGTAAATCGAAGTTAATCATATGGTGACAAAATTGCAGGTTAATGCCTTCACCACCCGCTTCGGTGGCAATCATGACCTGAATGCGTCCACGGAACAGATCCATCATCCAATCCTTGCGTCCACGGTTCATACCGCCTCGGTAAGGAACAGCAGATAGGCCACGGTCACGGAAATAGTTTAGCAAATACTCCTGTGTGGCCCGGTATTCTGTAAAAATGATCACTTTTTCGTTCATCTGACGGATAAGCTCGAGCGCTTTTTCTGCTTTGGAATTGGCCTTGATCGCTTTAATGTGTGCAACCAAATCCCAGACACGATCGCGTAGGGGAGAGTCTGGGGCCATCTTTTTAGACAAATTGACCAGCGTCACGAACACAGCGTCCCGGCTGCTGCACACTTCCCGTTGAAGGGTGACGAGAGACAGCATGCTACTTAGATTTCCGCCATTCGCCTGGTATTGCTCTTTGACAAAAGAGGTCACCCCATCGTACAGTGCTTGCTCTTCCGGCGAAAGTTCCAAGTGAATGTTGGAAACATTTCGTTTGGTGAATTGAACCGGGCCTTCTCCGCGACGATTGCGGATCATAACTTTAGATAGCTCATCCTTGAGCTGATCTTCATTTTTGGGCAGACGTTTATCTACAACAAAGTTGGCTGAAAAATCGCCATGTCTCCCCAATTGACCGGGCTTGAGCAGTGTAATCAGGTTAAACAGCTCAGACAGATCGTTTTGTACAGGTGTTGCTGTCAGAAGCAAACAATATTTTTTACGCAGCTTCATAATGAACTGGTAGTTGGATGTCTTTTTATTTTTCAGCTTATGAGCCTCGTCTATAATGAGCAGGTCATAATCGGTATCTAGCAGGATGTTACTATGGGGCTCCCGCTTGGCGGTATCCATAGAGGCCACGACGACCTCGGAAGACCAAGAATACGCTTTTTTCTGGGCGACAGCGGGAATACCGAATTTGCTGTTCAGCTCACGCACCCATTGTAGGACCAGGGATGCGGGTACGAGAATAAGCACTTTGGAAGCCAGCCCGCGAACCAGATATTCCTTTAGGATCATTCCAGCTTCGATCGTTTTGCCCAGGCCGACTTCATCGGCAAGAATGGCACGTCCGGACATTTGAAACAGTACCTTCCGAGCGGTATCCAGCTGATGGGGTAGTGGAGTGAGGTCTTGCAAATGCTGTAGACATTGAAGCTCATCGAAGTTCGGCACCAGTTTGACTTTTTCTGCCTCAATGGCCAGCTGATACAGATTCCAATCTCCCCAAGGGCCGCCTTTGCGTAGGCGTTGATCCAGCTCATCCTGCCAGCTTCGATCAAATTGCACCGGAACAGGCAGTGGCGCTTGATTGTGTATGTGCGGGGAACTTGTCGATTTGGCTTTCATGATGATTCCCTCCCTCCTGGTAGTAGCACAGTTGAAGCTCTTGGTTCTGTCACATACGTGGCATCTATTTTTGCACAGATCGTAGATGTAGTATGGACGGAAAATGATATCTTCATAACAGGAGGGATGAAATCCTTTAGCTGCCTTCCATTAACTTTTGGAGTTTACTTTCCGTTGAGGTTTGCGCATTGGGGGTGTAGATGCTGCAACGGAGATCAACACTGCCTTGTACCTGAAGAGAAGTTAGGTCAAATAGCATTTTGCCAGCCTTCGCATGACGAAATTCAATGAGCACCTCCGGTGCAGAGCTTACTTCACTCTGATTCCAAAGCTCGTTAAACTCCGGGTAGGCCTGGCTCATATTTTGTATAAATTGTGCATACCAGGGATCTGTCACGTATTGCCCGTAATAAGCGCGGAAAATAGCAAGGAACCCCTTTACAAAGTGTTCCCAATTCACAGCTAGACTTTTAAACTCCTTTTTGGTGAATAGCAGTTCAATCATATTGCGTTGCTCATGTGGTAGCTCGGCAAAATCCATAAAAACATGAGCAGCAGCGGCGTTCCAGCCAACAATATGACAGCGCCGATCTGAAATAATAGCAGGGCAGTAGTGCAGCTCTTGTACGATCTTTTGCAGAGAGGGGGAAATGACGGCTTGCTCTGCAGGAGCAGGAAGGCTGTGAGACCCAGCCTCGATCGCCAAATCATACAAATATTTGCGCTCGTCTGTGTTCAACTGCAATGCGGCAGCAATAGCATCCAACACAGAGGCGGACACCTTAATATCTCGTCCTTGCTCCAGCCAGGTATACCAGGTCGTACTGACACCAGCCAGCTGAGCGACTTCTTCTCTGCGCAAGCCTGGTGTTCTCCGACGTGATCCTTGGGGAAGACCGACCATATGTGGGTGTAGGCGGGCTCTTTTTGTTTTTAGAAAAACAGATAGTGCTTCCAGACGTGCTTCCGTTTTCATAGGTATTTTCTCTCCATTCAATGGGTATATCCGAAGTGAGCCAATAAGGCGTGTACTATAGTAGTGTTCATTATACCAGGATAAACAAACACTTGTAATAGGATAAGACGAGGGTAAAATGAGGATTATAAGTAAGTCACCGAGCAGGAGGAATGAATAGCTTATGCAAAGAGTAGTGATAACAGGTATGGGTGTCGTTTCCCCACTGGGTAATGAAGTGGACACGTTGTGGAAGAATTTGCTGGAAGGCAATTCAGGTATACGTAAAATTGATACATTCGATGTGTCCGATTTGAAAGCACAAATTGCTGGACTGGTACAGGATTTTGATGCAGAAAAGCAATGGGGACGTAAAGATGCTAGACGAATGGATCGGTTTACTCAGTTTGCACTATATGCGGCAGAGCAAGCGCTCAAGGATTCCGGTCTGGAACTGGATCACACCGATTTGGAGCGTGTCGGTGTTTATGTGGGATCGGGAGTCGGCGGTTTGGATACGTTGGTGGACAATGTAGATGTACTGCTACAGCGTGGACCGGGCAGAGTTAGCCCGACGCTGGTACCCATGATGATCTCAAATATGGCTGCTGCTCAAATTAGTATCGCGTTTGGAGCGATGGGACCTACGCTTTCCCCCGTGACGGCTTGCTCTATTGGGAATACAGCAATTGGAGAGGCGTTTCGGACGATTCGTACAGGAGATGCGGATGTCATTTTTGCCGGTGGAGCTGAAGCAGCGGTGTCCCGATTGGCCTTGGCAAGTTTCGCTAATGCAACAGCCTTGTCCACACGTAACGAGGAGCCTTCGATAGCAAGCCGGCCGTTTGATCAAGATCGTGACGGTTTTGTCATGAGCGAAGGAGCAGGCATCCTAGTACTGGAGTCGCTGGAGCACGCTACCCGGAGGGGAGCGGAAATCTATGGTGAGGTCATCGGTTATGGAGCGAGTTCGGATGCTTATCACATGGTTGCACCGCATCCCGAAGGAACCGGAGCTTACTTGGCGATGAAAGCGGCCCTTCGTTCGGCTCACATCTCCCCGGAAGAAGTGGACGTGATCAGTGCCCACGCAACGAGTACAGCTGTAGGGGATACCGCTGAAACTTTGGCAATCCACAAACTGTTTGGCGACTATGCCTATCAGATTCCGGTTACTGCGAATAAGTCCATGCTGGGTCATATGCTGGGAGCTGCGGGCGGGGTCGAAGCGATTGCGCTTGTGCAAAGCCTACGGGAGGGCATCATTCCACCAACGATGCACCTGGACAATCCGGACCCGGCTTGCGATCTGGATTATGTGCCTCACGAAGCGCGCAAGGCTCTACTAAATATTGGGCTATCTAATTCTTTCGGCTTCGGTGGTCATAATGCGGTCATTGTGCTGAAGCGCTACGAATCATAATTTGTAAGGAGTTATTGAAACCTCAGGCATTCTATTCGGCTGGATAGAGTACCTGAGGTTATTTTAATTGAAGAATAACAGATTCATTTTAGATCCGGATTTTGCAAAATTCGATACTAGTGGCTCTGAAGTGCAAGATATAGACGAACTAAACCATTTCGATCTATATCTTGTTTATTGAAAGTCGCTCAATGGATTTTTGCTAAATCCCAAGATAAGAGATAGAGTAAGATGAAGGAATACGATGAGGAGTTCATGGCTTATTTTTATTAATGGTGAAAGGTTTTGAAAAAATGAAAATTGACCGATTGCTTTCTATCGTCATTTTGCTACTAAAGAAAAATAGAATACAAGCGAAGGAACTGGCTGATTTATATGAGGTTTCGATCCGGACGATCTATAGAGATATTGAAGCGATTAGTATGGCAGGTATTCCGGTGGTGACTTATCAGGGAGCCAATGGGGGGATCGGCTTGATGGAAGGATACCGCCTGGATCGTAGTATGTTGACGGATCATGATGTCAAGGACATTGTAATGGGGCTGCAGAGTTTGTCCTCGTCGTTGGGTGGCCCGAATGTGTCGCGGTTACTTCATAAATTTGAAAGTATTATACCAGAGTCTGGGAAAGAGCAATTTAGTGTCCATACCACACAGTTTATCGTCGATCATTCGGGATGGGGAAATCGGGCTGCGCAGGAAGGCAAATTGATAAAGGTAAAAGAAGCAATGAGCCAAGCGCGCACTGTCGCCTTTACCTATCGAAATGCGGGGGGAGCCATTACAGAACGGAATGTTGAACCGCATACGCTCGTTCTGAAAGGACAACAATGGTTTGTATATGCATATTGTCCCGATAGGGAGCAGTTTCGTCTATTCAAGCTTTCCCGCATGAGTGACCTTGTGGTTACAGAGACCGTTTTTGCTCGCAGGGATCTTTCTTATGAAGTGTTGCCGTGGAATGAGGGGCGGATGGAGGTATCCAGGGCCGTACAACCATTTACGCTACAATTTAACCGTAACTCAAGGCATCTGGCGGAGGACTGGTTTGGCGTAGAAGCATTGACCGAGCAGGAGGAAGGGATCTATACGGTCTCGGTCCCGTTTCCTGAGGATGCATGGGCGTACGGATTTATTTTAAGCCTGGGACCGGATGTGGTTGTCAAAGAACCAGCCCATTTGCGGGATAAGATTCATAAGATGGCGCTGCGTATTGCGTCTAATTACGAAGAAGTTCGGGAATCATAAAGGAATTCTTAGATTAAAGTAAAACAAACCTGACCCATAGTTGTCAGGTTTGTTTCGTTATACTGGTGGCATACCTGATATCAGATAGCGAAAGGGGATTTACGAGGATGGATAAAGCTTGTCAAAGTTGTGGGATGCCGCTGGAGCATGAGGACCAATATGGAACGGATGCACAACATCATAAAACGGATGAGTATTGCAAGTATTGTTACAAGGAAGGCGAATTTGTACAGCCTGAATTGACTATGGAGGGGATGATTCAGCAGTGTGTGCCTATCCTGGTAGAAGAGGGGATGCAGGCAGAAGAAGCGACTTCGATGCTGCGTAATTACCTACCGCATTTGAAAAGGTGGAGGTCTTTAGAGGATACAGAGCTTCAACTTGATGGACCCATTCGGGAGGAATACCGAGGTGAAATCCATTTAATTGGACTAAAAGCACGTACAAATAATCAGAAGGAACAAACATCTCACGGGATCATTCCAAATATGTGGGAACGTTTTTGGAGCGAGGGTGTGCCAGGTCGGATCAGGGGGCATGAAGGATCTGCTTCCGTCTATGGTTGCTATACTGACTATGAAAATGGAGCTTTGGGCGAGTATACATTCTTTATCGGGAAGGAAGCGGCTATTGATTTCCAAACTCCTGACGATCTTGAAGAACTTGTTATTCCGGCTGCACGCTACGCCATTTTTCAGACAACTCAGGAACCCTCTTCTATCTTCCGAGTATGGCAGACGATCTGGGAGTGGGCTGCCACGGGACAAGGGGAGCGGACATACACAGGTGATTTTGAAGTGTATGGCAGTCCTGATGAACCTGTTTTGATTTATATCGCAATCAAGTGATGATTTTGTCGTGACAGAAGAGAACCACCCGGTCATTGTCGTGGACCCGGCGGTTTTTTCTGATTCAATCCATAGCATTCTCCCCATCAAGTTGAACGTCGGGTCACAGCCCAAAAGATGAGAGCCAGAGCACTGACACCAGCTCCTAATAGACACACCCCGTTCCATCCGGCATAGATGTACATATGAGTGGAAGCAATAGCCCCGGTGGCGCTACCGATGGAATAAAATATCATGTAGCCTGCGGTAAGTCGGCTCCGTGCCTCAGGGCGAACATTGAAAATCAAGCTTTGGTTGGTGACATGTACAGCCTGTACGGCCAAATCCAAAAGTATTACGCCAAGAACTAAAGCGAACAAAGAATGCTCGGTGTAGCGGATAGGTAACCAGGACAGCAGCAATACAACGAGTGCGATACCTGTCGTCCGTTGTCCCAAGCCTTGATCAGCAAGACGCCCTGCTCGTGCTGCTGCTAATGCTCCGGCGACTCCAGCCAGGCCAAAGGCTCCGATGGCTGTATGTGAAAGAGATAGAGGCGGGGCACTGAGAGGTAACACAAGCGAAGTCCACAATATGCTGAATGCCATAAAAATGAGCAACGCAAGGACAGCGCGAATGCGTAGAATTCGTTCTTGCACGAACAACAAGATAACCGATCGGAGCAGCTGCGGATAGGAAAGTGCCGCACTCGTGGGTTCGTTCTTTGGCAACACCCGCAACAGAGCTACAGCCATAAACAGCGTAAGTATAGCAGAAACAAGGTAAACTGAACGCCAGCCTGCCAGATCAGTTAATACACCGGCCACGGTTCGTGCAAGCAGAATGCCGATAACGACTCCACTGGTCACCAGACCTACGACCTTACCCCGTTCAGTCGGATTAGCCAAGGTAGAGGCGAAAGCCACGAGTGTTTGAGTAACTACAGCCAGCAGTCCAACCATTGCCATTCCCATAAGCAGTATTGTACGAGTAGGAGCAAAGCTAACCACGCTTAATGCCAGCACGGACAGTAGCATTTGCCCAGCAATCAGCCGCCGTCGATTCAAAAGATCGCCAAGCGGGACGAGCAGCAATAAACCCAATGCATAACAAATTTGCGTGATGGTAATGACCATGCCTACCGATGAGTGCGTAATGCCAAATTCATTTGCCAGCGCATCCAGCAGTGGCTGTGCATAGTAAATGTTAGCGACAGCCAGCCCGCAGGCTATGGCAAATAGGAGTGCCACAGATCGGGACAGGGAGGGAATGGGGGCTGTTTCGGTAGCATTTGCTACCGTTTGATGAGGGAAGAGTACCGCTTTTTCTTCTGACGTCTTCATTTTCACATACCACATCGCTTTCTGTAAGTTACATACCGTTAAGTATAATATACCGATTGGTATGTAATTAATTTAGGTCAATATAACTCGTGCATATATGTTATGTCAAGAGTTTATTCTGCACATATTTGACAGTTCCTTTTCGTAATCATACAATCTTAATATACTGAACGATACGAAAAGAAGGAGCTGCTTATGGTTCGACCACGGGAATTTGATGAAGATCAAGCGTTGGATGCAGCGATGCAAATTTTTTGGGAAAAAGGATTCGAGGCTACCTCTTTAAGCGATTTAACCTTCAAAATGGGAATTCAGCGTCCTAGCATTTACGCTGCTTTTGGAGACAAGAAGCAATTATTCGAAGCCGCACTGCGCAAATATACGCAATCTCATGCAGCTTGTGTAAGGACTAAACTGCAAAATAGTTCATCTGTAAAAGAAGCATTTTACAATTTTTTTGGAGGAGTGGTGGCAGAAGAGTACGAGGAAGGACCCAATAAGGGATGTTTTTGCATCAACACGATGGTAGAATTAGCCCCTCATGATGAAAAATTCGAAATTTTAACTAGAGAACATCAAATGTATCTTTCTGCTGTCTTTCAGGAGACCCTCGAACGTGGTATTCAATCTGGGGAGCTTGAGGCGACTATGGATGCACGGGCTTTGGCGCATATGTTGGTCTCTTTGTTAATCGGGATTACCGTGATGATGAAATCACGCCCAGAGCGTTCTTTTGTGGATCATGCGGTTGCGACCGCACTTATGTTGCTGGATGGGAAATAGAGATGAAGGGAGGGTAGCGTGGATGCCACAGATAAAGGCCGTTCAAACCCCGATTGGAGTATTGTATGGACGAGATGCGATCTATTTGGACCATGTGCATATGAATTATTCGAAGAAGGAGCTGATTTTAAAGGGAGAGATTAATGGGGGGCTGGCAACGGAAGCAGCAGATGATTTTGTGCCTTATGAACTGATATTTACAGAAGTCTACTACTTCAACATGATTGAATTGGACGTCGCTTTGCACATGTCTGAACGGGAATATACGCAGGGCAGCAGCTTTGATGAGCTTATAGATACGCCGTTATTAGCTACAATAGCAAGCGCACGGGGGAAAAATCTAAAGCACTATATGTTGAAAACCTATGACGATATAGTAGAAATTGCCTGTAGAGACTATAAGATGACTATATAAACGAGTTGATTTTTAGAAGAGAGAGAGGATCAATGGATACCCAAATTGAACTATTAAACGTGACAATACGTGTGATGCAAGGGGATATTACCCGTTGTAAGGCGGATATTATTGTCAATGCAGCCAATACAAGCTTGCTGGGTGGCGGTGGCGTAGACGGCGCGATTCATAGGGCTGGCGGTCCGGCTATCTTAGAAGATTGTGTAAGTATCAGAAACAAGAAGGGTGGATGTCCCGTAGGAGAGGCAGTTTATACCACAGCTGGCAAGCTGGATGCCCAATATGTTATTCATACCGTCGGCCCTGTGTGGAATGGTGGCGACCATCGGGAAGAGGAGCTATTGGCGAAATGCTACCATAATACACTCCAATTAGCTTTAAAACTGAATGCACGAAGCATTGCCTTTCCGAATATCAGCACAGGCATCTACCGTTTCCCCAAAGAAAAGGCGGCGGATATTGCTATACAGGAAGTGACACGTTTTGTACGTGAACATGCCGGTTTGAATGAGATTATTTTTGTTTGTTTTGATGCGGAAAATGCTCAGTTATACAGCCGTAATGCTCAACAGGAGGTGCACGATGCTGGCTAAGCTGGTAAATAAAATTCCACGGGATTGGCTTGTATTCATGTATAAGCACACGCCGTTCACTCGATTGAAAAATGCATTGGTGTATCGGGCGCAGCACAAATTTTTGATTGCTGTGTTGGGCATTTTTACGAATGATGCCGGGGAAGTGCTGCTATTAAAGCACGTATATCGGAAGCAACCATGGGGAATTCCCGGTGGCTGGATGGAGCTAGAGCAGCCGGAAATCGCACTACAGCGCGAAGTCCGAGAAGAAACCGGGCTGGAGGTAGAGATCACCTCATTAGCACAAGCCCAGTTTGGTCAGACGCCGAACCGTGTGGATCTCATTTTCACAGGCCGGGTTATCCCGGGTACTTTCCGACCAAGCGCCGAAATCTCCGACATTTGTTATTGCCGTGTAGGGGAATGGCCGGAAGGCTTGCCAGCACACCAGAAAAAGCTTATTCAGAAGCTGTTACAGTAGGGTTCATCCAGTACTCATGTTCATTTCAAGATAGGAAAAATCGCATTTACAGGCGCTTCAAAAATGCGCTAATGCGCTCCAAAGCCATTTCCAACTGATCTCGCGATGATGCATACGAGCAGCGGATAAAGCCCTCGCCGCCTGAGCCAAATGCGGAACCGGGTACAGTAATGACTCCTTCTTCTTCCAGCAACCGCTTGGCAAACTGCTCTGAGTTTAACCCTGTGTGCATAATGGAGGGAAAAGCATAGAAGGCACCGTTTGGTTCGTGACATGGCAGTCCTGTCTGACATAGGCCTTCAACGAACCATTTTCTACGCAGATTGTAGGACTCCATCATACGATCTTTTTCCTCCAGCCCGTTACGCAGGGATTCAATAGCGGCAATTTGCCCGATAATAGGAGCGCACATGGCGGTATATTGATGAATCTTCAGCATAGCTGAAATCAACTCTCTGGGGCCACACACATAGCCGACCCTCCAGCCTGTCATCGCAAATGCTTTGGAAAAGCCGCTGATGAGCAGGGTGCGCTCTTTCATTCCTGGCAGAGCAGCGAAGCTTACATGCTTCTGTCCATAGGTCAGTTCAGCATAAATTTCGTCTGATATGACGACAAGATTATGCTCCTCAACCAGGCGGGCAATCGGTAGCCAATCCTCATAGGTCATCACCCCACCCGTTGGATTATTCGGGTAACAGAGAATAAGCACTTTGGATCGTGGAGTCAGCTTGGCTTGAAGTGCCTCAGCTGTCAGCTTGAACTGCTGATTCGCAGAGGTTTCAACCGTTACGGTATGTCCTCCGTTCAGAAACGTGATGGGCGAATACGAAATATAACATGGAGCCGGAATGAGTATTTCATCGTGTGTTGAGATGAGGGCGCGTAGTGCCAAATCTAGGGCTTCACTGCTGCCAATGGTAACCATGATTTCATCTGTCGGGTTGTAGGATGTGTTGAAGTTGCTCTCCAGATACCCGGCAATCTCCTCACGAAGCTCAGGAAGACCGGCATTTGGTGTGTATGATGTTTTGCCATTTTCCAGTGCTGTGATACAGGCCTTTCTGACATGTTGAGGGGTTACAAAGTCGGGTTCACCGACACCAAGCGATACAATATCTTTTCTGCCTGTACTATATTCGAAAAACTTACGGATGCCTGAAGGCGGCATTTCCCGTACAGCTGGAGTCAAAAAATCGGTTATAGATACTACTGTCGATACATTTGTCATGATGATTTCCTCCTTTTTGAAAAACAAAAAAACCCGCCCCTGTAAAAGGGACGAGTTTATACCCGTGTTACCACCCTAGTTTCATTCCATAGGAAATGACACTCTGTTCACGTATCCATCAATACGTGTTCCGGTTAACGCTGGAAAGGCGGCAGAGCTTACTTCAGGTTCAGCCCGCTTCTCAGAGATGGCGTTCGGCTACCCTCGGAATGTTGGCTTTCACCTGCCCCAACTCTCTGCAAATCCGCTGTATAGCTTACTCGTTCTCGTCATTGAAATTTGTTACTGTATCAAGTTAGGTGTAATTATAAGCACAACATTTCAGGATGGCAAGTCTTTTTTTCATAAACTTTAAAGACATATCATCATTATTGACGACTGGAAAATAACGTATATAGTGGTATCAAGGGGATTGTGCCCCAGATTTCAATGTATTATATGACTATATTGCCAGAGAGGAATGGTATCCATATGAACGTATTTGAACGCTTTAGCGGTGAAGTTTTGCCGGCGGATTGGAGCTGGAACAATGAGCCGACAGAATGGAGATTTGATGATACCAAGTCTTTGCAAATTTTTGCACCTTCACAGGCAGATTTCTTTAGGGATCCGTCCGGCGCAGCGACTAAATCGTCCGCACCCTTTTTGCATACAACGCTTCAAGGTGATTTTACAATATGGACGAGGGTTCGTGTTGATATGAAGCAGCCTTATGATTCAGGATGTTTGATGATAATGGCGGATGATACCCGCTGGGCTAAGCTGTGTTTTGAATATTTCGAAAACACTCCATCTATTCTTAGTGTGGTCACTCGGGATACATCTGATGATTGTATCTCTGGGGCGATGGACGTGTCCAATCCGTATTTACGAGTGGCACGAGCTGGAAATTGCTTTGCATTTCATTATTCATCAGATGGTCAGCATTGGAAGCTGGCGAGATATTTTGGGATGAATGTTCCTAACCAGCTAAAAGTCGGAGTTGTTGCTCAATCTCCCGTGGGGGAGGGCTGTGCTGTTACCTTTGATGCCTTGACGATAACAAACCATGTATCTGAGGACATACGAAACGTGGAGTAAACAGACAAAGACCCTCTTTCTTAATATGAAAGCGTTATAAAATTAGGATTAGAAAAGACGCATATACGTAACTCAGGCAGGAGGTAGATGGAAACTTGCTGTTAAGAAGGAAGGGTTACAAGCTGCCCGGTTTGTTGGGAGTGCTGCTTGTAGCTACGTTGGGCTGTTTCGGGCTCATTATGTATTTACAGTCCACAAGCGGAACGAGGATGTATCAATTTCTGTACTGGGATATATTCCTGGCCTGGGTTCCGGTCTTTATCACTCTCGGCATGATGGCTTTATCCAGACTGCGAAGTACAAAAGTGAGGAGTATTCTTTTATTTTTCTCCTCAATGGTATGGTTGTTTTTTCTGCCGAATGCTCTTTATTTGGTGACTGAGTTACTTCATGCGTTTCGTTTTTACGATGTGAATCCTGATACACGTTTTTGGTTGAACACCCAATTTTGGTTAATCTTATTTACGTCTTTTTCAGCAGCAGGGCTTGGCCTTTTTCTTACATCCCTTTGTGTGTTGGTGATCCATCATATGCTGAGGAGGATTTGTTCAAAGGGGCTCGCATGGGCTGTAGTTTTGGTGTTGTTGTGGCTGGACAGCATAGGCGTATATATAGGCAGATTTGCTCGCTGGAATAGCTGGGATGTGTTGTTGCAGCCACTGGTGCTCCTTACGGATATTTGGAGATGGGGAGTATATGCTGGACCTAGGCTTCATTTGCTGTCCTTTTGCTGGCTGGTGTTTGGGATAGCAGTCATTTTTTATTTATTGATCTATATCTCTTTAAGTGAGGATCAGGATGTTTAGGCCGAGGACATGTATTCCATGAATACAGGCTTCGGCCTATTTTTACATGTGGCGAGTCAGGAGTTGGCGTTGTCCTCCCCATGCACATCGTAAAGCACGCGCACAAGCAGATCCTGACTGAAATTCCCGAATCTTTTGCCAAAAATAGTGAGTCCTCCTTTGTTTTCTGATTCATCGGTTACAGATAGACGGAGTGTAATGTCGCTTTTATAGTTAAGGTTAATATCATCTATTGTGACCTCGGAAATGCGGCACCCGTCAATGAAGCTGCCTTGTTGATTGATGCGAATTAATTTGAGCATACCATATTGATTCAGATGCGGTGGCCACCAATCTGGATTGAGAACCCCCGGCACTTCTCCAAAATCTCCGGCGCTGGTCCAGTGCCCAATAGGGATACCGTTAATGTGAAAACAAATGTCGGAGGGATATTCCTCACAATAGCAGGGTGCTTCTGAGCCCAGTTCTGCGGAGAATTGAATTTCTTTAAAGGATTGATTCGCTTTCAGATAGTTGGGGATACGGTATTCCAAAAAGCCCTCAGCCATCCAGATCATTTCCGACTCCAGCCGCCCGGGATCTGCAAAATAGCGTGGATCATCAAAATCGCCGATAATGCTGTCTCGGGTCACCAATCCACAAGTGGGGGACGCTTGATAGTTACTATAATGACCTACGCGAATCTCAACCTCATACACATTTTTTTGTTCTCTACTGCGCAAATCTACCATCAGTTTATCCTTGTTCAAATAGCACATTTTTCGGGTGCCGTGCTTGCCGCTCACGGTATTGATCTCCACAAGGCCGCATTCTTCCAATTTTCGAATATGCATTGTAATGGTACCGTTGCTCAAATTAAGTTTGTTAGCAATGTCATTCATACTTTGTCCCTGGTAGGCAAGTAACTCGAGAATTTGAATGCGGATTTCTGAACCCAGTGCTTTAAAAATATCTAATCCTGACATTAAGTCCTTAATATAAATCATAGCTATAGACCATCCTTATCTATAAAAATTGTGATGTAAGCGCTTATATATTTACTTTGATTTATGTTAAAATAAAATCAAAAAGAAGTAAACTGCTTTTTTGTAAATTTTTTTTTACTAAATAAAGAGGGGAGCAAATTAAACTCCGAATTAAGAATTACTTCAAAAATAAATCGTATTTAAGCTTTATCACTGATTATTTCGATAAAAGTTAACTTAAATACGATTTAATTTTGCTTTCCATGTTACTCTAATCTATGTTTTATAATTATTTAAAAAGATTGAAAAATACATTGACGAACCGAGGAAAGGCATGCTATATTTTGTTTGTAAACGAATTCATTATTGATAAAGTAAAATGTTAATTATATGGTACATGAGAGGGATGATAATCACAGCGGCAATCAACAACGGGTTGTGTACCGCACAGTTAAAGATTAGGCCGAGTGGTATGAAGTTATTTTAACACTAAATGTATGCGGTTTCATTTAAATTTAGGAGGGGTCGCGTTGATAAAGAAAAAAGGTTTTGCAATAACAATGGTTGTTCTGTTGTTAATGGTGGCTGCACTGGCTGGTTGTAGTGGGGGAAGTTCCAGTAGTGATGGAAGTAAGGAACTGACATTCATGTTCCGTGGTGGCACAGATGAACAAAAGGCTTATAAGGAAGTAATCAAGAAATTTGAAGAGGAACATCCTGGCGTAAAGGTTAAAATGGTCGTGACGGCAGCGGATCAATATGCTACAAAGCTAAGAGCTGCGATCACAGGAAATAATCTTCCAGATATCTTTTACTTTGCCCCTGGAGATGTGAAAGCTTATGTAAACAGTGGGGTATTGAAGAATCTCACTCCTTACATTGAGAAGAACAAGGATATTAAACTGGATAACATCTGGAAATACGGTATAGATTTGTATCGCTATGACGGTAAAATGGCCGGTCAAGGAGATATTTACGGTATGCCGAAGGACTTAGGTCCATTCGCACTTGGCTACAACAAAACGATGTTCGAAAAAGCGGGCGTTCCATTGCCTGACAAAGACAAACCGTATACATGGGATGAATTTATCAAGGTTAGCCAAGAGTTGACCAAAGATACCAATGGTGACGGCAAGCCAGATCAATACGGTACAGGTTTTAACGTTCAGTGGGCATTGCAAGCCTTTGTATGGAGTAATGGGGCTGATTGGCTGGATGAGAGCAAAACGAAAGTAACGATTGATGATCCGAAATTTGCGGAAGCGCTTCAGTACTTTGCTGACATGCAAAACAAATATAAAATCACACCTGGTATTGAACAATCACAAACATTGGACACATACCAACGTTGGATGAAGGGCGAAATGGCATTCTTCCCGGTAGGTCCTTGGGATATGAGTACATTTGAAAAATTGCCATTCGAATATGATTTACTGCCGTTCCCAGCCGGATCGACTGGCAAATCAGCAACATGGATCGGTTCTCTGGGTATCGGCGTTTCCTCTAAAACAAAATACCCGGATGAAGCTGTTGAACTGGTTAACTATCTGACGACTTCTAAAGAAGGAATGAAGCAGCTCGTAGATGCCAAGGTACAAATTCCGAATCTGCTGGACATGGCTGATGAATGGTCCAAAGATACGAAAACCAAGCCTAACAATAAACAAGAATTTATTGATATCGTAAATGACTATGGACGCTCATTACCAGGCAACTATACGTATAATGCAGAATGGTACGATATTTTCTTCACAGATATTCAACCTGTGCTGGATGGTAAAATTACGGCGGCAGATTATGTGAAACAAGAACAACCGAAGATGCAGAAACTGCTGGATAAAGCGGTGGAGCAAGAGAAAAAATCACAGAAATAATGCGTAAATAGAGGAAAAAAGGATGATGTTAGTGGCTGAATATCATGCTGCTAACATCATCTTCATTCCAAATTAGAAACAGAGGTGAGCCCTGTGATAACCAAATCTAATCTCTACCGCAAAGAGAAGGTATATGGATACTTATTTATTCTTCCACCTATTCTCGGTCTGCTAATCTTTACGTTATTCCCGTTTGTCTATTCATTATACGGCTCTTTTACAGATTGGGACGGATTGGGACAAATGAACTTTATTGGTCTCGACAATTTTAAAGATTTATTTAGCGATGAGCTCTTTTATAAATCGATGTACAATACTCTTTTCTTAATGCTAGGTATTCCAATCGGTCTTGTACTAGCTTTACTGCTGGCACTAGGTTTGAATCGCAAGATTCCAGGTACGACAACATTTCGTGTGATTTACTATATCCCGGTTATTTCTTCGTTGGCTGCCGTTTCTATTATGTGGAACTGGGCATACAACGGGGACTATGGTTTGGTGAACCAATTCCTCGAAATATTCGGTATTAAGGGTCCTAACTGGCTGATGGATAAGGATACGGTCAAACCGGCCTTGATTCTCATGACCGTCTGGAAGGGTCTCGGATATACGATGCTGCTATATTTGGCAGCCCTGCAGAGCGTGTCTCGCTCTTATTATGAAGCAGCAGAGCTAGATGGAGCTAGCGGATTCCAAATGTTCCGCAATATCACATGGCCAATGGTGAAACCAGTAACCTTCTTCCTGGTCGTAACTAATATCATTGGTGGTTCGCAAATCTTTACTGAAATGAACATTATGACACCTACAGGGGGTCCGGAATACTCATCCGCCTCAATCGTCTTTTATATTTGGGATAAGGCATTTAAAAACCTGCAAATGGGATATGCCTCCGCGATGGCTATGATTCTCGGCATCTTCATTTTTATCGTAACTTTGATTCAATTCAAAATGAATGAAAAATCGTCCTTTGATGGGGATTGATTTTCGCGGAAAGGAGTGAGTCTGATTATGTCCCATAGTCAAAAAACGAAAGTTACCAATATCATTATCTTTATTGCACTAGCGATTGGAGCGATTGTGATGATCGCCCCGCTGCTTTGGATGCTGTCCACTTCAGTGAAAGAAAAGCAGGATGTCTTTGCTCTTCCACCAGTATGGATACCAGAGGTGTTCCAGTTTGGCAAGTATAAGGAAATTTGGGAAGCAGGACCTTTGTTAAGCGGGATCAAGAACAGCGTGATTGTGGCTGTAAGTGTTACCGTTGTGGGTACCTTTACATCCAGTGTGGCCGCTTTTGCATTTGCAAAGCTGAGATTCCCTCATAAAAACAAACTGTTTTTGGCACTCATCGCATCTATGATGATTCCATACCCAACGGTTATGATTCCACAGTTTATGATGTTTTCCAAACTTGGCTGGGTCGATACACTTTTGCCTCTGATCGTTCCGGGTTTGTTCGGAAATGTAGTTATGATCTTTTTCCTGCGGCAGTACTTGCTTAGTGTACCGGATGCCATTATCGAAGCTGCGAAAATTGACGGAAGTTCTTATTTCCGACTCTATTCGTCGATAACGTTCCCGCTCATTAAGCCAGCAGTTGCGGCACAGCTTATTTTATGGTTCATGGGGATTTGGAACGATTATTTGGCACCGATTATTTACTTGAACTCACCAGAAACGCAGACACTGCAACTGGTTATCGCGAATTTTAATGCGACTTACGCCATTCAGACGGACTATCCGCTTATAATGGCAGCATCAATAATAGCCTTGTTACCTGTACTGATTATATTCTTGATCTTCCAGAAACAAATTATTGAATCGGTTGCTATTTCGGGTGTCAAAGGTTAATTGACACTTGGAGGGTACGCATGAATGATGTAAGGCAGTTACAATATGTAATGGGTAAAGGAAGGAGGAGAATAACAGTTATGGTTATGCTGCTCATGCTGGGTCTATCTGGCTGTGGGGATAACACTCCGGACCCTGTGTATCCGCAGGCTCCGCCTCCCGATCACTTGTATGATCAAAGTACGATTAACGATGAACAGCGCTGGACCATTAACAATGCACATGACCCGGCGATTATCAAAACGGATCAAGGCTATTATGTCTACTCAACGGATGTAAAGACAGGTGGAGAATTGAGACCTGGTGTTATGGTACGCAAATCGACTGATCTGATTCATTGGAATTGGGTGCAGTATGCACTCCCCGGCATTCCAAAGGAAGCAGAATCGTGGTCATCGGCAACCAATCTGTGGGCACCGGACATCATCAAGATGGGTGATACCTATCGGATGTATTACTCTGCTTCTACCTTTGGCAGCACACGGTCTGCGATCGGATTGCAGACATCCAGCTCCCCGGAAGGCCCTTGGAAGGATGAGGGGCTGGTCGTTAAAACGGAAGAGCATGACAAGCTGAATGCGATTGATGCCAATCCGGTGCTGGATGCAGAGGGTAATCCATGGATGGTATACGGCTCTTTTTTCGGCGGTATTTATATTACACCGCTTGATCCCCAGACTGGAAAGCTCAAAGAATCTGGCTATGGTAAAAATATCGCTGCCAGAGATCGGGCAACTGAGGACGGTGCTGTAGAAGGACCATACATTGTGTACAATCCAATGTTCCGTAAATACTACTTGTTCGTCTCGTATGATTCTTTGTTTGAGGACTACAATGTTCGCGTTGCCCGTTCAGATTCTATCACAGGCCCTTATGTGGACATGAATGGACATGATATGGCAGATACCAGCTATTTGCCTCAATACGAGATTGGAAACAAGGTATTGGGCGGTTATCGGTTCAGCGAAGGAGAAGGCTGGGTTGCGCCAGGTCACAATTCTGTCCTGAAGGACGGTGCGGATTATTATATTGTACATCATGCGCGAGGAGAAACGGACAAGAGCTGGCCGTACCTGCATGTACGCAGAATATTGTGGACGGCAGAGGGCTGGCCGGTCGTCTCTCCAGAGCGCTATGCCGGCGAAAAGGAGCAGGATATACCCAAAAGGCTATTATCCGGCAACTGGGAGCGCATCGTGATAAAGCAGGAAGTAGACGGCCAAGTGGAAGCTGAACCGCTCCGTCTGAAAGATGGAGGGCGGGCAACCAGCGGTTCTCTTGAAGGTCACTGGAGCTTTGATGGCAAGCGTACTCTAACAATAGATTGGAGCAATACATCCGAAGGAACTAAGGAAGAATTGTTATTGCTTCCTTCATGGGACTGGGAGCTTGGTCGCCATACTTTAATTTTCACGGGTATGAATGAAAAGGGAATTTCCATTTGGGGAAAGCGTATCAGCGATTAATTGTATGAACTACATACTACACATAGAGGAGAGAATAACCATGAATCAAACTGTACCCTTTAATAATCCGGTCATTGAGCAACGGGCAGACCCTTGGATTTACAAGCATAGTGACGGATACTATTATTTCACCGGATCTGTACCAGAGTATGACCGCATTGAGGTTCGACGAGCAAGTACTATTCAAGGCTTGAGTACAGCAGAGCCTGTCGCAGTGTGGCACAAATATGAAACGGGCCCGTTAAGTGCGAACATTTGGGCACCGGAAATTCACTATATAAACGACAAATGGTACATTTATTTTGCAGCAGCTCGTACAACAGAAACGAAGGAAGGCCTGTTCGACCACCGGATGTTCGTGCTTGAAAATGATTCAGCTAATCCTCTGGAAGGGGAATGGGTGGAAAAAGGACAGATCAAAACCCGTTGGGAGACGTTCGCTCTCGATGCGACAACCTTCCAGCATAATGGAGTTTTGTATTATGTGTGGGCTCAGAAGGACCCTGACATCGTCGGTAATTCCAATCTGTATATTTCCGAAATGAGCAATCCATGGACGTTGCGCGGTGAGCAGGTGATGATCTCCACTCCTGAATATGATTGGGAAATCATCGGTTTTAAGGTGAATGAAGGAGCAGCGGTTCTGAAACGGAACGGGCGGATCTTTATCAGTTATTCAGCTAGCGCCACAGACCACAATTATTGCATGGGTCTGTTGACGGCAGATGAGAATGCGGATTTACTTGATCCGAAATCATGGACGAAATCACCTCAGCCGGTATTCTGCACCCATGAGGAAACAGGACAATTCGGGCCAGGTCATAACAGTTTTACGGTTGCTGCTGATGGTAGCGATGTAATCGTATATCACGCCCGGAATTACAAGGAAATTACAGGCGACCCGCTGTATGATCCGAATCGTCATACACGTGTGCAGCCGTTCTACTGGAAAGAAGATGGAACACCTGATTTTGGTATTCCAGTACCAGATGGCGTTTCTGTTGATAAATAAGCGAAATTTATTATAGATGGTTGACGTGTTGCACAGTGGCACTTTAACTTTCTAGAAATCATAGGGGATTATGATTCGGCTGCGTATAACAAGAGTAATGAGATATCTTCTGAGCCTTCAGGCTGGAGGATATCTTTTTGATTTTGGGACGGCATGAAGGACTCTTTTCAAAAACTTCGATTTCTGCTATATTTAAATCGTAATATTTACGAATTGATCAAGGGGTGGAAATCTCGTGAACGAACGGATTGATCCGTTTACCGTTAAAAAGGTTGAATACCTGCTGAATGGCTATATTGCGCTAAAGGTGCCAGGCTACGTGCGTTCTGACGTGCGGCTCATTTATCAAATAGAGGATAACTGTTTGATCTTGACGGAGGAAAGGCCTTCTAATGAAACTGAGTTGTGGGATCGCACGGACATTGTCCAATTTCGCTGGGAAGAAAATCATTGGCATGTATATGCCCGGCAAGAGGCTGAAAGCTGGCAGCGTGTAAAAGAGATTGCACCTAATCCGTGCTTTGAAGAACAGCTCGAACAGGTAGAAATAGATCATGCAGGTATTTTTTGGACAGGTTAACGAAGTACAGAATGATAAGTTCGGAAGATGGAGGTAGTGGGAGTCGTGTCGTTAAACTGTATATGGAAATAAACAGGCTGACCGTAATTCCTTATATGGAAGTTACGGTCATTTGTTTTGTCTGAAGTGGCACTGTCTAGTGCACTTGAGGGTTATGTGTGCGTTTGGAAAGTATGTCAAGCGGTTGATTGATACAAATGTTTAATATTTTCCACGAGGTGGAAGTTACAAATGTATGGTAAAGTGTAGTATATACAAGGTTTTAATCCAAATGTCTTATTCAAAGTCTCCTGTGCATACCGAATCCGAATCACACGAGGTGAGAAAAATGTTGCAATCGTTAAAAGCCATTGCTAATTACAGGAAAGAAAATGATCTGGCCTGGGATACACCGACTTGGTTAAAGCTGCTTGTTTCGGCTGAGGAGCGTATTGTAAATTTGGAACGCATTCGATCTATAGGTGAGTTAAAGGATGCCAATCCTGTACTGGATTACGTGGAGCGTACGTTGCTTATTTTGGACGGACTTCCATTGTCATTCTGGGTTAAAGAGCTACTGGAGGATGTATTGGTATGGTCTGAGACAGCCAAAGGAGGCACAGTCCGCGAACGGCTACGCTGGCAGCATGAGGGTATTAATTTATTTGTACATAATATCGGATCCTCCCAACTGTATGTCAGACAGGCCCAAGCGGAGTCCCCTGCTTACCCGCGCAATAGCATGACCCGAATTCTGATTGAGACGCATGGATTGATCGGGCAATATATACGGGGGGAAATTCCTTTTGCTGAAAATCGACTGCTGCTTGAAATTACTCGTAAGGGCTGGCTGAGCCATGAGGAACTAGAGCTTGTTTTACGGGCCCTGAACGAGTGTATTATCGCCGGGGTGGAACCTGCATTATGGGACCAAGTACGAAGTGAAGTGGAGCAGCTGATCGGCTGGATTGCATGGGATAACGCACCTGTAGTCTGGAGTGTAAAGGAGCGACTCGAAAGATTACGGTCGGTTTCCATTCATGAAGGGGAGCCGTTCGAGCAGGCTTACACAGAACTAGAGCGGGAGTTGAATGTAGAGAAGGCGCTAGCTCCGTTGGAGAATCGGACACTTTGGTATGTAGAATCAGCTTTGCAGGATTTTTCACTTCAAGAACTGGTAAAGGTATTTTTACTCACATTAAAGGATGGCACAGGACAGGAACAGCCTGCGACCGTTCGCCATATCAGTTTCGAATCGCTCATGAATACGATGTATTATGACTATCGTGGTGTCAAGAAAATTAACGTATATAAAAAACGAATGATAGAAAAATATTTAAGTGCACTGTCTTGGCAGGACATTTCAAAAGGAAAACGGAAGCATAATCCTCATTTGAGTGTGATCGTGGAGCATAAAGAAGAGCTACCGAGTACTGTATTTTTTAATTTTGTATTTTCATCTGCGGCTGAGAAACTGATTGACTTTTGTATTGAGGCAGAAAAAACGCCTCTGTATGACAAAGCAGTCCTGCTGCTGTTCGATCTGTTCGGATTACGGCGCGATGCGTATGATCGCTTTCACAATGAGGAAACGTACCTTACAGATATGAACCAGACCGTAGATTACAAAAGGGTCATTTTAGATTATGTGACTGGAACCCGCATACTGGATATTGGACCCGGCGGGGGTGTACTGCTGGATCTGATCGAACAGGAAAGACCAGATGCGAAGCCATTAGGTCTTGATATTTCTGTGAATGTCATTGAGGCACTTAAACGTAAAAAGCAATTGGAGCGCCATCGTTGGGATGTCATCAAAGGGGATGCGCTTCGGTTAGAGGAATATGTGGAAACGGGGAGTATGGACACGGTCATCTTCTCTTCGATTCTTCACGAGCTCTATTCCTACATCGAACGAGATGGAATTCGGTTCAATCCACAAACAGTGGAGGCAGCTCTGCAGAGCGCCTATCGTGTGCTTGCACCCGGCGGTCGTATCATCATTCGTGACGGGATTATGACCGAACCAGTAGAGCAGCGCAGACGAATTCGATTCTTGGAGCCGGATGGAATGGAATGGCTGATACGGTATGCGCAAGATTTTGCAGGTCGCCACATTGAAATAGAGCGTGTGGGGGAGCATGAGGCTGTTTTACCAGTGAACGATGCAATGGAATTTTTATATACCTATACATGGGGGGCGGAAGCCTATGTGCATGAAGTGCAGGAGCAGTTTGGTTATTTTACCCCGTCACAGTATGAAGAGTGTATCCGTAACACACTTGGATCACAAGCGATTATCCGCGTGAGCCGCCACTATTTACAGGAGGGCTATGCCGAGGCGCTGTCCAGACGTGTTGAGTTCATGGATGAGCAGGGCCAGCAGGTTTCTTTGCCAGACAGTACCTGTCTGATCGTGATTGAGAAGCCGAATAATAGGGCTGGAGTTGCTGAATGATTTTTGATTTGAACAAGAGAATGCCTTCTGATTTGTGCCAAGCACGATTAGAAGGCATTTTTTAGAAAGCTATGCATTCAAATATGACCGTGCAGCGTATACCGAAGCCAAAGGGCCATTCGTTCGGCAGATGGTTGAGCGGGCAAAGCTTGAAAGATATAGGTAGGGACAGATGAATTCTTAGTCGCATGAACAAAGTGGGGGAATGATGAAGAATATGATGCTTGATGCACAGCTAACGCCAAGTGGTTTAAAAGACAGAATGCTGCTGCTGTCAGCGCTGGACATTATATTGTCTCCAGAAGATTGGTTACGCACATATCGTATACAGTCTGAGTGGTCTGGTGATGTGTGCCTGGGTGAGGTAAACAACGGCGCTGGAGATACAATTCATATGCTATGGACGCGTGGAGGTGTGCTGTTGAAGGGTTTTAACCACGAATCCCCTGTAAGTCCTCATGCGAGAGAAGAATATGAGGTCTGGCCGGGCATGTACGACGGTGTGCCTGATGATATGATGGAGCTTTTGGAAGATGAAGCACTGGAGAAAGAGGACGTTACCTTTTGTATGTGGAGGGAAGCGGGAGATAAGGAGTGGCGTATGGGCAACGCGAACTTTCCTGAGGGATATGACGATGGCTCATCCTTTTTGCTGGGGAAAATTATAGTTACACCGGAGGAATATCAGGATTGGGCTGAGAGTTACTATGAGTTGCCGATTTCTCTAGGGGTGGTAAGCCAGATTTTCAACGGCGTTCCGATCACTTCACAGATGATCTCTGCGCTTCATCCACAGCGTAACGTTACGGAAGCGATAAAGGAGCTAAAGCAGCTTGGCGTTCAGGTGCATGAAAGCTAAGAATACAGATTTGTTTTTCTTGCCAAGTTTTGTATATAATACAGGAGAAATGGCTGGGTTAATCACCTCGAATTAAAGGAGCTGTGTTGAAGATGTCCAAACGTTTGATTCCTTACATCACGATGGATGGAAATGCAAAAGAAGCAATCGAATTTTATGAAAAGGCATTGGATGCTCAACTGCTTTTTATTCAAACCTTTGGGGAAATGCCGGAAAACCCCGATTTTCCCATTCCTGCAGAGGTCAAGGAACGTGTGGGACATGCTACCCTTAAAGTGGGTGAGACAGAGCTCATGTTTTCTGATACCTTTCCCGGATCACCGTTTAGCAGCGGGAATCAGGTGAGTATCTGTATTACAACCGATAGTGTGGAGCAAGCTCAAAAAATGTTTGATGCTCTACAGCAAGGAGGACAGGTGGGAATGCCCTTGCAGGAAACCCATTTTAGTCCAGCTTATGGGAATGTAACAGACAAGTTTGGTGTCACTTTTCAAATGTTCACTGAGGCTCGGTCTTAAGAAATGTAAAGCGGCTCGATTCTGCTACTTTAGCGATCTGGCCGTTTTTTTTTGCGTGTATGCCCTCGTGCTCAATTCCTAAAATAATTATTTTAATATTGTTGAAATAGAAACAAAAGTATACTATATTGTATTGTTAATGCACCACGGGTGGGAGGACAGGCCATGAACAAAGAAGAACAGGTCATAGTGGGTTTCAGGGACTTATTTAACAAGATGGTTTGGCTCAATAAGGATAAGATGGAAGACAGCCTTAAGGGTTATAAGCCTTCTGAAGTACATTGCATCGAATACATTGAAAGAAATGTAGATTCCAACGTGACAAAGCTTGCGGAGTCCCTTTATATGACTACCGGTGCCATAAGTAAAATAACTAAGAAGCTTATAAAAAAAGGCATTATCGAAAGCTACCAGAAGCCGGATAACAAGAAAGAAATCTATTTTAGGCTTACTGAGGAAGGGAAAGTAATCTATAAAATCCATGAGGAACTACACAAAGAGTTTCAAGAGCGGGATAAAGCCGTATTTGAGCAGGTAACCGAAGAACAATTTGATAGTATGATTAGCTTCTTGGAAAAGTATAGTAGGCATTTGGATGCAGAAATAAAGAAGCAGGGTATAGATATTAAGATGGAATAAATTTGAATAATGAAAATCAAACCATAGGCAGCCGGGCTCTATTGAGAACGGGCTGTATTTTTTTGTTATTATTTTGTTGCCGAGGAAGCAAAATTGTGATACGATGTTTTTGCTTCCAAGGAAGTGAAATCGAAACCTTTAAGGGGAGAAATGAAGTGTTCAAATGTAGATCACACAATGAACAGAACACAGAACAAACCGTAGATAAACACGCTTTAATATTCGGCCTTATCTCTGTATTTCTTTGCGGAATAGGCTTCAGTATCATAACACCTGTCGTCCCATTCTTAGTGCAGCCTTATACAAGCAGTCCGGGAGAACAAGCTATAGTTGTTACGTTGCTGACCTCTGTTTATGCATTCTGCGTGTTTTTTGCGGCTCCCGTACTTGGCGCTTTGAGCGACAAATATGGCCGTCGTCCATTGCTCTTAGTATGCCTTTTGGGTTCCGCAATTGGGTACTTGGTTTTTGGCATAGGAGGAGCTCTATGGGTGCTATTTGCTGGGCGCATCATAGAAGGGTTAACAGGCGGGAGCATAAGCACGATCTTCGCCTATTTTGCAGACATCATTCCTCCAGAACAGAGAACCAAATACTTTGGATGGGTGAGTGCGGTTGTAGGTATAGGCACTGTCATTGGGCCAACTCTAGGCGGATTACTTGCCAAGTTTGGTTATTCTGTACCCATGTATTTTGGAGCAATCATCACTTTATTGAACGTTGTTTATGGATTCTTTTTTATGCCTGAGAGCCTTGACAAGAAACATAGACTGAAAGAGATTACCTTTGTAAGACTGAATCCATTTACACAGCTTGCAAACCTGCTTTCCATGAAAAACTTAAACAGGCTACTTGTCTCTGCGTTCTTACTTTGGATACCCAACGGATCTTTACAGGCCGTTTTTTCACAATTTACAATGGATACTTTCAGTTGGAAGCCTGCACTAATCGGACTTATGTTTTCAATTATGGGTTTCCAAGACATCATTTCACAAGGTTTCATCATGCCCAAGCTTTTGATAAAACTTAATGATAAACAGATAGCCATTCTTGGAATGGTTTCGGAGATTATAGGTTACAGTCTTATTGCGCTATCTACTTTGTTCTCATTCTATCCTCTTTTTATCGCTGGAATGTTTATATTTGGTTTTGGTGATTCGATCTTTGGGCCTTCATTCAACGGGATGCTCTCCAAGTCTGTCGATTCTAGTGAACAAGGAAGGATTCAAGGAGGTAGTCAATCTATTCAGGCTTTAGCAAGAATGATTGGGCCTATTATTGGAGGTCAAATCTATGTATCACTGGGTCATGCCGCACCCGCTTTTATGGGTATGATCCTTATAGCAGCGGCAATACCAGTTTTATATAAGCGAACGCATGTAAATGAGGATTTTGCAAAATCCTGAAATATGTAAACTATCTACTTTATTTAGGCAATAGGGTTTCAGAACTCAGGGACAAGTTCTGAAACCCTATTTTTTTACAGTTTTACGTAATTGTACTTATACGCCAAAATTAAAATCATCATCTGTCAGCGGCTCTACATTCATCGCCCGCACATAGCCGTTTCCTTTTTTAGAAAAGAAATCATGCTGCTTAGTATGGGTGCTGATGCCGTTGAATACAATGGGATTAACTTCTTCTTCTTCAAACAGTGGATCAAAGCCCAAGTTCATCATGGCCTTGTTGGCATTATAGCGCAAAAAGACTTTCACATCGTCTACGAGTCTAATAGGGGTGTAAATTTGCTCGGTGTATTGTTCCTCGTTATTATGCAAGTAGCGCAGCAAGCCTACCAGCGTCTGGTAAAGATCACGTTGTTCTTCCTCGTCCAATTCTGCATAAATCTCCTGTGCCAGTACACCTACGTACACACCGTGAATACTTTCGTCCCGTAAGATCAAATCGATAATTTCTCCACTACATGTCAGCTTGCCCTGGCCCGCCAGATAAAGAGGATAGAAGAAGCCGCTATAAAACAAATAGCTTTCTAACAGCACCGACGCAGCCATCGCGAGATAGAGGTCTTTCGGTGTGTGGATATTCATATAATATTGACGAATGGTTTCTGCTTTGGTTTGGAGATGTGGATTTTCTTCCACCCAGCGGAATACACCGTCAATTTCTTCCGTGGAAGCTAGCGTTGTAAAGATGCTACTGTACGACTTGGCATGGATTTGTTCCATCATCGCCATAAAGCTTAGTACGGCTTTGCGTTGCAGTCCGTCCACATGCTCCATAATTTGCGGCATACCTACACCGCCTTGAATGGTATCCAGCAGTGTTAATCCGCCCAGCACCTTCATGTAGGCTTCTTTTTCGATATCACTGAGGGTTACCCAGGACATTTTATCGTCAGACAACGGGATTTCATCATCCGTCCAAAATTGCATGATGTTCTGGTTCCAGAACATCAGTGTAAAATCATCGTCCGAGCGATTCCAGTTTACGGCTTGTATACCTGTCATTGTTAGCATTCTCCCTTCAGCTTGCGAGATTCCCTAGAAACACACATTGAAATAGTGCAGGCGAATCATCGTATGCTTGACATACGGAAGCTGTATCCGCGAGGGTCTTGTCCAGTCCCGTAAAGGTCTAAACCACACGCTGGATACAGCTTCTAATGCAAAGCATCCATATCTATTTAAAATCTAATTTTTATACTACAGCTTGTTACCATTTATGCTTTAGATGGAGCAGGTGAGACACTCTTCCACAGACAGCTTTTTAGTGCGTGTGTAGTATAACGATTTAAGTCCTTTGTGTGCGGCGTACAGATAGCAACGTGCTAACTGACGCGTAGTCACGTCACTGTTCACATGAAGCACGGTCGAAATTCCTTGGTCCACATGCGGCTGGATTTCTGCAATCAGATCCAGCACTTTGAATTGGTCCATTTGATAAGCAGATTTATAGAAGAACACGTTATCCTTTTGCAAATAAGGCATTGGATAGTAGGTCGTCGAATTGGCATAGGTACGGGTTTCAATCTGCTCAACAATCGGCATAACACTGGATGTTGCATTTTGAATGTACGAAATGCTGGCAGTCGGCGCAATTGCCATACGATAGGCGTGGTACAGGCCATTTTTCATCACATCTGCTTTTAATTTGTCCCAGTCCGCTGTAGTCGGAACATAGATGCCCTTGAATAACTCTTGCACACGTGCAGTTGTTGGACGATAATCTGTGTTCAGGTATCGGTCAAAATATACGCCTGTCGCATAATCCGATTCCTCAAATCCATAAAAGCTTTGTCCAGCCGCTTTCGCGATTTCCATACTCTTTTCGATGGAATGATAGTTCATCGTCATGAAGAAGGTACGGACAAAGTCTTTTGCTTCATTGCTTTCATACGCAATTTTGTTCTTGGCAAAGTAGCCGTGCAGATTCATGACACCCAAACCGACGGAATGCATTTCACGGTTCGCTTTCGCGACACCTGGTGCATTAGCTACTTGGGTCATATCGCTGACCGAAGTAAGAGCAATCATACCCTCGTGAACGGATTCGCGGATTTTGCCATGCTCCATCACATTTACAATGTTCAGAGAAGCCAGATTACAGCTCACGTCCCGGCGGATAGTATCCTGTTGTCCGTAATCTGTAATTTCGGAAGTTTCCTGCAACTGGAAGATTTCCGTGCATAAGTTCGACATCTTGACTTGACCCACGTTTTTAAGAGCATGTGCCTGGTTCGCGTTACTTTTGTTCATGATATATGGATAACCAGACTCCAACTGAATCATGGCAATTTTCGTCAGCATGTCACGTGCGCTCATCGCTATTTTTTTCTTCACCCGATCGTCGGCGAGCAGCGTGTCGTACATTTCATCCAAATCCATGTCGTCCAGATGTGTTCCATAGGCTTTGAACACACTGTAAGGAGCAAATACATGCAGCGGTTCGTTATCTTGAGCCAGCTTGTAAAAGCGATTTGGCACCAGCAATCCAATCGAAAGTGTCTTAAGACGTACTCTTTCGTCAGCATTGATTTTTTTGCTATCCAGA
The DNA here is from genome assembly GCF_038006265.1 of Paenibacillus sp. FSL L8-0641. Classification (NCBI taxonomy): domain Bacteria; kingdom Bacillati; phylum Bacillota; class Bacilli; order Caryophanales; family Paenibacillaceae; genus Paenibacillus; species Paenibacillus sp. FSL L8-0641. The sequence continues at coordinate 2,060,569 of NZ_JBBOUW010000001.1, forward strand.
AACTCCAGCACATCCCATCCGAAAATGTTGTAATAGGCTGCCCCAGAGCCTTTACGTTGCCCCATTTGATCCGCATAAGAGAAGCCGTCTTCCATCAGCTTCAGCACAGGCATAATGCCTTTTGCTGCGCCTTCTACGCCTTTAATCGCTTCGCCGCGTGCCCGCAGCTTCGACAGGTTAACGGCAACACCGCCGCCGATTTTGGACAACTGCATGCAAGTGTTTAGCACATAGTTGATCGAGTTCAGGGAGTCGTCCATTTCGAGCAAGAAGCAGGATACCAATTCCCCACGGCGGCTTTTGCCTGCATTCAGGAACGTTGGTGTCGCTGGCTGGAGACGTTGCTCCATCATCGAGCGGGACAACAGGCGTGCCGTATCCGCGTTACCGCGTCCCAAATGCAGGGCAACCGCGGCAACCCGATCAGGGTAATGTTCCAGATAGACTTTACGGTCATTACTCTTCATTGCATAATCGGTATAAAACTTGGATGCTGCCATATAGGAAGGGAATTTAAAATTATAGCTATGAGTGATATGGAAAATATCATTAATTTCGTCAGCCGTATAGCTGTTGTAGAAATTCTCATAATAATCATTCTCAATCATATACAGCACTTGAGCGGCTGTGTCAGCAAACTTCAAACTCCGTTCCTGAACTTCCTTCATAAATTCTGCTACAGCCTCTTGGTCCTTTTCCAATTGGAAAAAGCCGTCTGTATCGCGTTTCATCAACATGTTGTTCAATTCAATATGCCGCAACTCGGCTCACCTCCTGTTTAAAACGCTCTACATCTCCGAACGTTCCAGATAATTCAAATTTACTAATCACGGGGACATTATAGTGGTCGGCAATCAAATCCGCACTTTTGGCAAATTTCTCACCCCAGTTACGGTTGCCGCTTGCAGCTACACCAACAAGGTTTTGTGCGTTTTTTTTCAAAAAGGAAGATACCCTCTCAGGTATCTGCCCAAACCCGGTTGTATATGTAATAAGTACGTAAGGCTCTTCTATAGTCATTTGCTCCTCGATCTGAACCGCTGGAAGCTTGAGCTTGTTTATAAATCTTTTTACATTGCCGGTCTTGGAATCATAAGCAATCAGCATGGTATGCATCCTCCTTAACAATTAACGAAAAAAAGAAAACGGCATTGCCCGAGATCCATCATAGCTCTAATCCCTTGCTGACTGTGCCATTTTAAATTTTTGACTCTATATTTACATGTATTTTCATACCTGTATCTTCAAGATATCGGTCATAAATACGTTTTTTACACTATATTTAGAGTACATTCTCTATTTTATATCTATATATAGTTTTGTCAATCGGTCTAGAGGGGATCAGAGGACCCAGATCGGGTAGAAGTCCAAGCGGGGTGCGGAAAAGAGCGAAAGAACTTTTTTTTCGTAAGTATGTTAAAAAAGTATTGGAGTTTTTGAGGGTGAAGATGTACGATTTGTCAATGGGCAATTGAATGGAAAATTTACATTTTACTGTAGAAAGGATGAAGTGAATGGGAAGTGATTCTATGGAAGTTCAATCGTTTAATACGATCTTTTTTATCGTATTTGGACTCATTGCTTTTGTAATGATTATGGGAATTGTCAAAACGATCGGAGCGGGCCTGTCCAATCAAGCAGCCGAACGGGTACAACGTTCATGTAAGGTTGTGGATAAACGGACGAGAGTGCGTGGGGGATCAGGCGATTTTTCAGCTTCGACCTATTATTATATCACCTTTGAGTTTGACGGGGGTGAGCGTAAGGAGCTGGAGGTGAAGGATAGGGACTTTGGTATGATTGTGATCGGGGATCGTGGGGAGCTTCATTATAAAGGTACACGTTTTCTGGAGTTTGTGAGAGTAATGGAAGCATAAAGGTGCTTAAACAAATACATAATCGGAGGGAAGATTACGATGCCGCATATCATTGGAAAACGAGTTGTATTGAGAGAATACCGTCAAGAGGATATACCAGATATCCGAAAATGGGTCAATGACCCGGAAATCACACGTGGTTTAAGCGACGTGTTTATCTATCCGCATTCACAGGTGAATAGTGAATCTTTTGTACAGATGATGATTGACGGCAACCCCGAGATCAAAGGTTTTGTCATTGCGCATAAAGACACCCTGGATTATATCGGACAACTGGACTTATTTAAAATCAACTGGGTGAATCGGCATGCCACCCTTGGAATTGTGATCGGGCGTGACGGTGATCTGGGCAAAGGTTATGGACGGGAAGCGATCCGGCTGTTACAAAAATTTGCATTTCATACGCTGAACCTACATCGACTGGAGCTGGAGGTCTATGCGTTCAATGAACGTGCACACCGTTGCTATTTGGCCAGCGGCTTCAAGGAGGAAGGGCGGCTGCGGGAAAAGCTATTCAGGGAAGGGCGATACTATGACATTATTCAGATGGGGATTTTGCGAAGTGAATATGAGGCTGCACAGCAATCGACGGAATCCTGAGAGTGCAACCTCATAAGCTATATTACTCCGTCAGCTTTCTTCAATTTTTTATGAGTGAAATCACGGGGACTACGCTCATCCTTTTTTTATTAGCTAAAGGACTTTCTTTGCAGAGTGCGAACTTCTTACTGGTTGTATTCTTTGTAAGTATTTTTCTGTTTGAGATACCTACTGGGGCTATTGCAGACAAGTATGGAAGAAAAATCTCTGTTATTTTGGGACTTTGTTGTTTTCTAGCCTATAGTGTATTGTTCGTTTCGACAGATCATATCGGGGTGCTTGTGTTTGCGCAAGTCTTTGGAGGTCTGGCTATATGTTTACAATCAGGTTCGTTGGAATCATGGGTTGTGGAAAATAGTGATAAGCCCATGGAAGTTCTTTTTACAACCTCTAACAGTATACAGTACATTTCAGGATTTATTTGTGGTCTGTTGGGGGCCTTTCTCGCAACTTTTAACTATTCACTTCCATGGGCGGTTAGCATTTTATCTATTATTGTATGCATTTTTCTATGCTTCTTTTATATGGATGAGGAGAATGTGGCTCATCGAAAGACGTCCACTACCCGCATTAAAACGATTATCGGAGAAAGTGTCCGTATCGGTTTTGAAAATAAGTCTATCTGGATTGTGTTTATGATTGGCTTATTTATCAGCTTTTCAAACTCGGCTGGAAATACATTTCAACAGCCACGTCTGGTGGGCCTTTCCGAACAAGGGATTTGGATTATGGGGTTTATCAAGGCAGGGTATTCACTATGTATGACTTTGGGAAGCTACCTGGTTCGAAAGCTAGGCGCACGATACAGTGATGTACATATACTCATGTATGCTTGCGGCATGATTGGAGTATGGCTCATTTTTGCCGGTGCGTTCAACACATTTTATCCTGTACTGCTTACCTTTTTGATCTATGAAATGGGGCGCGGCATGTACCCGGTTGCCAAACAAATTTTTCTGAACAAAAGAATCTCTAATGAGTATCGTTCTACACTACTATCTCTGGATTCTGCGATTTCACAATTAGGCATGTGCATAGGTTTAATCATGACAGGGATCATCAGTCGTAATTTTACGGATTTGTCTTCCGATCAAACACCTATTCAAATATCTTGGGTAATGTGTGGGGGGATTGCGTTGATTCCTATCATCTTATTGTTTTACGTCAATCGTGTATCAGGGAAAAGTAATTCTTGGAAAGAAAAAGAAACCAAACAGAATATGTAATAATAGTTAATGTAGAAGGGCTGAACAGCATGGTCTGTCAGCCCTGTAATATTTCATTAAAAAGGCAAACCCTATTTTTCGCCGTACCACAGTTTCAGCCGATTTTGAATTAGGCCAGTGTAGATTTCTTCAGCCTTTGGCACACCCGCCTGATCTAGCTCTTGGAGCATGCGGTCATACACAGCGTCGAACTGATCTGGCTTGGCGAGTACGGCCTCAGGAATGCGTTTGCGTACAATGTCCTGCGACTTTTGATAAATAACATTGTAATTCGTATTGGTCGGAACAGGCATGTTGTAGGCAGCCCCCCACTCTTTTACCGGAAAATCTTTTTCGTTCGGGAACAGGTCTTTCCACGTATGGGCTTTGTATGCCTGAAGGGACTCTTTCTCGGCTTGACTATAATTTTCGGTAATCATCTCCGGATAATTGGTTGTGTAATAATTGCCCGAAGGGTCCTTCACGCTATCGCCGTAATGTGGCCCCCATATCCAGTACAAACCGATACCTGACTCTCTGCTAAAAGAAGCGTTATCGGTGTTCTTACGTTGTTGCACATCCGCCGGAATGACTCGTTTGCCATTCTCTACGTTGTAATGCTGGCCTTCAATTCCCCAATTACGTAAAATTTGTCCTTCGTCGGAGGCCAGAAAATCCAGAAACTTGATAGCTCGCACCGGATTTTCACATGAGGTTGTAATTCCGATCCCGGATGCGGTATCGAAGCCGATGGGCTGGAGGGAATGGTCCTCGTATTTCTCATTTAAAGTGACTGGAAAATGGGCGTAAGTGAATTCATCCTTACCTGCTGCTTTGAGCGCATTTTCGGCATCTTGATAGTTCCATTCCTGATCAATGAGTCCGATGACACGGCCTGCGGCAATTTTGGACTTGTACTGATCACTTTTTTGCACAAAAGTATCCTTATCCAACAGTCCTTCATTGTACATATGGTTCAACCAACGGAAATATTCACGTTCTTCTGGGCGCTTGTAGTGAAGAATGGCTTTGTGTGTTTTAGGATCAATATAATATTCGCCATCGTCGGGTCCACCTGTAGCAGTAACAGCCGGGTTTGTCACTGTAATTTGAATTTTCCAGTCCTCGGCATCGAGTGATAGGGGGATGGTTCGCTGTCCGTTGGTGGTTGGATATTTGGCGACATAATCTTTAAGTGCTTTTTCAAAATCTTGAACGGTGCGGATTTTAGGGTATCCGAGCTTCTTAAGTGCCTGGTGCTGGATTTCGAAGCCGGCTTGTGCATCAAACGCAATGTGATCCACACCCAGATTGGTCGGGATCGTGTAGATGGCTGGATCTTCACTACTATATTTAATACGATTAAAATAGTCTCCATACACTTTCTTAATGTTAGGGCCGTATTTGTCAATGAGGTCGGTTAAGTCAATGAGTGCCCCGGCATCGACTAACTTGCCAATGTCTGATTTAGGGTACACGAGATCTGGATATTCTCCGCTCGCTGCCATTAAAGCAAACTTTTCCTCGCCTCGACCATTGACAGCATGTTCGGCATTTAGCGTAACGCCCGTTTTCTTGATAATTTCCTGTCCGACAGCATCCTTCATGTTGTTCCAGTTAGAGCTGGAATCACCGCCAAAGAAAGTAAATGTAATGGGACTGGTGTCATTAGGATCTTCCTTTTCTGCCTTACCGTCTGTTCCATTCGCACAGCCCGTTGTAACGAGCAGCAGCAAAGACAGGAGTAGAATAGAGCTCTGTCGTACCGACCTGTTCATGAACATTTGCAAATCCCCCTTAATAAGTATGATTTACACAATGTAAGTGTTTTCAATAGTAAATTGTAGGAAATAAAGAACCTCACGTCAAGTCATTTATAATTGTTTGTTATGCAGTTTGTTTTTTTATTAAGCAAACATATTTTAATGAAAAGTGTGGATTTGTGTAAATCCATCGTTTGATGATCTAAAACAAAGTATGCTACGATGGTACCAGTTTATAGGCATACCTGTATATTTAGAAGACTAAGGTAGAAAAAGATTTCGAATAGGGTTGGGTGAGGAGATGCGTGGAAAAGTAACATTACAGGAAATTGCGGATGCGGCGGGTGTTTCAAAGTTTGCTGTTTCGCGTGCACTGTCAGGCAAACCCGGTGTAAGTGAAGAGACGAGGGCGCTGCTGGTTAAGCTTGCTGCCCAGATGGGCTATTTTCGCAGTCATCCCAAAATGACTGGGATAGAGCCTCGGGACACAGATGCCAGAGAATGGTCGGGTACGGTGCTGGTGTTATTTCCAAATATTCGGCACCAGAACAGGGAATCCCGGTACTGGGGACCTGTATTTGAAGGGATTTCCGAGCGTCTGAACCGTAAGGGGATGGATATGATCACGTTAACGGAGCCCTCGACTGAGGATATGTTTTCTCTACTGAACCCGGAGGCGATTAAAGGGATTATCACAGTAGGGACAATTTCAACTTCGTTGTTGCTGAACATTTATCGGATGGGTATTCCGGTCGTCATGGTAGATCATTGGGATTCTGCATTTTTAAGTGATACGGTGTTTACAGATAATCGCACATGCATGAGTGAATTAATGAAGGATTTGCTGTGTAGGGGCTATACCCGCTTTCAGTTTGTGGGTCATATTGATGACGCTCACAGTTTCTACGAACGCTGGGAAGCTTGTCGTTCTACACTGGAAATGAGCGGAGTAGAATTGCGACAAAATAAAGTCCTTCTTCACGGAGGAGCGCAGGCGCTTGCTGAGGAAATGGACAAGTTGTCTGAGGACAAACTGCCTGAGGTTTTTGTATGTGCTAATGATGTGACTGCTGCGCAGGTCGTGGATGTGCTGAAAGAAAAGGGGATTGACGTTCCGAGGCGTTGCGGAGTGACCGGGTTTGACGATACGAATGAACAAATGCCAATTTATGCCACGGTGAGAGTGGATAAGGAATTGCTGGGAATGCGTGCAGTGGACCAATTGTTGTGGCGCATAACGAACCCGAACTCGCCTGTCGAGAAAAAGTTGCTACATGCTGAGCTATTCATACGGGAAGTTCATGCACCCCGGATCAGTCGGGAAAATGATGACCGTGAGCGTCCCATCAGCACAATCACATATAGTTAATGTCCAGATACGTGTGTGACACCATACATCGTGAAGACAAAGGAGGTCGCTTTTAGCCTGTTTGGGGCAGAGGGCGACTTTTATTTTGTATTTTGTCACTTGTTCCAAAAAAACAATTGACTACTTTGTTAGCTTAATGTTATTTTTGTTATGTTACTGACGAATCCAGATGTTCCCAATCATGCTTATAGGGAGGCTTGTGACGATGGTTAATGTGATAGGGTTGGATGGCTGGAGGTTTAGAGAAGCACAAAGTGATGAGTGGCTCAGCGCGAAAGTGCCGGGTTGTGTGCATACCGATCTTTTACGACATGGCAAAATTCCTGATCCGTTTATGGGTATGAACGAGATGGAGGTACAGTGGATTGATAAGCAGGATTGGATATATGAAGCCCATTTTGAGATAAATGCAGATCAGCTTCAATGTCAATGTGTAGAGTTGGTGTTGGAAGGTCTGGACACATACGCGGATGTAAAAGTGAATGATCAATCTGTCTTGTCAGCCAATAATATGTTTCGAGTATGGAGATGGGATGTGAAGGCATTGGTTCAGCAAGGGGAAAATCGGCTAGAAATCAGTTTTCGTTCTCCGATTGCTGAAGATGTACCCAAGCTGGAAAGCTTAGGTTATGGACTCCCTGCACCCAATGATCAGTCCGAAATAGGTGGTTTGTCCGATAAAAAGGTAAGCGTTTTCGCACGTAAAGCTCCTTACCACTATGGTTGGGATTGGGGACCGAGGCTGGTGACGAGCGGTATCTGGAGAGAGGTTCGGATCGAGGCTTGGTCCGGTCTGATCGTGAGAGACTTGTTTATTCGACAGGACGAAGTGAGTTCGGCAGGGGCTAAACTCATGGCAGTGGTAGAGATCGAAAATGCAGATGAGATTAGAGATGCCGAGTTGCGTATTTCTGCTGACGGCAAAGTGTGGTCCAAGCCAGTTCGGCTGCTGAAGGGGAAGCAGACAGTGGAGCTGGAGCTGGAGATGAAGAAGCCGAAGCTGTGGTGGTGCCGTGGACTGGGGGAGCCGCATCTATATACGTTTGTGGCCGAATTAGTGGAACAAGAACAAGGAGCTGTAATCGCGGAAAAATCAGTAAAAACGGGACTGCGTTCCATCCGTCTTGTACGGGAACGGGATGCAGCAGGAGAGAGCTTTTATTTTGAGCTGAACGGAATTCCGGTGTTTGCAAAAGGGGCTAACCATATTCCGAATGACAGCTTTGTCACTGAAGTTACGATGGAACGATATCGGTATGAAATTGCCAGCGCAGCCGCCTCGAATATGAATATGTTGCGAGTGTGGGGTGGCGGTATATATGAACAAGACGTATTTTATGAGCTTTGTGATGAATACGGTTTGCTCGTGTGGCAAGATTTTATGTTCGCTTGCAGTATGTACCCAGGCGATGAAGATTTTATAGACAATGTGGCACAGGAAGCCGAGGACAATATCAAGCGGCTGCGTAATCATCCCTGTATTTCCTTATGGTGCGGCAACAATGAGATCGATTCTGCGTGGGCGCATTATGAAGAGAATGGAGGCTGGGGCTGGAAAAAGAACTACACACCTGAGCAACGGGAACGCCTGTGGGATGATTATGAAATGCTCTTTCATCGGATTCTACCGGAGGCGGTATGCACCTGGTCAGCGCAGACAGCATATTGGCCCTCCTCCCCGCTAATTGACCTGACGAGGGATCGGAACCAGCATGCCCATCGGTCTTCAACTGCAGGCGATGTTCATTATTGGGGTGTATGGCACGCGTCTGAGCCGTTTGAGAATTATCATGTACATGTGGGCCGTTTTATGAGTGAATATGGTTTTCAGTCTTTTCCTGAATACAAGTCCGTTCGTACTTATGCGGAAGAGAAGGATTTGGAACTGGAATCTGCGGTGATGCTGGCACATCAGAAGAACGGTGCGGGCAATCGTCTGATTAAAGAATATATGGAGCGGTACATGCGAGAACCAAAGGATTTTACGGGTTTTCTTCCCATGAGCCAAATTTTACAGGCAGAAGCAATGAAAGCAGCTATAGAGGCGCATCGTCGTCACAAGCCTTATTGCATGGGAACATTATACTGGCAAATGAATGATTGCTGGCCCGTTGCCTCCTGGTCGAGTATGGACTATTTTGGTCGTTGGAAGGCGCTCCAATATACGGCTAAGCGTAGCTTTGCCGATGTGTTGTTGAGTGCAACAGATACAGAACAGGGGAATAAGGCACTACATCTGGTCAACGATACACTAGAGCCGATATCAGGTACGCTGCGGCTGACGCTTTTGCATATCCGAAGCAGCCAGGCTGTTCGTGAAGAGAATGTTAAGGTAAAGCAACCAGCAGGTGGTGCAGGAATTGTACATATACTGCCTATCGACAAATGGCTGAGTGGCCTGAACCGTGCGGAGCATATGCTGGTCGCGCGTCTGACGCAGAATGGTGAACAGGTGATCTCCAGTGAAATTTATTTTGCAGACACGAAAGAGATGGATTTACCGCAGGCAAAAATTGAAGTGACAGAGATTCAGGGAAGCGAGGCTAGCAGATTCATGCTGTGTTCGGATGTACTTGCCCGACACGTGTGGCTATCGGCAGAGCAGGAAGGTATTTTCAGCGACAACCATCTGGATCTGGCTCCCGGTATTCCAAAAACAGTGGAATTTTTGGCTTTGCACAACGGTTCATCGGCATTTGTGGCAGCTGCGCCGGGTACATTGGCAGTACATTCATTAGTCAATTGGATACAAGGTTAGACAACAGTAAAAGCTTATCCGTCTTTAAGTAGATGATGGATAGGCTTTTTTTTATAATATAAATTTATTTTTGTGATATGTGGAGCGATTTCATAATGTTCATATACATAACAAAAGAAGGCTTGGGAGCTGAGTGATAACAGATCATTTGTAAGAAATTTATCTATTCAGCATCTAACTGTTGGAATATAAAAAAACATATGGGCGGCCGAGAACTTGTAGAGGAAATCCGTCAGTTGGACTTTAGCAGGGTGGAGCTGAATTATAACATTACCCGGGAAATGCTAACGACGATTGAGCCTATGATTGAGCGGGGGAAAATCGGCATATCGAGTGTGTACAATACATTTCCTCATACACCAGATCCGAATTAGCACGAATTCCGTTCTGCTCGGGTTTGACGATGAGACCAAGCGACAACGTGCGATAGAACTGCTGGTGCAATCTGTGGAATATGCGCATCAGTACGGAGCAAAAGCGGGAATTGTGCATCCCGGACGACAGATGGCGAATGGACAGAGCGCAGCAACGGAATTTATAATGCCGTTAGCGGTATTATGCTAATTCATGCTGCCCGAATATTAAAACTACCGGAGCTACGCCTTTACCTGTGAGTGAAGTCTAAAACACAGTAAGCATCTATTTTTCGGGATGGGGTCGATTCCCAAAGAATAGATGTCTTTTTATGTTCATTTATGCAGAGGTGGAGCGCTTCCATTGAGCTTGAAGCCATTGTGGTGTACACTGTCCAGAACAGGTGTAAATTGGAACGTCAGGAAGGCAGGACGGTTACAAGGAGGGAAAGACACGTATGTATGCCCGTTTAAGATCGTTAAATTATCCAGTAAAACTTTATGTTTTTTTAACACTGGCCTTATGCTCCGTAATCAGTACATTGTGGATCATTAACGTGCGACTGCCCTCAGGGGGCCGCCCTTATCTTTTTATTTGGTGGAATATGATGCTGGCCTGGATTCCTATGCTGTTGACGCTGCTGCTTGATGTAGTGTATAGCTCGTGGAGGCGAGGAACGAGGACTTTTTTACTCTGGGTCACGGGGGCGGCATGGCTTTTCTTTTATCCCAATACACCCTATTTGATCACAGATTTGCTGCATGTATTCGCCAGATATCCGTTTCTCGGGGAGCAACGTTTCTGGGGAAATCCGTACTTTTGGAATCATGTATTGGGGATGCTGCTGGTAGCCATACTTGGCCTGACAATGGGATTTGTATCACTCGAATCCGTACGACAGTTGGTACAACGTGCACGTGGTGGGCTTGTTAGTTGGCTGTTTATGATGGCGGTACTCTTGTTGAGCAGCCTGGGTATTTATATTGGCCGTTTCTTTCGAGGGAACACATGGGATATTGTTTCTGCGCCTTCTCAACTGTATGCACAGGTATCTTCCATATGGGCAGACTCCTTGCAACGTACTCATTTTGTGGAGTTTAGCGGGATGGTATTCGTTATTTTGCTCGTCAGCTATGTATCCACGATGTGCGTAGTCTGGATGGGGAACAGCCGCCAGGACGAATGGCGTCGTTGGTGATTTTGTTGTAACTGAGTGGCTGAATATCATCATAAATATAAAAACAAAGGAGGAATAGCTACAATGAACGGACAGAATCGATCCGACATCCGCGCTGGTCTTCAGGTAGATATTGTACTTAAAAAGGATCAGCCTACCGGTAAGTTGACGCGAGGAACGGTGAAAGATATTTTGACCAATTCCCCACGTCATCCGCATGGAATCAAAGTGCGTCTGACAGACGGACAGGTTGGGCGTGTCAAACATATCGTAACGAACGAAGGCTAGAGCTTTGGGCTGAGGAGGAATGACGATGAACCAGGCAACGGCATGGTCTAAAAATGATCGCTACCCGCTTGTTTTACTTGTATTGCTGGCGCTTGCCCTCATTTGGTCTTTGATTCGCCCGGCGGATTATTTTACATGGGTACTGGAAGTTCTCCCAGCAGTTTTGGGAGCTGTACTGCTGGCGGCTCTGTACCGAAGATTTCGGTTTACCAATCTGGTATATACCCTAATCTGGCTGCACGCATTGATCCTGATTGTGGGCGGACATTATACCTATGCCGAAATGCCACTGTTCAACTGGATTCGGGACACGTTCGGACTGGAGCGCAATTATTATGATCGACTTGGGCACTTTGTACAAGGTTTTGTACCTGCACTCATTGTCAGGGAAGTGTTGTTGCGTAAAACGCCATTGGGAAGCGGGAGCTGGCTCACTTTCCTCACGGTTAGTGTGTGTCTGGCGATTAGCGCTGTGTACGAGCTGATTGAGTTTGCTGTAGCCAAGGCAACGGGAACAGCAGCAGAAGCCTTTTTGGGCACACAGGGGGATGTATGGGACACCCAATGGGATATGCTTCTTGCGTTCATCGGCGCTTTGACCGCAGTGATTTTGTTGAGTGGGGTACATAACAAGCTGCTGAAACAATTAAGATATTAGCAAAGGCTTTTCTTCTTTTATCTGCAATTGTAGTTAGACGGGGAAATAGTTAAGCTGATGAAGGGTGGTTACAGAATGCGTGAAGGAGCATTTTCTAACCACCCTTTAGCATCTGTAGCTATGAAGTCCTCAGAGTTACATTCGCCTCATGGGATGGCTATCAAGATGGAGGGTCGCTGCGTCCATGTAGCTGTCCAGTAGCCGTTCAAAAATACGGTCCCATGTCTGCTCCAGACTGTAGGCTCTACCAGTTCTGGATATAGCATCGCGAAGTGAGGCATCCTCATACAACAGGTGTACAGCTTTGGCAAAGGCAGAGGCGTCCCCAGCAGGACACAATAGCCCCGTTTTTCCATGGATTAGATTATCTTTTACCCCGCCTTCATTGGCACCGACCACAGATGTACCGCTCGCCATAGCCTCCAGTACTACGTTGCCGAAGGTTTCCGTGGTGGAAGGGAAGAGAAATACGTCGGCTGCGGCGTAGAGTTCAGCTAATTCCGGCCCTTTCACAAAACCAAGCCAGTGGAGTGCATGCTCCGGCACCCCTATATCCGCTGCAGTTTTGACCTTATATAATGGACCATCTCCTGCAATGGCCAGCACAGAGGCTGCGCGGACGTCGTCAGGTAACTGGAGGTAGGAATCCAGTAACGTGTCTATCCCCTTTTCTGGTGCAAGCCTGCCCACATACAAAATAACAAATGCATCTGCATGAACGTCCCATTTCTTCCATACTGCATGACGGTCCACCTTTGGTTGAAATCGGTCGGTATCAATGCCTCTGCTCCAGATTTCGAGCTGCCCCATTCCTTTATTGCGCAACAATTCCATGGTTGATTGAGAGGGGACATATACCCTTTCGCAATGTCTATGAAACCAGAGCATGTATTTCCATAACGCAGGTTCAAGCCAGCGAAGCTTGTAATATTCAAGGTATTTATCAAAGTGGGTGTGATATGAGGCAACGAGTGGAATATGGTGTTTGGCTGCGTAGCTTGTTCCATACAGGCCAAGGTTAAACGGAGTAGCGACATGAATCAAATGCGGGGAAAAGGCTGACAGACGCTCGTTGATCTGTTTGGCGTTGGGGATCGCAAGTCTGCATTCCCGGTACAACAAAAAGGGAATACTTCGAAATCGCTCTACACCCGGCCCAGAGGGCAGATGATGGTCTGCCTCCGGTGCGAAGACGAGCGTAGATACTCCATGTGTCTCCAGATAGCCAATCCATCGTTCCAGGGTCAGAGCAGCGCCATTCACGTCAGGCGTATACGTGTCCGTAAATAATGCAACTCGAAGCATGCCTTCATTCCTCCTCCGCCATTCTCATTTATCCTATGACGTTCCAGGGGAGTCCGCTTGGAGGCTCCGGCTTTTATTGTGTCATGATTTTGTTTACGGGCTTGCCGGGTTTTGTAAAAGCTGGCCCGCGGACGGGCGCTTACCTCGAAACATCCTGTAATAGGCGAGGGAGGATAAAATATAGAAAACACCTGTCATGCTAAATGTGATGGCATAGCCCCAGTAGTTGCCATAAGTTGTAACTAGATAGGCTTGTACAGGTCCCATACCTGCGGTGCCTAGCATCCAGGTCGTCTGGAGAATGGAGTTGGCAATGCCACGATTTTTATCTGACACACGTTCGACGAGAACGGCGGTTTGCAGCGGATTGGCTGCATTCATTAACGCTTGCCTGAATAGAAAGCTGATCGAAGCGATCCATAGCACGTTCGTAAAGCCTGTAATGAGAAGGAACGGTAGCGAAAGCAGTTGGAAACCAACTATAGCTCTGACTAGACCAATTCGGCTGCCGAGGGTAGGTCCGATCAACATGGAGAGGATGGTCATGAGCTGGCCGAGTGCAATCAGTAAACTCATTGCGCTGAGCGATACGGAGAAGCGGTTCGTAAAATACAAATTAAGATACGGGATGACCAGACCTGAACCCAGTCCAAGAAAAAACTGGGCCAGAACAAATTGTCCAATAACCCGGCGATCAGAAGAAGCAGTAGGTGTCTCCGAGGCAGGTATATCGGATGTACTGTACGGCGTCTGTACTTGTTCTGTTTGAGGTGAAGATTCGGCAGGAACGGGTGCTTCTAAGTTAGCCATAGTTTTTGTGATGAACAATAGAGGAATAAAAGCAGTCAATGTTGCCATTCCTCCAAGGAACAGAGCAACCCGCAGACTGGATAGCGGTGTGATTCCCCACGTCTGCAGCCCATCTGCCAGTACGCCACCCCCGAAGCTGCCCAGGACTTGGGCTGCCAGTACAAGAGCTGAGTAATAGCTGAATATTTTTAAACGTTGGGCTTTGCTTATGCTTTCTGCTAAAAAAGGCACGGCCAGCACCTGAATAAAGGCGGCGAATATACCTGAGATTACGGCAAATACCAACATGCTTCCGCTGGTATCTGTAAAGGTACGGGCGAGAAAGGCCAGGCCGCTGAATAACGCGCCGATGACCAGCATATTTTTGCGGCTTGTCCGATCCCCCAAAAATCCGACCGGAATGAACAGCAACGCCGTCGCCAGCGCCTGCATGCTGACCACTTGGCCGTTCATATCATCGTCAAAGCCAAGCTTTTGGATATACAGATTGTACAGCACAGAAAACATTCCTGTACCCATCTGGTACAACAGATTGGCCATAAAAAACAATCGGATATTACGCGGCCACTTTCGGGGCTCTTCTAACATTTTGCTAGTCCATGACACGATGAGTTCCTCCTGTGACGTGTTGCAAATAAGTTAATACTGTTGATATGTATTCTATCAGGAACTGTACATTTCATAAATATTCCTGATCTTCGCTTGTTTTGGGTAATAATAAAGCATGGACTTTACATTGAATTTTCATTATAGTAATTCGGTATGAATAAATTTGAAAGGTAAGCAGGAGGGATGGCTTTGGCTTTTGGAGCACGGGTGTTGAAAACGGGAATTGCAGTGACGCTCGCCCTTTTTCTGAGCACGCTTTTGAACACCCATTCGCCTGTGGGGGCAGCGATAGCCGCTATTTTTGCCATGCAACCGTCGATATATAGGTCGTGGCGTTATTTCTTGGATCAACTCCAAACAAGCACACTAGGTGCAATCATGGCATTGCTGGGCGGAATGGTATTTTCGAATGAGCCGATTGCAGTCGGACTCGTATGTGTATTGGTACTTATGATATGTCTGAAAATAAATATGGCTGATACGGTTGGATTGACACTCGTGACCGTTGTTTCTGTAATGGAAGCCTCAGGGGACTGGAAATTTGCGGTGACCCGCTTTGCGCTCACTTTGATTGGGATTGTGTCTGCTTTTGTCATCAATGTTAGCGTTTTTCCCCCGAAACCGAAAAGGCAGTTTATTAATCAGATTCAAAATGTCTTTAACAGCATGTCCTTGCTGCTGCGTACTGCCATTTCCGATGAGATTAAGGAGTCTGTCTTTAAAGAGGAAAAAGGAAATCTAGAGGGAGCCATTAAATCGCTGTCGGACAAATATCATTTGTTCGAGGAAGAGCAGAAGAAGCTCAAGCGCTCCAAGTTTAGTCAAACGAGACAAATGGTAGTATACAAACAAATGCTCGGAAGTTTACACAAAGGATATGAGGTACTGGATGCGGTGGAAAGGCACTACTTCCAGTCTTTACGGCCAAAGGGAACGGATGCTTTTTTTGACAGTCACCTGGAGTTGCTGATTCGTTTTCACGAGCACGCTCTACTGAAATTCGAAAATAAGCTAAAACCGAACGAGGACGAAAGTGAATTGTTCCAGCAGGCGAACGGCGAATTTATGAAGCATGCGATTACACGTTTTGACCATTGTCAGGAAGGAATGCTGCGGCTTTCTATTGTGGCTGCGGCGATGTACGACTATGGTCACCAGCTGGAGAGGTTGAGCAGATTGGCCGATCATATTCATCCTGTGGAAGAGAGCAGATAGGCGAATTTCCTAAAAGAAAAGCGACCGCATTCATCAATCAGATGAACGGTCGCTTTTTTATGTAATGAATTCAAGTATGTCAGAACAGGTTAATAGAAGGTTGCCAGAACGCACAAAAAAAGCCCGCTGGTTGCGAACAGGGACTGAACTTGCTACAATAGAGAATGCTCTGTTTTATGGTAAAACCATATGCATAAATTGTGAGTTACACTTCTTGTTACATTATAGCATGCTTCAAAGGATTAGTCAATTTTCCCGGAGCAGGGGGATGCCGCGGGTATGTCCGGGTCCATAATAGAGCATAGTTTGTACGCAAGGGAGCCCTGCGTGGAGCAGGAGGAAACGGAACAGGAGCGATGCCAGTGACTACTGAACAGCAATGGAATGAAGAACAACGAAGAGTAGAAGATGTGACCGCAGTAATTAGCGGGCGTATTCGGAAGCTAGAGACAGAGGTTGGTTCTGTGCGCGGAGATGTCGTCGATATGCGTAAAGACTTCTGGGATGAAGTAACGATCAATTTCAGTGAGGCGGATGATGTGGGCGAGACGTCCACCAGTTTGCGTCAGCAGTCTGAGATTTTGTCTGAGCGGGAACGAAGACACAAGCATTCCACAGAGGCGTTAGGTCGTTTGAAAAAGTTGCTTGATTCACCGTATTTTGCACGCATTGATTTTGCTGAGGAAGGGCAGACTGCGGAACGTGTTTATCTGGGGATTGCCTCCCTGCTTGATAATCAAGATGAGGAATTTCTGATCTATGACTGGCGTGCGCCTATTTCCAATCTTTATTACGATAACATGCCGGGTCCCGCTTCTTATAAAACTCCGGCAGGGGAGATGGAAGGAGAGCTCACGCTTAAGCGTCAATTCTCGATCCGTGATGGACAGATCCGTTTTATGTTCGATACAGGGGTGACGATTGGAGACGAACTTCTTCAAGCCGTATTGAGCCGCAGCTCGGATGCTCAAATGAAAAGTATTGTCGCTACCATTCAAAAGGAGCAGAATCGAATCATCCGTGATGACCGAAGCCGTATGCTTATTGTTCAGGGAGCGGCAGGAAGTGGCAAAACCTCTGCAGCGCTTCAGAGAGTAGCGTATTTGCTGTATAAGTATCGGGATCGCTTGCGAGCGGATCAGGTCGTGTTATTTTCGCCTAATCCGATGTTTAACAGTTATGTATCGACAGTATTGCCTGAATTAGGTGAGGAAAATATGCTTCAGGCCACGTTTCAGGAATATTTGGAGCGGCGTTTGGGCCGGGAGTTTCAGTTAGAAGATCCATTTGAACAGCTGGAATATGTGCTTTCAGCGTCGTTACTGCCTGGGTATGAAGCCAGGATGGAAGGTATCCGTTTTAAATCGTCTAAGACGTTCCTACATGTGATTACAGGCTACAAGGCGTATTTGGAGCAGGAGGGCATGCGTTTTAAACCCATCCGCTTTCAGGGACGTGAGGTGGTTTCAGTAGAGCAGATGGCACGCAAGTTTTATGAATTCGACTCTACGGTGCGACTGGCGAATCGATTGGAACTGCTGCGGGATTGGATGCTTAAAGAGCTGGCCCGCTTTGGTAAGGAGGAATGCTCCGCTCCATGGGTGGATCAACAGATGGATCTGATGGAGCCGGAGGATTATCAGCGTGCCTATAACCGTATGCGCCGTAAATCCAAGAATAAGGGCGATACTTTCGACGATTTTGCACGTGAAAGAGAAATATTGGCGCGTATGGTGGTCAGTGACCGCTTAAAGCCTCTGCGCAAATGGATTAAGGCGCTTCGCTTCGTAGATACGACCCGGCTCTACAGCGAGCTGTTTATGAATGAGGCATTGTTGAGCCAACTGGCGAATCATGCAGAGCTGCCCGTCAGCTGGAGTGAAATTAGTCGGCAAACCCTGCAACGAATTCAGGCTGGGGAGTTAGCGTATGAGGATGTGACGCCCTTTTTATATTTGCGTGAGCTGATGCTGGGCTTTCGTTCCAATAGCAACATTCGTCACGTGTTTATTGATGAGGCACAGGACTATTCCCCATTCCAACTGGCGTTCTTCAAGCGTTTATTTCCACAGGCTAAAATGACGGCACTGGGTGATTTTAATCAGGCCATCTATGCCCATGCCTCGGTGCTTCAGGATGCAGAGCCATTGTATGACTTGTATGGGGCAGATCAGACCGAGATGATTTCCCTGACACGCAGCTATCGCTCGACACAGGAGATTGTGGAATTTACCCGGGGGATGGTCGCTGGGGGAGAGCACATTGTACCGTTTAACCGTAAGGGTGAGAAGCCTCTGGTAACCGAGGTGCGTTCACGTGAAAAGTTGCATCAACGGATAGCTGGGAATGTCACTGAATTGTTGGCAGAAGGCTATGAGTCCATCGCGGTGATCTGTAAAAATGCTGACGAAAGCGCGGCAGCCTACGAAGCGCTGGAAGGACAGCTGTCAGTGAAGCCAAAATTAATTAAGAAAACAACCCCCGCTTTTGAAAAGGGGATTCATATCATTCCAGCCTACCTGGCAAAAGGCGTGGAATTCGATGCGGTCCTGATTTATGACGGATCAGCGAAACAATACCAGCGTGAGAGTGAGCGTAAGTTGTTCTACACCGCCTGTACGCGAGCGATGCATTTGCTGCATATTTATAGCATAGGGGAGATTACACCATTCGTGAGTTTACGGGATTCGGATACGTATACCCGCAATGTGGAAGAAAGTGATCGTGTTCTGTAGAGAGGATATTGGCAATCAGCTGGGGACAAATGCCACAGGAACCTTTGCGATGTTTGAATAGATATAGAGTTGGCTGGCATTATGGAGCGTATTCCAGTAACATAAGCAAATAAGCAAAACAGGTAAGAAGCATAAACGGAGGTTACAAACGTAATGGACATGAAGAGTGTATTTCAACGCCCGCCACTGGCGGAGTGTGTACCCGAGTTAGTAGCTACAGCTAGAGGGGAGCGCAAGGCATCACTGGTGATCCGCGGAGGAACACTGGTCAATGTGGTATCGGGCGAGTTGCTGCCGGGCATGTCTATTGCTGTGCAAGGTTCTCGTATCGCTTACGTCGGTAGGGACGTCAGTCATGCGATTGGTGAAGACACCATAATCATTGAAGCGGATGGCCGCTATATGGCACCGGGGTTACTGGACGGACATTGTCACATCGAAAGCACGCAGCTTACGGTAACTGAGTTTGCTAAGGCTGTACTGCCGCTGGGAGTGACGGGTGGTTTTTTTGACCCGCATGAAATTTCTAATGTACTGGGTCTAAAAGGGCTTCGTCTGATGTTGGACGAAGCCCGCACGACACCGCTGGCAGCTTACATGCAGGTGGCTTCTTGCGTGCCGTCCACAGGTCCGGAGCTGGAAACGACGGGTGCCTCCTTCGGCCCGGCAGAAGTCGCAGAAGCGTTAAGCTGGGGCCCGGATATGATCGGGCTGGGCGAAGTCATGAATTTCCCTGGTGTCGTCTATGGAGACGATGTGATGATCGGGGAAATTCAGGCCACGCTGCGCGCGGGGAAGGTGGCGGATGGCCATTTTACATGGGCCTCCGATGATTGGCGACTGCCGGTCTATGCAGCCGCGGGAATTTCGGGCGACCACGAGTGTGTCACGCCCAAGGATGTAGCCGAGCGTATCCGGCTCGGCATGTATGCCAAGATGCGGCAAGGTTCCGCATGGCATGATGTGGCCGAGACGATCCGCGCCAGCACGGAAATGGGTCTCGACACGCGCCGCATGATGCTGGTAACGGATGACCGCAGCGCAGAATCCTTGCTCCATGAAGGGCAGATGGACTTCGTTGTGCGTCATGCCATTGCACAGGGCGTCAAGCCCGTAACCGCGTTTCAGATGGCTACGCTGAATACGGCAGAGCGCTTCGGCGTGGCACGGGACATCGGCTCGATCATTCCGGGTGCGATTGCCGACATTATTTTGCTTGATGGCCGATTGGCCGAAGTGAATGTGACGGCTACCATCGCAGCGGGCCAGCTGGTGGCCGAGCACGGTCAAATGGTCGCCGATTGGGACGGATTCGTTTATCCTGCGGAAGTAATGGACACGGTCCATCTGGGACGAGAGCTGAGTGCAGCAGATTTCCGCATTGCGGCTCCAGTACAGGAGGGGAACGTACCCGTACGTGTGATTCGTGTTACGGAAAATCACGTGGACACGAAGGAAGTGCGGATGACCGTTCCGGTGCGTGATGGTGAAGTTGCATCAGATCCTGCGCAGGATTTGTGCAAAATCGCCGTTTTAGAGCGACATCATGCCAGTGGCAGTCACGCGGTCGCACTTGTGACAGGTGTCGGCTTCACCGAGCCGGCTGCGATTGCCATGACCGTCGCGCATGATAGTCACAACCTGCTCGTCATTGGTAATGATGACGAGCTCATGACCCAGGCGGCGAAGCAGGCTGTTGGCCTGCGTGGTGGCGTGGTGGTCGTATCCGCCTCGGGTGAGACGCGCTTCCCGCTGCCTATTGCCGGGCTGATGTCACCAGCTCCGTTTGCAGAGGTGGCAGCGCAGTCCGAAAGTATCAGCCGCGCGCTTCAGCAAGCCGGCTGCATGCTGAACAACGCGCTGATGACTCTGTCACTGCTCGCACTGGTCGTTATCCCTGAAATCCGCCTGTCGGATCAGGGGCTTGTCGTGATTGGAGCGGATGGTATTCGCAAGGTATCTCTTTTCGTGGAAGAGGATGCTGCGGAAGTCTGAAAGAACACGTTGCTGGGGTTGTCCTGCGGGTCTGTCCAGACCTAAGGGATAACCCCTGTTTTTCATATACGAAGCCATAAAAGTTATCTTCGATTTCTTTATAAAAGTCAAGGAGCGGTGGGCAGATGCATCCCTATTATCGTTCACTAGAAAAAATGGCTCATCATGCCTCGATTATAGAGCAGGATTGGAACAGGTTTGTAGAGCAAACCCGTGTGAAGCATGTTCAGCAGGGAACGGTTCTCATTGAAGCAGGTGAGCTTGTGAAACATGCCTATTTTTGTTCAGAGGGATTATTCCGTTTATTTTATACATTAGCAGATGGCAGAGAATATAATGTCGGTTTTTCGCCAGAAGATGATTACGTAACCTCTTATGGGGCTATGATCCAAGAAGAAGCCTCCACTTTTTCGATTGAGGCAATGGAAGATTCGGTTGTCATTGAAATTCCATATCACGTATTGAAGGAGCTTATGGATACAAGCCATATGTGGGAAAGATTCGTGCGCAAGAGTGTAGAGAGACTTTACATTCGAAAAGAGGAGCGGGAACGCGAATTATTGTACCTCTCCGCTAAGGAACGTTATCACGCTTTTCTCCTCAAATACCCCGGATTGGACAAGCGAGTTGCCCAATATCATATAGCTTCTTACATAGGCGTCTCCCCTGTGTCACTTAGTCGTTTGCTGCGTAGTGATCCGCATTAACCTATGTTAATGCGAATTTGTAGACAAGCAGCGTACAATAACGATACATCATTCAAGCTTCACCAAAAAAAGGAGATAGGCATATGCGTTATATGATGATTGTATTATTGGAATTCTACCCTTCCTGGTTGGCTCTTCCTCGGGAGGAACGTCGAAAACATGCGGGGACCTTGCAGGCTACCATTCAAAAGTATAACGAACAGGTTCAGGTTCGGTTTTTTGATGCAGAAGCATTGCCTGGAAAGGACTACACCGATTTCGTCGTATGCGAAACAGAGGATATGAAGCAATATCACTATATGTGGGAAGAAATTCGCGATTCGGAACCGTATACCAAAGGATACATGAAGATTAAAGATGTAGTGATGGGTATGGAAAATGCATTTCAGTCCTATGAGTCAGAAATGTTACAGATGGAAAAATAACCTTCATTCCGCTTTCTATGTAAAATGAAGAGTTCATCTTATATACGGTTAATAAAGGCGAATTCCTGTGCTGCTTATGTTCAGCTGGGAATTTGCCTTTTATCTTTTGGAGACGAAAAAAGTGTAATAAGAAAAACCACATTATACAGTTGTGTTACTTATAATCTTCAGAAAACCGTTCTTCCCAGCGGTAAACATTAACTGATTAATGGATTTTCTTGCGGTATCATTAAACAAATACCACTCATCTTTCGATACGTCATGAACTAAAATCTCTGGATATTCTGTTGAAAGTTCAGATGGAACAGGACTAATTAAAGAATAAATATCAAAACGGACTAAGCTTTTCCCTTTTTTGTCTAAAAAATCATATTGTGCATTTTTATAATAAGACCCAAGTGTGTCAATAGTGAAGCTCCAAGAGTAGTTTGCAGGTGCTTCAACCTTTTCACCTATGTTGTTTGCAAAAATACTATAGATGGTTTCATTAAATGCATTTCCATTAATTTGCTGAACTACGCCGCCCATAAACATATGGTATTCATATTGCAATGCTTTTACTTGTACACCGTCTATGAACAGTGGTTTAGTATCAACAATCACTGCAAGGTTGCTGTAATTGACATTGCAGCCAAACGTCTCTGCAATAAAACGAAGTGGAACATATATGCGATTGTTTTTCGTGTATGGTTTTACATCAAGCAGTATCTTTTCGCCGTTTTTCTCCGCTGTACTTCTATTTATTGCTAATTTCACTTTCATATCGCTTTTAGCGAGAATAACCTCGGAATTGGACCATTCGACGCTAGCCCCCAAACTTTCACTAACAACACGTAGAGGTACCATTAAACGGTTGTTCTTCATTTCGGGCTTCACATCGGATGTAGCAGTCACACCGTCAACTTTGATTTGATTTTCTGCTGCATAAGTAGTGGATGATGAAATAAATAAAAAGATTGCAAGAAAAACCCAGCAGAATGCTTTGTTCATAAATGATTGCCCCTTTTTTGATTAAATTTGTTGTGAAGTAACTTTTCCCCATATTAAGACGCGATTGGATAAAATTTGTTGTGCTATCTTGTCTGTTAACTTAACGTAACAACCTGTTTGTACTATTATTTAACTTCCGATATTTACCAACGAAAAACTTCTAACCTTCGCGAAGGATTATGTCGATAACATTGAATATTGTTCATAAATTTTATGAAAGCAAATCCTTAGGGGGGAAGTTAATGAGAAAACAGCTAAAAGTTGCGATTTCTCTAGCATGTTTAATTATGTTTATAGGTTGTTCAGCTTCACCATTATCACAGCAGACGACCAAGATTACACTTTTGAATTCTAAATCTGAAATAAAAACCCAGTTAGAGGAAGTAGCAAAACAATACAATCAAGAGCACCCTGAAGTATCTTTAGAGATTATAACCGCTCCTGAGGGGACGTCTGCATATCAAAAGCTGATGTCGATGTATGGCTCAGGAAGTCCAGCTACCATGTCGATGCTTGATCCAGGCGACACGCAGACATTCTTGGATAAAGCTATTGATTTAAGTAAAGAGAAGTGGGTAGCCGATACGATAGAAAATGGACTTGACACCGTCAAGAAAAATGATGCTGTGCTGGGGTTTCCATTTGCAGTAGAAGGCTACGGATTAATTTACAATAAGAAAGTACTGGACAAAGCAACAGGGGGGGCTTTTGATGTTTCCTCGGTAAAAAGTAGAAGTAGCCTGAATTCATTAATGGCTAAAATTCAGAAGTCGGGAGTAGCACCGGACATGCTTTCACCAATGGACTGGTCTCTCGGCTCTCATCTTTTAGCTCTGTCTTATTCTGTTCAACCTGGGGGCTTTCCGGAGTTTGTTAAAGGTATGCAGAATAACTCCATTGATATGTCCCAGAACAATGTAATGTCTGGATGGGTACAAACTTTAGATCTGCTCAAGGATAACAACATTAATAAGCACTTGCCTTTGGACAGTACGTATGAAGATGGAGCCAAAGCTTTGGGAGAGGGCAAGGTAGGGCTTTGGTTTATGGGCAACTGGGCTTGGAATGGAATAAAGAGCAATGATACGGCAAATGAGGAATACGGTTTCTTGCCTCTTCCGCTAAACGATAATACGGATGATCCTAACAATGCTAAGATCACTGTCGGTGTGACAAAGTATATATTCATCGACTCCACAACTACCACACCTCAGCAGCAAGAGGAAGCAAAGAAGTTTTTGAACTGGCTGGTATATGAAAAATCCGGACAAGAACTTTTGGTTAACAAGGCCAATGTTATACCGGCGTTCAAGAATATTGACATGGTGCCTTCAGATCCTTTGAGTAAATCGATCAAGTCATATATGTCGAGCGGAAAGATGCTGCCGTTCATGGCAACCCTTCCACCTGATCATGGGGGCATCACAGGAGCATCTATCCAAAGCTACATCAGTGGAAAGATAGATAAGGCAGAGCTGTTGCGCCAAATACGTATATATTGGAAAGCTCAGCAGTGATGATACGAGACCAGTCACGGGAGGAAGATAAGGGTGTTTAAATTAACGTTAAAGAAAAAGATAATTAGTGCAGCGCTCATACTGGTGATCGTGCTGTCCCTTTCAAGTGTTATAGGCGTCATTAAGATGTCGGAAATGGGGGAGGCTTCTGATAAGGTAAATAACAGGTCTTTACCTGCAGTCATTCTTCTTCAAGGTATGGATAAGCAGATTACAGAAATCGATAGGCTCACCGTTCGAATGATACTCGAAGAGGATGCAGCCGTCCGCAGCACTTATCAAGAAGAACTAACCAAAGCTACAGCGTCAATGGATAAGAGTGTAAATAAATATCAAAGTTTAGCCTCCACGGCAGAGGAAAAAGAACTATTCACCGACTTTTATGGTCAGTGGGCAATGTATCTCCGCCATCTAAAGGTGGTTTCCGCGGCCATGGAAGAAAACGACAAGGTGATGGCCTACATGATCATCCATGGGAATTCTTCTATTTATAAGGCAGCCTTGGACGATGTGAATAAACTGAAGCTGCTTAATGAGCAGTACGCTACTGATGCCGCTAATCAATCGAGTCAATCTTACCATTCAGGTAGACTTTTGATGATTTCTCTGACTATCATATGTACGATCCTTGGAATTATCGGTTCTTTTTTACTGGCTCAATCGTTCACTAAGCCCATATTAAAGATAGCGGAACAGATAAAGCTGGTAACGAGAGGGGACCTGCAAGTGGAACCCCTTAGTATCCGATCCAAAGATGAGGTCGGGGAGCTGGCATCCGATTTTAATGAAATGTGCGATTCACTTCGCAATCTTTTAAAGGAAGTTGTGGATAATTCCTTACTGGTTGCCTCTACGGCTGAACAGTTAACGGCTAGTGCGGAACAGACAAGCATTGCTACCGAGCAGATAGCTATAAGTGCCACTCAGGTTGCGGAGGGATCTCAGACACAGCTTGTAGACATAGCTGAAACGCTGAATTACACGGTAGACGTTTCTAAAAGTGTAGAGAACATAACCAATCGCTTTGTGAATGTGGCAAATCTCACAACCCAAGCACAAGAAAAAGCAAACAACGGAAAAACCCAAATGTCTTCGACTGTTTCTCAAATAAGAGATGTGCATACCAAGGTAACTCAATCCGCTGAAGTAGTAAATATTCTAGGAGAAAAGTCTGCGGAGATCAGACAGATCACAGCTATGATCCGTGATATAGCAGCTCGAACCAATTTGCTTTCACTAAATGCGAGTATAGAAGCTGCGAGGGCGGGAGAGCAGGGAAAAGGGTTTGCGGTTGTTGCTTTTGAAGTACGCAATCTGTCGGCACAAGCAAGTGAAGCAACAGGCAAGATCTCTTCTCTGGTTAACGAAATTGCCTTAAGAACAGATGAAGTTGTGATTTCAATGAATGAAGGTGTTCAATCTCTGAATGAAGGCATGATGCTTGTCGAAGGCGTAGGTAACGTTTTTTCTGAGATTGTAGGTGCCGTTGAAGAAGTGAGCGGTGAGGTGGACACTGCGGCTGTAGAAGCAAGATCCGTAAATGAAGGGACCGTTTCTATGGTGGAATCGATGAAGAAAATTGCTGAAATCTCCGAACGTGCAGCAGATTCTACTCAAACAGTCGCAAGCGTAGTCGAGGAAACTACTGCATCCATGCAGGAAGTGTCTGCGGGTGCTAACATGCTTGCCAAGAGGGCGGAAGAGATGAATCAGACGGTGTCGGTATTCAAGATTTAAAATAAGCTTCAAATCAACTGGAGTTAAGAGCGGCAGCCTTGGACGAGAAAAAAGTCCTAGACTGCCGCTGTTTTGTTAAGCTTAAACCATTAGATTACGAATGAACTGCTTCAGCTTTTTTGGTTGCTCTTTTCAGATCCTGTTTACGGCGTTCTTCCAGATACCGCTCTCCATTCTTCTTGTCTGCTGTCAGTGTAAAACAGGATAGGATGGTGAATAGACCTGCAATGGAACCCAGAATTACATAAGTAATCGGGAAATTTAATACTTCATACATATGCCCGACAATGGGTGAGAAAATGGAAACCACCAGGGAGCCCATAAACAAATACAGCAGGTACATGGTGGAGGACAAGCGCTGGTCAAAGTTAACAGTAATGTACTTGAAGATGGCTACCAGAATAAGCGGTTTCTCCAGGGAGTGAATCATCTTCATCGCAGCCACCCATATAGAACCGAATGGCAGCGAAGAGCCGATAATACGCAAAGACATAATCGACCCGGCAATAATTAATGCCCATTTGGCGGTCGTTTTGTTCACAAACCAAGGGGTAACGAAAAGGAACACAAATTCCAGAAAAACCTGCACAGCGCTCAAATCGCCAAGGAATTGATTTCCTTCCGCTTTGGAACTGAACTGCGATACGAAGTATGTGGCAAACTGTTGGTCATATACCTCATAAATTTGGGTCACGCCAACCATGAATAGCATAAGAAACCAGAACTTTGTGGTACGTACGAGATGCAGCACATCAATGAGCTTCAACGATTCTGTTTTCTGCTGCTCCTGTCCAGAAATTTCGACTTTGGTCAGGAAGATGCAGATCATGGCAACAATGGCAGATACGGAGGCAATCCAGAAGGTCAGATTTACATTGATATTAATGACCCGTCCCGCAACAAAAGTAGCCGCCGCCCACCCGAGTGAACCCCACATACGAACCCGTCCGTATTCAAAGCCATATTTACGCGAAACTTTGTCCATATACGAATCGACGACACCGTTACCTGCATTAAATACCAGGCCGATAAATAGCGCACCAACAATGGCACCAATGACGAACTGCGTTTGAAGCAATGGACCGTATACATAGATAAAAAAGGGCCCGACGAGCAAAAGGATTGTAAAGAGTATGTACAGCAGGTGTTTTCTCAAGCCCAGCTTGTCAGATAAGTAACCGAACAAAGGCTGCATGATCAAG
The DNA here is from genome assembly GCF_038006265.1 of Paenibacillus sp. FSL L8-0641. Lineage (NCBI taxonomy): Bacteria > Bacillati > Bacillota > Bacilli > Caryophanales > Paenibacillaceae > Paenibacillus > Paenibacillus sp. FSL L8-0641. The sequence continues at coordinate 2,087,865 of NZ_JBBOUW010000001.1, forward strand.
GCGACGATTGAGTTAGCCGCGTATAGAAATCCCGTGTAGGTTTCTGAAATTTCCAGGCTTTGTCCCAGCCAAATGACAAAAAAAGACATGGCGGCAGACCATGTAAATAGATAAGCGAAGTTAAAAATACTCAGAGACCAATAGTTGCGTTTTGCCAAATTCGTCATGTTTAAGCACCCCTTCAATTGTAGCCGCTCAAATTGTATTCAACGTTAATATGCATTGTTGTACTATTAATTGTAAGGATTATTCACTTGCTTCCATAGGGCATTTTCCCAAGATTTCCTGTGCTTATTACAATCAGTTGATGATTCGATTAAACCGCAGATTATGTAGTAATTTAAAACTTTTACGAGACCTACCGGGTGTGTGTAACTACATCTATGTCTTGTAAGAAATAAGTCCTACGTGTAAAATTCTCTTATAGTTCATTAAGCTCACTAAGTAGGAGGAGAAATATAGGGTAGCCTCATAATTGCAAAAGCAAGGGGATGAAATGATTCATTTTTGCAAGTACAAAGTTACTTGAAACGATGATCGTATATAGAGTAACATACTCTAGGCAATCAGATGCCGTTCTTTGAATGCAACAATTGGCTACGTTCCTATTAACATATAGTATACAAAATTAAAAGAAAACGAATAAAAACAAAATGTTGTGAGTTCGTGGTTGGAGGATTTATTATGTCTAAAAGTGTTTCTACGTCCTTTATTATCATTATAGGATCAATGCTATTTGCCTTATTTTTTGGCGCGGGGAATCTAATCTTTCCACCTATGCTTGGGCAAATGGCCGGAAAGAATGTATGGATAGCCAATGCGGGTTTCTTGGTTACCGGTGTCGGCTTACCATTACTAGCCGTCACAGCCTTTGTTTTTTCGGGCAAAAGCAATTTGCAAACTTTAGCGAGTCGTGTACATCCTGTATTCGGTCTTGTCTTTACAACAATCCTTTATCTAGCCATCGGGCCTTTGTATGCAATTCCTAGAACCGGTAGTGTGTCATTTGAAATTGGAGTAAAGCCTTTTTTTTCAGACAATGCAGATCATCCTGTCGCACTTTTTGTATTTACTATCCTTTTTTTTGCAGTTGCATGTTTGTTGTCACTTAATCCTACAAAAATTATTGATGTCATCGGAAAGTTCCTAACACCCATTAAATTGACATTCATTGGATTACTTGTGATTGTAGCTATTATTCACCCAATAGGAAAATTCCAAGAACCTGCGGAGGGTTATACATCCAATGTCTTTTTTAAAGGCTTTCAAGAGGGTTATTTAACATTGGACGCTCTTGTAGCCTTTATTTTTGGAATTATCATTGTGAATGCGATTAAGGATAGAGGGGTTAATACAAAAAAAGAGCTGATGATCATTTGTGGCAAAGCGATAGCAATTGCGGTTATACTCTTAGCTTTTATCTATACGTCTCTTTCATACATGGGAGCTTCTAGTGTTGAAAAACTGGGCATTTTAGGAAATGGTGCTGAGGTGTTAGCTAAGGTTTCCTCCTATTATTTTGGATCTTATGGATCTATTCTATTAGGCTTAATGATTACAGTAGCGTGTTTAACGACAAGTGTGGGGCTTATCACTTCCTGCTCTTCCTTTTTTCATGGATTATTTCCAAAAGTCTCTTACAAAAGAGTCGCTCTCATGTTATCTATATTTAGTATCCTTGTAGCCAACATAGGTTTAACACAGCTCATTAAGGTTTCAACGCCAGTATTAATGGCAATATATCCTATTGCTATTTCTCTAATATTTTTAACTTTTTTACATCCCGTATTTAAAGGAAAGTCAGAAGTATATCAAGGCAGTTTGATATTAGCCTTTATCATTAGTTTATTTGATGGCTTGAATGCTGCTGGAATAAAAATTAATGTAATTAATGATTTTTTCACCCATTTTCTCCCATTATATAATGTAGGGTTAGGGTGGTTAATTCCCTCTGTTTTAGGAGGTGTAGCTGGCTACATATTTACTAAATTAAGAGGAAGAAAAATAATTTTAGTACTTATGAAGCCCAAAAAAAACAAATAATTTATCCTATGCATATCAGTCTGTTATATAAGGGACAGCAAGCGCCTGATCTGCTTCGTGCTGCTTACGGTACTGCGAAGGGGTCAGGCCTTTCCACTTTTTAAAGGTCGCAATAAAGTAGCTTAGATTGTCAAATCCAACATCCAGCGCAATATCAACCACTTTGCGATCACTTTGCTCCAGCAACCTGCAAGCCTTTTGAATCCGATGATAGTTGATATATTCTACCGGGCTTTTCTGAACCATCTGCTTAAAAAAACGGCAAAAATGCCCTTCACTCATTCCAATCTCATCTGCGATTTCCCGTAAACGTATAGGCTCATGAGCATGACTATTGATATACGCCAACGCTTTTTTGATCCGTTCAACTTTGTTGCGTTGACCCGCCATAATCACATCTTCTCCGTTAGCGGGGGTCATGTGTGGGTACAGGCAGGCGATCATGCTATAAAGCTGTGCCTTGGTCGCCAGTTCACGGGCAGGCGCATTCTGTTCATGGCTGGTGATAATGTATCGCAATGCAGCCAGCACCTCTTGCTCCCAGAGCTGCACGCCGCGAATGTGGGGGGGAGGGACAAGCTTTTTACTGATAAATGGGTCAATAAACTGCGTCTGCACCGTATCCTGCGTGCGGCTGTGGAGTATGTCGGGGTGAAACACCACCGCAGAAAATACACAGCGAGGACTTTTTTGTAAATAACCGGCGTGAAGCTCGCCACTGTTTACAAAAAGGGCTTCACCTTCGCTAACCTCCGTATAGACCATATCCGTCTGAAATACAGCGGTCCCTTGTTCCACTACGATAAACTCCATTTCCTCATGCCAATGGGACTCCAATATACTATTTCCGTTCAATTGCTCTACGCTCGGATATACGCTGACCGGATACATGGGATTGCCGTGAATGCGGTTTTCTCGTAACATTTCCCTTTGCATTTCAATGATTCCTTTCGGCAAACTGATTTATATAGAAAACATCAAAATATTGATATAATACGTCAAAATAAAAGAAGTAAACCCTTACATAAATCAATATTATTATAGTAAGGATTTCGAAAAAATCCAACAAGCGATTTGGAATCAAGAATATAAAGATTGAGACGGAGGAAGGAATAGATGAAATTTACTGATGGCTATTGGTTGGTTCGCAAGGGCTATGAAATACAAAATCCTGCTGAAATCCGTGATATCGTGACGGACGATGCTTCCATGACGGTATATGCAGCAACCCACCGGATCGAGCATAAAGGAGATACACTGAACGGAGCGTTGCTGAAAGCGACCTACAGCTCGCCTATGCCGAATGTCATTCGGGTACGTCTAAACCACCATAAGGGACGGGTGCATCAGGGACCGGATTTTGAAATTCACACCTTGCCAACAGAGGTAGGCATTACGGTGGATGAGGACGCAGCGGTACTGAAAAGCGGCGATCTGAGTGTGCGAGTCGGTCGTGGAAAGAGCTGGGACGTAGGCTTTTATGTCGAGGATCGCAGAGTCACAGGTAGCGGACATCGGGGACCAGGCTATATTACAGACCCGCAGGATCAGCCTTTTTTTCGGGAACAGCTGGAGCTGGGCATCGGTGAGTACGTATACGGACTCGGAGAGCGTTTCACTCCGTTCGTAAAAAATGGCCAAGTGGTCGATATCTGGAATGAAGATGGCGGGACCAGCAGTGAGCAGGCCTATAAAAACATTCCATTTTATCTATCTAATAAAGGGTATGGTGTGTTCGTCAACCATCCGGAAAAGGTATCCTATGAGATTGCATCGGAAAATGTATCAAAGGTTCAGTTTAGCGTCTCCGGCGAATCGTTAGAGTATTTTATTATTGGAGGAGCTAACCCTAAAGAGGTACTGGACAATTACACCAAGCTGACGGGTAAGCCTGCATTACCACCAGCCTGGACTTTTGGTTTGTGGCTGACCACTTCGTTCACAACAGATTACGATGAAGCCACAGTGAATCATTTTGTGGACGGGATGGCTGAGCGAGATCTGCCACTCTCGGTATTCCATTTTGACTGCTTCTGGATGAAGGAATACCAATGGTGCGATTTCCAGTGGGATCAAGACATGTTCCCAGACCCGGAAGGCATGCTGCAAAGATTGAAGGCAAAGGGGCTCAAAATTTGTGCATGGATCAATCCGTATATTGCTGAGAAATCCATTTTGTTTGATGAAGGCATGGAGAATGGTTATCTGGTCAAAACCGCCGATGGTGGCGTGTGGCAATGGGATATGTGGCAGGCGGGGATGGGGCTGGTTGACTTCACGAATCCGGCTGCAGTCGCCTGGTACCAGGATAAGCTGAAGGTGTTAGTAGATCAGGGGGTAGATTGCTTCAAAACTGATTTTGGCGAGCGCATCCCTACCCATGTGGTATATCATGACGGATCTGATCCGATGAAAATGCATAACTATTATACGCATTTGTACAATAAGGCTGTATTTGATGTGCTGGAGGAAAAGCTGGGTAAAAATGAAGCCGCGTTATTTGCACGTTCCGCTACAGCCGGAGGGCAACAGTTCCCGGTTCACTGGGGAGGAGACTGCTCGTCGACGTATGAGTCGATGGCGGAATCTTTACGAGGCGGTTTGTCGCTTGGTTTGAGCGGCTTCGGCTTCTGGAGCCATGATATTAGCGGCTTTGAGTTAACGGCTGCGCCGGACGTATACAAACGGTGGGTACAATTTGGACTTCTGTCCTCCCATAGCCGTCTGCACGGAAACGAATCCTATCGCGTGCCTTGGCTATTTGACGAAGAATCAGTGGATGTGGTGCGTAGCTTTACAAAACTCAAATGCTCGCTAATGCCATACCTGTATCCTTCTGCTGTGGAATCCTCGGTAAAGGGACTGCCGATGATGCGGGCTATGGTATTGGAATTCCCGCAGGACCCAACCTGTGCAACACTGGATCTGCAATACATGCTGGGGGATTCCATTTTGGTAGCCCCAATCTTTAATAAAGAAGGCAATGTACAGTATTATGTACCAGAGGGTCAGTGGACAAATTTACTTACGAATGAGAGCGTGTCAGGTGGTCGTTGGGTCAACGAGCATCATGATTTTACAACTTTGCCTGTGCTCGTGAAGCCGAACACACTGTTGGCAATCGGTCATGAGGACAGTCGTCCGGATTATGATTATGCTGATCAAGTGGCGCTTCATTTGTTTGAGCTTGGTGAGGGGCAACAGGCTCGAACGGTTATCGTGAATACGTCAGGTGAAGAAGAGCTAACGGTTATTGCCAGCCGCAAGGACTCTGTCATTACAGTAAAGGCAGAAGGTGCTGTTAAACCATGGTCGATCGTCCTGCGCGGTATCCACGAGGCTGTTCAAGTGGAGCAAGGCAGCAGCCAGTCGGGAGAACAGGGTGTAATTATTACACCAGCTTCCAGTGGACAGCAAGAGCTTACGATTCACTTGGGCTAGGTAAGGCGCTAGAAAGTGGATGAAGTATGTCACAATGTAGCGATTATATGTAAAGAAAGGGCTTGCCTGATCCAACAGGCAAGCCCTTTTTGATGCAGATTTTTGATAGAATCAGTTGCAACTTTTAGCATTGGTTATCTACTCCTATCCATTCTGCTGGAGTAGTAGCGGTACAATATACTGCCGGAAAATATCCACAGGAGTCCGTTTCTTTTTGAATTTATCGGCGGTAACGACAACAACCATGTCATACGACGGGACGACAACAATATATTGCCCACCAAAGCCGAGAGCGTAAAAATAGTCCGTTTCACTTCCTGTATCTGTTCCATCTGAAAAGGAAGAAGTCCACCAGTGCCATCCGTAAAATGCTTTTTGTGGTTTGGCAGCAGGGAGAAACGGACGGGTTGAATATCGAACCGTCTATGCTTGGATGATCTGCCGTCCTTCCCAGCCTCCTTCATTCAGGTAAAGCTGCCCGAATTTGAGCATGTCCATTGGCCTGAGATGCAGTCCGAAGCCTCCCGTATGAGTGCCCTGAGGATCGGTTTCCCAATGGTAGCTTTCGATACCGAGCGGTTGGAATAATTGCTGTTCGGCAAATTCAGCAACTGTTTGTCCAGAAACATGACGTAGTATGGTGGCCAAAAGTTGAGAACAGCCAGAACTGTACTCCATTCGCGTGCCTGGCACATCCGATAATGGCTGTGAAAGTACAAATTGCACCCAGTCTGACGTTTTGCTCATGGTAGGAAAAGAGTTTTGTCCGCCAAACTCCGTCCAGTTAAAGCCTGCGGACATCGTCAGCAGATGTTCAATCGTAATATCATGTTTTCGAGAATCACTATCTGTGGCCAACTGGGGAAAGAATTCGAGGATCGGCGTCTCCGGTTTCGGTCCCTGTTGCTGGTTCATAGCGATACTAACTAATGCAGAAATCACGCTTTTGGTGCAGGAATTTATTTTATAGAGTTCGTTAGCAATTTGAGGTTCACGATAGTAATTCAAGATCATGTTACCCTGCTGCTCAATAAGGCAGCTGCGGGTTTCCAACTCGTTAAGCACGTGAATAAGCGGTTTGAGCTCCAGACTGTTCATGCAGATCCTCCTTGAGGCTTATGCTATACCAATACATAGTATATCATTTAAATAGTCTGAAATTCGAAGAGTACAAACTGAAAACAGTTCATTTACCTAATTTTGAATTTTTTTGTTTTTTGATATTAAAAAAGATATATATGTTCACTGAATAGACATAAATATATTTAAAAATCTATACACTATTTTCTATTTCATTCAAAAAAACAATCGAATAAAACGATATATAGTAAGTTGGACATTTTATTCAGAAATAACTGGGGGACCGATTCATGAATTTAACGATTAAGGCCAAAATGATTCTTAGCGCGATACTGATCCCGAGTGTGATTGCAGCAATGCTGCTGACCAATTACATTTTAAGCGTACATAGTGAGAATGAGTACAAGGATATTATGAATCGTGAAGAGGCTATTGCGTATAACTCGAAGTCTCTTCAATTTTTGTTAAACGGCATATCTAATGATGAGCGGGCATATTTGCTAACTCGTGACGAACAGTATGGGAAAGAGATCGGAAACAAGCAAAGTGAAGTTGCAAAGTTGCTACAGGAGACAGAAGCTCTGCTTAGTACAGGCAATGAGGATTCTAGTAAAAAGATGACTGATCTCAAGACGGGGATTAATACCTATATGAATCAAGTTCATCGTTTACTGACTACAGCGGGGTATCAGAGTACAAGAGATGACGCTTTCCCGCCATTTTCTGATTTGCTCGATGATTTTGAAAACGAACGGGTGTTGCGCAAGCAACTTGATACCAAGGTAGTAGCCTTCGTCAAAGCTCAAGAGGATATGGTGACGGTGAAAGTACAGCAAGCGCACCAAACGATGACGAATACATCCTTGATTACGAGTATTGTAGGGCTTCTGGTTATCATTTACAGTATTTTTCAATCCATCGTTCTGATTCGTTCAATTCGTCCATTACACCATATGAATGAGCAACTGTTGGAAATGTCTGAAGGTGGGGGAGATTTGCGTAGCCGACTGGATATTACGTCCAAAGACGAAATCGGTATGATTGCAAGCTCCTACAACAAGCTTATTGAGGGATTCCGCAGTATTATAGTGGATGCTCAGGATACGGCGCGTACATTAACCGTAACCGCAGAACGGGTTAGCGTAAGTACAGAGGAAATGAATCAGGCCAATCGTCATACTTCCGGTGTAATGGAAGAATTAGCGGCTGGTATGGAGCATCAGGTCGACGATATTACACAAACTACAGATACTGTGAAAGAGCTTGCCCACGAACTGGAGCATATTGCAGCTACGAGCCAGCAGGTATATGAGTTGTCTGATACAGCCGCTAAAGATGCAGAAGCAGGGGAACAATCTATAGGTCAGGCTATGCGTCAGATGGAGAAGGTAAGCGAAAGTGTAGACAGCTCTGCACGTGCTGTACGTTCACTTAGTGAACAGGCCGAACAGATTGGCATGATTGGAGCTGTTATTACTGGAATTGCTAAACAGACAGGAATGCTGGCGCTCAACGCGTCGATTGAAGCGGCAAGAGCCGGAGAGCAGGGCAAAGGATTTGCAGTTGTAGCCTCTGAGGTAAGAAGATTGGCCGAGCAGGTATCGGTTTCAGCAGCAGAAATCACACAATTTGTGCAAAATATTCAGGAGCATGTTGGAAATGTCGCTTCCAGTATGCAGACAGGGACGGTTGAAGTGCAGTCTGGCGTAAAGGTCATGCAATCCGCAGAAACCGCATTTCGTCAGATTGGAAGTTCCATTCAACAGGTCAGCGAACAGATTCACAATGTAAACCGGTCCGTAGAACAAATGTCCGGCGGATCAGAGCGAATGGTGGAAGCAGTAGAACGTATTCGTGAAGTAGCAGAGCAGTCGGCAGGAGGAACCCAGAGCGTCAGTGCGGCGGCTGAAGAGCAACTGGCTTCCATGGAGGAAATTGCATCATCTATTCATACACTGGCGGATATGTCGCAACTGCTGAATGCAAGGGTCGGTGGATTTAAAGTGTAGCCGTATAAATCCCCACCAATGTAAACACAATAACATCTGTTGAACAAATCTGAACAGCTGTGTTATTACTTTTGCAAAGGTGGTAACGGGATGCAACAAAATAAGGGGAATCTGCTTGCGTTAGGTTCCATCCCGCTGATGATGACGCTGGGTAATTCCATGCTGATTCCTGTGTTACCGGAAATCGGACGTAAGCTACATGTAAGCTCTTTTCGGATTAGCATGTTGATTACAGTATATGCGGTGGTGGCCATTTTACTGATACCGATTGCGGGCTATCTCTCCGACCGATTTGGCCGTAAGGCGGTGATTGTTCCCTGTCTGATTCTGACGGTGATTGGTGGGGGGATTTCTGCAGCGGGAGCATGGCTGCTTCACGATTCGGCAGCATACTGGACCATTATTGCAGGCCGTCTACTTCAGGGTGCGGGAGCGGCAGGGGCTTTTCCTATAGTCATTCCGCTTGTGGGTGATCTGTACGAGAATGAGGATGAGGCCAGTAAGAACCTGGGGGTCGTCGAGACTTACAACACATTTGGCAAAGTGCTAAGTCCGATACTCGGTGCCGCATTGGGAGCTGTTCTATGGTTTTTGCCACTGGCCGTAATTCCAGGCCTCTGTCTGATTTCGCTCATTTTGGTGCTTTGGCTGATCCATGTGCCTAAGCGTAAGAACCAACCGATTATGTTTCGGGAGTTTGTGGGAAATGTGAAGCGGGTGCTTGCCGAAAAAGGACGTTGGCTCTATGCTATTTTCGCTATGGGCGGCATTTGTATGTTTGTCATTTTTGGCGTCTTGTTCTACTTATCCGACTTCTTGGAAAGTCGTTACAACCTCCATGGAGTGTGGAAAGGTTTTGTGTTAGCCATTCCGTTGATTTCCCTCTGTCTGTGCTCTTATGTAGGAGGCAAGATCATCGGCAAGCACAAAAAGCGCATGAAGTGGATCGGTTTTAGTGGTTTGGCCATATTGACGATCAGTTTTGCCATTCTCGGATTTATCCAAAATATTTATGCGGTGATCGGACTGTTTACGTTAGGGGGCGGCGGAATTGGGCTTGCGCTGCCTTGTTTGGATTCTCTCATTACAAAGGGAATTGAAAAAGAGGAACGCGGAACCATTACTGCCCTGTATAGCAGCATGCGCTTTGTAGGGGTGTCACTAGGCCCTCCGGTTGTATCCTTGCTGCTGGGCAGCAGTGGACATGGTCTGCTCTTTGGCGTGATGGCCGCAGTGGGAGGCATTGCAGCTCTGCTGATGCTGTTTGCAGTCAGACCCAAGCAGGATGAACCCACAGATGACAAATCCACGGACCGTATGAGTGTAAATGAGGAGCAAACAAGCGTGTCCCGAGAAAAGCCTCGTTCTCCCAAGCTAAGACGCAAAACTCCTGCGAAATAAATGAAAAAGCACCCATTGTCCATGAAACCATGGCAACGGGTGTTTTTGATAACTAAGCAAGTAAGAGCTAATGTTCATTTGTAAAATATAGTCTTACCCTTCTAGAGGGAGATGCGTCTTAGGCTTGCGGCTCACAACGATTTGTATGACATAGATCAGTAAGAACAGTACAACAAACAGCGAGGAAAGACGGTACATCCACGCATAATCACTTGCTTTGGCGATAATGCCAAGTATAAGCGCTCCGGCTGCAACCCCGAAATCGAGGGAATTGAGAAACATACCGTTTGCCATGCCCCTCTGTTTAGGAGACACGACCTGAATCATCCAGGTTTGGAGGGTCGGCTGCATGACACCAAACCCGATACCGTAGCAAAGAGCAGACATATACATGAAGACATCACTGTGTGCGTAGGAAAGCAGGATCAGACCGCCAATTAAAAACAGGGAGCCAGGGATGAGCAGTGCTTTTGCCCCTTTTTTGTCATAAATACGGCCCGAGAAGGGACGCACGATCAGCACGGATACCGCATTAAACAGGAAAAAGTAGGCCGGATGTGCCAGATTTGCTTCATCCCCGTAAAGCGCCATAAAGCCGAGTAATCCACCATATGTGATAGACATCAGCATGTTCAACAAGGCGGGAACCCACAATTTACGGTTAAATGCCGGTTTTCGCCCTTCTTCCAAAGGAACCATAGGTGGTTCGATGTGCCCTTTGGGTAGTGTACGAATCAGCCAGTAAGCCAACGGGAATATCACAACAATTACAGCTGCTGTCGTATAGGCAAGCAGGTTGAAACTCCCGTATTGAAGCATCGAAATGCCGATGGTCGGCCCAATCGACATCGCTAGACTAGTGGACAGACTAAAGAAGCCCATTCCTTCACCGAGACGTTTGGGCGGGATGACGTCAGAGGCCATCGTTGGAAAGGCCGTGCTACTCATACCGAAGCCAATCCCAAATAACATCCGCATGAGCAGAAGCACTGTAATCGTTGGCGAAACACTGTACCCCAGCGTTCCTGCCAATGCAAACAGCAGTCCCACGAAGATCAGGGTACTGCGATGTCCCTTTTCCAGCATACGGGCTGAAAAGAGTCGTGCTGCAATCGCACTTAAAGCGAATAAGGTGGTAACGAGACTCACCTGAACGGAACTAGCGTGGAATGTATTTTTCACATAAGAAGGAATGGAAGATAGGATCATCTGTAATTCCAGAAACAAAAATAAATTGGAAACCGTAAGAACGATAAATTCCTTGGTCCAAAGAGGTTGCTTGCCTTGTTGCATATTAATCGTTCTCTCCTTGTTTTTCTGATTCGGTCATGTTGGCGTGAATTTGTAAAAGAGTCTGGCGGAATTGCTTCAGATCGGCCGAGGAAATTCCTTTTACAAAATCGTGATTGGTATCAAGTTCGACAGGAAGAGTCTTCTCCACAAGCTGTCGGCCTGTTTCAGTCAGATGAAGCAAATAGGCCCGACGATCCTGTGGGCTATTTACACGCCGTACCCAGCCCTTCTTGTCCAACAAATCAATAATTCGAGTCGTGGTAGGCTGGTCCTTCACGGCCTTAGCTGCAATTTCTTTCTGATTTAAACCCTCAGCCTGATAGATTTGGAACAGAACCGACCATTGCTCTGGGGAAATATCATAAGGTTTGAGGCGCTGCAAGAGCTGCTGACTCATTTTGCGGTGAGTAATCCCGAGCAACATCCCAATGGAACAATCGGGAGGCAAGTTATTCATAGGTACTCCTTTCTGTTTCCCGTACATAAATTACTTTGAAATTAATTAGTTGTTATAACAATTATATGAACAACAAGTTATTTTGTCAAAAAAAGTTGTTCAGCGTTTTGGGTTCTGCTATCACTACAGCAAAAAAAACAGCCCGTAAAATACGGGCTGTTTGGGTTGATATAATATCGTTTGCCATGACTGGCGAATTAAGCTTTAGGTACGGTTTCCCAGTCCTTCAGGAAGCGTTCGATACCACTGTCTGTCAGTGGGTGTTTCCACAGAGAAGGGAGCAAGGAACCTGGAATGGTGGCAATATGTGCACCAGACAGAGCAGCATCTTCTACATGCTTAATATTGCGGATGGATGCGGCGATGATTTCGGATTTCAGACCATGAATGTCCAAAATTTGTCTCAGCTCACGAATCAGCTTCATACCATCAACAGCGATATCATCCAGACGTCCTACGAACGGGCTGATAAAAGTAGCGCCAGCTTTGGCTGCCATCAAACCTTGAGCCGCGGAGAAAATCAGTGTTACATTCGTTTTGATTCCGTTCTTGGTCAGCTCGTTACAAGCATACAAGCCATCTTCAGTCATAGGAAGCTTGATAACCACGTTCGGTGCCCACTTGGCGATATCATAAGCTTCTTTGAGCATATCTTCAGCCTTCAGACCAATAACCTCAGCACTTACGGGACCTTCAACGATACTGCAAATCTCCTGAATGACTTCCTTGAACACTCGACCTTCCTTAGCGATCAGTGAAGGGTTCGTTGTTACACCATCAACCAGACCCAAACGTTCAATACGTTTGATTTCTTCAATGTTACCAGTATCCAAGAAAAATTTCATTTGATTTCCTCCTCAGGTTTATATAATACATAATACATATCACATGCGATGTACAATAGTTCATTATAAATGTAGCATATTGCACACGTTAAACTTATAATTAGTATGTATTACATTCTTAATTGTGACACATTTTAAATTTGAAAACAAGCGGTGTATGATTAAAATTTGATGAATTGTCGGAAGATGCTGAAATTTACCGATCTACGCTCTTTATAATGTATTCTACCCCACTCCATAAGGAGGTAATCATTATTCAACTGTCTGAAAGACAGCGGGAAATTGTTGATATTGTCCAGCGTCTGGCACCTGTTACGGGGGATAAAATTGCTGAAACACTGGGATTGACGCGTCCGACTCTCCGTTCTGACCTTGCTCTGCTCGTTATGCTCGGACTGGTGGATGCCAAGCCGAAGGTAGGCTACCTGCCAGGGCGTCATCCTAAATATGATAGTCATATCGGCAACATGCTCAAAAAGCTGACGGTGGCGGATATACTTAGTGATCCGATTTTGATTTCCGGTGACACTACCGCCTATGATGCGGTGCTGATGCTGTTTCAGCAAAATACAGGCACCCTGATGGTCACAGGAGAGGAGCAGGAGCTCATTGGAATTGTTACCCGCAAGGATTTGCTGAAGGTCATGCTGGGGCATACCGATCTTCACACCGTCCCGGTGACCATGGCAATGACGCGCCGGGCCCAAATGACGACGCTTGCTCCAGAAGACACTTTACTGGAAGCGATATCGAAACTGATTCGGCATCAGGTCAATTGTCTTCCAGTTTTGGACGAGCAATGTAGCTCCTCAACTCCAATTCGGGAGTTGGTAGGACGGGTTACGAAAACGGACATCATGAACGCCATTCTGAGCTTGACAGAAGATAAAACGTAAAACATAAATAAGGGGGCCTTGTATGTACTGGTTGGCCATGCTGACGATGCTGATTGACCATGTCGGACTTGTGTTTTTTCCGACGGATCCGGCTTGGAGAATTGCCGGCAGGCTTGCTTTTCCAATCTACGCGTACGCGCTGTATGCGGGATATACTCATACCCGAGACATGCAGAGCTATATGCTCCGTCTACTCGGACTGGCTCTGATTTCTCAGGTGCCCTATATGCTGGCGTTTGATGTGCTTAGACCGAACGTAATCTGGACGCTATTGACCTCGTTGCTTGCGTTGGCTGCTGCATCCCGCTTGAAGCATTGGACGGCTGTAACGTGCCTGTACGTCGTCTCAGCTCTGGTTATGGAGCTCAGCCAGATGGATTACGGAGCCTATGGACTGCTGTTGGTTCTGATTTATCGATACACCCGTTCATATATGATGATTGCAGCCCATTTTGTTTTGAACGTAGTGTATGACATGGTGCATCACGCGAATCTTCAGCACTTTAGTCTGCTGTCCAGTATTCTGATCGTATGTTTTGCAACTGGAGAAAGCGGATTTTATAGTCGGGTACCGCGTTGGTTGTGGCGTAGCTTTTACCCGGTACATCTGGCTGTTATCGCGGCAATTCGCATCTGGCCCTAATCTACATCTCATACATTAAAAGAACCTTTAAAACCACGACATAAAATGGTTTTAAAGGTTCTTTTTTATCCTTCAATAAGCTAGCCAACGTTTAGGATACCTTGTTGGGACCTTGAGCAAAAGGAAGTGGGCGAAGGGGAGCACCTTCCTTCATGTATTGCACCAATACTTCGGGAATATTGTGTATTCCACCTGCATTGACGCGATAGCCGTTCGTTTGCCCTGGCGAGTTAATCCCGCGTTTCACCGTAAACGTAACGTCAATACCCAAGGAACGGCAAATTTCCATCGTCTCCTTGGTATACCCACCATAAGGGAAGGCAAGTACATTCTGATCATTGTGTAGATGCTTGAACAGCTTCTTGTCAGCCATGTCCAAATCGGTAGAAACTCGCTGTTTGAACTCATCCTCGGTTTCCATTCGCCCCAGCTTTTTCGAATACACTGGAGCCATCAGAAGCGGCTTTTGTTGGGTGCGCGCTGTGTTGGAGTATCCGTAAGCATGCTGGTCATTGGTATGATTGTAGAAATCAATGCCTTCAGCATGCATCTGATGAATTTGATCCCATGTCAGCTTTGGAATACCAATATGTTTGGGATTGCTGATCGTGGACGTGATGAGAAAATTGGTTGCCGGTACCTGGTACTTTTTCAACACAGGAAAAGTGTCCGTATAAAAGGACTCGTAGCCATCGTCGAATGTCATAAGTACCGCATTATCAGGAACCTTGGCTTTATGTAAAATAAAATCCGTATACTCTTTCATCGTGATCCAGTGGAAGCCGTTAGCTTTCATTTCGTCCAACTGCCTCGTTAAATTACTAAGCTTGAGAGCACCGGGATCAGGTGGAGTCTTGGTCACCTCATGATACATCAGGACAATTACTTTGTTTTGGTAATATACTTTATCTGGTGTAGGCGTCATTGAAAATAAATGGCGTACCAGTCGATCTGCATTAGCTGTGCGTGTACGATGAGCCCCTTTAACTGTAGGTGTGTGGTATATGCTACGTGCTTCATACACCAAAATTCCTAAAATAGCCAACAAACTTATGATTAGCAACGTTCTTTTAAAAAAAGTGTGTTTCATTGAATGACATCCCCCGCATGCAAAAAAATTCTGAAAGTATAGAGGTTTATACTAGATATGAAACTAGCAAAATCTAGTCTATCATACCGAAAACACGCGGGGGAAATATCACAACTTTGTTACCTCTGTGTAGCTTTTACAGATACCGGTGAAGAGGTCGGGAAGTAACCGATCTCGACGGCATGCTGGATCATGTTCCGAATAAAATTCAGGTCGGTTGCCGGGCATTGAACGCCAGCTTGTTCCAGCAGAGCTGTGGTTACAGAGCATCCGTAACGGTAAGCTGAATCCTTGGCTCCGTCACCTTCTAGTTGTCCCATAGCAAGGTGAAGTGCATCCTCCTGAATGCCGGAAGACGGATTTAGCAACCAGGCGCTGTAATCGTCAAAAGGCAGGGTTTCTACTGCGTAACCGAGTTGGTTTACCATAGCGATCAGTTCATCATATGGCAGTGGGTTCGGATTGCAGATATGGAAAATACGGTTTGCGCTTTTTTGATGAACAGACAGCTCTACGATAGCACGGCTGGCGTAATCAATCGGTGTGAAGTCCGTATGCCAATCGGCTTGTGGCGCTTTGCCCAGCAGCAGCATCGCCTTCATCATACGATAATAAGCATTGCTATCAATATTTCGCTGGAAGCGTCCGTTGGCCGAATGGGCTGTCAAATTACCCGCGCGATAGATCGAGACAGGCGTACCCGCTTGAGCTGCTTGGAACAACAGCTTCTCCGCAGCCAGTTTACTATTCGTGTACAGGTTGTCCACATTCAGTTCGTCTGGGAAGGCAGAAAGCTCCAATGCCGACTCCCATTTTCCTTCGTTAGCAAGATCCTCCGGTATTCCCATAGTGGAGACATGATGGAAGGATACTCCTGGCTTGGCTTGAGCGATTTTCAACAGTTCCAGTGTTCCGGTCACATTCGTGCGATCGAAGGCTGCCGAATCACCAAAATGACGTACGTCAGCGGCGCTGTGAATAATGCCGTCGATTTGGTGCTCCAGCATATGGCGGTCGACAGAAGAGAGACCCAGATCAGCTTGCTCCAGATCCCCATAGACAGCCTTCACTCGTCCTTCGATCAAGCTGGAGATATCATGTCCAAAATATCCCGTCAATACGGACTGAATACGCTCGATACCAGATGGACCGTCCTGAGAAGGGCGTACCATCGCGTATATTTTGGCTTCTGTCCGTTGAAGCAGGTCATACAAAATGTGCGAGCCCAGATAGCCTGTAGCTCCAGTCAACAAAATCACGCGCAAGTCGCGGACTTCAGCTAAGTCAGAAGCATCAGACAGCTCAATAGGATGCTCATTCAAATCCATTTTTTCTTGAGGAATCGCGAGTGGCTTGCGTTGCTGCGTTTGTTCCGTACCTAATTGTTCCACGTATTCAGCAAGCTCACGAACGGTTTTGTAGCGGAAAAAATCTCCGATGCGCAGCGCGCCATAACGTGGCTTCAGAATAGCCAGCACATGAATGACACGAAGCGAGTCGCCCCCGATCAGGAAGAAATCATCGGTAGCGCCAATGTTATTTTTACCAAGCACTTGAGTCCATGCTTCGGCAATGAGTGTTTCGGTTCCTTCGCGAAGAGGTTCCCCGCCAAATGAAAGATCAGACGCTTCCGGCAGTGGCCGCAGGGCCAGCTTTTTGCGATCGATCTTGCCAGTTGGTGAAATTGGCATAGCTTCCAAATGAACGACATGGCTCGGTACAAAATAAGAAGGTAGCTTGCCCCCAATATAAGACTGAATAACGTCCTGTGGAATGGATTGTCCATCCGAAGTGGTGAAATAGCCAACTAGCATGTTCTGATCTGTGTGATCTTTGACGGCTACCACAGCAACGTCCTGAACACCTGGATGTTTGGAAAAATGATCTTCAATTTCTCCGATTTCAATCCGATTTCCACGAATTTTGAGCTGCGAATCCTTGCGGCTTACGTATTCAATCGTACCGTCTGGCAGCAGCTTGGCGATATCACCCGAGCGGTACATTTTTTCACCCGGAACAAAAGGATTGTCCACGAACGATTGCGCTGTACGTTCTGGCTGATGGAGATAACCATGGGCCAATGCAGGAGTAGCAATACATACTTCACCCGGAATATTGACTGGGCAGAGCTTGTTATCATCGTTAACGATATACACTTTGTAATTGTAAATCGGCTTGCCGATCGGGATATTGACGACATGCTCAGGCACGGCACCACGGACCCGATGGGTCGTTGTCGCTACGGTGCATTCGGTCGGTCCGTATACGTTTACGATGTCGGTATCTGTACCGAACTTGCTTTGGAACGCTCGAACTTGGGAGCCGTACAGCGCTTCGCCTGCTACAGTAACAATCCGTACCTTAGCGAGTTTGCGATAGCCTTCGTCTGACAAGTACGTAGATAGCTGATTAAAGAATACAGTTGGCAAAATGGTAATAATCGTCGTGCCTGTACGTGCAATGGCTTCAGCGAATTCTTCAACAGATACACGCTCTTCAGAAGACAGCAAGTACAATTTTGCACCGTAAAACAAGGCTCCAATGGTATCCCAAACGGATGCATCAAAGCTGTAGGTTGCAAATTGGGTCAATACATCCTGAGGTGTAATGTCGCAATCGCGTTGCACGACAGCTCCTAGGTTAACAACACCGCGGTGAGCGATCAGGGCACCTTTCGGTTTGCCTGTAGAGCCGGATGTATAGATGACATAAGCTAGATCATCCGGACTTACACGAACGTTCGGATTGCTTGCAGCATAGCCTGCCAGCGGCCCGTTAATAGCTAAAATTTCTTTTACCGTTTCAATAGAACCGCACAGTTCAGTCGCTTGTTCCATAAGTGCGGAAGTTGTTAATACAAAAGGAGAACGCGTGTCTTCGACAATGTAGCTACTCCGGTCAGCGGGGTGGGCGGGATCAACAGGTACATATACGCCTCCGGCTTTTAGGATACCAAGCAGTGAAATAACGGTCTCTAAGCTCCGTTCCATGAAGATGGTCACGAATTCACCTTTGGTAAGACCTTTGGATAACAAGACACGTGCGACTTGGTTAGCGCGTTCGTTCAACTCACGGTACGTGTACTCTCCAGTGTGGGAAGCAATAGCCGGACGATCAGGGTATTGTGAAGCCGCCTCCTCAAACATTCCATGAATAGTTTGATGCTCAGGATATTTCACGACTGTATTATTTAAAGCTTCGTGAGCAGCTCGATCTGCATCCGATAATATATCAATTGAATTCACAGGTGCATGGCTGTTGGTTAGCGCGCCACGCAAAAGGGTTTCAAAGTATTCTGCGTATCGGACAACCGTTGTTTCCAGCAAGAGTGATTGATCATATCGTATCTGTATTTGATAAGCGCCATTGTGTTCACTGACAGCCCAATCCATAATGCGGGATTCTACACCGCTGTCCGTAGGCAGATTTGTCGAAAATGAAGTATCGGCTTGTGGTTCCGCAAGGTGTGCACTTGGCTGACGGAGCATCTCCTGAAATAAGTCTGCTAGTTCATGAAAAGTCGTTTCCTTTTCGACTGTCAGCGAAGCTGTAAGCAGACCAGTTTGTGGCACGAAAGTAGAAAAAGAAACTTCTTCTTCTGCGGAAAGGCGATATACCCATGCAGTATATGCTGATAAGAGCAACGCTTGTTTGTCTCCCGCAGTTTTTTGCTGATTTAATTGTTCCGAGATGGACGCTTCTAACTCTACTTGATAAGTAGAGGATGTATGCTTGCGTTGTATACGTGCATAATCCAAGGGAACTAGGAATGGGGAAGGGGTTGTCTGTGTACTGTTTTGTAGTAATGAAGCCATTACGCTAACCTCCTGAATGTATGATGTCTTAATATAAATGGTAAACTCAGTAAATGCCTCCGATCCCTTCAAATGCATGAACAGGAGGGAGGCATTACCGAATGAATGATTTACTTATGAAATTAACTTTAAGTCGATAAATGGCTATTATGATTTGCTACGGTTGATGTCTGCAATTTTGAAATAAGATGTAATTTCTTGAAGCTCTTCAGACATGGATGTCAATTTATGGGATGAATCAATAATCGAATCCAAAGAAGCTTTTTGTTCCTCCACCGTTTGCACAATGTGAACACTGTTATTGGCTGTTTTGGTTACAGTGGAAGAAAGATCGTCTGCTGTCGCTGTCATTTCCTGTGTACCCGCAGATATTTGCTCAGTAGCGCTGGATACTTCTTGGATTTGCCATGCTACATTTTTAGTTGCTTGAAGAATATCATTGAACAGCACGCCTGCTTGTCCAGCAACGACGATTCCGTTTTGAACTTCAACGTTTCCTTGCTCCATCGACTTCACAGCTTGTCCGATTTCATTTTGAATTTCTTCAATCAGTGATGTAATCTGTTTGGTTGCCTCCGCAGATTGTTCTGCCAGCTTACGTACTTCACTGGCAACGACGGCAAAGCCTTTACCTTCTTCACCAACGCGCGCAGCTTCAATAGAAGCGTTCAGAGCGAGCAGGTTGGTTTGACTGGAGATGCCTGAAATGGTACTGATGATATTGCCAATTTCCTGCGAACGACTGTCGAGCAACTTGATGATACGGGAAGTATTGGTTACTGTATCGGTAATCAAGTGCATTTGGGATGATACCTTACTTACAATCTCGTTGCCTTCGTTAGAGCGTTTCTCTACCGAATTGGCTTCTTCCGCAACATTGGAAGAACTCGTGGCAATATTTTGAATGACCGAAGCCATTTCAGCCATGGCACGTGCACTATCGCCTGTTGCTTTTTCCTGCGAACGGATATTCTCCGTGATTTCACTGATATTTTGATTGATGATGTTGGAATTGATTCCGTTTTGTTCGCAGATTGCGAGTAATTCTTTGGCGGATTCATTGACTTCATCAGTTGTCTGCTTCACTTTAGTCATAATGCTGTTAATATGACTTACCATATCGTTGAAATTCTGATTTACGAGTCCTAAATCATCATGACCTGCATGAATTTGAACATCCAGATTTCCTCTGCTTACTTCGCTGATACCGTACATCAATTGCTTAATCGGGGACAGCGTACGTTTCACAACCCAATATTGAAGCGCCAGGCAGATCAGTAGGAAAATCACTAAAATGGTAGCGCCGCTAATGAGCAGCTTGGTCAATCCTGCAGGTACGGCACCGGCATCTGCATCGACTGCAAAATATGCAAAGATTTTGCCACTTGGATCTTTAATCGGAGTCATCAAAGTCGTCCATGTACCAAAAGTATCATCGTAGAAGCTGGTGAATGTTGGTTTGCCACTGTCCAGCATACCGGTTACGCCTACTGCCACGACATTGGGTTGCTCATACATAGAGCCAACGAGCATCTTATCTTTTTCAAATGCTTCTCTGAGATCCGTTGGCATCGCCACAATAGATGTCAGATTGCCATTTTCGAGCTCCGTCCCGAAAATATAGGCATGAGAGATATTTGGATTCGTCGCCATGATGTTATCTAGGTACGCGCGGAGTTTGGTTTGAATGGGTCCATCATAATTTTTCTCTTGAACCGCTTGGGTTACTTCATCGGAATTAATGCCCTGGGCCCACTTCAATGTGATTTTTTCCACTTGCCCATGCAATTGGTCTATCAAAATCGTACGTTGGATCAAATAGCTGGACACAATAAGAACTAGCCCAATCAATACGATGTTGAAGAAGGATAATAATAGGTTTTTGGTGAAGAATGATAAGCTACTCCACTTTTTCAAAATGTTCCACTCCCTGGTTGTATTTTTTGTATATGGTGTTGAACCGCTTATCGAATGAGATAATCAAGTCCCCCTTACAAACAAAATAATCGAGATCATAGACCCTTGAATTTTATGTAATAGGTCTTAAGTCCTTTTACAGACAAGTATGATATCCCTATATATATGTCGTACGAAAAGCCCTTGAAATGAATACCTTACACAATAAAAAATTAATTTTAATAGGTAAACGCTGTCTGTGTTTCAGTATATTCCAATTTATACTTCAACTTGAGATTTGAATTCATTACAGTCCATAAGCAACTATTCAACAGAAACCATCATACTTTATAATAGAGTCAAATGCACTTATCAATTTGGGACATTTTTCATATTTAACGTTGTAAATGCTTGATTTATCGCGGTTTTTGTGAATTGTTTGCAAATGAGTCTTTATATCCATGCAAAGAGAAGAGGGATAAGAAGAATGTCCAAGCTTACGATTTTAAAGGTTGAGAGTAATCACGAGGATCTGCATAAGTTGATTCAAAGGCTGGATGAGGACTTGCTGGAAAGGTATCCTGCCGATGAAATTTACTTGGTTGATTTTTCCAATCCGAAAGTTAAAGAAATGTTTTTCGCTGTTGTGTATGTGGACGAAAAACCGGTGGCTTGTGGAGGGCTTAGGCCTATAGATGCGGAAGAAATGGAGCTTAAAAGATTTTATGTCGATTCCTCTTATCGCAGACAAGGAATTGCGGTGAGCCTATTATCTTTTTTGGAAGAGGAAGCCAGCAAACGGGGAGTGGTAAGGATTAAACTGGAGACCGGAGCGGCTCAACCTGAAGCGATTGCTCTCTATACCAAGCGGGGATACGAACCTATTGAACGATTTGGGGAGTATGAACACGATGAAAACAGCCTTTGTTATGGTAAAAAGCTGTCTCTGTTAATATAAAGCGTTCTCTTATAAAATGGATGATGATCAATACTAGCCTATATAGCGGGAGAGATGATAATGAATTTGAAGCAAAAAGCGGCCGAAAAAGCAGTTGAGGCGATTCAGGACGGCATGAAAGTAGGACTTGGTACAGGCTCGACAGCCTTTTGGGCTATTCAAAAAATTGGTGAGCGTGTAGCGCAAGGATTACATATACAGGCTGTAGCTACATCCCAAGCCTCGGAAGATCAGGCCAGGGAGCTGGGAATTCCCATCATTCCGTTTGATCAGATTGGAAGGCTTGATGTTACCATCGACGGTGCAGATGAGGTGAATGAGCAGCTGGTGCTGGTGAAAGGTGGAGGCGGAGCCCTGCTGAGAGAGAAAATTGTGGAAAGCAATAGCGACCGATTAATTATTATTGTCGATGAGTCCAAGGATGTGAAGGTACTGGGTGCATTTCCTTTACCCGTTGAGGTCGTACCCTTTGCCAGTGAATGGACGTTGGAGGCCTTGCGGCAGACGGGCTGCAAAGCGGAGTGGCGTATGAAAGACGGCGAGCGCTTCCTTACGGATAACGGTAATTATATTGCCGATTGTCGCTATGGTACGATTGAGAATCCGCAGGAGTTGGAAATCCGCTTGAACCAAATTCCGGGTGTAGTCGATAACGGACTGTTCATTAATATGGCGGACCAGGTGATTATCGCACGGGCCAATGGACAGATCGACGTCCGTAACAAGTAATGTCTAGGACCCGCCTGTTTCAACATGTGGCATTGGTGTTATTGATTTTATATACAGGGCTTCTATTATATTGGATGTTTCTCGGTTTTGGTCGTACATTACGACCGGGACCTCCGTATTCGTATAATATGGTTCCATTTGATACAATCAGGCAATACTGGCGGGCAATGGAGTCGTTTCCTTTTCGGGTATGGGGTGTTAATTTGCTCGGTAATATTGGCGTATTCATTCCCTTCGGTATCCTTGTGCCTATCATTTGGGTGTCCATGCGAAGTATAGGCAGTCTGTTGGTAACGATAGTGATCTCACTGGTCATTCTTGAGGTATCCCAAATGCTACTGGGCGTAGGTACAATGGATGTAGATGACATTATACTGAATGTTCTGGGAGTATTATGCGGCCGCGTTGCCTACGTACTTTTACGTAAGAAGTTGGGGATTGCAATATAATCGTCCTGCTCTCTGGATCAGTGTGTTAAGACTGACTGAGAGCGGGCTTATTTTACATAATGAACTGTAACCTTCACATAATAGACGATAATTCCTCCGTTTATAGGCCGTAGGAGCAGGGGGAGGAACGCTTAAACTTGACAAAAGTACACAATTAAGATATCTTGGAATAAAGATATGAGTAACGGAGGCTGTTAATATGTCTGTAAAACCAGATGATCAGGACCTAGCACTTAACTTGTTCGTTGTTCTGGCTCGTGCTTATAATTCGGTCACGTCTCGTACGAATCGGGACATTCATAGTCATGGATTAAATACAACAGAATTTGGTGTGCTTGATCTGCTGTATTATCGGGGGCCACAGCCTTTACAGAAAATTGGAGAAAAGGTACTAATCTCTAGTGGGAATATTACGTACGTGGTCGATAAACTTCAGAAGAAAAACTTGCTTACCCGTCGTGCTTCGCAAGATGATCGGCGTGTGATTTATGCAGAATTGACTGATGAGGGACGTCACTTCTTTGAGCAAATATTCCCGCAGCATCATCGTGTCATTATGGAGACCGTGGATGGCTTATCTGTGGAAGAGAAGGAGCAGGCTATTCATCTGTTAAAAAAGCTTGGACTAACGGCTGAGGGGCAGAAGAGTAACGGATCATAAATGGTGCATGTACAGGTTAAATCTGCTTTAAATAAAATACCGACTTTTCGGTATTTTATTTTTTTGTCGTATTATGGGGGAGTAGGGTTAATGTAGGGACGCAAATCAGGTATAATTGTCTAATAGTCACGTCCGGAACAAATCCCCAGTACCTGTTCCAAATACAAAACCTTGTCGGGGAAGGAGCTGTACATGAGTATACAGCAATATACCGCAGGTGAATCGCTATTGATGCAAGCAGGAGCTTTGGCTGAATTAGTTACCTATAAGCAATACGAATTACAGCCCGATCTTTTGCAGCGTTTTGGGGATAACGGTAAAATAAAGACAAAACAAGATTCCATATATAGTTTGAACTATTTGGCTGAAAGTGTAATCATGAACAGCCCTATTTTATTTACACAGTATGTTTCCTGGTTAAAAAAGCTTCTGGAGGGTTTCGGCATAACCCAAGAAGATTTGAGCATTAATTTCAGATTAATTCAGGAGACGTTGGTAAAGCACTTCGACCATACGGATAAAACCATGGTGCTGGAGCATCTGGATTTGGGGATACAGCAAATTGGAAAGAAAGAGGAGTATGCCTCTTTTATTACAGGTGATAATCCCTATGCTACTGACGTGGCTCAGTATTTGGAGTATTTACTCTCAGGTAATCGCAGACAGGCTTTGGATTGGATCGTTCGCTTGCTGGATGAGGGTATCTCTATTCAACATACTTATAAATATATTTTTCAAATTTCGCAATATGAAATAGGCCGTCTATGGCATGAAGGCAAAATCACCGTCGGTCAAGAGCATTTTTGCACTGCCGTGACTCAATTTATTATTTCCAGCCTGTACCCTAGATGGATGGGGAGTGGAAGTGAGGAACGCTGCCTCGTGGCGGCGTGTGTAGGCAGCGAGCAGCATGAAATTGGAGTGCGCATGCTGGCTGATATATTTGAAATGGATGGTTGGGATACGTATTATTTAGGCGCCAATGTACCTAACCGGAGTCTGCTTCAGGCCATTGTGAGTTACAAGGCGGATGTAGTAGCTATCTCAGCTACCATGGCTTACCATGTCCATCTAGTGAAAGAGTTAATTGCTCTCATTCGGCAAGACCCAACGACTAGCCATGTGAAAATTATGGTCGGAGGCTTGCCTTTTAATCTCGATTCCCTCTTGTGGCAAGAAGTAGGGGCGGACGGATACGCGCCAGGTGCGGAAGAAGCGCTGGAGGTTGCGGGTGACTTACTTTCGCTCAGGAAATAAGGTTAGTTTTGTGAACCTGTAAGTCATTTTGTAAAGGGGGCCTTTTAATATGAAGGAACCGACAGCAGAAATGGCTGTCCTGCGGAAAACAGTCGAACAATTAACGGATGAGATTGTGAAAGGCAAGGCTGAGGAAGAAAAGCTGCTGAATGAATTTTCATCAATGAACAACGAGCTGGTTAATCTACAGCGTCAGCTTGCCAAAAGCAATGCGGAATTATCACGGACGAAGGAAGAAGCGGTACGGGCTAATGACCTAAAGAGCACTTTTCTGGCTGTGGTTAGTCATGAATTCAGAACGCCAATGAACGGAATACTTGGAATGATCGAAATGTTAGGTTCATCCAAAATTTCCCCAGATCAACGGCAGGCCATCAGTGTGATACGTGAGTCAGCCTCCCTGTTGTTGAATATGATTAATAATCTGCTTGATATATCCAAAATGGAAGCAGGACAGATGGAACTGGAGATCGGAAACGTTAGAGTTGAGGCGATTATGGGCCATGTTGCTCAGTTGTTGGAGCCGCAAATCTATCAGATGGGTAACCGTTTGAGTATAGAGACCGATACCGATGTGGCAGAGCATCTGGAGGGAGATTCGGCAAGGATCATGCAGATCTTGCTCAATCTGTTGAACAATGCGAATAAATTTACGAGTGAAGGATTGCTCATCGTTCGAACAAAATTAGTGGAAGAAACAAAAGATTCCCAACGTGTTCGGTTTGAGGTGCAGGATTCGGGTATTGGGATTTCACCGGAGGATCAGAATAAGCTGTTTCAGCCTTATGTACAAGCCGGTGAAGGCAGTGCCTCCCAATATGGAGGAACGGGTTTGGGGCTATGGATATGCAGTTCATTTGTGGAACTCATGCAGGGAGAAATTGGGGTCATCAGTGAAGAAGGCCAAGGCTCTACGTTCTGGTTTGAAATTCCCTTCATGAAAGGATCGGGGCAGGCAGACGAAATGGAGAAGCATGAAAATGGTGATTTAAAGGTATTTAGCGAGTTGCTGCGTGAGCATAGTCATTCTCAAACTATTTTGGTGGCTGAGGATAATCGGGTAAATCGTCAGGTGGTGCAATTACAGCTTAACCATTTGGGATTCCAGCATATTGATTTTGCTGAGGATGGACAAGCTGCTGTAAAAGCGGCCTCCGAACGATCCTACGCTTGTATTCTAATGGATCATTACATGCCTCTGCTAAATGGTCATGATGCGGCAAAAGCGATCCGCCAGAGAGAATCAGAAAACCAGCAACCACCTGTACCGATCATTTCTTTGACCGGAAATGTGTCTGAGGAGGATCAGGCACGGGGCCGGGAGGTTGGAGTGAACGATTACTTGATAAAGCCAGTAACGATTGAAAAGCTCTCTGAAAAGCTTGTCAAATGGCTTCCAAAGCCGGAAACCGAGCCGATTTTGGATAAGGAAGTTATACGTGAAATTATGCTGCTGGACGAGGATGGCAGCACGGCACTACTGGAGTCATTGGTCGAAATGTATACAAGTGATACACCTGCCAAAATCAATAAGTTAAGAGAACTGGCTGCTGCGGGCGAAGTCACAAAAGTAGTAGAGGCTGCTCATGAGTTGAAATCAGGCAGCGTGAGTCTGGGTGTCGGGCGTTTGTCCTCGTTGCTGTCCGATATTGAACAGCTTGCACGGGAGAACCGACTCGAGAATGCGAAAGCGAAGTTGTCTGCGCTCCAATCTGTCTATCAAGCAACGTGTTTAGAACTGGAACGTTATATTCACCAGCGCTAGACCGTTTTCCCCCCTTATTAGACTTTCACGCGAAAGGAGAACGTAAGAGGCATATATGAAAGAACAGTTGCGTTCCATTCACCCGCTGGCCTGGACGATTATTGTCGGTACTATTTTCGGGCGGATGGCGACATCCATGAGCATCCCGTTTTTGTCAATTTACCTTACCACCCGTTTAGGGGTGACCCCCTTTCATACGGGGGTGATCGTGTCGGTAAGCTCGTTGGTCGGCATTTTTGCCAGCTTTTACGGTGGATATATTTCAGATCGAATCGGACGGCGTAAGGTGATGTTGGTGTCCATTGCGAGCTGGGCGCTTGTATTCGTTGCTTTTGCGTTGGCGGAAGCGGCCTGGGCCTTTTTTGTCATTAATGCTCTTAATGGACTGTGCAGGTCCTTGTTCGAGCCAACCTCGCGGGCGCTGTTATCAGATGTAACCCCCAAGGAGAAAAGACTGCTTATCTATAATATGAGATATGCGGCCATTAATGTTGGGGTAGTGGCAGGACCGTTGCTTGGTTTGATGTTAGGATCTGCATCCAATGGTACGCCGTTTATGGTAGCTGCTGGTGTGTACGCACTATACGGGGTACTGCTGTTGATCCAATTTGCCCGTTATGCATCGGATCTGCATATAGGTACAGCGGCGGGAGAGGTTCCACTGCGAATGGCTGAGGCATTCCGTACAGCCAGCCGTGATCCGGTGTTTATGCCGATTTTGCTGGGAACGGTATTTTGTGTGATGGGCTATGCGCATTCCAATTCCACAATGCCTCAATTCTTGTCCTTATCCTTCACGGAAGGAACTCGATGGTTTACATATATGCTGACGGTCAACGCGGTTTGTGTATTGGCATTTCAATATCCGCTGGTGCGGCTGGCAAGCCGATTTTCCCCGGTGAATTCCCTGATTGCAGGGAATATATGTATTGCGGTCAGCCTGTTGCTGTGCGGTATGCTAAACTCAGGCTGGATGTTTATACTGGATATGGTGCTGTTTACGGTTGGTGAAGTGCTATTGTTCACGATGCTGGACGTATTGATTGACCAAATTGCAGATGCTCAATATAAAGGGACCTACTTCGGTACAATCGGCTTTAATAATTTGGGAAGCGTGCTGGCTCCTTTATTTGGTGGCTGGTTGCTGGATATCTATGGTCAAACGGCGCCGCTTGTTGTTTTTGTTCCGGTTGCCCTGTCGGTTGTGATTGGTATTCCGTTCCTTCTGGTCGCACGCCGCCGCCTGGTGCAGCGTACAGCACGGATCGCGGCTCAAGGAGGAGAATCGGTGCAGCAACTGTCATCATAAAAAGGGAGTTGAGTGCAGGATGAAGGCGGAAGAAGATGTGCTACGAGTCATACAATATATGAATGATCCGCAGGTACTGGAAGACTTGCGCTATGTGCGAGAGCTGAAGTTGCCGCAAGGATGTATTGCCGCAGGCTATGTACGTAACCGCGTTTGGGATAAGCTCCATGGCTATACAACGGCTACACCTTTAAACGATATAGATGTTATCTATTTTGACCCGAAAAACACGCTAGAGGAACGAGATGAGTATCTAGAGTTGTCCTTGAACCGTAAGCAGGCCGGACGTAACTGGTCTGTCAAAAATCAGGCTCGGATGCATTTTCGCAACGGGGAGGCTCCTTATTCCTCGGTAGAGGATGCGATGAGCCGCTGGCCAGAGACGGCAACGGCGGTGGCGGTTAGATTGAATGACAAGGATCAAATAGAGGTCATTTGTCCGCATGGATTGGAAGATCTGCTGGATATGCGGGTACGACAAAGCCCTTTGTTTCGTCACACAACGGCTTATCGTCAGCGTGTATTTGAGAAGCAATGGCTTGATAACTGGCCGTTGCTTATTATGGAGAATTAGAGTGAAATCCTAATTTTAGGATATTAAGGAGAGACGACAAACAATGTTTAAAAATATAAAAATAGATTCAGATCGTGAGGAAGTTCTGGAGCTGTTAACCTACGCCGTGCTGGATCACCCTGAACGCGGAGAAGCAGCTTTACGTACCTATCAAGCCTCGGATGACTGGAAGCTGTTCGGTGTAGAAGATGAAGGACTTATTGTAGGTATTGTCGGCTTTGAGGACCAGGAGGATGGAACAACTGTAATTCGCCATCTGGCCGTGTTGCCTGAAAACCGCTATAGAGGATATGCCAGAGGTATGCTACTTACGCTCATTCAGGAGCGTAATCCAAAACGGCTTACTGTGGACACGGATGCGGAGGGGGCAGATTTTTTCCGCAACGTGGGCTTTGCCGTGTATGGATCAGAGGATTTGCCGGATGGTGGGCAATTCCATTGTGTATATGAAATAGACGAAGAATAAGCGAATCTCCGGGTCCCGCGTCCCTCTTTCTACATAAGATATGTTATGCAGAAAGAGGGAGGTGGGTTTCATTGGCGTACCACTACACAGCGATTGGAGATTCTTTAACAACAGGTGCAGGGACGTTGCTGAGCGGCGGATTTGTACCTATCTATCGGCGAATGGCAGAAAGACATCTGCGTACGCCAGTCAGTTACGAGAATCTGGGAATTAACGGGCTGACATCGCAGGAGTTGCTGTCCATGGTCCGCAACAATCCACTTTTTCGGTCGGCGATCAGCCGGGCTGAACTTATAACGGTAACGATCGGCGGGAATGATCTGCGCCCATACATCAGCGCCCTTGCTGGAGGGTCCGGCTTGTCGGGTTCTTCCATTCCACAAGCGTTGAATCACACAAAAGAACATGTACGCCAAATTGTACATGCCCTGTATCAGATAAAGTCCGGTCAGCGTGAGCCATTTATCATTCGAATGGTGGGATTATATAATCCTTTTCCAGAAGTAAGGGAGGCGGGAGTATATGTGCGTCAGTACAACTCGTTTCTCTATACATTAGGCGGACCGAATTACCGGGTGGCGAATAGTTATCCCGCATTTGAGGGCTATGAACGGGCACTACTTTCGTTAGACCGGGTGCATCCGAACAGTCGTGGTTATCGCGTGATTGCGGAAGAGTTGAATCGGCTTGGTTATGCGCCATTAAGGCGAGCGTGAGAGGATGCTTTGGATCAGACAAAGTATATTAAAGAAAGAGGTTCATGATGACAGTAGAAACTGACCATTATGAACCTCTTTGTTTGCGTTAGTAGGCGCTGTTTAGCCGATTGATTTACGGAATAAGCTACGCGCAGCCCACTTGCGCTCACTTCGTTTGCGGTATTTGGGTAGAGAACGATAGACGGCAATGGACTGGTTAAAGGCTATAGTGGCTTCATCCTTGCGTCCCAGCATACGGTACATCAAGCCTGTCAGATAATAACCCTCGCTGGAAGAAGACTGAATCTCCTGAAATTGCTGCAGATAATGAAGCGACTTATTGACGTCACGTTCCTTGAAAGCAGCGGCTAAATGCAAATAAGGCTCACCGTACTGTACCCGCGGGTTAATATCCAGTGCTTTTAGTAAATGTTGTTCTCCATCCTCCAGATGGTTTGTATGTACTTCAGCCGTTCCCCGTGCGTTCCAATAGTCTGCTGAGTCTTCATAACGGGATTGAATTTCCAATAAGAGCTCCAAAGCCTGCGGATATTTCTTGCTTTCGATCCAGATACGAGCCAAATCGAACCTAGCAGCCACATCGTTGGTGTTTAGCGCAATCTGTTGGCGCAATCGAGCGGCATTGCGTCTTCTTTTCCATGGTTTGCTGATGCTGGGCAATACACCGACAAAGCTACGATCCAATATATAGATCACGATTAAGAGTACGAGCAGTGCCAGAAACGGGTTGCCGAGCAAACTCCATAGTAGAGAGAAAATTAAAAATTTCCCAATCATTTTTCTCCAATCCTCCTGTGCATGTAACAATCCATACTTTCCACATTATAGCATAAAGCCGCTTTAAGGGGCATTAGCCTGATGAGATTTCGAAGGATGGTAGAGGGGGTGAGAAGAAAAACACTTATTTGTGATGCTCGGTGTATAGTTTTACGAGAAAAGGAACCTTTTTTTATTCCCGCCAAAAGGTTGAACAGTCTGCCTTATCCAAAATATTAAACTCGATCATTTTCTCAAGTAATGAGAAATCAACTGGACTATCCCACTGGATACGTACCAACTGCTTGGTGTGATCATAGCCCGCCTGCACAATTAACTCAGAAAAATGATTAATCCCTGCCTTTTCAGGGGCAACGGCCAAATGATGTTTGGCTACGCTAAAGCCAATAATAAATGTGCTGTGATCCGTAAACATAGGCTGATTCCACGCAATTTTTGACATTAAATTTAGAAATTTCTTGGTTACCCAAGCCAATACTTCTTGCGTTCGAGCCCGATGTTGGGGGTTATCAATATGCGCTAAATATTCTGCAAAAGCTTCCATGTTGTTCCCTCCTTAATTAAAAATTGTATCGTTCAGAGAAGTTCCTCGAACCTATTTGTCGTTAAAACTCCTCATAGAATGGCTCAGACACGTTCTTAACAACACCTATTTCCAACGATATATATTTTCAAACTAGATAGTCAAAATGGTTTACTATCAATTTATCGCAGCAACATGCTTCCCAAGATGTAAACAATACCTTTTATGTCCTGTTATATTCCTCAGAAAGAATAGAGTACAAATATGAATCGTGAAATTCGCCTTTGTAGTACCAGTGTTCTCGCATTATACCTTCACGTTGCATTCCGATCTGTTGCATAATCTTCTCAGAAGCCTTATTTTCTGGACGACATGTTGCATAAATACGATGGACAGCAAGTGTGCTAAATCCAAAGCCTAGCAGGGCTCGTGCCGCTTCTGTTGCATAACCCTTTCCTTGATAATCTGGGTTTAGAATATAGCCCATTTCTGCATTAGTATCTTTGACATGAATACCAACACCGCCGATCAGGATTCCAGTGTTTTTCAGACATATGGCTAGTTCGTAGTCTTGTCGTGGCATTTCCTGCTGTGAGGCTAGAACTTGTTCTATATATGCCTTTGTATCTTCTTCTGTATTGGGTCCCCATGCTGTGTGCCTAGTAACTTCAGGCAATGACGTGTAGGTATGTATACTTCCCCAATCGGATGTACAAATATCACGAATGATGAGCCGTTTTGTCTCAAATTGCATAACGATTCCTCCTGTCTATAATTAGCATACATATTCGTGTTTTCTGCACATTCTATTAATCCTATTTAAGCAGATCTGATGGGGAAGATCCAAGATTTTGAGAGAAAGTGCTAGAGAAGAGGATCGAATTACGTGTTGAACAATGGGAACGAATCAATACCTTTTGCCACCTGAACGCAAACCGCAAGGGAGGCGTCCGGCAAAAATGCAAACAGAAAATATTGAATGTGGTACTAGAATAGCCCGCTATTATTAGCCATCCAGTTTGTCTTAAAACAGCCTGCGGGCTGTTACGAAACGATTCTGCCATTTACCATCAAGCGTGTCAAAATGAACGCCACGTTCTTTGGAGAATGTATGCAACAATTTGTTGTTCCCTGCATAGATCGCCACATGGCCGATCTCCAGGTCGCGTGCGCTGAAGAACAGCAGGTCGCCTTTACGTAGCTCGTTTAGCCCGACCTTCTGGCCTTCTTTAGCCTGATCGTAAGAGACACGGGGGAGGTCGATGGAGAGCGTATGTCGGAACACTTCCCCCACAAAAGAAGAACAATCAAAGGTCGATGTCTGGCCGCTTGCTGCGCCGAATTCATAAGGAGTACCAAGGAATTTCTCTCCGTAGGCGATGAGTTCATCTCCCTGCCGTTCCACCAGGGATGAGCTGGTATAATCGCTGTATTTGGGTTTAGCCGATATGTATCCGGTCAGGTTGTCTTTAGTGCGCACTTCCAGCCAGAGGGCATTGACCTCACGGATGACATGAACCTTTTCGTCGGCTGGAATAAGCCGCAGGGAAGG
This sequence comes from Paenibacillus sp. FSL L8-0641, assembly GCF_038006265.1. NCBI lineage: Bacteria > Bacillati > Bacillota > Bacilli > Caryophanales > Paenibacillaceae > Paenibacillus > Paenibacillus sp. FSL L8-0641. The sequence goes on from NZ_JBBOUW010000001.1 coordinate 2,120,513, forward strand.
GGAAGCTCCCGACGAATCCGGTTTGCTGCGCAGGTTGACTCCCGAAAGAACCGTTGTAAAAAAATCGTTACTGGAGACAATCCGAATCGCTCGGGTCAGGGCATCCCACTTCACTGTGCTCCCAAGTGCCTCGCTCACAAAACGTAGTGGAATCATTGTGTTGCCCTCAACAATTTGTCCAGGAACATTCAGGGACAGCGTTTTGCCGTTTAAGGTGGCAGCAAGTTCCCCCATACGGTAGGTCAGCACCGTGTCATTTTTGGTAGCTGTTACGGTTTTGCTGGATGCGTTCCAGGAAAGCTCGGCTCCTTGTGCCTCAAACAACTGGCGCATCGGGACGAGCGCTGTTCCTTCTAGCAGCAGCGGCTGGGCAGCAAGCTGAAGTGGGCGGTCATCTACATAAACGGTCGTCACCGGAGTCAGCGGTACCGACTTCGCATAAGACGGGTTTGCTTGGAGTAGCGATACTGCCAGCAGAGCCAGCAATACTCCCTTGTTGATTGTCATGCTGTCATCACCTCGTTGTTAATGTGTTCATCTAAGTTGTACGAGGCTTCCTCCGATTAGTTGTGTACCAAATATTGGACTGATTCGAAAAACGTAAACAAACAAAAATAAAACCAATAAATATCTGTGTTTAATTGTTGACATCAAAATAAAATAAAGATAACATTATACATGTGAAATATTTCACTTTTGAGAAATACCCTTATATTTAGCGAGGCAACAAGAAGTGAATCCTTTAGGAGGCCGATTTTATATGAGCGCACATGTATTTTTTGTACCATCTATCAATCTGATGGGAACAGGCTGTTTGCAAGAAGTTGGGCCGTATATAAAAGAACTGAATTTAAACAAAGCTCTAGTCGTGACGGATAAATTTTTGATGAAGAGTGGTATTGCAGGCAAGGTTACATCTTTGCTGGATGATATTGGATTGAACTATGCGGTATACGATGAAGTGAAACCAAATCCGACCTGTAAAAATGTACATGATGGTGTTCAGTTTCTGCAAGAAAATGAATGTGACTTTTTAATTTCGATTGGCGGAGGATCACCACAGGATACGGCTAAGGGAATCGGCATTATTGCCACCAATGGGGGACATATAACCGAGTATGAGGGCGTTCATAAATCCAAGCATAAATCGCTTCCTATTGTCGCCATTAATACCACAGCAGGAACATCTGCTGAAATCACGATCAATTATGTCATTACGGACGAAGAGCGCAAGGTCAAGATGGTTATGGTTGATAAGAATAGTGTAGCTACGATTTCAGTTAATGATCCTGAACTGATGGTAGACAAACCGGCCGCGTTAACGGCAGCTACAGGACTAGATGCTTTGACCCATGCCATTGAAGCTTTGGTTACTCCAGGTTCCTATCCTGTAACGGATGCGACTGCCTTGGCAGCAGTAGAAATTGTTTTTAATCATTTGGCTCGTACAGTGAGAGACGGTCATGATATAGAAGCACGTGAGCAAATGGTATACGCTATTTTCCTGGGAGGACTTGCATTTAATAATGCCGGATTGGGTTACGTTCATGCGATGGCGCATCAGCTTGGCGGCGTTTACGATTTGCCTCATGGTGTTTGTAATGCCATGCTGCTGCCAATCGTGGAGGAGGAGAATGCCAAGCATGTACCGGAGAAGTTTCGTGCCATCGCTAAAGCCATCGGTTTTGAAGATAAGGGGAAAACGGATAAGGAATGCGCAGACTATGTAATCCAAAGAATCAAAGACCTGTCGAAGGAAGTAGGGATTCCTTCCAAACTTTCTGAACTAGGTGTAAATGAAGTGGATTTGGATCTGCTTGCCGAGAACTCAATGAAGGATGCTTGCGCTCCGGGCAATCCGTTTATACCTAGCAAAGAACAAGTTATCGAGATGTTTAAGAAAATTCTTTAAATAAAAGAGGCAATTATTTTACTAAATACTATAAGGGCTGTCCCAGGAACTGATCGAAGTATACTGGGAACGGCCCTTTTTATTCGCATTTTCTACTAAGAGATTTGTGAGACTAGAGATAAGACAACCCCATTGAAGATTAAAGGCACAGCTCTCTCGGCTAAATCTGTAGGAGACTCTTTTTTTCCTTCCACATTCCAGCGAAAGGTTACACCATAAATGGACCAGCTTAAAATGGTCGCGGCAAGTTCTAACGTTCTTTGGTCTGTATTATTGGCTTCTCTTGTTATGAGTTGAAGTATGAATTGCTGTAATTGATTCTTAATATGTTCTTCCAGGATCGGTGCCACTGAATTATATTTATGAACGCATTGGTTACTTGAGTCGTGATAGTCACATAACGAAAGAATAAGTTTCTGAATGATCTCCTCCGACAAACGTGCCTCAGCATCAATCCTCTTGATAACATACTCCAAAAATGCATCTGACAAAAGGGTTTCAAGCAGTGCATATTTATCTTGAAAATGTGCATAGAACGTGGCGCGGTTAATGGTGGCTTTTTGGGTAATGTCATTGATCGTAATCGTGTAGAAGTCTTTCTTATTTAATTGGTCAACGAATGCGTCGAGAATTAATCTACGTGTTCGAATGACGCGAGGATCGTTTGGGTTGGGTGAAGTTACACCAGGCATCCTAAAGACACTCCTTTCAGGTAAATCAAATGATTCCCCCATTATAAACATGTGTTGTTTTGTCAACAAGTGAATTTAGATATACAACAATTTCATAACCCTTTTGGTTAAGCAACAGAATGAACATTTTGTCGGTTGAATGATAAATTAAACATTGCTAACATTTCACTTGCACCCCGTTTGATGATGCACGAGCCTTATATATAATCCTTTAAAAGAATAAAAGAAAATGAGGAGGTACAATCCTTGAGTAATCAACCGCAAAATGTTCATTCAACAGAAGCTTTATTTCAACCTTATACCATTCATAATCTAACCCTACAGACTCGTATTGTAATGCCGTCAATGGGCCGCGCTTTTTCACCAAATGGTGTGCCAGGACCGGATGTAGCCGCTTATTATCGCCGTCGCGCAGAGAATGATGTAGGTCTTATTATTACTGAAGGCGCAGTGATTGACCATCCGGCTGGAACAAGTGAGCCGAGGATACCTAATTTTTATGGGGAAGCGGCTTTAAACGGTTGGGCTGAAGTGGTCAGACAGGTTCATGAAGCTGGTAGTAAAATTTTCCCACAGCTTTGGCATATGGGGATGGCTCGTCCTTTGGGATCTCAGCCGAATCCCGAAGCGCTATCGATTGGTCCATCGGGGCTGGATCTGGAAGGCAATAAAGTGACCGAGCCGATGACAGAAGAAGAAATTGTCAAGGTCATTCGCGCCTATGTCGATGCAGCTGCGAATGCAAAACGACTGGGTTTTGACGGCGTTGAAATTCACGGAGCACACGGCTATCTGGTTGATCAATTCTTTTGGGAGAGGACGAACCAACGTACGGATCGCTATGGTGGCGATATCATAAAACGTGCTCAATTCGCCATTGAGCTTGTGGAAGCTATTCGTGCTGAGGTTGGCCCTGACTACCCTATTGCCATGCGCCTATCCCAATGGAAAATGAATGATTACAACGCAAAGCCGTTCGATACACCGGATAAACTGGAGCAATTCCTGAATGTATTAGTAGAAGCGGGCGTGGACATCTTCCATTGCTCGACACGTCGCTTTTGGGTACCTGAATTTGAAGGCTCCGATTTGAGCTTTGCCGGATGGGTGAAGAAGCTGACTGGAAAAACTACGATTACGGTTGGCTCTGTAGGTCTGGATGAGGATTTTGTAAGTTATATCGAAGGGAAAGGGGCAGGACACCAAGATATTAATGAACTTCTGGAACGGCTCGACAACAATGAATTTGATCTGGTAGCTGTTGGGCGTGCGCTTCTGGGCGATCCTGCATGGGCTACGAAAATACGTGAAGGCCGAATTCATGATCTTCAAACCTTTACACCTGAGATACTTCAAACGCTCAACTAAAACATATCATACTTTGAACATCTCTTCATTTCATAAATAAATACTGTAAGCCAAAATACTCAAAGTCAGGTAAGGAACTTGGGTATTTTGGCTTTTTTATGCGTCTGCGATAGTAATCCACCATGAACCATTATAGATTAAGTCATATTTGCTTTTAGTTCAGACTGACACCAACACTTGATATATATAGATGTCTATGTAATAATGCTTGTATGTTAAAAAATAATGCAGCTGCACTGATAGGAACCATTAGAGACTCGATCAATAAATTGATTGTGTCTGAGCTCGAATCGAATGGAATTGAAGGGATTGTTCCTACTCATGGCGGAATCCTAATGTTCCTTTATCAAAACGACGGGCTTTCTATTAAGGAATTGACGCAAAAAATTTCTCGTCAGCAACCCACGGTCACTGTTTTGATCGACAAGCTAGTGAAGTTGGGATATGTCGAAAGAAAAAAAGAAAGGGAGGATAGCCGAGTTACCCTGATATTTCTGACCGATAAGGGAAGAGAGATAGAGCCTGTATTTGAGGTGATCTCCAATAGATTACAAGAAACCATCTATGGTGGTCTCAAAGATGAAGAAAAAGAACAACTGGAATATTTGCTGGAGCATGTCAAAAACAGATTATAAATTTTTTTAAGTAAATGTATAGATATCTATATTAATATCAAAATAACAATAAAACATCTGGAGGTTATTAAAATGAAACATCTTATTATCTATGCTCACTCAAACGCAGAAAGCTTCAATCACGCGATACTCGAAACGGTTGTAAATACCTTGAAAGAAAAAGGTGATGAAGTCGTTGTACGCGATCTTTATGCCCTTAATTTTCAACCTGTATTAAAACCTGAGGATACTGCCGCTATGAGAGCAGGGCAAACTCCGGCTGATATCAAAGTGGAGCAGGAATACATCTCACAAGCGGATACGATTACTTTTATTTCTCCCATTTGGTGGACAGGTCTTCCGGCTATCCTGAAAGGTTACGTTGATCGTGTATTTGCATACGGCTTTGCATATACGGCTGGTGCGGAAGGGATTAATAAGCTGCTTACAGGTAAAAAAGGTTTTATCGTGAATACACATGGTACTCCCAACGCAATCTACGATGAAATCGGTATGACCGCAGGATTGAAGATCACATCCGATACGAGAATTTTTGATTTCGTTGGAATTGAATCCGTCGGTCACTTGCTGCTTGGAAGTATCGGCTACCTTGATGAAGATGGCTATAAAGGGCTGCTGAAGCAAGTCCAAGACACGGTTAAAACGGTGCTGTAAAGTTAGTCCATTTTCTCTTAGAAACGTAAGACAGTCTTTAAATGATGAGGTCAACCCGTATTTAGTGGTTGGCCTTTTCCTGTAAATGTTAATACTTCTCTAATATAGTCCAAACAACAATCTCATTTGGAGCTGCTCAAATCCCCCTTTTCCTTGAAATTCTATGATATAACACATTTCCAGAACCACATACAATAAAACACTCCTTGTTGTCTCCTCTGGGTGTCTCACAGTCCACTGTATAAAACCTCCTGTTACTGGACATTCAAGGGGGATAAAGTATAAAAATTCACAAATATTTCATTGTTATTATCGTGGGCAATTCATTATAGTACATAGTATTAATAGTTAACTGTATGTATTATGTGTGTTGCGGAGGTTCACTATGAAAGATTATGAACTAAGGGACGAATTGAGAGAATCCGTTAACCGGATTTATGACATGGAATTATTCAGTAGCCTGACGGAGCTTGTTCAGGGGGAAAACCATGTGCTTCAATATTTAGTTCAGCACCGGGATGATGAAATTAATCCTTCCTTGCTCAGCGATGATCTGCATGTATCCAGATCAAGAATTACGGCAGCGCTTACGGGATTAAGGAAAAAAGGCTATGTGACTATGGAAATGTCTGAGCATGACAGACGACGAATGTGTGTAAGGCTCACAGTAAATGGTGAATCCTTGATCAGACAGAAGCAAGAGAGAATTGAAGGTTATTTTGAAGCGCTTGTAGTAGGTTTGGGTGAGAAGAATGTGAAGGAATTTATACGGTTAATTGAGCTTTCTTTGAGTATTATGAACGCGCGTTCTATTGAAAAATAACATAATGTGAGGGTGTACCGGGTGAGATATAAAATAATAGCAGATAGCTGCTGTGATTTAACGAGAGAGCTTAGAGAAGAGATGCAGATTACTACGATCCCGTTAAATATGACGCTGGGAGATAAATGCTTCGTAGATGATGACACATTGGACTTACCTCAGTTTATGGAAGAAATGAAAGCCTGTACAACCAAAATTGGATCCGCATCACCGTCACCTATGCTATATAAGGAAGCCTTTCAAGGTGCGCATACTTCTTTTGCCATTACATTATCCAGCAACCTGTCCAGTTCGTATTCCAGTGCATTGGTAGGAAAAGATATGGCGGAAGAAGAGGGGGCGGATGTTCATGTATTTGATTCGAAAAGCGCTTCGGCTGGACAGCTCTTGTTAGCTCTAAAACTGCGCAAGTTGATTGACGAGGGATATCATAAAAGCGAAATTATTTCATCCTTGGAGAGCTTTATCAGCAAGATGAAAACCTACTTTGTTTTAGAAAATCTAGATAATCTGGTTAAGAACGGGCGGATGAATAAAATCACTGGGAAGATACTTTCACTCTTGCATATCAGGCCTATTTTAGGCTCGGATGGTGACGGTAATATCGCATTTTTTACTCAAGCACGCGGCCAGAATCAAATTATCGAAAAGTTGGCAGATACTATTGAAAAAAGTGGCCGGGCTACCGAAGGAGAGAGCATTGTCATTACTCACTGCAATAATCCTGGGCTGGCGGAAAAATTAATGAATGCGCTGAAGAAACGCTATCAATTTAAAGATATTCATATTGTGTCCACCAGAGGGATTAGTTCAATGTATGCCAATGACAAAGGGATCATTATGGCTTTTTAAAATATTCAGGGTTTATCCTCGCTGTATGGATAAACCCTTTTTTAGTACACTGAGGCTTTGCGGGAGTTCAAGCCTATCTCAATTTTCTAATGAGGACAGAAGCGTTTATGCTGGCTTGAGTTCCTCCGGCTTGTGTTTGCAGGGTAACAGCAGTAGTAGAGCTATGGTTTCGCAGAGTAAGGATGTCACCGCATGCCAGAGCAAGGATGGCTTGCCCTGTGTTCTGTTGTGTCCCGGCTCCTGAACCGTATACAGTTCCCACAGCCAGTGCGCCATTAATAAAGATGGCGAATTGGTTAGGTTCCACACCGGACACCGAAAAGTGAACTTCATATTTTCCAGTATCGGATACAGCAATCTGTGTAGTTCCTGGAACATGAGCAATTCCAGGTGTAAGTATACCGTTCGTATCCCAAATGACATCCCCTTCAATCGGAACAATTTGGGGTTTCACATTGTAAATATAACCGAACTGCGCTAAATCACCTATGGTTCCAGAATCCCCTTCAGGCCCTAAAGCACCATGATTAATATTCACACTTACAAGTTGCTTTTTGACGATGATGTCTTTCCCAAACCCTTTCCGTTTCGAGCGGCTTTTTCTCTTTGGGGGTTTCTCCTCAAACTTTTTTTCTAACTTATCAAACCAGGCACGGACAAAAACATTTTTTTTACGGCCTTTTTTTCGTTTTAATTCAGGATGACCCAATACAAACACCTCCATATGGTTTGTTGTATACTACTCCATTCATCTAGAGGAGGCATGGATATCTGTCCTGTGATTCATAGGAAACGATCTATTTTGACTAAAAACAGGCTACTGTACAAGGTACATTCGTCTAGTATGTAAAAAAAGCACCTTTGAATGTGCACTTGGATGACAACCAAGGAACAGACAAAGGCACCAGTAGAGGTATATATCATGATGAGGCGGTTTGAAGCCGCTTTTTGCGCACATATAGGGCGTACAAGATGCCCCCAAGCAGGCACAGGATACATGTGAAGCCTGCCAGCAACCACGCCGATGAGACTGCTCCACCACGATCCATGCTATTTCCGAGCCATAAAGGCAGCAGAGCTCCCCCAACTCCACCTGCGCCTATAAGCAGGCTGGTGGTAGATTCTTCGGTGCCTGGCATCATTTTACTGGCAAAAACAAGTGCGATGGAAAAAATGCCCGACATGCCCAGCCCCAGCAGTGCGATAAGTACAAAGGCGCCGGCAGTGCCTTTGATCAGCGGGAACACGCATAGCAGCACGGTCGCCGCAAGCGAGCTTAGGGCTACAAAGACACCATAGCCGTACCGATCAGCAATACTTCCTGCGAACAACCGTCCGGTAGCCATTGCTAGCCAGAAGCAGGTGACACTGAGTGCTGCCTCCGCTTGAGTGAGGCCCAGCCGTTCGATGAACATGGAGGGCAGGAAATTGGCCAAGCTCATCTCTGTTCCTACATAGATAAAGAAAAAAACGATAAATAGTGTAAGTAGCTTCCAATTGCCAATAGGGCTACCCTCAGAGACTTTCTCCGTGGGTGACTTCAGAGAATTAGTCGAACGCTTAAGGCTGTTATCTCGGTGTTCCTGTGGGTCCAATACAGCGTCCAGCATGCCGAAGGACCCGCGCAGCCAAGCTATAATGGTCACGGCTGCAAACATGGAAATGATGGGAAAGGCCAATCGCCACCAACCAAGAGCGATGAGTTGGCTGGCGATAGCGGGCATAGCCAAAGCGCCGATCCCAAAAAAGACTTCCAGACGGCTCATCGCCGCGCCCGTTCCTTGAGTAATGCCGCTGATAATAATAGTGCCAATGAGTGTTTCTACCATGCCGAAGCCAAACCCCGCTGCTGCCCCGACGGCATATAGCCAACCCCAAGGCGGCAGCAATGAGTATAGCACTTCAGCCGCGCACAGCAAGAGCAGGGCGAATACCAGACTTCGGCGTTTGCCGAAACTCCGGGCAAGCCACGGTGACAGCAGGACTCCAACCAGAAAACCGGAAAATTGAGCGAAGATTAGACTACCGCCATCCGTATAGTTTCTACCGTAATGCTCTAACAACACAGGCAGTAGGGAGCCTACAACCACGTGTGCCAGGCCGATTAAAAAATAAGACAAGCTGCCGATCCATAGCAGTCGTTTCATGATGAACTCCTTTGATACCTAGATTATACTCATGCAGCAAAGTGAACTGTATGTGTCAAATCTGAGTGATTATGATAGCTCCAGTACTTGAAAGCCGTAACCTTCAATAGAAATATCTCCTTCCAGGTATTTACCGCTGATTAGCTCATTCCCTTTCTGATCATCCAGATGATATTGCTGCGTCTGGGCGTTATGATTCAGAATGAACAGATATGATTTTCCATCTTTGGTCCGTACAGTGGTTTCTACACCCGCAGGAGCGCGCAGCAGAGATGGAATCCCTTTTTGCTCACAAATGTAGCCCAGCAGGCCATCAAGGAAAGTCTCTTCAGGATCTGAAGCAACGTACCATGCCTCGCCTTGACCGAAACGATTGCGTGTCAGCACTGGCATGCCCTGATAGAAATCATCGCCGTATTCCGCCAGCACCTCGGCACCTTCGCTATGCAACAGGTCGCAGAGCAGACCACATTGATATTCACCTTGTAATACGCCCACCTTTTCTTTTAATACAATGCGATTGTATGATTCCGGCAGAAGCGCGTCAATTTCCTCCACCCAGATCCCGAGCAAGTTACGCAGTTTACCAGGATATCCTCCGGTTGTGACCAAATCGTTTTCATTTACAATGCCACTGAAAAAGGTCGTTACGAAGGTGCCTCCATGCTCTGTGAATTGTTCCAGCTTCTCGGCGGTACCTGGCTTGACCATATAGAGTACAGGCGCGATAATGAGATCATATTTCTGGAAATTTGCATCAACGGAAATCAGGTCTATCTGTACGTTACGCCGGAAGAGGGTCGCATAATACTTATGCACCTGATCCACATATTTCAAGGCGACAGAAGGACCGCTTGATTTTTCCAATGCCCACCAATTATCCCAATCAAACAAAATGGCTACTTTGGCATTGACGGTCGCGTCAAGTAGCGTGTTGCCTAATGCGCCAAGCTCACTGCCAAGCTGTGCCACCTCGCGAAATACACGTGTGTTCTCATGCCCGGCATGCTCAATAACAGCCCCGTGGAATTTCTCACATGCGCCGATTGAGCGGCGAAGCTGGAAGAACATGACCGTGTCCGCGCCATGCGCGACTGCCTGATAACTCCATAACCGCATAACGCCGGGCCGTTTAAGCGAATTATACGCCTGCCAGTTCTGCTGGCTCGGTGTTTGCTCCATCAGCATAAAGGGTTGCCCATCCTTCAAGCCGCGCATCAGATCGTGTGCCATCGCGGTATAGCTTGGCGGGGTATTAGCCGCAGGATAACTATCCCAAGATACAATATCCATGTGCTTAGCCCATTTAAAATAGTCCAGTTGTTTGAAAAATCCCATCAGATTGGTCGTTATCACGGCATGGGGAATATGTTTTTTAATCGCGTTGTATTCCAGCAGATAGCAATCCAGCATACTGTCTGAATTAAAACGTGCATAATCGAGGGATATGCCCTGAAAGGAGGAGTGATTTTCTCCCCAATGCTCGCTCAAATTATTTGGTGGCACGATTTCATCCCAATCATAGAAGGTATGACCCCAGAAGGAAGTATTCCACACCCGGTTTAGCTCTTCCAGTGATCCGTATTTTTGCTTGAGCCACACCCGGAATGCGGCCGCACAGTTATCACAATAGCAATCCCCACCGTACTCATTGGACACGTGCCACACGAGGATCGCGGGATGGTTTTTGTATCGTTCTGCAAGTTGGCCAGCCATCTGCTCCGCAAATTTTCGATACGTAGGACTGTTCGGACAAGAATTGTGGCGACCACCGAACTTCCGCTTCCGTCCGTCAGCGTCCACCCGGAGAACGTCGGGGTAGCGAGTAGCCATCCAAGCAGGATGCGCTGCCGTGCTAGTAGCTAGACAAACGAAGATATCGCTTTCATAAAGACTGTCAATCAATTGATCCAGCCATTCAAAATGATATGTGATTTCGTCGGATTGAATTTTGGCCCATGAGAATACGTTGACCGTGGCGATATCAATCCCTGCCTGCCTGAACATCCGTAAATCTTCCTGATGCGTGGCCTCATCCCATTGTTCAGGATTATAATCTCCACCGTAAAATACTTTAGGTAGTTTACTGCTTATCATGCCAATCACCTCTGTATATAAGAATAATTCTATCTTATAATACAAATAACTGCTTTTAAATATAATAAAATGAACGTGTATATAACAATATGGATCTACATGAGAAATACATACCCGCATACGCCGGAGGTGCTTTTTATGATTTTAACTCCCCATCATTTGCGATTTTTCCTGACTACGCGTGAGCACTCTTTACCCCTTTTTATTGAAAGTATCGGATTTAACAGCAGGCAGGAGGATGTGTCCCGTCCAGAGGGCTATCCGTGCTTTCACTGGATTCAGACGGTGTCTGGTGAAGGGATGTTTACATTTAAAGGGGGGACCTTTCGTCTGGGGGAGCAGTCTGGAGTTCTGCTGCTACCTGGGGAATCCCATGCATACAGACGGGCGACCAAGGTATGGCGAACGTTATACATTACATTTGACGGCCCCATCGCCGCTGCTGTACTGACTGCACTGGGGTTGAAGCATACGCGTGGGTATCATTGGGACCCGGATAGCGAGCTGCACAGTTTTGGGGAAACGATGCTTCATTCCATGGTTAGTGAACGTGATTTGTCTGGATTAGATGCTTCGGCCAATATGTATCGTTTTCTGACTCTGCTGCGTAAACATGGACAACATAGCTCGATGCCTTCCCTATCCCATAATGTGGAACGATTAACCCCTGTACTGGCCTTTATGGAGCAAAATTATGCCAGTCCAGATGTGGGCCTAGGTGATATGGCAGTTATGATGAATGTCAGCTCCCGTCATTTAAATACATTATTTAAGCAAGCGTTTGGTGTGACTTCGTATGCTTATCTGATTGTGATTCGGCTGCGGAAGGCCAAGGAAATGATGGCGGAATATCCGCAATTAACAGTAAAGGAGATTTCGGAGCGAGTGGGCTTCCGAGATACCAGTCATTTTGTGGCAACTTTTCGCCGAGCTGAAGGAATTACCCCGGAAAGGTTCAAATTACTGTATACATAAAGGTATTTTATCGAAATGCTCTTTCTTACTCGGGAATGCTCTTTTTAGGGAGCATTCCTTATTGTTTTTTTCAGGAAGAGGGAGTATAAAATAATAGTTCATTTGTTTCATCAATCTGATGTGCAGGTGACATAATAAACATAAGATCCATAATTCTTTTGCAAAACCCTCATCCAAAGAAGGAGTCAACGAAATGCTGAGCAAAGTCAAAAGATTATTAATCGGTCGTCCGCGAAAGTCGACGGCCCTTGAAGATGAGAAGCTGAATAAGCTCAAGGCACTGGCCATTCTGTCCTCAGATGCCTTATCCTCTGTAGCTTATGGAACGGAGCAAATTCTGCTGGTTTTAATTACAGCCGGCTTTGCTGCCCTATGGTATTCCATTCCTATATCCATTGCGGTATTGGGTTTGCTGATCATTCTGATCCTGTCTTATAGACAGACCATTTTTTCCTATCCTGGTGGCGGAGGAGCGTACATTGTTGCACAGGACAATTTGGGAAAGAGTCCGAGTCTGATTGCAGGCGGTTCTTTGCTGGTCGATTATATTCTGACGGTAGCAGTTAGCTCATCAGCAGGTACAGATGCCATTACATCGGCGTTCCCATCGTTACATGATCATCGGATCGCCATTGCTCTAATTATGATCATCTTTTTGACGATTATGAACTTGCGCGGAGTAACAGAATCTGCCTCAGTGCTGGCTGTACCGATTTACTTATTTGTTGTTGCCATATTTGTTTTGATTATTAGCGGTATCATTCATTACGTGGCAGGGGGAGCTCATGCTGCAGCACCGCAATTTGGAGCTACGGTATCCAACGTCAGCCTGTTCCTGTTACTGAAGGCGTTCAGCTCGGGTTGCTCGGCGTTAACTGGGGTAGAAGCTGTCTCGAATGCCATTCCGAACTTCCGCAAGCCAGCTGCCAAAAATGCAGCAACTACACTAATGATGATGGGTTTGATTCTCGGGTGTATGTTTATCGGAATCAGTTTGCTGGCTTATTGGTACGGTGTTCGTCCTAATCCGCATGAAACGGTCATTTCGCAAATTGCGAACGCCACTTTCGGGCGCGGTGTGATGTATTACATCATTCAGGGCGTGACGGCGCTCATCTTGTTTTTGGCGGCGAATACAGCCTATTCGGCCTTTCCATTGCTTGCTTTTATGCTCGCGAAGGACAAATACATGCCGCACATGTTCATGGTTCGTGGAGATCGGCTCGGATACTCTAATGGTATTTTGTTTCTGAGTATCTTCTCGGCATTGCTGGTCATCGTATTTGGCGGCAACACAGAAAATCTGATCCCGCTTTATGCGGTAGGGGTATTTATCCCGTTTACCCTTTCACAGCTTGGTATGATGATTCGCTGGATCAAGCTCAAACCGCCAGGCTGGATCGTCAAACTTGCTATTAATACGGTTGGGATGCTGACCACGCTGTCGATTACGCTCATCTTTATCTTCACCAAGTTTAGCCAGGTGTGGGTAGTCTTTATCTTCCTGCCTTTGGTTCTGTATTTCTTTATGAAGATCAACAGGCATTACAAAAATACGGCTGAACAACTGCGCATTGATATTACCAAGGATAAACCTATGGTGAAAGGCAATACGATTATTATTCCGGTGGCAGGCATTACGCGAGTCGTCATGAATACGATCAGCTATGCCAAAACCTTGTCGGACAATGTGGTTGCCGTATATGTGGGTGTGGATGATGATGCAATTCGCAAAATGGAACAGAAATGGGAAGAGTGGGATGTCGGTATACGTTTGGTCGTACTGAAATCCCGTTATCGCAGCATTATTAATCCGCTTCGCAAGTTCATCGATACAGTAGAGTGGAAAAAAGCAGACGAGGACCATATCACTGTTCTCATTCCACAATTCATCACCAAGCACTGGTGGGAAAATATTCTACACAATCAGACCAGCTTACTGATGAGAGCTTATTTAATTAATTATAAAGACGTGATCGTAACGACCGTACCTTTTCATTTAAACAAATGACAAAATGAACATCTTTTGGCCGTATTTCTTTGCGGTCGGAAGGTGTTTTTTTTGCATAACGAGGATATTTACTTTAGTGATACATTTTGTGTATTATAGATACGAAATGTATCATTTGAGGCTGTTATGGAGGGATACGATGCCCGAAGCTAAGGGGAAAATGGAAGATGACAAGCTGCAATTTGTAGATACGCTAAGGGCGCTGGCTATTATTGGAGTTTTACTTGTGCATGTCAGCCAGCATGTGGACGGATTAAACGGTTGGTTGCAAAAAGGCTTGAGTATAGGAGCCAAAGGTGTCGCTTTATTTTATATGGCCAGCGCTTTTACGCTATTTTTGTCCTTAAGCAGACGTTCGGGTAACAAGAGTGAAAGAATTTCAGCTTACCTGATGCGTCGTTTTTTTCGGATTGCTCCTTTGTATTACGTGATGTTAGGAATCTATTTAGTTGTGAACGGGACAGGTCCACGATTTTGGCTTGGGGATCAGGAGGGAGTCACTGCCGCCAATATCGCAGCTCATGTCCTGTTTTTGAATGGTCTGAATCCGTACTGGATCAACAGCATTATCGGTGTGGAATGGTCCATTGCGGTGGAATGTATGTTTTATCTGTTTATCCCTCTATTATTTAAGCTGATCCGATCCGTCCGCCATGCGACGTGGTTTGTCGTGATGGCGCTTGTGGTAAGCTTGGGGCTAAATACGGTAAGTGTTCAATATCCATGGATTAGTGATCACTCTTTATGGGGGCACTATCTGTATTTATGGTTTCCGAATCAATTGCCTGTCTTTGGGCTAGGTATATTGTTGTTTTTCATTTGGAAAGACGAGCGGCATTGGAAAAGTATAGACCGGGTTAGTGGAGTTTTGCTGCTTGTTTCTGTGCTATTTTCATTTTTAGAAGGCATGACCGATGTTCTCATAGGTGTCGGGTTGCTGCTGGGAGCGTATGCTTTGTATCACTGGCAGCCGATATGGCTGCTTAATCGGGTATGGTCATGGATCGGCCGCCTTAGCTACAGCATGTATTTGACGCATATGCTGGCTCTGGGACTAGTCGTACAGGTTAAAATACCTTTTGCTCCCCTAGTCAGCCTCGCACTTATGTTTATCATGACGTTGCTAGTCACCATCGGACTATCTTGGTTTACCTACTCGTGGATTGAACAGCCCGGCATCCGTTGGGGGAAAAAGCTTATATCACGTATGAAGCCTGTGCGCAAGCAGGGAGATTCGGTCAAAGAAAGTGTTGCCTAAGCTACAACTTGAAGCAGCATCCGATAACATTTGGTTGAAGTGCTTGAATAAATCTATGAAATAATTGAAAAGACCTCTTGAAAAGTAGCTCCCAGCCCTTTATATTCGATGTACATCCAAGTTTTTGAATACACCGATGAGGTTTGTTGGAATTGTAAAGGAGATGCACGCATGCTTTTGAAGCCAATCGGCTTTTTGCTTTTCTCCACACTTGAGGGAGTCGCTGTTTTTGCGCTTATTTTGAGTGTTTTTAAAGTTAAAATGACCCCTTATCTATGGCAGGCCATTTTTGTTAACCTGATTATGAATATGCAAAGTTATATGCTTCGAGAGGAGTTTTCCCTTTCGTATTTGGTGCCTGTCGTAAATATGCTGCTTTTTATTTTTTTACTCGCTACGGTCGTGAAGATTCCGATTGTGTGGTCCGGTATTATGACGGTTACAGGTTATTTTGCATATGCCGTTGTTCAGTCGGTATTCTTAAAAGTCATGTTCGGCAATCTTCCGGTTTCTGAGCTGCAGGATGGGTCCTTGAAGGGCTATCAGCTACAAGTGGTAAGCGCGGCAGTAGGACTGCTTATTTCATTGATGTTGTCTCGAAAAGGGATCGGCTTTTCCCCTAATTTCAAGAAGCTTAAGTTCAAAGAGGAATATGGCATTGTCATCACGCTGATTATCCTGTCTCTCATTTCAACTTCTATTGTGCTCTACTATAACGAGGTATGGTTAAGTATGATATTTTTTGCACTGGTTTCGGGATTTTTCATCTATTATGCAATCGGAAAGGAATACCGGGATGATTGAAGCGATGGCTTTCAAACTTGCTAACCAGATCAAACGTACTGTGCCTGATCATCCGGCCTCTGTCGCGGTACTTAAATACGCACTTGCTCTCATTCTGAATGCGTCCCTGATCATTGTGTTGACACTATTCGCCTCATTCTTCACGGGGCGTATGGTAGAGGCTGTTACGATTCTCGTCGCTTTCGCCCTACTGCGCCAAATGTCAGGAGGCATTCATTTGAAAACGGGCATGACATGTGTGTTGGTGACCTCAGCAGCTTTTACTTACATATCCTGCATTGCCTTAAATAGTGGGTGGACAAACCTGTTTACCGGAATAGCTCTCATTTTCGTTTTATGTTTTGCCCCGTCCAGAATTGAAAAGCAGTCGCGCATTCCAGTACGGTTTTATCCCCTCTTGCGGCTGTTATCCTCCTTGCTTGTATGTACTAATTTTGTAATCGGTTCCTCTGTAGTGGCTGTTGCTTTTTTGGTCCAAAGCCTAACATTGATCCGGGGAAGGAGGTGAGTGGAATGATGAGAAAAATGGTATATGGGTTAGCCACATCGTTGTCTATGTTTGCTACATTTGCTGTATCAGTGGCGAGTTACGTGTATGTTTATCAAGGGGATACACCCGAGGAACTACTGAAATAAACAAAATGCCGAAATAGAAAAATGATACATAGAGCTGCTCTTAAGCAGCTCCTTTTTATGCAAAAAAAATCAGGCGCTCCATTTAAAGAGCGCCCGAATGGGAGAGGAGAAACCGGACGAAGAGCTTATGGGGAAACGTAAGTCTTCTCCGCGGTTGTCTACGACATTGGTTGAATGCCGATATCCTAAGGATGCCCAGGGAATGGTTTTTTATACCTGCCTCATCCTAAGTTTTTCAAACGGCGGTGCATGTGGTACGATAGCGTCATAATCTATGGTTATGAACACATATAGAAAATAGGTGAGTTTCAGCGTGAGAGTGGTATCGGGTAGTGCCAAAGGAAGGCGGTTAAAGGCAGTTCCCGGCACAGGGACGCGGCCAACCACGGATAAGGTCAAGGAAGCGCTATTTAGCATGATAGGTCCTTATTTTGATGGGGGAGTCGCACTTGATCTGTTTGCTGGCAGTGGTGGCCTGG
Organism: Paenibacillus sp. FSL L8-0641; assembly: GCF_038006265.1. Classification (NCBI taxonomy): domain Bacteria; kingdom Bacillati; phylum Bacillota; class Bacilli; order Caryophanales; family Paenibacillaceae; genus Paenibacillus; species Paenibacillus sp. FSL L8-0641. Next base: position 2,137,856 of record NZ_JBBOUW010000001.1, read on the forward strand.
GTATAGAGGCGCTTAGCAGGGGGATGGACAAGGCTGTTTTTATTGATATGGAATCCAAAAGCATTGATGTCATTAAAGAAAATTTGCGAAAAACTGGATTGGAAGGACAGGCTGAAGTGTTCCGCAATGATGCCGGACGAGCGCTCAAGGCGCTGGCAAAACGTGGAGCTCTTTTTGATGCTGTTTTTCTGGATCCGCCCTATCGTCTCAAACACGGAGATGAATTGATGAGCCGTATGGTTGAATTGAACTTGCTTCGTTCAGATGCAATCATCGTGCTGGAGTATGAATCGGGACATGAATATCCGGAAAGCTTCGGGCCGTTCGAACAGGTTAGAAAAGCAGTCTATGGGGAAACGGCGTTATCCATTTATCATTTTGCAGCCGATGCTTTATCGGATGTCGAAGAACATACAGAAGCCGGAGTGGTCAAGTTCGGCATCATCGAATCAGACGGGGAGGACCATCATGATTGAGCACAAACCACGTATTGCCGTATATCCGGGAACCTTTGATCCTGTGACAATGGGGCACCAGGATATTATTCAAAGAGCAGCCAGACAGTTTGATCTATTGATTGTCGCGGTTCTTAACAATATTAGTAAAAATCCGCTGTTTTCACTTGAGGAACGAATGGAGCTGCTGCGAACGGTAACTCGCGATATCCCGAACGTTGAAGTGGACAGCTTCCGTGATTTGACAGCTAATTATGTACGTCAAAAAGGGGCCCAAGTTATTGTCAGAGGAATCCGGTCGGTGACTGATTTTGAATATGAGCTGCAATTAGCCTCTACAAATCATAAGCTGAACCCGGATGCGGAAACGATCTTTATGATGACCAATCCGGCTTATTCATATCTGAGTTCCAGTATGGTGAAGGAAATTGCGCATTTTGATGGCAAGGTTGTAGATCTGGTGGCACCGGAGGTGGAAGACGCGCTGCGTGCAAAGGTCAACGCAAATCGCGGCGGCTCCACCATGAAGTCATAAAGGAAAAGGCCAGCAGGGTAACTATAATTGTACCCAGCAGCGCAATGGACAGTACGGTTAGTTGCCAGGGGTACATAGATGTTCCTTCTATTTGTGTTAGTAAGCTGCTGGCTTCGGCCATGACAGGATGCGTGCCGGATTCATTTACGCTTTCCGCAAAAGAAGACACAGAACTGCGACTGACGTAAGCGGGAATTGTATTGCTGACGATGCGGTTAAGCGGGACCCATGTCGCCAAGGTAAGTCCAAAAGCAATGATCCCATGGAGCACTCGTGACAAGGTGAAGGTGATACCCTTGTCGGAAGGTCTGGTGACGGCGGTAATTTGAAGCCAGCCGCACAGGCCGCCCCAGCCCAACACAGCACTGATCAGCGCTGCTTGTGTACGGAGATCGTAGGGCAGACGGCTGGTTTCATAGGAACCCAGATGGATTTCCATCCAAGCAGGCCATATGAAAGAAAGCGATCCTTGGCCTGTGTATATGGACAGCAGTCGAATCAGTACGGAAAAGAAAATAATGAATCCACCTGTCACCATCAGCGTCTGTACAGCATGGGATACGGTTTCGCCCAACAGTTTTCCGAAGCTGCGGCCGTCCCGTTCTCTGGCAGAACGGGTAGCTTCCCATGCGGATCGGATCAGGGAGGGAGAAGTACGGGAAACTGAGGTGCGCCGAAGGGCAGCTGGCGTTTCCCGTTTTTGCAATTCTTTGGACGATACAGGTAGTCTGGCGGTGATCCAGCCTGCCAGCAGCCCGGAAATCCAGTGAACGGCAAGTAACATCACGCCTACGGCAGCATTGTGCAGTAGCCCTGTCCCGATGACGAGCAGGATGGTAATCGGATTGCAGAAATGAGCGATGGCGGTTAGACGTCGAAGCTGAAGCGCGGTCATATCTTCCTGTTGTGACCATTGGCGTACTGCTTCCGCAGCAGCCGGGAATCCCGCGGTCAGGCCGAGGGCCAACACCCAGCCACTTCGTCCGGGTAGACGGAACCAGAATCGCATAAACGGCTCCAGCAGGACACCTAGTCCATGTACTAGACCAAAGGCGATGAGCATTTCGGACAGCATCAAAAAAGGTAGCATAGCTGGGAAAATAATACTCCACCATAGCTTAAGGCCTTGAGTAGAGGCTTGAAATACTTTTTCTGGTGAGGCGACAACAGCCAGTACAAGCAAAATGGCTCCGAGGCCAAGCAGTACGGTTGTCCAATAAGGAGCGGAATGGGCTTCCTTTTGCATCAAAAAATTCACCTCTCATAAATATGCTAAGGAGAGTCGGATGCTATCTCCAGCGTTTATTCACGTTCGTTGTCTTGGGATAGGTTGTTCGTATACGTTGTCGTAAATAATGTATGCTTTTTTGAAAGGCTTGAGAACAGGTGCACAGAGGCACTTGGATAAGATGGGAGAAGTTAGGCTGGAAGGGGGGAGAAGCAATGAAACGAATAAACCGGAAAAGAGCTTTTTTTACAACCGGTTATGTCTTAATGCTGGCTGCAATGGTCTATGTGCTGGTCTATATGCCAACCCCTTATCTGATCTACGGACCAGGTGGGGCAAATGAGATCAAACCGATGGTTAGAGTCCGGGAGGGTGACAGCATCGAACGGGGGGCCTTTATGATGACGACGGTATCGGCGCGTTATACCAATGTTATCATGTTGGGTCTGTCCAAGTTGGACCGCAATTCGGAGATTCAGCGCAAAGAGGATCGTCTGCATGGAAAAAGTGAAGACGAGTATGCGGCAGAACAGTTATGGTATATGGGGGATTCCCAATCTTCCGCGATGGAGGCTGCCTACACCCGTGCCCATGTCCCCTATCGCATTGTGCCGGATTACGTGTATGTATTTAAGGTCCCGGGATCGAGCAGCGTGTTTGACCCCGGGGATGAAATATTGGAGCTGAACGGCGTGAGGGTGACCGATAATCGTTCCATTCGGAAGGCTTTGGAGGACGAAAAACCGGGAATAATGGCTAAAGTGAAGCTAAAGCGCGATGGAAAGTTGCTGTCCGTGCAAGCTCCTTTAACGACCATTACGGACAGTGAGACGGGCAAGCAACGTTCCGGATTTGGCGTCAGTATTGCCACGGTACAGAAGGTAGAGCCGAAGGATGGACGTAAAACGATTCATTTTACATCTACGGATGTTGGCGGTCCTTCGGCAGGTTTGATGTTTACCATGGAAATCTATAACCAACTGACACCAGGTGATTTGAGTAAGGGATATCGTGTAGCCGGTACGGGTACCATTGATAAGGACGGTCAGGTTGGAGCGATTGGTGGTGCAAAGTATAAAATAGTTGCTGCTGACCGTCAGGGTGCGGATTTGTTTTTCGTCCCTGCGGATAATTATAAAGAGGCCAAGACCAAAGCTGAGCAAATTGGAACCCGGATGAAGCTTGTTCCGGTTCGCAAACTTGGCGATGCGCTGAATTATATGGAAAAGCTGCCCATCAAACCATAATGGGCGGTCGCAAGTAATCAGCATACATGTCGCGGATGGCGGGGCGTGGCATCCCGGCTGCATGTATGGCGGCTGCGGCTGTATCCCAGTCCAGATGAGGATGTGATCCGGCAGACAGCTTGACCCATACCGGAAGGGTGGCTGTCTGCTTCATACGTGCCAGCAGTTCGCGTCCAGCCCTGTTAAAGCCAAGCACGCGGATATAGCCCGGACCTTTCGCCAGCTCAGCCGGAGTCATATCGGCTTTGGCATGATTTAGCAAAATATGTGCACACATCCGCTGGAGCTTCGTACGAGTATAGCGCCTTGTCTTGATCGCGGCGAGCAGGGCCTCCACAGAGGGCTGGGGCAGCGTGTAAAGCGATTGTCGCAGACGATGCTCCAGCCCTTCGGTGACCTCGTGCAGCTCCGCCAGCTGCTGCGAGCTACGTGTGATCAGGGCGTTCAGCAGCGGCTGGCTGAACGCTTCCCAATGCAGCGGAGCGCGTTCGGCTTGCCACTCGCGCCGCAAAATCCCCAGTGTCGCCGCAGGTATGTATGGCGACGCGGCCTCCGGCCCGCCGTCCAGCAGCAGACGGCGAATGGCCGTGGCACTGGCGATGACTCCGTCCGCAGGGGCCACGGCTTCATGGTAGCCCGATCCCGTGCGGGCTACCGTGAAGGGCTTGATTGTGCTGCCCAGCCGTTCCAGCGCAATCAAGTAATGCAGCCCCAACGTATTGTTGGGCTGCTGCATGAGGGCGGCGAGCGCAGCGCCGTCCGCTCCTTCGGCCGCGAGTGCGGCTGCGGCTCCCGCGTAGGCAGCGGGATAGCTCGCGCCGCTGCTCAGGCGCTGCGCGATGCCGGCCTTGAGCTCGGCCGGCTCTGCCGCCAGCACGCGGGCCAGCGCGCGCAGCGGGGCGATGTCTCCGCTCTCGCTGCCGAAACAGAGCGCGTCTACGATACCCGTCGCATGGAGCAGGGCGACTGCTCCGCGGGCAAACCATTCTGCAGGCTGGACGGCATAGGCCACAGGCAGCTCCAGTACCAGGTCCACACCCATGGCAAGTGCCATTTCGGTGCGGGACCATTTGTCTATAATCGCGGGTTCACCTCGCTGAAGGAAAGGACCACTCATCACAGCCACTGTGCGCTGTGCACCAGTGATGCGAAGAGATTCCTCCCAGTGATGGACATGTCCGTTATGCAGGGGATTGTACTCTACAATCATACCGAGTGTTTTCAAGACCGTATGTCGGCTCCTTTCTTATAGTAGCTTATTGGATAACTATTTTGACAATAATGGTTAAGTACCCGTGAATGATTGTTTTCAGGGCAGCTATACTGATTTTTCAGCATCGGCATGAACAAGACCATTGAGACCTGGACGAAAAAGCTTTATACTCGCATTATTGTACACGAAGAGTGGCGGGGGTACGAATACTCATCAGTACATGTTTAGCACAATGCATTTTTGCTTCTGCATAAAACTTGTCGAACCATTGGAAAACCGGTGGATTTGTGAGTGGTGTAAAGTGAAAGGTGTTGACAAACGACTCGATCAGTCGGTATAATAATTTTTGTTTGTTTGGAGTGATAGTGATGCAACTATTTTTTCGCAAAGTAGCAACAAGTGACGGTCCTTTTCCTATCCGTGAATCTCTTAATGTGAGTGAATTGGTGGATGATCGTGCTGATGTTACGGCCGTTTCCCCGCTGGAGACCGACTTGGTCGCCGTTAGTCTGGGTCAAGGGTTGATGAGCGTGGAAGGCACGTTGACCGCAGGTCTGGACATGCTCTGCTCACGCTGTTTAAGCCCGATGCACGAGGATTTAAAGATTGAATTCCGTGAACGGTTCAAGCAAACCTCTTCGAGTGTTGAAGAGGAGGATGAAGATGGCGATTTTATCGCAGTGACGGAGGACTCCTTCGACATTGCACCGTATTGTGAAGAACTGTTTGTACTGCATGTGCCGTTTGCGCCTTTGTGCAGTGAGGATTGTCAGGGAATCGCACCAAAGACCGGACAAAACTGGAGTATTGGCTCCGATGACAGTAGCGATGGCGATACGGAAAAGATTGATCCGCGTCTGGCAGGGCTTAAGGATTTTTTTAAATGAGAATTGAGTTCAATTCTGAAAAATCATCATCCGCTTGTGCCGGAGAGTTACTGAACCGATGCGTGGATGTTGCAGGCTTGATTCACCGGCTGTAAGATAATTGCTTCTGGCATTTTCTTCAGTCTTGAATGAGATAAGAAGTCATACCCGTTATGCGGGGTTGATCTGGTTAAGGAGGTGGGAATAATGGCAGTACCTCAACGGAGAACATCCAAAACTCGTCGCGACAAACGTCGTACTCACTTTAAACTGGCAGTACCAGGTATGGTGAAATGCTCCGAATGCGGCGAATTGAAACTTGCTCACCATGTGTGCAAAGTTTGCGGAACGTACAAAGCTAGAGAGATCATCTCTCAATAATGTCCGATAAGCGGATTCTTTGGAATCTTCGCAGAAAAAGTAGCGCTTCACTTCAGTGAGGCGCTACTTTTTTTGTCTGCATGCTTCCTTTTTACGTCAGCATGCTATATACTGTTTTAGTACCAGGTTCTAAGAAAGAAGGGCCGAAGGGGTTCCTTTATACATACAAGAAGACAAATCGGCTTGAAGTTTCGCCGTTAGAAAGTGAAGTAAAGTAACCCGAACTGTCGTCTGAACGATGGTTTATTGTAGGGAAAGGAGGCGTCACTGACATCGAACGTTTGCCGAAGAGACAGAGACAGCAGCGGCTGACTCAATTAATTGATGATAATCCATTCGTAACGGATCAGGAATTGACAAGACAGCTGAAGGTGAGTATTCAGACTATTCGGCTGGACCGGATGGAGCTGGGAATCCCCGAATTGCGGGAACGGCTAAAGCTGATGGCTGAGCGCTCCTACGACCAGGTTCGTTCCTTGCCTTTGCATGAAGTGATCGGGGATATCGTTGATCTGCAGTTGGATCGAAGCGGTATTTCGATTTTTGAGATTAAAGAGGAACATGTTTTTTCGCGTACTGGCATTGCGCGGGGGCATTATGTATTTGCTCAGGCCAATTCATTGGCCGTTGCTGTGATTAATGATGAGATAGCATTGACTGCATCAGCGGATATACGCTTTGTCCGCCCGGTTCATTTAGGTGAGAAGTGCATTGCCAAGGCATATGTACGTTCAAATCCAGAACAAAAAGGGAAGGCTAAAGTGGAAGTTTTCGCCTACGTAGGAGAAGAAATGGTGTTCCAAGGCAACTTTGTCATTTATCGCTCCACGGAGGAAGAGTATAGCGAAGGAGGAAGTCAGCATGCGGATCGCCATTGATGCCATGGGGGGAGATAATGCTCCTGAGGCGACAGTAGAGGGCGCGCTATCTGCGGCGGCGGAATGGAAGGATACGGACATTACGCTGGTTGGTGACCGGGAACGAATTGAATCGGTTCTGAACGGTAGAGCGTTGCCGACGAACCTCAGCATTCGCCATGCATCCGAAACGATAGATGCGCAGGACGAGCCTGTAAAGGCAGTGCGCCGCAAAAAGGATGCTTCAATGGTCGTAGCTGGTCGAATGGTCAGAGAAGGCGAAGCGGATGCCATGATATCTGCAGGTAATACAGGCGCGCTAATGACCACGGGGTTGCTGGTGGTTGGAAGAATGGAGGGCATTGAACGTCCGGCTCTCGCGCCGATGATACCGACGATTGACGATCAGGGTATTCTGGCGCTTGACTTGGGAGCCAATATGGATGCCAAGCCTGAGCATCTTGCCCAGTATGCACTGATGGGGAGCTTGTATCGTCAGAAAGTTCACGGTGTGACTTCTCCAAGGGTGGGTCTGCTGAATGTGGGGACTGAAGCTGGGAAGGGCAATGAACTGACGAAGTTGGCATTTCCACTTATTGAGCAGTTACCTATCCATTTTGTGGGTAATGTTGAATCGAGAGATGTGTTAACTGGAAATTGCGATGTACTGGTGTGTGATGGATTTGCTGGAAATATCATGCTAAAATCACTAGAGGGTACAGCGGGGGCCATATTTTCTCTCTTAAAAGAGCAATTCACCAAATCCTTGAAGACCAAGCTTGCGGCAGCCTTGATTATGCCTGAGCTCCGCAGTCTGAAAGGTAAATTGGATTATAAAGAGCATGGCGGGGCTCCTTTGCTGGGTTTGAGTGGACTCGTCCTGAAAAGTCACGGTTCGTCTGACGGCGTTGCCGTCAAAAATGCGGTAAGGCAGGCTCGTACGGCCTTGCAAAACCGGTTGGTGGAAAGTATATCCAAGGAAATCAGCAGGAAGTGAGTGACGATATGAATAAATTACGGCCGGTTGGTGTTATCGGAACAGGGAAATACGTACCTGAGAAAATTCTGACCAATAAAGATTTGGAAGCAATCGTAGAAACAAGTGATGAATGGATTGTCAGCCGTACAGGGATTCAGGAGCGCCATATTGCAGCTCCAGAGCAGGCTACATCTGATTTAGCTTATGAAGCAGCAATTAAGGCGTTGGAGTCCGCGGGTATGACGGCACAGGATCTGGATTTAATTATTGTAGCTACGGTTACACCGGATATGGCGTTTCCGTCAACTGCCTGCATTCTTCAGGACAAACTGGGAGCCAAAGGCGCAGCGGCTTTCGATTTGTCTGCGGCATGCTCGGGTTTTGTATACGGACTGGCTACGGCAACGAGCTTCATTAAGACAGGTATTTATAATAATGCGTTAATCATTGGGGCAGACTGTCTTTCTCGGATTACAGATTATACCGACCGCAATACCTGTGTCCTATTCGGAGATGGTGCAGGAGCTGTAGTGATTGGCGAAGTGCCTGAAGGCAGAGGATTCCAATCCTTTGATCTCGGGGCTGAAGGCGCAGGTGGAACCTTGCTTAAGCTGGAAGCTGGTGGCTCGCGTTTGCCTGCGAGTGCAGACACACTGGAGAATAAACAGCACTATATTTACATGAACGGACGCGAAGTGTTCAAGTTCGCGGTTCGTGTTATGGGAACGGCAACGGTTGATGTGTTGGAAAAAGCAGGGCTGTCCAAAGATGATATTGATCTGTTCGTTCCGCATCAAGCCAATGTTCGCATCATCCAATCGGCGATGCAACGTCTGGATTTGCCAGAGGAAAAGGTAGTTGTTAATGTTCATAAATATGCGAATACATCCGCAGCATCAATCCCTCTCGCCCTAGTAGAAGCAGCTGAGGAAGGCCGCATGAAGGAAGGCGACCGTGTATTAATGGTGGGCTTTGGCGGTGGCTTGACCTGGGGAGCGTCGGTTCTTGTCTGGTAATAAGATGGAATTTTTGATATAATATTGAATTTGTGTAGTGTTTTACAGGACAAGCATTGGATATAGAGAGGTGCATACACGATGGGCAAAACGGCATTTATATTCCCCGGTCAGGGTTCACAAGCTGTAGGTATGGCTAAAGATGCTTATGAAGCAGTTCCAGCTGCAACAGAAGTATTTCGCCAAGCGGACGAACGGTTAGGGTTCGCACTAAGCACACTGGTTTTTGAAGGGCCAGACACAGCTTTGAAGCAAACATCCAATACGCAGCCTGCACTGTTAACGGCGAGCATTGCACTGTATGAAGCGTTCAAGGAAAAAATGGACATTCATCCCGATTATGTAGCTGGGCACAGTCTAGGAGAGTACAGCGCGCTAGTTGCTTCAGGTGTCCTTGCATTTGCGGATGCGGTTGAGACTGTTCGTGCACGTGGTCAGTTTATGGAACAGGCTATTCCTGATGGACAAGGCGGTATGGCTGCTGTGTTGGGAGCTGATCGTGAAGCATTGGCAGCATTGTGCCGTGATATTACGGAGTCTGGTCAACTGGTCGAACTAGCCAACATCAATTGTCCCGGACAGATTGTCGTATCTGGTACGAAGGAAGGCGTAGCTGCTGTCGCTGAACGTGTGAAGGAAGCAGGCGGCAAGCGTGCTATTACTCTGGAGGTTAGCGGTCCTTTCCACTCGTCATTGATGAAGGAAGCAGCGACCAAGCTCTCAGACAAGTTGGGGACTGTAACTTTCTCTGAAGCTCAGATTCCGGTGGTGGCTAATGTAACAGCTAAACCTGTACGTGAGGGGAATGAAATCCGCCAACTGTTGGTGGATCAGGTCTATTCTCCGGTACTGTGGGAAGACAGTGTAGCATGGCTACTGGAACAAGGTGTTGACACTTTTGTTGAGTTTGGACCGGGAAGTGTTTTGACTGGACTGGTTAAAAAAATCGACAAAACGGTTAAGCTGTATAATATAAGTAGCCTGGAGTCGATTGCTTCTGTAACGGAAGCCTTGGAGGCCCGTTAAAAGTATAATCATTGCCTTAACGGGTTATATACTTGCAAGGGAGGACTATGATGTCTAAGCCATTAAGTGGAAAAACGGCGCTCGTTACGGGAGCGTCGCGCGGAATTGGCCGTAGTATCGCGCTGGCGCTGGCTGATGCAGGCGCTAATGTGGCGGTAAACTATGCTGGCAGTGAAGCGGCTGCGACTGAGGTAGCTGAGCAGATTCGTGCCAAAGGTGTGGAGGCTATTACAGTTCAGGCTAATGTCGGTCGCGCTGACGAAGCAGATCAGTTGATCAAGGATGTGATTGGCGCTTGGGGCAAGATTGACATCCTGGTGAATAATGCCGGCATAACAAGAGATAATTTAATCATGCGCATGAAGGAAGAGGAATTCGATCAGGTGATCGAAACGAATCTGAAGGGTGTGTTTAATTGTCTTAAGGCGGCAACACGTCCAATGATGAAACAGCGTTCTGGCCGAATTATCAATATCTCCTCCGTGGTTGGTGTCCTTGGCAACGCAGGACAAGCCAACTACGTTGCTGCTAAAGCAGGGGTGATTGGTCTTACCAAATCCTCTGCTCGAGAGCTTGCATCGAGAGGTATTACAGTGAACTGTGTAGCTCCCGGATTCATCGATACTGAGATGACACAGGTACTGGCTGATGATTTGCGTGACAATATGCTTAGCGGTATTCCGCTGGCCCGTCTTGGACGGCCTGAGGAAATTGCTGACGTGGTGCTGTTCTTGGCCTCGGATGCTTCCTCATATATGACGGGCCAGACTTTGCATGTGGATGGCGGCATGTATATGTAGTAGCATGTTGCCAATCTGCATGCCCCGATGAAGAGTTGTCAAAGAAAACTCTCTTCTATGGCATTTTAATTGTAATTTTCGTATAATACCTAAGAGGAGGTGAGCCGGATGTCCGATGTATTGGAGCGCGTAAAACGCATTGTCGTTGACCGTTTGGGAGCCGACGAAGCCGAAGTTACACTTGAAGCATCTTTTAAAGATGATTTAGGCGCTGATTCTCTCGATGTAGTTGAATTGGTAATGGAATTGGAAGATGAGTTTGATATGGAAATCTCTGATGAAGATGCAGAGAAAATTACAACTGTAGGTGAAGTTGTGAAGTACATACAATCTCATACCTAATTCATGTCATCAAAAGTCCCGTTCTGTTACAGGCGGGACTTTCTCCTAATTATACAGATTGAACTAAAGGCGGAATTGCTGCGTGTTTTTGAGTTTGGTTCAGCTTAACTTAGTCAAAGGCTGAGAAGTATGCCGCATTACTAACTTTAGTTGATTCTATATTATTTTTACGCACAAAAGTGTGCGGTCTTAAAATACAATATGCAGTAGACATAGAGGTGATTATCTTTGAAACAACGTGTTGTCATAACAGGAATGGGTGTAATCACTTCGCTGGGACAGGATTTGAACACACTATGGGATAATCTGATGGCCGGAAAATCCGGCGTCAGTGAAATCGAAGCTTTCGATACAAGTGAGTACACTACGAAAATAGCCGCTTCCATTAAAGATTTTAATCCAGAGGATTATATTGAACGTAAGGATGCGCGTAAAATGGACCGCTTTGTGCAGTTTGCGGTTGCTGCTAGTAAATTGGCGCTTGAGGACAGCGGACTTGTAATCGGAGAAAATGCGGAAGCTGAGCGTGTTGGTGTATCTGTCGGTTCCGGTATTGGCGGATTGGGAACTTGGGAAGATCAGCACAACGCACTGATTGAAAAAGGACCTAAACGCGTAAGCCCTTTCTTCATCCCGATGATGATTGCTAATATGGGTTCCGGTCAAGTGTCGATTTCGCTCGGTGCTAAAGGCCCAAATACATCACCAGTTACGGCTTGTGCCACGGGCAGTCATGCTATTGGCGATTCCTTCCGCATGATTCAGCGCGGTGACGCAGACGCCATGATTTGCGGAGGAGCTGAGGCGACTATCCGTCCGATTGGTATGGCTGGATTTTGTTCCATGCGAGCGATGTCCACGCGTAACGACGAGCCTGAAAAGGCAAGCCGCCCTTTTGATACCGAAAGAGACGGGTTTGTTATGGGCGAAGGCTCTGGTGTTCTTATTCTGGAATCGTTGGATCATGCTTTGAAGCGTGGTGCGCGTATTTACGGTGAAGTGATTGGCTACGGTCTTTCTGGCGATGCTCATCATATGACAGAGCCTGATCCAGAGGGAGCAGCACGCTGCATTAGAATGGCGATCCGTGACGCTGGATTGAATCCTGAAGAGATTGATTATATCAATGCACATGGTACGTCTACGCCAGTCGGTGATAAATCCGAAACGGAAGCAGTTAAGAAAACGCTTGGAGATCATGCCTATAAGGTAGCGATCAGCTCAACTAAGTCGATGACAGGGCATTTATTGGGTGCAGCGGGCGGCGTTGAAGCCGTGATCTGTGGTCTCGCCCTTCAGCATCAGACGATTCCGCCAACGATTAATTTGGATAATCAAGACCCGGCATGCGATCTTGATTATGTACCTAATAAGCCGAGAAAAGCGGAACTGAATGTGGTTATGTCCAATTCCTTTGGTTTTGGCGGTCACAATGCTACGGTTATTCTAAAAAAATATGAAGCATAAGGGGTCAGTTCGTTGAGTGGAGACTTGAAGCAATTACAGCAGAAACTTCATATTCAATTCAACAATCGGCAGCTTCTGAAGCAGGCCTTTACGCACGCTTCCTACGTAAACGAACATCGGTTCAGTCAGCATGCAGACAATGAGCGTCTTGAATTTTTAGGTGACGCTGTTCTGGAATTGACGGTGTCCGAGCAATTGTACAATCAGTACCCTAACCGACCCGAAGGCGAACTCACCAAGCTGCGTGCAGCTATTGTCTGTGAGCCTTCTCTGGTGAAGTTTGCTGTCGGGCTTGAGTTCGGGCAATATGTGCTGCTTGGAAAAGGTGAAGAGTTGACAGGTGGACGTACTCGTCCGGCTCTGTTGGCTGATGTATTCGAAGCGTTCGTAGGTGCGCTTTATTTGGATCAGGGTCTGGAGGCCGTCCGTTCGTTTCTGGAACATTATATTTTTCCTCAAATTGTATTAAATGGTAAACTTCAGATGAGTGATTTCAAAACAGAGCTTCAGGAACTGACACAGCATCATAACATGGGGATGCTTGAATACAAGATTGTAGAGGAGCGCGGACCAGCCCATGAGCGCGAGTTTGTAGCCGAGGTATATATGGACAGCGAACGGCTAGGGGCAGGTACGGGGCGCTCCAAAAAAGAAGCAGAGCAGCAAGCGGCGGCAGTAGCTTTAAACCGTTTGAAGCTGGCAGAATCGTAATCGGTACCTGAGCAGCCCGGACGGGTTACGCAAGCAGGGGGCACAAAGTAAGAGCAAAGGGCAGTCCGCGGGGAGTCCCGGCCCGTAATGGCGAATGGACTGCGTTTTGCTCTTTTTTCGTGGCTTGCTGGTGTAATGTGAGTGTTGGTACTGTGCTTTAAACAAGCTAGTTTATGCTACAATAGGGATAATTCATATCAATCAGGTAAACGGTGTTGTACAAGCATATTTGAAATGTTAGAGGTGAGATTGAGCATGTTTTTAAAGCGCATTGAGCTGGCGGGCTTCAAATCGTTTGCAGATAAAACGGAAATGGAATTTGTCCGCGGCATTACGGCAGTCGTCGGACCCAACGGAAGCGGAAAAAGTAATATTTCCGACGGGATTCGTTGGGTGCTGGGCGAACAGAGTGCCAAATCACTGCGTGGCGGCAAAATGGAGGACATTATTTTTGCAGGTAGTGATGCTCGTAAGGCTGTTAATTACGGTGAAGTATCGCTTACGTTGGATAATGAAGATCAGGCGTTGCCTCTGGATTTTGGTGAAGTTACGGTAACGCGACGTGTACATCGAAGTGGGGATAGTGAATATTTCATTAATCGGCAATCATGCAGACTCCGAGATATTACAGAGCTGTTTATGGATACAGGGATTGGTAAAGAAGCTTATTCCATTATTGGGCAGGGACGCATTGAAGAAATCCTAAGTACTCGATCTGAGGATCGTCGAGGTATTTTTGAGGAAGCCTCGGGTATCGTAAAATATAAATCCCGTAAAAAAGATGCGGTTCGCAAGCTGGATGAGACGGAGCAAAATTTGCTGCGTATTCACGATTTAGTTAGTGAACTGGAGGATCAGATTGGACCGCTTAAGGAGCAGTCTGAAAAGGCGATTCATTTTAAAGAGCTACGCGGTGAATTGAAATCAAAAGAAATCTCTATGTACGTCCATCAAATTGAACAAATTCATACTTCGTGGAGCGATGCGACTTCCAAATTAGCTTTGCTGCAGCAGGAGCAACTTCAGTTGTCCACGGTGGTATCCCGCCATGATGCGATGCTGGAAAGCGACCGCAACGAATTACGCCAGCTGGAAGAGCAAGTAGAACAGTTGCAAAGGGATCTGCTGCAATACAGTGAAGCGACGGAGAAAAGTGAAGGCTACGGCGAATTGCTCAAAGAGCGCACACGCAATCTGGCGGCTAATCGGGAACAACTGATCTTATCACTTAGTACAAGCGAATCACGGCATTCCGAGCGCAAGAGTGAACTGGATCAGCTGAACGAAAAGCTGTCTGCACTGAATGTAGAGCTTGACGAGTTGCGTGCGCGGCTGTCTGACGAAGAGGCCAAACTGATTGGAGTTACAGGCGGAATCAGCCAGGAGCAGGAAGAAAGTCTAAAGGGTGGTCTGCTGGAGCTGATGAATCAGATGGCGCAGGCGCGTAACGAAATCCGTTATACAGACCAACAGAAGGAAGCATTGGAACGGCGTGTGACTCGCGTAAGTGACGAATCCGGCAAATGGGAAGCCCAGAAAGTACAACTTGAACAGCGCAAAAAGGGATTGGAAGCTGCGGTTCAGAAGCTGGGGCAGGAAATCAGTAGTTTGCGTAGTGGCTATATTCAGGGAAGTGAAAAGTACCAGGCCCTGCAAAAACTTTTGGAAGAAAACCAGGGTACAGTTCGTAAATGGGAACAAAAACGTGAGGCTCAAATTTCACGGCGAGATACAATGAAGGAAATGCAGGATGACTTTGACGGCTTCATGCTTGGAGTTAAAGAGGTATTGAAGGCTGCACGAAAAGAAACCTTGCACGGTGTGCATGGAGCGGTAGCAGAGCTGATTCGGGTGCCTGAGCATTTAGAGCAGGCAATGGAAACTGCTTTGGGTGCTTCAGTTCAGCATATCGTGATGGAAAATGAATCCGTATCCAGACAGGCAATCAGTTTTCTAAAGCAACGTCAACTGGGCAGAGCGACATTTTTGCCTATGGATGTTATCCGCCCGCGTCAAATCGGCGCAGGGGAACGCCAAATTGCAGAAGGAGCTGAGGGCTTTGTCGGGATCGGTGCTGATCTTGTTCAGTACGATGATCGATATGCTGGAATTGTAGGCAGTTTGTTGGGGAATGTGGTCATTGCCCGTACATTGGAAGATGCAAACCGTATTGCGGCCCGTTGCCAATATAGATACCGCGTTGTCACTTTGGAAGGCGATGTTGTCAATGCAGGGGGTTCCATGACTGGGGGAAGCCAGTTCAAGAAAAATGCTAATCTGCTTGGACGCAAACGTCAGTTGGATCAGTTGGATCAAGACATTGTAGATACGGAGCAGCAAATTGCAAGGTTGCGCCAGAGTGCAATAGATACCAAACGCCAGTTGGAAGAGACACAGATCCGTCTGGACGAGCTACGTCAGGGCGGTGATGTGAAGCGTGGTGAAGAGCAGCAGATGGCTATGGAGCTCAAACAACTGGAGCATGAACTTCGTCATGTTCTGGAACAGGTCGCTGCGTCTGGTCAGGAGAAAAAGGGCTTTGATCAGGAAATCAAGGAGCTGGAAACTTCCCGGGAAGAAGCGTTGGTAAAGTTAGCTGCGCTGGAGGAAGAAGAAAAGAAAACGCATCAGGCCATTCACGCTGCTGAATTCGCCCGTAAAGCCAACGAATCTGCCAAAGAGCAGTTGCAGGGAGAGCTCACGAATCTCAAAGTAAGAGAAGGAAAGCTGGACCAGGAACGCTTTTCATTGGAAGAGCAGTTGCGCAGATTGCGTGGGGATTATGATACTCTTGGTAAGGATTCGAGACAAAACAAGACCTTACTAGCTTCCATTGAAGCAGATTTGCTGACCAATGAGCAGGAGACTGTGAAACAGATTGAAAATCTCAATCAATACCGTTTGAAAAAAGAAGAAGCTGCACAACAACTGGAATTCAAGCGGGCTGCACGCAGTAGCTTGTCCAAAAAGCTTGAAGTGGCTGAGAACGACACGAAAGAACAGCGAATTCAGCTCAAGTCAGTGGAGGAGTTGCTTCGTCAAACGGAAATTGGAGTAAATCGGCTTGATGTGGAGCTGGAAAACGTACTGAAAAAATTAAGTGATGATTATGAACTCAGCTATGAGTTAGCCAAGCAGCGTTACCCTATACCGGAAGATATTGAAGGCACGCAGAGCGAGGTAGAAAGGCTCAAACGTGGTATTTCCGCGTTGGGTGAGGTGAACCTGGGCGCCATTGATGAATACCAGCGTGTGCATGAGCGTTATACGTTTCTTGATGAGCAAAAGTCTGATTTGGTGGAGGCCAAGACAACACTTTATCAGGTTATTCGTGAAATGGATGAAGAAATGTCCAAACGCTTTAAGACTACGTTCGATGCTATTCGGCGCGAATTTGGAACGGTATTCTCCAAGCTGTTCGGAGGCGGACGTGCTGATCTCGTGTTACTTGACCCGGAACGCTTATTGGAGACGGGAATTGACATCGTAGCTCAGCCACCGGGCAAAAAACTGCAAAACTTGCAGCTACTGTCGGGCGGTGAGCGTGCGTTAACAGCGATGGCGTTACTATTTGCCATTTTACACGTTAAACCTGTTCCATTCTGTGTACTCGATGAAGTAGAGGCTGCATTGGACGAAGCAAACGTGGTGCGTTTTGCCCAGTATTTACGAGAATTCTCGGAGCAGACACAGTTCATTGTAGTCACACACCGCAAGGGCACAATGGAAGAATCTGATGTGCTGTACGGGGTTACGATGGAGGAAGGCGGGGTTTCCAAACTCGTATCTGTCAAGCTGGACAACGATGAAGCTGAGATTGCCTGACATTAAACAACATACTTTCAGACCAACGGAGGGAATCCATGAGTTTCTTTAGGAAATTGAAGGAAAGCATTGCAAACAAAACTGAATCGGTCACAAAACAGTTCAAAGATGGTTTGGAAAAAACGCGTAAAGGTTTTGTTGAAAAAGTAACGGACTTGATGATTCGCCGTAAAAAGATTGATGAGGAATTTTATGAGGAACTGGAAGAAATTCTGATCGGAGCGGACGTAGGCGTCAACACGGTTATGAACCTCATTGAAGACCTGCGAGAAGAAGTGAAAAAGCGCAAAATTGAGGATGCATCCGAATTACAGCCTGTATTGTCGGAAAAGCTGTCCGAGTTGCTGCGGGGGAATGACAACAGTCAGCTCAAAATGAGTCCTGACGGAATTACAGTCATTCTATTCGTGGGAGTCAATGGCGTCGGCAAAACGACAACCATTGGCAAGTTAGCTCATCGTTTTAAACAAGAGGGGAAAAAAGTATTATTGGCTGCCGGAGATACGTTCCGGGCGGGTGCGATCGAACAGTTGGAGGTATGGGGCGAGCGGGCAGGTGTAGAGGTTATTAAGCAGCAATCCGGTTCCGATCCGGCTGCAGTTATGTTTGATGCCGTACAGGCTGCCAAGCAGCGACAAGTGGATGTTTTGTTGTGTGATACCGCAGGACGTCTTCAGAATAAAAGCAATCTGATGGAGGAACTGAACAAAATTTTCCGTGTGATTCAACGCGAAATTCCAGATGCTCCTCATGAAGTGTTGTTGGTACTTGATGCGACGACTGGACAAAATGCACTTAACCAAGCCAAGCTGTTTGGTGAGAAAAGCGGTGTAACCGGGCTGGTACTAACGAAGTTGGATGGTACAGCGAAGGGCGGGATTGTTGTGGCCATCCGTCAGGAGCTGAATTTGCCTGTTAAGCTGGTGGGCTTAGGTGAAAAAGTGAATGATCTTCAACCGTTTGATTCCGAGCAATTCGTTCATGCGTTGTTCGCGGGGTTGATTCAGGAAGAGACGGTCGAAGCAACTGCTACAGGCGAGGAAGAACAGAACTGATACGTTTAAAGTGGGCTTTCATGCTACGTTTGGGATAACTAAGTAGCCATCCTGTTGCTGTTCAAGTTTGCCCAGATGTATAATGAAAGCAAGAGGTCTGTCGATGTCGTATATGTAATGTATCTTGTATGTAAAATATAAATCAGGAAGCCGGGTGAAAAACCGATGGCAAACACCTATACCTACTCCCGACGGGAAGAAGTAGCCAACGCCATTACACATGGAATTGGAGCCGTTTTAAGCGTGGCAGCGCTTGTGTTGCTTATTGTTTTTGCTAGCATGAAAGGAACCACTTGGCATGTCGTCAGCTTTACGATTTACGGGATTACGATGCTGTTGTTGTACACCAATTCAACGTTGCTTCATAGCCTGCGTGAAGGAAAAATGAAGGATTTGTTCGAAATATTCGATCATTCTTGCATTTACCTGTTTATTGCAGGTAGCTACACCCCGTTTATGCTCGTTGCACTGCGAGGTACTCTGGGATGGACACTGTTTGGAGTGATTTGGGGGATTGCACTGTTCGGTGTGTTGTTCAAGGCGTTCTTCACCAAGCGCTTCCTGTTTATGTCTACCGTGTTTTACATTGTGATGGGCTGGCTCATCACCATTGCCTGGAATCCTCTGGTTGCGACTGTTCCCGCCGGAGGGATGACGTTATTGTTCGTAGGTGGCCTTATGTATACGTTGGGCACGATTTTCTATGTGTGGCGGGCATTTCCATATCACCATGCGATCTGGCATCTGTTTGTTCTGGCAGGCAGCATACTTCATTTTCTGGCTGTTCTGCTGTATCTTACTCCGGTAAGGGTTTAAGTAACAATGGGTAAAAAGTCGATCCGTACTTCCGTTTAAGGACAGTGGATCGGCTTTTTTTTGTATGACAAGGGATAACGCTTGACATCTTCTTTTCTTTTAGGTATCATAAGGAACGTTGAAAAGAACTGTAAAGTGTTTTTCCTTGACGATGGAGGTATACAAGATGAGTCAGGAGAATCGGCTGGAAAAGACAAACCGGATTAACCGACTGTTTGACTTCTATGAACCTCTGCTTACAGAGAAGCAACAGATGTTTTTAAAATATTACTTCCATGATGATTTTTCTTTAGGGGAAATTGCATCGGAATTTCAAATTAGCCGTCAGGCAGTATATGAACATATTAAACGTGCTGAACAGGTATTGGAAATGTACGAGGAAAAGCTTGGTTTGCTAAGTAAGTATGAGCGCAGAATCCAAGATCTCGATGAATTAAATAAGACGTTGTATGAGGCATTCGGTAAAATCAGTGAGTCCGATGAAGGCACTCTGCAACATGTCCATCAAATTGTAAATCGCCTGCAGGAACTGTAGGACATATAGATTAAGAACAAACAACCCTGGTAGACAAGGAGGTGCGAAAGTATGGCATTTGAAGGATTATCGACTCGCTTGCAAAATGTATTCAGTAAACTGCGCGGTAAAGGAAAAGTGTCTGAGGATGATGTAGCTCAGGCGATGCGCGAAGTACGATTAGCTTTGCTTGAGGCGGACGTTAACTTCAAGGTTGTAAAGGACTTTATTGCCAAGGTAAAGGAGAAATCCGTTGGTAAGGAAGTGATGGACAGCTTTACGCCAGGCATGGTCATCATCGACATCGTGAACAAGGAACTGACCGAGTTGATGGGTGGCAGTCAGGCCAAGCTTGCCAAAGCAAACAAACCGCCTACGGTCATTATGATGGTGGGTCTCCAGGGCGCAGGTAAAACGACGACATCTGGTAAACTGGCGAAATTGCTGCAAAAGCAAAATCATCGCCCATTGCTTGTAGCTGGTGATATTTATAGACCAGCCGCGATCAAGCAGCTTCAGGTTCTTGGGGAGCAGATTAATACTCCTGTATTTACTCTGGGAGATCAGACAAGCCCAGTGGAAATCGCAAAACAGGGTTTGCAGCATGCTAAGGATAATGGAAATGACTACGTTATTATAGATACTGCCGGTCGTCTTCATGTTGATGAAGAGCTCATGGAAGAGTTGCGCCAGATTCATACCAACGTCAACCCGGATGAAGTTTTACTGGTTGTAGATAGCATGACGGGGCAGGACGCGGTTAACGTTGCGGAGCACTTTAATACTAGCCTAGAGTTAACGGGAGTTGTACTGACAAAGCTGGATGGCGACACTCGTGGTGGTGCAGCTTTATCGGTTAAAGCTGTAACGGGATGTCCGATCAAGTTTGCTACATTGGGTGAAAAGCTGGATGCGATGGAGCCGTTTCATCCTGAACGGATGGCTTCACGGATTTTAGGTATGGGTGACATGTTGTCCCTGATTGAAAAAGCGCAGTCCAATATCGACGCCGATAAGGCGAAGGAAATGGAACGGAAAATGCGTAATGCCGAGTTTACTTTCGAAGATTTTCTGGAGCAAATGGATCAAGTTAAGAAGCTTGGCCCAATCGACCAGATTCTTGATATGATTCCCGGTATGGGCAACATGAAGCAAATGAAAGATATCAAAGTGGATGACAAACAGATGGGCCGAATTGAGGCTATCGTTCATTCTATGACCACACAGGAGAAGCAAAACCCAGACATGATTAATCATAGCCGTCGCAAACGTATTTCTGTAGGCAGTGGAACATCACTGGCTGAGGTAAATCGTCTGATAAAGCAATTTGACGAAATGCGTCGCATGATGAAGCAGTTCTCAGATATGATGGGACCTAAGGGTGGCAAAAACAAGGCTATGAAGCAGTTGAAGAGTATGGGTAAAGGTATGAAGTTTCCTTTCCGCTAAGGCCAATAGGCCCTTGGAATTATGGATAACAATATACAGTCTACTTTTTGAAGGAGGTGAATTTTCGTGGCAGTTCGTATTCGTCTGAAACGTATGGGTGCACATAAAGCTCCTTTCTATCGCGTCGTGGTATCTGATTCTCGTTCCCCGCGTGACGGTCGTTTTATCGAAGAAATCGGTTACTACAACCCAATCACAGTACCAGCGGTTGTAAAAATTGATGAAGATAAAGCGCTGAAATGGTTGCAAGATGGTGCACAAGCATCCGACACAGTCCGTAACTTGCTTAGCAAAGCGGGCGTAATGAAAAAGTTTCATGAGTCTAAACTACAGAAATAAGGTGCTGATACGGAGGGTCAACCATGGAAGAATTAGTGATAATCATTGCTAAGGCTTTAGTCGATCATCCGGAAGATGTAACCGTGAAGACCTTGGAGAAGGATCGGCTTGTTGTATATGAGCTTAGTGTACATCCTGAGGATGTAGGCAAGATCATTGGTAAGCAGGGTCGTATCGCCAAGGCGCTTCGCACTGTGGTTGCATCAGCAGCCGTTAAGATGGATAAACGGGTTACCGTAGACATCATATCTTAAAGATATACGAAAGTGGGTTAGGATGTATGTCCTAACCCTTTTTCGTACATGATGAAGATGTATATGGAGCGGGACCGATTACAAGCAGGAGGAACACGATGCAACAATTGTTTAATGTCGGAAAAATTGTGAACACCCATGGAATCCGTGGGGAGCTAAAAATATTAACGACGACAGATTTTCCAGAGGATCGCTTTGCAAAAGGCAGTGAGCTTTTGATTGTTCCGGCTGAAGGTAAAGCACCGATCCCCGTAACTGTTGAAACAGCGCGTTTTCAAAAAAATATGGTTGTCGCTAAATTTAAGGAATATCACAATATTAATGAAGTTGAAAAATATAAAGGTACATTGTTGAAGGTATCTGCTGAGCGGTTAGGCGAATTGGAAGAAAATGAATTCTATTTTCATGAAGTAGTCGGCATGGAAGTGGTGACCGAGGACGGAAATGAGCTCGGCGTGGTCAAGGAAATTTTGACTCCGGGAGCCAATGACGTATGGGTAGTCAAAATGCCTAAAGGCAAGGAACTGCTATTGCCGTATATAGAAGATGTTATTTTGGATGTAAACGTGCGTGAAAAACGAGTTACGGTACGGTTAATGGAAGGTCTGCTGTAATGCGGGTGGATGTGCTGACCCTGTTTCCAGAGATGTTTGATGGAGTATTTAATGCAAGCATTCTGGGAAAAGCAAGGGATAAGGGAATTGTATCACTGCAAGCGGTTAATTTTCGTCAGTATGCCGGCAACAAACACGGACAAGTGGATGATACGCCCTATGGCGGTGGGGGTGGCATGGTTTTGAAGCCTGACCCTATTTTTGCTGCTGTGGAAGCGCTGTTGGATAAATCAGAGCAACCAACATTAGAGACTGCCGATGAAGTTAACCAACTTGAAGGGGTAGAACGTAACACAGACATAAAATCTCCGCGTATCATTTTGATGTGTCCACAAGGCGAGACTTTTACGCAAAAGAAAGCGGAAGAGCTGGCCAAAGAGGACCATCTTATTTTTATATGTGGGCATTACGAGGGTTATGATGAGCGTATTCGAGAGCACTTGGTGACGGATGAGCTTTCTATCGGAGATTATGTATTGACTGGTGGTGAGCTTCCAGCCATGACCGTCATTGACAGTGTGACACGATTGCTACCAGGAGTTCTGGGGAACGAAACGAGTGCGGTAACGGACTCGTTTAGTACGGGGCTGCTGGAGTACCCCCATTATACCCGGCCTGCGGAGTTTCGGGGCTGGAAAGTCCCCGATGTACTCCTGTCAGGGCATCACGTCAATATTGATTCTTGGAGACGACAAGAGGCGTTACGTCGCACGATGGAACGCCGACCGGATCTATTGGTACAAGCTGAACTGACAGGCAAGGAGCGCGTGTGGATTGAGGAGCAACGCAAAGCTGACTTTTTGGAAGACAAGCATTAAAACGCTTTAAACATGAGTGGATTTGAAAGCAGGCAGTGACCTGTTCTATAATAAAGTCAATTAAATAATGTTTGGTCAAATCCCTTTTTGTTGTTGCAATGCGGTATCCTCCATGATACAATACATCTGTTGTGTGTAATACGGTGGTCCTCTGTGGATGATGAAGGAAACGGTTGTGTTTCCAGAAGAAGCATGAACACCTGTACGGAAGGAGGGAGTCATAGATGAATATCGTCCAAGCGATCACTGAAGAACAACTGCGTAAAGATTTGCCTAACTTTCGTCCTGGTGACACTTTGAAAGTGCACGTGAAAGTTATTGAGGGAACTCGTGAGCGTATCCAGTTGTTTGAAGGTGTTGTAATTAAACGCCGTGGTGGTGGAATCAGTGAGACTTTTACAGTTCGTAAAATTTCTTACGGTGTAGGTGTGGAAAGAACTTTCCCGCTTCATTCCCCGAAAATCGATAAAATCGACGTGGCTCGCCGTGGTAAAGTGCGTCGTGCGAAGCTTTATTATCTTCGTGAACTGCGCGGTAAAGCAGCGAGAATTAAAGAAATTCGTCGTTAATACAACGAATAACGAAAGGGGCTTGGTTACAAGCTCCTTTCGTTTTTTCTACGTACATAGGGAACTGTGGATTATTGACCGTAAAGAGAGGACAGTGAGCTATGGAGCAAGAAGTAGGACAAGGAGCTGTACAGCAGCCAACTGATCAGGATGGTACGCCCAAGCGTAAACCAAAAAATGAGATTTTTGAGTGGCTCAAGGCCATCATTATTGCGTTAGTGCTTGTCTTTTTAATCCGCTGGCTTCTCTTTAAGCCGTTTATTGTGGATGGCCCGTCGATGCAGCCTAACTTTCATACCGGAGAACGCGTCATTGTGAATGAGATTTTGTATGATTTCCGTGCCCCTAAACCAGGCGAAGTGATCGTGTTTCATGTGCCGGAGGAAGGAAGAGACTTTATCAAACGCGTCATTGCCGTTGAAGGAGATACGGTCAAGGTAGAAGGTGACACAATTACAGTAAATGGCAAGCCGATTCAGGAATCTTACCTGAAAGCTCCTTTGGAAGAAGCGCATCAAAATGGCGAGCTTTACAACAAGTTTACAAATTTTCCAAATGAGAAGTTTAAGGATGGAAAAGTTCCGGCTGGGCATATTTTTGTAATGGGAGATAACCGTTCCAATAGTACAGACAGTCGGATGATCGGATATATTGATTTGAAAGAAGTCGTGGGTCGGGCTGACGTTATTTTCTGGCCGGCGAAAGATATGCAGTGGATTAACCACTAGAATAACTAATAGCTGCCGTAATCCTAACTAAGAGCCTAAGGGTAAAAGTTGGAGTTACGCACAATGGGGTGATGACGGTGACGATTCAATGGTTTCCTGGTCACATGACCAGAGCGCGCCGCCAAATTGAAGCAAAATTAAAGCTGATTGATTTGGTTATTGAGCTGATTGATGCTCGATTGCCGCTCTCCAGCCGAAATCCAATGATTGATGATATTTTGCAAGGCAAGCCGCGAATGATTATATTGAATAAAGCAGATTTGGCGGACCCCGTAGTATCACAGCAATGGATTGCCTACTTTAAGGAACAGGGGCATGTGGCCTTACCAGTGGATGCCACAACTGGAACGGGGCTAAAAGAAATCCCGATTCAGGCTAAGCTGTTGCTTAAGGAAAAGATAGATCGGCAGATTCGGAAGGGAATGAACCCGCGTCCTATGCGTGGGTTGATTGTTGGTATTCCGAATGTCGGTAAATCGACACTGATCAACCGAATGGCGGGACG
Source organism: Paenibacillus sp. FSL L8-0641 (assembly GCF_038006265.1). Taxonomy (NCBI): domain Bacteria; kingdom Bacillati; phylum Bacillota; class Bacilli; order Caryophanales; family Paenibacillaceae; genus Paenibacillus; species Paenibacillus sp. FSL L8-0641. The sequence goes on from NZ_JBBOUW010000001.1 coordinate 2,162,465, forward strand.
TAATATTGCAGCTACGGGTGACCGTCCAGGGGTAACGAAGGCACAGCAGTGGATCAAGATCGGTGAAATTGAATTGCTGGATACACCAGGTATTCTATGGCCTAAATTCGAGGATCAGAATGTAGGCTATCGTCTGGCTGTTACAGGTGCGATCAAGGAAGAAATTCTGAATGTCGAGGATATTGCTTTTTTTGCGACTAAATATTTGGTCCAGTACTATTGGGATGTAATGGCAGAGCGCTTTGAGCTCACCAAACGTCCTGAAGATACAGAAAATCCTGATGAAATTGTCAACGTCATGGAAGCGATCGGACGTAAACGCGGCTGTATTGTTAGCGGCGGACGTGTGGATCTTGAAAAGGCGTCAAAAATCATTTTGCGTGAGCTGCGTGCAGGGAAGCTGGGACGGTTCAGTCTGGAAGCTCCTTACTGATTCTACAGGTACACCGATACAGAACATAGCACTTTGTGGCAAGGAAGAACCTTCCCCATCTCTCCGGAGAGGAGGAAGGTTTTTTTGGTATTTGAAGGCAGTTAGAAAAGGGTTTTGGACGATGAAGGTCTGTGGTAAGCTGAATTCAATCGCTAGAGCTACGGCATGAATGACGCGTTAAACTACATATAGATGGGCAGGTATTGAATATGGAAGATAAAGAGATTGTAGTGAAGGACATGCTACATTATGAAAAAAAATGCTGGGAGCAGTCTTGTGAGCGGATTGCAGGAATTGACGAGGTAGGTCGCGGATGTCTGTTTGGTGATGTTGTGGCCGCAGCAGTCATTTTACCAGTGGGTGAGTTACTGGAAGGTGTGGATGATTCCAAAAAATTGACGGATAAGAAGAGAGAAGCGTACTACGAGCTGATTATGGAGAAGGCCATTGCTGTAGGAGTTGGCTATGTAGATGCGCAGACGATTGATGATATCAATATTAAGCAAGCAGCTCGTTTGGCTATGAAGCAGGCTATTGAGGCTTTACATGTGTCTCCTGATTATTTACTGGTGGATGCAGAAAAGGTAGATGTGCCTATTCCTCAGCTCTCTATTATTAAAGGAGATGCGAACAGTCAGTCTATTGCGGCGGCCTCTATCATCGCCAAGGTAACCCGTGATCGGCTGTGCAAAGGTGAATGGGATGCGAAGTATCCGGAATATGGGATCGGTATACATAAAGGTTACGCTACCAAGTTGCATAGGGAACAAATTTTGGCGCTAGGACCTACAAAGATGCATAGACGCAGCTTTCTGGGAAATCTGTTGACGGAGCAACCGACGCTGTTTGATCTGTGATTACTTATTATGAATCGGGACAATGCCGATATAAAGGATAACTAATACCATAAGCCCCTTTTGAGTAGGGGGAGAGTGAGAGGAGGGGCGATATGAACATCGGATCTGTATTTCGGGGATTACTTGGAGATGTGAAGGCGGGAGAGGCGAAAAAACTTGATATGCAGCCAGGTCAGGTCGTACGAGGAGTTGTGCTAAAGGTGTCTGAGGACGGCGGCGAGGCTGTGTTGCAAATACAAGGTTCTCAGGTCAGGGCAAAGCTGGAGACCCCTCTTCAACCTGGGCAGACTACAACGTTTCAGGTTCAACCGGCTTCCCCCAGCGGAATGACGGTGCTTAAACCTTTGAACGATGTGGCCAATACACCACAGCAAACCGTAGCGCTGACAGATGTATTGGAATCGGTGGGACTGCCGGATACAGCTCAGAACAGAGAGCTTATACAGGCAATGCAAAAGAATGGTGTGCCGTTGACATCTGAAAATGCGGCTTCTTTGCGAGAAGCTATGGCGAAGCAAAGTGGCAATGTACAGTTGGGAACATTTGTGCAGGCGGCGGCAGTTGCTTTTCAGCGGGGACTTCCATTGACGGCAGAAAGCATAAACGGATTGCGTCAAGCGATGTTTGGGCCTCCTTTAAATGATCTGTTATCTTCGCTGGAGCAAGAACTTGAAGCGGTGTTAAAGCAGCAAGGACAGGGAACGCCTACTGACCGTTCAGTAGGGGAAGCAGCCACAATAAAAAGCACTGACCGAACGTCAGTTAGTCCAACAGGCACTTCTTCTGTGGTGATTGCAGATGGACAGGAAGGCCAAGCTTTAACATTGTCCAAGGATGCTTCTGCCTCTGCTGCTACAAAACAGGCAGAAACAGGACAACAAGTCACAGGTGGCAAGGAATTGTTAAAAGGGACTCAGGCAGCCAATCTCGCTGCTACAGTAAGCGAAGCGAGTGTTTTGGCTACAGATTCGGATACTTCGGCGGGATCTACTGCATTTGCATCCAACGGGACTGCTTCAGAAGAACCGCAAGCAGTTAGCGGGCGAGGAGCGACAGTGGTATTGGATGCTGGTGCCAATGCGTCTGAATCGGGCGCTGCTGATGCATTAAACGGCTCCCGCGTCAAAGCGGAGCAACAACAGCAAGCTACTGCGGCAGGTACGCAGCTTAAGGATGCCGATGGTGCTCCAACTCCGGCCACGGCAGAGCCTACGGGGACGAAGTCTGCCTTAAACGCAGTCATGGCAGACCGTCCTTCCGCACAGCAAGCCGCTGGCTCTACGCTACCATCCGCGGCGAACAACGTTACTGCGCCAGAGGCGCCGCTCCAGCGGCTGCGCCTCCTGCTGCAAGAGCTGCGTGCAGCCGTGCCACCCGAACTGAGCACGGCTGCACCAGACCAGTCCACGGGAGAGGTAGCGCAGCCGGCGGCTGGCGCCTCGCGGACTGCGGATGCCGCTGCTTCACAGCCTGCGGCATCCAGCCCGCAGCTCACCCCCACGGAGGATCCGTGGGTGGGCCGCGTACTGAAGCTGCTCGGTGCAGAGCATGAGCAGCAAGTGCACCGCGCGACTACACAGGTCGCGCAAGGGGCGACGGCACGTATGGAGTCGCCAGAGGGAATGCCCCAGACACTGCCGGGATTAGCGGCTACGTCAGGCGACACAGTGTCAGCAGACGCAGCCACCGTAAAAGGTGCGCTGCTCCAGCTGATGAGCAGTGACGACCTGCCGCCCGCTTTGAAAGAGGCGGCTCAGCAGGTTGTACAGCACCTGACAGGTCAGCAGTTGCTGCTCAATACAGACCGAACGGCGCCTTTTGCACAAGTACACATGTTTATACCGTTCGTTGGACCGGACGGTCGTGAAACAGCTACGATCCAGATTCAGTCTCGCCGCGGCAAACGGGGAGAACTGGACGCCTCCAACTGTCGTCTTTGGTTTGATTTGGACATGAAGGGGCTTGGACGGACCCTGGTAGATGTCCAGGTTGTAGATCGGATTGTAAGTGTCAAGCTCCATAATGATCATGAATGGGCGGCATCGTTGTTAACCAGTGGGCGTGAGTCCATTCACACAGCATTGGAGTCACTAGGATACCAACTTCTATCGCTTCGTACCGAGCCCATGCCTATAAGGACTGAACAGAACAGCCTCGTCTCTTCTGAAGTACAAAGCTATGTACCTCAGCCGTATAAAGGAGTCGATCTTAAAATATGAAAGAGCCGTTGGAGCCTCCTTCTCCTTCCATAAAGAAGGCGGTCGCCCTTAAATATACGCCTGGTGAGAGCGAAGCACCGATTGTCGTTGCCAAAGGGAGCGGCCGTATTGCGGATAGCATTTTAGAAAAAGCTAAAGAACATGGTGTTCCGGTACAGGAGGACGCTGCGCTGGTTGAAGTACTATCCAAACTTGATTTGGACGAACAAATCCCTGCTGAGCTCTATCAGTTGGTGGCAGAGGTGCTTACCTATATTTATCAAATGGATCGACTTGCATCAAGGGATGACTGGTGATGAGGAATGAGATGAAGGCTGGAGGCAAGGATCAACGGAAAGCCAAAGGAGCGATGGGCGAAGAGGCAGCGGCTTTGTTTTTAGAAAACTTGGGTTACCGTATCATAGAGCGTAATTGGCGATGCCGCAGTGGTGAAATAGATCTGATTGCCAAGCAGGAGCATACATTCGTGTTTATTGAGGTACGTAGTCGTAGTAGCTCCAAATATGGAACGCCAGCAGAATCAGTTACTGCGCGTAAAATAGCCCAAGTTCGCCAAACAGCTGCTGTATATTTGCATATGAATGGGATTGGAGATGCTCCAATCCGCTTTGACATGATTTCTGTACAATTAACTGACGAAAAGGCAGTTGTTACGGACCATTTAATAGGTGCATTTTAAAAGAGTAAGAGCTTTTGCGAAGGTAAGAGTGCGGGACTGAATTCAAATGTGCAGGTTGACAGGAAGGAAAGCTACAGGTATATTTTATTGAGAATAGTTATCATTTTCATCTTAAAATGAATATCGAGAAGTTGTACCTGTGAAGGAGGATTTACGTGACAAAGCATACCTTTAGTGAACATGTCATAGATGTAATTCAGGAACGTCGAACGATTAAACGATTTAAATCCGACTCCATTCCGGTAGAAACGATCAAAGAACTGTTGGACGTCGCTGTGTGGGCTCCTAATCATAAAATGCGTGAGCCGTGGCGGTTTTTGTTGTTTGCTGGTGAAGGACGGAAAAGGCTTGCAAAAGCCATTGCAGCCGATATTGGTAAAGACAACAAGTTTGAAAGTGGAATTCTGCACAACCCGATTCAGCTTTTAGTGGTGATGGAAGAAGATCCGCGTCAAGCGGTTTGGGATGAGGATTTTGCAGCAGTCAGCGCGCTTGTTCAAAACTTTATGCTTGCCGCATGGAGCAAAGAAATTGGAACGTTTTGGGTGACAAAGCCATTTTTGTATTCGCCTAAGTTCCGTGAGCACTTGGGAATTCAACCGGGTGAGAAGGTAATAGGAATGATATATGCAGGCTATCCTGACGTTATCCCAGAATCAAGGCCACGTACTCCGGCAGCCGATAAGCTGACCTTGTTTGACAAATAATCTTTCGTTAGATAAACTTAGTCAAGAATTTTGAAAGCATGTTCGGAGCTAAAATTACGAACATTATATTTGCAATAAATGAAAATTTGGAAGCACCTTTTTTCATATAGGCAATGATTCCCGAGAGGGACATTTCAATATGAGGAGAGGTGCTTTTTTGATATGTATGGAAAATTACATGGAGCTTGCCTATATGGGATAGATGGCGTTCTGATCGAAGTTGAGACTGATTTGTCCAATGGCTTGCCTCAGACCGCAATTATCGGATTGCCAGATTCAGCGATTCGAGAGGCAGTAGAGCGTGTGAGAGCAGCAATCAAAAACTGTGGCTTTAAATATCCGTCCCAGCGTGTCACGATTAATTTAGCTCCTGCTGATTTGCGTAAGGAAGGTTCATCTTTTGACCTTGCTATCGCTTTAGGGTTGCTGACAACCAGTGAACAGGTCGTTTTACCCGCGGGAGAACGAACGTTGTTTATTGGCGAGCTGGCGCTGGATGGCAGTATTCGCCCTGTGAATGGGGTACTGTCCATGGTTGATCTGGCCAAGCGAGAAGGATTCAACTCCGTGCTGCTTCCCCAGGAAAATGCAAGCGAGGCTCGTCTGATTACGGGTATACGTATTTACGCTATACGGCATCTAGAAGATCTTATTCCGATTGAAGATCGTGCACAAGGCACTGTTGATAGCCAAGCAACAAATCAGAGTTGTACTGCCAGTAAACAAGTCATGATCTGTTCCTATGACCATTTACCTCAGGCAGAGCATATACCGTTGTGTGAAAAAGAAGGGATAACTAGCAACATGGAGGATTACAGCGATGTGTTGGGTCAGCTGCACGCCAAGCGTGCGTTAGTCATCGCTGCAGCCGGAATGCATAATATCCTGCTTATGGGACCGCCAGGGGCTGGGAAAACCATGCTCATCCGCAGATTGCCATCTATCCTTCCGCCTTTGACTGAAAAGGAGGCGCTTGAAGTCACCAAAGTATACAGCGCTGCCGGGAAGTGGAAGGAGTCATCGCCTCATCTGATGAATATTCGTCCCTTCCGTTCGCCTCATCATACGATCTCTGCTGCTGGTTTGGTGGGTGGGGGAGGTATACCCAAACCAGGAGAAATCAGTCTTGCACACCGGGGGATTTTATTTCTGGATGAGTTGCCTGAGTTTAGCCGTCATGTACTAGAAGTGCTGCGTCAGCCTTTGGAAGACCACAATGTTACGATCAGTCGTTCACGTGCTGTTTTTAAGTATCCGGCGCATTTCTTACTTGCTGCCTCTTTAAATCCGTGTCACTGTGGCTTTTTCGGAAATGACACGGAACATCAGCGCTGTACCTGTTCACCTGCAGCAGTAGCCCGCTACCGTTCACGTATTTCTGGTCCACTGCTGGATCGGATCGATCTTCAGCTTGAAGTATCGCAACCGAAGGATTGGCGGGAGGAAAAAGAATCATTGTCGTCCGCTGAAATGCGAAGGCAGGTGCTGGCTGCTCAAGCGATACAAATCCACAGATACAGCAAGCTTCCCTTTTCATGGAATAGTGAGCTGTCTGGTCAGATGCTTCGTAAATATGCCGTATTAGAAAAAAATGCAGCAGAGTTGCTTGACCAGACAATGGACGCACTCAGTTTAAGCATGCGCGCGTATGATCGAATTCTCAAGCTTTCGCGTACCATTGCAGACTTACATGACTCAGAAAAAATTTTGACTTCACATGTGGCTGAAGCTATTCAATACCGCCATATGGATAGAGCAAATGCCAGTTTTCCTGAGAGTTAAAAAGGCGATAAAACTTAGTAGTTATAACACAATATCTTTATGAAAGAGTTTTTCCAAGGGGTATGTACAATAGAAAGTGGAAAAAGAGCAAAAAAAAGCTCCAGGCAAAAAGACCTGGAGAAGAAAAATAAGATTATGACAATAGTGATTATACTATGAGTATATCATTTTCGTATATACGATTATGCATCATCTCCCATGTTACTTGATGGAAAAAAACAAACAGTCTTTAACGAAGGGATAGCTGAAAGGATAATAGCCCCTCGACAAAAACGGTTGAGGGGCTTGTTGTGAAATTCATTCTAACGAAACTATTGAATCCATGAAGAGAGATGAAGACGTCCCCTACATATGCTAAAGAAAATCTAAGTTACAAAACGTTCAGTTTCACTTCAATATTACCGCGGGTAGCGCGGGAGTATGGACATTGTTCATGTGCGCCTTCCACCAGTTTTACTGCAGTTTCATGATCGACGCCTTTTACCAGTACGTCGAGATTTACTCCGATTCCGAAGCCTCCGTCTTCCACTTTGCCGAAATGGACCGTAGCTGTTACCTCAGTACCTTCAAGCTTAATACGTTGCATGCGAGCAACCATATTTAGGGCACTGTCAAAGCAAGCGGAATAGCCTGCTGCGAACAATTGCTCTGGATTCGTACCTGCACCGCCTGCGCCGCCCATTTCTTTTGGGGTATCAATATCTAAACGGAGTTCAGGGGAAGAAGACTCGATATAACCGTTACGTCCACCAACCGCTTTTACTGTTGTTTCATACATTTTTTGTTGAATGGTCATCATAATCCAATCACTGCCTCTCGCTCAATTTATATTTTACACAATTTAATTTATCAAAATAATTATTGTTTGTAAAGTATTTTGTGCAATTAGCATGTATTTTATTATATAATGTGCTAAAATAATGACGAAAGTAGGTGATCAGACAGCATGAAAGACAATCCTAATGAAGGTACAGCGTTGAAACTTGATAATCAGTTATGCTTTGCCATATATGCTTGCTCCAGAGAGATTACGAAGCTATACCAGCCTTATCTGGAAAAGCTCGGTGTGACGTACTCGCAATATTTGGTACTTATCGTGCTCTGGGAGCGTGAAGAGTGTACAGTGAAGGAATTGGGTGAGGCACTATATTTGGACTCCGGCACACTAACTCCGCTATTGAAGAGATTGCAGAACGCTGGGCTTATCGATCGAAAGCGTTCCACTCAGGATGAGCGTAAGGTGCTGATTTCTTTGACGACAGAGGGAAGCGCATTACGGGAAAAAGCTCTGTCCGTACCAGGATGCATCCAGGAAAAAACAAGTATGACTCATGATCAATTTGGGTCGCTTCTGCTCCAGTTCAATGATCTGCTCGATCGTGTTCATCAAGCTAATGTACAAATTGAAAAATCATAAGGTGTTTTCAGTTGCTCTTGCGAATCTTATGGCATAAGTTGTTCTCAGCTGAAAGAAAAAATACCTAATAATGCTTGAAGAATTAAAGTGCCTCTTAATGTGGATTAGGTAATCCCATGTTGTAGAGGTGCTTTTTTTGTGTGAATTTGTATTAAGAGAAATATCCAATAATATCCAAACATTCGATTTTGGGAATGATAATGATATCAAAATACTGTAATTCATAAGGTTAAATTATAAGGAAAGCGTTTTAAAAACATGTTACAATGATGTAGGTTTAGTATAGATTTCCTTGTGAACCGCCCTTGTTGCAGTCATGTTGATAGGAGGATTCCAGAATGAATATCCATGAATATCAGGGTAAAGAAGTATTGAAGCAGTACGGAGTGGCTGTACCGAACGGTAAGGTTGCCTATACGGTGGAGGAAGCCGTTGCTGCGGCAGAATCGCTTGGAAGCGCTGTTACGGTGGTAAAAGCACAAATTCATGCTGGTGGACGCGGTAAAGCGGGTGGCGTGAAAGTTGCCAAAGGTTTGGATGAGGTGCGGACTTTTGCTTCTGAAATTTTGGGTAAGGTGCTGGTGACGCATCAGACCGGACCTGAAGGTAAAGAGGTCAAACGCCTTTTGGTTGAGGAAGGCTGCGATATTCGTAAAGAATATTACGTCGGCGTTGTCGTAGATCGTGCGACTGGACGTATCGTAATGATGGCCTCAGAAGAAGGCGGTACGGAAATCGAAGAGGTGGCTGTAGCCACTCCGGAGAAGATTTTTAAAGCGGTTGTTGATCCAGCGATTGGGCTTCAGGTGTATCAGGCACGTAAGTTGGCGTATGACATTAATATCCCAAATGAACTGGTAAACAAAGCGGTCAAGTTTATGCTGGCACTATACGAAGCTTTTGTGGACAAGGACTGTTCGATTGCAGAAATCAATCCCTTAGTCGTTACGGGTGATGGGAATGTACTGGCGTTGGATGCCAAACTGAATTTTGATTCTAATGCGTTGTTCCGTCACAAGGATATTTTGGAATTGCGTGATTTGGATGAAGAGGATGAGAAGGAAATTGAGGCATCTAAATACGATCTAAGCTATATTGCTCTGGATGGAAATATTGGCTGTATGGTCAATGGTGCGGGTTTGGCGATGGCAACCATGGATATTATCAAATATTACGGTGGCGATCCGGCCAACTTCCTAGACGTGGGGGGCGGTGCGACGACGGAAAAGGTAACCGAAGCGTTCAAAATCATTTTGTCCGATCCGAAGGTAGAAGGTATTTTCGTGAACATTTTCGGCGGAATTATGCAGTGTGACATCATTGCGAACGGCGTCGTGGAGGCTGCCAAACAGTTGGGGCTGACTCGTCCGCTTGTTGTCCGTCTTGAAGGGACGAATGTTGGGCTCGGTAAACAGATTTTAGCGGAATCCGGTTTGAATATCGTGGCAGCCGATTCTATGGCGGATGGCGCCCAAAAAATCGTCGAACTTGTTCAATAGCCTGTTTGCATTCCGATATGCCGAATAAACGATAGGGGATGTGAAGATCGTGAGTATTTTGGTCGATAAGCATACAAAGGTGATTACACAGGGGATTACGGGAAAAACGGCGTTGTTTCATGCCAAGGGTGCACTTGATTACGGTACACAAATGGTAGGCGGCACCTCTCCAGGTAAGGGGGGCACCGAGGTAGAAATTACACTGGAGAACGGACAACAGGTCAAATTGCCAGTGTTTAACACCGTAAGCGAAGCCAAGGAAGCTACTGGCGCAACAGCGAGCGTGATTTACGTGCCACCGGCTTTTGCAGCAGATTCCATTTTGGAGGCTGTAGATGCGGATTTAGATCTCGTGATTTGTATCACGGAGGGCATTCCGGTGCTTGATATGATTAGGGTCAAACGTTTTATGGAAGGTAAAAAGACCGTTCTGATTGGCCCTAACTGTCCAGGTGTTATTACACCAGGAGAATGTAAAATCGGTATTATGCCAGGTTACATTCATCTACCAGGTCATGTAGGCGTTGTGTCACGTAGTGGCACTTTGACCTATGAAGCAGTGCATCAGTTAACGACCCGGGGTATAGGACAATCTTCCGCTGTTGGTATTGGCGGTGACCCCGTTAAAGGTTCGGAATTCATTGATATTTTGCAACGTTTCAATGAGGACCCCAACACTCACGCTGTCATTATGATTGGAGAAATTGGGGGTACAGCCGAGGAAGAGGCTGCTGAGTGGATCAAGGACAATATGACGAAGCCGGTGGTTGGTTTTATCGGCGGTGTGACTGCGCCTCCGGGCAAACGGATGGGGCATGCTGGTGCCATTATTTCTGGCGGAAAAGGAACGGCTAAAGAGAAAATCGCCACGCTTGAAGCCTGCGGGATCCAGGTGGCACCGACTCCTTCCGAAATGGGCTCGACACTGGTAAGTGTGCTGGAAGCACGTGGTATTTTGAATTTGTGCACGACACATTAAATCGTGTTCCTTCATTAATATACAGGCCATAAAACGCATCGAAATTTGCCGCAGGCTAGTGTATAATGAAAGAAAGGTAAGCAACCTTTTTATCTTCTGAAACAGGGGATGAAAAGGTTGCTTTTTTTGCGTTAAGACAGGCTTATCAGGGAAACGCTTGCAAAATGACTCATTGTGCCACAAAATAAGGGAGGGTTCACTCTTCCGTGAATGGGGGAACCATAGTTTGGAAGAAAGATGGCTTTTGTTAGGCTTACATGAGTTAGAGGGAATCGGAAGAAAAACAATCCAGCGTATTTGGTCGAGTGACTATCAATTGCATGAGCTACTGCATTTTAGCGAACAAAAATGGATTGAGATAGGGTTAAGCCCTGCTCAGGCACGCATTGCGGCCCAGTGTTACGATGAAGAATGGGTGCATGAACGATATCAGCGAGTCCAATCCGGTGATATTGGAACGGTAACTTATGTGGACGAGGATTATCCCCTATTAATGAAGGAAACAGTTGATCCACCCTGGGTAATGTATACAATAGGGGATAAATCACTTTTGCATACATGTTCTGTAGCCATGGTAGGAACTCGCGTTCCCACCGCTTATGGACGTAGAGCAGCGGAGATACTAACAGAGGGATTATGTAATGCAGGGATTACAATAGTTAGCGGATTGGCGAGAGGCATTGACAGTATTTGTCACGAAACAGCCCTGCGCCGGGGAGGAAACACGATTGGTGTACTGGGAACAGCGATCGATCAAATTTATCCTCCCCAAAATGCGTCTTTATTTGCAGAGCTGGCTAGCAAAGGCTTGATCGTATCAGAGTATCCTCCAGGCACAAGGTCGCATCCGGGAATGTTTCCACAACGTAATCGGATTATAGCCGGCCTAACGAAGGGAACGCTTGTCGTCGAAGCAGATGCAAGAAGCGGTTCTTTGATTACAGCTGATGCTGCGCTAGAGGCAAATCGAGATGTGTTTGCTGTTCCCGGACCCATTACGTCACCGAAGAGTAGAGGCACGCTGAGCTTGATTAAGCAAGGAGCCAAAACAGTCACTGAAGCTTCGGATATTATTGAGGAGTATGAAGCGGATTTGCGTACAAGGGAGGTTTCTTCATACAATAGAGAGCAGAGTCCTAATCTGAAGGAGGTCTCCAAATTGCCAGAAAGTGAGACTTCTGAGGAAAACCGTGTCATACTGTTGCTCGAACAGGGAACCATGACTCTGGATGAACTGCTCGATGCTACGGCATGGGATTTTGGACTTTTACACGCAGTTCTGTTATCGTTAATCATAAAAAAAAGGATCGCCCAGCTAGCGGGCACAAAATACAAGCTTATTTAGTAGTTGTTTTTGCAAAGTCCTTAGTAAATGCACAAATTCAATTTTAAACATCAGGTGGAGGGCAGTATGGCATTTATCCGCGCCGCGGATTCCTACTCCTTCCCCACTTCCTGAAATGTGTTGAATTTATAGCTCGTACTAGTGAAGCGTTGGATTTGAACTTGGAAAAGCGACAGCGTTCGCCTTTGTAATGGAATTCTAACTTTATCGAAGGTTTATAAAATCTAAGAATTCCGTTACAAACAGCAATTGTAAGATCAATTCCATCGTGTAGCTTCTCTACGAACTATAGCTCACCACATTTCAGGAAGTCTATCATACTCATGTGTGTAATTGAGAGGAGGAAGAGCCTATGGCGGATTCACTCGTCATCGTGGAATCGCCTTCCAAGGCGAAGACGATCGGCAAATACTTAGGCAGCAAATATATCGTCAAGGCTTCCATGGGTCATATCAGGGATTTACCGAAGAGTCAGATCGGCGTAGAGGTCGAAAATGATTTTAATCCCAAATACATTACCATTCGAGGTAAAGGCTCAATTCTAAAAGAATTAAAGGATGCCCGAAAAAAAGTGAAAAAAGTATATCTGGCGGCTGACCCGGATCGCGAAGGTGAGGCTATTGCCTGGCATCTAGCGCATGCGCTGGAACTGGACGATACGGCAGATTGCCGTGTTGTATTTAATGAAATTACAAAGCAGGCTGTCAAAGATGCTTTTAAAACACCCCGTAAAATCAATATGGATTTGGTCAATGCTCAACAGGCACGACGGATACTGGATCGACTTGTAGGCTACAAAATCAGCCCGTTGCTCTGGAAAAAGGTAAAGAAGGGCCTATCCGCTGGGCGTGTGCAGTCGGTTGCGGTGAAAATTATTCTGGACCGGGAAAACGAGATTAGTGAGTTTGTACCGGAAGAATACTGGACGATTACAGCTAAACTAGCTATTAAAGACAGCACCTTTGAAGCGAAATTTCATAAGCTGCGTGGTGAAAAGAAAGAACTCTCCAGCGAAGCGGATGTACAAGAAGTGTTGGAAGCTATCGGAAAATCGCCTTACAAGGTGCGCGATGTGAAAGAGAAAGAGCGTTTACGCAATCCTTCTCCTCCATTCACAACAAGTTCCTTGCAGCAGGAGGCGGCTCGTAAGCTCAACTTCCGTGCTTCTAAAACGATGTCTGTAGCTCAGCAGCTATATGAGGGTGTGGATTTAGGTAAAGAAGGGACCGTGGGTCTAATTACGTATATGCGTACGGATTCCACACGGATCGCCGCTTCAGCACAAGAGGAAGCGAAAGAATTAATTATTCAAAAATATGGCGAAGCTTTTGTACCTGAAACTCCTCGTCAATATTCAAAAAAAGCGGCCAACGCCCAAGATGCGCATGAAGCGATTCGCCCAACCTCTGCGTTACGCGAACCGGAAACAGTTAAACCGTTTATGAGTCGGGATCAGTTCCGTTTGTACAAATTGGTATGGGAACGTTTTATGGCCAGCCAGATGGCTTCTGCTATTATGGATACTTTGTCCGTAGATATTGAAGCGGGTGAGACGATATTCCGGGCAGCAGGTTCGAAGGTTCGTTTTCCAGGTTTCATGAAAGTGTATGTAGAGGGAAATGACGACGGTAAAACAGAAGAAGATAAACTGCTGCCACCACTTCAACCAGGCGATAAATTAAAAAAAGAAGCAGTTGAGCCGAAGCAGCATTTTACACAACCGCCTCCCCGTTATACGGAAGCGCGACTGGTTAAGACGCTGGAAGAACTGGGTATAGGACGTCCAAGTACGTATGCGCCGACGCTGGAAACCATTCAGAAACGTGGGTACGTTGCTATTGAAGAGAAGAAGTTTTTCCCTACAGAGCTGGGCGAATTGGTCATCGAACAGATGGAGGAGTTCTTTCCAGAGATTTTGAATGTGGAGTTTACAGCTCATATGGAAGGTGATCTTGACCACGTCGAAGAAGGCGAAGGTAATTGGGTCAAGGTGTTGAGTGACTTTTACGAGTCATTCGAGAAGCGACTTGAAGTGGCTGAAGAAGAAATGAAAGAAATTGAAATAAAAGATGAAGTATCCGATGTCATTTGTGATAAGTGTGGCAGCCAAATGGTCTATAAGCTTGGCCGATTTGGTAAATTCCTGGCCTGTTCTGCTTTTCCAGATTGCCGTAACACAAAGCCAATTGTTAAGGATATCGGGATTAATTGTCCTACATGCGGTGAGGGACATGTTGTCGAACGACGAAGTAAAAAGGGACGTATCTTTTACGGATGTGACCGCTACCCGGAATGTGATTTTGTATCCTGGGATAAACCGTCCATTAAGCCTTGCCCAAGTTGCAGTAGCCTAATGGTTGAAAAACGTACGAAACAAGGAACGAAGCTCAACTGTACTGTCTGCGATCACAGCGAAATGCTGGAAGAGAGCGATGAGAGTGTAGAGACTTCTTAAGAACAACATTAGCAGGGGGATTTAAACGTGAGTGAACTACAAAAGGTAACGGTCATCGGAGCAGGCTTGGCGGGCAGCGAAGCTGCCTGGCAAATTGCAAGCCGTGGAGTGCCAGTCAAGTTATATGAAATGAGGCCGGTTGTAAAAACACCAGCACATCATACAGATAAATTTGCCGAACTGGTATGCAGTAATTCCTTGAGGGCAAACGGCCTAACGAATGCAGTAGGCGTACTGAAGGAAGAGATGAGAATACTGAACTCCTTGATTCTGAGCGCAGCAGATCGTCATGCTGTTCCGGCTGGCGGTGCATTGGCAGTAGATCGTGACGGATTTTCCGGTCATATTACTGATACGCTTCATCAACATCCTTTGATCGAGGTTGTTAATGAAGAGCTTCAGGAAATCCCACAGGACGGTATTGTGGTTATTGCGACGGGGCCTTTAACTTCTCCAGCTTTGTCGGAACAGATTAAATCACTGATGGGAGAGGAGTATTTTTATTTTTACGATGCGGCGGCCCCGATTGTGGAAAAGGACTCTATCGACATGAGCAAGGTTTATCTGGCTTCCCGTTATGATAAGGGAGAAGCAGCGTACTTGAATTGTCCGATGAACGAAGCGGAATTTGATGCTTTTTATGAGGCTCTGATTACGGCTGAGGTAGCGCAAGTCAAGGAATTCGAAAAAGAAATTTATTTTGAAGGCTGTATGCCCATCGAAGTGATGATGCAACGTGGGAAACAAACGGCATTGTTCGGACCTATGAAACCTGTGGGTCTCGTAAATCCGCATACAGGTGAACTGCCTCACGCAGTTGTTCAGCTTCGGCAGGACAACGCTGCAGGAACGCTGTATAATCTGGTTGGTTTCCAGACTCACCTCAAATGGGGGGAGCAAAAGCGTGTATTTTCAATGATTCCGGGTCTTGAAGAGGCAGAGTTTGTACGTTATGGTGTGATGCATCGCAATACCTTTATTAATTCACCGCAGCAACTTCATCCAACCTATCAGTTCAAGGGAAGAAGTAATCTATTCTTCGCCGGACAAATGACCGGTGTAGAGGGATATGTGGAGTCGGCAGCTTCTGGTCTGCTGGCCGGGATGAATGCGGCACGAGCAGCACGTGGACAGGAAATGTTTGTATTTCCTGCAGAAACGACATTAGGCAGCATGGCGCGGTATATTACGACCGCTGATTTTAAACATTTTCAACCGATGAATGCAAACTTTGGTTTGCTTCCAAAGTTGGAAAAACGGATTCGTAACAAAAAGGAAAAGAATGAAGCTCTCGCTAGTCGCGCGTTGGAAAGTTTGCGCGGTTATATCAATGAAACGGGAGTTATATCAGCTGAAGTACAGGCATAGGGATGAAGGAAAAGGAGGAGCGCGTTATGGATATGTCCTTTCATGCTACCACCATCTGCGCTGTACGCCACAATGGCAAAGGAGCTATTGCGGGTGATGGACAGGTAACGTTCGGTAACAGTGTTGTAATGAAGCAGACGGCAAAAAAAGTACGCAGATTGTATCGTGGTCAGGTCGTTGCAGGATTTGCGGGTTCGGTGGCCGATGCTATCACGTTATTTGAAAAGTTTGAAAATAAGCTAGAGGAACACCACGGAAATCTTCAAAGAGCAGCCGTGGAACTGGCCAAGGACTGGCGTCAGGATCGTATCCTGCGTAAACTGGAAGCGCTTATGATTGTGATGGACTCTTCCGGGATGCTGCTCATTTCTGGAGGCGGCGAAATTATCGAGCCGGATGATGATGTGCTTGCCATTGGCTCAGGTGGCAATTTTGCATTGGCTGCTGCCCGTGCTTTCAAACGCCATGGCTCTGGCATGGAAGCAAAGGACATGGCACGGGAAGCGCTAGAGGTTGCTTCGGAAATATGTGTGTATACGAACAATCAGATTATCGTGGAAGAACTGTAAATCGGCTCTGAGTATTCAAGGGTGGAGGAGTGCAAAATGAATAATCAATCGTTGACGCCCAGACAAGTGGTATCCGAGCTGGATAAGTATATTGTCGGACAAAAGGAAGCAAAAAAATCTGTTGCTGTTGCCTTGCGCAACCGCTATCGGCGTAGCAAGCTGCCGGATGACATACGGGATGAAATTGTGCCTAAAAATATTTTGATGATCGGACCGACTGGTGTGGGTAAAACTGAAATTGCACGTAGACTTGCACGGCTCGTGGGGGCTCCTTTTGTCAAGGTAGAGGCGACCAAATTTACAGAAGTAGGTTACGTCGGTCGTGATGTGGAATCCATGGTGCGTGATCTGATGGAAACCTCCATTCGCATCGTCAAGTCGGAACGAACAGAGAATGTGAAGGACAAAGCGGAGGACATGGCAAATGAACGGATTGTCAGCATCCTTGTACCTGCAGAAAAGTCAAACAAATCGCAACGTAATCCCTTTGAAATGCTGTTTGGCAATAACACGGGAACTTCGGTAGAAGAAGAACCACCACAACAGGATGGATCTTTGGCAGAAAAGCGCCGTAAGGTTAAATTCGATCTGTTGTCCGGTAAGCTTGAGGATGATGTCATAGAGATTGATGTGGAGGATACTGCACCCAATATGCTCGATATGTTTGCTGGGCAAGGGAATGAACAAATGGGTATGAATATGCAGGAGATGTTCGGAAGTTTTCTGCCCAAGCGGACGAAGAAGCGCAAGCTGCCAGTCAAGGAAGCTCGCAAGGTGTTGATTCAAGATGAAGCCGCCAAATTGATCGATATGGACGATGTGATTCAGGAGTCTGTGAAGCGTGCTGAGCAATCGGGTATTATTTTTATCGATGAAATAGATAAGATTGCCAGCCAGGGTAAGGGGAGTGGCCCCGATGTGTCGAGAGAAGGCGTCCAGCGCGATATTTTACCTATTGTCGAGGGATCTACCATCATGACCAAATACGGTCCGGTAAGAACAGATTACATTCTGTTTATTGCTGCAGGAGCTTTTCATGTTGCAAAACCATCTGACCTGATCCCTGAGCTTCAGGGCCGTTTTCCAATCCGTGTGGAATTAAGTAGCCTGACTTTGGATGAGTTTGTGTCGATACTGACGGAGCCTAAAAATGCGCTGACCAAGCAATACACTGATCTACTCCGTACCGAGGAGATTGAAGTCGAATTTTCTGCGGAAGCGATTCGTGAGATTGCCAGTATTGCTGAGTCTGTAAATCGCAACACCGAAAATATTGGCGCACGTCGTTTGCATACCATTCTAGAAAAGCTGCTGGAGGATCTGTCGTTTGAAGCACCAGAGCTTACATTGGATCGTATGATCATTACCCCGGAATATGTACGTGAGAAGCTGGGAGATATTGCCCAAAACAGGGACCTTAGTCAGTATATTTTATGAATAGGGTTTTCTAAAAATAGGGTGTGTGGTCCAGAATAACACTATCTTGCACCGTCATTTAGACCTAGATAATGGTCAAGTTGATGATTTTTCTGTCTATTCCAAAAGTAGGACGTATAATCTTTTACAGGTGTAAAGTGCTAAGAAAACATTCATTTTCTTGAAAAAAACCTGAAAAATTTAACAATTTATGCATCTAAAGCCCTCTTTTTTTAAAAAGATAGGGCTTTTTTCTTATTGTAATTAGGTCCCAACTCTACGAAACTTAGAATATATGACAGAAAGTTATTATTTTCTACTTAAGACCTAAAAGAAATGTATAATTATGAAATTTTATTGTCGAAAAAAAGTGAAAAATCTTGTTTTATTGAATCTTACTTTGGAGTAGACGCTGGGAGGGAGGAGCTAAATGAATCTGCTGGGTGATATGAGCTTTCAAAAGCTTCAGGCAGGTGTACAGGCGGCAAATACGAGACAACGTGTGATGGCTGACAATATTTCCAATGCGGATACCCCGTATTTTAAGCGTTCGGAGGTTTCATTTGAAGAACTGCTTCAGCAGCAAATGGACGGGGATGTCACACCACTACGTGGAAAAGTAACCAATTCAAGACATTTTCAAATAGGACCTGTGAACTCCATTCCAGATGCCACGGTCACCAAAGATGGGTACTCAGTCATGAATAACAATATGAACAACGTAGATATCGACAGAGAAATGAGTCTTATGGCTGAAAATCAACTAAGATATAATACCTACATCCAAGAAATTAATGAGCGCATCAAGATGATGAGAACAGCGGTAGAAGGGAGATAGGAATAGGTGAAGATTAACAACGGCTTTGATATTAGTGCGTCTGCTCTTACGGCCCAACGGTTGCGGATGGACGTTATATCTAGCAACATTGCCAACGCAGAGACAACTCGGGCGAAAGTAGAGAATGGACAAGCAGTTCCATATCGGAGAAAAACGGTTGTTTTGGAGCCGAACCAATCTGGCTTTGCCGATGTTTTGAAGGCTCAAATGGAAGGAAGTAGAACTAGCGCTGCTGGCGTTAAGGTTTCGCAAATTCAGGAAGATCAGTCACCTTTGAAGCCTGTGTACAATCCGGGTCACCCGGATGCTGATAAAGATGGCTATGTATATATGCCTAATGTAGACATTATGAAAGAAATGGTCGACATGATTTCCGCAACACGCTCATACGAAGCCAATGTAACAGCTCTGAATGCATCAAAGGCTATGGTTTCCAAAGCGCTTGAAATCGGTCGCTAAGCTCTAGGACTACTAATTACTTAATAGGGAGAGTAAAACATGATTCAGAACGCCATGTTTAATGTACAGACACCGGTAATACAGCAGATTCAATCGCCTAACAATGAGTTGGCGAAAGCGACGCCTTCCGAATCCTTGAAGGACTTTGGTTCCTTCCTAAAGGATGCTCTCAATGAAGTAGGGCAGCAGGAAGCCGCTACGCACCAGATGTCCGACCAATTCATGGCAGGCAAAGTTGATGTAGATCAGGTCATGATCACTTCCCAACAAGCGCTGCTTTCCCTGCAGCTTACTACACAGGTCCGAAACAAAGCGATCGAAGCCTATCAGGAGATCATGCGTACACAGATGTAAAGAGGGTTTAGCAAAGTTTCGGATGGGGTGACGGAGTGAACGAGAGAATCGCCCAATATCGGGATAAGATTTCCGGGTATTGGAATAATTTTAGCAAAAAACAGAAGATATTACTTGTTTCGACATTAGCATTCATCATTATCGCTGTTGTAGTGCTAACGATGCAGTTTACCAAAACCGAGTATGAAGTGGCTTTCCGAGATTTAAATGCTAACGATGCTGCCGGAGTCATTAAATATCTCGATTCTGCGGGTATACCGTATCAACTTAATGCTGGTGGGACACAAATCTCAGTCCCAACCGCTAATGCGGATAAGGCGAAGGTAGATGTTGGGTCTCAAGGCCTGATTCAGAAGGGTTCAATCGGCATGAGCGCTTTTGACCAGTCCTCCTCTGCCATTGGCATGACGGAGAACGAGTTCAATGTGAAGTACAATAATGCATTGAACGGCGAAATACAGCAACTGTTGGAACGGATGGATGGTGTCCAAAGCTCCAAAGCTGTCATTAATATGCCAAAGGAAAACATTTTTGCCGGACTTGAGGAAAAGGACAAAGCCTCCGCTTCGATTCAAATGGAATTCGAGCCTGGCTTTACTCCAAATCAGCAGGCGATCGATGGATACTTTAATCTGGTAAAAACGGCAGTACCGAATCTTCCAGTGGAAAACATTACGATCACTAATAAGGAATATGAGTTGATTCCAACGGCCAAGGGCGGCCAAGGTGGGCTCACTAGTGGTGTTCAAGAAAACATGGCTCTACAGAAGAAGTTTGAGAGCGATGTAAGGAATAATGTTCAACAATTTTTGTCGAAAATTGTTGGAGACGACAAGGTAAATGTACTTGTGATGTCCCAGCTAAATTTCGACAAAGTAACATCAAAGGAACAAATGGTCACACCTGTTGACCAAACGAAAATGAAGGGTATTGAAATTAGCGCCCAACAAATTCAGGAAAGCTATACAGGTAGTAGTGGACAAACCGGAGGAGTTGCAGGAACAGGAACACAGGATGTTCCGGGCTACCCCGGAGGAGCTAATTCCGGCAATACCAGCTCAGATAAGAGCTCAAGTACGATTAACTACGAAGTTAACCGAATTGCAAGGGATATTATCCAAAGTCCGTATACTGTAAAAGATTTAACCATTAATGTAGCAGTTGAACCACCAACAGGTCAGCAAACGTTGGATACTGCAACTCAGACAGCAATTCAAAATATTTTGGTTAATATCGTAAGAGCGTCGTTGGCGAATTCTGGTACTACAATTACAGACGCTGATTTGGCTAAGAAGGTTTCGGTGTTCTCACAAGCAGTTCCGGCGCCTGCGAGCACAAATACATTCTTCTCAGCTTCCAACCCTTGGCTATGGGGCATCGGAGCTGCTGTTCTGGCACTGCTGGCGGGTGTAATCTTCCTCATCGTACGCGGTCGTCGTAAGCAGGAAGAAGAGTTGGATGAAGAATTGCAACTTATGCCAACGCCGACGGAGTTCCCGTCTATTACCATGGAAAGTGTGACAAATGAAAGTCAAGTGCGTAAACAGCTTGAAAGTCTGGCGAAAAAGAAACCCGACGAATTCGTCAATCTGCTTCGTACATGGCTGGCTGACGAATAGAGGTGAGTTCATTGGCAAAGGCAAGCAGTCAAGGTTTAACGGGAAGACAGAAAGCAGCTATACTTCTGATCACAATGGGACCAGAGGTATCTGCTCAAATATTCAAGCATTTGCGTGATGAGGAGATCGAGCAACTTACATTGGAAATTGCCAATGTGCGGAAGGTCGATGCCATTGAGAAGGACTCCATCATGGCCGAGTTTCATCAAATTTGTTTGGCTCAGGAGTACATTTCTCAAGGCGGTATTAATTACGCTAAAGAAATATTGGAGAAAGCACTCGGATCGCAAAAAGCAGTTGAGGTCATTAACCGTCTAACAGCGACGTTACAGGTAAGACCCTTCGATTTTGCCCGCAAGGCTGATCCAAACCAGATATTGAATTTTATACAGAATGAGAATCCGCAAACGATTGCTCTCGTGCTTTCGTACTTGCAATTCGAGCAGGCGGCTGCAATTCTGTCGTCTCTGCCACAGGAAAAGCAGGCAGATGTGGCCCGGCGTGTCGCTGTCATGGACAGTACATCTCCGGAAGTTATTTCCCAGGTGGAACGAGTGTTGGAGCAAAAGCTGTCTGCAACCGCGACGCAGGATTATACGAATGCAGGTGGTATCGAGTCCATTGTTCAGATTTTGAATGGCGTAGACCGCGGAACCGAGCGTACGATTCTCGACTCGCTTGAAATTCAAGATCCAGAACTGGCTGAGGAAATTAAGAAAAGAATGTTCGTGTTCGAGGATATCGTCAATGTGGACAACCGTTCCATTCAGCGCATTGTCCGCGATATCGACAATGCAGATTTGCAATTGGCGCTTAAAGTATCCAGTGAAGAAGTACGTGATGTGATTTTCCGAAATATGTCGAAACGTATGGCAGAAACCTTCAAAGAGGAAATGGAGTACATGGGACCGGTGCGGTTGCGTGATGTGGAAGAAGCACAGACACGTATCGTATCGACGATCCGCAGATTGGAAGAGGCCGGTGAGATTATAATCGCACGCGGCGGAGGAGATGACATCATTGTCTAACTTGATCAAGTCTTTCCAATATGTTCCTGTAGAGGCTTTGAAAACAATTGATGTGGCACATACGTATGCGCCAGAAACGACGGACGAAGAAATCACAACTGAATATACGGAGCCGGAGCCTCAGCGAGATCATGAGGCTGAACGGCTACGGGATGAAATGCTGAAAGATGCTAAGGATTTTGCCGAACGTCAGGTTCGCGAGGCAGCTGAAGAAGCGGAACGGATGCTTCAGGAGGCGCAGCAGCAGATTGAAGCCTGGTGGCAGGAGCGACGCGAGCATGACGATCAGCTGACTCAGTCGTTAAAGGCTGATGGGTTTCAGCAAGGATATGAAGAAGGTCAGAAGCTGGCTGAGGCCGAGCTTCAGACGAAATCAGAGCAGATGATGGAAGAAGCACAGGATATTCTACGTCAGGCCTATGAGATAAAGGAACAACTAATTCAGGAAGCTGAGCCTTTTCTGGTTGAACTGAGTAGTGCTATTGCTGAGAAGGTCATTGAGAAACAGCTTAGCCTTGAGCCGGACTACACAATTGAATTAATTCGTAAAAATTTGGCTCGTAAGCGGGAAAAAGGAACCATTACATTGTGTGTGTCGCCTCAGCATTTCGCATTTGTGCAAGGTGCACGAGAAGAATTGTCATTAACTGTCGATTCGCAGGCAGAACTGCAAATTATTCCTGATGGTACCGTGAAAGATCGCGGTTGTGTTATCCGTTCTTCTTTTGGGAGCGTGGATGCGCGGATTGATACGCAATTAGCTGAGATCAAAAAGGAACTACTGCGTCTGGCACATGAGAATGAGGAGCGAAGACATGAAGGGGCTTAATACGCAGCGCTACATGGATCATTTGCGCCAGCTGGACCCGGTTCGGGTAAATGGCAAGGTTACGCAGGTTATCGGCCTGATGGTTGAATCGGAAGGTCCGGATGCCAGTATCGGGGATGTTTGTTACATTTATCCGGGTAAAACGGCAAAGCCGTTGCAAGCGGAGGTTGTAGGCTTCAGGGACAATAAAGTGCTTCTAATGCCACTTGGAGAACTGCAATCCATTGGTCCCGGTTGTGATGTAGTAGGAACAGGGAAGCCGTTGAATGTGCAGGTCGGGTCGGAACTGTTAGGCAAGGTGCTGGACGGCTTGGGTCAGCCTCTGGATGGCTCATTGATTCCCTCGCGAATGGCGAGATATTCAACCTTCAATATTCCGTCCAATCCGCTGAATCGTCCGCGTGTGCAGGAACCAATCAGTATCGGGGTGCGCGCTATTGACGGGTTGCTTACTATCGGTAAAGGACAACGGGTTGGTATTTTTGCAGGTTCGGGTGTAGGTAAAAGTACCTTGATGGGAATGATTGCCCGTAATACGGAAGCTGATGTGAATGTAATCGCCTTGATCGGGGAACGTGGACGCGAGGTGCTGGACTTTATTGAACGGGATTTAGGTCCGGAGGGACTAGAACGTTCCGTGGTCATTGTGGCAACTTCCGACCAACCTGCGTTAATCCGTATTAAGGGTGCACTTATTGCAACGACGATCGCGGAATATTTTCGGGACCGCGGGTTGAATGTCATGCTGATGATGGATTCAGTTACCCGGTATGCGATGGCCCAACGTGAAGTCGGCCTAGCCGTAGGGGAGCCACCGGCAATGAGAGGGTACACACCTTCCGTGTTTGCTAGTCTACCTAAGCTTCTAGAACGTGCAGGGACAGGCCCTACTGGCTCCATAACCGCTTTCTATACGGTACTGGTCGATGGTGATGATATGAACGAGCCCATCGCGGATGCGGTGCGCGGGATTTTGGATGGACACATTGTCTTGAATCGTGGAATTGCGAACAAAGGACATTTTCCGGCAATCGATGTGTTAGCGAGTATTAGCCGGGTTATGAAGGATATCGCACCACGAGATCAGATAGACGCTGCCGAGAACATTAAGCGCTTGATGGCCATTTACAAAGATTCGGAGGACCTGATTAATATTGGGGCCTATCAGCAGGGTTCAAATGCAGAAATTGACGAATCCATGGAGCGTATACGGGATATATGGGATTTTACAAGACAAAGAACAGATGAAAAGGCTGAGCTGGACGAGGTAAGAGAGCGTTTGATTTCTGAATTTACGAGGAGATGAAGGTTGAACGATGAGATTTCAGTATTCCTTTCAGAAAGTTGTAGACTTGAAAACCAACGAAAAGTCACAGGCCGAATGGTTGCTTTCCAGTGCTGTTGGACAATTGCAGGCTGAGGAGCAGACATTAACACAGCTTGTAGGCGAAAGGAATCGAGTCATATCAGCCATTCAAAAGGCTGCCGAGGATTGCGCACCACTCTCTACCATTCAGGAATTACAGGCTTATGTTAATCATCTGGACCAATGTATTACACGCAAGCATAGGGATGTTCAATATGCGCAGCAAAATGTGCAAAGCAAACAAACCGTTTTGACCGATAAAATGCTGGATGAACAGGTTTGGCTGAAAGCGAGAGAGAAGGCCAACGTGAAATTCCAACAGGAAGTGCTCCTGCGCGAGCAGAACGAGCTGGATGAAATGGCTTCCGTGCGATTTGCCATGAAAGCCCGGTAAGCGGAAAGTCATAGGATACGCATATCAGCTGCCTGAGGAGGAAGACGATGGCACAGAAGTTAGCAGAAAATGAACTGGATATGGATTTAGGAAAAGAATCAGGCGGGGGATTTGAACGGTTTATGTTTTTCCTGATTCCGATTGTGTTCACAATCGTTCTGGTCGGGGTCCTGCTTACATTGTTCAATATGGACTTCAGAAGCGAAATGATTTCATTAGGGAACAAAATACCAGTTGTTAAAAATTGGGTACCTGAACCGAAAGATAAGGCTACACAGACGAAAGAGGCAGATCAAAAGGCTCAGTCCGAAAGTTCTGAAGCAACCATTCAGCAGTTAAAGGCAGATCTAGCCAAGCAGACGGAGGAGCTTAAAAAGGCTACCGCTGCTAAGACGACACAAGATAAAAAGGTTACTGAACTGCAGAATCAGGTCAATACGCTCCAAACGCAACAGGAACAGCAGCCACAGGCCAGTCAGCAGGGACAGGCTGGTACGCAAACTACAGGTGGAACAACAAATGAAGATCCTTATGTAAAACAGGCCAGAGATCTTGCTAGTATGTATGAAGGAATGACAGCTAGTAAAGCGGCACCGATTATGGAGAATCTGACTACGGAAGAGACTGTGCAGCTGCTAAGCTACATGGACCCTGCCAACAGTGCGAAGATTTTGCAAAAGATGGACGCTAAAAAAGCAGCCGATATTACTATGGCTCTGAAAAACGTAACGCCATCTACGGATTTGTCAGTTGCTGCGTTGCAGTCTCGTCTGAAAAAGGATCAAGGTACCACAGCTGGCACGACGAGTAAGAGTTTGCAAAGCACTCAAATCAGTAGCACATTTGCTTCCATGGACAAGAAGAGCGGTGCCGAACTTATTTTGCAAACTTACAAAATCAGTCCAGACAAGGCATTAAACATATTAAATACAGTAGATGATTCGACACGTGGTTCTTTACTACAAAATATGTCTGCCAAGGATGCGGCTCAGACCGCAAAAATTTTAAACAAACTGATGGGCAGTAAGTAATTTAAATGAAGGGAGGTGAAAAATAAATGACCCTTATTTCTCAAA
Source organism: Paenibacillus sp. FSL L8-0641 (assembly GCF_038006265.1). NCBI lineage: Bacteria > Bacillati > Bacillota > Bacilli > Caryophanales > Paenibacillaceae > Paenibacillus > Paenibacillus sp. FSL L8-0641. The sequence continues at coordinate 2,188,153 of NZ_JBBOUW010000001.1, forward strand.
GTGTATCGCTCGGCTCCAGTCAGACAGCTAGCAGTACAACGGCCTCAACAACGACTACAGCCACAGCTGCTGGAGCAACCACGGGTGCTTTTAATCAAACACTTACGCAAATGATGACAGGCGGGCAAACGGGCTCAGCAGGCACAGATGCGAACGGTTCTCCATTAGTTATGGTACTCCCGCTTATTGCGACTGGAGAATCCACGGAAGCTCCAACGGAGTCGCTGGTCGAAACACTGGCTCCTTTGCTGCAGAATCTCGAAAAGTTGGATGATCAAGTAGCTGCCGATCCTGCTCTGCTTGCAACTCTGCAAGCTTGGATTCAGCAAGTACAACAGTTTTTGCAAGGCGACGGAACAAATCAACAGTTAAACGGTGGAGAAACGACAGAGGCGACAGGCTTAACAGCCTTGGCAGCCAACCCGGCTACTCTTCGATTTGCATTGCAGGACGCTTTGTCACAACTTGCCAATGTAGCAGAGCAGGCTTCTGGAGACCAAAAGTCCCAGGTGACACAGTTGCTACAATCGCTCCAAAGCGCAACGGCAGGTACGGGAGCAATTTCCGATGAGCAGTGGAATGGTGTAATGAAAGCTGTGGAACTTGCTGATGGTGGGGATTCACAAGCAGTTCAGCCTTCTGCAAATCGAGCAAATGGTACTCAGACCGTAGCTACAGCCACTACAGACAAACAGGTTGTTGCTTCTCAGCAGCAAGCTAGTCAGGGCGAAACTAATCAACGAGGTTCAGAAGGGCAACGTTCATCAACTAATATTCTCGTTCAGTCTGCAGTTAAGACGACTGGAGCGGATGAAGCGAGTGCATTCGTAGATGCAACTGAGCAAGCGGATTCGACAGCAACTGACAATCAGACTCCAGTGATCACGACTGCGGGACAGCTTTCGGTACAAATGCAAGGAACAACACCTTCGGCTCCGGCTCAACCAGTCGTACATGTGCGGCAATTTGCCAAGGAGATGACCGAATTTGTAGTGCAGAAACTTGACATTGTAAAACACACTGGGTTGACGGAAGCGACTATCATGCTTCGTCCAGATCATCTGGGCCAGCTGGAGGTTAAGCTGACAATGCAAAATGGTCATCTGGTTGCCCAGTTCATGACTGAGCATAGCGGAGCGAAGGATTTGCTGGAACAGCAAATGTCGCAGCTGCGTTCGAGTCTCCAGAGCCAAGGTATCCAGGTGGATAAGGTAGAAGTCACGCACAATGAGTCGCTTTCCTCCCATATGTATCAGGATGGGCGCGGATCTGGAGCTAATCAGCAGCAGCAATCCAATCAACGTTCCAAAGCTCGTGGTAGAGAAGAGAGCGAAGATGCTATCAAGGTAGCTGAAATGGCAGAGGAACTCCGTAACTGGACAGCAGAACAACGTGCAGATGATATAAATCGGACAGGCTCCTTTACAGCACAAGCGTAATGATGGAGGTGAGAACACAATGACGACGACAGACAACAATGTATCCACCAGCAACGTCTGGCCGAATTACAATGTGAACAATGTCAAAACGGCGAGTGCTAAGGATACTAAGACTATGGGTAAAGATCAATTTCTGAAAATTTTGATCACCCAGCTACAAAATCAGGATCCGATGCAGCCTTTGGAGGATAAAGAATTTATCGCTCAAATGGCCCAGTTTTCCTCAGTGGAACAACTGATGAACATTTCTACGCAGTTGAATGCATTGGGACAGTCTTTAGGTACGGCTTCCGGTTTGATAGGAAAAGAAGTCAGCTGGATTGAGGCAGGTAAAAAAGACTCCATCACAGGTGAAACAGGTGCGGGTACCGTAAAAAGTGGAATCGTGGATTCCATCGTTATTCGCGACGGTGTGCAGTATGCCAAAATGGGAGCGGCTGAGGTGGCATTAAAAGATGTAACATCAGTGAGTCAGGCTAATACAACGACTCCCGCTATAAATACATCGGATACTTCATCTTCTTCCTCTACTGGAAGCGGTGAGAACTCATGAATGATAGAATGACGGTCGGACGCCTTTTTCCCGCCAACGTGCCCCCGGCAGCAATCTCACAAAACCGAGTAAATTCGGTATCCAAGGATGCCAGACCGTTCGGTCAGGTGTTGCAGGAACAGGTGCTCAAGCTGAGCAACCATGCAGCCAAGCGTCTGGAGCAGCGGGGAATAGAGTTGAGAAGTGACCAAATGGCGAAAATTAACTCTGCTGTGGATAAAGCAGCTGCCAAAGGCGCCAAAGAATCATTGATTTTAATGCAGGATATGGCTTTGATTGTAAGTGTACCTAATCGAACAGTTGTTACCGCGATGGATAAGAAGTCCATGGAGGATAACGTATTTACGCAGATAGATAGTGCTGTGATTATTTCATAAAAATGTATATGAAGTGGCTGGCCCGAATAGGAAAGCCATGAAAAAGCCGCGGATCGACTGATGCGGTCAACTAAGCAACCAATCAGAGGAGGATTTATACTCAATGTTGAGATCAATGTATTCAGGTGTATCGGGCATGAAGGGCTTTCAAACAAAGCTGGACGTTATAGGTAACAACATTGCAAACGTAAATACTACAGGCTTCAAGTCCAGCCGAGTGATGTTCAAGGATATCTTGAGCCAAACGAGTTCAGGCGCAAGTGCGTCTGGAGAAGAAACGGCAGGAAGTAACGCAAAGCAAATTGGATTGGGTTCGACTGTGGCTTCCATTGACACGCTTCATTTACCAGGAAGTGCCATGACGACGAATAATCCAACAGATTTACGCCTTAATGGTGATGGTTTCTTTTTGGTTAAAATGAATGCGGATCAAGAAGCTCCATACTTGACTAGAGCAGGAGATTTTCACATTGACGGAAATAGGCATTTGGTAACTTCGGACGGTTTTTTTGTTGCTGATTCAGGTGGTGGAGTTCCCATTACGTTAGCAGACGATGTTACTGCTTTCTCAATCTCTCAGGATGGAACCATTGTACAAACTTTGGCATCTGGTGGAACAGATAATGCTACCAAAATTGGAGTAACTAAAGTAATCAATCCAGAAGGATTAGAAAAAATCGGGGGTAGTCTGTATCGTGCTACAGTTAACTCTGGAAACGAGGGTGAAATCACTGCTATGGAAGCAAACAGCACTGATGATGGCACCGGTGCTATTATCGCGGGTCAGCTGGAAATGTCCAACGTTGATCTGACAGGCGAATTTACCGAAATGATCGTAGCTCAGCGCGGATTCCAAGCGAACTCGCGTATCATTACGACCTCGGATGAAGTGCTTCAGGAAGTTGTAAACTTGAAACGATAATCTCATTTAAACGCGGAGGAGTAGAGGCTCCTCCGCACCTATCAGGAGGTTGGTATTACGATGATCCCGTTAACGCGGCTGAACGGCTCGCCTATGTGGCTTAATGCGCTGCTCATTGAGACTGTGGAGGAAACACCGGATACATACGTCACTTTGGTGACGGGGAAACGGTTGATTGTATTGGAAAAAGCGGCAGATGTCGTCTCCTTGATCAAGGGTTACAGCCGTGAAATCGGCATGCATGCCGCCACGATAAAAGTGCAACAAATGGAGGAAGACGAATGAAGAAGATGCTGCCATGGCTCATTACAATTTTACTCGCGATTACTTTGATTGCAGGCGCGGCCTTTGTACTTATACCAGCGCTTAGCGGGAAGAAGTCGGAAGTCATACCGAATGCGCAAGCTGCTCAGGCAGAACAACTTCCAAGATTGTCAGCAGATGAATTGGTGGAAGTGAGCTCTGAAATTACCGGTATCAAAACAAATCTGGCAGACGCAGATTACATTGTTCAGATGAACCTATCTTTTCAATTGAACGATGCCAAAGCAAAAGAATCTTTTGAAAAAATCAAAGACATCAGTATTAAGCCCATCGTTATTCAATTACTTGCAGACACCAAACCTGATGAGCTCAGAACGGCTAAAGGCCGGGACCAGTTCAGTGACAAGCTGACGGATCTCATCAACAAGTCGCTCCCTGAAGGTCACCTGGGGAACGCCAAAATTACAGACTTTTTGCTGGCAGCCATTTGATTCCAGGTGAACTTGTCAGGAACACGTAAGGGGGTGAATAACATTGGTGGATGTACTGTCACAAGGGGAAATTGATGCCCTTTTAGCAGCTCTTTCGTCCGGTGAAATGGATGCGGAAGAACTTAAAAAGGAAGATACCCAAAAGAAAGTTCGCGCTTATGATTTCAAAAGAGCGCTTAGGTTTTCCAAGGATCATATACGGAGTCTGACGCGGATACACGAGAACTTTGCACGGTATCTGACCACATATTTTTCAGCGCAGCTTCGTACTTTTGTCCAAATTAATGTCGTTCAGGTGGAGCAACTTCCTTATGATGAATTCATTCGCTCCATTCCGAAAATGACCATTCTAAACATTTTTGAAGCTGAACCGCTGGAAGGCCGTATGGTGCTTGAGGTTCACCCGAACGTTGCTTATGCCATGTTGGACAGGCTTCTCGGAGGAACAGGTTCGGCACCGTCAAAGGTTACTGCGTTGACCGAAATCGAGACGACGATTATGGAGCGAATTTTCAGTCGTACCTTTGATAGCCTGCAAGAGGCTTGGAAAACGGTACTGGACATTGAACCGCGCCTAGAGGCGATGGAAACAAATCCGCAGTTCATGCAGATTGTCTCGCCGAATGAAACGATTGCTCTGATTTCGCTTAGTACCAAAATTGGTGATACCACAGGGATGATTAACCTCTGTATCCCGCATGTGGTATTGGAACCTATTATGGCTAGACTGTCCACGCACCAGTGGTTTACATCCGAAAAGAAATCAAGGGCGCCCGAAGAGATTGACGCCTTGAGATTACGGGTCACCAAAGCAGAGCTCCCTATTATTGCGGAGTTGGGTGAATCCCGGATAAATGTAGCCGAGTTTCTGGGTCTTTCGGTCGGGGATGTCATTTCATTGAACAAACCTGTCAAAGAAGGACTATCCATCCGGGTAGGCGAGAAATTGAAGTTTATGGGAAGTCCCGGCATGGTAAGAGATCGTGTTGCCGTACAAATTGATGAAATTGTCAACGAAGGAGTTGAAGAAATTGACGAGTAAAGACTATTTGTCCCAGGAGGAAATCGATGCCTTGCTGAAACAGTCTGAAGCGGGGACGGATTCTACTCCCGCAGGCAAGACCGTTGACGATTTTCTGACTCCTCTGGAGCAGGATGCTCTCGGGGAAATCGGTAATATAACGTTCGGCAGCGCAGCTACGGCTCTTTCCACACTGCTCGGTCAAAAGGTGGATATTACGACACCTAAAGTTTCAATTATTACCCGTTCTGAATTTGAAACTGCATTTCCAAAGCCACACGTAGCTGTACATGTAAATTATGTCGATGGATTCGAGGGTATTAACTCACTCGTAATCAAAAAGCGTGATGCACAAGTGATAGCGGACTTAATGCTTGGTGGTGAAGGAAACCCAGCAGATGAAGAATTGAATGAAATCCACATTAGTGCTGTGCAGGAAGCGATGAACCAGATGATGGGATCGTCGGCGACCTCAATGTCTACTATGTTTAATCGTTTTGTTAATATCTCTCCACCGGGGATTGATATTTTGGATCCTATGCACGGTGATGGAGTATCCAGTCTGCCGGATGAAGAGACGCTCATCACAGTCTCCTTCCGGTTATTGATCGGGGATCTTATTGACTCTACGCTGATGCAACTGTTACCTGTTAATTTCGCCAAAAAAATGGTGAGCATCCTAATGAATGGCGGAGAGGATGAAGAACAACCGCAAGCGTCTGCACAGCAGGTAGCTGCAACAGCTGCTCCCGAAGTGCCGCAACAAGCTAGCGTTCCGCAGCAACCGCCTGCACCAGCCTATCAACAGCCACCTGCAGCCGCGCAGGCGCCGCAAGACGCAGGCTATGGACAACAACCGCCAATGTATCCTCAAGACCCGGGATATGGGCAGCAGGGCGCTCCAGGCTATGGAACACCGGGTTATGGAATGCCAGCTGGTGTACCGCCGCAAGCTCCTTACGGAACGCCTCATCACTACGGCGCAGTACCGGGACGTAATGTAAATGTACAACCTGTACAATTTTCTAACTTGCAGTCCGGTGCATTTGCGCAAGTGGATGAAAACAATTTAAATTTATTGATGGACATTCCCCTTAGAGTCACCGTAGAATTAGGAAGGACCCAAAAGCAAATTAAAGATATTCTGGAGCTCTCACAAGGTTCAATTATTGAACTAGACAAGCTTGCTGGGGAGCCGGTGGACATTTTGGTAAACAACAAACTGATTGCCAAGGGCGAGGTTGTCGTAATCGACGAGAACTTTGGTGTGCGCGTAACAGATATTGTAAGTCAATGGGACCGTATTCAAAAATTACAATAAAAGCATAATTTAGGGAGGATTTATTTCAGATGGCAAACCGTATTTTGATCGTGGACGATGCTGCATTTATGAGAATGATGATTCGGGACATCCTGTCCAAAAATGGATTTGAGGTAGTAGGAGAGGCCCAAGATGGATCACAGGCCATTGAAAAATTCAAGGAGCTTCGTCCGGACCTGATTACGATGGATATCACGATGCCTGAAATGGACGGCATTGCCGCTCTGAAGGAAATCAAACAAATTGACGCGAATGCAAAGGTTATCATGTGTTCCGCGATGGGTCAGCAAGCAATGGTTATTGATGCCATTCAAGCTGGCGCAAAAGATTTTATCGTTAAGCCTTTCCAATCGGATCGGGTTATCGAAGCCATCAACAAAACACTGGGTGTCTAAGGCGCACCCAGTATGGATACACAACAGGGTGCCTCTGACGCATTGAGTACATCCAGCAATATAGGCAACATTGCCTGGGTCCTTTTCGTGCTAATCTTTATCATCGTACTGATCGTGTACTTGATACGGTTTTTGAGTAAAAGAAATCAGAGCTGGTTCAGCAACCGCTCCGTTCGCATACTGGGAGGCGTGGGACTGGGTCCCAATAAATCCCTTCAGCTTGTTGAAGTAGGTAGCAGTGTGTACCTCATTGGTGTGGGAGAAGATATCCAGCTTGTTGACAAAGTATCCGATCCTGAAGAAGTGGAGCAAATTTTGGCCGCACTGGAGCAGGAAGCTTCTCTGCAGCGCGGCCCGATTGCCCCGCTATTCGCTAAAATTGCGGATAAGCTTCGCCGGAACAACGTGGCACAGCAGCAGCCTGAAGAGGAGACATCTTTTCACGAGATGTTTGAATCCAAGCTTCGGCAAATGCCGAATCGCAAGGATAAACTTGAAAAGCTGCGCAATGAGGAGAATACTACAGATCGGTCGGGAGATTCATGAGAAAAAAGATTATACTTGCATGTTTGCTGCTTGTCTTGTTCAGCTTCATTTCGGTGACGGCGGCCTCTGCGGAACCGATTCCGAACATTGATATTCAAGTCGGCAATTCGGACAAAGGACAGCCCGGTGCCACCTCGCTGTCTATTATTTTACTTATTACTGTCATTAGTGTAGCGCCCGCGTTGCTTGTACTTATGACAAGTTTTACGCGAATTGTGATTGTGCTTGGCTTTGTGCGAACTTCGCTGGGAACCCAGCAGATGCCGCCTAATCAGGTGCTTGTTGGACTGGCTTTGTTTCTCACTTTATTCATTATGGCACCGACGTTCTCAGCTATGAATGAAACTGCGCTTCAGCCGTATCTCAAGGGGGATATAACACAGTCTCAGGCGCTGGACAAGGCATCGGTACCGATCAAGACCTTTATGTTCTCTCATACACGTGAGAAGGATCTACTGCTCTTTATGAAATACACCAAGATGGAAAAACCAAAGAATTATCAGGATATTCCACTAACGGTGATGGTTCCGGCTTATGCAATCAGTGAGTTGAAAACGGCCTTTCAGATGGGCTTTATGATTTTCATACCATTTTTAGTTATAGACATTGTAGTGTCGAGTACACTCATGGCTATGGGGATGATGATGCTACCACCGGTAATGATTTCACTTCCTTTTAAAATACTGCTCTTTGTACTTGTAGATGGTTGGTATTTGGTAGTCAAATCGTTGCTTCTAAGTTTTAACACATGAGTACTTCATGCAAGGACAGCAATCAAGGAGGACGGCAATGACTTCGGAGTTTATTATTTCCCTGGCTGGGCAAGCGGTGTACATTGTACTCAAGGTGAGCGCTCCGATGCTGATTTTGGGGCTAGTCGTGGGTTTGATTATCAGCATTTTTCAGGCGACAACCCAAATTCAGGAGCAGACACTGGCCTTTGTTCCGAAGATTGTCGCCGTATTGCTGGCATTGCTTTTGTTCGGGCCTTGGATATTGACCACATTAGTGGACTTTACGTATAACATTCTGGACAATTTGTACAAATATATAGGTTAGGCTGAATGTTATGAACATATTGTTACAAAGTTTTCCTGTTTTTTTGCTGATTTTTTGTCGGATTACCTCATTTTTTGTAGTAGCGCCTATTTTTTCGACCCGAGGTGTACCTAATATCTTTAAGGTCGGAATTTCAGGATTTCTAGCTTTGGTCGTGTATCTTACATATGGAACGCATCAACAGGTACCGACCGATGTAGCGTATGTGCTGTTAGTGGGCCGTGAAGTGCTGATTGGGTTGTTATTGGGATTTACTGCATATCTGTTCATGACAGCGATCCAAACCGCAGGTTCATTTATAGATTTACAGGTGGGGTTCGGAATGGCGAGTGTGTTTGATCCCATGACAGGGGCTTCAACGCCTTTAACAGGGAATTTTAAGTTTGCCATAGCTGTATTGTTCTTTTTAAGTATAAATGGGCACCATCATCTGCTAAATGCTATCTTATACAGCTATGATTGGGTACCGTTGACAAATGATTTTTTTGTAAAGCTGTATGGTGGCAGTGTAACTGAATTCCTGGTACGTTCTTTTGCGGAATCATTTATGCTGGCCTTTCAAATTGCTGCCCCCATTGTAGTAGCTACCTTTTTAACGGATGTGGGACTCGGTTTTTTAGCTAAAACAGCGCCACAATTCAACATTTTTGTCATTGGTGTACCTCTTAAAATTATTGTGGGACTGTTCATGTTACTGCTTCTCATGCCAAGTTTTGCTTTTATATTCGAAAGATTGTTTTCTGTGATGTTCGAATCCATGCGCAACTTGTTGGATATTATGGGTAATCGTCCTTAATGTCTGGTCTGGAGGAACGTAGTTTGTCATTTAAATATGCTATGAACCTGCAGTTGTTCTCAGGGGAAAAAACGGAAAAAGCTACACCCAAAAAGAAACAGGATGCAAGACAAAAAGGGCAGGTTGCCAAAAGCATGGAGTTGCCCGCCGCTGGTGTCCTGCTGGTTACGTTTTTTTGCCTCATGATTTTCGGCGGGTATTTTAAGGACCATGCGGTTCGACTATTTCGGGATATTTTTGTGAATCGGCTTTCTATGGAGGTAACGCCGAACACAATGCTGCTGATGATGGGCGAATATGGTGTGCAAATTTTGATTATGCTGGCACCTATTTTTATTGGGGCCATTGTCATTGGGATAGCAGCGAATTACATGCAGATCGGTTTTTTATTAACCGGAGAGGGCATTACGCCCAAGTTTAGCAAGATTGATCCGATTAAAGGATTCAAAAATATTTTTTCCATGAGGTCATTGGTTGAATTCCTGAAATCTGTTTTAAAGATGACCGTAATTGGTTATCTGGTGTACAGCGTACTCTGGAAAACAAAGGCTGACCTACCCAAACTGTCTGAAATGTCCGGCGATCAGATGTTGAGCTTTACAGCTTCATTAACGATGGAACTGGGGCTCAAAATTGGTGTGGTGCTGTTCGTTTTAGCGGTATTGGACTATATGTATCAACGTTATGAGCATGAGAAAAACCTGAAAATGTCCAAACAGGACATCAAGGATGAATACAAGAAAATGGAGGGTGACCCGCTGATCAAAGGGAAAATTCGCGAGCGTCAGCGCCGTATGGCTATGCAGCGTATGATGCAGGAGGTTCCTAATGCAGATGTCATCATTACCAACCCTACGCACTTTGCTGTGGCTTTGAAATATGACGGTTCGGAGATGGAAGCGCCGCAGATTATTGCGAAAGGGCAAGATTACGTTGCGCTCCGAATTAAAGAAATTGCCAAGCAAAACGGCGTTATAACGATGGAAAACAAGCCGCTGGCGCGGGCGCTGTTTCAAAGAGCCGAAATCGGGGATGCGATACCAGCTGATCTGTTCCAGGCCGTTGCCGAAGTGCTGGCGTATGTATATAAATTAAAAGGTAAAGTGAAATAAAGGGATCGGAGGGCTAGAGACCCGTGAAAATAAAAGAAATAACTGTCCTTGCAGGCGTCATCGGTATCGTTCTTATGATGATTCTCCCGATCCCATCATGGCTGCTGGATATCCTACTCGTCATTAATATTTCTATTGCTTTAATGATTCTACTCGTTTCTATGAATACGAAGGAAGCTTTACAGTTCTCTATTTTCCCTTCATTGCTGCTCATTACAACGTTATTTCGTTTGGCACTTAATATCTCTACAACCAAACTTATTTTAGGTGAGGGCCATGCAGGGGAAGTAGTTGCTACGTTTGGTAGTTGGATTGCAGGAGGGCAAATTGCCGTCGGTTTTGTTGTCTTTCTCATTCTCGTGGTCGTACAGTTCATTGTTATCACTAAGGGATCTGAGCGGGTTGCTGAGGTAGGCGCACGGTTTACATTGGATGCAATGCCGGGTAAACAAATGAGTATTGATGCGGATCTGAATGCAGGTTTGATCAATGAGCAGCAAGCCCGTGAACGACGTAGTAAAATCGAACGGGAAGCAGATTTTTACGGGGCGATGGATGGTGCGAGTAAATTCGTTAAAGGTGATGCCATTGCTAGTATTATCATTTTGATCATTAACTTGGTCGGTGGCTTTATTATCGGTATGGCCGTTCAGGGAAAAGGATTTCAAGAGGCGCTGTCGACTTATTCTGTCCTCACCATCGGTGACGGACTGGTCAGTCAGATTCCCGCACTGCTCATATCCACGGCGTCAGGCTTGATTGTTACGCGGGCTACGTCAGATGGCAACTTGGCAGAGGATTTAACTGGACAACTCTTTTCTTATCCAAAACTGATCTACATTGTGGCTGCCACAATTGCATTATTAGGGCTTTTCACACCTATTCATATCATTACAACTCTTCCACTGGCGATTCTGCTGTTTTTTGCGGCTCGAAGAATGCAGGGCAATATGGAGCGCAAGCAGATAGCCGATGAACAGCTGGAAGAGGAGCAACAAATTGAAGAAGTCCGTAGTCCGGAAAGTGTCATTAATTTGCTTCAGGTAGATCCAATTGAATTTGAATTTGGATACGGGTTAATTCCGCTGGCGGATACACAGCAGGGCGGGGATTTATTAGATCGGATTATTATGATCCGTCGTCAATGTGCTTTGGAGCTAGGTCTGGTTGTGCCGGTCATTCGTATTCGGGACAACATTCAGCTCAAGCCAAACGAGTATGTAATTAAAATTAAAGGTAATACCGTGGGCGGCGGAGAGCTTCTGTTAAATCATTACCTGGCTATGAGTCCGGGATACGACGATGATTCTATTACAGGAATCGAAACGACGGAACCAGCCTTCGGATTGCCTGCGCTCTGGATTGATGAGAACACCAAGGATGTTGCGGAATTATCTGGTTATACCGTAGTTGATCCACCTTCAGTTGTAGCTACTCATCTTACGGAGACGATCAAGAAACATGCTCATGAGTTGCTTGGCAGACAGGAAACACGGTCGCTGGTCGACAATCTCAAAGAGAATTATCCAGTGCTGGTGGACGACCTTATTCCTTCTGTGCTTGCGATTGGGGATGTACAAAAAGTGCTGGCCAAGCTATTGAAAGAAAAAATCTCCATTCGCGATATGGTGACTATTTTTGAAACACTAGCTGACTACGGTACTTATACAAAAGATCCCGACGTGCTGACTGAATATGTCCGTCAGGCGTTGTCCCGTCAGATTACGCAGCAATTTGCCCAACAAGGGGAGACGTTACGCGTTATTACAGTGGGACCAGGATTGGAGAAGAAAATTGCTGAAAGCGTGCAACAGTCGGAGCAAGGTAGCTATTTAGCTCTAGACCCGGTGTCAACGCAAACGGTGTATCAAAGAATGATGGAGCAAATCAACCGTCTCATTCAATCTGGACAGCAGCCTATTGTGTTAACGTCACCGACAATTCGTATGTATTTGCGGCAAGTGATGGAGCGGACGATGCAGGATGTCCCAGTGCTGTCGTACAGTGAGCTGGAGCCGAACGTTGAAATTCAAAGTGTCGGGGTGGTGAACTTATGAGAGTGAAACGATATGTAGTGGATACCATGCCAGAAGCTATGCTGCAAATCAGGGGTGACTTAGGAACAGACGCCGTCATTTTAAGTACAAAGGAAATGAAGGTCGGCGGTTTCATGGGAATGTTCAGTAAAAAGAAAATCGAAGTGGTAGCTGCGGTAGAGGAGAAGCAACCTCAAAAGCCACGACGTTTTGGACTATCTTCACAAGAGCTTGCCCAGGCGGCTTCATCTTCAATGAATGCTCCTGAACAGCCAGAAAAATCATTTATGCCTGTGGTTCCCAGACAAGCTGCTCCAGAAGCTTATCGGCGGGTAACGCAGATGACGGGTGGTTCCAAAGAAGAACAAGCTGAATTAATGATCGATGCAGAACAAGCAGCTTCAGCAACTGAGCATTTGTCATCTAGGTCTGCTAATAATCTGGAGACTACGTCTCAAGCACTTGATCATGAAGCATTACTTTCGAACATGAAATCATCCAGTGAACTGTTTAAACAGCCCATTGAAGCAAGCGTTCCAGACAAGAGCGGAGCGGAGGAAAATCAGGCTCTGCTTAATGAATTGCGGGAAATGAAGACTATGATGACTCGGTTTTCCCGAAACTCTTCAATGGAAAGTACTTGGCCGGAGCCGCTGCAAGAGATTTGTGAGCGTGTGCTGGAACAGGAAGTGGAACGTGATTTACTGGAGTATTGGCTCGAACAGGTATATGTGCGTCGGAGCGAGCACCCTTTTGCGCCTGAAACTTTCGATTGGGAACAAGCCTTTCGTGAGGAAGTGGCCAGTTTTATTCAGACAAGACTGGACAAAGGGATCTCCAAAGATACCAAAATTGTGTATGTGGCAGGTCCTACCGGAGTAGGGAAAACAACAACCATTGCCAAGTTAGCAGCAGAACAGTTGTTTAAGCATCATCGCAAAGTTGGATTTATTACTTCTGACACGTACCGGATTTCAGCCGTCGAGCAACTGCGAACATATGCTACGATTTTGAATGTACCGCTTGAAGTTGTGCAATCTCCTGGTGACGTCCACAGAGCCATTCAACGGCTGGAACATTGTGACCTGATCCTCATGGATACCGCAGGACGAAATTATCGTAATGAATTACTTGTTTCGGAACTGCAAAGTCTGCTTTCGCCTATTAATGAAAGTGAGACGTATCTGGTACTCAGCCTGACATCCAAAAGTAAAGATATGCTCAATATAACTGGACATTTCAGCAAGTTTGGTCTCGGTAAGGTTGTATTTACTAAGATGGACGAGACAGGTAGCTGCGGTGGAATGTTTAATCTTTTGCATCAATTTCCTATGCAGCTGGCCTATATTACCAATGGACAAAATGTTCCTGATGACCTGCTTCATCCCGATACAGAAATGGTCACAAGCATGCTGCTTGGACCCAAAACATCAACAGGAGTTAACGGAGATTCCATATGAGTGACCAAGCCCAATCACTTAGACAAATGGCTTCTTCCTTGGATAAATATCGATTGCCCCCACGTAGTCGTCAAGCAAAAATTATAACGATCACCAGTGGTAAAGGCGGGGTGGGCAAATCCAATTTCACGCTGAACTTTGCTCTTGCTCTGCAATCCCTTGGTCGAAGGGTACTTGTGTTTGATGCTGATATAGGTATGGCCAATATTGATGTATTAATGGGAGCCAATTCACAATACAATCTTTTACATCTGCTAAAACGTGAGAAATCAATTGATGAAATTATTCAAACGGGTGTAGGTGGTTTGCCTTATATTGCTGGAGGATCGGGTTTGAGCGAATTGTTTACGTTATCGGATGACGATCTGAATTATTTTGCCGAAGAAGTAGAGAAAATGGCGGCAGATATGGATTATATTCTATTTGATACAGGTGCAGGTTTATCCAAAGAAAACCTTAAATTCATCACTTCAGCTGACGAATGCCTGGTTGTAACTACACCGGAACCTACGTCCTTAACAGATGCGTATGCGCTAATTAAAGTCGTCAGCGGTTTGCAAAAGGATACGGTATTCAAAATTATAGTCAATCGTGCCGATAACGATAATGAGGCCCGTCAAGTTGCCGATAAGATCGCACTGGTTGCGAAACGCTTTTTGGAGATCGATATCCCGTTGCTTGGACATATCAGTGATGATACTCATGTCATGCAAGCAGTCAAAAGGCAAGTACCATTTATGGTTGCTTTTCCGGGATGTGCGGCTTCAAGAGATGTATTGAATCTGGCACACCGTTTTGCAGCAATGCCACAGATTCCGCAATCAGGTGCATTGAGTGGAATTAAAGGGTTTATGCAAAAATGGTTGCGGCGTTCTGTACATTGATTTTGATGAGAGGAAACAGAGGTGTTTAACATGTGTGCTTACCGGGTGCTGGTTGTAGATGATTCGGCCTTTATGCGCAAAATTATTACAGATTTAATTGTAAGGGATGAGTCGTTCAACATCGTAGGTACAGCCGCCAATGGCAAAGAGGCTGTAGAGAAAGTGAAGGAATTGCAGCCCGATTTGGTCACCATGGATGTCGAGATGCCTGAAATGAATGGTCTTGAAGCATTGCCATTGATTATGGCAGCCCATCCGCTACCTGTAATTATGCTGTCAGGCATTAATGAACAAGGCATGAAGGAGACCATCATGGCTCTGGAGGCAGGAGCTTTCGATTTTATAAGAAAGCCTTCCATCGCTCATGCGCAAGATATTGAGCAAGTGAGCAAGGCGCTGCTGGAACAGATGCACACTGCTATGCAAGCAGTGCGGAGTCGTCTGGAGCGCAAGGAAGCTAATGAGCGCAAAGCTGCATTGGAACAAGCGAAAAAAACGCCACAGCAAAAGCCTCCAGGACAGGCTGTGACTGAGAAGCGATCAGGCAGTCAAGCTTCGACAGACAAGCCTTCTGTTGTTCCGCTTGCTCCTTCACCTGCTGTATCAGCTCAGCCGAAGCGTGATGTTGGCAAGTCCGCCCCGGCAGTAGCCAAGCAGGAAACTAAACGACAACAGTCTGGAACATCTGTTACGGCAGGGCGCATAGAACAGCAGCCAGCTGCTCAGCCAAGCAATAAGTCAGTCCAAGCACCTACTGTTCAGAAGAAGGAAGATTTGTCCAAGGGGTTAGGACGAACACCAGGGCAACTAAACAGTACTACTACGGCCGCTGGCAAATCGCTGCATGGTAAGGATAAAGCAGGCTTGGCTAAGCCGGAGCCCCATAAGACGGTGATTTCATCAGCTACTCGTACTCCTGCGGCTGCTACGCCTCCAGTAGCGGCACCTACAGTTCCTGCCGCACCTAAGGGATTGTCACTTAAAAAAGGTGTGCACACGTCCAACTTTCGCAAACTAGTGGCGGTGGGATGTTCTACGGGCGGTCCGCGGGCGCTTAAGACGCTGTTGGAACGCATTCCTGGTGATTTTCCTGCTCCAATCGTTATCGTTCAGCATATGCCGCCAAACTTCACTCGTTCGCTGGCACAACGCTTAAACACGTTAAGTCCACTCCGAGTTGTGGAGGCTGAGCAGGGAATGACGTTGGAGACTGGAACGGCCTACATTGCCCCAGGGGGATATCAACTAAGAATTGTACCAGGAGCTGGTGGTAAATACACTGTGTCACTGAAGACGGAGGAAGCTCGCAATGGTCACCGTCCTTCCGTAGATACGATGTTTGAATCGTTGCTCTCGTTAACCTCGTTGGAGCGGCATCTAGTATTGCTCACTGGAATGGGGAGCGACGGGGCCAAAATGATGAAGAAGCTTTATGATGCTGGGGTACAATCCACATTTGCTGAAAATGAGGAAACTTGTGTAGTGTACGGAATGCCCCGCTCAGCAGTAGAGTTAAAATGTGTGCGTCACCTTCTGCCAATGCAGGAGATCGCCCCCAAGCTTGTACAAGTTGTGAAATAATCGGAGTGTAACTCATGGAGGAGGTGTCTCACAATGGACATGAACCAATATTTAAACATGTTTATTGATGAGTCGAATGATCATCTGCAATCTCTTAACGAAAAAATGCTTCAACTGGAAAGCAATCCAACCGATCTAGGCATCGTTCAGGTGATTTTCCGTTCTGCCCATACCCTCAAAGGAATGGCTGCTACGATGGGATTTGAAGACCTAGCATCGCTAACTCACCAAATGGAAAACGTTCTTGATCTGGTACGTAACAACAAGCTGGCGATGCATGAATTTATATTCGATACCTTATTTAAGGGATTGGATGCTCTGGAGTCCATGGTGCAGCACATTACAGAGGGAGGCGACGGAAAAGCGGATGTCTCCTCTATTGTATCTTCACTACAATCCATCGTGAGCGGAGATTTCCAAAAGACCGGCGCAAATGCTGCGACTGAGGAGTCTCCATCTAAAAAAGTGGGCAAAAACGATAGTGCTGGGCTTGTTTTGGATCAGTTCCAGTATTCTGTATTGGAGCAATCTATTTCTGAAGGACATCGTGTTCACTATATACAGGTAACAATCAGCTCAGAGAGCCAGTTAAAGGCGGCGCGTGCTTTTATGGTGTTTAATACGCTGGAAAACTCTGGTGAAATCGTCAAGGCCTATCCGTCGGTACAGGATATTGAGCAGGAGAAATTCGAGCAAAGCTTCTCGTTATATTACATAACGCAGAAAGAAGTTGGGGAGCTGGAAAAGGAAATCGCGGGCATCTCTGAAATTGACACTGTCTCAGTGGTACAACTAGATCAGGAATCGCTTAAACAAATGAGCGAAGTTACTGCTGGACTGGCTGAGACTGCTGCGGTACAGGAAGCTCCTGTTGCCGTGCAATCACCTGCTCCATCCCAGCCGCAGTCTTCAGCTGCGGCCTCTGTGGCTAAGGCAGCTGCAGGTAAGGCGCCAGCAGCTAAGGCAGCTGCCCCTACGCATAACCGTACGATTCGTGTAGATATTGAACGTCTGGATGTACTTATGAACTTATTTAGCGAGTTGCTCATTGACCGCGTGCGGTTAGAGCAGTTGGCAAGTGAAGCTTCCAATCCAGCACTGACAGAAACGGTAGAGCACATGAGTCGAGTGAGCAGCGATTTACAAAACGTCGTTCTTAAATTGCGGATGGTACCAGTAGACACTGTTTTCAATCGTTTTCCGCGTATGGTGCGCGATCTGGCCAAATCGCTGGATAAAAAACTTGATTTGGTTATTACTGGAGCAGAGACTGAAATGGACCGCACTGTTATCGACGAAATTGGCGATCCTCTGGTGCATTTGCTTCGTAACTCTGTGGATCATGGCATTGAGTCGGTAGCCGATCGGATTGCAGCTGGTAAACCTGAGACAGGAACGGTTAACTTGCGTGCTTTTCATAGCGGAAATAACGTATTCATCGAGATTGAAGATGACGGAAATGGTATTAATCGCGATAAGGTACTAAACAGTGCTATTTCTAAAGGGATTTTGACAGCAGAGCAAGCAGCGGTCATGACCGACGAGGAAGCTTATCAGGTATTGTTTGCTCCAGGCTTTAGCACAGCTGCAGTCATTTCAGACGTATCAGGACGCGGTGTCGGTTTGGACGTTGTTAAATCCAAAATCACTGCTTTGGGTGGCAATGTTACGGTTCACTCTACACTGGGCCAAGGCACTAATTTCTCTGTGCAATTGCCGCTCACCCTATCCATTATTGCAGCCATGATGATACAGATCGGTTCTGAAAAATATGCGATCCCATTGTCCTCCATTGTGGAGACTGCGATTGTCAAACGGACACAAATTCGTTCTGTACATGGCAATAAAATGATTGCTTTCCGCGATTCTCATATCCCGCTCATCTCCTTGAGTCAGCTGTTTGAGGTACCGGACTTCAATGAAGATGAAGAAGAAGAGACAGAGGTCGTGGTCATCCGCAAGGGAGACCGTTTGGCAGCTCTTTCTGTACAGGACTTTTTGGGACAAAGTGAAATTGTCCTTAAAAATCTGGGCAAATACCTTCCAAACATCCAAGGAATTTCAGGTGCCACGATTCTGGGTGACGGTCAGGTTGCGTTGATCATTGACCCGAATGTTTTCATTAAATAATGTCTTCATCAGAAATGAAAGAAATGTGAAGTTGCTGACATCAATAAGGAGGGTTTTTAGACATGGGAGAAGAAATTAAAGTTATCGTATTTAAGCTTGGTGAAGAGGAATACGGTGTTGAAGTAGAAAAAGTCCAATCTATTGAACGCATGGTGCCGATTACACGGGTTCCAAGAACTTACGATTTTGTAAAAGGTGTATTCAACATGAGAGGCGTAGTCATTCCGGTTATTGATCTTCGTGGCCGATTTGGATTGCCTGAAGCTGAATATACCGATCAAACCCGCATCATTATCGTTGCAGTGGGCGAAATGCAAGTCGGCTTTATCGTTGATTCAGCGAATGACGTTATTGACCTGAATACTGACAATATCGAGACACCACCGGAAGTGATTGGCGGAGTTAAGGCTAAATATCTTCGCGGAGTTGCTAAAATTGGTGAAGAGCGCTTGTTGATTATGCTGAACTTGTCCGAAGTCCTGAATCGTAGCGAAATGAACCAACTGGAAGGCTTAGAGGATTAACATATGGAGAATCTTGGGAATCTCGAAGACTTCAAGTTGGATGTGTTGAAAGAAGTCGGCAACATTGGCTCGGGGAACGCTGCTACAGCGCTCTCCCGGCTTCTCAATAAACCGGTCGACATGGGTGTGCCCAAAGTACAAATGCTGCCTTTTGAGGAAATTGCCGATAAAGTCGGTGGAAATGAGCAACTTGTTGTTGCAATATTTTTTAGGGTAGAAGGGGAAGCCCCCGGCAATCTATTCTTCATATTGCAGCCTCAGGCGGCAAAAGGCTTACTTTCCCGTTTGGCGAATATTCCTTCAGATGACGAGGACAGTTTTAACGAAATGGAGCACTCAGCCCTGTCGGAGATCGGAAACATTTTAGCGGGCTCTTACCTGTCTTCGCTGGCCGATTTCACACGTTTATCCATGTATCCAACAGTCCCTGCGCTGGCGTTGGACATGGCAGGAGCAATTCTTAGCTACGGACTGCTGCAGTTTGGGCAGATGGGAGATGCTGCATTATTGATTGACACATCGTTTCTGGAAGGGCAGAATCAGATAGAGGGTCAATTTTTCCTGATTCCTGATCCAGAATCGTTCGGGAAAATCTTTAGGTCGTTAGGAGTCCCGATGAACGATGATTGAGGATAAAAGCATCATTAAAGTCGGCATGGCAGATTTAAATGTTACCAGCAATCCGAACTCGATTCGTACGACAGGACTTGGCTCCTGCGTCGGATTGACCCTCTATGATCCTCATTTGAAACTGGCAGGCATGGCACATGTGATGCTACCGTCCTCAGATATTGCGCGTGAAGGGCAGCTGAATATAGCCAAATATGCGGATACGGCGCTGCCCGAGTTATTTGAGAGGATGCTGAAATTGGGTGCAGAACGACGCAGGCTGATTGCCAAAATGGCAGGGGGAGCGCAGATGTTCGCCTTTGCTGGTAGTGGAGACACCATGCGGATTGGTCCACGTAATGTAGAATCATGCAAGGAAATGCTCGTAGATCTCGGCATTCCTTTGATTGCGGAGGACACAGGCGGCAATTATGGACGAACGATTGAGTTGGACTCTGAAACTGGCGTTTTGAATATTCGAAGCGTACAAAAAGGTGTAAAGGAATTATAAACATGTTATTTGGCAGCTTACGCATTAATCTTTGGTCTGGAGTAGTCGGATTTATTCTGACTTTTGTGTTGTCCGTTGGCAGCAATCTGCTGACCACGAGCTTAATTCGTGGCTTGATCGCCTTCGTTTTTTGGTTCCTACTTGCATTTGTGCTGCGCTGGACACTAGGTGTTGTAGCGCGGCCAGATCTGGGGAATGCCCAAAGCCGGGCAAGCTCTCAGGTAGATGGCGTAGGGGGGAATCTGGACCTGACGACACCAGACGAAAATGAAGACCTGAATGAATTGCTGAAACCGAAACCAGAGCAGACGGACGAGGGGGATAATGGTTTTGCACCTTTAAACCCACCTAAGCTGGTTTCCAACAAGGACCCTGAAGAATTGGCCAAGGCCGTTCGTCACCTGACAGACAAATAAGGAGGGTGAAGCCGATGAACGAGCGAAAAGCCGCTCATTTAAACCATTCCGAACTATGGGAACAATGGAAAGAACACGGTGACAAGGAAGCAAAAAAACAGTTAATTGAAAAGTATCTCCATATTGTAGAGTATGTGTCAGGCCGTCTTGCAGTAGGCTTGCCTAAAAATGTATCCAAGGATGATCTGGCGAGTAACGGCGTTATGGGTTTGATTGACGCTTTAGAGAAATTTGACTATGAGCGTGGTTTGCAGTTTGAGACTTATGCTTCTTGGCGTGTTCGTGGAGCGATTTTGGATGGTCTTCGTCAAGGGGATTGGGTTCCTCGTTCAGTTAGGGAAAAAGCGAAAAAAATCGAGGATGCATACCAGCATTTGGAACAAAGATATCTACGCACGGTCAGCGACGAAGAGATGAGTCATTATTTGGACGTTTCTGAGAAAGAGTTTCAAAATATGATCCAAGAGGTCGCTGTTATGTCGATTGTCTCACTGGAGGATCCGATCCGCGAAGAGGAATCGGAAACACGGCTTTCCCTTTTGGTGGACGAGAAGGCGAAAAATCCGGATCATAAGGTCAATGAATTTACACTTCGTGATGCCCTTGCACAAGGCATTGATAAATTGACTGAAAAAGAACGTATCGTTGTTTCTTTATTGTATTACGAGGATTTGTCACTCAGCGAAATCGCTGAGGTCATGTCGCTATCTCCATCGCGAATTTCACAGTTGCATTCCAAAGCAATATTACGTCTGAGAGCGACATTGGACAAACAACGGGATTTGCTAATGCGTAAAGATTAACGTACGGGAGGTTACAGTAACAGTTAGACGGAAGGAGCACCCTTGTGGAGAAGCAATATGCTTTGGACCAGTTTTTAAAAGTGGTTGTCTCACCTGACAAACAAACCGCCTACTTGGAGTTTGCCAAACGTGAAGAAGGCTTTGCCTGTTCTGTGGAAGAATTAGAGCGTTTTCTAAGCAACCAAAAAATATCCTACGGTTTAATAACCGATGCAATTCGCGTATTTGCGGCAAGTCCGGAAGATCATTTCTTCGGAAAATTACTGATTGCTCAGGGAAAGCAGCCGATCCATGGTACAGACGGAAAAATTAATCTGGCTGATATTGTGACTGGCGAAGATGCACATAAGCCGCTTGAAACCGTGGATGGACGGGTGGATTATAAAGAACTAACTCGTTTAAGAAATGTAAAACGTGGTCAACTGATTGCCGAACGGGTTGATCCTCTGCCAGGTGTACCGGGGATTGCTGTAACCGGAGAGGAAATTCCTTTTCTTCCAGGTAAAGAGGCGCGTTTTAAAGTTGGAAAAAATGTAGTGATTCATCCAGAAGGTGTTGCGATGTATGCGGCTATTGACGGACTGGTAACTACGACTGAAAAGGGCAAACTTAATGTGTTCCCCGTATATGAAGTTAACGGGGACGTCGATTATAGTGTCGGCAACATTGATTTTGTTGGAACCGTCGTCATTCGTGGGAATGTTTTGACAGGTTTCCGGGTTCGGGCGGCTGGCGACATTCGTGTCATCGGTGGTGTGGAAGGGGCCGAAATTGTGGCGGAAGGTTCAGTGGAAATCACTGGCGGTATTATCGGATACCATAAGGGGTTCGTGAAAGCTGCACAAAATGTGAAATGCTCGTTTATACAAGATGGTAACGTGATTGCGGGAGGCGATGTACTTGTATCCCAGAGTATCATGCATTCCCAGATCAAAGCGAGTAATAATGTAATCTGCGAAGGGACAAAAGGGCTTATCGTAGGTGGCAGTGTACAAGCTGGTAAAAAGGTAGTGGCTCGTACCGTCGGTAATACGATGTCCACAGCTACCAATATCGAAGTGGGTGTACTTCCCGAACTGCGCGATGAACTGACAGAACTCCGCGCACGTTTGAAGCAGCAGACAGACAGCCAGGATAAAACGAATAAGGCTCTTACCATATTGGATCAGCTTGCCGCCGCCGGACAGCTTGCACCTGAAAGAATGGCTATGCGAATCAAGCTGACATCTACTAAAAAATCTAATGAACAGGAGCTTTTGGAAACCAAGTCCAGAATGCTTGAAATAGAACGAACATTAGAGGATACAAGCCGCGCACGGGTAGAAGTGAAAAATGTGATTTACGGTGGCTCTAAAATAGTTATCGGCAGATATACAAAATTTATTAAAGATTCAGTGGAAAGAATGGCGTTTTATTATCATGAGGGAGACATCAGCATGTCCTCCTACGTGTAATTCGGCACACTGATAAACAACATTTAACATTGTATTCCTTGGAAGAAAGATACGGATGCCCAATCGGAAAGGGTGTGGTCCAATGAGCTTGAAGGCTGTTGAATTGCAAATTGCCGTACCTCGCACCAGCGAAGCTGGAAAATACCAAAGTGAGTCCCAGCAGCGGCCGATGAATGATCAAGCATTGCTTGGACAAAAGGCCGCGCTGGAGACGGAGAACATGCGTCAGCGAAGCAGTGCTGTAGATCAGTCTGCGGAAACATTTGTCGGTGAGCGGCAAACAGGGGGACAGAGCAGAGATTCTTCCCAGCAGAGCCGCTCCCGGCCAGATGAGGCTGAACTGCCTAAGGAGCATCCGGCAGAGCATCCGTTCAAGGGACACCATATTGATTTTTCGCTCTGATCCGACAGGTGGAGAAGCGTTATTAAAGGAGACGATGGGCAGTGGATCAACCATGGATTTATATTGTTCTGCTGGGCGCCGCAGCTGTTGTCTATGCCTGGCTACAGCCTAAGCGTCAGCCAGGCCGGGGAACAGAAGAGGCCGTCGTCCAAAAGGTCGAGGCCACATTAGAGCAATATATGGCCGATATTGAAAACGATAATGACGAGTTGATTGAGCTCGTTTCTGGTATGAAGCAGGAGCATACAGTGAAACAGGCGGCATTACAGGAGCAAGTAGCTGAGCTTCGGAGCCGTATCGTGGAGCTTGAGCGCCAGGCTATGTTTGCAACTGTGTCTATGCAAACCGAGCCTGTACCTAAGGAAATACAACATACAACTGCTTCTCAGCAGGCAGCGGTTGCATACGGTCAATTTCAAAGTCCGCAACCTGAAATGTCTGTGCAGGAAGGCTACTCTGGTTCAGAAGCTCCCCTCATAACTATGGAGGAACAGACGGCATTACAAGATCCTGAAACTGAGCAGGAAGCAGAGTCCATCCGTGATCGTTATCAAGAGTTGTTTGCGCTGCATGAGCAAGGCAAGTCAGTGGACTATATAGCTAAGCAATCAGGCATTCAACGGGGTGAAGTACAGCTTATTTTGCAACTCGCGGAGCGGGAGGATGTAACGTGATCAAAAACCGTTCATTTATGCTAGGCATGGGTACTGGTCTTATAACGGGGGCATTGCTATTGCAACTGGCATTGATCGGTCAGGGGCAATCGCAGCAATCTTCCACAGACCCGAAAAACATGACGCGAGAGCAATTAGAAAAGGCAGCAGCCGGATTAAATCTCCAGGTCAGTGACAGCTCTAACCCGAAAATGACAGAAGAGGAATGGCGTAATAAGGTGATCAAGGAAGGTAATAAAACTCCCGTTGCACCCCAAAAAGCTAAACCAGCTCAAACGCCAGCAACACCAAAGGCACCTGCAAACAGCATATCCTCGGCTGGTTCTAAACCTTCGACCAGCACATCGGTTCCACAAAGTCCGAATAAGCCGCAAACTCAAAGTTCTGGCACTACAGCGACTCCCAATATCCCCAAGCAGCCTGCCACCCCACAAGTGCAGTATAGCATTGCATCCGGAAGCAATTTGAGAAGTGTGGCATCAGGATTGCAACGGGCAGGGGTCGTATCGGATGCTAGTGCATTTGAGGCAGCAGCTAAGGCTAAAAAAATCAATACCAAAATTCGTACCGGTACCTATCAGTTTGCTAAAGGTGAGGATTTCAGTTCTATCATTACTAAAATTACGAAAAAGCCGTCCAACTGACCAGACTGGGAAGTGGCCGGCTTTTATTCTTGCTGAAAAGTTCAATGAGAGGCGTAAAACGTCACATCTTGCGTTGTTCTAATCTATTGTCGAAAAGTTGGTTGCAACGATGCAAGTGTTATGGTATATTAATTAACGGTGTTAAAAACGCACGTCGGTTAATTTTATAAAGGGTGCTTTCCAATTGAAAGTCTTTATGAAAAATGATGTCGGCGGAGGACACACAAAAAACCAAACTTAGGAGGTGCGTGAAGATGGCAGTAATCTCCATGAAACAGCTTTTGGAAGCTGGGGTTCACTTTGGTCACCAAACACGTCGCTGGAACCCGAAAATGGATCGTTATATCTTCACTGAAAGAAACGGTATTTATATCATTGACTTGCAAAAGACAGTGAAAAAGGTTGAGGAAGCTTACAACTTTGTAAAAAGCATTGCAGCTGAGAATGGTACAATTCTGTTCGTAGGCACGAAGAAACAAGCACAAGATTCCGTTAAAGAAGAAGCAGCACGCGCTGGTCAATTTTACATTAACCAACGTTGGTTGGGTGGTACGCTGACTAACTTCCAAACGATTCAAAAACGTATTGACCGTTTGAAACAACTGGAAGCTTGGGAAGAAGACGGTACATTCGCAGTTCTTCCTAAAAAAGAAGTTATCATTCTTCGCAAAGAAAAAGATCGTCTTGAAAAATTCTTGGGCGGTATCAAAAACATGAAGGGCCTTCCAAGTGCTCTGTTCATCATTGATCCACGCAAAGAACGTATCGCGGTTGCTGAAGCTCGCAAATTGGGCATCCCAATCGTAGGTATCGTTGATACAAACTGCGATCCAGACGAAATCGACTATGTTATCCCAGGTAATGACGACGCAATTCGCGCTGTTAAATTGCTGACAGGTAAAATGGCTGATGCAGTTATGGAAGCAAACCAAGGCGAAGAAACTACAGCATAACATTTCCATTAGGAAATAACTATATGAATTAAATGAAAAGGGTGGTTGGCAGGTGTATAACCTCTCACTACCCTTTTTTTAAGGAATAAGCACGGTATACCACTGAAAATCAAATTTGGAGGGAAATAATATGGCAGTTAATGCTAGCGCAGTAAAAGAGCTTCGTGAAAAAACAGGCGCAGGAATGCTGGATTGTAAAAAAGCGCTTGAAGAAGCAAACGGTGATTTGACAAAAGCGGTTGAAGTTCTGCGCGAAAAAGGACTTGCAGCTGCAGCCAACAAAGCAGGTCGTATTGCTACTGAAGGTGTTGTTGAATCCTACATTCATGCTGGCGGCCGTATCGGCGTACTGGTAGAAGTAAACTGCGAAACAGACTTCGTAGCTAAAACAGACCAGTTCAGAGATTTTGTGCGCGACATTGCAATGCATATCGCTGCATCGAACCCTCGTTATGTTCGTCGTGAAGAAGTGCCACAGGAAGAGATCGAAAAAGAAAAAGAAATCCTGAAAGCACAAGCACTGAACGAAGGTAAACCAGAAAAAATTGTTGAAAAAATGGTTGAAGGCCGTATTGGTAAGTTCTATGAAGAGTTCTGTTTGTTGGAGCAATCTTTCATCAAAGATCCAGACAAAACAATCTCCACGCTTATCAACGAAAAAATCAGTACGATTGGCGAAAACATCTCCCTGCGTCGCTTTGTTCGTTTTGAACTGGGTGAAGGTCTGGAGAAAAAAGAAGACAACTTCTACGAAGAAGTTATGTCTCAAGTGAAACAATAATTACCAACGAACGGTAATCGCATATGGAAAAATGGAAATGGGACACATCAGTGTTCCATTTCTTGCAACAGGACACCTATCCTGTTACATAAAGTATAAATGATATTGGAGGGTGATCATTTGGAAAAACCTGTGTTTAAGCGTGTTGTCCTGAAAGTTAGTGGTGAATCGCTGTCAGGTCCTAACGGTTACGGTATTGACGCGGATACGATTGCATCCATTGCAGAACAAGTCAAAGACGTAGTGGAACTGGGAGTAGAAGTTGCTATCGTGTGTGGTGGCGGTAACATCTGGCGCGGTATTGCTGGAAGTGCCAACGGAATTGACCGGGCCACGGCAGATTACATGGGTATGCTGGCAACGGTGATGAACTCACTGGCCTTACAGGATGCTTTGGAACAGATTGAGGTACCTACCCGTGTACAAACATCCATTGCGATGCAACAGATTGCAGAACCTTACATTCGTCGTAGAGCTATCCGTCATTTAGAAAAGGGTCGGGTTGTTATTTTTGCAGCAGGTACAGGTAATCCGTTCTTCTCGACTGATACTACAGCTGCACTGCGTGCCGCTGAGATCGAAGCGGAAGTGATTCTGATGGCTAAAAATAAAGTGGATGGCGTATATTCTGCTGATCCGTTTAAAGATAGCACAGCTGAGAAATATGAGCAGCTTACGTATTTGGATGTGCTCAACAAAAATCTCGGTGTCATGGATTCTACTGCTTCCTCGTTGTGCATGGATAACAATATTCCGTTGATTGTCTTTGCTATTACAGAGCAAGGTAACATTAAACGTGTCGTGCTGGGTGAGAAAATTGGTACGATCGTCAAAGGGAGTGTAAATTAATGCCACAATCTGTGAAAAAGAGTGCTGAGGAACGCATGCAAAAAGCAATCCAGGCATTGCAACGTGATCTTGCATCTTTGCGTGCAGGACGGGCGACACCAGCTTTACTGGACCGTGTACAGGTAGAGTATTATGGTGCAATGACTCCAGTCAACCAACTGGCGAATATCAATACACCTGACAGCCGGACCTTGATGATTCAGCCTTGGGACAAATCTTCCTTGGCCGATATCGAGCGCGCTATACAAAAATCCGATTTAGGTTTGACACCTTCGAATGACGGTAACACCATTCGTCTTAGCATTCCTGCTTTGACGGAGGAGCGCAGAACTGACTTGGTGAAGTTGACAAAGAAGAACGGTGAAGAAGCGAAGATCGCTATTCGTAACATTCGTCGTGATGCCAATGATGACATCAAAAAATTGGAGAAAAGTGATATTTCCGAGGACGAATCTCGTAAACATCAGGAAGATATCCAGAAAACAACTGATAAGTTTATCGCTGAAGTGGATAAAGTTTTAGCTGCAAAAGAAAAAGAAATTATGGAAGTCTAAAAGATTGGCAGCCCCTCCCTTACGGTGGGGTTTGTCTCTTTTCAAGCCTGAGGCACATTTTCAGAGAATGCTGGAGGAACTGGAATGATCAAACGGGTTCGGTCTTGGTGGAACGGGGAACAAAAACAGCAAATACCGGCCATTTCAAAAGACAATATTCCGCAGCATGTTGCTGTCATCATGGATGGGAACGGCAGATGGGCCAAACGGATTGGAATGCCGCGGATTGTAGGGCACCAAAATGGAATGAAGGCAGTGAAACGCACAGCAATTGCGGCGGATGAACTGGGTATTAAGTATTTGACTTTGTTTGCATTTTCAACTGAAAATTGGACGCGTCCAAAGGACGAAGTTGATTTTCTAATGCGCTTACCGCAGGAATTTCTGGCTATTGAGCTAGATGAGTTGATTGAAAAAAATGTGCAAGTACGTATGATGGGCAATAAAGAACATTTACCTTCCCATACCGTTGAAGCGCTGACTGAAGCGACTCGACGAACTGAAAATAATACCGGACTTGTTCTTAATTTTGCATTAAATTATGGAAGTCGGTTGGAAATCACCGAATGCATGCAAACATTGGGCCGTCAAATTGCGGATGGGAAGCTTAAATCGGAAGATATAACATCTGAGCTGATCGGTAGTACGTTGCTTTCTAGCGGTATGCCAGACCCTGATTTACTGATTCGAACAAGCGGTGAGCTTAGACTTAGTAATTTTATGCTCTGGCAGCTTGCCTACAGTGAGTTGTGGTTTACTGATATTTATTGGCCTGAGTTTAAGAAAGAACACTTATACGAAGCAGTGATCGAATATCAGCAAAGAACACGACGGTATGGCGGACTGAAGTAAATGGAGGATGAAAGCCGTTGAGACAGAGATTAATTACCGGTATTCTGGCAGGCATATTCTTTTTGGCGATGGTCCTGTGGGGCGGCTTGGCCTACCATTTGCTTATATTGGCGATGGCCCTAATCGGATTTTATGAGTTCGCACGAATGACGCAGGTATCTCCTTTTGGAGGTACAGCAATACTTGGATACGTAAGCATATTAGCTTTTGTATTCCCGTATGAACCTTTTGGCTTGCACTCACCCTTACCCTTTGCCAGTATGCTTTGGCTGGTAATGATAGCTTTTATGATCATCACGGTAGGAACAAAAAATAAAATCCCGATTCAAACGGTAGCTATATTATTTCTTGGTACCGTTTATATAGGGTTTGGATTTTCGTATATTGCGGAATCACGTCATATGGAACATGGACTATTATGGACATTTTTATTATTGGCTTGTATTTGGGCAAGTGATGCAGGGGCATATTTTGTAGGCAAAATGGCAGGAAAGACGAAATTATGGCCTGCGATCAGTCCGAATAAAACGGTCGAAGGCTCCATTGGCGGCATCGTTTTAGCGTTGGTTATAGCTCTTGTATTCGCTGGATTATCGGGTGGACTGCTGCCATGGGGCAAAGCCATCGGCATCGGTTTGTCATGTGCAGTTGTGGGACAACTGGGCGATTTGGTACAATCTGCATACAAACGAGTGTACGGCATTAAAGATTCCGGTAATCTGCTGCCAGGGCACGGTGGTATACTAGACCGTTGCGACAGCTGGATTGTCGTTTTTCCATTTGTACATATGCTGATGCTGCTTCCATGAGTCTATTGATTACAGTTTATGCTCAGGCTAATCTCTATGCTGCTCACTCTGCGCTACTAGAAGGTTGGAACCAGTAGCATAGCTGCCTGAATAATAATCAATGAGCTCCTGGATAAAAGTGATTTTCAGGATAGGAAGGTGCATCATGAAAAGAATTACGGTACTTGGTTCAACCGGTTCTATTGGAACTCAAACGCTGGATGTAGTGTCCATGCACCCGGATCAGTTTACTGTTGAGGCTTTAGCAGGTGGTTCTAATATAAAGTTACTTGCTGAGCAGGCGCATCTTTATAAACCCAAAAAAGTGTCTGTGGGTACTCGGCAGTTGGCGGATGAAATTCGTCCTTTACTGCCTTCTGGAATGAAACTGTATTGGGGAAATGAAGGACTCGTTGAGCTTGCTGCGAACACGGAGGCGGATATGGTTGTGACGGCTGTAATGGGCAGTGTCGGATTGCACTCCACGCTGGCCGCGATTGAGGCTGGAAAACAGATCGGTTTGGCCAATAAGGAGACACTGGTTACTGCTGGTCATCTGGTCACAGCGCGGGCTCGGGCGAAAGGAGTGCCGTTGCTGCCGATTGACAGTGAGCATTCAGCTATTTTCCAATGCTTGAATGGTGAGCGTATGAAAGATGTGGCACATATTACCCTCACAGCATCAGGGGGTTCTTTTCGAGATTTGACAAGAGAACAGTTGCGTGAAGTTACCGTGGAAGATGCACTCAAGCATCCCAATTGGTCAATGGGGGCCAAAATTACGATTGATTCAGCAACGATGGTAAACAAGGGGCTGGAAGTCATTGAGGCGCATTGGCTATTCGGACTTGATTATGAGCACATTCATGTGTTGCTTCATCCGGAAAGCATTATTCATTCCTATGTTGAGTTTCAGGATACAAGCATTGTTGCTCAACTTGGGAATCCGGACATGAGAGTACCCATTCAATATGCATTGACTTACCCTGAGCGTATGAAGTCCCCGGCGAAGCCGTTGTCACTAGCTGAAGTGGGTAAACTCCATTTTAAGGAAATGGATTATAATCGTTTTCCTTGTTTAAGGCTTGCCTTCGAATGTGGTAAAATGGGTGGTACAGCACCGACCGCATTTAATGCGGCTAATGAAATTGCAGTTGCCCGTTTCCTGCGTGGAGAAATTTCTTTTCTGCATATTGAAGCTATTATTGAACGTGTGCTGGAGCGGCATGTCAATGTGGCTAATCCTGATCTTTCTGCAATTGAAGCCTGTGACGAAGAGACTCGTAGCATATCTGCGGGGTTGTAGGCTAATGTTGGGTTAGAAACGAAATGTGATTCTCTTGTGCGGGATCGGAGAATAATGATAATCTAGGAAGACAAACTCGATCTCATTGAAAGGGGAACAGAAACGATTGGAAACGATTCAAATAGTGTTGATGACGGTGCTCATGTTTTTCGTCATAGTGACGGTGCATGAATGGGGGCATTATTATTTTGCCAAACGCGCCGGGATTCTGGTACGGGAGTTTGCGATCGGTTTCGGTCCGAAACTGTTTTCTTATAAAAGAAACGAGACGCGATTTACGTTGCGTTTGTTGCCGTTCGGTGGCTTTGCCCGCATGGCGGGAGAGGATCCGGAGGTCAATGAAATTGAGGCCGGACAAACGATTGCTGTACGCGTAACGGATGACGTCGTTAAAACCATCTATCTAGATCAACTGGATAATCGTAAAAATGTGGTGCGCGGCGAAGTGTTGGATATTGATCTGGAACAGTCATTAACTTTAAAATTGGATGTAGATGGCGAAGATCAGCAATACACTGTACACCCGCAAGCGATGATGGTAACCAAAGGTCAATCCATTCAGATTGCACCCAAGGATCGGCAGTATGGGAGTAAAACAGTAGGACAGCGTGCGATGGCTATTTTTGCTGGACCACTGATGAATTTTATTCTTGCCTTTATTTTGTTTGGTCTGCATATTCAGATGGTCGGCATACAAGTGGACAACCCGACTTATGTCCAAATTAGTGAAATTACAGCAGGTATGCCTGCTGCTGAAGCTGATTTGCATAAGGGAGATATCATCGAATCGGTGAATGGAATAGCCATTGGTGCGAATGTTGAAAACATGATCAAACTGATTGCGGATTCTCAAGACAAGCCGATGAAGTGGACGGTTCGCCGTGATAATAAGACCTTTGATCTTACTATTACACCTCGTGCAATGGAAGGACAAAAGGGTGGCAAGGTGGGCATTGTGCCTGAACTTCCAAAACGCCAAGCAGGTGTGGGTGAAACGTTCAAATTTGCCGGACAATCCATGGTCAGAACGACCGATATTATTTTCCAAGGATTTAGCCAGCTCATTCAACGATTTTCTATCAATGACCTGGGAGGCCCAGTACGTACTTTTGAAGTGACGGGGCAAATTGCCAAGCAGGGGATTGAGCAGTTGACGTATTGGACTGCTATAATGAGTCTTTATCTGGGGATATTTAATTTATTGCCTATTCCGGCGCTGGATGGAAGCAGACTTGTTTTCCTGGGTGTAGAGGCGGTAAGAGGACGTCCTGTTGATCCGAGCAGGGAAGGAATGGTCCATTTCGTTGGTTTTGCTATGATATTCCTGCTTATGATCGTTGTCACGTATAACGATATTTTACGCTTAATTAATGGTTAATTAGAGACGGACTTATATAAAAAAACGGTCTGTATGGGAGGACATGCATTTCTATGTCGAACGATAAACAGTTTGTCGAGGAAATTACGCCACAGAGCGAAGATTTTTCCCGATGGTATATTGATGTTATTAAAAAAGCAGAACTGATGGATTATTCCCCAGTTCGCGGATGTATTGTATTCCGGCCCGATGGTTTTGAAATTTGGGAGCATATCAAGGAAGCCATGGACGTGCGCTTCAGAGAAACAGGCCACCGTAATGCCTATTTTCCAATGTTCATTCCCGAAAGCTTTTTTCAAAAGGAAAAAGAACATGTCGAAGGTTTTAATCCTGAACTGCCTTGGGTAACCGAGGCTGGCGGGGAAAAGCTGGAAGAACGTCTTGCAATTCGTCCGACTTCGGAAACCATGATTGGTCATATGTACTCCAAATGGATTCAATCCTATCGTGATCTGCCTGTGCTTATTAACCAGTGGGCTAACGTAGTGCGTTGGGAAAAACGTACGCTGCCTTTCTTGCGAACAAGTGAATTTTTGTGGCAAGAAGGTCACACGGCCCATGAAACAGAAGAAGAAGCACGTGAAGAAACGATGAAAATGCTAGAAGTATACCGTGAGGTTATTGAGGAAGTTCTGGCTATTCCGGTTATTACTGGACAGAAAACACCTTCTGAAAAGTTTGCAGGTGCGAAGGATACATTTTCACTGGAAGCAATGATGAAGGACGGACGGGCGGTACAAGCTGGAACTTCCCACTATATGGGAACTAATTTTGCAGTTGCATTTGACATTAAATATTTGAGTCGTGAAAACAACTTGGAATTCGCGCATACGACTTCATG
The DNA here is from genome assembly GCF_038006265.1 of Paenibacillus sp. FSL L8-0641. Lineage (NCBI taxonomy): Bacteria > Bacillati > Bacillota > Bacilli > Caryophanales > Paenibacillaceae > Paenibacillus > Paenibacillus sp. FSL L8-0641. The sequence goes on from NZ_JBBOUW010000001.1 coordinate 2,220,880, forward strand.
GGGAACAAGTACACGTTTGATCGGTGCACTGATTATGGTACATGGAGATGACCGTGGTCTGGCATTGCCTCCTAAAGTTGCGCCTACGCAGGTTATTATGGTTCCAATTGGACCACCTAAGAAGCGTGATGCCGTTATCGCTCGTGCAGATGAACTATTTGCTGAGTTGAAACAAGCGGGAGTGCGTGTTAAAATGGACGACCGTAGCGATGTAAGTCCAGGCTGGAAATTTAATGAATATGAAATGCGCGGTGTGCCGGTTCGTCTGGAAATCGGACCTCGTGATATGGAAAACGGTGTCTGTGTGCTCGTATCCCGCATCAGCGGTGAGAAAAAAATCGTGCAGCAGGATAATCTGGTTGAGGAAGTACACGCGATGCTCGCACAGGTACAGCAGGAGATGTTTGATCGTGCGAAAAATTTCATGGAAGAAAACTTCTATTCCGTCGATACGCTGGATGAAATGAAGACTCTCATGGAAGAAAAACGCGGCTTTACTTTGGCAGGCTGGTGCGGATCTGAAGAATGTGAAGACAAAGTTAAAGAAGTAACAGGTGCTACAAGCCGTAACATACCGTTTAAAACAACCGAGCAAAAGTCCACATGTTTGTGTTGTGGCAAACCTGCCAAGCATACAGTAGTGTTTGCACGGGCGTACTAATATAGATGTAGGGCAATATCACTATACTCACTTCATTCTTTTTGCTGACATGGTAGCTATTACGGGACAATGTACCGAAGGATCTATGTCGTTGTGAGAAGGATTGAAGAGGGCTACGAAAAGCTTTTGCGGTCGGAGATGTTTTTGACGCAGAAGCTTTTCATGTTTTCAGAATGGTAGATTTAAAATTGGGGGGAGAGCCATGGGCGGAGCTGAAGAAAAGAGAAAGCGGCTGGAACTGCTGATGAAGCAAGTTGGGATGCCGGCTGGAGTGGTTGAACCTTATTTTTTGGACGGTTGGATTGATCAAGTGGAGATTAGCCGTACCAATAAGGATTGGAATATCACCATTGCCAAGGAGACACTGGTCCCCGCTCAGGTGTATCGTACGTTCTGTATTCAAGTACAGGAAAAAATGAGTCATATCGCAAAAATTACGTTCCGTTTTCAGTATAGTGAGCAGATTCAGCCTGGTGATATCATCAGTGAATACTGGAAACTTTTTCTAGAATGGGTGCATCGTGAGATCCCATCTGTTAACGGTTGGATGAATCGGGCTGTGCATGAGTGGGAAGACGGTCTATTATTGCTGACGATGAGCGATAGTATGTCATTGGAACTGGCGCGTAAAAAACAGATAGATCAAGCTATCATCAAATTTTACGATAAATATTTCGGCCTCTCTATGCGCATTAAAGTCCAAGTGGGTGAAAGTAACCAGGAGGCATTACAGCAATTCCAAGAAAAGAAGATGCAGGAAGAACGCGAAGTTATTCAGCAGATGATGGAAAGTATGGAATCCGAAATGCCGCCTTTGGATGAAGAAGAAGGAGACGTACGGCTTCAATTTGGTTATGACATCAAAGAACCGGCTGTTCCGATGCAAGATATTCAGGACGAAGAGAAAAAAGTCACCTTACAAGGAACAATCTTCGGTTTGGATAGTAAAGAATTGCGCAATGGCAGTACGTTGTTTACGTATTATTTGACAGACTTTAGTGATTCCCTGCAAATGAAAATGTTTGCTAAAACTAAAGAAGATCTGAAGATCCTCAGTTTGTTGGCTAACGGGAAATGGGTCAAAGTGCGGGGGCGAGTTGAATATGATCGTTTTATGCAAATTCCCGAGCTGGTTATGATTCCTTCCGATCTAGTTGAAGTACAGGCTCCACCCACACGTAAGGATAATGCAGAGGAAAAACGGGTTGAGTTCCATCTCCACACAAAGATGAGCGCAATGGATGCTGTCGCCTCTATTGACCAATACGTCAAAACAGCCGCCAAATGGGGGCACAAGGCGATTGCGGTCACTGATCATGGCGGTGTGCAATGCTATCCCGATGCAGCAAAAGCAGCAAAGAAAAACGGAATTAAAATGATCTACGGTATTGAGGCCAACGTGGTTAATGATGCCGTTGAGGTTGTAATGCAGGCACAACCATTAAATTTGAAAACAGCGACATATGTCGTTTTTGATATTGAAACCACCGGTTTATCGGTTACGCAGAATAAAATCATTGAGATTGCGGCTGTAAAAATGCATGATGGCAAAGAAGTTGATCGTTATGCTACCTTTGTTAATCCGCATGAGCGCATACCATACAATATCCAGCAACTGACCAACATTAACGATGAAATGGTCAAGGACGCGCCGGATGTAGAACCAGTTATGAAGGAGTTTGTAGCTTTTGCTGGCGATGCTGTATTGGTTGCCCATAATGCGCGATTTGATGTCGGGTTTATCCAGGCCACCCTTCGAAATATGGGGTTGCCTGAAATGACCAATCCGGTACTGGATACGCTAGAATTGGCTCGTTTACTGTTTCCAACAATGAAAAACCACCGTCTGAATACGCTGACGACCAAATATAAAGTTGCGCTCGAAAGCCATCACCGAGCCATTGACGATACAGTCGCACTGACTGAAGTGCTAAATGGCTTGCTGAATGATGCGGAACAAATTAAGGGTTTAAAAATGCTCGATCGTCTGAATGATTATGTGGGTAAGGATTTATCGACCGTTCGTCCTTTTCACTGCTGTATTTATGCCCTCAATCCGATTGGTAAAAAAAATCTGTACAAGCTGGTTTCGATGTCTCATACCGAATATTTCAAGCGTGTGCCTTGTATTCCTAAATCCAAATTGTCAGAAATGAGAGATGGATTGCTTATTATTTCTGGTTGCGAAAAAGGAGAGTTCTTTGAGGCTGTGTTAAACAAGTCCGAGGAAGAGGCCGAGGAAATTGCACAGTTTTATGATGTGTTGGAGATTCAACCTTTGACGATGTATATGCATTTAGTAGAAAAACAACTGGTAAGCGGGCCCGATGCTCTGAAAACGGCAATACGCAAAGTATGCGAAATTGGACGGCGACTTGATAAGCCCGTAATTGCCACAGGCAATGTTCACTATTTGGAAACGCGCGATAAGTTGTACCGTGATATTACGATACATGGCATTACGGGATTTAGTCCGCTAAAAGATATTCGTAAGCCTGATGCGCATTTACGCACCACAGACGAAATGCTGGCAGAATTCGAGTTTTTGGGCGAGGAGAAAGCCTATGAAGTCGTTGTGAAGAATACCAGTGAGTTGGCGGATCGATTTGAGGAGCTGGAGTTGTTCCCTGACAAGCTGTTTACACCTTTGCTGGATGGGGCGGACGAGGAAATCCGTAACACTTGCTATGAGACGGCTAAATCTATCTATGGTGAGGAATTGCCCGAGGTGGTTGTAGCTCGCCTTGAAAAAGAACTGGAGCCGATTATTAAATACGGTTTCTCTGCCAACTATCTTATTTCCGAGCGCTTGGTTAAAAAGTCTAATAAGGATGGATATCTGGTAGGTTCACGGGGGTCTGTTGGATCTTCTGTGGTCGCTACCTTCCTCGGTATTTCCGAGGTTAATCCACTGCCTGCACATTATATTTGCGGTAATCCTGAATGCAGACATAGCGAATGGATTTTGGACGGTAGTGTGCCGAGTGGATTTGATTTGCCGGACAAAAATTGTCCGAATTGCGGCGGCAAACTGAAGGGTGAGGGACAGGATATTCCGTTTGAAACGTTTCTTGGGTTTAAGGGAGATAAAGTTCCCGATATTGACTTGAACTTCTCTGGCGAATATCAGCCTGTGGCACATAACTATACGAAAGTACTGTTTGGTGAGAAAAGTGTATTCCGTGCTGGAACCATCGGTACCGTTGCCGAGAAGACAGCCTTTGGCTTTGCCAAGAAATATGAAGAGGCGCATCATAAAAAATGGCGTGGGGCTGAGCTGAATAGGCTGGCTTCGGGCTGTACAGGGGTCAAACGCAGTACCGGGCAACATCCAGGCGGAATTGTCGTTGTTCCCGATTATATTGAGGTCGAGGATATTACGCCGGTACAGTACCCCGCCGATGATACAAGCTCGGAATGGAAAACAACGCATTTTGATTATCACGCTTTTGATGCGAATTTACTCAAACTCGATATTCTGGGTCATGATGATCCGACCATGATGAGGATGCTTCAGGATTTGACTGGTGTCGATCCTACGACCATTCCAATGAATGATCCTAAGGTTATGAGCATGTTCAACTCCACGGAGGCGCTCGGTGTTACACCCCAGCAAATCCGCACGCCTGTAGCAACCTATGGTGTACCAGAGATGGGGACGAAGTTTGTGCGCCAAATGTTAGTAGAGTCGCAGCCAAGTTCTTTTGCCGATTTACTGCAAATATCCGGACTGTCTCACGGCACGGGCGTATGGCTAGGGAACGCACAGGAACTGATTAAGAATAATACTTGTAACATCAAGACTGTAATTGGTTGTCGTGATGACATCATGCTGTTTTTGATTTACAAGGCAGGCATGGACGCAGGTCTGGCCTTTAAAATTACGGAGAGCGTACGTAAAGGTAAGGGGCTTAGTGCTGAATGGATTGAGGAAATGAAAAAATGCAAGGTGCCACAGTGGTATATTGATTCTTGTCTGAAAATCCAGTACATGTTTCCGAAGGCGCATGCTGCAGCGTATGTTATTTCAGCAGTGCGCACAGCGTACTTTAAGCTGTATCATCCGATTGAATATTATGCGACTTACTTTTCAGTACGTGCAGCCGATTTTGATATTGAGCTGTGCTGTCAGGGATATGATGCAATCGCGCGGAAGATTGTCGAAATCGAGCAACTCGGTTTTCAGGCACCTCCCAAAGAAAAAGGGATGCTTCCGATCCTGGAAATGGCTCTGGAAATGACGGCTCGCGGGTTTAGTTTTAAATCCATTGATTTGTACCGTTCCGAAGCTACACGCTTCAAGGTGGATGGAGATTCACTCATTCCGCCATTCGGAGCTCTTCAGGGAATTGGAGACAACGCGGCACGTAACATCGCAGCCTCCCGTGAACATGGTGAATTTTTGTCTGTCGAGGATTTTCAACAAAAATCGAAGGCTAGTAAAACCATTGTCGAAATGCTGTCTCAGATGGGTTGCTTTCGAGGTCTTCCAGAGAGTAATCAGCTGTCTCTGTTTTAATCCGAACCACAGTAGTCAAGCTCTGGCACTTGTCACATAACTACGGTTATGTTATAATTTTTTTGGTAATCATGGAGATAAAACCGTTGCTAAAAGAGTGGGGAAACCCACTCTTTACTGTTTGATATACAGTTACAACGTGAAAAGGTTGTTTTTGGGCACGAAACCGGTACGCCGGTTTATTTGCAGTGAGCCCGAAATGAACATTACATCAAATGAAAATGAAAATGCCGGTGATGGAGAAGCATTGTCCATGCAATAGGGCATCTTTTTTTCAACACAGGAAAGTTCACTTTTGGAGGTTATAATCTTTGAGCACACCAAAGATCAAATCAGTAGTAGAAGAAATGGCCCAACCTTACCTCGAAGAGCATGGTTTTGAACTGGTCGATGTCGAGTATGTCAAAGAGGGCAGTAATTGGTTTCTTCGCGTTTTTGTAGACAAAGACGGAGGAATTGATCTGGACGACTGCAGTATGATCAGTGAATATTTGGGTCAAAAGTTGGATGAAAATGACCCTGTTTCTACAGCATATTTTCTGGAAGTGTCTTCACCAGGCGCCGAAAGACCGCTAAAAAAAGCGGAGGACGTTACTAAAGCGGTAGGCAAAAACGTATTCGTTACTACATACGAGCCGATCAACGGCCTGAAGGAATTTGAAGGTCGTTTGCTTTCTTTTGAAGATGGGGAACTCACCGTTCAAAGCGGACAAAAGAAGCATGCTATACCTTATGACAAGGTAGCTGGTGCAAGGCTCGCGATCATATTTTAATTCAGATTTGACTGTTGCTGTTTGACATGTACTACATGTTTTTTTGCCTCGTGTGCCGACCAGTACGCAGGTGCATCATTTGAAAGGGGGAGCAGTAATCCATGAGTATGGATTTTATTGAAGCAATGAACGAGTTGGAAAGAGAAAAGGGGATCAGCAAGGATGTGCTGTTTGAGGCCATTGAAGCAGCCTTGATTTCTAGTTACAAACGGAATTTCAACACCGCACAAAACGTGCGTGTTGATATGAACCGCAACTCGGGAGTCATTAAGGTATATGCCCGCAAGCTGATCGTTGAGGAGGTATTGGATCCTCGCACCGAGATTTCATTGCCTGCGGCTCGTGAGATTAACCCGCATTTTCAGTTGGAAGATATCGCTGAAATTGAAGTTACACCACGTGATTTTGGACGGATTGCTGCACAAACTGCGAAGCAGGTCGTGACCCAGCGTATCCGCGAAGCGGAACGGGGACTGATCTACAACAAGTTTGTGGACAAGGAAGAAGATATTGTAACAGGAACTGTACAGCGCCAAGACCCACGTAACATTTATATTGATCTTGGTAAGGTGGAAGCGGTTCTCCCGTTAGGCGAATTGATGCCTAATGAGAAATTTAGCCATCTGGATCGAATTAAGGCTTATATTACCAAAGTAGAAAACACAACCAAAGGACCGCAAATTATGCTGTCCCGATCACATCCGGGTCTGCTTAAGCGTTTGTTCGAACTCGAAGTGCCTGAAATTTTTGATGGTGTTGTAGAGATTCGTTCCGTAGCGCGTGAAGCAGGCTTCCGTTCTAAAATCGCGGTTCATTCCCGTAACGCCGAGGTGGATCCGGTCGGCTCTTGTGTGGGTCCTAGAGGAACACGTGTACAGACTATTGTGAACGAGCTGCGTGGCGAAAAAATCGACATTGTGCGTTATTCCGATAATGTTGATGAATACGTGGCTAATGCGCTGAGTCCATCCAAGGTGCTCGAAGTGCAGGTGTTTGAAGAAGAGAAAATGGCGCGTGTTATTGTGCCTGATTATCAGCTTTCTCTTGCTATTGGTATCAAAGGACAAAATGCTCGCCTTGCTGCTAAGCTTACGGGTTGGAAAATTGATATTAAGAGTGAAACACAGGCGGAGGAAGAACTCGGCAGACCGAGAACATCCACCGATGAAATGCATCAGGATTCCGTTTCTGTAGATTAAGCGGAGTGTAGGGGGGTTAATGCATGAAACAGAGAAAGATACCTTTGCGCAAATGTGTGGCCTGTCATGAAATGATGCCAAAGAAGCAGTTGATCCGTGTCGTCAAAACCCCTGAAGACGAAGTGTTGATTGACTTGACTGGCAAAAAGTCGGGACGCGGCGCTTACTTGTGCGGCAAAGCCGCCTGCTTCAAGCTGGCTCAAAAGAGCAAGGCACTGGATCGAGCATTGAAGCACTCGGTTCATCCTGATATTTATGAGCAGCTAAGTCGTGATTTTGCTGCCGTCGAGGAAGAATTCCTGGCGGCACAAGGCAGCGTGCAGGATGAATAAGGCGCTGTCTGGATTGGGTCTTGCCATGAGAGCTGGCAAGCTGCTAACAGGTGATGAGATCGTTTATAAAGCGATCAGGTCTTCAGAAGCCAAGCTGGTCATTCTTGCGAAAGATGCTTCAATGAATACTCAAAAGAAATTCCGCGACAAATGCGGGACGTACAAAATCCCCTTAATGATAGGATTTGACCGGGAAAGCTTGGGAAGCAGTATCGGCAAGCCTGAACGGGTTGTGCTGGCTGTGACGGATCAAGGATTCGCGAAATTGATCAAGAAACATACGGGGATAATGTCGGAGGTGGAGTATATTGAGTAAACAAGAAAACAAAGACAAAGTGCGGGTATACGAATACGCCAAATCGTTGAACATGAGCAGCAAAGAAATTATCACCATTCTTAAACGGCTGGATATTCCCGTGAACAACCATATGAGCGTCATGGAACATGATGCCGTAGGTAAAGTGGAAAGTTTTTTTAAGAATATTAAATCCAATGCTGCGGCCAAGCAAGGCGAAGCAGGTACGGTGCAAGTAAGCTCGAATCAGGCCGGTTCAAGCCAGAATAGTAATCATTCAACTGAGCAAACCAAAAATCAACAGGAAAAGCAGGTAAGTATGAATAGGACAAACAACAACCAAAACAGTAACCGAAGCAGCGCTCCAAAAGCGCAAAGCAGTCAGCAGGGCGGTCAAAACCGCAGTCAACAAAGTACTAGCAGACCCACTGGTCAGCAAAGTACACAAAACCGCAGTAATGGTCAACAACAGGGAGGACAACAGCGTCCCGGCGGTAACACAGGTTCGCGTCCTCAAGGTAGCCAAAGCACTAACTCACGCCCTCAGGGAAGTAGTCAGGGTGGTACGGCTGTAAGAACATCATCCTCCACAGGTAGCAACAATGCGAACCGTAGTGGTGGCAACCGTACAGGCAGTAACTCCAACAACGGTGGTAACCGTTCCGGTCAAGGACGTTTTGATGATAACCGTCAAGGCGGCGGACGCGGTGGTAACGGTGGTCGTGGAGGCAATAATCGCGGTGGTAGCAATCGTGGCGGGAAATTTAACAATCGTGGTAAAGGTCAACAACAGGAACGTCGCGAGAAAATCGACAACACGCCAAAGAAAATTATTGTTCGTGGTGAGATGACCGTAGGCGAAACTGCCAAGCTTCTTCACAAGGATGCGTCAGAAGTCATCAAAAAGCTGATTATGCTCGGAACGATGGCGACCATTAACCAGGAACTGGATATGGATACTATCCTCTTGCTTGCCGGAGACTTTGGTGTCGAGGTAGAAGTGAAAATTCCGGTCGAAGAAGATCGTTTTGAAACGGTGGAAGAAAATGATGATCCTGCGGATCTGAAAACACGTCCACCCGTTGTAACGATTATGGGTCACGTCGATCATGGTAAAACAACTTTGCTGGATGCCATTCGCTCGACTAATGTAACTGGTGGCGAAGCTGGCGGTATTACACAGCATATTGGTGCATACCAAGTTGAAATTAACAGCAAAAAAATCACTTTCCTGGATACACCGGGTCACGAAGCCTTTACTGCTATGCGTGCACGTGGTGCTCAAGTGACAGATATGACGATTATCGTGGTTGCAGCTGATGACGGTGTTATGCCTCAGACGGTCGAAGCTATTAACCATGCGAAGGCGGCAGGTCTGCCAATTATCGTAGCTGTGAACAAGATCGACAAACCAGATGCCAACCCGGATAAAGTGAAGCAAGAACTCACTGAATATGAATTGGTACCTGAAGAGTGGGGCGGCGATACGATTTTCGTCAACGTTTCCGCGAAACAAAGAATGGGTCTGGAAGACCTGCTCGAAATGATTCTGCTCGTAGCTGAAGTGAATGAGTACAAAGCGAATCCGAACAAACGGGCACGTGGTACCATCATTGAGGCAGAACTGGATAAAGGCCGCGGTTCTGTGGCTCGTATCCTCGTTCAGAATGGTACACTGAAAGTTGGCGATGCTTTCGTAGCGGGTAACTGCTTCGGACGTGTGCGTGCCATGGTCAACGATAAAGGTCGTCGTCTTAAGGAAGCAGGTCCTTCCACTCCAGTTGAAATTACTGGTTTGACAGAAGTTCCACTTGCTGGCGATCCATTCATGGTGTTTGAGGATGAGCGGAAAGCACGCGCTATTGCTGACAGACGTGCGATCACACAACGCCAATCTGATCTGGGCAGTAATACACGCGTAACACTGGATGACCTGTTCCAACACATCAAGGATGGCGAAATGAAGGATCTGAACGTCATTATTAAAGGTGACGTGCAAGGTTCCGTCGAAGCGTTGAAAGGTTCCTTGAACAAGATTGAAGTCGAAGGTGTGCGCGTTAAAATTCTTCACAGTGGTGCAGGAGCAATCACCGAATCCGATATTATTTTGGCCGCAGCTTCCAATGCTATTGTCATTGGTTTTAATGTTCGTCCGGATAACCAGGCGAAATCTACAGCGGAAGCTGAAAAAGTGGACATTCGTCTACACCGTGTCATTTACAATGTCATTGAAGAAATAGAGCAAGCCATGAAGGGCATGCTGGATCCTGAATATAAAGAAAATGTGATTGGGCATGCTGAAGTACGTAACGTGTTCAAAGTTACTAAAGTCGGTACGATCGCTGGTTGTATGGTGACATCCGGTAAAATTACCCGTTCAGCAGAAGCACGCCTGATTCGTGATGGCATCGTCATTTTTGAAGGTAAAATCGACTCACTGAAACGCTTTAAGGACGACGCAAAAGAAGTTGCCCAAGGTTACGAATGCGGTATTACCCTTGATGGCTATAATGATGTTAAGGAACTCGACATTATTGAAGCGTTCGTCATGGAAACAGTGGAGCGCTAACGGCAGAGAGGTGAGCATCCATGGCTAAAATACGTACAGGTCGGGTTGGCGAGCAGATCAAGAAGGAGCTAAGCCAACTCATCCAAACTGAATTAAAAGACCCCCGCATCGGTTTTATCACGGTAACGGGTGTCGATCTTACAAATGATTTGTCCCAAGCGAAAATATACTTGAGCGTGCTCGGGGATGAAGAACAAAAAAATTCTTCCCTGAAAGCATTGGACAAAGCGAACGGTTATCTTCGTTCTGAACTCGGCAAGCGGATACGGCTGCGCCATATTCCTGAGTTGATTTTCAAAATTGACGAATCTATTGCTTACGGCAGTCGAATTGAAAAACTGCTGAGTGATATCGACAAGGATGAAAAATAAAACTTTTAGTTTGTCTGAAGGAACCATGAACTGAATGTAAAGGAGAAGGCAATGCATACCTATGAACAGGCGCTTCAACAAGCGAAGGAATTTATTCTGGAGCATGATGATTACCTGATCGTATCGCATGTACAGCCGGACGGAGACGCAGTCAGCTCCACCGTAACGGTGGGCTGGCTTCTCTCATGTCTGGGGAAGAAATTTACCATGCTGAATGAGGGACCTATTCCCAAGCGCATGGATTTTTTATGGCATGCCGATGAGATTATGGATATGAGCCAGCAACCGCCAGAACGGAAATACAATCGGATCATTTGTGTAGATTGTGCGGATTACCGTCGTGTTGGTTTGACAGAGCAGTTTTTTACGGAAGATGCCATTATCCTGAATATTGATCATCATCCAACAAATGATGCTTATGGTACAGTTAATGTGATTAAGTCGGATGCTGCGGCAACAGCGGAAATTCTTTTTGATCTACTGGAAGAGTTTGCAGTAACCTGGGACGTCGAAGTAGCAACGGCTTTATATACAGGGTTGCTAACGGATACAGGAGGTTTCCGTTATTCCAACACTTCACCGAAAGTGATGTCTGCTGTGTCACAGTTACTTGCTTACGGTGTAGATGGTCCCTCTTTATCTGAGAAATTGCTCGAGGAAATGACCTTTCCACAAATGAAGGTGCTGACAAAAGCATTGCAAACGCTCACGATGTCCGAGGATGGAAAAGTCGCTTGGGTCGTTGTATCACCTGACGATATGACAGAATGTGGCGCTGTAAATGAGGACTTGGAAGGCATCGTGAATTACCCAAGAAATATTCGTGGTGTTGAGGTAGGCATTTTCTTTAAGGTTATTAATGATCAAGCGGTCAAGGCCAGCTTGAGATCGGCAGGGAATGTAGATGTAGCCGCGCTGGCTCAATCATTTGGAGGCGGTGGACATGTACGTGCGGCTGGCTGTCGGCTAGAGGGTAAACTGGAAGATATCATTAAGACAGTTGTAGGGCGGGTGAAGTCTGAGCTATGAACCCGATAAAGAAGAAACAAGCAGCTTGGGAAGGCGTCCTACCAGTCTATAAACCTGCTGGATTTACCTCTCATGATGTGGTGGCCAAGGCTCGCCGTTTATTAGGTATGAAGCGAATCGGACACACTGGAACGCTTGATCCGCAAGTAACCGGTGTTTTGCCCTTGTGTCTGGGACGTGCCACCCGCGTGGTGGAATACATGCAAGAGCGGCCCAAGGAATATCTGGCTACACTGCGATTAGGCATTGCCACGGATACCGAGGACCTGACTGGGGAAATTACGGAAGAAAGTGAACGTCCAGTAGAGGTGACGGAAGTGGAAGTCAAAGCGGTTCTGAAGCGTTTTGTTGGTACGATCTCCCAAGTGCCTCCAATGTACTCCGCGCTAAAAGTGGACGGCAAACGCCTATACGAACTGGCTCGAGAAGGCAAAACTGTTGAGCGCCAAAGCCGTGAAGTAAGCATTTATGAGTTGGAGATGACGGGATTCGCGGAGACGGAGGCGTATGTGGATATTTCTTTTCGTGCCTTATGCTCCAAAGGTACTTATATCCGTACACTATGTGTTGATATTGGCCGTGAATTAGGATATCCTTCAACGATGGTCAAGCTGGAGCGAACCATGTCTGCGGGAATTCCTGCGGAACGTTGTCTGACTTTCGAAGAGATAGAGCGTTTCGTAGCGGATGGCAGTCTTGGAGAGCGACTTATTACAACGGATCAGGCGATTGACTATATGCCTGAGCATATAGTGGCTGAAGCCAAGGTAACTGCGGCTCTGCAAGGCCAGCGCCTGTCGCTGAATATGATTTCACCACCTGTGACGGACAACCAGCCTTTCCGTTTGTATAAAGAGGATAAAACGTTTTTAGGCATATTTGGTCGGGATGAATCAGACGCGATTGCTCCCATTAAAGTTTTTTTAAGATTATAGAATTTATAGATTTTCAGGGGAGCTGAACAATTCTATAATTGCAAGAAAAACTTCCGCTAGGCGTGATCTGGCTTCCGTGAATTACGTCGATAGACGTTTTTCTTACCTTGAATTGTGATATAATTTTGACGAAGTTAGTCAAATGATGTGAAATGCAGGTGAATTAATAATGATTACCGTATCGTTATCTTATCCATTGAGTGATGAGCTTTTGCAGCAATGGGGACGTCCACAGGTCACGGCGATCGGTCAGTTTGATGGTCTTCATCTTGGACACGCAAGCGTGATACGCGAGGCCGTTGCGCTGGCTCGTGAACAGCAAATGCCGGTATCTGTCATGACATTTCACCCTCATCCGAAGGAAGTCATGAAAAAAGGCGATTATGAAGGTTATTTAACACCGCTTGCGGACAAGCAGACTATTCTGGCTGATATGGGTGTGGATGTACTTTATATTTTGAGTTTTAATGAAGAATTTTCCAAGGTCAGCCCTGAGGCGTTTATGAGCGACGTGCTGCTTCCATTGCAAATTCGAACAGCGGTAGTAGGCTTTGATTTTCGGTTTGGCCACCGGGGAGCAGGGCATGAGAATACACTTCGGACGCTGGGAGGAAAGCTGATGTCTGTGCACACCGTACCACCGTTCGAACTGGATGGGGACAAGGTGAGCAGCTCTGGAATTCGCCGTGCTTTACAGACTGGGGATCTAGCGCATGCCTCTCGCTGGTTGGGACGTCCTTATCGTATCCAGGGTACTGTAATGGATGGGGAGAAGCGTGGACGTACGATCGGTTTTCCGACCGCTAATCTCAAACTGAGAGATACTTACGCGATTCCGATCAAGGGTGTATACGCTGTACGAGCACTAGTAGGTGATCGTTGGATAAACGGTGTAATGAATGTAGGGGTTAAGCCTACTTTCCATGAAGGTGTGCTGAATCCGTCGTTTGAGGTACATCTATTTGATTTTAATCAGCAAATTTATGGAGAGTCTGTACTTGTGGAGCTTCACCACTACATCCGTCCTGAACGCAAATTCTCTTCGGTGGATGAGCTGATCAACCAAATTGGCAATGACGCACAAACGGCTAAAAAGCTGTTAGGCTAATTTATTTACATAAGACAGGCGCTGTGTTATACTGACTTATGTTGTGTAAACAACGATGAACCTTAGCTTGGTTGTCCGCTTTCACCGGCGGCTACGAGGCTAATGGCGATTATAATGAAGGAGGTGAACAGGATGGCATTGACTCAAGAACGTAAACAGCAATTGATCGAGGAGTACAAAACTCATGAATCCGATACAGGATCACCAGAGGTACAAATCGCTATCCTTACTGAAAACATCGTCAACTTGCAAAGTCACTTTCGTTCGCACAAGAAAGACCATCACTCCCGCCGCGGGTTGTTGAAAATGGTCGGTCAGCGTCGTAAACTTTTGGCTTACCTGAAGAAGACTGATGTTAAACGTTACAGTGCGTTGATCGAGCGTCTCGGACTGCGTCGTTAATTTTCAGACATGTAATGAGAAAAGAAGCCTGGTTGTTCACCGCTTGTCCCTGCTAAGGCGACGGCGGACAGCAGCCGGGTTCTTTTTTGAAATGAGGAATCTTTTTTTGAATTACATATCCTGGTTTGCCTGCGAGCTTCTTATGAATAAGACCTGCGCAGGAAATACTGAATATGTATAGAACTTTTACAATGAAATGAAATGGAGGGATACCATGGAGCAACGCGTAGAAATGCAGCTCGGCGGAAGAAAGCTGGTGCTGGAAACAGGACGTCTTGCGAAACAAGCCAATGCGGCAGTTAAAGTGAGCTACGGAGAAACAGTTGTGCTTTGTACCGTGACCGCTTCACGTGAACCGAAAGATTTGGACTTTTTTCCCCTGACCGTAAACTATGAGGAAAGATTGTATGCTGTGGGGAAAATTCCTGGCGGATTTATTAAACGTGAAGGACGTCCGAGTCAAAAAGCGATTTTGTCCAGCCGTTTGACAGACCGTCCAATTCGCCCATTGTTCCCGGAAGGTTTCCGGAATGATGTACAGGTGTTGAACCTGGTTATGAGTGTCGATCAGGATTGCGAACCTGAAATTGCAGCAATGATCGGAACCTCGGCAGCACTTAGCATTTCGGATGTACCTTTTAATGGGCCAATCGGTGGAGTCGCTGTAGGACGTGTAGACGGACAATTTGTGATTAACCCGGATATTGCACAGCAGAATGCAAGCGACATGTACCTGGTTGTAGCCGGAACGAAAGATGCCATCATGATGGTAGAAGCCGAAGGCAATGAGATTCCAGAGGAAGTTATGCTGGAAGCCATTATGTTCGGTCATGATGAGATTAAGAACATTGTGGCAGTCATTGAACAATTGGTGCAAGTAGCAGGTAAAGAGAAAATGCAGGTTAAACTGCATGCTGTTGATGAAAAAGTGAACAGTGAAGTACGTGCTTATGCAGCTGAACGTTTAATGGAAGCTGTTAAAATTGCAGAAAAACATGCCCGTCAAGAGGCGATTGATGCAGTCAACGAAGAGACAGTTGCCCATTTTGAAGCACAATACATAGAGACACCAGAGCTTTTGAGCGACGTGAGCGAAGTTCTCTATGATATCGTCAAGGAAGAAGTACGTCGTCTGATCACGCATGATAAAGTGCGTCCTGATGGTCGTAAGCTTGACGAAATTCGTCCGATTGAAAGCGACACTAGCATCTTGCCGCGTACTCATGGTTCGGGCTTATTTACACGCGGTCAAACGCAAGCACTTAGCATTTGTACACTTGGTGCATTGGGTGATGTGCAAATTTTGGACGGTATTGATTTGGAAGAAACAAAACGCTTCATGCATCATTACAATTTCCCGCCATTCAGCGTAGGGGAGGCTCGTCCTTTGCGTGCGCCAGGTCGTCGTGAAATCGGACATGGTGCTCTTGGTGAACGTGCGCTTTCCAAAGTAATTCCTTCCGAAACTGAATTTCCATACACCATCCGTCTGGTTTCTGAGGTACTGGAATCGAATGGTTCGACTTCACAAGCTAGTATTTGTGCAAGTACATTGGCTATGATGGATGCAGGTGTACCAATTAAAGCTCCAGTTGCAGGTGTAGCGATGGGATTGATCAAGGATGGAGATCATGTCTCTGTATTGACTGATATCCAAGGTATGGAAGATCACCTGGGCGATATGGACTTTAAAGTTGCTGGTACTGCGGAAGGCGTAACTGCCATTCAAATGGATATTAAAATTAACGGTATTGACCGCCAGATTTTACAGGATGCGCTCAAGCAAGCTAAAGAAGGACGCTTGTTCATTCTTAGCAAAATGATGGAAGCGATCCAGAAGCCACGTGAGCAGTTGTCTCCGTATGCTCCAAAAATTATGACGATGCACATTAACCCGGACAAAATCCGTGATGTTATTGGAGCTGGTGGTAAAATCATCAACAAAATCATCGAAGAAACCGGCGTGAAAATCGATATTGAACAAGATGGTCGTGTGTTCATCGCTTCCACAAATCAAGAGATGAATGAAAAAGCACGTTCCATTATTGAGGGTATCGTAAAGGAAGTCGTGGTCGGTGAGATTTACATCGGTACAGTAAAACGGATTGAGAAATTCGGTGCATTTGTTGAAATTTTACCAGGTAAAGATGGTCTGGTTCATATTTCTCAACTGTCTACTGAGCGTGTAGCCAAAGTTGAAGATGTAATTGCTATTGGGGATACAATTACGGTGAAAGTAACCGAAATTGATCAACAAGGACGTGTCAATCTGTCCCGTAAGGCTGTTCTGACAGCAGAAGCACCTGCAAAATCCTAGGACCTGCATGTCGCAGACTAGAAAGGCAGGAGAAGCTTTTCGTATTAACAGTACAAGGGATTTGAATAGCATTGTTTAAGCTTTTGGAAAGAGGCAGAGCTACGTTTCTGGCTCTTTTTTCATACATATACACAAGCTGCACCCAAGTGAGCTTCTAGAGCTTGCTACGTCATAGTTCTTGTCCTCGTCGCATACAATGTGGACAAACGGGCGGGGGGATGAAGGAATTATGAGTAGGGCAAAACGAGCAGTGTGGGTGGTAGCCAGTTTAGCCATCACACTGGTAGTCGGACAGTTTAGCGGGGTTCGTGACTTCGCTGATCAATTAAGCAATGGAGACGTTACAGGAGTTGGGGAGCCTAAAGTTGAAACAACGATGGCGATGGCGGCTTTACCCGATAATGCGCTTATGCAGCGACTAAGAACAGAAGCAGCCCGTCAGCGGCGGGAGCCAGTTGATGCCAAGATCGACAGGGTATGGAAGGCTATTCCAGGCTATAACGGGCTGGAGGTGGATTTGGATGCTACCTATCGCAAAGCGATTGCATCTCCGGATCGACCCATTCAATATGTATATCGGCAATTGGCACCTAAAATACATTTAAATCAGCTTGGTAATGTTCCAATTTACAGGGGGAACCCCGAAAAGCCGATGGTATCCCTCATGATCAATGTAGCATGGGGGAATGAATTTATCCTGCCGATACTGAACACGCTGGATCAGGAAAAGGTCAAGGCTACATTTTTTCTTGATGGAAGTTGGTTGAAAAAAAATCCAGATCTCGCCAAGGAGATTCAAAAAAGAGGGCATGAGCTTTCGAATCATGCTTACTCTCATCCGAATATGAGCCGTCTGAGTCGGGCCAGAGCCACACAAGAAATTGAAAAGACTCAATTGCTTCTTCAAGAAACTTTGGGTATCAAAAATTACTGGTTTGCCCCTCCTTCGGGTGATTTTAATCAGCAAACGGTGGATATAGCAGCAGAAAGTGGGCTCAAAACAGTGTTGTGGACATTGGACACAGTAGATTGGAAACATCCGTCACCGGAATCGGTGATTAACAAAATCAGTAGTAAGGTAGAATCAGGCTCCCTGATATTAATGCACCCAACAGATTCCTCAGCGGCTGCTCTCAAAGGCATGATCCATGCCATTCGTAGTAAGGGACTTATGCTCGGAACTGTCAGTCAGACGCTTTCCCCTGATCGGCAACTACCTGTTCCGGTTGAGTGAACGTCTTTTTTCTGTTAGGATTGTATGCAATTCAGTTTAGGAGGGCCAATCGTGGAAAGAATTCAACTCAAAAACGGCCTAAGAGTGGTCATTGAAAAAATTCCAACCGTGCGTTCAGTTTCTTTCGGCATCTGGGTTAAAACTGGCTCCCGGAATGAAACGCCGGACAATAGCGGTATCTCTCATTTTATCGAACACATGCTTTTCAAAGGAACAGAGCGTTTTAACGCTAAGGAAATCGCTGAGCAATTCGATGCCATCGGAGGAAATGTTAATGCTTTTACTTCGAAGGAATATACATGCTATTATGCCAAAGTGTTGGATGAGCATCTACCGATCGCAGTTGATGTGCTGTCTGATATGTTTTTTAATTCCAAACTAGATCAGGAAGAATTGGCAAAAGAGAAGAATGTGATTTTGGAGGAAATCTCCATGTATGAGGATACACCGGATGATATGGTGCATGATCTTGTATCTCGCGCCGCCTATGGTGAACATCCACTGGCTTATCCTATTCTCGGAACCGAAGATCACCTGCTTGCTATGGATAGCTCACATCTCAGCCATTACATGAGGGAACATTATACAATCGACAATACGGTTATCAGTGTGGCTGGTAATGTTGACGATCGCTTGGTAGAATTGTTGGAGCGACATTTTGGACATTTTGACAATCATGGAACCGTTTCGCCGCTGACAGTACCTGCGTTTAACGGTGAACTGTTGTATCATGAGAAAGCAACGGAGCAAAATCATATTTGTTTATCCCTACCTGGATTTGCGACGGGTGACGACCTCCAGTATGCTATGGTTTTGCTGAATAACGCGATCGGCGGCGGCATGAGTTCACGTTTGTTTCAAGAAATTCGGGAAAAGCGTGGGCTTGCTTATTCGGTCTATTCCTATCATAGCTCCCATGCGGACAGTGGCATGTTCACGATCTATGCAGGTACGGCTCCTAAACAAACAAAGGACGTGCTGGATTTGACTCTGGAGCTTTTACGAGATGTGGCTGTCAACGGTTTAGACGCTAATGAGCTTCGTAAAGGTAAGGAGCAATTAAAAGGAAGTTTGATTTTAAGCCTTGAAAGTACAGGTAGCCGGATGAATCGGCTTGGAAAAAATGAATTAATGCTTGGTCAGCATTATACGCTGGATCAAATGATCGAACATATCGAGCAAGTGACGGCGAATGATGTGAACAAAGTGCTGGATCGGATGTTCTCGGAGCCGTTTGCCCTGTCGATGGTGGGAGCGAGTGATTCAGCGGTAAAGGATATGAGGAGGGACTATTTTGTTAACTTACGTGGAAATTAACAGACTCGCGGGCAATGAAGATATTGAGCTGCCCCGCAAAATGTCAGAGCTTGCATCAGGGTTTGACTTGTATGCAGCAGTACAGGAAAATCTGGTACTGGAACCCGGCAAGCGTTGCCTCGTTCCAACCGGATTTGCAATAGCTATGCCGGCGGGATTGGAGGCACAGATCCGTCCGCGAAGTGGACTGGCTCTTAAGCATGGTATTACTTGTCTCAATACACCGGGAACAATTGATGCGGATTATCGTGGGGAGATTAAGGTACTTCTTATTAATTTGGGCGAGGAATCATTCACGATTACGCGCAATGAGCGAATTGCACAAATGGTATTTCAAGTTGTACCTGAGGTAGAGCTGAAACAAGTAGACCAATTATCTGAAACAGTGCGTGGTGCTGGAGGCTTTGGTCATACAGGACGCTGAGGCGATGGTTGGTTTAAAATGTACGAATATCTATTTTGTAAAAGCTTCGAATTTACTTGCTTAAGAGCATGTATGCATATAAAGGTCGCCTCATAAAGAGGCGGCTTTTTTTTGTGTTTTTTCACCCCTTTCCGGGCACTCGCATAGACTAAAAGCATATCGTGTCTCGGAAAGGAGTGATCCGGATGCTAACAGGAATACGCGTCGTTGTTTTGGGTGGCGATGCGAGGCAGCTTGAGGTAATCCGTAAATGTGTGGACATGGATGCTACCGTCAGTGTGGTCGGTTTTGACAAGCTTGAAGTACCACTCAAAGGAGTGACACTAGAACCACTGTCTGTCAAGCTGCTGGAATCGTCAGATGCATTGATTTTGCCGGTGGTGGGATGCGATGAGGAAGGCAACGTAAATGCACTTTTCGGAGCACAGAAGCTTCAGTTCCTGAATGAGCATGCTGCTGCTCTTCCACCTCATTGTATTGTATATACAGGAATGGCGCGGACGTACTTAAAAGAAATTTGTACCAGACATGAGTTAAAGCTGGTAGAGCTGCTGGAGAGAGATGATGTGGCCATATACAACTCTATACCTACGGCCGAAGGCGCACTGATGATGGCCATTCAGCATACTGATTTTACGATTCACGGTGCAGATTGTATGGTTCTAGGCATGGGACGGACTGGATTTACCATGGCAAGGGCACTACAGGGATTGGGAGCTAGAGTGAAGGTTGGAGTACGGCGGGCAGAGGATGCAGCGAGAGCCGTGGAAATGGGTTGGAAGCCTTTTATGACAAGGGATTTAGCGCATGAGACAAAGGGAGTTGACTTGATTTTTAATACGATACCCTCTATGATTATCACAGCGCAAATCCTGTCTAAATTGCCATTGAGCACCGTGATTATAGATCTTGCTTCCGCCCCGGGCGGATGTGATTTCCGTTATGCGGAAAAGCGTGGAATCAAGGCTATGCTTGCCCCTGGTCTTCCCGGTATTGTTGCTCCCAAAACTGCTGGTGCCATTATAGCGAATACGCTGGTGCAGTTGTTAATGGAAGATAATCCTGATCGGGGGGATGCACAATGAGTTGGCAAGGGAAAACAGTAGGTTATGCAATTACAGGCTCACATTGCACATTTGAAGAGGTAATGCCTGTTATACAGCGCTTTGTTGATGAGGGTGCAAAGGTCGTCCCTATTATATCCAATACAGTGCTAACAACGGATACTCGCTTTGGTACTTCGCAAAGTTGGCAAAAACAGTTGAAAGATATAACAGGGAATGATATCATTTCTACAATTGTGGAGGCTGAGCCACTGGGTCCCTCCCAAATACTCGATGTGCTGGTGATTGCACCTTTGACGGGGAATTCGATGAGTAAGTTAGCGAATGCGATGACAGACAGTCCGGTTTTGATGGCTGCCAAGGCGCAATTGCGCAACGGCCGTCCACTTCTTTTAGCCATATCTACTAATGATGGACTGGGCCTAAATGCTGCCAATATCGCCAAATTACTCGTAGCCAAAAATATCTTTTTTGTACCGTTCGGACAGGACAATCCAGTTAAAAAGCCGAACTCGCTTGTAGCTAACATGGAGTTGATTCCGGAGGCTGCTTATGAAGCATTGCAGGGCAAACAGCTTCAGCCGATGATTGTGGAACGCAAGACCCCATGAAGTATTATAGTTAACTGCTGAGCATCCCTCGCCTAGAAGATGATTCGATATTGTATCGGGTCTAATTTCTTGTTGGCGGTGGATGCTTTCAGAATAAAAAATGGTTTTTTAGTCGAGAAGGGGAGATATACCAGATGAGCAATAGAAAGTTTAATGTAGCTGTCGTTGGAGCGACAGGCGCTGTAGGAGAACAGATCGTAAATCTGCTGGAAAAACGGGATTTTCCTGTGGACAAAATCAAATTTCTTTCTTCGCCTCGTTCTGCCGGCACGTTAATTAGCTTTAAAGGTCAGCAAATTCCAGTAGAGATTGCTACCCCCGACAGCTTTGAGGGAATCGACATTGCTTTGTTTAGTGCAGGTGGAGACGTAAGTAAGGAATTGGCGCCGCATGCTGTTCGTCATGGGGCAGTTTGCATTGATAACACCAATGCATTCCGAATGGATCCGACAGCTCCTCTTGTAGTGCCTGAGGTGAACAGCGACAAAATTGCCGAGCATCAAGGCATTATTGCGAACCCGAACTGCTCCACCATTCAGATGGTAGCTGCTTTGAAACCATTATATGATCAGTATGGCATTTCTCGTATCATAGTATCCACATACCAGGCCGTTTCCGGGGCTGGAAGCCGAGCTATTGATGAATTAAATCGTCAAAGCGCAGCGATTCTTAACGGTGATGAAGTTCAGCCTGATCTGTTGCCAGTAGGCTCGTTGCCAGTAAAACATCAGATTGCTTTCAATGCTATTCCGCAAATTGATAAATTCCAGGACAATGATTATACACTGGAAGAAATGAAAATGGTACGTGAAACGAAAAAAATACTGGGTGACGAATCTGTGGACGTAACAGCAACGTGTGTACGTATTCCTGTTGTATATGGTCACTCGGAATCTGTATATGTAGAACTTAAAAAAGATTATGATTTAGAAGAAATCCGTAATTTGCTGGCTTCAGCACCGGGAGTAACACTAGTGGACGATCCTGCTGCTCAGCTTTATCCACTGGCATCTGAAGCTGCAGGAAAACCTGACGTATTTGTGGGGCGTGTACGCCGTGATTTGGGCAATAGCCGTGGATTGAATTTGTGGGTCGTATCCGACAATCTGCTCAAAGGAGCGGCATGGAACGCGGTGCAAATCGCGGAAATTATTGCTGCAAACGCGGAGTAACGTTCCAATATGGGGGAAAAATAATGGGTATTTTGGTGCAAAAATTTGGAGGAACCTCGCTTTCCACACCTGAAGCACGTAAACTTGTGTTGGCACATGTGAAGAGGGAGCTGGAACAAAATCTTCAATTGGTTGTTGTTGTGTCGGCCATGGGGAGAAAAGGAGAGCCTTATGCCACCGACACGCTGCTGGATTGGGCGGTGTCTAACGGCGATAGTCTGCCAAAGCGCGAACGGGATTTATTGCTGTGCTGTGGTGAAATTATTTCTGCTGCTACATTATGCAGCCTGATGGAGAAGGAAGGTATTCCTGCTACAGTGCTAACTGGGGCACAGGCGGGCTTTATTACGGATGATCAATACGGCAATGCTCGTATTTTGGATATAAAGCCAGACCGTGTTGTTGAAGAGTTGAACCAAGGCAGAGTTGTCATTGTGACAGGTTTTCAGGGACAAACAGCAGACGGTGATATGACTACCTTGGGTCGGGGAGGCAGCGATACGTCAGCTACTGCTCTAGGTGCTGCTCTACATGCGGATATGGTTGATATTTATACGGATGTGAATGGTATATTGACCGCCGATCCGCGCATTGTGGAAAACGCAAAGCCGCTTACACATGTTAGCTATACGGAGATTTGTAATATGGCTCATCAGGGAGCAAAGGTTATCCATCCTCGTGCTGTTGAAATCGCCATGCAGGCTAATATCCCGGTCCGTGTTCGCTCTACCTTCTCCGAAGGAGAAGGTACGTTAGTTACCCATCCGGAAGGCTTTAAAGACGTGCAGGCAGACATCGTAGACCGTTTCGTGACCGGTATTGCGTATGTTGGCAATGTCACTCAGATTAATGTTGAATTAAAGCCGGGTATGGAGCACTTGCAATTACAAGTGTTCAAATCTATGGCTGAACATGGAATCAGCGTTGATTTTATTAATGTAACGCCATCGGGGGCAGTTTATACTGTGTTCGATTATGATGGAAGCAAAGCGGTTGAAGTATTGAACGGGTTGGGTCTAGAACCTAAGATACTGGCCGGATGTGCTAAAGTTTCTGTCATAGGCGGTGGTATCAACGGGGTACCGGGCATTATGGCGACGATTGTGGAGGCATTGGCAGAATCAGACGTACAGATCCTTCAATCCGCAGATTCCAACACGACGATCTGGGTACTTGTTAAAAAAGAAGATATGGTGCAGGCTGTACGCGCATTGCATAATAAATTTGAACTCCATCAATAGGTGCATGGTCCGTGCTCGGATTTGCAAAAAGGAGGCAGCATGGTGAACTTCGGCAGATTGATTACCGCGATGGTGACACCTTTTGATCAGCAAGGAGAGATTGACTGGACTGCATTGTCCTCGTTGATTGATTATTTAATAGAAGAACAGCATTCAGAGTCACTTGTTGTATCTGGAACAACAGGAGAGTCTCCTACCCTGAGCGATGATGAGAAAATCAAGTTGTTTGCTTTTGTTGTAGAAAAAGCAGCTGGACGATGTAAAATTATTGCCGGGACTGGCAGCAACAATACGCGTCACTCCATTCATCTTACCCGTGCCGCGGAGCAGGCAGGAGCAGATGGTGTTCTACTGGTAGTGCCATATTATAATAAACCGAATCAGGAAGGGATGTATCAGCATTTCGAAAGTATTGCAAACTCCACATCCCTTCCAGCTATACTGTATAATGTTCCAAGCCGTACTGGAGCGAGTCTAACAGCTGAAACAACGCTGCGTCTTGCACAAATTCCAAATATTGTGGGAACCAAAGAATGTGCATCACTTGCGCAGGTTACACAGATTGCAGCGGCAGCGCCAGAGGGTTTTTTGGTTTATTCCGGGGATGATGCTTCTGGGTTGCCTGCTATGGCTGTAGGTGCTTATGGTATTATCAGCGTAGCGAGCCATGTGGTAGGTGCTGAAATGAAGCAGATGATCGATTCACTTGTAGGAGGACACTCGCAGGAGGCAGCAAAGTTGCATCAGCAGTTGTTCCCGATTTTCAAGGGTTTGTTTGGCTGTCCTCATCCTCTGCCTAATCCAGTGGCAGTAAAATATGCATTGGAATTACGGGGGATTAGGGTTGGTTCGGTTCGGTTGCCGCTCATTCCTCCAACTGAGGATGAAGCGGAATTTATTAAGAAATTATTTACCCGCTAAAGACAAATAGGAATGTAGGATATTAATTAATACTAAGGAGTAACCTTGTTAAGGGCAGTCGGTAGGTACAAAACCGATAGAGTTTATTGTCTGACAAGGTCCTCCAGCATGAAGGACGTTCTTATAGGACGTCCTTTTTGCTGTGCTTTTAACCATGCATATAGATAAAATGACAGATACTAATGGTTTGAGACGGCAATGGGAAACCTAGCGTAACGAACAGGATGACTTGTTTTTTCGTATTTTAATCATGTATAATGGGGTCAAGTGACTGGGTGCGGTATTTTTTTGAAAATTAAATAACAAATCAAGGTACGACGTCCAACTACCATAGGAGGTTTAGATTCATTTGTCTAAAAAAACAAACAACGATAAATTGATGATTTTCGCTTTGGGCGGCGTCGGTGAAATCGGGAAAAATATGTATGTCGTTCAATACGGCAATGACATTGTCGTGGTGGATTCCGGTCTGAAATTCCCGGAAGAGGACATGCTGGGCATTGATATCGTTATTCCTGATATTTCCTACCTTACAGAGAACCGCGACAAAGTAAGAGGCATTGTGCTGACTCATGGTCACGAGGACCATATCGGCGGTTTGCCTTACGTGTTGAAACATTTGAATGTACCAGTATATGGTACCAAATTGACGCTGGGATTGGTGGAAAACAAGCTGAAGGAAGCGAATCTGCTTGGTGAAACCAAACGTATTTTGATCAATGCTGATTCCGAAATCAAGCTGGGTTCCACACTAAAAGCAACCTTCTTCAGAACCAACCATAGTATTCCGGATTCTGTAGGTGTATGTATTGATACTCCTGAAGGCGCTGTTGTTCATACTGGTGACTTCAAATTTGACCATACTCCGGTGAACGGACAATATGCAGATTTGCAGCGTATGGCTGAAATTGGCACACGTGGCGTACTGGCTCTTTTGTCAGACAGTACGAATGCCGAGAAACCGGGCTTTACACCTTCGGAAAAGAGCGTTGGTATTGTGCTGGAAGACATTTTCCGCAAGTCGAGACAGCGTGTGGTCGTAGCCACTTTTGCTTCTAACGTACATCGTATTCAGCAGGTAATTAATGCTGCTGAAGCAACGGGACGTAAAGTAACAGTTATTGGTCGAAGCATGGTTAATGTCGTAGGCATTGCTTCGGACTTGGGCTATTTGGAAATTCCGGATGGAATGCTGATTGAGCCTGAAGAAGTTGGCAAAATGTCAGCGGACCGTGTAGTTATTCTCTGCACAGGCAGTCAGGGCGAACCGATGTCCGCTTTGACAAGAATGGCTCGTTCCACACATCGAAAGGTTGACATTCTTCCAGGGGATTCAGTCATCATTGCAGCTACTCCGGTACCGGGTAATGAAAAATACGTTGGACGCACAATTGATGAACTGTTCCGTCTGGGTGCCAATGTATATTACAGCGCAGCTAATCCAGGTATTCACGTTTCTGGACACGGAAGCCAGGAAGAACTTAAGCTGATGCTGAATCTGATGAAACCAAAGTTCTTCTTGCCAATTCATGGTGAGTTCAGAATGCAACGTCGTCACGCCCTTCTTGCTGAAGGCGTAGGTATTGAGCCTGAAAATATCTTCATCACGGATATCGGTGAAGTCATTGAAATTCAGAATGGCGGAGCACGCAGAGCTGGTAAAGTTACAGCAGGTAACGTACTGATCGATGGACTAGGCGTAGGGGATGTAGGAAATATCGTATTGCGCGACCGTAAATTGCTGTCACAGGACGGTATTTTGGTGGTGGTTGTCACGCTGAGTAAGCAAGACGGAACGATTAAATCGGGTCCAGATATCATTTCCCGCGGTTTCGTTTATGTCCGTGAATCGGAAGGTTTGCTTGATGAAGCGAATCGTATTGTCTCAAGTACCCTGCATAAGCTCATGAGTGAAAATGTAAATGAATGGGCTTCCCTCAAGACAAATGTCAAGGATGCACTGGGTCGCTTCTTGTATGAGCAAACTCGTCGCAGACCGATGATCCTGCCAATTATAATGGAAGTGTGATTCAATTGAAATTTGTTCAAAAACCTGAATTAAAAACTTAAGTCACAGGCACACAGTCGCCTCTCTTCCCGCAGGAAATATTGGACGGTTTCCGCGGAAGGAGAGGCTTTTTTGATTTTTCGGGGCAAGGAAAAGCATGGGGGTAGGTATAAAATATTCCATTTACATCCCATACTATAGGGTGACTACGGGTCATATAGATGCGTAAAGCGAAAGGAAGATCACCCATATGGAACAATACAGCAATCTATCATCTAGCAACGAGGAAACGGAAACGCCAGATCAACCAGAAATTGGGCAAAGACCCGCGTTACCTGCTATGGAGGCTTTGCAGCAACTGGGTCAAACCTCCATGCCTGGAGGCGAGTCCAATATTTTTTGCATGACGATTATCGGTCAGATTGAAGGGCATCTCATTTTACCGCCTCAAAACAAAACGACAAAATATGAGCACATTATTCCCCAACTGGTAGCGGCAGAACAAAATCCTCGTATCGAAGGATTAATGATTTTGCTGAATACAGTTGGTGGTGATGTAGAGGCAGGACTGGCTATTGCTGAAATGATCGCATCGATGAGTAAACCAACGGTGACCATTGTGATAGGCGGGGGGCACAGCATCGGTGTGCCGATTGCTGTGTCTTCCACTTATTCCTACATTGCGGAGAGTGCGACGATGACCATTCATCCTATTCGTATGAGCGGACTGGTCATTGGAGTCCCACAGACTTTTGAATATATGGAAAAAATGCAGGAGCGTGTCGTACGCTTTGTCGTTTCTCATTCTCGTATTACAGAAGAGCAGTTTAAGGAATTGATGTTTAAAACCGGTGAGTTAAACCGCGATATTGGTACAGCGGTTGGGGGAGCCGATGCAGTGAAGTATGGATTGATGGACGCGGTTGGAGGGATCGGAGAGGCTTTAAAACAGCTGAACACCATTATTGAAACGCGGCGTCAGCAAAACGGGAACGCTGGGATCCAACAGCAGGCTCCGTATGCTCCTTTTATTCCCAGTGCCACAGGAACTCCTACAGAGACACTGTCAGGGGAGCATAGCGGGGAGCTATCTCAATGACATTATATACTGTAATGCCAATGGAAATGGTGTGGCAAGGGATGTGGAAAGAGGCTGAGGAGCTTGCAGAGGTTCGAGTAGACGGTCTACTTATGCAGGTACAGCCGCTTGAAAGTCGTCGGGGGATCATTGTACGGTTGTTGGACTGCCCGCTGGAAGCCTACCTGAATCCGCGTTATGGACCCGGTCAAGTCATCGAATGGTCGTAGAAGGTGTCGAATAGTATAGAAATCGGTCATTTACTGCTGAAAAAGAACATATGTGCGGATACCGGGTGACGTGGTATAATATTCTTCTGGGGGGTGACCTTGTATGTCCAGAAGAAGAAAAAGAAAAAAGAAAGCCGCATTTGGCGGAGTTCTAAAATTTGAAATTTACGGCATTGTGCTGATTACATTAGCGGTCATTGCGTTGTCGGGTGAAGCGGCAGTTGGTCGGTCGCTATCCAAGATGTTTGGGCTCGTATTGGGGAAATTCTATTTTGTTATCCCTCTGATTGGCATTTATTATGGTCTGATGGTGATGATTCACCGCAAGTGGCCGAACCAGTGGAACTCGCGTAAAACGGGTTTGCTCCTGTTGGTATTTGCCTTTACACTTATGAGTTCTATTTCATCTATGGAGCAGCGTTTGGGGCCGATCAACGCGCTTCAGCCGGGCGGAGTGATGACCCAGATACATATAGATATGCGCGAGCAGTTGCTGTCGCCTGATCAGCAGGGCCATTCCTCAATGCTGAACAAGGATATCAGCGGGGGTTACGTAGGCGCGTTGCAGCTTACTGTTCTGTTGTGGCTGTTTGGTCTCACGGGAGCTAAACTGATCATGATTGTTATGTTCGTCATTTGTTTCATGCTGATGACCCAACTGTCCTATGTGGATTTGGTGCGGATTGTAAAAACCAAGCTGCTAGCAGCTGGGGGAAGTGTGCGCAAAAAATGGACTGGTAAAGCTACTCCGCTTTCGGCATCTAGCAAAGGTAATGGAAATAGAAAGATCAAGTCTGAGCCGATTCCTGCCTATGAGGAAGACATGGATGATGACTTTGACGAAATGCAGCCTCCTGCACGCAAACAACCGATTTTCTTTCAGTTGTTTGGTCTTAAGAATTCAGATAAAGCGGACAAGGAAGAGCATTCCGTCGATGAGGATGATCATGATTTTCCATATGAAGCTGAGGACGCGCAGGCCCAGTGGAGAAACGGCAACCAGAGTGAAGAGGTGTCTGACGTAGTCGAACACGCTGAGCAGGAAGCTGCAATTCCGGTAAAAAGGTCGCCGATTATTAGGGATTTCTTCGAACAAGTAAAGCATGAGGAAAGAAGAACGGAAGCTGAATTTGGAGAGTCCCTGACAGGGGCAGAGCAGACGACTTCCGTTATTGACGAACCCCTGGATGATGACTTTGTGGGTGCCAATGCGAATAAGGATATGGATGATTCGACTACGATCCAGGGGACATTAGAAGGTGCTCAGGGACAAGCTCAGACGATTGCAACTGGGGTGGCAGGCGAAGAGGTTGAAGGTACCCATACAGCTATCCCGGCTCCGCCGCCGCCTAAACCGTACAAGCTACCATCGTTTCGTTTGCTTGCTAAACCACAAAATGCAGGCAAAGGTATGGGACAAAAGGATTATATGCAAACGGCACGCAAACTGGAAGCAACGCTGGAAAGCTTCGGTGTGCGGGCGAAGGTGCTGGAGGTTGTCCGTGGCCCTGCCGTAACACGTTATGAAATTCAGCCGGACATTGGAGTGAAGGTCAGCCGTATTGTGAGTCTGACGGATGACATTGCGCTTGCGCTTGCTGCCAAAGATATCCGTATGGAGGCTCCAATTCCTGGAAAATCTGCTATCGGAATTGAGGTTCCGAATAATGAAGTTTCCATTGTAACGATGCGTGAGGTAATGGAGACAACCGTTTTCCAGGAGTCAGCTTCCAGCTTGTCTATTGCATTCGGACGTGATATTGCAGGACAGACGATTGTCGGTAATTTGGCCAAGATGCCCCATCTTCTTGTAGCTGGGGCAACAGGTTCGGGTAAATCAGTGTGTATCAATGGGATCATCACGAGTATTTTGTACAAAGCAAAGCCGGATGAGGTCAAATTTTTGATGGTCGATCCTAAAATGGTGGAGTTGAACGTGTACAACGGAATCCCGCATTTGTTGGCTCCGGTCGTGACTGATCCAAAGCGTGCCTCACTTGCATTGAAGAAAATTGTAGTTGAAATGGAAAAAAGGTATGAGTTATTTTCCAAATCAGGAACCCGTAATATTGAGGGATACAATAATTTGATGAAAGATAACCCGGATGCATTTCTGCCTTACATCGTCGTTATTGTGGACGAGTTGGCAGATTTAATGATGGTAGCTGCGGGAGATGTGGAGGATGCGATTGCACGACTTGCCCAAATGGCGCGTGCAGCAGGCATCCACCTTATCATTGCAACGCAAAGACCTTCGGTTGACGTAATTACCGGGGTAATTAAAGCCAATATTCCTTCACGTATTGCCTTCGGCGTTTCCTCGCAGGTAGATTCCCGTACTATATTGGATATGGGTGGAGCCGAGAAGCTGCTCGGACGTGGTGATATGCTGTTCATGCCAATGGGTGCTTCTAAACCAGTCCGCGTTCAGGGAGCGTTCATGAGCGATCAAGAAGTCGAAAATATTGTTAACTATGTACGTGAACAGGGTGAAGCGCAGTATGATGAGACGCTAGTGCCGGAGGTGGAAGAGGTATCGGCTGATGCAGATGAAATGCTGGATGAGCTGTACGATCAGGCTGTCAACATCATTTTAGAGGCTAAACAAGCTTCCGTTTCGCTCCTTCAGCGCCGTATGCGGATCGGTTATACACGTGCTGCTCGACTGATTGACTCCATGGAAGCTCGCGGAGTCATCGGCCCTTACGAGGGCAGCAAGCCCCGTGAGGTTCTTATCTCAATGGAGCAATATCAGCAAAATAAAGTTAGTTCCTAAGCATTATCTCTATCCAGCACTACATTAAAACGCTGTTCGTTCGCAAGGTAGTTGTTCTAAAATGACAACTCCAAGTGTACAAACAGCGTTTTTTTGTGATGTTTTTTTGAGGTGTGGCGACTACCTGCTGAAAGAAGATTAAAAGGGTGAATAGCTTTAAGCGGAGCTTGTCATAATAAACGTAGCCATCCTGTTAATCCCACAAAAGAAAGGTAGAGCGCAGCATATGAAAAAGACAATGGTCTGGATTTGCACGGGTATCCTCGCAGCCTCGGCTATTACGTACACAGGACTTTTTAAAAATGACTCTGCACAGCAGCAAGCAGAGTCGCTCAGCACACAGCAGAAAGTACAAGCGGCGCAACCATCCGAGCCGACATTCAGCTCGGGAGCGGTTGATTTTGGATCTTACGGTCAGGATGTATATGAGTTGCAATCACGTTTGAAGTTGCTGGGCTTTTTTGGCGGGAAAGTGGACAGCCATTTTGGCAGCAGTACACTAAAAGCTGTTAAAGGTTTTCAAAAGGAATTTGGTATCCGTCCCGATGGAGTGGTCGGAGCAAAGACGAAATTAAAGCTGGTGAATGCTACCCCTAACTGGAAGCCAACGGAAACTCCTATGCATCGTAACAATCAAGGTTCCGCTCAGGGACACACAGCGGACAATAATGATAAAGCGGATCAAAATGATGAAACAATGGGTTCGGCCAACACCATGGGACTATCTGCAAACGATCTTAAGATTTTGGCTAATGCGGTCTACGGTGAATCCCGTGGCGAGCCCTTTGAAGGGCAGGTTGCCGTGGCGGCGGTTATTTTGAACAGGGTTAAATCACCTAGTTTTCCAAATACACCATCTGGGGTGGTTTTCCAGCCGGGGGCCTTTACAGCTGTAGCAGACGGACAAATCTGGCTTACGCCGAATGAAACTGCACAGAAGGCAGTACGACAGGCGCTGAACGGCTGGGACCCAAGCGGAGGATGTCTCTATTATTTTAATCCAAAAACAGCCACCTCCAAATGGATTTGGACCCGTCCGCAGGTGAAAACCATCGGGGAACATATTTTTTGCATGTAAAACGCCGAAGCAGCCGGGAGCTTGTCTCCGGTTGCTTCTTGGCTTTTGCATGGTTAGAATAAAGATTGGTACACTTTACCTCTTTACAGGAGGACGATTTACAGCAGCTAATGCTAATCAAAGGCTAGACGCCAATTGACGTCACAAAGGAGTTTTGGACTTGAACAAAACAGGTTTCGAGCGTGGCACACGCAGACAACTGAGGATTCATGTACTGCCAACCAAGCGCTTTAAGACGTTTGCTATATCATTGTATGTAGGCACTCCGCTACGGGAGGAAACCGTAACTCGAGTGGGGCTGGTACCTTTCGTTCTGCGCCGGGGTACAGAATCGTATCCGCAGACTACACAATTCAGAGAACAGTTAGAGCAATTGTATGGCGCAGGTTTCGGATTCGATGTGTATAAACGTGGAGATTATCAGATCGTGCAATTTCGCATGGATACGATTAATGACAGCTTTGTAAACAGTCCGGATAGTTTGCTGGATCGTTCGTTTGCTTTCCTTGGAGAAGTGCTGACGAAGCCTGCATTGGAAAATGATGCATTTCAAACTGGATACGTTCAGCAGGAACGAGAAAATGTGCGCAAGAAGCTGGAATCTATAGTTAACGATAAAATACGTTATGCTGGTGAGCGCTGCATGGAGGAAATGTGCAAAGATGAGCCTTATCGTCTGCACCCTCTTGGTCAACGATCTGATCTGGACAGTATAGATGCACAGAGCTTGTATGAGGCTTATGGAGAATGGCTGAATCATGCCAGCATGGATTTATACGTTGTGGGAGATACGACGCTAGAAGAAGTTGAGAAGTTTGTTGATCGCTATTTTCAATTGAACCGTTCAGCGGAAGCAGGGTATGTTCCGGAACAGCCCAAGTCGGTAGAGCGTGATGTTCAAACTGTTGTAGAGCGTCTTGATGTGAACCAGGGCAAGCTCAACATGGGATTGCGGACCCCTATTACGTATGGTGACGATCGCTATGCATCCGCTCTGATGTACAATGGCATTCTGGGCGGGTATCCGCATTCAAAGCTGTTCGTTAATGTAAGGGAAAAGGAAAGTTTGGCGTATTACGCTTCATCGCGATATGACGGGCATAAAGGGATTGGTACGATTCAATCTGGTATTGAAATTCCTAATTATGAAAAAGCGGTTACTATTATCCGCAAGCAACTGGAAGATACGCAAAACGGAGCGATTACTGAGCTGGAAATGACCCAAACGCAGGCGATGATTCGCAACTTGCTGAAGGAGATGCAGGATTCCGCTTTTGAGATGATCGCCTATGATTTTAACAGACAGCTTTCCGGTAAAGAGCGGACGGTAGATGAGCTGCTGAGTCAGGTGGAGGCAGTCAAGGTGCAGGATGTTCAGGATGCCGCCCGGACGTTCCGACTGGACACTATTTATTTCTTGAGAGACCAGAAAGGGGAATAACGGTGGAGCATATACCTTATGAGCATTTGCAGGAAACGCTGTACTATGAAGTAATGGATAACGGCTTACACGTTTATGTGTTGCCCAAACCGGGTTTTCAGAAGACGTTCGCCACATTTGCGACTAAATACGGCTCGGTTGATAATCATTTCCGCGTAGAAGGTCAACAGCCCGTAAAGGTGCCGGATGGCATAGCCCATTTTTTGGAGCATAAAATGTTTGAAGAGCCTGAAGGAGATATTTTTGCTACCTTTTCCTCTAATGGTGCATCGGCGAACGCATTTACGAGCTTTGATCAAACCGTATATCTGTTTTCGGCAACTGAGCGTATTCAAGAAAATTTGACCACGCTGGTCAATTTTGTTCAACATCCTTACTTTACAGATGAAAATGTAGAGAAGGAAAAAGGCATTATTGGCCAGGAAATCAATATGTATGAAGATAACCCCGATTGGCGGAGTTACTTTGGTCTGATCGAGGCGTTGTACAAGGTCCATCCGGTGCATATTGATATCGCAGGTACGATTCAATCCATCAGTACGATTACAAAGGAAACACTGTACAGTTGCTATGAAGCTTTCTACCACCCAAGCAATATGATTCTTTTTGTAGTGGGAGGAGTGGATCCAGCTGAAGTAATAGAGCTGGTACGTAACAATCAGGCCAAAAAGGACTATAAGCCGCAGGGAGAGATTGAGCGGATTTTCGACGATGAACCCACTACAGTTGCAGAACCACGTCGTGAGGTGAAGCTGGCCGTTTCTCTGCCAAAGCTACTGTTTGGATTCAAGGAGGCTGAAGTAGGCTTAACGGGTGAAGAATTGCTTCGTCATGATCTGGAAACCAAGCTGATGCTTGATCTCCTATTTGGTTCCAGTACACAACTGTATCAAAAGCTCTACGATGAGGATCTGATTTCGGACAGTTTTGGCCATGAGTACAATAGTACGCAGCAATATGCATTTTCCGCAATCGGTGGAGATACCAAAGACCCGGATCGGCTGTTGGCGAGAATACGTGAAGAGGTGGAGTCCATCCAGAAGCAGGGCTTCGCAGCAGAACATTTTGAACGGGCACGCAAAAAGAAAATCGGTGGTTATCTGCGTACACTCAATTCACCAGAAAATATTGCGCATGAATTTACAAGACATCGCTTCCGGGGCAGTGATTTTTTCCAACTGCTTCCGATTTATGAAAGTATTACGCTTGAGGATGTAAATCGCCGTCTGAAAGACCATATCCAGTGGGATCAACTCGCAATATCACTAGTGGTGAGTCCGTAATGTCCAGGGAGAGGGAAACGATGACCACTGAGGGCGGAGAATTAAAAGCGATTGGCGATACAACTGTGCTGATTACAGGAGCGAGTGGCGGAATTGGTGCGGCTATTGCTGAGCGTTTTGCAGCTGTAGGGATGAATGTGGTCATTCACTACATGAAGTCCCATGAAAAAGCAAATGAAGTTGCCCGTCGTTGCATGGTTTATTCAGGCAAGGTAATGACCGTGTCTGCGGATCTGCGGAGCAAGGAGCAGATCGAACGCATGCGGGAAAAGCTGGATAATCACGGGATGAAGCCGGATATTCTTGTGAACAACGCCGGATTATCTCATTATGGGCTGTTGACAGATGTTTCGGAAGAGGAATGGGACGAAGTGATGGCAGTCAATGTTAAGGGAACCTTTCTGTGTACGCAGGTTTTTATGCCACATATGATTTCCCAACGCTATGGCCGCATTGTGAATGTTTCCTCCGTGTGGGGGATATGTGGGGCTTCGTGCGAGGTGTTGTATTCCACCACGAAGGGAGGCATTAACGCTTTCACTAAAGCGCTGGCTCAAGAAGTAGCACCTTCCGGGGTGACAGTGAATGCAGTAGCTCCAGGTGCAGTGAATACGTCGATGCTGGATCATTTAGATGAAGGCGAAATTACCAGTTTGGAAGAAGAAATTCCTGCCGGACGATTGGCTCGACCTGATGAGATATCATCCCTGGTTTATTTTCTTGCGCTTCCTGAGTCAGGTTATATTAATGGCCAGGTCATAAGTCCTAACGGAGGATGGGTGACTTAAGGGAAATAGCGCTTGGAGGAATCCACCAGTATAGTAAGCGTCTGAGAAGAGCATATTACAACTGTTGATTTTAAATCTGAATCATCTAAGGAGGATTTAAGTATGTCAACAGTTGTTCAGAATTTTGATGTTTGGAAAAAGTTCCTCGGTCAGCGTGTAGAGCAAGCGGAGAAGCTGGGAATCAGCCAAGATACCATTTCAGAGCTTGCTTATGAAATCGGTGATTTTCTGGATGAGAAGGTCGATCCAGCCAACCACTCCAACCGCGCATTGAAAGAACTGTGGGGAGTTGCCGATGAGGACGAGCGTCACACCATCGCCCGGCTAATGGTTAAATTGGCCAAGAGCAACGCATAAGTAAGAACCAACATGAAAAGCTCCCTTTTGGGGGCTTTTCTGTAATGGTTACAGAGCTGTTCTTGTAATTCCCTTGTAATTTATATATCATAAACGTGATTGAGGCTTACAACACAATGCAGCCTATCAAATTTCAATAATTGGTTTTGTCGAAAGATGTTATTTTATGATACAATAATGCTTTGATTTGGAGTTGTTGACGGTTTGAATGTGAATGAGGTGCTAACGTGACGGAAGAAACGAAACAGTGGTACATGGAGTACAAGATACATAAAAATCGACCCGGACTGCTGGGAGACATTGCTTCCATGCTTGGTATTCTGGGGGTTAATATACTGACGATCAACGGTGTTGAAGGTGAAAGACGGGGAATGTTGCTTGAAACAGACGATGATGAGAAGATACGTATTCTCGGAGACACGTTAAAAAAAGCGAGCAACATTACAGTCACGGCCTTACGTGCTCCGAGACTGGTTGATATATTGGCAGTAAGACATGGCCGTTACATCGATCGGGATTCGGATGATCGTAAAACATTTCGCTTTACACGCGATGAGCTTGGGTTGCTGGTCGATTTTTTGGGTGAAGTATTAAAGAGGGACGGCAATCAGGTGATCGGTCTTCGCGGGATGCCACGTGTGGGCAAAACGGAATCCATTATTGCCAGTAGTGTATGCGCAATGAAGCGTTGGACTTTTGTATCTTCGACGCTACTAAGACAGACGGTACGCAGTCAGCTCTCTGAAGAAGAAATGAACCCAAACAATGTGTTTATTATTGATGGTATTGTGAGTACAATTCGGTCAAATGAAAGACATTATCACCTGCTTCAGGAAATTATGAGCATGCCAAGTACTAAAGTGATTGAGCATCCTGATGTATTTGTACGTGAGTCGGGATACAGCTTTGACGATTTCAATATCATTATTGAACTTCGCAATAATCCGGCTGAGGAAATTATTTATGATACCTTTACAGCCAGTTATACAGAAGATCTTTAAATAAGCGTAATTACACAAGGAGATGATGACATGTCAGAACTGGGTCAGCAATTAAAGGAGGCCCGGCTGCAAAAAGGATTGAGCCTTGACGATGTTCAGGAAATGACGAAGATACGCAAACGTTATCTGGAAGCCATTGAGACGGGCGATTACAAAGTGCTGCCGGGAAGCTTTTATGTCAGAGCTTTTATTAAAACATATGCTGAAACGGTCGGGTTGAATCCTGATGAGATTCTGGAAGGGCATCAAAGCAATGTGCCTGAACCTGAACCGGAAGCAGTCATGGAGCCTGTTACACAGAAACGCTCCAGCCGTCCCGCCACGATTGGTAATCTTAAATGGTTGCCTACAGCGTTAATGTGGCTTTTTCTAGTTCTCATTGTTGGGGTTATTTATGCTTATTGGGTGAGCAACAACCATTCAACTCCAAAAACAGCAGAAAACACAACACCGATTACTACACCAAGTACAACACCAAGTACAACACCAAGTACAACACCGAGTACAACACCAAACACGTCTACTCCTGATACCACTACGACACAGCCGAACAATGGTCAAACGACGGCTCCAAATGGTGCTGGTGGGCAGACTCCTGGTGCGGGGCAAACCGGGCAAACTCAGCCAAATGGTACGGGGAATACGGATGCTACTACTCCAAATACTGGACAACAGCCGGATACGACTACTCCACAACAAGGTGTAACTGTGGCACAGGACGGCAAGCAAGGCAAGACGACGATTTTTAAAGTTTCCAGTGCAACGGGAGCCACAGCCAAGGTTGATATTAAAGCTACGGGTGAAAGCTGGCTTGAAGTGTACAAGGGAGAAAATTCCCGTGGAGAAAAGCTGAGTTATGGTATGACTAAAAGTGGAGATGCCATGTCTTTCGATATTGGTCCAGAAGGTTTATATATCAAATCAGGGCGGTCTTCTGCCACAGATATTTCCGTAGCAGGTCAACCGATAACAGATAATAAATCGACTACTCGTGTACTGATACAGCAAGGAGAAGCCTCTTCGACCGGAACGAGTGCAGGGGTGACGGGTTTACCTGCAGATTCTACGACAGGTAGCAGTACGGATTCAGCACAAAGTGGTACAGATTCTACAACTACTAATGGTGAATAAACGCCTTGGTGCGAGGAAATACTAATGACTGTAATTCCTGGAAAGGCAGTCATTTCATTTTCCGCAAAGTGAGGTGTATACGTTATGACCGTCAGCTGGATTGTGACTGGGCTCGGTATAATTGTCAGTTTACTGGGCTATTATCTGACACCGAATGCATGGGGCTATGGCATACTGGGCTTTGGTCTTGCTCACATTGTGCTTGGACTTTTGGATATGTTCCGAACTCCAACACGAAGCCATAATTAGATATTTTGACCGTAAATGAAATAAAGGCGTTTTTGTCAGGAAAACTGGCAAGAACGCCTTTTTAGTCAACCGATTATTGGATTTTTGTAAATGACTAGCCTATAATTAGATATTGAACTTTGTTGTGGAAAGGAAAGTGAAACGATGGCTTCAGAAAATTCATTTGATATCGTCTCCAAAATGGATATGCAGGAGTTAACAAATGCGGTTCATCAGACGGAGCGTGAAATTGAAACACGATTTGATTTCAAGGATAGCAAAAGTAGCCTCAAGCTTGAGAAAGAAGCTCTTACGATTGCATCGGAAGACGAATACAAGCTGAATGCGGTGATTGATATTTTGCAGTCTAAAATGGCTAAACGAGGTCTGTCCCTCAAAAATGTGGAGTATGGCAAATTGGAACCCGCTTCTCTAGGTTCAGTGCGTCAGCGTCTTTCGCTGAAGCAGGGAATTGATCAGGATAATGCCAAGAAAATTAACATTCTTATTCGGGACTCCAAGCTAAAAGTTAAAAGTCAGATTCAAGGTGATCAAATCCGGGTGACCGGGAAAAACAGGGATGATTTACAGGCGATCATTCAATTGCTACGTAAAGCTGATTTGCCATTGGAGCTTCAATTTACAAACATGAAATAAAGACGTTTTCCCTCATATATTTTGCAGGAAAAACGTTGCTTGATGTGCGGCAGGTTATTTTGACATGCGTTTTGCGCCATATTATACTTGTAACGAAAATGCAGACAATTCAGGTGTATAGCGCTCGCCGAAAGCGATTTACATAGGGTTGAATTTAATCCGAAAACTGCCATTTGTAATCAAGTACGATAATCAGGGGAGAGTGTGTTGTGAATTTACCCAACAGAATTACAATAACGCGGATTTGCCTTATCCCGGTGATGATGCTGGCTTTGCTGGTGGACTTTGATTTTTATCCGCCACCGATTGAGATCGGAGCTTTCAAGCTGCCGTATAATCAGCTGATTGCGGCTATCATTTTCCTTGTAGCAGCCAGCACGGACGGTCTTGACGGGTATTTGGCACGTAAAAATAATATGGTCACCAATTTGGGCAAGCTGTTGGACCCCCTTGCTGATAAGCTTTTGGTAACCGCCATTTTGGTTTCCTTGGTAGAAATGGGGAAAATTGATTCGTGGATTGTTGTTGTGATTGTTAGCCGTGAGTTTGCGGTTACGGGGCTGCGTCAGATTGCCTTGCTGGATGGGTCTGTGGTTGCTGCAAGCAATTGGGGCAAATTAAAGACGATCATTCAGATTGTTGCTATAGTAGCGCTGCTCATTAATAATTTCCCGTTTGTTTTTCTTGGTATACCGTTTGATTTAATAGCGATATGGGCAGCGGTGTTGATCACCATTTATTCGGGTATTGATTATTTCGTGAAAAATATCCATTTGCTGAGCTCCTCCAAGGTTTAACAGTATAAATTTTATGGAAACAGCAATAGGGACTAAACTTATTGCTGTTTCTTTATATAATTCCCATCATATTCGCAGTACAGGAGGAAGAATTGATGAAAGCTGAAATAATTGCGGTAGGAACAGAGTTATTGCTCGGACAAATAGTGAATACAAATGCTCAATATTTGTCACAAGAGTTGGCTACAATTGGAATCGATGTATATTTTCAGACTGTGGTTGGCGATAACATAGATCGGCTTCAGGAAGCCATAAGAATTGCTCAGAAGCGTGCGGATATTATTTTATTTTCTGGCGGTCTGGGACCGACCCAGGATGATTTGACGAAAGATGCGATAGCGTCTGTATTGGGGCGAAAATTGCACATAGATCGTCTTGCAATGGACAAGCTAGATCAATTTTTTCGTAACCGTGGGGTAGAAATGACCGAAAATAACCGCCGGCAGGCGCTTTCTATTGAAGGTGCTACTCCGCTTGAAAATGAGACAGGGCTAGCTGTGGGCGACGCAATTGCACAGGATGGTAAATTTTATGTAGTTTTGCCTGGACCTCCTAAGGAACTCAAACCGATGTTTGCAAACCAGGCCAAACCTTGGTTGCTTCAGCAGGCATTGAGCGGTGAGGAAATGCCAATTTATTCAAAAATGCTAAAATTTGCAGGGATTGGTGAGTCAGCTCTTGAAACCCGTTTGTTAGATCTGATCCAATCCCAGACAGACCCCACGATTGCTCCTTATGCCAAGGAAGGGGAAGTCACGATCCGTATATCCACCAAGGCGGCCAGCGAAAGTGAAGCATTGATTAAGCTGACGGCTACGGAAGTAGAAATTCAGCAGCGTCTTTCGGAATTTATGTATGCAAGCGAAGATGTTACGCTGGAGAAGGTTATCGTAGATCTAATGGCCAATCGCGGACTCACTGTGAGTGCGGCAGAAAGCTGTACAGGTGGACTGCTGATGGAACACCTCACTTCTATACCTGGCAGTGCTACTATGTTTCAAGGTGGCATCGTGTGCTATTCCAATGAAATGAAGATGAAATTACTCAACGTGCCTTGTGATTATTTAGAGGGGGATCAAGCGCCAGGTGCAGTGAGTAAGGAAGTGGCCCTTGTGCTTGCAGAGCAGGCGAGAATGATCATGGACAGCGATTTTGGACTTTCAGTTACTGGTGTAGCCGGACCTGGGTATTCCGAACGTAAGCCAGTCGGTCTAGTGTATATTGGCATTGCTGAACGCGACAAGGAAACGGAAGTACATGAACTGAGACTGAGTGGTAACCGCGAAACAATCCGACTGCGATCAGTCAAAGCGATTCTGTACAGATTGTGGCGCAGGCTGGTAGAGAACGAGAAACTCTCTTAATCATCTATGTACAGTGTGGGTCGTAGAGTTGTTTTAGATAGATATTCATGATATAATCACCTTATCGGAAGAACCGTTGCAAAGCCTTTTGCCAGCGGTTCTTTTTTTGTTTTAAGAGACAGGTGTAATTACAGAAGAGAGCTGTGTGAATAAAAAAACGAATGTATGTTCGAAAAAATGCTTGGCAAGCGTGTCAAAACAAGGTATTATTAAAGTACAAACAATGAAGGATGTGAGTTTATTGTCAGATCGTCGTGCTGCGCTGGATATGGCGCTCCGTCAAATAGAAAAGCAATTTGGTAAAGGTTCCATTATGAAGTTGGGTGAGTCTACCCACATGCAAGTGGAAACGATCCCCAGTGGTTCGATTGCTTTGGATATTGCGTTAGGAACGGGCGGCTTTCCAAGAGGCCGGGTTATTGAAATATACGGACCGGAATCATCCGGTAAAACGACAGTAGCTCTTCACGCTATCGCAGAGGTGCAAAAAACAGGCGGACAAGCCGCCTTTATCGACGCCGAGCATGCGCTTGATCCGTCGTATGCAAGCAAGCTGGGTGTCAATATTGATGAGTTGTTACTATCGCAACCAGATACAGGAGAGCAGGCGCTTGAGATTGCCGAAGCCCTTGTACGTAGTGGAGCAGTAGACATTGTAGTTGTTGACTCCGTAGCGGCACTTGTGCCGAAGGCAGAGATTGAAGGCGAAATGGGAGATTCCCATGTCGGTCTTCAAGCACGTCTGATGTCGCAGGCATTGCGTAAGCTGTCTGGAGCCATTAACAAATCGAAAACTATTGCTATTTTTATTAACCAGCTACGTGAAAAAGTAGGTGTTATGTTCGGTAACCCTGAAACAACACCAGGTGGACGTGCCTTGAAGTTTTACTCTACGGTACGTTTGGATGTTCGTCGTATTGAAAGTTTGAAAATGGGTAACGACATTGTGGGTAACCGCACACGTATTAAAGTCGTGAAGAATAAAGTTGCCCCTCCATTCCGTCAGGCTGAAGTGGACATTATGTACGGTGAGGGCATTTCCAAAGAAGGTAGCTTGATCGATATCGGTACGGAGCATGACATTGTCGACAAGAGTGGAGCTTGGTATTCCTACGAAGGTGAGCGCCTTGGTCAGGGACGTGAGAATGCGAAGCAATTTTTGAAGGAAAATCCGAACATTGCTAGTACGATCGAGCAAAAAATTCGGGTGGCAAGCAATTTGATTACGACGGTTGCTCCGCCTACAGAAGAAGAGTTGGCACAGCAAGCCAAGGAAGAACAGGAATTGTTGGAGCTTGAATAAAGCTTGGTGAATCCTGATTTGTGAACTGGAGCCAGGGTTATGGCACAATCCGGTTGAATAGCATGATTCTGATGCCCTGCACAGTTGTGCAGGGCATTTTTGCATCAATTAAAGCTGCTTTGTCAGCGGAATCTAACTTTTGCGTAGCAGTTGTCCAAAGACTGCTTTCGTGAATTTCAAAGTGAGGGAAACATATTGCAGTTGGACGATGAAGATGAATATTCTGCGGAAGCAAATAAGCAACAAGAGATTTCTCTTTTTCCGGATCATGAGGAATTGATGATTACTAGGGTAGAGCAGGGACAGGGACGCAAACGTGGACGCTATATCATTCATTTTGGCCCGTATTCATTGTCTGTATTAGAAGATGTAATGATCAAGTACAATATGTTCAAAGGAACGTCATTCGTCAAAAAAGAACTGGAAGATATTGTTCTGGCAGATGAAAAGCAACAGGCCTATGTACTCGCGCTTCGATATTTGGGGCGAAAGCCTCGCACACGTCAGGAAATTGCCCAGCGTTTGGTGCAAAAAGAACTGGATCAGTCTGTTATTGACGAAGTAATGGTCCGACTGGAAAGGGAGCAACTCGTGGATGATGATTTGTACGCCCGCCAATGGGCAAGGCAGCGTATAACTAGCCAACGTAAGGGGAAGATGTGGGTTAGGCAAGAACTCCGTCAGAAAGGCATCTCTAAAGCCTCTATTGGGGAAGCGTTAGGTGAAATCACCGATAATGAGGAGTGGGAGAGTGCTTTGACGATCGGACGTAAGAAATGGAATCAGGTACGTGGTGATATAATGGAGAAAAAAAGGAAAACCTACCCTTTTCTCATGAGACGCGGATATTCGGGGGATATGACACGCCGAGTGGTCAATCATCTCACTGCGGCCGAGCATGACGCTGCTTCAGATGACGAGGAATTGTTGCAGTGGGAGGAATAATTGCCAAACGGCTGCTGAACCTTGGGC
The DNA here is from genome assembly GCF_038006265.1 of Paenibacillus sp. FSL L8-0641. Taxonomy (NCBI): domain Bacteria; kingdom Bacillati; phylum Bacillota; class Bacilli; order Caryophanales; family Paenibacillaceae; genus Paenibacillus; species Paenibacillus sp. FSL L8-0641. The sequence goes on from NZ_JBBOUW010000001.1 coordinate 2,263,866, forward strand.
TAGTATGAACGGATAGGATGAGCTAGTTATTACATGGAAAGCTGCATGGTACTCTACTAATGTTTGCATTCCCTTGACAATGCCATTTGTCAAATAATAAAATATATATGAAACGATACTTGTGGAACGCCCTTTTTCCTTCCAAAAAAGCGGAATCCACCGGTGAGTTCTCATCGCCAAATAACAAGTGATGCCGCTATGCCAGGCGGAATTGTACATGTGAAAGCATGTGCATATGAAATGAAACGACCTTGTGTCGTTATCTTAGTTTGACGATCAAAGTAAATGTGACAATTGCAAAAAGTCCCAAGGAATGCCTTGGAGGAACCAACGGGGAGGTGAACAGTATGATGACTGCGATCTGGTTCGTTCTCGTTGCTGTAGCCGCGTTATTCTTTGGGTTCGGGATTGGTTATTTTATTCGCAAATCTATTGCAGAAGCTAAGATCTCCAGTGCGGAAGAAGCTGCCGCGCAAATCGTGGAGAACGCGAAAAAAGAGGCAGAAGCGCTGAAGAAGGAAACGGTATTGGAAGCGAAAGATGAAATTCACCGCATCCGTGCCGAAGCTGAAAAAGAAACTCGTGAACGTCGCAATGAAATTCAACGACAGGAACGAAGATTGCTGCAAAAAGAAGAATCGCTGGATAAAAAATTGGAATCGCTGGAACGCAAAGAAGAACAGGTGGCCAACAAAGAGAAACGAATCGATGAAACCCAGCAGCAAATTGATTTGATTTACAAGAGTCAGGTAACTGAGTTGGAGCGTATTTCCAATCTGACGATGGAGGATGCAAGAAGTATTATTCTGACCAACGTAGAGCAGGAAGTTCGTCATGAAACAGCTCAGATGATTAAAGAAATTGAACAGCAGGCCAAAGAAGAAGCGGACAAAAAGTCTCGTGAAATCATCACACTGGCCATCCAACGCTGTGCGGCAGATCATGTAGCAGAAACGACGGTTTCTGTCGTCACATTGCCGAACGAAGAAATGAAAGGCCGGATTATCGGGCGCGAAGGCCGTAATATCCGTGCACTTGAAACCCTTACAGGAATTGACCTCATTATTGATGATACGCCGGAAGCTGTTATTTTGTCCGGATTTGATCCGATTCGTAGAGAGATTGCGCGTACTGCGCTTGAAAAGCTCGTAGCGGACGGACGGATACATCCGGCTCGTATTGAAGAGATGGTGGAAAAATCCCGTAAAGAGGTGGACGAACGAATCCGTGAATATGGTGAGCAGGCCACCTTTGAGGTGGGCGTGCATAGCTTACATCCGGATTTGATCAAGATCTTGGGACGTCTTAAGTTCCGTACGAGTTACGGACAGAACGTATTAAAGCACTCGATGGAAGTTGCATACTTGACAGGTCTAATGGCCGGGGAACTGGGCGAAGACGTTGTACTGGCAAGACGGGCAGGATTGCTGCATGACATCGGGAAGGCGCTGGATCACGAAGTGGAAGGATCGCACGTTGAAATTGGCGTGGAACTGGCGAAGAAGTACAAGGAACACCCGGTCGTCATCAACAGCATTGCTTCACATCACGGCGACTGCGAAGCGACTTCAGTGATCGCCATGCTGGTTGGGGCGGCAGATGCTCTATCAGCAGCAAGACCGGGAGCGCGGCGTGAAACGCTAGAGACGTACATCCGTCGTCTTGAGAAGCTGGAACGCATCTCCGAATCTTTTGAAGGCGTTGAAAAATCATACGCGATTCAAGCCGGACGCGAAGTTCGTGTCATGGTACAGCCAGAGAAAATTGATGATGCGGAAGCATTCCGACTGGCCCGCGATATTACGAAAACGATTGAGAATGAACTGGACTATCCGGGACATATCAAAGTTACTGTTATTCGCGAGACCCGTGCGGTAGAATACGCAAAATAAAAGCATTTCAATGAAAAGTGGCCACTGTTTGTAGGGCCACTTTTCATTTATGTAAGGCAGACTAGGGAGGGCTTTCTATCAACGTATTATTTATTGGAGACATCGTCGGCAGTGTAGGCAGAAAGGCACTGAGGGAAAATCTTCCTTCGCTCAAATCAAAATACAATCCGCATGTTATTATCGTGAACGGAGAAAATGCAGCTTCGGGAAGAGGCATAACCCCTGCTATCGCCAGAGAGTTTTTTGATTGGGGCGTCCATGGGATTACGATGGGAAATCATACTTGGGACAATAAGGAAATATTTGATTTTATAGATGATGAGCCACGGATCATTCGCCCGGCTAACTTTCCACCAGGAACACCGGGCCGAGGTTATACCGTTGTAAAGGGTGGAGGTAAGGAGCTGGCTATTGTTAATCTGCAAGGTAGAACCTTTTTGCCAGCTATTGACGATCCATTCCGTGCAGCAGATGAAATTGTCGATGAGTTGCGCAAAAAACATAAACATATCCTAGTTGATTTTCACGCCGAAGCAACCTCGGAAAAAATCGCTATGGGTTGGCATTTGGATGGACGTGCTTCAATCGTGGTAGGTACGCACACACATGTACAGAGCAATGACGATACAATTTTGCCACAAGGAACTGCGTATCAGACAGATGCGGGAATGGTAGGTCCTTATGAGGGAGTGCTTGGAATGCAGAAAGAGGCTGTGTTACAGAAATTCCAGACCCAGCTTCCGGTGCGTTTTCAAGTGGACATGGGCAAATGGCATTTCCATGCCATCAGCGTAGAGCTGAATGATAACGATGGAAAAGCCCGCAAAATTCAGAAAATCAGACTCAAAGAAGATGAATGGCGGATGGATTAACTTTTTTGTAAGCTGCTTAAGGAAAGAATAAGGAAAACTGTCACCAAAAAGCAGGAATTTTTTGCTGACCCTCGAATAACATCTAATAGTGGAATCAAACCATCATCATTCCCAGGGGAGGTACTTACTATGGATGTATTAAAAGTATCAGCAAAATCCAATCCTAATTCAGTTGCAGGCGCACTCGCAGGAGTACTGCGTGAACGCGGAAATGCAGAATTACAGGCGATTGGAGCGGGTGCACTAAACCAAGCCATTAAAGCGGTAGCCATTGCCCGGGGATTTGTCGCACCAAGCGGAGTGGATTTGATTTGTATTCCTGCTTTTACAGACATTGTTATTGATGGAGAAGATCGGACTGCGATCAAATTGATTGTAGAGCCAAGATAATAAATGTAAGTTGCCTGAGCCTGTTTACGATTTGTAAACGGGCTTTTTTGCATTGTGAGTCTGTTACTATGATTTTTAAAATAAATTTGTGGTGCTTCAATCTATAAATGGAGGTAAGATACATGAATGATAAGCTAAAAGTGAATTGGCCAGTTGTTGACTTTCATTGTGATGTGTTATGTAAAATGCAGCTCGATGCGCAGATCGATTTCAGTCATCCATCGCTTGATGTCACAAAAGAACGTTTGCTAGAAGGTAACGTGCAGTTGCAAACGTTTGCTATATATATTTCACAGGTATTAGGCACACCAAGATTTGAACATGTGGTACGTCAAATTGAGCTGTTCAGGCAGCATGTTACCTCTATCTCCGGTGGGTTGAGACCATTGCTGTGGAAGGAAGACTTGGCAATGTGGAAAAATGCGTCCGTAGTGCATCAGGAAGAGCAAGTAAAGCGGGAAGGAGAAGAGAAGCGCACGGAAAAGATAACGTATTTGGATGGTAATGGGACGGATCATACATGGGCACCTTGGGCTTTGCTCTCACTGGAGGGGGTAGATGCGCTGGAAGGGAACCCTTTTTATGCAGAATTATGCTATGCCATGGGAATACGATTGATTGGGCTGACATGGAATTATGCGAACTGGGCAGCTGACGGCATTATGGAACATAGAGGTGGCGGGCTGACTAGCAAGGGGCGCGATTTGGTCAATCGCTGTAATGACCTGGGACTGCTGTTAGATGTGTCGCATCTGTCCGTACAGGGCTTCTGGGAGGTGCTGGAGGAGGCTACTCTACCGCCCATCGCCTCGCATTCGAATGTCTTTGCGAGATGTGCTCATCCTCGTAATCTGCGGGATGAACAGATTCGTGCACTGATCGCCCGTAACGGACGGATTGGTTTGACCTTCGTCACCATGTTTCTCAAAGAGCAGGATACAGTAACTGCTGAGGATCTGCTACCGCATATTGAGCATATTTGTTCATTAGGGGGCGAAAGGCATTTGATGTTTGGCTCTGATTTTGACGGTATCGAGCACCATGTGCAAGGCTTGGAACACTCGGGGAAATATCCGGCTTTTGCAGAACTGCTGCTGAAGCATTACCCTGAGGAGCTAGTCAAAGGATGGCTGGGAGGTCATGCCCTGGAATACCTGCAAACGAATCTGCCTTCTAAAATGTCTTCTTAAATAGCTATTTAAGGGGATGTTTTGGCTGCGAACACTCTTGACAAAGCGAGAACGATTACGAAATAATGAGAAGTATCTTAGATTTTAAATAATATTTGCAGAAATACGGCAGACAATGGAGCGAGACTGATGGTGCACCATGCTGCACCGCTATACCAGAGGGGGCTCCATTACACAATGTTAATAAAAAAGGTTACCTGGCTTGAACTCTTTTATGACTTACTATTCGTAGCTGCTGTCTCTAAGGCCACTCATGTTTTACTACATGTTGAGCATGGTAGTATCTCGTGGGAACATATGGAGAAGTTCATTATGATTTTTATCCCGATATGGTGGGCTTGGGTGGGGCAAACTGTCTACAACAACCGTTTTGGTCAAGACAGTATAACGCATCGAATCTTTATGATCCTGCAATTGTTTTTCGTGTTAATCATGACTGCCAGTTTGAATATAGATTTTGATGCGTATTATGTATCTTTTTTTGTTGGCTATATTGGGTTAAGAGGTTTAACTGTCGTTCAATATTTACTTTCGGCGCCCAAAGAAACGGCTCATAAACAGGAAACAGCTCGTTTTTTCGGAACCTATTTTTGGATTGGAATAGTCATCTCTAGTTTCTCCCTTTTCTTTGACTCTTGGGTTCGATATTTGATTTTATATACCGGTATAGCTGTTGATATCCTCGTTCCTTTGATTGGTCGTAAAAAGTTGGTGATCACACCAATCCATACGGAGCATCTTTTAGAACGATTTGCACAGTTCACCTTAATTCTGCTTGGCGAATCTGTGATAAGTATGCTTTCTGTTTTACAATCCGATCATTTTACGGTTTCTTCCGTTGTATTTGCCGCTTTGGCTTTTATATTAGTCATCGCAATCTGGTGGCAATATTTTGAGAATATGGAGAAGCGCGTAGATAAATCAAAACAATCAGCAGGACAGACTATTATTTATGGTCATTTGTTTATTTATCTTTCCCTTAGCATGCTAGCTGCTTCGATTCAGCTCTTGTTTTTGGGACAAGTAGACTATATCTTTGTGCTTTGCTTTACCTTTGCTTCTGTTTTTATTTACTTTTTGTCGGTTTTACTGGTATTTCATCAGTACAGATTAAGTCATCTTAAACCCCGTCTCAGAGTCATTTTTTTCTTGACTGGAATACTCTGTGTCCTGTTTATCCTTAATATATTTATTGTCGTCCCCCCTCATCTCATTGTAGCTGAAATCATGCTTTTCTTTCTCCTGTTCGCTAAAACGACGATTTGATCTGATTTATAGGGATGATATTTAACGATGATTGGGGCGAAAAAGGGAACTTTATACGCTCTTCTTTTCTTTCTTGGCAAAATAGGAGTATAATAGCATGGATGTGTAAAGTATTGTATAGAGAAAAAGGAGTGACCACACGATGAGTAAAATCGTACCTGTCGGCGTTTCCGCCCGTCATATTCACCTGACTCAAGAGCATATTGAAATTTTGTTCGGAGCAGGCTATCAATTAACCGAATTTAAACCTTTGTCCCAACCAGGACAATTTGCCGCAAATGAAACGGTAGCTGTAATTGGTTCTAAGGGCCAATTTGATAAGGTTCGCATTTTGGGACCTGCTCGTCCCGCTTCCCAGTTGGAAATTTCTCGCACTGATTCCTTTGCTATTGGTGTAAAAGCACCTGTACGCGAATCGGGTAGCATTGATGGTACACCAGGAATCACAGTAAAAGGACCAGCAGGTGAAGTGGAACTGCAAGAAGGCGTGATTGTAGCAGCCCGCCATATTCATTTCCATACATCTGATGCAGCTAAATGGGACATTAAGGACAAGCAGTTGCTGAAAGTACGTGTTGGCGGCGAACGTGGTCTTGTATTTGAAAATGTTCTTGCACGTGTGTCCGATTCTTTTGCTTTGGATATGCACATTGATACAGATGAAGCGAACGGTGCCGGTGTGAAAAACGGTGACAACGCTGAAATCGTAGACTAATATACACGATTTAAATGCCGGAAGGCTTAAAGAGTCCGATTCTTGCAAAAGAATCGGGCTTTTTACATACTATATAATTCACAGATACTTCACTTATGTACAAAAAGAACATGAGTTCACTTTGCACTCAATGGTATCTGCGGTTGATCTATGGCGATGGCCTATAAATCATGCTATAATTTAGTGTAATGCCTTTTTTAAAGGTTTTTTTAGAACTTAAAATAAATTTACCCATGCCTAAAGATACAGTAAAATCACAAATTAGCTCGTGAAATAGATGGTGTAAGGAGTGACTAAGGAATGGAAAAGAAAACAAAAGATTACTCCAAATATTTTGATTTCTCGGATGCGAAGATTATTTCTGAAGATGAGCATAGCAAAAAGATCCGTATTCGCGGACGTGAAATCAACATTATGGCGGAGCCGAACCATAGAAAAGAAAAGCAACGCGGTAAAGAGGATGTACAGGTATTATATGATAACGCAGTCCCGGATGAGCTAAAGCATATCGGTGAGGGAAAGCATTACATCGTATACACATTTGGTTGCCAAATGAACGAGCATGATTCCGAAACCATAAAAGGTTTGCTGGAGCAAATGGGCTACCAATCAACCGAGGATCGGAAGGAAGCAGACATCATTTTACTAAACACTTGTGCTATCCGTGAAAATGCGGAGGATAAAGTGTTTGGCGAGCTGGGTCACCTCAAGCATCTCAAAACAGAAAAGCCAGGACTGCTGCTCGGCGTGTGTGGCTGCATGTCACAGGAAGAGAACGTCGTTAACCGGATTATGCAAAAACACGGTTTTGTCGATATGATTTTTGGTACCCATAATATTCATCGTCTGCCTCAGCTCGTCAAGGAAGCACTCTTTAGCAAAGAAATGGTGGTCGAAGTGTGGTCTAAGGAAGGCGACATTATCGAAAACTTGCCGAAGAAGCGCGAGGGTATGCGGGCTTGGGTGAACATTATGTACGGCTGTGATAAATTTTGCACCTATTGCATTGTTCCCTTTACACGTGGTAAGGAAAGAAGCCGTCGTCCAGAGGATGTTATCGCTGAAGTACGGGATTTGGCACGTCAAGGTTTTAAAGAAATCACCTTACTGGGGCAGAATGTTAACGCTTATGGTAAGGATTTGAAAGATTTGAATTACAGATTCGGGGATCTGATGGATGATATGCGCAAAATCAATATCCCGCGTGTACGTTTTACAACATCACATCCACGTGATTTTGATGACCATTTGGTAGAAGTGCTCGGTAAGGGTGGTAATTTGGTGGAGCATATCCATCTGCCTGTTCAATCCGGTAATACGGATATATTGAAGAAAATGAACCGAAAATATACCCGTGAGCGTGTTCTGGAACTGGCAGCGAAGATTAAAGCAGCTGTTCCGCATGTTTCTCTGACAACGGATATCATTGTAGGTTTCCCGGGCGAAACAGACGAGCAGTTTGAAGATACTCTATCTTTGGTGCGCGAGGTCGGCTATGACTTTGCCTACACATTCATTTATTCACCACGTGAAGGTACGCCAGCTGCTTCGATGGAAGATAATGTGCCTATGTCGGTCAAAAAAGAGCGTCTCCGGCGTCTGAACATTGCGGTGAACCAAAACAGCCTTCGCTTTAATAGTCGATTGCGTGGCGAAGTGGTTGAAGTGTTGGTGGAAGGCGAGAGCAAAAATGACAGCAAAGTGCTTGCCGGTCGGACCCGTTCCAATAAGCTTGTACATTTTGAGGGTTCTCAGGACCTGATTGGTTCCTTTGTTCAAGTGAAAATTACGGAACCTATGACCTTTTACATCAAAGGTGATCTGGTTGAAACGGCTGTAGCAGTTAACGGATAAAAGAATATTCTAGCGGGTTGCATGCGGTCTGAGTAAGGTTGTGTGCAGGGCCGTCTAAGTGAGAAAAGGAGCGATGGACAATGACAGAGGAGCGGTTGCAACAAACAGAACTTCAATCGGCGGCGCGCCAGCATGATCATTTGGTCAATCGCGAAATGATATTGGCAAAAGCCAAAGAATTAGCAGGTATTTTGGGTAGCAGTGAGGAAGTACAGGTATTCCGGAAAGCAGAAGAAAAGATTCAGGATCATGGGCGCATTCAGCAACTGATTGCAACGATGAAAAAGAAGCAAAAGGAAATTGTTGCATTTGAATCCTTAAAAAATCAAAAAATGATTGCCAAAATAGAGGCCGAGCTACAGGAGCTACAGGAAGAACTTGATGGTATTCCAATTGTAACGGAGTTTCAGCAGAGTCAGGTGGAAATTAATGAGCTACTGCAAATGGTGATCATGGCGATTCGTGATACCGTTGCTGAGAAGGTGAACGTTGAAGAGGGAAAAAGTACTTCCTCGTCGAATTGCAGTGATTAGAATGAAATTTATGGTGTGGAGGCGTAGCTTCCACGCCTTTTTTTCGAAAGCAATTTGCCATCGTATATATTTATAAGACATCAAGAGAAATGGGACAACATAGAAGGGATGGAAGCAAGGGAATGGATAAGTTCGGTAAGATGCTAGAGGGCGAAAATAATACTTTTTGGGAGTATTTAGGGTGTGAGCTGATTGCAGCTGATGCAAACGAGGTACAGATCGCTTTGGAAGCCAAACAAGAGCATACCAATGTGATGGGTATTGTCCATGGGGGTGTGCTTACTTCATTGATGGATCAGGCGATGGGGATGGTCAGTATGGCTTCACGAAATATGGATCCATGTGTAACGACGAACCTGAATGTTCATTTCTTGTCAGCCATGAGGCAAGGCCGACTGGAGGTTAGGGCGCGGATTCTTCATCAGGGAGGTCGGACTATAACCACTGAGGCGGAAGTAAGGGATAGTGAAGGCACACTTGGGTCTACATCTACAGCAACCTTCCGAGTATTACGTACACAAGCAAGTGATTCAGGTAAGGCCTGACGCTTGACAAAAATTTTTATTATGTCATAATGAATTTATCAAAACGATATAATATGGTGATGCCAATGGATAGCAATCGTATAAACGAAGAGGCGCAAAAGGCGTCGTATAACATTAAGAAATACCGCACTCCAGATGGAGCTCCGGCGGATATCGTTATGTTTACCTTAACGAAGCGGGAGCGCAAGACGGTAACAAAGACATTGCCGATTCGGGAGCTGAAAGTGATGCTCATCAAGCGCCGCAGTTGGCCGTTTGCAGGACGCTGGGCGTTGCCTGGAGGGTTTTGTCAGGAAGATGAATCCATGTATGGAGCTGCCAAGCGGGAACTGTTAGAGGAAACGGGTGTGGACGGCGGGCATCTGGAGTATTTGGGTGTATATAGTGGACCGGGACGTGATCCGCGCGGCTGGATCATATCGCATGCATTTTTTGCGCTGGTAGAAGAATGGATGTTGGAACAGCGTCAGGCGGCCGATGATGCTTCCGAGGTGGGGCTATTCACAATCCGCGAAGCGTTGGAGGAATTGGAGCTGGCATTTGATCACCGGGATATCATAGTAGATGCTTATCGCAAAATTCAGTTGCAGATGCTTCAGACGACGATCGCCAAGCAGTTTTTACCGCTACATTTTACACTGGGTGAATTATATCAGGTGATACAGAGTGTCGTACCGGACTTCGAAGAGCCAAACTTTATTCGCAAAATAACATCGACTCGTAGCAGACAGGGAATTCTGGAAGAGGTGCGTGATGAGAACGGCAAACCGCTCAGTTCCAACCAGTATTCACAAAGACCGGCACAGTTGTACCGTTTTAGTGACAGAGTACCGCGTTTATCTATCTACACGTAACGTCTAATGTAATAGGTACGCATAGAACGTACAATTTCACTTTGAGGATAAGGAGCTGACCGTACGATGCAGGCACTAATTGTGATTGATTACACGAAAGATTTTGTGGATGGTAGTTTGCCTGTAGGACAACCTGCGATTGAGTTGGATGAACGGATCGCAGCAATTACGCAGGCATATGTAGATCAAGGGGACTTTGTCGTCATGGCTGTGGATTTGCATGAGGAGAACGACCTTTATCACCCAGAGAGCAAGCTGTTTCCTCCGCATAATATACGTGGAACCAACGGACGACATTTGTATGGCAAGCTTCATAGCCTCTATGAGCAACAAAGTGATCTTATCTACTGGTTGGATAAAACACGGTATAGTGCTTTTGCGGGCACAGATCTGGAACTCAGGCTGCGTGAACGTGGTATTGTGGAAGTTCATCTGATTGGTGTATGTACGGATATATGTGTACTGCATACGGCTGTAGATGCTTATAACAAAGGTTTTGCTATTACTGTATACAAGGACGCTGTGGCGAGCTTTAATCAAGCTGGACATGATTGGGCTTTGGGTCATTTTGAGGGAAGTCTTGGAGCCGCGGTACGATCGGCTGAGGATACGGTTTTACGCCAGAAGAAGTAAAATAACTTAACGATTGTGCACCAATGTCCGATAACAAAATGGAGCCGGATATTGCTGAATCTGGGCAGATGAGGCGGTAGCGCCACAAACCTGGAGACAGTCAGAGAGGATGATTACAATGCAGTCAACGAGCCTCGCATTACATACAGATAAATATCAGATTAATATGATGTACGCCCACTGGGTGAACGGAAGTCACCAGCGTAAAGCTGTGTTCGAGGCGTATTTTCGTAAACTCCCTTTTGGTAATGGATATGCCGTGTTCGCGGGTCTGGAACGCATTGTGAATTATATTGCAAATTTGCGGTTTACAGAAGAGGACATTCGCTACCTGTCTGAACAGGAGGAGAAGTACGATCCCATGTTCATGGAGGCGCTTCGCCAGTTTAAGTTTGGTGGAACGGTCCATTCGATGAAAGAAGGGGCCCTTGTTTTTCCCAACGAGCCTCTGGTCCGTGTTGAAGGAACGATTATGGAAACGCAGCTTGTCGAAACGGCATTGCTGAATTTTATGAACTATCAGACACTTATTGCGACAAAGGCATCGCGCATCAAGCAGGTGGCAAGTGATGATACACTGCTCGAATTTGGAACACGGCGTGCGCAGGAAGCAGATGCAGCGATTTGGGGAGCACGAGCAGCTTATGTGGCTGGTTTTGACGCGACTTCTAATATGCTGGCAGGCGAACATTTTGGAATCCCGACGAAGGGGACACATGCACATTCATGGGTGCAGACCTTTATGACGGAGCAGGAGGCGTTTGACGTGTATGCGAAGGTATTGCCAGATCAGGTTACACTGCTGGTAGACACCTTTGACACGCTGGAAAGCGGGGTTCCTCATGCGATTCGGACAGCAAAAATGCTGGAGAGTCAGGGCAAGCGTATGAATGCAATCCGTCTGGATAGCGGTGACTTGGCTTATCTATCCATTCAGGCACGAGAAATGCTCGATGCTGAAGGATTAGATTACGTACAAATTGTAGCTTCCAATGATTTGGATGAAAATACGATTTTTAACCTGAAAGCCCAAGGGGCACGTATTGATGTATGGGGTGTAGGAACACAGCTTATTACGGCTTCGGATCAACCATCGCTTGGCGGGGTGTACAAGCTGGTTGAGCGTGAAGTAGATGGCGAAATGCTGCCGACGATTAAGATCTCGGGGAATCCAGAAAAAGTATCCACACCAGGCAAAAAGGATGTATATCGCATTGTGGATAAGAAGAAAGGGAGAGCTGTAGCCGATTATATTTCTTTTCCGGATGAAGAGCGTCCGCGTAATGGTAAGCGCCTGAAGCTGTTTAACCCTTTGCATCCGTATATGAAGAAGTATGTAGAAAATTACGAAGCCGTGCCGATGCTTGAGCCTATTTTTATAAATGGACAGAAGGTATATGAGCTTCCCGAGCTGGATGAAATTCGTGCCTACCATACTTCACAGTTAAAACTGTTCTGGCCAGAATATTTGAGGAAGCTGAACCCTGAAATTTATCGTGTAAATCTGAGCGAGAAGGTATGGGAGCTAAAGCAAAAGCTGATCGACAGCTATATGCAGCCCGAAGTTGAAGAAAAAGAATAGTTGGAAGAGGCACCTCATGAATGCATGGGGTGCCTCTTTGTGTTGGAGCATGTAGGAAATAGGAGCTTATTTATAAATTTCTCTCATCACATGTCGTAGCTCAGGGACAATAATGCGTTCCATTGCCAAACGAACGGCTCCGCGTGAGCCAGGCATAGAAAATACAGCTGTCTGACCCACAGTGCCAGCTACAGCCCGGCTTAAGATAGCTGCTGAACCAATGTCCTCAGCATAGCTTAAATAACGGAAGATTTCCCCAAAGCCAGGTAGTTCCTTATCCAGTAGAGAGGAGACAGCTTCATAAGTAGTATCACGTGGAGAAATACCGGTACCACCTGTCAAAAGAACAGCCTCGATGTCATCCTGTGCCGCTGCTTCGGATACTAACTGCTGAATACCTTCGTAGTCATCCTTGACGATGACATATCGAACAACTGTATATCCATTGGTTTCTAGTAGATCCATGAGCAGTCGTCCCCCAGTATCTGTTTCCACGGTGCGTGTGTCCGAGACAGTCACGACCATGCAATTCACTTGTTGGGGGGATTCCTGACGGTGTTCCTCTACAGAAGACATATTCATTAAAATGTTCACTCCTTGATCGGTGGTTAGACATACACTTTTTACAATAGAGCAATGACTGAGCGTATGCAAGTCAGAAACAGGGGCTAAAAATCCATGTGATTAATATCCTTGCATTTGCACACTGGAATATAGTACACTTCCTTACATAAGTCGGGATTGTATTGTCTTGTTTTATTGAAAGCGCGCACATCAAATGATTAACCTCAAGGGACAGTGGGTAATAGTACAGCAGGGTCAACAACTGGGAGGTAATGTAATATGAATCATTCATACCAACAATGCGTGGATGCTTGCCTGGAATGTATGAACGCTTGCAATGTATGTTACGTAGCGAGTTTGAAGGAATATGATTTAGCTATGCTGCGTGAATGTATTCGAGTGAGTAGGGAATGTGCAGAAATATGCGGATTTGCTGCTCAAATGATGCAGCGTGGAACGGATTTTGCCGAGCAAATCTGTGAGCTATGCGCCAAGGCCTGTGAGGTATGTGCTGCTGAATGCAGCAAGCATTCCCATGATCATTGTAAACATTGTGCAGAAGCCTGCCGTCGTTGCGTTCAGGCATGCCGCCAATTGGTGGCAGTGTAATTACATATATGGAACTAGTGCCTGAAGAGGAAATAATAGGTTGCTTTCTACTGAATAGGTTTGTATAATGAATGGAATTAACGTCACGGAACGGGAAAGTAGCAGCTGAGCCGTATCATTACAGCGAGCCGGAAGAGGTGGAAGCCGGTATGAGGTCCGATGTGAAGCGCACCCGGGAGACGGTTGATCCAACGAGCAGAACTTCTAGTAGATCAGCCCGGCAGACACCGTTATTAGTCATTGGAGTGAAATCGCGATTTGTGTAGTTAGCTTTAGCTGCACAACCGATTTACGAAGAGTGGTACCGCGGGATATTGAAGTTCTCGTCTCTTGAATGATTTCAAGAGGCGGGGGCTTTTTTTGTTAGATTCTATAAAAAGAAGGAGAGAGATCATCATGTTAATGAGGATTGCTGCTCAAGCGATATTAGCCCATACGGGCTTGGAGGAAAAAGAAATTTTATCTTTATTTGAGGTGCCTCCGCAGCCTGAATGGGGAGATGTGGCGTTTCCCTGTTTTATGCTGGCTAAAAAGTTTCGAAAGTCTCCGCAGCACATTGCACTGGAATTGGCGGAACTAGTAGGCCATAAAGAAGGTTTAACCGCTTCAGCATCGGGTGCCTATGTAAACATAACCTTGGATCGATCGGTTCATATTCCGCTTATGCTTGCTGAATTGAGCAAGGCTGATTTCCTCAGGCCTAATATCGGGAACGGGCAGCGGGTAGTTATTGATATGTCCTCGCCTAATATTGCCAAACCGTTTGGTATCGGTCATCTTCGCTCTACGGTTATCGGTGCTGCCTTGTATCGCATACTTGGTGAAACAGGTTATGTACCTATTAGTGTGAATCATCTTGGGGATTGGGGAACACAGTTTGGTAAGCAAATTGCGGCCTATAAAAGATGGGGAAATGAGGAGCAGTTACAACATGATCCGATTGGTGAATCGCTAAAGCTATATGTGCGTTTTCATCAGGAGGCCGATCATGATCCGACTTTGGAGGATGAAGGGCGCGAGTGGTTCCGACGTTTGGAACATGGGGATGCGGAGGCTCGACAACTATGGGAGTTTTTTGTTGAAATCAGTCTGGGTGAATTTGATCGTATGTACCAGCGTCTAAACATTGCATTTGACCATGTGCTGGGAGAAAGTTTTTACAATGATAAGATGCAGGCAGTTATTGATCAATTAAGAGCAAAAGGATTGTTGGAGGAAAGTGATGGGGCGCTCGTAGTTCGCCTGGAAGACGAGGAACTGCCTCCGTGTCTTATTCTGAAAAAGGATGGAACCACCATTTATCCGACACGTGATCTGGCAACAGCGATTTATCGTCATGAAGTGATGAAGGCTGATCGTTTGCTGTACGTCGTTGGTGGAGAACAGAAGTTGCATTTCCAGCAGGTGTTTGCGGTGCTGAAGCATGCAGGGGAGGCATGGGCGGAGCAATGTGAGCATGTGCCGTTTGGATTAATGCGGTTTGCGGGTAAGAAAATGTCCACAAGACGTGGCAAGGTTGTGAAGCTGGAGGAGGTGCTGGATGAAGCTGTAGCGCGTGCTCAAGGCATCATTACTCAGAAGAACCCTGGTTTACAGGAACAACAGGCAATAGCGGAGGACGTTGGCATCGGGGCGATTATTTTTGGTGATTTAAAAAACAACCGGCTGAATGAAGTGGACTTTTCGTTGGAGGAGGCGCTGACCTTTGAAGGCGAGACCGGGCCTTATGTGCAGTATACTCATGCGCGCATACGCAGCCTTCTGGAGAAAGCTCACGCTCGCGCCGATGTTGATGTTAATACTAACCCTAGCGACAATGACCTTGTCCAAGATAGCCATTCTCGTGATTTGAATGGCGTATCGGATGAAATATTGGGTGACGCAGGTTGGGCGCTGCTTAAGCAATTGGGTCGCTATCACGGGCAACTGATACGTGCGGCTCGCCAACTAGAGCCTTCGGTAATTGCGAGATTTGCATTGGATACGGCCCAGGCGTTTAACCGGTTTTACGCCAAGGAAAGGATTGTCGATGGTGGACAATGGCGTATTCAGTTGGCGGAACAAACTGCCGATATTCTGGCATGCGCGCTGCAACTTCTTGGTCTGAAAGCACCGAATCGGATGTAAGCAAAGCGAACGAAGGGAGCGAGTTTTTGCTGGCGGGATGACTGCTACCCATACCTGGCTCTTCCAAAGGAATACTGTAAAAGATTAATCTGTTGCAGCCACTTTTGGGTATGCATAAATGTTGTGAGCAGAAAAGAGTTAGACGGGTACACTAATCGCAGGAATTCCACCGTTTTGCAACCAATTTGTGTATATTTGAAACATTTGATGATTCTATTGCGTCGGTAAGTATAGAAGCAAAGTAAACATGGAGGTGTATCTCATGAAAAAGAACAAAAGTGTGACAGCTGCCCTGCTTGTCGTCTGCTCATTGGCAGTGGCTACGTCGGCTTCTGCTTTTCTGGATATAAAGGGAGCTGAACAGGAGAAGATCGTAAACTCACTTCAGGACAAAGGAATTATTCAAGGAATAACCAAGGATAAATTTGCACCGGATCAAACGCTCACGTATGCACAAGGAGTACACTTGGTTGTTCGTGCAATGGATCTTCAGGTGATGCCTGATTTCACAACGGGTTCCTTTGCAAACATTCCGGCTTCCGCATGGTATGCTCAGTCCTATCGGATTGCAGCCCAACACCAAATCCCTTTGTCACCAGATATTGATCCAAGCACTCGTATGACAAGAGAACAATTTGCTAATATTCTGTATAAAGCAGTGAGTGCAACGGGTGAATATCCAACTGTCCGTATGTACATTAATGTAGCGGATGGCAAAAAACTAGATCAGGAATCTAACGCAGCAGTTCAATTCCTGCTGTTGACTAAAATTGCAAAATTGGACGAACAGAGCAATTTTAACCCGGATCGTAAAGTAACCCGGATGGAGGCAGCAGAAATGGTCTATAACGCATCCGAATTTGTGCAAAATCATAAACCAGTTGAATCCACTCCTGAAAATCCGGTTGAGCCTGCAGATCCGGTTCACCAAAATAACATTAGTATGAGTATAGAGAAGGCGAATGACCAGCAGAACAAAGTGACAATTACTCGTTTGCAGGCACCTAATCCGGGTTACGGCATTGAAGTGGATCACATCGACTACGTAGGTGATACAAATGCAGTAATTTACTACAAGTTGACTAGTCCAAAGCCAGGGGAAATGAATATTCAGGTCATTACGGATACCCACACAAGTACAATGGTAGACAGTAAGTATAAGGTTACGCTTAAAGCGGTAGATGGAACAGTGCTTCCGCCCACGGGAACAGGCAATTCTGCAGCTAAATAAAATTGCAAGCCATATGTTATAGTTATAAAAAAACCAGCGAGTCTCCAATTTGTGGGGGAGACTTGCTGGTTTTTTTCATGCCAAATGTTCATCGTTACCCTAAGTAATAGGGCTATTCAAGCCTTAAATGCTGACTTTGCCAGTAAGTAAGTCATTTTGCGCAGGAGGCGTAGCAGAGATTGAATCGGATTCTGTTGCAACTGTTCCCGATTGGAGCTGATACATTTGGAAGTAACGCCCGCCTTGGGCCATAAGCTCGTCATGGCTACCCCGTTCAACAATTTCACCCCGATGCAGCACCAAAATTTGGTCCGCACTACGAATGGTGGACAAACGGTGAGCAATGATAAAGGTCGTACGTCCCTTCTTAAGTACCTCAAGAGCGGATTGGATGAGCGCTTCTGTTTCGGTGTCAATATTGGCAGTAGCTTCATCCAGAATTAAAATGGCGGGATCAAAGGCTAGTGCACGAGCGAAGGAAATAAGCTGGCGTTGTCCGGCTGATAAGGTGCTACCTTTCTCAATAACGGGCTCATCGAATCCTTGCGGCAAATGGGCCAACAGTTTGTCGGCTCCAACATCATGCAGCGCTTTATTCACCTGTTCTCTCGTGATTCGGCTGTCTCCGAGACTGACATTGGAGGCTACCGTACCTGTGAACAAATATGGATCTTGAAGAACAATACCCATATAATGGCGAAGCCATTGCTTAGGGATGTCTTTGACAGACGTTCCGTCAATGGTGATCGTTCCTTTTTGCGGATCATAGAACCGGAATAGCAGGTTGATAATCGAACTTTTGCCTGATCCGGTATGTCCGACAAGGGCAACCGTTTGGCCGGGCTGTGCTGTAAAGGAAATATGTTTAAGTACATCATCCTTTTTGTAGGCAAAGGAAACGTCGTTAAACTCTACCTGGCCTTTGTAGCGCGGCATCATGCCGTCGGTCACCGGCTCTCCAGTTTCGTCCATCAACTCAAATACGCGTCCTGAGGATACGATGGAAGTATCCAGTACGGCGAGTTGGTTGACCATACCCGTCATAGGTTGGAACAGTCGTCCCAGCACATCGACGAAGGCATACAATACGCCTAGTGAAACAGCACTACCTGTCGTTCCGAGCGCCTCAGATCCGAAATACCACAACACGACGGCAAAGGCGAGATTTCTCAACACGTTGACTAAATTGTGCGAAGTGAAGGCGTTCAAATTCAGCATTTTATTCTGATGCTTCATATAGTCATCATTCAGTTCTTCAAACTCTTGCTGCGTTTGTTTCTGGTGTCGGAATACGCGAATAATGGACATCCCTTGAATCGATTCATTGATAATCGCATTAATTTCACTGAGTCTGGACCGAATGATCGTATTATAACGGGTGGCAACCTTGCGATACAATACAATCCACAAGATCAGTAACGGTACAATAAACAGAGAGATAAGACCCAGTCTGAAGTCCAGCAAAAAGAGTGCAACATATACTCCTGCCATCGTCACAATCCCAGAAGTGAAATTTGAGAGCACAGCCACAAACAAATCTTTGACTGCCTCAGTGTCATTCGTAACACGGGATACGACTTTGCCTGCAGGCAAGTTATCAAAAAAGTAAACTGGCAACCGCTGGATGTGCGCGTAGAGATCAAGCCGAAGCTTTTGAATGACCTTGTTCGCCGAGGATTGCAGCCAGTATGTTTTGCCAAATTCAGCAAAAATGGAAATAACCAGGAAGAAGCAATACCAACCAATCAGCTGAAAGATACCGGGCATTTCCGGTTTGTAAAAGCTATACAGTTCATCAGCTGTCAGAGCCTTGGCTTCATAGCGAAAGGTGTCGGAGCCGCGTGTCACAGTCAGCGTTCCGTTCGTAAAGGAGCGATTACCGTCAGCCACTTGAACCGAGCCATCCACAAATACGAAAGATTTTCCAACTTGTAAAATCCTCGCTTCACGACCTTTAGTCTCCCCGGACTCAAAGCGATCTTCACGCTTAAAGTGGGTTCCCGCATAGCTTACGGTGCCGTCCACACTAGTTGTTTCATAAAATGGTTTTTCAATAGCGAGCATATGGTCGTCGATCATCGTTTTGGCGATGAAGGGACCAGCCAGCTCGGCGGCTACTCCGATAGCCAAAGCGATGAGAGCGGCGATAAAGCCTGCTTTGCTCGTCAGTGCGTACTGGAATAGTCTTTTGCCGATATTGGGTTTCATTAGGATACCTCCCCTGAGGTCAGATCAGATTCCACTTGTTGCCGTTCATACTGTTGTCGGTACCATCCGTCAGCCTGAAGCAGCTCGCTGTGGGTTCCTTCCTCAATAATGCGTCCTTGTTCCAGCACGACGATCCGGTCTGCATGTTCTACAGCGGAGAGGCGGTGGGTGGAGATCAGGGTCGTTTTACCCGAGCGCTTGCGTCGGATATTGTCAATAATTCTTGCTTCCGTCCGGGCATCTACTGCAGATAGTGCATCGTCTAACAATAGAATATCCGGGTCACCGATAAAGGCACGTGCCAACGAAACGCGCTGCTTCTGGCCGCCGGACAGAGCGATACCTTTTTCTCCGACCAGTGTATCCAGCCCGTCAGACAGGGTACCTAAATCCTGATCGAAGGCAGCAGTACGGATTGCTTCCATAATGTCGTCATCATCTGCATGAGGTTTCCCGAACTGAATGTTCTCGCGCACCGATTTGGAAAACAAAATTTGCTCTTGCGGCACGTAGCCGATCCAGCTGTGTAGTTGTTCTACTGCAATGTCCTCCAAACTTATGCCGGAGATTAAAATATCACCGCTCCCCGTCGGATATTCATGCAGTAGCTGTTTGAGCAGAGTGGATTTCCCGCTGCCGGTTCTACCGACGACGCCTAGCGTTTCTCCGCGTTTGAGCTCCAGACTCACATGTGACAGATTGTCAATAGTAGAGGTAGGGTAACGGAAGGTAACGTCTTTCATCCTGATGGATTCGAGGCGGTCTACTGGAACAGGTTGAGCTGCATCCTGAACGTCTGGCTGGACATCGAGAGTTTCATTGACCCGGTCCAGGGAAGCGCTACCGCGCTGCATAATGTTAATCAGCTCTCCAATGGCAAACATCGGCCAAATCATCATTCCTAGATACATATTAAAGGAGACCAATTCGCCTAGCGTGATATCGTTATGAAATACCAGATAAATACCATACCCGAGTCCAATGACGTAGCTAAGTCCTACACATAAACGGATCGTCGGTTCAAAGAGAGCATCCATCCGGGCGACAGCCAGATTTTTACGAAATACATCGTCAGTAATATCAGCGAAACGCTTTTCGTCCATTCGCTCTTGCACATAGGCGCGAATGACCCGGATACCAGCCACGGATTCCAACACCTGATCGTTCATATCACCAAATGCATCTTGTGCCAGTGTGTAACGCTCATGAACGGCTTTACCGTAAATGCTCATAGCCAGTGCGATAAAAGGTAGGGGCAGGATAGCTGCCAGTGTCAACTTCCAACTGATTAGGGTGCCCATGGCAACTAATACCACGCTCAGATAGACCGTAGAGTCTGTCAGTGTCAGCATGCCGAAGCCCGCTGTACTTGCTACGGAGCGAAGGTCGTTCGTGGCCCGAGCCATCAGATCGCCAGTGCGATTACGTTCAAAAAATGGAGGGGTCATCCGCAGCAGATGATTCATAAAGCGTGTGCGCAGTAAGCGCTCCACCAGATTGGCACCACCAAACAGCTTGTGCATCCATATGTACGTAATGTAGTAGATGACGGCTAGAATGCCTATGATGTACAAAATATAATGCCAAAGTGAGGACCAGGAAATTGAACCGCGCACAATTTCATCAATGGCACTACCTAGCAGCCGAGGTGGAGCAAGCTCCAGTACACCAACAGCTATCAGCAAAAACAGTCCAATGGAGTATCGGCTTCGTTCTCTTTTAAAAAACCAGCTTAAATTTTTAAGTACTGAAAACAAGAGGAATCCCATCCTTTCATGACAAGTTCATTCGAGAGTTGTGTACCATTTTGAAGAAACAACAGGGCTTGCTGCCACAAGTAAGATCCGACAACAGGCACAAAAAAGGCATACCGTCCGCAGACGATATGCCTTAAATCTCAATATCATATGGCGCGCAGGTATTTTCAGCACACTCACCACTGAAAAACTGCTCAAACGCAGGCAGCCACTCGTATTAAACCATACAACGTGAATGGCCCAATTCTGAAGGATGCGACAGGGGAGATGCTCCGGTATGAAGTTGTTGTGTTTGTAGATGTGGGTAAAATGCAATAGGAAATTTTAGCACCGGTAACACTCCTTTCTTCCTCAAAATGGGTTCATTCTAACATGAGTAATCGTTCAAATTGGTAATAAATTTCAAAATGGATCTCGTATGGTTGAATCTTAACACCCTTTTTTGCGAATTGTCAAACCTTTTTCAAAAAAATGTATATGGCTTGTCCAAGAAACTGGCTGGGTTAGGACGGTTGGTGGTCATTCTAAAAAATGCTATGATATAGTTAGCAGACGTCATTGTATAAGGAGATGAGAATAGCGCATGAGCATACAGGTAACTGAACCTGCGGCACAGTGGTATATTAAGGAGCTTGGTTTGAAACGTGGAGATTCGATCCGTTTTTTTGTTCGCTATAGCTCTGGCGGTGGGTTGCATCCAGGCTTTTCTCTGGGAATTGCCGTAGAGCCTCCGCAGCACCCCGTATTACAGCATGAAGCGGCTGGCATTACGTTTTATATGGAGGACCAGGATTACTGGTATCTCAAGGGCCATCATCTGGAAGTTAAGTATTTGGAGGAACATGATGACATTATTTATACCTATGTTGAGGATGGACAAGCTTAGTACTCCACTGTCAATCATAGCGTGCAAATAATTGTTCTTGGACATGAAAAGCGGCGGAGTATCGTGTTACAGGAGATGAACCTGTACATGATGCTCCGCCGCTTTTTTGTGGTTAAGGCGGGTATGTCGTATGTTAAGGGTTGTTAAGTATCGGGCCATCGAGTGCAAAATCAAAATCATCAATGTCGTACACATGTACAGGTACGGAAGCTTCGATAATGCGGTGGATCCAGTCCAATTGATCCGTCAGAATGGGTAATGATTCACGCTGAGCTGTTAACACCAGTTCAGTCTCAATTGGATCAAAATATTCTCCGTAATGTGCTGTATCAACAGCATTAATGATAATGAGTGATGTATTGGCATCGAATAGAATAGGCAAGCTCTTGGCCCAAGGCATCTGAAGCGCACGCCGAATTTTTTTCTGATTCAACGGTTCCTCAAAATAACTGATCAACTCGCTTACCTTCCGCTTCACATGTTGATCGTCCATAGGATTATCCATGAGCGGCTCTGTGCTATCCTGGAATTCGTATAGCTCTAGCAGTGATGTGTAAGGCACCATATATTCCACAGGGGCGGGAGATGTAAGAAGTTGGCCGTATATAGCCACCATTACAGCTTCCGTTACAAATTGTCGAGACATCGGTCAAGCCTCCTGCATTTACCAAATTATGCGATATGAGTATACCACAAAGCGGGACTGAATTCAGCCCGACATGCAGATTGCTATCATTTATTCCTATATTTGTTGTACGAATTTAGCTGCGGCCAATTAACAAGGAAAGCAATCCGGCAGCAATTAGAGGTCCAACAGGAACTCCTTTAAAGAAGGCAACGCCAATGACGGTCCCAATCAGTAGACCTGTCACAATAATGGGCTGTCCAGACATCAAAGTTACTCCGCGGCCGCCAAGGTAGGCTACCAGAATTCCGATACCAATCGCGAGCAGTGATTTCCAGTGCAGGAAGGACTCCATCACCTGATTGATGCTGATTTTACCGCTGGCTAGCGGGGTCATGACCCCAATCGTCAAAATAATAATTCCGATCGTCAGGCCATACTTTTCGAGCCAGGGGAAAGCAGAATGAAAGCTGGTTACCCGCAGCAGCAGTAATACAACCATGGCAATAGTCACGGTAGAGTTGCCACTAACAATCCCAAGACCAGCCAATACCAGTAAGATAAGTGAGCTGTAATCCATACAGATGTTCTCCTTCGTTTATTTAGCTTTGGATATGCTCCGCGATTTGACGCCCGTGCCAGCGGCCTGTTTCAATAAACACTTCATTGGCATTGCTGCCTGAAGCGATGACCCCCGCGACATATATACCTGGGATGTTCGTTTCCATCGTGGCAGGATTAAATTCTGGTTTGTCCAGATCTTCAGCCATATGAACGCCGACAGACTCCAGTAGTTTTCGTTCCGGGTGAAATCCAGTCAGTGCCAGTACAAAATCATTTTCGAGTCGGAATGCTTCAGTGTCCAGCGGAGTGACTACGACATGGTCTGGATGAATTTCGGTAATGCGTGCGCCTAAATGCAGCGTGATCTTCCCTTTTTGTACCATACTGTCAAACAGTGGACGAACCCACGGCTTGATGTATTGGGACAACTCGCTTCGACGATATACCATATCAATCGTAGCTCCGACCCGCACTAATTCCATCGCAGCATCTACCGCAGAGTTACTGCCACCGATAACTGCAACCCGGGTTCCTGTGTAGGGATGGGCTTCGCTGAAATAGTGAGTGACTTTATCCAATTGTTCCCCGGGAATGCCCAAATAGTTCGGATGATCAAAATATCCTGTAGCCACAACGACATAGCGTGACGAATACGTTTTGGTTATTTCTCCTTTGCTCAGGGTATGTACAGTAAATGTACCGTCATCCTGGCGATGAATAGACTGGGCCTCCTCATAATGCTGAATGTTCAAGTTATAATGTGTAGCTACCTTACGATAGTACGCCAGTGCTTCATGACGAAAAGGTTTGTCATTAGGGGTACTGAATGGAATATCACCGATTTCAAGTAGTTCAGCGGTGCTAAAAAACTGCATGTTCGTCGGATACAGAAAAATGGAGTGAACGATGTTGCTTTTTTCAATAATGACAGTTTGCAAACCTCTGCGGCTGCATTCGATTGCAGCAGATAGTCCGCAGGGTCCGCCACCGATAATGATTACGTCGTGCATTTGGTTGAACCTCCAGTTGTATTGGTTTATTACGCCAGTTTTGTAGGGTTAACATTATTTTGACGATTAAAAACGGATCTCAGGATTGAAGCAAATCGCT
This sequence comes from Paenibacillus sp. FSL L8-0641, assembly GCF_038006265.1. Taxonomy (NCBI): domain Bacteria; kingdom Bacillati; phylum Bacillota; class Bacilli; order Caryophanales; family Paenibacillaceae; genus Paenibacillus; species Paenibacillus sp. FSL L8-0641. The sequence continues at coordinate 2,287,873 of NZ_JBBOUW010000001.1, forward strand.
CAGTATGTGAGAAGTTTTCAAATAATAATCCTACCGCAATGCGAACACAATATCCAGCCGTTTTCAGAAAAGATGACAGACGGTGAAGATTGACAGCCACATTTAGTGAACATATAATTAGATATATATCTAATTTATGTGATTGAATTCGTTTGCATAGCAAGTATGTACTAGTGAAAAGAGGTGCAATAACGATGCAACTGGATAAAATGGTCAATTATCATAAAGCACTTGCTGATCCAACGCGAATGCGGATACTACTTCTTTTGTCCTGTGGGGAGATGCATGGCCAAGCTTTGGCGAAAAAGCTGAATTTGTCCCAACCGACTGTTACGCATCATGCTTCCAAACTTCGTGAGACTGGGTTGATTAAGGAACGACGTGATAAAAACACGGTGTATTTTACACTGAATCCAGAATTGATCCGGCAGCATGCCGAGGCGACGGTGCGATTTATTTTCGAAAAAGGAGAGGGGGAGGAAGAGATGTCAGAGTTGAATGAAACGCTGGAGGCATCGGTCTTACGCAATTTTTTTTCCAAGGACGGCAAGTTGCGCCAAATCCCTGCGCAGTATAAGAAAAAATTGATCGTACTTCAGATGCTGGCAGAAAAGCTGGAGCCAGGCCGCATGTATCCTGAACGTGAATTAAACGAGTGGATCAAGCAATACCATGAGGATTTTGCAACGATTCGGCGTGAGCTGATTATGCATCAGTTTATGTACAGGGAACGGGAAATGTACGAATTGAACCCGCGTGAGATGTGGACGCGCTGGGATCAGGTACGCTAAACGAAACTTGACAAAGATTTCAAAAAAGTTTCGTAGCTGCCTTGACAGACAATTGATGGACTTGTATGATAAAGGAAATTTTAGGAGGAGGCGATGTTATATGCGTACGAACATGAATGGATGGGTTCAGCAGCAGAATGACTTGTCTCCCGCACGGACAATGCACAGTTAAAGACTGTATAGATCTATAGTCTTGGCTTAGCAGTTGGTTGGACAGTAGAACCAACAAAATCCGCAGGGAGTGATTCCCTGCGGATTTTTTATGGTTAGGCGTCTTGTTATCCAGTTGTTGGTTCTGGGGAGTGGTCTGTGAGAGACTGCTTGCTTAAGTGAACGAACGGATCGCATCGACCTGAATCGTATACCCTCCGCAGGGAAACCCCTGCGGATTTTTCGCGTTGTTCGCATGCGGGGAGAAAATGTACACCTATCAAATAACATTACGATCAAAAATGAACAATGAATTCAGGAGGAAAACAATGAGTATACATGAATACGGTTGGTCTGATTACTGGAACGTTTTTTGGGACCAATGGAAGCAAGGCTTTGAGGAACGCACAGGAAATACACAGGTACGTCCTGCTCGCTTGATTGCCGATTACGGACAAAAGGTGAAGCTTATCACAATGGATGGAGAACGCTGGGGAGTGTCTTCAGGTAAGCTACGACATGCTGTTGTCGATCCGGCGGAAATGCCTGCTGTAGGGGACTGGCTAGCAATCACTACGCCAGATGAAGTGTCGGATGCAGTAATTCATGCCGTCTTGCCGCGGAAAAGTCGAATATCTAGACAGGCAGCGGGCTTTGAGACGAGGGAGCAGCTGATCGCTACCAATGTGGATACGCTGTTCCTTGTTAATGCGCTGAATCATGATTTTAATATGCGCAGACTGGAACGGTATTTAATTATGGCTTGGAACAGCGGGGTAAACCCGGTTGTCGTTTTGAGTAAGAGTGACCTTTGTGAAGATGTTGAACAACGGGTTGCTGAAGCGGAGGGAGTTGCCCCTGGTGTACCTGTTATCGTTATTTCTGCTTTGCAGAATGAAGGCAGAGAGCAACTGGAGACGTTTCTTCAGCCTGGCTCTACAGTTGCTTTGACAGGCTCTTCCGGTAGTGGCAAATCCACGATAGTAAACTGGCTCTCCGAGTCTGAGGTTCAACTGACACAGGATGTGAGGGAGGAAGACAGTCGGGGCAGGCACACAACCACTCACCGACAGCTTTTTCCTATCGCAAAGCAAGCCGTTTTGCTGGATACACCTGGTATGCGCGAGCTTAATCTATGGGATGATTCCATGGGTGTCGCTCATACCTTTACGGATATCATGGAAACGGCGCAGCAATGCCGTTTTGCAGATTGCAAGCATAAGGGAGAAGCTGGATGTGCAGTGGAGGAAGCTATAGAGAGAGGGGAATTGTCGGAATCCAGAGTGAACAATTATCGCAAAATGCAGCGGGAACTGGAATATCAGGCGCGTAAGGAAGCAGACCGGCGCAGGAAAGATAGCCGTTCAAGCACAACCCCGGGGCGTAGGGATCAGCGAAGTGGCTGGCGACGTGATGTGGAGTGGTGAGCCGAACTGCAGTGAAGTATCAAATGTAAAAATATACGAAAATCTATGTTGTAGTCGGCATATGGTATAAAGGGGTGAATATATGCCGAACTACAGCATTGTGGTGGATTTATCGGATCGTCGTTTATATTTGAAGGATGGAGATCAGATTGTCCTTAATTATCCAGTCGGTATTGGCAAGCTGGCTACACAGACACCGCATGGGCAATTTACGATTATTAACAAACAACCTAATCCGGGCGGACCTTTCGGAGCGTTCTGGATGGGGCTGTCCAAGCCGCATTATGGCATTCACGGCACCAATGAGCCATGGTCCATTGGCAAGATGGTGTCACATGGCTGCATTCGAATGCAGAATAAGGATGTGCTTGAGCTTCAGGAGAGGGTAAGTATAGGCACGCCAGTCACGATACAGCCGTAGCGGCTAGACGACATGAGACTCTGTATCTACTCATACGTGGAAACCGCGTCATAGACTGTATCTGTGAAGCGTATTTCATGGCGAACGGCCGTAACTTTAAGTTAGATGCTGCGTTTAGTTACGATTTGGGTTGGATAGGGATACGGGCTTCAATCTGTTTGGAGCCCTCTTTTTCGTCTGCAGATTTGACTAACGGTCCCGAAAGACGTTCTCCTTGTGTACCATACGCCTGTTTGGCGTTGGTCCACATATCTTCGTTTGGTTCGAAACTTATGACTATGATGTAGCGGTTGGCAAGGCTCGGCTTTTTGACCCTCATGCTGAAGGAGCCGTCAGGCATAACTTTGGTTTGATCATCGTAGCCAAACTGCCATCGTCCCGGAAAATCAATCTTGAGTTTGACGTCCGACCCTTCCAGCAAATTGCTGCGCGCATATACATGATAATAGTTACCCTCTTGCTTCACATCAGGCTTAATCCACACTTGAGGGCTGCCGTAGTCCTTAGGTTTGTTCCAGACGGGCTTAACTAAAGGGGTATTGCGTTCTTGTTCAGGATCAAATTCAGCCCCAATCCGAACTTCATACAGAAGCTGTTTGTTTTCTTCGTATTGATATACATAAGGACCTTCCAATTTGTTGCCACCGCTGCCATACAGATTTCGTATTTCATTGTCTTGGTCATCTGGACGGAACAGAACAGTCAGATCCATACTGCCCTGTATTCCGGGGCGTTGTACCTGGAGTACAAAACTTCCGTCCTTTTGAACGGTTGTCTCATCCGTGTACCCAGTTAACAGGGAGTTTTTGACCGCAAGATTCCCTTTGATCCGTGCTCCGGCCGGGAGGTTGGAATGTCCTGTAACCTTCACGGTATTTTTATCAATGCTGACGCCACCTGATATTTCGACATAGCTGCTGCCTTGCTGATGGACAGGTGTATGATTGGCAGCTCGTTCATCAAGGGATGATGCACCTTGGTTGGGATTACCCGTTACGGTGTAGGCACGTGCTTCAGCTTCATGTTGGGCTATACTCCGGGTTGAAGCTTTTTCCCTGCTGCATGCAGCCAGCATCGTTAGAATTAAGAATGCGAATAAAAGGTTGCAGACTATTTTGGTAATCATGTGTTTACTCATGGTTTTTGTTCGCTCCTTGTCCATAGCTTCCAGGCTTAACGTGATAAAATTATCGAAACTTTATGTATTTACCCTTATTAAAGGGTATGTAATCCCGCCTGCTTTATCCTATAAGGAACGTACCTGTTTAAACAACAGGCAGAATGGTTAAAAATGGATAGCCTGATCATCCCCTTGAAAAGCAGGGGCAGCTTGCTGTAAAGGAGCCTGAGTCATATGTCCATTGACCGTTTTATCTTAAAAAAGCTGGACAACTGCCGGGAAGAGCATACACGCGCTAATTTACTAGAACTGTTTAGAATACGGATTGAGAAGGCGCAGAATAAGGAACGAGGCGGTAAAAAAGGTTATCGCAGAATACTTTAAATAAAGTCTGATCAATCCATAAGCTGCGGTAAGTCACATGTATCATGTTTTAAAGCTGCTGATATGGAGAGGGTGCTGAAATGTCCCTCTCTTTTTTGTGTGTCTAAAGTGGACAAAAAAAAGTCCCTCTTAATAGAGGGACAATGCCAATGAATCATTTTCACTAACACTATGCAGGATGGCTTCACAACCGACAATCTCTATACTGATCAAAGAGTTAAGGCATTTTTGAAGGGCACGCTTGCCGCTGGAGATTTTATTCTCCAAAGTGTTACTTAGAAGTTTTAATGTTTTTTGTACTGGTTGCTTATTTTCTTGATTGAAGTATACGGGAATACGTTTGTTTTGAAATGTAATTAATGTTCTCACAAAAATCACCTCGCCTGAGTTATTTCATGGCTTAATTGTAGTGCCCGTTTCTTAAAATTACCTTAAAAACACCTTATAAAAACATAAAGGTCTGAAAAATTTACAAAGTGTTCACAACAATCTAGGTAACAATCGAATTTAGTTCTAACTAATCGACAAAATGACGTATATACCCATATTAGAACCGATCCAATACATATTATTGATACCAATGACTCTACTAATATGAGAAAATATGACCAAAGTCACTATTTTATTTTTGGAGTGGGTATTTTGTAACAAATTGACAGTCTAATAGTCGGATGCTACAGTTACGATAGCCATATTTCCGTGGAAATAGGCTTTTTGCGTGAACTTTGCTATATATTAAGGATCGGGAGGGATGACAGATGATCCTGACCGTGCTTTCAGGACGACAGGAAACAGAGTGGTTTGACATCGAGGTAGCTGATGAATACTCGGTGGAACATTTAAAGCTGATGCTGGGTGTGCGCATTTTCGGCGAGCCTCCGGCGGAAGGCATGCAATATATTATGGAAGCAAAGTTCCCGGAAGGGCTCTGGTTCAGGGTGGGAGATAACCAGCTACTTACAGGATCCGGCTTGCGGGAAGGCTGTACTGTGCGTATTCAGCGCGCTTTTTCGACAACTCAGGACGAAGCGCCTGTGTATGGAAGGCGTTCTCTGTTTCAAAATGAAAAAAATGGGTAAATACACACATGAAATTATATGAAACCTTGGTAAAATGAAATAGTAAGCGAAAAGGGGGACTTTTGTCTTGAATGCATTATACCAGCGATCCCCGAGATTAAGGCCGGCGCTCCGAGAGGAGAAGCTGGAGATTTTACGGCCTCCGGCTGAGCCGAGCAAGCCGTCTTTTTCTATTATATCTATACTTATTCCGTTAATGATGACGTTGGTGACTATAGGCTTTTACGTATATATGAGCAAAACAGGCAAGATGGGCAACAGTAACTATTTGATGTTCCAAATGGTCACTGTGGTCATGATGCTTACATCTTATACGATTCCTTTTTTTGTCTATCTAAATAATAAGAAGGAATACAAGCGCAAGCTGGAGGAACGGGACCGCATGTACCGGGAACAGCTCCAAAAGCATCGTGAAGAACTTGAAATGAAACGCGAGGAGCAAATTCGCACACTATATGAAATTCACGGTGACCCGCAAATATGCACTCAAATTGTCAAAAACCGCAACAGTTCACTTTGGGAACGATCACCGGAGGATGAGGACTTTTTGCAGGTGCGTATTGGAACTGGACAAGTTCCCTTTCATATAAAATTGCAAATTCCACGCCCAGACGGTTATGACCGAGATCCTTTGTTGGGAGCTGCGGATGAACTGGAAGAAGAATTTCGTCTGGTAGACGCTGCTTCCATTGCATTACCGCTGTTTCAATCCAAAGTGGTTGGATTGGTCGGCGATCGGGAACATACCCTTGCTGCGTTAAGAGTCATTTTGGCACAAGTGACGGTTCGTCACTCGCCAGATGAAGTGAAAATTGCTTCCTTCTATGACGAGCGAGAGGAAAGTGAATGGACCTGGATGCGCTGGCTTCCACATGTGTGGGATGATGACCGAATCCAGAGAATGATGTCAGACCGCAGTAGTAGTGCACATCAATTAGCAGATTTTCTGTTTGCCAGACTGAACCGCCGTAAAAATAATCGTAATGAGCGTCAAGGCAAAGGGATGGAAGTCCCTTGTTATGTCGTTGTTTTATCTGACACCCAGCTGATTGAGGAAGAACCGTTACTGCCGTTGTTATTGGAAGACGGCCGAACCATTGATGCGTGTACGATTGTGCTGGCTTCTCGTAAAGAGGCTTTGCCGATGCAGTGTCAGCTGATTGTGGAGGCTTCCAAAGAGCAGGGCGTATATGCCCGTAAATCAGAGTCGGCGGAGGTTGAACAGCAAAGTTTTAAACCGGATCGTTTGTCAAAAGAGGAAGCCGATGCATTAGCGCGGTACATGGCTCCTATTCGCTTGAAGCGTTCCTCTGCTTCTGATATTCCCGCTGTGCTGCCTCTGTTTGATATGATGAGCGTAGCAAGTGTGGAAGAACTGGATGTGGCAGATCGGTGGCGACGTAACCGCCATCCTGATACCTTACCTGTGCCAATGGGCGTGCGAGCAGGCGGCAAGAAGATTATGATTAACCTGCATGATAAGATAGAGCGTCAAGGGCATGGTCCCCATGGCTTGATCGCCGGTACAACGGGTTCAGGAAAGAGTGAGGTTATCCAGTCCATCGTAGCCTCGCTTGCTGCCGAGTTTCATCCGCATGATCTTGCTTTTATGCTGATCGATTACAAGGGTGGAGGCATGTCCAACACGTTCGTTAACTTGCCGCATGTTGTGGGTACGATCACGAACTTGGACAATAATTTGATTGAACGTGCCAAAATATCTCTTAAAGCAGAACTGGTTCGTCGGCAGAAGATATTGAACGATGCAGGCAATTTACAGCATATTGATGAATATTACAGACTACTCCGGCAGCGGCAGGAACAACCGCTGCCTCATCTGGTTATTATTATTGATGAATTTGCACAATTAAAGCGGGATCAGCCAGAGTTTATGGACGAGCTAATCAGTATTGCTGCGATTGGGCGGACACTAGGTGTCCATTTGATTTTGGCGACGCAAAAGCCCGCAGGTGTCGTGGATGACAAGATTTGGAGTAACTCCAGATTCCGCATCTGCTTACGGGTGCAAAGCGAAGGCGATAGCCGTGACATGTTGAAAATACCGAATGCCGCGTGGATTACGAAGCCGGGACGAGGATATTTCCAAGTGGGTAGTGACGAAGTATTTGAAGAGATGCAGTTTGCTTGGAGCGGTGCGCCGTATATAGGCAACAGCGATATTTCTTCTGCACTACCTGTACATGAAGTGAGACTGAACGGAAAACGTGAAGCGCTACTGACGGGCGGCGAACGGGCAAGCTCGGGCTTAAAAGGAGAAGAAGCCCCTAAACAGCTTCAAGTATTTATTGATTATATTGCGAATGAGGCTGCTAAGGCAGGGATCAAACGGCTTCAGGGACCGTGGCTTCCGCCGCTGCCTGAATTGCTGGATTTAACAAATTTGCCGGCATGCACCGAAATAGATAGTACATCATCACCTTTGGAGCTGAAGGCTCTTATTGGTCTAGTGGATGATTTGCCGAATCAGCGACAGGAGCCAATTTATGCATCGCTAGATCATGGTCATTGGGCTGTGTATGGCATGCCCGGCATGGGGAAAACAACCTTTTTGCATACGTTGCTGATGTCCACGGCTCAGCGATTTGCTGCGAATCATTGGAACGGTTATATCATTGACATGGGTCGAACGATGCGCGACTTTGGGGAACTTCCCCAAATCGGGGCTGTTATGATGGCTGAGGAGGATGACCGGATCAAGCGATTGTTCCGTTATCTGTTCAAGATGGTGGCCGTACGCAAGGAAATGCTTTCCGAGGCTGGAGTCAAAACAATAAGCTCTTATCGACGTTCTGCTGTCGAGGATATTCCGCAAATTGTCGTAGTTATTGATGGATATCTTAATTTCCGTAATGCTTATCCAGATGAAAATGAACTGCTGGAATCTCTTTTGCGAGAAGGGGGTAGTCTAGGCATCACGTTTATCATTACAGCGAACCGGATTACCGATGTGTTTGAGAAATTCCGCAGTAACATACCGAATGCTGTTTCTTTTGAAATGTCCGACCCGAGTGACTATTACTATGCGGTAGGGCGACCAGCCAAAACGCCAGGACCGTTAATTCCAGGTCGCGCTCTGGTTAAAGGGCATGTTCCTCCGCTGGAGTTCCAGACGGCACTGCCTTCACCAGGAGAAGATGAGGCGGAGCGATCAGCACGGCTACGCCGCAATATTGCTGGCATTGTGCAGGAATGGAAAGGCAAGCACGCACCAGCTATCCTACCATTACCTGAGCGGATTCCACTATCGGAGCTGCTTCAGCAGTGGGATCGGACGAGTGGACCATCGGGCGCACTACCTTACGAAGTACCTGTAGGCCTACAGAGTGACGATCTTGAGCCTTTTCTCCTGAATCTGAAAGAAGGGCCCAATTTTATTGTGGGTAGTCCAATGGAGGGTGGAAAAACCTCCTTTCTAATGAGCTGGATTATATCGCTGGCTTATTACACATCACCCGATCAATTGGAAGTCTATACGATCGATACACGCTATGGAGGCGGGGGACTATCTAGATTACGACATCTTCCTCATGTTAAGGCTGCTGCTGAAAGTGAGGAAGAAATGGGACCTCTGGTACAGCAAGTGTATGATATTGTTCAACAACGGAACAAGGAGGGGAATGATCCCGAATTGCTCCTGGTCATTGATGATGCGGATATGTTAAGCAAGCAACTGAATGATTTTATGATAAAGGATCAGCTCTCCGCCATTGTACGGTTGGGACGTGATCGCAATGTGCATGTCGTGCTCTCGGGTGTGCCATCTGATTTTCCTACCTTTGGTGTGGACTGGTTTAATGATGTCAAGGCAAGCCAAAGCGGTATGCTATTTGGAACACTAGATTCGAATGATCTATCGTTCTTTCGTATCCCTTATTCGGAGGCGAACGCCGCTACTGGTGGACTAAAAGTCCTGCCACCTGGGCAGGGGTACTACGTACGGCGCAAATTTACCAGGATAAAAGCGGCAATTCCCTTCTCAGAGCAAGTGAGCTGTGAGGATTGGATAACGAAAATTCGTGACCGATGGCATGTTGTAGTTTGAAGGGAGGTGGCTCATAATGTTAACGTTTCAAGCTTCCAAGCAGAAGTTAATAACCCTCAAGGCGAAGGAACTGTTTTTTCTGGCAGGCGTATTGGGTTCTGACCGACTGCTTGGGGTGGAAGATCCGTTTAAGGGCTATCTAGCAGAGGAGTTGGCGGAAGAGTGGGAGCAAGTAAAAGCTACTCTTTTGGAAAAGGGTTATCTAAAGCGGGTAGATAAGGGCAAAGAGCTAGCAATGCCTCCTACTGTTTTTTCAAGAGTCGCTATCGCGGGATTATCCAACAGGGCTTGCCGTATACGCTATGTGCGGGGAGGTAAGCAATTTGAAGGCTATCTCCATTGCACGAACGAGCGTGTAGTGGAACTCGTGAAATCCGCTGATGAACCCGATGAGTATCGATTGTACGATCTGGGTAATGTGGAAAAGGCTTGCGAGACATTGATTGATAAAATGGGTTGGGTAGATCGACTTGTGCCTGAATCCCCCGCACTAATGTTCTCCAAGCAGGCGTTTAATAAAATTTTCGAGCAATCGGCAGGGGAAAGTGTGTCTTTGATCAGCAGTAAACTGACCGAGGCTAGCGGAGATGCAGAGGGGTCTGCAAGACTGGCTCAGTCTTTGAGTTCCCGTGTAGCTGAGGGAGAACTGCAATTGCTGGTTTGGAACGGCAGGGAGTGGGAATCACAACGGGCAGCCTTTGTCCTGTGTCCTGCAATGAACTGGATATTTCGGATGAGCTCTAGTGGTAACGGGGACTGGCTGATTGCAGCTATGGCTTCAAGAGATCAGTTTGTGGATTTATTATTAAATTGGTTGAAACAGTCGGCAGTGAATGAAGAAGTGACAGAAGAAGGGTGATGGATATGCGCATTCGAGTTGAACCGGATGTGCTTCGGGGGCTTAGCGGGCAGCTACAGCATGCGGCGGAGCAAATTCAACAGTTAACAGCAGGTTTGGAGCAGGCGTTACAATCGCTGGATTGGGATGTATCTGCACGCGAGGCGATCTTGAATCATTGGATGCAGGCCAAGCGGATGTCAGAACAGATCCATGCTTACCTCCATACATCAGGTACACAACTGAACCGAAAGGCAGAGCAGTTTCAGTCTGTTGACCACAACTATCAAACGATACTGTCATTTGCCAGCCAACCATTGGGACGACCCGTCACGATGCTCGATTGGTCGAATCAGCAATCACCGTCTATTCTGCCTGGGCAAGCTTCGGAAGGAAGCAGCCTGATTTCTAACCCGCAGTCTGTCGTACATGCCATTTCTGGTGTACAGTCTTCGGATGTAGAAACGTTGCATCAGGATATTCTGATGCAGGCGTCTTCTAGCAGTCCGCAGGATTGGTATTTTACTGATCCGTCTACAGTAAGAGATCAGCCTGTCGCTTAGTTGGGATCGCGTTCCGGGACAATCTGGATCGATTGCAAAATTACTTGAGCTCGTTCCACAATTCCCGGCTTTATGGGACTTATTAGGTGTTTTTTTTGTTAATATTATACTGTTAGGTGCTGTTTTATAGTTAAAAAGTGGGATTGTTACAATTAGGTCCTTTGCCTTTTGTAGGGAATTAAATAGCCATAGTACAATTTGAACCAGATAAACAAAAACATTATTTATCATCAAGGAGGACTCAAAAAATGGCAGGACGCATTTTAATTACCCCAGAACAGGTTGATCAGGTGGCTAACCAATTTAAACAAAGTGGTGAGCAAAGCCAGCAGATCGTTTCCAGTTTGACACAGTCCATCTCAGGTATGGAAGGTCAATGGGAAGGTATGACTAAACAACGCTTCTTCCAAGAGTTTCAGGAAGCTAGCAAACAAATGCAAGCTTTCGTAACGACTTTGAACAGCATCAGTCAAGAATTGACAGCTATCGCTAACAAATTCCGCACGGTTGACCAAACGAAATAAGTTGTCTTGCCTGATAGGCATTAACTTAACATATACCACTCTATTAAGAAGCAATATGTGAGCCATTCCTCACGGTTTGGCACAGGATGTTCAGGAAAAACCGGGCGATCTTCGGATACCCGGTTTTCTTGCCATCCATAGATGTATATAATAAGGTGAGGAAAACTAGCATACTGAATGATGTAAGGAGAGGGATGTTTCATGTCTTTTCAACCGAATCCGGGAGACGAATTGATCATAAACGGCACAGCTTATGTGGTTGGACGACATCCCGCTGCACCCGGTTTAGCCTATGCTCAAGCAGGGCGTCAGGGAATTGTATACCAGCTAAATGCCAAAAACGGAGCGCCACATGAGGCAAAAGCCCTTAAGGTGTTTTTTCCGAAGTTCCGCATCCCGGCTATGGTTTATCAATCTGAGCATATGGAAGCATACGGGGATATTCCCGGTTTGCAGGTATGCAAGCGTGATGTGCTCACTCCAGAAAGAAACGGAAGTCTGATTGCCGAGCAGCCTGATTTGCTGTATGCGGTACTGATGCCATGGGTTCACGGTATGACATGGTTCGATTGTCTCACAGATCAGCGTCAGCTTGAGGCTTCCGATAGTCTGGCTTTAGCCAGAGCATTGGCAGGGATCGGTTCAGCTATGGAGCAAAAAGGATTGGCGCACTGTGATTTATCGGCGCCGAATGTGATGCTTCCGTTTTTTTCTGAAGTGGAACTGCCTGAAGGCACGTCAGCTGTGGAATTGGTGGACGTGGAACAAATGTATAGTACTAAAATGGATCGTCCAGACGCTCTATTGGCAGGTTCGCCAGGGTATGCCGCCCATCGTACCGTCCACAGCGGGTTGTGGAGTGCGTATGCAGACCGTTTTGCAGGGGCAATCATTATAGGAGAAATGTTAGGCTGGTCTGACCGTGTAGTAGTCGACAAAGCGTGGGGCGAAAGTTATTTTGATCAGCATGAAATGCAGACGCCTTGCGAACGTTATTTTATTTTACGAAAATCGCTGGAATCTCGTTGGGGCAGCAAGGTGGTAGAATTGTTCAGCCGTGCTTGGGATAGTCAGGATTTAAGCAGTTGCCCTACTTTTGGCGAATGGCTGGTTGTACTTAATGCGGTTACTGAGCAGGAAATTTCAGTTGAGGCTATAGAACCGGAACCTGCTGCGACAGAAACAATAGAATCGGCAGCGGTGGGTGGCCTTTCCAGTGAAGCTGCATCCTCTTTGTCAGCGCCTGCACCGCTCAAGACTGAACAGGCTGCACTGCTAAATCAGGCCGCCCTGGAGCAAGGAGAGCGTGGGGTAACGGACAAGCTGTTCCGACAGGCACGTGATTTGGAGCAGCAAAACAAACCTGCTGCAGCGCTGGAAGTATACCGGTCGTTGTATCATTTTGTAGAAGACGGCAGTCCTTTGCATGTGGAGGTGTCAGCTGCGATCACAGGACTAGAGGAGCAGTTGAATCCCATGACGCCAGAGCAACCTGAAAAAACAAAAGCCTGGTATCGCTCCAAAGCGTTTATCGTGACAACTGCGGCCGCAGTCGTTCTATTGGCAGCTGGAATCCCAGCCGTGAATATTCTTGCAGATCAGTCCAATCAGCGGCAAATCGAGGCAGCCAAGCAGGAAGAGGCAGCGAAGGCTGCAAAGGCGGCCGAGGAAAAGCTGGCAGCCGAGCAGAAAGAGGCTCAAAAATTGCTGACGGAGAAACAACGACAGGAAGCGGAACAGCAGACCAAACAACAGGCACTTGCTGCTCAAAAGCAACAGGAAGAGCAGAAGAAACAGCAAGCCCTTATCGCTCAACAGGTTAAATATGAAGCTTATCTCGCTCAAAAGGAACAAAATAAGCAGGCGGCTGCCAAGTTGGCGAAGCAAAAAGCGTATGATCAACAGGCAAAGTATGAAAAATACTTGGCTTTGAAAAAAGAGCAGGAAGCTCGTGCCGCCCAGGAAGAGGCAGCTCGTAAGGCAGCAGCCGAGGCGGAACAAAAGCAAAAAGAGTCCATGCATGCACGAAACAAGGAGAACGTTCTTCAGCTTATTTCCCTGTACAACAAGGCGTATGCCTCTCAGGAAGGTGGCAGCGCTGCGAAGGCAAAGAGCTTTGCGAAGCGTTTTAGAACACTATATGATAGTAATCCTTCTTATTATCGTTCGGTAGGTGAAGTAGGATATCGGGCCTCCTCTATTTATAATTTTTTAGGAGATACGAATTTTAGACTGCCTAAAATTTAATATTTCATATGTTTATATATAGGCGGAATGATAGATACGAAACAGATGGAGATAGAAGGTAACTGAGGGGAGCATGTACAAACCATGAATTATACAATACAGGCTTCACAACGCACTCCCGCCCTGATCATTTACCTGATTGACATCAGCGCGTCGATGAACATGCTGATGGAGGGGCGGCGGCGTATTGACGTTGTATATGAAGCTATATCGTTGGCGATCCGGCAGATGGTTTTTCGATCAACCAAAGGAAATCGACTGACAGCGCGCTATCGGATTGCGATTTTGGCTTATAGTGACGACGTGTATGACCTGCTGAATGGTGTCAAGGGAATTGATGAAATCGCGGCCATTGGTTCGTTGCCCGATTTGACGCCCAAACGGTTTTCAGATTCAGCAAAGGCCTTCTTGCAAGCTGAGCGTATTTTGCAAGCGGAATTACCAGGGATGCAGGACTGTCCTGCACCTTTGGTCTGTCATATGACAGATGGAGTTTCCACAGGTGATGATCCCGAACCGATTGCGAAGCGTATTATGAGCATGAGCGTACCGGATGGTAATGTACTGGTGGAAAATATATTTTTATCCGACAGGTTGCTGGAAACGCCTATTCAGGACCCCCGTCGCTGGAAAGGTCTGACACATAATACGCCGTTGCAGGATGAACATGCTGTGAAATTGCGTGATATGTCTTCTGTGCTGCCTGAAAGCTATCGGGAAATGCTATTTGAGGCAGATTATCAGTTAGGTGAAGGAGCCATTATGATGCTGCCCGGAACCTGTGCGGAGCTGGTGTCCATTGGGTTTCAAATGTCGGCCGCAACGCCTGTACGGTAAGGAGGTAAAAGCATGAATCCACCGCTGTCCCTGCTCCCCGCGAGCAAAAAAAAGGGAATGAATGCAAGGCTGACTCAGCAATTTGCTTACATAAGCTCTCAGACAGGCGATCAGCCTTTATCATCTCATCACAGTCGTTTTATGTGTCGTTATGGCTATGGAAGGTCTGCCGAATCTGCCAGTATGGGAGAAAGCGGACAGGATTTCGCCGCAGTACGTATTCATAAATCCGTCTGTTGTTTTGTCTTGTGTGATGGTGTCGGGCTCAGTTACCGAGGAGATTTTGCGGCCCGCTATCTGGGTTCTTCTTTACTGGATTGGATGGAACGGGGACAAGATCTGTCTGCTGATCAATTGAGAGTGTACCTTGAACGTTTGGCAGGTACAGCGGCAGAGGAACTGGATCGACAGCCTTTGGATCACGAATCAGGCCTAATGCGTTCGGTATTGGAAGATAAACGTCGTCAAGGTAGCCAGTCCATGTATATTTGCGGTAAAATCGAACTGCCGAAGCGTGGCAGCCGTGGCCGTCTCCGACTTGCCTGGCAAGGGGATTCACGTTTGCGACTATGGAATGGTGCCGAAGAAATCAGCGAGCTGTTCGATCATACCTTCTCTACAGCGGAGCGTTGGTCCACAAGTCGTGGGCCGATTGGAGGGAAGCCTCATTGGTATGAAAGAAGCATATCCGCAGATATGCCGATGAGATTACAGGTATATACGGACGGTTTATCCGATTTGGACCCCATTCGCGAGCCTGTCCCTGATGAGCAGATACAGGTATTGCTGGATGCATCCCACACCGGGGGACTTGATGATGATGCTGCATTTATTGAGCTGCAGTGGTAAATGAATAAGCAAAAGGACGTTATACAACCATGGATATGGATGTATACGTCCTTTTTTTGATGAATACATAGAACATTACGATTCGTTAAGATATTTATAGAATGTAACGAGGAGGAGAAGGAAAGACGCGCTAATGCGCGTAATATTCGTACTTTTCTTAAATATCGCAAAGGAATAGCAAAAAATGCGCAAAAATGGTGATTATAAAGTATATCCTTTTGGGTAATCTTGTGATTATACAGATTACTGAAAGGGAGCGATACATATGAGCTACACATATGCAGGAGGCGCACGCTTTGAAGGAAAAACGGCTCTGATCACGGGGGCTGGTTCTGGCATTGGCAAGGCAACGGCCATTCAAATGGCTAGAGAAGGAGCGAATGTCGCTCTTTTTGACGTAAGTAATGAGCGTATTTTGGAGACAGAAAGAGAAATTAATGCTATACGTGAAGGGTCAGCGCGGGCATTTGACGTGGACATTGCCGATCCGGTGCGTGTGGAAAAAGCAGTTCTGGAAGCGGTTGAATTATTTGACGGTCTGCATATCATTTTTGCTAATGCGGGGATTAACGGGGTCGTCGGACCGATCGAGGATCTGAGCATTGAGGATTGGCGGCAAACATTGTCCACGAATCTGGACGGTACCTTCCTGACGGTGAAGTATACAATTCCACATTTGAAAAAGAACGGTGGCGGCAGCATTATTATTACCAGTTCCATTAATGGAAATCAGCGCTTTACCAGCTTTGGGATGTCAGCCTACAGCACATCGAAGGCGGGTCAAACTGGTTTTGCTAAAATGGCTGCACTGGAGCTGGCTAAGTTTCGTATTCGTGTCAATGTCATCTATCCGGGTGCCATTTCGACGAATATTGATGAAACCACGGAGAAGTCGGAAGGGTTAAAGCAAATTACCATCCCCGTCAAGTTTCCTGAAGGAGGGCAACCGTTGGCAGATGGACCGGGTCAACCCGAGCAGGTAGCTGATTTGGTAACATTTTTGGCCTCAGATCATTCGCGTCACATTACTGGCGCACAAATTGTCATTGACGGGGCAGAGTCGTTATTGTTTTAGAAATAGAGCATTGTCTGGGACAGAGAAATGTTTTGTGGTATCCTGAGTGTATGTCTTGGTTACGGTGCAAATGTGAAGCTCACATAAAAACCCTGGATCTTTCGCACCTCGAAATTTGTCGAAATGGTTTTAAATTAGCTTTCTTCGTTAGAAGTCAATAGTCGATTCAAGCTTTTTTGGCATCGTTTTTTTCGGAAATGCATGGAATTGATATCATTAGGGTATTAATTCCTTCATTTTCGCTGTCGTCGCACTCTATATGAGTGCGTGGATTGAAATTGACCCGGCATATCAGGCTGCTTTGCGCGAGGCACGTCGCACTCTATATGAGTGCGTGGATTGCGAATTTGTTGGCTGGTAAAAGGTTTGGTTTAGAACAAGTCGTGGTTCAGTACAGTCAGCATTTTTATTTTATAAACGAAGATTTGCACGAGGAGGATTATATGAATAAAAATGATGATCGTCATGATAACACCCCAGAATAAAGAAGGCAGTCGAAAATATAGACATACTCTTGATAAACTTTCTAATACATAAATAATCAGTCAAGTAAAAGCTGATCCTTTCTAGGATCAGCTTTACTATTGACCCATTCCACTCTACAAGTAAAAGTACTTTTTTACTTGTGAGTCTTTAGCGTTCTGCCCTTAAAGAGAATATACGACAGTTCATGTTTGATAATTTTATTATTCTCTATTGTTTTCACATAATCTATGTCATCTTCGCGAGTTACAATTTCATCCTTATCTATACTGGGCCTTTTACGATTTCTATTTTCCCCGGCCGTGCTATTGTCAGAAAAAATAAAAGTGGTATTTAAATCTTCAATGCCCTCACTAATCTTTTTCCCTGTCATATTCTTAGCTGTAATGGCCAGATGAATTTTTTCTCCCATGGTCAATTTGTACGATAACAACTGGAATGCATTTTCATTATCCACTTGTTCTCTAAAATGATCCAAATCTTCTACATTCTCCATCAAAGGTGTCTTCATTAATTCTTTCCCAGAGAGGGAATACAGTTTATTTTGCTGATCCCATTCCTGGTGTATGTCTAAGTGCTTAGTAAGTACCCCTAAAGGGACAAACATCGCATTTTTATAAAGCACAGGGACGGTATCCATCACGGACGAGCTCGAGTCGGTAACAATCTCAGTGGAGTTCATTTTAAACTCAACCTTGTGTGTTCCAAACTTAATTGTAGCCGTATTAGAAGTTGGGTTAAACGTAGTCTGTCCTCCCAACAAATCATTTATGGATCTCAAAGGTACCATATAGCGATTATTCTGATCAATATAAGGTGCTTTGGGGGCTGTGAACAAGACATAGTAATTGTTAATCTTCAAAAATGGAGTGTTTGGAGTTATACTCTGAGCTGACATTTTTCCTATATAGGGTAGAGAAAAACAAAGAAACAATGCACCTATAAGCATAATTCTGAACAACATCTTTCCCATAAAAATATCCTCCTTAAAAGAGAGGGGCTAGCAGCCCCTCACGGAATTCAATCTAAAAATATATTATCTGTTTCCTCTCCTCCATGTACGTAATCCACTACAACTTTACTCCGTGGCATAGAACAATAATCATAGGTTTGACTGTTTCGCCAAGGGTTATTATCTTCAGAATCTTTACCAATATAGGATGTAGCTCAACGAACTCTTCTGATGTAAGAACCATCGTTATAGTCTTGTCGATCTTGTAGTCAGAAGGGACATAAAATTTCATTTGTACTTCTTGATCAGGCTCAAAGCGTGGCTTAAAAGTATAAGGCTCTTTTACACTTTCAATGAGCATGAAAGGAGCCCAGTCATTACATTCTGTACTATGCTGCAAACCAACATCAACCGCCAGCCTGGAAGAAATAAGGGACGTTATTGATCTCTATTTCATTGACCCTAGTGGAGTACAACCTAAGCAGAAAGTCCTCTCTATCCTGCGGTAGCATCTCGCAGAGGCTGACCAGAAGATCGGTGGGTTACAGCAATTCCGCGCTGATTTACAGGCCAACATCGAACGCTTCGAGCGCTGGTTCGAGGAAAGAGAGTAGCATTAATTTTTTCCTAGTTGCTCAGGGCGCACAGCTGGCGTCCCGCCCGGTTGAGACAGTAATGAGTAGGGGAATTGTTGCAACCATTTTATGGGATGATGCATCTGTCGAAAGCGTCGTCATGAACGAAGGCTTCTTAGAGAAGCTTGGAACAGGTGGTGTTCACATCTCGATGACAAGTGGACTCGCCCGTTCCTATGTCAAGTCTATTGTCGACCTTTTGAGCATTGAGCAGAGACAAGACTAACATCAAAATCCGGTGCGCGTTCATGAGATGATACCCGCTTTTATTAAGCAATTCCAGTTTACAGATGTTAAGAAATTCATAGTACGGGGACAACCTGTTCGAAACCTGAGAAAAGACTAAGCTAACGGAGAACGTTAGTTTAACTTCGAAGAGGCTGCGCCACACGGTAGCCCCAACTTATTTTTTATCCGAAAAATCATGTTAAACGCCAAGACTCACTGGTCTATTCAGTTAATTGTCCGATGCTCCTGACGGATGTGTCGGAGGATAAGAACATATTACGTATCGGGTTCGCGGATTTCGCGGATTTTTGTTTTTTTCGTGATACATGTTCTTTCCTAAGACATGTATCGGTATCCGAAAAGGACAAGAACTTATAATCTTATCCCATCCCTTTTTGCCTACCGGCGCCTCCTGATAGAAGCAATAGACTTGAACATCCTTTGAGGCTGTTAATTTTGCGGGATGGGAACGACCTCCTTGCGCACCTCGTCCGGCTGCGTCACGGTTAGCTTTCCAGACGAGTCGGTCACGGAACCGCCGACTGTATGCTCGAAGCCGATCCGGGTGACCTTCCCGTCCAGTCCGATCAGGCCGCTTTCCTCCGTGCTGGAATCTCCGGCAATGCCTCTGCTATAGAATACCAGCGGCTTGTCGATTTTCGGCGTCGGACCCGTACGGTCCTTCAGCTTTTCCTCCAGCAGCAGTTGAAAGCTATCTCCAATGCTTCCGTCAAAATGGGCCTGCCATGTCGCGACAAGGAAATCGTCCTTGTATTCGTAATAGGTCGCCGTCTCATTGCCCTCGATGGTGAAGAAGCGGAGTGCCTCTCCTTCGGGAAAGAGGAAGGCGGTGCTGTAATCCTCGGATTCGTGGAGCGTCCGCAGTGGCGTATGCTCGTAATGGGTTCCAGAGAACATCGCTTCCATGACCAGATTCCTGCTTGCGGCCAGATCGCCGGTATAGAGCGCGTCCCGCTGCTTATCGGAGAGTGGCGACTCGATGGCGACAGTGTTGTTTTTCCATTCCACCTTGTAGCCGTACTGCTCGGAGACGAAGCGCAGAGGCACGTAGACGCGATTATGGACGGCCTTCGCTGGCACGTCGAGCGAAATCGGACCCGACGAGGACGAGTTATTCCCAAACGTCTCGGTCGCGGCCGTCTTCTTCCCGACGGTCAGCTTAATCGTCTGCGACCATTTTCGGACGACCACGGTGTCCATTTTCGCATCCCAATCGACGGCGGCGCCCAGTGCTTCGGA
Organism: Paenibacillus sp. FSL L8-0641; assembly: GCF_038006265.1. Classification (NCBI taxonomy): domain Bacteria; kingdom Bacillati; phylum Bacillota; class Bacilli; order Caryophanales; family Paenibacillaceae; genus Paenibacillus; species Paenibacillus sp. FSL L8-0641. Next base: position 2,307,799 of record NZ_JBBOUW010000001.1, read on the forward strand.
GACAGCTCGGATCGGCACGAGCACCCGTCCCTGATCGTAGATGGGGGGACTGTCGGTCGCGATCGGCTTGCTCCTCACCGTAATGCCAATATCCACGGTGGCGAACGCGGTTGTACCGACGGATAATGCACCGATGACGGCGAATGTGCATAGAAGCTTTTTCATAGTATCCACTCCTGTTCTCATGACGGCAGCGTTCTTTCCGAATGCATACCAGCAATCTTTATTCGTATGTTAGACGCGGGTGAACTTGAAAAAGTTTCCATCCATAGATTGGCTGACCACAGACTCATGGATCAGCTGCCTTGTTGCGCTAAACATTCCTGTAGAGCTTAAGATTCTTCTCTATACAAAAAAGACCACTTCAAGGTTGAAGTGGTCTGGTGTTCTGATCCCATTTACTCTGCAAGTGACTCAATCAATTTTGGAAAAGAGCCTCCAGCTCCTTTAGTAATTTTTCAGTTCTAAAATTGGTTGCGGCCATGCCCATTACACTCCAACAGATTTATATACAAAATTATAGCCAACTTAATATTTGGTGCTGATAGTGTGTACATACAATAAAGTTGTGTACTGAATTCCATAATTTTAAATTTATTCATTAGAAAAAATAGTACTCATCCTGCGTTACTCCACAAATGCGCCCGATTGTGGTATAAGGGATGACTCTAGGTATTGCATTTACATCGTTAAGCACAAAAATAAGATTTTAAAAACAGGAGTATTATTGATTGTTTCCAAACTGGATTTTACTTTTCCATTACGAATTGCACTTTCAATTGTCTTACGTAACCCTGATAAAATAAATTAAATATTTTGAAATAACAAAAAGTAAACACCCTATAAATCCTTATAAAAATCTTTAAAAATGCATATTTTACACTAAAAAATTTGCTTAAAATGAAAACGTACTACAAATCTTTGTTATTGACTAACAGGCTACTTCATCGATTTTAAAGCAATTGTTAGCAAAGAAGGAGAAGACATTATGAACAAAATAGTTGGAAAAGTTGCTGTTATTACTGGAGCAGGTGGCGGATTAGGTAAATATATTGCACTTCGTTTTGCAGAAGAAGGTGCTAAACTGGCATTATGTGATATCAATGCAGAAGGGCTTAACGAAACTACTGAATTATGTAAAAGCAAAGGTGCAGATGTATTTGCAAAAGCATTTGATGCTACTGATCTTAAAGAGTCAACAGCATTTATTTCGGATACGGTTGCACAATATCAAACTGTAGATATTTTAGTAAATTTAGCGATGGCGATTGAGCCACCTCATTCGTTTTTAGATCATACGCGGGAGACTCTAGAACGAAGCTACCAGACGGGTCTTGTTACAACATGGGACTTTATGAAACTTTGCTATCCATACCTGAAAGAAAATGGTGGTAAAATCATTAACTTTGGCTCTGGAAGTGGGAATGAAGGACAAGAAGGCTATGCAGCATATGCAGCGATTAAAGAAGCAATTCGTGGTCTTTCGAGAGTAGCTGCGCGTGAATGGGGACCTGACAATATTAATGTAAATGTCGTAAACCCAGGTGCCATTACAGATGCGATTCAAGCATATTTAGACCAAATGCCTGAAGGTCAACGAGATCCACTTTATTTAGGTTTCTCACAAACTGCTATAAGAAGATTTGGCACGCCTTACGAGGATATTGCACCTGTCGTACTGTTTTTAGCGAGTGAAGACTCTAGACACATTACGGGACAAACAATCAATGTAGATGGCGGTGTCATTATTAACGCTTAATACCTTAAATGAAATAGATGGTGCATATTGCGATCTATGCTATTAATAGGTATGGGTTAATGGAGAGATAGACGAATCTAATAAGAAAAAACTGCTAATCTGCAATGGATTAGCAGTTTTTTTCGTGAACAATCAATTAATGATTGAGTGGATTTTTTCGGTACTGATTTGGTGTTACACCCGTAAATTTTTTAAATAGGCTTGAAAAGTGGCTTTGGTTATTGAAATGAAGCAACATACAAATGTCGGCTACAGAATAGTCCGTTTGGATCAATAATTGTTGTGCCTCTTTTATTTTTTCTTCTTGGATATATTTTCCAATTGGTTTGTTTGTTTCTTTTTTAAAGAGCTGCGATAAATAAACTGGATTTAAATGGACGAGGTCTGCTAAATCCTTTATCGAAATTTGTTCAAATATATGATTGAATATATAGTTTTTACAAGTATTCACAGCCTTAGAATGTGCACTTTCCCTATTTTCATTCATACGGTCAACTAATGAAAATAATAAGTTATCACCAATTAATAAAACTTTTTGTAGGTCAAACGTTTCTTCAACTTTTTGAATGCTAATATCGCTCATTGTATAGGCAATTTCAGGATAAAGACCGCCTTCAATAGCTGCCCTCGTCGCAAGTGCAATATAAATGATGATTTGATTTTTAATGTTACGAAGGTGGCTTTTTTTCGAAAGTTGACTCAATCCCTCCATTTCAATTGATTCTAAATGCTGTAACAGCTTTTCCTTCTTTCCTTCTTTCACATATTGCCATATTTTCTGCTCAGTTTTATGGTCTAAATGAAAAGACGTTTCCAGACGAAGATGCCGTATTGCTTGTTCAATATGAGTGGGTTCAATTTCGTCAAAATTCATTAATTGAGATCTCACTATTTCTTCATCCATAGGCTCTTGGTAGATTAAAAAATACGTGAGTGAACAAAGCGATACAATTTGTTTTTGGTTTAACAGCTCTAATTGACTGTAATAATGGCATAACTCTTGCTGATAACTAGAGGATATTTGATGATCATGCATAATACCATTTACGGTGTTCTCGGTAACCTCAAAGGAAGTGAAAGGTCCGATTATTATCGTTTCTGTGGAAGATGAATGAAATACAATGAGCGTTTCTAGATAGTTTGTTATTCTAATCAAAGGAACGTTTTGTTGATCGCCAGGTTGAATGAGCCTGTTTATAAATGTTTCTATTGAATCAAAAAGAGGATGTCTTAGCTGTTTTCCACTTCTAGTAATACGATGACTTTTATTCTTGAAAATAAAAAGAGGAATATTGTATGTGTCATAGATCAATTGAGAGATATATTCTAAGTTTTGTTTCACCATTATTGCCACTCCTAAATTGATTAAGTAACCTGTCAGTCAATAACTAAGATTTATAGTATAACCTCATTATTGCTATAGACCATGAGTTTCTATGATTGACGTTGAAGTACCCATAACATCGATCACTTTTTCTTTTGGAGATCCTAGAGTAAAAAAAAATGGTGTTTTCTTCTGCAACCCTCTACGGACAATAAAGTAGAGTTCTTGGTCTCACAAAATCATCATTTTCATTCGAGCATATACAATAATATTGAGTTTTGAATTAATTATCAATTACCCTTATTGCTCTAAAAGAGTTCTTATGATGTAACCTACCGTCGGGTCTCTTTAATTTTGAGAACACAACTTTATTGTATTTTTTTCAGTTAGAACTCAACTTTATTGTTCAGAACTCATCTTTATTGGGTTTGATCAGATAGCTCCTGCAAAGGCCTAATTCCTTGAGCTCACCGTGCAGTCTGACGGAAGAACAACATGTCTTCCACGTTTTCATGCCGCTGCTCGCCTTCCCACAATCCATAGGCTCCCAACCGAAAACATAAAAAACCAAACCTTTTTTCCATCGAGCGACAATATAGGGTGTAAGCTGCTTACTCAGGAGGGCCCTCTGAATGCAAAGTGAATCTATGTACCACGTGCTCACAAAAATGATCGAAGGAGATCAGCAGGCGTTTCATACGTTGTATGATGCCACCTATAAGGATGTCTACCGGACCGTCTCTTTTCTGGTGGATCATCCGCAGGATCGCGAAGATATTATGAATGAGATCTACATGCAAATGTGGACCTCGCTTCCCAACTACGATCCGAATCGTCCTTTCCACTTCTGGCTGCACGGCTTGGTCATCCGACAAGTGCAAAGATTCCGGGTGAAAAGCTGGAGGAGATTCCGAATTTTCGAACGCATCCGTGTCTTTTCTCGGGAAGAGTATCATTGGGATCAGCCCACGTTGAGGACGGATGGGACAGACCCCGAGATATCGAGGGCCATGCACAAGCTGACCGATAAACAGCGAACGGTGATCATCCTCCGCTTTTATCACGATTATACGCTGGAGGAGATTGCGACATTACTCGATATTCCGCTGGGTACAGTCAAAGTCCAGATATCATGCCGGCCTGCAGTCGCTTCGAAAACAATTGGGAAATCTCCCGTTGGAAAGGATGGAAAAGAACAATGCCTATTGAAAGTCAAGTCAGCGAGTACCTGCACCAAGAGGCAGAGACCATGGAATGTCCCCCGGCTGTTTCCAAACGAATCGAACAATCCTATTCTCAATACGTACAACGGCAAAGGAGCAAAAAAACGATGAAAAAACGATTGATCGGCGGCATTGTTGCTGCAGTAATTATGATTCCAACCGCGGCATTCGCGGCCCCTCCCCTGATTGAAATGATTACGAGGACACCGATGACAGCCCAACAAGTCAAGATGGATGCGGTTGGCCAAGCAGCGCTTGAAAAGTTGTATCGCTCTTATCCGGAAACCAAGTCGTTTGAAATTATCGACGCCAGCCAGATTGGAGGAGACCCCGCGAATACAAGTCAGGGGAAAGCCATTCAAACAAGCATCGTGCTGCAGGAAAAGGGAGCTCACGGCAAAAAGGTCCGACTTGATTTGAACGGTATCACGGGTGAAATCGAACAAGTGAACCAAGAGAATTGGGAGCCTCAGGAGAAGCCGGTCATCTCCTTAACCGATCAAGAAATCAAATCGAAAGTAGATGACCTCATTAACAAACTGTACGGCAGCTCCAGTAAGTACGAATGTAACATGGAGCCGATGCAGAACCCGGACCAAAAAACATTTATATTGAACTACACCGAAAAGGGATCAACAACGCCGTTTTATCAGGCATTCGTTCAAGGGAATACGATCAGCGTTTCTCTGATCGGAGGCGGCCCTGCTCCATCCGTGGAAGGCTTTTTCATGACTAACGGCAAGCCTGACTATACTGCGGATGCCTTTTTAAACGATGAAGAGCTCTTTTCTTTACTTCACATGAGTCCAGCAGACTTGAAACAAGAATTGGCAAAGGGGGCATCTGTCGTCGAGATCGCAGCATCTAAAAAGATTTCCAAACAACAAGTCATGGACGTAATCGCAAGTACGCAGGCAAAAAAACAAATCCAAGCCGATCCGCATGGTGGAGCTACTGATGACGATCGTACGCTGGAACTATTGAAACGGATTCTGGAACCCAAAGTATTGAAAGTGATTGAACACAAAACGGAAACGCCTTGGTAGGAAGACAATACAGGCGCCAGAAATGGCGCCTGTATTTTATTTTTTAGATATTCTTACATTGCATTCGAAATGCAATAATGGCTTCTTTACAGTCAAAAAATAGGGCATGGGTTGGTTGTTTATGGTCATCATTGATACAGAAGGGAAAGTTCATTTTGAGTCAATTTGAAGACGAAGAAATGCCGGCAGAATAGGCAAAAATCCGACTGCCGAGTGATTGGGACAACGTGCTGAAGCTTTTGGAGAAGTAAACGTCCATGAGCCGCCGAAGGATAAGCCCGAAAACGGCCGTTTTTCGGAAATGGACATAGAAAAGCGGGGATCAGCCAGTTGGCCAAATCTTTGCTTTTTTGCATTGTTCCACGGAAGGCTATTCGACACTGAAGGCTGTGGTACGAAGATCAAAAAGCCCATGTAAATTCCTCCCTGAAAAAAATATACGAGATTATAATTGTTGAAAAATCAAGTTGTCATGGGAAAGGTGAAACTTCCTAAATTACGCATTTAACAAAAAAAAGTGCTATATACTCAATTCCGGTATATTCGCTATTGATTAATTGAATACGTTGGAAAAACTATCAAGTTACCTGTATAATTAACATGAATATTCCAAAAACCATAAAAAATTAGTTGTAAATTACAAAAAAATATTAGTAACTATTTGCATACAAAAATTATACATCAATAGAATAAAAATTAAAGGATAGAGGGAATTACAAATGTAGAAAACATGGTTTACTATGCTTGCTACACTTACAATGGTTGCTGCTTTAGGTGCTTCTGTATCCGCCGCTTCGGTTCCTGCCGCTAGCAAATAACTAAAGATCAGGCGACTCCTTCTGTCGAAGTTCTGCCAGTAGGAACTGGAAGTAACGAAAAAGCGGTAGATAAAATTGGTATTGTAGATAATATGAATAAACCAGTTATAGAAACAACGAGTGATGCTAAAGTCGAAATATTAGATCCAGCAACAGATAAGACGTCTGCTCTTGATCCTAAGAAAATAAGCACTTCAAGCAGCTTAGGGTTATTCAGCATTACGTACCCAACCTCGTTCTGGAACATTAACAGCCAAGGTACTTATATTGCTGAATTTTCAGGTGTAAGAGACACTATTTATACTCACTACTATTTCCCTACAAACAGCTCAGGAGAAATAAAAATTAGAGGAGCTGTGAATGGAGGATTACCCACATTCGGGAAGCTATACCATTACTGCATATGAATTAGGCAGTAATAACGCTGTGTCCAGTTCCACTTTTAAAACAGGTGAGCGCATTTTTGTACGCATTTACAATTTAAATAAAAATAAAAATTATTTCTTTGGTGTTCATATAACAGTGCTAATACCATAAGCGGGGCCTTATCCATCGACCACAGCTAATTGTATAAACGATAAAACACGGGTCCAACAAAAAGGAACCTGTGTTTTTCTTTATGTTACGTGGGCAACGTGTAAGGTTGAATAATAGAATACCTCGGAAAATGTCGCTGTACATTTTCTGATTTTTTTCTACATAAATGGATTATTATGGAGGTAGATAAATGGCTTTTCTAGAGGATAGTTCTAAAAAAGAAGAAATCCGAGAACGTTATGAGCAATTATGGAGTGAACTTTTAGTTAGAGATGAGGAAGAAGCAGAACATGTTATAAAGAAATTAGAATATGAGTTGTTGCCTACCCGTCAGAGAATCCTAAGACGATGCGGGGAAATCCTGTCTCCATTAAAAAAACGTTTTATCTGGATTATCCTTTTTAGTGTGATTGGGTTCTTCCTTTTAGCTTACGTATTATTTATATATGTATCTTTGTGGGTTGAAGATTATTAAGGACGTTTCTGTGAAACCGGAAGAGTCTTTTTTTATGAGCCTGTTGAAACCCTAAATGCTGGTTTTAACCAGCCGGGATATCTGTAAAAAATAGACTCGCTGATCGGCAAGTAAGGGAGCGAGCAGGACAAGAGTGGGGGAAACAGGCTCATGCTACTGGCTCTAAGGCGGCAAGAGCGGCCACCTAAGAGCCAGTACGCACCGCTGCGCCGCTACTCACGCCGATAACTAGAGCGCCTACGCTGGGAGAAAGCGCCCGGCCAAGGCGCTCTACGTTCCTGGCGCTCGCTTAACGCAACCCACGGAGCGAAGGGCCTTGAAAGAGTGATCAAGGAGGGCAAAAAACGCCATGAACGCTACATTTCGCTCATCATCTCAAAACATATGAATTTTGTGGTATAGATTAGAAACTTTCGAATTATTACATACGTCTTATGTAAGGGTGCTTATTGAAAAAGGAGGTAATTCATCTTGAAAAAGGTTATTGTGTTTGTGTTTTTCTTCGTACTTATGTTTCAATCCTGGGCGATTGCTGATGCTGCCAATCCGATATCCGTTAACGCGGTGAATGTGAATGGGAAGTTTATAGCAACCGATGTTTCACCTATTATTAAGGACGGGCGTGTTTTGGTCCCTATACGCACACTTGCTTCACTGGGGGTAACCTATCACTGGGATAGTAAAAGTCAATCTGCTTTCATCACAAAAGGCACAGATCAAATTAAGCTGACGGCCAACAAAAAGGAAGCATTTAAAAATAACAAAGCAGTCCAGGTTGATGTCCCTGTCCAAATGACTCAGGGAAGGATATTGGTACCTATTCGTTTTGTGTCGGAGAATTTTGGCTACAAGGCAAGCTATGAGAAGCTTCGGTCTATTTTATTTATTCAAGACGGTAATTATAAGGTCGATCAAGAGAGCTTACAGGCAGAAGATTTACAAGCAGCGCGTGAGGCAGCTATATCGTTGCCGATTCAATTTTCCTTCAAATCAATTTCTGCTTTGGAAAAACCGGGGGCTAATCAAGGCTATTTTTATGCTTTCCCGAGAGGGGATTCGTCCAGATACATGTATTTTAACAATGTTGGTAATACGGTAGTTGAGATTAAAGATGGAGTAGCTAAGGCGGTTTGGCAATTTACCTCAGGAAATGGTATGGATGATATTGTATCCAGTGCTGGCCAAAGACCAAGTTATAATTACGTCGGATGGGTAACAGACATTACAATGGGTAATGATAGAGATGGAAATTTCAAGATTATATACAAAGATGATAAAGGTCAACAGAAAGATTTCACTGTAAAAGCTGAATCCTATAAAGATGTTATCCAACCTATTCCTAATGAGACGAGAAAACAATAGTTACTGAATCAGTTTATTAAGGACATCCTTAGCAAGGGATGTTCTTTATTTTGCTTATGAATTCAAATTCTAAGCAGCAATGGGTTTTTAGTGAATTACAAATTATTGGAGGTTAGTTGGGTATGAAAAAAATCTTTCTTTCATCTATGCTTACTTTAGGTATGCTTTTAACATTTGCTATTTCGCTTTCTGCTGCACCATCCATTCAATTGGTGATCAATAGTGAGGTCGCTAATTCAGATGCTCCACCTGTTTCCGTTGCAGGAAGGACTATGGTTTCTTTAGCTTCCTTAAAGCCGCTAAAGCTTAATCTAGTCTGGAACGCGGACAAGAAGACGGTGACTGTCAATGCTCCTGGGGTAAAAGAGAAACTTGTGCTTACGATCGGCCAAAAAGAAGCTTCTTATCGAGAAAAAACACTTACTTTGGACGTGCCTGCTCAATTAAACAAGAATCGCGTTGTTGTGCCTTTGCGCTTCATCAGCGAAGCCTTTAAAGCAGAGGTGGAGTGGAAAGCGGACAAAAATACTGTCATTATCCGGAGTGCTGACCAAGTAGAAACATATAAGAAGCTGTATCAAGGTACGGATTTGGTGGCGGCACGTAAAATCGCTGTAAATCTTCCTTCTAAGGATGAAAATGCGCTTCATAATACCGAGGAGGGTGTTTATTATCAGTATATCTTTCCTGAAGGAGAAGCATTGAGATATTATTATGTTGTTGGGAATTTATATACTTACTATGAAATTAAGGATGATGTTAAACATATAGTTTGGGAAGGTGTAGAAGAAGATTCGAGGAAGAAAATGAAAGAAAAAGGAAAGCGTCCATCGGAAGACAAAACACAATATTATTTTTTACAAGAACGTGTGGATCATAGTGTCACATATGGTAAAGTGGGGACCGAGAAGCCAGTAACGCAAGCTTTGCCTAAAAATACTACAGGATTAGCAGATATTATTGTACCTATTTCCGGCGAAGTAAGGAAAGATCAAATAAAATAGATTTTTCACTTCATTTTGGACGTTCTGAGCAATAAGGGACGTCCTTATCTATGCTTTCCTTTTAAGTTTTCTGATCCGAGCTTCAGGAAGTCGATAGGCTAAAAAAAACAATTAGTAGGGGGCTAGAGAAATCTAGGAGCACCCCTTTTTTCTGATTTTGATAAGATTAACGCACACACCAATAAGTAAATATAGCTCTGCAAGCAGAAAAATTAATTGATCTGACCATAAAAAGTCTTTAGTTGAAAATATGGATATGATAACTCCGAATGAAATGAGAAGCATAAATAATTCTACAACCCAATCAGTTATCCTACTGGTCTTCCCATTTTTCTGATATGTTGCATGAATAGCGCGTACAATTAAACGGATTATTAATGATGCTAACAACCAGTTATAAAGAGTGTTCGGATAATTATATGAAATTCGCAAAACTAGACTAGCTATGAGCCATACCAAAAGAACAAAAGTTAAATAATAAGGATTTTTTAGCATCGTTCTCTCCCCTCACCTAGTTTACAGTTATACAATTATTATACAGTTTTTGCGTGCAAGTTTACAAAAATGAGCATAATTCGTAAAGGAAAGTAATTTCGGAAAAGGTCATTGTTTAGAAAAGGCGTTTTTGGAGGAATCCAAGAGCGTTCTTTTTTAATGGCCGGTTGTAACCCTAAAGGCTGGTTTGAACCAGCCTGGATACTGTAGCAAGCGGCTGGCTTCCAGATCGGTGAGCAGGAGAGTAGGCAGGATAAGACAGGGAAGCAGGCTCATTGCTACTGGCTCTAAGGTGGCAAGACCCACGGAGCGAATGAAGGACCTTGAAAAGGGATTAGGGAGGGCAAAAAACACCATGAACGCTACATTTCGCTCATCATCTCAAAACATATGAATTTTGTGGTATAGATTAGAAACTTTCGAATTATTTCATACGTCTTATGTAAGGGTGCTTATTGAAAAAGGAGGTAATTTATCTTGAAAAAGGTTATTGTGTTTGTGTTTTTCTTCGTACTTATGTTTCAATCCTGGGCGATTGCTGATGCTGCCAATCCGATATCCGTTAACGCGGTGAATGTGAATGGGAAGTTTATAGCAACCGATGTTTCACCTATTATTAAGGACGGGCGTGTTTTGGTCCCTATACGCACGCTTGCTTCACTTGGGGTAACCTATCAATGGGATAGTAAAAGTCAATCTGCCCTCATCACAAAAGGCACAGATCAAATTAAGTTGACGGCCAGCAAAAAAGAAGCATTTAAAAATAACAAAACGGTTCAGGTAGATGTTCCTGTCCAAGTAACTCAGGGAAGGATATTGGTTCCTATTCGTTTTGTGTCGGAGAATTTTGGCTATAAGGCAAGCTATGAGAAGCTTCGGTCTATTCTATTTATTCAAGACGGTAATTATAAGGTAGACCAAGAGAACTTACAGGCAGAAGATTTACAAACCGCTCGTCAGGCTGCTATATCGTTGCCGGTTCAATTTTCTTTCAAATCGCTTTCTTCTTTAGAAAAACCTGGGGCTAATAAAGAATACAATTACATTTTCCCAAGAGGGGATTCTTCCAGATACATGTATGGAAACAATGTTGGTAATACGGTAGTTGAAGTTAAAGATGGAGTGGCCAAGGCAGTCTGGCAGTTTACTGTATCCAGGGGTCTGGAAGATATTGCATCAAGTGCTGGAAAGAGACCTAGCTATAATTACGTTCAATGGGTGACTGATATCTTGATGTTTAATGATGAGCATGGAAATATCAAAGCTGTATACAAAGATGATAAAGGTCAACAAAAAGATCTCACTGCAAAGGCGAAATCCTATACAGATATTATCCAACCTATTCCTAATGAGACGAGAAAACACTAGCTAATACTGAATCGATGTATTAATACTACTAAGCTCAATTTAGTTTGAAATGCTGACAAGAAGACACTATTGAGGTGAATATAATTATGAATACATTTTTCAAAGCGGCTTTTGCATCAACAATATCTTTTAGTATGCTTGCTAGCGGTGTTTCTGGAGCAGCCTCCAAGTCCATTATTGTGCAAGTGAATAACGTACCCATGCCAGGGGATGTAGACCCCTATGTTCAGAATGGTTCCACATTAGTAGCATTGAATATGATAAGATCGATTCCTGGTGTAACGATCAACTGGAACAATACTTCTAAAACGGTAACTGTAGATAATAACGGAACAAAATCAACACTGGTGGCTGGTAAAAAAGAGACAATGGTAGGTGATAAAAAAGTAACGCTGTCTACCTCTTCTGCAATGAAAAATGGTCGTGTTATGGTACCGCTGCGTTTCATTGCAGATGCGTCCGGTTCTCAAGTGTACTGGGATGCCCCAGATCGTACAGTTTACGTAGCAAAGCCGACAGAAGAGATGCTGAAAGAAATCCAATCTAGCGATATTTCTGTAGCTCGTCATGGTGCATACAGTCTTCCACGTATTGCCAAAGTTAATGTACTGTCAGGTAAAGAAGGGGATAGTATGGCTTATATTCGCTACTTCCAAAAAAACCAATCCAGTGAATTTTTTGAACAACACATGGACAGTGTGAATTACTATCGTATCATTGACACGCATGTAGAGCTGCTCTGGTCTGCAAGGCTGAATCTGCAACAGGAAGCTAGAAATGCAAACCTGCCGTTCCTCACCAACAAAATTGTTGAACAAAGCGGCAAAATGCCAACGATCCAAAAGGGCGTAGTTTATTATAATTATAGCGTTCCGGGTGGAACCACGTTCGGGACTATTGATAAAGCTGGCAAAAAAACTCGTCTGGGGGAAGCGGCTGAAGATCAGGCGAAGCAAATGTTTTTCTCTATTCCAGAAGAAGAACAGCTATAAAAGGGAACTTAGGGAACCGACTCTTAAGGAGGAAACTATGAAATTCGTGCAGATTATGTCTGTAGGTGCGATAGTGATGTTAGTGATTTCAGGGTGTAGTGGTAAGGCAAGCTCAAATCATCAACTACCTCAGACCGAAGTGAATAATACCGGGGTAAACAGCACAAAGGAAGGTGTAAAAAAAGTAGACGAAAAAGCAACTGTAGAAACATCTAGAGCAACTGTTAAAAAGGTGAATACCTTAGATTATTCTCAGTATGATAATAACCAAGACAAATCTAAGGTTGTAGTTTCGGGGAAACAGATTGTATGGAAAAATAAAGACGTTACTTTTACAGCAAAATTAACTAACGCTAAAGGGGAAGAAGCCGCCGAAGCCAATGAAGTTGTGAATTCTATGAAAATAAAAGGTAAGCGTGGAGAGCAACTCGTTAAGCTCAACCCACGACCTTTGAGAGTTAACTCACTTTCCTTATCTAAAAGCAACCAGGTAGCTCTTCATGTAAGCGATCACGAGGGGAGTAGACTTATTTTAATTAATTTATCCGATGGGACTCAAACTATTGTAAACATGTTTGAGATGAATAGTGACGGAGCCGGGAGCGAAAAGATTGATGCCTATAACTGGTCGCCTGATGGAAAAAAGATTGCGTTTGGAATCGGTGATTTAGGTTCAAGTTATATCGGACTATACAATGTTGAGCGTAAGAGCTATATGCATGTGTCCGATAAGGACTTTACATTAATTTCATCTATAGTTTGGCATAAAGATGGGAAAAGTTTTGACTTTGTGAGTAAAGGTGACGATTCTCCACAAGCAGTACTCTATACTTACTCAGAAACAAAAAAATCAATTTTAAAGAAGGGTTCTCTAACTAAGAATGATGAGCAGAAGATATCTCAATTAACACCGAAATCTTGATTGACATATACAGAGAGAGTATTTTGAAACCGTATCATCTATATAGTCATAATTTTAAACTCCACTTTTTTCGACTTTAATGCACTCTATCAACATTATAGATTTACTTTTGAATATTTAATGATTGCTTGTGGCCAACAAAGGGCTGAAAGAGAATGTTGCTACGTTATGCTTATATGCGACCTCTTCAACCAAGAAATGATCGTTTTAAAGCGATCCAAGGAAGACGGCGTCGCTCTTGTACAAACCGAACAAAATCTTATGTTGTTCAGTTTGTGTTGATAATTGATACCAGACTTTTACAATGGTTGAAGTATAAATTTAGGTGGGAGTTGCTTATGAGAATTTCCATGAGTAAGTTACTAAAACGCTATGCAGCGATTTTGTTGGGCTACGCAATAGTTATAGGGTTATTTTACGCTTTGGGATATAAGATGAGCGCTATGGGAATCTATGCAATTTTGACAGGAATTGTGACTGGAGAAATAATCAACTTCGTATTATCAAAGCGAGAGAAATGAACCTAGGTATCCCCTGATTGCATCTACATCAGGGGATTTTTCATGTAATTAAAAGGTCCAACAGAGTTTCTGCATGGGACCTCTATATCATTACTGGTGAGAATCCACATGGGGAAATGAATTAGTCATGTCAACTCTGTGAAACCTTTTACTTGGATCAACCCAATCATTTCAGGATGCCACTCGTCCTACATGTCCCAATATGTGTAAGTTATGCTGAATTTTCGTTATAAACATTAGTTGCATAATATATTGACATATGGTTAATTATGGAGAAGAATAGAGGGTGATTTTTAAAATAATGGAATTTTTATGTGAAGGGTGGTTATGACTTGAAGCATACACCTACGATTTCAGCGGAGTTTGAGGATTATCTAAAACAAAATGATATGACATTGAGTCAATTTGCCGAATATTCAGGGGTTCATCAAAGAACGCTTAGTAATTGGATTACTCAGCATCGTCCTGTTTCCGTACAGCAGCTAGACCGAATTACTGCGGCTATGGATTTGCCAGAAGGCTATTTTTATGACCTATACATAGAAAATTACATCATTGACCTTTCCCCGAATTTTAGGCGAATCGAGCCATTATTGTATCGTTGTGCGGAGCTGGACAAGCTGGATGCAATCCGTCGAATGGTTGGACATATCATGGATAATCCGCTGTATGCGTCCAGGCTATTTGATGTTGCAGAAGCATTATTTGAACAGGGACGACATGCTGCTGCGCTGCCTCTCTATGAGAATGTCGCAGAAGTGGAGAAATATCAGCATTCTGAACGCTTGGCGACCTGCCAATATCGTATATTCACGATTCAAGTTGGAGATGATCAGAGCCGTAATCTCAAGGCAGCCACGCTATTTGAACCCTTTGTGGAACGTCTAGATGAAATAGATCAGCTTGATGCTTTAAAAGATTTGGCGAATGTGTATCGTTCTTTACGCTTATGGGACAGGCTTGATGTGACCGCTCGAAAAATGAGAGTTAGAGCGGAAATCCAATATACATTAGAGCATAAGCAGAAAAAACGAAAGCCTGCGGAACTTGAAAAGAGGCTGAGCCGTCCATTGTTTGTGTACATCACCTATTCTGATTTACTGTGTGCCAGTGTATATGAGGCCAAAGGCGACTATGAGCAGGCATTAGAATATACATACGCCTACGCTAATTTAGATTGGGTCAAAGAGAGGGACGAGGATACTCTGCAATGGATTAAACAGTTTCAAGATTGGGCAGAAGGTAATACTTACGTGTATAAGCTTTTATCAGGGGAAGTAAGCGTACTTCCTTATTACCTAGATTATATTTGCACCTCATCCGAAACATCAGAAAAGGAAATGATAGCTAAGTTGATGAACGTTGTAATTGCGGCTAATCAATTCCAGCTAGATGTGAATGATATATTCTTGCGCTTTGAAAGGCAGATTAATTCTTTTGCTCAACAGCAACCTTCTACTGATATGTACACACAGCGAGTCGTGCCGGATCAGTATGCACGTTTTGGATATGAGCTAGCTTATTATTATTTGCACCGAGGTATGTATAGTGATGGTTTTAAACATTTGCTCTGTTCATTGGAAAACTCGAATACACTAAATAATGTGACTTGCTTTAAAAACTGTTTGGGGCTATTCGTACATTTTAAGACTTACGCTGTCCCTGAAATCAAAGCAGGATTTTACAATTTTATTGAGAAAGTGTGGTTAGGAAATGTTAAAAAAAATGGTTCTATTGATTGTCGTAACTAGCTTCTTGTTTATCGTGTATGTACCTGTTCAATCACATAACCAGATTATCCATCTTCAGGAAACAATAGGAGGTGCTTAATCAGGGGAGCTAAGGAGTAACGATTGGTTGCCTCAGTTTCTTGGGCATTGTGATTCCAAGTTTAATACTGAACCAACTGAAAATAAACATATACCGACAAAAGTGCCTCTGGAATGTTCCAGAAGCGCTTTTTTTGTTAAGCGTATTTTAAAAAAAACCAAAAATTTACGTTTTGCATTAGAATATGACACAGAAGGGGGAATCATGCTGATGAATCCAGGTGTGACTTTACTTCGTGTCGAACGGGCCAGAAAAAGACTGTACCAAGTCCAGAAGAAATACGGATTTTTAACGCATCCCAAAGTGATTGAACAATCCATAAAACTGGATAAACTATTGAATCAATACCAAACCTGCAAAATGAAATCTTAGCTAATATGTATGCTTGACGCGCTTTTAAAAGAAGAAGACGAACTCCAATCTCCAAACCCCAAACCCCGATAAAAATTCTAAATCCTATACTATAGAAGAGGTGATAACGTTGCTGAACAAACGAAATCCTGTAACCCCTTTCGGCTGGAAAATCAAACAAAAGCTAGTTGAAATTCAAATGGATCAGAGAACATTTTGTGATACCTACCATATTCCTGCTAGTCGCTTGTCTAATCTCATTCATGGAACACGTAAGGCCAAAAAATATAGAGTACAAGTATGTCAATTGCTTGGGATCGAAGAATAACCCTCTTTCTCCTTTATGGATACAGGACATCCTAATGATATGTAAGCTACAGTGGCAAAGGACTCCAGGTTTCTTTAATATAGATTGTACATAGGATGTTTAATACAAGGAGTGGAAAGGGGCGATGGGGATGTTCTCCAGAATGGCAGAGCAGAAGATTGCCGAGGCGATGGCCAAAGGTGAGTTTGATCATTTACCGGGAGAGGGCAAGCCACTGGTGATCGAGGATTTGTCACATGTTCCAGAGGAGCTGCGGATGTCGTACAAGCTGTTGAAGAATGCAGGCATTTTACCGGAAGAGCTTCAGTTACAAAAGGAATGTGTCCAGCTACGTGATTTGCTTCACGCTTGCCATGAGGCAGGAGAGCAACAGCGGATCAGTCGCAGGCTGACTGAAAAATCACTTCGTCTCCGTATGCTGCTGGAGGAAAGAGGGCTGAATACGTCATCTGTATTTTATGAATATGAGTCCGCTATGCGTAAGCGACTGGAGGAATAGAGACGAGCGGAGCAAAGGACGGAATGCCTTTGCCCGTACACTTTGATTTCCGCGCTTTACCTCATTACCGTTGCAGTGCAGATAATCTTGTGAGGCATTGTTTCGTCAGGATGACAGGTTCTTTGGGCAGCTTGTCCAAATGAAAGTTATCGATTAAATCCTCAGCCTTCACAGGCACCGGTGAATCCAGCAGCCCGGAAAAATAGGCGAGCCAGCCAATGACTGCTTCCGGTGTGACCCCTTGTCGGCGCATAGCTCGGAGTGCTACACCACCATGTCGTTTGGCCAGCCTTCGTCCATCAGGGCCTAGGACAAGGGGAACGTGTGCGAAACGTGGCGGCTGCAACCCCAAAGCTTGGTACAGCAATAGCTGACGGGGCGTTGAATCGAGAAGATCATACCCGCGTAGTACGTCGGTCATATGCATATCCGCATCATCGACAACGACAGCCAGCTGATAGGAAAACATGCCGTCGGCTCGTTTGACGATAAAATCGCCCCCCTCTGCCGTACCGAAGGCCACATGACCTGCTACCTGATCATGAAACGAAATAACGGCATCTGGATATTGCGGTACTTTAAAGCGAAGTGAAGGGAGTTTATATTGTGCTTTGGCTACGGCATCTTGAGAGCTAAGGCTACGACATGCCCCCGAATACGCAGGCCCTTCACCAGACAGTCCATGCGGAGCATGAGCGGCAGCCAGAATGTCAGCTCGACTGCAAAAACAAGGATACAGTAAATCTTGCCTCTGTAGTTTCTCCAATGCAGACTGGTAGCGTTCCAGCCGCTGGCTTTGAGTGTAGGGGCCGTAGGGACCGCCTACGTCGGGTCCTTCGTCCCAGTCCAGACCAATCCAGCGCAAATCTTCCATACTCCCTTGCGCCAACTGGCTGCGAGCTCGCGTCATATCAATATCTTCCATGCGCAAAATATAGGTTCCACCCAGGGAGCGAACGTGCAGCCAGGATAATAAGGCAGTACGAGCGTTTCCTAAGTGTATCCATCCCGATGGTGTTGGGGCAAATCGCCCTCTGATGGGTTGGGCCTGTAATTCCATACGAAAGTGACCTCGATTCTATATTCCGTCCTTCAGCAATCCATATCAACCATATTATAAAACGATCTTGCCGCGAGTGCATCCCGACAGGTATAGGAGCTAACACAGGAAACTTACATAGCCGCGATGGCCAGACGGGAAATTTAAATATCTGTATAATAGATTTAGAAGAATTATGCACGATAGACCGAAGAGAAGTCCCAGAGGGGGCAGCATACCTTTTCTATTCAAGATTCGATAATTACAGGTAATGAAAAATTCACAATAATAAAGGAATTAAAACTTAGATTCTACGCATCAAGCGTATCATTGGAGAGATTTCATTGACAGATAAACAACTGCCTATTATGCAAGTGATCCCCGAGCTTAAACATACACTGCAATCCCATTCGGCGGCGGTACTGATTGCACAGCCGGGAGCGGGGAAAACGACGGTAACACCGCTGGAGCTACTGCATGAGCCGTGGCTGGCAGGGCAAAAAATGATTATGCTGGAGCCGAGGCGTTTGGCAGCGCGTGCAGCAGCAGCGCAAATGGCAAAAGCGCTCGGAGAGCCCACCGGGAAGACCGTGGGTTACCGGGTTCGTATGGATACAAAGGTAGGGCCAAACACACGGATTGAAGTGGTTACGGAGGGTGTACTGACCCGGATGCTGCAACATGATCAGGCGTTGGAGGGAGTCGGGCTGATTATTTTTGATGAGTTTCATGAACGCAGCCTGCATGCAGACTTGGGATTGGCACTTGCTCTACAAAGCCAGGCGTTGCTGCGACCGGATTTGAAGATATTGATCATGTCTGCCACCCTGGAGGCAGAGCCTGTATGCAGACTATTAGGGGATGCGCCATTGCTGGAATGTCCAGGCACTGTATTTCCGGTAGAAACCTTTCATATGTCCAAACCTTCGTCAACTTCATTAGAGTCCTTTACGGCTGAGACGGTAGAAAAGGCACTTCATACTCATGAAGGTGATCTGCTGGTGTTTTTACCAGGGGCTAGAGAAATTCACAGAACGGAACGAGAATTGGCTTCAAAGCATTTACCAGCACATGTCAAGGTCATTCCGCTGTATGGGAGCATGAAGCTGGAGCAGCAGGATGAGGCAATACGCCCGTCGGCTTCGGGCAGTCGAAAAGTGGTATTGGCCACCTCGATTGCCGAGTCTAGCTTGACCATAGCGGGGATCACGGTGGTGATCGATAGCGGACTGTCGCGGGAGTCGGTATTTTCCGCGCGAACTGGCATGAGCCGTTTGACTACCGTCAAGGTGTCCAAGGCCTCCGCCGACCAGCGGCGCGGACGGGCGGGGCGTCTCCAGCCGGGCGTATGCTACCGGCTGTGGAGCGCGCAGGAGCATGCAGCGCTCCCCGAAGCCAGCCGCCCGGAGATCGCGGCGGCGGATCTGGCCCCGCTCGCGCTAGAACTGGCGGCCTGGGGCGTGCGCGAGCCCGCCGAGCTGGCCTGGCTGGATGCCCCGCCTGAGGCCGCGTACGGCCAGGCCACAGGTCTGCTGCACCAGCTCGGCTGTCTGGATGAAGCAGCCGATGGCACTACAGGCGTCATCACCGCGCATGGGCGCGAGGTGTCCGCCTTGGGCACGCACCCGCGCCTCGGGCACATGCTGTTGCGCGCAGCGGCCCTCGGCCTGGCACCAACTGCCAGCCGTCTGGCTGCGCTGCTGCAAGAGCGGGACCCGTTCCGCGCTCATGGCGGAACGGATTTGCGCCCGCGGCTGGATGCCCTGCGCGAGGCGACCCATGCCCGCAGCACGCACAGCCTGCTGCGGACGGCAGACGATACGGTGATTCGCCGTATCGTGCAAGAGAGCCGACAGCTGCTAGCCACGCTGCCGATAGCTGCCGCAGCGCAGGACGAGCCTGACGGCTCCACGGCCTGCGGGCTACTGCTGGCCTTTGCGTATCCGGACCGGATTGCGCAGGGCCGGGGGGATGGCCGCTTTTTGCTTAGCGGCGGCCGAGGGACGCGACTCCGACAAGTGGAGTGGATGTCGCGTTCATCCTATCTCGTCGCCGCCGAAGTGGACGACGAGGGAGCAGATGGTGCCATTCAGTTGGCGGCACCGGTTGAACTGCAAGAGCTGGTCCAGCATTGCAGCAATTTGTTGCTGGAACAAGCCAGCGTATACTGGGATAGCTCCGCCTCAGCAGTGAGAGCCCGCAAGGTACTGCGACTGGGCTCACTCGTCTTAAAGGAAACGTCCTATGAGCGACCTCCGGCAGAGGAAGTTGCTGCCGCCTTGATGCAGGGTGTCCGTGAACGCGGTCTGAAGCTGTTGTCATGGAATCGGCAAACCCTCCAGTTGCAGGCTCGTTTGATTTTTATGCACTTCTCAGCGCCTGAAGACTGGCCGGACTGCACGGAATTGGCATTGCTGGATTCACTGGAATCGTGGCTGTTGCCTTTTGCTCTAGGAGCCAAAAACGTATCCGATCTGCAACGGCTGGACAGTGCTGCATTGCTGCTTGGCAGGCTGGACTGGGAACAGCGGCAGCAGCTTGATCAGGAAGCGCCGACGCATATCCGTGTACCCAGCGGTTCCCGCATTCCTGTCGATTATTCGAATCCTGAGGCACCAGCGCTGGCCGTACGACTACAAGAATTGTTCGGTATGAGGGATACGCCTCGTATTGGACGCGGACGTGTGCCCATTGTATTGCATTTACTGTCACCTGCCCAGCGACCTGTCCAAGTGACATCCGACTTGTCCAGCTTCTGGAACGAGGCTTATTTTGAAGTCAAAAAGGACCTGAAAGGCAGATATCCCAAGCATTATTGGCCGGATGATCCACTGGAAGCTGTGGCGACCAACAGAGCAAAGCCAAAGCGTTAAATAGAAGCTGTTTTATGCTAATCGACTTTTTGAATTTTTGTAAAATCGTTTAAACGTCATAATAGCGGGGTAATGAAAAACGAACCACTCAACACTAAAATATTGGGAGGCAACTATCATGGCTAATAACTTAAACGATTATAATGAAAAGAAGATTGTTGGTGTTTTTGATACAGAGCAGGAAGCATCTCGTGCGATAGGACAATTGCAGAGCAAAGGAATCCCAAGCAGTGAAATTTCTGTGATCACCCGTGACCGTGACGAGTTGAGGACGATTAGTGAAGAGACAGGCACCAAAGCACCGGAGGGTGTAGCGACCGGTGCGGCTACCGGCGGCGTTGTAGGCGGCGTTGCTGGGTTGCTGGCGGGCATCGGGGCCTTGGCTATTCCAGGTATCGGACCAATCCTCGCTGCTGGACCTATCGCGGCTACCCTTACCGGAGCAGCTGTCGGAGCGGGAGCAGGTGGCTTGGTCGGTGGACTGGTCGGGCTGGGTATTCCGGAAGATGATGCACGTCAATACGAGACTTACGTCGATCAGGGCAAGATTTTAGTGCTGGTGGACTCCGCTGACCATAACAGGGATGTTTATGATATTTTCCGCACCAACCGTTCGCTGAATGCGGATCGTTACAGAACGTATGATGATACGTTGGCAGACACGCCGCGTACAGATGCATACACAGATACGAGAAGGAACCTGTAAAAACCTAACGGCTAGTTGAGAACGTGATTTAACAGGCTTTCCTATCTCCTTTGTATATGGGTTGTTTCTACAGCAGCAGTCTCCCCGAGAGGGAGGACTGCTGTTTTTACATATTTGTGGATCATAGAATAAATCTGAGATAAATGATGCTAAGCTTGCCGTTGGCACGTTTAACCTTCTATATATTTTTACAGAATTGTCGTTATAATAGATTGAGGATTTTGAAAAAATCCTGGATTTATAAATTGCTAGATGTAACAGGAGAGTGGCATGAGTCAAAAAGAGAGAATTTCCGAAGTCGCTTTGCTGAGAGGGCTGGCTTTTGCGGCCGTTGTTCTTCAGCATTCCGTCGCACACTATGCGGTTGCGCAGGGGGCGCGCGTCCAGGACGGGGTATTGATGACACTTTTACTGCTGTGTTCCAAATTTGCAGTTCCTGTGTTTGTGTTTATCACGGGAATGGTGCTATTTTACAATTATGATGGAGCCTTAAAGTACGGAACGTTTTTACGTAAAAGATTCCTGGACATCATCGTTCCTTATATCATATGGTCTCTTTTATACGAATTGGGAAATCAGCTTGCTCAAAGTGGAGGATATATTCACCCGCTGGATTTTTTCCAGAAGCTGTTGAACGGGAAAAGTAGCTATCATCTGTGGTACATCGTAATGATTATTCAATGTTATGTGTTATTTCCTGTGTTTCGTTATGCTGTCCGTCGTTTGTCTGCGCTACTGCCATCAACATGGCGACCCGCTGCATTGGCTGTATTCGGCGTGCTATATATTTTGCTCATGTTCGCCGTTGGACCCGTATACCAAGCGATGGATAAGCTCCAGCTTCCGGTCATTACCTCTTGGTTTACCCTGTACGCTGACCGGAATGTGATCTACTTTTTCTTTTATTTTGTGCTAGGAGCGGCAGCCGGGATGAACGTCAAGCGTTGGAATGCATGGGTAACCAAAGCACAAATGATATACTGGCCGTTGTTTATCGTAATTACTGGCTACTTGCTGTATGAGATGATCGGTCAGTTCCAGACACCGCAAGGTACAGTTCTTTCCTTTAACTATTTGTCTCTGCTGCGTCCGGTCATGGCTGTATATTGCGTCGCGTCTATTTTTGTAGCTTATCGGGTAGCGACGTGGATTGCTCATAAGGGGGGACGTGCGGCGAGTATGCTGACGGCCATCGGAACGTTGTCCTATGGAGCGTATCTCATGCATGCCTTTATGCTGCGTGTGACCTATTATTTTGACGAGACGTTGTTTGCAGACTGGAGCCACGTTCTTCGTATGCTGGCTTCATTCGTTCTCTGTATGATCTTTTCCGTTGCCGGAACATGGCTGCTGGCACGTTTGCCTCTGGGCAAATGGATCGTGGGGCTTCGGGTTCGTCCTCGCCCGACTGGGAGTCCGCCAGCCGTACAAAAGCAAGCTTGATTTGATAATCCAATCACATATGTTCACAAGAGTATCCCAAAGCCAAGAAATAAGGCCAAGGGATACTTTTTTGACTGATATTATATTATTTCAAAATATGAAAAATTCATAATAGTAAACCATAAACTCATTTCTCAGCGCTTCGCACACTACTCTATATCGCCTCATTCTATGTCTCTCATCATCTTAAAACAGGTCACAAGGGATGGAGAGTTCTCATAAACTCTTATCTCATCAAAGGAAATAGTCTATGGACGCAGAGTGGTTTATAATGGAAGGTAAGGTGTATGAATAAGGTGTGGAGGAGGCTGTGAAATGGCGTTTATGATATCCCAGCGGGCTTTTATCAAAATTTATCTGATCACAATGGTGGAGAGGCATCGCGGTTATGGATATCAGATGCTCGAATCGATGAAGGATGAGTTTAGTGGGTTTGGATATGTTCCGCCTCAGAGCGAAGTTTACCGGGCGCTGCATGAGCTGGTACAGGAAGGCGTTTTTTACCGTACCAAGCGATTGAAAGGAACAGACCCGCGCGTGGATTTTCAGGAGATTGTACTCTATCACTTTACAGATGATGGGGAGGAGAAAGCCCGACTGTACAAGAAGCAGGTCAAAGCTGATTTGGACCGTTGCTTAGGTATGCTGCATAAAGCGGAACAAGACAACTATTCCTAACCACGAAAGGATGAGAATGATGGGTAGAAAGCTGAAATGGGGAATTTTAGGCACTGCGGAGATCGCCCAAATCGCTGTAATTCCTGCGATTCAGCAATCCGAACGCGGAGAAGTGCTTGGGATTGCTAGTCGTAATGCGGATAAAGCCGCTGAGGCCGCCCGGGAGTTCGATATTCCAAAAAGTTATGGAAGCTATGATGAACTGTTGGCTGATCCCGAAATCGGAGCGGTGTACATTCCGTTGCCAAACCATCTGCATGAAGAGTGGACCATTCGGGCGGCGGAGGCTGGGAAGCACGTTTTGTGTGAAAAACCATCTTCTCTTAGCTCGGCCGGTACAAGCCGCATGATTGAAGCATGTCAACGTGCAGGAGTGATCTTTGCAGAGGCTTTTATGTATCGTTATCATCCCAAACATCGAAGAATTAAGGAAATTATCAATAGTGGGGAAATTGGTGACATTCGCGGCATCCATTGCACGTTTACGTTTAACAATACCGATCAGGCAGATAATGTGCGCTTTAATAAAAACATGGGCGGCGGCTCGCTATATGATGTGGGTGTCTATCCGATATCAGCCGCTCGTATGTATTTGGATCGGGAGCCGGAGGCAGTGACGGTACATGCCTTATTTTCCCCGGAGCATGACAACGTCGATATGATGGCTTCCGGCTTGCTGGAATTTCCGGGTGGAATCAATCTTACTTTCGATTGTGGCATGTGGGCAGCCAATCGTTCCAACATGGAAATTCTCGGTAGCAAGGGTACGATTGCGATGCCCAAAATGTTCGGCTGGGAAAGAACGTCTGTGGTACCGCAAATTTTCGTCCACGTCGGTTCGGTTACGCGTGAGGAACGTCTGAAAGGTTTTAATTCTTTTGAACTGCAAGCGGATGCTTTTGCTAAAGCAGTGCTTGACGGTGTCCCGTTGCCGTATGAGCCAGAAGATGCGGTGAGCAATATGAAGGTGATCGATGCTTGTATTGAGTCAGCTCGCAGTCGGAAACGGATAGAAATTGGATAAGCGGTGTACCGTATTCCTAGAAGATCTAAAAAAGCAGCCTTGTCAAAAGG
Source organism: Paenibacillus sp. FSL L8-0641 (assembly GCF_038006265.1). Classification (NCBI taxonomy): domain Bacteria; kingdom Bacillati; phylum Bacillota; class Bacilli; order Caryophanales; family Paenibacillaceae; genus Paenibacillus; species Paenibacillus sp. FSL L8-0641. Next base: position 2,332,466 of record NZ_JBBOUW010000001.1, read on the forward strand.
ACAAGCTGCTTTTTTAGATGACAAATACATAGGTATTTTCAATGAGTCTTTGGACATTCGAGCATCACATATTTTCATCATAATCTGTGACATCACGCTTGGCGGAAGTTGCAGGCGAATTCGATGTACCGTATTTTTCCACGGCGTCCCATGCGCCTGCATCGTCAAATCGTCCTGCATTCCGTTGGCGAACCTCACCTGCACCCTTGGGCGGCGGAGTCATGACCTGTTCCTCTACCGGACGGTCATTCGATAATTCTCGAGTTGGCGTGTGCTCGACGGTATAGGCTGTATATGGAATGGCTTGTAACCGTTCAAAAGGAATTTCTTCCCCGCTCTCCACACATATTCCGTACGTCCCGTCCTTTATCCGCTGAAGGGCTGCATTGACTTGCTCCAGCTCGTTTTGCAGCGAATCATTAATCGCCAGATCACGGGACCGTTCAAAGGTTTCTGTCCCTATATCAGCGGGGTGATTGTCATAGGACGAGAGCTCACCTGTGGAATCTGTCAGTGTTTCTCCCAATTGAGTGTTTGCCTGACCGTTTTGTTCAAAATGCTTTTCTAAATCCTTTTTCTGCTCCAACAACATATGTTTCAGCTCTGCAAGCTGCGGATCGTTCAAATGATTCATGATCATCTCTCCCCTTCGTGGTCTGTATAAGTGACACGTATGCTCTTTTATACCCGTTCATAGGGCCGGGCAATCAGCAGAGACTTTTATTCCCAGCCTAGAATGTGATATAAAAAGAATAGTGTGTTAAGGAGGGAATAACCGATGGATGAACATATGAAGCGTCGTCTGGATAAGCAAAAGCAGTTGTTTAAACAACTGGGCATTCAGCTGGACGCGCTCTCCATTCATGAGAAACAGTTTAAGAATAAAATGCGCGGCTATGATCCGGACGAGGTAGATGCCTTTCTGGATGAAGTGATCAAGGATTATGAACGCTTTTATGCGAATATAGCCGACCTGATGGACAAGTGGCAGGAGCAGCAGGCAACCATACGTGATTTGAAAAATGCACCCAAGCCAGCGGCTGACCTTAATGGACTTGACCGTCGTCAACTGGAGGATATCGTAAAACAGTTGGAATATAGTGTGCGCCAATTAAAGGTGCGAGTACGTCCTGAAAATGACTATTTTCCGGAGTAAGGTGCAGTTAGCACTGTGTTGGTGCCTCTATTGTGGTATGATGGAAACAAGTATTTTATCAAACATTTAATGAGGCACACACATAAAGGTGGTTAACATGAGTACCCATTTTTCCGTTAGTATCCATTGTCTGCTTCTTCTGGCTGAAGGGGCACCGGAGCGAATGACATCGTCACTTATAGCTTCCAGCATCAATACAAACCCGGTAGTTGTGAGAAGGATTATGAGCCGCCTCAAGCAAGCGGGTTTGGTTGATTCATCGCCTGGAGCACGCGGCTTTCGTCTAAGCATGTCCAGTTCAAACATCAATCTGAAAATGATCTATGAAGCGACTAAGGATGAAGGTCCGTTGTTCGCCATCCACACCGATAGCAATCTTAATTGTGAGGTAGGCAGGAACATAGACGCATTGTTGGATGGTTTATATACCGTGGCAGAGCAGAAAATACAGACGTTTTTCGAGACCGTTACGCTGCGAGATTTGGAGCAGGCACTTCAGCAGCGCGTGGGGCAACAAAGTTCATCTGTGTAAAGACGCTGGTAAGGAGCAATTAATATGAAAATCATCGTACTTTCAGACACTCATATGCCGCACAGAGGCAAAACACTGCCTAGTCGACTGGTACAGGAGTTAAAAGGCAGTGACCTCATTCTCCATGCCGGAGACTGGACGGATTGGTTCGTATATGAACGTCTAGCTGAATTTGCGCCTGTGCAAGGCATTGCCGGAAACAATGATGGAGTGGACATCGTGGAGCGTCTAGGCTATCAGCGAATCGTTGAAGCCCAAGGCAAGCGAATCGGCATGGTTCACGGTCACGGCTGGCGAGGCACGACAGAAAATATCGCATTGAATACGTTTAAGGGAGAAACGCTGGATTGCCTGATTTATGGACATTCTCATATTCCGGTGCTCAAAACGATTGACGGTCAGCTTGTCCTTAATCCGGGGTCTCCGACGGACAAACGCGGTCAAGACGAATATTCATTTATCGTGCTGACGATTGAAGCTGGTCAGATGGAAGCACAGCTTGTTCTTTATCCAGATAAACATTGATTTAAAACCAACAACTGTTGATTAAAGGGGAAGCTATGGCTATTTTTGAATTAGAACCAATGAAGCATCATGTATTGATTTGCAATGGAGGCACATGTATGCGACATGAGGGTGAAGAAGTTACACAGGCAATTCGGGATGAAATTCGTAAACAAAATGCAGAGGCATATATTCACACGACCAGAACTCGCTGTAATGGGCGTTGTCATGATGCTGCGGTTGTGATCGTCTATCCTCAAGGGGACTGGTATGGTCAAATGACCCCCGACTCGGGGACTCAACTGGTACAGAAGCTCGTAACAGGAGAGAGGCTGGTACCTCATCTTTTTTATGAGTGTACAGGTCAATCCAACTCGGAATAATCCAATCGACCATCTATAAGAACATGAGTAGAGAAAATCTTTGAAGAGATTTTCTCTTTTTTGCGTTTAATCTCCGATGTGAAAGGTAAAAGTATATTGTGGACACCAATCCGATAGGGAGGGAAATAAAATGGCCCCATTTGAAGATAACCTGCACGATCAGAATGAGCAGAAAGGACAGACGGGGAAAGGAACAACGGAGTCTCAACATCAGGAACAGTCGATCAATCGAGATCATGCAGAGCAGTATCCAACAGAGCAGGAAAGCTTGTTCGACCGTTTTGAGATCGAGCAGACAGTAGACGCCATTCCTGTAGAGGATTTGAAGATGGAAAGACAGGAGGAGAGAGACAAGGATGCAACCAAGCACACCTCTTCCAGTGAGAAAAAATACAATGGTGGCGTATAATCATCAACTAACTGGTAATATTCAAAAAGAAAACTCTTGACTTTAAGATATATGCAATGTATATTAAGTTACGAAAAGTAATTGATTTTTCTCAGGAGGTAACAAAATGACTAAAGATTTCTTCACAGCTCTGAAAGACAGACGCTCCTATTATGGTATTAGCAAAGAACAGGTCATTTCTGACCAACGAATTCAAGAGATTGTAGAGGAAGCTGTAAAGTACACACCTACCTCGTTCAACTCCCAAACTTCACGCGCCGTAGTGTTGCTTGGAGAACATCATGACAAACTGTGGAATATTACAGAAGATATTTTGCGGGAAGTGGTAGGCAATGAAGAACAATTCAAATCTACTGCTGAGAAAATGAACGGTTTCCGCAGCGGTTACGGAACGGTCTTGTTCTTTGAAGACAATAACGTGATAGCTGGTCTGCAACAACAATTCGAAGCCTATGCGGACAATTTTCCAATCTGGGCTAACCAATCTAATGGTATGTTGCAATTGGTTGTATGGACAGCTCTGGAACAAGAAGGATTGGGCGCATCCCTTCAGCATTACAACCCTTTGATTGATGAAAAAGTGAAAAACGAATGGAACATTCCTGAGCATTGGAAACTGATTGCTGAAATGCCATTTGGTAAACCGACATTCCAACCAAGTGAAAAAGAATTCCAGCCTATTGAAGAACGTGTAAAAACATTTAAATAATTTTCACGATAAAATGACGTTTCAGGTTCAGCCTGATTAGAGCACTGTGGGTATCTACAGTGCTCTTTGCCATTCCATTTTTAAGATATGTAAGCTTTGATATATACAGACACAGCGGTTAATTCATCCGTTAGTGGGTGATATTATGTTTAAAATTGGATGAGAAGTTTACATAGATGTGATTGCGGTTTTATGCAGCTGTCTAGGATAACGCGCATTCAAAGGAGGAAAAGTGATGAACTATGATTGCATTATTGTTGGCGGGGGAATTGCCGGTTTGCAAGCAGCCATTCAATTGGGAAGATACAGCAGTCATCGGGTGCTGGTAATAGATTCCGGCTATGGTCGGTCTACGCTGTGTCATCAATATCATAATATTTTGGGATTTCCTGAGGGAATTTCTGGTGAAGAGCTGCGACGGCGTGGACGTAGCGAGGCTACGAAACTAGGAACTGAGTTTGTTGAAGAAAAGGCGGTCAAAGCCGTCAAAAGGGATGAGCTTTTTGACATTCAAGTGGAGGAAGGCTCCATGTATTCGTCAAAGACGCTGCTGTTGGCGACAGGGCTAACGGATCGTTTTCCAAAACTGGATGGGTTACAAGCTTGCTTGGGCAACAGTGTATATGTGTGCCCGGATTGTGACGGTTATGAGGTTCAGGATCGCAGTACGGTCGTCATGGGGGCTGGCAAAGCAGGAGCTTCCATGGCTCTGATTTTATCAGAGCGCACCGATCAACTTGTATATGTCAATCATGAGCGTTCAGAGGTGCCGGACGAGCTGGGCGAAAAGCTGTGGGAAAAAGGGATTGGCTATAAGGAAGCCGCTATTTCTGAGATTATAACCGGAGAACCGGGCTGTTTTGAAGGAGTGCGACTGGCTGATGGACAAGTAGTTCGAGCAGAGCGGGGCTTTTTAGCTTTTGGCAGCAATCATGTTCATTCAGAGCTGGCAGAGCAACTGGGTGTACATCTGCTGCATAATAAGCACATTGAAACTCATCCTCGCAGCAAAATGACAAATGTGGAAAATGTGTGGGTAGCCGGGGACTTAGGAGTTCATGCCGAGCAAGCGACTGTGGCGATGGGAGAAGGAGCTATGTCAGCGATTTGGATACACAAGGTATTAACGGGTATGAAAACAAAAGTACCGCAGCTCTGAGAGCTGCGGTTTAGAACGATGGGCGTGTACTCGTTGGGAGATGAAGTTCAAAGCGTTTTAATTGATCGCTCATGCCGTACTTACGTAAAATTTCTGTCTGTTTGTTGCCGATAAGATCAAAATGCGGATAGGCCTGACGTTGATGAATATATTGGGGGTCCAATCCGTTATGGTTGCACCATAAGCGCAGCTTGTCCAAATCAGAACATCCCACCTTGGTGACGGTTGTAATGCCTGGAAAGCGATCATCCAGCCAGTAATGTGTCAGAAAAGCAATTTCACCACGACTGACCTCTCTTTTCCAGGCCATAAGCTCCTGCCGGGTAATGCCAAAAGCCATCGTTCTCTTCCTTCCTTGGCTCAGACTGAAATCATGAGCTGCTGCGTGGTTGTTCCATTATTTTCGTACTGTAGTCTGTATTATGATCCACATGGGGTAACACAATAACAGGAGACCATGTGTGACGATCTCCTGTTAGAAGTTAAAGCCATCTCTCGGCCCAGCTCTCCACACCATTCAATGCATCACCTAGCTCTTTACCCTTGCGTGTCAGCGAATACTCGGTACGCACAGGCCGCTCTGTGATGACATTGCGAAGGATCAGGCCGGAAAGCTCTAGTTCCTTGATGCGTTCGTTCAGCATGCGTTTGCTAAGATCGGGTATGGAGACGTGAATTTCACTAAATCGTTTGGGATGTTCCATCAAAGTATGAATGATGAGAGCGGTCCATTTTTTGCTGATGATCTGAAAGGACTGTTCCACCTTACCGCACAAAAGCTTAGGCTGCCTGTCGTCGCTCATCTGAATCCCCTCAATTTCATTGTTGTTTTAAACAGTATACTAAAAGTAACTCTGTATACCAATAGTAACTATAACGCTTTGTGTCAACTGTGACATATTTAACATTTTTTTCTCTTTCCTTTCGTCAATCATACCACAGAAAACGTTATCATTACAGGATATATCGAATGTTCACGATTTCGCTAAAATTTGATTGACTTGCCCCTTATTTTGGGTGTATTATGGGTTACGTTAATTCCTCAGGTAACTTTTAATAACCTCATCTTTATAATGGGAAGAAGGAATAATTCATGGATTCAATGACATTTGTCTTATTTGGAGCGACAGGGGATTTGGCTAAACGTAAAATTTACCCTGCCTTGTATAATTTGTTTGTAGAAGGTAAAATTCCGGCTTCCTTTTCTGTAATTGGGATGGGGCGTCGTGAAGTGGCAGACGAGCAATTTCAAAGTAATGTAGAGCAATCCATTAAGGATTTTTCCAGACACGTGAATGAAGACCGTGCACAGATGGATCAGTTCTTAAGTGCTTTCCGTTACAGCGCATTGAACGTCAACCACCCGGAAGATTATAAAAAGCTGCTACAGCTTGCTGAGCAACGTGAAAATGACTTGGGAATTCCGGGGAACCGCATGTTTTACTTATCGGTGGCACCGGAATTTTTTGATGTGATTGCCCTCAATATTCGGGAGAGTGGTTTAGCTGAAACAAAGGGTTGGAAACGGCTCATTATCGAAAAACCATTTGGTCACGATCTGGAATCCGCACGTGAGTTGAATGATCGCCTGAGCAGAACATTTGCTGAGGATGAGATTTATCGTATTGACCATTACTTAGGCAAGCCCATGGTTCAAAACCTTGAAGCCTTAAAATTCGCTAATCCGTTGCTTCAAGGAATATGGAACAATCAGTACATCGCCAATGTGCAAATTACCGCTTCTGAGACTGTAGGAGTAGAGGAGCGAGCAGGATACTATGATCACTCCGGCGCTATTCGTGATATGGTACAAAATCACATGCTGCAGGTATTGATGATGGCGGCTATGAACAAGCCGGGACATGTCACGGCTGACCAGGTGCGTGACGAAAAAAGCAAGGTTATGGACGCGCTTCGTGCACTTGATCCTTCTGATATTGCTTCCAGCGTGGTTAGAGGCCAATATACCAACGGTGAGATCAACGGAAAAGCAGTTCCTTCCTATAAAGAAGAGCCGGATATCGGACCTGATTCGCAAAATGATACTTTCATTTCAGCTCGCCTATGGATTGACAACGAACAATGGTCGGGTGTGCCGTTCTATATTCGTACCGGCAAACGCATGAAAGAAAAATCTACTCGTATCGTCGTGGAATTCAAAAAGGACAGCACAGATCCTTATGCCGCTCAAGGGCAACCGACTGACCCGAACCTGCTGATCATCCATGTTAACCCGGATGAAAAGGTAACGCTGCGTCTGAACAGCAGAGATCCGCTGAACAATGGTCAACTGGAAACGGTTCTGATGAATTATCATTCCGAGGCCAAGGATGTACCAGAAGCTTATGAGCGCCTCATCTTTGATGCGCTGCGCGGAGATTCCACCTTTTTTGCTCATTGGAACGAAGTTGAGCTTTCATGGGTGTGGGTTCAACCTGTACTGGAAGCTTTTGCTCGTGGTGAGGTTCCACTACACACGTATGCAGCAGGCTCTTACGGTCCAGAAGCTTCAGATCAATTGTTAGAGGAGCAAGGCTTTACATGGTGGCTGGATGAAAAAACCGAAAGCTCTGAGAAAGCAGTCGTTCGTTCTTAACAGTAACAAGAAAGTATATACAAAATATGTTTGCTACGGCAGGAGGCCTTTACTATGCAAGTAGGATTAATTGGTTTGGGAAAAATGGGTTTGAATCTCGGGAAAAATTTGATTGATCATAAGCATGAACTTGTCGCTTACGACGTCAATGCAGCCGCAATCCAAGAAATGAAGGATTATGGAGCTAAAGGGGCTTCTACATTGGAAGAGCTTGTACAGGCAACTCAATCCCCTAGAGTATTATGGATCATGGTTCCTCACCAAATTGTTGATTCTGTGCTGGATCAGCTTCAACCGATGTTGTCCAAAGGGGACATCATTATTGAAGGTGGTAATTCTCATTACAAAGAGTCTATTGCTCGTCATGCCCGTCTAAAAGAACATGGTATCAGCTTCATGGATGCTGGAACTTCAGGCGGGATGGAAGGCGCACGCAATGGCGCTTGTTATATGATCGGTGGCGATCCGGAAGCTTGGGCGGTTGTTGAGCCTGTTTTCCGCGACACAGCAGTGGAAAATGGATATTTGTACGCAGGTAAATCCGGAAGCGGACATTTTCTGAAAATGGTTCATAACGGTGTGGAATACGGCATGATGGCTTCCATCGGTGAAGGATTTGAAGTGCTGGAAAAAAGCAACTTTGACTTTGATTATGAACAAGTAGCGCGTGTGTGGAACAACGGTTCTGTTATCCGCTCTTGGTTGATGGGCTTAACTGAACGTGCATTCTCCAAAGATGCAAACCTGGACGAAATCCGTGGGGTTATGCACTCTTCTGGTGAAGGAAAATGGACGGTTGAAGAAGCACTGGACATTCAGGCTGCTACACCAGTTATTGCCTTGTCCCTGCTGATGCGCTACCGGTCTCTTGATGCGGACACGTTCAACGGGAAAGTGGTTGCTGCACTGCGCAATGAATTTGGCGGTCACGCGGTAGAAAAGAAGTAATAACAATATAAGCTAGTATCTATCCCCGTAGCTTTACAACTGCGGGGATATTGCTATATGTTTTGGCGTTTATTGGATTTTTGCATAACCTGCATATGCATATTTTTCCTTGTATATCCGCACAATAGGTGAAAAAGGCGGAAGGATGAATAGCAAATGTGCAAAAGGTTTTCGTTATCGGCTGATGTAGATGAGGTGAGGGATCACTTTGGTATACAACGGGTGATGTATTATTACAAAACACGCTATAACATGAGTCCTACTCAGCATGTTCCAATTGTGCTGCATCAGGATGGAGAGCGGGTACTTGATGAATTTCGTTGGGGATTTATTCCCTACTGGGGCAAGGATTGTGTCAATGCAGACTTAAATACGGTTCGGGTAAATCCGAGTTATCGCAAGATGGCGGAAACCCGACGCTGTATCATTCCATGCAATGGATTTTATTATTGGCGAAAAGTAGGCAAACGCATGTGTGCTGTAAGGGTGGTACTGCCGGAACAGAAGATGTTTGCGGTCGCGGGGCTATATGAAGTATGGCATGATAGTCGTAAGGAGCCTTTACGCACCTGTACGATGATGACAGTTCATGCTAATACGGATATACGTGAATTCGATACCCGCATGCCAGCTATTTTGGAAGCTGATCATATAAATTCATGGCTGGATCCGTCTGTCCAGAACATAGATGAGCTGCTGCCTCTATTGCGCACGTATGAGCAAGGCGACATGAACATCTATCCAGTGACCCCGCTGGTGGCCAATGATGAACATGATAACCGTGAATGTATTCAGGAAATGGATTTGCAGTGGTCCTGGATTAAACCTTAAACGTATGGAGATTTTCATCCATTATTGATCATAAGCTTCCCGCCACCTGCATAGGTATGTATTGGGGAACAAGCGTCATGATCCGGGGAGAGGGGAAACGGCCGAAGGAGTATCTCATATGGGATGGAGGCGATTGGAATGAGTAACGATACACTCATCCAGCTGCTGGTGCTCATGGTGACGATCATCGGTCTGGTCCAAAACCGGTAAGTGGCAGGTTCCAGAAGGCGGGAGAATTGCCGTAGGCAATCTTCCGTTTTTTTCTGTGTTAAAAAGCTCGCAGATTAAGGAAGCTTACGGTACAATAGATGCTAGGATACAGGTGACAAGACACCTGAATATACGTCTACATACGATATATTTTTAAGGGAGAGCGAATCATGAGTGACTTAACTTCATTACCACCAGCCAAAAAAAGAAAATTGCTGTTCAGTGCAGGGCTTAGCTGGCTGTTTGATGCTATGGATGTAGGGCTGCTTTCATTTATAGTCGCAGCGTTGGCAAAGGAGTGGCATCTGGGATCTGAGCAAATTGGACTGCTGACTGCAATGAATTCGATAGGAATGGTGTTCGGAGCCGCTATGGCGGGGATTTTGGCTGATCGTTACGGCAGACGCGCCATTTTAGTGTGGACATTGTTGATCTTTTCTATTGCCAGCGGCTTATCAGCTTTGGCGACAGGCCTCGGAATGCTGCTGGTGCTGCGTTTTATTGCTGGTGCAGGCTTGGGCGGGGAATTGCCGGTTGCTTCGACGCTGGTGTCAGAATCAGTGCCTGTGAAAGAACGAGGGAGAGCGGTTGTGCTGCTGGAAAGCTTCTGGGCGGCAGGCTGGATCCTTTCGGCTCTTATTGCTTATTTTGTTATTCCAAAGTATGGTTGGCAAATGGCATTTATTCTCGGCGCAGTACCTGCGCTGTACGCTCTTTATCTGCGTAGAGCTATTGATGATTCACCGCGTTACAAGCTGCAAAGCGTTAAACTTCCGCTGCGTGCACGATTGGCTTCGATTTGGTCGGGACCTAATCGCAAGTCTACGCTGATGCTGTGGATTTTATGGTTCACAGTTGTATTTTCATACTACGGCATGTTCCTGTGGCTGCCTAGCATTATGTTTATGAAAGGCTTCGAACTGGTTAAAAGCTTTGAGTATGTGCTGATCATGACGCTTGCCCAACTCCCAGGTTACTTTACCGCCGCCTATCTAATTGAAAAGCTGGGCCGCAAATTCGTACTGATCATCTACTTGCTGCTCACAGCCGTGTCTGCCATTTGGTTTGGCACCTCGGAAACGGCGGGAATGCTGCTAGCTGCTGGTATCTGCTTGTCCTTTTTTAATCTCGGTGCATGGGGAGCCATGTACGCCTATACACCAGAATTGTACCCGACAGCCGTCCGTTCAACCGGTGTGGGTATGGCGGCTGCGTTTGGTCGTATTGGAGGCGTTATCGGGCCTTTTGCAGTCGGTATACTCGTAGGACAGGGCGTAGTGTTACCATCTATCTTTGTGATTTTCTTCGTAGCTATCTTGATCGGAGCAGCGGCTGTATGGTTGCTGGGTACGGAAACCAAAAATCAGGAGATTGACTAACCTTTACATTCACCTGTGTGAAGATTCATAATATAAGAGAGAGGAGTGACCTGAAATGGAGCATACCTTTCTGCTCAAGGCAGACTGGAACGGGGGGCGCAACAGTGACGGTCGTATTGAGGCTGGACAGTTGCGGACTGCAATTTCGATCCCGGCCGAGATGGGAGGCCCTGGTGTGGGCACCAATCCAGATGAAATGCTGCTCGGTGCCGCCGCTACCTGCTATTTGATTACTTTGGCGGCGATGATGGAGCGCGCGAGTCTCCCGGTGGCGTCACTGGCGCTGAAATCCGAAGGGATTGTCGATGTAACGAACAATATTTTTACATATCGCCGAATTGTGCATCGTCCGCAGGTTCAATTGGCCGCCGATGCGACAGAATCGCAGATCGAACAAGCATTGCGACTGGCAGAGCAGGCAGAAACCTCATGCATGATCTCGCGTGCTGTAGCGGGAAATGTGACGTTGTCCACAGAGCCCGTGGTGGAGCGCGCCTCTTAAAGCGATATCTGTAACAGGAGCAATCATTCTAATTGCCCATCATTTTTTTAATCCAAGGAGGACACAACCATGACAGCGCAACAAAAATTGCTCGTATTCGCAGGCTCTTACGCCGAATTGGAAGGTAACGGAGTTTATTCGTATACTTTTAATGAACAGACAGGAGCACTTACACTACAGGATGAGTTCTCCGGCTTGAAAAATCCTACATTCCTGAATGTGGACGTCAAAAATCGGAAGCTGTATTCCATTGGGGAGACGACTTCTGCTGCAGGAGCAAAAGTAGGCGAAGCTTCTGTTTTCGAAATTGATCCAGTTAAAGGAACATTTACATTGCTGAATCGTGCGGAAAACGTGGGTGCAACAACTTGCCACATTCAGCGTGATCCATCTGATCGTTACCTTATTGTAGTCAGCTACCACGGAGGTATGGTGGGACTGGTGTCTCTGACTGAGGACGGACGTATTGGTGAGTTGCTGGATGTTAAACAGCACGAGGGCAAAGGAGCGCACCCTGAACGTCAGGATCGTCCACATCCACATTCCAGTTTCTTTAGTCCAGATGGTCGCTTCCTGTTCGTACAAGATCTCGGTCTGGATCTGATCCGTGTTTATACCATTGATGACAGCAAAGGACAACTGGTGCTTCATGGTGAAACGAAAACCCATGCAGGTGCAGGTCCACGTCATTTGACGTTCCACCCAAATGGTAAATTTGCTTTTGTCATTAACGAAGTGGATTCTTCCATTACTTCTTTTGCATATGATGCAGAGGCTGGTAAGCTCACTGAGCTTGAGAGCGTACCGACATTGCCGTCTGACTTTACAGGTGAAAACACAACTGCTGAAGTTGCAATTTCGGAGGATGGAGCTTATCTGTACGGTTCCAACCGTGGGCATGACAGCATTGTGGTATACGCTGTAGACGGAGCAACTGGCAAGCTGAGATTGGTGGAGCATGTATCTGCCGAAGGAGAGCATCCACGCCATTTTGCATTGACTCCAAATGGTAACCATATGCTCGTGGCCAACCGCGACACCAATAACATCGTTACGTTCAAAGTGGACAAGGTAAGTGGACGCTTGACCTACACCGGGCAACAAGTAACCGTGTCCAAGCCAGTATGCGTACAGCCTTTTTACTTTTCTGTATAAAAATTAGGAAATGCCCCCAGATTTCTTGTTTGTATGTTCAAGGGTAGAAATCCAGGGGCAAAGGCGAACGCTCCGCTGCTTTAATGCTTTGACAGCCATTGAATATGTATATGTTGATGGTACTAATAGATTAACCAAGCATAGAAAAATTGTTAGTGAAAACGGCTCGTAGGATAACCTACAGCCGTTTTTATTTTAGGGCTTAGTCATTTCTAAAGAAGTCACTAACTACGAAAATAAACTAAAATTTTAAGGTTACAAATAAGATACGAATAATATCGGTAGGAAAAGGGTACATATGTTATAAGCGGGACAAGAAGCCCTCAAGCACTCCGATAATGTAAATCTAGGACAAGCATTGTGAGTTCCATATAAGAGGTAGAGGCTTTAAATAAAAGTATTATATTTGACCTACCATCTGTTCGCGTAGTGGGCCACACAAATCGACAGCGTTGGATTGCATGTATTTCTACAGGAGGAGGAATTCTCATGAAAATTATCATTACACAAAAGGAAGCCGTCGACAAAGGAATATGGACAGAGATCATGGGGATGTTTGCTGTAACCAAAGAGGACGAAGTATGGCAAAATGAGGAGTTTATTCTCACCGAAGAACAGGCACGTCAGGTCGGGTTATTAAGATAGCAAAGATAAATAGGACATGTTATCAAGTTTTAAGACCAAGTCTTAAAAAATCGTAACTTCTTTTTTATGTATCTGATACACTTTTTAACCGTGCAACGTTTATGATAAGTACACAAGGGTAATGAAGCTTACAGACACCGTGTACATACCCAAACGGCAAGGAGAGATCAGACATGATGAAACTAGCTTCGAAATGGACCGTATTGGCTTTAATGATGATGCTGATTACGACGGCAGGAGCAACAGCGCAAGGCTACACGCCTGTCGCAGCTGCTGAAAATCAGGAGACCGTATATATAAACCAAATGGAGATTCGTGACGGACAAATTTATTTGTCGGCAGACCCGATTGAATGGTATGAAGGCGCGGCGGCAGACAAAGCATTTGTGGAGCATGAAGGAAATACAGGATTGGATGGAGCGCCGGATGGCTACTACATCGTAAACAATTCCGTGCAAAATGACGTGTATCAGGTTGCACCAGATGCTTCGGTAGAGGTGCAGATTTATGATCACACGGGTAACATAGAAGATACAGACGTACAATGGAACGAATCGATTCCGCTGACACAGTTTGAGAAGGATTTTGCAAAAAAGGACGTTCTGGACCTCAGTCAATTTCCATACCATGTTACGCTTCGTGACGGTAAAGTTGTAAAAATCGTGCAGCAATTCATTCCTTAAAATAGAAGTAATCGTAATCTCATATCACAAACACGTGCTTCGCTTGATTACAGATCAGGGGAGCACGTGTTTTTATATTTTATAACAAAAAAGAGGATATCCAGCCCATATAGGGCGCGGATATCCTCTTCCCTTCATAATATATGATTAGAACGATTTTGCTGTGTCTACTGCACGTTGTACAGCAGAAGCAACGATTTCTTGTGCTTGATCTGGAGCTTGGTTATGTCCTTCCAGTACAACCTTCACGATGTCTTTCACGCCGAAGAAGGTTAAAATGTTACTCATGAAGTTCAAGGACATTTCAGCTGCAGCAGCTGGTCCTTCGGAATAAACGCCGCCTCTTGCATTCAACAGGGCTACTTTAGTTTCAGTTACAAGACCCACAGGACCCTCAGCAGTGTATTTGAATGTTTTACCAGCTTGGTTCAGGTAGTCAATGTACGTATGCAGTACAGCTGGAATCGTCATGTTCCAGAGCGGGAAAGCAAATACGACTTTGTCTGCTGCCAGGAATTGATCCAGGTAGCCATTAGCGATGTTTGCCAGGCGAGCTTCTTCTGCGTTCAGCTCCATGCCTCTAGCGGATTTGAACGTGCCGTTGATCATGTTAGCGTTCAAATAAGGAAGCTCGACGGAGAACAGGTCCAGCTCAGTGATTTCATCAGATGGGTGGGAAGATTTGTAGCTTTCCACGAATGCGTTATACAATTTAACTGTTGCAGATTCTTCAGCTGTACGATCATTAGCTTTGACAAATAATACTTTAGACATAATTTATTTCCCCCTAAGTAAGTTGAATAAGTAAGTTAAGTTAGTAAGTTACCATGTAATATTACAATATAAAGATAATATCTGTCAACGCTTTTATATTAAATTTACTTTGAAAAGCTACTTTATTTTTTACACTGTAAAATTCAAGTGTTTCTTTTGCAAAATATCAGTTTTGCGGTAAAATTTAAATGTAAAGTCTAATGAAGAGAATAGTTTAAGTAGGCGAAGAAGGAAATGAACATGGTGCCAGCAAGATTTGGCACCATAGTTGAATGAAAAAAGGTGAGTAGCTTGAAGATAGGTTTTTTTGATTCAGGATTGGGTGGAATTACAGTATTGTCCGAGGCACTAAGACGTTTGCCAAACGAAAATTTTGTATACATGGCGGATACCCTTCATGTGCCTTACGGGACGAAAACTCCCCAAGAGGTGCTTGGTTATGTCAAGGCTTCAGTGCAAACGATTCTAAAAGAAGATGTTAAGGCACTGGTGATTGCCTGCAATACGGCTACAAGTATCGCGGTTGCGGAGCTAAGGAAGGAATATCCTATTCCGATTATTGGTATGGAGCCAGCTGTGAAGCCAGCGGTCGAGATGAACCGGGCTAATGGTAAAAGAGTTCTGGTGTTAGCCACACCATTGACGTTGAAACAATCTTGTTATGCAGCACTCGTATCCAGAGTTGACGATCATGGGAGCGTGGACTCACTACCTCTGCCGGAGCTAGTACATTATTGCGAACAGTTGAATTTTGACCGGGCAGAAATGTCCGCATATTTTAACCGTGAGTTGTCTTCGTTCAATCTCGACATATATGGTACGGTGGTATTGGGATGTACTCATTATCCTTTTTATAAGGAAATTCTAAGGGAACTACTGCCTTCTCATATTCAGTTAATTGACGGGAGCCAGGGAACAGTTAGACGGTTGAAACAGGTGTTGTCTGAGCGTAATTTGCTGGAACCTTCGCCAAAATCCAGTCCATCGCAGGCGGGACACATTACATTTCTATGTTCTAGTCAGGATGAGGCCTATGTGCGTAAGATGGAGCGGGCGCTTGAAATCTATACGGAGCATGAAAAGATTTATTTTTAAAAGAAGAGCGGCTGGCGAACGTGTGGGATTATCTTAATGAAATTATCCAAAAAATCGCCAGCCGCATTGTGGATCAGACGCACGGAGGGAGGCGTGAAATGGACGTTCAACTAATCCTGAATGAGCTTTATGCAGCAGGCGTGCTTGAAGGCCATATGCAAAATCTCAAACCGCTGACCGGCGGTACTTCGAGCGAAGTGGTTGTTGTCATGGATGGTACCAGGCCTCGATATGTGATTAAGCAAAATGATCATGCGATTGTAAAAGCCGAGGCGGAGTTTTTACATACCTATGTACAGATTGAGAAACTATCGCGTTTGGTTTATGTAGATCCGTTGCACCGTTATTTGGTATACACGTTCAGGTCAGGGCTCACACAGTATCATGGACGAAACAAAAGCAATTTGTTGCTTCATCTGGCGACGGAGGTGATCTCGTACTATAAGCCTTTTGGTGAGGAACGTCATTATGGTTATCCGGACCACCCGTTTGTGGAATGGAAAGATTTTCTGCTGCACAGAACGAAGGAATCTGGAAAGATCATACAAGACATTTTACCCCGTGAGGATCATCGTTTCGTTCATACCCTTGTGGCTGGATCGCCGCAACGGAATATTAAATATTTGCTTCATGGCGACTGTGGAGTACATAATTTTGTGTTTAACGAAAATGGCACATTGACGGGTATTATTGATCCTGATCCCGTGGTGGGAGAACCCCTATATGATCTGATATACGCCTTTTGTTCTTCACCGGATAGGCTGACCATCGATACCATTTTGCCTTCCTTAGAGAAGCTTGAGCCGGAGATGACAGGGGAATACGAGCTAAACAGGGAAGTGTTACTGGGACTATATTTTCGTATAGCCACCTGCATTCGTCATCATCCGGAAGATCTCGATCAATATACAGAAGCGTGGGCCTATTGGCTGAACAGGATTCGCTGTAAGGAAGAGGGATAAAAGCATACAAGGAAGGATCATATTTTCTTTTCGGTACATCAAAAAACTTGATTTTTAACCCAATGCAGATAGATGCAAGCACAGAAATAATACTCCACTCCAGGTAATCAGGTGTGTTCCCATCTGTGATAGAAACCATCCGCCTAAGGTGGTGCCAATCGTGACACCTAAATTTGCAAAGGAGACAAACAAGCTATTAGCAAATTCAGGTGCTTCTGAGGCCTCCGAAGTTAACCAAGTTTGACTTACAATCAGGCCGCCGGTAAAAAAAGCCCCCCATATAATTATTATTATAATCATGGGAATGTAGTAAGCTCTTTTGGGAAAAACTTTGCAAGAGAACGTTTCCATTATTCAGCGTCGGAGCTGACAAAATCCATCCTAGCCGGTGAAGCACTTCCAGCAACCGCGTAGGAACATGCAAAGATTAGGATACCCCATGTTTTACACTGCTGTCCCGAATTTCTAACTGATGCGATATGGACCAGTGGACAGCCGCCAATTCCTCTCCTTTAATAAGCTTAATGAGATTGCGGGCGGCGACCATGCCCAGTTCGGATGCTGAATATCGGACAGTTGACAATTTAGGCCGGATTATTGTAGCCATATCAATGTCGTCAAATCCCAAGAAAGAGACCTGTTCAGGTATTTTCACCCCATTCTCGGTCAGAAAGTTCATAGCGCCTATGGCAATTCGGTCCGTCGCGCAGAACACCGCACTGGGCAATGGGCCTGAATGATAAAGTTTTCTCATAGAGGTTACGCCGTCTTCAACTGAAAAGCCGCTTTCCAACACACGTTCAGGACGTACTGGCAGGTGAGCGGCCTTCAATGCCTGTTCATAGCCCAAAAAACGCTGACTGCCCACTGAAATATCTCCCGCAGCTCCCCGCAGCATCGCGATATCCTGATGTCCCTGCTGAATTAGATAAGTTACCGCTTCAAAAGCAGCCGTTATGTTGTCAACATGTACGGAAGGAATGGATTTGTCTCGAAAATCCCGTCCGACAAGGATGCAGGGAATTCCCGCCGCTTCAATGAGCGCGTATAGCGCATCCCGGATTCCGTCTACCGATATGATAATTCCGCTCGCCTGCATTTCACGGAACATATTGTAATAGTGTATTTCAGAGTCCGCGCCCCCCCCTGACAAGGCGATTATGACATCGAAGCCGTATAGATGCGCTACTTGATTGATGCCTTCAACCATGTTATCAAAGACATTGTTTTTAATCTCGGGCAGAAGTACTCCAATCAGAGATGTATTATTCTTTACCAGTGTCCGCGCTATGGCATTTGGACGGAATTGAGTGGCTTCAAGGACCTCTAGAACTCGTTTGCGTATTTCACTGTTCACCGTCTGGCTGTTATTGATCACTCTGGAAACCGTTGAAATGGAGACGTTGGCCATTCGAGCCACATCTTTTATAGTCATTTTCATTGTACACACCGACTTTCAAGCAAGTATTTATTTAGAAAAAGGTTCTCAAAGTCAATTGAATTTATTATATCAGTTTATTGAGTTTAACAAAGATTCCAGAGCAAAGAAAGCGCTTGACCTTGGTTTATAGGGGGAGTATAATCAACTCCGGAAAACGTTTTCTAGTATTTTCTGGAGATAAATGATTGTTTTTACCAAATAACTAGCTGAATTCAAGGTATTTCGGCTTGTTTTTTTGATTATCAAGAAAACGTTTTCCTTATGGCTTGGGATTGTAGAGAATAACAAGGGAAAAGGAGCATGAGCATGAGAAGTTCGAGCGATATTGTTGTAATGGGAAATGAGGCTTCAAAGCAAACCGATTCAAATATTACGCTGAAAGAAAAGATGGGTTATGGATTCGGTGATTTTGCCAGCCAGTTGCTGTTTGCCGCCGCAATGACTTTTCTGTCCTACTTTTACACAGATGTAATCGGGATCAGCGCCGGGGTCATTGGTACTTTAATGCTAGTTGCGCGTGTACTGGATGCGTTTATTGATGTCGCGATTGGGGCTTTGATCGATAAAACGAAGAGCAGACACGGGAAAGCCCGTCCTTGGTTACTGTGGATGTCCGGGCCATTTGCGTTGTCTGGAATTCTCTTGTTCACGGTTCCAAGTGGAAATATGACGATCACTATTCTATACATTTACGTTACCTATCTGCTGATGAACATTATCTATTCCAGCATTAATGTCCCTTATGGTGTGCTTAATTCCATGATAACGCAGGATTCTTACCAGCGCTCTCTTCTTAATATTTTTCGTATGTCTCTGGCGAATATTGGTGCCTTGTTAATTAATTATTTCACCCTTCCGTTAGTGAAGTCGTTCGGCGGCGGTCAAAAGGGGTGGATTTTCACCTTTATTCTGTTTGGTTTGCTCGGAACCTTCTTATTTCTCGTTACCTTCTTCAGTACCAAAGAAAGGGTTACTCCATCTGTTGTACAGAAGCCAATTCCGTTTGGACGTGCTTTTGGAGCGCTGATGCGTAATAAGTATTGGAAATTGATTCTTGGGTTTGCTGTGGTCTATTTCATAAATAACTCACTGGGCACAGGTATGAATATTTACTACGCACGTTATGTGTTAAAAGACGCCAATCTGATTGGGGTGCTCGGCATATCCTTACTCCTTCCTTCCCTGCTTGGTTATCTGTTATTGCCACCCGTCGTCAAGCGGATCGGGAAACGAAATTCATCCATTATCGGAAGTATCCTCCTGATTGTGGGATCGCTTGTTATTGCCGTCAGTCCCGCAAGTCTTATGGCGGTCTGCCTGGGACTCGTTATTAAAGCGCTTGGACATGCCGCTATTCTCGGAACCTTCTTTGCCATGTTGTCAGATACCATTGAGTATGGCGAATGGAAGACAGGGATGCGCACCGAAGGACTGGTGTACAGTGCGGGTAGTTTCGGCACAAAAGCGGGAGGCGGTTTCGGAGCGGCACTCATCGGTTGGGGACTGGCATTGGGGGGATATGCTGGTGGACAAGCTACAATCAGTGCCACAGCGCTAGCGTCTATTCATTTCATGTTTATCTACGTTCCAATTATCTTGGCTGCCCTGCAAATTGTATTGCTGGCATTTTACAACCTAGATAAATTATTTCCCGGTATTGTCAAAGAGCTTGAATTCTTAAAAAACGCTAAATAAGGAGAGGAAAGCAAATGGAGAAGAAATGGTGGAAAGAAGCTGTATTCAAACCATTATCCACTAAAATTTTTCCTGAATTCTTTGCTTCCTTTTCAGTTTCTATTCTTTGAATCTCATATTTATCAGAACTACAAGGTAGGTCAACTAAGTTTATGAAGCTCATTGTCTGAGAAGCCCATACTTTAGGCTTAGGAAACGTTAGCTGAATTAAAGAGCGGTAGTCTAGAATTTAACTATGAAAACCAAGATGTTTTTTTCTTGACCAGTTTTAAAAAAAAGACTATAACATCAATCTTGATGATGTTATAGTCTTTTTTTGATAAGAAATTATTATTTTAACGAGGTCTACCTGAACGAAAACCACAAGAAGGACGTTCTGCAATGGACAATCGAATCATGTTGAATACCACGCTTATCAAGCTGAGAACTTTTAATGTCATCATTTTGTCCGGACGAGAACGGAATGAACAGGACAAAAGGCCAGTCTATTTTACAGATCCAGACGGACATAAGTATGAATTCCACACAGGACAATTGCGGGACCGCCTGGAATATTATAAAATGAAAAAGCATATGACTTTTTTTGAATGAGTAATTGTTATCGATATAAATGATATAAGTAATAAGTAAGTAATGATTGGGTTCGCATTTAGGAGGAATACGAAAGGATGTCACTGTCTCAGGAAAACGCTCCCAAGCAAGCGCAAGTCATTAAAACGATGACGGTTTTTGCAATCACTTGGCCGATCTTTATAGAGATGTTGTTTCACATTTTGATGGGTAGCGTGGATACGTTCATGCTAAGCCATGTTTCTGATGAGGTTGTATCGGCTGTGGGTGTGTCCAGACAGTTGATTGAATTTACGATTATACTTTTCAATCTGCTTGGTCTTGGTGTAGGTGTGATCATTGCTCAGCTATTGGGGGCGCAAAAGCATGTGGATGCAAGCCGTGTTACGGCTTCGGCACTAACCTTTAATCTGGTGTTTGGTCTGGCATTGAGCTTGATGTTTATTGTCAGTCGGGATTTTTTGCTATCCTTTTACCATATTACTCCGACGATTAAGGAAAATGCAGAGATTTATATGATGCTGGCAGGGGGTTCGCTGTTTCTGGAAGCGCTCATGCTAACCGCAGGTCCGGTTATTCGATCGCATGGTTTTACTAAAGATACGATGATCGTGGGCATTGGTATGAATATTTTACATATTGCAGGAAATGCATTGCTCATTTATGGCTGGTTTGGTCTGCCGCAGATGGGAGTGGCGGGAGCAGCGATTTCAACGGTTATTAGCCGTGTTGTAGCATGTGTCTGGATTTTTCTACTGCTGTACAAGCGTGTAAGTGCGCCGATTCGCATCCGGTATTATGTACAGCTACAATGGAGTAAGCTGGTAGCCATTCTGAAGATTGGTATTCCTGCCGGGCTGGAATGGTTGTCTTATCAGCTTAGCCAAATGATGGTGACCCGGTTTGTCAGCTTTATGGGTACAACGGCAATCGCAACCCATTTTTATTCGAATACAATTGTGTACTTTTTTATGGTATTTGGAATGGCTGTAGGGGAGGGGACGGAAATTATTGTTGCCCGCCTGATTGGAGCAGGAGACAAGGAAAAGGCCTATCATCAACTTTTACGGAGCCTGAAATGGTCTTTGATCATTACGATTGCTGTAATCGTGGTAGTATCCTTTTTCCGATATGAAGTGATGGCGATCTTTACAGATGAGCCGGCGATCATTCAATTAGGGGCAGCGATTTTGCTTTTCTGTATATTGCTGGAGCCGGGCCGAGTGTTTAATCATGTTGTCATTAACTCCTTGCGAGCAGCGGGAGATGTTCAGTTCCCGTTAATGATGGCCATAATTTCAATGTGGGGGATTAAAATCCCGTTAGCATATGTGCTGGGCATTCATATGGGATATGGAGTGCTGGGTGTGTGGATTGCACATGCCTGCGATGAGTGGGTACGAGGCATTTTCCACTATTTACGCTGGAAGGGCCGGAAATGGCAGCACAAATCGCTGTTATCCAAGGCTGAACTTCAGGCGGAATCCGTCTAAGGCTGATAGAGAACCTACAACAGACATTCTCCAAGCGAATTGGGGGATGTCTGTTTTTTTACAAAAATAAGCAAAATGGGGATGTTCAAAGTTTTCAAAAATTGCTAGAATATAGTAACCTCGAATGTAGTAGAGGTTTTCAAAGTTTCATAGTTTCAAAGACGGGTGGTTTCCGATTGAATCCATGAAGGAGGGAATAGGATGGAACGTAAAGTGCATATCATTCCTTACCAAGTGATCAAGCAGGAGCAACAAGTGAATGAAATACCGCGAGGTGTAGAGCTGATTCAGGCTCCTGCGGTATGGAACCAGACTCGAGGCCAAGGCGTGAAGGTGGCGGTGCTGGACACGGGCTGTGATTCGGACCATCCTGATTTGAAGGCGCGCATTATTGGCGGACGGAATTTCACGGATGATGATCAAGGTGATCCGGAAATTTTCAAGGATTATAACGGTCATGGCACGCATGTGGCAGGAACCATTGCGGCAGCAGAAAATGCGGATGGTGTCGTGGGTGTTGCTCCAGAGGCAGACCTGCTCATCATCAAAGTGCTAAACAAGCAGGGCTCCGGTCAATATGACTGGATTATTCAAGGCATCTATTATGCGATTGAGCAAAAGGCAGATATCATATCGATGTCACTTGGCGGTCCTGAAGATGTGCCAGAGCTGCATGAAGCAGTAAAAAAGGCTGTAGCTAGCCAAATCTTGGTCATCTGTGCAGCTGGAAATGAGGGAGACGGTGACGACAGAACGGACGAGCTCGGCTACCCCGGCTGCTATAATGAAGTGATTAGCGTAGGCGCTATCAATTTTGACAGGCACGCCTCAGAATTCAGTAATTCTAATAATGAGGTGGATTTGGTTGCACCCGGAGAAGATATTTTGTCCACCGTTCCGGGCGGCAAATATGCGACTTTTAGCGGAACTTCGATGGCTACTCCGCACGTAGCAGGTGCATTGGCGTTGATTAAGCAGCTGGTAAGTGCGAGCTTTGAGCGTGATCTCACCGAACCGGAATTATATGCACAACTCATCAAACGCACGATTCCACTTGGCAATTCTCCTAAGCTGGAAGGCAACGGTCTATTGTACTTGACGGCAGTAGAGGAGCTCTCGCGTATTTTCGACGCACAGCGTGTAGCAGGAATACTAACTGCAGGATCATTGAAGGTTAAATAAACCGTAACTTCGGATATATAGCGGCTCTCCTGTAAGGAGAGTCGTTTTTTTGGATTTTAAATCTTAGGAAAAACTCCATTTACATTGCATTCAAATGTCGGGTAACATATATCTCAAAGATAGGCATGAGTCAGAAGTGGAGGATTAATATGAACGATATCATGGCGCAAGCTGGCGAGCTTAGACGAACAGGGCAAGCAGAGGAAGCACGAAAGCTTCTTTTGAAGGCATTAGAACAGCAGCAAAATGATGCAGAATTGTGGTATCAGACCGCTTGGACACATGATTCATTGGGCTTAGAGAGGGAAGCAGTACCCTATTATGAAAAAAGCCTGGGTATGGCATTATCCGCAGAATCAAGGAAAGGAGCCATCCTGGGATTAAGCAGTACATATCGTGTATTGGGGGATTATGCCAAGGCGAAAGCATGGTTGGACACAGGAATGGACGAATTTCCGGATTACAGACCGTTTCGGGTATTTTACGCGATGGTATTATATAATCTGGGGGAATTCGGGAAAGCCATGCAGGAGCTGCTAATGGAGGTGGCTGAGACGACCTCGGATTTATCTACACAGGAGTACTCACGTGCCATTCAATATTATGCAGATAAACTGGATCAGATCGAGACATAGGTGGACCGGAGTGAGAGCATAAGCAGTAACGTATATATACGCTCGTACATAAAAAGATCACAGTCAGAGAGCAGTAATTCTCTTTCCTGACTGTGATCTTTTGCTGTTTATTGTTTGGCTATAGGGTCTGTAAATTGATGAGTTAAATAGCTGCGATTACTGCGCACCTTCAGTAACGGCGATTTCCTTCTCCAGGTTTTCTCTGGACAGGTTGGCCTTCAAGTAATCCGGGGTATCGGGCAGGACCAGGTGCAGATTGGATTTTTGACAAATGCGGATGGTGCACTTTTCGACGATAAAATCAAAGACATGCCCACCCCCAGTGCGTTCATCGTTAATAAAATGCAGATGAAATCCGGCTACCCCAATACCTTGAGCATAGGCAGGTGTCCAAAAACCTGTAATCACCCCAGAAGCGTCGTTAAAAGAGAACGTAGGCTGAGATTTGGTCGCTTCGATAAAAGGTTTGTAAGGCTTCACCTGGTGAGGGACGGTACGTGTCTTTACTTCACGAAAAGTGCCATCCATACGGAAGGCATAGAACAGATTACGGCTTGGAAACAACTTTAACAGCAGAGCTTCCAGCTCTTCACGATGCATGGGGCGGTCAATAGTATATGTGAAATCTTCATGGAAAAAGGTGACGGTGGAAAAAGGTGTGGTTTCTTCCGGTTTTACGCGATGGGCCGTACCGTCTGGAAGCAAGTGATAGAATTCACCATCGAACGCGATCATCTCGCCATTCAGTTGATCAAAGGTACCAATCCCAAAATCCCCGTGCTTTTGCAACTCCTCAAAGGCAACAACTCCGTCATAAAGACCATCTAATAGAGCGAGCATAGTGGACGTTTGGTAAATATCATGGTCAGTTTCTTGCTTGGTTTCCAGTCCTGCAACGGTCATGGTAATACACTTCCTTTTGTAATTGTATGCATTTATTTTCTTTCTTTTTCAATAATAAACGTAAATTTTCAGTAAATAACGAGAATAACTCAAAAAAATCATAAAAAATAACGTTTTGCTCCATAATTGTCACGAAAACGTCACGAGTAAGTCTTGGTAAAGGTTAGTTTAATTGATTTGGCAGCAGTTTACGTCCCAACTGGATATTATCTTGATAATTAATCGGGATATCAACAACCACAGGACCATCCGCATGAAGTGCCTGCTGCAATACACTTTCCAGTTCTTCAGGAGAGTGCACGCGTAATCCGGTGGCCCCGAAGCTTTCAGCATATTTCACTACATCAACATCTCCAAATTTTACACCGGAAGTTCTGCCATATTTAATCTGTTGTTGAAATGCGACCATGTCATAGGTACCATCTCTCCATACGATATGCACTAGCGGAGAGTTAAGACGTACAGCGGTTTCGAGCTCCATGGATGAAAACAGAAATCCTCCGTCTCCAGAAATAGAAACGACTTTTTGACCGGGGTTGACGAGTGTGGCAGCAATCCCCCAAGGCAGTGCTACGCCCAACGTCTGCATTCCGTTGCTGAATAGAAGGCGCCGCGGTTCATACGAACGGAAATATCGTGCCATCCAAATGTAGTGTGAACCAACATCACAGGTGACAGTGACATTATCGTCGATCAGGCTGCGCAGTGTACGAATAAATTGTAATGGATGAATCAGATAATCGTGACTGTGTACAGGAACAGCTTCTTGCTCGTTTAGATCATGACGAAGACGATTTAATTGGTCGCAGGAGGCTTTAGGTAGCTTTAAGGTAGGCAATTCTTCTGCAAGGCCACTCACAATCAGGGCTATATTCCCGATAAGCTCGTGATCAGGTTGATAATCATGATCAATATCTGCTTGATGATCATCCAGATGAATAAGGGTTCGGTTCGCAGGAATATTCCAGTTTTTTGGATCATATTCAATAGGATCATAGCCAATCGTCAGTACCAGATCTGCCGCTCCAAGAAGCATGTCACCCGGCTGATTATGGAACAGACCGACTCTTCCAAAATAGTGGCTTTCCAGCTCCCGGGAAATGGCTCCAGCGGCCTGAAAGGTTTCAACCACAGGCAAATCCGTGTTTCGAATCAGTGCACGGATGGCTGCTGTAGCTTCGGGTGTGCTGGCTTTCATACCGAGAAGGAGTACGGGCAGCTTGGCTTTTTTGATTTGGCCTGCAACTTGTTTGATGAGCTCGGCGGGTGCAGTTCCAAGCTGGGGAAGGGAAACCTTCTCAATGGCGGTTACTTCGGATGACGAAGTCAACACGTCCTGCGGCAGACTGACAAATGTGGCTCCAGGCTGGGCTGAGGTCGCAATCCGAAATGCATTAGTAATTGCTTCCGGTACACTATCAGGATGTTCTACTTCTACACTGTACTTGGTAATGGGTTCGAAAAGTCCGGCGTTATCCATAGATTGATGCGTGCGTTTCAGGCGTTCTGATCTTGGGACTGCACCAGCAATGGCGACGACAGGATCACTCTCTGCATTAGCGGTGACAAGTCCTGTCGCCAAGTTAGACGCGCCTGGACCGGAAGTAACAATGCATACGCCCGGTTTACCTGTTAAACGACCGACCGCTGCTGCCATAAAGGCGGCATTTTGTTCATGACGGCATATGATCAATTCTGGACCCCGATCTTGAAGAACATCAAAAACAGAATCGATCTTGGCACCTGGAATGCCAAAAATATGCGTAACCCCTTGCTTGATCAAACAATCGACAACAAGGTCGGCTCCTTTTGTATCGGATTTGGTTTTAGTTTTAGTTTGAACAGCTTGAACTTTGGTACTCAATGCTACCACCTCTTCTTTTCATCTTTGAAATAAACCAATGAAATACTTTCAATGTAAAACAATGGATGTATATTACAATTATAATGCAATAACTGGTATTTTCAAGAAAGAAATTTTCTGAAAAAAAGAGAAAAACACATAAAACGTTTTCAAAGTTTGATTTATCGGGGAAAATTAAAAATTGTAGAATTTTCTTTTGGTATCAGCTATCGGGAAAATATAGAACAGATCTGCTCCAAATGACAGTAGGCCATTTTTTTTATTCGCTCACATGATAAAAATCACTTTCGTCTACAAAGGATAGCGGTTACAATGTAATTGTTGTTAACGTAAACATTAAATTTAAAGTGAAGTAATCCGGCTTAAAATGATGTACAGGTATCGCATTACATCTATATCATCTTGTCTAATCACGAGATCTGCTATGTGGTGGAGAATGCTATTATTGAAAAACGAGTACAGTACAAGCATTTTTGTTAACGTTAACAATTTATTGAGAAACACGATTATAGAAGGGATGAGAAAGTAATGACTAAAGCGTTTTTAGACGAAAACTTTTTGTTGAGCAATCCAACGGCTGAAATCTTGTATCATCAGTACGCCAAGGATATGCCGATTATTGACTATCATTGTCATTTAAGTCCACAAGAAATTTATGAAAATAAAGCGTTCAAGAATATTACGGAAGCTTGGTTGTACGGAGACCATTACAAGTGGAGACTTATGCGGGCCAATGGGGTTGAGGAACGCCTGATTACGGGGGATGGCGAAGATTATGACAAGTTTATGGCTTGGGCCAAAACCGTACCTACACTAATCGGCAATCCGCTGTACCATTGGACGCATTTGGAGCTTCAACGCTTTTTTGGTGTCTTTGAGCTGCTGAATGAACAGAACGCACCAGTGATCTGGGAAAAGGTAAACCAAAAGCTGCAGGGAAAAGGCTTTGGCGCACGTGATCTGATTGTGAACTCGAAGGTAACTGTGGTGTGCACCACGGATGATCCGACAGACCATCTCGAATACCACAAACAAATCAGCAAGCTGACCGATTTCCCAGTCGCAGTGTTGCCAAGCTTCCGTCCCGACAAGGCTTTGGAGATTAATCGCGAAACTTTCCGGCCTTGGGTGGCTCGGTTGGGTGAAGTCAGCGGACTGGATGTTTCTGGCCTGGAAGGATTTTTGAATGCGCTGGCGAGCCGGGTGCGCCATTTCCATGCTGCCGGAGGCCGAGTATCTGATCATGCGCTGGATACTGTAGTCTATGAAGAAACGACACGGGAGGAAGCTGCAGCCATATTCAATAAGGCGCTGGAGGAAGGCCATGTGACTCCTTTAGAGGAGGCGAAATATAAATCGTACGTTCTGGTTTTCCTTGGCAAACAGTATGCAGAACATGGCTGGGCTATGCAATACCACATCCACGCACTGCGTAATAACAACACTACTATGTTCCGTCAATTGGGACCGGATACAGGCTACGATGCCGTAAATGATGGCTCTATCGCTCGTCCATTGGCGGCATTGCTGGACGCACAGGAGCTGGCAGGAGGATTACCGAGAACCATTTTGTATTCGCTTAATTCGGTTGATTATCCAGTACTGGCAAGTCTCGCGGGTTGTTTCCAATCCGGTGGAAATGTGGGGAAAATCCAGTTTGGCACGGCATGGTGGTATAACGACCACATCGAAGGTATGCAGGAGCAGATGAAGTTGCTGGCTAACTACGGGGTGCTGTCCCGCTTTATTGGTATGCTGACGGATTCCCGCAGCTTCCTCTCCTACACACGCCATGAATATTTCCGCCGTATACTCTGTGACTTAATTGGAACGTGGGTTCAGGAGGGTAAGGCGCCTGAGGATCTGGAGCTGCTCGGAGCCATGGTACAAAACATTTGCTACAACAACGCCGAGCAATATTTTAATTTCCCAACGGTTGTTCATAGTAAGTGAAACTACGCCCTAAGGCGAGGACTCACTAACTTCATAAGAAAGGGCTCTTGCCGGGAGCTTGTTTCAAAACTCCCGGCAAGAGCAATTAAAAATAAAATAGTTATCAACTGGGGATTTTGCAAAATCCAGAACTAATTTTGTGAAATTAATTACAAACATAGGGGAGTGTGTAGGTATGGGAGTGCCTATCGTGCAGGAGAACGTCCAAACTGACAACAAGACAGGCGAGCATATTAGCCTGAAAGAAAAGATTTCGTATGGTATGGGTGACTTTGGAAACGGATTCATGTTTGATTTGGGGCAGTTGTATTTGCTGAAATTTTTTACGGATGTAGCAGGGGTTTCTGCAGGAGCCGCCGCAGGCATTTTCTTGGTCAGCAAGCTATTTGCCGCCGTCTGTGATCCCATTGTCGGGTCCTTTGTTGATTATCGCAAACATATCGGTACACGTGGAAAATTTAGACCTTTTCTTATTGTTGGAAGCGTTATCCTTGCAATTCTTACGGTTCTAACCTTTATATCGCCGAATATTTCACCCACAGGAAAACTCATTTACGCCTATGCGTCCTATATGATCTGGGGGATCGGCTACTCTATTGTAAATATTCCATACGGCTCGCTAGGTGCCGCTATTACACAGGATACTCATCAGCGTGCCTCATTGTCATCTTTCCGTCAGGCGGGATCTCTGGGCGCATTATTCGTCACCAGTGTCGTTGTCATGCCGCTTATTTTACTGTTTCCTAACCATCATGTTGGCTATCCGGTTGTGATGGGGATTATGTCACTCATTGGTGTGATCGCTTTCATCATATGTTACCGAGGAACGAAAGAACGTATTATTAGCCAGTCCGGGCCAAAAGAGAAGCTATCTATAGGCGTTATTGTGCATACTTTTACGAATAACAAGCCTTTGCTGGTGCTCGTTTTGATGACGATTTTCACTATATCCGCGTACAATATTAAGTCCGCTCTGCTGATCTATTTTGCCGAATATAACTTGGGGCATGTAGAGTTAATGGCTTATATGAATTTTATTATTATCGGTTCGTCGCTACTGGGTGTATTGTTCCTGCCCAAGCTGGTACGGCGTTTCGGTAAACGAAAAACAGCCATACTGGGGATGCTGGTTAGTGTCATTGCCGACTCCATTAACTTTTTTATGCCTTCAAATGTATACATTTTCACAATCCTGGCCAGTATTTCGTTCATTGGTATTAGTATTCCTAACGGGGTGACCTGGGCATTCGTGTCCGATATTATTGATTATGGCGAATGGTCATCCGGGGAGCGTAAGGAAGGGATTACTTACTCGTTATTTAACTTTTCACGTAAGTTGGCTCAATCCTTGTCTGGCTTTCTATCGGGTATTGGACTAGCGCTCATCGGGTATGTTCCGAATGTGGTTCAGTCCTCTGGAACCCTGCTTGGGATCAAAGCATTACTTTGTCTCTATCCGGCTGTTGCCCTGGCTTTGGCCATGCTGGTCATCGGTAAAATGTACAAGCTGACGGACAGCAGACATGCAGAAATGGTTCAAGAATTACAGCGTCGACATGCGGACAACCGCGTATAATTTGTGAAAGTCTTCTTTTCCGGGCGGCTCCTGTGGTATGGTGGGTATATAATTTTTTTAGAGCCTCACTAAGGAAAGGATACGTATATGGCAGCTACCATTAAAGACATTGCCAAATTGGCTAATGTTTCCCATACAACCGTCTCCCGGGCGCTCAATAACAGCCCGCTGATTAAAGAAGATACGAAACGCAAAATTATGGAGTTGGCAGAGCAACTCAATTACATTCCAAATTTTAATGCCAAAAGCCTAGTTCTCCAGCGCTCGCATACGATTGGCCTGTTTTTCACCAGTATTTCAGAAGGCACAAGCTCCAGTTTTTTTGCCGATACCATCCGCGGTGTTAATCATGTCATTGGGGTAGATTACAATCTGTTTGTGCGAGGAATTGACGATTACGCTGATTTTTCGGCCATACACCGCAAACGTTTTGATGGTATCATTCTGATGAGCCAGAGCGAGGCGGACAACCCTTTTATTTATCATGTGCTCGGTCAAGGCATTCCGCTTGTTGTTCTGAATCGGCAGGTGTCCGGGGCGGGGATTGTAAACGTGATTTCTAATGATAAAGAAGGGTCCTATGAAGCGGTCTCCTTTCTCGTTGAAAGTGGGCATGAACGCATTGCGATCATCGAAGGGGTAGAAGGCTTCAAGTCTACCCAGCAACGCCGCGAGGGTTTTATGAATGCGTTGATTGATAGTGGTAAGCCCATTCGACATGAATATATCGTGCAAGGTCATTATGATACTGAAAGTGGTAGCCAGGCAATGAAGCAATTGCTTTCCTTGCAGGAGCCGCCGACAGCGGTATTTTGCTCTAACGATGATATGGCTATTGGGGCAATGAATGCGGTATTCGAAAACGGCTTGAAGGTACCAGAGGATATCTCTGTCATTGGTTTTGACGATATCGGGTTCTCAATGTATACGACTCCACCGTTAACAACAGTCAAAAGACCGATTGAGCAGATTAGCGAGCGTGGAGCCGCCTGCATTCTGGAACGAATTCAGTCACCGTCCAATGAGGGCGAGCTTATATTTATGGAGACCGCGCTCATGAAGCGGAAATCAACGGCAGGCAGACCACACTAAGTTTCGTTTGATTAACAGGTAGGCCAAAGGGGCAGAAACCATGCTAGATATATGGTTTCTGCCCCTTTTAGGCTGAAATGCGTTCTGCTTCGTCTATATTTAACGAAAGAGATTGGTTTTAGCCAGTTCTACAATCTCGTCACCACGTCCGTTTAGCATCGCTTTCATCATCCACAGTGTAAATCCTTCTGCTTGTTTAAGATTAATTTTGGGTGGCATGGATAGCTCCTGGCGGTTCACCACCACGTCTACCACAACAGGGCCATCATGAGCCAATGCTTGCTGAATGGCATCTTCCAGCATGGTCGGATCTTCAACCCGGATGCCCTTGAGTCCCATGGCTTGCGCTACAGCACCAAAATCAGGATTCACCAGTTCAGTACCGTTTTCCAGAAATCCGGCCGCTTTCATTTCCAGCTCGACAAAACCGAGAGCGCCATTATTGAAAACAATGACTTTGATAGGCAGATGATGCTGCTTCAGGGTGAGCAGGTCGCCCATCAGCATCGTGAGTCCGCCATCGCCTGAGAGGGCAATCACTTGTCGGTCAGGCTCAGTGGCCTGTGCTCCAATCGCTTGTGGTAACGCATTTGCCATCGTACCATGGTTGAACGATCCGAGAAGCCGGCGCTGACCGTTCATCTGCAAATAACGCGCCGCCCATACAGTGGGAGTACCGACATCACAGGTGAAAATAGCATTTTCCTGCGCGGCGTCACTGATGACCTTGGCGAGATATTGCGGATGGATCGGCGTATGACCTGGTTTACCGACAGCAAGGTCATCCAACTCCTGGCGTACCTTGGTATAGTGGGAGACGGTTTTCTCTAGATGCTTGGAATCATGCTCTGATGTTAAATGCGGTAGCAGCATTTCCAACGTGGCTTTTACATCCCCACATAAACCATACGTTAACGGAGTACGTCTGCCAAGATGGGCTGGCTCTATATCTACCTGTAGGACAATCGCATCTTCAGGGTAAAATTGTCTGTAAGGGAAGTCTGTTCCGAGCATAAGCAGGACGTCACAATCCATCATCGCATGGTACCCGGAAGAATAACCGATCAGTCCCGTTAATCCAGCATAATAAGGGTTGTCATACTCCAGATATTCCTTGCCTCGCAGAGCGGATACCATGGGGGATTTTAACTTGTCACATAGCTGCATGAGCAATTCATGAGATTGTGAACAGCCGGCGCCGCATAGTAGCGTAATTCGTTTGCCTTGATTCAAATATTCGGCCAGTCGGGAAATTTCGGAAGCTGACGGATGCACTACAGGTGTAGTGGGATGGTAGACATGTTCAGGGACGGGTACCTTTTCCGCCCCCAATGCTGCTACATCACCGGGAAGAACAATGACGGAGACACCTGAACGTGAAACTGCCTGTTGAATGGCCATGGTCACCGTTCTGGGAATTTGACGCGGTGTCGTAATAACTTCACAGAAGTGACTGCATTCTCCGAAAAGATGTTCAGGATGCGTCGCTTGAAAATATTCACTTCCGATTTCGTCGCTTGGAATGTGAGCGGCAATAGCCAGTACAGGCACACGATTGCGGTGACAATCATATAAACCATTAATCAGATGCAAATTTCCGGGACCACTGCTTCCGGCACATACAGCAATGCTGCCACTAAGGTCAGCATCCGCTCCGGCTGCAAAGGCAGCCACTTCTTCGTGCCTTACATGAATCCATTCGATTTGACCATTGCTGCGAATGGAATCCACCATATTATTTAGAGAATCTCCAACAATGCCATAAATCCGCTTGACCCCTGCATTGACCAAAACTTGTACAATAGTATCTGCAATTGTCTTCATAGATGTTCCTCCTGCCTAGTAAGTAGTGTTATCCTGCCCGTGCTTTCTTGCGTCTATTCTCCTGAAAAGTATATAAGGACAAGGTCTCGGATAGGGTGATAGTTAGCCTTAACCGTCTTGGCTCAGCAGCGAAACAACAGAAAGAGGTCCATATACTTGCCGGTTGTTATGCAAAACTCTATGTTAACGTGTTCATATTATTGTCATTATTATTTTTACAAAGTAAAAATGTTGAGAAAACTATTTTGTTAACGTGTGCATTATGCTAAAATAACGTTGAAATCATTATGGTAATAGTGGGAGGATACTCCGGATGAAAAAAGTAGATGCATTAGATCAATTAAACAGAAAAAGCTTTATCGTTACAGACCCGCATCCTGTGAGGGTGATGCAATTCGGGGAAGGGAACTTTCTGCGTGCTTTTGTAGACTGGCAATTTGACAAAATGAATAAGCTGGCAGAATGGAATACGGGAGTTGTGATTGTACAACCGCAGCCAGGAGGCCTCGTGGAGAAGCTTAACGAGCAGGATGACCTGTATACGGTTATTCTTGAAGGGATTAAGGATGGGAAGGCCATGAAGGAGCATACCGTTGTGGAGTGCGTCTCTCGTGGGATTAATCCGTACGGCTCGGACTTTTTGGAGTATGAAGCACTATCCCAAAAGCCGGAGCTGCGTTTTGTTGTGTCGAATACGACGGAAGCGGGGATCGCTTATGCCCCAGACGATCAGCTAGAAGATCGTCCGCAAAAGAGCTTCCCGGGCAAACTGGCTGCCTTTCTGTATAAGCGCTTTCAATTTTTTGGGGGCGATCAGAGCAAGGGATTGGTCATCATTCCATGCGAGCTCATCGACCGTAATGGAGACGCTCTCAAGGAAATCGTACTGAAATATGCGGACCAATGGAAGCTTGGAGCTGAGTTTATTGCATGGATAGAGGAAGCAAATACGTTCTGCAACAGTTTGGTGGATCGAATTGTACCTGGTTATCCCAAAGACCGAATTCATGAAATCCAAGCGGAATTGGGTTACAAGGACGATTTGGTTGTTGTGGGCGAACAGTATCATTTATGGGTTATTGAAGGGCCACAGTGGCTTAAAGAGGAATTACCTGCTCATTTGGCCGGATTGAATGTCCTGATTGTCGACGATATGGCGCCATATCGTACACGGAAAGTGCGTATTTTGAATGGAGCACATACGGCGCTTACACCTGTAGCTTATTTATATGACCTGGACACAGTGGGGCAGGCGGTTGAGCATGATATTATGGGCAGTTTTATCCAGTCGCTGATTCGAGAAGAAATTATTCCGACGCTGGACTCACCAGAAGCGGAATTGAATGTATATGCCGACGATGTTATTGAGCGGTTCCGTAATCCATATGTAAGTCATTATGTTATGAGTATTGCGTTGAATTCGGTGTCAAAGTTCAAGACACGGAACTTGCCATCCTTGCTCCAGTATGTAGAACAACGTAAGGAGCTGCCTGCCAAAATCGTGTTTTCACTGGCGTCCTTACTCGTATTTTACCGGGGTGATAGAAATGGCGAGTCGATTGCGTTGGCAGACGAAGCTGAAGTGTTGAGCACGTTTGGTGAACTGTGGAGTAAATATGACGGTACTCTCGCCGGGGCGAAGCAATTGACTGAGCGGGTACTCGGCAAGCAAACATGGTGGGGTCAAGATTTGAACCAGATCGAAGGGCTGGCTGAACAAACGGCACAGCACGTGTATGAAATTACAAGCAGAGGAATGAAGGAGACGCTCGATTCTCTAACCGGGAACAGCGTGCCCAGAGCATAAGCAAGGAGGAAACCGGAATGCTGGAATTCATTCAAATTCATAATCAAGATAACGTGGCTGTCGCCTTGCGTGATTACAAGCAGGGAGAAACACTGGCATGGGGAGCACAAGAAGAACAACGGGTGGAGCTAGCCGAGGATGTAGCACGTGGGCATAAAATCGCCTTGCAGGATATACCTGTAGGTGGGCATGTTCTGAAATACGGATATCCCATCGGTCATGCCATTCAGCCCATTCAGGCAGGTCAGCATGTGCATACGCATAATACGAAGACGAACCTGACAGGCGTAGAAGAGTACACTTATAAGCCTAAGCCAGCTCCTCATTTATATGAACAGGAGAGTCGTACGTTTCAAGGTTTTCGGCGAAAGGACGGTCGTGTGGGGATTCGCAATGAGTTGTGGATTGTGCCGACGGTCGGCTGTGTGAACGGGATCGCTGAACTTATTTTAAACCGTTTCAAGCAGGAAGTGGGAGATATTTCACCTTTTGAAAATGCACTTGTGCTCAAGCATAACTATGGTTGTTCTCAGTTGGGTGACGATCATGCACATACGCGCACGATTTTGATCGATGCCGTGAAACATGCGAACGCAGGTGGCGTACTTGTACTGGGTTTGGGCTGTGAAAACAATGAAATGAAAGAATTTAAGGAAGCCATCGGGGAATATGATTCGGAGCGGGTAAAGTTTTTGCTTTCCCAAGATGTGTCGGATGAAGTAGAGGAAGGGGTAAGGTTGCTTCATGAAATTTTTGCGGCCGTGCAAGAAGATCGGCGGGAACCTGTACCATTGTCTGAGCTGAACATCGGCTTGAAATGCGGTGGATCTGATGGCTTATCGGGTATTACTGCCAACCCACTACTCGGACGATTGTCGGATTATATGGCAGCGCAAGGTGGAACAACGGTATTGACAGAAGTACCTGAAATGTTCGGCGCGGAAACGATTTTAATGGAGCGCGCTGCCGATGAGCAAGTATTTGGTAAGATCGTACATCTGATTAACGATTTCAAACAATATTTTCTGGATTACAAGCAGCCAGTATACGAAAATCCGTCACCGGGCAATAAAGCAGGGGGCATTACGACGCTGGAGGATAAATCACTGGGCTGTACGCAAAAATCCGGGTCTTCCACGGTCACTGATGTCATTCAGTACGGGGAACGTCTCAAGACCAAGGGACTCAACCTGCTCAGCGCGCCGGGCAACGATCTAGTGGCATCTTCAGCTCTCGCCGCAGCGGGCTGCCAACTCGTCATTTTCACAACTGGACGCGGTACGCCGTTTGGCTCCTTTGTTCCGACGATGAAGGTATCAACCAACTCGCCGTTATATAAGGCTAAACCTCATTGGATCGACTATAACGCCGGTTCATTGGTGGAGGATGTCAGTATGGAAGATGCGCTCCGCAACTTTGTCGATTACATCGTCGATGTAGCCAGCGGAACATGGGTGAACAATGAGAAAAACAATTTCAGGGAGCTCGCTATTTTTAAAAACGGTGTTACGTTGTAAAAGGCTGTAGTCTAAGGGAGGCGGAATTACTCCGCTTCCTTTTTTGTGTTTGTATGCTTCTAAATAGGCATGTTAGACTTACTGCAAAACATGCAATATCGATATTTAAATAAGGGGGAAGTACCGTGCAAAATGAAATTGTTGCTTATCGGGAAGAAAATCATGATCAACTCGTTGATATTTGGCAGCGGGCTGTACGCCGGACGCATACATTTTTGGCGGAAGAGGACATTCAATTTTATCATCATATCGTACGCAATGGTGTTTTAAGAGAACTTGAAGTTTGGATGGAATGGAATACAAGTCAAGAACCAACAGGTTTTATCGGGCTGGACGGATTAAAAATAGAGATGCTCTTTGTGGACCCTGAACACCATGGGCAGGGCATAGGCAGCCGACTCATCCAGCATGCTGAAAAAATAAAAGGGAAACACCTCAAAGTGGACGTGAATGAGCAGAACGAGAAAGCGTATGCTTTCTACAGACATTACGGCTTTGTACAAACGGCGCGATCTGCACTGGATGGATCAGGTAGGGCATTTCCTTTGCTTCACATGGAATTGAACAAGTGAACGATCTACTTTCGTTGGTATTTTAAAAAATGGAATATATTATCATAATGCACTTGTCATATGTTTGAATTCATGGTATAACTTAATTACGTAATAAATACGTAATTAAGTTATTTTTAGTTAGGGTTTAGAGCTTGCTTTTGTTTGGTGAATATAAAAAGTCAGACAAGGAGGCGGGAATAGTGGATGATCTTGTTCACTCCGACATCACAGATCTAGACACACTTGTCAACATGATTAAGCTGTCTTTTTCATTTGCGGACGGTGCCAATATGATTGCTTTATGCGACCGGCTGTATAGCCATGTCAACCAAAAGTATCAGGAATTGCAGCTCTACAAAGCGCGCAAGAAACCTATACAACCCATACATACCAAACGGCCGCTAGTCTACTACTACGGCTACAGTCATCTCATGAAAGGCATGGCTTTCCAAAAACAGGGCAAGTATGAGGCCGCTCGCGATTGCATCGAAAAATATGCAGAATTGGGCTGGTTTAATGGTCTTGATCAATATGGGGAAGCAGAGGTGGAATATTACCGCTATGCTGCCAGAGCTAATTTGTATGCCCTTGATATTTTGTCAGGCCATGCCGAAGTGTTGCAGGAATATATCCAATTTCTTCGTAACAATCCGGAAGAGCTGTTACCGGGGCTTCTTTCCATCGTTGAGGGAGCGTCGAGATACGACTATTCTTTAGAGGCTGTGCTGGAATCATTTGCCGAACAAATTGAAGGTTTTAAATATTTTGAAGAGCCTGTGAATGTATCTTATTATTTTCGCTTCTGCTATCAACTGGCTCTTTACTATATCAAGCAACAACAGTTTACGGTTGCGTTGGGCTATATCCTGCAATCTCTCATGCTGTCCGATACCCTGGGTATGGAACATGAACATGAGTTTAGGAAATGTACCGCTGTATTTGAAATTTTCAGATCCCAAGCTACAGCAACACAGCAAGACCAATATATAACTATTTTAAAAGGAGTGTTAAAGGATGAAAAAATTGATTTCACGCCCTCTGTCGCTCAGTCTGTTTAGTTTGCTAGTGTTTGTTACAAGTCATGATCTCATCACGGTGTTTTATCATGGAGCCAATCATTAAGAAGGCAGAAGTACAGTAGAAAATTAGTTGTTTTAACAGGTAGGTAGTTGATTGGAAAATATGATGTGGAAGTACACCCAATAGCAAGTAAGCTCATTAAGGTCAGGGCTTACTTGCTATTTGGCGTATGATGAAGACCGATCATACCGTATATATAACGCGGTACATGTCCCAACAATATTTAAGCTGTCGTAGGTTTATGTAGTAAACCCTGTTCTGATGGATGCAATGAAATCCTTGTCTGTTGGTAAACCGGGAATGGTTCTTCCGTACTGTATGATCTGCTTTTTAACGCTGCATCCAGTGCCCGTAGCAAGGAACCTATAAATTGCTCTGGAGAAAAGAAAATGCTTTTTCCGACCATATGAATGTGAAGCTCGTTATGGTCACGGTTGCTTACGGACAGCAATATACCTTGACCTTGAAAACCCGTACCGATGGCGCGTATTTTGTTTATACCCGAGAGTAACATTTCCGTCTTCACCGCACGCCCCTGTTCCTCCACAAATACAGAAATCAGGCGTTTGTCTGTAACGATAACAATTTGGTTACCCCGAAATGTATGACTCAGGTGTAGAAAATCTTTATATACACCAATAGTCTGCTCATGCGGAGAAACAATCCCCATCCGTACAAACTCCTCCAGCTCAGTGACATCGGGTTCCTGATGATTTTTAATTCGTTTTTTGATACTGAACTGAATAGTCAGGATACCCAAGATAGCAATGAGAAAAGCACTAAGTCGGACGTTAAATATAAAGAACATCAGGACAATAAGGCCGCCTACTAACCACTGTCCCCAAGTTAGATAGCGCAGCTTTTGTTGTACCGTACGGCGATAATAACCGTAGCCCTTTCCCGGTTGATACTCTTTAGTAAACTTCGTCATACCACGCATCATGGTTAACCCATAGATTGATAGACTGTCATCCCGAGTGACAGGAGCGTCATAAGCCATTCCTGAGCTGCAATGCCAACTAAAGTACACAGACCAAACATGATGAGCCCCGCCCAGCAAGCAAACTTTTTAATTCGAACCTGTTTCTGAATCGAACGAACCAATTCTTCCATTCTTAATCCTCCTGATCTAGGTATATAGGTAATGATTGGAATCACATATAGTCTTATCGTACCATCTGATAGTCTTTTTCGTAAATTAATAGATATGAAAATCCAAAGTATGGAAGAAAATTCTCGCCTATAGTCAGATCCCCACCTGAACTTTAGATACCAAAATCAAAAAATCCAGTACTACTCATACGAAGCAGAAGCCTTTAAAATAATAAATGTAAGTGCTTACATTACAAAGAAAGGAGGTCTTCGTATGAGTACAGGAGGGAAGAATCCGCAGCCACAGCCGCCGGTTCGATCGGGAAGAGGAGCATCACTAGCGCGCAAATGGGTTCAACAAAGACATTTGCAGACTATGGCGCTGCTTGGGGTGGTATGGATGATTATTTTCCATTACATTCCGATGTACGGTATTTTAATTGCGTTCAAACATTTTGACATCATTGGAACCATATCAAGCGCACCTTGGGCGGGATTAGAGCATTTTCGGGCCTTTTTGGAGGATGATAACTTTTGGTACATTGTCAAAAACACACTGGGTATTAGCCTGCTCAAGCTGGCGATCGGGTTTCCGTTACCTATTGTATTTGCTCTGTTTCTGAATGAGATTCGGTCTACACGGTTCAAAAAATCTATACAGACCATTTCGTACCTTCCGCACTTTTTATCTTGGGTCATTCTTGGCGGGATCTTAACGACGTGGCTGGCAGATACCGGGATGATCAATCAACTGTTGCTAGCCTGGGGGTGGATTGACCAGCCGATCAGTTATTTGGCAGAGCCGAGCTATTTTTGGGCTATCGTCGTTAGCTCGGATATCTGGAAAGAGCTTGGATGGTCAGCTATTATCTATTTGGCAGCCATGGCGGGGGTATCTACGGACATGTACGAAGCGGCCACCATTGACGGGGCCGGACGGTTTCAGAAAATGTGGTACGTCACACTTCCCGCTATCAAGGGGACCATATCCATTTTGTTTATTTTGGCGGTCAGCGGCATATTGAACTCCAACTTCGATCAAATTCTCGTCCTGCGTAACTCGCTGAATGAAAGTGCAAGTAATGTAGTTGATATTTATGTATATCAGGTGGGCATTCAGCAGGGCCGTTTCTCGTATTCTACCGCGGTGGGTTTGCTGAAATCGGTTCTTGCTCTCATTTTGCTGCTAATTGCCAATTCGGTGACCAAACGGGTGAATAATACATCCCTATTTTGAAGGAGGACGGGTGCATGCAGCTATTGCAACGTAGAACAGCAGGCGAAGCGATATTCGATTTCATGAACAACGTCTTCATGCTGATTATTTGTTTTGTGACATTGTATCCCGTGTGGTATGTGCTGGTGAACTCCTTTAACGAAGGAGCAGACGCTATGCGGGGTGGCATTTACTGGTGGCCGAGAGTCTTCAGTCTGGGCAGCTATCAGGCCGTATTTGCTAACAACGGTATTATGACTGCGATGGGAGTGACTATTGCCAAGACGCTTATCGGCACGATTGTTCATGTGTTTTTTACCGCTATGATTGCATATGCATATTCCCGTAAGGAGCTGATCGGGCGCAAACTGTATATGCTGATTGGTACCATTACCCTGTTTTTCGGTGGGGGATTGATTCCAACGTATTTGCTGATTCGTGATCTCGGACTGCTGGACAGCTTTTGGGTGTACATCATTCCTGCGATGTTCAGCTTTTTTGATCTTATTATTTTTATGGCTTTTTTCCGAGAACTGCCGGATGCACTGGAAGAGGCGGCGAAAATAGACGGTGCGAATGATTTCGGTATCTTCTGCCGAATCGTGCTCCCTGTATCCATGCCAGTAGTAGCGACGATTGCGTTGTTTCATGGGGTATACCAGTGGAACGATTATTTTACCGGAATGATCTATATTAATAATACGGATCTTCAGCCGATTCAGACGTATTTGTACCGGGTTGTTGCCCAATCCAGCTCTAATCAAATGATGGCTGCTGCACCGGGGGGCGTTGCCCAGTCCGTCACTTCGCAATCGATCAAGCTGGCGACGATGGTCGTGACGACACTGCCCATTGTACTGGTATATCCTTTTCTGCAGAAGTATTTTGTCAAGGGTCTGATGATCGGATCGATCAAGGGTTAGCACATCATCCAAGGGGGAGATTTATGATGAACATTCGCAAATGGCAGAAAGGGCTGTTGGCCGTCGTGCTGCTGATAGGACCGCTCGCGGGGTGTACGTCCGGTGGAAGTGGCGCTGTCACGGAATTGAAGGACGAGAAAACTAAGGCTTCGGCAGATACGCCAGGCTGGAAGGCGGATACAGAGCCGATTACGTTTGACTGGTATTTGAATTTTTCCTGGTTCCCGAACAAGTGGGGAACGGATATGACCTCGAAGTATGTGACGCAAAAGACTGGGGTCAGCGTTAATTTTATCGTACCCGCAGGGAATGAAAATGAAAAACTGAATACCATGCTCGCCTCGGGCAAACTGCCTGATTTTGTCACGCTCAGTTGGGGGGAAGATGCGATCAAAAAAATGATCGAGGGCAAGATGGTGCTCCCACTTAACAAGTTGGCTGAGAAATATGATCCATATCTGATTAAAGTGGCAGACCCAGCTAAAATGTCATGGTATCGTCAAACGGACGGGAATGTATATGGGTATCCTAACGCGTCCTCTTCACCACAGGATTACCAAAAATACGGCCAAAATTTTGTCTCCAATCAAACGTTTATGGTTCGGAAGGATATGTACGAGGCGATTGGCAAGCCGGATATGAGAACACCAGAGGGATTCCTGAAAGCGCTTCAAAAAGCAAAGGAGAAATTCCCGGAGATAAACGGTCAACCGCTGATCCCGATAGGGTTCCACGAATTTACGGATAACGGAAATTATTCTTTTGAAGACTATTTACTTAATTTTTTAGCCGTTCCACATGAGAAGGACGGAAAGCTGTACGACCGTCGATCGGACGAAGAGTACATTCGCTGGCTCAAAACATTC
This sequence comes from Paenibacillus sp. FSL L8-0641, assembly GCF_038006265.1. Taxonomy (NCBI): domain Bacteria; kingdom Bacillati; phylum Bacillota; class Bacilli; order Caryophanales; family Paenibacillaceae; genus Paenibacillus; species Paenibacillus sp. FSL L8-0641. Next base: position 2,374,381 of record NZ_JBBOUW010000001.1, read on the forward strand.
CGTCAAGCCAATGAGCAGGGTCTGATCGCCAAGGACGTATTTATCGACAAACGTCCGCAAATGGAGGAGAAGGTGGCACAGGGACGGTATTTTGCCATGCTATATCAGCGCTCTGATTTTGCTACACAACAGGTGACGTTGCATGCGAAAGATCCCAACTCCGTCTACATTGCGGTGGATGGACCTTCCAACAGTAAGCTGGACCCGCCGACGCTGGCCGGGCCGGGCATTTCCGGGTGGACGGTGACGCTTATTTCGAAGGATGTCAAAGACAAGGAGCGGGCTATTGAATTTCTGACTTATCTGATTAGCGAGGAAGGGAATCGTGATCTGTATCTGGGGGAGCAGGGAAAGCTGTGGGACACAGTTAACGGTAAGCCAGCCTTCAAGCCGGAGGTACTGGAGCTGCTGAACAAGGATCGGTCTGCATTTGACAAAAAGTATGGCGCCTCCTTCACTTTCTGGATGCTGATGGATACAAATATGAATTTGCAGTGGGCGCCGCCCAGTGTCGAGCCGTATAAGCAGCCTGAAGATTGGACGAAAGGCAAGACCCACAGCTTCTCTCAATATGAGAATATCAAACCGACCGGAACCTCGGCAGAAGGCATTGCGTCAGGCCAGATAGACAAAATTTGGGGCAAGGCATTACCGAAACTGCTGCTGGCTTCCTCGGATGAGGAGTTCGATCAGCTGTTTGCCCGCTTTTTGGAAGACCGCAGAAAAGCAGGCTATGACAAGGTATTGGCTTATCAGCAAAAAGCCTATGAGGAAAACCTTAAGAAAATTGAACAGTTCACCAAATGATTTAATTCAATAACTTAATCTATTGAACCCCTAAGGATGTGATTACATGCCAGGCCGTGCACGTTCACAGATGAAGAGCCTGCTGCGCCGCACGATATGGCAGTGGATGACGGGAACGACCGATCGGCTTGGCGGTTGTTCCCTTCAAGTTAAGCTCATTGTCGCGTATATCGGCGTCATTTTAATCCCGGTGGTATTGTTCTCGCTATATACCTTTCACCAACTGTACGAGAATACAATGAAAGACATTACCGTACAAAATCAGTATGTGTTGGATACAGAGCTGGCCCATATTCATAGCAATATGGAAATTATGGAGCGAACCGCACAGCTTGCGATCTCAGATCGCAACGTGCTTCATTATCTAACCGAGGAACGTGAAATAAGCAGCGATGAGCTAGTCCAATTCAACTTGAATGTGTTTCCAAATTTACAGCACTTGCTGTACAGTAATCCCAATGTAGAGAACATTCGACTGTATACCAATAATCCCCAGACGCATGAAATATGGCCGATGATTTTCAAAGAATCACGATTGCCTAAGGCTTCCTGGCTGAAAGCGGCTCAACTCCGACAAGGGAAAATATGGTGGGATATGTACAAGGGGCCGAAAAGCTTACTTGGGGGACAATCCCGCCAGGAAAGTGAGACAGTGCAGTATATGGCACTGCTGCGTGAAATTCAGTCTACTGGAGGAAGACACGCGGGGTTGGTAGAAACAAATATGAGGCTGGAGCTATTTTCACCTAGGGTATTTGGAATCCCGCAACGTAATCGCGCATGGCAAATGTTCATTCTGGACGGCGACGATTACAGCTCAAGGAACGCTGACAAACCAATGTATTCTACCGAAATAGCTACAGCTTCCTCTCTATCAGATTCAATTTCGATCCCTCTGTCCCATGTGCACCATCTGTTACAGTCCCGCGTTCAGGGACAGGGTGGTGTTTTTGACTTTACCTATGGGAATAAGCCTTATCTTGGTTTGTACCGTTATATAGAAGGGTTGGACGCCTACCTGCTAAATGTGGTGGCGCTGGACGGTCCGCTAGGTGATCTCCGTCAGAAACGCAATGCCATGCTGCTCATTATTAGTATGCTGATTTTGTTTATGTCCGTCATTTCCTATACCTTGCATGCCTTCATTCTCAAGCAGCTACATACCCTGCGTGAATCCATGAAAAAAGTAGAGCAGGAGGGTGACTTTCAGCTTAAGATTCCAGTATATGGACGGGGAGAAGTGGCTGAGCTGGCTTTATATTTTCGCAGTCTGCTGAGTCGAATTAACGGGCTCATTGCCGAGGCAGTACACAAGCAGGCCACTGCTCAAGAAGCTGAACTGCTAGCGCTCAAGCATCAGATTGATTCCCACTTTCTCTATAATACATTGGAAAATTTAAAAATGATGGCGGAGATAGAACGGCAGTATCCGCTGTCGGATGCCCTTACCTCCCTTGGCTCGATGATGCGTTATAATCTCCAATGGTCCGGGTCGTGTGTTGCGTTGCGGGATGAAATCCGACATATCCAGCATTACGTGGCCATCATGAACATTCGCCACGATAACCAAATTGGATTGGAAATTCATCTATCGTCGGCGTTTATGGAACTGGAGATGCTGAAAATGTCGCTGCAGCCTGTAGTCGAAAATGCTATCAAGCACGGGTGGAGTACATTGCAAAGCCCATTCATCATCACGATTGAAGCCTGCTCTAAGCAGGATATCATAGAATTGCGTATACAGGATAACGGAGTGGGGATCTCTGAAGAAAGAAGAAACGCTATCATGGCTGGTCTAGCGCGAACGGATATGGATTCCCACGAGCCCGGGATGAATGGGGGAATCGGTTTGTATAATGTGCATCGCCGTTTAAGTATGCAGTATGGCGAAGAGTATGGCATAAGACTGGACAGCATCCACGGACAATCGACGACAGTGACCCTGATTTTGCCTAGACGTTACATGATGAGGGGGACGGACCATGACGACCAAGCTGTTGATTGCGGATGACGAGAAAAATATTCGAATGGGACTTCAAGCTATGATCGAACGGGAATTTTCCGGTCTCTATGAATGTGTACTGGTCAAGGACGGAAGGGAAGCCTGGCAGCATGTGAAGCAGTTTTTGCCCGAGTTGGTGATAACGGATATCCGTATGCCTATTATGGATGGCATTATGCTGATGCAGCATATTCGTGAGCTGGAGCCGGAACGCAGGCCTTTGGTGATCATTCTCAGTGGATATGACGAGTTCCAGTATGCGCGCGAAGCGATTCGCTGTGGGGCACGGGAGTATTTACTCAAGCCGATTGTAAGGGAGGAACTGTTCGGTGCACTGGCAGTTTTGAATGAGGAATTGAAGCAGAGGAACCCCCTCACATACGATAGTGTTGTCGGCGTAGAGAAAGATAGACTAGCTGGCGCGAGTGCCAACGTCGATAGAAGTGGTAGTATGACACGTGCTATCCAATATATCCACGCTCATTACAGCGAGGATTTGAATATGGCAGTAGTATCCAACTCAGTATCCTTGAATTATACGTATTTTAGTCAGGCGTTCAAAGCCTATACAGGCCTCAGCTTTGTTCAATATGTAAAAAGGCTGCGCATTACAGAAGCCAAAAAGCTGCTGGAGTGTCAAGGGGGCAGGATCTATGAAATTGCGGCTAACGTGGGCTTTGACAATGCAAAGCACTTTAACAAAGTGTTTCGTGAGCTGGAGGGGATGAGCCCGCAGCAGTTTCGAGTGCAGAATCAAAGGGGTAATTAGATATAAAGAGGGGGAAAACTCCACTGCCTTTTTACCCTTATCCTGATATAATAAACGTATGCATAACCATGACCTTCAATCAGAGAGTTTGTACACAATCACACGAATCGCCGAACGGAAGGGGAGAGCATATGGTTATTTATGAAACGGACCAAGCTTATATCATGACGACGCAGCATGACCATGCCCATATTTCAGGTGAGTTGGCTTTACAATGGGAAGAGAGTGCCTTCAAGAATAGACGTCATAAGCAGGATTTTGTATATGCAGCAAGGGAGCATGATCGGGGTTGGATACAGTTAGACGCTGCTCCTTTCTGGAATGATCATATGTCAGCACCTTATACATTTATTGATTTTCCACTCAGTCCACGTTTTGTTTTCTATCGTCTTGGGATTGATGAAGTCGAACAAGGAAATACGTATGCTGCGTTGCTGTGTAGCTTGATGTACAAGGAGCTAGTCGGGCGGACCGAGCATCAAAATGCTCAGGACAAGCAGATTACGCATTCTTATCAGGAAGCGGAGGCACAGCGTCGTCTGAGGCTCAAACAGGAGCTGGCATGTGGCGTAACCTTCGACCATCAAGTGCGGACGGATGTACGGAGAATGTTGTTTTGCGACGAATTGAGTCTGTTTTTGTGCAGTCGAGAGCCGGGTACGCCTACAGTAGAATATGAATGGTTTGCTGAAGGTTTGAGCTTCCCGGCTGTTCGTCATGAAAGCGGGCGAGTTTGGGCCGAGTGGCTATCGGATCAGACTGTAGGTCTCTCCTTTTTTCCTTTCAAGGGCAAGGTAGGGATTACTCATACCTTTAAGAAGGTGGACAAGGAGAAAATTCGTACCTCCGGTCTCCTAGAGGCTTACCGTTCTTCCGAATGGACGCATCGAACCTTTACCGTTGAACATATCATGGAAGTAGAAGAACATAAGGAGAATGCCTGACCGTCTACGGATACAGCCTCGAACAATAATTTGTTTGTAGACGCAGAGAAAAGCCTCCCTGAACCATGATTCAGAGAGGCTCGCTTTTTTCTAGCTTTAACATTTTACGATTTTGCAGAGGTCTTCGCACGATTGACAATAGTCTGTACCTTATTCAATACCTTATCGCGTGCCCCTTTATTTTTCATCAGATACGTTACACCCATTCCCAATGCTGCTACCACCCATTTCTTATTCTTCATAAAGTACGCCTCCTTATGATCATGTTGTCATATCCAAATGCTTAAAAGCATCCAAAATGTGAAAAGATGAACGGGATTTTACGATTTAGTGATTCCTTGCACTCGTTCCGCATAACTATGATTTACCCTTCTCCATCACATCTTACCCGTTCCTTCGCCAATGAAACGATTACGACTGTCTTTTCATGTTTAATGGATATTATCAAATATCCCGCCACAATGGCTTCAGACGCACATGACAGGGAGGTCTTTGTTATGAGAAAGAAGGAAGTGGTTGCCATGCTGCTCGCCGGCGGACAAGGCAAAAGACTCAAAGGACTTACCCGTACACTAGCCAAACCGGCAGTATTTTTTGGGGGAACTTACCGCATTATTGATTTCCCTCTCAGCAATTGCACTCATTCTGGTATAGACACCGTAGGCGTATTGACCCAATACGAGCCGTTGGTGCTTCATTCCTATATCGGCGTAGGCAGCGACTGGGATTTGGATCGTCTGGATGGAGGAGTGTTCGTTTTACCTCCGCACGAGAAAGAAGATGGAAACAACTGGTACAGGGGCACGGCGGATGCAATTTATCGAAACCTGCATTTCTTGGATCAGTATGACCCGGAGCATGTACTCATTCTGTCAGGGGATCACATTTATAAAATGGACTACAGTCGAATGCTCCACTATCACAAGGAGAAGGAAGCAGACTGCACCATTTCTGTTATCAATGTCACGATTCAGGAAGCTAAACGATTTGGAATCCTGAACGCTGACGATGATCTGAAAATATATGACTTTGAGGAGAAGCCTGAACAGCCGAAAAGTACATTGGCCTCCATGGGTATTTATTTGTTCAAATGGGAGGTGTTGCGTCGCTATTTACTGGAAAGCGCAAGCGATTCTGAATCCTCACATGATTTTGGCAAGGATATCATTCCATTGTTGCTTCAGCATGGCCGGTCGCTGTATGCGTACCCGTTTGCTGGGTACTGGAAGGATGTAGGTACCATTCAGAGCTTGTGGGAGTCCAACATGGATCTTCTGGTTCAGGATCCGCCTTTGGATCTGAATGATCCTTTCTGGCGCATCTATACTCGCAGCCCCAATCAACCGGCCCAGTATATAACCCAACGGGCGATCCTCAAAAACAGCATTGTAAATGAAGGTTGCATGGTGGATGGAGAAGTAAGGCATTCTGTACTATTTTATGGGGTCGAAGTAGGTGAAGGGAGTGTCATTACCGATTCTGTCATCATGCCGAACGTAAAAATTGGGCGCAATGTACGTATTCACCGGGCTATCGTGAATGAGAACATCGTTATTGAAGACAACGCGTTTATTGGACCTGAAGATAGTTCTGATGAGATTATTTTGTTCGATCAGGAAAGCCAGCTTCATGCACGAATTTAACCCGGATAAGGACGGTGTCTGCTATGAGTCGACTCATTGGAGTTATCAACCTGGATCACGAACTGGATCAGTTGAAGGAGTTGACCTATTTCCGGTGCGGGGCCGCAGTCCCCTTTGCTAGTCGATATCGGCTCATTGATTTTACCTTATCCAATATGATGCATGCAGGGGTGCATGATATTGCACTGTTTATCCGCCGCAAATACCGTTCGCTGCTGGATCATCTGGGCGAAGGTCGGCCTTGGGATTTAGACCGCAGACGGGGCGGGTTGTTTATTTTGCCACCTGACTGGAATGATCCGACGGATGCATCGCGTGGAGATTTGCAGCATGTGCACAACAATCTGGATTTTTTTCATCGCTCATCGGGGCAAACCATTATTCACGCAGGAACTCAGCATGTCAATAAGGTGGATATCGAGGATGTATACCGTTATCATCAGGAGAAAAATGCAGATGTTACCCTTGTATATAAACCCATAGACCAGCTAGAATCTGAGCATGATCCTTGTGCACGACTGGAGATTGATGAGAACGGACGAGTGACGGGTATTCATCAGGAGCAGGATCATCATAACATTTATTTGGAAATGTTTGTGATGGACAAAGACTTGTATCTGGATCAGGTGAAGCATTGCATTGCCCATCAGGATAATCATTTCTTTCGTGATGCCATCCAGAAAAACCCAAGTGGACTGCGTATTTATGCGTATCGTTATGAAGGTTATCATGCGGTTATTAATTCTATTGAGAGCTACTATAAAAATAGCATGAAGCTGTTGGATCAGCAGCAGTATCAAGCCCTGTTTCAGAATCAGCCGGTACACACCAAAATCAAGTATGAAGCCCCGACCCGCTATACGCACAGCGCCGAGGTGGATCATTCACTTGTTGCCAATGGCTGCACCATTGGAGGCAAGGTCGAGAATAGTATTCTTTTCCGTGGAGTGCGGGTGGAGGAGGGCGCGCGGGTAAGCAACTCGATTATTATGCAAAAATGTGTCATCCGTAAAGGGGCAGTTGTGGAGAATGTGGTTTTAGATAAAGATGTACAGCTTTCACCAGATCGAACTCTGATTGGAGACATTAGAGTTCCCTATGTCATTGCCAAGAATAGCGTAATTTAAAGGATATACTTAGCCATTAAAACGGAAATAACAGGAGGTACAACTTTGTTCAGCAATAAAGAAGCATTTAAGCAGGCTTTTCGAGAGCAACTGGTCGGAAGGCTGGGCAAACCGATGCAGGAGGCTCAGTCGGAAGACGTATATAAGGTTTTGGGTGGCATGATTCGTGAACAAGTCGGCAAGAATTGGGCAGAAACGAACCAAGCCTATAAAGAAGGACAAGAGAAGCAGATTTATTATTTTTCCCTGGAATTTTTGATAGGTCGTCTACTGGGCAGTAATCTGCTGAATTTGGGCGTACTGGATATGGTTCGGCAGGCATTGGGTGAACTGGGCTGGGATCTGGAGGAAATTGAAGAACAGGAGGCGGACGCGGGGCTAGGCAATGGGGGTCTCGGCCGTCTGGCGGCTTGCTTCATGGACTCGCTGGCATCCCTTGGCTATGCAGGACATGGGTGCGGCATCCGGTATAAATATGGTCTGTTTGAACAGCGTATTGTGGACGGCAATCAGGTTGAACTGCCGGATTACTGGCTACAGAAAGGGAATGTCTGGGAGGAACGTCGTCCTGATAAAAAGGTCGAGGTTCATTTTTGGGGAAGAGTGGAAACCCACGAACAGGAGGGACGTCTTGTATTCGAGACAAAGGATGCTGAAACGGTCTGGGCTGTCCCTTACGATATTCCGCTGGTAGGCTATGGTCATACACAGGTGAATACGCTGCGGATTTGGAGTGCGGAATCAGCGCTTGATCCCGTTCGAGGACCGATTCGAGGCGAGGGCGGTTATTACCGCTTTCTCGACTACAATCGATCGGTGGAATCTATCTCCGCATTTCTATATCCGGACGACTCCAATTATGAGGGAAAGCTGCTTCGCTTGAAGCAGCAGTATTTCCTGTGCTCGGCCGGATTACAAAGTATTTTGCGTACGTTTGAGAAGCTTCGTTTACCTTATAGCCATTTGCCCGATAAAATAGCACTGCACATTAACGATACACATCCGACCCTAGTTATTCCGGAACTGATGCGTATTCTGATGGACGTGAAGGGCTTGGGCTGGGACGAAGCATGGGATATTACGACGCGAACCGTTTCATATACGAATCATACGATATTAAGTGAGGCGTTGGAACAATGGCCTGTTAATATGGTACGGGAGCTGCTTCCTCGTATTTCTTTAATCATTGAAGAAATTAACAAACGTTATTGCGCTATGCTACTGGAGCGTTACCCAGGCCAGGACATCAAAATTGGTGAAATGGCGATTATTCACGGTGAACAAATCCGTATGGCCCACTTGGCAATCGTCGGCAGCTACAGCGTTAATGGGGTGGCTGCGCTGCATACGCAAATATTAAAGGAACGAGAGATGAAGTCGTTTCACGAGCTGTACCCTGACCGTTTTAACAATAAAACAAACGGGATTGCCCATCGCCGCTGGCTGATGCACGCCAACCCGGAGCTGGCAAGCTTGTACGATGAGACGATCGGCACACGCTGGAGGACCCGTCCAAGGGAGCTCATCGACCTGCTTCGTTACAGTGGGGACGAGACGTTCAAAGAACGGATACAGGCGATTAAGCGAAATAATAAAGTCAGGCTTGCTGAGCATGTTTTTGCAAAACAGGGCGTGCGATTGGATACGTCCTCCATTTTTGATGTACAGGTCAAACGGTTGCATGGTTATAAGCGACAGCTGCTCAATATTTTGCATGTGATGCATCTATACAGCCAGCTTAAAAGTAATCCGGGCCTGGATGTGACGCCACGCACATTTATTTTTGGAGCCAAAGCCGCCCCCGGTTATTTTCTCGCCAAACAGACGATCAAGCTCATTAATAACGTGGCGGACACGATCAATCGAGATGTGGAAGTCAAGGACAAGCTGAAAGTCGTTTTCCTTGAAAATTATTCGGTCTCACTGGCGGAGCTGATTATTCCTGCGGCGGATGTCAGTGAGCAGATTTCCACGGCAGGCAAAGAAGCTTCAGGCACAGGCAATATGAAATTTATGATGAACGGTGCGCTCACAATAGGTACATTGGACGGAGCCAATGTTGAAATGCATGAAATGGTAGGCGATGCCAACATGTTCATTTTTGGATTGAAGGTGGATCAGATCGAGGCATATTACCGGAACGGCCAGTATTCGGCGCGCAAAACAGCCAACAGTGACGAAAGACTGCGTGAAGTGCTGGATCAACTCGTGAACGATGCTCCTTTTACGCGGCATGAACGGGAATTTGAGGCCATTTATCAATCCCTGATTGATCATAATGATGAATACTTTGTGCTCAAGGACTTCGCAGCCTATGTGGATACGCAGGTTCATATTGAACAGGTGTATCGGAATCCCTCGGAGTGGGCTCGGCGTGCTATTGTCAATATGGCACACTCCGGTAAATTTTCTAGTGATTGTACGATTCAGCAATACGCGGCTGAGATTTGGGACATTGTACCTCTCCAGAACGATGTCTACAAGCGAATTCTGTCCTAAAACGGCGAAACAGGCGGAATAGCATTGCTTTTCGAACGCTGAGGGTTATAATGACAGTATAGACATAAGTAAGGATGGGAGCTGTAAATACTCATTCCTGAACTTGAATTGTACTGTTGAAGGAGTCCTCCTATTGATAAAGCTCAATCCGAAAAGGCTCAAACCTCATAAATCGAAGAAGAACTATAATATGTTTCAAAATATAGGGCGTGCGATTCGGCTGAATTTCATCAAGCTGTTGCGCGCCCCTGGAGGAGTTAAAAAGATCTCCTTGGGCTTCGCCATTGGCTTTGCGCTGGAGATGATTGTGATTTCCACGGCTTCTCTGGTATACCTTGTTTTTTATCCGATTGTTCGTCTGTCTGGCGGCTCGCTGCCTGCGGCCATTGTGGGTAACGTTGTAGGTAAGCTGACCTTTTTGCCAATTGTACTAATGCCATTCGCCAAGCAAGTGGGGGCTTGGATTTATCCATCTCATTATCCGGTACATGTCAGGGGCGGACGACTTCACGAGCATTCTTTTATGGAGCTGTTTCACGGCAACTGGTCTGTATTCAGAGACTTGTTGCACGGAGGCTTGCACATCCTGATCGGCATGTCGATTTTCGGTGTGGTGCTGGGCATTATCTCGTATTTTGTCATTCAGGTTCTGTATAATCGTTCGCTGCACAAACGGTTGGAGAAGCGGAAGTTGCGTCATGGCGCAGCATTTTCGGCGGCCAGACTGCTGAAGAATGGATAACTATGTATAAGAAGGAAGCTCTTCGAGCCTATTTATTAGGTCTGAAGGGCTTCTTTGAGTTGGGGCAAGAAAAAGCCTATGATCTCTATAAACCCATACGCTTTTGGCATATATTGTAACAGGGTTGGCTTCATTCGCTCGAATCGTTTACAATACGTGTGCATACAACAATGGACGACAGGTTAATGTACATACAAGGAGTGATGAAGTTGCGGAAGATATGGCAAATCTACTTAACAGACTGGAGAAATGTATTCAAAGTATCGACCGGGACTTTATTAGTTATTGGCATCATTCTTTTGCCTTCCGTCTATGCATGGGTGAATTTGAAAGCGATGTGGGATCCATATGCGAATACATCTGGAATTAAAATTGCAGTAACCAGCCAAGATCAGGGTGCAGAAGTGAATGGTAAGAAGATTAATATCGGCGATGAGGTTTTGCATAACCTTCAAAATAACAAGAAGCTGGGTTGGACTTTTGTCAATGAAGCGGAAGCACGGAAAGGTGTGTTGGATGGTGATTATTATGCCAGCCTGCTGATCCCGAAAGACTTTTCAGAGAAAATTACGAGTGTGCTGACGGAAAATCCGCAAAAGCCGGAAATTGATTACGCCGTAAATGAAAAAATTAATGCAGTAGCTCCGAAAATTACATCTTCGGGGGCAACTTCTCTGACGAACCAGATTAGCCAAAACTTTATTGAAACTGCCAGCCAGGCGGTATTGACGAAGTTGAAGGAAGCTGGAGTAAAGTTGGAGGAGGAACTCCCGACAATTCGTAATATTGAAAACCGGGTGTTGGAGCTAAATAATCGACTACCGGATATCGATAGGTTGGGCAAACAGGCCTTGAAGCTGGAGCAAAATTTGCCGAAAATTAAGGCGCAGGGACAAAAGATTATCGCATTGAAGGAGAAAATTCCTGAAATTAACCGCGCCGGTGACCTGGTGCTCAAAATTGACAAAAACATGCCTGAGCTGGACAAGGTAGCCGCTGTTATTTTAGATATCCAAAAAAGACTACCTGATATTCAAAAGGCTGGTGATCGAATTGTTGAACTGGATCAAAATTTTAGCAAGGTAGAAAGCGCACTGACCACCGCCCTGGAGGATACGCAAACGGCTCTTAAAGTTATTAATGCTGCCCAGAGGGCACTGCCAGAAGTACAGCAGATAGCGGACACAGGCAAGGACTTTACAACCGGTTTACTTGAATTTCTGGACAAAAATGAGGGTGCGCTTGATTCGATAGGTACAGTAGTTAAAGAAGATTTACAACTGGTACAACAAATTGCGAATGAGGTTTCTCAGATTACAGACATCATTCGTGGTGTGGATTTTGATCCTAAAGCAGCACAAGCTGCGGTGAATCGTGTCAGCGGTAGGCTGACAACTGCCGTGGGGGTGCTGGATCGTATTTCTCAATTGCTGAACCGTGTGAACGGATACTTGCCAAGTCAACCTCTGGATTCACTTATTTCCCGTGTGGGCGGGGTGGAGGATCGTTTCCGCCGTCTGAATAGCACAGTAACTAGTATCGGGAATGCCATCCAGCGCGGTGAAAAGCCTGCGCAAAATCTGCTGGATGACACTGATCGCCTTGCTGGAGAAATCAGTAGCGGAATTGACAACATTTTGGGCAATTATGATACGGAGTATGCACCCGCCATTCAAAAGGCGCTAGATCAGATCAAATCCGTTGCCCGCAATTCTGCCAATGTGCTGACTACAGCTCAAGAGCAGCTACCGAATATTGAAAAGCTATTAAATGACGCACAGGCTGCAGCAGAATTCGGCCAGCAAGAGCTAACACGTCTCCAGCAGGATCTGCCACAATACCGTCAGAAACTGCATGAAGCGGCGACAACGATTCAGGGACGTATGGGCGAGTTTACGAATGCTGTGAACAAAGCAGCAGACTTCGTAAATAACGATTTGCCGACGGTTAAAAGTAAAATTCATCAGGCGGCAGATTTTGTGCGTAATGATTTGCCCAAAGCGGAACAACAGTTTGTCAAAATGGCTGACTTAATTGAAAATAAATTTCCTGAAGCGGAAAAAGCGGTGCACCAAGTAGCCAATTTTGTAAGGACCGATCTTCCAGCTGCCGAGGATTCCATACGTCAGGCTGCAGATACCATTCGCAAGCTTAAGGGCGAAAATGCACTCGGACGCGCTATTGCATTGCTCAAGGGGGATGTGAAAAAGGAAAGTGAGTTTCTCGGCAGACCGGTATCGTTGAAGCAGGAACGGATATATCCAATCCCTAACTATGGTTCTGCGATGTCACCTTTTTACACTACATTGTCGATTTGGGTAGGTGCGATGCTACTGGTATCAATGTTCAGGGTAGATGTGGATGACCCGGAAGGACAATTTAAAAGCTACCAAGTGTATTTCGGACGGCTGATGACATTCTCCACAATTGGTATTTTTCAGGCGCTGAGCGTATCTCTCGGTGACTTGTTCCTGCTCGGGGCGTATGTGGATGCCAAAGTAGCCTTTGTACTGTCCTCTATGCTGATCAGTCTGGTGTTTACGGCGATGACCTATACACTAGTTTCTGTGTTCGGCAATATCGGCAAGGGACTGGCGGTCATCCTACTGGTGCTTCAATTCTCCAGTTCAGGAGGGACGTTCCCGATTGCGACGAGTACACCATTCTTTCAGGCGCTGAATCCATTTGTACCATTTACCTATGCGGTTAGTCTGTTACGAGAGACAGTAGGAGGGATGTTGGCTTCAACGGTGATACGGGATGTGGTGATGCTGTTTGTATTTATCGGTGTTTGCTTCCTGTTTGGATTGGTGTTGAAGAAGCCGCTCAGCAAGCATACGAAAAAAATGGCCGAGCGAGCCAAAGAAACGAAATTGATTCCTTGATTGTAAAAAAAAGTGAGTTACGGTGGTTGAAGTGAGCCGCTCCGCGAAGGATTTGATCTTACGATCGCTGTTGCCACGGGATTCTTTGGATTAGATAGACATGAAAAGGTAAGAATCCCGTGGCAAAGGCGAACGCTCCGCTTCTCCAGATTCAAATCCTCCGCTCTGCTGGCATCCGCCGTAAAGTCACTTTCTTTAACATTCGGCGGGTAGTACGGGGAGGTGGCCTCCGCATGTTATGCTTCGGCATGGTGCGGAGGCCTTTTTGCATGCGCTCTCCAAACTTTAAATTGCATTTGGGGGTGTTTCAATGCGGTTTGTTCTGGTGAATAAACGGAGTATGGTCTTTTTTGGCATGTAATAATTTTGCGGAATTTTAAAATCCTTAGGCAAAGGCGGGAGGTAGTATGGAGTATTCATACTTAGGAAAGTCAGGCTTAAAGGTTAGTCGGTTATGTCTGGGGACGATGAATTTCGGACCAGAAACCGAAGAAAAGGATGCGTTTAAAATTATGGATGCCGCGCTGGATGCGGGCATTAACTTTTTTGATACGGCTAATGTATATGGCCATGACCGTAAAGGTTGGACAGAGGAAATTATCGGACGTTGGTTCCAGCAGGGCGGCGGAAGACGCGAGAAGGTCGTGTTGGCAACGAAGGTATACGGAGATATGAAAAATGAACATGACGGACCCAATGCAGGATCAGGCTTATCTGCTTACAAAATTCGCCGCCATTTGGATGCGTCTCTGAAACGTCTGCAGACCGACCATGTAGAGCTATACCAAATGCATCACATTGACCGAAACGTGTCATGGGATGAGCTGTGGGGCGTATTTGAGTCCGTGGTGGATCGGGGACAAGTTGGTTATATCGGTTCTAGTAATTTTGCGGGCTGGCATATTGCGGTGGCGCAGGCCGAAGCGAAGGCACGACGTTTTCTGGGGCTTGTATCCGAGCAGCATTTGTACAACTTGAACGAACGTTCCGCCGAGCTTGAAGTATTACCGGCAGCTCAAGAGCTGGGGCTGGGTGTGATTCCATGGAGCCCGCTGGCGGGCGGACTGCTGGGACGGAATGCGTTAGCAGGTACTGGTTCTCGCAGCGCACGCGCCAAGGAAAAGGTGGAGCAGAATCGTGCGAAGCTGGAGCAATTTGCAGCATTGTCCCGCGAGCTGGGTGAAAAGGAAGACGTGATTGCACTGGCTTGGGTACTGTCCCATCCGGCTGTAACGGCTCCAATTATCGGACCACGGACCTTAGAACAGTTAGAGGATGCTCTACGGGTACCTGAGGTCAAATTGAGCGAAGATGTGCTTGCCAAGCTGAATGAGATTTTCCCGGGTCCGGGAAAACCTGCGCCAGAAGCCTACGCTTGGTAATAATACTTTGTACTCGTCATAAAGCATCATTCTTTGTTAGAAATCATCGGCAAAAAGCAGCAGATCGGGAATAGTCTCCTTGATCTGCTGTTTTTATACTAGTGTCCTATCCTAAATCGTGGTTGGCAAAACGGCTATAGTCAAGGGTTCATATTAAAGATAATCGAAAAAGCTAACAACTATTCACCAATCTTTCGTACTATTCGTACATACTCCCGGGGGAGAAAGGGAATGCTTATTAGAACAGGTTCAGCAAAATTGGCTGATCGGAATTTGTAACTTTCATTTGCTGATAACTTTTGGTTGCTCTTAACTGCTTTTTCATGAATATTATATTCAAGTCTCCAGCCCACGACAAGCAACAGGATAAAGAGACTGGTGCAGATCATCACTTTGCGCATCAACATGTGAACCACTCCTTTGTATGAATATTCTCCATTTATACTAGGTGCTATACGTTACCTTTACAATCTCCCCGGTAAACTATATAATTAAAGCTAATTGTATATTGGTTTACCCGGAGGAGCCTGCCAACAGCGGGCTCTTTTTGTGTTTTTTTCGTAAATTGGAAACAGGAGGCAGAGAAAATGATGGCGGAGATGAACAATGAGAGCATTATGGTGTGTGTCCATTATGGTCCGCACGGACAGCGGTTAATTCAAAGAGGCAGCGAGTTGTCCCGGTTACTCGGGGCTCCTTTATATGTGCTTACAGTGGATGCAACCACAGATCATGAATACAACCAAAACAAGGAACAATACCTCTCGGGATGGGAAGAGCAGACTAAAGATGCTGGAGGAGCGTTTCTGATTCGTAAATGCAATGGGAAAAAGACAGCTGAGGTGATTGTGGAGACAGCCCAGGAAAAAAAGGTTACTCAAATCATCATCGGCCAGTCCAGTCAAACGCTATGGCAAGAGATTACCCGTGGTAATTTTGTCAACGATTTGATTGAACAACTGGGTCCTATTGATCTTCATATTGTGGCTGTACAGCGTTATCCCGAGCTTTTAGAGCACTCACATGAGAAGGGATTTTCCGCTTATTTGGTGAAGCAGGATGGAAGTTATGTACTGAGTGAAGAGCCTGGTGGAGAAGATACGATCAAAGGGATATTTTTTCGTGAGCTGGATACTGATTTCAACAGCGGTCTATTCAAAATCGTTAGAAATGGCGAAGCCCAGTATTTGAGAATTCTACAAAGTGAATGGGTAAAGCCGCATTCCTAGAAGTTCATATACAAAAAAATAAGTTTATATAGGGGGAGTGCTCGACTGTGTTGCATGCTGCAATTTTGATTCCATTTCTGCTGGCTGTTCTAATCCCGTTGACCAAGGGCATTTCGCGCTTTCATACAGGTTGGACAGTCTTGCCCGTACCCACAGCTCTTTTCCTGTATTTCCTGACAAGGATATCGAACATTCAGGCTGGAAATGATACGATGTCAACTATATCTTGGATGCCTTCGCTTGGGATTGATATTACGTTGCATCTGGATGGACTCAGCCTGCTGTTTGCTCTGTTGATTACGGGGATGGGTGCGTTGGTGATCTTGTATTCCATTTATTATCTTAATAAGCGGACGGAAGCGATTCGCCATTTCTACATCTATTTGCTCATGTTTATGGGAGCAATGCTTGGTGTCGTTTTGTCCGACAATTTGATGGTTCTATATGGATTCTGGGAGTTAACCAGTATTACTTCATTCCTGCTGATCGCCTTTTGGCACCGACGGGAAAGATCCCGTTATGGAGCGCTGAAGTCGATGCTAATCACTGTCTTTGGCGGGCTGGCGATGTTCGCGGGGTTCAATCTGCTCTACGTAATGAGTGGAACGTACAGCATTCGGGAGATTATAGCCCAAGTCGGCTTATTGACCGAGTCCCCGTTGTTTATTCCGGCGATGCTGCTGATTCTGCTGGGGGCATTCACTAAGTCCGCACAATTTCCTTTTCACATCTGGCTGCCCGATGCCATGGAGGCACCGACACCTGTCAGTGCTTATCTGCATTCAGCTACAATGGTTAAGGCGGGGTTATACCTTGTGGCGCGTCTTAGCCCCGTATTCGCTGGTCAGTCCGAATGGTTCTGGTTGGTCTCACTTTCCGGTCTGGTTACGCTTTTTTATGGATCGTTTAAAGCGATTAAACAAACAGATCTTAAAGCTCTGCTTGCCTATTCCACCATTAGTCAGCTCGGTCTGATTATGTGTTTGCTCGGGCTGGGATCGGCTTCTGCCTTTTTTTCTGGTACAGAGGAGTCGTTATTCTATACGACGGCTACTGCGGCGGCCATCTTTCATCTGATCAACCATGCCGTCTTTAAAGGCTCTCTATTTATGGTGGTTGGTATTGTCGACCACGAGGTGAACACTCGGGATCTGCGCAAGCTCGGCGGTTTAATGTCCTTAATGCCAGTCACCTTTTCTGTGGCGTTGATGGGGGCTTTCTCCATGGCAGGGTTACCACCATTCAGCGGTTTTCTGAGTAAAGAAATGTTCTTTACCGCTGTGTTGAATATTCGGGAGTTGGATGTTCTGAATACACAGTCGTGGATGATTCTAATTCCGGTGATTGCATGGATTGCCAGTGTATTCACTTTTGTTTACAGTATGATTATGGTCTTTGAGACTTTTACTGGTAATCTCCAGCCGGAGAAGCTCGATAAAATACCGCATGAAGCACCGCTGGGTCTGTTGATTTCCCCAGTCCTGCTGGTTTCACTCGCTGTGGTATTCGGCTTATTTCCTGATCTCTTGTCTTATTCTCTGATTGAGCCGGCTATGGGCTCGATCTATAACGAGCTATTGTCGCCAGTGGAAACCTTCGGTGTCTCCATACATTTCTGGCATGGTTGGACACCTGAGATATTCATGACACTGGGTGTTATCGCTGCCGGGACACTTCTCTATAGAAGATACACCCGACTGCGGATTCTGGATCGGGAATGGAACGGTAGCAATTTTCTTAATCTCTTGTATGATGGATCTCTTCAAGTGCTGGAGCGTGGATCGAACCGCTTCACAAATCTCTATATGACGGGATCAAACAGACACTATTTGCTTTATATATTTGGCTTTTTCGTCATTGCCTTGGGAAGTGTGATGCTTGGGACGCAAGGGATATCGCTGGGTATGGGCCACTATGCTCCGTTGGCCTTTTATGAGGCTGTCATTGTTGTTGTAATGCTTCTAGCAGCGTTTGCCGTACCCTTTGCCAAGTCGCGGGTCAACGCGATTTTGTTCACCGGTGCAGTCGGGTACATGGTGACCCTGCTGTTTGTTATCTTCCGCGCACCGGATCTTGCGTTAACACAAATGATCGTGGAGACAGTATCCGTCATTCTGTTCCTTCTGTGCTTTAAGTATCTTCCAAAGTTAAAGAAGGAGAAGGAGCGTCTGAGCTTTAGATTGCCGAATTTGATTATCGCTGTAGGTGTAGGAATTACGATGACCCTCATTGCGCTGGCAGCCATGGGCAGTAGTCCATTCGCTCCCATTTCGGAGTTTTTCCTTAAAGAAAGCTATTCCTTGGCCGGAGGGAAAAACGTAGTCAATGTCATTCTCGTTGACTTCCGGGGATTCGATACTTTATTCGAAATTATGGTTCTCGCTATTGCATCCCTCGGCATTTATGCCTTGATTAACTTGAAAATGGAGCCTGGTATTTCACCCGCCAACAAAAATAAGAAGGGGGGGGGAATTGCCTTTCCGCTCCGGAGTAATGATGTGATCCTGCGAACCCTGTCCAAGGTTATCATAATCGTGATTCTCACCTTCTCAATGTATTTGTTCTTTGCCGGACACAATAATCCGGGAGGTGGCTTCATCGGAGCGCTGATGACTTCAGCTGCGCTTATTTTGATGGCGATCTCCTTCGGAATGGACACGGTTCGTAAAGTCCTTCCGGTGAATTACCGCATGATCACGGCGGTGGGGCTGCTCATTGCAATTCTGACTGCGGCTGGCTCGTTTGTTTTCGGGGCCCCTTTTCTCAGCCATGCCTTTGGCCATTTCGATCTGCCTATTATGGGTGATACCGAGTTGGCTACAGCAGTCCTCTTTGATCTGGGGGTATACCTGGCTGTAGTAGGTGTGACCATGAGTATTATTTTTAACATAGGGGGGGATGAGTGAAATGGAACTGATTATGGCTGTAGCAGTCGGTATTTTATTTACAATTGGAGTGTACCTGATTCTATCTAAGAGTCTTCTGCGTATTGTTTTGGGTACTTCCTTGCTAACACATGGCGTCCATCTGCTGCTACTGACGATGGCCGGACTAAAGACGGGAGCTGCTCCAGTATTAGGAGGTAAAGCGGAAACTTATGTGGACCCTTTACCGCAGGCGTTAATTCTGACCTCTATCGTTATCAGTTTTGGAGTCACTGCCTTTTTCTTCGTGCTTGCTTACCGCTCATACCAGACGTTGGGCACCGATGAAATCGACAGTGTTAAGGGGGAAGAACAATGACCAATCTCTTGGCACTACCGATTTTAATTCCCTTGTGTACCGCCGTTATATTGATTTTTCTGAAGGAGAAGATTCTGCTTCAGCGGCTCATTAGTACAGTTAGCGCCATTTTGAATATTATAATTGCTCTTGTGCTGATTTACCGCATTCATAGCGGGGGTATACAAACTTTGCAAATGGGGGGATGGGTGCCGCCGTATGGCATTGTGTTCGTGGGGGACATGTTTGCGGCTCTGCTTGTGCTGACCGCTTCAGTGGTAAGCTTGGGTATTCTCCTCTACTCCTTCCGCAGTATAGGGGCAGAACGGGAGCGTTTTTATTACTATACCTTTTTTCACTTCCTGCTTGTAGGTGTCTATGGATCATTTCTTACAGGAGATATGTTCAATTTGTTCGTTTTCTTCGAGGTTATGCTGATTTCCTCCTATGCCTTGATTTCACTGGGGGGAACGAAGCTCCAGCTTCGGGAAACGTCCAAATATTTGCTTATTAACATTGTGTCTTCCACACTCTTTGTGGCGGCAGTTGCTTATCTATATGCGGCTGTAGGTACCCTGAATATGGCTCATTTGTCTCAGCGGGTTGCTGAAGCGGGGCAGGGCGGCGTACTCAATGTGATCGCTGTTCTGTTCCTGATTGTGTTCGCATTGAAGGCGGGGTTATTCCTCTTTTTCTGGCTGCCGGGTTCTTACAGTTCGCCGCCGTCTGCTATAAGAGCCTTGTTCGGTGCGTTACTGACAAAAGTGGGACTGTATGCAATCATTCGGACTTTTACTCTTATTTTTGTGAATGATCCCGGACTCACGCATACGTGGATCGCCTGGATGGCGGCGGCTACGATGATTCTGGGAGGACTGGGAGCGGTAGCTTATAATGATATTCCCCGTATTTTTAATTACAACGTCATTATCAGTGTAGGTTTTGTGGCCTTCGGTCTGGCTGCAGCGACACCAGATGCATTGAATGGGGCGGTTTTCTATTTGCTGCACGATATGCTGGCGAAAGGATTAATGTTTATTCTTGGGGGCATCATTATCACTGCAGCGGGAACGGACCAATTAAAAGATATGGGGGGCCTCATCAAATGCTATCCCTTAATCGGCTGGATGTTCTTTACACTGGCCCTTGCACTTGTAGGTATTCCACCGCTGAGCGGGTTTGCCGGTAAAGTGTTGATCACTCGGGGCGGACTGGATGCCGGAATGCTGACATTATCCTTGATTGGGCTAGGCTCGAGTTTCCTTGTGCTGTATTCGCTGATCAAAGTATTCAGGCTTGCATTTTGGGGGAATGAACCCGAAGGCGACTTGCCGAAGATAGGGCTAAAAAGTGTGAATGCTGTGGCGGCCGGTTTGCTCGTCCTGGTTATATTGATGGGCATCGGGGCGGATTGGGTCTATTCCTATGTTGCACAAGCCGGGGATGTGCTGGCTCATCCCGCGCTATACATCGAAGCTGTAATAAAGGAGTAGATGAAGATGGTCTTTCAAATATTATTAAATCTGATGATTGCGTTGCTCTGGATGCTACTTAACAACGACTGGTCAGGGTCGCGGTTCACCATGGGCATTCTGCTAGGGATAGCCATATTGCTTGTTTTGCGTAAATTCCGTCCAGAACCTTTCTACCTGAAGCGTATATGGGCCATCCTAAAGCTGCTACTTCTGTTTATGCGGGAACTGATCGTTTCCAGCTTTGCGGTTATCCATCATATTCTCCGTCCGAAGCTGGCGATCCGCCCAGGCATTTTTGCCTATGAGACCGCCCTAAAGTCAGATTGGGAGATCACTATTTTATCGTGCCTCATTTGTCTGACACCAGGAACGCTCACTCTAGAAGTATCTGGAGAAGGTCAAATGCTGTATATTCATGCCATGGACATACAGGACGCGACACTGCTTTCTGAGCAAATTAGAGGGACATTTGAAAAAGCGATCATGGAGGTGACACAGTGATAGTTTCGGCACTTTTGACTGCATCACTGGCTATTCTCTCCTTAGCCATATTAGGTTGCTTGTACCGTTTGATTAAAGGACCGACACGTCCGGATAGGGTAGCAGCGCTGGACACGATAGGTATAAATCTGCTAGCTATGATTGCTGTGATCTGCATGCAGCTGAGGACACAGGATTTTATTGAGATTGTTCTTGTTATAGGAATACTGACGTTCATAGGAACAACGGCATTGGCGAGATATATAGAAAGAGACGCCGTCATAGATACTGGGGGTGATGAACTTGATCGGTGAGTTGCTTATTGCGATCCTTGTTTTACTCGGTGCTCTGTTCTGTGGATTGAGCGCGTTTGGATTGATGCGGCTGCCAGATGTTTATTTACGTTCTCACGCCGCAACCAAAAGTGCAACGCTTGGCGTGCTTTGCGTATTAACAGGAGCCTTTCTTTATTTTTTGTTTTATGTAGACGTGGTCAGTATCAAATTACTGCTTGCCATTGTATTTGTCTTTATCACTTCTCCCGTAGCCGGACATCTAAATGGAAGAGCTGCCTACCGTTCGGGAGTCCCTCTATGGGAAAACAGTGTTCAGGATGAGTTGGCGCCGGTATTGGAACAAAATACGTCTTCAAAACAACCAAAATGAAAGCAGCCCATAGTGCAGGATTTGCGTCATGTCCGTCTGGATTGATAATAAATGGGAGGGATCGTGTGCACAATATTGTTTCAGTCCAGCCGTATTACAAAGCGGAAAGGATCGTAACTCCGTTAAAACAGGAAACAGTCATTCATCGTCGAGTTTTACACTTGTATACAACTAAAATTGTATCAGCGTACCGGGAGTTTTCTCTCAATGAGGTATATGATATATCGTTTAAAAGTATCGGGCAGGGCCATGGTGTTCTTTATTTGCATACGAAACAAGGTGTATTCCCTTATACTGTAGAATCAGATCCTAAAGACTTTATGATCGAATTCAAAAAAAATGTAGAAAAGTAAGATCGTTCGATATAAGAAATTTAAAAAGACCGCATCTATTTTGCGGTCTTTTTCTAATGCTTGAAGTTACATAAAGCTTTTAGCATGTGTTACATAACTGCGCAGAATCATGCCGAGGATGACGATGAACATACCCATCCATGATAAAGGAGACGGCATGGGGATATACAAAAAAATAATTCTCCCATTAATGCATAAAGAACTTCCAGAGATTGTGTTGCTTCTACGGTCCCAGCTTTTGCATATTTCCACGAACCTGATCTGTAGCTTTAAAAAATAAAACCGTAGCGATCACCCCTGAAAAACACAGCCACCAAGGCGGACTGTACCGTCTGTTCCTTACTTGGCATTCCCGCGCTGAAAACTCCATATAACGAAAGCAATAACCAGAAGGGTAAGCTAGCCAATGTCATCCCGAGCACACGTTGATAGGCATTCAATCGTCCCGCGCAGACTTCCATCATTTTGCGATTACCTAATGGATAGGCGAATGAGGCGAGTATGACAGGCAGAATTCCGAAAATAAAGGGACAAGCAAAGAACCAGAAATAATGGTAATTTGCCGGGTTCCCGCAATCAACCAACCCGGTGAATAAGCCGATGCGAAGCATAGCGGAGCATAAAATAAGCCAAATCCGATGAAGCTCCACCACAACCACGTTCCTGGTTGTTTCGTCATGACTTTCCAAAGAGGCTAGCTTTTGTTGGGTTATCACAATGACAACTAGAATAGGAACCATAAACAGATATCGCAACGAAGCAACCTTAGATTATTCATTTCAAGAGTTTCTTCACAGTTGACAAGGCAAAAGGGATGCTGTATATTACTGAAAGTTGATATTAATAGTAATTATTACGATTTATAGAAGAGAAAGCTAATATTCAAAGGAGGGTACCAGCGATGAATAAGAAACCAATACCGGTAACAGTGTTGAGCGGATATTTGGGTGCAGGAAAAACAACGATATTGAATCATGTATTAAACAATCGGGACGGAATGAAAGTGGCAGTCATCGTCAATGACATGAGTGAAGTGAATATAGATGCCGAGCTGGTTAAAAAAGAGGGCGGCTTGTCCAGAACAGAAGAAAAACTGGTCCAGTTGTCTAATGGTTGTATTTGCTGTACATTGCGTGAAGATTTATTGGTGGAGGTCAAGAAGCTGACGGAACAAGGCGAGTTTGATTATATTTTAATCGAATCTACAGGCATCAGTGAACCTGTGCCAATCGCTCAAACCTTTACGTACGCCGATGAAGGAACTGGCATTGATTTGGCATCGCTGGCAAAACTGGATTGCATGGTGACCGTAGTCGATGCGAACCGTTTCTGGCATGATTTTGAATCAGGAGAAACGTTACTGGATCGCAGGCAGGCTACTGGTGAAGACGACACGCGTGATATCTCGGACTTGCTCATAGACCAGATTGAAACCTGTGATGTATTGATTCTGAATAAGTGCGATCTGGTTCAGTCTGCTGAGCTGGATAAGCTGGAGGGTGTGCTGCGGAGATTACAGCCTGAAGCCCGAATCATTCGTACTTCCAAGGGAAAGGTCGCTCCTTCGGACATTTTGAATACAGGGCTGTTCAATTTTGACAAGGCTAGTCAATCCGCTGGATGGATTCGGGAGCTGGAGCTTGAAAGCCATACACCGGAAACGGACGAATATGGGATCAATTCCTTTGTATATCGCCGTAGAAGACCATTTCATCCTGCGAGATTGGCTGAATTTATGAACTACTGGCCGCAGGAAGTCGTTCGCGCCAAAGGTTTGGCCTGGATTGCAACCCCGCAGGATTGGGCAGCGAGTATTAGTCAGGCAGGACCATCTATTCAATTTGGCCCTGCGGGAAGCTGGCTTGCTGCATTATCCGAAGAAGAACGGCAGGAGATCGTTGCAGCTGACCCTGAGGCTCTGGACCAATGGGATGAACAATGGGGCGATCGCATGAACGAAATCGTCATGATCGGTATCGGAATGAATCGACCGGACTTGGAAGAAGAGCTAGATGAATGTCTGCTGAACGATAATGAAATGGATATGGACTGGTCCAGTTTTGAAAATCCGCTTCCTTGGCCGACATGATGAAGCTAGTTGATCCATTCATTAATAAAGTCCATACATTTTTTAGCTGCTGGAGAAACATTTTTTAAGGAAGCGGTAGCGATACCGATAGTACGGGAATGCCTCTCATCCAATGGACGAATAGAGATGTCGTAAGGAATGTGAGACAGGATCATTTCAGGAAGAATACTCACGCCTAGTCCATTCTGCACCATAGCCATAATCGCATGGTCATCTTCTAATTCATATTTGATTTTAGGTGACATATTATGCTGTGAAAAAATATTCCTTACATCGGTGTCACAGCCTGCAACAGGCATAATAAAAGGCTCATCTCTGAGCTGTTCTACTCGAATGGAGGCTTGCTTTCCCAAAATATGATCGGAAGGAAGTAGACAAAGCATGCTTTCTTCTTTTAAGGGCAACGCCTCTAATGTATCTAGCGTGGGGAGGTTCACAAAGCCGAAATCAGCCTCCCCACTGATTATCCAGCTCTCAATTTCATGGTAGTTCCCATCGAGCAGTTTTATTTCAATAAGAGGAAACTGCTCATTGAATTTTTTTAGAATACGGGGCAGCCAATGAATAGAGACGCTTGAAAATGTGCCGATCTTTACGGTTCCGATTTCCAATCCTTTAATTAGAGCTACCTCTTGGTAGAGCTTTTCGTCCATTTGTACGATCTCTCTAAATTGCTTCATCAATCTTTCTCCGTTATTGGTCAATCTGATGCCTGAACGACCTCGGATCAGAAGAGTCAACCCTAATTCATGTTCCAATCCAGAGATCGCATGGCTGATTGCCGATTGTGTAAGATTTAAAACTTCCCCGGCCTTTGTGAAACTTCCCATTTCAACTACGCAAAGAAAAATCTTATATTTAAACAAATTCGTGTTCACTCCTATTTTTAATGAAATATATTCATGTATCATATCAGATATATTCATTTTTTTTATTTAATATTTATGATTATAATCAAATGAAAGAAAGGTTATATATTTTTGTTTTAGGAGGAACATATGAACTCAATTGCTAAAACTCCTCGGCCACCCTATTATGCGGCTATCTTTACTTCTGAACGTACGGAAGGAGATGGCGGATACGGAGTGATGGGAGACAAAATGGTGGAACTGGCTGCCGAGCAGCCTGGTTTTCTAGGTGTGGAAAGTGTTCGTGATCACAATGGAGTAGGCATCACAGTTTCCTATTGGGAGTCTCTAGACGCTATAAAAAATTGGAAACATAACGAGCTGCACAAGGTAGCGCAGGAAAAAGGGAAATCCGAGTGGTATAAAACATTTGGTTTAAGAGTGAGCAAGGTAGAACGAGATTATTTTTTTACAGTGTAAATAGGTTCAATATCTTTCTATTCATATTCAGTTCATAAACGTGGGTTATCCTCGCTATAGAAACCGTATAGGGAGGATATGAATGTGGATTATACAGACAAAAAAGAGACCTTGGCCATTGAAGCAAGGGGACTCGTTAAAACTTTTGGTGATAAGCATGCGGTTGACGGTGTCGATTTGAATGTCCATGCTGGCACGATCTACGGTGTGCTCGGCCCTAATGGAGCAGGTAAGACGACTACCATCCGAATGCTGTCAACGTTATTGCGACCTGATGGTGGATCAGCGCGTATCTTCGGGCACGATGTAGTAAAGGAGCCGCAGGTTGTGCGTCAATTGATCGGGGTAACAGGCCAATACGCATCGGTCGATGAGTCGCTTAGCGCTACTGAGAACTTGATCATCTTCTCTAGACTGCTTGGACTGGGACGTGCCGAGGCGCGTCATAAGGCAGCGGAGCTGTTGGAGGAATTTGGCTTGGCCGAAGCAGCCAAGCGACCGTTAAAAAATTTTTCGGGAGGCATGCGCCGCCGACTGGACTTGGCCGCCAGTCTCATCGCTAAGCCGCCGCTGATCTTCCTGGATGAGCCGACTACCGGACTAGACCCGCGCACGCGTGTCAAGATGTGGGACACGATCCGGCGTCTGGTCAAGACCGGTTCCACCGTACTGCTCACTACCCAGTACCTCGACGAGGCGGATCAACTTGCTGACCGAATCGCGGTGATCGATCATGGCCGGGTAGTCGCTGAGGGTACGGTGGATGAACTGAAAGCGGCAGTGGGGGCGTCGACTCTGCAACTCAAAGTGCAAAATCAACAGGACATTGAGAGAGCTGTTCAGATCGTTGAACAGGTGCTTTCAGTCAAGTCCAGCGTGTCAGTGGAAGTTGGAAAGATTATTTCTCCGATGGCCAATGCAGATCGGGTAACGGACCTGCTGATTGCCCTCCGTACTGGAGAGATTCGTCTAGCAGAAATGAGTGTGCAAAAGCCGACGCTTGACGAGGTGTTTTTGTCCATCACTGGTCATGGGGCACAAGTAAACGAGCAGCAGACGTCCCAAGGAGCGCATGCTGGGGAGGGGGCGAGAGCATGAAGAGCACTACGGTTATGACAGGTTTTGATCGCACTTTGAAGAAGTCTGTGAGTTTCAGACAGGCGTTCTTCAATTCCATGACGATGGCCTACCGGGGCATTCTGAAGATCCGGCATACTCCCGAGCAATTGTTTGATGTCACGCTCCAGCCGATCATTTTCACACTTATGTTTACCTATATCTTTGGTGGCGCCATCTCAGGAGACGTGCAGCATTATTTGCCGGTTATTATTCCAGGCATCCTCGTGCAGACTGTGATCTCGACCTCCGTCGTTACCGGCGTCCAACTACGTGAGGATATGGACAAAGGAGTGTTCGACAGGTTCAAGTCACTCCCAATCGCACGTATTGCGCCTTTGGCTGGAGCTCTGCTGGCTGACAGTATCCGGTATACTATTGCGACGGTACTTACCTTCGCCATGGGGTATATTTTGGGGTATCGGCCAGAGGGAGGGCTGCTGAGTGTTGCTATCGCCGCGCTTTTGGTCATCGTGTGTTCCTGGGCAGTCAGCTGGATTTTCGCCTTCTTTGGCGTGATTGCCCGCACTGCTTCCAGTGTACAGGGCATCTCCATGATTGTTCTGTTTCCGCTCACTTTTGTTTCCAACGCATTTGTGCCTGTGGACACAATGCCTGGTTGGCTACAGTGGTTTGTGAACGTTAACCCGATTTCACATCTTGTGAACGCAGTCAGGGAGCTTGCGAATACGGGAACGATTGGCGGGGAACTGGCGATCTCCCTGCTTGGCGCTACAGTCATTGTGGCGATCTTCGCGCCGCTTACGGTGCGTGCATATATGCGTAAAGCATAAGATGGCAGTCTTCTTGACGAGGATGAGAGATTTAAGGCAGAACTAGTTAGGGGGGGGATTGAAATGGCGCGTGTATTGGTCGTTGATGATGATCCGCATATTCGCGAAATGGTCGGACACTTTTTGAGGATGGAAGGTCTGGATGTAGTCGAGGCGGTGGATGGATTGGACGCGATGCGCATTTTTGAGCAAATCAAGGTCGATTTACTTGTTCTTGATATCATGATGCCGGGAATGGATGGTTGGGAGTTGTGTCGTAAGCTGAGAGAGCAAACCGACCTGCCGTTGCTTATGCTTACAGCTAAAGGCGAGACGACACAGATCGTGAAAGGTTTCGCGCTCGGAACGGACGACTATCTTGTCAAGCCATTCGACCCCATGGTGCTTGTTGCACGCGTGAAGGCTTTATTAAAACGTTATCGTATCATGGCTTCCAAATCAGTGACTGTCGGAGATCTTGTCCTGCGGAGTGATACATTTGAATGCCGGGCTGAAAAGAAGGAGTTTACCCTGCCGCGCAAAGAATTTGAGCTGCTCTTCAAGCTGGCCAGCTATCCTGGCAAAACCTTTACCCGCGACCAGTTGATCGAACAGATCTGGGGTTATGATTATGAGGGAGACGAAAGAACGGTTGATGTCCATATCAAACGCCTTCGGGAACGGTTTCCGGAGGCAAGCCACTCCTTCCGGATCAGTACGATCCGAGGATTGGGTTATCGGCTGGAGGTAAGGCAATGAAACGAGAACCGGGATTCCTCCATATCCTTGCGAGACTCATGCTGGTGTTATTGGTGCTGTATCTCAGCTGGACTGCCGCGTTCTTTATTATGGAGGCGATCTATTCGCACATGTCATGGGCTCCCCATGGTTTGTTCGTCTTTCTTATGAATACGACGCTAGGCTTTTTCTTCTTCGGTATTATCAGTATGACGGTAAGGCGCTTCTTCCAGCCTAGAGAACAGCACGCTTTTACCGAAATGATCGGTGCTTTAAAACGTATTTCGCAAGGAGACTTTCACATTAATCTGGATTGGGATCTCGGCGGGAGGAACGGAAAACATCGGAGGCCGCATCCTTATGTACAGTTGGTGGACAGTATCAATGATATGGCTGCAAATCTGAAGGCTATGGAAAAGCTGCGGGAGGAGTTTATTTCAAACGTATCCCATGAAATCGGCTCACCGCTGACCTCGATAATCGGATTCGCCAAGGCGCTCAAGGACGAGAATCTGGATCGTGAACAGCGAGACCGGTATTTGACGATCATCGAGACGGAGTGTATTCGTCTATCCAAGCTAAGCGATAATCTCATGAAGCTGGCGATTCTGGATTCGGAGCGGCATCCGTTTCGTCCGTCCCTTTATCGGCTGGACAAGCAGCTAATTTCGCTTATTCTCGCCTGCGAACCGCAATGGGAGGCTAAAAAAATCGAGATGACTGTTGAGGTGGATATCGTTGAGATCAACGCGGACGAGGATCTGATGGGCCAGGTTTGGGTAAATCTCCTTCACAATGCCATTAAATTTACACCACAGGGTGGAAGCATATCTGTTTCTCTTTCAAGTAACGGTGAACAGGCGGTTATCCGCATTGCGGACACGGGACAGGGCATCAACGAACAGGATCAGCAACGCATTTTTGAACGGTTTTATAAAGCAGACCAGTCACGGGCCCGAACTGCAGGAGGCAGCGGCTTGGGACTGTCCATTGCTTATAAAATAACAGAGATGCATACCGGCTCTATCTCTGTATCCAGCAAGGTGGGAGAAGGAACGGTATTTACGGTTATGCTGCCGCTGCGCCGGCAAGGAATGAAAGGCAGCAACAACTGTGAAATGTACATCGGCACAGTAATATAAAAAGGAGCGTCTTCAAAGCCATAAGCGGCTGAAGGACGCTCCTTTTTAACTCCCATGCTTATACTCTTATGGCATATGCGTATGTGCTCAGGACTTAGATGAATTTACCGGCTGCATTTCCTGGATAGCTTCCTTCAAGTTGTGTGAGCATAGCTCATACAACTGTTTCCTTTGCTGTTCGCTGGAATTCGTAGCCAGTTTTTGCAGCTCGGTTGTACATTGCTGCAGCAGCGTCAGCACAGCTTGATTCGAATCCTGTGCCTTGGACATCTGTACATTATCACTGTATGGGTCAATATATAGCTCCCCTTGCGTGTCCACCTGCGCGAAAAACACATCTTTGACCGTCAGGCTCTTTTCCTTTAGCTTGGCATCCAGCCATTGTTGAGTAATCCCCATATATGCCATTTGTTGCTCCATAAGTTGTCCATCCATAATGACTGCTGTGGGTTCCTTCTCCGGTAGCTGAAACATATTCAAATCTTTAAGCGTCACAGGCTGCTTGTCTTTGGTTAACAGCACATTGACTTCGCCACTGGTTTCCATGAGAGCAAATTCTACATCAGATACTTTGAATACATTCTTGCTTCGTAGCTGCTCCATGAGTTCATCCAGGGTGAGCCGTTCCTTTCTCAGATTATCCTCTAAAATTTTGCCGTCTTTGATCAGGATTGTTGTCCTTCCATCTGTTATATCTCTGATTTTCTTGCTTTTAATTTGCAAATATTCAATGCCAAGTGTTGTCAGTACCCATACTGACAAGGCTATGAGGCCTAGATACCAGGTGGATTCACGCTCCATAGGAATGGTAGCAGCCAGGTTACCTATCGTGATTCCTGTTATATATTCGAACAAGGAAAGCTGGGATACCTGACGTTTTCCAAGAATTTTGGTGATTAAAAATAATATAGCGACAGCCATTAATGTGCGTATAGCAACCTCGGCCCAATCCTGCATTTACTCAACCCCATTTCATTTCACCACAAGGGCGCTACTATTCCAAGGATATCCGCGTCAAGGCACATTTAAACTCCAATTCCCCTAAATTTAAATAACTGAGCTACCAATAAACCGATTAAATACGATATAAGATTAAAATTTTCTATCGTTGAATTAGCAATGTCTATTACACAAGCGATTGACGGAAAAGGGTCGGCAGGATACATTATAAATATAATCCTTATTTAATTCATCGGAATTATAAACATTAAGCTCACGGAGGTATGTATATGTCGTCCAAACCTAAAGTTGTATTGTGGAGCAAAACCGGCTGTCATTTTTGTGGAGAGATCAAATCGTACCTGGAATCCCAAAATCAGCCGTATGAAAATATCCAAGTGGACGGAAATGATGCGCTGCGTGACGTGCTGGAAACCAAATATGGTGTTCGTTATGTTCCTGTCGTCGAAGTAGGCGGGGATAACAAATATGAAGCCCTGCTCAACCCGGATCTGGAAGAGTTGGGTAAAGTGCTGGAAAGTTACAATCAAGTGGTATAACAATCATGTTCAAGAGAGGTGGAAGAGTTATGGCTAAGAATAAACAAATTAAATTTGGTGCGATTATTCACGGCGTTGGGGGAAGCATGACGACTTGGCGTCACCCTGAAGTACCTGCGGACGCGAGTGTTAACTTTGAATTTTATAAAACGCAGGCGCAAAAGGCAGAGGAAGGAAAGTTCGACCTCGTATTTATCGCAGATGGCCTGTTCATTAACGAAAAATCCATTCCTCACTTTCTGAACCGTTTTGAGCCAATTACGATTTTGTCTGCTTTGGCTGGAGTGACGAAGCATATCGGACTGGTTGGCACATTGTCGACTTCCTATAGCGAACCGTTCACGGTAGCACGCCAGTTTTCTTCCATTGATCATATTAGCGGAGGTCGTGCAGGCTGGAATGTGGTGACTTCCCCGCTGGAAGGCTCTGCCCTTAACTTTAGCAAAGGCGAGCACCCGTCGCATCCGCAGCGCTATAAAATTGCAGAGGAATATTTACAGGTTACCAAAGGACTGTGGGACTCGTGGGAAGCGGATGCGTTCGTTCGTGATAAGGAAGCTGGAGTATTTTTTGATCCTGAAAAGCTGCATACATTGAACCATAAAGGTGAGTTTTTCTCTGTGCAGGGTCCGCTGAACATTGGACGATCCAAGCAGGGACAGCCAGTTATTTTCCAGGCAGGTTCCTCGGAGGATGGCAAAAACCTGGCCGCCAAGGAAGCGGATGCTGTATTTACAGGACATGAAACGTTAGAGGAAGCGCAGCAGTTTTATCGTGATGTGAA
Organism: Paenibacillus sp. FSL L8-0641; assembly: GCF_038006265.1. Classification (NCBI taxonomy): domain Bacteria; kingdom Bacillati; phylum Bacillota; class Bacilli; order Caryophanales; family Paenibacillaceae; genus Paenibacillus; species Paenibacillus sp. FSL L8-0641. The sequence goes on from NZ_JBBOUW010000001.1 coordinate 2,406,075, forward strand.
AGAACGTGGGGTACGCTATGGTAGATCCGAAGAGGATATTGTCATTTTGCCGGGCATATCGCCGATTATTGGCAATACAACGGAGGAAGCGGAACGTAAGTATGAAGAGATCACGAATCTGGTGACGATTGAGGCTGCGTTAAAATATTTGGGACGTTTCTTCGATCATCATGATTTCTCACAATATCCGCTGGATGAGCCATTCCCTGAGCTTGATGGTATTGGCAGCAATGCGTTCCGCAGTGGTACAGATAAAATCAAACGAGTAGCCAAGGAACAAAATTTGACCCTACGCGAGGTTGCGCTACGTTCAGCTACGCCGAGAACCTCTTTTATCGGAACCGCTGAGCAGGTAGCGGATCGAGTGCAGGAGTGGTTCGAAAGAAAAGGAGCAGACGGATTCATTATTGGTTCTGATGTGCCATCGAGTCTGCATGACTTTGTAAATCTGGTTGTGCCTATTTTGCAGGAACGCGGTATTTACCGTCAGGATTATGAATTTAGCACACTGCGTGAAAACCTAGGCGTGCCTATTCCTGAGAACCGCTATACAGCAGCCAGATCCAAAGTGAAGGTTGACGCATAACAGAGGGAGGAAGAAATATGTCCAAAGTTGTCATCCTATCAGGCAGTCCGTCTACACAATCCCGTTTATACGGCTTGATTAACTATACAACGGAGCAGTTGCAGCAGGCTGGAGCGGAGGTCACATTACTGAATGTGGTCGACTTGCCAGCGGAGGATCTGGTCACAGCTAACTTTAACAGCCCCGACGTCACAGCATCACTTGCATTGATTGCAGCAGCGGATGCCGTTATTGTGGCTTCTCCAGTCTATAAGGCGTCCTATTCAGGACTTTTGAAAATATTTCTGGATTTGGTTCCGCAGGAGGGGCTAAGAGGGAAACCTGTCCTGCCTTTATTTATCGGAGGTACACTGGCTCACCTGCTGGTCATTGACTATGCGTTGAAGCCGGTTATTAATGCACTGGGCGGAAGACATATTCTTGGCGGGGTGTACGCAGTGGATCAGTGGGTCGAGCGTCTGCCAGATGGAGCATACGGGTTGTCCGAAGAATTGGTTGTACGGTTGGAACGTTCTGTTAAAGAACTAAATGAGCTATTAAAATTATAGATATTTTCAATATGTCCATTGACAGGTCGTTCAGTGAGTTTTATGATACAAAAAACCAAGTTAACTCATTGGATAAATGTATATAAAACTTGCTGGGGGACTTGCGTATGAATATTGAGAATATGGAAGCCTTTGTATACGTGAATCATTATGGGAGCTTTAACAAGGCAGCAGAAGCGTTACTCTTGTCACAGCCCTCAGTCACAGCCCGGATTCAGACGCTTGAACGTGAGCTTGAGTGCAAGTTATTCGACCGCCAAAGCAAACAAACGATTCTGACGGAGGATGGACGAAAGTTTCTTCCTTATGCGGAGCAGATGCTCCAAGTGCTGCAAAAAGGGAAGCAGAAGCTTCAACAGCGCAAGAAAGCCCCTCAGCAAATTCGAATTGGCTGTACGATATCGGTGTCGAACTACATCATTCCTGAAATATTAAAGCAGCTTCGTGTCCGTTATCCAGAAGTTAACTACAAAATTGTGACGGCTACGACGGATCAACTGCTACATAAGCTGTTGAACCGTGAGGTAGACATTAGCTTTGTCCGTAAAGTGATGCATCCGGCTATTCGTACGCTCGCCTTTTATGAAGATCCAATTTCCCTGTATGTATACGACGGCCATCCGTTTATGAAGACAGGAAAGGCCAGCATACAGGATATTCAGCGTGAAACACTGGTGTTTTTCGAATGTGGGTCACTAGATTGGATGAGAATTCATCGCGCTTTTGAGTCACTGGAGCAGCCACCGGACATTGCTTTTCAGGTAGACAATGTGGTCACGGCCAAAAAGCTGGTATTGGAAGAAGTGGGGATTGCCTTTTTGCCGGATGTCTGTGTGAACCGTGAAGTGAAAGATCAGAAACTGTTCCGTATCCATGTTCCAGAGGTGGCTCGGGTGTCGATGCAGATTAGCATAATAGCGACCAAAGAAGACTGTGCAGTGACCTCGGATTTTGCAGATGCACTGACAGAAGGTTTCCGGAGTACTGTTTTGTTATAGAAAAGTTCTATAGCTTGGTGGATTGACGTATAGGTTTCCAGGTGTTAAATTAATCACACCCTAAAACCAATTAAACTTATAGGAATTATTAATTATTGGATGTTGTAGCTACCATGTATGTCGCAAACTGCTGATATACAAAGAGATGAGGGGGATTCATATGAAAAAGTGGTTTGCAATATTGTCTGTTATGGCAATCATCCTGGTGCTGGCAGGCTGCGGCTGCTCAGATAACGCGTCTAGCGCGTCAGGTTCAAGCGGAGACGTGAAGAAAATTATCGTAGGCACAGGTACTCAATTCAAAAATGTATGCTTTATTGACGAAAACGGAAATTTAACAGGCTTTGATGTGGAGCTGATTAAGGAACTGGACAAGCGCCTGCCTCAATACGAATTTGAATTCAAAACGATGGACTTTGGAAATTTGCTGCTAAGTCTCGATGCCGGCAAAATTGATCTGGTATCGCATCAAATGGAAAAAAACCCGGAGCGTGAAGCCAAGTATCTGTTCAACAAAAATCCGTATAGCATTTTTCTGAACAGAGTCGCTGTAGCGAAGGATAACAATACCATTCACTCCATTGATGATTTGAAAGGGAAAAAGGTACTCACCAGCCCAACCAGCAATGCGGCGTATGTGTTGAAAGAGTATAACAAAACCCACGGAGATGCCCTAAATATCGTTTATACGAGTGGTGCAGCCAATGATACGGTGCAACAAATTACGAGCGGCCGTATAGATGCTACCGTTACGACAGACTTTGCGAACCGTTTTAACACCGATGAAAAAGGAGAAGTAGCTCTGAAAACCGTTGGTGATCCTTTGACTCAATCGGATGTACTGTATGTACTGAACAAAAATGAGCAAGGGTTGGCGGATGACCTCGACAAAGCCATTCAGGAAGTGAAGGACGACGGTACGCTGTCGAAGCTGAGCATTAAATGGCTTGGAGAGGATTTCACTAAGTCTCTGGAAGATGTGAAAAAAGAAGGTAGCAGCAGTAAGAAGTAAGGATAGACTTGGACATTTCAGCGGTCAGGGTACTCTATGTATTCTGGCCGCTGATGTATAGAAAGGAGGCAGGCATATGAGCAGAGAGTTCAATATTGACTATGTTTTTAGCTTTATCCCGAAAATGCTGTCTTACTTACACATCACCTTGTTTATTGTGGCAAGCTCGCTTGTATTGGGGCTTTTCATTGGTCTGTTGGTTGCGCTGCCTCGCATGTATAACATTCCATTTTTTAAACGTGTTTCTCAAGTGTATGTTTCCTTTTTTCGCGGAACACCTATTCTAATCCAATTGTTTCTGGTGTATTACGGCCTGCCAGAGCTACTAAAGCTGGTGGATATCAATTCCTCCAGATGGGATGTGCTGTGGTTTGCCGTAGCAACCTACGCGCTCAATAGTGGAGCCTTTATTTCCGAAATTATCAGGTCAGGAGTAGAGGCTGTAGATCGGGGACAAATCGAGGCTGCACAGTCCGTCGGCATGTCAGGCTATCAGACCTTTACACGTATCATTATGCCGCAAGCGCTGGCTGTCGTGGTTCCGGTATTTTCCAATCTGGTGATTGGCAATCTGAAGGATACTTCGCTGGCATTTACGATCGGAGCGATGGAGATGACAGGGAAATCACAGACATTAGGGTCGGCTACTCAGCATTTTGTTGAAACCTATATCGCGTTATCCCTTATCTATCTGGTGATCAGTCTGATTTTACAAAAATTGTTCAAGGTACTGGAAAATACGCTTCTCCGGCATGAGCATCGGGACGCAGTGCATAAAGAACCCGAAAAACGAAAAAGTTTTGTGGTGCGTTACCTGAGAAGTCCCCGTCTTAGTAAAGGAGGTAAAGGCATATGAGTCTGGGTTTTGGATTTATATATACTGCCTTTTTAGGGTTGTTCTCTGCGTTGCCCAACACCTTAATTATTACGGTGGTTTCCGTACTGGCAGGGTTGGTCATCGGTATTATAACGGCGCTGGCGCGAATCTATAAGGTTCCTGTGTTGTCCCAGATTTCTCACGGTTACGTTACCTTTATCCGTGGCACACCGATGCTGATGCATTTGCTGCTTATTTATTTCAGTTTGCCTTTGTTGATTGATGCGGGAGCGAAGCATTTCGGCTGGCCGCTGCAATCCAAAGATGTTCCTTATATGGTATTTGCACTCATTTCGTTTTCCATTACCAGTGGCGCGTATATGTCTGAGGTCGTCCGTTCTGGAATTCAATCGGTCAACAAGGGACAAATCGAGGCAGCTTATGCCGTCGGTATGACGACGTGGCAAGTGCTGAGACGGATTGTATTTCCGCAAGCGTTCGTGGTGAGTTTGCCAAATCTGACGAATTCCGTTATTGGGATGCTTCATGGCTCTACCTTGGCCTTCACGGTTTCGGTTACAGAAATCCAGGCACAGGCTGAAATTCTGGCATCCACCAACTGGAAATATTTGGAGGTATATATCGCAGCTGCACTGCTATTTTGGGCCTTGACGGTATTGATTGAGCGAATATCCGGCTTGGTGGAGAAAAAAATCAATGTGTTTAATGGAGGTCGAGCATCATGATCCGTCTGCAAAATATTACGAAGTCGTTCGGCAAACATGAAGTGCTCAAAGGCATTGATTTGACCGTAAACAAAGGCGAGGTCGTCGTTATTTTAGGCCCGAGCGGTTCAGGAAAAACGACTCTGCTACGCTCCATTAATTATCTGGAAAAGCCGAATGATGGGGAAGTCAGCATTGGCGATTTTACAGTGAACTGCAAGCGACCTGCGAAGAAGGATGTATTGGCTTTGCGTCAAAAGACGGCTATGGTTTTCCAGCAATACAATTTGTTCAAGCATAAAACAGCAATAGAAAATGTCATGGAAGGACTTGTCGTTGTCCGCAAGGTCAAGCAGGAGGAAGCGAAAAAAATCAGCATTGAAGTGCTGGAAAAGGTCGGTCTGGGTGAAAAGCTGAATCATTATCCAAGCCAGCTATCCGGCGGACAGCAGCAGCGTGTCGGCATAGCGCGTGCTTTGGCGCTGAACCCGGAAGTGATTTTGTTTGATGAGCCGACTTCGGCGCTGGACCCTGAGTTGGTAGGTGAGGTGCTGTCGGTGATCCGCAAGATTGCGAAGGAAGGCATTACGATGATTGTCGTTACACATGAAATGGGCTTTGCGCGCGATGTTTCAAATCATGTGGTATTTATGGATGGCGGTCATATTATCGAGGAAGGCACACCGGAAGACATTTTTAACCACCCCAAAGAGGAACGTACCCAACAATTTCTGAACGGATTACACCGGAATATAACTATTCAATTTAGACGGGAGAGGGAGACATGAGTATTAAAATCGGAGTATTAGATCAAAGCCCTATACACGAGGGGGAAACGGCAGCGCAGGCTCTTCGTAATACGATTAAGCTAGCACAGCGTGTAGAGGAATTGGGATTTACGCGCTTTTGGGTATCAGAGCATCACGATTCCGAGCAGGTTGCAGGCTCTTCGCCAGAGGTACTCATTTCCCACTTGCTGGCACGCACTGAGCGTATTAAAGTCGGTTCTGGTGGAGTGATGCTTCAGCATTACAGCCCTTATAAAGTAGCTGAAAACTTTAATGTGCTCTCCTCTCTTGCACCGGGTCGCGTAGATTTGGGAATCGGACGTGCACCGGGCGGGTTGCCGAAATCCACACAGGCGTTACAACGAAACGTTCATGATGCGCCTTCTCTCGAAGAAAAAATTGATGAAGTAAGTCGCTATATTCATAATATTCCGTCTGAAGAAGGACCGTTAGCCGGATTACAGGCGAATCCGATTCCAGAAATACCAGCGGATGTTTACGTTTTGGGTACAAGTACAGACAGTGCTGGAATTGCTGCGCGTTTGGGATTGCCCTACGTTTTCTCGCAATTTATCAATAGTAATGAGCAGGTTGCATTGGACTCATTCCGTACGTATCGGGCGTCTTTCGATTATAGTTATGGACGTGTGCCGAAAGCTCTTTTTGCGCTTTCAGTCATCGTAGCGGACACTTCCGAGGAAGCTGCAGAGTTAGCAGGTGAGCACAAGCTGTACAAAATTCATCTGGCCAGTGGAAAGACGGCTACGGTGGGTACGTTGGAAAGTGCAGAAGAGTTTGGCAAGCAATCGGGTGAAGAATATACAATTGAAGCTACACAAGCGCAAATTAACAAAGGGAATAAAGACGAAATCTATGCTGCGCTGACGGAAATTCAAGCGAAGTATCAGGTCGATGAGCTGATCGTTACGACAGGAATAAGAGATATACACAAGCGCGTGCGCTCGTTCGAGTTGTTGCATGAAGCTTTTGCCGGATTGCCTGTGCAGTCCTAGAAATTGTTGGTCTGAGAGAATTGTAACTATTTTGGGTTCACGAAGGAGGAATAGAGATGAGTGGATCAACCGGGACGAAGGAGCAGGTTTTGGAGCAGCAGCTGGTGGATATTCGCCGCCATCTGCATCGAAATCCCGAGCTATCTAACGAGGAGGTTGAAACTACCGCCTTTATCCGACGTCTGTTGGAAGAACAGAACATAACGATTCTGGATGTGCCGCTGCGTACCGGATTAGTAGCGGAAATTGGAGGACGGCAGGAGGGACCAACTGTCGCGCTTCGTGCAGACATTGATGCGTTGCCTATTCAGGAGGAGACGGGATTGCCTTATGGTTCGGTGCATCCGGGCAAGATGCATGCTTGTGGGCATGATTTTCATACCGCGGCCTTGTTAGGAGCAGCCATACTGCTGAAGCAGCGGGAGCAGGAGCTGAAAGGCACGGTTCGGCTGGTGTTCCAGCCAGCCGAAGAAAAGGCCAAAGGCGCTGCCCAAGTGCTGGACAGCGGTGCGCTGACAGGGGTGCAGGCCATATTTGGCCTGCATAACAAGCCGGACCTGCCCGTAGGCACGGTCGGCATCAAAGAAGGTCCGCTAATGGCAGCGGCAGATGGTTTTTACATCGAGGTGGAGGGTCTGAGCACACATGCGGCAGTGCCACATGCAGGGATTGACCCCATCGTGGTATCGTCACATATCATTACGGCGCTGCAATCCATTGTGAGTCGGAGCGTTAATCCGCTGGATAGCGCGGTCATTAGCGTCACGAAGCTGCACAGTGGAAACGCCTGGAACATCATTCCAGACCGCGCCCATTTGGACGGAACCATTCGCACATTTGACGAGAATGTTCGCGCCCAGGTGACTGAGCGCTTCGAACAGGTCGTAAAAGGCGTTGCCGATGCTTTCGGCACGAAAGCGACCATCCGCTGGATCGAGGGCCCGCCGCCTGTGCTGAACGACGGTAAGTTGGCCGTCATCGCGGAGGAGGCGGCAGAATTGGTCGGTCTGGACGTCGTTCGTCCCATACCATCCTCGGCGAGCGAGGATTTTGGGTTTTATCAGAAGAACATTCCTGGTGTATTTGTCTTTGTCGGCACTGAGGGAAGCCAGGAATGGCATCATCCTGCCTTTGATTTGGACGAACGTGCGTTGCCCGGAACAGCGAAGCTACTGGCTTCACTGGCTGAGTCGGCATTGATATCCATAGAGTAGGAGCGTGAGCCTAGGGGTGGTTTTCCTGTGCCAACTATTATGTGGGCCGGAACTTCTCCCAAAATAACAGAGTGGGATACCTGGATGTTGCGTTATACCTGGAGCCGGGTTAATCCCAAGCATCCTTATACAAAGAGATTCCACTCTATCGTGAGGCACGTCCAGATCACTGGGTAGCTTGCCATTTGGCTGAATGAACAGAGCTAGTCAACAAATTTTAAAGCCGTTGAAACGGCAGACCGATCACAAGAGTGAAAGGGGTCTACTGTTTCAACGGCTTTTTAATGTTGTTGTGATTCAAACCGCTTGGGTTGACAACACGCTTGGAGCAGCGTTATATTAAATAGTAATCGTAATTATTACTATTTATGGTGTGAAATCATGTTCATATCCGTGTTCATCAATCTCGTGGTAGTGATGGTGAACCTTCATGATTGGCATATAACACAAGGAGGAGCTTTACATGGCCAAGAAGTCAAAAGTCGTAAAAGAGAAGAAGCGCCAGGAAATTGTAGCTAAATATGCGGACCTGAGACGTGAATTGAAAGCAAAAGGGGACTACGAAGCTTTGCAAAAGCTTCCGCGTGACTCATCTCCAACACGCCTGAAAAGCCGTTGTGAGCTGACAGGAAGACCCAGAGGATACTTGCGCAAATTCAAGCTGTCTCGTATCGCGTTCCGCGAGTTGGCACATCAAGGCCAAATTCCAGGCATTACGAAATCAAGCTGGTAAACAGGCACTTATGTTGATCGCCAGCGCATGTAGATTATCTGTGTTGTTAACCTGAGGGTATGTCTGATAGAAGGCTGTAACGGGAATGCTTCATGTCGTAGGGTGACATGGGGCATTCCTTTTCCATGGAAAATATTATCGTTTGTATTGATTCTCCTCAGCTGGTTAGGTAGAATATGGACGGGTTAAAAATAATACATAACAAACGATGATATAACAGATTATGTATACCTCAGGAGGAGCTACAAGATGGAAGTGAAACAGAAAGAGGACTCCTTTTGGAGTATGGTCAAAAAAGGAAACAAATCTTCGGGCTCGGCGGCGTTAGGTAATACTGGCATTGCCTTGATTAAGGGGATTGCTTTTGCCTTGACAGGTAGTGGTTCTATGTTTGCTACGATGATGCATTCCATTGCGGATGCAGTGAATCAAATGTTTGTGTTCGCGGGCAGTGTACTAGCAGAGAAAAAACCGACAAAACGCTTTCCTACCGGCTTTGGACGGGTGATTAACCTGTTCTGTATGGTTGCTGTTATTGTCGTAACGATCATGGCCTATGAAACCGCATTGGAAGGCATTCATTTGCTTCAGCATCCGGCTGAATCTACACATGGATTTTGGATTAATGTAGTAGTGCTGATTTTGTCACTAGTGGTGGACGGATTTGTATGGAGCAAAGCGATGAAAGAAGTGCTGCATGAATCCAGAGTAGAAGCGAAGGGGCTAAGCATTTTCACCACTGCGTTCCGCCACGTGGGGCGTGCTGCACCGCCAACCCGTCTGGTATTTTATGAAGATTTGGTAGCAACAACGGGGGGAGTACTCGCCCTGCTAGCAGTGGTGGTCACATCGCTGACCGATTTTAAACTGTTGGACGGTATTTCAAGTATTCTCATCGGTTGTCTGATGGTCGGTGTTGCTTTCCGGGTCGGTTACGACAACATGGTAGGTTTGATCGGTGTATCTGCTCCTCCTGATATCGAAGAACGTGTGGCTTCCATTATTCTAGCAGACACACATGTTACGGATATTTATCAAATGCGTATTTTGCAGGAAGGACGCTACTATCACGTGGAAGGGTTGATTGAGCTTACACCGGGCATGACGCTGGCAGATGCTGACGATATTAAATTTAGAGTCGAGGACGCTTTGCTACGTGATCCTAATATCTCAGATGCAGCACTGGGTATTCTGGAGGATGACGGAATTAAAAACTGGAAACCAGAAAAGCCAAAGGTCTAGAAACGATAAATCCAGGCCAATCTGGACTCAGTCTGGCAAAAGAGTAGAACAAGAACTTCCATGACTACAGCAACGTGGCGTGGAGGTTCTTTTGTGTTTTGCGGTATTGTTTTTCTACCCCTTTGAATTTAGGATGATTGTTAGATACAATGAAAGCGTTAACAAAAAAAGAGGGTGAAACGAATGCTTCTCATGGGGAGGAAAGGCAAATGAGTCTTCTGAGGGAGGCTTGGCCTGCTTCGCGGCTCGTTAAGGCGCTGGCTGGTAGTATGCAGGATTCAGCAAGGCAACGGTTAAGGAGTAATTGGACAAAAAGGCTGCGGACGACTGTCTCTGAGCCGATATACGCCGAGTTTTGGAAGGATATTGAGCGTGCCTGTAAAGATAATCGGGAAACATCATGGCCTGAACTGCCGTTGTCTCTGTTTCGGGAATTTGCTAATACAGGGGAGCGCAAACCGTATGAGGATGTGTACTTTGGACGGCGTGGACGACTGGTTGCTATAGTGCTGGAAGCGGTTGTCAAGCCGGAGCCTCGAAAGATAAAAGCGGTGGAAAGCGGTCTGCTGGACATATGCAGCGAGTACACCTGGGCGCTTCCTGCACATGTCAATGAAGAGGACACAGTAACACCGCCTTGGCAGCAGGTGGATTTATTCACGTCCGAAACAGCACAAATGCTGGTTGAAATTTTATTGCTGCTAGGAGAACAACTGGCTAGCCATGTGGTCGCTCAGGTGCACGAAGAGATCGAACGTCGTGTACTGGAACCCGTTTTTTGGCAGCCTCGTCATTTTGGATGGGAAACCGCAGATCATAACTGGTCGGCAGTATGTGCTTCGGGTTGTGGAATTGCAGCATTGCTGCTGGTAGAAGATGACTTTTCCAGAGCGGTAGCCATCGAGAGCATGCTGGGCGCACTGGATTGTTTTTTGGCAGGCTACAGTGAGGACGGGGGATGCCCCGAAGGCGTAGGATACTGGGTGTACGGCTTTGGTTATTTCATTTATTTTGCCGATATGCTGCGTGAGTTTACCGAAGGAGCAGTGGATATTCTGAACTCGGAAAAGATTAGGCAAATCGCAGCCTTTGCAGAGCGGGTTCATCTGTCGGATGGCATTTTTGCTAATTATTCGGACAGTAGTGAAACGGAACGTTTGCCTTCCGGACTCATCTCTCATTTGAATTCATTGCAAGAACGACCATCTACACTCCCTTTCCGCGTACCTGGTCTGTTGGAAGACCCCTGTCGCCGCTGGGCTCATGTATTGCGTAATCTGGTCTGGACGAATCCTTTGGCATTTGGGAGCGGTGAGACCGTTGCCAATTATTTGCCGCAACTTGGTTGGCTGATGTGCCGCAGCCGCAGTTCCAGCCATAGTGGACTTGGAAGCCAAAAGGGTGAATCAGGTATCATGCTTGCATTTTCAGCGAAGGCTGGGCATAACAATGAACCGCACAATCATAACGATCTTGGACACTTCATCCTTCATGGTGGTGGCGAAAATCTATTGTGTGATCTGGGAGCAGGCTTATACACGAAGGCCTATTTTTCACCGGGAAGAGAGTCGATTATCAATATCTCCTCCGGAGGTCACTCCGTGCCTGTCATCAATGGGACTATGCAGCAATCGGGCGCAAAGGCAAAGGCGGTTGTACTGGATATTGCTTTGGATGAGCAGGAGGAGGTACAGCCAGGCACAAGACTTAAGCTTGATTTGACATCTGCTTATCCCGTAGAAGAATTGGCAGTCTTCACCCGCTCCTTCACATGGACTGTGCTGGAGGGAAGCAATGGAGCAAGGCTTACCGTCACAGATCATTTTGAGTTTGAAGCGTCTGGCGTGAGCATGAAGTCATGGGATGTGGAGGAGCTTTTCATCAGCCGCATTCAGCCTAATCTGGGAGCAAACTTCGTGGAATGGAAGGGAACGAGCGCGGTCGTCAGGCTGGATTATGATGCCAGCGTGCTGCAGGCAGGGTTAGAGGCTGTGAAGCACATAGATCATGACGGAATTTCCTTTGTGTTTTATAAAACATCGCTGCAGCTGGGCTCCAATCACTGGAACGGTTCTGCAAGCGTAGATTGCAATCTATTTTTTACCATACATTAATTTTCATTTTGAATGGGAGGCAGACAGGATGAATAAGCTGCAGACAGGCAGCGTGTACCCTTGGCAGACGGAGCTGGAGAGGTTTATAGAACAGGTGGAAAGCGCACCGAACCAAGTGAATGACGGATGGACTCACCAACATAAGCTGGCCGTGCTGGAAAAGCTGGTTCGCGCATATGCCCTGCATCAGGATGAAACTGGAGCTATCATTGACCCCCATTCTGAAAGTGAACGGTACTACTCCACCCCGTCCTATGCGTTCGCTGCGGCGGTATTGGTCAAAGAAGGCCGGCATGATTTACTGGAATCTGCTGCTGCGGCCTTGACGCATAGCATAGCTTGTGTAGTGGAGGAAAAAGCGCCCGATCACCACCCAGACTTTTTTCCAATTATGATGATGGGAGCGTATCGGCTCCTTAAAAATTTGCTGCCAGAACAAGCCACGGCATGGAAGCAACAACTGAGCAGAATTCAGCCGGAGCAGACCTACATTTTTACGATGAGCAAAATGAAAAACCCGAACCGGATGATCAACTGGAATGCGATTATGATTTCCGGCGAGTTTTTGCGTGCAGCGGAAGGAATTGCAGCCGATTCGGAATGGATGGAGAAGTATATCCGAAGCTACCATTTGCCTCGTTTTACCGGTTTGGGCCTGTATCAGGATGGTCCGTTGGATCGGCCCAATAGCCCATTTGCCTACGATATCGTTACACGCTTCCATCTGGGCGTGATGCTGGAGAACGGGTATGATGGCAGCTGCGCACTCGAACTGCGTGACCACCTTCGCAGGGGGGCGCTCAGCACATTACTGGCGCTATCCCCGCACGGGGAAATTCCGCCGCGTGGAAGAAGCGCCCAGCATCAGTGGAACGAAGCGGCGGCGGCCTTTGTCTTTACAACACATGCTCAGCAGGCTATTACAGCAGGAGAGCATGGGCTCGCAGGTGCGTTCCGACGGGCAGCAGATCTATGTTGGCAAGCGATTAGCCGTTGGCAGACCGATGACGGCAAGCTGCATATCGTCCGCAACCATTATTCGTCCGAGGCACGGCATGGCTTTGAGGTGTATTCAAATCATACCTGCTACAGTCTGTGGACGGCGGCTGTGCTGGCCCACACCCTTCTATATGGGGAGGAGATGGATCGCATTTCTCCAACCTTCATCCCGGCGGAAATCGGCAGCCGGGTGTTGGCAACGGATGGCTGGTTCCAGACTGTCATTGCAGCCGTAGAGGGGCAGCAAATGCTTGTGCAAACATCGGTCAACGACCCGTATAATGTTCCGGGCATCGTGCGTATTCAGCAGTCTGCGCTGCCGTCGCTGATCGGTCCGTCCTCAGCAGGTCATGCAGACCGCGGCTTTACAGGCTTCGCGGAGGGAGATATTTTCCCGCTGAGCTATACCCCGGCCTGGCAAACGGAGGACGGAAAGTGGCACAGCTTGTCGGAAGGCATTCCCGGTACGCTCGAGTTCGATCGGGATGGAGGGATTGACCCGCAGGATGGCGGAGGAACCGTCCAGCTGGAACAAAGCTCAGCGTCTGACGGAGCAACGGATTTTACTCTTCTGTGGGAAGGTCCCTTCCCGGGAGTGAGGGAAATCCGAACGCATTATCGTCAGGTACCTGGCAAAATTGAAGTGGCGTATGAGATTCAAGGCAATATTCAGAATGTAGGGGCACTTATTCCCTTAATGGCGTATGACGGTCGGGAGCGCAGCGTAATTCATCATGTCATGTCAGCCGGGAAAGAAACGGAAAGCATTCGAGTAGAATACGCAGGCGCAAGCCTCGAAGTTATCCCGACGACGGAAGGAACGAACGTGGTATGGCCGGAAGAATTAGCTTCAGTAGCCTGTCGGAATGGTTTACTTAAGGGAGCGCGTCTGGAATATGAAGGCAACCGCATTTCCTTTATCATTCGGTTACCTGAATAGTTAGAGCTGGAGCCATGAATATGGTTTAACATGTGGAAAAAGGAGAGGGAAAAGAAATGACGAAAGCAGAAGCGTGGCTGGAGCAATCGTGGGAGCTGGCTTTGGATAAGACCCTTGCCTTAGCGGCAAGACTGGGGGACGCTTTTCCACATGTTGCTGAGGGTGGACGTTATGATAATCGTGAAGAAGCGTGGTGGACAGCAGGCTTTTATCCGGGGCTACTGTGGCTGACCAATCGGGCGCGTCCTGACAGTGTGGCTGCCGGGATTGCACAGCGGTGCGAGGGTCGTTTGGAAAAAATACTCTATAATAGCGAAGCTGTAGACCATGATCTTGGCTTTATTTGGCTGCTCAGCGGTGTAGCCGCCCATCGGCTGACCGGAGATTCAGAGTCCAGAAGGCGAGGGTTGTTGGCTGCCAATCTGCTGGCTGCCCGTTTTAACGTGAATGGCCGTTTTATTCGCGCATGGAACTTCCCCTCGAAGGACATGGATACACGGGGCGTTGCGATTATAGATAATATGATGAATCTGCCCTTGCTTTATTGGGCTTCGGAGGAAAGCGGAGATCCGCGTTTTGCCGCTCTCGCTGTGCAGCATGCAGATACCGTAGCACGTGAATTTGTCCGCTCGGACGGTTCTATCGCACATGTGGTCGAATTCGATCCAAAGATTGGAAAAAAGGTCGCCGAGCATGGTGGACAGGGATTTGCTCCCGGTTCTGCTTGGGCACGTGGCACGGCTTGGGCATTGTATGGTTTTACGCTTTCGTATGGGTACACGCGCGATTCGCGTTATTTGAAGGTGGCCGAGAACACGGCTGATTTTTTCCTGTCCCAACTGGGCGATGCTTGCCTGCCTGTGTGGGATTTTAGAGCAGAAGAAGAGCACCGAGGGGCATGGGATTCATCGGCTGCGGCGATTGCAGCCAGTGGTTTGCTAGAGCTGGCAAAATATTCGACACGTGCGGAGCATTTTACAGAAGCTGCAGAATCTATTCTCAAGGGCTTGCATCATACGTGTACGGCGTGGGGTGAGGAGCATGAGGGATTGCTGATGAACGGGACCGTACATTATCCTGAGCAAAAATACATCAACGTTCCCATTATCTATGGCGATTATTTCTTTGTCGAGGCATTGGCAAAGCTGCGCGGTGAAGAAGGTTTGTTTAGTGTTGAATGCAAAAAAATATAGTGAGTAAGATGTATAGTGAGTAAGATGTATAGTGAGTAAGATGATCCGGAACAAGCTCATTCGAGCTGAGCTGTTGCTTGTCAAATCCACAGAGTAATAGTGAGGCAGCGTGTATGTAATCTCATTTACATATACGCTGTTTTTTTATGCACAAAAAAAGACTTTATTTAATTCGATGCCAAAGTACTACTTATAGAGGGGGAAGAGATTGTAGCTGCGCTTATTTTGTACCCAATCAAAGAAAAATCATTGTATATAAGATCTTAATTCCTAAAAATTTTCATTTTAATGCATGGAAATAGGTCCTTTTACTTGTTTAAGAGTATTTATTCGTAAATTGACAATATAGGTAGGTAACCGTATGATATCATCTTGTGTAAAGGAATAAACTGGATTTTAAATATCGTTTCAAAAGGAGTTATACATATCATGACAGGAACAAGTGATACTGAAAGACGGATGTACGGAGGATTCTGGATAAGAACAGCCGCGTTTTTGATTGATTTGATCATCCTTACTGGCATAGTCCTTTTAGTAGGGGGAGCAATTAACATTATCCCAGATCTTCTGGGTATAAAGGAGACGGGTTTCATACAAGTGCTGCTTATGGTTTGGCCGCTGATCTTATGGCTCGTAGTACCATGGCTTTACTGTGTGTTATGGGAATCATCGAAGGTAAGAGCAACACCGGGTAAGCTTGTGTTCTCTTTAATTGTTGTAGACAAGGAAGGAAAGCGTCTTGGATTCTTGCATGCCTCAGGACGTTATTGGATTAAAGCCGTTTCTTTTGTGATTTTACGTCTTATATATATTGTGGTCGCTTTTACTGCGAAGAAACAGGGAGTCCACGATCTTTGTACCAATACCTTTGTTGTACATAAAAAAGAGTTGCAGCGATACAATCAGCAATCGTCTTTTCTGTAAGTACGGAGGAGATCACCGATTATTAAGGAAAGCTTAGTAGTCTTTGATTTTCAAAATAATGGGGGAACATGAATTCATGCGACAACGAAAATGGATATTTTGTTCAGTTGTAGTCCTGCTGCTGTTCGTAGTGGTTGCGGGTTGTACGAATAAAGGACATTCTGGAGAGATCAGCTCTGAAGATGCTAGAAAAGAGCAGCCTGGAAGCACTTATTTGGAGAACTTGCAGGCAGATCTGCCACAACCCACTGAGGCGCAATTTTCCACGCCCGAATTGGTGGTAGAAGCCTTTTTTGAAGCTGTAAATGATCATAACTTCGACAGTGCGTTAAAATGTTTTCCTATTGTGGAAAAGTATCGTGCGAATACAGTAGATAATCATTTCAATTTGCTCCATACCTATGAGCTTCAAGCAGGCGCTCCCATTCCTTCCTTTGAAAGCCATAACTTTTTAAAAAGCTTTATCGAATATGAACAGTATTGGGAGAAATTTTATATGTTACTGTTCTTAAACTCAAATCCGGATATGGTGGGCAAACGTATCGTTATGGGAGAAGCGAATGCTGCTATGGACCTAAAGAAAATCAAGGAAATGAAGGTGAGTAGCACGTACTCTAAGCCTCAAATAATATCGAGTCATAGTGAAAAGAACAAAAATGTTATAGAGCAGACTATGAATATACAAGAAATAAGGGTGCTTGAAGCTAAGCTTTATATAGATGGAGAAGAACAAAACCATGTATTAATAAGTGTGGGAAAAATTGGATCTAATTGGCGAATCTTAAACATGAGTTAAGGAGAACGAGCTTCTGCTTAATGCATATTCATCAATCAACAAGAAACCAGCTAATGCTTGTAATACATTAGCTGGTTTCTTTTATTTTGTCATGATAATTTTCTCTATTTACTATTACGGAAAAAACAGACATTTCTCAAAAAATTTCCATCGTAGATGTCTATGTAGCTTTCTTTATGAAATATTAATATAACGTAGCATCTCACCGAGACGAAAGTATGCCCCTTTATTTTAAAGGGAATCTTATACCGACATAAAAAAATATAAGCTGCTCTTACAGTTTTCATGTTCTTTTTAGCTTGTTTTGCGTTATAATGAAAGGATGCACATTATGAACGAATTGGAGGCACAGCCCGATTGACTACTTACCCTTTTGCCTTTGATCCGTCCAAGCCGTTTATTGAGCAGGCAAGTGACTGGATTGCGGATGTATTTTATGAAGTTTTGCCTGAAGTCGGCTTTGAGGTTCGGGATGAACAAATTTATATGGCATTCCAGCTAGAACGTGCCTATAAGGAAAAAAAGACCATTTTTGCAGAAGCAGGTGTGGGTACTGGTAAAACGCTGGTATACCTGCTGTACGCTATTGCATATGCCCGATACATGAGAAAACCGGCGATTATCGCCTGTGCAGATGAATCGTTAATTGAACAATTGGTAAAGCCGGAAGGGGATATCGCCAAGCTGGCACAGCATTTGAGTCTGACGATTGATGCCAGATTGGGGAAGTCGCCAGATCAGTATATTTGCCTGAATAAGCTGGATGAGGTGCGAAGCGGACTGGATGAGGACGCAGATGTTTTCCGTGATATCTATCAGGATCTACCGGATTTTGTTCATTTTCCAGATACGTTACAGTCCTTCACTCCTTACGGGAACCGAAAGGAATATCCTGAGCTAACAGATGGACAATGGAGCAGACTCGGATGGGATGTATTTCAAGACTGTCTCGTTTGCCATCAGCGGCATCGTTGTGGTCAGACGTTGTCTCGTGATCATTATCGCAAAGCGGCAGATCTGGTCATCTGCTCTCATGATTTTTATATGGAGCATGTATGGACCTACGAAGCGAGAAAGCGCGAGGGTCAGTTGCCGTTGCTGCCGGAGCACAGCTCTGTTGTTTTTGACGAAGGGCATTTACTGGAGACAGCGGCACAAAATGCGCTTACTTACAAGCTTAAGCACGCTCAGTTTGAGTCTATAATTACCCGACTGCTGGAGGGAGAAGTGCGAGAATCTCTGGCAATGACGATTGAAGATGCAATCTCCCAAAGTGAGGCTTTGTTCGCTGCACTAGATAAGAACAGTCAGCCTGTCCAGGGTTCTAATCGCAAGGAGTTCATCCTGAATGAGTCACTGACTCGAGAGGTAAACCGCTTTGGAGAACTGATCGGCATGATCGAGGAAGAGCTTGTATTTGAAAGCGGACTATTCTCTTTGGATGAGTATCAAGTCAAAATTGTGGAAGAACATTTGGAAATGATTCAAACCGCGTTGGCTTTGTTTAAGCGTCCTGAACTTCTCATTTCGTGGGTGATGGAGGATCAGGATGGATTAACGCTTGTGGTTATGCCGAAGATGGTAAAAGAGATTCTCAAAGAGCGAGTATTTGCGCAGCATATACCGATCGTATTCTCTTCAGCTACGCTTTCCGTAGAAAGCTCTTTTGACTATATGGCGCAGAGTCTCGGTATTGAAAATCCGCTAACGTTCTCTGTTGCTTCACCTTATGACTACAGCGATCAGATGCAAGCTGCACTGTACCCGTTGCAAGCGGGGGATGATCCAATCCAGAGAGCGCTGGCACTGCTGGAGAAATCGCAGGGAAGAGCGCTTATCCTGTTTCCTTCACAGGAGGAATTGGCTGCATTCCAGACGGGTCTCGTTGCTTACCCGGAGGCGTCTGCCTATCGTTTTCTGTACGAAGGTTCGGCTGAAATCAGCCATCTGATCTCAGCTTTTCAGAATGATGAGGAAAGTGTGTTGTGCGCTGTCACATTATGGGAAGGATTGGATATTCCTGGACCTTCTCTGTCGCACGTTATTATCTGGTCACTGCCATTTCCTCCGAATGATCCGGTTTTTACGGCTCTGCGCAAGGATGCAGCAGATCCGTTTATTCAGATAGATATGCCTCACATGGCACTTAGACTCAGACAAGGCATAGGGCGTTTAATTCGTTCGCGCAATGATCGGGGCTGGATATCCATCATGGGCCAGGATTTGAGTCGTCAAGAAGTACGTATACAAGTTGAACAACTACTGCCTGCAGGCGTAGAATGCACCGTAATTGAAGGAAACCCGGAGGGAATAAAAACATGTTGAACTTTACAGCGTACACCGTAGATCAGATTAAAGATGCTTTTGGTATTTTGACTGGACAGCGTTATGAATTTATCATTGATGTAGAGGTAGAGGAGGACGACGAGCTATACACTGAAAACGGACTGTATATCCGTTGTCTTTATTTAGTAGACGAAGAAAAGACAGGACTGCTGAAGTATGAATTAATTGAAAAAGTAACGAATCATTACATTGATCTTGAACTTGAAGAGGATGAGCTGCAAGCTGTTGAGAACTTCTGTAAAGAACATGTACAGGATGAAATAGTGAAGTAACAGTAAGACACTTAGCTAGTACAGCTGGTATATAGCTAACATATGATGAAGATATCAAGGAGTCCTGACATGATCAGGCTCCTTTTTTTTATGGTCAAATGAAGAGAACTTATCTGCTCTAGCGCAGTCTGTCCCACACATTCACCATAAACAGCATAGTCCCCCCTGCGAGTAACACCCACCCTGTGACGATCCAAACTTCAGTCTCTGGAACCTTGTAATTTTGACCTGTAAGCGCCAATATCAACACGGGCAGACCGATATTATGCATCCAAAAATGGGTATGTGCCAGAATAGTAACTGAAAGTGCGGGAAAGGCCACATAGATCAGACCTATGATTCCAAGCGTTGTCCAACCCAATAAATGGATATGAGACTGAATGTTGGACAGACTGTAATCACCCGACACGCCAATAATGGCACTAAGCAGCACACTGAGGGCAAAATATACGGCAGCTATCTTTAGAAATTGCTTTCCCATATATGAACTCCTCCTTATGTTGCACGGGGAATATTTTGTGACATCTTCTCTATCCTATCGAGCAAGCAGGCAGGGGGTGTGGGTATTGTGACTGGTCCATTTGACAAAAGCTTCAAATACACATAAAATCTTATTGCATCAATACTTACCGCATTACTATGTTTTCTTGGAGATGATAGCGAACTTCTCCGACAGTAGGCGTTAATTTTTGACCATTGGTTTATTTTGGATTCGCCATTAAAAGGAGCTTGAAATTATGAATGTATATCAAAATACCCTTGAACTCATCGGACGTACGCCATTAGTGGAGCTGAACAGCTATTCTCTACCGAGAGGAATTCGCCTGTTTGCGAAGCTGGAGTTTATGAATCCCGGCGGCAGCGTAAAGGATCGGGTGGGTAAGGCTCTTATTGAAAAAGCATTAAAAACAGGTCAGCTGAAGCCAGGTGGGACATTAATTGAAGCAACAGCAGGCAACGCAGGTATTGGTCTTGCGATGGCAGCACTTCATTATAATATCTCGGTTATTTTTGCTGTGCCTGAGAAGTTCAGCCAAGAGAAACAGGACCTGATGAAGGCATTGGGAGCACGCATCGTTCATACCCCGACGAGTAAGGGGATGAAAGGAGCTATCGAAAAAACAAAAGAATTGGCTGCTGAAATAAAAGATGCATACTTGCCGCGGCAATTCAGTAATCCGGATAATCCCGAGGCATACTATACGACAATGGGACCTGAAATATGGAACGATCTGGACGGCAAAGTGGACGTATTTGTGGCAGGTGCAGGCTCGGGGGGAACGTTTATGGGAACCTCGCGTTATCTTAAGGAACAAAATGCAGCCCTTAAAACAGTCATCGTGGAGCCGGAAGGGTCCATTTTGAATGGCGGCGAGTCAGGTCCACATAAAACGGAAGGAATTGGCATGGAATTAATTCCTGAATTTGTGGATAAAGGATATTTTAATGCCATCCACACCATTAGTGATGTCGATGCTTTTGGCCGTGTCAAGGAACTGGCTGCACGTGAGGGTCTTCTCGTTGGCAGTTCTTCAGGGTCTGCTTTACATGCCGCTTTACTGGAAGCAGAAAATGCACCGGATGGTGCACATATTGTTACCATTTTCCCGGATAGCAGCGAACGTTATCTGAGTAAAAAAATATATGAAGGCGGGATATAAAATGAAACGCAAAACAAAACTGATTCACGGCGGGCTTCCTACCGATCCCCATACAGGCGCGGTTAACGTTCCTATTTATCAGGTAAGCACTTATGAGCAAGAGGAAATTGGCGTCCATAAGGGATACGAGTATTCGCGTACAGGCAATCCGACCCGGTTTGCTTTGGAGGAGCTGATCAAGGATCTGGAGGAAGGAAAGCGTGGTTTTGCTTTCGGTTCGGGTATGGCTGCAATTCATGCGGTATTTTCACTGTTTAATGCAGGGGATCATATTTTGCTGACCGATGATGTATACGGAGGCACCTATCGCATTGTAAGCAAAGTGCTCAGCCGTATCGGAATTGAGTCCACATTTGTGGATACGACTGACCTGGAAGCTATCTCCAAAGCAATTCGTCCGAATACGAAGGCATTGTATGTCGAAACGCCAACGAACCCGCTTTTGAAAGTTACTGATATCCGCGCTGTTTCGGAGCTTGTAAAAAAACATGATCTTTTACTGATCGTCGACAACACATTTGCTACCCCTTATTGGCAGACGCCAATTACACTCGGGGCTGATATTGTCATTCACTCTGCTACCAAATATTTGGGCGGCCACAGCGATGTTGTAGCTGGTCTGGCTGTTGTGAACAGCGACGAGCTGGGAGAACAACTCCATTTTCTGCAAAACGCCATTGGTGCTATTCTCGGCCCGCAGGATTCTTGGTTATTGATCCGCGGTATTAAAACATTGGGTCTGCGTATGGAAGCGATTGAGCAAAATGCGAAGGAAATTGCAGCCTTTTTGGAAAAACATCCGAAGGTTAGAAAAGTGTATTATCCTGGACTGGAAAGCCATGCGCAGCACGAACTGTCCAAAATCCAGGCTCAAGGCTTTGGCGGCATCATTTCCTTTGATGTAGGTAGCGACGCTAACGCGGTTGCACTTCTGAAAAAGGTGAAATATTTTACACTGGCTGAAAGCTTGGGAGCGGTTGAAAGTTTGATTAGCGTTCCTGCACGTATGACGCACGCCTCTATTCCGGTAGAACGTCGTGCAGAGTTAGGCATTACCGAAGGTTTGGTGAGGATTTCGGTTGGGATTGAAGATCTGGAAGATTTGATTGAAGACTTGCAGGCAGCATTGTAAGAAAATAAGTGTAATGTTCAAGAGAGGTGGCAGAAGCTGCCTCTTTTTTTGTTGTGAGAATAGCTTCTTTTTTGAAAAGCACAGAGGAGTACGTAGAGGTAATAACGAATAGTTTTATATAGTTCAATTGAATGTTAAACGGAATATAACCGCGACTACGTCTCTGAGGAAACAAAAACCTGGAGGGGGAATGTTATGAGGTTCACACATCTGGAAAAAGCAACTACTGTGCTGTCGGATCATCCGGTACGTCTGGCGTCTGCTTATGCAGTCGGTCCAGTCGAGCTTCCGGAAAATTGCGGTGTGGGCAGGGAATGGTCAAGTTATTTTGCCCATGAGGATTGGAATTTGGAAAAGGCTTGTGGTGAAGAAGGAGTAGAGCTTTCAGCCGGAGGAAAGGCAGCGTGCCGATTATTGACCGAGCTGGACCCTCGGACTGCGGAACTGAATCTAGGTGTTTTTCCGCCTTTGGCCGAACAAGAAAGGCTTTTGCTGGTTTCAAATCTTCGTTGTATGGCTGCACAGGAAGTGATTTTCAGACCCTTTGAAGGAACGGGACAAATATGGATAGATGGCACACTTGTATATGCGGAATCCGGTCCTTTTCGCTTGTATCTGGAGGAAGGCGATCACACGGTAGTTATCATTGCTGCGTTTATTCCCGAGGAGGCCCGCTCTATTCGTATCAGTGGAAATCAGGTATGCGACGAATCAGATGTGACAGAACTGCATCGAGAATTTGTAGAGCGTAATATACGTTTTCATATGGCATGGCTAGAGGTTGAAGAAAGTGCTGGCAGGGAGGGCGAAGACAGCCCGATCTTATTTTATTTACTGCGTAAGGATCGGATAGATCTTCCCTTAGATCAAACGTTATGGGTCGAGGTAACGGATGATGAGGGCATGAAGCTGGATCGCTTTCCAGCACATTGGGAGCAGGAGCAAAGCTATGACTGGGATGAGGAAAAGGCCAGGAATACGGGAATGCTGCACTTCACCGTTACATATCGGGATCATGAGGCTGTGGAGCATCATTTTGTGTATTCGGCACTTGTGCGGCCTTTGTCAGTCGTCGTGGAGGGTTTGCAGGAAGAGTATGACCGGTACATTCAAGCCCGCGCTATAGATATTCTTCACTTTGCGCAGAAAATACAAATAGAGGGCTTGCTTGAGGAATTAAAAAGGTTAACGGATTCTCCAGAAGATCCTTTTGAAATCTGGGATTACCGGATTGTGCGTGAATATATCAAGCTATTAAAACAGATCTTCACAAATGGACATACCGAGCAGTCACATTCCCCATCCTTACTTCAAGAAGAACACATCTTTTTGTGTAATGACGGAATTGGGGAAGGATTTTTTGTCTCCCGTTTGGACAATAGTTTGCAACGCTATACCATTCAGCTTCCCAGAAGCTATTCGGCTGACCGACAGTATCCTCTGATCGTTCTGATGCCAGGCAAGCGATATGAGCTGGGTTTGCCGGATTTTCAGAATCGAGGTTTTGGGCGAGGCTGGGAAGAGGAAGCTATATTCGTTACTTTTTCGTGCCGTGGTGTAACGTTGGGCAGTTATATTGGAGAAGCTGCTTTTTTGGAGGGGCTGGATGTCATACTGCAAGCGTATCGAGTGGACGAAGATCGGGTCTATCTGACGGGTTATTCGAACGGAGCATACGCTGCTTGGGCGATGGCACAGGCTTATCCTTCTCGTTTTGCGGCTATAGCGGTTATCTCTGGAGCGCCACATCCCAAGCATCTGATAAATCTGTTGAATATGCCAATATTGAATGTATGCGGAGATCAGGATTACTTATTTGCACAAGCATTTACAGCCCCTGTAACAGCGCTTCCATCTGATCATTTTAAAGGTGTCGTAGAACGTCATTCTAATCACTGGGACACGCATGAGCTGAGACTTCTGGACGGTGTACTGGGCTGGCTTATGCAATGGAAAAGAGATGTCGTACCTCAGCGTATTGCCTACCGGACGGAACGGGGCAGACATAACCGGGCTTACTGGCTGGAACTGACGCGAATGGATGTAAATGAGGAATATGCCGAGTTGTACGGTGAAATGAGTGCCACAGGTGAGTTAGATATCGAGGCAGTTCACGCCGAAGAATTTATCATTCATCTTTCTCAAGAGGTCATGCCCTTGGAGTTGGCTCAAGTTCGTATCGGAGCCCGTATCTTCGTGTTGGATTTGCGGGAATACAGTCGCTTTCGCTTTGTTAAGACACAGTCACACAAACGTCCCTCCCCTGAATACCGCTTGATTGCCGAACGGGTGGAAGAAAGCAGTGGATGCTTTACAAAAGAATCGGATGCCAAAAAGAAAATTGTGGATTCGAAAAGCGTGGGAAGAAACGTTTTGAGCCATGGTATGGGTGTGCTTGATGTTTATATGGATCGTCTTCACATTGTCCTTCCGTCCAGCTACGCTACACCGGAGGAAGAGCAGGCGGTGAGACGGACGGCGAACGCCTTGGCTAGCCCACGAACAGCGACTTGGAATCCGTATATCGGTGTTCATTATCCGGTGGTGTCTTCCACTGATATTACGGAGGAAGCACTGGCTGATAGCAACGTGATTTGTGTCACTTCGGGCTTGTCCAGACATGAGCTGCTTCACAAGCACCAAGCCGATCTGCAAATTACATGTACGGAGGAAGGTTATACATTGGGCGGTGATTTTACGGCAGGCGAGTATTGTCTGTCATATATTCAACCTAGCCCATGGTCTGCAACCCAGCAAATGCTTGTCGTAGCGACCAATTCTCCCCGTATGCTGGGTAAAAACCTATTTATGCGCAGACTGATTATGCCCGGATACTTTAATGGTCTACACCCGTATTTGAATAAAGAGATTATTGTGTATGATAGCCAGGGAGTGCGTGCTTTTAACTTTACTTCTATTAGACATACGCAGCAAAAACTGCAAGGCCAATAGCCAATAAAAAAGTAACAATGTTATAATAATCCACAATTTAAAAAACCGTCTGGAGGCACATTGGCGATCCTGACGGTTTTTTGCTGGTTCATTGCAGTGATTTGTGATCGGGATGACGTCATATAAAGAAGGGCATTATGGCAGCTTAGCTTTTATATTGCTCCATCAGGTACATGATCTTTACTTCATCGGCCAAATCTCCAAAGGGTTCTAACGGATTCTCTTGAATGATATGATATAAACGCTGGACTCGTTCCTTTGGCAGTTTGCGCACATATCTGGAAATGAAAGCGGCATGGGTGACTACGTAGCGCTTTTTACGGACAGCTGCACTGGCTACGCGGACGAGAATATCTTCGCCCCCTGCTAATTCCAGAATGCGGCGCTCATAAAAGACTACGTATCGGAATGTCCGGTCCTTGATCAGCTCACGATTGAGTCTGGCAATCTCTCCGATATATCTGACCATAAGCGGCTCAAAGCTCTTGATCAGGAGAGGATCGAGCGTTAATTCCATGTCTTTGCGGAGAACAAAAGATTGCAGCAGAGCGACCTGCTGGAGCCTTATCCGATCATTGTGAAGGAGTACAGCCATCTCACGCAGCATTTCATAGGAGACACGCTCACTGAGCTGCCGCAGGGCAACCGCGTTTTTATGATTAACGTTTAGTCCTTCCTGGATCTGCCCTATACGACCTCTGAGCAGACGTATAAGCTGCCTACGCTGTTCATAAGGATAAATACCCCGCTGTAGAAGCACCAAGGGCAGCAGAAGAAGCGCACCGACGATACCGCACAGAAGCATTTGTTGCGGCGAGTGGCCGAAAAAGACAGTAGCAGCCAGCAATATGACACTAACGGCAAGGTCTTTACGAAAATAACGTTTGGCTCTGAGTCTGGCATATTGCTCTACAGGAACTAGTGTATCCCGACCACATGATGTGCACTCTTCTTCCCAAAGGGCGGTAAATTGTCCACAACGCTTGCAGACTCTTAGCTTTTGGAAGGCGTACTCTGTGCGGGTAAATGGGCGAAATTGTACAGCTTGTTTGGAACTATTCATTGTGCTCACTTCTCCGGTTCAGCAGCGCTAGAAGCTCGGTGTCGATTTGTGTAATCGACGGGGCGCGTTTTTTATGTATATAGTAAATTAGTGATTTGATGGCGACAAAAAGAAACATAATCGCCAGACATCCGTATGAGATCATAGTGTATTTCCTCTTTCTACTTGGATTTTTAGTTCAATATTTTACATGGGCGGGTTTCGCTATTGTTATTTTTGTCGTATAAAGGAGAAGGCTGGTGCCCGATTGCCCTTGTTGGGGTATAATTATATCATTACTGCAGGATATTGGTAAAATCTCGCGGTATAACAGGCTTTTGGGTTGGATTCAGACCATTCGGGCAGTATTTTCAGCTGGCGCTCATGTAAAACTCATTATAATTTAATAGTAGGGGAGTACAACTGTAATTTAGAATGAGAATTAACCGGCAAAGGGGTACAAGCGATGTTTAGTAGAGACAGAAAATGGTTTTTGGTCATCGGAATCATATGTACAATGATCATGACCTCGATTTTGGCATGGCAGCCACAGATGGCGAATGCCGCTTCACCCTCTGCTTCTAAGGTGGATGCGGTGCTGGTCGTCGATGTAAGTAATTCAATGAACACCAGTGATCCTGGGAAAATTGGCAATGAAGCCATGAAAATGTTCATTGATATGCTGTCGACGCAAAATGACAAGGTCGGGATTGTAGCGTATACGGATGTCGTACAGCGTGAGAAAGCCTTGCTTAATATTACATCCGAAGCGGATAAGCAGGAACTGAAGACGTTTATTGACGGACTGAACCGGGGGGCGTATACTGACACCTCCGTGGGTGTCAAGGAAGCAATCCGCATTTTGCAAGATGGTAAAACAGCTGGACATGCGCCTATGCTCGTCATGCTGGCCGACGGTAACAACGATTTTAATAAGACGACAGGTAGAACCGAAAGCCAATCCGATCAGGATATGGCACAGGCTGTAGCCGAGGCTAAAAATAGCGGCGTTCCGATCTACACCATCGGCTTGAATGCAGATGGGAAGCTGAATAAAAACAAGCTTGCCGACATAGCGCAGCAAACGGGCGGCAAGTCCTTTATTACAAGCTCAGCGGATGACCTGCCGAACATTCTGAGTGAAATTTTCGCCAGCAATTTGAAGTTGAAAGTGGTGCCTTTGCAGTCCATTACGGCAAACGGCGACTATCAGGACGTAACGGTAACCGTACCGAACGATAGTGTGCTGGAGGCTAACATTTCGATCATGTCCTCGAAACCGGTGGATGCGAGACTGATAGACCCGTCGGGCAACAGCAAGCCGATTCCTTCGAGCGATGTGCTGCTGTCCAAGTCCAAAAGCTACTCACTGATTAAACTGCTCAAGCCTGCGGCTGGTGACTGGAAGCTCCAAGTCAAGGGAGTCCAGCAGGATCAGATTGATATTAATCTGGTATTTAACTATGATCTGGAGCTGAAAATGGACGCACCGCCCGCCAAATCATACAAAAAAGGCGATGCAGTTCAAATTCGTTCCTACCTGACGAGCAATAGCCAGCATCTTCAGGATCAGGAATTGTATGCGAATATGAATGCTGTTCTGAAGGTCAAGGATCTGGATTCCGGTACAACGAATGAGGTGCCGTTAACCAACGCAGGGGATTCTTTTACCGGTTCCTATACGATTCCAGATGAGCATGACTACGAACTAACCGTTAGAGCAGAGGAGAAGAGCTTCTACCGTGAAACACAGCCTGTAACCATTAGTGCTAAAGCAGGGGCGACGAGCGGTACAAATACGGGCACGACTCAGCCAACAACACCTGCTGAAAAGTCCAAGCTAATGCCACTCATTCTTTTAGGGCTGGGACTGCTCGTTCTGCTGGTTGCCGCATATTTCATCTGGAAGGCTATGAAAAAGGCCAACCGTGGCTTTGTCGGTCAAATCGTACTGGAAATCCGGGATGAGAACACTGGCGAAAAAACGTATCCGCAGTACAAGAAGCTGAACACCTTCCGGGGCAAATTTAATCTGCACCAGTTGCTGCAACTGGCACCGGAATTTGCTGGAACCGACAAGGTTGTGTTCACACCAGCCAATCAGGATCGTATCATTGTGCGCAGTACCTCCGAGATTACGATTGAAAAATCCGGGCGGGCTGTAGACACAGGCAACGGTCTTGAACTCAAAAACGGTGATCGTCTGACCATCCCGTTAGCCAGTGTGGACAAAACCATTTTGCTGGAATTTATTTCAGTAAACAGCTAAACGAACCCTTAGGAGGTCATATCTATGAAACCAGTAGTTAGAGAGCATATCCAACAATTAGACGTATCACTCGGCGGGGGGATCGTAAGCGATAAGATCAGAGTGGATACTATTGATAATCCTATTTTAATTATCGGACTCGGAGGTACGGGAATTGATGCCCTTCTCCGCTTGAAATATCAAATTAACCGCAGATTCAAGCTTCCAGCAGATCCGATCTCCAAGAAAAAGAGCGATAAACCGGACAATGTGGAATTTC
Organism: Paenibacillus sp. FSL L8-0641; assembly: GCF_038006265.1. NCBI lineage: Bacteria > Bacillati > Bacillota > Bacilli > Caryophanales > Paenibacillaceae > Paenibacillus > Paenibacillus sp. FSL L8-0641. The sequence continues at coordinate 2,434,650 of NZ_JBBOUW010000001.1, forward strand.
TCGCTTTTGAAACGAATGAACAAGACCGCAACAAAAAATACAAGGGGATTGGTTTGGACCCCATCAATGAGTTTGTATTGCTGTCCAATGCGGAAATCGGCGGATTGCTGCAAAACCGTAGCATTCTAGAGCCGTACATTACCGATTGGCTGTCTCCAGAGCTGAGCATTACCGATGGTATGAACGGGGCGGCAGGGGTACGTCAGGCAGGACGATTACTGCTGTTCACCAAAATTAATCAGGTCGTTCAAAGCATTGACAAAAAAATCAAAACCTTGTCTGAGGGCACCAATAAGAAGCTTATGGTGTTCCTGCTGTCCGGTTTGTCCGGCGGTACAGGAAGCGGTACTTTCCTCGATATCTCATATATCGTCCGAGGAATTATTGAGCGCGATTATGGCTCTGCAGGTGTAGACCGTGTAAATACATTAGGGTATCTGTTTACACCGGATATCAATTTGGCGAACAAAAGCCTGAGTGAGCATACACGTGAATATATTAAAAAGAACGGCTATGCTGCACTGAAAGAGCTGGACTACTGGATGAATGTAGACAGCCGTGGTGAACGCTTTAAGCAGCAGTACGGAAATATTTTGACCGTGAACTCGCCGCTTCCGCCGTTTAATCTGTGCCATCTCATTTCGGCCACGAATACGGAAGGCAAGCTGTTGGAAAATGCTTATGATTACTGTATGAATGTCACCGCCGAAAACATCACCAACTTTATGGCGAGTGAGGAAAAACAATCCGGCGAAGAATTTGCCATTCATGACTATATCAGCAATATCCGTACCAACATCGCACAAATGAATAAGGCGTATCCAGCAAACTACGATTACAATATTATCGGGGCTTCCTCGGCGGTGCTGCCAATGGAGGAAATGACGACGTATCTGGCTTATCGAATGTTTGGCAAAATGTCCAAAATGTTCGAGCAATCGCCTAATCAAGAGGATGTAGAGAAGTTTGCCCGCAAGCTGGGAGTGGATCTGGATAGCATGATCAAAAACTTTGAATCCCGTGTACCTGAGCCGCTTCCGGGCTTTGAAAACAGTGAACGGTTAAGTTATAGCAATGTCGTTAAAATGCAAGTTGTCAATATGGACACCGAGCTGGAGCAAACGTTCCTGACGCGTGCCCGCGAAGAGTATATCAAAGCGAAGAAGCAGCTTCCTGGTGAAATTACAGGACAGTTTACGGATCAAATTCGCCGGATGTTTCTGCATCCTGAGCAAGGACCGTTTTATGTATCCCGCATGATTTATACTGAAAAAGGATTTAGCTTGCTGAAAATGCTGCTTTCATATGTGGAGACGTTGCGTGAATCACTGCACCGTATTCCGACGGACATTGAATGGGCGCGTGAGCAGGCGAACGAAAAGTTGGGCGATGCCAAGAGCGCGTTTGTATCCAAGGATAAAAAGAAAAATGCGTACATTGAAGCGAAAATTAATGAATATTGGCTGCGTGCTGATGTGGAACGTACAGAGCAGCTCATTGAATTTTATGAAGACCTGTATGACCTGTTGAATAAGGAAAATAACCGCATTTATAATGTATTTACTGAAATTTTGAACGCATTGAGCGCAATATTCGAGAAGAATGGTGATCTGCTGATTAACGGCGAGGAACAGTCCGATCACAAAGGTAACAAAACGTACTATTGGAATCTGGTAAGTGTACCGGATATTTCTGAAGTTGTGACCAAGCTGCTGGATAACCGCAACGGTGACGATTTGATTCGTGATTTTGCCCAAGAATTGCTCGAAAATTCAGATCAATGGGTGAAGGATCAGGATATGGACATCATCAGCTCAATCTCCAATTTCTTGACTGATAAGTTCGGTGATCTCATTACCCGTTCCATGGAGGATTTCCTCGTCATGAAATACGGGCAAGATGAAGCCATTGAAAAATTTGTGGAGCGCTACATTGCGAGCAAACTGGATGAGGAAGCTGTACCTGTGTTCCATCTGAGCAATAGCTCTGGCAACTTGTACTTCCCGTCTTGGGGATTCGTTTCGGTACCTGTACAGTCGCCTAATATCCTAAAAGGCGTTCGCAATTATCAAAATAATGCAATTGGAAAATCACACTTTACTATTAAAGAAAGTGAAGTTCGTAACCGGATTTTCTGGCTCAATACGCGTAATGGTGTTCCTCTGTTTGTATATACGCCGCTCAAAGTGTATGAAGAAAGCTATGAAAAAACGATTCTTGACCGCGAAGGTATTGGCCGCCATCTGGTGCAAACAGGCCAGAACAACTGGACTAATCTGCCGTCGCCGATTCCTGAAAAGTCATGGGGCGAAACTTACGTCAATTCGCGTGTGCAAGCATACAATGCACGCATTCGTAATGATTTTGACCGTGCCAAGTCACTTGGCGTGATTCGAGAAAAGGATGTCGATCAGAATACGAGCAGCCGCTTCACTGTAATCCGTTCACATGCGCTAGATCTGAATGCGATGCTGGCAGGCTACGATATGCGTTTGCAGGAATCCAAGCCGAATTTGGGTGAGGTGAAAAGAGCATGGTCTGAGTTGAAACGTCTGCTGGCTGAAGGGCTGGAGCAGGCCGGAAGCAAGGACATCTTTGGCAGCATCAATGAAGAGATGGCGAAGGAAAACCTGATCCGTTCACCAGAGTTAACACAGGTGGTTCGTGAAGAACTGGTGAAATATACACAAATTGAAGCGAAAGCCGCTGAACTGGAAGCTTTGCTGGGTAAATATCAGGATGAAGAAAAATGGCTTGATCAGTTCATTCAGGCTCTCTATACGGACACGATTACGAAAAAAGGCGCTTTGTATGTCTATGATCGTGACGAAGAGGAAGAGGCTTGGGAGCCGTTTGCCAACGTCATGAAGAGTCGCAATTATGTGGAGTTTGAAGTGTTTACAAACTTCCGTGGTTTGGAAGAAAAGAAATTTGCAGCTCTAATGCGCAAGGCGGATCGCCGTGATGCTGTATTGACTTCATCTGAGGATATTACACCATTGCTGGCAAAGCTGGATGAACTGGCTGCGACTTATACAGAGGCCCGTAATCAATTGGAATATGAAAAGGTGGAGCTGGCTAACGGAGCGGAACTTTATGCATTCTATGCTCAAATGGCTGGAAAATTAAACGACATCCGCAGAAAGTTGAAGTAAAGTATGAGAGAGCAGCTGTTACGTTATGCGGCTGACTATGCAGCCGCAGAGGACCAATTAATCGGAAGCGGGGATGGACGCAGCAGCATCCATTTCCCGTCCGTGTTTCTTTTTATCGGTGATCGCATGAATCCGGTGATGAACACCATTGCAGATATCAACCGGACCAAGTGGGATAACAGCACGGGAGTAACGTATATTCAGATCCGCTCGCAGGAGGAACATGCGGCTGTAGATCGTTCGGTGGATGCTATTATTCATACGATAGCGGTACCGGAGGAAAGTGGCCACCAAACGATACGCCGTGACTTACACCAAGCTTTTTATACACATGAATCGCAGCTAATTGAGCTTAACACCGCGTTGCGCCGGGCTAGTGGACATCTGGCAGATTACGGTCGGTTGTATTCTTCGTTCGAGCGTGTCCATTTGTCGATTTTGACGACAGCGGATGACCCCATGAACGTATTAATCCCTGAAGTTACACTGTTGGCGGAGTATATTTTTGCACAGTCTTTTAAATCGGTACAAATGGATCTGTATGTGTTGGTGAATGAAAGCGATCAGACTGCCCAATTTGGCTACAGTAGTGCAACGTCCGTTGCTTTCATGAGAGAGCTGGACTATATCCAGAGTCCGGAGTATACGTTTACGGCACCGCTTCATATGACCGAGGACAAATTGAGCATTCCGGTATCCCATGCTCCATCGCCGTTGTTCGATCTCGTCTATGTGCTGTCCGACAAGAACGAACGCGGCGTAACGGTGCCAAATAGTCTGCGAGAAAGCTGTGACATCATTTGCCACATTCAGCTTCTTAAAAACCGTTATCAGGCAGGAGATTCCTATCGGTCACAGGATGGGGGATACAACAATACATCGTTTAAAAACAACATCATGACGGAATCCGGGCGGCAGGGTTATGTGTCGGCTGGATTTTCCCGAGTCAACCGCCCTAACCAGTCAATCGCACTTACGGTGCTGTATCACTTTTATGTGAAGCTGTTAGAGCGTATGAGAACAGAGCAGGAGTGGGACATACGCGATAAGCTGAATTATTTTGGTTTAGATGCTGCTGAGCGCGGTCGCACGCGAAATGATCTAGTTCCTGGTAATGAAGCGATCACGGACATGAGTGCACTGATGACCAGCGGAGCTAGCTACGGCTCGTTGAAGCGAATGACATTACGTGAGGCGGAGGAAGCCTTGTTTGGTCAGGGCTGCGAAGCCTTTTTCCGTGATAATTGTGAACGGATTGTGCACAAACGGTTGGGAGATTTTCAGGCGGAATCAGGTCTGCAGTTGGCTGTGAATGCAGCTGCCAAGGAATATCCTGAAATCGGATTTTTCGAGCTGACAGACTGGACGGATGAAAATAAAACAGGGAATGTGCTTACGGCTGTTCGGGGGCTGATTCGGGATACGTCCAATGACTTGCAGATTAGTGCCGCTGAACTGGATACCCTGTATAACGGGCGGGTGGAGGACCAGCCTTTTCAACGACTACCACTCATGGATAAGCATAATGTGCGCAGCTTGATCCGTTACCTGACCGAGACAGTTTACGGGCACAAGCTGCACATGCTGCGGATTCAAGCGGATTTGGAGTTACTTCGCCGCTATGAACTGGCACTAGAGAAATGGCATGCACAAGCGAAGCATATTACAGTACAGCTTGCCAGCCTGGAGCGTGAACTGCATCAAGCTGCAACGGACAGTATTCGGCAGGCCGACAGTTACACAGGTCAAAACCTGTTCGAGTATTACGAGCGTGTGACAGAGGATGTCATGCGTGAGCTGGAAAGCAAGCGGGGAAAATCTATATTCTTTGATACCCGGCATATGGGGCCTGTATCCGGATTGCTGGACGGGGGTCTGTCCGCATTGGTGGATCGACTTACGCAGACCTGTCGTACCTTGATTCTCAGTTCACAGCCGTTTAATCAGACCTTCGAAGAAGAATTATTGCGGCGTGCGAATGTAGCTGCTGCATATGAAAATCGGCTGGTCGTTCCGAAGGATGAGCTGTTTAGAAAACTGTATCAAACGTTAGAGGAACATGGCGGAATTAACGTACGTTTGCTCGACTATACCCATGAGCATCGGTATGAAGAAAAGTACTTCTTTGGTGACTACGAAGGCGAATTTCTTCCTTATGCGATGGATGTGGACATTACTTCGCGTATTTACAAACTGGGTTTTGTGCATGAGCGCCGCAGTAGCGGGGTGGAAAAACTGCATTTGATGGGCGGCTTCCATCTGGAGGATCTGATGGTTTACCGCAACGGCAAAACGTATTATGAGACATATACTGCGAATGGTTTCGTGTTTCACGGAATCGACGTGGACCGGTTGCCGGAATTGCGGTAGCCACATATTCATCCTACTTTAATGATGGAAGGAAGCAACGATTCTTATGAAGCAGCGTAAATTTAACGTTCTCCTATTACTGTTCGGCTTGCTGGGCGCTGTAGTAGGCTTCATCTTGGGAGAGCTTATTCTTCACAAATTGATAGGGCATTGGCCGCATATCATCGTGATCGGGCTGTATTTTGGCATCATGGCCCTGTGCATTGGCCTAGGCTGTCTGATTGGCGAACTGATTTCGCCACAGTTAAATGGACATTCATGGCGGCAGCGCTACTCCGGGTTATCCTGGAAGTTACTGGTGCCTGCTACGTTGGTGATGTTGTTCGTGGCAGGTCTGCTATTGGAGTTGGGCTATCAGGTTAACCCTGAAGGGCGCAAGAGCGTACAGGACCTCGTACTTGTGATTGATAATTCCGGAAGTATGCAACAAACAGATCCTGATAATGAACGCCTAACGGCTGCCAAGAGTCTGATTGCCCAAATGGAAGGAGACAAGCGGGTAGCCATTGTTTCATTTGAATCTGCTGCGCAGTTGGTTCAGCCATTTACTCCCATTGGCACAGATGCAGAGAAGCAAGCGGTATATTCTAAAATTGATAGTATGCAAACTATAATGTCAGGCGGTACAGAGATCGGGCTTGCTTTGGACGAGACGATCAAGGAGATTGAAACCCAAGGCAATGCGGAAAAAGGTTCTCTCGTTATTATGCTCTCTGATGGTTTTAGCGATCTGGATACCCAGACAGCATTGGCTCCTTATATCGCCCGCCAGATTCCGATTAATACGATCGGGCTGAAACTGGCAGAGTCGGATGGTATAGCCTTATTGCAAAATATTGCTAACCTGACAGGTGGAACTTATTCTAATGTAGCCAATGCCCAAGGACTTACTCAGGCGTTCGGTAAAATATATAACAAAATCGGTGATCGCACACTGGTAACGGAGCGGACAGGTGAATATGCCGACAGTCTGTATTTTGCCATTTATCGTGTAACGGCTCTGGTCATTATCGGCGCTCTATTGGGATTAGCTCTTGGGCTGATGTTCGATAACCGTTTTCTTGCACGGAATTTCGCCATTGGTGGAGTCCCGGCAGGCTTGCTCGCTGGCTTTATTTTGGAAAAAGGATTATCTGGATCGCCTATAGGCGACTTGATGATTCGTTTGTTGGCAGCGCTCGTACTGGCAGCCCTTATTGCTATCTTTTCGCTTGTTCTGCCGATTGCGGAAAATACTCGCCGATCTTCCGGTGGAGGAAGTCAGGGTGAGTCGTCAGGACGCCGGAGAGGGGCAGCGGAAGCCCCGACGCGCAATCGACGCAGCAGTGGATTTTAGAACGGGAGGCTGGAACTTATGCAGTATAGGGAAGCACAGCCCGGTGATCCTATTATTTCGGAGCTGAGCCACAAAATTGATGACAACCGGGTTGTGTTACGCTGGCAGTGGCCTGAGGGCGCAGCCGTGGTATATATTGCGAAACAATCAGCCGATGCAGGTGTGAATGGGCAAAATAAAGGTGAAGTTTTACCGCCTTTTTCAAGCCTAAAACTTTTTACACGCGAGGAGTATAAGGCTGCTGGCAGCTATCGTGACCGAATTGAAGGCATTGGACGCGTGCGGTATACCGTGTATCCGGCTGTTCGGGAGGATGGAGACACTTACGTGATCCGTCAGCAAGACGGAGCCAACCAACTGGAGTTGAGCACCGGAAGGGCTAAAATCAGATATGCGGTTCACCATAAAAAAGGCTGGTTTCGCAGCCGCAAAACCGTCCAAATTCAGGTGACAGCCGAAGTTCCTGTCCCGCAGGAGGCGCTTTGCTACGTGAAGAAGCGTGGGGGCTATCCCGCAGATCGGGACGATGGAACCTTGTATCCGTTCACAGCACCTTTTGTTGCGGGACGGAATGTTTTACCCGCTGTTGAAGTGGGGGGAGATGAATATGTGCGGCTGTTTTTTACGGACGGCCAGAAATATGGCACGGTATATGAATTAGTTCCTGAATGAAAGGAGGCCGCAACCGATGAGTTTTCTTAGCAATTTATTCAGAAGAAAGCCACAGGCAGCGCCAAGGCCGTTATTTTATGATATTGTGTGCCCTTATTGCTTTAGTAAATTCTCCCCGGAGGAAGTAGTATTCCGTGCTTCTCATCACCGTGAAGATGACGAGGACTACGCTTTGGGTGAAGATGAGCTGTTGAACAAATATCGGGAGCGTTTTGGCTTGGACAGTGTGCATGATATGGAGGCGATTTTACATCCCCTTGATGTTCCTGAGGAACATCGATTGTATTCTGATCATGTACTGACAGGACTGACCGACCGTTATGGCGAGCTGACGCGTCACCGACTGTGCCCGCACTGCCATAACGAGTTGCCCGTGACTGCGGGTAAGGTGCCTAGCAATATCATTTCGATTATTGGAGCTTCGCAGGCAGGGAAATCTGTTTATATGACCTCCCTGATTCACACGCTGCAACATGTTACGGCCGATCATTTTGACGCGGCTTGTATGCCGCTCAATGCAGAGATCAGCCGAAAGTTCCGCACCATGTATGAGGAACCCCTATTTGAACGAGGCGATCTGCTTACATCGACACAAAAAGAAAAGATGCAGGAGCCTTTTATCTTCCAGTTCGTATTTAAGGATGAGGAAAAGCCGCCACTGACGCTAGTGTTTTTTGATGTCGCCGGTGAGGGAATGGTAGATCAGGACTATCTGGGACTGCATGGACAGCATATTAAGAATTCTGCAGGTATTCTCTTTATGGTCGATCCACTACAAATCCGCTCTATTCGGGAGCGCATTAAGATTAACCTTGGCGATAAGCCGGGTGAGTGGGTCTCACAATATGATGAACCGCGTGACGTTGTACTTACGATGTTCGGTGATTTTATTGCCTATCAGGAAAAAGGGAAAACGGACATTCCGACCGCTGTCGTCCTGACCAAAAGTGATATGCTTACTGCGTTGGCAGATGAAGAAGGCACATACATCAAGACGAACAGCAATATTTTTAATCCGATGGAGCATCGCAAATATATGGATTTGGATGAGTTTGCGAACATTGATGGCGAAGTTCGGCGCTTCATCGAAAAGGTGGATAAACCGTTCAAGGGCACGATGGATGTATATTTTACGGATACGGCCTATTTCGCGGTTTCCGCGCTGGGTAGCAATCCGGTTGAGCAAAAGCTGCAAGGGTTGGTTAGTCCGATCCGTGTGGATGAGCCATTTATTTGGCTGCTTTATAAGTTGAAGTACATTGAGGGGAGAGAATCACAGTGAGTTATGCTACCTCTCATTTGATACAACAGCAGATGTACACACGGGAACGGCGTGGTATTTTCCGTTCTACGGAAGGCTTCGATACAGTGGCTAATTCCAAAGGATTGGATGCTTCTTTTATTAAAAAGGTGCTGCATCCCTTATGTGTATATGATGCGCCTGCTGCTTTGACGGCGCGCGGCGAGAAACAGGAAAGTGTCTATCCGGAAGCCATACATCTGGTACGGACGGAGTCCGGGGATGTAGTACTTGGCCGCAGTATTTATAAGGCTGCGGATTTTACTGGGCTACGAAGCGCCCTTTTCACGCACAACTATGTGATTCCAGCCGGACATGGTGAATCTCCGTCTGACTATAAGCAGTGGCTGAACACCTCCTTTGTTGATACTTATGATATTGAGCAGGGAACGGATTTGCCGGAATTGGAGCGCCTACCAGGTGGAAGTGTATTTCCGGCTGTTGACCCGTCTACAGTGCTGGCTCAATTGCAGCTGAGCGAAGAAGTGTTCAAACAGCTTTTATACGCAGTCATGATGTCCGCAGCGGGTCGCAAAAAGGTATACGTAGCGCTGAATGTTCCTGTAGAAGCGGTCGGATCTTCAGCCAAGCAATTGCTTGGTGTGTTATATGCAGCACTGCCTTATGCATTTCGCAACAGACTCGGATTTCTTACATATGCACAGGAACCAAACAGCAGAAAAGGCATTCACTTGATGTTTGTTGAGCCTTTTAGTTTGCGTCCCGGTGATCGGAATGTGGAAAAGGACTTTGTATTTGACCTGTCTAATCATAGTCGAATACTTAATGTGGATGCAGAGCAGGTGAGACAGCCGTATTTTGACTGGATCGTCCGTACGTTGTTGAATGGTGAGACGCCGGACGATTTCTTCAAATTTGCCGAGCAAATGCTGACAGGTATGGAGGCCGGGCGTGATTTGACGCCATCCAGCTATCATGAGCTAATTACGTTGTACAGAATTGAGCAGGGAGAGCGGGCATTATACAACGAACAACGAATCACTGTGTTACGAAGCCTGACTGATTATTTATCGCCACCCGATGCGCTGCCACGTAAAATGAGGCTGAATGATCTGTTTCTGTCGTTCTTTGATCATGAATTTGATCGGGTGAAGGATGGATATATTCCGGATGTAGGCCTGGTAGATAGTTTCAAGGACTATTATAAAGTTCATGCACGCAGCAGCGAAAATCGGTTGGTGGAATATTTAATCCGTTCGCTAAACAATGCTTATACTGCCAGAAATACGGAAGCAGTCACGTATATTTATCATACAATTGAAGAGAATCCATCATTAGGCAAGGCATATTTTACGAAAGTGTTGGGTAATCCGGCACTGACAAAAATGCTGTTCATTCCCTACATGGACAGTCAGATGAAAAGAACACCGGATGCCAAGGGGCTGCTGGCTGTTGTGCACGAATGGGGCAGTAGGTATATCGAAGTGTCGGCGAATGCCGATTTTCAGCTTTTGGCAGAATCTGCACTGATGGGCCGACTGCGTGCGGAAAGAAAACCAGTAGAGGCTGTGGCTGCCATTCACCAACGCTTGCGTCAATGGGACAGCAACTCTGCCGTAGGCAAACTGTCCCCGCTGGAGCAATCTGGATTGACAGAACGCTTGCAGGAAGCGTCGGATCGGTATTTACTTACCGAAGTAGAGCTAAAGGAAATATCACCCGATCAGGTCGTACAGATTCCTTTTTTCACACGGCCTGATTTGGTGCAGTGGGTTGGAAAGCTGCCTGCTCCTCTTAAGGGACAAGCTGTGCGATTAGTTGCGGCTTATGATTGGTTTAACACGGAGGACCCGGAACCGTCGGTGCTGGACGGTCTGGAGCCCGGCGAAGTAGAAAAGGTACAGGATTGGGCTTACAGCTGGCTGCCCCAGCAGCTTGCGGAAGGCCATTTTGCCCGTCTGTTGCCTGCCTTTTATCGTTCTGACGGGCCGGGAGAGGGAATATTGGATTTCGCTCGCCTGGTCAGTTCGATTCGCAAATGGGCAAAGGATAACGATACGATGTACCGCTTTATCCGATGGTCGGAGGAACACCCTGAGTTTGCTACTCCACGCGGCGGTTTTGAACCATCCTACAGACGTGCGCTACTTCTATTCTTCCAAAAGGAAGGACGAGAGGGACTGCATAAAAAAACGCTGTGGCGTCAATATTTTGAACCTGCGAAGCCTGCCTTTAAAAATTTCTATTTGGCAGCAAAGCGTGAGACGGACACGCCTCTGGTCAAAACGCTTCGTCGTTTCCGTAAAGGTGGGGTGATTTCCGGGATCGTGCTGATTGTCATTGCAGGTACGCTAGGCGGCCTGAAAGCAACCGGGGTGATCGGATCTGCTGACACACCTGCGCCTGTTGCCACTCCGAAGCCTGTACAACAACAGCCTGTAGAGCCTACAGTGCCCGTAAAAAAGGAGCCTACGGCGATAGTGACACATGTGCCTAATACCAAGTCCACTACGAAAATGGTCAAGCTGTTGTTTGCGTTTCAGACATCGACAGAGCAGGCAGAATTTAAGCCGAAGAAGCTCGTCATTGTCGGTGCGGATCAGCAGGAGCACTTATACGAAAATTTTACACTTGCTGAACAGAACGACAAGGAAGCAGCCAGTAAGGCGAACAATGATCCATCCGGTGATGTAAACACTGGGAGCGCCACTACAAAAAGCACGACAGCAGATGGACAATCCACGGACAATGGTTCCACAGCTCGTGGGGGTACATCCAGTGGAAAAAGTGGTGATCAATCTGGAGCAGTGACTGGCAACACGGACGGAGGCTTGACTTCGGAGATTACTACTGAGGGTAGTGGCAATGGAGCAAATACAGACACAGACACTGACACACCATCGGAGTATGATCTGAAGAAGTATCCTTATCGTACGCTATTGACCCTTTGGCAGCGGTTGGAACTGAATGATGCTAGCACGGTTACCGTTGATGGAGAAGAATATCCGCTAGTTCAAGTGAAAACTGCGGACTAAGCAACTATAAAACAGAAATGAATGATGAATGAAGTAAAAGACGGGTTTCCTTCAAAGGACTCGTCTTTTATTGTGCCTATATTTCCATAAAGGATGAATTTGTAATTCAAAATTAACCCTATCTAATAAAGCATCATGTTACGAAAGTATTGACACTAAGTAGACAGCTGATTAAAATTAGTTGGAATTCAAACTATTAAAATTAGATAGATATGGAGGTTCGTAGTGAGATGGGAAGCGAGGTGTATCCCGTTTGTCTTCCTTGGGAGGAAGAGAGCACGATGTATTTAATTAAATGGATTTTCACTACCGTCCGGCGCGAAATTGAAATAGCACTGCGCCCTTTGGGGCTCACCTCCCCACAATCGCAGACGCTCTATATACTGGCGATGTCGCCTGGAGTCACCAATACGGATTTGGAAAAGCTATTGCTTATTGATAAATCAAGCGTTACCAGCCTGGTTAACGGGATCGTTAAGAAAAACTGGGCAGTACGCAAAAGTCACCCGGAAGATGCACGCATGAAGCAAATCTATTTGACTGAGGAAGGCTTGAAGATTCACAAGGTAGCTGAACGTACTATTGAGGCAATTAAAAGCTCGGTAGGGGAAACGTTATCTGTCGGAGAATCGGAGACGCTGCGCGGCCTGCTTAAAAAAATTCTCCGCGACTACCACCCTGCGGACGCCCGTGCATGAGCGAATATATAGAGATTTTACCCGGATAGGGGTATTCAAAAGCAGTGAATTACGATCTTAGATAAGAGGTTTACAGGAGAGGGAGACAACCAAATGATAAATGAACAAACTTATCCGAATGCGGATAAGCTTATGCGTGTGCTAGCTTTCACACTTGTTTTTTCAGTGATGAACGCTTTTATGTTTAATGTCGTTATGCCTGTGATTCGAGAGGAGTTTCATATTAGTGCTTCCGATGTAAGTTGGTTGCTGACTGGCTATATGATCGTGTATGCGGTTGGCTCGGTGACCTACGGCAAATTGGCAGATAAATATCGTCTTAAGGATTTGCTGACGTTTGGGATTATCTTTTTTGCACTGGGTTCGCTTATTGGACTGTTGGCCAATCAATTTTGGATGCTCATTGTAGCTCGTTTGCTTCAGGCTGCAGGGGCTGCTGTTATTCCGGCCACTGCTATGATCGTCCCAGTCCGTTATTTCTCGGCTGAAAAAAGAGGACGTGCTTTGGGCGTCACAGCAATCGGCTTGGCGTTAGGTACTGCACTGGCTCCGATTATTTCCGGTTTGATCACAGGCTTTGCAAGCTGGCGTTTTTTGTTCGTCATTTCCATGCTGCCACTGATCGCATTGCCGTTCTTTCGTAAATATTTGGACGATCAGCGTGGAGAGGATCAGAAGTTCGATTTTCTTGGTGGATTATTGCTGGGTGGAACAGTAGCCTTCTTATTACTTTCGATTTCGCAAACCAATATGATGTTTTTTCTGGTCGGTATGGTGCTGTTTGCACTGTTTATATGGCGCATTAACACTGCACATGACCCATTCATCCAGCCGAAGCTGTTCCGTAACAAACAATATTCATACGGGCTCCTTATCGCTTTTTTAGGGACGGGGATTAGCTTTGGATTGCCGTACTTGGCACCGCAGTTTCTGAACAGTCTCAATCAGCTTACGCCCGCAATAATTGGACTGGTTATGTTTCCGGCTGCTATTGCTTCGGCTCTATTGGGTAAAAGAGGGGGGCGTTTGGCGGATAGCAAAGGAAATTCGTTTCTCGTCTATACAGCTGTATCGCTTTTGTTTATTTGTTTTATCAGCTTGTCTACGTTTGTGGGTGCGTCTCCGTATCTGATTTTGTTTTTGCTTATTTTCGGAAACGTAGGTCAGACCTTCATGCAAATTGCCATGTCCAACACGATTTCTCGTACCTTGTCGAAAGACCAGATTGGTGTTGGAATGGGGCTGCTATCTCTGCTGAATTTCATTGCCGGAGCGATTACGACAAGTATCTTGGGCAAAACGCTAGATAGTTCGTCGTCCTTTCATCTGAATCCTGTCGTATCTAATGTGCAGGTGTTCAACTTTAGCAATATTTTTACGGTGCTTGCACTGATTGCGCTTGTGACGATGGGACTTTATGCGTTGCAATTCCGAAGGGGTCCACGCGGTAATACGCCTGCTGTTGAACAAGGATAAACATTTGATGTAACCTCATGCCAAAACAAGGGTATAATATAGAAGGAAAAGTTCATCTATGGAAGGACGGAGTGTCCGGCATGACAAGAAACCTTCAATATGTACCCTATGGTTATGAGCCTCCGATCGAGACGCATAAAGGGACCATGGTCTACTATGATACGTTCGAGCAGATTACAGCCAGAGAGCTGGAGCTTTTTGCCGAAACGGGGGCTGCATTATCTTTTACAAAACTGGTGCTGTATCCGCTGCATGAAGAAACCGTCAGAAGAATGTGGAAGCAGCCGGTACGTTCGTATTACAAGCGGGTGGACGAGCTGGGAGAGTGGCAGCGGGAGCAGGCTTTGAGTGCTGTTGTCATTGAGAGCTGGGAAGGTAAGCGTAAAAAGTATACGCCGATTGAAGCAGCTATTCGTTTTTTGGTGGAAAAGTATACGACCCCACTTTTTTTGTACATGAGTCCTGAAATGGCAAATTTGTGCGCTTCCTATGCATCGTTTGGAGAATGGATTAGAAATGTCAGATTGGTGCTTTCGAGCGAACCACTACAACTTCATCCGAAGCTTGCACAGTACCGTAATCGCTGGAACACGGTAGAAGAAGCGATAAACCGTGACTCTAAGGTTGACAAAGCGGAGCATGAATTATAGAATAAAACTAATCGTAAAAATTACTATTGTAATTGTATACCATGTATTCCAATTAAGGAGGAAGAGAAATGCGCGTAATTGTTACCTTGGCATGCACCGAATCCGGTGACCGCAACTATACAACAACTAAGAACAAAAGAAATCATCCGGACCGTCTTGAAATGAAAAAATACTCTCCGCGTCTGAAAAAGTACACGATCCATCGTGAAACTAGATAATTTGAGGCCTGCTGTATAGCAACCTGAATTATCCTGCTTCCTGAGCGAAGCCTGTTAAGTTTGCAAAAGCCTGCGTTATGGAACCGGCGAAAACTTGAATTAGTCCAGTGGACAGAGCGTCTAAAGTTAAAGCTTGCATCTAAGAGAACGGCTTTTTTTCACGGCTGTATGATAGATGCTGAGCTACATGGCACGCTTTGCCTTTTGAATCGAAAGCACGTGGCTACCGACTTCTCCTGTGCTGGTGTCAGCATTTGGGACGAGCCGGAGGACCATTCACTATATGCTTATATAACGATGAAGGCTGACGAAAGATCCGGAGCGTTCGTGCAATGGGCGATGCGATATATGCGGCATCGTTTGCTTGTCGTTTACGAGCTTGAGCGCCAACCGTTAAGGTCTGTCGTCTTTTTTTCTGGGACATAACCGTTCCTTTTGCCAACTGATGGAGTATTGCGCCAGTACGTTTGAGGTTGAAACTAAAACTACATGAAAGATTAGGTGAAACTAATGAAAAAAGATATTCATCCAACATTGAACAAAGTTATCTTTTTGGACCCTAGCTGTGGATTTACTTTCCTGAGTGCTTCCACTAAATATTCGCAAGAAACGATGGAATGGGAAGATGGTAACACATACCCAGTTATCCGTGTAGATACTAGCTCCGCTTCCCACCCGTTCTTCACTGGTAAACAAAGAAACGTGGATATCGGTGGCCGTGTGGATCGCTTTAACAAAAAATATAACCTTAAGTAAGAACAGTCGAGCGTTGTGTTCATGGATTATGCTTATAATCCGTGAACATCGCTTTTTAAAAAACCTCCTGCATCTGCAGGAGGTTTTTTTGTCTTAATTTAGACCTGTTATTTATAGCGAAATGAAGCACTGTTCCCATTGGTCGGTAATGGATGCTTTGTCGAGCTGCTCCCCAATGAGCGTGACATATCCCTGACTCACGGGAAGTGCAGTAGGCTGCCACTCCAAGTGATTTCCTGAAAATTGCAAAAGCATTGTCCCTTCCTGAGGAAGCACGCAATAACCTTTCGCTCGAAGCAGAGAGGAGCCTAGCCCTGTCAGAAAGCGCTCCAATCGTTGTTTTTCGAGTGGCTGAGGAGAATATTGATGCAGCGTTAAGCTCTCCAAATGGGAAAACGAGTGGGTCTGGTTGGGATCGTGGCTGTGGCTATGACTGTGTGCAGAAATAACTTTGAACGGCGTACTTATAGAGGTAATACTGGGTCGTCCGGAACTTTTGACGGGAATGGGGACAGACAGTGCATCTGCATCAGTGGGCTGGACCTGTGCAGGTGCTGGTTGAGGTGTCTGTACAGGTTTCGCGGCAACGGATGTGGAGGCCAGAACAGGCTCTAGCAGTGGTTCAAGGTCAACCCGGCTATATTCAGTAGTTTGCAGCTTGGCCGTATCGTTGAGCTTGCGGATGCTTTTGACGACCTTCGTCACTTCACGGCTGCTTGCTGCATCCGTCTTGTTCACCACAATGAAGTCTGCGGTGCGCAGTTGTCCGTGCAGGGTGCGAACCAGTTCTTTATCAGCCGTAAAACGGCTATTGTATTCATGGAACAGCTCAGCATCCACAACACTGATGCTGTGAACCAGATAAAGCTGATCTGCCAGTAGAGGGGAGCGAAGCTCCTCCAGTACTTGTTCGGGGTTGGCTACCCCAGTGGTCTCCATGAAGATCAGATCTGGCTCCTGGCTGAGCAGGGTATGCAAAGCCCCTGCCAGTTCATTTCTTTTGCTGCAACAAATGCAGCCTTCTAGCAATCCTTCTACTGTTACGTCAGGCATTTCCTCTGAAATTATAGCGCTGTCTACATTATATTCACCCATTTCGTTCATTAAAACAACAGCACGAAGGGGAATTTGGCGGGTATGGGCTAACAGGCGCAAAAGCAGTGTTGTTTTGCCGCTTCCAAGAAAACCACTGATTAAAATAACAGGAACTTTGTTCATCATTTTTCCTCCTTGGCGGGGTTAGTGTGTTGTGTTCAAGCGATCAAAGGTAGCTACCGAGTCTGCTTGGGTATAGACATAAGGGGATTCTGGCTGCTCGACAGCGGTTATTTTTTCGGATCGAATTTCAAGTACGGGAGCGTTTCCCTTTTGTGCGGTATGCAGTGTTCCTTCAATGGTCACCCAGGTATCCTTGTCAAAGGACGGGGCTTTCTGGGATTGGACGATGATCCCGAAGGGCATGGCATCGGCAGTACAGCACATGACGAGGAATCTTCCTACTGCAAAAAGCCCTTTACCCGGCAGATTGTCGTCTTTATACACAAAGCCAGTCACCTGTACTTTTTTTCCTTCAAAAGCTTGTTTATATAATTCAATGGCTCCAATAGTTTCGGAAAAAATCTCTGGCTTGATCTGTATGATAGGTTGCTGATACAGGCGTTTCGCCAGTTCGGCGAATTCCACATTGTACTTATCAGGCGGAACGAACAGCTTATCCAGCGTTTCCTGACTCCATTTCCCCTCTGGAGGGGGCGAAGTGGGGACAGAAGATGCAGTTGATAAAAGGGAGGAGGTGGATGCTTTCGTGGTCTGTGTATCTGTTTTCCGTCGGATGTCCGGGTTGGGATACGTGAAGGACATGCCTTTTTTGGCGGCCATATCACTACCAAGTGCCTGATTGGGCAGCAAAGAACCGAATAGGAGCGGAATGAGCAGCATTCCATATACGAGTGTTTTTTTGAACCAGCTTTGCGGCAACGGGTGCTCACAATCACATACATCCTCACCGTCCCGCTCCCCAACGATTCCGTGCCATGCCATCGCCAATGCGATGAACAAGAGGGGTACAGGACAGAGTAGGAGTAGCTTTTGCATATGGGGAGCTAGGTAGTAATGAAGTGCATTCGTGCGGCTTAATGAGATGATGTATACAGCCAATCCGATCATGAGCAAGGAGCGAATGCCATATTGCCAGCGGATGCTAAAGGTTGAATTCACGTTTGTATTCACCTCCCCAATAACCATTCAGCAGCTATAGAACCCACTAGAACAAGTGAAACAATGAGCAAGGCCAGGATGGCGACAAATTTGGTGCGGAAGGTGCTTAGTAGCATGAGCGTGCCTTTGAAATCTAGCATCGGACCAAGTACAAGAAAGGCCGCCAGTGGACCCAGTGTAAAGGTATGTGAAAAAGCAGTGGCTACAAAGGCATCAGAGGTGGAACACAGCGACAGTATGTAGGCAAAACCCATCATAAAGGCGTACGATCCGACCGTTCCTTCACTTAACGAAAGCATCTCATTACGTGGGATGAAGGTTTGGATGCAGGCTGTCAATAATGCGCCGATAATGAGATATTTACTCATGTCCAAAAACTCGTCCCCAGCATGTACAAAAAATCCCCGCCATGTGCGATTATGCCGATGAGTCTGATTGTTCTGCTTTTGCTGGTTAAAAGAGAGTAACGACCGTTTGAGCGGATGTACTCGCACAAAGGCATACACGATCAGTCCGATGATCGCGGAAACGGTAAAAGCCAAACCCGTTCGAACGGCAGTGACCTCGGGATGGGAAGGGAAAGCCATCATCGTCGCAGCCAGTACCACGGGATTGATAATGGGCCCGCTTAAAATAAAAGTGATACCCATATAGGCAGGCATTCCCTTGAGCATTAATTGGCGAACGACAGGGATCATGCCGCATTCACAGATGGGAAACAGTATACCTAGTAAGGAGGCCAGCAGGACACCCGGTACAGGATGTGCAGGCGCTATTTTGCGAATCCATGTCTCCGGTACAAGCCACTGCAAAAGGGATGAGACGAGCACACCGATAAGGAGAAACGGAACAGCTTCCAGAAAAATACCCATAAATACCGTTTTTAATGGCTGCAGCTGCCCCACATCTAACAAACGAAGCCACTGGGGAGATAGCGTGACAAGCACAGGGATGAGAAAGGCAAACGGAATCATAAAAGGCAGCATCTTCAACAGCGTACTGTTTTTCATTCCACGTCTCCTTGGGAATAAGGGTTCTTATCTACAGCCTATGCCTGTAAGGGGACAATCATGCCCGCCGGATTGTGTGTGAATCACCTCCCTATATTGACAAATCTGAGCATGCTCATATATATTTATACTCATTAATAGTAATTATTACGATTAAAATCCGATAAATGATTGCAAGAAGGAAATTTTTAAGGTACGATCCATATTAAATGTTGCAAAGACAAGGAGGGGTTATATGATACCGATTGTTGTTTTATCCGGTTTTTTGGGTAGCGGTAAAACCACTCTTCTTCAGCATGCGCTGGCTTACTACAGGGAAAAGGGTCTCAAGCCAGCCATTTTGATGAATGAGTTGGGTGATGTTAATCTGGACGGTAGTTTGGTGAATGGACAAGCACCCATGAAGGAAATGCTCAGTGGCTGTATATGCTGTACCATTCGCGGGGACTTGGGCGTCGAGCTCATGAATCTTGCTGAGGAATATAAGCCGGACGTGATTATTGTAGAATGTACCGGAGTGGCTAACCCGATGGAGATTGTAGATGCAGTGACAGACGCCTCAATTTATTCTACTATGATATTACAATCCGTTATCACGGTCATAGACGCGCGTCAATTTTTGGATTTTGCCTCGGGGAACGAGAGAAGCAAATCGCTTCGTTTGATGCAGGATCAGCTTCGATGCGCTTCCAAACTGATTATTAACAAGACCGATTTATTGGCTGCGGGCGAGTTACAGAAAGTACAGGCCCTCGTAAAAGAGTTAAATCCATATGTTTTGACTGTGAGCACGCAACGAAGTGACGTGGACGCTGGAATTTTTTTCTCCACTCAAGGAGAGGAGCGTATGGATGTTTCGCGACATAAGGAATCCGCAGTTGATATTGAGAGTGAACATCCTCATTTGGAAAATCATCTGCACACGTATGACCATGATGACCATACAGATCATCAGTCTCATGACCATGACCACGAACACGAACATGGGGAGCATTATCATTCCTACGACCATGTAGTTGTTCACACGCATTTTTTTGGACAACCTGTGCCACGCTACGAGTTTGAACAGTTGTTCCGCAGTTTGCCAGCTGAAATTTATCGGGCCAAAGGAATTGTGCGGTTTCTGGAATCAGAGGGTCAGATGATGTTTCAATTTGCCTATCGGGAGCTGGAAATCATTCCGATCCGCCCGCAAAAGCCAGTGAACGATGTAGCGGTTGTCATGGGTGAGAATTTCTCTGCTTCCGAGATCGAGGAACAATTGAGAAAGCTGGAAGCGGCCGAAAAGCCATTGAGTAATTCATGACTTCGAGAACGAGTCACCTTAATCCATCAAGACCTAATCCATCACAACATCATTCTCGTGCACACCTAGCGGGCAAGCCTACTTGGGGATTTACAACAATTCTGCTGCTGACTGCTGGGCTGTTGCTTTCGGTCACACTCGCGGTCATGCTGGGCCCTGTAGCTGTCGCACCGGGGACGATATGGCGAATTGCACTGTCCCATCTTCCCTGGCTGGACCAGTGGATACCCGTGACATGGACCAAGCCTGAGCAATATATCGTTTGGGAAATCCGCTTTCCACGCGTGTTGTTAGGTGTCATCGTAGGAGCAGGACTAGCTGTTACAGGGGCGACTATACAGGCATTAATTCGTAATTCGTTAGCGGATCCCTATATTTTAGGTGTCTCGTCTGGGGCTTCGGTGACAGCCACATTGGTAATTGTGTTCGGAGCTTTCGGGTTTTTAGGACGACTTGCGCTGCCTTTATCTGCTTTTATAGGATCGTTAGCTGCAATGCTTATGGTGTTCGCGTTAGCCCGTGTAGCTGGGAGCATATCGACGACCCGCTTATTGCTGGCAGGGGTGGCGGTGTCTATGATGCTGTCGGCTGTGACTAGCTTTATCGTGACGATGGCCCCGAATGAAAAAGGCATTCGTGACGCGATGTATTGGATGATGGGAAGTCTGGCAGGTGCTCAATGGGACACGCTTTTCATTCCAAGCCTTATTGTAGTCGTTGGAACGGCTGTGCTTCTGACCCGATACCGGTCGCTGAATGCTTTGCTAACGGGTGAAGAGACCGCAGTAACGCTTGGTGTGAACGTACAGGCGTTCCGCGTATTACTGGTTGTGGTGGCGTCTCTTTTAACCGGGGCAGTCGTATCCGTTAGTGGCTCGATTGGCTTTGTCGGACTAATGATTCCGCACATCGTTAGGCTGGTAGTGGGATCAGATCATCGGCGTGTACTGCCCGTCAGCCTGTTGGCGGGAGCTATTTTTGTCGTGTGGGCTGATGTATGTGCCCGGCTTGTGCTGGCTCCACAGGAGCTACCGATTGGTATTGTGACGGCTGTGTGCGGAGGACCTTTTTTTGTGTGGCTGCTGCGTCGTAGTTCCTACTCGTTTGGAGGCGAAAAATGAATATAGAAGTCGAATGCGTGACCTTCAGTATTCACGACAAACGGCTGATCGACGGCATCTGTCTCCAGGTAAAAGCAGGGGAGCTAGTCGGATTGATCGGTCCGAATGGCAGCGGGAAATCAACGTTGCTCAAAAATATGTATCGTGTGCTAAAGCCTGATAGTGGTGTAGTTACGTTGGATGGCCAGGATATGCTGCGGATGAAGTATAAAGAGACGGCCCGACAAATGGCAGTGGTGAGTCAGGATGCGCCGCAAACGTTTGATTTCTCAGTACGGGACATCGTCCTGATGGGTCGCCATCCGCATAAGAAACTGTTGGAAGCAGATACTGTCGTCGATCATGAACTGGTCGAGCAGGCGCTGGAGCGGGTAGGCATGAATGCTCAGGCAGATCAGGGCTTTGCCACCTTGTCTGGCGGCGAAAAGCAACGGGTATTGATCGCCAGAGCTTTGGCCGGGCAGGCGAAATTTCTTGTTTTGGATGAGCCGACGAATCATCTGGACATCCGGTATCAGCTGCAAATTCTGGATTTGGTCAAAACACTTCGGATAACTACGCTAGCTGCACTGCATGATTTGAATTTAGCGGCATTTTATTGTGATCGAATGTATGTATTAAAAGAAGGCAAAGTGGTAGCCTCCGGCATAACAGAGGATGTGCTTCAGCCAGACCTGCTGTGGAGTGTATTCGGGGTCGAGACAGAAATCTGCATTCATCCAAAAACCGGAAAGCCGAATATTACCTTCTTACCGGATTCTCTCAGGAGAGGAGGCCATCCATGATGTTAACAGAAAAGGCGATACGATGAGGTAAGATTAACTACAAATAAAAGAGGAGACGGTACATATGAAAAGATATAGCAGGCCCGCGTTACCGCTGGTTATGCTCGCTTTGGCAATGATGCTGTTGTTATCAGCCTGTGCAGCAGGAAACACGGCCCAAACAAGCGATCCATCCGCAAACGGGCAGCAACCTGCCGCATCCCAATCAGCAACCAAGGAGACGTCGGTAGAGCTTGAGAACATGGGCGTTAAAATGGCATTTCCCGAGGCGCCTAAACGCGCGGTTACACTGAACCAGCACGCGACTGAGGTTATGCTGGCTCTTGGACTGGAATCCTCTATGGTAGGAACTGCGTATTTGGATGATCAGATTTTGCCAAAATATAAGGCTCAATATGACAAAATCCCGGTACTGGCCGAACAATATCCGTCCAAAGAGGTGTTTATGGCCGCTGCACCGGATTTTGCCTATGCGGGCTGGAAGAGTGCCTTTAATGATAAAAATCTGGGTTCCCGTGAGGAGCTAGCCAAACAAGGGGTGCTGACCTATATACAGGAGTCCTCAAATAAGTCGGGCCCCACATTAGAAGATGTATATCAGGATATACTAAATATTGGGCGTATTTTTAGGGTTGAGGAGCGTGCAGAAAAGCTGGTAAATGAAATGCGTGAACAAGTGCAGTCCATTCAGACTCAAATTGGTGTTGTTGAACAGGCACCCAAGGTGTTTGTTTATGACAGCGGAGAAGACAAGCCCTTTACGGCTGCCAACAATTATCTAACGTCTTTGATTGAAAGTGTGAAGGCGAAAAATATTTTTGATGATATCGACAAAAGTTTTACTGAGGTAAGCTGGGAAGAGGTTGTGAACCGTAATCCTGACGTCATTGTCATTCTCGACTATGGAGATACTTCACTGGCGGATAAAGAGAAGCTACTCCTGAGCAAGCCTGCATTAGCTGGTGTGGAAGCGATCAAAAATAAACGCTTTATAGTCCTGCCATTGTCCGCGGCGGCTGAAGGCGTGCGTGCACCAATTGCACTGAAAACCTTGGCTGCAGGCTTGTACCCGGACAAAGTGAAGTAAACAAACAAAAGAGTTGCCAAAACATTGACGAACCTTGCCTAAACTGTTAAACTTGCTAATGCGTAAAGGTTACGTTTATCAAACGCTTATTTTTTTATCACCAAATCGTAATAATTACGGTAGATGGTTTAATGATCATAAACGACCTGGAGAATCTGCGCAAAGGATGATTGCTCAGATGGCTCCAGGCTTTTTAAAGGAAAAGGAGATTTGCGTCATGTTATTGGCCTCATTGGAACAGGTCACATTTGGCTACGGAGATGTTCCTAACTTGGTGGATGCCAATGTTGAAATTTTTTCGGGAGAATTTGTAGCCATTACCGGACCGAATGGTGCTTCCAAGTCAACCATGCTCAAACTGTTGCTCGGCTTGCTTCAGCCTTGGAAGGGCAAGGTGTTCATGTCTAATCGTACAGGTGAAGGCAAAAAGCTCGTTGTTGGATTTGTATCCCAACAAATTGCCGCCTTCAATGGCGGATTTCCAAGTACGATTTTGGAATTTGTCCGTTCAGGAAGATATACTCATGGCTCTTGGTTACGCCGTATGCGGTCTGAGGATCATGATCTGACGGAGCAGGCGCTACGTCAGGTAGGCATGTGGGATTTGCGTCACCGTAAAATCGGCGAATTGTCCGGTGGACAGAAGCAGCGTATTTGTGTGGCAAGAGCGCTCGCTCAGGAATCGGATTTGCTCATTTTGGATGAGCCTACGACCGGAATGGATCAGGAAAGCCGCTACCACTTCTACGATCTGATGAATCAACAGGTTAAGGAATATGGAAGAACCGTGGTCATGGTGACCCATGGACTATCGGAAGTGCAACATTATCTGGATCGAATTATTGAGCTTGAGAGGAAGGAAGATGGCGGATGGAAATGCTGCACTACGACTTCATGCAGCGGGCATTTTGTGCCGGTGGGGTAATTGCACTGCTGGCCTCGGTGCTTGGAGTATACCTGATGCTACGGCGTCAGGCTCTCATGGCGGACATGCTATCGCATGTATCGCTGGCAGGGGTGGCAGCAGGTGCCTATTTAGGTATTAACCCGACGATAACCGGATTTATTGTTGCCGTAATCGGCGCGATTATCGTTGAGTACGTCCGCAGGTCTTATAAAACATATAGTGAGATATCTGTGGCTATTATTATGGTAGGTGGCCTCTCGACGGCCGTTATTTTAATGAATCTGAATCAGAGCATCAACAAAGGATTTTCCGCTTATTTATTTGGTTCGGTAGTAGCTGTCAATCAGACAGAGCTGATGTTGATGATCGTTGTGGCTGTCATCGGAGGTATTTTCTTTTTCGTGTTTCGGCGCCCTTTGTATCAGATTACTTTTGATGAAGAAACGGCGAAGACCAACGGTCTTCCTGTCAAGTCCATCTCATTTGCATTTAGTATTTTAACAGGGATGATTGTAGCTGCTGCAATGCCGATTGTCGGTGTGCTGCTTGTCTCCTCACTCATCGTGCTCCCTGCAGCGCTGGCGATTCGAATTGCACCGAGCTTCGTGGCAGCCATCTGGATATCTATGGTCACTGCATTGATCGGCGTATTTATGGGTTTAACGGCATCGTATGAACTTAGTACACCCCCAGGGGGGACAATTGCCATGGTGCTGTTATTATTCCTGATTGTAGGAGCTGGTATACAAAAGCTGGTCCGCAAGCTGGGCAAGCAACAGGCTTCGCGACGGCAGAATGCGGCAGGTCAGTGAGTGTAATTACAGTGAGAATAACTAAAAAATCTAATGGATAAAGGAGTAATGAATATGAATACATGGTTCAAAAAATCATTTGTATTGTCTGCGGGACTAGCACTTATTTTGTCTGGCTGCGGAGCCAAATCTGATAATACAGCTACAAACGCTTCCCAAACCGAGCCGAATGCGGCACAAACAGCAGACAAGCTGAATGTGGTCACCACTTTTTATCCAATGTATGAATTTACCAAGCAAGTTGCTGGAGACCATGCTAACGTAACCGCGTTGATTCCAGCTGGTGCCGAGCCGCATGACTGGGAACCGAGCGCCAAAGATATGGCACAGGTAAAGGATGCTGACGTGTTTGTTTATAACGGTATCGTCGAAGGCTGGGCAGAACAGGCTTTGAGTAGCGCGTCCAACGATAAGCGTGTTGTAGTTGAAGCGAGCAAAGGGTTAAACCTGATGGAAGGCACCGCTGAGGAGGAAGAAGGAGAAGAAGCACATGCAGAGGAAGGCCATGATCACGATCATGTGATGGACCCTCATGTATGGCTTAATCCAGTCTTGGCCCAAAAAGAAGTGGAGTCCATTGAAGCAGGGCTTGTAGCAGCCGATCCAGCAAACAAAGCTGATTATGAGAAAAACGCTGATGCTTATATCGCCAAGCTGAAAGAGCTGGATACCGAGTTCAAAACAGGTCTGAAAGATGTAAAACGTAAAGACTTTATTACGCAGCATGCTGCTTTTGGTTATTTAGCTAAGCAATATGGTCTGACCCAAGTACCCATTGCCGGATTATCTCCAGAGCAAGAGCCTACACCGGACAAGCTGGCGGGTATTATCAAATTCGCTAAAGAAAATAATGTTAAAACGATTTTCTTCGAAACTCTTGTTGATCCGAAGGTCGCTGAGACCGTAGCTACTGAAATCGGTTCAAAAACCGATGTACTGAATCCGCTCGAAGGATTGACGGATGAAGACAAACAGAAGAACCTGGATTACCTTGGTGTGATGAAAAACAATCTGGAGGCTTTGAAAAAAGCTCTGAATGAATAAGAAATGCTAAACGAATAAGTTTATAAACTGACGTCGGAATGATACCGACGTCAGTTTTTTTATAACTATCCAAGAAGATTGTGCTTTTATGGCTAGTGCTCAAGATACAGTAGATATATAGTCCTTTGTAATTTGCTTTTCAGAAATGATTTACGTCATTGTGAAACGTTTTTTTGAAAACTAATTCTGTAGTAGCTAGTTTCAAATTTCTTTTATAATTCATTGGTAGCGTTTTTATTTTTACAGATTCTTTCTATTAATTTTACCAGTTTTTTCACCGATATTGAAGTTTGGGCGTGCATATCATTTGACAACGGATTGGAGAGATTAATTTGGCAGCAGTTATAGTAGTGGATGATTCTTTGTTTATGCGTTCTGTACTTAAAGATATTCTTTTGGATTTAGGTCACGCTGTTATTGCGGAAGCAGAAAACGGGTATGATGCTGTTTTGAAATACGCACACTTTCGTCCCGATTTAATCACCATGGATATTAATATGCCTAAGATGGACGGGCTTGAGGCTGTTAAAAAGATCATAGAACTTGATCCCCAAGCCAACATTTTGATGTGTTCTGCTTTGGGGCAGCAGGAAGCGATTATAAAAGCATTTCAGGCAGGTGCAAAAGAC
The DNA here is from genome assembly GCF_038006265.1 of Paenibacillus sp. FSL L8-0641. Classification (NCBI taxonomy): domain Bacteria; kingdom Bacillati; phylum Bacillota; class Bacilli; order Caryophanales; family Paenibacillaceae; genus Paenibacillus; species Paenibacillus sp. FSL L8-0641. The sequence goes on from NZ_JBBOUW010000001.1 coordinate 2,461,195, forward strand.
TTTATTGTTAAGCCATTTGAGATGGAAAGGGTCGTGAATGCAGTCACAAAATTGCTTGATAGTTAATGAATCAAGATTTTTAATACATAATTATTGAACATGTAGAAGCAGGAATTCCATGCTTATTTTCACGAATATGGAGATGAATAGAATGAGCAATCGAGTGTTGTCTCAAAAAGTATTTATAGACGAACTGATCGCTACGATCAAGAAAGGAGGGCTTGTCCCTGTAAATTATGAACAACTCGTCAGCGAACAAAGAGAAAGAATGGATGCTCTTAACAATGAACTCACCCTTCGAATTGAGGGATTAGAGACAGATTTGATCTCTGCTTCGACATATTCCATTCCTTTTGCCAATGGCGAAATTATGTTTCTTGCTCGCTATATTGTACTCATTGGGGATCATACCGAGGGATACTTTGTGTTCTATCGAGCAGAAGACTGTGAAAGCCCAGAGGAATATCAGTTTTTAACAAGCTCTTATCAACTTCCCCATTTATTACTTGAATTATCTCTTTCTTTAAAAGAACATGGTACTAATGAGCCGCTTGATATTCTCACTTATTGGAATGGCCCTGTCCATCCTCTGAAAGATTTGAATAAAGAAGATATTAAGCTATCCACTTATGAATTTTAATTCCCTTGAGAGAGTCAAATCCCTCAGGGGATTTTTTTACATTGATAATCAAACGCATGTTCGCATATAATACAAACAAACGTTCTGATAAGGAGTGAAGGATCATGTTGGAAAAATACGTGGGGCAGATCGTGGAAATCGTGTATTTGGATCGGAAGGGCAAACTGTCTCATCGGCGTATCGAGGTGCATCGTGTGCAGAATGGCTTGATACGAGCCACCTGTTTACAGACAGGCCAGCCACGTGTTTTTCGATTAGATCATGTATTGGCATGGCATCCGGTAACCAGAACAGCATAGGAGGGGCTTACGATGGGGAAAAAGCTTGAAGGAAATGGCATATGGGAAAGCTCGCGCATGATTTTGCCTGAGCATCGGGAGGCATATTTAAGACTGATGAAGGAGCAAGGTAGGCGCGGCAAACCGACACTGGACGATCAGGAAATGCAGCAGATTGAACAGGCCATCATCGTATCCTATAACGAACGTAAGCCTATTACGCTAAAAGTGTTCAATCCATTTGATGATGAGGAGCTGCGTGGACTGGTCACGGTGATTAACACAAGTCGGCGAGAAGTGAAGCTGTCCCGTGGGGAAGAGGATTTTAGCTGGATTAAGTTGGAGGAAATTATCGAGGCGGATATATAAAAAACAGTCTGACTAAGTCGGAGTGCTTTTTACATTTGTCCCGCCGTTTTTTTAAAAATAAGATTGTAGCTCTATGAATTCATATTTAAAATAAAACTGTAATTGCAAAAAGGAGGAGTTCAATATGAAAATAAGTAAAAATAATGCTGAACATTATATATGGGGAGATCAATGTGATGGTTGGCGCTTAGTGAAAAATAAGGATTTGAGTATTATTCATGAGCGGATGCCCGGAAATACTCATGAGGTCAGACATTATCATCATCATGCACGCCAATTTTTCTTTATTTTATCAGGTACAGCGGTACTTGAAGTGGATGGTGAACAAATCCAATTAGGATCTCAGGAAGGGTGTGAGGTTCCTCCTATGGTACCTCATCAAATGTTTAATGAAACGAATGAGGATGTTGAATTTTTGGTTATCTCTCAGCCTGCGAGCAGAGGTGACCGGGTTCTGACCGAATAACTTAGAGTATAAAAATAAAACCAGCCTAGCACATATAAATTAAGTGCCGACTGGTTTTTTATCAATAAATGTCCTTAGCATCTGCTGGGAGAGCTTTTACGCGATGGAGATAGTTCGTAACACGTTGATCGTCCAGAGTCGGATATTCGTAACCATAATGGTTCGCTACTTCCAAGGCAACTTCTCTAAATAAATTTCCCATGATCAAAAGAGACTGCCACATATGTTCATAATCTGCATCCGCAAACGTTTGGATGTAGAGCGTCCAAAGTTCAGGCTCAAGATGGTTCTCGAAATATTTTCCCTGTTTACCCGGATCTGCAGTGAAGTCTGTTCGTATACCAATATGCCATTCCAGCATCAAGTGAAGCGCATCCCTTACAGGCCGATCTAGCATAAATTTGGCATAGGGCAGCTCCTGTCGCCATAATCCTTTAGCTACATAAGTACTGACCCACCAGAACTCGTTGCAGGAATTCGCATAGACTTGGGCAGTTGGAGGTATCGTCTTATAATCTTGAAGACTTGGCGGTAGGAAAGGCTCCACCAGTCCATCTTTATCCAGCAGCAGTACACTTAAGCTGTCTCGGGTCCAATTGGCGATGTTATTCGCAGGGTAGAGTGTAAGATCTATGCGATTGCCGTCCGTAAATAACATGAGAAAAACAAAGCGATCATGGGGCGTCGAAGTAGGTTCCATATGCTCATCGGGCGTCTGCATAATGATCAATTCACCAAAATGGTTGATCCAGCGACGTTCCTGAATAAAGCTGTCCATGGAAGATACGAGAAAGACGATATCAAAATCCTGAAAAACGTCTCGTGGAGCATGTGGATTAGCGCGTGAACCATTCATAATCACGGCACGCACCCGTTCGTCCTCTTGAGAAAATTGGAGAATGGTATGCAGCATCTCTTGTTCACTTCTCACTATAGTTGTCTCCACAAGCGGTATCGAAAGGAAAAAAACGTAGATAAGACAGCAGTAGAAATAATGGCCACCAGTTCAATGATCATCAAGAAAAACGACCTCCTGTAGTTCAGTTTATCTGGAAAAAGTCTCCTGTACTTACAATAGCCTATACACAGAAGCTATTCAACAGTGCAGCCGAGGCCATCTTTATTACCAAAAGTACACTTGACCGAATTGTATGTGTTATCCATAATGAAGCGGAGGCATCAAGTACAGACCATCTTAGAGCCTAATCCTCTAATACGTTTAAAGGAGTGATGATGTTTGAATACGAACAAACAAATCAAAAAGCTTATGAGAGGTTTATGTCTTTAGATGAATAAGAATCTCTCATAGGCTTATGGGAGGCAAAACAGACAAATGTGTGCTCATCACATGATTCAAGGAATGGAACTCGCGGAATCTTATTTTTATAAGGCATTCGGTCTTTTTGATACAATGAAGCATCACATATCGATTCAAGGTGTCATTAGCGGCATCATACCGGGTAGAATTTTTTTATCTAATGATGGGAATACCGCTGTATTGAGCAACCCCCAAGGCATTTTTCTGGGAGGAAGTCCGGACAATAAAGCCTTCTTTAAAGAAATCAACATGTTGCTTCAAGAAATCCTATTACCTCAACTTGCATTTAAAGGAAAATTAGACTATGTGCTATATTACCCGGCAGATGAGAAGTGGGAAGCTGCTCTTGAAACCGTGATGAAGGATGTACGGCCTATGAAGAGTGGCCGAATGACGTTTACTCAGCATTTAGACGGTATAGCTAGCCCGCTTGGGGAGGATATCGTAGCAATAGATCGTGAACTATTAAAGCAGCGGCATCTGGCGGGTCTTGAGGATATCATTCATGAGATCCTGGACGGTTGGCCCTCTCAAGCCGCTTATGAAAAAAATGGATTTGGATGCGCTGCCATTCAACATACGGAGGAAGGCCCGGCCATTGTCAGCTGGTGCTTGACCGATTGGGTCGTGGGTCAAGAGTGTGAGTTAGGCATTCAAACTGTTGCGAGCTATCAGAAAAAAGGATGGGCCCGAAAGGTAGATCTCGGTGCGCTTTCTCTGGCCAAACAACGGGGGATCGACAGCGTCGGCTGGCAGTGCTGGTCCGATAATATAGCTTCTCAAAGAACAGCCTTATCTGTAGGGTTTACAGTGCTTGCGGATTTTCCGGTTCTGTTTGGATGGAATCTTCCCTTAAACAATCTTCTGGTGAACGGGAACTATTATATGCATGGCAATATAGAATATGGTGTAGCACCTGATTACGCCCGCTCAGCCTGGAGTTACGCACAAGCACTTGATCAAGGCTGAGATTGGAGTGGAGATGCGGGGCTATATTGGAATGCCGCCTGCATGTTTTATTTGACGGGTGAACAAAAACGCGCACGACATTATTATCAGAAGGCAATCGAGAAGGGATGGATCGACATCCATCAGCCACATTATCATGATTTTATTTATAAGGAAGCAAACAGCGAGCAGATTGCTCGTACTCTTGCTGAATCGATTGAATAAAAGGATAGAATGCAATAGAGGAAGGCCGCCATATCTGGTGGCCTATTTGAATAGTTTACGAATGGGCTCTACATCATAATCACTCGTAATTTTATAGGAAGTAACTTTATTTTTCGTTTTGGTTTCATCATATATTTCTATATAGTTTTGGTCATACAGTGTTATGCCAAATAAGTCCCTTTCGTTTTCGTGATCTACGAAAATACTGAGCATGTATACAGAATTAAGACCTTTATCTAATACACTGGATTTTCTTAATTTCATTTCAGCAAGAGCATTGAGGATACTTTGAATTTCCTTCTTGTCTTTTACCAATTGGTCTGTATAGTCTGGCGATTTACTAATGAGAATAGTATTAATCTTGGCTGTATCCATGCGATCCAAAACGACTTTTCTAAAAGAGGTATCCAGATTTACGATATAAACCATTCCGATTATAGCTGCGATCAGAATGATTGCAGACTTAACGATGTAACGATTACGTCTTCTCATAGGCTATATCTCTCCATAGTTGTAGAGTTGATGAGCTTCAAGGCTTGATACCGACTGCAAGCATATGCGGGCTCATACCGATCACGGATTCCTGCTCTTCAACCTGCCGTGCTATATCCAGCAAACGACTGCGATGGAAGGGAATCACCCATTTTTCTTCAAATCCGGGTGCAATCCAGACGGGGCCTTCCACACCCAAAACACGAGGCTCCTGCAATCCAGCCGTCTGCCAGTCTGCACGCAAGGCATCCGGTGTATGAAAGTAGGACCGTGTGATAAAGGAGGGATAGGCCGCCGGTCGTACATGCTGACCATCTGTCAGCTCCTGTCTAACCATATTCATGAACTCATCTTCCTCCACAATGGTATTGCGCTCGTCGTACACCGATAGTCCCCACAGTAGCGAGCCAAACCTGGAAATAGCTGAAGTAATCAGCGTTCCGCCCTTCTTTAAGACACGCGCCGCTTCTTGTAGTGCTTTTACTCGTTCCTTCTGTTCCGTTAAATGATATAAAGGTCCCATCAATAGCACGATGTCCGCGCTTTCATCTTTACGATCAAGATTTCTGGCATCTGCGGTTTCCAGCTTACTGATGATGGGGTTATTCAGTTGCTGCTGACGAGCGAGTTCAATGGCTTGGGAAGATAGATCAAATAGATGAACTTCGTATCCCAGCTCCGCCAGCCACGAAGAATAGACCCCTACACCGCCGCCGATATCGTAAATAACATGAGTAGACTCGCTGAGATAACGTGAAATGATTTCTTTTGATCTTTCCAGTTCTATTTTTCCTATGCCTCGCTCTAACCTGCCTATTTCTGCACCGCCATCATAATAAGCCAGAATTTCATGCGTATCATTTTCAAACATAGCGCACCTCATCTCAGGTGATTGGAATAATATAACATTATCACTTACATCATGAACAAGTCTACCGTATTTAGGACAAAGAAATCGTCGGAAGCATTGGGAAAGAAAAAGCTGTTCCCCAGTAGCTAGACCTACTTTTTGGGAACAGCCCATATTAAATAATGTTTGTTTCCAGCATCCCTTCGAGATCTTCTTTGGTGAGATGGTAGTGTGCATTACAAAAGTGGCAATGAGCTTCAGCTTGTCCATCGGTATGGATCATATCTTCTATTTCCTTATTCCCTAAGCTGATAATGGCATTGGTAACACGCTCTTCTGAGCAGGGACAATGAAATTGTACAGGCATGGTTTCCAGTATGTTCAGGTTGCTTTCTCCCAAAATCTGACCCAGAATCTGCTCCGGCGTAAGACCTTCCATGACCATTGCGGAGATGCTTGGAATGCTCTCAATGCGTCTCTCGATAAAACTGATAACTTCCTCCTGCGTATCTGGCATCAGCTGAATAATGAAACCTCCAGCCGCCTGAATAGAGTTATCCGGGTTAACAATAACTCCCGCTCCTACAGAAGAAGGGATTTGTTCGGATTGGACGAGATAAGATGTGAAATCCTCGCCCAACTCACCCGATATGAGAGGGACTTGTCCAACAAACGGGTGTTTTAAGCCGATATCTTTGGATACAATGAGCGCTCCATCTGTTCCTACAGCTCTGGCGACATCTAATTTCCCTATCTGATTAAGCTCGAAATGGGTTTGTGGATTTTTTACATAACCCCTAACTTCACCTTTGGAGTTGGTATCGACAAGAATAGTGCCGATAGGTCCGCCACCGTTGATTCTGATCGTCAGTTTATCCTCATCTTTAAGCATGGCTCCCAGCATGACGCCGACCGTCATAGAACGTCCCAATGCAGCCGATGCTGTGGGCCAGGTATAATGACGCCGTTGGGCTTCACTTACCGTTTCCGTTGTTCTCACGGCATAAGCCCGTACCTGATTATTGTAGGCAAGAGCTTTTACTAAGTAATCGTTCATGTTCATGTTCCTCTCTGATAATTAGTGTTCTTTACAAGACCATTTTTTCCTGAATCCAGTTTTCCAAAGAAGTAATTTTGGCATCATATCCTTCTTTAAAAAAGTCAGCGGATAGTGACGCGATGGTTTCCCTTTTCAGAACGGCCTTCCAGGAGGCTTCCGCTTCTTCCATCAAATTTGTCAGTAAACAACACTGATCGTCTTTCTTTAATTCAAGCATTTCGTTGTATATACCACTGGAAGAATAAAGGGTTTGTTGTCCCTCAATCGCCAGGTAAATATCAAATACCCGTATATCCTCAGGTTTTTTCTTTAATTTGAACCCGCCCTTGACACCAGGTACAGAAGTAATCAAATCGGAGCTAACCAATTTTCGTAACAGTTTATGAAAATAAGTAGGTGAAGCACCTAACTGCTGGCTAATGGCCTCCCCAGGTAAAACAGCTTTGTCCGGCAGCATCGTGAGTAGAAGAAGAGCGTAGACAGATTGTTCGACACCTGTTTTCATATGCACTAGCAATCACCTCAATATTTATAACCAGGCTAATGTGGATAACCATTATCCACATATTTGCATAATAGATGAGCTTATCATAAAAGTAAACTGATTTTTGATAAAAACTAAAAATTTAAATCATTTGCAATTCATAACGGGACACATTATTATAATTGACGTATCAATTGATAGGTCAAATAATTAAGGCGTTGAGGGAAATACGTATAATAATATTTTGACAGGGGGTTTATATATAATGACTACGCGGAACGTTGCACTATCTATATTAGATCTTGCACCTGTCATTGAAGGCGGCACTCCTGCCGATTCCTTCCGCGACACGGTGGATCTTGCCCAGCATGCAGAACAATGGGGGTACCATCGGTACTGGCTAACGGAGCATCATAACATGCAGGCAGTTGCTAGTGCAGCTACGTCCGTGATCATCGGGCATGTAGCTGCACATACAAACAAGATTCGGGTCGGTTCAGGCGGTATTATGCTGGCGAACCATGCTCCACTCATGATTGCGGAGCAGTTTGGAACATTAGAGTCGCTCTATCCGGGACGAATTGATCTGGGACTTGGCCGTGCTCCAGGCACGGATCAGCCCGCGATGAGGGCACTGCGGCGAGGGCTTCATAGTACTGGGGAAGATTTCCCCGAGCAATTGAATGAGCTGCGTTCTTACCTGAATCCAGCGCTAAGCGGAGCAGTTCCGGGAGTAAGAGCGGTTCCTGGAGAAGGGCTGGACATTCCCATCTGGTTACTGGGATCAAGCGGATTCAGCGCACAGCTGGCAGGTCAGCTTGGGTTGCCGTTCGCGTTCGCCAGCCACTTTGCCCCGGCTCATTTGCTACAGGCTTTAGAGTTGTATCATCGCAATTTTCGACCATCTAAAGCACTGGATAAGCCCTATGTGATGGTCGGTGTTAATGTGCTTGTTGCAGATTCTGATGAGGAAGCGAAAAGGCTCTTTACATCACAAGAACAACAGTTTCTAAATGTGCTGCGCGGGCACAGCGGAGGACTGAAGCCACCAGTTGATGACATGGAGAAACTCTGGAGTGAGCAGGAAAAGGAGGCGGTTCGTGGTAATATGCTGGGGTATTCAGCCATTGGCAGTCCTGACACCGTCAAGCAAAAGATAGATTGGATTATAGACCAGACTAGAGCCAATGAGCTGATTACAACCTCTCAGGTATATGACCATCAAGCGCGCCTGCGCTCGTATGAGCTGCTAGCCAAAGTAATGCGAACAGACGATTAGTTGGTCAAACCATAAGGCCGTGCTGAAAAAGGTTCTCATAACCTGATCTGGCATGGCCTTATTATATTTTAAAGCTTATATTTACGAATCAAATAGGTTGGGGTCCAGCTCTACGCGTGACAGTAGCTGTTGATTAGATAGCTGCCGTAGGGTGAAAAGGCTTTGTTATGGGGATCGTACAACTCTCAGAACGTGTCCGCTCCATTCTGATGGGAGGCATACTGCTTTACCTGCAGGGATGTTATAAAGCCACCCTTCAAAAACCAGTGAGAAGACGATTTGGAAAACTGCGGGACTAGGTAAGCTAAAAGACTTAGAAATCCCCACAATTTGTAAGAATTTCTCCATTTGGAGGGTTGCGAAAATGTTGGAAAAGCGAGTCTATTCAGACATGGAATGTTGTTGTAACATAAAGTTACGCACCTTTCTTGTTGGCATGGTTGATTTGACACTTCCATGATACCAAACAAGTAAGGTGTTTTTTGTCAATACGGAAAAATTTATTCGATTTTTCCTAACTCACTCAAGGGGGTAGGCTGATTTTCTAGGTGCAAAGTTGAGTTAATAATTTGTTAGATATGATTGTTTGTTTACCCACAAAATTTAGACATTTATTCAGTCAATCGGTCCGATCAAACCTCAACCTAATCAGCGGATATGACGGTGCTTGGAATTCGTGTATTCGCAGCCGTTGTTCATCACAAAAAATTATTGTTCAAAAGTTTGGTGGGATGAATTGAGCTAAAGAATTATATGATGAATATGAATGGTGAGAGTGGCGGCCGGAAGTCCAAACACTCCCAGCCTGACGAACCCGCCGTTCCTGCCACAGGATCACCTGCTTGCGAACCAGCGGAAGCCTTACAAATTTAAGAAGCTTTTCTAACCGTAGGAATGATTCAGCTATCCTGTACTAGAACATCGGCCATTGTAGCCACATATGTATACGGGAAACGCCTGTGGTGTACAGCTTTAGGGAGCAGCAACTTAAGAAAGGGTGAAAGTATGGAAATATTTAGTCAGCAAATTCAATCGCATACTAACCGGCGTCTTGCAGTAATTGATACGAAGTTTCCATGGAAGCTAAGTGGTTTTCGATATTGGGAGAACTTTAATATATTCGAGCAAAGGCCTGATACTTTGTTCTTTGCAACTGAACCTAATGATGATTATTTTCCTTCTAAAGTTTATCCTTTTTCTGATTTTATGAAAGTTGCAGTGTCTGAGGGGGTTACAGATGTATATTGTGTTTTCTTAAATTTAACACTTAGTTTGCTTGGGCATGGCTTTCTTCCGGATGGAAGTTATTTGCCAGGAGCAAATCCTAATCTAAATATTAAGCCATTCTTAGATGACCGAAATATTAATCTTCATGCTACCTTGTACCCTGGTGGCGGACTGGATCCATGGACAAAAAAAGAGTTTCTTTCCATTGCAGGACAGCATTGTTCGACCGTATTTACAAACATCAATGAAGTTATGGAATCGATTGTTGGAAGTATTTATTATCCCGTTGTGATTAATACCGACTTATATACATTCAAACAGAAGAAAGTTGAAATGCCTATACAGTTAACATTCTGTGCTTTTAATGCCATTAGAAAAGGTTTCCCCATTATGGCAGATGCATTTAATCGACTTACGGATGATTTTCATCTTAATCTAATTGGTGATTGGGAAGATCAATTACTTCTATTGAAAAATAAGAATTATACATTCTATGGCCTACTTTCCCCTGAAGAGTTAAAGTCAGTGTACGAAAGAACTCATATATTTCTAAATTGCAGTGTTCCGGATCGATTTGCTTTAGATGGTTTTCCAACTACGGCTGCCGTTGATGCGATATCGACAGGATGTGTACTTGTTACGACAAACCCCCGAAATGATAGATTTATTCTTGAGGAAGGAAAGGATTATTTTGAAGTTGAACCTAACGGGTACGCAATTTCTGAGAGGTTGTTTTGGATCCAGGATCACTTTGAAGAAGCGTTGATTGTTGGAAAAAATGGTTCTAATAAGATAAAAAGTAAATTTAATGCTAGTCAAATAGTGAAATCAAAGCTTGCTAACATATTTAACTAATTTATAAATATTTGGGTTTTGACTATATTAACTCACGGTTTTCAGCTTTGAAGCAAGAGCTGCGAGAAGGGGATACCGCAAATCGATGGGGGTTTCATTATTTATGGAATGAGAAACAAAAGCAGGAACGATTTGAGGATTTAAAAAACAAATCTGTAAGAGTGTTGTAGCATGACGCAAGTGGTATTTGTAACAAGGATGAGGGCACCCCTTTCTCTTAGGGTGCTTTTTTTATGGTTTGGAATGATATAGGAAGGGGCAAATCTTTCATTTCCTTTCCTTGAGAGAGAATTAGGAGATTTCCAAAACTTGAGAACAACGAGTAGATTGAGGCTCGATCGGACCGAATGACAGAATAAATAATATCTTATTTTTTAATGGGTAAACAAACAATCATATCTAACAAATTATTAATATAATACATGGGAACTCCAGGTTCCTTTTCTATTTTCGTCCTAGTATTTTACTTGATTGCATGGAGTTATTGTTAATAACCAGTAAAGGAGGCGTTAACTTAATGGCAATATTAACAACTGGTCCTATTGAGAACAGTCCTGTTGGTGGGGTCAGGCCGATCCAACAGGTCACTGTTAAAATGGTAAACCGTGACTTAGTCAATTCTTCAACAATATTAATTCAGGGATTCATTTTAAATGGTTTACGAACATTACATGTACTAGAACAAATAGCTTTAGCCCCCAATGCAGTTGTTACGAGAAATTATCTAGCGAACTTCGACGCATATGAATTCGTTTTTACCACAAGCGGTTTGGCAGAAGAAAGTACTGATATTTCTGTTTGGGGAAAAAACGGGAGTGGTACAATCATTGGTGCTCAGCGTATTGTTGCGGATGAGCAGTTAGAGTCTTAAAACTCAACAAATGTATAGAGGTAAAGCCACAATCATATCACATGTTTTAGAAATAAAATAGAGGGAACATGATCTTGAGATAGACCTCATTGTTTACAAGAAAAGCTTGCTTTTACTAGAAAGGAGGGAATATCTAAATGGCAGTATTATCTACTGGACCCATTGCAAACGATCCTGTTCTAGGAGTCAGACCCACCCAACTGGTCACAGTAAAAATAGATAACCGAGATTCTGTAAATTCTTCTACTGTTTTGATCGAGGGTTTTGTTTTAAACGGCAGTAGAACAGTATATGTACAACAACTAGTTGTAGTGGGACCAAATGCGGTTATAACTAGGAATTTCTTTGCAAATTTAGACGCATTTGAATTCGTGTTTACCACAAGCGGACCAGCAGTGAATGAAACTCAAATTTCTGTTTGGGGTAAAGATGCATTGGGGCAATTAGTACCTGCGCATCGGTTAGTATCTGATGAACTTTTAGGAACCGATCAAGGCGTCCAAGGACCTCAGGGTGTTCAGGGAGCCCAAGGCGACCAAGGACCTCAGGGTGTTCAGGGAGCCCAAGGCGACCAAGGACCTCAGGGTGTTCAAGGAGCCCAAGGCGACCAAGGACCTCAAGGAGTTCAAGGAGCCCAAGGCGATCAAGGACCTCAAGGAGTTCAAGGAGCCCAAGGTGATCAAGGACCTCAAGGAGTCCAAGGCGACCAAGGACCTCAGGGTGTTCAAGGAGTCCAAGGCGACCAAGGACCTCAGGGTGTTCAGGGCGTTCAAGGTGACCAAGGACCTCAGGGTGTTCAGGGCGTACAAGGCGACCAAGGACCTCAAGGAGTTCAAGGACCACAAGGTGACCAAGGACCTCAAGGAGTCCAAGGCGATCAAGGACCTCAAGGAGTTCAAGGCGTGCAAGGCGACCAAGGACCTCAAGGAGTTCAAGGAGTTCAAGGCGACCAAGGACCTCAGGGTGTTCAGGGCGACCAAGGACCTCAGGGTGTTCAGGGCGACCAAGGACCTCAGGGAGTTCAAGGCGACCAAGGACCTCAGGGAGTTCAAGGTGACCAAGGACCTCAGGGTGTTCAGGGAGCCCAAGGTGACCAAGGACCTCAAGGCGTTCAAGGCGTGCAAGGCGACCAAGGACCTCAAGGTGTTCAAGGCGTCCAAGGTGACCAAGGACCTCAGGGTGTTCAAGGAGCCCAAGGCGATCAAGGACCTCAGGGTGTTCAAGGCGTGCAAGGCGACCAAGGACCTCAAGGAGTTCAAGGACCACAAGGAGACCAAGGACCTCAAGGAGTTCAAGGCGTGCAAGGCGACCAAGGACCTCAGGGTGTTCAGGGCGTTCAAGGCGACCAAGGACCTCAAGGAGTTCAAGGCGTGCAAGGCGACCAAGGCCCTCAGGGTGTTCAAGGACCGCAAGGTGACCAAGGACCAGCTTAAGGTCAAGGTATATTTAGAGGACTCAAAAGTTATTTATAACTTTTGGGTTCTTTTTTTGTCTTAAGTTCATGTTTGCAGTCCTGCTGTAACAAAAAAAACCTTTGTCGAAGTCTCATGGAAATGATTCAGAGAGACTTCGACAAAGGTATTGGAAAATAATTGTTGGCTAATATTCTAATCAGCCTTGTTGTAATTTACGGCAACACAACCACTTTCTCTTTGCAGGACGCAATAAATTTTCCATATTGAATACAAGTTTCTAATGAATCATTTGGCTCCATAGGCCACCATCGTATGGCTCCCCTGGGAGTTTTGGAGGCATAGGTTTCGATTTCTGATGGAATTCGACCTACAACCACAATTTCGATCTCCCTAAAGTTGTTTTCAATGCCCTTTTGGAGCGTTTTAATTAATTGGGTGTGCTCTATTTCAGGACAGGAATGGGGGATAGGGAACAATATCGAGAATTTAGAAGTATCTTCTTGAATAACGTGAGCAGATTTCCGGGCAGGATCATCCGTAGAAGTCTCCCATATACGACGATAAGGCAATTGCTGTGGTAAATCGAGTTCTTTCAGTCTCATTTGTATCCTTTGAAAATAGCATCTATTTAGTTCCCCTACAAGAACCTGAATCTGCTTATTTCTTAGGAATGTAGTGTTATTCCCATGTTCGTTACGATATTGGATATATATCAAATCGGGGATGTTTGCAAATTTAGTGCAAAGAAACGTCCGGACCAGCATATCGTAATCATCTGCAACCAGTAGTTCATTGCGATGTCCCCCGATCAGATGATAACAGTCCCTTGTCCACGCACGGGGATGATTGGGTAAACCGACCAAATGTCGAATGGTTTTGCCATTAATGGTCGTATGTTTTTGTACATTTTGCCATCTGTTCATTTCATGCAGCCAGACTCGATAATGAACACTGTAGCCAAAGCCACAATCCCAGCCATACCAATGTGCATGATTGCTCCCTGCATACACTTCAGCACAATCCCCATAAACAAAGCCACAGTCAGGGTTTTGTTGAAATGCTTTGACGATTTTCTCCAGGCAGTCAGGAGTTAGCTCATCATCATGATCGACTTCTACCAAAATTTCCCCTGTACATAGACCTGCTGCAAACCTTTTGATAGCCCCTATATAACCATTGCGGGAATCCTGGCGATATCTCCGCACACGGTGATCCTCTAAAGGGAGTAAATACTCCTTGTACGTTTCATCTTCATCACCGGAATCATCCACGATTACCCATTCCCAGTTCTTGTAGGTCTGCTTCAATAAAGATTGATAAGGTCGTTGAATTTTTTTCTTTGATCTGTAGCTGGCAGTAAAGACGGATATTAAAGGTGTGTTTGAAGAAAAATGTGTAGGAGGAATCGTTCTATTCTCCGGAAGAGGATCTGTTGCCTTAAGCCAGCAGAAAAATAAATGCATAGGTTGAATTTCGTCAGGTGATTGGAAGTGTAACCAGCGTTTTTTTTCGTGACCAGGCAATGCTTTTAGTGCTGAAAATTCTCCCCACTCTTCTCCGATCGAGACGTAAACCCGAGGTTTTTGGAGGCTATTGTCTATAAGTGGCTGATCAGCCTCATACAAGTTTATTGTAATGTTATTTTCTTCCAATCTATCTATCAATTCTTTTACATGATCCTTTAAAACCTTCTTCGATACAAATAAATGAGTTGTCAGTAGCGGAGTGAAATTCAATGACATGATCATTCCCCTTTACCAGTTTCGAACATCAACGAGAGGGAGGTGCCGTTCAGACGTAAGCTATTGTTTTTATTGAAACAACCATTTTCCTGGCATCATTTTATTTCCCAGTAGTATATATGTATGTGTATGTGTTCGGGGATGTGAGAAAAATACCAGCCCATATGAACATAGCGAATAAACCGTTTGAAACCTCCGTCGTAAACACCGAAGCATTAAAGAAAGGTGGAGTAAGTGTGGAATGCCCATTAGTAAGTGTAGTTATACCTGCATATAACCGGCCGCATACACTAAAAATCGCCATCGACAGTGTATTGGAACAAACTTACCCGAACATCGAAATTATTATCTGTGATGACAGTACAACGAATGAAGTACAAGAAATGATTGATTCTTATTTAGATTCTTTTCCCCAAGTTAAATATTATAAAAATGATAAAAATCTTTTTCTTGGGAATTGGCATAAATGTTTTGATTTGGCATCAGGTGAATATATCAATTACTTGATGGATGACGATATGTTTCATAAAGAAAAAATAGCAAGGATGCTCTATTTTTTTGAAAATTTTGAAAACATCACACTGGTTACCTCGTATCGGCAAACTATGAATGAATTAGGGGCTATTCTCCCACCGCTCTATGCAACGGAAAAGTTATACGAAGAAACAAGGATAATGGACGGAAGAATGTTGGCAAACGTTGCATTAACTCGTTGTTTAAATGTGATTGGTGAACCTACAACAGTGTTTTTCAAAAAAACAGATCTTATCGAACGGTTTGGAGTTTATAAAGGGAAACAGTATTCTCTTCTTAATGATTTAGCTTCCTGGTTGAACTTACTATCCAAAGGAAAAGCAGTTTATATTCCTGAAGCGCTAAGCTATTTTCGAATACATCCCAATCAAAATAATCAAACGCTTGGTCAAAATGCGTTCACGGAATGGTTAGATATTATGATTGCCTCGAGAGATGATGGATTTCTTGATACCAACGATTTGTTTAAAACTGCACTTCATTCTTATCATGAACGTATAAAAGGCCGTCCACAATTTGTTGCAGATATCAAGCGAATTGAAATGATATTAAAAACATTGGAATCCTAACTTGCTCATCCCATGTGCAAAGGAGGCTTGGCTTATGTTTGAAATTCCCTTCTTACGACCTAGTTTAGTAAAAAAGGAACGATTTATTGCTAATTTTGAGAAAATAGAAGAGACGCGAATTTACTCCAATTATGGCCCCTTAAATAACCTGTTTGAAGAGCGGGTCATTGCGCAAGTGTTTAATGGAATCGGTTCGGCTGTGACTGTTAGTAACGCTACCATCGGCTTGATTTTGGCTATCGCTCACAGCAAGCGACCACAGGGCAAATATGCAGTTATGCCAAGTTTTACTTTTGCTGCCACCCCACTTGCTGCTGAGTGGTGCGGGTTAGAACCCTATTTCCTTGACATTGAACCGGAGAATTGGCAAATGAATAGGGAGCAGTTAGAGCAGGCAGTCAAGCTGCTGGGAGATGAGATTGCGGTAATCGTTCCTTATGCCACTTTCGGTACAGCCATTGATTTGTCTATATACAATAAGCTGCAGGAGCAAGGAATTCCGGTAGTCATTGATGCTGCTGCCAGTTTTGGGACTATATCTCCCGAGGAAGCCACCCATTTTGGTAAAGGCTTTGGAGGGGCCGTAGTATTCAGCTTTCATGCCACCAAATCTTTTGGTATCGGAGAGGGTGGATTGGTATACAGTTTGGACCAGGATCTCATTAAGCGAATTCGTCAGGCGGGGAATTTCGGTTTCTCCAGCAGCAGGGAGTCTGTCACCCAAGGTCTTAACAGTAAGATATCCGAGTATACCGCTGCTATCGCTTTAGCTACTCTCGATCACTTCAAAACTGTACGGGAGAATAGAAGGACGATCTACGAATATTATCTTCAAGAACTGCTCCAAGCAGACTTATTAGAACGAGGATGGTCTGTACAAAAAACACAAGGATCGGTTGTCCATCAATTTATCCCTATTCTTAGTCCGGATTCACACACGAATCAAGAGGTCGTTAAGTTATTAGCCTCTAATTCAATAGAAGCCAGAACCTATTTTTCTCCGGCGTGCCATCAGCAGAAGCAGTTCCAAAGTTATCCCCGGTCTACTCTTCATGTTACCGAGCATATTACCAAACATATTGTCAGCCTGCCCTTGTGGGAGGAACTGGATGAGATTATCGTTCGAAGAATTGTAAATGTTCTAAGAAGCTTGGGAAGAGAGACAGCCAGATGAGGAAACTCGTGATTTGGGGATCGGGCGGACATGCCAGGGAAATTAACTGGTTATGTGAAGAGTTAGGAGTTCGAGTGATAGGATTCTTAGACGAACGGCCTGAGACGAAAGGGCAGATCGTAAATGGGGTTCCTGTACTGGGGACGTTGACCGACATTAAAGCGTTAAAATATGAGGTGGAACTGATATGTGCGGGAGTGGGTGACCCAGCATTAAAGAAACGATTCGCTTATCATACAATTCAATCGGGATTTCGTATCGCAGCCCCGCTAATACATCCGCGTGTTCGTTTGTCTCGAAGAAACACCATTGGAGAGGGAAGTATGATCTTTGAAGGGGCTGTCCTGTCGGACAATATTAAGATCGGACAGCATGTGATTATCAATCGGAGTGTTAACGTGAGTCATGATGCGGTTATTGGCGATTATATAACCATAGCCCCTGGTGTGAATTTGGCAGGTAACGTAACCATAGATGAGGGGGCCTATATCGGCGTCGGTGTCTCGGTACGGGAGAGATGTCACATTGGTTGTTGGTCTATGATAGGTGGAGGTGCCTTTGTTAAAGATGATATACCCAGCTTTACCATGGCTGCAGGGGTACCAGCAGTCGTTAAAAAACGACTTGATATTCCCTGAGTAGTCTTTCTTTGGACGGATGTATTCGATTTGTAGTAATATGCTTGGCAATGAAGTGATTTACCTACCAAAAGGCCGTGCCGGAAAAGGTTCTCATAACCTGATCCCGGCGCGGCTTTTGATTAATGTACACAGATTACAGATGGATGAAAATTAAAATTTATTTTTGATTATTTTTGTATTACTTATTTTCAAATTAAAACAAAGGTGTTATAGTCTCCATAAACAAAGAATAACCACTGTAATAAAGCCTTTCAAAACTAAAACTAAACTTGGAGGTCTTTTTCCTATGGTACAAAGTCTGTGGATTTCTTCACAAGCGTCTGAGCAGAAAAGCATGCTGGAACAGCTCGTATACCGTTCTAACCTGATTGGTACAGAGAGGAGTGTGTGCAATTGGGGAGGCGGTAATACTTCGGCCAAAACGACGATACCAGATTTTCGCGGGCGTGAAGTAGAAGTGATGTACGTCAAGGGCAGCGGTTCCGATCTCGCAACAATGAAAACGCATAACTTCACAGGACTTCGTATGGAGGATATTCGTCCTTTATTTGAAAGAGAAGATATGTCTGACGAGGATATGGTCGCATATTTGGCGAACTGTATGATAGATGCCAAGCATCCACGGGCTTCAATTGAGACGCTATTACATGCTTTTCTGCCTTTTAGACATGTCGATCATACGCACCCGGACGCGATTATTAGCTTGTGCTGTGCGCACAACGGTAAGGAAATCGCTAAGGAAATTTTCGGTGACCGTTTTGTATGGGTGCCTTATATCCGTCCTGGATTTAAGCTGTCGAAAATGATTGCCCAAGGTGTACTCGATCATCCACAAGCTGAATTGGTATTGATGGAAAAACATGGTCTGGTTACGTGGGGAGACACATCCGAAGCGGCTTATGCCAAAACGATCGATATCATCCGAGAAGCAGAAAGCTATATTAAAGCTCGTCAAGAGGAAAAGCAGGCGTTTGGAGGAACAAAATATAAAGCGCTTACTTATGAAGGGCGCCGTAGCATTGCATCTCAAGTTATGCCGTCGATTCGGGGAGCGGTCAGTGATGAGAAAAAGATGATTTTAACCTTTGATGACGCGGAAGATGTGTTGGAGTTTGTGAACGGCCGGGATTCTGCTGCTTTATCCCAGGTCGGGGCTGCGTGCCCGGATCATCTGGTCCATACCAAGATGAAGCCACTCTATGTAGATTGGACACCGGATGTGGAGGATGTAGAGGGCTTGAAAGTTAAGCTTGCCGAGGGTATAGCAGCCTATAAGGAGCAGTATCAAGCTTATTTCGAGCGCAATCGGCATGAGGGAGATGTTATGTTTGAGGCTGCGCCACGTGTAATTTTGGTTCCGGGTGTTGGTATGATCAACACAGGTAAAAGCTGGAGCAATGCGCAGGTAAGCGGTGCTCTGTACCATCGGGCTATCGCTGTCATGCAAGGGGCAACGACGTTAGGAGAGTTTGTTTCACTCAGTGAGAACGAGTCATATAACGTGGAATATTGGCCGCTGGAGCTTTATAAGCTGTCACTCGCGCCAGCAGAAGTTGAATTTTCCCGTAAAATTGCGTTCATTACAGGTGGTGCAGGCGGAATTGGCAGTGCAACCGCACGTCGTTTGGTGGATGAAGGCGCACATGTCGTACTGGCAGACCTGAATCTGGAAGGCGCGCAAAAGGTAGCCGCAGAGATCAATAGTAGCTACGGAGAAAACTGTGCCATTTCCGTAAAAATGGATGTGACGCAGGAGGAGCAAATTCAGGCTGCCTATGCAGAAACGGCATTGACCTATGGCGGTGTAGATATCATCGTCAACAATGCAGGCCTTGCTACATCCAGTCCGTTCGATGAAACATCGTTAAAGGAATGGAATTTAAATGTGAATGTGCTGGGAACGGGTTATTTTCTGGTTGCACGAGAAGCGTTCAAGCTCATGAAGGAGCAGACACTTGGCGGCAGCATGGTGTTCGTCGGCTCCAAAAACTCGGTCTACGCAGGTAAAAATGTAACGGCCTACAGCTCGGTCAAGGCGCTTGAAGCGCACTTAGCCCGTTGTATTGCCGCAGAAGGTGGTGAATATGGTATCCGTGTGAACACCATTTTGCCGGATGCCATTCTGCAAGGCTCGGCAATCTGGAACTCCAACTGGCGTAATGAACGCGCCACTGCCTACGGCATTGAGCCCGACCAGCTGGAGGAGCATTACCGCAAACGGACGACGCTGCTGGTCAATATTTACCCGCAGGATATCGCTGAGGGCATTGCCTTTTTCGCCTCATCCAAGGCAGAGAAAACGACAGGTTGTATGCTGACCATCGACGGCGGCGTCCCCGCTGCCTTTACACGCTAGCCGAATTAAAATGAACCTGGGTAAGCGATAGACTCATTTCAACGGCTCAACACTTAGGATTATAACGAACTAATTTAATGTACTAATCTATTTCACTAATCCAAGCCACATGTTATACACACACTAACACTTTAAAAATAGAAGTGACTTTATGGGTGGTCAGCAGCGGAGCGATCGGAAGAACAATCCGTACGCGAAGCGATCTCCCATAACTCACTTCATTTTTCCAAGGAGGAACCATGATGAGTGACAAAGCGTACGCCTTATTCGAGGAACAACAGCAACAACGAGGCATTGACCTGGAGCGAGTAAAGGCAAGGCTGAAAGCGCTTAGCATAGAAACACCATCCTGGGGATATGGCGACTCAGGTACACGATTTAAAGTCTTTCAGAAAACGGGCGTGCCGCGTGATCCGTTCGAAAAGTTGGAGGATGCGGCGCAGGTTCATGCCGTGACAGGCTTATGTCCATCCGTTGCCATTCACATTCCATGGGATAAAGTAGACAATTACGGCAAGCTTCGCAGTCATGCGGAAAGCCTCGGTCTGCGGATTGGGGCCGTGAATCCTAATCTGTTTCAAGACGAGGACTACATGCTCGGCAGTGTCACCAATGTAGACCCGGCCATCCGCCGCAAGGCCATCAACCATTTGCTAGAATGCGTAGATATTGCGAAGGAAACGGGCTCGAACGACTTTAGCTTATGGTTCGCAGACGGAACGAATTATCCCGGTCAGGGGGACATTCGCAAACGGAAAAATTGGATGCTGGAAGCGCTCAGTGAAATGTATAAGGCGCTCACATCTGACATGCGCATGCTGATTGAATACAAGGCGTTCGAGCCAGCCTTTTATCATACGGATATTGCCGATTGGGGCATGGCGTATAATTACGCAACCAAGCTGGGGCCGCAGGCACAGGTGCTGGTGGATACTGGGCATCATCTGCCGGGAGCCAACGTGGAGCATATTGTGGCGTTTCTAATTGATGAGAAGCGATTAGGTGGTTTTCATTTTAATAGCTACAAATATGCGGATGATGATCTGATCGTGGGCTCCGCGAATCCGTATGAACTGTTCTTGATTTTTTATCAAATTTTAAATGCGGCTCAGGATGTGGATAAAGATATTCGGCATACGGTGGACAAAATTGCTTATTTGATCGATCAGTCGCACAATATTGAGCAAAAAATTCCGGCGATGATTCGTTCGGTGCTGAATGTGCAGACTCAATATGCGAAAGCGCTCCTAATTAATCATGCAGAAGTGGAGGAAGCATCGAGCCGCCAGAATGTGCTGGGTGCGGAGGATGCTGTGCGACAAGCGTTTGAGTTTGATGTGGCACCATTGCTCAGAGCGATCCGTGAAGAGCAAGGCTTACCAGCAGACCCGATGAAAGCTTACTTAGCGTCTGAGTATGGCACGCAGATTTTGCAAAGAGGCAAGGGTGGTGCAAGCTGGTGAGTATCCTCGCTTATGATTTGGGGGCAAGCAGTGGCAGGGTTCTACTCGGAGAATTGACGGATTCACGTATAGTGGTGGAGGAAATCCATCGCTTTTCGAATGATCCGGTCAAGGTTGGGGAACATCTGCACTGGGATCTGTTGCGTCTGTATCACGAGGTTCAGCAAGGAATGATCAAAGCCAAGCATAGGGGAGTGAATCCATCCAGTCTTGCGATTGACTCCTGGGCGGTCGATTTTGGACTGATCGGAGAAACTGGAGAATTGCTGGGCAACCCTTATCATTATCGGGATTGGCACACCCATGGGGTAATGGAAGAAGTACAGGAACGGCTGGGAAAAGAGTTTATTTTCCAGCGCACAGGCATTCAGTTTTTGACGTTTAATACCATTTATCAGCTGGCTGCTATGCGAAATGCGAGTTCACCGTTGCTGGAGCAGGCAAAGCATTTCTTGATGATTCCAGATCTGCTACGGTATTTTCTGACAGGTGAAATGTACAATGAGTTTTCCAATGTGACCAGCACGCAATTATATAATCCGTTGCAGCAAAAATGGGATGATGAGCTTTTGTCTGGAATCAACATTCCTCATTCCTGGTTTGGTGAGGTGCTGGAGCCAGGAAATGTTGCAGGAACGATCCGCTCGTCGGTTATGAACGATTTGGGCATTGGAGCGATTCCTGTGATTGCAGTAGCAGAGCACGATACGGGATCTGCTGTGGCTGCCGTGCCTGCGCTGGAGCGCTCGTTTGCGTACTTGAGCTGTGGAACATGGTCCCTGATGGGAACGGAAACGGCACAGCCTGTAATCAATGACGATACGCTTCGTTTTAATTTTACGAACGAAGGTGGGGTCAGTCGAACTTACAGGCTGCTTAAAAACATCATGGGCTTATGGATTTTACAGGAGGCGCGTAGGGAGTGGGAACGGCAGGGGTACTCCTATTCCTTCCCTGAACTGGTTCATATGGCAGAACAGGCTCCAGCATTCACTTCTTTGATTGATCCGGACGATGAACTATTTCTGCACGCCGGGGATATGAAAACACGAATTCGCCAATATTGCCGCAATACCCGACAGCCATTGCCCGAGACGCCGGGAGAAATCACGCGTTGTATTTTGGAGAGTCTGGCGTTAAAGTACCGTTACATTTTGGAGCTTACAGAACAAGTGTCAGGACAACGGTTTAATGGTTTACATATGGTCGGAGGAGGGATTCAAAATCGCTTGTTGTGCCAATGGACGGCCAATTCGATTCAAAAACCAGTGTGGGCGGGACCTGCAGAAGCGAGCGCAATCGGCAATCTTGCGGTACAATGGATGACACAGGGAAAGTTCGCCGATATATGGGAAGCCCGCCGGGTCATCGCGAATTCTATTTCCGTGGAGGAATATGAGCCTGCCGAATCAGAAGCGTGGGAGGATGCCTATGGGCAATTCCGGCGGGTAGCGGGACTTTTTGTACATTAAAGATGTGGAGTGAGATTGCCATGCTGGTCGCAGAAAGATATGAGATGATTGTGCAGCTCGTGAATGAAAAAGGAAGCATACGAGTGTCCGAATTGAGTGAGTTGTGCAAAGTAACGGAGGAAACGATTCGCCGTGATCTGGACCGTCTGGAGCAGGCGGGACGACTGCGCCGTTCGCATGGGGGAGCGGTCAGTGTCAAAAACGAGCAGCCTGAAACGCCCTATGCGGTACGGGAAATTATGAACGCAGAGGAAAAGCGCAGAATTGCCGAAGAAGCAGTCAAGCAGATTCAGCCGAATGATCGTATTTTGCTGGATGCCAGCACAACCGCCTGGTATATGGCCTCAAGTTTACCGGATATTCCTTTGACAATATTAACGAATTCGATTCGGGTAGCTACAGAGCTGGCGGGTAAGGAAAAAATCGAGGTCATTTCGACGGGGGGGCTGTTGCTTCAACGCTCGCTGTCATTTGTAGGCCCGCTCGCAGAGCGTTCCCTGGAAACCTATTATGTGGATAAATTGTTTTTCTCCAGCCAGGGGGTTCATCTGGATCGCGGTATTAGTGAATCGAATGAACTGCAAGCTCGTTTGAAGCAGAAAATGGTCAGCATCGCAGACCGTGTGATTTTACTGGCCGATGCGAGCAAATTTGGGCAACAGGCGTTTACGCATGTCGTGAACCTGTCGCAGGTATCCGAGATTATTACGGATTCGCGGTTGTCGGATCCGATTCGCAGTCAACTTGCGGAGCTGGCTATTCCAGTTACGGTTGTGTGAATTTAAAAATGTCGAGGTGGAGGGCGTCGCTCCGCGTTTCATTTGCTCTTACGCTCGCTGTTGCAGTGGGATTCTTTGATGATGTAAAACACGTTTAGGTGAGAATCTCACTGCAAGCTTATGCCTTACGTAGAGAGCTTTCCTTTGGAAAGCTTTTAGGCAAGCGCTGACGCTTCTCCAGATTCAAATGAACCGATCCGCTGGTATCCTCTATAAAGTAATAGCTATTCCATAGACGTAAGGGGTGTTCCGTATGAAGGTATCTTTATTTATTACTTGCCTGAGTGATGCGATTTATCCCAAGGTGGGGGAAGCGATGGCACGCTTGCTTTCCAGATATGGTGTTCAGCTGGATTTTCCGAAGGTACAGACATGCTGCGGACAGCCGTCCTATAACAGCGGCTATTGGGATGAAACGAGGGTTGCTGCCAAAACAATTCTGAAAGCGTTTAACGACAGCGATTTTGTCGTATCTCCTTCCGGTTCCTGTACATATATGATTCATCATTACCCGGAGTTGTTTAAGGATGAGCCCGAATGGCTCGATTCAGCACGGAGGCTGGAACAAAAGACGTATGAGTTTACGCAATTTATGGTACAGGTGCTTGGCGTGACCGATGTGGGCGCGTCTTTTCCGCATACAGTAACCTATCATCCGTCTTGCCATGGCACACGTTTGCTCGGCGTGAAGGAGGAACCGATGAAGATGCTTGGCAGTGTAAAGGGGCTGCAATTAGTACCACTTCCCTTTGCTGAGGACTGCTGTGGCTTTGGCGGGACTTTCGCGGTGAAAATGCCAGATATTTCGGGAGCGATGGTGACTGAAAAAGTGGACCATATCAGGGAGACCGAAGCCGAGGTACTGGTCGGACTAGATATGGCCTGCTTGATGAACATTGCCGGAAATCTTCGGTATCGGGAGGAGCCAGTTCGGGCCATGCATCTGGCTGAGCTGCTGTACGAAGGGGTGAAGCACGCATGACCGTCGTACACTCACATTCCATGAACCAAAAGGTCAAAAAACGTGCAGAGCTGGCCCTAAATAATGATTTTCTGCGGAATGCAGTTCGTTTCACTACAGAGCGTTTGCGTAACGGAAAGCAGGTGGCTTCAGAGCAACACGGAAATTGGGAAGAATGGCGTGAACGGGGCCGTCAAATTCGTCTGCATACCATTGCCCATCTGGACTATTACTTAAATCTATTTGTAGAAAATGCCCGTGCCAACGGGGTGCATATCCATTTTGCCGATACAGCAGCCGATGCCGTACGTATTACCCTGGATATTGCTGCACATAGCCAAGCCCGTTCCGTCGTCAAATCCAAGTCGATGGTGTCGGAGGAGTTACATTTGAATCAGGCGCTGGAGGGTGCGGATATCGAGACGATTGAAAGTGACCTCGGTGAATATATTATTCAACTGGCAGGAGAGCCCCCGTCTCATATCGTCATTCCGGCGATTCACAAAAACCGCTTTCAGATTGCCGAACTGTTATCCCAAGAAGCAGGTGAGAAACTGTCCGCGGATACGACGATTTTGGCGGGCTTTGTCCGCAAAAAGCTGCGTGAGAAGTTTCTAGAAGCGGATATTGGCATGACGGGCTGTAATTTCGCCATCGCCGAGACAGGCTCCATGGTCCTGTTTGAAAATGAAGGGAACGCACGGATGGTATCCACTCTGCCCAAAACCCAAATTACGCTGATGGGCATGGAGCGGATTATTCCATCCTGGACGGATTTGGAGGTGATGGCTACATTATTGCCACGATCCGCTACGGGGCAGAAGCTGACCATGTATATGTCTGGTATTTCAGGCCCTCGGCGCAGCCAAGATGCCGATGGGCCTGACGAAATGCACATCATCATCGTAGATAACGGACGTTCACTACAGCTGGGCAATCCCGAGTTTCAAGAGTTGCTGAATTGCATTCGCTGTGGTGCTTGCCTGAATGCCTGTCCGGTGTACCGACACATTGGCGGGCACGCGTATGGCGGGACATATAGTGGCCCTATCGGTGCGGTGCTTACGCCTGCCCTTCATAGCAACATCGAAGAGTGGAACGATATTGCGAGTGCGTCCAGTCTGTGTGGTGCGTGCTATGAAGCCTGTCCGGTCAAAATACCGCTGCATGATATGCTGGTATATTTGCGCAGACGCAAGGTGGAGGCGGGACAAGGAGATAAGCTGGAAACGGCAGGGATGAAAGGTTTTGCGACCGTAGTTTCCAACTCGAAGCGATTCGCAGTGGCGATTCGGCTAGGGCAGATCGCCCAGAAAGCGATCGTCCGTAAAGGTGAAATTACCTTGAAGCTGGGCCCGTTAAAAGGCTGGAATACGTATCGTGTGGCTCCCTCTCTGGCGAAAAAATCCTTCCGTCAGCAATGGAACACGCTGGAGCATAAGCTGGAGCAGGAACGCAACGTGATGCAGCCGGATGTTCTCAGCCGAATGGAGAAGATTTTGGCAGATAGAAGTAAAGGAGGGACGCAGCATGAGTGAGCATAGTAATCCTTCTGCGCAAGCAAAAGCGGCCCATGAAGCGTGGCTTCATCAAATGGAAGAAGAATCCCGTGCCAAGCAGGTACGCTTTATGGACGGCATCGCGACGCGGCTCAAGCGTCCACGACAGACGGAGCCGCCAGTTCAGCCGTTTCGCGGGGCACCTGCATTTTGGTACGAATTCGATTGGAGCGCGGAGCGGCGCATCGAGGAGTTCACTGCTAACTTTACAAGTGTTGGCGGGCATGTCGTGCGTCTGCCGAATTTGGAGCAGACCGCAGACTGGATCGCGTGCAAAGCGCGAGAGCTGGGAGCGGCCTATATCGTCCGGCAGAATGAGCCGGACCTGGATGCGCTCCAGCTGGAATCGGCACTGCCGCAAGTCCGTTTATCGGTGTGGAACACCGATCCAGTCGAGGATTGGAAGGCCCGCGCCGCTGAGGCGGATATCGGCATCGTCATCGCCGACGAAGCGGCTGCTTACACCGGCTCGGTAGCGGTGCTATCCTCGCCGGAGAAAGGCCGTGCGGTCAGCCTTTTGCCAACCGCACTGATCATTCTTCTGCCAGTAGAGCGCTTGCGAACACGACTGGGCGAGATTCTAAGCCGCTTTGACGAAGTCGGGCGTGAGCAACTGCCTGCAGGCATTCATTTTATTACTGGACCAAGCCGCTCGTCGGATATTGAAAATGATTTGACGATCGGTGTACACGGGCCAGGTATCGTCTATACGTTGTTAGTGGGCTAGCGTGTAGACCGCCTAATGAGTATGATAGAGGGGGAAACGGGTTTCAAAATCTGTTTGTCTGCGATTACTCCTAACCGAAATGCGGCCATTGTGCAGCTCGGTAATACTTTTTGTAATCGCAAGGCCCAGCCCGGTGCCTCCAGTTTCCTTGGAACGTGATTTGTCCACCCGGTAAAACCGTTCAAACAAGTACGGGACATCTTCCGCAGGAATTGGGGTGCCGTAGTTGGTGCAGATTACCACCGCCTCGTCGTCTTCGCGTCCTATGGTGATATCGAGGCGTTTGCCGTCTTTTCCGTATCGAATAGCGTTGGAAAACAAATTTTCATACAGGCGTACCATCTCGTCGGTATCGGCTAGAATCCGAACAGGCTCGACGATTCGGACACGGTAGGACATGTCTGCCTGTTCCAGAGAGGGTACAAATTCCTCAGCAAGCTGAGTGAGCAATTTGCCGAGATCTACAGGCTCCAGCTCCAGTGGCAGGCTGCCACCGCTCACACGCGTGTATTCAAACAGCTCGTCGATCAGCTTCTTAAGCGTCAATGACTTTTCATAAGCAATGTTCACATAATAGCGCAGCTCAATTTCATCCCGATAGCGGTCGGTTTCAATATATTCCAAAAAACCGATCACGGATGTTAGCGGGGTACGAAGATCATGGGATACGCCAGTGATCAGGTCGTTTTTGGCCTTGGCAGAAGCCCGTTCTTCTTCCAGCGAGAGACGGAGCTTGTCCGCCATGGTGTTCATATTTTTCGCCAAGGTACCCAGCTCGTCCGCTGAAGAAACAGGAATCGTATAGGACAGGTCTCCGTCAGCAAACTCTTGCATCCCCGTCGTAATTTCGCGAAGGTAACCAATCGTATTTTTGGTAAAAAGGAAAAAGAAATAAATATATGTAGGTAGCCCGCCTACCAGCATGATCAGTGGGGACCCAATGTGATTTACGGTCCAGCGAACCAGACGGGTGCCAAAAAATGAACGGGAAGGATTCAGCCATAGTAGCAAAGATGCTCCATAATAAGACACCATCAAAATCAGTCCGGTTAGAGCGAAAGCGGCAAGGCTAAGGGCTGCCAGCTTCCATCCCAACGTATCATATCGTTTTGCCTTCAAGACGTGAATCCTCCATTAATCGAATTTTTCCATTTTGTAGCCGATGCCCCACACCGTTTTTAGATATTTGGGTTTTCTCGGATCAGCCTCAATTTTCTCGCGAATTTTACGCACATGAACCATCAGCGTGTTGTTGGATTCCAGATATTGCTCCTTCCACACTTTTTCATAGATCTGCTCCATGCTCAGCACTTGACCACGATTACGGGCCAACAGCTCGACAATGGCAAATTCTCGTGGGGTCAGCTTAATGGATTCTCCGGCGAGAGTGACCTCATGCGTAGCAGAATTAATGGAGAGTTCATCCAGTATCATTTCATGCTCCGATACAGGGGAGGAATGGGTATATTTCCGTACTCTACGCAGCTGGGATTTAATGCGTGCCACCAGTTCCAACGGGCTGAACGGCTTAGTGACGTAATCATCGGCCCCAACGCTGAGTCCTGTGATTTTGTCCATATCTTGTCCCTTCGCAGACAACATAATAATCGGAAAATGCTCGGTTTCCCTGATCTTCATGCAAGCTTCAACCCCGTCCATATTGGGCATCATCACATCAAGCACCATCACATCTATCGATTCCCGACTGATTTGCTCCAGAGCTTCCAGTCCGTCTCGTGCCATAAGCAGTCGATATCCTTCATTTTCCAAATAAATTTGCATCAGCTTAATAATTTCAGGCTCATCGTCTACTAATAAAATGGTTCCGTTATGCATGGCCCGTGCACCCTTTCTGTTCTTTCCAGCAGTATACAATATGGCGTATTATATACTTTTTTAAAGATGGAGGCTATGGACACTCTTCTCAGTTCGCTTGCTTGGGGACGTCAGCCTTTGGATAGTGCTGTTTCAGTTGAAGAAATACGGTTTTCTTGCTTGAATTGTCTTTTTTCTATTCCCGGTAGTTGACCGAACAGGATCCAAGCAAATGGTAGGAAACGGGAGATGGTAGACACGACGAGCCAAGAGCAAAGAAGTGCAAAGAAAAAACCTCCAGCGTACCACACATGAATAAGCTGCGGAGAACCGATATGTGGTGAAAACTGCCGATACAGAAGCAGGAAAAACGGATGAATCAGATACACACCAAAGGACAGTGTGCCCAGACGTTCCAGCTTGCGAGTGACAAAGGAATGTTGTCGTCTATACATTAAAAAGGAAATCTGTAGTATTACCAGCGTGCTGGACAGGCTGTACATATTATACATAAGTTCGAAAACTAGCGAATTATACGAGATTCCGTACATTCTATTTTCGTACCACATATAGACATGCATGGTGGCTGAAATCAGCCATAAAGCCCAAATTGTGATCCATGTCAGCACTCCGGCAACACTTCGTTGCCCCTTATGCATCAGAAGCCACGTTTTCAGCTGTGGATAGTAATAACCTAGAGCAGCACCCAGCATGTAACAGGCTACATAAGACAGTGCCCAACTGCCCTTATTTTGCACCTGAAATAGAAATTTATTGCCAATTACAAATGACCACTGTAGCAACAGCCCAAGGACAATAGACCATTGTGGAAGTTGCCGATATCGCTGGAACAGCCACAGTACGAATGGAAATGCAAGATAGAATTGCATCATGATAAAAATATAATATAAATGGGTATACGCTTTGCCTGTCGCCAGCTTCAGAGCAAAGCTTTTCGCAAGTGTAGCTAAACTCCATGGTCCGGAACTGCCAGCCATAAGAGACAGGATGAAATAAAATAGGGAGAACATGACGTAAGGTAAGAGAATATACAGCAATCTCTGCTTATAAAAGCGACTTAAGAGCTGTCGTCCCATTGGACGATCCTTGTAGTTGTAGAACAGTACCATGCTGCTAAGCGCGATAAATACGGGGGTTCCATACTTCATCAACACATTGAGCGCATTGTATACAACATATAGGCTGGAATTTGTAAGCTGAACCGTTGCATAAGAAGTGGCATGTACCATCAAGACGGCTAAAATCGCCATGGCTCTGACCAACTGCAATTCGGGAATTTTTTCTTTGGTCGTAGGCTTCATAAGCTTCATTTCCTTTCAGGAGTGAACTGTATCTTGTTGAACTCTTTCTATTAAAAGATAAAGTTCTTAACAACCCTAAAGGGAACGGCTTAAGAAACGCTTATGAACTTCTTAACTTTTGTTAAGAATTGAGGATTTTGCAAAAATCCTGAATTAAGAAAAGAACTTCCATAGCCTCAAAATGAGTGGTATGGAAGTTCTTTTTTATACTCATGATTATTCGTTATTTGCAACGTTTGATAGGTGCGCGTCTAATTTGTCCACGAATAGCACCATTCGGATGACGGATCGTGTGGACATTGACGTAGGCATTACCCTCTCTAATTTGGCACACCAAATCATAAATGGTTCTGCCTCTGAGTGGACCGGTAAGATCACATGCACGGAGCACGCCGCTAACGACGCCTCTTCTAACGGTTATTCCAAACTTCGAAGGACCAAACAGTGTAGCTACAACAGGGCCATTTTCACCTCTTCGTCCCAGATGAATATGCGCTTCGGTTACCCGTGAGATATTGCGTACAGTCAGTTCAAAGCTTAATTGTTGGCTCGTTGGACGGTAACGAAATTCGGCTGTTCCTGTCGCATTTGTTCTGACAGGAGGCACTTCATTAGCCCCCCTTAAGGTGGCTCTAAACTTATTAGACATGACATCCCTCCTTTCTCAGTGTTGGTTTAGTGTATTCACAGGGCTAGAGAAAGGGCTGCACATTAGCCTATTCATCAGAAGTTGTGTGTTTTACAAGTTATTCAGTCCAAGCACAAAACAAACTTTTTCATAGTCTATGAGTATCTGATAGAGAGAGGAGGAGGGACCATGGGAACATTTATTGATGGGAGAACATCCCAAAATGCCTCGACAGCCAACTCTATTGCCATTCCGATCACTCTTATAAATACGCCTCAATTGTTCGGGCAGATCGGGTTAAACACACTGGGAGCTACAGGTACGCCACGGGTTTTGCTTAAAGGAACTATATCGCTTCAACTTCCGCTTGCTTTAGTCGGAATAACGATCACTATTGTAAGAGGTACCCTGGTTACTGACCCTGTTGTTTATTCGGCCACGTCAACTTTTAGTTTGAGTTTGTTGGCTCCACAGGTTATTGCATTCTCAGCCGATGACTTTAACCCGCCGATTACGGAACAATTGGTGTACACTGCTTTTGTTTCAGCTAACCTGCTGGGTACAATACGTGTAGGTCCAGAGAGCTTTGACGGAATTTTGGTTGCGGATTAATGTAGTAATTTTGATATGACGAAATATCGCTTCATGAGGCTTCGCAGATGTAACTGCGAAGCTTTTTTGTGTACAAGACAAGTTTCAAGCTTAACGATTAAACTACTTTTCTTTTGCATAAGAATTACACAGGCATAACCCTGCAACAATGGGTAGAATTTAATGTATGCGCTTACAGTAAATATCCATTGCTTCGTACAATTAAAAATCTGGAGGAGGAATGAAGAATGGTGTGGAAAAAAGGATTGACTCATATGCTTTTAGCAGCTTTTTTATGTGGTGCAACAGGTGTGGGCATAGCTCTCCCGGCCCAGGCATCCGCTGGCGAGTACAAGTTTGATTTTGGCGGAGGTACGGTCGAAACGGGTTATACCGGAGTGAGCGCTTCGCTGTCTTATGACTTAGCACGTGGCTATGGCTTTCGTACCCCTGAGAATATGCGTAATGTCAGTGCTTCGGGGACTGGAGTGGCAAGTGATGCGGTACGTTTCCTGGTTACAGGTACGAAAAGCGAGAATACTTTTGATGTTGATCTTCCTCCTGGTTTGTATGAGGTGTCGGTTACTTTAGGAGATACCTCTCGTTCGAGTATTGCAGCTGAAGGGGTGTATCAGGTCATAAATATGACAGGGAATGGGGCCAAGGATCGCTTTCAAATTCCAGTAACAGACGGACAACTAAATCTGCTGGTTACTGAAGGCAAAGAGGGGGCGGTCTTCACACTCAGTGCAATGGAAATCAGGCAATTATCTAGCAATCCGGTTACGAATCGAACAATTTATATCGGTGGGGATTCTACGGTATGTAACTATTATCCGCTGGATAGCAGCGTGCAGGCGGGATGGGGTCAACTGCTGCCAGAGTTTGTGAACACGAATACTTTTCAAATTCGCAATATGGCGTCAGGAGGCCAAATTGCTAGAGGCTTCCATCAGGACGGTCAGTTGGAGGCCATCGTCCAATATATTAAGCCGGGGGATTATTTTATTCTCCAATTGGGCATTAATGACACCAATCCAAAGCATAACGAAAGCGAAGCAGAGTTTAAGGACTGGATGCGGGATATGATCCGGCAGGCGAAGGCTAAGGGGGCGACGGTAATCCTGTCAACTCCGCAAGGACGAGCCACTGACTTTAATGCTAACAATGTACACAACGCAGAAAATAGATGGTATAGAAGTGCTATTTTGGCGCTGGCTCAAGAGGAACAAACGCCTTTAGTCGACCTGAATGTTCTTAGCTCAGCTTATTTTACTTCTATTGGTAAAGTCGCTACACTGGCTTTGTACATGAACGGTGATACACTCCATCCAAACTATGAAGGTGCAAGGGAACTGGCACGATTGGTAGCACAGGATTTAAAAAGGCAGGGTCTGAGCGGATTCTAAATTTTAACGATGGGTTTTCCCCTGTTTCTTACATTTGTAGGAGCAGGGGTTTTTAGCATCTGTTCAGGGTGCTATAATTATTGAAAAAGCAATAGTAATACGGAGGAATTAGAACATGCAGCCTTTCACTGCCCGTGTGCTTCAAATTATACTGTTGATCCCTGAGGGAAAAGTAATGACTTACGGTCAAATTGCGGCAGAGGCCGGAAGCCCAAGAGGTGCCAGACAGGTGGTGCGGATTTTGCATACATTGAGCCAAAAACACCGGCTTCCTTGGCATAGAGTAGTCAACCGTTTGGGGGAGATTGCTTTGCAGGAGGATGAGTCCGCATCCCTGCAGCGTCTGTATTTGGAGGAGGAAGGCATACGGTTTAATGAAAACGGGCGCATTCCACTGGATCAATATCTCTATGATCCGCAGGCAGAGATGGAAGAATAGGCGCGGAACAAGCTATGCGGTTTTATATTAAATTTGATCATCATAAAGAACCGGGACAAGTCAATTAACGATTTGTCCCGGTCTTTTTCATCTAGCATACGAAGCAGATAACTAGAGGTAATCTGTTATTTATAGCATAAGATTCATTTGTCATTTTATCCGATAAGATGCTGCTGATCCCGTTGGGCAAGGTGAAAAGAAATGCTGTTCATCAGTGGTATATCGTTATTTTTCCGGGCTTCCCGGATGAGTTGTTTCTTTTTTTGTTCTGATTCACGTAAAAAGCGGGTCATCCACAAATCAGACGGTTCGTTAGTGGTTGTCATACGAGATTCTTTTATCATCTATTAACCCTCCCAGTGAGCGGCTGTTATTCTTTCTCTAGTATATGTTCCAAACCTTAATAGATGCTGTTGGTTTCCTTAAAATTAGCTGAAAATTAGGTAAAGTTAAGGTAAAAATAGGTTGAATCCATATCTGATTGGACGAAAAGTAGTATAAAGCGAGTAATCTGGAAGTAAAGGTTACAAAAATGTATTGTTTTGACACCTTGTACCAACACAAACCTGAAAGTACAATTAGAATGCAAGAGTTTGTGGAAATTTATGTCGAAAAAAACGGAAAAGATTCGAAGAATGCACCGAAAGGGGAGAGATTCATCTATGAAGCAAAAAGCGGCTGCCGTGCTGCTTGTATTGTCATTATCATCAGGCTTGGCCTCCACTGTACAGGCTGAGAGTTTATCAGGAAATGTAGCATCAAGTACGTCAGTTAAACCTTCTGCTGCGGCTCCATCGAAGACATCATCCATAACGGGTCAGGCTTTACCTACATTGACACTCAAGCAGGCCGCGGAATGGGCACAGACGAACAGTTACAATACACGTACCGCCGAACGGGACGTAGAGCGCCGCAGAATGGAACTGAAAAATGCAGAAAAGGACCTGGGCAATTCACCTGTCGATTTTATAGACAATGAGTATGTTGATGATGAAACGTCATGGAGAAATTACAGTTCCTCGACGCTATCTTATTTAGCCAGCAAAAAGCAGGCGCAGTTCGCCAAAGACCAGATTTATTTTAATGTGATGAAAAGCTATCAAAGTGTGTTCGTGGCAGAGAATCAGGTGAAAAATGATCTAGAAGCGCTTGAAATCGCCCAAGCGGAGGAAAAGATTGCACTTGCCAAATTTGCGCGCGGAAAGCTGTCTGAGTATGCGAAAAACGAGAGTACACAGGCCAGAAGCCAAGCTCAGCAAACCGTAGAGCAGGGGAAAATTGCGTTGCAAAAATCCAGGGATGCCCTGAACTTCCTCATGGGACAGCCTAATGGAACAGCTTATGAATTGGTCGATCGACCCGTGTACAAGGAACCGAAGAAGCTGGATATCGAATTACATATACAACAGCTGACAGACATGAATCCAAATTTATGGAAGCTGGAGGATAGCATCAAAACTTCGGAGCTTAATGTGAGATATTTCGATTTTAACAATGGTGCTGGTGCTTATGATCTAGCTAAAATGGATGTCGATACGGCTAAGGAGGAACTCGACAAAGGTCAAAAGGATTTTGCCGAATCTCTCCGTAATTTGTATGCCACAGTTAAGGAAAATCAAAAGAAATACGTACAACTGGAAGAAAGCTTGCGTACAGCAAAAGAGGCCTTGGAATTATCACGCAAAAAGTGGGCCAGAGGTCTAATTATTGAGATGGAATTGAAAAATAATCAGTTGAAAGTGAACCAGATTGAACGGCAAATGGAAGAGCTTGCGATCGAGTTGGATCAAAATGAGTATACGTTGAACAAGCCATGGAGCACATAGGGAGGAAACGGCATTGGCAGAAACGGTTTTAAATGACGCTTTAATCAAGTTACGGAGAAAACGGAGAAAAAAGTGGATCTGGACTGCAATTGTTCTACTGGTTGTCGGTGGAGGCGGAGCAGCAGTATACCTAAATTTGCCCAAAGAACAGGCGGCACCGTTGGTTCAGGATGAGAAGCTTAAAGTAGAACGCGGCGATGTGAGCGAGAAGCTGGATACGTCCGGTACCGTACAGGCTTCCAAGGAAGTGAAGTTGAATTTTACAAGCGCAGGCGAAAATAAGCTGGCAGCGGTGAACGTGAAGGCCGGAGACAAAGTGAAGAAAGGACAAGTCCTGGCTCTTCTGGACAGTTCTGAAATTAAAATGCAAATTCAGAGTGCGTCTGATACTTTGGAAATATCTAAAGCCAAGCTGGCTGAATTGGAGAAAGGTCCGAAGGCAGAGGACATTGAAATTCAGAAAACAAATGTACTTCGGGCCAAAATGGCTATCGATACAGCGCAAGAATCATTTGAGCTGGAAGAAGCCGAAAGTCAGAAGAAAACTTCCCAAAAGCAGTTGGAACAGGCGCGAAAGGCATATGAAGACCAAAAGTTTTTACATGATGCCGGGGCGGTGTCCAACAGTGAATTGGAGCAGGCAGAGCAAGCACTGGATAAAGCACAGACGGACTATGATGGTCTGGATCTGCAGTTCCGCAAAATCATGTCACAAAAACGTCGCACCATTTCAGAGGCTGAAATCGGATATCGTACGGCAATGGCAGAGCTTCGCAAAATTCAGGTTCCGGCTGATGCATCCAATATTCAAGCCTCACGGATAGAGGTTCGAAGACAGGCGACGGAACTGGAGCAGAAGAAAAATGAATTGAACAAGCTTCAGGTTACAGCACCTTGGGACGGGGTAATCTTGAAGGTGAACGGGGATGTAGGGACCAGTCCGACAGCTCCATTCATTGTCATGAATAACTCGGATTCCAACGACCTTAAGGTGGTTGTGAAGGTAAGTCAGACCGACATTGTCAAAGTAAAGAAGGGTCTTTCAGCCGTGTTGACTACCAATGCCTATCCGGGTGAATCATTTCCAGGGAAGGTGCAATTCGTGTCACCGGAAGCCTCTACGGATGAAGGGATGACGACGTATCTGATGGAACTGTCTGTTCATGACCCGAAAGGCAAGCTCAAAACGGGCATGATTATGAATGTGGCCGTTATTTTGGGAGTACACAAAAATGTACTGTTCGTACCTGCGACTGCGCTGAGATCCGAAGGGGGACAGGATGGCGTGTATGTTTCCGCTAATAATGCTGCAAATCCAGGGGCGCGCACTTTCAAGCCCGTAGAACTCGGATTTTATACGCCAGATCGAGTCGAACTCAAGTCAGGTGTAAAGGAGGGTGACACGCTTATTGTGCCTGCTCCTGAACCTCCGCCGGACCCTTCCGCTATGGGCGGCATGCAGGGAGGCTTTTAAACGGGTATGAGATACGTCATTCAGATTGAGGATTTGAAAAAAGTGTACCGTGTCGGAGATCAGGAAATTCATGCTCTGCGTGAGGTTCAACTTGATATTGCTGACGGTGATTTTGTTGCGATTATGGGACCGTCTGGATCAGGCAAGTCCACGATGATGAATGTTATCGGCTGTCTGGATTTACCTACGTCAGGACAATTTTATTTGGACGGCTATTCGATCTTAGATGCCCGTGAGGATGAACTGGCTATTATACGTAATCAGAAAATCGGATTTGTATTTCAAAAATTTCATTTGCTCCCGCGATCAACGGCTCTGGAGAATGTGGAACTGCCTATGATTTATGCAGGTATTCCTGTCAAGGAGCGTCGTTTGCGGGCAATGGAAGCCCTCACTAGCGTAGGTCTAGGCGATCGGATGAACAATAGGCCGAACGAATTGTCAGGCGGTCAGCAGCAGCGGGTATCCATTGCCCGCGCACTTGTGAACAATCCGGTCATTCTCTTGGCGGATGAACCTACAGGCGCATTGGACTCCAAAACAAGTGTTGAAATAATGGGGATTTTTCAGCGTCTGAATGATCAGGGGAAAACGGTTGTATTGGTTACTCATGATCAAGAGGTTGCGGAATACGCCAAGCGTCTGATTCATTTTCGAGATGGGCGGATTGAAGAGGATCAGCCTGTTGGGAAACGAAGAATGGCGGCAGAGGAAGTGAAGGCATGAAGTTTAAGGAAATTATCCGTGTATCACTCAACAGTTTGCGAACCAATATGCTGCGATCTTTGCTGACCATGGTGGGCATTATTATCGGAGTGGCCGCTGTGATTATGATTGTAGCCATCGGTAAAGGATCAACGGCTACGATTACATCTCAGATCAACAGTATGGGAAATAATCTGCTGATGATCTATCCTTATGCTCCATATGATGGCTCTAGTTCCATGTCGTTCAATCAGACGAAAGGAATATCTCTAAAAGATATCGATGCGCTAGAGCAGCAAAAAGCAGTAGCAGAGGTAGCACCAAGTGCTATGACCAATGCAGATATTACGTGGAGTCGCAATAAGGTCAGCGGACAAATTGAGGGGACTTCACTGGCATTCGTTCATGTGAGAAAGCTGTCACTAGCTCAAGGCAGGTCGTTTACCCACTATGAAGTGGATAAAAAAATGAATGTGGCCGTGCTTGGGAGTGATGCGGCCCGTAATATTTTTGGTCCGGATGCCTCCAGAGCGGTCGGTGAGACGATCATGATCAAACAGCTTCCTTTTAAGGTGGTCGGTGTGCTGGCAAATTCCAATTCCAATATGAGTAACAGCGGTCAGCAGGTATATGTACCGATTACAACGGGGATGGAACGGCTAGGCAATATGAGTATTCAGCAGGTGAACGCCTCTGCAACATCAGAGGAGAAGATTGATCAGGCAAGTGCAGAAATTCGGCAGGTGCTTCGTGTCAGACATGAGCTAAAGCCATCAGAGGGCGATGACTTTCAGATCATGACCCAGACGGAAATCTTAAAAACAGTGTCCGGGGTTGATCGGATTATGAATATGCTGCTGGCCGGTGTAGCTGCAATTGCGCTTGGCGTTGGAGGTGTCGGCATTATGAATATTATGCTGGTGTCCGTCACGGAACGTACGAGGGAGATCGGGATTCGTAAAGCGATTGGTGCGCAACGTAGTGATATTATGCTGCAGTTTGTGGCTGAGGCTGTTTTTCTCAGTCTGATGGGTGGACTAGTTGGCGTAATGGTGGGTCTCGGAGGTGCAAAACTGCTTGAGAAATTCGTCCAAATGCCGATTGTGTATTCGATAGAGCCCGTGCTTTACTCTTTTCTGTGCTGTATGGCAGTCGGAGTGTTGTTCGGAGTATATCCGGCGCGGAAGGCGTCTAAGCTGCGTCCAATTGATGCTTTAAGATACGAATAAGAGAGCGGGTACTTCGCCTTACTCGAAAGAGCAGGGTGTAAAGTGCCCGTTTTTTTGTGTTGAATAAGTGTTTTAAATGATAAAAAGACATGAATAACCACTTTAATTTTATATATGTGATGTTTTATATGCTTTTTAAGGTTGATTTATTGTTATATATGACGTATTATATTCAATATTAGATCGCAAGAAAAAAAGGAGGGACGTTCATCATCGACCTTACGGCAAGACAAGTAGAAATTTTAAACATCGTACAAAAGCATGCCCCAATTACCGGGGATCAGATTGCGGAAATGCTTAATCTCAGTAAGGCGACCATTCGGACCGACCTATCCAAATTGGGTATTCTGAATTACATAGATGCAAAGCCCAAGGTCGGATATTTTGTTGGAAAGCGGGGCACGCCGAACCGGGAGGAAAAATTCCGGCTATTGCAAATGAAGGTGGGCGATCTTCACGGGGTTCCAGTCATCGTACGTGAAACAACAACGATTCAGGAAGCTGTTGTAGCTCTCTTTTTGGAAAATGTGAGCAATTTGATCGTTACCGATGAAGACGGAGATTTGGCAGGGGTAGCTTCCCGCAAGGATTTACTTAAGGTAACGTTAGGGAATCCCAATGCAGCAACCATTCCTGTCAGCCTAGTGATGACCCGACAGGCGAATGTTGTCACCGTTTCCCCAGAGGATACGGTATTAGAGGCAGCGCGCAAAATTATTGCCCGTCAAATCGACAGTCTGCCTGTCGTCGTCCCTTCCGACTCCGACAAGCCAGGAGAGCACTGGAAAGTCGTGGGACGTATTACAAAAACAAATATTATTAAAATGTTGCTCGATATGGTAGCAGAGGATTAATGGGAGGAATCGAATGGTTCAGGCGAGCAGTCATTTTATAGCGATCTGTTCAGACTCGATTGGCGAGACGGCAGAAGCTGTCGTACAGGCGACCATGCGCCAGTTTGAGTTACCGGACACAGAGATCAAAAGATTTATGAACGTGAGGGATGAAGACGAACTGAGCCGGGTGATGGAGGAAGTTGCCGAGCGTAGAGGCTTTGTAGCTTATACGCTGGTACAGCCGGAATTGAGAGAGGCGATGAAAGAAGAGGCTGTCCGGCTGAATGTGCGGGCTGTCGACATTATGGGACCAATGATGCAGGCGTTTGCCGATACGTTCCATAACGATCCCAAAGAGAAGCCTGGTCTGCTGCACCGACTGGACGACAACTATTTTCGGCGTGTAGAGGCCTTGGATTTTGCGGTTCAATACGATGATGGCAAAGATGTGAGCGCCATTCTCAAAGCGGATATTGTATTGCTTGGAGTATCCCGTATTTCCAAAACTCCTTTATCCATGTTTCTCGCGCATAAAGGTTATAAAACGGTCAACATACCGGTTGTGCCGGAGCTGACACCGCCTGTTCAGTTGAAGGATGTTCAGCGTGGTCGAGTGTTCGGATTAACGATCGAGCCAGAGTTACTGTTGAAAATACGCAGTGAGCGACTAAAGGTTATGGGGCTACCTAATAATGTGCAGTATGCTACAGCGACGAGAGTGGAAGAGGAAATAGCGTATGCGCAGTCTTTGTTTAAAGAGCTGAATTGTCCGGTTATTGATGTTACAGATAAGGCGATTGAAGAGACGGCAGGTTTAATTATCAGAATGTTATAGAGCCTAGTAGCTGCTCATATAACTAAAAATTAAAAACGTAGGATACAGGAGTTTAATAGATAAATAGAAAGATTGCAGCAAAGCTGCCCTAAATATATTCATTTGCTTAAGGGTAATAATTATTTTAGGAGAGGTGGAGGGATAGGTATGGAGAGTCAAATGGCATTGGAATTCGTTCGGGTAACAGAGGCAGCGGCACTGCAATCAGCACAATGGACAGGGCGTGGAGATAAGAATAGCGCAGACGAGGCGGCTACGGTAGCCATCCGCACTCATTTTAATGCGGTATCCATGGACGGCACGGTCGTCATTGGCGAAGGCGAAATGGATGAGGCTCCCATGCTGTATATCGGGGAAAGAGTAGGCAATCGCAGAGGACCGGCTATGGACATCGCTGTCGATCCACTGGAAGGAACCGAAACGGTGGCAAATGGTTTGAATAACGCTCTGTCGGTCATTGCTGCTGCACCTCGTGGTAGTCTACTCCACGCTCCGGATATGTACATGCAAAAAATGGCCGTTGGCCCGGCGCTGGCTGGAAAGCTGTCACTTGAGGACCCAATCCCGACCACATTGTCAAAAGCTGCACGAGCACTCGGTAAATCCTTGCCTGATCTTACCGTGTCCATTCTGGATCGTACACGGCACGCCGGGATTATCAAGCTTCTGCGGGAAAGCGGAGTTCGTATCAAATTGCTAGGCCATGGGGATGTGATGGGCGCGATTGAAACATGCCTGGATAGCGGTGTAGACTTGCATATCGGTTCTGGTGGCGCTCCTGAGGGTGTATTGGCCGCTGCAGCGCTGAAATGCATGGGCGGAGAAATACAGGGCCGTTTGTTGCCTCATGGTGAAGAAGAGATTGAGCGTTGCAAACGTATGGGCATTACTGATCCTGGCGCGTTGCTATCTATGGATGATATGGTCGGACGGCAAGGCGTGATGTTTGTGGCTACAGGTGTAACACCTGGAGAGTGGTTGCAGGGGGTTCGTTCTCTTCCCGGCCACAGAGCGGAAACTCATTCAGTCGTAATGCACTCGGATACAAAAACGATTCGCTTCGTGCGGAGTATCCATCATACAGCTGATTCTTCCGGTACGCTTGCGGTAGCGGCATCTTCTTGAACATTGAAGTCATGGCTTATAGTTCAATAAAACAGCGGTATCTAGGACTTATCCAAGGATACCGCTGTTTTTCATATTTTAGGGTCAATCTAACTGTCATAGAACAGATGAAGTTATCAACTCCATGGAATAAGAATCGAGTATACCTCACTTTTATTGAGTGACGTAAACATAATTATCTTTGTCATGCATCTCTCTTTAGTCTACTTCGTAATTTCTTAACCCTCTAAATGATCTACTAAATGTATATCCAACAATATACGTCTATCTGATTATTGTTTAAGGTATGAAGTACCTTGGCCCTAAAAGTTTGATAAATTCCTCTGCTAGAATAGATCAACCTTCGAAATCATCCGAGAACTAATTTGGAAAAGCAAATCCTTATGTAAAATTAGAATAACACATTTAAGTAATACTTCTGTCTATTGGGATTATGAATTACTTTGGTCTAATATCTATAGTTATCTATCAAAAGGAATTAATTGCAAGTAGAATTAATTTGGTATACGTGTTAAATTACTAGTCCAGCCAATAAAACAAGATCAAAGATTTTTAATAAGTTTGAACAAGCTGGGAACTTTTACAGATAGACTTAATTGCTTTAAATTGATATATTGTTAGTCTAGCCCGAAAATGATTATTCAATAATATGGGGTGGATGACTCGCCTGGAATTATTTACAGGTTGATTGAATTAGTTGAAAATGTTATATTATTGTTCTGGCTCAAACGAAGCCGAATGATAATTTGATCTTTGAAAACTGAACAACGAGTGAGTACGGATTTTGCTTGCAAAATCCAACGCTGAAATTTTGGTACATGCCATCCAGGCTGTATAAGATGGAAGCAAACAAGAGATATTTTTATCTCGTCAGTTTCAAAATGAGCTTATCGCTCTTTCTATAAACCAACTTCGGTTGGTCTTTAATGGAGAGTTTGATCCTGGCTCAGGACGAACGCTGGCGGCGTGCCTAATACATGCAAGTCGAGCGGGGTTATGTAGAAGCTTGCTTCTACATAACCTAGCGGCGGACGGGTGAGTAACACGTAGGCAACCTGCCCACAAGACAGGGATAACTACCGGAAACGGTAGCTAATACCCGATATATCCTTTTCCTGCATGGGAGAGGGAGGAAAGACGGAGCAATCTGTCACTTGTGGATGGGCCTGCGGCGCATTAGCTAGTTGGTGGGGTAAAGGCCTACCAAGGCGACGATGCGTAGCCGACCTGAGAGGGTGATCGGCCACACTGGGACTGAGACACGGCCCAGACTCCTACGGGAGGCAGCAGTAGGGAATCTTCCGCAATGGGCGAAAGCCTGACGGAGCAACGCCGCGTGAGTGATGAAGGTTTTCGGATCGTAAAGCTCTGTTGCCAGGGAAGAACGTCTTGTAGAGTAACTGCTACAAGAGTGACGGTACCTGAGAAGAAAGCCCCGGCTAACTACGTGCCAGCAGCCGCGGTAATACGTAGGGGGCAAGCGTTGTCCGGAATTATTGGGCGTAAAGCGCGCGCAGGCGGCTCTTTAAGTCTGGTGTTTAATCCCGAGGCTCAACTTCGGGTCGCACTGGAAACTGGGGAGCTTGAGTGCAGAAGAGGAGAGTGGAATTCCACGTGTAGCGGTGAAATGCGTAGAGATGTGGAGGAACACCAGTGGCGAAGGCGACTCTCTGGGCTGTAACTG
The DNA here is from genome assembly GCF_038006265.1 of Paenibacillus sp. FSL L8-0641. Taxonomy (NCBI): domain Bacteria; kingdom Bacillati; phylum Bacillota; class Bacilli; order Caryophanales; family Paenibacillaceae; genus Paenibacillus; species Paenibacillus sp. FSL L8-0641. The sequence goes on from NZ_JBBOUW010000001.1 coordinate 2,503,867, forward strand.
ACGCTGAGGCGCGAAAGCGTGGGGAGCAAACAGGATTAGATACCCTGGTAGTCCACGCCGTAAACGATGAATGCTAGGTGTTAGGGGTTTCGATACCCTTGGTGCCGAAGTTAACACATTAAGCATTCCGCCTGGGGAGTACGGTCGCAAGACTGAAACTCAAAGGAATTGACGGGGACCCGCACAAGCAGTGGAGTATGTGGTTTAATTCGAAGCAACGCGAAGAACCTTACCAGGTCTTGACATCCCTCTGACCGCTGTAGAGATATGGCTTTCCTTCGGGACAGAGGAGACAGGTGGTGCATGGTTGTCGTCAGCTCGTGTCGTGAGATGTTGGGTTAAGTCCCGCAACGAGCGCAACCCTTATGCTTAGTTGCCAGCAGGTCAAGCTGGGCACTCTAAGCAGACTGCCGGTGACAAACCGGAGGAAGGTGGGGATGACGTCAAATCATCATGCCCCTTATGACCTGGGCTACACACGTACTACAATGGCCGGTACAACGGGAAGCGAAGCCGCGAGGTGGAGCCAATCCTAGAAAAGCCGGTCTCAGTTCGGATTGTAGGCTGCAACTCGCCTACATGAAGTCGGAATTGCTAGTAATCGCGGATCAGCATGCCGCGGTGAATACGTTCCCGGGTCTTGTACACACCGCCCGTCACACCACGAGAGTTTACAACACCCGAAGTCGGTGGGGTAACCCGCAAGGGAGCCAGCCGCCGAAGGTGGGGTAGATGATTGGGGTGAAGTCGTAACAAGGTAGCCGTATCGGAAGGTGCGGCTGGATCACCTCCTTTCTATGGAGAATCGTTTCCTGCAATGGAAACATTCAAATCAGCAGGTATAACGTACCTGCGACCGGATATTCAATTCGGTTCATCACGTTCGTGTGAATGAAATGAATATCCTTAAATTACTCACTCGTTGCTCAGTTTTGAGAGTTCAAACTCTCAAGCTTCGACGAATACTTCATTCACACATCCGTGTGGAACCGAAATATTCATCGGGTTTCGCTTCGATGAAGCGAATTGCACCTTGAAAACTGGATACCGAAACGAAATTGCGTTTTAGAATATTCCTTTAAGCTGATCTTGTGTAAACAAGTGAAATAAAGGTAGCAGGTAAGGAAAGATCTTTTGCCTTTGGCAAAAATCATTCTTTATCGAACATCGACATTTTCTTTTATCAAAGAAAAGTCTAGGTTAAGCTACAAAGAGCACACGGAGGATGCCTAGGCGCCAGGAGCCGACGAAGGACGTGGCGAACAACGATAAGGCCTCGGGGAGCTGTAAGCAAGCTTTGATCCGGGGATGTCCGAATGGGGAAACCCGGCTGTCTTCATCGACAGTCACTTTCTGCTGAATACATAGGCAGAATAGAGGCAGACCAGGGGAACTGAAACATCTAAGTACCCTGAGGAAGAGAAAACAATAGTGATTCCGTCAGTAGCGGCGAGCGAACGCGGATTAGCCCAAACCAAGGAGCTTGCTCCTTGGGGTTGTGGGACGTCTCACATGGAGTTACAAAGGAACCGGTTAGATGAAGAGGTCTGGAAAGGCCCGCCAGAGAAGGTAAAAGCCCTGTAGTTCAAAACTTGTTCTCTCCGAGACGGATCCCGAGTAGTGCGGGGCACGTGAAACCCCGTATGAATCCGGCAGGACCATCTGCCAAGGCTAAATACTCCCTGGCGACCGATAGTGAAGCAGTACCGTGAGGGAAAGGTGAAAAGCACCCCGGAAGGGGAGTGAAATAGATCCTGAAACCGTGTGCTTACAAGAAGTCAGAGCCCTATGATATTTTCCTTTGGAAAAATCACGGGTGATGGCGTGCCTTTTGTAGAATGAACCGGCGAGTTACGTTCCCGTGCAAGGTTAAGGTGAAGAGCTGAAGCCGCAGCGAAAGCGAGTCTGAATAGGGCGAATGAGTACGTGGACGTAGACCCGAAACCGGGTGATCTACCCCTGTCCAGGGTGAAGGTGCGGTAACACGCACTGGAGGCCCGAACCCACGCATGTTGAAAAATGCGGGGATGAGGTGGGGGTAGCGGAGAAATTCCAATCGAACCCGGAGATAGCTGGTTCTCCCCGAAATAGCTTTAGGGCTAGCCTCGGAAAGAAGAATCGTGGAGGTAGAGCACTGATTGGGTGCGGGGCCCGCAAGGGTTACCAAGCTCAGTCAAACTCCGAATGCCATAGATTTAGTTCCGGGAGTCAGACAGTGAGTGCTAAGATCCATTGTCGAAAGGGAAACAGCCCAGACCATCAGCTAAGGTCCCCAAGTGTGTGTTAAGTGGGAAAGGATGTGGAGTTGCACAGACAACCAGGATGTTGGCTTAGAAGCAGCCACCATTGAAAGAGTGCGTAATAGCTCACTGGTCGAGTGACTCTGCGCCGAAAATGTAACGGGGCTAAACACACCACCGAAGCTATGGCTTGATGCTTTGCATCAGGGGTAGGGGAGCGTTGAATGCGGGTTGAAGGTGTACCGTAAGGAGCGCTGGACTGCATTCAAGTGAGAATGCCGGTATGAGTAACGAAAAGATCTGTGAGAATCAGATCCGCCGAAAGCCTAAGGGTTCCTGAGGAAGGTTCGTCCGCTCAGGGTAAGTCGGGACCTAAGGCGAGGCCGATAGGCGTAGTCGAAGGACAACAGGTCGAAATTCCTGTACCACCGTAATCCGCTATGAGCGATGGGGTGACGCAGTAGGGTAGTGACGCGGACGGATGGATGTCCGTCTAAGCAGTGAGGCTGGTGTGTAGGCAAATCCGCACATCGTAAGGCTGGGCTGTGATGGGGAGCGAAAATTGTAGTAGCGAAGGTCATGATCTCAGACTGCCAAGAAAAGCCTCTAGCCAGGAGAAGGTGCCCGTACCGCAAACCGACACAGGTAGGCGAGAAGAGAATTCTAAGGCGCGCGGAAGAACTCTCGTTAAGGAACTCGGCAAAATGACCCCGTAACTTCGGGAGAAGGGGTGCCTCGGTAGGGTGAATAGCCCGAGGGGGCCGCAGTGAAAAGGCCCAAGCGACTGTTTAGCAAAAACACAGGTCTGTGCGAAGCCGCAAGGCGAAGTATACGGGCTGACGCCTGCCCGGTGCTGGAAGGTTAAGGGGAGTGGTAAGCTCGCAAGAGCGAAGCTATGAACCGAAGCCCCAGTAAACGGCGGCCGTAACTATAACGGTCCTAAGGTAGCGAAATTCCTTGTCAGGTAAATTCTGACCCGCACGAATGGCGTAACGACTTGGGCGCTGTCTCAACGAGAGATCCGGTGAAATTTTAATACCTGTGAAGATGCAGGTTACCCGCGACAAGACGGAAAGACCCCATGGAGCTTTACTGCAGCTTGATATTGAATTTGGGTACGATCTGTACAGGATAGGTGGGAGCCGTAGAACTTTGAGCGCCAGCTTGAAGGGAGGCATCCTTGGGATACCACCCTGATCGTATCTAGGTTCTAACTTGGTACCGTAAACCGGTGCGAGGACAGTGTCAGGTGGGCAGTTTGACTGGGGCGGTCGCCTCCTAAAGAGTAACGGAGGCGCCCCAAGGTTCCCTCAGAATGGTTGGAAATCATTCGAAGAGTGCAAAGGCAGAAGGGAGCTTGACTGCGAGACCTACAAGTCGAGCAGGGACGAAAGTCGGGCTTAGTGATCCGGTGGTACCGCATGGAAGGGCCATCGCTCAACGGATAAAAGCTACCCTGGGGATAACAGGCTTATCTCCCCCAAGAGTCCACATCGACGGGGAGGTTTGGCACCTCGATGTCGGCTCATCGCATCCTGGGGCTGAAGTAGGTCCCAAGGGTTGGGCTGTTCGCCCATTAAAGCGGTACGCGAGCTGGGTTCAGAACGTCGTGAGACAGTTCGGTCCCTATCTGTCGTGGGCGTAGGAAATTTGAGAGGAGCTGTCCTTAGTACGAGAGGACCGGGATGGACGTACCGCTGGTGTACCAGTTGTTCCGCCAGGAGCACCGCTGGGTAGCTATGTACGGAAGGGATAAGCGCTGAAAGCATCTAAGCGTGAAGCCCCCCTCAAGATGAGATTTCCCAATTAGTAAGACCCCTTGAAGACGACGAGGTAGATAGGTTGGGGGTGGAAGTGCAGTAATGCATGGAGCTGACCAATACTAATCGGTCGAGGGCTTATCCTAAGATAAAACGCAAAAGAGTTTCGGATCCAGTTTTCAGGGTGTAACCTTGAACGTATGTAGAAATACATACGAAATACGCATTGAAATTTATTCACACAGCTGTGATGAACCGAGTTTCAATACGGTAGAATTTGCATAGCAAATTCATGTTTGGTGGCGATAGCGGAGGGGTTCCACACGTACCCATCCCGAACACGACCGTTAAGCCCTCCAGCGCCGATGGTACTTGGACCGCAGGGTCCTGGGAGAGTAGGACGTCGCCAAGCACGATAAAAAGAGCACAGCCTTAATGGGCTGTGCTCTTTTTGTATACCTTAAGGCTTTCGCATTTTGGAAATTATATATACATGAACCCATACATATACTCCATTCCACTAAATTAATAAGATTGGGGGATAACTACAATAAAGCTTACAACACTCTGCATATCGACCGATAGTGAAGTCAAACATAATGAAATTTATAAAGCAGCAAGTCTCCGACAACGGGGAGCCTTGCTGTTTGCCGTTACTGTTTTTTGAGAGGGTGAAAGATTAAAAGTAAGGCTATAAATTTCTAGAGAACAGGTACTTTTGAAGCGAGATAGAAACGTTTTTATTAGAGTTTGAAAAGAAAATTCATAGATTTAGGAGAGAAAAATTCAATTCGAACTGGATTTTTTAGACGAAGAGTCAGAAAAAAATATGAAAAAAATGGTCCTTTATGACTATGGAATAACAATATTTATTACAAAAATAAAGAGTTATTAATTTTGTCTTATGTGAGCTTGATACAAATCCAATCCAATATTTAGGTGATTGAAGAGAGCTGCGGAAAAAGTCGGAATTTGTCGGATGATATCAGGTTGAATTTGTTACATTTATGTTAATGGCAAGTAAAGATAAAATTGTTGTAGGATAAGGGGTTGGGACCTCAATGTAAATCAAAATGAATTTAGTTTTACAAAATTCGTGAAAACCTGAAATCTTGTTTTAAACTAAATTAACAGATCATGATTGACAGATAACTCATACAAAAAGTGAAATTGTTGCTTTTGAAGTTTGGAAACAAATAACATAATATGGATTTTATTTTATTTTTATGAGCTTCGTCAATTTAGCCCTTTTGTCCCATGCCAAGCGGTTTTAAAGTTTGTATATTTAAAAACAGTTAGAAAGTGTTGGAAGAAAAAAAGAGATATAAGGATTTACTGTAAAATTATGAACTGCATAGAGGATGGAGGAATTCTTATGACAACTCGATCACAATCTTGGTTCGCGAAAACAGAGGTCCAACCGACTACGAAGCTCCAACTATTTTGCTTTCCCTACGCCGGTGGTGGTGCTTATATATTTAACTCTTGGAAGTCCAGGTTTGCGCCTGACATTACCGTGTTGCCTATACAACTTCCAGGACGTGAAAGCCGCTCAACAGAAGCTCCAATGGATACTCTTCAAGACATCGTTCAATCGTTGGTTCCAGCTATGGCTCCATACATACATAAGCCGTTCGCTTTTTTTGGACACAGTATGGGGGCACTGATTGCATTTGAAACAGCACGGCAATTGTACAGCAAAACTGGAAAGCTACCTGAGCATATCATCATATCCGGTAAATCCGCACCACATATTCCATATTCCAAAAAACGACTCCATGATTTAGCAGACGATTCTTTCACCGAAGAGCTTCGTTTGATGCAGGGAACACCTGAAGAGGTGCTGCAAAATGCAGAATTGATGCAAATTATTATGCCTCGTCTGCGTGCAGATTTTAAGGTATGTGAAACTTATGTTTATCAGCCGGGAAATCCATTGATATGTCCGATGACTGTTTTAGGCGGAATGAAGGATTTTGAGGTTAGCACAGATTCACTGCATGCCTGGCAACAGCATACGACATCACCTATGGATGTTCGAATGTTCGAAGGTAATCACTTTTTCATCCATGAACAAGAACAAGAGGTTATGAGCACAGTCGAGAACATTCTTTCTACATCCTCGCCGATGGCCCACGCGGCGGGAGCTCATACAGCTTACAACACAAGCACCCTACAACCACGATTCAGACAGAGTTAAATGTCCCACACATCACGATACACTTCGTTATTACCATCTCAGCAACAATCAACAACCAACCCACACCAAGATGCAAATTCCAGCATAGTTCAAAATCGCATTTTATTCTGTACGGATACTCATGCATCCAAACCCAGAGTTTATCTCAACGACGTCCACAGCCAATATAAAAAGTTCGCACTGAAAAAGTGTGGGCAGCGAAAAGAGGGATGCCCTTGTTTCGATTAAATTCTGCTTTTCGGAGACTCGCACGTTATGTAAGGCCGTATAATCTATGGGTTTTCATAACGGTGATCACCTCCTTGTGTTTGGCAGCTATTGACATTATTTTGGGTAAGGCCATTGAGCAAATGGCACAGGGGACATTCTCCTCTACCCAGAACATGATCTATCTGGTTGTTGGTATGACGCTAATTGGAATGCCCTGTAAGTTTGTGATGAGGTACGCTTCAGCGCGATTTAGTGTTAGTGCTCTGCGCGACTTGAGAGGCGATCTCGTACATAAGTTTTGCGATTTACCGGTTTCCAGCGTGGAAAGGAAATTTACCGGAGATTTGGTATCCCGTCTAACCAATAATACGGCAGTATTACAGAACTTTTTTATCCAGCAGTTTGCCAATCTGTTCTATTTACCGCTCGTGTTTACGGCATCACTCATATTGCTTTTACTGACAAGCTGGAAACTGATATTGGCAAGTCTTGCGCTCATGCCAATAGGAATGATCATAACATCACTAATGAGCAAGCCAATTGAAAAATACTCCGCGGATCTTCAGGAGAAAATTGCTCATTTGAACGCTGTGGGGCAAGATGCAATCGGAGGAATCCCTATCGTCAAGGCATTCAATATGCAAGCTGTGCTGTTGAAGAAGTATATGGTGATTATGGAGGAGGTCGTCAAGCGCGGCTTACGGCTAGAAAAGCGCTATGCAGCCATTACTCCGGTAGGTGTGATGATGCTAGCAACACCGATTATTTTGGTCATTGTATACGGAGGATACCTGATACAACATGGAGAGTTGAATGCTGGAGGCATTGTACTTTTTTTATACCTGATTTCGTTCATATTGCAGCCGATTGCCATGCTGCCGACGATCATTTCGCAAATGAAGGAAGCGGGTGGAGCCGCAAAGCATTTGTTTGAGGTGCTGGATTGGCAGAATGAACGTCAGGACGGCGAAATGACCTTGGTAGATCAGAAGCGAGAGAATAGGGCGCCTCATTTGAAAGACGATGCAGATGGGGAAGCCAACCGAATGAGTGAAGGCGGAGCAGAAAGTGATGATGACGTTGATAGTGTTGCTGTAGTCAGCTTTGAGCATTTGACCTTTGGCTACGATGAAGGGAACACAGTGCTGAAGGATATCAGCTTCCAGGCAGGGCAAGGGGATATGGTCGCGATTGTCGGTGCCAGCGGTGGGGGTAAAAGCACGATTTTCAAGCTGCTTTGCGGATTTAATGAACCTGGAGAGCATGCTGGAACCATTCAACTATTTGGAAAGAGTTTGACAGATTGGAATTTAACAAGCCTGCGCAGTCATATTTCGATGGTATCTCAGGAGCCGTCGCTTTTTCCGGCCACCATTGCAGAAAATATCGGATATGGACGTTTGGAGGCGACTCGAGAAGAAATTGTCGAGGCGGCGAAAGCGGCACATGCGCATGATTTTATTGTTCAACTTCCCGAGGGCTATGAAACCCTGTTGAGCGAGCGGGGAGGCGGATTGTCTGGCGGTCAAAAACAGCGTATTTCCATAGCAAGAGCATTACTGAAAAATGCTCCGCTGCTTTTATTGGACGAGCCGACTTCAGCACTCGATAGTCAGTCGGAGGCTCAGGTGCAGAATGCGATGAATGCGGTAATGCAAAACCGGACGGTACTGGTCATTGCTCATCGACTGTCAACCGTACGTCAGGCGAATCGCATTATTGTACTCGATCAGGGGAGCATTGTGGAATCGGGTTCTCATGAGGAATTACTGGGTCGTGATGGTGTGTACCGAAAGCTGTATTTGAAAAATTTTGAAGAAGAACAGCATACGGCGGAAAACGGTAATTCGTTGCCTGAGGAAAGGGGTGAGCGTCGTGACCTTCAAGCAGGGGTTTTATGAATTTAAGCAGTTGATGTCCCTGATGAAGCCGCACCAAAAATGGTATTTTACCGGGCTGGTTGGCAATAGTCTGACCAATGCCAGCATCACGATTTTACTTTCTTTTGTGGTGCATTATTTGCTGAATTTCGCGGTTAATGGCAATGTACAGGAGCTATACCGAGCGGTCTATTTGGTCAGTGGTACATTTTTGGCATTAAGTCTTATCTCCCCCCTGTGCAGCTATATGTATAAACGGTGTGTAAAGCTGGCGATTGCTGATGTACGAATGAAACTATTTGGCCACATTGTCAAGCTATCGTACGAAAAAGCCGAAAAACACCATTCGGGTGATCTTGTATCCCGTATGACGAACGATGTACAGGCGCTAGAGCAGGCTTACACCGTTCATATTCGCTCGATTATACTGGAAATTTCGCTTTTCTTGGGCTCGTTGGTCATTTTGATGGCTTTGGATTGGCGATTTGGGATTATGGCGGTTGTACTTGGGCTGGCTTCAGCCTGGATAAATGCTCATTTCGCGAAGAAAATGCGAAAGACGAGTGAAGAGTTACAGGGACGGATGAGCAGGTTCACGGAACGATTGAGTGATTTGCTTTCCGGTTTGCAGACGGTGAAGTTGTTTGGGTTGAGGACAAAGGTAGGTGGACTATGTAACGATGCAAGCGAGGACATCAATCGCATCAGCATCCGGCAGGGACGTCATATGGGCTTGCAGGATATGTGCAATTTTGTCATAGAGTTCATTACGCTGGGCGGTGTGCTTGTCGCCGGATTGATTCTGGTATCGCAGAAGCAAATGGAACTGGGAGTATTGGGACAGATTGTACAACTGCAAACCGGTATTTCAACGGTATTTTTGGAGCTAGGGGCGGCTGTAACACTGTTACAAAACTCCTTGGCAGGCTTGGCGCGTATCCGCGAAATTCTGGATGAGTCGAAGGAAGAGGAACAGTTCCCCGCGGCTAAAAAGAAGGGACCGCTGACTAGGCTTAGCGATCCCGAGACGGCAGCTTTATCAGCCCGTGAATCTGGGGAATTCTATGGCGATGTTGAAACCTTACGTTCAGACCACGCCATTGAACAGACTCCGGCTGCGCTGGAGCTGCACGACATCACCTTTGGCTATCAGCCTGACCATCCAACGCTGCAAAGGTTAAACTTGGTCGTGCCGGAAGGGCAGGTCACTGCACTTGTCGGTCCGAGTGGTGGTGGCAAAAGCACAGTCATGAAGTTGTTGCTGGGATTTTACCCACCGGATGAAGGTGTGCTGCGGGTTCGTGGTCGTTTGGCAGAAGAATTTCCGTTGGATGAGGTCAGGGATTTGATGGCCTATGTACCACAGGAGGCTACGCTGTTCCACGGTACAGTAGCGGATAATATCCGTTTTGGCTCACCGACTGCCACGGATGAGGAAGTGGAGGCTGCAGCCAAAACAGCCTATGCCAGCGGCTTCATAGCCGAGTTGCCAGAGGGGTACGACACGATTGTCGGTGAACGCGGAGCCAATTTGTCCGGCGGTCAAAGACAGCGGATTGCAATTGCCCGTGCTTTGCTCAAAAATGCACCGATTTTGCTATTGGATGAAGCGACCTCGGCTTTGGATGCAGAATCGGAATATGAAGTCCAGCAGGGCTTAAATGAGTTGATGAAGGATCGTACGACATTAGTTATTGCCCATCGATTGTCTACGATTGAACGGGCGGATACGATCTGTGTCCTTGCCGATGGCGAACTGAAAGAGCAAGGTACCCATGATCAGCTCCTTGCCGAGGGCGGCCATTATGCAGAGCTGTATGAGCTTCAATTTCGAAAGCATCCCGAGGAACAAACCGCATGAATATGCGAATTTCCTTTTTACCAAATATCTATTTTGTGAGGAGAGAGACGGATGACACAGCAAGATGTTCAATTGTTTTCCTTAAGCCAGCCACAGCAACGTATTTGGTATACGGAGCTTTTGTATCCTCATCGGAACACTTCAACAATTATTGCTACTGTAAAGATCAGGGGAACTGTTCGCATAGATGCCTTGCAGCAAGCAATGAATCGGGTAATTGCCCAAAATGATTCTTTTCGTATCAAAATTACTGCTCAGGATGGGATTCCATATCAATATGTAGAGCCATTTACGGCAGAAAGTATAGAAACGATCCAAGTTACCCCGGAAGAAGCGAATGTATGGTTAAAGCATCATAATCCACAGCCGTTCTCATTGTTGGATTCGCAGCTGTACCGATTTGTTATCTTGCAGCTCGGAACAGAAGAAACCTGGTTTAATTTTAAAATGCATCATATTATTTCAGACGGCGTGTCCATGAATCAGGCCATTAATGAAATCACAGGACATTATATGGATATTGTGCATGGTACAGGCCAAGATGCGCCGACCAAAGGCAATCCCTATCTGGATTTTATCCAGGTAGAGCAAAGTTATGAGCAATCAGACCGTTATCAAAAGGACAAAACGTACTGGACGGAAAAGTTTGCCGATTTGCCTGAGACTACAGGTTTGAAATCATATAACCCGCTGACACTGAGTACAGCTGCACGCCGGGAGAGCTTTATACTGGAACATGAGTTGTATCGTGGTGTTACGGCTTTTTGCGAAGAGCATAAAATTAGTATTTTCACGTTCTTCCTGGCGGCTCTGTATATTTATTTGCATAAAGTGACGGGGGAGCAGGACTTAACCGTGGGGACACTCTATGCCAACCGTACGTCTAAGAAGGAAAAGGATACCATCGGTATGTTCGTCAGCACCGTGGCTACGCGTCTGTTGGTCGAACCAGAATCCGAACTGCTGACCTTTCTGCAAGGTGTAGGGAAGGAGCAGGCGTCCATTTTGCGGCATCAGCGTTACCCGTACAACAAAATTATTCAGGATTTGCGTGAACAGCAAAGCAGCCTGGACATTCAGCGTCTGTTTGGTGCTTCCATTCAGTACCGCACCTTGAGTTTCTCCCGGTTTGATGAAGCGATTCAGCAGGTGGATAACGATTTCTGCGGAGATACGGTGAACGACTTCGATATTCACATGGTTGAAATGCTGGATGATGATAGACTCGTGCTGTATCTGGATTATCGTACCGAGCTGTTTAGTGAACAGGAAATTGCTCGAATTATTCGGCAATTTTTGAGTGTGGCGGAGCATATGGTGCAGGGCCCACACAAGCGGATACAGGAATTGTCGCTGATCAGTGAGGAAGAACGGGCGCAAATCGTCGACGTATTCAATGCTACAGCGGTGGAATATCCACACGAAGCAGGCATTCATGAGTTGTTTGAGGAACAGGCTGAACATACACCGAATCAGACAGCAGTTGTGTTTGGAAATGCCCGTTTAACTTATGGCGAACTGAATGTAAAAGCAAATCAACTGGCTCACACGTTGCGCGGACACGGTGTTACCGCCGAGCAAACTGTAGGTATCGTTGCTGAGCGTTCCACGGATATGATCGTCGGCATGTTGGCGATTCTCAAAGCGGGCGGTGCATATGTACCCATTGACCCTGATTATCCGGCTGAACGTGTACGTTACCTGTTGGAAGATTCGGGAGCGAAGTTGTTGCTGGTGCAGCGTGCAGAACAGCAACCGGAGGAATACACCGGAATCGTGCTGGATCTAAGCGATGCTAAGGTGTACGCGGCAGAGGATGACCAAGGCTTGAATACCGTACATGGGGAGCAAAACGAGGCTTATCATGTGGATTATGCCGATTATACAAATCCGAAAAATGAGATTTTAAAGGAATCGTCCTCGTCTGTCGTAGACAGCACTGCTGGGACACAAGAACGTAAATTTGGAAACCGACTAGCTTATTTGATGTACACTTCGGGCACGACGGGACAGCCCAAAGGAGTTATGGTAGAACATCGCAATGTCGTGCGTTTGGTAAAGCATACAAACTATGCGCAACTGGGTGCTGACACGCGCATTTTGCAAACTGGCGCCGTTGTCTTTGACGCGTCCACCTTCGAAATTTGGGGTGCGCTATTGAATGGTGGACAGCTCGTGCTGGTGAGTCAGGATGTTATTTTGGACGCTCCCAAGCTCAAGGAAGCCGTGCGCAACCATGGTATCACGACAATGTGGCTGACTGCGCCGCTCTTTAACCAGCTATCTCAGCAGGACTTGGAGCTGTTCGAGGGGGTAGAAGAACTGCTGGTCGGTGGTGATGTGCTGTCCGTACCGCATATTAACCGGGTACTGGAGGCTCATCCGTCCCTGCGGATTATTAACGGTTATGGTCCGACGGAAAATACAACTTTTTCTACAACTCATACGATTGCCAGCGTGCAATTGGAATCGGTGCCGATTGGGCGTCCGATCCACAACTCCACAGCGTATGTCGTAGACCGTTCCATGCAGCTTCAGCCTGTTGGAGCATGGGGTGAGCTGATCGTCGGCGGTGATGGGGTGGCACGTGGCTACCGGAACCGTCCTGATTTAACGGCTGAAAAATTCGTAGATAGTCCGTTCCGTAGCGGAGAGCGCTGCTACCGTACAGGCGATTTGGTTCGCTGGAATGAGGATGGAACGCTGGAATACAAAGGACGGATCGACGCACAGGTGAAAATCCGGGGCTACCGGATTGAGCTGGGCGAGGTGGAAGCGCAGCTCTTGAAGCTAGATGCGGTACAAGAAGCTGTCGTCATTGCACGTGAGGATGAGCAGGGACAGAAACAACTCTGCGCATATGTAGTCACCCTTGTGGATATCGCGGCTAGTGAGTTGCGAAGCACCTTGAGCCAAGAATTGCCGGGTTATATGGTGCCGTCGTATTTTGTGCAGATGGATCAATTGCCGTTAACACCAAATGGCAAAGTGGATCGTCGGGCGTTGCCGCAACCGGAGGGAAGCGTGGATTCCGGCGAGGATTATGTAGCAGCCCGTAATGAGGTAGAGCGGACATTGGTATCGGTATGGCAATCTGTACTGGGAATCGAACAGATTGGTGTTCTGGATAACTTTTTCCATTTGGGCGGCGACTCGATCAAGGCCATCCAAGTGTCTTCAAGACTGCTGCAAAATGGTTACAAGCTGGAAATGAGGGAGTTGTTCCAGTATCCGACGATTGCTGAGCTGAATGGACGGGTGCAGCGGGTGACCCGCGTTTCCGATCAAGGAGAAGTTAGTGGAACCGTGGCATTGACACCGATTCAACACTGGTTCATTGAACAGCAGCCATCCAATCCTGAGCACTATAACCAGGCTCTGATGCTGCATCGTGAGGATCGACTGGACGAAACGGCGCTTCGTCAGGCACTGCAAAGCATTGTCGAGCATCATGATGCTTTGCGCATCGTATTCCGCCAGAATGCAGACGGTGGGTATGAAGCATGGAACCGAGGCGTGCAAGAAGGAGAGCTGTATAGCCTCGAAGTGGTGGATTACACAAGGGAGTCTGACTTTGCTCATTTGCTGGAGAACAAAGCCAACGAAATCCAAAGCAGCATCCGTCTAGATGAAGGACCGCTGGTAAAGCTGGGTCTGTTCCGTTGCAACGATGGAGACCATTTGTTGGTAGCAATCCATCATTTGGTGGTTGACGGTGTGTCTTGGCGTATTTTGTTGGAGGATTTGGCAACCGGCTATGAACAGGCTTTACGGGGCGAGTCTGTCCGTTTGCCGAATAAAACGGATTCCTTCCGCCTTTGGGCTAATCAGCTGTCAGTTTATGCGAACAGCACAGCATTGGAGAAGGAGCGTGCGTATTGGGAGCAAATTGAGGAAGCAGGGAAAAGCCAGGCATCCTTGCCTAAGGATTACACTCGTAAATCTCAGGCCAAGCCACAGCTTCGCGATGATCGAACGCTGACCGTAGCGTGGACGGTAGAAGAAACAGAACAATTCTTGAAACAAGCTCATCGGGCCTACAATACGGAAGCGAACGACCTCTTACTGACAGCTCTGGGCACTGCAATTCAGGAGTGGGCGGGCATCCGTCAGGTGCTTGTAAATCTGGAGGGTCATGGACGGGAAGCCATTTTGCCGGATATGGATATTACGCGCACAGTCGGTTGGTTTACCAGTCAATTCCCGGTTGTACTCAATATGGGCGAGGATCGGAATGTAGGACGGCGTGTCAAGAACGTCAAAGAAGGGCTGCGCCGTTTGCCGCATAAAGGGATTGGATACGGGATTTTGAGATATCTTGCTAGCGGTGAAGGAGAAGCAGCTTTTGTTGCCGAGCCAGAAATCAGCTTTAACTATCTCGGACAATTCGATCAGGATTTAAAGAATAATGCCTTCCGCATGTCTCCTTATTCCATCGGAGCTTCCATGAGTGACACGTTGACCAAGCGGTATGCTCTGGATATCAACGGCATGATCACGGACGGTGCACTGGAACTGACGATCAGCTACAGCAACAAAATGTTTATGAAAAAATCAATCAAAAAGCTGGCTGATCTGTTGCAGGAGGGCTTACGTGAGGTATTGGCTCACTGTGTGGGTAAAGAGTTGCCGGAGCTGACACCAAGCGACTTGTCCTTCCAAGGACTGACGGCTGGAGAGCTGGATCATATTGTAGAGCAGACGGCTGCTGCGGGAGAACTGGAAAACATTTATTCGCTCACACCCATGCAAAAAGGCATTCTGTTCCACGGCTTAATGGAGCCGCAATCCGGGGCGTACTTTGAGCAGGCGACATTTGATCTGCAAGGCAGCTTTCAAGTGGAGGCTTTTGCCGAAAGCCTAAATCAGCTGGTGGATCGCCATCAAATATTCAGAACGAATTTTTATAGCGGATGGAATGAGCAGCCTTTACAGGTGGTGTACCGTCACAAGCACGCCGGGTTCCGTTTTGAAGATGTACGTTCGATGGAACAAGGTGAGCAGGACGCATACATTGCTGATTTTGCTGAACGCGACAAAGCCGAAGGCTTTCATTTCAGCTCAGGCGAGCTGATGCGGGTGTCTATTTTACGTACAGGCGAGGAGTCGTATCGTTTTGTGTGGAGCTTCCATCATATTTTGATGGACGGTTGGTGCTTGTTCCTTGTTGTAGGGGAAGCATTTAATACGTACTTTGCCATCCTCGAAGACCGCAAGCCGGAGCTCGCTCCGGTAACACCATACAGCGAATACATTGAATGGCTGGATCGGCAGGACAACGTGGAGGGTGAACGGTTCTGGAGTGATTATTTTGCTGGCTTTGAGCAGCAGACCGTATTACCGCAGGTAAAACAGCTGGACAGTCACGCTAAAGAATATGAAGCGGACAAGCTTTCGTTTACACTGGGCCACGAAGTGACGGAACGGATGAACAAGCTGGTTAAGCAGAAGCAAGTAACGGTCAATACCCTTCTGCAAGCAGCGTGGGGCGTTGTGCTGCAACGGTATAACAACAGTCGGGATGTTGTATTTGGCAGTGTCGTATCCGGCAGATCAGCGGATATTCCGGGCATCGATAAAATGATTGGTTTGTTCATTAATACGGTTCCTGTACGAGTTCACAGTGAGAAAGATATGACGTTTGCTGCGTTAATGAAGCAGATACAGGAGCAGGCACTGGCTTCCCGTGCCTATGAAACCTATCCGTTGTATGAAATTCAGGCCCTAACAGAGCAGAAACAGGACCTGGTGAACCATATTATGGTGTTTGAAAACTACCCGGTGGAACAGCGCATGGAGCAAATGGGCAGTCGTGGCACGAATGGCTTTACGATTGCAAATGCTTCCGTGTCGGAGCAAACGAACTATGATTTCAACATTACGGTTGTGCCGGGCGATGAAATTCATGTCCATTTGGAGTACAACGCGCAAGTATTGGAACGCACGGCTGTAGAGCAAATCCGCGAGCATTTGCTGCATATGATTGAAGAAGCGATTAACAGACCAGATGCGCTGGTAGATGAACTTGAGCTGGTGACTGCTGCGGAAAAAGCAAAAATCATCGATGGTTTTGGATCCGTGGGCGTAGCTGCATGGAGTGATGAAAAGCAATCAGAAGGGTTGTTCCACGTCTATGTGGAAGAACAAGCGCAGCTTGTGCCGGATCATGTGGCAGTGGTATACGAGGAGCGGCAGCTTACGTACCGCGAGCTGAACGAGCGTGGGAATCAACTTGCTCGTAGATTGCGAAAGGAAGGCATTGGGCGTGAATCCATTGTTGGTATTTTGAGCGAGCGATCGGTGGACATGATGGTCGGCGTACTGGCGGTGTGGAAGGCCGGCGGTGCATACGTGCCACTGGATGCAGATTATCCTTCAGAACGTATCCGCTTTATGCTCGAGGACAGCGGCGCTACGGTGCTGCTTACGCAAACAGGTTTGCAGGAACGCGCGCAAGCATGGCTGGAGGAGAGCCGACAGGTCTTGGCCGGTGGGCAGTCTGAGGGCGAGTTGGAAATAGCGGCTGGCGCTGAAACGATGGAAAGAGGCAGCCTGAGTGAAGGCGTAAGTTTTAAATTAGATTCGAGTTCTGACAACGAAGAAGCATCCGAACCGGCAACAGGGCTGCGTCTGCGTACTGTATTGGCGCTGGACGATGAGTCGTTGTACACCGGAGATGCCACGGATGTGGAACATATCAACGAGCCGCAGGATCTGGCATATGTGATCTACACCTCCGGTACAACGGGACGTCCGAAGGGTGTCATGATCGAGCATCACAGTTTGGTAAACACAGCTGTGGCATACCGACGGGATTACCGTTTGAACCAGTTCCCGGTACGGCTGCTGCAACTGGCAAGCTTCTCCTTCGACGTGTTCGTCGGCGATATCGCGCGGGCGCTCTATAACGGTGGCACGATGGTCATCTGCCCGAAAGACGACCGCATTGATCCAAGCCGTCTGTATGGCTGGATTCACGATTATCAGATTACGGTGTTCGAATCCACACCGGCTTTAATCGTACCGTTTATGCAGCATGTGCATGAACAGGGCCTTGACATGAGCAGTCTGGAACTGCTGATCACCAGCTCGGATAGCTGCAGCGTGACGGATTATCGGGTGCTGCAAGAACGGTTTGGCGCAGATATTCGCATTATGAACAGCTATGGCGTCACGGAAGCGACGATTGACTCCAGCTTCTACGACGAAGAACTGTCAAAGCTGCCAAGTAGCGGCAGTGTGCCGATTGGTCAGGCATGGCTGAACGCACGCTTCTACATCGTGGACAGCCAGCTGAATCCGGTGCCGATCGGCGTACTGGGCGAGCTGTGCATTGGCGGTGCTGGAGTGGCACGTGGATACCTGAACCGCCCAGACCTGACGGCCGAGAAATTCGTGGCGAATCCGTATGTAGCCGGTGAACGATTGTACCGCACAGGTGACCTGGCGCGGTGGATGCCAGACGGCAATGTGGACTTTATCGGTCGGATGGACTACCAGGTCAAAATCCGGGGCTACCGGATTGAGCTGGGCGAGATTGAAACGGCGATCCAGCGGGTACCGGGTGTGCGTCAAGCCGTAGTCATCGACCGGACGGATGAGCGTGGACACAAGTACTTGTGCGGGTACATCACGGGAGAAGCTGAGCTGCGGATCGAGGAAGTACAAGCAGAACTGGAATCCGGGTTACCAGCGCATATGGTGCCAGCACGCTTGATGCGACTGGAGACGATTCCGCTGACCAGCAACGGCAAAATCGATCGCAAGGCCTTGCCGGATCCGGAGGGAAGCATCCATACGGGTGCAGCCTATGTGGCACCACGTACTACGGCAGAGCAAGTACTGGCTGCAGTGTGGGCCGGAGTACTCGGCGTGGAAGCGGTAGGCACGCAGGATAACTTCTTTGAACTGGGCGGCGATTCGATCAAAGCACTGCAAGTATCGTCCCGCTTGCTGCAAGCAGGCTATCGATTGAACATGAAGGATCTCTTCAGCAATCCGACGGTAGCGGCGCTCAGTCCTTTGCTTCGTACAGATGGTAAGATGGCCAGTCAGGAAGAAGCAGTAGGCAAGGTAGATCTGACACCCATTCAGCGATGGTTCTTCGAGCAGCAGCCTGCTGATCTGCACCACAGCAATCAGGCGATGATGCTGTACCGAGCTGGGCGCTTTGACGTCAACGCGCTACGCCGTACAATGGACCGTATTGTCCAGCATCATGACGCATTGCGCACGGTATTCAGTGAGACGGAGCAAGGCTATGCAGCTTGGAACCGCAGTGTAGAGGAAGGCGAGCTATACACGCTGGACATTGTAGATTTTAGTGGAGTTGAAGACGAATCCACCGCTGTAGAAGCTAAGGCGAGTGAAATTCAAGCCAGCATTCATTTGAGCGAGGGGCCGCTGGTGAAGCTCGGTCTGTTCCACTGCGCTGAGGGCGACCATTTGCTAATCGTCATTCATCATTTGGTTGTGGACGGCGTATCGTGGCGTATTTTGCTGGAGGATTTGGCATCCGGTTATGAGCAGGCTGTTGCAGGTAAAACAGGCACAGCTATTCGGCTGCCGCATAAAACAGATTCATTCCAGGTATGGGCCGAGCAGCTGTCGGCCTATGCGAATAGCGCGACGATGGAGCGGGAGCTTGCTTACTGGCAGCATATCGAACAAGCAGAAGCCAGTCTTGCGAAGCCTTTGCCAAAGGATTTTGCGAATGACAATGCACTGCTTGGGGACAGTGAGGTTGTGACGGTCCGCTGGACGAAGCAGGAAACCGAGCAGTTGCTCAAACAAGCTCATCGCGCATACAACACGGAAATGAATGACCTGCTGCTGGCTGCGCTCGGAAAAGCCGTATATGACTGGTCTGGTTCTGAACGGGTGCTGGTCAACCTGGAGGGCCATGGACGGGAAGCTATTGTACCGGATGTGGATATTACGCGGACAGTCGGTTGGTTTACGAGCCAGTTCCCGGTTGTACTGGATGGAAGTCTGGGACAAGGGGGGAATACGGCTCGTCTGATCAAACGGGTCAAGGAAGGGCTGCGTCATATTCCGCAGAAAGGCATCGGCTATGGTATTTTACGATACCTGTCGGATACGAATGTTCTGGAGAAAGCAGGCGTGCAGTTAAAGGCTCAGCCTGAGATCAGTTTTAACTATTTGGGCCAATTCGATCAGGATTATAAAGGCAATGATCTGGAGCCTTCCTCCTATTCCATCGGTGTGCCTGTCAGCACGAATGCGGCTATGGATTTTGCACTGGATATCAATGGAGTCATCGAGGATGGAGAACTGATTTTCACGATTCGCTACGGTACAACGCAATTCCGTCATGAGACGATTGCACGACTTGGAGAGCTGCTGGCATCCGGCTTGCGTGAGGTGATTCATCATTGTGTCGCTCAAGAAAGAACGGTGCTGACCCCAAGTGATGTCCTGTTAAATCATGTAACACTGGATGAGCTGGAGCAATTGGTGAAGGATACGCAAGATATGGGTGAGCTGGAAAATGTGTATGCTTTGACGCCGATGCAAAAGGGCATGCTCTTCTTCAGTCTGATGGATGAAAATTCGGCAGCTTATTTTGAACAGGCCACCTTTGAGTTGAACGGTCGTTTTGATGTGGTTGCTTTTGGTAAAAGCTTTGATCTGCTCGTGCAGCGTCATGAGGCATTGCGGACGAACTTTATCAGTTCATGGAAGGATGAGCCTGTACAGGTCGTCTTCCGCAACCGTAGCGGACAAATATATTATGAAGACTTGCGCGGACTAGAAAAAGAGGAACGAGAAGCTCGTGTTGAAGCTTTTGCCATCGAGGACAAAGCGAAAGGATTCAATCTCGCAGAGGATGCACTCATTCGTGTCTCCATTTTGCAAACGGGGGATGAAACGTATCACTTTGTTTGGAGCTTCCATCACATTTTGATGGATGGCTGGTGCTTGTCCTTTATGACACAGGAGGTATTTGGCAGCTATCTGACACTGCGCGCCGGTCATGAGCCAGCGCTGGAGCCTGTCACGCCGTTCAGTCGATTTATCGAATGGCTGGAACGTCAGGACCGTGAGGCAGCTTTGCAATATTGGCGTGGGTATCTGGCGGACTATGAGCAGCAAATTACGCTTCCTCAGCAAAAAACACAGCCGAAATCGATGCAAGCCGGGCTATATGTCGCTGAAGATCTGGAATGTGACTTCCAGCCAGAGCTGGTTGCTCAGATCGAACGGGTAGCGAAGCAAAATCAGGTCACGATCAATACGCTGATTCAGACCGTATGGGGCGTTCTGTTGCAAAAATATAACAACAGTACGGATATCGTGTTTGGCAGCGTTGTGTCCGGTCGTCCAGGGGATATTCCAGGTGTGGAGCACATGATCGGGCTATTTATTAATACAATTCCAGTGCGTGTGCAGTCTGAACCAGGTGAAAGTTTTGTCGAGCTGATGAGACGAACACAGCGGCAGGCGCTGGCTTCCAATGGTTATGATGCGTTCCCGCTGTATGAAATTCAAGCACTGACCGAGCAGAAGCAGGATTTGATCAATCATATTATGATATTTGAAAATTATCCGGTGGAGCAGCAGGTAGAGCAGCTGGGCAGTGAAGGACAGGAACCATTTACAATTTCGAATGTGGTGGCTACAGAGCAAACGAACTACGATCTAAACGTCGTCGTGATGCCAGGAGAAGGTATCAAGATTCGTTTTATGTATAACACGCTCAGCTTTGATCAAGCAGGTATTGAGCGCTTGTATGGACATTTTGCACGTTTGCTGGAGCAAATTTCGCTCAACCCGCATGTTCGGGTGGAAGAGCTGGAACTACTCACAGCAGCAGAAAAACAACAGATTACAGCGGCCTTTAATGACACCGCTTGTGCATTTCCGTCCCATCAGACGATTCATCAGCTGTTCGAGGATCAGGTGGAGTGTACGCCGGATCAGGTAGCATTGGTGTTTGGACATCAGCGTCTGACATATCGGGAGCTGAATGAACGTGCCAATTCATTGGCTCGAATGCTTCAAGCCCAGGGAGTAGGACCTGACAAACTGGTCGGTCTGATGGTGCAGCGTTCCGTGGAAATGATCGTAGGTCTGCTGGCTGTGCTAAAAGCAGGCGGTGCTTATGTGCCGATTGATCCCGAATTTCCATCCTCTCGTATTGCATACATGCTGGAAGACAGCGAGGCCGCAGTGCTTCTGACCCGTCGTGAACTGGCAGAAGAACACCATTGCCATGCCAATACCCTGTTTCTTGAGGATGCCGCATTGTATCAGGGAGAAAGTAGCAACCTGGAGACGATTGCCCGCCCAGAGCATTTGGCTTATGTCATCTATACGTCGGGTTCGACTGGAAATCCGAAAGGAGTTATGCTCCAGCATCGCTCGGTCCTCAACTTTATTACTGGGATGCGCGAAGTCATTGATTTTGAAGCGAGCCAAACCATGTTGTCACTGACGACCATTTCATTCGATATTTTCGTATTGGAAACCATTCTCCCCCTGTTGGGTGGAATGACGGTTGTGCTTGGCGACAGCCAGCATCAGGTGAATCCTCAGGCGCTGGGTGAGTTGATTACTCAACATTCGATTGAGATGTTGCAAATGACCCCATCCCGGTTACAAATGCTGTTGAGTCATGAAGCAGGCTCGCGCGTGCTGCAAAGCGTGAAGGCAATTATGGTTGGGGGCGAAGCTCTTCCGTCCAAGCTGCTCGCAGCACTGCAAGAGATAGACGGTCCCCGTATTTATAACATGTACGGACCTACAGAAACGACGGTGTGGTCGGCCGTGCAGGAACTGACCCATGCTCAGCATATTAATATTGGACGTCCTATTGCGAATACCCAAATCTATATCATGAATGCGAGTGGAGAATTGCAGCCCGTCGGTGTGCCGGGCGAGTTATGTATTGCCGGGGAAGGATTGGCCCGTGGGTATTGGAAACGTGAAGAACTGACGGCCGAGAAATTTGTGATTAATCCGTTTGCTGGGGGTAAGGCAGGCCATGAGCGGATGTACCATACAGGCGATTTGGCGAGATGGACGCCGGACGGCAACATTGAATATTTGGGGCGGATGGACCATCAGGTGAAAATTCGGGGCTACCGAATCGAACTGGGCGAGATCGAATCGCAGCTGTTGCAGGTGGAGTCGGTACAAGAAGCGGTCATCATGGCACGCACGGACGAAACGGGTCAAACACAGCTCGTGGCGTACTATGTGGCGAGTCAAGAACTGGGAGCCGGTGAGCTGAGACATGAGCTGGGACAAGAACTGCCAAGCTATATGATGCCGTCGTATTTCATCTGGTTGGAGCAGATGCCGCTGACACCGAACGGTAAAATCGACCGCAAGTCCCTGCCAGCACCGGAAGGCAATCTGCACAGCGGTGCGGATTATGTAGCGCCACGCACTGCACCGGAACGAGCGCTTGTAGCGGTCTGGCAGTCCGTCCTGGGTGTGCCAACCGTCGGTATGTTGGACAATTTCTTTGATCTGGGTGGCGATTCGATCAAGGCGATTCAAATCGTATCGCGTGCATTCCAGGCCGGCTACAAGCTGGACATGAAGGATTTGTTCCGCTATCCCATCGTCGCAACCCTGGCATCGCATATGCATGAGGTCAGTCGTATGGCAGATCAGGGAGAAGTAAGCGGAGAAACGGCGTTGCTTCCGATCCAGCACGAGTTCTTTGCGCAGGAGCAAGTGGATGCGTATCATTTTAATCAGGCGGTTATGCTGCACCGGGAGCAGGGGTTTGACGAGTCGGCTCTGCGTCAGGCGCTTGGCAAGCTGACAAAGCATCATGATGCTTTGCGGATGGTGTTCAGCAAGACAGAACAAGGCTATCAAGCATGGAGTCGCGGAATACAGGAAGGTGAGCTGTATCATCTGGATGTGGTGGACTTTACGAACTTGACGGATAAAGCCACGCTCAGCGCAGCCATTGAGGCGAAAGCCAGTGAAATTCAAAGGAGTATCCAACTGCATGAAGGGCCGCTGTTTAAAGCAGGTTTGTTCCACTGTGTAGATGGCGATCATCTCCTGATGGCGATTCACCATTTGGTCGTGGACGGGGTATCCTGGCGTATTTTGTTTGAGGATTTGGCTACTGCCTATGAACAGGCCGTTCATCAGAAAGTGCTTCAGCTGCCGGACAAAACGGATTCATTCCGTTCCTGGTCACAAAAACTTTCCAAGTATGCGAATAGCACAGCCATGGACAGTGAGCACGCCTACTGGGAGCAATGGAACGCAGTCGCTTTGTCTGACCAAGTACGATTGCCTGAGGATCAAGCGCAGGCTGACTCATTTACTTTGGCTGACACCGATACAGTGGTCTTCCAGCTTACGGAAGAAGAGACAGAGAGACTATTGAAGCAAGCGCACCGCGCGTACAACACGGAAGTGAACGATCTGTTGCTGACGGCTTTGGGCATGATGCTGTACACATGGACCGGCCATGAACGTAGCCTGATCAATCTGGAGGGACACGGACGTGAGAACATTTTACCGGATACGGATCTTTCTCGTACGGTAGGCTGGTTTACGAGTCCATATCCGGTATGGCTGGACATCGGTCGTGATCCAGCTTTGTCGGGACGCATCAAACAGGTCAAAGAGAGTCTGCGTGATATTCCGAATCAAGGAATGGGCTACGGAATTTGGAGATATTTGAGTGAATCTGGCCAAGCCATGGGTCAGCAAGCAGATGCACTGAATCTTGCTCAACATCAAGCTTTTGCTGAGCCGCAAGTGAGCTTTAACTATCTCGGACAGTTTGATCAGGACTTGCAAAACAACGATCTGCGTAGGTCTCCTTATTCGATGGGATCGGTCGTTAGTGACCGGACGAAGATGAAATTTGCGCTCGATGTGAGCGGAATCGTAACGAACGGCATCCTGGAACTGGACATTCGGTATAACAGCAAAGCCTTCCGTAAAGATACGGTCCAAATGTTAGCCAACCTGTTGAAATCCAATCTGCTTGAAGTTATCGAGCATTGTGTTACACGAGATCGGATCGAATTAACTCCAAGTGATGTACTGTTCAAAGGTCTGACCCTGGAGCAATTAGATACGATTAAGGAGCAGACCAAGACGGTTGGGGAATTGGAAAATGTGTACCCGTTAACTCCCATGCAAAAGGGTATGCTGTTCCACAGTCTAATGAATGCAGAAACAGGCGTGTATTTTGAGCAGGCGACCTTTGATCTGGAGGGCCACTTGGAGCCTTCCCTATTCGAGGAAAGCTTGAATCTGCTGGTGAGCCGGCATGCTATATTACGGACGAATTTCTACAGCGGCTGGCATGGACAACCCTTGCAAATCGTCTATCGTCATAAAAGTCCGATCTTCCATTATCAGGATGTCAGAGGGCGTGAACATGCTGTAGCTGAGTTTGTGGTTCAAGATAAAGCTCGAGGCTTTGATCTAAGCAAGGATGCGCTTATGCGAGTATCCGTCTTCCGCACGGGTGAAAGCTCATACCGTTTTGTATGGAGCTTCCATCATATTGTGATGGACGGCTGGTGCCTGTCCCTGATGACGGACGAAGTGTTTGGTGCCTATGCTGCCTTGCTGGAGAATAAGCAGCCAGAGCTCGCACCTGTCAAGCCGTATAGTGACTATATCGAATGGTTGGAACATCAAGATGCACAGGAAGCGACCCGTTATTGGAGTGACTATTTGGCAGGTTTTGAGCAGCGAACCTTGTTGCCTGGTGAGAATACGCATGTTTCTGTGGCAGAACGAGATGACGACACAAACAGAAGCGGTCAAAGTTCAAATTCTGGCTATGTTTTGGAAAAACTGCCATTTATGTTGGGTAAAGAACGGAGTGCCGCATTAAACCAAATGGCCAAGCAACAACATGTCACGATTAACACCTTGCTGCAAAGTGTGTGGGGCGTTATTTTACAGCAATACAATAATAATCAGGATGTTGTGTTTGGTGGTGTGGTATCCGGTCGTCCGGCAGACATTCCAGGTGTGGAGAACATGATTGGATTGTTTATCAACACCATACCGGTTCGGATTCAAAGTGAACGGAATGCTACATTTGCTGAAGTATTGCAGCGCACACAGGAACAGGCTTTGGCCTCCAGTGTCTATGATACGTTTCCGCTCTACGATATTCAGGCACGGACTGAACAAAAACAAGACCTGATTCATCACATCATGGTCTTTGAAAACTACCCGATTGGGCAGCAGATGAAGCAGATGGGCGGTTCCGGCGAGACAAAGGCACAAACTGGCTTCTCTATTGCCAATGTGGCACTTGCCGAGCAAACCAACTACGATTTCAACCTGATTGTCGTGCCTGACGAAGATATCTCTATCCTACTTGAATACAATGCGCTGGTGTATAACCGGTCTGCAATGGAGCGTATCCAGGGTCATATCGACCACGTCATCGGACAAATCGTAGACAACCCAAATATCCGTGTGAATGAGCTGGCATTGGTGACCCCGCAAGAACAGGCACAGATCGTTCAGGTCTGGGGCGATACGGCGGCAGCCTATCCGCAGGATCAAACGCTAAGCAGTCTGTTTGAGCAGCAGGCAGCGAACACGCCGGAGCAAGTGGCGGTGTTGTACGGAGCGGAATCGTTGACCTACGCTGAGCTGAATGAGCGCGCGAACCGTTTGGCTCGGACGCTGCGTGCGGAAGGTGTTGAACCGGATCAGCCCGTGGGCATTCTGGTCCACCGCTCGCTGGACATGATCGTAGGCATCTACGCGATCCTCAAAGCAGGCGGAGCCTACGTGCCGATTGATCCAGAATATCCAGCCGACCGCATCCGCTTTATGCTGGAGGACTCGGGCGCGAAGCTGGTGCTGACGCAATCGCATCTGGCGGAGCAAGCCTCACTGAGTTTCGACGGTCAGGTGCTGGTGCTGGATCGTCAGGAGCAGGATGGCCAAGACATTTACCACAAAGACGGTTCGAATTTGGAGCCACTGGCCGGGCCGCATCATGTAGCCTATGTCATCTATACCTCCGGCTCCACAGGAAAACCGAAGGGCGTGATGGTGGAGCATCATTCCGTGCTGAACCGGATTTTGTGGATGCATGATCGTTACGGCTTGAGTGCGGAAGATACGATCTTGCAAAAGACGGCCTTCACCTTCGACGTGTCGGTGTGGGAGCTGTTCTGGTGGTCGCTGGTGGGCTCGAAGGTAAGCTTGCTGTCCGTGGGCGGGGAAAAGAACCCGGAAGAGATCGTCGACACGATTGCCCGCGATGGCGTAACCACGATGCACTTTGTACCCGCTATGCTGCATGCGTTTCTGGAGTACGTGGAGCAGCAGCCACGGGAAGTGATGCAAGCGAAACTGGCAACGCTGCGCCATGTCTTTGCCAGTGGTGAAGCATTGCCACCACAGCATGTGGCCCGGTTCCAACAGCTTGTATCGAGCCTTGCGGGAGCGAAGCTGATCAACCTGTACGGCCCAACCGAAGCGACGGTGGACGTATCGTACTTTGATTGCGAGCCGGATGGGGAATATACAGTCATTCCCATCGGGAAACCGATTCAAAACATTCGTCTGTACATCGTGAAGGAAGGCACGGAGCAATTGCAGCCGATCGGGGTTGCAGGGGAGCTGTGCATCGGTGGTGTCGGTGTGGCACGAGGTTATCTGAACCGTCCGGAGTTGACGACCGAGAAATTTGTAACTGATCCGTTTTCGGGTGGTGAAGCAGGCTATGAACGGATGTATCGCACCGGCGATTTGGCGAGATGGATGCCGGACGGCAACATTGAATATCTGGGCCGGATCGACCATCAGGTGAAAATCCGGGGCTACCGGATTGAGCTGGGCGAGGTGGAATCGCAGCTGCTCCAAGTGGAATCGGTACGCGAAGCCGTCGTCATGGCTCGTGCGGCTGAAACGGGCCAAAAACAAATGGTGGCGTACTATGTCGCTGGGCAAGAGATCGGTGCCAGCGAGCTGAGAAGTGAGCTAGGCCGGGAGCTGCCAAGCTACATGGTGCCATCGTACTTTGTACAGCTGGAGCAGATGCCGCTGAGTCCAAATGGCAAAATTGACCGCAAGGCCCTGCCAGCACCGGAAGGCAGCCTGCAAACTGGAGCTGATTATGCAGAGCCGCGTACGGCGCAAGAACGCGCACTGGTAGCGGTCTGGCAGTCGGTACTGGGGCTGCAGACAGTCGGTATTTTGGACAATTTCTTTGATCTAGGCGGCGATTCCATCAAGGCCATCCAAATCGCATCGCGTGCGTTCCAGGTCGGCTATAAGCTGGACATGAAGGATTTGTTCCAGTATCCAACGGTTGCAACACTGGCACCGCATATGCATGAGGTCAGCCGTATGGCAGATCAAGGAGAAGTAAGCGGGAAAACCGCGTTGCTTCCGATCCAGCAGTGGTTCTTTGCGCAGGAGCGCGAGCGTCCGCAGCATTTTAATCAAGCGGTCATGCTCTATCGTGCCGAGGGCTTTGATGAGACGGCGATTCGCCAAGTCATGGATCACATCGTGAAGCATCATGATGCGCTGCGTACGGTATTCCGTCAGACTTCATCCGGTTACGAGGCTTGGACACGCGGTGTAGATGAAGGCGCGTTGTATACGCTGGAAACCGCAGACTACCGTGAACAAGTAGTCTATGCGGAAGCGCTGGAAGCGAAGGTAAATGAAATTCAAAGCAGCATTCACCTGTCCGAAGGACCGCTGGTGAAGCTGGGAGTGTTCCACACAGCCGAGGGCGATCATTTGCTCATAGCTATTCACCACTTGGTGGTGGACGGAGTGTCGTGGCGGATTCTGTTCGAAGATTTCTCGACAGGCTACGAGCAGGCGAGCAAGGGTGAGCCTGTACGATTGCCCTATAAAACGGATTCTTTCCAAGCATGGGCACGGGAGTTGTCGTCTTACGCCAACCGTCCTGAGGCTGCCTCGGATGAAGTTTATTGGAAGCAGGTGGAACAGGCCAAAGCGGAAGCCGCACCGCTGCCGAAGGATTTTGCCTACAAGGACTCCTTGAATGCAGACAGCGAAGTGCTGACGGTAGAGTGGACCGAAGCTGAAACCCAGCAGCTGTTGAAGCAGGCTTATCGCGCCTATAACACCGAGGTCAATGATTTGCTGCTGACCGCGCTGGGACTCGCAGTGCACAACTGGACAGGTGCAGGACAGGTGCTGGTAAATCTGGAGGGCCATGGCCGGGAAGCAATCCTGCCAGAGCTGGATATGACACGTACCGTAGGCTGGTTTACGAGCTTGTATCCAGTGCTGCTGGAGACCGACAAGGAAATGACACTGGCTCAGCGGATTAAAGAAACGAAGGAAGGCCTGCGCCGGATTCCGCATAAAGGGCTAACCTATGGCACTTGGCGCTACCTGTCCCCTGCGTCCGGATCAGGTGAAGCGCATGCGATTGCAGCAGAACCGGAAATCAGCTTTAACTATTTGGGTCAGGTCGATCAGGATCTACAAAACAGTGGAATCGCATTGTCACCCTATAGTGCAGGGGAGACAGAGGATGCACATTCACCGCTGCAATATACGCTGGATTTAAACGCGATGATCTCGGAAGGCACGCTGCGCTTGACGATTGCTTACAGCCGCAAGCAGTATCGCAAAGAAACGCTGGAACGTGTGGCAGGACTGCTGCAATCCGCTTTGCAAGAGGTGATTACGCATTGCGTCGCTCAAAAGCAGCCTCAGCTGACTCCAAGTGATGTGTCCTTTAAAGGTTTGACGACTGGAGAGCTGGAACAGATCGCGGAACAGGCAACACGTATCGGTGAGCTGGAAAATGTATACGCACTGACGCCGATGCAAAAGGGGATGCTCTTTTACAATCTGATGGATTCGCAATCGGGAGCATATTTTGAACAGGCCTCCTTTGATCTGCGAGGACATTTTAATATCGCTGCATTTGCGGCCAGTTTGGATGTTTTAATGCAGCGGCATACGGTACTGCGCACGAACTTCTACAGCGGCTGGCAGGATGAACCGCTTCAGGTTGTGTACCGCAATAAGCGCAGTGAACTGTATGTGGAAGATTTGCGGGATATGAAGGACGAGCAGCAAAACGAATACATGCTCGAATTTACGCGTAAAGACAAGCAAAGAGGCTTTGACCTAGCACAAGACGCCTTGATGCGTGTCACTGTGTTGCGCACAGGTGAGGAGACGTACCGTTTTGTATGGAGTTTCCATCATATCGTGATGGATGGCTGGTGCTTGTCGCTGGTGACCAACGAAGTGTTTGCGAGCTATTTTGCGATCCTGGCCCATAAACAACCGGAACTGGCCCCTGTAACGCCGTACAGTCAATATATCGAATGGCTGGAGCAGCAGGATCGTCAGGCCGCATCAAGCTACTGGAGCAAGGCTCTGGAAGGATACGAGGAGCAGTCTCGTTTGCCACAGGCTAAAATTCAGGGCAAAACGGGGTATCAGTCGGAGCGTTTAGATTTTGATTTGGGCGCGGATCTCACAGCTGGTATTCAGCGCATAGCCAAGCGTTATCAGGTGACGATCAATACGTTGATGCAGACCGTTTGGGGCCTTTTGCTGCAAAAATATAATGGTACCGATGATGTCGTGTTTGGCAGCGTGGTATCTGGACGTCCGGCAGACATTCCGAATGTGGAGCACATCATTGGTCTGTTTATCAATACCATTCCGGTGCGTATCCGTAGTCAAGTGGGTAGTCTATTCTCCGATGTGATGAAGCAAACCCAAGAGCAATCGATTGCTTCCCATGCCTATGATACGTATCCGTTGTATGAAATTCAGGGACTGTCGGAGCTTAAGCAGGATTTGATCAACCATATTCTTATTTTTGAGAACTATCCGGTCGAGGAACAAATCGAGCAATTAGGTAGCGGTGAGGCGTCCAGCTTCACGATCACCGGAGCCGAGTCCGTCGAGCAGACCAACTATGACTTTAACCTGGTGGTGCTGCCGGGGAACACCATTCACATGAGCTTTGGCTATAATGCTCTGGCCTTTGAACGGGAAAGTGTAGAACAAATTCGAGGTCATCTGGTGCAATTGCTGGAGCAGGTAACTGCGAATCCGAACATCCGTGTACATGAACTGGATATGATAACCGCGCAGGAGCGTGAGCAAATCGTTAAGGTTTGGGGGAATACAGCAGCAACCTATGCAAGCGAGCAAACGATCCATGGCTTGTTCGAGACGCAAACGGCGCAGACACCGGAGCAGACAGCCTTGTTCTTTGAAGGAGAAACGCTGACTTATCGCGAGCTGAATGAACGCGCCAATCGCCTGGCTCGTACCTTGCGCAGTCAAGGCGTGACGAAAGATCGTTTGGTGGGTCTGATGACCGAGCGGTCGGTGGATATGATCGTGGGCATCTTCGGGATTTTAAAAGCCGGAGGCGCATATGTCCCCATCGATCCAACCTACCCGGAAGAGCGTATCCGCTATATGCTGGACGACTCGGGTGCGAAGCTACTGTTGACACAAAGTCATCTGGTGGACAAAGCAGTTATCGATGGCCAAGTGCTGGTGCTGGATGGAACGCAAACGGTGTATCACGAGGATGGTTCCAACCTGGAGCCGTGGTCCGGTCCAAATGATTTGGCGTATGTGATTTATACATCGGGTACAACAGGGCAGCCGAAGGGCGTTATGCTGGAGCATCACGGGCTGTGCAATCTGAAAACGTATTTTGATCAGACGCTTCGAATCCGCACGTCGGATCATGCGTTGCTGTTCGCTAGCTATTCGTTTGATGCGGCTTGCTGGGAAATCTTCCAAGCGCTGTTCTGCGGAGCCACGTTATATGTGCCAACGACAGAGACGATTTTGAACTACGAGCGGTTTGAGCAATATATGGCGAATCACCGGATTACGGTGGCCGCTTTGCCGCCGACCTATGCGGTGTATCTGGAGCCAGAGCGGATGCCACACCTGCGTATTCTGTTCACTGCGGGTTCAGCATCTTCCACCGAACTGGTATACAAGTGGAAGGATCAAGTGGCGTACTACAACGGCTACGGTCCAACTGAAAACTCAGTTGCAACGTCCATCTGGCCGGTGTCCGAGGATGCAAGGGCTGGACAACTCATTTCCATTGGACGTCCTGTGCCGAATCATCGGGTATACATGGTGGATGGGCATGGACATTTGGCTCCGGTAGGCGTAGCAGGTGAGCTGTGCGTGTCTGGTCCAGGTCTGGCGCGTGGATATCTGGATCGTCCAGAGCTGACGGCGGAGAAATTTGTAGCGAACCCGTTTGCGGTTGGTGAAGCAGGCTATGAACGAATGTACCGTACGGGTGACTTGGCGAGATGGATGCCAGACGGCAACATCGAATATTTGGGCCGGATTGACCATCAGGTGAAAATCCGGGGCTACCGGATCGAGCTGGGTGAGGTCGAGGCACAAATCTTGAAAGTGGAAGACGTGCAAGAGGTCATCGTACTGGCCCAGGTGGACGAACAGGGGCAAAACCAACTGGTGGCGTACTATGTCGCTGAAAGAGACGTAAGCGCTGGGGAGCTGCGTAGCTTACTGGGTGAGGATCTGCCCAACTATATGGTGCCTTCGTATTTCATCCAGCTGGAGCAGATGCCACTGACACCGAACGGTAAAATCGACCGCAAGGCACTGCCAGCACCGGAGGGCAGCTTGCAAAGCGGAGCGGATTATGTAGAGCCGCGCACAGCACTGGAGCAGACGTTAGTGTCCATTTGGCAGGCTGTATTAGGAGCAAAGAGAGTCGGCATTTTGGATAATTTCTTTGATCTGGGCGGCGATTCGATCAAAGCGATCCAGGTATCGTCCCGCTTGCTGCAAGCGGGCTACAAGCTGGAGATGAAGGATTTGTTCCAATATCCGTCCATTTCACTGCTGAGCAGTCATGTACACAAAGTTAGCCGCACAGCCGATCAGCGGGTGGTCTCGGGAGCAGTTAAATTGACCCCAATACAGCAATGGTTCTTTGGACAATCCTCAGCAGAGCCACATTATTTCAACCAATCGGTGATGCTGTATAGAGCACAAGGATTCGATGAAGCCGCATTGCATCAAACGGTGACCCAGGTGACGGAGCATCATGATGCATTGCGTATGGTCTTCCGTCAGACCGAACAGGGCTATGAAGCGTGGAATCGCGGTGTGAACGAAGGCGAGCTGTACAGTCTGGACGTTGTTGATTTGACAGGCGTCGAAGACACGGCAGAGGTGGCGATGGCGATTGAAACGAAAGCCAATGCCATCCAAAGCTCTATTCGTCTAGATGAAGGACCGCTGGTGAAGCTGGGACTTTTCCGCTGCATGGATGGAGATCATTTACTGATTGCGATCCACCATTTGGTCGTAGACGGGATTTCATGGCGGATTGTGTTTGAGGATTTTGCCACTGGGTATGAGCAGGCCGTGCGGGGAGAAGCGATTCGCTTGCCATATAAAACGGACTCTTTCTCTGCTTGGGCAGAGCAGTTGTCTCAATATGCGAACAGTCCGGCGATCGACAACGAACGCGAATATTGGCAGCATCTTGCCCAAATGGAAGTTGCATCGTTGCCTAAGGATCAAGAGAGAGCGGAGGGACAACATTCTCTAATCAGAGACACTGCGACGGTGAGCGTGGCTTGGAGCGAACAGGAAACCCGGCTACTGCTTCAGGAATCGCATCGTGCGTACAACACCGAGGTCAATGATCTGCTGTTAACTGCACTCGGCACCGCGTTATATAACTGGAGCGGTCAGGAGCGCGTACTGGTCAATCTGGAGGGCCATGGCCGGGAAGCCATTGTTCCAGATATCGACATCACACGTACCGTGGGCTGGTTTACGAGCCAATATCCGGTGCTGCTTGATGTGGATGGGAAGGCAGAAGTAGGGCAGCGAATCAAGCGGGTGAAGGAAGACCTGCGCCATGTACCGCATAAGGGCATTGGCTACGGCATTTTGAAATATATGTCTCAGCATGATGTCCATCCTTCCTTGACCTTGCAGCCTGAAATTAGCTTTAACTATTTGGGACAGTTTGATCAGGACTTGGAAAATGGGGATATCAGGCTGTCTTCGCATCCAGGTGGAGAGCCGATGAGTGATCATACCGTTCTGGAGCAGCCGCTGAATGTGAACGGCATGATTACAGCAGGCGGGCTGACACTGGACATTCGCTATGACAGTAAGGTATATCAACAGCAAAATGTAGAGAACTTTGCGCAGTTGCTGCAGGAAAGCTTGCAGGAAGTGATCGCGCATTGTGCCTCCCAAGAGCGGAGCGAACTAACCCCAAGCGATGTCTTGTTCAAAGGCTTGTCGTTGGAACAACTGGAGCAATTGACGGAGCAAACGGCTTCTGTGGGCGAACTGGAAAATGTGTATGCTCTTTCGCCGATGCAGAAGGGGATGCTGTTCCATAGTCTGATGGAGCCGGACTCAGGTGCATACTTCCAGCAAGCGTCGTTTGATCAAAAAGGCAGCTTTGATGTTGAAATTTTCCGCAAGAGTCTAGATGTACTGACACAGCGTCATGAAGCACTGCGGACGAATTTCCATCGATTTGAAACAGGACATGGTCCGGAGCCATTGCAAATCGTGTTCCGTCACAAAGATAGCGATCTGTCCTTCAAGGATATACGCGAAATGCAGGAAGCGGAGCAACAGGCGTATATCCAGACGTTTAAGCAGGAAGACCAGGCTAGAGGCTTTGATCTCGGTACGGATGCACTTATGCGCGTACAGGTATTGCAAACCGATGAAGAAACGTATCATTTGGTCTGGAGCTTCCATCACATTGTCATGGATGGCTGGTGCTTATCGCTCGTTACAGGCGAAGTGTTTGGTACGTACTTTGCGCTGCTGGAGCAGAAACAGCCGGAGCTTGCTCATATCACACCATATGGCCAATATATCGAATGGCTAGAGCGTCAGGATGAACGTGCGGCACAAGAGTATTGGAGCAGCTATTTGGCTGGCTTTGAACAGCAAACCTTGTTACCTGGATTGGATACTTCATCGAAAGACCAAGCGGCTAATACTGTATTCGCTACAGCAAACGAAACCAGGGAATATGTTTCTGAAAAAATAACGGTAGATCTGGATCCAGCGTGGAGCGAAGCGATGTACCGGATTGCAAAGCAGCAGCAGGTCACGATTAATACGCTGATGCAGAGCGTGTGGGGCCTTATTTTGCAGAAATATAACAACAATGAGGATGTTGTATTCGGCAGTGTGGTATCTGGACGTCCGACGGATATTGCGGGTGTAGAGCATATGATCGGTCTGTTCATTAATACGATCCCAGTGCGGATTCAAAGTGAACAGAATGCCACGTTTGTGGACATCATGCGCAAAACGCAGGAGCAGGCACTGGCCTCAGGAGCCTATGACAGCTTCCCGCTGTATGAAATTCAGGCGCTGACCGAGCAGAAGCAGCATCTGATTAACCACATTATGGTATTTGAGAATTATCCGGTTGAGGAGCAAGTCGAGCAGTTGGGTGAAGTTCGTCCATCCGCTTTTGAAATTACGAATGTAGAGGTTGTTGAGCAAACGAATTATGATCTGGACTTGATTGTGATGCCAGATGAGCTTTTCCGCATCATGTTCAGATATAACGCCAATGTATACGATCGGTCTACGATCGAGCGGATGCAGGGACATGTACTGCATGTCATCGAGCAAATCGTGAATAATCCGCATATCCGTGTGAATGAGCTGGAATTGGTGACACCGGAAGAGCAGGCGCAGATCGTTCAGGTGTGGGGAGATACGGCGGCAGATTATCCGCAAGATCAGACGTTAAGTTCACTGTTCGAGCAGCAGGTAGCGAGCACACCGGAGCAAGTGGCAGTGCTGTGTGGAGCGGAATCGTTGACCTACGCGGAGCTGAATGAGCGCGCGAACCGTTTGGCTCGGACGTTGCGTGCGCAAGGGGTTAAACCGGATCAGCCTGTGGGCATTCTGGTTCACCGTTCATTGGACATGATTGTAGGCATCTATGCGATTCTCAAGGCAGGCGGAGCCTACGTGCCAATTGATCCAGAATATCCGGCCGACCGCATCCGCTTCATGCTGGAGGATTCGGGAGCGAAGCTGGTGCTGACGCAATCGCATCTGGCAGAGCAAGCATCCTTGAGCTTCGACGGCAAGGTGCTGGTGCTGGATCGTCATGAGCAGGCTGGCAAGGACATTTACCACGAAGACGGTTCGAATCTGGAGCCACTGGCCGGGCCGCATCATGTCGCCTATGTCATCTATACGTCTGGCTCCACGGGAAAACCGAAGGGCGTGATGGTTGAGCACCATTCCGTTCTGAACCGGATTTTGTGGATGCATGATCGGTACGGCTTGAGTGCGGAAGATACGATCCTGCAAAAGACCGCCTTCACGTTCGACGTGTCGGTGTGGGAGCTGTTCTGGTGGTCGCTGGTCGGCTCGAAGGTGAGCCTGTTGTCCGTGGGCGGGGAAAAGAACCCGGAAGACATCGTCGACGCCATTGTCCGCGATGGCGTGAGCACGATGCACTTTGTACCTGCCATGCTGCATGCGTTCCTGGAGTATGTGGAGCAGCAGCCACGGGAAGTAATGCAAGCGAAACTGGCAACGCTGCGTCATGTCTTTGCCAGTGGTGAAGCCTTGCCGCCACAGCATGTGGCTCGCTTCCAACGGCTCGTGTCGAGCCTGACCGGAGCGAAGCTGATCAACCTGTACGGTCCAACCGAAGCGACGGTGGACGTATCGTACTTTGATTGCGAGCCGACGGAAGAATATGCAGTCATTCCGATCGGAAAACCGATTCAAAACATTCGCCTGTACATCGTGAAGGAAGGCACGGAGCAATTGCAGCCGATTGGGGTTGCAGGGGAGTTGTGCATCGGTGGTGTCGGTGTGGCACGTGGGTATCTGAACCGTCCGGAGCTGACGGCCGAGAAATTTGTGAAAGATCCGTTTGCCGGCGGGGAAGCCGGGTATGAGCGGATGTACCGCACCGGCGATTTGGCGAGATGGATGCCGGACGGCAACATTGAATACTTGGGCCGGATCGACCATCAGGTGAAAATCCGGGGGTACCGGATTGAGCTGGGCGAGGTCGAAACGCAGCTGCTCCAAGTAGCGTCCGTGCGAGAAGCGGTTGTCATGGCTCGTGCAGACGAAACGGGCCAAAAACAAATGGTGGCGTACTATGTTGCTGGACAAGAGATCGGTGCCAGCGAGCTGAGAAGTGAGCTGGGCCGGGAGCTGCCAAGCTACATGGTACCATCGTACTTTGTACAGCTGGAGCAAATGCCGCTGAGTCCAAATGGAAAAATTGACCGTAAGGCCCTGCCAGCACCGGAAGTCAGCCTGCAAAGCGGAGCCGATTATATCCCGCCGCGGACGTGGGTGGAAGTGAAGCTGGCGCAGATCTGGCAGGATGTGCTGGGCCTGGCGCAGGTCGGCGTGAAGGAAAACTTTTTCGAGATTGGCGGACACTCGCTGCGAGCGACGACACTGGCCTCGAAGATTCATAAGGAGCTGAACAAGCCGCTTCCACTGCGCAGTATTTTTGAAGCACCCACGATTGAGCAACTGGCAACGGTGTTAGAAAGTCTGGATCAAGTAACATATGCGTCCATTCCGGTAACGGAAGAGCGTAGCTTCTACCCGTTATCTTCAGCACAAAAACGACTGTATGTACTGCATCAGTTTGATCCAAGTGATGTGAACTACAACATGCCGTCGGTGCTGCAAGTGAGCGGTCCGCTGGATGTGAAACGAGTAGAGGACGTGTTCCGTCAACTGATTGCCCGCCATGCGACCTTGCGTACCCGC
Source organism: Paenibacillus sp. FSL L8-0641 (assembly GCF_038006265.1). Taxonomy (NCBI): domain Bacteria; kingdom Bacillati; phylum Bacillota; class Bacilli; order Caryophanales; family Paenibacillaceae; genus Paenibacillus; species Paenibacillus sp. FSL L8-0641. The sequence goes on from NZ_JBBOUW010000001.1 coordinate 2,540,799, forward strand.
TTTGAGCTGGTAGACAATGAGCCGATGCAATGGATTGAAGACAGCGTGCCGTTCGAGGTGGAATATACGAAGGTACAGGTAGAGAGTGCGACTACAGATACGGATCAGGACACAGCTACAGCTACGTACACGAGGGTTAGCCAGGAAGCACAAGAACGGGTCCGGCAGTTTGTCCGTCCGTTTGATCTGCAAGCTGCACCGCTGCTGCGGGTAGGCTTGGTGGATCTAGGTGTCCAAGGAGTAGAGCAAGAATCCCAGCATTTACTCATGCTCGACATGCACCATATCGTTTCGGATGGCGTGTCGATGGAGGTACTGACCGATGAGTTTGTCCGCTTGTATGGCGGTGAAGAGCTGTTGCCATTGCGGATTCAGTACAAAGACTATGCCGTATGGCAGCAAAGCGAAACCCATCAGGAGTGGATGCAGCGTCAGGAAGCATACTGGCTGGGCACCTTCCGGGGCGGAGTGCCTGTACTGGATCTGTCAACCGACTTTGCCCGTCCGGCGGTGCAGAGTACGGCAGGGGATACAATCGAGTTTGTACTGGAGCGTGAGGTTAGTGAACGCCTGAAAGAACTGGCTTCGCAAACAGGCGCTACCCTATACATGGTGCTGCTGGCGGCGTACACTACGCTCTTGCACAAATACACGGGCCAAGAGGACATTGTCGTCGGCACGCCGATTGCAGGACGACCGCATGCGGAGCTCAGTAATCTGGTGGGTGTCTTCATTAACACGCTGGCGATGCGCAATTATCCATCTGGCGATAAATCATTCCTGGATTATCTGCAAGAGGTCAAAGAGCATGCGCTTAGTGCTTATGAGCATCAAGACTATCCTTTTGAAGAGCTGGTTGAACAGCTGAATTTGACGAGAGATACGAGCCGAAATGCGCTGTTTGACACGATGTTTGAGTTGAAAACCTTGGAGCAACAGGAGTTACTGCTGGAAGGTTTGACCTTGAGCTCCTTTCCACTGGAAAATCATACGGCCAAGTTTGATCTGACTTTAGATGCAGTGGAGCAGCCAGAAGGCATTCTGTGCAGTCTGGAATACAGCACGGCGCTGTATAAGGCTGAGACCATTGCGCGATTGGCACAGCATTTTGCGGAAATCGTTCGAGCTATTGCATACCATCCACAACAGCCCCTGGCAACTTTGAATATGGTAACCGTTGAGGAAAAGGAGCAACTCATCTACGGTTTTGGAGAAGTGGGAGTAACGGATGGTGCTGCAGTTGAAGCAGGAGCCCTGTTCCATACCTATGTGGAAGAACAGGCACAGCTTGTACCAGATCATGTGGCGGTGGTGTACGAGGAGGAGCAGCTCACTTACCGGAAACTGAACGAGCGCGCGAACCAATTGGCGCGGAGATTGCGGAATGAAGGCGTTGGACGCGAGTCGATTGTCGGCATTTTGAGTGAACGCTCGGTAGACATGCTGGTCGGCGTACTGGCGGTGTGGAAGGCGGGAGGCGCCTATGTGCCGCTGGATGCAGACTATCCGTCCGAACGCATTCGTTTCATGCTGGAGGACAGTGGTGCGACGGTATTGTTGACCCAAATCGGCTTACAGGAGCAAGCACAGGCATGGCTCGAGGAAAGCCAACCTACATCCGAACCCGCAACGGGACTAAGTCTGCATACCGTACTGGCGTTGGACAATGAGTCGCTGTACGTCGGAGATACCACAGACGTCGATCACATCAACGAACCGCAGGATCTGGCGTATGTTATTTACACGTCCGGGACAACAGGACGTCCGAAAGGGGTCATGATTGAGCATCACAGCTTGGTGAATACGGCCGCGGCCTATCGTCGGGATTATCGCCTGAACCAATTCCCAGTCCGACTGCTGCAACTGGCGAGCTTCTCCTTCGACGTGTTCGTCGGGGATATTGCACGGACGCTCTATAACGGCGGCACGATGGTCATTTGTCCGAAAGACGACCGGATTGATTTCAGCCGTCTGCACGGATGGATTCACGATTATCAGATTACCGTGTTCGAATCGACTCCGGCCCTGATCGTACCGTTTATGCAGCATGTGCATGAACAGGGGCTGGACATGAGCAGCTTGGAACTACTAATCACGAGCTCGGATAGTTGCAGCGTGACGGACTACCGAGTGCTGCAAGAACGGTTTGGCGCAGATATCCGCATTATGAACAGCTACGGCGTCACCGAAGCGGCGATTGACTCCAGCTTCTACGATGAAGAATTGTCGAAGCTGCCAAGCAGCGGCCATGTGCCGATTGGTCAGGCGTGGCTGAACGCACGCTTCTACATTGTGGACAGCCAGCTGAATCCGGTGCCGATCGGCGTACTGGGTGAGCTGTGCATTGGTGGAGCCGGGGTGGCACGGGGATATCTGAATCGTGCAGACCTGACGGCCGAAAAATTCGTAGCGAATCCATATGTAGCGGGTGAACGATTGTACCGTACAGGCGATTTGGCGCGGTGGATGCCGGATGGCAATGTGGACTTTATCGGCCGTATGGATGATCAGGTTAAAATCCGGGGCTTCCGGATTGAACTGGGCGAGGTGGAATCACAGCTGCTGACCGTAGATGGCATTGAGAAAGCCATCGTCACCGCCTGGGAAAACGAAGATGGAGACAAGGATCTGTGTGCGTATGTCGTAGCCTCTGATGCGCTGAATTTGCCGGATCTGCGCAGCACACTCCAGCCCAAACTGCCGAGCTATATGATCCCGACGTATGTCGTACAACTGGATCATTTCCCGCTGACACCAAACGGGAAAATTGACCGCAAAGCGTTGCCTGCGCCGGAAGCGCGCCTCGAAGGAGGCACAGCGTACGTGGCACCGCGGACATGGCTGGAAGAGCAACTGGTACGTATTTGGCAAAGCGTTTTGAATCATCATCAAATAGGCATCCAGGATAACTTCTTTGAAGTGGGAGGACATTCTCTGCGCGCGACAACACTGATGGCGAAAATCCATCAGGAGCTGAATTACAAGCTGGCTCTGCGAGATATTTTCCAATATCCGACGATTGAACAATTGGTGCAGGTGATGGGTGAAGATCAGACCCAGCAAACGTATGTATCTATTCCTGTGGTGGAGGAACGTGAATATTATCCTGTTTCCTCGGCGCAAAAACGGATGTACGTGCTGAGTCACCTGGAAGGTGGAGAGGTTAGCTACAACATGCCAGGAGCGTTGATTATCGAAGGTTCCTTGGATAAAAAACGACTGGAACAAGCCTTCCGCCAGCTGATTGCCCGTCATGAAGCCCTGCGAACCCGATTCGAGATGGTGGATGGTGAGGTGATTCAACGGATTGAATCGGGCGTCGCATTCAGCGTGGAGCATGTGCAGGCAAGCGAAGAAGAGACCCAGCAGTATGCCCAAGACTTTGTACGCGCATTTGATCTCGCACAAGCACCATTGCTGCGGGTTCAGCTGGTGGAAACCGAACCGGAGCGTCACGTCATGCTCTATGACATGCACCATATTATTTCGGATGGCGTCACGGAAGGAATTATCGTGCAGGAGTTCTCTCAATTGTATGAAGGCAAGGAACTGCCGCCACTCCGTATTCAGTACAAGGACTATGCGGTTTGGCAGCATGCCGATATGCAAAGTGAGCGGCTTCGTGAGCAGGAAAGCTACTGGCTGAACACGATGGCTGGTGACATTCCGGTGCTGGATATGCCTACGGATTTTGCAAGACCAGCCGTACAGCGTCTGGAAGGAGCGCGATTGGAATTTGCGATCAGCCTGGAGGACAGCGAACAGTTGAAACAGCTGTCCGCGCAAACCGGCTCCACCTTGTACATGGTATTGCTGGCCGCGTATAGCACGCTTTTGCATAAATATTCGGGACAGGAAGACATTATCGTCGGCACGCCGATTGCCGGAAGACCACATGCGGAACTGGAGAGCTTGGTAGGCGTATTCCTCAACACGCTGGCGATCCGCAATTATCCGGCTGGCGACAAAACGTTCCTAGATTACTTGCAAGAGGTCAAAGAGCATGCGCTCAGTGCTTACGAACATCAGGAATATCCTTTTGAAGAGCTGGTTGAAAAGCTGAATTTAACGCGGGATACGAGCCGGAATGCGCTGTTTGACACGATGTTTGAGTTGAAAACATTTGAGCAGCAGGAGTTCGAGCTGGAAGGTCTGACCTTTAAAACGTATCCGACAGACAATCATACGGCCAAATTTGATCTGACCTTGGATGCCGTGGAGCAGCCGGAAGGCATTCTGTGCAGTCTGGAATACAGCACGGCGCTGTACAAGCCTGAGACCATCGCGCGATTGGCACAGCATTTTACCGAACTTGTACGTGCGATTACTCTTCATCCGCAGCAGCCACTGGCAGCTTTGGATATGGTAACTGTCGAGGAGAAGGCACAAATCATCTACGGTTTTGGAGATGTGGGAGTATCGGATGTTACTGCTGAAGCAGGAGGCTTATTCCATACTTATGTGGAAGAACAGACCCAGCTTATACCAGATCATGTGGCGGTGGTGTACGAGGAACAACAACTGACGTACCGCACACTGAACGAGCGTGCGAACCAATTAGCCCGTAGACTGCGAAATGAAGGCATTGGACACGAGTCGATTGTTGGCATTTTGAGTGAACGTTCGGTCGACATGCTGGTTGGCGTACTGGCGGTGTGGAAGGCAGGAGGCGCCTATGTGCCGCTGGATGCAGATTATCCGTCCGAACGTATTCGTTTCATGCTGGAGGACAGTGGTGCGACGGTACTGTTGACCCAAATCGGCTTGCAGGAGCGTGCACAGGCATGGCTCGAGGAAAGCCAACCTACATCCGAACCCGCAACAGGGCTACGTCTGCACACCGTACTGGCACTGGACGATGAGTCGCTGTACACCGGAGATACCACAGACGTCAATCACATCAACGAACCGCAGGATCTGGCGTATGTGATCTACACGTCGGGAACAACGGGACGTCCGAAGGGCGTCATGATCGAGCATCGCAGCTTGGTGAATACCGCCGCGGCGTATCGTCGGGATTATCGCCTGAACCAGTTCCCGGTACGTTTGCTGCAGCTGGCAAGCTTCTCCTTCGACGTGTTCGTCGGTGATATCGCGCGGACGCTTTATAACGGCGGCACAATGGTTATCTGTCCGAAAGACGACCGCATTGACCCGAGCCGTCTGTATGGCTGGATTCGTGACTACCAGATTACCGTGTTCGAATCGACTCCAGCCCTGATCGTACCGTTCATGCAGCATGTATATGAGCAGGGACTGGACATGAGCAGTTTGGAATTGCTGATTACCAGCTCGGATAGCTGCAGCGTGACGGATTATCGGGTGTTGCAAGAACGATTTGGCGCAGATATTCGCATTATGAACAGCTACGGCGTCACGGAAGCGGCGATCGACTCCAGCTTCTACGACGAAGAACTGTCGAAGCTGCCAAGCAGCGGTAATGTGCCGATTGGACAGGCATGGCTGAACGCACGCTTCTACATCGTGGACAGCCAGCTGAATCCGGTGCCGATCGGCGTACTGGGCGAGTTGTGCATCGGTGGAATTGGGGTAGCACGGGGATACCTGAACCGTGCGGACCTGACGGCCGAGAAATTCGTAGCCAATCCGTTCGTGCCAGGTGAACGATTATACCGCACAGGTGACTTGGCGCGATGGATGCCGGACGGCAATGTGGACTTTATCGGCCGGATGGACTATCAAGTGAAAATCCGGGGCTATCGGATCGAGCTGGGCGAGATCGAAACGGCGATCCAGCGGGTGCCGGGTGTACGTCAAGCGGTAGTCATCGACCGGACGGATGAGCGTGGACACAAGTACTTGTGCGGATACATCACAGGAGAAGCTGAGCTGCGGATCGAGGAGGTACAGGCCGAACTGGAAGCCGGACTGCCAGCGCACATGGTGCCTGCACGTTTGATGCGACTGGAGACGATCCCGCTGACCAGCAACGGTAAAATCGACCGTAAGGCCTTGCCGGAACCGGAAGGAAGCATCCATACGGGTGCAGCCTATGTGGCACCGCGTACCACGGTGGAGCAAGTACTGGCTGCGGTATGGGCCGGGGTGCTCGGCGTGGAAGCGGTAGGTGCGCAGGATAACTTCTTTGAGCTGGGTGGCGATTCGATTAAGGCCTTGCAAGTATCCTCCCGATTGCTGCAAGCAGGTTATCGACTGGAGATGAAAGACCTGTTCAGTCATCCAACCGTGTCTGCCTTGGCACTGAAAGTTCAATCGGTGACCCGATTGGCGGATCAAAGCGAAGTGGTGGGCGCTGTGAAGCTGACACCTGTTCAACACTGGTTCTTTGAGCAAAACCTGACGGATGCTCATCATCATAACCAGTCCATCATGCTGCATAGCAAGGATGGTTTTGATGAACCGGCCCTGCGCACGGCGATGGATCAAATCGTTAGCCATCACGACGCACTGCGTATCGTTTTCCGTCCTACGGAGCACGGATATGAAGCCTGGAACCGCGCGATTGGGGAGGGCGAGCTGTATACGCTGGATCGGGCCGACTTCAGAAATGAGTCTGAGGTGTCTGCGGCGATCGAGGCTAAAGTGAATGAAATTCAAGCGGGTATTCAGTTAAGCGAAGGACCGCTAGTGAAGCTGGGGCTGTTCCATTGCCCAGATGGAGATCATTTACTGATGGCGATTCATCACTTAGTGGTGGATACCGTATCTTGGCGCATTTTGTTCGAGGATATTACGACCGCCTATGAGCAGGCATTGAACGGACAAACGACTCGCCTTCCGCACAAAACGGATTCGTTCCGCACCTGGGCGGATGGGCAGTCTCAATATGCGAATAGTCCGGCCATGGCAGCAGAACTCGAATTCTGGCAGGAAATGGAACAGGGCGTATATCAGCCGCTTCCAAAAGACGAATCCCATTCTCATTCCTTGAATAGGGACAGCGAGAACATGACAGTTACGTGGACAGCTCAGGAAACGGAGCAGTTGTTAAAACAGGCGCATCGTGCCTACAACACGGAGATGAATGATTTGCTGCTTACCGCATTGGGACTGACTATTCATCGCTGGGCGGGCTTGGAACGAGTGCTCGTGAGCCTGGAAGGCCATGGACGGGAGTCCATTTTGCCAGAACTGGATATTACGCGGACGGTGGGCTGGTTTACGACCCAATTCCCAGTTGTGCTGGATATGAGCGTGGGGCAAGACCTTTCACAGCGCATCAAACAGGTGAAAGAAGGACTCCGCCGCATTCCGCAAAAGGGCATTGGCTACGGGATGTTGAGATACCTGTCCGCAGTACGTGAGCCAGAGCGTCTTGTGATCGAACCTGAAATCAGCTTTAACTATTTGGGACAATTTGATCAAGATATGCAAAGTCAGTCCATTGGCGTATCTCCTTACTCTAGCGGTGCAGAGCTTAGCGCCCATGCAGCCCGATCGCACACGCTGGATATAAACGGACTGATTTCGGAAGGCGAACTGCAATTGACGATCAGCTACAGCAAGCAGGAATATCGCCATGAAACGATGGAGCAGTTAGCTGAACAGTTCAGAACCAGCTTGCAGGAAATCATTACGCATTGCACAGGCCGCAAACAGCAAGAACTGACGCCAAGCGATGTCATGCTTAAACATGTAACGATGGCCGAGCTGGATCAATTGGTAGAACGGACTCGTGACATCGGGGAACTGGAAAATGTATATGCGTTGACGCCGATGCAAAAAGGCATGTTGTTCCATAGTCTGATGGATGCAGCATCAGGTGCTTATTTTGAACAAACGACCTTTGATTTGCACGGACGTTTCCAAGCGGATATTTTCCAGGATAGCTTGAATCATTTGGCGCAGCGGCATGAGATCTTTAGAGCTAATTTCATCAGCGGTTGGCAGGATGAGCCTGTGCAGGTGATTTTCCGCCGCAAGGAGGTTGGTTTCAGATGTGAAGATTTGCGTCATTTGGATGAGCAGGAACGTGACGCGTATGTGAAGGAGTTTATTCGCAAGGACAAGGCAGCCGGATTCGACTTGTCTCGGGATGCGTTGATGCGTGTGGCGATTTTACGAACAGGTGATGAGGATTATTATTTTGTATGGAGCTCGCATCACATCTTGATGGATGGCTGGTGTGTGGCTTTAGTCACGGATGAGGTGTTTGAGGCTTACTTTGCAGCCGTGGAGCATAGACAGCCGAAGCTTGCCCCCGTGACTCCATACAGTCAGTATATTGAGTGGCTTGAAGCACAGGATGTAGAAGCAGCAGCCTCCTACTGGAAGGATTATTTGCTCGGCTATGATCAGCAAACTTCGATTCCGACCGGAAAAGTAGGCGTGAAAGCGGGCGATGCACAATTTGAGCATATCCTGTGCGATCTGGGCAAGGACTTGACCGGACGTATGGAAATGGTGGCCAAGCAGCACCACGTGACCCCGAATACATTGCTGCAAACAGCCTGGGGCTTACTGCTTCAAAAGTACAACGGTAGTGATGACGCTGTTTTTGGTGGTGTAGTGTCGGGTCGTCCAGCGGATATTTCGGGGATCGAAAACATGGTGGGCTTGTTCATTAACACCATTCCAATACGTATCCGCAGTGGGGCTGAGGACACCTTTGCTGACATGATCAGAACGAATCAGAAACAGGCGCTGACTTCTCAAGATTATGAAACGTATCCGCTGTATGAAATTCAAGCCTTGACCGAGCAAAAGCAAGACCTGATCAACCACATTATCGTGTTTGAAAACTATCCGGTGGAGGAGCAGGTCGAGCAACTTGGGGAAGGTGCAGCGTCGGATTTTGAAATTCGCAATGCCGGCATGATTGAACAAACCAACTATGATTTCAATCTGGTCGTTATGCCGCAGGAAGCGATGAAAATCCGATTTGAATACAATGCGAAGTTATATGATCGGGAAGCCGTTGAACGGACTCAGGGCCATCTGATACAGCTGTTGGAGCAGGTGGTAGCGAAGCCGGACATTCGGGTGCAGGAGCTGGATATGGTAAGTGAGCAGGAGCGTGAGCAAATTCTCACCGTATGGGGCAATACAGCTGCTGAGTATCCAAGCGAGCAAACGATTCATGGCTTGTTCGAGACACAAACGGCGCAGACACCGGAACAGCCAGCGTTGTTCTTCGAAGGAGAGCAATTGACCTATCGCGAGCTGAATGAACGCGCCAATCGTCTGGCTCGTACCTTGCGTAGTCAAGGCGTGACGAAGGATCGATTGGTGGGTCTGATGACCGAGCGTTCGGTAGACTTGATCGTGGGGATCTTAGGCATTTTGAAAGCTGGGGGCGCATATGTGCCCATCGATCCGACCTATCCGGAGGAGCGTATCCGCTACATGCTGGACGACTCGGGAGTAGAGCTGTTGTTAACGCAAAGCCATCTGGTGGACAAAGTAGCTTTTGATGGTCAGGTACTGGTGCTGAATGGAGCACAAAGTGTGTATCACGAGGATGGTTCCAATCTGGAGCCGTTGTCTGGTCCGAACGATCTGGCCTATGTCATTTATACGTCAGGTACGACGGGGCAGCCGAAGGGTGTCATGGTAGAGCATCGTAATGTCGTACGTTTGGTGAAAAATACAAACTACGCGCAGTTGGATGCTGACACGTGCATTTTGCAGACAGGGGCTATTGTTTTCGACGCATCCACCTTCGAAATTTGGGGCGCTCTATTAAACGGTGGACAGCTGGTGCTAGTGAGTCAGGATATCATTTTGGACGTGCTCAAGCTTAAGGAAGCAGTGCGCAGTCACGGTATTACCACGATGTTTCTGACCACACCGCTCTTTAACCAGTTGTCTCAGCAGGATTTGGCGCTGTTCGAGGGGATACGGGAACTGCTGGTCGGCGGTGATGTGATGTCCGTACCACATATGAACCGGGTGCTGGAGGCCCATCCGTCCCTTCGAATCAGTAACATCTATGGCCCGACTGAAAATACGACTTTTTCCACAGTGCATGCGATCACCGGTGTGCAATCGGAATCGGTGCCAATTGGTAGACCGATCCATAATTCAACAGCGTACGTCGTGGACCGTTCGATGCGGCTTCAACCCGTCGGGGTATGGGGTGAACTGCTGGTAGGCGGTGACGGGGTGGCACGTGGATACCGCAACCGTCCGGACCTGACATCCGAAAAGTTCATTGATAGCCCGTTCCGCAGCGGAGAACGCTGCTATCGCACAGGTGACACGGTACGCTTAAATGTGGACGGTACGCTTGAATATAAGGGGCGGATCGATGCGCAGGTGAAAATTCGGGGCTACCGGATCGAACTGGGCGAGGTAGAAACGCAGCTGTTGAAGCTGGAGGCAGTGCGAGAAGCTGTGGTCATCGCACGGGAAGATGAGCAAGGGCAGAAGCAGCTCTGCGCTTATGTGGTCGCCGATGAGGAAGTTGTCGCAAGTGAGCTACGCAGCGATTTGAGCCAGAAGCTGCCGGGTTACATGATCCCTTCCTATCTGGTACAGCTGGAACAAATGCCGCTGACACCGAACGGTAAAATCGACCGCAAGGCTCTACCAGCACCAGAAGACAGCCTGCAAAGCGTAGCCGACTATGTCGCACCGCGGACGTGGGTGGAAGTGAAGTTGGCGCAAATCTGGCAGGATGTGCTGGGCCTGGCGCAGGTCGGCGTGAAGGAAAACTTCTTCGAGATTGGTGGACATTCACTGCGGGCGACGACGCTCGCCTCGAGGATTCACAAGGAGCTGAACAAGCCGCTTCCACTACGCAGTATTTTTGAAGCACCAACGATTGAGCAATTGGCAGTCGTACTGGAATATCTGGATCAAGTAACATATGCGTCCATTCCAGTAACGGAAGAACGCAACTTCTACCCGTTATCGTCGGCGCAAAAACGACTGTATGTGCTGCATCAGTTCGACCCGAATGATGTGAACTATAACATGCCGTCAGTGCTGCAAGTGAGTGGTCCGCTAGACGTGAAGCGAGTGGAGGACGTGTTCCGTCAACTGGTCGCCCGCCATGCAACTTTGCGTACCCGCTTTGAGCTGGTGGACAGTGAGCCGGTGCAATGGATTGAGGACACCGTGCCGTTCGAGGTGGAGTATACAAAGGTACAGGTAGAGGGTGCGACTACGGATACAGACCAGGACACAACCACGGATGCGGACACGATGGTCAGCCAGGAAGTACAAGAACGGGTGCGGCAGTTTGTACGACCGTTCGATCTGAAAGCTGCTCCGCTGCTGCGAGTAGGCTTGGTAGATTTGGGCGTACAAGGAACCGAGCAGGAACCGCAGCATTTACTCATGCTCGATATGCACCACATCGTTTCGGATGGCGTGTCCATGGGTGTACTGACCGATGAATTTGTCCGCTTGTACGACGGTGAAGAGCTATTACCATTGCGGATACAATACAAGGATTATGCGGTATGGCAGCAAAGCGAAGCCCATCAAGAGTGGATGCAACGTCAGGAAGCGTACTGGCTGGGCGCCTTCCAGGGTGAGCTGCCAGTGCTGGATGTACCTACGGACTTTGCCCGTCCGGCGGTGCGAAGTACGGCAGGCGATACGGTGGTGTTCGGACTGGAACGTGAAGTCAGCGAACGGCTGAAAGAACTGGCGGCGTACACAGGCTCCACGCTGTATATGGTGCTGCTGGCAGCGTACACTGCACTCCTACACCAATACAGCGGGCAAGAAGATATCGTAGTCGGCACACCAATTGCCGGACGACCGCATGCCGATCTGGAGCCGATGATTGGGATGTTCGTCGGAACGCTGGCATTGCGGAACTATCCGACGTCAGAGCAAAGCTTCCGAAGCTATGTGGAGGATGTGAAGACGCGTGCCCTGCAAGCTTACGAGCACCAGGACTATCCGTTTGAGGAGCTAGTGGAAAAGCTGAACGTGAAGCGGGATATGAGCCGCCATCCGCTGTTCGATACGATGTTTACGCTGCAAACGACTGAGGAAGGCGAACTGCAACTGGCAAACCTGAGCTTCCGTCCATACGGCCTGGAACAAACGCCAGTCAAGTTTGATTTGATGATGGAAGCTAGAGAGGAAGAGGCAGGCATCCAGTTTGGATTGCAGTATGCAACTGCGTTGTACGAGCGCGAAACGGTAGAACGGATGACGCGTCACTTTGTTCGCTTGGTCGAAGCCGTGGCGGCGAATCCGGATGCGAAGCTGGGAGAGCTGGAGTTGATTACGGCGGAAGAAACCGAGCAGATTCTGAAGGTGTTCAATGATCCGAATGCACATAGCGTGCGTTGTGCTGAACACAGACAGGTGCAAGGCCATTCGCTCAGCGAACGCTTTGAAGAGCAAGCTGAGCGCAACCCTGAGCGGATAGCCGTTGTGTCTGGGGCCACCGCGCTGACCTACACTGAGCTAAATGAGCGTGCGAACCAATTGGCTCGTGTGTTACGAGCGGAAGGGGTCGAAGCAGATCAACCGGTGGGCGTATTGCTGGAACGTTCTGCGGATATTCTGGTGAGCATTCTGGGGGTACTGAAGGCCGGAGGCGCGTATGTGCCGATGGATACGATGTATCCACAGGAGCGCATCGACTACATGCTCCAAAACAGTGGGGCCAAGGTCGTGATTACAAGTAGAGTTGCCAACCTGTCGCTCAGCTTGCCATCCACAGTTCGAGCTGTAGTCTTGGATGACGAGGACGCTCAAGCTCAACTGGGAGCACAGGATGCGAGCAACCTGATCCCTATCGCCGGCCCGCATAACCTGGCCTATATGATTTATACGTCAGGCACCACCGGTCAGCCGAAAGGGGTCATGATTGAGCAGAGCAGTGTTAGCAATCTGGTAGATGCTTTATGGAAACGAGTATACAGTCGTTACGAACAGCCGCTTCATGTCGCATGGCTGTCAGCATTTGTATTTGACGCTTCGGTGAAGCAAATCTTTGCCAGCTTGCTGTTAGGCCACACCCTGCATGTGGTGTCCCGTGACGTCAGTCTGAGCGGAGAGCATTTGATCGCCTACTACCGCACACACCGGATTGATTTGTCGGACGGCACACCTGCGCATCTGCATATTTTGAATGAAAGTGTCAGTGTGACGGAAGCACCGGAAGTGAAGCATTACCTGATCGGTGGCGAAGCATTATCCGTGCAGCTGGTACATGTGTTCCTACACAAATGGGCCGGGTATCGTCCGGTGATTACGAACGTGTACGGTCCGACCGAAACGACGGTAGATGCGACCGCTTATACGATTGAAGATATGGAGTCCCTGAACGCACTGCTGGAAAAAGGGGAGCATACGGTATCTATCGGAACGCCGATCGCGAACCAGTCGGTGTACATCCTGAACAGCCAGCAACAGCTGGTACCGATCGGTATCGCAGGTGAACTCTATATCGGGGGTGCAGGTGTCGGACGAGGATACCTGAATCTGCCAGAGCTGACGGCAGAGAAGTTTGTCCTGAATCCGTTCGCTGTTGCGGCAGCAACCGATCAAGCGGACAGCACTTACGCACACCGAATGTACCGAACGGGCGACCTGGCCCGGTGGTTGCCAGACGGCAGCATTGAGTATTTGGGCCGGATTGACCACCAAGTGAAAATCCGGGGGTACCGGATCGAGCTGGGTGAGGTGGAAGCGCAGCTGCTGACCGTGGACGGCATTCAGAAAGCCATCGTCACAGCATGGGAAAACGAAGATGGACACAAGGATCTGTGTGCCTATATCATAGCTTCAGCGTCCCTGAGTTTGCCGGAGCTACGGAATGCGCTGCAGCCGAAGCTGCCCGATTACATGATCCCGACGTATGTGGTACAACTGGATCGTTTCCCGCTGACACCGAACGGGAAAATCGACCGCAAGGCGCTGCCGGCGCCGGAAGCACGCCTCGAAGGAGGCCTGGAGTACGTTGCACCGCGGACGCCGCTGGAAGCCAAGCTAGCCCAAATCTGGCAGGATGTCTTGAAGCTGTCCAGCGTAGGAGTCACCGACTCATTCTTTGACGTGGGTGGGCACTCCCTGCGGGCAACGACGCTGGTGGCCAAAATCCATCAGGAACTGGACAGCCGGATTACGCTGCGTGAGGTGTTCCAACACTTTACGATTGAGCAGCAAGCCCAGCTCATCGCAACGCACGGCACAGACACCTATACGGTGATTCCTGCGGCGGCGCAACAGGCGTACTACCCGGTTTCCTCGGCTCAAAAAAGACTGTACATTTTGAGCCATCTGGAAGGTGGGGATCTCAGCTACAATATGCCGGGTGTATTAACCGTGGAGGGGCCGCTTCAGGTCGATCGGCTGGAGGATGCGTTCCGTCAGTTAATAGCCCGCCATGAAACGCTGCGGACTTCTTTTGAAATGGTGGAAGGCGAGGTCGTTCAGCGGGTGTACGATCAAGTGGAGTTTGCAGTAGAGCACCTGCAGGCCAGGGAGTCCGAAGCCGATGCCTATATCGAGTCCTTTGTGCGCAGCTTTGACCTTCGTCAGGCACCACTGCTGCGTGTCCGTCTTCTTCAAACCGGACCAGAGCGCCATCTCCTGATGTACGATATGCACCATATTATTTCAGACGGTGTATCGTCGAACAATATCGTGCAGGAGCTGGTACAACTGTACGAAGGGCAGGAATTAGAGCCGCTGCAAATTCAGTACAAGGACTACGCCGTGTGGCAGCAGCAGGAGATGCAGCGTGAATCATACCAACGCCGGGAACACTTCTGGCTGGAGCATTTAGCCGGAGAATTGCCGGTACTGGATTTGCCAATTGCTTATCCTAGACCTGCTGTTCGCAGCTTCGAGGGTGCGATGTATGAATTTACAGTGGACGCGAATGTATCCGAGCAACTGCACCGAATTGCGGCACAGACCGGAAGTACACTGTACATGGTACTGTTGAGCGCCTACACCGTTCTGCTGTCCAAATACAGCGGTCAGGACGATTTGATCATCGGTACGCCGGTAGCAGGCCGCTTGTTGCCTGAGCTGGAGCCACTGATCGGAATGTTCGTCAATACGCTAGCCATCCGGCATCAGCCGAAGGGCAACCAAACGTTCCACAGCTACTTGCAGGAAGCCAGAGATCGTACGCTGCAAGCCTTCGAGCATCAGGATTATCCACTGGAAGAGTTGGTGGAAAAGCTGGATGTAACACGGGATGCAAGCCGTAACCCGTTATTCGACACCATGTTTGTACTGGAAAACACAGAGTCGCCGGAAGCGAAGCTTGAAACACTGTCCTTCAGCCCGTATGTTCGGGAGCATCGTATTTCCAAATTCGATTTGACTTTGTCTATGAGTGATGAAGATGGGGAGATGAAGGGTTCCTTTGAATATTGCACGAAGCTATTTGGGGCTGACGCTATTGAGAGATTAACCAGAGATTTGATAGCGATCCTGTCCCAGATTGGAATCGATCCAGATTTGCTGTTAAGCGATATTCAGGTGAACTCGGACGAGCAGCCGGAAGGCTTCTCACCGGATTCCATCGACTTTGTTTTCTAAATCCGTTTTCTAAAATGCAATGATTTCACTTTGCGTGTGCAGAGGGTGGCGGCTTGTCCGACTGCCTTGCCTGCAAAGTATTCTTTTTCCGACACAACGCTCATGTACTAACATTAAAAAAAATACAATTCCCTTTGAAAATTTAAGTATTATAAACAATTCGTCGAGTTTAGGTTGATTATGCACATTATATATTAGGGGAAGAGTATAAGATGGATTAGCTCCATTTTATATTCCGAATTGTTTAGATTATATAAAAGGTACCACTTTGAGTAAGCTCAATGAACTCTAACAAAAGAAGACCCGCGTTTCAATAACGCGGGTCTTCTTTTGTTAGAAATTGCTGGTTTGATTTATATGCAGTTTAAAGATCAATTTGATTAAACCATCATTTTAATTACGATAATTCCAATCAATGCAAGAATTAAGCCGAATATCTCTTGACGACTCATTTTTTCTTTTAGATAGAATTGAGACACGTTCTAAAAGTGTCCCTTTATTTTTTTGATTTTTTGTTTTGCTTCATTAAAAATTACATCTGTTGAAGAAGGAACTTGTCTAATCTTAATTACAAAGCCTATAAAACAAGATGGCCAGTATGCCCCATTGCCAGTCTTGATACTGTCCTACTTGCAGATCTCGCTTGTATCTAACAACGATAAGAGAGAGGATAATGATACAGAATCCGACTAGCTGCACTAAAACGGCGTCTCTTCCCAAAGCAAAGGAGCTAGCAGGATAACAAGCGCAGGCGTTAGTCCCGAAAAAAATGCTATGACTGAAGCTCGACCAAGACAAACTTAAGATCGAAACAAAGAGATATGAGCATCAAGCTTCAGTCTCTTTTATCTTTCTCATGATTTGGTGATGTAGCAGAGTGTGTTAATATGCGGTCAAGTATTTTTTTAGTAAATGGCATAAAGTAATTGAGTATTAGCCCCCCTAAACAAACGGTTAACAAGGTTCCAATGCCAATGGGTCCGTTTAAAAGGACTGCTATGATCAAGAATATAAGGTAGATGAATGTTCTCGAAAAAAATAGATTTGTTTTAGTTAATTCCTTTATGATTAATGTTAATCGATCAACTGGAATGGGTGCAAAATTTGTCTGTAAATATGTTGCAGTTCCTAATCCTACAACAACTAAACCAATTCCAAAACAAACAACTTTGCTGTACCATAGTTCAGGTGTTATCAAATTGTGCAGTAAAAAAAGCCACATATCAATACCAATACCCGTTATAAATGCTGTTAACAACCCCAAAACTTCTGGTGTTTGTCTTTTTAAAAGCGAATTACAACCTATCAATATTATAGCTATTATGATTTCCCAACTTCCCACAGTAAGCCCTACATTTATAGACAGTCCTACTAAAAGTGCATCAAAAGGTGAAGCCCCAAGGTCTGATTGTATAGTGAACGAAATTCCAAGGGATAATATAAAAATTCCTAATACGAAAAAAATATATTTCAATTTACTCGACCTCTTTAATATAATTTTATGTTGCAAATGCAATAAAAATAGGGTAAATTCAATATATATCATTTTTATTGCATTTGCAACAAAACAGGGGTAAAGGAGTCCATTATGAAGGAAGTACTTCGTGAAATTGGAATGATCGCAAGAGCATTAGATTCTATAAGCAATATCGAATTTAAAGAATATGACCTTACAAAAGGACAATATTTATACCTTGTACGAATATGTGAAAACCCAGGAATCATTCAAGAAAAGTTAGCCGAGATGATAAAAGTAGATCGAACAACCGCATCTCGTGCTATAAAAAAACTTGTTATTAACGGATTTATTGAAAAGGAAGAGGATCAGCATAACAAAAAAATTAATAAACTCTTTCCAACAGAAAAAGGGAATAAAGTCTATCCTTTTATAAAAAGAGAACATGATTATTCGGATAATGTTGCATTAGCGGGATTTTCGGAAAGTGAAGTAAACACCATTTTTAATCTTCTTCAAAGAGTAAGAAAAAATATAGGTGATGAATGGGAATTTGTAAAAAAGGGGAACAAGAGAAATTACTGATTTATATGAAAGGGCGATAATTTAAAGTGACTGTAAAAATAATAAAGTGCAGCCGTGAAGATCTACAAATACTCCAAGAAATAAGTATTGAAACATTCAACGATACTTTTAAGGATCTGAATTCACCTGAAAATATGAAGGCCTATCTGGAAAGAGCATTTAACTTTAAACAGTTGGAGAAGGAATTGTCCAACGTCTCTTCAGAATTCTTTTTCATCTATTTCAATGAAGAACTTGCTGGATATTTAAAGGTAAATATAAATGAGGCCCAATCCGAAAAAATGGGTGGTGAGTCGCTCGAAATAGAGAGGATTTATATAAAAAACAAATCTCAAAAACAGGGGCTTGGTAAATATCTACTAAATAAATCTATGGAAATTGCGATGAAACATAATAAAAAGAAAATCTGGCTTGGTGTATGGGAAAAAAATGAAAACGCCATTGCTTTTTATAAGAAAATGGGGTTTGTTCAAATTGGCGTACACTCTTTTTATATGGGTGATGAAGAACAAATTGATTTCATAATGACCAAAACAATGATATAAGTTTAGGATGATACACGAATTCTTATTATTCTTTATATTGTAATGGATTCACTACTGTGTAAAACGTTAACTAAAATTGAATTCAAAAATGTTTTCTAGGGTTCCGCGATGTAATATCGGCTGGTCCGAGAGAAAACTCACAGTCGTCGTACTGTGCCACGGAGGGATAAAAGCCTGGGAGAAAAACTGCTGTATGCAGTATTCTCTCAGGCTTTTTTTTATTGCTGCTATAAATCCATACTACATTTGCAGCATTATCTAAAAGGAGGAAGCACAGAATGAACAAGACATGGTTATCTGTTGTAGTTGCGGCATTATTCGAAGTTGGATGGGTCATCGGCCTGAAACATGCCAGCGGCTGGTTAGAGTGGGGGGGCACTTTAGTTGCCATTTTAGTAAGTTTCATACTCATGATTATGACTTCCCGTACGCTTCCGGTAGGTACGGTGTATGCAGTATTTGTCGGATTGGGAACGGCCGGCACTGTATTAGCAGAAATTTTGTTGTTTGGTGCTGAGGTACAGGGATCTAAATTGTTGCTAATTGGGGTGCTTCTGCTCGGAGTTGTAGGGCTCAAAATACAGAGCAAAGAGAAGAAACAAGGAAAAGAGGTGCACTGACGTATGAACTGGGTATTTCTTATTTTGGCAGGCGTATTTGAGATGATGGGAGTTCTCATGATTAATAAACTCCATAAAGACCGGAATTTCCTGTCTGCTTTTTACTTGCTTGCAGGCTTTGGATTGAGCTTTTTGTTTCTATCCCTGGCCATGGAAACACTACCAATGGGAACGGCCTACGCTGTCTGGACCGGTATTGGAGCTTCTGGCGGAGCCATATTGGGCATGATCTTCTACAGTGAGCCGCGTAATACCGCGAGAATTCTGTTCATCGCGATGGTACTCGGTTCAGCAGTTGGCCTAAAGCTGGTAAGCTGAATAATGATGGAATTAGAAAAACTGCTGCTCATCTTAGAACAGCAGCGAACTATCTGAATGCTTATGGTAGCTAGAAAAGACCAGCGTGCAGACAAAGTATCGACAAGAAATTTTGTCTGCATGTTTTTTTGCATATTCTTAGCCTTCTATCACTGATCTTGAGGATCGCCGCGTTGTGTTTTCAGTTTTAGAAAATGAAGAGTCATTTGAAGCTTCAGGTGAATATCACCATCGCTTAGATCAATCTCGAAAAGTTCACGTATCCTGTTGATTCGATAGAACAAAGTATTTCTATGAATAAAAAGTGTTTTAGCAGCAAGATTTGGAGTGTCCACATATTGAAGATAGGCTTCAAGGGTGGGCAGTAAACTTGTTTTGTGGCCATTGTCATAAGCAATTAACTTTTGGATAACTGGATGGCAGAAGTCAGCGAGATCGTTCTGTTCCGATATGATCTTTCCAATATGCTCGAAGAGATAGTCCTCATACATATACACTGGCTTGTTTGAATTAAGTTGGAAACCAATCTCGACGGTGGTTAGGCATTGCTTATAATATTTTCGCAAAAAAGTTAAATGACTAAAGCAGTTACTCAGCGAAGCAGTTAGAACGTTTACTTGGAAAAATTCCAGAAATCGTTTTTCTTCAGCAATGATTTTACAGGATGAATCAACGAGGGAAATGAGAAACACAATACGTCCCTGATATACGATCCAGCGGCTATCCGGTAGCAATTGGATCATATGCTGTGCAACTAACTGAACTTTCCCGTCAAAAAAGCCGTTCTTGAGGTCTGTCAAGGTCATCACTCTCAGGTAAGGTGTACGCGTCCATTCCAGATGAGCCAGTCGCATTGCGATGACATTAGCATCATTGAGCTCGCCTGTGAGCAGTTCGGAAAGCAAAAAGCTATGCATCATTCCTTGATTACAATTATAAAAGTCGTTCTTTTGCAATTCTACCGAAACCAGCTCACAAAGAAATTGCACTAGTTCAAAATCAATATCTGTAAATTTACGATCCAGTTCCATAACACTGACCTGCGCGAATTCTATACCATGTACGTACACAAAAGATGTTATCCAACAGTCGTGGGTCTCGGGATCGCGTGAATAATAAACTGCATTTCACCGAAGGTCAGCGTGTTACTGTTCCAACAGGGGTTTCCTTATTTCCCAAGGAGCTGCCCACGCCTCCCCGAAGCTGGGTAGAACGCGTCTATAATATTACGTACTGGGAGAAAGCGAATAAAGGCGGTCATTTCGCCGCTATGGAAAATCCTAAATTGTTTGCCGACCATCTAAATCATTTTTTTCATTCATTAAGCGTCTGATAGCCTCTATCCTTCGGGGAGCAATGCAGGGGGGATAAACAACAACGGAATGGACAAGAGAGCAGGGTACGTGCTCACGCTTTATAAGTTCTAGGGGCGGGATAACCCACTAATACTTGATGGTTGTTGGTCATTAAATATACGGAAGAATTTACGCACATAGAAGCTGTCGTTGGGGCATCTTGGTTCACTCCCATCCGTTAAAAATTTAGTTCAGAGCAATATCCTGACTCTCTCTCTTAGATATACTTTTTAATTGGAAGCAACCTTAGCACAGTGCAATACCGAACTGAGGTTGCTTCAGTTATCTAAGACATACTACCGTTTACTTCAGATAGGTTCCCGTTTCTCCAATTCCACCTCTACCATTCAATACATATACCCTTGCATTTCCTTTGCCGGAGCATGTCAGGGTAATCTTGCCATCAGTAACGGTTTTGGAATCACCGGTCACCGCATCCACATAGGTTCCGTTCGGAATTCCGGTAAACGTGGCGTTTCCTGAAATCGTGACCAATGCAAAGCTGTCAATGCCTTTGGCACTGTCGGTATATCTTCTCTTAAACGCCAGATTGCCCGACACATTCTCTGTGGAATACTGGCCTTTTTGCAAGGCGGGAACAGCTCTTCTGATTAAATTAAGCTGTCTGATATGTTTCGCCAGAGGATGGTTGAGCGATTCCGCAAGCGTGCCAGTAGCATTTGTGTATTTGCCGTAATCTTGTACCGTAACATTGCCTTCCACGTGATCGCCGAAATATGCTCGTCCCGTTTTGCTTAGCGGTGCGTTTGGACCTGTATCAATAGTTGCCCCTTTTTGAAACTCGATTTCGGAGCCGTAGAAGATAGCGGGTATTCCGCGGAAGGTGAACATCAGATCGAGATTCTCAGCCCAAGTGTCCTGTGTGCCCGCGAATCTTTGATTTTCCGGAGCCTGGTCAGGAGCATAGTCATGCGAGTCGACATAGGTTACATTCCACGTAGCATCATTATAGTATTGGTCGCCACTTCTCATATTGAATGCTTCATGCGCGGTCTTGAATGCCCAATGCATTGGAAAATCAATCACATCCATGCCCGATTTCATCGAATAGTCAGGCGTATGATAGGTATTTCCGTTTAAGAGAGCATTGTTCGAGGTTGGCTGTCCTGCTGTAGTAGAGTTGTCCGTCCACTCTTGTTCAACTGACGCTTTATTGGAGGCGTAGTCATTCTTTCCATCGCCCGGATACGATTTCGAGCTTTTCCAAGTATAGAATGGCGTCGAGATCGCCGGAATTCCACTGTTCCAAACATCTCTGTAACGTGTGGCTACTTCTCCAAAAATATAGAAATCCGAGCCGCCTCTTGTTTTCCAGGCAGGAATATAGTATTTATTGAAAATATACCGGCTCACATGCTTCACCGTATCGACACGGAAAGCGTCAACACCCATGTCAATATAGTGATTGTAGGTATCAATTAAATATTTGTTAACTGCAGGGTTTTCCGTGTTCAAATCCACGCAATCTCCCGCTATCTGACCAGTCTGAACCGTATAGGATTCCCAGGAAAGACTTTTCTCTGTATGGTAAATGTTATTGTTCGTTCCCTCGTTCTTCATTAAGGCGAGCCTTGCCTGATACTGCTGATCGGGTGTCATAGTATCATAGTTTGGTGGCAGCTTATCCGTAGTTTTCACCAAGTTGTTAGCAGTATCCGGTTTAGCCGGATCTTTCTTGAACATGGGGTACAGATTCTCTTCACCGAAATTACCCGTATGATTGACGACGATGTCCTGAATAACCTTCAGCCCTTTGGCATGGGCTGCATTGATCAAATCCTGATAAGAAGCTCCCGCCGATTCATACCGTGGGTCTACTTTGGCAAAATTTAAAGCATGGTAACCATGGTAATCATAACCGCTGGCATTTTGCACAACAGGTGTAATCCAGATGGCGCTGAATCCGAGGGCTTTGATATAATCGAGCTTTTGAATCAGCCCCTTAAAGTCTCCTCTCCAAGCCGGGTCCGAATCTGGATTGCGCGCCTTTCCATCATCCCATGCGTGCACGTTGTTGCTCGGATCACCGTCATAGAACCGAGAAGTAATCACGAAATAGATGGTGTCTTCCCGAAAATCCTTCTTATTTCCAATATTATAAACAAAGCTCTGCTTGGTTTGATTACCAGCGCCGTCTATAACGAGAAATTTTAATGTCGTAGTCTTGGAGATAAGAATAGACGGTCCAGTCAATCCGGTCAGTGCGTTGCCGAGAATATAGACTTTTGAGCTTGTGGTTGGTTCTGTACCATCCTCCGTATAGTATGCCTTGGTCGTTGCCGCCTTGTTATCTTTCAGGTTAAAGGATACAGTCACCGAGGAATCAGAATGCCCGGCAGGCAAATTCGCTGTGATTGTCGGAGCTTGCAGATCTGCATTCAGGTCAATTACATAATCAAAAGAGGATGCATTTCCAGTTTGACCGATTGAGTTGATACCGAAGGCCTTAATGGTCAAAGAGGAAGCAACTTGGATTGGAGAGGTATACAAGGTCGAGGATGTCGTAGGTGTCGAACCATCTATCGTATAGTAAATCTTATCATCACTGCTGGTGCTGGAAAGCGTCACCGTTTGGGACGAATCATATGTTTTGGGTACAGGAGAGGCGGAAATCGCCGGAATTTTAGGCATTTCCGGGCTGACATCATACCATGTGTTATCTGTGTAATACCAGCCCTCTTTCACACTGCGGGACAAGTCGGCCGTTTGTTTGCCGCTACTGTCATTGAAAATGAGGCTTGAGCCTGTGGCATCGGCAATGGTGTAGCTGTACCAGTCATTTCCATCCGACTTCATCAGGATTCCCGGCCACGCCCCGCTTATCGGAACGCTTGCCGGATTCAGGTTCCAGTAATGGATTCGAATCGCTGAATTCCAGCTTGAAGGTTTCTTAAAGTGAACCGTTAACCCAGTTTGAGTTGATTTAGTTGTTGTGGTAGGTGTATACGTTGCGGTAACGGTAGACGTGATCGAAGCGGTTGTCGATGGAAGAGCAGTCGCTGTGGAATTCGTGTAGGTGGCTGTATAATCGTTGTTACTCGAAGCTACGCCGGGTAAGCCGAAGAAGTTGAAGCAAAGCGATAAAATAATCAACCAAGAAATAAAACTCCCAGTTTTTTTTCTTAGCAAGTTAACAACCTCCTGATAATATTTAGTGGAATGGATTTTGCAACCGGTTGCATTAAAAGTAAAAAAAAGAAAGGCATTTATTTGGATAAAATAGATTCATTGATCGCCTCCTCCATGGTATGTAGGGAAATAAATCATTGTACGCGCTTACAAAAGAAAATATGAAAAAAACATCCACAGGGCACTATGCCAATGATTTTTCCTTTTATGATTATATCAACCATACTTTTACTAGTCAATGCAATTGCAGGGACATTATTCAAATCTAAGAAAACCAGTTCGTAATTGAAGTCAACGTCCAAAAAGTCTTGAAGGCACAGTGAATAATAATGAGGGGGAAAAAAGGCCGTTGGAAATTTATCTTTAATATAAGCATTGACAAATTGTCAAATAAATGAAATCATGTCGTTGAGCTCAATTATGTGCAAACGATTGCCCTTTTTGGAAGCGTATACATGTTGTTTTGCCCTCTTTTATTTACTCCTAATCTCTCAAGAGAGGTTGGTTGTAAAATAAAATTTAAAAGGAGAGTTTAGTATGAGGAGGAAGACAAGCCCCATCTTGAGGCGTACCTGGAGTATCGTTCTCTTTGTCGTATTGTTGTTGCAAACGAATGGCTTTACTCCCGAAGCACAGGCGAATGCCGATGTTCGGCAGTTAGGAGGTTCGGATGCGAAGCTATCGGCTGTCGCAAACTACGAACTCCCGGAAAGAACGAAGGATGGTCTTATTTTTCATGCGTGGAACTGGTCTTTTGACAACATCACCAGAAACCTTCCGGAACTGGCTCAGGCGGGATTTAAAGCGGTGCAAACTTCGCCAATCCAAGCCAGCAAGGAAGGGTTGACAGAAGGCAGCAAGTGGTGGATTTTGTACCAGCCCATCAACTTTAAAATCGGCAACTCTCAATTGGGAAGCAGGGATGATTTCAGACAGCTTTGCCAGGAAGCGGATAAATACGGCATAAGTATCATTGTTGATGTTGTCGCCAATCATACGGGGAATGCGGGCGGTGGAAATCAGCAGTATCAGCCGGCGCATAATGTTGATTCGGCAATCAAGAATAACAGCTATTTCTGGCATGAGGCCAGAGGTGTGGAAAACTGGAATGACCGTTGGCAAGTCACACAGTGGGGAATTGGTCTGCCCGACCTCAACACGTCTAATCAGGAATTGCAAGATATCATTATCGGCTTCCTGAATGACGCCATTTCCTTGGGCGCCGACGGCTTCAGATTCGACGCCGCCAAGCATATTGAGTTGCCCAACGATCCGGGGGGCTCCAACTTCTGGCCCCGGGTACTGGGTTCGTTAAACAATAAAGATAGACTGTTTAATTACGGAGAAGTGCTTCAAGGTGGAGCTGACAACTTTGCCGGCTATGCCAATTACCTCAGCTTGGCCGCCTCCAGCTATGGGGACAGTGTCAGAAGCGCCGTTGGTTATCACGGTGGCATCAATGTTGATGCGGCCAAATCTTTTAACGCTAATAATGTAAGCCCCTCCAAATTAGTTACCTGGGTCGAATCGCATGACACTTATGCCAACGACAACAGCGAATCGACGGGGTTGAACGATTGGCAAATCAAAATGGGCTGGGCAATCATCGCCTCCCGGGCGGAGACGACCTCTCTGTTCTTCAACAGACCGACAGGAGGTGGGAAATTTGCGAATCGGCTCGGCGATGCGGGGAATACGCTCTGGAAGGACCCGGACGTCGTTGCCATTAACAAGTTCCACAATGCCATGGTAGGTCAAGACGAATACATTAGGACGCAAGGGAATCAAATTATGCAGGTTGAACGCGGAACCAAAGGCATGACGATTGTGAATCTTGGAGGCAATGCTCAAATCAACTCCCCTACCAGACTGGAGGACGGCGTTTACCAGAACAAGGCCAATGGTGGTGGATCGTTTACGGTGTCGAACGGCAGAATTACCGGCCATCTGGACGGAGGCAGGATCGCCGTACTGTATAGCGCAGCGCAACAAACTCCGTCAGTATCCGTCGATCCTGGGGAAGGAGCCTTTTTCACAGATTCTGTTAACGTGAGAATGAACTATTCCAATGCAGACTCGGCAACCTACACTTTGAACGGGGGGCCGGTGACTCCGTTCAGTTCGGGAGATATGGTCAGCATTGGCGCTGGAACTCCAATCGGATCGACGTTTGTTCTGAAAATAGTCGCCGCGAATTTGTCTGGTCAAACAGAGAAGATGTTCAGGTATACGAAGGAGGAACCGAGCTCGGGCATGACCGTTCATTTCTACAAGCCTTCCGGCTGGGGAGTACCGAACATCTACTACTACGATGATTCCATGACTCCGCTCAGGGAAGGCTCTGCTTGGCCGGGCGTGGCCATGCAGGATGAAGGCAATGGCTGGTTCGTGTATAGGGCCCCGGACTGGACGCAGGCGAAGGTCATATTCAACTCAAGTGGAAATCAGATACCCGGATCGCAAATGCCTGGATATGCCGTAAGTGGCGAGAGATGGATCAAGGAAGGACGGATTACTCCGCAAAATCCCAATGGGACAAAACCGACGGTTCCGATCGATAAACCGGAAGGAACATTCCAAGGGGATAGTCAGGAGATGCTCAATTACACCGATGTCGACAGTGGTACTTAGAGACTGAACGGCGGTTTTTTACTACCGACCACAAACTAACGATAGGCACGGGTGATCTGCCCGGTGCCCGCTATACGCTGGAAGTGACAGCAAGCAACGCTATAGGGAAAACGAACAATAGCTATACTTTCCCCAAAGCACAAAGCACAGGCGAAGAGATGTTGACTTCCAAGAAAGAAAATACAGCTTGGTCGGGAGGTCCAGGGGAGCGGCTTGTATGAATGGCTTTTGGGAAACCTATCTCATTGCATGAATTCTTTTACCCGCTAATGCAAGGTTACGGCTCGGTCGTTTTGCAATGCAATATTGAGCTTGGCGGTTCAGATCAGCATTTGTCGAGGGACAAGAACATAGTCCTATTGAAAGTCGCTATTTTGGCGGCTTTTTTTGTTGTATAGGCTTTTCAAAAAAACTGAAACTTATTTAAGTTCGCACTTAGCCAGCTTGAGAAAGTTTTTTATATTATTTTGCTGCTATCCTTCCACTGAGAAAGCTAGTATAGAATCAGGATTTTGAGGCTTCTTTAAGGATGTTATTACATAAGAACGGATCTTAATACAATCTTAATGCTGTAGGCGAATTCGTAATACGGTACTGATTTTGCCCATGATATACTAAGGATTGAGAGATATATAATAGAGGGTGGGCACAGGATGGCAGCAAAACAGAACGATGCCGAGTCCATATTTGATCAAATTACTGACTTGCCGGTAAGGAAAAGAAGAGGAAGATTGAAGGTTTATGTTGGATATGCACCAGGTGTTGGGAAGACCTGTGCGATGCTTAGCGACGCCCACGAAGAGCAAAAAGAGGGTATAGATATCGTAGTTGGATATATTGAACATTATGCCCGGCCATACACTGCGGCGCTGTTGGAAGGACTTGAACTTCTTCCTTACATCAAAATTTCAAATAAAGAATCCTCAACTAAGGAATTTGATCTGGACCAAGCGCTCCAGAGAAGCCCTGACCTTATATTATTGGACGATTTGGCCCATACCAACGCGGCAGGATGCCGACATAAAAAAAGATATCAAGATGTGGAGGAGCTTCTTCGCGAAGGAATTCATGTATATACGACGATGAATGTTCAACAGCTCGAAAGCCTAACGGATATTGTTTACTCCATTACTGGCATTTCCGTTGACGAACGCATACCGGACAGTGTATTTGACAGTGCTGATCAGGTGGAATTAGTCGATATTGAACCGGATGATTTAATAGGACGTTTGAATAGGGGAAAGATTTATCCTGAGGAGGAGAATACACAGGCTCATTTATTTACCAAGGAGAAGCTGACGGCTCTACGTGAAATTGCTTTGCGTAATACAGCAAGTCAGTTAAACCGAATTGCGGAGCAAATCAGTGAGCAGGCGATAACAAATGAATCTGATACGAAAGAACATATTCTGGTCTGCCTGTCTTCGGCTGCTTCCAATAAGAAAGTGATCCGAACAGCAGCAAGAATGGCGGCAGCTTTTCATGGTCATTTCACCGCGTTGTTTGTGGAAACACCAGAAGCGAGAGAATTGACATCAAAAAATAAAGCGGAGTTAAGGGAAAACCTTAGGCTGGCTGAGCAAATCCCCTATACTCAGTCCTCCTTATATAAAAGATTGCCTTTTTACGAAAAATACCCAATGCTGTCGTTGGCAGATACTATCAAGACCATTGTTATCTTGGCTGTGTGCACAATTATTGGCTTGTGGTTTAAGTATTTGGAATTCCGAGAAGCTAACATTATCACCGTGTACATTCTAGGGGTATTGTTAAATGCAATTGTGACCAAGGGCAGAATGTATAGCGCCATTTCTTCGGTTATGAGTGTACTTGTGTTTAATTATTTCTTTACCGAGCCTTATTATTCTTTACAGGCTTATGATTCAGGCTATCCGGTCACCTTTCTGGTCATGCTGGCTGCTTCTTTCATGACGAGTACACTAACTATGCGAGTAAGAGAGCAGGCTCGGCAATCCGCTCAAAAAGCTTACCGTACCGAGGTGCTTCTGGAAACAAGCCGGAAATTGCAACAGGCCAAAGACTCTCCGGCTATTATTAATGAAATGGCGCATCAAATGGTGAAGTTGTTGGACAGAATGGTCATTTTCTATTCAGTTGACCAAGGGGAACTGTCGGCGCCGCAGTTTTTTCCAAAGAAAGAATCTGCAGTTGATCCAGGGGTCTACACAGGAGGCTACGAACGTGCAGTTGCAGAGTGGGTATATAAAAACAACAAGCGTGCAGGAGCTACGACGGATACTTTTTTTGGCGCTAAGTGTCTATATCATGCGGTGCGTGGAGGAGATCAGGTTCTTGCGGTGGCAGCTATTGTAATGGATGAGGAAGAACCTTTAGAAGTTTTTGAAAATAGCCTAATGCTTGCCATGCTGGGAGAATGCGCGCTGGCGCTGGAGAAAGAAAAACTGAACGAAAGACAACAAGAGATCTCCATGCAAATCCAGCAGGAGCAACTCCGTGCCAGTCTGCTTCGGTCCATTTCTCATGATTTACGCACTCCTCTTACCAGCATCTCAGGCAATGCGGGGATTCTTCTTGGAAACTCAGAGGTACTAAACGAGGAACAAAAAAAAGGTCTATATACGGATATATATGACGATTCCATGTGGCTGATCAATTTAGTAGAAAATTTGCTGTCCATTAGTCGAATCGAAGGTGGTACTCTAAATCTTAATTTTCAGGCAGAATTAATGGAGGAAGTCATTTCGGAGGCTCTGCTTCATGTGAATCGCAACAGTGTGAAGCATGTCATTCAGACGGAATTGGATGATGAATTGATGATGGCTCGAATGGACTCCCGACTTATTGTTCAGGTATTGATCAATATGATTGATAATGCAATCAAATATACCCAAGATGGCTCTCACATCACGATTTCCGCAAGACACGAAAGACATATAGTCGTTGTAGAAATCTCAGATGATGGCCCCGGTATTTCTTCAGAAGAAGTCAAGGTCAGACTGTTTGAGATGTTTTATACGGCAGACAACATTCATGGGGACGGACGCCGTGGATTAGGGCTGGGGCTTTCTCTGTGCAAATCAATTGTGAATGCTCATGGAGGTACTATTGGTGTTAAGGACAATGTCCCTAAAGGGACGGTTTTTTATTTTACCCTGCAAGCTGAGGAAGTGAATGTTCATGAATAAACCTTTTATCCTTGTTGTGGAGGACGATAAACCCATCCGCAAGCTGATTACGACAACCCTGGAGACACAGGGTTATAAATATCATACGGCTGAAACAGGGGAAGCATCGATTTTAGAAGCAGTATCCAAGCAGCCGGACCTAATGATTCTGGATTTGGGGCTGCCGGATATGGACGGTGTAGATATCATAAAAAAGCTTCGTGCATGGTCGAATATGCCTATTATCGTGGTCAGCGCACGCAGCGAAGATCGGGATAAAATAGATGCGCTGGATGCTGGAGCGGACGATTATCTAACAAAGCCCTTCAGTGTAGAAGAACTGCTGGCCAGACTTCGAGTCAGTTTACGAAGAATTCGAAATGACAGTGATAAGCTCCTGAAGGATGCTTCCAGCTTTATTAATGGAAATTTGAGAATTGATTATGCAGCAGGATGCGTATGGATTGGTGAAGAAGAAATTCATCTGACCCCAAGCGAATATAAACTGCTTTGCCTGCTGGCAAAACATGTAGGCAAAGTACTGACCCATAATTTTATTCTGCATGAAATCTGGGGCAGCCACAGCTATGACATTCCTGCCCTGCGTGTGTTTATGGCAACGCTGAGAAAAAAAATAGAAAAAACATCATCACAAACTAAGTTTATTCAAACACATATCGGAGTTGGTTATCGTATGCTTCAGGTTGGAGATGATGGCTAGGTAATCATATTATAATGATGTAATTAGAGATCATGCTCTTTTGGAGCATGGTCTCTTTATTTTTCATCTGTCATCTAAATCTTAAGGTGATCTTTATACCTATATGAAAACCCTAATCCTAAACTAATGGTGAAAATGTTACGCTGAATTCGGAAGTAGAGAGGATAAAGAGGTTTGGCATGTGAGATGGGCACTCCCATGTTCGTCTGTTTCATCGGCTAAGCTGTCAACTGAGTGGAAAGGGAAAGAGGTATGGGGAATGAATGAAATTTTAACAATTGCGGGTCTGATCTCAATTGTGCTGGCGGTGCTGTATTTCGTTAAAAAAATATATGATTTTATCGATTTGCAGAAGGTGACACGGAAGGATATCTATGAGAACTATGATATCTATAAAGCAGCTCAGAAGTTTGCTCTCGGTACACCCGTCGATGAGATCAGAGAAATCCTGACAAACAGCTATGAGTTAGACGATAACCAGGTTGAAGAGACAATGCTTTTGGCTCTTCCTCATCGGCACGATACCGATGGTGGTTATCTTGCCTTTATCAAGGCTGTAAATCGGGTGCTGGAACAAGAGATTTACAGCTAAATGTTAGTAAGAAGGAAAAATATGAATCGTTAGGCCGCGTTACTGGTGTTTGCTCCCAATTTAGCCAGATAACAATTTCTACAAGTGCTGAGTGAAGGAGAGAAATTATTTGTTGCTTTGGCATCCAATCCTGATCAACAACAACATTTGTAAGAATTAGGAGTAGAAAATGTTATTGAAAGCTTAGAAGGCTTATTCCACTTGTTGAAGACGGAGTGAGTCTTTTTTACATGCAGAGAATTCAACTACAATGAGCAATTAAAAACGGCAAGTCGATGTATGCAAAGAGGAAGAGAGAATAAGTTCTATGAATTCCATGAAAGCGTTTGACATATTTGAATATCAATCTATAATTATGAACAGAATTGGACCTCACCGAGATGGAGGTATCCTGATTTT
Organism: Paenibacillus sp. FSL L8-0641; assembly: GCF_038006265.1. Taxonomy (NCBI): domain Bacteria; kingdom Bacillati; phylum Bacillota; class Bacilli; order Caryophanales; family Paenibacillaceae; genus Paenibacillus; species Paenibacillus sp. FSL L8-0641. The sequence goes on from NZ_JBBOUW010000001.1 coordinate 2,571,767, forward strand.
TTCAATCTGAATCGGATTAAGATGTCGCCAATTTTCAAATAGGTCGCTGCCTATGAGGAAGACGATAATTGATAGAGCTGTTATTCATAAACAGCAAGCTCATAACCTGGGGCTTGCTCTTTCATTTACCTAAGGAGAATGGGTCGGAATGACACTTAAAAAAAGAATCTTTTTATTGTTTTTTCTCAGCGCATTTATTCCCTTTATCAGTATATTTGCAATTTCTTACTATACCATTGATTCCATTTTTGCGAATAAAATCAATGATGGAATTAGGAGCAATCTACAGCAGGTAACTTCATCACTGGAAAATTCAATTACCAACCTGAATCATGTTACTCAGCAATTATCCTATAGTGGTACAATAGGCAAAAAACTGGATGAAGTCTTGAAGCCTTCCTCCAATATATTTGAATTGATTGAGGCTAGAGATGAATTAAAGAATGAGTTAAATGTCGTAACGTTTACTAATCCGAATATAGGTCTGACCTTATACTATTTCCAGAAAGAAGGCACTACACAGTTCGCTAACTTTCCCATCAAAGATCGTTTTTCTCCCGAGTCTTTGCCTGTGCTTTCCAAATCATATGGCATTGCGTACTATGGTCCCCATATGAGTATGAACCGATTTGATGATCAGCTTGTTTTATCTGCTATGCGAAAGGTACAGCTGCCTCAAAGGGACGATGTATATATTTACATCGAATCCGGCTTTCGTCTTACACAGGATATACTGGGTTACAATCAATACAAAGGAGCTTTATCGCATTTAATCCTGAATGGTGAGGGCAACATTGTTTACAGTGAAATTCCAGAAGCGATGAAGGTCGGAGAGAATTTCTCCAGCATATCGAAAGGTACTGCAAAAGATGGAATATCCCGTGATTACCATTGGTTTAAGGAGGACTCCACTCAGAACTGGAGCGTCATATCGGTAATTTCGCAGGCTAAGTATCAACAGGAGAAAAACCAGTGGTTGCTTCAAATATTGCTGGTCGCTTTATTTTTTCTCGGCTTTACCGTATTTCTGGCTTGGCTTCTGTGGAAGATGGTTTACAAACCATTAGGTCTGTTCCATTCGGAAATTAACGGAATGTCTCAGAATCCACAAAAGGCAGGCAGCCAGACCCGCACTCAAATTCCCGAGTTTGATTTTCTGTTGGGGGAATTCTCAAATATGCAGCATCAAATCGGCGACCTGTTCAAGGAAGTGCAGCAGAAAGAGAAGATTCGTGCAGATTTGGAAGTGGAAAAATTGTTATATCAGATCAATCCTCACTTTCTGATGAATACGCTGGATACTGTGCACTGGCTGGCCGTCATGAACGGACAAGGGGAGATTGACAAGTTGGTGCAATCCTTAAACAAGCTGTTGTATTACAATTTGGGTAAATTAGGGCAAGTATCCACGATGGAAGAGGAAATTGATGCGCTAAGACAGTACCTAATCCTGCAGCAAATTCGATATGACTTTGAATTTGACGTACGTATTTCAGCGGATGATCAAGTGCTTCAAATACCTGTGCCTCGTTTTATTTTGCAACCGTTGGTTGAAAATTCACTTTATCATGGACTGAGTGACGAAGGTTTTATTCAAATTGAAGTTACACTTGCCAAAACGCTGAATATTTTAATACAGGATAATGGAGCAGGCATGACCGAGGAAGCGATTCAAAGACTTCTGAATAATCGTATAACTGAACATAAAAAAGTAGGGATGGGCATTGGACTCAATTATGTCCACCGCATGTTGAGGGCACAGTACGGAGATCAAGCACAACTGGTGATCGAAAGTGAATTGGGTACAGGGACAAGTATACTGCTCATACTTCCTATCAAAGGAGAAGATGTTTGAGGATGATTAAGGTATTGATAGTGGATGACGATAAATTAGTACGAAAAGGAATAAGCTCTGCGATGCCGTGGAACGAGTTCAATATGGAGGTTGTAGGAGAAGCAAGTAACGGGTTGAAAGCACTGGATTTTCTGAAAGCCCAACCGGTCGATCTGATGTTGACGGATCTCGCGATGCCGGTGATGTCAGGTATTGAACTGATGCGAGCTGCAAGGCAGCTCTATCCAGAACTACATATTGTCGTATTAACACTGCATCAAGATTTCGATTATATCCAGGAAGCGCTCAGACTTGGAGCCATCGACTATATAGCCAAAGTTCAGCTCGAGAAGGAGCAATTCGAACACGTGCTGCATCGAATATATGCTCGGATTGACGAGCTGGCGAATACAAGACGAAAGCTGCCTCTGCTAAGTGAGACCAATGTCCATTATCGCCATGTGTATGCACTTGTTTCACTGGATCGCAAGTCAGGACAGAGCTGGCCGATTGAACTGACATCCAATGTAGACGAGATCCGATGGGAGGTTGAACGGAACTGTTGGATGTGGACGGCACCCATGGACGTAGAGGATCAGCTGTTCCATAAACTGAAGGAATCCCTGGATCAAGTTCCCCAAGGCGCCTTGCTGGTTATATCCGATGTACAAGACCGAACATGGTCGCAAATCCAAAACTGGATTATGAATTATACAGAAACGTCCTTATTCTATGCATACAACCCTTATGATCCTGTCATTGCCGTTTCGATGGATGTGGAGGACTCTTTTCCAATAGAACCGAAGGATGAAGACATGGATCGTATTAAGCAAAGTTGGTTCCTATCACCATGGACCCACAACGATAGTTACTACAACCAACTGATTGAACAGCTCAAATCACTAAGACTGCATAAAGGCCAGCTGATGGGATTGCTATACTCTATAGTTATGGAATGGAATCACCTTTTTGCCCAGACTACGCTGGGTAGAATCTCAATGATCCATTCTTTTCAATCCTGGTACGAGGTAGAAGAGTGGATCAAGCAGACCTCTGAGGGCATTCGTAAGTCAGATGAACAGACTTCGTATTCACAGGAAATTGTAGACGCCGTGAAAAAAGCGATTATGATCATGCACAATGATTTGGACCAAGCTTTTACAGCTTCAGGTCTGTCCCAGCAACTGAACATCAGCCGAAGCTATTTCAGTCAATGCTTCAAGGATCTGATGGGGAAAACCTTTAATGAGTACTCCCGATTTATACGAATAGAGAAGTCTAAAGAGTATTTATTGAATACAAACAACACGATTTTCTGGATTGCGGAGCGAGTGGGTTATACGGATGAAAAATATTTCAGCCGAATTTTTCGCGAATTGACAGGTCTGCTACCAAGCGAATATCGACACCTCGGCAGAGGGGATAAATAGCGTACTCTCCCAGATGACCAATAAACCGGGCGAAAGAGGGGAAAGCGATGATTAAGAAGATGGCTGCATGTGTTCTTGTCGTCAGCTTAATTGCAGTGACCGTATATTTCAGCAAACCATACTTCCGGGAATCGCCAATGGGACCAACGAAAACAATCTCGGACACTGCCGCTGCCGATCCATTTGGGAAATATGAACATCCCGTTTCCATCCGACTGGGATATGCGGTAGACCCAACAGGCGCGGATCTCTCTGGAGGAGAAACACTTGAGAAGAATATATGGAAAACGGTGATTAAACAAAACCTTAACATTGATGTCCAGGTATTATGGCAGGTATCGAAGGGAAATCTGAGTCAGAAAATCGACCTGGCTATCGCCAGCAATGATCTGCCGGATGCCATGATTGTAAATCAGCTGCAGCTGAACGAGATGATCAAGGCTGGTGAAATTGAAGATCTAACCGAGGCATACAATAGCAGCGCATCACCGGAAATAAAAAAAATTATTGATAGCACAAACGGATTGGCTATGGAACAAGTGACCTTCGCTGGCAAGATAATGGCTGTTCCTTCTGTGACAGCGGAAGACTTCAGCATGCTCTGGATTCGACAGGATTGGCTGGACCGTCTTGGACTGAAACCGCCGAAAACGGTAGATGATCTGGAAGCTATCGCCAAGGCCTTTGTGGAGAATGACCCAGATGGAAACAGTAAGCGGGATACGATTGGCCTTGCTTCAAGCACTGGACTGTATAACGATTTCAACAACAGTGCTTTTTCTTTTGATCTAACGCCAATCTTCGCAGCATATGGATCTTTTCCGGGATATTGGCTGAGCAAAGATGGAAAACCTGTATACGGTTCGGTTCTACCGGAAACGAAGGACGCCTTGGTCAAACTGTGTGAAATGTACGCCAAAGGCCTTCTCGATCCAGAACTGGGTCTCCGCAAAGAAGCGGAAGAAACAGTTATTAACGGTCAGGCGGGGATGTTCTTTCAAGGTTTTTATGCTGGGTACTGGCCCCTTCCGAGCGCTTGGCAGAACGAGCCGGAGGCGAACTGGCAAGCATACGCACTCCCACTGGATGCAAACGGTGCATACCATGTGAAGGTGGATAATCCGTCAAGTTCATTCTTGGTGGTACGAAAAGGATATGCTCATCCCGAAGCGATCATAAAAATTAACAATCTGTACCTTCGTGATGAGTTCAAGTACGGTACGCGTTTTATGCTGGGCCGCAATTTCTTAGCTCCGACAGATGAAGCACGATTTGAAACAAAGGCCGCGCAGGATATTCTGATGGGAACCAAAACACCCGCCGATTTCAAGGACAAGTCTGAATACAAATTGCTGGAAAATTTGGTTTCGACAATAAAACAAACCAAATTGAAGCCTTATGATCAATATGGTATTTCCTATTGGAATGAACACAGCAACAGCTTTATGCGGGGTTATTCGCTTCTAGTAGGCGGAAGAAATTTTTTCGATCCAAACATCCATAAAGTTCGAAGCCTTACCTATATACGAACTCCAACGATGGAGAAGGCTTGGGGTGAACTATCAAAACTGGAACATGATACATTTTTAAAAATTATTTTAGGCGCTGAACCGACCGATTCATTTGATCAATTTGTCGAGGAATGGAAGAAACAAGGGGGCGATCAAGTGACTGTGGAGGTGACTGCACTCCATAACCATCGCTGAAGACCATCATGAATGTGATACGATAAATTCTATAAGCACGTTTATAATTCCATTAATCAAGCCGACGATTCCTGTTTCAGGAGCTGCCGGTTTTTTTGTTCTTCACTTTGATTAGTAAGTAAGGATAGACAAATGTATGTCGGTAGGTAGGATAAATGCTTACAAGCCAACATTGGCTTTTTGATCCCAAATGAAACCGCATACATTCCTCTATCCAAACAGACGTTCAATCCCTATCTCGATTTGTCTTCTCCGAGCTTTATAATGAAAGCGCAAACAACAATGATAGAGAAATATTCAGAACGAAGGGGAATCGAATGTGATGAGAACTAAATGGTTCATAAAAAGCAAATTGTTGACGAGACGTCTGGCTGCGCTGTCGATGTCTGCCCTGGTGATTTCAACCCTTGCAGCCTGTGGGGGCTCCTCCAACCCTCCCACTGCGGAGGAAGCGGGCAAGTATGAGGCAACACCGGGAGACCCATTCAGTGCCTATAAAGACGAAATAACCGTAACGATGGGGCGTGTGACTACAGCCAACCCGAAACTGCCGGCTGGAGATACGTATGAGAACAACGCGTATACTCGGCTGGTTAAAGAAAAGTTTAACGCTAAGATTAAAGACCAATTTGAAGCCAACGGAGAAGATTACAGCCGTCAGGTTTCTCTCGCCATCGCCTCTGGAGAACTGCCTGACATGATGCGTGTTGATTCCAAGGATGAACTCAAAGAACTGGTTGATAATGATCTGATTGAAGATATGACGGAAATTTACAAGCAGTATGCCACAGATAACATCAAGAACATATACGACTCTTATGAGGGCCGTGCATTGGACAGTGCGACGATAGATGGACGTTTAATGGGACTTCCGGCTACTTCCCTAGATTCCGCGCCAACCATGGTCTGGGTTCGTCAGGATTGGCTGGATCTACTGGGAATCCAACTTGACGCAGACGGAGACGGGGCCATCAAACTGGATGATGTGGAGAAAACGGCCGAGGAATTCTTGAAAAGAGATCCTGGCCAATCCGGGAAACCGGTAGGTATTCCCTTTGTGAACACCCTGAATACAAGTGACTATAATGGTTCTGCCTATACCATGCTCGGAGTTGCCTCCACCAAGGGTGCATTCCCTCAATACTGGTTGAAGGGGAAGGACGGCAGCATTGTTTATGGCTCGACAACTAAGGAAACCAAGCAGATGTTAGGCGTCATGGCAGATTGGTTCAAGAGAGGCCTCATCGACCCGCAATTTGGAACACGCACATTTGATGATATTACGGCACTGTACACCAACGGTCAAAGCGGCATTGCTTTTGGACCATGGCATATTCCTGACTGGGGTCTCAGCAGCGTGAAGCAGATGGATAAGAATGCGAAATTCACGGCTTACACTTTGGAGGATGCAGACGGAAAGGTAAACGTGGCACACGCCAATCCAGCCAATCAGTTTATCGTTGTGAGAAAAGGATATGAACACCCGGAACTCGCCGTTAAAATAGTAAACCTTTTCTACGATAAATTGGCAAATGATAAAAATGTGGAAACATCTATGCCAGAAGCCGCCAAGTATCAAGAGAACGGCGTAGACGGTTCTACCAGACCTTTTAATATTGAAGTCAACTCGGCTACCTCGCTGCTGGATGATTACTCTGACATTGTTCGCGGGATTAAAGGGGAGATTAGTTTGGATCAGGTCCGGACGACAGAATCAAAGAACAATATTAAAAGTATTCAAACCTACTTGAGCGATATGGATACGGATAACGTAACAGCCTGGGCGAAATATCACTCGCGTATCAACGGAGTGGGACTCATCGACAAACTGACACGGGAAAACAAATTCGTTTGGATGACACCCGCTTTCTCTGGCACTACACCAAGCATGAAACAGACATGGGCTAATCTGACTAAGATGGAGCAGGAATCTTTCATCAAAATCGTGACTGGTGCAGAATCTCTGGATTACTTCGATACTTTCGTTAGCAATTGGAAGAAACAAGGTGGTGACCAGGTAATTCAGGAAATTGAAGACGAGGCTGCATCCGAAAAATAAACAATCATGAACTGCTAGAAGGGCTGCGATAAGCAGCCTTTCTTCAGGAAAGGGGTCCATCCATGAAACAGGGAAATGAGAGAGCAAAAGGTCGGTTGGGCACGGGTGCCATGTATCATTTGATGATGCTTCCGGGGATTTTATTTTTACTGGTATTCAGCTATGTTCCGATGGTCGGTGTCATTACGGCGTTTCAGGATTATATACCAGCCAAGGGGATGTTTGGCTCCAAATTTGTAGGGCTGAAGCATTTTATTTATATGTTTAAACTGCCGGACATCGCACAGGTTTTTAGTAATACGTTGGTGATTGCCATTGCCAAGATTCTATTGGGAACAATGATGGCTATCATTTTTTCCATCTTGTTAAATGAGATCCGCATCAAATTCGTTAAAAAATCCGTACAGACAATTGTTTATCTGCCACACTTTCTATCCTGGGTAGTTCTAGCATCCGTGGTTGTTAACATGTTCAGTTTGGATGGAATTGTGAATCAAATTTTGGCTTTTTTCGGTCTGGAAAATATTAATTTTCTCGGCAGCAACACCTGGTTCCAGCCGCTGATTATTGGGACAGACGTGTGGAAGGAGTTCGGTTACAGTTCCATTGTCTATTTGGCTGCAATTACTTCGATTGATCCGGGTCTGTATGAAGCGGCAGGAATGGATGGAGCCAGCTGGTGGAGAAAAGTATGGCATATTACATTGCCAGGTATGCTGCCTATTATCCTGCTCATGGGAGTGATGAGTCTAACCAATATTTTGAGTGCCGGCTTCGATCAAATTTATAATCTGTATAATCCGGTTGTCTATGAATCGGGGGATATTCTGGATACTTATGTATATCGGATTGGACTCGTTGGGCGACAGTATAGCTTCGGTACGGCTGTTGGCCTGTTCAAGTCAGTGATCGGTATTGTTTTGCTATTGTCCGCCAACCATTTGGCCAAAAAATACACCGACCGAAAAATATTCTAAGGAGGCAAAGCCTATGCCGTATTCTGTAAGCCTAAAAGATCGAATTGGCCGGTTTGTCATCAATGCCATCGTCATATTGCTGGCATTGATCTGCCTTCTTCCTTTATGGAATATCGTTGCGATTTCATTCAGCAGCAGCGAGGCCGTGTCAGCTAATGCTGTAGGTCTCATACCGGTCAATTTTACAACAGCAGCGTATACGAAAATTATCGATGATGCTCAGTTCTGGCGTTCCTTTGGCATATCTGTTCTACGTGTTGTGCTTACACTTATTCTCAACATGATTCTTATTATTTTAATGGCATACCCGCTCTCCAAGTCGAAAAGGGAATTTAGTGGCAGAAACATTTATATGAATGTCATGATTTTTGCCATGCTGTTCAGCGGCGGGATGATCCCGAGTTATCTACTGATCAAAAACCTCGATATGCTTAATACAATTTGGTCGCTTGTTCTACCGGGAGCTGTCCCTATATTCAGTGTCATCCTTGTCATGAACTTCTTCTCTGCTGTACCTAAGGCGCTAGAAGAAGCAGCATTCATCGATGGGGCGAATCCGCTCCAGGTCCTGTTCAAAGTGTATGTTCCCGTGTCCATCCCTGCGCTGGCGACGGTAGCACTATTCAGTATCGTGGGAACGTGGAATGATTTCTTTAGCGGTTTGATCTATATGACCCAAGTCAGCAATTATCCGCTAATGACTTATATTCAGTCCCTTAACGTGAATATTGCCGAACTTCTTCAATCCGGCACCAACTCAGCACAACTCAGCAACCTGACTGAAATTTCAAACAAAAATCTAAATGCGGCAAAAATCGTAGTCGCTGTCATCCCGCTACTGCTCATTTATCCGCTGCTTCAAAAATATTTTGTGACTGGAATTGTTGTAGGATCGGTAAAAGAGTAATTGTATGATGTGACTTGATTAAGATAAAAATACTATTTGTGATTGGAAGGGTTGTAATGAACAATGGAAAATAAAAATTGGTGGAAAGAAATCGTTGTATACCAGATATATCCACGGAGTTTTCAAGATAGTAATGGTGATGGAATCGGCGATTTGAAAGGAATTGTTTCCCGTCTAGACTATTTGCAGCAACTCGGTGTCGGTGCAATTTGGCTATCACCAGTTTGTAAATCCCCTCAGGATGATTTTGGTTATGATATTTCGGACTATCGGGATATTGATCCGATGTTCGGGTCTTTGGATGATATGGGGATGTTAATTCATGAGGCTGGGAAACGTGACATTCGAATCATAATGGATTTGGTGTTAAACCATACTTCCGATGAGCATCCATGGTTTCAAGAAGCAAAAAAAAGTAAAGAAAATCCGTACCATGACTACTATGTCTGGAGAGATGGCGTTGAAGGAATGCCACCAAACGATTTGGGTTCCATCTTTGGTGGTTCAGCATGGGAATGGGTACCCGAGATAGGACAATATTATTTACATCTTTTTTCTGTAAAACAGCCGGATCTCAACTGGGAAAACCCAAAAGTCCGACAAGAGATTTACGAAATGATCAATTGGTGGATAAGCAAGGGTGTAGGCGGTTTTCGACTTGACGTAATTGACTTAATCGGAAAAGAGCCAGATTTGAAAATTACCAGCAACGGGCCGAATCTGCATAAGTATATCAGGGAACTCAGCAAGGAGACGTTTCAAAAAGCTGGAGACCTGCTGACGGTTGGAGAAACATGGGGCGCTACGCCAGAGATCGCCAAATTGTATAGCAACCCGGACGGCAGTGAGTTCTCAATGGTATTTCAATTTGAACATATTAGTTTGGACGAACAAGCGGGGAAAGGGAAGTGGGATCTTAAGCCTCTAGATTTTCTAGAATTAAAAAAAGTGTTGTCTAAATGGCAGACAGAGCTGAAGGGGGATGCCTGGAACAGTTTGTTTTGGAATAATCACGACTTACCCCGAATCGTTTCTCGTTGGGGAGATGACGGAGAATACAGGATAGAATCGGCTAAAATGTTGGCAACCCTTCTTCATGGCATGCGAGGCACACCATACATTTATCAGGGGGAAGAATTAGGAATGACGAATGTTCAATATCCAATTGAAGACTATCGGGATATTGAGTTACTAAATTTCTACAAAGATAGAATTGAGAAAGGATACCCTGAAGATAAAGTTATGGAGTCAGTCTTTGCAAAGGGGCGTGATAACGCTCGAACACCAATGCAGTGGGACGCTTCCGACAACGCTGGTTTTACATTAGGGAACCCTTGGATTAAAATAAACCCGAATTATAAGGATATCCATGCACAAGAAAGTTTAAATAACCCTGAATCCATATTCCATTATTATCGGAAACTAATCCGATTAAGGAAAGATCATGAAGTGATCATATATGGGGATTATGAGCTGATGTATCCCGAGAATAAAGATTTGTTCGCTTACACTCGAACGCTGAAAGGAGCCAAACTACTTGTAGTATGTAATTTTCAAAAATACACAACCCATCTCCCACTTCAGAAAGAGCTGGCAGAGACTAAGCAGTTGCTAATATCCAATTATCCAAATAACATGTCTGAAATAGAAATGCGTCCTTATGAAGCGAGGATGTACCTTATCGATACACTCCATAAATGAAAAGGTCTCAGCTTTTTAGATTTCTTTTTTTGATGACAATAACCACAAATAGTAACAAAGGGAGGAGAATTTGAAAAATAGGAAACCAGGAATTAAGAACAAATTTCCGACCGATTACCATGTGATGAGTATAGTTAGGCGACAAAAAAGAAAGCCCATAAATAAGTGCAGCAAGGGGAAGAATCCATTTTTTAAATCCGACTCCAGTTATTTTTTCAAGTCCTATCACTGCACCGTTAAAAAATAAAGACATTTTGATGATCAAGCCAAGAAAAAGAAGCAAGGTGAAAAGGGCATCCATTCGTTCGAACAGATCTGCTAATTCAATCAACTGAACGGTTTCCAAAAGTGGAAGTGTGCTATTAGCGGCGATCTTAGGTCCGAGAACAAAAATATCCAATTGATTAATAAATGTTAGAGCAAGTGCGGTCACTATATAGGCAAAGAAAACGGGTTTTGTGAGATTCCGGCCTTTATGTACGAGCGGATAAAATACAAGAAATAACACAGTTTGTCCGAATGGAAAGGAGATAAGCTCAGGAATAGCGGCTTTAAATATGGGTTTCCATCCTTCCTCTAAAACTGGAAGGGAATTTTCCAAGTGAAAGAGACCCGTTGCCGGAATTAATATACTAATTATGGCGTATCCAAGTACAAAAAAAGGGAAAAGGAACAAGCAAAATAAGAAAAATGCTTTGTAGCCGTAACGAACCGTGTTGGATACAACCACGATTGTGATCAAGATGATGATCCACAAAGGGGTTTGGCGGAGCAATGTCATTACTGTCACCTCGCCTAAATCGCGTATGTTCCGAGAAGCTTCATATGTAAAATACAGCACAAAAAGTAAATTGATGAGTGTGCCCACATATTTCCCAGTGTAACGGCGAAACAACATGAACAAATCTAATTCAGGATCTTGATGGTGAATAACAAGATGGAGCTTTAGCAGAAGTAGTCCTGCTAAAGCTCCTATCAACATGACTAACCAAGCATCTTGATTTGCTTCAGCCCCCATTAAAAACAAAGTTGTACTTCCAACTTCAAATAAAGACATACAAATGATCAACTCGGATAGTCGGATTGTATTTTGACGCATGGCTTCAATTCACCTCTCCCTGTTTATCTTATTTCAACAGTTCGTTAAAAGATTTTTCGAATAATCCTGGACGTGCAAGCTTCATTTTTACATCTATTTTTATATCCATGTTTGCTAACTCTCCAGGCCACGTCTCTTTTATTTTTTTCCAGTCTTTTGGATACTTGTGATGGATTTTATTTCCAATACCGATAAGGTCGATATTCTTTTGCTGTAAGGCTTTCCAGCCTTCCTGAATTTGCAATTTGATCGTTTCTGCTGCTTGCATCTGCAATTGATGTGTACTTTGCATATTTTTCATTTCTCTTTGGGAAGAGGCTGACAGAAGATCACCGGTAGCTTTAACGTCAACGTTTAGGTAATAATGATTTAAATTCTTGATTGGCGTAACCTTAATCTTGGCTTTCCGGATGAGGAAAGCGGACGTAACATTCCCATCTACATAGTTTACAGTAGTGTTTTTAATCTGGTTGTTTAACCATGAAACCCCCATACTTTCCTTTTCATTTAGAAAGCCGACTCTCTTGTCTTTCTGAAAAATGCTTAAACCCGATAACTTGAGTTTATTTTTGGCGGAGGTTTCCTTGAAAACATCAACAGAGTCTAGTTTCTCCGGCTCTGAACCCTCAAGAGATATTTCTGGAACTCCGGCTGCGCCACTATCGGAGCTAATTTTCGAAATAAATTCATACATGGATATTGCGGGGTAGATTGATCCTAATTTGCTATCTCTTTCTATAATCTTTTCTAAAGCTTGACCAGGAATTTTCTCTGGTGGTACAAGCTTTTTTAAAAAATCACGAGCCTCTCCGTTGGCAATGAATACTTTTACAGTTTCTCGTGAATCAAGGTTGCGGAGGTAAATATCAATAATCTCTTCAATGCCTTGTTCTGCTGCTTTTTTTCCAATAACGAGTATATTATTTTGGGCAAAATATAGTTTACGCGGGTATTCCAGGCTACTCTTCGTAACGGTTTCTCTCAATGTTTTTCCATGTGTAGAAAAGGTATGTACAGCGCTTTGCGATGCCCCGGTGGAAGAACCACCTGATCCAGTCGTCATAGCTGATGGAATTATGATTTGATAGGTATTGATCCAGTCGCCCTTATGGCCATCAATTCCAGTTGCTGTTGTGATGGCTAATTCGTTCAATTCTGTACGATCTACGCACCCTGTAAGTAATAACCCTGCAATAAACAGAACATAACTAACTCTTAATTGCCGCACCATTGATCTCTCCTATTTTTGGGTATCAGACTTGTCATTATTTTTGATTTCATCCGAACTAGCAGGGTATTGGTGAGCTGCCTGTCTTGTCTGGTTATGGCCTGATTTTTCGCTAGGTCTGGTTTTCATAGCCCACCACGGAGCTCTGATGATAAGGTCCTTCATATTAGATTTAAAGGTGGGGCTGTAGGGCACAAAATAATCAACTCCGAATGATTTGAGAGATACAAGATGAACAAGAAGGGGGATAATTCCTATCAGAATACCGAATAAGCCCAGAGCCCCCGCCAGTAGCATAAGTGCAAAACGCAACAACCTGACTGCTGAAGCCATACCAAAATACGGGATGACAAAGTTCGATATAGCAGTGAAGGCAACAACGATAACCATTGCACCTGAGACCAGTCCGGCTTGCACCGCTGCCTGCCCGATAACCAGAGCTCCTACAATGGAAACGGCTGGTCCGATGACCCGTGGCATTCGCACACCTGCTTCACGAATCACTTCAAACATCAATTCCATCATTAATGCTTCAATTAATGCAGGAAAAGGAGTTCCTTCCCGTTGAGCCATCAGCGTAATTAACAGCGTGGTGGGGATCATTTCCTGTTGGAAAGTCGTCAAGGCTATAAATAGAGAGGGAAGCAACAATGAGACTAGAAAAGATACCACACGAAGAGCCCTTAAAAAAGTTGAAATGTCATATCTCTGGTAGTAGTCTTCGGCCGTTTGAAAGAAATTGAAGAAAGTTACAGGTGCAATCAGAGCGAATGGCGTCCCATCAACCAGAACAGCTACTTGTCCGTCTAAAAGGCTACCTGCGACAGTATCCGGACGCTCTGAGTTTAGCATGGTGGGAAAGAGACTAAGTGGTTCATCCTGTATGAATTCTTCGATATAGCCACTTTCAAGTATGCTGTCTGTATCAATGGATTGAAGCCGTTTTGTAATTTCCCGTATTACTTCTGGATTAGCGACATTTTCAATGTAAGCTAATATGACTTTAGTTTGTGTATATCGTCCAATAACGTGACTTTCAAATTTAAGGTCAGGTGTCCGCAATTTTCTTCTGATCAGTGTAATGTTAGTTGAGACATCCTCTGTAAATCCTTCTTTAGGACCCCGTACTACGGTCTGAGTACTGGGTTCCTGAATAGCCCGTCTTACTCCGCCTGCGATGGAAACTGCCAAAGCATAGTTGTTTCCGTTGATGACAATGACAGCATTCCCGGAGAGAATGGCTTGATATACCTCATTTTGCGAATGTATCATTTGAATATTTCCTGCTGGAATTGTCTTCTTTAATAGAGAGACCGTGCTATTTTCACCAAGCTTAGAGGAAGATTCAGAGAGCTTTTCTGTAATTAAACCTTCCATTAAATCGGAAAGTAAGTTTTGATCAATTAATCCCTCGATATAACATACTGCGAGATGACCGGCATGGGCAGGATTTTCGGAAAAATTACGAATGATAAAATCAGGACCTTGTCCGAGTTTCGATTTGAGTAAAGACAGAGTTTGGGGCAATGACGGATTAATGGGGTCAGTTGTTTGCTGATTGGACTTTTCACTATCTTGTCTACGCCTTCTTTCAGGTCTCAGAACGTTTCTAAACCAACCTAACAACACAAGTTAACCCCCTTGCTTTATTGATAAAGCATATTTTATCCTCTAAGACCTAAAATATACTTCTTAAGAGCAGTTGATTCCAAAGTTAACCATTAAAATCCAAAAAATCAAAAGCGGGCGCCGTCCAACAGAGGAGAGCGCCCGCTTTTGATTTTTTGGAAATAACTAAATTCAACTAGCAGGTCAGGGAATCAACTCGAGCCCTTCTCCCGGTTCCAACACTTTCCCTACCCCTTCCTTTAGAAGCGAAGCGAAGTAGTGAGGGTCTTGTTTGATATGAGGGAACGTATTGAAATGGATCGGCACAACTTGTTTCGCTTGAAGCCATTCAGTTGCCAGCGCAGCATCTTCTGGACCCATAGTATGGTTGTCTCCGATCGGCAGAAATGCCAAATCGATATTGCTGAGTTCTCCAATCACCTTCATATCGTAGAACAAACCTGTGTCTCCTGCGTGGTAAATCGTTCTGCCCTCTGCTGTGAACAGAATCCCTGTAGGCATTCCCGTATAGATGATTGTTTTAGTCTCCAGATTAACGAGGCTTGAGCTATGAAAAGCCTGGGTTAATTTCACTTTTCCAAATTCGAATTGATAAGCTCCCCCAATGCTCATGGCGTGGGTTCGTACACCTTGCCAACTGAGAACATCCGCTAGCTCTGCCGATGCGATTACCAGCGCGTCATTTCGTTTTGCAATTTCCACAGTATCTCCAACATGATCCCCGTGGCCATGGGTCAGAAGGATTACATCAGCCTGCACGTCGGCTGCTTCCAGATCGGTGTTGGAGTTGCCTGTAATAAAAGGATCAATAAGAATAATTGTGCCATGGGTTTCGATTTTTACAACCGAATGTCCATGATAAGATACTTTCATTTTTCTTCCCCCTTGGTCAAATCGGCGGTGCCGGGTTTATTCAGATTAATGTGATGTAACAAACCATTGCCACGATATTGACTAATCTCCAATCGCTATCGAAACATACTCTTAGAAATTCTTCGCAGCATTGCGCGCTTTTTCAATTGCTTCGGCTTTGATTTGGGGAGCGCGGTCTCCCGCCGTGGACAGACCTTCCACAAATAGGCTATCAAAGTCTGTTACGCCGACAAAATTCAAAACCGTCTTCAAATGACGGCTTCCATTCTCGCGTTCCGCCACAGGACCTTCCGAATAGATGCCGCCGCTAGCTTGAATGTGGAATGCTTTTTTGTTATGCAGCAGTCCAACGGGGCCATTCTCCGTGTATTTGAATGTTTTGGCTCTGACGCAAAAGGAATCAATGTATGCCTTCAATACCGGAGGGTAAGAAAAGTTCCACATGGGTGTAACGAACACGTACTTGTCCGCGGTGACAAACTCTTCGAGCAAATGATTCAGTTGGGTTATTTTTTCTTGATGCGCGGCAGTCAATTGATCAAACGATGCTCCCGTTTGAAGCTTGCCCCATGCCTCCAATACATCTGCATCGATATGCGGAATGTCTCGTTGATACAGATCTACGTGCACAATCTTATCTTCTGGGTGACTTTCTTGATAGGCTTGTACAAATTGCTCGCCAACGGAAAGGCTGTAAGATGCTTCAGGATTACCAGGATGCGCAGTGATATAAAGAATAGTCGACATAATTATATTTTCTCTCCTTCTTATATAAAATTACGATTTAAACAATAAAAGGGGCGATGCCGTTGCCATAAGACCAGTTGTCTTTCGTGACTTCAATTAAATTGATAAAAACATCCTCGGTTCTAATGTTGCACTGCTCATGCAGTTGTTCAGCTAATGCCGCATAGAACTCTTTTTTTACTTCAGACGATCTGCCGACATTCAAAATGATTTGAACGATGAGAAATCCATCGCTTCTTTCAATGTCCAGACAGTTTGGATCAAAGTTGAAGTTCTCTCGGTTGTGTTCCTCGATAATCAAAAAACGATCATTTTCAGGCACTTGCAGCTTGTCCACGATCGTTTGCGAGACGGCCTCTTTAATACGGGCTTTAGCTTCGCTCGAACGTCCTTCCAACGTGACGATACGCGTTAAAGGCATGTAGATTACCTCCTCTTTTTGTTGATATGCTTTATTCTATCTGTTAAAATCCAGAACACGAATGTACATGAGTTCGTGTTAGTTCGTGTCAGAGATGCTCAAACTATTGAAGCCAGGTGATAAGATGGAAGACGAAAAATCTTTGAAAGATTGGCCCCATGATTGGATTAAAAAAATTCGTTCCAGGCCCGCTAGACATAACCTTTCCAAACGAACACGGCAAGTTGACTTGGCAAGGCAAGTTGGCGTCGATCCACGAACCGTTCAACAGTGGGAGAACGGAGATCGTCTTCCCAGCGTTGGCAGCCTCAAACGTTTGATTCAAGTCTTTTTGGAGGAAGGACTCTTCCTGGAGGGAGCCCAGCGGAAAGAGGCTGAGGAGCTTTGGCTTGCAGTAAAACGCTTTTCGGAAGTGCGCTCTGCAACAAAACGGGAGTTTCCGGATTTTGATGTCACTTGGTTTGAAACCGTTGCTTCGTTCGAAGGTTCCGCGCAGGAAGGTCGGGTTGCCACGCAAGCCGTTTCACTTGCAAGGCAAAGTCAGTTACCGAAGCCTCCTTCTCTCTTTATAGGAAGAAACCAATCCATGGCTGACCTGAAAGAACAGCTGAAGTTCCATTCCCTTGTGTCAATCGTAGGACCCGGAGGGATAGGGAAAACATCACTTGCTGTTCGAGTCGCTTCAACGCTTGCTGAAACGTATCCGGACGGTATTTGGATGTTCGAATTCGGCGCCGTAAAGGATCATCATTTTTTGGGCCAGTATCTGTTATCCACTATGGGACTGCAAAATCAAGGGAATCGAACTGATCTCCAAACCATATTAGATGTAATCTCCGAGAAAAGAATGATGTTTATTTTCGACAACTGCGAACACATCATTGATGCATGCGCGGCTTTAGCTGAATCACTCCTGATGGCTGCGCCAACACTAAGCATCATGGTCACGAGCCGAGAAGCCTTGAACATTTCGGGGGAATACGTCTATCGGATTCCCCCGTTATCCTTTCCAGGTGAGGAGTATTCGCTGGAGGTGCTTTCCGAAGAAGAAATCAAGGAATTTGAAGCCGTGCAACTGTTTATGGAACGTGCGCTTTTGGTTGCTCCTAAGCTTCAACCCACGCTAGCAAACTTGCAGCTTGTAGGTGCCATATGCAAAAAATTAGAAGGGATTCCGTTAGCCATTGAGCTTGCGGCTTCCAGAATGAGTATGTTGACATTAGAACAGATGGAAGAACGTCTGGCGAGTCTGCTGACATTATTGACTGCTGGAAAACGAAATGCTGTGCCTCGGCAAAAAACGCTGAAATCTACAATCGATTGGAGCTACGATCTACTAACCGGCAAGGAGCAACTGCTTCTGAGAAGGCTCAGTGTATTTTCGGGAGGGTTTACGTTGGAGGCAGTGGAGCGGATCTGTAGCTGCGAACCCGCATTGCCCACCCGTGATGATAAACTTGCTCGGGAAGATATGCTTGATCTGTTATCCGGACTGGTCAACAAGTCACTCGTCTCAATCGAAACCAGTGATGACTACCGCTACATCCGTTATTTCATGCTGGAAGCCATTAAGGAATATGCTGGCGAGAAACTGACGGCCGTAACAGACATGTTCTTCTTGAACGTCATGCTCAATATTACAGCCAAATTTTGAATCGTGCCGAGGCCAAGTTCAGGACTCGAGAGCGTGATGCCTGCCTTGATGAAGTGAGACAAGAATATGCAAACCTGCGCTCAGCCATGCAATGGTGTTATCAGAATGATGCACATACCAACTCAATTGGATTTCATATGGTTTCAAACCTTTACTGGTTCTGGCTTCATGAAGGCAGATTAAAGGAGGGGATTTTTTGGCTTAATCGTTTTCTGGAAAGTACCGTTCATAAAGAACTGCCTGGTGGAGATTTTGCCAAAGCATTGCATGGGCGGGGCGTCATTCAATTGGTTCAAGGAAACGTTGAAGAAGCCATGGTTTCAGCTGCACGCAGCGCTGAGCTCGCCCGTGATCTGAACCATTCTGCACAATTAGCCTCTTCTCTTCGTCTCATGGCATTTATTTATATCAACCAGCTACTTTTGAAAGATGCCGAGCCTCTCGTTAAGGAGAGCGTTGATATTGCCAGGAAAACGAAGGACATGTGGAATTTGGCGGCTTCGTTGCATGCTTACGGAAAGCTAAAGCTGGAACAAAAGGAGTATCATGAAGCATCCATGCTTCTAAAAGAGAGCGTGTACTTCTTCGAATCGGTTCAGGATAAATGGGAAGTATCCGGTCCGTACGAAAGCCTCGGTTATGCTGCCTTGAAACTTGGGCAGACCGATCAATCCATTGAATGCTTCAAAAATAGCATTGCGATCAGCCAAATTTACAAAGGGACATGGATTCTCTCTCGCGGAATAGAAGGGTTGGCTATAGCTTTATGGGCAAAGAAGGCTTATCCAGAAGCGGTCATACTTCTGAGTGCTGCTGAGAAATGTCGCGAAAGCTTCGGAGGTGCTGCCGTTCCGAATTTTCCCGTGGAGCATAATGCAGTGCTTCTTGATCTTCAACATGTTTTAATTGAACAGGAAATACGCGATATTTGGAACAAAGGAAAGAGTCTAACGAAAGACCAGATTCTCGCATATTCTTTAGAAACTTAGGTGTGCAAGCCTCCCTGAAAATCTGATCGTCCAAACGATGGACAGCCTCATTGACAACACGAACAAGGTGATAGTACAAAGAAACCGTTCCTTTCGTAAATGGTGGGTCGCACTTCCATTT
The DNA here is from genome assembly GCF_038006265.1 of Paenibacillus sp. FSL L8-0641. Taxonomy (NCBI): domain Bacteria; kingdom Bacillati; phylum Bacillota; class Bacilli; order Caryophanales; family Paenibacillaceae; genus Paenibacillus; species Paenibacillus sp. FSL L8-0641. The sequence goes on from NZ_JBBOUW010000001.1 coordinate 2,591,142, forward strand.
ACCAAGACGGTTTCTTTTTGTTTTACATCTTTGAGAAAAGCGGTCTTCCTGTGGGGCATGCAGTTTATGAACGGCCAATAAAAGTCAAAAAATTGGTGTCTGCATTTCATGATCATTCTTGACACTCATTTTTTTCTGTAACTATAATGATTACATTAAGAAGGGAGTTAGTAATGATAATATTCAGCGATTTTCAATAGGACTCGAAAAAGTTCCACTGCTGAATGTTTACCAGACAGTGGAAGTCATGGAGTAGGGGAAGCTCTTTCATATCCACGAACAGCATAGCTAGAATTGCTATTAATAGCATTGTATCCTCAATTATTTTAATCATAACATAGGAGTGGATTTATCATGGCAACTGTATTGTACGTAACCGCTCATCCTTTAAAAGACGGTACATACAGCCTATCAGTCGGCAAACAGTTTATCGAAACCTATCAGGAGGCCAATCCAGGAGATGAGGTCATTCATTTGGACCTGTATCGCATGGATCTTCCGCAAATCGACGCCGATCTTCTAAGACGCTGGGGGCGGTCTTTCTTTCGATGAACTGAGCGAGGGATCGAAGGTCAAAGCGGTGCGAATGCGCGAGATTGCGGACCAATTCATGACTGCGGATAAAATCGTCATTGTCAATCCGGTATGGAATTATTCTTTCCCGTCGGTTCTGAAAGCGTACATTGACGCGGTTATAGTTCCGGGAAAAACTATTAAGCGAGCCGATAATGGGCTGCGGGGTTTGTCCGGTTTGATTGGGACGCAGCAGGACAAAAAAGTGATGCACATTCAGGCTTCCGGCACGGTTCTCTCCCATGGGAAGTTCAAAGATGTAGAGTACAGCCATAGTTATGTAAAAGCTATCATGAATTTACTGGGCATTGACGATGTGCAGGCTATCTTTGTTGAAGGTATCAGTGAGCAGCCGGACCAAGCGCAGAGCATAAAGGAATCAGCAATCCGGCAAGCCATATTGGCAGCCAAAGCGTTTTGATGTGACAGCCTAAAGAAAAAGCGGAAAAATTCCAGGATTTTTTTTCTGGTTTTTCTTTCTCTTTTTTGACCATGATGGGGGATTGTATTGTTGTTACACCTGATGTACGTTACCCAAATAAGTTGCATTATTACAATCCTTGATACTTAAGGAAATTCCTTTGTTTTGGCGGCCACAATGCGGTCATCATTATGGAGCGCTATGAGCCATAAGTGGAAATATAATGGTTAAACCCCAGGGACCTTATCCATCTGGAAGAAGCCCTGAGGTTTTTTGTTATTGAGCAGGGAGGTCTTGCCTGTAGTAATACGAAGCGGTCTCAAAATCTTTTTGGTGATAATAAGCTTCAGCTATAAGGATATACAATTCACTCATTTTTTTGTGCGCTTGCTTTTGTTATTGAGTTGGGCTTTTAAATCCAGGTTCATATTTATATGCAAAAAATCATCACAGATCCTTTCTGCTTCTTCAATGTTTTGAATATCAATATATAGCTTTTAACGCAAAAGTAATCTCATCCAAATGGCAGTGAAAGATGCCAAGGTTGAGAAGAACATCGACATAAAGTAGTTTGTCGACTGTAAATAGCTTGGTCAGCAGCAAAGCATATGATTTGGCTCTAATATCGTAATCAAAAGGAGGCGCATGCTGAATGATATTTTCAATATATTCGTAGGCTTTTTCCATATCGTTAGATAACCAGTAATACCTTGCATAAAGTAATTGTTGCTTGGCTTTTAAATTAGCATCTTCCTCTGTGATTTCTATACTCTTTATTATGTTTAGAAACTCATTTAACAAATTGCTTTCAAGATATTGTTCCGCCCTTACCAATTGAGTAGGAATGGAGGGAGGAGGAGAAACGGTTTCCGAGGCCACTTCTTCTAAGAGAAAAGTAATAGAGCAATTTAATCGCTCCGCAAGCTTGCTAATGATCTCAAAAGAGGGCATCGCATTTCCTTTCTCAATTTGACTAATCAATATCAGATGATGAATTCACCCGCAGCTGGTTAGCAGCAGGGATAAGCAAGGATTATGCTGAGATCATGACCGGACTCGACCGTAAAATTCGCGAGGAAGGAGCGGAAGATCTAAGTACTGATACTGTAATGAGGGTGACTGGGAAGGCGCCTGTCTCCTTCCAACAATTTGCACAGAGACACGCAGGAATCTGGATGCGGGAATTAGACAGTACTATGACATTTTAGCCAAACTCAAACAGCGTGCACCAAGCTTGGAAAATTCCCTTGGAATCCTCGGCACTTCGCGTAGATATTTGTGTGTCCCAGCTTCCAACTGACAAAACCGAAAATATCTAGTTACGAACACAAGCTGAGAATTGCGCTAACAGAGATGCTCGTTGAATAAATTAGTCTAAATCTTCTATTAGAAACAGACTAGAATTATTGCTTTAATAGGGGGGATTATGATTAAGCGAAAGGTGGCATCTTATAAAGCGGAAAAGCGAATCCAAGGGTCAATTCAAGTAAAGAAAGGACAGGGTTCACTTTAAACCGCTCTGCCCTTTCTTTATAGATGAGGATAAACGAGTGATAAGTTTATGGTTCGATCAAGGTTTACAGATCGATTCTCCAGTTGCCCATCATCTTGGCGACTTCCGGGTCGCGATACGATAAGAAAAGACTTTCCCGCGTATCGAGGGCCGAGATTTGTTCGATATCATCCGCGCTCAACTCAAAATCGAAAATGTCAAAGTTTTCGACGATCCGCTCTTTTCTTACCGATTTTGGAATTACAACGACTTCACGCTGAACAAGCCAGCGCAATACGACCTGAGCGACGGACTTGTTGTATTTTTCTGCGATCGAGAGCAACACTTCGTTTTTGAACATGTTGTTAAGTCCCTCAGCGAATGGGGCCCACGACTGGTGTTGAACTCCGTGCTCTTTCATAAAAGCTGCGCTCTCTGTTTGCTGGTAGAACGGGTGCGTTTCGATCTGGTTGACGGCGGGTACGATTTCGTTATGAACGATGAGGTCCATCAGGCGGTCGGGTAGGAAGTTGCTGACACCGATCGCCCTAATCTTGCCTTCGCGGTACAGGTCTTCCATCGCACGCCATGCACCGTAGTAATCGCCAAATGGCTGGTGAATAAGGTACAGATCGAGATAGTCGAGTTGAAGCTTCTTCAAGGATTTGGCAAATGCGTGCTTGGTACTCTCGTAGCCGGTATCCTGAACCCAGAGCTTGGTCGTGATGAACAGCTGCTCACGCGGTACGCCGCTGCGGTTAATCGCACGACCGACCGCTTCCTCATTCAAATAACCGGAGGCGGTGTCGATCAGGCGGTAACCAGCCATCAGCGCTTCATATACAGCGTTCTCGCATTCTTCAGCATCTGGAACTTGGTAGACACCAAAGCCGATGATCGGCATTTTCACACCATTGTTTAATGTTACGGTTTGCATTGTATTTCCTCCCATTGTCCAAATGTAAAACGCAAACGGCCGCAAAACTCGGAAATCGGGCACCTCAGTGGGCTTCCGCTTACGGTCGACTTGCATTACAATAAGCCTAACGCCTTCGTGTTACACGAAGTCAAGCCATCTTCAAAAATTTTTATTTTTCCAAGGAGGATTCCACATGCATACAGTCAAAGAAGCTGCCCAGATAACGGGACTCACCGAGCACGCTGTACGCTTTTACACGGATAAAGGCCTGGTACCAAGCGTACAGCGCAATCAAAACAACATTCGGATGTTCGACGAAGAATCGATCAACTGGTTGCATGGCGTCAAATGTCTCAAGCAATCCGGGATGCCGATTGAAGTCATTAAAATGTACGTCGATTTCTGTCTCGAAGGGGATTCGACCATTCCGCAACGCTACACACTCATGATGGAGCATAAGGAAGCGGCGCTCATTAAGCTCGAAGAAGCCAAACAGCACGTTGCCCATTTGGAACAAAAAACGGCTCTATATCAGGCCATTCTGGAGCACCGCTCTCCAGACACGACCAATCCTGGCAACTGGGATAAAATTCAGCATATGCATAGTGACGTTTTTTACTCGCCCTCTGTTCGGAAGGCTAGAGATCTACGTGAGACACAACCACTCGAAGAAAATCCTCTGTTTTAAATTCCTGGTTGGCTTAGGATGAACAAGATTCAGAACAGTCTAGATTGGACTAACGAGAGACGATAACTTAATCATAACGAGAAGGCAGCAGGCCAAATGGACCCATTGCCTTCGTTCAAATCCTCTGTTTTTACACCAAATAACAGCACTGAACGCATCGTAAAAGATCATAAAATGGTAACGTTGTTTCAAACATGAGTCGAACCGTCTGGGTAACTTAGTTCTCGGACTGATCTTCCCAATGTATGTATTTACCTTTTTGCGGGATCAGTCGATCAGCTAACGCACTTTCAGGAAAGCTTTCTATGCATCGTATGTACACATGATTTAAAAGGAGGCAGCACCCCACGCCAGCGGTAGAATTGACTACTACAGAGATTAGAATGTAAAGAAACGTAAGTCTGAAATAACAAGGGGCAGACTGAAAGATTTAATGGAACTGCGTCCAAGACTTAAACAGGCACAGTATGCAAAAATACTTGGGCTAAGCCAATTCAGTGTCTCACATCATATGCGAAAATTCAGAGAAGATTCAACTTGTGAATAGCTCACTTAACTACGTAATTGACCATTGCCCAATTATAATATACTATTGGTTAAAAATGTAATCAGGAGGCAGCTATATGTTTAACTCGGCAGTTTTAGAATCAATAAGTGACATAAACCTTTTGTATGAAATGCTGCAAGCAGAGTTTTCACTAGATGGTTGGGATGCTATGGTACATATTGCGGATAAACTCCACCACTCAATCAACGCATTCTATGAAGAAGACCAACTTAGACAAGCAAAAGGGCAGCCGAGAATTGATACTAAAAGACTTAAACGAAGTGTTGCTTTTTATTTTGGATATTCTATGGTGGCGAAAGGTATCGCATTGCAAAAGATGGGCGATTACTCAGCAGCCAGGGATTGTATTGAAAAGTACTCTGAATTGGGATGGATATCTGGATTGGACGATGAGGGGAAGGAGGATGTAGCACATTTCAGGATGATTGCAAATGCCAATACATATGTTTTGAATTTGCTGGAAGGTAATATGGAGACGCTTCCTGAATATGTGCAATTTATACACAATGCCGAGGAAGAAGAGTTGTTGCCGGGGATTATTACGATACTGGAGTCAGCTTTAAAACATAACTGTAACGTTGATTGGGCATTAAAAGAATTTGAGCCTAATTTGGACGCTCTGGATGGAGAGTACGAAACGGAAGCCAATATTCGTTATTATATAGATCATTTATATCTTATGTCCCTTTACCACTTTACTAATGGTAATATTTACAATGCATTAAATATATCCCTCAAGGGATTGCGAATGTCTGATAAACTTAAGGATGATACTGGATATAAAAAAATCAATGCATTATTTGTTTCATTTAGTGTTCATGCAACTAAAGAACAGCTGAATGAATATAATGTATTGAACAAAACTATCCTAGAAAGGGTGTTAAAAGATGAAAAAGGCATTAGGTATGATGGCAGTAGTATTGTTTCTGTTAGGTAACGTAATCATCCCTACTGGTGCAGCAACGATCCAACCTAACAATCACGGCATGAATAGCTTCCAACAACTTAATAATCATGGCATGAATAGCTAGGTTCGTATATTTGAAACCCCTTCTACAAAGAAGGGGTTTTTATTTGGTAGAATAGTTCCAAAGAATCATAACAATCTTCTAGAAATCTACTGATTTTTCTGAAGGATATCCACTCAATTCACAGAACACTATCATTGAGGAGAGGCGTGTCGAGGCAGGGGGTGCTTCGTGCCCTCATAAAGCCATTTCAGCAGCACAAAGACTTAATGTCTCGGCCGTCAATTCAAATATATCGGTTACATTGGGCGTTTTACATTGCAATAAAAACGATGGAGGGCGCTCAACGTGATAACACTGACTAGTAATCGTTACTGATAATATTCCCTCCATTCCTATTCCAGTCATAGGTTCAATATCAATTAACCCCATGCATACTAAATAATGAAAAGTTAAGTGTCGTTCAGTATTTAGTTCTAGCGGACCTGACAAAAGGCATTGTCAAACAGTTTTCTGGGAAATTTTAAGCGATCGTTATAGACGCTCCAAAGCAGATTAGCTTTTTATAATCACCCGAAAAGGTGGCTATGGAAAGCTTTTTTACCGGTTTAATGAATCATTAATACAATGATGGATGTAGTCGGTACGACGTACATACACAAATTTCGTTAGAGCGACGAGCATAGGTTTTGCTGAAATACAATAGTTCTTTGTACAATAAAGTTGTTTTCTAATGTCTAACAATTTCTTAATCCTGATGTCATTGGACTGTCCAATTAAGTGCAGCCTAAAAAAATTCGAAGAAAATCTCCCGAGCATGATACAAAAAAGGAAGAAGGTTCGTCTTCCTAATAGCTGCAGCTTAAAAGGAGGCAATTATAAAATGAGTATTCCGGAATCCTCACCATTCCGCAACATATTTTATGAGCATTATCCAACCGTACGCAGAAAACTGGCTGCGCTTGTGCGAGATGAAGCAGCAGCCGACGATCTGGCGCAGGAAGTATTTCTGAGGCTGTACAGAAATCCGCCGGACAACCCGGCAACCCTGGGGGCATGGCTACACCGGGTACTGACAAGAATCGGATACGATTATTTAGAGAAGAGAGCAAGAGAGAGAAAGCTGCAGAATAAGCAGGAGATAATGTATGAAGGGGAAGTCGCTTCTGAATCCGGCGAAGAGGCGCTGATGCGTCGATTGGATCAGGAAGAGGTTCAGGCTTGGCTGGACAGACTGCCCGAACGAGACCGCCAAGCGCTGCTTCTGCGCTACTCCGGCTACAGCTATGCGGAGATCGCGGAAGAGCTTAATGTCAGGTCGCCGCTAATAGGCAGTCTGCTCCAAAGAGCGACACGCAAGCTGCAGGCCACATCCAGCAAGGCTATAGCAAGGCAGGACTAATCAAATATTCGGAAAGGATTGAAATGATATGACAACTAAATTGCAGCATTCAGAAGCTGACAAAAGTACACATGAAGCCTGGGAGAGGTTGCTACAGAAGCTGGCCATGGAGCCGGTAAACGCCAAGTGGGAGACCGGGGACGCAAATAACAAAGAGGACGTTCTGAGGCTTGCCGATACCCTTAGGCCGCCAGCGGACTCAGCTGCAATTCAGGATTCGGAATCCAGTTTGAAAGTTGATGCTCCGGCTCCGGTTGCTTCTTTCCGCCGGCGGGCAGGCAAGGGCCGAAAGTGGGCCGCAGCGGTGGCGGCAGCCGTTATCTTTGGCGTCGTACTTACAACCCCTGTGGGAAATAACGCGCTGGCGGCATTTTTAAATCAATTCCGGGTGCAGGATATCGCTACAGTTGACGAAAGCACGCTCGAAGGTATGTTTAATCAACTGGTTCCGGGAAAATCGGCCGACATAGAAAACACCTTTGGCCAGTTTACATCGGAAAGCGGAAACGTACAGGGTGATTTTACGCGTGAACAAGCCGTCTCTAAGCTCGGATATCAGCTTCTTCCAGTAAATGTGGCCGGAACGAAGGAAAGTGTGTACGTTACTCCTTCACAAAAAATTACAATGATGCTGAATGTGGATGAGCTCAATAAAGCTATGCAGCGTGTAGGGGCAACGAAGCTGCTGCCGGAGTCGATGGACAATAAAGAAATAGCGTTTAGTACACATGAAAGCGTAAATTACGATTTGGGTACCGATCAGGACCACTGGGCAACTCTGACACAGATGCAGGCTCCAGAAATTACGGTAGATCCGTCCGTTGATACAGAAAAAGCGGTGGATGCCGTTCTTCAGCTTCCGATTCTGCCTTCCGATCTGAAAGAGAAGGTAAAGCGCAGCCGCATTCTGGCAGGTTCCATTCCTATGCCATATGTGGTTAATAAAAGTGCTGAAACTTCTGAGATTACCATTGGAGGAACCAAGGTTCTGGTTACAAACATGAAGTACAGATCAATGACGAATCGTACCGCTATCTGGATCAAAGACGGACAGGTCTTTTCCTTTGAAGGTGGGAGCGCCTATGAGTCAGAGTTTGATTTCATGAACAAGCTTAAGGAGCTGGTTGAGGCATGAGTAAGCCGACAATCGACGCTAAAGGATTAACCAAGGAATACAGCAACGGGCGCGGCTGCCGCAACGTGACCATCACCGTAGGGAAAGGGGAAGCCTTTGGCTTCCTCGGCCCCAATGGAGCCGGGAAAAGCACATTTGTGAAAATGCTGGTCGGGCTCATCCATCCGACGGCCGGAGGAGCAACCCTGATGGGTGCACCCATCGGAACGCTCGAAGCGAAACGGCAAATCGGGTATCTCCCCGAGCTGTACCGGTATCAGGAATGGCTTACCGGTGATGAGGTCGTCCGGTTGCATGGGCGATTATGCGGTTTGGACAAGCAGGTGATCGACAAGAGAGTTCCTGAGCTATTGCACATGGTAGGTGTGGGTCAACGGGGGAAGGACCGTGTTAAGCATTATTCCAAAGGCATGCAGCAGCGGCTTGGACTGGCTTGCGCGCTGGTGAATGATCCGGCCGTGATTTTTCTTGACGAGCCTTCTTCCGCCATGGATCCGGTTGGACGAATGCATGTACGTAATATACTTGAGGAACTGAAGCAGCAGGGGAAAACGATTTTCTTAAACTCCCATCTGCTTGAAGATGTGGAAGTATTATGCGACAGAATGGCACTCTTGAATAACGGACAGGTTCTCCGCCATGGGCGGGTAGCCGAAATGCTCCAGAAGCGAGTCTGCTGGCGTTTTAAAGTCGGCGGATTTTCGCCTTTTTTGCTGTCCTGGCTTATGGATACGACAGAGCTCAGCTTTCGAGTAATAACAGATGGAAAAGCCGAAGGCGGATTTACAGGAGAGAGGGGCATAGATGATACCGTCTGGCTTGAAGCGGAACTGGAGAGCGAAGAACAGGCAGGCTGGATCAATACGTTGCTGATCGGACAGGGGATGACGTTATATGAAGTCACCAAAGTTCGAGAACGGCTTGAAGAGTGGTTCATGAAGGCTGTTGCAGGGCTGAATCATAGGGGGGAACAGGAATGAGGATTATTTGGACCATGACCTGGAAGGAGCTACTGCGCAAACGGGTCCTCCTGCTGACACTTTTATTAACTGTTGTATTCCTGCTGGGATTTTGGTTTATTGCCGGCGCCATCGCAGGAGATTCTACCTCTAGGGTGATCACAGGCGGTACGAATAATGAAACTATGATCCAGGAATTTACGCTCGGGATGTTCATTTTGATGCTCGGTTTTTTCTTCGCAAGTTTTGTACTCGCCTTTTTAGCGATTTTTAGCTCATTTTCCACGATTGCGGGTGAGGCGGAGCAGGGGGTCATGCAGGCGATGCTGCCACGGCCGATTCCGAGGTGGAAATGGTATACGGGCCGCTGGCTCGGCTATGTTTCGCTTGGTGTAATCTATGCCTTGGTATTGTACAGCCTGATTTTGTGGATCACCGATGTGCATGCTTCGATCCCGCGTGATCCGGTAGTGCTGGTGCAGTCTTTTTTGCTATTTGCTTCAGTCGTTCCCCTGCTTGTAACCGTGTCCATGTTCGGATCCGGCTATTTGTCATCGGTTGCGAATGGTGTCGTCATGACGATGCTTTATGGGGCTGGTTGGCTCGGTGGCATGGTTGGAAAAATCATCGGCTCTGTGGGTCTGGAGCCAGGTCCCATGCAGACCCTGAACAATATAACGGGTGTCCTGTCCCTGATCATGCCTGCCGATGGACTGCAGCGTAAAATGCAGGCAGTGTTGTTCAGCTTCGAGAATATTAATGGACTCATCCCGGTAAGCACAAGTGGACCGTTTGGTATCGGCGAGATTCCTTCAACAGCCTTTTTGATATACGCGGCATTTTACACGGCTGTGCTCTTTGGACTCGGGCTGCGCCGCTTTGTCCGCAAGGATTTATAGGTTCTACTTTGAAGTTTCAGACTTCAGCAGCCATTCAAAAAAATTGTTTTAAAAGACCTTCTGAGAATAAAAAAGGTGGTCTAAAAAGACCGCCAAATTGCTTGCTTTATTCCAATAAATGAATCAATGAGTCTGTTTATCTATTTCGATCGTTCATTAGTTTCAGCCTCGTCTTTACGCCATAATCACGCTTAAAGCGATCAAAAAGGGCCTAAGGTCTCCAAGTCTATAGAAGGTGATAGACATTATTGCAACCATATTTACACAGCGATAATAATATTTTAATTGGGGCAGAACAAGATGGACTGCTGCTAGTTACTATTCTGACAATATGCATCTTAATTTCAGTTTGATGTTACCCGTTAGAGAGCATCGGGTACAAGCTCAAACTTTAATCATTTGATGTTGACCTCTATGGCTAATATTTCTATTTTCAAAAGACGTTTTAGGATAACCTAGAGCGTTTTTTTATTTTGAAAATCACCTGGGTATATGCCCATTTCTGCAAACGATGCTTATCTTTCCAGCGTAACAATCAATAGAAACCTACTAATTTGATTAACCATGTCAAGTTGGAGTTTTTCATCCTGTACAATAGAAAAAGACAGTGGTTTAGAATTTCTATGTGGCCAAAAGTATTTAAATATGACAGGCGAAGAACTGGTCATGGACGTGGAAAAACTATTAATCGCTTGAGCTTCATAAAATACAAATGCAATTGCTCTACATAAAAAGTTGACCTGATTTTTGCCCGCCAGCTACAGCATCTTCCGAAAATATTTTTCCACATCGTAGCCGATCATGGCAAGCATCCTTCCATCACAGGTTGCAAGTGAGCCGTCATTTGTTATCTCCCCAAATCAAATGTTTGAAAGGCCAGAAGTTTGTCAAAAATGGATATTATATCCTATAGTTGCAATTCGAATAATCTCCAAAGGGGAGCTATACATGGTAAAAAAAATTCAGTTGCCATTGCAAACCCTTAGTCTGGTTGTCTCCTTTATGGCCTGGGTCTTGATCTCTTCCCTGATTTCTTACATAAGTCAGGATATTCCGCTGACGCCTGGGCAAAGAGCGTGGTCTACCGCGATCCCGGTAATCTTGGGCTCTTTGCTGCGAATTCCGGCGGGGATTCTGACCAACCGCTTCGGGGCAAGGCTGATGAATACAGTCAGTTTCTTGATTTTGCTTGTTCCTGTCTACTATTTGAGCCAGGCCAATACTTTTCTGGATTTGGCGGTTGGGGGCTTCTTTCTTGGGATAGGCGGGGCTACGTTCTCGATCGGTGTGACTTCACTGCCTCAATATTATCCCAAAGAAAAGCAGGGCACCATCAATGGGATATACGGGATCGGGAACCTGGGTACGGCCATCTCTACCTTTGGCGCACCGTGGGTGGCTGATGCGATCGGCTGGTCAAGAGCCCTTCAGCTTTTTTTGATTTTGCTTGCCCTTTTCGCTCTGCTGAATCTGTTTTTAGGGGATAAGCGCGAAGAGCGTGTACGAAGCTCCTGGAAGAATCAACTCAAGCAGGTTTATCGCAACGAAAAGCTGTGGTTTTTCAGCATATTTTACTTCATTACCTTCGGCTCCTTCGTAGCTTTTACAATCTATCTCCCCAGTTTTCTGGTCAGCTATTTTGAATTAAGCAAGGTGGATGCCGGACTCAGGACGGCGGGTTTTATCGCCTTGGCTACCTTTCTCCGTCCAGTAGGCGGGATACTGTCCGACAAGTCCAATCCTTTTGTAGTTCTTATGTTCGTGTTTGCCGGCCTAACCTTGTCAGGAGTTTTACTCTCTTTCGGATTGACCATGCCTCTTTTTACGTTGGGTTGTTTGATGGTAGCCGTGTGCGCCGGTATCGGGAACGGCGCGGTGTTCAAGCTGGTCCCGCTATACTTTTCAAAGCAAGGGGGCATCGCCAGCGGGATCGTCTCTGCCGCGGGCGGTCTGGGCGGTTTTTTTCCTCCACTGCTGCTTACCCTGCTGTTTGGGTGGACAGGCCACTACGCAATCGGCTTTATGGCCTTGTCCGAGGCCTCGCTGGCCAGCCTGATACTTGTTCTGTGGGTATTTTTCAGCAACAAGCTGGAGTTTGCGTCGGATATTATCAAGTCCACAGCCGATGCCGTGATGGTCACTGATGCCAAGGGCGTGATCCATACCGTAAACGCCGCCTTCACCGAGGTCACCGGATATCCCAAAGAAGCGGTGATTGGAAAAACTCCCAATATACTCAACTCCGGCTTCCAAGATCGCTCTTTCTATAATGCCTTTTGGGTCACTTTGCTGACCACCGGAAAATGGCAGGGAAAGATCGTCAATCGCAAGGCAAGCGGGGAGGTTTTTCGAGAGTGGCTCTCGGTAACGGCAATTACGAACGAGCAGAATGTCACTCATTATGTGGCTATATTCAGCGACCTTTCGCAGGCTGACTCCGTAATCGAGGAAGGTGAAGGCGGCGGGCTAGCGCAAAATCATTTCTCAAAAAAAGCAACAGGAAAGGAGGCGGGGGATTCATGTCAGGACCCGCATTGAGACATGTGGACAGTCATTCGATGATTCATGAGGCGGCCTTAGGCGAAGCAAGAGAACTTACCGAGCTGTTGGACAGAAGTATAAAAAAAGGTGAATTGGACAAAGCGGAGGAAATTGCCTACATCACGGTGGAGCATTGGGAGGGGCGTACGCTCCAGCACGCAGCCAGCGAAGAGGAAGGATTATATGTAGAAGCTGTGGGCATCAAGTCGGAGTTGAAGAACGTCATTATTTCCCTGACTCGCGATCATCAATTAATGCGAGAAATTGTCGCTGAGATTAAGGAACTGCTGGCGCAGAGCAAGGTGGGTGGCGAGCTTCTTGCTCGTTTTCAGGCTTTGATTATCGTTGATGAACTGCATAACCGGGATGAAATGAACATGCTGGAAAAAGAAGTGGAGGGACTGCTCCATGAAAAATGAGACCTATACACTGGCGGCGATGCTTCCCGACAAACCACTTCAATCTGTGGAGCCGAGACTGTATCGGCTACTGGTACAAGAGCTCGAGATGCTCCACCTTCATCCTTATGATGTGAAGGCGGGTGGCCGGACCGATGATCACGGCATCACCGTCTACCTCCGATTTGGCGAGGAATTGGGGCAGGTCACCAGCAGGAAATTTTCCTGGGCATTGGTGGAAGACGGCGATGAAGAGGTCTTGACCTTTTTTAAACAGTCGGCGGAAAAGATTAAGAAATCGATGATTGCCGATTATTTTAAAATGATGAAATTCTAACAAAGGTCGGCAGAATGAGTTGGAAAAATGGATACGAAAGAAGGCGAACCAGATGAATCAGGTGGAAACGGAACAATTTGTCCGGGATGATCGGAATGATTTGCTTGCCTTGCTTGAGATGAGATTCGGCGGAGTGCCGCAGCCTGTGCAAGAACAAATCTGCCGGCTGCAGGATCTGAACGAGCTTCAGCGCCTGATTATCGCGGCTTGCAACGCAGCGGATTGGGAAGTGTTTATGGAAGAGCTTCAGTTGGGACAAGACAGCTTCAAACTGACGGGGGAAAGGTTTAACCCGGTAAACCAGCAGGGAAAGGAGCATCTGTGCAATGGCTGAACATAAAAACAAGCTGCTTGATGCGTTGAAATATTTGCAACGCGGAGAGGCCATAAACGAGGGATGGACCGAGGAGAGCCCAAGATCCCGGGATTGGGAGAGCCTATACCGTGGCCGCTGGCAGCATGACAAGGTCGTTCGGTCGACACATGGCGTAAACTGTACCGGTTCCTGCAGTTGGAATGTTTTCGTCAAGGACGGCATTATCACCTGGGAAACACAAAAAACGGACTACCCGACCACAGGAGCCGACTTCCCCGAGTATGAACCCCGGGGCTGCCCGCGCGGGGCAAGCTTCTCCTGGTATACCTATAGCCCGATCCGGGTGAAGTATCCCTATATCCGCGGTGATTTGTACGACATGTGGCGTGAGGAGCTGGCAGTTGTTGAGGACCCGGTCACGGCCTGGAAAAACATCGTCAGCGATCCCAAAAAGCGTGACAGATACGTCAAGGCCAGGGGGAAAGGCGGCTTCGTTCGGGCGGATTGGGATGATGCCTGTCAGATGATTGCCAGCTCTATTATCCATACCATTCAACAATACGGTCCAGATCGTGTTGTTGGTTTTAGCCCGATCCCGGCCATGTCCATGGTGAGTTATTCGGCAGGGACACGCTTCCTGTCGCTGATTGGCGGGACCATCCTCAGTTTTTATGATTGGTATGCAGACCTTCCCCCTGCCTCGCCGCAGGTTTGGGGAGAACAAACAGATGTGCCGGAAAGCGGCGACTGGTATAACTCCAAGTATTTTATTATCTGGGGGACCAACATTCCGCAAACCCGGTCTCCTGATGCGCATTTCATGGTGGAAGCCCGTTATAACGGCACCAAGGTGGTCGGGGTCAGCCCCGATTATGCCGAGTATGAAAAGTTTGCGGACATTTGGCTGCCAGCTAAAGCCGGGACCGATGCCGCGCTTGCCATGGCTATGACCCACGTCATTCTCAAAGAATTCTACGTGGATCAGCAAGTCCCTTATTTTACGGATTACGCAAAAAAATTTACAGACCTTCCTTTCCTCGTGATACTAGAGAAACATGCCGATGCGTTTCGTTCGGGCCGCTTCCTCCGGGCCTCCGACTTGGGAGATGCCCAGGAGTTGGCCGAATGGAAAACGGTAGTCTGGGACGAGGCATCAGGAGCGCCGATGGTTCCGAGCGGCAGCCAGGGCTTCCGTTGGGATCAGGACAGCAGGTGGAACCTGGATCTCGAAAATCCTGACGGGACAGTAGTGGATCCTCTGCTGTCATTTATTGATGCGGCGGATGAAGTGGCTCTCGTTGACTTTCCTTATTTCGTGGAATCGGAGGGAGGGACAGTTCGGCGTGGAGTTCCCGTAAAGCATTTGCCGAGTGTGGAAGGCAGGACGCTCAAAGTCGTGACGGTTTATGACCTTATGATGGCTCATGTGGGTGTACCCAGACAGCAACTGCAAGGCGATTATCCGGTCGATTATAACGATCCGAAGCCTTACACACCGGCTTGGCAGGAGGCGATTACTGGCGTCAAGAAATCTCATTGCATTCAGGTAGCGAGGGAGTTTGCCGAAAATGCGGCCAAGACAGGTGGAAAATCGATGATCGCCATGGGCGGAGGAACGAACCATTGGTATCACAGCGACCAAATCTACCGTTCCATTCTGAATTTGGTTCTGCTCACGGGCTCCCAGGGAGTAAATGGCGGCGGATGGGCCCATTACGTAGGTCAGGAAAAGGTGAGGCCAGTGGAGGGGTGGCAGCAGATCGCATTTGCAGGAGATTGGATCAAGCCTCCCCGCTTACAAAACGGAACCTCCTTCTTCTACTTCGCGACGGAGCAGTTCCGCTATGAGGCCAAGGTCAATGAGGAGCAGAAACCATCCTGGGGCGGGCGGTTTAACCATATGCATCCTGCGGATGTCAATGCGCTGGCCGTAAGGCTCGGGTGGCTGCCTTCATTCCCGCAATTCAACCAGAACTCCATCGATGTGGCCAGACAGGTTCGAGAAAAAGGGTTTTCGGACGATCAGGAGGCCGTACAGGAAATTGCGAGAATGGTTAAAGAGGGAGAGCTAGATTTTGCGGTGGAGCACCCCAATGATCCGAACAATTTCCCGCGTGTCTTTTTCAACTGGCGGTCCAATCTGCTTGGCGATAGCGGTAAAGGGCATGAATACTTTGCCAAACATTTGATCGGGGCGGACAATCAGGTGTTGACGGACCCGAGCCATTCGTGGCGGCCAGAGACGGTGAAGACGGATGATGTTCCGCCGGAAGGCAAAACCGATTTGTTCATCAGCATGGATTTTAGAATGACGAGTTCAGGGCTGTTTTCGGATATCGTGCTGCCAGCAGCGACCTGGTACGAAAAATACGATTTAAGCACGACCGATATGCATCCGTTTGTCCATCCGTTTAATCCGGCTATTGAACCGCCTTGGCAAAGCAAAAGCGATTGGGACGCTTTTCGGGAAATCGCCAAAACGTTCTCCCAATTGGCGGAGAAACATTTGCTAGCCTGCGAGGATGTTCTCATGACTCCGCTCGGACATGACAGTCCAGATGAAATCGCCCAAGTTCACGGAAAAATCCGCGATTGGCGCAAGGGAGAGACGGAGGCAGTGCCCGGCAAAACGATGCCCCATTTTTTATTGGTGAAGCGTGACTATCCGAACGTGTATGGAAAAATGATTACCATCGGACCGAACATTAAAAAGGGTTATGGAACAAAGGGGATTAAAATTCCCGGCGACAAGGTGTACGGCCAGCTCATGGAGCGGCTGGGGGCATCGAAACATGAGGGGATTGGCAAAGGACAGCCGGATCTATTCCGGGATAAACAGGTAATCGAAGCGATTCTGCTGATGTCTGGCGCCACGAACGGAGAACGAGCCGTGGAAGGCTGGCGTTCGTTAGAGACCAAAACCGGCAAAAAGCTGGAGGACATCTCAAAACCTCGGGAAGAAGAGGCTTTCACGCTTCTGGATATTACTGCTCAGCCCCGGCATACGATCTCAACTCCGGTCTGGAGTGGCTTGGAGAAGGACAATCGGAGATACTCGCCCTTTACCTTAAATACGGAGTACAGCATTCCATGGCGCACTTTAACAGGCAGACAAAGCTTTTATCTGGACCATGAGATGATTTTGGATTTCGGTGAAGGGCTGCCGCTTTATTTGCCGCCGCTGGAGCACGTTCCTTTTTTTAAGGGTGAGAAAGAAGTGCCAGCGAATGGGAAAACGATGACGATCCGTTATTTGACCCCGCACCAAAAATGGGGAATTCATACGATGTTCATCGACACCAATCAAATGTCGACGCTGTTCCGCGGATGGCAGGTCGTCTGGCTGAACGAAAAAGACGGGGCTTCAATCGGGATCAAGGATAACGATTGGATTGAGGTATATAACCGGAATGGAGTCATCGCAGCAAGAGCGGTGCTGACTTACCGGATTCCGGAGGGGATCGCTTATATGTATCATGCCCAGGATCGCACGCTTGGCGTGCCAGGCACCTCTATCACCAAGCAGCGCGGCGGTACCCATAACAGTGTGACTCGGATTACGATGAAGCCGACACATATGATCGGAGGTTATGCCCAATTGAGCTACGGGTTCAATTATTACGGGCCGACAGGAAGTCAGAGAGATACGATGACAATCATCCGACCGTTGAAGGAGGTTGACTGGCTTGAGGATTAAAGCGCAAGTCGCCATGGTCATGAACTTGGACAAATGCATCGGCTGCCATACCTGTTCGGTGACCTGCAAGAACACGTGGACCAATCGGCCCGGAACGGAATACATGTGGTACAACAATGTGGAAACCCGGCCGGGTCCCGGTTACCCTCGGGCATGGGAAGACCTGAGGAAATTTAAAGGCGGGTGGGTTCTGCGCAACGGAAAGCTGGCACTTCGGGCGGGGGGGCCAATCACCAAACTGGCGAATATTTTTTACAATCCGAATATGGCCAGCCTGGACAACTTCTATGAGCCGTGGACCTATGATTACGATAACTTGATTCATAGCCCCAAGCGGAAGCATCTTCCGGTCGCGCGTCCAGTATCACTGATTACCGGCGAATATATGGACAAGCCGGAATGGGGCCCGAACTGGGATGACGACCTGGCTGGCGGAAGCGAGATCGTACCGCTGGACCCGAATGTCAAGCAGCTTCAGGAACAGATCGCCATGGAGTATGAGAAGACGTTCATGATGTACCTGCCCCGCATTTGCGAGCACTGTCTGAACCCTTCCTGCGTGGCTTCCTGTCCATCCGGAGCTCTGTACAAGCGGGAGGAGGATGGCATTGTACTTGTAGATCAAGACGCCTGTAGGGGGTGGAGATTCTGTACCAATGGCTGTCCCTACCACAAGGTATACTACAACTGGAATACGCACAAGGCGGAAAAATGCAATTTCTGCTACCCGCGGACAGAAGCGGGCATGGCCACGATTTGCTCGGAAACCTGTGTGGGCCGGATTCGCTATATCGGTGTCGTCTTCTATGACGCAGATCGGGCCAAGGCGGCAGCTTCCGTGGAGAATCCGCAGGATTTGTATGAATCCCAGCTTTCGGTGTTCCTTGATCCCTTCGAGCCGGAAGTGATCAAGGAGGCGAGAAGAAGCGGGATCAACGATTCCTGGATCGATGCGGCACAGCGCTCGCCGATCTACAAGCTTGCCATGAAGTGGAAGGTTGCTCTGCCACTTCATCCGGAATACCGCACGCTCCCTATGGTGTGGTATGTTCCACCGCTTAGCCCGATTATGAACCATATTGAAGAAGACGAGCTTCAGACCGATCACTATATTCCCGCCGTCGATCAAATGCGGATTCCAATGGAGTATCTGGCATCTCTGCTTACGGCAGGGGATACCTCCGTCATCCGTAGAGTGTTGCTTAAAATGACCGCCATGCGTGTACATAGGCGGCAGCAAGCCGTTGGCGGCATGGATGATCTCAGACACAGCCAGCTTTTGGGAGAGGCGGGAATTACAGTGGAGGAAATTGAAGAGATGACCCGATTGTTCGCTGTTGCCAAATATAACGAAAGGTTTGTGATCCCAACCGCTCGGAGGGAAATGGATGGCGCGAAAGAGCTTCATTACAAGCAGGGGGCCTGCAGCATTGAATCCATTACCCCGTCAAGCGCGGTCACGTCACATCTTTTCGCAAGGGAGGACATGGATGATGGAACATAAGCCCGTTTTGCTGGCGGCCTGCGCCAGATTGCTAGGATATCCCGGTGAGGATTTTCAGGAAATGAAGGAGGAACTGCTTGCAGCTGTCCAAGAGGAAATGAAAGATAATGAGCTGGCGAGCAGGTTTGGCCAGGCGGCCGAGGCTATCTTCTCGGTTCCTCCCAAGGAGCTTCAGGAAATTTATGTTTGGACGTTCGATTGGAAGGAAAAGACCGGACTCTATCTGACCGCTCATGAATTGGGTGACAGTCGGGAACGTGGGGCAGCTCTGATTTTGCTTCAGCATATTGTCCGGGATGCGGGCTTTATGATGCCGAGCGGGGAGCTGTGCGACTTCATTCCGCTGTTGTACGAGCTACTGGCCGTAAGGTCCGACAATGTTCATGTACGCGCGCTTGAACTCCGGCTGGCCGCAGCCACAGAGCGGATTCGGAAGCATCTGTCTGAAGACAGTCCCTATTCCAGGTTGTTGAACTTTCTGATGACCGATGTTTTCGAGGTCCCTACGGAAGAAGAAATTCGCATGCTGGAGAGCAAGCGGGAGAGCGCCGATCTGGATGAACTGCCTTATCCTATCCTGTTTGGCATGGACGGTACGGCT
The DNA here is from genome assembly GCF_038006265.1 of Paenibacillus sp. FSL L8-0641. NCBI lineage: Bacteria > Bacillati > Bacillota > Bacilli > Caryophanales > Paenibacillaceae > Paenibacillus > Paenibacillus sp. FSL L8-0641. Next base: position 2,610,560 of record NZ_JBBOUW010000001.1, read on the forward strand.
CGTAGCGATTCGGGCTTACCTGTCTACAAAACGTGCGATGGAATGGAGGTATAATGATGACTGGTATCTTTTGGTGGGTCGTGTTTCCCTATCTCACCTTGACGGTGATGATCTTTGGCTTGCTCTATCGGTTTGCTTTTCGTCAGGTCAGCTGGACGGCGCCTTCCACGGAGATTTTTGAAAAAAGATGGCTCAGAATCGGTTCGACTGTGTTCCATTACGGGATCATTTTCGCGTTTGTTGGCCATATCATGGGTGTGTTGATCCCGCGCAGTGTTTATCATTTCTTCGGCATATCCGATGAGACCTATCATATATTTGCGATCGCGGGGGGCGGCTTTGCCGGTCTGATGGTCGTCATCGGTCTGGTTCTTCTGCTTATGCGCAAAATCCTTAACCGTCGGGTAAGGGCCCATGCGGGTTTTGGTGATTATTTTGCAGTGATTTTAGTCCTGATCATCGCAGCCATCGGTACCTATATGACCTTCGTGTATAATACGACTGTGGTGGCCTATGAATACCGTACGACCATCGGGCCTTGGTTTCGCAGCCTGTTCACCTTTAATCCGCAATACGGGTTGATGCACATGGTTCCTTTCGTGTTTCAGCTTCACATCATCCTGGCGTTTCTTCTGTTCGCTTCCATACCGTTTACCCATCTGGTCCATATGTTTTCTTTTCCCGCACGTTATCCGGCAAGATCTCCGCAGCAGTACCGTTCCAGAAACAGTTACCGGAAACGGGAGAGAACCTGATTTCTATTTCGATATGGACGAAAATTTCTGATGACAATAATAGCTGTTCATGAAGAGCATCTCTGCTTAACCAATGAGAAACTGATTGAAAAATATGCTTCAGCTTTTGGAAAACCAGCTTTATCCGTGCATTCTCTGAGACATTCATTTGCAACCCGTTATCACCTAGAGAACATTAATGTGCCCAGATTGAAAAACAACCTTTATTGATGGTGGGCGATCAAATTAAGATTGAAGCTCTTGGAGGACAGAACATAGGATGTAGAAAGTCGCCCTTAATGGCGGCTTTTTTCTATAGTAATGGATTCAGAATGATGGTTTGCGTCCAAGGAGAATTCTTTTATGGAATACATAGATAAAATTGTATAATAATATATAATTCACCACTTGCAAGAGGTGATTTCAGTTTCATCATTGATCAAACGACCAAAGTGATGAACTTATAGGTGGGGAGGTTTATCAGTGCTTCTGAACTATTGCCATGACTATATTATGTTTTTTGATTGGTTAGTTTCAGAAAACTTTACTAAGGAATCTATGATTGATGAGGTAGGATTCAATGCTCAGCGCGTACTGATGGAGTACATGAAGATAGCTTTTGCAGACATTAATTGGGTAGAGACGATGGTAGATGATGAAGACGAAGGACTCACCGGAGACGAAACGGAGGCTTTAAGTATTCAATAAACCGATTCCTGAATATCGTAAGAACCCACATTGTTCTGCCAAGAGATGCTTAAATTCTTTCCTGACGATTGGCAGGCAAGCACTCTTATGGATTTAGCAAATAATCCTCGTGTTTCAGTCTGTTCAGGTCAGAGTGTAGGAAAACCGGGCTGGAAGCAGCAACGACCCTTTATTTTCTGCGGTGGATTTTTGTGTTAATGAAGGGGCAATTTTTTACCCTGCCATCGCATTAACTTACCATTGAGGATGACATGGATAGTGTTTTATTATCAAATAACAGCCCCCTTACAAAATTTAATATAAAACAAACATTTTGAATTGAGCAATTTTTTTCCTATGGCAAGGGTTGTATGTCCATCCAATCCTACGGGTGGTCAAAAGGGGCTTATTGAAGGGAGCGAGAAGTGGTGAAGTGGGGCAATAACCTTCTTCGGAGAAAGTAATAGGAGGGCAGTTGTTTTCGAACAAAAATTACCGGCCAATGTCGGTAACGAACATTTTTTTTAATTAAATTGGAACCGGTTTCATAATATTAGGAGGAGAGAAATATGGATTACAAGCAAGTTGCAGCTGACATCCTGGATGCCCTGGGAGGTAAGGAAAACATAACGGCAGCTGCTCATTGTGCGACGCGATTGCGGCTCGTTCTTGAAGATGAATCTTTGCTTGATCAAAAAGCGCTTGATCAAATGGACGTTGTTAAAGGGACTTTTTCTATAGCAGGGCAATATCAAATTATCCTTGGAGCCGGGATTGTAAATAACGTGTATGGCGAGTTCGCCAAACTTACGGGTCTCGGAGAAATGTCCACCGGCGATGTAAAGACGGCAGGAGCAGCTAAAATGAATCCGCTTCAACGACTTGTGAAAGCACTTTCCGACATTTTTGTTCCGATCATTCCGGCGATTGTTGCCGGGGGTCTATTAATGGGGATCAACAACGTTCTGACTGCCAGCAATCTGTTTGGTCCCAGGTCTCTGGTCGAGATGTACCCTGGTATTGCCGATTGGGCAAGCATTATTAATTTATTCGCCAACGCTCCATTTGTTTTCCTTCCCATCCTGATCGGCTTCTCAGCCACTCGCAAGTTTGGTGGAAATCCTTATTTGGGTGCGGCGCTGGCCATGATTATGGTTCATCCCGATCTGCTTAATGGTTACAGCTACGGCCAGGCACTTGTAGATGGGACAGTACCCACCTGGCAACTGTTCGGTTTCTCAATCGAAAAGGTTGGCTATCAGGGAACGGTTCTGCCAGTACTGGCCGTATCCTATATTTTATCGGTAATCGAGAAAAATTTGCGAAAGGTAATTCCATCTTATCTTGATAATCTGTTGACTCCCTTGCTGTCTGTCCTCGTTACCGGCCTCTTGACCTTTGCTGTTGTTGGACCGGTCCTTCGCGCCGCGGGCAACGGACTGACAGATGGTCTCTTCTGGCTCTATGATACGACGGGTTTCATTGGAGGAGGTATTTTCGGTTTTTTCTATTCTTCGATTGCCATAACGGGAATGCATCACAGTTTCCTCGCTGTGGATACCCAACTATTGTCGGACGTTGCTAAGACGGGCGGATCCTTCTTGCTTCCGATTGCCTCGATGGCGAATATCGCTCAGGGCGCGGCTACGCTGGCCGTCTTTCTCATCACACGCAACAGCAAGACGAAGAGTATCGCCTCAGCTGCCGGCATATCCGCGCTGCTCGGTATTACCGAACCTGCAATGTTCGGAATCAACCTGAAGCTTCGCTACCCGTTCATTGCTGCGATGATCGGTTCCGGCCTGGCTTCCGCCTATATTGCTTACGCACATGTGCTGTCCATTTCAATGGGACCGGCGGCGCTACCCGGTATTATCGCAATCCGTCCACAGTCCATCGCTGATTTCTGTATCGGCATGGGCATCAGCTTTCTGGTTACGTTTCTCATCACCCTGCTCTGGGGCAAGCGGAAAAATGCGTCAGCCTCAGGGGAGACTTCAAGCGAAGCAGCGGATCGACCGTAAGTTTAAGCATGCTTGGAACTATTTTGCAGTAAGGAGGTTGCTGTGGAGTGGATAAAAGAAGAGAGATACAGAAGATTAGAAGATACCAATACGGAGGAAATCTCCGGTCTGGCCGCCAGAGTGGCAAGGTGCCCCTGGCGCCAGGGGTATCATATCCAGCCTGAGACAGGGTTGCTGAACGACCCGAATGGATTTGCTTTTTTTCATGAAGAGTATCATTTGTTCTATCAATGTTTTCCTCTCGGTACTGTGCATGGTCTCAAATATTGGTATCATACCAGCTCTCGGGATCTCGTTCACTGGACGAACCGGGGAGTGGCGTTAAAACCGGACCGGGATTTTGACAGTCATGGAGTATACTCGGGCAGTGCAATCGAACACAATGGGCGATTGTACCTCAGGTACACCGGCAATACACATGATAAGAGTTGGGAGCGAGTGCCTTATCAGTGTATGGCTCAAATGGAGAGAGATGGACGTATACACAAGTTCTCCTCCCCGGTTATAAGCGGACCTCCGTCCGGGTATACCGATCATTGTCGCGACCCCAAAGTATGGAAACAGAAAGATTGCTTTTATGCCGTTTGGAGCGCAACGTTCCAATCTTACCGGCTGAGCCATGCTCTATCGCTCCATTGATCTTTACAAATGGGAAGAGGGTTTACTCTACGAGTTCAGACCGGTGACAAAATCAAGAAAGGACAGCTACTGGAATTTGATATTTCCGAAATCGAGCAGGCGGGCTTTCCGGTGATCACACCAGTGTTGGTCCCGGACGACCAGGAAATGGTGAAACCGGTGGAGACGATGGAAGGCGCTGGGGTGGTAGACGGTGTCCCCACTGCTTCGTGTTCACTTAAAATGATGGTGTAGCTTGGATTTATCGGAGAACCGGCAAGCTGTTACAGCACATTTGCCAGTTGATTTTTGCTTCTCAAAATAATATAACCACGGCGAAGGGGCATAGCGAGCAGGGCCTGAAATCTCATGATTTCAGGCCCTGCTTTCTGTTGGACTTCTAATTTTTTTGCTTTGATACATTCATTGCTCGTCGATCTTACTAAACCGCCAGAACAGGCTGATAAAATCCCCTTTTATTCTTGGAAGTGTCAAACCGGCGTACATCAGCTCGTCACCTCCGTATATCTTTCCAGTTTCGTGATGGCGGTACAGGTAACGCGAATTCAATCCTTTGCATTTCAGAATAGGCACCCTTTCACCCGGCTGGCTCAGCACTCGGAAGAAAGCAAGTACAGCTTCGCTCTGGTCATCAGAAACAAAGGCCCAGGCCACCTCGTTGCCCTCGAACGGACTTAAAATGCGATAAAATTCTCCGAATTGGATAAGGGGGCGAATTGCTTTATATAGCGCAACTTGGGACTTGATCGCTATCTTTTCCTGCGGCGACATCTTGGTAAGATCGAGTTCGTAGCCAAGGTTTCCCGACATCGCGACATGTCCTCGGGTGTCAAGAGGAGTAACCCGGTTGACTTGATGATTCGGTACACCCGAAACATGAGCGCCCATAGACACAGCCGGATAGACCATACTGTTGCCGTACTGGATTTTTAGCCGACTGATCGCATCGGTATTGTCGCTTGTCCACGTTTGCGGCATGTAATAGAGCATGCCGGGATCATAGCGCCCTCCTCCGCTGGAACAGCTCTCGAACAGTACATCCGGAAAGACGGAAGTGAGCTCGTCCAATACCCTGTACAGACCGAGGATATACCGGTGTCCCGTTTCGCGCTGGCGCTCCGCCGGAAGCAGGGCAGAGCCGATCTCCGTCAAATGGCGGTTCATGTCCCATTTGACATAAGTAATCGGTGCGGAAGACAGAACATCGGACAGCGCTCCAACAATATAGTCGCATACATCCCGCCGCGACAGATCGAGAACAAGCTGATTTCGCCCCACCGTGTGGGGACGATCTGTCACATGAAGACACCAGTCGGGATGGCGCCGGTAGAGTTCGCTGTCCGGTGAGACCATCTCCGGTTCGAACCACAGACCGAACTGCATGCCCATTCCGGTTATCCGCCGGGCCAGATTGTCCAGCCCCTCCGGAAGCTTGCGACGGTCAACGGTCCAGTCGCCCAGGGAACTCAAATCATTGTCCCGCTTGCCGAACCAACCGTCGTCCAGGACAAAGAGCTCCATACCAAGTTCTTTCCCTTCGCGGGCGATCGCTTCGATCTTGTCGGCGTTAAAGTCAAAGTAGGTGGCCTCCCAGTTATTAATTAGAATCGGCCGTTCGGCGTCACGAAATTTGCCGCGACTGAGCCGCGTGCGGTAGAGCCTATTAAAGACGCGGGACATCCCGCCCAAGCCTTGTGCAGAGTATACCATGACGGTCTCGGGCGTTTGAAAGCTTTCTCCGGGAGCCAACTGCCAGGAGAAGCCAAACGGATTGATGCCGATCGACAACCGAGTCGTCCGGTACTGCTGAACCTCGGCCTGGGCTATGAAGTTTCCGCTGTAAACGAGATTGAGCGCGTATACCTCGCCATTGTCTTCATCAGCGCCAGGACGAAGCAGGGCCAGAAACGGATTCTGCTGGGGACTGCTGGCACCTCGCCGGCTTTCCGCATTCTGGATGCCGGGCATAAGGGGTCTCCGCGCAATATTTCGCTCATTGGTATGCGTACCGTAGAAGGTCAACATGTCATACTCGTCATCTCTGAAATCGATACTGGCGCTGAGCGCGCGAAGAAGGACCAGATTGTCGGAGCCGGTATGGTCGAAACGAACCGACCGAGCGATGGCGTCGTATTTGTTAAAGACAGTATAAATTAAGGTAGCACGCAGACCGGTCAGTGCATCTTCAAGCACAAGCTCCAGCGTATCCGCTTCGTCCTCCCTCTCGATGTAAGTGGCAGGAAGACCTGGAAGCTTTGGCTTGCCGGCGAATATCCGATGAGTCTGGTAACGGAAATCACAGATTTCAGATCCATTAGACTGGCCGACCTGATAGGCGGGTATGCCAAAATCGCCGTTCCCGTAACCCGGATACTCCTGCGGAAGGTTGTCCAAGGAGAACCTTCGGTCAGCAGGGTCAGGATTCGGCGAAAAGCCCCGATCGATAAAATCAAAAGGTACAGAATCCTGGTAGATGGCGATTCGTCGTCCCCAGTATAAATGCCCAAGGTAGCCGTCGCGAACAATCTGAATGCAGTAGCTGGAACCGGGGGTTTGCAGGTGAAATACCATGCGTTTCTCATCGTAATGAATGCCCATAAGTGAAATCGTGCTCCTTTTAGTGTTATAATTTAGTAAGCGTATGAAATAACTGATTATAGAAAATTCGTCTTCATCATTAGCGTAAAGGTGCAGAAGAACCGAAACAAGAGTAACTTTATAAATTGAGGAGGGTGAAATATTGCTGTGAATCATGGGGAGGGAAACGGGAAAGAGAAGCAGTCCTCGATATCTTTTCACTTTATAACACCTATGCCCTATATCTTGTTAAAAGGTGCTGGATATGAGCTGATTACTTCGCATGATTATATCTGGGATGGACGGAACCGTACCGGAGACCATTGTGTGCTTCAATATACATTGAATGGTCGCGGTGAGATTGAAACGGGGGGGAGGAGACATTCCCTCGAGCCGGGGGATGCTTTTCTGGCTGATGTTCCGGGCGACCATATCTACCGTCTCCCCTCTGATTCTCCCAGATGGGAAGTGCTTTACTTCGAACTGTCACACTTGGCGCTGCATCTCCTCAAGGAATGGCTGGACATAAACGGCTACATTTTCAAGATTGAGCCGGGGACCGATTTGGAGCATCTCCTGTGGGCCACTTATCGGGAAGCTATTGAGAACAGCTACCGCGATATGTATCAGTGCTCACGGGCTGCTTATTCACTGGCCATGTCACTGGCGAGTCATCTTGTCACTCTTGCCAGCAGCGTCCCATTGCCTCCGATTGTAGAACGCTGTAAGACCTTCATTGACAGTAATCTGCATCGAAGCATTGGCCTTCAGGACATGGCGGAGGTCTCCGGATGTTCTAAATTTCATCTCACCCGTGAGTTTGAGCACAAGCTTGGCCTCTCTCCCGGCCGCTATTTAACTCGTATGAGGTTGGAAAGAGCGGCTGCGCTTCTGCTGGAGCCCGCAAATCTGACATTGGAGCAGGTGGCGGAACAGTCCGGTTTCTCGAATGCGAATTATTTCGGCAAAGTGTTCCGAAAGTATACAGGAATGGCCCCAGGCGAATTCCGCATGGAGGGCGATTTGTATCAAATTCGGCGGTTGATCCGGAGCGATCAATGAAAATAGGGTCTTGAAGATAGTAACAGGCTGCCGAAAATTTCGGCAGCCTTGTTTTAAAGCGGCTTAAAAGAAAAAAGAAGGGTCACGCAAACACTACGTTAATGATTAGGGGGTCGATTGACTCAATAGTATCGATGACAAAAAGATCCCCGTCCCGCCGGAATGGAGTTGGTACTCCTCAGCGGTTCGATTGAATCAGGTGGCACGAAACTCAAATGCGGGGTAGCAATGAAGAAAGTTAGAAAAAAAGCGCTTCAAAGATTATTGAAACGTTTCCAACTTCGTGCTATTATAATTCCCATAAGAGATATGGGGGGGTTAAATGCCAAGTATTAGAGATGTAGCTAAGATAGCTGGTGTTGCTGTGGGAACGGTGTCCCGCGTTATTAATAACTCGGGCTCTGTAAAACCAGATACACGAAGGAAAGTGGAGAAAGCTATACAAGAACTGAATTATTTTCCTAATGAAGTCGCTCGAAATTTTAAAATGAGGAAATCCAAGATGGTAGCCTTGCTGCTTCCAAGTATCTGGCATCCTTTTTTTTCTGAACTGGCTTATTACATTGAGGATGAGTTAGATCGGGAAGGCTTTAAGCTCATGTTATGTAATAGCGGCGGCAAGCCAGAAAAGGAACTGTATTACCTGGATATGCTACGTCAAAACAAAGTGGCTGGTATTGTCGGCATTACTTACAATGATATAGAAAATAGCGTAAGCAATGACATTCCGATTCTAAGTATTGACAGACATTTCAACAAAAAAATCACTTGTGTGACCTCAGATAATTATGAGGGAGGCCGTCTAGCTTTGAGGGAACTTGTTAAGGCAGGGGCCCAAAAACCGGCCTTTATAGGAAGTGTAACTTCCATTTTTAGTGAAACCATGAATCGAAGAAAAGGTTTCATTGATGAGGCGAAAAAATTGGGTGTAGACCATGTTGTATACGAGAAACCAGATCCTATTGTGGACGACGAAGCCTATTTTGGCGAATTTCTATCTAAGCATCGGGATGTGGATGGCATTTTCGCTATTACCGATATGTTTGCCGCCAAATATATAGAAAGAGCAGGTAGGCAGGGTATTCGAGTTCCAGAAGATGTAAAGGTCATCGGTTATGACGGCATTCAGGATCATCGTTATTTTCATCCGATATTGTCTACAATTAGGCAGCCAGTGGAGGAGATGGCACGTCTGACAATCAGACTACTGTATCAAAAGATGGATGGTATAACTTTAGATCAGCAAGTGTATCGTCTCCCCGTTATCTTCAGGCAAGGCGAAACGACATGAGTTTTATTGTATAAATATTAGCTCATTCAGTTGGATCTCAGTCTGGATCTGCAAACTCGCCTTTTTTTTTATAATAAATTGGAAACGTTTCATTTGACAATCAGACTACTCTGTTAAAAGATCCAAGGAATAAGTTTGGATCAGCAAATGTATCGTCTCCTGTTATCTTAGGCAAGGTTGTTTTTGACTTTGGAAAAACTTCAGCTCATTCGGTGGATTTATGGTATGATCACCGACTGAAGTTTTTCTTTTAATAAATTGGAAACGTTTCAAAAATGAAAATATTCTTTTACAAGAAAGGGAGTGTAATGATGAATTCAAGAACTAGTGAGTGGGATCATTCTACGATCAAGCCAAATCGCAAAATATGGAACCAGATCAAACGTGACTATGAACTATATCTGTTTTTGCTGCCAATCATTATTATTTATCTCGTATTTAAGTACTATCCAATGTATGGAATACAAATTGCTTTTAAGGATTTTTCACCAAGTCGGGGGATTTGGGGAAGCGAGTGGGTAGGTTTTAAGCACTTTATTGATTTTTTCGATTCCTATAACTTCTGGACGATCATGACCAATACGCTTACACTCAGTGCTCTATCGCTTGTGTTTAGCTTCCCAGCTCCGATTATTATAGCGATTATGCTCAATCAGATGCTGGCCAAGAGATACAAGAAAATTGTACAGACTGTAATTTATGCACCACACTTTATTTCTACCGTAGTGCTCGTCGGTATGCTTAATGTTTTTCTGTCTCCAAACAGCGGAATTGTGAATCACATCATCACTTGGTTTGGAGGGGACCCCATTATGTTCTTAGCCGACGAAGGGTGGTTCCGCCCTTTGTATATTTTATCAGGGGTTTGGCAAGAGACAGGTTTTGCTACCATCATTTACCTTGCTGCGTTGGCAGGGGTCAATCCAGAATTGCATGAAGCCGCGATCATGGATGGAGCAAGCAAATGGAAGCGCGTAATGCATGTGGATATTCCAAGCATTTTGCCGACGATCGTCATCTTATTGATTCTCGCACTCGGTAACATTATGGGTATCGGTTTTGAAAAGGCTTTCCTTATGCAGAACGATTTGAATTATGCCACCTCCAATATCATTCCGACCTATGTTTATGAAATCGGGATTCAAAAAGCACAATACAGCTTTTCTACAGCAGTTGGCCTGTTTAATTCAGTTGTAAATATTATCCTGATAGTCACCGTCAACCGGATCGCAAAAAAATTGACGGAAACCAGCCTGTGGTAAGGGGGAGTTCATTTTGAATCAATTATTAAAGAGAAAAAGCAAGGGAGACATGTGGTTTGACATCGTCAACTACGTCATGCTGACCATAGTTATGTTGCTTGTATTATTCCCGCTGTATTTTGTATTGATTGCTTCACTCAGTGACCCCAATCTCATCTACTCAGGTGAAGTATGGTTCTTTCCAAAGGGTTTTACGCTGGATGGATACGGGCGAATATTCAGCGATTCATCTATATGGATTGGATATGCCAATTCGATCTTATATGCGAGTCTAGGAACATTAATCGGAGTTGCCGTGACCATATGTGCAGCTTACCCGTTAGCTCGTAAAGGACTGGCAGGAAAGTCGGTAATAATGTGGTTTTTACTGATCTCCATGTTTTTTAGTGGGGGGTTGATCCCGACCTATTTGCTGATTAAAGATCTTCACATGCTGAATACGATCTGGGCACTTGTTATTCCTGGAGCGGGAGGTGTGTTCAATGTCATTATCGTAAGGACTTTTTTTCAGTCGACCATCCCGGATGAAATGTGGGAGGCCGCTTCCATTGATGGTTGTTCCAATACCAGATTTTTTTGGAGCATCGTATTACCTTTGTCTAAGTCCGTTATAGCCGTAATGGTACTGTATCATGTTGTCGGGTTCTGGAATGGTTTCTTTGACGCTTTGATTTACTTGAACGATGAAAGCAAGTATCCATTACAACTGGTCCTTCGCAACATTCTTGTCCAGAATCAGGCCAACTCGAGCATGATGATAGACGTGGAATCCTATGCAGCGAAGATGCGCGTTACAGAGCTTATCAAATATGGTGTCATCATGGTATCCAGCCTACCGTTGCTGATTTTGTATCCTTTCCTGCAAAAATACTTTGTTAAAGGCGTGATGATCGGCTCGATCAAAGGCTAACATTGTCATGGTGCCTGAAAGGGGGGAATGTGCAACAGAATACCTAAATTCAGCATTCAGACAAGTAAATAACAAGGACAAGGGAAGTTCTCAGCTTGTGGACTGACATAAGGAGGTTATGTACGATGAAATTATTCAAAAGGGCTGGAATTCTAATGCTGGCTGGAATGTTTGCTCTTAGCGGATGTTCGGGAGGCGGAGGCGAGTCAAAAAATCAGACGGTGAATCCAGATCAGGATGCAAATTTTAATAAAACCGGTCTTCCGATTGTTAAAGAAGCGGTGACATTAAAGATGGTATCCCCAAAAGCTGCTTTAGCGCCAGATTACTCGAAAATGGAAATATTTAAGCGGCTGGAAAAACAAACAAACGTAAAAATTGATTGGGAAAACATTCCAGACACTGACTTTGCAGAGAAGAAAAATTTGTTGTTGGCCAGCGGAGATTTGCCAGATGCCTTTTACGGAGCCGGATTCACAGATTACGATCTAATCAATTACGGTAAAGACGGAACCATTATTCCGCTGGAGAATTTAATTGATCAATATGCGCCTAACTTGAAAGCGCTTCTCGATCGACGGCCTGATATTAAACTAGCCATCACAGCGCCAGACGGTCACATCTATGGGCTGCCGTCGTGGGAAGAGAATAAGCTCGATACCAACCCCTTCTTTCACGTCATCAATAAAAATTGGCTCGATAAACTGGGCTTAAAATTACCTCAAACGCTGGACGAATACACGCAGGCTTTGATTGCCTTTAAAACGAAGGACCCGAACGGCAATGGCAAGGCTGATGAAATCCCATTAAGCTTTATGCATATGCAGTGGTGTAGTGACATTGCTGGCATATTCGGAGCTTTCGGTCTTCCGGATAATTTGGAACATCGGATCGTCCGCGAAGGTAAAGTGATCTTTACCGCTACGCAACCTCAATATAAGGAAGCATTAAAATATATTCATGATAACTGGTATAAGCAGGGTCTGATTGACCCTGAATCGTTCACCCAGGATGCCGCTCAGTATTTAGCAAAAGGCAAAACACCAGATGAAACGCTCGGCTCCTACGTTTGGTGGGAAGTCGAAGAAGTTGTCGGACCGGAGCGTAGTAAGGATTATGCTCTGCTGCCCCCGCTTAAAGGCCCAAATGGAGATCAAATGATTGGTCGCAACAACGGCGGCGGTCCGGGACGAGGTAGCTTCGTGATTACAAAGGAGAACCGTTATCCGGCAATGACGATGCGTTGGATCGATCAACAGTATGACCCTTACATGGCGGCTCAAATTCACTGGGGTCCGTTGGATGTCGTATTCAAGAAGGACGAAAAAGGAAAATTGGTGAACCTGCCGCTTCCCAAGGGAGTCTCCGCAGGTGAATTCCGTCAAAAAGTGGCTCCAGGCACAGGAAATCCGGGCGTCATTACTTTCGATGACTTCGGAAAAGTTGTTGATATGGAACCCCGAGCTCAGAAGCGTGCTGAGTATTTGGAGAAATATTACACTCCATATATGAAAAAGGAAAACTATCCGAGCATCTTTTTTGAACCGGATGAACTAGATAAAATCAATCGGATCGAGCCAGAACTTATTAAATATGTAAATACCCAAAGAGGCAAGTTCATCGTCGATGGCGAGGTAGATGAAAAGTGGGACAGCTATGTGAAGACACTCGAGAAGATGGGGCTGAACGAATTAATGGAAATCTATCAAAAAGGGTTGGATCGATATAATGCAAATTTAAAAAATAAATAATCAAACGATAGGTGGGGAGAAAACTGTGCTTGATGTAATAACCATTGGGGAAGTATTGATAGACTTTACGCCATCAGGTCGTACCGCGGGAGGAAACGGGCAGTTTGAATGCAATCCTGGAGGGGCTCCGGCTAACGTAGCAGCTGCTCTATCCCGTTTAGGAGCTAGAGCGACATTGATTAGCAAAGTTGGGGATGATCAATTCGGTTCCTTGCTGCACGATACCTTGATGAACGGCGGCATCGACGTGTCTGCGCTTACGTTTACAGATGAAGCCAATACAACGCTGGCATTTGTTCATCTGGATGACAACGGAGACCGATCGTTCAGCTTCTACCGGAAACCAGGAGCGGATACATACTTGCGCACGCAGGATGTCCCGTTCGATAGGATTGAAAACTGCTATGCACTGCACTTTGGTTCTTTGTCGATGACCCATGAGCCGGCCCGTACGGCAACAAGAGCGGCAGTTGTGAAGGCTAAAGAGACAGGAGTCCTGCTTTCATTCGATCCGAATATCCGGTTTGCTTTATGGGAGAGTAAAGAGGAAGCGAAACAGAATATCCTTTGGGGTATGAAGTATGCAGATATCCTGAAAATATCTGAAGATGAGCTCCACTTTATAATGGGTACAACTGATGTGGAAAAAGGCTCGCTAGAGCTGCAACAGCAATTCGGCATCGCCGGGATCTTCGTAACTTTAGCGGAAAAAGGCTGCTATTACCGATTAGCTGGTCATGACGGATATGTGCCAGGTTTTCAAGTAGAGGCCACTGATACGACAGGAGCCGGCGACGCTTTTCTGGGCTGCTTGTTATATAAGATACTGAAAGCCGGTGTTTATTTGAATCAGCTGACCAAACAGCAAATCATCGGTATGCTAACTTTTGCTAATGCCGGCGGTGCATTAGTAACCACACGGAAAGGGGCTCTTCAATCTATGCCGACGACAGATGAAATTACCCAGATAATCGAGACAAATAAACAGCACGATGATGATAGATTTAGGCCGGGTTTTCATTTTTCACCTCACTCCCATTGGTTGAATGATCCCAACGGATTAGTCTATTACGAGGGAGTCTATCATCTGTTTTATCAGCACCATCCTTATAGTAACCAATGGGGACCAATGCACTGGGGTCATGCTGTAAGCCAAGACCTGGTTCATTGGGAGCATATGCCTATCGCTCTGTTCCCGGATGAGCATGGCGCTATTTTCTCCGGTTGCTGTGTGGTTGACTGGAATAATAGCAGCGGACTGTTCGATGGTTCCCATGGATTGATCGCACTCTTCACTCATGCAGACAGCTGTCCGGAGACCGAACAACCTCGCCAGCGGCAAAGCCTGGCTTACAGCAGCGATAAAGGCCGAACTTGGCACAAATATGAGGAGAACCCAATACTCGACGAGCATGATCTGGTCGACTTCCGGGACCCCAAGGTGTTCTGGCATTCGCCAAGTGCATCCTGGATTATGGCTCTTGTCGCGGGAGACCACGTTCGGTTTTATCGTTCCGACAATTTGCGTGAATGGTCGTTGTCAGGCGAATTCGGAAAGAGTGAAGGCTCGCATGACGGAGTTTGGGAATGCCCTGATCTCTTTGAATTGCCGGTTGATGACAGCGGACATTCCAAATGGGTACTTATCATAAGCATCGGAGATAATCCCAACTGTCCAGAAGGCTCACGCACGCAATACTTTATCGGAGAGTTCGACGGAAATACGTTCATCAATGACCATCCGGCCGATCATATCCTGTGGCTGGATTATGGCCGGGACAATTATGCGGGGGTCACCTGGTCGGATATAGCTGAGCAGGACGGACGACGTGTGATCATCGGATGGATGAGCAACTGGAAATATGCTAACCAAACGCCTACCGGGGCCTGGAGAGGCACAATGACTCTGCCTCGCGTCTTGTCATTGACCAGTCGAGACGAGGGCGTAGTTCTGACCCAAATGCCTGTTCGGGAAATAGAGCAGCTGCGGAAAGGAACGCTCTGCTGGAATGAGGTTAAGGTTACGCCAGAGGTGCCGTTTACGCAAAAAACGAATGATGTTCTGCTTGAAATTGAAGCGGATATCGACATTCGTTCCGAAGACGAGGTTCATATTAAAATGAAGTCCTCTGGGCAAAGTGAGACTATTATCGGTTATGACCCTGTGCGCCAATGGCTATTCATCGACCGCTCGAAATCGGGCCTGAGTGATTTCCACCCGTCGTTTGCGTGCAAGCACGGTGCTAGAATGGTTTCGGAGAATGGGAAGATCAAGCTGCATATCTGGCTGGATCGCAACGCGGTTGAAGTGTACGCGAATGAGGGCTTGGTTGCACTGACGGATCAAATATTCCCTGATGCTCCGATGGATCGTATTGAGATAAGTGCGAAATCAGGGGAAGTTGTAGTGAACTCGTTTTATATGCATGCTCTTAACTCCATTCATATTCCTAATGGTCCAACGGAGCAGACATCCAGGAGGGTTGAAGTATGAGCCATGCAACCGATAATCGGGGATTGATTATGTATTGGGCCTTCAATGAAGGAACCGGTACAAGCGCTCTGGAGAGCGTATCCCAAGTCCAGGATAATATCCAGTACGTGTTTAACCAAGCGGAGTTTACTCAACCTTGCCCTCCACGGTGGAGACAGGGGGTAATTGGAAATGGGCTTCTGTTCGATGGTTATTCGACTTACATTGCGCATTCGTTCGATGAGGGAAATCAGAACACCGAGCCAGAGTATCGATCAGCGTTAAGCATAGGAGTATGGGTAGCCCCACGCTCCTATGAATGGGGGGATGATGGCAAATTGTCCGCCATCGTGAACCGCTACAACCTGGATCGCAAGCAGGGTTATCTGCTCGGCATGTTCCGTCACGGTTCCTGGTCCTTCCAAGTCGGGCTGGAAGGAGGAGACTGGAAGGAACTTTGGTCGCCGGACGGCCATGAACTGCCCAAGAATGAATGGTCATACGTGAATGCTGTGTTCGATGGGAACCAAGGGGAAATCAAGCTGTATTTAAACGGCAGTGAAATCGCTTCAGCTGCCGTGCCTCGTGGTTCCCGCCTGGCTGAGGCGGCGGACACGGATCTTCTTATCGGCAAGAATAACCATAGCAGCCTGCTGGCGGAAGTGTTCAGCCTGCACATGTTTAGCGGTATCATTGATGAACTCAAGATTTATAATCGGGCGCTGAGCGCGGAAGAAGTGGCCGCTTCTTATCGGCATGTGCTGGATACCTTTCATGAAGGTATCCGGCCACAATTAAACTATGACGAGATCAAGCTGGACCGAACGCCACTGCTACTTGATCGGCACAGACCGCAATATCATGTTAGCCCGCCGGCCCATTGGATGAACGAACCTCATGCACCGATCTATTTTGACGGGCAATATCATTTGTTCTATCAGCATAACCCGCAGGGGCCGTTCTTTCATCAGATCCATTGGGGACATTGGGTAAGTCAGGATTTGGTGCATTGGCGTGATCTACCCGTGGCCCTGGCGCCCGAAAAGGATCAGCTCGCACCGGACGGGATCTGGTCGGGAAGCGCAACCTATGATGCTGACGGACTTCCTGTCTTGTTCTTTACGGCAGGTAATGACAGCGCTTCTCCGAATCAGAGCGTAGCGCTTGCCCGAAGCACTTATACCCTTGACGGAAACCCGGATCTGGTTCAGTGGGTCAAACATCCAGAGCCGTTGATCGTGCAGAAGAAGGGAATGGGCGCATTTGGGGATTTCCGAGATCCATTCGTATGGAAGGACGATGACGGCTGGTATGCTCTGGTCGGGTCCGGAATTGAAGGTGGAGCAGCACTGGCATTTGCGTCACAGGATATGCTGAATTGGACGTATAAAGGGCCGTTTTTTAAAGCGGATATTCAGAAGTTTCCTTACCTTGGACCCATCTGGGAGCTCCCTGTGCTTCTTCCCCTTGGCAGTGACAAGCAGGGAGTGAACAAACATCTGCTGCTTGTCAGCCCTGTGGGGAAGGGAGCGGATGTCGAGGTGTTCTATTGGATCGGACAACTTGACAAGCAAAATCTTTCGTTCATCCCCGATCAAGAAGAGCCTCAATTGATTGATGTCGGGGATTTCCATTTTACCGGACCGAGCGGAATGGTTGATCCGAAGACCGGCAGAAATATCGTCTTTACGATAGCCCAAGGCGACCGGACCTCCGAGATGGAATATAAGTCGGGTTGGGCTCATAACGGAGGCTTGCCGTTAAGCGTGTATTTGAGGGATGACGGACGTCTGGGAATAGAGCCGATTCAGGAGCTTCAATCGCTGCGTGGCCCTAAGCGGCTATCGCTTCGGGACCAGTCATTGGCTGAAACTAATGTGCAGCTTAGGAATGTTCATGGTGACATGCTTGAGATTCAATTGGAATTGGAGCCCGGCAGCGCCAAAAAATTCGGAATCAAGGTCCGTTGTACGCCGGACGGAGAGGAAGAAACTCTGCTGTATTATGATTGGAATCAAGCGTTGCTCATGGTCGACCGCTCGAAAACGACCCTGCATCCTGGAGAAAAGTGCGGAGGGATTCAAGGCGGTAAGTTGGAGCTGCTTGGGGAGAATCTGAAGCTTCACATTTATTTGGACCGCTCCATGGTCGAAGCTTATGCAAGCGGATTGAAAAGCCTGACAACCCGGGTATATCCGAGCCGTATGGATGCTTTGGGACTCGAGATTTGGGGAGATGGAGAACCGTTTGTTAAATCCTTGGATATATGGGATATGCAGTCCGTTTGGTAAGACGGTTGTTTAGGCGCTCCTTACGAATGGGGTATGCACAAATGATCAAGAAACTTTGCATTCCTCCGTTTGGAAACGTTTCATTCATATTCTCCCTTCTTCATGACTATTCATCTTTGTACAAGGAGAGCATTTCGAAATGAGGTATCGATGTTCGCAAGTATAACAAGTTTCGAAGGAGGCTCGAGAATGAGGAAAGTCAAAAGAGGAAAATGTTGGATATCGGGAATGGTTATATGGGCTATGGTGCTCCAGCTTGTTGTTCCGGGAATCTCTGTCGCGTCCGAAAATAGAACTGTTGCTGGAGAAACGCTCATTCCTAAGAATGATGTGAAATCATCGGTTACGGATGCGATTTATCAAATCAAGAATATTCCTAAGAATGACATGGGATTGTCAGTTACAGATTCAGTCTATCAAATCCGGAATCCTGGATTTGAAACAGGAGATTTGACGGGATGGACCGTTATCAAAGGCGATGCGTTCGGTCCGAATAGCGTAACCGACGAAACGACTTGGTGGGCAGAAAAAATACCGTATAACCAGGAAGGAGCTTATCATTTAAACGGCTGGAAGTATGACGAATCTGCGACAGGTGTACTTCGTTCCAGCACTTTCGAGCTGGGCGGAAGCGGCTGGATCAGCTTCAAGCTTGGCGGTGCGAAGAACCCAGACAAGGTATTTATAAATATTGTGGAAGTCGATACGGGACAAGTTATTGCCCGATACGGAAATAGCGCATTCGCCGACGTTGGCTTCCCGGATCCTGCGCAGGGCATGCGGCTTGCCAATATGGTGCAATACAAGGCGGATCTTTCCACACAATTGGGCAAGAAACTGTATGTGGAGGTCGTCGATAATGCAACCTCGGATTGGGGAGTCATTTTTGCGGACGCATTCTCCATGTACCATGAGTCGGAGCCAGCTGAAGGAATTGTTGCGACGGATATCAAGCCGGATTTCAAGCGCTATGAAATCGATAATCCAAGCTTTGAAACCGGAAATCTCGATGGCTGGACGGTTGAGGAAGATGCTTTTGAAGTGACTGATGAAGCTCATGCGAGCAAAGAAGGGAACTTTTATGCCAAATCCTCCCTGCAAGGAAAGGGCTCCATCACTTCTAATACTTTCACGCTTCAGGGAACAGGAACAATTAATTTTACTGTTTTGGATATCCTCAAACCGGAAAATGCATATGTTGCACTTTTCGATGCGAACAGCAACACATTGCTTATGAAAACCGGGAATGTCAGCGCGAACGAGAAAATCTCATGGAAAGTGCAAGAACACTACAACAAGAAGCTCTATGTAAAGGTTGTCGATCATTCCAATGAAGCCAGCATTGCCGTTGATAGTTTCCAAGCAAGTGGTAGGGGGACTATTTTCTACTTAAACCTTGATGAAGGCGCAGGAAAGAAAGCGTTGGAGAAAGTACACAATCTTAGGCACGATGTGAACTATGTATTTAACAACGCCAGGTATATGGCATCGAAGGATCCGAGATGGACTCCGCGTGGAATAAAAGGCGGCGCCTTATTGTTCGATGGATACTCGAATTATATTGAGGTCAATGCAAACGTTACTGTGCCTGTAAGCGACGCGTTAACCATCGAAGCTTGGGTTGCACCGCGTAGCTATGAGTGGGGAGACGGAAACAAGCTGTCTGCGATCGTAAACCAATCCGACCAGGATAAAGCGGAAGGCTTTTCTCTTGGTATGTATCGGCACGGTACATGGTCGATGCAAGTAGGCATCGGCGGTCAGTGGATTCAGGTATGGGTAAAGGATCACCCGTTGGAAAAATACAAGTGGAATTATGTGGCCGCTACTTTCAGTAAAGAAGATGGAAAAATTAAGTTATATCTAAACGGTGAGGAAGTGGCTTCCCAAGCAACCCCCGTCAACGTTCCGATCACACCATCTACCGAAAGCCTGATCATCGGGAAAAATAATAAACCTGTAGAGTTAGCAGGGGTGTTCTCCTTCAATATGTTCAGCGGACTCCTAGATGAAGTGAAGCTGCATAATAAAGCCCTTACGAACCAGGAGATACTTGCTGGATATGAGAGCGTGAAGGCGCTTCATGGAGGTTCAATTCCGAAAATTCCGAATGCGGACATTGATGAGGATCCAAGTGTGTTTGACGGAGATCAGCACCGACCCCAGTACCACGCGATGCCTCCGCAAAACTGGATGAATGAAGCACATGCACCGATTTACTATAACGGCAAATACCATTTATTTTATCAACATAACCCGCAAGGTCCATTCTGGCATCAAATCCACTGGGGGCATTGGGTGAGTGACGATATGGTGAACTGGGAAAATGTAAGACCTGCTCTTGCGCCCGAAGCGGGCACCCTAGATCCGGACGGCACGTGGTCAGGCAGTGCAGCGTATGATCGAAACGGCAATCCTGTTCTGTTCTATACCGCTGGCAACGACTCCTTGTCGCCGAACCAAAGAACAGGGTTGGCAACTCCGGCGGATTTGTCCGATCCCTATTTGGAAAAATGGGAGAAATATCCTAAACCGGTAACGGAGCAGAACGGAAAAGGCATCCACAACGAGTTCCGTGATCCGTTTGTATGGTACGACAAAGAGGTGGACAAGTGGTATCAGTTAGTGACATCTGGTCTTCCAGACTTCAGCAGCGGCACAGCTTTGGTGTATGTATCCGATGATATGTACAATTGGAAATATAAGGGGCCGTTATACGTTAGTGACAGAAGCCGTTATCCGGAGTTGGGTACGGTATGGGAGCTACCAGTGTTATTGCCGTTAGGCACGGATAGTACGGGCAAGCAAAAATATATTTTCATGATTAATCCCCATGAAAAGCCGGAGCATGTTCCTCCAGCGAACGATGTGCAAAGAGATGTTGAGGTCTTTTACTGGATCGGGACCTGGGACCGGGATAACTTTAAATTTATTCCTGATCAGGAGGCACCCTCCAAAATGGATGTAGGTGACGGCTATTTAACCGCAGAGAGCGGTCTGGTCACACCCGACGGAAGAACGGTCGTATTCTCTATGGTGCAAAATGTAAGAACACCGCAAGCCGAATATCAATCTGGATGGGCTCATAATTTATCTTTGCCGGTTTCCCTAAGCCTCGATAAGTATGATAAATTGCATATCGAACCGATTAAAGAACTGCAGAGCCTTCGAGGGGAAAAATGGGTTGATTTTTCGGACAAAAATTTGGAGAGTGCCAATCAATTGATTAAGAATGTCAAAGGCGACATGCTAGAGATTGTGATGGAGATTGATCCGCGTGAAGCCCAGAAATTTGGTCTCAAGGTGCGACGCTCGGAAAAAGGCCAAGAAGAGACGCTCATTTACTACGACAAGAAGAACGGGACGTTTAATGTGGATCGAACCAAGAGCAGCATTGATCCGGATGTGCGTGTAGACGGCATTCAAGGAGGATATGTAGATCTTGAAGGAGAGAACTTGAAACTCCATATCTTTCTTGATCGCTCGGTCATTGAAGCCTTTGCAAATTACAAGAAGAAGCTGACAACTCGTGTCTATGTAGGCAGATACGACTCCTTAGGCTTACAGATCTGGGCCGATGGCGATATCAATATCAAATCCATGCAAGTATGGGATATGAATGCCTTAACGGGTAAACCGGCTGCTCCGGTCTATGTACCCGATAAGTGGGATAATTCTGTGTATAAGGATATTACAGAGCTGCCTAACCATGATTTTGCTACGGGCGACTTAACAGGATGGATGACGGAAGGAGACGCCTTCCAGAATGTCCATGTGACCAATACCCAGTTCTTCTGGGACAACATTTTCTTCAACCCGTCGCATAAAATTCCGGGCAGCTACCATTTGTGGGGCTTCAACGAGCAAGCCGGCGGCGACAGCTTAACCGGAGCGCTAAGATCTCAAAATTTCGTCCTTGGTGGGAACGGTAAGATCAACTTCCTTATCAGCGGAGGCCGGGATATAGATCGTCTGTATGTTGCGCTGGTTCGGGCGTCGGACGACAAAGAGTTATTTAAAGAGACAGCGACCAATTATGAGGAATATCAACGTAAGATTTGGGATGCGACGGATTATATCGGGGAGGAGCTTTATATAAAGGTGGTTGACCACTCCAAAGGCGGGTTTGGACATATTAACGTCGATGATTTTAATGTACCTGTTCAGGTAAAGAAGAAAACTAACAACTGACTCTTGTTAATACAGAATACCCGTGAGTCCTGTAGTCACTCCAAGCAAATCGAATAGTCAAATAGCTTATCATTCGAAATGGCATCGGTATTGTATCTGATTCTGGAATTGAGCTTTTGATAAATGGGAAGTAAATAATGTAAATCTCGAAACCCCTTATCTTATCTATGGATAGGGGGTGAATTATTGTTGTCAGAATGCAACGTATTGTGTAGAATTAAAGAAAATTATGGAAACATAATTGAGGTGGTGGTGGTCCCTCTATACTCAACTTATACAGAGGAATGAATAAAAATGCTTGGGAGAGGGGGGGAGTGTGTGTATAAAGAGCTTCTGAGCATAGCACAGCTAATGGGGGAAACAATGCGATTGGTTGGGTATGCCCGATACTACAAATCCCTTAACATTGATGGTTTACATTACATACATCAAGTAGAAGGTACCCAAGTGATCGCTATTGTTAAACCAAATCATAGTACTCATCATGAAGCTACAACATTTTTAATGAATCTATTATTAACGGAAAATCTAAAAATGAATACGGTTACAGGGCATGCCCAGAATCTGAAAAAGTTCTTGGATTACATGATGTTCTGGAGGCTAGAGGAAGATTTTGAACATATCCATAATATCGAAGTAAAAGCAGGTAAGACCGTATCCTATTGAAGTAATATTACTGGGATTTGCGGATTACCTTCGATGTATTCCAAAAGGTTACAAGCCATTTGAAGATTTAAAGGTGGCGACTCACGGGATTCATTGGTCTATGTTAAAGAATATCCCCCTTAACAAACATGCAATGGCAGAAGGGAAGCTATCAACCGTAATTCGAAGCAGTCATAACGATTTAAAGAAAACCAACTGGTGTGAGTACCCGTCTGGTGCACTTGCTCCGATCATCTATACTGCATGTGCATATCTGAAGTTCTTGCGTGATAGAACAACAAGATTTAAATACCTGCCATTAGAGCAGGTTCCGAGAAAAGAAATAAGAGATAATCATTCATTAATAGCGGGTACTGCGGGTAGTAGGGTGCGGATAGTGTTTGATGTGGAAAATATTGCTCGAGATTCCGGTACTGCAGGACCTGGAGGAGGGAAGAGCAGGCAAGCCTCTCCCATTAACCACGACAAGGTCTTTAGTGAGACCGAAGCAGACATGTTCTTTGAATTGATCGATCCGTATGAAAATGCTTTGGATCTTCTTCTCTTTGCGATATTGCGTTACTTTGGATTACGCCCTGGTGAAGCAGCTGAGATTCGAATTGAGCCGTCAACAATTCCTTCCAACTTAAACGTGTATCATACAGCAAGAGAGGAATTAACCGAGTCTCTTTCCGGGAACTTGCAGTTTGTAAAAGAACGCGGGTTGCGGGGGAATTGGGTCATTGATACGGGATGGAAAACGAAGGCTTCCTGCAGGGACGTGGCGTTGATAACTCACAAAACAATTGATCCATTTAGCAGGAAAAATATCCGATTTCCAACACAAGAGGAGTTCACTGATCTTCTGTATTGGGCACTTCTTCAGCGGCGGGAACTTTTGTCTTATTACACAAGTGAAGATCATGGCTATCTATTTGTATCAGAGTCAAACAATTCAAAAGGGAAGCCATTAAGTAAGAAAGGCGTTTACAGTAAGTATAATAATTTGGCTGATGACTTATTTCAACGAACTGGGGGAAGCGTAGACCTACGTTCCTACTATCCACACACCTTCCGACACTTATTCGCGACATCACTTCTCCTAAGATATCGCAGACCATTCGAAGAGATCAGCAAGTGGTTGGGGCATTCTTCTGTCGTGATTACGCGCGATACATATATTCATTAGATACCTGAGTCAAATAATGACACAGAAAAAGGTAAAGTAGATCATTTAGGGAGGGTATTTATGCGACAGGCGGAGATCTCAGAGGGAATCCACGCGCATGAGGAGGACTCGGAATGACACTAGAATGGACTCCATTATCGGAATTTCGCAAATTTTTAAAAAACACGCTGCGTTTGAATCATGTGAATCAAGTATTTTCTTCTATAAAAAATCCCGTCCTTCAATTATTTACTACATTTCCGGCCCCGGATAACTGGTTAGCTGTACCGCCTGAAGAGAGACCAACCTTTCGGCATCGCGACAGTCGAGACCTATGGTATGTCATTTTCTGGGCTTGGCATACAGGTTTTTGCAAGGGAAATGATGTAGTAGCACAATATCGTCGAAACGACTTGGTTTGTTACCTGTCAACCAGAGGTCGTGTTAATCTGTCGGATTTCCCCGTCAAAATGGGCCTCCTCAAAAATTCAGAAGCAGAAAACATCCGCAAAAAAGACTCAAACCGTATAGGTTTGTTCAACAAACTATCTATACACCTTCTAGGTGTTATGAAACCGCTGGGCGATTTCACGGAAGAAGATATAGCGTTAGCGGATGTAATGCGTCCGAACGACAAACGTTATAACGCCAAGTGTTTAAAGGACATTCTTTTTGAGCTTGGATATTCGGATGAACCAGGAAGACGTAGGCAAAGAATACTGTTTGACGATTGCTGTGAGCATCCAAAGTGGGGGGATATCGCACGTGAGTTTCGCGAGCATTTAAAACGAAGTAATTCGCTAGACTATTATATTCGTAAAGCGGGCAGTGCTTTGCATAAATTTTTCAAATGGCTTGACCAGCACGGGGAGTCGGATGCTTCATCTCTCGAGTATGAAGATTTTCTCGATTTGTTTGATTACATTTCAAAGAATAACGATGGAGAGGAGTTTTCAGCTAAGTATACCGGGAACAATCTTCTACACATAAAGTTATTCTTTGATTGGGGGAAAGGTTCTCATACATTTTTTCCAACATACGTTGACTGGCCCAGTGATTTATATTCTGGAATTCATCGTGAGGCCCAAGAAGAAACATATTCCGGTGATGGCCTCGCTTTTGATGACCCAAACTTCCCGATGCTCATGAAGGAAGCAATTGAAAATTATCATCCCGAAGATGATGTTGAAGTTTTATGTCGCGCTTTTTGGTTAATTATTGCCTCATCACCGGTGCGTAAAACGTATCTGCTCAATCTTCAGGCTGAAGAATGTATGCTGCCATTGCCTAATGCTCCATCAGCGATAGGATTATACAGCCCATATTCAGGTATTGAGAAAGCTAAACATCGTAACGGCCAATTTCCTATAATTGATTCTGCAGGTCTTAGAGCGGTCGAATTTTTACAGAAAAGATCGAGCGATAAAGCCTTCCGACCGATACGGAACGAAAGAGCGGATGCATCGTATGTGCATCTTTTTCAACTGGAGAAATATCCCTGGATTTTGAATGAAAGACAAATATATAGGTTTTTTTACAAGATAGCAGAATTTATTGGACATGGAGATAAAAAAGGGAAGGCTCATGGTTACAGACACTATCTCATAACTCACATTGCAATCGAAACCGGGAACAGTGAGTTAGCACGACTTGCTGCAGGTCATGAAAATCAAACCATGCTGAATCGATACTTACGAAGTAATCTCTCCCGTCAAGCATTGTTATTTGCTACTATTAAGAAATATCAGGATGGTGAGATTGCGGGACGGTTTATTTGGCGAATCTTCGAAGCACTTGCCAGCGAACAAACTGAGCCTGACGAATTGATAAAAGCTTTGGGATCTGAAGAGCTATCTTTAGATGAATTCTTTGCAAAATTCGGGCTTCCAGCTCCTACAGGTGTAGGAAGATGTTTAATACAGAGGGCTTGCCTTTTTGAGGCAAAGTGTTTTTCCTGTCATCATTTCGCCATACGAAAAAGTGAAGCAGCACAGGCATTTCATACTTTGGCCAGATTAACCAAGGACATGTGGAACATGATGCGAGGCAGTCGGGATTTTACAACCAAAAACGCCAAGGCGGCCGGATTAGCTACGCAAATAGCGTTGCTTGGGGACATGATTCGGCATTTCGGCTATAGTGACGAACAGATTCAAATAGAGGTTATCAGTCGACTAGTCTGAGCTTAGATTGGAAAGAGGTGAAATCGTGTCGCAAATATTAGCTTGGCAATCCCTGAGATTTGGACCCATTACTGTAAGGCGAAAGGGACAATTCGAGAGTAGAGAGCATCTGACAAGATCGGAGTATGAACAATACAGATCGGCAGAGACTTGGGGACGGGTTGAACCTATTTTATCAAGCTCCTTAACGGATTTGGTACAACCCACAATATTTTTCAAGTTACCCGGCACCCAAAGAGATTACGTATTACTGCTTGCCTTTTTACAACGGATCAGTTTGCCTTTAGAGATCGTATTTCCAACCAAGACCGGATTCAATAAATTTCCTTTTCCCGAGTTACCGAATTTTGAGTACTTTGATGCGCTTTACGATAAATACTATCCGGTATTGTATCCGATGGATAGCGAAAAACAACTACAAAAGGCAAAGAAAAGGATTCCTTTGCTTCGAACTGTAGTTTGCTTATGGTTCGCAGGTTACGCCCTTAAGGAAGGGTTAGAGGGTAATCATATTATTACTTCCTCTGTATTAGCAAAAGCAAGTAAGATCGCTAAATATCATAGAAGTAGTTTAACCCTCCTAGGTAAGATGTTAGCTAAAGAAACAGATTCCTTGATTGAAAATAAACCGGTCATACCTTGCGATGAAGCGGAAAGAAGTGTCTGGATAGCCGCGGGAATATATCCAACCCAAACGCCGTTTGAGGAGAGTCTCTATACCTTTGCATTTTCTTACTTGAGGCAACGTGTGAATAATTCAATAACTGATGATTATTACGACGATGAAGGAAATTTACTTTTCAGATACGGTAAAAAAACTATCAGCATAAATTATTGGAAAGCGATAGTCAAGTACATCCGGTATTTTGCAATCAAATGTCGATCAAAAGGTCTTACTGACATAAGCGAGAATTCAATATCAGAAGTATACACAGAGATTTTTGGCCAGATGAAGGGACAAGAAGATAAGACGTTTTTCCGAGTGGCGCTTCGACATTGGCTTAGGTGGCTTATAAGAACTACAAATGCTTCATACAACATAGAACGGATTATGCCAAGACCTAGACGTGTTATGTCAAAAGATCATGGACGAGTATTTAGTATGTCCAAAGCTTATATTCTTGTGCAGACCTTAATGAACGATCAAACTCCTTTAATTAACGAGAACATTCTGATGGACTTTCGTCATAGGCGGGCTTGCCTGTTGATGTTATCAACTGCAGCAAGGCCTCATGAAATAGTTAATTTGCTTCAGAATGCTTTATTTATAGATTCGCAGGATAATTCCTGGATTCGTTTTCACAAAACCAAGACCATTCGCAATCAACCCGATCGAAACGGCTATGAATGGGTTCATCACGCTCTAGTGAAGAGCGATGCTGCAAGATGGTTTAACGAATTGATTCATTTTGCCCCATCAGAACCTATATTTTTTCCAAGAGAGTGGGGTGGGGATGGCCTTACGGAACTTCGTTTACTGGCTTCAAAACATAATGATGGCCCTATACGAACTAGCGGACTGTATAATTTTTTAACTCGCAATCAATCGAAGTTATGGTCTGAACTTAGGAAGCCATATTTCACACCCCATAATCTAAGAGCGCTCCATCTTACTTATCGGCGTATCTTAGGAGACAATGATGAGCTACTAGAGAGGCAGGCAGGACATAGTCATCCTTCCTCAAAAAAGCCTTATACGGAAACAATGCCTGCAGAAGAAGTTGCAAAGTTTGGTCATCTACTTCAAAAAGGCGTTTGGAGAAAGAAACCGGAAGGGGAGGATGCTGATAAGACAGAAGGGGCTGGAATTTCGTCTACTGAATATGTAGCCATTGATGAGATAACCGAAATTTCATCTAAGTTTGAGGTCACGCCTCAAAAGCTAGATGAAGCATATAAATTAACCCAGAAAATTATAGAGGAATCACCACGTTTCCAAGGTAAAGTTATTGATTTGGAAGATGAGTTACACGAGGTTAACGTAGGTGGTTATACGCATAATTGTAATGCACATGTCTTGCTAAACTGTGGTCATACACCCGGGCATTGTAGAGCATGTGATGATTATAGTCCTGATGAGGGTACAGAAGATGCGCACAAGGCCGACATATTTCGTGAAATGTTGCATTATTACTATTGTCTCGATGCAGAGAAAAATTTCAAGTCCACAGGACAACGAAAAATGGTTTTTCAGAAGGCTGAGGATATAAAGGAACGGTTGAACAAAACAGAAAGAAGTCTCTGGGTAAATAAATTTAAAATGCCGCCAAATGAGGCGAAAAAACTGCATTCATTGCTCTTTGAGAAAGCAAAGGCATACTTTCGTGAACAGTCTAAAGAGAAGCCTAATCCAACTAATGCAGAAGTGCTTTGTTATATTTTAAGTGGGGAGGTAAAGTAAATTGGCTCGTCCGGTTTCTTTCAGTAGCAGCGACTTGGCATGGGAATGTGCACAAGTAAAAAGAAAGCTTTTAAATGATGTCAAAAAGGGGCGATTATCGCGTCTTTCAAAATCAGATGTGTACGATATGATTGCAAAACGCCCGCGAATCAGATTGAAAAGCTCGCGAATCAGATTGAAAAGCTCGCGAATGTTGTGGACGGGTTCCTATAAGGAATATTTGGAAAAATGGTTCACCAAATTGAATGAGGAAATACAATTAATCCTAGACTCGGCCTCTGAAGGAGAACCAACGATTACAAGTCCTGAGATTGTAGCCCAGGAGCACCGGGAATTGCAAGCCAAGGTTACTCATTTAACACAGCTTATAAGTACGTATAAAGATGCTTTGGACGAATTACGCATAGAGAACGGACAGTACCGAGAATTAATCAGCCAGCGTTTCGGAGATATTGACTTATTCTAATGATCCTGAATGTCCCGTGTACTGATACCCTTCGCATACATATGTGCTCCTCAATGCCGGTCACATTCGTTTGATTTTTCTTCACGACTACAGGTTCAAATTCTACATCACCGTATTCGGAGGTTACGGTTTTCTTACTGTTGTAGCCGTCGCGGCTGTTTCTCGTTTGTTTGTTTTTACATCATGTTTCTCATAACCGGGATGCGTATCCAGTTCGGCTTCTAATGCTTCTTGAAGTACATCTGCAAATAATTCCTTTAATGTCCATTGAATATCTTCTGCCGATTGAAAATTATGCTCTTTTACGAATTGACGTAATTCTTGTTTTGACAATAATCCGCTTCAGGTCACCATGTGCTTATTCCTCCAACTTTGATCTAGTAGTCAGTATTGACAAATTTATCTCAGTTGAAGTAAAGATTATGTCCAAACTAAATTGTTACTTCAAGCCTTGTACGGAATTGAATTACAAATGGGTGAATCTCTCCCGGAGCGACTATTCTTTGGTG
This sequence comes from Paenibacillus sp. FSL L8-0641, assembly GCF_038006265.1. NCBI lineage: Bacteria > Bacillati > Bacillota > Bacilli > Caryophanales > Paenibacillaceae > Paenibacillus > Paenibacillus sp. FSL L8-0641. Next base: position 2,639,824 of record NZ_JBBOUW010000001.1, read on the forward strand.
TGACGGTTCACTCGCAATTAATGAAAGCAGGCCGCGTGATAGATTTGAGGGCTGAACGCATTCTTATCATTGGAAATAAAACTGTATTTCATGAATATATCCAATCGTTATCGAGAATTGGTAATTTGTTAGAGAAGAAGATCATTGTTGTTTATCTTGGAAGTTTTCCAGGACCGGATAAACGATTTTTTCTTCGGCAAATCCAAGATAAATTTGATAAAAATGGTCTTCAGATTGAAGTTCAGTTTTGGGGCGACATCGATTGGGGAGGGTTCCAAATATTCCGGCATTTGCAAAAATCAGTGTTTCCACAACTACGACCCTATCGTATGGATAAGACTACTTTCCATCAGCATTTGGATTGGGCAGAAACCTTCACTGCAGATTATCAAGTCAAATTGGAGCAGCTACTGGAAAACACGGATAATTCCTAGTTTCACGGATTAATTCGAGAGATGTTGTGTACGGGCAAGCGTTTAGAGCAAGAAGCTATACTATTATAAACTGTATTTCAGCCACTGGTTGTTGCCGAATTCTATAAGATTCGTGGTAATACTTTGTATTGACAGTGTATTTCACAATAGCCGCGACTTTTGCGGCTTTTTTCATTTATTGTTATTAGTTGTTTTCTTGGACTGGGACAAAAATCAAAATTGAGCCTTCTATTTTTACCATAAAAATGCAAGTAAATCCGTAACTGGCCGATCAAGGAAACAAGGTTGTTACCAGGTTGGTGTAGAGCAAGGTAACGTCTGGGTATCTTGGCGGCTTATTTAAATGGGGGATGAAGAGCCAGTTGCAGACTACATTCTCAGTTCCCGGCTACAGCAAGCGATCAAAGCGTGATCGTGTGCTGACACCGGCGGTTACTCCTATTCGTGGTCGGTGGAAATTTCTCTTACGGGGTCACCGCTTGCGGCATGTTGTTAATCGGGGTCGGGACCGGTTTATTCCTTACCCCCAATACGACGGAGATCATGTCAAGCGTTCCGGAGCAAAGCCGCGGGGTGGCGAATGGACTGCGGTCCATGCTATATAACTTGGGTCAAGTGCTGAGTACGGCTCTTTCTTTAACCATCGTCGGCGCAGCGCTGCCAGCCCACCTGAAGAACGTGCTGTATTCCGGAAAGAACAATGTGATTTCTGCCGTTGATTTTGCTTTCGTCATTCACGGTTACCGCTGGGTCATCATCGCACTAATAGGGACTTCTCTACTCGCTCTTGCTGCCTCGTGGTTCCGTCCGCAACAGAAAAAAGCTTACGAAAGCTCTTCAGCGGCCTCTTGACTTTGACGCATTGATGCCGCGTCAATCCGTCCGATCCTCATCGATCGGTCCTGCGGCTGCCGCCATAACCCCAGCGCGTCCGGTAAGCCCAAACTTCTGGAGCTAGCGATATATATCCGGCGGGTAGTGGAGCGTTGACGATAATATTGCTTACCAACCTGTAACTAAAGAAGTTTTTATTAGAAGGATACCTTTTTACTTCTACAAACCCGATACACGCTCAAAAAATGTAGGTGGCTTCCTTGCTATAATACGTTGCTCTCATTTTAAGATTTCCAGCCTGATAAAAATTTCAAGTAAAGTAGAACTTATGACCTATTGGAATTATTTTCATATTACTGTATTATCATTGAGTGTAAACATGATCGATCAGGACTTTTTAAAAGAACACATAAAGGATAAATACGGATACGAAAGACTCATCACTTATTTCTCAAGACATGAAGTAATTGGGGAAGAAATTTTTCCGTATCTTGGTACTGCCATTCACTAAACGGACTGGTATATTTGCGTTTATGGGAGGATTTCACGGAATGTCGCTGGGGAGTCTGGCTGTTACCAGCAACATTCAGAAAAGATCTTCCTCCGGCATAGCATTATCCGATGTTACCTTTTTCCCATACTCCGAGAGTCCAATTGACTCATTCGATACTATTGAATACATGGAAGCCGTTCTAAACGACGGTCACTCGGGAATCGAAAAACCGGCGGCTATTATATTTGAAACCATTCAGGCGGAAGGCGGCGTAAATATAGCTTCACCCGAATGGATGCTCAGGCTGAGGGAACTTAGCGACAGACACGGTATTCTACTGATTTGCGATGACATTCAGGTTGGCTGCGGACGCACCGGACCGTTCTTTTCATTTGAACGTGCCGGGATGATCCCTGATATTGTACTGCTTTCCAAGTCAATCAGCGGGTATGGCCTTCCCATGTCTATTCTGCTGATGAAACCGGAACTTGATGTCTGGAAGCCTGGTGAGCATAACGGTACGTTCCGGGGAAACCAGCTTGCTTTCATTGGAGCTACAGCTGCGTTGGAATATTGGGAAATGAATAATTTGGAACAGTCTGTGAAATATAAGGAAGCATTTGTAAGAGAATATTTAACCAAGCAGATTTTGTCATTACATAAGGGCCTGACCATTCGGGGTGCAGGTTTGATTTGGGGTATTGATTTTTCCAATGTGGAGGATGAGCGAATCACGCAAAAAGTAGTAGAGGAATGTTACCAAAACGGTTTAATCATCGAAAGCGCAGGAAGAAAAGACAGTGTTATAAAACTTATGCCTCCGTTAACCATCGAGCTTGAACTTTTGCAGCAGGGTTGTTCAATTATCAGACAAGCTATTCAAGAGAATATAAATAAAGTATTGGAGGTCGAAAGTTATGGATAAAATCGCCATTATAGGAATAGGATGCCGTTTGCCAGGAGGAATAAGGGGGCCTGAGGAGTTCTGGGAAGCATTGACTGCGGGAAAAGATATGACTTCCGATTTACCCGAAGGCCGCTGGGATTTAGAAAAGTTTTATGATCCTGACAAATCAAAGCCAGGCAAGCATTACACCTGTCATGGTGGATTTTTAGATAAAATAGATGAGTTTGACCCTTTGTTTTTTGGTATTTCTCCAAGGGAAGCGGCCTTTCTTGATCCACAGCAAAGACTGATGCTGGAGACATCATGGGAAGCAATGGAAGATGGAGGCTTGGATCCGGCCAAGCTAGCAGGAACCAATACCGGTGTCTTTGTAGCGGGCTTCACCCTTGACTATCAAGCAATACAATTTAAAAACGAATCGGTTGAAAGTTTAGATACACATTCGGCAACGGGTATGATGATGACAATGTTGTCCAACAGGATTTCATATATATATGATTTCAGAGGTCCAAGTTTGTCTGTAGATACAGCGTGTTCGGGCTCTTTGGTTGCAACACACCTTGCATGCGGGAGTTTATTGAATAATGAATGTAATCTCGCAATAGCAGGCGGAGTAAGTGTTATAGCTACACCTGAGTATACCATAGCGGAAAGTAAGGGTGGTTTTTTATCTCCCGATGGACGGTGCAAAACTTTCGATTCCAGTGCAAACGGTTATGCAAGAGGAGAAGGAGCCGGCGTTGTGGTTTTAAAACGCCTGTCAGATGCTATCGAAGACGGAGATAGGATTTATGCCGTAATAAGTGGATCGGGTGTAAACCAGGACGGCCACACAGACGGGATTACTGTTCCAAACGGGCAGGCTCAGGAAAACTTAATGAAGGAGGTATACAAAAAGGCAGGAATATCACCTTCAGATATAACATATATTGAAGCTCACGGCACCGGCACTCCGGTTGGAGACCCTATTGAGGCTAATGCAATAGCACGAGTGGTTTCAACAGACAGGCCAAAAGATAAAAAGTGTATTGTCGGATCTGTTAAGACAAACATTGCCCACCTTGAGGCCGCTGCAGGAGTTGCCGCACTGATAAAAGCTTCACTAATCATAAAGCATAAGCAAATACCTCCACATCTGCACTTTAAGAATCCAAACCCTAAAATTCCCTTTGACGATTTATGTATACGAATTCCTCAGACCCTGGAGCCTTTGCCGCAACCCGCATTGGTTGGCATAAATTCATTCGGTTTTGGAGGAACAAATGCCCATATCCTCTTGGAGGAAGCTACAGATCTCCAAAAACAGGGTACTCCTGAAGTTAATGTAAATACCGGATGGCCATATATGATTCCCATATCTGCGCGCTCAGAAAAGGCGCTAAAAAACTATGCGCAAAAGTATGTTGATTTTATTAATGGAAGTGGAGAAAGTATTTCTTTATATGATATTGGAAGCATGATGAGCAAAAAGCGCACCCATCATGACTATAGACTAGCAGTTTCGGCATCTTCAAAGGAAGAACTTGCAGGAAACCTGGAAGCGTATATTAAAGGACAAGCACGCCAGGGGATGTCTGCGGGAAATGTTGAGGCAGGAAAGTACAATAAAGCTGTTTTTGTATATACAGGTATGGGGCCCATATGGTGGGCTATGGGCAGACAGCTCCTTGAAAAAGACCCTGTGTTTAGAAATATGATAGAAAAATGCGATAAACTTACACGTCAGTATGCTGGATGGTCTCTACTGGAGGAACTTCTCGCCGATGAGGAGAATTCACGTCTGGACCAGCCCCAGTTTGCTCAACCTGCCAATTTTGCTGTTCAGGTGGGTTTGACTGAAGTATGGAAATCCTTGGGTATTATACCCCATGCGGTGGTAGGACACAGTGTTGGAGAAGTGGCTTCTACATATGTTGCAGGAATTTACAGCCTTGAAGATGCCATGTTGGTAAGTATTCACAGAAGCCGTGCACAGCAAAAAGCAGTAAACAAGGGCACAATGCTGGCGGTAGGTTTACCAGAAAAAGAAGTTGTGGCCCTGCTGGATGAGAACATAAAAGGTGTTTCAATGGCAGCAATCAATAGCCCAAATTCGGTAACTTTGTCAGGTGATCCTGATGCCCTTGAGCAGATCCAAAAACAGTTGCAGGATAAGGGGGTTTTTGCGCGGCTTTTAAAGGTCAATGTAGCGTATCACAGTTACCAAATGGAACCATATGAGCAGGAGCTATTGGAGGCATTAAAAGGAATAAAGTCCCAGCCTGCCGGGATACCGATATATTCCACGGTTACAGGGAAAATGCTGACGGGTACAGAGTGTGATGGACATTACTGGTATAAAAATGTAAGAGAGCCGGTACGTTTTGAAGCAGCAATGTATGAAATGATTTCGTTGAATTATAACTTATTTATTGAGGTGGGCCCTCACCCTGTTTTAGCAGCTTCTATTTCTGATTGTCTGTCAGCTAAAAACGTTGAAGGTAAGAAGTTGTTCTCTATAAAAAGAAATGAAAACGAACAGGTTTCAATACTGGAGAACTTAGGGAATCTATATGCACTGGGATACCCTATAGATTGGAACAAGATTTACCGGTACCAAGGTGAGTTTGTAAGTCTCCCTCTTTATCCATGGCAATGGGATAAATACTGGATGGAAACGCAGGAATCAAGTGAATTTAGGCAGGGAAAAAATAAGCACAAGTTTTTAGGACGCCGTTTGAAAACTTCCAGCCCTATATGGGAGATTGAACTTAATACTACCTATATGACGTATCTTTCTGATCATAAAATACAAGGTATAGAAGTTTTCCCCGGAGCAGGGTATGTAGAGCTGGGAATGGCTTGTGCCAGAAGCTATTTTGGAGAGGGTTTTTATACAGTTGAAGATATAAAGTTTGAAAATGCTTTATTTTTAAATCAAGGAGTATCACCTGTGGTGCAGGTGGTTTTGGATCCAAAAACCGCAAAATTCGAGATTTCAAGCAGGATACCGGGACAAGATAAGACTTGGACATGCAATGCATCCGGCACAATAAGAAAACGGCAAAACATAAAGATCACTGCTAAAGATGAGTTGATTCAAATACTTGGCAATTGTACCAAAGAATACGGAAAAGAAGTATGTTATAAAACCTTCTATCAAATGGGTTTCCATTATGGTCCTTATTTCCAAGGTATAGACAAGATATGGAAAGGTGATAACGAAGCTCTTGGCAGGATCGAGATCCCTAAAATACTGGAGATTGATAGCTCTATCTACGGTCTTCACCCGGCGGTATTGGACGCCTGTTTCCAGGTTACCATTGCGGCAGTTGCACCACTTAATGAAGATGAAAATAACGAAGGCCAATCATTCCTACCTGTAGGAATAGACAGGGTGCAGCTTTATGGAAGGCCGGAGCCTGTCATGCTTTGTCATACGCAGTTGGTAGATAGGAAAGATAATAATTTGAACGCCAACATCCGTCTATATAGTGAGGACGGAAATCTAATCGCCGAAATACTGGGCATAAGAACTAAGGAACTTGGAAATAGTGGAGGGTCTGATGCTGGAAGAGTTAAGGATTATCTTTATGAGATAAACTGGGAGCTTCTAAAAAGTGAAGAAGTTGATACCCGCACAGCTGCTGCTAACTCTGGAGCATGGCTTATTTTTGTGGATCATAAAGCAGCAGGAAAAGAACTGGCAAATCTCCTTGAAAAAAGGGGAGAAGAATGCTTTATGGTATATCCTGGTGAGGATTTTGGTTGGCAGTATGAAGAGCGTGAGATATATATAAACCCTCGAAGCATTGAGGATCTTAGAGCGTTGTTTGATGAATTCTCAAAAATTAAAACGAAGCTAACAGGTATTGTATATATGTGGAGCCTCAATATCCTTGAGATCCAGGAAGTTAGCAATACAGCTATAGAAAAAGCTTGTTTTGAAAACCTGTTTGTATTAAAACACCTGGTACAAGCAACCACAAATCTGGGATTAAATTTTAAGCTGTGGGTTATTACAAGAGGAGCCCAAATGATCAACAGGGCTACTCCAAATTCTGCATTCTTACAGTCGTTGGTATGGGGCCTTGGCACCGTCATAGGTTACCATGAGTTGCCTTCAAATTGGGGAGGCCTTGTAGACCTTGACATAGAGGCCAATGCGGGTGAAATGGAAATGCTGTTAAAAGAAGTCTTAGGTAATGGAGAGAACCAAATTGCTTTCCGTAATGGGAATAGACTTGCAGCAAGAATCGATAAACTGCGGATTGATATGCAGCATCAAGTACCCGTACATCTTCGCCCCGATGGAAGTTATGTTATTACAGGTGCTTTTGGTGGCATAGGTATGATTACAGCCCAGTGGATGGTTGCCAAGGGAGCAAGACATCTGGTACTGCTTGGACGCGGAGAATTTCCAAAACGTTCTGAATGGAACAATGTAGAGCCAGGCAGCAGCCTTGCAGAGAGGATTGAGTTTGTTCGTAAGCTGGAGTCCCAGGGGGCAACAGTATATATTGGATCAGTGGATGTAACTGATGAGGAAAAGCTTGCTGGATTTTTTAAAGATTTTGATAAGGAAGAAAGGCCTCCTATTCGAGGTGTTGTACATTCTGCTGGTATTACGGATGATCAATTTCTTGAGGTTAGTAAAGATGAGACTTTTTATAGGGTCCTTTCGCCTAAGGTAAATGGTGCATGGAACCTTCACCGTATGACAGAGGGACGGCCTATTGACTTCTTTATTTTATTTTCTTCAGTTGCTTCTGTATTTGGTTCACCAGGCCAGGGAGCATATGCAACTGGGAATGCCTTTTTGGACTCACTTGCACATTATCGTTTATCGAGAGGACTTCCTGCACTGAGTATCAATTGGGGACCATGGTCAGAGGTTGGAATGGCTGCAAGGTTTATGGAACGTGATCCGGAGTATTATATACAAAAATCCATAGAATCTGTAACGGTAGAAAAGGGAATTAGGGCTATGGAGCACCTTGTTGGAGAAGCTGTTGCACAGTCTGTGGTTCTACCTATACTCTCGTGGCAAACGTTTGGGGAAAAATGGTTCTCACCCATGAGTTCTCCACATGTGCTTAAAACTCTTTTGCAAGATGAGTCAGGACAACAAGAGAATATAAATAAATCAAAGGTGGATGTTGATATCCTGGAGGATATTATTTCATCTCCAATACAGAGCAGGCAGAATATCGTTGAAATGCATATTAAAACAATAGTAGCGAAGGTTTTGCGTTATAATCCTGAGGATCTAAGTACCAAACAACCACTAACTGTTTTTGGGATGGATTCATTAATGGCCACCGAAATAAAAAACAGGATGGAGGTTGCCTTTAAAACACCTGTTTCCATAGTAGAACTTCTTAAGGGTTCCAGCATATACGATCTTTCCGAGCAAATGATATCAAAGCTATACGAATCGGGAAAGATTTCAGAACAGGGTTCCCTAAATATGGGTAAGGCTGAGCTTGAAAGAATACCTAAAGTTTCTGAAAAAGAGTACTATGAAACCTCATCTGCACAAAAGATGATGTATATCATTAATAATCTTGAGGGTAACAACATTGGGTATAACATACCTGTGGGAATTTTATTTGAAGGTGGGATTGAAAGGGTTGCCCTTGGGGAAGCATTAAAAACATTGATACAAAGGCATGAAGCATTTAGGACATCCTTTGAGATGATTGATGGGGAGCTTGTGCAAAGGATACAAGATGAAGTTGATTTTACTATAGAATATTTTGAGTCTGAGGAAGACGGAGTAGAGAAAATAATCGATGAATTTGTAAGACCGTTCGATTTAAGCAAAGCACCCTTAATAAGAGTAGGTCTTATAGAAATCCATGCTAGCAGGCAAATACTTTTGCTTGATGTACATCATATAGTCTCGGATGGAACTTCAATAATCAGGACTTTTGATGAAATAGTTTCTATATTAAGTGGTGAAAGCCTTCCGGCAATGGAGGTGCAATATAAGGATTTTGCCCAGTGGCAGAATGGCTTGTTTAGCACTGAGGTTTACAAAAAGCAGGAAGAATACTGGCTTAATAGGTTCAAGGGTGAAATTCCTATCCTTGATATGCCTACAGATTATCCTAGGCCTGTCCTTCAAAGCTTTGAAGGAAATAGGTTGCTATTTGATTTAGACAGTCATTTGATGGATAAATTAAATGTACTTTCCTCCCAAACAGGAGCCACCGTGTATATGATACTTCTTGCGGCATTAAATACACTAATGTATAAATACTCAGGACAGGAAGACATAATTATTGGTACTCCTATAGCGGCAAGAACTCATTTTGATACTGAAAGAATACTGGGGATGTTTATAAATACCCTGGCATTAAGGAATTTCCCAGAGGGAAATAAGGCCTTTACTGAGTTCTTGGAAGAAGTAAAAGAAAGCTCCTTAGAAGCATATGAAAATCAGGAATACAGGTTTGATCAGTTTGTGACAAAACTTAACGTAAAGAGAGATTCAAGCAGAAATCCTTTATTTACTGTTATGTTTAATATTGTTCCTTCTGATGAGCATATTATGGAACATCGTGGTGAATTAAAGTATTCCAAATATCCGGTTGAAAGTAAAACATCAAAATTTGACCTAACATTCCAGTTGATACCAGATGGTCATAATATAATATTATGGATGGAATATGCTACACGTCTGTTTAAGAAGGAGACGGTAGAAAGGCTTGTTCAGCATTACTTTAATATCCTTGAAGAGATAACCTCAAACCCTGAAAAAAAACTATCAGAAATCAATATGTTATCCCAAGAAGAAAAGGAGCGAATAATATACGGCTTTAACGATACGAAGGTTGAATTTGAACATCACCTGACGGTACACCACCTGTTTGAGCAGCAGACGAAAGTACGTCCAGACAATATAGCAGTAGCGTATGAAGGCCGTAGATTTACATATGGCCAGATCAACCAAAGGGCAAACAGGATAGCAAGGTACATGCTAAAGGCTGGCACTGGTAGAGAAGAAGCCGTAGTTGTCATGCTGGAGAGGGGACCCTTATTTGTAGAATCGGTACTTGGTATATGGAAAGCAGGGGGGGCTTACATACCTGTAAATCCAAAATACCCTACACAAAGGGTGCTTGATATATTTAAGGAATCTAAAGCTGCCTATGTGTTGACCTTATCAGATTATGTGACCCAGCAGCTTAGTGAGAACTATAAAGGCCGAATTATATACCTTGACCAGTGTGAAAAAGAGATTGAGGCTGAAAGTGGCGAAAACCTAGATCTAGATATAGACATAAATAGTTTGGCCTATGTTATATATACATCTGGTTCAACTGGTGTACCAAAGGGAGCTATGATAGAGCATCTTGGCATGATAAACCACATCCATGCGGAAATAAAGGAACTTTGTATAACTAACAACAGCATAATATCCCAGAACTCGCCTCAATACTTTGATGTATCTGTATGGCAGTTCTTTGCAGCCCTAACCATAGGAGCTCAAATTATCATCTATCCAGATGAAATAGTAAAGGATGTTGCAAGGTTTACGAATCGGATCATAGAAGATGGCATAACGGTCCTTGAGGTGGTACCTTCATACCTTGCTTTAATGCTTGAGTATGTGGAAAACACAGGGAATAAACTGGAAAAACTTCATTACTTGCTGATAACGGGAGAAACCGTAAAATCCGGCATAGTAAGGAAATGGTTTGACCTATGTCCAAATACTAAAGTAGTTAATGCCTACGGACCTGCAGAGGCAGCGGACGATATTACTCTATATACTATGGAAGCTGCTCATGAAGGAGAGAACATTCCTGTAGGCAAGCCTATACAAAATATGAATCTATATATAACAGATAAAAACATGAACCTGTGCCCTATCGGAGTAAAAGGAGAGATCTGCGTCTCTGGAACAGGTGTAGGAAGGGGTTATTTAAATGACCCTGAAAAAACAGCCCATGTATTCCTTGAAGATCCTTTCAGAGAAGAAAAGGGGATAAGGCTGTACAAAACAGGAGACCTGGGAAGATGGCTGCCTGACGGGAATATCGAATTCCTGGGCAGAATAGACCATCAGGTTAAGATCCGCGGATACCGAATAGAGCTTGGAGAAATAGAAGCTCAGCTTCTAAAACATTCTTCAATAAAAGAAGTTGTGGCAGCAACAAGGGAAGACCCCCAAGGGAACAAGTACATCTGTGCATATATAGTTGGAGAAAGTGAATTGACAATACCGGAATTAAGGGAGTATCTCTCCAAAGATCTGCCAGACTACATGATCCCTTCATATTTTGTACAGTTGGAAAAACTGCCTTTATCAGCGAATGGCAAGGTAGATAGAAATGCCCTGCCTGCCCCTGATGGAAATATTAATACAGGGGTAGACTATGCTGCACCATTCGGTGAAATTGAGGAGAAGCTTGTACTGATATGGAGCCAAATCCTTGGAGTCCAGAAGATTGGAGTAAATGATAACTTCTTTGAATTAGGAGGAGACTCATTAAAGGCAACCAATCTTGTATCAAGGGTTCATAAAGAATTTGACATAGAATTTGCATTAAAAGAAGTGTTTATGGGTCCTACAATTTCGGCAATAGCAAAAAGTATTAAAAATAGACTTAACGATACAGTGGAAATCGAAGAAATTTTAAGCATGATTGAAAATCTATAAATAGGAATTAAAAGAGATGAAATAGAGAAGAGGGACGAAGTTATGGATAATTTGATGAAAAGAATAGAATCTCTTTCTCCAGAAAAAAGAAAGCTATTTGAGACGATGCTAAAAGAAAAAGGAAAAGATGTTTCAAAATATACGCCAAATGCCTTTTCTGGAATACCTTCTGCCAGAGAGCAGGAATTTTACCCTATGTCATCTGCCCAGAAAAGGCTGTATATACTAAACGAGCTTGAAGGAGCAGGTACTGCATATAACATGCCAGGCGTCGTACTGCTGGAAGGAAACATTGATGCAGTACGCTTCGAACAGGCATTCAAGGAGCTAGTAAAAAGACATGAGGCTCTGCGCACATCATTTCATATGGTTGAGGGTGAACCAGTACAAAAGGTTCATGATTACGTGGATTTCAGTATTACGTACCTGGAACTGGATGAAGAAAAAGCAGCAGAAATAGTCAAAGAATTCATAACGCCCTTTGATCTTAGCCAAGTTCCATTACTGAGAGTAGGACTTGTAAAAACGAACGAAGACAGGCGTGTTATGATGTTTGACATGCACCACATAGTATCAGATGGTATATCAGTCAATATACTTATGAGTGAGTTTTTGGATTTGTACCAAGGGAAGACCCTTTTGCCACTACGGATACAGTACAAGGATTTTTCTGTATGGCAGAAGGAGATGTTTGCCGGAGACTCAATAAAGAAGCAGGAAGAATACTGGCTCCAGACATTTAAGGGTGATATACCGGTACTGGATATGCCTACTGACTATCCAAGACCGGCGGTACAAAGTTTTGAAGGAGATGCTGTAAGCTTTGAAATAAACCCTGAACTTTCAGTCAAACTAAATAAGCTTGCAACAGATAATGGAGCTACCTTATACATGGTACTGATGGCTGCATATAACGTACTCCTGTCCAGATACACTGGACAGGAAGACATCATAGTTGGAAGTCCTGTAGCCGGAAGGCCCCATGCTGACCTGCAGGGTATCATTGGTATGTTTATAAATACCTTGGCCATAAGGAACTATCCTGAGGGAGAAAAGACCTTCGTCCAATTCTTGCAGGAAGTAAGGGAAAATGCGTTTTTGGCTTTTGAAAATCAGAACTACCAGTTTGAAGAACTTGTAGAAAAACTTAATCTCATGAGGGACATGAGCAGGAATCCTCTTTTTGACACTATGTTTGCACTGCGCACTTCAAACAAGACAGAATTTGCAGCATCGGGTATAAACTTCAAACAATACAACAACTGGCTGGAAGGCAGAAAGGCAAAATTTGACCTTATGCTTGAAGTGGTAGAGGGTCAAGAAGGTATAACATTTAACCTTGAATATTGTACCAGGCTGTTTAAGAAGGAGACAATAAAAAGGTTTGGAACCCATTACTTAACCGTTCTTGAAGAGATAACGGCATGCCCTGAAAAAAGGTTGTGGGAAATTGATGTACTGTTACAGGAAGAAAAACAGCAAATCCTATATACCTTTAACGCTACAGAGGCACAGTATCCTAAAAACAAGACTATCCATCAGCTTTTTGAAGAGCAGGCAGAGAAGAACCCTGATCATGTAGCTGTGGTATTTGAGGGTAAAAAGCTTACATATAGTGAACTCAATAAAAAATCAAATGGGTTGGCCCATGTATTAAGGGCTAAAGGAGTCAAACCGGACAGTATCGTAGGTATTCTGGCAGAACGCTCACTTGAGATGATAGTAGCAATCCTAGGGGTATTAAAAGCAGGAGGGGCATATCTTCCCATAGATCCAGATTATCCTGAGGAAAAAATAAGTCATATGCTGGAAGACAGCCGGGCAGTGATCCTGTTGACCCAATCACATTTTATAGACAAATATACATCAATAGGTACAGTAATAAATTTAGAAGATGAGCAGGAATATTCAGATGAACAATATAACTTATCGGAGGTAAATAAACCTTCCGATCTAGCTTACTTAATATATACCTCAGGCTCTACAGGTAAACCCAAAGGGGCAATGATAGAGCATAGAAACATAGTAAGGCTGTTATTTAACAGTAAAATGCAGTTTGATTTTAACGAAAATGATGTATGGACTATGTTTCATTCTATGAGTTTCGATTTTTCCGTATGGGAGATGTACGGGGCGTTGTTATATGGGGGCAGATTGGTGGTAGTTCCTAAAATGACAGCACGCAGCAATGTAGAGTATCTGAGACTTCTAAGGAATGAGAAGGTGACCGTATTAAATCAGACACCTTCAGCCTTCTATAATATAGCCAATGAAGAAGTATCATATGAAGAAAAAGAACTTAAGATAAGATATGTCATATTCGGAGGGGAAGCATTAAAGCCTGCATTGTTGAAGGAATGGAGAAAGAAGTACCCGCAGACTAGACTCATCAATATGTATGGAATAACCGAGACAACAGTGCATGTCACATATAAAGAGATAGAAGAGGAAGAAATTAGATCTAATGTGAGCAGCATAGGAAGGCCTATACCAACCCTTACAACATATGTAATGGATAAGAACATGAAAGTTGTTCCCATTGGAGTAGCCGGAGAGCTTTGTGTAGGAGGAGACGGAGTTTGCAGAGGATATCTTGGAAGACCGGAGCTTACAAAGGAAAAGTTCGTTCAAAATCCGTACAAGCCGGAAGAGAGGTTATATAGATCTGGAGACCTGGTCCGGTTATTATCTGATGGAGAAATGGAATACCTGGGTAGAATAGACCACCAGGTAAAGATAAGAGGCTTTAGGATAGAGCTTGGTGAAATAGAAGCACAACTGCTAAAGCATCCTTCAATTGAGGAATCTTTGGTGATTGCAAAGGAAGACCATCAGGGCAGTAAATACCTGTGTGCATATATAGCGGGAGAAAATGAGCTGACAATATCAGAACTAAGGGAGCATCTCTTAAAAGAACTGCCCGAATACATGGTACCATCATACTTTGTGCAGCTTGAAAAAATGCCATTGACAGCTAATGGCAAGATAGACAGGAAGGCATTGCCTGAACCCGAAGGTAATATAAATACGGGAATAGAGTATGAAGCGCCTATAGGCGAATTTGAAGAGAAGCTTGCACTGATTTGGCAAGACATCCTTGGAATTAAGAAGATAGGAAGAAATGACAACTTCTTTATGTTAGGTGGACACTCTTTAAAGGCTACAAGCCTTGTAGCGAGAATTCACAAAGAGTTCAATATAGACATGCCTCTTAAGGAAATATTTAAGGCTCCAATTATAGCGGAAATAGCAAGGTATATGAAGGAAGCAAAGGAGAGTATATATCAATCCATCCAAACTGCTAAAGAGATGGAATACTACCCTATGTCATCAGCCCAAAGAAGGCTGTATATATTAAATCAGTTTGAAGGAGCAGGGACAGCATACAATATGCCAGGCAGCTTGCTGGTTGAAGGCAGTATTGATCTGGAGCTTTTTCAGAAGACCTTCCAACAGCTTATAAATAGGCATGAGACCCTTCGAACATCTTTCCATTTCATAGAGGGTGAACCCGTCCAGAAGATCAATGATCCTGTGGGTTTTAGTGTAGTGTATCTAGAATCTGACGAAGAAAAAGTGGGGGAAATCGTAAAAGAATTTATAAAGCCGTTCGATCTTGGAATTGCTCCGCTGCTAAGAGTAGGCCTTGTGAAAACGGGAAAAGACAAGCATGTCATGATGTTTGACATGCACCATATCATATCTGACGGTACGTCCATGGATATACTGGTACATGAGTTCATGGATATGTATGGAGGAAATAACCCTTCTTCCCTCCGTATACAGTACAAGGACTATTCTGTTTGGCAGAAGGAACTATTTGCTGGGGACAAAATAAAGAAGCAGGAGGAATACTGGCTCCAGGAATTTAATGGAGAAATTCCTGTGCTGAATATGCCAGTAGATTACCAAAGGCCTGCGGTTCAAAGCTTTGACGGAGGTTTTATCCGTTTTGAAGCAGGCAGTGAGCTTACGGGAAAACTTATTAAGCTTGCAAGGGATAATGGGGCTACTCTTTACATGACATTGCTTGCTTCATACAACATACTGCTGTCTAAGTATACGGGGCAGGAAGATATTATAGTGGGAAGCCCTATAGCTGGAAGACCTCATACAGATTTACAAGACATAATAGGTATGTTTGTAAATACTTTAGCCATGAGGAACTATCCCCAGGGAGAAAAGACCTTTGCTGAGTTTCTAAAGGAAGTAAGGGAAAACTCTATAAGGGCTTATGAAAATCAGGACTACCAGTTTGAAGAACTGGTGGAAAAGCTTAATGTAAAGAGGGATATGAGCAGGAATCCTCTTTTTGATACTATGTTTGTATTGCAAAATACCGGCTCATCAGAATTGAAGATAGATAGGCTTAAGTTTATACCCTATACAAATGAATTTAGAATATCCAAATTTGACTTGACATTAAATGCTCGGGAAACCCAGGAAGGTATTGCATTTGATTTGGAATATGCCACAAGGCTGTTCAAGAAAGAGACTGTAGAAAGGTTTGCAGCCCATTACCTTAATGTTCTGGAAGAGATAACGGTTTATCCTGGGAAAAGATTGTCAGAAATTGATATGCTTTCACAGGAAGAAAAGCAGAAAATACTATATGACTTTAACGATACAAAGGTCCGGTATCCTAAGGATAAGACTATACATCAACTGTTTGAAGAGCAGGTAGAAAAGACACCCAATAATATTGCTGTAGTGTTTGAAGATAAACAGCTGACTTATAAGGAAGTAAACGAAAAGGCAAACCAACTGGCCAGAAAATTAAGAGAAAAGGGAATAAAACCTGATAGTGTAGTGGGAATTATGGTAGAACGTTCCCCGGAAATGATCATAGGGATCATGGCTGTCCTAAAAGCTGGGGGGGCTTATTTACCCATAGCTCCTGAATACCCTGAAGACAGGATCCAGTTTATGCTTGATGACAGTGGCAGCCAAATTATTCTGATACAGGATAAATTTATAAATGCTAAAGGTAGTTACAGAAATGCTGAATTTATTAGCATAGAAAATCAGGAACTATTTACTGGGGATGTATCAAATCCAAAGTTAATTAGTAAACCTGAAAACTTGGCTTATGTAATATATACATCCGGTTCTACCGGCAAACCCAAAGGGGTAATGATAGAGAACTACTCCGTAATCAACCGGATCAACTGGATGCAGAAGCAATACCCGATAGCTGAAGGTGATGTGATCCTGCAGAAAACTCCCTATACCTTTGACGTATCGGTATGGGAATTATTGTGGTGGAGCTTTACTGGGGCCAAAGTCTGCCTGCTGATACCGGGAGGAGAAAAAAATCCGGAAGAAATCGTGAAGGCAATCGAAAAAAATAAAGTTACCACAATGCACTTTGTACCATCCATGTTGAGTGTATTTTTAGAGTATGTAGAGGAAAAGGGGATAATAGAGGAAATAGCAAGCTTAAAGCAGGTATTTGCCAGTGGAGAAGCACTGAACCTGAAGCAAGTAGAAAAGTTCAACAAGCTGCTGTACAAAGAAAAAGGAACAAGCCTGCATAACCTGTACGGACCAACAGAAGCAACAGTAGATGTATCCTACTTTGGCTGCTCCACGGAAGAAGAATTGGAGCTTGTACCAATAGGAAAGCCCATAGATAACATTAAGTTGTATGTTGTCAGTAAGGAAAAGGGCCTGCAGCCGATAGGAGTAGCGGGAGAACTATGCATAGCAGGGGATGGACTGGCAAGAGGGTACTTGAACAGACCGGAACTTACAGAAGAAAAATTCGCAGCAAACCCATTCGCACCGGGTGAAAGGATGTACAGGACAGGTGACCTGGCAAGGTGGCTGCCTGACGGCAACCTAGAATATCTGGGCAGGATCGACCATCAGGTAAAGATAAGAGGCTACAGGATAGAACTGGGTGAAATAGAGAACCGGTTATTAAAGCATGAAGCAATAAAAGAAGCGGTGGTATTGGACAAAGAAGGAGCTGACGGAAATAAGTATCTTTGTGGATACGTCGTACCGGATCAAGAAATAACCGTACAGGGGATGAGGGAACACTTGTCAAAAGAGCTCCCGGACTACATGATCCCTTCCTACTTTGTGCGGATGGAAAAGCTGCCATTGACCCCTAATGGAAAAATAGACAGGAAAGCATTGCCTGTGCTCGATAGCAATGTTAATACCGGCGTAGAATACGTAGTACCTTCGGGAGAAATAGAGGAGAAACTTGCGCTGTTGTGGCGGGATATCCTTGGAATAGAGAAGGTAGGAAGAAATGATAACTTTTTTATGCTTGGGGGACACTCGTTAAAGGCAACAAGCCTTGTAGCAAGAATTCACAAAGAGTTCAATATAGACATACCTCTTAAGGAAATATTCAAGACACCAACCATCTTAGAAATTGCCAGATATATTAAAGACTCAAAGGAGAGCCTATATCAGTCAATCCAACCGGCAGGAGAAATGGAATACTACCCTATGTCATCTGCACAAAGAAGGCTGTATATACTAAACCAGCTTGAAGGGGCAGGGACAGCATACAACATGCCTGGTATTATGCTGCTGGAAGGAAGCATTGATACAGCGCGTTTCCAGGAAGTCTTCAGGCAGTTGGTAAAAAGGCATGAGACTCTTAGAACATCGTTCCACATGATCGATGGTAACCCGGTCCAGAAGGTTCATGACCATGTGGAATTCAGCGTGATGTACTTTGAAACTAACGAAGAAAAAGCCGCAGAGTATGCTGGGGAATTTGCCAGACCTTTTGATCTTGGCAAGGCTCCTCTGCTAAGGGTAGAGCTTGTAAAAACGGGAGAAGACAGGCATCTTATGATGTTTGATATGCATCACATTATATCCGATGGTGTCTCCATGGACATACTGATTCGTGAGTTTATGGATCTTTATGAAGGAAACAACCCTCCAGCACTTCGGATACAGTACAAGGACTACGCTGTATGGCAGAATAAACTGTTTGATGAGGGCGGAATTAGCAGCCAGGAGGAATACTGGCTCCAAGCATTCCAGGGAGAAATACCTGTACTGAATATGCCGCTAGACTATCCAAGGCCTGTAATACAAAGCTTTGAAGGGGATTTTTTTAGCTTTGAAGCAGGCAGTGAGCTTACGAATAAATTAAACAAGCTTGCAAGGGATAATGGGGCTACGCTTTACATGACACTGCTCGCGGCATACAACATATTGCTGTCTAAGCACACCGGACAGGAAGACATAATCGTTGGAAGCCCTATAGCCGGAAGGCCACATTCAGACCTGCAGGATATCCTTGGTATGTTTGTAAATACCTTGGCTATGAGAAATTACCCCAAGGGAGATAGTACCTTTGTAGAATTCTTGAATGAAGTAAGAGAAAACGCTCTAAGGGCTTATGACAATCAGGATTACCAATTTGAAGAACTGGTTGAGAAGCTTAACTTGAAGAGGGACATGAGCAGAAACCCACTGTTTGATACTATGTTTACCATGCAAAATGCCTCTAAGGTAGAATTTGCAGTACCTGGTATAAGCTTCAGACCTTTTAATAACGGGCTAGAGTATAGAATATCAAAATTTGACCTATCCATTGATGCAATAGAGCGTGAAGATGGTATGGCTTTTAGCTTTGAATATTGTACTCGGCTTTTCAAAAAAGAGACTATAAAAAGGTTGGCGGCTCATTACCTTAACGTGTTGGAAGAGATAACCGCAAATCCGTTTAAAAGGTTGTCGGAAATAAATATGTTGTCCCAGGAGGAAAAACAGCAAATAATCTATGGCTTCAATGATACAAAAGTAGAATATCCTAAGGATAAGACCATACAAGAGCTATTTGAAGAACAAGTGGAAAAGACGCCTGATAACATAGCAGTAGTATTTGAAGATAAATACTTGACTTACGGAGAACTTAATGAAAAGGCCAATCAACTGGCTTGGATCTTAAGGGACAAGGGATTAAAACCTGACAGTGTAGTAGCTATAATGGTAGACCGATCCATAGAAATGATAATAGGTGTAATTGCTGTATTTAAAGCAGGAGGCGCGTATTTACCCATAGACACCGAATATCCTGAAGAACGAATCAGATATATGATCGATGACAGCTTGGCTGGAATTATTCTTACGCAAGAACATCATAAAGAAAAAATTAAATTTGATCTTGATATTATAAGCTTTGATGACTGTGTGAATTACAACGGGAGAACAGAAAATCTTCCTGTCATTAATAAATCTTGTAATTTAGCATATGTCATTTATACATCAGGAACCACAGGAAAGCCAAAGGGGATCATGATAGAGCATAGAAGTCTTGTCAACATATCTTACGCATGGAAAAAGGAATATAGGCTTGCGGATATGGATGTAAAGCTGTTGCAAATCGCAAGTTTTTCTTTTGATGTATTTGTGGGAGATGTTTCGAGAACGCTGCTCAACGGAGGCCAAATGGTTATTTGTTCATCCGAGGAGAGATACGATCCTGCACGATTATATTCACTTATTAAAACCCATAAAATAACCATCTTTGAATCCACACCGGCACTGATTATTCCTCTTATGGATTATATCCATGATAATGCTTTGATTATTGATAGCCTCAAGTTGCTTATACTTGGATCAGATACTCTCTCTGTGGAAGATTATGAAAGATTACAATCCTGGTATGGAGAGAAACTGCGGGTTGTTAATAGCTATGGGGTTACTGAGTCCACCATAGATTCCAGTTATTACGAAAAGAGACTGGGAAGCTATTTGGAATCCGGGAGTGTACCTATCGGAAAGCCAATGCAAAATATAAAATACTACGTTGTTGACAAACACTTGAGACCTCAGCCTACAGGGGTTTTGGGTGAGTTGTGCATAGGGGGAGAAGGGCTTGCAAGGGGATATCTAAACCGGCCCGAACTGACAGCTGAAAAATTTGTACCTAACCCGTTTATACCAGGGGAAAGGATGTATCGTACAGGGGATCTGGCCAGATGGCTGTCTGATGGGAATATGGAATTTTTAGGAAGAGTAGATCATCAGGTAAAGATAAGGGGATTTAGAATAGAGCTGGGGGAAATAGAAGCACAACTGCTAAAGCACGTTTCAATAAAGGAAGCAGTGGTTATTGCAAGGGAAGATCAGAAGGGAAACAAGTATCTGTGTGCCTATGTGGCAGGGGAAAATGAATTAACAATAGCAGAACTAAGGGGACATCTCTTAAAGGACCTTCCAGACTATATGATACCATCCTATTTTATGCAGTTAAAAAAGCTGCCGCTGACTCCCAATGGCAAAATAGATAGGAAGGCATTGCCCGAACCTGACGGCAATATCGATGCTAGAATAGAGTATGTCGCACCCTTGGGTGAAGTGGAGGAGAAACTTGCGGGGTTGTGGCAGGATATCCTTAGTATAGAGAAAGTGGGAAGAAACGACAATTTCTTTGAGCTGGGGGGACATTCCTTAAGGGCAGCAAATCTTATTGCCAGGATTCACAAAGAGTTCAATGTAAACATACCGCTTAAAGAAATATTTAAGAGCCCAAATATGTCTGAAGTTGCCGAGTGCATCAAGATTGCAAAGGAGAGTGTATTTCATTCTATTGGGCCGGCTGGGGAGATGGAGTACTATCCAATTTCATCCGCCCAGAAAAGGCTGTATATTCTAAACCAGCTTGACGCAGTTGGGATGGCATACAACATGCCTGGTATTATGCTAATTGAAGGCAAACTCGATAAACTGCGCTTTGAACAGGCTTTTAGGGAGCTTGTTGACAGACATGAGTCTTTCCGTACCTCATTCCATATGATAGATGGTAAACCGGTACAAAAGGTCCATAGCAATGTGGATTTTAGTGTTATGTATATGGAAACCGATGAGGAAAGAGCTGCGAAAATAGCCAGTGAATTTATTAGGACCTTTGACCTTGATGAGGCTCCTTTACTTAGGGTTGGGCTTATAAAAGTTGGAGAAGACAGATATATTATGATGTTTGATAAGCACCATATTATATCTGACGGGGTGTCTGACGACATACTGGTAAGAGAATTTATGAGCCTGTATGAAGGTAAGGAACTTCCGGAACTTAAGATTCAGTACAAGGATTTTTCCGTATGGCAGAACAGGCTGTTTGCTGATGGGACAATTAGTAAGCAGGAAGAATACTGGCTCCAAGTATTCAAAGGAGAAATTCCTTTGCTTAATATGCCGCTAGACTACCCTAGGCCAGCTATACAGAGTTTTGAGGGAGATGTGATCAGTTTCAAAGCAGGCAAGGAGCTTGCTGTTAAACTGAACAAACTTGCAGTGAATAATGGTGCCACGCTCTACATGGTACTTTTAGCTTCATACAATGTCCTTTTATCCAAGTACACCGGACAGGAAGATATTATAGTTGGAAGTCCCGTTGCAGGAAGGCCGCATACTGATCTTCAGGACGTTATTGGTATGTTTGTAAACACGCTAGCCATGAGGAATCACCCTCAAGGTGGAAAGACTTTTGTGGACTTCCTTAATGAAGTAAGAGAAAACTCCTTAAGGGCTTACGAAAACCAAGATTACCAATTTGAAGAACTGGTAGATAAGCTTAACCTGGAAAGGGATCTGGGCAGAAATCCACTTTTCGATACTATGTTTGTACTGCAAAATATCGAGGCATCAGAAGTGAAGATGGATGGGCTAAGGTTTATGCCCTATGACAGTGAAGTAAGAATATCCAAGTTTGACTTGACTTTAAACGCTGAGGAAACAGAGGACGGTATTGCATTTGAATTGGAGTATGCTACCAGGTTGTTTAAGAAAGAGTCAGTTATAAGGCTTATTGCCCATTACCTTAATGTATTGGAAGAGGCAGCAGCCTTTCCTGAAAAAAGGCTATTAGAAATTGATATGCTGTCACAAGACGAAAAACATCAAATATTATATGAATTTAATAATACAAAAGCAGGATACCCTCGGGAAAAGACCATCCATCAGATTTTTGAGGAACAGGTGGAATGGACACCCAATAATATTGCTGTAGTGTTTGAAGATAAACAGCTGACTTATAGGGAGCTAAACGAAAAGGCAAACCAACTGGCCAGAAAATTAAGAGAAAAGGGAATAAAACCTGATAGTGTAGTGGGAATTATGGTAGAACGTTCCCCGGAAATGATCATAGGGATCATGGCTGTCCTAAAAGCTGGGGGGGCTTATTTACCCATAGCTCCTGAATACCCTGAAGACAGGATCCAGTTTATGCTTGATGACAGTGGCAGCCAAATTATTCTGATACAGGATAAATTTATAAATGCTAAAGGTAGTTACAGAAATGCTGAATTTATTAGCATAGAAAATCAGGAACTATTTACTGGGGATGTATCAAATCCAAAGTTAATTAGTAAACCTGAAAACTTGGCTTATGTAATATATACATCCGGTTCTACCGGCAAACCCAAAGGGGTAATGATAGAGAACTACTCCGTAATCAACCGGATCAACTGGATGCAGAAGCAATACCCGATAGCTGAAGGTGATGTGATCCTGCAGAAAACTCCCTATACCTTTGACGTATCGGTATGGGAATTATTGTGGTGGAGCTTTACTGGGGCCAAAGTCTGCCTGCTGATACCGGGAGGAGAAAAAAATCCGGAAGAAATCGTGAAGGCAATCGAAAAAAATAAAGTTACCACAATGCACTTTGTACCATCCATGTTGAGTGTATTTTTAGAGTATGTAGAGGAAAAGGGGATAATAGAGGAAATAGCAAGCTTAAAGCAGGTATTTGCCAGTGGAGAAGCACTGAACCTGAAGCAAGTAGAAAAGTTCAACAAGCTGCTGTACAAAGAAAAAGGAACAAGCCTGCATAACCTGTACGGACCAACAGAAGCAACAGTAGATGTATCCTACTTTGGCTGCTCCACGGAAGAAGAATTGGAGCTTGTACCAATAGGAAAGCCCATAGATAACATTAAGTTGTATGTTGTCAGTAAGGAAAAGGGCCTGCAGCCGATAGGAGTAGCGGGAGAACTATGTATAGCAGGGGATGGACTGGCAAGAGGGTACTTGAACAGACCGGAACTTACAGAAGAAAAATTCGCAGCAAACCCATTCGCACCGGGTGAAAGGATGTACAGGACAGGTGACCTGGCAAGGTGGCTGCCTGACGGCAACCTAGAATACCTGGGCAGGATCGACCATCAGGTAAAGATAAGAGGCTACAGGATAGAACTGGGTGAAATAGAGAACCGGTTATTAAAGCATGAAACAATAAAAGAAGCAGTGGTATTGGACAAAGAAGGAGCTGACGGAAATAAGTATCTTTGTGCGTACGTCGTACCGGATCAAGAAATAACCGTACAGGGGATGAGGGAACACTTGTCAAAAGAGCTCCCGGACTACATGATCCCTTCTTACTTTATGCAGATGGAAAAGCTGCCATTGACCCCTAATGGAAAAATAGACAGGAAAGCATTGCCCGAGCCTGACGGAAGTATGAGTACGGGAACAGAATATGTAGCGCCGCGGAATGAAGTGGAAGAGAAACTGGTTGAAATATGGCAGGAAGTGCTTGGAGCAAAACAGGTAGGAATAAGGGACAACTTCTTTAAAATAGGCGGAGATTCTATACGTGCAATATCATTAGTCAGCACAATATGCAAAAAATTGGATATAAACATCCAAATCAGGGATATATACATGAATCCTGATATTGAGAGATTGTCTGCATTCTTAAAAGTAAAAGATACGGAAGCTTTTAACAGTAAGATGGGTAAAGCAAGGGAAGAACTGGAGTTATTTAAACAGCGAATATTGATGAATGAAACTCTCTCAGAAAAGTTACCTTCGGACATGGAAGATATATATCCGATGAGTCACATAGAGCTGGGTATGATTTATCATTCCAAAAAAGACTATGAAAATGCAGTTTATCATGACCAATTTGCATTTCATCTGAATGACAAAGACTTTGATTTCCCAGCATTTAAAGAAGCGATGCTTCTAATGACGTCAAAACATGATATTTTAAGGACGGTTTTTAATTTAGAGGATTTTGAAACTCCTGTGCAAATTGTTTACAAGGGCAGTAGTCTTGATATTGAGCAGATAGATATCATGAATTTTAGCAGGACAGGGCAGGTTGAGTATATAAACAAATATTTGGAAAATGACAGAGCGAATCCGTTTGATATATCAAAGCCCCTTTGGAGGATAAGAATATTCAAACTTGACGCAAACCATATTTGTCTGGTTCTGATATTCCACCATGCTATCCTGGATGGCTGGAGTGTTGCTTCATTGATTACGGAAGTTTCAAACCTATACTCTAAGCTTAAGCAAGAAAAAGATTATATACCAACACGGCTTAAATGCAGCTATAAAGATTATATAGCAGACCAAATGACAATTAAGGACAACCAGGAAGTAATTAATTATTGGAGAGAGGAATTAAGTGAATATAAAAGGTTGAATATGCCTGCAAATATTCATGGAAAAACAAAAAAATCTTATAAAGTAGACCATGTAACACGCCATTTAAGTCAGGAATTTTTAGGTGATTTAAGAAGTACTGCCAGAAGATATGATGTAAGCTTAAAGACACTTTGCTTTGCTGCATACACTTATATGCTCAATATGCTTTCATACGAGGATGACTTTGTCGTAGGTTTGGTAGAAAATAACAGACCTGTATGCGAAGATGGAGATAAGATGCTGGGGTGCTTCTTAAATACGGTTCCCGTCAAAATGTGTTTTGATAAAATCGATATATGGGAGGAATTGGTAAAAGTTGCAGAAAAGAAATTAATAAACTTAAAGCTTTATGGAAGACTGCCTTTATTTGAGATCATAAATATCCTGGGCGGAAAAGAAAACAAAGAGGAAAATCCTTTATTTGATACCATATTCAATTATGTGGATTTTCATATATATAACGAGATAATAAACAAAGAAATCGGTGATGTTAAAGATAGAATTTCAGTTGATGAATATGAAGCAACCAATACAAGTCTTGACTTTACAGTAAGTAATACATTCGATGATCTTAATATAAGCTTGATCTACTCGGACAAAGTATTGGAAAGAAAACAGGCAGAAGAGTGTATAGACTATTTTATTAATATTTTAAATATGTTTATCCATAACCCCAAAGGGTCAGTTGACAAGCTTATTATATTAAGTCATGAAGAAAGAAAGCAGTTGCTGATAGACTTTAATGATACTAAGAAAGACTATCCGCAGGACAAAACCATACATGAGCTGTTTGCTGAGCAGGTGGAAAGGACACCTGACAACATAGCTGTGGTATATGAAGACAAGCACTTGACTTACAGGGAATTGAACGGAAAGGCAAATCATTTGGCCAGAGTATTGAGGAACAAAGGGGTAAAGCCTGACCGTATTGTAGGAATTATGGCCGAACGTTCATTTGAGATGATTGTGGGGATATTTGCCATATTGAAAGCTGGAGGGGCGTATCTGCCGATAGATCCTAATTATCCTGATACAAGGATAAAGTATTTGTTGGACGATAGTGGTTCCCAGATCCTTTTGACCTCCAGGACCTTTATGGAAAATAAGCAGATTGATGCGGATATTATATATCTGGAGGAAGAATATTTAAATGAAGAGAACTCAAAGCTTGAAAATGTAAACAAACCCTCGGACCTTGCGTACGTCATTTATACATCAGGTTCGACAGGGAAGCCCAAAGGTGGAATGATTGAGCATACTAGCGTTGTAAACATAATTACAGCCCTCCAGGCCATGTATCCGCTTAAAGCGGAAGACGCTTTTCTATTTAAAACAACTTATACCTTTGACGTATCCGTAGCTGAGATATTTGGCTGGTTCCTCAACGGAGGAAAGCTTGTAATATCACGCCAAGGTGTGGAAAAGGAAGCTATGGAGTTAGTAGAGGTAATAAACAAGCATAAGATAACCCATGTAAACTTTGTACCATCAATGCTGAATATAATGGTACAAACTTTAAAAGATAATGGTATAAAACTGCCATCAACTCTCAGGTATATTTTTGCTGCTGGAGAAGCGCTGCCCAAAAAGCTTGTCCATGAGCTTTTCGATGTCTCAGAGAACACATCTCTGGAAAATATCTATGGGCCTACAGAGTCCACGATATATGCAGCGGGTTACAGTATAACAAAGAAAATAGCAGAAGAACTTATAACAGTACCTATAGGGAAAGCTTTACAGAATGTATACCTTTATATACTGGACAAGCACAACCAATTAACTCCTGTAGGAGTGGCCGGTGAACTTGTGATAGGTGGAAGCGGTCTTGCAAGGGGCTATTTGAATAGACCTGAACTGACAGCAGAAAAATTTGTACCTAACCCGTTTATTCCCGGCGAAAAAGTGTACCGCACAGGGGACTTAGTAAGGCGGCTTCCTGATGGGAACATCGAATTCATGGGCAGGATCGACCACCAGGTAAAGATAAGAGGCTTTAGAATAGAGCTTGGAGAAATTGAAGCACATCTGGTGAAGCACACTGCTATTAAGGAAGCAGTGGTTATTGCAAAGGAAGAGCAGCAAGGGAAGAAGTACCTGTGTGCATATATTGTAGGGGAAAATGAATTGACCATTTCCGAGCTAAGGGAGCATCTCTTAAACGAACTACCTGACTACATGGTACCAGCATATTTCATGCAGCTGGAACAGCTGCCATTTAATGCCAACGGTAAAATTGATCGGAAAGCATTGCCTGAACCACAGGGGAATATTAATACCGGAGTAGAGCATGTAGTTCCTAGAAACGAAAGAGAAGAAATACTGGCCAAAGTATGGGAAGACGTACTAAAAACTGAAAACATCGGGGTAAAAGATAATTTCTTCAGCCTTGGAGGAGACTCAATAAAAGCCATACAGGTAATGTCGCGTCTTAACGTCCATGGGCTAAAGCTCGAAATGCGGGACTTATTCAAACATCCTGTAATTGAGGAACTCGTCGAATATATACAATCTACAAGCCGAAGAATTCATCAAGGCCCGGTAGAAGGCATAGTACCGATAACACCTATACAAAGATGGTTGTATAAACAAGACAGCAAGGATATCCATCATTTTAATCAGGAAATAATGATATATGGGCGTAACGGATTTGAAGAAGCTATTATTCGAAAAGTATTGTCAAAGCTTGTAGAGCACCACGATATTTTTAGAACAGTGGTAAAAATAGAGGATCAAAATATACTCCAATACAACAAAAACCTTGAAGGTGAACATTTTTCATTGGAAATTGTAGACCTTAGGGACAGCTATAATTACCGGGAAAAAATAGAGCTGGAAGCGTCGAGGATTCAGAGGAGCATGGACTTGTATAACGGTCCTTTAGTTAAGGTTGGTCTGTTTAAGACTAAAGAAGGGGACCACCTGCTAATAGCTATTCACCACCTTGTAGTTGATGGGGTATCGTGGAGAATCATACTGGAAGATTTGGACATAGGATACAGACAGGCGCTAAACAATGATGAAATAAAATTCAGCAACAAGACCGACTCTTTCAAAGATTGGGCACAGAGGCTTGATGAGTATGCCAATAGCCCTGAACTATTAAAAGAAATAAATTACTGGACCAATTTGGAAAAAACTGAAACAATACCGCTTCCAAAAGACCGAGAGATTGAAGAAAGAAGGTATATGAATAACAATAGCGTCAAGATCGAGCTGAGTATTGAAGAGACTGAGAAGATGCTAAAGCGGGTAAACCATGCTTATAACACAGAAGTAAACGACATATTGCTTACCGCCTTGGGATTAGCAGTGAGGGAATGGACCGGAAATGATAAGGTTCTGATCAGTCTGGAGGGGCACGGCAGGGAGGAAATCATTAAAGACATTGACATAAGCAGGACCGTGGGATGGTTCACCACCCAGTATCCCGTGGTGTTAGATGTCAGCGGACAACTCGATATTTCCCGCATGATCAAATCGGTAAAAGAAAACATCAGGCAGATACCTAACAAAGGGATAGGTTACGGCATACTAAAATATCTTACCTTGCCGGAAAACAAAGCCGATTTAAATTTTAATCTAAACCCTGAAATAAGCTTCAATTACCTCGGTCAATTCAACCAGGATAATGTAGACAATTTATTTGGAGTGTCTGATATTCCTGCCGGAGAGTCTACAGGACCAAACTATAAAAGTGAGTATTGTATTGATATTAACGGCGGAACTGTAGAAGGCGGGAAGCTGGAATTAAACTTTAGCTACAACCAGGGCGAGTATGAGAAGAGTACTATTGAAGGGGTAGCGGTGAGTTTTAAAAAGCATTTAGTAAACATAATAACCCATTGTGCAGAAATGGACTATTCAGAAGCTACACTCAGTGATTTTACAGTAGACGATCTGAATATGGATGAGTTTGAAGACGTATTGAATAACTTCGAATAAAAAGAGTTTGTATTTAAGGAGGAGTACTTATGAGTGATTTGAAGAAACAAAACATAAAAGATATGTACCGGCTCACTCCTATGCAGCAAGGGATATTGTACCACTATATGATGGATAAAAATTCAGACGCCTACTTTGAGCAGATATCACTTTCTATAAAAGGCATCCTGGACATTGATTGTGTTGAAAAGAGCGTTAATATCATTATTGAAAAGTATGACGCTTTGAGAACAATTTTTTTGTATGAAAATGTAGCCAAGCCCTTACAAGTAGTCATGAAGGAAAGAAAGCTGTCTGTCAGCTATGAGGATATTACCTCCCTTGCCGAAGAACTAAGGGATAGGTATATAGAAGAATACAGGGTTAAAGACAGAAAAAAGGGCTTTGACTTATCAAGGGATATTTTAACAAGATTAAGTGTAATTAAAACAGGCTACCAATCTTATAACATGGTATGGAGCTTTCATCACATCATTATTGATGGGTGGAGTCTCGCAAATATATTTAGAGAATTTATGGAAAACTATGAAGCCCTGATGAATAGCCGGGAGCCGGAGTCAGGAAAGGTATATCCTTACAGCCGCTATATCAAATGGTTGGAAGGCAGAAATCAGAACGAGGCCGCAGATTACTGGGAAACCTATCTTAAAGGTTACGAGCATCAGACAGTCCTTCCCCAAAACGGCAGGTCTGCAAGTGATGATTTCAGGATTGAAGAAACGGAGTTTAAAATATCTGAACAAATAACTAGCGATCTTGAGAAGTTTGCAGCCAAAAACAATACAACCATGAGTACCATTATAAAGACCATATGGGGGATATTATTACAGCGGTATAACAATACCGATGATGTGGTGTTTGGTGAGGTGGTATCGGGAAGGCCTCATGAAATACAGGGAATTGAGAGCATGGTGGGTTTATTTATAAATACCGTTGCAGTAAGGGTGAGTTGTGATGAGGATAAAACTTTTACCGAACTGATCAAAGAGATGCAGCAATCGGTGCTTGAATCTGACCGGTACAGTTTCTATCCTCTGGCGGATGTGCAGTCAAAAACATGCTTGAAAGATGCCTTGATACATCATGTTATGGCTTTTGAAAATTACCCTATGGATGAAGCGGTTAATGCTTCATCCAGTAATGGCATTTTAAATGTAGTTGGAATGGAAATATTCGAGCAGACGAATTATGATTTTGGGATACTCGTTGATGGCGGTAAGGAATTATCTATTAATTTCAGTTACAACTCACTGGTATATGATGGTAATTTCATAGAAAAAATCAAGGGACATTTTCAGTCGGTAATAGAAATTGTAACCGATAGTCCCGATATGCATATTAGGAATATTGATATACTCACCGAAGTGGAAAAGAAAGAAATAGTACACTGCTTCAATAATACAACGGAGGAATACCACAGGGAAAAGACCATTCACCAACTATTTGAGGAACAAGCGGTGAAGACACCTGACAATGCGGCAGTGGTGTTTGAGGGTAAGCAGCTAACCTATAGGGAACTCAATGAGAAGTCAAATCAGCTTGCAAGAGTGTTGAGGGATAAGGGAGTTAAACCAGACAGCATAGTGGGTATTATGGTAGAACGCTCACTGGAGATGGTCATAGGTATATTTGGCATACTTAAAGCCGGAGGGGCATATATGCCTATAGATCCTGACTACCCTAAGGCAAGAATCGAATATTTACTCGAGGACAGCGAGATAGGGGTGCTGATTTCCCAAAAGCAATTCCTGGAGAAAGTGGAGTTTTACGGGAAGTATATAGACATAGAAGATGAAAGCCTTTATGCCGGAAACCCTATGAACCTGGAAGTGGTATGTTCACCGCAAAATTTGGCATATATCATTTATACATCTGGGTCTACAGGAAAACCTAAAGGGGTTATGGTAGAACATAAAGGGGTAGCAAATCTGGAGGCGTTTTTCAAGACCCGCTTAAATGTAAGTGAAAGCGATAGGATTATTCAATTTGCATCAATTTCATTCGACGCTGCAGTTTGGGAAATATTTATGGGACTATTGGCAGGAGCAACACTATATATATCTTCAAGCGATATTATCAATGACTATCGAAGATTTGAAGAATACCTAAATGAAAATGAGATAACTATTGCTACTTTACCACCTCCGTATCTGGCAAATCTGGACCCGGAAAAAGTAACTTCCTTAAAGAAGGTAATTGCAGCAGGTTCGGCTTCCACTCCCGAACTTTTAAAGAAATGGAGCAACAGGATTTCATATATAAATGCTTATGGACCTACTGAGACAACCGTATGTGCAACGGTATGGAAAGCAGATGATTGTGAGACGGCCGATAAGTCGGTACCTATTGGTAAACCTATTACCAATACCCGGGTGTTTATAGTTGATGAAAACAATAATCTTAAGCCCATAGGTGTTGAGGGTGAACTCTGTGTTTCCGGGGCAGGATTGGCGAGAGGATACTTGAAAAAACCGGAACTTACCAGGGAAAAGTTTGTACCGAACCCATTTATGCCTGGAGAACTGATGTATAAAACAGGAGATCTTGCAAAGTGGCTTCCTGACGGGAATATTGCATTTGCCGGCAGAAAAGACCACCAGGTTAAAATAAGAGGGTATAGAATCGAGCTTGAGGAAATAGAAGCAGCCCTTTTGAAGCATGCTGATATAAATGAGGCGGTGGTCATTGACCGGGAGGATTCAAGTGTAGGCAGGTATCTTTGCGCTTATATAGTGTCTGACCGAGAAGTGACAGTGACCGAAATAAGGGAGCTTATATCTAAAGAGCTGCCCGATTATATGATTCCATCCTATTTTATGAGGATAGCAAAAGTACCGTTAACCATAAATGGAAAATTGGACAGAAAGGCGCTGCCGCTGCCTGATGGAAGAATAAATACAGGAACAGAGTATGCAGCGCCTTCAGGTGAAGTGGAGGAAAGGCTTGCGCTGCTGTGGCAGGACATCCTTGGAATAGAGAAGGTAGGAAGAAATGATAACTTCTTTATGCTCGGAGGACACTCGTTAAAGGCAACAAGCCTTGTAGCAAGAATTCACAAAGAGTTCAATGTAGACATACCTCTTAAGGAAATATTCAAGACACCAACCATCTTAGAAATTGCCAGCTACATTGAAGACTCAAAGGAGAGCCTATATCAGTCCATTCAACGTGCTGGGGATATGGAATATTATCCCATGTCATCCGCCCAGAAAAGACTATATATATTAAACCAGCTTGAAGGAGCTGGAATCGCCTACAATATACCTGGCATAATATTGCTGGAAGGTACTGTTGATAAAGCACGTTTTGAGCAGGCTTTTCATAGTCTGATAGAAAGGCATGAGAGCTTTCGAACCTCCTTCCATATGATCGAGGAAGAGCTGTCTCAGAAAGTCCATGACAAGGCGGACCTAAGTATCATGTACCTGGAAACCAGTGAAGAGAAGGTTCCCGAAATAGTGGAGAAATTCATAAGGCCCTTTGACCTTGGAAAGGCTCCACTATTAAGAGTTGGACTTGTAAAGATTGGAGAAGCCAGACATATTATGGTGTTTGACATGCATCATATCATATCGGATGGAGTGTCCAACGACATACTGGTAAGAGAGTTTATAAGCTTATATGAAGGGAAAATACTTCCTCCACTGCGTATACAGTACAAGGACTACTCAGTTTGGCAGAGGGAATTGTTTGCAGGAGCTGCCATAAGTAAGCAGGAGGAATTCTGGCTCCAGACCTTTCAGGGAGAGATCCCTGTGCTGGATTTATCCACCGACTACCCAAGACCCGCAGTACAAAGCTTTGAAGGAGACTACATCAGCTTTGAAGCTGATAGCGAGCTTGCGGTTAGACTTAACAAGCTTGGATCAGACAATGGAGCTACATTATATATGACGCTTCTTGCTGCATACAATGTGCTGTTATCTAGATACACTGGACAGGAAGATATTATTGTGGGAAGTCCTATAGCTGGAAGGCCTCATGCTGACCTTCAAGACATCATAGGTATGTTTGTAAACACTCTGGCCATGAGAAATCACCCGCAAGGAGAAAAGACTTTTATTGAATTCTTGAAAGAAGTTAAAGAAAATGCTTTGAAAGCATACGACAATCAGGACTATCAGTTTGAAGAATTAGTGGATAAGCTGGACATAAGGAGGGATATGAGCAGGAATCCCCTCTTTGATACCATGTTTGCCATATACAATGTTGGAAAAGCAGAGCTCATAACGTCTGATCTAAGCTTCAAGCCGTACAACAAAGGGATAGAAGGCAGAATATCAAAATTTGACATCACCTTAAATGCATTTGAGACTGAGGATGGTATAGCCTTTGAACTCGAATACTGTACAAGACTGTTTAAGAAAGAAACAGTTGAAAGACTTGGGGCTCATTACATCAATTTGCTGGAAGAAATTGCAGCATACCCCGAAAAAAGGCTTTATGAAATCGAAATGTTATCACAGGAAGAAAAACAGCAAGTATTATACAGCTTTAACGATACTGCTCTCGAATATCCCCTGGATAAAACCATACACCAAATGTTTGAGGAGCAAGTGAAAAAGACTCCTGATCATATTGCAGTGGTTTTTGAAGGTAAACAATTAACCTACCGAGAACTGAATCAAAAGGCAAACCAATTGGCCAGGGCATTAAGAGAAAAGGGAGTAAAGCCTGATGATATTGTAGGCATAATGGTGGACCGCTCGCCTGAAATGGTTATAGGTATAATGTCAGTAATCAAGGCTGGGGGGGCGTACCTTCCTGTAGATCCTAATTATCCATTGGAAAGAAAAAGGTATATGATGGAGGACAGCAAGGCCAAAATTTTACTCACCCAAAATCATCTTATGGATCGTGATGATTTCGATGGTGAGATTATTGATTTATCTGATTATGATTATAATTTTATAAACGATGTGAATATAAAATGTATAAATAAGCCTGGTGATACAGCGTACATCATCTATACCTCTGGCTCAACGGGAAACCCTAAAGGTGTTTGCATTGATAATAAGAGTGTATTAAACCTGGTAGAGGGTCTGTTCCAGAGAATATATAGCAAATATGAATCACCGTTGAATGTTTGCCTCATTGCCCCTTATGTTTTTGATGCTTCGGTGCAGCAGATTTTCGCAGCACTGCTAATGGGGCATGCATTGTACATTGTACCGGAGGAAGCAAGGAAAGACGGTAAAAAGCTGCTGGACTTCTATAGTGAAAATAGGATTGATATTTCGGATGGAACGCCCATACACGTAAATATGATGTTAAATTCTCCTCCTATAGATAATAACCTAAAAGTGAGACATTTTATTATAGGCGGAGATGTTCTTCCATTTGATGCAGTAAAAGACTTCCTAAGCAGATTTGAGGATGTGCAACCTTGCATCACAAATGTTTATGGTCCTACCGAATGCTGTGTGGATTCTACGGAATATTTGATTACTGCGGCGGGGCTTAGTAGATTGGATAATATCCCCATAGGCCGTCCTTTGCCAAACACCAGAGCATTCATACTTGGTAAGAAATTAGAAGTAAATCCTATAGGTATCGCTGGGGAATTATATATATCTGGGGATGGTCTTGCCAAAGGCTATTTAAACAAGACGGGGCTTACTGCAGAAAGATTTGTATCTAACCCGTTTATAAAGGGAGAAAGAATGTATCGTACTGGGGACTTGGCAAGATGGCTGCCTGACGGGAATATAGAATTTTTAGGCAGGATGGACCACCAGGTAAAGATAAGGGGATTTAGAATAGAACTTGGAGAAATAGAGGCTCAGCTATTAAGACATGCTTCAATAAAAGAAGCTGTGGTTATTGTAAAGGAAGACCAACAGAAGAACAAGGATCTGTGTGCATATTTCGTTGGGGAAAATGAACTGACAATAACTGAACTAAGGGAATGCCTTTCAAAAGAATTGCCCGAGTATATGATCCCGGCATACTTCATGCAGCTGGATGAAATGCCTTTGACAGCCAATGGTAAGATAGACCGGAAGAACTTGCCCCACCCTGCTGCTCATTTAAATACTGGAGTAGAGTATGAAGCACCTTCAGGTGAAGTGGAAGAGAAGCTTGTACAATTGTGGCAGGATATCCTGGGGGTTGAGAAAATAGGGAGAAATGATAATTTCTTTGTGCTTGGGGGGCACTCATTAAAAGCAATAAACTTTGCAGCCAAAATTCACAAAGAGTTCAATGTAAATATATCTCTTAAGGAGATATTCAAGCTGCCGACAATTGCAGAAATTGCCAAGTACATCCAGGAAGCCCAAGAGAGTATTTATCAATCTATCCAGCCCACTGGAGAAATGGAATACTATCCTATGTCGTCTTCCCAAAGAAGGCTGTATATATTAAATCAGCTTGAAGGAGCAAGGGTGGCATACAATATGCCAGAGTTTATGTTGTTAGAAGGCAGTATTGATATAGAACGTTTTGAGAAAGCCTTAGATCAGCTGGTAAAAAGGCATGAGGCTTTCCGGACCTCCTTCCATATGGTAGATGGTGAACCGGTGCAGAAGGTCCATGATGAGGTGGAATTTAGTATCATGTACATGGAAACCGGCGAAGAAAAAGCCTCAGAAGCAGCAAATGAATTCATAAGGCCATTTGACCTTGGCAAGGCTCCTTTACTAAGAGCAGGACTCGTAAAAATTAGAGAAGACAGGCATGTCATGATGCTTGATAAACACCATATCATATCTGACGGGGTGTCGGATGAAATACTGGTAAGAGAATTCATAAGCTTGTATGAAGGAATGAATCTTCCAGCACTTCAGATTCAGTACAAGGACTATTCCGTATGGCAGAATAAATTGTTTGCTGACGGCACAATCAGTAAACAAGAAGAATACTGGCTCCAGGCATTTAGGGGAGAAATACCAGTACTTGATATGCCGGTAGACTACCCAAGGCCGGCTATACAGAGTTTTGAAGGCGATATGGTCAGTTTTGAAACAGGCCGGGAACTTGCACATAAACTGAACAAGCTTGCCGTGGATCATGGAGCAACACTGTATATGGTGCTTCTAGCTTCATACAATGTGCTTCTTTTCAAATACACCGGACAGGAAGATGTCGTAATTGGAAGCCCTATAGCAGGAAGGCCACATACAGATTTGCAGGACATCATAGGCATGTTTGTCAATACCCTAGCTATGAGGAATTACCCTCAAGGTAAAAAGAATTTCAGCGAGTTTTTGATGGTAGTAAAAGAAAACGCTCTAAGGGCTTATGAAAACCAGGATTACCCATTTGAGGAACTTGTGGAGAAGCTTAGCATTAAGCGGGATTTGAGCAGAAATCCGCTGTTTGATACTATGTTTGTCTTGCAAAATAAAGAGGCATCAGAATTTAAGATGAATGGGCTAAGGTTCATGCCCTATGATAATGAGTTCAGGGCGTCCAAATTTGATTTGACCCTAAACGCCCAAGAGACCCAGAATAATATTGTATTTGGGTTAAAGTATGCTACTCGTCTGTTTAAGAAAGAGACAATAGAAAAACTTGGGGTCCATTTCATCAATGTACTGGAAGAGATCACAGCTTACCCCGAAAAGATGCTGTCCGAAATAAATATACTATCTCAGGATGAAAAACAGCAAATACTAAATAGTTTTAATGATACAAAGGCAGAATACCCTAGGGATAAGACTCTACATGAGCTGTTCCAAGACCAAGTGGAAAGGACACCTGATAATGTAGCTGTAGTGTTTGAGGACAAGCAATTAACCTACAGGCAGCTCAATGAAAAGGCAAATCAGCTTGCCAGAGCACTAAGAAGTAATGGTGTAAAGCAAAACAGCATAGTTGGAATAATGGTAGAAAGATCCGTAGATATGCAGGTTGGAATACTGGGAATTTTAAAAGCAGGAGGTGTCTATTTACCAATTTCAACCAAACTTCCTGAATTAAGAATAAAAAAATTACTGGAAGATAGTAATGCAACTATGCTGTTGACGCAATCACATTTAGCGGATAAAGCAGAGTTTTACGGTAATATATTACTGCTTGATTCCCCTGAAATATACATTGGAAGTGCTGAAAACCTTGATAAAATAAATAAACCAGAGGACTTAGCTTATATCATTTATACATCGGGATCTACTGGAGTTCCGAAGGGTTCAATGATAGAGCATCAAAGTGTAGTTAACTTGGTTTATGGACTAAGAAAGCTTGTCTATGAAAATTATGATAATTATTTAAATGTTGCCCTTGTGTCCCCTTACTTTTTTGACGCATCTGTAAAACAAATATTTGCGGCTTCTCTCCTTGGCCATACGCTGTTTATAGTTCCTGAGGATACAAGGCTAGATGGTGAGGGCCTTCTAAAGTACTATAACAGGAATTCAATTGCTGTTTCAGACGGAACACCAGCACATATAAAGCTTTTAACAGATACTGCCAGGCCTGGCGAAAGTCTTTCAGTTATGCAGTTTATTATCGGAGGGGAAGAACTTTCATGTAAAGGTATACAAGGTTTCTATGATCGGTTTAAAGATAATAACCCTACTATAACAAACGTTTATGGTCCAACAGAATGCTGCGTAGATTCAACTTATTACCATTTAAGCCGTGAGAAGGTGAGAAATCTAACAAGTATACCTATAGGTATGCCATTGCAGAATTATAAGATATATATACTTAATGAAGACATGAATATCTTACCGGTTAATACAACTGGTGAAATATATATATCTGGAGATGGGCTGGCAAAAGGCTATTTGAACAAACTTGAATTGACTACGGAAAAATTTGTAGCTAATCCTTTCAGCTCTGGAGAAAGAATGTATCGTACCGGTGATCTTGGAAGGTGGCTTCCTGACGGAAACATCGAATTTATAGGCAGAGTAGACCATCAGGTAAAGATTAGGGGCTTTAGGATAGAGCTTGGGGAAATAGAAGTGCAGCTATTAAAGCATCCTTCAATAAAAGAAGCTGCGGTAATTGCAAAGACAGACCAGGAGGGCAACAAGTATTTGTGTGCTTATATAGCAGGGGAAAGTGAATCTACAATATCAGATTTAAGGGCGCTTCTCTTAAAAGAACTTCCCGATTACATGATACCACAATACTTTGTTCAGCTGGAAAAGCTGCCTTTGACAGCCAATGGCAAAATAGATCGGAATAATTTACCCCAAAATGACGGTACTTTAGCTACATCAGTAGAGTATGTAGAGCCTTGCGGTGAAGTTGAGGAGAAGCTTGCACTGCTGTGGCATGATGCCCTTGGAGTACAAAAAATTGGTGTGAATGATAACTTCTTTGAACTGGGAGGATACTCACTGAAGGCAATATCCCTTATAAGCAGAATTTATGAACAGTTAAATGTTGAGGTACCACTAAAAGACTTTTATATGGCCCCAACCATAAAGGAAATTGCCCGTTTTATACACAATACGTACGCCAATGATTATATTACACCAAGTCCGGCAATTCATTTTAATTCAGCAATGGAGAGTCTTATGTTTGCATTCCCTCCAGGAGGAGGAAATGGAATAGCTTATGGTAGTTTATCAAAACAAATGAATGCTTATTCCATATATTCCTTTGACTTTATAGAAAATGAGAGCAGGATGGAGGAGTATGTGAAGGCAATTACTTCTGTCAAACCCGAGGGCCCATATATTCTATTTGGTTACTCGGCAGGAGGTAATCTGGCATTTGAAGTTGCTAAAGTATTAATTGAAACTGGACATCATGTATCCGATATAATCTTTCTGGATTCGGCTAAATCATTTGTCCTTATTGAGGAAGAAAGCGAAGATGCTAAGAAACTTGCTGAGCAACAGGATAAAGAATTTATAGAAGAAAATGAGAAACTTATAAAAGGCATGTTTGGAGATAACCAAGCAGTTATTGAAAAGGCCATTGAAAGAATGAGAAATTATCATAAATACACTAGAAGTGTTATAAACTCGGGACAGATAAACTCCAATATCCATCTTATTATATCACAGCAGCAAGACAATGAAGGTGAAGCTGATTTATGTGAAGGATGGAGAGAGGCAACAACGGGAGAGTTCAAAGTATATAACGGATTTGGCAGTCATTTTGATATGTTAAGTACAGGATATATAGATAAAAATGCGGCTATTATTAAAGAAATATTGGAAGAGATCAACCAATAGTTCAGATATAAGGGGTAGATATAATGGATAAGATTAAATTGTTTTGTCTGCCGTATGCAGGAGGTTCTGCAGCAGTATATAAATATTGGGAACAATACTTGCATGATAGGATTGAGCTTTTCCCGATTGAGCTTGCGGGAAGAGGCAGCAGGATTGGTGAACCGTTTTACGGAAGTGTTGAGGAAGCGCTTGAAGATATACACCGTATTATCATAAGCAACCTTGAAGAACAACCTTATGCGTTGTTTGGCCACAGTATGGGCAGTGTACTTGTATATGAACTTGCCTATAGAATAAAGGAGCTCGGACATCCATATCCTGTCCATATGTTTATTTCCGGCAGATATCCTCCGGGTTTTGTAAGTAAGAAGAAGGTACTCTATGATTTGCCGGATAAGGAGTTTGTGGATGAGGTATTTAAGCTGGGAGGCACGCCCAAAGAGGTTCTGAAAAGCAATGAATTAATGGAGTTGTTTTTACCGATACTCAGAGCGGATTTTAGAATTACTGACACATACAGGCACATTGAAAAAAACGCTAAGCTTGACTGCGATATAAGTGTATTGTGGGGAAAAAGAGAAAAGGGAGCCACTATTTTTGACGTTGCAAAATGGCATGATTATACGTCCAAAAGTTGTAAAATTCATATGTTTGACGGGGACCATTTTTTTATACACGATTACAAAAAGGATGTAGCAGCAATAATAAATAGTAGTCTCATCGACTTTGCAGACAATGGTATGTGAAGACTGAAGTTTATTTAAAATTTAATATGAAATCAAGAGGCTAAGTTTTTAGGTTGACTTTAATGACCTGTAGACTTAGCCTCTTTCCAGTCTAATCAAAAATTTCAAGAAAGTAGAACCTACGTCCTATTGGAATTATTTCCATGTTTCTTTATTACCAGAATTGTAATCATTTGTTTAAGCGCTTTAATTATGGAATGAACTTGAAGTATTTGTGAAAACAAAGGGGGGGAAATAGTGCTGATAAATGTTGAAAATGAGCAACACAGGAAAATATCAGAAGAAAAATACAAGGAGGTTTGAAAATGACTAGCAAAAAGTTTTCTTTTAAAGCCACATCACTTTTGGTAGTTTTAGCAGTATTCTTATCCACCTTTTGCGCAGTCTTGCCGGTGAGCGCAGCCGCTAGGGGAGCATGGGCACCAAATACTGCCTATGCAGTAAATGAGACAGTAACATATAGTGGAAGTACTTATACCTGTCGTCAGGCACATACTTCCCTCGTAGGTTGGGAACCACCTATTGTTCCTGCTTTATGGGAGAAAGGCGGCAGCGGAACTACGCCACCTACAACACCGCCAACAACGCCACCAACAGGTCCTTCAGTAACAAAGCCTTCCGAAGTTCCAAGCCACATATGGACATACACAATGAATGCGGGCGATAAATTCGGTAAAGGCGGAGATTTTGCTTTATTGCTGAGTGCTGTGATCAAAAAGGAAAGCAGCTTTGGAGCAGGCTTACCAGGCAGTCCATCAGCC
Source organism: Paenibacillus sp. FSL L8-0641 (assembly GCF_038006265.1). Lineage (NCBI taxonomy): Bacteria > Bacillati > Bacillota > Bacilli > Caryophanales > Paenibacillaceae > Paenibacillus > Paenibacillus sp. FSL L8-0641. The sequence continues at coordinate 2,680,149 of NZ_JBBOUW010000001.1, forward strand.
GGCGACGGATTGATGCAGGTAGAACCAAACACACGTAATGCTTATTTATCTCAATTCAGTTCAAAATTTGTCCCTGCTTATAATCACGGCAGTGAACAAGATCAGGTATACTTGGGCGCCCTGATTTTAAATGAAAAGATTATTAAATTCGGCAATATATATAACGGCTTATTACACTATAACGGAGGAGATTACTGGTATCCGGGAGCTACAGATTCTTATGGCCGTCCTATTCTGGCCAATCAATATGCAGATGCAGTTTACTCTACTTATAAGGGCTATGGCGGTAAGAACTAAGGTGGATTTTAAAAAAAGATAAGCAAAATCGGGCTGAAAAATGCGTTTTTTCAGCCCGATTTTTTTAGGGCCTGTACGCAAACTGTACAACTCGTAGAAATCTAGTAAAATAAGGCACATGAGACGAAGATACGAGTTAACGGATGAAGAATGGAATATAGTTGACCCCCTGTTGCCCCCAGCCCGAAAAAAACAGGGAGGACGTCCGCCCAAGGATCGGCGCCAGATGCTCAATGCCGTGCTTTGGGTTGCTCGAACGGGCGCGCCATGGCGGGATTTACCGAGTTACTATGGCCCTTGGTTTTCAGCCTACAGCTTTTTCTGGCGGCTACAAAAAGCGAATATTTGGGGTGAAATACTGAAGCATGTCGCCATCGAGCCGGATTGGGAGCAGGTCATGGTCGATGCCACCATCGTCCGCGTCCATCAACATGGAGCGGGCGCAAAGGGGGCAGGACCGGCAAGCAATCGGACGTTCGCGCGGAGGATTAACTACCAAAATTCATGCGATGGTGGATGCGCTCGGCTATCCGCTGCGTTTCGAATTGACGCCAGGACAAGACCACGATTCTGTCACCGGCTATCGCCTTCTTCATGAACTGGACTTCTGCCCGGGCGAAGTGTTGGCTGATCGCGCCTACGATACCAATGCCATTCTGGAGCTTTTGCAAAGCCGAGCGATCACTCCGGTTATCCCAAGCAAACGCAATCGGCGGGTAAAGCGCCCGTTAGATTCTGAAACGTATAAAGAGCGACACTTAATTGAATGCTTTTTCAACAAAGTAAAAAACTATCGACGCTTGGCCACTCGCTATGAAAAAACAGCGAACATGTTCATGGCTTTTTTGACGCTGCTTTCAATTCGTTTATGGCTCAAATAGGTTTGCGTACAGGCCCTAGAGAATTGTACAATTAAATTTTTGAATAAGAACAAAGAGAAGGTTCTAAAACAGGCATTCTCTCTAAAAAATATGTACAATATACTATTTGTGAAAAGTTATGTAGATACTCGAGCATTTGAAGTCCAAAGAAGAAGCGGTTATTATCAACACGACTTCGTCACTTGGATTCGTGCCACTGGCGGGTGCTGCTGTTTATAGTGCGACGAAAGCAGCGCTCCATTCCTATACGCTATCCCAACGGTACATGCTTAAAGACACATCGGTGAAAATCCTGGAAATTGCGCCGCCAGGGGTTCAAACGTATTTCAATAACGATCCGAGCTCTATGCTACTAGCATCATTCATTGATGAAACGATGAAGGTACTTGGTACGGATGCGGACGAGGTTCTAGTGGAAGAAGTGAAAGTATTTCGAAACAACCCGGGCCCGAACGAAGGTATTTTTGTGAACCAGTTAAACAATATGATGTTTGAGCCGCCAAAGGGTCATTAATCCGTTTAATACTTAGCGTATATTTTCGTTAATTATCTCAACTCGCTTTTAGAAAATCCTTGATTATCAAGGGCGTGTACATCGAAGACATGTAAACAACGTATTCGCCTTGACAATGAGCCTCGCGGCATCGGAGTCTAAACACGTGCGCCGATGCCCATAGGACACGGTTTACCTAGGGCTTGCTGAACGAATCAAAACTCCAACAGGCACAAGGGTTTAGGGCCTCTTATGTCGAAGGAAAACGGGGCAGCCCCGTGAAAAACCGTGCACTTGGAGGCGTCAGGATTGTATCAGCGAACCGAGAACCAGATGAACCTGCCCGTCGACTTTTTTCTGCCGTTCGGCGGAAAGCTCGCAGAAGATAACCGCTGGGTGCTGCTGGCCCAGATGATTCCGTGGTGGATGCTCGAAGAGAAGTATGCGAAAAACTTCAAGAAAAGCCTCAAGGGCCAAAAAGCCGTTTCGATCCGTATCGCGCTCGGCGCACTCATCATCCAGGAGCGGCTTGGCACCGATGATCGGGAGACACTTCGTCAGATTCTGGAGAACCCGTATCTGCAGTACTTCCTCGGTCTGCCGGAATATCGGTACCGCCGTCCGTTTCATCATTCTCTCATGACGCATTTCCGCAAGCGATTGGGTGGCGAAATTCTGGATGAAGTGAATGAATGGATCGCTCTGGAAGAAGCGCGCAAGTGTCGGATGATTCATCGGACGACGATGAACCTGGCAGCGGAACTGACGCAGCGTCCGGTAAGCCTTCAGAAACGCAGCTACAGCAGATGGAACTGACGAACGAGGGCGAACTGCTGCCGGACGCTACCTGCGCGCCGGCGGATATCGCCTACCCGACGGATTTGTCGTTACTGAATCAGGCCAGAGAAAAGCTGGAGAAGATCATCGACATCCTGCACGAACCGGAACGTGGAAAGACCCGCAAGCCCAGAACATACCGAGAGCGTGCCCGCAAAGCCTATCTGGCGGTTGCCAAGCAGCGGCGCGTGAAGCCGCGCGCGATGCGAAAAGCGATCGGCAAGCAGCTCAGGTTCGTTTCCCGTGATCTGCGCATGATCGCCGAACTCGCCGATATGACGAGCGGCCTGCCGCGGCGTTTGTACAAGGAACTGCTGGCCATTCAAGAGCTTTATCGTCAGCAGCAAACGATGTATGACAAGCGGACACACAGCATATCGGATCGGATTGTCAGTATCGCACAGCCACATGTCAGACCGATCGTGCGCGGCAAAGCCAGGGCAAACGTCGAGTTCGGAGAGAAGCTGGCGATTAGCGTGGTGAACGGCTACGCTTTCCGCGAGCATCTGTCGTGGGATAGCTACAACGAAGGGCAGACATTGCAGGACGCCGTAGAGCGTTACCGCGCCAGATTTGGTTATTATCCCAAAGCGGTGCTGGCCGACCAGATCTATCGAACCCGCGACAACTTGCGCTTCTGCAAAGAGGGAATTCGCTTAAGCGGACCGCAGTTGGGTCGTCCGTCAGCCGATCAGCAGGAGAAAAAGAAAATCGCCAAGACGGATGCAGCCGCACGCAATGCGGTGGAAGGCAAGTTCGGCGAAGGCAAGCGCAGTTATGGGTTTGGCCGTATTCGAGCACACCTTCAGACGACGAGCGAGACCGTGATCGGGCTGCAACTGCTGGTGATGAACCTCGAAAAGAGACTTCGGGTTCTCTTTTTGTCTATTTTGCAATGGCTGTGGTTGAGACTCGCGGTCCGCTTGCTCGTTCCACTGTAAAATGTGACCCGTTCAGCAAGCCCTACCTAGCAAGGTTATCCGATGCCTCTCATTGTAAAGGCACCACTACGCTGAATACGTTGTTTACAGAGTTAAGATATCCCGTAAACAAAGTAACATTATCGGTGAAATTCGTTACTTTGTTTACTATTAATAGCATGGTTTAAGCTAGTCAAGATAAAGTTAAAATGTTGGCGGATCGCCAATAGGACTAATGACAAATTGAAGGTGAAATTGCATATCGACAGCGGACACGATGCCGGGGCGATGTGGTTTGCGTACTCGACCGTCTATTCTTCACCGGACGGAAGCGGCTGGTATTCGCTCGTTATCATTGAAAAAAATGGTTTTTTTCCAATGCGCCACACGGAGCAAAAGCCAGTGCAACGATCTACAGTGTCATTGAAACAGCGAAGAAAAACGGGCTAAATCCTTTCAAGTATTTGACGGACCTGCTCGAACAGCTTCCGCAGCTTGCGAATCCGAAAGATCCGGTTGAGCTAGACGAATTGTTGCCATGGTCGCCTTCGCTCCCACTGACGTGCCGCCTATTTCAATCAAACTAAGACTAACAGGCCCTCATCTTGGGAACAAGGTGGGGGCTATTTTGCGCTTACACAACTGCTGGTGATGAACCTGAAAAGAGACTTCGGGGTCTCTTTTTGCCTCTTTTGCAATGGTTTTTGTCAAGGCTCGCCGTTCATTTGCTCGTAACATCGTAAAACATGATCCGCTAAGAAAGCCCTAATTATCAAGATTCAATGTGATGTCTGAAAAGAAAATTGAATTTACCTAAGAATGGATATAAAAAAAGAGGGAGTGAAGCCCAGCAACTATTTCATACCACTTATTATCATTTTGCTGTATATAATTCTAAGTCATGAAATTGAACCGATTTGCTGATATAATCAATTTATAGTTCTCTCAGAAAGGTCCGTGACATATTGAAACTTATTATTGCGGAAAAACCGGATCAAGGGGCGAAGTTGGCTTCACCTTTTAAACATAAAAAAACAACAAGGGTATATTGAAATCTCACCGAACGATACATTTCCAAAAGGAGCCCTAGTGACTTGGGCTGTTGGTCATGTTTGCGAATTGGTGCCTCCAGAGGAATACGATCCTAGTCTTAAGAAGTGGAGTCTAGACACTTTGCCGATATTACCCGAATAATTTAGACATCGCGTTTCTCCTTCTAAAGCCAAGCAATTTCAAGTGATTAAATCCCTTTTAATGCGTCCAGATATCAAAGAAATCGTCCATGCCGGGGATGCCGGGAGGGAAGGAGAGTACATAGTCCGCATAGCGGTTCAGCTTGTTGGAGTGAACAAACCTATGAAACGGCTATGGATATCATCGTTAACACCCAAAGCCGTCGAACAAGGTTTTATGAATTTGAAAGGTGAAGAGGATACCCGGTCCTTATATTATGAAGCCGTTAGCCGTTCTTGCGCTGATTGGCTCGTAGGAATGAATGGTTCACGGGTATATTCACTTCTGTTCCAGCGTAGAGGAATTAGAGAAGTATTCTCAACTGGGCGTGTACAAAGTCCGACATTGGCGCTAATCGTAGCACGCGAGAAAGAAATTCAGAATTTCAAACCGGAACCGTTCTGGGAATTAAAAGCCAAATTCCTAATAAATGATACTGTCTATGAAGGCACATGGTTTCGGGAGGAGCAAACACGGTTTGCAAGTCGGGATGAAGCGGAGTCCGTCAAAAGAAACTGTGAAAATAAGCTGGCATCAGTCAATGAAATTGAGAGAGAGCGAAAAGAATTTCAACCGCCACAGCTCTTTAACTTATCTTCATTGCAAGCAGTTGCCAATCAAATTTATAAATATTCGCCTCAAAATTGTTTAAATGCGCTGCAGCAGCTTTATCTGGAAGGATACATTTCCTATCCGAGATCGGATTCGGCTTATGTAACACCTGAAGAAGCCAGGCAATTTCCTGAGATTCTTTCAAAGTTAAGTCGTCAAGAATCATTCAAGGATTTCTTTCCTTTGCCCATACAATCTATTGCCAATAATAAGAGATTTGTCAATGCGGCAAAAGTAAGTGATCACTATGCGATCATTCCAACAGAAGTGATCCCCCAAATCGGACGATTGAAACCAGAAGAGCGTAATTTATACGAGCTGATTGTCAAGAGGCTGATAGCTGCGCATTATGATAAGGCTATTATTGATTATTCGCGCTTAATTACAGTCGTAGGTGATCAAGAAACATTTCTCACCAAAGGAAGACTTATTGTGCAGGAAGGTTGGCGAAAAGTTCTGTATGATTCTGATTCTCAGGAAGAATCCGAACCAGATGTATTACCTCCATTGGAGCAAGGCGACTCAGGAACAGTTGAAGAATTACTTGTAAAAGAAGGAAAAACTCAGGCTCCAAAGCGATACACCGAAGGGCAATTGATTACTTTAATGAAGACGGCTGGAAAGCATCTTGAAGACACAGAGTTAGAGAAAATTCTTGAAAAAACAGAAGGATTGGGCACGGAGGACACGCGTGCCGGTATCATCTCAGTTCTTAAAGACCGCAAGTATATTGAGGTAAAGAAAAACATGGTTTATGCTACAAGCAAGGGGATTGTATTGATCGATGCTTTAGGCGACAACATATTAGCATCCGCAGAAATGACAGCCAAGTGGGAACAACGACTTCATGATGTCGGGCAAGGCAATGCGTCCCCGCAATCGTTTATGGAGCAGGCTAAAAGATTGTCGCAAAAAATTGTCGATGATGCAATTCGAAACTCGATGACTTGGACTTTTACAGCAAAAAGTATGGAGAGTAAAGAGCAGACTGAAAAAGCGGATAAGGTTTCTGGAGGTTTAGGTCTTGGTCCGTGTCCGAAATGCAAAGAGGATGTTATAGATAAAGGGGCGGCTTATAGTTGCTCGGCAAGGCCGCGATGCGATTTTTCATTTTCTAAAAAAGTATTGGGTAAAACCATAACAGAAACGCAGATCAAGAGGTTTTTGGGGAAAGGGAGGACAAACCTTATTAAGGGATTCAAAAAAGGTGACAAAACTTTCGAGGCCGCACTTGTCTGGAAAAAGGAAGAAGGTAGGGTCGGTTTTGAATTTAAACCGAAGTAAGGATATTATCTTGACAAGACTAGGTAAAATAATTAAATTAAACGTATGACTATGAATCATTATGCGAGATGTGACAAGAGTTGCATCGAGCTCTAGCCAGGCGGCAAAAGAGCACTTGTAAGATTTCATTACAGGATTCAATCGAGTCCCGTATGATTTCTTTTAAGTTGCTCTTTTTTTATTGAAAAGCGTGCGTCATTATGACTCAAGTACTACAACTCAAAATGTATAAATATGCATTTGATTCTATGTATCCTTTAACTGGTTTAATCCAGCTCTCTAAAAGACGAAAAAATCCCTATGCGAGGAGTGAAGTTATGAAGTTATTAGATGTCGTTGGATTAAACGGAGTAGGACATATAAAAGGTTTTTTCACAACATGCATATGCGAACTTTCCATTAAAGAAAAAAGGGAAAGTTATAGGACAGCATTTGCGCCTAACACAATCAAGGGCCAATATGTTGATGGAACAAAGGAAAGTCAAGTTTCCCCAGATGGCTATACTCTAGATATTGCTTATATGTCCCGGCCGGGAAATGATGAGAAACAATTGGATTTAATTTTTGATTACCAAAATAATGTAAAAATGTACCCGGAGTTTCAACAGTATCTCCGTGAATATCAGCCGCCCTTGCTAGCAGTCTGGGGTGAAAATGATGTTTCCTTTATTCCGGCTGGTGCTGAGGCTTTTAAGAAAGATTTACCTAAAGCCGAGATTCATTTATTAGATACTGGGCACTTTGCATTGGAAACACATGCATATGAAATTGGAGAACTAATGTTGGATTTTTTAGGAAAACAATAGAATTTGAAGATTCAAAAGTTGGTAAATCCCGGATGGTTTCTACCGTCATTTCTTGTTATAGGAATTGATTTTTTTAATGTTAACTAGGATTTATGTTCATATTAATTGATGTATTGAGAGGTAAATTGAATTTAGAAGGGTGACAGGTCAGTCTCATGGAGAATTCAGGAGCTAAAAATGCGAAATTGTTTAATTCCACAAAGACCATGATCGGTGGTTTAGTTATGCTCATTATTGCAATGGGAATCGGACGTTTTTCATATACTTCCATACTTCCATTGATGCAATCACAAGCTCATCTATCCGCTACGGAATCCGGATATTTGGCAGGGAGTAATAACTTGGGTTACCTTATCGCTGCCTTTGGTGCAGGTTTCATAACCTGGGGATCCCGAAGAGCCTATCACTACTTCTTGCCACTTTAGTGCTTGTTGTTGCTGCTATAATATTGCTATCCGGTGCAGTCATTTCAAGTCAAAAAGGAGCGATAGGAAATTTAAACCATGCTCGTATTCATCCTAATCAAGAGCTTAGTTAGATCCTGGGTAATTTACATTGGAACCAGATACAAATGGAATTGGTGAATTAATTTTGAATTAACCGTTAGATATATAAATTGATTCCTTTATTGGAGGAATAGAAATGCAAATAGGTTTTTTTGATTCTGGTATTGGAGGCATTACTGTATTGCATGATACATTAAAAGTTTTACCTAATGAAGATTATATGTATTACGCAGATACAATAAATGTTCCATATGGGCACAAAACGAAAGATGAAGTTAAAAAGTATGTTTTAGATGCTATAGAATTTATTAGCCAGCAAAAAGTAAAAGCGATAGTGATTGCTTGTAATACTGCCACAAGCGCAGCAATCGAAGAAATAAGGGCAAAATACAGTATTCCATTCATTGGTATGGAGCCTGCCGTAAAACCAGCTGTTAAAACAAAAAAAAAATATAGATAAACGAGTTTTAGTAACTGCTACTGCTTTGACTCTAAGGGAAGAAAGACTTCAAAATCTTATTACTAAATTAGATAACGAACATGTTGTTGATTTATTACCTCTTCCGAAATTAGTTCAGTTTGCAGAAAGTTTTGAGTTTAACGAGCAAATAGTGCTGCCTTATCTTCAAGAACAATTATCTATATATGATTTAAGTAAGTATGAAACTATTGTTTTAGGATGTACTCACTTTTCTTACTATAAAGATATATTTAGAAAATTATTTTCATCGGATGTTAATATAATTGATGGAAATAATGGTACTGCAAAAAATCTAAAAAAAGTACTGGAAGAAATGAATTCTTTAGATGAAGGCAATGGCAATATTTCATTCTATTGTTCAGGGGTCAAAGTCGAGGATAAGGCTAAATTAAAAGAGTTTAATAAACTGTTCAAAAGATTGGAGGCTATTAACGAATATAATTAAAAAGTCTGCCAGCCTTTCGGAGTAAACTTCTCTGAGCAATCAGAAGATTCGGAAGAAGCAGTTTACCGGATCACAGATTATCTGAATAAATACCGCATCAAACTTAGAACTGCTCAAAATCCATCTCATATGAAGTTTTCAGAATCATTTGAAGAGCAGCTACTGGTACTGTTGGAGGAGCGTGTACCCTTAGTCCGAAAATTTTCTTTTATTAGAATGGTTGATAATAAATAGGGAAAAATAATTTTTATTAAAGAAAGGAAGTTAAAATGCCATTACTTCGTTTTGATTTTATTAAAGGACGAGATAAAGCAAGCCTGAAAAAACTTTTGGATGTTGCCCACCAAGTTGTTGTGGAAGCTTTTGACGTTCCTGAGCGAGATCGTTACCAAATCATTCACGAACACCCGGCGGACCATATGATTATTGAGGATACTGGGCTAGGATTTAACCGTACCGATAGTCTAGTTATTCTCTCCATAATAAGCAAAGCCCGGCCAAAAGAGAAGAAACAAAAGCTCTATTCCTTGCTGGCTGAAAGGTTAGAAGCTGAATGCGGCATCGTACCAACCGATTTAATGGTATCTATTGTTGAAAATAATGATGATGATTGGAGTTTTGGACTGGGGGAGGCACAATTTTTGACCGGTAAGTTAAGCTGATTCAATGCTAGTCGTTTCGATCTTAATCGGTAATATCTCTAATTCTAATCGCCCTTCAACTGGCCTGGTAGGCTAGTTGAAGGGCGATTTCCATGAGGTTTGGTATTGAGATGGTAAAATAGGCTTATGGATGGTCCAAAATTACAATTACATGCAATCACTCTGATGTGAAACAACCCAATTCATAGTAAGTATTATTGTTGAAATCAAAGCTTTTAATCACGTCAAGACCAAGCTTTTTGGTATGGGCAGCGTATGATCTGTGATTGATGTGGTTTATAAAAGTTATCAATATCGGATATTTTTTACTCATTTGCATTCTGGAAAAATCAAAAACCTTTCGGAGTACTACCGTCCCCCTGTAATCCATATCAATGCAAATTGGCCCATACTGATAAGTGTTTTCAGTAGAAAGCGTAATCCCCTTATATTCTGTATCTTTCAAATCGCCAATCATAAATTGAAAAAGAGGCCACTTAGCCCAATACTTCCATGAGGCAGCCATCACATAAGCAATAATCTTCTGGCCATGACACGCAATTGTAATTCCATTTTCTTTTTCAATTAATTCCTTAAATTGTTCTTCTGTAAATAAGGTTGTTACGAAGCCATCGGGTTTGTCTTTTTCACTAATGGTTGTAATGTGATATTTTTTTTGTAATTCCACTATAGCAGATATATCATCAACAGTAGCGTTTCTATAAATCATTGTTATCCTCCTATATGAAATGAGCTTAAAAAAACTTTACTTCAGCATTCGACATATTGCAACCATTTTAAGTTGTAGGTTTTTGCGAGAGGAAGGCTACACTATGATCAGGAGAGCGTTAACAGGGGGAGAGCGACTGGAATTTCTATTATCCTACCTGTCTTACAAGGGAACATTGGAAAAGTTTTTTAACAATTTTCCCAGGAGGGAGAGGATTTTCAGATCGACCCACTGCAGATTAGTGTAGCCCCTGACGAATAAGCAAATGGAGTTAGTTATTAGATCGCGGCGGGTAAAAGAAAATAAAGATTTAGACTGAAAAATAAAGTATTAGACTGACGATGCTTCATTAAGCTAACGGGCAAAATTTCAATGCTAAGTGTATAATTTAGAAGACGTAAAGAATCTAATTTGGAGGCTTCTATGATTAGAGATCTTTGGTTTACAGTGCAACGGATTGATGATAATACATACGCAATTAGTGAATACGGACGTTGGGAGAAAGTACATTCATTTTTATTATTGGGAAATCAAAAAGGGGTATTAATTGATACAGGGCTTGGGATTGATAGTATCAAAAGAATAATAGAGCAGTTGACATCTTTACCTCTAAAAGTTATTACGACACATGTCCACACTGACCACATAGGTAACCATGGCGAATTTGAACGGATCTTTGTCCATAAAGAAGATGAAGACTGGCTAATTAACGAGATTCAAGGCTTAACAATAGAGCAAATCAGGAAGAATATTAGAAGAGATATAACCTTGCCTACTCCAGAAAGGTTTAATCCGGATACATACCAACCCTTTAAAGGAAAGCCGACAGGTTTGTTAAAGGATGGTGATATATTCGATCTAGGGGACAGAAGATTAATTATATATCACACTCCAGGACATTTTCCTGGCCATATTTCAGTTTTCGATGAAACAAAAGGGTATTTATTTACTGGCGATCTGCTCTATGATGAAGCGCCAATATATGCCTTTTATCCTTCAACGAACCCTGTTGATTTAGTGAATTCATTAGAAAAGATTGCAAGAATACCCAACGTCAAAATGGTATACGGTTCTCACAATACATCAGGACTTAATCCAATAATTTTAGTTGAAGTAAAAATTGCAGTTAAATTTCTGAGGGAACATGATCTCGTCAAATTTGGAACTGGGATTCATAAATTTAACGGATTTAGTGTTCAGTTCTAATAATCTTGTCAAACTAACGGGAAACGTTAGCTCAATAAAAATTAGCGACAGTCTAGGACTTTATTTCGTGTTATTAGGTCAATCAGAGATTTCTGGTTGGCCTTTTTTCTTAGGCACCATATGATGGCGGTAGCCGAGAGAACGTTGACTTTATTGGGGCGGGCCCGTCGTGAAAACAGTTCTCTCACTGCCCTCAATGACCATGTTTGAGCTGGTTGAGACAGGGATCTCGTATCACAAGCGAAGCTATGGGGGAACCATCGTGGGAGTGGCTTCAACTTTAATATTAGGGAGTGTGTTATGGAGCCGGTTGTAGGATTAGATGTGGATTAGTTTCCTATTTTAATACGCGAGGAGTGCAAGCATTTTATAATCAATCCACTTCAAACTAAACGTGCGAGAAACACGCAACTACGAAAAGTAAAAACCGACACTGCAGATGTCAAAAGATTGAATTTATCAATAAATAGGCAAAATGAATAAAGTCCCTGGACTCTTAATGCGATGTGCATGCGGATCGGGGACTTATCATGTGAAATACTCAATATAAGCGGTTTGCTTAATTTTTGAAAAAAACACTTAAAAACACTTAACAAAAAGCGTCTAATCGCTTATGATGAATATAGGGAAAGGGGGAGGGGTTATATTTACCAAGAGGAACGACTTTTAAAAATTATGGAGTATCTCCAAAGCCGTAACCAATTATCAAATTCGGAAATTTGCGATTTATTGAACATCTCGAGAGATACGGCAAGAAGGGATATTATTAAGCTTGTTCATGAAGGGGGGGTTATAAGAACCCATGGAGGTATTGCCTTACCCTTATTAAAAGAAGAAATAAGAGCCTACAAGGAACGTGTAACCTCAGCAACAAAGCAAAAGATGCTTATTGCAAAAGCAGCTTCTGAGCATATCGCTGACGGAGATGTATGCTTCATGGATGTATCGACTACCATTCAACTGCTCTGTGGGCAATTGGACAAGAATCTGACGGTTTACACACACTCGTTGGATAATGCAGAAGCTTTATCAGCAAAAAGTGAAATTAACATAAATTTGCTCGGGGGCAAATTTAATCATGAAAACCGTTTTTTTTATGACTACGACACGGCTATGCAGTTGAACGATGTTTTTTTTGACAAAGCTTTTTTAGGAGCTGCCGCCATTATGGAAGACGGAGTGTATTTTGCGAACCGTGATGATGCTTTAGTTAAAAAGCTGGTATCGAGGCGTGCCAGAGAAGTATTTTTACTTGCCGATTTCAAAAAATTTAATTTAACAAGCCCGTTTAAAGGTCTGAATTTTTCCGAAATTGATATTCTAATTACAAATCAGGATGCCCCGAAGCATTCATTACTGATGTTGCAGGATAGCGGAGTAGAAGTTATCAAGGTGCTTGAGGAAGAAAAGTGATAAAAAATCGCAAGGGAGCATGGGCCATGATACAAGCAATCTTTAGCGATATTGACGGGACGTTGTTAAATTCAAAACATCAAATTACATTCGACACCAAAAATACAATCCAAAAGGTTGTGGGAGGAAATATCCCTTTTGTACTCGTTTCAGCGAGAATGCCAAGCAGCATTTTTCCTCTTCAGCAAGAGCTCAATATTAACGCTCCCGTCATTTGTTATAGCGGTGGTCTAATATTGGGCTGTAATAGGGAAATCCTCCATAGCATCTGTTTATCGAAAAAGAGCATTAAACAAATATACGATATTGTATCGGATCATTATCCTTCTATTAGTTTTAACTTATATGGCTATGACCAGTGGATCGTTGATAACACTCAAAATCCTTGGGTAATTCAGGAAGCGGGAATTATTAATGGCTCTCCCATACAGAGGGTGCTTTCCTCATATATAGAAGAAGATCATGAAACTCACAAAATTTTATGCATGGGACCTCCCGAAGACGTTGAGCGGCTTGTACAACAAATCAAAAATGAAGTTACTGGTATCAGTGTCTATAAATCCAAGGGAACCTATCTGGAAATTATGGATGAGATGGTGTCCAAATCGTATGCCATTCAGGAACTCGAGGGGATATTTAATATTACTTATCGTGAATCGATGGCCATTGGAGACAACTATAATGACATGGATATGATTTTGTACGCAGGCCTAGGAATTGCAATGGGGAATGCGTCAGAGGAAGTTAAGAAAATTGCCGACTGGGTCACATCGAGTAATGATGAAGACGGTTTGAAAATAGGCTTGGAGAAATACATTTTGTCCGTTTGAAATGATCCAGTGACATTGGATATCCAAACACCAAAAAACTGTAGGCATTAGAAATAGAACAGAGGGGGACACATAACCCTGAGGATACTGAGTTTATATCTTCTCGGTCTGCGAGTGACGAGAACGGTAGAAAAAGAAAAGCAGAGTGAGACGACAAAAAGAGATCAACGTGTTTCGACCGTTGATCTCTTTTTGTTGTGCTCACTCAGCACGACAGATTACAAAAGAGATGAGGAAAGTTAGGTTGGGAGTTTGATCGTCTGGATTTGTAGTGAAGAGCTTATTTACCTGTAATGCAGAAGAGCAGAGGATTAGCGATGCACGTTCTTATTATGCGCATCAAAAATCAAGTTTAATGAATATATAAGTATACTAAATATCACATTCACATAGGAAATCATACGAAAAGGTCCCTAAATATCCATTTTTCATCAGTAAGATCAGAAAATAATTTGGCAAAGTTCATTTACTTCTAGATGGAGGTGAGTTGCATTTTGTTTTAGGTGTGTTTTTAAATAATCTTCTCCAGCTAATTGACAATTTATCATTTGTCGGGTGACAAGAACATTGTTACATTCCCGATAAGATTTCATCGACGGCGACAGACGCCCTTTTATTAAACTAAAGGGCAGGATAGTCAATTTTTTCGCGAATACTTTACATTTGAAAGATATTTGCGAAATTCGTAGATAAGAGGTTATGAGAAAGTAATGTAAAATAGATATTAATTGTAATTTGCAAGAAATATGTCGTACCGTTCGGCACAATAGCATGCAGCGCTTCCATGAGCTTGAGTGAGGAAACTAAATCATTTCCAGGGAGCTTAATGATTAAGTGGATCAATTCGAAAGATCCCAGGAAATAAAGAAATGATCTCGCCAAATTTGGAACTGGGATTCATAAATTCAACGGATTAGCATTCAGTTCTAATAATCTTGTCCAACTCACGGGAAACGTTAGTTCAATAAAATAGCGACAGTCGGTAAGAAGTTCTCTTGTTTTCAACTATCCATTCCCCTTTATATATTAATACCAATTACAAAAAAGTCCCAAAAACAAATGTTTTTGAGACTGGGTTAAAAACCAAGTATTCTTGTTTACTGACTGGTATCCTATGCTACATATTCATTTTTTCCTGCGCCTATACCCGTGATAAAGATAATAACAGAAGTTAAAACTAACATCAGTAAGGAAGTATTCCAATTATGTGTCACATCATGCAACCATCCAAATAAGACAGGGCCGATAGCAGACAAAAGATAACCTAATGATTGAGCCATACCGGATAATTCTGCTGCCTCATTCGTATCTTGAGTACGTAAACTAAAAAACATCATAGCTAAACTAAAGGCAAATCCCACTCCAATTCCAACCATAATTATCCATATTGGAATAAGGATCGTGCTTCCGTGTAAGATACCGAATACCCCTCCAATAAGCAAGATGACTGAAACCAGTACTAATGGATGCTGCTTCTTTAAACGTCCAGCTAAAATAGAGACAATAAACGTAGTAGGAAGCATAGCAAATTGCATTAAAGACAACATCCAGCCAGCTTCATGAGTGTTCAGCCCTTTTTGTTCAAGAATTTCAGGAAGCCACGTTATCATGGTATAAAAGATTAAGGATTGAAAACCCATAAATAACGTGACATTCCATGCTAGTTTAGAATGCCATAAGTTTATAGATTTAACTTTCTTTTTAGTTTGTACAAATCTAATAGATTTATGTTGATTTTGTATTAGTGGTAACCAAAAGAAAAGTGTAAGAAGAGATAAGATTCCCCAGCATCCGAGACCTCCTGACCATCCTAACCCTGATATTGAGGAGATGGGGATACTTATACCGGATCCAATAGCTCCACATAAATTCATAGAGACTATATAAATCCCTGTTATCATTCCTACATTTTGTGCAAAGTTATGTTTAATGAGACTGGGGAGTAATACATTACCAATGGCAATACATGAACCAATTAAGATTGTTCCTATAAATAAGGTTATTACACCACCAAAAGAACGTATTCCGAATCCAATGGTTAATAAGATTAAAGAAATAAATAGGATAAACTCCGTACTAAAACGTTGAGCTAACTTAGGGGCAAAAGGGGATAAGAATGCAAAAGTAAGTAAAGGTACTGTAGTTATTGTCCCTGCTAGTATACTAGATATGCCTAAACTGTCACGTATAGAATTTATTAGTGGACCCACTGAAGTTAGTGGGGCTCTGAGATTGGCTCCCATTAGGATGATACCTATAATAAGTAATCCTATTCTAGGCTTTAGATCCGGTTTCGGTTGTCCTAGTTGATTGGTTTTTTGTGAAATACCCATGATCGCTATAGATCCTCCGTATTTAATACTAAAGCTTTTCTAAATTAGGTAATCAATTCATTTATTGTTTGAATTGCCACACTTCCATATTGTTCCACAATAGTAACCGTAAAGCAGAGAACATAATAAAATGTTGTTTTCTACTTGACGGTTACTTTTAAACATTTTAATTAAATTAAGCGAATTTTTGGACTTCTCCCGTTAGTTAATAGGAGAACGACAAGCCCCTACTTTTATACCTAAAGAATTATAGTGATTTTTTATGTTTATGATGGCTTGACCACTTGTAACTTTATTAATTAATTGTTTTATCTTCCAAAGGTCTACTGGTTTATTCATTAATAAGTCATTAAAAATTTGTTTGATTTCTTGTGGGTAAACATTTCCTACCATACTAGAAAGTCCATTACATCCATTCATTATCTTTTCTATAAGATTTACATCTCCACCAGCGAACATGATGAAATCATCTGGTAAGTCAGTATTATGGTGACGTTTGGCATCACTCTCTTCTTTAAGTCCTACAAGGTTAGAGTACTTCTGGTTAATAACAGTCTTTAATGATTCAGCACTTAGCTCAAATCCTGTTCGGAAAGGATTATTATAAAGGACAACGTTTTTGGTGGTATGTTGTAGCAGCTCATTGATATAAGAAATAGCTTGTTGTTGTGTCGGCTGAATGTAAGGTGGAAACTGAATTAGAATAGAATCAAAAACAGATTCCTCAAGCTTTTTAACCAGTTTTATTGCATTTCTTGTTGTTGTAGCTGATACGCCAAACATCAGTTCAACATTTTCAAATTTTTGTTGATTAAAATAATCAATAATATGGATACGCTCTTCAATGCTCATTGAATTTTGTTCGCCTGTCGTAGCAGACACAAGTAGTGAATCTATCCCGTTATCTGTTAAATGTTTAACAATAGGATTGAATCCTTCTAAATATAAGCTCTCATCATCACGAAAGGGAGTTGGAATAGCAACATTAAAATTTTTCATCAGTTATATCCTCCAGTGTATATACATTACAAGAACTAATTTGTACATAACGTCAAATACTAAATCCTTTCAGATAATTTTTAAAAGGTATATTTGAATGACTAAATTGTTCTATGTTCATGTTGTTTAAAGTTTGGTTACATTCTTCAGGTCAAAAGTATTAACTAATCTTTTCTAGTTATTCTTTATTTGTGTATCTGGTTTGACTATGTGACGAGGTGTATTACCCACCGGTTTCTCTAAAAACCAAGTGCCCATTGAAGTAAGAACCGGTACATTTTGAAACGTGTAAATAATAGCATCCTCTGTTTGCTAAGTGTTGCAATGCTCATGAGCAGAGCAAGGAGGAGCTAAGAATAGGTCGCCTTTTTTCAATTCAATCTTTTCTCCATCCACGATACTATAACCCTCGCCCTGAAATACTAGATTGAGAGCTACATTAGTATGACGATGAGCTTTATTATGCTGATGCTCACAGAAACGATTGTTTCATAAGCATCATTAAGCAAGGACAAATGAAAAAGATAAATTTATTCGAGGTTACAAGAAGATTGCTGAAGGGGCAATACTGAGTTAAAGTTAATATAATTACGTAAAATAATAATTTGACGAATAAATAATAATAAGATATGATGGAACCATGGAGGTTCGTACATAAATGGATAAACTGATGAAAAGTCACTACATGCAACGAATTGATGAAAAATTGTCCGATTTACCTTGGTATGTTACAGAGTTTATAGATAGCAAAAAACGCAAGTTATCTCCAACAACACTTCTTAATTATTGCCATGATTACATTATTTTTTTCGATTGGCTTATTGCCGAGAATCTAACTTCATCAAGTCGGAAAGAAATAAACTTAGAAACATTGGAGTTATTAACAATACGTGAAGTGGAGAATTTCTTGTCATTCCTGGATTATCAACTTGGAAACAAGAAACTTACGATAAATCGCAAATTATCCTCGCTAAAATCGTTGTTTGATTATCTTCAGAATAAGGCTGAAACAAGTGACTTGAAGCCATATATTCAACGAAATGTAATGGCCAAAATGGATTTGAATGCTATCAAAGAAAGCCAAGAAACCATTGCAAACCGTATTGAAGGAAAAATCCTAAGAAAAGATGATTTCGAATTATTTAGGAAATTTGTAGCTTATGATTTTGGTGAAAAATATAAAGACAACAAGCGTATTTTTACGTTTCATCAGTTTAATCGTGAGCGTGATACGGCGATCGTTTCGCTGATATTAGGTTCAGGGCTTAGATTGTCTGAGGTTGCAGGGATTAATATGGATGACTTAGATATGAATAAAGCTTTAGTTCGAGTGATACGTAAAGGTGATAAAGAACAATACGTTTACTTTAGCAAGCAGGCTTTAATGGATCTAGAAAGTTACCTGGAGATCAGAGAAGCAAGATATTTACCAGATAAACAAGAAAATTATTTATTCATTGCAGCTCCTGTAGGCCGTAAAGGAAAAAGCCGGCGTCTGACACAACGATCAATTGAAAAGCTGATTGAAAAATATGCAACTGCCTTTGGGAAGCCCTCTCTAACAGTACATTCGCTTAGGCATTCATTTGCAACGCGATATCATCTTGAAAATAACGATGTCCCAAGATTAAAGAATCAATTAGGGCATTCATCCATTCAAACAACAATGGTATACACACACTTAACAGATGAAGAGATGCGTAATGCTGTGAATAATATGGACCGATAAACCCGCGTTGCTACGCGGTTCTCCTTATACATATTCACAAAACCCGTATTTTGACTAAATATCTAGCGACGCATTCACTCATAACGAGCATTGCGATTTTCAAGATTATTTGATAAATTATACATCTCTAATTTATTTCATGATAAATAAAACTTTATAAAAGCCCCACTTCATTGATTCAACATTTTCATCATTAATTATATAAGGTAAATCTAGATCAAATGCTTTTAGATACAATACGCTCATCTCCCTCTATTCTTCCCATGGACGTGGTTGTTGATGAATTGCCTTTTTTCCATAGACTCATAGCATTCGCTTTCTCCCAATCAAGGGCTTCCTGCCTGTTACGCATTTTTGTAAATATTTTACAAAAAAAGGTCACCCGCTGGGAGTCCTCTTAGATGATGCTTGCCGTCAACGTCGTTTTCAATCCAAATCCGCAGTAAAGGACCTCGAAATTTTTCAGTTTCTGAGGTCCTTTTTTACTAACTCTCAATATTCAAAATCTGACTTTAAAATTCACCGAACCCCTTGATCGGTAAAAAGCACTTTCAACTCCCTGTAACTTCATCCCACAATAAAAGTCGTCCTATCCTCCTAAAATAACACTTGTTACAACCCCAGTATTTTGCCGTTCAGCATTTCTCGACACTGAATTGAAATAAAAGCCGCTAATCCAGTGACGATGATAAAACCCCATTTAATTTTTAGACTGATTTAACGAATTTGATCAGTCATTACTTTTAAGAGTAGTTACAGCTCCTAATTGCTTAACGTGTAGCCAGGTTCTCTTGACCAGTAAACACTATATCTGCCGTCTTTGCCGCTAATCTCTTTCCAGAGTCAGAAGAACCGGCCTGAAATACGACCGAATGACCTTGTTTAGAGCCGGCAATGTTAAGTGGTCCTGCTGACGAATAAGTATTATGTTCATGTCGGCAGATTACCTTTACTCTTGAAGTGATTGGCCAAAATGACTAATCTTCGACCGTCAGGTATAACAATATGAAACTCAGCAGGTAGTTCCACTATCAATATTTCGCTTTCTTAATTCCTAACCGCTCGTTTTTAGCTTTTATCGAGTCGTTTAATCCATAAGAAATGTGAAAACTGTCCTGCATTATGTTGCCTATTGAGGTTCTCACTAAATCACTTTTCGTTTAGATACACATCTAATCGGCAATCGGACTATGTTCTTGTCCATTCCGGCAATCGGTAAAAGTTCTTGTCCTTGGCTCGGGACACGAACTTTTACCGATAAAATAAAAAAGCCGCTAAAATAGCGACTTCAATGACACAATGTTCTTGTCCCTCGACAAGAAGCAATATCCCGAGGTCACGATGGAGCGCATGGAAAAAACCAATCCTTCTCCTAAATGGCCTTGGTAAGATGGTGGGTACGAGGAAATTATGTTCGTCGTAACTTCAGTTGGCTTGCACCGAAGACTCCAGCATCGAACGTGACGACTTCCATCTCCAGATCGCTTGTAAACTCTGATTGGTGCAGTCCAAGCTTTAGGATCGGTTCAACTGCGCTTTTTGCTCCTGCTTTAACGTTGGTGCCTGGAAGCTTACGGCAGCTTTCAACTCGATAATCACCGGCCATAGTCGATACACCGATCAGTGCGGTCATACTCAAGCAACTCCCTTGTTTGTCCATATGATCCGGAATGAATGAGTCGGCAATGACGCAAAGAGCATGATTTTTTGTAACGCTATTGAACATCCAGTCTAATAATGTTAATGCATTAGATAGAGAAAGGCTACCCGACTGCCCGACGGAAATGGGCATAACCTCATTTAGCCCTAATTCTTGTCTCAGTTTAGCACAGCCATTAACACCAGTTTCAAAGTCCGTCTGATGACAGTAACAGAGCAAGTCAATTCCTTCGGTCCAATTCCTATTCGTTTCAATTAGATCGGTTATCCGTCCCCATGGCTTTTCTAATCCCAAAGTTGCCTCAGCATGATGAAATGTCAAATACATAGCTCGTTCACCTTCTTGGAATACCGATGAATCGCACAACCGTAATAGCCTCCAAAGCCAACGGAAATCGTCATATACAAGTCCCCTTCTTTCAAGAAACCTGAACGGATAGCGTGATCGATATTATTTAGGATATCGGTGTTATGAATATGTCCGTCCTTGGAGAGGGTTAGATTGTAGAAGCGTTCCAGGGACACCCTCAGCACTTGAGCCAGCATACTCCATACGTGTAGCCCCAGATTGGTGCAAAAGATCACGGCGATCTGAGCAATGTGAATACCGGACTCGCTTAATGCTGCTCTTACTGCCTGTCTGACCCCTAAATAAAACGTTGAGTAATATAATTGAATACGATCTGGAGACAGATCGTATACGAGACCGTCGACTCTCATAACCGAAGCAAGTGTCTGCTGTCCTTGACGCTGCCCCTTCATATATAAAGCAGCACTCGCGCCGTCACCGAACACCATGAACGGATCGCTCCGTTCATAAGAATTCATAGCTCTGTCGGCAGTGATGAACAAGATTCCTGCACCTTGCTGACGCGGGGCCATGAAGTAGTTCGACGCCAGGCTCAACGATAAGTGCATCGTGGAACAAGAATATTCCTCCAAAGGGATAAATGGGACTGTCTCAAGGGCGAATTCATCTGCTAGGCGATCAAAAAGATTCCGTTCACCGTTTTCATTATTCGTTACACTAGCAAACATGACAGCCGCGATCTGTACATTCATTTGCAGAGCCCGGCGCAGAATTGGCCTACACACGGTAGCAATCATCTGTTCCAATTCAAGTTCCTCTTCTATGGGCACCAGCTCAAAGCCTTTGTTCAAGTATTCCGAATCGCTCATTCGAAATTCAACGCCGTCAGCCTTCACCTGCTGAATCGCTTTCGTGACATGGATACGGGACTTCGGGAGATAGACGGAATAATCGACGATCGTCACGTGGTTCTCATACATTGTGATGAGCCCGCTTTCGGAAATGCATGATCTTGTACTGGCGTTCCCCGCTTTTCATTTCATCGTACAAGGACGTGCCTGGCACACCAATTGTTTTCCAAATCGCAGTATCCATCTGATCTTCAGTTCCAAAAGCGGCTATGCGATTCTTTAGAACTTGATCACTTGAAAGCAAAACTTCCCCCGTGATATCGCGTGATATAAGCAGCTCGAAGCCCAGTTCAAGCAAATACCGTTCACCATCGTCAAACTTCCAGGTTGGCAAATCGTCCGCATAAACGAAAGTCCCGCCCGGTTTCAGCACCCGGAAGACCTCGTCATAAAAAGACTTAATCGATGGATATAGATCAGACGCTTCCATGTTGAGGACAAAATCACAGCATGACGAACCGATAGGAAGCCTCTCAGCATCCCCAACACAAAAATAGGCATTTGGGAAACGATTGGTCAATTGGCAAAATGCAATATTGGCTTCGGTCAGATCTAAGCCAACAACGCTTCTCACACCGTAACTTCGACAGAGCTCTCTTACGCCTCCCCCCCTGCCACAGGCTACCTCCAAAATGTTCTTATCCTCGAGATATAAACCATCCAAGCACTCCTGCAGAAGCCGGATGGAGTTTCGATTGACACTTGCTGGGGCCTGGTTGAACTCGGAGGCGAACCCCCAATTGATAAATGTCGAGAAACGGGAAAAGCCACTCTCGTCCAAGGACCGATTATAGTTAGTGAACATCTTCATGATATCCTTTTTGAGGACTGCAGTTTCCCCGCTTTCCTGCCCTTGCAGATCAGCCAGCATAAACGGAACACCACCATCACCGAAGAAGTAACTGACCGCGCACTCCCCGCACACCAACATCTGATCCGATGTGTTTAGCTTTGACTTGCAAATAGGACATACTAAGGCAATGCCGGTTGCCGGCCAACGAAGCATATGCATGTCATTCCTCCCTCCCTCAATTAAGTTGTCAGCCTTTAGCCACTTGCACTGTTATAATTACGTATTGCCCGACTCCAAACGAAGCGAACGATTACAAGGAGCACAATTGGTACGATAGCGCCCCATACCGCCAAAGCAGGTGTCAGCTGATTCATCACCATCATAGGCGCAAAATTCGTAATGACGAGAAAAGGCAATAAATACACGCCGATTCGTTGGATGAAACGTGAATAGATCGGCATTGGCATATTATTGGCGTCCCAAATGGAATAGAAAATTCCCGCCAGCCCTCCCGTATTAACAAGCCAGAAGGATAACAAGGCTGGGATGAACATGAGACAGTAAGTAATGATCAACGCTGTCCCCAAGTAAAACAAAAATGAGAATAAACTCCATGCCGTTACCGGGATATTTAATGCATTCCAACTGATCACAACCATCGTTCCACCCGCGATGAAATTCGGAATTGGCATCCCAAGATCGATGTATCGAAGCGAAACCAAAAACTGTAGTGAAATTGGCTTAACCATGAGTAGATCCAACGTCCCGCTGCGTATATACTCGGATACCCTGACGAAATTAGGGAAAAAGAGCCCGGAATAAAGACCGGTCATAATCGTGTATGTGCCGACAAACATCAAGATACCATCAGGCGTGATCGATCCGATATGCAAGTCCGTCTCATAGACTACTACGACGTAAAGTAGCTTGGCAAACAAGTATGCGATTTCCACAGCAATCCCGAGTATGAAGTTCGTCCTGTATTCCATTTGAGCAATAAAGCAGTTCTTAATGAACAAAAAGTAAATCATTAGGTAGTTGCGAAGCGTTCCCAGCCATCCTCTCACCGGTCAGCCCCCCAATCCGAGATACTTCTTCATTCCGGCGCGCCATACGATCCGTGAAAAGGCAAGCAGCGCGATCATCCAGAAGAACTGCATCCCGATTCCTTGTACTGCCTCGTCCATTGACAATCTGCCATTAATAACATTCGCAGGAAAATGGATCGTATACTTGAATGGCAAGTAGTCTAAAATCTTATTTATGGTCTTACCAAACACCTCAATCGGAAAAACACCACCACTTAAAATGATGACAAATAAGCCGGTCATTTCAAAAAAATAGGAGATTTCAGACAATATAAATGCAACAGCCGCGAGCGTATAAGAGATAAGAAAGTTTAACAACAAAGACATGACCATTGCCACCATAAAGAGTAGAATATGTGCCAAGGGAATCCGTATACCATAAGTTCCGGTCAAGTAAACGAGTGTAAACAGCAAGATACATAGCATGGCTGAAAAAAAGAAAATCTTTTGCCCCAGCATAGTAAATAGCTTCAGAGCGAAAAAACTGACCGGTTGAACCAAATATTTATTCAATCCACCATCCTTGATCTCGGTGGCCACGTTTTGACCTATATCCGTTGTCACAATTTTCGTCACGATGGCTGCCGTTATCGTGTATAAAATCATTTGGCCGTAGGTATATCCGAAAAATTCCGACGATTCCGATCTTCCATAGACCGCTGACCAAATATAATATTGGATCAGAATCGGAAAGAATGCACTGATCAAGGAAAAGAGAAAGTCAAATCGATATTCGAGTGAAGACTGAACGCCTAACTGGAACACGCGTCCGTATTTGGGAAAGGCACTCATCCGGATACCCGATCATCCCGCTGATACAAGGATACAACGACTTCCTCGATAGGAATATCTTCGATCGTAATATCTTCAATCGGGTAGTGTTCAAGCAAATCCCTGGAAGCCATGCTAATGCGCTCCTTACTTATCTCCAGCGTGGCATGAAATCCGTCCGATTGACGCACCTTCCCGTACAACTGCAGCTGTCCAGTCGCTACGTGTTGCTTAAATTTTAACTGTATGATTTTCGTGTCGTTCAAAACATCGTCGATTCGCTTCAGATCCCCGTCGAAGACGAGCCTGCCATCATTAATAATGATCGTCCGCTTGCACAGATCCTCGATGTCCTTCATGTAATGACTTGTCAAAATAATCGTTGTCCTATGCTGTTCATTGTAATACTTCAAAAACTCCCGCACCTTTTTCTGTGTAACAATATCGAGCCCGATCGTCGGCTCATCCAGGAAAAGCAGGTTCGGTTTATGAATAAGCGCTGCAAGGAGCTCCATCTTCATACGCTCACCTAGCGATAAACGCCTTACCTGAACATTCATAATGTGCTTGACGTCCAACAGTTCGATGAGTTCGTTCAGTGTTTGTTTGTAATGCCGATCGTCAACCTGATAGATATATTTGTTTAGCAAAATGGATTCCGCCGCAGGCAAGTCAACCCATAGTTGGCTCTTCTGCCCCATTACAATAGCGAACTGCTTCTTGAATTCCTTATTTCGCTCATAAGGCTTGAAGCCCAGTACAGTAAGTTCGCCGCTAGTTGGATGTAAGATGCCAGAGAGCATCTTTAGCGTCGTCGTTTTGCCTGCCCCATTAGGCCCAAGGAAAGCAACCATTTCCCCCTCTTCGATCGAAAAGGAGATATTTTTCACCGCTTCCTTCGTCAAACTTTTCCGATAAAAGAGGTTTTTAATGGAATGAAGCATTCCGACCTCTTTGGTGTAATAGGTGAAGTTTTTAGCTAACTGCACCACATGGATCGCTGTCAATTGCGCTCCTCCTTAACAATTAAATCGAACTAGAAGGTGGACGATAACGTTTACCGGCCATAATGATAAAGTAACCCGCATCGGGAACAGACCGGCATCAGTCCGCAAGCTAATACCTCTCGGTGTTTGGCAAAATTTTCTCCCTTCCAAACCTCCTTCACATCCATATCACTAATGTTGCCGACCGCCATCTCAGGAAAGAACTTGCACGGAGTGACGTTTCCGCTCGGCAATACGTCCATTCGGGTGGAGATCGCCAAGCATTCCTTCCGATTCATCCCGGTTCTCTGCACGCCAGTGACAAAATCCTCTATCTCGTCTTGCTCCAATGCGGGCATAAATCGAACCCGGCTTCCCCATGTTTGCTCGGAGATGCGGAGAACCTCCTCCTTGAGTGCCCCCACCTTCTCGCCGGAGATATGATAAGTGAATGAATTCCAACTGCAGCTACCCTGACGGATTGGATCAAGCCAGTCAAACTCTTTGATGAAGAAATTGTCCATTTCCTGAGCAGACTCAGGTGCGATATACCACGGATATACAAAGTAGACCGAATCCACGCCCATCTCCTCGAAAAACTTCATAAAATCAAACATTTTGGGAATCATGAGATCATTCATCGTCAAGCTGACGGATACTCTGCCCTTGAAAATGCCCTGCCGTTGCAACTCCAGCAGACGCTCTATGGCACTAACCACCTTTTTGTAAGTCCCTCTGCCCCTAATCGCGTCGTTCTCAGCCTCGAATCCCTCCAGACTGGCTAGTACAACAAGTCCCTCACCGATCTTAAGCAGTGAATCTAACTTTTCCTCCAGAAGAATCGCGTTTGTACAAATCGTCGTCGTCCGCTGATCGCGTTCCAGCAGATTCGCAATCTGATCGAACTTGCTATGGTACAGCGGTTCTCCGCCCCAAAGATAGACTTTCGACTTCTTCTCATGGGTAAAGGCAAGGAGCTTATCGACCAACGCGACATCGATTTCTTTACCTTGCTCCTCCTTGGACATGTCCCAGTGAAAGCCGTCCGAGTTCCACTCGTAGCAATGCTTGCAACGCAAGTTGCACCCGTTGTTCAGCTTGATCCCGATATCTTCCGGGATCTCCATCGCATAGCGACTATCGGTCGCTCGAAGCCGACTGACCCGGGACATATTCATAATTGTACGCTTCAGATCGTTAAACACACGCTCATCAAACTTTCGACTCGTTTTGGGTTGCATAATTTACACCTCCATAAGTTTTGCAACGCTCGCGGGCATGTAGTAGGTTACAATGAGCACGTTCCAATATCTCGATGTTGAATCCCTGCGTCTTCCAATCCGTAAAGGACACGCCAAATCCTTGCTTAATCCAATATTCAGCATTGGCGGTTTCGTGTCTTCCAAAGGGCTCAAGAAAAACCATAGGCGTCGCAGCGGCGAACGATTCCATCAAGGAATAGCCCCCCGGCTTACTGACAATGGCTGTGCAACGGCGAATTCGTTCAAATAGCAGGGGAACAGTTCCGCTGTCTAAGTAAATGGGAGTCTCTCCATGTTGGATCTGAGCAAATGGAGGAAAACCGAACTCCCCTCGTCTATTCCTCAGCCACGGACTCCACGAGGGGTCGTTCCGATAATAGCAAATGCGTGGATCAGGCTGGATATCCTCGTCAAAATAAGCCAGAACATCCAGCTCCATACCGCCTTCAAGCAGGTCTCTAACAGCCTGCGGGTAGGTCCCAATCCCCCAGCCGCCACCATGGACCACCATTCTCTCTTCTCGCTGGCGAAACGGGATCGGTGCTTCGTCCGTCATCGGAAGTTGTAATTCAAAACGTTTCTTGGTCGGTTCGTAAAACCAAATGTGGTTGTACCGCTCGCTTCGAGATCCATAGACCAAATAAGATGGCGAAAGCGTAGCATCGAGATGAAGCATGTCGACCTCGAGCCGAGTTCCAACAAACCGTTCATATTGTTCCAAAATCGGGATCCAGAACCCAGTCAACGCAATGAACGACGTCCGGCGCTCACGGGACCATTCTTCCAGCAGCAGCTGTACCTTGGTGGGATCCAGGCAATCTGAAATATCGCGAGCCAACTCCACACTCTTCCGAGCGATAGCGAAATTATCATGAAAGGCTTTACGATAAGCCGGCACTTTGTTCTTTAAGCCGTCGACATACACATTTTCGAGCACACAGACTTCGTTTGAAATGCCGGAACGCTCCAGGTAAATGCCTAGCTGTACGGCGGGCATGTACACACCTAGTGAGTTACCGGATCCAAGTATAGTGACACAAGGCTTCAAATGACTATCCATACCACTTGCCTCCCTGGACTTCAAAACGTTCCTTTAGCTTGTCGATTAAACTTTTCTGCTCCTGCACATCTCGCGCGATTACAAACAGATAAAGCCTGCCCTTGATGAAACTGCCTTCGCTTAATGTCTGTGGGTAATCTGATTCCCCATAGCCAGCAAACATGCACGCCGGGGAAAGCGGAATGATGCCCTCACCGGTATGATTAGGGTATAAAACGCCGTCATCATCCAGCTGTCGCAGCCACTGCCCGTAATCAAACCGATGGCGACTGCCTACCGTTCGAAACGTAAATGTCCCGTGCTTCCCATTTTCCAGCCGTTCGCCCAGTCGATGACTGACCAGTCCCATCGATTGACGGGCGTTGATTTCTACAATCGGCACGATTGTCCCGTCCTTTAGTATCATGGAGTCAACACAAACATGGCCGAAGTACCTGTCCTTGTATAGTGAGGAAGCAAGCTTCTCAATGACATCGAAATAACCGTTCCGTATTAGCGAATGACTGTTCTCCTCCTGCATCGCTTGTGACCCCACATAAGCAAACTGTCGATTGATGATTTGCTGCAAGCCGACGATCTGGTACGACCCGCTCTCATCAATTGAAAATTGGCAGGAAAAATCATATTTCACGTCAAGGAACGGCTCGACAAGAAACGCCGTTGAGGAACCGGCTTGCTCTTGTTTGCGCAAATAGCTTACTACACGTTCCAAGGATGATAGGTTTTTAAACAGCATATTGCCTTTTCCAGCTACGCCAAAGGGGTCTTTTAACAGGACCCCATTCGACAACCCCATAAGCTCTAGCCCTACTGCAGCCAATTCATCCGCGCTGAACACTGGCTGGCTATAGGAGCTGCCCAGAAGTCTCTTAGCAAGATCGGCGGAATACAACTTAGAATTTACCCGTTTAACGTCTTGAAGGGTGGGCAGCTTGTTGGAATAGTTGTACCTGTCGAGAAGCTCGTGAACGTAAGGTACGACTGAAAAGGGAGTCATTTCACTAAACTGCTTCAGCCGCTCGTCGGTCTCTGAAACTTCGTACAAAGCGCGAAATAGATTTGGTACATGGCTTGGGACATTCGCACTAAGCTGTGTAAAATGAAAGCCGATGTGCGCCAAATAATCCATGTGCGCCTCATCCATCTCAAAGCGGGTCAACAGTGTGTCCTCCGGGCCACATAAGGAAGCCAGCAATTCATCCATAGCCATTACGACCCGCGACCGTGAAGGATCAGGAATAAAAGGCAACCTGCTACTCCCTTCTTCACGCCAATAGGTTTCCGAATCAAAGGTGCTGGCAAGCAACATACTACCCGACCTCTTGATTCATGCCTTTTAGGAATGCCATGAAGGCACCGATTGAGCGCAGACAAGCCAAGTCCAGGTCCTCGTAAACGATCTCCACCCCAAAAGCATCTTCAACTCCGAGAATAAACGTTATCATCTGTAGGGAATCTAACTCGACGTCGTTAATCAGGTCGCTCTCCATTGTGAGAGTTTCACGAAGCGAGTCATCCTCGAGCACAGTTGCAATGATATTTTTTAATGTTTCAAACATAAACGTCATCCTTTCAACTTGTAGTTTCGATTTTTTATTTAATTCCAAAAAAAATAAATGAAAGGTATAATAGTAATATATTACTTATCACTGTTAAAGGGAGGGTTTGAAGCCTTGAATCACCACTGTCTGTTTGTCTCCGCCCATCTGGACGATGCTATTATTTCTTGCGGCGATTATATCGATTTGCTTGTTCGTGCTGGCTATCATGTGACCATAGCAACTGTTTTCACTGGTACTGGCACAGATCTATCCCTACTTGCTCGCATCCTGCACAAAAAGTTCGGACTAAGCTCCGACGTGATGAAGGTACGGCGAGAAGAGGACATTAGTGCATGTGATCTTCTCGATGTGGACACGATTCATCTGAACATGCAGGAATGTATCTATCGTAAAGATCGCAGCGGTGCCCCCTCATATGAAAAGCTGGACGATCTGTTCCGTAGTGACTACGAGACCGAGCTGGACGTGATTTCTGAGGCAACAAAAGTGCTTTTGACACGACTCTGTCTTACAGACTACGATCATATTTATATTCCGCTTGCAATCGGAAGACATGTGGATCACGGTATCGTGCGGGTTGCGGCCGAACAGGCTGTACGAAGTATTAGTGATCTGGAAGTCTCTGCCCGTTTGATTTACTACGAAGATCTACCGTATTTAAACTATGGTCAAGATATAAAATGGGATATTGACCTAGCTCGGAATCTACATCCAGTCTACATTTCACTTCCCAAGTGCAGTTTGAAACAGAAGACTGCGGCCATCCTGGAATACCGCTCCCAGATCCGTCTATTATGGCACTCCCGATGGGAGATGCTTAGACAAGTGATTCAACATGCGCATTCGTGCCGTTCGCCAGAGCATCAGCCTGATCCAAACTCATATTGCTTCAGACTGCATGTTGTGAGTGTGCATGATCAAGTGCCGCTTGCTATAAGCGTTCCTGGTAACTTTTAATAAGATCAGCCAAGTCGCCAAGGGTTAGATGACTGCCTGCCATGTTACCTACCAGTTCGTCCGGGAGCTCTAGACCGAATTCGGTTTCGAGCTCCACGACGAATGTAATCATCTGCATAGAATTCATTTGGATCCATATCTCTTCAAGTAACGCATTAGCGTTTATACGTTGTTTATCGTAGTCCGGAATCTTTTGATGAATAAGGTTTTGGATGCGTTCCAAACAGGTTTGTTTTCTCAACGTTAGACCTCCTCCTCTACGCCCATTGGAGTTATGTTTGACACAAGGCTCAAGTTGTAGATCATAAGTTCGATAGTCTCGCGCTCACAGGCTTGAATACGCCTAATTAACACTTCCACTTTTTTGAGGTTATCTTCGTTTTTCGTCAGTGAATATTTGATAATCAAATTTCGCGCTAATAGAGCATCGTCGGCAATCGTCTGATAGCGAACCTTGAGCTGTTTACTTTCCCCTAGAACACCAGTTTGATTCATGAAGTCAATTCGTTCCAACATCAAGATCTTGTGATCATAGATCATTTGAAATGGGCGATTATCTTCCTCAATTTGTCCACTGCGTATGCGGGTTATATCCAAAATCAGCTCGTCATAAACACGAATTCCCCATACACATGGATTTGTTATATAACCCAACTCTCTGTATTTGTCGGCGGGATTTTCTCCATTTAAATAGTCCTTAAGGTGCTCAATAACATAGTTTAGATTAAAGTCATAAGCTGCTCGCTCGTTGAATTGTAACAGAGAGAGACCACCCTTCCACGCATACAACCAATCTCCATCATCATCGATTCCCTCGTAGGCACGTCTCATTTGCTCAAATGTTATTTCGTTAAATGAGTATTTCCCCCCCATGAATGTAAAATCGGCGATATGAAATATATCCCTCTCCTCGTCATAACCAAAAATAAATGAGTCATGTGAGAAGAAAGATTCAATATCCAAAAACTGCGCTTGATCAAGAAGCAAATAAATATAATTATTCATGTCTATACAATCCATCAGAAAAGTACATATATCCTTGTTGAAATTTCGGACCAACTGACGACTTAAATGTTGGCGAAGCAGCCAAGGACAAAATTCAAAGGTAGGAGTACGGTAGAAGTCCACGTAGGAACTTCCCTCATTTAAGGTGAGCTGCAGCGGAATGAAATGTGTCATAATCCACGGCTTTGCTTGCGGGTAATTGGCTAGGACGGCAAACGTATTTGCCTGCCACTGCCACGAGGTGATTGCCGGATACTGCATCGGTAATATCTTGGATCGCAATTAGACACCCCCTTGGGAGAGAATTTGATTTAGTGTCAATTAGCTAAGAACTACAGACTGACAGCACAGATAGAGTCAAACTTCCTGGACCACCGCAACGCTGTAGTCCTTATTCGTTTTCAGGAGTGATTCTTCGTTAATTAGTTTGGGGCACCAAGTTCAGATCCGGGTGCCCAAAACCGGACTGTAACCATTTCTTCGAATCAAGCCATTGCTAAAGTCAAAACCGTCTCATTTTCCCAGATGCTTACCAGATCATTGATTTGAAGCGACCTTTAGTTCTCCGCCAAGGGCATAGAGTTCTAGTCCTCTACTTTCCAAGTCCGGGAAAATCATGTCTGAAACGATTTGTTTTTCCTTTATTGCCGAAGACCTCGACACTAGACCAATCAACGTAAATGCTCAAGGTTATCCGTTCATGCTCTGGCTTCATGGGGGCTTGGTGCTTTGCAGCAAAATCAGGATGGAAATCAATTGCGCTTGACTTCGTCCTATCGACAAACAGCTCCTCATTCAAGACATCATATCCGATGGTTGTCTCCTGAGTAGAAGAGGAACGCACCTTGAACCCGAATTCCACGGCAGTACCGATCTCAAATTCCGCAATAATTTCGGCCTTTGCAGTAGAAATATCAGATAAGACGGTTGCTACCTGGCTTAATCGTTAAGTCTTGCAGAGACATAATCGGTCTTCTGAGTTGACTTAACTCTCTTATAGGTACTTGGATTAAGCGAATTCCTTCCGGATATGTCTTAAGCTGAATCTCTCGGGGGATTGACATGTGGCCACGCCATTCCTTTGAAGGAAGGGTAGAGGCATAACGCCAGTTGTTCATCCAGCCGACCCAGATCTTTCGTCCGTCTTCTTTCGGAATACCATCCCATGTCACGGCCGCGTAAAAGTCAGACCCGTAATCTATCCATTTGATCGTATCGAATGATTCCAACGTTTCATCCCTTGTAAATACCTTACCGTCAAAGTTGCCTATAAAATACATCATGCCAGAACCGCCTGCTGGTGGTTCTGAATCGTTTGGATTCACACCATTTCTATCCCCGACACTTAGCATCAGAACCCACTTAGTGATATTGGGATCCTCATCAACTTGGATTTTAAATACCTCAGGACATTCAAATATCCCTCGATGGATACCCGGAATATCGGAACCGAAATCGCTTGCAAAAGAACATTCCTTCAGATTCGAAGACGTGTAAAAGTCGACGCGGTCTCTTACGGCAAGAACCATAACCCACATTGACGATTCTTCATACCAAAACACCTTCGGATCACGAAAGTCTAGCGTTTTCGTTGGGAACAAAACAGGGTTACCTTCATATTTTATCCAAGTTCGACCTTTATCCCTGCTGTAAGCGATGCTCTGCACCTGTGGTTTGCCGGGCTTAGCCACGTTGCCCTCATTCGTATAAATTGCAACTAATCCTGATCCTTCTTCGCTGAAGAAACCGCTTGTGTTGTTCTTATCAACCACTGTACTTCCCGAAAAGATCGCTCCGCCTTCCCCCGGCGGGATGGCTGGTGGAAGTTCCCCCCAATGCACCAAATCCTCACTTACCGCATGCCCCCAATGCATGCTGCCGAAGTCAGGCTGTGTATCATGTGGGGTATGTTGAATGAAATTGGGGCCTATATGTCTACCAGTAATACAGATTTCCTGATCCTTTTCTGCTGCTAATATCATCTGATAAGTGCATTTTGTTAATGTTGCTCACGCTCCTTTGGGTTTAAATAAGATCCATATTAGAATTGATTCAACTCGTTCGGGACATATTACGTCCACCTTTCTATAGAAGCAACCAAGAAAAACTACAAGAGCACTCAAAACAACATGCCCATATTTAACAAAATAAACCACATGTGTACAAATGTCAAACTTTTTTTCACATTCGCATTATTTTTTAAATTAAAATAAACTTTTTAGTTTACATATGCACATTTTAATAGTGTTTCATCTGAAAACGGCTGTTTTTATTTGAGTTCTCCTTATCGCATTTAATTATTCAGTAAATAAAATGTAAACCATTGAATACCCAAATGATGTTATGATTTTCAATAAACTATCCAATTTATCAAATAAAATTTAGACATTTGGATTTTTTGACTAATTCTCTGAATAATTTTTCGTTTTTGAAATGAATAAATAGGAAAAGCAGTTCCTTTTAGCTTTCTAAAGCTTTATTATCTCTTTGACATTCTCCTGGAGAACACAGGTTGTATCTCTAGATCGCTTACCACCACGTGCGAGGTCTACTAAACAATATGATCCATCATGGTGGACACTTCGCTGATTTTGGAGTTCATCGCGTCTACGGTAAGGTGATATCGTCGAAGAGGTGGCTCACTACAGTCTTAATACAAAAGGCACCAAAAACCAAATTACGGTTTCAGGTGCCTTTTGGCTTTATGCGTTTGTGCTTTGTAATGCTTTTATAGCCAGTCCCAACCCTCCGCAATGATTTAGAGGTCATTTTTTTCATTGTTAAAACTCATGATTTTTTTATCTATCAAATCCATCCATATGTATTTAGTCAAGTTACATTTACTATATATAGAATTAACATATCTTTATTGGTGATGAACTGTGACCCCATTTGTGGATCCTTTTGAAAAGGGTCCCTATTCATCAATCATCAGGAGTCATCTTTTTTAATGTCCATTGGAACCGTTCGGTATTGTAATAGGTGATGTATTCGTTGACACGAACTCGCAGCTCTTGTAGGGATAAGCAATCCTTGAACTCTAATTCATCCTTCATATGCCCGAAGAACGTCTCCATCGAAGCATTATTCCAACAGTTTCCTTTTCGTGACATCGATTGTTTAAACCCAGCTTTAGCGATAATGGAACGAACATCAGGATGTGTGTAATGGAATCCCTGATCAGAGTGAAAGATAGCCTTCGGATGTACTTCCAAACGATTAAACAGCCGCTTCAGTGTTCGTTGAACAAGAGACAATTCAAATGAAGAGGACAGGTAGTGAGCTAAAATTTCTTTTGTTGCACCATCCTTTACACAGGACAAATAAGCCCGTTGGCCATTTCCATAATGCATATAAGTAATGTCGGTGAGCAATACCATTTTAGGCTCTCCCCGGTCAAACCGACGCTTCAGGAGGTTCGGGCAGGTGCGGTGCTCTTGCGTCGCTTTAGCCATTTTACGGTAGGGATTCGCTTGACGAATCACAGCAACGAGTCTGAATTTCCGCATCAAACGGCGAATTTTCTTATGATTCATAACGATTCCATGAAGCCGTTCTAACCTCATTTTGATGACCAGCGCGCCAGCCATCCCTCTAAGTGCATCAAAGTGCGCCTTCAGAAGTAAAAAGTCTCGTTCATCGGCAGCCTCTCGAAGCTGGCGGTGTTCTTCCGCCGCACACCAGCGATAATACCCGCTTGTACTTACCTCAGCAAGCTTACAAACTTTGTGCCTTTCGAGCGCTTCTAGCTTTTTTTAAGAGTTCATTCTCGGCTTCCAAAAGCTTGATACGAGCCTCGGCAAGACGGAGCTTTTCCTCAGCCGATAGCTCACGACTAACCGGTCTTTCTGAGCTTCCCTTCCCCTACGCTCTTCCAGCAGCCCAGCTTCACCTGAAGAAGCATATGTTTTCCACCAACGCTCCAGACATCTTTTTGGCGTCTCCTGTCCGATCAGTTCCAAGTAAAATCCTGTCTGTACGAAGATTTCCATGGGTGTATGCCCCGCTTGATTGGCCTGTACAGCCACAATCTTAAAGGCAGGGGAATACGTGATATTCTCTGATACGCGAAGAACGGATGGATTCGACTCCAGTACCTTGATCTCTTTCTCCGTAAAAACCCGTCCGATTTTCTTCATAATCTACATCCCCACAAACTTTTATAATCTGATTAAAACGCAAAAGACCCGTAAGAGGGTACTTTTTTCAAAGTGTCCATCTTACGGGTCACAGTTCATGACTTAGGAGTGGACTTTTTTTTATTTTTCAATAATTCTAGCTGTTTAGCTTCGCCTGCACGTACATAGCGGTCACAAACTCATGCTGCCTGGTCAAGTGCTGAAGCTCACTGTAGGACTCTTCCCACTCGCGATGCGCTTTAACATCCCCACGGTAATACATCTCGGCAATATGCCAAGCATCTGCTGCATCGGTTTTCACTTTTCGAAGTTGTGTGCCTTTGGATCGTTTCGCTTGCAAAGGATTGATGATGTAGTGAATCCATCCGCTACGTTTCAGATATCCTGCCAAACCTCGATGGTAATGTTCGGTTGCCTCGAAGACAACGACAGGCTCCACACCACTTGCCTCTTTCAGTTTGCTAGGCACTTCCCCTAGCCGCTCGAAACCTTCTTCACCATGCTGGAGGGTCTCCATCCTTCCATATGGTTCGTTACGCTTTTTGAAGACCTGAATAACACTACATCCTTTCGCCACATCAATTCCAACAACGGGTTGCATAAAAACCTCCCTAATTCGATTTACCGGCATTCCCACCTGGTTTCCAAACCCATAGCTTAGCTTGTGATACGAGGTCATAGCCCACAACCAGCTCAAACATGGTCGTTGGATGGATTTTGTACAGGTTCTTTGTCCCTAAGCCGCCCTCGTTCTCCGGGCTACCACCATCGTAAAACACCCATTAAAATAGGCAAACCAGAAAATTTCTTTCTGGCTGTCCTAATAATACGAAAAGCCGATATAATAGTGACTTTAAACGGTGCAATGTTCTTGTCCCTCGACACGTTGGCAGAGATTATTCATCACTATTGTAAAATAACTGGAAACATATGCATAAAAGTTGTATATTTAATTCATATTCTTGAAATTAATTCTAAATTTTAAAAGGGGGGATTGATCGTGGTAAAGTGTTCATCCTAGCGCCAGGTAAGTAAGGATAAAATATCGCGCATCAGAAAAAGCAACAAATGGGGAGTAAAGATTATGAATGCAGAAAATTATTACGAATTTTGGTCCACTTTTCTTTATGAATAGGCTGGATGAAGGGCTTATGCTATGGGGCGGCGCTCGTCCCGATCCTTCTTCTGGTAAATGTCCGTTTGATTTGGAGAAAGGCGATAAATAATTATAGCAGCGCAAGCGGCTAAAACGATGAGGAGATGTAGATATGAAAACGACTTGGCCTTTGTCCGGTATTACCCTGGTATGCACTGAATGCAAGAGTGATCTTTATGAGACGGACAACTGTTTGATCTGCGAGACCTGCGGCCTCGAATACGCCTGGGAAGAGGGCCTCGCAAGTATGTTAATTGACCGTCCTGTAGCGGAGAAGCTTGCCGAAGGCGCGGCGCAAAAGGAAGCGATCATCGGCATGTTTGACTCTATTAACCGGTCGCTTGAGGAGAAAAGACTGTCCAGATTTTCCACCTTTATTAACTGGGGTTATGCATCCGATAACGAACTACCGGGCGGCCCTCAAGGTATTAACCACAGCAGTATCCAGCTGCTTCGCGAAATTATTGGCGGCCTGGATGTTTCAGGCAAGGATATTCTGGAAATCGGTTGTGGACGGGGAGGCAACGTGAGCGAGCTATGCAAAAACTATGGGACCGGCAGCGTGGTCGGCATTGATCTGACACCGTCCAATATTCAATTTTGCCAAAGGAATAACCGATATGAGCAGGCTTACTATTGTATTGGCGACGCGGAGCAGCTGCCTGTTAAAACGGAAAGCTGCGACATTGTGCTGAACATCGAGTCCTCGCATTTGTACCCTCATATTGAGCTGTTCTTTACGGAGACCTACCGTGTATTAAAGCCAGGTGGGACATTTTTGTATGCGGATATTATGAGCGCTTCCGACGTGCCGCGCTATGAAGAGCAGTGGCAAAGACTAGGCTTTCACACCTCGTTGATCCGGGATATTACAGGCAATGTATTACAATCGGGAGACGATGCTCTGGATACCCGCCTGCATGCGCTTGAAGGCTCCTTAGAAGGGGAAGATCGAGTATGGGAATGGCTGGAGGCACCCGGCACGCAAAATCATACCGATATGGTCGCAGGTAGAAGAGTATTCAAAATTGTCCATTTGGTGAAGATGCCTCCGGCACCGAAGGAGAGCCTAGCCATGGTTGAAGGAGGAGCAGCGGTGAGTAATACTTGACCATTAACAGACGTTAACTGGGCGTGTCCGCAGTGCAAGCAAACGCTTGTGACGAGGGAGTTCTCATTCGACTGTACGTCATGCGGCGAAAGCTACCTCATGACCGCTGGCTCGATTCCATGTCTGCTTGTGGAAAGTGACGCGTTAGAAACGATGGAGCATAAGGTGCAGAAGGAGACGGTTAAAGAGCTGGCAAGCGACAACACAAGGAAGACTCGATTTATTTTCAAGATTACAGTTCCAGACTCGTTCGCCCTGTTTTATTTATAGACCGGATAAGAAACTGACTTAAGAAGAGCTATCTTGCAAAATGAAATTACAATTGTCGCTAATCCCAACGGCAGCTGACATGGCAAATTCGGTAGCGTTATCCGACAGTGGAATTCCTTTATTTATGTTGATACTTAGCATTGTATTAATATCATAGCCCTCATTTTTGTATAATCCGACGGTCGATCCGCAGCCGGCTACAATTTTTAAACAGCGGTTCTCCAATATCGGAGAAC
This sequence comes from Paenibacillus sp. FSL L8-0641, assembly GCF_038006265.1. Taxonomy (NCBI): domain Bacteria; kingdom Bacillati; phylum Bacillota; class Bacilli; order Caryophanales; family Paenibacillaceae; genus Paenibacillus; species Paenibacillus sp. FSL L8-0641. Next base: position 2,718,101 of record NZ_JBBOUW010000001.1, read on the forward strand.
CGCTGTTTTGTCTAGACAATATTTACGGGGCCTACTTCTCCGCAGATAGGGCGCATGTCTTTTATTGCACGGTGTGCTTTTGGCCAAAACCTCTTCAGCGCTTGATAGACTTCCTTTTTGTCCTTGATAACATATGCATGAACTGCTCCTACTTCAGATGATGGTGGGCGGACATCAACGTGCTGCTGTTGTACTGGTTCACCTCGCCAGCCAATCCCGAGAAACCCCAGATCTTTTCTTTGTTCATGTATAGTTCTCTAATCGGTCCCATTGCTTTGGAAACAGGTAACCACTTATTTATCGCCCACAGACGATTTACTCGCATGCCAATAATAAATACGATAGACTCCCCATCGATCTCGGCCTTATATCTTACCTTCTGAATTCCTCACTTCACTTCTCCTTTTCACCCAACATGGTTCTCTGTTCAATAAACTTGATGTTGCTGGCAATGTGATAGACTTCGTTCTTCGTCAGGCCTTCTTTGTTGAGGTGACCCGCAGGATCGAAAGCCTGTACGTTGGTCCACATGAAATCCAATGTCTGATGTCTGTGCTCTTCGATCCTCATCTGCCCGATGTTTATATGACCAGCGCACCCGATGCCTGATATGTTGGTACCCACTGTGACCTGAGTTTTGTAGGAAATATCCTTCTCGATTCTTTTTCCTCCCTTGGCCATGCCATACCAAGGGACTTTCAGCCATTCCATGACAATATAAAATGTATACCTTGGCTCCTGTTCGCAGTTGATTGTCCTCTATTACATTTGCAATGACAGCATACATACGTCTGACCTCGAGATCAGAGAATTTATTTGTATTATTTCTCCGCTGTATATATCACCCATCCTTAATCCATTCTTCTATGAAAAACAAACTGGATGCCGTGTGTCCCAATCCTCCAAATTACCGTGTCGCGAAAAACCCGCTTTTATATACAGCCTTTGTGTCGCAACATTCTGCTCGTTTACAGCGAGCATTACTTCCTTGATCTCTGGTTCCAGCTGCTGAAGCAACGGGGTGAGTGCGTTCATAGAAGCCAGCGCATAGCCTTTGCCCTGATGTTACAGCGTAATAGATAAAGCTCCTATTAAGATAGCACGGGAGTATCTCTTTCCTTTAGCGTATTCGGAATTTTTATGTAAAATAAAGAATCCAACCGGCGTCTCCTCTTTTACAATAACAATGGGATACTTATCGGGGTTCGAAATGGCCTCCTCAATGACTTCTGCAGGCAGCGCAGTAAATCCGAACTGTTCTCCGGTCAGTGAAAATTAGCCAATGCCTCATTATATTGTTTATGATGTATAGTGAGACGTATCAGATTTTCCATAGGGATCCATCTCGACTTTCACTTTGATAGGTCCATCCGGTAAATAGCTGTTTCAGTCCCAAGGCAGTGGTATGAATGAACCCTTCTAAAACTTCCATGGATAAAATACTTAAATCACCTAAAGGTTCATTTTCAGGATTGTTTAAAAAGCTCCTCCCGATGGGCCGACAATCCTTCGAAGTGGGTGGTATTGTAATAAGCCGCGTGAGCCTGAGACGCCTGCGTCAATCTCGCATCCAGCTCCAACGGGCCTACGCCTACCTTCGCCCGGGTCTCGTTCAGATAAGCCAATCCGTCGAGTTGATCCTGCGTAAACCCTCCTTGCGAGGCCATCGTAGCCGAGGCCGCCGATGCGCGTTCTGCCGGATAAACTGGTACGATGACCGTAAGGGCCAGAACCGCGGCGCGCAGACAGGCTGCCCACCTGCGCCTCGATCTCCGGCCTATCCCCCAATTCAGCCTGTCGTTCTTGCTGCGTTTGCTTCCTTTCATTGTTTTTCTCCCCTCATGTTCCCCTTTTTACGAATCTTGCTAACCGACTTTCGACTGTAAAGCTATCGCCATTTTCCCTGAATTTCCTGCCTCGGCAAAAAAAGCTTCGGACGCGTTAGTGGGGCTATATACTGCTTGTTGAGGTTTTAACTACATTATTTAGATATTCACCTAATCGGCAATCGGATGATGTTCTTGTCCATTGCGGCAATCGGTACAAGTTCTTGTCCTTGGCTCGGGACAAGAACTTGTACCGATAACATAAAAAAGCCGCTAAAATAGCGACTTCAATGGGAATATGTTCTTGTCCCTCGACATCTCTGTTGTTTTATAAGGGTTTATTGGTTGGTGAATTTATGTCATTACAGGCGTATTTTGCTTTAACTCTTTGCTTTTATGTTCATCTCAAGTTTCTTCGTCTTTATGCTACTATTACAACACATTTAAGTTAGAATTAAGCCTCTATTGCCTCCTCCCGCGAAAAAACGGCACCAAAACGGTGTCGTTTTCATTTCAAAACTTGAATCAGCGATGATGCAACAATCTGAATCATGGATTACTAGATTTCACATTTAAAGTAGCGAATTCCCTTGTGTTTCTCATTACAAAAATTGACATTTCATATGAAAATAAGTAATATAATTAGAAACATTTATACTGTAAGGTGCCCTTCTCATCCCCCTCTTTTTAAATTCCTGATACTACCTAATTTTAAGGAGTGAAATGCTATGTGCGCACGAACGCTAAAAGCGAATAAAAGGAATGTAGTCAGCAACTATTGCAAATGGATTGCAGTTGGTATGATTTTAACTTTCACGGGATGCCCGCTTGCATCTGCCGCTCCTTCACCCTCATCCTCTAGTAAAACTAGTGACCCCGCCTCCTCTCTAGTCACATTTCAATTGCAAGAGGCTACAATTGCTCAAATGCAGGAAGCAATGAAGTCAGGAGCACTATCAAGTGTCGAGCTCACCGCCCTGTACCTTAACCGGGTATATGCCTATGATTCTAGTGGCATTCGACTGAATTCCATCCCTGTTCTGAACCCCGACGTACTTAAAGAAGCTGCTCAGGCTGATCAACTAAGGGCACAAGGTATTAAGACCGGGCCTCTGCAAGGCATCCCCTACACGGTTAAAGACAGTTACAAGGTTAAGGGACTCACTGTCGCTTCTGGATCTCCGGCTTTCAAAAACCTGATGGCAAAAGAGGATGCCTTTACAGTAGAGAAGATACGTAAATCCGGTGGGGTGCTCATTGGTAAAACCAACATGCCGCCAATGGCAGCAGGGGGAATGCAAAGAGGTGTTTATGGCCGTGCTGAAAGTCCGTACAATCCAAATTATTTGGCTGCAGCCTGGTACTCCGGCTCCTCTAACGGATCTGGTGTATCAACAGCCGCCAACTTCGCTGCCTTCGGCATGGGGGAAGAAACGGTATCCTCTGGAAGATCACCAGCATCGAACAATGGTTTAATTGCCTACACGCCATCGCGAGGCCTAATCTCCATTCGGGGGAATTGGCCGCTCTTCCCTATACGGGATGTCGTTGTCCCACATACGAGGACTGTCGAGGACATGCTCCGCTTGCTTGACGTGATCGTTGTAGAAGATAAGATTACCAAGGGTGATTTCTGGCGAGAACAGAAAGCCGTTCGGCTCCCTTCTGTCAACAGTGTCCGTCCCAAGTCCTATTTAGAGCTACGAGACATTCAAGCTTTGCAAGGCAAACGCATTGGCGTTCCGAAAATCTATATCGGTAAGGACCATGAAACCTCAACTCCGATCAAATTCAGACCTTCGATACAGGCATTATGGGAAAAAGCTGTAAAGGATTTAACTGCTCTTGGAGCTGAGGTTGTGGAAGTTGACTTCCCCTTGCAGGCCAACAGCGAGAAGGACCGGGCAACAGCGAAAACACCTGAAGAACGTGGTTTAATGCCGGCAAAGTGGGCTGAAAAGGAATTCGGGCTGCTTAATCCCTATGCAGCTGAGGAATTCCTTAAAAGTGTGGACGATCCGAATTTCCCGTCATGGGCTAATATAGACCCTGCAACCGTCTTCCCGAATCCACCCGATTCGGTAGATGCCAAACGTGGCAGAGACCTTGGCCACTATGACGTATTTATTGAAACCATAAAGAAAGGCGTCACCCCTTACGAACAAATTCCTCAGTTTCAAGAAGGACTACGGGGGCTTGAAAATGTACGAAAGATTGATTTTGAAAATTGGATGAAGCAAAACAACCTTGATTTTATTGTATTTCCGGCAAATTCGAATATCGGTAAAGCTGACTCCGATGTGAATGAAACATCCTATGAGGAGGCTTGGGAGAATGGCAACTATTTCTCCAATACGAATTTTATTCTACGCGAGTACGGGATCCCAAGTGTGTCTGTGAGTATGGGCGCTATGAAGGATACCGGAATGCCCGTTAATCTGACAATGGCAGGTGCCGCATACAGCGATAACGACCTGCTTCGTTACGCTTATTCCTATGAGCAGGCTACCAAAAACCGTCCTATTGCAGCACGCACGCCAGCGCTTGAGGATGAAACCTTTTCCTATAACCCGCAAACTTCTCTCCCACCCTCTAAACGCAAGGAAACAGGAACCCCTGAACTTAAGTTGAATGCTTCAATCACGGATGATGTTCTCGCTTTGGAAGGTTCAGTCACAGATCAAAGCGATATCGCACAGCTTAAAGTTTATGTCAATGGCATTCGTGTCGTTATTACAGAAGATAAAACCAATTGGTCAGCAACGCTTCCAACTACTAAATATAAGCAGGATGGTGCCTACCAGGCCGATACGCTGCATATTCTCGTGCTGGCTAAAGATATTTACGGAAATACCTCTGCTCAAGTCAAGTCTGTCACTTTACCCCAATAACGTAGGACATCATAGAAATCACTTTTGGATTTTGTTGAATAAAAACACTTCCGTGTGTCTTCCTCTGCATGCACGCATAAATTAGATGATCATAAATAATCACACAGCAGCACAAGAGATTTAGATCGGATCAGCTATGTATAAATCATTGTGTTGATCGCAGCAAGGGAAACCATTGATAACTCCTAAAGGTTCCTGATTATTGTTACACATTAAATAATGTGTTTTTTCGATCACCAAATAAATAAGTTCTTAAATTATTCCCCCCAAAAATTAAAATCAGTTGATATTTTTGGGGAGTACTTTGTGTCATGGATAAAAGGACGACAGGATAATCGCCCTTTTATCCATGACAGGTTGCATTTAATACCGTCCATTATGACAGAGGCTATTACTTAGCGTATTTAGCCATTACAATATTTCGATATACCCTTCGGTTCCATGCACGCGAATTCGTTGCCCATCTTTTATCAGTTTGGTCGCATTCTCCACTCCGACAACGGCTGGCAAGCCATATTCACGTGCGATAACGGCTCCATGGGTCATCAGTCCACCCACCTCCGTAACCAAGCCTTTTATGGATAAAAACAATGGAGTCCAGCTAGGATCGGTAAAGGCGGTGACTAGTATATCGCCATCTTCCAGATCAGCCCCTTCTATATTCAGGATCACACGTGCCCGCCCCTCTACAATACCCGAAGAAACAGCGAGGCCTACAATAGCTTCGGCAGGGATATTTTCTCGTTTGTACTGACCCGTAATGATTTCGCCATCAGACGTGATAACACGTGGCGGAGTTAGTTTTTCATATAATCTGTACTCATCTTTTCGTTTGTCGATGACCTGGTAATCCAGTTTATTTGTGCGTATGGTTTCCTGCAATTCTTCAAAAGCCAGATAGTAAATATCTTCTTTTTCATGAAGAACGTTGGCTTGTACGAGTCGTTCCGCTTCCTTTAGTAAAGCCTGTTTATAAATAAAGTAGCGACTAACAATGTCGTATTTCGGATATTCACGATAACCGATGAAGTTCCGGATCAGGTCGATCATTTGTTTTGTCTCTTCGGCTTTTTGTTCACCACCCGGTAATTGTTTCAATCGGGCTAATAAGTCCTGTTCTTTGTTCAAAGCTTCCTGTCGCCCTTGCTCAAACTTTCGTTTACTGGCGCCAGGATCAAGGTTTTTGATGTTACTGAGGATCATAGGTACCAGTGTACTTGGTTTTTCACTCCAGCGTGTTCTTGTAATATCGATCTCCCCGGCACATCGCATTCCATATTTGTCGAGATAAACAGCAATAGCATCACGCACCTGCTGCCCACCTTCGAATTGAACCAGTTCATCCAAAAAGTTATCATCCTTTACCTGTTGTAAATACTCAATTATTTCCGGATAGGGACGAATCACATCTGCAACATCCAGTAGCTCCATACCCATTTCCGAAGTGACGTTGTTAGGTACAGATAGGGAAAGTGTGTCTGCTACGTTTTTTTCACCTAACCATTCATTCATTTTTTCATTGATCCATGCTGAAGCATGCATGGCGGCCATAATCACATTCAAATTTTTCAGTTCTGACGCTCGCTGCCTCCGTTGCTGCATATCTTCCAGGATACAATCAAATACATCCAATCCTGATTTCGTTTGGATATTATGTTTTAATGCTGATAACGATGTCTCACTACTCTTAATCAAAACAGCAACAATTTCCGGGTCGTTTCCTGCTTCTTCCAGAATATCCGCAGACGACATACCCTTATGGCTTTTAACGGGGCCCGGTTCGCTTGTGTCATATGGGTCCGATTTTATAAAATCTCCCCGCTCTATGATGGTAATAAGCGCGTCTTTTATGAGCGGGTCGGAGTGCCCTAGAACATCCAATAAATTTTGCCTGCCAGCCGGTGAAGCCAGGCCCATCGTGATATCCACAAACAGCCTTCCGCCACCAGTTCTAAACATGGGCGTGGCACCTGTTAATATCCAAACAGATATCCCCAGTGGTTTAATAGGATCAGTCATCATTTGTTGATGACCGACAGATACATACACGTGATTCTCCTGGTCATTTGCTTCAGGAATGGGATATAAAGTGGTGATCGGCCGGCTCTGGACAATATAAAATGTATCATCAGCCAAACACCATTCGATGTCTTGGGGGCAGCCGAAGTGTTCTTCGATCTGTCTTCCAATGTGTGCCAGTTGTAAAATTTGTTGTTCCGTAAGGGTTTGAGTCCTTTGCTGATCGAGATCGATTTGCTGAGTCTCTGTTCCGCCTTCTCTTCGTCCATAGATAGCCAATTTTTTGGTTGCTATCCTCTTATCGACGATTTCCCCTTCCTGTACTTGATAACAATCGGCAGAGACTAAGCCAGAGACCAGTGCTTCTCCAAGTCCGAAACTGGCATCGATAGAGAGCAGCTTTCGGTTGCAAGTGATGGGATCAGCGGTAAATAAAATCCCTGAAGCCTGTGGGAACACCATTCTTTGAACGATAACAGATAAATAAACTTGGCTGTGATCAAATCCATTCTGCATTCGGTAAATTACCGCGCGTTCCGTAAATAAAGAAGCCCAACATTTGCGGATATGCTCCAAGATGGATTCTTTGCCGATAATATTTAAATAAGTGTCTTGTTGACCAGCAAAAGAAGCATGCGGCAAATCCTCAGCGGTCGCACTAGAACGCACGGCATAAGCATATTCATCGCCAAACTGGGAGAGATAGTGAGCAACTGCTTTCACAACATCGGAAGGAATGGCTACTTCCATAATGGCCTGTCGAATCTTCTTGCTGATTTCATAAATTTGTTCTCGATCTTCTACTTTAAGCGTAGTTAGCCGATCCAACAAAGCATGAATCATTTCGTTTTGTTCGATGGCTTTTTGATATCCCACTGTTGTAACACAAAACCCTTCTGGCACTTGTATTCCTTCCATTTTGGTTAATGCCCCTAAGTGCAGCCCTTTTCCACCAACAAGCAAAAGCTGAGTGTTATCCATTTCTTGAAAATCGAGAACTAGTGAATTCATTCAACATCTCTCCTAACCATTAAATTGAGAAAAAAACATTTGACAAGAGTTTAGCGGCATGGTAAGATTTAATTGTAAGATGTGTTATTTATGTCTACTACATCTTTATAAAAGATAATCTGATTATATCATCGTGTCTGTTTTATATGCAATATAAAAGAACCTGATAAAACTATCCAGGTTCTTTTTTGATTTCCGCTATCACTTCTTAAAATAAAAAAAGCCGCGATTTCGCAGCAATGAATGGGATGAAATTCTTATTACCCGGCAGGTGCTGCATGACATAGAATATTATCTCATTCCAAGTCGATCTACCTTACAACACCTGCTTTGCTCGATCAAACAAATTCCGATAGAAAACCTGTCCACGATAGACTTCTTCGAATTGTTGGATACGCTTCAAAATACGTTTGTTCTAGCTTTGCAAAAGCCGGTACAGCAGCGCCTCTCCCTTATTCTCAAACGTTCGCTGTGTTTCCAGAAATCCAGGCACCTCTAGCAGCCGAGAGGGTCTGTACCCGGGGCCACCACAGCCGCAGGAGTGGTAAGTGTATCCTTGTTGATATAGTAGCTCTACCTTTTTCCACTGTTTGATATCCGTTTGCTTCGGGGCCTGAAAATCATGACCCATGTCATGCATGGATGCCTGGCATTGCGGACAGACATGGACAATCCGTTCATATTCATCCTTCGGCATTTCAAACCGTGATGTCTGCTTATATACTTTCCTGCAGGTAAAGCAGGCAAAGATATCTTTATATGGGCCGCATATTGCATATCTACACATACGGTTACCCCCTTTATAATCTAGAATTGGTCTAGCATTTTTCACTTAAATCATAGCAATATTTCAGTATTTTTTCAATTGACATGTATACAAGTCTGAAAACTCCTGTGAGAATTCCTCCAGTTTGGCCACCGCCTGACGGTAAATAACAATACTCACGAGCAAAAACGGAATGACAAAGGCCAGCTCGTTTCCGCCCATAAATTTTGCTGCAGTCTCGCATTTCTTACTCGCTCTTTCACCGATATATCCAACTCGTAAAACAGTCTCCATGACTCCCCCACTTCCTCAATATTCATACAAGTTAATTTAAGCTAGCTTCCTTATTTCTTGATATAATCAGCGAACTTCCGGAGGAAATCAAGCGAATGGATATCCTCTCTAAGATGATGATGAACCAGATCATCCATTTTGGTTGTTTCCTTATTCAGCATGTATTCGAGCATAGCTTGGTGCTCATGCCAGATGCCCATCAGCTTCCCTGTTTCCAGCATATGCAGCTTGCGATATCTGATATAGTGAACATTTGACTGCTGAATGAGCTGCCAAAGAAACTCCCGCCCCACCAATTGGAACATGGTTTGGTGGAACTGATCATCCAAACTGAGAAATTGATCCGTCGCATGATCTTCTTCGATCACAGCTCTCTGTCTGTCCAGAATATTGCTCAGCTCCTGCACATCGCTTAATGTAATTTGCGAAGAAAGCTCCTTCATAATCTCCTTTTCCAATGCGCTTCTTAAGTAAATAATTTGCTCAACGGACTCCAGATCAATATAGGACACAATGTTCCCCTTCTTGGGATAAATATCAATGTAGGACTCGAGCGCAAGCCACTTTAATACATCGCGTAGCGGAGTTCTGGACAGCTGGAAGCGTTCTGACAAAGTCGTCTCACTCAGTAGAGTACCCGGCTTTAAAGTCAGTGACAAAATATCATTTTTCAAAAGCTGCTTGATTTCTTCTTTCGTCAACATTTCATTCCTACCTTCACTTTATAAATCTAGAACTATTATAAAGCATTTTGAGGTGATAAATCCCTTTATAATTATCATTGACAAGAACAAACCCTATAATTTATGATCAACTCAATCTTGTATACAAGACAGACGAAATATAATCAGGGAGGTATCGTTATGAATATGACCTGGAGATGGTATGGAGAAGGCAACGACAATATTACGCTGGACCATATCCGGCAAATTCCTGGAGTTATGGGCATTGTCTGGTCTTTACATGATAAGGTAGCTGGTGAAGTATGGGAAATGGAGCGAATTCAGGAGGTAGCTGATCAGATTACGAGCAAGGGCTTTAGTTCGGCGGTCGTAGAAAGTGTAAATGTCCACGATGATATCAAAATCGGCCTACCATCCCGCGATCAATATATTGACATTTATATCGACACCATTCGAAAATTAGCCAAAGTGGGAGTTAAGGTGATTTGCTATAACTTTATGCCTGTCTTTGACTGGACCAGAACAGAGCTGTACAAGGAACTGCCTGACGGGTCCAATGCCCTCTTTTATGAAAAGGCTGCCATTACTGATGATCCCCGCCAAATGGTGGATCGGATTCTCAAGGGAGCTGGGAAGTTCACCATGCCTGGCTGGGAACCGGAACGATTGGCGAGACTGGATGGACTTTTTGCAGCTTATGCGGATGTCACAGAAGACAAGTTATTTGACAACCTAAAGTATTTTCTTGAGCGCATCATCCCGGTCTGCGAGGAGTCTGACATCAAGATGGCCATTCATCCTGATGATCCAGCATGGCCCATCTTCGGATTGCCGAGAATTGTCCGGAGTCGTGAGACCATCCGGCGCATCCTAGACGCAGTGAGCAGTCCATATAATGGTCTAACCTTCTGCACAGGCTCACTGGGAAGCAATCCTGAAAATGATTTGCCGGCCATGATTCGGGAGTTTCATGATCGTATTCATTTTGCGCATATTCGTAATGTCAAGGTGTTTGAGAATGGAGACTTTATTGAAGTGTCACATCGCGGGAAGGACGGAAGCGTCGATGTACCGGAAATAGTTAGAGCTTATCACGAGAACGGCTATCAGGGATATGTACGTCCAGATCACGGCAGACATCTATGGGGGGAAGAAAAGAATTGTCGGCCAGGCTATGGTTTGTATGACCGTGCACTGGGAGTTATGTACTTGCTTGGTGTCTGGGATAGTCTCTCTCAAGGCAAAGGAGTGAAATAAATGCTCCAACTTGACCGGAAAGGCCTTTTAGATAAGGCGGCCTGGGAAGCAGCAGGTATTGAATTGCCGAAATATGATCTGGAGCTTGTAGCCCATAACACCCGACTTAGACCGCAATGGGTGCATTTTGGCGCAGGCAATATTTTTCGAGGGTTGATAGCCAATGCGCAGCAACAACTGCTGAATAACTTGAAAGCGGATACAGGTATTATTGCAGCCGAAGCCTTTGATTTTGAAATGATCGACAAAGCCTATAAGCCTTACGACAATTTAACCTTACTGGTGTTGATGAGTGCAGACGGAAGATTTCACAAGAGCGTGGTCGCAAGCATCGTTGAGGAAATCGCGGCAGAACAGAATCGTCCAGACGACTACCTCCGTCTGATTGAAATATTTGAGAATCCCTCCCTGCAGATGGCCAGCTTTACTGTCACGGAAAAAGGATACGCTCTGACCGGGCCCGACGGCAAGTATCTGGCTGTTGTAGAGAGGGATTTGATGAATGGCCCTGAACAACCAGCGCATGTGATGAGCATAGCTACTTCGCTTGCCTATCGGCGTTATCTAAAGGGGCGACTTCCAATGACTTTTGTGAGCATGGATAATTGCTCCCATAACGGCGATCTGTTAAAGGATAGTATGATTGCCATCGCCAAGGAGTGGACTCGCAGAGGCCTGGTAAAGGAAGGATTTGCAGACTATCTGCAGAATGAGGAGAAAATAACCTTCCCCCTGACCATGATCGACAAAATTACCCCCCGCCCTTCCTTGCAAGTACAGTCTGCTCTTCAGGAACTGGGGTTAGCCGACATGGAGTTAATCGTTACCTCCAGGCATACGTATACGGCTCCCTTTGTCAATGCTGAGGTTAGCGAGTATTTGGTCATTGAAGACAAGTTTACGAACGGGAGACCTGCACTGGAGGAAGCTGGTATCATTTTCACGAATCGGGATACAGTGGACAAAGTGGAGAAGATGAAAGTCACTACCTGTCTCAATCCGCTGCATACAGCGCTGGCGCTAGCTGGGTGTCTGCTTGGGTATGAGCTTATTGCAGATGAAATGAAGGATCACACATTACGTCGTCTGGTGGAAACTATCGGCTACAAGGAAGGGTTGCCTGTTGTAGTTGATCCCGGTATTATTCAACCGAAACCATTTATTGATGAGGTATTGCAGGAACGCTTCGCCAATCCCTATATTCCGGATACGCCACAGCGGATTGCAACAGATACCTCTCAAAAGATGAGCATCCGTTTTGGTGAAACCATAAAGTCTTATGTTGGCACAGTAGGACTTGATCCTACGAACTTGACTGCTATTCCCTTGACCATTGCGATCTGGTGTCGCTATTTGCTGGGAGTGGATGATCAAGGAGAACCCTTCACACTCAGTCCGGACCCGTTACTGGATACGTTGCAGGGATATTTGAAGAATACGAAGCTGGGCGATCAGACCTCCGAGGTTCGCTGCCTCCTCGAAGATGACAAACTGTTCGGTGTCCGATTATATGAAATTGGTCTGGGCGACAAGATTGAAGCCATGTTTCATGAAATGCTGGCAGGTCCCGGAGCAGTCCGAAGCACGATAGAAAAGTATGTGAACTAGAAATTACTTAGAAGGTCACAATCACTTTGCCTTGAGAGTGGCCCGTCGACACTTTAATCAGCGCCTTGTTAATGTCACCAAACGTATAAGTTGAATCTAAAGAGGGCTTAATATTTTCTTTTTCAACAAGTTTAGTGATTTCTTGTAATTGACTTCCATTGGCTTGCACAAATAAAAAATGATATTCATTTTGATTCTTGCGCGCTAAAGAATCTAAGCGAGCACCTACCAGACCAAATAATGCTTTTTTCCACAGGGGAAAACGATTGTCAACCGCAAAGCGATAATTAGGTCCGGCTTTCAAGGATACCAATTTCCCATGCGGTTTTAAAATGCCCAGTTCAGCTTTGATCTCTTTGGTCCCCAAGGTGTCGATCACGTAATCGATATTGGACAGTATATTAGCATAATTCTCTGTCTTATAATTGATGAATTGATCGGCCCCGATCGACATTGTACGTGATCTGCTTCTTTCACTTCCACTTGTAATAACAAATAACCCCAGTGATTTGGCAATGGGGATTGCCATAGCGCCAAATCCTCCGGTTCCTCCAGGAATGAATAGCTTTTTATTCGGCTGGACATGGAGTACATCGTGCAATGCTTGATAAGCAGTCAAGGCAGTAAGGGGTACAGCAGCAGCTTCAATAAAAGATAGATTTTCAGGCATGATGGATAAAGCATCTTCATTTACGGCCGCATACTCGGCAAAAGCACCGATTTTATTAAGCGGCAACCTCGTATAAACAGGGTCACCAACCTTAAAATTCAAAACATCATCACCAACAGCTTCAATAACCCCAGATAGCTCATTCCCTAAAGTTAATGGCAACTTATAGTCAGCAATCATCCGAACACTACCATTCAAATTTAGGATATCCAGTGGATTTACACCTGCTGCCTTTACTTTGACAAGCACCTCATGGTTGTTGATCTGTGGCATGTCAACATCATTTAACTCCACTTGGATTTTTTTTGAATATTTCTGTATTTGTGCTGCTCTCATATTCATCCTCTTCCTTTGCTAATTTGGAGATAGCATAACCATGAAACTATTGGCTAAAAACATGGCGTACAATTTACGGTTGTACGCCATGTTCCACTCTTTTGCTATTGTAGTCCCTCTTGCGATTCTAATTCTCGTATCGTCGGATAGTCCGTGTAACCTTTACTCCCCAGACCAAAAAATGTTGTCGGGTCTGCTTCGTTCAATGACGCTCCTTTTTGAAGTCGTTCCACCAAATCTGGATTGGCTAATGACCACACACCAACGGGCACCATATCAGCAAGGCCACTATCTAAATCCGTACTAAGATCTTCCAGAGCCCGTCCTGCACGATTGACTAACAATGGATTCGTCCATATTGAGCGAATGTCTTGGAGCAGCTTTTCATTTCCTAGATGCATGACATGAAGGTAAGCCAGATCCAATTGAGCTAATTCCTTTACAAGATAGCGATAAAGTTCAGGACCTTGTTCTCCGTCTTGGATCCCACCTAGAGGTGTCCCTGGCGAAATACGGAAGCCTGTTGCTTCTGCTCCAATTTCTTCGACGATGGCTTTTGTTAATTCGATCGCAAAGCGAGCACGATTTTCTATAGATCCCCCGTATTGATCTGTTCGTGTATTCGAGTTTTCTCCGATAAATTGATTAATCAGATAACCATTGGCTCCATGAATTTCAACGCCATCCGCACCTGCTTTAATAGCCGCTGCTGCTGCTTTCCGGAAATCTGCTATAGTCGTTTGAATGTCCTCTACACTTAACTCACGGGGAACGGGGATTTCCTGCATACCTTTAGCAGTAAACATCTCTACACCAGGCGCGATTGCAGATGGTGCAACAGGTTGGCGATGATGTGGTGTATTATCAGGATGCGACATACGACCAGCATGCATTAACTGAATATACATATATCCACCTGCTTCGTGCACTGCATCGGTAACCTTTTTCCATCCTTCAATATGTTTATCCGTATAAATCCCAGGTGTCCATAAGTACCCTTGACCATCATCAGAAGGTTGTGTACCCTCCGTAATAATGAGTCCCATTGATGCACGCTGAGCATAATAAGGAGGTGTTAGCTCTCCTGGTGTGCCATCTTCTTGCGATCTGCTACGTGTCATTGGTGCCATTGCTAAACGATGTGGCAGCTCCATTTTTCCAATCTTCGTTTTACTCCACAACTTTTTCATTGGATACTCTCCTCTTTCAATAAACTCAACAGATCTATAAATTGAATTTAAAATTCTGAAATGATCGGATATATTTGACCTCTCAGATTGAAATTATAGTTCTGGTCTACAATCCCTACCCCTTCGTTGCTGTCATAAAGATCCACCATGAAGCCCGCCATTTGTTTGGCAGTGTGGTACTTAGGCATGTTTGCTTTGTAATCAAATTCTTCAGTATCTAATGATTTCTTCACGAATTCCGTTTCCGTTATAGCTGGTGCTAAAACCTTTGCTTTTAGTTTTGCACTTTTCATTTCTAGTTCTTTTGCAAGGCCTTCTGTGAAGGCACTAACGTAATATTTAGATGCAGAATAAGCAACACTCCCAACAGCAATAGCATATCCGAGTGCGGATGAGACGTTAATTAACTGAGTTCCTTCTTCATCAGCATAATCTCGAACATATAGTGTAGAAAGGATTGTCAAGGATTCAATGTTAACACGTAGCATAGTTTCAACTTTATCTAAATTCTGTTCAACTACAAAAGAAGCTTCACCGAGTCCCGCATTGTTAATCCAGGTCTCAATTTGGTATTCCTTTAAATTGTTATATAGTGTGTAGGCCTGATCTGTAACAGACAGGTCACTTGTACGAACAATAACATTTATAGTAGGATCAATTTCCAGAATTGCTGATTTGAGTTCTTCTAATTTATCCAATCTTCTAGCTACCAAGATTAAGTTTTTGCCACGTGCAGCAAACGCCAATGCCGTTTCATATCCAATCCCTGAACTTGCTCCTGTAATAACTGTATACTTCATAATATTCTCTCCTTCATAACATGCAGATTAGTGTAAATGAGTTTTAAAGAGTTATTTAGAACGATCATTCTTATTAGGGTAAAGAAACAGTTAAATCTAACTTGCTATTAGCATAACAATTTTAGAACGAACAGTAAAGAATTTTTTATGACTAAGAATTTTAATTTTGGAGCGATATTCCTTGACTTGTTTGAGGCATAAGATACAAGTTCTTTCATTTGTTAATGGGACAAAAAAGGACTTGTATCACGGAAACAAACAGTCCTCCATTGAGGTGACTCCTTTTGCCTGTCATGCTGTAATCCACTTTTAATCTAACGCGGACAGTGTCATATCAATAATATTCTTTAATTTTTGCTGATCTGTTGTTGTCTTAACCAACGTGCGTAGCCCCAACCACGCATTCATTAAATAATGAGAAATAACTACAGGATCCAAGTCAGCCTTGAACTCACCCGATTGTTGACCCTTCAGAACAAGGTTAGTCAAGAGTTCCTCCGTTCGCGAATAACTCTCATCAACTAAGGATGCAACTTCAGGATCCAACACGCCGAGTTCCACGCCTGAATTCACGAGAAAACACCCTAGAGGTTCTCCTTCATTTCTTACTGTCGCCTCAAACAACTCCCGAATTAATTCTTTGATCGGTTCTTGTTTTTCAATCAGAAACCTCATTTTGCTGGTCTGCTTCGTTTCATATCGTTCGAGAGCTTTCATAAATAAGGCATGCTTATCCCCAAAGGTATCATAGATACTTCTTCGGTGAATGCCCATAAACTCAACCAAATCTTGCATTGAAGTTTTCTCATATCCTTGTGCCCAAAACAGGTGTATTGCTTTATCTAATACTTCATTAACTTCAAATTCTTTTGATCTTGCCATCGTCATCACCTCGAATAATCATTATACAATGTAGTGAAGGATCGGCAAACTAGATTTAAAATATGTGAATACATTACAGGTATGAGGTCTGTCTTATATATTTAACCCAGGATTCTTCGGTCTGCTTGTAACCAATCAGGCGACCAACCTTTTTCCAGGGCATCCAGGGTTATTCCTGGCGGAACGATAGCATCTATCGCATTCAGGATATCAGTGCTTAATCGGATGTCGCTGCCTTTTAGCGTTTCACGTAGTTGCTCAATTGTTCTTGCCCCCACTATAGCAGAAGTAACTGACGAGTGAGCTTGTGTAAATGCCATGGCAAGATGTGGCAAAGTTAATCCTGCTTCATCTGCAAGGGTTTGGAGCTTAGCAATGGCTTCGAACTTGATGCGATTTTCTTCTCGATTCGGATCTACAACTGTTGAAAGTTTCCCTAGAGAACTCGCTGCTCTTGAATCTGGGGCAACCGCTTCTCCCGAGCGGTATTTTCCCGTTAGCAGACCACCCGAAAGTGGGCTCCAAACCATTACGCCCATTCCGTATTTTGCGGTTGCGGCAAGCAGATCGAATTCGATACTTCGATTCAATATGGAATACGGGGCTTGCTCGGATACAAAGCGTGCGGTATTTTTGCGTTCGCTAGTCCATTGTGCTTCGATCACTTGCCATGCCTGAAAATTGGATGTACCAATATAGCGAATTTTCCCTTCACGAACCAGGTCCGTAAGTGCGTCAAGACTCTCTTCAATGTCAGTATGGAGATCCGGCTGATGTAGTTGATACAAATCGATATAGTCCGTTTGCAACCTTCTCAAGCTTCCCTCTACTGCACGCTTAATCCAATATTTCGAGTTACCGGATTGATTAAGCCCACTGCCCATGGGCATTCCGCCTTTCGTGGCCAGAATAACATCCTGTCTGCGTCCTTTTAGGATGTGACCCAGAATTTCTTCGGATTGACCACTTGAATAGACATCCGCTGTATCGATCAGATTAATGCCTCCAGCCAAAGCCTCATCTAACATGACTGTAGCTTCTTTCTCCGTATTGTTGCCCCAAAAACCCAAAGTACCTGTACCTAATACAAAACTGCTTATTTTAAGGCCTGTATTTCCTAATACACGATATTCCATGTTCAATCCATCCCTTCTCCATCTGTTATAATTAGAATGATCATTCTAATATTCGTAGAAGAGCTCCACGGCAAGATCTCACACCATCCTCATAACTCTTGCCTTCTTATCCGTGTATTCCTCCCACGCCAACAATATAACATATTTAGAATGATCGGTAAAGAATAATTAAAATCCTTCCTGAAAATGAACTAAGAAGACTCCAAGCCCCGGTCAAAACGGAGCTGGAGTCTTCTTTTTAATAGAAATGAACATTCAAAGCGGGATGTGAAATTTACATTAGTTTACGCATCTAACGTATACAAGGGCAGGTTTTCCGGTAAAGCCGCCGGGCGCAGACATGTGCTCTGCATTGGATAGAAGGTCTGCTGATCGGAGGAATCATGGAACGCCCACATCGCTTCCAGCACATGGTAGGCCAGTTCTCCACTAGCGCGGTGAGGCCGTCCGCTGCGGATAGCGTAGGCCATATCGGCAACACCGATGCCCCGTGTATTCTCCTGGTATCCTGGCAGCAGCGGTACCTCTGTCCATTCTTGCTCGCCTAGCAGCCTATAGCGAACTGGCCCTCCGAACGTGTTCGGGTCAGGCACCTGCAGCGTGCCATGAGTACCGTAAACCTCAATCGGTGGCAGAGTGCTTCCACCAAAGATGTCAAAGCTGGTAATCAGCGTACCGACAGCTCCCTGCTTAAAGCGCAGCAACCCGGCTACATGGGTCGGAATATCGACTGGGATAGTCTGGCCTTTCTTTTTCTCGCTCGTAATCGTTCGCTGGTCCATCGCCTTGCCTGTCATGCCCGAAATGGCAGCAATCGGACCCAGCATTTGCACCAGAGCCGTCAAATAATAAGGGCCCATATCAAACATTGGACCGCCGCCGACTGCATAATAAAATTCAGGATCAGGATGCCAATGTTCATGTCCACGGCTCATCATGAAAGCCGTAGCGGCTACCGGACTCCCAATGACTCCGTCTTCAATCAGCTTCAATGATGTCTGTATACCGGAACCGAAGAAGGTCTCTGGTGCGCAGCCGACAAGCAGTCCCTTTTGATGAGCAAGATCCAAGACAGCCTGACCCTGCTCACGGGTGACGGCAAGTGGCTTCTCCACATAGACATGCTTGCCTGCCTCAAGAGCTCTGAGACATACGTCGGCGTGAACGCCCGGAATGGTCAAATTAATGATGAGTTCGATCTCCGGATCAGCCAAAATCTCATCTACCGAATATACATGCGGAACGTTGAACGCTACCGCCTGCTCCTCTGCCCGACCTTGGTCCAGATCCGCTACAGCGTACAGCTCCAGAATGTCGAAACGATGGCAATTTTCCATGTAAATTCCGCTAATTTTACCACACCCGATAATGCCTACTTTCATTTTGTTCATGCCTAGACTCCCTTCTTCTTCAGAAAAAATGGATAATGGCATTCTTTTGTTACATCGGATACCATCCTGTTCACCCTAGCGTTGCTGGTTGTCTGTCATGCCTGTATAAGCCTCTGCGAGAGAGCTGCCCCGGGTGGCCACCGCCTGTTTGCCTGCTGCTGCCCACAGAAATCCGCTGCGCATCATCTCGGTCACTTGAGGCATATCTATGATATCTGCGTGATGCCCCAGCGAATTGTAGAAGACGCGGCCGTTCCCCCAGCGCTTCGTCCATACAACGGGCATATCCACTGGCCCATTAGCTGAATGGGGGCCTGGTACGATCGGAAAGCGTGTGGTTGCCAGCACTTCAACTGCTGGGTCTACGTGGAGGTAATACTGCTCGCTTTTGACCTGAAAATCCTCAATATGGTCTAGAAGTGGGCTGGAGCCGCGCTTCATGTTCACCATGTACTCTACGCCGTCATTGCCGGGATGCGCAACCCATTGCCCGCCTGTCATAAACTGCCAATCCACATTGTTCCGGAAGGCATCACACATGCCACCATGGCAGCCTGTGAGACCTACGCCGCTTTGAACCGCAGCGGAGACATTATCGACCAGTTCCTGCTCAATCTGTCCCATGGTCCACATTGGAACGATCAGGTCCAGGTCAAGCAGTTTCTCTGCATCCTGGTAGGCTTCAAGGGTATTAGACACCTCCACCTCGAACTGCTCTTCCTTCAAAATGCGTTCAAAAATGGCCGCCACCTGCTCCGGCTCATGTCCGTTCCATCCGCCCCATACAATCAGTGCCTTGCGCATCTGTAATCCACTCACCTTTCGGAATGTATTGTTATACTACATTTCTTCAATGGATACCCAGCGGCGTTCCTCTATGGATCGTTCTACCGCTTCAAGCACAGCCTGACAAGCAACACCGTCACGGAAGTTCGGCGACGGTTGCCTTCCTTCAGAGATGGCACTCAACATCTCAAGCATCTCATGGGTGAAGGTATGCTCGAATCCAATCGTATGTCCTGCAGGCCACCAAGCTTCAGAATACTTGTGTGCCGGATCGGTGGCGAGTACGCGGCGAAAGCCCTGAACGTCTTCCTCATCCTGTGTGAAATACACTTCCAGTTCGTTCATTCGTTCAAAGTCAAACCGCACACTGCCTAGGCTACCGTTGATCTCGAATGAATTGGTGCTCCGATGTCCGGCAGCAAAACGTGTGGCCTCGAAGCTGCCCAGCGCACCTCCGGCGAAGCGTGCCAGGAACAGCGTGGCATCATCGACTGTCACTTCTCCCATTGGAGCATTTGCTTCAGTGTTTCTTTTGGAGCTCAACCCGCTCATCTCCAAAGCTAACGGGCGCTGCTGGATGAATGTCTCGCTCATGCCGATCACTTCATGGAACTCGCCAACCAAGAAGCGAGCGAGATCAATCAGATGGGCGCCAAGATCACCATGAGAGCCAGAACCGGCCACGTCTTTTTGCAGCCGCCATACCAGCGGGAAGGACGGGTCCATGATCCAGTCTTGAAGGAAGAAGGCACGAAAATGATAAATTTTGCCTAGGCGACCGCTCTCGACTAGCTGCTTTGCCAGCTGGACAGCCGGTGAAAAGCGATAGTTGAAGCCTACCATATGTCTGACCCCTGCTTGCTCTGCTACCTGCAGCATGTCACGTGAATCCGCCAGCGAGAGCGCAAGCGGCTTCTCACAGAACAGATGCTTGCCATGGAGGGCAGCCTCCACGACAATTTCTTTATGGGCATTACTCGGGGCGTTAATGTCAATGAGATCAATATCGTTACGTTTCACTAGATCACGCCAATCCGTAACACTTTCGGTCCAGCCGAACTGGCGGGCAGCCGCCTGAACCCCCTGCGCGTTGCGTCCACAGATAACGGACATTTCTGGCTGCAGCGGGGCATCTGGGAAGAACATGGGTAGACTACGGTAAGCGTTGCTGTGAGCCTTGCCCATAAATTTGTAGCCAACCATTCCGATACGAAGACGATTAGACATGTCGTGATCCTCCTTATGGGTCTGAGTTTCAACGAATTTTTGACGAATGGTGTTATCGACGAATGGATGACGCCCTGATAATCAGTTCTGTAGATAGGAGTTCTCTTATTGAGTCGCACCCGGTTAGTTCCAGAGCCGGAATGAGATGCTGAGAATCGGGTATAAGCTTCGAGGCTGCAAGCTCCCCCATCTCATAAAAAGGTACGCGGACACTGCTTAGCGGCGGAACAGCCATCTCAGCCGCATCCGAATCGTCATAGCCTACAAACGCCGGAAACCGATCAGCTGCCAGTCCGCGCTCACGGAGACCCTGCATTACCCCAAGAGCCATCCGGTCGTTCGCCGCAAATACAGCATCAATATCATTCAATTGGTCTGCGATTGTAGCTGAGGCTTCGAGTCCGCTCCGACGGCTATAGTTACCTTCCAGAAGCAGTTCGTGGTCATATTCAATCCCAGCGTCCTGAAGCGCGGTACGATAACCCTTCATTCGCTCAGTACTATTGGAATAGATATCCGGGCCGTTGAGAAAGGCAATCCGCTTGTATCCCTGCTCGATGAGGTGACTTACAGCCGCCCGGCTGCCTTCTACATGGTCTGCATCCACTTCACAGAACGATTGCCCTTCAAAATGGTGATTCATGACGCAGAACGGACGTCCTTCTTCCTGAAGCCTCTTTAGAGCTTCCACCTCATCGTGGTCATCCCTGGCTCCAAGGATGATACAGGTATCGATCCTTTGCTGACGGAAAAGACTACTGTAATCAATCCGTTCCCCCGGCTTCCGGAACAATAGAAGCAGATCAAGTCCGCTGTCTCTAGCCTTGTTTCCGATACCGCTCAGCATCTCAGAGAAAAAATAGGCTGAGAACAAGTGCGCCTTCGGGACATAAGGCATAACCACACCAAGATGGCCACTCTTCCTTCGGGCAAAGTTACGGGCCAGCGCACTGGGAACATATCCAAGCTGATTGGCTGCGTCCAGAACCCTTCTTCGCGTATCCTCTTTGATAGGACCTACCGCATTCAAGACCCGGGATACTGTCGCTTCAGACACGCCGGAAAGTTCGGCTACTTCCTTGCGCGAAACAATATTACCCACCTCCAAATCATTTTATGTACGCGCGTACATTTTCTCATGCAGTCCTACCTCTGTCAATCCCAAAAAGCGTACCCCATAGATGGATAAGCTCTTTTCGTTACTAAAAGAACGTGGTCTCGTGGTTCCTACTGGCAAACAGTCAAAACACCCGATCATATACAAGATACAAAATGATTCTTTAAGGCTTGAGCATGCTGATCATTCCTACTCCTATCATCAGTACTGTAATTCCCGCAAGTATACCTATCCATTCCTGAGGACTCTTCTTTTCCTTAAATATTAAAATGCTGCCAACACAGGCAATAGCAATGCTCGCTTGAGAGATCGGAAAACTAGCCGCCATGCCGATCAGCCCATTGGAAATAAATAGTGCTAGATTCGCAATGCTCCAAACCAATCCTGTCGACAAATTGCGAACCACCAGAGAGAATCGTAGCCGCTTTTTGCCCTTCAGATTCATGGTCATGGCTGAGCATAGCATACCGAGCGATTGCGGCAGAATGACGGATAGCCCGGATATATGAAAAAACTGATTAATCACGACATAACTGCTTAACGCTAACCCCGAGCAAACCAACATTATGATAATGGGTACCGGCAAAGGCTTGGGCAATCCAGCAGACTTGCCCTGATAGCTGGTTAACAGAACTCCTACCAATATACACAGAAGAGAACCAACGCCTATCGCATATTGGTACCCTGTTATCCATTCACCCAAAATAAGTGCGGCAAATAGCGTCGTCCCTATCAACTGCAGACCACAAATCACAGGAATGGCGATCGATACGCTTACTTTTTGAAAAGCTTGAAACTGGAGCAATTGTCCAGCGGCCCAAAAAATACCAGATATAAAACTTACCACAAAATGAATCGGTGTTAATGAGGTAGGATGAATGGTGTACAAGCACAGGGAAAACAGCACAGCACCAATAACGGTACCTGTCAGCTGTTCTCGGGGACTGGCTTTTGTAATATGCGCCAGTATCGGCATAACTCCCCAGCCAAGGGCTGGAATAAAAGCAATAATGAAATCCACGCGCGAAATTCTCCTCCCGTAAAAAGTACTCTTCCTACAATCGTTAAAATGCCATGCAGGAAAAAATCCACAGTTTTACGATAGCAAAAAAAACCGCTTCTAAATACAAATATTTTTATAGATTTATATAGCAAAATCAAAGAAATTTTTTTCTATATGCGCTGGGTGATATGCTCATTACATTTTTAAAAGCTCGCGAAAAGGTCAACTGATCGGTATAGCCGACCGAATTAGATATGACCTGGATCGAATAGTCTGTATGCTGCAGCAATTCGCACGCTTTTTTAATCCTGAGGACTATCAGATATTGTTTAGGCGTTTCACCAGTTTCTAGTTTGAAAACGGAGGTCAGATAATTCGGATGTAGACCAAGGTACTCCGCTACTTCACTAATCTGGATGCCACTGATGTAGTTTTTCTCAATAAAGTTTATCGCTTGCACCGAATAAGGAAGCTGTTCCTTTATCGACATCGTTTCCCCCAAATTGTGTACAAGTTTGGCAAGAATATGGAATAAATACCCCTGTATAGCCAGCGATGAAGAAAGCGTGTTATCTCCGATCCGCAACATCTCAATAATCGTGGAATGAAAGAACGTAATATCTTCGATATCAATTATATAAGGGTTCTGGTGTGGAAGTGATATGTTCTGCAGGTAGATGTCGGATTTAATGCCCATAAAGCCGACCCAACTGTACTCCCAAGGCTCGGCTTCATCCGCCTGGTAATAAGCTACCCTATTGGCCGGAATTAAAAAAGCCTGTCCTTCTCCTATATCGTAATTTTTGTTGTCAATCACCAGCCTACCTCGTCCTTTTAGTACAAAATGAACCAGATTAAAATCGCGGGCGATGGGTCCAAAATCCTGTTTGGATAAGCAGAGCTCTGTGCCACAGTTATACAAAATCAAATCTGATATATTTTTATGCTCTGAACTGGTATACGTATCAACATATTGAATCATATTCTGGCCCATTGGCATCCTCCTCACTTTTCCAAATAAAGAACCTATGCTTGTTAATTTAACAGTATAGCATAAGTTAAGGATGACAAATGTCCAGAAAAAATTTGGCTCTAAACTATATTTTTTTGTAAGGTTCTTTGTTTTTCCCATATCCAACTTAAAAAAAGTCATGTATTTACTATCACTATCTTTGTTATGCTGATTCAATAATAACGCTTTCAAGTGGTTCGACATATTTTGAAAGGGGCTATGTACATGGCTAGTCTACAAGTTAACCAAAAGGAACGGACATTTCACTTAACGAACAAATACTGTAGTTATCTTTTCCGTGTCATGGAGAACGGGCAATTGGAGCATTTATATTACGGCAAAAAAATAGAGTACCTTGGTCAATATGACCGCTTTATCGAGCGAAGCTATCGTCCCGTGTCTGTCGGTGAGTTTGATAGTGACTTGGTGACATCGTTGGAAAGTATTAAGCAGGAATTTCCTTCTGCGGGAAGTGGAGACTTTCGAGAGCCAGCAATTGAGATCATACAGGAGGACGGATCTCATATAATGGAGTTCACTTATGACCATTACGAGGTAATCACTGGAAAACCTAAAATTCCTCATCTTCCAGCTACGTTTTGTAAGGAAGCACATGAAGCAGAGACACTCCTCATCACGCTGACCGATTCTCTTACAGGAACGGTGGCCGTACTTGCTTACACCATTTTCAGCGAACTGCCCGTGATCACGAGATCCGTATCCATAACGAATTCCGGGAATAATCCCCTGAGAGTCAACCGTCTAATGAGCCTGAGTCTTGATCTTCCTGAAGCCGAATATGAAATTATTCATTTATCAGGGGCTTGGGGCAGGGAACGTCATGTGGAGCGTACACCATTGAGACCTGGGCTACAGTCGATTGGGAGCACTCGAGGAATTAGTAGTCATGTTCACAATCCATTTCTGGCGCTTGCCAAACCCGGATCACAGGAACACCAAGGAGAAGTATATGCGGTTAATCTCGTTTACAGCGGGAACTTTCTTGCCCAGGCGGAAGTGGACAGCTATTCAACTACCCGATTGATGATCGGCATTCATCCTGACAAATTCTGCTGGACCCTGAAGCCAGGAGAATGTTTTTATTCGCCTGAAGCAGTTCTGGTCTATTCTGAGAGCGGTTTAAATGGCATGAGCCAAGCATACCATAGCCTGTACAATAAACACTTAATTCGCAGCAGTTGGACCGAGCGGGAACGACCTGTATTGATCAATAACTGGGAGGGGACCTATTTTGATTTTACTGAGCAGAAAATAGTTGATATGGCAAAAAAAGCAGGTGAACTGGGGATTGAACTCTTTGTCTTGGATGACGGATGGTTCGGTCGAAGAAACAATGATACCTCTTCCCTCGGTGACTGGTTTGAAAATCCTGAAAAGCTACCGAACGGGATCTCGAATTTGGCAAAGAAGATCAATCAGCTCGGGATGAAATTCGGTCTTTGGTTCGAGCCGGAAATGGTTAACTCCGACTCTCATATTATGAGGGAGCATCCAGACTGGGTTGTGGGAACACCCGGCCGTCAACGCAAGCATGGACGTCATCAATATGTTCTTGATTATTCCCAACCGCCTGTCGTGGATTACCTGTTTAAGTTAATGGATGACGTGCTCTCTTCTGCTCGGATCGAATACGTAAAATGGGATATGAATCGCTGTATTTCAGAAGCCTATTCGTTATCTCTGGGCAAGGAAAGGCAGGGCGAATTTTTTCACCGCTATGTCCTGGGTGTATATGCTTTATATGAGAAGCTGATTACCGAACACCCTGAGATTTTGTTTGAGTCCTGTGCTTCCGGTGGGGGACGGTTTGATCCAGGGATGCTTTATTACGCTCCGCAAGCATGGACAAGCGACGATAGCGAGGCTATAGAACGTCTGAAGATTCAGTATGGCACTTCCATGGCCTATCCGCTTAGCAGTATGGGTGCTCATGTGTCAAGCATCCCGAACCACCAGGTAGGCAGAACGGCACCGCTGCAAACCAGATCCAATGTCGCCTACTTTGGTGTATTTGGTTATGAACTGGATCCATTGGCTTTGTCCGAAGAAGAGTGCAATGTAATCAAAGAACAAATACAAGTGTATAAACGTCACCGACGATTAATTACACAGGGAACCTTTTACCGTCTGCTAAGTCCCTTTGAAAAAAATGAAACAGCATGGATGACCATTGATGCAGAACGTGAGCATGCTCTCGTCGGCTGGTACCAGGCTCTCTCACGCCCCAATGCAGCTTATTCACGGCTAAAGCTCATCGGACTGGACGAAATGGCAGTATATTTCGTGAAAGAATTGGACCGACGTTTTACAGGCAGCGAGTTAATGAACATCGGACTTATACTCACCCCGCCTTATAAGGATGACCAGGATTTTAATATTGCGGAGAAATATGATTTTTCATCTGAATTATTCACTCTAACTAAAGAGACTTCCTCGTGATTGGATTATGACTTGAAGTAATGATATCAAAGACATGACTGAAGAGAGAAATCAAGGATTAAACGAAGAAGTGGTTATCCGTTATGCAGTGTCCGCTGTGTGGGAATTACGGATCAGAAGCAACTCAGTAATTGAGCTGCTTCTTTATTTATCAGGACCAAATACAAGATTGGCGGATTGCTTGGCTTTCTCAATGACATTCATGACCCTCTCGCTGTGTTCAAGCATTTCTGAGACTTTTTCCAAATCTTTTTCCTCGATGATACGGTCAAACTCAACGAATTCATCATACATTCGATGGGGATGATCTTTCTGATCTACCCGGATTGGCGTTTCCTTATTCGCAGTGTAATCAAAGCAGTCGCATATATTTGCTGAACTTGCCATGTGTATATAGCCCTTATTGCCTTGAACGTTCACTGCATTGGGAGCCGTACTGTCTTTTGAACCTATGCAGACACACTTGAAGTCACCGTAATCAAGCAGCAGCATACCTGAAGTATCAATTCCACGCTCCATGTTCGCCCAATACTGCACTTTCTTCGGGCTCCCGAAGAATCCAACAACCAAATGAATATTATATAAATTAATATCCATCAAGGCTCCACCAGACATTTCCGGATTAAACGCAGGCTGGATTATTCCCGCTTTGAAAGCTTCATACCGAGATGAGTATTGAGAATAGTTGCATTCCACTATTTTGATCTCACCAAGCTTAGGTAGATACTCCTTCATTGACAAATAATTTTTCAAATATTGATTCGTTATGGCTTCCACCAATACCAGTTTTCTTTGCTGAGCAATTTCTTTTAGCTCTAGAAATTCTTGCAAATTGGAAGTAAACGGCTTCTCACAGATGACATGTTTACCACTCAATAATGCCTCTTTCGCATATGAATAATGAAGATGATTAGGCAACCCGATATAAACTGTATCCACATCACGACTCATCAGCATCTCGCTGTAATCCGAATAAATCTGAGATATTCCATATTTACTTTGTAAATCCAGTAATTTCTCCTTGTGGCTAGGTCTAGAACAAATTCCCTTTAGTAAAATGGTCGGGATTTCCTGAATAAAGCTTAATAGATCCCCTACGATCATCCCTGCTCCGACAATTCCTAACTTCATTTTAGCTGCACTCCTCTATACCTTTTTCAAGTATTTCCATACACATTATCGTTTCTTCGTCTTTAATCACTTTTTGTTTACCAATTACGATCGACTGATAAATATCGTCATACACTCGGGCATAGTCTCCCTTTTCAGAAACGATTTTATCTTCATGATACTCGCCCTTATCATCAAGGTATGTTAAGATGCCGTAATGCTCGGGCAGGTCGATGCCGAAATCGGAGTGTCCCTTAGGCAGATAGTATAATTTCAGATGCTCCTCCTGACGATCCTTTGTCTGCTTTATAAAAACGCCTTTTTTGCCGTATACAACAAAACTCGGCCGCTCTTTTAAACGAAAAAAGCTGGATTTAATGGATACCTTGAGTGAGGGATAATAAAAATCTAGATCAAAATAATCATTCATTCTTCCAGAACCGAGCAATTGGCGCACGTCGTAATGGATCGTGTCAGGCTTCCCAAAATAGGAAAGAACCTGGTCAATGGTATGAGCGCCATGTCCATAGAGGTAGCTGTTATATCTGGAAAAATGAGAGGTGGAGTTGGGGGTCTCGGGGCGGTAATAATCGAAATGCATTTCCACCTCCAACAAATCACCGAGTTTCCCTGATTCAATAACCTTCTTGGTAGTGAGAAAATCCGAATCGTAACGTCTGTTTTGATAGCATTGAATAATCAGATTTTTCTCTTTGGCATATTGGAAGATGGACACAGCTTCTTCTTTCGTTAACATAAAGGGTTTTTCAACAAGTACATTTTTCCCGTGGTCGAGTGCCATTTTCGCATAAGTGTAGTGGGATTCTACAGGTGTACAGATAACAATCAACTGAATTTCCTTATCGTTCATTAGAGATTCAAGATTATCAGTATACTGCACGCCAGGGATTTTCCCCCACTCCCCTTTATCTGGATTACGGGCGTAGATCGTCTTTACGTTCAAATGATCTCTGGTCAATGAAAAAGGAAGATGATACCGATTGGTGCTTTTGCCATTCCCAATATAACCGATGTTAAGCATATTAATTCCCCCTAGGCTCTTTTTCATTTATTATAGAAGAAGAACGTTGATCGTAAAGGATTTGCCGCTAAAATGGTACAATCAACCGAATATTTTTAAAAATGTTTATTTATTTTCAAACAAAATGTTTATTTTAGATCCTTTATCAAACGTCATTTCAATTGAACCGGAGTTGAACTTGTTGAAAATACTGATGCAATTATCCGAAATGCAAAACTTTACACCAAATGAAAAAAGCATTGCATCCTATATTTTGCTTCATAAGGAAAGTATCCTGCACTTAAATATTCAGGAGCTTGCAAAGGCAACATATACTTCGCATTCCGCGATTAATCGATTAACACATAAACTTGGGCTATCTGGCTTCAAGGAGTTCATAATCAAACTTGCTCGGGAGTTTCAGCAGAATACCCAGAACATTTCCAATGTAGACCCCAACTATCCATTTGGTTTTGATGAATCCCCACTTCAAGTGGCGAAAGAAATTGCAGAATTAATGAAGGAAACGATAGAAAAAAACTTTACATTCATGGATGATGATTTATTGTCGCAAACAGCCCTATTGCTGGATCAAGCGAAAAGGATCTTTATATATGCGTTAGGAGATTCACAAATCCGTGCGAAAAGTTTCCAAAATAAATTAGTGAAAATTAACAAGTATGTGGTTATAGCTACGGAGCTGTCTGAGTGGGCGTACCATACGGCTAATCTTACGCCACAGGATTGCGCTGTTTTTTTAACTTACCACGGAAAATCACCGATCTTTTTAAAAGCAGCAAAGCACTTTACACATGAA
Organism: Paenibacillus sp. FSL L8-0641; assembly: GCF_038006265.1. Classification (NCBI taxonomy): domain Bacteria; kingdom Bacillati; phylum Bacillota; class Bacilli; order Caryophanales; family Paenibacillaceae; genus Paenibacillus; species Paenibacillus sp. FSL L8-0641. Next base: position 2,747,414 of record NZ_JBBOUW010000001.1, read on the forward strand.
AATATTCCTTTTATCACAATTACAGCAACCAGTCAAAATGAATTGGCCAAACTCAGTAATATCTGTATTCAGGTGCCTAATGACGAAGTAAAACATGCCAAGATTGGTACATTTTCGTCGCAAATTGCCTTTGACTATGTATTAAATGTGATCTACTCCTGTATCTATAAAATTGACTACTTAAAAAACATGCAATTCGCAACACAATCGTTGAAGAATTCGCATCTCAATGACATGATGAATGACGTGTAGAGGGATTAGCTTCTCTCTAACTGCAAAATAAGCGGCAATTTATAATTATATATGGTTGTTCTTCGACAAATAAGGTCTAGTTAGTTTTATGCTAACTAGACCTTTTTCTTTTATTGCTTCAAGCCCATCAGTACGGCCGACAGCAAGCTAGGAAAGCGTTCATTCAAATCATCGTAACGGATAGAGATAAAGCGTTGGGTTCCCTCTATTCTCGTATGAATAACCCCTGATTCCCGAAGAACCTTAAAATGATGAGACAAGGTTGACTTTGGAGCTGAAATATCTATCGAGCTGCAGGATTGCTCCCCTTTTTCGTCTAAAATCTGGATGATATTAAGCCGAATGGGGTCACTTAGAGCATATAAAACTGTAGGTAGAGTAATTTCAATTACGTTGGGATGATACAGCGTTCTCAAGATCCGTTCACCTGCCTAACAAAGAATTGTAGTTGCATTATAGCATATTGGAATGCTATATTTCTATTATTCGAAAATATTCGAACTATAGAACAAATGGAGGGTTTCGTTTTGAATAAAATTATCACCTTGTTTTTCTTGATCATGTTTTTCATTGGTACAGATACGTTCATTGTGTCGCCTCTTCTACCTATTCTTCGTGAAAGCTTCGGCATTTCTATCGAACAATCAGGCTGGATTGTTTCAGCCTATGCTTTAGGGTATGCTCTGTTTGCCTTAATTGCAGGACCGTTGTCAGATGCATGGAATCGAAAAAAAGTACTACTGTTCGGCTTACTTGGTTTTGGTATCTTCACTCTACTTTGCGGCTTTGCCGTTGATTTTTGGACCATGTTTGCTTTTCGCTTATTGGCTGGCATTAGTGCCGCTTTTGTCTCACCTCAAGTTTGGGCAGCCATTCCTCAGTTAGTTCAACCACATAAAGTGTTAAAAGCCATGGGAGTTGTCACCGCAGGATTAGCTTTTTCCCAAATGCTAGGCGTTCCCATTGGCAGCTATCTCGCTACCACCGGGTGGCAAACACCCTTTATTATGATTGGTTGCTGCACCTTCCTGATCGTTATTTGGACTGCTGTTCTCTTGCCCGCCTTGCCTCCTTCTATACAGAAGCAAAAGGCTCCCTCGATTAGGAACAGATACCGTTCATTGCTGCAGGGGTCAACACCTAAGGTCGCTTTTCTGGCCTACTTCCTGTTCCAACTCGGAAATTTTGCTGCCTTCTCTTTTATTGGCACATGGCTGTCCGACAAATTCAGCCTCAATGTTGCAAATATTGGTACGGTGATATTATTCCTTGGTTTAGGAAATACGATTAGTAGCTTATTCGGGAGCAGCTTAGTTAACAAAGTGGGGCCTAAGCACTCTTTGATCTATGGCGTAATTTTCATCGGTCTGCTTTATTTGCTTCTGCCCTATTTACCTAGTGTGACCTATGTCGAAATTACATATTTTCTGATCTTCCTTATCCTTGGAATGATTTTTCCGCTTATGATGAGTATGCTTCAAACCATATCTGCCACAGCACGCGGAACAGTTTCATCACTTGCCAATTCTTCTATGTATTTTGGAACAATGGTTGGCTCTTTCACAGCAGGAATGCTATACACTCACAGCGGTGGTTTTATTTCCGTTAGCCTGTTTTCTGTGATTTGTTTCGGTGTGTCACTAATCTTGTTCCTACGTAGCGGGGTTTTACTAGGTCTAAGACTAAAATAGAAACGAGTAACCTTAAAAATCGACATAAGCTCTATCTTTGGGCCAGGAAAAGAACTTATATTATTAGAAAAGCCACCAGTATGGCGGCTTCTTATGCATATCTACTGTTGTCTAGCTTCAAGGATCAATCTTCATCAATAGCATTTCGAATATCATAATCATTGATATCGATATCCAAGGCCATTCCAAGTACCAACTTTGCCAACTGATTTCCAATAAAGGGACCCATGGTCAACCCGGATGCTCCAAGCCCATTTGCCGCTATAAGGCCATTCCAGCCAGGAACAGCTCCGATCACCGGTAGAAAACCGGGTGTAAAAGGACGGAAACCAACTCTTACCTCCTGAAAAGTACTATTTGCTAAATCAGGTGCTAATTCTAAACCTTTATTTAGGATTTCTTGCGTTCCACCTGCTGTTACTCTTGTATCGTAGCCTTCGATTTCATTTTCGTGAGTCGCCCCTATTACGATCTTTTGCTTGTCAAAAGCAAGCAGATATTGATCAGAAGGCGGCATGATTACAGGCCAGGTGCCTGTGTCTTGCCTATTAGAAACCTGCAAATGCATAATTTGTGCTTTTTGATAACTAACCTTAAAATGAATGCCCAAAGGCAGCATCAGTTGATTGGCCCATGCACCTGCACAAACAATGACTTCGTCAGATGAGAAGCTGTTTGCACCGACCGCCACTCCGGTTACATGGTCGGAATCGTATTGAAGCACAGCATCCCCATGGATAAGGGTTGCCCCATTTCTTTGTGCTGATCGGATCAACGCATCACGCAGCGCCCGACCATCTATACGAGCGGCACCACTAATATGAACAGAATGGTAACCTTCTACTAACAAAGGAAATTGTTCATGGGTTTCCTTTTCATTTAGTTGCGTAATCTCACCGATTTCTGGCGCATCCGCTTGTCGTAAGTGTGCTCGCTCCTGCATTTTTTTAATTTTCTCCAAATCATTATGAATACTGAGAGCTCCAACTTGAGCATAGCCAGTTTCTGTTTCCCCCTCGCTTTTAAGTTCTTCAATCAATCCGGGGTAAAAACGTGCGCCCGCTTTGGCGAGCTGGTACCAAGCTTGATTGCGTCGCTGTGATAACCAGGGACAAATAATGCCAGCAGCTGCATCAGTCGCCTGTCCTTTATCTTTGCGGTCTACAAGAATGACATCAGCGCCCAATTTTGCTAACTGGTATGCTGTCGATGCCCCCAGAATTCCTGCTCCGATTACGATAACCCTCTTCATGAATACATCCCTTTCCTAAATCACTGTATCCATTATAGCGAATACCGCATGAATGCATAAAGTTTGAAACATTAATATTTCTATCCTTATAAAGTTCTTAGAATTGATCTGTAAAGTAGTTGTCAGAACGAATGAAAAGGATGAACTGATATGGATAACATTATTTTACAGACTAAAAATCTCTGCAAAACCTTTAGACGGCAACAGGCGGTGAACAACGTCACACTGTCTATTCAGGAGAATTCCGTCTATGGGCTACTTGGCCCAAATGGGGCTGGAAAATCAACCACCTTGAAAATGTTAACTGGTATGCTACGTCCGACAGGCGGTGAAATTTTATTCCAAGGAAAACCCTGGTCACGAAAATATCTCGCTCAGATCGGCGCACTGATCGAATCTCCTCCACTCTATGAGAATTTGACTGCTAGAGAGAATTTAAAGGTTCGTACAACCTTGCTCGGACTACCTGATTCACGAATTGATGAAGTACTGAACATTGTTGATTTGACTCATACCGGGAAAAAACGCTCTGGCCAGTTCTCGATGGGCATGAAACAGCGGCTGGGCATTGCTATTGCGCTCCTCAACCATCCCAAACTACTAATTTTAGATGAGCCAACCAACGGACTTGACCCCATTGGCATTCAGGAGCAACGCGAGCTGATTCGCTCCTTCCCGAAGCAAGGAATTACCGTAATTCTTTCCAGTCATATTTTATCCGAAGTCGAACAAATCGTTGACCATGTCGGTATTATCGCTGGTGGCATATTAGCTTACCAAGAGGCGGTTACACCAGGACAAGACTTGGAATCGTTGTTCATGCAGATTGCACAGGAATACCGAAAAGGGGATGAGTAGGATGCAGCAATATATAGCCGCCGAGCATCTAAAATTAAAGCGTACCTTTACGAAAAAGCTGGTCTGGCTGGCCCCCATCGTTACTCTTCTTCTGTGTACCGTGCTCATGGGGGGACATATGCTCCAAAGCGCCAGCTACAATTGGTGGTATTTCATGCTGCTGCCAGGTGCGCTCACCTTAATATGCTCAGGAGTGATCCAAAAGGATGGCAAGAAGCTGAAATACCGTGCTGTCCTTGGCATGTCTGTAGATTTGGCTCAGGTATGGTACGGTAAAATCGGGGTTTGCGTAAGACTCTTAATGGTTTCCTCTATTATTTTATTTATAGGGATAACTCTTGGCGGATTCGTATTCTCAACTTCCGTGACACTAGCAGAAAGCGTCGCTGCAACTCTGATCCTCTTCATCACCTTTTTGTGGCAAGTTCCACTTTGCCTGTTCCTGATGGATCGAATAGGCATGTTTGCCACCCTAATCATCAACATGCTGGGCAACGTAGCCTGCACCGTCTTGTTCGCTACGTCTTCTGTATGGTGGGCGGTACCCTATGCTATACCAGCGCGATTGATGTGCGCCGTCATCCAAGTGCTGCCTAATGGGCTTGCCGTTCCTTCAGGAGATCCACTTTTGGATGGAGGCATAATTGTTCCCGGCCTGTTGATCACAGTATGTCTATTCATGATTCTGTCAGTGCTGACGGCCATGTCTTTCCGTAAACGGGAGGCTAAGTAAGATGATATCTTTCTTCCGCAATCTGAAATCTGACGTGCTTAAACTTCGAAGGCAGCCCTTATTGCTCGTGCAGCTGCTTGTGCCGATCTTGGGGATAGCAATTTTTCTAGCCTACTATTCCTTTACTCCGTATTCACCGATTTCGAAGATAGACGGCTATTTGCAGGTCCTGGCTGTGGTTCTTCCTATCATGATTGGTATTGTATGCTCCATTGCTGTTGAGCAGGAGTCAGTCGCTGGAAATTTCCAACACCTCTTGACCTCGTCGGTGAAGCTGTTACCTTTTTTGAGCAAGCTTAGCCTACTCCTGTGCTTGGGATTTGGCAGTGTGCTGCTTGCCTCAGGCGGCTTTGGGGCTGGCTATATAATTCTTATGAAAGAGTCCCCGTATGGCTTGAAGTTTTATGTGTTGGCTGCCTGCATTCTGTTTGTGTCCAGTGTGTTCCTTTATATTCTGCATTTTTTCATTAGTTTGCGGTTCGGTAAGGGAGCTTCCATCGGCCTGGGTATTATGGAGAGTCTATTGTCCGCTTTGCTTCTTACAGGGCTGGGTGATCATAATTGGATATTCGTTCCCTCTGCTTGGGCGGCCCGGTTCATCACGATCTGGGTGCAATACGGCGTAAGCTCAGCTGATTCTATCCCTGAAGCTATACAGCTCGATTTGGGAATCAGATATTGCGTAGTAGGGACCTTAGTCATCATGGTATTATTAGGGTTATGGATTTGTCGTTGGGAAGGACAAAGTTCGTTGGAGTAAAGATTAGAGTAAAGAAAGCAAGGGATGTGAATAAAGCATGGCAAACTTGTTGGCCGTTGATGACGAACCCGCCGTTTTGGCACTCCTTCAAAATATTTTGCAGAAAGATGGCCATGTTGTCACGGTGGTCTCCGCCTCCCCACAGGTTCTCACCATGCAGCTCGGAGCATTTGATCTTATACTGCTTGACGTGATGATGCCTACCATGGACGGATTCACACTCTGCCGGGAAATTCGCAGCAAGGTAGACTGTCCGATACTGTTTCTTACCGCAAAATCCATGGAGAACGATGTGATGTTGGGGCTTGGGGATGGAGCCGACGATTATATTGTCAAACCGTTCGGCACTGGAGAGCTGCGCGCACGAATCAACGCCCATCTCAGACGGGAGAATCGTGAACGGCGTAATGTATTCTGCATCGGGGAAGTTCATTTCAATCTGTCTGGCAAGGAAATCACCGTTCAGAATGTTGTAGTCCCGTTTACCAAAAGTGAATATGAGATATGTAAGTTTCTAGCTTTGAACTGGGGGCAGGTATTCTCTAAGGAGCAGATTTACGAAGCGGTCTTCGGCTTGGATGGGGACAGCGATTCCGCCACCATTGTAGAGCATGTCAAAAATATCCGGGCCAAGCTTGGCAAAGTAGAGGTTTCTCCAGTGGAGACGGTTTGGGGGATCGGCTACCGATGGAAGTAACCAAAGTACAACAAGCACGCAAGACTACCAAATTACGAACCATTTTCCTGGGTTATTTAGTTATGTTTTGTATTGGGACGATTGCGCTCGCTCTGTTCCTGGTCCTCATCTTCTATGCCCTGATATCTTATGGGGCCATTCTTCCCGCGAACTATGCGGAGAAGCAGGTACGGGAGGACAAGTCAATCATTGAAGCGGGCAAGACCCTGCAACCGAATTCTCAGATAAAACTGTATAAGTACGCGTTGTTCACTTCGGAAGGCCGCCTCATTGAAGGAAATCTTTCTGAAAACCAGGCCCAAGCCGCTTGGAGTGTTACGCAGCAGAGCAATACTGCGTATCAATTTCCCTATAACTATGTAAAAGTTCCACATCATGATGAAATTACTGTGATGCGCTATTCTGTCTCGGCACAGTTTGAACTTCCTATCCTGCGTCAATATCTGCCGAACGCAGAATTGTCCTTTTTGGCCGTGTTCTGTATCGCCTTCCTGGGGGGAGGTGCTTTACTGGCTTCCTCCTTCGGACGAAAGCTGGCACGTAAGATGATCGGATTGCAGCAGGCTACCAAACAAATTCAAGCGCAGGATTTGGACTTCTCAATCAAGTTCAGTGGCGTGATGGAGATCGATCAGGTGCTGCATTCCATGGATAAAATGAAAGAAACTTTAAAGGCATCGCTTCAGAAACAGTGGAATCTCGAAAAATCCCGCCGCGAGCAAATTTCCGCTCTAGCACACGATGTCAAAACACCACTCACTATCGTTCGTGGAAACGTAGAGCTACTGTCCGAGACCGAACAGTCCGAAGAGCAAAAGAACTATACGGATTATATTGCGGAAAGCACCAGGCAGATGGAGCAGTATATTAAAACTCTCATTGACATTTCAAAAGCGGAAACACTAGTCACCCTGCGGGCGGAAACGATGGATGCTGACTTCTATTTATCGAAAGTGAAAGATCAGATAATGGCCTTGGCTGCTGTCAAAAAAATATCTGTAGCATTCGCTGCATATAACCTCCCTAAGACGCTGTATGCAGACCCAGTGCTACTTGAGCGTGCCATTATGAATGTTGCTTCTAATGCGGTAGATCAGGCGCCTGAATACAGCGAGATCCAGCTGATCGTAGAATCTGTTGAAAACTGTATTCGGTTCAGCATCGTAGACGAAGGCCCGGGCTTCTCTCCAGCAGGTCTCAAACAGGCCGCCGAGCAGTTTTATATGGGTGATTCATCCAGAAGATTGAGTGGACATTACGGTATGGGCCTGTATATAACAAAATCCATTGTCAACCTACATGGCGGACAACTGATCATCACCAACTCCACCCAGACAAGCGGCGGACAGGTAAGCATTGAGATACCAATCAGTGCATGAATCATACAAGCGAGAATCAATCCTATCGTATACCTTAATCATTCCAGGTGCGACCAAGCCTAATCAGATCGAAACTAATCTTCAAACGCTGAGTATTCAACTAACTGTAGAAGATCTTAAGCAGCTTGATATCCTTTTTAGCCAAAATAACTTGTTTACAGAGTAGCTGATTGTCAATTTATAACTCTATTAGCGGGCGCTTATAAAGCGCCCCTATTCGCATTTTACGTACACTTATTGGATAGTAGACAAAAAGGAGTTCTAAAGTTTTCACTTTAGAACTCTTTTAACAGATGCATTTATTTGGTAATCGTAATTTGTTTGGATGCAGTATTATAGTTCACCTGATACCCCGAAAGCTCGCTAATCACTCGTAATGGAACCAGCGTGTAGCCGTTAACAATAACCGGAGCTGTGATGTTCGTCGAATAACTTCGGGAGTTGTTTAACTCATATACGGCAAGGGTCGAATTCTTGACTTGAAGCACTACCTGTTTGCCGTCTGTAGGTCGATTCAGAATAATCTTTTTGGTCGATTTTTCATAATTCACCTCGTAACCTATCCGTTCACTGATAAAGCGCAGCGGGACCATCGTCGCCCCATTAATGATCCGAGGAGCCTGAGCCATCGTCGTAGCACGACCATCGACATAAGCTGATTTAGCTCCTGGTGTCAGGGTGAACGAAGATGAATAGGAGGAAACCGCATTGTTAGGATATGAAGACGTTGTACCAGAAGTGGTTGTCGTAGTAGAACTCGTCCCGGATGATGAACTACCGGTACCAATCGCTCTATTGCGAATAGCTTCTAGCCGATCCAGCAGATCGCTTTTACGGGTTCCGCTCGGCAGATCACTGATTGCATCTCTGGCAGAACGCCAGTCGGACGCATTTAGACTGTTTTCCGCAATTCGCATCAAATCTCTTGCTTTCTCATAGTTCGATGAACTAGATGAAGAAGAGTAGTAACCATCCGAATCCGTGCGTTCTGATATCTTTACACCGCTAGATTCTCTTCCATTGCTATTGACAGTCACGACCTTAATCTCATACCAGCGTCCTTCTCGCAAATCCGTGATTTTATAGGACTCAGAGCTTGTAGTCCCCTTATAATCACCATCCACATATATCTTCACCTTGTCGGCTCGACTCGGCATATCATAGGTGATTTTGATCCAGGTGTCGCTTTTGCTATCTACTTCAAGATTGGACACTTCTGACGAATTGGAAGACGTACTGTCCGTTGTGGCAGTTAGTCTCACACCGGAGGACAATGTACCTGTGCTTCGCTTAGATCTTATCGTGAACGTATAGGTCTGGCTTGCCGAAAGATTGTTGAAAGTATAGGATGTTCCTGTTGAATCGGTTACCAGTTGCCCGTCCTTATACAGACTGACCGTACTAATTCCGCTAGGCCTTGTCCAGGAAACAGTAACACTATAGTTATTAACTGATGTCACTGAAGCACCTGTCACATCGGGCACGATATCGGTAGAGACCGTAGAAGTTGTAACTGGAATACTAACTCCTTGAGATATATTTCCGGATTTGTCTATCGTTTTGACCGTTACGGTATAGGCTGTGGCAGCATTCAAGACATTAAACGTGTAAGACGTGCCTGTGGTTCTTTGAATTTCTGTACCATTTAAATAGACAATCGCTTGGCTTAAGTCAGCATCCTTAGGCAATATGTAATTGATGGTAAATCCATTATATCCTACATTCGTCGCTGCCAGTCCGCTTACTTCTCCTGGTGGTGTCTTATCCACAGGACCATCAACGGAAGCCGTTTTAGCCTGTATTGTTGTACCGAGAGATTCATTTCCACTCTTATTCACCGTTTTCACGCGAAAGGTATATGTCGTGTTCGGCTGTAAACCGCTTAACATATAAGAGTTACTTCTAATGTTATCTACATACACATCGTTAGTAACACCAACCACTTTTACGTGGTCAAAATTGATGTCCGACGGATTGTTCCAGGACAAATTTACTTTTGTTGTTTCTGTAGGAACCGCTGTCAGATTGCTTACCTCTGCCGGCGCGATATTCGCAGTCACCATTTGGCTCGACATTACTTTTAGCATTTGGTTAAGATAGGTGTTCTGACCATAACCTTTGGTTAACGTAGTCACTTTCGGACCTGAAGTAACAGGCACTTGACTACCTTGAGCGGTTGCTAATTTGGTATGTAACTGTGTTGTATTTAGGCCTGTCAGATTTGAGTAATGCCTCTCAGTCGGCAACGCGCTAGCCACTGCATCGGGTGTCAAAATGCCATATCCCGTATTCAAAATCAGTGTAGCCGTTGCGAACGGAGCCATCCATTGACGCAAACGTTTTTTATTCATATTCTATGCTCTCCTTGATACCAGTATGGAAATTTTATTTGTCAAAAACTAATAAGTTAAGCTTACAAGCCCTTCTGCTGCAATCCAGCTTTTAAAATATGTACCATAATGTACACACGTTCATTTAACTGTTATCGGAATTTGCATACAAAATGTTTAGGCTTCACACCGTATTTTTACTGATAGGGGGTCGCGCATACAATAGGGATACACATTTTGACAAGTTAAATGAAATTACAATTATCGTTTCCAGGAGCGCTAAGCTGTGTGACGTTGGCATCTGCCGTAAATATTCGATATATCGTAACTTTCTACCGTTTAATAACAATGCATTATAGGATATATTAAATTTTAAGTAATAAGAGAAAGAGGTGTATTATGTTCAAAAATGCCTTTAAGATGTTTGGTGTCATTGGTAATATTGAAGCAATTTCATATCTACTGCTTGTGTGTATCGCTATGCCACTTAAATACGCAGCTGGAATACCGCAAATGGTAAGCTGGGTGGGTATGATCCATGGGGTACTGTTCGTGGCTTATGTTGTAGCGACTGTGGTCATGCTGATTATGCGGAAAATAACGCTACTGCAAAGTCTTGCTGCCTTGATTGCCTCACTTTTGCCGTTTGGCCCCTTCATTTTTGATCGTAAGGTGCTTAAGAAAGCCGAAGCACGTGCGAGTCATACCAGCCCGATAAAAGCTACATAAGCATGTACAAGGGCAAGTGCCAATACAACAACGCGGCTTTCTCTTCCCACTCATGCAGCAGTATACAAAAACAACCGATGGCTCTAAACCACTCGGTTGTTTTTGTATACGCGAATTTTAAATTGTTACTTTCCCTCGCAGTAAGGGAGACTCTAACTTTGTCATTCTTTTTGTCCCTTTCTGCTATATTTATGTAATCACAACAACTAATCTCTCGGGTAATTTACACTCATAATATCCATAAAAGGAACTTTATCCGTTTCTCCATTACTCTCTACATGAACCTTCCCTGTTCTTGGGTCCATTTTAACAATCTGTCCGCGGGTTGCTTCTGCGCGTCCCCATACGGTCAATACAACCTCGGATTGCTCTCGTTGTGCTTCTACAAGCTGATTCCCGATTTCCTCCAGTACAAATTCATCCCGAGTAGGCCGTTTGGGTACCTTCGCTTTTGCCACTTGCTATCACCCTTCCTTCACGCAAAATCAAAATCAAATTCATTCTATTTTACCATACTTTTCATCATTTGGTGCTGGTAATGTGAGTAAAATTACGTCTCAGAACCACAAAAAAGCCGAGTTCTCAAAAACGAGAACATCGGCTCTCTAAAGTTACTTGTTGGAGCTCATAGGAGAGATTGAAAATTGAAGAGACAGGATTATTTGACCAACTGTGGAATGTAATCCACGATATTATAAATAGGAGCACTGCTCTGTTGCGTAACGGCCAAAATCAATGCACCTTCGAGCATCGAAATGATAAGTACCGCCAGACTGCGTGCCTTTTCCTCGTCCCAGCCCGATTCCTGAAGACGCTCCATATAGATGTGCTGCCAATCTGTAAACGTATTCACACAAGCATGACGTAGCGATTCACTAATACAGGAAGTTTCCGCAGCAGCCCAGAAGCCAATCGGCATGAAGTCGTTAAAGCCGGTACGGTCTGCCTCCTCAGCTGTATTACGAATAAAATCCTGAATGGCTAGCACTGGATTATCATTCCCGTCCAGTGTCTGTTTTAATTTTTGCTTTATAAACTCATTCCCTCTTCTTATGCACTCCAAAGCCAATTCTTCTTTACCACGCGGAAAATAATAATAAAGTGACCCTTTCGGTGATCCACTCTCCGCAAGAATCTGATTCAGTCCGGTCGCGTGATACCCCTGATGAAAAAAGAGCTTCGATGCGGTTTGTACGATATTCTCGTATGATTCGGGTTTAGCAGCCATATACAGCATCCTTCATTATTTAATATTTACAACTTATACTTTGACAAAAAAATAACAACATGTTTATTATATATAGACCGATTGTTATAATTCAACACTATTAATTTATTTGGAGGAACAAAAACAACATGAGTACAATGAGTCAAACAAGTTCACCCTCTGAACCCAAAACGTTCAAGGTGCTACCTATTATGATTGCGCTGCTCCTTAGCGGCTTTATTGGGATGTTCAGTGAAACGGCACTTAACATTGCACTGAATGATTTGATGCAGATTTTGCATATTACAACTGCAACAGCCCAATGGCTGACAACCGCTTATCTGCTTACACTCGGTATTTTAGTACCTGTATCGGGATTGCTGATTCAAACCTTTACGACAAGACAGCTGTTTGTTACATCGTTGCTGTTCTCAATAGCTGGTTGTCTCGTTGCTGCGCTTGCACCTACTTTTTCAGTGCTATTGATCGCACGTATTCTTCAGGCCATTGGCACGGCGTTGTTATTGCCATTGATGTTTAACACCATCTTGATCATTTTCCCGGCTGAAAAGAGAGGCGCGGCTATGGGGATCATCGGATTGGTCATTATGTTCGCACCGGCAGTGGGCCCTACCATTGCAGGACTGGTACTGCAAAATCTGTCTTGGCACTGGATCTTCTGGATCTCCCTTCCGTTCTTGGTTCTCTCACTGATTTGCGGTATTTTATTTATGCAAAACGTTTCAAAAACGACCAAGCCCAAAATTGATTTTTTATCTATCCTGTTATCTTCCATTGGCTTCGGCGGTGTCGTGTTTGGTTTCAGTAAATCCGGAGAAGGTGGCGAAGGTTGGGCTAGCCTGATGGTTCTGCTTCCTGTGATTGTCGGTCTGATATCGTTGATACTGTTCTCTGTACGTCAATTGAAAATGAAGCAGCCTATGTTGAATTTGCGTGTATTTAAATACCCTATGTTTGTTATTGGCGTTATTATGGTGTTCCTATGTATGATGACGATCCTTTCTACGATGCTGATTCTTCCACTCTTTTTGCAAAAGGGGCTGGCTCTGTCTGCTCTAACAGCAGGTTTAGTACTTCTGCCCGGTGGGATTATCAACGGCCTCTTGTCTCCTATTATGGGTTCATTGTTCGATAAATTCGGTCCCAAGTGGCTTGTCATTCCAGGACTTGTGATTGTAGCTGCTGTTTTGTTTTTCCTGTCCGGCATTACAACAACATCAACTCTTGTACTCATTATTGTGCTTCATAGCTGCTTGATGATCGGCATTTCCATGATTATGATGCCAGCTCAGACAAACGGCCTAAATCAGCTCCCTATGGATCTATACCCAGACGGAACAGCCATTATGAGTACGCTCCAACAAGTTGCTGGTGCAATCGGTACAGCCGTAGCGGTAAGCATTCTCTCCAAAGGTATGGAAGGCTATTTGAGCCAATCCAGTATGCCTGAATCCGTAAATGAAATGGCCAATGCCATGACAATCGGATCACAAAATTCATTTTTCTTTGCGATGATCATCAGTGTGATCGGGTTGATCCTTGCCTTTTTCATCCGTAGAGTTCATGTTGAACATGGCACTGCCAAAGCTCCCATGCACTAATTCATAATTTTCATGTGATTCCAAATTAATAATATGTGAATAAACTTAAAGACTGCTAACCATATCACTATTGGTTAGCAGTCTTTTTGATATGAATTTACATACACATTCGTCAATTACATATTTACAAAGCACCTTCATTTGGTTACGATATGATTCATGAGTTAAAGCGTAAAAATTACGATTACTATTAAGGAGGACTTCCTGTTGTTTAAACGTTCGTATTTTAAACTATTTATACCTGCGGTAATGGCGGTAATGATGGCAGCCTGCGCTTCTTCTCCGTCAGCTTCACCCTCTCCATCTGCTGCACCACAAGATAAAAGTGTCACCTTATTGTTCAACGTGCAGAGCCCTACTATAGACCCCCATTCAGATGTAAATTACACAGCTGTTCGTGCTGGAGTAAGTGAAACACTGATCAAAGTGAACAAGGATCTTAAGCTGGAAGCTTGGCTTGCAGACAAATGGAACAGCAAGGACGGACAGCACTGGACCTTCAACATCCGATCAGGTGTGAACTTCCACAGCGGTAAAACCGTCAATGCTGCTGCTGTCAAAGCCTCTTTGGAAAGAGCGTTAAAGCTCAATCCATCGGTCAAAAATGCGCTACATATCCGTGATATTCATGCGGATGGACAGATTTTGACCATTACGACAGACAAGCCTTTCCCAGAATTTGTGTCTGAGCTGGTTCATCCGAATACGGCTATTATAGACACCACAGCTACAGGTGACCTCCCATCTGGGACGGGACCGTTCAAGGTTGCCAGCTTCCGTGCTGGAAGTGAACTGAATTTAGATCGCAATGAACAATATTGGAACGGTGAAGTAAAGTTGAAGCATGCCAAATTCATGTTTAACGAAGACGCCAATGCACGTCAGCTTGCTTTTCAAGCCAAAACTGCTGATATTGTGTATCGCCCGCCAATTGAAAGCCTGGAGCTATTGAAAGCTGATTCTACTGTTAAGGTTGACTCGCTTCCTAGTTTGCGAACGCATCAACTTATTTACAATATGAACAATAACGATCTGAAAAAGACGGCTGTGCGTAAGGCATTCGATAACCTGATCAACCGTGATGAGATTGCCAGCGGTATTATGTCCGGCCAGGGAACCCCTGCTCAAGGGCCGTTCTTGCCCGACTTTCCATTTTCGCCGGAATATATTACGAAAAAATTTGATTTAAATGCTGCACGAGAAGGCTTCAAGCAAGCTGGATATACAGTGCAGAACGGAAAAGTTGCAACCCCTGACGGCAAGCCGCTTCAACTTACATTACTAACTTACCAGTCGAGAGCGGAACTTCCACTCATTTCCCAGCTGATTCAGGCTAATGCTAAAGAACTTGGCATTACGATTGATATCCGTCAGGTTGATAATATTGACGAATATCTTACCGCTCATCAGGATTGGGATTTAGCGACTTATAGTAGCATTACAGCCCCGCGCGGCGATGCAAGCTATTTTCTAAATGCGGCTTACATGCCTGAAGGAGCACTAAATTATGGGCGTGTGCATGTACCGGAACTCGCGAGTATGATTTCACAGCTGAACACAACCGTGAATGAGGAACAACGCAACAAGCTGGCGCTGAAAGCTGTCACACTGATTGACCAAGAAAATCTGCAATCCTTTCTGGTCCATCCAAACAACGTAGTGGCCTATCGCGATTACGTACATAACTGGGTAACTAGCCAAAGTGAATATTACTTGCTAACCCAGGACCTGGATGTGAACTAGCATGTTCAAATCCATGGCCAAAAAGTTTCTTGAACTAGTTTTGTTCTTTCTTATTCTTTCCTTTGTGAGCTTCTGTCTGCTTAAGCTTGTTCCGGGCGATCCCGTCCGGAGCATTCTCCGAGTCGATGATGTAGCTGTGTCCAATCAGCAAATTACGGATATGCGCAGCCAACTAGGGCTGGACCAACCATTACCTGTGCAATATGGTAAGTGGCTGGTTCAGTTGCTTCAGTTTGATTTTGGACAATCTTATTTAACCCATCGTCCGGTATTCACAGAGTTTATGGAAAAACTGCCTTATACGCTGCTGCTGACCGGAGGCTCTCTGTTCATTTTGCTGCTAATAGCTCTACCCTTGGGAACGATGGCTGCGCTCTACCGTAACCGCTGGATTAACAGCGCCAGTCGTGTGTTTGCCTTAATCGGCTCCTCGATTCCCAGCTTCTGGCTGGGGCTTTTGTTTATCGAATGGTTTGCAGTTAAATTGCGCATTTTGCCGTCTATGGGTGAAGGAACCGCTTTTCATTTGGTACTCCCTTCTCTTACCTTGGGATTGGCAATGGCGGCCGTTTATGTACGAATGATTCGCGCAAGTCTGATTGAAAGCTCGGGGCAAGACTTTATCAAAGCGGCGCAAGCGCGTGGAATCAGCCCCATCCGCATTTTTTTCAGACACATGCTTCGTCACAGTCTAGTTCCACTCATTACGGTATTCAGTGAGAGTATAGGCAGTCTACTGGGAGGCACAGTCGTAATTGAAGTGCTATTCGCCTATCCGGGGCTGGGAAAATGGATTGTGGATGCCATTGCTGCAAGGGATTACCCCATAATTCAGGGCTATACCGTATTTATGGCTGTATTCATTGTATGTATCAATATTTTGGTAGAGCTGTCCTACCGTTGGGTCAATCCTGAAATCGCTTTGAAGGAGAAACGTTTATCATGATAAAATCCGTACATGCGGAAAACGGGCAGCTCACTAGAACGCGATTGTCCAAAACATGGATCGTGTCGCTCTCCATCCTGCTCATTCTTTCAGCAATTACAGTCGTTCCGTTTCTTGTACCGCAAGATCCGTATCGTATCCAGATGGGGAATCGACTACAATCGATCAGCGCTACGCACTGGCTGGGAACGGATCATTTGGGCAGAGATGTACTATCGAGAGTCATAGCTGGACTTCGGACGACTGTCGGAACCAGTTTGTTGATTTTGGCAGTTTCGCTGGTTGTCGGGGTCCCTCTTGGTCTGCTTTCAGGATTTATTGGAGGCTGGATGGATCGTGTATTCAAGCGGGTGGTCGATGCCTTCATGACATTACCAGATTATATTTTTGCCATTGTGCTAAGCGGTTTGCTCGGACCAGGCTTAGTAAATCTTATTTTCGCGGTAACTGCGGTAAAATGGGTTGGTTATGCACGCCTGGTGCGTAGTACCGTGCTGGCAGAAAAGCAAAAGGATTACATTTCGTTATCCATACTGGCGGGTACCTCCTCCCTGCGGATTGTCATGCGACATATTCTCCCCCATGCATTAGGGAATGTTCTTGTGCTGGCTACGCTGGATGTCGGCAAAATTATTTTAATGATTGCCTCCCTATCTTTTTTGGGCTTAGGTCCACAGCCACCAATTCCGGAATGGGGTACTATGTTGAATGAAGGACGAGCGTATTTTCAAATGGCTCCCCACCTGATGCTGGTTCCTGGGATAGCTGTCGTGCTAACCGTGCTACTGGCAAACGTATTTGGAGATAAACTACGCGACCGTTATGATGTTAAAACCCGGACAGAGGAGTGAATTGGCACATGCTGACTATTGAAGGCTTAACGATTCGGACCAATGTAAAAACGATTGTAGAGCAACTGGAGCTTGCCGTTCGTCCGGGGGAATGGTGTGCTCTTGCCGGCGAAAGTGGTAGCGGCAAAAGCATGACGGCGTTCGCTATCGGCGGCCTTCTCCCCTCTTCTGTTACAGCGGAAGGTATCATTGCGTGGAAGGACAATAATTTACTAGATCTACCCGCTAAACAAAGGCGCTCTTTGCTTGGCAGTGAAATATCCTACATTTTTCAAGACTACCACGGGGCTTTCACCCCCTTTCTGCGTGTAGGCAGCCAACTGGACGAGCTGATGCGCGCCCATGGCAAGCAAGATCGCAAGGCGCGCAAGCAGCGCTGTATCGAGGTGCTGGAGCGCGTACAGCTTCCCGCCGAGCGTGTGTACCGCAGCTATCCGTTCCAACTCAGCGGCGGTCAATTGCAACGGGTAGCTATTGCGGCTGCACTACTACTGGAGCCGAAGTTACTTATTGCCGACGAGCCCACAACGGCGCTGGATACGCTCACAGCTCATCGGGTGCTGCAGCTCATTGACCAAATCCGGACGGAAACGGGTATTTCCGTCTTGTGGATCACTCACGATCTGCGTCATGTACGCAAGTATGCAGATCGAATCGCAGTGATGCGCGAAGGTTCACTGGTTGAAATAGGTGAAACGCAAGCGGTGCTGAACCATCCGGACCACCCGTATACTCGTCGTCTATTGGCAGCTATTCCGCCGCTGTCTCCGGGCGCTCCAGCACGTTTACCTTACAACAGCACTGAAGAACAGGACGCAATGGAAAGGAGCGCTGCACATGAATAATCAAGCCGCCTGCGCTCAGCGGCAAGACACGTCTAATCCTGTCGTGACCGTCTCCGGTTTGACGAAGGCTTACACTGGAGGCAAAACGGTGCTGCAAAATGTTGCTCTGTCGATCTCCCCTCGAGAATGTCTGGGCATTGTCGGGGAAAGCGGCAGTGGGAAAAGCACACTCGCTCGCTGTATATTGACATTGGACCCATTTGATCAAGGTGAGCTTAGACTAGATGGGCAGTCTATCCGGGGATTAAAGCGGAGCGAGTTAAAACGGATTCGCAGCAGGCTGGGTGCAGTTTTTCAACATCCATCTGCGGCTTTGAACCCCAGACTAACCATCCTGCAATCCCTGCTGGAGCCACTGGACCAGCTTAAGTACTATGTTCCTTCTTTTATGACGGGTATGTCCTCAGAACGTCGGGATATAGCAGAACATTTGCTTGATATGGTAAAGCTTCCAGCCAGCTATCTGGACAAGTTTCCACATCAGCTTAGCGGTGGGGAAAAGCAGCGTGTAACCATCGCACGTGCCATCAGCACAGAGCCGGATTTTATCGTATTGGACGAGCCAACAGCAAGTCTGGATGTGACCACACAAGCCACCGTTTTAAATCTGCTCAAGGATTTGCAGGATGAGCTAGGATTGGCTTATCTGTTTATCTCACATGATCTGGCGGCTGTGCACTTTATGAGTGATCGAATCATGGTCATGAAAGAAGGCAGTGTGCTTGAGCATTTTCCCAAGGAAGCATTATTTCATTCGGATCGCCATCCCTACACACAATCATTACTGGAGGTTTTTTCAACATGTTGCCTTCCCACCGAGCCTATCTTGCTTTAGCTATCCCTTTAATTATTTCGACGATTACAACCCCGCTACTCGGTGCGGTGGATACAGCTGTAATCGGTCATTTGAGCGATTCCGCGTATTTAGGCGGTGTAGCGGTGGGCACTCTTATTTTCAATACTTTATATTGGCTGTTTGGCATCCTGCGAGTCAGCACATCAGCTTTCACGGCCCAAGCCGCGGGGGCACAAAATAACGACCAGGGCATAGCTGCTCTCATGCGCCCACTGGCCATTGCTTTACTCATTGGTGCGGTATTCATTGTGTTACAAAAGCCCATTCTGTTAGCTTCTCTGCAGCTAATCCATCCAGCTCAGGATGTGGCAGCGCAGGCAGCAATTTATTTTAACATTCGTATCTGGGGAGCCCCTCTTACATTGGTGAACTATGTGCTGCTCGGCTGGCTGATGGGATTATCCCGTGTGAAGGCTACATTATTTTTGCAAATTACAATGAACGTAATCAATATGGTATTAGCTATTGTATTTACACAGATGATGCATTGGAATGTCACTGGTGTAGCAAGCGCTACTCTGATTGCGGAGGCTCTTGCATGTATATTGGGTCTCGTTCTGGTGTTCCGCTCATCGATTTGGAGAGAATGGAAGCAAAGCGGACAGATGAATTGGCGAGGATGGTTTGGAGCTTCAGAGTTGAAAAGTGTCATGGCAACAAACCTTGATCTTATGATCCGTACAGCCTGTCTGCTGACGATGTTTAATCTGTTTACGGCGCGCAGTGCGAGCTTTGGAACCGATCAATTGGCGGCAAACGCTATTTTGTTGCAGATCCATTACATTATGGCTTACTTTTTTGATGGGTTCGCCAACGCCAGTAGCATCATGACAGGTCAGGCTCGGGGTGCCGGGGATCGTAAAATGCTGCAAAGGGTTATTCACTTGTCCTGGTTCTGGACACTGGTGACCAGCGTAGTGACAGGAGGATTGTATTTCGCACTGAAAGAGCCGCTTATCTCACTATTTACGGACAATGCTACAGTGATTAGCCTTACAGGCCCTTATAATGGGTGGCTTGTGGTCTTTCCACTGGCAGCCGGGCTGGGACTGGTATTCTACGGTGTGTTTACGGGGATGACGGTAACGTATCCGATCCGTAATTCGATGCTGATTTCATTGCTCTGCTTTTTGATCGCTCTCTTCTGGTGCGTTCCCCATTATGGGAATCACGGACTTTGGCTATCCTTTATCGTATTTGCACTAGGACGGTCACTGTTTCTTGTAATCTATTTACCTCGCTTGCAGAGGATATAGCAGCACCTGATTTACATCGCTCTCAAAAACAAAGGATGTCCCATCCACCATGTACGTGGTGTTGGGACATCCTTTTATTATTTATTCATACGGCTTTCAGGTTAGGAGTTTGCAGATACCTCTACTCGCCTTGAGGAACGGTCAAGCCTAAACCTTCGGCTACACGGCGTCCGTATTCAGGATCAGCTTTGTAGAAATGTCCGATCTGACGCAGTTTGATTTCATCACTTTCTACGGGCTTCATCGCATTTACGATGTTTCGGACCAGGCGTGCACGCTCTTCTTCACTGAGCAAGCGGTATAGGTCGCCCGGTTGTGTGTAGTGATCATGATGATCGTAGGCTACACTTTGAGCTTCGCCAGACACTTCAAAAGGAGCCATTTTGTGCGCAGGTGATTCTTTGGGTCCACCGAGACTATTAGGCTCGTAATAGACAGATCCTCCGCCATTGCTGTCACTGCGCAATGCACCATCGCGTTGGTAGTTGTGAACTTCCGCATGCGGACGGTTGATCGGCAACGAATTATGATTTGCACCTACACGGTAGCGATGTGCATCGCCGTAGGCAAACAGGCGTCCTTGCAACATTTTATCCGGGGATGCCTCAATACCAGGAACAAATGAACCCGGGGAGAATGTCGCCTGCTCTACCTCAGCAAAATAGTTCTCAGGATTGCGATCCAGCACCATGCGTCCAACCTCGATCAGCGGGTAATCCTTTTGAGACCATACTTTTGTCACATCAAATGGATCAAAGCGATACGTATCTGCATCTTCTACCGGCATAATCTGCACATGAAGTTTCCATGCAGGAAAATCACCTTTTTTGATGGCATTAAACAAATCTTCTGTATGATAATCCGGATTTTCACCAGCAATTTTCGCAGCCAAATCCACATCAAGATTTTGCACACCTTGCTCTGTTTTAAAATGATATTTCACCCATACTGCCTGTCCTTCGGCATTTACCCACTTGAACGTGTGACTACCGAAACCATGCATATGTCTAAGAGTAGCTGGAATACCGCGGTCAGACATTAGAATACTTACCTGATGCAGCGATTCAGGAGATAAGGACCAGAAATCCCAGACCGCATTCGGGTTTTTCAGATGGGTTTGGGGATGGCGTTTTTGCGTATGAATAAAGTCAGGAAATTTAATGGCATCCCGAATAAAAAACACAGGTGTATTATTGCCCACGAGATCATAGTTGCCTTCTTCTGTATAAAACTTCACCGCAAAACCACGCGGGTCGCGTACAGTATCGGACGAGCCCAGCTCACCCGCCACTGTAGAAAAGCGAATAAACATCGGTGTACGCTTGCCCACCTCAGACAAGAAGCTTGCTTTTGTATATGCAGACAAATCATTAGTAACTTCAAAATATCCGTGTGCTCCTGCACCTTTTGCATGAACGACACGTTCCGGCACACGCTCCCGGTTAAAATGTGCCAATTTCTCCAGCAGATGCACATCCTGAATTAGTGCGGGACCCCGCGAGCCTGCTGTGATCGAATTTTGATTATCTCCAACAGGAGCGCCCCAGCTTGTAGTCAGGTTCGTTGGTTGGTTACTCATGATTGAAATCACCTCTTGAATGAATTGGTTGACTATGTGTCTTTCACTATAAATTGTGCACAAACAAAAATCAATACTTTTTTATAATTATTATAATTTAGGATTTAGAATTAGTTTAAAATCATAAATAAAAAAGCAAGCCCTATAAGGCTTGCCGTATATGCACTACTGTATTTATTTACTAATAAGTATGCTTCCATTTTCACGTTCTGTAATGATTCCTTTGATCACTTCTCGAAGTTTTGCCATTGAGGCTTTCAGACAATATTCATATAGAATTCATCATAAAATCATAAAAGTAGCTGCTTGCTATCGAGAAAATCCAAGATATCCTGAACCGACGGGATTACCTCCCGCCCTTCAGTGGATACGATTAGATCCGGTTCCAACGGTGCTTCATAAGGAGCATCAATCCCCGTAAAATGATGAATTTCTCCGGCGCGCGCTTTCTTGTACATTCCTTTTGGATCGCGTCGCTCACATTCCTCCAGGCTGCACTGTATATATATCTCATAGCAACCTTCTTGCTTTAAAATCTCCTTTACCATTTCACGATCTTCACGATAAGGGGAAATGGTGGCGCAAATGGTTAGGACACCCGCATGTGCCATTAGCTTTGCAACTTCAGCAATACGACGAATATTTTCTTTACGGTCAGCGGGTAGGAAACCTAGATTCCGATTTAAACCATGCCGAACATTATCCCCATCCAAAATAAACGTGTGTATGCCTCGTGCATATAACGCTTTTTCAAGTGTGGAGGATACCGTTGATTTTCCCGAACCAGACAGCCCTGTAAACCAAAGCACCGGACTTTTATGGCCATTCAAAAGCTGACGCGCTTGCTTATCAATATCGGACACATGCCAGGTTATATTCGAAGATGGTTCCATTCAGCACCTTCCTTTTTCATGAGATATTATAGTAAACGATTTAATGCACTGCCTTTACTTCAAGAAAGAACATTTTTAAAGCTGTTTAAAGTACGTTGCTCTGCTTTGTGATCCAACACTGCAAAAACAATCCGGTCAAACAGCAAACCATATCCTTCATCTACAATTACTTGCTTGAACCAGAGGGCAACCTCTTCCGGCTTATTGCGGAATACCCCGCAACCATAGGCTCCCAGCACAAGATGTTCTACGCCGTTTTGCTTAGCCATTCCAAGAATGTAACGGATTCGCTCCAGCATCACTTCACCAATCCGATTCACCTGCTCTGGCTCCCGTTCTCGCACCACTCCAGCATTTACAGCAGGTGCGGTCAGGAAATCGACTTGATACGGCTTCTCCAACAATGTTCCCTGATCATCCCGAAATACCGGAACTTCAGGCGAATAAATCATATAATCTGAATAAAAACAGCTCCGCAGCTTCCGATTATGTCCATACATCTCTTCCATTTGTGAAATGCAAGGATACAACGCTGACGAACGAGCCAAGCTTTCCTCTTGAGCCTGGCTGCCTCCGAGAAATCCACCTCCCGGGTTTTTGGCTGATGCAAAATTCAAACACGCCACGTGGGTCAGCTTCTCCTCTACCTGGAGTCTGTATGCCGCCTGTAACGTGCTTTCTCCCGTAACCTCCAATTTTGCAATGATCCTCTGTTCGTCTATGCGGGAAAAAGGCTCCAATATACTTTTTATTCTTTGCTCTGCCTCTTGTTTTACAGTTACCAGCTGAGAAGGTGTATATAACTTCGAGCCTGTGACCGCATTCCCTATGTCATTTGTCATATTTACTTGAGCCTGTTTGTTATTCGTATAATACCCATGTTCCAAAATGGATAGTGTTTCCTGCGCCATACTCGATCGGGCATCTCGGTTGCTCCGAGAATTCATTGTATTTTTCATGATGACCATTCCTCCTTTTGCAATACATCCTCACGTAAATTCGTCAATATTTCTCCTAGCCAGTTCGTGCCACGCCATAGCTTGCGGTTCCGTATACGAGCATCGTTCTCAGCTAAGCCTACACCCCAAATGGTGTCGGTTGGACTAGCCTCAACCAGAGTGGTTCCTTTCGTTTTAAGCAGGTGCTTGAGCAAATTCGGATTTTGTGTAAACTTGGCGTAATTACCGTCATACACAAATTGCCGGCAATTGGCCTCCCACAAGGATTGGTCAAATCCGCGCACACTGCGGCCGCGGGCTTTTTGTTCCCTTGGAGTAGGGGCTTGCATAATTTTCAAGGCCGCCTCTTCATCCCCAAAAAGCTGGGCTTTTTTTAACATCATATATTGCTCGGCACAGTTAAACTCCATTCCATCCACGACAAAATCAGAAGGATACCATTGCGAAAACGGCGAATGACTGCGATAAAAAAACGTAAACTTTTCCATGATGATTCCTCATTTCATATTCCTTATGTTACATAAAACGCGACCGAGGCTTAAATCGGTATAACTTGGATGGACGGTGTCCGGCCGCTTTTCTATACTCATTGGTTTCTTCCACGAGATCAGCTATTTTGCGACGAAAAGCTGCAGCCAACAGCTCCTTACCTAGAATAATTTCATACACCTGCTGAAGCTCACTTAGTGTAAATAGAGCCGGCATCAGGTGAAATGCGATATCTGTGTATTCTATTTTGCTGCGCAGACGCTCTATACCGTACGCAATAATTTTGGCATGATCAAAAGCAATTCCCTGTGACTCCAGCACTTCTCGCTTGATTTCAATGGTTCTTCCCTTAAGAATTTCAGTTATTTTTACTTTGGCTGACAGATGGATGTCCCCATGCTTCAATGTGATGTCAATGTCTTGTTCCCATGTGTAACCTTCCGGCTGATTCGTCCGCGTCTCCTGAGCTACGCTGTAATCCAGCTCAAACCATTGGGCATCAGCGGCATCATCCCCCGCCTGTACCTCCAAGGAATCGTGGTCAACTAAAGCCATGTAAGCGCAACTGATCACCCGCATACGTGGATCACGTGCCACATCTCCCCAAGTATATAGCTGCTCCATATAAATCTGATCCACATTCGTTTCCGTTTTAAGCTCGCGTCGTGCAGCTTCTTCCAGACTTTCATCTATGCCTACAAAACCACCTGGCAACGCCCATTGTCCTATATAGGGATGCTCCCCTCTTTGGATCAAAAGAAGCTGTAGGGTCTTCTCCGGCAGCTTACGGTAATTTTGTTGGAGCTGATCCATTACCGTAAATAGCAGCATATCTACCGTTACGGATGGGCGCTCATATTCACTCGCATCATAAGCGGCCAAAAATTCCTCTTCCGTCAAGCCACTGTAATTATGTTTCAATCCATCTGTCACTTGCGTCACCTACCTGTTCATATATGGGTATTTCATCGCTTTTGAGTCAAAAGTGGCGAATGCTCTATGTAACTTTTAATTTGAATCAATTGATAAAAACAAAATGTTAATATCAATACAATAATATATAAAAACTGCTTCGTCAATAGGGTGTATAGACCTATTTTTAAACGTTTGATAGTACTGTTAGACTGTTTACTGAATTTTACTTGTTGCTTATTGTCATATCATGTATGATGTTTTGGTCAATATAGGAAACACAACATACTAATCACGTAGGGAGAAGATCCAATTGTCTAACCAGTTTAATCCGCAAAACAATCAACAAGGAGCACCATCCAGACCAGCCCCTGTGTACCCGCCTCCAGTCTCATTCAAGGAATGGATGATCAGTTTACTTCTGATGGCTATACCGGTAGTTGGACTTATTATGCTGTTTGTGTGGGCATTTAGCGGCTCGACTAATCCGAGCAAAGCTAATTACGCTAAAGCAGGCCTTCTTTGGGCCGCTATTGTAATCGTGATCTATATCATTATGGCTGTTGCTCTGTTGCCTGCACTCATAAGTTCATTGAATTCAAGCAGCTACTATTGATTCCAAGTACATAGCAAAACAACCTTCCGATAAATCAATCTGATACATCAGAAGGTCTTTAAACTAAACTGCCGACCCCGTCGGCAGTTTTTATTTGATCTCTTTTCCCTTTAATTGTACCAAAGATCATCTGTTTTAAGTTCCTGTAGACTGCTCAAAAACGATTTTGAGTTATCAACATAAAGTTCAGTATCAATATAGTACAGCCTTTTATCATGTAAGCATTGATCAATATACTCTGCATTTAATATACTTTTATCTTCTACATTGGCGGCAAAAGCTTGCAGTTTGGGAAGCGCGGTTTTCTGATATTCAAGCCATGAATGATGGAATCCAGCTGGCTCCTCCAGACAATAAATGTCATGATACAGCGCTTCAGCAATCCCCTTCTTCCTGAGATAGTCGGGTAAGAAAGGCATACTTTTGAAGTACCGGCCGGTCATGGCGAACACGCGATAGCTCCAATAAGGAGCACCGTGATTAGATTGGCAAAAAAGATTCAGGAAGAATACAGAGTAGTGCATTTTAATTGTAATAACTTGATGTTTCTTCACTTCCGAAACAATACGATCCGCCATCCGGTTATCAATGATCTCATCAAAATCAGCCAAAATGATCACATCATCATCCTCAACCTTATCCTGCAAGATAGAGATACTCTTGTTTCTTTGGCAAGCCTCATTATGAAACGCACTGTTATGGCTGAGCAGACGCCAGTACCAGCGGTCAAAGTTATCCGCACCGCAGCTATCCACATCAAAGTACAATGAGTGCTTCTCAGGTTCACGAAACAGTTGATCCGCATGAAATGGATGATAAATGACCTTGGGACCAACATAATCTGGATTAAAGTTCCGAGGCTTATCTAAATAGCTGAACGTCTTGTTAGCTTCGATCACGTGCAACTCATCAATCCAACCGGAATTTTCTTTTATTTTAATATCTGCAATGCGATTTTCATTGAAAAATGGACAAAATTCATATATTTTCATAATCTGAAGCTCCCCTCCGCTATCATGGTATATGGGCGAACACTGATGCTTTGGCACAGATGTCTGGATATGAGGCGTATTAGCTCAGCGATCGTCTGATCCTTATAATGCAGTGAACTATAATAGCAGGTTAAACTTAATCTGTCGCATCTAAGACCTGCCGTCATATTTAACTTGTAAGCAGAGGGATTGTCCGCCGCGTTCGTATTTCCGTAAGATATGGGTAAAGGCTCAAACAAATCATCAGCTATCCCGTTCATTTCCTCTGATTGGTAATGGAAAAGCATGTGTGTTCCGTCCCTTAGTGGTTCCTTATCTAGATAAATTCCCTGTATCATATGTCGTAAAATAAAATAATCCAAGCCTTCAGATGGTATATGCCGCAACGTATGTGTGACATGTCTCAGTGCCGTTTCCCAATTCCCCAATAGTTCTCCTTCTGGGATCTGAATTCGAAGGGGGTATGCACCGGCAAAAAAACCGATAGTACGATCAATCATAATACCCGGCAAAAAAGACTCACGTTGATAAGACATCACATGCAGCAGCAAATCCGATTGCTTTTTCAATTGGAAACAAGCTTGTGACAACGCCGTCAGTAAGATGCTCAGTGGAGTAGTATGATGCTTCATAGCCAATGCCTTTAGAAGAAGAATATGCTCCTCTCCTTCAAGTAAATCATACGTTATAGTTCTCATGTGTCGGTGAAGAGGCTGTATCTCCGATTCCCTGTCAACCTGTAAAGATTGGCCGCCTTCCACAACCTTACTCCAGAAAGTGGATGCTTTAGGAAAAGGGTCCTTTGCCGCATATTGCGACAACGCTATGCACCAATCCCGATAACTGCTTTCCTTCTCCTCCGCATGTAACGCCAAATCACTCCTTTTTCCCGGCAAGAGAAGATATCTCAACTCTTCTAAAAAAATGTTTATGGAAATCCCGTCAAAAATTAAATGATGGAACAGAAGTAATATCACCTGTTGTCTCTTTTCGCAATAATGGTCAAACAACACAACTTTCCATAAAGGTCCTTCCTTGATATCGAATTCATGCTGCACTTTCGAGCAGTATTCCGAAATGTAGGCGTCATGCGACCCTGAGACCATGTGCAAATCTACGTAAGAAACTACCTGTCCTGCACTTATTTTCTGCTCAAACTGATACCATTCATCATCCAGTTGAGCAAACGACAGCCGCAACGCCGCATGTTTGTTCAATAGTGGTTCAATCGACGCGTTCAGCAATTCTGTAGGAATGTAATTCTTGAGCCGAGCCAAGTAAGGTACATTAAACATGTTATAATTCACGAGATCTCTTTGGAAAAAACGTTTTTGTACAGCAGACAGCGGAAATCCGTCATCCGGGTATTCTTTTCTTATAGACTGATATGGGATATCCATGTTCGGACAAAGGTCAGTTGCTGTATCCGTCATTGCATTGATCAATGAGAGGGCCAAACGTTCGATCGTCTGTTCGCGAAATATTTGGTTGACCGTAACCGGATATCCACTTTTTTGCAACAGGCTGGCTATGCGTAGTGCATGGAGCGAATGTCCTCCCAACGTGTGGAAATCTTCAGTCTTGCCAATGTAATCAAGCTTCAGAACCGTGCACCAAACTGCTTCTATGGTTTGCTCCAGTTCAGTCTTCGGTCCAGCATTTGCTTCCTTATCGCTGCTATGGATTTCAGGTAAAGGAAGACTTTTGCGATCGATTTTCCCGTTAGCCGTTAATGGGAACGATTTCAGCCAAACGTAACGAAACGGTAACATATAAGAAGGAAGACCTTCGGCCATAAAAGTATGAAGCTGCTCCACTCGTTGCTCCTCTTCCGCTGTATAGTAAGCGATCATCCGCAAATCGCCATAAACCTCCCGGATAAAGACCAGACATTCTTTCACTACAGGATAGCTGCTAAGACGGAACTCGACTTCTCCGAGTTCGATTCGATAGCCGCGAAGTTTCACCTGATCGTCAGCCCGTCCGATATACTCGATATTCCCGTCTGGCAGCCATCTCGCCCGATCTCCCGTACGGTATAGAATTGAATTCGTACCTCTTTCACCATCTTTGGCAGAGCGATATGGATTCGGTGCAAACGCATGCTGTGTCAATTGGTTTTGCCGCCAATACCCCCTTGCAACCCCGTCTCCCCCCACGCATAATTCCCCGATTGCTCCGACAGGCTGAACACGACCCCACTTGTCCAGAATATAACAAGTTGAGTTACTAATGGGCTTGCCAATAGGAATATTCTGCTCAAAAGGCTTTTCGATCCGGTAGCTCGTCGAAAAGGTGGTGTTCTCCGTAGGACCGTATACATTGAGAATCGAAAGTTCCGGATTGGCAAGACGGATACGATTGATATGCTTAACCGACAAAACTTCCCCACCTATGAGCAACCATTGGAGTCCAGCAAATATCTTTTCATTTTCTTCAATCCAGTGATTACACAGTGCAGAACTTAGCCATAGTGTATTAATTCTCCACTCCTTCATCCGCTGCTCCAGCACATGTATATTTAGAAGATCATCTTTTGAAACTACAAACAGCTGTCCTCCATTCAGCAGCGTCCCCCAAATTTCAAACGTAGAAGCGTCAAAAACAGGCGAACCTGTATAAAGCAATCTGATATCAGAAGAAAACGGAAAATAACAGGTGTTTTTGACCAAGCGAATGACATTGCGATGTTCCACCATAACGCCTTTCGGTTTTCCCGTCGATCCGGATGTATACATTAGATAAGCAAGGTCATTGGGAGCAATCATGTTCTCCTTCTCTTCTTGTTCCACAACTCCATTTTGGTCAAAATACTTTGTATCCATCAGTGTTAAACGGATTCCCTTACAGGCTTCCGAGATACGTTCCGCTCCTTCCTGTGAAGTGATAATGGTGTCCAGTCCAGCGTCCTTGATTAATTCGCGGGTTCTTGCTGCCGGAAAATCGGGGTCAATGGGAACATAGGCATATCCCGCTTTCATGATCGCCAGGATGGAGACAATGAATTCAAGAGAGCGCGGCAAGTAAACTCCAATAAACTTTCCATGATTGTTATCATCAGCATCATCCGTTAACATCTTGGCAACGTGCTGGGATATGAGGTTTAGGGTGTGGTAGGACATAACCTGATTGTGCGCAATTACTGCAGGCTGTGAAGACCGCAGCTCCGCTTGCTCTTGGAATAGATCAATAATTGAACGCTCTCTGGGATATGCTGTATACGTATTGTTCCAGTCGTAGACGATTCGTTCATATTCATCCTTGTTCATGAAGCAAACGTCTCTGACGTTGTAATTCGGGTATTCCAGCACATATTCCAGCGTATTTAGCAGATGCTCTGCTAGTCGACAAACCGTTTCTTGGTTCAATCGATCTGCATCATACATAAACTTGATGGTGATCTGTTCCCCGTCATTGGCAACGGTGATCGTCATTGGATAATTCGTTTTCTCTCGTTCCTCCATAGCTGACATCTTCAATTCATTTTCTGGTTGCCGATAGTCGTTCAAATAATTTTCGAATGCTACGATGCTGTAAAACATGACATGTCCTTGAATACCAGTCCAGCTCTTCAGTTCATTCAGACTCACATAGCTGTAGTCATTTAGTTTCTGAATGGTTTGGTGCAGCTTTTGTACATATTCAGTGATGGTTTGCTCGACATTCCAGTGCATGACCAAAGGCAGCGTATTAATCAGCATACCTGTGATCTGATCCGCTTTTGCAAGATCCGATCCCCTTCCGGAAACGACCATACCAAATATGGTTGTATCCGCATCTTGATAGACTTGTAGCACTTTACCCCATGCAAACTGCACCAACGTATTTAGCGAAACTTGTGCTTGCTGAACAAAATCAGCGATCCGCTTGGTTCGTCTCGGATCAATACAAAGAGTCTCGATCTGCTGGTTCTCAATCGGTTGATGTACCTCGGGAAGTATGCCCTTCTCTATCGGTAGTTGGGTTGGCTCCGTTACGTCGGCTAAATATGCCTTCCAGAATAACTCGGCCTCTGTGCGATCCTTATTGTTTAACCAACGAATATAAGTTTCATAAGAACGGGTCAAGCTGCGCTGTGGCATCCGGTTTTGCAGGCTACAAGCATAGAGCTCATGAACTCGATTTATTAGTAGCGGCAGGCTCCAACCGTCCAGCAAAATATGGTGGTAGCTCCAGATCATCGTCCATTCGTTTGAAGCAGTCTGAATCAGTGTTATGCGGAATGCAGGCTGACTCAGATCAAAACGGCGATTACGATCCATTGTCATCCAGCGTTCGATACACTCTTGTTGCTGCTCTGGTTGCTCTACTTCAAAATCCAAAAATGTCCAATCCCATTCTGCATTTCGGATAATACATTGTATGGGCTTGTCCAACGCCTCCCAAATGTAGCAAGTCCGCAAGCTATCATTTTCAGAAATAATGCTGTTCCAGACTTCCCGGTAACGGTCAACCTCTAGCCTACCATGATATTTCCAACTAACCTGCACAAAGTATTGATCGGAACTAGGATGATCTAAATAATGGAACAGCAGTCCTTCTTGTAAGGGACTTAGGTACATCATTTTATCCAAACCATATTGCCAATGATATGTCTTTACGATCTCGTCAAGCGAATGTTGTTCCAGTGACACGGATGGAAAATCACTAGGTGTGAACTCTTGGTGTTCAGTCCGGCTACAATGTTCGATAATAGCAAGCACACGTGTTATAAAAGTATCTAACAACTGAGTAATGGTGGTTTCTTCATAGTGACGTTTGCTATATTTCATAAACAAATGCAGCTTGCTATGAACAATGGAACAGTTGAGTTCCAATAGGCTTGTTCCATGATTAAGCGGCGAGCTATAATCCTGTGCTGCGTCACTTGTAAACCCTAACCACTGGTTTAATTCGCTCGCATTCCCCTGATCAAACTGGCCCAAGTAATTGAAAAGAGCCTGAGGTTCAGAAGCTGATAACTCGGAACGGACTTCTGTATTCGGATGGCAGTATCTCAAAGCGCCATATGACATGCCGCGGTGAGGAATACAACGCAACTGCTCTTTGACAGATTTAATCGTCGCTCCCAAGGGGGAACTGTCCGTAATCTGAATGCATACCGGAAACATGGAGGTAAACCAACCGATGGTTCTTGTCAGATCTATATCGGATACAAAGTGCTCACGTCCATGGCCTTCTAAGCGAAACGAAATCGTCTTCTGCCCAGACCAAGCGGAGAGCGCCAGGGACCAGGCTGTAAGTAGCAGGTCGTTAATCTCGGTATGATAAGCCTGAGAGCAATGGTGCAAAAGCAGTTCCGTATCGTCAGGAGTAAGCATTGTAACTAATTCCGAAGACTCACTGCTCTTTTTACGATCCGGGTAATGGTCTACTGGCAGTACAAATGCTGTAGTTTGATGCTGTACTTTTTTCCAATATTCAATATGACGTAAAGTATCTTTATGTCTAGAATAACTCATCAATGCAGAATGCCACTTCTTGTATGGATTTAAAACGGGAGGCAACGCTGTACCCTGATACAATTGATACAATTCCTGAACCAATATTCTCCAAGACACTCCATCAATGACCAGATGATGTATAGTCATAAACAGACGGGCTTTACCGTCAGGGTGGCCTTGAATTACTCCTGCATACATCATGGCGCCCGTCTCATAATTCAATTGTCTGTTCCACGTATCACATATGCTTGAAATTTCGGATTCGGGATAATCGACTTGTTGAAGGGTGTAGCTAGCCAGTTGAATGGAAGCATCCTTTCGGTAGCGCTGCGAATACGCATGTTCCTTGACTACGATCTCCATCGACAGCTCTGGATGTAATCGAATCAATTGATTAATGGCGGTTTCCAGCTTCACAGGATCACAATCACGGAGTACAAACAGCTGGGATTGGTTGAAATAATGCGGCTCTACAAACTGTTGCTCGAAAAACCAGTGCTGGATCGGTGTCAAACCAAATTCGCCTGTCAAGTCAATGCTGAGATCTTCCTTTTGATCATTGTCTGTCCAAGTAACCACAGCAGCTAATTTCTGAATGGTTGGATACTCCGCAACTTGTCTTGGAGTAAGCATGATACCATGATCCCTGGCCATAGATACGACCTGAATGGCAAGAATT
Organism: Paenibacillus sp. FSL L8-0641; assembly: GCF_038006265.1. Lineage (NCBI taxonomy): Bacteria > Bacillati > Bacillota > Bacilli > Caryophanales > Paenibacillaceae > Paenibacillus > Paenibacillus sp. FSL L8-0641. Next base: position 2,779,984 of record NZ_JBBOUW010000001.1, read on the forward strand.
GAGTCTCCCCCAACCGCGTAAAAATGGTCGTTAACCCCGATATCTCCTCTTTTTAAAATCTGCCGCCAAATCCAAAGCAAGCGCTTTTCGAAACCGTCCTCGTCTGCTTCCACAATTTCATCAGCTTGATTAAATAAGGTACCCCTCGGATCAGGGAGAGCTCCACGGTCGACTTTACCGTTTGTATTTACTGGAACTGACTCCAGATAACAAAAATATGAAGGAACCATATAAGCTGGTAATACAGAGTTTAAGTGCTGTGTCAGATCGGCCTCTTTCAGCTCTTCTACAGCAGTATAATAGGCCACCAGTTTATGGTAGGCCCCGTCCTTCCAGGCTTGAACGACACATTGACCGATGTCAGGATGTTGGCGGAGCTGATGTTCTATTTCACCTAGCTCGATACGATACCCTCTGATTTTAATTTGTTCATCACTACGGCCGATAAAAACCAATTCACCATCCGGCGTCCATTTCACAATGTCCCCGGTTTTATATAGCCGCTCACTGTGTGGCGGATATTCACTGCTAATTACAACCTCTTTGTGAACGAACTGTTCCTGAGTCAGTTCTTCACGATTCAAATATCCTCTGGCAAGCCCTATGCCGCCCACCCATAATTCACCGAGAACGCCGACAGGCACAGGACTGCCGAATGGATTCAAAACGAATAAACGTTTGTTATAGACGGGTTTGCCGATTGTAATTTCTTTTCCCGGTCTGCAGACGGAAGTAGAACAAATAATCGTCACTTCGGTCGGCCCGTAAGCGTTCACGAATCGTCTTCCTCTTCCCCAATAGTCCACAATATCAGGCGTACAGGGTTCTCCAGCAGATACAATTGTCCGTAACCTTGGCAGTTCTCTATGTTTCATCGTTCGCAGCACAGATGGCGTTAGCATCGCAACGTGGATATTTTTCTCTTCAAGAATATCTGAAATGTCTGCATAAGGAGGCAGTTCCTCGTCTGACAGAACAACCACTGTTCCGCCTACTGATAGCGTGCCGATCCATTCATAGACTGAAGCGTCGAAACTAATGGAGGCGAATTGCATGACTCTTGAATCTGAGGTGATACCAAACTTTTCAACAAGATAAGGGATCAACGTAACCAGACCCGCGTGTTCAATAAGGGTTCCCTTCGGTTTTCCAGTAGAACCGGATGTGTAGATGACATAAGCGAGATCATTCTGTGTAACCTTGATCTTCAAGTTTTCGTAGGGATAGTAGTCCTGCTGCACCAAGCATTCATCCACACAAATCAGCGAATGTATTCCCATACCCATTTGAGAAATATATGGATTTAGCCTACTTACTAATTGGCTGTGCGTTATAATCATTTGGGCCTGTGCATCTTCTAAAATAAATCGCAGCCGTTCCCCAGGATATTGGGGATCGATCGGAAGATAAGCAGCGCCCGCTTTCATAACTCCAAACATCGACGGGATCACATCTGCGCTTCTATCCAAGACGATGGCAATCAGCGTGCCGGTCGGCAGAACGCCATGCCCCTGTATCGAATACGACTCTAAAATCATTCGGCTGATTTGATTTGCCCGGTGATTTAACTCATAGTAGGTCAGCTTCTGCTCTCCAAACTCTAAAGCGATTGCATCGGGTGTTCGGCTAGCCTGCTCCTCGATCAATTGAACCACAGTTTTATCCAAAGGATAGGCTTGTTCCGTATCATTCCATTGTTGCATCTGTCTGCGTTCTCTTGTGGTCAGCATGGGGTGAAATAGTACCGTCTTCTCCGGAAGAAGGAGTGCATTTGCCAGCAGTGTTTTGAAATGGCCTGCGAATCTAGCGATCTGCATTTTTCCGAAACGGCTGCCATCATACTGTATTGCGCACTCCAATATATCCGGGTCATACCGGTAGCAGAGCGCGATTTCTGGCTGATCTATACCGTAAAGGGGAGGGGACTTTTCCGCATTTAAACTTGGAGAAGGAAAGTCACCATAAATCTCTGCGATACACACATTGAAGAAATCCTTCCCTGCCCCTGATGGAGGATCAACTTTAGTTTGCTGCGAAAAATCCTCTCTCAATTCGTCGCTACTATGTTGTTTGTTCCATTCCATTTGTATCCTTTGTATCAAAGAGAGAAGATGATCTTCCTTCTGTATATGAATGAGTAATGGATAATCCAGACGACATTCTTTCCCTTCCTTGTCTGATACCACGGAATATAAAACAGGCAGAGCGTATTGATTGGAGTAATGGGATAGCAGTACGGACCATATGGCTGTTATAAAAGAAGGCATACCCAACTGATGATGCTGTACAAAACCCATAATCGTTTTGACCTGTCTTGTCCCCAAACGAATCTTGTAAAGTGCTTGATCATCGCCTTCGGGCAATCCGGCATTTCCTTTTTGCTGAGAAAATAAAGGCAAGTAACGTCGCGGCCTATCAGAACTACTCTGATTAGATGTATTAGCTGATTCCATCACGTTATTAAACCTCCCCTATCCGGGATGCCATACCGGCAGCTTGATAAAATGCAGCCCTGACTTCCTCAACCTCTATCTCGTAACTGCATCGTATAGAAAAAATAAGGCCGTCCGTGTAGGAAGAAGCAATGCAATTGAACAGTGAATAGATCGGCAGCGGATTGGGTTGCTTTATGATAGTTTCATCATAATAATTGCTGTATTTTGAGTCTGCCTTAGCGCTGTTTCCTAAATAGTTAAACATGAATAAGTCTAGTTGCTCGTACTGCTTCCCAAACTGTGCAAGTGTTCTGGCACGTTCCCACTTGTCTTTGTAATCAGGACTTGTAAGAAGATGCATAAAATTAATCGTATGGTGTTTTAATAATTCCAGTCTGCTTCTGACAGACTGCATCATTTCATCCGGATTTTGTTTCAGTTCGATCAGCATAGGTACAAAATCAATAAATTCACCGGCCGTGTTATAATAAGCCGCCTCCTCGTACCTTCTTCCATCATATAAAAATAACAATGGTAGCTTATCCATACCTAAATAAGTTTGCAAGCCCCTTGTATAGACAGAAAGCGCAAACTCCAAAGAAGGATTTTCAGCAGGGATGCTTACGTTAAACAGGTAGGCTTCTGTGCACGTTCGAAGATTTGGTGCCTGGAAGACATTTTGTTTGCTTTTTTGAAACGCTTCCAAATTAAAGGCTGATATCAATTCTTGTTCCGTAATTCCTTTCGGTCCACTTTGGATTAGATTGACATACTCCACATAGGGCTTCACTTCATCCGTAGGAAGGGGTCGATTTTGAAGCAGACTCCTGTAGTAAGCAACCAACTGTCTTTCAGCTACTTCCGAGGTCACCCGATCGCATATCGCATGATGATAAATAGTTATGACATAATGTTCACGAAGGTTTCGTTTCAGCACAAACATGTGGAACAAAGTATGTTCTTCGGCGAAACGGGTGTTCGTAACATAATCATTTATCATGTCCGTAATGGGACCACATGGGTTGTAATCCGACACATCAATGATGTTGAGTTTTGGTAAACCATCGCTAGAAGGTACGTATTCCCTCCAATAAGTCCATTCATCTCTTTGGACCGGGACACTTCTCAGTAATCCTTGACTTTGTACAAAATGAGCGAAAGCCTGATCCAAAAAATCGTAATTCACGCACTCATCCAGCCTAAATATACCTAAACTTGGAGGTGTATCAAACGAAATTTGCATTTGCTGAATTCCACTTAGCGGATATTCTTGTGCCACTGCTCCTGTTTTAATCCACTGATCTTTTTTCAAATAATCGTTTTCCAGAAGCTTGCGTAAACCTTCCACCTGATCCAGATCCATGCTTTTTAAGCCCAGACGTTGGAAAAATACCTCTTCATCCATGGTCCAGTATAGATCAGCCATTTTAGTTTTTTGATGCAGTGGTACAATGTAGTGTGGCAGTAGCTCTTGAGTTATTTTCCCGTCCATGATCCGCATGATATGGTTAACGTCAGCCACCGTGTCGCAGTAAAGCACCTGAATATCTCTAACTTCGTGAATAAAATCCCTTACTTGGTATTTCACCAGCTCGTAAACACCATCTGTTTCTTGGTGAAGCCAAGATATCAACTCTTGAGTTGTTTTTATGATGTCCTGTTGCTTTTCGGACCCTACAATATTATTCTGAGTTGAATGAAGATAATCAGCGAGTGCCCGAATCGTTTTATAGTGGTAAATGTCTGTTAAAGTGGCGTGATATCCTGCACGCTCCATTCTCGACATTAATGTAAGCGCATGAATAGAATGCCCACCGAGGTCGAAGAAGCTATCTAAAACACTGAACTGCTGCACACCCAATACATCCTGCCAGATGTCCATCAGCTTCGTTTCCAGTCCTGGCTTAGGAGACACATATTCTGCTCCACCATGCATATTCTCTTCAAGGGCCAACAGTGCCTTGCGGTCCAGCTTACCATTCAGTGTCAATGGCATTTGTTCTAGTTGTATATAAAAAGATGGAATCATGTAATTCGGCAGCTTTATAGAGAGAGCCGTTTTAATTTCATCTGCTGTCAGTTTTTTGGTCGCCGTAAAGTATGCTTCCAGTTGCTTTTGACCGGCCTCCTTTTCACGGGCAATAACTGCCGCTTGTTGTATATCATCTACTTTTAATAAATGCGACTCTATTTCCCCAGGCTCAATTCGATAACCCCGTATTTTCACTTGATCGTCGATCCGGCTGATATATTCGATGTTTCCGTCCGCTTGCTCTTGCACCAAATCTCCGGTTCGATACAACCTGCCTCCAGGTACCCATGAAGACTGAATAAACCTCTCTTCTGTCAGCTCTGGACGATTCAAATAACCTTTAACTAATCCATCGCCAGCGATGTACAGTTCACCTGCAACTCCCTGTGGCAGAGGATGCTGCTCTTGATCCAAGATGTAAACCTTCGTGTTGCTGATGGGTTTGCCGATCGGTACGGTATTTGCATTTTCGTCCAAATGATCGATATGATAATAAGTAGAAAATACCGTGCTCTCCGTCGGTCCATAGACATGAATTAAGCGGCCCGGACCTAGACGGGCAAACGCTCTACGCACATGGCTGACTGAAACCTTCTCACCACCGAATAGCAAGGTTTCAATTGTTGCAAAGCAATCGGGATCCACATCCACCAATGCATTAAAAAGTGCTGTCGTGACGAAGCATTTCGTGATCTTTTGTGTCCGTAGGACGCTTGATAGCTCACGTGCATTCATGGTTTGATCTTGTGAGTTCAAAACGAGAGTGCCTCCGTTAAGCAAAGCTCCATAAATACCAAATGTAGAACCATCGAACGAAAAACTGGCCACTTGTAATATCCTATCTTTTGTCGAGAATTGGATGTAATTCGGCTTTTTAACAACACGTGTAATATTGTAGTGCATCGTCAGGGTGCCCTTAGGTACGCCTGTAGAGCCAGACGTATACATAATGCAAGCAAGGGTGTCGGAACCTTGCTTAGATGAGAGATTCCCTGTTTCTTTCCCATAGTTCCGCTTGTCCATCAAATCCAGTACAACACTGGCGAGTTCTGTTTGCTGGTGGATTGGAAGCCGGGTCAGCAGGAGATTTGCACCAGAATCCGTCAGCATATAGCGTATACGTTCCCTCGGGTATTCAGGATCAATCGGCACATACGCTCCCCCAGCTTTTAAAATCCCGAAAATTCCGATGATCATTTCCAATGAACATTCGACCATCATTCCGACAGCCTCGTCTTGATCTAAACCTTTAGCCCGCAAAACATGTGCTAGTTGATTAGCCTGTTTGTTCAGATCAGCATACGTCAAGTGCTTGTCCCCAAATACAACTGCTATGTGATCCGGTGTGCGCTCAACCTGCTCTTCGAACAGTTGATGAATCGTTTTCTCCCGCGGGTAATCCGCTAACATACCGTGTACCATGCTCCACTTCATCTCCTTCTCCTATTAACTTTTTTAAAGATGGGAATCTTTCTTATGAGCCAATGCTAAAAAAGGTATATGTGCCACTTAGAAGTGATTTCTGGATAGGCAGTTGGATGAAGAGAATGAAGACTACAGAGGATAAACTATAATTCCGATATTACATTAGGTTGGGTATTTAACTGGAGAAAAAGAAATGACATCAGAGCTTGTTTTTTGACTGAAAATTTCTTTAAAATAAGTATATAGCTACTTTTTGCTCTACAATAAAATACCACAGATTGGTTACTCGACTGGAGGAAAAGAAATGACATCGGAGTGGCAGAGATTACAGACCAAACTGCCGGAATGGGTAGAACAAAGCCGTCATGAGTATATTCATGGCAAGGTAGCAGCATATATTCCCGAACTGTCCAAAGCCCCGGCCGACGCGCTTGGTGTTGTTGTAATGAACGGTGAGGGTGAAACCGTGGTAGCCGGGGATACGGAAATCCAATTTACGATGCAAAGTATTTCAAAGGTATTTACGCTCATTCTGGCCTTGATGGATAATGGAGAGGACGTTGTCTTCTCTAAGGTGGGGATGGAGCCTACCGGAGACCGTTTTAATTCCATGCTAAAATTAGAACTGGTTGAGCCGGGAATTCCGTTTAACCCACTGATTAACGCGGGGGCAATCGCGATCTCCTCTCTGATTCGCGGGAACAGTCCAGAAGAGAAATTTGCCCGTGTTCTCCAATTTTTCCGCCTCCTCACCCACAATGACACATTGGAATATGATCAGGATGTCTACGATTCAGAATCAGCTACAGGCCATTTAAACCGTTCCCTTGCTTATTTTCTAATGGAAAAAGGTATTTTAAGAGGTCATGTGGAGGATGTGCTTGAAGTTTATTTCAGACATTGTGCTGTCAAATTGAACTGTACAGATTTAGCACGTATGGGACTTGTACTAGCCTACAACGGCCGTGATCCGGTGACAGGTATACCGCTGATTCCCCGCCGCTATGTACAGATCGCCAAAACATTTATGACGACATGCGGCATGTATGACGCTTCAGGGGAATTCGCCATTCAAGTCGGACTACCTGCCAAAAGCGGCGTATCAGGCAGTATTATGACGATGGTACCTGGACGCTATGGCATTGGACTGGTTGGACCTTCTCTGAACCGTATGGGAAACAGTACAGCCGGTGTACACTTGCTGGAGACGATGTCTCGTGATTTGGATTGGAGCTTGTTCTAGATATACGAAAAAAGGGTATTCCCAGCCTTTACGGCTTATAGGAATACCCTTTTCTATTTTTGTTGAGTTCCTTCTATGTTACGAGATTTGACCGTTAACCAGTTTAATTTGAATGCGGAACGGATCAGCTACATACTTGGCGCCATCGCGTTCTTGCACTCCATAGCCTGCTGCCTCTAAACGAGCCACAATGGCATTCAATTCATTCTGATCTGGTACGATCAATTCAAAATAATCCAGTCCGGCAGCGTGCTCAGGAGCTGGTGGGACTCCTTCACCTGCCCATATATTCAAGCCCATATGGTGGTGGTAACCACCTGCGGAAACGAACAAGGCTGAAGAGCCATACCGGCACGTAATGTCAAAGCCAAGCACATCGCAATAAAATTGCTGTGCTTTGAGCAAATTAGACACATGGAAGTGGACGTGCCCGATTACCGTTCCCTGAGGTAGTCCCTGCCAAGGTAAATTCTCGGAAATCGCAACCAAGTCTTCTGCATCCACGGGATCTGTTCCCATCATGTAAAATCCATTTTTATCCTTTTTCCACTGATCATGGGGACGATCTGCATAGATTTCAATTCCGTTATTATCGGGGTCATGGATATATAGGGCTTCACTTACATCATGGTCTCCCTGTCCGATTTCAATCTCATGAGCCAGCAGATTACGTAAAGACAGGCCCAGAGCTACACGGTTCGGTAGAAGAATAGCAAAGTGGTATAATCCGGCTGCGGACTGGCGCGGCAGAATAACTGCATTTTCAATATAGTTAAGGATCAGTAACGCATGCTTCCCATCGACAGTCAATTCAGCGGTATCCGCCGTTTGACGCAGCAGCTGAAAACCAACGACCTCTGTATAAAATTGAATAGAACGTTCCAAGTTGCTTACTTTTAATGAAACCTGCCCGATTTTGGTGTTGTCATGAATATGTGCTGTCATGAGATTTCCCTCTTTCTACATGGATTGGAGGACTAAAGCTATTCAAAAATTATTGTTCGGTTGACTCACGACGGCCGATCAACGAATCCAGAGACAAGCGAGTCGTTGGTGCAAATACCAGATGAAGTGCTACAAGAATAAAAGCAATATCCAGTTCATAGCCAGCTCCTTGGCCATTCCCCATCAACCCGCCGGACAATTTTGCTGTAAAAATAGCGCCGATCAAAACAATCACAAATAGCCCAGATACATAGCGGGTAAGTAATCCAAGAATCAATGCAATTCCGCCGACCAACTCAATCACCGCAATGACATAACCTAAAAATCCTGGAACGCCAATGCTGGAAAACCAGCCTGCTACATTACCCAACCCCATTTGGAATTTAGCAATTCCGTGTGCCAAAAACAAAATTCCCAGTGCCACCCGCATAATTGTAGAAATATTTTTGCTTGCTGAACTCATATTTATCTCTCCATTCTGTTTGTTTATTACACTCATACAAGTGCATATGAATAATTAATTTATATTACTAATAATTTGGTTAAAAAAATAATACTGTCTGAATCTATGCCGCAACACATGAATGTGAATCAAACTCGAATTATTAGTAATAGAAATAATTATTTTGTAATGTGAATTTATCATAAGAAACTGTGGTCTGTCAACAAAATATTTGGTATGATAAATATTACATTAGTATACATTATATTTCCTTAAAGGAGGAACGTTCTATGAGTATAGGATGCAACATACGCGCTGCTCGTAAACGTAAAAATTTATCCATTCAGCAAATATGCGAACGAACCGGACTATCGCAAGGGTTTATGAGTCAAGTAGAAAATAATAAAACCTCCCCTTCCATCGCTACATTGGACAGCATCGCTAATGCGCTGAACGTACCTCTCGCTTTTCTGCTTCTTAAAGATGAGGAACGGATGCAAGTGATTCGCAAGGACGAGCGCCGTAAAACCTTATATGGTAAAAACAAGCTCCAGGTCGATCATTTGGGGGGTCAGGGTAACGTCAAAATGATGCTCGTTGAAATGCCGCCTGGCTCATCTACAGAAGAAGAGCATGCTCATGCAGGGGATGAGATTCATTTTATCATGGAGGGCACGGTATACGTGGAGCAAGGCGAGGATACAGCTACCCTGGAAGCAGGAGATTCCTTTAGCTGGAGAGCAGCCATCCCCCACTATGTCAAAAATGTGGGAGAAAACAACGCCCGAATTCTGATCTCCGTGTTTCTCGAAGCAAATAATGATGCTTAATAGATATTTACGCAAGCACGAAGCAACAAAAGTACAAATCCTATCGAAAAAAGCGCGTACCGGAAGTATCTTTACTTCAACGATCCGCGCTTCTTATATTTTCATTTGCTATTGCTGCTTTTAACTTATTCCATCACCTGCTGGGCATCTGTACGCGATTCCCACGGCAGCTTGAAGGTTTTCATAATTTGTTTGGTATTAGCCGGGAGTCCAGTTATCGGATCACCAGTAGTACCCAGCAGTTCTTCTTTTTTATCCGTAGTAATACGCCCATAGAAAGTGGTACTGCTGTCTCCCCATCCTGTAGTGAACTCGTAGATCAGCGGCTTATTTATTTTCGGATAAGTTCCCCACTGATTTTTGGCTTTATTCTCCAAAAAACGCCCCAGCGGGTCGTATTCCATTGTAAATTCTTTATCAAAGGGAGCTCCCACATACCCTTGATAGGTGACAATCGGAAAACCGTCCTTCACTTCAACCAGACTCAGCACATCCCCGTTCACTGTAAAATACCGTAATGCTTCACCTTGGGGGAACATGTAGACACTGGACAGAAGTTCAGTGTTAGGACGGTGTGCTTCTATATAAGGATGGACAGAACTTCTGTTTATGCGGATTAACGCTTCGCGTGCAGCCACGAGATCTCCCTCATATATTTGTTCTTTTAGTTTACCGTGAATCGGCGGCTGAATCTGAATCTGTGTATTTGTCTTCTCCAACGTATAACCTAAATCAAGCGAAACATCTCTCAGAGGTATATATACTTCTTTACTTACAACTTCAAAGGTAAGTTGCTGCTGGTTCTTACGTGATTGCTCCTTAAGAACCAAGGGTTCTGCCCACTTTTGTAGCGTAATCTGCTTCTTTTTGACATCCCAGTGGTAGGTTGCACCTACAGCTTCGGCTAAAGGTTTAAGCGGAACCATGAGCTTTCCGTCGATCAATAGAGGTTTAGCCTTGCTGTCTATAGGTTGTCCGTTTATAACAATATCTATGAACTGCGTTGATTGAGACGCTATGGCACCCTGTTTAGTAGCTTCGGCAGCCGCCTGATGCATTGTGGTCAAGAGTAAGGATAGCATTAACAAGGCGACAAACAATCGCTGAAATCCTGCTCGTTTTAGCTTCATCATCAGTCTCCGTTCACTTAATGAACTAGTTCATTCCCGATCTATCTCTTTTTGGCTGCGTCAATGTCTCCAGGATTCAAACCTTCCCATATGTTCGGGATACTAACGGTCTCTGGATGCTCAAATACGAGAAACGCAGTCGGCAAATAGCGCTCTCCGTATTCAGAAGAAGGCTTGTTTACAATGGCATTATCCTTGACTAGCACCGTTGAAGAACCTCCATCCAGATTAGCACCGATAACCGCTCCATGTTTAAGCAAAATATTTTGCATATCATACAAGTTGGCACCTATGCTGTACCCAGGCTGACGACCGTCGATGGTCACGAATATAATGGCACCGTCAGCTCTTTGCCCCATTGCGGTACGGGGGGCAATTCCCCACCCCTCGCTTGCATTGCGAATCAGACCTTTCCCATTCACGATTAGACGTGGTTGAAAAGTAACCGCTTCTTGCACATTCATTTTGGACAACTCGGACAACGAATAGTGACCGGCTATCATTTTCCCCTGTTTATCAATACCTACGATTTGAACAGAGGCATTTCTCCCCATATCATTGTAGTATATCTTACCCTGGGAAATGACAACGCCAATCGGTTTAAAACCATTCCCATTCCAGTTGGGGTCAGCAAAGCCACCGCCATTTACGCCAGCAACAGCCCCCAAACGCTCGACCATGCTAGATACATGTTCTCCCCGGCCGACTTTAGCAGGAATCCCGAGCCTAATTTTAGTGGGGTCATGCACCGTCATAACATAGCCATGATAGTTACGACCCGACACTTCTTCCACTTCAACCAACGGCGTTTGCTGTACTTTGGTGGGTATCAGATCAGGCAAGTTGATTGTATGTCTATCCTTCTCCTCACCCATCTCTTCGAACCGGGCTGAATATTCAGCCACTCGTTTCTTCGCTTCTGCTTCGCCGATAAAATATTTCGCCCAGTGACGATGCTGAGTCGTAATCAGCGTGTCCGCAGCCAGATAGCGCATGTCCTTGCCAGAAGGGGTTAAAAACAACCATGCACCACCCCCAATTCCCGCTAACAGGAATACAATAAAAAGTCGCAGCATAAAGCGACCAAATTTTCCTTTTCGTTTCTTTTTCTTATTTTTCTGCCTGCGAGCTGCTGCACGCTGTGGCAAGACTTCCGGTTTCATTCATCATCTCTCCTGTTTGGTGACTTCTATCGTATTTCATCACTATTGCCCATCAAATGATCCGTAACGATAGGCTGCGACATCTAACGACAATATCATAAACTAATTTTGTAGAATGATAGTGTCAATTTTTTAACAGATTCATCCACTCTGAAAAAGAATACATTAAAAAGTCCTTCACATAAATGTGAAGGACTGTAAATATAGGGGTGATATCCTATTTACGGAGCAGCCTCCGGTTCGAGCAGCATGAACAGCTCTTTCATCTGCTGTCGCTTGAGTTTGGGACTAAGCACGTACAAAGTATCGCCCGGTTCAATCACCGTCGTGCCTCTCGGGGCAATAATTTGCTCGTTCCGAATGATGGCTGTGAATAAAATATCTTCAGGCAACTGTATATCCTGAATCGCTTTGCCCGCTATCGACATCCCATTTTGTACCTGAATGTGGTTGATTTCCGAAGTAGTTTTTCCCAGTGAAACTAATTCCAGCAGTGATGGAGACGACGTCTCGTTAGGGTCCATCAAGCCAAGCTTCACCGCTAGCCACGAAATAGTGGTACCTTGAATAATCGCAGAAGTGAGCACGACGAAAAATACAACATTAAAAAACAAAGGTCCTACATCCATCTCATCCAGTAAAGGATAGGTTGCGAGTACAATAGGTACCGCCCCACGCAGTCCTGCCCAGGATAACAGTGTTTTCTCGCGCACAGAGTACCTGGAAAAAAGCAAGCTTAGGAACACGCCTATTGGACGAGCCACGAGCATGAGGATGAAGGAGAGCGCCAAGCTTTGCCACGCAATGCCCAGCAATTGATCGGGAAAGACCAATAACCCGAGCAGGACAAACATCATAATCTGCACCATCCAGGCGAAGCCATTGTTAAAATGAATAATAGATCGCTTGTAGGTCAAGTCGGAATTTCCCAATACAATCGCCATGACATACACCGCCAGCAATCCGCTTGCCTCTAGTAACGATGCCGCCGCATACGTCAAGACCGCAAATGCCAATGCCATCACAGGATACAAACCGGATGAATCAAAATTCATTTTATTAATGGCATATACACCTAAGCGTCCGAGTACAAAACCAACGGCTAAACCAAAGCCCATTTCCCATAAAAATAACAAGATATGTATCCAAATGGATTGCTCAGGGTGATGTATCAGCTCAATCAATGTTACTGTGAGAAAAACAGCCATCGGGTCATTACTGCCGGATTCCGCTTCGAGCGTTGAGGTAATTCGTTTTTTGATGTTTTTACCTCCTAGAACGGAAAACACGGCTGCCGCATCGGTCGAACCAACAATAGCGCCAAACAGCATGGATTCCATCCAGCTTACGCCTAAAATAAACTTGGCGCAGACGCCAATGACTACGGTCGTAATGATGACCCCCAACGTTGATAATGACAAGGCAGGTCGAATAACTGGCTTAACATCTGCAAACTTTGTCTGCATCCCGCCTTCAAACAAGATTACAATGAGCGCGAGAATGCCAACTAGCTGTGTGATAAAGGCATTATCAAAATAAATAAACTGACTGAGCACCATACCTACGGCAATAAACAATACGAGCGCAGGCATACCGAAACGGCTGGAAAATTTGGTAGTCAGCACACCGACCAGCAGCAAGCCGGACAGCAAAAGCACAATAAAATTAATAACGGTTGTCTGTTCCATACGGCTTCTCCTATCTTGAAAATAGATGTTCAATTTTTCGCCTTTTATCTATATACCCTCAAATCACACAGAATACTAATTCTAAACAAAAAATTATATAATAAAATAAAAAATCCAGCTCATGGTTTGTGCTAAATCGCACTCCATGAGCTGGTTTGTATATTTTTTATAAAGCTTAAGCAGAGACAATCGTCGTGCTTTAGGCTTTAGGATGAATCATATGCGCAGGTACAACATATTGATCGAACTGTTCTTCAGTCAACAGTCCGCTGCGGAGTGCCGCTTCTTTTAGGGACAGCCCTTCTGCATGTGCAAGTTTGGCGATTTTAGCGGCATTTTCATATCCGATATGTGGATTCAATGCCGTCACCAGCATCAGTGAATTATTCAAATTGTGCTCAATCTTCGTGAGATCAGGCTCGATGCCAACGGCACAGTTGTCATTAAAAGCAATGATGGAATCGGCCAGCAGATGAACAGACTGCAAAAAATTGTATATAATGACTGGCTTAAACACGTTCAGTTCAAAATTACCCTGACTTGCTGCAAAGCCGATAGCTGCATCATTCCCCATGACTTGTGTAACGACCATCGTCAGTGCTTCACTCTGGGTCGGATTCACCTTGCCGGGCATGATGGAGCTACCTGGCTCGTTAGCAGGAATCGTGATTTCGCCCAAGCCGCTACGCGGACCACTTGCCAGCCAACGAACATCATTGGCGATTTTCATCAAATCGGCAGCGAGCGCTTTGACTGCTCCATGTACGGCCACCACTTCATCGTGGCTAGTCAGTGCATGAAATTTATTGGGTGCGGAAGTGAACGTTTTGCCAGTGAAACTGGAAATTTCCGCTGAGGTTCGGGAGCCAAACTCTGGATGAGCATTAATTCCAGTCCCCACCGCTGTACCGCCAATCGCCAGCTCCTTCATGTAATGCACCGTGTCGATGATCATTCGCTTGCTCTTGTCCAGCATGGCATACCAACCACTTATTTCCTGACCCAGCGTAAGCGGTGTCGCATCTTGTAAATGGGTTCGTCCAATTTTTATAATATCCTTGAATTGCTCTGACTTCTGTTGAAAAGTCTCTTTCAGCTTATCGATGGCAGGCAACAAACGGTCTTCCACTGCAATGACACCCGCTACATGAAGCGCCGTGGGAAACGTATCATTCGAGCTTTGCGACATGTTAACATCGTCATTGGGATGCAGCTTCGCATCCTTTCCCTGCTCTTGTAACCATTGGCTCCCCAGATGAGCAATCACTTCATTCACATTCATATTGGACTGCGTTCCGCTCCCTGTCTGCCATACAACCAACGGGAAATGGTCATCAACCCGCCCTGCGAGAATCTCGTCCGCTGCATAAATAATCGCGTCCTGCTTCTCCTGTGATAGCTTACCCAGCTTATAGTTACTGATCGCCGCGCTCTTTTTAAGCACCGCGAACGCCTGTATGACCTCTAATGGCATTTTCTCCGAGCCAATCGGGAAATTTTCCTTGCTGCGCTGTGTTTGCGCTCCCCACAGACGGTCTGCCGGTACTTTGATTTCGCCCAACGTATCCTTTTCAATGCGGTAGTTCAACTCATTTCCTCCTCTTGGCCTATGTAATTCAGACAAAATATGGTGATCTCTCTTGCCTATTATACATTAAATTTCAAATGTTATCATTTATTTTGCAAGCGCTTTTTTACGATGAGGCCAGAGGAGGAAGAAGGAAAATTCGTCTACAAGCCTGACCACTAGGATCAACTAATGGTGATATTGCTTTTGGCATGTACTTCTTTTCTGCCCAGTAGCTTGTTCAGCGCATCGATGTAAGCTTTAGCGCTAGCTTCCAAAATATCAGTACTTGTGCCTCTTCCCAGAGCTGTGTACTCTCCTTGCCTCAAAATGGCGTGCACTTCCCCCAATGCGTCTTTGCCATAAGTTACAGATTGGATCGAATAATCCTCCAACTCCACCTCTTCACCACTGGCCTTGTCTATAGCATGGAAAATCGCATCTACAGAACCGTTACCCATTGCCACTTCATCAATTGCTGTCCCATCTTGTTTACCCAATCGAATGGATGCGACTGGAACCGACTGATTACCATAAGACACCTGAATGGAATCCAGTGTGTACATTTGAGGCGAGGCATTGCGGCTTTCGTCCATCAGGACGAGCAAGTCTTCATCCAACACCTGTTTTTTCTTATCCGTCAATGCTTTGAATTTGCGGAACGTCTCTTGCAGCTGTTCCTCCGTCAAAGCATCAAACCCCATGTCCGCCAGTTTTTCTTTAAATGCATGTCGACCCGAGTGCTTGCCCAACACAAGTTTACTCGTCTTCAGACCAATACGCTCAGGGGACACGATCTCATATGTTGTACGCTCTTTAAGCATCCCGTCTTGGTGTATACCAGACTCGTGAGCAAACGCATTGGCTCCAACAATGGCCTTGTTTCCCGGCACCGACATCCCCGTTCGTTTGCTCACCAGGCGACTGGTAGCATACAGTTCCTCTAAAACCAGACTCGTTTGTGCACCATAAAGCTCGGTTCTGGTGTCAAGGGCCAGTGCAACTTCTTCGATAGGTGTATTTCCGGCTCGCTCACCGATGCCATTGATGGTACCTTCAAATTGGTCTACACCATTACGGATGGCCGCCAGCGTGTTAGCTGTTGCCATACCAAGATCATCATGACAATGTGTGCTAAGTTGTATTTTTTCGATACCGGGCACTTGTTGTTTTACAATTCTAAACATTTCACCGAACTGATCCGGGGAGGCATATCCCACCGTATCCGGTAAATTGACGATTGTCGCTCCAGCACGAATCGCCATATCTACGACCTCACAAATAAAGTCCAGTTCGGTACGACTGGCGTCCTCTGCTGAAAATTCTACCTTGCTGAAATACTTGCGTCCATAACGAATGGCAGCAGCAGCGGTCTCTAATACTTTCGTTTTATCCATTCGAAGCTTATGGTGGCGGTGAATAGGTGAGGTAGCCAGAAACAAATGAAGACAGGCATCCTCTGCTCCTCGTAGCGCCTCTCTGACCGCATCAATATCCTGTTCTTTCGAGCGCGCAAAACCAACCAGTGTCGCTTGGGTAACCTGTTTGGCAATCTCCTGCATGCTGGTGATCTCACCAGGCGAGGTTGCTGGAAAGCCGGTCTCAATCCGATCTACGCCTAATTTTTGCAGCTGAAGGGCAATTTCCACCTTTTCCGTGCTAGTTAAGCTAACTCCTGGTGATTGTTCTCCATCTCTTAACGTTGTGTCCAACACCCATATTTTGCGCATACAGATACCACCTTTGGTTTGATTTTAGGAGATGCTCAAGTAGAAGGTTTAAATATTTTATTCATCCGATCATCTGATGTTTAAGAGTAAAAAAAATTATGAACTTCCCATATGCTTTTGCAGCTCCAGCTTGGTGCCGTCCAAATGTTGAATACTATACATCTCGGCAGCCTTGCCATCCTGATCCCGGATTGCTTCATATATTTTTTCATGCTGCACAGTAAAATGATTTTGCATCGCCGGATCGGTAATGAGATTGTTCAACGCCTTGCGAATGGCCTCTACAAAGCTGCCATATACATCTGTAAGCACCTTATTGCGTGTAGCTCCGGCAACAGCCAAGTGAAAAGTGATATCCGCATCCAAATACCCGTTCATATCTCCAGCGGCCAGGGTTGCAGCACGACGATCCAGCGCCTCACGCATCAAGCGTAGATCCTCGTCTTTACGACGTAACGCAGCCAATCTGGCAATCTCTAGTTCCAACACACTCCGCACTTCATAAACCTCAATAATTTCAGCACGGCTTAGACGGTAATCCAATGGCTCTTGAGAAGTTGTCGGTTGGCAAACAAAAGTTCCGTGTCCTTGCTTTTTCTCTAATAGACCGGCATGCACCAGAACGCTAACCGCTTCACGTACTGTAGATCGCCCGACTCCGAATAGCTTCATGAGCTCAGGTTCGGTTGGAATCTTAGTGCCCACATCCCATTCACCAGTAGCAATTTTTCGTTGCAGCTGTTCAGCTACTTCATCGGCGATTTGCTTGCGTTTGACGGCTTGAAAAGGAAAATTCATCTGATCATCTCCTGTTTCGTATCATACTATGACTGCTTGGCATTCTGCAACCTTTTTCGTCCTCCTTCCCCATTGGCCCTTACCTGTGCTTTACAACCCCAAATAAAGCCTGCACCGTTGGACACGATACAGGCCTATAAGGATAAATTTAAATGCTAGGATTTCGATTTATTAGGTGTAATACAATACAAACGGCTGGTTGCTTCAAAAATATGGCCTGGAGCCAGTGCTATCAATCCGATCTCCTCCGCTGGTAGGTCTGGACGATTCGGTGCATTGATCATGTTCATTTGCGGCTCAGGACAGATGAATTCCTTGTTCGCTTTGTTATTCCAGATCATCCAATGCTTATAAGCTGTACCTACATCGTATACGAGGGTAGCACCTGTCTTACTGTGTGTCAGTTCCATGTAGTTGCGTCCATTTTGCGGAGCTGCCGTGTAATGATTATCCATAGAGGCAAAATAAGGACTAACTCCCGTCGTCTTCAGCAGTTCCTCTTCCGGAGATAAAGGCTGGAACTGACCTGTGGCCAACAACCGTTCCGTCAGCTCACGACGCTCACCGATTGTGACCTTAATCTTGTAGTCCTCAGGCGAGCTATCGGGTACGAACGGAACGCGAATCGCTGTGTGAAAGGCAAATAAATTGGGGATCGGTTGATCGCCCTCGTTATGGATCACATAACGCTGATGCAGGCCAAATTCGTCCAGACTGTACGTTAGTTTCATGGTAAAGGTGAAGGGTAAATAGCGGAACATGGGATGTCCTTCCCTTACATGCTGATTCATTACCACATAGCTGCCCTGCTCCCCGGAACCGTAGTCCTCGACCTCCCACCGAACAGTGTGTAAAAAGCCGTGCAGATGGTTGTGGGTCGCCTCTTCATTTATCGGCAGCTCATATGTAACACCATTCCACAGGAATTTTCCATCCTCATACCGATTCGGAGGGAACAGGAAAGGAATTCCGTAAACGGACGGGCTTTGCTTAAAAGCCTCTATGCTTTCAGCATCTGGCTCACGCAGAAAAGAATATCCCGTTTCATTGTCACGAAAAGAAATCAGATTTGCGCCGTTTCCCGGCAGGGCAACCGCTTCATATCGTCCAAATTTAAGACGAATCGCCGGTATTCCATAATAAAGATCACCAATTGCAGCATGTTGTTGTGTCATCAAAAAATCCTCCTTGATGAAATGACGATGTTTAATGAAAGCGTTTAGCTTTTGGCTTGACTATACCATGCTGAGCAAAAAAATTCCACGTCCACAAAAAAAACGATGCCCCGCAAGGCATCGTCCTTCACACATGACTACACATAACGTCCTTGTTTGGGTACAGCCATGTGCTCAAAATCTCCTGCCAGTCGCTCTAGCTGATCTGTCAGCTCAGCACCATGCATATAATGACCATGTCCTGTAACTGCAATCTCAGGCTTTAACTTGACCAGCATTTCCACCGAGCGCTGCGCAGCTTGCCAATCTGTTGTAAAATACGCAGGAGGCCCGTGTATTTCTTTTTCCTGTAAAATAACGGCCAGTGCCGATTCCTGTTTCACCGTAATAAAAGCGTCACCGGCCACCATTAACCTTCTTCGCTCATGAAAAAGCGATACATGACCAGGTGTATGTCCTGGCGTATGCAGCCACTTCCAACCAGGGGCACCAGGGACACTGCCATCTTGGGGCAGGGAGGTGATGCGATCATCGAGATCTATAGCATCACTGGGGTATAAGAAGGAAATGCCCGACATTAAACCTCCCCCTACACTAGGGTCAGGTTTTTGATAATCCTTCATTCCCGTCAAATAAGGTAATTCCAAAGGATGTGCATAAACAGGTGTACCCCAATGCTGTACCAACTCAATAACCGAACCTACATGATCAAAATGACCATGTGTAAGCACAATAGCGATCGGAGGGCCAGTGAACCGTTTCTCTGCCAGGCGTATAATCGAGTCCGTAAATCCTGTCATCCCCGTATCCACCAGCACCCAGGAACGGCTTCCTGGCTCCCCAATAAAACACATATTTACAAATAGCGTCCGTAAGCTCAGGAGATCGGGAGCAGCCTCTTCATTTGCCGTCATTCCTTCGGTGAACAGATGATTTGCCAAAGCTTCACCCTCCTATTCACATGGAATTTACTGTTAATATCGACCTTTAGGCTTCCCCCATGTCAGCAGATTATGCGGACACTGCTAAATATAATCCGCTTGTCAAGAAAATAGACCATGTTTACATTACTCGGGTAATTTGCTCCATGCCGTATCTAGCAAATAGTCGAATAAATCATCGTTCTCTTCAATCCAGCTATCCATTTGCAGCATCTCTTCCTCCACCCGTGGCTCCCCCGCAAAATGGAGACTGTAATCCCATTCCTTTCCTCTTTTACTGTGGAATGTGATTTCATATACAGAACTCTGCCCGTCTACTCCAAATACCACTTGGCCCAAATAAGCACCATTCTCATCTCTTGTCATTTGTGCCTGTTGAATATGTACTTCTTTCACTTCCTGAGGTGAATTTTGCTCTGTCATTCATCTATCCGCCCTTTCATTTTCACTAAATAGTACCAAAACTAATTTGTGAACCTTTTCGTTACATTGTACAATATATAAGCTATGTGTGGAATTTGCAAAAAAACTGTGCAAGTTACCCAAGCCTTATTTAAGGCTTTTCGTGAAATGGAGGAAAGTTACATGTCAGATTTTCAACAAAAATTGCAAAAATATGCCGAGTTAGCCGTTCGGGTCGGCGCCAATGTCCATCCTGGGCAGACACTCATCGTTCATGCACCAATTTTGTCCGCCGAACTCGTGAGACTTATCGTCAAATCAGCGTATACTGCCGGAGCCAAGCTGGTTACAGTAAAATGGAGTGATGAGACCATTACTCGATTACAGTATGAACTAGCTCCTGATGAAACTTTTAATATTGCTCCCAAATGGTACGCAGCCGAAATGACTGAAGAGGTCGAAAATGGCGCAGCTGTACTCCATGTCATTGCAGAAAATCCGGATTTGCTTCAGGGGATTCCGTCCAGCCGAATTACTGCTGCTCAGCGCGTGCGGTCACATGAATTACGTCAATACCGCGAATATCAAATGGCTGACAAATTCAGTTGGTCTCTGATTGCTTATCCTTCTGCAGAATGGGCTGCCAAAGTATTCCCTGATCTACCAGCTTCCGAGCAAATGGATAAACTGTGGGATGCCATTTTCAGCACCGTGCGTGTGGATCTGGATAACCCCGTGGAGGCATGGAAAGAGCATTTGAAAACCCTTTCCAGTAAATCTGATATTTTAAATGCCAAACGCTATAAAAAGCTGCATTATCTGGCTCCAGGCACAGATCTCACCATCGAATTGGCAAAAGATCATCTGTGGGTAGCGGCTGAAAGCGTCAACCAACAGGGACATACTTTTGTAGCCAATATGCCTACTGAGGAAGTGTTTACAGCTCCGCTTAAAACGGGAGTGAACGGTAAGGTCAGCAGCACCAAGCCACTTAGCTACAGCGGAAATATCATCGACAACTTTTCACTGACTTTTGAAAATGGACGTATTGTCGATGTTCAGGCAGAAACCGGTTTGGAAACTCTTCAGCATCTCGTAGAAATGGATGAAGGTTCACACTACCTGGGTGAGGTTGCTCTTGTACCTCACAAGTCACCTATCTCTGATAAAAATATTTTATTCTATAATACGTTGTTTGATGAAAATGCCTCTAACCACTTGGCCATCGGTAATGCTTATGCATTTAACCTTAAAGGCGGCAAGGATATGACTCAAGAGCAGTTGGCTGCCAACGGCCTGAATTCCAGTCTGACTCACGTCGACTTTATGATCGGTTCAGGTGAAATGGACATCAACGGCGTTACTGAGGACGGTACTGAGGAACCTATCTTCCGTAAAGGAAATTGGGCGATCTAACACGGCAAAAAGGCTCTCACCGCTTCATGCGTGAGAGCCTTCTTGCTTCAACCTTAGGCTAAGTTGATCTATTTTACAACGTGTTAATCCAAGAATTCGCTGCAATTCCAAAAACAATTTGTATCACGCTGATGATGAGAAAGACAATAAAGCAATTTACAACTCTTCGATTGGTGGTTTGATGCATGGATAAAGATGATTTCACGTAAAACATGCTGCCCAATATTCCTATACACACACCGAAAATCCCTGAAAATAGCAATCCTATAACCAAGCTGACCACGACAAAAGCCCAACTCCAGCCCGGAACTTTACTCACAGGAACATAAGGTTGATTGGACCCAAGATATACACCGTCCACAGCTAAATCCGCTTTGTTGCCAATGACAACAACATTTACAGCTTTTTCTTTCAATCTAATAGGAAAATCAATCAAGTTCAAAAATGCATTCTGGCTTTTAACCTTCTGCTCGCTTCCATTCACAATAATTTTCCCGCCAGTTAAGCTACGCTTGTACTCAATACTATATTGAGTACCTTGATCTTCTACATTCCATTTTGCCATCGCTAAACTCCTCTCAAATTTTAGGGAAGCCATAAATATACTGCCGGCATTTCCTGCTTATGTATCATAAAAATCATAACATAAGTTGCAAGTTAAATAATGGAAAAAAGGCCGCTGATCAGCGGCCTTTGAATCTACTTTATTTCGTATGGAGTTAGTTTCTATGTCCAATTTTGGCCTTATAGGCAAGTGAATACTGGTCAGCCGCTAAAATTGCATCAAGCACATCATCCGCTGTGACAGCAAATGGTAGATTGTGAGCAGTTTCGCCTTCTTTGGTAGCAGCCTGAGCTACCCGGTACAAATCCTCTCGGGAAGTTTCCTGTAGCTTAATGTCTTCCAGCGTGACAGGCAGATCGAGTTTTAGATAAAAGTCAATATACCGCTCCACCTCGGACAAAGGTCTTTTTTCCAAGGCAAGCTGGACTAAGGTGCCAAAAGCTACCTTCTGACCATGTGTTAGGTGATGAATATCTCCTTCCAGAACGGTAAAACCATTGTGAATCGCATGTGCGCCTGCCAAACCGCCGCTTTCAAAGCCCAAACCGCTTAGCAACGTATTCGCCTCCACTACCGCTTCAAGCGCAGGTGTGACGACTTTGCGTTTCACGGATTCGTAAGCCTGCAGTCCGTAATCGAAAAGAACTTCCTCACACTTGGACGCAATGGCTTCTGCCGCCAAAGTTGGCAAACCACCAGCCATTGTCGTTGCACGAGCTTCAATGACCGCACGGGCTTCAATCCACGTCGCCATGGCATCTGCAATGCCTGAGGAGAGGAATAAGGGCGGTGCTTGAGATATGACTTTTGTGTCCACCAGGATCAGGCTCGGATTTTTACTGAAAAAGGAATACGTATCAAATGCACCTTCGTCGGTGTACAAAACAGATAGTGCACTAGTAGGGGCATCTGTAGAAGCAGTCGTTGGAATAATCACAACTGAAGAACCGAGAAGTTCATTTACAGCTTTAGCGGTATCCAGCGTTTTACCGCCACCTACACCAATGACAATGTCGACCTGGGCGCTTCGTCCCTGATCCACAATACGGTTGACTTCGTTTTTGGAGGCTTCCCCTTGAAATTCAATTTTAACTGCTGTAATATCAGCCAGTTCCAGACTTTTTACCACGCGGTCGGCTGCAATCTCCCAAACCAGCTTGTCCGCAATAACCAAGGCAGTATGGCCTAATGGCTTAACATACTCACCTGTTTTATCAATCACATTTTTCCCTTGCACATATTTACCTGGACTAATAAATACTTTTTCGCTCATTGTTTAACTCTCCCTTCCAAGTTTGTACAATTTCTATTATACGGTTGAAAGGGCACACATCTCAATTTCGAAACCAAGATCTTCAATCATTTGATGATCAAATATGACCTCTTGGCCTTCTGTCGTTAAATAATCTCCTACAAAAATTGAATTCGCTGCATACAGGCAAAGCGGTTGTAACGAGCGTAAATTCAACTCTCGTCCACCTGCAACGCGTATTTCTTTGGATGGACAGATGAATCGGAACAGTGCCAGCACTTTCAAAGCTTGGATAGGTGATATTCGCTTTGCTCCCTCCAATGGGGTTCCGGGGACTGGATTCAAGAAGTTAACCGGAATAGAGTCAGCATCCAACTCCCGTAAGGCATAAGCCATTTGAACGATTTCCTCATTCGTTTCCCCCATCCCGATAATAACGCCAGAGCATGGAGACATTCCGTGAGATTGTGCCATTTTCACAGTTTCGACGCGTTGATCGTATGTATGTGTGGTTGTAATCGAGGGATAGTTGGCCTTACTTGTATTTAAATTATGATTGTATCGATGTACCCCAGCCTCTGCCAACCGCCGTGCCTGATCTCCCTTGAGAATCCCTAAGCAAGCGCAAATTTTGAGTGGCATTGTGTGAGTAATTTCTTGTACAGCCTCAATCACCTGATCCAGCTCCCGATCTGTTGGGCCCTTGCCCGAAGCTACGATGCAATACGTCCCTGCTCTCCGTGCTACTGCTTCCCTAGCTCCAGCCAACAGTGATTCCTTGTCCAACATACTGTACTTGTTCACAGGCGCCGTGGATACGATAGATTGTGAGCAATAACCGCAATCCTCCGGGCACAAGCCACTTTTGGCGTTCATGATCATGTTGAGCTTTACTTTTTTTTCATAAAAATGGTGTCGTACTCGAAATGCAGCTTGCATAATCGGTAATAACTCCTCATCGTCGGCTTCCAGTACCGCTATACCTTCTTCCAGTGTAACATGGCTACCATCTATCGCTTTTTCAGCCAACGAGCCCCATTCTATAACCTTGTTTTGTAAATTCATACTTCTTGCCTCCCAAAATTTAATGATCATGTAAATGGATAAAATTTTCAGCGTAGAGAAAATTCTTTTCTTATTGTCAACCTAAAAAAATATAATGAGGTTGACAATAACACAAACATCATATCAATTCATGTCCTTTCTGTAAAGAAGACAAATTAAAAAGCGACCCCACATCTTTCAAGGTCGCTCTCCAAATTTATTCCGTTATGAGACTCCTGCTTCTTCCACGACGAAAGGCTGTTTTATCAGCCGAATACGTGAAATCCGCTTGTTTTCAACCTCTTCTACCGTGAACATACATCCCTCAAACACTACAGACTGGCCAGGCTGTGGGGGAATAACCTCGACATGTGAGTATAGCCAACCCCCTACCGTATCATAATCCTCATGATCAAGATCCAGTCCAAAGCGGTCGTTCACTTCATCAATTAATAACATGCCGTCAATGGAAAATTCCTCGTCATTAATCTGCTCACAACTCGGACGTTCCTGATCGAACTCATCCTGAATTTCACCAACGATTTCTTCCATAATATCTTCCAGCGTTACCATACCCGATGTACCGCCATATTCATCAATCAAAATTGCGATTTGCGTCTTGCTACGCTGCATGCGTTTGAGCAGATCACTAATTTGTGTAGATTCAGGGACAGCAAGAATCGGTCGAATCATCGTACGGGTATCCAGTGTGTTCGCCCGCAGAAGGTCCTTAATATGGATAAAGCCGATAATATGGTCCTTATCTTCGGCGCAGATTGGATAACGGGTTCTCATGCTTTCCGTCGCAATCGCGAGATTTTCTTCTGTGGACTCATTACTGTATAAGCAGATCATCTCAGTTCGCGGAATCATGATTTCCCTGGCGGTCGTGTCGGTAAAATCAAATATATTATCAACAAGCGCCAATTCCGTATTATCAATTAGTCCGCTCTTATTGCTTTCTTTCATCAGAATACGTATTTCATCCCCCGTATGCGCGGAATCATCATTTTCGGATACCGGCTCCAGACGGAATAAACGCAGCAGGCTGTTCGCCATTCCATTTAACGCCCATATGAATGGATACATCAACTTGTAAAACCAAGTCATCAGCATGGCTGAATACAGCGTAATGGTCTCAGATTTACGAATAGCTATCGTTTTGGGCGCCAATTCACCCAACACAATATGCAGAATCGTAATGACAATAAATGCAATAACCACGGCAGTACCGTGCACATATACCGCTCCTAATCCAGCGGCTGTAAATACAGGTTTGATCAAATGTGCGATGGCCGGCTCTCCGATCCATCCTAGTCCCAACGATGCTAGTGTAATACCCAACTGGCAGGCAGACAAATAAGCGTCCAAGTTGTGTAACATATTGGCGGCGTATACGGCCTTTTTATTGCCCGCCTCCACCAAAGTCTCAATACGGCTGCCTCTGACCTTCACCATGGCAAATTCCGCAGATACAAAAAAACCATTCAATAGTACTAATGCAAAAACAATAAATAAGTTAAACATACTCGGTAAAGGGTCACTCAATATGCTCCCCATCAGCCGTCATTACGGCAGACAGGCGCACCTCCTTCGGATAGTTTCATCATAGACAGAACGATAACACATCATAAGCAGCGTCAACTTCCCAACACATTCACTCCTTCCGGCTTCCAAAGCCATATTCCGCATAAATGATTAGATTATTCATCAGCTTATATTTAATTATATAACTATACTCTATACAGTCAAACCACAAGCAATGTCAGAAAAAACAGCTCCACTATCATTTAGGTCGTAAAGCTCTCGTTTTCGCCGCTTACCACCAAGAAAGCTACTATATTTGAGAAAGATTATAAACAAAATACATCCCCTGCCGTCTGGCAGAGGATGTAGACTCATATATATAAAGGCATCAGCGAACCGGGGATGCACCCGGATTCCCGATGACGCCGGGATATTGGTACAACAATGGCTCATCAAAAGTAGCATAGTCCAGATTCACCATCAGCAAAATCGTCCGCTTGCCCGTAGCCGGATCACTGATAATAATGTGGTCACGACCCGCTGCTTCCAGAATACCTTTGAATATTTTCGCATTCCATTCCCGGTTATTTTCATACGTCATATAAAAGGTACCTGTTTTACCCAAGTTCAAGCGCAAAATGTTTTCAATATATGATTGCTCAAATTGTGGAGTCTGGCTCTGTACCACCATACCAGCCGGTGTCATCGCACTACCGCTGTTAACCTGAGGGGGGAAGGTGCTGATGGGCTGCATAGTTCCGACCGGATTCATCCCTCTGGGCCATTCGGGATACCCGCTACCAGCAGGATAAGAAACAGGACGGTAAGCTTGCTGTGAAATCATGTAAATTCCTCCTAAAATGGTTTTAAATTATTCAAACTCATGTTGAAGCGTTCTAATAGACGGCAGGACAATCCTGTACAGACGGGCTAAAAAAGCAATGGGCTTTAAAACGTCCGGTATTGGTCTGGTTATACCAGGTGTTCGGACAGTCTCCTGCCGGTCTGAAAAACCATAATGCATTGGACGCCGGGCGTATTTTTTCCCCATTAATGACACGACGGGCAAGACGAATGTCACGGTCACGGGCTCTTTGATAAAAGTACCCCTTTTGGGTAGCTTCAAATCCGCCTGGACTTTGAAACACCATATCGTTCATAAGGCGAATCCCCTGAAAATCCAGACAATTGCCCAAAATCCTATTTACTCCGACATTGCCAACCATGAGCATCCCCTGCTCTCCTTCTCCTTCGGCCTCTGCCCGCATCAATCGGGCGAGTGTCCTTACATCCTCTGAGTTGGTCTTGATTACAGCCAACGCGTCCCCTCCTCGCTTCTCCATCACATACCCTATCATATGGTACAAATGCCCAATGGGTGACAGTCCAGAAAAACAAAAAAAATAGCCCCAAAATTGGGACTACTCATTTAGGCTTTTACTACGGCTCGTAAATCATTTTACGCGTCATGCCACCATCTATTACCAGATTCGTACCAGTTACAAAATCATTGCCGGGTTGTGTCAAATACAGACAGGCCCGTGCGATGTCCTTAGGGATTCCTACTCGCCCAGACGGATGCTGTTGATGGTCTTCTGTACGCAATTGCTCATAATCCCCGGTTTCAATCCACCCTGGACTGATGCAATTGACCTGAATCCCGTCCTTTCCTAGTGATATGGCCATCGCGTGCGTAAGGGCCACAATGGCTCCTTTGGATGCCGCGTAGGCTTCTGTATTCGGCTCTGACATGAAAGCTCGTGTAGAGGTCATATTGACCACAGAGCCACCTTCTGCGTTTCGTTTCATCACCTTAGCTGCTTCCCTAGTGGCAATAAAACAGCTGCGTACGTTAGTATTCAAAATGTCATCCCATTCTGCTAGCGTTAACTCATATGGAGATTTCCATTTGGATACGCCTGCGTTGTTAATTAGCGTATGAATCGTGCCGTATTCTTCTACCGTGGCACGGATTAGCGCCACAATATCTTCTTCCTTTCGTACATCACAAGGAATAAAAATGGCCTGATAGCCCTCGTTCCGGGCTACTGCAGCGGCTGCGGCACCCTCTTCCTCATTGTAGTCCGCAAATACAACATGGGCACCCTGAGCAGCGTAGGCAAAAGCGACCTCTTTCCCGATGCCATGCGCCGCTCCTGTTACAATAACAACTTGTCCCTCAAATGACACGAATCATTCCTCCTCTGAACTACTCTGTTCTAGTATATATGTACCAAAATGTGCCGAACAAGAAACATCTACAGCCCCCTACCCTGGTTTCTTACAGAAGGCTGTAAATGAATCCAAAAATAATTAGACTGAATTCTACATTTTAACCTGTTCCAAGCTATAGCGATTAAGACGCTGAAACCCGATATACCTTGTACCCTGAAAAGTAAGCCGTCCCTCATCCCCTTCAGCGCATTGACCATATTCTTCCCCAGATACCTTAAACTCCATCCGGTCGCCACTTTCCACTTCGAAGGTTACGTAATAGAAAGTATAGGTGCGAGTCCCTTGTTCCTCCTGCCGCCTCTGTTGGAGATGTGTCCTTCTGGCCGTAATTCGGGAACCGACCGTCAGTACAGGCTGCCTTTTATTTCGACTCCATTCCATGACTTCCCTGCCTGCCGATAACACGACAATACCCAACACGACAACGAAAAATACGGGCAGTACCGTGCCCAGCCAATCGAACATCCATAATGATTCAAAACCCATGCACCGCACTCCTCTCCGCCAGGCATTCCACAGGGAAACGACCGGGCATCCTGACCTGACCTAAGCTTTCCATAACAGTATATGTATGTTCCTGCCCAAATTTGATAGCAACCCTCAAGAACGCCAAGAGCCCCCACGGAATAATCCGGGAGGCTCAAGATATGGCGATATCAGAATGATTCATTGATTTATACATGTACAAGCTGGAGATAACGTTGTGTTTCATCCAGAGCTTCATGATCTTCGTCTTCAGCGTAACGCTCTGCACACTGCTTGCAGTCCTCTTCAGTCGTGCAACCATAGGCATCCTGGCAAGTATAACAAAATTGTAGGTAGTATTGGGTTAACATATGATCCTGATTCGCTCTCATGATTATCACTCCTATCGTTGTTTACAGGTTTAGTATAACAGCGGCTTATTCGTTAGTTTGTGATTTTTTTCACATATAGTCGTATAAAATTTAAATTTTTTAAAAATAAAACGCCCTGAGAAAAATACCCCAGGGCAATCACCTTTATAGCGATTATAAAATTCTCCAGTTCGCACCGCCGTCCGTCGTTTTCAGCAGCAGTGACTTCTTGTCATCAAGGCGTTCCAAAAGAAGCCAACCCACCGAAGAGGAAGCGAAACGGAGCTTAACCGATCGTGGGTAGTCTTTTAGCTTCAAAGGTAGCACTTTGTTGCCTGTGAGACTTGTCCACGTCTTCCCCCCATCCATTGTACGGCTCATTCCGGTCTCGGTTATGATCCACCCTTCCTTTTCATTTAGAAACGTACGGCCAGGGATAATAGAATTAATGTTGCTACTCAGACCCAAAGGCATACCGTTCCATTGTGTCCCTGTATCGTTTGTAAACAGTCCGTTATATTTTATGGCCTTATCCCCATAGCAAAGAACCGGAATCCAGTACGAGGCACTGCTCCCTTTCAGAGACTGCTGGGCTTCTGCTTTGGCCTGAGGGCAGCCCTGTATTCTGTTAGCTACCGGAGTCCAGGTTTTCCCTTGATTCAAAGTCTTGTACAACTTAACACTGTTATCCAGATTGATCGCTACAAACCCCTGATTGTTGGAAGAAAAGTTCATCCCCGCCAGGCTGCCCCGATCGGGTAAACCTGAGCCTGATTTGTTAGATGTCATACCCGAACTTTGCGCAACTTTATTCCATGTGGCTCCCCCGTCAGTGGTGTGATACAACAGTTTTTGTTGATCCTGCTCATTCAGATTTACATATGCCATGATCCAGCCAGTAGTTGGATTTACATATTGAATCGAGCTCACATGGTCCCCGCTTGGAAGCGCTGAAACATCCCAGCTCTGTCCTCCATCTGCTGTTCTCAGAATGACGGTTGCTGTTTTGTCCAAATTTTGACGGACAACCCAACCGTGACGAGAATCAGTGAAACTGATGTCCTTTCCATATTCAAGTTTGTCTTGAAATTGGACGTTTTCGGAGGGAGAAATATTATTCCATGTCTTTCCGCCATCATGAGTATCATAAAGTCGGAGCTCATTATGGGTAACTCCCCAAACTAACCCTTTATTATTATCAATCAAATGAAAATCCGCTATTCGCGTCTGAACTACATATTTGGCGTTGGGATCGCCCACCTTTGGAGTCACTGGTGGATTAATAGTAATCGTCTGACCCTGATCATCAGGTTCCTCAATCGGAGGTTTTGTTAACGTTTCTGGGGCTTCAGCAGAACAGGCAGTCAGCAGAGTACCTATTAGCAGTAGTACTCCCCCCAAGAGCGCACGCCAGCGCAGTTTCATATAAAAATCCTCCCTCGATGGCATGCTGTAATCACGTGCCAAAAGCTTATCTGAAACAGAATTATACCATAAACGCCTCTATGTGACACATTTCGCGTAATGACAAAAAAAACCGGCCCCTTCACAAAAGTGCAGGATGCCGGCTTTTTATACTATAAAATTTATTAGGATTTACGGTTCAACAAACTTTTGTGGTATCCATAGAAGAAATAGATCAGCAATCCAAGCAGGAGCCACACAATGAATCCAATCCAGGTGCTAATATGAAGCTGAAGCATCAGACCGATGCAAACCAAAGCACTTAAAAGCGGGAGCAACGGAACCCACGGCACAGTAAAGCCTCTTTTCAAATCAGGGCGTTTCTTGCGCAGAACGATAACCCCTACCGATACCACAGCAAAAGCGAACAGGGTTCCAATACTCGTCAAATTGGTCAGTGCATGTAACGGGAACAATCCACTAGCCAATGCGATAATACTACCTACCAGCCAAGTGCTTCGAATCGGTGTTTGAGTTTTGGCATTTATTTTAGATAAAAATACGGGTAAAAGACCATCACGTGACATGGAGAAAATCAACCGCGTTTGACCAAACAACAGCACCAATAAAACGGTGGTCATCCCCGCAATCGCACCGACTGAAATCAATCCGGCTACGAAATCCTGATGAATAAAGCGGAGAGCAAACGCAACAGGATCACTTACCCCCAACTGCGTATAAGGTACCATTCCCGTTAGCACAACTGAAACGGCAATGTACAATACCGTGCAGATCGCAAGAGAAGAGATAATGCCGATGGGCATATTCCGCTGCGGATTGCGCACCTCTTCGGCTGCAGTTGAGATGGCATCGAAACCCAGATAAGCAAAAAATACGATTGCCGCAGCACTCAAAACACCAGAAAATCCATAAGGCAAAAATGGTGTCCAGTTGTCAGGCTTAACATAAAAGATACCGATTGCAATAAATAGCAATACAACTCCGACTTTAACACAAACCATTATTAAATTGAATCGAACCGTCTCCTTGGCTCCGAGACTCAGTAACAGTGTGATGAGCATAATGATGCACACGGCTGGTAGATCAATAATGGTTCCCTTGGTCGAATCGAAGGCTGCGGTTAAAGCCAGCGGTAAATGTACATCAAATCCAGCCAGCAAGCCTTGAAAGTATGCAGACCATCCACTACTCACAGAGGCGGCCGCCACTCCATATTCCAGAATCAGGTCCCAACCCAGTACCCAGGCCAAAATTTCTCCAAATACAATATAACTATACGCATAAGCGCTCCCAGCTGCGGGAACTGTAGAAGATAACTCCGCATAACATAAGGCTGCTAGTACGCAGGCAATACCTGCAATAACAAAGGAGAGCATCAATCCAGGACCTGCATTTTCTGCTGCTGCCTTGCCAGTAATAACAAAAATCCCGGTACCGATAATACATCCTACACCTAGCATGGTGAGATCAAAGGCACCCATTGTTCTCTTTAAGTGACCTGTAGATCCGCTTTCCTCATGCGGGAGCAGTCCTGTTTTTTTTCGAAATAAGTCCATATGCCGAATCCTCTTTCCATAATTTCATGCGTCAATATCGGTGCTGCAACGCTTTAGTGCGTGTTCTTATCATCGATTAATTATTAGCGAGCTCGCCTTTGAAGTCAAGGAAAAATGTCATATTTCTTTGCGGTGGGTTAGTATATAGGGTACACTGAGTTGGAAAGATAAATTTTTAAGTAATATCCCAAAATGAAAAGGTATACAACCCGAGAAGGAGATGAGGATTTTATGAGCTTAAAACCTTACAAACGAAGTAGAGTGGCTATTGTCGGCATGGGAGCGGTTGGCACAACAACCGGCTACACCCTGCTGCTGCGCCAACGCATGCAAGAACTTGTCTTTATTGATGTCAACGTCAAAAAGGCGAAGGGGGAAATGCTCGATATGAATCATGGGCTTCCTTTTCTCGGCGGTGTCAAAGTATGGGCGGGTGATTATGAAGACTGCCGTAATGCAGATATCATCATTGTTGCAGCGGGAGCTTCACAAAAGCCGGGAGAAACACGTATTGATCTTCTCAAGCGTAATGCCGAAATTTTTGAAAGTATTATTGATAATATCGTCAAGGTCAATACACATGGCATTTTGCTGATCGCAACCAATCCAGTGGACATTCTCTCCTACATCTCTTGGAAACGCAGTGGTTGGCCTTCAAGCAGAGTCATTGGATCAGGAACGTTGCTGGACAGCGCACGCTTCCGCTATTTGATCGGGAAGCAAAAAGGCATCGATCCACGAAGCATCCACGCCCACATTATTGGAGAACACGGTGACTCCGAGTTACCTGTATGGAGCACGGCCAACGTAGCTGGAACTCCGCTGGAACTGGGTGAAGAAACGAAAAATGAAATTTTTGAAAATACCAAGAATGCTGCCTATGAAATTATAGATGCTAAAGGCGCAACTTCTTATGCTATAGGGCTGGCTCTCGACCGAATCGTAGCCGCCATTCTCGGGGACGAGGGGTCAGTACT
This sequence comes from Paenibacillus sp. FSL L8-0641, assembly GCF_038006265.1. Lineage (NCBI taxonomy): Bacteria > Bacillati > Bacillota > Bacilli > Caryophanales > Paenibacillaceae > Paenibacillus > Paenibacillus sp. FSL L8-0641. Next base: position 2,812,763 of record NZ_JBBOUW010000001.1, read on the forward strand.
TAATGTGTCCACCTTGCTGGAAAATTATAACGGAGTATCTGACGTATATTTAGGTGTTCCAAGTATCGTAGATCACAATGGGGTACGTGAAATTTTGGATCTTCCGCTCAATGACGAGGAACGTGCCAGGTTGCTTCAATCTGCGGACAAGCTGAAAGATCAAATTAGCAAAGTTCATGTGTAGATCGGGAACATAAAAGCTAAACAAAACTGGCCTCCACAGCGGAATACCCGTTGAGAGGCCAGTTTTTTTAGTCATTATAATGTAAAAGTTCAGTTTGTCGTCCTGCTATGAATTCGAATTACCAAGGTGGCGTATCGCCATCCGCATCCTCATTTTCATGCTGGCGTTTCTCTTTTAGCCGCTCAGCCACCGTTTCAAACGATTCAGGTTGAAGCAGCTCAATCGGTGAAAATCCCTTTTCAAACGTAAATGCGTCACCTTCAATAATAAGTGCATATCGATCATGAAGTTTCGTGATATGCAGCTTGGCGCCAAAGTCGGACAGTAGCCCACGCACGGCCGTATCATCTAGTTTGAAACGAACTTCAATTTCTGGTTTCAGCTCGACAATATGCTGTGCAGCCTCTACGACCTGGAGAGGTTCCCATTTCCCTTGCAGGTCCCGTTTTTCGCTCGCCGCCCACAATTCCAGATCGCGCTCTTCCTGCTGTCTTTCCTCATTAGATGCATCCGGCCATTTGGTTTCTACATAGTTCTGAACGAAGCCCATGACATGCTCATTGACGATTTCCGGCATGGATTGCTCATAGGTCACGAATTTCAAAAAATCTTCAAAATACCGGGCATGCGAAGACTGGTGAATTTTAAGCTCCCATTCATCGTTCATCCCCTCCTCAAGCATGTAAGGATACATGATGGATTTCATATTACGGGCAGAAATAGCCATTTCGACCTCACTCACCAGACTGCTTTCCGTAATTCTGGCAATTTTAGGTTCGAAATCACATTTTAGCACAAAAATAAACGGGTCATCCGAGTGTGTATTCAAGGTAGCCTGTACAATGATCAGCGCTCCGCCGCGTACTGCGCTCGTATCCAGATACATCCGCACCAGATCGTCACAAGCATTTTTAAAATCTTCCTTATCCTCTGCTGCCCGCAGTCGGGCGAACATATTGAAATTCGGATTACTGCTCAATTCATGCTCCGGTTCGACGATAAAGCGGCCGATTTTGGTCGGTGCCTGCTCTGTGCTGGGATTTTTTTCAACCTTTCGCTTGCTAATACGAGTAAATTCCCCGTCCAGAAATTTTTTAACATCGCTTTCATCATAATCGTAGTCGTCCATCGTAGCATAATGCTTATAGGACTTACCACCCTGTCCTTCTTTTCCATCTACCTGAATTACAAAAAAAGATAAAAAATCTACTTGAAAGTTCATTTACGTTCCATTCGCTCCTTTTCAGGCATGTACGCGTAATTATATCACTATGATTTTAAAAGGTACATCGGATTCAGCCGCCTATTATTAAGATAAACATTTTTAGTTAACATAATATTTATTATGTAAATTAATTTTTCAATTAGATATCATTCCTAATTCACAAGTTTAAAGTGAGTACTTTTACTACTATTCTATTTCACGTCTTTAACGATCATTGACCTCTTTATTTTCTATGCTCTACTTTCTTCAGGATTCAAAAAACATTTGACTAAATAGTAGTTAATTTATTATATTATCTATTATTACATAGACAAAAATATTTTTTGTTTATTTAAAATGATATCTCGAAGGGCATGCGCCCTAAAAACAGGAAAGGAGAGTTTGTAGTTGTTTAATAATCCATATATAAGAACCATTATTGCCTCCAATGCGCTGTTAAATTTGGGCATTTGGGTGCGCAACTTTGCCATACTGTTGTATGTAACAGATTTGACTCATAATGATCCCGTATACGTGTCGCTCATTTCAGTTGCTGAATTCATGCCTATTTTTCTGTTCGCTATCATTGGAGGAACATTCGCGGACCGTTGGCGGCCCAAACGGACCATGATTAGTTGCGATTTGCTGTCCGCTGCCTCTATTTTTATTGTCTTGTTGGCATTATGGTACGGGTCATGGCAGGTGCTTTTGCTGTCCACTTTCTTTTCGGCCATTCTATCTCAATTTTCTCAGCCGTCTGCGATGAAGATATTTAAGCAGCATGTAGCACCTGAACAGCTTCAGGGAGTGATGGCCCTTTTTCAATCTCTCATGGCATTATTTATGGTTATCGGCCCCGTTATCGGTACATTTATTTATCAACACTTTGGAATTTTCATTTCAATGTCTATAACCGGAATATTGTTTCTCATCTCGGCGCTTGTCCTGACTCGTATTCCACAAGATGAACAAGCACTTGAGATAGATGATCAACCCCCTCATTTCATTCAAGAGCTTAAAGAAGGAATACGTTATGTATGGAATAACCGCACACTTCGCACGCTTGGGGGAACATTCACCGTAATTGGGCTAGCGGTCGGACTTATTCAACCATTAATGGTTTTTGTCGCCATCGAGAACCTTGGACAAAACAAGGAATTCCTGCAATGGCCGTTAATGGCGAACGGAGCGGCTATGCTGGTGGGAGGCGGCCTGATTATGGGGGTTGCAAAAAAAGTACAGCCGCAATTACTGCTGGTGGTCGGACTTTTTGTCAGCACACTGACAACCTTTGGAGTCGGATGGTCGCACAATATTGTGCTGACCATGGCACTACAAGTTTTCAGCGGCCTATTTTATCCTTGCATTCATATCGGTATCAACACAATGATGATGAAAAACGCCGAAGCTGCTTTTATCGGCCGCGTCGGTGGTGCCCTCTCTCCCCTGTTCTCCGGGATGATGGTCGTCGGTATGAGTATCGGTGGAACACTCAAACACGAATCCTCCCTGAACACCGTATATACCGTGAGCGCCGGCTTGTTTTTGGTCGGAGCGACGCTGTTGTTACCATTGCTTCGTGACAGGCGGCCTGTACAAGCTGTCATAGCCGATGATTCTGAATAGCAGCACAAGAAACCGCCCCTGAAGAGGTGATATGCCATCCTCCGGGGTGGTTTCTTAATGTTTGTATCATAATTTCAGATGGATTATGACTCTCTTCCTTCATGCTGTCTTTTCCACAATCGTGCATCCAGGCCGTTATCATCCAACAGCTCATCATGTTGTCCCTGCTCCACGACCATTCCTTTGTCCAATACTACAATACGGTCTACGTTTCGTATCGTTTTGAGGCGATGAGCAATAGCAATGACCGTTCTACCTTGGACAAGGCGGTTAATAGCCTGTTGAATATCCTTCTCATTGTCATTTAAAAGATAACAAAGCTTTATTAGATATCTAGTTTACATAATATATGTTATGTTAATATAAGGATCACCATTGTAGCGTATTAAAGAAGTGGGACTTGACTTCAACGCCTGTCCAATCGTATAGTATGGTTATATCTTCAATTAAGGGAGAGATTTTGATGTCGGTGAACGTTCTTAACTAAGCAATTGCATATTCAGGGAGTATCATCAGGCGCTTGTACCCTTCGGGGACAGGTTTGTTTGTTGCCGTGTTGTTACCCTGATATTAGTTAAGAACATGCGGATATCATAAATCGCCTTCGGGATTATCTTCATCCAGGCCCTATTCCGTGCTGTGTTCAGCGCGGTTTTTTTGTTTTCAGATTTTGTAACCTCCTTTAAACGTCTTCCTTTCACGATCCAATTAGCTTAGCAAAGAGCTGTTGCGTGAATGAATTGGAAACACGGAACTCGGAACTACAAAAGCTGAATAACAGGCTTATTTGAAGATAAATTCCCTCTTTCCTTAAGGGCGGAGAATGAACGTTTTGTTCATTCTCCGCCCTTTTTATTTTTACAGCAAGGTTTCCAAAATCCTTACACCACACAAAACCAAAGGAGAGATTTATTCATGAACGAAACTACAATGCTGCGTTTGGAATATGATCAAATTAAAACAAGAGTTTCTGAATGTGCTTTTTCTTACCTGGGTAAGCGTCACGCTGCTTCTATGCGGCCAATTACTGATATCCGTACCATTAAGATTCGTCTTGACGAAACGAACGAAGCGTTACAGATCATTCGCCACGGAGCAAGTGTCCCTGTTCCTTCGTTGGAAGGAATGGAGCACATTCTTCAACTGCTCGGAACCGGGTATATGTTCAGCGAGCGTGATTTTTCTCATATGGCTCAATTCATTCGAAGCTGTATTCAACTGATAAAATATATGCATTCCAAGGCGGACGCTGCTCCAACCGTCAGCGCTTATGCATCTTCCATGTATAGCATGGAGCCACTTTTATCCGAAATCGAAAGATGTATTCATTCGGGACGTGTGACGGATATGGCCAGTAAAGAACTAGCTAAAATTCGCAAAAAAATTGCGGTTACTGAAGAACGTATCAAGAGAAAACTTGACTCTCTCACCAGCCGTCACCGATCCATTATGCAGGAAAATATGATTAGTCAGCGCAATGGCCGTTACGTTCTTCCAATCAAAAAAGAATTCCGTAAACAAGTGAAAGGTAATGTACTGGATGAATCAGGAAGTGGTCAAACGGTTTACGTTGAACCTGCCGAGATTACGAATCTGCAATTCGATCAGAGCGCGAACATGGCAGAAGAATCAAAAGAAGAAATGAAAGTGCTGGGAGACCTGACGGCAATGGCTGAGTCATACAACCGGGAACTAAGCATCAATACAGAGACAGTAGGTGTATTGGATTTTTTATTGGCAAAAGCCAAATACGCCATGACTCTGGATGCTATCCCTGTCGAACTTAACCTTAACGGGATTATAGACATCCAAGGTGCACGTCACCCGTTGATGTCCCATACCATGGTGCCGCTTGATTTCTCAATTGGCGAAGGATATTCCTCACTCATCATCACCGGACCGAACACAGGCGGAAAAACGATGGCCCTCAAAAGCGTCGGTCTTTTAACACTAATGGTGCAATCGGGGCTACTGGTACCTGTTTTGCATGGCAGCCGAATGGCTGTATTCGAGGAAATTGTGGTAGACATCGGGGATGGACAAAGCATTGAACATGCTTTGAGCACCTTTTCTGCACACATCCGCAACATGATTAGCATATTAGAGACAACAGGCAACTCTACTCTGATCCTGATTGATGAAATGGCATCCGGTACCGATCCGGGAGAAGGAGTAGGTCTCTCTATCGCGTTGCTAGAAGAATTCCATCGTCGCCGGGCGACAGTAGTGGCTACAACGCACTTTAGCGAAATTAAGCATTTTGCTGAAAATACACCGGGATTTCAGAATGCTCGTATGGAGTTTGATACCGAAACGCTACAGCCTTTGTACCGACTTCGCATTGGAGAGGCCGGAGAAAGCTACGCATATGCAATTGCCCTGAAGCTGGGCATGTGGACACGTATTATCGAGCGTTCCGAGGCCATTTCTGCGGGCAGAGCATCTCAAAATACACAGGAATCGTTTGTTATTCCCCCTTGTGTTGATGATGAAATGTCTGATGATGCAAATAAGTCTCTTCCTAAAAAAGCGGCTTTTGACGATACAGCCACAAAACAGAGGAAACAAGAACTTCCTCTCAAAACCAAGCCATTTGCCCTTGGTGATAGTGTTTATGTAGGCTACCTGGATCGAACTGGAATTGTATACAAAACCGAGGATGAACGGGGGAATGTCGGAATTTTGATCCAAGGACAAAAACTGAGCATTAACAAAAAGAGGCTCGTCCTTCACATCGCTGCTACTGAACTGTATCCTGACGACTATGATCTGGATATTGTTTTAGAAACCAAGGAAAACCGCAAAAAACGGAAACTGCTGAGACGCAAGCATGTCGAAGGAGTGATGATCGAATCTCCCCCAGAAAATGAAATATAGACGCACCGGTATATTCTCAACTGAAAAATAAGCTATTTTTATATTGTCAGTGAAACTTGAATCTGCAAGCGGACACTTAACAAGAGCGATCCACTTGCAGATTCTACCACAACGAAAAACATAATATATATTATGTAAACTAAACGGTTTCCCTCTTATTTGTATTACTCAATCCGGCACTCATCGAATAATCACTTTTGTTATCATTCTAACGTTAGGATACAAAGGCATCTTATGTTTAGATTTGTAGGATTCAAAAAATTGATAGGGATGTTCTTCTTTCATGAGAACGTCCTCATTTAAATTAACTACCATAGTACCAGGTTCAAATTTATTTCTTTAAATAAATTTGTGTTAGCTTTCGTCAAGGCAATATCATACTAACCTTTAATTCACCATTGCTTTCCAGCTTATTTTGAATTATTCTAATGCTAATCATAAGACGATCATTAAAATAAGGAGGCTAGTCTATTGAAGAATGCTGTTGAAGAACTGGCGAGAATCATCGAAGATTTATCATGATTAAGCATTCAACATCCCCTATCAAAATTGAATCGTATGCGCAAAATGAATGGGTGGCAGCTAATCAGTATCAGGAAGTGTTCTCTTACGTGGATGTCATACATCTATGGAAACTATTGAATAAGCAAATCATAAATGTTTTAAACTCATGTACATCATTCGATTCTAAGAAAAGATTTCAAAAAGATGACCACTCCACCGAAACATTACAGTGGCTAGTTGACGATTATATTCAGCATTTGCGGCATCATTTGGAACAAATCAATCAAAAACAAGACTAACGCTATGAAAAAGAATACTACGTTCATGATTGTAATGACCTAATGACGTTGATGTGATTTTCAAGTCAGGATGTAATTCTGCCCAATGAGTTTACATAATTATTATTATGTAAACTCATTTTCATTTAATCTCAACTTTCACGCTGTACTTATAATCCTGATATTGGTATCTGAATATCCAGCTTATCCATTGCTTTTTCTTTTTCCCGATCAGTGACATGTGTGTATACTGTGGTTGTCTGAATGGATGAATGCCCCAGCAGCTCCTGTACGGTACGCAGATCTGCTCCCTTACGCAATAGCATTGTCGCAAATGTATGTCTCAGCTTATGGCTGGAATAAGCCTCCCGGCGTTCTATACTCTTATCTTGCTGGAATCTTTCGAACGTTTCTGTAGCGATCTGTTGAATGGTGCGCACTGCCAGACGGCGACCTTTTTGGGATACAAACATCGCATCCTCTTTACCTCTCCACGGCGTCAATCTTTCCTCCAACGCATGCTCTACAAAATCACACACGGTTTCCGGTACCGGGAGAGTACGCCACTTACGTCCTTTACCGAACACATCTAAGGTACGTCTTTCCCGGCTGTAATCCGAGACATTCAATGAATGAACCTCCCCCACCCGCAATCCCATGTAGACCATCAGCAGAAAAATTGCCATATTACGATTTGCATATTTCCCCTCCACCGCGAGCAAAAACGGATGAATATCCTTTTCATCCAGATAGACGGGCATACGATTCTTTTCAGTCTTTGCTTTTTTAATTCCCGCTGCCGGATTTGTGCTGCATAACTCAAATTCCTGTAGCGCTTTAAAAAAACTGTTCACCGCTGCATGCTTCCGGTTCCGCGTACTATCTCCGGCGCCTCCTTCCCGCGCTTTAGACAAATACGACATAACATGAATCTTCTTCACCTGATCGAGTGGTTTATCACGCAACGTGCGTAAAAACTGCTTCACATCCCCTATATAATTTTTTTGCGTATGTATCGTATATCCAGCATCCTTCATCCAGATCAAAAAAGCCTCCAGCTCCTCGGTATATATTTCATCAATTTCTTCTGTTGTATCGAGCTCCACATGTCGCAACTCTTTTTTCATCCCGCTCGCCTCCAATTCAGTTCATATTCCGAAATATACTGTAAAACGATCATTTTCGTCTGATTTTTATCGACAATTCAATCGACATCTTACGCAGGAGAGATTCCAAAAGTCGTTTTAAACCTAAACAGCGTATAATTTATATTATACGCTGTTTTTTAAACGCTTTTCAAGGGTAAATAGAGCGTTTCCCCCCTTATTTAGCAGCCGAGCGAAAGCATTTAGCATTAAAAAAACGCATAAATGCGGTTCATATTCGTTATAATTTTGTTCGCCAGTAACCAGAAAGGCACTACTACTTTATAGCAGTGTCAGAATTTGAGGACCATCCTCTGTTATCGCAACTGTATGTTCATATTGAACACAAATCGAATGATCTATTATTCGAGCTGTCCAACCGTCATGTTCCACACAAGAACCCCAACTCCCCATGATAGCCTTTAAATCAGAAAACATGAGACAGTCAAATTATATACATTAAGTTAATTGCCCCTAATCCCTTGTTATCGCCAGCATCAGGAAGTATATCTAAGAACTCATGGGGTGAGTCGCTGTCGACACGGCATGGATGATGAGAAAAAGTAATTTGCAGTCTAGCTCCGTTTTCCCTTGATCATTCAGCACGATATACTTAAAGAAGTCGAAAGGCAACCTTATATTCGACCTATGCTCATTTCAAATATGTAGGTTTATTCACGACAAAGGGAGTGTTCATTTATTTATGAGTACCGAAATGCTGGAACGTCGAAGTGAAATTCTAAAACGAAACATCCATCAATTGCTGGTTCAGGAAAATCAACACGGCGTGACACGTCAGGAAAATTACACGTTGCATAAAATGATCAGAGAGCTGCATCAAACCTCTCATGCCTTGAATACTTCCCGTTGAGATGAAAGGCTGCTAATCAAATGAAAAAATAACCTTCAGCCCCACTTCTCCTTAGTGGTGTTGAAGGTTATTTTTTGTGTGTAGCCTTTAATTGACAGGTAGTACTCTTTCGGATGTTACCCTTTGGAGCGACTCAGCAGATATAAGAAGTATGGCGCACCAAGAATGGCTACAATCAAACCTGTCGGAATTTCTTTCTGTAAAGGTAAAGATCGTGTGATCGTATCCGCTACAAGTACCAGGAGTGCTCCGACTAAAGCACAGGTTACCAGCAACATTTTATGCTTCGGGCCCACCAGCTTTCTCGCCAAATGTGGAGCCACCAAACCGACAAAGCCGATACCGCCACTAACCGAAACACTAGAACTGGCCAACCCAACCGCAGCAGCGAGAAGGAGAATACGTTCCTTTTCGATAGGTGTACCCAACCCCGATGCCGTCTGATCTCCCAGATTAAGCACATTCATCACATTTGCTTTGTAGTATGCAAAAGGAAGCAATACAATCAGCCAAGGCAACAGAGCCATTACGAATTTCCAGTTTGAGCCCCAGATGCTTCCTGCTAACCAATTAGCTACAGACGTGTAACTTTCAGGTGTCAGCTTAAGAGTCATAATGATCATCGCAGCACTGATACCCGCCGCTACACCAATCCCGCTCAGCAGTAGCCTTGTTGGGGAAATTCCTTCGCCTTTCTTGTAAGAAAGCGCGTAGATCAGAATAGCAGCTGCTCCTGATCCAATCAGCGCAAGAGCGGGAAGTAAAAACAATGAATTCGTAGTTTGCATAGATGGAAAAAGCAATACAAACAGCATGACCATCAGCCCGGCGCCCGCATTAATCCCCAGAATACCAGGGTCCGCTAGACCGTTACGCGAAACTCCCTGCATAATGCAGCCAGAAACAGCGAGGCCTGCACCGATTAGAAGGGAAATAACCATTCGTGGCAATCGGAATTCAAATAGGATTAATTCCTGCTGTGGAGTCCCTTGCCCAAACAAGGTTCTAAATAGCTCCATTGGCGAAAGTCGGATGGTTCCCGTATTTGCACTTATGGTGAACGCAGCAATGAGCAATATGAGCAGAATGACAACAACCATCCAATCATGGATTTTTTTACGATGACTAGCTTTGGCAATAGCCCCATTCGTAACGTTATTCATTTTACAGTGCCCTCCTTTCCTTACGTGCCAGATAAAGGAAGAATGGAACCCCGATTAAGGCAATAAGTACACCCACTGGTGTCTCCTCAGGCGCATTAATCATACGGGCTGCCAGATCGGCAAACACAATGAGTAAAGCTCCCATAATGGCCGAGCACGGAATAATCCAGCGATAATCGACGCCAACCAGCTTGCGGGTTATATGGGGAATAATCAATCCCACAAAACCTATAGAGCCAACCAATGACACTGCTGCACCCGCCAGAATCAGAACAAGAATCATCCCGACTACCTTTACCACCCCAGTTCGCTGACCAAGACTCAATGCAATTTCGTCTCCCAGACTAAGCAGCGTAATGGAGCGCGACAACATGAGAGCGCCGATAAAAGCTGCCACAACCCAAGGCAAAACTATACCGAGCTGAACCCACTTGGTTCCACTAAGCCCTCCGGCATACCAAAAAGCCAAATCCTGTCCAACATTAAAGTACAAACTGATCGCATCTCCTAAGGCAGACAGCAATGCCGTGACAGCTGCACCCGCCAATACAAGACGAACTGGCGTGAGACCTGATTTGGATATAGAACTTGTACCATATACCATCACAACAGCCAGAGCTGCACCAACGAAGGAATACAACATTAATTGTAAAAAAGAAGAACCCGGAAAAAGTGCAAAGCAAATCGCCATCGCCAAGCTGGCTCCCGAGTTCAGTCCAAGCAAGCCCGAGTCAGCAAGTGGATTTCGAGTCATTCCTTGCATAATTGCACCTGCAACGGCAAAGCAAACACCGATTAAAACCCCACCCAGAATTCGAGGTAGACGGATTTCCCAAATAATTTGATGGTTTTGCAACTCGGGTTTAAAATGAAAAACAGCGTTCCATACCTCTTCTAGCCTAATAGAGGCTGCACCAAAAGATAGGGATAGCGCGATACCGAACGCTAAAATTCCAAGCCCAACTGTCAGGATAAGCGTAGCCGCCCAAGGTCGCGAGTGGAATTGAGTCGGCGACTGGTTATGTTTACTTTGAGCGGGGCCATCTGATGATTCTGATAATTTCATAACTATTGTTCACCCTTACTGTTGAATAGTATGTAGCTATCACGAACTGTGTTGAAGATGATGTTGATAATGAGAATTATTATCACGCAATCTTTACTATTGTAAATTAATGTGGCAATAGCTTCAATAGCAAATTTCGAGGAGTGCCTAATGCTCTACCCTATTGTGAAAAAATAAAGCCCTTCGGCATAAATACCAAAGGGCTGCGAACAACACCGAAACGACTACTTCTGTGCGGCGTTCTCTTTATTCCGCTGGACGATCATATCTGCGATTTCCTCAGCTTGTCCTACAATGGCAATCGGGTCGAAGTACCAATATCGATCCTCCTGAAGCTCAAAAACCTTACCTTGCCGGACCGCATTTAGTGATTTCCATATGCTGTCTCCTTTGTAACCCCTCAAATCCTTGTTAACCGTCAGAAAGATATAAGAGCCTGCATATTGATTAATGACTTCTTTTGACACCGACTTCCATTGAGTCTCACCTAATAATTCTTTTTGGACAAGCGGCGGAGGTGTCAAATTGAGTCCTCTGTATACGGCCTGTCCTCCTCTGCCAAAATTATCACCATATACATAGTATTCTTTATCCGAAGCTTCCATTACGGTGAACGTATCCTCAGGCTGAATAATACCCTTTAGCTTGTCACGTGCAGCCTGCATCCGCTGATCGTATTGGGCAAGCCATGTTTTGGCTTCCTGTTCTTTTCCAAGTAGCTCACCAAAAGCTGTCAGTTCCTCATGCACATTCTTATACGTTCCATAAGGAATGACGATGGTCGGAGCAATTTTACTATATTTTTCATATTCAGAAGCATCTTTGGAACCAATTAGAATCAAGTCAGGCTCCAGAGTCAATACTGTTTCAATGGATACGCTGCCGCGATCTCCAATGCTTGCAATGCCCTGCACAATCTCCTTCGAAAACGGATTATCCAGATAATATTTAACACTTCCCACAGGTTTAATCCCTAGTGCTAGTAAATCATTCTGGTACATATCAACTACAATCCGCTGAGGGTGAACCGGAATCTTAATATCTCCATGAATCGTTTTGACTGTTTTCATTTCCTCTGACTTTTGTTCACTAGAAGTTTGATTCTGCTTTTCATCCGGTTGCTTCACGTTTCCACTACAGGCGGTAAGAACTAAAATGACTGACAGAAGCATCATCACAATCCACATTTTCTTTGTCAAGCCCAATCTTCCTCTCTCTATTTACGGTGTCATATCGGCCTATTTACGTTCCATATTGAGCTTGGTGCAGGCGACTATACGCTCCTTTTACTGCCAATAACTCTTCATGTCTGCCTTGCTCGGCAATTCCTTGATCTGCAACTACGATAATGCGGTCAGCATTTTTGATTGTTGCCAGACGATGGGCGATAACGAGTGTCGTGCGACCTTGGGAAAGCTCTGTCAGCGCCTGCTGAATCGCGGCTTCTGTCTCTGTATCCAACGCTGATGTCGCTTCATCTAAAATGAGAATAGGCGGATTTTTAAGGAACATCCGGGCAATAGACAAACGTTGCTTTTGACCACCGGAGAGCTTTACACCTCGCTCACCGATCATTGTACCCAGACCATCCGGATATGAGCGAACAAGGTCTTCAATCTGAGCTCGACGAGCAGCATCCCAGATTTCTTCTTCCGAAGCATCAAGCTTACCGTAAGCAATATTTTCACGAATCGTTCCATCAAAGAGGAATACATCCTGCTGTACGATACCAATCATGGATCGCAGCGAATCCAGCTTCATTTCACGGATATCCATCCCATCAATGGTAATGCTACCTTCCTCAACATCGTAGAAGCGAGGCAACAAACTGCAAAGTGTCGTTTTACCTGCTCCTGAAGGACCTACAAGTGCTACGGTTTCACCTGCATGGATAGATAGGTCTACTTTGCGTAATACCTTATCTTTGCTTTCGTAACCAAACGTTACACCTGCAAATTGAATATCTCCATTAAGATGGCTAACCGCCTTGGCCCCAGGCAGATCTTCTACATCCGATTCACTTTCCAGCAAATCCAGGTACCGTCGGAAGCCGGCAATCCCTTTCGGATACGTTTCGATGACAGAATTAATTTGTTTAATTGGCCCCAGGAATACATTAGACAGCATCACAAATGCGATAAATTCCCCGTAGGTCATCTGTCCTTCGATAACAAACCATGTTCCACACACAAGCACAAACAATGAAACCAGCTTCATTAGTATAAAACTAATCGAGGAATTCCAGGCCATAATCCGGTACGCGATCAGCTTCGTTTTACGAAAACGTCCATTATTCTCAGCAAAACGTTCCATTTCATGTGCTTCGTTGGAGAACGCTTGAACAACGCGAATCCCGCTGACATTATTTTCAATGCGAGCGTTATAATCCGCAATATCAGAAAACATACGATGGAAAGCAGCAGACATTTTACGGCTGAAATAAAGAGACAAGTAAATCATGAGGGGTACAATGATGAAAGTCAGTACAGCCAGCTTCCAGTTAATGCTGAGCATGATACCAAAGGCTCCCCCCAGTGTCATCAACGCGATGAACAAATCTTCGGGTCCGTGGTGGGCAATTTCCCCAATATCCATCAGGTCGTTGGTCATACGGGAAACGAGATGCCCTGTTTTGTTATTGTCAAAAAAGCGAAAAGATTGCTTTTGTACCCGATCAAATAGCTTTTTACGCATGTCCGATTCGATGTTAATACCCAGCTTGTGCCCCCAATAGGTAACTACGTAATTCAGCGCAGCACTTATGACATAAATACCGAGTAGAGCTAGACAGGCATATAAAATCCATTTCCAGTTCCCGCTGGGTAGCAAATCATCGACCACCCGGTTGACTGCAAGCGGAAAAGCTAACTCCAGCAGTGCTGCCAGCAAGGCACAAGAGAAATCAATGATGAACAAAGTCCGGTAAGGACGGTAGTATTCAAAAAATCGTCTAAGCATAGTCATGACTTCTCCTTTCTAATTTCAATTGAACTGATCACTTCGGATCAACGGAAAACATTTTAACGGCCTCATCCAGCGATTGGTCAACGGCTAGCGGTGAGTACGTAAACCACGGATCTGCTTTGATGAAATACACTTTGTGGTTCTTGACAGCCGGAAGATTTCTCCACAGTGCACTTTGTTCAATTTGCTTAAGCATTCCGTCCTTGCTCGCTTCATCATAAACCAGCATAATAATTCGGTCTCCTGATAGTTCAGGCAGCTTTTCCATTGAAATAACATCATAAACATAATTAAATCTCGGGTCCTTCGCCAGCTTCTGGCGTATGTACTCAGGAGGATTCAATTCCAGTGAACGGTAAATAACATGTCCTACATTCCGCGCTCCGTATACCCTTAACACATTCTTATCGTAGGCCATATAAATCGTAACCGTTTCATCTTTTTTGAATTTTCCAGCCAGCTTCTTTCGACCTTCTTCAGCCTTTTTGTTGAAACTAGCGATCCACTGCTCGGCTTCCTTCTCCTTACCCAGCACGGCTGCGACATTCCGCAGTTGCTCAAATACGTCGCCATCTCCAAACGAAACGACCACGGTTGGAGCAATTTTCTCCAGCTGCTCCTTCACTTCTGGCGTGGTATATTCTGTTGTGATGATCAGGTCCGGTTGTAACTCCAGCACCTTTTCTACATTTGTCGGGTTCCCAATATCCGCAACTCCGTCAATCTTACCTTTTAAATAGTCGCCTTCCAACAAGTGGGAAGCAGCACCTGCAGGCTTAACTCCCAAGGCCAGCATAGCATCCAAATATTGTGTCGTGACAACTCGCTGTGGATTTGCAGGGATACTGATCTTATTACCAGTAGCATCAGTATATTCGCGCATGACAACCGTTTTGGATTGTCCGGAAGGATCATTAGTGCTGGTCTTGTCATTTGTCTGGTTGTTGCTAGCTGCGTTTCCACATGCACTCAATACAACCATCAAAAGAACCACAAGACAAAACGTGGATTCCCATTTTAATCTGTACCTTTGTTGCACAATATACGTCCTCCTTAGATATATACAATTCATAATATGATAGTGATTCTCATTATCATATAATTGTTATTCTATCTTTTACCGTCTGTTCTTACAATACAAAAATAAAAAACTTCCATTTATGTGTATGTATCGTCATCGTAGAATAGCCAAAAAAAAGAACTGATGCGCATTACAGCATCAGTCCGAATAGCTTAATATGTTAGGTCAAGCGTCCTTTTTATTTCGATTGATCCACTAACTCCAGCTTAGCGGGAATGGATGTTTTCACGGTTTTACCTTGAAGTACATCCTTGGCTGCCTGCACCGCCAATTGACCAATAAGCTCGGGTTGCTGAGCTACGGTGGCTGTCAGTTTCCCTTCCTTAATTGATTTAAGCGCATCCTCGTTACCGTCAAAACCGATGACTGGAATGTTCTTACCTGAGCTTTGGATTGCTTCGATCGCACCCAACGCCATTTCATCATTGTGGGCAAATACTGCCTGAACGTCCGGGTTGCCTTGCAGCAGATTTTCCATCACGTTCAAACCTTTGGTCCGATCAAAATCGGCCGATTGTTTAGCTATGACTTTCAGATCCTTATCTGCTACTTCATGGAAGCCTTTCCCACGTTCACGGGTAGCGGATGCTCCTGGAACACCTTCCAGCTCGATCACCTTGGCACCTTTTCCAACTTGATCAATCACATATCGGGCAGCCATTCGTCCTCCCTCTACGTTGTCTGAAGCGACGAGTGCTTTTACATCGCCTTTGTCAGCAGAACGATCCAGTGTAATAACCGGGATGTTCAATGCATTCGCTGATTGTACCACAGTGGAAATGGCCGAAGAATCTGTCGGATTAATGAGTAACGCGTTTACTCCCTGTTGAATCAGATCATCCACGTCATTACTTTGTTTCGCCGAATCATTTTGTGCATCCACAACAATGACCTGCATTCCTTGTTTTTTGGCCTCTGCCACAACTCCGTCTTTGAGAGAGACGAAGAATGGATTATTCAGTGTTGAGATCGACAAGCCGATTTTAATGTCCTTCAGGTTCGCGGCCGCTTTAGGTTTCGCCCATTCGGGCGGTTCCAAGGAACACCCTGTCATGAGCAGGAGCAGCAAGGCAGTCATGATTAATGTAAGCTTTTTCATATTTATGTGTCTCCTTATACGCAGATTAGGTGTATTATGCGGATTTTTTACGGTCAATCAATACAGCAATAGCGATGACGATCCCTTTTACCACCATTTGATAAAATGAGTTAACCCCCAGCAAGTTCAAGCCATTGTTTAGCGTACCGATGATAAGCACACCAATTAATGTACCTACGATTCGTCCGCGTCCTCCCGAGAGGCTTGTTCCACCTAATACGACAGCCGCAATGGCGTCCAATTCATAAGAAGTACCTGCTGTAGGTTGCGCCGAGTTTAAACGGGAAGTCAAGATAGCTCCCGCCAACGCGGAAAGCATTCCAGCCAGAGAATAAATCCAGATTTTTACACGCGGTACTTTAATACCAGATACAATTGAAGCCTTCTCGTTACCACCAATGGCATACGTTTTGCGTCCGAATGGTGTTTTATGCAAAATGATCCATAGAACAGCAAAGGTAATGAGCATCGTAATCGCTGGAACCGGAATACCGAACTGATAGCCACGTCCGAACAATTGAAATACCAGACTGTCTCCGAGTCCTGTAATAGGGTTACCGTTGGTATAAACGAGTGTCAATCCTCTGAAAATAGTCATGGTTGCTAGTGTAGCGATAAACGGAGCCATTTTACCTTTCGTAATCATCAAGCCGTTGACCATCCCCATCACGCCACCCAATGCACAACCGATGATAATCGCCAAAATAGGATCGAACCCGGCCAGCATCATATTTGCGACAAACGCACTGGATAGTGCTAATATGGAGCCGACTGATAAATCAATTCCGCCTGTGAGAATTACGAAGGTCATACCGAACGCAATCAGCGCATTAATGGATACCTGGCGCAATAAATTCAAAATATTAAGCGGTTCCAAAAAGCTGGGATTTAAGACCGATACAATGATTACCAAAATAATGAGCCCCAACAATGGGCCAAGCTTCTGTGTGACTTGTGACATTTGAAAGCCTTTGCTGCTTTTTGATTCATTCATAGTTGTCATATTACTGTCCTCCTGTAGCTAGCGTCATAATATTTTCTTGTGTGGCTTCTTCCCTGCTCAGCTCTCCGCTGATCTTTCCCTCGTGCACTACGACAATACGATCGCTCATGCCGAGTACCTCAGGGAGTTCCGAGGATACCATGATAATCGCGACTCCACGTTCGGTCAACTCGTTCATCAACTGGTAGATTTCCCGCTTGGCTCCCACATCCACACCTCTCGTCGGTTCGTCAAGGATAAGTACATTCGGACCAATACCTACCCATTTGGCAATAACCACTTTTTGCTGGTTACCACCTGACAAACTGCGAACCGTTGTTTCGCCCGATTGGGTTTTGATTTGTAAGCGCTTAATTAAAGTGTTAACAAAATCTAACTCTTTTTTACCTGAAATAAATCCTTTTGAAGTAAAACTGAACAGATTCGGCAGTACCATATTTTCCCGGATAGAAAAATCCAGCACCAAACCCTCATCTTTTCGGTCTTCTGTAATGAAGCCAATCCCTAGTTTCACTGCATCATCCGGTTTACGAATAGACACCTTTTTTCCACGCACATGAATCTCACCACGATCCAAAGCATCCAGTCCAAATAACGCACGCATGATCTCGGTCCGTCCCGAGCCCATCAAGCCTGAAAAACCTACAATTTCCCCAGATCGTACAGTGAAATTCACATTTTCAAACAACCCTTTATGCGAAGCATTTTTGACCTCCAGCACCACTTCTCCCAAAGCAGGCGTTCTTACCGGGTAGCGTTCAGTCAGCTCTCTACCTACCATTTTCCGTACAACCTCATCAAAATTCGTATCGGGAATCGCCTGAGTATCCACCGTTTTCCCATCACGCATGATGGTAATCCGATCACAGATCGCGAATATTTCCTCCATCCGATGTGAAATATACACAATCGAAACACCAACTTTTTTCAAGGAAGTAATAACCTCGAATAGCTTCTGAATTTCCCGTTCGGTTAAGGCGGCTGTCGGCTCATCCATCACGATAACTTTAGCATCTGTCATGAGTGCTTTGGCAATTTCAATCATCTGCTGTTGACCCACTGAACACTCGCCTGCTTCACCGTTCAATGGAAGGTTTACCGAAAGCTTGCTGAATTGTTCATTTGCTAGCGCTTTCATTTTGGAGCTATCTAGTAAGCCCCACTTGGATGTCATTTCCTTGCCGATAAACAGATTTTCCAGCACAGTCATCTCCGGCCACACATTCAGTTCCTGATGAATAAAAGCAATTCCTTTTTGCTCCGCTTCTTTGGGGTCAGCAAAATAGGTTTCCTGGCCGTCAATGATGATCGTTCCCTCATCTCGCCGATGCAGTCCGATTAGAATATTCATCAGCGTTGATTTGCCTGCACCATTTTCACCCATGAGGGCATGTACTTCTCCTTCACGAAGATCAAAGTGAACACCACTCAGTACCTGATTGGTTCCAAAGGCTTTGTGAATTCCTTTCATTTGAATCTGCATGCTGTACCCTCCTTTTTATTCAATATTGATTTATCCAAAATGGACTCCTGCCTGCAAAATACAATTGGCATACGGTTTAGCTTCTCCTGTACGAATGATCGCCTTTGCATAACGGGTCAACTCTTTGAATTGTTCATGAGAGCAAAACTCAATGACGGCAACTTGCTTACTAATCTGTGGCTGTTCTAATTGCTCCCCTGCAAAGTTGTGCATAATATACTGTAATGCTTGTTCATTTTCTTGTTTGATTTCTTCGGCCAGCGTTACTTTTTCGATCACCATATCTGCTGCAATGACATCAACGACGTCCTGAAAGGATGGAACACCCAGTTTAAGGGCCAAATCAATTTTGGTAACGCCTTCAGGAACAGGTAAGCCAGCATCAGCCACGACAATATAGTCAGTGTGGCCGAGATCCGACAGTATTTTGGATATATGACTGTTTAGGATTCCATGTTTCTTCATATTATATTTGCTCCTCCACTTCACGACGGGTTGGCATTCCACCTTGGGCTCCAAATTTGGTAACGGATAATGACGCAGCACGATTAGCAAATTTCACACTGTCTGCCAGCGAATTTCCTTCAGCTAAAGCCACTGCAAAAGCAGCGTTAAACGTATCTCCTGCACCTGTCGTATCAATAGCTTCTACTTTATAAGTAGGAACCACGACTTCCTGTTCTCCGTCGAAGAACCGTACACCGTTGCTGCCCTCAGTCACAAACAGCTTGTTGGGATATTTGCGCAGCGCTTCTTGAAGACTTAAATCCTTAAACATAATGGCAGCTTCATGCTCATTAGGCGTAATGTAGGTCGCATTCGCAATTACGCTTTCCTCCACTTCACGAGCCGGGGCTGGATTCAGCAACAAGGGTATCTGGTATTTCGCACAAATCTCGCTTACGTAAACAACCGTTTCTGTTGGTATTTCCTGTTGAATTAGCACAATATCCGAACTTCGGATGACGTCAAGCGCTTCTTCCACATAGGCGGGTGTCACTTCATTATTCGCTGCTTTTACCACGACAATACTGTTATCGCCTTCAGCTAGTATAATATGCGCTGTACCGCTTTCCATATGTGTAACCGGTTTCACATAATCAGTATGAACATGATTTTCTTCAAAATTACGTAAAATCTGCTTTCCAAAATGATCATCCCCTACTCGTCCAATCATCGTAACGTCGGCTCCGAGTCGTGCTGCGGCTACTGCCTGATTGGCTCCTTTACCTCCAGGTACGGTTGTGAAGCTTTCACCCAATACCGTTTCACCAGCACCGGGACGTTTGGACGAAGTAACTACGAGATCCATAGAACTGCTTCCGATAATCGAAATTTTAGCCATCATTATCCACCCTTCTCGTTGTATCCCGTTCTATAAATTTGACGGGCAATTGTATGCTTGAATAGGTAAGTACTTTCGAATGAAGATTAGGTACACTTGACTTCGTTACTTGCGAATGCTCAATCAACTGAATGAGTAGTCCTGCTGCTTCCCAGCCCATTTCATAAGCAGGCTGTCGGATCGTTGACAAAGGCGGGAATAACAAACTACTTAATGGTATATCATCAAACCCGATAATTTGAACATCATCCGGGATTTTCTTTCCTAATCTATGTGCCTCATGCATCACCGCTGTAGCCACGATATCATTACTTGCGATAACTCCGTCCGTATCGGGATACTTGCTAAACAGCTCTTTGGCCCACGACTCGGCCTCCTTGAACGAAAAGGACGTTGTCTCGATCACATGGTAAGCAATTCCGGATTGCTGAAGCTCTTCAACCGCCCCGCGAAAACGATCTTGTGCTGGACGAATATGTGCAGGGCCCTGCATGACTGTAATTTGCTTGCTGCCGCGTGCAACCATTTCTTGAGCAGCCAAGCAACCGCCATGGGCTCCATCTGCATATACGGAGAGGCTGTCACTGGAAGTTCGATCGAGAAAAACGACCGGGATCTTCAGTTTGGCGTAACAATCGGCATCGGGATCATTGGTAGAAGAAATAACACCAACGACATTATTTTGAACAAAAGTATCCATGTAATCCAATTCTTTTTGGCGATCTTCATCACTATTACCGAAAATAATCCGAAAGTCATTTTCCTGCATTCGATCCTCCACCCCACGAGCTAACAAGGGAAAGTAAGGGTTCGTAATATCCGGCAGCAAAAGACCGATTAATCTAGATTTCTTTTTATACAAAGAACGTGCAACTTCATTAGGCTTGTAATTTAACTGCTTCACAGCAGCCTCAACCTTTCGCCGTGTATCCTCATGCACATATCCAGTTTCATTGATAACTCTGGAAACGGTTGCTACGGAAACCCCTGCAAAGCTGGCGACTTCTTTAATTGTTGTCATAGTGTAGGTTCAACTCCAATGTGTAACCGGTTACACATATAAAATATCACAGCATTAATTTTTTGACAAGCATTAATTTTTTGCACGTTAAATCCTTTAGCTTTATAATTCTTATTGTAACTAGTGAAGTTCCACCTTTATACACATTCTAAAGTGAGGAGCAATGCTCCCGGTTACACAATAAAATACGTATACATGGAGGCTTATCCCTGATGAATATTGAAGTTTGGTCTGATTATATGTGTCCGTTCTGTTATATTGGTAAACGCCGTTTGGAGCAAGTGTTACAGAAATTTCCACATCACGATGAGGTGCAATTGACATTTAAGAGTTTCGAATTGAACCCGGGTGCTGTGAGAGATAGTGGTAAAACGATCAATGAAGAATTAGCCGCTAAATATGGGGTCAGTCTGCAAGAGGCTCAGGCTATGAATGATCGAATGAATGAAAATGCACGCTCTGCGGGTCTTGAGTATAATATTCATGCCATGGTGCCGACGAACTCTCTTGATGCTCACCGCTTAACACTTTGGGCTCAAACACAAGGCAAAATGCTGGAGCTGAGCGAGCGCTTATTCCATGCTGTTTTCATCGAAGGCAAGCATACAGGGGATCATGAAGTGCTGGCAGCGCTGGCTACTGAAGTTGGTCTAGATCAAAAGGAAGCGGCTGCTATATTAGCCAGTGACCGTTTTACCGACGAAGTTAGAGCTGATGAAGCCGAAGGCGCTGAGTTGGGTGTTCAGGGTGTACCATTCTTTGTATTTGATCGAAAATTTGCCGTTTCTGGTGCCCAGCCGGAGGAAGTGTTTCATGATGCGCTTCAAAAAGCATGGGATGAACGCTCACCTTTCACCATGATAAGTGGCAGCTCGTCCAAACAGGATGCAGGTGGTGTATGTACCGATGAGGGTTGTGAGCTTCCAGGCCGCGAGAGCTGAACAGTCCTTGAATTAACATTTCCAACTCCCTAAATAAATTTTAAAAAAGCGTGCCAGCCCCCTATTAAACCTGAGGCTGGCACGCTTCTTTATTTTATAACGATTTAATCATTCCGCCATCCACAAGGATGGTGCTCCCTGTCAAATAGGATGAAGCTGAAGACGCCAGAAAAGCAACAACTTTACCGAACTCTTCAGGCTCTCCATACCGCCCCAATGGAATGCCCTCTTCTGCTTGTTTTCGAACCTGATCCGTCGTTTGCTGGGTTTTCTCAGCTCGATGCTCGTCCAAGCTACGCACGCGATCGGTTGCAATTCTCCCCGGTGCTACAGTATGTACCAGAATATTATGAGGAGCCAATTCCAGAGACAATGTTTTCGCCAATCCAGCGACTCCAGTACGTAGCGTATTTGAAATGATTAGTCCCGGAATTGGCTGCTTAACTGAGGAAGAAGCAATATTTAATATCCTACCGCTTTGTTGTTTTTTCATATAGGGTAAGACCTCACGGATCAACCGGATATGACTAAGTAAATTTTGTTCAAAGGCCTGCATCCACACTTCATCAGTAAAATCATCAAAGGTACCAGCAGGAGGCCCACCCGCATTGTTAACCAAAATATCAACGGTGCCAAACAAATCAGCTGTACGGCGGATGGCCTGGGAGATATCTTCTGGTTTTGTTACATCGCAAACTACATATTCAACGCGGCCACTCGCTGTTTCCAGTAATTCCGCCTGCGTCCGCTGAAGCTCTGCTTCGTTCCGTCCTGAAATGATGACATTCGCACCCTCGCGTGCCAGCTCCCGTGCGCTTGCCTTGCCGAGTCCTTTACTGGAACCTGCAACAAAGGCTGCTTTTCCCGTTAATCCTAAATCCATCTATAACACTCCCTTTTGTCAGTGTTCTCTATTTAATTGTACACATGACCAGCACATAATGCGAATAGCTTGGTAGTATCATGAAGGCTATCTATCCTCTCACCATTAAAAAGAATACGGAATCATTCATTGCAAGGTAAAACAAAAAGGCCTGACATTTAGTCAGGGGCCCTTTTTGTTTACAAAATATTTGTTACAGCACGTTATGATGTTGATGCAGGTGTTGTTGGCTGCTCGTATACAACAACGGACTGGCTCTCAGGCTCCCATTTAACATTTGTCCCCAAGGCCTCTCCGATTACCCTTACAGGTACCATTGTCGTCCCATTCACTATGGATGCTGGCTGCTCGATAGAATACGGCTGACCGTTAATATATGCTTTCGGACTGTTAACAAATAATTTGACGGACACGCCGTTACGGGTGACAGTAACAGCCTTTTCTTTCGGATCCCAGGAAACCTTTGCATCCAAAGCTTCGGAAGCTGTTCTAAACGGAACAAGTGTGGTCCCATTGCGGTTAATCGGTTTGGCGTCGTATTCTTCACCATTCACGAACAGCTTCATACCCGACGGCCGTCCGGCCTTCTTCGAGAATTCACCCAGCTTTTTGTAGCTGTCCAGATCGGACACATTAGCCAGTACCGCCTCCTCCTGCATGTAAACGGCATCTGTCACATTTCCGTTTTCAGCCAGTAGCTCAGCTGCCTCAGTCAGTGCTTTACCAGAATTCCGGATCAATTCAAGTTCAGCAACCTGCTCCGAAGTCAAACGGTCCGGGTATTTCGTAAGCAGCAGATTCGCAATAACCGCTCCTGCCGGCTTATCCTTCGTATTTTCTACCGCGTGAAGCAGACCCTTGTAACCGTTGCGTCCCTTGTGACCATTATGGTCTTTGGACCCCCCGTATGTATCATCCGTTACTGCAACAGGTTCAGTTTTTCTGATTTCTGCGTGTTTGTCTTTTTTACTGTTTTCATCCTTTTTACCGGATGCTTTGTCCTTTTGTTTTTTGGACTGATCATTGTCTGAGTCATGGGGATTGATTAGCTCTTCCCCGCTCTTTTCATTCCCGTCTTTAACAGACGTCTTTGCTTCCTGTTTGTTCCCCTGATCATTTCCGCGTCCCTGCTTGGCTTCAGCGGTTCCCGCTGCCAATCCCAAGACCAGTATACACGCTAGTAAAGCTGTCCAAGTGTTTTTCATGATGCGATTCCTCCTTATAGTAAACACCGGGCTCAATCGTCCCTAGATGTATTAACGGTTTCTCTAAGCTGATTTTTTATCTTTTTTTATTTAATGTGTGAGACACCACTATAGCTGCAGTCCAGATTACCAAAACCACTATAAAATTTTATTATACGCCTAACCTATTTACACAGTATAATGAGAAAATGCCCATGCATTTATAAGAAACAGCCTTTACATTCGCATAATAGAAAGAAGATGAAACAAACATGTTCGGCACCATTCTTTTGGACGTTGTTTTACCTATTTTTGTACTTATCGGTTTTGGTTGTATCATGCAATATTATTTTCGACTGGATTTGTATACCTTAGCTAAAATCAATTTTTATTATATCACCCCCGCAGTTGTGTTTACGGGTCTATATCACTCGGAAATTTCTTTAATGCTCATGGGTGAGGTTTCACTTTTTTATGCCTTGTACATAGCTATTCTGTACGTAATCAGTACTACCGTCGCCAGATCGCTGAAATACAGCCCTGGAATGCGTGGAGCTTTTACAAACAGTGTAATGCTAGATAATTCAGGAAATTATGGTCTACCAATCAATCAGTTGGTGTTCAAAGGTGATCCGCTAGCCATTTCCGTTCAGGCTCTGATTATGACCTTTCAAAGCTTTGTTACATTTACATACGGTACTTTTGTTGTACAGAACGGTAAGGCTAACACTCGAAAAATTTTAATTAACTTTTTGAAAATGCCTGTACCTTATGCACTTGCACTAGGTTTGCTCCTAAATCTGTTGCATAGTCCGTTGCCTAATTTACTGGCTGAACCTTTGAATTATATTAGTCAGTCGATGGTTGCCGTGGCTCTGCTTACTTTGGGAGCACAAATTGTGCAATATCCCTTTCGCTTGCGCCGTACAGCCGTGTACATCAGTATGGTACTACGCCTGATTGCTGGTCCAATAGTCGGTTTTATGCTTGTCTTGCTGCTGGGTCTTAAGGGGATTCCCGCTCAAGCCTTGCTCATTGCATCGGGTATGCCTACCGGAGTTAATACAAGTATTTTGGCGGAAGAATATAAAAATGAACCCGATTTTGCCGCACAAACAGTATTACTTTCAACGATTATGAATGTCATTACGATGACACTGTTAATTTCAGTATCCCGGCATCTTGTTTGAGGTGTATGATAATATAAAAAATGGATTAGAGACGCTTTTTGTCTAAGGACAGGAGCGTTTCTTTTTCGAGATAAAAGAACATACGTTCCTGTTGGTGCTTCTTTTTTCTACTTAAGGTGGTGTGTTTGTTATATTGAGATCGTATGCGAGAAAGAGTTTTTTTCTATTGTTAATTTTTCATATAATGAAATAATTATATTATCTAATTTGAATCTCTATTAGTTGCTGTTTTCAACTTGTCGTTGCTTTTTCCTAAAAAAAGAATGCGGGACAACAAGGTCATCAAAATAAAGCCAGCTCACTCATTAGAGTGGCTGACTTAGGATTATCCTTATTAAGGTTTAGGGCTCAATTCCCCATTGCTTGCTTCCAGACAGATAAGCGGTTATTTTAGCAGAATCTTGTAAACTGTTTGCTGTAGGATTAAATGAATAATCATCGGTCTGTGTGTAACTACTCCAGTCCTCTTTGGATATCCGGGTTTGCAAATCCACACTTTGACCAGGCTCTAAAGAACCCGCAGCCGATTTAAACCCAATTTCTGCATAAGAGTCTGCCCCTAGCTTCGCATTGGATAATGTTTTGAAGCTAGCAATCACATTCCCTGTACCGACGCTCGACCAATCCGTGAAGAAATTTTGTGTTTTCTCCCCGTTAATGGTGTAATAATAACGCAATGTCACATCTGCTAGGGAAATGGATGAGGTTCCCGTATTGGTTATTTTAAATTTGGAACTGATTGTATTGCTTGTGGTGGATACATTCCCATTGAAGGTTTGCACCTTCAGAACGCCCTCGCCTGTTCCTGGCTCACTTGGCGTATCCCCTTTCACCGTAATCGTAAACAACGCATCATTGCCTGTACTAAAATGGAAGTTTAGTGCTGTCTCTCCTTTAGGAAGTTTAGATAAATACTTGTTGGTAAGAACGACTGTATCCTCACTAAGCGTATAATCTTCACCTTTGTTCAACACCACACTCCCCTGCTTGATCGCTTCCAGCGTATTGCCGTTAAGTGTTAGCTTGACAGTAATATCTGTATTGTTGTTATTCACTCCATAGGTTGCAGTCGTTGGTGTAATACTTGCTTGCCCGGTAGATGGCTGATCACCACCCACACGATCTGCCACCAGAATGCCGCGGCCATTCGTTCCCAGATAAGCACGTCCATAAACCCGCGGGTCCCCAATAATTTTGGTCACTCGAGCATATTGATGTTTGTCATCATTAATGCGCGCCCAGTTTGCACCAGCATCGTCCGATCGGTAAAATCCACGTGTACCATCTATTTTACCAACGATAAATACCGCTGCATACGTGCGGTTCGGCGCTGCCTTACCAAAGCCTACAAAATCCGCTTCCTGCACATTAGAGAGCTTGGTGAACGTAGCGCCGGAATCGTTGGAATGCCATAAGCCATATGGCCCCCCATCCTCGGAGCCTCCGGCGAACCACACATCTCCTTCTGCTCCTCGTACAGCATCAATATCAGCATTGCCTGCTGTCGGTAAGCCAGTTACCGCTGAAGGCGTAAAGGATACGCCACCATTGGTGCTCACATATATTTTCCCGGAGGCAAATGCGTAATATTTATTAGGGTTCACTCGGTCAGAGACGATCTTTGCATTCGCTGGAATCCCTGTGCTTGCTGTCCATGAGTTGCCACCAGTTTTGGAGTAGAACACACCTTTGTCTGAGGTACTCCACAGCAAGCCATTACCATCTGCTGCTACAGCGATGCTGCCCCCTCCTGCTGTACCAGAAGGCTCGCTATTTGCCTTATACCAGTTGGCTCCACCATCATTGGAAATACCGATGGATTTGGCATTTGGATCTTTTTTATAATCCGCTTTACCTACCCGAGCCATAAAAGAAGGATTCAGCTCGGCATAATCAATACTTTCGCTGCTTGTAAAAGTCGGATTATCCAGCATTTTAGCTGGAGCCTTGAATAAATCGTCATGTCTGAATCCAGAGACATCACCTACTGCGCTCACCAAAGGCGCGCCGGTTGGAGGGCTCACCAGATCCAAAATCGCCGTTTCCTCTACCCCTTTAGCGGCTACTGAAATATCCAGCTTTCCGCCTTTATCCCAATTGGTTAGATTTTTAGAGCCATAAATCGTAGCTCCGGTGCCGTACAACATATGGTCTGAATTAAATGGATCTATCTCCAGATCACCGATCATCCACCCCAGCTTGGGCGATACTTCCGGTGGAGCCGGGTTGGCATTGAAAGTCAGCCAAGGTGCACCGCTTATATCCAGATTATATTTCAGCTTGCGAGACGGATAACCATCAAATTCCCAAATAGGACTCCAGGTTGCCCCACTGTCCGTGCTGCGGTAAATCGTTTCATCCGGCCACCAGGCATTCAACGTAGCAACCATAAGTGTACCTGGCTTCTGGGCATCCACCGTCAGTCCACCATATCCAAAATGATTGTCCGCGCTACTGCTACCTATGGGGCTAATGTTAGTCCACTGCCCGCTGGCTGTATTCAATTTCCACAGTTCACCCTTTGTTCCGTCATATGGACCGGCTCCATCGCTATAAGAAATATATAGATTGCCGTCCGTTGATAACACACCGTGATGTGGCAAATAGCCCGTAGGCTGTCCCGCTATAGCAGACCAGGTTGTCCCGCCATCTGTACTGCGATAGACACTTTGCTTTTTATCTGCTACACCTACATAGATCGTCTGCGTTGCTTTACTCGAAGAGCCTGTTTTTTTGTCAAAGGTGATCCAGGCTAAACCGACAATGTCGCTGGTATATTCATTGGAAGGGTCCTGTACATACGTCCCTGGATTTGGGAAACTGCTCACCTTGCTCCAAGTTGCTCCAAAATCAGAGCTTTTCCATAGTCCATTACCACTTCGAGCTCCAAAGAACAAAATATTATTCCTATTTGGATCAATCGTCAGACGTTCCCCCATCGAGCGCCCCGGCATATTGCCCCCCACCTTAAAAGGAAGCTTGGTCGTCTGCCACGTATTGCCCCTGTCGGTGGAACGCATAATTTGCCCGTTTTGTTTATCCCATGAATTAGTATACGTACCTGTAGCTATATATACACGGTTTGGATCAACAGGATCAGTCGCTAGTGCATCGACACCATTTTTGTTCCAATCCTCCCAGCCCACAGAATCCGTCAGCGGAATCCAGCTCTCATTGGCAGCATTCCACCGGTAAGCCCCTCCAATATCTGTACGTGCATAGATCAGGTCTTTTTCCGTTTCATTAAAAATAATGCCAGGTACAAAACCACCACCTCCACCCGTAACGACACTTTTCCAACTGTAATCGTCACTTGAAGCAGCATGAGTCGGCGCTATCATTCCTGTCCAGGAAGCACCCGCTACCACAAGCGCCAAACAAGCAATCTTCAACCTGTTTTTTGCCTTAGTCAATGAATTCAACCTCCTTCTTCATAATCATTTGAATATACGAATTCGTTCCTATCGTTATCGTTGCTTCTCACAATTCTGACAAATGTTCTCTTAGACTCACCCCCATTCATCCCAATAAATATAGTGCAACACCCAATTTGTTAGCGCTTACACTGTTGTCATGCTCAATAGATTCGTCATCTTTTTTTCATTTCCTTGTACGAAAAATCAAGATCATGCGATATTATCTCCTGCTCCGCAGCTTATAGTATGAGGTTTAGACTTCCTTCAGAGTTAACACCTTTTATTTATTTCTATTATGAATTTTTCACATAGTGAATTAATTACTTTATTTTCATTCTTTATGGGTGTCAAAATACTTGGATTTACAACAAAAAAACCGCGCTATGCGCGGTTCCAGCTTCCGTTACTTCCGTTAATACTGGCTTTAGTCATAAACAAATGCATATTATTGCAAGTATTCAAGCGCCAGAGCTAAAAAAATATGCCCTGAGACGAGCAATGCCCGCTCATCAAAATCAAAGTGAGGATGGTGATGAGCAAAATGCGTTCGTTCATCCTCATTACGGGCACCTACATGAATGAAGGCTCCCGGTCGTTGCTCCAAATAATAGGCAAAATCCTCTGCTCCCATGACCGGCTTCAAATCCAAAAAAGCGTCTGCTCCATACAGTCTGCCGATGAGCTCGCGTACACGCTCCGTTTCGGCTTCGGCATTCACCAAAGAAGGATAGCCATTCAAATAGTCCATTTCGTATCCGGCATGATAAGCCTCAGTCAACCCCTTGACGATACTGCGAATTTCATTCTCGACTTCCTTACGCACTTCCTTATTAAACGTACGTACAGTCCCTTCAATTTTGGCCTTATCTGCAATCACATTAAAGGCAGTTCCAGCTTGAAATACCCCAATCGTTAACACTGCTGATTCAATAGGGTCCACCCTGCGACTAACCACCTGCTGCAACCCGTTCACAATTTGACTGCCGATAACAATAGAGTCTACCGTCTGGTGCGGTCGTGCGCCATGCCCGCCTTTACCGTTGATCTGGATCGTAAACGCGTCGACAGCCGCCATCGCAGGCCCACTCTTTAATCCAATTTTACCAAAAGGAATTTCAGACGCGAGGTGAATACCGTATACCGCCTCTACCCCTTCCAGACAGCCATCCTCAATCATAAACTTGGCTCCGCCAGGCGGTTTTTCTTCTGCATGTTGAAAAATAAACACAAGCTTTCCCTTCAGCGCCTCACGGTTATGGCTCAACACGCGTGCCACTCCAAGTAATGCAGCCGTGTGACCATCATGCCCGCAGGCATGCATAACACCCGGAACGGTCGATTTATAAGGCACTTCCTTTTCATCCTGAATAGGAAGTGCATCAAAATCAGCACGAAATGCAATCGTTCTACCTGGCTGACCGCCTTCTAAAAACCCGAGCACACCGTTTCCACCCACATTCGTTCTTACCTCAATACCAAAAGAGCGCAATTGATCGGCGATAAAAGCAGATGTATTCGTTTCTTCAAAAGAAAGCTCGGGATGCTGATGTAGATGTCTTCTCCACGCAATCAGCTCTTGTTCACCATCTTTTAATTCCTGAACCCATTTTTCTAGCATAATACCCTCTTTTCCTATTGAATTTATATGCTTCTATCCTTATCTTACCATGAACAGCCTGTAGAATGTAGCTCTCTTATCATAGAAGACTTGAATTTACAACAAAAAAGAGCCGATAGGATACTCTCCCCAACTCTTTTTCATTACTAACTTATCTATTTAGAATTTTTCAGGTATTGAAAAACTGACTAATGTTTCCTCTTACGGGATGTGTCTGTTCCCTGTACTCACCTTTCGTATAGCTTCCAATCACCTTACGCCAAAAGGATTGTGCCGGCCTATTCGTACTCATCTGGGTCACCTTCCAGCGTCCGTTAAAACGTCCAAACAGCTCATGAGCCGCCCAAGTCCCAACCCCATTATGCCGATAAGGACGAAGTACAAAGAACTCAGCCATGTAGTAGTCAGCTTCTCGATTGCTGGACATTCGGTCAACGAGTGCAAAGCCCACAGGAACATCCTGTCTCCAAATCAGAAAAGGCAACTTCTGTTCGCCGCTCGTCCAATATTGATACAAGTCTGGATAAGCCGGGAATGTCCCCTTCTCAGTGACATCAATTCGCAGATAGGCTGTAAAATCGTATAAATAAAATTGCATGAGCTGTACAATAATGTCCTTTTGCGACTCCGGTACACTCTTAATAGACAGCTTCAGTTCCGATTTGATATTATACCCCATACTTTCACCTCTCTTGGCGGTTCAATCCGTTCTTTAACTTCGAATTACATCCCATCCAGTGCTGTTCAAAATATGCTAAAATACATATATATTATGACCGGACGAGGTGGAACCCAATGAATATACAAAAGATCATCGACCGGCGCAAACTAGATGAAAAAATGCCGGGATTACCATGGTACGTGCAGCAATTTATGGATTATAAGCTGCCCGACCTGTCCCCTTCCACACTACTAGAATATGTGCGGGATTACGAAGCTTTCTTTTCATGGCTTCGCTCGGAAGGCTTGTCTGCCGGAGAAACGAATGCCCAAGTTACACTTGAAGAGTTGGAGACACTTCACATGGACAGTATTACAGGCTTTCGATTATTTCTGTCTACTAAGCGCGAAGGCTCCAACTCCCGTATAACCATTTCACGTAAGCTGTCGTCTCTGCGTTCGCTTTTTCATTATTTAAGTCAGATCGCTGAGGATGAAAATTTTTATCCATTGCTCAAACGCAACATTATGGCCAAGGTTGAAATCAAGCGTATACATAAACCCAAGGATACGGCGGCCAAGCTTAAAGGTAAAATACTGGAAGAGGAAGAACTGCTTGAATTCATCGGTTATATTTATGAAGGCTATGGTCAGGATTTAGCCGATAACAAGCAGGCGCTATACTCCTATGAACTAAATAAGGAACGGGATGCCTGTATCGCCAGTCTCATTTTGAACTCAGGCCTGCGCGTATCTGAAATCGTCAATCTGAATCTGGATGATTTAGACATAAACAATAAATTATTATATGTGTATCGCAAAGGCAATAACGACGAAACCTTTAAAACGCCGGTGTATTTCCGCGAGCAATCCAAAGATGATCTCGTACTTTATTTGTCCCTGAGACATACCCGTTACCGCGCTCCAAAAAAAGAAAAGGCTCTCTTTGTCACACGTCCTAACGGGAGTACAGAAGGCAAACGGATGACCAAAAGAGCGATTCAGGCAATGATCATCAAGTACGCCAAGCGTTTCGGTAAGCCTTACCTTACCGTGCATAAGCTTCGTCATTCCTTTGCTACTGATTATTATTTACAAAATGATATTTACAAAACAAAGGAACAACTGGGGCACGCTTCGACAGAAACAACAGAAGTGTATGCCCACCTGACTGACAAAACCATGTCCCAGGCGATCGAACGGCGGGTAGAGACTCTAACCGACTCAGCCGATTGATGTCTCACCCCTGCTTATTCCTCATTCCTTCTATCTGCTTTTGAATCTGTTCGAGTAGCCAGCGGCCTGCGGGTCCGTTGGCCTCAGCAGGAAATATTTGTATCATTTCATCTGAGTAGTGACGTTGAGCCCAATCCATTTGATGCTCCCAAACCGCTACCCCCTGTACATTTGTCAGCTTATCGGTAAGCTGAGCATCCGATTGTTCCTTCACCATGACAAGCTTTGGATAATCCTCCTGCTTGAAGCCTTCCAGCAACACACAATCATAGGCCTGAAAATGCCGTATCAGACTGGTGACAGGCTGACTATTCTCCTCTAAAATAGCTGTTCTTCCAGCCGAAACAATAGCTACGCCTTCAGCACCCGCCTGTCGGTGCTTGTACGTATCAGTACCCTCATGATCCATTTCAAATTCATGTCCATCATGCTTGATCACTGCTACGCGTAGACCTGACTTCTGCACATAACGAATTAACCCTCCGAGAAAGGTCGTTTTCCCCGTATTTTTGAATCCGACGATTTGACATACAAATGGATGTTTCGTATTCACGTTACCTGTCCACCTTGTAATACCAGTACTCGCACCTCTTCACCTTTGCGTAATCCTTCTGTTGTAGGAGGAATCACGATCAGACAGTCGCTGTCCTTAATGGTCACCATGACACTAGATTCATCTGCTCGCGCAGGAATCGCGTATACTTGCCCACCACGTATCTCCAAAGAGCTGCGTACAAAGCGTGTATAGTTGTTTACCTTCGTATAATCTGCGCCTAACTTCGCCGTCCAGGTTTGTAAATATGGATGTGCCGAAGATAACATCATTTGGATCGTCGGCCGTACAAACAGCTCACAGCCTACAAAGCACGCACCGGGGTTGCCTGAAAGCGCAAATAACAGCTTGCCGTCAATCACTGCGGCTGTGGTCACACTTCCTGGACGCATCGTAACTTTGTTGAACAGCATATTCACATCTTCCTGTCGTACCAGGTCACCCATAATATCAAAATCCCCCACCGATACTCCTCCACTCGTGACCACGATATCATAGGCAGCTATGGCTTCACGTACAGAGGTACGGGCAAGACTCAAATCATCATGAATGGCTTGTAAAATGAACGGCTCTCCTCCTGCCTCTCTGATTTGAGAAGCCAGCATATATGTATTACTGTTTCGAATTTTTCCCGGTTGTAACGGCTCATCCACTGCGAGCAATTCTGACCCTGTGGAAAAGACAGCCACCCTTGGCTTCCTGTAAACAGGCACCCGATGCACACCAAAAGTAGCCAGTACTGAGACATGCCCCGCTCCCACACAAGTTCCCTTACTGAGCAAAAGCTGACCTTCCTTAATCTCATGACCAATTTGTGTCACATTTTTGCCAACTTCCATACGCTTCTTCAAGCCAACATATGTCTGTCCATTTTCCTCACGCAGCTGTGTCGCCTCCAGCATAACCACCGTGTCCGCTCCTTCAGGTAGTTGTGCTCCTGTCATGATGCGGGCTGCCATTCCCGTCTCCACCCGCTTGTCCGATACGGTGCCACAAGGAATTTCATCAATCACGTGTAGCCAGATTTCCTGACCGGTCGAACAGACTTCAGTGTCCGAGGCAAGGATCGCATAGCCGTCCATACCAGAACGACGAAAGCGGGGATACGGATGTGGCGCAGTCAAATCCATCGCCAGATAGCGACCATGTGCTTGCTCAAGCCCTACGTCCTCCCTTTCACCCTGTTTAACATGACTAGCTATCCTGCTTTGTGCCTCTTCCACCTGAACTGCTTTACGCTGGAATTTTTCTGCGTTTAATGATGTATGATTCATATTTTCACTCCGTTCTTCTTAAATGCCCTCTTTCTGTTATAACGCTAAAACCGTTATCTGGCAAATCCAAACGGTATTTATTGAATTGCTCCAAGTCTTTATCCGCCAAAAAACAGCCTGGATATCATATCGCGGCTGTTTTTGGTAGATTTCAGTTTTTAATTTTGCGTATCATCCGGTCATTTCTCTATTTTATTAGTTTATATTAATTTTTCCGAAATAGATTGAATCTATTGAAACCTCATATAACGAGGACATTTGCTGTGCTCGAGCTATTGTTAAATCGGATGAATCTTCCTCTATATGTTTTAATTCATTCATTGACATACCAAGTATATTGCAAGCTATTAACTCACTATATCCTGAAGCGAGTCGTGCCATCTTTATTGTATAAAAGCTAGTGCAAGTTACATTTTCATTTTTATCTGCAACCATCCAATCAACTCCACAATATAATTGATAAAAAAGTAATTTACCTGTATACTCTGAACGAAACACTTTTCCCCTGTTAGGAGCAAGTAAGGTGCAAAAACTTACTCGGGGGAAATGCCTTTTGAAAGAGGAACTCAAATCTCATGGACGCACTCAATCATGGCTCGCCCGACGAACTGGATATTCGCGGCAACAAATATCCAACTGGATCGCGGGACGTGACAAAATGTCATTCGAGGCGGCAGTCCTCATTTCTAGGATATTGGAGTGTAAAGCTGAGGACTTATATGAGTGGGAACTTGCCTGACAAACAGGCATTTCCTTCGGGGCATTTGTACATGCCGGCATTTACAATATATATCCCGCTTTCACCCTCCTTTTCTTATATGTAGATTGTTTTCACCTTTATTTAAAAGATTGTTATTTTTTTCATAATCAATTTTATCACATGGAAAATGATTAAAAACGGGAAATATGTCGAATTAAATCGAACCCGTCCGGCTTATCCTAGTCTAACTGATTATTGACTTATTCATTTAAATCTGGTAACAAAAATGACCCCTGAATTTTCATGGGTCATTTCCACAGTTTTTTAAGCGCTTTAAGTTTATTATGAGACATCGAGCAAGTGAAGTCAGATCCTTCGAATCGTACCAGCCCTCCAAATGCGTTAGACTCAATTTCACAAACCAAGTCAAGATTTATCAGGGTATCTTTATAAGCTGGATATAGATACGGAAAAGCTTCCCTGCAAGCCTGTGCGGTTAGCCCGATTGTATAAGAACGATCTCCAGAGTTGAAACGCGGGACATAATAATTTTTTTTAGGTTCCCACATATCCACACTATGCATATTCATTACCTTAAAAAAACCGCTCACTGCTGCCTTACCCACTACCTTAATTTCCGATCCGAAAATATAACGAAATTCTCTATCGGCATTCATTGCATCTGCATATATTTGTTTCCACCGAGATAAATTTGCTGAATTTATACTTTCCTTAATATCATGATTTTTAAAAACAACCTGCCCCCCTCCATAATCTCCCGTAATGATCTTGTCCACTTGTGTGATGTTAACCAAATTAGATCCGTCCAAATTGCAAAAAGTGGGTAAGCCTACGGAACATTCATGGAGGGTGGTGGGAACTGTAAATCTTCCATGAGAAGTATGAAAAAGCGGAATGTGATAATTGCTTTTAGGCTTCCACAATTCAATCGCAACTAGGTGATTCTCACAAAAAAAAGAGCAATCTCCAAGTGAATTGTCATCAAGCAATGGAGTGGCTAGGATTCGCTTTCCCTCTTCCATTAAATTCAGTTCTTTTCTGTTTTCTTCAGCTCAGCTGGTACAGGTTTAGCGCCAAAAATTGTTTTTTCTTTTTTCGTAGACTCGTTAGCGTATTTACCAAGGCTTATACTTAAAGCTCTCGCCAATTTCTTATCCATTTTCGTTCACCTCCTTTCCATAAAGGAAGAATACTGAATGCTTGTATAATTAAAGCTAAACATATTATGTGAGATTGTATAAAAAAATTTAATATGCAAACTAAAATACATATCGTTTTATAATATTTGTGATGTTTGGTCTTATTAATATAGATAAAATGATTGGGAGCATATAGTACAAACACTAATAATGAACAAGCGTTAATTATCAAAATCGTTGCTAAACTTAAAGAGACAAAAGGTATAGTTACACATATGGCCGTTGTAAAGAAGACACAAAGTGTAAGGTTGCTGAAGTGTACCCCTCCTGAAAATCTCCTTACAAACATGATCGTAGCCAGAGCTAGTAATGCCCCCCAAAAATGTCCTGTTATCCATCCTATAACTGCGACCATGAGCACTGCTGAAATTTCGGTAATTTTTATACCAATCGCATACTCCATCACTTCAACACTTGTGGGTCCATCAGGATCAGCTTTCTTTATTTCTGATACGATGTGCCTCGATAGCGTTTCTAGCATCCTCGTAATCTCCTTTCTCTGATAAGAAGTACGATATTCCAAAAGTTAGTAATGAGATGGAAAGTAATCCTATCGTATTGGAGTTATAGAGCATATACAAAGTAACAAAAATAGTGACAAATGATATTAGGGACCCTATAATGAACATTTTATTTAGAGATGCTAGGTAATTTTCACCTTTCAAAAAATCATGTGGGGGTTGAATGATAAATGAGAATCCAAAGTTATATTTCCCCATCACAAAAGAAATAAAGTACGCAGTAAGGATGGAAGACAACTGTATAACGTATATAGAAGAGCCAGCTGTATCACTTATAACACCTGGTTGTGCTACTCCGAAAAAGTTTGCAAATATATATACAAATAGCTGTAGGTTAATGTAAGCTGTAAGACCGGCACCAGCAGAAAAAGCCGCAAGATATGTTTTGATCCCTAAACCAAATCTTAAAAAGAGAACCATTAACAAATACTGAAGCGGAAAATCTAATTTAGGCATGCCCATTACTTCTCTCATGAGAAAGGAAAACAAAGTTATGCCAATTGCATAGAGAAGTATTTTTCTTCGATTTTCCCACACGGGGAGCATATAAATCTTCAAGACCAAAGTAACTGCCGCTAAAGCATCGAAAAAACCAAGTAAAATATATAAAAAAGCAGATAACACAGTTACACCATCCTCCTATTTCGCCTGATGTAATTGTATATTTTACTAATAGATGTGGCAATGAAATAATCTAGTAAATTGGATTTTTTTGTATAAATATGCGGTGAAATTTTCTTCCCCTGGCTTTCTTCTTCAAACTCGACACCCATTTACACTAACAAAAAAAGTCACCCCAAGTGAGCGACGTTGCTTTTGCTAATGTATTATGTTGGTTTTTTTTCGATATCAAGGTTATAATCTACTTAATTTGGGGTGGAGGGATTATAGTGTCTTTAAGTGACAATTTTAAAAAATTACGTATAAAATATCATTTGACTCAACAAGAACTTGCTGAGATCGCTGGGGTTACCAATAAAGCAATTTCAGCTTGGGAGAGCGGACTTTCTGAACCACGGATGGGTGCTATAGAAAAGATAGCTCGTCATTTCCATATCAAAAAAAGCAACATTATTGAAGACGATGGTATTGAACACATAAGCTCTGATCAAGTGTAGGTCAAAGTAGACGGCAATAAAATCGAAGCAAAGGAGCACCGTTCAATTCACTTTAGGTTATATCAAACTACAAAAAAGGAACTGTGCAACAGCTCCACAGTTCCGCAAACAACTTTAGAAGAAAATAAAGTTTTACCCACTATCGTCGACTTCGTCGACTTATTTTACCTGAACCGCTACGTGTTTTGGGCTTACTATAAGATTTACGCGGCGAATCAAATATGCTGGAACCGCCGCTGTCGCTCCGGTTACGTGAAATCGAGCCTCTGCTCGGTGAACTGCTGGACCCTCTGTCGAACAAACTTCCGCTTGACCCAACGCTAGAATCCGAGTTCTTCCCTCTACGGGTAACCGAACCTTTCCGCTCCACCGTAATCGGCGGAATCGCCTTTTTCTCCTGCACTGTAGGAGCACGATATTGGCCCTGAGAAGGTCGGTATACATCTCTGCTGGAGTAGCCCCGATAGGAGCCTGAACCACGTAAGGAATCAAACAGAGCATCCAGCACAGTTGCGGTTAAGTATCCTTTTAAAAAGCTTGAACTGTAATTTTGTTCTACATACTTTTTACTGTCAATTTCAATGAGTGTATCTTCCTTCTTAGCTGGATCTTGCTGCAAATGGTACCACTCATCGCTATATACCAGAAACATCCGCTCATTGCTCTGCGGTGACATTTGTTCCGGTGTACGCTGTTCTTTCAATTCCTCCGCTACTTCCGGGACTGTCTTGCCAGCTGCCCGGTATACATACGAGGTTGAATTTCCGCTGCCACTAACCGATTCCAGCGGATACGTATCCTTTACACTTGGCGCGCCGCAACCGCTTAACACGGATACGAACAAGCTCAGCGCCACAAAGACCTTTAATGCATACTGCCAGGTGCGTTTGCTCATGTGTAACCCTCTCCTAGCTTGCCCGAATAACCTTGACGTCTCCGGTAATCACTTCTTCTCCTTCATAAAGCATAAAGCGACCGTCCTGCCACTCTACCCGCAACAAATGGTAATTATCAGACTGGTACTGCCAAACATGCTGCTCTCCACCCTGTCGGAAAGGAGCACGGCCCATGACGGTAACTTGCCCAGAATATTGCTCCTCCAAATGATACGTTGTATCATCCAGCTCTAAAATGGTCGGCACTTCCTCAGGGTTGTCAAGTCTGCCGTCGATGGCCTGATATAGTCCGAATTGCAGTGTTTCCCGTTCCTCTATATGAAGATAACTGATTTGATTACCATCCTGAAGTGTCAAAACAACGGCATTCCGGGCACGATTATGTACACGACCTACCACTTCATAGGTGACAAGCGAAACTTCACAGATATCACCTGGATTTAAGTGAAGCATGCTTTTCTCTGCTTTTGGCGGCTCCGGCTTAGCAAATAGATTTGAAATTCGTTTCCAAACACCCATGGTTATATTCCTGCCTTTCTTAGCCTAGAAGCATGCTGTAATGATCAAGGCGCCAACCAGATGCAGCGCTCCTGAAAACAGGCCGAAACCAATTTTACCTTCCTGTGTACCTTTATCCAGATCAAACTGGGCCCAGTACCGCAACAGCAGACGTACAATAACTTCCAAAACAAGCAGGATGACAAAAGCGATCACAGAATACACAAGCGCTTCGAGCAAATTATTAGCTGTAGCGATAGAGCCTGACAAAATATAGCCTTGTGCAACCAGCTTCATAATCATTCGTACCGTTACGGCCATATTTCCAGCTTTCACTTCGGCAAAATCCTTATACTTCGTGAATAAAGAGTCGACATACATTAATGCGAAGATCAAAATAGCTCCCGCACCAGTCCATACAAGCATTGCTTTCATCGTTTCTAAAAAATGCATTTCATACCATCCTCCACATCTTCTTGACCTTCATATAATGTTTTACGCCTGCGGGCAGGGAAAAGCGAAGGAGAAAACGTTTCTCCTTCGCTTCCTGAGCAATCAAACTTGGCGGCACTGCTTAAATGTTCTTATTTATTTTCGTATTGCTTCAACAAAGCGGCAAGCTCATCGTCCACGGCGCTTTTCTTATCCAGCTCTTTGAACTCCTCATCCAACGATTTTTCCTTAGAAGACATTTCGTTGCTCGCTTCGGCACGTGCTTCTGCTTGCAGCATTTTTTCCTCCATACGCTTCAATCCGGCAGTTGCCGTATCAGAGCTAAAACCGTTCATAGCTTTGTTAATTTCAGTTTGCGCTTTAGCTGCGTTATAACGGGCAACCAGTGTCTCGCGCTTGTTTTTCATTTCTGTCAGCTGTCTGCGCATTTCATCCAGCTTGCCACGCAGGTTATCGGCCGCAGCTTTGTTCTGTTCGTAACCAGCTTTGAACTCGTTCATTTTTTGTTCAGCAGATTTCTTTTCTTCCAGCGCGCGACGGGCCAGATCTACATTTTGTGCTTTTGCAGCGGTATGTGCCTGTTCTTCGCGTTTCTTTACCAAAGCAGCCTGTTCTTCGTATTGCTGTTTGAATCTCTTTTCAATAGCAATTTGAGCGGCTACCGCTTTCTCTGCATCTTCCAGGTCCTCTTGCATATCACGAATGTATTGGTCCGTCATTTTAACTGGATCTTCTGCCTTGTCAATAATGGCGTTAATGTTGGACATCGTAA
Organism: Paenibacillus sp. FSL L8-0641; assembly: GCF_038006265.1. Classification (NCBI taxonomy): domain Bacteria; kingdom Bacillati; phylum Bacillota; class Bacilli; order Caryophanales; family Paenibacillaceae; genus Paenibacillus; species Paenibacillus sp. FSL L8-0641. The sequence continues at coordinate 2,852,810 of NZ_JBBOUW010000001.1, forward strand.
GATCTCTTAATCGTTTGAAAATAGACATGTGAAGTTCCTCCTAGAGTTGAATGCTTAAATTTTAAGCTCTGTACACATGTTTACGCAAGCTTTGCAAAGAGGGTTTCAAAAATTATCTAAAAGCCGCGCAAGTAAGGCTCTGGGATGTCGGCCTGTACTTTTAGCTCCCGCGATGCATGCAACGCCCAATAGGGATCACGCAGCATGGCGCGGCCTATTGCTACCAGATCAGCTTCTTTTTGCTGAACAACCCGACGGGCGTCTTCATAATCATCCAGTAATCCAACAGCAATTACAGGTACATTCAGCTTTTCACGGACGGTATGAGCTAAATCCACCTGATAGCCAGCACGCGCAGACGGCCCTCCGCCAGAACCAATTGGACCCTCGCCACCAGAAGAGATATGGAAAATGTCCACACCTGCATCACGATATCGTTCCCCTACACCTGTTATGTATTCCACATTATATCCATCCTCGACGTATTCTTTGGCAGATATCCGCATAAGCACAGGCATATCAGCAGGAAGAACCTCTTTAACAGCATGTATGACCTCAACACCGAACAGTGACAGATCCTGGCCATATTCATCTTCTCTCGTATTTGTTAAAGGCGAATGAAATTGATGGATCAGATAGCCGTGAGCGCCATGTATCTCAACCGTATCAAAACCGGCTTCCACCGCGCGGCGCGCGCCTTCTTTGTATGCCTGAACCAGTTCCCTGACTTCTGCTGTCTTTAAGGCGTGCGGCTTTTTAAGGCGTTCGCTAAAAGGAATCGAAGAAGGAGCCACAGGTTGCTCAGCATCTTCGGCCTTGCGTCCAGCGTGGCCTAGTTGAATGCCAATTTTGGCACCATACTTGTGAACTTCCTCTACAATCTTACGATATGCAGGAATATGTTCGTCACTCCAAATACCTAAATCACGATCCGTAATACGTCCATCAGGATGAACCGCTGTCATTTCCACAATAATAAGACCAGCACCTCCTACTGCTCGGCTCACATAATGGACATGATGCCAATCCGTCGGATTTCCATCCTCGGCCTCCACACTGAATTGGCACATCGGGGGCATAACAATCCGATTTTTTAAAGAAAGCCCCTTTAATTGATAAGGAGTAAACAAGTCGGTCACTTTTATCCTTCCTTCCTTCAATTCCATGTCTGTATAATTATGAATTGCAACCCCATTATACACCAGCTGTCACGGGATACCGAATCCGTTGTAAGGCTAAAACTTGCGAAAATGCTCTTGTTTTCGGTCATGTTTAAGAGAATATGTACGTTTAGCTCCATCATCTTCATTGATAATCATTTCATCGCGAACTTCTTTCCAGACGTTTATGAGCCTAACTTGGTAACCAGCATATTTTTAATAGGACAGGTACATAATAGTCGAGAGCACCACTAGGTACCACTGCACGAAAAGGGGGGATACATATGCCGTACAAGGGAGTGTTGCCATGCTTGGCACTGTTACTAGCATTTTCAAGTTTACCCGTTCACGCGGATGCGCCTCCCAAGATCGGAACGCCCCATCCCAAGGAAGCAGCTGTTGCTTCTTCTGTACATCTGAGTACAGATCGAGCTACTCCTACATTAGCAATGTTGCGTAAAAAACATGCGGACATTTTTAAAATGTGCGGCCCACACACCCGCCAAATTGCCTTAACCTTTGATGATGTGCCCGATTCTAGGTATACGCCGCAGGTTTTGGACGTATTACACGCCAACGGCATCAAAGCCACCTTTTTCATCGTCGGTCACCGTGCGGAAAAGCATCCGGGGATTATACGTCGTATTATCCGTGAAGGCCATGCTATAGGAAATCATTCCTATACTCATCCGGATTTTAGGAAGGCTACACCAGAACGCTTTCGCAACCAGATTACAAAAACAGAACGTATTTTACAAGCCAGCGCAGGTTTTCGCCCCAAGTTGATTCGTCCACCCTACGGTGAAATTACAGAGCCTCAAATAAAGTGGGCACGTCGTCATGGCTACATGATTGTCAACTGGAATGTAGACTCTCTCGACTGGAAGGGACTAAGTAAAACACAAATTCAGCGAAATGTGATTCCAGCTACAGGGCCTGGCTCTATTATTTTAATGCACGCTGGTGGAGGTCAAAGTTCCAACTTGCAAGGCACTGTCCAAGCTTTGCCGGGTCTAATTCACTCTCTAAAAGCTAAGGGCTACAAATTTGTGACAGTCCCCCGGCTACTCCACACATCGGAACGAAAATAACAGTATGTTTATAATTGAGGTCCAAGCTAAAGCAAGTAAAAAGGCTGTCTTACCAGCAGAAGTATTCTGCTCGTCAAGACAGCCTTTTTACGGATAGGACCTGATAAGAGTCCGACCTAGATATATACGGATATAGGCGTTATGTTTACATAATATATATTATGTTTAATTAAACTGTATATACGTACAATGCTATTTATCAATAACGTACAGCTTCACATTTTGAAATCCAAAGTCGTTCACAAATGATTTGTTGCCTGGAATAAAGATATCAATCCGCTTTCCTGTAATGGCGCTGCCCTGATCGCGAGCGACAGCTACAAAAGAATGATCCGGCAAACCTGGATGGGAGTAGCCTGTAACCAGTACTTTCGTGCCCATCGGAATGACGTTAGGATCTACCGCAATTGTACCTAGTTTAAGCGGATTGCCGTAGTAGTCCACTGCGCCCCATTTACCATTCTCATCGGCTGCGGCAGAATACGCTGAAGCCTTAACGTCAACTATTTTGCTATAGTTGAATGTTTTACCCCAAGCTTCAATCGTTGGCGCCTCATTCGCTGCTGCTTTCTCCGTAAGAAGCTGCGGCTTCGATTCCGAAGCTGCCTTTACACTTTTTTCGCCAGGCACCTTAATTTGCAGACCTGCATATATATTGCTGGAGGCAATGTTTGGGTTAGCCTTTGTTAGCTCGTCTACCGATACTCCATAACGTTGAGCAAGCAAAAAGAAGGTATCGCCCTCTTTGGCAGTGTGAAGCGAGGCAGCATCCGCTATTCCAGCTGTCTGTGCCAACCCTGCAATAGCTGCGGCAAGCACCGCAATTTTCATCGTTTTACCAATATGTTTTAAATGTTTCAAAGATATGTACCTCCTCTTTTATGCCTGCGAAGTTAGCTGTCGGATTCGGACTCAGGAGAAGCCCTATGCTTGTGCAATTCACCCCTAGGCATATTCCTCATCGTCTTATGACGTATCGGAATGGCTGCCGTTGTTACGTCCCCCGCACTTCCCATAGTTTGGGCCAGCATTTCAGCGCTTGTCTAACCGCATGCTGTCCCGGTAAGTTTTGGCTTACTGCATAATATCACAATTTTGTAACCTTATCCGCATGAAAATGTTGGGAACCCTGAACATCATACTACACTCGTTACAATTTTGTCATTAAGAAATCGATATTTGTTACGAAAGTATGGGGAAATGGTGACAAAATAAGAAAAGCCCTCCGTCAACGGAGAGCTCTTTTATGATTAGACCAGCACTTTCTTACAATACTTTGGCAAGAAAATCACGAGTGCGATCATGGCTTGGAGTGCCAAATACCTGGTCTGGTGCACCCTGCTCCACAATTTGACCGTTATCCATAAAGATAATTCGATCGCCTACCTCGCGGGCAAAGCCCATTTCATGCGTTACAATTACCATTGTCATACCGCCTTCGGCGAGCTTCTTCATTACATCCAGAACCTCTCCAACCATTTCAGGGTCCAATGCAGAAGTCGGCTCATCGAACAGCATTACGTGCGGCTGCATGGCCAAAGCACGCGCAATCGCAATACGTTGCTTCTGACCGCCGGATAGCTGGTTCGGATAGGTATTCTTCTTATCCTCGAGCCCCACGGTACGCAGGAGTTCTAATGCAATTTTTTCCGCTTCCTTACCTGACTGTTTTCTAACCTGCGTCGGTGCAAGCGTCAGGTTCTGCAACACTGTTTTGTGTGGGAACAGATTAAAATGCTGGAACACCATCCCCATTTTTTCCCGGGTTACATTAATATTATGACCACGAGCTGTAATCGGCTCGCCCTCAAATAAAATCTCCCCATCCGTCGGCTGTTCTAACAGATTCATACAACGCAAAAACGTACTCTTCCCCGAACCGCTGGGACCGATGATAACGACAACTTCTCCTTTGGCGATATCTATATCAATGCCTTTTAAAATCTCATTCTTGCCGAACGATTTACGCAATTGTTTAACGGTGATCACTGGCTCTCAACTTCCTTTCCCATAAACCAAGCAGCTTAGACAAGCTGAATGTCATTACAAAATAAATAGCGGCTGCGATTACGAACGGACTTAATCCTTCATAGGTGATATTCTTAATGACTTGGGCTTGGTACATAATATCCACCATCCCAATGGTCGAAATAATAGATGATTCTTTAATGATTGTAATAAACTCATTACCAATAGCAGGTAGTATAGATTTAAATGCTTGCGGTAAAATGACGTGACGCATTGCTTTGCTTCGCCCCATCCCGAGCGAACGGGCTGCTTCCATCTGTCCACGGTCTACAGCCTGAATACCCGCACGGAAAATTTCAGCCAAATATGCCGAGCTATTCAGAGACAATGTGATCACACCCGACTGGAGTGGGGTAAAATTGATACCCAGCGTCAAAGCAATTCCGTAGTGAATGATCATGAGCTGTACCAGCATAGGTGTACCGCGCAGGATCTCGACATATGTGGTACCTAACCACTCAATGATACGTATACCACTCATTCGCAGCAAGGATATGATCAGACCAATAATGAATCCAAACAATACTCCGAGTGCAGACAACAACAGAGTGTAGCCAATACCCGTAGCGTAAAGACTACGGTATTTCATAAATATATCTACAATGCTATTCGAAGAAACCTGTCTGTCGGCAGACAGTGCACTCGCTTCTGTAGAAAACTTCTCAATCGCCCCCTCCGCTTTCAGGCGAGCCAACGTTTTATTTACAGAGGTAAGCAATTCAGTATTTCCTTTACGGATACCTACGGCAGTTTCTGCACCTTCATCTTCAGGTACTGCCTTGGCAAGTGTCACGGTACCGTCTAGTGTGTATCCTTTAGCCACGGTATCTTCGATTACAACTGCGTTGATACGCTTGGTCCGAAGCTGGAGTACCAGATCGGATATTTTATCCAATGAGGTAACCGAAGCATTAGGCACTTTTTGTGCAATTTCTTCCTGAATACTCCCTTTCTGTGCACCGAGCTTCTCTCCTTTCAGAGTAGCCATCGTTGAATATTTGTCCTTATCCTCCGGGCGTACCATAATGACTTGTTTGGAGTGATAGTACACATCCGAAAAATCAATGCTCTTTCTGCGCTCATCCGTCGGTGTCATACCGGACAGTACCAAGTCTACACGACCACTTTGCAGAGCAGGCAGCAAGGAATCAAAGCTCATGTCCTCTGGGACCATCTCTGCGTTCAGATCCTTGGCGATTTCCTTGGCAATCTCCACATCGAACCCAACAATGGTTTTCTTACCATTAATGACTCTATAAAACTCATACGGCGGAAAGTCGGCACTCATGCCCACTACAAGTTTTTTCTGTGGTTTTGCTTCCGTTCCGTATGCATTGAGCATGGGAAGACCCGTCAACAGCAAGATAACCGCCGTCAAAACCAGGGCGGTAAAACGATATGCCTTTTTCAATCTTTTTTTCTCTCCTTAAATTCTTTATAATAAATAAGATTGTGTCATTATAAATGAATATGCATGATTATGCAATGAATGTTATAGTACAATTTCAGCATACCTAGCGCAGTACCTACATTACAGCTTATATAAAGGAGTTTTCAGCATGGATTTTAAACAGACCATTCAAAAGACAATTGAGCAGCATGCCCCACGCTTTAAGGACATTTCGTTATATATTGGGGCAAATCCTGAACTTGGAAACGAGGAATTTCTGGCCGCTGCCCGTTTAAAAGAAGAACTCATTTTTCACGGTTTTGAGGTCCAGGCACCCGTTTTGGGCATAGAAACAGCCTTTATTGCAACTTACAAAGCTGAAAAATCCGGACCGATTGTTGCTTTTCTGGCAGAATATGATGCTCTGAAAGGTTTAGGACACGCCTGTGGGCACCATCTGATATGCATGATGAGTACCGGTGCTGCCGTTGGCCTCAAGTCGATCATCGACGAAACTGGTGGAGAAGTACGGGTATACGGCACACCTGCCGAAGAAACTCGTGGTGCTAAGGTCCCTATGGCCTCTGCCGGTTTGTTTGATGATTGCGACATAGCACTTATGACGCATCCTTATGATCGTTACGAAAAATCAGGCAAATCGCTGGCGATTGATGCTGTACAATTCGAATTTTTTGGTCAATCCGCTCACGCGGCTGCCAGCCCGCACGAAGGCATTAACGCGCTGGACGCTGTGATTCAAACGTTCAATGGCATCAATGCGTTCCGTCAACAAGTAAAAAGTACAGTGCGTATCCATGGGATCATTAATCAGGGTGGGCAAGCAGCCAATATTATTCCTGATTACGCCTCAGCCCAATTTTATGTAAGGGCCGCTACACGTCAAGAACTGAACCCGCTGACTCGCCGTGTTATTCAAATTGCTGAAGGAGCTGCTTTACAGGCCGGGTGTCGTTTGGAGACCTCCAATTATGAGACTTCTTATGATGAAATGGTCACGAACCGTGTACTTTCCGATGCGTTTACCGCAAATTTGGTGCAGGCTGGCATTTCGCAAGAAGATATAACGGAAGGCGAAGATCATGGCTCCATGGATATCGGAAATGTATCGCTTCATTGCCCTGCTATTCATCCTTACATTCAAGTTATTGACGAGAAGCATGCCTTGCATACACCAGAATTCCGCGATTTGGCGATGCAGGACCGAGCCATGGAAGGAATGCTGCTGGCTGCGAGAACTTTGGCATGGACTGCTTGCGATGTAATCACGAATCCTGAACTGCTAGCCCAGATAAAAAAAGAATTCGCTCTGCTGAATAACGAACGCTAAATCTTAATTCCGTGTTATTTCAGAAAGGAGTAGCCAGCCATCATGGATAGTATGAGTAGCTTTTGGACGTTGTTTATTGTGATAGACCTCATCATTTTTTGGTTTATATTCCGTGCAATACGCAGGAACCGGGGAAACAGAAAAACACGGCGCCGGAATGCTTTTTTCCTCAGCTCCCCTTCTCCTTCTTCCCTTACGCAGGAGCGTCATCCAGAGATTACGGAGCTGATGCAGCTATTGGAGCAATCCATTCCCGTCTCCTATGCTCATAGCGTAAGGAATCGTGTAATGGAAGCCCACCCAGAGATTACGGAGCAAGAATATGATTGGCGTTGGCATGAGCTAAAACGATATTTTATGCTATGCGCGATTATGAATCGTGTGCCTATGTTCAGTAGTGATGTGGATGAATTATGGCACGAAATGTTGATGTTTACCCGCGAATATCAGCAATTCTCGGAAGCTTTTTTTGGTCGTATGCTTCACCATGCGCCCCATTCTGGCGGCTCTCAGCCGATGCCGGAGGAGCGTGCGTGGTTTGATTGGTTGTATGTGGAATGCTTTGGCTGGAACCGCTATAGCGCCAGTTTGTGGGGGACTTTTTTTAATCATCCATTACCGAACGACGAGCTTTCACACTATTACAAACTCACAACTTCGGCGCAGCCAGCAGGTAACCGTTGGAATACTCAGGAGAATATAGCCATTTCACAGCAAGCCCAACAAGCGGTTCATAAGATTGTACAACATCTGCGCGAGCGGGTGAATAAAGCGGTGGATGATCCTGAGGGTAAGCAATTGCCTAAGGTCAACTATTTACAGGTCGACTATCTGTTATTAGCTGTTGTATGGTATTCATGGTATCAACCTGAACAATTTGCCATACACATGCACCCGGATGCTACAGGCAATGCCGGGTTAGCTAGCTCATCTGGTTGTAGCTCGGCAAGCGGCTGCTCGAACTGGGATACGCATCACTCGCATCATCATTCCTCCCATGACAGTTCTCATCATGGAGGCTCTTCTCACCATGATTCAGGCGATTCTGGTAGCCATTCTTCGTGTAGCAGCGGCTCTTCATGTGGAAGCAGCTGTGGTGGCGGGGGCGACTGATCATAGCAAAAAAGGGAATTCCTCAGCCAAACACTGGCTAAAGGGATTCCCTTTTTCATTAATATGAATATGGTGTTCCTACTCCGTTCAGTCCGTCTTTGTGAGCAAATGATAAATATCCATATACGCTTCGGCTGAAACATCCCAACTATATTCTCCTGCGAAAGCCGTCTGTGTAAGCTTCGACCAATGCTCAGATTGGCGATAAAAATGAACAGCACGACGAATGGTGTTCAGCATATCATGTGCATTGTAGTTCGTGAAGCTAAATCCGTTTCCTTCCCCTGTAGACTCATTGTAAGCCTGCACAGTATCGTTAAGGCCTCCAGTTTCTCGCACAATAGGGATACTTCCATAACGAAGCGCTAGCAGTTGGCTGATCCCGCAAGGCTCAAACCTTGATGGCATAAGATACATATCGCTTGCCGCATATATTTTTCGTGACAGAGGTTCGCTAAAAGCAAGCTGCGCCGACATTTTCAGTGGATAGCGTCCCGCTGCCTCACGGAACCAATGCTCAAAAGCCGGATCCCCTGTTCCCAAAACGACAAACTGGATATCATCATAATACAAGATTTCATCAAGCACTCTCGTTACCAGATCTAGCCCCTTCATATCTACAAGTCGGGTTACCATGGCAATCATAGGTACGTCCGGCCGTACCGGCAGACCCAGCTCCTTTTGCAGACCAATTTTGTTTTCCTTTTTCTTTGTCAGACTCGTTCGGTACTTCGTATAAATACGATTGTCCGTAGCAGGATTATAGCTTTTGGTGTCAATTCCGTTCACAATCCCTGTTAAGCGACCCTGATCTCCCAATTTACGAAGCAGACCCTCAAGCCCATATCCGTAAAATTCCGTTTGAATCTCCTCTGCATAGGTTGGACTCACGGTCGTGACATGATCCGAGTACGTAAGCCCACCTTTCATAAAATTCAGTCTGCCATGATACTCCACACCCTCGGAGGTGAAATAGCTCCCATCCAGGTTGAGCAGCTCAGTTAAGACCTCATACGGAAAATCCCCCTGATACAGCAGATTATGTATCGTAAACACCGTGCGAATATCGCTGTAGAAGGGTAAATGTCGATAATCGGCATTCAGAAGTAGCGGAACCATCGCTGTATGCCAATCATGACAATGCAAAATATCCGGCCGAAAGTTCAATTCAGGCAGCATTTCTAAAATCGCTCGGTTAAAAAAGGAAAAGCGTTCGCCATCATCCATATAACCGTAAATACCGTCACGACCGAAGTAATACTCATTGTCTATAAAATAAACCTTGATTCCGTCTAATGTCAGTTCCTCTATTCCACAATATTGATTACGCCAGCCTACGGCTACTTGCTTTACCGCTACCGGACGCAGAGACTTTTTATAAGTATCGGGAATCCCCGCATATTTAGGTAAAATGATTCGGACGTCGCACCCCGCCTGACGAAGTGCCTTCGGCAGTGCGCCAATGACATCAGCCAACCCGCCTGTTTTAATAAATGGATGTGCTTCTGCTGCCGCAAACAAAATGTTCATATATGCTTCCTCCTTATGTGGTTAATCTGCTTTTTTAGGCCTCCGAGGCGCTTTCTTGAGTATAACGATGCTCAGGGGTGGTATGGTCACCTCCAAGCTGTGAAGCTGACCGTGGCAAGGAATACGGGCGGTCCGTATCATTCCGGTATTTAGCTGGCCACTTCCCCCAAAGTCCTTATGATCACTGTTCAGCAGTTCGATATAACTCCCGGCCTTTTCCAGCCCAATTCGATAGTTCTCTCTCGGTACGGGCTGAAAGTTAATAAGCACGACCAATGTATCTCCTGGCTTTTTACTTTTACGTAAATACGTAATTACGCTCTGCCCACGGTCCTCCGCCTCAATCCACTGATATCCATCCCACGAATGATCCAGTTCCCATAGTGCCTTTTCCTGAATATACAAATGATTCAGCGCTTTCGTAAAAGCGTGCAGCGAACGGTGACTGTCATAATCCAGCAGAAACCAGTCAAGCTGCTCCTCATCCTTCCATTCGATGAATTGGCCGAATTCCCCTCCCATAAATAATAGCTTTTTGCCCGGCGAGGTGAGTTGGTAACCGAGAAGCGCTCGAAGCCCGGCAAATTTTTGCTCATAGTTACCTGGCATTTTATCAAGCAGCGACTTCTTACCATGAACAACCTCATCGTGCGACAACGGCAGTGTAAAATTCTCGCTGTACGCATAAGCTATGGGGAATGTCAGCAAATTATGGCGCTCCGGCCTCTGATCGAAATCCGATTCGATATAATCAAGCGTATCGTTCATCCAGCCCATATTCCATTTGTAATTAAAACCGAGTCCTCCATCACTTACCGGGGAAGTCACCATCGGCCAAGCACTGGACTCCTCTGCCATCATCAGAGCATACGGATAGTAGCGGAATACTGTTTCATTCAGTTGTTGAAGGAAGGCAATAGCCTCCTCATTTTCAATGCCTCCTTTAGAGTTAAAACGATATTGACCGTCCTGCTTTTCAAAATCCAGCCGAAGCATACTCGTCACAGCATCTACGCGCAGGCCGTCAATATGGTACATATCCATCCAGAATAGCGCATTAGATATCAGGAAAGAACGCACCTCCGGTTTGCTGTAATCAAACGTCAGCGTTCCCCAGCCGGGCTTTTCCGCAATCAGCGGATCCGCGTATTCGAACAGGGGCGATCCGTCAAACAGCCTTAATCCATGAGCATCTTTTGCAAAATGGGCTGGCACCCAATCCATCAGCACTCCAATTCCCGCCTGATGGCAACGATCCACCAAATACATAAAATCATGCGGTTCTCCATAACGGCTTGTGAGTGCAAAATATCCAGTAAGTTGGTAGCCCCAGGAAAGATCATACGGATGTTCACTCAGCGGCATCAGTTCAATATGTGTATACCCCATATCAGTCACATAAGGCACAAGAAGCTCAGCTATTTCCCTGTATGTATAAAACGTACCATCTTCTTTTTGCTTCCAAGTGCCCAGATGAAGCTCATATATGTGTAGAGGCTTTCCATACGGTGCTCTACGTTTTCGGCGCCAAATCGCATCGTTCCAAGTATAACCATCTATAGAAGCTACCACAGAAGCCGTTGCCGGTCTCACTTCAGCACGTACAGCGTAAGGGTCTGCTTTCAGAAATCGTTCACCGTTTGCACCCGTAATGTCGTATTTGTAAAAAGTTCCTTGGGATATCCCCGGAAAAAAACGACTCCAAAAACCGGATTTGGGAACCCTATATAAGGAATCCTGTTCCCCATTCCAGTTGTTGCGATCTGTAGCAAGCCCGACATGGAGAGCATGAGGAGCCCAGACCGTAAAACGGACGCCCTGTTCTCCGTTCTCCACAGTAAGGTGGGAACCCAAAGATCGGTAGCTGTGATAAAGCGTTCCTTCATGAAACAAATAAATATCTTCCGATGAAATAGCCTGTTGCGGAAGAGTTTGGTCTGTCATCACGTCACCACCCTTATATGTTTGTAAGTAAAAATGTATGAATCGGTAATGCATTCGCTTTTGGCTCAAAGCTGACTTGAGTTATTACCCCATTCTAGCCACAATGAACAGAAAAATGACTAGGAAAAAAATAAACCTTAGTTTTTGGGGAATCTTATATACCTAATGGTTTCAAGAGTACCCCATACCGTTTATGTATGTACTACACTGACAACTAAACCGGGAGGGAAACGAAATGTTTAATAAAGAATGCATTGCCATGCTGCTGGCAGGCGGAGAGGGACGCCGTCTTGCTCCCCTTACTTCAACGATTGCAAAACCCGCCGTACCTTTTGGCGGTCATTACCGAATCATCGATTTTCCTCTCAGTAACTGCGTAAATTCAGACATTGATACTGTAGGTGTACTGACGCAATATGAGGCAGAATCCTTGCACGAACATATCGGGGATGGAACACCATGGGGTCTTACAAAAACAGATGACAAAGGAATTACCCTGCTTCCATCTTACAACACAGGTAACGCTGAATACTTAGGAACGGCAGATGCTATTCATAAGAATATTGAATATATTGACAGCCAAAATCCGGAGCATGTGCTTATTTTATCCGGTGATCATATCTACTATATGAATTATCGCGAAATGCTGAACCACCATAAGGAAAAAGGAGCTGCGGCTACCATTTCTGTCATGGAGGTACCTTGGGATGAAGCACACCGTTTTGGTGTTATGAGTGCGGATGAAGATCTACGTGTCACAGAATTTGCAGAGAAACCTGAGAAACCGGAAAGTAATTTGGCCTCTATGGGGATTTATCTTTTCAAATGGGATTACTTGAGAAACTACCTGTTAGAAGACGCACAGGATGCTCAATCCAGTCATGATTTTGGTAAAGATATCATACCTAAAATGTTAGCGGATCAAGAATCCTTGTACGTTTATGAATTCCAGGGCTATTGGAAGGACGTAGGTACCGTTAAAAGCCTATGGGATTCACACATGGATTTGTTACACGAGAATTGTGCGATCGACCTTCAACGTAAGGATTGGCCGATGTATACACGTGAACGCCGCACAAGGTTGAGCGCACAAAAGGTACCTAACCGTCAAACGCAGCCATTGGGCAGCTTGTTGCATGATTCCTGTCAAGTAGAGGGCCGAATTGAACGCTCCGTTGTATTTAGTGGTGTCGAGGTAGGTAAAGGATCAGCCATCAAAGAAAGTATCGTTATGCCGGACACACGCATTGGACGTAACGTCCATATTGAACATGCGATTATCGGTGAAGGTGCTGTGATTCGCGATGGTGCTGTCATTAAAGGCAGTCCGGGCGAAATTATGGTCATCGGACCCAATGAAGTGGTATTTGGTAAAATGGCGGTACGGCCGCAAACTACACGTATGCTGAAAGAAGCTTACGAGCGCAATACACGCTTGCGTGCCGAAGGTTTTACTTCATAACGTTACCCCAAATCAAAAACAGCCAGCCCTCCCGATATTGAGAGGACTGGCTGTTTTTCTAATTGCACCTATAAGTAGGCTTTAAATCTATTCTTCAGTGAGTTGTGGTGGTTCCACGGATTGCTCTGCTTGCAGAGCAGGTAATGAAACCGTAATAGTGGTGCCAGCCCCCAGTTCACTTCTGATGAGCATCTGACCATGATGGCGCTCGACAAACTGTTGTGAGATTGCCAATCCCAGTCCAGTACCACCGTTTTGGTGGTCTACCTGGAAAAAGCGGTCTCTTACTCTGGCAAGATTTTCAGCACTAATTCCAATTCCTGTATCTTGTACGGATATCTCGATATTGCCATCAACCCGTTGAAGCGACAGAAAAATAATTGAGCTTTCATGCGAAAACTTGATAGCATTATCCACAATGTTCAAAAATACCTGTTTTAGACGGTTACCGTCTCCATGGACGAAATATGCCGCTTCTTCCGAATCAAGCTGAAGTTTTATTTGCTTCATTTCTGCTTTGGCCCATACGTTCAGCATAATTTCCTGCAAAAGCTCCCGAAGATCTACCGTTCCCATTACAAGCTTCATGGCATTTTGCTCCAGCTTGGAAAAATCGAGAATTTCCTCCACCAAGCCAATCAGCCGATCCGTCTCTTTAGAGATAATCTTCATCCCGATTTTCGTCTCCTCGGGGTCATAGCCGCCAGAATTTAACGTTTCACTCCAACCCTTAATAGATGTAAGCGGAGTACGCAATTCATGAGATATAGATGAAATAAAATCATCCTTGATTTGATTTGTTCTGACAATTTCCTGTGCCATATAGTTCAGAGTCGAAGCCAGTTCACCCAACTCATACCGATAATCGCCTTCAATGCGTGTATCAAACCTCCCCTGAGCCATCTGAGCAGATACATCGCGGATATTATTAATCGGTCTAACAATGGAATTCGCGAGCCCTGTACTGACCACAAATACAATAACCAGTACAGCTGCCATGATGCCAAGAGAAAACAGCGTAATCGTAAACAGCTTATCATTTACCAATTCCAGCGAGGTTGTATACCGAATAACGTACACCTGGTCTCCGACGATATTGTCCAGTTTTTGAGATACCGCCATCACCTGCTGTCCCGTGCTCGGTTGCTTTCCGATCCATTTGCCCGTATCTCCAGCTAATGCTTGTGTCACATCACTTGTTTGCACACTTAGATCTGCTGCAAAATTCGTCGAGTTATCAATTACATTTCCCTGTTCATCGAGCAACTGCAGTTCAGTAAAGGGCAGAGAAAATGTATTTAACAAATACGATTGCAAAGACTGTTCCGGCTCTTTAAATTTGGGTGCAAATTCACTTACCGATTCGATACGGCTTTCGATATGTTTGTAAATGGAATCGTAATAGTACGACCGGAGTGCAAACATAAAAATGACTTCTACTAACAGAAGCGCTAAGAACACTACGAAAAAATAGTGAAGCACAATCTGTCGGCGAATTCCCTTTTTGATCATTGAGACTGACCTTTCCATTTATATCCATGTCCCCAAACTGTTTGTAAAAAAGCCGGCTCGGATGGATTGTTTTCAATTTTCTGCCGAAGACGTCGGATATTCACATCTACAATTTTCGGATCGCCCATATACTCTTTGCCCCATACGTGATCAAGTAGAACATCTCGGCTGAGCGGCGTGTTCTCTTTTTCCAGAAAAAATTGAATCAGGGAAAACTCAGTCGGTGTCAGCTCAATCAGCTGCCCGTTCTTCTTAAATTGCTTAGCAATCAAATCTAGGGTGAACGGTCCAGACTGGAAGGACACTTTGGCTGCTGTTTCACGATGAACATTCACCCGACGCAATAACGATTGAATACGTGCAATCAGCTCCGTTGGGCTAAAAGGCTTGCTCACATGATCATCGGCCCCTACAGACAAGGCATAAACCTTATCCTGCTCCTGTACCTTCGCTGTGAGAAAGATAATGCCGATGCGCTCATTCGTCTCCCGGATTCTCCGACAGACTTCAAAACCATCCATACCGGGCACCATTACGTCAAGCAGTGCAATATCAATATCCCGCACCGTGTTCAAAATATTCAGAGCCTCATGCCCTTCCGACGCCTCCAGCACCTCAAAACCGTTACGTTTCAAATTAATGACGATAAAGCTGCGAATGGATTCCTCGTCTTCCATGATTAAAACTTTACTCACTCTACTCTACCTGCCTTTCCCCCAGCTTGTTTTTAATGGTTTTACGCGGTTCCAGCTCACTGGATCGCTTAATGCCAATGACCTGCGCATTCGTTCGCCACAGTTGGCTATACCCTTCGTTGTTTCGCTCCCATTGTGACAACGAGAAAAATTTAATTTCCGCTATCGTTTTGTCTGTATCATCCAAAATAAAGCGCAAATAGCTGTCCTTCTTCGAAACTTTCGGATCAATCGTCACCTTGCCATGCAGCTCTTTCGGTAATCTGAAGTAGACCTGTTCATTAGAATCACGATACTGCTGCTGCTTAAAAACCGTTCCTTTCGCCCCGTCCCACTGATAGAACGACACAAAATATGGAACCTCATCCAGCGGCTTGTTACTCCAACCTTTAGGCTTCTCCAAATTACCAAATTCCAGAATACCGTCACCATCCACATCACCACTGGCGATGGTCGCATCCTTGAAGGTGACATCCATAAGATTAAGCTTCCTAAGCTTGCCGTGATCCATCACAATAACATTGGAAACGGTAGTGGTCTGGGCAATTTTGGTGTCTATAATAATCCCCT
The DNA here is from genome assembly GCF_038006265.1 of Paenibacillus sp. FSL L8-0641. NCBI lineage: Bacteria > Bacillati > Bacillota > Bacilli > Caryophanales > Paenibacillaceae > Paenibacillus > Paenibacillus sp. FSL L8-0641. Next base: position 2,868,653 of record NZ_JBBOUW010000001.1, read on the forward strand.
GCCTACCCTCGGCTACCTTGCCAGCAACGACATTATAGACATCTAAGACCTGACTGTCCAAATCCAACGATCCGATTTCCTTAAAGGTTCCCCCACTGAATTGGAATGTTTTAACTGTAAAGAATTCATTACGTCGCAGCGTGATAATCGTCAAATCATTCAATTTATCCCCGTTTAAGTCCATCTTGTTATGCTTAAAATCATCTACGACGAAGTCCGTATAACCTGTAGCATATATTTTCTCCAGAGTTCCTCCGGTATAGGAATACACGATGAGTCCCTTCTGGTCCCCGCCATCGCCACTATCTCCGCTGGAAAAACCCGCTACAATATCGAGTGTTCCATCATTCGTTAAATCCACGAGCTTAAATGACTCCAGCACAGTTCCTTCCCCATCAAACGTCAGCTTCTTTACCCACGTTCCGCCCTGATCTTCGAACAAGGCACCATGTATTTTTACGCTCTCATCTGGAGTTTCATAAAAGAGCACTGCTTCGTCTGTGCCATCATTGTTCAAATCACCCGTTCGAATTGGCGTCGGGTCATCTGGATCATTCGGCCTTAAAGGCTGTACCGCCCCTAGTTGCGTATTCACTGCACCATTCAGTTCCTGCTTCTCGTCAGACATCGTCGGTGTCTCCATCAGCGAAATGGGATCGCTAATAACATTACAGCCGCTTAAAAATCCAGCAAGGAGCAGCAAGGAACAGCAGCCAGTCACCATTCTCAACAGCATTATTTTCACTTCTCTTGCCGTCCCCTTCACAATTTGTTCTTTTCCGCTTGTGTCAATCGTCTTCCCTGAATATCAAACACCAATTCACCATCATTCAACCCCCATATACGGGAAGCAAAGCGTTCAGCCATTTCCAGCGGCAATACAGTAATGATCGTCACCCGCTCGTCAGAACACAGCTTGCGAAAAGTCTCCAATACATGCGCTGCCGAAGCTGGATCAAGTCCATTTACAGGCTCATCAGCTAAAATAACTTTAGCTCCGTGCACGAGAGCACGCGCAGTCGCTACCCGCTGCCGCTCGCCACCGCTGAGCTTGTCGCATTTATCATGCGCCTTATCCAGCAGACCCAGATCCTCCAGTACGTCCATCGCTCCCATATAATCGTCGGAACGCACCATACCGGTCACCATTCTCCACATTGGAGTTTGACCGGATCTGCCAATGAGCACATTTTTAAGAGCGGTTCGATTCATATTTAGATGCGGGTTTTGCTCCAGGTATGCCCATTCCCGCTTTATTTTCATCTTGCCAGTCCAACCGGATTTCAGCACATCATTGCCACCTACAATTAAACTGCCTTCATCCCATGGCTCTTGTAAAGCAAGACAGCGAAGCAACGTCGTTTTGCCGCTTCCACTTGGCCCCACTATGGCTATGAATTCGCCTTGATGAATTTCAGCATCAATTCCTCGAAGTAGCTGGGTCCGTTCAGGTCCCACTTGTTTGGTCAGCTTCCGAATTTTAATCATCTAAGTGATTCCCCTTTGCGCACCATCAATACTGTTTATATTTTATAGTAAATGTGAAACAAATACCATGCAAACCGCAGTTTTAAACCGCCGTTACTCTTTTTCTGGAAAACAAACCTAACAATCCGAAAACAATGTAACTACCACCAAGGACAAGAAACATGCTGCCTTGAGTTCCAAAGTCCAGCAACCCCCCGCTAATATTAGGTCCGATCACACTTCCCAGATTAAAATGAAAGGATGCCAGTACATTCGCGGCTGCTAAAAATGATTTGGGCAACAGATCAGCGGCGTAGGCCAAACCGAGGGAGAAAAAGGAGCCTACTAAACCACCTGCTAGAGTCAGCAATATCAAAGCGAACATAAAATGATTGCCGCTCCATGGTAGCAACATAAAGGTCATTCCCCCTGCTATGCCTACGCTCATTAGCACCTTTTTACGTCCCCAACGGTCACTCAATATCCCTAGCGGCAGCTGCAGAACTAACCCTCCCAAACTGACGAACGGCAGCAAGGCGGCGATTTCATCGGTATGAAAGCCAATACGCAGGCCATAGACTGGAAAGTTACTGTTCAGGCTCGCTTCCATATAGCCATATAGAAATGCAGGCAAAAGAGCGTACCATGCCCAGCTGTAGCTGCGACGAAATCTTTGAGTGGGACGCGCCTCGGACTCCAGCTTCTCTGGTCTGGAGTCCGGCAGCTTAATTAACACCAACAGCAAAACAAGCAAGCACAATAAGGCCAACGCAGCAAATGGAACCAGCATTCCATAATCAAGTAGCCATAATCCCAATGGTCCTAATGCAAAACCCAGACCATATGACATACCATAAAAGGAAATGTTGCGGCCTCGCTTCTCTGCTGGAGTCACCAGCAATATCCATAGCTGCGCAGAGTAGTGCAATGCACTGTCACCAATACCTACTAGCAGACGCAGTATGAACCATACTCGAATATCAGGGATTAGCGGAAACAGCAGCAGCGTAATGAGCACTAGCACAAGCCCACCGGCCATCAGCTTTTTAAACCCTAACCAGCCCAATGTCCGTTCTGCCACCAACGTCATTGCAAATGAACCAATATACAGAGCAGCCGCATTCATTCCATTTAGTGAAGATGAAACTCCCATTTGTTCCAACGAGATTGACAGAATAGGTAATAATAAACCTTGGCATAATCCGGCAACAATAATAACAGCAATTAAAATAAAATAATGAACCCGTAACGACGACGACATCCTAGCTCCTCCTGATCGAACAAATAAAATAATAAAAAAATCAATGTTAAGAAATGATTTGCATCTGATTCCATAATCAATAATAATTCTTATCACTATGTATTCCATGCCGTCCTGCAAAACCGGCAAATCACATATACAAATTCAGGTGTAATTAGTGTATTAAAGAATTGAAGAAAAAAATCGCCATCTGAGATGACGATTTTACGGAAAGAGCTTGTCTGGTATGTATCCGACTCCTTCGGTTAAGGAGCCTCGTATGTTCAATCCGAACCCATTCACGTCACAACGCACTATTTCATATTATAGTGGACAATCCCTGGCAGAACAAGCCATAATAAATAAGTGAGCAATCATTAAAATGCTCATGTTTTGCTTATGGACGGGCTTAATTACGTTCACCGCTCTGGGCTAGAAGACAGAATAGGAGGCATTGGGTTCCATGAGTTATCAAATTAAAATAGACACTTCTCCAATTTATGAATTGCTCGGCAGCTTCATGGCCTATGTGACTAAAAAGTGGGTTCAAGATATGGACTTGGGCCATGAATGGATCGACAAGGTAGATGCACGACTACAACATGAAGTTCGTACTGAGCTGGCTACAGCTCAGGATTGCCCTTTTAGCGATTATGACGCACTCTATGCTTGGGCGTTACTTCGTCCGGAATCAGATGAAATATCTGATTATATCTCTTATTTGGACCACGGTCCGGATAAAGATATGTTTGAGTTGCTCGTTCCGCATATCCCTTTTTTAACCTTTGAAGAATCTTTACGCATTCGTAAGGTATACGCACCACTCCTCAGATTGTGGGATCGTGATTATTTTCGGGCCCTGGAAGGCGAACTGCGTGTGTTGGCAGAAGAAGACGCTGCGGAAAAGCGCATGCTGCTGAGTAAAATGGAACCGGAAGCACTGGTTGAATATGCGACAGCTGGACTAGTCGTGCCACACATGGAAGACCTGGATACAGTAGTCCTATTTCCAGTTGTCCATAATCGCCCGATTAATTCATACTGTTTTTATACCCGCACACTGCTGATCCAGTATCCAGTAGATATCCCCGAGGAGAACGAGGAAGAACCGCCTACGCTTCTGCTACGGCTCACTCGTGCGGTTAATGATCCGCAGCGGCTACGAATTCTGCGTTATGTAGCTCAAGGTCCTAAGTCTCTCGAAGATATGCGCCATGATTTGAGCCGTTTGGAAGATACACTCATGTCTGATATGATGATTTTACGAGTCGCTGGTCTGCTCCGAATTCACATCGGACGTTATCATAAGGAAAGATTCAGCATCCGTCCCGATGGCGCGGCTGATTTACAGGTATTTTTGGAATCCTATATTGGATTGTAATTTGAATTGTACTTTTAGTTATAACCGAAGCAACGTTAAAGCTTTGGCTTGGAAGGAGTATGCATCATGTCGTATCCGAAGCAGCACATTTTATTTGATCTTGATGACACCTTAGTCCACTGCAACAAGTATTTTGACCTGATCCTCAACCACTTTTTCGATTTGCTTCAAGAATGGTTTGCAACTCATAACCTAACGAAAAATACGATTCGTGAAAAACAAATCGAAATTGATGTGGCTGGAGTTCATCAAGTAGGCTTTGCCAGCGAGCATTTCCCACAATCTTTGATAGATACGTACCAATTTTTCTCGGAACAATTCGGACGCCGTCTCAATTCTCGGGAAGAGCAGGAGCTTCGCTCTCTTGGCCGAAGTGTGTACGAACAGGAAATCGAACCATATCCAGGCATGGTCGAAACGCTGAACTCCCTCCAAAAAGCAGGGCATTCCCTCCATCTGTATACTGGCGGTGAGCAGATCATTCAAGAAAGAAAGATTGAACAAATGAAACTGGCTACCTACTTTGATGACCGCATCTACATTCGCCAGCATAAAAATGTCGAAGCCCTAGAAGAAATCATCCAGATGAATCGCTTGGACCGAAGCATCACCTGGATGATCGGGAATTCTCTGCGCACTGATGTTTCTCCAGCCCTTGCCGCAGGTATTCATGCTGTATATCTCAAGCAGCCTAAGGAATGGATTTACAATATGGTTGAACTGCAAAAAAACGTGAACTCCGTGATGTATACGATACAGAAGCTAACGGAAGTACCACGGGTTATCCACGAAAGCATACAATTGCACCAACAAAAAAGGACCCTCGGATAGGGTCCTCAGATTGTCGAGAAACCCCGTCATTTTGAGACGTGGGTTTCTTTTTTACATCATAATGCTCTGGTCTCTGGAGAAGCAGGGGGGGTTACCCCTGTTTCTCCAGGCGATCTAGGTGGATCGCCATCTTCTTCATGTTCTGCACGGCTGCCGTCATAAGGGCTTGTTCCCTGACGTTTGGAAGACCGCGCAAACGGCAATAGCGAAACCCATGGAGCTCTTTGGCATCCGCGAAGCTTCGCTCAATCGTCTCTTTTCGTTTGCGGTACAGCTTTTTACCAGATGGGCTCAGCCGGTTGCTCCGTACCCACTCTTTGCTGTCTTCCCAGACATGCCGAGTCACCACTTTGCGGTGGTTTCGAGACTGGGTACACTGACTTAGCAGTGGGCAATGCTGGCACTGAGCTGGGTCAGAGGCATACTGCCGGTATCCCTTACGGTCCGTCGTTCGGTAGGGCAGTTCCTGTTGGGCTGGGCATCTATACGCATTGCGTTTGGCATCGTATTCAAACTTCCATTTCGGAAACAGTCCTTGTCTGGGATGGAATCTTCGGTGAGCAATCACGGCAAAAATCTTTCGGTTCTGCAAACCTCGGCAAATCGGCGTTGTTAAATAACCTGAATCTAGTGCAACAGCTTCTACTTGAAAACCAAAACGTTCTCTTTGGCGATCCAAACGGGACAAATAGGGGACAGAATCATGTACATTCCCTGGTGTCACATGCACGTCCGTAATCAGATTGTACTTCATATCCACCGTGCGGTGGTCCAGATAGAAGAAGCCTTCGGGCTTGCCATCACGGATCATATAGCCGCTGTCCGGGTCTGTTTTGCTCACTTTAATTTCTTTTTCTTCGTTCACTTCCTCTCGGGATTTTAAGGCTTTTTTCCGTGGTTTCTCCGGTCATCCTTCACCGCTTCGTTCAGCTCGTCCATATAGTCTTTAGTATTCTGCAACACTTGTTCTTTGATGTACTGGTGCCTGTTAGCATTGGCTTTGACGTGTGTGGAATCGGTGACGAGAACACGCCCACCCACCATTCGGTGAGAGATCGCCTGCAGCACAATTTCATCGAAGATATCTTGAAAGATCGTGGTGTCTTTAAAGCGAGTGCGACGATTCCAGCTAATCGTCGTATGGTCCGGAACTTTATCCGTTAAGCCCAACCCCAGAAACCAACGATAAGCTAGGTTCGTCTGAATTTCTCGCTCGAGTTGCCGTTCTGAGCGAATGCCATAGAAATAACCGAGAAAGATCATTTTAAACAATACGGTAGGATCAATGGCAGGACGCCCGTTGTCTGCACAATACAGTGGTCGAACTTTATCATCGATAAACGAAAAATCGATATACTTATCTACTTTGCGGAGCAAGTGATCTTGAGGAACCAGATCTTCGATGGAAACAAATTCGTAGGATTGTTGTTTTTCGCGGTTGGAGCGTAGCATATCAACACCATCCGTTCTACAATAGTTACCTATATTATATAACATTAATGCGGTGTCGTCTTAAACAAAATTAACATAAAATAGGCTGTCGAGACTTTCTCGACAGCCTGAGGACCCTCGGATAGGGTCCTTTTTGTATTGGTCTAAACCCTGTCTCAGGATTCCTCTCGAACGCTAAGTTGTCCTGTACCAAGTTCATTCAGAACAATTCGCGCTTTGACGGTCGATCCATCTTTACGCTTAAAAGACAACAATTGCGTCTGTCCCTTCGTCAACAAGGACTTGAGCATCGTTTCGGTAATCTGCTTTCCAGCATATTCCTTCCAGACGACAAAGCCACAACCCTGCTTGTAGTGGCTGCACCCATACCCTTTACGGCCTTCAATAATGCTTCCGCCGCAATTAGAGCGTGGGCAGCTACCTAAAGCTTGCCTTTGGCTTCCTGAAATGCCTGAGGATCCGTCGGAAGAGCTGCGTGCTGGTGGTGCTGCTTGCTCTAGCGTTGCGCTTCCAGCGCTGCCACCGCGTCCTGATGTAGCACGCCCCACCCCTTTGGCGGCGGTGCGTCCGCTCGCACGCGCACTACGTGCGCCTTCTTTTCCAATCGCACGCTTCCCCCTTGCTTCCTCACCAAAGGCATTTGCCGGAGCCGGCGGCTGCTGCCTCACCTTATCAATGATGGACAACGTAAATCTTTTAACGTTCTCCATAAACTTCTCTTGAGCCGCCTCACCCTTGGAAATTTGATGTAGGCGACGTTCCCATTGACCTGTCATCTCCGGGGAGGCTAATAGATCAACCCCAGCATGACGGATCAGGTCAATAGCCATCTTTCCTTTTTCCGTAATAAGAATCTTTTTACCCTTCATTTCAATATAGCCAACTTTTTTCAATCGTTCAATTGTGGCGGCCCGCGTCGCAGGTGTGCCTAAACCGGCATCCTTCATGACCTCACGCAATTCCTCATTCTCCATCTGTTTACCCGCGCTTTCCATCGCCTTAAGCAATGTACCCTCCGTGTAGCTTTTAGGGGGCTGAGTCGCCTTTTCTTTCATCTCGGCGCGAACACAATCCACGGGACGCCCCGCATCAATCTCAAACTTCTTGTCCGTCCACTCGTCCGTTTCCTCTTCATCTTCTTTTTTCGGTGATTTGCTCTTTTTACCTTTATCCTGATCAACCTTACTTAAAACTACTTTCCACCCCAAGGAAAGAAGCTCTTTAATATTTGTTTTAAACAGATGCTTGTCCACCTGCGTCATTACGGTATGCATTTTATATTCAGCAGGCGGAAAAAAATGCGACAAAAACCTGCGAATAACCAGGTCATATACATTTTGCTCTTCTTTGCTTAGTGTTCCTGGCCTTTTTAACGTCGGCAAAATAGCATGGTGATCCTCAACACGAGATGGATTGCAGACCGATTTATTCTGTTTATGAACCAAATTGGGGTTGGCTTGTTGGACCAGATCAGCATAAGGACCTGTGCCCAGCATCCGTAGTGCCTTGTGCATGCCGTCTATATTTTGCTCTGTCACATAGTTAGAATTGGTACGCGGATAGGAAATGACCTTGTGGCGCTCATAAAGCGCTTGTGCCACATCCAGTGTTTTTTTGGCCGAATAACCGTACTTGGCATTCGCCTCGCGTTGAAGCAGTGTTAAATCGTACAATTTAAAAGGATACTCTTTTGTCTGCTTGGTGTCATATTTGGTGATTTTACCTATTTTTCCGCGAACAGCCGCAGCGATTTCCTCAGCTTCCTCTGGCTTCGTCAGCCGATCCCCCTGCCACGCACCTTTGTACTTGATCTGATCTTGCTTAAATTCTGCCCACACGTCATAGAAGGTTTGAGACTGAAATGCCTCAATTTCTTTTTCCCGGTCATGAATCAGTGCCAGCACGGGAGTCTGCACCCGTCCTACCGACAGCAGTGTGTTATGTCGTGTTGTGAACGCTCTGGAAGCGTTCATGCCGATCAGCCAGTCCGCTTCACTTCGTGCCCGCGCAGCTTGAGTCAGAAATTCAAACTCCGAAGCATCTCGCAATCGTTCAAAGCCTGTCGCAATACTTTCCGCTGTCAAGTCTGAAATCCACAGTCGCTTAACTGGCTGACGCAACTTTAATTGCTGTTGGATCAACGCAAAAATATATTGCCCTTCCCGTCCAGCATCACAAGCATTTACGATGGCATCACAGCGTTTGGCCAGTTCACCAATCATTTTCAGCTGATCTTTTGTTTTCGGATTCGGTACAATTTTGAACTGCTCAGGGATAATAGGAAGATCCTTAATATTCCATCGCTTGTACTTAGCATCGTATGCATCCGGCTCAGCCAAACCCAGTAAATGCCCGATCGCCCAGGTTACAATGTATTTCTCCCCTTCCAAATAGGTACGGTTATTTTTAGCCCGCGGCTCCATAACAGCGGCAATCGTCCGTCCCATATCCGGTTTCTCAGCAATAATCAACGTCTTCATTCATACTCCATTCCTTCCTGACGGCCTTCTGTTTCTCCTCCATGAATCATACATATACATGGATATTAATGAAAACACAGGTATCCCGGCCTCATGCAAAAGGAGCCTTCTCCCGACGAAAGCTCCTTTGTAAATTCATTTAGTCAAACGCTTCAACAATATACGTGTATTATACCATAGATACCATGGTTCTCTCAGGTCATGATTTTAAATAGTCAACGAAAGTTATGTATATGTTAATTTACATAACATATATATCAGATTTTATCAAATTTTCTTATGAAATAATTCTTTTTTCTATAAAAAAGCTACACTAAACACTCTTTTTTATGTTATGATCAATTTAGATAAGAAATATATGGTGATACGATTAAATTTAAGTTATATTATATAACATATATTTCACAATGTTTCACAGCTCAATAATCATTTATTCATTTTTCGCTTCTGGCAGGCTCAGCTTGAAATACAATAAAGCCCCATCCGAAGATGGAGCTTTGACTGATCCGTAACATAAAATTTATAATTACACCAAAACGGTAGCGCCCATGAGGTATTTATCAACTTCTCGTGCAGCTTCTCGACCTTCATTAATAGCCCACACAACAAGACTTTGTCCGCGACGCATATCACCTGCAGCAAAAACCTTATCCACATTAGTAACATATTTTCCATAACGTGCTTTAACGTTGGAACGACGATCCGTCTCCAAGCCAATTTGCTCTACAATCGTTTGCTCAGGACCATCAAATCCAATGGCAATAAGAGCAATTTGTGCAGGGAATACGCGCTCCGTACCTGGAATCGGTTGATAGATTTTGCGCCCTGTTTCATCAACAATCCGTTGAATTTGAATGGTGTGCAGCTCTTTCAGATTACCGTTTTCATCACCTACAAATTTGGTCGTCATGATGGAGAACTCACGTGGATCTTCTCCGAACAGCGCCTTAGCTTCTTCCTGTGCATAATCAAGAGAATACACGTTTGGAAATTGTGGCCAAGGATTGGCAATCGGGTCACGCTCCATAGGTGCTTTGGTATGTGTGCCAAATTGAGTGACACTCCGACAACCATGACGCAAAGAAGTAGCTACACAGTCCGAACCCGTATCACCGCCACCGATTACAATAACGTCCTTACCTTGGGAAGACAAATAGTTGCCATCTTCCAGATTGGAGTCCAAGTAACTTTTGATGGTACCATTCAGATAATCCATCGCATAATGAACACCCTTCAAATCGCTACCTTCAATGTTGAATTCTCTTGGCTTCGTAGAACCACCGCATAGAACAACAGCATCATATTCACCAATCAACTGATCGGTAGGGATATCTTTGCCGATTTCCGTATTGGTGATGAATTGAATACCTTCAGCCTCCAGCAAATCCACACGCCGCTGAACAACCTTTTTATCCAATTTCATGGACGGTATGCCATACATCAATAATCCACCCACACGATCTGCACGCTCATACACAGTCACGCTGTGCCCTGCTTTGTTAAGCTGAGCCGCTGCAGCCAAACCTGCCGGACCCGAACCGACAACAGCCACTCGTTTGCCTGTACGCTTTTCTGGCGGATTAGGGACAACCCAGCCTTCCTCAAAACCCTTTTCGATAATAGCTTCCTCAATGGTTTTAATTGTAACAGACTGTCCGATCAGTCCCACAGTACATGAACCCTCACATGGCGCAGGACAAACACGACCTGTGAATTCTGGGAAGTTATTCGTTTTGTGCAGCCGCTCTAGCGCTTCCTTCCACAAACCACGATATACGAGATTGTTCCATTCCGGAATGAGATTATGAACCGGGCAGCCTAAAGTTGCTCCCATGATATCCATCCCCGTATGACAATAAGGAGTTCCGCAGTCCATACAACGCGCCCCTTGGGTACGCAGCTCTTCTTCAGACATATGCTTATGGAATTCTTCCCAATCCTTTATACGCTCTGCCGGGTCCCGGTCTGTAGGAAGCTGTCGTGTGTATTCCATAAATCCAGTTGGTGTAGACATGTTACGTTCCCCCATCTCTTCGCTTATGAACCCCGATCATCCATTCAGAATTTAAGTCAAATTCGAATTTGTCTATTTGTATTATGAAAGGGTCTGTTCTCATTGAATTTGATTTATTGTATCACAATACAGCGTAAAAGTGATGAAAACTTATGCAACTTTCTGCATCAACAGCCAAAAGGATTTTTTATATGGTTTATTAATTTTTCAAATGAGTGGGGTCGGATATAGTCTATTCTTATTCGGTTCTCTCGTAAACAACAAAACGATACTCATAGGGATTTTTGTCATCCTTGATACCTGGGGTCTCACTAACTATATTCCAGCCGTTCCAATCCAGCTCAGGGAAGGTTGTATCGCCTTCAAAAACCTCCTCAATCCGAGTCACAATCAGCCGATCAGCATGTGGCCAAAACAGTGAATAAATCTCTGCTCCTCCGATGACCATTAACTCTTCCTGCTTTGCTAATTGGAGTCCTTCTTCCATTGAATGAATTACTTCCGCACCTTCCGTCTGATAGCGCAGATCTCGGGTCAAGACAACGTTACGCCGGTTTGGCAGGCTTTTTCCTCCAAAGGATTCCCACGTTTTGCGTCCCATGAGTACCGTTTTATTAATCGTCTGCTCTTTGAAAAAGGCCATGTCTCTAGGGAGGCGCCAGGGAAGTTTGTTATCTCGGCCGATCACACCATTTTGTGCCATAGCCCATATCATTGAAATGCCCATTTCCCCACCTCCTCTAATCAAATGGCGACAGGCGCCTTAATCCCTGGATGATATTCGTAATTTTCAAAAGCAAAATCGTCGTAGGTATAATCAAAAATCGAATCCGGCTTGCGCAGAATTTTCAACTGAGGCAACGGATAAGGATCACGTTCCAACTGTGTATGCACTTGTTGCATATGATTTGAATAAATATGCACATCGCCGCCTGACCAAATAAATTCGCCGGGCTCCAAACCGCACTGCTGTGCAACCATATGCGTTAGTAATGCATAACTTGCGATATTAAACGGCAACCCTAAAAAGGTATCCACAGAACGCATCGTTAGCATACAGGAAAGCTTCCCTCCAGCTACATAGAACTGAAATACAAAGTGACATGGCGGCAACTTCATCGATTCGATTTCAGCCACATTCCAAGCACTGACAATGTGTCGACGTGAATCCGGATTTTTTTTAATAGCTTCAATGACATTCGCAATTTGGTCAATATGTTGTCCGTCTGTTGTTTCCCACGAGCGCCATTGCGACCCATATACAGGCCCCAGATTCCCCTGCTCGTCTGCCCACTCATCCCAAATGGTAACTCCGTTCTCCTTGAGATAAGAAATGTTGGTATCTCCCCGCAAAAACCATAACAGCTCATGAATAACGGATTTCAAATGTACTCTTTTGGTGGTCACCAAGGGGAAGCCCTTGGCCAGGTCAAAACGGAGTTGCCTTCCGAAAACAGATAGTGTACCTGTTCCTGTACGATCCTCTTTTTTTACTCCATTCTCTAAAATATCCTCCAGCAGTTCCAAATAGTTACGCACGTTATTCCTCTCCTTTGAGCATGAATAAAAACCTGGCATCGCCAGATTCTAAACTTTAAAATTCTTTTCTGCACCCATATCTATAGTTAGTTTATCATGTACGGTACTTCGTTGACCATGTACTGTGTGAATTTTCATGGTAGTCCTGAAAATCCTAAAGTTTGAAAAAAAAGAGACAAAGAGCGCAGATATAGCGCTCCTTGCCTCTCTTTGTCATGTATGAAAACGAAAACGAGATAATGAAAAATGGTATTAGCGACGTGGTGCCAATGCGTGGATCGGATGACCCAGCACGACTTCCGCTGCTTCCATAACGATCTCGCCCAGTGTAGGGTGAGCATGAATAGTCAAGGAGATATCTTCGAGTGTAGCACCCATTTCAATCGCCAGACCCAGCTCAGCAATAAGGTTGGAAGCTTCCAGACCTACGATTTGCGTACCCAGTACCAAACCTGTGTCAGCGTCAGCAACGATTTTCACAAAACCTTCAGCAGCGTTCAGGGAAACCGCACGACCGTTTGCTCCATAAGAGAACTTGCCAACTTTGACATTGTAGCCTTTTTCTTTGGCTTGTGACTCTGTGTAGCCTACGCTGGAGCATTCTGGATCCGTGAAAACGACAGCCGGCATACACTTGTAATCTACTACAGACGGCTCGCCTGCAATTGCTTCAGCAGCTACTTTACCTTCGTAAGAAGCTTTGTGCGCCAGAGCAAGACCAGCTACGATATCGCCGATTGCAAAGATGTGAGGAATGCTAGTACGTCCTTGGTGATCAACTTTCACCATTCCGCGCTCATCCAGTTCTAGGCCGATCAGATCCAGACCCAGTTCACCGTCTGTGTTTGGACGACGTCCAACAGTTACAAGCAGATAATCAGCAGTTACTTCTTTGCTTTCGCCGTTAACGGAGAATTTCACTGTTACGTCTTTATCTGTTTGCTCTGCACTTTCCGCTTTAGCGCCAGTGAAGATTTCGATGCCCGTTTTCTTCATGCTTTTCGCAACGATCGAAGTCATATCTTTGTCGAAACCAGGAAGCACTGTATCCATACCTTCAATAATCGTTACTTTGGAACCGAATTTGGAGTACATTTGTCCGAGCTCTGCACCAATGTATCCACCACCGATTACGATCAGGCTTTTCGGAATTTCAGGCAGGTTCAATGCTTCTGTAGAAGACAGAATGCGTCCACCAAAAGGGAATGGTTTCAGTTCGATTGGACGGGAACCTGTTGCGATAATTGCATTTTTAAAACGGTAACGTGGTGATTCATGTTCGTTGAATACACGCGCTTCGTTTTCGTTGATGAACATGCACTCACCATTGAAAACTTCAACTTTGTTGCCTTTGAGCAAGCCACTTACGCCGCCTGTCATTTTCTTAACAACGCCGTTTTTGAATTCTTGTGTTTTAGCGAAGTCTACTTTTACATTTTCAGCCGAAATACCGAAAGACTCGCCATGTTTAGCTGCTTCGTATTGATGAGCTGCAGAGATCAAAGCTTTGGATGGAATACATCCACGGTTCAGACAGACACCGCCCAGCTCAGATTTGTCAACGATCAATACGCTTTGTCCTAATTGTGCGGCACGGATGGCAGCTACATAGCCGCCAGGACCCGCACCGATAACCAATGTGTCAATATCCAGAGAAGCGTCTCCTACTACCATTGATTACACCTCCATAACAAGCAACTCAGGGTTAGCGAGCAGCTGTTTGATATAGTTCATGAAGTTTTGAGCAGTTGCACCGTCAATAATACGGTGGTCAAAGCTCAGAGAAAGAGCCATTACTGGAGCGGCAACAATTTCACCGTTTTTCACGACTGCTTTTTCACTGATGCGTCCAGTACCCAAAATCGCAACTTCAGGGAAGTTAATGATTGGAGTAAAGAACATACCGCCTGCGGAACCGATGTTAGTGATGGAGATTGTGCTTCCTCTCATCTCATTTGCTGCCAATTTTCCATCACGACCGCGCACAGCCAGATCACGAATGGAATCAGCAATCATCCAGATACTCTTACGATCAGCATCTTTGATAACAGGAACGATCAAACCGTTGTCTGTATCTGTAGCGATACCGATGTTGTAGTATTTTTTGTAGACAATTTCGTTTGCTTCTTCGTCGATTGAGGCATTCAGAGCCGGGAATTGACGGGAAGCAGCAACCAAAGCTTTTACGATGAATGGCAGGTATGTTACTTTTGTGCCTTTCTTCTCAGCAATTGGTTTGATACGAGTACGGAAAGCAACCAGTTCAGTTACATCTACTTCATCCATAATCGTAACGTGCGGAGCCGTATAAGCCGATTTAACCATAGCATTGGAAATAGCCTTGCGGATACCTTTAAATGGTACGCGCTCTTCCTCAGCACGTGGATCTGCTGCTGGTGCGGATGCTGCTGCAGCTTTCGCTTCTTTCTTAGCAGGCTCTTGTGCTTTTGCAGCTTCTTTCGCTACTGGTGCAGCCGCTTGGCCTCCACCATTTTTGAAAGCTTCTACATCTTCTTTGGTGATTTTACCATTTTTGCCGGAGCCACTCACTTGAGCGATGTTTACACCTTGCTCACGAGCAAATTTGCGGACGCTAGGTGTAGCTAGTACATCTTTGTTAGAAGCAACAGGAGTTGCAGCTGGTTTAGTGTTAGCTCCGCCTTGTGCAGCATCCTGTTCTTGTTTAGCAGCAGCTGGTGCTTCTTCTTGTTCAGGAAGTTCACCCTCTGCAGCGATTACAGCTACGACTTGACCTACGTTAAAGATGTCGCCGTCTTTGGCAAATACCTCTTGTACTGTGCCATTGACCGGACAAGGAACTTCAACTACAGCCTTATCGTTTTGTACTTCCATGATGATATCTTCATCGGTTACTTTGTCGCCGGCCTTGATGTGCATCTTGATGATTTCGCCCTCGTGAAGACCTTCACCCAGCTCTGGGAATTTATATTCAAATCTAGCTGTACCTGCAGCTCCGCTTTGTGCAGCAGCACTTGGCTCAGGGCTAGCAGCTGGTGCTTCTGGTGCATCTTCTTGTTCGGGAAGTTCACCTTCTGCATCAATTACAGCTACGACTTGACCTACGTTAAAGATGTCACCGTCTTTGGCAAATACTTCTTGTACTGTACCATTAACCGGACAAGGAACTTCAACTACAGCCTTATCGTTTTGTACTTCCATGATGATATCTTCATCGGTTACTTTGTCGCCGGGCTTAATGTGCATCTTGATGATTTCGCCTTCGTGAAGACCTTCACCTAGCTCCGGGAATTTATATTCAAATTTAGCCACGTTTAAAACCTCCCAAATTTACGGTGTGCTTTAATTAAAATTCCAATACTTTATTAACCGCATCAATGATACGTGTTGGCGTTGGCAACCAAGTATCTTCAATTTGAGCAAAAGGATAAACGGTATCCGGACCTGCTACACGCAGAACGGGTGCTTCCAGATGCAGGATTGCTTTTTCGTTAATTTGTGCAATAACTTCAGCAGCTACACCGGAGCTCTTTTGCGCTTCTTGAACAACGATGGCACGATTGGTTTTTTGAATAGAAGCAACAACGGTATCAATGTCAATCGGGCTAATGGTACGCAAATCAATGATTTCTACTTTGATACCTTTTGTTTTTTCCAGCTCATCCGCAGCTTTAATCGAAGTGTGTACCATCATACCGTAAGTAATGATCGTCACATCGGAACCTTCGCGAACTACATTAGCTTTGCCCAGTTCAACTGTGTAATCATTCTCAGGAACTTCAGCGCGGAATGCATGATACAAGTTCAAATGCTCCATGAAAAACACAGGATCGTTGTCGCGGATAGACGCAATCATGAGACCTTTTGCATCATAAGGGTTGGATGGAACAACAACCTTGATACCAGGTGTTTGAGCCAGCAGGCCCTCCAAGGAATCTGTATGCAGCTCGGCTGCCTTAACACCGCCACCAAAAGGTGTACGGAATACGATTGGAGAATTGTAACGTCCACCGGAACGGTAACGCATACGGGATGCTTGAATTGCCATTTGATCAAGCGCTTCAAAGATAAAGCCTACGAACTGGATTTCAGCTACAGGGCGGAAGCCTTGAATACCCAAACCGACAGCAAGACCCCCGATTGCGGATTCCGCCAGCGGAGTATCGAATACACGTTCTTCGCCAAATTCTTTTTGCAGACCTTCTGTAGCGCGGAATACGCCACCTACATGACCTACGTCTTCACCGAAAAGCAGGACGTTAGGGTCGCGTTTCAACTCTACGCGCAGTGCGTCACGAATCGCTTCTTTCATGTTCATTTGTGCCATTTGCTTCATTTCCTCCTTAAACATTGACAGATCAATTTCAGTTCAGGTCAATCGAAAAGCAGACCGGATCGGGTTACGGCCCGGTCTCTTTCAAGTTCAATTATTTAAAATCAGCTTTTTGTTCTTCCAAGTGCTTAGGCGTTGTTTCGAACATGCTATCGATCAGGCCAGGAATTGTCATTTTCTCTGTTTTCTCGGCTTTTTTGATCTCTTCGTTCACTTTTGCCTTAGCTTCTTCTTTTACGCGAGCTGTATCTTCTTCAGTCCAAAGGCCTTTTTTCTCAAGGTATTTCGCAAAGCGGGCAATTGGATCTTTCGCATTCCATTCGCCTTCTTCTTCTTTAGAACGATATTTTGTTGCATCATCAGAAAGGGAATGCGGACGGAAACGGTACGTTACGGCTTCAATCAAAGTAGCACCTTCACCATTACGTCCACGCTCTGCAGCTTCTTGAACGGCTTTAATAACTGCAAGCACGTCCATGCCGTCAATTTTCACGCCTTTAATACCAGCAGCTACTGCTTTATGAGCGATCGAAAGAGCAGCCGTTTGTTTTGAGAATGGAGTCGTGATCGCGTAACCATTGTTTTGCACAAAGAAAATAACTGGCAACTTGTATACACCAGCATAGTTCAGGCCTTCGTAGAAATCACCTTCGGAAGAACCGCCGTCACCTGTATATGTAATGGCGACTTGTTTTTGTTTTTTCAGCTTGTAACCCATAGCAATACCCATAGCATGCAAAATTTGCGCGCCAATGATGATTTGCGGCATCAGTACATTAACACCGTCCGGCACTTGGCCGCCGTGTTGATGACCACGGGAATACAAGAAAGCTTGGTATAATGGCAGGCCATGCCAAACGATTTGCGGAATATCGCGGTAGCCTGGAGCAATAAAGTCTTCTTTTTGGAGCGCATATTCGCTACCAACCATGGTTGCTTCTTGTCCGGATACCGGAGCATAGAAACCGAGACGCCCTTGACGGCCTAAGTTAACGGCACGGTCATCCCAAGTACGTGTAAATACCATTCGATACATAATTTCTTTCAATTGATCATCTGTAAGTTTAGGCAACATATCTTTATTGATAATTTCACCATCCGGAGAAAGTACGGACAGCGCCTCAACTTCCTCTGTGTAAACTTCATAAGGAACCTTGCTCATTTTCTTCACCTCAACAAAAAAATTTGAATATCAAGTTCCGCTGTTATAGGATTATTATACACCTGTTATACCGCTCGCGTCAAAGATTTAGTTATTTTTTTTGAGTTTGTCACATTTTTGTGTGTGTAACAGGGTATATTTTTTACTGTAACAGCTTAGTACATGATTGAAATTTTAAACATCTATTGCAATCAGGGTAATCTTAACTTATTGTGATCCCGAATGCAAAATAATACCCAAGAAAGGTGACGAAAAATGACGGATTCTCGGTATTTAAAACGAACCATCCTTAAAGACGAAGTAGACAGCCGCTTTCTTGGCGAGACCAGAACTCTCCGGATTTATTTGCCGCCCGGCTATAATGAAATATTGAGCTACCCGGTCGTGTACTGTCAGGACGGAGAAGAATTTTTCAATTTTGGCCGCATTGCAACTCATGCCAACCGCCTCATTCTAGATGAGGGCGTCGAACCCTTCATTATTGTAGGTGTGGAAGTGAATACAAAAATTCGAACGCAGGAGTATGCTCCCTTTGGCAATCGTTTTGAGGCGTATACCGCCTGTTTTGCAGAAGAGATTATTCCCTATGTAGAGCAAAAGTATCCTATAAGAAAAGATGCAGCGTCCCGTATTTTGGCGGGGGATTCACTGGGAGGCAGTGTGTCTCTGCATTTGGCTTTGATGTATCCTCAGTTGTTCAACCGCATTATCAGCCTCTCAGGTGCTTACTATGAAGCTTCGCAGGAAATCATCGCCCGTGAGAAAGATCTGTCTCATTTGCGGGTGTGGATGACGGTTGGCCTTCAGGAAGATGCATTTGAGAGTGATACTGGCATTTACAACTTTGTAGAGCTTAACCGTCAATGCGCAGATTTGCTGCGCGAACGGAACGTTGAAGTTTCTTACCGTGAAAAGGATGGCAAACATTTGTGGGGCTTTTGGCAAAACGAGTTGCCTGACGCGCTAATGTATTTTTTGGATCGCGCCTGAGTAAATTCTCCCAGGTAACTAAAAGGGAATGGAGCATTTGACCTACTAGGTCATAAAGCTCCTTCTTCTTTTTCATGATTTGGTTGCGCTTTCAAAAATGTATAACGAAAAACGGCAATGATTGCCGTCATCTGTCGTTCACATTATAGCTTTTCTTCTACGATCTTGTCCAGCAAGGCGTCGCAACCTGCGTCCATTAATCGATAGGTCTCTTCAAAATTCCCTGTAAAATATGGGTCGGGTACTTCTCTTAATTTTTCTTGAGGGAGCAAATCCATAAATTTTAGAATATCTGCCTCCGCTCCACCTGCAATCTTTCGCATGTTTCGTTCATTAGAGTCATCCATGCACACAATATAATCAAACGCGTCAAAATCACGGCCCGTTATTTGCCGCGCCTGTATGCCTTGTTCGCTGATTCCATGCAGTTTAAGTTGCTTTAGTGTTCCCTCATGCGGAGGATTTCCGATGTGCCAGTCGCCTGTCCCGGCCGAGTCCACCCCGATTTCTGCACCCAATCCCCGTTCCTGCGCTTTATGTCTCAGTATTGCCTCCCCCATCGGAGAGCGGCAAATATTGCCCAAACACACAAACAAAACGTTAATCATTTCGTTCTCCTTCCTATTACACGTTACACTTCCTTTTTTCTGTTTCATTGTAGCCATGTCCTCCAAAATTGTGCAAGCCATATTTAACGCGGTATACTTAAAAACGATGGTATATATAGGATCGTATCAGAAAGAAAGGATGTTGATTATGACAAAAAAACGAGCGATTGTATTTTCAGGTGGTCGTCTTAATGAAGAAGATTTACATCAAATACAGCCCGATGATTTTATTATAGGTGCAGATAAAGGTGCTCTTTTCCTGATCGAGCACGGTATTACACCACATATCTCTGTAGGAGATTTTGATTCAATCACACCAGAGGAAAAAGAAAAGGTAGAATCAGCAAGCCAACGTATGATTGCGTGCGATCCAGTACTTAAAGACTTAACAGATACTGAGCTTGCTTTAGAAATCGCTATGGACGAACAGGCAGATCAAGTACTGATGCTTGGTGTGACTGGCACCCGGATGGACCACACATTGGCTAATGTTCAAATATTGGTACGTGCAATGCAGCATCATATTAGCTGCGCTATTATGGACGCACATAATTATATTGAGCTCACCGGATCAACGCTTGAAATCCAACCTATGGGCTATACATATACCTCCCTGCTTCCTATGACCGCCGAAGTAACTGGCATACAACTAGAAGGATTTATGTATCCGTTACATAATGCCACCCTCAAAATGGGACAATCACGTGCTGTCAGTAATAAGCTAACGGCTTCAAAAGGTACGATTTCCATCAAAAGCGGTCTGCTACTCGTTATTCAAAGCAAGGATTAATTATGACATTATTGTAACCATTATATAAATTGTTTTTCACTCAAAACCCTTGATGAACAAGGGTTTTTCCGTTTATAGAGATCAATGAATCGATATATTTTTTACAAATTGTAATTTTTAATCGTTTTTTAATAATCGCTGTGTAAGTCTTGTCCCTCAAGCATTTGAGCGTTCTTTTCCAACTATTAGGCGGCTTCAAAACTGTTATACTCAACGCTGTCAGTTAGTTAGCAACTCAGCAAAATATTGCACAAATCAATTTTTGGAGGTACTTACAACATGAATATGCAGAAAATCATAAAAAAGGTAATTATAGCAGGGGTCGCAGCCACGATCGGCTTTGGCACTTTTGCAATTGAGGGAACAAATACGGCACAAGCCGCCACTACGACTTCGGTAGGCCAAAAAGTAATTAACTACGGTGAAAAATATATGGGAACTCCTTATAAGTTTGGAGCTTCCACAAGCACTACACGTAATTTTGACTGTTCTTCTTTCATGAAGCACATATTCAAGAAATACGGAGTAAATTTGCCGCGTACTTCTGTTCAACAGTCTAAAGTTGGACATGCCGTATCCAAGTCCAATTTGAAAAAAGGCGACTTAGTTTTCTTTTCAAGCGGTAGTCGTGCTACAGGACGCAACATTACCCACGTAGCAGTCTATATGGGCGGGGGTAAAATTTTACACACTTACGGCGGACCTGGCGTGACCATCTCCGATTTGAACTCTGGCAACTGGAAAAGAACATACATTAAAGCACGCCGCGTGCTGTAGTATGAAACTCATTTTGAAATATGCGAGCCGGGACGAAAAGTTCCGGCTTTTTTTATACCTAATACTATTCTGATACGGTTGGTGTTCTGAGTGAATAACCAATACCTCGTTCCGTACGGATCATTTTAAACTTATATCCCTTATCTACTTTAACCCTCAAATGTCTGATATAGACATCTACAACGTTCGTATCAACGATATAATCATGTTTCCAAACATCCTTCAGAATTTGCTGCCTGCTACAAACTTGGTTAAGATGTATCGCCAGATGAAGTAAAAGATCAAATTCCTTCGGAGTTAATTCCAGCTTTTGTCCCCCTCTGCTCACCAATCTGCTTGCATTGTCTATATGTAAATCACCCGCCTCGATTGCCCTTTTCACATCACGTTCAATACCAAAAATCCGCAATAAATTAGCCACTCTAGCCTGAAAAACTCTAGGATAAAAGGGCAGAACGATCACATCATGTGCTCCTTGTTCAAAACAGGAAACAATATGGTCCTCCTCATCTGATGAAGTCATTGCTAATAGCGGGACATGAGGATGGTATTGCTGCAATATGCGAAGTAAACCTTGCGAAACTGTCTGTTCATCTTTTATATTGAGCAGCAGCAAATCCACAGGATTATGGGCTACATAAGAGCTTGCATCCGTCGTATTGCTAACATGAACCACCTGATAACCTTCCTGCTCCAATGGACGAACAATTACGGGAGACGCTTCATTTACATCCACAAGCAAAATTAACGGGCTCACCTTTTCACCCACCTGGTTTGGACATAGCATTACATATTGGATACGAACAAGTTTGTGTTATAAGCCATTAAAGCATATTAATATTATTGTAACAAAAAAGCAGAAAATCATTCTCCAAAGAATGGCTTTCTGCTTTTATCGTTTAACCCAAATAGCGATGATACAGACTTCTTGCTTTTGCCACGTCCTTTGTCCCATGGATCAGCGCTCTGCCATCTGCAAAAACAACCAAGCGATGCTCGCTTGTACTAAAGGAAACCAAAAACGGATTTCGCTCTACTTTTCCTTCTCCCAAAGAAGCAAATCTATCTGCCGTTTCTGCAAGATTCAGATGGATCGGGTTTGCTGGTCTAATTTGAACGGTATCCCTACCGCACAAAACATCTGTTTTCTGCCGATGAGAGGCCGACAAATAGGGATACGTCGGTTGGCTGCCGCAAGAAGGACAGTTCTCCTTTTTAACGCTATCTACCGCTATCGCTACATACTCATTTTTCCACAAATCAAACGAAAGTAACTTTCCTCTCAAATCTTCCGGATATCCGCCAAGAAGTTTGAAGGCTTCCGTAGTTTGGTTAGCCGTGACCATCTGTACAGCCTGCGGAATAATCCCGGCGGTATCACAGGTTTCCCCACCAAACGGTACAGTTCCCAGCAGACAGTGAAGACAAGGCGTTTGACCCGGTAAAATGGTGTAGGTTACACCATAGCTGCCTACACATCCCCCATAAATCCAAGGTATCCGATGCTTGAGTGCCATGTCGTTCATAAGAAGTCGGGTATCGAAATTATCGGTTGCATCCATCAAGAGATCTACCCCTTGGATCAACTCTTCCAGCTCTTCCACCCCAACATCCAGTACATGTGCATGTATAACCGTTTCCGAATTAATATCCTTTAATCTTCGCTGAGCAGCTACTACTTTGGGATATCTTTGCGCAGCATCACTTTCCTGAAAAAGCTGCTGGCGCTGCAAATTGCTCCATTCCACATAATCCCGGTCTACGAGGCTCACTGTACCTACACCCCCGCGAACGAGCGTTTCCGCAATACCTGTACCTAACGCTCCGGCACCTATGATTAGTACGTGGGAAGAAGCAAGCCGACGTTGTCCTGTCGGTCCAAAGGGCGCGAATCTTTCCTGTCTGGAATAACGGTCACTTGAATGTGTTCCTCCTGCACCGGATTTGTCAGTTACCTTCATGCCTGAACCATACCTTCTATCGGACTGCTTGCTGAAGCGTAACGTTTTACAGGAATCATCCCCGCCTCAAAACCATATCTTCCAGCACGAACAGCCAGTTTCATGGCCTCGGCCATTTTTACCGGGTCCTTCGCTCCTGATACGGCTGTATTCAACAAAACAGCATCTGCCCCTAACTGCATCGCTATTGCCGCGTCACCGGGTGAGCGAATACCCGCATCGACAATAACCGGAACCTCCGCCTGTTCAATAATTAGACCTAATGAAAACGGATTAAGCAAACCATGTCCTGTACCAATCGGTGAAGCTCCAGGCATAACGGCATGTACTCCAAGCTCTTGTAGCCTCTTTGCTAGAATCACATCGTCCGATATGTAGGGCAGCACGATAAAGCCTTCTTCTAACAGCTTTTCACTAGCTTTCAACGTTTCAAATGGGTCCGGCAGCAGTGTCTTGCTATCCCCAATGACTTCCACCTTAATCATATCGCACAGGCCGGAGGCTTTTGCCAATTTGGCAATACGAATCGCCTCCTCTGCTGTTGTAGCCCCTGCTGTGTTGGGAAGAAGTGTATACCGGCTCAAATCCAGCATATCGAGAAAATGCTGCTTATCCCGTTCCTCCAAGTTCAATCTCCGTACAGCAAACGTCAATATTTCCGTCTCAGCAGCCTCTACGGCTTGGGATTGGATATCTAGATCAGAGAATTTTCCTGTTCCCAACAACAACCTCGAGGTAAAAGATGCTTTTCCAATGGTTAACATAATCAACCGCCTCCCACAAAATGTACAATCTCTAGGCAATCTCCATCTTTCAGTACCGCTTCATCATGATCTTCACGGGTCAATATATGCCGATTCAGCTCCACCACTACGGTTTTCACCTTTACATCAAGCTCATGTAGCAATTGATTCACATGAGTGATTCGATTAGAAAAGGTCAGGCTCTGGCCGTTAATCGTCAGCTTCATAAGCTTTTCTCCTTGAGGAGCTCAGAAGAAAAACTACTTATCCCAAGTTCTGCTGCACAAGCCCCATTAAGCATAGCTGCCATCGCACGCCCGGTAGCATCACTCAGCAGGACACCGTTACGATAATGCCCGACTGCAGCATATACGCCCTCGCCCCCAGGAACAATGCCTATAAAAGGATGACCTGATACAGCCTGCGGACGTAAGCCCGCCCAAGCGCGTATAAAAGAAGCTTCACGGACGCGCGGCAGCCAGGCAGAGGCACGTGCCAGCAACCCCTCCAAGCCTCCTACGGTCACCTCTTCGTCATATTGATGTGGAAGGCTCGTTGCCCCAATCCAAAGCTCGTTATTCTGTTTAGGCACGAGGTAAATATCATCAGCATAAATGGTATATTCTAACGGGTGATCCTTCAAGGAGACCGCTACCGCTTCGCCCTTGACCGGATAAAGTGGATATTCAAACCCAACCTGCGCTAGCAATTTCATGCTATCCAAGCCTCCGGCAATAATGACCTGATCGCAGGAAAAAAAACCACTATCTGTACGGACACCGCAAATTCGACCATCCTGTATGACCAGTTGCTCTGCCTGTGTACCAGACCATACCGTTGCTCCCAGCACCGCAGCAGCACCTGCATAAGCACGGCAAAGCTGGACAGGAGCCACTTGTGTCTCCTTTGAACGATATATTGCCCCGATCGCTTGTTCATCCAAACCTGGAATTCGTCGGGCCAATTCTTTCGCATCCCACCAGATAGGAGAATCACCCTCTCGCGTTTTAGCAGCTTTCCAGCGTTTTTGGCCTTCAGTCTCCGTACGGAAAGGGGTCACAAACCCTTCAGTACGGAATTCCACCGAAATACCTGACAAACGCTCTAGATCACAGACAAGCTCAGGGAATGCATCTCGACTTATGCGAGCAAATCGTGATAGCTCAGAGCCGGTGAACTCTTCACTTTCCGCTGCCAGCATTCCAACCGCTGCTCCTGAGGCTCCCTCACCCGGGATCAATCGTTCCAGCATAATCGTACTTCTTCCCTCCTTGGCCACATGATAAGCAATGGAACTGCCGATGACACCTCCACCTATGACCAAGCATTCAGCGTGTCCAATCACTCTTTCCTCTGTGTGTATCTTTAGCATTTGTTCCGTATCTCCTCTCCATAAACCCTTCTGCTTTCAGCTTGCCTCTACTCTCGTTTTCTCGCTACAGGCTGTGAACTACAAGGTCTGCCATTCGCCTATACTCCATTGCAGCTGCAACGGGCGACTCAGCCTCCCATATACCAGACATCACCGCAATTCCGCTTGCTCCGGCCCTATAAAGCTCCGGGATATGATGCGGTTGTATGCCGCCTAGCGCAATCACCGGAATGTTTGACAGTCTGCAAATATGTTCAAGCTGAGCTAAACCCCGCGGTACAATACCGGGCTTACAATGGGTCTCATATACGTGACCATAAAGTACATAGTCCGCTCCTGCCCGCTCAGCAATTTGCATCTCCTCCAAGGAATGTACAGACACTCCACAGCGTGTACCCTTTGGAAGTAGGCTTTTCACATCCACAACAGGTAATCCATTAGCTGGTAATTGAACGGCTCCGACCAAAGTAAGTAAAGCTACATCCACACGATCATTTACTACAATTTGTTGCAAAGGAACTTCCTGCTCCACCAGGCTGCGAGTCAAAGAAAGCAATGCAGAGGCACCATTCTGTTTTAAACGTGCGTGTACATAATGAACATACGGACAAATCACAGCAGCCACTTGGGCGGCTTGTGCAAAAGTGCCCTTTTCCATCGAAATTGCGTGTAATTCGATTTTGTCTTCACCTCACATTGGACTAAAGGATCTAAGCTTAGCCAGCCACGTCTACCAGCAGGAATGAAAGGGGATTATATGTGAATCGTCTACGGAAGCTCGAACTACTTAAAATGAACGAAACGCAAAAAAACCACTTCCCCAAGGAAGTGGTTTAACGAACGTCCAATAATCGAACGGACCATGATATCCGTATACGTGTATCGTCCCACGCACAAACAAAAATAAAGATGGTGTTGCCTTGTTTGTACGGCGCTCACTTCCCTACGCTGGCATAACCCAGATCAGGTGCAAAGGGTCCGAAATCCATTTATTCCGTCTCAGCCGCATGGGCGGCTCCCCTAGTGTGACTATTTTATTGTATAAGCTAAAGATAGCTTAGCATATTTTTCTAATTCTGCAAACCCCACTTCGTGTGAAATTTGCTGGAACTGGATTTAGCTGATTTTAGTTAACTTTACTTGACCACTCTTCCACATTCCACGTTTTGGTTACCCAATCCTCGTAAAAGTCCGGTTCGTGAGATACAAGCAATACGGTCCCTTTGTATTCCTTCAAAGCACGTTTCAGCTCATCCTTTGCTTTAACATCCAAGTGGTTGGTAGGCTCATCGAACAGTACCCAGTTGCTTTCACGCATTAACAGTTTGCAAAGACGGACTTTAGCCTGTTCTCCACCACTGAGCGCAGATAGCGGACGCGTGATATGCTCATTTTTCAAACCGCAACGCGCCAAATGCGCTCGTACTTCATGCTGGTTCAAATGCGGAAATTCATTCCACACATCGTCAATCGGTGTAATTTTCTCGGCCTTTACTTCCTGCTCAAAATAAGCGGGCTGCAAAAAATCACCTTGATAGGTTTTTCCACTGATTGGCGGAATTTTTCCCAATATGGTTTTGAGCAATGTCGATTTACCGACACCATTGTAGCCGACAATTGCAATCTTTTCGCCACGTTCAATCGTCATGGACATTTTAGGCAAAAGGGCATGTGTATAACCAATCTCAAAATCAATACCCTCAAATACCGTCTTTCCGCTTGCACGTGCCTCTTTGAATTGAAAGGTTGGTTTTGCGGCTTCTTCAGGCTTATCAATACGTTCGATCCGATCAAGCTGCTTTTCACGGCTCTTTGCTCGGCCTGATGTAGAGGCACGCGCTTTATTACGCTGAATAAAATCTTCCTGTTTCTTAATAAAATCCTGTTGCTTCTCATAAGCATCAATATGCTGGGCTTTGTTTAGATCCGCCATTTCGAGAAACTTTTCATAATTAGCTGAATAACGGGTCATCTTGGCAAATTCAAGATGGTAAATAACATTAACGACCTGGTTCATAAATTCAGTATCATGTGAAATAAGAATAAAAGCATAAGGATAATCCTTCAAATAGCGCGTAAGCCATTCAATATGCTCTACATCCAAATAGTTGGTAGGTTCATCCAGCAACAGGACGTTCGGCTTTTCCAACAGCAACTTAGCAAGAAGAACCTTTGTCCGTTGCCCGCCGCTAAGTGCGGATACATCCCGATCCAGTCCTATGGCCGACAGACCTAGTCCATTCGCCATCTCTTCAACCTTTACATCAATGAGGTAAAAATCCCCCATATCCAGTTGCTCCTGAATTTCACCCATCTGTTCCAGCAACACTTCCAACTCATCAGGAGAAGCATCCCCCATTTTGTCAGTAATCTGCATCATTTCCTTTTCCAATTCCAACAAAGGAAGAAAAGCATCCTTCAATACATCACGTACCGTTTTGCCCGGTGTCAGCTTGGTATGCTGATCCAGATAGCCGTAACGCACACGTGGAGTCCATTCCACTTTACCCTCATCCTTAAGCAATTTTCCAGTGAGAATGTTCATGAGTGTCGATTTACCAACACCGTTAGCTCCTACCAAACCTACACGTTCCCCCGCAAGCAATCGAAAGGAAACATTTTTAAATAATGCGCGGTCCCCAAAGTTGTGGGATACATTTTCTACAGTCAATAAACTCATAAGCTGTTTTTGGCTCCTTATTGTCATCGGCATTGCCGACTGTTCTTATTTCATATGCATTTCGTTTCTCTCAAAGCTTTATTGTAGCACATTCTGCAACCATATCGGAATATTGAAAACAGTGAATTTTAAGGTTTTTTGGTATGGATCTGCCTAAAAAAAGAAAAACCACCCATGAGGGTGATTATTTTAAGCCATTATAACATTTGTACTCAAAGTAACCCGCAGCTGCTGCAGATTTTTCATCCGTGAAACGTTCACTCGCTTTAAAGGGAGCTGGACATGAATCTCTATAAAAATACTTTATTCCAGTATCTGGTTCTATGCCACCGATAATGTCTTGCTTTCTAACGACTCTCCCACCACCAAATCCATAGTTATTGTAATACCTGTCTCCAACCGGAATGCCTTGGATAAACGCGATCAGCCCCACATCATCTACCGTGTTGTACCACTCCTCTTGCGGAATGATCGGTAGCGTGAACGAATAAGTTATGCCGTTACGCGCTGCTTTTTCGTTATGGACATTAATAATTCGCGCCAAGTCCTCTTGAACGCTGCGAACAATGGTGGAACGACGTATTTGCTCAAAAGTTTCTGAATTATTCAGCAAAGATATAGCGGTCTGATCCTGAAGTTCCTTTTGAAAGCCCTCTATCCACCTGTGATTCCGAGCATCGTATGCGTGCACATAATTATCCAAGGTGAACCCCACACTGTTGCCTACTAAATCAACATAGGCATATGGCTTTTTTTCGCTCCATTTGTGGCCAATAGCAGCTTGTCCATGCTCGTCTGTATAGGCTTCTGAGGTGAACGCATAATAACCGTCATAATCCAGAATTACAATAGCCGGTATGTAATCCAATAATGCACGTTGTGCTACTATATCCCCATCAATGCCTACATTAAGAAAAAGGGTGTGCAGGAACGTGTTCAGCGCTGCTTCTTTATCTACCCGAAAAAACTTATCCGATCCGTATCCGGCCTCGCGTTCCTGACGTTCATTCTGTGAGAGCACAACCCCTGCATCCTGAACTGCGGTACGCAGAGCCGACGTATATTTCATTTCTAGCTGCTGCACTTCACGCTGATTCTGCACCCGTAAGTCACTAACTACACCAAAGGGCAAAAACAAAAGTATAAATATGACCGCAAAATCAGTAATCCTCATTCAGAACCATGCCCCCGTAAGAAGCTGTAACTGCTGGCTTGCCGCTATCTGCCCCACCAAGAAGCCATGATTTGTACAAGTCCGCAGGAGTCCGATTCGTATTATGTACCCGGACCGTAAAATAATCCCCGGCCATCAAGGTATATCGACGCGTCTGATCTGATTTTGGCTGCTGATTGTCAGGAAACAGTACAGGAAAAATTTGCGAATTATAGTACCCATCATATACAGCTTCATAATTGCCCAGAAAACTGTCTGGCTTCGCGGCATCTGCATAGTCCGGTACATACTTTTTGTGCATATGCTCCAAGTCAACTTCGTACATATTGCCTGTCAATTCCAGATCACGCATAAAATCGTTATACATCGTCGGTGTAATGTAACCCTTGGTTCTTACCATATCAACAAAACGTACAGTTGAATGATATGTATTTAACCCGGATATATCATCCTGCCGTTCAGCAGCTTGAGCTGCGGGTACGATGTACAAAAGCAATACAGCGAGCAGCGCCCCCAACAGCTTCGATATTGTTTGAACCACTTCAGTCTTCCCCCAATTTCTCAAAACGTACAGATGTTATGTCCCCATTCCCATTACGCTGAGGGTACATGGAATATAATGAGGAAGCATCCAGGGTCGATACATCAGGCTCAAACGGTTCAGAAAATACATCATACTCTGTCCCGTCGACTTGAATCGAAATCCCCTCCTGTAAGTTCATGCGAATTGCCTGTATTACCTGAGTTCCTTTAATCCGCTCCGGCAACTCCACCTCAGCAGTACGGGCTATTCGCCCTTCAGAATGCTCCTCTTGCTGTGATCTTAATTCCAGTGCACCATCCAGCTGGCTGGACAAGTCTGCTGCCGTTACACATGCGGTTATGAACAGAATAACTGACACACCAAGCCGCAGCATACTTGAAGCGTGATCAGACATACTCTCATCCCCTTTATGATTATTATCTCTGCTGTAGTGCTTAGGACTGGGTAAACAACAACCCACGTACCACGTTCGATTTGTCTTTGACGATTTCAGCTTTAAATTTACCACTCGGATTTACGTATTCATTCTCTTTCTCATTAAGTGTATTCGTGATTTTACCTGTCTTATCACTGCCACCATTCACGGCGCCATACTGTTCACTGTCTGGGCTAATGTTCAGAGCATTACCGTACCACTGGCCTGCCATATTTTTGCCGGTTTTAATCTGAATGCCGAATTGGTCCTTCCCCTGAAACTTCCGCAGCGCATTGGTCACCTGGGAACCGCTAATCGTTGTGCCGTCATATACCGTAAAAGAGGCTTGAGACAATTCGGTCTGAATATCAGCAAAATTATTTTGTGCCGTTTTAGTCGCCTCCTGGGCTGAAATAAATAGTATAACTACAATCGTAATTAGAGCGATGGTCAAAAATATCCCAGCGGCTACCTTTAAAGCTGTTGATGCGTTATTCATTATTTTTCTCCCCTAGCTTGTTATTTTGTATTAGTCATAGGTTAACTTTCTTACTGAATTTTTTGTATTTGTTCATAATAGTTATCCATTTGAACAAAGCTCATGCCGATCAACGGAATCACCAAATATAAAAAGATAAGACCATACATCGGGGCAAAACCAATCATCCTTCCCCAGATAGCCTTACTGTCTATTATTTTTTCATACTCCTGTTTTCTTTGTTCGAAATAGTAGGACATATGGGATTCCAAATCATCAAAGGCCTCTCGAATCGTAATTTTACCTAAAGACAAATGAAGCTTATCCACGAGACGTTGAAATTCCGGCAAAGGCGCTTCTTCTTTTAGCAAGTCGAGAGCTGCCTCTGGCCCATGTTCATAATGAAGCAAACATTTTTGCAGAGGTCTTTTGAATATAACTGAAAATCTGTTCAGCCACTCCAATATTTCCTCGACAGACATTCGTTCCATAACCCGTAAAATGGAAATAACTGTTTGAAATTGATACACCTCATGCCTCATATCCAACCGACGCATTTTTCGTTGCAAATATAATAAAAGCATAGGCATTTGATAGGCTGCGTACCCAACAATCAAACTAATCAGCACTTCCCACCACTTGATGTATTCATCATTCCAATCTTTTAGCTTTTGGAGGATACGCCAAGTATTTGTGGATAACTGTTCAGGAGTAGCAGTTCCATTAGCATTATGCTCTAAAGCAGCGTACGTCTGTTCGTATGTGCTGTTTGATCTCATGTTCAGCGAATGCATGATTTTGCGATCAATCTCACTCTGCTTCAAAGCTTCTTTTTGCTCCACCGGACTTAAACGTCCAAACATTTGACCCGATTGCACTGGTGCGTGAAGGATATGCGTTTTCTCAGCTTCATGTAAAAAAAATATCGTACTGATACTGAGCACCAATCCTATGATACAAAGAGCCATTCTGCGTATGTAGAGCCACTCCAGCCTAATCTCCGCACCACTTTCCTTTAATAGGCGGATTATTTGAAAATAAGAAGACATATGCTGACGTGGAATTAAAGAATCCACCACATTACGAATGATGGGAAAACGGTATAGCTTCTGCTCCCAAACCCTCCATCCTCTACCCGCACGATATCCTGTCTCGTCGGTCTGTTGTAGCTTCTGTAACAGGAAATAAGATACGATTATCACAATATAAACGGATAATTTTGTGATATAACCCAATTTTCCCTGATAAAACTCATCCATGGAGGGAAAGCTGGATCTCGCCCATGTCTCAATTGGGGTGGTAAAGAAAACTGGTGCTAGTGCGATCACGTTTAGACTTTTTAACAGATAGTCCAGTTTATTTCTTCGCAGCAACTCCAACTGGATTTCGCGTGCGAGACTGCCGAGCCCCTTCAAGTAAATGGAGCCGCCCTCCTCAACCCGATCACCAAACTCCATTACCATATACGAGATACCGGCAAAAGCTTTTAAAAATCGATTAGGAGCCGATTCATAGTATCTTTCCAATGCTTCGTGCGGATCAACATCTGTTAGCGCCTCATGGATGAGTCGTGCGTGTCTCCCGGCCTCTGCCTCCGCCAAATCGGCCGCTTCGGATATAGCTTCCTCCACCATACCGTGCTGATGGTAATAGTGACGCACATTGGCGAATAATTCGATCATCTGTGCAAGTAGCCTTTTTTCCATCCGGCTAATGGCCATATCCAAAATAAGACTGTTGATTACCACTCCGCATAAAACGGCTAATATAGCAAACTCTATTCCTGGCTTCATCATGACCAGCACAACACCACTGCAAGCAAAAGCTCCCCAGATGAACAGTGTCATCTTCATCGTCTGTAGGCGAAGCTTGTACTCATCGTAGGCATGCTGACCAGCTAGTCGCTTACGTATACTCGTGATGTATCCGGACAAGAAAGGGACCTTCATACACAGCGTGTACAACTTATGCAGTAAGGCTTGCAGCTCACGTTGCAGTACCGCTTTTCCCTTGCGCCCTTCCTTCACAGAATAAATTCGTCCTCTGCGAACTGCATGACTACTGCGCTTACGCAACCCCCATAAAGCTATATATAGAAGCGTAAAGCCCCCACCTGATATAAGTAAAACCCACAATAAAATTTCTTTAAGACTCATAGTCTTCCTCCCAATAGCGGGTCAAAAAACTGCGGAAATCTTTGGCATCATTTACATTCATCTGCTCACACATTTCTTGTACATTTTTGGCTGTTAAGGGCTCCATCGGTATATAGCTTCCGTTCTGATATTCCATAACGTGGCGATAACTGTAGCTCGTTGAAGGATTGGAGCCTGCATCCGTATGATCCGGGTCACGCGGCACACATTCTGTGATCCGTTCGATGTAGCGTCGCCCTTCCGCATCACGTTTGAGATGCACATCAAAGTTAATGACATGAACTACCTGTTCCTCAGCAATGCCTTCATGCTGAAATACTCCTGTTTTGAGCAATGAATTACGAAGTGAAAACACGAGATCACGAAATGTTTTGGCATGATGAGTAAAAATGGTGAACAGACTGGCAACCTGCGACATTTGAATCATCCAAGCAGCTACTTCATCACTTGCTACTTCGCCTAGAATATTGACGGTTCCATCTGTTTTTTTCTGTAAGTCAAGCCCTTGTTGTCCTGAAATATGATCCGTTTCTCGAAAGCTAAGAATGTTACGGCGACTGTAGATGCTGCGTAGATGCAGTTCAAAAGCCATTTCCTGAACGCGAAGCGTATACGAAGCATAAATGTGCTTGACCATCGCCATTAACAACGTCGTCTTACCTGAGCCCTGCGCGCCTGTGATAGCAGTAATCCGGCTGCCTTTCATTAAATAAGAAAGTAGCTGGATTGGAAAATCAGCATTTTGTCCCTTAATTAACTGTTCCAGCGATGCGCTTTGAATATCAAATTTACGGACAAAGAAAGCCCACGATTCTGAGAAAGGAGGTCGTACCACCACTACCCGTGACCCATCCTTCATTTCATTGACCTTATAACCATTCGCTTCGGAAAGCTGTCCCGGGTAATTGTATTTGTAAATATTTTGGCACACCCTTTTAAGTTCACGCTCAGATCCGAAAGAAAGGAATGAAAGATGGATCGTTTTACCTTTATAAAAAATCCATACGCTCTCATAACTATTGGCAGTAGGCATAGTTGTTTGTTCAAATACATACCCATCGGAAGCCCAGTCTGATGATGCAGGAATCCCACCTTCCGGCATACCACTGACGCCCCCACTTACACCGTCGATCCGCTGGTCACGAATATCATCAATGACGGAAAAGCCTTTGTAATGCTGATAAATCCGCTGGACAATAATATCCACCTTCTCCAAAAAGGAAAGGGGCCGGTACTCACAATCATAGATATAACGAATGTCCTCTGCGGTAACGAGATAACTTCCATCTTCTTCACCTTGCTGTGAATATCTCATTTCGGCCAAGTCATAAGTATCCAGTAAACGTGATAGTGCATCAGCGCCAAACTTCTGCTGGTATTGGTAAAATATAATTTCGAATTGATCCTGTATGCTAAACAACTCAGGTCTGGAGAATGGCATAACAGTATCGACGATTTTCTCGTTTAAGCCGTAACCGTGAATCAGAAGCTCAGCCATCAGATTTTTAACAAAACGTTTATCTCCACTGCTGCCATTGGCACAGTCCTTTAATGCCCTGCGTAGTTCCGCCCTTTGATGGATACGCCGTCTATATTCCTCTTCATGCAATCCGGCATCCGCCATCTGGCTATGACTTAGTTCATGAAGTGCATTTTTGATATACTCTATTAATGTTTCGAATGTGGCATCTTCATTCTTTTTTTCTACCCGAAGGGTTGAATGTCGCGAGTGAAAATTCCCTCGATATTTTACAATAATCAGTACGATGCACATCAATACTATACAGGTAAGAATCAATCCGTTGATCATTTGAGCGGACAGCATTTAAGCGCCCCTCTCCAAAGCCTTGAGCCGAAGATCGGACTCTGCCGCCTCCAGAATAGCTTTGCTGATATGACGTATACTCTGCGCCCATCCTACAGTCATAAAAAGCTTGCGAGGCTGCCCTTTTCCACTTCGTACCTCACGCTGCACATGGCCGATCACATCCCTGCGGTTCCATGCGTCCATAAATCCGGTGTTATAAGGGACTGTATACAGAGCACCTTTGTAGCCATATCTCCTGCGAATATTCGCTTCATTCACTTGAGAATGCACATCATATTTTCCAAGTACTATTAATAAGGGTAACGATGAGTAGGTAGATAACGGAGACACGGATTCAAAATAAGCGTCTAACTCTCGCATATTCTGAGTGAGTGAAAGAACAGCCAGTTTGGCTCGTGCACATGCTTCATGCTGTACAGCCCCCCATCCTGCTCCACTTCCTGCATCAATTAGCGTTAAATCATAATATTGGTTCGCTGTATCTATTACTGCCCGTACAAGCCCTGGAGACAGTAACGGCGGTGCAGCTCCAAAGCTGGAGGTTCCCTCAAGTACATCCAAAGTATGTTCGAGTACAGGTGTCGTATAATTACGAATATTTTCTTTAGACAGTGTCCCTCGCAGAACTAAACGTGCGGCAGCATCCCAGCCCCCTTCCTGAAGCTGTAGGGTTGGATCATCCATACCATACTCTTGTATAGGTAATCCTGATTCAATACCAGTATGTCTACGACCCAAATGAGTAAATAATAGTCTTCCTCTATATAGATTGCCTATGGTAATTGCTATTGCTGCCGCCAAAGAGCTACTTCCACTAGCCCCCTTAATGGGGCTCCAAAACAAAATGGTACTCATGCTCTACTCCTTTCCGCACGCTTTAGCGCACGACGAATCACCTTTAATTCCCAACTCATCCATTCCCCAATACAACGGCATAGTTCTTTCTTATACATTCTGGATAGCGGTTTTAGTATTAGCTGTTTTTTATGCTCATTTTCCAGTTTCAGAGCAAGCAACCCCTCATCCCATGGCAGTATATATGGCTCTTGCTGCCAAGATGCCGGGAAATGATTCATGTATTCCCACAGATACGGCTCCTCCAGGCCACAATCCACGGCCTGTAAAAATAGCTTGTGAAATACAAGATCTTTGGGAAATTCAGGTTGACTGAATAAATG
Source organism: Paenibacillus sp. FSL L8-0641 (assembly GCF_038006265.1). Lineage (NCBI taxonomy): Bacteria > Bacillati > Bacillota > Bacilli > Caryophanales > Paenibacillaceae > Paenibacillus > Paenibacillus sp. FSL L8-0641. The sequence continues at coordinate 2,904,225 of NZ_JBBOUW010000001.1, forward strand.
CTGAAGCCAATTCTGTCCGTTATGCATTAGCATGCGGCTATAATCACTGACCCAAACTCGCAGTTTTGCCCTTTTCCAAACAGAAATTGGACAAAAATCAAGTAACTCTACATCTAAAATAACAATGTCATAAACCTGTTCTGCCTTCTGATCAGCCCTCATACCTATATGCAGGTCTTCCCATGCTGTAAATCCAATTGCTACATCAAAACCACTAAACTGCGTAATGGGAAGTGGTTTGTCAAGCATCCCTATGCTATACCGATACCGTCCCCGCAGCGTAGCATCTACAAGCAGTACTCGTTGGCCGGAAGCTGCTAATATGCTGCTGATGTATAACAAGGTATCGCTTTTGTCACAAAGCCCGGCAAATATCCATGTTTTCATACTTCCGTTCCTTTTCTCTCATTTATTTGGCATACGGGTCAGAGCTTCCACTCTGCGTCAGAATCTTTGTTTGTTCTTGATGATCCTGCTCATTCTCATATTCATTTCTTGTAACATCAATCCCGCTTGTTGGGTTTTCTATAGTAGCACCCGCATGTTGAGCTGCAATTTCCTCACTCAGACTTCTTTCCACGGGTGTTGAAATCACACTGTTTGATGAATTAATTGCATTTTCAAGGGAATCCCGCAGCTGCTTAGACAGCTTTTGTTCAGCAATGTGTATCAAATTCGGATCACTATTCATTAACGCTAATACCTGCGCATTAGGCGGATAGGTCGGGATTGCCTTGGGCTGAAATTGGGGATCCACATATGTCAGAGCATAAATGGATGCTTTATGCAGGTAGGCATCAACAATCGCGCTCGAAAGCGATAATATTTCCTGCTCATTCAAAGTGACCCAGACAATTGGACCTTCCAGTCGGGAAATCTTCTTTTTGGATAATAGAATGTAATCCTGACCTGTTGGAAATTGTATGCGGATATCTACTTCGTCCCCCGACTTTAGACTGTTGGGTAGTACCACCACCTTTAGCTCACGGTTGCGTAAATCTTTAGGTGTGGGTTCATCAGCAGTAATCATAGACGATGTAAGCACAGATCCTTTTTTAAGCTCAATCTTGGCTGTGGTTCCGGAAACTTCACTTTTATTTGCCAGCAAATTTGATGGAGCCTGAGAACCGGGAACTTTAATTCCCTTCAAATCATTAGATGCAATCTGTTCACCTGGAGAAATGTCACGGACAACCGCCCAGCCTTTTTTCGCGGTTCGTTGCTCTTGTTCATACACTTTCCATTTCAGTTCTGCCTCTACCTCAGCCTGTTTCCTAACCTCATTCATTTGATGGATATTAACCATAAGGTAGCCGGCAAAGATAATGCCAACAATCCCAGCGCCAATGCAACCGGCATACAGTTTTTGTTTACTGCTTTTTCTTAGCTTGGACACACAACTTCTCCCCTGCCTCTTTTTGATATATACTTTTTCTATTTAGCGCCGTCGCTTAAGGAATGCGAAGCGTCTTCTCCGGGTGTCTGGAATAACTCCGCGAAACAGCTCGTCCAGCACCTGATCCATCTCATCATCCCGTTCGAAGGGGTCTGAGTGGAACGGTAGAGCAAATACTTTATCGTGATCCAGCTCCTTACGAAGCCTGCGAACCGCCTCCGAAGTTGCCAATGGCAAGCAGTAATTCCATTTGTGCTGTGGGTGGCGCTGAAGAGATCGGGCTAGCCCTGCTATATCCTGAACCCTCCATTCGGCCCCTGAGCCAATGACGAGCGGATAATCGGCTCTCAAGAATTCTTCCAGACGTTCATTATCCTGCCCACTCCCCAGGTCCAGTACGATAAATCTGTAAGAACCACCCAACAAAGAAATGACATCCGCACGCGATGTTTGTCGCCAGTAATGTACTCCATCGACTTCAAAACGCCGACTTGAACTCATTTGTCCAACGGATGTGCCTTCTACGACTTCTTGAAGTCGGGCAAATGCTTTGGCTGTGCTGTGCAGCTCAACCAAAGCTACGGAGCGGGATCTTCGAGCCAGATAGTGGCTCACCGTAATTGCTGTATGCGTAGCACCGGAGCCGGCAGATACACCCAGTACAGCCACTACCCTTGTGCCTGCATAATCCATTGAGGCATCATTAACGGATATTTCTTGTTGAGCAGGTTGAAAATCAGCACTGCGACGCAGTTCTCCAATGACCTCCCCGGCGGATTGAAATCGTTCCTCAGGATTCAGACGCAGCAGTTTTCGAATTACTGGAATCAAATGACGAGACAATTCCCCGCGTATATATCCTTCTACTCCCGCAGTCCACTCGCTATATTTGCCTCCTGTACAGAGATACAATAGTAGCGCTCCCAAACTGTATAAGTCTGAACGAGCATCCGTCTGACCTGCTCCATATTGCTCCGGGGCAGCGAAGCCCACTGTGCCCAGCTTTACCGTATCTTGATCCAGCTCAGCCTTGTAGCTCCTCGCTATTCCAAAATCAATCAGTATAAATTCCATTTCCGGTGTCAGCATAATATTCGTTGGTTTCAGATCCCGGTAAATGACTGGTGGTTGACGGGTATGCAAATAATCCAACACATCCAGTACCTGCAAAGCGAATGGAGCGATTTGCTCCTGTGGAATATAGCCTTGGTAGCCCTTCATATATGCTTCCAGCGTAATTCCTTTGATGTAATCCATAACCAGGTATACCGCACCAGATGGGGGATGCTCAAAAAAATCAACAATTCTTGGTAAACGTGGATGGCTTAGTGAAATCAGCATCTCTGCCTCCGTGCGTACAAGCTTCATCACTTGTGGCTCGGCAACCGACTCCTTCACTGCCCATTGCTTGCCTGGCAGTTTTAAATCCTCTGCCATGAACACGCGGCTCATTCCTCCCGAACCCAATGTGCGCACAATACGGTAACGTTCACCAACAATTGATCCGAATTCCAACTGTGATGGTTGCTTCATTATTCTCCTACCTCCTTTCTTAAGCAGACAACGCAAAAAAGGGAAAGCTGCCGCAAAATCAAATTTCCATGTCGCCATGAAAACCGTTTTCGCGGGATGCTTTCCCTTGATTTAAACATCATTATTATTTTTAAGGAACAATTTGGATTTATTATATAGCACACCTGTATCTATTGTAAAGTGTTATTTTCCATACTTAATCATGTACAGGGTAATCTCATCTCGATTATGGAATAGCTGCTTAGCTCGCTGAATCTGCATGCCGGACTCCTCAAATGAAGCAATTACATCATGAATGAGCGCCAAGGGCTTTTTATGCATTAGCTTGACCGTAACGATAGCAGTACCACCACTTCGCAAACTATATAGTAAATCAGTAACGAGCCTTGCCATTTGCTTAGGACTCCAGCTCATATCACAAACCAGCAGATCGAACAAATTCTCTTTAAATTTGACTTCACTTGCATTTTTACGCAAAAAAGTCAGATTGGCGTACTTCATCAGTGATGGCTCCATCTTTGCCGGATCAACCGCAGTAACTTTCAGTCCCCGCTCCAGTAAGAAGGAAGTCCATCCACCCGGTGCTGCCCCAATATCCAGTCCCTGATGGAAAGCGCCAAAATCTATACCGAACGTTACTTCTGCTTCCAATAGCTTGAATTTGGCACGGGAAATTTGTCCGTCTTCTTTCTGAAAACGAACCGCACCTCCGCTCCAATCCGATAGGTTGTCCTCAGGACGTGATACACCTGCATACCACGTATCTGTATCTGCAAAAACGGACACAATAACATCGGCGCCTTGTACTGTTTGCTCCATAGGTAGATCACTTAATTGTTCACTCAAAGCCTGCTTAAGTGCACCTGCGCTTTCAGTCCAGCTGCTATTAGATCCTTTGCGCACTTGTAAAGAAACACGTTGATCCATCAGTTCCTTGCGGTTACGGATGAATGCAACCAGACGCTCCTGCACCTGAACCAGATCCGTTCCTTCTTCCTGAAAATGAACAGGAAACAAGTGACGTAAAAACATCGGCGGCTGACCTGTAATTGTCCTCACTGCCTCAATTTCTTCCGCAGGTAATGTAGCCAGAAAAATTTCACCAGGTAAAAGCATCGTACTTTTCACAGAGCCAAATATCCTTCTAAGCTCCTCTTGAGCATAGGGTGCAAAACCGTGATTGGCCGTACAAATAAATCTTGATGATGACAAAGTAGATTCACTTTGTTCATCTGTACTCATATATAGTTCCTCCAAAATAACATTACCCTCCAGCGCACACCCGAATCCAGGGACGTTCTCCATCCCAATCCAGCTCAACCGAAACTTCATATGTGTGCATAATCAATTCTTTCGTTAAAACTTCTTTTTTCGGTCCAGCTGCTGCAACCTTACCATCACGAATCAATGCAACATGTGTAAATAGGGGGACAATCTCCTCAATGTGATGAGTCACATAGACCACTGATAAGTCCCGCTTGCGGAGCCGATCAATCTCGACCAGCATTTTTTCCCGCTCAAATAGATCCAACCCAGCACAAGGCTCGTCCATAATTAGCAGACGGGGTTCCGCCATCAGTGAGCGGGCCAACATCACCTTTTTACGTTCTCCTTGAGATAACGTCCCCAGCGGATGATGAATCAAGTCACCTAAATTCATACCCTCCAGCAAAGATATGGCCTTTTCTTTTGCCTCTGTTGGAATTTCCTGATAAAAGCGCAAAAAAGCATACGCACCTGTAGCGACTACTTCCCAAACTGGATCTTTTAGCGCCAGCTTTTCCAATAAGGTCTGACTGATATATCCGATCTGCTTGCGGACCTCCCGCACATCACATTGACCATACATTTGCCCAAGCACTTCAACCGTACCACGACTTGGAAACATATACCCTGTCATCATTTCCAGCAAAGTTGTTTTACCGGAACCATTGCGACCCAGAATAGCCCAATGTTGACCTTCTCGTATATCCAGGCTTACATCGTCCAATATCCGTCTTTCTTCCCGCTGCAACGTAATGCTCTTCATGGATATCATTCCATCACGCTCCTTATTTTGCTCAGCAAGTGTTCTACAGATTCCATTTTGTAGATGATTTCAGGATTATTGTTTTCACCATTATATATAAGAAGCGCGGGAACGCTGGATATCCGGTACTCCTGTACCAGTTCAGGAATATAGTTAATGTTGCTCTGCACCACTGCTCCTTCGGGGAGCAAATGCTCTGCTACCTCCAGCATCTTACGGGCAGCCGCGCATGTTCCGCACATGGGAGTGTACACAAACAAAGCCAGCTTGCATCCCTCCCATATGGCACGGCGCGCGTCTTTTTGTCCGATCTCTTTCATTGTTCAGACCCTTTTCTGATCTCTCGCATACGCTCCTCGGGTATGGGCCCATTATGCACGGTGACTCCCTCTGGCTTATTCGCATAGAGCAGCTCATACATGGCTCGCCGCCCCTCTGGACTGGAGGAATGCAAGTAAATTTCACGTGGATATAACCGTTTCCCTGCGATAGCAGCAGCCACATCTTTTCCCGTAGGCTGACCTGGTCCCAAATCATAATCTAGCGATAGTATCGAAATAGGGTATTCATGAAGCAGCAGCAGGCACTCATCCGCATCTCTTGCCAGCTTAAAGCCCGGAGGACAAGGCCGATAATCGTCCATAAACAAATACATCAACTTCTCCTCCTTTTCCCATATATGCAAGTTCGCAAGCCTTAAAGTTATTTATTATTAATCAGACCGATTTACTCCCAGCTTAGAATCATTTGAATATCCTCCTGATGTGTCCCATCAGGTCCCGTCTCACTCTCCAAAACGATAGGAATGCCTCTTACGGCCTCCTGATCTGTCATCCAGCGCATGCCCTCAGTACCAATGTAGCCTTGTCCCACACGGGCGTGTCTGTCTTTTTTAGAGCCATACGGGTATTTAGAATCGTTCAAATGAACTCCGCATAGAGCTGACCAATAGCCGAGACGGTTTCCTTTATCGATCAAAGCCTCGTCCATTCCACCGTTCCACAATCCTGCTGCATACGCATGACAAGTGTCCAAGCAAAAGCCGATACTGTCAGGATACCGGCACAACTGACGGATTTGCACCATTTCCTCAAGCGTGGTTCCCATAGGTCCATGATCCCCCGCCTGATTTTCAATCAATATTTTAGCATTTCCCTGCCAGCCTTCCAGCACATCATTAAAACAGTTAATGATGTTACGATAGCCCTCTAGAGGGTCTAACGAATGCATGTGACCAAAATGAACGACAATCCCTTTTGACCCACAGGCTTCAGCAATATCCAGATCATTGCGTAATGAAGCAATCGTCAGCTCATAAAGTTCCTGACCACGCTCAGACCCATGAGCCGGATTAACGGGATATGGCGAATGAGCAATGGATTGAAGCTGGTGCTCTACACAGTAAGCGTTGCAAGCAGCAGCATCAGTAGCACTCCATTCCTTCAGTCTCAGACTACGAGGATTTTTCGGGAAATATTGAAATGAACGCCCCTCCTGCTCTCGCGCACGCATAGCGGCTTTGAAAAAGCCACCACGCGTACTCACATGGGAGCCGATGAGCAATTTAGGCATCATGCTGCTGTACCGGGCAATAAAATGCTTTTTTCCCCGCCAGTTCAACCCTTACAATTTTTCCGCCACTTGGAGATTCTTCTCCTTCGCGGTCATATACTCGACACTGATGATCAAATCCACCTGTTAGCGTGTCTCCCTCCATTAGAGGCATTTCCATGTACCCGCCTTCCGCAGTAGCTTCACGTAGTACGGATTGAGTGGCATGGTATAGCTTTTCCACTTTTTCTGGCGACTGCACAATGTTTTGTACTTTGGAACCCGGTGTAAATCCGGCGATATAAGCAATTTCGTCCGAATAACAATTGCCAATACCTGAAAAAATCTGCTGATTCACCAGTGTTGTTTTTAAAATCCCCCGGCGTCCCTTCAGCCGTGCTGTAAACTTTTCCAACGTCATGCGGCGGTCTAACGGGTCAGGTCCCAGGTCTGACAAAGCCTCCTCTGTTTCTTTAGCCGTCAGCAAGTGCAGATAACCTAAGCGCAGTCCGATAAAATAAAGCTTTACTCCACTAAAATCTAATTCGATCTGAACTGTACGATCTGGACGCTGCTCCTCCGTTCCCAGAAATAACAGCCCTCCCAACATCAGATGAAGTACGAGCCTCCCGCCCGTGTTTAAATGAAAAATCAAATGCTTGCCTCGACGCTCTAAATATACAACGGTCGTTCCGAGCAATTGCTTCTCAAACGTTTCCACTTCAGTATTAATGGACTTTTCACGGCTAACCGTCACTCCAGTAATCGGAATGTCCAAAATTTGTTTGGATAATAAGATTCTGTAGTTTTCCATTTCAGGAAGTTCCGGCATTTCAACATCTTTCCTTTCGTAGCTACATAGCTTTTAATGCTCGCAAGTTTTCTAAAACATATACTTTTTTCTATTATTTCAGCTCTTCTTTCATCCAGTCCTGCAATTCAGCGAGATTTTCAAACATCAGGTCAGGTTTTACTCCAACGGTACGCACATGTTCGTCCATATTAGCGCGGGTCGTCACGCCCGACAGGATCAGAGCTGTTTTACAACCTGCTGCTGCACCTGCCGCAATATCTGTAAGCATATTATCGCCCACAACCAGAGCTTCATCCGCCCTAATGTTTAAGCGGTTCAGTGCATAATTCATCAATACGCTTGAAGGCTTACCGATGACAATAGGCTTTACCTGTGAAGCCGCTTCAATTGCTGCTCCAATCGTACCTGCTCCTGGCGTTAGCCCATCATGTGAAGGCAATTGGAGATCCGGGTTTGTCAAAATAAAAGTGGCTCCTTCCCGAATCCAACGCATGGCAGCGGCCAGCGCATCATATGTAAATTGACGATCTATCCCCTGCACCACATAATCAGGATGGTTTTCAACAAGCTGCAAACCGGCTCCTGTGAGTGCATCACGTAATCCTGTCTCACCAATACAATATACACGAGCTCCAGGACTTTGCTGTGCTACATATTGTGCAGCTGCTAACGCCGAAGTATATACTTCATGGCTGGCCGCTTTAATTCCCATACCAACCAAATGCTCAGCCACCGATTCGGGTGTGCGTGAAGCATTGTTTGTAACATAAGCATAAGGTATCTGGTCTGTACGCAATCGGGATATGAACAGATCCGCACCCTTGATCATCCGATTTCCATGATAAAGGGTTCCATCCAGATCAATTAGTAACGATTTTATCGCAATCCCCTCCCCCACTTCAAATCCATTCACATCATAGCATTGAAAATTATAATTCATCCTATGAACGATGTTCTCCTTCTTATTTAACCACCTTAATGATTCAGGTCATAAAATAATCGGCCGTCTCCATTCATCTCATCTATCTTAAGTCAAAAATGCTTATGAAGTCCATGAATTGCTGGTAAACCGTGCAAAATAGCGCCATTCCTCGCTAAAAGCCGTCGCTTTCACATGACATAAGTTCACATCTTCGTCGAAATCCATCGAAGGCGCTATTTCCTCAAAGGAAATCTTCTGTATTTCCTGGTCATGCGCAAGACATAAAATCCTTTAAATTCGATATATAGAAACGCGAATATGACATGCCTCCATATGTGGTAGAACAAATTCATCCCCACCACCGTGTGCGGGTTCTCATCTCTTGTCGCATCCTGCGCTTTCCCGGAAAATAATTTCGGTGAAAAACAAAGGCACCGGAGCAAGCCCCGGTACCCATGCACATATCTTTCTCCAATCGTTTATTAACCGATATCGGGTACCGGTAACAACACATGCTGCTCCGCAAGCAATGAATTGGGAAATATGCTTCGCGCTTCCTCCAGCAATGGCTGAAGCTGCTCCTGATCTTTATACCTAGAACTAAAATGTGTCATGATTAGCTGACCCGCACCTGCGGCTTTTGCAGCCTCCGCTGCCTGAAGCGCCGTACTATGATGATACTCGTACGCTGTATCTGCCAGTTCATGCAGAAAAGTGGCTTCATGAACGACGACAGTTGCATCTTGAGCCAGCACTACCGTATTCGGGCAAGGTCTCGTATCCCCCAAAATCGTGATGATACGCCCCTTTTTCGGCGAACCCAAAACATCCTGAGGGTGCAAAATAACTCCACCCTCTACCTCCACGCTTTCCCCACGCTTTAACTTACCGTACACCGGGCCGGGCTTGATTCCATATCGCTCCAACAGTTCTTGGTTAAGCTTACCGGGCTTATCCATCTCTACAACTCGGTAGCCATAGCTGTCGATCCGATGATCCAGCAAAGCTGACTCTACCCGGAATTGTCCGTCATCAAACAGAACCCCGCCCGTATGCTCCACAATATGTAGTTGGTAATTGATACGCGATTGGCTGATCCCTAAAGATAGCTCAATATATTGCTGGATTCCAGGCGGTCCATATACCGTCAGTGGTGTCGTTCCCCCCTGGTACGCTCTGCTCGACAGCAGCCCCGGCAGACCAAAAAGATGATCCCCATGCAAATGGGTGATAAATATTTTTTCAAGTCTGCTTAGTTTGAGCGGCGAACGCAATACCTCTTGTTGAGTGCCTTCACCGCAGTCGAACAGCCACATGCTTCTTCGTTCTTCCAGCAAACGAAGAGCGATGGACGTTACATTTCGCTGAATCGTAGGCACCCCTGCATTTGTACCGAGAAAATAAAATTCCATAACATTAACCTTCTTCCTGCTGACCAGCAAAAAACCTCCGAGGCTCGGAGGGTATTTGCTATCCCATCTGATAAAGGTGTTAAACCTTTTCGACGTTAAAATACTGCGCCTGAGGGTGGCTGAACACCATGGCTGATACAGAAGCCTCCGGTTCCATCATAAACCCTTCCGTCAGCTCAACGCCAATATCCTCAGGTTTTAACAACTGGAACAACGGCCCCTGTTCCTCCAGATCTGGACATGCAGGGTAGCCAAAGGATACCCGAATGCCTTGATATCTGGCACCGTGCCGCTGTTTCATTGTCATATCGGCAGGGTCCGGAAAACCCCAGCTATCCCTGATAATATGGTGAAGCCGTTCCGCTAACCCTTCTGCTACTTCGAGTGCTACCGCTTGAAGTGCATGCGAGCGCAGATAATCCCCTTTATCTTTCCACTGGGTAGATATCTGCTGAATCCCATGACCAGCTGTAACGACCATGAAACCCACATAGTCCATAACTCCGGATTCCACTGATTTCAAGAAATCAGCCAGACACAGATAAGGCTCTACCTGCTGGCGCGGAAATGTAAATGTGTGCAGTACCTTGCTCACATCCGACGGATCATAGATCAGAATTTGATTCCCTTGCGACTGCGCTGGAAAGAAACGATACATGGCATGTGCCTGGATGATTCCGTCTGTCACAGCTTCAAACATGATGCTGTCCACGGTTTCCTTCAACTGAATCGCTTTCGGATCTTCCGAAGCCAGCAGCTGCTCAACATTGCCTTTTAAACCAAGATGATGCCCCATTAGCATCTGCATATTCACGTAAGGCAAAATATAATTCAGTGGATAGTTACGCAGTACATGGCGATCCGTATCTGGTGGAATATAGACGGGCAGATCCTGAGCAATGTTAGAGCGCACAGCTCGAGTGAGTTTAGGGAGCGGCTTGGCTTCCACGACGATTGCCGCTTCAGCTTCTCGCTCAGCCTCCATCTCCTCGGCCATTTTTTTACGGGACTCAGGATTCATAAGCTTATTGGCAATATCTAGGCCATCCATAGCATCCTTTGCATAGGCAACCAGACCATCATACTCAGGACGGATACGATTTTTAGTGAACTTACGTGTTAAAGCAGCTCCACCCACCATTATTGGAATATCAATATTCGCATTTTTCAAATCCTGTGCGGTCAGCACCATTTGTTGTGCCGATTTAACAAGCAACCCGGATAAGCCAATCATGTCGGCCTTTTCTTCACGGTAAGCCTCAATAATGCGTTCTGGTGGTACTTTTATACCCAGATTCACAATATGGTAACCATTGTTGGATAGAATAATCTCCACCAGATTCTTACCAATGTCATGCACATCACCTTTGACTGTAGCCAACAAAATCTTACCTTTTACTGAGGATTCATTCTTCTCCATGAACGGCTCTAAATAAGCCACGGACGCCTTCATCACTTCAGCGCTTTGCAGCACCTCTGCTACAATCAATTCGTTATTGTTAAACAGTCGTCCTACTTCCTCCATCCCCTTCATCAGCGGGCCGTTAATAATCTCCAGCGAAGAATATTTCACAAGCGCTTGCTCCAGATCCGGAATGAGTCCCTCCTTACTTCCCTCCACTACGTAGGAAGCCAGTCTTTCTTCGAGCGAAAGGTTTGATATCTTTTCTTTTTTCTCCACTTTCTTGTTACGAAAAGCTGCTACAAAAGCGGATAAAGTATCGTCATTTGTTTTATAGATCAAGTCTTCCGCAAGTTTCCGCTCATGCTCTGGAATGGATGCATAACGCTCAAGCTTCTCAGTGTTTACAATCGCATAGTCCAGACCTGCTTTGGTACATTCATATAAGTAGACGGAATTGAGCACTTCACGACCCGCTTCCGGCAAACCAAAAGAAACGTTACTGATGCCCAAGATAGTATGCACTCCGGGAAGCGCCTCTTTAATAATGCGAATACCCTCAATCGTTTCCTTAGCTGAACCGATATATTGCTCATCACCTGTTCCTACTGGAAATACAAGCGTATCAAAAATTAGATCCTCCGCTGCCAAACCGTAACGGTTCACCAACAGATCATAAGAACGTTTAGCTACCTCAAGCTTATCCTCACGTGAAATAGCCTGTCCGCGTTCATCAATCGTACCAACAACAACAGCGGCGCCGTACTTATGAATAAGAGGAGCCATGTTCTCAAATTTCTCTTCATCATCCTCCAGATTAATGGAGTTAATAATCGCCTTACCTTGCGAATATTGAAGTGCTTTATCAATGACTTTAATATCCGTTGTATCTATCACCAAAGGTACTTTTACCTTGTTTACAACCAGTTTCAAAAACGCTTCCATATCCGTCATTTCATCGCGGTCCGGGTCCTGCACACAAATATCAATGACATGCGCTCCGCTTTTTACCTGAGCACGGGCAATTTCAGACGCCTCTTCATATTTGCCTTCCACAATCAAACGCTTGAATTTGCGGGAGCCAAGAACATTTGTTCGCTCACCAACCATATACGGACGATTGTCCTGTTCAATATATACAGGCTCAATGCCTGATACGGCAGGAGGATGATGACCTACCAGCGGACGCGGCTCAAACTGCGACATACTTTCACTCATAACTCGAATATGCTCAGGCGTGGTACCACAACATCCCCCAGCAATATTCAACCAGCCTTTTTCAGCGAAAGCAGCCATTTTACGTGCTAATGAATCAGGCGATTCATGGTATTGGCCATTTTCATCGGGCAAGCCCGCATTTGGATAACAGCTAATAGCTGCAGAGGACATTTCAGACAGAGAGCGAATATGATCACGCATAAACTCTGGACCCGTAGCACAATTCAACCCAATCGAAATTGGATGTAAGTGTTCCAGTGATATGGAAAAGGATTCGATATTTTGTCCGGCCAACGTCGTTCCCATAGGCTCAATCGTGCCTGAAATCATTAGCGGAAGCTCGATACCTGTCTGCTCAAAAGCCTGCCGAATTCCGATACTTCCAGCCTTGACGTTAAGCGTATCCTGTGAGGTCTCCAAAAGGAGTACATCCACGCCGCCTTCAATAAGTGCCAAGGCCTGCTCTTGATAGCTGTCAATCAGCTCAGCAAATGTAACACCGCCTGTGACAGACAAGGTTTTCGTGGTTGGGCCCATAGCTCCTACTACAAAACGAGGCTTGTCCGCAGTGCTGTATTTATCCACCGCGTTACGCGCCAGCTTGGCCGCCACCAGATTAATTTCACGGGCACGTTCTGGTATATCGTAATCCGCCAAAACGACGGATGTTGCTCCAAATGTATTCGTTTCAATTAGGTCTGCTCCGGCCTTCAAGTATGCTTCATGAATCCCTTGAATGACATCCGGTCTCGTTAAGACCAGCATTTCATTACAGCCCTCCAGCTCTTCCCCACCAAAATCATCGGGGGAAAGGTCTTCCTGTTGAATCATGGTGCCCATGGCCCCATCAAGAAGGAGTATTCTTCGTTGTAATGCATCCTGCAAGCTAACTTTATCCAAATTTCTTCACCCCCGCAAAACGTTAAATCCTAGTTTAGCAGAAACCGTATCATTTAGATAGATTGAAGTAAAAACATACGTTTTATACAGGTTGTTCTTTGTAAAAACGACTTCTCTTATCCATTTTTATAGTTTGTAGCATTATTAAACGTACTTAACCCTGCATCCTTTAGCTATGTTCATTTGCATTATAAAATGTTGAAATCCTGTATTGTACAACGTTTCAAGACATGGTATTCTTTATATAACATTAATCCAAGTGGAAAAGAGGGGATAAATACATGGCCGAAATCTTAATACGTAATACGAATGAAAGAATTAGCGGTGAAGAACAAGTACGTGAATTTCTGGAGAGTCACGAGATATTGTATGAACATTGGGATGCTTCCAAATTGTCCGGGGAGCTGCAAGAGAACTTTACCTTAACAGATGATCAAAAGGCCGCTGTTCTCAAAACATTTGAACCCGAAATCAAGGATTTAGCCGCACGTCGCGGATATAAAATATGGGACGTTATCACTCTATCTGAAGCAACGCCGAATTTGGACGAGTTGCTGGCCAAGTTTGAGCAAATTCACACCCATACCGAGGATGAAATCCGTGCCATTGTCGCTGGTAAAGGCATCTTTATTATTAAAGGACCTGAAGAGATCGACTATTTTAACGTAGAGCTTTCACCGGGGGACGTTATCTCCGTACCCGAAAATATACCTCACTTCTTCACTTTAATGGAGAATCAAAAGATCGTAGCAGTCCGCTTGTTCATTGAAGAAAATGGCTGGATTGCGGAACCGTTCGAAGATCCAACCTTCATTAAAGCATAATTACGAATTTATCCTTGTGTAAATAAAAAACTCCCTCTGCTCTGTGACAATCGAGCGAAGGGAGTTTTCTTAATACTCGTTTCTAAAGGTGTAGATTTCTTACTTTAACGACTGAATAATTCCATCCAATTCAGACAGATGCTTGATTTGAAACTTCGGCTTGATCTCTGTGGTATTGGTTTTGGCGTTTCGGTTCACCCACACCGAGTGAACACCTGCTGCCAACGCTCCTTGAATATCAGTCGTCAGCTTATCTCCTACCATTAAAGCATGTTCAGGCTCAATACCAAGAAGCCCCAACGCATGCTGGAATATAGACGGATCCGGCTTGCCTCGACCAAATGAACCTGAAATGACCACATGATCAAAGAAAGGAGCTAATTGAGGAACTCCATTCAGTTTCTCCTGTTGTAAATCAGGGGAACCGTTTGTCAATAATAACAGCTTGTATTGTCCCTTCAATTGTTCTAGAATTTCAAACGTTTCTTCATATACATGGGGACGTGCGCGTCTTTCCGAAGCAAATTGGGTAGCCAGCTTTTCCGCCAACTTCTCATTATCTATCCCTAGTTGCTGGAGTCCTCTGCGCCATGATTCCTTTCGATAAACAGGGGCCAACTGTTCCAATTGACGGAATTCAGGTTGCTCACCTGCTGTAAAATTCGCCCACAATCCTTCAAACGGATTAATGCCGATCATTTGAGTAAAACTAAAGGTTTCATAGGATTCATACAAAGCGCGTGCTTCTTTACGTACGGCTTCCTCCAGAGCTTTTGGATCAACACCTGCTTCACGGGAGCCTGTTTGACACGCTGCATCAAATGCCTCTTCTACACTACGTTCATCCCACAAAAGGGTATCATCAAGATCAAACATTACCGCCTGAATTGTCATCTGAATTATCCACTCTCTTTCCACAGTATATGTACGCCTATTTGCTTGATTAAGCATTTGAATCGTTATGTGTGCCCATATTAAGCAAGCGGCCGCAGCATGTTATATGAAATAACATCATACGGCCTTTGTTACAGAGCTACAGGCTAAATCAGTTATTTCTTGTCAACCTGTATCTGATTGGATAGCGCAAACTTCTCAAGTCGCTCTGCAATGGCATCCGTGTCATAGCGACCTAATGATTTTGTGAAAATAAAATTACCACCCTTACCTTTTCTTTCAACGGTTACGTAACCCTTTTCAATCTTGATGGCTTTCATGTCCCCTGCCGTCATTGGACGTTCTCTACCACCTTTCAGCATATAGAGAGTATCCTTTCCCACTTTCAGATAAGGACGACGGATAAAAAAGATAACAGCCAGCATCAAGTACAGGCCGAATACAAGCCAATCCATCCCTCGCATACCGGTCTTAGTCAAAAAGTAACTCATAAGCATGTACAATACAGAAAGACCAGCCAGCATAATTGGCACAGTAATATTACGGCCACGAAAAATATCCATTGCAGAACCTGCGCCGCTAATGGTTTGAATACCTTGCTTTTTGCGCGATTTATTTAAATGCGCTGTGTTTTTGCGTACTTTTCTTTCAAATGATCGGGCCATCTCTCAATTCCTTCCCAGATATATTACATTAAAACAATTGCCTCAAAGCTGATCTATATAGATACCATGAGAGGTACCTAAAACAAAAGGCAAATTGCAGGCTTGGGCGCTTTAACAACATTAATGCTTCAGCCCGTCATTTCCCTTCGATGTATCATCGTCCACAAATTCAATCGTTTCTAGCTGCTGCCGAAAATTACGGCGAATGTTACCTAAATAAATTTCCCGAAGATTGGCACGTTCTGTGGTTTCCTCTTCTGTTAATCCCTCGGATTTTGCTTTGCGCGCTAATTCATTAATGCGCTGTACCAAGCTGTCTATATCCAAATTGTGTCCCCTCCATAAAAGCAAAGATATAATACACTTTGACATGTAGAAAAGAGCTTGTCAAGGCTCCCGCATTACGCTCCCTGACAAGCTCTAATAGTCTATAGATCATAAGTCAGGAAGCTTGAGTACCTGACCTGCCTGCACTCCCCGATCCTCTAAACCGTTAATCCGCACAATTCCTTCTATATATACTCGTGTATCCATTCGTTCCGGTTTATGATTCGCGGCAATCTGCCACAACGTATCCCCAGGTTGTACTGTCAGTTTAGTCACTTCTTCCTTGGAAGCTGAAGGAGCCGCGAAAACCGTAAGTACACCTGCTCCTGCAATCCAAGCAACAATCACTATAATAAGAAGCTTAAGTAAAAGAGTATGGGTAATAATCTGCATAAAACGCGCCCTACCCTCTTTTCGGGTCTCCTGTAAATTTTCTATATTCATTGGAAAAATACTTTGATAGGTGCTATATTTCATCATGGTTGTGTCCTCCAAACGTTTGTTCTTATGTTTTCACAATATAACACGAACGTTTGTTTTGTTCAATAGAAAAGAGAACAAAAGTTCGCAATTTTTTTAGGTATTATTTAGAACTTATGTTTGTACGAACGGAGGTTCTATGCTATAATTTTCCCAAACGTTACTAAATGGGGTTGATACGGTATGTCTAAGATTTCGAGCCGCCAGCAGGCCATTCTTGAATTTATCCGCAATGAAGTGCGTCTAAAGGGATACCCCCCTTCTGTACGCGAAATAGGCGAGGCTGTCGGATTGGCCTCCAGTTCTACGGTTCACGGTCATTTGGATCGCTTAGAGAAAAAAGGACTCATTCGCCGCGATCCTACAAAACCACGGGCTATTGAGTTACTCGGTCAAGACGAATCGGATAACAGCAACTTGATTAATTACTCCATTAGTCGTGTCCCCGTCGTCGGCAAAGTAACCGCTGGTCTTCCTATTACGGCGACAGAAAATATTGAAGATTACTTTCCTCTTCCCCAACACTTTGTTGGTGAGGATAAAATATTCATGTTATCTGTTGTAGGCGAAAGCATGATTGAGGCTGGGATTGCTAACGGAGACTATGTAATCGTACGTCAGCAGCAGACCGCTGATAATGGCGATATTGTTGTAGCTATGACAGATGAAGACGAAGCTACAGTTAAAACCTTCTACAAAGAAAAAGATCATATCCGGCTTCAACCTGAAAATCCAGCCTTTGAACCGCTTCGTCTGACACACGTCAGTATTTTGGGCAAAGTTGTAGGACTCTTCCGGGACTTCCACTGATTTCTCGTTCTTTCTTCCCCGTTATTCTATCCCCTAATACAAAACCGGCTGCCTAGGGCAAGCCGGTTTTGTATTGTTATTATGCTTATTATGTATCTCACAACTATTCTTTCCTTTTAGCAACCTATTCCTATTGTATCTACTATAAAATCAGCCTCATCGTCTCAAATAATCCCCCACTGATCTTGAACAGCTATACTGTTGTGGGCAAAACTAATAGATCTTTCTTTCTTTTAGCTAAATATGGTATATTAATTACTCATAGCTCTGTAGGAGGAATTAAATGAAAAAAATAATAATTTCAGCGTTTGTTATGATATTTATCGTCGTTAGCTGTGCAGTTCCAACAATGGATCATTTATATGCAGAAGAGAAATCACACATAACAACCTACGATCGTATTCAGTACATACAAATACTCATCCATTTCAGGTATTTAGAAAAGCAACTTGAAGCTGTAATTTCCGAAAGAAATAATTACCCAGAGGCCAGCCAAGAATATAAACAGCTCTCAGAACAACTGAATCATATTCTTGCCCAAGAGGCGTACTACGAAAAAAAACTTAACACCCTTAATAGTAAATAATTTTCATACAAACTGCATATTATCTTTATTCTACACATTAGACTCATGCCGACCTGCCTGTAAAATCTCCTGCAACGTAAAGTTGAAAAGGCGAAGACAGGTTCGCATGAGTTTTTTTGTTAACCTTTAGGGATATAGGTACTAGCTACTTTTTGCTTCTAATAGATTTATGCTGATACATTACTATCACAATTGACATATATATATAGCAGAACTAAGCAAAGGAGATATGCAGATGATCAGAAATAGAGTTAAAACGTATAAGCATCGCATCGGGAAAAACAGATATCTGGTCGTTAAAGTCTTTCAAGCCGCAGCTGCTAAAACAGGAAGCGGAAATGCACTAGCAACCAATGCCTTGAATATCAAAATTTCCAAGCGTAAGCATAAACGCCACTAAGATTCAACCGCACCTTCATTTCTTGAAGGGAGGTGATATTATGAGCAGAAGACATTGCAGACGTGATTTAAGAAGAAGAAGATTGAACATCCGTTCCAATCAAAGAGCCACTGCGCGTGCAAGAGGTAACGCACTGGCTGTTAATTTGTTTAGCGTAAACGATAGACAACGCAGACGTTAATAATTGTTTCCATGCAAAAAGCGGGAGGAATTCTTCCTGCTTTTTTGTGTTAAATAGCACACCTAACTACTGCTATGAATCATTTAAGCAAGCGGAGGGGGATCTAAAATATCACACATAGTTGAACAGTCGCTACCATTTTACACTTTTTATAAATCTAACAGACAGGAAAACGTGGTTCTCTTTTAGAATAATGTGCATAGAGAAATTAAACCAGGAGGAGACAAGCCATGATAATTAAAATGTCACTTTCAAATATGGGGGATTTTAAGAAGTCAAATGAGAATAACGGCTTTATTGTGTCCGGAAGGATTATACCTAAATACGAGAACAACAATTGGACATATATAGAAGAAAGTTTTCCCGAACCATATTTTAAACAGTATGAGGATGATGACGTCGATATCAGTTATATTAATGAACAAGGAAAATCTATTTTTTTATATTATGATGAGAACGACTGTGTTGGGAAAATTAAACTTTGTACTAATTGGAATGGCTATGCTCTAATTGAGGATATTGCCGTTGCTAAAGACTCGAGACACAAGGGAATCGGAGCAGCCTTATTGAGTAAAGCAACCGAGTGGGCTAAGCAGAATAATCTTGTTGGCCTTATGCTTGAAACACAGGATGTGAATATTTTAGCTTGTCGATTCTATGCTAAAAATAACTTTGTAATCGGCGGAGTTGATACTATGCTATATTCTAACTTTTCCACAGCCCATGAGAAAGCGATTTTTTGGTATTATAAGTTTAAGTATTCAAATTAGCCTATCCTTCTGTAATAAGGCCGAATTTAAAAACAATACCATCTTGTACGCACACTTTGCATTGCTACTTTTCCCGTATCTAGTAAAATCAAACTGATCAGCACACAAAACTCTGCCGACCAATTAAGGTTAGCAGAGCTTTTGATTTATTTTTAGAGTATTCACTTACTTCAAACGTGAGGATGAGATCATTTTCAGCATGTAATCCTTTTTTGCTCTTATCAGGAATCTGAAACTGAACGTTTATATACAATAACAGATAAAATCCCGCTAATTATAATGACCACTGAAAAAATCAATAACATATTGCTATATAAATAAGCAGATGGAAAATTAATGATTGGTATAAATTTTTGATGAATAAGACGTATTGACAATAAGCCTCCTACAACTGAAATCCCCGTTCCTTCTGATAAAAAGCTTATAAAATTAAGCAAGCTCATTCCTGCGCCAGCTTCTTCTTGTTTTAAACTACTTGAAACAATAGTGGATATTACTGTTTTAATAAAAGAAAGACCACCGAAAACAAAGACTAGAATAATAGACATCAGCCAAGGTGTCATTTCAATAAAGAAAGCAGCTACCAAAAAACTGACGGCAAGAAATGCAACGCCGACTGCTAGCACATGTAAGGAACCTTTCTTATCAACAAGTGCTCCTCCAAGAAAACCAAAGAAAATAACACTCATCGTTCCAGGAAAAATAATTCCACTGCCAATCATTGCGGTACTTAAGTGGTGAACGTCTTTCATCATATAAGGGACCATAGAAACAAATCCAGCTACGGTACCAAACATAAGCCCCCCACAAAGGATTCCTATCATAAATGCAGTATTTTCCCCCAATGAAGAATCAACAAAAGGATTGGTTACTTGTCTGATATGTTTTAAAAAGATCAAGAAAAATAGAACACTTATCACCAGAAAAGAAATTCTGTAAGAAGTTGTATACAACATAAACAATACAATACCTAGAGATATAAGCACGATTCCTGCAATGTCAAACGAGCCCTTTGAAATGACTTCCTTTTTCAATAATTTTATCAGGAAGGGAACAGTTACAAACGTTAAAACAGGAAGAAGCAGTAAATAAGACCAATGAATATAATGAGCAATCACCCCACCAATAGCCGGTCCTATCCCTTCACCCATTGCTACGATAGACCCGATGAGGCCATATTGCCTTTCCCCTGTTTTCTTTTGGGATATAGCGAGCAACTACGACCATCACAAGTGAAGGAAATGCAGCTGCACCAATCCCTTGTATAAATCGTCCCAAGATAAGTGTTGGAAAAAAAGTATGTCCCACAAATCCAATTAATGATCCTATGCAATTCACTATGATTCCAAACAGGAGCAACCTTTTAATACCTAACTGATCAGATAACTTTCCGTATATAGCTGTTCCTATAGAAAAACTTAGCATAAAGGCAGTATTCACCCAATTTGTAATGGCTGGTGTCTTATTGAATTCATCAGCAATATCAGGTAAAGAGATATTAAGAACCATTTCATTTAACACACTAAAAAACGAAAGAACACAAAGCCACATTAAAATTTGGTTATAGCTCAAAACGGACTGTGAATAAGGGGTTTTCACTTTTGACCCTCCAGAAATAAGATACATTCAAGACATGAGTGTATCCTTGCTCCATATCATTGGAGGTTTAATACAGCGCCTATTTCCATACGAGAAAATGTAATGATCTTTTGGTCACCATCCCAGCCCCCTATGATTACAATATAGAGCGTATATCGCTCTTGTGGTCCCCTCTTCCAAAACCAGCAGACGCGCCTTTATGTCCATTACACTGCTACCTGTTCTTATCTCCAGTCCTTCATGTTGGACCACGTCATTGCTCAGTAGAATAATTGTACAGTATTGGTAATAGCGTTTTGATATAACAAAGCGTTCAGCTTCTTTATTACCTGTCGTTTTCCGTATACTGTACAGATCAGAACAATGAACGATAAAAGCGGATACAACTATTGTGCAACAATAGCGGAATTAGACGGTTGCCAAAGTGACAGATGTTTATGATGGTGTACGTGAAGCCAAGGAGAAGAATATGGGGGCGATATTCCTGTGCCAGTAGGATAAGACAAGAACCTAATTAAGCGTACAATCGCAGCACGTTAGATACATTTAAACTAATCAGGAAATTATCCAAGTAGGAGGGAATAACCATGGCATTTGAAGGTTATAGAGAAGACAAGCGAGGACAATGGTTTGACTGGCCATTCCCCTTGTCGGTATCAATACTGTATGTGGATGCGGATGTAGATGAAACAGAAACGAAATGGTACCTCATTATCGAACAAGAAAAACATTTGATCCGAATTAGGGATGAAAAGCAAATTGAACTGCTTCATCACTGCATGTATGGAATTTTGTTAAATGACGAGAATATCAACTGGATTATTGATAAAAATGGCGGTAGATTTACCTATCACGACAGTGTGCAAGATTTCATCAAATTCCAGAAAGAATACCTGGATATATTTTAAAAACCGTGAACAATTAAAAGCTCTGCCGACCAATTAAGGTAACAGAGCTTTTCGATTTATTTAGAGTATTCACTTACTTAAATACACTTTTGGAATCAAGCCGACTTTAGAGCAGTGGAAAAGGCTACGATCCGGCGTGGATCAATCGTTTTCAAGCGGTTTGCCGACCGTTAATAGCAGTTTCACAGTCTTAACTTTCACACGCTAGGTACTAACTTCTCCATATGTATTAGTTGTGATTTCGTACTGGCAAGGTCATTATTGTGAGTTATTGGTACTTTTTGGGCAATTAGTTAAAGCTAAAGCTCACGTATCGTCACAATACATGTATGGGCTTTAGCTAGATTTTTTAGAACCCCCACCGTTGTCGTGAAATTCACTATTCTGTACCGTTACGTCGGAAAATCCTTTTATATGGAGCCCTATATTTGTATTTTTAATCTCTATGTTCTTTCTCAAAGAGTACCTTATCGTTCACATAGCTACTACCTTCCAACAGAATACCATAATTTGTAATTCTAACATAATTTGTAACTTTATCAGGCTCGGTTGTTGCTACACCATGCACTGTTAAATTTTTAATAATTACATTCAATGCCCGGTTTGAATTGTTCGAAGTTAAAGCTCCATTATCCCTAGTTAGCATCAATTTGCAGCACTGTAGCCTCCTTACCTACTGTGGTAAAAGTAACATTACTCTTTAGATATATTGGTTTTTTGATGCTTCAATTACATTTGTTTACTTCAACCTTCATCCTACCATCTCTTTGAGAATTTTATCTAACAGAAGCCTGATAAGCCAGCAGTGGTCTTGACTCGCTACTGAAAAGATAAAATGAAATACAATAAGCGCAAAACTATTATGGCAGGAATCCACCAAGTATTTGCCGAAAGAGAAGCGAATACGGTGGCTATTGCCAAATAGCTTATGCGCTCGATGGGCTCAACTATTGAATATCCATGAGTGAAGTGATATTTTCCAACAGTTCTTTTTACAAACTAAACCCAAAGTGATTTAGTGATGATAACTAAGAGAATAAAGAGCACTAAAATTGCCGCTGTAGAAGTCCATACACCGCCGCCACCTGTATTTTCATAGGCACCCATGTCTTTTAACCTCCTTTATTTGTCGTTACCTTAATATATGTTTAAATACGTTCTATGATAGGGCATGCAGGTAAATAAAAATAACACTAGACTATAAGCTGCTTTCGGTATTCTTTCGGAGGCAACTTATTTAACTTTCGTTGTGATCGACTTTGATTATAAAATCGAATATAGTAGCCAGTTATGTGAGTCCTTCATTACTTGTAATTAAAGGAGATGGGAAGATATCTTTCGAATACATCGCTTTAAACATCAATATATCGGTCTATATATCCTGTCCGTATCTGTATCAATCACGAAACCAACCTCTGTGTCATCTTCAAAACGTAATCGATCAAAATTATGAAGTCGACAAAATATATCAGGTAAATCTCTAATATTAAGACTCAGCATTTTTGCTTGTATATACTTTTGATATAGTTCTTCTTGTGTGCATAGGGGACCAGTAATCAAATTCTGGAAAAAGAAACCTTCAATTTTAATAATCATAATATCACCACTGGTGGTAACCATTCTTTATAAATTTAAAATACTTACATAACAATAGCTCAACTAAAGCGCATGTTAAGTTAACCTTTGTGAACAAGTTAAAGCTCCCTTGCTATCACATTTACTTATGATAGCTTCTATTTTTCCATTAATTCATTAAATATATCTCTATCTTTGGAAGTAAAGTCAGAAATCAGTTTCTTTTGTTCGTATGTGTTGGTACTTGAATCCAATTTAATGAAGCTATTTTCACCAACCACATATACGATATTTTTTTCTATTTTATAAGACAGAACGTTATCAATCACTGAATTAGGAGCTTCAATTTGATGAGTGTATAGTATTGGAGGATCACCCGATCCTCCTCCCCTGTAAATCTGAAAAGTCCCATCTCCAAAAAACTCTAACGTATCTTTGCCATATGGGTACTTCCTTATCGTATCGTCTCCAGAATTCGCTAGAAAAATTATAGTAGTAGTTATAACTAGTAGAGAGATCAAGATGTAAATCTTGTATCTGCGTTTCATCTGCAATTCACACCTCACTTCCAAGCCTTTTTTGTATCAGTTACTGTAACATAAGATGTATACTCATTGAGTGTTCCCCATGATTCCATTAAATTTGTTAGATTGGCCGCAGCCCAACCGAGTTTGTTGTCCCCAGTAAACATTTGTTTAAAATTATATTCAAAATTATATTTATCATAATATATTGTAGTAATTTCCCATTGTCCTTTTACATATGTTCCATCTATTTTGTACTTCATTTTGTGAAAAGCGTTATACAAATCTCTGTCACTTTCAATTGCAATAGACCCATCACTTGAAAAACTTTTAACTTTTTTGTCGTTAGCTTTTTGTACTGCTTTATCAATTACATACATATTATGTTCTTTGGATTTTTTAATTTGCTGCGCCTCATACGACCACTCGTTAAAGTGTAAATGTCCTGGTTTGTAATCAAGTGAATGTTGAAGTAAATTGGCTGTGATGTCTCCGTACTTCTTTCGAGCTATAGGAACAGCTACTAATGTAAATGCTTTACGATCAGGATAATGTATTACAGTATCTGTCGAATCTTTTACCTTCTCTACGCCTCGTACCCAAGTCTTTTCTAGTTCTACCATAGGATTTTCAAACGGAAAAGTAATATTTCCTGCATACACTAACATATTCTTACTATATGCACCTTCCAGTACTTTTTGCGAGACATCAGACTGATCCTTTTCTCTTGTTTCCTTAGGTTCTAACTGAGGACTGTATTGAATTTTTCCCAATTGATCTTCTTTTTGTTTTAGAACGAGTTCAAACTCAAGGATCTCTTTGCTGGTATCAATCTGTTCTTGATACTTTACTACATAAGCGTGTGTAAACGTAATATCTCGGATTGTGTTTTCATTTCTAACGATTTGGATATTACATTTGCGATAGTAATCCTCACTATCAGGTTTATATTCTGTATTTGCCCATGTATACAGCATGTTGGAATTATCCGCATTGTCTATAACTGAAGGAAGCGAATGAAGCGGAATTTTGCTTCGAATATGTAGCGAATGAGCCAAGTTTGGAGACTTAGCTGAAAGGTTTATGGAACTATTATTTTTATAAGTAAAGCCAGTGATCTCACCTTTTACAAACTCAATTGGCTCACCACCGGATTTGTATTCTATTCTTAATGAAATGCTCATTGAGATAATCTCATCTATTAATTTAGTCTATTTTTGTAGGGAAAATTTAAGAAAATTCATTTCCAAGTATTAATATATACAGAAAATATTAAGTAGTAAACATATTTTTAACTTGGTAAAGGGCGTAAAAAAGACCTGCTAGCAATTCGCCAACAGGGAAAGAAAATATCTTAGTAATTGTAAGTGTTACTTAAAACCATATTCTAATATTTTCCATTAATGGTTATGTACGTTTCTGTTGTTACCCCAACTAAAACTTTAAGAAAATCCCTCTGAGCTAAAGCTACTGGTTTCCATCCATAGTTTACATTTTGATCAAATGTTGAGCCATTATCTGGCTCCTTGTTGTTCTATAGCTTGTTTGGAGAAAAAAATTTTAAAGAAGATCATCATCCGTTATTCTAATGAAGTCTATCCCTATTAATCCATAAAGCAGTAAAAACCTGCGCCAACCAATGAAGGTTAGCAGAGATTTAAATTTATTTAGAGTATTCACTTACTTCAAATGTTAGAATACGATCATACAGCATGTAGTTCTTACGGCTACTGAATGGGCATTTGTTGTTGTCGTGCTTATCGACGGTATATGAAGCCGATCCAAAACCAGCTTGCTTGCTTTCATACTATGAGATAACGTCATTGACCTCTTTCATACTTAGGCCAAACTCTTTTTCCAAACCGGGGGTTGTTCTCGATACACAAAAAAACATTACTACCTGGAGCCAAGATGAGAAAAAAGAATTCTCATTTAGCAATGAAACGAAATATAAAAAATACCGTTTGAATATAGGGTCATAAACAACACGAGCTCCTGTTTGAATATCGACATATTTTTCAACTGCTCGCATACCGGATGCTTTGCCTTCAAGCAGATTGTCAATCATAAGAGTAGTAATTCCATCTTTAATAGCTTCTTCAATGGCATGTTTAGTTAAGTTTGTTATAACATTTCTTGTTGTGGTTTGAACAGCAACAGAACTACCTCTTTTGAAAAGTTGTTGTATTGTAAACTTAATTATATGACCAATTGATGCTGGTTGAGCTGCAAAGGGAGTAATGTGATTTTGATCAAATTCAGATTGAACGCCAGACTGATTTTCCTTGTATTCTTCATACACTTTATCCAATTGTCTGTCATATTCCTCAGTAACTTCTTCAGACTGATGAGTGATTTCTTCAGCTGAAGCTGAAGTTACAGTCAAACCAAAAATATTAAATAATAAAATAACGGATAAAATTGCGGAAAAATACTTAGCTATTCTCTTCAAGTTAGCACCTCTATGTTTTATTTTCAACAAGTATGGTTGGCCAACAACTTGAATTATTATACAATTATGTTCTTTTTTACACTTGAAAATCTAACATATTTTTGAACTTCATTTATTGAATTTAATTGTAGAAATACACAAAACACCCCACCATGGTATGCCAGTAGGGTATCACCGATTCTTTCGGATTGCACAACGCTGCTTCCGTATGTGTTGTAGTGATTATGCATTGGTTAGTGATTTTTCATATCATTAAATTTCCATCCAAATCCATCTTAGCAAACGGAAACAGAATTAATTCTTAATTTTTTCGGTAACTATTATGCTATTTTCAGGACGATCAGCCCATAGATATAGTTTGCCAACTTTTTCAACACCTTGACCTGCTCCATATGTAGGGGGTTTTATCCGCTCAATAAATCTAAACTCTTTACCATTAAAGTGGTAATGATCCAATCCTTGCGCATAATTTTCTCCATATTTATTCGAGCCATGTAGGTTAGCGTATAACTCATCCCCATCAAAAAAAATGCCTTGATAACCACCATCATTTCCAAAGTTCTCCGATAAGGGGTATGATCTTATTAGATTAAAATCTTTATTAAATTGTCTGATCTCATTTAAGTCATGGTAAACTATCCAGTATGTATTATTAAATTTTGCTAAAGACTCTGCTGTGCCATACCCTATATTGAACTCATCTACTTGTTTTAAATTAGGCAAGCTATACTTTACTATCCTGCTAATACGTTCTTCTGTTGATGGCCCCGAATTAAAATTATATACCGTTGCATAAAGGTAACCATCTATTATGTAACAATCTCCAAAAGACATAAAAAGCCCTCTTTGATCTGTTTCTGTATAAGCTTTCGTTTTCTCAGTTACAAAAACACCGTTCATTGTATAAACAGATATTGTATTGGAAAGTTTGAAGTTCTCATCACGATCAGATGTAAGGTAAATGTGTGTCCCGTCAGAAGCGACACCTTGCCATGCTCTAAAATTTTTTTCAATCTTTAATACTCTCATTCCTTGGTGAAAATCACCACCTGTTAAACTAATTGTGCCTGTTGGAGAATCATATAACCCTAAGATAATCACTATGATACTTAGTATATTGAACACCATCTTATTCAACCCGCCTTTAAACTTCAATTAACAATGATAATATCGTAAAGTAATATGCAAATAATTCAATTTTCCTAATAAATACATTTTTAGGCACCCTGCCAGCACACACCAGCAGGGTACTGGTTTTATCCTTTTATTCCGTGGTCATAGGCGTTTCTACAGCTTCTACCGGCGCTAAAATAAGCTCGGGTTCAGACTGCACCTGAGTAGGAACAACAGCGACCACATCCGCTGTAGCCTGAGCTAAGAAATCATTAAGCTTTGCAGCCAGAACAGATACAGCCTCCTTAGCTGCGGCCTGTACTGCATCCTCGTTTGGCTGTTCTTCAGTAGCTAGTACCGCTTTTGTCTTGGCCTTGTACTCAAGATATGCCTTCTCAATCGCAGACCTTAACTCTGCTTGAGATACTACAATGCCTTGACTGGAAAGAGTAAGTGAAGCATACTGTAAAGCCTCCTGAAGCTTACGTTCTCCTCCAGCTTCTTTAAATGCTGTTTGAGCAAAAGCAAACCCCTCTCCAGCAATTTTATGGATTACTTCCCTCTGTGCCGCCGTGGTACGCGCTTCTAGCCACACGTTAACCTTAGTTTTGAGTTTTCAGACCTCCTAAAATAAACGCTGTAAGCACACCCGCAGCGGCTGTGACAATGGTATTTACGTAAGGCTGTACAGTTTCGATAATTGTTTGCATGATTACTCTTCCCCTTTCGTTTTCAACGATGCGATTTTATTCTTTGAATCCCAAGACACTACCGCTCCATAAGCATCAGCAATTGGTCTGAGTTGGACATACGCTGTACCCTTTACAAGTTGGACAGTTTGCAGCTTGGATCCACTTAAATAGGCTTCCTTGCTGGTATTGTCCCAACGAAAAGACAAGCCCAAGGCATTTGCCAAAGACCGTAGCGGTACATAGGTTCTGGAGGCATATAGAAGGGCTTTCCCCCGCTTCTTTACCGTTTACGCGGAATGTGCCGGATGTACGGATTCTGTCTCTTGGCCAGGGACAATAACGCCAAATCGATTTGCGCAGCTCGTCCGTTGTTCCATCAAATTCGTTCAGGTCCACGTTTCCTTTTATCCCGGATACCTTGCCACTATCGCTGTATTGCCAAATATCCCAACGTTTCCACGTCACTGTATCGCTCGGTACGCGCGTTTCACTGTAACGGGCTATTCATAGTGGGTAGCCACCTAATGAAGCATTAAAATTAGCTGCGAATGCATTGCCCGTATAGATAATGGGCTTACGTCCTGTAATCCGCTCCAGCTCGATCAGGAAGGCCAACGCCACAGCATTAATAAGCGTTTTGGACAGCTTGCCGGGGTTGTTTTCATAATCCATCACCGCAGGAAAGTCCAGCGCTTTTGCACCGTCTACCTGATCCACCACATCAGCAAAATGTCGCGCTTCCCGCTTTGACCAGGTTCCAATCAATATTGCCTTGATAGCGAGATACGTCGTTCCCTGCGCGTTACCTTTTTTTGCTTATCTGCATTTTCCCCGTCACCTTCCTTTCTCCGCTTTTACTCTTTAAAACTTCCACAGCCTGCCGAATGATCGACGGGACTGGCGCACCAAGCCTGCCGCCATTTTCAACAATCGAAAGCAGCTCATTTGCCATATAAAAATAGGCGACCGCATCCCGGAAAAGGTGCGAATCGCCTAAGACTCCATTGATTAGATGAGATACAGCAACTATTGTAAAAATAAATACCTCTCGAGCGATACCGATAAGACCAATCTTGCTTTTTAAGCCGGGTCCGGTTCCCTTCTTACCTTCTGCGCCAGCAGCAAATAGTCCAGTCACATAATCAATAATGACCAGAGCAAGTAACACCCCCAATACTCCCGACCACCTGCCGTAAAAATACGTTACCGCGCTACTACCTAAAGTGGCACTAAATTTAAAAATCTCCCACTCATCCAACATTCTTTCCCCCGTCTCTCTGTTCAGGAAACTTTTCCTTGGCTATCATCGTTTGGTTTCTGATCTTTTTCTTCTTGGGCCTGTATCTTTGCTAATGCATTTCCTATTGCTATATCCAATCCTTTAAGTATTTTTCTTTCCGGCGTGCTGGTTGTGAAGCAATGGCAGCAGAAATAACCTCAGTCAATTCTTCAACCGGCCTGGTCAGATCTAGTTGTATATCCAATGTGGATTTTATTTTTGCCACGGGTTTCGTCACCTCCTCAAGATGCAAAATAAGCCCCTGAGTTATCAGAGGTTTTTATACTTATATCTTAAATTGGTTCTGCTACTATAACGCTACGAATTTTAAAAACCTATATGTTATTAAGCTAATACGAACGAGCTGAATAGTTAAATAACAGTAATCAATCAATCTAAAGAGCATGTCGAACTACGCGAAGCTTCAGCCTAACAGGACTAGCAGGTTGTAGTTAAATTACTATTGTGATAAACTGAATGTAATTTGATGATGGGAGTTGAACGGATACATGTAGAACTTTCTTGCTTTGAGATCACGAAAAGAACGGACTCAGCGATCGGCTGTGGTCGTTTTATTCATCTCTGCAAGAAAGGTCTGCGTTTCGTTTGCGCTCCCTCTCCGGACAGTCATACGGCCCCTTGGAATGGGGCCGTATTTCCTCGTATGGATTAGAGTCGCAAGATAGCACCTTTCTTGCGGTTCTTTTTTATTTCCAAACGAAAGGATGACTACCATGCCCGCCATTCAGGTAACCAATCTTACTTTTGCCTATCCAGGCAGCTATGACCCCATATTCGAAAATGTTCATTTTCAAATTGATACAGACTGGAAGTTGGGCTTTACGGGGCGAAACGGTCGGGGGAAAACGACGTTCTTAAACCTGTTGCAGGAGAAATACGAATACAGCGGTACGATCTCCACACCAGTCGCCTTTGATTATTTTCCGTTTCCCGTCGAGCACCCGGAGTATTTGACCTTAGACGTCGTCGAAGAGATCGTGCCAAGCTATGAGAGCTGGAAGTTGATGCGCGAACTGAACCTACTTAAGGTTTCAGAAGACGTGTTGTACAGGCCATTCGAATCGCTGTCCCAAGGAGAACAGACGAAGGTATTTCTGGCCGTGCTATTCATCCAAGACAATCGATTTCTGCTCATCGACGAACCGACCAATCATCTCGACTTGCACGCACGCAAGCTTGTCGCCGATTATCTGAATACGAAGCGCGGTTTTATTCTTGTTTCACACGACCGGGCTTTTCTCGACCGCTGCGTGGATCATATTCTATCGATCAACAAAACGAATATCGAAATCCAAAAAGGCAACTTCTCCAGTTGGTGGACGAACAAAACTCGCCAAGATACGTTCGAAATGGCACAAAACGAAAAGCTGTACAAAGACATACAGCGTTTATCTGCTTCTGCTAAACGTACTAGCGGCTGGTCTTTCGAGACCGAAAAATCGAAAAACGGCACACGAAACTCCGGCTCCAAGCTTGACAAGGGATACGTCGGGCATAAGGCAGCGAAAATGATGAAACGCTCGAAATCCATCGAACAGCGGCAACACGCCGCTTTAGAGGAAAAATCGAAATTGCTCCGAAATATCGAACAGTCAGAAAGCCTTGCGATCTCTCAGCTCGTGTATCCCAAATCGGAACTGGCTATGCTGGATCACGTCACGATTTACTACGGGGAAAGAGCGGTTTGCAAGAACATTTGTCTGACGATCGAACCAGGAGATCGGATTGCAATTTCAGGTCCAAATGGTTCAGGTAAGTCTAGCTTGCTCCGCCTGCTGAACGATGAGACGCTACATTATACAGGTACGTTTCAACGGGAGCCTCAGCTTCGCGTTTCCTATGTATCCCAGAATACTTCTCATCTGCGAGGAACGCTTTCCGATTATGCAGCAGAGCACAGAATTGACGAAAGCTTATTTAAGGCCGTGTTACGTAAGCTAGATTTCGCCCGCATCCAGTTTGAGAAGGATATATCGGCGTTTAGCGGCGGGCAGAAGAAGAAGGTTCTAATCGCGAGAAGCCTATGTGAGGAGGCTCATCTGCATATTTGGGACGAACCGCTCAACTTTATCGACGTGATTTCCCGGATGCAAATTGAGGAGCTGTTGCTTGAGTACACGCCGACCATTGTATTCGTGGAACATGATCGGGAATTTCATGACCGTGTCGCCACGAAAACGATTGAACTCGGTGGAGATTAGAATTTTACAAAGTGACTTGGAGTAAGACATGATTTAAACGGCAGAAAGCTTTACACAACAACTTTTATGAAAAGGGAAGCGATTGAACTTAAGGGACACGAGAGTTCAATAGAACATCGGCAGTCTAGGATTTTATTTTATTTTCTTATCCATGGCTGCCGATTCTTTCTATTGGGGGCATTCTAATAGTTATTTCACTAAGACTGAGAGCTATATTATTCTACAGCGGGTTTTGCTTCCATAATATCGTCTCCCCTTATAAAAGAGTAAAAAC
This sequence comes from Paenibacillus sp. FSL L8-0641, assembly GCF_038006265.1. Classification (NCBI taxonomy): domain Bacteria; kingdom Bacillati; phylum Bacillota; class Bacilli; order Caryophanales; family Paenibacillaceae; genus Paenibacillus; species Paenibacillus sp. FSL L8-0641. The sequence continues at coordinate 2,935,977 of NZ_JBBOUW010000001.1, forward strand.
CTCTCCAAACTGAAGCGACCCCTGTCAAGTGGACAGCTATCAAAAAGCAATATTTAAGTGCTCTGCCTCCCTCACGGTAGCCAACGAAAAATGACATCTGGCAAGAATGTCTTTAAATGGTGATTTCCGGAGGACTTTTTTGTGCTTTAAATAACTTCGCAAGTGCTCCTCTTATGAGCCAGATGCTTCATTTGATTTTAATTCATTCTTTGCAACATGTATTAGAGCAGCCAACGATGTGAAAATCCACTTTTCCCGATGCCAGAGCATTTGCGCAGAAAATGATATATCCGGTAAATTCTATGGTAAAGCAACCAAATTTGTTCTCTGTGAAAGTCATCAACAATCAATGAGGAACGAGATGCCAGCAGATGATCTGGAGATACCACCATTCGAAATGACTCATCTTTTAAAAACTCTGAATGAAGGTCTTTGGCTACAACGAATCCATCCAATACAAAAACGACATCCGCAAGCCCTTCTCTTAGACTGTGTCTATACCGGCCAACAATTTTTGCCGTATGCCACTAAAAAAGCTTCTACTATTGTAAACATAGTTGAAATAAATTGATATAAAAACATCTTTTGGAAGGTGTGTACATATAAATCGTGGAATAGCAACATATTACAGTTAACCGCTATCTAGAAGGGAACTGTATTGCTATGGTTGACAAGTTAAAAAAATGGCTGTTTAAGCAGCCTTCACGATCTAAAAATGGCACGAGCTCTGAACCAGTTAATGATAAAAAATCGACTGAGTTATCCAAGGAACTGAGTGGCACGCTTAAGGACAACGTGACCTTGCTGAAGCAGGAAATAGGACATAGCACGGATTTCATTCTTCGTTGTTTGAACGATAAACAGGGCAATCCGGTTCTCGCTGTAGGTTTTCTTCAAGGCCTGATTGATCAGCAAATTTTAACGACACTGCTGGAGGAACTTACTGCAGGTATTCGAAATGGGGATCTCTCCGATCGTAATGTTGAAAGTTGGTTGATGGATCGTATTCCTATTGGGGGCATCACTTGCCTTAAAAATGAGAAAGCACTTATCCATGCCGTTCTTTATGGACAGGTGGTTCTCCTTGTCGAAGGCAGCACCAAGGCCTTTGCTGCTTCTATGAGCGGGGGGGCTAAAAGAGCGGTTGAGGAGCCAACATCGCAGACAGTAATTCGCGGTCCTAAAGAGGGGTTTACAGAGGATATATCCACCAATATCGCACTCCTCCGGAGAAGGATCAAATCAACTGAACTCCACTTTGATTCTCGAATTATCGGATCATACACGCAGACGAAGGTATCGGTGGCATATATTCGAGGCATTGCAGATCCAGAGGTGGTTAAGGAAATCTCCAGACGATTAGATTCCATTAACACGGACAGTATTCTCGAAAGTGGATATATCGAGGAATTTATTCAAGATGGGGTATGGACCCCCTTTCCAACCATATATAACACTGAGCGCCCGGATACTGTAGCAGGCAGCTTGCTTGAGGGGTTAGTAGCGATATTGGTTGATGGGACTCCATTTGTATTGATTGCTCCTGTAACCTTTTTTCGGTTCATCGCATCCAGTGAAGACTACTACCAACGTTATGATCTGGCATCTTTTCTTCGAATCGTTCGAATGGCATCCTTTTTCTTGGCATTACTATTACCCTCATTCTTTATTGCAACAACAACGTTTCACCAGGAAATGCTGCCTACAACAATGCTCATCACTTTGGCTGCGCAGAGAGAGAATACACCATTGCCAGCCCTGCTTGAAGCAATGCTAATGGAGCTGACCTTTGAGGTTATTCGCGAAGCAGGAGTACGAATGCCGCGCGCCGTAGGGCCTGCAATCTCTATCGTTGGGGCATTGGTTCTTGGACAAGCTGCTGTACAGGCGGGATTGGTTTCTGCAGCTATGGTGATTGTGGTTTCATTCACAGCTATCTGCAACTTTGTACTACCTGCGATCAATATGGCGGGGGCTGTTCGTTTGCTCAGATTTGGACTCATGCTGTTAGCGGGTTTATTTGGATTATACGGCGTTTTGGCCGGCTTGGTTCCCATCCTCGTTCGATTAGTATCTGTGAATTCGTTCGGCGTTCCTTATATGATGCCGCTCGCACCTTTCTATACGAGCAATATGAAAGACCTGTTTGTGCGTGTACCTTGGTGGAAGATGAAGAAACGGCCGAAAATGATTGGGGATGTCAATCCAGTAAGACAGGCAACGGAACAGGAATCATTTGCAGAACAAGCGGGGGAACACAGCCGAGATCCCATGGCGTAAGGAGGAACCGATATGTCCCAATTAGGCAGATTTATTTTGGCCTTGGTCATATTATTCATTTTGGCGGGTTGCTGGAACCGAGTCGAACTGAATGAGCTGTGGGTAACTGCGGCTACAGGAGTAGATATGATGGACGACGGACAGTGGATGATGTCCTATCAGATTATTATTCCCTCCGCCCTTGCAAGTGGTACCGGAGGAGGAACGGGAGGGTCTTCTCAACCGGCATCCCATGTATTCTCAGTAAAGTCCAAAACCTATAATCAGGCGTTATCGTACAGCAATTTAAAAACATCAAGACAAATCTACATAGCACATAATCGTGTTGTATTTATCGGTAAGAGAGCGGCTGAGAAAGGAATGGACCGTTTAATTGATTTTTATCTTCGTAATACGGAAGCAAGGGAGATGGTAACTATGATTGTAACGGACGGCTTAGCATCCGATCTATTAAAGAAATTACTGCCGCCTGAAAAACTTCAAGGCGTCGCCATGGCTGAATTAGTCGACAAAGAGAGTGATATTTTATCGGTGTTTCCGAAAGTTAGGGTTTATGATTTCGTATTAAGCATGAACTCGGATTCCAAATCTATTGGAGTACCGGTCGCCGAGTTGACCGGAGAAGGGGACTATCAGGATGTGAAGGAAGCAGAGAGTCTGGATGTCTTCAAAAAAACCTCGGCCCCGCTCAAACTGGCATTGACTAAATTGGCGGTATTCCAAAAAGGAAAGCTCAAAGGGTTTCTCAACAAGGAAGAGAGTCTGGGTGTATCTTATCTGTCTCAAAAGATTAACAACAGCGAAATTTCGTTCCCATGCAGCAAACAGCCCGGTAGGGAAATGTACTCTTCCATACTAGTAAACTCTGCTAATGTAAAGCTTACACCCAGAAAAACCAGTTCTCATTACACTATGCAGGTTGGAGTGAAAATTAATGGGGCTTTAAATGAAACTACATGCACTAAGGATATTTCCAAGACGAAGACCATACATGATCTGGAAGAAGAGATTGCAAAAGAAGTGACCAGTACGATAAATAAGGGCTGGGCTAAACTTCAGGAACTTGGTGTAGACGCAACTGGTTTTGCTGACCGGATTCACCGGAGGTTCCCAAGGGAGTGGGGGACGGTGAAAAAAGACTGGGATCAGGAATTCAAGAAAATAGAACTGGACATTCGAGTGGATGCACGGATTCAGCGTCCTGGCCTCCTACAGAAGCATATCGGAAGTCAAACCTAACCCATTTTGTATAAAGGGGCTTAAAAAGTATGAATAAAACCGTCACCAGGGTATCCGGGTTAGCTATCGCTTTTTCCTTGTTTCAGGTTGGCAGTACAACCTTATTCCTCTTGGGAGCTACAGCCAAGCAGGATGCATGGCTAGCCATGCTGATCGGCGCACTTGTAGGCTTCGTCTTGCTAATCATGTATTTATACATGCATAAACTTGATCCACATCGAGATTTGTACGAGCTCCTATGCCATTATTGGGGAAAATGGATAGGTAGTCTGGGTGGTCTTCTGTTCATCAGTTACTTTGCTTATGAAGCTTCCAGGAGTGTCAGGGACATTGGTGAGCTCGGCGCATTGACATTACTTAACAGAACTCCTACCGAAGTTATTACGTTTATAGCGTTAATTGTCTGTGCCGATGTAGTGTGGTTTGGACCGAGGGTCTGGTTCCTTCTATGTCATATCTTCCTTCTTCTATTGGTTTTTGGTTATGGCATTTTATTATTGCTTACTCCTTTTACAGGACTCATTCACTTTGAATTTTTGTTTCCTGTATTGGAGAATGGTCTAACTCCCGTAGTGAAGGCTGCCATTCCCGAGATCGTGTCTTTTCCCTTCGGGCAGACGGTTCTTTTTCTTGTGCTGTTCAAGATTGTTACGGATAAACGTAAATTACAGCGGTCAATCGTCATTGTTTACTGGATCACTGCTGTGTTCCTTATTGTAATGAATGAACTAACAATCCTGGTTTTAGGTCCGGAATGGGCAGCATCAAGCACCTATCCCTTATTTGAGGTTACACAACTAATTCAGCTACCGAAGATCGTTGAGAGAGCTGATGTCCTGTTTTCGATGATTCTATTTATTGGAATCGGAGTCAAAACGGCTGGTTTTATGTTTGGTGCCGTCATTGGGCTTCAAACGATAACCCCCTTTAGATATAAGCCTGCTTTACTGTTGCTAAGTATCATCATATACGCCCTTACGTTTCTCTCCTCTAGGTTAACCGAATTTTTGTGGTTCGGTCTTCATGTAGCCTTGGTTCGAGTTTGGCCTATCTTTCAGATTGCTCTGCCTGTCCTCCTTTTCCTGACCATGCTAATTCGGAAGAAAAAGAGAAGGACTTATAGTTAGCTATAGCCTTCTCAACACTGTCTAATTTCTTCTTTGTCTTAGCCACATTGGATTCTCTAATGACTAATGTTGAAGAACATACTGATGTTTTCGACAATTTGTCAGCAATCTTTAGCTTCATGATTCGATTGCCTTTGCTGTTTTACTATGCTATGCCTTTACGCTTACCACTATGGCATTTTCAGAAAGAGAATTTCCATTTACCTTGAAGGTGTCTTGGTTTATCTCACCAATGGGTCATATCCCCTAGAGCCCCAAGGGGTTTCACTATTTAGTAAAGTACAGATATTGATCACATTCCCACTGGTGAACTTGTGTGCGATACAGATACAAGCAACTCCAGCAAATCTCCATTAGTGTGATTTTGTAACTTAGTCAGGTCAATTATGTACGCCCGCTGATGCTTTTTTGACAGCCAGTTAAAAATTCCCCACTGATTGGTGTTACTTGGAACTGTCGCCCTACCAATGTCCATCTTTGACGCTAACCGATGCCGGATGGACTACATTCGCAAACTACTATAAATACAGAATAACGTCTGACTTATCCAGATTTACTATTGATCTTCGTGCGAATAAATTTCTTTTTTAAATGCCACAACAAAAAGAAGGTAGGAAAAGTTTCCTAACCTTCTTAGCATTCATATTTCAATGTTTGAATAATATCATTGTTTTTTTTACAATGTTACTGCGGATTTACCATTTTAACTTTAAAGATAGGCTTTGGAGTAGTGATAGTGTTTAATGGATCTTATTCCTGCCACTACATTCTCTTGCCATGCTATACAATCCCTCCCCCATAAATTCGTCTGCTTACTATAAGTGAATTAGACAAACTGACGATATGAAATCGTACAGTCTTTTCTAAAGCGGCTACATATAATGTTCTATATATCATTAAAAATGGCTTAAACGGTCAACTTTAATATAGTAAGAGTAGTATTGGTAAAGTTATGAAGTTGGGCTGGGGTTGCATTTGCATTTACCAATTGAATAGTTGTAGGAACGACCCCTACAGTAATAATGACTTCTGCCGAAATTGGTCCGCCACCGTTACCCGTGAAGGGAACAGGAGTAACAGGGATTCCATTTACGGTAAGGTTAAAGGCAGCATCACCTTGGTTATGAATTGTAAAATCTATTAGATAGCTTCCCGTTTCGTTGATTGTTATCGTTGTAGATGGAGGAGTGAAAGTAAATGCACCACCAACATTAGCCAAAACTCCAGTAAAGGTAATTGGTGAGTTACCCGGAACTGTGTCCGTTCCCGTACCAGGATCTGCTCGGAAGACACTTAAGAAGTCTGATATCCCGCCGCCTGCTGGCCCTGCTGCCCCCGTTGCTCCTGCGGGTCCTACCGCTCCTGCCGGTCCCACTGGTCCTGCTGGCCCCACTGCTCCTGCTGGCCCTACTGCTCCTGCGGGTCCTGTTGGTCCGGGAATTCCTTGAAAACCTTGTAGCCCTTGCTGGCCTTGAGCACCTGGAACTCCCTGTGGACCCGGCAGTCCCTGCGCTCCCTGCGGTCCCTGAGGTCCTTGAGGTCCTCGGATCCCTTTAACAATAACTTTCGGTAAAACTTTGACTTTTTTAACTACACATCTTCTAAATTTTCTCCGATGCATTTTCTTTTGCCAATAATAATGTCTAAACATAATTAATGATCACCTCCGAAGTCTAGTCAAAGTAGCTTATTGTGCAATTAACCAAAAAGATTGGGCTGTTGACTTGATCTTGGGAAAATAGGCATAGGTCTGACCCTATCGTGTTAGATTATTACTGCTTATCCTTCTAAAGCTTAATAGCCCTACTATCAACCGATCCAGCCCCTGCACTGTATGTATCTTTCTATTTCCAGCTTGCAAAATCTTTACCCAAAAAAGGAGATGAGATAATGACTAGATTGTTAGATGCTCGAACATCTCAAAACGCAAGTTACGGTAATACGATCTCAATCTCCATGCCAGCCAATACTCCTGTTGCCATCGCAGAGCTTGGCTTAGACGTGACGGGCGCTGGGGAAAATATGCGTGTACAATTATCAGGGATTGCTGAGCTTTCATTTCCCACTACTCCACCTTTTGACTCCGTTATTGCTATTTCTATTGTTAGAGGCACTCTCGACTCTCCTGTTGCATACGCCCTTTACTCTGTTAGTGTCTCCGAAGCAAACCCAAACGCTGTACAGGTCGTTACCATTAATGCATCCGATTACAATGTCCCTCTACCACCATCAAATGAATTGGTGTATACCTTATATTTATTTTGCACAGCGGATGCCACCCGAATAGGAATAGAAAGTTTTAATGCGGTTGCCTATTCAGATTAACATTACACCATCATATGGAGGGCAAAGCCCTCTTTTTTTCCATCTATCCTTGAGGGACGACACTTTCCATCTGTCGTTCTTTTTTGGTATAGTTTACTTAAGGAGTTGATCAAATGGGATTCATGCTTATTTTTATCGCGATTATTTTTTTCTCACTTGGTATTTTAAGTAAACGAATTCCCACTTGGGGATGGCGTGCAAACGAAGCCTGGAAGATCAAAGGTGACTCAGAACCAAGCGACGCTTACATTGACGACATGAAATTTAGAGGCTCTGTATCTATACTCTTTGGGTCCTTCTTTTTAGTATGTGGACTTTTGGTTATCTTCCTATAAGTTCCACTACCTGTTACCAATCACCAAAACACCATATCGAAACGGAATTTGCTGTTTGGCTGATGCTCCTCAAATATCATTTAGCATATTTTCAAAACAGAAATCTGTCTCTCATCCAAAGCTTCCAGTAATCGAATTTCCTTAATCTTCAGAGACCGACCTGCCGCTGTAGTAAGTAGTAAAGATCATTTTTCTCGCATAGTATTTATTCATCAAACTAGCCATCCTATAAGGAAGAACAATGTAAAACTCGACTCGTCACTCTCGAGAGTGAGTGGTTTAGAAGTACCAGTATACCCGGGTGTAATGACTTGTTTTCTTTCTAAGGCTTCAAGGCATCCAACACCAACACATATGGATTGTAAACACTAAACTAGACAATTTTTTTGTGGTGTCTCTGCTTGAACTCAGCTGGACTCAAGTAATCCAGAGAACCGTGAATCCTAATATGGTTAAACCAGTGTACATAGTCATGTAATTCTGTGGTTAGCTCAGCAAGACTTTCAAAATGACGTTTCTTCACAAATTCCGTTTTGAAAATTTTAAAAGTAGCTTCCGCAACGGCATTGTCATAGGGACAGCCTTTCATGCTCAAAGAACGCTCAATCTGAAAAGCCTTTAGCGCATCGTCGATGAGCTTATTCTTGAATTCATTGCCTCGGTCGGTATGGAAGAGTTGAATGTCATTCAGGTTGCCCTTAATTGAAGCCAAAGCACGGTAAACCAGCTTGGCCTCCTTGTGAGGGCCTGCACTGTAGCCAATAATCTCGCGGTTAAACAGATCTCTACAAAGAAGCATACGTAGTTCCAATATGAACCCACTCGGACGTACGTCAGATCGCTTACGACGACAGACAACGCTTGCTCTTGTTCAAATTTCCGGTCCAGTACATTCGCTTGCTTGGCTTCATTGCATCTCGTGGGATGAGGCTTGTACTGAGCAACCGTATACGAGGAAACCAACCCGTATTCCTTCATGATTCGTCCAATACTCCGCCTGGATACCGTAGAGCCTTGCTGGTGTAACGCTTTTTTGATCTTACGCGTACCGTAGTTTTGACGGCTGCTTTGAAAAATGTCCATAATCAGGGAGGGAAGCTCACCCTCCGATGTCACTTCTACTTTGTTTTCTTCATAATAATAGGTGCTTCTCGGGAGTTTTAGGACGTCGCACATTGCTGATACCGAGTATTTATGTTTATTCTGGCGAATGACATTTACTTTCGTCCCATGATCAGCGCGGCTTGCTTTAATATGTCATTCTCCATGAGCAGTTGCTTGTTCTGTTTTCGAAGTTCGAGCAGTTCTAATTCCTCTGGAGTCCGGTTGTCTTTCTCTTTGAAGGATCCAGATGTGGAACTCTGTTTCACCCATTTATCCAACGATGAAGGATTCAAATCATATTCTTGAATGATATCCTTTCGTGCTTTGCCACTTTGATAGAGCTGAACCATCTACGCTTTAAATTCAGCGCTAAAGGTACGTCTTTCTTTTTTAGTCATGATCCGTTTGCTCCTTCTAGGTTGGTCTGTAGTCTACTATATTAGACCACAATTTTTCTGTCTAGAAGAGTGTAGCCGATCCATCCCATCCAAATTGCTTTCTAAGCGTCAGCACCTTGGAACAAGAAAAGACGAGCCAGTAGTAGCTCGTCATTGTTACTACCGATTTTAAATTGTTTGGCCAATTACACTGTATTCATAAAGTCGAATCTTCAGTAACCTGTGGCTGAGTCCTTTAAGCATTACAACCCCCAAGTATCATAAGCAGTATAAATAGTACGAGAATAACCCCGACACTGGTAAACATGCCGCCATAACCAACTCCATCAGTCCCACTATTTGTATGGGGATGAGTTTTTCAAATTGATTAATATCGGTAGTCTTTCTCATCTCCGGTATTTCCACTGTACCTATGGGCGTGAGGAATTCTACCGTTTACTGTTGTATACCCTTCAAAATGATGGTAATGCCCACCACCTGTCAAGTGAATGGCTGGTCCTGTAGTACCTCTAATTAGATGCGTATGTTGATCGTTAAATGATGTTTCTGCATAATAATTATGAACATGCGGAACACCACTTGGAGCTGGTTCTGTTACTCCAGCGTAATGGTGGTAGTGTCCTACATCAAGTGATGTATTCCCACTAAAAGGATGTACGTGAACATTAACTGGTCTACCGTCCCACGAACTAATAAAAAGCTTATGCGAATGGTTAGATTCGGAATCACGGGAATGAACAACAAAACCTGTTATTGGTATTTCCATCAGTAGCCACCTCTCTTTATCAACTGCCATATACTATGAAAGAGGTAGTGTAAATGTTCAAAAGGCTATTTGAGTTGAGTTGGTTTCCACTATTCGGGTAGCAGGATAACAGGCTGTCAGAGCGTGTGTATGCCCTCTCTCTGCTCTTTGCTGTACTCTTTCCGGTATTCGTCCGGATAACGGAAAAAGTGCCTAGAACAACTCACATATTGGCGTATAAGAGCAAAAGAAAAAGCACCTCAATGGGTGCTTAACATTCTACCACGATGGTCGATGACCACATAAGGAACCAGCAGGTCCGACCTCGTCAATGTTTTGTGTATTATTTGATAAAGAAACGAACTTCCCATCAATAATTCTTACATAAGTCATATCTCCATAGTCTGGTTGTGTTTTATCTGTCTGCGGAGACACATACGTAATAAAGACGTTACAAAGACGGTGTCCATTACTCATCCTCATATCAACGGCTTGATTTAGGTAATTTTTAACCTGATTTGGATTTATAATATGCTGTTGTGGCGGTCTACCTGCTGGGTAATACTGTATTCCCCCGTGGGTATAATACATTTTTGTCACACTCCTCAGAAAGTTTTTACTTCCTGATAGCCTATGCATAGAAGTGTAACGTTGTGTAAGGCAAGATATTTTAGATGGGATTAATTCATTCTTTCACACAAGCTGTACGGGAACAAAACTGCTTAACCCCATCCCACTTCCCCCATACACAACCTTTGCATTTTTTTGGCTTTTTTGGTGGTCCTTTCATGTATAGCAAAATTCCTTTCTTCTGCTTCTTCTTCAAACCAAAAATCCTTTCAAGGCAATAAAAGAAGCCACCCAAATGAGTGACTTGTATCTGCCTATGTATTTAGAGCACCAAATGAACCGAGGCGCTTATTTAAAACCCGAAAAAAGAAACAGCGATAGGTTCTATTCCCGCAAGCGGGATGCAAAACGCTACGCTGTTGCATAAAAGCATTTGTACTTAGTAACAAACAAGACCATTTTACTGATATTAGAAAATGGCCGTCAAAGAACTAAGACCGGACAATACCGGAAAATGGGCAATTAAACCATTATAAGCTGGCTTTTGCTCACTTTCTCGATATTAGTCTTAGACTGCCGCTGTTATCATTCTATTAACGTTCTTCGTTAGCGTAACGCATTACTTGACCAAATTCGATATGTTGCCGGCCAATAACCTACGTTTTCGTATGATTACTCAGCATAGTGATGTGTAGCTGCACTAACATATCAACAGTCTCTTAAATCAAAAGCTTCTTCTAGTGCGGCAGTATCTTCGAAGATTTGAAAAAACATTATCTTCTCCTGTTCTACTTCGCAAATAATTGCCCAATCACTCTCGAACACTTTCCCGGTTACATTGACCTTGATGCGGAAATTCCCCCATGCACACGCTGCTTCCTTATTACCGATGAGTTTGTGTAGGACAAAACTCTCTATTTGTTCTGCTTCTTCTAATAAGTTTAAATAATTTCTAACACCTTCTTTTCCATGAAATGTGCCGTATAAAGGAATTTTATTAGAAGGCTCTTTTTTAAGAATAATAAATTTCGCTTCATCATGAACCAATTCGATCACTTTATCAATCTGTTTGCTTCCTAATGCTTGAAAATAATTTGTTAGCACCTGTTGAGCACTTTGCATTTCTACTAATCTCCCTTCGAATAGGCGGAATAAACTTTGCACAATCCAATAATAACATATTTTATCTACCATCCTGCCCGTTGGCTTAACGCCGCAGCTGCCAGTCTAGAACTATATTTTCACGGTCTAACACTTTATTTCCATCAAACACTCGTCCCAGACAATTCTCTCACCCAGTTTATCCTCATCACCGGACTTCATAGTTTCCCAGCACGTATTACAAAAGGATGCGCCCATTGTTGTGTTCTCCCGGTTCGGATTAGGGTCATTGCAAAGCATACATTTTCCTGTTTTCGGACTCTTTTTCACAATACCTCTCCCATCGATGGAAAAATAGAAGACAGCTGCGGAATTGAACCGCGCAAGGGTTCTGACCAGGCTGTTTCATGTTTCCGCTGGTTAACTGGTTCCTTGCTGCCTGCACGTGTCATGAATAATGTGGGCGGGGGCCATTCTCCCCCGCATGAAATGACTTATCGTTTAACCGCAACCTGCATACCGCTACCAATCTACCGCTGTGCGTTACGGGTGCCCCTAAGTGAAGCAAGGATCTATCCTTGTTCGCGGCCACATAATCGGACCTTCCCCTGTGCGCACTGGTCAATGCCACTGAGCAGTATGTCCCTCTATCCCCTTGCAGGATCGTCGAGGCTATCAGCCTTTAGTATGCAGGTGTCATCCTACGTTGTAGCGTCTCTCTTCCACCACCACATTCAAAAACTACAGGAGCTCTGCTGCGAGCTGCTTGAGCACCAACGGCGTTGGGATGAGTTGGCCGTCGCCTTTGTTGCCTTTGACGTAAGCTTTGTCCTCATCGGCATAATACACAACGCCCTGACCCTCAACGACTGGATAGCCGCTCTCGTCGTCGGTTAGGCTTGTTTATACCTGATTGCCGTGCTGTGAAGCGTGTTCTTCATCGTGTAGGCGCAATATTCCATCCTCACTCAAAAATGCGAAACGTGGTTTTGCAGACATAACCCTGTCCTCCTAATATGTTTTGTAGAAACCAAAAAGGCCGACACATTGGCCGACCTGATCACCGAGGCTGAAAAGCTACGGTGTGTTCCTTATTTGATTTTCCATGATACAAATTTACCACATAAAAAGTTCAGTGGCGGGTCATACATCGGTCAAATTCCAATCAAAAACGGTCATTGTTATAGGGACTTTAACTAATGGATATATACTTAATTGCTTTATCAATAGGATTTACAGTTACTCTCATTGATTTACATACGCTAGCAAAACACCTTACTGCTAAATAATCCTTAAATGCTTCACCTAAATACCATTGGTGCGGCAGTAAAATTAATTCTCCAGCCTCTCTTATAAAGGTATTATTTAAGACTGTCCACAACTCAATGATTGATCTTTCAGATGACCTCTGTATCAACTCAATATTGACTTTGTATTCTTTCTCTTCTGAATAATCAATACACACAGATTTATTCCTGTACAAACTATATGCAATTTGATTTATTTCACCAGAGTCGATCAACTTTTCAATAAGACCTTTCGAAATTGCCCTTAATTTACTAAACATAATTTGAGCATGATCCTTATACTCAACAATTTTACACTCTTCAAAATGCGGCCCAATCTCTTGTAATATTTGCTCTCTAGTGTCTTTATCAAAAACTGGAATATGTAAAACAGCATTTAAATCGCCTGTTTCGAATGGTAAAAGAAAAAATTGAGCCAATACTGATAGTTTCTCTTCTATACTCTCTTTTGTTTTTATTTTTTTTATGCTAGGTCTATCAAGAATAGTAGTTTTGTTTCTAATTTCGATAGTTACTTCTTCCTGATTATTTAAGATCTCCTCAAATAGTTTCATCTTCATTCCTCCTATATATATCACCATAACAAATGCTTAGTACTAAGACAAAAAAGAGAACACAAGGATTGAAGAGTAATTGTGTTCTTTGTGTTCTCTTTTTAGATTATTTAGTTGTAAAAGTCACTTTAGCTCCATTAGCTGGCAAGTTAAAACCAGTAGCTCCAGTTACAGAAACACCGCCATAAAGTTTTGCTGAATGGAGCCCTGGGTTACTGTATACTGTTTCTCCTTGATTTGATACATGTGTAGGAACTCCATTTGTTGGATAATTAAAGGTATCCTTTTGCCCATTAGACCATACTAAAGAAATATTAACACGAGTTATTTATTTTTTATCATCCATTGTTATAGTCCAATTACCCAATGCAGTGCTTCCATCCACATCAACCCAGAAATCTAATGTTGCATACACAACTTTAGTTTTTTGAGTAGAAAAGTCTCCATAAACTGAATTACTTACAGAGTTATCAGTGACTTCTAATGGAATATTGACTGTAACACATTGTCCCGATGATGAAGCAGCTGAGTTCAGTTCTCCTTCAGATTGTGTCGTCTCTGCAAAAGAGTAAGTAGGAAAAACTAGAACCAGAGCCGCCAACAAAATCGAACACACTAATTTTTTCATGTAAATCATTCGCATAGTCCTCCATTTATATTTTTTGTAAAATTATGTAACTATTTTAATTATTAGAAATTTAATGATATTTGTCCATAATTATAAAGTCTCATTATTTTCAATAAAAAAATCAGACAATTGTCACATTATGTCGTTTCCTCTTTCGGTTGTGGACTCAATAACATTCAAACCTCTTGCCAATATGGCGATTACGTCAGCCTTAATCCGTTTAAGTAAGTTTTCACTAATTCTCATTTCTCCACAATTGATGTAGTCAAATCACCCTCATTGCCTGAATAGCTTACCTTTGCATACTAGAGAGCTTAGTCATGCCAGTTTCAACAATCCTTTGCCTCAAGCTCTGCTTACTTATCTACATTGTACACGGCGATGTTCTGCATCTGCTTGCTGATCGCACTAGTGGACTGGTGCTCTCTATATGAATACGCCTGTGCAACCGCTATCTTTTATCTTATAAAACCACTCTACCACATTATCTTTTTACTGCCACACTACCTATTGAAGGAAGCATAACATGTGTATCTGGTTCGATTAAATATTCCCCAAATGTTAAAACAAAAGCATCAGCTCGGTCTGGTGACTTGAGCCCACGCTTTTTCATATCCTTCTTACTTTCAAGCAGCATTTTACCTTTACTGGTCATGTTCCATTTACGTGCTGTAAGTTGGGTTATTAGAACATCGTCATCAGGCAATTGCAGAACGCTCGGATCTCCATTTATGAAATTGCTCATATTCTGTTCTAATTGTTCCTTAATAGAGGCCCACATTTCAGTAACTAGGTTTCCATAGTGCTCATCTAAAGATGAAGAACCATTGTTAATTGGAATGATTTCATATGGTAGTCCTTCTTCAGCTACGATTTCATTTAGTCGATCCGTTACCCCTCCGCCTACACCACTATCATCCACTCTTATTCTGATTCGGTTCAAATATGAATGAGCAACATGCAGCTCATTAGCCAGGTTAATCACCCATCCCGCAGTAACCATTGTGTCTTTCTTGAAATGATGGTGTTCCCCTACAATTCTTGGTCCTATACCAGCAAACATTGAGGTTTCATCATCACCAAACCGTGCAACGTCAACGCCTATAGTTAATATATCTCCAGTGGGTTCCAATTTCACTTCCTTAGCTGCAAATTCAGCTACTTCCAACGAAATAAATGTATCTGATTCTCCACGGGGAAATTCACCTTCAACACGGACTCTCCAGACATCACTACCTTCACCATACTTACGCTTGAGCATAGCGATATTATCCTTGCTTGTTCTTGGGCTGTCTAGACAGGATACCTTGCGTGTTTTGTAGTCTGCTCTATCCTTATTGTGTGAATCATAAAAAACACCCGACGTTTTTGTCGGGTTGCCACACATTAATATTTTGTTAAACTCACCCGACAACGTACCTAAAATAGCTTCCATGATTGGATCAGCAACACCCGATGCCTCATCCACAATAAATTGCATGTATCCTCATGGAAACCTTGCATGTTCTCAGGTTTAGTCGCTGTCCGAGCTGTAGCAAACCAGCGTTCCTCATAGTTCTTCATGTATATTTTGGTCTTAGTCCACTTAAGGATTCGTTTCAGCACCGGACTTTTAGATTGCCATTTATTAATCTCAGCCCATAACACGTCATGTAGCTGCTGTCTTGTAGGAGCTGTACAAATCACTTTTGGATAAGGGAAGCAGGACAGAAACCAAAGGGCTGTTGCAGCTTCCAGCCCAGTTTTTCCTACGCCTTGACCTGAACGTACTGAAACGCGCGGATTATTGGCTAAATCCATTAGAGTGCTTGCCTGCCAATCATCAGGATAGAACTTAAGCATCTCTTGGCAAAACAATGTGGGATTCTTACGATACTCAGGAATCCGTTTCTTGAATGCTTGAAGTCTCCGTTTCGTCTCCGGTGAGTCCTTCATCTTCATTACCTACCACCGCCTCTACCCAATCATCAATTAGATCGTCTTCTGTATTGCCTTCACCCGTGACCTTTGCTCTTTCAAGTTCAAGTTTCTCACGCTGCATCTTAAGTTTTTCGTCTTCAATCATCCGTTTATGTTTATCGGGCAACAAATCCATATATTTAGTCAGCACGTCCAATGCCTTGGTTTTGTCGTGTAGCTTTACACTCACTCCGTCCTTACCCTGCTTGACTTCTGAAACCAGAGTTCCATCAATTTCATCACTGTTTTTAAAAGAGACATAATTGTATCTGTACTTCTGCGTTTCTCCAGTGTCAGGATCAAACACGGGATCTCCTTCTAACCCAAGAACATCCTCTTCCTTTTGACCGAATTCCACGTAGTCCGTTATGTCTGCAAAAGCAATTTTCATGTACTCCATTAGAACGCGCTGAGCATTTAAACCAACCCCATCCATCAGGGATTCGTTGTAATTCTGTATCGCAGCCTTAATTTCAGGTTTCCTCAATAATTCCCATCCAATTGAATATGCTGTTTTCTTACTATATCCAGCGGCCATTGCCGCCCTTGTCGCGTTGAAATCTCTGAGGTATTCCATTATGAATATCCGCTGTTTCGGCGTTAACCCCTCTTCGTCTGGAATTTCCGGCTCCGGCTTCTCCTCAATTACTGGAACGTTCTTTTTTGTTTTGGAACGCTCCATATCATTAGAGCGTTCCGGTTTTTTTTCGGAACGTTCCGTATTTCTGGAGTACCGACTTTTAGCTCTTTAGAGAGCGCATCAACTGTAAGCAGAGTAGCATATACCTCTCTGGGCTTATCACCTTGATATGTACCAACGAATTTACGCCGCTCCATTTCATCAACCAGTCGGGCCGATCTGCTATAACCTATCCTCATTCTTCGTTGCAATAAAGAAACCGAGGCTTGTTTGGCCTCGGCTACAATTTGAACGGCTTTTAGAAAAAGCTCGTCAGGGTATGATGTTGTATCTTCATCTTCCCTCGGAGGTTCCTTTTTTTGATCGGTTTCATTTCCATCGGAACGTTCCATATGTTTTGCTTCTCCAGCAATCAAACTCTCCCACTTATCTTTAGCCTTCCATCCTCTTACCGTACCTTCAGATACACTAAGTTGAGAGGCTATATCTGTGAGACGTATATTGCCGGAACTGGTTTTGTATAAATCGAATGCTTCATCCCGTTTTGGATCTCTTTTTCATCCCATTTTATTTCCCCCCCTTTTCGATAATGTAGCTAAAGCTAAGGAAAAGTTTCCTGACATACAAAAGAAGCCGCCTATTGGCACTTCGACTTAACTGATACCCCACCATATTCGACTGCTAATATAAACCGCAGCTACTGTACCGATCACTACCGCAACTATTAAAAGAATCCTATATATTTCTCTTGTTAGACCCCTCGGTATGAATGTACACAAAATTTCACCTAGAATATAAATCACTACAGCTGTAATCGCTCCAATAATAAACGGGCCTGCATTATCCCATATTCCTGTCCAAGTCATCTTTTTTTCCCTCCTGTTCTTTATTTCGTCAGGTGAGTAATAATTCATTAGTTGGTTATTAATTGAATAATAAAGCCGCTGACTACTCAGCGACTCTTTTTCTTAGTTAAAAACCTTTGCATCTCCAATAGCCCCATAGACGAAATCACTAGATTTCGGATCAATTTCAAAAACAATTCTAAATTTCAGAACACCCGTTAAATCTACCGTAACTGGTAAAGGATTATCTCCACCTTTAACAGAAAAACGAGATAGTTCTTTATCATCGCCTATAAAAGTGATTGTCACATTCTCTGGGGCATTCTTAGTCTTATCATCAACCCCCAATTCACCTGTGAACTTTTTGAACTTTCCATTCAAGTTGTAATCCACACTAATTTGCTTTGTACCGTAAGGGCTAAGAGCGGTGTTAATCCCTTTTTGGTATTGTTTATCAGCAATTGTTATCTTGTCTCTATTATAGTTTTGATTAAAATCTAAGAAGGCTTTAGAACCCCCGTCCATCCGGGCATAAGCAACATCACTTAAGTATTTGAACTCAGAATCCTTTTTACCGATCCAAATTGTTTTGTTTTTACCATCCCAAGTTACTTCTTTACCAGTCGCTTCCCCAGCAAAACGAAGAGGTACATATGTTGTTCCTTGATAAATGAAGCCCTGACCTGATGAAGGTACTTTTTGATTTCCATCTACCATATATTTTAAGTTATCGTATATGACCTCAATTTTCGCTGTGCTAGTAGCATATGCTGATACACCTGTAATCATTGTCCCGATCGTTAAACCTAATACAAGCCCTTTTACTTTGTCTTTCATCAAATATACCATCCCTCATATAGTTAGTTAGACCTAGTCTCAAAGTCATAATATAGGTTTCCATCCCTATCTGTACAGGAATATTTTAACATGTTTTTTCTGATAACCCTTCACGTAAGTAAATGACACACAGCGGAATCGAACCGCTATAATCCTGTATGTGTCATATCCCCGGACTAAGCCGGGAAAAGTTTGCTACTGACGTGGCGGCCAATCCCATTGCTCCAGACCGTCTCCTTGACGAACGTTCAAAACTCTAAACGGTGCTCCGAATTCATTCCATACGGACAGATTGACCATCCCGATAGTATCAGGGTTAACATAAACGACTACTGCTGCAAGCGTCTTACCTTCTGTGTCCTTGTAGTGGACGATTCTTCCGATCGTTGGTTTCATATCGCATAATCTCCTTTTCAAAACAAAAAGAGCAGCATAGTCGCTACTCTTCCGATTTATATTCAATCAACCATACGCCATATTCATTTTTGGCCTTTACCCTCCATCTTCGCACATACGCTGAACCGTTCTGATATTGATACCAGTTTGCATTGCATAACCTTTAACAGTTGTCACACAGTCCAGCTCCTTTCTGTTTCAAACTATATGATGCGAAATGTATAGTTTTTTTCAAAATTAACATAATATGATTATTAAATTAAAGGAGGAACAAAATGCCTAAAATTGATATACCAATACCGGAAGTACCTGGCGCTAGCGCTTTGGTTGAATACGAAACTGATGAAAATAAAGTTGAATGTACAATATCTATCGCCGGCCATGAAATTGCTAAACAAACAATTGAAGCAACAGCAGCTAACGAGGAAGGCTTTGGTTTTTTTAAAGCCGGCGAATCTCGCAAACTGGGGGGCTCTAAATTCGAATTGACCTTTGAATTTTGGGTTCGGTGGAAAGAACAAAAAGTTGTATTCATCCTTCTATATACATCACCTATCGGTAAGGGGAAAATAGTTAAATGGGGAGATTTTTGACATTCCCTTGTATCCTCCCAGCTCCCTCTCCTTTGAACGCAAAAAAGCGGCGGTTTCCCGTCGCTCTCTTACTTATATTAGTTGCGCCCTAACCCTCCGTCATGCGCTTGCACTGCCGCTCCCATATACATGCGGTATGGTTCCCAACGGGAATTATTTCACAGCGATTACCGTCAATCGCTATAGTCCGCATTACGTGCGGAACAATCTGCCGCCCTTATTGATGGGGTGTTATTACCCTCTTTACGGCTGTCTCCAATTAGTTGTAGTTAGTTTCGATGTGTGCGAGGCGTGTATCGGGCCTTGCGTCTATTCCGCCACCATATTTAAATCTTAACGATTACAGAAGTTGACCGGCTAGTGCTTTAAGGCCACTTGGTACAGCGATTTGTTTACCATCATGTTCATTTCCGTTTACATAAGCTGTGTCTTTGTCTGCATAATATATTACACCTTCGCCGCCGATAACCGGAAAACCACTTTCGTCGTAATCCAAATTTGTACCCACATACTTGCCATGCTTAACTGCTTCATCTTCCAATGGATGGAGATGGAGAATTTTTTTCTTGTCCAAGTAAGCGTAACTGTGTGCCATGTTTATTACCTCCTAGAATAGATTTAATTTGTTCCTGAATAAAGTGTAAATCCTTTCTACTCCGTACCTACTACGGATTTACATAGTTCCTACTGTCAGCAGAAAATAAAGTATTAGACTGAGCCTAGAAATTGAAACAGCGACAACCAAGGACGAGAACTAAAGTCCTAGACTGTCGCTGTTCCATTCAACTAACGTTAGTTGAATCATTAGCTAAGGATCGAATCAAATCAGTATAATTATTTCACTGATGAGCGTTTCATCAAATTCGTTGAGGAATCGAAACGGTTCGTTCATTCACCACATTCCCCGTATTTAGAGTAGTTTTTGGTTCGATTAATAGTAAATGGACCTCTTCTTCAGCAATTGGCTGATGTTCAACTCCTTTAGGTATAATAACAAACTCCCCTTCGTTAACAGCTATTTCACCATCTCTCAAACGGATTAGTAGTCTCCCTTTCCATACGAAGAACATTTCGTCCTCGTGATCATGGTGATGCCAAATGAATTCACCCTTGATCTTTGCCATTTTTACGTATGAATCGTTCAACTCCCCGCCTATTCTGGGATTCCAATAATCAATTATTTGCAAAAATTTATCTTGTACATTGACCTTCGAAATCATGAAATTCCCTCCTCATTATTGGTAACGTGTGCTGCATTTTGCCCCGGCTAGAAACTCCTTTTTCCCCATTCACCTCCTCATCATCAGATAACGAGGTACTCAATCACTTGGTTTTGGTGTAAATCCCTCTTATTCACTAAGTTTACATACTGCGATGCATCACGTAAAATTAAAAAATGGTGTATAGTTAATCACATTTTGTGATGCAAAAAGGAGAGAGTTGTTTTGGACATTAGATCTTTGGAGGTGTTTAAGGCAGTAGCAATTGAACAAAGCATTACAAAAGCTGCTGAGAAATTGAATTATGTACAGTCCAACGTTACTGCACGAATACAACGTCTTGAGCAAGAGTTGGGCGTTCCTCTGTTATATCGATATCATAAGAAGGTATCCTTAACGCCTGCAGGACGTGAACTGTTGCCGCATGTAAACAAGTTGCTTTACGATTTCGAGGAAGCGATTGAGGCAGTTAAGCTTTCTTCTGCCCCGCGGGGAACTTTGCGCATTGGAGCTATGGAGTCAACTGCTTCTACACGATTGCCATTGATTTTTACACAATATCACAAGAAATTTCCACAAGTAGAATTAAGCTTATATATGGCACCTACTGTAGATCAGGTTAGTACCATTCTCAAGTATAAGGTAGACGGCGCATTTGTGGATGGGCCAATTCTTCATCCGGAAATTGTTGAATACCCTGTCTTTGAAGAATCTCTAGTTTTGATTACAAGCTACTCTCCGGAACCATTCCAATTAGAATCGATTTTACATGAACCACTGCTTTCGTCATTCGCGCATTGCATCTATTTGGGACGTTGGCAGCGATGGCTAGAGGACAATGGCTATGCTCCTATGAAGGTGATGGAATATGGCACTCTAGAGGGTGTCCTTAAATGCGTTGAAAACGGGTTAGGAGTCACTGTCTTACCAATATCTATGGTTGAATCACGGATGCAGGGAAGACTTAACTGTCATCCATTACCCGAACCGTATAGAACAGTGCCCACTGTGTTTATAAGGCGTCGTGACTCGTACATGACCAGTGCTCTCTCTCGATTTATGGAGCTGGTGGGTATAACTAATCTGTGATCTGTTCCTATTTGCCAACTTAGAGTATATTTGTAAGTATAATGATTTGCCCCAGAATCCCCTTTAATTTTCACCTTACACAATGGAAGTGATTGATGAACCCAATGATACTATCTTCTTCATACATTACTTCATTCCATTTCATTATCCATCAGCTATATTCAAACAGATTTAAACAATGAATAATGCATATAAACATAAACCATATATTACTATGGTAAGTCACTAAAGATAACTGCCCGTTAGCTTAATGAAGCATCGTCAAGACTATTACTTTATTTTTCAGTCTAGAACTAGACACCTACAATAAAGACCGCAAAGGCTTAAGCCCTTACGGTCTAAATTACTTCTGGCATCCTAAGTCCAATTTCTCCTTCCTTGTTTCGTCCTCGACCATAGTCGATGGTGACAAAATCCAGTGTTCGGTTTGTTTTTAGGCTGTTTGCTATGTTGACAATAACCCTACGCCGTTTATCTGCAAATGTAGTCGCTGAGATAGGAGGAATGTCCTTGCGATAACCTTTTTCCAAATATTGCTGAGCTTTGAGATATTTCATACCATCCAAAAATAACAGCTTTGCTATCAATCCCTCGTGCTTATCACGCATATTATTTATTGCAAACTTAATGTTATTCGTAAGGAATTGACAGAATTTATAATTTACATGTCGCTGGTCTTTGAGTAGCACGGCATTTGCTGTCACATCTGCTGTCAATTCTTGTCCCGTAACTCGTTTAGCAACCGATCCCTCTGCCGAAAGCAAATCATATACAGCCATTCCGTTTTCTAACTGCTGGAGAGAATATTCATAGTTTTTTATTACATCTATTAAATCAGTGTATTTATTCAGTAGCCACTTTGTTTTCCTTATATCCACTGCATTAACATCATCAAAAAAGTTTACTTGGATTATTTTCTGTGTATCAGAAAAATCCTCATCAGATTGGGCGCTTAAAATTATAGACTCAGTATTTTTCATAGACTTACATCCCTTTCAAAAGAAAAAATTGACATATAATTAGATTTTCAATATTCTTACAACATCAATACATGTTATCTAGGAGTGATCTAATTTGCAGTCAGCAGCCGGTCTTATTAAAAGAACAAAGAAACTTGAAAGATATTTCATTGAAGAGTTAACTATCTCTAAAATAATGACAAATGCAAAGTCAAAATTGCTAATGTTTGGAGCGTTTCTGCTGTTAATTCTCTCCTTTATACTTTCAGTAATGTACCTGCAAGAAGATCATATAATGTTTATTGTGACAGTTTATTGTAGCTGCGGAGCTAGCCTTTTCCTCACTATCGCATCTGTTCGTATCTCACATTCAATCGCAAAAGAAAAGTATCCCGGTTATAAAATCAATTATTACTAACCGCTTTTTTAGCTACGACGCTGATTTTCTATTTGCTCTAAGATCAGACTCAGTAAAAAGAAAAGCTCGAAGCTTAAAATTTACAACTTCAGACACAGAATTTCTAATTGACTTCTATTCTGGTAAAAGCTTGGATCTACATAAAAAACGCTGGTGGCCCATAACAATATTTGGGCTGGTAGTATTACCTTTGTGGAATGGATTTGTAGGAAGTACGATGAAAGAAGATCACTCACTTCGTATATTGATTCCTATTTCAATAGTTCTATATATAGTAATTTTATATTTAAACTTAATACTCAAACCGATCCTACTTTCAAAAGCTCAGAAATATGATTATCTTGTTAGGATTATAAAAACTTTTGAGGTGCTAGAGTTAGATAAGTAGTAAATACATGTAAAATTACTGCGCCAATGATTAGAGGATATGGGGAGAAATCTACTAATCATTGGTGTCACATATGAGTAAATATCGTTTACCTTTGGTCAATGCTTGGACGCTATCACGAATTACCATTGTTAAATACCATTGCACTTGAATGTCCGGCGTGACATGTTCGATTATCACGCACCGTTTTGCCAGCACTACACCCACATAAACCAGCACAGCGCATAATATAGAGGTATAGGATCTTATCATGGGGTGTTCTTCCGCCGCATAGCTTTGTACGCTGCGGCTAAGGCATCTCCCATAGCGAAAGCTTCTGGTATCCTCCACAAGTACTTATCGCGGATTTTCGGTGCAGCGAAATATAGAGAATGAAATATTTCATCACGTCCAGTCAAATGCTGCCCCATGCCGTTCTGTCGCTTTGTCAGCTCGTCCTTCCTCATATTTAGCCCAGTTGTAATTGCCAATAGCTGTTTTCTTCCATTCTGCATGCGAATCCTCAAGCTGTTCATACGTCATTTTTGGATACTGTTGTAGTTTATCTGTCATTGTTGTTCCTCCCCATCCTCTTCATTGTCATAGTACTCCTCCCACCAAGCTGACAATGTTCCGCAATCTGGGCATTTAATCTGTATCCACGGTCCGTCCTGATTCCAGCGATAATGATGTCCTTTGCCGCATCCAGTGCATCTAATGTATCCCTGCGCGCATGGTGCTTTGTGAGCTCCATTGATTACATGTACTGGATAAGGTTTTGCTTTTGGATCGTAATGAGGAGTATACATAACCTCTTCTAATTTGATTTCCGGTTTCTTCATGTATTTATATCCTCCCTTAGTGGGTGTAGGTCCTACACCCTGTATTGGTTTAATCCTTAAGTAAATTTATAAATATAAGTCCCAAAATCAGGTCATTATGGTTAACACTAGTTTCAACGAAAGTCCATTCAGTGCTATAACCATGAGCCATCAATATAGACTGGATTTCCGCTATAAGTTCTCCTTGTTTATCTTGTGAGTTTGACATATCTATTATCCTTCCTTAGGCTTAATCCTTACTATCCAAATGCCTGAAATAATCAGGGTAGCTTTTGAATTTACCGTTCTTTATCAAATCATCTATTGCATCCCACCGCTCTTGCGTCAGGGTTATTGTAACGGATTTCTTGAGTCCAAGAGATTTGCGCCCTGCTCCTTTTCGGGCGCCACCTCTTTTTTCAACCTTTGCATCCTCCGCCTCGCGCCTTTTGTTGAATCCTATTGGATCAGCGCGAAAAACAGCGTAGTCTTTAAAAAACTTATCTTTTTGGCTTATTAAGTTGGAATACTTTGAACGAAGCGAATTAATCTTTACATCTTTATTTTTTACTTGGTAGAGACGAAAGCATTATTCCAGCATGGGCATCTTCCAAAGACAAAAGAGATTTTAAAACAATGCTGGAAGAAGATAGACCTGTAATGTTTGATGGAGTGCCAATCTCGGATGATGACAAAGAGAAAATAAAACGAGTCATGGAGGCCATGTTCTGGGACGCTAAGAAGAAAAACAAAGAAGCCTACGGCCGAAAAAAGACAGAGGACTGACGTATGGACAAAACCATACAGACTCATTCGACGCCACAAAACTAACTGCCCTTTTGAGATAGCAGATAGGATGAATATACAGATATGGCATTGTGATTTAGGGGATAGCACACGCGGCATGTATTACCGTAAGCTGCGCAGGCGCTTTATAGTAATTCATTCGAAGTTGAGTGAACCTTGGCAGAAATTCATCTGCGCACATGAACTTGTCCATGATCGACTTCATCCAGGTATCAGCCGATTCTTTCTGGACGAACGGTCGTTTTCCAATGCCGGAAAATACGAGAGGCAAGCAAAACAATTTGCTGTCAAGTTACTCACGGCTACGTCCTCACCAGATCCGGGCGAGACTATAGAGCAATTCTTACGCAGATGCTCTATCCCACCTGAACTACATACATTCTTATGATAACTTGCGCTTATACCGCTGCGAGGCGGTTTTATATACACAAAAACAGGAACACACGTTCTTATTAGAGATATAAAGATGGCTAATTACAAGAAGCTGAAAAGTGGATGGAGATATCGGTTAAAATACACCGACCCTTTCACACAGCAGCAACGAGAAAAACTCAGCTAAACCTGAAGCGGAATTAGCGGCAGCTGATTTTCTAAAGAAGCTTAATCAAGGTTATGAACAAACCGATGTTGCTCTGACAGATTATATACGTAATTGGATTGATAACTATAAGAAAGGAGTTGTAAGAAAAAATACTATTAAACAGCACGAGAACAGCCTGAATACACACATTAAGCCTTATTTCAAACAACTAATGCTAAAGGACTTGAAACCGGATATGTACCAAAAGTTTCTAGACTCATGTCTCGAAAAAGGGCCAGAGCAGAAGATCTGTTGAAATTATTAATTCAACGGTATACGGGGCGATGGAACACGCATTGATACAAGGCAAATTAGAGCGCAACCCTTGTAAGGGATCAGTCATCAAAGGAAATAAGAAAAAGAACTCTATTGAGTTCATTGATTCAGGGGACATCCCTAAGTTCCTGCACGCCGCTAGGGGGTACGGATACGTGCACTGGATTTTTTATAAGACGCTTATTGAGACGGGGATGCGAAAAGGAGAAGCCGCAGCATTAAGATGGTCTGACATTAATTTTGATGAGAAGACAATCCATATTGACGAGACTCTCGATTTTCAACCGGATAGTGAAGATGAAATGTTTGGCGATACCAAAATGTTCAGATCAACTCGCACAATTACTATCAGTAGTACACTTGTTAACGATCTTAGGTATCACCAGGAGTGGCAGCAGCAAAACAAAGCCAATCTAGGTGAAGCTATGTACCGGCATGATCTGAATCTGGTCCTTTGCCGCAATGATGGAAGTCCTATGCCCAAGTCAACGCTGTTTAACTCATTCCAGCGTATTTTGAAGCGGGCAGAACTGCATGACGATTTACGCATCCACTCACTCCGCCACACTTATACTGTACTTATGCTTGAAGCTGGTGCAGACATTAAGTTTGTTCAGGAGCAACTGGGTCACGGCAGCGTACAAATTACATCCGATGTGTATGCACACATCTCTAAAAAGTTGGAAAAGCGCAGCATGGATAAATATGAGCAATACACAGCGTCTATTCTCGGTTCAGAGTTGGGGGATAAAAGGGGGACGCCTCAGAAGAATTAACACTCACTTCTAAAACGTCCCCCGAATTAACACTCCAAAATCCCTGTCACTACAGCATCTTGCATTTTAGTAAAGCGTCAGATATTGATCACGTTCCCATTGATGTACTTGGGTGCGATACATATCCCATTCAATTTCCTTAAGCTCATAGAAGTAGGCCAATGCATGGTCACCCAGTGCGTCAGAGATAACTTCGCTACGAATAAGTTCAGACAAAGCTTCTTTCAAGTCTGCAGGCAGACTTGGAATGCCTTCTTCAATCCGCTCTTCCTCAGACATCACGTAAATGTTACGATCAATCGGAGCTGGGAGAGCCAACTGACGTTTGATCCCATCTAAACCAGCTCTCAGCATCACTGCCAAGGCTAAATAAGGATTCGCCGCCGGGTCAGGGTTACGAACTTCGACGCGAGTGCTCAGACCACGAGACGCAGGAATCCGAATCATTGGACTGCGATTGCTTGCAGACCAAGCCACATAACAAGGCGCTTCATAACCAGGTACGAGACGTTTGTAGGAATTTACTGTTGGATTCGTGATCGCTGCCATTGCACGTGCATGTTTCAGAATACCAGCCATATAGTGGCGGGCCGTCTGGCTTAATCCGAGTTCGTCCGTTTCATCATAAAATACGTTTTCATTGTCCTTAAACAACGATTGATTGCAGTGCATACCAGAGCCATTTACACCAAACAAAGGTTTTGGCATAAAGGTAGCATGCAAACCATGCTGACGAGCAATCGTCTTAACAACGAGCTTGAACGTTTGAATCTGGTCCGCAGCTTTAATCGCGTCTGCATATTTAAAGTCAATCTCATGCTGACCAGGTGCAACTTCATGATGGGATGCTTCAATTTCGAAGCCCATCTCTTCAAGCTTAAGTACAATTTCACGACGGCAGTTTTCACCCAGATCCATCGGAGCCAGGTCAAAATACCCGCCTTGGTCATTCAGTTCTGTAGTTGGCTCGCCTTTTTCATCCGTTTTGAACAAGAAGAATTCAGGCTCGGGTCCGACATTCATCGAAGTGTATCCCAGCTCTTCGGCTTCCTTAAGTACACGTTTCAAAATGCCCCGCGGGTCACCTGCAAATGGGACTCCATCCGGCTTGTAAATATCGCAGATCAAACGAGCTACACGATCCGAGGTTACCCAAGGGAATACAACCCAAGTGTCCAAATCCGGATATAAATACATATCAGATTCTTCAATACGCACATAACCTTCTATGGAAGATCCGTCAAACATCATTTTATTATCCAATGCCTTTTCCAGTTGACTAACCGGAATTTCAACGTTTTTAATAGTGCCCAGCAAATCTGTGAATTGCAAACGAATAAAACGAACATTTTCCTCTTTCGCAATCCGAAGGATATCTTCTCTGCTATAACTCACTCTAACCTCTCCCTTTCTGTAACGACTATATACGAATCAGTTGTTCTATAAATTACTTAAATGATGAGACCTGGTTTTAAAGTAAGGCAACCTTATACCAAGAGGTAAGTCAAAGCATTATCTCTTATTGAAGAACCGTGATAATTCACCTTGGATCAGGGATACCTGTCCTGGTCTTTTGCCTGCAACAAGTTGTTGTTTCAGCAAGCGGTGAAGCTGAGTATCAGACATTTCACGGCGTTTAACTTCCGTATCTGCAGTAATAACCGTAGCTTCCTCCGATTCCTTGGTAACCGGATTCATGACTTGTTTAATTCCCGCAATGTTAACACCTTTCTCGATCAACGCCTTAATTTCAAGCAGACGCTCTACGTCATTAAAAGAGAAAAGACGTTGGTTTCCCGATGTACGGGCAGGAACTATCAAGTTATGCTGTTCATAATAACGAATCTGACGCGCTGACAAGTCCGTTAGCTTCATGACAATACCTATTGGAAATAAGGCCATATTTCTGCGAATTTCGTCGCCCATTTGTCATCAACCTTCCAGTGATCTATTATACACCTTATTGTACATTTAGCTGATGCAAAGTGTCAATGACATGTTAGAAAAACTCACAATAATTTACGTTCTTTCATCGTTTGCAGAGCCATAAGTACTCCAAATTTAACATGAGAGTAGGTTAACCCCCCCTGCATGTAACCAATATAAGGCTCACGAATAGGAGCATCTGCGGATAATTCCAAACTTCCCCCTTGTATGAACGTACCTGCAGCCATGATAACTGGATGCTCATAACCCGGCATATCCCACGGCTCCGGCACCACATGACTATCCACGGCAGCCGCACGCTGAATGCCCTGTACAAAAGCAATTAGATGCTCTGGTCCACTAAAAGAAATAGCCTGAATCAAATCCGTACGCTCTTCATGCCAGGCAGGTTTGGTCTCAAATCCCATCTCTTCAAAGACCGCAGCTGCGAATACGCTCCCTTTAACCGCTTGCCCAACCAGTGTTGGAGCAAGGAATAGTCCCTGAAATATGCCTCGTGTAGTACCTAGCATGGCTCCTACTTCTCCACCAATTCCAGGTGCAGTTAATCGGTAGGATGCCAGTTCTACATACTTTTGTTTGCCGCAGATATATCCACCCGTTTCTGCAATGCCACCACCGGGATTTTTAATCAACGAACCTGCCATCACATCGACACCGACTTGAGTAGGTTCCAGCTTCTCGGTAAATTCACCGTAGCAATTGTCAACAAAGACAATGACGTCAGGTTTTATTTCCTTCACACGTGCTGTCATTTCTTCAATATCTGCTACACTAAACGAAGCTCTCCAATCATAACCGCGTGAACGCTGAATACCGATCACTTTGGTGTTGGCTTGGATAGCAGCCTCCACCGCTTCCCAGTCTACTTTACCTTCCGCTGTCAGTGCGGTTTCTCCATAAGTAACGCCAAAATCCTGCAATGATCCTGTTCCGTCGCCGGGCTTACCAATCACTTTGTGCAGGGTATCATAAGGCCTCCCAGTAATGTATAACAGTTCATCCCCTGGACGCAGCACACCAAATAAAGCAGTGGCAATTGTATGAGTACCCGAGGCAAAATGCGGACGCACCAACGCTGCCTCCGCACCGAACACTTCCGCATAGACTTCTTCCAGCACCTCACGTCCCCGGTCATTGTAAGCATATCCCGTCGAACCCGCAAAGTGGAAATCGCTCACTTGCTTCCGCTGGAATGCCTGAATTACCTTCCACTGATTTGAATCTACAATATGATCTATGTGCTGTATACGTTCTTGTATTTTATGTTCTGCCGTTTCCTGAATTTGCTGTATTTCTGGACTAAAAACTACCATTTACTTTTTTGACCCTCTCTCTTACGCAGCCTTAGGCTATTCATGTTATATTATTGTTCACTTTGAACGATGAGCATTATCATTCTATTGACCCAAAAACATCATTAGATGTTAACCTTCTGTGAACTCGCTGAGCGCATGACCATACTTTTCGTACTCGCCTCTTTGAATTTCAACTTCATAAATGACATCATTGCCATCATACTCTGTCAGTAGTACATCTCCAATTCGATAAAGCACCGATGTTAAATCACCACGTTCCGCAGGAATGCGAAATCTCAGCGTATCACCACTCAGATGCTCTTGAATCAGTTCACGAATGCCCAGCAAATCCCCTTCATCAAAAGCGCTGATTTTCAAATAACCCTCCCCGGAAGGAAGCATTTCGAGTTGCTCAGGGGTACAGGCATCTTTTTTGTTAAATAATACGATCTGAGGCTTGTCCGCAGCCCCTAGCTGCTGCAAGATCGTCTCTACAACTTTCATCTGTTCGTCCCGCATATCCGAAGACGCATCCACGACATGCAAAATGAGATGTGCCTCATTCGCCTCCTCCAAAGTAGCCCGGAAGGAAGCAACCAAATCATGAGGAAGATTTTGAATAAAACCGACCGTATCCGTAAGAATAACTTCTTTTCCACTCGGAAGTTCCATTGTTCTGGAGGTAGGATCCAGCGTCGCAAACAGTTGGTTCTCAATATATACATCGGCTGCTGTCAGTTGCTTCAACAGCGTCGATTTGCCCGCATTGGTATAGCCAACAAGTGCAACCTGAACAATACCGCTCTTTTGTCTGCGCTCCCTGTGCAAATACCGGTGACGGGTCACTTCCTCCAGTTGGCGTTTCAGATCACTGATTCGGTCACGGATATGACGACGGTCTGTCTCCAGCTTGCTTTCACCAGGACCACGTGTTCCGATTCCGCCGCCAAGACGCGAGAGGTTTTTGCCATGTCCAGACAAACGGGGGAGTAAATATGACAACTGTGCCAGTTCAACCTGAATAATACCTTCCCGGGTTTTTGCACGTTGAGCAAAAATGTCCAGAATCAACTGCGTCCGGTCAATAATTTTGAGATCCAGACTTTCTTCCAGATTCCGTACTTGGGCCCCCGAGAGCTCCTGATCAAAAATAGCTGTATTCGCTCCCAATTCTTCAGCAACTGCACGTAATTCCTCTACTTTTCCTTTACCAATAAACCATTTTGAGTCCTTGGCTTCCTTATTCTGTGTCAGGACGCTCAGTACCTCAACTCCCGCTGTCTCAGCCAGTTTCACCAACTCATCCAACGAGTATTCCGTATTAATACCAGATCGTTTGACTTCATCCGTAATCAGACTGACCAGAACCGCCTTGTCCTGCATTTCGGTTTGTGTATCATGAGTGGAGTTCGCCATATTGTTTGCTCCTTTATTTTCATGTCAACTCTCGAACAGAGACCGACCTGATGTTCAGGCCGGCCCCCGTTCGATGTCATAGCATTCGATGTGATTCAGATTCCTATTATCGCCTATCTTTTATCCATTTTCAAATCCTCTGGACGCAGCGTCATCAATTCCTGTTTGCCGGGTTGCCCGCTCCTGTACTGATTAAGCAACCTGACAGCTTGGTGCCGAATCGCTTTTTCAATCACATTACGAACATAGCGTGCATTACTAAATGCATGAAGACTGTCATTACGCTCGTTTAGCAAATGCTCCTTCATTTTAATTATGGACTGAGGCATGAGAATATAATCCCGCTCCTTGGCCATCATCTCGGAAATTTGGATGAGCTGATCCACAGTATAATCAGGAAAATCCAACTGAATTGGAAAGCGAGAAGGAAGACCAGGATTCGTTCGTAAAAAAAAGTCCATTTCCCCCGAGTATCCAGCGAGAATCAAAATAAATTGATTTTTTTGATCTTCCATGGACTTTACCAAGGTATCAATCGCTTCTTTTCCAAAATCCTTTTCCCCTCCGCGTGCCAAACTGTAAGCCTCATCAATGAACAACACGCCGCCAAGAGATTTCTTTACAAGATCTCGCGTTTTTTGCGCCGTGTGGCCAATATACTCACCGACCAGATCAGCCCTCTCCACCTCAATCAGATGACCTTTGCTCAGTACCCCCATTTTTTGCAGCATTTTAGCGATAATGCGGGCCACTGTCGTTTTCCCTGTACCTGGATTTCCTTTGAAAATCATGTGATACACGTGTGCATTGCTCAACAGTCCTGCATCCGTGCGCATATGGGCGATTTGCAAAAAGGCATATACCTCAAATACCAGGTCTTTGATGTTATCCAAGCCGACGAGATGATCGAGTTCTTTCTGAATTTCCTGATAAAGACTGAGATACTGCGGTAGCGCCTGTGACTTGGTTGAAGCCACTGCTTCCGTCTCGTCCACAGTCACCGAAGCTATCGGCTCCGGGCTACGCAGCACGACATTAATTTGTCTGGAAGGTCTCTCCTCCGACCGCTTGCCCGCGGCGATTCCCCGTCCGTTCATGCATCCATCACCTCAACATTTCTTCAGGCACAGCTTACCCTATTAATGTATTCGGTCTGGCATGTCCTTATTAGCATAAAAGCAACGGGAACGTGCACAAAGCCTTTTCTTTAATTCAGGCAACCCAAGTTTGAGCGCTGATCCACCACCGTTGCAGCGTCCATTTAGCGTATGCCAATACTTCTCTTGATTGATGAATTGGCATATTCAGCACTTTAGATTCCGTCAGAGCCATCTGAGGATGATCAAACTTTAAGAATTGAGCAATCTCCATCGCCCGAGGGCCATGATAGCTATGTGTGATGATCACGGTAGAGGTCCATCCATATTCCTTCATAATGCGCTGGCTATAGAGCAGATTTTCGTAAGTACTGGTCGCATGGTTTTCCAACACAATATGCTGTACAGGGACCCCTCTATCTACCAAATAGCGTTGCATGCCCTCAGCCTCCGTATACGGAAAATCGGGTTTATCCAGTCCACCACTTACAATTAGATGCTGTACCGTCCCGTTGCGGTATAAGCGCAAGGCTTCTTCCAGCCTTTCCTTCAATCCAGGACTGGGCTCAGCCCCCCACATAGAAGCACCTAATACGATACCAATTTGCACTTGCTGGAGCGGAGTGGTAGAGGCGGCCGTATTCATGTTCCACACTCGGATTCCTGCCCATACCAATCCGATCAAAATGAAAATTATCAAAGAAAGTACAAGACGCTTGGTTACCATAGATATTTTCTTAAGGCGACTCTGCCTGCTTTTCAACTCAGGGCGTTGGGGCCCGATGTCTTTAATCCACTGCAAAACTTTCACCGTTCTCTCTTGAAATCACCGTTGTGAAACCATTCTGCTCGGTGTTTCAGCGACATTTTAAAATAAGGGAACACGTGGGCATCTATCTGATGTAACACATCAGCCGCTGTACGGTTAGCCAATTCTGCCTCTTGCGTTGAGATATGCCCCCGTTGTAATGCCTCCTCCAATTCATCCTCATCCACCAGGAAGATTTCACCGTTTTTAAGCACCACAACATCCAAATACAGATCGTCAAACCAAGGGACTCCTTGATCGGTCACACCCTGATTTCGGCAGGTATCAATATACCATTCAACGATTTGCTCCCGATTGTCAAACATAGCAGTCACCACATAGTGCTCACCTTTTGGATAATATTGCAGCCAGGAATATCCTTTATCGGCTATGCAAAACGTATGACCACCGTAACTCTTCCATAACGGCTCCTTGAGACTCAAAATGGTATACAGGGTCATATATCCTGTAAACGCGTCACTTTCTACATACCGGCAAGCAAACTTGCGATTGGTGATTCTGCGCCAGTTGGCCCGGTCTCCGAATTTGCGCTTCATAAATGATGTTCCTCTCCAACATTGGTAAAACCAGCTTACCATATTTAAACTGTACACTCAAAAATAACCCCTGTATTACAGCAAAAAAGGTATTTTCAGACTGTAAAAACAGTCCGAAAATACCTTTGATTTGAAGCCAATATCATCTTACATAAAACATATTTGCTAATCCCGGTTGTGACGTCCACGATTGGAGTTTGAATGACCGTTGGATTTGCTTTCCTGACTTCCATCCATAATAGCACCTGTGGTAGATGCATCTGTATTTTCTGGATTGGTCATAGTATTTTCATCAGTTATACCTGAATCCGGCGTAGTCGTCTGACCATTCCCCGTATTTGTATCGTTTCCGTTCCCAAAATTGTCGTTACTGTTGCCTGTGCCTCCAGTACCATTTCCATTGTTACCTCCAGGAGACGTTGGAACTTGGTCAGAACCAGTACCGTTATCAGTACCTCCAGGAGTCGTATTCCCCTGGTCTGTGCCGTCCTGACCATCTATATTCTCGCCATTATCCGGTACAGTTCCATCCTGATTAGGATCATTTCCTAGCTGCGGATCTATCGGAGTAGTCTCTGTCGGAATTTCTACACTAATCGTATTCGAAGCTGCGGATTCTTTACCATCCGCTCCATAAGCTACGACATAGTATTGATACGTTTTTCCAGCTACAGGAGACGTATCTTCGCCACTCGTGCCTCTCATCGCCTCCATAATCGTCCTGAAGCTTCCTTCGGAAGACTCTTTACGATAAACACGGTATTGTACATTGTCTCCCTCTGCCGCATTCCAAGACAACGATACAATTTGGGTGTCCTGACTATAAGACCCGCTCAGCCCGCTTGGAGCGGTAGCCTGAACCGGCTCTTCTGGCTTCTGCTCTACTGGTGGTTCATATCCCTTCGGCTCGCTGAATTGCGTAACCGGATGCCCCTTGAGAGCTTCACCCATGACCCTTCCGAAAAAGGCTGCCGACTGCCCACTATAGTTTCTGAGCATATGTTTACTGTCCGGCTTATCATAACCCATCCATACTGCTCCGGTATATTCCGGTGTATAACCGACAAACCAGATGTCCCGGTTACCACTGTTACCGCTAATTCCACTTTGGGTCGTACCCGTTTTACCAGCTACAGGCCAGTCAATACGTGCTTTGCGACCTGTACCGCTATTGACTACATTTTGCATCATTTGTGTCATTTCATAAGCCGTTTTTTCACTCATTACAGATTTAGTTTCCTCTTCATGAGTATAAACAACTTGATCATCACTATTGTTAATTTGCTTAATAGAATAAGCTTTTTGGAATTGTCCTTTATTAGCAAAAGCGCTGTACGCCTGCGCCATTTCAAGGGTATTCGTTCCTTTGCTTAATCCACCCAATGCGATAGCAAGTGAGTGATCGTTTTTGTCCATCGGAATGCCTACGCTCTCGGCAAATTGAACCCCTTTTTCCACACCGATTTGGTTCAGCAACCATACAGGTGGAATATTTTCAGACTTCGTAATCGCGTCGAGCATGCTGATGGTCGACGAGTAACCATGCAAGTTTTTCGGACTGTATCCGTTAAAGCTCTGGCGTTCGTTACTCAAAGGAGTATCCATCGTAAATTTACCGGATTCGAGAGCTGGCGCATAGGCTACAATCGGCTTGAAGGCCGATCCTGGCTGTCTGCGGCTCTGTGTCGCACGATTGAAGGTTCCCTTTTTGTAATCCCGTCCGGGTGCCATCGCGGCAATTCCACCTGTCTGGTTGTTAATAATGACCATCGAAGCTTGAACTGGCTGATCGTCAGGACTTTTTTCGAACATGTCATCATCTGCCATCGCCTGATCCAGCGCATTTTGAGCCTGGGCATCCATTGTGGTATGAATTTTGTAACCGCCAATAATCAGATCATTGCCGCTAACTCCTGGCAGTGCATCCTCTGCCTCATCCATGACGTATTCCATAAAATTTTGATACTTTTGAACTTTTTCTGGTTGTTTGTAATTGTAATTTACAGCCTTGGCCTCTTCCATCTCTTGCTTTCCAATCATCCCCTGCTCAAACATCAGCTGGAGAACCACCGCACGTCGTGCCTTCGAGTTCTCCGGGTTACTGATCGGATTATACTTGGAAGGCCCTTTCGGAATAGCTGCCAATGTAGCAATTTGCCACAATTTTAATTCTTTTAAGTTGGTTTGCCCAAAATAACCTTCCGACGCTGCCTTAATTCCAGAATAGGAGCGTCCAAACCAAATCCGATTTAAGTAGAGAGTAATAATTTCATCTTTAGTCAACCTCCGCTCCAGCGCCATTGCGATGGATACCTCTGTCGCTTTACGGAAAAAGGTTTTGTCACGTGTCAAAAACAAGTTTTTGGCCAGCTGCTGAGTTAGCGTACTGCCGCCCTCCACTGCCGAACGGGCCACGATATCCTTAACGGCTGCCCGACCGATAGACCAAATATCAACTCCTTGATGCTCCATAAAACGCTTATCCTCGGTTGCAATAAAAGCTTTTTTGAGCAAGTCTGGTATTTCTTCACTTTTGACAGGATCACTTTTTTGCACAGACAACTCACCCATGAGCACACCGTTGCGGTCATAAACCTTTGATGTCTCATTCACTGTAATTTTGTCCTTGTTCGCATCGTAAATTTTTTCGCCATTTACCATGACAAATAAATAGCCACCAAGTGCGCAAAATATAGCTACCGCCGCGGTAATAAACAGCGTCCATCCAATTCGCTTACCTGTAATTTTCTTTTTCTTGCCCTTCGGCTTCTCTTTAGATGTGTTTCTATTGCGATTGCCGGATCTGGACAATGAATCGTTTGGCATTCCCCTGACTCCCTTTCGCGAATAATCATATGGTACCTAACATAAGCTTAAAGCTTGCTGTCGGCAGCTTGAAAGTAAACGGAATGAAAAGAACAACCCTGATCAGGTTGCTCCCGGTCACATTCCTATACAGTTAGACGAGACGGACGCCTGAAAAGTTTCATGAACCCGGACGACCGTCAAGCCGTAATCAGTTATCGCTAGCGCTATCCTGCTGCTGTACAAG
This sequence comes from Paenibacillus sp. FSL L8-0641, assembly GCF_038006265.1. NCBI lineage: Bacteria > Bacillati > Bacillota > Bacilli > Caryophanales > Paenibacillaceae > Paenibacillus > Paenibacillus sp. FSL L8-0641. The sequence continues at coordinate 2,972,448 of NZ_JBBOUW010000001.1, forward strand.
CGATACATTGCGTTGCGGTGTAAAGGTGGAGATGGCATGCTTGTAAATCAGCTGCTGCTTTCCATCCGAGTCGATCACAATCGTAAAATTGTCAAATGCTTTAATCGTCCCTCGCACCTGAAATCCATTGATGAGGTATACCGTTACAGGTATAGAATCCTTGCGCAATTGATTCAGAAACGTATCTTGGATATTAATGGACTTGTTCATTTTAGCCGTACCCCCAATAATCATTTGGATTGTTTTGAAGTATATTCAAGGTCTGTCCGGAACTTTCCTGCTATAATTTCGTGTATTTGGGCTGCATGAGCAGAAAAATTTCCGAAATCAGTGACATCTACCCACTGGATATCCTTCATATGGCGAAACCACGAGAGCTGTCGCTTCGCAAAATGACGCGTATCCCGTTTTAGCCAAGTCACCGCCTCTTCCAAAGACACCTCTCCCCGCAGGTAGGAGGATATCTCTTTATAGCCTAGACCTTGCATGGAGATGGCATCGCTTCGCACTCCCCGTTCCATTAAGGAGGTTACCTCAGCCACAAGCCCTTGATCGAGCATCCCGTCAATTCGGTCTTCAATACGTTTATATAGCATTTGCCTATCCATTGTCAAACCTACGATGCAGAGTTGGTAGGGAGATTCCTTTTTTTGACTGGCAAGTTGAGAGCTAAGTGTCGTTCCGCTAACATGGTAAATTTCCAGTGCCCGAACGACACGACGACGATCATTAGGATGCAAACGAAGTGCACTTTCGGGATCAACCGCCTGTAGTCGCGCATGAAGCGCGTCAGCTCCAAACTGTTCGGCATAGTCCAGCTGCTCCTGACGAAAAGCTTCGTCAGCCCCTACCTCGGAAAACTGGTATTCATAGCAGACTGATTCTACATATAAACCTGTTCCGCCTACGATAAACGGTAGCTTTCCTCTAGATTGAATATCAGGTATGAGACGACGACAGTCCTCCTGAAATTGGGCTACTGAATATGGGTATTCAGGCTCATGAATATCAATTAAATGGTGCTTGATTCCTTCCATTTCCTGTTCGGAAATTTTGGCAGTTCCAACGTCCATATGACGGTATACCTGCATGGAATCCCCGGAAATAATTTCCGCGTCAAATTGTCGAGCCATCTCAATGCTTAGTTTCGTCTTGCCAACCGCAGTCGGGCCAACAAGAACGAGTAGTTTAGGCTTAGGTGCCACTGTCAATATCGATCACTCCGTACACTGTTTTCGTTGTGCCCCGCTGCTCTACACGGAAGCCGAGGCGGGCAAATTCCCCGCTACCCCGTTTTTCTTTTAATACAATTGTTTTTCGTGCAATCCGTTTCGCATGAACAATACTTTCCTCACTCAACGCGTCTGGATTTGCCAACCCTCTCAATGGACCAATTGCGCTGGAATCGAGCAACGGATCACGAAACATAGGGTCAAAATAAATAATATCTATACTGCGATCCGGCAAACTACGCAAATAGTCCAAATGATAACCAAAACGAACGTCAATGTTGGAAAAGGCTTTATCTACTTCAGCGTTGCCGGAACGGTAATGCCTCATTCCATCCTTGATTAAAGCGTAGACGGGGAAAGAACTCTCCACAGCCGTGACTTGTCCAGAGCTTCCCGTTCCAATTGAAAATAGAAGAGAATCCGTACCAAGTCCTGCAGTGCAATCCAGCACGGTATCACCCGGAACGATCCGGGCAGCCGTCAACATCGGGTCAGGTTCACCCTTTAATACCCGTTTGGCGCGAATGAAGCCCATACTGGGGTGAAAAGCCATCGGTGGTTGTTCTGGGCTAATCAGCCTTACTCCGCCCTGCACCAGAACCAACGCTTGACGGGCTCTGTGAGCCGCAATTAGCTTAGCTACCGATATGCCACGACGAGGGGCATACAGCGCCCCTAACTCGGCTGCAAGCAACTTCGCTCGCTCCACAACCTCAGCCGAGGGGGAATCCCCTGTCGTGACGAGTAATTCGACTTGCTTTTCCCGTAGGCTCGACTGCTCTTCTTCACGGTTTTCCCGATCCTGCAACATATATATACTCCCTTACATTACTCTTTTAAACAGCTTCTCTAAATCATATGTGGAAAAGGAAACCACAATAGGTCGCCCATGAGGGCAAGTATAAGGTTGTTTGCACGCTGCCAAACGCTCTAGCAGCACAATAGCCTGCCGATCAGTCAGCTTCTGGTTTGCTTTAATCGAAGCCCGGCAGGAGCACATGATTGAGGCTGCTTCCCGCAGCTTAGCAAGATCAATGGCTCTTTCCTCCAGCACCCATCCGGCCATTTCCTCAATGACATCCGCTTCTTCCCCTTGGGGAAGCCAGTACGGGTAAGAGCTGACACGGAAGGTTTGACCGCCAAAATGCTCCAGATACACCCCCGCCTGTTCAAACCAGTGCAGCCTTGTTTTCAACTTTTCCGTTTCGGAAGGCGTAAAATCCAGTGTAATTGGCAGTAGCAGCTCCTGCGATACTGACTCGGGATTGCCGAATTTTTCATAATAAAATTCATAATTGACTCGTTCATGTGCGGCATGTTGATCAATTAAATACAAGCCCTGGTCGTTCTGCGCAATCAGATATGTCCCATGGTGCTGACCGATTAAATTCAGTTCAGGAAAAGTAGGCAGCTCTGGAACTTCTCCCGACACCGCTGCCAATTGCTCCGCATCCAGACGTTGCTGGCGCGGCTTCTGATCCGCGAAATGACGGGAATCCGTAGCTTGTCCTGCAATCGGCGGCATAGAAGATGGGTAAGCAGCAGAAGCAGCTGTTTCCTGTATCCCTCTGCTGTATAAGGTAGTTGTGCCTATTGCGGCATTATCTCCTTCGGACGACTGTACGGTCGCCCCATCAGGAAGCGGCACTTCCCCTTTAACTTCACTCCCGTTGTTTTCTTCCACAAAATCTGCATCCAGTTCATCATCATTAATACTTTTACCTGAAAGATTGTTTGCCCGTCCAATGGCTGAGAGACTATCCCTGCTCGGACGTTGCTCACGCTCCTGGCTACCCCTGTTATTCTCTTCGTTCCTGTTCAAGTAATTGGATTGGTGCGATTCCTGGCTCTCCGGCGAAGTTACGGAAGGTGGCAGTGCTCCCCCCCGGTCTTTGCCGGAAGGAGCATCCCCTTCCGCACCATTTCCCTTCGAGAAGTGAAACTGCTCCTGCACAAACGAGCCACTGTCCTTGCCACCGATCTCGCGCTTGACTGCCTTCGGAATCAGCACTTGCTGCCCTAAGACAGCTTTTACCGAATCTTCAACCAGCTGAAACAGTTCAGCTTCTTTACTGAACCTTACCTCCAGCTTGGCAGGATGAACGTTAACATCCACCAGAGAAGGATGCATTTCCAGTTGGATCACAGCCAGCGGAAAACGATTGATCGGCAACAAGGTATGATACGCCTTGAGCAACGCCTGATTAAGCCCGTAGCTTCGTACAAAACGTCCATTCACTACTGTCGAGATCGCATTGCGATTTGATCTCGTCCACTCTGGGCGACTGACATAGCCACTAATTCGGTAATCCAGGCTCTCTCCTTCTAGCAGCAGCATGGATTTCGCCGCAGAAGTTCCGTAAATAGCGGCAATCACCTGCAGCAAATCACCATTGCCCAGCGTTTGCAGCAATGTATTGCCATTATGCCGCAATGTGAAGGCCACTTCCGGGTGCGAAAGCGCCATTCGGTACAATACATCCGAAATGTGTCCCAGCTCGGTCTGGATTGTTTTCATATATTTCAGCCTTGCAGGTGTATTATAAAACAGCTCCCGTACGGTAAAATCCGTCCCTTGCCTACTAGCAGCATCCTCGTGAAGTAACAGCTTACCGCCTTCAATCACTAATTTACGGGCACGCCCGTCATCTCCGGCTGCTGTAAGCAACTCTACTTTCGATACTGCCGCAATACTTGGCAACGCCTCTCCCCGAAAGCCGAGACTTGTGATCTGAAACAGGTCGCGACCATGTCCAATTTTACTTGTCGCGTGCCGATAGAATGCCGTTTCCACGTCTTCAGGCTCAATGCCACTTCCATTATCCGTCACCCGGATACTTTGCAAGCCGCCCTCTTCTACCCATACGTCCACCCGCGTACCGCCTGCATCAATCGCATTTTCCACCAGTTCCTTCACGACGGAGGCTGGACGCTCCACGACCTCACCGGCAGCAATCTGGTTCGCAATATGTTCATCCAGTACCCGAATTTTAGACATCCTTTTAACCTCCTCCTGACTTCAAAGTGCGATGAAAAATAAGAATAATGTCACTTATTTTAACTACAGGCCATTGGCCTTATTTTTAAGATCATTTAATAGCTGCATTGCCTGTAAAGGAGTCATATTCATGACATCAGCATTCTTCACCTTGCGCAAAATTTGGCGCACAATTGGATTCGTCTCTACTGTCTCTGCGTGGGGCTTGGAGGTGGCAAGCTCCTGCTCTCCAAAAATGGACAGCTGTACCACTTCGGTTGCTCCTTGCTCCAACCTGCTGGAATCCTCCACAGTCTGTAGAGTATCTTCTTTTACCAGGGTCGCCTGCTGTGATAAAGACTGAGCTGATGATGCAGTTTCTCCGCTTTCTCGCAATGTCTGGCCTGAATTATATTTGGTCAAAGAAGAAATATCCTCTGTCCCTGAAACTGTACGAAGATCAGTCCCTTCCTTCCCTCCTACTACTATCTCGGTACCTGCCGTTACTTGAGCCGCTGCCTGTTCAAAACCATTCAGCAGTCCATTCGCTCGCTCAATAATGTTATTGGGCAAGCCTGCAAGCCGAGCACAATAAATACCATAGCTACTGCTAGCCGCTCCCGGTATGAGCTTGCGCAGGAAATTCACTTTGTCGCCGCTTTCCTGCACGGCCATAGAGTAATTTCGCAGCGAAGACAGGCCTTGCTCCAAATGCGCCAGCTCATGGAAATGCGTGGATACCAGTGCCTTACAGCCGATCGTGTCATGGACAAATTCGATGACTGCCTGTGCAATTGCCATTCCTTCACTGGTAGACGTACCTCGTCCCAGTTCATCAATAATGATCAAGCTTCGCGGAGTTGCCTTGTCCGTCATTACTTGGATATCTGCCATTTCGACCATAAACGTACTCTGCCCGCCGATAAGATCATCCGCTGCGCCGATCCGTGTGAAAATGCGATCCAGCATCGGCACCTTGGCACGTGCAGCAGGGACAAAACAGCCAATTTGAGCCATAATTGCAATAAGTGCGACCTGACGCATATACGTACTTTTCCCAGCCATGTTCGGCCCGGTGATAAGTAGAATATGCGCATCCGCTTCCTCCAATACCGTGCTGTTGGCGATAAAACCGCCATCTTTCATTACAGCCTCCACCACGGGATGGCGACCCTGCTCCACTACGAAATCATATCCTGTAGTCAGCTCAGGTTTCACGAATCCCCGTTCCGCGCTAACCGATGCCAGCGACTGATACACGTCAATTTCAGCCACTTGCTCTGCCAGCTTTTGCAAACGGGGAATTTCAGCGTTTAGTTTACTGCGAAGCTCGGAGAAAAGCGTATACTCCAGATCAACCATTTTATCCTCGGCTTCCAGAATTAGAGATTCCTTTTCCTTCAACTCCGGTGTAATATACCGTTCCGCATTCGCCAACGTCTGTTTGCGTTCATATCGACCTTCTGGTAATGAGGCCAAATTGGATTTGGTCACCTCGATATAATAACCAAATACTTTGTTATATCCAATTTTAAGTGACCGAATGCCGGTTGCTGCACGTTCCTTGGCCTCTAGCTCAGCGATCCAACGTTTACCGTTCACACTCGCCTCGCGCAGTTCGTCCAGACGCTGATGGTAGCCTTCCTTAATAAGACCTCCATCCCTTACGGAAATCGGCGGTTCATCCGCCACCGCTTCCTCAATCAATGTACACAGGTCTGTACAGCTATCCAGCGTTTGTGCAATCTGTCTCAGCGTCTTCGAAGGAGATTCAGCGCACAATTCGCGTAAAGAAGGAATTCGGACCAGCGACAGCTTGAGAGCGATCAGATCACGTGCATTAGCACTACCAAAGGCAATCCGCCCAACCAGACGCTCCAGATCGTAAATCTCTTTAAGCTGAGCACGTACATCCTCTCGGAAAATAAACTGGTGGTATAGCTTGTCCACCGCCTCCAAGCGTTCCTCAATAAGACTGCCGCTCAACAACGGCTTGTCGATCCAACGACGCAACAGACGCGCTCCCATGGAAGTCTCTGTGCGATCCAACAGCCACAGCAGCGAGCCTTTCTTGGAGCGTTCACGTACTGTCTCCACCAGTTCCAGATTCCTGCGGGTAAATGGATCCAGAATCATAAAATGGTTTGGCTCATATACGGAGATTTGGGTCAATTGGCCTAACGATCTTTTTTGCGTTTCATTCAAATAGGAAATCAAGCGTGATACGCACCGTCTGCGTTCCTCCGTAAGCCTTGCCCACGTGGCTTCGCCAAATTGATCCCGAACCAAATCATCCTTGGATTTGTCCCAGGCCGTATACACAACACGCCGTCCAACGGGGGACATACGGGAAGCCACAAAATCAAGCAGATGACCATCCCCCAACATTTCGGACGGCTCATAAATGTTTATTTCATCTAGTAGCCATTCTTTCGAATCAGGCACAGAGGTCACATACAATTCACCTGTTGACAAGTCGCACGCCGCAAGAGCCAGCATCCCGTCCGTCTCTGTGACACATACCATGTAGTTGTTGGATTTATCACCCAGCACCTTGCCTTCCATTACTGTACCCGGGGTCACAACGCGGACAATATCCCGCCGCACCATTCCCTTCGTAGCTGAGGCTTCCTCCATTTGCTCACAGATGGCCACTTTATAACCTTTCTCAATGAGGCGCTGTATGTAATTTTCCGCTGAATGATAAGGCACGCCGCACATCGGAATTTTTTCCGTGGCGCCACCCTCACGACCCGTAAGTGTAATTTCCAGCTCCTTGGATGCAAGAATTGCATCATCGAAAAACATCTCGTAAAAATCTCCCAGACGGAAAAACAAAAATGCATCTTTAGCCTGCTCTTTTATGGATAAATACTGCTCAATCATCGGTGTATATTTAGACATACCGTTTACTAACCCCCACACTTTGTTCCGTTTAAACTTATAATTATCTCTCATTATATCAAAAATGACAGTCGATAACATGAAACCATTCCTGGTGTCGACACTTGATTTTACGTAAGCTTCCAAAAGGGGCGCAAATCCCGTGATTCATCCCACTGCTTCCCCTTGCGGAGGCTGTCCAGCAATGGCGCTACATAAGCTTCATATTGCGAGTATATTTCCAGTGAAACCATATCCAAAATAAGAGGTTCCATATACTCCTTAAGCACAAATTGATTTCCTTCATAAAAGGCTCTGTGAGCCTCCTCTTCACCCAGCGGCCTACGTTGCAAACGCGGATATTGAGTAGCAATGAGAAACGCCATACCAATCACACCTTTCGCTAGCTGTGGCGAGATAAGAAAACTGGGCAGTGTACGATATTCAAAGCCTCCATACGACTGACGTCGAAAATCACCCAAATTGCCATAATGCGGTCTGCGCCGGGCCGCACGCTTGTCTTCCAGTAGCGCCAAAGGCAGTGCCAAATAGTTATCCAGTGCCCGGAGCAAGGCACCGTTTAGCGCAACCCCGCTGAAATGCAGATGTCCGCCCAGTGGAAAACCCGGTTGCGGCATCCCCCCCGCCTGCCAGATGAGTGTGCGGTCGGTAATGCGCCGGGCTGCGGTTGCAAAAGCTTGACGCAGGTGCTTCAGCAGACGGTCCGGATCTCCACTCGGAGCAGGACGAAGCTCAGCGACTGGATACAGCGTTCGTCCTCGACGCGTAACAGCATCGCAGCCGGCTATGCCGAGACGACCCAAATATCTTGAGGCCGGCACGACCCGTCCCTCTGGCATACGAATCAGCACAAATTCAGGGTCCATTCCGATGAGTAGTCGATCTTTCCCTCGTTGCGCTGAAAGATTCTCACCCTCAACATCCCCTTCGCGCGCAGCAATTTCATATAGCGCGGCCAAACGTCTATCGTTCAACCATGGCTGTGCCGAGACTTCACGCACCTGACAGCTGCGCTCCCCCAGCGGCGTCAGTATCACCTCACCACTGTCCAAACCCAGTGTATACAACGCACGTACAGCTAGCCGCTCCATCCGGACATAGAGCGGTGAATGTTGATCCAGTTCAGACAGATCGTATGCGCGGACTTTGGAAGGGCCTTCGATGGCACGCCTACGAATCTCCAATACTCGCAGTTGATGGATTTGCACCGCGTAGCCTATCGCAAAATCTGCTATACTGCTATCCATCCACTGCACCGCTATGCCTGAACGCTCCAGTCTACGCTTTTTTTCATCATTTGGCATCTGCCTGAAGCGTATGAGCGCCTGTCCTGGCTGCTGCATTATATCCCCCCTACGAACTACGTACGGATTTCAATCCAATTTCAACCCGCAACAACAAAAAAGGAGGGCCTTTGCCCCCTGCGCAGAATCAGCCGGCGCAAGAGTAAAGCGGCCCTCTTTTTGGTTGCTTCTGTCAGAGCTCGTCGTCAATGAGGTCGGGGTCGAGCTCCTCATAGTCCCCCTCTTCCGCTCCAAAATCAAAGTCTTTGTCAAAATCATCGCTGCTGCCATTCGGGAATACTTCTACAACAATCTTCGTTTCCGCCACCAGCTCCACCGCAAATTCCCGCTCGACCCGGATCATTACGCTGCCACCTCCAGAAGACACACTGGCCTCGACGCAACTCGGCTCCTGTGTAGCTTCGGCGGATACTTCCACTGTAGACGCCCGGTGCTTCGGATCAAGATACGAGAGCGGCACATTTTCTACGTACGACACCGTTTCCTTGGCAACATCGGTCTGCGAGTTTTTATCGTATGAGTACCAAATATTGATATCATACGTCCCGACGACCTCAATGCCGTCCCCCGCCGCCACAGCTTCATACTGGTGGTTAATAATCCATGCCCCTAAAATGCTCGTCGGATTATTCGGCGGAGTTACGGTATGGGTTACGGTAGAGAATCTGCGACCTTTACCACAGATCGCTTTGGTAATAATCTCTCTACGATTTTTATGACTTAATGCCATTCTTGAACCTCCTCCATACAATCAATCATTCCATACATATGTATGCAGGTTGTGGGCGAATGTTGAGTGAATAGGCGAAAAGGAAAAAATATTATTTGTATAAGCATATGCCGTGATGGCTTGAACTCATGCACGCCAATGTGTTACATGCTGCTCAACGATCTGTAAAAATTCGCTAAGAGCCGGGGATTTCCACTTTTTCGTGTGATAAGCGACCTGAGTAGCCACCTGCTGTTCACTGTCATCCCAGGCTAAACGCGCCATTTTACCTTCTCGCAGCTCATTTTGTACCGTTACTAGCGGGAGCAACGCAATACCCAGCCCAGCCATGACACACTGCTTGATGGCTTCAATACTCCAAAATTCCAGGCTAGGGTCTGAAAAAATACCGTGTTTATTCAGATACTGCTCAAAAAGGATACGGTACGTACATCCTGCCTCTGTATGCAAAATGGTTTCATCCTTCAAGTCGGCAGGCTCTACCTGGGTATAGGTAACCAGCGAATGCTCGAGTGGCGCAACCAAGGCCATCGGCTCGTGAATAAGCGTGGTGACATTCAGTTCTCTATCCTCTGTCTCGGGCTGAAGCAAAAAAGCCAAATCCAGCTCACCGGAACGGATCAAATCGCGTAATTCCCAGCATTCGCCGGGTTTGAGGACAATTTTAACCTTCGGATACCGCTCCCTGTACTCACGGATCAAACTCGGTAGACGAAAAGCGGCCAGAGACTCTGGTGCTCCTATTTTCAGCGTGCCTGCCAATTCCGTTTCTGAACGAAGCGCATCCTTAGCCATAGCATGCATCTTGGAAATTTCCTGCGCATAGGGCAGCAGACGTCGCCCGGCATCCGTCAGCATGATTTTCTTGCCAATGCGATCAAAAAGCGGCGTACCCAACTCAGTCTCCAGCGTTTGAATTTGAGCAGTGATACTCGACTGTGCATAATCCAGTATACGCGCTGCTCGCGTAAAACTGCCTGCCTCAACTACATTTAAAAAGGTAAACAAATGCCGCGATTCCATAATCCGCTCCTTCAATCGTTTTTTTCGATGCAAGCAATCGTTATATTCCGTTTTTCCGATAGATTGATTATCTGATAAGCTGGAGAAAATAACAATAGAAAGAAGGCTTTTCTGCATGACAAGTGAAAGTAAACTTCAATCCACCATTGGTCTTCCACAGGCCATTGCACTCTATATCGGAGCTGTACTGGGTTCGGGAATATTGATTGTGCCTGGTCTTGCCGCCCAAATGGCGGGACCGGCATCGCTGCTGGCATGGGGTTTTATGACCCTGCTCATCTTGCCAATGGCACTTTCTATGGGTCTTCTATCCGCCAAATTCCCGAATGCGGGTGGAGTATCGCATTTTGTCACGTTGGCCTTTTCACCACGTGCCGGTGCTTATATCGGGTGGTTTTTTCTCATGTCAGTTCCGATTGGGGCTCCTGTTGCCGCACTCACCGGAGCCGGCTATATGACCGCAGCCATGGGCTGGGGAGAGGAAAGCCGCATGATGTTAGCCGCTGCTATGCTGGCGGTGGGCCTGATCATCAATTGGATCGGCATGAAGGTCGCGGGACGTATTCAGATCGCAGTCGTCATAGCTATCGTTGCTGTCCTTATATTCGCCATTGCCGCAGCACTTCCTCAGATGAAAACAATCCACTTCACCCCGTTTGCTCCACATGGCTGGCTCTCCGTCGGTCAAGCGGCCGCGATTCTGTTTTGGTGCTTTATCGGTTGGGAGGCCGTGTCCCATATGTCAGAGGAATTCACTAATCCCCGGCGGGCGGCCGTTAGAGGTGTGACCATTGCAGCCGTCATTGTTGGTTTGCTTTATTTCTTAACAGCGCTGGCTACTGTGGGCACACAAAGTTACCTTGCAGGGGGTTCGGATGCTTCGCTCGTATGGGTGATTAGTCGGGCTATTGGGCCATGGGGCGCGATAATTGCAGGCTTGACGGGTATCTTTATTTGTACCGCTACTATTATTGCTTATGTGGGTGCCGCTTCACGTGTCGCTTATGCTTTATCCCGGCAAGGACAGGCCTTTCGCTGGATGGGCATGTTATCCCAACGATTCCACACCCCTATCGGAGGCATTGCTTTTCTTAGCGTCTGCTTCGTGATCATTATGGTGTTGTACGGTAGTGGTACTGTTTCACTCACTAACCTGATCCAGTTCCCGAACGCCACCTTTATTCTGACCTATCTCGGCGGTTGCGCAGCAGGAATTAAACTTCTACGTGGTAGTCGCTGGGGCGTTGCCATTAGTTGGATATCGTTTATCTCTACAGCGGTCGTTTTCCCCTTTGTCGGATGGGCTATGCTGTATCCTTGCCTGATCACCGCTGTCTTATGGATCACAGACCGAATTCGGCACAAACGGACTTTAAACCATCCGGCTTCTACCGACACTGAACAAGAAAAGGCTACTGTCCGTCATGGATAGTAGCCGCTCAAGGCCTTTACTCTAATTTCTTACTGGAGTAGGGGCCTTGTCCTTTTTCGCAATTTTCAAATACTGATGAAGCTCATGTGTAAGCTGTAATAATGCCGAACGAATCTCAAATTCCTCCCGGGTTGCGGGAAGCTCCATGGCTTTAAATTCTTCACGAACCTGCTCCAGCAGCTTCTCGGTCTGTCCCGTATAATGTCCAGCCAAAACGTCATTGCTAAGCTGGTCGAACAGCTCAGCCAGAAGCTTGGCCTGCGGCATATGCTGATACATTTGTGCGATCAACTGCATCATGTTTTGGATCGAATCCAGCTGTTCTTTTCGCATATAAAAATACACATTCCAGCCCTCTTGGGGACGAAGCATCTGATTTTCCAAGGAACGCCCCGCCTCAGTGACCCCTTTGGCTATCACGCTGTTCGCTTCAATAACTTCCTTGCCATCCCATATGTATGCTGGACTACGCAGCGTATTGGCCATATTTCTGAATATAACAGAAAATGTCCGATCTACCTCCTGCCGAATTTGTTGCATGGTATTATCAGAACCCGGCATATAGGCTAAATTGACAATCATTGCGGAACCCAGTCCAATCACTAGCAGACCTAGCTGGGTCAGCAGTACCTCCATATCAATCACGCCGCCGCTGAATACGCGAAAAACCACGACCGAACCGGTGACAATCCCTTCTTTAAAGCCCACCCGTACAATGACTGGAAACGCCGTTAAAATATATAATGCCAGTACCCAATCATGGAATCCGAATACTACAAACAAAACACAAGCAAAAAGAAGCCCCACGACGGATGCAAAAAATCTCGCCGAAATAGTACGGAGACTTCTCTTGCGTGTGACATCCACCCCCAATATCGCTAAAAGCCCTGCTGAGGTAGCACCATGAATGCCAAAACCCTCCGCAATAAGTACGGCCATTAATGCGGCAATAGCCGTTTTAATCGTACGAAAGCCCATGAAAAAATTCTGTCCTCTCTGGATGAAATCTGTTTTAGCATTTTCATAAATTTTAAGTATTTTCATTTTTCATGGTACTTTATTTTCACGTTTTACACAAATGTTCAGAACTTTTATTATTACCGATGAGGACGACCCGAAAGCAGGCGATGCTCCACATACACGACCGCCTGATACATCAGAGTAGCTACGACAGCAATGATCAACAAACTGGACATAACCAGCGTGAAATTGAATACCTGAAAACCATAGATAATCAAATAGCCTAAGCCGTTTTTAGCCACCAGAAATTCACCAACAATCACGCCAACCCATGCCATACCCACATTCACTTTTAGTGTAGAGACAATTGCAGGAAAGGATGCAGGCAAAATCACCTTTTGAAACGTATCACGGCGTGATCCGCCAAACGTGCGAACCACTTTGATTAGATTCGAATCGACTTCCTGAAAGCTGTTGTATACGACTAGTGTCGTAATGATGACCGTAATGGAGAGGGTTGTCATTAGAATAGCAGTAAATCCCGCCCCAAACATAACGATAAAAATTGGACCTAGCGCCACCTTAGGCATACTGTTGAACACGACCATATAGGGGTCAAGCACCCTCGACAAAAACGGTGACCACCAAATAAGTACAGCCAGCAACGTACCTAACAGTGTACCGAGTAAAAACCCCGCCATCGTCTCTCCCACGGTGACACCTACATGTCCCCATAATTCACCACTGACCGCATCCTTACCGATCTGGGTGAAAATTTTGCTCGGATAGCTGAACAACAGTACATCAATCCACTTCAATCGACCTGCAATTTCCCATAATACAAACAAAAGCAGTAAAATAGCTGTCTGTACCCCTGTCACTAACCATCGTTGCGAACGCCTGCTGCGCAAATACGCCTGATGTAGTCCTTGAATCCAACGTTGCTCAAGCTGATCCGCTTCGTCCTTCATACGTTAACTCACTCCTTTGCTCCCGAAGCCTCCAGTTCACCCCATATTTCATGAAAAAGCTCATTAAAACCCGGCTGCTCGCGTGCATAAAAAGGCTGAGCTTCTCGGATGCAACCCGGAATCTCGAAGGTACGTCGGACATGACCAGGATTTCGACCCATCACTATAATCCGGTCACTGACCGCAATGGCTTCGGCCAAATCATGTGTGACTAAAATAGCCGTCTTCCTCCGCTCGCGCAAGGTTTCCGCAATCAGATCTTCCAGCTGTAGCTTGGTTTGATAATCCAGCGCGGAGAACGGCTCATCCAGCAGCAGCAATCCCGGATTGGTCGCCAGCGTCCGTACCAGCGCCACGCGCTGGCGCATTCCCCCAGACAACTGGGATGGATGCAGATGCTCCTTCCCTCCCAGACCCATGCCTTCCAGTAACAGCCTTGTCTGCTCACGTGCAGCTTCATCTACTCTGTTGGCTAGTTCCAGACCCAACAATGCGTTCTCCATGATCGTCCGCCACGGGAACAGATAATCCTGCTGCAGCATGTAACCGACTTCTGGACTCGGCCCACTTACCGGCTGACCTTGCAACATGACTTGGCCTGCCGCTGGACGCAGTAACCCTGCGATCATGGACAGGATCGTCGTTTTGCCGCAGCCGCTTGGGCCGACCAAGCTGACAAACTCCCCTGTCTCTATGGAAAAATCAATATTCTCAACCGCCAGCGAAGCTTCACGATCCGTTACATAGACATGCGTCACTTGCTCCAGTCTCACCATCGGGCTTGTCGCGTCCGAAGTTAGATCACTCCGTTCCTCCATCATGACGTACCTCCAGCATCGACACCTGCATCCGTAGATTCAGTTGTGCTCTTTTTCACAGGCGGTTCAGTTTTCCCGATAGAGTTTGACGAAATCGCTTGTTGTGCAAAACTTGGGTTCACTAGCTTATCCAGTGCAACTGGATTTTTAAGCTCCCCTGCCGAGGTCATGACATCCTGTAAGTTCTTCCATTCCTTTTCCTCAATCATCGGGTTCAAAGCATAGGTGCTCTGTTCCTTATATCGCTTGATACTACTTGTCAAAATAGCTAAATCTGTATCTTTAAAATAGGGCGTGATTGCTTCGGCAATCTGTTCAGGTGAATGCGTAGCAATCCACTGTTGTGCACGATATACAGAATTTGTAAATTTCTGTGCAGCCTCGCTATTTGCCTTCAGGTAGCTTTGCTTAGCCATATATACCGTATACGGCAATTCGCCGCTCTCCACACCGATAGAGGCAACTACCCGCCCACGACCTGCCTTTTCAAAAATAGATGCCTGTGGCTCAAATAGCTGTACATAATCCCCTGTACCCGAGCCGAAAGCAGAGGCAACATTAGCAAAATCAATATTTTGAATCAGCTTCAGATCCTTATGAGGATCAATGCCGTGTTTGCGAAGCGTAAATTCAAGTGACATTTGCGGCATTCCGCCCTTGCGTTGCCCCAAAAAATTTTGTCCTTTCAGCTTTTTCCATGCAAAGTTATCCTGCGTTTGACGGGCAAACAAAAAGGTTCCATCCTTCTGTGTCAGTTGGGCAAAATTAATGATAGGGTCCTCTGCTCCTTGCTGATACACATAAATAGATGTTTCCGCGCCGATGAGCGCGATATCCGCCTGGTTGGACAACAACGCCGTCATCGCCTTGTCCCCCCCGGGAATCGTTGCCAATTGGACATCCAGTCCCTCCTGAGCAAACATTCCCTGGCTCAAGGCTACATACTGCGGCGCATAAAAGACCGTACGGGCTACCTCGCCTAATCTGATCTCAATTGTCTGCTCCCCCCCTTTGGGGGTGCACCCACTGAGCAACAGTAATCCGAGTAGTGCCGCAGCCACCACAGCTTTGAAACGAGCGCCGTTTTTCATCCTTATTCCCTCCCCACCTTTTTACATCCGTTGACTTCATATATTGTTATGCGGTTGTCGATATATTGGTTAATTGCACAAAAAAAAACCACGTTCGCCCGGGAACGTGGGGAAGATGGCATATGATTTACAGCTTGTATATGGAGGTATATTTCTCTTCCAGGTAGTCGGCGAGATAATCCGGGTTCAGATCTTCACCTGTAATGGCTACAATCAACTCGGAAGGCGTCCGGCTCTTGCCGTAACGGTAAATACGTTCGGTCAGCCATTGCTTGATCGGCTCAAGTTCTCCAGCAGCGATTAATTCATCTAGATTTGGTAACTCTTTGCGTAATGTCGCCAAAATTTGTGCTGCATACATATTGCCAAGCGAGTAGGAAGCAAAATAGCCAAAATCACCACCGGACCAGTGAACGTCTTGAAGTACGCCCAGTCCATCATTCGGTGGAAGTAACCCTAGGTATTCCTTATATTTCGCATTCCACACCTCAGGGAGACGCTTCACATCCAGCTTTTCATTAAACAACATTTTTTCAATTTCATAACGGATAATGATATGTAAATTATATGTTAGCTCATCCGCTTCAATACGAATCAGTGAATTTTCCACACGGTTGACTGCCCGATAGAATTGATCTGCCGTAACCTTTGCCAAGCGATCAGGAAAATGCTTTTGCAAATCATCGTAATACCGATCCCAGAAAGCACGACTGCGTCCGATTTTATTTTCCCACAAGCGGGACTGGGATTCATGAATCCCCATAGAGGTTCCTCCCGACAGTAGTGATCCTGCTAGCTCAGGAGCAATATTTTGTTCGTACAGCGCATGGCCTCCTTCATGCAACGAGCTGAAAATAGCACTAGTTACATCATCTTGCAGATAATGTGTTGTTATACGCACATCACCTGGATTTAATCCTGTTGCGAAAGGATGTACGCTCTCATCCAAGCGACCTGCGTCAAAGTCATACCCCATCTGACCTAATATGAACAGGCTGAACTTCTCCTGCTGCTTCACATCAAACACACCATCTAAAAAGCTCTTATCCGGCTGGTTCGGTGAAGCCTGAATTTTAGACAATAGTGGCACAAGGCGCTTTTTGAGACGATCAAACACAGCATCCAGTTTTTCAACCGTCATCCCCGGCTCATATTGATCCAAAAGCGTGTCATACTCTGTATCCTTAATCCCCCAGTAGCCGATAAATTCACGCTTCATGTCTACGATTTTAGACAAGTAGGGTTCAAATCCGACAAAATCGCTATGTTCCTTTGCGTCCTCCCACTTGCTCTCTGCCTGCGCTGCGAGAATGCTATAATCCCGGTATCGGTCTGCCGGAACCGAACGATTCAGGTCATAATTTTTACGGCATTCCTCCACCAATCTGCGATCATTGTCTTCCAGTTGCTCCAGCTTATCTACTGTGGCAAAAAATTGCAGCAATTGTCCCATTTCATCCGAGATCATCAGCTTGAACATTTCAGTGGACAGCATACCCAACGTCTCCGACCGAATGTCAACACCCTTGCGCGGAGCACCAGTTCGTAAATCCCAGTGCAGCAGACCTACTGCTTCGCCATAACTACTGATTTTGTGTGAAAGCTCCTTTAAAGCCGTCAATTGATCCAACGTCTGTTGCGCCATACTTGAGGTCACCTCTTTAACTTAAAATGGATAAAACTTTACAATACCTATACTTGATGATACTTATATTAAAAAGTATAATCAACACACAACATGTACGACCAGCTCCTAAGACCTAAAATAAACGTTGGGCTGTACATATCAAACTTAAATAGAATCTGGAGGGAACAATCGTGAATCACATCAAAGAAATTTTAGAGTACAATCGTGTTTTCGTAGAAAACAAAGAATACGAGGCCTATAGAACGGGCAAGTTCCCCAATAAAAAAATGGTCATTATCACTTGTATGGATACACGGCTAACGGAGTTACTCCCGAAAGCCATGAACCTGCGCAACGGTGATGTGAAAATCATCAAAAATGCGGGTGCTATTATTTCACAGCCCTTTGGAAGTGTAATGCGCAGTGTGCTAGTCGCCCTGTATGAGCTGGGAGCAGACGAAGTCGTCGTTGTAGGTCATTATGAGTGCGGCATGGCTGCATTAAATGCAGACCACATGGTCAATGAAATGCTCGATCGCGGAATTTCTCAGGAAGTGCTGAATACATTAGAAAATTCAGGAATTAAGCTAAATAAATGGTTAAAAGGTTTTGACAACATTGAAGAAGGGGTAAGAACTACCGTGAAGCTTATTAAAAATCACCCGCTTCTCCCTCCTAATGCCCCCGTTCACGGCATGGTTATTCATCCAGATACAGGAGCGTTAACACTTCTCGTTGATGGAAATGAACAGTAAATAGGATACGCTTCGCAGAAGGTTACCAGGGTAGTTTAAGCTCGTACATACGAGCTTAAACTACCCTTTTTTATGAAAAAAAGCACATATACGTGGAGAATGACAAGAATCAATTTTGGCTAACCTGTGAACGACCTGACTGAAAGTTGTCAAACCATACAGTTTCAGTGTACACTTTTCATGAAGCTGCAGAATAGCTGCCGCAGTGCTGTTACAACCGTTACTATGATGGATGAAGGAGATAAGATCTATGAATTTACTATCGTATGGTCTGTTGGGGCTTCTCGCAAGAGAAGAATCCTCCGGCTATGATCTGATGTTGCGTATCCAGCCTTTTTGGCAGGCCAAGCACAGTCAGATCTATCCGCTACTGGCCCGTATGGAGAGCAAGGAACTGCTAGCCTCCCGTTGGATTCAGCAGTCCGACAAGCCTGATAAGAAAATGTATACCATTACCGACAAGGGAATCCATATGCTTCAGCAATGGTCCCAGGAAGCGTTAGCTGCTCCGGTTACACGGGATGAATTAAGTCTTCGACTGTTCTGTCTTTGGTTAACGGACAAAAGTAGTGCCAATCGTATGCTGGAGGAACGCAAACGTCATTTTATTCAGAAAATCCAGCATCTTGAGGATATCCTGAACGATATTCCCGCAGAGAATTTACATTTTGGCAGTAAGAACTTTGGTGACTATATTTTAGTACAAAAAGGACTTTTGAATGCTAAAGCAGGTCTGGAATGGTGCCAAATGGTTCTGCGTATGCTGCTTGCCGGTGATGTCAGTGCTGACACTAATCCGTTTTCACTTAAGCCGCAAAGCTGAATGTTTTAGCCAATCCATGCATAGGATTTATGGGACGTTATTATTTAATTTTTAAAAAATTAAAATTCTTTGAAACCCTTTTCCATGCCATTCGTATTACTGGTAAGCGGTTGTTTGACCTATAAACAAATTTACTAAGGGGGATTATATTTACATGAAAAAAACATTCACTTTGAAAAATATGATGATGCTGATGATGGCTTTTACCCTACTCATTGCTATGATCGCACCATCTACAGCTGACGCAAGGCGAGGCGGCGGGTTTAAATCCGGACCTAAATCATACCAATCTACACCAAGCAAGGCGAATGACAGCAATGGAATTAATAAGTCAGATAGCGGAGCCAAGTCAGGGGCAACTGCTGGTAATACAAGCAGAACCGGTGGATTCCTTGGCGGTGGCGGCGGATTTCTGAAAGGTATGATGCTGGGCGGTTTGGCAGGTATGCTCTTCGGCGGATTGTTCGGCAACATGGGCGCATTGGGCAGCTTGCTTGGCCTTGCCGTTAACGTTCTGGCCATTTACGTCCTGATCATGATCGGAGTAGGTATCTACCGTGCTATTAAAAATCGTCGCAGACCAGATGATTCCCGTGGAGGACGTTACTAAGCTATGATTTTGAGTATGGATGAGATTGTCAACGCTATTTGCTTGCATATGGCTGAACGTAAAGGTGTCCAGCCCACGGATGTGACAGTAGAACTAAGCTGGGAAGAGGATACAGGTTATTCAGCAGAAGTCCATGTACAGGGCCGCAGTCAATATCTGGTGGAAGCCAATATGATAGAAGCCATTCTGAGATACCTATATTCCGAATACAATATTCGTGCCTATCGCGAACAAATCAGATTGGATCTGGATGAAGAAATTACTGCTATTGTCCAAACTTGATTATTTCGCATAGAACAGTCGTATAGAGTTATTATAAAACAAATGAACCGACCTTTGCTTGATGGCAAGGGTCGGTTTTTTGTTGATCGTTTCTCTAATAGATCAAGGTGCTATAGTATTACATTTAGATGTGGACACCCCTTGTTATATGGATTCATTATCTCTATGAACAGCCTGTCTGCTAAATGATGGAACCGGAGATACCTGTACTTGCGGCACTCTTTCGAGTAAGCCACTACCGTACATTTCCTGAAATGGCTGCTCTTCCATATGAATATAGCCGATATAGCAGCCGCATTCTTCCATCCGGCACGGACGTTTGCCACTCAGACCCTCAAGACCATCCCTATATAAGTGTCCAAGTACCCGTCGATCCTGATAGCAGTGTTTTACTCTTCCGTCACCCTGGACATAAAATACATCTTCACCGGCGCGACATGCCCGTCCCTGACTGCTATAATCCTTTAAATTCCATTGAAAATAGGGGTCGATCGCAGTTAATTCAGTGACTTCAGCATCTGTATAATAATGGGGTCGATCCTTGTAGGCGTTGACCCACAAATAAACATCCCTTGGAAGTTGCGATCTTAAGGAACGAATAGCTGGGAAGGCTTGTCTTAACCCGACGGTACCGACACTATAGGAAATACCAAGTTCATATAGCTTCATAGCCTGCGATATAAAAACTTGCTCTTTCGTCTCTCCAGGGTGATATGTAGCCCACAGCGCAGCAGTCTCCGGGTTCAGTTCTTTCGTCCAATCCAGCTTCGTCGAGAGATTCGTCTGTACCGCCACTTTTTCCACATGCGCCATGTGGGAAAACTCAATCATGGTCTTGCGATACCAGGAATGAATCAAGGCTTCTCCATACGGATTAAAAAAAATAGAGAGACGATGCCCCAAAACGCCCTGTTCACGTACCCAATCAGCAAAACGTTCCAACTGGGCCCTATCCTTGTTCAACGTTTCCCGACTATCAACGTTTTTACTGAACGGGCAGTAAGGGCAAGCATAGTTACACGAGGTCAACGAACCACGATAATATAAGGTCGCTCTCATGCGCCTACATATCCTTCCATGCGCTCACGTACTGATGTGGAGATCATCCAGTCCCCAATCGCATCGGAATAGGCCATTCCTTCCTCTGTAAGTCGCAGCGTACCCTCCTCGACGACAGCCATACCGGATTCCAACAGCAACGACATTCCTGTAAAATCGTCCGACAGGGATACACCGAAGCGCTCTGCATAGGCCGATAGCTCCAAACCTTCCCGATGAAGAAGCGCTTTTAAGATAAAGCGTCGCTTACTCTCATCCACATTTAAAATAAAGCCGTAGTCAGCCAGATCATGACGCTCCGCAGCAACATAATCTGCGATAATGCTACGGGTAGCTGCTGCACTAACCCCATAACGGCTGGCATAGTGGACATTGCGTGTATAGGAGCGTGCACCACACCCCAGACCAGCCATACCTTCCTCCTGGCAACTGTAGGGCAAAAGCTCTTTGCTGGATATACCATCATTTTTTGCAAAACGGCGCATGGAGTATTGTACATATCCTGCTTGTTTGAGCCGTTCGCGCGCCACTTCATACAAGCTAAGGCGAATATCATGATCCAGCCCGGTATAGCCTGGCTTTAAAATCGTATTTTCTCGAATATATAACGGATAAAGAAATATTTCTCCTGGCGAGTAAGACAGGGCTTCCTCTAAAGAATACAGCCAGGTTTCCACCGTTTGACCAGGCAAGCCATAGATCAGATCTACGTTCAGCAAAGGAAAGTTGTATTCCACCAGCCGCTCAAGTGCTTCTCTAACAAGTTTGGGCTTCTGAGGTCGGTATATGGCGGCACTTTCTGATTCCACAAAGCTCTGAATTCCCATACTGACACGATCTGTCCCGCGGCGCTTGAGCACCTCCAACCTGTCCTCAGTCACAGTATCGGGAGAGGTCTCCACCGAAATAGAAGCTCGCTTAGGGTCCAGTCCCATAATATTTTCCGCAATGTCAAACAAGCGCTCCACCAAAGGAGCCTCCAATAAGGTCGGTGTACCGCCGCCGATCGCAAAACGTGAAAAAGGTCGACGCCCCATAATGGGTGCCCATTGCTTGGCTTGTCTTTCTAGTGCATCCACATACTCCTTATGTACATCCAGACGCTTGTCCGGCAAAGTGAACAGGTTACAAAATCCACAGCGAGCCGCGCAAAATGGAATATGCATATACAAAAAATAGCTTTCTAACTCCTCCTTCTCCCACAACTCCTGTAATGAGAGTGGTGTATCAAACGGACGATAGGCCGTTTTATGCGGGTAAGAGTACAGATAGGAGCGGTAAGGAGCTTCACGGATTGTGCTTGCCCATTCAGCAGGAGTTTCAGGCCACTGAAACCTAGACGGTGCTAAGTTTGTGTCTATCTCCGGGGCTGGCGCATCCGCTGGATGCGAGTGATTCAGATTTATGGCTTTCATTTCTGCTCCTTCCTCACGCTGGATTGATTTCTTGATATTTTACCAGTGCAATCTATACTTCTATTTGCTCTATAAAATAAATTCGCGGTAAGGCACATTCCAGACTACCTCATGCGCCAGACGATGTCCTTCATAGCCGTCTTCCCCATAAGCTGTACCATGATCGGAAAAAACCATGCAAAACGTCTTGCCCCGATTTCGCAAAGCATCAAACAAACGTCCAAGTTCACCATCCACATACCGCAAGGCTGCCCGTTGAGACTCCACTGAATCTTTGGCTGCGCCCTTCACAAAATAATGATTAGGCCCATGGATCGCTGATACATTCAGAAATAAAAACAAGCGCTGTGACGGGTCTGCATTTTCCAACAGTTTCAGAGCATGATTCACCTGATTCTCCGTCGAACGGGGGTTGGTAACACCAAAGTTCATACGCCAGTAGCTTTCTTGGAAATATCCAGGCAGCACCTTGGCAAGCTTATTTTTCTTTGTGAAAAAAATAACGCCGCCGATACAGATGGTCCGATAACCTTCACCCTCTAGCCCGGATACAATATCCGGGGCATCGAACAGCCACGTATGTGGATGCGTACGCAATCCCGTATCCTTGGTGTGGAACAGACGGATATGTGAAGTCTTATCTGTATTCGCTGGAGTCGGCAAAAATCCGGCAAAAAAAGCATGATGTGCAGCATAGGTAAAGCTACCCGGTGTATGGCGCTTTTCCCACGACCCGGAGCCGCACAAATTCGGACAGTTCTCTTCTTCCAGCTTTGCTACGTCATAACGCAGAGTATCAAGCGTAATCATGACAATATCATGAGAGCCGACAATTTGATTCATATCAGTCATATCTGTCTTTCCTTTCCGTACCCACGCTCCTATTAGCGAGGTGCAGCATTTCCCATTCATACGGGTTCCAACCCTGATGTTCAACCCGGTACAGCAAATCACCGAACGGATTAACATCTAACACATAGGGACGACCCCCATGAGCCGGAACCAGTACATCCAGTCCAGCAACCATGGACGCCGGAAAAACACTCATAGCGGCTTTCGCAGTAAGCTGGACCGATTCCACCGTATTCTGTGGTAATCCGGCTTCCTTCAGCGAGAGCCGCTCATTACGCAAATGCAAATTCGTAATAGGGCTGTGGCTCAAACGTAAAACCGCATGGCAAGCTTCTGATCCGCACACGAGTTGGCGCACATCATAAACACGCCCGTTCAAGGTCGCTTTGGGAATCCAGCGCTCTACATGTACCCCTTCCAGACAAAGCCAGTTAAGGATAGCATGAATGTCTTGCTTATCCGTATAACGACGCAATCGTCCGGCATTATAATACACGCGCTGTCCGTGTATGATTTCCGTTCCAATCGTGGTCACCGCCAGTTCTGCGTGTGTATGGGGGTGTACCTGATAGGCCATGACACCAGAAGCACCGGACCCACAAAATATTTTCACAAATACGCGGTGAAACCCGCTCTCCTTCATTGCCGTGTGCAGATCGACAACATCACGAAATGCACCACCTGAAGATGCAAGCACTGGTGGAACCCTTATATCTGCCTTGCCTAAATCGGCGCTACAACGCCGTTTGTCGAACATCACGGCAACTTCCGCCGGGTCGTTCATCCAGTGTGACGAGGGCCAGAGCAGAGCCACTTCATCTCGTAGCCAGGCCAGCAGACGGCAATAGCCCCGGAACCATTGTGCCGGGTGCCAAATACGACCGTGCTGCTCCTGCAGACATCGCGCTTCTGCCGCCGATATACCTGTGCCTTGTGTCCATTCCGGACATGGCAACAGAGAATCGTCTCCCTCAGCATCCGGAGCGCCCAAAGCAATCAACTCTCGCTCTACCTCAAAGCTTTCGCCCGGTGCATCCAGGCGAAGCAGCGGGCCACTGTCCATCTGCCCCGCCAGTAACTGATCAATGCTCTCTTGCACAAAGGAACTGCCATTCACGCTATCTTGCGTAGCTCGTGCAGCTATTCGCAACATCAGCTCGCTCAGACCTTGTTTCTGCCGAATAGCTTCCAGCACATTCTTATAGGAAACCTCCAGAGCGGGCGGAAGCATTAATCTGCTTCTCGCCTCCTGCAGCCCAGTAGTTCGACGATTTCCCGGATTACCGAACAAGATAAACGGCTCGCTGACATTACAGTCTGACATCCTAACCATAGAGCCGCCTCACTTTAGATCAATTTAATTTTGAAAACAGTCCGTTTTAGAAATCCATTTGTACAAATTACTCAGTCAGTGATGGATAGCGCCAATCATCTTCCTCATCCGCTTCTTGTTGATCTTCCACGTTCACAGATAGACCTGAGTTTTTCCAACGTTGCATCATTTCACTAGACATATAATGATAGCTCAAATCCAGATGCTTCAGCCCTTTTATACTTTCACTAGCCAGTAGTGCTTCTGCACCTTTATCAGACAACGTACCTTGTGAGAGATCCAGCACTTCCAATTGTCCAATCACAGGGGCATTAGCTGCTGCAATTGCAATTTCATCCTGTATTTCACTATCTTTGAGTCCCAAGTATGTAAGTTTGGGAAAAGGATTGCTGTCTAAAAACGGCAAAACATCTTTCAGGCTACCGTCAAAGCCATA
Source organism: Paenibacillus sp. FSL L8-0641 (assembly GCF_038006265.1). Taxonomy (NCBI): domain Bacteria; kingdom Bacillati; phylum Bacillota; class Bacilli; order Caryophanales; family Paenibacillaceae; genus Paenibacillus; species Paenibacillus sp. FSL L8-0641. The sequence goes on from NZ_JBBOUW010000001.1 coordinate 2,997,082, forward strand.
GTTCTCGACACCCAAATACAGTTCCAACTTGCGCAGTTCAGGCAGTTCAGCATTACGTATTTGCTCAAGAACGCTCACAGGCAGACCACCACAGATAATAACCAATTCTTGAAGATGGTTATGACGAAGCGGCTCCAAGCTCAGGTCCTGGCTACCTTTGATATGAAAGGACTCCAATGCTGGAAACGCTTCTAACAATGGGGACAGATTCGTCTGGTTAATCCAGGAAACCTCACACTCATCGTATTCCATATCACCAATAAACAGTTTGCGTATCTTAGGGAATTGATCTTTGAGTTTCACTAACACTGGGATAAAATCCTCTGGTGAACTTTCATAGGCGCCGCCCCAATCTCCAATGATGAGATCTGTAACTTGCGCGCTCTCCGGCTTGGCTGCCAGTTCCTCAATAGATTTAGCCATCGTTTGGCCATTCTCATAAGCTTCATAATCCACTACCAATTTCACTTCCATCTTACAATTCCTCCGATCGCTTGTCTGAGATCTCGTAAACTATCTATTTCCAATTTAGTCTATCCTATTCTACCAATGTTCGTCAAAAATAGTCCCATATCGACATTAATCCTATGTAAAATTTGCTGAATGAAATAAAAACAAGACAGCCCGCTAAGCAGGCTGTCTTTGCATATTCATAATAAACTTCTACTATAATATAGTACGTAAGTTTAGAGCCTAATTATTGGCTAATTGTAATCGGTGAGTTATCGGACAGCAATGCCAGATTATTCACGATCACATTCTCCTCATTGCTCAAGCCACTGGTAACGAGTGTTTGTGAACCTGCCGTCTGAACAGTCTTCACTTCCTTACGTTTCGCATGGTCTCCGTTTACAACATATACATATTCTTTACCTTGATCCTTTTGAACTGCCGCAGTAGGAACCACAATTCCTTCTTGTGCATTGGCAGCGACAAAGCTGATATCAGCCAACATGCCGGATTTCAGTTTCGTGTCTGGATTCGCTACTGAGATTTTTACAGGATAGCCTTTTCCACTTGCATCCAACGGGCTTACATTTTTAACTGTACCTGTTGTTACAATGTTGGAAGCTGCAACACGAACCTGTACCTTGTCACCTGCTTTTACATTGTTGATCTGCTCCGCTGGAACATAGATCAATGTATTGACCGTACTCAGATTAGCGATGACCAGCGCAGGAGACTGAGCGGATACCATTTCGCCCACTTCTGCATTTTTCGTGCCCACAATACCATTGATCGGTGATGTAACAACGGTGTCATCCAATGCATCCTGAGCAATGTTCACATTCAGCTGAGCCTGCTTAAGAGATTGTTGGCTGGACTCGATAACCGCAGTATTTTGAGATACTTTGAGCTGATTTTGTGCATTACTGTAACCGCTATTTGCATTACTGTAGCTATTTTTTGCTGAATCATAGCTGTTGCGAGCTGTAGTTAGAGCCTTCTGCGCAGCTACCAGCTGATCTTGCGCGTTAGCCTGCGCATTTTGTGCATTATTGTAAGCCGCTTCCGCATTCACGACTGCTGTTTTGGCTTGTTCTAATTGAGCTTGGGTGCTCGCACCTGCATCAAATAGACTTTGTGTACGTGTTACATTCTTCTGTGCATCTGCCAAAGCTTGCTGCGTTTGTTTCACCGTATTGGCTGCCGAGGAGACACCATGTGTTGCTTGTTCTACGGCTGTAGTGGCTTGATTAATAGCTCCCTGTGCCTGATTGATTGCACTTTGGGATTGAATCACGCCACTCTTGGACTGCACTAAGCCCGAGTTTGCCTGAACCATCGTAGATTCGTGGGATGCTTGAGCGGTGCTTACTCCGGCTGCTGCCGCAGCTGCTGCGGCGCGGGCTTTCGCAACATTATTCCGCATGTCCTTATCATCAAGCTTGAACAGTACTTGACCCTTTTTAACCTCGGAGCCAATATCCACAGGCAGTTCAACCACTTTACCGCCCACTTTAGGCACGATGTTCACCGTCTCCGATGGTGTAACCGTTCCTGTATAAATATTCCCCTGTCCGATAATTCCCTGCTGTGCTTGGCTGATTTTAACCGGAACGACCATATCCTGAGCCGCCCCGCTATTACTGGAGCAGCCTGCCAGCACTGCGCCGCCGAGCACTAAAGCCGCTAATGTACTTTCTACTCTCAATATTTTCATGATAATTCCCTTTCTTTCTGTCCGTGGAAATAATGTAAGTCATCCAGTCGTATTTTATAGTTCCTTGATTAAGCTTCCGGCTGTGTCTTTGCTTTCTTCCTCTGAATAAACAAAAAGATTAGTGGAATCGTGCAAAACAGCGGTATGGATGAAATGAGGAACGTATCCCCAATCCCTCTTGATGTGGCATCTAGTGTGATTAAACTACTTATGGATGACATCCATGAGCTGCCCAATGTCGCTTGTAGCGTATGAGCCGAGTCTGGTGTAATGGACTCCGAAATTTGCTGGGCATGAGCAGCCGAACGGCTTTGCATAATGGCGGTTAGCACTGCAATCGCCATAGATGCAGCTACAGTACGTACCAGATTGGATGCTGTAGATGCATTGGCTACCTTGCTCGGATGAACGGCATTCATACCGACCGTGGATAATGGCATCATGCAAATACCAATTCCCAGACCCCGTAATGCCATTACGGTTTCCAACCAGGCATGCGAAGTATCTGGCGTAAGCTGGTGAAGATGATAGGTCATAAAGCTGGTTAGCGTCAGGCCCACAAGCCCCAAAGGCACAATTCCGAACTTATCGAACAGCTTCCCGGCAATGGGCATCATAGCCGCCATGGCAATGGCCTGTGGAATGAGGATAATACCAGTATCAATCGGTGACACACGCTGGATATTTTGCAAAAACAACGGTGTTAGGAACGTTCCTCCGTACATCCCCATCATGACCAGACTAGAGGCAATAACACTAATCGTATACTTTGAATTCTTGAATAATGAGATTTCAATTACAGCATTATCCTTGCCGCTTTCTACATAGATCAGAAAAACAAGTGCCCAGAAAGCAATAAACAGCAGGGATACAATTCCAAAAGAAGTCCAGCCATCACGCTGGCCGTTGGTCAATGCGTACAAGAGTGTTCCGGCACAAGTTGCGGCCAGCAAAAAGCCCGGTAGATCAAACGGCTTCGGCTCTACTTTAGGCGGCTCTTTGATTAGAAGAATAACCATTAAAATTGCAAATAAAGCAACCGGCACACTGACAATAAACAAGAACCGCCAGTTAAACCACTCAATCAAATATCCGCTAAGCGTAGGCCCTACAGCCGGCGCTGCCATTGCGGCGATCCCCCATATACCAAGGGACATACCGATTTGTTCACGCGGCATAATTTTGTAAATAATCGTCATACTCAGCGGCATAATAACACCACCGCCCAGACCAGCCAGCACCCGTGCTGCGATCAGGGAAGAATCACTCCATGCAAAAATACATATTCCCGTTCCCAGCGAAAATACGCTGAGCGCTAGAATCAAAAACTTTTTGTATCCGAGGCGCTGCTCCATATATCCGGTAATCGGTACGATTACACCAGATGCAAGCGTGTAACCTGTAATAACCCACTGAATACGTGTCGTCGTAGATCCTAAATCCGTCGTCAATCTAGGAATGGCGACATTGATCAGACTGTTGTTCAGAATGGCGACAAAGGCGCCTAAAACGATAGCGAAAAAGGCAAGCCAGCGTTCTTTGGAAGAATCTGTCGAAGGAGCAGCAGCAATATCATTGGCAGCCACATGGACCCCTCCTTTTTAAGGTGTATGAATTTTTACTTCCACGTTCGTTCCAGGAATAAGCTTCAGATCCTTCGGCTTGTTCACAGCAATCTCTACAGGCACACGCTGAGTCACCTTGTTAAAATTACCACTTGTGTTTACTGCAGGAACGAGTGAGAACACGGCGTTGGAGGCTTCGCCTACTTTACGAACTTTACCCTGAATCACCTGGTCCCCTGCTGCATCAAGCGTAATGTCAACAAGCTGTCCTGGTTTAATGCGGTTAATGTCATTTTCTTCAATATTCGTGGATACATACAAGCTGTTCATATCCACCATAGTTGCAACAGCACTACCCGGCGATCCGATTTCATGCTCTTTCGAATAAATCTTAATGACAGTTCCATTGATCGGCGCGCGCAGTACGGACTTGCTGATCATGCTCGCATCCAGCCCCGATACATCCTGCTCGGCAATCGGTTCATTACGCTGAACAACATCTCCTTCTTCCACATCAATGTGGCTTATTTCTCCGGAGATTTGCGGCATTACCTTATATTGATCGGCTTGAATGCGCGCATCGTCACTTTTAACAAAGTGTGTTGCTTGATACCAATAATAGTAGCCAATAGCTCCACCGCTCAGAACGAGCAGTACAATGAGGATTGGCAATACAGTTTTCTTACTCACTTCTTCCACCCCTGTTGTCCAAAAAATTTTTATTATTCAACGCTAATATTTTAAAATTGAAATATTAGGCCATTAAACCAAATGGAGAACGTAAATAAACACATGGCAACGTGCCATGCAAAAGACAGGACTTATTTTATGTACATAGGACAATCTGATCCATGGTCCACAAACCGTCTTTTATATTTAAATATTTTCATATAACTATTGTACATTGAAATATTATAGATATATTTATCTATTCAGGCAACATAAATTTTCAGTTTTTTCATAATTTTTTTTCATAAAAAAGAACCTTGTTTCCAAGGCTCTTTCACGAAAAGGGATAGTTTACAATTAAAGGGTTACACAATAATGTTAAGAGAAAGGCGTAGGTACAGCTGACCGTTGTTTGCAGTTTTTCGCCTCCTGTCCTTCCTTCGTGTTCTTATTCATTCTATTCCCTTGAGAAGCTTGCTTTTCCATGCAACCCCCGCAACGACAGCGTTCTGACGTCCCATGTACATCATCTTTGGAATCCCTCAATAGCCTCACATAATCCAGAGATTGCTGTAAAGAAGCAGGCCCCGGAATGAAGCGGACCTTCTTGCCTTCCAGCAGACAGTATACCTCAATAAGCTGAGGAAGGGCCCCAAATGCGTAATAACAAAATACATTTGTCATATGTTGGAATGTACTAATAACGTTAGGATTATAGTCAACGATGTACTTTTGAATGAGCAGGGAATCTGTTTCTGCTGATAGTTGCCAAGCAGCCTGAACAATAAGCGAAATATTGATCTCTAACTCAGGCACAGACGTACAAAATTGTTCATACAGCATCACAGGCACCATCAAGTCATTATTTAAGCCACAAATTTTTGACAACTCACCTGACACTTTATTTTTGACATCCCAATAATGGAACAAAGATTCAAAGCTGTCTGACTGCTTGGGCCACCATTTCTCCAGCACATACTGGACAGGGACTTCCCGCCGTACCTTTACTTCCATTCCAAAGTATTCGTTGAGCGCATGCCCTACTGCATATTGAACCCGTTGCCGCCAATTCCAGCCCTCACGCCCTCTTTTCCTCTGTGATTGACGGATTGGCTGTGGAGTTCTCCACATCTCCTCCAGCTGATAGTCGTGCAGAAGAGGAAAGCCGCTTAAGCTATCGCTATTGCGCATACCTATCCCTCACTCTCTTCTCAGGACACTTCAATACCAGCCTGTGCAAATTGTCTTCCGTAAGCTCGGCAATTCTCCTTATCATCATCCAATGGATTGAATTCAATCTTCAGACTCTCTTGAATGACCGATGCGCCGCGTTCTTTGACTTTTTCCTCTACCAAGTCCACTGCACCACAGAATTGCGTATAGGATGTATCTCCACTACCAAATACTGCCGTCTTTTTACCAGACAGATCAAGTTCGTCTAGTTCCTCGTAAAAATCCAAAAATTCATCAGGAAGCTCACCATCTCCCCATGTATATACACCCAGCAGGAACCCGTCATATGCGAGCAGTTCTTGCGCGCTGCAATCATACGAAGCCTTCAACTCAGCCTCATGTCCTGCCTGACGGACGCCCTCGGCGATCAATTCCGCAATTTCCTCTGTATTACCGGTCAAACTGGCATAAGTAATCATAATTTTACCCAAGTTCATCCCTCACCTTTATTTGAAATATGGGATGCTTTCACTCCCTGTTACTCAAATAATATTTGATAATGATTCTCATTGTCAAATGTTAATTTCAAAAACTAGGTTTAATCTTGGGGAAATATACGCAAAACAGCCGCATGACATGCGGCTGCTGGCTGAAAACCTATGGATAAGCAAATTAATTAGAGGCCTGTTTAATGAAGTAGAATTTCAGCTGTGTTGATAAAAAAATATTATGTACGTACAATTCATCCCATTTTCATTATTATAATAAAAAACGGATGGTTATACGTACAAGTGGGATTGGCTTCATTTTAATATGGAAGCGCTATAATTACAAGTACATCCGAGAAAAAATATTTTAGACCAAGTGACTACTTACTTATTTATGTAATCATTCGATTGTTGCTGTGGTTTGTTGTACAATAGACTCCATATGGGGATTTCTGTGCAGCTTGCTGCCTGAATCCTGAATTGACTGCTGAAGGATGGATTGTACATGTATGTAGCACAAGAATGGAAAGACTACGAAGTAATGGATACAGGCGGTGGTGAAAAACTGGAACGTTGGGGTGATATTGTCCTTCGTCGTCCCGATCCGCAAATCATATGGCCTTTGGCCCAGGAAACAGCTGAATGGCGTAATGTTCATGGGCATTATCACCGCAGTTCCTCCGGTGGCGGCAACTGGGATATGAAAAAACCTATCCCCGAGCGCTGGACCATTAGCTATGGACCGCTTAAATTCCACATTAAACCCACCAGCTTCAAGCATACTGGTCTTTTTCCGGAGCAAGCAGCAAACTGGAGCTGGATGATGGATAAAATCAAAGGCGCAGGCAGACCGATTTCCGTACTGAACCTGTTTGCATACACGGGAGGAGCCACTACTGCTGCTGCGTATGCAGGAGCCAGTGTAGTTCATGTGGATGCGGCCAAAGGCATGGTACAGTGGGCAAAGGAAAACGTTCAATTGTCCGGTCTGGCTGACCGTCCGGTACGCTTCATTACGGATGACGTATTCAAGTTCGTGCAACGGGAACAACGTCGGGGCAACCGTTATGATGCCATTATTATGGACCCTCCTTCTTACGGACGCGGACCGAACGGTGAAACTTGGAAGCTTGAAGAAAGCTTATACCCGTTTCTTGAATCCTGCATGAGCATCATTTCGGATCAACCGCTGTTCATGCTGATTAACTCCTATACTACAGGTATTTCGCCTACTGTATTGCGCAACATGCTGAGCATGACAATGCAACAAAAATACGGCGGCCAAATTAGCGCTGGTGAAATCGGATTGCCGATCACACGCTCGGGATTGAATTTGCCTTGTGGTATTCTCGGACGCTGGGAGGCTTAAATTCCTCTTATGACTCAAAATGAACTTACTCGGCATGAACATGCACAGTCGAACATCCCTGTCCTATATGAGGACAATCATGTTTTGGCGGTTGTAAAGCCTGTCAATGTTCCAACGCAAGAGGATGCCAGTGGTGATCCTGATCTGTTGTCTTTACTCAAGGAAGATTTAAAAATTAGACACAATAAGCCTGGTAACGTTTTTTTGGGTTTAGTTCACAGACTGGATCGGCCTGTAGGTGGAGCCATGATTTTTGCTAAGACGTCCAAAGCTGCTTCTCGCCTGTCAGAGTCGGTTCGAAGTCGTCATTTTCACAAACTGTATACAGCCGTTCTGAATGGCGTTCCTACGGCCCCGCAAGGCCGTCTGACCCATTACCTGCTAAAGGATAGTCGAACCAACACGGTTCAAACGGTTCGGCCTGGCACGGCTGGTGCGAAGGAAGCCATTTTGGAGTATCGCGTAATCGGACAAGCAGATGGACTCAGTCTCGTGCAGATTAAGTTGCACACCGGACGCTCACACCAAATTCGTGTGCAAATGCAGGCGATCGGCTGTCCCCTCTACGGTGACCAAAAATATGGGGGTCATCTGAGTCGGCCCGGTCAACAGCTGGCGCTTTGGTCCTTACTCGCTGGAGCACCGCATCCGGTTAGCAAGGACGATATGAGATTTCACTCGTTACCTCCTGTCCAATTTCCATGGGATGAATGGCCCAGGTCGCTTTACGAGAACATGATTACGACTGAAATTTGAACCGAAAAGCCCTGCTCCATCTGGATATCTACATCCTCAATCCCCATTTGCACAAAGAACCTGCAATGCATGTTTGTTCACATGCGTTACAGGTTCCTTTTTGTAGAAAATTAAATTAATGCGTAATCTTATCCTTTTATGACGAGGAAGCCACGGACTGCCCCTTCTTGCTGCTTACCAGCTGTTGATGGGGATGGGCGTTTTTTGCATTCGTATTTTTGATAAAAAACGCTAAAATCAGAGCGGCCACACTCAACACTGTTGCAATGATAAAAGCCGAGTTAATCCCATAAATTGTAGCTTGATTGCCTGCAGCCAGCATCCCTGCTTTATCCGTCACGGTTAGTCCCTCAGATGTAATAATCGATGTCAAACGGTTGCTGCTTTGTGTAGACATCACTGTCACCAGAATTGCCGTCCCAATCGAGCCGGAAATCATACGCAGCGTGTTACTCATCGCCGTACCATGTGCATTCAATCGTTGTGGAAGCTGATTCAACCCGGCCGTTTGGATCGGCATCATCAGCAACGACATCCCGAACATCCGCACCGTATAATTAATTAACAGTGTCATATAGGTGGTTGTTTCGGTCAACCGTGTAAATTCCCAAGTCGTTATAGCCATAATCAGCAAACCAATTACAGACAACCAGCGTGCTCCAATTCGGTCAAAAATAGCCCCCGTTACAGGAGACATGAGCCCCATTAGAATCGCTCCTGGTAACATCAGCATACCGGACTGGAGCGGTGTAAAACCCCGAATATTTTGCAAATAAATCGGAAGCAATATCATACCGGCGTACAAAGCCATCGTCACAATCACATTAATGATTGTCGTCAAGCTGTACACATCGTATTTAAAGATACGGAACTCCAGCATAGGCTCATCTGCCTTCAATTGGCGAACAATAAACAAAATAAGCGCAATTGTCCCAACGATAAGCGTAGACAGGACCGGAATACTTCCCCAACCTGATGTTCCTGCATCACTAAAGCCGTATAACAGTCCACCGAAACCGAGCGTAGACAAAATGATGCCGGGAATGTCCAGCTTTGGCTTGGACTGCTCCGTTACATTTTTTAGAAAAATAAATCCGATCACAATCGAAATTACTGAAATCGGCAGGATGATCCAGAACAATACCCGCCAGTCATAATGCTGTACTATATAACCGGATAAGGTTGGCCCAATGGCTGGAGCAAAACCCATAGCAATCCCCAGGGTTCCCATCGCCCGGCCACGACGCTCTATTGGGTAGATGTTCAAGATAACGACCATCATTAAGGGCATCATGATACCTGCCCCCGCGGCCTGAATAAGCCGACCGATCAGCAATATGCTGAAGCTCGGTGCTATAGCACATAACAGCGTGCCGATTGAAAAAATAGTCATCGCACTAATAAACAATTTACGAGTGGAGAAACGGGCAATCAAGAACGCGGTCACCGGGATTAATACCCCATTCACGAGCATAAAGCCCGTGCTAAGCCACTGAGCTATATTGGCATCTATATTCAGATCACTCATCATTTTCGGTAAAGCCACACTGATCAACGTCTGATTTAATATCGCTACTATCGCACCAATCAACAGAGCGGCCACAATGGGTGCTCTGCGTACATTACCTGGTAGTGTCATTTGAGGACTGCTCAAGTTGATTCATTCCCTTCGGTGTTAATTTCATAATCATTTGTTTATGGATATCCAGGACCATCTCTAGATGCTCCTTCGGAATGTCCAGAATGGGCAAGACGCGCTCCATCCACATGTCGTCTACTTTTTGCATGATATCTTTCCCTTCCGGCGTAAGCGTCAGCACTAAGGATCTACGGTCATGCTCATGCCGTCCGCGAGCAATATATCCTGCCTTGGTCAAGCGGTCAACCACCCCACTCATAGAGCTGCTTCCCACATGCGCTATGTCTGCCAACTCGGATAACCCGATGTCGGGGCGTTTATTCAGAATGGCCAAAGCCATATGCTGAATGGCCGTCAGATCCAAATGCTGCTCCTCATTCCAGAAGGCATAAAATATCGTTTTGTTAATCTCCCTTACCGATTGAATAATCCGGTACACCTCAAGTCTGTCTTCCTCTCTGTCACTCACTGAAACCATCCTTCTTTCTAATCCCCAATTCACAATCCATATACATAAACTAGCAACTATTTGCATGCGAAATGTTATTTATTTATAACTATTATTTTATCATCTCTTATGTAAATGTCAACATTCACCCAAATACCACCTATACTTCAACACAAAAAAGGCGCGGTATGAATACCACGATAGGTATTTACATCCGCGCACTCCTACTTACCTTAAAATGATAACCTGCTGCGTACAGCTACTTTTCATGTAGCCACCATTCTAGTTATTCTGCTCGCTCTATTGGTTCCTTTACTCCCTCATTCTCACTTGCCGATACTGAAGTCTTCGCCTTCGTTGTAATTTTCCCCAACAAATAAACCAGCAAATTTTGATTGTGCTGAGAAATTCGGTTTAGTGCAGAACCCAGAAAATCATCCCGTATTCGTATTCCACGCTCTACTTCTTCTCTCCCTTGATCCGAAATGACAATCCATACAATTCTACGGTCCTTTACATCTCTGAAACGGGTGACCAGTCGATTCCGCTCCATCCGATCCAGCAGCATCGTAACCGCGGCTGGTGTGGTGGCGAGATATGGAATTAGTTGAGACGGTTTCATACGGCCGTATTCGTTCAAAACCTCCAGCACCGTAAGTTGAGCTTCGGTTAATGATGGAGCCAGCTGCTGCTCCATATGAACCTTATAATCCTTAGCCATTCTGGACCAGATTTTCGCAAATTCGGTCGTTTGCATTTTGCCTCACTCCTTTAAATAACAGGGTCAGTAAAAGCATCAAAGTTACCGTATGGGCCACCGTCCGGATTGTATTTCATCACATTAAATTTTCGCCATTTAGCCCCGGTTTCCTGCCGTTTTTGAAGCATCAAATGAAAAGGGGAAGGAAGTCTCACCTGGGTTTTGAAGGCTGGTCAGAGTTCGACACCATGACGGCAAAAAGGTCCTCATTCGTGCCGGAATGGCACGAGAGGACCTCTCTTTTTCGAGCTAATAAGCGCTTGACTTTTCCTATTATTCTATAGACTGAGAAGCTTGCGGCTCACTACGCAGCAGCACATTCACAATTTCGTCCTTCTTCTCCACTGGAGCCAGCAGCTTGCCTGTATCCTTTCGGTCGGTCAAAGGAGCCTTTTCCGAAAGGAAGGACATCGTTTGTCCTTCTGCTGTGATTGCAAATAATTGAACAGCTTCACGGCAATAGAAGGCAGCCACGATTCGATTTCCATTCGAACGTACTCGTTTGCCTTCCTTGAACTCAAAGGTGGTGATACCTTTGCCGCCTCTTCCCTGTGTAGGATAGTCCAACAGAAGCGTACGCTTACCATAACCGGACTCGGTCAGCACCAACACTTCTCCTTCATCCTCTTCTACCCATAACGCCGCGATAATTTCATCGCCCTCCGCTAGCTGTATACCTTTGACACCAGCCGAGACGCGGCCCATCGCATTAACCTCTTGCTCCTTGAAGCGTATACTCATACCCGCGCGGGTAATCAGCATAATATCCCGGGTACCCTCGCTTAACGTTACCGATAATACCTCATCGTCCCCTGCTACTTTGCAGGCGGCTACGGCACTAGAACGTTTTGTAGCATATTCTTTCAATTCTGTACGCTTTACTTGGCCCTTCTTGGTTACAAATACCAGGCTTTTGCCGATTTCCTCAATGTTTTTGAGCGGAATAACACTTACGATACGATCTTCCTTCGATAACGGAATGACGTTGACAATTGGAGTGCCCGGCTCTTTCCACTTATACTCTGGCACCTGATGTACAGGCAATAAAAAGTATTGTCCGCGCTGAGTGAAGATGAGCAATACATCCAGCGTATTCACATCAAGTAATTGGGTAACGTAATCCCCTTCTTTAACACCGGAACTTGAACGTTCCCCGCCTGAACGAGTGAATGACAACATACTTGTACGTTTCACATAGCCATCTTTCGAGAGTGTCAGCAACACATCCTCTGCTCCTACCATGACTTCCAGGTTTACCTTAATCTCTTCTACCTCGCCCTGGATATCTGAACGACGGTCAATGCCGTACTTTTCGCGAATTTCCAACAGTTCCTTGCGAATCAGGCTGATCAGCTTACGGTCACTTTCCAGAATAGAACGATATTGCGCGATTTTTTTCTGGATGTCACCCAGTTCTTTTTCAAGCGTGGTGATTTCCAGATTGGTGAGACGGTACAACTGCAAAGTCAAAATAGAATCAGCCTGACGTTCGCTAAAACCAAACATCCATTGCAAATTATTTTGCGCGTCCTGGCGATTTTTGGAAGCTTTAATGGCTGCGATGACCTCATCCAGAATGTTCAGTGCTTTGACCAAACCTTCTAGCACATGGGCACGATCCTCTGCCTTTTCCAGTTCATACTGGATACGGTGAGTGACAACTTCGCGTTGATGGGCGATATACGCTTCCAAAATGGACTTCAGTCCAAGCTGATGTGGCGCCTTGTTCACAATGGCTACCATGTTGAAGTTATATGCCACCTGTAGGTCGGTTTTTTTTAGCAAATAAGCTAAAATTCCTTCTGCATCGGCTTCCTTCTTCAGCTCCACAACGATGCGCAAACCATTTCGTCCACTCTCGTCACGAACCTCGGCAATTCCTTCCACTTTTTTCTCCAAACGGATATTTTCCATGGCGGTTACGAGCCTTGATTTGACTATCTGGTATGGGATTTCGGTAATGACCAGCTGCTGCTTACCTCCGCGCAAGGACTGAATTTCCGTTTTGGAACGAATATAAATGCGTCCTTTTCCCGTACGGTAAGCGTCCTTGATGCCTTCGCCACCCATAATGAGTCCACCAGTCGGGAAATCAGGACCTTTAATAAAGGTCATAATCTCTTCCAACTCAATCTCCGGCTTTTCCATCACAGCAATGCTGGCATCAATAACTTCGCGTAAACTATGCGTAGGGATCTCTGTCGCAAATCCCGCCGAGATCCCACTGGAACCGTTCACCAATAAATTTGGATAACGAGACGGCAACACAACAGGCTCTTTGGCCGAGTTATCAAAATTGTCCTTGAACAAAACCGTACGCTTTTCAATATCGCGTAGCATTTCCATTGCGATCGGAGACAAGCGAGCCTCCGTGTAACGCATAGCTGCTGCCGGGTCATCATCCTGAGAACCCCAGTTACCGTGACCGTCCACCAGCACGTGACTCATTTTCCAGGGTTGTGCCATCCGTACCATGCCGTCGTAAATCGACGAGTCACCGTGGGGGTGGTAATTACCCATAACGTCCCCAACAGTTTTGGCCGATTTACGATATGCTTTATCCGGCGTATTGCCCGAATCGTACATTGCATAAAGAATACGACGTTGTACGGGTTTTAATCCGTCCCTTACATCGGGTATCGCCCGATCCTGAATAATATATTTGGAATATCGGCCAAAGCGGTCACCGACCACTTCCTCCAGAAAAGCTGGCAAAAACTGCTCCGATAAGCTCATGTATACACCTCATTTGATAGCACTACTCTACGTATTCCGTGAAATCTACGTTTTCCACGATCCAGCGTTTTCGAGGATCCACCTTATCACCCATCAAAGTGGACACCCTACGTTCAGCCTTGGCTGCATCCTCTATCTGAACGCGTAACAAGGTGCGTGAATCGGGATTCATCGTTGTTTCCCATAACTGATCAGGGTTCATTTCCCCAAGTCCTTTATAGCGCTGAAGCTCAAAATTCCGTCCAAATTCTTTCAAATAATTATCAAGCTGCTCGTCAGTCCAAGCATAACGCACCGTTTCGAGCTTACCCGACTTTCGAGTTATTTTATACAATGGCGGTTGAGCAATAAATATGCGTCCTGCATCAATAAGCTCTTTCATATACCGATAAAAGAACGTCAACAACAGCACTTGAATGTGCGCACCATCTGTATCTGCATCGGTCATAATGATGATTTTGGAATAATTGCTGTCTTCCAGCGAAAACTCTGTTCCTACCCCCGCACCAATAGCTGCTGTAATAGCACGGTACTCATCATTCTTCATAATATCCGCCAGTTTGGATTTTTCCGGATTCATCGGCTTACCCTTTAGCGGTAAGATGGCCTGAATTTTGGAATCCCGTCCCTGCTTGGCTGATCCTCCAGCCGAATCGCCTTCCACAATAAACAACTCATTACGTGTAAAATCCTTGGACTGCGCAGGCGACAGTTTACCATTCAAATTGGAACTTTCACTGCGCTTTTTGCCAGAACGCATTTCATCCCGAGCTTTACGTGCAGCTTCACGCGCTCTGGATGCTTGAACTGCCTTCTTGATCAAAGTTTGTGCTATCTGCGGATTTTCTTCCAAAAAACGCTGCATCTGCTCAGATACGATGGCATCCACTGTACTCCGTGCCGAAGCGCTACCCAGTTGATCCTTTGTCTGGCCGACAAATTCAACCTCAGCCATCTTGACACTGATTACAGCCATCATGCCCTCACGTAGATCGTTGCCCTCCAAGTTTTTATCCTTTTCTTTCAACATCACCGTTTTGCGCGCATAGTCGTTCATGACACGAGTGTAAGCGGTTTTGAATCCCGTTTCATGCGTACCTCCGCCACGTGTCGGAATGGAGTTAACGAACGAAGCAATCGTCTCTGTATAACCCGCATTGTACTGGATGGCAATCTCTACTTCAATGTCTTCTTTCTCGGCATTAAAGTGAATAACGTCATGCAGCACATCCTTGCCCTCATTCAGAAAAGCAACAAACTGACTTGCTCCACCCTCATAAAAATACTCATCTGACTTTCCGCTGCGTTCGTCTTTAAGTTGAATACGAAGGCCCGAATTTAGAAAAGCAATCTCCTGAAGGCGTTCAGCCAACGTATCGTAGTTAAAATGAATGCCTGCCTGAAATACACGAATATCCGGTTTAAATGTAATTTTCGAGCCCGTCTTGTTAGTATTGCCCAGCACTTCAAGGCCTGTGGTCGGTTCCCCGACATGCTCCACGCCCTTCTTGTCCTGCCAATATTCAAACCGCTGACGGTGAATCTTACCGTCTCGGTAAATTTCTACTTCAAGCCATTCCGAAAGAGCGTTCGTTACAGACGCACCTACACCGTGCAGACCCCCGGACTTTTTATATCCCGAACCGCCAAACTTACCTCCGGCGTGCAAAATGGTGAATACAACCTGAGGCGTAGGAATTCCCGTTTTGTGCATTCCCGTAGGAATACCGCGCCCGTTGTCTGATACCGTAATGGAACTGTCCTTATGCATTGTAATATCAATGCGAGAGCAAAACTTGGCGAGATGTTCATCCACCGCGTTGTCTACAATTTCCCATACCAAATGATGCAGCCCCGAAGAACTGGTGCTCCCGATGTACATGCCCGGCCGTTTGCGAACTGCCACAAGCCCTTCGAGCACTTGAATGTCGTCCGCGCCATATTCTGAAGCTCCGCTTTGTGTGCCGGACACTCCCGCAGACAAGTCGATTTTGTCGACCATTCATGCTCCCCCTTTGTCTAATCGTAACCGTGTTTTGCCTTATTCTTGATGATTTTCACCAAAAATGCAAACAGATGTTTTCTTTTACCTTGTCCATTTTAATTCAATATATCCCGTTTCGTAAAGACGGCGAATGAAACAATCAATGCCGCAGCCCCCCAAATGCCCAGTACAGCTAAAGAAAAGGGTAAAGTCATTCCCTCAATCGGGGCGGGGCTTCCAGATAAATAATCGGTTAATTGGAGGTTAACCATAAATAAATATTTAGCACTCTGCCAAGACGAAGCCATGTTTGTCAAAATAGTGCCCGAAATGAGTGCAGCCATCATGACCACGATACTTGCCGCCGTACTTCGTACCAGGACAGATACCATAAAGGCTAACGAAGCTACCACAAGACTGACAAACCAGATTAATCCGGCTTGCAGCATCAGATAATGCCATTGTGGAATCGCATGTACAGCAGACAAATCCACCGTCGATCCAACAATTTGAAATCCGGTAAATACCGGAACATTAAAACCGCGAAAACCAAAAAACAAGCCTGATATCAGATAGCTAATTACAAACACAGCCAAAATGATGAGCGAAACGAACATGTACAATGTCAGCAGCTTACTCAGCAGTATTTTCCACCGCCTGACTGGGCGGGTCAGTAACATTTTTATCGTGCCTGTCGTCCGTTCTCCTGAAACCAGATCGGAGGCAATGGCCATAATCAACAGCGGAACGAACAAATTTATCGAATTATCCATAAACTCTCTGGTAAAAGTGACACCACTCGGCTCATTCGGATTAACATTATTCTCCAAATAATATTGCATCTGCTGCACAAAGACCCGACGGTAGGTCTTCCATTCCTCGGGAACCCGGTCACTTCCCAGCGAGTTTTGATTATCGGTAATCGCCTGACGCAGTTCAAGCCGCCAATCATTGCCGAATTTTTCGCGATTGTTTTCTGCCACTTTCATCTGAGCGTACGTAAAAATTGGCACAAGCACAAGTAAAACTAGTAAAATGACATAAAATCGTTTCTTCTTGATAATTTTGAGTGTTTCATTTTGTACGAGCGGTAAAATGTTATTCAAGTATCTCACCTTCCGTCATTTTCAGGAATAGCTGCTCCAGTGTAGGGTTGATTTTGGTTACACCTTTAACGGAAATACCGGAAGCCGTCATTTGTGTCACCAGCTCCGCAATATGCTCTTCATCCATTTCTGTAAAAATTGCATCGGCTCCGCTACCTGCAACAATACTGTCATCAATTAATTCATCGGCGTTCGTAATCATTTGCACATGCGGAGAATTTTGCAATATGGCAAGACCCTGATCACGAGGCTCCAGTTGCCATACGGCCATATGTGAGTGCGTCTCAACCAGTTCTCGTACACCACCTACAGCTAGCACCTTTCCCCGACTTATAATTGCCACCCGATCACATAGCAGCTGGATTTCGCTAAGCAAATGACTGGAAACAAATACAGCCATGCCTTCTGCCGCTAGCAAACGGATAAAAGCTCTCATTTCCTTGATCCCCTTGGGGTCTAACCCGTTCGTCGGTTCATCCAAAATCAGCAATTTCGGTCTACCGAGCAAGGCTTGGGCTATACCAAGACGCTGGCGCATTCCGAGAGAATACGTACTTACTTTATCATGGATACGGCGATCGAGCCGAACCAGCTCAACGACTTCGCGGATACGCTGTTCGTCTACACCAGGCTGCATACGGGCAAAATGCTCTAAATTCTCCCATCCTGTCAGATAGCTGTACACCTCTGGATTTTCCACAATAGAACCAATATGCCGTAAAGCCTGCTCAGGGTCACGATTTACATTATGTCCACAGACAGTAATCGTCCCTTCCGTAGGCTTAATTAAATCGACCAGCATACGAATAGTCGTCGTTTTCCCAGCCCCATTAGGGCCGAGAAATCCGAAAATTTCACCCGCACGAACGTCGAATGTGACATCATGAATGATCATTTTGCGTTTGATACGTTTCTTAACGTGCTGAACAGAGAGAACTGTTTCGTTATTGCTTCTGTCTCTGCCTGTGCTGCCAACCTGATTGGCGGAATGGAAACTGGACACTGCATCCCTTGAGGTCGAATTTTCGGTTATTCCAGTCCCGTTCTTGTCAGCAGATTGGATGCTCATTAGTTGTTCCCTCCCTTTTTCACTTCAGCAGGTTGGCTGCTTGTAGACTGTTGTTCATTATCCACTTTATCGGCATCCTTCGTGTTTGCAACTGCAAACCCTTGCGCGATACGTTCAGCGATTGCCTGATAGCCCTGTCCGTTTGGATGAAAATGATCGGATGATAAATAGACGGGCAAATTTTGCTGGAATAAATCGAAAGTTGGAACCAGAGTCATATTGCTGTTTTGGTTGGTAATTGCCATGGCAGCCAGATTCCATTCTGTTACCACAAGATTACCGGGAATTTTCATTTCCTGCAGATCACTGAATGGATTATATAATCCGACATAGATAATTTTAGCATTCGGATTGATTTTCCCTACCTTTGTCAGCACTTTTTGCAGACGTTTGGCGGCATCAGGCACAGCTTTACGCAAACCACTGAGTGTAGGCGGCTCTTTGCCGGTTTGGGCAGCCTGAGCCCCCTGAAATAAATCATTTCCGCCAATCGAGACCATAATAACGTTAGCCTTTTTCAACACATAAGAAACACCAGGCTCATCCAGCTTGGTCAATAGTCCTTGAGTCGTCAGTCCATTAATCCCCAGATTATTTATGAGCTGAGCCTTATGGCCTTCCTGATTATTTAACAAGCTCACCGACCGACGCACAAAACCACTTCCGGAGTCATCCCCCGTGCCTTTGGCTAGCGAATCTCCAATGGCAGCTACCCGAAACTCTCCCGTCTGATTAGTAGCGGATGGCGCAGTTTGTGTCTGCGATGAACCGGAATGTACAGGTTGAGTGCTAACCATTGGCTCTGGAGCCGTGATACTTTGTACTGCTGTAATAAATCCGTACAATAATAGCAATGTGGCGGCAATGGAAACGGAACCGACAGACCGCCAAATCCATTTTGATGAATTCACTCGTGTTCCCTCCTGATAGCTTAGTGAAATAAACATAAAGCTTCTTATATCATTTTGCAAATAAACCGTTCGGAATAAAAGCGCAATAAATGCTTAGAGTCACATATAATTTCCCATGAACATGCAAAAAAAGGATGGCAAATGACCATCCTTATCTCTAATCAAACGAATCAAACTATTTGCTATCAGGGATGAAACTTTTGATCCATTGTCCAAAACTGCCCGGATTTCGACTTTGTATCAGTACCGTTCCTTCACCGCGAAAACGGCATACAAGCGCTTCTCCACTCGTTACGCTGGACAACCAGCCTTTTGATGCTTTTTCAATTTTATAATCCATATAATCCGGCCATGCCACCAGATGAGCATTATCAATAATACGCTCCTCTCCTGGCGCGATATAAATGGGATGAATGGCTCCATAAGAGGATAGGAATACCGTACCTCGACCACTGATTTCTACGATAAAAAAACCTTCACCGGAGAATAAACCTTTCATCAGGTTTTGCATTTTGGTGCTAACCTCAATGCCTTCTGTACAAGCTAGAAAACCGTCCTTTTGGACCATCAACCTATACGTGCCATCCAATTCCACCGCTTGTACATCACCTATACTGGCAGGGGCTAACAACACTTCAGCCGGCCCACGGGCTGCCCTCAGTTCTTGAAAAAAGAATTTTTCTCCGCTTAGCATTCTGCCTAAACCACGTAACAGTCCACCGTCTACTGTCCCCTTTATATCTACACTGGAAGACATGGAAACCATTGCTCCCATTTCCGCTTTAATCATTTCCCCGGGGTTCAACTGCACCTTGAGCATAGCAAAGGCACCTTCATGCACAATTTCGTAGCTCATTTGCTCACCTAGCTTTCCATAAATAGTCTGCTATCCATTCAACTTGCTGCTATCATACTATAAATACGTCCCTTATGTCTTTTCTGGTATAAAGCAAGGGTTATGCCTGTGGAGGAATAAGAGACACCAAAAGACCCGCTGAACGTGTCAGCGGGTCTCCAGATTAACGTCATGCCACTATCTTTTCATAACAGCGGCATGACGTTTCGAACGTATTTACTATCATCTTAGTTACGTGTGAACTCTTGTACCCAATATCCATTGTAGTAAGCCACACCGATTTGCGTATATTCTGCCTTCAAAATATTCTCACGATGTCCCTGACTGTTCATCCAAGCTTTCATTACTTCTTGTGGTGTTTGTTGTCCCATAGCAATATTCTCACCCGCATACGTATAAGTTACACCGAACTTTTTCATCATATCAAAGGGTGAACCGTAGGTCGGAGATGTATGGGAAAAGTAATTGTTCGTGCTCATGTCCTTCGCCTTGGCTAAGGCTACTTCTGTAAGCTTCGCATTAGATGTAAGGGGCTTCAGACCTTTTTGGCTGCGCTCGTTGTTTACAAGCTTTACAACCTCAGCTGCAAATTGGGACTTGCTGAGTTGTGCATCAGATCCTGCAGACTGACCCGCGCCTGAGTTTGTGTTTTGTTTTTGGGCCTGTTGCTTGTTACTAGACTGCGAAGCCTTTTCGCTACCTTGTTTGGTTGTTGTTTGCTTGCCGGATGAAGGATTTGTTGTTTTGTTTTTAGCCTTGTCCTTTTCAGATGCATCCTTAATTACGGTCTTTGTTATCGTAGTCGTCCCGTTGGACATATTGACGGTATATCCGTTATTTTGAAACCACTGTTGTAGTTGGGCAGTCAAATCGTCAGCTGGTGAAGCTGATGCCGGAACGATGAATCCTGCGGATAAAATGGCGCTTAGACTTCCCATCACAAGTGTTTTTTTCAACATATTCTTCATTTCGTCATCTCCTTGTTGTATAAATGCCTTGGTGTGAACGCATCCGGTTACAACTTTGTAATCTTTACTCTAGCAGTATATCATGTTTTATAGCAGGATCAATGGTATAAAAGTTGGAAAAAAAAATAGCCCCGCACGGAATGAACCATGCGGAACTAAGTTAAAAGTAGTGAGGCTTTAAGTATTAGATTGTCTTGTTGTAGGCTGATTATCTAAGCTTTTTGCTGAAACGGTAGCCTTGCTTTTCAAAGCCGATTCGGTTGTAGAAAGCCCGGGCCTCTACTTGTTTGATGCGGTTATTCGCTCCAGTAATGAATAAATGATAACATCCTTGCGCACGTCCCCACTCCTCACCACAAGCCACCAGGCGCTTGCCAATGCCCTCGCCGCGATACTCCCCGCTCACGACTAGCATGGTGATTTGTACGGCAGGATCAGGATAAGCCAAGCTTTGAGCCGTATGCATGCCGATTACTCCGACAACACGACCATCCATTTCTGCAACCATCATATTCGCTTGACTGTCCTCCCGCGTTGTTCCCATAACTTCTTTCATTACACCACAAGTCATCGGGTATCCGACTTCTCTTAGTAGTCCTGTTACGGCTTCGCAATCGCCAAGCTCTACGGAACGAATTGTCAGTACTGGAATCATCACATTGTTAGACATGATTTACCTCCACTTTCAGCATATTAGCAGCTTCTTTGGCCGTCTTCCGTGCTGTTTCCACATCTTCTGCAGCGCTAAGCGCTACAGCCATCCGGCGACCCGGCTTGGTTTCTGGCTTCCCGAACACTCGCACCTGTGTCCGGGGTAGCAATAATGCATCATGCAGACCGCTTATTACAAAATCCCGCGTAGCCACTTCTGCCTTCAAAGTAGCTGAAGCTCCTGGTGTAAGCAACGTGACAGATGGCACTGGGAATCCGAGGATGGCCCGCACGTGAAGTGCAAATTCCGACAAATCCTGCGTGATCATGGTCACCATACCTGTATCATGCGGACGAGGGGATACTTCACTGAATATGACGCCATCAGTCGTTAAAAATAGCTCTACGCCAAACAATCCGTAACCACCCAGTTCATCCGTAATCGTACGGGCAATGTCTTCCGCCTCCGAAAGCTGCTTGTCCGTCATGCCATGGGGCTGCCAGGATTCGACATAATCCCCATCTTTCTGAATATGGCCAATCGGTGGGCAAAAAGTCGTACCCGAAACCGATCTGACGGTCAATAAGGTGATTTCGCTCTCAAACGGGACAAAAGCTTCAACAATGACACGTGTAGTTTTGGCACGCGCGCCTTCCAGCGCCGTATTCCAGCAGGATTCTGCATCTTCGATTGCCCGGCATACAGACTGCCCTTTACCCGACGAACTCATCAAGGGCTTGACCACGCATGGCGTGCCCAGCTCATGAACCGCCGACCGCAACTGCTCAAAGTTATCTGCAAAACGATAGGCAGCAGTCGGAAGCTGTAATTTCTCGGCAGCCAGCCTGCGGATACCTTCCCGGTCCATCGTAAGACGGGCGGCACGGGCCGTTGGTACTACGTGAAATCCTTCTTGCTCTAATTCTTCCAAAGCACCCGTAGCAATAGCTTCGATTTCAGGTACAATTATGTCGGGCTTTTCCTCACGAATTAGTGCCTTCAACGCCTCAGCATCCTGCATATCCAGACAGTGAGAGCGATGGGCTACCTGCATTGCTGGAGCCAGTTCATAGCGATCAACAGCAATACATTCCACGCCAAGCCGCTGAGCTTCAATAATGACTTCTTTTCCCAATTCGCCGCTACCCAGCAGCAGCATCTTCTTAGCCTTGGCAGAAAAAGGAGCACCCCACATCTTGAACTCTTCCCCCTCTGACGAAAATTGCTCTGATCTCTTTTCATCTTTATTTTCAGGGTTTAGCTCCAAGAATGCAATAGTGCTCGGCATTTAAATTTACAAAAAACGCGATTTTTTGATCTTTTTTTTACAAAAATCTGAACTGTGCTTCCACCAGCCCCCGATATATTCCATGTTTTTTCATCAATTGTTCATGATTACCACTTTCTTGGATTTCCCCATGATCCAGTACAACGATATGATCAGCATTTCGAATGGTAGACAAACGGTGAGCGACCATAAAAGAAGTTCTGCCTTCCAGTAAAACCTGAAGAGCCTCCTGAATTTTCAGCTCCGTTTCTGTATCAATACTGGCTGTGGCCTCATCCAGAATAAGAATTCGCGGATTAGCCAGCAAGGCACGAGCAAAGGATAAGAGCTGTCTCTGGCCCATGGACAGCATTCCCCCCCGCTCCTCTACTTCTGTTTCATAGCCAGCTGGCAAGTGAACAATGAATTCATGAGCATTGACCGCCTTCGCAGCCGCTTCAATTTCCTCATCCGTTGCATCCAAACGGCCAAATCGGATATTATCGCGTATCGTCCCCGAAAAAATAAATGTATCCTGAAGCACGATGCTAATCTGGCTTCGCAAGCTCTCCACCGTGACATCACGCACATCTTGACCGTCAATCGTAAGCCTCCCTGACGTAATGTCATAAAAACGGCTGAGCAGATTAATAATTGTACTTTTACCTGAGCCGGTGTGACCCACAAGCGCTATAGATTGACCCGCTTCGACGGAAAGACTAATACCTTTAAGCGCCTGACGTCCCTTCTCATATTCAAAAATGACCTTTTCAAATTGGATGTCACCCCGAATGGGTGGCAAGGCTTTTGCTCCCGGTTTGTTTGCAATATTCGGCTGTTCATCCATAAACTCAAAAATTCGTTCTGACGAAGCCATCGCAACCAGTAACTGATTATACATTTGGCCCAGCCGATTAATCGGCTCCCAAAAGTTCCCAACATAGTTGGCAAACGCAACCAGCAGCCCCACTGTAAGCTGATCTGTCTGAATTAAATGCGCTCCAAACCAGAATAGCACAAGCGTACCAAATCCTCCGGTAATATCAATAAGTGGGCCAAAAACCTGATTCATGGCAGAAGCCTTATCCCACGATTTTTTGCTAGAGCTGTTCATGTCGTCGAAATAAGCCATGTTTTCCTGCTCCTGCGTATACGCTTGTGTCACACGAATCCCCTGAATAGACTCATTCAAATGAGAGTTGATACGCGAGTTCTTCATACGCACTTCTTGCCAAGCGCGACGGATGCGAACGCGCAGCTTGGTCGAGATCAAAAACATGATCGGAACGGTCACAATTACTGCCAAACCGAGCTTCCAGTTAATAAGCAGCAAAATGACAATAATTCCGATAAGCTGTACGCAGTCAATCAGGACATTCACTGCACCGTTCGTAAAAAGATCCTGTAGCGAGTTAATGTCATTCGTCACGCGCACTAATACAGAACCTGCCGGTCTCTTATCAAAAAAGTTAAAGGATAGCTTTTGAATATGCTTGAACAAATCTTCACGCAAATCGTAAATAACCCGTTGACCGATAATATTGGTGAATTTAATGCGGTACGTGCTGGCTGCCCATTGAATTAAATATAACAAGAGCACGGCACCCGTGATGAGCAGCAGTAACTTTACGCTGGGTAATGCAGGCCATGCGGGAGCAATTGCCTTATCAATGGCCAGACTGATCAAATAAGGAACCGTCAGTTTGGTAATGGTACCAAGAATCATCATGACCAGAAGGATCGGCAGAATCTGACGGGCATAGGGCTTCATGTATGCCAGCAAACGTTTGAATTCTGACCAGTTAAACGGTTTATCAATGACATCATCATCTTGATAGACAAAGCGCTCATTCGTCGGTTTTTTTAACGGTTTGGCTTTTTCTGCGGGTATATTCATGGTCTCACCTGCCCTTCGGATACACCGTCTGGAGCCTGAGCTATGTAATCGGCGTATTGAATATGATACACATCCTGATATGGACCTGGAGTAGCAATAAGCTGTTCATGTGTTCCACGCTGGACGATTCGTCCTTCCTCAAGCACCACAATTTCATTGGCATGGCGAAGCGAAGAGATTCGATGAGCGATTATAAATGTTGTTCGACCACGCATAACCTCTTGAAAACCGGTCTGTATTTCATGCTCTGTTTCCATATCAACCGCACTGGTAGCATCATCCAGTACCAGAATTTTCGGATTTTTGAGTAGTGCGCGCGCGATGGCGATCCGTTGTTTCTGCCCTCCGGATAGTCCCAATCCACGTTCTCCAACGACAGTGTCATATCCCAGCGGTAGTTCAGTTATGAATTCATGAGCCTGAGCCAGTTTGGAAACGCGTATGATGTCATCCATACTGACATGGCTTAAACCATATGAAATATTATTACGTATAGAGGACGAAAACAAAAACGTCTCCTGAAACACAGAAGAAATTTGAGCACGCAAATCGCGAATCTTCAAGTGACGTATATCCTTGCCATCCAACTTGATACTTCCTGCATTCACATTATAAGCACGCATGAGTAATTGAATAATGGTAGACTTCCCTGACCCCGTTCCTCCTAAAATTCCAATGACTGATCCCGGCGGTGCGTCTAAATTGATGTCAACAACAGCAGGAAGCTTATTTCCGTAAGCAAAGGTAACATGTTCAAACGTAACATGTCCTTCCACCTGATCGGCATCGAGTGTAAGTGCTCCGGCTTCATCGGTTACATCTATGGACTGATTTAGCAGTTCCAAGACCCTTTCACCGGATGCTTTGGACTGCGTATAGTTATTGATATGAAAGCCAATGCTCCAGATGGGGCCGATAATATACCAAATTAAGCTAAAGAAAGCGACGAGCTGCCCCAAGGTCATTGACTTCTGAATGACCAGATACCCGCCCATGCCCAACAGAAGGACCACACTGACAGAAGCAATTAGTTCCATAGCAGGGAAGAACCGACTCCATAAGGAAGCAGCTTGAATTTGATTACTTTTGTATTGCTCATTACGTACTGAAAATTTCTCAACTTCATATGATTCGCGGGCAAAAGATTTGACGGTTCGCACACCTGTTATATTTTCTTGGACCGCTGTCGTCAAGGCGCTAAGGGCAATCCGCATTTCCTGAAAGGTGGGATGAATCCGGGATTCAAACTTGAATGTGACGAAGAGCAGCAATGGCATGCTGATCATCGTAATGAGGGTGAGCTGCCAGTTAATATACAGCATCATCATAGAGCCGAATACGACCATCAGTAGCACATTGAGGAGTTGGGCAAAACCAAACCCAATAAAGTTACGAATTGCCTCCAAATCACCAGTCAGTCGGGACATGAGATCACCCGTTTTGGCCGTGTCATAATATCTAAAGGACAAAAATTGCAGCTTTTCGTAACAAGCATTGCGGAGGCGGTATGCCAGGTAGTTACCTAGCCGTCCACCAAAAAAACCATGTAAAAATTGCATGAACCCTTTGATGATGACTACTCCCAGCACAGTCAGAGCCAGCGCCGGAACTTTCCCGAAGTCACCGGGGATGATAGCGTTATCAATAAGCCTTTGGAGCAGGTTCGGATACACCAGTCCCAGAGCCGTCGCTATCGCAAGGCATAAAATAGAAAGAAACAGATAGTGTCTCCTCTCGCGAAAAAAAACTTGCAGTTGCCTGAGCACTTCCATGTCAATGTCCCTCCATTAGTTGCACGACGTTGTTATATGGCTTAGTGAAGTTTACCATTCGCGTTCCAAGGCGGCAAAGAGGATAACGAGCCGTATTCAGGCAGGTTATCAATTGGTGGCTGATTAGACAAATTAAATCGCTTTCTTATTATTGAATGTGGCTATTTACTCAGTATTGCTTTCTTTTTGGAGCATGCATAAAACACCGGGTTGTCCCACAACCCGGTGTCCTGATCTTTAATCATTGGTGAACATATTTATCTTTACTCCAAAGCCGCAATCTTGCCAGCAAGTTCTTCCCAAACCTGTGGCTGCTCACCGCCCATAAGGGCATGCTCCATGCCACGAGTCGTCTCCAGCATTTGCTCTCGAAGCTGAGCTTTCTGCCACAATTGTTCCTCCTGCATCAGCGTAACGTAAAAAGCAGACATTCGTTCACGTTGCTGATCCACAGCTTCCCCGATTCGCTCGCGTAATATCGGCTCCAGTTTGGTTTGTAGATTCGCTCGACCAGTTCCTTCAAAAAATAGCTTTGGATTTTTAAAGCTATTCCAATAATCCTTCCAATGAATGGACTCCTGCAGGGAAATTTCCTTCAGCTCGGGAACAGCCCATTTTCTCGATTCAGGTATTGTGCAATCTAGTCCTGGCAACTGATGGTTCATGTGTTCTACGCACTGTTGTATAGCCTTGTGCACCAAAGTTTGTCCCGTTTTTTCCAGCTGGAGTGTGGTTGCCAGTAATTCCTGAGACAGCTCCAGTTCGATTAAACGCATCAGCTCACGACCACAAGATGCAAAAGCCGAACGAAGATCACCTACTCCTTCACGCAGAACAGATGGATGAAACGCCTCTGCCATAAATTCTCCAGTCCGATAGGATAGCCTTTGACGTACATGATACAGCAGTTCATCGGTCTCGCCCGATAACACAGATGCACCGTTGCTATCAGTCAGGCCTAGGAGCGTATGCTCCAATTCCCCACGGATGCGAGTTAATCGCTCTAATCGTATCTCCCGTTCTTCCACGCTATAGCGGGCATCGGCTGCATGTTGCTCTATGCGGTTCCGCAGCCGGGCCAGTTCCTGCATAGCCGAAGCGATGGACAAACCTGCCAGCTCTTCGGCTGCAAATGCCGAGAAATCATCTTCAAATGCATCAAAACGTGAAGCTGAACGCAGCGAAGCCTCTCCCTGTTCGGTAGCTTCCAACGCCAGCATACTGGAAAGCGGATAAATACGTGGTTTTCGGATTCCATTCGCCTGTAGTTGTTCCTGTACATGCCGGGTAACAGAATGCAGTTCTTCTTCAGAAGAAGCCAGATCTGATGCATTAACAATAAAAAACGTCTGATCCAGTGCCAAGGTCTCTTTGACTCGACCTAGTTGATTCAGGAACTGCCGGTCGCCTTGCGTAAACGCATGGTTATAATATGTGACAAATACAAGAGCATCCGCATGCTTCATATAGTTGAAGGTCACGCCTGTGTGCCGTGCATTCACAGAATCCGCTCCTGGCGTATCCACTAGCACGATGCCCTGACGGGTCAGAGCGCAATCATAATAAAGGTCAATATGCTCCACAAAGCATGATTTGTGCTCAGACGCGACAAAATCTCGATACTGCTCTAAATTCACCTGAAGCTGTTGTCCCAGCAAGCTTTCAGCTTCTTCCCATCCGGCTGCAGCAGCCTTTAAAAAACTATAATGAGGCCTGCCCGCAGGATGGATGCCTTCTGGAGATAAAGCATGAACGGCTTCTTGCCAGCCCGCTGCCTCTGGCTCTCCCAATCCTAATAACCGAAATGAGTATTTAAGATCTTCCCGCAACGCCTCCACTGATTTCATATGGACGTCAGCCGTGGCATGGCGCTCAGCACTTGCAGGCGCCATTATGCGGTTAATCGCCGCTGTCGTCGGATGCGGCGATACGGGCAACACAGCTTCACCCAACAAAGCGTTGGCGAAGCTGGATTTCCCAGCGCTGAACGCTCCGAACAGCGCCAGCGTAAACTGCCCGCCCTCCAGCGCAGCAGCGCGGGCATGTAAATCCCGTACCGCCGCTTGCATGGCAGGGTACGGACTTACGAGGGCAGCGGCAGCCTTCAATTGGGCCGCTGCTGCATCCAACCGCGTGCGGCGGCCTCCAGCGGCAGGCTGTGCTGCCGCCGTCCCTGCTAGCGGCTGTGCCGATGCGTTGCGCGCAGCGATGCCAGGGCGCGCAACGCCCGTTGGCGCCGCAGCAGCGGCGGTATCGGACGCAGGTACAGGCGCGTCCGCACGGGGCAACCCGCTTGGCGCGGAAGCCTGCGGCAGCAAGCTGCGCAACAGGGTGGCATGCGAAGCCGAGGCCTGCACGCGGGTGCTGTAGCAGCCCGCCGCCTCTGCCTGCGCCAACAGCGCAGTGCGCTTCTCTGCGAGAGCCGCGCGGCGGGCTTTGGCTCGCACTGCTAGCTGGGCCAGCAGGCGGTCTAGCAGCGTCAGCGCCTTGCGGCGGCAATCGGCGGTCACAGCAACGCGTAGGTCCTTGCAATAGTTTAACGTATACTCTGGCGACAACGCATTTTCCTTCACCGTCTGCTCTACCAGTTGCCGGTCTATCACAGGACGGATGCCATCCAGCTCCTGCTCCATCGCAGAGGTCCACAACCCCTGACCGTCACCCCAAGACCGCAGAAGCTCCCGTACATGAGGAAGCAATTGTCCCTCCACCTGATCAGTCAGCATTCCTGTCAGCCGTTCCAAACGGCTTTCCTTTTCTCGCTCAGTCTTTCCTCCTGCAAACCATAGTCCTGTTTTGAAGCCCGGCTTGCGGCTCTCTAAGTATTCGCCTGCGGCTTCACGTAGCTCCGCTGGCGTCAAATGTGCGTGTTCCAGTAGATGATCCAGCTCTTGACGCAGCCGTTTACGCTCCTGCTCCGGGAGCATCTTCCAGTGTTCGTCTTCTTGCTGCAAGGTTTTCTGCTCTATATCCAGCCGCAAAATGGCTTCTTCCCCACCCGCTTCTTTTAGCAGTGTGTTCAGTTCCTCTTCTTCAGCTGACTGCACAGTCTCTACATGTTGCTCTACCAAATGATGCATAGAGGACACTAAACTGTATGCCAAAAGCTCTGTTTTTCGCTCCAGCAATTTCGGAATCAGGTGCGTCAACTGTTTCCACTGGTTCCATGGATGATTCTGCTCCTTCAAGGAAGTAAAAAGGATGTCCGTATAATGAACTTGCCAGGCGTGAAAGCTAGTCTCCACCTCATTACGATAACGTGTAAATGAAAGCTCCCGCTCCCGGTGTTTATCGATTTGATTGATGATCAAATATAACGGCTTGCCCCAATCCGATAAACTTTTGGCAAAAGACAAATTATTTTCAGATTGGACATGGTTGTAATCCATTACATAAAAAACAATATCTGCCCAATGTAAAGCAGAATGTGTCGCCAGCGCATGTCCGTGGTCTGTGGAATCGACGCCGGGTGTATCCAGCAGCACTCCTCCGTTAGATAATATGGGAACATCCTCCCACACTTGAACCGATTCATAGGCTCCACCATTTTTACAATACTCAGCAAGCTCGGACAGGGAGGCTTCCATGCTTTCCGGCTCTGGATTTTCCGCTGTTTGGGCTGGATGAATGAGTGCTCTCGGACGTCCATAACGGATGGACACTACATTAGCGCTCGTAGGCACCGGTCCAGATGGCAGGACGGTTTTACCACACAGGCTGTTAATCAGGCTCGATTTACCCGCTGAAAAATGTCCACAAAAGGCAATGGTCAGCTCCTGCGCATATGCTTTTTCCAGCAGATCCCCTACCGCCTTCGCTCCCGCTTCATCCCCGGCTTTACGCAGTGTATTCTGTATCTGTTCTATCGTATCCAACCACTTTCCCGCATCCCCTGTAATCGTTTGCATCATAAGCTACGGTTCCACTCCTTATCACTTGTCTGCACCAAATAGCTATATTGTAGCATTCCTAAGCCATTGTGAGAATCATCACATCAAAAAAACTAAACAGCGCTCCCCGCCAGTACCTGGCTTTAGGGAACGCTGTTTTCGTACATGATAACAAAAAGTTCATTTTATTCTGTCCAAAACGGATCATTAGGAATAAGTATTTAGGCAACCGAATGCATTTATCAAAGCCCTCAAGGGAGAACGACGAAGCAAGATATGTAAACAACGGGTGAGCCTGCTCATTACGTACATTCACCTTTTGGAACATGCGGAACGAGACACCATAATTCAGGGTACAAAATGTATGCACACTTCATTGGAAGAGGCTCTATCCACATCAGGATGGTCTGCAAGGTTCGTGTATATATGCGCCTTCGGGCTGGTTAAACCAGCCGAGCCGCCTATACCGGAACATGCAACGCATGTCGTCCGCTAATTGAACTTAATTGGCTGCAGTCTCAAGCACTGGCAGCAAAATTTCAAATACTTGACCATGCTGTAAAATCGTAATCCCACGGGATTTATCCTTCATTACGACCACTTCTGGCTTTTGTGACATACGCTCCAGATAATGCTCAGGTACATCACCGGAATGACTAACCGTGATTCCCTCAAGCTCGCGCTCTTCGTTTTCAGCAAATTCTGTTGTTACAATTTGCTCAAAAATATCAGAGAATGCTTCAAAATTGTCTGTATATACCGAAATGCACTTCATACTCTTCATCCTTTTCTACACATAAATGGTTAAACCCTCTTGTTACCTTTGTGGGTCTTTAAGCTCTACGTTCCTTATCTTTTCTGATAAGAGACGTTTTCATACGTTTCTTGCCTTCCCTGCATACATCAAGCAACGGACACACCTGACATTGAGGGTTTTGAGCTTTACAATGGTAGCGCCCGAAAAAAATGAGCCTGTGGTGGGTCAAAGACCATTCATCCCTAGGAACCCTCTTCATCAGCTTTTTTTCCACCTCAAGCACTGAATCATCCCACCCTGCAAAGCCGAGTCGTTTGGAAACGCGCTCTACATGCGTATCTACCGCAATAGCTGGTACATTAAAAGCAGTAGATACAACGACATTAGCCGTCTTGCGGCCAACACCGGGTAGCTTAACCAGTTGATCGTGCTCCGAAGGTATCTCTCCCCCGTACTGGTCTATTAAAATACGACAGAGGTTATGAATATGCTTGGCCTTGTTTCGGTACAAGCCGATTCTGCGAATATCCTGCTCCAGTTCCTCAAGAGGAACAGCTAGGTAATCCTCAGGTGACTTGTATTTTTGAAACAGGTCTGCCGTTACTTTATTGACCATCTGATCGGAGCATTGAGCAGACAATAACACGGCGATCGTTAATTCAAAAGCATTGTCATGGTTCAACTCACAATGGGCATCCGGAAACATCGTACCGATGGTGTCCAATATATGACGTGCGGTTGCTGCATTCACGGAAATCCTACCTCCTACCAAAAAAAACGTCTTGATACGGGATAGCCCGCATCAAGACGGTCACTCTAAATAATCATCCGGAAAGAAACGAATACTATTTGTGCATGACTGCCTGCATAGGCGAGAAATACACTCCTATATTATCATTATCTGTCACAGATTGCACGTGAAAAGTGTGCAAATTCCCAAGAAATTTTCATACCGCCTGATCGGTTAGCGACTCATGGGATGATCCAAATCTACATGCCCCATTAAGGACTCTAGAGATTGACCATCTACGAGCAAATCCAGCGTTTTGACTTCCTTGAATTGGAACATCGTTTTCTTCAAGGCATCGATAGCCAATTCCTCGCCGCCAGCTCCCAATCGAGCCTCGTCCGGCAGGGAAATATCAAAAGTCAATGCACCGTTATCCAATTTGATCTTATGCACGGAAATTTTCTCGGACCACAACGGGATTAGAGCAGAATCCCCACTCTTTTGCAGAGCTTCAAACGCTTTTTGCAACTTTTCCAGCTCGCTTGGATAGGTAATTTCCTTTTTCTGTTCTTTCAAGCCGTTCTCTTGAGTATCCGTATAGTACACCGTAATCTGTTGTGTTTGTCGATCTCCTGAATTTTCCGTGTCCGTCTTGGTCTTTGTAGGCTCTGTTGACGGAGATGCAGGTGTTTGACTCGCCCCATTATTTTCAGCAGACTGAGCCGATGGATCAGGGGTCGTCTGTTCGGGTGTGCTATTTTGTGCATTAGAAGTTTGTGTTTCCTGAGATGGAGTCGCAGGAGCCGTTGTTTGCTTAGAGGCACACCCTGCACCTGCAATGGCAAACAGTGCCAACAGACCTGCAATTACGATTTTCTTGTTCATATGTCCCCCTCCTTGCTTGACGTTGACAAGCGATTTGTTGAAGATTTATTTTACGTCGAGATACTCTGTGATTCCATCTGCAATCCCTTGAGCTACCCGGTTTTGAAAATCTTCATCAAACAGTGTGGCTTCCTCTTTTGCATTACTCAGATATCCTACTTCAAGCAATACGGCTGGCATAGTCGTTTCCCGAATTACATGGAAATTGCCATAACGAATGCCGCGGTCTGTCAGGCCCGTCGCAGGTGCAAAGTACTTGTGCATAACGTTGGCGAACGCTTTGCTTGCACTACGCTGGTAATACGTCTCTGTACCGTTGGAAGCTGAGCTACCGCTGCTGTTAGCATGAATGGACACGAACACGTTAGCATTAAGGTTTTCAGCTACTTTTACGCGCTGTTTAAGCTCCAAGAATGTATCATCACTGCGTGTCAGCACAACCTCAAGTTTGGGGTTCTGCTTTAATATGCTTTCTACTTTCAGAGCCATCGCTAAGTTGAAGGTCTTTTCATAGTTTTTTCTCGAAACACCAACTGCTCCAGAATCTTTTGCTCCATGACCAGCATCAATAACAACGACCTTTTTACCATTGCTGTTCGTTGGTGATGTCTGTGTGTCATCCGGCTGTGAGCCATCTGGTAACGTTGCGTCTGGCATGGTATTCACTGAATCTTTGGAAGCCAGATCGACGATAACACGATTCGAGCCATCATTATATGCGGTATAATTCATGGCATGTTTCAAATCAATAACAACGCGCACCGTTGAAGGTTCCTTTTGGAATAAAGCATAACGGATACCGGACACATCCGCTTCATTCTCAATGTCCAGCGAACCATTTAAGCTGCTATCCAGCTTTTGCTGGTCTCCAAAATTGTCAGCAAACGCAGTCGCTGGCAAATCCACCACTACCCGATCAGGGCCTGTCATCGCAAACGCTTTCGGCTTGACGGCACTGGCTGTTGTGATAGTTAAACGGTTTTGGCTGAAACTGACTCCCTGCACCTGTGTAACACCTGAGTTTGCATTATTCGCTGGTGCAGTTACACTTCCAGTACCTGTACTGTTATTTCCGGACTTGGGAGGTGTAAATTCCCCGTTTCCAGACCCGCTACTGCGGGTATATAATTTTACGGACTTGGAGCTGCTGTCCCATTTTACGTCCAGTCCCATTTGCTCGCCGATAAAACGAAGCGGTACAAGGGCATAATTGGAACGCAGCAGAGGCGAAGCATCCAGACTAATGTCGCTTCCATTGACAGTCGCCGTCTTACTTCCGATTATCATTCGGATCGAGGTACTGTCCTTCTCAATCGTTATGGTTCGCGCCTGCTGCTTCCATGTCACGTCATATCCCAAATTTTCAGAAATTACACGTAGCGGGACCATTGTACTTCCGCCAATTACTTGTGCCTTAGCACCACTAGGGACACTTAACTGTTGATCGTCGAGATAGATTTGTGTTCCACTCGAAGCCGCATGTCCATAACCCGGAACCGCCCACATGAAGACAAATAATAACAACAAAAAACCAAATTTCTTCATTCGTCACCCTTCCATTCATAATTTTTTTGCCACATGCTCCGGTGCGGCGACCTGATATACGCGCTTATGTAATATCAGACAACCTTTTAGACGTTATCTCACACCAAAAGTTGCGAATATATTCCATCATAACAGAAATATACGTGCCAAAGAACTATTTTTGTCGAATTTTGACTAAAAATATAGATCATTCGCTTTCCGTCAAAAGTCACAGCCGAAAAAACTAAAAAAGCTACTTTTCACCCCCATGAATTTTCATTAAAAAGGTGGAAAGTAGCTTTTATTGTAAACCTCACTTAGTTAAGTGGTTCCGTTGCTCCTGTGCCTGCTGTTCCGAGATACTCCTTCAACCCATCGACAATACCTTCAGCGATCTTCTCTTGTGTTTCTTCTGTGAACATGGCTGCTTCATTAGATATATTACTAAGGTAGCCACACTCCAGCAATACTGCAGGCATTTGTGATTTTCTCGTCACCACATGGTTTGCCACTTTAATGCCGTTATCCTTGAACTCGGTTGCTGCTACAAGATGCTTGTGCATGATCGTGGCCAGGCTCAAACTTTCCTGACGTGCATAATAGGTTTCTGACCCATTAGCTTTTCCGTTATTAGAAGCTGGCATACTGTTACCATGAATGGAAACAAACACGCTAGCCTGCTGATTATTAGCGAGCTGTGGTCGTTCATCCAGCGTGGGATACGTATCTCCATTACGAGTCAATATGATTTGAATATCGGGATCATTTTGCAGAAGCTGCTCGACCTTTAACGCTACCGCCAATGCAAATTCCTTTTCATGTCGCCCAGTCACACTACCTGCCCCAGGGTCCTTGCCACCATGTCCGGGATCAATTACGACGATTCGCCGTCCTTCGACATTCGTTGGTGTTACCACTGCTGAATTCACACTACGCTCACGCAATTGAAGGGTGATATCACCTAGGCCATTGGTTGAAAGATCGTAATCACGTGTCTGATTTAAAGCAATGACAATGCGTACGCCCCCATCTCGTCCATCTGCGGGAGCAAATCTAATTTCCTGCACATCCTCACTGTCACTATTCGTCAACGCCCGCGTGCCATCGGTGCGAATCGGGAACGGCTGAAGAAAATCAGTCGCCAGTGAAGCCCCGGGTAAATCTACAACAATACGATCATTCCCCGTCATTTTGGATACTTTAGGGGTAACATCTTTATTCAGAGAAATCTTTAACGTTTCACCCTCAAAAGTAATATTTTTTACAACCAACGCATTTGCTGCGGTCTGTTCTGTATTTTGCTGCTTGGTTGGTGAAGATGCAGCTTCAGTATGCTTATCTGCTTCAACTGGGTTTATTGTCGTCGCTGTTGCTGAAGACGTTTTATTGGTGCTTGTTGTACTCCGTGTTGACGTTTGCGACGATGGTTGGGATTGTGACTGTTTATTTGCTTGTTGAGTTGCAGCCTTTTGACTGAGATTTACGGATTTACTTTTATTATTCCAATCTACTTTTAGTCCCATTTGCTCCCCAACAAAACGTAATGGAACCATGGTTGAGCTGCCCCGAAGCACAGGAGGTGCATCCAGACTAACTGTTTTTCCATTCACATCAGCCGATGTACGGCCTACATACATAGACATATCGGTACTATTTTTTTGAATTGAGATTTTATAGGATTGTGGTTCCCACTTGAATTGATATCCAAGCTGCTCCCCAACCACCCTTAGCGGTACCATGATTTTTCCATTGACCATTTCAGGCTTGGCATCTGCAGGCGCTTCCACCCTTTTGCCATCTAAAAACAAATCTGCTCCAGCCGCGTTCACATGAGG
This sequence comes from Paenibacillus sp. FSL L8-0641, assembly GCF_038006265.1. NCBI lineage: Bacteria > Bacillati > Bacillota > Bacilli > Caryophanales > Paenibacillaceae > Paenibacillus > Paenibacillus sp. FSL L8-0641. The sequence goes on from NZ_JBBOUW010000001.1 coordinate 3,032,952, forward strand.
GGAGGACGGCCACAACCAAATCAAGATAGCCGCTAGTATCACCCAACCATATTTCTTCATCCTCATTCCCCTAACTTATATATGTATTTTTTGGTGTTTCTCACAGACACAGTCCTTCAACCATTTTACATTTACAATACCATGCTGAGTCGAACCGTCAACCCCTTATTTTCCAATTTATTTTTTGAGCATGATAAAAGCCCGCAGGCAAAAGGATTGCCAGTACGGGCTTTCTGTCTAACAAATGAGCAAGCTATATGGCTTCGTATTGAACCTAAACTGGGAATTATGATTATGCGCCTTGTTTCGCAGCGCGTCTTTGTTCATACGCCAGAATTTCAGATTCATGCTGGAGTGTCAGTCCAATATCGTCCAAGCCTTGCAGCAGGAACTGACGGCGATGTTCATCCAGATCGAATTCAATTTTCAGACCATAGTCGTCTGTGATTGTTTTTTCATTCAGGTCTACGTTCAGTTGGTAGTTATCATGCTGCGCCGTACGCTGGAACAATTCCTCTACTTGCTCTTCAGACAGCTTGATCGGCAATATACCGTTTTTAAAACAGTTATTATAGAAGATATCTGCATAAGACGGAGCAATTACGCAACGAAACCCATAGTCCATAATCGCCCACGGTGCATGCTCACGTGAGGAGCCACAGCCAAAGTTAGCGCGAGAGATCAGCACAGACGCCCCTGCATAACGAGGCTTGTTCGGTTCAAATTCAGGATTGATATTGCCTTCTTCATCAAACCGCCACTCGTAGAACAGAAACTGTCCAAAGCCCGTACGCTCAATTCGTTTCAAAAACTGCTTAGGAATAATAGCGTCTGTGTCCACGTTCACCCGATCCACAGGTGCTACAATTCCTTTTAATGTTGTAAAAGCTTGCATCGTAATTCCTCCTCTGTATCCTAGCGGACTACTTCTTCCTGCTTGAATTTCCAATCCCGTACATCAACAAAATGCCCATGAATCGCCGCAGCGGCTGCCATTGCTGGAGATACCAGATGAGTCCGTCCTCCGCGTCCCTGACGACCTTCAAAGTTACGATTAGAAGTCGAAGCACAACGCTGTCCCGGTTGCAGCACGTCTGGATTCATCGCAAGACACATACTGCATCCTGCTTCACGCCACTCAAATCCTGCTTCTTTAAAAATGATGTCCAGTCCTTCTTCTTCAGCCTGAATTTTCACACGTCCCGAACCTGGTACGACGATGGCCGTTACTTTGTCAGAAACCTTGTAACCTTTGGCAACCTCAGCGGCTGCACGCAAATCTTCAATCCGCCCATTGGTGCAGGAGCCGATAAACACATAATCAATCGCAATATCCGTGATCGGAGTACCTGGCTTCAAATCCATATATTCAAGCGCTTTTTCAGCTGCTTTACGTTCATTTTCGGTTGGCAGTTCTGCCGGAATCGGTACGGTTGAAGAAATATCTGTACCCATTCCCGGGCTGGTGCCCCAGGTTACTTGAGGAATCAAAGCATCTACGTCAAACTCCAGCACAACATCAAACTCAGCGCCTTCATCTGTGACAAGCTCTTTCCACTCAGCAACCGCTTGCTCGAAAGCGTCTCCTTGTGCTACATGTTGACGTCCACGCAAGTAGTTGAAGGTGGTTTCGTCCGGTGCAATCATTCCTGCCCTGGCTCCGCCTTCTATGGACATGTTACACACAGTCATGCGCTCTTCCATGCTCAATTCGCGAATAGATTCACCTGTATACTCAATAACATAGCCTGTAGCGAAATCTGTACCGTATTTGGCGATGACACCCAAAATCATGTCTTTTGCTGTCACACCAGGTTTGCGGGTACCTACAAAGCGAACTTCCATCGTTTTGGCTTTGGCTTGCTGGAGACATTGTGTTGCCATTACGTGCTCTACCTCACTGGTTCCGATACCAAAAGCGAGTGCTCCGAACGCCCCATGTGTGGAAGTATGGCTATCACCACAAACAATCGTTTTGCCCGGATGAGTCAGACCAAGTTCAGGCCCCATAACGTGAACGACACCCTGATCCACCGTATCCAAATCATACAGTGTGACACCGAAATCACGGCAATTTTGAGTTAATGTATCAATTTGCTGCTTGGAAATCGGGTCCGTAATATTGTAACGGTCCTTAGTCGGTACGTTATGATCCATCGTTGCAAACGTAAGCTCTGGACGACGTACCTGACGGCCGCTAAGACGTAATCCCTCAAACGCCTGTGGCGATGTTACCTCATGTACGAGGTGAAGATCGATGTACAAAATACTCGGCTTACCTGCTTCCTGATAGATGACATGGTTATCCCAAATTTTCTCGAACATAGTCTTTTTACTCATCATTATTCACCCCTGTGTTTTTCGAACCTAGTGGAGAGAAGCTGAGCGGCTCTCTCTTGAATGTCAACAATATACCACGGGATGTCTGATTGGTCTAAGATATGATATCTATAGAAGTGATAGGTTAAGGCTATAAGAATAGATGAGGTGAATATAGGCGGTTCCTTGCACTGATTTCTATCAGCTCTTAATAGTAAAAACAGTCCACTTATTTCAGCCGCTCCGGCGTGGATCAGGCGTCGTTAAGGGGTTATTCCCCTACCCACTCCGGAAAAGCGGCTGAAGGTCATTCTGTTGTTTTCAAAACGTTGTTGTTTCACCAACTTCTTTAAGGTCGGGGACGGGTCGAACGGCGAACCTTATACATTCCTCAGGAGCTAATGTGGCTGCTGGTGGAGCTTAAGAATCTTTATAAATGAATTAATTTCAAGATGATTACCAGCAAAATGAACAGTGCCAAGACAGCAGCTATCGACGTCCAAACTCTTCCGGTGATTCCCGCGTAGTCTCTTTTCATTTCCCCCACACGTAACGCCTCCTTTATTTTAGGGTACTATACTCCATAGGCTATGCGAGGTCTTGATTAAAGGAAGGGCTTCTTAACAAAAAATGCTTAGTCAATCCAGTACCAGCCTGTCTGCTCTCAACCAAGCGATAAAGTCATTGACCTCTTTCATGCTTAAGTCAAATTCCTTGTCCAAACCGGTAGTCATGGTCAATACCATGATTGCGCGATTACCTGAGAGTTGCTCAGGGTCAGTTTGACCTCCTCCTTGTGGAGTGACAGAGGCTTCATTATTTTACTGTATATATTTGGAAGTATATTCCTCGAAATGTGTCTAAACATAAACCTGCCAATCTATAAATACAATCTAAATATTTGCATATTTATCTAACTGATGACTTACCCAAGATCGATCCTACTCCCCTGTTATTACTTGGAATTATATTAAATCTTCTCAATACTATATTATGAGGCGTGGCGAAGTATCCACGCTGGATTGCTTATGAATTTGAAAGTCCTGTAGTTGTCAACAAATATGTGTTGGCTCCACGTAGATCTAGTTTAACCGAATCGCCAAAAGATTGGATGTTCGAAGGGTCGGACGGTGTTTCACGGGTCATTCTCGATACACAAAAAAATATTACTAACTGGAAAGAAAAAGAGAAAAAAGAATTTCATTTACCAATGAAACAAAATATAAAAAATACCGTTTGAACATCACTAGTAATACTGGTAATTCTCTATTTTCACTTGGAGCCTTCGAGATGTACAATAATTTGCCGGTAACACCAACACCAGATCCGTCTACAACACCTGGTTCGTCCGATACAGATAAGGCCTCTCAAGCAACTGGTGACCGCGCTATTCTTACTGTAACCATGGGTAATGGGTTTGATAAAGAATTCGATCTGAGTAAAAAAGAATTGAATGCTTTCACCGCTTGGTATGACGCAAAGGATACTGGTAGAGGTCCTTCATTCTTTGCCATTGATAAGCACAATAACAACAAGGGACCATTCAGCAACCGTAAAGACTACGTAATATTCAACAAAATCCTTACGTTGAAGTAAGTGAGTATTCAACTAAATAATAAACACCAAAGGACTCCATACTGGTTACATACCAGCGGAGTCCTTATTCACATCCACTCTAAATTCAAACTGATCAATGAAAAAAAGCTCTACCGAACAATTAAGGGGATTAATTCACTTGTTGGCTTGAACAAACGCATAATTAGCCCTCCTCACCAAACGGCTAGAAGGACAGTTGTATAGCTAGGATAACTTAGAGATTTCCAGGCTGTGAATCAGCTCCCCCCCATGTTTCCCCATTAACTTTATAGTCGCTGCCTCTCCACTGAAGTATGTAGTCTCCAGAACGCAAACCGTCGCTGAAACCTTGGTCAGTAGATTTCCAAGTCACTGTGTCGTGAGGAGCGATTACTAATCCTTCAATATATAGTTTGTTTGAACCGCTGTGAGTTAAACTTACCTTTACTGGATGATCAGAGTGATTCTTCATACGAAGTTTAACATGACCCCATCCTTTAGGGACACTAAAGGATTCTTTTACAGTTGCGCTTCCCCCCGATCTTTGATTAATTATGGTGTTTTTGCTAGTTATACTTGGTGAAGCTGAAGCAGCACCTACCGTAGTTGCTATAGCTAAAGATAAAATCGAGAACAGAAATATTCTTTTCTTCATCCTTTTCCTCTCCTATTTTTTGTTATGGTCTACCTTTAAGGCTACCGATTACAATTTGGTAGGTTCTTTAAGATCTACTCTAAATTCAAACTGCTTACGAAAGAAATACGACTCGTTAATCTTAATTGCATCAGGCGAAAACTTTTCCACTACTCCGCCGTAGTCAACGACCGTTATCAACTCATCGCTCAACGGCTATACTACATATACTCTTACCTGGCCTAACGCATCTGCAAAAAGTTCTATATCCGACTTTGACACTCTATATGTATAGTTCATGCTGATCACTTCAGAAATAGTATTCGAGTAAATCGTGTGGTAATTCCTACACTGAAGAAAGCTCTGCCAACCATAAGGTTAGCAGAGCTTTTTCTTTAAAATCCTCCAATGGTAACGTTAGGCTGAATACTATGGTGGTGGTTAAAGGCTTGGTCCGGCATAGTAACAATAAACAAAAAGCTAGCCGCGATGACTAAAAGTACCATTTTTTTGAACATTGTTTTCCCACACCCTTTCAATAAAATTGAAATACTCAGCTTTAGTTTCAGGAACTGCATGGGCTTGAAAACGAACAAACAACCCCATACAGTTTATAAAGTAAGTTTCATTATTTATTATATGTGACTTTACCATTGCATTCATCAAATATTTAAAGCCATCAATGTACTTCCCTCGGTATAAATAATAAAAACCTAACTCGTAACCAAACCACGCGATATAATCCGGTATCACTTGTCGGGTATACATATCATCTGATGATGGTTGTTGTGAAAAAGTCGCAATTAGCGTTTCAAATCGTTTGAGTATATCGTCTACATCTATGCTAAACTGGTTTGCTGCGATTATAACATTCAGCAGTTTTGAAAGCTTTTCATTCTCGTTAGCGGCTGATGTTGTAGCAATATATTCAACATAATCGTTCAGCAGGCTTATTTCTCCTGACAACAGCTTATATACGTAAGTATTTCCTACCGCCCAGTGACTGAACAGGTTTACCCAGTGTTTTGTGTCCTCGTCATCCTCTTTAACCCAGTCTAAATCCGCATAGGCGTATGTATATTGTAGAGCTTGTTGATAATCGCCTTGAGCTTCACAAACACTAGCACACAACAGGTCAGCATAAGCAATGTATCCAAATAACGGCCCTCTTGTTCTCTTTTCATCATCTAGAAACTTTCGTTTTTCTTGGTGTTGTAAACTATACTGGATTTCCGCTTTAGCTCTCATTTGCCTTGCCATTTCGTCTACCTTGTCCCATTTACGTAATGACCTATATACGTTTGCCAAATCCTTCAATGCGTCAAGCTGGTCTATTTCATCCAAACGCTCGACATAAGGCTCAAACAGTATAGCTGCCTTCATATTCCGACTTTGATCATCTCCAATTTGAATCGTAAATATTCGATATTGACAGACTGCCAGACGTTCAGAATGTTGGTACTTCTCTGCTTCTGCTACGCTCTCATAGAGCAGCAGCGCCGCAGCATGGCGTCCTTGAGCGAATAGGGTTTCTGCAATGTCAAACAGTTTGGGCGAATAAAGTAGATTGTCCATGATGGCTCCTACCACTCGACGGATCGCATCCAACTTGTCCAACTCCGCACAACGATACAAAAATGGCTCGATTCGTCTCATATTCGGGGGCGTGTCGATGATGTAGTTTTCTATAAATAAGTCGTAAAAGTGGCCTTCCGGTAAACCCATCGCCTCAGTAATTAGATCAAGCTGGTTAACAGACATAGGCTTGTTTCCTGTCACAATGGCACTTAGCGCCCCCCTATTCATGCCTGCAACTTGCCCAAATTGCGATAGACTCAAACCTTTTTGTTTTAAATATCCGTCTAATTCTGCTCTAATCGTAGGTGTATGCTTCATGTCATATCCACCCTTCATACAGAAATTCCAAAACTTTTATATTATTGCATTCTATTGTTGTCCATAATTTAACAGTTGTCAATAACCTTTATTTCTTTTGCATTTTATTAAAGAACTTCGGCATAATCGGTGGCATGAAATGACGTAAAGAACACTCTCCGCAGCCTATACCCATCTTAAAAAATATTAAATATATTCATATATGCCATAAAAAGGTTTACAATATTAGTATATTCCTTTACGCTGGCTTTGTATTTACAAATATTTCAAGTAGGCGTTTTGTTTGAAAGTAAAATTTCTACCACAAGCTTTTCTAGCTGCAACGCTACTCATTTCTTTTGGGATCGCCTATCCAGCTACCTCCAATGCCGAAAAAGGAGATAAAATCCCTGACCGCATGTTAGCGGGTACCATCATTCAATACGATGAGAACAATAACATGGTTGTATTGGAAAAAGGAACTCCGGTACCTGAACAGCAAAAATCTAAAGCTGCTATTGCTCCACTGACTGCTGAACAACAGGCTGAGCTAGAAAAAGAAAAACAACAGGATAAAGAGATCGATGAAGCAACCAAATCACTACCGGTATATCATATTGATAACCCTGACCCTCAGCCTGGTTTAAAAGTAATTTATGATGGCGAAGGTTTTATCAAAGATATTATCTTGCCTGATCAAAAAGAAAATGCGATTACTACTAATAATGTTTCACTTCAAGCATTACCACGCGGTACACGCAAATCACCTGGGACTTATACATATGGAGATCATGATAATGAAATTAAAATTAACGGAACATCTAGTGGCTATGTTCGAGGCACAGGGAGAGGAACAAACTTCACAGACACGTATGGGGAAAATTCCAATAGACTCCAAAGAGGTGACTGTGCAACAAAAGGAGCCATTGATAATCCCGACTTCGGGACAGAAATTCGGGTAAGGAATTATGATAATAATGCCGTAGCTAATTTTTATAAAGCTGATAACGGGAGTCTTCCAGATGCAGTCATTGATATTTGGAAAACGGGTGTAGAGAAGTTAGGTTTAGAATGGCATTCGTACGTCTCATTTTCAGCAAGATATTCCTATGATTTTTAAGATCTTTATACCAAAAAAGGATAGGATCTCGCGTCCTATCCTTTCCCTTTTCGTTATCATCTTCAGTTTGATTCATCACTTATCTCAGAAAGGATGCTTCGTGTTGAGAACAAGTAGCTACAAATTTTTTAGATTCTTTATACTTTCCCTGCTCGTGCCAGCTTTATTGTCATCCTGCTCTCCCTCTTTTACCCCACCAGCAGAATCATCTGTACCCAAAAAGGCCCAATCAAATGAAAAAGTAGTGTCGGCCGGGAAAGGCCAGTATCTATCCATGACTTATACAGAGTATGTGAATGGGAAGAACACAGATCAAGGCATGGTTATGCGTGTAATGACGTACGACTTGAGTAGTAAGAAAGTGACCAAGCTGGCCGACGTCCCCTATACCTCCCAGTACCCGCTTTCTGTGGTGTCCTTGCCTGATCACAAAATTTATTACTCTGCCAGTGTTGGTGATAAGGGAGACCAGTTATTTTCGTATGACTTGAATACCAAAAAAAACGAACAGCTTACCGATAATTTGTTTGCCATCAATCGTATCGTACCAACTACTCCAGATGGCCCACTCGTTCTGGTTGCGGTCAAAAAAGGAGAACGTATACTTAAAACTATTTTCTACAATAAAACAACGCACGCCATGAAATTTATGCATGATGAAAACCAAGATAAAAACCATGAAGAACAAACTTGGTCTATAACCTATAATCCAGCCAAAAAAGCAATTTACAGTTCACATTATTCAGCTAAGGAGCAAGATGAACAAAGAGAAATCTCAAACCGAACACAGACCATTATGATCCCACCGGATAACAAGGTTACAGAAATCAATAGCGTCACTAAGCAAGAGCGTTCTGTTATTACACTAAAAAATCAAGAAATATCATCGATGTCCAGCAGTAATGATAAGCTGCTCCTCATAACCACTCGATTCATTAATGGTGGCAATCCAGAGTATAGTCTGATTGATATTGCAACAGGTAAACGCACCAAAATCAAGTTGCCTATTTTATCCCGCCAATTTGTCTATATGTCCCCCGACGGCAAGGGTGTCTACTATTTGGGTAGCGCCTCTGAGAAAAATGAGGAGGAAGGGCGCGGCGTATATTATTATGATTTCACATCGAAAATTCAAACCCCCATCTTTATACAAGAAGAGGGTTTCATCAATAACTTCATGCTGCTGAACAAGTAATTGCTCTGATTAGCAACATGCCAAAAAGCCGGAAAGAAGCAAGTTTACGCTATCTTTCGGGCTTTCCTTATCTGTTTAGTGTTTACTTTGTAACTATAGCCGTATTAGTCTTGCTCCGTAGCAGGCGCTTGTACTGATTCTGTTGGTTCTTGAATAGACTCAGTTGCTGTCTGAACCTGACCGGATGATACCTCTGCTGTAGCCTGAGCCAAAAAATCATTAAGCTTCGCGGCAAGACCCGATACAGCTTCCTTAGCTGCTGCCCGTGTTGCCTCCTCGTTTGGCTGTGCGTCAGTAGCGAGTGCCACTTTTGTTTTGGCCTTATACTCCAGATATGCCTTCTCAATCGCGGATTTTAACTCTACTTGGGATACTACGATACCTTGACTGGAAAGAGTAAGTGAAGCATACTGCAAAGCCTCCTGAAGCTTACGTTCTCCTCCAGCTTCTTTAAATGCTGTTTGAGCAAAAGCAAAGCCCTCCCCAGCAATTTTATGGATTATTTCCCTCTGTGCCGCCGTAGTACGCGCTTCTAGCCACACGTTAACCTTAGTTTTGAGTTTTGTTCAGACCTCCTAAAACAAACGCTGTAAGCACACCCACAGCGGCTGTGGAGATGGTATTTACGTAAGGTTGCACAGTTTCGATAATTGATTGCATGATTACTTTTCCCCTTTCGTTTTCAACGATGCGATTTTATTTTTTGAATCCCAGGACACTACTGCCCGTAAGCTTCTGCAATTGGCTTGAGTTGCACATAAGCCGTATCGTCTACAAGTTGGACAGTTTGCAGCTTGGCTCTGTTTAAATACGCTTCCTTACGGGTGTTGTCCCAGTGATAAGAAAAGCCCAATACATCTGCCAAAGACCGCAACGGTACATAAGTTCTGGAGCCATGTAGAAGTGCTCTCCCCGCTTCTTTGCCATTGACGCAGAATATGCCGGGTGTAACGGATTCTGTCTCTTGTGCAGGGACAACAGCGCTGAATCGCTTACACAGCTCGTCCGCTGTACCGTCAAACTCATTCATGTCCACGTTCCCTTTTATCCCAGCTACCTTGCCGCTGTCGCTGTATTGCCAAATATCCCAACGTTTCCATGTCACTGTGTCGCTTGGGACGCGAGTGTCACTATACCGGGCTATCCATAATGGGTAACCGCCCAATGAGGCGTTAAAATTGGCGGCAAAGGCACTACCCGTGTAAATGATTGGCTTTCGTCCTGTCAGGCGCTCCAATTCCAAAAGAAAGGCTAATGCTACAGCACTAATAAGTGTTTGGAGAGCTTGCCAGGATTGTTTTCGTAGTCCATCACCGCAGGAAGCTCCAGCGCTTTGGCACCTCCAACCTGATCCTACACATCAGCAAAATGCCGTGCATCCGCTTTCTCTGTGTCAACACTGGTGGCATCTAAAAAATGATAGGCCCCCAACAACACGCCTGCTTTCTTGGCTTTTTTTGCATTTGTAATGAATGTTGGGTCAACATAACTTGCCCCTGACTTGCTTTAATGTAGGCAAATGAAATACCGTCGGTTTAACCGCCTTCCAATCAATCTTTCCTTGATAACGGGATACGTCTATTCCTTGGGCATTACGGCTGTTTCGTCGTTGCATCCTCTTTCTCTCCTTCCTTACCACTTTTACTTTTTAAAACTTCTACGGCCTGTCGGATCACAGGCGGGATAGGAACGCCGAGTCTGCCACCATTCTCCAAAATGGACCGTAGCTCATTTTCCATATAAAAATAGGCGACCGCATCTCGGAATAGGTGCGAATCGCCTAAGACTCCATCAATTAGATGGGATACTGCTACCATTGCAAAAATAAATACCTTTCGAGCTATACCGATAAGACCAATCTTGCTTTTTAAACCTGGTCCGGTACCCTTCTTACCTTCTACGGCAGCGGCAAATAATCCGGTCACATAATCAATAATGACCAGAGCAAGTAACACCCCCAATACTCCCGACCACCCACCATAAAAATACGTCACAGCGCTGCTTCCTAAAGCAGTACAGAACTTAAAAACTCCCACTTATCCAACCTTCTTCCCCCGTCTCTCCGTTCAGGAAACTTTTCCTGAGCTATCATCATTTGCTTTTTGATTCTTTTCCTCTTGGGCCTGTATCTCTGCTAATGCATTTCCTACCGCAATATCCAAACCTATAAGAATTTCTTTCCGGCGTGCTGGCTGTGAAGCAATTACAGCAGAAATAACCTCAGTCAATTCTTGAACCGATCTGGTTAGATCCAGTTGTATATCCAATGTGGATTTTATCTTTGCCATGTATTTCGTCACCTCCTCAAGACGCAAAATAAGCCCCTGAATTATCAGAGGCTTTTCATACTTGTATCTTAAATTAATTTGCTGCTATAACGCTACGAGTTTTAAAGGGAAATATTGTTCAGTGAATATAAATTTGTAGACGGACAATACGTCATTAAGCTAACGGACAGTTTAACTTGATTGGTGATATTATGCTACTCTATAAATAAGCAAATAATTTAATCAAGAGGTGTAATAATGCGGTTTCATGAATTTTATATCGGACAAGTATTTAAAACCAAGTCTTTGAAATTAACTCAAGAGGATATTACCAGATTTGCAAGGGAGTTTGACCCGCAATATATGCATTTAGATGAAGAGAAAGCATTAAAAGGCAGGTTTAATGGAATTATCGCTTCAGGAATTCAAACATTAGCTGTTTCTTTTAAGCTTTGGGTTGAAACAGGGAGTTACGGTGATGAGGTTATTGCTGGAACTGCTATGAATAATATTAAATTTATTAAGCCAGTATATCCAGGCGACGAATTGTACACCATCGTTGAAGTGATTGGAGTAAAAGAGATGAGGAATGGAACAGGACTCGTTACTGTAATGCTGTCGACTTTCAACCACAAAGAGGAGCAAGTTTTTGAAGGCGATTTATCCGTTCTGGTTAAACAGTAAAGTTTTATAAAATCAATTATTAAAGGTTTGAAGAGGCCCATGCATTCTAGCACGGACCTCTTCTCTTTATTTATACATGGCTTGACTTGCGGCTTTATGTTCAGCCACACGTTGCAGTAATTTCTTCATTTGGCGACCTTTAAGTTGCCCTTCTACAACTGAATTTCGCATAGATTCTACATCTTGAACCCGCACTTTACCCCATGATGAAAGCGATTGTACAGTGCGATAAATTGCTTTGCTGCCACTTTATTATGGGTCTCGACTTGAAAACCAACGCTGTTCGTCGGGTGTTTGTAACAGACAATGACTTGGGCGATCTGCTTAGGATCTGTTGGTTTGTGTACAGACAAATTAGCGTTGGATTGATGATTTAGCGTACCCAGTATTCCTCTTAGCAACTAATCTTCCGGAATTCGCATAACCTGAAGATGATGTTCACGAATACCACTTCCAATCCCACACATATCATGGTAGTTGCAGAATCACGTACGATATCACCTATTTTGGATAACATATTTATATTTTCTGGTGTTCGACTAGCATTTTCGTTCAAAGTAATAATGATAAATTCATCTACTGCTTTTGTATTAGAACTGTACAAGCAATGCGATAGAACGAGAAGCATCATACAAACCATAGAGGTAAAGCTGCTTCAAGAGGGGGCTAATCCATGTAAAATTTTGGTTCAGTGTAATGAATTTCACATCTTTCCGGGCCAACCTGTTCTACCATAGAAGAGTGATACGCCGTGCTGGGCAGACCACTTTGGTCGGGACGGTTACGTCTTGTTCTAAACTAGCTACACAGGCTGTCTGGCATGCGCGGCAAGTACGCCTTTATTTTGATTCGAAGCGGAGTGTCCAGATGTTGAATACCGAATTGGAATACCGTGAGCGCATCAGGAAGTTGGCCGTATGTATTGTCAAGCACTACCGGGGAAAAGGACCGGACAACGTCAAGGTTTCACTGGATTCGCCGCTCCGGATTACGGTAGAAATTCGAGGTACATTGTCTAATTTGTCCGAAATTCTCGTTCATGAAGGGGCTGAGGACAAGGTCAGAGAATATTGGGACGTCCTTCGTCCCTATCTGGAAAAGGAGTTTATGAACGAAGCCGAAAAAACACTCGGCAGTCCCTTCACTTATACTTGGGAGGTCTGCCCCTCCGTCCATGGAGACGGACACATTATCATTACTCTAGAACTACAACACATACACCGGTTGGATTAGCGGGAAGGAGCCTTGTCTCCTCGCTCGCGGATAAGCCAGTACAGGATGCAGCGTAAAGCGGCATTTTTGTATTGGCTTTTTTTATGTTTCGAGTTTCATCTATTTCATATAAAAGAGGTGCTGCACTTATGGCAGACAAGGTATTGACCGTATGTCCCTACTGCGGGAGCGGTTGTCAGCTTCATTTGCTGGTGGAAAAAGGACAGGTAATTGGCGCAGAGCCGGCTGGTGGTCGTACGAATGAAGGAACGTTGTGTCTAAAAGGACACTACGGATGGGATTTTCTGAATGACCCGCAAATTCTGACTGCACGCTTGCGCAAGCCCATGATTCGCAAAAATGGAGTTATGGAGGAAGTGGAGTGGAAGGAAGCCATTCAATATACTGCCGAACGGCTGTCAGCAATTAAGGAAAAATACGGACCCGACTCCATTATGGGAACGGGCTCCGCACGTGGTCCGGGAAATGAGGCCAATTATGTCATGCAAAAGTTCATGCGGGCGGTCATTGGCACGAACAATATTGACCATTGCGCTCGTGTATGCCATGGCCCTTCTGTGGCAGGTTTGACTTACTCGCTCGGAGATGGAGCTATGTCCAACTCTATTCCTGAAATTGAACACTCTGATCTCATTTTCGTATTTGGATATAATGCACCCGAAACACATCCGATTGTCGCAAGACGCATTGTAGCTGCCAAGCAAAGAGGCGCCAAAATTATTGTATGCGATCCGCGCATGACCGAAACAGCTCGTATTTCGAATATGTGGCTACCCTTAAAGGGCGGTTCGAACATGGCTTTGGTGAACGCTTTTGGTCATGTACTTGTGCATGAAGGACTGTACGACAAACGATATGTTGAAGCAAACACAGAAGGCTTTGCCGAATACGTAGACAGCATTAAAAAATATACTCCCGAATATGCGGAAGGCATTACGGGGGTCAAGGCGGCCGATATCCGGGCGGCTATGAGGGAATATGCAAAGGCCCCTACCGCTACCATTTTGTACGGAATGGGCGTATGCCAATTTTCACAGGCCGTTGACGTAGTAAAGGGGCTCGCTTCCCTTGCACTGTTGACCGGAAATCTGGGCAAGCCGAATGTGGGTATCGGACCAGTACGGGGACAAAACAATGTACAGGGTTCCTGCGACATGGGCGCTTTGCCGAATGTGTATCCTGGCTATCAGGATGTAACAGACACCACGGTTCGCAAAAAGTTTGAAAAAGCATGGGGTGTTGAGCTACCGCGTAAAAAAGGGTATCCACTTACGGAGGTACCACACCTCATCCTGAAGGAGAACAAGCTGAAAGCTTATTACATTTTCGGCGAAGACCCTGTACAAAGTGATCCGAACGCCGCCGAGTTGCGTGAAGCCCTAGACCAATTGGAATTTGTCGTGGTCCAGGATATTTTCATGAACAAAACAGCGCTGCATGCCGATGTCATCCTCCCTTCTACTGCTTGGGGCGAGCATGACGGTGTATATTCTTCGGCAGATCGGGGCTTTCAGCGCATCCGAAAGGCCGTCGAGCCACAGGGTGATGTAAAGCCAGACTGGGCTATTATTAGCGAGGTTGCTACCGCCATGGGCTACCCTATGTCCTATGCAAACACAGAGGAAATTTGGGATGAAATGCGTAGCCTCTGCCCATTATTCTCCGGTGCCAGCTACCAAAAAATGGAGCAGCAAGGCGGCGTGCAATGGCCCTGCCCTACTGAGGATCATCCAGGTACACCGTATTTGTATAAAGGAAATCAATTTTCGACACCTAGTGGCAAAGGCAGATTATTCGCCTGCGAATGGCGTCCACCACAAGAACAACCGGATGCAAAATACCCGCTTGTCTTGTCTACAGTCCGTGAGGTAGGCCACTACTCCGTTCGTACCATGACTGGCAATTGCCGTGCGCTGCGCCAATTGTCTGATGAGCCTGGCTTTATTCAGATTAGCCCGGAAGACGGAGCAGATCTGAATATTCTGGATGGTGAAATTGTTGCCATATCCTCCCGCCGGGGACGCATCATGGCTCGGGCACAAATCAGTGACCGTGTGCAACAAGGTGCGACCTACATGACCTATCACTGGTGGGTTGGAGCATGCAACGAGCTGACCGCTGATTTTCTCGATCCGGTATCCAAAACACCGGAATTAAAATACTGTGCCATCCGCCTGGAACGAATCGCCGACCAAGCTCAGGCCGAACGTGATGTACATGAATCGTACCAACAGATTCGCAAACAGATGAACGTCCAGGAAGCTGTTTTGGCTGATAAGGTGACAAGATGAGCGGCACAGGGAATATGATGCACCGTCCGACTGATACCCGGTCAGCTTCGATGAGTAGAATGGGAGCAGCCAGTAGAACAAGCGCTGTTGCTTCTTCTTTTGTAGTCGCAGACGCCGGGCAGTGCATCGGCTGTAAAGCCTGTGAACTGGCGTGCTTCGCCGTTCACAGTCAGGCTAACGGTATAGGAGCTTCGGTCGGAACCGTCAGCGTTCCTGTCATACCCAAGGTGTATGTTGTTCGTACAGGAGATACGTATGTGCCGGTGCAATGCCGGCATTGCGAAAATGCCCCCTGCGCACATGCCTGTCCGGTGCAGGCCATTCGTCAGGAGGACGGAGTCGTCATGATAGATGAGGATCGATGTATCGGCTGTACTTCCTGTGTTTTGGCCTGCCCCTTCGGGGCAATTGAGGTGTCTCCGGTCTACCAGGCCGGACACCTTGTGACGCAGTCCGGCCTGACTCACCGGGCAAATCGAGTGGCCCTTCCCCGCACCGCGGCAAGCAAATGCGATCTGTGCGCGGAAACAGAGAAAGGACAGCCTGCATGTGTAGATGCCTGCCCGAATCATGTCCTACGGCTGGCCAAGGGTATATCCGACTCGCCTCCAGAGCCTCGGCGGGAAGTCTTTTTCCCACGCCTGTAAGGTCAAAATCAGCCGCAGAAAGGTAGAAAAACATGTCAACCACAATAGACAAGATCTCTTCACCTCCTTGTATGAAGACGACTGATTGCACAGACCCTGTCATTCATATTGACCCAACGCTCTGCACGGGATGCAGACGCTGTGCTGGGGTTTGTCCAGTAGATGCCATAGAGGGACTGCCTGGAGAACCGCAAACCGTTAATGCAGACCGATGTGTTATTTGCGGTCAATGTGTACAAATATGCAGCGTATACGCATCCGACTGGGCAGGTTCATCTCCACAGGAAGGCGCCGCTAGAC
The DNA here is from genome assembly GCF_038006265.1 of Paenibacillus sp. FSL L8-0641. Taxonomy (NCBI): domain Bacteria; kingdom Bacillati; phylum Bacillota; class Bacilli; order Caryophanales; family Paenibacillaceae; genus Paenibacillus; species Paenibacillus sp. FSL L8-0641. The sequence continues at coordinate 3,049,092 of NZ_JBBOUW010000001.1, forward strand.
GACTGGAACGTATACAAGAACGCGATATGCCTGCCGACATCAGAGAGCCGCTATTCGCTGCCTACTATAGCTACAACTTGAATAAGGTAAGCGATATGATGACCAAACCTGGACAGTTTCGGATCGTCCAATGTGCTCCGGCCATTCGTGTTTCACTCGCGGAGGAATTCGGAATGCCGTTCGGCACCTTGACGCCTGGGAAAATGGCTGCTGCTTTGCGCCGCCTTGGTTTCGACCGGGTATATGACACCAACTTTGGAGCTGACGTGACCATCATGGAGGAAGGCACGGAATTGATTCGTCGCGTGACCGAAGGCGGTCCCTTGCCTATGTTCACATCCTGCTGTCCAGCATGGGTCCGATTTGCCGAGATTGAATATCCCGATCTGCTAGACCATCTATCCAGCTGCAAATCTCCGATGCAAATGTTAGGAGCGCTTATCAAATCTTATGGCGCACAACTGGACGAAGTGGAACCTGCGAATATATACAGCGTTGCCATCATGCCATGTACTTGTAAACAATTTGAATGTGATCGTCCCGAAATGGAATCTGACGGTTACCGTGATGTAGATGAGGTACTGACCACGCGTGAACTTGCATACTGGATCAAGCAGAGCGGAATTGATTTTGCAAACCTGCCTGATGAAGAATTTGATTCACCGTTAGGGCAATATTCCGGTGCAGGCTCCATTTTTGGAGTCACTGGAGGAGTCATGGAAGCTGCCATCCGTACAGGTTACGAGCTGCTGACGAATGAAAAACTGCCGAAGCTCCAACTCGATTTTGTACGTGGTGAGGAAGGCATTCGAGTAGCTGAGGTTCAGGTAGGCAAGCTACAGCTCAAGGTAGCGGTCGTCGCCGGGCTACAGCATGCCTATCAGCTACTGGATCGTGTCCAGGCGGGCGAATGTGATTATCATTTTATTGAGGTGATGGGCTGCCCTGCCGGATGTATCAGTGGAGGGGGACAACCCAAGATCATGTTAGAAAAGCAACGAATTGAAGCTTATCGGGCACGTAAATCCTCCATCTATGGACATGATGCTGCACGCCAGGTACGAAAATCGCATGAGAACCCTCACATCATTAAACTTTATGATGAATTTCTAGGTGAGCCGCTGGGTCATGTGTCGCATCATCTTCTGCACACGACCTTCCAACAACGGGGGCCCGGCAAGCAAAGCCGCAGTAGCACTATTTCCATCAAAGGGGATACGGATTACTCCATTCATTAATACGTTAAGTTTTTTATGCTGTATACATTATATTTGTCGTTAGTTAGAGAGGAGTCGAATTGTATGAACCGTTTTGTTTTAGCTGATCCCGACCAGTGTATCGGATGTCGTACCTGTGAAATCGCATGTGTCATCGCACATTCAGCGGAGAACCCTTTTATCTCACCAGATGATGAGTTTCATTTTCACCCTCGTCTGAAGGTTATTAAATCATTTGGAGTCACTGCACCCGTTCAGTGTCGTCACTGTGAGGATGCCCCATGCGCTAACGCTTGTCCGAACGGCTCCATTACGAACGCAGATGGCTGCATTCTCATTAACAGTGAAAGCTGCATTGGCTGTAAAACCTGCATGATCGCCTGCCCTTACGGCGCGATTACCATGGTACCCGAGTATCGAAACGGGCAGCCTGTCGTTCAAGACGGACTGTACACCAATATGTCAGGCCGTTTGCAACCCAAAGAACGCATGATTGCCAGCAAATGTGATTTGTGCGAAGGTGTGGACGGCGGCCCGGCCTGCATTGGTAAATGTCCAACACAAGCCCTCAAGCTGGTCGAGCCAGATCTGGTTCATGCTCGGGTTGAGGAAAAACGCGCTGCAAGTGCACGTCAGCTGCTGCATATGACACGCATTCCGGCAACAGGTCTATGACTGAAGGTTTCCCTCTACCTACAAATACGCGAACCGAGCGGGATGCGTTAGGAGAGATGGAAATTCCCGCAGACGCCTTTTACGGTATTCACACCGCACGCGCGATGAACAATTTTGCGGTCAGTGGCAGGCCTGTGAACCCAAACCTGATCCACGCTCTTGTGTTGGTAAAAAAAGTAGCCGCTCAAGTGAATGGAGAGCAGAAACGGCTTCCTGTCCAACGGGCCTCTGCCATTGTATATGCTTGTGATGAAATACTCGCCGGGAGACACCAACATATGTTTACCGTGGATGCTATGCAAGGCGGCGCAGGCACCAGTACCCATATGAATGTAAATGAGGTCATTGCTAATTTGGCCATCGTACAGCTAGGAGGCAGACCAGGGCAGTATGAAATTGTACATCCGCTGGATGATGTGAACTGCTGTCAGTCTACGAATGATGTCTATCCCACAGCGCTACGAATTGCAGCGATACGGCTGCTTCGGCCTTTATGTGACACAATGTCTTCGTTACAGGATGCTTTACAGCACAAAGAAACAGAATATGCCGACCTACTCAAGCTAGGCCGCACTCAGCTAATAGATGCCCTGCCCATGATGGCCGGGCAGGGCTTTGGTGCCTATGCAAAGGCTATAGCGCGCGACCGCTGGCGTCTCTATAAGGCCGAAGAGCGGCTGCGGGAAATCCCTATTGGAGGAACGGCGATTGGCACAGGTATGAATGCGCCCCGCGCTTACAGCTATCGTATGGTCGAAAAACTGGCGGATGAGACCGGCTTTGGACTGAGTCGCAGCGACCACCCGATGGATCCGATTCAAAATATGGATGTCTTTGTGGAGGTGTCCGGTCTACTCAAAGCAGCCGCCGTGAATCTGTACAAAATATCTGGCGATTTTCGCCTACTGGCCTCTGGTCCTTTCGGTGGTATTGGCGAATACACGCTGCCTCCAGTTCAGGCCGGATCCTCTATTATGCCTGGCAAGGTCAATCCGGTAATAGCTGAAATGGCAGGACTAACAGCCATGCGTGTGATAGCCGAAGATGCGGCTATCACTATGGCCGCTGCCTCGGGTCAGTTGGAGCTAAACGCATTCCTGCCGCTGATTGCCGAATCGTTGCTGGAATCGCTACATATTCTGAACAGCGCGGTTCGACTATTCGAAGAACGATGTGTGCGTGGCCTGATCGTGCGTGAAGAACGCTGTATTACAAATCTACGTAACTCAGCCGTGATGGCTTCTGCGCTGGTCGCGGAGCTTGGCTATGATGAGGCTGCCTCCATTGCATCGGCGGCCATTGTGCAAGGTCGCACACCAGAGGATATTGCAGAAGATCGCGGCCTACTGACCCGTTCGCGGATTGACCAATTATGCCATCCCTATACAGTAACCAAGCCCGGAATTCCGGGGCAGGAAGAAGGAACTCACCATGGGAATGAATGATACCCCTCGTAGCAACCGACCACATATCGTCCTGCTTGGTCGCCGTAACGCAGGCAAATCCAGCATTCTGAACACCCTGACTGGTCAGCCCGTCGCTGTGGTATCTCCTGTAGGAGGAACGACCACGGACCCCGTTTTCAAACCGATGGAGCTGCTCCCAGCGGGTCCCATTGTTTTGGTGGATACCGCCGGACTGGACGATGAGGGTGAGATCGGAGAGCTGCGCCGCAACAAAACGCTAGAAATACTTAATAGTACAGACTTGGCCCTGCTCGTTATCGACGCCACCGTTGGAGTCGGACCATTCGAGCATGAGCTACTCGAAAAGCTCCGCAACAAAAAGATTCCTGTTATTGGGGTATTGAATAAGATAGATACCCTTACAGAATCAGATAAAACGGCTACAAAACTGGCAACTGAACTGGATCTCACCTTGATTCCTTTCAGTGCATCTTTGCTCCGGGGAGACACGGAACTGAAAAAGGCTATCACGAATACACTCCCCCAAAACGAGGATCGTTTCCGTATCGTCGGTGACCTGTTGTCACCCGGCGATGTTGTTGTGCTGGTCGTTCCCATCGACAAAGCTGCACCAAAAGGCCGATTGATCCTGCCACAACAGCAAACAATCCGCGATACACTAGAGAGTGATGCCATCGCCGTAGTGACCAAAGAACATGAACTACGATTGACACTGGAGAGATTGGGACACAAGCCTCGTTTGGTCATTACCGATTCACAGGTTTTTATGAAAGTAGCGGCTGACACGCCCAAAGATGTGCCTCTCACCTCTTTTTCCATCCTGTTTGCCCGTCATAAAGGCGATCTGGACGAACTGGTACGAGGTGCAAGAGCCATTGATCGCCTCAAGGATGGAGACCGCGTACTTATTGCCGAAGCCTGCACTCACCAATGCCAATCTGACGATATTGGTCGAGTGAAAATTCCACGCTGGCTCCGCCAAACGATAGGCAAACGACTCATCATCGAACATGCATCCGGCTCCAGCTTCCCTGATGATCTGAGCGAATATGCACTAGTTATTCATTGCGGTGCATGCATGCTCAATCGGCGTACGATGCTTCATCGAATGTCGGAAACGAAAGCTGCCGGCGTGCCGATTGTGAACTATGGTGTTTTCATCGCTTATGTACAGGGGGTCTTTCCCCGTGCTATTGAATGCTTCCCATCTGCTATGCTGGCATGGGAGCAAGCTGTAGAGGCCGGCAGTTATTCCTAAAAGTCCTCATCTCGGTATTCATATTTTTTTCCAGACACACAAAAGCAGTCGCGCTGATTTCAACGCGACTGCTTTTATTTTCAAGTTCATTATAAATCATGAGGTTTCATAGCGTGAAATGATACTACGAATAATATAAATTGCTAAAAATACAAATCGCGTTCGCCTGCTTCCAGTCGTTCAAGTCTGTCAAGCGTCAAACGGCGCGTTGATTCACGTGGTATACGCTCCAGATTTTCTCGCAGAGCGGCAGCTCCCAGTTCACGTGCCTCCTCATCCCCATAATCCAGCAGATATTCTTGGAAGGTCAGCAGCGAATTCGGCTGGCATACATTATGAATTTGTCCTGATTTGGCAAGCTCCATGAAACGATCTCCAGTTCGCCCCTCACGGTAGCAAGCTGTGCAGTAGCTCGGCATATATCCGCCACGGCACAGACTTTTAATAATTTCCGATGGTGAGCGATGATCCCCCACCTCAAATTGAGGCTTATCATCAGTTTCCTGTTTTGCATATGCCCCTACGCCTGTAGCTGAACCTGCACTAATCTGCGACACGCCTAGACCAATGACGCGGTCCCTATATTCCGGCTCCTCGCGCGTGGACAGGATCATTCCAGCATAAGGGACAGCCAGTCGAAGAACGGATACAATTTTCATAAAATCCTCATCGTTGACCAGGTACGGATATCGCTCCAGATCTACATTTTCAGCCGGACGCAATCGTGGAACTGAAACCGTATGAGGGCCACAGCCAAAGGCTTCTTCCAAGTGCTCGGCATGTTTCAGCATCGCTACGGTCTCATAGCGGAAATCATACAAGCCGTACAACACACCGATCCCCACATCATCTATACCCGCACGCATGGCTCTGTCCATGGCGGTAGTATGCCAATCAAAGTCCCGCTTTGGTCCCTGTAGGTGGAATTTACGATAGCTTTCCCGATGATACGTTTCCTGAAATAAAATATACGTACCAATGCCCACCTCTGCCAGCTTCCGATAGTCCTCCTCGGTTGTGGATGCAATATTCACATTGATCCTCCGAATGCTGCCGTTATCCACCTTGACCTCATAGATCTGGCGCAGACAATCGACGATATAGTCAATGGGACAATGGACTGGGTCTTCTCCCGCTTCCAGCACGAGTCGCTTGTGTCCCAGTTCTTGAAGCACTCTAACCTCCTCCACCAATTCCTCCGGTGTCAGACGGCTACGAGTAAAGCTGTCATTGGTATGTTTATAACCACAATATTCGCAGTTATTCACGCAGTGGTTGCTTACATATAAAGGGGCGAACAACACAATCCGGTTGCCATAAATTTGCTCTTTGACTGCCCTCGAAGATTTGAACATCTCTTCCAATAATTCAGGATCATCCACATGCAAAAGAGCCGCCGCTTCACTCGCACTCAGTCCCCGGCAGGCTCTCCCCTTTTCTAAAATTTCTAAAATACGGTGTCGATCTGTTGCCTCTTGTTTCCCCTGCTCCACTGCTGCCATAATCTCTGCTTCATTAATAAAATCCGCCGACACTTTCTCCCGTACTCCACTCACGTATACCCATCTCCTTATTTATGGTTACTGCAATGTTTCCGTCATAGCCTCACAAAGTTTCCTGTCTCATAAGTTGTCGTTGCACCCTCAAACTATCACCGCGCCCCATATCGACTTCAAATCCCGCTCCACGAATCCGCAGTTCCAGGCAATGACGACATTGGGCAGACTCATCTCCCAAACATATTTTATTCTCATAAATCGCATACTTAGGCCTCACCGCCAGTGGCGACAAATTGGGCATCACCACATTTGCCCCTGCCTGAAGCGCCTTCTCCCTGCCTTGGGGATGAATCGTTCCCATTGCCGTGGACGCCGGAATAAGTGCATCTGGAACAACCAGTCGGGATAACGAAATAATATCGAGAGCTTTTTCCATGCTCCCCTGACTGGCATCCCGAAGCGGCGTGTTGCTATGCGGTAAAAAAGGACCAATCCCGATCATATCTGGTGACAGGCTATGCAGATAGACCAAATCGTCTGCTAATTCACTATTTGTTTGTCCTGGTAACCCCACCATACATCCGGCCCCGATCTGAAAGCCGATTCGTTGCAAAGCCAGCAGACGGCTGCGCCTGCTTTCCATCGTCATCGTCGGATGCAGCTTGGCGTACAAACGGGGGGAAGCTGTCTCATGCCGCAGCAAAAAACGGTCCGCGCCCGCCTCGTATAATTGCTCATAAGTTTCATCATCTCGTTCACCGATGGACAGTGTGACTGCCACATCCGCGAAACGGCTTTTAATTTCTCGAATCAATTTCGTCAGCCGGGCTGCTGTAAACCAGTAATCTTCCCCACTTTGCAGCACAAAGGTCCGATAGCCGAGTTCATAGCCCTCCGCACAACAGGCCAGAATTTCTTCCGGCTGCAAACGGTAACGATCTGCCTGTTTATTCGAAGCACGCAGCCCACAGTACATGCAGTCCTGACGACATATACTGGAGAATTCAATTAATCCCCGTAAAAAAACACCTTTGCCATAGCGCTCCAATTTGGTGCGAGCTGCCAGGTGCCTCAGTTGAGCCCGTAGCGTCGGCTCATCATCCAAACGTGTCAGCAACTCCATCATTTCCGTATGCGTCCATTCCTTGCCGTCAGCCAGACGCAGTAATAATTCGTCCGTGACTCATCCCTTCTTCCCTCGTCCATCCGGACTTCACATCATCAGCGGCTTGTACCGTACATGTATTATTCTAGCAATATCGAAGAAGATGTAACGTGACTAGTTTCACAAAAAATCCCATTTTATAAAAACCTTCTTCAACTTCCGCCTCAAAAAATACACATTTAGCTTAACACACAAAAAAGCTGTCTCTTCCCCTAATGGAAGAAACAGCCCTTGTCGATGATTCTGCATGTTACTGAATCAAATCAATTGCCTGCTGGGGTACAAAATAATCAACACCGTTAAATACAACTACACCGTTGAGCGTGGTATTTTTACCATTCAGCATAGCAATATTTTTGTATACCGGAAGTTCCAGCTTGTTACTGCCTTTGGTCACTGTAATGACTTTCGTATCCGCAGTAAACTTGGCTCCTTTAGCTTCAAAAGCGGCTTTTGCAGGAACAAAAAGCTGCTTGCTGACTGTATCCAAGTCCAGTCCAAGTACACGTGTCATATACTTATTTACATCCGTATTGTCGATTACACCGGATGGACGGTCTCCGTTCGGCGCGTACGTGTACAACACGACATCGCCTCCTGTATGTCCGCCTGTAGTCCAGCCAATATTCGCACGTTTGCTAATGATCGGTCCGACAGCATAGTTCATGCTGCCTTCTTTGGCATCTTTAATGGTTTTCACTTCTTCGTCTGTCAAATCGGTGATGCCAAAATACGTGGAAAGCACCTCTTTAATATTGCTACGATCTGCATTCAGCTTGGCTTCCAAGCCTTCCCCCGTCAGCTTCGCTTTTTTCAGCGGGTCTATAAAAGAAGCTAAAGGCGTTTTGTCATAATTGCTAGTTGTATCGCTGCTACCAATCGTCAATCCACCGTTTCCGTGGTCTGTCACTGCTACGACGACAGTATTTTGGTTTTGTTTGGCGTAATCCACAGCAACTTTCACCGCATCGTCAAATGAAAGCACGTCACTAATAATTCCGGTTGGATCATTTGCATGGGCGGCCCAATCCACTTTACTGCCTTCTACCATTAAGAAGAAGCCTTTATCGTTTTTGGACAACACATCAATGGCTTTCGATGTCATTTCCGCCAGACTAGGTTCCTTGGATGCATCGCGATCCAGGTTATACGCAAGGGCCTCGGGAGAAAAGCTTCCCCAGAGCTTGCTGGAGGTCGATTTTTTCAACCCTTCAGGTGTCGTGACAAAGTCATAACCCTGGTCTTTAATTTGGGCTACCAAATCTTGGCCATCTTTACGCCCTGCTGCCTCCAAAAACTTGCCGCCTCCACCTAACACTACGTCAACCCCGTTGTAGGCTTGCTGCATGCTGAGTGCATCATAATTTTTACGATCAGGATAATGTGCGGTAAAATCAGCTGGTGTCGCATGCATAATCTCGGAAGTCGCAATAATTCCGGTCGATTTTCCTGCCAGCTTGGAAGCCTCAAGAATGGAAGCTACAGGTTTTTTGGCGTCACCCCCTGCAATGGGTTGTTGTCCAGGCATTGTCGCTTCATCAGGAAGGACACCTACATACCCAGTATGAGATTTATGTCCTGTGGCAAAAGCAGTACCCGCTGGAGCAGAATCGGCAATTGGAGCATCCGCAGAATGTGTACGCACCATGCCGCTTGCCATGCTGTCTAACGTTAAGGAGGATCCTTTGTACCATCTAGCCAGTGCAGTGGCGTCATTAGCCATACCGTCTGGAATCAAAATAATTACGTTTTTAATCGACGTGTCCTTTTCGACTGCCATCGCCGTCCCACCGCTTACTGCTAGCATCATCGTCGCTACGAGTGCAGCCACCGATTTTTTCGTATGTAGCCCCCAACATTTTAGCATTCAATTTCCTCCCAGACCTTTTTTGTACAACCAGAACTAAGATTAATTATGTTTTATCAGGAGAATGTTAAAGGAATTCATTATCTATATTAAAAGACGATATTTGTGACAAAACGCTTCATCTATATAAAACTTGTGACACATGAGATTCGTCAGGACTGGGCATTTAATTTTATTATTGTATAATCAGTCTATGATGTAATAGGAAAAGCTTATAAGATAAGGAGCATGAAATTCGATGGAATTCAGACAGCTTCAGTACACCCTGCAAATTGCAGCGGAAAAAAACTTCTCACGCGCAGCAGAAAAACTGCATATTGCTCAGCCTTCTTTGAGCCAACAATTGTCCAAACTTGAAAAAGAACTTGGGGTACTTTTATTTCAACGCAACACCAGCACGGTGGAATTAACACATGCAGGAGCAAGCTTTGTAGAAAAGGCAAAAAAAATAGTTGATGCAGTCGAGCAGCTCCGGCAGGAAATGGACGATATTTCTCAGCTGCGAAAAGGGAAGGTCGTCGTTGGCAGTATGCCTATCACAGGCTCCCATTTGCTGCCGCATGTGCTGCCTGTATTCAAAAGGGCTCATCCAGACATTGAAATCGTGTTAGTCGAAGATTCATCCATGAATCTGGAGAAAAAAACGGCAAGTGGCGATACAGATCTCAGCCTGCTCTCTCTTCCCTTAGTAGAACCTACACTTTCTTATGTACCCATCGGTGAAGAATGGATTGATCTCGCTGTTCCTCCGGGTCATCCCCTAGCCCTGCGTAAAAATGGTACCCAGCCGCTGCCAGTGCATATGGAAGAACTGAAAGACGAGCCTTTTGTCGTCCTGAAAAAAGGGCAAGGCTTTCGCAAGCTGACGATGGATCTATGTCATCAAGCAGGCTTTGAACCCAATGTGGTGTTTGAAAGCACTAATATGGAGACCCTTCAATCGCTCGTAGCGACAGGTATGGGCGTGACACTCGTCCCACGTTTTATCGCACGGGCCGCCAGTAGCGAGTTTGTTCCAGCATTGCTGCCACTCGCCGAACCTACCCCCAGCCGTACCCTGGCGATTGCTTACCGGAACGGACGTTATTTGTCTAAAGCTGCCGAAGCTTTTATTGATACCTTCCGAGAAACGGTCGAGCAACTTTCTCAAAAGTAGCCTCGAACGTGAAAAGGACCGTCTTCCTCCCCAGCCCAAGCCAGAGAGGAAGACGGTCCTGGGGCTTCGCCCCTATACTTTCAATGCTGCAATTAGATCACGGGTTCGATTACACTGTTGCGATGTTGCTTCCATCTGTCTTCAACGAACCACATTTCATGTTCATTTGAAATTCATGTCAGCCTCGCCTGATTACTCTACGCTTGCTCGGAAACTCCACTTTATCCATCCCGCATCACTTCTTTCCTTAAGGTCTCTAGTCTTGGTATCCAAGAATGTCCTACCTCAGTTCCAATGTGCTGTGTGATCCCAAAGTGTCTGTCCTCGCCTTGTTGTGATCAGGGTCTCCCTAGATGTGGTGGACTTTTGTCCTGATCATAGCCCATTTCATAGTTGTTTCCGACAACCTGTCTATTTAAGCCTCTCGGCCGTGACAGGCCATCCCTATTCGCCAGTTCGGATCTACTTTGGTTATCCATCGTTATCAACCTCCTGGTGTCGGGATACTATTATAATACACCTATGGGCTGTATCTGAAACAGGTATCTAAAAAACTTTTTATGATCGAGAAGAACCAAATGCTTGCTGTACCTCGGCTTCACTCACTTGTGTTTTAAAGACCAATTTCGAAGGATCTTGAGGTGAATAAATGACCTCTATAATGCTTCCTTGCTGCAGCTTGGATAGTTGGGAAGAAAAAACATCCTTTTGCGTAGTTACATTAAAGGTATCGCCGTTGCTTTTCGTAACACTCAGCGTAAATTGAAGCTTAATTTTATTGGATCCCGCTTCACCCATGGGTGTAACATCCAGCACCTTTGCATATGCCTGCTCACCGGTTTTGGCAATTTCCATCAGCTCGGGCGATACGCCCTGCTTGACCATTTGCTCATTCATTAACGCTTGCAAATCCGTCTGCGACACCTGCCCTTTCAGGTCAAGTCCTACTTTCTTTTTGTCTTTCTCCGATATTACGAGTGGAATGATCGAGCCTGGCTGAAATTGAGCCATGGAAGTTAAAGGAATAATCGTCGTCAAAGCAGTATCATATTTGTCTTCTCCCTGTTTGGTTACGGTCAACCCAAGTTTTACCTGCGGCTGATTGTTTATATAAGTCCCTGTTTGCTGAACACTTGTAATGATCCCTACCCCAGGAGCACCCTTCTTGACTTTACCCCCTCCAAAAAACGCACCTAAAATACCAGGTAGAAATATAAGCGCAAAGCCTGTATAAATTAACGGCCGATACCACGGAGCATCCATAATCAAAAATGGATCATCCCATAAGTAGTTAGCCAAGAATGGTGAGAAGCCTACACCAAACACCAAAAGTACCCCGATCATACTCAAAAATCCTTTCATCCTCCAAAACCCCTTTTCAATCATCTGTTTAAAATATATGTCAGCAAGATAGGGTGAAACGCCTCATTTATTTTACGCTGTCACCAGACCCATATAGATCAGCTCCGATGGATTTATCGGGTTGCTTCCCAGACCCACCGTATCTCCAGGCCGCGGAATTTGCAGCTTCGACACGAGCGTTTCCAGTGTTTTTTGATATCGGTTGCCGTTTGATTCTGTCACATTCAGCACAAGCACCACAATCGGATCAAAATTCACGAGCTTTCCGGTATCTGTTACCGAAATAACAACCGCAGTCGCTGCCATCGCCAAACCACCGTTAGCCGCCGTTTGAGCTTGTTTTGCTAAGTTTAAGCTTTGATTGATCTGCTCTCGATGCTCTTTGGGTACTAGACCTTTCATAAATAACCCGGACAAACCCTTATTCATCAGTTGATCTGCTTGTTCTATCGCATCCTGCTGTTTTTTCTTTTTACCGAAGAAATTCATCATGTGGTTGCACCTCGTATTTTGTATTGTCGTTCCCTATAAATTCAGTATAAAAGAGGATATATGGCATCACAATACGTTTTGGCGCATACAAAAAAAACCGAAAAAACAGGAGCTTTAACCTGTATTTTGTCGGTTTATTTTTGAACTTTGGCACGATTTGCACAAAATTTTGCACACTTCCGAGCATTCTTTCGAACGATCCATCCTATAGTTTTGTGAAAAACGAGTGAATTCAGGCTATTTTTTTCGTAAAAGATAGACCAGTTTGCGATAATACGCCGATGATTCTTTATAACGACGACTGTCCTCGGACACAACAGCCAGCGTTTCATATAACTGTTCAAGCCGCGCTGGATGTTGGAGAGCTTCAAAATAAGGCAAGCATTGCAAGGCATGCATCCAAAAGGCGTCCTGATTCCCTTGCGCAAGCGCAAGCTGGCTTTCATAAAAATCAAGCCCCATTTGCTGATCTGTTGTCAAATTTGTTTTACGCAGTTGATCCAAATGCTGTGAGAGAAGCCCCCAATTTTTCCGCACAAACGCAATCTCACAACGATATATCAGTGTAACGGGCATCATCATCTGCTGCATTTCCTCCCGCTCCCGACTCACCAGCGCTTCAAAACGCCCTACTTCCTCCAATGCCTTGTCCAGCTCTCCAATCGTTGTCAGCATAATAATCCGGTTGTTCAGGATGGTCGTGAGCATATCTGCCGCGTTTTCCAAATAGACCAGATTGGCCTCAGCCATAGACAGCGTTAACAGTGCTTCCTGTACAGAACCCATGGCAAAACAATATCCGCTGTAAGCTACATACAGGCCCGTCAAACGGTGAAAAAGCCGATCATCATACACCCTTCGCATCGTCTGCTCGAATACCTGCTTCGCCTGATCAAATTGCTTAACCTGAATGCAGGCCTCCATCATAATGTTTTGCGCATTGAGCCAGTTTTCCGTCCCCTCTTCCACCAATCGGATTAACTGCGTAACGTTATTCAGCACATCATAATAATGATTTTTAGAGCGGAGATACTGGATTTTATAAAATAAAATTGCTTTTTTTAGCGGTGCGGGCAGCTCCACCTCATCCGAACGACCAAACTTCTCCAAATAAAAATTCAAATAGGTTTGATGTAAATATTCATAGGCCGTTGGGTCATTTAATTGTTGGTAATAAACAGCCTTCATCAAATAAGTCGTCATTTCCACCACAAGCGAATCGTTGCGATCCTCCAGCTGATCCACATAGCCTTCCGTGGCAGGATTAGCCAGCTTGGACAGCTCTGTAAAAATCTTATCCGCTGTAGCCAGCGTTTCCTCATCCTCTGCCGCTGCACGTATGAGATACGATGGGTTTACACCTAAACGCCCAGCAATTTGCTCGGCCAGATCCTCTGCCAACGGGTAACGGTCAGCCAGTATATTCGCAAAATGTGCAGGTGTCACCAGCCCGTCTACCAGCTCTTTACGGGACAGGTTTTTCTTTTTACACAAAAATTCAATGCGTTCCTTAAGCATGGAGTATTCCTTTCTACACTGATTATCGGTCATACAGTGAGGGACGCCGATCTTCAAACACCGGAATACGACCACGCACGTCCTGCACCAAGCCAGACTCAATCGTTCCTGTGAGAATCTCCTCCTGCTCTCCGCCCTCAGCAATGATTTCTCCCCATGGATCAATAATAAGCGAATGCCCGAAGAAATCAGTATCTCCGCTGCGACCTACCCGGTTACAAGCAATGACATACATTTGATTTTCTATAGCACGTGCGGTCAGCAAGGTGCGCCAGTGATGCAACCGAGGATGAGGCCATTCTGCGGGTACGATCAGCAAATTTGCGCCCGACAGGGCCAAACTGCGGGCTAGTTCAGGAAACCGGATATCATAGCAGATCGACGCACCTGCCTGAATCCCATCATCCAGTGCGAATAAAACCTTTTCTTCGCCAGGCTGCAAATATTTTTCTTCATCCATAAGTCGGAATAGATGAATTTTGGAATACGAAGCAACCTCTCTGCCTGTTCGGTCAAAAACAAGCATCGTATTATACACATGACCGTCGCTTTTTTTCTCTGCGATTGACCCAGCTACTACGTTCACTTGGTGGGTGGCAGCGAATGCTGCTATCCATGCCCGGGTCTCCGTTCCTTCCTTGTCCGCCAGCTCATGAATGCGCTCCAAGGCATAGCCTGTGTTCCACATTTCTGGCAGGACAATCAGATCCGGCTTCAGTTCGGCTTTCATCGCTTGTTCCATTAAAGCTCGGATATGACTGCGGTTTTCCGGGGGATTTCCTATCTCTATGTGAGCTTGTATGAGTGCAACACTGAACGGTTGAGCTTCCTGATACGTCAAAATCCTTCATCCTCCTTGTGAGCCGGAGCTTCTCGTGACCCATTGTCCGGTATTTTCTCCCATCATAGCCCGATCAGTCTGGATTACGCAACCATGCAAGCTTAATTCCTTCTATACAACTCGGTAAAATCGTGATAGATTATTTCTTAAACTATTCCAAAAGGTCGTGTGAATTGATGACTCCTTTTTCTATTCCCTCCGCTGACGTCATGAAACAGTTACCCACTCAATTTTTTGCCACACTTGTACAAAATGTAAACCGTGAAATTACGGCGGGACATGATGTCATTAATCTAGGACAAGGGAACCCGGACACCCCCACTCCTTCTCATATTGTAAAAGCTTTGCAGGAATCAGCAGATAACCCGCTATATCATAAATATTCGCCATTTCGCGGTTATAGCTTTCTCAAAGAAGCCGTTGCCCAGCGCTATCAGAAGGATTACGGTGTAACGCTCAATCCTGAAACCGAGGTCGCCATCCTGTTTGGCGGAAAAACGGGTTTGGTTCAGCTCCCACAAGTCCTACTCAATCCCGGTGATGTATGTCTCGTCCCTGATCCCGGTTATCCGGACTACTGGTCAGGTGTAGCCTTGGCTAAAGCGGAAATGTCTTTTCTGTCATTAAAGGAAGAGAATCGTTTTCTGCCCGACTATGAAGCCATTTCCGCGGAAGACCGCCGCCGCGCTAAGCTAATGTTCCTTAACTATCCGAATAATCCTACCTCGGCTACTGCTCCACTTTCCTTTTACGAGGATACGGTTGAATTCGCGCAACGTAACGGCATTGTGGTTGCCAGTGATTTTGCCTATGGCGCTATTGGATTTGATGGCGAACGTCCGGTAAGCTTCCTACAGGCTAAGGGTGCTAAAGACGTGGGGATTGAGTTCTATACCTTGTCCAAAACGTACAATATGGCGGGCTGGCGTGTTGGTTTCGCGCTCGGTAATGCCGAAATCATCTCGATGATTAACCTGCTGCAGGATCATATTTATGTAAGCTTGTTTGGCGGCATTCAGTCAGCGGCTGCGACAGCCTTGACGGCCTCGCAGAACTGCGTAAGCGAGCTGGTTGCCCGTTATGAATCGCGCCGTAACGCTTTTTATGATGCACTTGGGCAAATCGGCTGGAAGGCGACACGCCCAAGTGGCTCCTTTTTCAGTTGGTTGCCTGTGCCGCAGGGCTATACTTCTACTTCTTTTGCCGATCTGTTGTTGCGGGAAGCCAAGGTGGCTGTCGCTCCAGGGATCGGCTTCGGGAGTGGCGGCGAAGGATATGTGCGAGCGGGGCTGCTGAGCTCAGAAGCTCGACTGACCGAGGCGGCTGATCGAATTGGCAAGCTAAACCTGTTTGGTTAATCCGTATTTTCCAGCTACAACTTCTTTGCCAAACCTGGTCTTTTCGTGGTATTCTGTATCCAATATCATTTAGCGCGTTGAAGGGACTATTAAGAGAGACCCGGTCCTGTTCAGAGAGTAAATTCCGATAGGCTGCAAGAATTTACCTGGACTCTCTCCCAACTCCTATCCCCGAGCGCCCTGCGCAATCAGGCGGCCCCTGCCGTTAACAGGTTTCAAGTGGGATGATCATGAATCATCAATGAAGGTGGTACCGCGGAAGCACAAACTTTCGTCCTTTGCATACAAAGGATGGAAGTTTTTTTGCATTAAAAAGAGTAAAATTAAGGAAGTGGACGTCATGTCAACACGTATCGTCATTAAAATCGGTAGCAGCTCTCTAACTGGAGTGGAAGGTGGCTTGAATAGGGAAGCCATCGCTTATTTTGCCCGGGAAATCAGCTTACTTCGCGCAAAAGGTCATGAAGTGCTGCTGGTTACATCAGGCGCAGTAGCCGCGGGATTCAGAGAGATTGGGTACCCGTTTCGCCCTAAGCTGCTACATGAAAAGCAGGCGGCAGCGGCTGTTGGCCAAGCTCTTCTCATGCAGGCCTATGAGCAGGCTTTTAAAGATTTTGACCTAGTGATCGCGCAGGTTCTGCTAACCCGTAGTGACTTTTTGAGCCGCAAACGGATGAACAATGCCGGAATGACCGTAGAAGAATTGCTGCGCCAGCAGGTTATCCCGATCTTTAACGAAAATGACACGGTATCAATTGACGAATTGAAATTCGGCGATAACGATATGTTGTCCGCGCTGGTTGCCAATCTGGTCAAAGCTCAGCATCTGATTATCATTACGGACACTGATGGCGTATATACGGCAGATCCGCGCAAGCATCCGAATGCCGTACGTTTTGAACGTATCGAAGAAATTACAGAGGAGATTTATGCATTAGCTGGAGGTTCCGGATCGTCTGTAGGTACTGGCGGCATGCGATCCAAGATCGAAGCTGCCAAAGTCGCTACACGCGGTGGTGTGCCTGTATATGTGGGACGTGTAAGCGCGAATGGCGATTTAGACGCAGCCGTCGAAGGACACGGACCAGGAACATATTTTGACACTCACCTCTCTTCACTTCCGATGAAAAAACAATGGCTTGGATTTATGTCCACCCCTCTGGGCGCGGTGCATGTAGACGAAGGGGCCGAGGAAGCGCTGGTTCACGGAGGACACAGTCTACTTCCGGTTGGCGTACGACGTGTCGAGGGCAGCTTTCATGCCGGAGATGTCGTTGAGGTGCTCGGACCGGAAAATAAAGTGTTAGGACGCGGCATCGTCAATTATGACGATGAACAGCTTCGAATGGTACAAGGATTACCGAGCGGTGAGGTTGTGGGCAAAATTGGTCCCATTCACCGGCTTGAGGTGATTCACAGGGATGAATGGATTACATTATGTATGTAGGGAGGCCGTAACATGAGTGATTTAACGACAAACACAGCTGCAACCGAGGAGAATCAGTTTAGCGAAGTACGAACCAAAGCGAATCGTGCCAAAAAAAGTGCCGGGGTCATGAACCGCCTGACTACAGCACAGAAAAACGAAGCATTGCTTGCTATGGCTGAAGCTTTAGTAAATCATACTGAAGAGCTGATTGCAGCAAACCATAATGACCTGAAACATGGACGGGAACTGGGAACCTCGGAATCGCTGCTCGACCGCCTCACGCTGACCGAGGACCGAATCGGGGCAATTGCCGAAGGATTACGCCAAATTGTGGCACTACCTGACCCGGTCGGCGACACCCTTGAGCAAATTGAACGTCCAAACGGTCTGCGAATTGAGAAGATACGTGTGCCGCTGGGTGTCATCGGCATCATATATGAAGCGCGTCCAAATGTAACCGTGGATGCCGCGGGCCTGTGCTTGAAAACAGGTAATCCGGTTGTGCTACGCGGTGGTTCGGCCGCCCTCTTCTCCAACCGCAAGATTATCGAAGTGCTCCAGCAGGCACTAGACGCAACAGCTGTGCCACGCGAGGCGCTTCAACTTATTGAAGATTCAGACCGTGCCTCGGTCAACGAAATGCTCACCTTGAACGGCTTGCTGGATGTGATTATTCCACGCGGCGGGCGTTCACTCATTCAAAATGTTGTTCAGAACGCTACCGTGCCTGTCATCGAAACTGGGGCTGGTGTATGCCATACCTTCTTGGACGCTACAGCAAATGCAGCAATGGCCGAAGCGATTACACTGAATGCCAAGGTGCAAAGACCGTCCGTGTGTAACTCGATGGAAACATTGCTCGTACACTCGGATTATGCAAAAGCACATTTCACAGGATTGGCAGAACGCTTTCGTGATGCGGGGGTTGAGCTACGCGGCTGTGCACGCACACGAGAATTGGCTCCTTGGGCTGTTCCTGCTACAGAAGAGGATTATGGCACCGAGTATAATGATTACATTATGAACGTCAAGGTCGTGGACAATCTGAACGAAGTACTGGAGCATATTACACGTTACGGTACGAAGCATTCAGAGTGTATTGTCACCGAGGACCAAGCCCATGTCGAGCGTTTTCTGCAAGAAGTGGACGCGGCAGCCGTGTACCACAATGCATCCACTCGCTTCACGGATGGCTTCGAGTTTGGGTTTGGTGCCGAGATCGGAATCAGCACACAAAAATTACATGCCCGCGGCCCAATGGGATTGCCTGCCTTGACTTCAACCAAATATCGCGTGTACGGTACTGGACAAATCAGGGAATAATAACATAAATCAATCTGTATCCTTGGAGGTTTTGAATCTATGTGTGAATCACAAACAAAGGTTTTAATTAATGAGCAAATTACATTTTTTGGGGCAGGATCAATGGCAGAGGCTATTATTCGCGGAATGACGGCTCGTTCTGTCGTCAAACCTAGTGGTATTACCGTCATCAACCGCAGTAATCAGGCTCGCCTTGAGGAACTTCAAAAGCAATATGGAGTCTTGTTCCAAACCGAGGATGCCGCCAAAACCGAGCTTCTGCGTCGTTCTCCGGTCATTGTGCTTGCCATGAAGCCCAAGGATGCTGCACAAGCACTTGGACAGCTCGGCCCACTTCTGTCTGATGAGCAGCTGATCATATCGGTCATCGCTGGATTGTCCATTCGTACGATGCAAACCTTACTGGGTCGCAAGCAGCCGATCGCACGGACGATGCCCAATACATCCAGCTCGATTGGGCTGGGAGCTACAGGCATTAGCTTTTCCAAAGAGATCAGCGAAAACCAGCGTAAAAATGTGCTTACGATGTTCGAATCTGTAGGTACGGTGACGGTTATAGAGGAAGAGAAAATGGATGTTTTGACCGGGATATCTGGAAGCGGCCCTGCCTATGTCTACTATCTGATGGAAGCCATGATTGCGGGGGGAATTCGTGGTGGCTTGACCCCTGAGCAAGCGCACGAACTAACGGTGCAAACTGCGCTTGGAGCGGCACGCATGGTACAGCAAACCGGAGAGGAGCCTTCTGCCCTTCGCCACAAAATCATGTCTCCCAATGGCTCTACGGTAGCTGCATTGGAAATGCTGGACAAAGGTGACTTCTACGAAACGGTGATTGCAGCGGTGCAGCGGTGCGCTGAACGATCCCGCGAGATGGGAGCTGTACTCAAGGAGGGAATTGAATGAGCTATTGCTTGGCGACCTACCGTGTATACGATGACAAAGCCGATTTTAACCAAAAGGCCCAATCTATTGCCATCGGCATGACGGTGGGCAGCTGGACTGAGCTCCCGCAAGCCAAACGGGACGCGATGCAAAAGCATCTTGGCTCGGTTCATTCTGTGGATATTCACGATGGAGGTCCCGGTGAACGGTACGCGGACCTGACCATCGCTTACCCGGATGTCAACTTCAGCCGGGATATTCCCGCACTGCTGGTCACAGTCTTCGGCAAAATTTCGATGGACGGCCGAATTAAGCTGACAAAGCTAGGTTTCTCGGAAGCCTTCCGCTCTGCTTTTCGGGGACCGAAATTCGGTATCAGCGGCTTGCGCGAGCAGCTCGGCGTGCATGATCGTCCTTTGCTCATGAGCATTTTCAAATCTGTGATTGGCCTCAATTTGGACGAACTTCGTGAACAGTTTACCCGGCAGGCTCTCGGCGGTGTCGATCTGATCAAGGATGACGAGATCTTGTTTGAAAATGCGCTGACACCAATTGAGAAACGTGTCGAAGCCTGCATCAAAGCTGCCGAAGCGGCTGAGCGTGAAACCGGTAAAAAGCTGCTGTATGCCGCTAATTTAACGGGGCCGACCTCGCAGCTTAAGACGCAAGCTCTCAAGGCCATCGACGCGGGTGCCAACGCGTTACTGTTTAACGTGTTGGCCTACGGTTACGATGTGCTGCATGAACTTAGCAGCGATCCCGCCGTCTCGGTGCCAATTGCTGCCCATCCTTCGTTGGCGGGAGCTGCTTATCCGTCGCCACATTATGGTATATCGGCGTCCGTTCTACTTGGTCAGCTTATGCGGCTGGCTGGCGCTGACCTCGTCCTCTTCCCTTCTCCCTACGGCTCAGTGACGATGCCGCGTGAGGAAAACATGGCGATCCGCGATGAACTGATCACCCCTGATCTACCGCTGAAGGCCAGCATGCCTGTCCCTTCCGCAGGGATTCACCCAGGCCTCGTGTCGTTAATTGTACGTGACTTTGGTACTGACGTTGTTGTCAACGCCGGGGGTGGGATTCACGGCCATCCGCTAGGTACAGAAGCCGGTGGGCGCGCCTTTGTGCAGGCGATTGGAGCCGTACAGCAGAATGTCCCGCTGGCAGAATACGCCCGTACTCACCCTGAGCTGCAATCTGCGCTCGACACATGGGGAGGTGAACGATGAGCACAGCAAAGAAGCCCGTCATTTTTTGCGATTTTGACGGGACAATTACGAACAGCGACAATATTGTCGCCATTATGAGGCATTTTCAGCCTGCAGGCTGTGAGCCCATCATGCATCAGATCGTAAATGGGCAGACATCCATTCGTGAAGGCGTAGGTGCGATGTTCGCTTTGATGCCTTCGGAGCAAAAGGACGAAATTATCTCATATGTACTTGGACAAGCTGGTATACGCGAGGGCTTTGCACGCTTTTTGGACTATGTACGGGAGCAACGGATTGAATTTTTCGTTACCAGCGGCGGCATTAATTTTTTTATTGATCCATTGCTAAAACCCTTTAACATTCCACACGATCACATCTATTGCAACGGAGCGGATTTTTCCGGGGATCGCATCCAGATTACGTGGCCGCATCCATGTGAGGAGCCGTGTACAAATGACTGCGGCATGTGTAAAACGACTGTGATTCGTCAATACCCTCCCGAACAATACGAACGGGTTTTGATCGGCGACAGCCTGACCGATTTTGAAGGAGCTAAAATTGCCGATCTTGTGTACTCCCGTTCGCATCTGACTTTAAAGTGTCAAGAACTTGGCGTACCACATGTACCCTTTGAAACATTTGATGACATTATCGAGGATTTAAAGCAAAAACAGGAGCAAGGGGTGCTGTAAATGAGTTTTAACTTGGCAGACATTTCATTGGAAGAAAAACGCCGCGCACTGGAAGAACTCGCTGATGTCAAAGAACTATTCGCATCTCGCAACTGGTTCCCAGGCACGAGCGGCAATTTGTCGATCCGAATCGGTGACTTTCATCCCGAACAATTTTATTTTGCAGTCACCGCCAGCGGCAAAGATAAAACCAAGCGCACTCCAAAAGATTTTCTGTTCGTAGACCAGCACGGAAAAGCGGCAGAAGCGACAAACCTTAAGCCAAGCGCAGAGACACTTATACATTGCGAAATTTACCGCCTGACAGGCTGTGGAGCCGTTTTTCATGTGCATACCGTGTTTAACAATCTGATTTCCGAATATTATGGTGAGCAAGGCGCTGTACCTATCCAAGGTATTGAGCTGATCAAGGCTTTTAACATTTGGGAAGAAAATGCTGCGATTGATATTCCTGTGCTGCCTAATTACGCGGATATTGCCTCGATTGCCAGGCTGGTGCCTGATGTGCTGAATGATCAGGTGCCTGGAATTTTATTGCGTAACCACGGCATTTATGCGTGGGGCCGTGATGTATTTGAGGCTAAAAAGCATTTGGAGGCGTTTGAATTTTTGTTTGAAACGACGTATCGCTCCCTGCTGCTGAAAACTTTGAAGTAAATAAACTCATAAATATCAAAGATGCTTCTCATTATTTGTAAAAACGGTTATTGAATATCGAGAACGGGGCCTGAGCGAAAAGCACGGTACGTTCTCTTTTTTATTAAAAAAGTTTCCTATCCTAGTGGTGACATAAAATCTTAGTTGAGGTGATATGGCTCTTCGGGTAAAAAATACGACAAATCATTGCAATTAATTTTTTTAAATGATAGAGCTCCTTTGAACTACATACCATTTATAATTACCAACTTTAAAATAAAGTTGTTGTCGTCAGATTTTGTACATTCAACATACTGTACTAAATCGATTGACGATGGAAATAGGTCATTAAGAAGTTCCATTTGGAAACTAAACGATGGTCAATGGCAAATGTTTTTTTCATCAGGGAACTCCAACAAAATAGGGACTCATTTTAAACACTTGGCTCTCGAAACACCACAATAATATCAATATTCAGATTAAACATAGCCTTCATAAAGGAAATGTGATGAATAAGAATCCTTCCGATGTAATTTTAGGCATGCTGTAAAAAAAGCGCCCCCTATTGGGGACGCTCCAGCGTGAATTGCTCTCCTAGCTTCGCATAATTGTTCCCAGCCAACCGACTTACTGGACGCAACTCCTTAGCAATCACATACGTATTTTGGTACGCTTCCTCGGATAAATGATACTGCACTACGCGTCCGATTAACAGATCACAAGCAGGTGTGTCCTCCTTGCCTCCTAGCGGTATCACCTGTTCCAGAATACATTCCATGCGTATTTTCGCTTCTGTCACACCGGGAACTGCGATTTTTGTACTTTTTATCGGGGTAAGGCCTGCCAGTGTAACCTCACTCTCCTGCGGAGACAGACGGGAAGCCGTCACATTCACCGCTCCCACATTGTCCTCGTCTGTGATATGTACGACAAAAGCTTTATGCTCCATCGCATTACGTGTTGTATCTTTGGATACTCCATCGACACGTTGTACGGATACAGACAGCAGTGGCGGCTCGGAAGCAACGATGGAAAAATAACTGAACGGCGCACCATTCAGCACCCCTTCGCTGCTCAAAGTCGTTACAAAGGCTACCGGCCTTGGAATAATACTTCCGGTCAACAGCTTATAATTTTCACGCCCTGTAAGCGTATCAGGATTCAACGAAATCATTTTTCTCCCTCATTTCCGATCACAATCGCTATTCGACTGCACACCATCAAGTTTCGCCTGATAAGCAAATGCACCATTAGTTAGCGACATGGATGACATCTCAGACTTCCTTTTCAAGTATCGCGTGAATGATACAAATTGTAAAGTTGGAGCCGGAAAATCTCCCTATTTTTCAATTATATTTCCTCGGCTATCGCGCACAGTAACCGTAATTCCCTCAGGTACAGCAATCGTAACATCAAGCTGCTGTTGAGTCTGCATAAACCGTGTCGGAATTTGACCCAGTAATACATACAAGGTATCGCCGATTTGCTTGGTCTGATATAAATCTTGACCCTTTATTTCGTCCTCTTTGCCTGTGTATACATAACTTCCGAACACATGCACTTCCGGTGAGCTGGTTGCGTCAATTTTGACCGCATAAGGATCTTCTCCCTGTACAATCACTTTGTTCACTTCGGCAGGCAGTTTTTCATGCCAGTCTGGGAGAACCCTTGTTTCCTGAACCGAACTCATTATTTCTCTGACTTGCGGAGTGATCCCCAATGAACTGACCAAGGCAAATCCGATACAGCAAAAAACCAATACCGCCGTAATAAACATACTGAATACATCATAACGAATACGCTCACGCGTCCCCTTCCAAGCAGTATACATTAAAATTTCCAAACCTAGCAAAACAAAAACGACAGGCCACCAGGTCAAAGCCTGGTCCAGTATGCCCGCTCCCCAAAACTTGGAGGCAAACGTTATGCTCCCCAGCAGGACGAGGAAAAGTCCCATGGACAGCCTTCCGACTTTCCACACCCCTGCCGGAGCGTTTGACGCTTTAGAGGAATTATTTTTGTTAGATGATGTACCCAATATACCTGTGGAGCCTCCTCCATCGCTCTGAGGATGATGGGCTCCCTTAAAGGGAGCCTCACTCTTTGAAAATTCAGTATCCATTCTATTGCTTCTCCTTTACTCGTTTAGATTTGGAATTCCCGATCATCATCCAAATACCACCGCCGATCAACAATAAGGATACGATAATCGTTCGTAGATACATGTCAACCAAATTATAAATCTCTCCATTCGGAAACAGACGTTCCAAAGTAGGAACTAATACGTTGATTAAGATGTAATAGGCTCCTAGCAATAGTAACCCCAAGCCTACCCAGCGGTGATATTGTGCAAACATACCGATCACAGGCTTGTCGATCAGCGGCTCCCGTCCATAACGGCTTACTTGCTGCAACGCATCAAAAAAGCTATAAAACCAGACCACCGGAATCAGGAACAAAAAAAGTGAAAGATGCAGCACGTCCAGTACATAGATGCCTCCTAAAAACAGAAGCATGAGCTGGAGTCCACGCTTTTGCATACCGATATACATATGTCCAGCACCGGGAAATACCGATAAAATGGTAGCCAGCATTTTACTCCGCCGTCCCTCGACTCTTCCATATTCCAGTTCCTCAAACAAAGTACGGTCCTGAAGCATTTCTCCCGCTTGTTTGCGATGTACATGCTGCACCGCATCAAACATGCAATACAGCCAAATGATCGGTAACACGCCCGCAAACGCCAAAAATCCGGATTCGTTTGTAATGCTGGTAATAAAAACGAGGATCGCTCCAAAGCCAAAGAAAGATAGCAGAAAAGACAAACCACGCTGCATCAGGCCCAAGTGAAGGTGTCCCAATCCAGGAATGAACGACAGCAAAATCGTAAAAAAACGTTCATTGTCCGATCCTTTTTGAAAAGCAGGTGATCCTGCCATACCATAGTGTCCTTGTTGATAATGGTTATAGCCTGGGCCATATCCCATTCCTGCCCCCGGTGAATCCGTATCTGCGTGTGTTGCCTCCTCCGGTACCTCTCCTGTTAAACCAGCCTGTCCATAAGGCCCACTTTGCGAGTAATAACCATATGGATTAGGTCCTACATGAGGGGGATATGGAACAGCAGCTGCACGAGGATCATAACGCAACAAGCTAATAATAATATGCAGCATACTCAGTCCCCAAAAAAGAGCGGCAACAAACATACTGGCCAATAAAGGTAATTCGTCTCTTGATACCACTGAAAAAAATAATCCTCCCGCCAGACATCCGAAAAACAAAATGGTGTATACAAACGCATTGGCTTTTCTGGTCCAGTAATAGTGTCCCACACCGGGAATGATGTTCAATAGAAATGCCAAGAGCTTGCTTCTTTCCGTATAAGGCATCGCTACACTTCCTTTCTATTTATGGGATTTTAATGAAGTCCCCATCTGAAGGTTGTTGTTTTTGAGTTTTTCGTCTCACCCTTTATCCGAAGATTTAGGGCTTTAATTTATCGAGCCAGGTCGTGGTAGCTCGCATGACCTCTTCACTGTAAGAGACGCGTTCTTTTGGAGGAATCGGCTTTCCGTCTGTTTGCGGCATCATTTTGTCAAAGGCTCCACTGGACAACAAGATCAACGTTAGGCTTGCGGCGACAACATAGTGAAACACAGGTTTTTCAAACCAGCGGCGTTTTTTGAACATAACTTGACTCGGTTCAGCTTCTAGCTCGGGAAGAACGGCCATTACCTGATCTGTGAAGCGCTCCGTATCCATCCAGGCAGAATAATCTTTCATAGTTGACTCCAATTGCTCCAGTGCAACAAGATATAACATCAGCGCCTGTTCGTCTTCCAGCAGGAGCCTTTCCAGCCGGGCAGATTCCTCTATCGTGCAAGTTCCTGCAATGTAAGCATGCCAGTCATTCGATTTCCCTTCAATCCACGGTTTATCCTGTTGGTCAGTCATTGCCATTCCTCCTCCTTCCAGTGGTTTCGAATCCATAGTCGCGCCCGGTAGAGTCTCGACTCTACCGTTTTTAAAGCTACCTGCGTCTCTTCTGCAATTTGGTCGTAGGTTTTGCCTTGCATATAGTAGGCTTGAATAATATCCCGATGTTGCTGGGGCAACTGAGCGATTTTTTGCGATAGTTCTTTAATTTGCTCCTCGCGGATGAGACGAGCCAGCACATCCTCATCCCGGGAAGGGAGCTGTACAAGGGATTGTGCGACGTCTATTAGCTCTGCGGGGCGTCTGTCCTGTTTGCGCTTAATATCCAGCGCTTTGTGGAGCGCAATTCGGCTCAGCCACGTTTTAAAACCTTCGTTCCGGTACTGGGGGAGAGACTTGTACACCTGAACGAATGCCTCCTGCGCGGCATCTTCTGCTTCCTTGCTGTCATGCAGCACCGAATAGGCGATATGAAATACATGCTTGCTGTACAGCTCTACGATCTCACGGAACGCCTGCCGGTCACCAGACCGTATTCGTTCAATGATTCTCTCTATATCAATGACGCTCTCCCCCTTCCCAATACTATAGACGCCAGGAAATTTCCTTCCCCTGCATATTTCGAAAAAATAATTTAAAAAGGACACACCCTCCTGACGGAATGGTGTGTCCTCTATCATTAAAGCCTATTTACTCGTCTTCATTTCGGCTTAGCTCACGCGCACAGGCGATATTCCATGTTGTCCTCATTGCACAATAGCCAATCTGCAGTAACAGCCTTCATATATAAGTCTACTACCTAAAAGGCTTAGACCGATACATTAATTGCGTCCGCCACCACGGAATCGCTGGGCGTATTCTTTGGCATCCTGTGCATTACGGACACGGTTTCGGCTCCACTCCAGCAAAATACGGTCTATATACCGGAAATGTACCTTCCCTGCAAATACCGCTTCCTTCAAAGCCAGCAAAATAAGCTCCTCGGGATACCGATCCTGATCCACCCAGCTGGTGATCGTCTCGTATTCCATCGGTGATAATGGTCGCCCGAATTCTTTCTCGAAAATCGTGAACAAATTCCGTTCTTCTGTAAGCGGGGATTCCGATATTCCATTCAGTAAATCCGGCTTTCCGGCAAACAAAATGTCATCTTCATCGTGCTGCTCGTTACGCTCGGCGATCATACATTCTGCCAACTTACGATACAGCCCCGTCAAATTGTAACGTTCGAATTGTACAGATGAACTGCGGTCTTCTACGGAATCAATTCTCAAAAATCCTTCTTTCATGAGCTTACTGAAATAGAGTGCGATTTCATTCGCAGTGCATCCGATACGGGCCTGCAATTGTTCCCATGTCGGAAATTCATTACGTTCCGCTTGTTTGAAGGCAAGCAACTGCATCAGTAGCAGCATTTCGCCATCTGCCAGCCGAAGTGTTCGATAATGCTTGAGCAGGGCGTAGGGAATCTGGACCATTCCGGCTTCCATAGCAAAGGCTACTCCCTCCGCCCATTCTGCCGCTGATGTCTTGTCGAATGATCCGGTCATCGGTTACGGATACAAACGATACAGCATACGTGGGAACGGAATCGTTTCACGTACATGATCGAGTCCACAAATCC
This sequence comes from Paenibacillus sp. FSL L8-0641, assembly GCF_038006265.1. Classification (NCBI taxonomy): domain Bacteria; kingdom Bacillati; phylum Bacillota; class Bacilli; order Caryophanales; family Paenibacillaceae; genus Paenibacillus; species Paenibacillus sp. FSL L8-0641. Next base: position 3,076,663 of record NZ_JBBOUW010000001.1, read on the forward strand.
ATGCTACTGTACGCTCCAGGCCCAGTCCAAAACCAGAATGCGGAACGGTACCATATGTGCGCAGATCCATATACCATTGGTAGGCTTCACGAGCCAAGTTATGCTCGTTAAAACGTTCTTCCATCAATGCTGGATCATCAATCCGTTGGGAACCCCCGATAATTTCGCCGTAGCCTTCAGGAGCGATCATATCGGCACACAGAACAACCTCTGGACGGGTCGGGTCTGGTTTCATATAGAATGCCTTAATGTGTGTCGGCCAATGTGTAATAAACACAGGCTTGTTATATCTTTCGGCAATCGCCGTTTCATGAGGAGCACCAAAGTCTTCCCCCCATGGGATATCGAAACCTTCACCTTGAAGGAAGGCAATCGCCTCATCATACGTAATACGTGGGAATTCGCCTTGAATTTGCTCCAGCTTCGAAACATCGCGTCCGATGGTTTCAAGCTCCTTCGCACAATTTTTCAGAACAGATTGCACGATATGGCTTACAAACTGCTCCTGTACGCGCAAGGATTCTTCATGATCCACAAAAGCCATCTCAGGTTCGATCATCCAGAACTCAATCAGGTGACGACGTGTTTTGGACTTTTCCGCACGGAAAGTTGGACCAAAGGAATACACTTTGCCCAGCGCCATTGCCGCGGCTTCCATGTACAACTGTCCGCTTTGTGTCAAATACGCATCTTCATCAAAATATTTAATGTGGAACAACTCTGTTGTGCCTTCTGCAGAAGAAGGAGTCAAAATAGGTGGGTCCACCTTCGTAAAGCCGTTGCCGTTAAAGAATTCCTGTACAGCACGGATAATTTCCGCCCGTACGATCAAAACAGCACGTTGCTTGGCGGAACGCAACCACAAGTGACGATGATCCATCAGGAAATCTACACCGTGCTCTTTGGGTGTAATCGGGTAGTTTTCGGTCAAATGAATAATGTCAATGCCTGTAACCGTTAATTCAAAGCCTGATTGGCTACGCGGTTCTTCACGCACCACTCCAGTAACGTAAAGGGAGCTCTCTTGAGTCAAGGATTTGGCGTCATTCCAAATATCCTCGGACACTTCGCTTTTCACGATAACCCCTTGAATATACCCGCTGCCATCCCGCAGTTGCAGAAACTGAATTTTACCACTAGATCGTTTATTGTTTACCCAAGCGCCGATTGTAACCGTTTCCCCTACATGGCGGCCCACTTGGGCAATCGTACTTTTATTCGTCATGACCGTCTCTCTCCTCTTAACCGAAAATCAAACAGCCCTTCCCCCTGGGTCAGGCTGTTTGCTCTCGCTGTTTGGTGCATGCGGAACTCAAACAATAGTCCACATGCATAAAGTTTACACTTTCGAACCGAACTACTGAACCAGACGGAACGTGTCGCGGGCAATAACCAGTTCTTCGTTCGTTGGAATGATCAGTACTTCTACCTTTGAATTTGCAGTTGTAATCCGGCGAGGCTCGCCAGAACGAATAGCATTCAACGATTCATCCAGCTCGACACCGAGGAATGTCAATTGCTCCAACACTCTCTTACGCAGAACGATGGAGTTCTCGCCTACACCTGCTGTAAATGCAATTACGTCTACCCCGTTCATTGCGGCAGCATACGATCCAATGTATTTGCGCAGACGGTATTCATACATTTCAAATGCCAATGTAGAATTAGCTTCGCCTTTTTCCATACCTTCTGTGATTTCACGCATGTCACTGCTGATACCGGAGATAGCTAAAAGTCCACTATGCTTGTTCAGCATGGAATTGACTTCATTGACAGTCAATTCTTCTTTGTTCATGACATAAGGTACGATTGCTGGGTCCAAATCACCACTACGAGTACCCATCATAAGGCCTTCCAGTGGAGTCATCCCCATGGAAGTATCAACAGACAAACCGCCTTGAACTGCTGTTATACTACCACCATTACCGATATGACAAGTGATAATCTTCAGGTCTTCCAAAGGACGACCAAGGAATTTGGCTGCTTCCTTACTCACAAAATCATGAGAAGTACCGTGGGCACCGTAACGACGAACCTTGTACTTATTGTACAACACTCTTGGAATGGCGTACATATAAGCTTTTTCAGGCATGGTTTGATGGAACGAGGTATCGAATACTACAACCTGCGGTACATCTGGCATATTCAATTCAGCCGCTTTAATCCCCATCATGGAAGCGGGATTATGCAGTGGCGCCAGGTCAAACAAGCGGCGGATTTCACTCTTCGCTTCAGGCGTTACAACTGCTGACCGTTTGAAGATTTCGCCTCCATGAACCACACGGTGGCCCACAGCCTGAATTTCACTAGTACTGGAGATTACACCATGTTCAGCATCTGTGAGTGCGTTCAGCACTTTACGGATGGCTGTAGTATGCTCCAGAATTTCGCTAACTTCAGTGTATTCTTCTTTATTGGTTGGCTTATGCGTCAGAATGGAGGAATCCATACCGATACGCTCTACCAAACCTTTGGCTAGAACGGACTCGTCCGTCATATCATACAATTGGTATTTTAGGGAAGAACTCCCTGCATTAATTACGAGAATTTTCATATCCGGTCACCATCCTTGTCGTACTTAAAGAAGCCTTCGCCCGATTTCACGCCCAGATTACCTGCACGCACCATTTTCTTCAGTACGATGGACGGACGATATTTCAATTCGCCGAATTCACGGAACATACGCTCCAGAGCAGCCAAAACGGAATCCAGACCAAAGCGGTCAGCCATTTCCAAAGGACCGCTTTGGAAGCTGTAGCCGATTCGCATAGCGTCGTCGATATCATCAGCGGAAGCTACGCCCTCTTGCAGTACATGAGCCGCTTCGTTAATCAACAGACAGATTATCCGGCTTGTTACGAATCCAGGAGATTCGTAAATCATGACTCCTTTTTTCTCCACTATTTCTTCCACAAACATCTTAGTGTTTTCAAATGTATCGTCCGAAGTTTTCAAACCACGAATAATTTCTACAAGATCAATGCGGGATACTGGATAAATAAAGTGCATACCAATAACACGCTCAGGATACTTGGTCGAGCTGGCAAGCTCGGTCAGGCTCAGCGTGGATGTATTACTTGCAAGAATAATATTGCTTGGACACACATAGTCTAGCTCTTGGAACACTGCTTTCTTCTCGTCCAGATTCTCTGTAATCGTCTCAATGACCATATCGCAGCTGCCGAGCTCCGCCAAATGGATTACTTTTTGAATACGGGATAAGATCAATTTTTTCTCAGCTTGAGTAATTGCCCACTTTTCCAGTTGTTTGTCCAGACTCGTTTCAATCATATTGTAGGCGTAGTCTAGTTTCTCTGGTGTCTGCTCTACCAGCAGCACATCGATTCCTTTGGACGCGAGCATTTCAGAAATCCCCTGTCCCATGGTGCCGCCGCCGATGACGCCGATTTTTTTGAATTGCATGATTCTTTACTCCACCCTTTCCTGGTCACTCTCATATATTGTATCCTTCTTTGTCGAAAAATACATGTTTATGTCCCAATAGATAATAATATCTTAGCACGGACTAAAAGTAAAAAAAAATAACCAGCATAAAAAATTATGCTGGTAATAAAGCATTTTCACTAAATTGACATCTAAATTGGTCTCCAGACAAAGTTTCCTCCTTCATCAGGATGTCAAGTGAGTTGTCGAACACAGGACGATGCTTTTCCAGCAGTTCCAAAGTTCGGGTATGCAGGTCAGCCATAATCTCGCCATTTTCCCGCATGAGTTCTTCTTTCGTTACCATTTCCATGTTAATAATGCCAAGTGAAGTCAAACCGGAAGTCATCATCGTATGAACGATGTTCAGTGCTTGCTCAAAATCATTACTAGAGCCGGTACTTCGACCGCCATAGTACATTTCTTCTGCCGCAGCCCCTGCGAGCGAGATCATAATCTGCTCCTCCAGGTACTGCTTGGTGTATAAATACTGCTCTTGCTGTGGATTGTGACGCACATACCCAAGCGCTTTCCCACGTGGGCTAAGTGCTACCTGGCTTACGCTACCAGGACGAACAATTTCGGCCATAATAGCATGTCCTAGTTCATGAATCGCTACACGTTTTTTCTCTTCCAAGGTCGATTCTCGATCTGTCTTTTCACCCATCATCACTTTGTCAATTGCCATCGACAGATGTTTCTGTGCAATCATTTTCTGATCCTGTCTCATTGCATAGATTGCCGCTTCATTCATTACGCTCTCCAGCTGTGCGCCAGAAAACCCATAAGATTCCTCAGCAATTTTATCCAGATTCGCATCTTCCTGAATCGGTTTGTTTTTGGCATGAATTTTAAGAATATGAAGACGGCCCTTCTTATCAGGCAAATCCACTTGAATATGACGGTCAAAACGCCCTGGACGCGTTAAGGCGCTGTCCAGCATTTCTTTACGGTTTGTTGCCGCAATGATCAAAATCCGCGGTGTATCTACCGAATAAATACCATCCATTTCTGTCAGCAACTGATTCAAAGTCTGATCATATTCTCGTTGCTGTCCACCCTCACGTTTACCACCAATAACGTCGATTTCGTCAATAAAAATAATTGCATTTTCCTTCTTTTCCTTGGCTGCACGAGTACGTGCCTCCCTGAACAACTCACGAACACGACCTGCTCCAACACCAACGTACATTTCAACAAATTCACTACCTGAGGCTGCAACAAAAACAGAATTAGTATAGTGTGCCGCTGCCTTAGCCATCAGTGTTTTTCCTGTTCCCGGAGGACCTGTGAGCAAAACGCCTTTTAATGGACGGATACCAAACTTGGAGATTTCATCATGTCGATTCAAAAAATCCAAGGCCTCACGCAGCTCCTGCTTAGCGCTTTCTTGCCCACCGATTTCCTCAAAAGTCAGCTTGTCCGGGCCATTTTTTTTACGTTTACGTTCTTGCCCAGCACCTACGGCCAAGCCTCCACGAGCATGCATGAGCATTAACAAGCCGCTGAACATCACACCAGCAACTAGAAGAGGGATAATATTTACCCCAATAAAAACGAGAAATATAATGGTTACCGGCACAATGCCGATTAATATTTCCTTGATCCATCTAGGCATTAGGCCATACCCCCATCTGCTGAGATTGACGTGGCAAAACGATAAACTTGGTCGCTTTCCCTTCGCTGAGTCGGATATAGACATTGTTCGAATCCATGTCGGTATCAGCTTTGATACCCGTCTTTTTCTTTTTCATATGCTCAACTGTAGATGAAATTTGAGTATACTTTCTATTTTCCATCGCTTCGGCTACAGGAAACATAGCCTCAGACCACCATTGATTCAGTGCTGTATTGGAACGGTCTGCAATATCGAGCTTAATGGTGCGGCTGCCAATGATGGATTGTCCTTTTTGCTTAACTACATCGACCAATCCGGCCACATCCGCCTGCGGTTTGAGATCTAGTTTCAATACAACCTGATCCTGTTTAATATCTATTTGAGCGCTTGTCACGCCTGGATATTGAGAAACCAGTTTTTCCAGAGGACTTTGCATTGTAACCTGACGGTAAATGAACCATCCCCCAAATAGCAGCAAAGCTGCCAAAACTGCCGCCACAACGATAGGAACTGCACGCAATTTCAAACAACATCCTCCTCTCAAAATGTAAAACTCAGAAGAAACGGGACGAATGTCAACAAACAACCAAATTGCATGATCTTACAGTGATCAGCAATTCTTTTTTCTATCATTTTTGTCTATCACTTATAAAATATAGTATATCATAACGTATATCTAAAATCGAAGGCAATGTGTGGAGGAGTTGTGATGAGGCAAAATCTTTGGTTATGGTGGAGGTGGGACGCTGCGTGTAGGATTTGATCTTACGATCGCTGTTGCCCGCCATAAAGATGAATTTGCCTTAGGAGAGAAGTTGGGTAGGTAAAGATGCTTCGCTGGCATTCAGCTCATCTTTACGGCATAGCAAGACTAAAAGACGTAAATACGAATTTCATCGCATTTACGTCTTTTTCTTGAGCTTTTAATCATTTACTAGTCATTCATTCCACATCTGCTGATCCTCAACCAGCTCAGTTATTGGGCAAAGTATACTTTACCCCCGTCGCTCCCCCATCTGAAAAACGGTAAAAGGCATAGTAATGATGGCTTCCATCATCGTAAAACAGCTGCCACACATATTCGCCATTGAACACACTCGGCTGGAGGCTTACAATTTTTACACCTGGAAGCTGCTGCTGAATTAGCGACGTCATTTTTTGCTCGTCGACTCCGTTCTTCAGCAGCTCGGTATGAACACCGCTATTATCTGCGGCAGGTACGTTAGGTTGTCCCTCCACTTTTTGAAAAGGAACCCATACCATTATATTTTCATTCTGTGCATTTTTCCCTTGAACCACCCAATATACCTGATCCCACACAGACTTCCATGTTTGAGTCGTGCTAACCAGACCACCTGATTGCTTGGCCTTAATGATAGCGGCATTTTTCTCAGCCACCTGGTCTTGAGTAACATAGGAATAATACCAGAAAATGCTGACCAGGATCAGTATCACGGCCAAAATGGCGACCGCTATCCATTTTTTCTTATTTTTCAAACCCGTGCTTCCTCTCTAAGGGGATGTGACACCTGAATTAGCGCGACAGCAGCCCTTCAAAGGCGGCTTGTGCCTCATGTTTGATACGTTCCTCGTCCATAGTCAGGCATTCGCCGTTTTTCACAACCTGACGACCGTCTACCCACACATGAGCCACGTCCTTGGCGCTTGCAGAGTATACCGCATGGGAAATAAGATCTGTACGCGGCAAGAAATGTGCCTGATTCAGATCCAACGCGATAAAGTCAGCCTTGTTGCCTGCTGCCAACGCTCCTACTTCTTTTAAACCAATCGACTTTGCACCGTATTCCGTTGCCAGACGCAGCGCTTCACTTGCAGGAACTGCCGTAGGGTCACCGGATACACCCTTGTGAATAAGTGCTGCCAGACGCATTTCCTCGAACATATCCAGGTTATTATTGCTGGCAGGACCATCCGTTCCGAGAGAAACCGTAACCCCTGCACGCAGCAATTCAGGCACTCTTGCCACACCACTTGCCAGCTTCAAGTTGCTGCCAGGATTGTGGGAAACCGCTACACCACGTTCTGCCAGTAAAGCTATTTCTTCGTCGTTCAAATGAACGCCATGGGCAACAAGCGAAGGACGGGAGAAAAAGCCAAGCTTATCCAAGTGTGCAACCGGACGCAAACCGTAGTCGCGTACGTTTTGCTCCACTTCGGCGATCGTCTCAGACATGTGCGTATGCAGTGGCAAGTCCAGATCATGCGCAGCTTGTACGAATTTTTCAATAAACGCAGGTGGACATGTATATGGCGCGTGCGGAGACATCATCGTAGTAATACGCCCGTCTGCTTTACCGTGCCAGTTACGTGCAAAAGTCACGGCCTCTGCCAGCTTGATTCGCTGTTCTTCCTCCGAACATAGTCCAATTGCTCCACGCATCAGACTTGCACGAATACCTGACTCTTCAGCCACACGAGCCACTTCATCCATATGATCGTACATATCGAGGAAGGTTGTTGTTCCACCTTTCAGCATTTCCAGCACAGACAAGGACGTACCCCAGTACACGTCTGTAGATGTAAACTTGGCTTCCATAGGCCACATTTTTTCCTGAAGCCATACTTGAAGTGCCAAATCATCTCCATGCCCACGCAGTAGAGACATCGCCGCATGACCATGAGTATTGATCAGACCAGGTAAAAACAATAGCCCTTTACCATCGATCGCTTCCGTCTCTTCCTCACCCGCAGGCAAGGTTTCGCCAATATAAGTAATACGACTATCCTCCACAATCATAAAACCATGGACTACCCCTGCTTCTGGTCCATTTACTGCAAAAGATCCGTTTTTAATCATCCATTTATTCACTGTCATATTGTGCTTCTTCCTTTCCGTCCTCCAAATAATAAGCGAGGCTAAGCAAATCAGTTGTAAAGTCTGTGGCATGAATCCGAATGTTGGCTGGTGCCTTGAGAGTAGTCGGTGCAAAGTTCAGGATCGCTCCAATTCCGCTATCAATAAGCCTATCAGCCACGTGCTGTGCTTCAAAATCAGGTACGGTAATAATCCCGATTCGAATGTTTTTTTCTTTCACAGTCGCTTCCAGTTCATCCATCGGTTGCACGACCAATGTATTGATCTTGGTTCCTACCTTATCCGGAAACGCATCAAATACCGCCACAATCTTCATATTGTCTTTTAAATAAGCGTTATAATTCGAAAGGGCTTGCCCCAGATTACCCGCTCCGACCAAGACTACATTAATTTGTTGGTCGATTTTCAGGATATGGCGTATTTTCTCAATGAGATAAGAAACATCATAACCAATACCCTTCCGACCAAAATCTCCAAAATAAGCAAGATCTTTACGGATTTGGGCCGGGTTTAAATCTAGCCTCTGTCCCAACTCTTGAGAAGAGACCGTAGCCACCTCCCGTTTGTGCAGTGCATTCAGATAACGTAAATATACGGGTAACCTCCGTACGACAGCCTCTGAAATTTTATCTGATTTCATACTTGCTCCCCCTAATTGTAACGAACATACTTATGTCCGTCCGTTATGCCTCTGTCTCCGGGGCGGATTGGAGCCATTCGGCGATGCGGGGCACCATTTGCTCCGATGGCATATGCTCCATTTTTGGTCCCGGTAACGAGTACAAAAAGTGCTTTCCGTAATAGGATTCAATCACACGCGTATCATAAACGATAACTACCCCGTGGTCGTTCGCTGTACGTACCAACCGACCAAATCCCTGTTTGAAGCGAATGACCGCTTGCGGTACAGACAGCTTCATAAATGGATTCTTCTTCTGCTGCTGGAGCAGTTCGCTTTTTGCCTCCAGCAGCGGGTGATTCGGCGGTTGAAACGGCAAGCGAACAATGGCTAGACAAGTCAGAGCCTTCCCCGGAATATCGACGCCTTCCCAGAAGCTGCTGGTTCCCAGCAATACAGAAGCTTTCGCTTCCTGAAACCGGCGGGTTAGCTTGCTGCGACTTCCACTGTCCACGCCTTGTCCCAGCACAGTAATTTCGCTGGATGCTAAGGCCTCTTTGAGCGGCTCATACACTTGCCGGAGCATCCGATAGGACGTAAACAGAACGAGCATTCTCCCCCGCGTCGCCTGAGCAGTCGCTCCTAGAGAGCTAACGAGCATATCTACAAAATGTGCATCTCCTACACTGCCCTTCACACTTGGGAAATCCCGTGGAATAACCAGCAACACCTGATCCCTGTAATTAAAGGGTGACGGGAGCTGCGAAGTCATCAGCCGCTCTTGATCTGCGGCCTCCTGTAAGCCGAGCTGATCGATCATGTACTGAAACGACTTATCTACCGACAAGGTAGCAGAAGTCAGAATAATGCTTCTTTTTTTGTCAAAAAACATTTCTTTCAACTGGCGGCTCACATCGACGGGTACCGCATAAAATTGCAATGATTTACTACGGAATTGCCCGCTCGCCTCGAGCCAGTATACGGTTGTTTCATCATCGAGTCGGATAAAAAAGCGCAAATTTTCTCGAATCCCCGCCAAATCCTTGAGCAGACCCGTGATATCTGTAATAAGGCTATCCGCCGCATAATCGTCATGTTCTTCCTTGACGTCCAGCATCAGCTTGTCGCCCTTGCGCAAAATTTCGCTCATCGTTACATATAGCTGATTTTCCAAAGCTCCCGCCTGATCCCACTTTGCAGGCTTGGCCGAAGGTTTGAGACGGGAAGAAAACTGTCCTGTTTCACCCGGTGTCGCATCACTTCGCTCCGGCAACATGCCAAACAGTTTGTCGCTTAGCAGGTCCCAAGTTTCCTTCACCTCTAACACGAGCGGATACAGCTGATCAATGGTTGAGGCCCAATCTGCCGACTTCTCGTGCCCCGATTTCGCCAACTGTTGACGAAGTGAAGGCAGTTGTCCATTCTTGCTGTCTTTGAACAGTCGCGTCAGTGTATGCACGAGTGTGAAATATTTCATATGCATACCTAGGTGTTTACCAGCTACTTCCTCCAGGTGATGGGCTTCATCTATCACCAGATGTTCATAGCTCGGCAACAACTGATGACTGGCTTTGACGTCTGTGAACAACTTAGAGTGATTCGTAATAACAACATCCGCTATTCCTGCTTCATGGCGTGCACGATGATAATAACATTTGCGGAACCATGGGCAAGAACGACCAAGACAGGACTCTGAATCACTCGCCACCGTTTCCCAGAAATCCCCTCCACGGTTGCTCAGATTCAGTTCTTCATCATCACCGGTTTCTGTTAACGTCAACCAGACGATCATCTGAGCCGCTGTAATTAAATCTTCCTTCGGTGTAGCGAAGTCTCTTCTGTTTATTTTATGTTCAAACTTACGCAGACACAAATAATGTCCCCGACCCTTGAAAATAGCTGCCCGAAACGGAAACGGAATCACCTTGGTCAGCATCGGAATGTCGCGCTCGCGTAACTGTTCCTGCAGGTTGATCGTATGTGTACTCACCATAACGCGCTGTCCCTTTTTCACACTGTGATACAGCGATGGGAGCAAATAACCCAGAGACTTCCCTGTTCCTGTACCTGCTTCAATCAGCAGATGCTTGTCTTCACTCAGTGCCTGATTCACACCCTCAATCATCTGTATCTGCGCCTCGCGCTCCTCATATTGGCTCAAGGATGAACGCAAATTGTCCCGCACATCATCCATGTACTCCTCAAAGGAAACACCTGACAGTGGATTCGGGTCATCTTCTCTACGCGGAGCAGCTAGCTCCGTCCAATCTTCCACTTTTAGCGCAAGCTGACGAAAAAACTGATATCCCTCCAAATCCTGAATAGGATCAAGCTCTTTCTCTTCACGCACCCCATCAAGAAACCATCCAAGGTCACTGTCTTCCTCTGCAAACAAATCACTAAGCCGCTGTATCGTTATCAGAGGTAATGCTTGAAGCTCACCCAGACACTTTAAAAACACCTCGGCCGTAGCCAATGCGTCGCTGTCTGCTTGGTGAGGGCGATCATGTGCCAGCCCGAACTCAGAAGACACAAAACCCAACTGATACGAAGATAGCGATGGAAACATAATTTTCAGAAAATCCATTGTATCCAAGATTCTTCCGCTAAATGGCAAGTATCCGCACCGATCCAGAGCGTTTTGCAAAAAATTAAAATCAAACGCCACATTATGACCGACCAGTACAACATCGTCCAGCATAGGCACAAGCTCCATCATCATTTCTTCAAGTGCAGGTGCATCCTTCACGTCATCGTCTGTAATTCCGGTCAATCCAGTGATAAAAGGTGGAATAGATCTGCCAGGGTTCACATAAGAGCCGTAAACACGGGAAATGCTGTTATCATGATCTATAATTGCAAGTCCGACTTGAATGATGTCATCCGCGGACTGGGTGCCTGTCGTTTCAAAATCCAATACCGCAAATTTCATTCGGGCTTAATCCTTTCTTATGACACTTACAAAAATAATAACTCCGTATATTAGCATAGCAGAAGATCGCGTGTTTGGAAATTAAGACAGCCAAAAAAGACGATGCATACGCCGCCTCAGGAGGTGGGCATGCATCGTCTTACTCGGTGTCTGACAACTACATCCAGGTCATTATGGAGCTGTCGTATCGAAGCTTTTCGGTACCGGACAAACAGGCTTCCATATTGTGCAGCGGCTCGGGTAACGCAGGATCGAACTGATGTGCGAGAGCAAAACATTTTTGCGCCTCCTCTACGTCAGCCTGCTTTGCCAACAGACAGCCTAGCGCATTATAGATGACCGCTTTTAGTCCTGCCTGCTCAGTCAGGTCCAGCACCTTCTGAAAATGGTATACAGCCTCTGCTGGATCATCTAGTTGAAAATAGGCCATTCCCATATACATGCGACTCTGCCAACTATTCGGAAAATGCTGTAGTACCTGCTCAAATTGTTGGATCGCCTCAGGGTACATAAGTAATCGATAATACCCTTGCCCCCGACTAAAAGCCGGCAGCTCTTTTTCAGGCAGCTCCGTGTCAGACATATCGGTCTCCGCGGAAAAGCCGGCCGCACGCAGGCACACCATTTTTTCCTCAAAGGCCAGCCACTCATCCATAATTCCGTCACTCATTCTCCGCAGCAGACTCCAGTGCTGTAGCAGCTCCTGCCTGCGGGAGCCCTGGGCTGATGGGTAATGCTTCACGATATCATCTAACATGCTGTTCATTTCTGCGAATACATGCTGGAACATGTGCATCCCGCCCTTATGAAAGATGGATTAATACACTCACATTTTTCGCTTAAAAGACGGGTTTCATCCGCACTCCCATTCATTACATGATCGTCGCATGTACTTCTTTGTTCATCGTTTGGGCTGGTTTATTATGTTCATCAACAAATACCACTGTTGGTTTGTATGTTTTGGCCTCTTCATTTGACATGGAAGCATAGGAAATAATAATGACTGTATCACCAGGCTGCACCAAACGAGCTGCCGCACCGTTGAGACAGATCACACCGCTCCCACGCGGTCCGGGGATAACATAGGTTTCCAGTCGAGCTCCATTGTTATTGTTTACAATTTGAACCTTTTCATTCTCCAACAGATCCGATGTCTCCATGAGATCTTCATCTATAGTGATACTCCCCACATAGTTTAGGTTAGCTTCCGTAACCGTAGCGCGGTGAATTTTGGATTTCATCATGGTTCTAAACATGGGAAAGCACCTCCGTCTTCTGTATTCTTATATTGTCAATCAGTCGGGTACTGCCAAATTTCACAGCCAGCGCTACGATGACGTCTTCCTGAACATCACATAGCCGCTGCTCGGGAAGAAGGGGCTCCAGACCGGGAAAAGTTAAAATTTCAATGTAATCAATGTCTGCTAAAGGAGAGGAAGTAATGGTGGACTCCACCATTTGATGTAACTGACGAATCGTAATTGTGTTTGTTACAATATCTTCGCTCACTTCTTGCACCTTACGCAGTGACTGGGACAGCACCAATGCCTGCTCGCGCTGTTCTGCACTTAAATACACGTTACGGGAGCTGAGGGCCAAACCATCCGCCTCTCTGACGATGGGACAAGGTACGATAGTCACGTTCATATTGAGATCAGTCACCATCTGCTGGAGCACAGCAACCTGCTGCGCGTCCTTCATCCCAAAAAAGGCCAAATCAGGACCTATCATGTTAAAAAGCTTGGCTACCACCGTAGTCACACCATCAAAATGGCCGGGACGGGAAGCACCGCACAAGCGATCTGTCAAAGCGGATACACGAATTTTGGTTTGGGTTGGTTGTGGATACATTTCTGCTACAGTTGGCAAAAATACAATATCCACGCCCTCGCGCCGTGCTACCTCCAAATCACGAGCTTCATCGCGGGGATAGCTTTCCAGATCTTCATTCGGTCCAAATTGGATCGGATTTACGAAAATGCTAAGCACCACCGTATCTGCCATTTCACGCGCCTTGTGCATCAAGCTCGCATGTCCTTCATGCAGGTATCCCATCGTTGGTACAAAGCCGACTTTATGTTGCAGTAAAGAGGCAGAATCGTGTACCGTTTTTGCTCCATTGGCTCCAAGTTGCCGACGTTCGGCAATAACCTTGCGTAGTTGAGCCACTTCTCTTACGATGATCATGACTGAGATTCCACCTTTTCCTTAGCTTGTTTCTGCGCATGTCCTTTTGCCTGTCCGTACAAGGACTCCAGGGACTCCACAACACGGTCATCCGCGCTGAATACATGCTCTGCGGCCGGGAATGCCCGCCCTTTCACATCACTCACATACTGCTCAATGCTGCTACGGATCAAGCCGCCTACATCGGCATAGGTTTTAACAAAGCGTTTGCTGAAATAAGGAGATGCGTACTGAATCAGATCGTGATAAACAAGTACTTGACCGTCACATCCACGTCCTGCACCGATTCCAATGGTTGGAATGGAAAGTTCTTTAGAAATCGCCGTTGCCACTTCCTCAGTCACCAATTCCAAGACAATACCAAAGGCACCCGCCTGCTCTAATGCCTTGGCATCTGCCATCAACCGGCGTGCGTCTGCTTCGTCCTTACCTTGAATGCGATAGCCACCAATTTGATTAACTGATTGCGGAGTAAGCCCGATATGTCCCAGCACAGGTACACCTGCCTGAACAGTCGCTTTTACGACATCGGTAATTTCAGCTCCGCCCTCCAATTTAACAGCATGCGCATGTCCTTCTTGCATCAGACGGCGGATGCCTTGAAGACTTTCGGATATGCTGCCGTGATATGTCATAAAAGGCATGTCCGCTACGATAAATGTATTCTCAGCGCCTCTTGCAACTGTCCGGGAATGGTACACCATATCATCCAAGGTCACAGGGATGGTCGAATCGTAACCAAGAACTACGTTACCCAGCGAGTCCCCCACGAGAATGATGTCAATTCCCGCCTCCTCGGCTATCTTAGCCGATGGATAATCATAGGCGGTCAGCATACTGAGCGGAATGCCCTCCTGCTTCATTTTTTTCATTTTTACAATATTCAGCGCTTGTTTTCCTGCCATCGCGAATGGCTCCCTTCCATCTTTTTTTGGCACAAAAAATAACCTTTTATGAACGCCTGTACATCTGCGTCATCAAAAGGTCCGAACAGCCAAAAAAGACACTCATTTTGAGATCGTCCCTTCTGTCTCGGTCCTGTTCGGCTCAGAGCAGAATCCAACGTAACCTTCAAATGAAGTTATGATGGTCTTACAAACTTGCTAAAGTAGAGCAATGTGCCCTTGGAGTGCAGCTCGGACCGTCCGATGCCGCCTCCTGCACAGTATAACAAAAAACATCAGCTTTTTCACGTGAAGTTTCACACAGGAAACAGAAAGATTGTGGTCGTATACTCAGCTAGGGTCGCTTCTACAATTGTATATCCCCTGAAATAACCTGAATCCGCTCACCCTGGTTCGTTTCTATCACTAGTGCCCCTGAAGGGTCCAAGCCCACCGCTGTACCTTCTACCGCTATCCCTTGTCCCGTATGTGCCCGAACGCTGCGGTTCATCGTCACGGATAACGCCTCCCACAGCATGGCTATGGGCTGGAACCCCTGCTCGGCATACAACTTACTTAGCAGCTCCATTTCTTCCAGAACTGCAGCAATCAGTGCAGTACGGTCAATTTCAAGCCCTGCTTCTATTTTCAAGGATGTCCCTACATGGGATAGCTCTTCCGGGTAATCTTCTTTATTTAAATTTACGTCAATGCCGACCCCTGCAATACAGTAGCGGACCCGTTGATCCTCTGTTGCAGATTCCAACAGAATACCGGATACTTTGCGACCATGAATCAACAGATCGTTTGGCCATTTGATTCCTGCCTCCACACCCGTCAGCCGACGAATGGCTCTACACACTGCTACACCTGTAAGTAGCGTTAGCTGGGGGGTAAAAGCTAAGGGCTGGGTGGGGCGCAATACAATGCTCATCCATATCCCTTTGCCGCGAGGGGAATACCATTTACGTCCCTGACGTCCCCGACCCGCCGTCTGTTCTTCTGCCAGCACTACCGTTCCCTCCGGCGCATCCTCTTCTGCTAAACGCATAGCATCCTGCTGAGTGGATACCGTCGAATCCAGCACTATGATACGCTGGCCAAACGATTGTGTAGTTAATAGATCTGCCAGTTTGGATACTTCCAATCGGTCAGGCCGAGATATCAACCGATAGCCCCGGCGCGAAGAGGCATCGATATTATAACCCAGCTCACGCAGTTTGTTGATTTGCTTCCATATTGCTGTGCGACTAACGGAGAGGCGTCGGCTAATCTCCTCACCAGATACGTAATCGGATGAACCTTCCTCCAGTATGCCTAACAGTCTATCATGATTATTCACTACTCATCACCCGTTTCACTTCCTGAAGCAATGTTTCTGTTTCATTCGGGATATCTCCGCAAGCGACCGCTTGTAAAAGCCGTTCCATCATCTGCCCCAGCCAAGGTCCACCTGGTCGATTCATTGCCTGAACCAGTTCATTTCCAGTAATATTTAAATCTTTGATACGAACGACGACAGCCTGCTGTGTCCACGAGTTTGCCAGTTCGGCAATCTTCTTCACATGCTTTTCTACCCACGGCGGTAATCCACGGAACGAAGAAGGCAGTGTCTTGTGAAGCTCCAGCCAGTCTGAAGCTGTATCCTTTCCCAGCTTAATTAACAATCGAATCCAGTTACGACGCAGTACCTCGTCGTTGATAGGGTCAGAATCTCTCGAAACAGAGTTGTCAGCTATGGCAACAGCATGGCTGATGAGCTCGGTCTCCCATTCCAATAAATGAACCAAACGCAAACGTACGGCGTTGGAGAAGGTCCAAGCTCTTAATAGCTCGTCCGCTGCCTCGGAGCTAAGTCTACAAGACATAAGGAGCAAACCCCACCGTAGCTCTGCTGGCAGCTGCACGATCTCCTTGAGCGCCTGTGCGTCACATTGTTCCCAGGGAACCGGAACCTTCGTACAGCCAAGCAATCCGCTACGTCCCAGCATCTCCAATCCACGTAATGGGTCAGGCCCCGCTAGCATCTTTTCTAACTCGACTCGTACCCGTTCCATGGCTATATATCGAAGTCCCTCTCTGCGACGGATCATACCTTTCCAGGTATTGTAGGCCACCCGGAACCGAAATACAGAGGCAAAACGGATGCAACGCAGCATTCGCAGCCCGTCCTCCTCAAAGCGTTCCTCAGCTCGTCCCACACAACGAACGAGAGCAGCTCGCAAATCGGCTTCTCCCCCAAACGGGTCCACCCGCTCTCCGTGTTCTGCCATCGCAATCGCATTCATAGTAAAATCCCGTCGCATCAGATCCTCACGGATATCCTTCACGAAGGCAACTTCCGTTGGACGGCGGTGATCAGCATAACCGCTTTCTGTACGAAAAGTGGTCACCTCGAACGCATGGCCACCCTGCATAACCGTTACCGTCCCATGCTGGATTCCTGTCGGAATAACATGAGGGAATAGCGCTAAGACCTGTTCAGGCTCAGCCGAAGTGGTCAGATCCATATCATGAATTGCTCGTCCTAATAGCTCATCCCGCACACAGCCGCCAACCCAGTAAGCTTCGTGGCCTGCTGCTGTTAGTGTATGTATGACCTCTCTGCCATGAAGTGCCATCTCTTGGTCAGCGCATTGCCAAGTATTTGTATTCATAGGGTTTCCCCCTTTGCAAGTATTCAATATAAAAAACGGACGCGAGTCCGCCCCCTTAAACGCTGATCGGTTTAAGATCCGGCACCTCGCGTCCCAACACACGGTAATAGATTTCTTCATATTGACGGGTAATCAGCTCATCACAAAAAACGGTACGGGCGCGGGTCAGACACGCTTCACGGAAACGTTCCGCCATCGCTTCATCGGACAACAGCTCAACTGCATAATCAGCCATCGCCTCAGTATTACCAATTTCAGCAAGATACCCCGTACTTCCATGCACAACGAGTTCAGGAACTCCTCCGGCCTGAGAACCGATTGTCGGCACTCCACAGGCCATTGCTTCCAGCGCAACCAAACCAAAACTTTCTTTTTCCGAGGGAAGCAGCAGCACATCCGCCATAGAAATCACTTCTGCGATCTGATCCTGCTTACCTAAAAAGAAGACCTTGTCTTGAAGTCCTAAATCCTCAATTTTGCAACGGATTTTTGGTAGATCCGGTCCTTCCCCCACCAGCAGCAGCTTCGCAGGCACTTTTCGTTGCACTCTTTCAAATATATCCAACACATCGCCCACCCTTTTGACAGGACGGAAATTGGAAATATGCATCATTATTTTTTCATGCGGTTGGGCAAAGTCTCTTCTAAGCGCAGCGGCATCTCGTGGATAATATACCCGTTTATCTACAAAATTATAGGTTAAATCAATAGGCCGTGTAATTTCCAGCGCATCTATCGTCTCCCGAATCAAATCTTTGGAAACCGCCGTCACAGCGTCACTTTTGTTAATAGCCAGCCGAATCAGGTCCTTCAACGACTCATCCTGTGCCAACACTGTAATGTCCGTACCGTGCAGGGTGGTTACCACCTTCAGATGATCACCCACCATTTCCTTCGCCAAGTAAGCGCATACTGCATGTGGTACCGCATAATGAACATGGAGTACATCCAAATTCTTCATTTGTGCGACTTGGGCCATTTTGGTCGCCAGTGACAAATCATAGGGCGGATATCTAAACACGTAATAATCGTTAATTTCAACCTCATGATAAAAAATATTTTTCTGAAACGTCCCGCCTAATCTGAACGGAATGCTATTGGCAATAAAATGAACCTCGTGCCCTTTTTCTGCCAGCAACTTGCCCAGCTCAGTAGCCACTACGCCGGAACCACCCAGCGACGGATAACAGGTAATCCCAATTTTCAGTTTGTCATTCAAGCTAGCTGCCTCCTTCCGCTCACCAGTGATAACTTTTCTGCCGATTTATTTTAACACTCTGCAAAATGCTCAAGTATAGAATTCTTATGTGAATAGCTTAACCAGATATGGCGTTTTGGACGCAAAGCCTTCCGCATACGAAATCAATTTGCGCTGACCCAACAACGAGTCGCGAGCTTTTACGCGTTCCACATATCCCTGATTTAATGGAGTGGATACTGTATCCTTTCCAGGCGCTGCCTGAAATTGCGAAGCATAACTCAATAATGACTGTTCCTTGACTTCATAATGCTCGGTGATATCCACAATCAAATCCGTTCTGCCAATATCATTGATAAAATAAAAATATAATTGCTCTACCTGTACCGCAGGATTTTCTGGCATAAAACGTCGCAACTTCGCGTTAAATACCGCTTCCTCCACCAACTTGCTACACATGACATGGTCTGGATGCCGATCCTCCCAATAAGGAGCGAATACGACTTTCGGTGCATGGCGCCTGATTTCTGCTGTAACTGCAGCTACATGTTCAGGAGTTACATATAATCCACGATCAGGCAGACCCAAATTCGTCCGCACAGCAAGCCCGAGCACTTTCGAAGCATGTTCAGCTTCTGACATACGAGTATCCACATCACCATTGGATGACATTTCAGCCCGCGTCAAATCGCACACGCCCACCTTTAAACCAGCGGCTGTATGCTTGGCAATCGTGCCTCCCATTCCTATTTCTGCATCGTCAGCATGAGCTCCGAAAATCAGGATGTCCAGCGTCATTATATATCACCCTGCTGGTCAATGCCCGGTTTATATTTATGTACCAGCTCACGCCAAGCAAAATCGCCTCGGTCCAGCGCTTTCACCAGTATTTCAGCAGTTGCAACGTTTGTTGCCAAAGGAATCCCCTGCACGTCACACAAACGTAACAAGGCACTAATGTCCGGCTCATGCGGTTGTGCCATGAGCGGATCACGCAAGAATATAATCAAGTCCATGTCATTTTGCGCAACCATGGCCCCGATTTGCTGATCTCCTCCAAGCGGCCCGGACATGAAACGGTGAATTTCAAGCTTGGTTTGCTCCATAATGCGCAGACCTGTTGTACCTGTTGAAAATAACTTGTGATCTGTAAAAACATGCTCATAGGCCGTTATGAAATTTACCATTTCATCCTTTTTTCGGTCATGCGCTATAAATGCAATCTTTAACATTCGAAGTTCCTCCTGCCTCATTCTATAATTTCATTCGTCCAATCATTCGCGTATTCTTAATCGATGTAATGCTCAAATCCATATACAAGCCCTGGCTGCTCCATGACCTTCTGAATACCGATTTTAACACCCGGCATATAGCCCGCCCGTTCATAAGAATCCTGACGAATCTTCAGAGATTGTCCAAACCCTCCGAATATCACTTCTTGCTGTGCGAACACACCGGGAAGACGGACACTGTGGACACGAAACCCTTGATAGTAACCTCCCCGTGATCCTTCTAACGTTTCTTCCTCTTCCGGGTTACCCTGTCGCAGCTCTTCACGCTGTTCGGCGATTAGCTCTGCGGTCTTAATGGCTGTGCCCGATGGCGCGTCCAATTTTTGGTCACCATGATATTCGATAATTTCCAGATGTGGGAAGTATTTCGCTGCCTGAGCCGCAAACCGCATCATCAAAATGACGCCAATTGAAAAGTTTGGCGCGATCAGACCACCAATTTGCTGCTCACGACACTGCTTGTCCAGTTCATCAATCTGTTCGGGAGTAAACCCTGTTGTTCCGATAACCGGACGAACTCCATGCTTGATAGCAAGCTCTGTATGTGCATATGCAAAACGCGGCCCCGTAAAATCGACCATGACATCCGCTCGGCTATCCAGTAATGCCTGCTCCACATCCTCCACAATAGCGATACCCGCTTCCGGTAGTCCGACGAGAAGGCCGGCATCACTGCCGGCATGTGTTCTGTTCACTGCGGCCACAAGCTGTAGTTCCTCATCTTGAAGAACCAATTTGACAACTTCACGGCCCATACGCCCTGCTGCTCCTACAACAGCCACTTTTATTGGTTCTGACATATCCCTACAACTCCTTATGCATCCATTTGTGCTAGATCTGTTCATTCATCTGCTGGCATAACTTCTTCATGAGGTTGGCAAGCTGCACATTGTGAGGAAACAGTGCAGCCGCCTCACGAGCAGCCTGCACAGCCAGCTTATACTCATTCATTTCGTCATAAATCAATGCGAGCAGCAAAAAAGCATCCCCACATAACGGATCGAGGGCTATTGCTCGTTCCAGTAACAAGATCGCATCCTGACGCACCTGCGGCGTAGCTCTGTCGACATCCAGCATTTTTCTGGCCTTCTCCGTATGCTGCCTGGCTTCCTGCGCATGTAGATGGAGAACATATTCATCCTGCTGTGGAGCGAGACGAACCGCATGCTCTGCATATGCGAGAGCCTGCTCCAAACGACCACTACGAGCATAGGTAACCGAGCACCGGAAATAATGCTCCGCATGATCAGGCTGAGCTGAAATTGCTTTTTCAAACCATTCCACGGCCTGCTCAAAATCGTTCTGCAAAATGCACTGATAAGCTTTCTGAACGTATTCCTCCGCCTTCATGACACTGCACCTCCGGGTAACCGGTTTGGTACAGCATATGTACAAAGCGCCTAATCGGTGTCCTTTTTGGTCCAACGATTCGCATCACGTGTGTTAAATTTATGCATAACCTTATCATGTGCCTCGGTCAAATTTATACCTAGCGAGTTCGCAAAGCAGATGGTGATGAACAAAATGTCCCCCAGCTCCAGCTCAATGGAATTGTCCGCCTCATCCGTTTTTTTCGGTTTCTCGCCAAAGGAGTGATTGACTTCCCTCGCCAGTTCCCCGACTTCCTCAGACATCCGGGCCAACATCGCTAAAGGGCTAAAATACCCTTCCTTAAATTGAGATATATACTGGTCTACCTCACGTTGAATTTCATCTAATGATTTTTCCATGAAACACGCAATCCCCCCATGTGCAGGTTTATTCATATGTTATCGTAAAGCACATTTTAAAACAAATTTTTTTTAATTGTGAACTTATGACCCCAACTTACTGTCATCAGTCTTTTAAAGCTACCGTAAAAAGGTATACTACATATAAGGAGCTGCGATTAGCAAAATCAGCATGAAGTCGTTCTTCCTTAAACTGCTACTGCGAGGGATTATATGAAGATATCCAAGTCCATGGAACAGCTTAAAATGATTTTACCCATTGTGCTCGGAACCGCCATCTATGCATTCGGTCTGCTTTATTTTATTATACCCAGTAAACTGATGGAAGGTGGTATTACTGGGATCACCCTGCTGCTCAATTATGCTTTTTCGATTTCACCCTCTCTCTCCACATTGCTTCTGAACATTCCTTTATTTTTAATTGGATGGAAAATGCTTGGGGGCAAGCAAATTCTATATACAGGGGTAGGTATTGGGTCGCTCACTTTTTTTCTGTGGTTGTATGAAAAAATGATTCATCTCGGATGGATGGGAACATTTCAAACTGAACACGATTTTATACTTTCTTCATTATATGCGGGGGTTACGCTTGGGGCCGGATTAGGTATTGTGTTCCGCTTTGGCGGCACCACGGGCGGCTCGGATATAATCGCTCGTATTCTAAACCGGAAGTTTGGCTGGAGTATGGGAAGGATTATGCTGGTCATTGATATCGTCATTATCGGTGCTTCACTACTTTACATACCAAAAGAAAAAATTCTATATACATTAGTCGCCGTGTTCATCGCGTCCAAGATTATTGATTTTATACAAGAAGGCGCCTATTCCGCCAGAGCCTTTATGATTATCAGCGACCACACGATGGACATTGCGGATATTATTATTAGAGACATGGATCGCGGAGTTACTATTATTCCGGCTGTAGGTGCATTTTCCAAGCAGGCCAAGCATGTTGCCTATTGTGTCGTGCCTCGTCAGGAAATACGACGTTTGCACCAAATTGTTAAATCGGTTGATCCACGGGCGTTTATTATCATACAGGATGTGCATGATGTACATGGAGAGGGGTTCAAAGAGGAATAGCCCGGAAATCCGGGCGATGGGCTAACATATATGGATGGCTCAGCAGCCAACGACGCGAATGTTCGAATTTGCATCGTTATCCAGAGAAACCAGCTCGATATTTACGATAACCTGCATAGACCAGCGCCAGCAGAACAATCATGCCGATTGCCAATTCTGCCCGGCGCTCACTTTCACGCGGGATAAATGGCGCCAGTGCAGTGGCGTCTTTTTCACGTCCAAACAAGGCATTAAACGTCGGATTTCCCTGATCCAACGCCCCTCTAATCGCTGAGGCATCTGCGTATTGCTGATCCCCCAATCCTTTGACGTAGGAAATCCATGAATCAGCCCGGACAACCTCACTTGTTCTGCCATGTATCAATGCTGCCGTACGAATCGTCTCATAATGGTCCTCCAGCACTGCGGCTCCAGCTTTGAAACCCTTCATGTTACCTTTAGCAAACTGGCTGTTCAAACCGCTAACATCTTCTTTTAAAATCTTATAATACTGCTGCCATAAGGGCTGACGCGGATGTGCAAGCGCATCTGTCGCAAGTCGTAAATTGGCCGCAGCCTTCACCCACTCATCTGGTGATACTTGGACGGACTGTGTAGCTTGCTGCACCTCAAGGATGCTGCCGGACAAAGCATGAATGGCCTCTACAGATAACGCTGCCTGCACCTGTCCGGTGCCAAACCATCGACTCACCTCGGCTACATCCGCGCGCGCTTTTTCAATGTTCCCGTCCATCACATCCCGGTACAGTATCGCAGCTGCATGATCCAATTCCTCAATTTCTTTTGTATTTCCTATGGGTTTTGATTGATCACGCGCTTCTGCCACACCTGGAGGGACGCAGACGGACAGCATCAGGACCATAGATAATACAACACTCGAAACAATACGTATCGTAATTTGAAACGTCTGACCCCTAATCATGGGACATCCCTCCTCACCTTACTGTATGGCAAGGTTACCGGGACTAGAACTTTCTTCAAAATCAAAACCAAAACTTTGTGTAGCTAAATGATTAAAGCTCTTTCTTATTTTATGATCATCACGGATTCCTTTCTATTTCTTCACTTCTACTCTCATTCGATTGCGCGCAAACATGGCAAGCCATGCTGCTACGATACTGACAAGGGTTAGCATATAGGTAAACGCACGCACTTGCGGTACATTATCCATTAGCGTCTTTGGAAGATACGGATATATACCAAATGTATAATCCATCGTATCATTTAACAATGTCCAGAGTGCGGCTAGGCATAAAGCAGCCCATTTGCAGGTGAAAAAACGCACGAACAGTAACGCTTCGACCGCCATTGCCGTGTGAGATGCCACCAGCATCCAATCCTGCCATATCATATGTCCGCCCTGCGCAACTCCCCAAAAAATAATAGCTGAAGCCCATATGCCATATTTTACACTCGTGACAACAGCCAACGCCTCCATGATCTGTCGAATGACCTTCAAGCTCTTGAGACGCGGAGAATAGAGCAAAAATGCTATAGAGATCGTAAAAAACAGACTCGCCGTCGGACTATCAGGCACAAATACAATCTGCCACATCGGATGATAATTTAGAGTATATTCCAACTGCCCCCCATACCATATGTACCCACACACTGTTCCTACCAGATTACACCAGAACAGCAGCCATAAAAAAGGCCGGCTCGTCAAGAACGACCGGCTCCACAAATAAGATAACGACACGCCCTTCATCCTCCGTTCATACGACGGTTGCCTTGTACAGGCCCATCCTACAAAGACTATATCATATCCAAGCGTATCAAAAAAACCTGACCGCCGCTACAGTCAGGTTTGATGATTATGATCTCGAACTAACAATTGGTCTGAAATCCAACTTAGGGTTCCTAAGATTATTCTAACTCATTGCTTTCAGCTCATCCGTAAGATGACGAAAAGCTACTTCATCTCCGGAGGCCAGCGCCTCATCAATATCCTTGTAGAGTTTTTCACTCCGGTGTTTACGTAATGCCTCGTCCAAAACCATTTCAGCAGACAGGCCCAACATTACTTCATAAGTAACCTTCATTTTATCCATAGGATGCACCTCCAACATGAGTTTAAGAGATCCTATATTCTTTTCCTTTCGCCACATAGCTGAGTGCCGTTCGTGACATCCGCTGCAAATCTGCATCTGTCAATTCGCGCACCACTTTGGCAGGTGTACCGAGAGAAAGAGTATAGGGTGGTATTTTGGTATTTTCCGTAACGACCGACCCTGCTCCTATTAAAGCATATTCACCAAGCTCCGCTCCGTTGAGTACAATGGCCCCCATACCGATTAAAGTGCCTTTGCCTACCGTACAACCGTGGATTATTGCAGCATGACCTATCGAAATGTCATCCGCCAGCAACAGGGGCTGATCCGTGTTCACATGTCCCACGACACCGTCCTGAATATTGCAGCGTTCACCGATGATGATAGGCGCCATATCTCCGCGCAGTACGGCATTAAACCATACAGAGGAATCTTGGCCGATCGTTACTTTTCCGACAATTTTTGCTCCTTCTGCCACATAGACAGATGAATGGAGCTGTGGCATGTTTCCGGTATAGTGAATCAGCATCAACTTCACCCTCTCTTTTTGGGTGAAATTCTATCAACATGTGTGTTGCTTGTCAATGGAGCCGTATACCCGAGTCGTTCCGCCCAATGCGGCACTCTCCCGCCAACTTCAGCCCCCAGGCCGTCATCTGTACAGAGGGTCCCGTCGGATGTTCACCCTGACGAAGCATACCCAAGTGAAGCATCATTCGTATAATTCTCTGATCAAAGACCGAACGGGGCGTATCATAGTAAAACGGTCGAATCAGTGGGCCGATATGTACAAAAAGCGACTCTGAGGACGTCCACGGTCTGGCACATTCTCCAATCCAGTAGACTAGAGAAAGCAAATTAGGAACGGCTCCTTTATACAGTCTTAACCAAAACCTGAATAGCTGTATCATTTCTTCCTCAATTGTATGCTCCTGATGTGCTTCCCCCTTTGCCGTCAGCACAACCTGGTCCCCTTTCTCCTCGATGTACTTGGAGTGTCGGGCATAATCATACAGTAGGGCCATTCGGTCTGGATAAAACTTAAAAGAGGAACCATACCCGAAACGCCATCCTCCCTTACCCAAAAGCGGCTCCGCAATGTGCAAATGCTCCATCAGCTGCTGCTGATTGCGACGGTACCAAGCCCCCTCGGGATTTAGCGGAACCTCATGCTGCCCCATGTATTGAAGGAAAAGCCGTAAATCCTCTGCCAGTAGATGCCCTTCATCCCGGTACGATGACGGTTCGCTTACCCGTGTCATTCCGCTTTGGAAGTCATGTACCATAACACGTCGAAAGCGCTCCTTCATATCCAACGGAATTTGGAACAAATACCTCGTGTTGTGCGTCGAACCGTTGAACAACCAGCCACTAGAACGCAGACGGGTCACAATATCTCTTGGCCGCTCACCAGGATTTTCGTCCTCCTCAACAGACTGTTTGGCTATTGCAATCAATTCCTCCATGCTGAAATACGGTCGGTCATCGAACAGCAGTGCGTTCAAAAACCTTACCTCTGACAACCTCAGCTCCTTGACCTGCGCCTCAAAAAAACTACTGCTGCCGAGCTTCGTCAAAATCCCCTGGATCAACTCATGCTTGGAATTAGGTTTACAGTCACAATCGTAATACACCGCGATTCTGTTCAAATGCACAATATCCGCAAATGTCAGCATATCCGCCAGATTCATTGTTCCATCGCCTCGTCACTGGACTGTCATCCGGAATTGATTCTTACCTGTTGTACCCACAGCTTTGACGGATTGTTCAAACTCTAAACCTCTTTTTTTGCAAAGGTATAATTAAAAAACAAAAAAGACCACGACTTCTACGATGAGTAGAAGCCGTGGTCTTTTACTAACTTTTTGAGTTACAGTCACTTTTCTCTTGCAAATGCTTCGTGCAATTATACAAAAGTGGTGCCCAATCCATATCCTCACGCTGAAGTATACTAAGTGACAAATTGCCGATTCGTTCCGTGAATTTTTCCTGATACAGAGCCTTATACAAATTAGCCAAAAAACCGCCGTGGGAAACGACCAGCAGATTCTTGTCCCGATTTTCCGTCCAAATGGCCTCCATAAAACCTAGCCCGCGAAGCTGAAGATCCGCATCGCTTTCCTGCCCTAGATCCAGCAGATGCCAGTCGACTCCCCACTTCTCTTCACGCTCGGCCTGTGTCATGCCCTCGACCTGACCATAAGCACGTTCTCTTAGTCGATCATCAGATTCTAGCAACGGAAGATGCAGAGCAGAAGCAATAATCTCCCCGGTCTCTTTCGCTCTGGAGAGACTACTTGTAATAAGCCCGTCCCAATGATAAGACTCTCTCTTTAATCGTTCTGCAAGCAAGCGTGCCTGCTGGCGTCCTTCCTCATTTAACGGAATATCACTGTGGCCCTGGATTTTCCCTACCGCATTCCAATCCGTCAATCCATGTCTGATCAAGCCAATAAGCATCGTGTCTTTTCCTCCGCTGTTTTGTTATTCAGGCATTGTTATGAATTCATATTGGAGTCCAGCTGTCCTGCTAACTTCTGACCCTTCTCGTCCGATGGATCCAGCCCAGAGAAAATAAAGCAAGCGCAAGTGCCAGTACAGACAACAGCATCCAGTATTGCGGATAAGTAGGAACAATGCTAGCAACCAGCGGGTCCATAATGCCACTATTCACATCTTTAATGTGGTATTGATATTGTGGAGATGTACTTGTAGTTTCCAACAGGCCTGTCGGTAAAATACCCGTATCCATGACAGGAGCTGCTTGAGGGGGATTTTCCTTAGAGGAGCTTCCATTCCAGTTCAAAAACAAAAAGCTGCATAAAAATACGGCCAAGAAGCCAGCGATCCATACAGACATATACTTACGGGCTGCTGGGTTCACACGCGCACGTCGATGCTCACCCGGAACAAGCCACGGTGATTCTTCATAAATTCGATCCATGACTCTGCGATTCATGGCCTCTAGCTTATCATCTGTTATTTCAAAGGAAATATCACGAATAGCGGATCGATTTTCTTTTGACAAATCCCACTCTTTTTCTTCCGAACCATGTTCCCACCCAGCAGACGAGCTTTTGGCCCGTCTGCGCTCCGAGTCTTGTTTCGATACATTTTTGCCTGTAGCGAACAAATCCTCAGTGTCCCTGGATTTCATTGGCTGCTCATCCCTTCGTTTTCCTCATAGAGAGGCTCAAAAAAATAAGGCTCCAACTGCGTCTTCACACTGGTTCTTGCCCGGAAAAGCAACGACTTCACCGCACTGACGGTCTGTCCTAAAATAGTCGCAATCTCCTGATAATCTAATTGCTCATATTCACGCAAAATCAGCGCAGATCGCTGCTTCTCAGGCAATCTATTGATCGCTTCACGAACCATCTCTACCTTCTCACCGCGAAGGACAGCCTGCTCCGGAATTACATCCGATGGAGCTACCGGTACATAACCGCTCTCCTCCAATGGAACCTGACCGCTACGGTGCTTGCGAAGCTCACTTAGCACCGTATTGCGTGCAATTGTATATAACCAAGTGGAGAACGATGCGTCTACCTCGCGAAAAGAGTGCAGGCTCCGATACGCTTTGTAAAACGTCTCCGAGCATAAGTCCTCAGCAATCATTTCCAGGTTCGAACTTTTCAGCATATGATAAACAAAAGCTAAAATTTTACGTTGGTGACGCCTCATTAATTCTGAATAAACCTCAACATTACCTTGTTTGATTTCCTGAATCATCTGGGAATCTGTCATCATCCGAGTGAGACCCTCCTCGCCCATACATGTGCTGTTTTCCCGTTCGATTCTGTCTATATATACCGAACAGGTCAAAAAAAGTTGCGCCCTCTGCGCAAATGGATGAAACAGCATCATGGAACATTTGTTATTTTCTTACCCTATGTAGTGCCAACATTAACGGTGCTATCCCCAACAATATTCAACGTCCAAAATGGACTTACCCATTGTACCACAAAATGACCGCCAGTAAAAAAGTCCAAAATCCCCACGATTTCCATCAATGCCTCCCTAACGCTGGCAACTAATTCATTTATACAGCTTTTCAATGGATTTTAAATTTTTTCAAGATTAAATGACAAACCTACTGAAAGCGTGCCATCAAATAAACCAATAAGGATAATTACACAAAAAAAGAAAACGCTTTAAAAAAATATTGACAAAATGAAAACGTATACATATAATAAAAGTACAGTATGGTTTCTCTCCACTCCTATCCTACTCAGCTACTTCACTAAAAGTAGCTACCACCCGGGGCTTTACCCGGGTGGTCTTTTTTTTGTTTTCCAATACTCCTCTTTACCTTACTCACCTACCCCATATGTGGGTTGATAAAATACATCAATATTTCACCAATTATTTGGTTGTCCTATTAAAACACATTATTATATAATTAATTTTTTCAATAGATAGGGGGCAGGAAATGAATAATAAGTGGAACAAGGCTGTATATAAGATTTGGTCTCCAATTTATGATAACTTTTTCAATTCAGGTAGCTTCCTCAATTCTAGAAAGATCATATTTCAAGAAAAGTCATTTAATAGCGAGCAAAAAATACTTTTTGTAGGTGTAGGAACTGGAGCAGATTTAGAATTAATAAATCACTACGGGCTGGATATTACTGCCATAGATTATTCACCTGAAATGCTTAACAAAGCAAAAGATAAATTTGCCAAAACATCCATAAAATTCTTGGAAATGGATGCTCAACAAATGAATTTTATGGATGAGCAATTTGATATAGTAGTAGGAAGTTTAATTCTCTCAGTAGTACCTAACGCAAATAAATGCTTCGATGAGATGGTGCGGGTTTTGAAAAAAGACGGGGAAATTATTATTTTCGATAAGTTTTCTCCTAAAGGAAAAAAGCCCTCATTATTCAAAAAAACGATAAGGCCCGTTATTAAGGTGTTAGGAACCGATATAGGGTTGAATTTTGAAGAACTGTTTGAAACCCAAAAAACAAAACTGCGGATCAAAGAGGATGCACCTATAATGTTCAACGGTTTGTATAGAAAGATAGTAATTACAAAATAACGCGTAGCTCCACTACCTCTTCAAGTAACAAAAAAGCGAGCGAAGAGAACCTTCACCCGCTTTAGATCTTTTCTTACTACTTCACTCCCAGAAAGTGTGGTGCTTTTAAGGCGGTCCATAGCGTAGAGGTTCATTTGAATCTGGAGAAGCGGAGCGCTCGCCTTTGCCTGCGGGATTTTCCCCTTTGTACATATATTCAGAAAATCCGCAGACAACAGCGATCGTAAGATCAAATGAATCGCGGAGCGCAGTCCCTCCTTTAACGAACACTCATACTTTCTTCACCCTTTATACCACCACTTTATAGCCCATCGAATCCAGCAGTGTCTTGGCACGCTCCCAATCCTGCTCTTGACGGAAGGAAAGCCGCATGATACCTGGGACATCCTCCCGGCTTTCAATGATTTGCATATTGCTCAGATTAATGCTGTGATTCCCCAGTTCCATAGCAATTCGCCCGATAATCCCTGGGGTATCCGGTACATCAATATACAGATCAAACGTGGAGACGATGACTCCTTTACGACGCTCTGGCAGTTCACTGCGGAAGTGCCCAGCTGTTAAAAACTCGTCAGCGATTCCCTCACCGTCTTGTATTCTCAGTAAATGGGTAAAACGCTCAATCTGTCCGTTCCATTCTTCCAACAGACCTAGTAAAACTTCACGATTGCTCAGTAAGATGTCCCGCCACACAACCGGATCACTAGAGGCTATCCGTGTAATATCACGGAACCCACCGGCAGCCAATGTACGGTACAACGGATTTTCATCATTGTGCTTTCGCACCTGATTCACCAGCGCTGCTGCAATAATGTGCGGAAGATGGCTAATCGCACCGACAATGTCATCGTGCATAGCTGGTTCGACACGCACAACATGAGCATTAGTATATTTTAATAAACGTTCCAGCGAGCAGTATGCTTCCTCAGGCACACCCTCTGCCGGGGAAAGCACATAATATGCATTTTCAAACAGCAACGCGGAAGCAGCCTTTACACCGGAACGCTCCGAACCGGCCATCGGATGACCACCGATAAAGTAAGCATTGCGCAAAGAAATTTCTGATGCTTTTTTGGCAATTGCTGATTTCGTGCTGCCTACATCAGTGATAATACAACCCGCTTTAAGCGGTAGCCTGCTTAACAGTTCGAGATAATACTCCAATAAGCCCACAGGTACGCATAAAAAAATAAAATCGGCATCCTCTGCCGCTTCTTCAACCGAAAGAGTCGCGGTGTCCACGACACCACGGCTTAACATCGGTTCCATCAGTTCAGGGAGATGGGCATGGCCGACAACCGAAATATCTGGCTTCCCTTTAAAACAAAGTGCAAGAGACCCACCAATCAGTCCCACGCCGAAAATGGCAATCTTCATCAATTATCAAATCCCATCTGCGGAAATTATAGGCGTACTTTCGCCGCTTCCGCCCCCAGGACCTGTTCCAGCGCACGAATAAACAACTCATTTTGCGGCTGTGATCCAACCGACACCCTAATATATGTCGGATATTTGTGATGACCTGCGCGAATAATCACACCTTTACGAAGCAACTCCTGGAATACTTCACCGGATGGACGACGTACATCCAGCATAATAAAATTACCATGTGCCGGGAAAGACTCCAGTCCCAGACGCTTGAGCTCATTTTGCAAATAAGCTCTGCCCTCTGCATTACGATCCCGACATTCTTGAACAAATTCCTGATCTTCCAAGGCAGCAATCGCTGCAGCCTGCGCTACCCGTGAAGTATTAAACGGTTCACGAACCTGATTTATCAAGCGAATGGTTGACTCGGTTCCCATACCATACCCGATGCGCAGCGAAGCTAGGCCATAGATTTTGGAGAAAGTGCGCAGTACAACCAGGTTTTCATACGCTGCCAACAGACGAATGCCGTCGGGATACGAGCGGTCCGTCACAAACTCGGCGTAGGCTTCATCCAGCACAACCATGATATGCTTTGGTACTTGGTTCAAAAACGCAATCAGCTCCGCTTCGGGTACAATCGTGCCCGTCGGGTTATTTGGATTACAGATCCAAATAATTTTTGTACGGTCATTGATGTGGGACAGCATAGCATCCAAATCATGTACACCATCACGCAAAGGCACCTCAACTGCAACCGCTCCCTCAATTTCCACGTTACTTTTATACACGGAAAATGTCTGATCGGCCATGATGCTTTCTTCTCCAGGAAGGAGGAAAGCACGCGTAATCAACGCAATAATTTCGTCAGAGCCACAGCCATAGATAAACTGTTCCTCTTTTAAACCCGTCCGTTTAGCTAGTGCCTGTGTCAAAGCTACCGCACTTCCATCAGGATACACACTAATGTTAGCAAACTCCTGCTGAATAGCCTGCAATACTTTAGGAGAGCTACCATACGGATTCTCATTCGAGGCGAGCTTGATGACTTCATCGAGTCCCAGCTCACGTTTTACGTCTTCAATCGGTTTACCGGGCTGATATACTGGCAAATGTACAATATGCGGTTTAGGTTGCATGCCCCTACCTCCTCTATCCAATCAGAACTATATTTACTACTTTATATTTTGACACCCATTATTGCTTTAATTGTGCCACAAAATTATGAATTTGCAAAAGACCTTCTTGCCTGCGTGCAGAATCATTCAGTAGCGGAATGGCCTCCTCTACCTGACGTACAATAGCACTGCCGACTACAACTCCATCACAAATGTTTGAAAACCGGGCTACCTGTTCTTGAGTAGAAATCCCGAAGCCGACCGCTACCGGAATATCCGTATGCCGTTTGACCTGCGCGATAAAGCCCTCTATACCTTCAAAAAAGGAAGCTCTTTCCCCAGTTACACCCAGCGAGGATACACAGTATACAAATCCACGGGCCTGACGGACAATTCGCTCGATCCGCTGTTCAGACGTTGGAGCCACCAGAGGAATCAGATGCACACCCACCTCTGCTGCCCGTCCTCCCAGCTCCTCCGCTTCCTCAAGCGGAAGGTCCGGAATAATAAGACCGCTGATACCGTGCTCCTGCAAGCCTGCAAAGAAAGCATCCATCCCCATCTGTAATACAGGGTTATAATACGTGAACAGAATAAAAGGCAGGTTTGAACCTGCCGCCCTAGCCAGAGAAGCTGTCTCCATGCACGTGCGGATGGAAATTTGCCGTTTCAGTGCACGCTCAGACGCGCGCTGAATTACAGGTCCATCAGCCAGCGGGTCGGAATAGGGTACACCCAGTTCCAATATGTCAGCTCCGGCCGACTCTAACTGCCGAATGATCTCTATCGTCGTATCCACATCCGGGTCGCCTACCGTCAGAAAAGGAATTAATGCCGTTTTGCCTTCATTTTTAAGGCGATCAAACGCCTGATCAATTAAATTCATGACGGATTTCCTCCCAAATACTTGATAATGGAGTCCACATCTTTATCCCCGCGTCCAGACAAACAAATAACGATAATATCATCCGCCGTCAACGTGGGTGCCAGCTTGACAACCTGCGCAACTGCATGTGCCGACTCTAATGCAGGAAGTATTCCTTCGGTACGGCAGAGGAGCTGAAGCGCATCCAGCGCTTCCTGATCCGTGATCGGAACATATTTGGCCCGCTCAATATCTTTCAGGTATGAATGCTCCGGTCCAACACCTGGATAATCCAGTCCAGCCGAGATGGAATGCGCAGGTTGCACTTGTCCGTACTCATCCTGAAGCAGATAACTCATAGAGCCTTGGAAGACCCCTTGTGTTCCCTTGGTCATCGTAGCTGCATGGAATTCTGTTTCGACACCTTTTCCAGCGGCCTCCACGCCAATCAAAGCGACACCCTGATCCTCAATAAAAGGATAAAACATGCCGATGGCATTGCTTCCGCCACCGATCGCTGCCACGATGACATCCGGCAATCTGCCTTCCTTCTCTAGGATCTGGCGACGCGTTTCATCACCAATCACACGTTGGAAGTCCCGCACCATCATTGGATATGGATGCGGGCCGACAGCTGAACCCAAAATATAAAACGTATCATGGACATGGCTGACCCAGTAACGCAAGGCTTCATTACCAGCATCCTTAAGTGTACGTGTACCCGATGTCACTGGAATGACCTCTGCACCCAAAAGCTGCATCCGAAAGACGTTCAACTGCTGGCGCACAGTATCCTCTTCGCCCATAAACACCTTGCATTCCAATCCGAGCAACGCAGCCACAGTTGCTGTCGCGACACCATGCTGTCCTGCGCCTGTTTCAGCAATAACCTTCTGTTTACCCATACGCTTCGCCAGCAATCCCTGAGCTAATGCATTATTGATTTTGTGAGCACCGGTATGATTTAAATCTTCGCGCTTCAGGTAAATTTTAGCCCCGCCCAAATGCTGGCTCAGACGCTCCGCATGATAAAGCGGGGTTTCCCGACCAGAATAGTCCTTTAGGAGCCCGTTCAACTCTGCTTTAAACTCGGGATCATCCGCGTACTTACGGTAGGATTCCTCCAATTCAATCAGTGCGTTCATCAACGTTTCCGGTACAAAACGTCCTCCAAATGTTCCAAAACGTCCGTTGTTATCAGGTAATTGTGTCATGCCTGCTTCACCCTTTCTACGAATGCTGTGATTTTTGCAATGTCCTTGACTCCGTTCGTCTCTACACCGCTGGATACATCCAGCCCTTCGGGATGATACTCATGAACCAGCTTTTCCGCATTATCGGCAGTCAGCCCGCCGGCTACAAACAAAGGAATTCCATGTTGATGGGTCCAAGCCTGATAGGCAGGAATTCGATCCCACGCAAACGTTTTTCCAGAACCGCCACCATACAGGGGATCGTATGTATCGAGCAGTAAAGCATCAATTGTTCCGACATAGGCAGCCAATTCGTCCGCCAAGCGTTCTCTCTGTCCTTGACTGTCCACAGACCATGCCTTGAATACCTGTATACCAAAATACTCCCTGATTTCCCGACAGCGCTCTGGACTCTCCTGTCCATGCAGCTGTATGACATCCAAGGGTGCTTTCTCCATCACATCATTTAACAGTGCATCACCAGGGTTCACAAATACGCCCACGCTGCGCGGTCTGCTGCCTGAGGTCCATTCATCCAATACGCGAAGCAGCTCTCCAGCCTGTACGCCGTCAATCCGGCGCTTGCTGTCGGCAAACACAAAACCTATATAATCGACCGGTAAGTTTACCATAGATTTTAGCACTTCAACGCTTTGAAGTCCACAAATTTTTACGCCCGTTTTGTTCATACTTTAATCCCGTCCATCAATTCGGTTACAGCCTGTCCCACATCTTCCTTGCGCATCAGATGCTCCCCTACCAGGATGCCGTGTGCACCCACCGAATGCAGATACTTTACATCTTCCGGTCCAGCAATTCCGCTCTCACTGATGAACGTAATCCCTTTAGGAATTAGTGAGATCAGCTCCTCCGTCGTCTGGAGACGAGTCTCGAATGTTCGCAGATTTCGGTTATTTACGCCAATCAAGGTTGCTGTCCCCAGCTCCAGTACCGCTTTAAGCTCCTCACTGTCATGCACCTCTACCAATGCGTCCAGCCCAAGGTTCTTGGCGATTTGTAAAAAGGACCCTAATACACGCGGTTCCAGTATAGCGGCAATCAACAGCACCGCATCCGCTCCCAGCAAACGAGCTTCATATATTTGCCGTTCATCAATGATAAAATCCTTTCGCAACAGCGGAATCTTCACCTGATCGCGAATCTGCTGTAAATATTCAGGACTTCCCTGAAAATACGTCACATCTGTCAGTACAGAAATGCAATCCGCTCCTGCTCCCTCATATGCACGTGCAATGTCCACCGGATGGAAATCCGGTCGAATCAGCCCTTTGGATGGGGAAGCCTTCTTCACCTCAGCAATCAGTCCGAGCGGACGGTTGCGTCCGCTCGCGATCGCATTTTCGAATCCTCTCGTCGCAGGTAAATCAGCAATTAATCGTTCAGCTTTACTTATTTGAAAATGCTCCTTAAGCTGCTCCACTTCTTGTCGCTTCGTCACCACAATTTTATCAAGATACATATTGATATTCCCCCGTTGCCTGTATTAATTGGTCCAGCTTGGAAAGTGCCCGTCCAGAGTCAATGGCTTCGGCCGCTCGTGCTACTCCGTCCGTCAAGGTAGCTGCTGTGCCTGATACATAAATGCACGCTCCTGCATTCGCTAACACAACATCCCGATAAGCTCCATGCTCTCCGTTTAAAATTCGTCGTATGATATCTGCGTTAACCTGTGCGTCACCGCCCAGTACCTGATCAAGAGAATGCGTCTGCAAGCCCAAATCCGACGGATGAAGCTCGAACGTGTGAACCTTGCCGTCCCTTAGCTCGGATACTCGTGTCGCAGCTGAAATGCTAATTTCATCTAGTCCATCCAGACTACTGACAACCATGGCCCGTTTGGAGCCGAGCTGGTTCAATACCTCGGCAATGACTTCCGTTTTGCTGGCGTCATAAATGCCCAACAACTGCCGATCCGCACCAGCCGGATTCGTCAATGGACCCAGCATATTGAATACCGTCCGCACACCCAGTTCGCGGCGCGGCGCGGCGGCATGCTTCATAGACGGATGATACAGCTGTGCGAATAAAAAGCAGATGCCGATTCGGTCCAGACATGACCTAGCCTGATCACTCGTCAAATGAATATTGACTCCCAATGCCTCCAGGACATCAGCGCTCCCGGCACGGCCACTTGCAGAACGATTGCCATGCTTTGCTACCCGTACAGACATCGAAGCTGCGATGATCGCAGATACCGTGGAAATATTAAACTTGTGAATACCCGAACCTCCGGTTCCACATGTGTCCAGCAGACGACCGCTGCCTTCTTCAGCTTGCACTGGACTAGCGTAGCTACGCATAGCCTCGGCAAAACCAGTGATTTCATCTACCGTTTCCCCTTTGAGGCGAAGAGCCGTCAGCAGCCCGCCAATTTGCGCCTGTGTAGCACTTCCACTCATAATCTGTTCCATTACGCTCCGGGCCTCCGTACGCGAAAGATGCTGTCCCTCCATGATCCGGCTTAACCCCACTTGCATCATGTCATGTCGTTCCATTGTCGTCTCCTCCTCAAAATCAGATTTTTACGTGTTACGGAGTGTACAAATAATCCTGGTTGATGACGCTGTTATAGGGCTGTGTCGTTGCCGGGAACATCACTTCTGCCGTGCGGATTGCCTTCAGCAATGCCTTTGCTTTGTTCACCGTCTCCTGATACTCGCTTTCCGGAACTGAGTCCCACACAATTCCAGCGCCTGCCTGGACATAGGCCCGGTTCTTTTTAAACACAATCGTGCGAATCGTAATGCAAGCGTCCATATTGCCCGAGAAGCCCAAATATCCAATTGCCCCTGCATAGGGTCCACGTGCTTCCCGCTCCAACTCAGCAATAATCTCCATGGCCCGCAGCTTTGGTGCCCCTGATACGGTGCCAGCTGGCAGACAAGACAGGAAAGCATCGAAGAAATCTTTGTCCTCACGTAGCTCACCTGACACATTGGATACAATGTGCATGACATGAGAATAGCGTTCAATTTCCATAAACGTATCACATTTGACTGTCCCAAACTGTGATACACGGCCCAAATCATTTCTTCCCAAATCGACCAGCATCAGATGTTCTGCACGCTCTTTTTCATCGTTTAACAGTTCTTCAGCAAGTGCCGCATCTTCTGTCTCCGTTACCCCACGCGGTCTCGTTCCTGCAATAGGACGGGTTTCTACCCGGCCGTTTTCCACCTTGACGAGTGCCTCAGGCGAAGTGCCTACGATGATCTCGTCATCCATTTTCAAATAATACATATATGGCGACGGGTTCATCGTGCGCAGCACGCGGTATACCTGTAAAGGAGAGGCCTCTGTATCAATGTGAAAACGCTGGGATAGTACAACCTGAAAAATATCACCGGAGCGGATATACTCCTTCGCCTGCTCTACGTTTGAAATAAATTGTTCCTTCGTCATATTGGATTGGATCTCACCTAGTTCCACATCATCAGGAATGGAAGCCGATCCTAATCGCTCAGGCTGAGGCTGCTTGCGCAGATACTGTGCCGTTTCCTCCAACTTGCGTTCTACATCAGCATAAGCAGCACGAATGTCCTCATCACGGAACCCTTCGCCTATATGGACATTGCCGACCAGCAAAATTTGCTGTTTCACATGATCAAAGACAATGACTTGATCGCAGAACATAAAACGAATATCATCCATATTCAAATCATCTACCGAGTGCTCTGGCAGCTTTTCATAGTATTGAAGCAGGTCATATCCAAAAAATCCGATAGCCCCGCCTGTAAATGGAGGCATTTCTTTCAGTTTCGGACTGCGGTATTTACGAAGCAATGCTTTGAGCGCTTCAATCGGCTTGTCGTTTAATATTTGTCGTTTACCGTGTTGTTCCAATATTAAACGTCCTTTTTTACCCGAGACCATTAGAAACGGGTCTGTACCGATGAATGAATGTCGCGCCCACTGTTCGCCTCCCTCTACACTCTCTAGCAGAAAGGCACGGTCCCGCTCGGCATACCGACGGAAAATCCGAATCGGCGTCTCCATATCAGCCAGCACTTTTTTGTACACAGGAATCAGGTTAAATTCACTCGCCATCGTTATCACTTGCTCCACATGCGGCGTTAACATGAGATCACTTCCTTTCCAAATTGGCGCAGAACCAAAGGAGAGAATATAAGAAAAACGTCTATCGACGTACCTTCACGGAGGCCAGACCGCGTGTAGCGGAAGTTTTTCTTGCGATTATAGAATTGTTCAGCTCCGCTGAAAATTTTATAAATTCTATAATCGTAAAAAAGCCTCTACCGGTAAGGTAGAGGCTGTCAGTTATTGAAATTATAAGAATGCTCCATATGTAAAATGACTACAGCAAATTGATAAGTATACACTCATCCCTTTGGTTTAACCGCGCAGGTTGCCTCAAATAAGCTTCTCTGTAGAAGAATATCTCTTCATAGACAAAAGCTTACCCGCTACCGCCGATCTCTGTAATCTCATATGGAATTGGCTAAGGCTGCACTCTTCTCATCTCAACTCTGTCTCTGGCTAACTCTACTCTACTTAACTCTGCTACACACACTATATCTCATGGGATGTTACTTTGGCAACCATCAACTTAAAAAACAGGCACTTATTTCCCTTGGGAAGCTAGATCCGGTCTTAAGGCCTGCGCTCCGTTCAAATATACATGTTTAATTTCCCGCTGGGATTTATCAGTGTTCACCTGTACCATCAGACGGATGCACTTGGGCAAACTACCTGCCACAGGAACTTCTAATGCACACATGAGCGGAACCATATCCCAGCCATCAAGCTGACGAATGGCCTTGGCTGGAAAGGCAGTATCCAGATCATGAGTCACCGTAATCCATACGTTACTAATATCCTCTGGCTGAATTTCATTGTAGGATACAATTTCCTCCAGTAGTTGGCTTGTTGCTTCCAAAATTTCATTTTCTTCATTATTCGCTACGGTCGTCGCGCCACGAATTCCACGATTGTACATCGTTACACCCCCTCTTTTAACTGTTCAATAACTCTTCGGATGTAAGAGACGGAAATATCCTTCACAACCTCCACGTGCCCGATGCTACGTGGGACGACAAAAGTAATGCTGCCTTCTTTGAACTTTTTGTCATGCATCATCGCGTCCAGTAGCCGATCTGTATCGAGATGTGACGGAAGGGAGGTCGGTAGCCGTAGTGAAGACAACATATCCTTCGTTGCATCTACCAAAGAAGGATATGCCCCCAGCTTCACGCCCAAAAGTGCGGAGCCGACCATTCCAATCGAAATGGCTTCCCCGTGTAAAAACTCACCATATCCCGCAATAGCTTCAATCGCATGACCAATCGTATGACCTAGGTTTAAAATAGCGCGCAAATCATGTTCTCGTTCATCGCGTGACACCACTTCGGCTTTAATGGAACATCCCTTTTCCAGACCGTACTCCAGAGCTGTCGCATCCAGTGCAAGCAAATCAGTCGCATGGTCACGGCACCACTGGGCGAAATC
This sequence comes from Paenibacillus sp. FSL L8-0641, assembly GCF_038006265.1. Taxonomy (NCBI): domain Bacteria; kingdom Bacillati; phylum Bacillota; class Bacilli; order Caryophanales; family Paenibacillaceae; genus Paenibacillus; species Paenibacillus sp. FSL L8-0641. Next base: position 3,116,272 of record NZ_JBBOUW010000001.1, read on the forward strand.
AGCATCCCAGATCAAGCCGTGCTTGATCATTTCAGCAAGCCCCGCAGATACCTCACGAGGAGGCAGTGTAGACAACGTATCTACGTCATACAACACAAGTTCCGGTTGATGGAAAGCTCCTATCATATTCTTCGCCAAAGGATGGTTGATGCCGACCTTACCGCCCACGCTACTGTCATGGGCCAGAATCGTAGTGGGGATCTGTACAAACTTGACACCTCTCATATAAGAAGCTGCCACAAATCCAGCCAAATCACCCACGACACCACCCCCAAGGGCAATAACGGCTGAATTGCGATCCAAGCCGCCCTCAATGGCTGCTGTTATGACCTGCTCAAATACAGCAAGCGACTTGGAGGTTTCACCTGGCTTAACGACAAAGGACACTGTCTTGTAGCCAGATGCCTGAAGATTGCTCTCCAATGTTGCCAAGTAGAATCCCGCTACATTTTCGTCAGAAACAATCAACAACGGGCTTTTTTGCGCAATTCCTCGTTCCTTCAACAACTCTCCGGCTCGATATAACAGTCCTCGTCCAATATGAATAGGATAAGAACGTTCGCCAAGCTGTACCGTCAGCGTACTCATTTTAGTACCGCCCCAATTGTTCTTCGTAGGATGCAATATTCGCACGAATCTCTTCAATCGAATCCCCGCCGAATTTTTCTAGCAAAGCTTTTGCAATCTCCCAAGCTACCACATGCTCCATAACTACGCTAGCCGCAGGTACTGCACATGCATCCGAACGCTCAACCTGTGCAGTGAACGCCTCCTTCGTATCAATGTCGACGCTTTGCAGAGGCTTGTAGAGTGTGGGGATTGGCTTCATTACGCCACGAACCACAACTGGCATTCCATTCGTCATGCCCCCCTCAAAACCACCCAAACGATTGGTACGACGGTGATATCCACGTTCCTCATCATATAGAATCTCGTCATGCACCTGTGAACCGCGCAACTCTCCTGCTTCAAAACCGATGCCGATTTCCACGCCTTTAAATGCATTAATCGACATGACGCCTTGTGCGATACGTGCATCCAGCTTCCGATCATACTGTACATGACTGCCCAGACCAATCGGAACACCTTCTACAATACATTCCACTACCCCACCGACTGAATCACCTTCTTGCTTGATCAGATCAATATATGCTTCCATTTTCTTTTCGGTTTCTGGATCGGTTACTCTCACCGAGGAAGCTTCTGTCACCGCAATCAGCTCATCAATCGGCAAATCGCGGTAAGGAGCTTCGATTTCCCCAATACGAATGACCTGACCTGCCACCTTGATTCCGAACTCAGCCAGCAATTGACGAGCCAAACCGCCGCATGCCACACGAATTGCTGTTTCACGTGCGCTGGAGCGCTCCAGCACGTTACGAAGATCCTTCAGGTTGTATTTCATTCCGCCATTCAAATCCGCATGACCCGGACGTGGCCGGTGAACCCGACGCTTTTCTTCATCACTGCCTTCAATAGGTTCAATATTCATAATGTTCTGCCAGTGCTTCCAATCGTTATTTTCCACAACCAGCGCAATCGGTGCACCCGTGGTGTATCCGTGACGTACGCCTCCAGCAATCTTCGCCGTATCTTTTTCAATCTGCATACGCCGACCCCGTCCATATCCTTTCTGACGACGGTGCAGCTGAAAATTCAATTCCTCAAAATCCAATTTTAAATTGCTCGGCATACCCTCTACAATGGCAGTTAGCTGGGGACCATGCGTTTCCCCCGCGGTTAAATAACGTAAACTCATGACGCGTTCCCCCTTTAAACTGTTAAACTGTGCATCGCTAAAATCTTTAACTGTGCTTCATTATAGTATACGCACCTTTCTTTGACAAGAAAAGCCACGTGTATGCAGATAAACAAAAACACGCCTCTTAGCCAAAGGGGCTAAAGGACGTGCTTTGCTAATAAGCCAACCATCAATTACTCAAAGATATAAATAAGTCCCTATAAAACTTTGGATGATGTTTGCAGGCTTATGCTTTTTTGCGATAAAAAAAGGTTTCCGTCGATTCCAGACCATATTGGTTAGGAGAAAAGATTTGCTCTGTGCTACCGACAAACAATACTCCGCCGGGACGAAGACTGGCTGCAAACTTTTGATACAACGTATGTTTGGCCTCTTCTGTAAAATAAATCATTACATTTCGACAGATAATGAGATCATAGCCATCCTCAAACCGATCCAACAGCAAGTTTTGCTTTTGAAATTTCACGGCTTGTTTCAAACGGTCATCAATTCGATACATCGCACCATCCGGCTTGAAATATTTGCTAGCTACCTGCTCAGGTACATCCTTGAGCGAACGCTCCAAATATTTACCTTCCTTGGCTTTTGCCAATGCACCATCATCAATGTCGGAAGCCGTAATGGAGCAATTCCCCAAAATCCCTTTACTGTCGAGAACCATAGCCAAGCTATAAGGCTCTTCACCAGTCGAGCAGGCCGCACTCCACAGCTTAAGCTTCTGCTTTCCCATAAGCAGCTGTGGCAAGATTGTATCTCGCAGCACTTCCCACCGATTGGGATTACGCCAAAATTCCGAAACATTGATCGTCATCCGATCCAGAAATTCATAGAATAGAGGTTTTTCCTTCATCATGGCATCATAAAAAGAAACAAAACTGGGAAACCCGTTTTTGTTGCGAAGCGTAGTTAACCGCCTTTTCATCTGTGCTTCTTTGTATTGTGCAAGATCAATACCTGTGCTGTCCTTGATTTTGCGGATAAACGCTGTGTAATCGGGGTCCGTCTGACCCAGTTCCATATCCGTCATGCTACCATCCTTCTTCATACGTAATTAAACTTACATCCAGGTCGCCACACTTTTTTCATACCGAACGGATTCTTCCGGCATGAAAAAATTTGCAATCTCGCGCTCTGCGCTCTCCGGTGAATCTGAACCATGAATGAGGTTAAACGGTGTATGTGCTGCAAAGTCTCCACGAATTGTGCCCGGAAGAGCTTCGGTTACTTGTGTTTTACCAATCAACAAGCGGGAAAGCGTAACGATGTTATCCCCTTCCCATACCATAGCAAACACAGGGCCTGATGTGATAAAACCTACAAGCTCTTCAAAAAAAGGCTTGCCCACATGCTCCGCATAATGCCGTTCTGCCTGTTCTCTTGATACTTGTACAAGCTTGCCAGCCGCCATTTTAAAGCCTTTGTCTTCCAGACGACTAATGATACGTCCAATCAATCCACGTTGTACACCATCCGGTTTAACCATCAAAAAAGTACGATCCATCGGCTCACTCCCAATCCAATCTAATGTATTTATACAGTACTAAACTGTATTGTAACAGAAAGCTTGGAACTGGTTAAAGCATTTTGTCACAGCAAACCCAAAACACAACTTTAGTAGGAGCGGCGTGTTACAAAATGAGCAATATCGCGTAGCGTCTTTTTTGTTTTGACATCTGGTAGTAAGTCCAGCGCGTTTAGCGCTTTATTAATATATCGGTCGGCGAGAATTTCAGCTTTAGCGATTCCTTCACTTTTTTTGATTATATCCACCGCTTTGCGTGCGTCTCCTAGCCCATCTCCATCCTGTATGCGGCGGATTTCAGCCAGTAGATCTGCACGCAACTCAGGCTGTTCGAGCGCATAAATCACCGGAAGCGTAATATTCCCCTGTCTCATATCGCTGCCCGGCGGCTTTCCGATCTTTTTTTCTGTTCCGCACAGATCAAGCAGATCATCCTGAATTTGAAAAGCCATACCTACGTTATAGCCGTAGCTGTACAGCAGGGAATTGACACTTTCCTGTGCCTCTGCAGCCATAGCTCCCAGCTGGCAACTGACCGCAATTAATAAAGCCGTTTTGCGCCGTATGCGAAGCAAATAATTACGCACACTCTGATCCACATTAAAAAAATCACGAATTTGTTCCATTTCACCAATGGACATCTGCACCAGCGCTTTAGACAGTACCCGGTGAATGTCGGGATTCGGCAATCCAGCAGCAATAGACAGCGCACGTGCATATATGTAGTCTCCGGTGTACATAGCCACCCGATTGTCCCATTTGGACTTCACGGTGGGTTGACCGCGTCTCATTTCCGCATCGTCAATCACATCGTCGTGAACGAGAGAGGCAGAATGAATCAGTTCCAGAGGTACCGCTATACGCTTGAGCTTGTCCAGATCATATTCTCCAAACTTGCCTCCCAGCAATACAAATACGGGACGCAAACGCTTGCCCCCTGCTTTAAGCAGATGAAGCGACGTATCATTAATCAACGGCTCCGTACTATCGATACTGCGGTACAACTCTTCTTCTATAAAGTTCATATCCTTCTTTAATAAACCGAACAAATCCAATCGTTTCATTCTTTCACCCGTGTCAGCGTATTGTCACTCCAGAGAAGCGGCTTTACTCGTCGGTCAAGCAGCCCCAGTTCATGCGCATACTGAAAGTAAAGCTCTAAACCTTGTTGTTGCTTCTCTCCAAAATCATAACACAGATTAGTAAAGTAGCGCTCCCAATAATCTCGCAGACCTCCAATTTCCTCGCATGCTTCAGAAATAACAGACGTCAAGTCCGACAGACTACGCTGCTTGCTTGCGCGGAACGCACTCGCAGTTTCAGCCACCGCTGCGGGATTTTGAGCAGCAACAGCACGTCGTACTGCCCATACAGCAAAAGTCATACTGTAGCCCGTCCAGCGCTTCCACTCTTCTCCGAGGTCCGTAACATACAGACCTTCGTTTCGCCAAGATGCCTTAATCGCGTGATCTCCAATCAGTAGCCCCGCATCTGCCTGTTCCAGCATCAAGTCAAGATCCGGTTCACAGTCAAAATAGGAAGGCTGACCTTCCCATGCCTTTTGCATCAAAATTTTTAACAAATTCACGGATGTAGCAGACGTATTCGTTAATGCAATGGTTCCGTTTTTGATTTCGTCCAGCGGCTTGCGTGAAAATAGTAAAATGGATTGCACAGGACCATCTGCACTGACGGATAAATCCGGCAACAGTAGCATTTCCTCAGCACCGGATGCATACGCAAAGGAGGACATCGCACTGATATCCAAACTCCCATTCAACATACCTTGATTCAATTCAGCCGGAACTTTAGAAACCATCTCCGCCGAATGGAGAAGCTCAGAAGGATTAAAATAATGAAAAATAGGCCAAGCGTTTGTATATTTAATTTTTCCGATTGTGATTGTCTTGGTGTCCGGTGTCGGCATCGGAATCCCCCCATCTCGTAAACAGTTGATGTTCTATACGCAAGCTGTCCAATACTTTGCCTACGAGGAACAGCACAATATCATCCAGCGTCTTCGGATGAAAGTAAAAAGCCGGCATAGCCGGAATCATTTTGACGCCAAGTCTCGCAAGCTTAAGCATGTTTTCCAAATGAATGGCATGTAGAGGTGTCTCACGAGGCACAAGGATCAGCGGACGACCTTCCTTTATCATCACGTCCGCTGCCCTCGCCATGAGATTATCGGACGAACCGTGTGCTACTGCTGACAACGTCCCCATCGAGCATGGCATGATAATCATCGCATCCACCAAATAAGAGCCGCTCGCAATCGAAGCTCCAATATCTGTGAACGGATGGTATACAAGAGAACCGGGACGGCCTCCGAATTGTTCATTCAAAGCCCCTTCCCGGTCAGTCACATTCCAGCCCAACTCCTCTTTCAACACCCGCCAGCCAGCATTAGACACGATCAGGTGAACTGTGTATTGCAAGTCCAGCAGAGTCTCTACCAGTCGCACACCATAAATGCTTCCGCTCGCGCCTGTAATGCCAATAACGATTCGTTTGCCTTGATGTTCGCTCACCTGATTATTCATTAGTATTAACGCACCACCAAATCAATCAGTGTAAAGGCAAATACGACAGTGCTAAGTACACCGTTCATAGTAAAGAATGCCGTCTGCAAACGACTCAAATCTTTTGGAGATACGATATAGTGCTCATAAAATAAAATAATGTACGAAATAATCATGCCCGCCAGATACCACCAGCTTAAATCTGCAATAAAGAACAGTACAATAAATCCGATCGCCGTAATGACGTGGAATGCCCGAGCGATGTTCAATGCACCTGCTACACCAAAACGGGCAGGAATAGAATAAACTCCTTCGTTTTGGTCAAAATCTATATCCTGACAAGCATAAATAACATCAAATCCAGCCGTCCAAAATGCGATCGTTAGATACAGAACGATAGCGGTCAAATCTATTTGTCCCGTTACTGCAACCCACGCGCCTAGTGGCGCCAAACCAATGGTCAGACCAAGTACAATATGGCAAAGCCAAGTGAAACGCTTGGTGTAAGAGTAAAAAACGAGCATAAAAAAGGCCAGCGGAAACAGCTTGAACGCCAGCGGACTTAACTTGAATGATGCCCAGAATAACAACACCAGACTGACGATAATGAAAATTACCACTTCGCTTGATTTAAGCAACCCTGCCGGGATAGCGCGTCCTGCTGTGCGCGGATTTTTCCCATCAATCACCCGGTCGATCATACGATTGAAGCCAAAAGCAGCGCTGCGTGCGCCAACCATAGCTAGCAGGATCCAGCCGATCTGCGGCCACGAGGGAAGGTTGCCTGTCACGACAACTGACCCCAATACAGCCCCCATGAATGCAAATGGGAGCGCAAATAACGTATGTTCAATTTTAATCATTTCCAAAAAAATAGCAATTTTCTTAAACATGCTGACTCTCCTTGATTCCAATGTGCAATGCCGCAATGCCTCCGGTGAGAGAATGAGCCTGAACATCCTTCAATCCGACTTCACGGAAGATGCCAGCCAACTCATCCCTTCCTGGAAAAAGCGCCAACGAATCAGGGAGCCATTTATACTGCTCATAACGTTTGGCGAACAATTTGCCGAGCATGGGCAAGATGTGTTGAAAATATGTGTAGTAAATTCCCTTGAACGGCTGCCAAGTAGGTTTGGACAATTCTAGACATACGACCTGCCCGCCAGGTTTGACGACTCGTTGCATCTCCTGTAACACGTGGCGCAGATCAGGTACGTTGCGCAGACCGAAACCAATCGTTGCATAATCAAATGAATTATCTTCAAAAGGCAGTTCCATCGCGTTGCCCTGAACAAGCTTAATTTGCTTTTCACGGGATTCTGATATAATTTTACGCTCGCCAACATTGAGCATGTTCTGACTAAAATCGAGTCCTACGATGTGACCACTTTCACTTGCTCGCGCCATCGCAAGCGTCCAGTCACATGTACCACAGCAAAGATCAATTGCCGTATCGCCACGACGCATGTTCATTTTTTTCATCGTAAATTTCCGCCAAGCCTTATGTCTGCGAAAGCTCAGTATATCGTTCATCAAATCGTATTTACCTGCTATGCTTTCAAACACGCCATGAACGAATTGCTCTTTCGGCTTGGTGTCGCTTGATCCCATCACGTTCACCTAACCTTCCCTCACAACTGGGTGCGGACTATTTAGCAGCTTTAGGAAAGGCTCAAGCATGCGTTCAAATTCCTCGATCCCTGTATTTTGATCATCTGACAGGATCTGCCGGATGTGTGTAACTGCCGTGCGAAGCTTGTCCAGTATCGCATCCTCGGCTTTGTATTTCAGAACAAGCTTACGCCATGCTTCAGTGTCAGTACCACTCTCTGAAAGCAACGCTTGCTCGTTCCGGTCCCCGTTACCATAAATATGCCAGAACATATATCCGAAACGGGACTTGTCCGGTTCTGTCCGCTTGCCCCATTCCTCCACCAAGGTATCACAGAGGGCAAATTTGTTGAGAAGCTGCTTCCAAATTTCCTGATCCTGTTCTGCTACAAGTGAAGTGAATGATAAAAAAAGCTCCTTTTTGAAACGAACCATCTGAGTTAAATACTGAGTTGCATCCAGGCGGAATTGCTTCATTCCCCAGTACAGACTCATTTTCCCTGCGTTCACTTCACATACAGCATCACTCAGCTTCGAAATGGCCGTAATGCGGCCTGCCAATGCAAGCAGCTGATAAAAACGACTGCTAAAATAGTCCCCAGCTAACACTTTCAGCTGTCTGGAACGCATCTCCTCCGGGCTCCGTATACCGGATAAAGTATCAATCATATCATGCGTATCCAGCCCCATCTGCACAAGTGAGGTTACCAATGCGTACAGTTCGTCCTCACTGGCATGCAGCTCCTGCGCATTCCGGTTCAAAAACACAAACATCAAACGGGTACGGCTGTCAGGAAAAGCCGGCATTTCCGTATGTTGTTGAATCATGTCGTATTCCACATATTTCCTTGCTAATTGGGGTACGCGATACGGTTTCATCCTAAGCCTCCGAGACATGACTTTCTGCTATACTCAAATAATTGCAATGCCTTATATTATATCACAATTTAAAATGATTCGCGACTAAAGTACTGTAGGTCCACCGGCAGAAACATCTAATCTGTATATACACCGTTAAACCTGTTTTGCCACATGGGCGTTACTGTAATGCGGAAACGGGATTTCAAATCCTCTGGCAATTCCGCGCCTTCCCGGCTTCTCAGCTGTTCCAATGCCTCGTTCGTCCACTCGTTCCGGCGTATATCGGATGCAAGCAGCAAATGACGTTCTCCTGACCATTCGTCCTGCGTCACCACCCGAAGCAGCAATTGCCGCACATTCGTCGTTCCGTAAAAGCTAAAAGCGGCAATCTCCGCCATGTTTTGATAAATCTCTAGCGGGGCAGTTTCTTCCTTGGACAGTTTGACATCCAGGGTCAGGACTGAATGTTCCCAGCTTGCGCTTGCAATCGGTGTAGTCAACGGTAGCTCATTCAGCGTATCCACCAGATTGTCATCTGACAGCAGCACCCGTTGCTGAGGCGAAATCGTCGCCTGTGTCTCACGAACTGCTGCGGTTCCTGAGTCCAGCACTTGTAAAGACGGCAGCAACACAGCTGCTGCGATGGTTATGAGAATGGAGCCACCGAATACAATCCAAGGTTTCATCAGAGCCTCCCCTGACCTCTACCTCATAATGTGGGTTTGCTACGGTAAAGGTCCTCACTCTCATTCTACAACAAAAAAAAGCAGGCTATGCCTGCATTTTAATCCTCCGTATCTACTACCCCGTGCTTGGTCATCACAACGGCTTTGCCGCGAATTTTAATAGCAGAAGTATGATCCGTAAATTGGACAATCAGTACCTCGCCCTTGTCCAATTTTTCTGAATGATGCAAGCGTGTATCCTGGCCTCTGGTCAAACCAAAAACCTGACATCCGTTGCTTTTCGCTTTAATTACGACGTACTCACTGCTACCCGTCACGTTATCTTCCATATCCTTTTCCTCCCTGAGAGCCGAAGCTATACTTTTTATGATGGAGATTCAAGCTTGTTTTGTCAACTACATGCTTACCGTGCTCCTGCAATAATTAGCATGTCCCGAGCCATACTATCCGTGCAGTCCCATCTATTAAAGAAAGGAACGGATCTGATGAAAAACTACCTTCCCGCCAATCTCAGTCCTGCCCAAATCGAACGGCTTCAACAGCTGGAGCATGAATTTGCCGAGCTAACAGGTGAACCCCTAGTGCTGATCGCTTATGCCTCGCGAAACGGCAGGGCAGCTTCCTCTTCTCCAGTCCATAGCACCCCTACCACGAAGTAAACAGGACAAAAAGAAAAGGCCGTGAATCAAATTCACGGTCTTTTCAGCGCATTGGGAATATGTAAGAAATCTTATTTAATTCCGTCTTTAAGCGCTTTACCCGGTTTAAATGCCGGAATTTTGCTCGCAGGGATTTCGATTTCTTCTCCTGTTTGCGGGTTACGTCCTTTACGTGCGGAACGTTCACGAACCTCAAAGTTCCCGAAACCTACCAGTTGCACTTTATCTCCGCTTTGCAACGCTCCAGAGATCGCCTCAAATACTGCATCGATTGCTTTGGTTACGTCCTTCTTGGACAATTCAGTGCTTTCAGAAACCTGATTGATCAAATCCGTTTTATTCAACATATTCACCTCCCAATTCAAGTGTAGTCCAGCATTTAGGTTATCGGTGTTAATGACCGATATGAGGTCGCCTGTATAAAATAACCCGGGCGGCGTACTGCCTTCCATAATGTTATCATCTGTTTCCGTTTCGTCGTTAAATATACATAGAATATACCTAACCTCCGCAATATAGGCCGAAACTGGCGTTTTATGGCACCCTGCTTGCGTGGAACAAGGTTTATAGTAATACAGTCCACAGACAATTTCAAGTACGACGACGGTTTAACACATAAAAAGTAACGGCCAGCGCAAGTACCAGCACTACTCCTTTGACAATATCATGGGCGAAATATTGCACATTCATCATCGTTAGTCCATTAACCAACACACCGATCAAAACTGCACCAATAAATGTACCAATGACATTGGGTTTACCAGCACCAAAGACCGAAAAACCGACGAATACTGCAGCTACCGCTTCCATGAGCAAGGGGGAACCCGCGTCAATTTGGCCTGAGCCTACGCGCGAGGCATACAAAATACCGGCAATCGCCGCAAATACACCTGAAGCAACATAGGCCAGAGTACGGACTTTTTTTACCCGTATACCCGACAGACGAGCAGCTTCCTTATTTCCACCCGTTACATACATTTGACGCCCATGCTTTGTATAAGTCAAGAAAACATGCACCGCCGCCACAGCCAGCAACAGTAAAATAACCGAAATCGGGATACCCAACCATTTACCTTGCCCAAGCAAAAGAAATGCAGGAGATATCTCCCCCGGCGCCTTGCTACCATCGGGAAACTGCATATGATTATATATGGTATAGCCCTGTGCGTACGTTTTGTGAATCCCGCTTACAATATACATGATTGCAAGGGTTGCGAGCAAATCAGGAATACGTAGTTTAATGATCAATAATGAATTCAACAGTCCTACCAAAGCGCCGACAATCAGAGACACAATAATGACCACCGCAACAGGCTGCTCATACCAGACCATTAAAGAAGCGGCAACGACCGTTGTCAAAGATACTGTAGCTCCCACCGACAGGTCAAAACCGTCCACGATAAGTGACAATGTCACACCAATGGCAACGAAAGTCACAATGGCAATCGAGCCAAGAATGTCCATTAAATTATCATAAGTCCAGAAATAAGGTAATGTAGATGAAAAAAACGCCAACACACCTATAATGACAACTACGGCACCGTAACGAAATGAGACGTTTAACCATTTTTCCTTCATGAATGCACCTCTTCACCCCCGCTGGCATACAACAGAAGCTGTTCCTGTTCCACTTCGCCCCGAGCAAATTCCTTTATAATTTTGCCATCATACATCACTGCAATCCGATCACCAATGCCAATCCCTTCAGCAAATTCACAGGTTAGATAAATGATCGCTTTTCCTTGCTCCGCCAACTCACCAATGATACGAAAAATATCACTTTTTGCCCCTATATCTACACCCTTGGTTGGCTCGTCAAAAACAAATACATCCGCTCCGGAATGCAGCCATTTCCCAATAGCAACCTTTTGCTGATTCCCGCCACTTAAATATTTAACATTCTGACGGAGCGATGGTGTCTTAATACCGAGAGAGGCGACAATCCCATTACCGTTATTTCGTTCTTTACGCCGACTGATGAAACCAAGGACACTCAGTTTGCCCAAAAGCGGAAGACTAAGGTTTCTTTCCACACTCTCCTCAATTAGCACCCCCTGCTTCCGTCGCTCCTCGGGTATGGACACAATTCCTTGAGCTACCGCATCCGCTGGTTCTCTCAATCGAATGGAGCGACCTTTAAAGGTCAGCTCTCCCTTATCCGGCTTGTCTGCTCCTGTAAGAAGTCGTGACAACTCTGTCTTGCCTGCACCAACCAAACCTACAATAGAGAGAATTTCACCACATCGGACCTGTACATCAATGCCGTGCACTCGTAATCCTTTGTGAAGCCCTTTCGCTTCCAATACCGTTTCACCAATCGGTACCTCTGTTTTTGGGAATTCCTCCTCAAATGTTTTCCCAAGCATATGCGTAACGATGTCGCCTACACTTAAATCAGACGCAGGTCCCGTGAACACGCGCTCACCATCACGCATCACCGTAACACGGTCACTGTGTTCGATAACCTCCGGCAATCGGTGTGTGATGAGGATACATGCAACTCCCTCATCCTTGAGTGTATGGATTGTGCGGAACAAACGTCGCGTTTCTTCTTCGCTGAGCGGCGCCGTAGGCTCGTCAAAAATGATGGCATTGGCTTGCTGTGTCAGAATGCGTGATATAAGTACAAGCTGTTTTTCTGCCAACGTCAATTCAGACACATATCGTCGCACGTCAATATCTATCTCCAGACGTGCTAATGCCTCACGCGCTCGTCTGCGCATAGAAACCGGTGCAGTCCACCATCGACCATCAGGGGCTGACAAATCGTCCATTACAATATTTTCAGCAACAGTTAACTGTGGTACAAGCGCTGAATCGACCTCCTGATACACACAGTGAATTCCCGCTCTTTTGGCCTCCCACGGTGAACTAATGTTCAGTTCCTTGCCACCAACTACGATAGCTCCCTGATCGGAATGATACGCACCGGACAGAATCTTCATCAATGTACTTTTCCCTGCCCCGTTGGCGCCCAGCAGAGCGTGAATCTCGCCACCCTGCACTGTAAAATCCACGGCTCGCAGCGCATCTACACCAGCAAACTGTTTGCTAATTTTCTTCATTTCCAATGTATATACTTGTGAACTCATGGTGCCCCCTCACGCCTGCTTATGATAAAAGCGCGCCGAAGCGCGCCTTTGCGTTATGCAAACATTTTATTTGGACGTTTCATATTCCTTCATCCAATCCTTATAGCCCTGTTCGCTTTGGCCCCAGCCCTTCACATATTGGGACAGCTCGGATGTGGAAATTTGCTTATCCGGCAACGCTTCGCGTTGCACATATACAGCCTTCAGTACGACTTTCTCCTCCGGATTATCCCCATGCAGCTTCTGATATGCATAGCGCACTTGTACGCGCCCGATATCTGTTGGATCTACGGCTGCCGAGGCCACCCAAGGATTTTTCGGGTCTTGGATCATTTGCAAGTCCTCGTCGCTCATGTCAATGCCGTAGACTTTAATTTCCGTACGTCCCGCTTGTTGGATGGCACGTGCTGCGCCTTTGGCAAATTCATCCCATGCCGCCCAGACGGCTGTAATTTCGCCCTTAGGATATTGCTTTAATACAGCTTCCATTTTGGCTTGCGTATCCAACGCAGGATTCTGAGCCGAACCAAAAGTCGCAATTTCTTTAATATCCGGATTGGATTTCAAAAATGCACCATAAGCAACCTGACGACGTTCCATCGGCGCAAATCCGGCAACCCATACTTTCACAATGTTGCCTTTGCCACCGATATCCTTCTTCATTTGCTCCAGCGTTAGCTCAGCCATGCTTTGGTCATCCTGTGAGAGCACTACCGCACCCGGAACATTGACGGCAGCATCGAACACGATAACTGGAATATTGCGGGAAACTGCTTTTTTCAACCCTGTTTCCAGTAATGCATCACCGTGATCAGTCAAAATGACATCAAACTGCTGGTTAATCGCACTATCAAGCAGAGAAGCCATTTTAGCCTTATCGTTATCTGCCACAAACTTAGTCAGCGTACCGCCAAATTTTTTAACTTCCTCTTCCACACCTTGAACATACTGTTGCGAAAATGTGCCCGTGTTAAACTCCATGATCAACGCAACCCGTTTACTCTTTAGATTTAAGTTGTCCGTTTTTTCGTTTGTTGTATTCGATTCCGCAGTGCTTGTCCCTTGAGTGCCGCTCTCTGTTTTCGGCACGCCACATGCAGTGACCAGCAAAACCAGCACCAGTAGCATGATACCTCCCAGTCCTAGCTTTTTGTGTCTTTGGAACTCTTTTTGGATATCCATGATTTCATTTCCCCCTCGTTCAACCACAAAATGATTCAAATTTGATACTTAATATATCGCTTTAAACCAAGTATGTAAATATGTTTTATGAAATATAGAAAAATTTCTGTTTTATAGGCCAGAACACAAAAATCAACCGTCCCCGATTGAATACCGGAAAACGGTTGCTGTTTAAATGTAAAATCAAGGCGGAGCCTAGCTCTCTACTTGTGAAACTCATTAATCGGATTGTTATATTTGAACCTACATCCTGCTACGAGAAACGAAAAGCTCAATAAAAACAGAGGTAGTCTAGGACTTTATTTTCTCGTCCATGGCTACCCCTGTCTGGTTTTGGAGGTCAGTCTAATATTTTGTTTTTGCGAACCGTAGAGAGCAAATTGCTCTCCACGGTATTTCTCTTATACATTTTTTAGGTGTGGCTTACCCTTAAAGAATAATAGCAATGAGACCGCCGGAGCCTTCATTAATGATACGACCCAGCGTTTCCTGCAGCTTATAGCGTGCATTGTCCGGCATCATGGCGATTTTACCCTGAATGCCTTCCCGTACAATGGAATGCAGCGAACGTCCGAAAATGTCTGACTCCCAAATTTTGATTGGGTCATTCTCAAAATCTTGCATCAGATAGCGCATAAGCTCTTCACTTTGCTTCTCTGTTCCGATAATCGGAGCAAATTCCGATTCCACATCGACACGAATCATGTGTATAGAAGGTGCTGTCGCCTTGAGCCGCACACCAAACCTTGTACCCTGACGAATCAACTGCGGATCGTCTAGTGCCATCTCAGATAACGACGGCGCGGCAATGCCATATCCCGTTGTCTTGACCATTTCCAGCGCCTCGGCGAAGCGGTCGTACTCTCGTTTGGCATGGGCAAAATCCTGCATCATTTGCAGCAAATGATCCTTGCCACGAATCTCTACCCCGACGACTTCGACCAAAATCTGGTCATACAGCTCATCGGGAGCATACAGATCAATTTCAGCTACGCCCTGCCCCATATTCATCCCGCTCAATCCGGCCCTGTCGATGAATTCATATTCCATAAACTGGCCAACCACTCGATCTACATCACGCAGGCGTCGAATATCTTTAACCGTATCGCGAACGGAATTTTCATAATTGCTACGCAGCCAGTGCTCTTCGTTCAGTACCATGACCCAGCTCGGCAGGTTTACATTCACCTCATGCACCGGAAATTCATACAATACTTCACGAAGTACGCCTGTAACATCATCTTCCGTCATCGTCGCCGCGCTGAGTGTCATAACTGGTATATCGTACTTGGCAGCCAGCTCACCGCGAAGCTGGAGTGTTTCATCACTGCGAGGATGCGTGGAGTTGATAACCAAAACAAATGGTTTGCCAACTTCCTTCAACTCCTCAATGACGCGTTCCTCCGACTCTACATAAGAGCTGCGCGGGATTTCCGCAATCGTGCCGTCTGTAGTGACTACCACACCGAGCGTCGAATGCTCCTGAATAACCTTGCGTGTACCAATTTCTGCCGCTTCCTGAAAAGGAATGGGTTCTTCGAACCATGGTGTGGAGATCATCCTCGGACCATTTTCATCCTCGTACCCTTTTGCTCCTTCTACTGCATATCCTACACAGTCAACCAGACGTACATTCACATCCAGTCCTTCCGTTACTTTGATCTGGACGGCATTATTCGGTACGAATTTAGGCTCCGTCGTCATGATCGTCTTGCCTGCCGCACTTTGCGGCAACTCGTCTACGGCGCGGGCACGGTCCGCCTCACTTGTAATGTTTGGCAGAACAATCGTCTCCATAAACCGCTTGATAAACGTTGATTTTCCTGTTCGGACTGCGCCGACGACCCCAAGATAAATGTCTCCTCCGGTACGTTCGGCAATGTCTTTAAAAATGTCTACTTTCTCCAATGAAATCCCCTCCTAAAAAGTCTCCGAAGGAAAAATGCTTAAAGAGCATCCGCTTCGTGTTCAACCAACTGCTTGATCCCAGATGCGGCAGAACAGCCTTTAAAATGCCCGGAAGTCGTCCGCCGCCGAGATTCAGGAGACTGATGGAATCGGCGAAACGGCGTAAACTCGTACATGCATTTGGACTGATACCATCATATGTATCCCCTCCGTAAAATATGTTTAGTTTTTTGAAAAATAGATTACGACAGAGCGATCATTGCAGAAACGATATTTTACGTTTGGTTCCACTCACCTAATATATGCGGGGCAAGACTCTCCCATGACTTCGTCGCTAGATTAAATAAAAAAAGGATGTTTCTCCTGACCGTTTAGAGTCGTCGGAAACATCCTTTTTCTATTCTCCTGATATAATCGGCATTACCACAGTTCATCATCCAGCGCCTGACGCTCCAGTTGCCGTCTGATAGCCGCCTTGAGCCTATCCTCCGGTATGGTTACCTCCATATCGCCTTGGACACGTGCCTGGCAGGATAAGCGCATTCCTTCATCCAGTAAAGGCCCCAGCTTACGCTGCTCTGCATCTCTGGGTTGGTCTGCAAATTCAGCCCATTCCGGTGATATTTGTACCTTACACATCAGACAGGCTGCTTTTCCGTCACAACGAGTGGGGATATATACACCCGCTTTACGAGCAGCCTGAAGCAATGACGTACCCTGACCGACCTGTACGCGCCTACCTGACGGCCTAAACGTAATCTGCACATTCATGAATAGTCCTCCAGTTGTCTTTCTCCTAACACACACAACTTATACTTCATTGCCCATCTGGATGACGGAGTGCAACTCTGGCCAAGGCAGAAGTTCTACAAGCTTGTCCAATTGCTCCTCATTCCAAATATTACTGACTAGTAGCTGCTTCAGTACAATTATATGACGTCGCGGGTCGCGCTTCATGACTTCTGCAATCGCTTTATATCGGTCGGGTCGATTTCGCAATATATTGAATAAAAGTTCATGACTGAGCGGCATCAGACGCAGTGAAGCACTCCCCAGCTCAAGCTGAACACCAGCCGACCAAAGTAGTCGCTCGATCTCTAAGCGGTATAACGCTCCGTCACATAATACTTCAAATCCCCCCACCAACTCGACTGGAAATCCCTCCAGATCATAGTGGCTCAGCAATGAAACGTAAGAGCCGCTACGATCAACCTGCTGTCGATCTATACTTATACCCAGGGGGTGCGCATGAAGTTGCTTTGCTGCATGAATATCCGCATAAATATCAATGTCCCGAGGCAGGCGATCCAGTTCAACTTCATGTACAAGTAGTGAACAACTCCCGCCTAGCATCCACGGAACCGACACTGTTGACCAGTTCTCAGCCAAGCTACTCAGCGCAACTGCCAGATTGTGAGGAAGCCTGTCTACTAACACCGATGATATTGCCTCCTTCAACATTGTTTCCTCCTTTGCTGTCTTTCCTTCCGTTTCCTGATGGGCATCATTATAACATGTTCGACAGGGCAGTTCGATATTTTGTGTACTGTAAAAGCGGTTACCCACTCCAAAATATAAAAAAACCGCGAACCTTCCCGGTCCACGGTGAATAATACTAACTGGCGTGCGGCCAGCGGTCTATTTTTTCATCATCATTTTCATCAACGCTTCCATATTGGAAGGATTCATTCCGCTCTTTTTGACGGCACCAACAATATCCCTTACTGTATCTTCCGACACCGGAATGTTGGCCATCGCAGACACTTGCTTGATAAGCTGACGCAGTTGCGCTTCGCTTTGAAGCGTGTCCGCCTTTACCGTGCCTGCCAGCTTTTTCACTGCATTTTCGGATATGTTTTTGCCGCCTTTTTTGTTAATGGCCTTCAATGCATCTTTCGGAAAGTTTTTATTCATAATCTCCCCTCCTCCGCCATTGCTCAACTCAGTCTATGAGTGGCGGAGACAAAAGGTGATTAAGCGTACATAAGACATGCCAAACGCCTAACTAAAAAAGGCTATCTCATTATAGAAAAAATCTACCATGAGACAGCCTTTATATTATTAAAGCTCATCTGAGCCTTTAAGAATGCCATTGCTCCCAAGTCTGAAGTGGCATGACTTCCATCTCGGTCTTAGGGTCGCGACCCATCAGCGCCTCAACGGCCTTACGGACGTCACGTCCTTCAAACAGTACTCCATACAGTACCTCTGTAATAGGCATCTGAACACCTAATTTTTGAGAGATGGCGTATGCCGCTTTTGTCGTTCGAATCCCCTCTACGACCATGCCCATAGATTCCAGCACATCATCAAGCTGTTGGCCCTGTCCTAATAGTGACCCTGCACGCCAGTTGCGACTGTGACGACTCGTTGCCGTGACCACTAGATCGCCAATCCCAGCCAGACCGGCAAAGGTTAATGGATTAGCACCCATCTCAACTCCGGCACGGGTAATTTCAGCCAATCCACGGGTCAATAAAGCCGCTTTGGCATTATCACCGAAACCAAGTCCATCTGACATTCCCGCACCCAATGCGATAATGTTTTTTAGCGCCCCGGACAGTTCCACGCCTAGCAAATCGCGGTTTGTATAGACACGGAAATAGGAGTTCATGAACAGCCCCTGAGCAGCCTGTGCAGCCTGCTCATTGGAGGAAGCTACAACGACCGTTGTAGGACATTTCCTCACCACTTCTTCCGCATGACTCGGACCAGACAGCACGGCAATATCGCCCTCCGCGACTTCCAGTTCTTCCGAGATCACCGTGGACATACGTTTAAGCGTTTCTGTTTCAAAACCTTTAATGGCATGCACTACCAGCATATCCTTGCTAAAATGAGCTTTCAGACTACGTGCTACCTGACGAGCAGCAGCAGAAGGAGATACGATTATCACTGCTTTAGCACCAGATACCGCAGTCTGCATATCAGTTGTAGCTGAAATGCGATCAGACAAAATAGAGCCCGGTAAATAATGCTCATTTGTATGCTTCTCATTGATTTCAGCTGCTTGCTGCTCGTTTCTCGTCCAGACAGAGACATCGTTGTTATTGGCCGCAAGAACGGAAGCCAGGGCTGTTCCCCAACTCCCCGCGACCAGCACAGCTATTTTCTCAGACAAGACGATCTCCTCCTTTGGAGCCAAGCTTATTCTCATTCCCCCGTACCAACTTGACTATGTTGGTACGGTGTCTCCACACAGCGAACAGACAAATGATTAGAGCCGTCCAGAATAACGGCCATGCAAAACCAAGCACGAGTAATATCCAAGGGGTCAAAATGACAAATATGAGTGATCCAAGGGATACGTAACGAGTCATTACAATTGCAAGTATCGCAATGATTCCGGCATATAGTGCGGGCAGTAAGGCAAGCGATGCCAATACACCAATAGCAGTCGCAATACCTTTTCCTCCACGAAAGTGAAAATATACCGGCCAGTTATGGCCCGCAATCGCCGCAATGCCGCACAAACCCGGTACCCAGGATGATTCCCCACCTAACCAGTGCCCTATTAGTACCGCAATAACCCCTTTAAGAACGTCCAGCAGCAGTACCAGAATAGCTGGGCCTTTTCCAAGCACACGCAGCGTATTCGTCGCACCGGCATTGCCGCTCCCATGTTGGCGAATGTCGATTCCTTTTAATTTTCCATACAGCAAACTAAAGCTGACAGAGCCAAGCAAGTAACTGAGTACGATGGCAACGATTTGTAAAATCAACCTATTCGCTCCTAACTTTCGTCAGACTTGCGCCGTGTAAAGATTCGAATTGGAGTTCCTTCAAAATTGAAGGCGGCGCGGATTTTGTTCTCCAGATAACGCTCATACGAGAAGTGCATTATTTCTGGATCGTTTACGAATACAACCATCGTAGGCGGCTTAACAGCAACCTGGGTCACATAGTTAATGCGCAGACGACGTCCCTTGTCTGTTGGTGGAGGATTGATGGCAACCGCATCGGAAATTACATCATTCAGTAAATGTGTCTGAATACGCAACACATGCTGCTGTGCCACATGCTGTACAACAGGAAGCAGCTTTTGCAGGCGTTGCTTCGTTTTTGCAGACAAGAACACAATCGGAGCATATGTCATAAACAAAAAGTGATCGCGAATTTTCGTTTCAAACTGATGCATCGTTTTGTCGTCCTTGTCCACGACATCCCATTTGTTAACGACAAACAGCGATGCTTTACCCGCTTCATAAGCATAGCCAGCAATGTGCTTATCCTGTTCAATGATGCCTTCCTCGCCGTTAATAACGACCAATACAACATCTGCACGCTCAATAGCACGCATGGCACGCATTACACTATATTTTTCGGTCGTTTCATATACCTTGCCACGTTTACGCATACCTGCCGTATCAATCAGTACATACTTTTGACCGTCTTTTTCAAAAGGTGTATCAATTGCATCACGTGTCGTACCTGCAATGTCACTAACGATAACCCGCTCTTCTCCCAGAATGGCGTTAACCAGTGAAGACTTACCTACATTCGGGCGGCCGATCAAGGCAACACGAATAACGTCTTCATCATAGTGATCTTCTTCCAGCTCAGGCAAATTGGATGTAATGGCATCTAGCAGATCGCCTATCCCTGTACCATGGCTACCAGAAACAGCGATTGGATCACCAAATCCATAAGAATAAAACTCATAAATCAGATCGGCGCGACTGAGGTTGTCCACCTTGTTGACAGCTACGATGATCGGTTTACCCGAACGATATAGCATTTGAGCAACCTCTTCATCTGACTGTGTAATTCCTGCTTTCGCATCACTCATAAATACAATTACATCTGCTTCTTCTATTGCAAGTTCGGCCTGCATACGGATGGATTTTAAAATGACATCCTCACCATCAATCTCAATGCCGCCGGTGTCAATAATACTGAAGGATTTACCATTCCACTCCGATATACCGTATATACGGTCACGAGTGATTCCGGGTTTATCTTCCACGATGGACAAACGATCCCCGATTATCCGATTAAAAATAGTGGACTTGCCCACATTCGGACGACCAACGATAGCCACAACGGGTCTTGCCATAAATTCACTCCTCCTGTCAATTCTTCCGCTATCATCATAGCAAAAAACATACCTATTGGCGATATGGTCACGTAACAACAATCGGCGAACCCTCTGGGTCCGCCGATGGTGTACGTTATGCATATTATAAAATGTATTGATTTAAACTCATTTAAATTTGTTCAGCTTATCGCCAAAACGCTCGCCGAGCGTGATGCTCAGACCGGAATTATTGAGGGAAACGTTAGGATTATTCAGTTCCTCACGAGGTGCACGAGATGCACGTGGTGCTCTTTCTGCTTTAGGAGCAGCTTCAGGAGCTTCCTCAGTTTCTTTAATGCTCAGGCTAACACGTTTTTCGGAAGGATTCATTTCAAGAATTTTAACTTTCACTTCTTGCCCTTCTTCCAGAACTTCTTGTGGAGTTCCAATGTGTTTGTGGGAAATTTGGGAAATATGAACCAAACCTTCCACGCCAGGAGCGATTTCAACGAATGCGCCGAAGTTAACCAGACGTTTTACAACACCTGTTACGATGTCATTGTTGTTGAATTGTCCAGCAGCCGATTCCCAAGGACCAGGCTGTGCAGCTTTCATGCTCAGGCTGATTTTTCCTTTTTCAGGATCTACTTTCAAGACTTTTACTTTCACTTGGTCTCCTTCAGAAACTGCATCAGAAGGCTTATCGACATGAGTCCAAGCAATTTCAGATACGTGAACAAGACCATCCACGCCGCCAACATCTACGAAAGCACCGAACTGAGTAAGACGTTGAACCGTACCTACGATTTCTTGGCCTTCTTTCAGCTCAGCCATTACTTTAAGCTTGTTGGCTTCGAATTCTGCTTCCAGAACGTCTTTTTGAGAAAGAATCACTTTGTTATTTTCACGATCCAGTTCTTTTACAACAACACGCAATGTGCGGCCTTTGTAATCACTGAAATCTTCTACGAAGTGACGTTCTACCATGGATGCAGGGATAAATCCGCGCAGACCCACGTCTACCACGATGCCGCCTTTAACGACATCATTTACAACGACTTCAAATACTTCTTTGCTTTCGAACAGTTGCTCCAACTTTTCCCAAGCATTTTCACTGTCGATTGCACGTTTGGACAGAACAAGTTTTTCCTTGCCATCGTCAATGCTGATAATTCTAGCTTCAACCTCTTGGCCTACTTGTACTGCTTCTTCTGCGTTATCCAGACCAGAAGACAACTCGCGAATTGGAATAATTCCATCGTATTTATATCCAATGCTTACTACCGCTTGGTTATCTTCCAATTTCACGATTGTACCCTTAACGGTGTCACCTTTTTTCAGGGAGACGATTTGATCGAGCTCGTCTTGATTTGCCGCTTCAGCAGCTTCTTGATTTTTAATTTCTTCCGACATGTCAATACCCTCCTCAATTCAAAAAAAACCATTTATTTAAACCTGCGCATGGCAGAGTTCAAAACATAAATAAACTTTTGTTCTAGTTTTCCGAGCTTAGACACAATTCATACAAGCCTTTCAGTTATTCGTAGGCTTACCCGTTTCCTTCATCGTGCGAATACGAGACATAATTGCTTCTGTTGCCAGTTCAAGTGGATCTCCTTCGATATCGGCACCCTTTTGGTAAGCTTCCAAATTGACAGGTTTACCGTATAACACTTTCGTTTTACGGAAAAGCTTGTAATCACCAATAATGGCGACCGGAACGGCAGCCGCTCCACTGCGTAGCGCAAAGCTTGCAGCACCCTTTTTACCGATTCCCCCAGCTCCTCTGGAACCTTCGGGAAAGATTCCCATAACCTTACCATCACGCAAAATGTTCAATGCCAACTTAATGGATTCCTTACTTACACCGCCACGTTTGACTGGAAAAGCTCCCAGTTTCCCAATTAGTGGACCCAGTACAGGAACATTAAACAGCTCGGCTTTTGCCATAAAGTGAACCTTTCTTTTCAGCAAAATACCAACTGTAGGAGGGTCAAGATTACTAATATGATTAGAACACAACAGCACTCCACCCTCAGCAGGAACATTTTCCCTGCCTACCGCCTCAAGTCTAAACAGAACGCGGTAAATGAGACGCAAAATACTGGCGCATACAGTATATATCATTGGCTGATCTCTCCATCCTTCTCCGTTAAGCAATAAGATACGATCATATCAACGACATCCTGAATGCCCATTTGGGTCGTATCGAGCACGATGGCGTCCTCACTGCAACGAAGCGGAGATACCTCCCTCTCCTCGTCAAGCTTGTCACGTGCCGCAATGTCACGTTCCAGTTGCTCCAGAGTGATATCATCAGTTTCGCTCAGTTCTTTAAAACGGCGGGAGGCACGTTCCTGAACACTTGCGGTCATGAACACCTTGACTTCCGCATCGGGAAGTACAGTTGTTCCAATATCGCGACCATCCATAACGACACCCTTGCGTGCAGCCATCTCACGCTGGT
Source organism: Paenibacillus sp. FSL L8-0641 (assembly GCF_038006265.1). Classification (NCBI taxonomy): domain Bacteria; kingdom Bacillati; phylum Bacillota; class Bacilli; order Caryophanales; family Paenibacillaceae; genus Paenibacillus; species Paenibacillus sp. FSL L8-0641. The sequence goes on from NZ_JBBOUW010000001.1 coordinate 3,139,564, forward strand.
TTTCAGTCAAACGTGTCCGTAAACCAGCAATACTTGAATACTGTGACACGTTGCTAGTCACTTCCATCGAACGGATCACAGTGGTTACATCTTCCCCGTTACAATAAACCTTTTGGCCTGTGGGGTCCGGTACTAATTCAATCACCAGCTCAGGTACATGTTGAAGCACTTTTTGTACATTTTCTGCAGGAATTTCCTTACGCATCATGTACCACGTTGCTGCTCGGTACATGGCTCCAGTATCTACATATACATAAGAAAGTGTTTTCGCCACCAAGCGGGCCACTGTACTTTTCCCTGCACCAGCAGGTCCATCAATGGCTACATTTATTTTGTTAATTGAAGATACATGTTGCCTTGCCAACAGGGAATTCCTCCTAACCTAACCTCAAGAAAAAAGCAGGCATTGCCTGCGACGTGAAAATTATACCACACATTTATAGGCGATGCAAAATAAGCGACAGGTTTACTAAAAAAGAAAAATTTCGGATGATTAAGATTTCCCCCGGAATTCCAGCTGTCTTTCAAAGCAATATTTAATCAGTTTTTGACGCTCCTGATCAGCGATTTCCTCATATTTCAGCATAATGAGTTTGCGACCGTTTTCCATCTGCTGAATGCGCACAATTTCAGATTGGAACGGAACATGCTCCTGAGTACCGTTTTTATATGGAACTAAAATCCAGCAAGACAATGATTCTCCTTCTTCAAGATGATGAGTTCCCTGGGTGTGAAAAGAAACACCCCCACCTCCTACATCATGTGTCTCTGCTACAAATCTGGACTCGTTCGCACCATGCTTTACAGCAATTTCCAAGTTGGCCTTAACCCGAAGAAAGTTTCGACGCTGAATTTTGCTGATGCTGTCTGGAGCAGGTTTGTGGATACGAATCATCCGGAGGATATCCTCTTTGAAACCCGTAACGTGGGTATTAAAATAATTTTTAATCCCACCCTCGCTCAAAAAAAATATAGACAGTTCTTCCCCTAGAAACAATTTTTTCAAATGCCCACTTGTTTGTGACATAGGAATTTCAATTAAAAAGTTCTGTGACTCCTCTTCTGCAATACGAGACTTAAATTCAAAAATCTCGTCCTTATGGTCAGTACCTGCCACTTGTATGTATAACACATCATTAATTTTGGGAAACAAATGATCCACCATCCTTGTCCATTAAAAGCTCTAATTAAGGTATATAATACCACGACTTTGTGCCTATATTAAGCATAATATTTGTTTGATCTATGACTAAAGCACAAAAAACCTCCTTCATGAAGGAGGTTTAGAGTGACTATTGATTCATTTTCATGTAATTAACTAGACATTAATTGCAGTAACCTGAGGTTCATCTGAATCTTTAACCTCTTCAATCGTTTCTTCCATCCCCGTATTGGCGTTAATGTATATCCGGTAAACGGAACCATTGATTTTACCACCAAATTCATAACAGAGAACTTCATTCGAAAGTTCATTTTCAATTAAGGCTTTACGGTGGTAAGTTTCACGAAACTCAGGATTCAATTTTGCTCGTGCTGCATTCAAATTCAATTTCGCTTGCGGTATGCGGCGGAGATGACTATGCTCATACACATAATCACTGGCTTGAAAACCGATCACTTGTCCGTTATCAAGGCCTGATCTGACTGCGATTTTTTCTGGATAGATAATCACATCCCCTTGTTGGCTCACAAATGTAATGTTAGCTAAATTCCCGCTTTCATCATACGCAACGGGCTTCATGTCTTTGTAACCTTTTTGTTCAAGGTATTCACTAGCATAGCGAATCGCTTCATTACGTGTTGCTTTTTTAGGACCTACTGCCCTCATGTCATGATAAGAAATAAGCTTGCCGCCTTTTTTCGTAAAATCCATACTGGCCACAGGCTGCTTCTTATTTAGCAGGGTAGCTGTATAAGATGCCCATTCCGTTCCTTTACCGTTTTCGTTCACCCTGATCTGACTTTCCGGTTTTCCTGTAAATTCAGCAGCATTTTGTTTAATTTGTTCTGCATTTACTGGCGGGAGACTCAATTTTTTCACAGAGCGTTTATCATAGATGCTGGCTACAGACGGTCCCCAATCCAGCTCTTTATAGTTTTCCACCTTTTTGTCCACGGTTTTAAAGCCATCAATAATGGTGTTGTCCTTCGGCCCAGTTTGAGAACCTGCCGCCATATCCACATCCGTCCAGCGCAAATTTTTGCTAATGACTTTCTGCTGCACTTCCTGCATGTTTTTCGAAATTTCTTTGGAATTGTTATACAACGTTTTCAGGTTCGAAATTTCTTTCTCGTTTAAGGGCTCGTGATCCAGATCACGGACAGCGGTCTGATACGAAAATGCAGATAGATGTGACAGCAAATCTTTAGCATGATTAAAAGGCATTACATTGAGGGGCAACTGATTAACCTCATTTTGAGCCTCACTTGTAATCCTCCACACGTTCATCAAACATTTGCGGTGCATCGCGTGTGAAGTATTATGGACAGCAACCGCGTTACCGAGTTGAGAATGCAGCTGATCCATATGAAACGACAAATCGTGAAACGCACGCTGGTATTGATTTTCCGCTTTTATCGACATGCTATTTGCCTGAAGAGACACCTCTTTTCTCATCTGGCTTTGCTGATAACCCCACACAAATGCTCCTATCATCATCAGGGTAACCACCGGGAACAATACGGAACTAAGTCGCTTATACATATTGGGAGTCTCCTTTCTTCAAGTACACTACCGATAGTGTGACAAGAAGAAAGCTCTCTTATGCATGGTTTTCCATGACTTCAACAATAAACTCACAGTTATCGCAAATACAGCGTTTAAAGCCGGTCTGAATCTGTCCTTGCTCTATGCGTCCTCTCAGCACAAAGCGTTCTCCGCATCTTTTACAATGAATTCTAACTTTTATACGCAAAAAAAGACACCTCTTTCTCTAACAGGTTTGTCAGATCAGTGTGTCCCATTTTGTTACATGTTAACCTTTTCTTCCCGTTTTAACAAACGAAAAGGAGAACGGTTATTAGCCCGACTGATCTTCGCCATTCCTCCATACCATAGAAAGGCCATAAGTGGAATGATAAACCAGATCCAGTCATGCGAAAATTTCGTTAAAATCAAATCGTATACTCCGTGCCAGAACCATGGAAGCACCAATGACAGCAGCAACATGTATTTGCTCCTCAAGCCTTCTGAAAACTTGGCCTTCCCCATGTAGTAGCCCATCATTACGCCAAACATCGCATGACCGGATACCGGTAGCAATGATCTCATCAGCATCATGCTAACCGAAGCATGGCCCGCCCAGGCATATAACAGATTTTCAACCGTTGCAAATCCGAGTGAGACTGCGGCCGCATACAAAATACCATCATAAGGCTCGTCGAACTCGGTATGATTATAGATGATGTGATACAACAGAAACCATTTAAAAAACTCTTCCACTCCGGCTGAAATGCCGAACGCCTGGATTAACGTGTGATCCCCTAGCCAAAGCAGCAGCCCTCGTTGAAAAATCATGACAGGAAGAACCACCAAAAAGCCGAGCAAAAACACTTTAATAACCATGTGCAGTGGCTCCGAATCATACCTGTCCTTCAAGTAAAAATACATCAATAAGGCGAGACCCGGCGCTGTGGCTGCCGCTAAAACTGAAAACAGAAGCACCGATCATCCCTCCATAAAAATGAGTCGGCTCTGCTTTCAGCGCAGAGCCGACAAATTCACTTCGATATCACTTTTGATAAAACGAATCAAGAACGGCTGTCAAAATGAGTGCAGATGACAGCAACTGCCTGTTCAGGAATGACCAGTTTGCCGTACTCTTCCAACATAGCTGGTGTAACGGATGAGCCTTCTCCAAATTCAGCAAGAACCGCGATTAAAGCGGCAAGCTTGGACTCCTCTACTTCTTCTGGTTCCAAATGCAGAATCCATTTTCCTCTATAATGATACAGCTTACCTGCTTCCGTAGTGTTGCTACGAAGCATATGAGCCGCTTCTATGAGTACTTCGAAATCGCTAAACGCATAAACGATGGAATCACTATGCTCCAACGTGACTTCCATTTCGTAGACTTCCTCTGGAAGCTCCTCATCAGGACCCGAACCATACTGTTGATGGTCGTATTTACCCCGAGTGACGATAACAACCATTCCTTGAGCAGGAAGCGCAAAGACTTCGACAGCTAACGGTCCCGTGGCGTCGAAGCCCAGCTCACTGTATGCCTGATCCATCATTTCGGTAAACAGCTCATGAACTCTAGGAATTTCTTGCCACATATCGTCTTTTTGAATACCGCGTTCGCTCAAATCGTCAAAGGTAAGGAAAATCCGTATCTTGTCCTGACTTAATCTTTCTATTTTCATACTGGACCCTCCTCCTGGCAGCCGAGTGTTATTAACAGATTATGATGCAATTATGATGCCTGTGATGAAAATGGTTCTATGTAATCATGTTATCATTTTATAATCGTAAATGCACGCAATAAAAAGATAAAAAAAAGAATCATTTGAACGGCTTTTACAAAAAAGCCGCAAAATGATTCGGAATAAAGGTTTCTGGGTTACAATCCCGGTACGGCTGTATGAGTTTCTTTCAAAATTTGCTCGACCTCACGTTTAACATCGGGACTTGTGCTGATGAAGTCTTTAATCAACTTCATATTCTCTTCTTTGTTCTTGGCAGTATGGGCGTTATAAGCGGTTTTATCTGTTTGTGAATGATGGTCTTGATCCTTATGGGTGTCTTCTTTATTGAGCGTAATCTCGCCCATCCCGGGGAATGCCGCGTCCATCATTTTAGTACGGGCTTGCTGCACTAAATTGCCGCCTTTTTTTCCACCTATGTCCATAGATAAGCCCAACATGTTGCGGTTACGGGAGATCATAGAGCTTGCGACAGCGCCCAAAACGATTCCCAGGAAAAATGAAGATGTTTTCACAATTAGAACCTCCCTTTGTGGTAGAATCAAGCATAGTGTTCGTCAGTAGTGACAAACTCATACGGTATAAAATACAGGAAGGTGAGATGAAATAATGGGTACAAAAACAGCAGCCATTTTGTTCACCGCATGTCTGCTGCTTAGTGCTTGCACTGCAACCAAGCCTGAATCTGCGGCAACAAGCAACCAGCAGGATTCGGTAGCCTCTGACTCAAGTAACAGCGCCAAAGATCAGAGCAACGTCTCTTCCCCAAAAAGCAGCAGTAAGCAAGCAGGCAGTGATGATCACAACTCAGCGGATAAAACCAATGCACAAAATGATAAAACCAGCGAAAGCAACGAAACAGGAGCTGCGACATCTGCAACTACCAATAACAAAATGTATCACTTGGACAAAGCTTACAATGTAATCCCTGACCAACAAGGTACCGAAAAAAAAGTCGTGTTATTGACCTTTGATGATGGTCCTAAGGAAGCAGCCATGATTAACAAAATCATAGATGTACTGGACAAACACAAAGCGAAAGCAATTTTCTTCGTAAACGGTTACCGTGTAAAAAAGCATCCTGAGTTGCTTAAGCTTATCCATGACCGTGGACAGCCCATCGGCAACCATAGCTGGGATCACATCGTGCTGAAAAACAAATCTGAGCCCGAGGTCAAAAAACAGATTGAAACGGTACAAAAAGCTGTTAAGGACATTACAGGCCAAGCCCCCGTCTTCTTCCGCCCCCCTCATGGTGCAGGCGGGGACGTAGGTCGCAAGGTCGCTAAGGAAAACGGTCTCCTATACATGACATGGTCCGTCGGTTCTCTGGACTGGACAATGAAAAAGAATCAGCCTAATAAAACGGAGGCACTTCTCAAAAATGTAACAGAACAACTTCATCCAGGCAGCAATATCTTGATGCACGAACTGCCATGGACAGCTGAGGCGCTGGACAGTCTATTGACGCGCCTTGAGCAAAAGGGTTACCAATTTGTCGATCCGCAAGGGATTGAGGTTCCTGCTAGCTAGTAGACACTTGCGTATACTCCGGATTAACTATAGATGATGCAATAAAGGCCTCCATTCTCCGTTATTCATGTGGAGATGGAGGCTTTTTCGCCGTATCATTACGCGCCTTGACCTAAGCACAGACGTCCATAATAACTTTATATTACCAAAGCATTTCACTGATGGGTGGTGCACCCTTGACGCCCCACCACAGTAATGCTGCAGTAATCAGCACAAAAAGAGTGCTCAAAAAATTTAAAAACCACTTGCTTACCCGAATACGGCGGGACGGAAACATTTCTGCCCGCGTTCGGTACTCACTGGCAGGAGTGTCACCCTCCATCGTCACAGCAACTTCTGGTGCAGCGGCAACGTGAGCCAATTCTGGCACGGGCCGTGAAGCACGGGAGCGAACTGGTTTAGATTTTGACCTGTCCTCTTCCTTGCCTTTGCGACCATTTCGACGGCTACCATAGGTCTGCACTCTGCTAAGTTCCTGATTCATTCTTCATACCTCCGAAAACGTAACGCTAAACCAGATATAAGGTCAATCACAAAATGACAAATGATCGGTGCCCACAGACTACCGGTCTGCACATATATGTAGCCCAATCCATAACTGCTAAGAAAAACCCAGCCAGTGGGAATCCAATGCCGTAAATATCGGATATGAATCACCGCAAATAAAATGCTTGTCCAATAAGGACCAAAGCTGTACTGAATCGCACCTCTGAACAAGAGTTCCTCACAGATAGAAACGATAGCTGCTATACAAATAATATGCCAAACCGGACGATTTTGAAATAGCATTTGGTTAATACCACCGTCATCCATAGCATCCTCAGGCATAATCCGGGATAGCAACAGATCCACAAGTAACATAGCGGCGGCCAATCCCAATCCCCACCATAAGACGTGCAGAGTGTTCGGCAATGCAAATAGTTCTAACAAATTTCTTTTCTGAAAAAATATCCAGATTGCGCCAATCAGCAGGGTCAGCCCCTGAGTTAGATACAAATTGTAAAGCAGCAAGCGGTCGTTCAATTCATGAATTTGCGCTCTTTTCCATTTCACTTTAAGCTTTTTCATAGTTAGTTAGTCCTCTGCATAGTCTTCTTTAGCATCATAGCCAAAAAGTCGGGCGGATTCAAGAAGACTTAAATCTTAATTTTCCGCATTCTGTAGCTATATATCTAGCCTGCTATCCTCACATGTCGCATGTCCTATTGACATGCCCATGTAAGCCATGATACATTATGAAAAAATTATTAGCGACAACAACAATGATGGAGAAAAGGTATTGATTTCGTCCTCAGAGAACCGGTGCTTGGGTGGAAGCCGGTGACGAAGTAACTACTTTCAGCGCTCCTGAGTTATTGCACCGAGGTCTGGGGAATATTTCCCGGCATTAGATGCAATCGGCAGAAAACCGTTATCCTTTCGGTCATTTTATGACCGCTGAAGGCAGTCCATTGCGAAATGGCTGCGAATTAGGGTGGTACCACGATAACTCTCGTCCCTTACTATGGAGATAGTATGTGATTCGGGGGTTTTTTTGATGCCCGAAAACCGCAAAGCGTCTCCGCACAAGACTTTTGGTCGTTAGTTTGGTGCATAATGCTATTCCATCCCTTTTCTGCGTCAATGCGTTATCACACTAGTATTTTACACCGCTCTCCTGTACTTTTAGAAGCATTTCAAGTTTTTTCATGTTCTTTATGGAATGTATTTCAGTTTGAAGTGCATCCTGTCCATAAAAGAAGTTAACTTTGAGGAGGAAACCAAATGTTTAAAGTGTTAGTATCCGATCCAATCAGTGACCTGGGCATCCAGCAACTGATGGATGCAGACGATGTCACGGTGGACAAGAACACAGGTCTCAGCGAGGATGAATTGGTTCAAATTATTGGTGACTATGACGCATTACTCGTTCGAAGCCAAACTCGGGTAACCGAACGCATCATGACGGCAGGTAAGAACCTCAAGGTTGTAGGGCGAGCTGGGGTCGGAGTGGATAACATCGACCTCGAAGCAGCAACACAACGCGGGATTATCGTTATTAACGCTCCTGACGGCAACACGATTACGACATGTGAGCACACTTTTGCGATGATGATGGCTCTAGCACGTCATATTCCACAGGCATATGCCAAAACCATTGGCGGTACATGGGATCGTAAAACATTCCTCGGTGTCGAACTGCGTAACAAAACACTTGGAGTCCTCGGCATGGGACGTATCGGCAGTGAGGTGGCTAAACGTGCCAAAGCATTTGGTATGAGTATCCTCGGCTATGATCCATTTCTAACGGAAGAACGCGCTGAGAAGCTGGGCATTAAGCTTGCGAGCGTGGATGAAATTATCCGCAACGCAGATTTTATGACCGTACACACACCATTAACACCGGAAACGAAACATATGATTGCTCGTCCACAGTTTGAAGTGATGAAAAAAGGAATGCGCATTATCAACTGTGCCCGGGGCGGAGTTATCGATGAAATGGCTCTTGTTGAAGCCATTGATGAAGGTATCGTTGCCGGTGCAGCTTTTGACGTATTCGAGTCAGAGCCGCCAGCACAGGATCACCCATTCCTGAGCCATCCGAAAATTATCGTTACACCACATCTGGGTGCCTCGACTGTCGAAGCTCAGGAGAATGTAGCTATCGACGTGTCCGAGCAAGTGCTGCATATTTTGCGTGATGAGCCTTTTAAAAATGCGGTCAACATGCCTCCAGTACCATCCAACGTCATGACGCAATTGCAGCCATATTTCTCGCTTGGAGAGAAGCTGGGCAGCTTTGCCGCTCAGATCACGAATCAGGCTGTACGTGAAATTCAGGTAGATTACGCTGGCGATTTGTCCTCTGTGGATACACAGCCGCTGACACGGTATATTTTGAAAGGCGTACTTAGCCGTCATCTGGGCAGCGATGTGAACATTGTAAACTCTGTACATCTGGCCAAAACACGTGACATCCATCTTGTCGTATCTCAGGCGCCCGCCACCAAGGGTTTTACCAACCTGATTACCGTTACACTCAAAACGCAGAGCGGCGAAGAGCAACGCGTATCTGGCACCCTGCTGGCAGGCTATGGCGAACGTATTGTTCGGTTGAACCAGTTCCCAGTAGACGTGGCACCGGAAGCTCATTTCCTGCTCATCTCGCACAATGATAAACCAGGCATTATCGGTCGTGTCGGCACCTTGCTTGGGGAGAACGGCGTCAATATCGCTTCCATGCAAGTAGGGCGTAAAATTGTCGGCGGAGAAGCTATCATGATCCTGACCGTCGATAAAGCCGTACCGAAAGACGTACTGATTCAACTCGTTGGTTTGCCAGAACTAAATACTGCCCAAGAAGTAGTGCTAGATTAGTTCCAGACCCTATTGAGAAGTCCATGGTTTTATAATAAAGAGAGGCGCCTGGCTACCCAGGCGTCTTTTTCTTATACCGAGTTATCTATCATGTGAGTAATCATTTTGAAACAGGATGTTCCACGTTGAACAAGATAAATGTTGATTTTTCAACAAAAAGCACCCTCTTCCGAGGATGCCTGCAAACCGGGGTATATCAGATTGGGCTTATAAGCCTGTTACAGACCCAGCTTAGTTTTGCTGGAGATGGGCAGCAAAATAGTAAATTCCGTCCCTTCCCCCAATACGCTGGCAGCAGAGACAGAGCCTCCGTGAGCCTCTACAATATTCTTGACAATAGCAAGCCCCAAGCCAGTCCCTTTATCCTCACCACGTACTCTGGCTTTATCTGCCTTGTAAAAGCGGTCGAAAATATAAGGTAGATCCTCGCTGGCAATGCCTACACCTTCATCCTTAATCCGAATACGGATTAACTCATGCCGTTCTCCCAAAATTCGATCCGCCGCAATAGTAACCTTTTTCCCGCCGGGTGTGTGTCTAAATGCATTATCTAGCAAATTGGTCAATACCTGTTCCAACCGGTCTTCATCTGCCTCAGGCAGCAACAAACGCTGGCCATGCTCATGGTAATCGAGTGTCAGTCCCTGTTCCTTTGATCGTACCGTAAATTTACGGTGAACACGCTCGATCAACTCGTTCACATCCAATTCCTGTCGGTGCATGTCTGTATGACCAGCCTCCATTCGGGCCAGATCAAGCAGATCCTTGACTAACCTTCCCATGCGTAATGACTCATCATGGATGACCTGCACCAGTTCCTCGGATTCTTCTGGTGAACCCGCCATACCATCCAGCAACGCCTCACTGTAGCCCTGCATCATAGATAAAGGTGTACGGATTTCATGAGATACGTTGGCCACAAAATCGCTCCGCATCTTCTCTAGCTTCACTTCTTCCGTAATATCTCTAAGCACAGCTACTGCACCGCGGATTGCATTATCCGTATACAGAGGCGCCATCTGCACCGACCAGGAGCCCTTCTTGACATGGATATAGTCTCCGACATCCTCTCCCCTGTCCATAACGGTATGGAACAGAGACTGCAAAGGCTCAGGTACAGAAGCTCCAAACTCCTCCAGATCACGTTCCTGCCACTCCAGCTTTTCCCAGATATTCAGCAAACTTTGTGCCGGCGGATTCGTCAAGATGATTTGTCCGCTTCTGTCGAAGGTGATTACTGCATCAGACATGCTTCGCAGTACGCTGGATAAATGGTTTTTCTCCTCATTCAGACTGCGGATCGTTGCTTCCAGTTCCGTAGACATATGATTAAAAGTTTTCGCCAGTTCTCCAATTTCATCACTGGTCACCAGCGAAAGCCGAGTATCATACCTTCCCTCACGAATGGCATTCGCCGCCTGAATCAACAGCTGCATAGGCTGTGTGATTTTAGTAAAAAGAAATAGGGCAAAAAAGGTCGTCAATAAAAATCCGACTATACATGTATAGGTGAACAAATGCTTGATTTCCGTCGATTCATACGCCGCAAAATTTCTGTTGATGTACGGCAATAAAAAAAGCCCTAAAAAAATAAGCACAGAGCCTACAAGGCAAATGATGGTGATCCACAGCTTGCCTACCAGCGATCTCCAGAAGTTCACGTTATTTTGGAACCTCCAGCTTATAACCTACGCCCCACACGGTCGTAATCATAGCGGCTGCCTCTGGCGATACCTTATTCAGCTTTTCACGAAGCCGTTTCACATGCGTATCCACAGTGCGCAGGTCACCAAAAAATTCGTAATTCCAAACGTCTTTCAGCAGTTCTTCGCGTGAGAAGACTTTATCTGGTGACACCGCCAAATAATGCAACAGCTCGTACTCTTTAGGCGTGAGACTGATTTCAATCCCACCCGCAGTTACCCGGTGCGCATCATGCTCAATGATAAGATTCGGAAAAACAATACTATTGCTTGGTACCGCTTCTTTCGTTAAAAAGGCAGTTTCCGACGAACGGCGTAAAATCGCCTTTACCCGGTAAATGACTTCTCGCGGGCTAAAGGGCTTAACCACATAATCATCAGCTCCGACTTCAAAGCCTTGTACACGGTTCACTTCCTCGCCTTTGGCAGTCAGCATAATCACAGGTGTAGCTTTGGTCTGACGCAGCCGTGTACACACCTCAATCCCATCCATCCCTGGAAGCATCACATCGAGCAAAATAATGCTGTAATCGCTTGCAGTCGCTTTTTGGAGGGCAATCTCGCCATCCTCAGCTTCGTCAATTGCATATCCTTCTTTTTCCAGATACATCCGCAGAAGGCGTCGAATGCGTTCTTCATCATCTACAATTAATATGCGGTTGCTTTGTTCTGACATATTCCCAGCCCCTTCGCTAAAAAAAGCATTCTCTCTATTTTACTATTTTCCCGTGCTTGGTCAAACTTTACTCTCATCCAACAGTCTCTTTACACCAAAAAGGCCGGGGTTATGACCCCCGTCCTGTCCGTTTCTTTTTCGTGTTGTCTGATTTGGCAAGTTGAATGAGACGGTTGATTTCGTCCTTGGTTAGGGGTCTGGTCAGACCGCGCTTCAAGTTTTGTAGCAAAAGATCTCCGAAGGCTATCCGCTTGAGTCTGATGACTGGGTGTGAAATGGCCTCAAACATCCGTCTTACTTGGCGATTTCTGCCTTCATAAATGGTAATCTGGATCACAGACTCCTTACCATTCGGATCTACATCTTTATATTCTACCTCGGCTGGTGCAGTAATGCCATCTTCCAGCACGATTCCCTTTTTCAGCTTGTCCAGCTCAGTACCATGTGGAACGCCTTTGACTGTTGCCACATATGTCTTGGGCACATGATGCTTGGGATGGGTCAGCAGATTGGCGAACTCGCCATCATTGGTGAGCAACAGCAGTCCTTCGGTGTCGTAATCGAGACGTCCCACCGGATATACGCGTTCCTTAACGCCTTTCAGATAGTCTGACACGATTTTACGGCCTTCCGGATCGGAAGCGCTCGTAATGACCCCTTTAGGTTTGTTCATCATCAAATAGATTTTTTTCTCGGTTTTGATCGGGCGTCCCTTTACCGTAATCATATCTTGATCAGGGTCTGCCTTCGTTCCCAGTTCAGTTACGACAACCCCGTTCACTTCCACGCTACCCGCCTGAATAAGCTCCTCACATTTACGTCTGGAAGCTACACCAGCTTGGGCCAATATTTTCTGCAATCTTTCCATGTTCGCTAATTCACCTCATGCTAATGATACCCATCCATGAGCAAAATCACAACCCCCGTTCAAAAAACGATGCAGAAATTAAAATACAAGCAGGCAAATCGCAATGGCTGCCACAAAACCAACCACATCTGAAAATAGTCCTACCTTCAAAGCATACCGTCCATTGCGGATACCTACCGCACCAAAATATACAGTTAGCACATATAGCGTCGTGTCTGTGCTGCCCTGAATCGTTGAAGCGATCCGACCGATCATGGAATCCGGGCCATAGGTGCGAATTAGATCCGTCGTAAACGCAAGTGAACCAGTGCCCGTCAATGGACGAAGCAAGCCTAAAGGCAATACCTCGCCCGGTACACCCCAGTGTTTAATCCAAGGGGTAACCCAAGAGATCAAATAGTCCAAGGCGCCGGATGCTCGAAAAATGCTAATCGCCACCATCATGCCTACGAGATGAGGAATAATGCTGATGGCGGTAGAAAATCCGTCTTTGGCTCCATCCACAAAAGAATCGTAGACAGGGACCTTTTTAGCATATGCATATAAAGGAATAAAAGCGAGAATAACCGGAATGGCCCAAGTCGATACGAGGTTTATAAAATTAAGCATGCCTCCCTCATCCTTTCCAAGTGGTGTCCCTGCCCTTGGCAGCCGTGATTCCCGTTCGCGGAACGGCAGGTGAAGATACGGGCAACGTAGTTGAAGAGGCAGCAGATGTTGGTGCTGGTGGGGCGAGTGGCGTCAAGGATGACTGGGACGGCGGAATCGCCGGAGGACGGCGGCGCAATTCTCGACTACGGTACCAACGATCCGCCGCAATTGCAGCAAAGGTGGCTATTGCGGTCGCTACCAGTGTCGTACCGACGATTTCTGCCGGATGTGCGGAATGAAAATTTAGCCGTATCGCGATCAACGTCGTAGGAATAAGCGTAATACTGGCTGTATTCAGGGCGAGTAGCGTACACATGGCTGGTGTGGCGGTTTGCTTATCTGGATTGAGCGTCTGCAGCTCTTGCATCGCCTTGATTCCCATCGGTGTGGCTGCATTCCCCAGACCCAGCAGATTGGCGCTCATATTGGACAGAATGTAACCCATAGCGGGATGATTACGCGGAACATCAGGGAAGAGAAAGGCAACTAAAGGAGAAAGAAGCTTGGATATTTTCTGTAAGAGCCCGCCATCTTCAGCCAGCCGCATCATGCCCATCCAGAACACCAGCACACTTATCAGTCCAAAGCACACTGTAACCCCCGTAGTTGCCCCGTCAAAAGCCGCTTTCGTCACCACCTCAATATTTCCCTGCGCGGCAGCAAATACAAATCCAATACAAATCAAAGCCACCCATATGAGATGAATCATGGCTGATTCCTCCTTTTCCCAATGATGTGACACGTACAGCTCTATTTCCTGGTTGCCCTATGCTCCAAACAAATTTTTAAGGATTTCGTTCCATCTGCTCGTCCAACCTCGTTGCTGAGTATTGTTCGCAGGTTCTTGTGCAGTTGGAGTCTCCTTCTGTGGCTGTACGGTTTTTTGAGCAGGCAGCTTACTACCTTTTGCATACACAGGAACAGAACCGATAAGTTTACCTTCCAAAAGGAATTCAACCCGTCCTCGTAAGCCAAAAGATACGTCCGCTCTATCGGCAGAAGCGGAATTTTTATACAACACCAGTCTTTTGTGCAACTGGGTTTTCTCGCCATCATGTAAAGGATAGGCAAAGCTTGTACCTGTTAATAGTGGGTAACCATCGATAGGTTGCTGCTTGTCCGTAATCGGAATGAGCGGATAATATCGGAATCCGTAATCAAGCATACGGGCATGATCGTTCCAATCGTCCCCGTCATTCAAGGTAACAGCAGCGAGCTGGCGACCGTCACGTGTAGCCGAACTGACCAGACAGCGAAACGCTTTTTTGGTAAAGCCTGTTTTCACCCCGTCAGCTCCGTCATACAGCCGCAGCATTTTGTTTTTATTGTGCCATGAGTAGTCCCAAGAGTCGTTGGGATTCGGTGCTTTTTTCAATTCTGTTTTTACGATACGAGCAAAAGTTGGATTATGCAGCGCATAAGCAGTAAGCCGGGCCATATCATTGGCTGAGGAATAATGTCCCTCGGCATCCAGCCCGTGCGGATTAGCAAAATGTGTATGGCTTAGCCCAAGCTGAACCGCCTTGTCGTTCATCAAATGAACAAATCCCTCTTCTGTCCCCCCCACATGCTCAGCAATGGCAGAAGCGGCATCATTACCAGAACGGAGCATTAAGCCGTACAGCATATTTTCCAATGACATTTGTTCACCCATTTGCAGAAAAAGCGAGGACCCTTCTTTGGCATATGCGGTTGGGCTCACCTTTACCCGGTCCTGCAAGCGTCCATGTTCAATAGCCACGATCGCTGTCATAATTTTGGTCAGGCTGGCAATACGTAGCTCCCGGTCACCTTCGGAAGAATAAATGATTCTTCCTGATGTAACATCAATTAAAGAAGCAGCCTGTGCATGGGTTCCTAATGCGGGCGGCGCTACTTCTGTTTTTATCGCTCCCCGAACGGGCTGCGGACTTAGCAACGTAAGCGGCAATGACAAAATAAGCAGAAATACCAGCGGCAAAACAAATGCGCGTGCCTTATTCAAGAAATGGCTGTGGTCCGCGTGAATGTGTTGCTTTTTTTTAAACATTTGGATTCCTCCGGTTTTGAGCAAGTCTTGTACCATTCTATGTCCAAGCTGTTCAAAGTATGTCCACCTTTATAACAGAAAATTCCTTTACAGGACTAGCCATTAGCTGCTCCTTTTTCGCTTTCTTTCTACACAAACCAAGCAACATGCCCTCCTGAGCACATATATATTAGTTACTAAACGTTAAATATGGATCGAGGGGTTATAACATGCAGCGACTACAGTTTGAAATGATTTTAAGATCGCGGATTGTAGAGTCCGCAGAAGCATTGCATCGAAGCGGTGTATCCTTTGCCACTTTTGCTACCGCACGTTGCAACCCGCAATTTTGGAATTTAACGGAAAAAGGTGGCTTTCAGATCAAAGCAGGTGTCACACCAGCCCAAGGCATCAGAGATATCTTTTTAAACGGTCATCAATACGCTTTTGAATGTGCAACAGCTATGGTTATTGTGCTGTACAATGGAGTGCTGGATTCCATTCTGGAAAGTGAGTTTAATCGGATTTTTGCAGATATGCTGCTGTATGACTGGCACTATGACAGCGACCTCAGGCTCATACAGCAGGAAGGAAGTCATAAAGCGGCTCCTGGCGATATTCTGTATTTCAACAATCCGGATGTGTCGTCTGAAACATTAGAATGGAAAGGAGAAAATGTCGTTAAGCTGAAGGAAGACTTGTTTTATG
Organism: Paenibacillus sp. FSL L8-0641; assembly: GCF_038006265.1. Lineage (NCBI taxonomy): Bacteria > Bacillati > Bacillota > Bacilli > Caryophanales > Paenibacillaceae > Paenibacillus > Paenibacillus sp. FSL L8-0641. The sequence continues at coordinate 3,155,493 of NZ_JBBOUW010000001.1, forward strand.
GACATGGGATTGGCATCTTGCCGGCGAAAGGTATTATCGATTCCCTGAATCAACATCGTCGGCCTGATGCCACGGTATCCGCTTATTTGACGAATGAAGTGATCTATCCGGACTTCATCTACCTATCGCAGTTTGCTACCGAAGGAAATCGAAAAAATGAAATCTCGCTGCATACTTTATATCAACAGGAATACAGTCACCATATACATGCTTTCATTGGGGGAAGGCAGTATATTCGGGGATAGGCCCAAGTACAAGCAGAAAAGAAGGTATTCCTTAGCCTATACTCGGCTTTGGGATACCTTCCTGAGAGAATGCTTTTAATTTCAATAACTTTTACAAGTAAGCCGGGCCAGAATTACTGTGATCCGTAGCAACATCTACAGGTACCTGTGGGGGGGGAGTCTGCAAGTCGCCGCCTGAATTCCGGAAGATAGACTGAACCTTATCAATCAGGTATGGCGTGGAGTCAATGAGCTTCTCAATCAGATGCGTTTGATTGTCCAATGGAACGATTTGTGCCCCCTGTTTGCCAACAACCAGAAAAGCAATGGGATGAATAGATACACCACCACCGCTACCGCCTCCAAAAGGATGCCCTTCCTTCCCGCTATGATTACCCGACGCCGAGGAAGTATGAAGTGCCTCTTCGTCTACGTTAAAATCACTTCCCCCGGCAGCGAAACCAAATCCCACCTTACTGATTGGCAAAATAACAGAACCATCGGGTGTTTCCACTGCGTCTCCTACAATCGTATTCACGTCTACCATGGCTTTGATGTTTTCCATTGCGGTTTGCATGAGCCCTTGAATCGGGTGATCTGACATGATTTATTCCTCCTCTGCTTATCTCAAGCGTAGACTGCCTTTTCTTTCGCTATTGTGCGCAGGGGTTCAAGGAAATATGTATGTCATTCGATAGTTCAGAAAGGATTGAGTCTCACCTCTCTCCACTGTTTACCATTCATTGTTAGCTTGATGATCCGCCGCATTTTTTTTGAAAAAAACCCGTTTCCATGCCTCCGGTCCACCCGGAACGCGCCATATGCGGTAAGATAAGATGAGCATGGAGAACATTAAATAGCCGAGCGATACGTTTGCTTCACAGTTCAAAGTGGTGGTAAAACGCAAGCGATCCACCCAATAGGGCACAACATACAGCTTAGGGGTACAATCCATGCGTACAAAGCTTGAAGCATAACCGATCAAGGTTGTTTTTAATCCCCACAAAATACCAGTTGAGGTAGCTGTATATGCCGCGTCAGCAAGACTAATGTTGGTAGACCATTCCATTTTGGACATCGTCACATGTGCCAATGTATGTCGCAACCATTTATTAAAGGATTTCGTTCCCTTGAGCAAAACCCGTATATCATGTATAAATTGCTTGATTTTTACTGTATCAATATTACCGCTATCCACGGAAGCATCCGTTTTATGTATGTTTTTGTTGCGATCTAGCCGATAGAGAAGCCCCTTTTTCAACCCTGTTATGAGAATGGCCGGCACATCGTAATTCATTTTTATCATCCCGTATAGAAATCTGATCTCTAGATGCGCCCGATCATCATTGTCATGTTTGGCAATATTCAGCTTCAAACGAATACGAGAGAGCAGAACTGCCAGTACAAGTAATATAACGACGATGATGGCGATACTGATCCATTTCCACACTGGCGTGTCCTCCCTACCTTTTTGCTATAGAATATCATGGCAAAAATAGTATGACCGTTCGCCGGAAAATCATGCATCTTAAAATACCAACAGCCAGCCCCCAACGATATGAGGACTGGCTGTCTGTTTGAACTTTTACATAAGTGAACCGCAAGATCCGGAGCAACTTTATTGGGATTCAAGATCTAGATCGTTGGCCGCAGGCTGGCTACTCTCCAGACGCTCGAACAATAATTGAGTCTCTTCCTCCAAATTGTCCGAATTCTCGAACAGCTCCGGTTGCGGTAGATCTGCCAGAGAGCCCAGACCGAAATAATCCAAAAATGATTTCGTCGTTCCGTACAATATCGGCCGTCCGATGGCTTCAGCTCGACCTTTCTCTTCAATGAGCTCCTTGTTGACCAGTGTATGTATGGCCCGCTCGGATTTAACCCCCCGAATCTCTTCGATTTCAACTCTTGTAATGGGCTGGCGGTAGGCCACAATGGCCAGCGTCTCCAAAGCAGCTTGAGACAGTGACGCACGTGCCGGAGAGTATGCGAGCTTTTCAAAGTAAGGTGCATGTTCGGATAAAGTTGCAAGCTGATAATGACCGGCAATACGGACAAGTTGCAGGCCTCTTCCCCCCTGCTCCATGTCCTGCTTCATATCTTCCAGGCACTGTTCAACCAGCTCTTGCTGCTGCTCTACAATGTCGGCGATCTGCTTGGTGGACAACCCTTCCTCTCCTGCTAGAAACAGCAGTCCCTCAATAATTGATTTCAGCTTCAGATAATCCATTAACCCGTAAATCCCCTCTCCACTCCATTACAATATCATCGAAAAGCTTCTCCTGATAACAGAAAATTTGCTTCATTTTCATCAGTTCAAGGATAGCCAAAAAGGTCACAACCACTTCATGCCGATACATATCCTCATGCATCAGCTTGGAGAACAGCAGCCGTCCTCCATTCCCCACCATCTCTAAAGCCCCGATAACTTGCCGGATACGGTCCTTGACTGAAATTTCGTCCCGATGAACACGGGTTACCGTCGTACGTCGTTCTGCTTTGCGCAAAGCACGCTGAAAGGCTGCGACCAAATCGCTTGCATGCAGCCCATGCACCGGATTTACGGGTTCAGTGGGCAGGAATGCACTCAGATCTTCTGGCTCTTTGCCATAAATTAGACTCCGCTCCCACTCACGTTCACTTAGATGGCGAGCAATCCCTTTATATTTACGATACTCCACCAGCTTGCGGACCAGTTCCTCACGTGGATCATAATCCTCTTCCTCATAAAAATCCAAATCGTCATATTCCATCACAGGTGGCTTGGGAAGCAACAATTTACTCTTAATGGATAAGAGCGTCGCCGCCATCACCAGAAACTCGCTCGTAATGTCCAGTTCCAGCTCCTGCATACTGTGCAAAAAAGCCATATACTGATCAGTAATATCGCTAATCGGGATATCCTGAATGTCGATTTCGGCTTTATCAATCAGATGCAACAGTAGATCCAGCGGACCCTCGAATGTTTCCAGCTTGTAGTTTACGACTGTCAATGTGCTTCCCCCTGCCTTACTCCAATCATCATTCAACAATACCTTTCCCTATAGCACTTATGCTCTGCGTTATCAATCCCTCTTTCTGTAGTATATACGTCATCGCCTTGCTTAACAATCCAATCCCTTTTTTCCCCTTGCAGTTTATACCGTTCTATTCAGCTATTCCTATCATTAAAATTGCTTGCTGAGATTGGCCATTTCAATCGCAGCCAGTGCTGAATCCCAACCTTTATTACCAGCCTTCGTACCTGCTCGTTCAATAGCCTGTTCAATGTTTTCTGTAGTCACTACCCCAAAAATAACAGGTACTCCCGTTTTTAGGCTGCTCGCTGCCACACCCTTGGCCACTTCATTGCAGACGATATCATAATGTGAAGTAGAACCACGGATGACCGTACCCAGCGTAATTACGGCATCATATTTGCCGCTTGCAGCCATTTTTTGCGCAATTAGTGAAATTTCAAATGCACCCGGAACCCAGGCTACATCAATTTCATCTTCCTGTGCACCATGTCGTTGAAGTGCGTCAATTGCACCGCTTAACAGCTTGCTCGTAATAAACTCATTAAATCTGCCCACCACAATACCATATTTTAAACCGTTCGATACAAGATTACCTTCTAGAAAACGTGCCATAATTAATCAACCTCTCTTAATTTAAATTATTTACAATGACAAACGACGACGGTAGTCCACCAAATCCTGAATACTGATCAGCTTCAATTGATGTCGCTTGGCGACCAATGCCAGATCAGGCAGGCGGGCCATTGAGCCATCTTCCTTTATAATTTCACAAATGACTCCAGCAGGCTTGAAGCCACTGAGTCGAGCCAGATCAACAGTCGCCTCCGTGTGACCAGCACGCTGCAAGACACCCCCATCGCGAGCAATCAGCGGGAACATGTGACCAGGCTTGCGGAAATCACTTCCTGTGACTGCTTCGTCTGCCAAGGCGCGTACAGTCAAGGAACGCTCGGCCGCTGAAATCCCCGTTGTTGTCTCCATATGATCTACCGATACCGTAAAGGCAGTACCGTGGAAATCTGTATTTTGCTCTACCATAGGATGCAATTCCAAGGCCTCGGCTCTTTGTCGTGTGATCGGCACACAGACCAACCCGCGACCTTCTGTAATCATGAAATTAATGACCTCAGGCGACGCTTTTTCAGCCAAAGCGATAAAATCGCCTTCATTTTCGCGCTGTTCATCATCCACTACAATGACGACCTTACCGTTTTTTAAGTCCTCCAACGCTTCTTCGATGGAATCCAAACGAATCTCTTCGCCATGTTCCAACTCGCCATGCTCTATGACGTTTGCCATTGCACTTGTTTGGCTACCTCTATCCATAACACTTTCCTCCTTATGTCTTGTGCCACGAATGCTCCTAAACAGGCTTACCATTCAATATCAGGCAAAACCGTGTTTCGCCAAATAGTCCAAACTGAGAGGAGCTTCTTCTACTCTCTCCGCCTCCGTTGCACCTCTGTAATTTAAAAGCTGTTCTACATATTTGCCCAAAATATCGCATTCGATATTGACGGTATCCCCCTCACGTTTGGCTTGTAAGGCCGTTTCGGATAAGGTGTGGGGAATAATGGATACGGCAAAGGTATCTCCCGTACGCTGTGCGACTGTGAGGCTTATACCATCAATTGTGATTGACCCTTTGAGAAGAATATATTTAAATAATGTTTGATTTTTAGGCTCAATTTCGAACACCACTGCATTCTGGTCTGATGTCACCCCGCGAATCGTTCCCGTCCCGTCCACATGTCCTTGCACGATATGTCCTCCGAACCTTCCACTCGCCGCCATCGCTCGCTCCAGATTGACTCGGCTGCCGGATCTCAACTCTTTCAGATTAGTGCTACGAAAGGTTTCCGGCATCACATCAACCTTAAAGTCTTTCGTACCGATCTGTATCGCCGTCAGGCAAACGCCATTCACTGAGACACTGTCTCCTATTTTTAAATCGCCCAACACCACGGAACCCGAAATCCCCAGCACCATCGCTTCACCGCTTTTGGAAATGGTTTGAATACGACCCACTTCCTCGACCAATCCGGTAAACATGCCTTCACTCCTTTCCACTACATCTCAGTTTATCCCTAATTCATCAGCTATAAGCGCAAAAAACCCCCAGTTCGGATTCAATCCGTCATGGGGGTGATGAGAGTCACATTTGTAGTATACAAGCGCAGTTCATTTGCATCTTAAGACGACATGAAATCATAGGTTTGCCAATAGAAAGCATGACTGAGTATACAACCAAATACGCTCAGAACACCCATCAAAAAGAAAGCTTAAGCAAGCTATCGCCCGATGCTGTCCTACAACGAAATAAGCCGTACGCACAATTGGGTATGCTAAAAATCGGCACATGTCACGTCATGCACATGCGCTTCGTATCCTTCTCCCATCCAGACTATACTGTCGGTCCCGGATTTGCACCAGGTCCACCTTCTGCTGATCATTCAGCATCCGGGTCACGGACTAAGCCATGCTGTTTCTCACAAAAACGATCCACAAACATGTCATCACCGCCGGTGGGGAATTTCGCCCCGCCCCGAAGGATCTTGCTCTTATTTAATTGAATTAACATTAAACTTGTTACGTATATTAGCACCGACTTCTAAAAAAAGCAAGTTATCAAATAGAAGCTCCTGCTTTGGTTTTGACATATTGGTTGGAGAGTTCTTCAAACCAGGTTTTATCGTTCATATGAAGCGCCAAGTCAATCAGATCGGCCAGTTCCTCGACTCCCAGCTCTGTTGCATGATCAAAGGTAATTACGGCTGAAGCAACCGGTCCTCGCCCTTCCTCAGAACATGCTTCATAATCCAGTCGTACATCAACATGTCCGTCAATAAACTCACATTTTAGAAAATAAATAATTTCGCACATTAAAATGGGGCGTACTTGTGTTTCTAACACGCAATCCATCACCTTGGCAGAATAATGCTGGTTCGTCAGCGTAAATTTGTGTTCTGTCGCTGCCAGCGAGGTCCGTCCAAAATCATCCGTAAACTTGAGTTCCACTGGCTTGATGTTCATAACCTTAGGGATTTGCTTCTTTATAATTTCGATTATTTCAACTGTATTCAGCTTAATCATTACCTGCACCTCATTGCATCTTAAAATTCAGAAGAAAACTTTTTAACGTGCCTCTTATAGGCCTCCACTCCTATATCGGAAATCATTACCTGTTTTTTTATGCTTCAACCCATAAACGACAAAAAAGATTCTTTGCGCAAAAAGCGCAAAGAATCTTGATCGAGCCACTACAGTAACAGCGGCTAACAATGTTAATCGATGATTATGCAAAAAACAGGATTATAGCTCTGAAATTTCATGTTTCTTTTTCAGGATAGTCCAGCGACGCTCAATCTCCTGTTCAAAGGTCGCCAGCGTAGCCTCCTCCTTAATAAGATGCTTCGTTTTACCCATTAATTTCAGCCATTCAGCAGCTGGAATTCGTTTTCCTTTGTCCTCCGGATTGTACGTAATCGTCGTACTGCCTTGCTCTATTTCGTACAAAGGAAAGAAACAGGACTCGACTGCGGCGCCCACAATGCTGGTACCCAGTCTGTCTTCGGATTTCCAATTCAGCGGACAGGCGCACAGGATTTTACCATAGGCCGTACCCACGTTGTTTGCATACCATTGAGCCTTGGCTGCTTTACGCAGCATATCCTGCGGATGACTTTCAGCAGCGGTAAAAGCATACGGAATGTTACAAGCAGCCATGATTTGCACGGTATCCTTGTGATGCCCTTGCTTTCCTTTTTGCATTTTACCTACACCCGACGTACTGGTCATGTGACCGAGCGGAGTGGAGTAAGATTGCTGTGAACCTGTATTCATGTACCCCTCGTTATCATATTCCAGCATGATTAGCTTATGATTACGCAGAGCCGCACCAATCGCAGAACCCATACCAATATCCATCCCACCGTCACCACTAATCATGATAAAGGTCGGATCGTCCGACATCTCAATTTCATTACGCCGTTTCATTTCCATGTAAGCTTCCAGCGCTCCTGAAAGGGTAGCGGCCCCGTTTTGAAAAAGATTGTGGATCATCGGTTGTTTGTGTGATGTATATGGATACCCTGTCGTCGTCACATATACGCAGCCTGTCTGGAACAGCACGACAATATCCCCTTCAATACCTTTGAAAAACAGTTCCAGCGCAGACAATGCCCCACATCCTGGACAAGCTCCGTGGCCTGGTGAAAGACGCCGTGGTTTGGTTGTCAACGACCGCAAAGGTGGTACCTTGACCTTGAGCTTCCCGGTCTCCTCGTCCGGCGTAACCTGAATCAGACCCGTCCGGTAATCATTACCACGTGGCGGCTGCATAACTTGCGGCATCACCTTGTCCGGTGAACCCGAATTAATTCCGTAGTAATCAAAGGGCTTCTCTACTCGTCCGGCCTCTGCCGCCTCGATTGCAAGCTGGAAGAACGCCTCTGCATCTTCTGCATAAAAATCTTTGCCGCCCAAGCCAAAGATACGGCTCAACACGAGTGTCCGATTCAGCGGGTCCTCCTGCAAGGCCGCTTTAATTTCATGCGTTAAATTACCGCCGTCCGCCCCATACGAGTCTGCACGTTCACCTACCAGCAACGCCTTGACATTGCGTAATGCTTCCCGCAGTTGTGCGGCTGGGAACGGTCGGATGATGTTCGGACGTATCACACCAGCTTTAATTCCGCGCGCGCGGAGTTGATCCGCCACATCCTTGGCCGATTCAGCCGCCGAATTCAACAGAAATACCGCAACCTCAGCATCCTCCATTTGATACAGATCTAAAATCGGGTATTCCCGACCGGATAAAGCGGCATATTCTGCTGCTACCTGCTCATATACTCCTTCTGACAGCTTCAGTGCTTCGGACAGCTGAACATGATTATTCGTCAAGTCATCGCCGTTCATATGCGCGCCCACAGTAACAGGATGATCAAAATCCGTAATATTCGGATAATTTAAGTTCGGGTTAGGACCTACAAAACCACGCACGGTCTCAGCATCGGCAAAATATTGCACTTTACGTTTTTGATGGGACGTATAAAAACCGTCATATGCGACCATTACAGGCAGCCGAACATCGCTGTGCTCTGCAATTTTTAGTGCCATAATGTTCATATCATACACAGCCTGTGGTGTACTTGCCGTCAAAATGACCCAGCCTGTATTCAAACCATAGTACAGATCCGAATGATCTCCGCGAATATCTAGGGGACCACTGACAGCTCGTGTCACCAGATTCATAACCATAGGAAAACGGGTACCTGACTGAACAGGTAACTGCTCCAGCATGTACAGGAAACCTTGCGAACTAGTGGCGTTCACCACCCTCGCTCCCGCTGCGGCAGCTCCATAACAAATCCCTGCCGATCCGTGTTCTCCGTCTGCTGCAACCAGCTTAATATTATGCTGACCTCTCGTTCTCATCTGATCTAGATACTGCGCTACCTCGGTAGATGGAGTAATCGGGAAATATCCCATCATATGATAATTAATCTGCGCAGCCGCCGTTGCTGCCATTTCATTACCGGATTCGAACGTTGTCACTTGCGCGGCGCCTGTCTGTTTGAGTTCTTCCTCCAGTTTTGCCATTACGCACGCCCTCCTTCATATACCGGAAATTGGTGGGCAACTCGATTCTGTTCAGCCCATCCCCATTGCTCGCGACGCGAGCTTAGTGCCCCCGATGGGCAAATATCTACACATTTCAGACATCCTTTGCAATACTGGTAATCAATCCCTTGCAAAAATGGCATCATTCTTCCGCGTTTGTCTGCTTGCTCTTCCCATACAAAACAGTAATCCGGGCAAATCGAATCACACTTGGCACAATGGGTACATTTATCAACTTCATATTCAGGCACATACCCCTGACGTGAACCACTAACATCTCTCGTTATGCTGTTTCCCTGAGTTGCAATAACGCCCCCCAGTAATTGCGTTTCGTATCCCAGCAATGGCTGCGGACGTTCAAAAACCCGATCCTGCGCGTCATCAGTAACCGGATATACGTGCAGTTCCATTTCATCATAACCACGGTTAAACGTACGCAGATTAGGTTCCACTAACAGTGGATTTTTCTTTTCAAAGGTACTGCGTATAACCGATCTCATCGCTTCCGGGTCCAGGAAGTCACAGACACGGAACAAGGCACCGAGCATGGACGTATTTAGTTTGGTTCGCTCTTCCAGTGCGATGCCCATCGCATCCACCACCGCTAATGTTCCGGATACCAGTCCCAAATCAGCCCGTATTTCTTCTGCCGGACGCGTGGAATTAACCACTACAATCCCATCCGCTGGCAGTCCGCTGATTACATTTACCGTTTTGTATAACGTTTCATGGAAAATGCCTACCACATGCGGTTGCTCAATCGGACTGTGATCCCGAATATCGACTTCTGGCTCACAGAAACGGACGAAACTTTTAACCGGAGTTCCCTTTTTTTCCGAACCGTAGGACGAAAAATTTGAAGCATTCAGCCCCAGACCAAGCACCCCGGTTTCGGCCAACATTTTGCCAGCCAGATTAGCGCCGAGTCCACCAATGGATTCCAGCCGGATTTCAAAAAATCCGAGTCGATTTGTGCTCGTTAAAATAGACAATGTGATAAGCCCCCTTCTTTTCCAATCCTTAACGAGTTTGAATACTCATATAAAAAAAATTGGAAATTGCATTCTTATGAAAAGGCTATCACAACACTTACTTTTCGAATGTGATCTTACGCACTGTAATGCCTACGTGATTGCGAAAATCAATAAACCGTCAAACAAAAGACAACAAAAGCCGCCCTGTCCAAAGACAGAACGGCTTAGGTGCAACGCTATTTAAAAAAGATCATGTAATTAACGGTAAAATTACACGTCAAATACTTTAACCTCTTTCATTTTGTCGCCTTGTTTTACAGCATCGATGAATTCCATACCTTTGGTTACTTTACCAAATACAGTATGTACTCCATCTAAATGTGGTTGTGGAGCGTAGCAGATAAAGAATTGGCTGCCACCTGTGTTGCGACCTGCATGAGCCATGGACAGAACGCCTTTGGCATGCTTTGTTGTATTCGTAGCTGTTTCACAGTCAATCGTGTAACCAGGACCGCCTGTACCGTTACCGATCGGACAACCACCTTGAGCAACAAAGCCAGGAATGACACGGTGGAAGCTCAAACCGTTGTAGTAACCGCTGTTTGCCAGCTTTTCAAAGTTAGCAACGGTGTTTGGAGCTTCTTCTGGGAAAAAGTCAATTTCGACGATACCGCCGTTTTCAAGATCTATTCTACCTTTTTTCATTGTTTGTATCTCCTTTTCAACCTGTTTTGAGAACTAAATAACATCAAGTTCCAGTTTACTATGAATTGCTGCGCTTAGCAAAGTCTTGTCCAAAAAAGGGCCATTGACCCCGGTATATGATTACCGACTCAATGGCCTGCTTGATCTTACAATGTTAAAATCAGGACGAAACCGTAATCTTGGCGTTGGGCTGAACCGCCGGACTGGCTTGCTCACGAATCAAGCGCTGTGGCACAACATCGTTGCGTACGATATCTTCGTAGGTTTCCCGACGCACCACCAACTCGGCCTCACCGTTGTTGACAAATACAACTGCTGGTCGACGTATTCGGTTATAATTACTCGCCATCGAGTAATTGTAGGCTCCGGTTGAGGCAACAGCGAGCAAGTCGCCGCTATTTATACGAGGCAGCTCTACATCCCAAATCAGCATATCGCCGCTTTCGCAGCATTTGCCCGCGATGGACACCGTCTCTTCGTTCGTATCCTGCGCTCGATTAGCCAGCATCGCTTCATACTTGGCCTGATACAGTGCAGGGCGTGGATTATCTGTCATCCCACCATCTACCGAAACATATTTACGTACTTGCGGAATATCCTTGATGCTTCCTACCGTATATAAGGTCGTGCCTGAATCGCCTACAATACTGCGTCCCGGCTCAATCCAAATTTCTGGAAGTTCATCGTAAAGTCCTGAAAAATAAGTTTTCACCGCTTCGCCGATAGCCTGCACATAGGTGGAAACTTTCAGCGGTGTGTCCTCCTCTGTGTAGCGAATGCCAAATCCCCCACCCAGATTAATCACTTTGAAAGAAAACTGAAGCTGTTCCTTAATTTCTCTGGAAAAAGCTGCAACCCGTTCAGCAGCCATTTGGAAGCCATTCACTTCGAATATTTGCGAACCGATATGAGAATGTACCCCCAGCAGGTTAAGATGATCTAGCTTGATAGCCTGTTCCACTGCTTGGCGTGCTGTACCGTTCCCAATGTCAAAGCCAAATTTCGAATCTTCTTGACCTGTGGCCATATATTCATGCGTGTGCGCCTCAACCCCTGGTGTAACCCGCAGTAAGATATTCACCTGCTGTTCCTTCTCAGAGGCAAGGGCCTGCAACAAATGCAACTCCATTTCGCTATCGACGACGAAGCAACCAATTTGCGCATCTAACGCCATTTCAATTTCTTCCGGTGTTTTGTTATTGCCGTGAAAATGGATTCGTTCTGCCGGGAACCCTGCTTGTAGCGCAGTAAATAATTCTCCACTGGAAACAACGTCAAGCGACATCCCTTCTTCAGCAGCTAAAGCGCACATCGCCATAACACAAAACGCTTTGCTTGCATAAGCAACTTGAAACTTCAATCCAGTTTCACGAAAAGCTTCTATGAATTCCCGGCAACGCCGGCGGACTAACTGTTCGTCAACAATATATAGCGGCGTGCCAAAACGCTCTTTCAAAAGTGTTGTATCACAACCGCCGATCTCCAAATGTCCATTGCTGTTAATTTTACTGCTTCCATGCAAATACATGTTCTGGCGCCTCTCTTTCTGGAACAAGCTAGTCATATTCCATCGAATGTTTACACCAGTATAGCAAAAAAAACATCAAGAACAATGGATTTTTATGCAGATCATTTATATTAATGCTCCTGTCCATTGCCTGAGTTCGAATCTGTGTCGGCATCCGTATGGGGCATACGCGTATTGTCCCTCGTTTTGTTAGATGACGGGCGGTTAGCCGCATCTAGTACAGGCATACGGAACAAGATGGAAGCTAACGCTTTGGCATTAAAAGGAATGAACGGCCACAAATACGAAGAATTATATGACCGATGCAGCGTCAGCATCAAAATGATCAGTGTCGTACCCACGACAAAGCCCGGTACGTGAAAAATCGCAACAGCAACCAGCAGGAATAGTCGAATCAGTCTATTTGCCAGCCCCAGCTCGTAGCTCGGTGTTGCGAACATTCCTATGGCAGCGACAGCCATATACAGCACGACCTCATTCACGAAAAGTCCCGTCTTAACCGCTATATCACCGACCAGAATGGCTGCGATCAAGCCCATAGCGGAAGCCAGTGGTGTCGGAGTATGCACAGCCGCCATTCGCATGAGATCGACCCCTAGTTCCACGATGATAAACTGTGCAATCAGCGGAAGATGTGCTTCCTTTTGAGGACCAATAAAATCAAGAAAAGCTGGTTTTAATTCGGGATTGATGACCATTAGCAGCCACATCGGAAGCAGAAACATTGAGGCGAATATGCCTAAAAAACGTACCCACCGCAAATAACTTCCCATAAAAGCGGTTTGCCGATTTTCTTCTGCATGCTGACACAAGTCAAAAAAAGTGGTAGGCAAGATCATCACGCTGGGTGAGGTATCTACGAAAATAACGAGTCTCCCTTCCATAATATGCGATGCCACGACATCTGGTCGCTCCGAATATCGTACTAATGGATATGGATTCCAACCTTTATTGATAATCGTCTCCTCTAATTGCTTATCGGCCAGCGGAATACCATCCAAATTAACATTTTTAATTTTGTCTCGTACAGTATCCACCATCACCTTATCTACAATATCGTCAATATAGCCCAAGCATACGTCCGTTCGAGTTCGGCGTCCGACCTGCATAGCCTCAAATTTAAGTCCTGGGTCCCGCAAACGCCGGCGTACCAGACCTACATTTGTAAGCATTGTTTCAGTAAACCCGTCGCGGGCACCGCGCACAACCCGCTCCAAAGAGGGTTCCTCTGGACTACGCACCGGATAATTACGGGTATCCAGAATAAGGGAAAAACGTTCACCTTCCATGAAAAAGGCACTCATCCCCGTCAGTACCTTGTTAATGACGACTGACATCTTATCTGTCTTCTCCACCTGAATATGTGGAATAAAGTTTTCGAAATACGCTTGTAGTCCATCGGAAGAGAGATTATCCGGCGTCAGATAGGTGAGCCGCTTTAGCACTTCAAGCATAATTTGATCCTTCGCAAAGGTATTCAGGAACAGATATCCAGTATGACGCCCTCCCAGTGTCATTTCCCTGAATACGACATCAAAGGTCTCCCCCAAACCTAATACTGTTTCAAGTGTATTCTTGTTATCCTTCATCCTCGGCGATATATTATCTTCGGCCTGCCAGTAGCGAACGGACTCCTCTACGTTATCAGATCGCTCACTCTCTTTTTTGTGTTTAAAACGTGCAGATTCCTGCGCCTGCTTTTCCTGCCATGGACTCAACTTTTCTTCGCCAGTATGATATTCCCTTCCGATTACCCCGTCTTCTTGATGCTGCTCCCGATCCTCTTGATCCGCTCTGTGATCCATATTCCTTGCCCCCTTCGCTTTCGTTGTTAACGGTTGTATACAAACCAGTCAAATAAGGAACCCGTCACCTTACCAAGCACCATTGCCATTAGCAGACCAAGCATATACACGGTCATGTGGAGTCGCTTGGCGAGTATAGGCAGGAGATTTAATACCTCCGTTAAAGCCGCGGCGAGCAAACCAATAAACACTCCGCAAAATAGCCCAGGTATCCATGTACATATGCCCGGTAGTGGCAAGCAAATGTTCCAAAAATCGACCACAGTCCCCAGCACTGAACCTATAATCATTGCCTTTTCGTATGCACGTGATTTTTTATACGTACGGGTGAGTTGTGCTAATCGCGGCATGATATCTAGCACAATAAAAAAAGCAATTACACCGCTACCCACCGCAAGGCCCCCAGCAATACCTAAAATAATCTGAAGTGCAGCCTGTACAAATATCATGGTTTCTTAGCCTTTGTCTGCAGACGGGCCATCTTTTCATATTCCTCTGCCACAACATACTGATCCACATTTTCCTGGTACAGATACATTTCCACCTCCAGCGGTGTCGGCTCCTCGTTCCAATTTTTCTTGAACAAGTGATTAAAAAAAACGATCATGCCAAAGCCGATGCCGATTGAGTAAGCAATTTGAAACAGGTACGGATGCTCATCCTTATGTCCCGTAATCATCTCCACAATCCGAACCTGTACCTCCATCATGCTAACGTCGGCATGAAAATTCATAATTGTCAGCGCAGAGCCAAAAAACAGAAGCACCCATACCAAAACAAACAGTATTTTGGACGGCTTACGGGGTTTCTCCACGAGTTCCACAAGTACATGTGGCTTCCCGAGAGATTCAACTACGACCCCCGGAATATGATCTCTAATTTTTGCTATGATCTGCAGCATATCTATCAGTATCAGATTACCGTCCTGGTGCTGCGGCCGCTTGAGAACAAGCTCAAGCAGTTCCTTTTCCCATTCAGGATTAGTCAGCAAATTGGCTACATCACCCAAATGTAAATCCTGTCCTTGTATCATGCGGACACGGCTGCGGAGCCGCAAGTAGACAATAGGAGCTACTGTAGGAGCCGGAGTATGAGTCATCCGATCCCCTCCTTATCCTCGTAATTATCAGTTAGTATGGAACGAAGCAAGGAAACCTATTCTGTGTATTGTCTTTTATTCCACGCAAAAAAGAGTACCCCTGACCATTAAAATGGCTTTGGAATACCCTTTAAAAATACGTAAGCATAAGGATTTCACTAAGATCCTGACTGTTATTATTGGGCAATCTGATCGCGGATCAGTTGTAAAATCTTTTTTTCCAGCCGTGATACCTGCACCTGAGAAATACCAAGCCGACTTGCAACCTCTGATTGCGTCTGATCCCGGTAATAGCGCAGGTACACAATCAACCGCTCCCGCTCAGATAGTCCGCCAATGGCCTCATTGAGTGCCAGCTTGTCAAACCATCTTTCCTGGGATTCGTCAGCAATCTGATCCATAAGTGTAATCGGATCACCGTCATTTTCGAACACCGTTTCGTGAATTGAAGTAGGCGGCTTATTGGCCTCCTGCGCAAAAACAACGTCCTCTGGCGTCACTCCCAGCTCATCAGCAACTTCCTTGACTGTAGGCAGGCGGTTGAGCCGTTTGGATAGCTCGTCCTTCATTTTGCGGACCTTATTGGCCGTTTCCTTCAAGGAACGGCTAACCTTGAGTGTACCGTCATCACGCAAGAACCGTTGAATCTCACCGATAATCATCGGTACTGCATATGTTGAAAATTTGACTTCGTAGCTGAGATCGAATTTATCCACCGATTTTAACAAGCCAATGCAACCAATTTGAAAAAGATCGTCAGGTTCATACCCCCGGTTCATAAAGCGCTGCACGACAGACCAGACGAGCCGGATATTACTATTGACCAGTGTCTCACGAGCCTCATTATCACCGGATTGACTCAATGCAATAAGCCGCTTGACTTCCGCATCCTCTAAATAGCTGTGCGAAGTTTTTTTTCCTCCTGCTTCCATAGGATCAACTCCTAATTATATAAAGCTTTCTTGGATTCAATCCTTTTCTTCATCCGGACCGACGTGCCTCCGCCCGGCTCACTGACTGCTTCAAACTCATCCATGAAATTTTCCATAATTGTAAAGCCCATGCCGGAGCGTTCCAATTCAGGTTTGGACGTATATAAAGGCTGCTTGGCGAGTTCTAGATCCTCAATTCCTCGGCCTGCGTCCTCAACAACCAACGTGATCACGTCCGCTTCAATCCCGACTCTAATCGTTACGACACCTGACGGGTCGCTGTCATAGCCGTGAATGATACTGTTTGTCACCGCTTCAGACACCACGGTTTTCAAATCACTTAGCTCATCCATTGTGGGATCAAGCCTGGAAATAAAGGCCGCGACAGCCACACGAGCAAATGCTTCATTCTCGGATTTTGCAGCAAACTGCAAGCTCATGAAATTGTTACCCGTGCCTTCTCTCATGACACTACCTCCAGTTCCGTGAGCGCATTTCCCTCGTTGTCATAAATGGGCATGATTTTGAACAGCCCTGACATATCCAGCAGTCGGTGTACTGGCGGATTGACATCACAGACTGCCATTTTTCCGCCCTTTTGCTTGATCAGTTTGTACCGTCCCAAGATAACGCCAAGGCCGGAGCTATCCATAAACTGAAGATTCTTCAGGCTGAGCACAATATGCTCGCATTGCCGGCGCTGAATCGCCTCATCCATTTGCATACGGACCATGTCCGACGTATGGTGATCAAGCTCACCAGACAGCCTTACAATCAGTACCCCCCGGTGATGCTCCATTTCAATTTGCAGGTTCATGCTTGCTCACTCTCCTCCCGGTCTTGGACAAGGATTTCTACGTAGCCGCAGACGATTCCTGCCCTCCGACAAAACTAGAAGAAAACCCCGTAAAATCTACAAAGAAAATAGGTTCGACATGGTACGTTTAAACAATTTCCACCATCCGGCCTTCTCGATAGCCACAGGCGAAGTGATATTAAACTCCTTAAGCCGTTGTCCATCCTGATAGACGACCAGCTTACCAACTGGATCACCAGCCCGGACAGGAGCTTTGAGGCTTGGGGCCAGTTGCAATTCATGACGCAACGTTTGTTTGTTGCCACCTTTTTTCACCAGCACACTGTAAGAACGATCAGCCTGAATTTTCAGCTCTGGCAACACGCCTTTTTCAACTTTTACGCTGCCCAGCAATTCACCCGGCTTGTATATGGATTTCATTGTATATTGAGAAAATGCATAGTCGAACATGGAAGACACTTCATTGTTGCGTATCTTCGTATTTGGCTCCCCGAGCACGACAGCCACGACACGCAAGCCATCACGCTTCGCGGTAGCGGAAAGACAGAACTTTGCTTCTGCCGTATAGCCTGTTTTCAGCCCGTCTGCTCCAGTATAGAAACGGACAAGTTTATTCGTATTCACCAGCCAAAAGGGCTTGACTGAGGACTTACGCAAATAGTCCTGATAGGCTCCCGTATATTTCGTAATTTGCGGGTATTTCAACAACTCCCGACTCATAACCGCAATATCATGCGCAGAAGAATAGTGATTCTCTACGGGTAAACCGTTGCAATTGGCAAAATGCGTATCCTTGAGCCCGAGTTGCTGCACCTTGGCGTTCATCATCTCAACAAATGCCTGCTCAGACCCTGCAAGTTTCTCAGCCATCGCCACAGAGGCGTCGTTGCCTGAAGCCATCGCAATTCCCTTCAGCATCTCATCGACCGTCATTTCTTCTCCCGGCTCCAAGAAAATTTGCGAGCCCCCCATTGAAGATGCATATTCGCTGGCACGAACTTTATCGGTCAGCTTAAGCTTGCCATCCTGAATGGCCTCCATTGTTAGCAACATCGTCATAATCTTGGTGATGCTCGCTGGAGGAAGCTTTTCACGACTGTTTTTTTCATAGATGACTGTGCCCGTATCTGCATCCATCAGGATCGCCGAGAGAGCCTGGGGAGCTAGCTCAGCCGCTGATCCCTCTTTGGTTTTGCTATCAGGTATGCTTTCTTCGGCCCAACCGCCGACAGGGACGGCAGTCAAGGCTACCAGGCAAGCCAGGATGAACGCCACCACTTTTTTCTTCACAATCGGTTCCCTCCTCAACATATTGGCGTAAACCACCGGAGCCTATTTACTTCTTACTCCTCCGGCCTATTCGCTGTGCTGCTAACCATTGTCGTCAGAATGAAAGAAAAATATTCCATATGACTAAAAACATCAAATAGCACCAAGCTGAGTCAGCATGGTGCGCATTTTCCAATATCTAAAATGACAGAACATCTATCGTCTGTGAAATAATTGTTTAAATTCGGCTTACGGTGAGATATGTGATACCTCCACCTGGTAGAATATCCATTGCATTTTGACTGAACACCCGTATATCAATAAAAGAATTCGCTTCCAGTCTAAGTTCCATTGCTCCACTCAATGCACTATAGTTCAGTCCGCCAATTATCCTGTCATCGAGATAAGCATAGGCGGAACTCCCGGCAAGCTGCTCATCATTCAAGTGAAGTGCTAACCGTGTACGGTTTCCATCAACTTGGGGATCGGTCGAAATGTAGACTTGTATTCTGTATTTCCCAGCTCGCTTGGCTCGCCATCGACTATTCACCGCATCGAATTCGATCAGCTCATCCTGGTTGATTTGATTGAACTTCACCTTCTGCCAACTACCTGCCGGAAGATTTTGTCTCGCTCCCAGGTAGGCTTTAACAAAGGTTTCGTCCAAATGCTCAATTCCGTTGTTCGAGTATTTCTCGACCAGCAGCAAAGCCTGCCCTGTCCCATTATTCTCGTCATAACGATTATTGTTATAGTTAAAATCCAAATGTGAGCGAAGTGTCACCTGCTGTGTGGAAGAACTACCAGAGAAAGAAATAAGCTTTTTTAGATTACGGGGATACCCTCCCACCTCGTCCACCAAAACTTTTTTGCCAATGACCACATCTACAAAATAGTTACATACGGATTGGGTATCATTGAATTTATCCGCTATCGCTAAAATGGAGTCACGCAATGCCACATTTTTGGTTTCTTTAGTAGCACCAATTTGAATAAAAGAAGGTACTGTCATCTTATGCTCTCTGCTTAGTCCCTCAAACCAGCAGCCTATAAATTCAGCGTTCATAAAATCATTAATGAGAATGGGAATATCATTGGAACTTCCATCCTTAATGTGCTGGCTAGCCAAAAATCTAGCCCCGTTGGAGCTATTCAGATCCAATGCCGTATCGTTCCCCAATGTAAAAAGCGCTATGCTAGTAAACTGTGAACTTCTGTTCTGCAAGTGAATCCCTGTTTTATTGTAATTAATCTCTGTGCATTTAAATAAATTGACATCACTTTCGTAGCCCCAAAAAGCCGTTTCGAAATGCTCAATTAGGACATTATCCAGGGCAACTCCGCCGCCCTTCCAATCCTGAATACCCAAAGTACCTTTACCATAATATCCACGCTTCACCGACTGCGAAAACGGATTATTTAATGTGGCTCTGTCAGCCCCCTCGTACCGGATCGATAAGTCATGAAACTGCACATTTTGAAATCCGCTAAACGTTGGTAGACTTTCATCTCCAATTTGAAAACAAGGGCCCGTACCATAATATTCAATCGACGTAACCCCTTTGCCTTGTCGGTATCTGCCCTTATGAATGCCAAAAATGCGTACACCCTGCTTGCGAATCTGTAGGGTAGAGGTTATTTTGTATCGTCCACTGGGAATGTGAAGAATAGAATAATCGGGGGTCTTATTAATCAATTCCTGCAAAGCTGCCGTATCATCCTGAATACCATCACCAGCAGTTCCAAACCAGCTTACGTTTACACTGCGTTCAATGAATTCTTTTTCAATGGTTTTAAAATTTTCATTTAATTGCTGCGGCGTTAACTCTTTGCCCGTACCACTCAAATTCAACTTCAAACGGTCTGTAAAAAAATGATCCGCCACCCGAACACCCCCATGTTTAAAAACGTAAAAAGTTCCTCTTTGACCAGCCGAAGAATCCTTCATTTTCTTAGCATGGACTGAGTATATGCACAAGAGGGCTTGCTCTAGGCGTGGGAAAAATGAAAATAAATATTTTATTATTATTGTACAAGAAGATACGTTTTGTATATTATAGATACATAACGTATCTAGGCGGTGGAACCGTGAAACATATACTTACAGTAGCTGGTTTACTGGCTTTTTCGATTCCCTATGCTTGTCAGGGTTTGTCTCCCAGAGTTATCACGATTTCCCTGCTCATCTTGTTGTTCAGCTATATCATGCTACTACCTTCACTCAGATCATTGATCGCAACCTTAGCCGACAATCCGTTGCTGACTTTACTCATGCTGTACATCGCTGCCTCCTGTTTGTGGGCTGAACAAGAGCAGACCTCTTCCTTGCTGATGGTTCTCAAATTTCTTGCCTTCTCTACCTTTGGGCTCTATTTGGCCACCCATTATACAATACAGGGCTGCATTCGTCTCTTAGTCGTTACGTTAAGTATTTTGAGCATACTCAATTTACTCGCCGTTTTGCTCGTTCCCTCCTTTGCTATTCATGGTGGCGTGGAACATACTGGGCTATGGAAGGGCATCTCTGGTCATAAAAATACACTCGGAACTCTCTCTCTGTTAGGTTTTGTTTCACATGTCATTTACTTTTTCAGGGGTAAACATAAAGTTTTGCATATTGGCTTCATCTTACTCAATGCCTTATTGCTCATCAAGTGCCAATCTACCACCTCTTTGATGCTGACATCTTCGTTCTTCGTATTTATATTATTTATATTGCTATTCAAGAGAATCCGAAGCATTGCGTTGCGTGGTTTCTTCATTAGCTGTTCCTGCTTGCTCGTTCTTTTGGGTTTGGTGTTCACTTTTACTTATGGAGATGCGATTGCGTCGGAATTCGGAAAGACAACGACCTTAACTGGAAGAACGGAAATCTGGCAGGGGATTGCTGGTGCGATTCAAAGCCATTACTGGTTCGGACATGGTTATGGCTCCTACTGGGCAGCCCGGCCCAGTATCTATGCGAATGGAATTCGTTTTGATCTGACAAGCAGCCATAGCGGTTTCCGAGATCTGTGGATCGATGTGGGCCTTACAGGACTACTGGCAACCATTACACTCGCCATAACCACTTTATATAAATTTAGAATTGGCAAAGCAGATATGTATACATGGCTGACGGCAGCTGTTTTTTTCCTGTTTATCATATTGAACAATATAACGGACAGCCGTTTCCTGAACTCGCTATCCATTTACTGGATTATTTTTATGGTTATTGTGATCAAGGTGCAAGAACGACATACACTGGCTGTAGCAGAAAAAGCGAATTCAACTGCATTGAGCACACAGCCTCTCCATTAGGAGATGATACTCAAATCAACCGCTGTATGTAAAAAAGAACCCCATACCCACGCCATCAAAAGGCGTTTGGATATGGGGCTCTTGGGATATATGTCCACCACTTCGGTTGAACATGATCCCCAATCTACATTTGTGGAATAATCGCTAGCACAAGTTTTAAAAATTGCTCACGTACCTTCTCTGCCGTCTCCATCACTTCACCATGGGACAAAGGCTGATCCAGAATGCCTGCGGCCATATTCGTGATACAAGAGAAGCCCAGTACCTCAATTCCTGCATGACGGGCTACAATAACCTCAGATACGGTCGACATACCCACTGCATCTGCACCCAGTGTACGCAGCATGACGATTTCAGCAGGCGTTTCATAGTTAGGTCCCAGCAATCCAGCATATACACCTTCCTGCAGGCTGAAGCCCTGTTGGTTAGCCGTTTGCTTGGCAATTTCACGCAAACGGCGGCTGTACGCCTCCGACATATCTGGAAAACGAACGCCCAGACCGGCATCGTTTGGTCCAATCAGCGGATTTTGTCCTGTCAGATTAAGATGATCCGAGATGACCATCAGATCGCCTGCTTCGTAGGAAGTATTTACACCACCTGCTGCATTCGTCACCAGCAGACTTTGAATCCCCAATTGCTTCATCACCCGAACTGGGAAAGCCGTCAGCTGCGGGCCATAGCCCTCATACATATGGAAGCGCCCTTTCATCATGACGACAGCGCGACCTTCAATCGTGCCTAACAGTAATTCACCCTCATGACCTTCTACCGTCGATACAGGAAAATGGGGAATATCCTGATAAGGAATACTAATTCCATCCTGAATTAAATCGGCCAGAATACCGAGACCCGATCCCAGAATAAGGCCAATCTCTGGACGTATTCCGCTCTTGGCGCGGATATAATCTGCTGCTTCCTGAATTGTAGCTTGGTTGGCTGTTGACATTAATATCTCTCCTGACTTGTACAATCGTAAAGTTATAGTCATTATCACATTTTCTATGAAACCAAAGTATCGTTATGTTCGATCTTTGCTTTCATGAGAAGTGCGGTTGCCGCCGTGCGGGTGATGCTTTTCATATACTTCCTTCATATTCCGTCTGGCCGTCTGCGCATATACCTGCGTCGTTGACAGATCAGCATGACCCAGCATTTCCTGTACAGAGCGTAAGTCCGCTCCGCCCTCCAGCATATGTACCGCAAAGGAATGCCGCAGCGTGTGGGGCGTGATATCCTCGCTTATGCCTGCTTCCTGGCCGTACTTCTTAATCATTTTCCAGAAGCCCTGTCTACTGAGACGCTGTCCAGATACGTTCAGGAACATGGCATCCTGCTCTACCTGAGCTTCTTCACCCTGCCCGGATCTCAGCAATAATAGACGCTGCTCGTCCATATAGGCTTGTGCCCACTGTGATGCCTCACGGCTGATCGGTACAACACGCTCCTTGCCTGCCTCGCCGCCACAATGCACAAAGCGCAAATCGGTGCGCACGTCACGCACGTTTAAGGCAATCAGCTCTGATACGCGAATGCCCGTCGCATACAGCAACTCCAGCATCGCCTTGTCTCGCACCCCTTGCGGGGCAGTCACATCTGGCGCGGCCAGCAAACGCTCTATCTCATCCTGCGTTAGCACCGAGGGCTTCTTTTTAGTCGCTTTGGGCAGCTCCAGCAGAACAGACGGATCATGGATCGTAATTCCCTCCCGAATAAGAAAATGAAAAAAGGAGCGAATGGAGGCGACGCTACGTGATATTGTCGCCGCAGCCTTTCCCTGTTCCTTCAAATGGCCCAAATACAGTACCAGATGTGACCGTTGGACATTATCCGGCTGCTCAATACCACAGCTTTCTGCGAACTCGACAAACTGCTGTACGTCTCGTTGATACGCTTCCAAAGTGCTGCGCGACAAACCCTTTTCCTCTTCCATAAATTGAACGAAAGGTTGAATGTACATTTTCATGAGTTCCAAAAGTCTCCTTGTTCTGCATACAGCGGTTCAGTCTCAGCGCCTGCTTCTTCGTGTGCTACCTTCATCATTTCATAAGCTCATCAAGACCGATTACTTAGACTATTCACCATACCAGTAAAAGAAACGTAAACGTTCCAACACTGCTATTCGATGCTCGGACCCTTCATTTACTTTTTGTCCGCCAAATACCTTCACTGCATGTCCTTCCGGTATTCGGTAATGATCTACAGGTGTTATCCAATCTGTAAACAGCCTGAGGCTAAAAAAGAACATACATGCCAGCGCCCCGAACAAGATTATCAAACGTAGCCATTTTAGTCCTCTCCGCAACGATAGTACCATGTGGATCAGCCGCCTTTTCCCCAGAATATGGTCCTAATTAGGACTCTCTATGGAAGGGTATGACAAGCTATTCCTTTTTATACCGCTTAATCCCGAACAACACGCTCCGAACCAAAAAAGCTCTCCCGAACGCATCTTCGTCGGTGAGAGCTTGGGTAGTCAGCTTTTAGTCCTGAGATTTGTTTTTTCTGGATTTGCCCAAAGATTTCTGAGCGGTCGTATCGTTCTTCGCCTTACAACGATAACAAATACCGTGGAAGTCCAAACGATGGTCCACTACGGTAAAGTTATATTCTCGTTCCAAGCGCTCCTCCAATGGTCCAAGCCAATCTTCCAGTATTTCATCTACACTGCCACACTGCACACATATCAAATGGTGATGGTGATGTTTGGTTGTATCGCCGCGCAAATCATAACGCGCAACGCCATCACCAAAATTAATTTTCTCCACGACATGCAGTTCACTTAGCAGTTCTAGGGTACGGTATACGGTTGCCAGACCGATTTCGGGAGCTTTCTCTTTGACGAGCATAAATACATCTTCCGCACTCAGATGATCATCTTCGTTCTCAAGTAAAACTCTGACGGTGGCTTCCCGCTGAGGCGTTAGTTTGTAGCCCTGGGATTGCAGCTGCTGCTTAATTTTTTCGATCCGTGCTTCCATGTGTCTCCCTCCCCCTGCAAAGCTACTGCCTACTGCACTTTTTTCACTCCTATTATTATAGGGGGTCTATACAAATAAAGTCAAACATTTTGAAACGGATCAAGATGACACGGAAGCTGTCAGCATAGGAGTGACCCATTGCATCATAACCGGGGTGATCCAAGTTTCAAAGGACGCGCTACCAATAAGAAGCACGATCATCACAGCAGTCAACCCTGCGTAAGACAGCAACGGACGCAGCATTCCGTCTGACGGCCGGGTAGCGAGTATTTTGGTTTTGATCATATGGATGGAAAAAGTCATCGCAGCCACGCTGCAGACGAGCAGTACCGGAATCACGAGCAGGTTATGGGGAGCAACTGAAACCAAAGAAAATAGCAGTCCTTTCCACGAATATTGCCCCACCAGATAACCTACTGAAAATCCGATTAGCACACCCTTGAGGAAATTCAATACAAGAATACCCGGTAGACCAATAACCGAAAGGCCACACACCCAAATTAGGCCGACCCATTTCAGATGTAAAGATACGCTATCCCAAAAGGTCGAAGCCGCCTGCGAATCAGCGAAGCCCTGTTCGTTTTGATTGACCGTTACAAAAAAATCCTTCAGGTAACGGGACAAATCCTGTAACTGCTCCAGCGAGAGTGCGTTTACCATAAGTGCGCCAAAGACGACTCCCACCAGAAACAGCACAGCCAAGAACACATAATATGGCGTCTGATCCTTTAACGTATGACGAAACCATTGCATCGGCGTCCTGCCCCTTTCATCTGCTTGTTTGTCCAAAAAACAACCGTAATCCGACGGCTGATGGCTAGAAATGGGGCAGCTTTCGCTGCGGATCAAACATCACGAATGATGTGCCAAGCCAGCGGCATAGATAATTTATGGTTATGAACAAGCAGACGCTGATATGCCTTTAGAGGGACAAGACTTACTAGGACTTAGCTATTTTGCCGTATGTTCCACCACCACCGGATACAAGCGACAGTCGCCCCTCGCGTGAAAGCACAATTTGCTCTGCCAGCACTTTTCCGACGACTGCTGCTAACTCCTCCTGTGTAACCTCATGTAAAATATTCATTTCTGTTCCAAATGCAGCCAATAGCTGGTTCAGCTTGGCTTTGCCCAGACCTGGAATAAATTCCAGTGGAATCTGGTAAATGTACGGCGGACGATGGGAGGGAATCATGGGTTGCTCACGGTCGGCAATGCTCCATATTCGATCCAGCACTCCTCGCACCAGCTTGGTATGACCACAGTCAGGACAGCGTTCATCCGCCATCTGTTGCTCGTCAATAATCGTACCGCAGCTTTGACAGTAAGAGCGATGGTATTTGCCCAGTTTTGGATTTAATCCGTAGTTGGCACGCACCCGTCGTCCTTCCCGCCGCTCCAAAGCCATTCTGAATTCATCAAAACACGGCTTCGCCAGTGATAATTTATTGTATTCTCGTCCGATTTTCCCGAGTGAATGGGCATCTGAATTCGTGAGAAAGCTGAAGCGATCCAGTTCCGAAATTAAACCGGCCATAGACGAATCTGCGCTCAGTCCCAGCTCCACCCCACTAATGAGCTCCATATCCAGCAGTTCCTCCATACGAGCCGCTGAACTGCCGTATATGCCCTTATGAGGAGTAAAGACGTGCGCAGGCACCATAATGCCTCCACGTCTGTAAATTTGCTGCTGCAACTCGCGTGGCGGTGCATAGATTCGTTGTGAGCTGAGATTAACATTTTTCATATGCCGGGCCAGCCATTGGGTAAAATCCTCCATCGCCGCCAGATCTGGAAAATAGGCCAGTACGTGCGCCTCAGGACGACCTTCAGCACGTATTTCCAGCTCCGTGCCAAGGAGGATAACCGTATCCCGGTATGCGATACCTCCGCCGCTGATTTCCTTCATTTCACCCGTATGTAAATAGGTACGAATATCCTCCTGTACATTAGGTGCATGGCAGTCAATGATACCGATTAGCCCAATTCCTTTGCGACCGGAGGCTTCCTTAGCTATGTTGGCAAAGGTCAGATCGCGGCTGCCACTAATTTTGACCGGATTTCCCTTCTCTGTCCTGCCAATATGAATATGCAAGTCTGCAAAGTAGTCGTTAAGTTCTGCTATATTTTCATCCATACGCTCAGAAGCTCCCTGTAAGTTGGCGGAGTTGCCATGCATAGACGGCCAAAATCGTTTTAGCATCACTTATCCGTCCTTCACGAATGAGCGTCTGTGCTTCTTCCAGCGTCACCTCAAACAGCTCCAGAAATTCATCCTCATCCGGTTCCATCTCACCTAACTCCAGTTCTTCGGCCACATACAGATGAATGATTTCATCCGCAAAGCCAGGAGAGGTATAAAAGGAGTGCAGCAGCTTCAACGACTTAGCAGTATAACCTGTCTCTTCTCTCAGCTCACGCCCCGCTGCTTCCATCGGGTCTTCACCCCGCTCTAGCTTACCTGCAGGAATTTCTACCTCACAGCGCCCCATCGCCTGTCTGTACTGGTCCACGACCAGCATTTTCCCTTCATGTAGAGCCAAAACAGCCACCGCCCCTGGATGCTTTACGATCTCACGCTTTCCAGTGGAGCCGTCGGGAAGCTCAACCGTGTCTACCTGTAATGTAATGACCTTTCCCTCAAAGATAGGCTGTGTGGACACGGTCTTTTCCTCTAGCGCAGGATTCGAATAAGGCTTGCGAGGTGCATCGTTTGTTGAATTGTTCAATTGTCCATTCGTTTGCTCGTTCATCAGTAAGTTTCCTCCTTCATATCTATCTTTCTTTATTAATTATCACCAAAGTTAGTCTAACTTGTCCACTTTGTACATAAGCTGGTGGTAGAATAACAAACTTCCTGTCATGAGGAGATGCAGAAATGAAAAGCTACCGTACTGAAAGCACCCTCCATATCGTTGGTAAAGCTTGGCAGATTCAAGCACTCTTGCGCCAATGGCAAAAGGAACACGGACCTACAGCCACTATCGCTTCGCTAGTTGTTCCAAAAAAGGTTCAGGTCTAAAGACGAAGGAACACTGTTCCTGTCTTTAACCTGAACCTTTTTTCAATATATTGCAAGTGTATGATACAAGTTTATTTTGTGGTTTCTTGAATCAGAGCTACGACAACTTCAGCAACCTTCACCAGGTCATCGGCCTTGATCTTTTCCTCTGTTGTATGGATGTTCTGATAGCCCACAGCCAAATTCACCGTCGGAATTCCAAGCCCGTTGAACACATTTGCATCTGAGCCACCACCGGAATGAAAGGTTGGCGTTGCCAGTCCCAGTCCTTGAATTGCACGTTGTGCAACCTGTACAACTTCATCATGCTCCGTAAAGCTGAATGCCGGATAGATGACTTCACTGCGGAACTCTCCCTGTGCACCAAATTCGCGTGCGGTGGTTTCCAGCGCTTCACGCATATGCTGAATTTGATGATTAACCTTTTCCTGCACAATACTACGTGCCTCTGCACGGATCAACACAAAATCGCATACCACATTCGTCGCGCCGCCGCCCTCAAAACTGCCGATGTTAGCGGTCGTTTCCTTATCAATCCGTCCTAGTTTCATTTTAGAAATTGCTTTAGAAGCGACCTGAATGGCACTAATGCCATCTTCGGGATTTACCCCCGCATGAGCGGACTTCCCAGTAATCTTCATTTCAATACGTGCCTGCGTGGGGGCAGCTATACAAATAGAGCCGACCTCACCATTCGAATCCAAAGCATATCCGAAATCAGAATCTAGCACGTCTGGCTTCATCGCACGTGCCCCCATCAAACCAGATTCCTCGCCAGCCGTAATCACGAACTGGATTTGACCATGGGGAATATTCTGTTCACGCACGACACGAATCGCCTCGAACAAAGCAGCAATTCCCGCCTTGTCGTCAGACCCCAGAATCGTTGAACCGTCACTACGAATCCAGCCATCCTCACCCAACTGCGGCTTAATGCCTTTACCCGGAGTAACGGTATCCATGTGGCAGGTAAAAAATAATTTGGGTGCTTGCTCTACACCTTCCGCTTTCCAGGTGACGATCAGATTGCCTGAACCATGTCCAGTTCTTTCACGAGAATCGTCTTCCATTACTTCCAGCCCGAGAGCATTAAACTTTTCTTTTAGGACGCGTGATATTTCCTGCTCATTTCTCGTTTCGCTATCCACCTGTACGAGTTCCATAAATTCCTGTACGATTCGGTCTTTTACTACTTTTACTGTCATTAAACTTTCCTCTCTTTCCCGATTACGCTACAATACGGATAGATGTTCTTATCTATGACTTAAACCTATCCTAAAGGAGTTACACATGTCGAACAAAAAATGGGTTCGTTTTTTCGTCTACATTATGCTCGCAGCTATGATTGGTTCTACACTGTTCATGGTAATTGAGCCGTTTATTATGCCACTATAATAACTATACCGCTCAAGGTATCCGGCTGCTCTAAGGCATTATGAAGCCTTGAGTGGACGAGCTGTTACGTAAAGCAAACAGGCGGGCTCCCGTGTAAATACACAATAGCCCGCCTTACCTTTATTGGAAAGAATGCGTTTGCCATTGCGCAGCAAATGAAAATTGCTGTTCAAAGTACGGTACAATTTCCTTCGCAATCTGCTCCACCGACGTAGGCTTCTGTATGCAGTCCTCCAATGATGTCACACCGTATTCCTGAATTCCGCACGGGACAATGCCCTCAAAGCCCTCATGCTGTATCCCTGATTTGATGTTAAAGGCAAAGCCATGGCTGGTTACGAAGCCCCGGCGGTGCTTACACTTGTTGAATTTGACACCAATGGCCGCAATTTTAAGATTCCCGATCCATACCCCCGTATATTCAGGCTTACGACTTCCCTCAACCCCATAAGATGCCAACAACCGAATGATCACTTCCTCCAGACTTCGAAGGTATCCATGCAGATTCAGCGCCTCCCGGTTGCCGAGCATAAGTAGAGGATATCCGACAAGCTGCCCCGGCCCATGATATGTAATGTCTCCCCCACGGTCAATCTGAAAGACGCTGATTCCCTGCTCCTTCAGTTGCTCTGGTGTGAGGAGCAAATGCTCAGGATGCCGCTGAGAGCCAATCGTGTAGGTCGGTGGATGCTGGAGAAGCATAAGCGTTTCTCTTGCCTCTCCCGCATCCAGCTTTCCCACAATCTCCTTCTGGACATCCCATGCATGGGCATATTCCATCCTATTCGTATAGGTTACATCAAGCGGTCGTCTGTTCACGGCCTGTCACTTCCTCTCCGTACATTTCCTCAACTGTTCGGATGATTAGTACAGCTTCGTATCCAAAGTGTAGCCTTCAAGATTTTCTTTAACCCGTTGCAAGAATCGTCCACAGATCACTCCATCCAAAATACGATGATCCAGCGACAAGCACAGATTAGCCATTGAGCGAACTGCAATCATATCATCGATAACCACGGGTCTTTTGACAATGGATTCAAAGGTAAGAATTGCAGCCTGCGGATAGTTAATCACCGGATAAGATAAAATGGAACCAAAGGAGCCTGTGTTGTTTACAGTGAACGTTCCGCCTTGCATGTCGTCCAATTTGAGCGTGCCTTCCCGGGTTTTACGTGCCAAATCGTCAATTTCACGAGCTAAACCAGCAATATTTTTCTGATCCGCTTTTTTAATAACAGGGGTAAGAACGGAGTCCTCTGTACCCACGGCCAACGAAATATTGATGTCTCTTTTGATGATAATTTTATCCACTGCCCAGACCGAATTCATGATCGGATATTCCTTGATTGCATTCACAACTGCTTTCATGAGAAAAGCAAGATACGTAATATTGATGCCTTCTTTTTGTTTAAATTCGTTTTTGATCTTGTTGCGGAGCATCACCAGGTTGGTCACATCCACCTCAATCGTCGTCCATGCATGTGGAATTTCGGAAACACTTTGTCGCATATTGCGAGCAATTGCACTGCGGATGGGTGTAACATCAATAAAATACTCGGATCTGTTATTGTTGCCACCCTCAACTTCGATCACAGGAGCTTTTGGAGCCTCCGTCAAATGAATCCCACTGTTACGAACCGGAATAGCAGGGTCCATATTTTGAATCGGTGTACTGTACTGAGGGGCAGACTGCTGTCTTCCTGCAAAAGGAGAGCCTTGTCCTGTTGCCGTCACAGTCGGCTGTCCAGATGCTCCAGTGGCAGCGGAACTGCCCTGCTGCACATAATTCAGCACGTCTTTGCGGGTAATTCGTCCCCCCATGCCCGTGCCTGGTACTTGGCTTAAGTCCACATTATGCTCAGCAGCCAGGGTTTGCACCGCTGGGGAAAACCGTCCTCTCATGGACTGATCCGATCCAGCACTCTGCTGAGTTTGTGTTTGTACGGTGCTTTGAGATGCTGGTGCAACAGGTGTCGCCCCTGATGCCACTGCAGGTGCAGCCGACTTCGTCTGAATACGGCAAATTAACTCGCCTACCGCTACTGTCTGACCTTCCTCTGCCAACAGATCACCCATAATGCCGTCCAATGTGGATGGGATTTCTGCATTCACTTTATCTGTAATAACCTCGCAAATCGGCTCGAATTGCTCTACCGTTTCCCCAGGTTGTTTGAGCCATTTGGCAATTGTCGCCGATACGAGCGATTCTGCCAGTTGTGGCATGGTCACGTCGTTCCATTGTGTTTGGTCTGACATTTTTTCAACTCCTTAACATCATAGGAGGGCGCGTTTTACCGCTACCCCCGCTACACTTTTGGAATGCTTTCGTCCAATCTGCCCTATATTAATACATTGCAAGACGGCGCATGGCTTCCTTCACTTTATCCTTGTTTAACATATAAAACTTCTCCATCGGTGGACTGATCGGCATAGCTGGTACATCAGGAGCACATAGGCGCTCAATCGGTGCATCCAGCTCGAACAGACATTCCTCATTAATAATAGCCGATACCTCGGCACCGATGCCGCCCGTTTTGTTGTCCTCATGCACGATTAATACTTTACCCGTATGTCGTGCAGCCTCAACAATGGCTTCGCGGTCCAGCGGTTGGAGTGTGCGTAAATCCACAACCTGTGCAGTAATGCCCTCTTCCTTCTCCAATTCCTCAGCAGCCTGCATGACAAAATGCAAAGGCTGGCTATAACCGATGACCGTAATATCGTCACCCTCACGTAATAGATTAGCCTTGCCAATCGGAACGATATAATCATCCTCAGGCACTTCACCCTTGATCAGCTTGTAGGATTTTTTATTTTCAAAAAATAGCACTGGATCAGGGTCACGAATGGCTGCTTTCAGCAATCCTTTTGCGTCATAAGGTGTAAATGGAGCAACAATTTTCAAACCCGGCGTACCAAAAAAGATAGATTCTGGACACTGAGAGTGATACAAACCGCCAAAGATCCCTCCACCGATTGGTGCGCGAATTACAACAGGACAGTTCCAATCGTTGTTAGAGCGGTAGCGGATTTTAGCTGCTTCACTAATAATCTGATTCGTCGCCGGAAGCATGAAGTCCGAATATTGCATTTCAGCAATCGGCTTCATTCCGTACATGGCTGCACCAATCGCTACCCCGGCAATAGCCGACTCAGCCAATGGCGTATCCATGACACGTTGCTCACCGAATTGGTCCATCAGCCCCTTTGTCGTTGTAAAGACACCGCCCTTCACCCCGACATCCTCACCTAATACAAAAACTGTTTCATCCTGCTCCATCTCTTCTTTCATCGCAAGACGAATCGCATCAATATATTCCATAATCGCCATCGTTACAGGCCCTCCCCATCGCTATCTGCATACACATGCAGCAGCGTATCTTCGGGCTTTGGAAAAGGCGCATTATCTGCATAATCAATCGCTTCCTTGATTTCGAGCAGCAGCTCAGCCGACAGATCCGCATCCTTGGCCTCATCCCAAATGCCGCATTCAATCAAGTAGCTTTTCATACGGGCTACGCCATCCTTGGCCCAATTCTCATCCACTTCCTCCTTGGTTCGGTAAGCCAGATCATTATCCGAGGTGGAGTGAGGAGACAGGCGGTACATCATGGCTTCGATCAACGTAGGACCTTCACCACGGACAGCACGTTCCCGTGCTTCTTTCACCGCCGCATATACGGCCAACGCATCATTACCATCGACTCGAATCCCTGGGAATCCATATCCCAATGCTCGGTCGCTTACCTTGCCTGCCAACTGTTTATGAATCGGAACCGATATCGCATATTGATTGTTCTCGCACATAATGATGACTGGCAGCTTCTGTACACCAGCAAAGTTACAGCCCTCGTGAAAATCTCCCTGATTGCTGGAGCCTTCCCCAAACGTAACAAATGATACAAAATCCTTTTTCTGCATTTTGGCAGCCAAAGCTACACCCACTGCATGCGGAACCTGTGTCGTTACTGGGCTGGAGCCTGTCACAATACGTAGCCGTTTACTACCAAAATGACCTGGCATCTGGCG
Source organism: Paenibacillus sp. FSL L8-0641 (assembly GCF_038006265.1). Lineage (NCBI taxonomy): Bacteria > Bacillati > Bacillota > Bacilli > Caryophanales > Paenibacillaceae > Paenibacillus > Paenibacillus sp. FSL L8-0641. The sequence continues at coordinate 3,188,215 of NZ_JBBOUW010000001.1, forward strand.
ACCACCGCTATTGGGATCATCTGCCTTAGCAAATGCCGACAGCATCAGTTCGCGCGGCGTCATTCCTACCGCAAGCACGAATCCATAATCCCGATAATAGGGAAGAAAATAGTCCTTTTCCCGGTCAAGGGCGAAAGCTGCACCTACTTGTGCCGCCTCCTGTCCAATGCCAGAAACGTGGAAATTAATTTTCCCTGCCCGTTGCAGGAGCATGTTGCGCTCGTCAAATCTTCTTGCGAGCAACATATATCTGTACATATCAATAACTTGTCCGTGAGTAAGTCCCAGCTGTTCATGTCTGAAGCCAGCGTCTACAGCGCCTTTAGAACTCATTGAGGCACCTCCTTAAGTGTCAAACATCCTACTTCCAGTTCCTAGTACCATCTTGTCTTAAAACCTGGTACTAAACTCTGGCTAACCCCATTATAATCCTTTTCTGCCCAAAAAGAAAAGCACCGATTTATTTGAAAGGTCTATATGCCAATCGCCTGTCCATCAACGGCCAACATCGCTTCTCCCAAAATCTCCGACAACGTCGGATGCGGGTGAATAAGCTGTCCGACTTCCCACGGCGTAGCATCCAGCAGTTGTGCAAGAGCGGCCTCGCTGATCAGATCCGTCACATGCGTACCGATCATATGTACACCGAGAATATCATGGGTCTTCTCGTCGGCCACTACTTTGACAAAGCCGTCCCGACTGCCGTATACTAGCGATTTTCCGATAGCTTGAAAAGGGAACTTCCCTGTCTTCACCTGATGTCCACGCTCACGGGCTTCTTGTTCCGTTAAGCCGACGCTCGCGGCTTCAGGCCGTGTATAAATACACCGCGGAATCAGATGGTTAGGTACACTGTGAAACTCTTCGTCCGCCAGATGATGAACCGCCTGCAAACCTTCATGGCTTGCCGCATGCGCCAGTTGTAAGCCGCCGATACAATCTCCAATGGCGTAAATATGTGGTTCATTCGTCTGCAAATGCTCATTAACCGAGATAAAGCCATGCTCTACGCGGATATCCGTATTTTCCAGCCCGATATTTTCCACATTGGCCTGACGCCCTACAGAAATGAGCAATTTGGAAGCGCTGAGGGTTTCGGTTTCTTCCCCTTTTTGCACGTCAATCTGTACACCTTCCTCATCTTTGCCGTATGTTTTAGCCAGCACTTGTGAACCCGTCAGCACCTTGACACCACGCTTGGTTAACAAGCGCTGCATTTCACGCGAAACGTCTTCGTCTTCCGTGGGGATGAGCCGATTCGCGGCTTCAACCACCGTAACCTCTACGCCAAAATCATTTAGCATGGAAGCCCACTCCACGCCAATCACACCACCGCCCACGATAATCAGGGATGCGGGTAGCTCCTCCATCGATAACGCTTCGTCACTACTCAGAATAAATTCGCCATCTGGCTCTAGCCCGGACAGCACACGCGGGCGTGATCCCGTTGCAATAATGAGATGTGCAGGAACAATCGTCTCCATCTCGCCATCTTCTAATTCCACAGCAACTGCCCCGCTTTTTGGAGAAAATATAGACGGCCCAATCACGCGTCCCTTACCGCTCAGCACCGTAATTTTATTTTTACGCATCAAAAATTGAACGCCCTGATGCAGCTGCTCCACAACGGCTTCCTTACGCTCCTGAACCTTGGGAAATACAAGCTGTGCTCCCGATGTCTCAATACCGTATTGTGCACTTTCCTTAATTGTCGCATATACTTCCGCACTGCGTAGCAAGGCCTTACTCGGAATGCAACCACGGTGCAGACAGGTTCCGCCAAGCTTGTCCTTTTCGATGATAACCACTTCTTTGCCAAGCTGGGCGGCACGAATAGCTGCTACATACCCCCCGGTTCCTCCACCCAAAATAGCGACATCACAATGTATAGTCATGTTTCTCCTCCATTAACAATTGATTATATATAGCTTATTGTACTCTCTTTATTTCACTGTACAAAATATAGCGTTTAGGCATAGGCTACAAAAAAGTTAACCATTTAATCCAGATCTCTTTCCATATCATTCATACAGCGCATCTCGTAATTTGGTAGACATCCTTGAACTTTGTGCTGATTTGGCTCGCAGCGCCTTGCGAAATGATTCATTTTGCTTGCGCAGAAAGTTCAGCTCTGTCTCCAGCTCAGTGATGAGTTCTATAGCTTGCGGGCTGATCAGTCCTTGCTCCAGTAATGCTCCTTTTTTGGCACTATAATCCGTATTTTTTTCGTCCATGCCTTTCACTCTTCCCTTCATTCCACTACGCTTCACCATATCATGCCCGCGGCGGCAGAGCAATGACGACCACATTTACGTTTTAGGAATGGACATACAAAAACATGTCGAAAATCAATATATTTTCTCTAGTCTGTATACGGCTGGTTATGGTAATCTATAATGGCGTTTTCTTTCGGAGAAGAAGATTAACAGTGTTATGTACATGTTAGAGAGAGGGGAATTCGCTTTGCCTACAGGACGAATTACGATTATTACAGGCCCCATGTTCAGTGAAAAATCCGGCGAATTGATTCGCCGCTGTCAAAAACTAATCCAATACGGGCATCGTAAAGTGGTCGCTTACAAACCCGCTGAAGATAATCGTTATGCCGAGGACGAAATAGTAAGCCGGATCGGATATCGGCTGCCCGCTATCTCTATCCCCAGAAAACTCACAGATGAGCTCGTTCAGCGTATTTTGCAAGAAACACAAGATGCCGACGTGGTTGCCTTTGACGAAGTCCAGTTTTTCAGTCGTCATATTATGTCGCTCGTACAAGAGCTAGCTTATTGCGGCAAGCATGTCATTGCCGATGGGCTGAATCTGGATTACCGAGGCAAGGAATTCGGCTATGTCGGTGGTCTGCTCGCCATGGCGGATGACATCGAGAAGCTGACTTCCTTTTGCGCTGTATGTGGCAGCTCGGAAGCAGTATTTACGCAACGTATGGTAAATGGTAAACCTTCCACTGTGGGACCTATTGTGATGATCGGCGACTCTGAGGCTTATGAGCCTCGTTGTCGAAATTGCTTTATACCTCCTCATAAAGTGAACTGCGATTAGTAGACAGATGGATCGACAAACTGCAATATGCCTACGTGAGTACCAGTGACTTTTTTCTTGCATTTTTTTGGAACGATTCGAATCATTCCCCCGTATATCCGGTTAAGCTGTACAAGTTTTTAGTCTTCGTTTGTATATCATGACCATGAGATTATATGGGGGGAAGGAATAATGAGTTTCTTTAACAAAATCTTAGCAAGCGCAGGAATCGGTTCAGCTAAACTCGATACGCTGGTGGATCAAGCCGTATATGTGCCTGGGGAAGAACTTAGTGGCGTCATGCGCATCAAAGGCGGCAAAATTGATCAGGAAATTGGCAAAATTGACATCGAGCTCAAGACTGAATATATCGTGGAGCACGATGATAAAAAAACTACCACCACCTGCTGCATTGCACGAATTAAGGTATCTGACGGCTTTCATCTAGAGCAAGGACAAGAGCTTGAAATTCCTTTTTCCTTCAGATTGCCGTTGGAAACTCCTGTTACTCACGCCAAACAGCCCGTCTGGCTGGAAACAGCATTAGATATTGGCATGGCTTTGGACCCGACCGATCGTGATTCACTCAAAATTGAGCCACATCCCTATATGAATACAGTGTTTGAGGCGGTTCACCTGTTGGGTTTCCGATTCCGCTCCTCCTCATGCGAACGTCACCCCAAGCTTGGACGCAGTGTTCCATTCGTGCAGGAGTTTGAATTTACGCCCGGCTCGGAATATGCACGGGATATCGAGGAACTAGAGTTGGTTATGCAGTTGGAACCCGAGGGTGTGCATGTGCTTGTAGAAGTAGACCGCAGGGGCAGAGGGTTGTCTGGTTGGCTGGAGAGTGCCTTTGATATGGATGAGCGTCATGCCTGGTTGAGCTTAAGCCGGGAAGAGCTATCCTATGGACCAGATCACATAGCAGATGCGCTTGAGGAATTAATTGACAGGCAACTTAGATAACAATGTAGAACATAGGCAAAAAACTCCTAACCAATTACTACATGGGTTGGGAGTTTTTATTAGTTTAAGAATTCTCTTAATGATGGTCCTCAACAGTCTGTATAGACTAAAGTGGCAACATATCTTGTCTTTCCGCCTTATGTTTACACTCTTTGCAGACCCCATACAGCGATCCATTGTCATCCGCATAGAAGGTTAATTTCTCTTCTTTTTTACAAAAGGAACATTTTTGCTTGCCAGTGCCCTGGATTGAGTCAGACAGTCCAAATCCAGTTTGGGCCTGAATACCTGCTGCTTTTGTATTCACGCGTGAACCGGAAGACCCTTTAGACTTAGATTCATTTCCAGTGCGGGATTGTCGAGCAGACTTACGAGGACGAAATTCAACGACATTACTGCCCCGCTGTTCATTCACTTGTTTGTTGCTGCTGCGATTACGCCTTGCTTTAACAATCCAACCCAATGCCACCAACAACACGCCGAAGAACACCCAAGTCAGACTATTCCACATGCTCTCATCCCCGCCTTTGCTTTAGAATCAATTGGGTTAATACCACTAGCCCGTTCAATGCGATGACTTAGCCTATAGTTTTATTCATTAAAATATACCCGTGTGTACAGCCTCTGTGCTGTTCATCCAATGCCTACCCACATAAAAACCGTACCCTCTAATGCAACATTGACTCGCCTCTTAGCAAGAAATTGAGCATGTTAGGTAAATCATCTTCTCCTGAGGAGTACATTGACCGTTTTACAAATTGTACATCATCCTTTTAAAAAACGATAATATCTACTCTAGGGAAATCGTTCTCCTTATCAAAATGCTTATCTACTGCTCAATGGTGAGAACAAGAACAAAAATGCCTCAGATGGCTACATTACTCCCCTTGATAATAAAAATCAATGAATCTTTTCGTCAACGGATTAAACTTATCAAAGCGTTTGCGATGCGGTAAAAAACCTGACTTATGTACTTGTTCTGCTAGTGTTTCTACATGTTCAAATCGCTTGAAAAAAGGCAACGCGAAAGTGTAGATATCTTCAATAATCTCTTGGATCACGCGCTCTCTTTCTGCTTCTGTGGACACAAGGTAATCCCTGTTTCCCGTATATTTCTTAGTCAGAGCAATCAACTCACTCTGAAAACAAGCCCCCGTACTATACTTCTTTTTTATTTTTTTGGATTCCACGATAATATAAACTTTTAATGCACCATATTTAGTCGCACCAAAATAAATTTCAAATATAAATTCCTTGGTGTCTTTTTTCAAAACTTTTCTGCTTTTCAGATACTTAAAATCATTCAAAAATGGTGTGGCTATGATTTTATCTATCGCTAACTGACGTAGGTCACTTGCTTTAAGTTCAGTCTTATTGTCCATGATGTCACTCCAACCCAAAGAATTTCCCACCATTATATCATATCGTTCCAATTACAGGCTCTTCTTATCTCCACTCTTTAATTGCAATGTATTAATAAAAAACAGAAAAAAGCCGCTCACAATAGAGCAGCTATTCCTCTGAGACATAAAAAGCAGTATATGAATTATACTTTGAATTTACCAATTTGTCCTTGCAGATCTTCTGCCATTTTGGACAGGTTTCTTGCAGAGGAAGCAATTTCCTCCATCGATGCCAGTTGTTCTTGAGTCGCAGCAGACACGTGCTGTGTCCCGGCTGCAGCCTCTTCAGCAATTGCTGAAATTTGTCTGACAAAACCAACAATCTCATCAGTACTTGCAGACATTTGTTCTGATCCGGCAGAAACCTCTTCAATTTCACTGGCCACTTTATTTACGGTTTCCTGAATGAGTTCAAAGGATGCGCCTGCATTTTGTACAACTTCACGACCTGTCATGACATCCTTCCCGTTGGACGCTACCGCCTCAATAGCATGGGTAGTATCCTTTTGAATCAATCCCACAAGCTCCGTAATTTGTTGAGCAGAATGAGCCGATTGTTCAGCCAACTTGCGAACTTCGCCTGCAACTACAGCAAATCCGCGACCATGTTCTCCTGCACGGGCCGCTTCAATCGCAGCATTCAAGGCAAGAAGGTTGGTCTGACTAGAAATATTGGTGATAACATCAATGATCTTGCCAATTTCGTCTGAGCGCTCTCCCAATCCAGCCATGAGATCTGCCAATCCATTCATAGAATCATTCACGGCATTCATCTGCGTAACTGCCTGCTGAATCATCTGGTTACCTTCAGCCGATTTATGGGCCGCATCTTGCGCAGATGCGAATACATTTTGCGCGCGGATGGCGATTTGTTCAACACCGATAGACATTTCCTCAATAGCTTGGGACGATTTCGTCACCATATCTACCTGGTCTCCTGTTCCAGTAGCTACTTCTTGCACCGTTTCGGTTATTTGTGCAGAAGCTTGGCTATTTTGCTCTGCGCTGGCCGTCAATTCTTCTGAGGAAGTGGTTACCAGCTCAGTCGTCTTACTCACAGATTGAATCAGTTCACGAAGGTTCTCAACCATGACATTAAAGGAATGTGCCAACGTACTGATCTCATCCTTGCCCTTCACAATGATAGCTTCACTTGTAAGATCACCCGATGCGATACTTTCAGCAGCACGACTGATTCGCAAGATGGGTTTAGTAATAATTTGGGCGATGATGATTGCCATGATCAATGCTAATATAACGGCTGCAACGCTCAAAACGATGACCAGTTGTCTACCTGAAATAAAGTTGTCAACCGCTTCTTTCGTAGTTTGTTTAGATCCATCTGCATTCAATTTAATGAGCTGACTGATCATATCGTTTGAACTATACCATAACTTATAGGACTCTTGATGGAGTATGCTTGATTGAGTGTAATCATTAGCTTTCCCTGCTGCAATCACTTCTGGCAACTTAGCCAAATACTCCGCATAATTTTTGGAGAATTCTTCATACATTTCACGTTCTTTAGGGGTAGCAATTAATTTTTCGTATGTTTTTCGGTCATCCTCAACCTTTTTTAAAACCTTATCATATTCGGCCTGAACCTTCTCAACTTCCGCCGGATCGCGCTCTACAATAATATTCAGGGAGAGCCGTTCTACATCAGATATTTCGCCGTTTAGCGTCCCCAGGATAGTCACACTTGGCATCCAATGGCTATCTATTTCCATCGAAGTGTCGCCTAAATTTTTCATTTTTGAGATAGATGTTGTACTAATGACAATCAATAATATTATTACCGCAAGAAAACCCAATATCAATTTTGTTCGAATGTTAAATTTCATATATTCGCTCCTCAGTTCTCTTTATATTAGATACTATATCGACAAGAAACGACACATAGTTTATATCAAAATTAAAGAGAATTTCAGAACTGTCTACAAAAGGAAAATTTTTCTTTGTGATGGTTAGCGAAACTAATTCAGGTTTATATTATATACCTCTTGTAGAGTATTATGTTTTATAATTCCCAACAATTGTACCGTCATATATAGCAAGAGAGATGCTGCAAATCTTTATTCACTTATTGCATCAAACTTCTAAGTTTAAAAAAAAGATACCCAAAACGGGTATCTCTTTATGTTTTACTTCCTAGCAATCACCATAAATCGTTCTGAATTTGTCCTTATTCCTATTTCGGTTTGGTTTTCCAAAATAAATTGTTGGAGTATTTGAAAATCAATTTCTTTTTCTCCGAAGTTAGGAACTATTGGAGTGTATTTCAAGAGAAATATTAAGTCTGCAGGAGTCTGATAATATTCGGTTGCATTGAATTCAAATGACTGTATGTCGTTAAAGCCCGCATCACTTAATTCCGTAATATATTTAGCTTTTAACGAGTCTTTCTTAGTCCCCCATGCCTGTCCTCTTCCAAACGCTTCTTTAATATTTAATTTGTCGTTTTCGCTTACTTGCTGTGTCAGGAACATGCCACCCTTTACTAAAACCTTTGCTATTTCTTTTGCACAAAACCATGAATGTCGAGAAGAGATTACATTAAAGAAGTTCTCAGGAAAATTTAGATTTTCAGCATCCATCTGGAGAAAACGAACATTTGCTATGTCTGATTCAGCAGAATTCTTGGCTGCCGTTTCGATCATTCCAGTGGAATGGTCAATCCCAACTAGAAGTAATGCAGAATCTGCTATTGATAAAATGGCTTCCCCGCCGCCAGTACCGATGTCAAGCAATATGTCCGACTTCTTGCATGTCTTCGCTACTTCATTGTAGAAGTCCCATTTTACGCCTTTGGAGATACATTTCACGTTACTGAAATCCCATCCGTTGATTTTTCCAATCTTATCATAAAACTCTTTATACTCTATTGAATTCATTTACTTTTCATCTTCCAATTAAGGATAAAAGCTATGGGCTAGCAGACCGATATCATTCAAAATTTTAGTTTGTTTAGTCAAAAGGATAGACTCCCCCCTTGACGGCTGGTACGCGTTTTTTTCCAACCCGGAAACTAAATACTTCGAACAGTACGGAAAGACATCCGATTCACCTCATTTGAAAGATTGTTTTAATTATAAAAAATACCGCTCCTTTACTGGTCTCTGGAAGAACCAATAAAAAGGCGGTATTAGTTGTCCACTATTCAGAAGTTTATCGGTATCGGGACGGCTGTTATGGAGATTCGTAGCCGTCCCTACAATTATCATTGATAAACGTCAAAACCCAAGAATTCCTTGCTTCATCAATCATTCTGGCCCTTTCAGGACACCTTGTTCTCAATTCTCAGCTTATCTGCCACCATCGCTATGAACTCTGAATTGGTTGGTTTGGACTTACTGATATTAATGGTGTAACCGAACAGGTGTGAAATGCTGTCGATATTTCCGCGGGTCCATGCTACCTCGATAGCATGACGAATGGCGCGTTCTACGCGAGATGCCGTCGTTTTGAACTTTTCGGCAATTGCCGGATATAATGTTTTGGTGATGGCTCCTAAAATTTCGATATTATTGTACACCATCGTAATGGCTTCACGTAAATATTGATAGCCCTTGATGTGAGCTGGTACACCAATTTCATGTATGATGGCCGTGATACTGGCATCCAGGTTTTTCGTCTTACCCATAGGTACAACGTTGGACCGCATGGATGAAATGGTCACCGGACTGCTGTTAACTAACTGAGGTCCCACCAATTGGCGAACACGGTTAGCCAGCACTTCCATGTCAAACGGCTTCAAAATATAATAAGATGCCCCGAGCTGTACGGCCCTCTGTGTAATATTTTCTTGACCGAATGCAGTCAGCATAATGATTTTCGGCTGTGGAGTCAGGTTCATTTCTCTCAAACGCTCCAATACACCCAGACCATCCAGATGAGGCATAATAATATCCAAAATAAGTACATCAGGTATGTTGCGGGATTCTGCGATGCGTTGGAGCACTTCTTCGCCGTTATAGGCGATTCCTGTAACTTCCATATCCTCCTGATCGGAAATATATTCAGCAAGCAAATTCGTAAATTCCCGGTTGTCATCAGCCAACAATACCTCAATTTTTTGCAATGTACTTCCTCCTCATTGAGTGATATTCCATTGTGATATCTGTTTACAGTATATAAATATTTCTTGTCGGAGTATATGATTTCGACATCGAATTATGAATTCCTTCTGTCGAAAATTATTTTTATTTATTTTTTTTATAGTTTCTATTATAATTGATTCTTTATCTTGCAATTATGAGCTATTCCCCTGCTTTTCGACAAAAAAATCTTAAGGCCACTAGCTCGCCTTAAGATTAGAAGATGATTTTAAGCTTACGTTATTCTGCATGATTCCTGCATCGCGCAGCATCCATTCGATAAAACAACCGTAACCTGATTTAGGATCATTCACAAATACATGTGTTACAGCCCCGATAAGCTTACCATTTTGGATGATCGGACTACCGCTCATTCCTTGCACGATTCCCCCGGTCTTATCCAACAGCTTTGGATCTACAATACGAATCACAAGTCCTTTGGTTGCCGGTTTGTCCTGCTGAGAAATGTGTACAATTTCCGCCTGAAACCGCTGAATTTGTTGACCTTCCAGTACAGTCAAAATTTCTGCAGGTCCTTCCTTTACTTCATTCGCAAGAGCCACCGGAATAGGAGTCGAATACAATCCATATTGCGGCTCATCTGACATTTTCCCAAAGATTCCGAAATTCGTATTTCGTTCAATATTTCCTAATACCCGATGATCTTTGAGAAAATGAGCGCGTTTTTCTCCTGGTTCCCCACTTTGGCTTTTCGCAATTGATGTCACATTGGACTGCACAATCTCTCCGCTTCCCACGACAATAGGGGTTTGGGTATTCATATCGGTAATTACGTGGCCCAAGGCCCCGTATACACCTTGGTCTGGTGCGTAAAACGTTAATGTACCTACACCTGCAGCCGAGTCCCTAATATACAACCCAAGCCGCCATGCTTTATCATCCTGATCATATGCTGGTGTTAACTTGGTGGAAATGGTCTGCTCACCTCGACAAAGCGTAATGTCGAGCGCCTTTTTATTCTTACCTGCTTCGTCTACTACTTCAGCAACCCTTGCCAGGCTATTGAGTGGTTTGCCGTTCATGTGTGTAATCCGATCCCCTAGGCGAATCCCCGCTGTTTCACCAGGTGATACCTTACGATCATTACTTTCCTGAATGATATGGTGACCGACGACAAGCACTCCTGAAGATTTTACTTTAACCCCAATCGTCTGCCCTCCCGGGTATACTTTTAAATCGGGAATTACACTTTCTTGGGTTGTCCTCACGCTTTTAGAACCGAACAAATCCAAAGAAGCTTGTGGAGGCAGCGCTGCTTGCACATGCTGAGCGTTACCGATAGAACACATAAGAAAAACAAGCAAAAGACCGAGCAATTTGATCCTGGAGTAAAAATTCAATGGCTGTCACGCTCCCTTTGCTTCTTTCGCTTGACGAGTAAAGGTGGTCGCCAATTGCGTACCTATAAGGTAACCTTGCCCCCAGGCTTTTATAACTGTTAAACATTACGCCGGCCGCTCTTTTCAGGCTTTCTTTCCTTCCGCCAAATTCAGCATTTCCTGTGCGTGATGCAATGTTTTTTCGGTAATTTCCACACCGCCCAGCATCCGTGCCAATTCTTTAACACGCCCGTCCTCCGTAAGTCCCTCAATTTGAGTCATGGTCCGTCCGTCATGAACATTTTTCTCAATAAGGTACTGATGATCTGCCATACATGCCACCTGTGGCAAATGAGTAATGGAGAACACCTGACAAACGGAAGATAAACGATATAGCTTCTCGGCAATGGATTGAGCTGCACGACCACTCACCCCAGTATCCACCTCGTCAAAAATGAGTACTGGAATTTGATCATGACGCGCAAAAATACTTTTCATCGCCAACATGATACGTGATAGCTCACCGCCTGAAGCGATCTTACCAAGTGGACGTAATGGCTCACCTGGATTAGGGGAAATAAGAAATTCAGCATTATCAATGCCCTGCTTGGTAGGTCTTACCTTCAGACCTTTGTACTCATATCCGCGTGGATCTTCAATTGGATCAATGCGCACCTTGAGTGACGTTCTTTCCATCTGTAGGTCTTTTAACTCCTGCTCCACTTGCTCTGCAAGCTCTTCAGCGCAAATTTCACGTGCTTCTGTAAGCTCTTCCGAAATCTCAAGCAAATCGGACAGCAACTCGTCCCGTTTTGCAATGAGCTGCTCCAGCCGCTCATCTTTATTTTCCAGCAGATCGGTTTCCTGCTCAATACGGCTATAGTATTCCAAAATCTGCTCTATACTATCACCATATTTTCGCTGTAATCCGGTAATTTGATTCAAACGTTGTTCCACTTCATGCAGCTTGCCTGGATTAAATTCAATATCCTCACGATAAGAACGTAATTGGAATGCTGCGTCCTCCAACTGGTAAAAAGCAGACTGAATCTGCTCTGCAATGGGCTGAAGGCTTTTGCTGTCATAGTTTTGGACATCGTTCAATCTGGTCAACACGTTATTGATCGTATCCAGTCCACCTCTGCCGCTTAAGAGTTCGTATGCTCCTGATATCCCATCCATCATTTTCTCACTATGGGATAGCTTGACCCGTTCTTCTGCCAATAATTCATCTTCTCCCAATTTCAACTCCGCCGCAGCGATCTCTTCTAGTTGAAATCGGTACATATCCAAAAGCTGATAAGCCTTTTGACTGGAGCTTTGCAGTTCTCTTACTTCTTTTTCCGCTTTGACAAAAGCATTGTAACGCTCCCGATAAAGCGTTTTGACCGGACCGATCACCGAATCACCGAACGTATCCAGCAGCGCCAGATGGCGATCTGCACGTAGCAGGCTTTGATGCTCATGCTGCCCGTGTATATTGACGAGTTGCTCACCTACCTCACGCAGCATCGTTAAATTAACCATCTGGCCGTTAATTCGAGAAGAGCTTTTTCCCTGAACCGTAAGTTCACGACGAATTAGCAAATGCTCCTCCGCATTAGCCTTAATCCCTTGTTCCTCAAGTGTATTCCAAACGGGGTGTTTTACTGGCAGTTCAAACAAGGCTTCCATCTCTGCTTTATCACAACCGTAACGTACTAAATCAGCAGAGCCCCTACCGCCTGCAATTAGCCCAAGCGCATCGATAATAATGGATTTACCAGCACCTGTTTCCCCGCTCAACACATGAAACCCTTTATAAAAATGAACATCGACGGCCTCTACGACCGCCAAATTCCGTATAGACAAAGTGACCAGCATCGTTCTTTCACCTCTATGATGTACAAATTAAAACGCCTAATATGCGTAGCCATTATAATTAGGAAATGTAGCCCATAAGACGATTCACGATAGCTTCGCTGTTTTCTTCCGATCGGCAAATAATCAAAATGGTGTCATCTCCGCTAATCGTACCCATAATTTCGGACCATTCAATATTGTCCAATAAAGCAGCAATCGAGTTGGCTGTTCCCGGCAGACACTTCATCACAATCAGATTGGTTGTGTAGTCAATATGCAAAAAGTTATCAACCAACGTACGTTTCAGTTTCTGGGCTGGATTGTAGCGCTGATCTGAAGGCATCGAATATTTATATCTGCCATCGTCCATTGGGACCTTGATGAGCAGTAGCTCCTTGATATCACGCGATACGGTCGCCTGCGTGACCTGAAAACCAGCCTTACGCAATGCTTCAACCAGATCATCCTGCGTCTCAATCTCATGTTGTGAAATAATTTCCCTAATTTTAATATGTCGTTGACCCTTCATATAATCCTCCTATGGATTAACCTTCATATTCCTCTTCTACGAGGTCTTCCACTAATGTAATAAGGCGAATACTTCGCTCGTCCGTATCAACGTACAATACACCCGCGCAACCCGGATAGAGCAATAAATACGGCATGAGCCTGTCCCTTAAATCAGGACCACTCCACTCCATTGGTTTCTTGCGGCGTGACGTTTTGACCATATATGTCGAACCGTTTCGTACAGCCACGTAGTCTATAAACAAACGGCTATACACGGTATGTCCGTTCACTTTAAAAGCAAGCGGTATTTTCATCTTCCCGCCCACTACTTCATATCCTGCTTCTTCGAGTAGGTCTGTGGCAGGTCCTTCGTCCAAGTCCTCGTTAATCGGTATCGTCTTTAGCACAAGCGGCTCTGGCTCCTTCAACCAGGCACGTAGGCTATACAAAGCCCATATTCCTAATATCACCCCGATCACAGCGATGATAACCGTATCATATCTTGTGTCCATGGACCGATCACCTCATGGACATATTCTAGGACAAGATGTAAAATCCCTTTTCCTTTGTACATCTCATTATAGGCGAACGTGAGTTCTATAATCAATCCCTCACACCAAAAAGAGGTTCCCTTAAGTTCACAGAACTCATGGAGAACCCCTGAATGTTACTTACGCGATGGACCATTATTAAAAGTCTGACCTGCTTCCTGAACGGTACGTTCAATCAGTGGTCTGAAATCCATCTTCTCCAGCTGCGATTCTGCAGCAGGAAACCCATCCAAACGCCAATGCGCTAAAAATTCAATATTGCCTTCTCCACCTGTAATAGGCGAATAAGCCAAACCTTGCAGCGTAAGTCCAAGCTCATGTGCAAACATCAGAATGGTCTGCAACACTTCTTTATGCGTAGCAGGATCACGGACCACACCGGATTTTCCGACCTTTTCGCGTCCAGCTTCGAATTGCGGCTTGATTAGAGCTACAATATCAGCAGGTTGATGCAACAAGGCAAGCAACGGGGGCAAAATAATACGTAATGAAATAAAGGAAACGTCAATACTAGCAAAATTCGGCACGGAACCATTCAAATCCGCGGGTGTCATATATCTGAAATTCGTTTTCTCCATTACGCATACTCGTTCATCATTACGAAGCGACCAATCCAGCTGGTTATAACCCACATCAATGGCGTATACGTATTCAGCTCCATGCTGAAGCGCACAATCCGTAAAACCTCCAGTGGACGAGCCAATATCCAGCATTGTCCTGCCCTTCATATCCAGCTCAAATTGACGGATGGCCTTCTCCAGCTTCAATCCTCCACGGCTTACATACGGATGCACCGAACCCTTAACTTTAAGCTCGCTGGCGCGTGGTACCTTCATCCCCGCCTTCTCGATCCGTTCGCTGTCCGCCAGCACTAGCCCAGCCATAATCGCAGCTTTAGCTTTTTCACGGCTTTCAAAAAAGCCTTGTTCTACAAGTAATACATCAATGCGTTCCTTCGGAACAGACATGTTAATCTCCCTTTAGGCAGCCAGGCTGCTCTTGTCATACTTTTTATAAACGTCATGGTCTTCACTTCAAGTTATCCTATACAGATTGTCCCATGCCATATGCTGGCTCAGCAGCCCATTTACGCAACTTTAAGCATACATCTTCAATGGTGAGACCTACTTCAGCACGCTGCTCTTTGATGGAGCCATGCTCCACGAACAGATCGGGAATCCCCATTAGGCGCACCTGTGCCTCTTGTATTTCGGCTTTAGCGTAAAATTCCAGTACAGCGCTACCCAAGCTTCCTGCTTCAGAAGCTTCTTCCAATACGATCAGCTTCGTATGCTGACGAGCCAGCTCACGCAACATATCCTCGTCCAAAGGTTTCAGGAAACGAGCATTCACGACGCCCACTTGCAAACCTTCCCGTTTCATCGCCTCCGCAGCCTCTGTCGCCACCTGGAGCATCGGTCCTGATGCAATTACAGCAAAGCCCTCACCCTTACGCAGGAGCTCCCAACTGCCGATGGGAATAGCCTGTAATTCTTTATCCAACGGCACGCCAACCACATTAACACGTGGGTAACGATAAGCAATTGGACCATCTTCATAGTCGAGCGCTGTTTTCATCATATGACGTAGCTCGTTCTCATCCTTTGGCATCATAAGCACAAGATTGGGGATATGACGTAAGAATGCCACATCAAACACGCCATGATGAGTTTCCCCGTCAGCCCCAACAAAACCTGCACGGTCAATCGCGAACATCACATTCGCATTATGACGACAGATATCATGCACAATTTGGTCATAAGCACGCTGCATAAAAGTGGAATACACCGCAAACACCGGCTTCATCCCTTCCATTGCCAACGCAGCACACATGGTAGCTGCATGCTGTTCAGCAATACCGACGTCAATCATACGGCTAGGAAACTCTTTACTAAACGGTACCAGTCCTGATCCACCAGGCATAGCAGGTGTGACCGCAACGATGCGCTCATCCTGCTCAGCCAACTCAATCAGCGTTCGGCCGAAAATTTCCGTATACATCGGATTACCCACAGCTTTGAGTACCTGGCCCGATTCAATCTTGTAAGGACTGATCCCGTGCCATTTGTGTGAATCTGCCTCCGCAGGTTTATAGCCCTTGCCCTTGGTGGTTACGACATGCACCAATACAGGGCCAGTGACATTATCAGCCTGCTGGAAGGTTTCGATTAGCTTCGGCAAATCATGTCCGTCCACTGGACCGAGATACGTAAGTCCCAACTCTTCAAACAGTACACCAGGCACCATCATATATTTAAGACTGTCCTTGACACGGCCAGCCGATTTGGCAAGTTTACCGCCGATCGCGGGTATTTTTTTCAGCAAAACTTCCAGCTCATCTTTTGCTCGCAAATAATGACGGTCCGAGCGGATTTTGCTCAAATAATTATGCATGGCCCCTACATTAGGTGCTATGGACATTTCGTTGTCATTCAGAATGACCATTAAATTTTTGCGCTCATGTCCGATATGATTCAACGCTTCGAAGGCCATCCCCCCAGTCAGCGCGCCGTCTCCGATCATTGCAATGACTTTATTGTCCTCGCCCTTCAAATCTCGAGCCAAAGCCATTCCCATTGCGGCCGACAGAGAAGTGCTGCTATGACCGGCTTCCCAAACATCATGCTCGCTCTCACTTCTTTTTACAAAACCACAAAGTCCATCACGCTGACGAAGTGTATCAAAACGGTCCATTCGCCCTGTCAATATTTTGTGTACGTAGGCTTGGTGCCCAACGTCATAAATCATCTTGTCCTTCGGACTGTTATAGCAATAATGCAGGGCGATCGTGAGCTCAACCACTCCCAGATTCGATGCCAGATGCCCCCCAGTCACGGACAGCTTCTCAATCAAAAAGCTCCTGATTTCCTCGGCTAGAGAAGTCAACTCCTCAACCGACAGTGATTTCAGATCGCCTGGTTGCTTTATGTGTGGAAGCAGCACGCATATCTCCCCGCTTTCCTTCAAGTTTGTGAGTAAAGTTAACAAGTATTATATCACACTTTTTGACTGTGCTTAAACGCAGACAAGTCAAAACAGCTCTAACGCAACTAATGATCACGCTTCATCAGGTAATCGGCTATCTCCAGCAAACGAGAAGAATCGGGAATACCACTCTCTATTATCACTCTTTTAGCAGATGCGGTGAGTTCCTCTACCTGCTGCAAAGATGCGTCCATACCAATGAAATACGGATAGGTGACCTTCTCTTGTTCAACATCACTTTGCGTTTTCTTACCCATTTTACTCTCATCGCCTATGAGGTCCAGTATATCGTCCTGTATCTGAAAAGCCAGCCCCAAGTCTCGTCCAAAGCGGCGAAGCGCCTCTAATTGACCCTTGTCCGCCCCACCAATCCGTCCACCTGCCAAGAGCGAGAAAATAATCAAATCAGCAGTTTTATGAAGATGGATATATTCCAGTTCCTCGATCCCCGTCATTCCTTGCTCGCCTGACATATCGGCGACCTGTCCGCCTACCATGCCCCGCGCGCCACTCATTTCGGACAAATCCTCAACTATGGACAATAGCGAATCAGACGAAACACCGTGACGCCGTCCTGCTTGCACAATACTGTAAAAGGCATGGGTCAACAAAGCATCACCCGCAAGGACGGCAACCGCCTCGCCGTATACCTTATGATTCGTCAGCTTACCTCGCCGATAGTCATCATCATCCATGGCTGGCAAGTCGTCATGAATGAGGGAGTACGTATGTACCATTTCTACCGCACATGCCACTGGCAGCGCAGCTTCCCTGCTTCCACCGAATGCTTCAGCAGCAGCGATCACAAGCAGAGGCCGCAGCCGTTTTCCGCCTGCGGTGAGTGAATAATTCATGGATTCTCGAAGAACATCGGGAATGTCCCAATCGGCCGGGAATTGCTCGGTCAGTGCGGACGAAACCGCATCCGTCGTCCCGGTCAAATATTCCTTGAACGACGGTCTATTCAAGTCCTTCACCGCCGTTTTCATCCAGTCCCCCACCAAAAGGCTTCTTGCGCAAATCTCCATCCTCTTCCACGATCATTTCAATTTTACGTTCAACCTGCTCCAGCTTCTGACTGCAAAGTTGAGACAACTTCATCCCCCGCTGGAACAAATCAATGGCTTGCTCCAGAGGAACGTCTCCATGCTCCAGTTGTCCGACAATTTCTTCAAGAGCAGCCATAGCTGCTTCAAAATTCAATTCCGTTTCATTCGCCACCGTGCTTCGCGTCCTCCTTCATTCCCCATACTTGGCAGTCCAACTGCCCATCACTCACTTTAATCTTGATGGAATCTCCCGGCTGTACGTCTTTGAGCGACTTAATCAGCCGTTTTTCCTGCTCATCGTATACCAAGCTATAGCCTCGGGCCATGACTTTGAGTGGGCTCAGCGCATCCAGTTGACGAATTCCCGTGTGCAACTGCTGCCGTCCCGTTTTCGTAATAGCACGCATCGCAGACTCCAGCTGACGTTGCGCCATATCCGTCTGCTTGCGTGCTGAACGAATTTGTTCACGCGGATTAAACCGTTCTAGTACCTGACGCATACGTGCGTTCTTTTCTGCGTTCAAACGAGAACGGTTACGCGCTGCGCGGATTAGACGCTGATGCAGCATGTCCATTCGCTCTGCATGCTGTAGCATATAGCGGCGTGGGTGCAGCAGGACTGGTGAACGCTGAAGCCTCGCCAAGCGTACACGGCTGGTTTCCAGCCGCTGCCGGAGGGCGTTGCGCAACCGTTGCTCCCGCTGGAGCAGCTGATCCCGTAGCTCTGCCTGATTAGGCACGGCCAACTCGGCTGCTGCGGTTGGCGTTGCCGCACGTAAGTCAGCCACAAAATCGGCAATGGTAAAATCCGTTTCGTGTCCAACTGCCGAAATAACCGGAATGACCGATGCGTAAATGGCGCGCGCAACCGCTTCCTCATTAAACGCCCACAGTTCTTCCAACGAGCCACCTCCCCGTCCGACAATCATCACCTGAACCTCTTGCATACGATTCATAGTTTCAATTGCCTTGACGATCGAGGGGGCGGCACCTTTTCCTTGTACAAGCACAGGATACAACACAATTCCAGCCTGCGGGTATCGCCGCTGAAGTGTCGTAATAATATCACGCACAGCCGCTCCAGTCGGTGACGTAATCACGCCAATGGTTACTGGATGGGCAGGGAGGTTACGCTTACGAGCAGTATCAAACAGTCCCTCTGCATCCAGCTTTTGCTTGAGCTGCTCGTAAGCTAAATAAAGGCTTCCTATACCATCAGGCTGCATTTGAGTCGCATAAAACTGATATTGTCCATCTCGTTCGTACACGGATACGTTTCCCCGGGCAATAACACGCGTACCTTCTTTCGGTACGAAAGGGAGCCGCTGATTATGGGTTGCAAACATAATCGAACGTATGCGGCTCCCCTCATCCTTGAGCGTAAAGTACATGTGACCACTTGAATGATGCGTAAAATTAGAAATTTCCCCGCGTATCCATACATCAGACAGCACCTGATCCGACTCCAATTTCATCCGGATATAACGATTCAGGTCCTTTATAGAGTAAATACGTTGTTCAGCCACAGGCAGCTGTCCTTATGCCAAACCGTGCGACCGCTTGGCCGCTACGAGCGTATTTTGCATCAGCATCGTAATTGTCATCGGCCCTACTCCGCCGGGAACAGGCGTAATCGGACCAGACACTTGCTTCACGCTCTCAAAATCAACGTCCCCCGCCAGCTTTCCGTTCTCCAGACGGTTCATCCCTACATCTATCACTACCGCTCCGGGCTTCACGAACGAAGCATCAATAAAGTTGGCTTTGCCGATCGCAACGACTAAGATATCTGCTTGTCGACTTAGGTCCGCAATATTCGCTGTACGGGAGTGGCACATCGTAACCGTAGCATTTTCACGCTGCAACAATAAAGACACTGGCTTGCCCACGATATTACTGCGACCAATAACTACCGCATGTTTACCGGCTATCTCCACTCCAGCACGCTTAATTAACTCAATGACTCCAGCAGGAGTACAAGGCAATAGACTATCGTCACCGATGACCAAATTCCCTACGTTCACCGGATGGAATCCATCCACATCCTTCTCCACTGCAATCGCGTCAATGACAGCTTTTTCATGAATATGCTTTGGCAACGGCAGTTGCACCAAAATTCCATGGATGGTACTTTGATGGTTCAGCTTGTTTACCAGTTCCAGTAATGCTTCCTGCGAAGTATCTGCTGCCAACCGATGAACCTCGGAGTAATAGCCGAGATCATGGCATGCCTTTTCCTTGTTTTTAACATACACTTGCGAAGCGGGATCTTCGCCTACCAATACAACAGCCAGTCCGGGTTGAAAGCTGTGCTCTTTCAGACGAATGACCTCTTGCTGAATGCTTGCGCGAATATCCTGAGAGATTTGTTTACCATCAATGATCGGTGCTGACATGTTTTACCACTCTCCAACCTGATTCAGTAGTCTCTACTTAAAAACGTGCTTTCAATTGCTCCAGTTCTTGTATCACTCGTCCCAGTACACCATTAACAAATTTACCGGATTCCTCGGTACCAAAGTGCTTCGACAACTCAATCGCTTCATTAACAGCTACCTTGGCTGGAACATCCTCACGGAAAATCATCTCATATGCCGCAAGCCTTAAAATTTGACGATCTACACGTGAAAGTCTGCTGATCTGCCAGCCTTTAAGATAATCCACCAGCAGCCCATCAATGGCTTCCTTGTGCTCCCACGTACCCCGCACATGCTCCAAGACATACGCTCTTAACACTGCTGCATTTTTAACGACAACTTCCGCTTCGTTTTCCTCAGCGGCTTCCTGAAGCAACATGTCCACGGCTGCTGCCGCATCCACTTCATTCATTTCCATATGGTACATACTCTGTACCGCTAATTCCCTCGCCAGACGTCTTTTCATGCCCTGCCTCCTACGCTTGCCTATATCTATTTTTCATTCTAACCAATTTCCACAAAAAAACCTGTGAACGCATCCTCCAAAACGTTGGGCGCAAAGAAGCTACAGCTCTATTTTGGAGAACACGTATCACAGGGTTCATTTAAAAGGACGCCAACGTTGCGACAACCAATCGCCCCATTCCTTCCAAGGGAGGAATGAACCGAGCGCTGAATCGCTACGTCTTCCTAGCGTATATCCGATGAACACCATCAATGCAAAGAACAACATATTCCAAAAGCCTGCCCACAAATAAATAAAACCGAAAAAAATACCAGCCGTGATCCCCATGATCCGGCCCTTGTAACTTCCCCATATTTCTTTCCAGGGCATCAGGGAAAATCACCTCTATTCCACACGACTCTTAAAGCTGGGTGACTGAGAAACATTAGCGATGTACACCGATACATTGGACACAGGAATTCCTGTAATTTCTTCCACATGATCGTGTACCCCCTTTTGTACCTCGGAGGTTAACACCGGAATGGAGCTTTCCCCGTCTACAACCGCCCGAATCGTAATATCAAGTCCCGAATCCAACACACGAACGCGTGCTTTCAAATCCTGCATCCCGCGAAATCGGGAAGCTGCTTTGAGGCACAGATTTTCAATGGTATCCACTGAAATCTGAATGTCACCGTATTCCGTTCGTTGATCAATAGAATGCTGTACGGTTTGGTTCCGTCGAATAGAGATATAAAAAAAACGAAGACTCAATAACAACAGAACCCCTGCAATAATCAGGCTGGTAAACCACACTACTCGCTCATCCTCAATACTTAAAACATACGGAATGGCCCCGCTCAGGAGGAGGATGGCGAGAATGGAAATAATTCCGATACTTAAGCTGTACAAGAACAGCAGAAGTCTGTCCATAACTTTAGCCACGAAACGCACAGCCTCCTTAAATTAGAGTAAACCCTCGACCCATAAGGGTCGGGGGTTTGTACAAAGTATCGCTCTATTTAACCCGTCCGGCGCCCAGCACTTCCGGCTCTTCTACTTTATCGGCATTTTTAAATTGAACATCATGAATTTGCACGTTCACTTCAACAACGTTAAGACCTGTCATGTTCTCAATCGAACGCTTAACATTATGCTGAATAGCAGCAGCCACCTCAGGCAGACGGTTACCGTACTCAATAATGACGGAGACGTCTACAGCAGCTTCACGCTGTCCGACTTCCACTTTTACACCTTTAGATAAATTTTTGCGGCCTAGCAGTTCGGCAAACCCACCAGCAAATCCGCCACTCATTCCCGCAACGCCCGGTACCTCAACGGTAGCCAGTCCGGCAATGACTTCAATAACTTCTGGGGCAATTTGAATCTCCCCAATTTCTGTACGTTCGAATTCGGTTGGCACTGTGCTCATACCTTCAACACCTTTCGGTCAAAATAAGTTTCATTCCAGCTTTGGATTTCAAAGCAGACATGCTCACTTATTATCCATACTATATCATTTGGCGTTCATTATGACAAACGGAGGAAATATACCGATTAAACTTCGTTTTCCTCCAAAAATTTAATATCAAAATCGCCTTTAATAAAGGTCGGATGCTCTAGCAAGCGCTGATGAAAAGAAATCGTTGTGGGTATGCCCTCAATAGCAAACTCAGTCAAAGCCCGCTTCATTTTGGCAATTGCATCCTGCCGTGTAGGTGCCCACACAATCAGCTTGGCGATCATAGAGTCATAATAAGGAGGAATGCTATAACCTGGATATACTGCACTGTCTACCCGTACCCCAGGACCGCCTGGAGGCAGATAAAATCCGATTTTACCCGGTGCAGGCATAAAATTACGATCCGGATCCTCAGCGTTAATACGGCACTCTATCGCCCAACCATTGATGGTGACTTCTTCCTGCGTAAAGGAAAGCGGATGCCCTTCAGCGACAGAAATCATTTCCTTAATCAGGTCTACACCGGTAATCATTTCTGTTACGGGATGTTCTACCTGAATACGTGTATTCATTTCCATGAAATAGAAATTGTTGTCCGGGCCGAGCAAAAATTCGAGAGTACCTGCACCAGAGTATTGAACGGCCAAAGCTGCACGAACAGCTGCCTGACCCATTTCTTCACGGACATCCTGTGAAAGTACAGGACATGGTGCTTCCTCCAACAACTTCTGACGACGACGCTGCACAGAGCAGTCCCGTTCGCCCAAATGGGCAACATTACCATGCTTGTCCGCTATGATCTGTATTTCCACATGTTTCATACCGGTCAAATATTTTTCTAGGTACACACCCGCATTGCCAAATGCTTTTTGCGCCTCCTGCTGAGCGGTAGTGATTTGCTGAATGAGGTTATCCTCATCTTCGGCGATACGAATACCTTTACCTCCGCCACCTGCTGTGGCCTTGATAATTACCGGATATCCGATATCACGTGCGATGCCGATCGCATCCTGCAAATCCTCAACCAGCCCGTCTGAACCCGGAATAACTGGAACTCCGGCATCCTTCATGGTCTGCTTAGCTACGGCCTTATCTCCCATTTTGTTAATGGCTTCAGGAGAAGGACCAATAAACGTAATATTACACGATTCGCAAATTTCAGCGAAGTCTGCGTTTTCCGCCAAAAATCCGTAACCTGGATGAATGGCATCACATTCAGTCAATGTAGCAACGCTCATCAGATTCGTAAAATTAAGGTAGCTGTCCTTAGATAGCGTCGGTCCGATACAGTAAGCCTCATCTGCGAGACGCACATGTAACGAATCCTTGTCAGCTTCCGAATATACAGCAACTGTCGAAATATTCATTTCGCGGCAAGCGCGAATGATACGAACCGCAATTTCTCCACGATTCGCAATCAATACTTTTTGAAATGTCATGACTTTATCCTCCCTGGGAGCAGTCTTGCCGAACCCTCAAAAGAGGGTGCAAACAAGCTTTTTACTCCGGTTTCACAAGGAACAATGGCTGGCCATACTCGACCAACTGTCCGTTTTCGGCCAAAATTTCCACAATTTCGCCCTTCACTTCAGCTTCCAGCTCGTTCATCAGCTTCATCGCTTCAATGATACATACCGTTGTTTTTTCGCCCACTTTGCTGCCGATACTCACATACGGAGCCGTATCCGGTGATGAAGAACTATAGAAAGTGCCTACCATCGGAGATACGATTTTATGTAGATTGCTTGCATATTCCCTCGGTTCTCCAGCAGTTGTAGATCCAACATCGGACTGTACTTGTGGATTTGGAATAACAGCTTGTGGTGCCACTGCATAAGCAGGTGTTGCCACAGGAGCCTGTACTGTAACGATTTCGCTTTTGCCCGGTTTCCGGATCAACAAGCGAGTTCCTTCATTTTCAATTTCAAGCTCATGCACAGACGTTTCATCCACCAGCTTGATCAATTCCTTAATCTCGCTTAATTTAAACATCTCTATTAATCACTCCTTCAGCATTTTGCCGGTTGCTGATAACATTGTTGAAACAGCTTTATGTATTATATCACAATCATTAAAAATAGAAAGAGCCCGGAATAATGCAGAAATCCGGGCTTTTTCGCGTTTTTTGTCTTATTGTGTAACATATTGGACACTGATCTTATCCTGCGTTACATTCAGTTCCTTCATGACTTTGTCGACAATTGTTACCGCTTGCTTAGCATCCAATTTTTCACTCAGAACCACTACTTTGTATTTATCAGCGTCTTCCTCACGGACGACCGCATTGGCGAACTGTTGCTGAAGCTCTTCTTCAATTCCAGTAATTTTAGCCTGCTTATCTTCAAGTACATGTAATTCCTTTTGAGCCTCCGCAGCTTTCTTTGGTGTGCTGTCGTTCATTGCGGTAGTCAGTTCATCATTTTTCTTCTGATTTTCCACGTCCCGTTCCAGCAAATAGTTGTCAATCACAGCTGCTGCTGTAGGTTGGGCAGCTTGATCAGTTGCCACTTGATCCAGTACCTGCTGGTCGGTTTTGGCTGTAGAGGCTGCTTTGTCGTCACTTTGTGCTGTCGCGTCCGTCTTAGTCGCTGTTGTGTTTTGATTGGATGTCGCCGGTTCAGTAGTAGGGGTAGCTGCCGTACCTTTGTCGCCTTTTGAGTTTTCTGTTGCTGGGTCAGTTGTAGAAGCCGTATCCGACTTTGTGGAATTTGCTGATGCTCCATCAGTTACTTCTCCATTCGTCACTACTTCGTTTACCTTCAGTTCGTTCAATTGTTCCTCTGCCTTCGTCGTTGCTTCCTGTGCAGCATCCTGCTTATCCTTGCTCACTTGCTCGCTATCGGCTACTGGTGGATTTGCAGGGCTTGAGTCCTCCGTAAACAAATAATACGCAGACAGCACGACCATTAAACTCAGCATGGACACCAGCCAAACGGTTTGTCTTTTATTATTCATGTTCCGTCCTCCATATTCATTAATGGTTTAAAATATAAACTTCTTTGTTCCTGAATTCCAAATTATCCCTGCTTGCGCGGTACGACTGAAATTTTGTAGGAAGGTACATTTAGCCCCTTCTGTACAGCATCGACAATTAGCTGCTTCACTGTAGGGTTTTCTGCCCCCATAGCCACAACAAGCACTCCCCTCACCTGCGGTTTTACTTTTTTTGTCACAATCGGGGTGTGCTGACCACCAGATGATTCATAGGTGACAATTTCGCCATCACGTGTATATTGAGTAGTGTGCCGTTGTCCACCATTGGCGTCCGTCTCATTGTTCTCTTCCTGCATGTCCTTTACATTGCGTTGAACGATAACTTCTTCGGTGGAGTCTACCGTAACCATGACATCAACGGTTCCTACGCCAACAATCTGCTCCAGCATCTGTTTCATATTGTCCTCAAAAACCTTCTCAATCCCGGCAAAAGAACTTTCTTCACCTGTTGTTGTCTCTAACGTAGGCTCATTTTTCATCACGCCAGGCGGCTCACGCCCTACGTTTTCTGGATCAACCTTTTTTACATTAACGAATGAATTAAAGAGCATAATCGCTACACCGATAAGGCCAAGAATAAGCAACCAACGAAATGAATTGAACCTTTTCGCCCCATCCGCCCCTCCACCCAGCCATTGCTCCAGCTTTTTCAGCCATTTGCTCATTTCTGCTCACCTCCTGTTACCATTCATGTGTTCCATCCTGCGAAGAAAGCACCTGAACATTTTTGCTATCTATCCCCCATTTTTCACGTAAAAGTCCTGTAATTAAGCCAAATGCTTTCGTATCTGTTGGCTTTCCGTCCTCAACAGTTTTGTCAGGATTACGATCATCCTCTCGCGTTCCTTCATTAAAATCTGAAGTTTTTGCATGTGTTGGCTCTACACGAATATTCACTGTCTTTTCGGCTACAGGCTCCACCATAATCGGCTTGACATCTGCACCAGGCGAGACGTCTGTGTTTTTCTTTTCTTTTTCTGGCTGCTGTTCTGCCAATTGGACCACTACCGACTGGACACCCGTTCCTGCCTCCAGCCCTGATTCCTCCTGTTGAATCTTTGCAAGGGTAACCTGGACCGACTGAATTGCTAACCCAGTATACTGTTCCAACTGTCCTTTCATTTCCTTAGCTACCTCTTTGCCAGCCCATTGCATGGAGCTTTGTTCTTGCTGTAGCTTTAACTGGCTGCCTTTTGCTAGAATCTCCTCCAATGTCGGTTCCCTCTTGCCTGTCTCAGCCTGACGTTGAAGATCCAATGCTCGCCCTAGAACCTCGGAAGGACTGGTGCTCAGTAAGCGCACGACCGGAGACAGCAACGTCAGCAGAATAAGCAGGCTGAGAACGAGTTTGACATATCTCTCCATAGATCGGCTCGGTAAGATCATATCGACAAAAGAAGCCAGCAACACGATTAGCACCAGTTCCTTGAGCCAGCCTCCCAGCCAGGTCACGTCACTCTCCTCCCCCCTTGTTGGTTTACGTGCATTGGTTCACCTCATCATGACTGTCATATTGCCTGCTGCGAGCATGACTGTAATTGCAAGGAAGGACATCAATCCCACTGCTGCCAGCGCCGCGAAAACATAAATCATGCTCTTGCCGATCGCATCCAGACATGCCACGATAGGCGTATCACCCAAAGGCTGCATGATCGCTGCTGTCACTTTATAAATGAGCGCCAGCGTCAGAATCTTGAGGGCGGGAAAGGCGCATAGGAACAAAATAATAATGACTCCTACCAGACCAATGGCATTTTTAACGAGCAGCGAAGCCGAAATAACTGTATCTGTCGCATCTGCCAACGCCTTGCCGACCACCGGAACAAAGCTACCTGTAATATATTTGGCTGTACGGATCGTTAATCCGTCAGTAACGGACGATGTCAAGCCTTGTACCGAAATGACTCCTAGAAAAATGGTCAGCAGCACTCCCAGCACTGCTACTCCAGCGTTCCGCAACAGATCGGCTAGCTGGGTCAGCTTGTATTTGCCCGTCAGCGAGTTGACCAAGTACAGCACAGCCGAGAAGAACAGCAGCGGGAAAACCAGCGTATGAATGACTGTTCCGACTGTGTTGATCATAAATACAATCAGCGGGTGGGTCACCGAAACTGTTACGACGTTCCCCATCGAGGCTAGCATAGTAAACAGCAAAGGCAACATTGCCATCATGAAGTGAATCATGCTATCAATCGCTTCTTTGGCATAACCAATCGCTACACTAAAGCTATTAATCGCCAAAATGATAATGACCATGTATACGATAGCGTAGGCCACTTTGCTGACCTGTTTGCTTTCAAAAGCGCTTTGTAGCGTTTCCAGCACCATACTCATAATGCTGAGCATGACGATGGTGACGAGCAACTTGGCATTTACTCGGATTTCATGGATGAAAAAATCAGCTATAGCGCTCAATACACCCTTTATGCTGAACCCTTCACCGCCTGGAAGCAGCATGTCCATGAAGGAAGGCGTTTTCTGATCAGGGAAAAATCCGCCATATTGCTGCATGAGCCCGTCCCAATAATGTTCTACTTCATCTTTGGGCATTTGCTCCGCCTGCTGTCTGATCCATTCGTTTGTCGGTGTATCTGCAAAGAGGAACGCAGCCGAGGCACACCATAGACATAGCAGCAACATTGCAATTACTTTGAGATTCGGCATGCCCCCCAGCCTTTTCATGGCATCACCCCCTCAGGCGGGCATCAGCTTCAGAATGGTATCAATAATAATGCTGATAATTGGGATTGCGAGCACCATAATGAGTACCTTTCCGGTAAGCTCAATTTTGGAAGCAATCCCGTCTTGTCCTGCATCCCGAACGATTTGCGCTCCAAATTCAGCAATATAAGCGATACCGATTATTTTCAAGACGGTTTTAAAATAGATCATGTCCATGCCTGAAGACCGGGCCAGTCGCTCCAGTACAGCAACCACAGATCCGATCTTGCCAATCAGCAGCAAAAAAATGACGATTCCCGCAGCTGTTGCAATCAAAAAGGCAAACATCGGCTTCTGTTCCTTAATGACTAAAATAAGGACTGTGGCAATGAGGGCGAAGCCCACCACCTGAATAATTTCCATGTGTCCACCTACTGAAAAAGAAAGATAGATTTGATCTCTTGCAGAAGGTTATCCAGCATTCGCACCACCATGAACAGGACCACGACGAAGCCGATGACCGTTACCCAGTGCGCCATGTCTTCTTTGCCCATTTGCTTTAATACGGTATGAATCATAGCGATAATAATGCCAATTCCGGCAATTTGGAAAATTGCGTTCACTTCTAAATTCATTCGAGCACCCCGCTAATAGATCAAAATGACGATCAATGCTCCGATCAGCAGTCCCAGGCTCCTGCTCATACGCTCGTACCTCACCTGATCTGCCTGCGCCTGCGCTTCCTCATGGGATAACTGCTGGATGGTCAACGCAATGTGCTTGATCTGGTCTTCACGGTCGCTGGTTCCAAGACTGTAAGCAAGCTGCCGCATCGCTTCCTTCTCGGCTTGCTTCATAGAGGAACGGCTCCACGAGTCTTCAATGGCTTTATGCAAGCTTTCTCTGGCAGTCAGGCCAAAAGAGGGGTGCATCCAGCGTGAGGCTTGCTGAAACAGAGTGCGTAAGGGCTCTCGCAAGGGCTCTCCTGTCTTGGCGAAAGCATCTGGTAGCGGAGACACCCCGTAGGAAACCTCGGTGGTCAATCTTTGCAGCGCAAGAATCAACTCCCTGATTTGCCGCGGCCTCATTGCAAACTGCCTTGCCCGTTGCCAACCTGCCAGCGTAGCGGCCAGTATAACCAAGGCTGCACCCAGCAGCTTAAGCATAGGAGATGCCCCCATTCTGCCCTTCTCCAGACAGTGTAAGCCTGCGTTGCTTGGCATCTGCCAGTCGGAATGAGACGCCCCGGCTCGTCCGCTCCAGCATGACGTAGAGTTGAAATAGCTCTTGTCCTGTAGTTAATCCAGCAAAAGCAGACCGGGTCGCCATTTCAGCCACATCGCGACCATGTGCGGAAGCAATGACTGCAATGCCTGCATGGAGCGCTTCGCGCACCGCCTCCGCATCTTCCGGTCGTCCGATTTCATCAACAATGAGGACATCCGGTGACATCGAGCGGATCATCATCATCATGCCTTCTGCTTTCGGACATCCGTCCAATACATCGGTGCGAGGCCCGACATCAAAACCCGGGATACCTTTGTGACTACCAGCGATCTCAGAGCGTTCGTCTATAATGCCTACCTTGAGTCCATTCCGTCGCCCCCCATGGCTTTCCATCCCTCCGTAACTGAGTTGCCGAGCCAAGTCCCTAAGCAGTGTCGTTTTGCCATGCTGAGGAGGGGACAAAATGAGGGTATGCCGGATTTTCCCGGACATTCGATCTGCTACATAAGGCAATATCCGATCAGCTATGCCGGGAATTGCACGCGCAATTCTTACATTAAAGCTGCTTATATCCCTCAAATGCTCCACTCGTCCTCGGTTGAGCACGGTTCTCCCTGCCAAGCCAATACGATGACCGCCAGGGATCGTAATAAACCCTTTACGAAGCTCCTCTTCCATCGTATAGAGGGAATGATTGCTGATAAAATCCAGCAGTCGGTGGGCATCCTCACGGTCAGGCTTATAGGCTTCCACAGGGTTCAAAGTCAGCTGACCAGCAGACGTTACAAAATGATGTTCACCGTTTGCATTAATTTCCAACGGCCTTCCTTCCCTGACCCGGATTTCTTCCAGTTGCTCAAATACCGTTTCTGGAAGCCTTCCGAGTATACCGTGCAACGGTTCGGGAAATAACTCCAGCCATTCCATACCGATGCAGCCCCCTCACAGTTGTCCTTTTTCTTTAAGACAAGTCTATGGTTGACTCTCGCTTTTTATGCCGAAAATATATTGAAAACCTAGGCAAACTTTTGCTAACTCCTATCAACGCTCAACAGACCTTTCTCCCGCTTGTTTAAGCACCATTCTCTAATTTGCACAAATAAAAAAGGGCCTCTCAAAGCCTTGTCGGCTAAGGGAAACCCTTGGGTAGAAAAGATAGATTCAGAAAAAAAGAGGCTGCCCCTCAGTTTAACTCTCACTGATGGAACAACCTCTTAACCTACTGCTGTATTCTATGATTTATCAAACTATAAATAGAAGGCATATAATGTATCAACCTTTACCTGTCATAAGCATCGTTCACATTAGCCATATTCAGTGTCTAGATCACGTTGCAGTTATTAACGACGGTCTTTCGGTCCACCCACAAACGCTTGCTCCTCGGTGTCCAGGTTATAAGCTGTATGCAACGCCTGAATAACCTCATGAAGCTTACCCGCTTCAATTACACACGATACTTTGATTTCAGATGTGCTTACCATTTTAATGCTAACGCCTTGCTCTGCCAGTACGGCAAACATTTGCGCAGCAACACCCGGATGGCTAACCATTCCTGCACCTACAATGGAAACCTTCACCAAGTTTTCCTCAGACGTTACTTCACGGTACGGAAGCTCTCCACGAATACCTTCCAGCGTCTCCAGCGCCGCTTCACGATCCGTCAGAGCTACTGTAAAGGAGAAATCCGCTTTACCAGCTTCAACCCCGCTCTGTACAATAATGTCTACATCAATTTTGGCTGCCGCCAGTGTTCCAAATACTTTCGCCAGTACGCCGGGAATATCGGCGACGCCCAAAATACTGATTCTTGCTACATTTTTATCATATGCAATCCCACTGACTACAACGCCTTGTTCCATTACTGCATCCTCCTTTACGACCGTTCCTTCATTATGGTTAAAACTGGACCGCACGATCAGCGGTACCCGGTTATGTTTGGCATATTCTACCGCACGAGGATGCAATACAGCTGCACCCAGATTAGCTAATTCCAGCATTTCATCATAAGAAATTTCTTTTAGCTTACGAGCAACCTTCACGATCCGTGGATCTGTTGAATAAATGCCGTCCACATCCGTGTAAATTTCACAGGCATCCGCTTGAATCGCCGCCGCCAGCGCAACCGCCGTCGTATCAGATCCACCACGTCCCAACGTCGTAATGTCTCCCTCTACAGACATCCCTTGGAAACCAGCTACAACAACGATCTTGTTGCTGCTCAGTGCATCCAGCACACGCTGAGGTTGAATATCCGTAATCCGTGCTCGACCAAAGTCAGATTCAGTACGGAAACCAGCCTGCCATCCCGTAAACGATACCGCTTCATGACCCAACTGCTGAATAGCCATCGACAACAAGGCGATTGAAATTTGCTCACCTGTCGTCATCAACATATCCAACTCACGTGCAGGCAACTGCTCATTCAACAATTTGGCCTGGTCAATCAGTTCGTCTGTCGTGTCTCCCATTGCGGAAACGACCACTACACATTGATGCCCTTCACTCTGTTTCTCCACAACGCGTTTTGCCACGCGTTTCATGCGCTCCGTGTCACCGACGGAACTGCCTCCGAATTTCATG
Source organism: Paenibacillus sp. FSL L8-0641 (assembly GCF_038006265.1). Classification (NCBI taxonomy): domain Bacteria; kingdom Bacillati; phylum Bacillota; class Bacilli; order Caryophanales; family Paenibacillaceae; genus Paenibacillus; species Paenibacillus sp. FSL L8-0641. Next base: position 3,219,786 of record NZ_JBBOUW010000001.1, read on the forward strand.
ACATACAAAGACAACGATATTCACTCCCTCAGACTCAGTATGTAACCTTGAGATGGCACCCAACGACTTGAACGTGACATCCTGCGGAATAACTTTAGTACAGTATAATACGAAAGTGCTGTGCGGAGCCATTGTTTTTTAATATTAGTGCTTATAAAAATATCCCCTGCCCTTCACAAGGACAGAGGAAATCTAAAAGCAGCAAATTTTATGCGCGAGACATGTATTTGCCGTCACGTGTATCAATTAACAATACGTCATCTTGGTTAATGAACAAAGGAACTTGAACATTCAAACCCGTTTCCAATTTGGCATTTTTGGTAGCACCTGTAGCTGTATTACCTTTAATACCTGGTTCTGTTTCGATTACTTTGAGTTCCACGCTGGTAGGCAGGTTAATACCCAGGATTTCGCCATTATAGCTAACGATATTTACATTCATGTTTTCTTTCAGGAAGTTAAGTTCCCATTTCAGTTGATCGCTGGACAATGTGAATTGATCATATGTTTCATTATCCATGAATGTATGATCGTCTGCACTAGCATACAGATAAGATACACCGCGGTTTTCGATTTGCGCCCGACCGATCGTTTCACCCGCACGGAATGTACGTTCAACGGTGTTACCGTTACGCAAGTTTTTCAACTTGGAGCGTACGAATGCTGCACCTTTACCCGGTTTTACGTGTTGGAAATCCAGCACCGTAAAAATATCTCCGTCTACCTCGACGGTCAAACCTGTTTTAAAATCATTAACGTTAATCACTAAAATACCCCTCCTACAGGACTGTTATCGTTATTAAACGACTGTAAATTCTTTGCTCGAATGTGTTAATAATTTGATGCCGCTATCTGTAATAACGATATCATCCTCGATCCGTACACCGCCCAATCCAGGCACATAGATACCTGGCTCGACCGTTACCACCATACCCGGCTCCAGAATATCATCACTCGCCTTCGACAGGCGTGTAGATTCATGTACTTCAAGACCCAGACCATGACCTGTACTGTGCCCGAAATTGTCTCCATAGCCATGGCTTGCAATAATATCCCGGGTCAGTGCATCCGCTTCACGGCCTGTCATGCCCGGCTTAATATGTTCAAGTGCGTGAAGTTGCGCCTTAAGTACAATATCGTAGATCTCACGCAACTGGGGCGCTAAATCCCCTTGTGTGGCCACTGTACGTGTCAAATCGGAGCAATAGCCATCCAGCAACGCACCAAAATCAAACGTAATCAGCTCGCCTGCTTGTACTAACTTAGCACTGGCTACGCCATGAGGCAATGCCGAACGAACCCCAGAAGCCACAATTGTGTCAAATGAAGAGGATGTAGCTCCCTGCTTGCGCATGAAGAATTCCATTTCCAGATCCAGCTCACGCTCGCTGACACCTGGCTTGATGTAAGGTAAAATGTGTGCAAAAGTAGCATCTGCCAAATCCGCTGCCCGCTGCATCACTTCCAGCTCTTCCGCATCCTTGTACACCCGTAATTTCTCTACAATGCCCGACACCGGAACCAGTGAAATAGGTGACAAATCTTCGCTATAAGCTTTATGCGTCGCAACAGTTACAGCGTCTTGCTCAAAGCCTGTTTCGCTGATCTGATGGGAAGACAGCAATTCTTTCACCGTTTCCATGACCTGTGCAGCGTGCTGCACTACCGTGAAGCCTTCGGCTTGTTCGGTCGCTTGCGTCATATAGCGAAAGTCAGTCAGCAAATAGCTATGGGATTCCGTAATCAGCACATAACCTGCCGAACCTGTGAAGCCTGTCAAATATCGACGATTGACAGGGCTAGTAATCAGCATAGCCCGCAGATTATGCTCGCCCAGCGCCTGCCGCAGCTTTAACACCCGGTCATTCTTCATCTTTCATTCCGCTCCCCTCTGTCAAATAACCAAATGCTATTTTAACACAGGGAATAGGCGCTTGAGAAGTTTTTGTTACGTTCAGCCCTCAGCTTTCTCAGGCTCGCGCTTTCTTTCATCCGTATACTCGACAGCAACGGTATATCCGATAAATAGTCCCCACAGTAAAAACACACAAATTTCCGTATATAAGGAATTCCATGTTAACCGATCAGGAGCATTCATCATCCCTAGCTTAGGACCTGTTAATACAAATAAAACAACCCACCAAATCAGGCCATACACAATGCCGGGTAAAGGACCCTTAAATCTGCGCAGCAACAGAGTGTACACCAGTGAAGCTACGACAGATAATCCAATAAAAAACAGTAGCCCTACCAGATGTCCCGCCATGGTGTTCATAAATGAATGCTTGAAAAAAGGCTCTGCGAGAAAACCAGGCGCTACTACGGTAAAGTGCAACTTATAAAACAGCCAGCGCAGCAATCCCCAGAGCAAACCCGAAAAAAAACCCAACTCAAGCGCAAAAGGAATGAGAGGCGTATGTATTTTGCCTGACTGCTGCCTGCCTCTACCACTGTCGTTATGATTACGTGGATCCTGAGATCCACGAGGCTGCTCCTGTTCATGTCCTATCTTGGGTATAGAGAAGGTTTCGCTCATGTTGTTTAATCCCCTTTCAATATGAAAACTTTTTCCCATCGTAAAGACTATTGCAATCGGAAATGCATGTACTTCCATCGGATTCTGCATTCCATTTTGCTGGTAGTATGCTCCAAGGGGGGAGAGTTTAACAATGAACAGGAATGCTGAATAATGGCAGCTTTCGACTTGAGTGCACGGACCCGTTTTTTACATTGACAAAATTTTAATCCTCTATCATAATATAATGGTGAAAATGATAATCATTATCATTTTATAAAAACATATATACGGGAGAACGCTTCTATGAAAAAGGGATTCATCGGGATTTTATTGTTAATGGTTTTTACGCTCACTCTGGCAGGTTGCGGAGCAGCCGACAATGCATCGGACAAAGATCAGGTAGCCACGGGTAGTAAACCGACTGACACAGCGACCGGTCCTGTGACGGTAAAGCATAATCGTGGTGAGGTCACGCTCGACAAGCCCGCACAGCGTGTCGTAGTGCTGGAATGGACATTTACAGAGGATTTGGTTGCGTTGGGCGTTCAGCCGGTGGGTAATGCTGACAATGCCAACTACAAGGTGTACGTGACACCGGAGGCGGCTCTGGATAGTAGCGTGGTCGATGTCGGCACGCGTAACGAACCGAATCTGGAAGCGATTGCTGCATTGAAGCCGGATCTGATCATTTCCAATGTTGATGGGAATGAAGCTATCTATGAGCAACTTAAGGCCATCGCTCCTACGATCGAATATAATCTGAACAATGGTAATGGCTACGATCATGATAAAATGGTAGAAATTTTTAATAGCATCGCGGTTGCTCTGGGAAAAGAAGACAAAGCTAAGCAGGTGCTTGCCGAACTGGATCAGCATTATGCTGAAGCCAAAGAAAAGCTCGCCGCTGCTGGCAAATCGGATTATCATTATGTACTGACACAAGCTTTCACTTCGCAAAATGCGGCCAGCCTCCGTATGTTTTCGGATAACTCAGTGGTCGTGGCAACACTGGCCAAGATCGGTATGATTAATGATTGGAAGCCAAGCAAAGTTGAACCGTATGGCTTTACAACCGTCGGTATTGAAGCTCTGTCTGCTGTTCAGAACAGCAACTTTATCTATATTGTGCAGCCGGACGATGATGTTTTCGGGGCACCTATGAAAAATAATTCGGTCTGGAACGGTCTGAATTTCGTTAAAGAAAAACGCACCTATCCACTGAACGGTACGACATGGACATTTGGCGGCCCCCTCTCATCAAAAGGACTGGTTGACCAGGTTGTTGGGGCAATTACGCAATAGGTTGTTTCCGAAGTTTTATAATGAGTAGCATTTATGTGAGCAGTCTGACGCTCCATAAATGCTTTTTTTATAAGCCTGTGGTTACACCAGTTTCATCTAACTAGATATTCCCTTCCAAATTCGATACAATATACAAAAAAGCATGTATTAAGAGAGGTGAGACGGTTGTCACAAGCATCCAAGCCTGTGAGCTACGGTGGTCAGGCAGTCATTGAAGGTGTCATGTTCGGCGGCAAGCGTGTCAATGTCACGGCAGTTCGCCGCAAAACTGGCGAAATCACATATTTGGAAGTACCACGCAAGGAGCAATCCTGGGTATCCAAATTCCGCAGAATTCCTTTATTGCGGGGGATTGTAAGCATCATCGACTCCAGCGCCAAAGGTACCAAGCATTTGAACTATTCAGCCGATGCGTATGCTGATGATGAAGTAGATCCGGAAGAACGCGCTGAGCAAAAGAAAAAAGAAGAATCTCGCTGGAGTCTGAGTATGATGATCGGTGTAGCGGCAGTCGGGATTATCTCCTTTTTGTTCGGCAAAATTGTGTTAACCCTCGTTCCGGTTGTTGTAGAAGACTTCCTGTTCGACGGCTTGTTTCACAGCCAAATTTTGCATAACCTCGCCGAAGGAGCCATTAAGCTGATTCTGCTGCTGGCTTATTTATGGGGCATTTCCCAAACTCCATTGATCAAACGACTGTTTCAATATCACGGTGCAGAGCATAAAGTAATTACGGCATTCGAAGCTGGAGAAGAACTAACCCCGGCCAATGTGCAAAAATACAGCCGTTTGCATTACCGCTGCGGTAGCAGCTTTATTATGCTGACCGTGATCATCGGGGTACTAGTCTATTCCCTATTCACCTACGATAATCTGTGGGAGCGTATGGGGCAACGGCTTCTACTGCTTCCGATCGTACTGGGGCTTTCTTTTGAATTTCTCAAGCTGACCAATGCTCTTCGTGAAATTCCGGTACTTCGTTATTTAGGTTACCCCGGTCTGTGGCTGCAACTACTTACCACCAAAGAACCGACTGATGATCAAGTGGAGGTATCCATTGCCTCATTTAAGCGTATGCTTGAATTGGATGCTGAGTTGGAAAATGTACCTGTAAAGGAGACCTTCAACAGTCCTGCACTTGATCCTGTGAAAGGATGAGTGAATAATGAACAGACATGCTGTTATTTTCTGGCTTACCCTTGCTTTGGGTGCATATGGGATTGTGGATATGCTGTGGAGAGGAAGTTGGGGCTTTCTCATGAGTTTACTCATTCCCGTCCTTGTTTTTGCAGTTATATTTCTGCTATACAAATACCTGCCAGGACAAAGCAATCGTACTCCCAAAATCAAACCCTCTGTGCGCACCATGGCCAAAACAGCCAACGCACGTAAGCAGCAGACTACGAGCAAGCGCAAAGCGTATCCTTTTCATGTGATTGAAGGTTCCAAGGGCAAAAATGAAGAAGAACAACCTAAATATCATTAACGATAATAATCATCCTTTAAAATGCAACACAAAGGAGCCGTCACCCGCATATTCAAATATGACCGGGAAGAGGCTCCTTTTTTACACCCTTTTAAATTACTTTAACTGCCAATTAGTGTTCATTTCATAGCGTACATGGTATCCTTCATCAATTGGTATTTGCTATACTGCTGCTGGTAAGAAGTGATGCTCCATTTGTGGAAAAAAGCATCCCCTGCCTGCACACCGGAAGCATACAGCAAATCACTTTGCACTGTAGAAATGTTAAATTGTGCAGTGCGGATCCCCAATGTTGGAATTTTAATCGTCCGATACCGATTCTCCTGCTCAATATATCGTTCATCGTGTGCTGATAGCATGGTATCAAAAATAGCCTGTAGCATGGTCAATGGACCCCGTATATAAGAAACTTTGGTCTCCGTACCCGTCTTGCCCACCATTTGAAACCCTACCGTTGGAATCGTTTTGGCCTCTCGTTCATTTACAGGCTCATCAAAAAGCCACAAAGGCAAATTGCTTAGTAAAGCCCCATCAACTACAAATACAAATTGCTGGGAAAAGGTTTTTCCCTTGGCAAGTGCAGAATCAAGTCTTAACATAACGGGATCAAAAAAGTAAGGGATACTTGTGCTCATCCGAATGGCCTTTGCTACCTCCAGTGAAGAAGGATTTATACCGAAACGTTTGATATCCTCAGGAAGCACCAGAATGCGTCCATTCGTGATATCTGATGCAATAATGCGCAGTTTGCCAGGAGGTAAATCCGCAAACGTACGCACTCCCTTAGCTCGTAACAGCTCACGTACCCAGTGCTCCAGTGCCTCCCCTGAATAGAGACCTTTTTTAAGAAAGATACGAGCTGCTGGTCCAACCCACTTAATATTGAACACTGGAGAACGTCGTAACAACTTAACCAAGGGGGTTTTCTCAATTACGGCTTTCATTTCATCCGCAGAGTATCCCGCAGCCAATAAAGCAGCTACAATAGCACCTGATGATGTACCTGCCAAACGATTGAATACAATTCCATGCTCCTCCGCAGCCTTAACTGCACCCGCCAGCGAAATTCCCTTAACCCCTCCACCCTGGAACACAGCATTGATCAGCATAGATCAAAAAACCTCCGTTCTCTTGGGAGTAAGCAGTTCTACTGCTTATCTATGAGAACGGAGGCCCAAATAGAACCTATATGATCCAATTTATATCACATTTGATAATAATTTTGAAGAAGCTGAATGAGTCCATATGGATTTTTACGCAAATGCTGTGCACTAAAGTAAATATCCCCTTTGACCTGTTTATAATCTTTGTTCAGTTCAAGCTGCTTAATTAGCTCTTGAGCCGTTTGCCAGCCCTTTTCAGGGGTGCCGATTTTATACGGAGAATGACCGATATATAGCTTAACATCTGAATTTTTGACCTCATTGGACCACCATGCGACAAGCTTGTCATATCCAGCCGCAGGGAAACCGATACTCCAGTAAATTTGTGGAGCTACATAGTCAATCCATTCTTTGTTAATCCAGGTTCTCACATCCGCAAACGTCGTATCATACGCTGTAACGCCTGCCTTCGTGTCTGAACCCGTTAAGTCCTGAGATTTGTTGCGCCACACTCCAAATGGGCTAATTCCGAATTGAACTTTAGACTTGCTGGCATGAATGCTTTTGCCCAAATCGCGAACAAAACTGTTCACATTATCTCTCCGCCAGTCGCCCTTATTAGAGATTTTGTTGGCATTATATGCTTTGAAGGTCGCATCATCATCAAAAGTCCCGCTGTAAGGATAAAAATAATCGTCCAAATGGACGCCGTCAATATCGTATCCGTCCACGACCTCCATAATCGCCGCAATGACATGCTGACGTGCAGCCGGAATTCCTGGATTGATGTACAATTGGCTACCATTCTTAACAATCCAGTCCGGGTGCTGATTAGCCACATGGTTTGCAGCCAAACCGCTGGTTGTTCCTGTAGAATTCGCACGGAACGGATTAAACCAGGCATGGAATTCCATCCCTCGCTTATGCGATTCGCTAATCATAAATTTCAAGGGATCATAGCCTGGATTTTTACCTTGGGTGTTGGTCAAATACTTGCTCCAGGGTACGAGACTCGACGGGTAGAGCGCATCACCGCTGGCACGAACCTGAACAAATACCGCATTGATGCCCATCCCCTGCAAATCATCAAGCATTTTAGTAAACTCCTGCTTTTGCTTCTCGGAGCTGCTTCGAGCAGCGGAAGAAGGCCAATCTCCATTAATGGTAGAAATCCATGCCCCACGCATGGAGGTTGAAGCCTTTACCTGAACAACATTTGCCTGTGAAGAACTTGAACCGTCCTCACTAGTAGACGTTGACGGTGAAGTGACAACCGTCTGCTCATTATCGCTGGCTCCCTGATCCGTACTTACACTCTCCTGATTGCCAGATGCAGACATATCTGATGTGGAAGCACTGTTTCCCGCCGAGCTACTCCCACCCGTAGAGACACCTTCCTTACCACTGCTTAACGTAATGACTCGCTCTGAAGCTCGCCAATCCACTTTTAATCCCAACTCTTCCCCAACAAAACGCAGTGGCACCATGACTCTTCCGCTTGTCATACGGGCAGATGCATCCAGTCGAACTGACTTACCATTCACCGTAGCGCTTTGTGCACCATTCTCCATAGATATATTTTTGTTCTGTGCTGTAATCGTTACCGTACCGGACGATTCCGACCAGTTGACCTGAGCGCCCAATCCCTCACTAATCACTCGCAAAGGAACCATCGTAACATTGGCTCCCTGTACAATATACGGTGATGCGTCACTTTGCAGGGACTGTCCGTCCAATATAATTTCAATATCACCAGTTGAAGCTGCTTGAACTCCAGGAACGATGGCAGTCTGCACTGCTAAGAGTATGCCTGCAGCCAATGCCACTATTTTCTTTCGATTCATATTATTACAATCCTCCGCTAACCCTGTTAATTTTAACCCCTATCTTGTCCTGCTATATAATGGATAGACGCTAATCACCGGATATTTGTTGCGGTCGGAACAAATAAAAAAGCATCGTCCATAAGGACAGATGCTTTTAGGAATCTCCACTCAATTCCTTGTGTATGTCATGAAGCTGGCGCAAGCGATCTTCATCCCGACGAAAATATTCAACCAATGTTTCGATACGGGTGATGGAATCCCAGCTCAAATGATGCTCAATACCTTCCACATCTTTATATATCAGGTCCTTCTCAACCCCAATCATATCCAGAAATTGCTCTAATAACTGATGGCGATCAACCAACCGTTTGCCGACCTTTTTCCCTTTTGGTGTCAAAATCAGTCCCCGATACTTCTCATATACAAGATAATCGTCCTTATCCAACTTCTGAATCATTTTGGTGACGGACGAAGGATGCACCTCTAAACCCTCTGCGATGTCCGAGACACGAGCATATCCCTTCTCATCAATCAGTTGGTAAATGCGTTCCAAATAATCTTCCATGCTTGGCGTTGGCACTTGTTTCCCTCTTTTCTGTTATTGAACGGGCGCTTACCGCCTTCATTTCCTGCGTTAAACCTACTATGTAATGATACATGTTATCATTGCCCATTGGCAAGTCTCATCCCTTCACTCACATCTATTGCCACGATTTGTTCAATTTAAGCCGGGTACACTAATATCGTCGTCCCTGTATCGTTTACTTCTGCGGCAATATGTTAAAGTTGGACACCAGAGCACTGTGGATTTATTTTGAAAGGAGCGTTAGCCATGTCTACGCTTGAGCGTACTCCTGTCCAAACCAGAGGAACCAAGCCATTTTTGCCTGACCTGGTGTTTTTTGAGCCAGACGCACTAAATTATCCCAAGGGCCAGCGTATTATGGATTGGGTTAAAGCCAAGGATATTCCGTACCGGATGACTACCTCTCACAACCGAATTACCAATTTACCAGGTGAAACTGAAGTTGAAAAGTACCGAATGGCAAAAAAAACTTTGGTAGTTGGTATCCGTAAAACGTTAACTTTTGATCAATCCAAGCCTTCTGCTGAATATGCCATCCCCATTTCGACTGGTTGCATGGGGCATTGTCACTACTGTTATTTACAAACAACCTTGGGAGCAAAGCCGTATATTCGTGTATATGTCAACACTGACGATATCTTATCAGCAGCTAAAGCTTATATCGAGGAGCGTGCGCCTGAAATTACCCGTTTTGAAGCAGCTTGTACCTCCGATCCGGTTGGTTTGGAGCATATCACCGGAACGCTTGGAGACTTGATTCGTTTCATGGCAGATGAGGAATTTGGCCGTCTGCGTTTTGTTACTAAATATCATCATGTTGATCCATTGCTGGATATTAAACATAATGGTCATACTCGCATCCGCTTTAGCATTAATTCCGATTATGTTATTAAACAGTTTGAACCTGCAACTTCCCGCTTCGAGGAACGTATTGAAGCCGCGGGCAAAATCGCACGAGCCGGTTATCCGCTGGGGTTCATCATTGCACCCATCATCTGGTATGACGGCTGGGAAGAAGGTTACGGCGAGTTACTGCGCAAATTGGGAGAAACCTTGCCCCAGCATGCTACAAAAGATTTGACGTTCGAATTAATACAGCATCGCTTCACCAAAACATCCAAAGCTGTCATCGAGAAACGTTATCCGAAAACTAAGCTGGAGATGGACATAGAGAAACGCAAGAAAAAATGGGGACGCTGGGGACAAAACAAATACGTTTATCCCGATGAACAGCAAAATGCACTGCGAGAGTTTATCACAGAGCGTATTTTTGAACATTTTCCTTTAAGTCGTATTGAGTATTTCACATAACTAGCATCCAACCCTGGGTAATCCGTTGTAAAAATAGCGTTACATCGGTCATATGATCCGTTACCAGTAAAATGCCAGTGATAACAAGTAGTATGCCACCTGTTTTGATGAGGATGGAGGTATAGCGAGAGGATAGCCGAACAGAGCCTACCAGCAAAGCTAATACAAAAAATGGAATCGCAAACCCGAGCGCATAGCCTGTAATCAGTTTGAACCAAATGTGATGCTCTACTGCAGCCAAAGCGATAATAGCTGTTAGCATGGGACCGATACAGGGCGACCAGCCTGCCGCAAAACCAATTCCGATTACAAAGGAACCGGCGTACCCGGCAGGCTTCCATGTCCAGCGAAGCTTATGCTCCCTCATTAGAATCAAAGGACTTACCACACCGAGAGATACCAGTCCCATTAGTAAAATAAGTAACCCTGCTACCACTCTTAGCGTATCCCCATAATTGGCAAACCATTCACCAAGCAACCCGACACCTGCACCCAGTGAATAGAAAACGACCGAAAAGCCCAGTACAAAAGCAAGTGTATGCCCCATCGTACGATAACGAACCTCGGCCTTATGCCGTCCTTCAGCCAGTTCACGCGCAGACATCCCTGTCATATACGATAAATAAGATGGATACAGCGGTAAACAACACGGTGAAAAAAAAGAAACCAGTCCGGCTACGATCGCCAATCCGGCGTTAATATCTGTCATCCTCATTTCCTCCCCTGTCTTAAGTGAACACGAGCAAACAAGCCCTGCCTATTAAACATACGTGTAGCGGGAGCAAAATATGATGCACGCCAAAAAGCGCATGCCCAAGAAGAATGATTCTCGGGCATACGCTCATTACATTCTTTTATTAACTAGCGTACTACTTTACAACTGCACCATTCGGCATACCTTCCGGTACGGTGGCGAGCGTAAGCTGATCTCCATGTGAAGCTGCCAAAATCATACCTTGCGACAGCTCTCCCCGAAGTTTTACCGGCTTAAGATTGGTCACACAGATCACCTTGCGCCCAATGATATCTTCAGGTGTATAAAACTTCGCAATCCCTGATACTACTTGCCGCTGCTCATAACCAAGATCAAGTTGGAGCTTCAACAGTTTATCTGCCTTCTTCACAGGCTCGCAAGCGACGACCTGAGCAACGCGCAGTTCTACCTTGGCAAAATCCTCAATGCCAATCTCTTCCTTTGCCTCCGGCGCTTCCTGGCTCGCCTCAGATGCATTCTGTGGTTGAACTTGTGTCGTAGCTTCCTCTGGTTTCTTACCTCCTGTCATTGCTTCCACGATAAAAGCAACCTCTTGCTCTGAATCCAGACGCGGGAAGATCGGATTACCTTTGACCAACTGTGTTCCTTCCGGAATACAACCAAAATGCTTGCCGCTATCCCATGTAGTCAGCTCACCTTGGCTAATACCGAGCTGTTCCCAAATTTTATGAGGAGCACGGGTTAAGAATGGCTGAAGTAAGATGGAAGCGATGCGCAAGCTTTCTACCAAATGCAACATAACCGATGCCAATTCACGACGTTTTGCCTCATCCTTAGCCAAATTCCATGGTTGCGTCTCGTCAATATATTTGTTGCTACGGCTAATAAATTGGCTAATCGCCGTTAATGCCACGGAAAACTCCATGTTTTCCATGGCTTCTTCTACTTTGCTATATGTCGATGTTGCCATGTCTTCCAGAGCTTCGTCGAATGCTGTTACATTCGCTTCATAAGCCGGAACCTTGCTGTCAAAATATTTATCTACCATCGCCACGGTACGATTCAACAAGTTGCCCAGATCATTTGCCAAATCCGAATTAACTCGATCTACAAAACTTTCTGGTGTAAATGTTCCATCTGCCCCAAAAGGCACCTCGCGCAGCAAGTAGTAACGAAGTTGGTCCAGACCATAACGGTCAATCAACGTTACCGGGTCTACCACATTGCCTTTAGATTTCGACATTTTACCATCTTTCATGAGTAACCAACCATGTGCAAATACTTTTTTAGGTAACGGAAGATCCAGTGCCATCAGCATGATTGGCCAATATATCGTGTGGAACCGTACAATCTCTTTACCTACGATATGCACATTTGCTGGCCAAAATTTATCGTACAGCTCAGTATTAGAAGAGCCATATCCCAAGGCTGTGATGTAGTTGGAAAGTGCGTCAATCCAAACGTATACGACATGCTTCGGGTCCCCCTTGACCTTAACACCCCAGTCAAAAGTTGTACGGGAAACAGCCAGATCCTCTAGCCCCGGCTTGATGAAGTTGTTAATCATTTCTTTTTTCCGGGATTCCGGTTGGATAAACTGCGGGTTCTCTTCATAAAATTGCAGCAACCGATCAGCATACTTGCTCATACGGAAAAAGTAGCTCTCTTCCTTGACCAATTCTACAGGGTGTCCACTATCCGGGCTCTTACCTCCAGTCACATTGCCTTCGGCGTCCTTCACTACGTCAACCAGCTGAGTTTCTGTGTAGTAAGTCTCGTCAGGAATGCTGTACCAGCCTTCGTATTCTCCCTTGTAAATATCGCCTTGTTTTAATAAACGATCAAAGATTTCCTGTACGACAGCCTTATGACGTTCCTCCGTAGTACGGATAAAATCGTCATTAGAAATGTCGAGCTTCCGCCATAGGTCTTGGATGCCTGCCACAATGTCATCTACGAAACGTTGTGGCGTTTTGCCAGCTGCACTTGCCTTTTGCTCAATCTTCTGACCATGCTCATCCGTTCCTGTCAAATAACGCACTTCATAACCGCGTAGCCGCTTGTAACGGGCCATGGCATCTCCCGCAACTGTCGTGTAAGCATGACCTATATGTAGCTTGTCGCTCGGATAATAGATCGGTGTCGTAATGTAAAATGTGTTCTCATTGGACATGTATGTTGCCTCCTGTTTTGTTCACGGCAGCTCGATAAGACCTGCTGACATGATGGTACTCCAATTTATGAATTTGGCACAAATTGGGCACAAAAAAGACCCCCGCCCCTATGGGACGAGAGTCACCTCACGCGTTACCACCCAATTTTCCTGTATCCTCGCAGACTACAGGCTTCACCGGTCACATCTGACCGCCCATTAACGCTGGAACACGCCTCCCCCTTACGTTTGCCTCCCGTGCACAAATAACTGTGGCAAATACGCTCGAAAAAGGTTCCTCCAGGACCATATTCAGGCTTCACTCCAGACCGGTTTGCAGCTAACCCCGGCTCTCTGTACTGGACAATTCACCCTACTCATCCCTTCGCAGGAAAACAATATTAACCAAAATATAACCAAATCCGCATAGCGCTGTCAAGTCAGACTCTTCTCGGAATGAGTAGCCAAACGATCTTCGCTAGACCTGTCTGTCTCCTTTTTTGCAGGAGGAACCAAATCTACGCCTCCTGGATGAAAGGGATGGCATTTGGCTATACGCTTAGTAGCAAGCCATGAACCTTTGAGCGCACCATGCACTTCTACCGCCTCCAACGCGTACGCTGAACACGTTGGATAGAATCGGCAGGTAGCCGGCTTTAACGGTGAAATATAGGAACGATAAAACTTAATCGGAGCCTGTACCACTCTGCGTGTGGTGATTTTCATTTCAGTAGCCCCCGTGGCTGTGAGTGTGACTGCTCGTCTGTCTGAATCCCCCATCCGAATTACTATCAGTATGTCCATTCTTCTGTTGACATTCTTTACAATAACCAAAAATTTCAAACTTGTGCTCGACGATTTGGAATTGATCCGTTGTATCCGTCATTTGCATTGGGCAAAAAGAAATCGGTAATGTTTTCTGACAGCTCAAGCAAATCATATGGTGATGGTGATGATGCTCATTACAGCTCACCTTGAACTTCATTCCATCCTCAAAAGATACCTGTTCCAGCACACCTAATTCCTGCATTACACGCAAATTACGATAAACTGTATCAAAGCTAAGTCCACTGTACTTCTTACCCATATATTCATAAACGTCTTTGGGGGACAGATACCCTTCATTCTCGGAAAATAACGTGGCCAACGTTTTGCGCTGATCTGTAATACGCAGCCCCTGAGCGGACATTGTTGCAATAATCTCATCCTTTGTCAGCATGCGTTTCACCCTCCCCTGTCTGTAGTTTCAGGTTTTCTGATGCAGGCTTAGGCTTGCATCTATTTATTATACCACGATTAAAGTCAATATTATAAGAGATATTCGCATCTATACATAAGAAAAAGACGCTCTCCAGCGCTACGATCAAATTCGCAGCAGGAGAACGCCTATATTCTGCAAGTGACATCGACTTTTAAACGGTGAATGACGAGACCCAAGGTCTAAGCCGGTAAACAGTACCGGTTAATTCATATTAATTTTTAATAGCTGGTAAAGGCATAACTACTACGGAAACCGGCAAGTTACTTCCTGCAGCAGCAGTGAAATACATCTCTACACTTTCCTCGATATGCCCTGTGCGATACAGCACACTCATCTCATTTGGAGCCCATACCGAGCCGTTTGTCGGGATACCCACAACCTGATTGTTTACCATCGCATAGCCGGAATATTCGCCTCCACGCGGGTTGAACGTAATCAGTGAATACGGCGCTACATGATCCAATTTAACTTTATATACAACACCAAAATTACCGGCATTGGAAGCAGAAGAGCCGTCCAGACCATCCGTACCAATCAGGTTCGGGTCTACCTTATTATCGCCAAGAACGATACGTTGAGCTGTTTTACCAACCTCTTCGGTATAATTCAGCGCGATATCAGCATTAGCGTACGTTCCACGGTTATGAATACCGTCCTTAGGCAGTTTTGCCAAAGTAGGCAACACGGTCAACGGATCTGTATTTGCATCTAACACAATTACCGTGTATTGAATAGGTTGATCCGTATATAAATCGGATAACAGAGAAATGACTTGTTTTTGCTTGATTTTTTGTGCGTTCAGATCCTGTAAAACAATGCGACTTTCGCCAGGATTTAGAACTGTGCTAGAACGCTTGCTTCCATCCTGCATGGATTGAAAATATCGTTGAATCGAGACTTTACCCGCAGCTGTTGCAAATTCAGATGGTCCGGCAAAACCGGAATTTTCGACATTCATGTTGGCAGGAGTAATATTGTTGTTGGTTGCAATCACGTACATTTTCACATCTCGACCCGTTTCATTCACATGATGGACGAGTATGCGCGTGCTTCCTGATCCGGTTTCCTGATACACAATACCGTCCTGAAATACACGTTCCGGGCTGTTAGCACGGATCAAAAGACGCGGTGAAGATGTAGTTGTCAAAGGAATGGTAGCCATGGTAGGTACCTGACTGCCGTCTACTGTATATTTATCACCATATGGTGTGAAGATTTTATTGAAATCATCTTCGTTGTACAGCAGTTCATTCGTAATTTTAATCGTTTCACTTTTGGTACCTGTTGCGCCGTGCTTATCAGTCACGGTTAACGTAATTGTTACATCACCTGGTTGGAAGAAGGCAAGTTTCTTGTTCTCCCAATCACGCTTAGTAATAGCATTCTCATCATCCGTACTCAGGTCCGTAAGGGTGATCTTTTCACCCATCTTGTATTCTTTTTTATCTGTAGTAAACAGAGCGACTGGCGGTTGGTTCGGCGGTCTTACTGTAATTGTAACTGAGTAAGGATCACTCCAGTTTCCAGCAGAGTCAAGAACAGAATAGGTAACTACATATGTACCCGGCTCCTGAAATACGTCCTGCTTACCTTCCCAACGTTGGTTCACAATCGGTAGACCTGTAGGAGAAGATTCCTTCGTCAAATACGTAACTTGGGTTTCGCCCGCATAGATATCTTTTTGCTGAACCGTGAAGGAAGCTTTAGGCTTCTGATTCAAATCCATGATAACTTGTTTAGTCGTATTATTCACAGTATAAGGAATATTTAAGGCCTGTGTAATCGAGGTCAACGGCACCATAAATACGTTCTTTTGCTGAAAAGCCGGTCCCTTCATTTGTCTGGCTTCACCGTTAACCGTATAAACCTTGCTGTCTGTTTTGAAGCGCATGACATTTGTTCCTTGTGTGATTACGGTTTCTTTGGTGGCAGTGTCATAACTAAACTGCAATCCGACACGGCTGACAAGTGAACGGATAGCTACATAGGAAACTCCGTCCTTAACAGTCATCGGCTGAGTTGCCGTATATACCTGTCCGTTTTGTTCCATTTTCGCGCTGTTTAAATACAAAATCAGTTGATTAGCCCCCATGTTTGTTGGAGCTCCACCAGGATTGGTGATCGTTCCGTCTCCACCGTATACATCATTGGATACGTTCGATCCGTTGGTTGTATCCGTAGGTAGGCCAGTCAATGGATCATTGGTTACGCCTGTGTTATCTGGTGTTACCGTGTTGTTTTGTGTGCCTGTTCCCTCTTGAGCTCCGATACTATTCTGAACGCTGGAATCAGCAACATTGGTCTGAGCCTGCTGTGCGCTAACCGAATCGGTGGATTGAACGGTTGTTGATGCTGCTTCTGCTCCTACAGGGGCTACTGCGGCCACCTGAGCTACCGCCAAAGCGGTGAGCATGGTCCATTTCTTGAAATTCATTGTCTGTCTCCTTCTATCACCAAATTATTATCATTCCCGTAAAAAGTCATACTATTAGACGCGTCAGTTGTTAAAAAGTTTCTGGAAATTTTGCTTATCATGAAAAAAAGGGAACTTTCTCCTGTGACTGCAAAAAATTCAACAACAAAAAACCGCCACCCATCTGACCTGATGTGGCGGCGGCTTCATTACTAAGAAATAGCTTTTGCACCATTTACATTATGATGGACGACAGACAGCATTCTTTCCTGCAGTCTCCAGACGACCCTCTTCAATGAGTCGGTAAGCCCGTTGAACTTCTTCGTCTGTAGGAGATGGAACTCCCTCCAACGGATACTCCTTACCGAGCATTTCCCACTTGTAAACACCCATTTGATGGTAAGGTAAAATTTCGAATTTCTCGACTCCGTTCAACGTTCCGATAAACCGTCCCAAATTCAATAAATCTTGCTCGTCATCATGAATACCCGGTACAAATACGTGTCTAATCCACATTTTACGCCCTTGCTCAGACAACCAGCGAGCTGTGCTTAGCATACGGTCGTTGGACTTGCCTGTAAGCTTAATATGCTTGTCGTTGTCAATATGCTTAATATCAAGTAACACCAAGTCTGTTACGTCCAGCAGATCATGGATACGGCCCGCATCATTAAAGCCATTACTGTCCAGTGTCGTGTGCAAATTCCAGCGACGTTTCACTTCTTTGAACAGCTCTGCTACAAAATGAGCTTGCAATGTCGGTTCTCCACCGGATACGGTCAATCCGCCTCCCGAAGAACGGTAATAGGCTAAATACGGTTCAATTTCAGCCAATACTTCCTCTAGGGTCATTGGATTGCCTTCATTCAAGGCCCAAGTGTCCGGATTATGGCAATACTGACATTTCAACAAGCATCCTTGCATAAAGAGCACGAAGCGGATGCCGGGACCATCGACGGTCCCGAAGGTTTCCAATGAGTGTATGTGTCCTTTCAACATGTTGCATCATCCTTCCCGCATCCGCTATGCGTGCGTCATTGTAATACTTATTTACATTGTACCGTGGAAAGTACGGTTAATAACATCCAATTGTTGTTCACGAGTCAGCTTGATAAAGTTAACGGCATAACCGGAAACACGGATCGTCAGCTGTGGATAGTTTTCTGGGTGTTCCATTGCATCCAACAGTTGTTCGCGAGCAAACACATTGACATTCAGATGATGTGCGTGGCTTCCAAAATAGCCATCCATCATCGAAACAAGGTTTGTTTTGCGTGTTTCTTCTTCTTTACCCAGTGCTTTAGGCACGATAGAGAAGGTGTTCGAGATACCATCCAGACTGTGTTCATAAGGCAATTTGGCTACGGAACTCAGAGATGCCAAAGCACCTTTTTTATCACGGCCGTGCATTGGGTTTGCCCCTGGTGCAAACGGTTCGCCTGCTTTACGTCCATCCGGTGTTGTACCTGTTTTCTTACCATACACCACGTTAGAAGTAATAGTCAGTACAGATTGAGTAGGAAGCGCATTACGATAAGCTTTATGCTTGCGAATCATGCTCATGAAGCTCTCTACCAGTTCCACAGCGATGTTATCTACACGGTCATCGTTGTTACCGTAGCAAGGGTATTCGCCTTCAATTTCAAAGTCAACAGCAATCCCTTTTTCGTTACGGATTGGTTTAACTTTTGCAAATTTAATGGCACTCAAGGAGTCGGTAGCAACTGACAGACCCGCAATACCACAAGCCATGGTGCGGAGAATATCTCGATCATGCAACGCCATTTCAATTCGTTCGTAGCTATATTTATCATGCATGTAGTGAATAACATTCAAAGTGTTCATGTACAGTTTTGCCAACCATTCCATCATAGGTTTGAAGCGACTCAACACTTCTTCATAATCCAGAACTTCACCTGTAATGGCTGGGAATTCAGGCCCTACTTGGACGCCAGATTTTTCATCTTTACCACCGTTAATTGCGTACAGCAGAGCTTTGGCCAAGTTAGCACGAGCACCAAAGAATTGCATTTGTTTACCGATTTTCATTGCCGATACACAACAAGCAATACCATAGTCGTCTCCATAAATCGGACGCATCAGATCGTCATTCTCGTACTGAATGGAGCTAGTTTCAATAGAAACTTTCGCACAATATTTTTTGAAGCCTTCAGGCAATTTTTCCGACCACAGTACAGTCAGGTTCGGTTCCGGTGCAGGTCCCAGATTGTAGAGGGTGTGCAGGAAACGGAAGCTGTTTTTAGTTACCCGAGTTTCTCCAGTTACGGACATACCACCAATGGACTCAGTAACCCAAGTTGGATCTCCACTGAACAGTTCATTATAGTCAGGTGTGCGCAAGAACTTAACAATACGCAATTTCATAACAAAATGATCGACCAGTTCTTGAGCTTGTTCTTCTGTCATTGTACCCTCTTCCATATCACGTTGAGAGTAAATATCAAGGAAGGAAGATACACGTCCTAAGGACATTGCTGCACCATTTTGTTCTTTGATTGCTGCAAGATATCCAAAATATACCCATTGGAAAGCTTCTTTCGCATTGTTAGCAGGTTTTGAAATATCAAAACCGTGCTCAGCAGCCATTTGTTTCAGTTCATTCAAAGCACGAATTTGCTCGGAGATTTCCTCACGCAGACGAATTACGTCTTCTTCCATGGAATCAACTTCAAGGCTTTTCAGTTGCAGCTTTTTATCTTGGATCAAGAAGTCTGCACCATATAAAGCTACACGACGATAGTCACCGATAATACGACCACGGCCGTATGCATCTGGCAGACCAGTAATGATACCAGCTTTACGAGCTGCTCTCATTTCATCTGTATAAGCGTCAAATACACCTTGGTTGTGAGTTTTACGAATATGAGTGAAGATATCAATGATACTTTCTGGAACTTCAAAACCATAGGCTTTGCAAGCATCAATCATCATTCGAATTCCGCCAAACGGCTGTAAAGAACGTTTGAATGGAGCATCTGTTTGTACACCGACAATTTGCTCTTTATCCCGGTCTAGATAACCCGGTTTATGTGAAATAATAGTGGATGGCGTATTCACGTCTACATCAAGCACGCCGCCGTTTGCCAACTCTTTTTTGGTAAGATCGGATACAATATCCCACAATGCAGTTGTGTTGGCCGTAGGACCAACCAAAAATTCTTCATTGCCAACATAAGGTAAGATATTGGTTTCAATAAAATCGTTGACGTTGACTTCTTTAGTCCATTTGCCTTTTTTAAAACCTCTCCAGCCAGATTGTTGCTCTTGTAATTCTCTCTCAATCACCGACATGTAAATCCCTCCAAATTGTTTGGTCTTCCGGACTTGTGATTTTTTTCACGATAAAGCTATTTCTTGAGCCCGGCCTGTTCACCGATGCCTTACGCTCAGTGTCGGGACCTTTCTTACACCCTTATTGTAGAATAATGATAGAGTGTAGTATGTGACAAAAATCACAATATGAGTGATTTTTGTCACATTATTTTCCCTAGCTTCGCGCCTTTATCCTTAGCCTTGCCGTTCACCTCCCTTCCCAAACCAACAGGCCCTCTATATAGAGAGCCTGCATCGGTATTGAACGAGAAAATGCTTTTTCACAAGCCTCTTCTTACTTATTATATTATTGGTCAAAACGTCCGTAGAAGGCATTGCGATAGACATCAGCCAACTCAGTAACCAGTGGCAACTTAGGATTCGCAGTTGTACATTGATCTTCAAATGCGCGGTCAGCCAGATAATCTACACGTGATTCGAAATCTTTCGCATCGAAACCGATTTGTTGGAACGATTCCTCGATACCGAGTGTTTTGTTCATTTTACGGATCGCTTCGATCAAGCTGTTAACCCCTTCTTCGGTGGTGCGTGCAGGCAGTCCCAGTATGCGCGCGATTTCTGCATAACGCTCATCCGCAACAAAGTGCGAATATTTAGGGAACGAAGCAAATTTTGTCGGTTTTTTCGCATTATAACGAATAACGTGCGGCATCAAAATGGCATTCGTGCGGCCATGCGCTGTATGGTATTGTCCACCCCATTTATGTGCAAGACTGTGGTTGATGCCCAAGAATGCATTAGCAAACGCCATACCAGCAAGTGTGGAAGCATTATGCATTTTTTCACGAGCCAGCTTATCACCGGTCAGAGCCGATTGTTCTAGGTATTGGAATACCAATTGAATGGCTTTAATTGCCAGACCATCTGTGTAGTCATTAGCCATTACGGACACGTAAGCCTCGATAGCATGTGTCAGAACGTCCATACCTGTGTCCGCTACAGCTGTTTTAGGCAGCGAATATACAAACACTGGGTCAATTATTGCCACATCAGGAGTCAACTCATAGTCAGCCAGTGGGTACTTCGTGTCGCCCAGGTTTTTGTCCGTAATTACTGCGAACGATGTAACTTCGGAACCTGTACCCGATGTTGTAGGGATAGCTACAAATTGTGCTTTTTGGCCCAGACGTGGGTACTTGTAAATCCGTTTACGGATATCCATGAATTTTTGTTTTAAGTTATTGAAATCAGTATCTGGATATTCATAGAACATCCACATGCCTTTAGCGGCATCC
This sequence comes from Paenibacillus sp. FSL L8-0641, assembly GCF_038006265.1. Taxonomy (NCBI): domain Bacteria; kingdom Bacillati; phylum Bacillota; class Bacilli; order Caryophanales; family Paenibacillaceae; genus Paenibacillus; species Paenibacillus sp. FSL L8-0641. Next base: position 3,241,048 of record NZ_JBBOUW010000001.1, read on the forward strand.
ATTGGCGAACCGCCGCCCAGTGCGATGATGCAATCCGGTTGGAAACGTCTCATCATTTCAGTACCACGTTCTACCGTAACTGTCGATGGATCTGGCTCTACTTCAGAGAACACTTCGATAGCTACTGGTGTTTGGCGCTGATGCAGATAATGAATAACACGATCTACATATCCCAGTTGTACCATCATAGGGTCTGTGATAATAGCTACACGTGTGATATCAGGCATTTTAGCAAGATACTGTGTCGAATTTTTTTCAAAATAGATTTTGGAAGGTACTTTGAACCATTGCATATTCACCGTCCGTTTCGCCACCCTTTTCACATTAATCAGATTGACTGCCGATACGTTCGACGAAGTCGAGTTACGACCGTACGAACCGCAACCAAGTGTCAACGAAGGAAGATTGGTGTTGTAAATGTCGCCAATCGCACCATGTGTGGAAGGTGCATTTACAATGATACGTCCTGTTTGCAAACGGTTTGCAAACCGAGCGATAACATCCTCATCGTTCGAATGAATAGCGGACGAGTGACCCATGCCCCCGAATTCCACGACTTCAGCAGCGCGTTGAATACCTTGTTCCGCATTTTTTACTTTATAGCAAGCCAATACAGGACTCAATTTTTCCGCAGACAATGGGAATTTTGTTCCTACCCCTTCAATCTCAGCGACCAAAATTTTAGTTCCTGCTGGTATTGTAATACCACTCATTTCAGCAATTTTCACAGCAGACTGCCCGACAATAGCTGGGTTCACTGCACATTTCTCGACATTCATAGCTCCTTGAGTGAGCTTAGCTGCTTCTTCTTTATTTACAAAATAGCAACCGTTAGCGATCATCAATTTTTTCACTTGTTCGAAGATTGGCTCTTCGATAATAACCGCTTGCTCCGAAGCACAAATCATACCGTTATCAAAAGATTTCGAGAGGATAAGATCGTTCACGGCCTGTTTGATATCTGCTGTTTTTTCAATAAAGCAAGGCACGTTACCAGGACCTACACCAAGTGCTGGTTTACCGCAGCTATAAGCTGCCTTAACCATGCCTGATCCACCAGTTGCCAAAATTAGCGCCACATCAGGGTGGTTCATCAATACATTGGTCTTATCCATCGAAGGTGCTTCAATCCATTGAATACAATCGGCCGGAGCACCATGTTTAACAGCTGCTTCGAGCAAGACGCGGGCTGCTTCCGCACTACACGATTGAGCAGATGGATGGAAACCGAAAATGATTGGGTTACGTGTTTTAATGGCAATCAGCGCTTTGAACATCGTAGTCGAAGTCGGGTTTGTCACTGGAGTGATCCCCATGATAATACCGACTGGCTCTGCTATCTTTTGAAAACTGTCAAAATCATTGTCTTCAATGACACCGACGGTTTTTTCATTTTTGATACTATGATAGATATATTCTGTTGCAAACATGTTTTTGGTGATTTTGTCCTCGTACACACCGCGTCCTGTTTCTTCAACAGCCAACTTCGCCAGGTACATGTGTTTATCCATCCCTGCGAGTGCCATAGCTTGTACGATTTCGTCAATCTGTTCCTGATTCATACTCATGAAAGCTTGCTGTGCCCGGTTCCCCCGGTCAATCAGCGTTTGAATATACTGCTCTGCGCTTTGCTCTTTTTGAATAACCTCGTTTTTAACAGCCATTTCCCTCATCCTCCTGTTATCTCGTGTACTATCTCTTGTTCACGCACTGATCGTAACACAGCTTTTCAAGATATATTGTGATTTTTTTCACAATCTATTTAAAATTTTATTTTATGAAGTGAATTAAATCACAAAGTTTGGAATTCTGCCACTTTTACCCCCTCTTCTTGCCCCAAAAACTCATTGCACAAGTATATAATGAATTTGAATTGATCAAGTTGCAGATAAAAAACATAGGATACAAAGGGGAAATGGACGATGAGAAACCCTACAAATGTAATGGAAGCCCGCGGCAACACCTGTTGCTTCTCGGAGGCCAGCTTCAACCGATTGCAAGTAATGATGAAAGATCGAGTTATGCCAGAAAGCTCGCATCTGTTCTGGGAAGGAGATACAGCGGATAAGCTGTTTTATATTAAGCGCGGACGCGTGAAAGTAACCAAAACAACGGATGAGGGCAAGGAACTTATTCTATATATGTATCAAAGCGGCGATCTTGTTGGTCAAGCCGATCCATTTTTCGGTACTAAGCATTCCTTTTCTGCTGAGGTTCTGGAAGACAGTGATATTGGCGTAATCGATCATACAGATTTGGAACTGCTTATTTGCCAGCATTGTGATTTTGCGATTGACTTTATGAAATGGATGGGTTCACATCACCGCATTACTCAGACTAAGTTCCGCGATTTGATGATGTACGGCAAGCCAGGCGCTTTATGTTCAACGCTCATTCGTCTATGCAATACCTATGGTGAGCCTCACGGCGAACATATCCTGATTCATAAAAAAATTACTCATACTGACTTATCAAATATGATCGGTGCGACCCGGGAAAGCGTAAACCGGATGCTTAGTGATCTACGCAAGAAAAATGCAGTTGAATATGATAATGGTATGATTGTTGTCAAAGATTTGGAAATGCTGCAAGGTGTATGTCATTGTGAACTATGCCCTCGTGAGATTTGCCGGATATAATAAATCGTTTTTTTATGTAAAAGGGAGTGTTATAAGCCACTATAGCTTATAACACTCCCTAATTTATTTCCACTCCCCTACTTATACAGGAGCAGTAGCGAAGCATTTTAATGACAGTCCTTCTTCTGGCAACACTCTTTAAAACTGTAAGCATAGATAACTTAAATTCCCCATCTCATAGCTTCTATGGATAACCTTGGCTTTGTTTGCAGGATTGCCACTCCCCATTGCAATAAACAACGGTACAAAGTGTTCTGCTCTGGGTACGGCCTGGCGAGCATACGGTGCTTCGCTTTCATAGTGATCCAAAGCCTCTATATCTCTACTTTGTACTTTTTCAATAATCCAATCATCAAAATCTATAGCCCAAGGTTCTGTTTTCGTTTCCCCCCATTTGACGATACGCAGATTATGAACAGTCACGCCACTACCAATGACCAGAATATCCTGTTCTCCCAGTCCTCGCAGCACTTCACCAATAGCATATTGTGCTTTGGGCGAGAGATATGGATTTACAGAGATCTGAACTACCGGAATGTCTGCCTCAGGATACATACGATGCAACAATGTCCAAGATCCATGATCCAATCCCCTCACCCGATCAGTTTCTACGTCAATGCCCTTTTGTTCATATAATTTTTTCAGCTTATTGGCCAGTTCCACAGAACCATGTGCTGGATATTTCACTGTGTACAGTTCCGGTGGAAAACCGCCAAAATCATAAATGGTATCGTACACGTCATCCATCGAACTGATTGTCAACGTTTGTGTTTCCCAATGAGCAGTAAAGATAACTATTGCTTTAGGACGAATACTTTTCCCCAGTTGCTCTAAAAATGAAGTATAGTCCGTCTGTTCAATAGCAAGCATCGGTGAGCCATGGGCCAAAAATAAAGATGGCATCATATAAAGATCCCCTTATCATAAACAATTTATTTTATTCATCAAGTAACTTTATGTAAGTAATGATACATAAGTAATAGAGTCATGTCAACACAGATTTTAACATACACTTAAAGGTCAAAGATTCTATAAATAAAGATTGATATAGGTATAATGTCATAGTAATATGTAACTAATAAATTTTAAAATTTCACTTTATTTCGATACAAAGGACTGGTTTCTATGGAGATACATACTTCTAATTGCCCAAAATGCGGTTCCGTTTTTCGTCAAAACCTTAGAAACCTCTGTAGTACTTGTATTCAGGAAGAAAATATATTCTTGGACCGCTGTTCTAACTATCTATGGAAGCATCCTTCTACTCATACTCGCCAGCTCAGTGACGTAACTGGTACACCTATAGAATTGCTCACAGATTGGGTAAGAGCAGGCAAATTTCCCTCCACATACAGTCAGCTTGATTATCCTTGTGAGTCCTGCCGTTCCCCTATTTATGCAGGGAGACTTTGTCATTCCTGTCTGGGTACATTCCGTTCGGCCGCGCTGGATATTCAAACCCGTGTGCCTCGCCGTGCAACAGCAGCATTATTCTCAGTTGCAGGGCGCGTCAAAGGCTATTAAGTCGTGCTGCCTAAGCACATCATTTCTGCAAAATGGATAAGTAGTCCTAAACGCAATATAAAAAACAGCCTTTTTTCTAGGAAAAGGCTGTTTTGCTATGAAAAACACTTATTTAGTTTGGTGCTCATCTAATCCATTCCTCAGCCCAAAATTGAATCTGTTCCATAACCGGCTGAAGTGCACGGCCTTTGGTTGTTAGCTCGTATTCAATGCGGACAGGAGTTTCTGGATATACATGACGTGTAAGAATTCCTTCATTTTCCAAATCTTTCATCCGCTCTGATAACATTTTGTCACTCATTGTGGGAATCAGATTGGAAATATCCTTAAACCGCTTAGGACCGCTCATCATGGATTGAATAATTAATCCATTCCAACGCTTGCCCAAACATGAAAAGGCGGTTTCAAAACGCGGACACATTTTTGTATATTGCGGTTGACTTTCCAAATTTTTCACCTTCTTTTGCATTTCGGTTTGATAAAGCTTTCCTTTTGTTAGTATATATCATTTTAGCATACTTTATCCCGAAAGAAAACACTTTCTTCTTAAATTAAATACCTGCGCCGATAAAGTTGCCATGACCAAAACTGATTATACAACAAACCAACACAGCAGGTATATGTCTAAATCGTTAAATCAAAAAAGGCGGAATCCCCTAGAGGTTCCGCCTTTCAATCTATTCATTATATAGCTCATCAAAATGTGATGATTGTCATTATACCAACACTCCACCGAGAGGTCTTACCGGTTCACTTCTACCATATATTGGTTTGTTAATACTTGTTGGAGAAGTCCAACGAATACTATTGGCAATAACCTTCAAAATATCAGGCTGGTAATAAGTCGGATAGGTCTCATGGCCTGGGCGAAAATAAAATATTTTACCACTACCTCGACGGAAAGTACATCCGGTTCTAAATACTTCGCCACCTTCAAAGTTACTAACAAATACCAATTCATCTGGCGCTGGAATATCAAAGAACTCGCCATACATCTCTTCCTGCTTCAACAATATTTTGGCGTCAATGCCTTCTGCAATGGGATGTGACGGATTCACCGACCAAATAATCTCCTGTTCACCTGCCACCCTCCATTTCAGATCGCAGCTAGTGCCCATCAGGGCTTTGAATGGCTTGGAAAAATGGCCTGAGTGCAGCACGATTAAACCCATTCCTTCCTGCACTCGTTTGACAACACGCGCCGTAACTTCATCGCTCACCTGATCATGGGCTTTATGCCCCCACCACAGCAGCACATCTGTGGAATTCAAGACTTCTTCCCCCAAACCATGCTCTGCATCATCACGCAGTGTAGCTGTTCGAATGGCAAATCCCTCTCCTGCCAGGCCGTCAGCCAACGCTTTGTGTATCCCGTCAGGATATATCTGTTTGGCTTCATCATTCAACTTTTCGTTCAAAAATTCATTCCAAATGGTGACGTTAATCATCAACATTTCCCCCTATTAGGTTAGACCCACCACATCTCGCTCAGCGGTTCTTCAATCAGTACCTGGCGAAGATTGTGGACAGCCTTAGTAAAGCCCTCTTCCACGGACATCAGACCATCTTCATGCTCAATACTCACTACATGATCGTATCCCACCAGACGCAGAGCACTGATAATATCTGCCCAGGTTTTTACATCATGTCCATAACCCACAGTACGGAACTGCCAAGCGCGATCTAGCATTTTCGTATATTCCTGCATATCGGTAAGTCCATATTTATTTACATTAATTGGATCAATCGTCGTATCCTTGGCATGAAAGTGGTGAATAGCTCCCTCTCGGCCCAAAATTTGAACTGCCTGCACTGGGTCAATTCCCTGCCACCACATATGGCTCGGATCGAGATTAGCACCAATAACCTCTCCCGCAGCTTCACGTAAACGAAGCAAGGTCGCTGGTGTATGAACGGAGAAGCCTCCGTGTAGCTCCAGTCCAATTTTAACATGATGATCTGCTGCAAATTTCCCCGTCTCGGTCCAGTAAGGAATAATTTTATTCTCCCATTGCCACTTCAACACTTCTTGAAAATCATTAGGCCACGGAGCCACAGGCCAGTTTGGATATTTCGCATCCTCATGATCTCCCGGACAGCCGGAGAAAGTGTTCACAACTGGAACTTCCAGCTTTTCTGCCAATCGAACGGTTTTAAGAAACGTATCATGATCAGCCTGGGCCAAATGCTTTTGCGGATGAAGAGGATTGCCGTGACAGCTAAGTGCGCTAATCGTTAGTCCGCGGGACTCTACTGCCTTTTTAAAATTTTTGAGCGCTGCATCATTCTCCAGCAATTCATCCGGCTTACAATGCTTATCCCCCGGGTTGCCGCCTGTACCGATTTCTACAGCATCCAATCCTTGAGAAGCCACATAATCCAACGCTTCCTCCAGCGAACGGCCACCGAACAACACCATAAATACTCCAAGTTTCAAAAGAAATCCCCCCCTGTATCATATGTGAAAAAAGCTGCTTTCATTATAACGATGGTCTATTCGGGATAATTACGACTTAGTCAAAATAGACAGCTTTTCCCGTACGTGCCGATTCATAGATAGCTTCCAAAATTTCAGTAACAACCAGTGCCTGTTCCGGCTTCACAAGAGGTTCTTTGTCGTCCAGAATAGATTCGATCCACAGGCGGGCTTCGCGGTCTGCTTCATTTTCCGTCTCTCCAGAGTAAAAGGCAACACCACCTGCATCCAGATCTATTTTCGTATCAAACAAACGGCTGTTCTTTTCTCCGTTAATGCGCAATCCATCCTGCATATCGGCTCCGCCTTCGGTACCGCATAACAGTGTCTTCGCTTCGCCAAACTCTACAACGTTCAATGCCCAGCTGGATTCCAGTACAATCGTAGCTCCATTTTGCATCGTAATAAAACCAAAAGCTGAGTCCTCTACCTTAAATTCCTCAGGGTTCCAAGGTCCAAAGGCATTTGCCGCATCTTTACGATCCCCTAGCTTATGGAAAGTTGAACCTAGTACGCTTTTAGGCTTGTAATTATCCATCAGCCAGAGTGTCAGGTCTAGTGCATGCGTGCCAATATCAATAAGAGGACCGCCGCCCTGCTTCTCTTCATCCAAGAATACTCCCCAAGTCGGAACCGCGCGACGGCGTAGAGCAATGGCTTTGCCCAGATAAATTTCTCCAAGCTCTCCTTGCTCGACTAATTGCTTCAGGTACAAACTGTCATCACGATAACGGTTTTGATACGCTATGGACAGCTTCTTACCTGTGCGGTTGGCCGCATCAAGCATCTCCCGTGCTTGCTCAGCAGTTTTAGCCATCGGCTTTTCACACAGCACATGCTTACCTGCCTCAAGCGCCGCTACGGTAATTTCCGAGTGCGAGTCGTTAGGTGTACATACATGTACGACTTCAATGTCTTTATTTTCTAACAGCTTACGGTAATCGCTATAAACTTGCGAGCCATCAACACCAAACTTTTCTGCTGCCTCTTCAGCGCGCTCCTGAATGATGTCACAAAATGCAACGATCTCCGCACGCTTCTGCTTGGCAAGACTCGGCAAGTGTTTGCCGTTGGCAATGCCTCCACAACCAATAATCCCGATTTTAAGTGTTTTAGACATGAATATTTCCTCCCTGAGCTGCGTATTGTTGGAGCCATTTAATGCTGGTTTCAATGCTTTCGATTGGAGGGTTTGAGCAGAAATCCTGTTCCACGACGACCCAATCCACACCTGCCTGAATAGCGGCGTCTGTAATGGCCTGAAGCTGCACTTCGCCTTTGCCAAGCTCTACAGTCACTGCTTTTTGCTGCTCGTCACGTGCCATATCCTTTAAGTGAATGATAGGCAGGCGTCCATTATAACGTCCGATGTATTCCACTGGATCATAGCCCCCGTAGTATACCCAACAAGTATCCATTTCGACCTGTAACAAATCATCGGAAACTGCATCATATAAAGCATCGAATACTGGGCGATCATTGATCTTTTCTGTTAATTCAAAATCATGATTATGATAAGCCAGTATCAAACCCTGTTCCTTCACTTTTTCACCAATACGATTTAAATTAGCAAAAAGTTCATCCCACTCCCGCTGTTCTTCAGTTAAATAAGGAACGATTAGGTACTTATTGCCCAATTCTTTGTGGTATGAAATCTCCTCATCCAAATGATTCAGCAAGCGAGAATATTGTACATGAGTTCCGACAACTTCCAGATTCAGTTCATCCAAGAGCGCTCTGACATCCCTGGCATTGCGTCCGAAAAAGGTATGAAATTCTACTCCTTTATAGCCAAGCTCAGCTATCTTGCGCAATGTACCTTCAAAATCCTGTTCAAGCTCTTCCCTTACGGTGTACAATTGCAATCCTACTTTAGCCATTACCCTTCACCTCTTTAAGTTAGGAACCATTATATCTGTTCCATAATACACATCCTCGTCCGGCTTGAACGTACTTACCAGCGTAATGTATTGCCTTCCAATGATGAGTGCTGAAAAGCATGCATGGCTTCTAACACATGGTAGGCCAGCTCAGCATTGGCACGATGGTCCGTGAATTTCAATGCGCCAAAGGCTTTTCACTGTACACATGCTTGCCTGCCTCTAGTATCGCTATATCTGACCATACGTGGCTGCCAGGCACGGTCAGATTAAATACAAGCTCAATTTCAGGCTGGCGCAGTAATTCATCCGATTTGTATACGTTTTCAATGTTGAATTTATCGGCCCTCTCCTTTGCCCTCTCATCCAGTAAATCAGCGATGGCCACCACTTCAATGAGTGGGCTCTTTTGGAGATTTTCAAGATATACCGAGCTAATAGTACCGCATCCGATAATCCCGGCCTTCATTCGTTCCACGTCGTCACACTCCTTGGCCTCCAACATGTACTTTCTCATCTAACATGTAAGCTTTACAGTTCACATAGTATTCTATTTCTGTTTCGTTTAAAATGAATAATATGATTAAAACATGAACAATCTGGTCAATATTTGAAACAGCCATATGCCCAAAGGAGTCATCATCATGTCTATCGTCGAGCCTTGTCAGGTTCTTACCGCAGGCTATTCCTTCCATCGAAAGCCCTTTTATTCGAACCAGCCTGAGGGGATCAAAAATTATTTATTCCGTTTGCAAACAGATGGACGTTGCCAAGCCCGCATTAACGGGGAAATGACACGGATTGAGGCAGGTGACCTACTGTTATTCAATCCTACCGAGCCTTATGAACTGGATATTCATAGTGAGTTGAATCCCATGGGAGAGCTGGTCGTGGAAAGCGGAGATTATCACATTTTTTTCGGTGGTTCCTGGGTAGATGAGTGGTGGAACCATCATAAACGACCCAACAGAATTAAGGTTCAGCTCACAGAAGCCCTGCTTGGCCTATTTCGTCAGCTTGTGATGGAGCAACGACGTATTTCTAATCCTTACCCGGAAATATCAAGTTATTACATACGCATTTTATGTTTGGAGTTTGACCGTATGCTATCCGATCATCCTATCGCTACTCATCATAACTATCTTGCGTATCAGATTAAAAATTATATTGAAGAAAATGCATCCTCTAACTTCAAGCTAGATGACGTGTCTTCACACGTCGGTATCAGCGTATCCCGAGCAGTGCATCTGTTTAAGGAAACATTTGATACGAGCATTATGCAGTACACGCTGGACATCAGGCTTAACATGGCGAGAGAACGAATCATTTTCAGTCCCATGTCACTGGAACAAGCCGCCGAATCGTCAGGATTTGCAAATTACACGTATTTTCACCGTGTATTTCGTTCCCGCTTCGGTATGTCGCCTAAGGAATTCAGGGTGATTCACCGCGAGCAATTGTAGGACAAAGAGAGCGTTCACCTGAACGCTCTCTTTGTTCATAACCAATAATAGTGGATGCTGCTTACATACCACGACCCAGCTTTTTTACGGAGCAATTGTCAGCATCACTACTGACATTGGTGGCAGTGTAACATCCAAATGCTGACCTTGAAGCTGATAGGATGTGAAAGCTTCCTTTTTCACACGCTCTGGCTGATCAAACGTATTATGTGCCTGCATATCGTCGTTGGCAAGGACAACACCACTGATCTTTTTAACCTCTTCCAGTCCTCTTAGCTCCAAATTCAAGTTTGCCGACACGCCCGGATGGACGTTGCAAAAGCTGATATGAATATTACCATCCTGCGCCTTGGAGGCGGACACGCTTACTTGCGGAATGGAATCCCCGTCATATTCATAATCGCCTACCTTTACATGAACAGCCAGTGCTTGCGCATCCTGATGCACCTTAAACATTTCAAATATATGGTATGTCGGCGTCAACAGCATAGCAGGACCTTCGGTCAGAACCATTGCTTGTAAAACATTTACCATTTGAGCAATATTCGTCATCTGTACTCGGTCATGGTGATTATGGAAAATGTGTAGATGCAGCCCAGCTACCAGCGCATCGCGCATCGTATTTTGCTGATACAGGAAGCCCGGATTGGTCCCTGGCTCAGTCAGGAACCAAGTTCCCCATTCATCGACAATCAGTCCGACCCTTTTGTCAGGATCATATTGGTCCATAATAGCAGAATGACGAGTAATCAATTCATCCATGTGCAGTGATTTTTTCATCGTCTCGAACCATTCCGCTTCATCAAAGCCGAGTGCTTGCCGTTTCCCTTCCCAGTTTCCCGGGATCGTATAGTTATGCAGGCTCAAACCGTCCATAAGATGCCCAGCTTCACGCATCAACACTTCGGTCCAACGATAATCGTCCACATTCGCCCCACCTGCAATCCGATAAATGCGGTTCTCGCCATAGTTACGGACATATGTCTGATAGCGGCGATACAGGTCGGCATAATATTCTGGGCGCATGTTACCGCCACAACCCCAGTTTTCGTTACCCACTCCAAAATATTTGAGCTTCCATGGTTTCTCACGACCGTTTTCCTGACGCCATGCAGCCATTGGGGACTCTCCATCGAAGGTCATGTACTCTACCCATTCCGACATTTCCTGAACTGTACCACTGCCGACATTTCCACAAATATAAGGCTCTGCATCTAACAGCTCGCACAATTGAAAAAACTCATGTGTGCCAAAATGATTATTTTCAACCACACCGCCCCAATGCGTATTTACCATTCTCTTACGATTTCCTTTGGGTCCGATACCATCTTTCCAATGATATTCATCGGCAAAACAGCCTCCCGGCCAGCGCAGCACAGGAATATTCAGCTTTTTCAGCGCTTCCACCACATCATTACGAATTCCGCATGTGTTCGGAATCGGAGAATCCTCTCCAACCCATATGCCTTCATAAATGCAACGTCCAAGATGCTCAGCAAATTGTCCATAAATATTTTTATTAATAATGCCTTGTTTCCAATCGGTATTAACAACAATAGAACCCTTCACAACAAACCCTCCCAAAATATTAAGATTGTTGGAACATCCGCATAAATGTTTACGCTTTCATTTTGGCCTAAATATCACTCATACCACCGATTTTCTTTCGATCTTAATTTTTACGCATCATTACTTTTAGTAAACATTAATATAAATATTAATAATTAAACAAAAATATTTCACGTGTTTAATATATTTTATTGTCTACTTTTTGTCAATCGTTAAGAAAAGGTCCAATCAAACCAAAAAGCCTGCCATTAAGGCAGACCAAGGTATGATTACTTTAACACGTAATCCAGGTTCAGCCGAGCCTGAGCATTGTATCTTTTAGGCTGTTCCTATCCAGCGTGAACCGTGGTAACTGGGACAATTTTGAGCTGCCGCTAAAGCACGTACACGAACAATACTTCCGCTGATGCCACATGTATGCCCGGACATTAACTCTTCACATTGTGAGCAGGCCAACAGTCTGGCTTCGTACACTTCATCATTTACACATTCCATTTTGGGTCTCATGTTGGTTAGAATTCTGGTAATTTGCTCTTCCGATATCGAGATATCTCTTTCACAACCTTTGCAGGTGCTTGGCACAGATATATCTTCCATCGTCAGCTTACCTCCCCATCAACAATGTCTTAAGTAAATATAGTGAGTCCATGATGCCATAAATGATAACAGTATATCCTTTATTCTGGCTAGCCCTATTTCCGTTCCGACGGAAGGCCGGCAGCCGCCTCGGATACGACCATCGCCAAGTCCTCATTTCCGAACATGGATAGTACCCCTAATACTGTATCCAGCGGGATATCACCCGCTTCTTCACGCGATACAGTCAACTTGCGTACTCGTAGCAGACGCTCGTTGCTATCCTGATGCGGATACGCTACACGATATAATTCCTCTGGGTCCAACCCGTGATTGATACACCATTGCGCAAATACAAGAATCATCATATCTTCTTCTTGCTTATAATTTTCGATGATGGCTTCTTCTAGCTGTTTACCACGATTATCTTCTTCCATTCATTCATTTCTCCTTCAACCTAATTCTTGATGTCTGTCTGGACTGTTAAGATCATGTTCGGACGTTCCATATTAATCACTCAAACGGTTGATCAGTTCGTCAGCCAGCATATGGCTTTCCAATACTTTTCCAGCTCGTACAGCACACTCCTCCGGACGATGAATATGCTCCAGAAAATGATTCACGACTCCTGTGAATCCTCGTCTTTCCAAAATCGTATCCCAGCTTCCAAAAGCTTGCGTTAATGGTGAATGATTTTTTTGCATAAAAACAGCCTGTTCCATATTTGTTACTTCAACAGACCGTCCTGCCCCGTGAAGCTCCAGTTTTTCTATGTCAGCTCCTGCCTGTCTACTCATACTGTAGCTTCCGGTGGCATTTCCCAAACGTACAGTCCCGAACGCAGCATCCATATATCCTTCACTCGTCGTATTCAGACTACTATGCAGCAGTTCATAATCATCGCCACCCAGCCACAAAAGCAAGTCAAGCATATGAATTAAATCATCATAAACCGTCTGTGCCGCCGGTCTTCGATCATATCCAGTACGATGTTTAATAGCCGCACATTGACTGAATCCACCCGCTTCCTCTAACCAAGCCTTAGCAGCAACATAATGCGGGGCAAAACGCCGATTAAATCCCACCGCCAGCAGCACGGCCTGTGCTTCCGCAAAAGCGGTCATTTCCAGATTCTGACGAACATCATAGGACAACGGTTTATCCACATACACGGCAATCCCTTTTTCAATACACGCCATAACCAGATCAAAATGAGCTTCGGTCGCGGCATGTATAAATACAGCTTCCGGTTCCCATGCCAGCATCTCCTTCACATCTGTCGTTCCTCTAGGCAACCTGTATTGCTCCATGACGGAACTTACCGGCTCCTGTGAACGGTTCATGACACCTACAATGTCTACACCTTGGTGTGCAGCCAGTAACGGCAAATATACTTTACGAGCAATACCACCCAGTCCCGCAATGGCTACCCTTGTCTTCGTTTGCTTGTCCATATCATTCCCACCTCTAATCACTCATTCATCTGTTGTCTAGTTTACATGGAAGTCTGCTGACAAGTAAAGAAAAGAGACTGCTCCGGGTCCAGTTGGACAATAACGGAACAGCCTCTATGGCATGAACATTCAGCTTCAGCTAAGTTTACCTCAATGTAAGTTAGCTTAGGCGTGCTGCACTTGCTTTCTTGTTTTTTCACTTTTGATTTTTTTAACACGCATCCCAATGGCTACAACCAGAACCACAACCAGAACCTCAAAGCCGTATTTAACGACCCCGTTCATAAACCAGTGTGCAATCAACGGTTCCGCCACCACCATTTTGGCAGCAGTATAAGCAAGTACAGCAGCCCCAATCGTAATAACTACTGGGTAACGTTCTGTCAGCTTCAAGATAATCGTACTTCCCCACACCATGATTGGAACAGAGATTGCAAGACCCAATATAACGAGTAGCATATTTCCATGAGCTGCGCCCGCTACAGCAAGTACATTGTCGAGCCCCATCATCGTATCCGCGATAATAATGGTGCGGATCGCTGCCCACATTTGATTCGTGGCTGAAATTTCATGCTTCTTCTCTTCGACCAGTAGCTTATAGGCGATATAGATAAGTGCGAGTCCCCCAATCAAACGCAATCCATAAATTTGCAATAAATACGTGACCAGCACCGTAGCAATCACACGAATGATGACCGCTCCGACCGTCCCCCAAATAATGACCTTCTTTTGATTGGCCTTATCAACATTGCGAGCCGCCAAACCGATTACGATTGCATTGTCACCAGCTAGCACCAGATCAATGATAATGATGGATACTAATGCGGTTAAAAACTCAATTGACAACAAATCCATACGTTTCTCCCACCTTTTTTATTTATTTGTTATACTGTACATAGTTCAGCGCTTTATACTAAAAAAGCGCCATTTCACGGAATCCGGAAACGGCGCTGACCCAAATTTGGCATCAAAAAAAGACCATTTACCCGGATTCCTAAAATCCTGGCAAAGGTCTCGCTTACAACATTACGTTGCCAATAAAGCCGGGGATTAAAAATCCCGTAATGACGACTTTACTCGTTGAGCTACTCCCCTTTGGGAACTATTCTATTAGTGGCAGTATAGCACACATTATTAGGAATGTGAACCCTATTTTTTTCTGTATAAGCGATAAGCCGTACAGGGATATTGAAAGAGGTATGTAAATGAAAAAATGGCTACTTGCCGCTGCTTATGTTTCGCTGCTTTGCATCGCGTTTATCTACAGATATGATTGGCTCGCCTGGGCGGACAAGCAAACCTCCTTTCCAGTTCTGCTACTGCTCGCATTTTTATTCGCGTTAATACCGTTTGTGCCTTACAAGCTGATTATCGCTTCTATTGCTTATGCCGCAGGTCCTTGGCAAGGTGCTCTGATTTGCTGGCTAGGCACTACCATGGCTGCACTGGTCGTTTTCATTGCAGTACGTACCCTGTTTCGTGACAAAGGACGAGCCTATTTGAAGCGGGTTCCTGCATTGGAGCGCTTCAATCGGGTCATGGAAAGGGAGCCTTTTGCTGCTGTTCTGCTGGCTCGCCTGATTCCGGTCATCCCCCAGGCAGCGGTAAATGTATACGCTGGAGTAGCGGGGTTTCCGTTCTGGAGCTTTATCCTAGGTACAGCTATTGGCAAGCTTCCCGCAATTGCGGTGTATGCTTATGCTGGCGGCACCTTTGCAGAACACCCAATCACTGGTTTGCTCATTTTGGTGCTATATACTGCATTGGTGGGCGGCGGCTTTATACTCTACCGAAAAAGGCTTCAACGCATCAATAGAATTTAATGCGACAGTTTGCTACCGTTTCTGTAGGATGTTTCATGGCGATTTTGGGGACAGAGCCAGTTACACTGCCGTTTGGTTTCTGACGTTTCGTTGGATTTTGCAAAAATCTCGTATATAATTTAATTGTAAGCTATTTAAATAACAACTAATTAAACATTCTCAGATTGGAGTGACAAATATGAGTACCAACAATCCACACACGGTAGAAAAAGCAACTTTTGCAGGTGGCTGCTTCTGGTGCATGGTTTCCCCTTTTGAGGAATTACCCGGTATTTTGAAGGTTAGATCTGGATACACAGGGGGACATACCGAAAATCCTACCTATGAAGAGGTATGCTCTGAAACAACGGGGCATGTGGAAGCCGTACAGATTACATTTGATCCACAAGTTTTCCCGTATGAAAAACTGTTGGAGCTATTCTGGCAGCAGATTGATCCGACGGATGAAGGTGGACAGTTTCACGATAGAGGTTCATCTTACCAAACGGTTATTTTCTATCATAATGAAGAGCAGCGAATCAAGGCAGAAGCTTCTAAAGAAGCTTTGGCTCAAAGTGACCGCTTCGACAAGCCCATTGCTACACCGATCCTGCCTGCGACCACTTTTTATGAAGCAGAAGAATATCATCAGGACTACCATAAGAAAAACCCCGCTCATTACAAACGCTACCGCAAAGGTTCGGGACGTGAGGATTTTATCGAACAAAATTGGTCTGGCAAGATTGATAAATCCGATCTTAAAGATCGGCTCACGCCTATTCAATACGAAGTAACTCAAAAAAACGCGACCGAGCGCCCTTTTCAAAATGAGTTTTGGGATCATGAGGGTGAAGGCATTTACGTAGATATCGTATCAGGAGAGCCCTTGTTCAGTTCATTGGACAAATATGATGCAGGTTGCGGTTGGCCCAGCTTTACCCGTCCGCTGCGCAGCTATAATGTCAAAGAAAAAACCGATCTCAGCCATTTTATGATCCGTACCGAGGTGCGAAGTCGCGAAGCTGACTCCCATTTAGGGCATGTATTCGATGATGGTCCTGGTCCAGATGGTCTGCGTTATTGCATCAATTCCGCCGCGCTCCGCTTCGTGCCTCAAGCAGACTTGGAACGTGAAGGATACGGAGCATATAAGTCATTATTTGAACAGTAAGTAACCATAAAATCATTGGAGCTGACCCGCGATCTATCTTTAATAGATGATCACGGGTCAGCCCTTTTTTGGGATATGGCAGCAGCACATCATTACGAAAGCTAGCAATTAACTCATTACCCATCCAAGCCAAATTGCTAGCGGTACTAGCAATAGCTGAGCTAATAAAGTACCTGCCAAACGCGACATGATCATCCAGCCGTACATACTGTTCATCCGAGTTAAGGGTAGCTCCCCTCGTAGCGTTTTCTCTGACAGTACCGCCAATCTTGGATCAATTAACAAGGTCAATAATACCGTTGCAACGCCATTGATTAGACCTGACGACATTGACATTGCTGTACCTTGAGCAGGCCACAGGAATGAAGCATATAAAGCAGATACTACTCCTGTTGTATAGATCGCAGTAACGGTTATATTCAGAATAATTAGACGTTTGGGTATCGCTCCGCTAATCAATGAAGTAAGCATAGACCAGGTGGGACGTTTTATGTAGTAGCCTGCATGTTTCCAGCGACTTCGCAGCATTAAATGACGCACCAAAGCCGGAATAGATCCGGTATGCTCCAAATGCACAATCCATCTGGCTGACATGCGTACCACTGTTGGATACAGTAATATAGCAAGTATGGTTCCAACGGTTGCTGCCAGCAGTACCCCATGCATATATAGTTCCAGTCTAATATCCGTTCCGCCCACTTGTGCTGCAGCTTTAGCCTGATCGACCATCCCTCCGAGTAAAGGCCCCTGCGCCATGTTAGAGGTGCGTGAAACCAACAGCAGCATTCCCGCAACGGTTAACGCTAATCCAATCCGACGCGCTCGCAAACCACCAAGCCGCAGAGCATAGGACAAGCTATCTGTAGTATGAATGATGATAGTCAGCAAAAAAACAAAACCCCAGGCAAGCAAATGCTTCACTCCTTTTTCTGGTATTCTGCACACCATTATACGCTTTTTCTCAAGATACATTTTACAATATATTCATTTCTTTGATTTCCGTTTGTTTAATCCTACAACGGGTAATACATAGTACATCATCTGCTATAAGGAGTGTGCAACTATGCCTTGGAACAAACATGATTACCCTCCATCCATGAAAAACCTGGAACCTCGTGTGCGAGAAAAAGCCGTTGATATTGCTAACGCTCTACTCCGTGACGGCTACGAAGAAGGTCGCTCGATTGCGATTGCCACTTCCCAAGCCGAGGAATGGAACGATAATCATCCAGCCGAGCAAGATGAGAAACAGTAGAAAAAATATAAAACGGACGCATTCAGTCTACTTTAAAACCTTCCTGATAGAAGCTGAATACAGCGAAAGGGTGTTACGTAAGAAGATTTCTCTCCTAACGTAACACCCTTTCCTTATTGACGAAGGCTGTGGACGACCGGCACTGTTTTGGCAACTACCTTTTTAGCGGGAATAGCCGCTGGCAGTACCTTTTTCACAGGTCGGTGCAGTTGGAACGTGGTCGTCCATGTAATTATTTTTCCGGCAAGCCACACAGCCAGTATTGTAAACATTGTTTCCTTCATAGGCAGATACAAGAGTGATAATCCCAGTACGATGATGTCACTGACAATAAACACGTTGCCGATTTTCCACCCGCGCCACTCACTGATCAGCAGAGATAAGATATCATCGCCCCCGGTTGCTCCACCGAATCGCAGTACGATTCCGGCTCCCAAACCTGTAAGCACCCCACAAAGTAGAGCAGCTATCAGCAGATTTCCATGTAGATCTATAACCAGAGTCGAATACTTCTCAAATCCTGCATAAAACAGTGAAAAAGCGACGGCTCCGATTAACGCAAGCAGCATAAATCTTTTGCCCTTCAGTACCCATGCCAGCAATATGACGGGAATATCAAGCAGCAACATACTCCATGCTGGAGATATGCCAAACGCGTAATGTCCCAGCAGGGCCAAGCCTGCAAATCCGCCTTCTGACAAATGATTTTGGGCATTAATGTGATAGTACGTAAAAGCTAAAATGCATGTTCCGAGCAACATGACAGCAATCTGTCTCAATGCTCCATTGTTCACGATAGATTCGTAAGTTTTCCTCATACAGGCTCCCTCGGTTTCTCGTAAGTTTGATGTGGATGAACCCACTCTTACGGAAACTACCAGGTAAGATGTGCCTGGAGGACTTGGTCCTTCGCATGTACAATCCCCTCTTCCGCAGAGTTGGCTTTCGCAACTTGACGTTACTCCGCGGAAAAGCTAAGTATAAGACAGATCAAATCGTTTCCAAATCGTCCTTTGGGGAAGTATCCTTCGGGGACACATGGTATCCTGATCCTTTCTTTTGTGGAATAAAACTCCGACATTTCTGTGGTACATATAATTCTATAATTTATTATACCACACCTTGTCACCTGCTAAACAGCTTGCTTTTTTGCTGCACCATATTTTATTTTATGTGTGAGCATGCTTTATTGTATGTGTGAATTAACGCATTATACCGAAGGTTTGGCGAATGTACATTTAATATAACCCAAATCGTATTTTATTTTTGTTTAGATTATTATCCACTTAATTTGGCGGTTCTACGCTGATTGGCCATAAACACTCCTCCAAGTATAAGGACCAGCCCGGTTAGAACGTTCCAGCCGATATGTTCATTCAAGAGCAAAAAGCCCCATACAATGGCACTTACTGGTACAAAATACGTCACCGAAGAAGCAAATTCCGCACTCCCCCGCAAAATCATGTAGTTGAACAAAATATATGCTACTCCTGATCCCAAAACTCCCAGTCCTATAAGAGAACCCAATACACCTGAATCAGAAACAATCGACAAATCAGGTCTCTCCACCATTGCCATCATAATGCCACCCCCTACCGCCGCACCAAGCAGTGTCGCAAAGGTAGCCTGATACATGGAAAGATTGGAAAGAAAACGTTTGGAGAGCTGTGTTCCAAATCCGTAGCAAAGAGTCGCAAGCAGCATACACCCAAAACCCACAGGATCAACAGAAATAATAGATGCAGGATTAATACCCAATAAAATAATAATTCCTACAAAAGCGAGACCCATTCCTAACCACTGCATTCGATGAAAAATAGCTCCGAAAAAAACAAGCCCCACCAACATGGTCCATATGGGCGTGGTAGCATTCAATACAGAAGCCATGCTGCTAGCTATTCTGGTCTCGCTAAAACCGATCAATGTCCATGGCAAGACCATGTTGACCGAAGCTACCAGAGTAACCGATTTCCACGGAATGCTTTTGATTTTAAACGGCCTGCGCATAAGTATCATTAACAAGACAATAAAAATAAGCCCAAAGCTGGACCTGAGAAATACAATAGTCCACGGCCCTACCTGATGTAGCAACAACACCTTGATAAACATAAACGAACCGCCCCAAATGAGGCTCAACAGTAATAAAGCTGCATATAACGAACGTGACAATATGTATACCTTCTTTCTCCACTTTCTTAAGTTAAATAGTAAAGGCTGACCGCAGTCAGAACGATCTCCCCTTTTATGTAAGTTTTTATCCATTAGCTTAACATAAACTCTGTTTGACTGTCATTGGCGATAAACGTAAGATTCTTTACATAATGGCACATGGGTATCGCTCCCCATCACTTTTCCAATAATTGATGATTGCTTTAACCATGGAAAAATTCCTATGATGAGGTATAAATAGAACATACGTTCTATATACTGATTATATATTGTATTCTTACTCGGAGTAAAGGAGATTTTTATGCCAAGCCAAAAGATACTGAACCACAAGAGCAAAGCTCCTTTACCTTCTGAAGAAGACACAGGGCTGGTCAAGATGTGTGTACTTTTAACTCTTGTTCTGGATGTGCTGGAACGAGACATTCGTATTATAAATACCTCTCCTCTAAAAATGCCCGATTTGTATGTTCGTAGCCTGACTGGAGTACAACAGCGCGTAGCTGTTCAATTAGCAGAGACAAAAGCGCGAATGAAAACACTAGGAATTAAAATTTACAGCGAAATCCGAAATCATGAAGGCGTAGAGGTTTTGTATGTATGCCGTGGCTATCAAAGGCGATTTTTCATGCTTTCATCCTTTGCTCGCAGCGAGGTCCGGCGGAAACTGGGACACTATCTAGGAATTGATCCGACGCAAGATTAAGCCTCCTTGTAATCTGGTGATTCAAGAATGGATAAGTCACCAGATCATGGATAAACTCAGTCCATTTGGCACACATTATGCCTATCTCATCCAAAAGGAGGGGCTCTCTTGTCTGGACATGACGCAGCTTCCGTTGAATTAAGCAGAAATGTTTGAGCAGTTATCCATCAATCTGAATCTGATTCGCAAACAAATTGTCACCCCGTCACTGGTTGTACGCTCTTTATGTGGGATCTAAAACCCGAACTAAAATCGTTATTGTCTATGTTCAAGACTTGGCTAATCCTGAGCTGGTGAAAGCAGTGAAAACGAGAATTAAAGCGATCTCCTCCGATATGGCGCTCCCTCCCGTTTTTATTCAAGAATTTAGGGAGAACAATCCTTATTCTCTTCCCTCAATAGCTCAGACGGAACGACCGGATCGTGTGACCGCCAATCTAATGGAGGGACGGATTGCGATTTTGGCTGATGGTAGCCCAACTACTCTAATAGCTCCCATCTCTTTTTCTGCATTTTACCAAAGCCCAGACGATTATCACGCTCGTTGGATTATTAGTTCATTTCTAAGAACGATTCGAATGACGAGCTTTTTAATCGCTTTTACGCTGCTTGCCATTTACATTGCGACGATTACTTTTCATCCAGCTATTTTGCCATTAGAGCTGGCGCATATCATCAAATAATAACTAGGAATTGGTTCTACGCCCAATAATTTTACTTATTTCCCCCTAATGTGTTCCCTTTTTCTGCTGCTAATTCTATCCTATCTCTTCAAAAAAAAGGAGGGACCTGAAACATAAAAAAGAGCAGAGCGCTTGGAATGCTGGCTCTACTCATGTTTATAACAGGCTGCTGGGATCAGAACAATTTGAAGGATGCCCGATTGGCAAATGCATCGGCTTATGATCTCACTCCTGAAGGCGTGTTGTCGCAAACGCTAGAGACTGTAGATGATCCTCAAAGCAATCAGGAAAATGGATGTGATGCCTTTGGCGTAGACAGACAGTTGATCGCTCATCATCCAGTAGTATGGAAAAGTGTAGATTGGAATGAAGAATACCCCAATGTTCGTTTTCATCCGCAGGTCACTGTAGACATTGTTGGGAACGGCATTTTAAACTAAACCGTTCCTGTCGCTTAGTTTTTGGGTTGATCAGATATTATTTCTGGATAAGTAACTTCATCAGATTGGTTTTTTGGAGTCTCACTCTGGCTTTCCGATTCAGAAGGAGTCTCCTGTTCATTTTCAACAGAAGGTTGCGAAGTATCTGTTGATGGCACATCGTTGTTCTCATCAGGCATATCTACCTCTGTGTCTGCGTCAGGAATAGCAGGATCCGTTTCCTCTGGTGGAATTTTCTCTTGATCTATTGCAGGGACCTCAACCTCTGGGACTGCTTTTTCCTTGATATCTGGTTTGGATGGGACCACTGGTCTAGCAGAACGCGGAATCTGTTCTCTTCCAACCTCGGTAGGCACATATTTTTGATTAAACCAGTCAGTCACGAGTTGACCCGATTGACGGGAATAACGCCCTGGTAGCTTACCTGTAAGGCTAGAAACCGTAACTCTTACAACACCTTCCGGCTGTATAAAGTGCTTATTCTTAAAAAGCTCAGGCTGGTCCTTGACCGCCTCATTCATGATCAGTGCCCACACTGACTGTGCTCTGGAATGGCCTTCTTGAGATAGTGTATTAACCTGTTGGCGGTAACCAGCCCAGACGCCTAGTGTAACGTCAGGTGTATACCCCATAAACCACACATCACCAAAGTTTTGTGTCGTACCGGTTTTACCGGCGATATCAATGTCACCATAGCTTTTAAAAGCATTTTGCAGACGTTTGCCAGTTCCCCTCGGATCTGATATAACCGTTTTGAGCATATCCGTCATCAAAAATGCGGTTTGCTGCGAATATACACGTCTCGTCTGCGGTTTAAATTCATATACGATCTTCCCGTTGGCATCCGTAATTTTGCTGATCAGATGAGGTGCATTATATACACCCATATTGGGAATCGTTCCATATGCTGCGGTCAGTTCCTCGACGGATACCCCTTTACTTAGTCCACCCAAAACCCCTGTCTGTGCATGTTCATCCTGCGACTGAATGGTCGTAATTCCAAGAGAACGCACAAAATTCCAAGCGTTAGGAATTTTAACTTCATATAAGAACAGCCTCAGCGCAGGGATGTTGATTGACCGATTGAGTGCTTCACGGGCTGTCATAAGCCCCTCGTACCGTCTGTTATAATTTTTAGGAATATGATAACCTTTACGTCCGTCTTTCAATATGATTTGTGAATCATCAATAAGACCGGCTGGCTGAGTGTAGCCTTTTTCCAAAGCAGGTAAATAAGCAGCAATAGGCTTCATGGCAGAACCGGGCTGACGTGTCATTTGAGTTGCATAGTTCATTTGCTCGGTATTAAAATCTCTGCCCTCGATCATACCAAGTACAGCCCCTGTTTTATGATCAATCATGATTGCTGCAATCTGCTCTAATCCCTTCTTCTTACTGTATGGAGAAAAGTTTTGTGGATTGGCTGCAATCTGCCGCATATTATTATAAATTTTCTTATTTATCGTTGTATAAATTCGATATCCGGACCTTTGCAACTCTTCTCGCGTATTTTGAAGAAGCTCGGCATGCTCAGGCTTGGAAATTTCGGCTGGCGTGATATCCGGATTTTGCTGGAGCGCTAACAATTGGGCCGCTTCCCGCTCTGTCTCCAGCATCAAATAAGGGAATGTGTTATAACTTTTTTCGCGATGTGGCGCAAGAGTGGCTTTCACATCAAATTGAAGCGCCTCATTATATTCGGATAGCGTAAGTTTACCTGTTGCCAGCATTCTTCCCAACACGACACGTTGACGCTCCATCGCTTTATTGAAGCCTTCTTCATCAAAGTTCCCTTTACCATCAAAAGCGGAATAAACAGATGGCAGTTGCGGGAGACCTGCCAAATAAGCCGCCTGAGCAATATGAAGCTTATGTAGATCACTTACATTGAAAATTCCTAACGAAGCAGACTTGATTCCATATAAATTGTAACCAGCGGAACCATTACCAAAAGGCATTTTGTTTAAGTAAGCCGTTAATATTTTATCCTTGCCCATAAACCGTTCCATACGCAATGCTAGCAGCATTTCCTTCACCTTGCGGCTGTCCGTCTTATCCAGACTGAGAAAAACCCTTCGGGCTACCTGCTGCGTCAGTGTGCTGCCGCCTGTTTGGCGGTTTTCATTCAAAAGCTTCTGCTTAACGGCACGAGCTGTTCCCTTTAAATCCACACCACGGTGCTCATAAAATTGGCTGTCTTCCGTTGAAATGAGGGCGTCCACAATCGACTGAGGGACATCCTTCAGATCAACGAGCTGTCGATCCTCCTCCATGCGCATTCTTCCAACCGGAGTTACCTGATCATTAAAAAATACAAAGCTGGTCAGAGCGTTCTCATTTACCTTTTCATATATCAACTGACGTGATCGTACAGGTTCATCATGAACCAGTGCCGCTACATAGCCGGATATAAGACCTCCAGCAAATAGCAATCCAAGTACACCCGCAAACGAGAACCACTTGATATTAATTAGCAAAACTCTGCCAAAAATACGCCACCTACTGCGTTTTTGAGATGATGGTCGACGTTTTGGGTTCATAAAAATGGTTTTCTCCCCTCAATATTCATTCATTTCCACTTGTTTTTGCTCAAGATATTATGATACGCCATGTTAGGTTTTACGTAAACTCTAACGTTCCAAAAAATACATTTGTATTAGGAACACTTGTTCTGTATATAATACTACTATAAGAGTATACATTCAAGAATATTTTGGTAGGATGATCAACACCTATCAGGAGAGGAGGTCGAATTTTTGAAGGAACGCAGAAATAGAACCATATTCTTATCGGACTGCCAAAGTTTTTATACCAGCATCGAAAAAGCAGATGATCCCAAATACCAACATAAGCCACTCGTTGTGGCCGGTGACCCTGCACTTCGTTCAGGCATTATTTTAGCTGCATGTCCGCTGGCCAAAAAATACGGTATATCTACAGCAGAACGTCTGGGAGAAGCGGTGAAAAAATGTCCTGACCTTATCATTGTACGCCCGCGTATGCAGCATTATATCGATGTCTCATTAAAAATAACAGAAATCTATAATGAATATACGGATTTGGTTGAAGTTTTCAGCATTGATGAACAGTTTCTGGATATGAGCGGAAGTCTCTCTCTGTTCGGAGATCCGGTGAGTATTGCAAGTGAAATTCAGCAAAAGGTACTGGCACAAACAGGAGTATGGATTCGAATTGGCATCAGCTCCAACAAAATGCTGGCTAAAACCGCGACAGATATATGGGCTAAAAAAAATGACAGTGGCATTTTCTTGTTGCCTACATCCGATATTGCAGCGTTGCTGTGGCCTCAGCCAGTACGTCTTATGTTCGGCATTGGTTCGCGTATGGAACGGCATTTGGAGAAGCTTGGACTACACAGCATTGGAGATATCGCACGTACCCCCTTACCCCGGCTACAGGACAGATTCCGGTCTCATTTCGGCAAGCAGTCCGATATTCAGGCAGAGGTGATATGGCGGACTGCTAACGGGATCGATCACAGCCCGGTCAAGCCGGAAACATTTAATACACCTCCCAAATCCATCGGTCATATGATGACTCTTCCCCGCGACTATCTCCAGCCTGCGGAAGTGGAAACCATCCTGCTTGAACTAACAGAAGAGGTGTGTCGGGACGCCCGCCGCAAAGGATATATGGGCTCAGTTGTGACTGTTCATTGTATATGCAGTCCCTACGAGGCACCAACTGGGTTCTCCCGACAAATGAAGATACCCGATCCTACAAACCATACCCAAAAAGTATATGAAACCGTTAAAAAAATCTTTTATACTTTTTGGAATCATATGCCCGTGAAGCGCGCAGGGGTTACTTTAAGCGGATTGGTGGATGATCAACTATATCAGTTGGATTTATTTGAGGATCAGGAGCGATCCCGTGCTTTGGAAAAGGTGACGGACACTTTAAAGGATCGGTATGGTCAGTCCATCATCATGCGAGCATCATCGTTAACAGATGCCGGGCAGGCCATGGAACGCTCTATCAAAATTGGCGGTCATTACAAATAAAAAGTCTCATGATAAGTGCACACTAGCTATTGCCCGGGGAATGAACTAAAACAAACCAAAAAGGATCGCCTGATATCAGGCAATCCTTTTTTTATCTGTGCTTCACAAAAAAACATGGAGAACGCTTTGAAGCACCTCTTCAAATAGCAATCAACGGAACATTCCCCACAGCTTGATTAGATGAAATGTATTGGACGGATCAATTTTTTGTGCCAATACGAAGGCGGTCAATTGCTCCTCCTGCGCAGCCGTCAAACGCTCGTTTAAAATAGCAGAAGTGGACTTCACAAGATGACGCACCTTAGCTTTATTTTGCAGGTCCGCTTTAGTCACACCTTCAATCTGCTGCTTAACCCGCTCCTTGAGCGCACGATTCTTCATTTTCAACTTAATCCGCTCCACCAGTTGCGGACTGATTCCATATTGCTGATAGCTCAATGTTGCCACACCTCCCATATCATTCGGTCATTCCCAAATATATGACGGCCAGCCTGTCCATTGTGCCTATCTGTTTAAAACGTTTAAAACAATCTCATAATTCATGGTGGATTAATCGATGAGATCCCCCTGAAAAATCTGCTCTTTTTGCAAATAACCGCGCAATGCTTCATACTGCGGAGATGTCCAAAAGGACGCATCCTTGATCAGATCAGTTGCATCCTCACGCGCCTTTTCCAGCACCTCAAAATCCGCTACCATATCTGCTAAACGAAACTCGGGTAGCCCACTCTGCTTGGTACCAAAAAAGTCACCCGGCCCCCTCAAATCCAGATCGCGTCTAGCCACCTCAAAACCATCGTCCGTATCGGTCATAACCTTCATCCGCTCCTGACCAACCTCCGACTTAGGGTCAGCGATCAATACGCAATACGAGGCATGTGCACCCCGTCCGACTCGTCCACGTAATTGATGTAACTGGGATAGTCCAAAACGATCCGCATCCATAATGATCATTAGTGTCGCATTGGGAACGTCTACCCCTACCTCCACAACCGTCGTTGAAACGAGCAACTGAATTTCATTCGCATAGAAAGAACGCATAACTTCTTCCTTTTCTGCGGGAGTCATTCGTCCATGTAATAGCCCAACGCGGTAATGTGGAAAAGCCTGCTGCATTTGAATATGCAAATCGATGGCATTCTGTACGTCTAGCTTCTCCGACTCTTCAATCAACGGACAAATCAGATAAGCCTGCCGTCCCTGGTCTACCTCGCGGGAAATAAAACCAAGTACCCGATCCATCAGTTCGTACTTCACCCAATAGGTGGAAATTGGAATACGCCCCTTCGGCCGCTCTGACAACGTAGAAACATCCATATCGCCAAACGCAGTGATGGCCAGCGTACGAGGGATCGGTGTGGCCGTCATCGTCAGCACATCGGGATTATAGCCTTTGCGACGCAGTACACTTCGCTGGTTCACTCCGAATCTATGCTGCTCATCCGTTACAACAAGCCCAAGCTGACGAAAATATACATCCTCCTGAATGAGAGCATGGGTGCCTACTACAATGTCCAGCAGACCCATTTGGAGAGCAGCTAGCAGTTCCTTACGCTTCTTCCCGGTTGTACTCCCAGTCAGTAGACCAACGCTGATTCCAAAGGGCTCAAACAGCTTGTGAAGCGATCGCATGTGCTGCTCGGCCAATATTTCGGTTGGCACCATCAGCGCTCCCTGAAAACCGGAACGTACTGTGGCAAATAAACCGATGGCAGCAACAACTGTTTTACCTGACCCAACATCCCCCTGAAGCAGACGGTTCATACAATTAGGTGAGCGTAGATCGTGCAGTATTTCAAGCTCTACCTTCTTCTGTGCATCCGTTAATTCAAAAGGCAAAGCCCTTACAAATTCACGAATCGTGGCGTTATCCACCGTATGTACCACCCCGTCCGCACGACCGCGATTTAACGCCCGGAATGCCTGCATTTTCAGCTGAAATAAAAACAGTTCCTCATACACCATCCGCCGACGAGCCTCTTGCCCCTCGCGGTTGTCCTGAGGCTGGTGTATACCCGCAATAGCCTGCTTGCGCGGCATCATACTATATTTGCGTACAAGCAACTCAGGCAATATTTCGGGGATCATTTCACCAAACTGCTGGAGCGTCTGGTTCATTATTTTTCGCATCCAGCTTTGGGTGATCTTGCCGCCTATAGAGTACACCGGTTGAAGTGTCCCCGAGCGGGCTACTCCTTTATCAGGAAACTCAGAATCTGCAACAGTCATCTGCATACGTTTGAGGTCCCATTTACCAGTCACCACAATTTCACGACCTGAGGTTAGCTGTTCCTTCATGAAATGCCGATTAAACCACGTTGCGGTAAACATCCAATCCTCGGCCATCAATTTACAAGTCAACCTTGATTTGCGCCCGTAACGCTGAAGCACTGGAATGCCCATAATTTTGGCTTGTACCGTAATCTTATCTCCGTCCTTCACTTCGCTTAGCGAGCGCAGTCGGTAATCTTCATACCGAAACGGATAATACTCCAGCATATCCTGTATGTTAAAAATGCCAAAAGCGTGAAGCTCTCCCTCTTTGAGAGCACTCACGCCATGTATTTGTTTTAAAGGTATTTGATCCAATTGCAGCATATTACCTCTCATCTCCGGCCGGCCACACAAAAATGCCAATCGTTCCTGGCCCTACATGGGTCCCAATCACAGCGCCAAGTTCAGTATATATTCGATCTCCTAGCTCAAAATGCTCTGCCAGCTGAGCCACGAACGCTTCTGCCACTGAGCGATCTGCCGTATGGCCCACAGCAATATTAATTTTTTGGCCTTTTAAGTCCCGCTCCAGTAGTTCAATAATTCTCGCTGTCGCTTTTTTATGCCCTCTCGCCTTATCAACTGAATAAATAATGCCTTCTTTGTCAATCGAAAGTATCGGCTTAATGTTAAGCAACGTGCCCACCATTGCCGCTGCCTTACCAATACGTCCGCCTTTTTGTAAGTATTGCAGGGTATCCACCAGGAAATACAAACAACGGCGCTCTCCACGACGTTCCACAGCCCGAACAATATCAGCCGGGGAGTGCCCGGCTGCCGCCAGCTCTGCCGCATAAACCACTAGCATACCGTATCCGTATGAAGCTGATTTGGAATCCACCACAGTCACTCTATGTTCATGCTTCTCCAGCATGGATTTGCCCAGCAGAGCAGACTGATACGTTCCGCTCACACCCGAGGATAAATGGATAGAGATAATCTGGCTCTCAGGGTATTGCTCCAATAGTGTCGTGTATGTCTCCAAAAAACGGGCTGGTGAAGGCTGTGAAGTCGTAGGCAGCTCATCAGCCCGTACCAGTTCGCTGTAAAACTGCGCCGCTGACATCTCAATGCCGTCCAGGTAAGTTGTGCTGCCGAACATCACTGTCAGTGGTACAACGACTATACCGAGACGGTCTGCTAATTCCGGTGGAATATCAGCCGTGCTATCCGTCAAAATGATGGTACTACTCATCAGTCAGACCTCCTTTTGTAGTGGACTTCCATGGACGCGCAAAAGCACATCAGGTTTCCACTGAGAACAAATAAGGATAAATCGGCTGACCACCTTCATGAACTTCCACTTCAGCATCCGCATAATTTTCTTCAATCCATGCAACAAGCTGATCTGTGTCTTGTTGATTCGCGTCCGAACCTGTAAGAATCGTAACAATTTCATCGCCATTCACCAGCATTTTCGCTAGCAAAAGACGGGACGTTGCCATTAAGTGTTCCTCGGTCGCAACAATCTTGGAATCCTGAATACCGATGTAGTGCCCTGCTGTAATATGCAGATCATCAAGCGTCGTATCCCGTACCGCGTAGGTCACTTGCCCAGACTTCACCCGGGTGACTGCGTCACGCATATTGTCCTGATTTACCTCAAAAGCCTCTTCCTCCTGGAAGGCAAATGCTGCCACAATGCCCTGAGGAATTGTTTTGCTCGGAATAACCGACACCAAACGTTCCATCTCTAGCAGTTCACGTGCTTGTTCTGCCGCCAAAATAATATTGGAATTATTCGGAAGAATAAAAATATGTTGAGCCGCAATCGAGCGGGCCGCATTAACGAAGTCCTCTGTGCTCGGATTCATTGTTTGGCCGCCAGCAAGGACAACATCGACGCCTAAACTTCTGAAAATATCAGCAATTCCTTCACCGGAAGCCACAGCTATAAAACCAAAGGATGCCAGTTCATGAGCGGGAGGCTCAGACGGCTCTTCCTCACGTACAGGCTCTGTTGGTATTTCAGCAAACCACTCAGGCTCAGGAGCAACATCCATACCCGCAGACAACAAATCACGATGCTGCTCGCGCATATTTAAAATACGAATCTGTGTAATTTCTCCGTAACGCAGTGCCAAATTCAGTACTTCACCAGGAGCCTTAGAATGCACGTGAACCTTGATGACGTCATCGTCTGAAATCACGATAATAGAATCACCATCTACAGATAACGCTTTCCGGAAGGCTTCCTCATCAAAATAGGTACCTTGCGCATCGCCCAGTTGTCGATTAATAAAAAACTCCATATCATACAAAAATTCAATATTATCCGTTTCGAGCTTCGCTTGCGCAGAAATCGGCGCATCTGGGGAAGGAACAACTGCAGGAGCAGTAGGTCTCTCCGATACGTGAGGAGCAAAAACCTGGCGCGCATTATCACTTTTTGCAATTGGAGACGTCACCAAGCCGCTTCCAAGATGCTGCATAAAGCCTTCATAAATATACACAAGACCTTGCCCACCCGAATCTACAACTCCTACTTGCTTCAGTACAGGGAGCATGTCCTGCGTCATGGCAAGCGTTTCCTTCGCTTTGGCAAGCACTTCTTCCATCAGTTCCGTGATATCGTTCGTCCGGCGCGAGAAAAACACAGCATGCCTGGCCGCTTCCTTCGCCACGGTAAGAATTGTACCCTCCACCGGCTTAACCACCGCCTTGTAGGCCGCATCCACCCCGCTCTGCAATGCCGATGCGAACTGAAGGGTATTCAATTCCTCGTATGGGGCAGCGTAACGGCTGAAGCCACGAAACAACTGAGACAGGATAACCCCTGAATTGCCGCGGGCTCCCATCAGCAAACCTTTGGATAATATGCCGGACATGACACCGATGGAGGAAGAATCCCCCCTCTTTAATTCCGTTACGCCCGCGCTCATCGTCAAATTCATGTTGGTTCCCGTATCACCGTCTGGCACCGGGAATACATTTAGTGAATTGACATGTTCCGCATGCTGCTGTAATTGTTCCGCCCCGGCTAAAACCATTGCGGTAAAATCTGTTCCATTCAAAGAACGATTACTCAAGAGAATTCCCCTTCCTAGCTTAATACACTTGTTTTACTATCAACCTTCACCACACCTTATTCAACTGTGCCTACAGGTTCAATTAAATTATACTAAAGCCAGACGACGAATACGAATGTCACACTTTCATAAGCTCTTGTACTCACGTCTGGTCGTTCTTCTACAGGTCATATACAATGAAAAACCAGTCAACTGCCCCACAATAAATCATCGGCTGGAATGATAACTATAGTCCCGCCTCTGAACCGCCGGCATGACTGGAATAAGAATTCACATTCCATTTAAATACAAAATAATCGCAACAATAACTATCCCATATTGTACTATAATGCGAAAGAGAAATAAATAAAGTTTTTGAATCAGTTGACGGAGCTTTTTTGACTATGATATTATATTTAAGTATTGTTTTGTTCAGGTTAGTGACTTACAAAGTCCGGCTGACCCAGTCGGCCTGAAGAGAGACCCGTTCCATATGGAATTTGGTTATTTTCAGAATAGGAGGTGGAATCATGTCTCGTAAATGTTCTGTAACAGGCAAAAAGCCTGGCAGCGGTAACCACGTATCTCACGCTAACAACCGTAATCGCCGTACTTGGGGCGTCAACGTACAAAAAGTTCGCATTCTCGTTAACGGTAAACCGAAACGCGTTTATGTCAGCACTCGTGCATTGAAAGCCGGTAAAGTGACTCGCGTGTAGTCGTAAAAAAATATCGTTATAAACAAAAGGCACCTCGTTTTAAACGGGTGCTTTTTTGGTTATTCGAAAAGTAATACCCGCCTAGTTCAGGAGAACAAAATGTCAGGCACCTTCCCGTGCGTTCTTATCTTTTACTACCGAGCTACCTATCTGTTATGCCCGGGAAGCGTGCCCTGTGTACCTCTAGCTTTCATCCTACATCCTGTGTTTACATTACGTTGAATTCAGTTTTTCTGGAATGTATTCAAAATGGCTTTAACGAATCCACCCAGAAATTTTGGCAGCTTGATTGTGTAAAACTTCATGCCTCACCCTCCCCATCATCCTCCTGCATCCGTTCTCTGTAGTTTATGCAACCTGTCAAGGGTTGTTACCCCACAAAAAAAGGCTACATGAGAATCCCGCTCATGTAACCATATTTATGCACAACCATCCCAGGCTATACCATCAGACAAGTCCGCGAACATAGAGATATGCTGAGAGTATGAAAATAAACAGGATATAATAAAGTACGCTGCACACCACAAAACCTATTCGTAAACCACGCCGTTCATTTTTACGAAAATAAAACAGCACAACTAGAACAGCCAAAAGTGAAAGAACGGCATTCCAAGGAGCCTTCACAAGCGAGAAACAGCTAAGGGTCAACCCCGTCGCCATGCTCGCGACAGTCATCCACAATGCTTCGGTCAGCTTCACTTGGACAAACGAGCTGCACTGTCCCGAATCGTAGCAATAGCCGCTGCGCGGTCTGCTCTGCCGAATACCGCACTACCAGCCACCAGCACGTTAGCCCCCGCTTCAAATACGGCTGGTGCCGTCTCCTCTGCAATACCTCCGTCTACCTCGATATGTACGTCTGGACGACCCAATTCGTTCAACCAAGCACGGATTTGTCTGATTTTATTCAACGTCTCTGGAATGAAGGACTGTCCTCCAAAGCCAGGATTGACCGTCATCACTAGAATCATATCTACATTTGGCAGCACTTCCTTGATCGCGTATGGTGAAGTACCCGGATTGAGAGCCACTCCAGCCAGAGCGCCTTGCTGCTTGATCAAGTGAAGGACACCATGCAAATGAACACACGCCTCAGCATGAACAGTGATGATATCGGCTCCTGCTTTTACGAAATCGCCAATATAACGTTCAGGATGCTCAATCATCAGATGAACATCCAAGGGAAGAGTCGTATGCGGACGAATAGCCTGAACGATAGGTGGACCCAATGTAATATTGGATACAAAATGCCCATCCATTACATCCACATGAATCCAGTCTGCCCCTCCTGCCGCAGCTTCCGCAACTTCACTGCCCAAGCGAGCAAAATCAGCGGATAAAATCGACGGTGCTATTTTTAACATAAACTTAGTACCTCCGTTTTTTTTCTTTTAATTCCTGATAGAACTGCAAATAGCTATCATACCGTCCCTGTGAAATATGTCCTTCTTCCAGGGCCTCTCTTACTTTACAGCCAGGCTCGTGAATATGGGTACACCCCCGAAATTTACATCCTTCCGCATACTGCTGGAATTCACGAAAACAGGGAGATAGTTCATCCACACCCAGCTCCAGAAAATCCAACTGGCTAAACCCCGGCGTATCTGCTACAAACCCTCCGTTGTCTAAAGGAATAAGCTCTACATGACGAGTCGTATGTCTTCCTCGGCCCAGCTTATTGCTTATGGCGCTCGTCTCGAGCGTTAACCCAGGCTCCAAAGCATTAAGCATGGAAGACTTCCCTACACCTGACTGCCCGGAAAACACGCTGATTTGACCAGCCAATAGCTTCTTAAGCTCAACCGTTCCTTCTCCGGTACGGGCACTGGTTACCAGCACTTCATAACCGATCTTCCGGTACATTTCCTGAACGGTCAGCACGGTGTCATCCTCTGAAGGGCTGCCTTCATACAAATCGCGCTTAGTCAGACAGATAATCGTATCCAGCCCGGCGTGCTCAATATGGACTAAAAATTTATCCAGTAAAGGCAGGTTTAAATCCGGCTCACGTAAGGAAAACAGCAGCACAGCAAGCGTGGTATTAGCTACCGGAGGACGAATCAGCTCCGTTGTACGCTTTCTAATCTCCTTGACCATACCTTCCCCGTTCTCAGTCAGTTCGTAAACGACCCGATCACCGACAAGAGGCGTGATCTCTTTTTTCTTAAAAATGCCGCGTGCTCTGCATTGTACCGTAGCTTCGCCAGATACCGGACGCCCATCCTGATCCAGGCTGGAGACATAATAATATCCGCTAAGCGCCTTGACGATCAGACCTTCAGGCATGTGTAAGATGTCCTCCTTCATAATGTTTAAGTTTTATTGCGTATAGCAGGTTAAGCATCTCCTATTGCACGTTTACTGATGCTGAACAGCCTCAATCACTTTTTCCTTCTTTTTGTGGGAAGCGTGACCTTGGTTGTTTTTATGGCTAACTGCCAACTCACTGCGCGTAGCCCCCGTGGAATTCGTTCCAGGAACAAAGGCGGAAGGGGCACCATTACCTCCTGTGCCCTCCTGATTGTTCGAGTCGCCTCCACCGTCACCACTATCATTAGAAGATCCCCCGTTATCACCTTCCTCGCCGTTTCCACTTCCATTTTGCAAGGAATTACCATCAGGTGTATCCGTTGGTGAAGTTCCAGCAGGTGGGGCAATTTGAGGCATCGTCACTGTTCCATTTTTCGCATCAATATAAGAGACCGGATACGTATCAATAAAGTCACCATCTCTAAATACTGAGACAACACTGTCTTTGTTCGGAGCCATTAGCAGGTTGATAGTGAACACCTGTGTCGTATTAATTGTACGGCTTCCCCATTCCTGATTTTCTCCACGTGCATCCGTATAAGTAATACGAATTTTGCTGTTTTTACCCTCTTCCTTCGGTGCAACAGGCACATTAAATGGCAGCGTAATCGCTTCTGGCGGGTAACCAGTGCTTACATAAAACGTAATTTCCGTATTTGGTGGCAACTCACTGCCTGCCTCGGACGGCCATTGTTTGGTTACTCTTCCTTTTTCCTGCTCATAGCTAAATTCTTCTTTAATCGAGCCAACCTTCAGCCCTGCCTTTTTGACCTCATTTTCCGCTTGGTTCTGCGTTTTCCCTACGAGACTTGGCATTTTTACAGTGTCAGCGCCCTTGCTGACAGTGAGCACAACTTGGACTGAATCCTTATCAAATGGCTCATTTGCAGCTGGAGTCTGACTAAGGACGGTCCCAACGGCCTGATCACTGAACTGCTCATTTTGCTGAATCTGCGTCTCCTTAATTTGCTGGGCGGTCAGCAGCTTAACAGCATTCTCGTAGCTTTGGCCTTTTACATCCGGCATTGGGGTGAGCGGCTTGGCAATCCCGACTTTCAGACTAATCTTGGTTCCTTCCTTGACTAAAGAATCTGCAGGATAGCTTTGATAAAATACAATTCCAGGCGCGATCCCCTCTTTGTATTCATGCTGGATTGGCTCCTCAATGAGTAAACCCGCTTTACTGAGATTAACCTTCGCTTGGTCTTCTGTTTGTGTCAATACACCTGGTACTTTTACCTCAGGCACGACAAGTACACTTTGCACATAGTACACCACTCCGCCCATGCACAGAAGTAACACCAACACTAGTGTTACCCACAAGATCGCTTTTTTTCTATTTTTCTTGGACGATTGCTTGCTCGGAAGCTGTTCAGACTCACGCGGTTGGGCAGGTACATCTTCCCCGCTAGAAGACATCCCTAATTGTTGAGGCTTAATAGCCGGAATAACCCGTGTTTGATCCTCATCATCCAAATGTGTAAACTCCAGCTTGGATTCATTACGCCGTCCCGGCAGCAAACAGGTTTCCAAATCTTTTAGCATTTCATCTGCCGATTGATAACGCTCTTCTGGATTTTTGCGCATGGATTTTAGAATGACATTTTCCACACTTTGCGGAATCAACGGATTAATTTTACGCGGTTCCTCAAACTCCTCTTGCAAATGCTTGAGCGCTACACTAATTGGACTTTCTCCGAGGAAAGGGAGCTGCGCCGTCAGCATTTGATATAAGACAATACCTAAAGAATATAAGTCCGATTTTTCGCCGGTGACGACACCCTTTGCATGCTCAGGTGAAAAATAATGAACAGAACCTACAACAGAACCCGTCTGGGTAATGGTCGTTGACGTAACAGCTCTAGCAATCCCAAAATCGGTTACCTTAACCCGTCCATTACGTCCAATTAATATATTATGAGGCTTGATGTCTCGGTGAATGATCTGATTTTGGTGAGCATGCTCCAGCGCATCACAAATCTGGGAAGCAATCCGTACTGCTTCATCCACTTGCAATGGCGCACGTTCTTTAATAATCTCATTCAAATTTTTACCTTCGATGCACTCCATTACAATATAATGGATTTCATCCTCTTGGCCGACATCATAAATACTGACCACATTCGAATGCGAAAGCGAAGCCGCAGACTGCGCCTCACGCCGAAACCGGCGAATAAATTCCTCGTCATGAACAAATTGCTGGCGCAACACTTTAACTGCGACATTGCGATTCAGCAAAATGTCTTGAGCCTTGTACACCAGAGCCATACCGCCGCCACCGATACGCTCAATAATTTCGTATCTTCCCCCTAGCAGGTGCCCGATCATGCGTCACACCCCTTTTCATTCAATGAAACCGTGTCATCGGGCAATTCAAACAAAGCTACAGTAATGTTATCGTCTCCTCCGGCAAGCAACGCCAGATGTAGCAGACGATCCGCACGCTCCTCCAAAGGATTCTCTGCGGCACCTACTACTTTACTGATTTGTTCTTCCGTTACCAGATTGCTTAATCCGTCGCTACACAGTAACAGTACATCGCCTTTTTCCAGCGTAATGGAGTCAATATCCACTTTCACCTCGGAATCAGTGCCCAGCGCCCGTGTCAGTACATTGCGACGAGGATGGTTCTCCCGTTCTTCCTTACTGATCTGACCGTTTTTGAACAGCTCGTTAACCAAAGTATGGTCTTCTGTAAGCTGACGTACCGCTCCTTTGGATATGACATAGGCGCGACTGTCACCGATATGTCCGATAATTCCGGATGCGTCGTATAGTAAAACCGCAACAACTGTCGTTCCCATATTATGATACTTCTCATCGCGTGCAGCCGTCTGGAAGATGACTTCATTGGCATGCAAAATAGCGTCGCTGAGCGCCGCCGTCAAAGAATGTGCGGATAATCCGCTCTCCAGCGTCGCCAAATCAGCGGCAAGTGTCTCTACCGCAAGGCGGCTGGCCGTATCACCGGCCAAATGCCCCCCCATACCATCGGCAACAATCCCAAGAATATAGCCTTGCTCTAAGTGCCTGATCCAGGCAGAATCCTCATTCACCGAACGTACACGTCCGACATGGCTGACATGAACTGTTTTGATCAAATGGTTTCACCCCAACTCCATATGCTTTGCACGCAACTGACCGCAGGCAGCGGCAATATCGTGACCCTGTTCACGCCGGATCGTCACATTGACGCCTTTTTCGGCAAGAATACGTTGAAAATTAAAAATATCGCTACGCGATGTGCGCACATACTTGCGCTCAGGCACATGGTTGACTGGAATCAAATTAACGTGACACAGCATGTCCTTTAACACATCCGCTAGCTCTTCAGCATGTTCTGCCTGATCGTTTACCCCACCAATCAGGGCATATTCAAACGAAATTCTCCGCCCCGTCTTAGCAAGATAGTAACGTAGAGAATCCATAACATCCTTAAAGGGATAACGCCGATTTACAGGCATTAGCTTCGACCGAAGTGCATCATTAGGCGCATGAATGGATATTGCCAGATTAATCTGGGTATCCTCGTCGGCAAATTTATAAATATTCGGTACAATACCGCTGGTCGACACTGTGATATGACGTTGACCAATGTTCAGACCTTTTTCATGAACCATTGTACGCAAAAACGTCATGGTCGCTTCATAGTTTTCAAAAGGCTCGCCCGAGCCCATAATCACGATGCTGCTCACTCGTTCATTCGTTTTATCCAAAATTTTCTGAGCCTGTACTACCTGTGCAGTAATTTCACCAGCTGTCAGGTTCCGTTTGAGGCCTCCAAGCGTCGAAGCGCAGAAAGTACAACCAATTCGGCAACCCACTTGTGTCGTTACACAAATACTGTTTCCGTAATTGTGTCTCATAATGACCGTTTCAATGGCATGATCATCATGCAAACCGAACAGGAATTTTACTGTACCGTCCTTTGATTCCAACTTTGTAATTTCACTAAGCGTCACAAAACTAAATTGCTCCTCAAGCTTCTCTCTCAGCGCCTTGGGCAAATTCGTCATCTCGCTGAAATCATTGACCCGCTTCACATACAGCCAGTCAAAAATTTGTCCTCCACG
Organism: Paenibacillus sp. FSL L8-0641; assembly: GCF_038006265.1. NCBI lineage: Bacteria > Bacillati > Bacillota > Bacilli > Caryophanales > Paenibacillaceae > Paenibacillus > Paenibacillus sp. FSL L8-0641. The sequence goes on from NZ_JBBOUW010000001.1 coordinate 3,279,261, forward strand.
AAAAGCAGGCTCGCCATTGTTCTTGGCCCAGTCCTGAAGCTCCTCCAAAGTTAAATCATATATAAAAGGTTTCATCAATGTTTGCACCCGTTCCTTCTTCATTAAGTTCTGTTTGATCGCAGATCGTATTTTTCATTCTTCCTATTTTAGCACAAATCCCTGAGGGGGTAAAAATTTTTCGTCTTCATGCAAAAAACCGCCGGAAATGTTCCGGCGGAATGTGGAAATGCTGGTGGGCAGCTGCATGGAATTCTCTTCCGCGCTATTTCACCCGACGTAGGCGCGCGATATAAAATCCGTCGCTGTGGAAATGCTGCGGTAACAGCTGTACCGAGCCTCCCTGTATACTATCCATTTCGCGGCTCACGTCCGGGAAGGAATGACCCTCTGCCAATTCATACTCCGAATGTTCGCTTAAAAACCGAGTCAATTGTCCTTCATTTTCGTCCGGCTCAATCGTGCATGTACTGTATACCAGAATGCCACCTGGCTTCAACAGTCCCGCCACACTATCCAGCAGCTCATGCTGAAGCTGTGTAATGTCGCGAACATCCTGCGCAGTTTTGCTCCAACGCAGGTCCGGTTTACGACGAATTACTCCAAAGCCAGAGCATGGTGCATCCAGCAAAATACGGTCAAAAGAAGCTGGGGCATATCGTTCCTTCAGTTCTAGCGCATCACCAGTGACTGTTTCCACGGCATCCAGGCCAAGTCGTTTAGCCTGTTCACGGATTAATTGATGCTTATGGGCATGCAGATCATTTGCAACGATCCGACCGCGATCCTTCATCAGCTCAGCCATATGAGCTGTTTTGCCGCCTGGAGCGGCACAGCAATCCAGTACCAGCATACCGGGCTCAGGAGCAACTGCTTCGGCAACGAGCATAGAGCTTTCATCCTGTACGGACAGCGAGCCGTCCGTATACCACGAGGTAAGCGCCATATTGCCACCGCTACGAACAACAATCCCATAGGGACTAACTGCCGAAGGAACGGCATCAAGTCCTTTTGAGCGCATCTCGTCCAGCAGCTGATCACGGCTGGTCATTGTCGTATTCACCCGTACGCTGACCGCAGGGGGCATATTATTAGCCTGACAAATAGCCTCAGCAGTATCTGCACCGTATTGCTTAATCCAACGCTTAACCAGCCACTGTGGATGAGAATGTTCTAATGAAATCCGTTCCTCTGGTGACAAATCGTCAGGAATACGCAGCTTGTCCGGCTCACGCAGCATGCTGCGGAGCACGCCGTTGACCATACCGGAAATCCCCTGATGTCCACGACGCTTGGCAATGGTCACCGCTTCACTAACGACTGCATGATCTGGAACTCGATCCAGATACACCACCTGATACACACTCATCCGCAGCAACGAACGTACCCAAGCCTGAAGCTTGGCCGTTCCTTTTTGAACAAATTTATTCAAAAAATAATCTAGTGTATTTCGGCGTGCGACTGTACCGTATACAAGTTCAGTCGCCAAACCAGCGTCACTTGCAGATAAACCTGCCTGCTGAAGTCGACGATTCAATTCAAGATTGCTATACGCACCCTCTTGCTCCACACCGGTCAACACATCAAGTGCAACTTCCCGCGCCGTCTGTTTGCGAGTATTGCCGGATCTGGCACCCACTCCCTTGCCTTGGCCTCCCCGACGGGAGTGACTCCCGCTCATCCGAGCACCGTGCCTGGCTTCATCTGTCCGCCGCGCGCAAAGGTTCCGGCATCCATAACCTTTTTGCCAGCCGGTTGAACCTGAGTCAGCCAAAGAGTTCCTTCGCCTGTCTGCACCTCAATGCCACGAGCGGTCAATTGAAGAACCGTTCCGGGTGCTGGAGCATTTGAGCCACTCACTTCATTATCTATGAAAGGCTGCTCAGCAGCCCATATTTTAAAAACATTTTCCTCCCAAAGCGTAAACGCGCCCGAAAAAGGAACAAGGCCGCGGATCCGGTTGTATATCTGCTGTGCATTGTCACTCCACGAAATACGCTCATCGTCGCGGTTCAGATTCGGAGCATAGGTCGCCTCGTCCTCGTTTTGCGGCGTACGGTCTGATTGCCCAGCCAGCAATTTAGGCAGCTCGCCCTGCAAAAGCTTTGCTCCAGCTACGCTTAGCTTCTCAAAAATCGTACCGGAGGTATCCTCCGGTCCTATAGCAACCTCAACTCGCGATATCATATCGCCAGTATCCAGTCCTTCCGCCATATACATCAGCGTCACACCCGTCACGGTCTCACCGTTAATAATCGCACGCTGGATCGGTGCACCTCCCCGATAACGGGGAAGTAACGAACCATGCACATTCAGGCAGCCGAAACGAGGCAGGTCTAGTACGGATTTTGGCAAAATTTGCCCATAGGCTGCGGTTACGATCAGATCAGGACGCAGCTCCGCCACCTGAGCCACCGCTTCTGGCTGGCGCAGGCGGGTCGGTTGCAGTACAGGTAATCCGCGTTTTTCTGCCGCTTCCTTAACTGGTGTAGGCGTCAATATTTTTTTCCGTCCCTGTGGCTTATCGGGCTGTGTAATCACACCGACCACGTTATAACCATTATCCAATAACATGTTCAACGATGGCACTGCAAACTCAGGCGTACCCATAAAGATAATACGAATGTCTTGACTCATCGAACCTCACTCTCCTATCTGACGGTTCGGTCCTGGCTGTTCCAGCGCAACCTCATATACTTTTTCTGCAATATCCGTGAACAAAATTCCATTTAAATGGTCGATTTCATGCTGAAAAGCACGAGAAAGCAATCCTGTCGCTGTAACGGTAATGGCCTTACCCTCGCGGTCCAGTCCCTTGACTGTAACTTTCTCGGCACGACGCACATCCCCGTTCAACCCTGGTATACTCAGGCAGCCTTCTGGACCCAATTCCTCCCCTTCTTCGGCCACGATTTCTGGGTTGATCATTTTAATCAAACCATGTTCATCTCCAGCATCTACAACGATGAGACGCTTCAAAATACCTACTTGCGGAGCAGCAAGACCTACACCCTCCGCTTCATACATCGTATCTGCCATATCGTCGAGCAGCTTTTGCACGTTAGGTGTAATTTTAGTAACTTCCTTTGCTACTTTGTGCAATACATCATCCGGCTCCAACACTATAATTCTAATTGACATGACAACAGAACACCTTCCTCTTTATCCTTTTTCCTTCGTTTAGGCTTAACTGTATTCATCACAAACGCGACTGCTACATTATCCTATGTACGGACGACTTGTCCGCATTAATTGTGCTAATAACTTTTGTGGCAACGCTCTACATAAGCATTTGTGGATCAACATCCAGACTAATCAGCAACTTTTGCGCCTGTGCGGATTCGGCCATTTCATCAGCTACTTGCTGAGCCAAACTAATCGCGTCGATATTTCCACGCCATTTTATCATACATTGAAATCGGTATCTATTCTTGATTCTCGAAATGGGAGAAGCTACTGGCCCCAAAATGTCGAGTACATCCGATGTAAGACGATCCATATTCCCGAACCAGCCTCGTTGTCTGGCCCGTCCCTGTAGTGTTGCTGAATAATTCTCTGCCAGCCGGACCAGCACCGGGAGTTGTTCATGAGAAAAGGTTACCAAAATAAGACGGCAATATGGTGGATAGTGCAAATTGCGGCGGTGTTTCAATTCTTCCCTCACAAAAGAAGCATAATCATGGCGACTTGCGTGAATCACCGAATAATGCTCTGGAGTATAGGATTGTACGAATACTTCCCCTGGCAATTGATGTCTCCCAGCACGTCCAGCTACTTGTGTTAACAGCTGAAATGTCTTTTCCGCAGCCCGAAAATCCGGTAAATTGAGAGCTGAATCCGCAGTAATGACACCAACCAGTGTCACATCGGGAAAGTCCAGGCCTTTGGCAACCATTTGAGTACCGAGCAGCACGTCCGCTTTTTTATCACGAAATTGCTTGAGGAGCTTTTCGTGGGCATTTTTTTCTGTCGTTGTATCAACATCCATTCGAACAACACGTATACCGGGGAATAGCTTCGCCAGCTCTTCTTCCACTCGCTGGGTACCTGTACCGAAATAGCGAATATGCTCACTACCGCATTCAGGGCAAGTCTGAGGCACAGGCTCGGAATAACCACAGTAATGACAACGTAAATTGTTCGACCGCTGATGATACGTAAGCGAAATATCACAATGCGGACAGCCCGCCACATAGCCACAGCTACGGCACATGACGAATGTGGAGTGTCCACGCCGATTCAACAGGAGCACCGTCTGCTCCTTACGCTCTAACCGCTCTGCAATCCCATTATGCAACGCACGGCTAAACATAGAGCGGTTGCCAGCACGCAGTTCCTCACGCATATCCATGATATGTACTTCGGGTAGCGTGTTCCCCAATGCGCGAGTTGGCATTTCAAGTAGCAACGGCGCAAACTCGTCGTTGCTTTGTGAGCGAGCCGCATAGTAGCTTTCCAGCGACGGTGTAGCCGAGCCGAGAATAACGACAGCCCCATGCTGATGGGCTCTGCGAATGGCGACATCACGCGCATGGTATTTAGGTGTCTCTTCCTGCTTATAGGACGTTTCGTGCTCCTCATCCATAATAATAAGACCTAACTCACGAAAAGGCGCAAATACTGCCGAGCGAGCACCAATCGCCACTTTCACACGGCCTTCGCGTATTTTGCGCCACTCATCGTACCGTTCTCCTCCAGACAACCTACTGTGCATCACTGCTACCTGATCGCCAAACCGACCTTTAAAACGCTCAACCATTTGTGGGGTTAACGATATTTCAGGTACCAGCACAATGGCCTGCCGATTCTGCTCGATACAACGTTGAATCGTCTGTAGATAAATTTCCGTCTTACCGCTCCCCGTGACTCCATGCAACAAATAAGCTCCTTGCTCACGCGTGTCCAGCTGGCGAATAATCCGTTCATACACCGACTGCTGCTCTGCTGTGAGAGGGAGTGGCTCTGTAGGCTTGAAGTGTCTGCCCCGGTACGGGTCGCGGAACACTTCGACATCCTCCAGCAACACATAGCCCTTATCTTCCAGCGCCTTAACCGTTGCAGCAGACACACTCAATGAGGTCATGACTTCCTTGAGCGACAGAGGCAAAAACTCGCTACGTTCCAGCAAAAAAGCAAGTACCTCCCGCTGACGCTGTGCTTTGGCAGAAAATTGCTCCAGTACCGTTGATGCCTCGTCTATGCCGATAGCCAGATCAACGGATTTCATGGTCTTTTTGCCAAGCTTGTCTTTAATAACTTGACTTTCCTGAAGCACACCCCGGCGTAACAGTGATTTAATAACCTCCGCTTCCTCAGGGAAACGTCGACTGAGTTGCTGCAACGGGACTTGCTCCTTCTCCTGAATGAAGCTGACAATCCGACGCTCTGTCGGATCACTCATACCATCGTCGGTCAGAAGTGCCCATTCGAGCTCATCGCCCTGATTCGGTTGTATACTACGCTGTGGATGCGTTAACTCATGCTGTTCCGCAATTGAGATATAACGTTCTGCTTTGCCTTTGAGCGCGGTAGGAATCATCACTTGCAATGCCATAATTTGATTACAAGCATAACGTTCACTCATCCACTTGCCCAGTTCGACTAGGTCGGCAGATAAAGGTGGCACCAAATCCAGCAACTCCTGAATCGCTCTCATCCTGTATTTCGGTGGTTCCTCAGCTGGGACTACCGAGATGACGAAAGCCTGCACCGTCCGTTTGCCAAATGGCACAGCTACCCGACTACCCGGCTCAATCCAAGGTCTCATTGAATCCGGTATCAGATAATCGAAGGTGCGGTCCGTATCCTTGGCAGGTACATCGACAATGACCTTGGCAACTAAATTGCCCGTCTCCATTAATGCAGCACCCCACCCATGCGTCCCGCGGCTATAGTAAGCAACTTACGCGCAACTTCTTCCTTTGACTGTACAGGAATACGCTCAACGATCCCGCTTCGGTCATAAATTTGAACAGCATTCGTATCGACACCAAAACCAGCACCATTCACAGTTACATCGTTTGCCGCGATCAAATCACAATTTTTACGTTCTAATTTATCTTTCGCATACGTCTCCAAATGTTCAGTTTCAGCTGCAAAGCCAATTAAAAATTGATGTTTCTTACTCCGTCCGAGTGATTCTAGAATATCGACGTTCTTCACTAACTCTAGCGTAAATACACTATCTTTTTTCTTGATCTTGGTCTGTGCTATCTCACGTGGTCGATAATCTGCAACTGCAGCAGCCATAACGACCATATCGCTCGTTTCCCATTGTTTTAATACAGCTGCGTACATGTCTTCAGCCGACTGGACTCTTTCAAGCATAATACCAGCAGGCGGTTCCGCACTGGTATTGGCAGCAATCAAGTGCACCTCTGCCCCCATCTTTTGAGCCACTTTTGCAATGGCGAAGCCCATTTTTCCAGATGAATCATTTGTGATATAACGCACTGGATCAATTCGCTCGATCGTGCCTCCAGCCGTTACAATGACTTTTTTACCTGAAAACACCGATTCATTCTCATTCACAGGTGACTCAGGCACTTGAGCCTCCACAGATTCGCCACCAAACCATCGGGATTCAGACTTAATGTTGTTTTTTTGTTCCTGGGCTTGCTGATCAAAAAAGTGCTCTATCGTTTGCACAATTGTGTCCGGCTCTTCCAAACGTCCTTTGCCAACGTAACCGCAAGCCAGTAATCCTTCACCAGGCTCAATCATCTTCACACCACGTGATACAAGCGTCTCCATATTTTGCATGACTGCCGGATGAGTGTACATATGTACATTCATCGCAGGTGCCACCATAATAGGCGCTGTTGTAGCCAACAACGTTGTAGACAACATATCATCAGCAAGGCCATGCGCCATTTTTCCAATAATATTCGCAGTTGCAGGTGCAACAAGCACCAAATCAGCCGCATCTGCCAGATGAATATGGGATACGACGGACGGCTCTCTTTCATCAAACGTATCACTGTACACCGGATTACGAGAGAGCGACTGCAGTGTAAGCTCGGTAATAAACTCCTTAGCAGAGGCTGTCATAATCACATGAACATCGGCGCCCTTTTGTGTCAACCTACTACATAACGCAGCCCCTTTGTAAGCAGCAATTCCACCGGTTATACCAAGAATAATAACTTTCCCCTTCAACATCGTTAACTCCCCCTGACCTAAAAAAATAACAACCTTGCGGTTGTCAAAGGAATTGGCATTGCGCCCGGTTATAATAGTTGTGTATAATTCTTACTCGTCTTCGCCGCTTTCAAGACGCAGATGATCCGCGTAAATCTCTTCCAACGCCACTCCAACCTGTTTGTGGGATTTAGGATTCTTGAGAGTCGTCTTTTCACCCTCGCGCAACTGTCTGGCACGACGTGAAGCCGCTACAACCAACGAATACTTACTATCTGCCTTTTTCATCATTTCATCAATGGAAGGATACAGCACGAATAGACACCTCTTCATGTAGTTTTGGGACTGTATAAGCTGAACTCCAGTGTACACCTTCAAGCTCAGCTTATACAGTATTATTTCTCTTTAGGTACGCTTGGCATATGTAAAGCCCTCGTTTAAGGATGAACCTTACAATGTTCGGCGATAATAATGGATTCTATTCGTTTACAAGCGAAATCAATCTCATCATTGACAACCGCATAATCATAGTGACGCAACAGATTCATTTCATCCACAGCTACCGACATACGGTGGTCTATGGTCGCTTGAGTTTCTGTGCCCCGTCCCCTGATTCTATCCTTTAATTCATCTAGCGAAGGCGGAAGCAGAAAAATGAATATGCCTTCTGGAAATTTTTCTTTAACCTTTAGCGCTCCCTGAACTTCAATCTCCAGAAAAATATCTTTTCCCTGCGCAAGCGTCTGATCTACAAAATCACGTGGAGTACCATAATAGTTCCCTACATACTCAGCATACTCCAGCATTTCATCTCGTTCAATCATACCCAAAAATTCTTCACGCGTTTTAAAAAAATAGGTCACTCCATCCTGTTCACCCGAACGAGGTGTTCGAGTTGTAGCAGAAACGGAGTACGTTATCTCTGGTAGCTTGTCACGCAATGCGTTGCCTACCGTCCCTTTACCGACACCCGAAGGTCCGGATATTACAAATAATAATCCCTTAGCCATAGTACACTCCATTTTTATTCGTCATTGTCATCATCTTTAGTGGATAGGCGATGAGCGACCGTCTCCGGCTGCACCGCAGACAGGATTACATGATCACTGTCTGTAATAATAACAGCCCGCGTCCGGCGGCCATAGGTAGCATCAATTAGCATATGACGGTCCCTGGCTTCCTGTATAATCCGCTTGATCGGAGCAGACTCCGGACTGACGATGGAGATAATTCGGTTGGCCGACACGATATTGCCGAAACCAATATTGATCAATTTGATTGCCATATTCAGGTCTTTCCCCCTATACATGTGACTCTTGCAGCCGTGCCGCTACCAGGTAGCTACTCAATATTTGCAGCCTGCTCACGAATTTTCTCGAGCTCTGCTTTCATCTCAACGACCAAATTAACCAAGTTGAGATGATTAGCCTTGGAGCCGATCGTGTTGACTTCTCTATTCATTTCCTGGATTAAAAAATCTAATTTGCGACCGGCCGGCTCGTCCGATAGCAGCAACCCCTTGCACTGCCCAAAGTGACTTTGAAGCCGGGTAAGTTCCTCATCAATATTGCTGCGATCCGCGAATAACGCAATCTCCATTCCGAACTTATGTTCATCAAGCGTAAATGAACCGTCCTGAAGCTCTTTAAGCCTGTGTTTCAGCCTGTTACGGTAGTCGCTCACAACATGAGGAGCCAGCACCGTCATTTCATGATGCAGGGATTCCAGACGTAAAATACGGGATTTCACATCTTGCGCCAAATGCCCGCCTTCTCGCCTTCTCATCTCCAGTAAACCTTGCAAAGCTTCATTCAAAGCTCGCTGTAGTTGCTCTTCCCAGTCCTCTTCGTCTCCATGGAAAGCCTCTCCAGGCTCACCCAGAACGTCAGGCAAAGCAAGAATATCGCTTATCCCTAACGTTCCTTTCACTCCATAACGATCCGCCAGCTGCTCCGCTGCATGCAGGTAAGCCTGCACCACAGTGTCATTTAACCGCGCGGCGGGCATCTGTTCTTCATCACGTTCCCTGTGGATAAAGACATCGATACGACCGCGTTTAATCTGCTGTTGAACCGTTCTTCTCAAGCCATCTTCGTAACGAGTCCATTCGCGCGGAATTCTCATCATCACTTCGCAATAGCGGTGATTCACCGATTTCAATTCCAAGCGCACTTTATAGCCCTCATAATGAAGGATGGCTTGACCGTATCCGGTCATACTCAATGACATCGGCATCACATCCATTATACTATTGTAATTGATTATTATAGTCGAAACAAGGGGGCCTGTGCGCGGCCTGATTTTTGCCATACGTAAGAAGTCAGTTCAGCTGTCATTTCATAGAACATAAATGGAGTCATAAAATAGATACCATTAAAATGTTCCATTGCCGTATCGAGTAACTCCTTGGCAATAGACACACCCATTGCTCGTCCTTCCGGACCCTCAAGACCAGACATACGTGCACGCACCTCATCGGATAACTGAATGCCTGGTACTTCATTGTGCAAGTATTCTGCATTGCGCCCACTAGCCAGCGGCATAATACCGATAAAAATCGGTACTTCCAAATGTCGTGTCGCTTCCGCGATGGCTGCAATCAACTCGTGGTCGTATACGGGCTGAGTCATAACATAGTCGGCTCCGGAGGCAATTTTCTTCTCCAACCGCTGTACGGCTTTACCCAAATGCTTGACGTTAGGATTAAATGCGGCACCTACCACAAAATTAGCTTTCTGCTTCAGTGGCTTACCGGAAAATGCGACACCATCATTTAATTGCTTGATCATACGTATGATTTCAAAAGAGGTCATATCATACACCGAACTGGCGCCTGGCAAATCACCGAACCGCGCCGGATCTCCAGTAACCGCCAGTACATGGTCAATACCGAGCGCGTCAAAACCCATCATGTGGGATTGAGTACCAATCAGATTGCGATCACGACATGCTATATGAATTAATGGACGCAAGCCTGTTTCAATACTGACCAAATGTCCAAGCGCCATGTTGCTCATGCGAGTGACTGCAAGCGAGTTGTCAGCCAGTGTAAGCGCGTCGGCCCCGGCTTTCTTCAACGCATGAGCACCTTGCATAAACCTCGTAATGTCCAGATCGCGCGGAGGATCCAGTTCTACAATGACCGTATGTCGTTCCTTTACAAGATCCACGATGTTGGGCTCACTGGTATGTCTGCCATTTCCTCGTTCCCCTTCATCTGCAATCTGCTCCGCCACTTGAAAGGACTCTTTCGACAAAGCTTCTTTTGAAGCAAGAGGAGGCGGTTGCAAACGGTTCAAGGCTTTGGATATAGCAGCAATATGATCCGGTGTAGTTCCGCAGCAACCACCGAGCAGCCTCGTTCCCAGGTCTACAAAGGATTTGGCACATTCTCCAAAATATTCAGGTGATGCACCGTATACATAGTGACCGTCCACATAATCTGCTAGTCCCGCATTCGGATATACGGACAACGGTACAGACAAAGGGCCGTCCAGCTGCTCCATTACACTCATAATTCCCTGCGGACCCGAGTGACAGTTAAATCCAAGGATGTCTGCCCCCTCATTACGCAGCACCGAAAAAGCTTCCGCGACTAAAAAACCATCCTGAGTACGACCAACCTGATCGACCGCAAACTGACAAATCACCGGAATATCACTATATTTACGTACACTGTGAAGCGCTATGCGTATTTCATCCAGCGAATAAAACGTTTCGCACAAAATACCGTCGACTCCTTCGGAGAGAAGGGCATCAATTTGCTGTTCATAGTTTCTTGCCAGCTCCAGCTTTGATATGTTAAGCCGCTTTCCCCCACATATGGAACCCACTGCACCTACCACATAATGTTCAGGTCCGGCCGCATCTCTGGCAATTCTCACACCAGCACGATTGATCTCTTCTACCTTAGATTCCAGTCCAAACCGGGCTAACTTATAATCATTTGCAGAAAATGTATTAGTCTCCAGCAATCGAGCTCCTGCACTTAAATATTGACCATGCACGTCTGATATAACATCAGGCGAAGTGATGTTCAGTTCTTCGAAAGACGTATTTACTGGAAATCCTAGCTGATATAAAAAAGTCCCCATTGCGCCGTCTCCGACAATAATTTCACGATTCAGCACAGTACGCAAATCCGGTTTCATGTCCTCTGCTCCACCCCGCTCTTTATTTTCATACTAATGTAACATAAAGAGACTTCAAACATAAGCCAAAAACAAAAAAAGCCGCCCCACTCCCCGACAATATGATATCAGGAGTGGAGCGGCTTGATTCATCTTTTCTATTTCCTACTACATTTTCCCAACGGAAGAATGGAGAGAGTAAGCGTAAAAAGTCCCTTTTTTATTTACTTTAGCCACAATAGAATCCGTTCCCTTTTGCTGCTTGTAGAACGTATATTGATTCCCTTGAACTTTCACTTTATAGCCGGTCAAATTGATATTAAATAACATCTGAGCCTTGGGCTTGACTAGCTTCAAAGCTTCTGAGGCAGTATATTTCGGGCTTGCAAATGTTTTTTTGAAATCTGCGTCATCATTCCAGTCCACCCCATAGGTGGATACAGCCAGCACTTTACCGGTTACCGCGCTAATTTTGACCTCACTGGCCTCGTTTGCATCCTCAAACGACCAATATGAAAGCCCCTTCGTTTCGTCCTTGTACCGTGAAGCGTGCTGCACCTTAATTGGCTGTCCACTCACACGCTTAAATGTGTTCATTGCACGGTTCAGTATCAGAGGGTCCACCCGCTTCAGCGCATAGTCCGCGTTGATGGTAATAGCGTTACCTCGATCCACATCCACATACAACGAGGAAGCCTGTTCACCTGCGCCCCAAAATACCCAGTAATTTGATGGCTTGTTGGACTGATAAGGGGATTTGACCCGCCAAAATGCTTCAAATTGCAAAGGACGCTTGCTGTCAAACGCTTTGGCGCTGTTTAGCACTTTCGTCTTGAGTGGCGCGTTCATCGCTTTTCCCAAGCTGCTTATTTTATATCGTATGGTTGTAGAATCTACTCTATTTTTTTCTTTATTATATTCTGTCTGCAACGTAGCAGTTCCATCTTCCAGTCCGCCCTCTACAATCCAAGTTTTCCCCATATCCGTCACATCGTCAAATTGAAATGCTGTCTTCGAGCCGATGAGTTCTTGCACCGCTTTTTCTAAACGGCTTACCACAGTCGGAGTTAGCGACCCAACCTGCTTGTCCGTCGTTTCCGCGGCGGCAGGAATGGTCGCCGCCTGAACCGGAAGCGCGGTGGCTACAAATATGAGGACTGCAACTGCTGAAATCCAACGAAATTTCCGCACTATGAACGGCCTCCTTATTGTTTTTCATTTTCTATATTATACATCGTTCAGGCGCCAAAAAAAGACAGAATGTTGCTTTGTTCATCATATTCCTTGTATACAGGGGCATCTAAGTCCAAAAAAAGAAGACCTACTAAGGTCTTCTCAGATTGTCGAGAAACCCCGTCATTTTGAGACGTGGGTTTCTTTTTTACATCATAATGCTCTGGTCTCTGGAGAAGCAGGGGGGGTTACCCCTGTTTCTCCAGGCGATCTAGGTGGATCGCCATCTTCTTCATGTTCTGCACGGCTGCCGTCATAAGGGCTTGTTCCCTGACGTTTGGAAGACCGCGCAAACGGCAATAGCGAAACCCATGGAGCTCTTTGGCATCCGCGAAGCTTCGCTCAATCGTCTCTTTTCGTTTGCGGTACAGCTTTTTACCAGATGGGCTCAGCCGGTTGCTCCGTACCCACTCTTTGCTGTCTTCCCAGACATGCCGAGTCACCACTTTGCGGTGGTTTCGAGACTGGGTACACTGACTTAGCAGTGGGCAATGCTGGCACTGAGCTGGGTCAGAGGCATACTGCCGGTATCCCTTACGGTCCGTCGTTCGGTAGGGCAGTTCCTGTTGGGCTGGGCATCTATACGCATTGCGTTTGGCATCGTATTCAAACTTCCATTTCGGAAACAGTCCTTGTCTGGGATGGAATCTTCGGTGAGCAATCACGGCAAAAATCTTTCGGTTCTGCAAACCTCGGCAAATCGGCGTTGTTAAATAACCTGAATCTAGTGCAACAGCTTCTACTTGAAAACCAAAACGTTCTCTTTGGCGATCCAAACGGGACAAATAGGGGACAGAATCATGTACATTCCCTGGTGTCACATGCACGTCCGTAATCAGATTGTACTTCATATCCACCGTGCGGTGGTCCAGATAGAAGAAGCCTTCGGGCTTGCCATCACGGATCATATAGCCGCTGTCCGGGTCTGTTTTGCTCACTTTAATTTCTTTTTCTTCGTTCACTTCCTCTCGGGATTTTAAGGCTTTTTTCCGTGGTTTCTCCGGTCATCCTTCACCGCTTCGTTCAGCTCGTCCATATAGTCTTTAGTATTCTGCAACACTTGTTCTTTGATGTACTGGTGCCTGTTAGCATTGGCTTTGACGTGTGTGGAATCGGTGACGAGAACACGCCCACCCACCATTCGGTGAGAGATCGCCTGCAGCACAATTTCATCGAAGATATCTTGAAAGATCGTGGTGTCTTTAAAGCGAGTGCGACGATTCCAGCTAATCGTCGTATGGTCCGGAACTTTATCCGTTAAGCCCAACCCCAGAAACCAACGATAAGCTAGGTTCGTCTGAATTTCTCGCTCGAGTTGCCGTTCTGAGCGAATGCCATAGAAATAACCGAGAAAGATCATTTTAAACAATACGGTAGGATCAATGGCAGGACGCCCGTTGTCTGCACAATACAGTGGTCGAACTTTATCATCGATAAACGAAAAATCGATATACTTATCTACTTTGCGGAGCAAGTGATCTTGAGGAACCAGATCTTCGATGGAAACAAATTCGTAGGATTGTTGTTTTTCGCGGTTGGAGCGTAGCATATCAACACCATCCGTTCTACAATAGTTACCTATATTATATAACATTAATGCGGTGTCGTCTTAAACAAAATTAACATAAAATAGGCTGTCGAGACTTTCTCGACAGCCTGAGAAGACCTACTAAGGTCTTCTTTTCACTCACTTCTATACGATTCATTAGTAGTTGCACGTTATCTTTATAGTCACATGATTGATTCAGAACAGACGACCTTCGTACACGATCTCAGCCGGACCCGTCATATATATGTGATTATCTTCCTCACTCCATTCGATATCCAGATCGCCGCCCTTCAGGCTTACAATGGCGTGGCGGTCGCTATATCCGTTTAGTACAGAAGCAACAAGCGTAGCACAGGCTCCGGTTCCACAAGCTAGCGTCGGCCCGGCTCCTCTCTCCCATACTCTCATATCTATATGCTTACGGCTACGTACCGTGGCGAACTCAACATTTGTTTTTTTAGGGAATAACGGATGGCATTCCAGCTTTGGCCCCCAGGCTTCCAGATCAAAGCTTGGCGCATCCTCCACATAAATGACACAGTGCGGATTCCCCATAGATACAGCCGTAAAGCGAAAACCACTTCCTCCAGCTTCAATGGGCTCATTAATTACGCTAGTCAGATCCAGAGTAGTCGGAATCTTCAAACCCTCAAGAATTGGCTCTCCCATATCTACCTTCACCATACGAACAAGTCCATTCTCTACAGTTAGTTCGACCTGCTGTACACCTGCACCCAGCGTCTCAATCGTGATCTGTTCACGGTTGATATGCTTACGGTCATATACGTATTTGGCAGCACAACGGATAGCATTACCGCATTGTTCGGCCTCTGAGCCGTCCGAGTTAATAATGCGCATGCAGAAATCCGCTTTTTCTGATGGCAATATATATACCAACCCATCGGCGCCAACACCAAAATGTCGATCACATAGCCGAACAGCTAATTCCGAGGCGTCAGACGGCAACTCCTGATGCCCAAACCAAACGATAAAATCATTACCTAGACCGTTCATTTTTGTGAATTCCATAGCTTACCTCCGCCGTTGCTGCTGATGTCATGTTCCTCATGAAGCTTTGATCCCATGATATCATACAGGGCAATAGTGGGAAAGCGATGCGATATGCATAACCCGATTTCTAGGATGAAAACTTCGTACGTCCCGCTGAAAAGTGTGTATTTCCGCCGCGACGACGGTTGCGTCGACCGCCCCACACACTTCCCGCTCCCATCAGAAACGTCGGAATCCCAGCTGCGACAATGGATAGCGCCCACTCACGCAAACCGAGCGGTACCGTTTTGAAAATAGGTTGCAGCATAGGCACGTACATAACCACTAGCATTAGTACTATTGAAGACAGCACGGCAAGCACAAGATAACTATTTTGAAACGGATTACGATGGAAAATAGAACGGGAACTGCGGCAATCAAACACATGAATTAACTGCGCCAGAACTAGCGTAGCAAAGGCAACGGACTGTGCTTTGATCAGTTGTCCTGCGTCATCCGGTGCAATACGTAATGTCAGCCAGAAGGCCGCTAGCGTACATAAACCAATCAACAAGCCACGACTAATGATTTTCCAGCCCAGTCGACGAGCAAAAATATTTTCCTTTGCGCCACGAGGTTTGTGCTCCATGAGATCCTTTTCTGGTTGGTCCACCCCCAGAGCCATCGCTGGTAGGCCATCTGTCACCAGATTCACCCATAAAATCTGGATCGGTAACAAAGGTAATGGCAGCCCGGCCATCATGGCAAAAAACATCGTCAAAATTTCACCCACATTGGAGGCGAGTAGATAACGGATAAATTTACGGATATTCTCGTAAATATTCCGTCCTTCCTCAATTGCGGCTACAATCGTAGAGAAATTATCATCACTCAGAACAAGCGCAGCCGCTTCTTTGGTCACGTCCGTCCCTGTAATGCCCATTGCAATGCCGATGTCCGACGCCTTTATCGCTGGAGCGTCATTGACGCCATCTCCAGTCATGGCTACGACATGTCCGCGCCTTTGCAGTGACTTGACGATCCGTAGCTTGTGCTCCGGCGAAACCCGTGCATATACAGAGACGGTATCAACGGCTTTGTCCAGCGACGCATCATCCATCGCAGACAATTCCTGTCCTGTTAACACGTGGGATCCGCGCTGAAAAATGCCCAGCTGCTGTGCAATGGCCTCTGCAGTTGTACCGTGATCTCCGGTAATCATCACAGTGCGAATGCCAGCACGACGACACTTGCCAATGGCTTCGCGAACCTCGCGACGTGGCGGATCAATCATGCCTGTCAGCCCGATAAAGATCAGTTGTGCTTCAGCCTCCTCAACCGTGGAGACACGCTCATGCGAGCGGATATCACGGTAAGCGACACCAAGTACACGTAGCGCCTCCGAGGCCATTCCTTCGTTAGCTGCCAGTACCTTTTGGCGCAGCGTACCCGTTAACGGAACGACATTTCCTTCCCATAAAATGTAGGAGCACTGGCCCAGCAATACATCCGGTGCACCTTTGGCAAAGACAATGTGTCCTCCCTGGTGGCGTACGAGTACCGACATTCGCTTCCGATCCGAGTCAAAAGGAAATTCTCGCTCCCTTGTGTATAGCTCATATAGCCCTTGTCGCGTGACTCCGCCCTTGGCAGCTAACGTGACCAGCGCTCCTTCCGTCGGATCACCCTTTAGCTCCCAAACGGAGGACGGCGTCGGCTCTTTGGTTTTCTTTTTCGAACGTAGCTCCTCTGTATCGGCTTGAACAATTTCCGCATTGTTGCAAAGCACACTGGCTTGCAGCAGTCTACGCAGAGATTGTCCGTTTTTAAGATCGGCAGGAAGGTCTCTATCCATAATATGCCCGTGAGGGTCATAGCCCTCTCCCGTAACTCCCCAGAAGCGGCCGTCCAGCCATAGCTTGGTAACCGTCATTTTATTTTGGGTCAGGGTACCCGTTTTGTCGGAACAAATGACAGATGCACAGCCGAGCGTTTCAACAGAAGGCAGCTTACGCACAATCGCCTTTCGTTTAATCATACGCTGCACACCCAATGCGAGCGCAATCGTCACAATAGCTGGCAACCCTTCCGGTATAGCCGCCACAGCCAAGCTCACTCCGGCCAAGAACATGCTCATGGCTGGCTGTCCATGTAAAATGCCTGCTACGACAACGAGCACCGTTAGCGCCAACGCTACGATAATCAAAATTTTGCCCAATTGCTCCAATCTGTGCTGCAACGGTGTCTCCTGCGACTCCGTATTTTCTATCAAGTCTGCGATCTTACCCATTTCGGTACTCATACCTGTACGTATAACTATTCCTTGTGCGGTTCCTCTAGTCATCATCGTGCCCATAAAACCGATGTTTTTTTGATCCCCAAGTGGTACCTCGGCGGCATGAATAGGGCGGCAATGCTTACTCACCGGAACCGATTCACCTGTCAGGGCGGACTCCTCTACATCACAGCCGTTCGTACTCAACCACCTTACATCTGCGGGAATGCGATCACCACTTTCCAGCAGCACAATATCACCCGGTACCAGTTCTCTGGCTTGAACTTGAATTCGTTTTCCGCCCCGCAACACTTTGGCGGTCGGAGCCGACAGTTGTCTCAAAGCTCGCAATGAACGCTCAGCTCTGAATTCCTGTACAAAGCCGAGAATTCCATTCAGTACAACAATAGCAATAATGGTAATCGCGTCCAAATATTCGCCAAGCAGGCCGGATATCAGGGTCGCTCCCATCAATACGAGCATCATAAAATCCTTGAACTGGTTG
Organism: Paenibacillus sp. FSL L8-0641; assembly: GCF_038006265.1. Taxonomy (NCBI): domain Bacteria; kingdom Bacillati; phylum Bacillota; class Bacilli; order Caryophanales; family Paenibacillaceae; genus Paenibacillus; species Paenibacillus sp. FSL L8-0641. Next base: position 3,297,080 of record NZ_JBBOUW010000001.1, read on the forward strand.
AGCAGCAGCAAGATCGCCGAAACTCGCTTCCCCTCGCTCAGCTCATTCCATCCTGACCTTTCTCTTCGTTCCGCAAGCTGTTCCTCCGAAAGACCCTGCTTCGGGTCGACTTCCAGACTTGTTGAAAGCTGTTCATTGCTTAATTGGTGCCAGTGTGCTTGTTCCATTCTCCCCAATTCCCTCCCGGTCAGATAGTCCGCTTCCGTCGGTTGTGCGTAGGATGGCTGCCCGTTATTATATTTTTGTGCCGCGATTGCTGATAAGCTGGACAGACTTTCTAGATTCAATCTATTCGGACAGGATCTGAAATATCACAAAGCCGCTTAAGTTTTGTCCCAAAGTTATGTATCATAGTAGGAAGGCGAAAATACATTTGCTTCAAAGGAGAACATAATTATGGCATTGGACGGAATCGTAACCCGCGCTATCGTACACGAACTGCAAGGCATCCGAGGCGGGCGCATTAATAAAATACATCAGCCAAACGATCGCGATATCGTGCTGAATCTGCGGGCACAAGGCGGAAGCGTAAAGCTGCTGCTGTCAGCTAATCCGACCTTTCCGCGTGTACATTTTACAGAACAAAGCTTTCTTAATCCGACAGAAGCCCCTATGTTTTGTATGCTTCTTCGCAAGCATTGCGAAGGAGGCGTTATTGAGAAAATCACGCAGGTGGGCATGGAGCGTATTATTCACATGGATGTACGTCAACGTGATGAACTGGGAGATGTTTCACTCAAACGAATTATCATTGAACTGATGGGCAGACACAGCAACATTATTTTGCTTGACCCGGAAACAGGCGTGATGCTAGATGGCATTCATCATGTTACACCGTCTATTAGCAGCTATCGGGTCATTATGCCCGGCTTTCAATACACGGAGCCTCCTGAACAAAACAAGCTAAATCCACTAGAAACAGAAGAGGCAGCTTTCATATCCTCGTATCAAACAGCACTCGAGGCCGGAGAAGCTCCCAAACGCTGGATCGTGAACACTTTTACTGGACTCAGTCCCCTCATTGCTGAAGAGATACTAACTCGAGTAACTAATGAAGTATCTGGTGATAGTGATCGTTCACTATGGAGTACATTCAGTCACATCATGGATGACGTGCGGAACCATCGTTTTCAGCCGGTATCTGGACTAAACGCACAAGATAAAGTGATATTCTCGGCCATTCCACTGACGTTGATCCAAGGAGAACGTAAGGAGTACGCTACGATCAGTGAGTGTATGGAAGACTTCTTCGGTGAAAAAGCAGAAAGGGATACGGTTAAGCAAAAGGTCAGTGACCTACTGCGGTTTCTGCAAAATGAGCGGAGCAAAAACGTAAAAAAACTCGACTATCTCCAACAGGATTTGGCCGAGGCGGAAGATGCCGATCAATTTCGCATTTATGGAGAGTTGCTGTTCGCTTCGCTGCATGAGGTGAAAAAAGGGGACAAAGAAGTGACGATCATCAACTTTTATGATGAGGAACAGCGTCCAATGTCCATCCCACTGGACCCACTACTCAACCCGTCGGATAATGCACAACGGTATTTTAAAAAATACAACAAATATAAAAACAGCCTAGCTGTCATTGACGAACAACTGGAGAAAACGCACGAAGAAATCCGTTATATGGACAGTCTTCTTCAGCAGCTAGCCCATGCCTCTATGAATGACATTGAGGAAATACGTGAAGAACTGGTTCAGCAGGGCTATCTCAGAGATCGGGTCAAAAAAGGAAAGAAAAAGAAGAAAAACGACCGTCCAACCCTGCACGTCTATACATCATCCGAAGGTATCGAGTTACTGGTTGGCAAAAACAACTTGCAAAATGAATATGTAACAAATCGACTGGCCGGACCAAATGACACCTGGCTGCACACAAAGGATATTCCGGGGTCACACGTCGTTATACGTGCTGAGCAATTCGGAGATGCGACGCTGGAGGAAGCAGCTCAACTCGCTGCTTATTTTAGTCAGGCCAAGCAGTCCAGCAGTGTACCTGTGGACGCCACCCTGATTCGACATGTACGTAAGCCTAGCGGAGCCAAACCTGGCTTTGTCATCTACGACCATCAGCGTACGCTTTTCATTACACCCGATGAGGAACTAGTCAAAAAGCTGCCGAATCGCATCAAAAACGGCTAAGTCCTACTAGCCTATTGAATCCACAAAAAAAGCCCTTTGTTCTTTGCACGATACACTTCTTGTGTTCCATGCATAAGGCAAGGGGCTTTTTATTTACTTTTGTCCAACAGCAGCCTTCCTCAATTCCTCGACTACCTGCCCTTCCACACTACGGCTACCCAGATCACCGTGAAAAATAACACCTTGACGCGCGCCGTGAAAATCCGAGCCGCCAGTTGCAATGAGCCCATATTGCGCCGCCATCGCAGTATATCGGCTCTCAGCCTCAGCATCATGGTCCGAATGTCGCACCTCCAAGCCCGCAGGCTTCGCCTCCTCTATAATAGAACGAACCAGCTCATCATTTCCGTACAAGCCAGGGTGGGCCACCACGGGTACCCCTCCTGCTTCACGAATCCAGTTTATGGCCTCCGCAGGCTCTACACGGGGTACAGACACATATCCGGGCGCTCCTTCCGCCAAGTAACGGTCAAACGCGTCCCGCATATCCTTCGCATATCCTTTTTGAACCAGCGTATCCGCCATATGCGGACGTCCAATGCTTTCATCTGGTGCCAGCGGTCTGCCCATCGTAGCCACCACTTCATCCAGTGTGATTTCCACACCCAGACTACGCAATTGACTCAAAATCAAATCATTACGGGTATCCCGTGCCTGGCGAAGCTTTTCCAACCGTTCCAAAAACACTTTATTGCGGTAATCCATAAAATAACCGAGTATATGAATATCCTTATCGCCAGCTCGAGTACTAATTTCCACTCCTGGCACCACAGTAATTCCTATGCGTTTTCCCTCTTCCAGAGCTTCCTCCAGGCCAGCTACCGTATCATGATCTGTAATGGCCACACCTGCCAGTCCTTTTTCCTTGGCCCAGCGCACATTATCTGCAGGTGGTTGCATTCCGTCAGATGCTTGGGTGTGTGTGTGTAAATCATATCGTTTTACGTTAATCTGCTCCTTCATTATACATCCTCCTTCTCTTTCACCTTTGCAAGCTCGTCCTGCGAGTCCCTCAGGACGTCCGTTCCCTGATCATGACGACGCAAGTAAGACAGGAAGGTTACTACCGGAATCGGCAACAACGCCGACTTCAAATGAATTGCATAAAATTCTCGTTTGAACGTGATATCTGAAATATTTACAATTTTCAATAATCCGAGCGCAACTTCATGCTTCACCGAAGATGGTGATAGCATGGTAATACCCAGTCCAGCCTCCACCGCCGATTTAACCGCTCCAGTGCTCCCCATCTCCATTACAATCCCAAGTCGGGAGGCATCCATACCACGATTTTTCAGCTCATCTTCTATTACTTGACGTGTACCAGATCCCTTTTCTCTGGCTACAAAAGGATGCTTGAACACATCTTCCAGAACCACTTTTTTAGCCTTGGCCAGCGCATGTCCTGAAGGCACAATCAATTTCAGTTCGTCCTGCATCACAGGTTCCACCACGATATCCGGATGCTGGACTGGGGCCTCAATCAGTCCTAAATTCAGCTGATGTTTTAGTATATCATCCATAATCTGAGTTGTATTCATCACATTCATCGCCATGCGTATATGAGGGTATTCCTGACCAAACGGTCCCAGCATTCTGGGTACAATATACTCACCAATCGTTAGGCTGGCGCCAATATGCAATCTTCCCTCCAACATGTGAGTAAAAGCAGACATCGCCTCGTCAGCTTCCCTGATCAGTTGCATGCTTTTTTTCGCAAAAGGCAGGAGTGTCGCTCCCGCCTCTGAAAGTTCGATTTTTTTAGTCGAACGTTGCAGCAGTTTTGTGCCAAAATAATCTTCCAAAGACTGAATTTGCATCGTCACCGCAGGTTGTGTCATATGCAGCGCTTGTGCCGCCGCCGAGAAGCTCCCGCGTTCCGCTACGGTATAAAAAATGTGCAACTGATGAAAGTTCATACTGACAGCCCTCTCCCCTCTGTTCTCCCTATTTTAACATAAGAAAAACGTCTGTCGAAGCATTTCCAAGTAAACTTACTGAATTGGGTAGTTTTATTATTGGAAAATAAAAAAAGCATGCAGCTAATAAGTGCATACTTTCTACTTAAACTTAACGGTATTCAGGAAGTTTGGAGATTTTTTCATCTGAAGCCGTTCTCCAAATGACCGTCTATTTTTGCTTACGAGTGCTTTTCATCAGTGTCATGCGCCGCGAATGGCGTAACCATGAATAGTATGACTTCAAATCCCTTAATTCAATGGTCTCCGACATCCGGCCCAAAAAGGTAATGACAATCATTTTGTGAAGCGGATTCCCCGCAATATCCATCTCGCCGGGCAACTCTCCAAATTCGGCCACGACGACCAGATCACCATCAATTAAATATACATCCTCTTCGTTATGATAATAGGACTCCATCCTGTTTTGCTTCAGGCATTCCCAAAGCCAGGCGGCGATATGATTCGTCTCGGACTGTTTCTGCTCTACCCGATCTAAGTAACGTGATTTCGCATGATTTGTTATCACGATATCGGCGACTTTTTTATCGCCCATCTCCACGTAGAACGGTTCGTATGTACTCCATCGCTGCATTGCTTTGTCACGCACGGGATCACTCTCCCCACCAGATAGGTCTTTATATCTACCAATATATTCATATGTTACCTCAACAGACCCGGGACTACAAGTTACAAAATTGAAGTTTATGGGTGATATTTAAGATTTTTTAGGTCTAACAGCATCAAGACCATTATGCAAAAGTCCTGACTTCACGAAAAAAAGCCAGCCTGTAGGCTGACCTTTCAAAAAATGTTTACAATTTATAGACATTTAATATTATATTTCATATTCTTTCATCTTTTCCTTATCGTCGTTGTAATCCGTCCTAATCTCATTTCGAAAAGAGCGCTCGACCTTACGCACATAGGAAAGTCTGCGAATATTTTTAACGGTGTCTTCTGCCCGATCCGCATTCATATATATCACTACATAATGCATACGCTTTGAAATAAAGTGGACATTTCCGTATTTCTCCAGATTGCGGGCAGCCTTGATATCGCTTACCCAAATGATGTACCCTGTCCGCTCGGCAAACATTCGCTTCATCTCCCCCCACTCGGTATCATTCCTATGACCTATCCACAGGAGCATTTCCCTCCGCTGCCACATCCGCCTTTTTTCACATTCGGATCATTGCTCGGCACCTTAATAGTCTCGGACACGGAATATGCAATCGTTTCAGACATGGCATGAAGCATATCATCCAGCGCCTTTTCGGCTCGTTTGAACTCCTTAACATCCACGAATTGTTCCAGTTCCAGCTCAACGACCTGCACTGCATCCTTCGCTTCATGATAGTTCGGATGAAAATGCCCAAAACGCTCCGTTTCCGCGAATAGCTCCTTTTTGGCATCCAGCTTGCGTACACACGCCTGAATAGACGGATTCAATTCCACACGCTGTTTCCAATATAAATAATCCGATACCTCAAAGGATCGGTTGACCATATCGCCCAATTCATAGGCGTTAATAAGCACTTCTGCCATATTGACCGTGTTCAATTCGGCTACGCTCATGAATGTTCATCTCACTTTATATAAAGTTCTACCCTGTAAAAGTAGACTCATTTATCATACCACATCCTTCTTTTGAGAAGAAGGAGTTTCATGCACTTCCTGGCCCTACTATGTAAAAGGAACCAGCAAGCGCATGTCTGACCATTCACTTGGCTGTAAGGTCGCAGGAGAAAGTGTTTCGTCATCCCTTCCTGAGGCATACCAGCCTGTGACACTCCATGGTGCACCGGAAACCACCGCCTCCGGTATCCATTTAACCTCTTTCCCACCGATTCGCAGCCCCACAGCAGCCTGCCAACGAATCGCTTGCTCGATCAACTGCCGGGCAGTGGAAGTATGGTAACTCCTCCATTCTTTTGTCCATGAGGAGGGGACTGTAGATCTTTCTGGAAAATAGTCAGACGGATCAGGCAGTGTATGCTCTTGTTCGTAAAAGTGCAGCGTTCGCCCTGTATAAACCAAACCTGCTCTCCCCTCTTGGGAAAATATAGAACGGGCTTGAATAGGTTCGGACTCCATTTCACTGTTGAGGCTGCCTGAATTTATGTTCTCTGTTTCCGAAATCAGTGGATAATGATGAGCTGGCTCGTCCACACCTTCGGGTTCACGACGTGGACCTAATCCTATTGCAGCAAGCGTTTTTCGTATTTTGACAACAGAGCTCGCCGGAATAATAAAGTCCTTGTCGCCAAGCCGTTCCAGCAATCCTTCCAGCGCGGGATGGCGTGCAACCATGTCTGCATCCTCCTGTGTGCTACATCGCAAAAGTGTTACCGTTGCAAATGCCGTCCGTCCGACATCGCCTACCCACTGTTCTACCGCCATACGTACATGATCAGGCACGCCTGTCCGGCTGAACTTGTCCAGTAGAGCAGGAATTGCTTTAGCTTCCATCCCTAACTCGATTGCCTCTGTAACACTTTCTCTGGTGATCCGGTATATTGCCATCCGATCTCCTGTCACACGTTCACAGCAGCATTCCAGTCGCCAGCGCACATCATATGCCACATCTGGCGGAACCAATATTTCAAAATCAGGTTGTACATAAAAAGTACCTTGTTCTTGATTTGTATCCTCGTAATTATTGGGACGAAGCATGTCTAACACAGATACATTCCAGCGAAAACACAGTTTACCCGATGCAGTCTGGCCCCAATCACCCATTCCAAACGCAGTCAGGGCCTTCAGCCAACCCTCCAATCCCTCCATGAAAGATCCATTAAAATTAAAATCAGAACCCGTTTCTCCCGCAAACCCTTCCGGATTTGAGGTTGTAGGAATAAGGTCTAAAAGGGCGCCGTTCTTGGAATCAGCTCCGCTCGTACTCTCCTGCTGGATTAGGCCTACTTGAAGCATCCATTGCAGCAGACACTTGATAGATATCCACCCTTCTATTCCCATATACTGGGAGACGGCACACAGCATATAGCGAAAATGCTGCATGGATGCTTCGGCCTTGCCGTATCTTTCCATGAGTGTAGCAAAAATATGCTTGCGCATTTGCCAAGCAGACAAACGAATCCAAGTCGCCAGTTCCGTTTCCTGAATGCGAAAAGACACCGTTTCTTTCACTAACAGCCCCAAACTGAGTAGCAAATCCATCATGACCACCGTTTGCACAGGATACAGCTCTGCATGCGCATAATGCAACCCAAGACCCATCAGGTCCTCCGGGCGAAAGGGGGTCAGTTCATTCAATTTTTGCAATGATCGCTTATGTATGGTTCCTTTGGCCGTCAAAGGGACGCCCTGTACTGCAATACGTGACAACGCATGCAGCAATTCCGACTCCAGGCCTGTCATTGATTCATGTACCGTTATCGGATGATCCGAATGCATCATGTTCATTGGATTTTCCTCTAACAACATATCGTACAGATCCGGTAGTCGATAAACCGGGATATATAAAATTCGTTCGCCCCACGATTTGGTAACAGCCTCCAGCCAGCCCCGGGCACGTAATCCACGCAGTGCCAGTTTCGTTTCGACTCCGCTTAACGATCCCCGGGTAAGCTGTATAGGTTCTTCTTCCTTCATGGGCTGTCCCGCGTGCCGAATAAAGCATCGTCTAAGTACCAGCAGCTCATCCGATGAAAGCTCATTCCAGCTGTCTTGCGTGTTCGTTACGCCCATTCTTGATTAGGCCTCCTTTTTCTTTCCACGATCTCCAGACTTAGCATCCCTGCTTCCAATAGCCTCTGTCACACTAAATCTGCGAACCGCATATTCATAGCCTTGCTCAATCAGGAACAGCTGACGACGAGCTGCAAAATCCATCTCCTTGCTATTCTCCGTCACTAGAGCATAAAAATAAGCTTTATTCTCGCCTGACTTTGGTCGCAAAATGCGTCCCAGTCGCTGCGCTTCTTCCTGGCGAGAGCCAAAGCTGCCCGATACCTCTATGGCTACTGCTGCATCCGGCAGATCCACCGCAAAGTTTGCAACCTTGGACACCAATAGGGTCCGAATTGCACCCTTGCGGAATGCATCAAACCAACGCACCCGCTCCGTCTGGCTCATTGAACCCGTAATCAGTGGGACACCGAGCTCCTGAGCCAATGTACGCAACTGGTCCAAATATTGACCAATAATGAGCGTGGGCAAACCACTGTGCTGCTGCATCAGGCTACGCACCGCCTCCAGTTTGATCGGATTTTCGGCTGCAATTCGGTACTGCTGTCTGCCCTCAGCACGCATACTGCGCTCCAAAAGTTCAGCTGTCATTGGAAGCCGCAACTCCACACAATCGACCTGAGCGATCCAGCCCTGTCGCTCCAGCTCCTTCCATGGCATATCATACCGTTTGGGCCCAATTAAAGAGAACACATCCCGTTCACAACCATCCTCTCGAACCAGCGTAGCCGTTAACCCCAAACGACGGGTAGCCTGAATGTCAGCCGTCGCCCGGAATACTGGCGCGGGCAGCAAATGAACCTCATCATATATAATGAGTCCCCACTTCCGCTCACTCAGCAGTTTCATATGCTCAAAATCCCCATCCTTGGTGCGACGGTGTGTCAAAATTTGGTATGTTGCCACCGTAATCGGGCGCACTTCTTTTTTCTGACCACTATATTCCCCGATGGAATCGGCAGAAATATCCGTCTTTTGCTTTAATTCTTCTACCCATTGCCGTACAGAAGTAGTATTAGATGTTAGAATAAGCACTTCACACTGAAGCCGATTCATCACCGCCATGCCTATCACTGTTTTTCCAGCTCCGCATGGAAGCACCAGTACACCACTACCCCCTAAGCCGTCGGCTCCTTCAAACGCATCAGCGGCCTTTACTTGATAATCACGAAGCCGCAACTTCGTTTGTCCCTTTCCCAAGGTAAAACTAAGCTGATTCCCTTCAAGATAGCCTGCCGTATCCACAACGGGATATCCCAAGCGAGTTAATTCCTGCTTGAGCAAGCCCCGACTTTCGGGCGGGACCGATGCGCTTTCCTCATCAACGCGAAGTAAACCAAGCTGTATTAGCTCTTGCTTGGTCAGTAGCTCATCCAGTAAAGCGGGGGTCTCTGCTGCCAAGATCAAGCGATCACCTATTGCATAGCTGTTGGCTTTCCCTGTCTTTATACCTCCGTTTTCTTTCGTACCTCGTGAAAGCGTTAACGTCCCATAGCGAGAAACGAGCTGTTCAATATCATTCAACAAATCACGTGGAATATCCCAACGGGAAATGGAATACAAACTATTTTGAATGTCCTCAGCACTCCATCCGAGGGCAACTGCATTCCACAAAGACAGTGGAGTGATGTGGTATGTATGAAAAGCGGACGGACTTTTAACCAGCTCCGCATAAATCTGCAACTGTGAACGAGCCCATTCCGAACCGGGCAAGCCCATTTCCAGCAGAACGGTAAAATCACGTTGTACAATACAAGGATGATCTGGATTCATGACTACCTCCTGATAATCTAACAATACATCATTTTAAAGTTGAATCAATTTCATAACTCATTAAAGTTTGGTGGTTGTAACTAGATACAGACAAATCGAATCATTTTGATCTATAACTAGTTTTGATTGAAGCAGCTAAAGGTATTATGAAATTGATTTAGTTATATAATAAATAGCTTATCCGTTTATTCGAATATCAACCAGAATAGCAAGGAGTCCAACCCATATTCGGGTTGAACTCCTGATTTAACGCCCGGGGTTAAGACCCCCCAACAAATGCCTACCTTAATTATTCTTCTAGTGGACCTGCTCGGAAATATGACTAAGCGCCTCTCCAGCGTTGTCTGCAAAAATATTACGAACAGCCAAATCCCCGATTGAGACAATCCCGATCAGACGGTCTCCTTCCGTCACAGGCAACCGACGGATTTGCTGCTCCGCCATCAGTTCAGCTGCTTGGTCCACCGACATGTCCGCACTGGCTGTACGAATACCTGTCGTCATAACCGTATCGACTGAACCCGAACCCGAATTTTTAGCCGCATAACCGCGAACGACAAGATCACGGTCCGTTACTACGCCGATCAACTTATCACTGCCTTCGCTTTCCACAACCGGAATAAAACCAGTATCATTGTCCTTCATTTTGACCGCAATTTCATAAATATTGTCCTGCGGGGTAACCGTTACGCATTCTTTAGTCATAACTTCCTGAACCTTTTTCATGGGTACTCCCTCCTTTTCAAGAGTAGGGTACCCCATTTCATTCAGCTCATACTCCAGATTGAACCGTTCCCAATTCAACTCATTTTAGCCCTTAATTGCCCCTGCTTTTCGTTCCGCAGCGTATCCCGTAGACATCGCAATAAACAACCGAACCGCGTTAATCATAGCATCCTCATCAAAGTCAAATTTAGGATGATGGTGTGGATAAACCGCTCCTTTAGCTGGGTTACCCGCTCCTACGAACATGAAGCAACCTGGCACACGTTCCAAATAATACGCAAAATCTTCAGCAGGCATCAGCTTCGACGCTTCCTGTACATTCTCCTTGCCGAAAACAGATTTTGCTTCATTAAAGAAACGAGATGCTTCATGTGCGTCATTGACAACTGGTGGGTATCCCATAATATAGCGAACCTGTGCTGTTGTACCGTATGTTGCGGCTGTGAGCTCTGTTACCTCATGCAGTCGCTCCTTCATCACCGTTCGTGTCTCCTCATCAAACGTACGAATCGTTCCACTCAAGCGACACGTTTCTGCGATCACATTTTGCGCAGAGCCCCCTTGGATGGTTCCCACCGTCAGCACGGCAGGTCGTAATGGGTCGACTGAACGACTTACGACACTTTGCAATTGCATGACAAGAGCTGAGCCCGCCACGACACTATCATTAGTGGACTGAGGCATCCCACCATGCCCACCCTTACCTGTGATTTCAATATAAAAATCATCTGCCGCCGCCATCAGCGGCCCTGCACAACTCGCAGCCGTTCCGACAGGAAAAGGTGTCCATAAATGGATACCATAAATGACGTCCACACCTTCCAATATACCATCCTTTATTACACTGACCGCTCCGCCAGGCAGCAATTCCTCCGCAGGTTGGAACAACAACCGAATTTCTCCTTGCAGCTCGTCCCGATTCAGACTGAAATAGTAAGCCGTTCCAAGTAGCGCGGATGTATGTCCATCATGGCCGCAAGCATGCATGGCTCCGTCTACGTTGGAGCGATATTCACATTCCTTTTCATCCTGAATAGGAAGAGCATCCATATCGGCACGCAGCAGGACGACAGGCCCGGGTTTAGCACCACGAATGGTGCCTACAACACCGTGTCCCCCTACCTGACGGCGAATCTCGATTCCCCAACTCTCCAACTTATCCGCTACAAAAGCTGCAGTTTTGCTTTCCTGAAAGGAAATTTCGGGATTCTTATGTAAATGTCTACGCCACTCCACCATATTTTCTTGCAACTGGTCAAACCAGGTCTTGTCTAGCGCATGTTGTGTCATATTGCTCCACCTCTCCTTTTAAAGCACCGGGCAAGTTCCCGATTCATCTTGCAGCGTCACCACGTATGCACCGCTGCTCTCAAGTCTTCATTTTTATCCTATTGTAGCAGATATGGAATTGTTGTGATATCTGTTGCTTCAGGGAGGTTGCAGAAGCCCATCAAACATAATATGATAAAATGGGTAAACGATAAAATGATAACCGTCTGCGAGGAATATACCTTGTGGCGAATACCGGGGGAAGCTGATATGAGAAATACGAAGCCGGAGACTCGAAGAAGAGGCACACCGGATTTCCAATTGCTGATCCTCACTTTGTTACTGGTTGGATTCGGTGTAATTATGGTATTTAGCTCCAGCTCCAGCGTAGCTTTGCTGAATAAAGAATATAATTTTGACTCTTTATATTTTGTGAAGCGCCAATCTGCATTTGCTGTACTTGGACTTTTTATTATGTTGGTAGCTATGAATATTAAGATGGAAAAATATAAAAAGCTTTTTGTACCTTTATTTTTCATAACTATATTACTGCTAATCATCGTTCTTTTTACAGGCTCACTTAACGGCGCAAAAAGCTGGCTCAGGTTTGGTAGTGTTGGTTTCCAGCCAACGGAGCTTGCGAAAATTTCCATCATTCTTTACTTATCTGCACTGATTGTCAAAAAAGGAGATCGCTTTAGAGATCTGCGGACTGGCTACATACCTGTAACAGTCATTGTAGGCTGTGTTGCAGGACTCATCATGCTTCAACCTGATTTAGGCTCCTGCTTCATTTTGGTTGCTACGAGTGGTCTGATTATTTATGCCGGGGGAGCCAGTGTCAAGCATATTACAGCATCCATTGTTCTGCTCGTGCTAGGCGCTTCCATCGTATTTGGTATTGGGTCGTTGTTTGGAGGAGATTCTGGAACCACAGATGGACAAGTTGCTGCCAAGCAAGATTATAAAATCGGACGCTTTCAAGCCTTTCTTAATCCCGAGAAATATAGACAAGGAACGGGATACAATCTGGTACAGTCCTTGCAAGCTATAGGTGAAGGCGGCTTAAACGGCTCAGGCTTTGGTAAAGGTATTATCAAGCTTCACTATCTTCCTAATTCATTTAATGATTTTATCTTTTCCGTAATCGGTGAAGAATTCGGATTTATCGGAACAGCCATATTCCTGATGCTATATTTGTATTTCATTTGGCGAGGCATGATCATTGCTCTGCGTTGCCATGATCCGTTCGGAACGTTGGTAGGCACCGGCATCATGGGTTTGATCGCCATTCAGGCCTTCATTAATATTGGCGGTGTGACCCAAACGATTCCAATCACTGGCGTCACGCTTCCATTTATCAGCTTTGGTGGCTCCTCCCTGCTTGTCATGATGTTTTCCATGGGCATTATGCTCAGTATTTCTCGTGAGAACACCAAACAAGCGGTGCAGGAACGCACCACAGGGGTAGCTGTGCGTAATGAAGTACCCAACCGCTTTCAAACCCGTAGAACCAACCGTTTTCGTTAAAAAAAGAACTTCCAAGGACCACTTACCACGGTGGCTTTGGAAGTTCTTTTGGTTATGTATAAAATACGAGAGCCCTCTGCAAAAATGGCTATACTGTTGATTCACAAAACGAAAACTGGCGATTCTATAACCACCAGTTTTCGCGTTTTAATTCGGGTTATCCCACGGAATTCCCGACATGTATACAATTGATTAAAAATGTCAATTTGTCGGTTCCTGATTCTTTACACGGCGTCGTCCTTGAACGCCACACCTTCCACTTTTACGTTCACTTCCACGACCCGCAAACCTGTCATACTTTCGACGGCTTCTCGCACATTTTGCTGAAGAATTCGGGACACCTCATGAATAGGTGTTTCGTAGAGTACGATAATACGTAGATCAATGGCAGCTTCCAGCTGTCCAACCTCCACTGATACGCCTTTTTGCACATTTTTACCGCTCAGCCTTTTGGCCCAGCCTTCCGATAAGCCACCTGACATTGCAGCAATGCCCGGTGTCTCTAATGCGGCCATCCCGGCAATTTTACCTACGACATCGTTGGAAATCTTGATGTTTCCTGCTTCCAGTTGTTGAATTTGCTCTGCCATGACCTATGTCCCCCTTCATCCATCCTTTATTTGTATTGTAAAGCCTCAGCCAGTCCAAATGCAAACTCTACGTATGAAAAACAACTTTCGTTTACAACCTATATCATTTTGGGTATATTAATTTAGAAAATCCATACAAGTGAGCATTTTGCATAAACCCCAAGAGTGTTTTCCAATCAGCAATATATAGATCGAAACGCTTTAGTTCGTCTATATATTGTACTTATGTGCGATGGGAATCGAATTATGCAAAATGCTGAAGTGACAGCTTTCACCAAACTTGTACACATCTATTGATATCGAGGTGCTCTTCATTGAAAAAATGGTTATCTCCCGCTTTGCTTATAGCGACATTTGCTCTTAGCGCAGTCGCTCATTACACACATTGGAACGCTATAGCCCAATTTGTCATTTGTGCAATTTCTGTTGTATTCGTAGCCGGTTTCCTCGGCAGGGCGACCGAAAGTGTCGCGCATTATGCTGGCCAACGTTTAGGTGGATTCTTAAATGCCACCTTTGGTAACGCAGCCGAACTGATCATCGCCATCTTTCTTGTTAAAGAAGGTCTTTACGATATGGTAAAGGCCAGTCTTACCGGTTCTATCATCGGTAATCTGCTGTTGGTGCTAGGAGCAAGTCTGTTCGCTGGCGGTTTAAAGTACAAAGTACAAAATTTCAATATATCGCTGGCTGGATTAAGTGGTTCTCTGATGATTGTGGCTGTTATTGCCTTGTTCGTTCCAGCTGTCTTTTTGAACACACACGTTATCACGGATAGCGAATCAGATACGCTCAGCCTCATTGTCGCAGGCACGCTCATTGTCGCGTATATTGCGTGGCTTATTTTTTCTATGATTACGCATAAGGACTATTTATCTGATGTGACCGAACAAAAAGATGAAGAATTACCACATGAGCATGCCCCTGTATGGTCCAGAAACAAATCCATTGCCTATTTGATACTTGCTACCGTCATGGTCGCTTTTGTCAGCGAATGGCTGGTAGGTACGCTGGAGGTGTTTACGACCCAATTTGGGCTCAGCGAATTGTTCGTAGGTGCCTTCCTCGTCGCTATTATTGGTAATGCAGCCGAACACAGCGCTGCTATTTTACTGGCGATGAAGAATAAAATCGGTGCATCTGTCGAAATTGCTGTCGGCAGCAGTTTGCAAATTGCGTTATTTGTCGCCCCCGTGCTGATTTTTGTCAGTTACTTTATGGGAAACACGATGAATATTGTTTTCACCACAATTGAGCTGGTCGCCATTGCTGTCGCTGTATTTATCGCCAAATCCATCACCCAGGACGGCTCAACCAACTGGTATGAGGGACTCATGCTACTGGTAGTGTATGTATTGTTAGGTGTATCCTTCTTCCTTGTGTAGCTTTTTAAGGTTTTAAAATGTTCATTAGGATGGTGGAAGGGGATGCGCTTTTACCATCCTAAAAGAACATTTTATAAAAAAAGGCATCAAAAAAAGCATGCTCTCAAGCTCCGCATGCTCTCATCAATTCAACCGTCTTCCTAATTGGCCTTATTATTCATGGCCTCATATAGAATAGCCAGATTGCGTTCCAGCTCACTGACCAGCTGTTTACCTACCATTTCCGGAAGAAGTCCAGCGCGAACCGCAAAATCCACTTCCTTGGAAAATCCGTACATCTGAGTATCCAGCACTTCCTCATAGAGAGGGCAATAACGGGTTGCCAGATTCTCCATCTGTACTTCAATAAGCTTCTTTATTTTATCTGCATCTTCCTGAAGCAGATTAATAGCCTTGATATTCAATTGTTCCTGCAAATCAGATGAAGTCATGGATTCTTCCCCCCTATGTCTCAATGTCGCACAAGACGTCCTATCCTTAATATTAGACCAAATTGCAGGCTAATACAAGAACCTGACAAAAAAAGCATCCCTACAGTTACAGGTAGGGATGCTTTTGCTTCAAGAATAAAGTTAGCTGGCTACTGAAATATGAAGTCCGTGCTTCTCGAACACCTCGATGATCGCTTTCTTGGCTTCCTCCGCATCTGGTCCATGAACGTGTAGTTCATAGCTATGGCTGCTGACTAGGGTCGTAAACAAGCCCAGTATACTTTTCACATCAATATACTTATTTTCGGAATGAAGGACGATGGAAGAGGTGAACTTGCTCGCCGTCTGTGCAATTTCAACAACCGCCGCGTTATTATTGGACATAGAAACCCCTCGCTTTACTGAATTGTCATGTATCGTTACTCATCCATAATGATACATTGAAATCGCTTTCTCAGCAAGAACGGATATCGTTATTTTAAATTTTCAGGGTTTAATGGCTCCAGCTCAGGCAGTACAAAGATGCCATCTTTACGAATCAAAACATCGTCAAAATAAATTTCACCACCGCCATATTCTGGACGCTGAATCAACACCAAATCCCAGTGGATCGATGAACGATTACCGTTATCCGCTGTTTCATAAGCTTGACCCGGTGTAAAATGTAAGCTGCCGGCGATTTTCTCGTCAAACAAAATATCCTTCATTGGATGTAAGATGTGCGGATTAAACCCGATGGCAAACTCGCCAATATAACGTGCTCCCTCGTCAGAATCGAGAATATCATTCAGCCGCTTCGTATCGTTACTCGTTGCTTCCACGATCTTACCATTTTCAAAACGGAATTTAACATTTTCAAAAGTAATGCCATTATACAGGGTTTGTGCATTGTAGCTGATCGTTCCGTTAACGGAATCACGTACAGGCGCGCTGTATACTTCGCCATCCGGGATATTACATTGACCTGAACACTTGATAGCTCCAATTTGCTTAATAGAGAAATTCAAATCCGTACCCGGTCCACTAATCCGTACCTTGTCCGTCCGATTCATCAGGTCTGCCAATGCATCTTGAGCTTTGTCCATTTTTGCATAATCCAGATTACACACATCGAAATAAAAATCTTCGAACGCTTCTGTGCTGATATTCGCCAATTGAGCCATGCTGTCATTCGGATAACGCAGCACTACCCATTTGGTGTGTTTCACCCGTTGTTCGCTATGTACCGCATGCTGATAAATGGAATTATACAATTTCATTTTATCTTCCGGCACATCTGACAAATCATTTACATTTTCACCTGCACGAATTCCGATATAGCAGTGCATTTGCTTCATCCGGTTAAGGTCAATCTCAGCCCAGGTCTCCAGCATCTCCTTTGTCGCGTGACGAAGCATGGTGCTCTGTACCTTACGGTCTGTAAGTTGTACAAAAACATTTCCACCTTTTTTACCAACTTCATGAATGATGGCGTTAAGTAAGTCGCGCTCTGTACCAATCATTTCGATTAATACATTTTCTCCAGGCTGCACTTCAACAGAGTAACCTACCAGATTTTCCGCCAGCTTAAGTATTCTAGGATCTTTCATGTAGTGTCTCTCCTTCTCTATTTCATTCTTTTTGAACGATGGTTAATTCAAAATTCATTGTATCACGCCCGCCACGTTACTTGTAGTCCTCAAAAGTAACTCTGGTTATCAAAGCCTCTTGATGCAGATCTTCATTTTCTCCCTGTCGGGTAATCTGGCATTCGGATGAAAGCTTTAAGGGTAAACCTGTTTGGCGATCTATGGTCAAATGATACACCGTATGCACAATGGATTGCTCCAGCTGGTTATTCATATCCTCACAACTTTGCGCCCATATTTGGCTCAGCTTCTTTCGCAGCTCTCGATTCGTTCCTGTCTGCTGCGTTTTTAATATCACGAGTTGAGGGTTTAACGTATTCATTTCTTTTATTAAACGATCTTTCAACCAGCGCTTTGCCGAAGCAGATTCCGGTTCAATCCTCAACACCCAAGTTCCCCGGGCAGCTCCCGTTTCCATACGAATGCTCTTATTCAGTGTATTTAATTCCTCAAGCTCCTGAATCGGATTGAAGCGATTTAACATACCATTTCCAACCACAGGAGGATAACCGGATGTCAGCGAAACCCATTTCCCACTCTGACGAATAAAACGTTCCTGTGTAACATCATGCTCGGACTTACCTTGTTTCAGAGCTGTGTAGCCACCTTGCTTACGGAAAGCCTCTGCAGAACCCCAGTGCATGGTCAATTCATCGTGATTTCTTAGCCTACCGCGATATTCAAACTGCTTATTCGTTGGCAGACCACTGTCTGCTCTAATTGCAGTCCGTCCAGTAAACGTTACCATCTCTTTGCCAGCCATTCCTGCAACTGCTCTCTTAAAAATCTGCTCAGGCGTATATTGTCGATCCAGTGCACAACCACTTAACACACCTATTACAAGCAACACACCACAAACCTGCATCATCCATTGCTTTTTCCAATGCATCCCATCATCCGTCCTATCCTGAACATAACTGTACTCATGAGCAATAATCCTGCTTCAAGCCAGTTATGCTACCTGGTTCACTTCATCGTGTTATCCCTATAGTTCAATCATACACACGATATAGCTACGTTTAGGATTACCTGTCCGCAATGGGTTATACAAGACAAAAAGAGAACATTCCCTAGGAATATTCTCTACACATTGGCTACATGATCAACAACTATTCGATTGCGTCCTTCATTTTTCGCTTCGTACAAGGCCATATCAGCCCTATAAAATAAAGATTCAATACTGATCTGCTCGTCCAGCCAGTTCCATTCAGCAATCCCGCAAGAAACAGTCACCTGAGGCTCAGTTTCATGCTGTACGCGGTAACGTATTTTTTCTGCATATCCGAGCGCTTGCTGTACCCCCAGCTGCGGTAAATAAATGGCAAGCTCCTCGCCGCCCCATCTCGCACATACATCCTCATCGCGAGTCGCCGAACGAACGATATTGCTGACGCTTTTCAAAATTTCGTCACCCGTCTGATGCCCATGCGTATCATTCACCTGTTTGAATTGATCAATATCTACCAAAATAAGAGATCCACAGAAATCCTTTTCCTGATGTTGCTGAATGATTTGGTCCACATAATGACGTACATACAGACCTGTTAACATATCCATATTAGCCAACCGCCGCACCTCAGCGTGCAGCATAGCATTGGTTACCGCCAACCCGATATGAGGGGCTAGCATTTGCAACATTTTGTAATTATCGTAAGAGAAAAAGTGCGGAAGCTTGCTGGACAATAGTATAACCCCTTTAGGAGTACCGCTGGTCTTCATAGGTACAGCCATCAAAGACTGGGAGTGCGTCGCATCCATAAAATGAGAGGATATCTTCCCATCCTTTCTATAGTCCGACACAATCACTGGTTCCCCTGTTAAGCGTATTAGTCCAGCAAATCCATCTTCAAGAGGGTAACTTTCCAGTCTTAAGCTTTCCACATTACTCGACATGACCTTAAAACAGTTTCCATCCTGGTCAAGCTGTACAATACAACAAAAGTCCGCCATGAACATTTTTAATAACTCCTGCACGGCAAATTCAAATATTTCATTTAACTTCAGGCTCTGATTCAAGCGCTGAACCAGTTCATTAATGAGACGCAATTCATGGATAAGTACATTCGATTGCTCAAGCAGCTTTGCATTTTCAAATGCGGTGCCAGCCGTATCCGCCATCATGGCAATCAGCTCTACATCCACTTTTTTCATACTATCCGCGCCCGATGGAAGAATCATATGGAAAACACCGTATACGCCCTGCTTACCACGTAATGGGATGCCGATTTCAGTTATTTCATCTTGTGTACCGACAGGCTCATTCACAGCCATTTGCCCTTTCATAAATGCACGGACGCATACATCTTCGTCCCGTTCATGCAGCAGTAAAGGTTTGACCTGCGGATTGCGACTATGTCGATCCTGACTCATATACAAGGTGATATCTACATGGGGAAACAAATAGGCGATGCTCCCGAATACCTCATCCAGCACGCCTTCTACGTCAATTTTGTCATGCATCCGTTTTACAATCTGAAATAAAATAGAACGGCGTCTACCTTCATGATCGCTTCGATTCCGCATCCCAAGGACATCTTCCATAAATATGTACTCAAACTTCGTGTAAAAGCAGGATTTAAAATGTAAAGCAGCTGATAACAATGTGTCCAGATTTGGGACAGAATGTTGAGCAGGCCGTGTAAAACGAAGAGCGGCAAAGGGCTCGCTCTTGTAATTACGGCATAGTATGGGAACCATATACACAAACGCAAGGCTTCCATCACGAAGTTTGCGCTGGCTCACTTCCATCTCTCTAGATATGCAACAACGTTCGACCAAATCCAAATCCTCGTCATCATCTTCTTTTTTACCAGCAACACGAACACCTATAAAATTAAAAACAGCAGTATATTCTTCGTTAATCCAGGATATACCATTGCCCTGTTGTAACCAACTCCGATATCCTTGAACAAGCAGCTGGTTAATATAGGGGAAATCATAGGGTGTCATATCCATGTTCTGGAGCCAGGCAAAAGAAGTATATCCTTTATCATCAAACAGCGGAGCACCGCTAGCCTGGACCGTTTTACTGTCAAGCATTTGCTGATCCGTTGTTGAAAATTCCGACATATTAAGGCGCTCCTTCACAGCAAAATTAGCTGTACCAAGACAGCGGCTATACACCACTATAGCTCATAATATGATCTATTTTACTCCCAACTCTAGAAATTTGCATCCATTTTCCAGAAATTCGTCCCACTTTTTTAGTTCTAAAGCCCTATCGACAAAATTTGACGTTTTCATTCTTTTTCTCTTCTTGACATTGACCTACTCTTACATGTAGTATATATTATTGAAAAAGACTGTACGGCAGAACTATCTACTGTGCGGATCTTAAATTTTGGGCGTAACAGTTTGTGTCACCCTCATCTTTTTTGTTGCTGACAGGACAGCGGCTGAACTTTTCTGTCAGTAGTGCGTCTCACCTTAATAGGTAGCGCCGAACAAATTGGAGCGCAAAGAGAGCCCCAACTCAAATTTTAATTATGAAGGAGTTAACTCTATAATGGCACGTTACACTGGTCCTAAATTTAAATTGAGCCGTCGTCTCGGTATTTCCCTGAGCGGCACAGGTAAAGAATTGAAACGCCCTTTCCCTCCGGGACAACATGGTGCAAACCAACGGAGAAAAATCAGCAACTACGGTATGCAGCTTCAAGAGAAACAAAAGTTGCGTCACATGTACGGCTTGGGTGAAAAACAATTCCGTACCCTGTTCAACAAAGCTCAACACATGCACGGTATCGCTGGTGAAAACTTTATGTTCTTGCTGGAAAGCCGCCTGGACAACCTTGTATTCCGTCTTGGCTTTGCTAATTCCCGTGCAGGCGCACGTCAATTGGTAGCTCACGGTCACGTTACTGTGAACGGTAAAAAAGTTGACATCGCTTCTTACCAAGTAAGCCCTGGCGACGTGATCGGTCTTCGTGAAAGAAGTCGTTCCCTGTCTTCCATCAAAGAAGCTTTGGAAAACCGCAACCACTTGGTAGCTTACCTGGAGTACAATGACGCAGCTCTGGAAGGTAAATTCATTCGTTTGCCTGAGCGTGGCGAATTGTCCCAAGATATCGATGAAAAACAAATCGTCGAATTCTACAACCGCTAATCCCTGCATTAGCACCAAAAAGCACCCGAATTTATTCGGGTGCTTTTTTTATATTCCTTATGATCGAGCCTGAGAGTTTTATTCAATGGGGATGTATACTTTCATGCTCAAATGATCTGGATAGGAGGAATTCATCACGTCCGTAATTTCAAAATCTGGTCCCTCCCTCCGTTCAAAATTAGAATTAGGAAGCCATGTGCCATAGATAAAGTCTCGTATATTCTGAACCCGTCCATCTGAACCCGAAGCGTCAAACTCAGCATACTTCCCTGCTGGAATCTCCATATATATGAAACCCTCTGCCAGTTCATTTGACTCTTTTTCAACTGCCTCGCCCACCACAAATGAAAATGCACCATTGTCTTCAAATCGACAGGCAACCCCATATGACATTCCCGGTGCGATCTTGTTCGGGATACACATAAAATATTCATTGGCTCCAAAGTGCCCATAAAATCCTGGAATTTCTTTATAGTGCTGCTCATTATTCAGATTTGTTTTATATTCATACCCTATAATTTTGGTCGTTTCGAGCTGCAATATCACTGGCTTGTTCACATCCAAATCCCCCTTCGTATTTTTTTGATAATCCAGAAAATTAATTTTGCTTTGTCCAGGAAGCTCAATATCACTGTTACGATATTTCCCAGGGGTGATCCCAAAATTCTTTTCAAAAGCGCGGGTAAAGGCTTCTTGCGAGTTGTACTGAAACTCAATAGCAATGTCCAACACTTTTTGATTGGATTGTTTTAGCTGTTCAGCCGCCTCGGACAATCTTCTCCTTCTTATATACTGTTGAACCGTAAAACCCGAAATGGCCTGAAAAACCCGCTGGAAATGAAAAGCTGAAAAGCATGCCTGTGAAGCAATATCGGCAATTTTTAGATCCTCCCGGAGATTCAATTCAATAAACTCAATCGCACACTGAATTCGTTTAAAATAGTCCATATAATCCTTCCCCACACTCGTAATTGTTCTGATTATCGATCCTACACTCAAATTGTGCAACCCACGTTTTCATTATGTATAACTCTTCACCTACATGTTTGATTATTTGTGCTAAGTTTACCATGACTTTTCACTTGGCAGAAATAAAAAAGCAACGCTGAGATCGAGACAATCTCAGAGCTGCTTTTGAATATATTTTCATTATCCAAGCTTGATTTTAGCAAATTTCCGTTTACCTACCTGCACAATGTCGCCTTCCTTCGGCGTGTATGCTTCGTTCACATCGGTCCATTTCTCTTCGTTAATTTTGACCGAACCCTGCTGAATACTGCGCTTGGCTTCACCGTTAGATGCTGCAAAGCCCAGATGAGTCAGCAACTGGATCACACGAATGCCACCTTCTTCTAACTGATCAGCCGTCAAGGTGAACTCTTCAATATCGTCAGGCAGCGCGCGCTGCTGGAATACGGTCACAAAATGCTGCTTCGCTGCTTCCTCTGCTTCTTCACCATGGTACATGCGCACTAACGTTCCAGCCAGCTTCATTTTGGCATCACGTGGATGCACTGAGCCTTCCTTAACACCTTTCGCCAGCTCTGCCAACTCCTCGTTGTTGATATCCGTTGCAAGCTCAAAATATTTCAGCATCAGCTCATCAGGAACGGACATGGATTTTCCGTATATTTCGTTCGGCTCCTCATCAACACCAATGTAATTCCCCAAGCTTTTACTCATCTTCTGAACTCCATCCAGCCCTTCAAGCAATGGTAAAGTAATAGTAGCCTGTGGCTCAACTCCGTATTCTTTTTGCAGGGTTCTACCCATCAGAAGATTAAACTTCTGATCCGTTCCCCCTAATTCAATATCGCTTTGGAGAGCCACGGAATCCATGCCCTGCATCAGCGGATAAAAGAACTCATGGATACTGATCGGCAAACCGTTTTGGTACCTTTTGGTAAAATCATCCCGTTCCAACATACGGGCAACCGTTACTTTGGCCGACAGGGTTACTACATCAGCAAAAGACATTGGCCCTAACCATTCGGAATTGTAAAATACCTTTGTTTTTTCAGGATCGAGAATTTTAAAAATTTGTTCCTTGTATGTTTGGGCATTGCGCTGTACATCTTCCTCAGTCAGTTGCTTACGAGTCTCCGATTTACCTGTCGGATCACCAATTCTGCCTGTAAAATCTCCGATAATCAGTTGTACTTGATGGCCTAATTCCTGGAACTGGCGCAGTTTGTGCATAACAACCGTATGTCCGATGTGAATGTCGGGAGCAGATGGATCAAGGCCCAGCTTAATTTTGAGTGGCTCGCCGCTAACGACCGATTTGATCACCTTACGCTTCAGCTCATCCTCCGGTACAATTTCCGCTACACCCCGCTGTATCACCTCTAGCTGTCGTTCTACCTCTACCTGCTGCTCCGGCTTCAATTCTTCCCACTTCATCCTGTATACCTCCTATTTTTCATCCAAAATATTACATATTAGACAAACCAAAAAGCCCCTTTCATCCCAAGGGACGAGAAGGAGCTACTCGCGTTACCACCCTAATTAAAGAAACGCATGTCAAAGACAGACATTTCTTTCACTTCATTCCTATAACGGGCCTACACCCGGTACTGGATTACTATGGTGCTTCGCAAACCTGCAAAAGCTTTCCATTCATCCAGACAGCTCCAGACGGTAATTCAAAGGAGGGACGCTACCGATTCACACCACCCATCGGCTCTCTGTACAACGTGAATCCGCCTTCTACTGAAGTCTTTCTCTGCTTTTCACGATATTTACTTTGACCTATTTATAACACACTGCTTTTATGTAGTCAACGACACCAAAAGACAGGCTTTTTAGCATATGGGTTCATTTTGTAATTTTATGCTATAATAATGGCTGTTATAAAGGAGGAAGACTTAATGGTTGAAGAAAAAAACAATGTATCAGAGCCAAAGCCTTCCCGCTTGCGGACAACCATGCGAAGGCTCGGCCGTGTCATAAAGTGGGTCGTCATCATCGGTTTTATGGGGGCACTATTTGCAGGAGGAGCGGCCGCCGGCTATGTTGCTTCTATTGTAAAAAGCGAACCCGTGCGTTCCAGATCCATGATCCTACAGGAAGTAGATAAGAATGCAATTACAGGCTTCGCTTATTTCAATGATGGCTCTCCCATCGGACAACTCCGGACAGAAGAAGATCGAAGACCTGTCACGTTTAAGGAGATTCCACAACTCGTCATTGACGCAGTCATTGCCATTGAAGATAATCATTTTTACGAGCATAAAGGTGTCGATCTATCGGGAACACTGCGTGCTGTGAAGCAAAAGGCGCTGCATGAATCCGTACAAACCGGGGGTAGTACCCTCACCCAGCAGCTTGCGCGTCGTGTCTTTCTAAATCTCGATCGCACGGATGATCGCAAGGTCAAAGAAATTTTGCTGTCTCTGCGCCTTGAGCGCTTCCTAAGCAAGCAACAAATTATTACGGCCTATCTTAATAAAGTACCTTTTGGTAACGGTTCAAGCGGTTACAACGTCTTTGGCATTAAAGCAGCGGCCAAAGGTATCTTTAATGAGAATGATCTGAACGAGCTTAATATAGCCCAGGCTGCCTATCTGGCAGGTTTGCCACAGCTTCCTTCTTCCTATTCTGCTTACAACGGTAAGGGTGAGTTTAATGAAGCTGGCTTTAAAAGAGCCATCAACCGCCAGCACCTGGTGCTCAGTCGAATGCTGGAGGAGAACAAAATCAATAAAGCACAGTATAATGAAGCGATGGCTTTTGATATCAAAAAATCTCTCGCACCACGTACTGTTAAGGCTTATAACACCTATCCATATCTTATGATAGAAACAGAACGACAAGCTGCGCAGGCACTCATGTCTGTCACTAATCCGGGTCAAGCAGCTAATGCCAGTGCAGATGCCAAAACCAAGGACGATAATGATTTGCTCAAAGAAGCTGAACAGCAGCTTCGCACAGGCGGTTATATGGTGTACACCACCATTGATAAGAGCGTATACAAATCTATGCGTCAAATTGCAGAAAATAAGAATAACTTCTCTGCCACTAGTAAAACCAAGGGTGACGAACAAGCAGCGGCTATTCTGATTCAGCATAAAACAGGCGCCATTCTTGGAATGATGGAAGGTCGGGACTTCCAAAAGGAGCAGATGAATTATGCCACCCAGATGGTTCGTCAGCCGGGTTCGGCAATGAAACCGATTGCTGCCTATCTCCCTGCATTGGACAGCGGTCTTGTGCAGCCTGGTAGTATCGTGGATGATGCCCCTATTATTTTGAAAGATGGCAGTAATGGGTATCACATTCCGAAAAATTCTAACAACCGCTATCAAGGATTGGTCACGGCGCGTTATGCACTGAATCAATCGCTCAATACGGTAGCACTCAAGCTGTTTAACGAAAAAGTAGGGATCAGCAAAGCCTGGGCTTTTGCCAAGAAGCTGGGCATCACCACCTTGGAATCCAGTGATAACAACGCCCAAACGGGTGTACTTGGCGGCTTGGCCCATGGGGTGACCGTCGAGGAGCTTACGAATGCATATGGAGCCATTCCAAATGGCGGTGTGTTTAATGACGCCTATATGATCGAAAAGATTGTGGATTCGCAAGGCAATATTATATACAAGCATCAGCCTAATCCTGTGCAGGCCTTCTCACCGCAAACCGCCTACCTGATGACAGATATGTTGCGTACAGCCGTGTCGGAGGGCACAGGCAGACTGGTGAAGCGGAACTTTGATCAATCCGGTAAGATTCCGATTGCCGGCAAGACAGGCACTACGCAATCCTACACTGATGTTTGGTTCGAGGGCTTTACGCCTGACGTCACACTGGGTGTATGGGTTGGTTACAAGCAACCTGTCAATAAGCTTGAAACGAAAGTCCAAAAAGAGCGGGCTCGCCGCTTATGGGCTCTAATCATGAATGAAGTAACAACTAAAGATGCTCAGCTGTTCCAAACGGACAGCTTCAAGAGACCTGACGGCATTGTAAGCCGTACAGCATCCGCGTATGGTTCGGACATTTATAACAGTAAGTATCCACCTAAAAACAGTGAAAATGGTGTGAGTCGTGCGAAATATATTACCTACCAAGGTGTGAATTATATTCCACGCGATGGTACACCGGATGATATGTTATATGAACGGACCGTTAGGAAACGGGAAAAGTCAATCTCAGAATTGATTAAAGAGCTTCAGCAAGCCTTTAAGGTGATGAGACGACATAATTCGTTGTCCTACTATCTGCCTCAGGATGCAGATAAGGAAGCTCCTACTCAGATTGATCCACGCAAGGACGATGGAGCAGCTCCTAACGCTCCATCTAGCGTCAACGTAAGCTATAGTGATGGTAAAGCCATAATCAGCTTTAGCCCAAGCGGAAACAGCGACGTCGTAGGATACCGTCTGTATCGTTCTACAGATGGGGGGAGCTTCCAACGGCTTGGCAAGGTCGTTATGGCTGACAGCTCCAAGGTGTTCTCTGACAGCCCTGGGGGCAGCAGCTCTAGCTACTACGTGACCGCCGTTGATGTGGGCGGCCATGAGTCCGGTCCAAGCACGAAAGCAAGCGCAACACCTGTAGTGCCACCTGCAGATTCTGAGTCTCCAGACGTTCCGGGCGAGGGAGATGGAACAGGTGAGCAGCCTACAGAGGTCCCTACTGCCCCTGGACAGCCTCAAGCTAAAGCCGCAGGCTCATCCGTAGCGCTCCAATGGAGCGCAGGTAAGTCGGCGGACGCTATTACAGGCTATAACGTGTATTACAGCGAAAGCGGTGCGGAGCCTTTTACAAATATAGGCTCTACCGCATCTACCAGCTTTGAATATAAGTCGAGGAAAAAGCCAAAAGGCTGGTTTCGTGTCACTTCCATGAATGCCATGGGGGAATCGGCTCCTTCCGGAGCCGTCCGTCCATAACTGAAGACAAGAGTAGAAAGTGATAGGAGTCCCCTTAGCCATTAAGGCTTTGGAGACTCCTTTTTTTAATTCTAATATACACAGTACTTCAATCCTCTATGGTAGATAAGTCACCTGTAGGAAGGTTAAGCTCCCAGGCTTTCAACACGCGTCTCATAATTTTACCAGAGCGGGTTTTGGGTAACTTTTCCTTAAATTCAATTTCGCGTGGAGCAGCATGGGCAGACAGCCCTTCCTTAACGAAGCGATAGATGTCCTGCTGTAAAGCTTCAGACGGTGCATAGCCTTCACGCAGTGCAACAAAAGCTTTGATAATCTCTCCCCGCACGGTATCTGGTTTTCCAATGACTCCGGCTTCCGCTACAGCAGGATGCTCCAGAAGCTTGCTTTCCACCTCAAAAGGGCCGATTCGCTCTCCAGAGGAGTTAATGACATCATCAATCCTACCCTGAAACCAGAAATATCCGTCCTCATCCATGTAAGCTGAATCACCCGATACATACCAACCGGGAAAGCGGAAATATTCCTGAAACTTGTTCGGATTGTTCCATATACGATTCATCATGGATGGCCATGGTGTACGGATCGCCAAGTGACCCATTCGGTTAGGAGGCAACACCTGCCCTCTGTCGTCCAAAATAGCTGCTTGAATACCTGGGAGTGGCTTTCCCATCGAACCCGGCTTAATCGGCAGCTCAGGGTAATTACAGATCAACTGTGCTCCTGTTTCCGTCATCCACCAAGTATCATGAATGCGCTGTGTATATACTTGCCATCCCCATCGCACCACTTCGGGATTCAGCGGTTCCCCAACGGATAATACATGCCGCAGACTGCTGAGATCATATTTGGAAACAACCTGCTCCCCTGCGCTCATCAGCATCCGAAACGCTGTAGGAGCACTATACCATATGGTCACTTCGTGACGCTCAATCGTACGGTACCAGTCTTCCGGGCTGAAACGCCCCCCACGAATGACATTCGTCGCTCCATTTAGCCATGGAGCAAAAATACCGTATGACGTTCCCGTGACCCAGCCAGGATCAGCAGTACACCAATACACAT
Organism: Paenibacillus sp. FSL L8-0641; assembly: GCF_038006265.1. Taxonomy (NCBI): domain Bacteria; kingdom Bacillati; phylum Bacillota; class Bacilli; order Caryophanales; family Paenibacillaceae; genus Paenibacillus; species Paenibacillus sp. FSL L8-0641. The sequence continues at coordinate 3,325,287 of NZ_JBBOUW010000001.1, forward strand.
CATCTTCCCGCAAATCCAGCACCATTTTGCCAGTATAGTAATGCTGAATCATTGCATTTTGCACATGATACACGCCTTTGGGCTTGCTTGTTGAGCCTGATGTATAGTGAATAATTAATCCATCTTCACGACCCAACCATTCAGGCTCAAGTTCCTCTGAGGACGTAAGCATTTCTGTCTCAAAATCGATAATTCCCTGCTCGCGTTCATCCATATCACCAACCACAAAAATATGCCGTAGCTCAGGAAGCTCCTCACGTTTTACCCGTGACAGAAGCGCAGGTGTGGTCACTAATGCCACTGCCCCACTATCCTCCAATCGATCCTTAACCGCAGTTTCCATAAACGCCTCAAACAATGGACCGACAACAGCCCCTACCTTTAGAACACCAAGTAAACTAATAACCAGCTCAGGTGAACGTGGCATGAAAATAAACACCCGCTCCCCTTTACCAATACCGTATTTGCGCAGCACATTTCCGAACCTGTTAGAGCTAGCACGAAGCTGAGAGAAGGTGTAGGTTTCATGACGGTTTGCGTCACAATACAATAGTGCCGCTTTCTCACCCCGTCCTTCCTGTACATGTCGATCAATGGCTTCATGTGCCATATTTACCTTGCCTGTTTCATACCACGTAAAATGACGCTCTGCATCCTCCCACTGAAAGTTGTTGTAAGCTTGTTCATACGGGCCCATGTTGGATGTGGGAACTACAGTCTGGAGTTCTTCAATCTTCATGCGTTCAGCCTCCTCACAATGGATTAATGAGAAATACACAGGACAAGATAACGCTTACAAAAATCAATAAAGCAGATAGATTCCTTTGGTTTACTGGTTGATTTAAATTGTGAACATTTTATGTCTAAAACAGTATATCATAGGTCACGATGTGACGACCATCCTTTTCATTTAATTGTTTTTTTGCTATAAGTATGGGATATGAGGAACGAGCTCATGGCGAACAAGGAGGGCGTACGTATGCAGCATTTAAAACTGTACCACTCGGATACGCTGAATCATAACGGACAAACAATCTATGTAGAAGGCCCCGTATCCGCGGATCAACTGCGTTCATTTCAAATGCACAAGCAATTAGATGCCTTTCGCAAACCAAAGGAGCAATTCGACGCGTTGGTGGATATTTCGGAACTGCCAGAAGGCAGAATTATCATTGCCCACAACGGGGAAACCCTTTTGGGATATGTTACTTTTCATTACCCAGATGAGATGGAGCGCTGGTCGGAAGCTGGCATGAAGGATTTACTGGAACTCGGAGCTGTTGAGGTAGCCGATGACTATCGTGGTCTAGGCCTGGGTAGCCGAATGATTCGGATTGCCTTTGAGGATGGACAGCTTGAATCCTATATTATTTTTACGACCGAATACTATTGGCATTGGGATTTAAAAGGCAGCGGTCTCTCCGTATGGGAATACCGCCGCATGATGGAGCGTCTAATGAAAACTGTAGATATGGTCTGGTACGCCACGGATGATCCTGAAATATGCTCACATCCTGCTAACTGTCTGATGGTACGAATGGGAAAGGATGTGCCCCTCGCATCACAAGAGCAGTTTGACCATATCCGATTTGTCCGAAGATTCATGTATTAAAAAAAATTATACCATTAGCCCAAATGCTTGAGCATGAACTCCACAATACGATGCGAACGATGTGAAGCTTCTACCGTAAATTCAGCATAATTAACGTGGGCCGATCCATCAGCCTTATCTGACATAGATCGTAGTACAACATAAGGCACAGCGTTCATATGAGCTGTCTGAGCCACAGCCGCACCCTCCATTTCGGTACAAGCGCCGTCCATTTCCTGATGCAATGCAGTCACTAACTCACGATTTGCAACAAATTGATCGCCAGAAAGTACCTTGCCGACAATATACCGATCGCCAAACGATTTGCAGGCTTGCTCAGCTAGACTTACAAGCTCGGGATCAGCCACAAACTCTGAGGTGTCCTGATAAGGAATGACCCCTCTGGCATAACCCAAAGGCGTTACATCCATATCATGCTGCATACATGTTGATGAGATGACAATATCCCCAATGTTTAAATCAGGATGAACCGCCCCTGCCACTCCCGTGAATATAATCTGTTCTACACCAAAATGATCAATCAGGATTTGTGTTGTTACCGCAGCATTAACCTTGCCTACACCGGATTTACAGACGACGACTCTTTGCCCGTGAATGATTCCTGTAGTGTAAGTGATTCCAGCCTTGACCGTCTTACTCGCTTCCGTCATCGCTGCCAGCAGCAATTCAATCTCTTCATCCATAGCACCCATTAATCCATAAAGTCGGCTCATTACGCATCCCTCTATTCTTAGTTTGATGATGATGTCCAGAAGAAGCTTTATATCCACGAAAAAAGCTCCATCAAAGGAGCTTTCATCGAAGGTATATCCTATTCAGCACTGCGTCTAGTCTAAATAATTAACTGACAACCGCAAAATAGTTTCATGCGGCAAAATAACGCGAGGGTTCTCCACGTTTTCCTTTTTCATCAGCTTGGTCAGCAAACGCATCGCTACCGCACCCAAATCGTACATGGGTTGCGCGACGGTTGTCAGCTGAGGACGAACCATAGAGGCCATACGAATATTATCAACACTGATTACCGAAAAATCATCAGGAACTTTCAATCCCTCATCCTGAATACTATGGATCGCACCAATTGCCATTTCATCCGTTGCAGCAAAAATCGCACTTGGCTTCTTCTTCAGGCCGAGAAAATATTTCATGGCTTCAACACCAGATTCATAACGGTAGTTCCCGATTCGCACGAGATCCTCCTGATAATCAATTCCGGCTGCTTCCAATGCTCTCTTGTAACCTTGGAAACGTGCATAGCCGTTTGCAGGGTCTTGAAGCGTACCACTGATCATTGCGATTTGACGGTGTCCATGGCGGATCAACGTGTTTACTGCATCAAAAGCAGCCGCTTCATGGTCAATATCGACCGAAGGATAGCTTCCTTTTTCATCACTCGTTGCACATAGAACGATAGGGACCGCAGCTGTATGGAACGCCTGAATATGCTCGTCCGTTACTGTACCACCCATGAACAGAAGACCATCCACTTGCTTTTCAAGCAATGTGTTGATGACACGAATCTCTTTTTCTTTTCGCTTGTCGGCATTACACAAAATAATATTATAGTGATACATATTCGCTATATCCTCAATACCGCGTGCAATTTCTGCAAAAATTGAGTTCGATATATCCGGTATAACCACGCCGACGGTCGTTGTCTTCTTGCTGGCCAGACCTCTAGCGACCGCATTTGGGCGATATCCCAATTGTTCAATCGCTTCGTACACTTTCTTGCGGGTCTGAGGTTTCACATTAGGATTATTGTTAACTACGCGGGACACTGTGGCCATTGAGACACCAGCTTCGCGAGCTACATCATAGATCGTTACCGTCACATTCCTTCTCTCCATTGCCAATAAATTTTCAACCGAATCCTAGATCAACTAATTAGAACCATGATACGACAAAATACTACTTTATGCAACGACAGCACACATTCTATCTATGTGAGATGATCGTGGAGTGCACGGGCTGTAATATTCGAATGGGATGTATGCCAAACAGCTTCTCCGCCCTTGATTAAAATGGCCTGCGGGGATTCATGCTTCACCTGAAGCCTGTCCGCGGTTTCATTGGACACCGGCCGATCTTCTACTACATAAATGATACCGTATTCAATATTTTCGTTGGGAGCGTCATGCAAATAGGACTCCACTTCCTGATATGCGCCTGCACTTATCGGACAACGTGTGCTATGTTTAAAGAGAAGCAACGGCTTGTCTGATGACGCTTCCAGAGCCGTATCTAATTGTTGAACAGTAGTCATTTTTGTCATCGTCGCCATTGGATATACATTCCTTTCTGTGTCTTGTCGTATGGCCTATTCCCATCGTAACAAAAAGAACATGTAAAATCCAATGGTGACCATGAAAATTTTCATATTTTTTAGTTTTTTGTATTTGTAAATACCGATTCACTGGTAAAACCGGATAATTGGACCAATTTTTTCTCTACATCATTCATCCAATCTTCGTCTCCCAGACTTCTCGCATAGCGATAAAGATCCAGTAAGAGATTAATTCGAAGCTCCATCCGCTCCTCCAAAGCAGATTGCCAATCTACATTGGGATTGTCCGCTTCCTCCAGTACAAGCTTGCGAATGATTTCTGCCAGTTCATTGTTGCGAGCAAAAGAAATTCTCCGCGCCGTAGGTTTGCTCCCTAGACTTTGTAATAGTGCCTTAATGTCCTTCGTCACATGCTGCAAAACCTCACTGGAAAAGCATGACGAGCATGAGAATACAGGGACGTGCAAAATTTCAACCTTGTCCGCATAGATTACCTTTCGCAGTTCCAGTCCCATCGGTTTGCCACATTGACATTGCTTATGCATTTAACCACCTCATTACGTAGGATCAAACTATACGAGGATCTCATCAGAATCCAAATATATCTATCTACTAGTCTAATAAATATTTGTTAACTCCATTAAATCTATCATACCTTGTTTTATTTCGACTTTGGGACTTCAAATCCTTCCACACGTTGCAGCTATGAACAAATTACCAAAGCTTTGGCGGGTCAGAAAATGACGACAATTGCCGTCAAAGAGCAGACTACTAACATAAGAATCTGCGAAGGAATGGACTTCGGGCGTTCTTTTTCTTAAGATGTAAAAGTACAGATTACAAAACAGAGGTGTCATCATGTGACGCACGAAAGGATGGTTGGATGTCAAGACTTGCCGGAAAAAAGGTTATCGCCCTAGTGGATGAGGAATTCGAGGATCTGGAGCTGTGGTATCCGATTTACCGTGTTCGTGAAGAAGGCGCAGAAGTGCATTTAGCCGGTGCGGAAAAGGGTAAAAAATATATTGGAAAATATGGCGTACCTGCCGAAGCGGAATATGCCTTTGAGGAACTGAATAGCAGTGATTATGACGGGATTCTTGTCCCTGGCGGTTGGGCACCTGATAAACTGCGCCGCTATCCCAAGGTCATTCAACTCGTACAGGAGTTTCATGCTGCTCATAAGCCAATTGGACAAATCTGCCATGCAGGCTGGGTACTGATCTCTGCTAAAATTTTGGATGGTGTTACGGTAACCTCCACACCAGGTATTCGTGATGATATGGAAAATGCAGGAGCTACCTGGAAGGATGAAGCTGTTGTGACGGACGGACATATTGTTTCTGCTCGTCGGCCGCCTGATCTTCCACCTTACGGAAAAGCGTTCTGCGATTTGTTAGCAGATAACACCTAAACCGAAATCACAACAGACTGTCAACAAGATGAAAAAAGAACCTTCAAAACCATGAATGAGGTGGTTTTGAAGGTTCTTTTTCGTCCAAATCATGCTACGCCATTAAGGTTTGTCACGACAAGTCTAACAGTATGGAGTTTTTGGCTCCCCCCAAAAGTGTATGCTAATTGCGAAGCTTTGCGGACATTACATATTACTGCCGTCCAGGCCCGGCCGGAGTGCAGCTGACATTAGCTGCAGTCAGCTTGTCTTCAATCGCTGCACCAGTGGACATGCCAAAGCAAACCTGAGCGACCGTCGTTGCCTCAGATGCAGTCGTATTCAGCACACGATGCTTGACCCGCAATAAAGATTGGGGAGACATGCTGAGTTGATGTATCCCCAGTTCCAGCCAAAGCGGAACGGACCGTTCATCTCCAGCCATCTCACCACATACACTCACATCAATTCCTGCTTGATGTGCCGCTTGTGCAGTCATGCGCAGCATTCGAAGTACAGCTGGATGGTATGGATGGTACATATGTGCAATCTGCTCATTCATACGGTCTACAGCCAGCACATATTGAACCAGATCATTCGTTCCGATACTAAAAAAATTGGTTTCAGCTGCCAATAAATCAGCGATCATCGCTGCAGCCGGTACCTCAATCATAATTCCTCGCTGAATGTTCGGATTATAGGCAAGCCCTCTTGCATCCAAATCCGCCATAGCCTCCTTCAAAAGAGCATCTGCCTGGCGGACCTCCTCTACAGATGAGATCATCGGATACATTACCTTGATATTTCCCATTGCACTGGCTCGCAAAATTGCAGTCAACTGGGTTTTAAACAATTCTTTCCAATCCAGACTGATCCGTATAGCACGGTAACCCAGAAAAGGATTTTCTTCCTCTGGTAGTTGAAGATAGTCCAACGGCTTATCTCCACCGATATCCAAGGTACGGATGACCACAGAGTGGTTTCCTGCCTTTTCTGCTATCAGCCGATATACTTCATACTGTTCCTCTTCATCTGGAGCAGATTTGCGATCCATGTATAAAAATTCCGTGCGGAACAGTCCTACACCTTGAGCGCCATGCTTCAAAGCTGCCTCCAGCTCTTTAATCGAACTAATATTGGCCGCCAGCCTCAGGGTGGTTCCATCCTTAGTCACGGCATCTACAGAAGCAAGTACCTGAAGCTGCTCTTTTCTACGTCGCTGCTCGTCGCGCAAAATTTTATAATGATCAGTTACCGTTTTTTCCGGATTCACATAAACTTTGCCCAGGTCTCCGTCCACAACCATTATGTCTCCCGTTTGAACGGGCAAATTCAGATTGCTCTCCAGTCCTGAAACGAGTGGAATCCCAAGTGCACGGGCCATGATCGCAGAATGCGAAGTTTTACCACCATTCATAGTTACAATCCCTAAAACATAGCTAGGATTCAAGTGTGCCGACTGGGAGGGTGAGAGCTCCTTGGCTACCAGAATATAGGGCTGTGTGTCCTTGGGAAGAGTCACCTCCGGTGCACCCAGCAAATGCTTGAGCAGCCGGTTCCCCACATCTTTGATATCGATTGCCCGCTCCTTCATATATTCATCGTCCAGTAAATCAAACATTGTCACAAAATGATCAATGGCTTCCTTCACGGCCACCTCGGCCGCCTTGTACTGACGCTCAATAATTCCACGAATTTCATTCATGAATTCCGGATCTTCCAATATCGCAAGATGAGCATCAAAGATGCTGGATTCTTCTGGCCCCACCATCTCTCGAAACTCATCCTTAATAAACTGGATTTCACTTTTGGATGTGCGTATCCCTTCATACAAACGTTCAAATTCCTTTGCAAGATCTACCGCATCCATTTTTTGATCAGGTAAATCCCACTCCCAGCTCGGCAGGACAAATGCCTTCCCGATTGCCACACCTGCTGCGGCGCCGATGCCTTCTATCATGTTTCTACCCCTCCAACATTCCTGTCATGCAGCACAACGGACATTACCGAGGCCTGACCTTTTTTCACTGTTTTAAACGGAGCAAAGCTCCACGACTTGACGCGATCCGGATTCGTGATGACCATAGGAGTCACCAGCGATGGAGCTTGCTCTCGTAGCGCCTGCAAATCAAATTTGATCAGCAATTGCCCCGGTTCCACCGTATCGCCTGCTTCTACCATAGCAGTAAAATTCCCTTTTAGCTGTGAAGTATCAATCCCGATGTGAAGTAGAACTTCAAGTCCTTCTCGTGTGGAGATGCCTAAAGCGTGCATGGTCGGATACAAATGCATCACAGTACCATACACCGGAGAAACAAGTTCACCGCGTTCAGGAACAAAAGCAACACCGTCCCCAACCAGCTTCGTCGCAAAAATTTTGTCAGGCACTTCATGAATCGGTAGCATTTTTCCATGTACAGGAGCGTTGAACAAAATTTGAGGGAGATCACGCTCCATCAGCTTCGCGATTTCCTCACGAATCAGTTCTGAATACGTTCCGAATACAACCTGCAAATTACCCCCACCCAGATTGATAAGCCCAGCCGATCCCAAAGCCTTCATCGCTCCGGTATCAATCAGCCTGTCATTGTGGACGGTCAGCCGCAAACGTGTGATGCAGGCCTCTACTTGCACAATATTTTCCTTCCCGCCAAGTGCTTCCAAAATAAGCGGAGCACTATAAGGAATATTGCCGGCCCAATCCTCCAGAACCGAACCTTCCTCGCGTCCAGGAGTTGGAATACGGAACCGCCGGATAGCCCATCGAAACAGTACATAATACACAAGCCCGTACGCGACTCCCACTGGAATTAACAACCAGGCGTTATGTGAGAGATGAAAATTAAGGACATAATCTATAAAACCCGCCGAATAGGAAAATCCGTGATGAATATCCAGCTCAAAGGTAAGCCACATGGCCAGCCCAGACATAACTGCATGAACGAGGAACAAATAAGGAGCAGCAAATAAAAAGGCAAACTCAATCTGTTCCGACACTCCAGTAAAAAAGCAAACAAGCGCAGCTGTCAAAAATGTTTTTTGCACCTTTGGCTTCAAATCTTCACGCGCTTCCTGAATGATCGCCAGCGCAATGGCAGGGATCGCAAACATCATAATGGGGAACAACCCGGACATGAAATAGCCCGCTGTCGGATCGCCAGCAAAAAACCGGGGTAAATCTCCCTGCACAACGTTACCAGACGGTGTTTTATATGTACCCAGTTGAAACCAAAAAATATTATTAAGCAGATGGTGAAGACCAAAGGCAGCCAGTAGCCGGTATAGAATACCGTAGATAAACAGTCCAAAGCCGCCCAAGCTCGATTCCAAACCTACTATAAATTGCAGCCCTCTCTGTATGAGTGGGGCAATAATTAGCATGAGTCCTGCAAACACAGCCGAGAAGAGGCCAATAAGCAGCAGAACAAATCGGGTACCCCCAAAAAACTGAAGCACCTCGGGCAATTTGATGCTTTTGAAACGATTATAGGCCACCCCTGAAATGACCCCCAAAATGATACCAATGAGCGTCGCTGGTTGAATGAGTCCGTTTCCAAATCTCAATGTGACCTGATCGTATATAGCCATACCAGCCAATGCTGCCAGTCCCGCCTGACCTGCCTGATTCGACATACCCAGGGCAACACCAACCGCAAACAAATATGGCAAAAAATAAAAAATCCCGTGTCCTGCCGCATTTGCCATATCAGACACCATGGGGAATCCCCATGTCGACCAAGGAAGGCTGCCGAGACTTAGCAATATTGCAGCGGCTGGTAGCACCATCGTCGGGAGCATGACAGCACGACCAAGCTGTTGTAAGGATCCGAGCCAATTCATGGCATTCCTCTCCTTTCTTTCCCTGATGGTAAGCCGAATAAATACTTTTGTCAAAGCAATGATTCCGTCTGCCAAAAATTTATTTACGCTACTACAGGTCAAAAACTTTATCATCACAAAAGATAACACTATGAATCCGTTTAGATCCATTTCATCAACAAGGCATACATACATTATATGGATTCCCGAGAGGATAATATACTGTACCATATTCCTCATTTCGCACCAAAAACCTTCAACCCTGTGAAGCAAGGGAAGAAGGTTTTCATGTGCGTATAGCACGGGTCACTGATCCTTGTTTATCCTTTACGTACAGCCTGGGTCACTGAGTCCTCCACCTTAATGCAACGATCCATAATAACCGTCATTCCATGCTCCTGCGCAATGTCAGCGGCTTCCTGGCTTATAATCCCCTGTTGAAGCCACAAAATCTTAGCTCCAATAGCTGCTGCTTCACGCGCAACCTCTGCACAGTATTCACTGCGGCGGAATACATTGACCAGCTCCACAGGCTCAGGTACTTCAGCAAGACTGGCATAACAAGTCTCCCCAAGAATCGTTTGCCCTGCCGCCGCAGGGTTAACCGGAATAATCCGGTATCCCCGCTTCTGCATGGCATAAGAAACCATATAAGAGGTTCGATCTGATTTATCAGACAAACCAACAACCGCAATATTTCCTACTTGTTCCAAAATGGTTTTAATCTCTTCTCTCGACGGATTTTCAAAAGCCATTCTGTTCCCTCCTATTCGTATCTTCGTTTGCTTTTACTTTACCCATTCTACAGAAGCACCAAGCGCCGTTAGATGGTCAAAATACTGCGGATACGATTTGGCAACATGATGTGCATCCTTGATCACTAACGACTTCTGTGCGCGTAAACCTACAATCGTCAAGGCCATAATAACACGGTGATCAAAATGCGCGTTAATTTCCACGCCACCTTCGACACCCTCCGGTCTGCCATGTACGATAATTTCCGCTTGACGTTCTTCTACCCGAGCTCCAGCCTTTGTCAGCTCATTCAAATAATCGGTAATGCGGTCACACTCCTTATACCGTAAATTCTCCACGTTATAAAAACGGGACGTGCCTTCAGCAAATACAGCCGCAGCCACCATTGCGAGCACAGCGTCTGTTGCAGCATCACCGTCAAATTCGACAGCTTTCAATCGACCATTGCCCTTCACAACGACGGTATCGTTCTCATGTGTCAGTGGTACTTCCATCATGCGCAGCACATCTACGATAGCGCGTTCTCCCTGTTTGCTCTGCTCCTTAAGACGATGGATGGTAACATCGGAATTCGTTACTGCAGCAGCCGCCAGCACCGCTGCACTCCCTGGATAGTCTCCCTGTACCGTATACGTACGTGGCTGATAGGATTGCCGTCCCGGGACACGGAAAAACATGTAATCATCGCTTGCATGAATGATAATACCAGCCTCTTGCAATACCTCCAGAGTCTGCCCAATGACCACCTTGGATTTCAAATCATGCAGCACTTCGATTTCACTGTCTTCCTCCAGTATAGGCGTAAGGAATAGCAGGGCGCTCAAATATTGTGAGCTAACCGAGCCGGACACCTGAATTTTACCGCCTTTCGCCTGACCACCCTGAATACGAATTGGCAACTTACCTTCACGATGGTCTACTTTCACACCCAATTGCCCCAGTGCATCGATTAGATCATCATGTGGTCTTTTGCCCAATGAGTCGGGATATGTATTAACAAATGTAACATCCGGACATAGAGATGCAATACCCATCAAAAAACGGAGCACCGCTCCTGCATTTCCCACATTCAATTCCTTCACAGCTTGAGGATGGCTACCAAAACCCGTAATAACTATTTTTTCATCATCCTCTTCCAATACTGCACCCAGATCGGCGATACAACGACGCATAGCATCACTGTCTTCACTATGGGCAGGATAAAAAATGGTACTTTGTCCCTCAGCAAGTGCCGCAGTGAGCAGATAACGAGTAGTGTAGTTTTTGGAGGACAGGGCCCCAATCTCTCCTTGTAAGGAAGGGGTAGGTCTAACGATAACATCCATAATGTACATGCTCCTTTTCGGTTCAACCATCCTATTATACGTTAATTATACAAGTTGTAGCATTCATTTCTCCACCCAAAAAAATAAGAAATATTAATCTAGGTCGCCCGAGTGAATCCCGTCGGTTAATTAATCTATACCCGCCTTCAAGATTAAGCCGATTGACATCCAAGAGATAGCTTAGCTATCATACATAGAGTGTGTGTGACATTTTGCACACGCCAAAAACATACGTAGCACCCATTATATATCAGAAAAGAGGTCCGGCCATGACGCAAATCGCCCTGATTGAACCTTCTGAGTTGCGCGCACGTCTGCAAGCAGGAGAGCAATTGCAACTAATTGACGTCCGCGAAGCGGAAGAAGTAGCGGAAGGCATGATTGAAGGTGCCAAGCACATTCCGCTCGGACAGCTTCCGGGTCGTCTTGAAGAAATTGAACGCACCGGTGAAATTATCTTTATTTGCCGGAGCGGTTATCGCAGTGAACGAGCCTGCGAATATCTACAGCAGCTAGGTTATGAAGGCTGTACTAACATGACTGGCGGCATGCTGCAATGGTCACAGGAGCAATAGAATACCTACTTCACAAAAGAGACGGGAACCTTCCCGTCTTTTTTGTTTTAACTCAAAGCTTAGACGCGGTAATGCATTAAAATATTTTGTCCCTATCATACCATAGCGTCAAAAGATTACACAATCCTCTACTGCCATCATAATCGTATCCATAATTATAAATTAAAAAACGGAAGCTTCTTCTACCCATAGGGCAAAAAAGCTTCCGTTGTATTACATAATGCTATTCATACATATCCATCCGTTCATTAGAACCATTGATGATGAAATACGCCTTCTTTGTCCACACGTTTGAACGTATGGGCACCAAAGTAGTCACGTTGTGCTTGCAACAGATTTGCTGGCAAACGCTCAGTGCGGTAGCTGTCATAGTATGCAAGCGCGCTGGAGAAACCAGGCACTGGAATACCTTGGGATACAGCCACGGAAATCACTTGACGCCATGCATCTTGATACGTTTCAACTACATTTTTGAAGTAAGAATCCAGCAACAGGTTTTTCAAGGCAGGATCGCGGTCATATGCATCCTTGATATTTTGCAGGAATTGCGAGCGGATAATGCAACCGCCGCGGAAGATCATAGCGATTTTTCCGTATTTCAAATCCCAATCATATTCATCGGAAGCTGCACGCATTTGAGCAAAACCTTGAGCATAGGACACAATTTTACTTGCAAACAGTGCTTTACGTACGCTTTCGATAAATTCTTTCTTGTCGCCACTGAAGGACTCAGCATTAGGACCGCTCAGCACTTTGCTTGCCGCAATGCGCTCGTCTTTCATAGCAGACAAGAAGCGGGAAAATACAGATTCAGTAATCATGGACAATGGCACACCCAGATCCAAAGCGCTTTGGCTTGTCCATTTACCTGTACCTTTTTGACCTGCAGCATCCAAGATAACATCTACCATTGGCTTACCTGTTTCAGCATCGTACTGGGAGAAGATGTCAGCTGTAATTTCGATCAGGTAGCTGTCCAGTTCCCCTTTATTCCATTCCGTGAAGATTTCATGCAGCTCTTCTGCATTCACGTTTAGGACTGATTTTAACAGGTGATACGCTTCACCGATCAATTGCATGTCACCGTATTCGATACCGTTATGCACCATTTTTACATAGTGACCAGCACCGTCGGGACCAATATATGTACAGCATGGGTCGCCTTCCACTTTAGCAGAGATTGCCGTTAGAATCGGCTCTACCAGTTTATAGGCACTTTCTTGTCCACCCGGCATGATCGCAGGACCATTCAAGGCACCTTCTTCACCACCGGACACGCCTGTACCAATAAAGCGAAGTCCTTTTTCCTCCAGCTCCTTGCTGCGGCGCTGTGTATCAGGGAAGTAGGCATTGCCTCCGTCTATAATAATGTCGCCCTTGTCCAGATGAGGCACAAGCTGTTCAATCGTGGCATCTGTAGCTTTACCGGCTTGAACCATGATCAGGATTTTACGGGGCGATTCCAATGAGTTCACAAATTCTTCAATGGAGAAAGTACCCGTCAGTTTTTTACCTTCTGCTTCTTTGATAAGATCGTGCGTTTTTTCTGGAGAACGATTAAAAACCGAGACAGTGAAGCCTCTGCTCTCAATATTAAGGGCTAAATTCTTACCCATTACCGCCAGGCCGATCACACCAATTTGCTGTTTTGCCATCTGGTTCCTCATCCTTTGCAACATATTTTGTCTTCTATATCGCCGCTTTACCGCATTACACTTTATGTGAATCGGAATACGTGCACTTCTATTTTAACGTTTTTGGTGTAAGAAGTGAACCCCTGTCTATTCACAGATCAAAACACCCCATTTACATGAGGTGTTCAGATGTACTACGCTTCCATCATCAGCAGTTGGTGGGATAGCGTTTGCAGGCGTTCATGGCAATTCCCGATTTCAGTCTTATCTCCGTCTGTCATCGCTGTGAACAGCTTCTCCAATGCATCGTCCACTTCCATTTTAAGCAGCAGCAGTCGGGTTTCTCCTTCATTGGAAGCGTACATATCCTCCATTTCCTGTGCTGACAGCACCGGTCCCTTCTGATAAATAACACGCTGCTTAAAGCCTGTAACCTCGACCAGACGAATGACCTCACCAAACAAAATATTTTCTACTAAAATATGATGGTCCTTGACTCTTTTGACAATGGCATGGCCCCGGGTGCTTCCAATCAGCTTCTCCAGCCACTCAGCCAGCTTGGCATCGCGGATCACATAATCTCCAGCCAGCTTGTAGTGTCCTGTGCGCAATTGTTGAAAACGGAGCTTCACCAGCTTGCGCCCGGTTCTCACCGACAAAACCAGATACGACTCATCCTCGCTCCAGTACAGCGAATACCCTTCCGATATCAAATCCTTGATCAGATTATGGATATGCCGACGGCTAAACCGGAGCTCTAGATTGCAATATTCTACCTCACAGCCCTTGTTCACGGCATTCCCTCCTTTTTCAAGTCCGATTCAAGAAGTCCGGCTACAGCAAGCCTGCGGCTTTCCCGCTTGATCTTCCCTTGCTCTATTTTATACTTCATTTTATGTAAGGGTACTTGGTTATTTGACCTATTTTTATGAGTAACAGCGCACAATCCTACTTTTGCCTTATATGCTTGTACCGAGCCTGGCCTAAAGTCGGTCAAGCCCGCTGACATTATGCTATAATCGGACATATTACGCCACACGACATGGCTTAACCCATTTACAGGAGGAAAAGGAATGACATTTAGTGGATTTACTGCAAAGGACTTCGATGTTTTTGAAATACCGGGGTTGGAGCCTCGTATGGAAGTGCTGATTCAGCAGGTTCGGCCCAAGCTGGAAGCGATTGGCGAGGAATTAGCTCCATTTCTAACAGATTTATGTGGGGAGCCTATGCATGTTCACGTTGCCAAGCATGCACGACGCAAAGTCAATCCCCCGATAGATACATGGGTAGCCTGGGCGGCAAATAAACGCGGGTATAAGGCGTTGCCCCATTTCGAGGTAGGTATGTTTGCTTCCCATATTTTCGTCATATTCGCAGTCATTTATGAAAGTCCCAATAAAATAACGTTTGCCCAGGCGCTTGAAGCCAACCTGAGCGATGTGCGCTCTAACATACCGGGCCATTTTTACTGGTCCATGGATCATATGGCTCCAGAAGGTACAGAACAGCAGCACATGGACACTGAAGAGTTTCAAACGATCATCCACAAGCTGCAACAGGTAAAAAAAGCCGAGGTCATGTGTGGGCTCCGTATTGATCGTAATGACCCTCTCGCCAGTGACGGAGCAGCATTGCTGCAGACGGTGCGTTCCACCTTTGAGCATTTGCTGCCGCTGTACCGAATGTCTTTCTCGAAAGAGTAGCCCTCGCTGCTTTTCAAGGCGCTGTTCAGGCCTCCACAGTCTTCCTGCGTGGATTCCGCGCCAGAGCCAAGTGGCAGCCAAACATGAGCAGCATCACGACCCCACTGATGATAAATGGAGCTGTGTGTCCAGCACGGTCCCATAGCACTCCTGAAACGAGCGGGCCTATAACCATGCCGGAGCCTTGAAGTGTTAAAAAAAAGCCCCATACCGTTGCTCGCTCGTTTTCCGGAATCAGTCGGGCAAGAAACGTGTTCCATGCAGGCAAAATGAGCGCATATCCCAAACCAATAAGCGCTACGGATACAAACACCAGCGGAATAGATCGAACGATTGAGAAGAAAAACAGCGTAATTCCGGCTAACAAAAAGCCAACATGTAGAAAATACTCCGTTCCAAGTCGGTCGACCAATTTGCCGCAAGGGATCAGTGCCAGCACAGTCACCCCACCGCCTGCAATCAGGAGCAGGCTGTACAGGTTCGGTGAAATCCCAAGGTCCGTCCGAGCGTATAGCGTAAGTACTGGGCTGATCAAACCGATAACAAAAGACTGCAAAAACAGCGCCGGGTAAATTAACGGATTGACGTTAAGCTTTGTTTTGAGTACGCCGATCGTCTCTTGGATTCCCCTTAGAGTCCCCCGCTTCTGCTTTATGTACCCATCAGACGACACTAGAGCGCTCTGTTCGAGGTCAACTTTGTCAGCAGACCTTTTCGGTCCTGGCAGCATGAGAGCAACCAACAACAACACAATACTGCATCCTATCAACATCATGAACACCATGCCGTAAGAATGTCCATAGTGGGATATGGCGAAGTTCATAATGAGCGGGCCCAATCCTGTTCCGCCCATAGACGCAATTTCCAGTGTACCCATCGCCGCGCCATTGCTGTTATTAGGCCCGGACATTTCAGTCGTTCCGGTCATAACACAAGGCCAGAGCGGAGAAGTACCTAGACCGAGCAGCAGACACGCGACGACGAGCCACACGGGCTCTGTCAGTACGCTCAGCATAATAATCGCTACAAGCGTAAACAACAGCGCGGTCGACATCGTTCCACGGTAGCCGAGTCGTTCAGCCATCCAGCCCGCCGGTGCCCGAAACGCGTTGTCTCCAAAATACTGAAGTGAAAAGGCCAAACCAATAACCCCAGCCGACAAACCAAGCGTTTCTCCCATATATACCGGCAGGATGGATACCAGAAGAGATCCTTTCATAAATTCGACCAGAAATACCAAAACCCATAATTTAGTAAAAAAAGGAGTCCACAACCGCTGCGGAGCTTTTTTTCGTCCTATTTGTCTCATCTAATCCACATCCTCCACCTTCATTTTTTGGCTATAAAGACCGGGTTCTCCGCCTACTCCACTCTTTCGCAAATAAATGCGCCCCCAATCGCTTGCATTCCTACTTTAAACTGCTATACTCAATTTTGTTCTATTATCACTTGCACAGGATTGTCGAAATCCTGCACGAAAGGTTGTGACAACACTAATGAATCAAAGCAACACCCCGCTTTTTACTGCTTTGAAAAAGCATGCTCAGAGCAACCCGGTTCAATTTCACATCCCAGGTCATAAAAAGGGAGTGGGAGCAGATTCGGAATTTCGCGAATTTATGGGGGATAATGCCTTTTCCATAGATATGATCAACATCGCTCCATTGGACGATCTGCATCAGCCTTCAGGCGTCATCGAAGAAGCTCAAAAGCTTGCAGCAGAGGCCTTCGGAGCTGATTATACGTATTACAGTGTACAGGGGACAAGCGGAGCCATCATCACCATGATTATGTCGATTTGCATGCCTGGTGATAAAATTATTGTACCCCGAAACATACACAAATCTATAATGTCTGCCATTATCTTCGCTGGTGCGAAGCCGGTATTCATTTCTCCAGTCAGTGATGAGAATCTCGGTATTCACCACGGGGTTACAACCAAGTCCGTACGCCGGGCATTGGAACGCCACCCTGACGCCAAGGGCGTCCTTGTTATCAACCCGACATATTACGGTGTGTGCGCCGATTTGAAGGAAATTGTAGATCTCGCTCACAGCTATAATGTGCCGGTCCTGGTCGATGAGGCTCATGGAGTACTGATTCATTTTCACTCTGATCTACCGATGTCCGCCATGGAGGCGGGAGCAGACATGTCAGCTACAAGCGTTCACAAGCTGGGTGGTTCCTTGACTCAAAGCTCAATCCTGAATGTAAATACGAAAAACGGATTCGTTAATCCGCAGCGTGTACAAACGATTTTCAGTATGCTGACAACAACGTCGACTTCGTATATTCTGTTGGCTTCGTTAGACACATCCCGACGTAATCTGGCCCTTAACGGTCATGAAATAGCACAACGCGCCCTTGATTTGGCTGAATATTGCCGCTCAGAGGTTAACAAGATTGAAGGGCTATATTGCTTTGGTAGTGAAATTCTCGGCACGGAAGCTACCTACGATTATGATCCAACCAAAATTACGGTTCATATCCGCCATTTGGGCCTTACCGGATACGATGTGGAAAATTGGCTGAGAGATCACTATAATATCGAGGTTGAACTTAGCGATATGTACAATATTCTTTGTTTGGTGACCCCTGGGGATACCAAAGAGGAAATTGAAATTTTGTTGAAAGCTCTGCGTGAGCTGGCTTCTCTGCACTATTCCACAGGTCAAGAGCATGAGCTGGTTGTAAAGATACCAGATATCCCTCAGCTCTCCCTCATTCCAAGAGACGCTTTTTATGGAGATACGGAAATCGTGCCCTTCAAGGAATCTGCTGGTCGCATTATTGCAGAATTCATTTATGTGTATCCACCGGGTATTCCGATCTTACTGCCAGGAGAAGTTATTTCGCAGGACAATATTGATTATATTGTTGATCATGTAGAAGTAGGCCTGCCTGTTAAAGGACCCGAGGACCGAACAGTACATCAGGTGAAGGTTATCGTCGAGACTGACGCTATTTCATAATATTGATCGGACAACACATGCTTACAAAATATGTTGATAGTCAAGAAAAAAAGCCTCCATTTGGGGGCTTTTTTTCTTAAAGAGCTATAACAGCTACTACATCCAATTCTATTCGTATTGGGCAACAAGCTCACTATATGCAGCTTCTACACGTTTCCACTCATCTTCGTCCTCAATATTGTAAAGCACCATTTCTTCGTTTTCTTCTTCCATACGAAGAATAATGCCATCCGCTTCGGGATTGCCTCGCTCAAGCAGAAGAGCATAAACGTGATCTTCTACATCAAAGGTCTCTACCAGCACCATTTCTACATCTTTACCATTTTCATCAGTTAGCGTAAGAACCATTTCTTCATGTTCGTGGTCATGATCGTGGTTGCAGGCTTCACCGTGTTCATGTTTGTGATCACTCATGGAAATACCTACCTTCAAATTGTTTTATTTTCCCCCGTATCGTAACATGATCAAGGGTGCAGGTCAATTTGTGGTATGCCTAATTTATCGCTGTAATGACTTTTTCGGACACCAAGGTATAGCTGCCATCTTTGCTCTCTTTAATGTAGAAACCAACCCGGTAATTCCCTGCTGTTTTGAAATCATACGTAAAGTCGTTCGTACGGAACCAGAAGTTATCCTTTTGTGCTCCTTTGATATCTTGGGACTGAATATCCTTCACGTTGCCCGAAGGGTCGGTGATCGCTACCTTCACTCCGGAGATATCTGTTTTCAAGGTATCAATTTGACTAAATACATTAAATTTCACTTTATTGCCTTTATTCACGTTACCAAACACAGTATCTCCCTTGAACAGGAACATATGCACGTTAGGCTGGTCGAAAACAACTTTTCCACCGGATGGATCAAAATTTACAAGTCCGTTAAAATCACGGATGGGCACATAGGTCTTCCCATCAATGACAACTGCACCATCTTTTGACACCTCTCCATTAATAATCAACTGCACTTGGTCCTTGGCGGATTCCGCCGAAATGGCGGTCCCTCCCATTATTGAAAAGGCCATCATTAGGGCCATCACTCTTCTCCATTTCATCACTACTAATCCCTCCATCGTCATCTGTTAAAAACCTTCTGTCGTACATTTATACCTAGCTCAGCCGCACAAGTTGCGCTGTGTTTCACAAATTGTCCAAAGTTTTTACAGAAGGAGCCAAATCTTTAGTTCCAGCAGCATAGGTGGTAAAATACGACTGTAGAATGTCCTAGTACACAAAGTCTGGAGGATAGATCCATTATGAGCCTAACGATACAAATGCTTGGCACAGGCAGTGCCTTTGCCAAACATTATTACAACAACAACGCGCTGCTGGACAGCGGAGAAGGCAAACTGCTAATCGATTGTGGTACAACCGCTTCGTTAGCATTACACCAAATGCGCGTTCCTTTGCCTGATATTGACGCCATTTTAATCACACATATTCACGCAGATCATGTCGGAGGTTTGGAGGAATTCGGTTTTCAAATGAACATTCTCCATCGTCGCAAGCCTCTACTTTATATCGCCGAACCCCTAATCCACCCTTTATGGGAGCATACACTCAAGGGCGGGATGTCACAGCAGGGTATGATTGACAAGCTTGAAGATGTATTCGAGGTAAACGTAATAACGCTTGGTGTGCCCACTACATTAGTATCCGGTATCCAGGTGGAGCTGATCCCTACACGGCATATTCCTGGTAAAAACAGTTATTCCTTATTCATAAATGACCGACTTTTTTATAGTGCAGATATGGTTTTTGACCCTGATTTGCTTCATCATCTGGTGCATGAACGAGGATGTCGGAGTATTCTGCATGAGGTTCAATTACAAGGTGCCGGAGAAGTCCATACGACGTTGAACGAGCTGCTAAGCTTGGCGCCATCTCTTCAAGAGCGGATTCATTTGATGCACTATAGTGATGATATGGAACAATTCAGGGATAAAGCTGGCGTCATGTCCTTTCTGGAACAGCAACGATTATATCAACTTGCAGAGTTGGAACGTGCAGAGTAGCATGCTAAATACAGCTTAACAATTAACAAAAAGCCGCCTGGCTATCCTTTGTAGGAAAGCCAGGCGGCTTGCTAGTTCTTGAATATATTGATGAACTTGCATTCTAATGTTGCGAGTTAAGGTCAGAACAATGGCAGTTGATCCAGGTTATTAGAAGGATCTCCGTCGGCATCTCCCCGAATTCGTTTGCTGCCATCCTTGGCCTTGAAAACGTTAACGCCTGCAATTGAGCCTGTCTCAATCTCATTCAAAGCTTGGCTATAATCTAAAATTCGACCGGTAGATGTCTGAAAAGACGTAAGGTCGCCATCCCCGTTTTTACGTACTGCTGTAATTCGCTCCCGTTCTGTATTAGCCATGCTGTATCGCTCCTTATCCATAATATAGTGGAGGAACTTTTACTAGCATGCGCATTGTACAGATTTGTATGCACCTTGCGCTGCCGACTACAACTTTTTGCGCATACGAACATGCGGTATTCCCGCATCGTCAAAAGGTTCATCGGAGATCGTCTCGTAGCCAAGCTTTTCGTAAAACTTCTCGGCTTGACATTGGGCATCTAGCAACGAGTATCTTAACCCCAATTCACGTGCACGTTCCTCCAGTGCTAGCAGTAATACACGTCCATAGCCTGCGGCACGATGCTCCTTGAGAACGGCAATACGTTGCATTTTAGCTGTATCTTCCTCATAGTATGTCAACCGACCAGTGGCCACCATTTCACCATGTTCACAAATTAGCAAATGATGGGCCGTATCTCCCAGCTTGTCATAATGGTCAATTTCTAAATCGAGAGGAACCTTTTGCTCATCGACAAACACTTTGGTACGGATCGATATTGCCTCCTGTAGCTGCTCCTCTGTTGTTACACTTATAATTTCTGCGGCCATCACCTGTTCCCCCTATCATTAACTCCAAATTTGTAAACTCACTAAATTCGAATTATATATATAAATGGTCATGAAGTACAGGCTGACTTCTATTTTTTCACTTTACATATATGGTTAATACATGATATTATCTAATAACCGAAGGACGGTAGCTCAGCGGGAGAGCATTATCTTGACAGGGTAAGGGTCATGGGTTCGATCCCCATCCGTCCTATTCGTCAAAAGCCTTGATATTCAAGGCTTTTTTGTTTGTCTAGAGATAAATCCAGTTATCCTGTTTTTTAATCAAAATGATACTTATAAGATAAAAAAGCCGCCCGGAAAGATAGGGTCGACTTTTCTGTATACTCAGATCGTTGTACTTTAACAATGCCATTTTTTCTTCAGCAAAGCTTTTCACCTTAATCCTTCTATATATAGAAGAAAAAAAGCAGGACCTCAGCACAATACGCATAGAACTCTTAGATTACGATATAAACCGCCCCGCTCTCACCGTCAATCTCCGTCGGGTAAGCAGTCACACATCCAGTATCTGGCTCTTGCACCCGGCCAGTGGAAAGGTCAACTTTCCAGTCATGGAGCGGACAATGGATTGCTGAGCCACATATCATTCCTTCGGATAACCGTCCCCCTTTGTGCGGACAACGATTCTCAAGTGCATGCACGCTGCCATCGCTCAGACGGAATACAGCTATTTCTGTATCATGAATGCGAACTGTCCTTGCTCCACGTCGGTCAATTTCGTTCAAATTAGCTATTCTGATTCTGTTGGTTGTCGTATTGGTCTCCATTTTGTCAGCCCCCTATTCCATTACTGGCTTAAGTTCCGGCAGCTGCACAAAATTTTTGCGCAGCTCTTCGTTGTGAATAATTTCGTGCCACGGATCAGTCGTCGTGCTTAATGTCTCTTCAATTCTGGTCACCAGTTGCTTCCTCGTCTCTGCATCCGAAAGTGCCTGTTTGATGGATTCCACTCCGACCCGTTCCAACCAATGGGCTGTGCGTTCGTTCCAATTGGCCTGCTCACGATAATACTGCAGATAGGCACCGGTCCATTCCATCACTTCATCCTCGGTTCTAACGGTACAAAGTAGTTCAGCTGCCCGAACCTTGATACCCCCGTTACCTCCAACGTAGATCCCCCAGCCACCGTCAATAGCAACGACGCCCAAATCCTTGATCGTCGCTTCAGCGCAGTTACGCGGGCAACCGGACACAGCCAGTTTGACTTTGGATGGAGCATTCAGACGTTCAAATGCCTTTTCCAACCGGATGCCCATCCCCATAGCATCCTGCGTGCCAAAGCGGCAAAAGGTATTACCTACACACGTCTTAACCGTTCGCAGCGTCTTTCCATAGGCATATCCAGACGGCATATCCAACTCGGCCCAGATCCCTGGCAAATCCTCTTTTTTCACACCAAGCAGGTCAAGACGTTGACCACCCGTAAATTTAACCAGAGGCACATTGTATTTCTCCGCGACAGCAGCAATTTTCTTCAGGTCGGCAGGTGAAGTAACTCCTCCATAAATGCGGGGCACGACAGAATAGGTGCCATCTTTTTGTATATTGGCATGGTACCGTTCATTCGTAAATCTGGATTCCTTCTCATCTTCATAATCCAGTGGCCATAGCATACCTAGATAATAATTGAGGGCCGGCCGACATTTAGTGCAACCTTCCGGTTCGTTCCATCCCAGCACATTCATCACTTCTTTGACACTCTTTAATCCCATCTCCCGAATGCCATCAATGATCGCTTCCCGGTCAAGCGTCGTACAACTACAAATACCCTCTTTCATCGTTTCTCCGGCTTCTGCGCCTGCGTATAGCTGTAAGAGTCCCTCCACTAATGGCTTGCAGCCGCCACATGAGGCCGATGCTTTTGTGCATGCCTTAATCTCCCCGACACTCCGGCAGCCAGCCGCAACCGCCTCTCCAATGTCACCCTTGGATACACCATTACATCCACATACAATTTCGTCATCAGGCATCTGCTCCAGCATCATGGAGCCACTAGCTTCTGGTTGACCAGGATTGAAGCCAAGTAATAACTCTTTCTCTCGGCCAACCACCGACTCGCCACTTTTGATCAACGAAAACAGCATGGCTCCGTCAGACGTATCCCCAAACAGAACGGCTCCGATCAGTTTTTCTTCCTTGATTACGATTTTTTTGTAGACGCTACCAATATCATCCTGATACCGCAGGGAACGTGTTCCCGGTTCATCCTTGTAATCCCCTGCTGAAAACACGTCGACACCCGATACCTTCAACCTTGTCGAGGTAACTGAACCACTGTAGCCGGGAGTCTCCATTCCCGCGAGTCGCTGAGCCAGTACACCACCTTGCTCATATAATGGAGCAACCAGCCCGTAAGTGATTCCCCGGTGTTCTGCACATTCTCCAACGGCGTAGATGCCGGGGATATTCGTTTCCATGTGATCATTTACGATGATCCCGCGGTTTACAGGGATTCCCGCCGACACCGCCAGTTCAATGTCTGGTTTGATGCCTACCGCCATAACGATCAGATCCGCTTCCAACTCGCTGCCATCAGCAAATTTCAACCCTTCCACGCGGCGACGTCCTGTTATAGCCGCCGTCCGCTTATTGACCAGAAATGTCATTCCCTGCTCTTCCAGCTCGCGCCGTAGCATAAGGGAAGCAGCCTCATCCAGCTGCCGATCCATAATATATCCGTTAATATGGATAACTGTGACGTCCATCCCCAAGTTAAGCAGCCCCCTGGCTGCCTCTAGTCCAAGCAATCCGCCACCGATGACGGCTGCTTTTTTGTGCGTCTTCGCCGTCTCCATCATCGTTTCACAGTCACGAATATCCCGGAAACCGATAACACCATCCTTGTCGGCCCCTGGAAGCGGCAGAATAAAGGCTTTAGACCCCGTTGCCAACAACAACAAATCATAAGAGATGCATACGCCGGAGCGTGATGTCACCTGCTGCTTTTCCGTGTCGATAGCTGTGACAGGATCATCGGTATACAATCGAATATTGTTGTCTTCATACCAACTCCAGTCGTTGATGACAATATCCTGCAAACCAGCCCCTCCCGCCAGAACGGAAGACAGCATGATCCGGTTATAGTTTGGATGGGGCTCGGCCCCGAATACCGTAATCTCATAGCTACCTGGTGCAAGCTTCAGCAAATGTTCGAGAGTGCGTATCCCCGCCATTCCGTTGCCGATCAACACTAACTTTTGGATATTGTTCATCAGGTCACTCCCTTTCCATTGGTATCCTCAAAACATAAAAAGCCCGCTTCACATATGGGGATTCAAAATATCCCCCCACATGAGAAAACAGGCTCCATTGCCGTTTCATCGAATACGCCGTTGTATCCATCAGAGTATGGAATTAAAAAGTATTGTAGCTAATATATAATGGTTCAAATGATATGTCAACATTCCTAACGCATAAACTTATAAAAAATTATATTTTATCACCATGTAACATGTCTATGACGTATAAAATATCACTTCCCTACAAAATTAGGATTGATTTTCAGACCAAAACACGCCAAAATGGTTTAAAAGTCCGTTTTAACTTGAGGATGGTGGAAAAATAAAGCAAACGGATGAAATCACATGTCATATTTGTTATCAATGAATATCATCCCCATCGCTAACTACCCTTCATATTACAGAGAGGAGGAGCCCGCTTGCGTTCCTTGTTGGTAATTCACTTACATTCTGACCATGTATCTGAGCAGACACACGCCGTTTCCTCATGGCAGGCAGGACCTGAAAACCTTTTAGAATCCAACGGATACCTAACTCTGCCCTGCCGCAATGAATCTGAAATCAAACAGCTAATCCTTAATGCAGATGCGGCGGTACTAGACATGCCTGTCGGCACGATCAGCATGTGGGGTGGCAGGCTGGAGCAAGCCAAAGCAGTCCCGTTGCTCTGGTGGTGCAGCGCAGAATCAGCGTTATCATCGACAGAGGCTTGTGAAGCTGATGTCACTGTTGATGGCATTCTAACCCCTTCTATGGCAGCCCATGAGCTGAATTGGGCTCTTCATTTTAGTGCCAAACGCTTTTTTGAACGCCAGCACTGGCAAAGTGAACGCAAGCAACTGACCGCTCGGTTGGAAGAACGCAAATGGATTGATATGGCGAAAGGAATACTTGGAGAAGTAAACGGTATCCCGGAAGCGGAAGCATATGATGTGCTGCGGAAAAAAGCAATGAACGAACGCAAACGTATCGTTGATGTGGCAATTTCCATCGTCAAAGCACAGCAAATGCTAAAAGCATAAATCTGAAAGGGGCCTGAACATGAATATCATTGAAATATTAAAAGAAGTTGGTCGTGGCAAAAGGGGCGCCCGGGATCTGAATTACGCCGAAGCCGAAGCTGCTGCCGAACTTATTATGACCCAATCAGCAACCCCTGCTCAAATCGGAGCTTTCTTTGCCGCGGAGCGCATTAAAATGGAGAGTGTTGGCGAGCTGGAAGCATTCGTAAACGTCTGTCGTAAATATACCCATCGCTTCCCGATGCAGGAAGGTATTGATTTCGCCGGTCCGTATGATGGCAGGAAGTCTTCATTTATTGCCACCTTCGCAACGGCCTTTCTACTCGCCTCATGCGGAATTCCTGTAACGATGCACGGCAGTGCACCTCTCCCTCCCAAATGGGGTGTTACGCTCCCGCTTTTATTGCAGGAAATGGGGGTAACGCCCCGGAACATGACGCGTGAAATCGCCGTTCATGCCGCGAAGCTGACTGGTGTACTGTTCGTAGCCTCCGAACAGTGGTGCGTGCCTCTGCGAGATATGCGGCCCATTCGCGAAGAACTGGGGCTTCGCACAGTGCTGAATACTGCCGAGAAACTGGTTGATTACGGTTCTTCCCCATATATTGTATTCGGCGTTTTCCACAATACTGTGTTCGAAAAGACGGCGAAACTCATACAAAATCTGAATTACCACAGAGCTCTGATCGTCCAAGGGAGCGAAGGATCGGAGGATCTGTTCATCGATCGGCCGACCCGGACTTACCTGCTTGCTAACGGTGAAGTATCATTACAGGTTATTGATCCGGAAATGTACGGACTGGATTCGGTGGTACCAGAGCATAACTGGACCCCCGCTGAACAACTGCGCATTACGGAGGAAGTGCTACAAGGCACAGCTTCTATAGCCTTTTCGAATCAAGTGTTACTCAACAGTGCGGTCCGGCTGTTCGTTGCAGGGCGAGTTGACTCCATAGAGGAAGGTTTGTATACCTGCAAACCGCTGCTAGAAAATGGGCACGCCTGGGGTTTGTATTGTCACTGGCGGGAAGCCATGCTCAGAACAGAAATAAAAACGGGAGCAGACAGATCTGAAACCCGATTGCATTTATAATTACTGGCGTCACGCAGTCTAGTGATTACGAGCCCTAAACTGTCCAACTCAAAAAGGCTAGCTCCCTCACTCATACAAGGGGGCTGGCCTTTTATGCAAAGAAAAAGTCACTTACTCCGTCCTGCTCTAGAACTCCGACCATTCCTCGTTATCTGCACTGGTTGCGGCTGCAGCCAGATGAAGGGGACGGATGCGTACAGCTGCCGTTTTGAAGCCAGGCATCCGACAGAACGGATCAAGATCAGGGCGGGTCGCCCGATTAACATTTTGTATCCCACCCCAATGCATGGGCACGAAGAGCGTATCTTCGCGGATATGTGGTTTGATCCGGCTGCGGACAGTGAAGCTGCCGCGCTGTGATGCTATTTCTACCCACTCCCCGTCCCTGATGTGCCAGCGTCGCGCTGTCCGCGGATGAATTTCCACATAATTCTCAATCTCTCGCGCGGCCAGCGACGGACTTCTGCGCGTTTGTGCACCGGTCAAATAGTGAGCCAGTACACGGCCGTTCGTCAAAATAAGCGGGTACTCCTCTGATATCTCCTCTCCTGCTCCACAGCTTTCAACCACCGTAAAAACAGCCTTTTGATCAGAATGGGCAAAGGTTTCCCGAAACATTGTATCCATACCGGCTCTGTCCGTAGACGGGCATGGCCAATATACTCCTTCTTCACGACGCAGCCTGTCGTATGTGATCCCGTAGTAATCGGAAGGACCGCCCCGGCTGGCGAGCCGCAGTTCTTCAAAGATATGCTCGGCATCCCTGTACGAGAAATAGCCGCCCTTGTTTAGCTTTGCAGCCACCTGACACAAAATGTTCCAGTCATCTCTAGCCTCGCCTGGTGCGGGCCTCGCCGCTTCCCGTAGCAGAACGCGGCCCTCCAGATTAGTCATCGTCCCCATATTCTCCAAATAAGATGTCACAGGCAAAACGACGTCAGCCATTCGCGCGGTTTCCGTGAGAAACATATCCGCCACAACCAGCAGATTCAGCTTTTTGAGGGCTTTCTCCACCAGCCGGACATTCGGGTTAGATACAATAGGATTAGAGCCCATCACGAACAAAGCTTGGATTTGTTTCTGATGGACAAGCTCCATCATTTCATAGGCGGACACCCCTTTTCCTGGCAAACTGCTTGGTTTCACTCCCCATACGGACGCCACATAGGCTCGATCTTCTTCATCCTCAATCGATCTGTAACCAGGAAGCTGGTCAGCCTTTTGGCCGTGCTCTCGTCCCCCTTGCCCGTTTCCCTGACCTGTGATAGCTCCATAACCGCATCCTTCCCTTCCAATCTTGCCAGTGGCCAGCACCAGATTAAGAAATGCACGCACCGCCATATGTCCATCTGTCTGCTGTTCAACACCCCTGGCCGTAAAAACGATGCCCGTCTCCACACTGCCAAAGGCACGTGCTGCCTGCTGGATCATTTCTACTTCAATTCCGCACAACGCAGCCGATTCTCTCAGATCCACACCCTTCAAATGAGTCAACAGCTGGTCATAGCCGTTGGTCCGCTTGCGGATAAACTCTTCATTCGCAAATCCCTCATCCACGATGACCTTTAGCATGGCATTGGCCAGCACAGCATCCGTACCCGGCTTGATTTGCAGGTGCAAATCAGCGGCGGCCGCCGTTGGTGTCGCGCGCGGGTCAATTACGATGACAAAGGCGCCGTTTTCCTTCGCCTGGTGAAAGTAAGGCATTAAGGTCGGCTGGCATTCAGCGATATTCGTACCTGCGAGCACAATACAACGAGCCAACGGAATATCAGCCAGCCTGCAGGTCAGTCCGCGATCAATGCCAAACACTTTACTGCCAGCGGATGCCGCTGCCGACATGCAGAAGCGCCCGTTATAGTCGATATATCGCGTACCTACAGCCACTCTTGCAAATTTGCCGAGTAAATAAGCCGTTTCATTGGAGAGTGAACCTCCACCGTAAATTCCGATTGCATCAGGACCTTGTGTGGACAGTAGCGTAGAGAAACTGCTAGCTATAGTATCCAACGCCTCCTCCCACTTGACGGGAACCAGTTGACCCTCTTTGCGAATGAGGGGCTGTACCAGCCTTTCCGCATGAGTCGCATGCTGATGCGCATTCATTCCCTTGATGCACAACCTACCCTGCGAGGCTGCATTATGCTTCCCTTCCGCCTTATACACTGTACGAATGATACCCGCAAGTGTCTCTGTACCCGTGCTAACGGTCATCTTACATTGCACGCTGCAAAACGGGCACTGCGTATCCATTACTGACGGTACATGTAGCCCAGCTTCCGGTTTGCCTTCTCCCGACTGACACATCAAAGCCACCTTCCTTTCGCCATTTTTCGGAATTTTATCGTCTGCACGATAGATAATTCGCCATAACTCCAACTCAACCCGTCATCCTGTCAGCATTGTGGTCCGCAGACTACCCGCTAGACCACTTCGAAGAGCAGCGTCAAGCACACTTTCCCGTAATGCCAGAACACCAGTCCTTTCAATCCACTCCCACATTTTTTCCCCATACCGGGCACTATGTCGGTATATTTGCAAGCAAGTTGCAGTCAGCAGAACCGCTTCTGTCGGGTCTTCCTCCAATCCAAGCAGGTGCCCCTGGCGAACCGGATGCTCTGCATGGCCACCCGCATAGACCTCCCAGCCTGCTGGAGAACGAGATATTCCAATATCGTGGACAAGTACACCTCCGGGATACGCCGATCCAGGACAAATAGCAACTGTAACTAACGCTGGCAATGCGAGACTTCCCCATAAAGTTGCCAACCGCTCTCTTAGCCAGGCTACTTCTACAAATGCCTGATCCATCAGATCCGACTCAACAAAAGACCGATCCTCGGCATTTAGGTTCGTAAAGCGCAGACCCGCAGAGGGCGCCTCTCCTCCGTACTGCGGTGTGACCTGAACCGCAACGCCAGCCCCTAATGGATTTGTCGCAGATCTGTCGCGCAACCCGAGAGATTCCAAGTAATAAAGTACAGCCGGACGACACAATTCACACCCCTGCTGTCTAGTCCAACCGAGACGGGATACTACTTCACCTGGAGTCTGACAGATTGCGTCCACCATAGCTGTTTTAAGCGAATCATGATCGTAATGCGTACATCCACACACAGGGACAATTTCTTGGGCGGTTGGAGTAACTACAGGTCCGGAATCTGTGGATCGGGACAAACTATTTTTGACCAGTGCAGCCACCAGCGGCCGACATCCCCCACAGGAACCGGACGCTTTGGTCCGGCTCTTCACCTCTTCCACCGTCTTCAGCTTATCCGTGGCAATCGCTCGCAAAATAGCCCCCTTACTCACGCCGTTGCACGCACATACCGTTTCTTCTTCCGGCAGTGCGGCTGCCGCATCCTCTGCTTTGCTCCGGCTGTTATCCCGGGATGTAAGCTCTGTAGCGGACGCCCCGCGCCGTACCATTCCGAGCAACGAGGTACTTTCCGCCGTATCTCCGTACAAAATGGCGCCAGTGACAGCACCGCCGTGCATCATCACTTTTTTATAAACCTCCAGCATCCCGTTATATTCCATAACTGCTGTCTCGTTTCCCTCATCGCGAATGTCTCCTGCGGAAAACACATGGATCCCCGCTACCTTGAGCTGCGCATACGGAATCGTCCCTTCATAGGGAGCCGTTTCACGACCACAAATAACTTTTGCCAGCACTTTGCCCTGCTCATATAGCGGCGCCACCAGTCCGTATGAAATCCCCCGGTGCTCAGCACATTCGCCGACGGCATAAATACCAGGAATACTCGTGCGCATATAATCATCCACGACAATGGCGCGGTTTACAGTCAGACCGCTATCCTGAGCTAATTCGATATTCGGTCGGATACCAACCGCCAGCACAACCAAATCCGTGTCCAGCCTGTTCCCGTCCGCAAACATCAAGCCTTGTGCCCTGTTTCGGCCTATGATGTTGACCGTTTCCTTCGCCAAATGAAACCTCATGCCCTGTTCCTCCAACTTTCGCTGCAGAAGCACAGCTGCCGTCCGGTCAAGCTGACGGTTCATAAGATACTGCGCATTATGAACAACCTCAGTTTCCATCCCTAGATTCAGCAGGCCTTGAGCAGCTTCAAGTCCTAACAGCCCCCCTCCGATAACCGTGGCCCTGCGGTATGTTTTGGCATATCTAGCCATGGTTTCACAATCATTCACATCACGAAAAGCAATTACTCCCTGTTTTCGCACTCCAGGAATGGGCGGCATGAAAGGCAATGAGCCCGTTGCCAATATGAGCATGTCATAAGGTTCTTTCATGCCGGATTCCGTTTCCACCATCCCGGCTGCAACATCAATACGACAGACGCGTTCACCCGCGTACAGCTTTACCCCGTTCTCTTCATACCAGTCCCAGTCATGGGTAACGATATGTTTAAATGAGCTCTCCTCCTGAAGCATTTTGGACAGGAGCACTCGGTTGTACCCGGGACGGGGCTCTGCACCAAATATCGTGATTTGGAACCGCTCTGGCTCCAAATTGAGTATTTCCTCCACACATTTGATGCCTGCCATACCATTGCCGACGACGACCAGTTTTTTCATCATGTTAAACCAGCCCCATTCTCCGAATAAAATAAGACAGAAAAAGCCCTTCTCCATTCAATGGAAAAGGGCACCGTTGCCGTAAAAGTCGGCACATCGTTGTGCCGATATGTATCTAAGATTACTGAATTGTGAATGTCATGTCAACATTCAATACATGAAAACTATATTTTCACCTTTTATTTAATTTTTTTCTCGAATTTGTGTTATGTATATTGACATACATTAGATCCTTTTTTATAATTTGAATTAAAATCACTCCAACGTGATCATACCAAGTCGACTCACAATGAAGTGTGTCAACCACGGCAATGAAGCCGCAAACCGTTTCCTAGATACCATGTAGGGGCGATTTGCGGCTTTTCATGTTCAAATTACATTTTGCAGACAAAGAACAACAATTAGAACAGGAGAGATGGAGAATGAACAAAAAAAGTTTCTGGAAAAGCGGACACAAGCCCACCTTATTTGGTTCCTTTCTGTATTTTGATATCAGTTTTATGATATGGGGGATGATCGGACCGTTGGCCGTTGTAATTGCCAATGATTATCCAATGGACCCTGTACAAAAAGCCAATCTTGTCGCTCTACCCATACTCGGTGGTTCCCTGCTGCGGCTCGTGCTCGGATTCATGTCGGATTATATCGGTCCCAAGCTCACAGGACAGATTGGTATGCTTGTCACGATCATCCCGCTTTTGCTCGGCTGGCTGTGGGTTGATTCGCTGGAGCAATTATACGTTGTTGCCCTACTCTTGGGCGTAGCTGGAGCTTCATTTGCAGCTGCGCTGCCGTTAGCCGGTCAATGGTACCCCAAAGAGCATCAAGGCTTGGCTATGGGAATTGCCGGAGCCGGTAATAGTGGTACCGTCCTTGCGACTTTGTTCGCCAACCGCATTGCTCAACATTTTGGCAGTTGGGAAGCCGTTTTCGGATTGGCCATCCTCCCCATCTTAATCGTCTTCATTCTGTTCAGTATTTTTGCCCGCAACAGCCCTCACCGCCCGGCACCAAAAAATCTGTCGCAATATGCTTCGGTGCTCAAACAGAGGGATGCCTGGGTATTCTGTGCCTTTTATTGCGTGACGTTTGGCGGATTCGTTGGCCTTTCTAATTATTTGACTATTTTCTTCAATACCCAGTATGGCCTCTCCGCGGTACATGCCGCCGATTTTGCAACCGTTTGTGTGATTGCCGGAAGCTTTTTTCGTCCTGTAGGTGGTTTTTTATCCGATCGGATTGGTGGTTCACGCATGCTAATGTACTTGTATGCGGGGGCCGGGATTATGCTCGCCGGCATTGCGTTTTTACCGCCACTTACCGTGGTAGTTGTGCTGCTGTTCGTAGGCATGATGTGCCTTGGCGCTGGCAACGGCTCTGTATTCCAGCTCGTGCCGCAGCGCTTCGGCAACGAAATCGGGCTCATGACCGGCATCGTCGGCGCTGCTGGTGGCATAGGCGGGTACTTTCTCCCTCTTATACTGGGTCATCTGTACAAATCAACGGGTTCCTATATGCCGGGCTTCATCTGTCTGAGCCTACTTACGTTCTGTGCCTTTACCCTCGTCATCATAATGCAATTGAAATGGCGTAACAGCTGGATGCGACGCTCTGCTACAGTTACTGATGAAGCCGTCAATCGCATTGGAGAATTAAATGCCTGATATTCATTAAATATAAAGCTGCGAAGCATTGAATTGTCCCTCAACCATCCCTATAGCCCAAAAAATGGCTTAACTTCGTTTATATAAAATGAAGTTAAGCTATTTTTCATGCACACTCAATCGAATCACACCTATAAAAACTATGATAAACATCACATTAGATCAATATTTTCCGAAAATATTATGAAAATTAAATGAAATTTTCATTTAAAAAACATTGAAAATCGCTTTCATTTTCATAATTTCTCTTATGTAAACACTTATATAACCATTTTTCACACAACATACTTGTTCACTTGGTTTAAAATAAGGCGTATACTTGTCCACGAATTGTTCAAGGATGAACTAAATGTAATTTTCTAGAAAGAAGGAATTAAAAATGCGTGCTTTTCATTTTACGGAAGACGGATCTATCGAAACCAAATTAACCGGAAAAGATCTACTTGCCAACCCACTGCTGAATAAAGGAGTGGCTTTTACCTTGGAAGAACGGAAACAACTTGGACTTGACGGTCTCCTTCCTCCTACGATATTAACTATTGAGGAACAGGTTCAACGGGTTTACGAGCAATTTCAGAGCCAACCGGATAATTTGCGTAAAAATGTTGCGTTAAATGATCTTTTTAATCGCAATACGGTCCTTTATTATCGTTTGCTCTCTGAGCACCTAAGCGAAATGCTCCCGATTGTTTATACACCAACAGTAGGCCAGGCTATACAGGAATACAGTCATGAATATCACAAGCCCGGTGGTATGTATTTATCTATTGATAATCTGGCGGGTATCGAAGAGGCTTTTAAGAATTTGAACCTGGACCCTGATGATATCGACCTGATCGTAGCCACAGATTCCGAGAGTATTTTGGGAATCGGGGACTGGGGAGTCGGAGGTATTAATATCTCTATTGGTAAGCTTGCTGTGTATACAGCTGCTGCTGGTATAGATCCTAGCCGGGTGCTGGCAGTTGTTCTTGATGCAGGTACAAACAACGAGAAGCTATTGGAAGATCCTTTATATATGGGGAATCGTCACAAACGTGTACGTGGAGAACAATATGATCAATTTATTGACACTTATGTTCAAGCTGCACTTTCCTTTTTCCCGAATGCTCTGCTGCACTGGGAAGATTTGGGCAATGTCAATGCACGGAACATTATCAATAAATACGGAAATAGTATTTTGACTTTTAATGACGACATTCAAGGTACTGGAGCGGTTACACTCGCAGGTGTGATGTCCGGTGTTCAATTGTCCGGAATCCCACTGAGCAAGCATCGGGTTCTAGTCTTTGGTCCAGGAGCTGCCGGAATCGGCAATGCAGACCAAATTAGCGCCGCCATGATGCTGGAAGGACTGTCAGAAGCAGAAGCAAGACGTAACTTCTGGGCTTATGATTACCGTGGCCTGCTTACCAACGAAACAGAAGGACTTTTTCCATTTCAGGTTCCTTATGCGCGTGATGCTGCAGAATGCCGTGACTGGGAACATGCTGAAGATGGAAAAATCCCTCTGCTTGAAGTCATTCGCCGCGTGAAACCGACGATTATGATTGGTACTTCCGGTGTTAGTGGGGCATTTAGTGAGGAAATCGTTAAAGAAATGGCCAAACATACAGAACGTCCTATAATTATGCCTATGTCCAACCCGACTCCACTTGCAGAAGCAACTCCGCAAGATTTGATCCACTGGACCGAAGGAAAAGCCCTGATTGCCACAGGAAGTCCTTTTGAGCCGGTGATCTATAACAATATTAAGTTTGAAATTGGGCAATCCAACAATGCTTTCGTGTTCCCGGGTCTTGGTCTTGGCGCAATCGTGGTAAAATCCAAAATCATAACAGATAGCATGTTTGCTGCAGCTGCCCATGCAGTAGCTCAAATGGTGGATTTGTCGCAGCCTGGTGCTTCCCTGCTGCCAAAAATCAATGAATTACGCGAAGTATCTGAAGCGGTAGCCGTGGCTGTGGCCAAGGCAGCAGTTCAGGATGGAGTAGCGCGTCATCAACCGGACGATATCGCACAAGCAGTTCGAGATGCGATGTGGGACTGTAAATATAAACCCATCAAACAATATGGTCAGGAAGCGGTCCTGGTTTAAAAAATAGCGAACAACATCAAATTTATACTTGCATACGCAAAGTGATTATTTAACTGATGTCCGCCATTTTTGGCGGACATCTTCATTGGAGGCGACATCATGGCTACAGGTCATATTTTTATTATCTTAATTCCTATTTTCTTTGTCATTTTAATTGGTTATTTCGCAGGATTGTTTAAAGCTTTTAACCCCGCTTCTTCTAAGGGATTAAATACACTCGTGACGAAGTTTGCTCTACCCGCACATTTGTTTATTGGGATTACGACGACACCAAGAGAGACGTTGATTCAAAAGTGGCCCTTTCTTGTGGCTTTGCTACTTGGTGTAATCGGCTTTTATATTGTATTGCTCATTGTTTATCGCTTAATTGCCAAAAAAGGCCTGACTGAATCCTCCATGTTCGCATTGAATTCAACACAGCCTTCTTTTGCATTCATGGGAATTCCGGTTCTGGGCAGCTTGTTCGGAAGTGCGACAGTCGCCATCCCGATTGCGATTACCGGGATCGTCGTTAATGCCATTCTTGATCCGCTTGCAAGTATTTTGGGAACGGTCGGCCAGCGCAAAACAACAGAATCCGACGGCACTAAAGGCAACTTATTTAAAGTCACTATGAAATCAGTCCTTCATGGACTCAGCGAGCCACTTGCCTGTGTACCTTTGTTTGGTGTCATATTGACTCTATGTGGATTCCACGCTCCGAAACTTTTACAATCCATGTTTGATCAAATCGGCAATGTTACTGCCGGTACAGCCCTATTTGCCATCGGGGTAACCATTGGTATCAAGAAGATTACGTTCAGTCCAAAAGCACTTAGCATTGCTATGCTGAAAGCCATCGTAATGCCTATTGTTATGCTCGGTATTGCTGTTCTGATAGGACTATCCCATGAAGATGTAAGCAAAGCCGTACTGCTTGTCGCTTTTCCCGGCTCGGCTGTGGCCGCTATGATTGCTACCCGTTATGAAACACTGGAAACGGAAGCTGCATCTGCATTTGTTATTAGCTCAGTCTTATCGCTCATTTCACTACCCTTGCTCATTTCACTTCTTTTATAAGGGACAGAAAAGTTAAGAACCCTCAATGCAATCCAGGTATTTATAGGTGTAAAGCAAACCCGTTTGTCCTCATTTATCTTATTTTTTAAATATTGTCTGAACAATAAAGTGATTTAGTAAGAATTGAGTTGGAAAAACAACATAAATCCAGTTTGCCGACAAGCGGCGGCCCCATCGTTTCATTCACTCGGGGGCCGCCGTTCTTTTTGTATAACCTTCTACTCTCCCTTTTAATAAATACCTAACAATTAGAAAGCAAATTGTCGAAATATATATGGGATAGGTTGTATATGAAACTAAATCGCTAATTCAAAGGAGAAGAAAACGTGAAAAACTTGAAGTGGAGAACTATGTCCTTTTTTGGTAAAAATCTATTAATCTCTTTTCTTAACATCGTATTAATAGGAGCTATTCTCATCACATCCAGCTATATACTTCAAAAGAACATTCTCACCACGCAGCTGCAAGACCAAGTTAAGGTATTGACTAAAAAATGGGCAGAAGATGTTGATAAAACAAAAGTACAACAAGCATTGAATGAAAAAGATTATAACGGCTCTGTGCAACAAGATTTACGCAAATTTCTCGATTCTATTCACACACTTTATCCTAACGTTGCCCAAGCTTACATATTCGGCACAGAGCTAACAGAAGGAAATCAGACCTCCATTATTGGCGTTCCCACAAATTTAGTCCAAGCTTTCCAAGACTTAAAGATGAACATTGGGGACATGTACACTCTTCCTGACGAAAATGCACAAGCCGTAAAAAAGATGCTTC
Source organism: Paenibacillus sp. FSL L8-0641 (assembly GCF_038006265.1). Classification (NCBI taxonomy): domain Bacteria; kingdom Bacillati; phylum Bacillota; class Bacilli; order Caryophanales; family Paenibacillaceae; genus Paenibacillus; species Paenibacillus sp. FSL L8-0641. Next base: position 3,361,806 of record NZ_JBBOUW010000001.1, read on the forward strand.
AATCTAATGAATCAGCATTAAGCAGCTTTTACACGGACGAATATGGCACATGGACTACTATTGTTTACCCGATTACAGATGCTAGCGGGAAAGTCACAAGTGCGATTTACTTTGACGTAGATGCGAGCTCTGTACCTACCGGCCTTCATAAATTGCTTGTATACGGTGTTTCACTGCTCATTCTGTTTCTTGCCATCTTCTTAACGATTCAATATTTACTGGTAAAACGCACCCTCTCCCCGATTCGTAGCCTGATGAAGGGCATTGAAGAAGTCAGCGAGGGAAATCTGAATGTAAAAATCAAGACAGGCGAGGACGACCTTGGCATTATCAATCAAAAATTTAATTCAATGATCAAACACCTTAACGATACAATGGTGAAAGTACAGGATACCACGCAAGAAGTTACGGGATCTGCCCAGGAATTGTTAAGCATTAGCGAGAAAAACAGTACGAATACGAACGTCATTAACAGCAATATTCAGGAAATAACCCAAGGGCTTGAAGCTCAGGATCACGCAGCACTTGAAAGCTCCAGAGCTATGAATGAAATGTCGACGGTTATCCAAACCATTGCGGAGAGCTCCTCTTCCGTAGCCGATCAAGCTTATTCTATGGAAAAACGCTCCGTTGAAGGCAATCAGGTAGCCCAAAAGCTTTCCGCTCAAATGGACTCTATCTCCACTACAATGGAAAGTACAGCTGATTCCGTTAATGCGCTGCAGAACCGTTCTAACGAAATCAGCAATATCGTCAGCATCATTACAGGCATTGCCAGTCAAACGAATCTGCTTGCACTGAACGCTTCTATTGAAGCTGCCAGAGTCGGTGAAGAAGGCAAAGGTTTTGCAGTCGTAGCGGGAGAAGTGCGTAATTTGGCTGAACAGTCTCAAGAGTCTGCCAAACAAATTGCAGAGCTTATTGAAGAAATCCAAAAAGAAATTGAACAGACTGTAAAAGGCATCAGCCTTGGTACAAAAGAAGTTCAGATTGGGCTAGAAGTTACGAAGCAGACAGGCGAAATGTTCTCTGAAATTTTAGATGCGTCTAATAAAGTGTCGTCACAAATCCAGGAAGTATCCAGTGCAACGGAGCAGATTTCAGCCAGCACGCAGGAAATGTCAGCTACCTCTGACGAGCTGTCTTCCACAGTTAGCAAAACAGTCGACAGCAGCAAACAAATTCAGCATACTATTGGAGAACAGGCTGAGTCTATGGCTTCTATTGTCCAAGCTTCTGACAAGCTTACATTGATGTCTGGCGAGCTGGAAGAGCTCATTTCGTTCTTCAAGGTGAACCGAGAAGCCTAATCCTATAACTTCCAAGAGCCCTAGATAACAATAAAGAACCTCTAGTCTGATAAATGCGAACTAGAGGTTCTTTGATCTACTCTTACATACTTCTTAATTTATAAATCCTTCCAAAGCTGAGGTTGGTTTACCGTCAGCCTGCCAAGCACCTTTGTTATAACCTTGATTGTAACCTGGAGTTGCAGCAGGCTCCCAATAAAATACCCCTGTACCTTTACCGCCTCCGATGTTCCGAACCTTCGTTTTGATTGCAAATATAAATGCCTTGGAAGCCGCAGGTTCATTATATTCCATCCCGATTTCACTGATGACAATGCCTTTTCCGTATTTGGCAATGAGGTTATTGGCATTGGTAATCGTCTGATCCACCTTGCCCTGCCAGTCCGCAGGAGAGGGATACAGAGACAGTCCGATGAGATCAAACTGAGCTCCATTATCAATCAGTCCGCCGATATTCCAGTTCAACACAGAACTGTTATCCCCGTTGGCTAAATGTACGATCGTTTTAGTACTACTGCTTACCGATTTTACAGCGTTATTGCCCGTGTTGACGAGCCACGCATAGTTTTTCATGTTCACCGAAGCTTTGCCGTCTTCCCAGAGCATTCCATTGTTCGTCTCATTACCGATCTGCACCCAGTCCGGTGTTACCCCCTTGCTTTTCATCGTGTTCATAACATAGACCGTATGGGACCAGACTGCATCCATAAGTTGTGTAAATGTGAAATTGCGCCACGCATAAGGTTTGTTCTGTTGCCCTGGATCTGCCCAAGAATCACTATAATGTAGAGTCAGCATAACGCTCATACCTAACTTTTTAGCTCGTTGCGCCAGTTCTGCTGCCTTTTCGGCATTCATGTATCCGCTTGCATAATCTTTCATGTCAGGGTTTACCCACACACGGATACGCACCGCGTTGATCTGATAGTCATCTCGCAAAATTTGCAGTATATCTCGACGAACACCCTTCTTATCCTTCCAACTCATACCTTGCGCTTCCATTCCTGCTACCCAGCTTATATCTGCTCCTTTGGCGAAAGCAGGGGCGGCCGAAGCCGCACCAAACCCTACAGAACCGAACGGATACAATAAGCTGGATAACAAGATCAACATCGCAAATACCATCGTGCGGTTACCTGTTTTCATAAGTCATCTCCCATCCGAATTGTATACTTCTCATTGCCTCTGACCAATCTACCAGCTCCCACTCGGGAAAACGATAGAGATCACACTTAAAATATCATGTTCTATTTATTGCGCTCTGTCTTTAAAACCTTAACAGCGTAGGCATCCAATTGAATGCTACCGTCTTCTATCACATGATTTTCAAGCATATCCGCATAAGTTCGTCCATCCAACATAATCTTTTGTGGCTCATGCGTGAAATTCAATATGAAAATATAATCATGAACTCCATCGGTACGAATCGCCGTATTCACTCCATGAGGCAACTTCACATTGAGCGCTTTACTGATTCCTGCATCCTCAATTAAACTTCTGTAAAAATGACTGTGGAATAGTCCGATGTTGCGTGATGCGATGTAATAAGCCTTTCCTTGTCCCAAACGGTTCACCGTCAAAGCTGGGCGTCCTGCATAAAAGTCTGAACCGTACACAGCCAGTACCTCTGCACCCTCTGTATGAATGAGATCACACAATTCTACAGCTTCATACTCCCCTTGCAGATCCAGCTCATTGCCTTCAACCGGCAAAATGTGATTACGGTCATGATCATGCAATCCGTCAATCTCTTCCGACCAGATCCCCAGCGTCTTACGAAGCGGGCCCGGAAAGCCTCCAAGGAAGCACAAATCATGTTCATCTACGATACCAGACCAATAGGTTGCTACGAAAATACCACCGTTTTCAACAAACTTCTGTATACGCTCCCCCACGCCGCTGCGGACCATATATAACATCGGAGCTACCAAAAGTTTGTATTTGGAGAAATCTGCATCCATATGAATGACATCTACAGGCACACCCTGCTCCCACAGCGCCAAATAATGCGCTTCAGCTGTCTCTTCATATTTTACACCTTTGTTCCGCGGTCCCTGTGAATCGTTGATTCCCCAACGGTTCTCCCAGTCAAAAATGACTGCGGCCTCCGCCGGTACAGATGTACCGATAACCTCCTCCAATTTTTCCAGCGTATTACCGACATGGGTCACATCCCCGAATACCCGAGTGTGCTCATGTCCGATATGATCGACAACCGCACCATGCAGCTTTTCACTCGAACCGCGGCTTTTCCGCCACTGAAAATATTGAACGGTGTCTGACCCGTGTGCCACAGCCTGTAAAGACGAGAGCAGATGCATTCCCGGCCGCTTCAGCTTGCTAACGTCTTGCCAGTTCGTCAAACTTGGTGTACTCTCCATGAGCATCCAAGGCTTACCTCCCTTGATTGAACGAATAATATCATGCATCATGGCCACTTTAGCAGCCTGACGGCTATCATCTCCCTCACGATCATGCCATGTTGGGTAACTATCCCAGGATATAACATCGAGCAGATCAGCAAACTTCCAGTAGTTCAATCCTTCAAAAAACTCCATCAAATTGGTTGTGACCGGAATTGCTGGATTTGCAGCCTTGAGCGGCACAATCTCATGCTTGATAAAATCTGCGGTCTGATCGGTCACAAACCGTCTCCAGTCCAAATTCATGGCATGAACCTGTGTTTCACCGTGAGGTGCCGGGGACTCAACTTGGCTCCAGTCCGTAATCGTATGACTCCAAAAGGTCGTCCACCATGCGTGATTTAGCTTGTCCAGCGTACCGTATTTATCCTGGACCCAAGCGCGAAATGCCTCCTGACAATAATCACAGTGGCAATCTCCACCAAATTCATTGGAAATATGCCAGCCAATAACAGCCGGATGGTTAGCATAACGCTCGGCTAGCTTCGTATTCATGATACGTACTTTTTCCCGGTAAACAGGCGATGTAGCACAGTGATTATGGCGAAACCCGTGCAGATTACGGACACGGTTAGCCTCCACACGCAGCACCTCAGGATATTTTTGTGACATCCAGGCTGGTCTTGCTCCACTAGGAGTAGCCAAAAATGCATAGATTCCGTTCTCAGCAAACGAATCCAGAATACGATCCAGCCACTCAAACGTAAATACACCTTCCTCAGGCTCCAATGATACCCATGAGAAAATGCCAACAGACATCACGTTACATTTGGCTAGTTTCATTAGACGAATATCCTCCGCTAACACCTCAGGGTAATGCTGCCATTGCTCCGGGTTATAGTCCGCTCCATGCAGCATACGTGGAATTCGCTCACTAATCGGGGGGTACTTAGTTATGTTTTGATACGTCACTGTAAATCATCTCCTTATTATTTCTATTACTCTTTGACGGAACCTAGCGTCATACCTTTAACAAAATACTTTTGTAAAAATGGATATACAATGAGAATAGGCGCTGCACCAATGAAAATTTGCGCTGCATTAACCGTCGTTTGAGAAAGTAATTCCATCTCCTTTGGACTCATGCTCATGGAACTCATGTCCTTCTGAATAATTACAGTTTGCAGGAACGTCGCGAGCGGATAGTCCTTTGCATTGCTCAAATAGAGTAGACCGTCAAACCAGGAGTTCCAATGAAATACCATACTAAACAGCGCAATCGTCGCAATGGAAGGCATGGATATCGGTAAAAAGATACTAAACAATGTCCGAAAATGTCCTGCTCCGTCGATCAATGCGGCCTCTTCCATCTCTTTGGGAATTCCTCTAAAAAAGTTCAACATAAGGATGACCAGAAATGTGTTGACCGCTCCTGGCAAAACAAGTACCCAGAAGCTATCCATGAGATGGATCTTTTGAATAACCATATAGAATGGAACCAGACCACCGTTAAAAATCATGCTGAACACGAACAACCATGAATATACGTTTCGGCTACGGAACACAGATGTTTCCTTTGAAAGTGGATAAGCAGCTAAAAAGGTAATCAGCAGTGTCAAGCCGGTTCCCAATACAGTCCGACAGACAGAAATCCAGATGGAGTGCAGAAAAATCGGGTTATTCATTGTCTTCTTATAGGCTTCTAATGAAAACTGCACTGGCCACAGTCCAACCAGATTGGCATCTGCTGCTGATTTAGCACTAAATGATACCGCCAACACATGAATCAGTGGAACGATACACATGATAGACAACATCACTAGTAAGCAAATATTAAACACATTGAAGATGCGGTATGGCGTTGTTTTATGATACATGACTCTCCCTCTTTCAGCCTCGTGGAATCAGAATATGCGGTAACCTGCCCATTTGTAAGCAAGTCGATAAGATATCAGAATGAGAATCATACTGATAACGGATTTGAACAAGCCGATAGCGGTGGCAAAGCCCATTTCCCCATTGATTAACGCTGTCCGGTAGACGAATGTATCAATAATATCGCCTTTTTGGTAAACCAGTGGATTATAAAGGTTGAAAATCTGGTCAAAACCGGCATTCAGTACATTGCCAAGTGCAAGCGTTCCAACAACGACTACCATCGGAATTAACGAAGGTACAGTGATGTGTAGCGTCTGTCTCCAGCGGCTCGCTCCATCCATTTCAGAAGCCTCATACAACGAAGGATTAATACCCGCCAGTGCAGCGAGAAATACGATGGTGTTGTAGCCGAACTCCTTCCATATATCTGAAACAATGACAGTAAATCGAAACCAGTTATTATCTCCCAGAAAAAAGATAGGCTGGATCCCGAAACTACCGAGAATACGGTTCATAAATCCATCTGTAGCCAACAGGTCAATCAGAATTCCGCCCAAGATGACCCACGACAGAAAGTGTGGTAGATAAACCAGTGTCTGAATGGATCGCTGAAGTCCGACCTTGCGAATTTCATTCAGCAGTATAGCAAAAACAAACGGAACCACCAGATTGAAAAACATCTTTAACACAGCAATAATTAGTGTATTCCAGACAACTTGAAGACTGTCCTCCCGTTGAAACAAAAAGCGGAAGTTATCCAGTCCAACCCACTCGGAACCCGTTATGCCTAGCCAAGGCTTGTAATTTTGAAAGGCCATCACGATGCCGCCCATCGGAATGTAGCTGAATACAATTAAGAAAATGATGGCTGGCAGCAGCATGATATGAAATGGCCACGTACGTTGCAGACTTCTCATTGCAGTTCCTCCTGTAACTTTCATTCATGGTATACTTCAATTATAAAAGCGTTTTCGCAGTCCCGACAGTTCAAAAAACCAACATACATGGCACAAAAGCAATCATTTTTTTAAGCTCGCCAAACGAATAAAACTTTTTTTCAAATACACCATGATAGCGCATTCATTTCCACTCGATACGGGTGAAACTGTAGTAAAAAGGCTGCCCACCTCGGGACAGCCTTCCTACTCTGTTACAACATCATTGGTTTTTACTTTTCGACGCTTTTATACCATTCGTTTACTTCATTTGTAATTTGTTCGCCACCCGCTGTTTTCCACGTCTGCACAAAGGTATCAAAAGCAGAGATCGGCTGCTTGCCATAAATAATTTCATTGAAGGTCTGACTTTCAATTTTATCCAGATAGTCCTTTTTAGCCTTCATGGTTGGCGTAGTTGGACCTGTGAACTGATCTTTCATGGAGATATCCTTCTGTTCCATAAGCACTTTGGCAGCTGCAGGAGTACCTTTCCCGTAGTTCACCATTACATCTTTCTCCAGACGGGTCTTCGGTTCTGCGCCGTTAGCCAAACTTAGCAAAGCCTTCATTTGGGCATCAGGTATACGCGCACCATCACGAACCAGCAAATAACGAATAGAGTTTACATAACCGCCTGGTATTTTATCGATAGACATTAGCTTTCCGTCCGCATCCAAATCATAATCGTAGCCCTTAAACAGCCCATTCGACAAATCGCTATCCGGTTTGGCATTAGCATAATGGTCAAACAAATAGTTTTGATAAGTGAAAAAAGCTTCAGGATGCTGCATTTGTTTGTTGATTAGTACAACACCATTGGTGTATTGCGTACCGTGACGCATGGCTTTGTTGTCAGGACCTGCTGGAATCTTAATCGGCTTCCATATGGCACCCGGCGCATTTTTGACTGTATCCTGAAGCGGCCAGCCGCTCATCCAATATGGCCCAGGAATCATGCCGGCTGTTCCTGCGACTGTAGGTTCTGCCGTTTTATTTTCATCCCACAATGCTGCTTCCTGAGGGATATATCCCTTTTTGAGCCACTCGCTCAGCTTTTGCAAACCCGGCTTCATGCCAGGCTGCACGGAGCCATATTCCAAACTGCCATTCGCGCCTTTGTTCCACTGCTGAGGTAGTGTGCCATATGCCCCGAAAATCCAGGACGGGTCACCCATCCAAGTGTTCATGGATGTTTTAAAACCGATACTGAGCGGAACCACTTTGTTCGGAGCCAGTCCGTCCGGATTTTTATTTTTAAAGGCATCCATCACTTTTTCCAGATCATCCATCGTCTCAGGAGCCTTCATACCCAGCTTATCCAACCAATCTTGTCGTACCCACAATACATAATCATGGTTATAGGCGAAATCAAGCACAGGAATACCCATTTTCTTACCATCTCGGCTATACTGATTCCATACATTCGTATCCTGATTCATCGCCTGCTTCCAGGAATCCGAAGCGTACTTGTCAAACAACGGACCAGCCTCTACAAACATACCGGAATCGATCATGTCCTGTGCCAGTTGCTCATTTTCCGTCCCCAGTACAACGACGTCCGGCATCTCCTGACCGGAGGACATAGCCAAACGCAGCTTCGTAGCAAATGCACCATTCGTATCCGTGACGGACCAGAGTGATTTGATATTAATACCGAATTTCTCTTTAGCCCATTTGGTCGCAATGTTATTTTCGATAGATTCACCATTTTTAAATTTTAAGGCGGGATCTACACCCCATACCGTGGAAATTGTGACTTCTGGATTGTATTTTTCTTTGTATACGTTTTCAGTTTTAGCTGTGCCGTCCGCATTCCCATCATTTTCCGCACCTGAGCAGCCCACAAGGCCAACTCCTAATACCATAGTTGCGGCGAGCAACGACAACAGCTTTTTCTTCGAATGAACTCGCATATTGTTCCCCCTCTAGAAATCATTTTCTACTCTTTTATTATAGAAGGGCTTTTCTTCACAGCCTATGTCACAAAATAAATATTTCTGCACCTTTCCCAACTGATCTTTACTGATTTCGTCTTTACTGGTCCCATCTCTACTGATCTCGAAATTCGTGCGGAGTCATTCCGTAATGCTTTTTGAACATTTTACTGAAATATTGGGGATTCTGGTAGCCTAGTTCCGTCGTAATTTCGTATATTTTTTTGTTGGAATATTTGAGCAAATAAAGAGCCCGCTCCATTCTCATTCGGATAATATAGTCACCCAGACCTTCTCCGGTTTCAGCTTTATAAATTTTAGACAGATAGACTGGATGAAGATAAACCTGATCAGCAATCGTCTTAACAGACAGCTCCTGGCCTTTATCCTGGGAGATGAGCTCCTGAACCTGCTTGACCACATAACTTTTAGCGCTTTGTTCGCTTGCGGACCATTCAGATTTAAGTTTGTTCATCATGGAAAATATCCACTCTTTGAGGTGGGGGAACGAATGAACCATTTTCTGCGCATGTAACGGATCGAAGCCTACTTGATCCATCTGTGTAATGAAACGTCCTTGTTTGTGCGCTGTATACATAAAGGCGCTCGTCACCGAAATAAACAGCTCATATAAATGCTCGCGTGTATATCCCACCTCTTCCATTTTTCCAAATACACGGCTCACTTTCGCTTCAGCCTCGTCCCATTGCCTGGATTCGAGCAGATGAGTAAGCGTAGGGTGCATATAAAGCCCCTCTAGTGACTTAACTGAACTGTGTGGCTGTTCTGTCTGTTCTTCTATGAATAGCAGTGCATCCGTTTCCTCCTGATGATTCCAGTATAAAGATCTAATCGCTGTCTGATATAGCTTAGGTAGCTCCTCTGGAAACTTAAACCATCCGGTTAATGCAACGTAAATTTCCCCTTTCAAGTAATTGCTCACATTTTTTCGAAAGGTCTCAATCGCCGCACGCAAACAAAGATTCTGCTCATCCACACTCCGTTCAGGAAATGCATTCCAATTTCCTTCTATTAATACAATTAAGCAGTCATGCGGCGCTTTGCAATGCCAAACGTGAAAATCAGGTGCGAACACTTCTTCGGCAATATTTCCAATCGCATACTCAATTAAGGAGACTGAATGATAGTCCATATCAGAAAAATGCTTTCCTAGCTGAATAAGCAGCATACTGGCAGGATGTCCCGTACGTAGCTTGATTTCGTACTCGGACATTTTGCTCTCTATTTTTGGTACTGGTAAATCACGCCCGAGTAGCAAATCATGCATCAAATGGGTCCGCAGTACACCAAAATCGTTTCTGCGGCTATATTGTAATTGGTGAACCTTATCAAATGCTTCCCATTCTTCCTTTAGCGAATCCATGGCGGCTGACACACATTTGATAAACTCTTCATCATCCACCGGTTTTAAAATATAATCAAAAGCCTTAAGCTGAAGTGCTTTTTTAGCATATTCAAAATCGGCATAGCCTGTCAGTAACAAACTTCGGATATGCGGCCATCGCTCGTTTACTTCAACAATCAACTCCAGTCCCGTCATACCAGGCATACGAATATCGGTAACCAGAATATCAATATCGTACGCTTCCAGCACATCCACTGCTGCTAATGCGGAAACCGCTTGATGAACCCTCTCGATGCCTAGCGTCTCCCACGGAATGGTAGCTGCCAGACTTTCTGTTACATAACTCTCATCATCTACTAGTAATATCTGAACCATCTGGTCCCTCCGTTTTAACTATATTCGAATCTGGCGAAGGCTCAATTAAACCATTCGCATGCTCTCCTTCTGTTGAGATCGACCATTTTAATACTGCACGCAATCCTCCCAATGGAGACAAAGAGAACTCCAGTCCGGCATCTTCCCCAAAATGTAATCGCATGCGGTGATGCACATTCCACAAACCGTATCCATGATCCTCTTCCACAGGCTTGTCAAGCGTTGATGTCAGGGCAGCTATAGCCTCTCTACTCAAACCGAGTCCGTTATCATCCACAATCAGGTACATATACGAGCCAACACGCTCAGTCAAAATATGAATTAGACCCTCCTCCGCTTGAGGCTCTATTCCGTGCAGCACCGCATTTTCCACCAGTGGCTGCACTATAAGCGGCGGAATCGGCAGACTGCTGGCCTGCGAAGAAACATGAACTAAGAACGTTAGCCTTGGCATACGCATCTGCTGTATGTTCAAATAATATTGAACAAACTCGACTTCCTCTGATAATGGAACTAAATCCCGCTCCTGTCTTGTTGTATATCGATAATACCTGGATAAATTATGAGCCATGGCCACGACCGCCTCATGATTGCGCAGCTTCGCCATACTTGTGATAAACGAAAAACAATTATAAAAAAAATGTGGATTGATTTGTGACTGGAGCTGCTTTAGTCGCGCTTCCTTGACATGTAGCTGCTCAACATACACCTTCTCAAACAGCTCCTGAATCTGTTCGACCATCTGATTGAATTGACTAGACAGGAAAGCAAACTCGTGACTCCCCCTTAGACTTAATCGAACAGCATAGTCTCCGTCCTTTAGTCTCCTAAATGCCCGCACAAGCTGAAGAATCGGCACTTGTACCTGTGAATGAAGCAAGTAAGCGCCAATCAGGCCTACCAGCAGCGAGCCAACAACCGTTATATAAAACAGTCGATTCGATGAGTAAATCGGAGACATCATATCAGACAAAGGCATGTAATCAATCAAATACCAACCCGTCGTTTGCGAAAGAACGGCATGAACCAGGTAGCTTTCTTCTCCAATTTTCACAGTCAGATTGTCAACTTCATGGAGTCCCATTTTTTCCAATTTTGAAATCAGCTGTCCAGACAGCTCTTCATTGGCAGTACGATTATAGATCGCTCCTACGCCTTTTTTATAATAAAAAGGCTCCTTGCGTCCATCACCTTTGAAGCGGTCAAGCATATCCTGAATATTACTGCTGTCAAATTCAACCTTAATAATCGTGTTAGCAGTTTCTGGATTACCAAGTGAAGAAAACGGGGATAATGTATACAATGAAAATATAAATTGGTCTTTCCCGTATGATCTTTTTTTGGATACCTGCCAGCCGTCTTTTATCAGCTGATTTAGTTTTTTCTGGTCATATAAACCTGCTCCATTTTCCGATACAACCCGTCCAAGCGAAGGAGAATAGATACTCAGTCCGGTTCTCCAATTAGAAGAGCTTTCCTGAAGCCCAAGCTTGGTTTGAATCCGTTTGACAAGGTTAATTCCATCCAGATTGAGAACTTTGTCCTTCAAAAAAATCGCTTGAAAACTGGCTACATCAGGATCATGAATCAGCAGATGCGGCCAGGAGGAAATCATTTCAATATTCGTATTCACCTGGTTTTGAAAAAAAGTCAGCTGATTATAATTAGATTGATTCAGCTCCTCACGTAATACACCTGTCGTTGTCTGATTAGAATAGACATACAGGATCAGCAGAGGTATAAGCAATACGATAACGATGGAGACGATTTTAGTATAAAAATTAAATTTAAACATGAGTTCTACACATCCTCTGCACAAGAAACAGGCATACTTAATTGGTATGCCTGAGCCCTGACCTTTGTTGCCGTCAGTACATACACTACATTATCAATGGTTGGCGGTGATAATATGTTTGATGCTAAGCAAATGGAATGGTTTAACCAACTATCCGCTGAAGACTTGGCCATTTTAGGTGCCGGCTTCAATACACTAGGTGATTTTTTTGATTTTCTGGCGTTGGTTAAGGCCAAACAGGAAACATCTAAGGAGCTAAAAGGTAAAAACACGAAATCAAAAACTATTTAATAACGAATTTTACACGAGTTCCATCCTCATACTCATCCAATTGATGACTAACCCATGATCCTGCCCCACGATTATCCTTAGGGGCTATGTATTTGACATTTGCACCTTTGCCTCCTTCTGAACACATAGCCATCGGCCATTCATCACGATCGTATCCCTTACGAGTGGGAACACCTGTAAGCGAATGCTTGCGATTTTGCTCGGCTCCTTCACGGTCAATTGTGCATACTGGTGATTTTCCCGCCTGAATGGCTTCCTTAATATGCTGCGCCGTTTCAGGGTAACGACCTGACGGGAATTGCAGCGTTACCTGAGCCGCCGAGGAAGGCGGGTTCTCTCCTGTTATTTTCGTAAGAAGATTGCCTCCTTCAAACCAATACGCGCCCGCAGCTAGCAGCACTAAAACTATAAAACTTAGCAACTTTTTCTTCAATTTTCTCTCTTCCCTTCAAGCTATTCCAATAGATGCCTTCAACTAAGGTAATCCCCGGATTTTATTTTTTGTAACCCCTTACTAACTATAAAAAAAGGTTGAATATTGGACGACAAATAGTATAGAGAGGAGGTTGCACGAATGAACGATGAGATCAAACTGGCCGTGAGCCAAATGCAAGCCGTTGTAGTCCGGTTACTGAATGGAAGTACCGTAATTGGCTGGCCTAAGCTCCTATCTGACCAAGAAACTCAGCAATTCAAGCTCTATGATGACGAACACGTATATACGATTTCTGTTAATGACGTGGATACAGTCGCAAGAGTTATTGTATAAGATACAGGAAGCGACTTAATGAGACATCCAGCGGACAAGCCCAAACAAGGCACACCACAAAAGAAGACTAATCAGAATCCCCAAAAATAAACCTTTAAAAAGCTTCATACCATACTGACAACCTTTCCGACTGGGCTTTTCCCCATTATAACATGTCAGAAAGACAGCTGTCGCAGCTTGCTCTTGCATCATCTTCGTATCATATATTTCAAATTTTAAAATCACAATACAAAGGAAAATAATGAAATTTCCGAAAATTATGCCTGATCACCATTGAAAATGCAATCATGACATAATAAAAGTCACATTTTAATCAAAATTTAATGAAAGTTTTCCGAAAATGATGTATAATTATTGACATAACAAAACGCACGAGGTGATCATCATGGCATTATTAAACAGAGTTCATGAATTAAAATTGCAACTGCCTAACGAGCATCATAGCATTTCCCAATACGTGGAGCATGCATTGCATTCGATTGACAGTTTTGTGGAGCAACATCGTCAATTTATAGCCGCTCAGGCTCTATATGGTGAAAAGATCAATGGTACGGAAGAAAGACTGTTCCGAGACACAATTTCTGAGATTAAAGCCCAACTGGTAGCTACTTTGGAAAAGACAGTTGAAGACTTCGCACACAAAGGCGATAAGCATTGGAAAAATCATTATCAGGACGGCGTAGAATAAGCTGAAAATAACCCCCGGTCTTTGGACCGGGGGTTATTTTGTATAAGTGGATGTGGCAATGTACGTAGCTATTTTAACACTTTGGCAGATGTCGTTACCTTCTTACCGCCATAGACTACTTTAATACTGGAGCTTCCGCTTTCCAAGGCCTTCACCTGACCAGCTGTAACCTGTACGATCGACGGTTTGGAGGATGTCCATACCGCTGAGCTTGTCACATTGGTAGTAGCACCTGAATCATAAACTGCATTCACACTAAGCACTTGAGAGGAGCCTTTAGGCAGCTTCAGGTTTTTATTGCTCAATACCAGTTTGAGCAGCTTAGGTGTGACCTTGATCTCGACGTTAAACGACTTATCCTGATATGTGCCCGTAATCGTTGCGTTTCCAATTCCAACAGCTTTAATGGAAGAGCCTTTTACGATCGCTACGGAAGCATTCGATGTTGTCCATTTCACTTTGCTGCTCAGGGTAACTTTTTTACCATCCGTATATATGCCGATGACTTTGATGGACTTACTTCCTTTCAAATTCATTTCGGCATTCGAAAAGCTTGGTGTCAATGTAGAAATGGCTCCTTCCACAATGACAGGTACTTTCACATATTTGTTCATATACATAGCCTTGATTCCAGAGTTACCGCCATTCACTGCTTTTACTTTACCATTTGCTACTGTAACTGCGGCTGTTGTACCTACCCAGCTTACCTGATTGGTAACATCCAGGATTCCACCACCAGCCATGTGGGCTTTTACTGTCGGAATACTTGCTTCTTGGCCTGCAACCAGTACATATTTTTTCTCAGAAGCCGTCAACTTGAGCACTTTGTATTGCACAGTCACTGGAATATCCAGTTTGAGCGCACCTACCGTTGCTGTCAATGTTGCACTGCCTGGGTTCACTGCAACTAGCTTACCATTTGCTATTTTAACTGCACTTTCACTGCTTAAGCTCCATTTCACATCGGATTGAACTGCTTTTTTTGCTCCATTGACCAAATAAGCAGATATACTCGGAAGAGAAGTTTTTCCTCCTGTTTCGAGAGTCAGACTGGCTTTGCTTGAAACCAGTTTTTCAACCGTTGGAAGTACATTAATCTTCAGAGTCTTGCTCAAACCGTGATAGGACGCTGTAATCGTCGAATTGCCTGCATCCATCGGTGTGATTTTACCTTGCTCGACTGTGGCAACCAGCGGATTGGAGGAAGTCCATTCTGCCGTGTTGGTCACATCTGTTTTGCCGCCAGTCAGGTTGACATCAGTTGCACTAACCTGAATGGGGGAGCTACCTAGAAAGACCGATTTGGACCCAGTTGCACTCAATACTAAAGCCTGAGAAGAAGAACGCACATACACAATCGTTTGTGCTTTAAGTTCATCTTTGCTTGCTTTAATGTAAGTCACGCCTTTGGCAAGTGGACGAACAAGACCATTTTCAACGGTAGCAACAGCCGTATTCGAGGAAGTCCATTCGACACCGGATACATTTTCCGTCCCACCTCCAGTAAGTACACCTTGAGCAGTCAATTGCTTTGATTCTCCGCCAATCGTCAAATTAATGGGACTAGACAGATTTAATTGCAGCTTGCTGTAAGGCGATTTTACTGTAATCGTTGCACTTACCGTTTGCTGCTCATATGTGGCAACAATCTTAATCTGCCCTTTTGACACAGGAGTAATGAGTCCCTTATCTACCTTTAAAATACTTGAATCCCCAGAGATCCATTCTGCCTTTTGTGTAACATCTTCCTTGCCCTTTTCTGTCAATGACCACACTTTTAATTGAGCGGGGTTTCCCCCCAGATTCAATGTAGTCGGATTTTGACTATCCCACTCTACCGTGGAGGTCTTGCTCTCCTCAGCCTGGAGCAAACCTGCTGGCCATGCTGCAAATACAAACATCAGCAAAGCAAGTAAGAAGGTACTCCGTTTGCTCATACGTTTCATACGTTCCATTCGTTTCTCTCCCTTTGTTTCATTCTATAAAACAGGGTATTATTAACAATCCCATTATCTTTTATCGGTAAGCAGTTAACTAAATTGAACCCTTCATCAAAAAAAGGTGAATTATTACAGTTAAAGTTCCCCACGTAGTGACCTTACCACAAACAAATGCCCTTCCTTAGATAAGATTTGTCCATCTTCAAGGATTACATTGTGTGCCGAGTGACTAACCAGCTTTACATTATAAGCAACCAGCTGATCTTCTCTCCAAATCGTCACCGCCGACTGAAAATGAATGGCATTATCAAACTGTAACGGAACACTAATTACATAACCGATTGCGTTCAGCTTCGCCGGATGGCGGCTTCTACGCTCACGCCCCGGAGGAAGCATGGTAATATACGAAATATTTTCAAAAGGAATAGCCAGCATTTTCGGGCCTATAATAACGCACTTTCGTACATCATCCCATTTTTCAAGCGTGCCGCGCACCTTCTGGGTATGATCGTTGTTGCCGTGATATAAAATGACCTGACGTCCCTTCCATTGACGCATGTCCTCACCTCCAGTGCTAGCGGTTAGGAATCTCCCACCGAATCGGCTCCATTCCATGCTCCTGCAAAAATGCATTGGTACGCGAAAAAGGCTTGCTGCCAAAAAAGCCTCTGTGGGCCGCCAATGGACTCGGATGAACGGACTTCAGCACCAAATGCTTGCTGGTATTCACGAAGCTCGCTTTTTTCTGAGCATGGCTCCCCCACAAAATAAACACAGCTGGCTGCTCGCGCTCATTAATCGCTTCAATGACAGCATCCGTGAAACGTTCCCAACCTATTCTCTGGTGAGATTGCGGTTGTCCTTCACGCACGGTTAACACGTTGTTTAGCAGCAGCACACCTTGCTCAGCCCAAGGAACGAGGTATCCCTGATTCGGAATGGGAGTACCGATATCATCGCGGAGCTCCTTGTATATATTTAGTAGAGACGGCGGAGTTCGCACACCAGGTCTAACAGAAAAGCTCAAACCGTGAGCTTGTCCCTCTCCATGATATGGATCCTGTCCCAATATAACCGCTTTGGTCAGATGAAATGGCGTTAATTTAAGTGCGGAAAACAAGTCTTCTTTTGGAGGATATACCTTATGTAACTTGTACTCTCGGGCTAACGTATACCTTAATTCATTAAAGTATGGCTTTTCGACCTCTTCTCGTAGTACATCATCCCAGTCATTCCCAAACATACTCCTGTCTCCTCTCAATATGTAAATCTGTGAAAACGGTAAGCTTTTTGATCCAAAAAAATAAGCTGAACTCCTCATCCGGAGCCAGCTTATTTATTCGTTACCTGTGTTATATGCCGAAGGACCAGGAAAATATCCTTACGGTAATCAGCTACCGCAGGTCTAAATTCGATTTCCTTATTATAACATTAACGATAATGATGTCAAGTAACTGAAAGCTTAATTCCCTCAGAAGAAAAGCTCTTTATTGCTGTATTTACTACGATTTTGTATGAACATTCAGGTATTCCAATGCATTATATAACATAACAGCAGCTTCGGCACGTGTAATCTCGTTTTTTGGATGAAACTTTTCATTTACATCCAAGGTATTGACCTTGTAGACTAGCGAGCGTTGAATGCTACCTTGGTAAGAAGGCTCCAGTTCACTGTCATCCGCAATATTCGCAGGTGCGATTTTAATCATCGGAAGAGCGCCTGCTTTTTCCATGCCCTGAATCAACATGTGGGTGAACTGTTCCTTAGTCAGAGCTTTGGCAGGATCAATATCCTTTGGAATAACCACACCATTATAATGAGCGTTGATAAAAGCATCGGCGTACCATGCATTATCCTTAACATGGGTAAACAGTCTACTGACCTGTGGCTCCTTGTTCAAATCAATGGCGGTCAAATTGAGCTGGAGTCCGCTGGAGATCAACTGAATGCCTTGGGCAGCGGTGACTTTAGATGATGGGAGAAACTGCGTGTCAGAGGCACCTTTGAGTAGACCCTGATCTTTAAGGGATATAATTTTTTCTTTACCACTTACGTTATCCAAATCCTTAAATTGACGGTCTGCCGCAGACATTTGACCTCCAACGGTGAAGGACAAAATGGCTACAGTTGTAATGGCTGCAAATGCACTTTTTCTCATACTCATGTTAAGTTCCACCTTGTAGTTGAATTAGGCCGCTTGGCCATTAACAACTTCATTGACGTAGTATAAGCTGGAAAGGTTGCAGGCAGACGCTGTTGCTTCTTATGCTACATGCCTTCCTTTTAATATAATACCTTCTCCAGACAGCGTGCCAGCTCATCATCGGGAAGGGGCTTGCGATGCGTATTCTCTAGGTAGATATATTTCTCTGTTTCTGGCATTAAATATTGTTTGGACCACAGGAACATGTCTGGACTATCTCCCTGAAGACGAAGAAATCTCCGCACAGTGTCCGCATGAGAAATAGTGTTATCTAGATTGGTTAACCAATCTGCCCGGTAGAAATGCTCCCATCTTCCAGTTCCTGCGAGCGATAAAGCTTCTTTACCCATCCGGTAGCTCCAAACGGCATGAGAAGCTTGTATAAATGCTCGTGGATAATCTTTTTCAAGGAAGAGCCCATAAGCGCTACATAAGCTTGCTAGTCCACGTGAGCCACTTAGATGCAGTTCAATCTGCACAAGCAGTTGATTATACAGCCTTCGACATTCATCTTCTGACAATGACTTCATGATTCGTAGACACCTCTCTCGCAGTTCAACCCAGTCCGGGATTGCCGACTCGGCTTTTTCCTTGAACCAGCGAACCTGTTCAGGAAAAGGCCTTTCTCCAGTAGCCCAGTACAGCCGTTCATCACTGCTTTCTTTGCCTTGTAGCCAATACCCCATAATTTGCCGAGCTGGATGATGATAGAGTTCCTCCCCTGCTCGATCATCCCTATGCGGGCCATAAACGATAGTGCAACGGGAATAATCCCGGTATAATTGGGAAATCTCTTGAAGCTGACTACTGTACAGCCGTCCGATAAAATCAGTAAGCTGCTCTTCAGCATCCACTTCACCCTTCGTCCATAAATTTGCTACTAAATCCAGCGTATATACATGTGGCAAAATATTCCCTGAATTGACCAGCAGGTACTCGTCCGCCCCTGTAGTAAACGCTGCTGTTAATTCCTCTACAATCAAGCTGACTGAGGAGGGAAATTGGGTAAGATGGTTCGACGCTTGCAAGTCGTGGAAGGTCACATGGTAATATACTCCATTCTTGCCCCCATCCTGCGTCTCAGGCAATGCTGGTACACGATAATTAAGATTCCCATGGCGCCGAGATACCATTTTACCGTAACCATTGTCCGCCCATATTTTAATCACCCCTTCGGGTACTTCCATATGCCCCTGCTTGTATAACTCGGCAATCTCACCATACATCGCCATACAGCACACGGGCTGATCCACAAATTCACAGATCATATTGTACTGCTTGCGAACCACATACGAGATTAATTGTCCGCGTTTGTCCGGCGTATTAAAGGAAGGATCATCTTCCCAAAAAGGCTTGTCACCCTGCCCGCGAAAAGATAATACCCATACAATCTTCTCTTCCTTTTGCCGTTCAATCGCTTCCTGCCACAGCTGTTCAAACAACTCGGGATATTCTCTGTAGCTAGCTTGTTTACCCGGAAAGGCTCGCAAAAACATCTCCGCCCCCAACGGTTCAGCATGATGATGTGTGATCCATAAACCCATGTCTGCTGCAAGCTTATGATGGATACCTGTGCGTGGTAAATCGGTTCCGGGAATCACCATATTTCCACCACAGCGCAGTAACGCTTCAAAAACGGGCTTCCACACCTCCTCCGTCGGTGGGTAATCATCCTTCCAGCCAATCAAGCATACCTCATCATTGACAAACCATCCCCGATACCGGACCTTGGACGGTATACTGTCAACATTCTGACTCGGTATTACTATGATATCCCGCTTAGGCGGTAGAATCTCCGCCCAGAACCAGAACGGCTCCACACCCAGAGCGAAACGGCTGTAATGAAGCAGTCCATAAATAATTCCCAATTCATCACGGCCAATAATATGGAGTACCGTTCCCTTGCTACCAGCAACAAAACGCAGACAATAGCCCTCTGGCCAATGCGGACAGCTATCTCCTTCCTGCGCATAACGGATAATGATCGAGGGCTCTACTTCTGTTTGCAATGGCTCGCGGCCAAACACTTGCTTATGATCTCGAGCAATCATGTTCCAAGCGTGGGCAATGGGCACACTTTCATCAGTTTGAAGATTGTATCCGCTTTCAGATGAAATAGTCAGAGGTTCACAGGCTTTCATTTATTGTCATCTCCTATTTTTTTCAACTATGAGGATTCTTCTTGTCTTTATTTTATAGGTTGTCAACATACATATAAAGCTGTACCAACGTAAATATAGCTTTTTTTCGGTAAATCATTTGAGAGTTGAAGCTTCATTTGAGAAAGAAAAAAGTAAGGAACAGGAGAGAAATAAGAAAGACTTGACTGCTACACTAAAAATGTTCCAAAAAACAGACTGCTCTTAAAGATTCAAGCGCAGCAAAAAGGAGACTTGATATGAAATTGAAAAAACGATTTGCCTCTTTGTTCCTGTTGGCATTGATGGCATTTATCCCGGTCCAGGCATATGCTTCTGGGTCCGTTCCAACCACTCCCTCTGGAATCCCGATTTCCGAAATCGAAAACAGAACAGATCAAATTATGAAAAAATATATAGGAACAGCGATTCCTGGTGCTGCGGTTTCCATAGTAAAGGACGGAAAAATTGTTTTTTCAAAAGGTTACGGATACGCAAACATCGAGAAACAAACACCCATGAGTACGGAAACAACCTATATGGAGGCCGGTTCCGTATCGAAATTGTTCACCTGGACGGCAGTAATGCAACTGGTTGAGCAAGGAAAGCTGGATTTGAATACGGACATCCGCACATACTTGCCTGACGGCTTTCTCAAGCCTTCTTTTGATAAGCCTATTACCCTGAAATCACTGATGAGCCACACGGCAGGTTTTGAGGAGCGCCTGGAAAAACTTTTGGTTCATGATCCTGCTGATCTTAGGCCTCTCAAGGAGCATGTCGCACCCGAAAATCAGCCTCAACAGATTTATGAGCCTGGAACAGTGATTGCTTATTCCAACTATGGGACCAACCTAGCCGGTTATATTATAGAACGTGTATCCGGAATGCCTTTTGAAACCTATATTCAGAAACATATATTTGAGCCTCTAGACATGAAACATTCTTACTTTACACAACGGTATGATCTTATTCCAGAGGTTATCGAACATAAAGCAACAGGCTACTTCAAGAAGGATGGAAACTGGGTGGCAAAGCCGAATGTTTTCTTTAATGATGTGCCGGCTGGTGCGTTAAACATTACTTCGGAGGACATGGCTCATTTTATGCTTGCTCATCTGAACATGGACCATTCCTTAAAATATTCGCTGTTCAACAAGAATGAAACCTTGCGAGAAATGCATGAGGCTTCGTATACCCACTATCCCGAGCTTCCGGGGAATGCCCATGGCTTTTGGGAACGGTTCGCGGGAGATTATCGTGTTATCGAGCACGGTGGAAATACAGATTCATTCTCCTCTCTGGTCTCTATCGTGCCGGATCAAAACTTTGGGATCAGTATTCTGACTAATGTGGAAAATGAAATGTCCGGGGCAAGAAGCGAACTCATTGACCTGTTTGTCGGGGGTTCCCACGCTACTCCGCAAGCGGACAGCACGTTGAAGCATAGCGCGGATGTGGAGGGAAAATACCGTTCTGCTCGCGCAGTATCATCTGGTATATTGAAGCTTATACCCGTATTATCCAATGCGGAAGAAGTGGTCACAGCCAACGGCAATGGCGGAATCACTCTGAGTATTCCATCCATGAATATTCATGTTGATTATGTAGAAACCAAACCCTATTTTTTTGAACGCGTGACTCCCGGGAGCACTCCTTATGATCACGCGGGCCTAAACATCAGCCGTCTTTTTTTCTTAACCAATGCCGATGGTAAAGTGACGCAGTTGTCATATGGAGTGATCGATGACCAATTGCCGATATCCTTCCTGCAAACATCCATCTTCAGTTATATTCTGGTCGGGGGATGCGGTATTTGGTTTGCGCTTGGGTCTATTTTCGGTATTATTGGATGGCTGCGGAAGCTCAAGGACGCAAGAAAGCAGAAGAGTGCTTCACGGCTTCCCTTGCCTGACAGTGTAACCTTAATACCGCTGCTGGGTCTGCTTGTGATCATCAATCTCATTGCTTCAAGCATCCAATTGATAGGCGACCCCTATCAGCCTATGTCCAATTTCAATTTCAATATTATCTTTTTCTGGGTACTTGGGCTTGCCTTTGTACCGGCTGCCTATCTTGCTGTAAGAAAATGTAACGTTTCGGAGACTACATTATTAAGAAAGGTATACACCGCGACGCTGATTCTTTCGTTTTTAGCTATTTCGTTTTTCCTGTATTCCTATAATTTCTATTTTTTCGCATAGATCTACTTAATTTTATCCTTTTTGTAGCATAGATAGCCTCCACGACATATTTCGAGTCGAAACATAGAAAAGGCCGTCAATAGACGGTCTTTTTTGTATTCTCTTCTCTATGAACACTCTTATTCATATTTCATAAACTACTAGTGTAGCAAATATGTCTACAGAAAGAGGGTTAATTCAAATGAAACCAAAGAAAAGTGGAAAAGACGTAGCCCCTGTCATATCCTCCCGCACTTTCTCAATCTCGGGAAATTCAAGAACTGTTTCCAGAGATTTAGTGTTCCGTGTTACAGCAGAGGATACCTTTGCCACAATTCTTTTAGATGATGTATCGATATCCTTATTAAGAACATAAATTACTTCGTATTGTAGGCATTTAGTCGTAAGCTCTCGCAAGAGCAACTTGATGGCGCGAATTGATACACCGTAAGCTTGCCAAAACAAAAACGCCTCCCCGTATGTTAACGGTGAGGCAGAAGGATTAATTCCTTACTGCTCTTTTTGCCTTCTACTAAATACAAATTCGTTATCCGCCGACCACTAGGTTAGCGGGTAAAAGGATACACTGTATACATTCTTAATGACTCTCAGGTTCTGAATAAGCTTGGACTACTTTTTTATGAGTAGTACCTTAGGTTTAAACTGTTCCATCCGTTCCCGCTCCTCACTATGAATTAACAGAACATGGTTATGAAGAAAAATTCGTGATAATATCTATGTCATAGTAAGTAGATATGAATTAATTGTTTGGAGGGATAATTTTGACTAAAATTCACCAAAAGTTGACTGAATTAATTGGAAATACTCCTTTGCTAGCACTGTTGAACTACAGCCAAATCCAAAATATTGAGGCAAACGTGGTAGCTAAGTTGGAATATTTCAATCCGGCTGGTAGCGTTAAGGACCGCATTGGATATGCTATGATTAAAGACGCTGAGGAGAAAGGCTTAATCAATAAAGACTCCGTTATTATCGAACCAACAAGTGGAAATACTGGAATCGGACTTGCATTTGCAGCTGCGGCTCTTGGATATAAACTTATAATTACACTTCCTGAAACGTTTAGTATCGAACGTCGCAAGCTTTTGACTGCGTTCGGTGCTGAGCTTGTGTTAACACCGGGATCCGAGGGGATGAAAGGCGCTATCAAGCGTGCTGAACTATTGGCTGCCGAAACACCAAACTCTTTCATACCACAGCAGTTTAGCAATCCTGCCAATCCAGAAATCCACCGCAAAACTACAGCTGTAGAAATCTGGCATGATACGGATGGCGGTGTAGATATTTTTATTGCGGGCGTAGGTACAGGTGGGACTATTTCGGGCGTTGGCCAGGGATTGAAGGAACGAAAACCTTCTGTAAAAGTGATAGCCGTCGAACCGTTCGATTCACCAGTGCTGTCTGGCGGTACTCCAGGTTCACATCAACTACAAGGACTCGGTGCTGGTTTCATTCCAAATAACTTTAATGAAGAATATGTGGATGAGGTTTTCAAAGTTAAAAACGAAGATGCATTTGAAACTGCACGCCTGCTTGCCAAAACAGAAGGGCTGCTTGTTGGTATTTCTTCTGGGGCTGCGGTTTATGCAGCAACACAAATTGCAAAGCTTCCAGAAAACAAAGGCAAGACGATCGTGGTCATATTACCTGATACAGGTGAGCGTTATTTGTCCACTCCGCTTTTCTCAGACGTAGAATAATAACAAAAGAGGCAGGAATCCAGCTGCCTCTTTTGTTAATTTTCCAAGTACACAAGCAAGAGCGCATAGAATTGTTTCATTAACCTGAATTGATTTCTTTCTTCGCTATCGGTCCATTTTTTGCACAACAAATGGACCGTTAGTGAAGAAAAAGTTACCTTGGTCCAGCGCGATGTTGTTGGAGCTCATCAGGATTTTCTGTAAAAGTAGGCTTCCCCATAGTAGTCTTGTACCAATCTGTATGCCTCTTTCTTTAACTTGATGCGGGTGTAGCGCATCGTCATCAGGAAGTCTTCGATTGCGATATGAGAATTCTGTTTTTTAATTAATCAGCTAAAACACCAGCGTCAAATGCTCCTAGAAAGACTCCGACTGAATTATCGTAAGTAAGGCGGTTGAAAACAGTTCTTGTTTGTTGGATAACGTCAGTAGAATATTTACTCCCCTTAGATTTTTGCTAGATACTTGCTGAAAATATATCCTCCAACTTGATCCAACTAAAATCATCCTCGCCACGAAACAGTTTCACTTCCCTGCGAGCAGTATTTATAGACGTGATTACACCTGTGAGTTCTTCGTCACCGAACGGGCTAAAAACCACTAGTGTTATAGGTTGACGTGTGTTGTAGGACTCTATAAGCGCTTGCTCGATCAACTGGACTTCCTGATCGTCAAGTTCCGGCTTGCCTCTCCGCTGACGGTCTTTCATGAGTTTTAAGTATGCTTCCTTGTGTTCTGGTATGATAATCCTGCTGCTTTCCCATAAGCCGTTACCTTCTAATTTTTTCGACATGTATGTAGCCTCCTGATGTATTATGTAGAAATTATATTCCGAACATACGTTCTAGACAAGGCTTTTTGTATACCGCATCCAAAACTTTTGTCCTAGAAAAATATTCCTAGGTCTGATAGACTAGACGAAAATACAAAATCAGAGGGATAAAATGAAAATTTTGGAGCATTAAAATTGGCTAACCACCGCATATTCACCTGGTTAGATCAAGTTTTGAATAATGATTAAGTTTCTTTCCCTCAAATTCATCTCCTATATTGTTCCATACGATTGTATCGACATTATTCTATGCATCTTTCGAATTGTCATACCGCTAGTCTCCATAAAATAAGTTTTAGACGGACTTTGAAATTGGAACAGTGACAACCAGTACGAGAAAATAATGTCCTAGACTGTCGCTGTTCCATTGAACTAACGTATCCCGTTAGCGGAATAACATATACGAAATTCTGATATTTTTGTACAATAGTCTTAATGTTTGATTTTCCTTGAAGTCTTTTTTAAATAGAAATTGTAGTCTGGTGCAATGTGTAGGTTAGTAATATTACGTTGTCTATACCTACTATGTATTTCTAAAAATTTATATATCTTCCTATTCTATATATCGAATTTGCGTCTAACCTATTTTACCGATTTTGGCGGTAAACCATCTGTTGGCGGGAGTGGTAAAGAAGTCGATAGTAGAGCTTGACCGACCGAATATAAAATACGCCGTCGTTATGCCCCTCGTGAATCTTATCTATCGTTTTATTCTGAATGCGGACATTTGTGCCTCGATTGCATGAAACGACGGTTAATCACAGCAGAAACCGACATCCGCCCTCAAATAAAGGACGCGATGTCGGCTTTAAACTTAACGGCCAAACTCCTTATTAATTATTTTATTGTGAGCAGGCTCCACTTCCGGAGCTACCGAGTTGATGCACGTTACCAAAATATGCTGCCCGCCTAGAGATCCGAAGGCTCTCGATTCAAATCCGAAAGTACCGCCAGCATGCCCCCAGTATGATTGCCCGTCAGCTGTTTTTATTTCATAAATCCCTAGTCCAACTTTACCTATAGGTGAATCTACTGTCGTGAGCATCTGGTCCATCATCTCTTGATTTAGAAGCTTTCCGCCCAACAGCGCACTGAAGAAGGTGGTCAAACCTTTGGTTGTTGAGACTATGTCTCCGGCTGCATTTGCCCATGATTGATTCATCTCTGTTAAATCATACAAATGACCCGATCTGTCCATATTATATCCTGTGGCATGCTTACCTGGAATATCGTGACTATTTTCCATTACAAATGTCCCTGTCATCCCGAGCGGTTCGATCAACCGTTTCCTGATCTGCTCCGCATACGTCTCTCCTGTTACCTTCTGAATAATTTGACCGGCTAGTATAGTATTCATGTTCGAATAGTTCCAGCCCTTCCCTGGCGCATATACAGGCGGCTTTGCTAGTCCCATGCTGATAAGCTCGTCGGACGAATAGTAACGGAATGGATTTTGAGGCAAGGTAATATCTCGAAAATCAAGATCAGTATAGCTCGCAAGCCCGCTTGTATGGTTCAATAACTGACGAATCGTAATTTTGTTGCCGTCATACCCATTACCCTTTATGACCCCCGGCAGCCATTTTTCGACCGAATCATCCAGGTTCAATTTTTTCTCCTGAGCCAACTGCAATACAACGGTAGCAGTGAATGTCTTCGTGATGCTTCCAATACGGAATGAAAAATCCGGCTCCACCGGGCGTGGTACTTCGAAACTGGCTGTACCCGTAGCGTAGGACCAGCGTTCCCCATCCTGTAGCCCGCCTGCCACGACACTTGGAACTCTTTTGTTGGTAACTACTTGATCCATGACGCGTTTGACTTCTTCCCGATGCTTTCTTTTCTTTTCTTTCTCGTTGAGTTCTTTTTTGGTTTTTTTTGCGAATTCCGACGATAAAATATTGTCGGTATTGGCAGCTTTATTGATAGCTTGATAAGTTGCCGTCTGACCCTCTGCGTGGACAGTTCCATAGGCCACTGTACCCGCCAATATAGCTATTAAAGTAAGTGCAACTCCTTTTCGAATGGTGAATGATTTCATAACGCATCGCTCCTATTATTTTGAATGTTGTTCTGCTTTACCCCCTCACCTTACCTCTGATATTGTTAAATCGAACAGTGATAAAACCGTCTAGCTTTTGATGACATCGTACTTGGACTTGTCACATATACCGCATGACAAACTATCAACTGTCTTATATGACGTGCTTGCTAAGCTACGTTCTAACCGCCGTTACCCCACCCTCTTTCGCTTGACGGATCGGGAAGTTATATTGCATGATAGGTCTGAATCATTCGGAATTTGATTTGCAAAAAAATATAAGAAGGTGTGCGTAATTCGTGTTCTCGATAATGAAAAAAAGGGTCTGGTATGATTGGATACTTGTGGCCATACGAACGCTTTGGCTGGTCATTATCGCAAGCGCTGGTTTTGTCGATCCGTCATTAACCGTTGTGTCGCTTTGGGTTGTACTTTCTCTCGCTTTCGTCGTTTATCTCGTTCCATTAATCATCCTCTATAGGAAAGAAGACTGGTATCTCACAATCGAAGTCACGGTAACGGGCTTTTTTTATCTTTATTTAGCTTACGCAGCCCCGGGATTGCTTTGGTCTTTTGTTTTACTCGTGATTACTATCGGCTTGACGAGCAGTCGAAGAAACTATGTGTGGACAGGTATCCTTAGCGGAATCGTATTCCCGGTATTGAACGGTTGGATTGCTGATCGTCTCCCGTATGAGTTTATCGTTAGCTGCAGCCTTGGTTTTGCCATCGGCTTCGCGTTTAATATTTTAATTCAGTCCCATAAGCAAGCCCGAATTATTCAAGAGCAAAAGCTGTTGCTGGAGCAGCATATTAAGCGGATTGAGGAACTTACGCTGATGGAGGAGCGCAGCCGGCTGTCACATGAGCTGAATGACACGATTGGCCATACGCTTACCTCGCTCATCGTCGGCGTCGAATCACTGCGATCGTCCGTACCAGATGCGCAAATAGAGAGGATCAATTCGCTTGTCGGAATCGCCCAACACAGTCTGGTTGATATCCGAAAGCATCTGCATCAGCTCTCTCATACTCCGTTGAACCATTCGTTAAGTGAATCGCTGCGGCAATTAACTGAAGATTTTATGAAGTCAACAGGTATAACGGTCAAATTCCGTGTGATCGGCAGTGAGACTCTTGTTATGCAAAAAATAAACAATTGTTTATATCGTTGCCTTCAAGAGTCTCTAACCAACGTAGTTCGGCACGGCAAGGCGAGCATGATATCCGTTCAGTTACATTTCAATAGTCAGCAGCTTCGATTACAGATCGAAGATAACGGCATCGGAATGGAAGAAATCCAATTTGGATCTGGGCTCAATGGAATGAAGGAACGACTTGAACTATTTCACGGCACGGTGTCCGTGCATTCCGAGTCAGGACAAGGAACTTTCGTCATATGTGATATTCCGTTGCAGACAGAGCCTGTACATGATGCAATCCGCCTGCTGATCGTTGATGACCAGGTGATCATTACCGACAGCTTGAAGCAAATTTTGGATCAGCATGCTGATTTTAACGTCGTTGGTACAGCCAGGGACGGGCGCGAAGCATTAGAACATTGTGATCGCTCCCAACCAGATATCGTGCTAATGGATATTCGTATGCAAGGAATGGGCGGGATTGAAGCTTTAGTTGAGATGAAACAACGATGGCCTGATATGAAGGTTGTATTCATGACAACGTTTAAGGATTCCTCGCAGGCAGCAACTGCATTGGAGCGCGGGGCAGAAGGCTACATGCTGAAGTCGATTCATCCGCGGGAGATGAAGGAAGCCTTGAAACTTATTTATAATGGAGGAACCTGGATTGACCAATCGGTCGCTACGCGAGTCTTCGAAGAGATGAAGCGTCAACGTGAGCAGTTGGAGAAAATCGGTTCAAGTCAGGGAAA
This sequence comes from Paenibacillus sp. FSL L8-0641, assembly GCF_038006265.1. Taxonomy (NCBI): domain Bacteria; kingdom Bacillati; phylum Bacillota; class Bacilli; order Caryophanales; family Paenibacillaceae; genus Paenibacillus; species Paenibacillus sp. FSL L8-0641. Next base: position 3,390,466 of record NZ_JBBOUW010000001.1, read on the forward strand.
CTACCCGTACGGGCTTACGAAACGCGAGATGGAGATTCTGGAGCAACTGTCGAGCGGTCTGCGCTACAAATCGATTGCCGCCAAGCTATTTTTATCGGAGGGAACGATCCGCAATTACTGCTCGATTCTCTACTCGAAACTCGGCGTCAACAACCGTGAAGAAGCATTAGAAATGGCGCGAATGAAGAATATCGTGTAGCTGGAGAACTTCCCGATGGTACTCACGATATAGGGGTCACGTGCTGTTCTTTCACAAAATGGGCCAGGTTCAACCAGTAGTGGTCGGTTGTTTCCATGCCAACGATGACGTCCTGGAACCCTTGCTCCGTAGCAATCTTTCTGAACCAGCTAACGAACAATTCAAAGCCTTCACGGTCGCTCTCAAACGTAATAGCCTTCCCGAACTCGACTCCGCGGTAGTCTTGTGCCCGGGCGACATGTTTGAATTTAGCGATGTCTACACCGATAATTAAGGTAGAAGAAGTGATTTGATTTAATATGTTCATTTTGAGTAGAATTCATCTTGTAGTCTCCTTGGTTTGTTTTTGGATCCAGTCGCTGGCCAGCATCGTGGACCCATTTACATCATACCAAGGAGTCTTTTTCATTCTGAAACCTCTTATTTCAACTTACCTCATATAAAAACTAAACCTACTTCATTATCAATATAGGGGACAAACTTGATAAATAGTGATTACTTTCTCCGTTGCAACGGCATTTTAAATTGACTGATTATTTATGTATTAGAAAGTTTATCAAGAGTTGGGTAGCAGCAACTTCCTCGTGTAAATCTTCGTTTGTAAAATGAAAATGCTGGCTGTACTGAACCACGACTTGTTCTAAACCAAACCTTTTAGCAGCCAATAAATCGTATATCCATCACGAACATACCACCTGGAATAATGAAATGAAACGACAATAGGCATGAAGTGGCCGTGCAAGTCATGTTATCGGTCGCTCGTTTTATTTTATCAAATGATGGTGTTGAGAAGTAAGAGGGAACATGAATGTCATGCACAGGAAGTATAATTTCGATGGTTTTTTTTGTATGCTTTTGAAATTAATAGTCTACTTTGAAAAGAAAATTGTCATCAATGATATTTCTTTCTATTTCATCGTTATTCCTGCATAACTCCCTTTGCTTTTTTGCACCTGCCTCACCTTATACGGTAGAGCCTGATAATCTCTTGCTTTTTATTTCTGCTTTCCCCTATGTTTATACTTAGTAGTACCGCTGTTTGTACCCAAAGCGTGATATCGATTCATAATACCCAGCCTGATTCAGCGTCCCAATACGATCCACAGCCGGAAAACCTTCGGTCACTGGGAGCTGGATACGGTCGTTTCCAGCCGAGGATAGAGTAAGCTTGCGTCGACACATCGTGGTGGCAAAAACACGTTTTTACCAAGTGATTATATGACGATCGCACGGCATTATCGATAAAGATCGCGTTTGGCTTATTGGCGGCTCAGTATCCGATGTCTGCGATTCGGAGCGCGACCGTGGGGAAAGAATTCGCCTGTCACAGAGAGTTGGAACGACTGTACGGCGTGGGTGTCTATTTCGCCGACCCGTACTCATCCTGGCAACGAGACTCCAACGAGAATGCCAAGTCTTGAGCGTGAATTTATCTCAAAGGGGCATAACTTCGCTCTGGTGACAGATGCTGATCTGGAGCAGGCTCTCGCCCTGATTAACAACCGGCCCCGAAAAACTTAAGATGGAAGTCCTCTCACGAATCGTTACAGGAGGAACTGTTGTACTTGTCTTGACAATCCGTCTATTAAAAAAGGTGAAAGAAAACCATCATTTCACTGGTATTCTTTCACCTTTTACGGTTTAAGGCTTTTTCAGTAGCTTATATAATGACTCTACTTATTCAAACTGTAAATTTCCATCAGTTATTATAAATCCAAATGTTTTATTTAAGGCTTGTAACTCACTCCCATGAACTTCCGTTATTTTGATTATCTTATTGTTATCATCTCTAATCACTTTGAAATCGGATTTCCTTTAGCATCATAGTAAAAGTTATTTGATCTACCTTCATTTTTTATATCCTTATCAACAAACAATCTGACTTGCTTGTCATTGAAGAGAAATCTGTCCTCTTTCTTATCATAAGTTAGACCATAGGCAATGTAATCCTTTAAAGAATCGTAATTAAAATCGGCACCTTCACCAGCTTCTTGTACTGAGGTAGATGAACTGAGGCTTGTATCGTGATGATTTTCGATGGCTTGGATTTCAGGTGTACTCGGCGGAATGGGGAGCGCGATGAAGTCCAGCGGCAAGCCGATGAGCAAGACCAGGTATCCATACTCGGTTCAACTAACCCGATCAGGTCCATGAGCGTTCTCCCTCTTGTGCTGCAAAGTCCCGCCAGCCGAGACAAGCTTGTTTTGCGGCAAAATCAAATAAAAAAGTGCAAGAACCGCCAGTAAAGCAGTGCTGATGCTAATGGCAGCGGCATTCGTATACTGGCTGGCTATCCCTCCCCCGATGACCGGGCCAATCATAATACCGAGCCCTTCAATCCCGGAGAGTACTCCCCACCCGGTCCCCTTCTGATCCTCCGGAACAAGGTACGACAGCACCGCATTCCAGGCCGGAAGCACGGCTGAGTAAGACAATCCCAGCATAAAGGCAAACAGCATCGTTAATGCAGGCGGCGGCATGGATACGACTAACAGAGCCAATACGACCGTAAGCGATACGAAACCGGCGAACAGCATTTGCTTGTGCCCCCATCGATCGGCCAGCTTTCCCATCGGGACAAGAAACAGCATCGCGCCGGCCCCGCCTAATATGAGCATTAGCGAATATTGCGGCTGGCTCAGACCGAGTTGGTCAGCGGCAAAACCGGGCAGTATCGGCAGCAGCAGTCCCGCGGCGGTCATCTGCAGGACCATGCCTGGCAGCAGCCATTTCAGCTGAACGAGCCTTCTTCGCAGTCCTGCCGCTTGTTCGGCAAAGCTGACATTCTGGAGATGCAAGGGGGTTGTTCTGTTAATCCCGAACGATGCGATGCAGCCGACGGCGAGCAGCGCAACCATCAGCCGGAAGGCAGGTTCGAAGCCATAATCGAAGGTGAGATTGATTGTGACCGGCCCCAGACCGATGCAGGCCAACCACACGGTGTATATCGCTCCCATCTGGGCCGCCCGCTCCGTAAGTCGGACTTTCTCCAGACAAATGAGCCATATAGGCGACGCCCCCATCCCAAGCATCACGGAACCGGCAACAAGCCCCCAGGCATACGGACTAAAGAACACGGCGGCTAGTCCGGACAGCATCAGGACGAAAGTGGCGGGCAGCAGCCAGCGCAGCGAAAACCTGTCCAGCAAATATCCAGCCACACATTTAATCAGCGTATCGGCTGTATAATGAAGCGAGACGGCAAGACCGACCAAAGCAACGGTTTGCCCCGACTCGTTGACGGCAAAGTTCGGCAGGAACGAGAACAAGAAAGCGCTTCGGACAAACTCTGTGCAAAAAAGCACCGTGAACAGCGTCAGAGTAGAAAGCTTGAACGCGCTCCTCCCGCTCATCATATTTCACTCCTTCTTAAGGGACTTGCCTCAGGAAACAAATGCCGGACAATATGGTCCGCAGCCGCTTTCTGCCTTGCTGCGAGCAGCCCGTTCATCATCGACTGCTTGATCTGCTCAGAGGAGATCATCGCTTGTATCTGCAACACCAGATCATGAATCGTAAAGGCCACGACTGCCGCTCCTTTGCGCTGCAAATACAGGGCATTTTCCTTCTCCTGCCCCAGAAACGGATTTAGGATGAAAATTGGAACCCCGGCCTGAATCGTCTCGGATAGTGTAACGCCTCCCGCTTTCGTGACTACGCAGCAGGCGCTGCTCATCAGAACATGCAATTGATCGGTGAAGCCGAATACATCCACACTTGCATCATCCGCCCAGCTCTCCGCAAGCCTCCGTCTCCATCCTTCCTGCCGGCCGCAAATCACTTGAATGCGGACGCCTGACAAGAGCAGCAGCTTCCCGATGAGCCTCGATAGCGAATGCAATGTGCCGCAGACGTTAGCCATAAGCAGAATCACATGCTCATCTGCTTCTTTAACGGAGCCGGGACCACTCATTGCCGCATCATGAAATGACTCTCTGACCGGAATTCCGGTCACGGTAATACGACTCTCGGGGACGCCCTGCCTGACCATGGCCTCTTTCACGTCGCTGGCAGGGACAAAATAATGATCCGGCTTGGCGAACAGCCATCTTCGGTGAACGTCAAAGTCCGTTATGACAACAGCAGTCCGGGGACGGATCGCAGATAATGCCACGCTGCTTGGCAAGCTGCCGAACGGGAATGTATAAATGATGACTTCCGGCTGGTACTGGAGGATGATTTTCTTGAGCCTGTCGCCGCCAAGACTGTTCATCCAGGCTGCGATCTTTCCCTTCATGGGAAGCTGGTTGGTCAGATGGTAGGTCCATCCGTAATAGGGAATGCCCAGGCTGGCTGCATACAGGCTTTGCCGGTACAGATAGCGGATTATTTTGTTCAGCACAGGATAGGCTTCCCGGAACAAGTCGACAACCGCCACCTGGCAATAACCATTGCGGATCAAGCTTTGCTGCAACACCTTGGACACCTGATGATGACCTTCTCCGTAATCGGCCGTTAAAATTAAAATTTGCGGTTCCTGTCCCACTATTGTCACCTCATTTCCTTTGTCAAGCCATTTCATCCAGACGAACGAATTGCAAGTTGCGTCCCTGTAATTGATGCAGTACTTCCTCCAGAGCCCGAAGCATAAAATATGGCGCGTGACGGTCCGCTCCCGGCGAATCTCCGCTGTCATGCAGCAAAATAACAGATCCGTCCGTAATTCCGTTCAGCAGCGTTGCCTTCAGTTTCTTGCGGCAGCTTCTGCTGCGCCAGTCCCCCGCCTTCAAGGACCAGAGTACAATGCGGTACGATTTGGGATGAAAGAAATCGAAAGCGTTCATGAGCCCCCACGGCGGACGATAGTGATCCGGCCTTTTTCCAATTATGGATTCAATAATATCTGCGGTCCGTTTCATATGATCACGCCGCACCGTCCAGGGAAGCATCAGCCAATTGGAGATGTGATTGTAATTGTGGATTCCAATCTGATGACCTTCACGATCCATTCTTCTGATCAGATCCGGGTGCAGCTCCGCCTGCGAGCCAAGCACGAAGAATGTGGCCTTCACTTGATAATCCCGCAATAAATCCAATAATTCCGGTGTATACCTCGGATGCGGCCCATCGTCGAACGTGAACGCTACCTGGTTCTTGGTCGTTCCCTTACGAAAGGCTCCAAATTTGATCATTCTTGGCAGAAAACTAGGAATTATCATATACAGACTGATGAAGCCTATGAGCCCAATCAACAAATATTTAACAAGCAACGTCTTTATCCCCCTTAGTGAAAATTAAGCTTAAGCATACTGCTGCAAGGAGCAAACCCATTTTTCTTCCTGTGTATCGCTCTGCATGCTCAGAATTTGCATGACCGCATGTCTGGCGGAATCCTGCTGTCTGCACAGCCCTGCCTTCTCCCTCATTTCTTCCAATAGGGAAGGCTGTTGAACCAGCCGCTGAAGCTGATCCTGCAAATTGTCAATCTGACATAGATATGCTACTCCCGCTTGAATCAAATAATCGGCATTATCCTTTTCCTGCCCCAGCCGTGGCTCCAGCAGCAGCATGGGAAGCTGAAGCGCCAGCGCTTCGGAGGTCGTCAGTCCGCCCGGCTTGGTAATCAATACGTCTGCGGACGCCATCCATTCATGGATTCCCTCCATGAAGCCTGTCAGTATGACGTTATCCCTGTCTCCCAACGCTTCACGCAGGCGGTACAGCAACTTCACATTGCGTCCGCATACGATGACAAATTGCACGTTAGGGGGAAAAGAGTCAGATTGCATTTGCTCGATGAAGGATTTATCGATAATCCCGCAGCCGCCACCCATCACCAGCACGACAAAGGCGTCAAGAGCCAAGGCCAGCTTCTCGCGCAGCCGGTCTTTATTGTCATGCTGACTGTAGGATGGGCGAACAGGGATGCCCGTTACAGCGATTTTGTGGTCAGCAACGCCTTTTCTCTGCAGAGCTGCACGCACGCCTTCGGAGCCAACCAGATACAGATCCGTAGACGGATGTATCCAATAGCTGTGATCGGAATGGTCGGTAATGACCGTTGCCGCAGGCAGATCCGTCATTCCTTTTTCCTTAAGCAAGGAAATGGCGGCTGATGCCAGCGGGAACGTGCTGACAATCAACGTCGGCTGTTCCTCATTCAGAAGCTTGAGCAGCCGCTGCAGGCTGGTCGTGAGAAAATGCTTCAGGAAGAAAGTAAGTGTACTGTCCGTCCGGGTCTTCTGATACATATATCCGTATGAGGAAGGAAAATGCTTCACCCATTGCAGGAAGCAATACCGTTCAACCACATGCATGCGGGGATGGATCCATTGCATGAAGTCGATCACCTCTACTCCCTGTTTGTACAGCACCGATGCCTCTAAAATCGCCTTGGCCGCCTGCATATGTCCATCCCCGAGCGCGCCGGACAGAATCAGCAGCTTTTCCCGTTTCATGCTATTCATCAACAATCGCCTCCCTCGTGAAATTTAACTATGCATGAACAAAACAACCAGCACCGCCGTTAGGAATCCGACCATCCCACCAGCCACACAATCGATCGGATAGTGATAACCCCAATAAACCCGGGATATGGCCACCAACAAGGCCAGACCAATCAAGACAAGCATAATTGCCGGCGATGAGGCCAACATAAAAGGTGTAACCAGGGCGAAAATAGCGGTAGTATGGCCGGATGGGAAGGAATAATCCTTCAACGGGAATTTGCCTACCTTCACCTGCTCCAGCTTGCGGAAAGGCCGGTCTCTGCGCACCTTTCTCTTGATCAGGACAGCAATGATATGGCTAACGGCCAGTGAGATCAAGCTTTGCAGCCCGATTCTGCTGAACTCCCCCTCGGCGAACCATGCCAAGGACACTGCGCAAATGATGGTAAACAAAGCTCCGCCCAAATGGGTAATCCATCCGAACAATCGGTCCATTGCCCGACTGCTCAGCCGCTGGTTGCACCAGAAGAACATCGTTTGATCAATTCGCCTTATCCACTGCATCCTGTTTTCCGCCTCCATTCCCTGTTTTTTCGATCGGTTGATGTTCATCCCTTATCTTCCTCCGCTCGCACAGCTTCCGTATCAAGAACCATATTGCCGCAATCGCAACACCAATGCCCACCAGCGTAATCGTGAGAACTTGGTTCACCATATTCTCTGCCGCACGGCCATATATATAGAAGAGAAAACCGACTACATAAAACTTCACCGCCCGGCCAATGGCCGCATAGCTGAGCAGCTTCCACAATGGATAATTCATGCATCCAGATAAAATCGTAAATATTTTAAATGGGATCGGAGTGAACGATCCGATCAGGATTGCAGCCTCGCCGCGGCGGGCAAATAAGTCGCTTGCCGAATCCAGCCATTTTTTCTTCATTACACCACCCATAACATGCTTTCCCGACACCTTGCCGATCCCATAACCGATCGGTGTCCCAAGCAGACTTCCTGCAAAGCCAACCGTAGCGAGCCATAAAGCCGACTCCGGTTGCACCGCGCTTAAAGAAAGCTGCAGGAAGAACGCCGGGATGGGGAAAATAATCGCATCGAGCATAGCGTGAATGAAAAGTCCCGTCGCTCCAAAGTTCTGTAAAAATTCCATAATTTTATCCATGAATGCCTATCCCGCCTTTGTTACAGAGCATGATGAAAAATAGGTTGCCTCCGGGCGGTATGGGTTTCCAATCGCTGTGTTTCCAACTCCATACCGCCCTCCAGGAACTTACTCACCACGCTCTTAGTTTCTTTTTTTTAATTAATTGGAGCTTGATTTGGTTAGACATAACTCCTTTGAAACGGACCGTCACTTCACCGTCATAAATCGGTTCCTCAGCGAGCTGCGGGAGTGAATCAGCATCATCGGTATCAATTTTTCGGTCTTGCGGCCAATCCGCTTCTTGCCTTCAGGGTGCATGACGGATAACAATAATCGGAGATAAGCCGTTGTAATGCGTTGGAACAGATCGGACTTCATCGGTTGTTGTTCGAAACCAAGACCATGTATCAAACCACGATGAAGCAGCGTAACGCCGACTAACGCCTTCACCTCTCTGAACTCCGGCTGACTTGCGAATGCCTCGCTGATCTGCTGCATGGATTTCCGTGTAAGCCGGGCCGTCATGAGCGCCGCGCGGTCTGAGTCTTCGGATTTGATCAGCGTCAGAATCGTTTCATTATTGAGATGGAGTTCCCCGACCAGATCGCCTTTATTGATGATCGTGGAGTCCGCACAGACGATACTCTCCCCTCGGTGTTTCTTAATCATGACTTTGCAAATTCCAAAGTGCGATGTATGCGAGCCGCGAAAGCGTGAAATCCAATCGAACCCTCTTTCCCACACCATCCAGGCCGCCTGCATTGAAGATTTGCGTAAACGAAGCAACATTGATCCAATCATCCCTCATTCTTATTTTAATCGACAAATTTTATTGAAATTGTCCAACTGAAATAATATTCCTATGTGAATTCCTTATTTTTGTTACTTTTATGATAGAGGATTTAACCAAAAAAGCATCCGGGCTGAGGTACTGGATGGTGGCCCGTCTTGAGGGGGGCCTTCACTCAATTTGATGCACATCGCTGATCGCTCAAGTTTAATCTGATATATAAGTGCGACCAAAAATAATTTCGTTACATGCTAGTTGAGATTCATTTGCACTCCTAACAATCCAATCAGGTAATACTGATAAGATGGCTTCTCCTTCTGAAAAGTCCGGATGACCCGAATCACATCGGTACGATGCTGATCGGAAACCTTCAATTAAAGCAGTGTGCAGCGCGTGCCGGGAAAATGACGGAAAGTCCCCTCATAGACATCTTCTTCAACAAACCCTGCAACCTAAGGATTCGTCGCCCTCTTACGGCCGAAGCTAAACAATTCATTCAGTTCTGCGTACCACCTGTAAGAAATGTACAGCTGAATAAGAACGTGAGTTCAAATCCCTGAAGTAGCGAATCGTTAAAGAGTAGCGTTAGGAATCCGTCTCCAATATAGCTATTATAGTAAGTGCAACTCCTTTTCGAATGGTGAATGATTTCATAACGCAATCGCTCCTATTATTTTAGAATCTTGTTCTGCTTTACCCCCTCATCTTACCTCCGATACTGTTAAATCGAACAGTGATAAAACCGCCAAGCTTTTGATGACATTGACTTGGACCTGTCACATATACCGCATGACAAACTGTCAACTGTCTTATATGACGTGCTTGCTAAACTACTTTCTAACCGCAGTTACCCCACCCTCTGTCGCTTGACGGATCGGGAAGTTATATTGCATGATAGTCTGAATCATTCGGAAATTGAGATGAAGGAAGCCTTGAAACTTATTTATAATGGAGGAATCTGGATCGACCAATCGGTCGCTACGCGAGTTTTCGAAGAGATGAAGCGTCAACGTGAGCAGTTGGAGAAAATCGGTTCAAGTCAGGGAAACTACCCGTACGGGCTTACGAAACGCGAGATGGAGATTCTGGAGCATCTGTTGAGCGGACTGCGCTACAAATCGATCGCCGCCAAGCTATTTTTATCGGAGGGAACGATCCGCAATTACTGCTCGATTCTCTACTCAAAACTCGGCGTCAACAACCGCGAAGAAGCAATAGAAATGGCGCGAATGAAGAATATCGTGTAGCTGGAGAATTTCCCGATGGTACTCACGATATAGGGGGCACCTCACGAAACGGAAAAAATCGTACGCTAAGCAATGCGTTGCAGAAAAAACCGGACCCTTACAGGGGAATCCGGTTCTCGTCATAGCAGCAAGTGAAGTTGAACTATCGTGTCCCGTTACTTTAACGATGTAATCGAACTGAAGCTAAATGCATTAGATCCAAATATCATTGACTGCTGTTAATTCTGACTCAGTCTCGCCAGTGTTTACTACGCCCCTGGGCTCTACTAACATGATATGATACTCCTGGTTAGCGAAAGTTTTGTGTTCGACACCCTTGGTACAATAAACAACATCTTGGGAAATCTTTACTTGGCTATCGCGGAAATCAATGAACATCTCTTCTTCGAGCACGATAAACACCTGGTTGGTATCTTGATGAGGAGACCAATGTATTGATCTTAGATAATTTCTCATTCAGACTATTACTTTATTTTTCAGTCTAGAACTTTAGACACCTACAATAAAGACCGCAAAGGCTTAAGCCCTTACGGTCTAATTTACTTCTGGCATCCTGAGTCCATTTTCACTTTTCTTGTTTCGTTTCGTCCCCCGTCCATAGTCGTTGGTGACAAAATCCAGTATTCGGTTGACAGCACCAAAAATGGCCAGGCGGACATTACAGTTACCAAGAATGAAGCATCTAACGATTATGTAGATATGCCACAATGGTACATGGAGGAACTGGCCGTCCATGTTAAAAGCATGCGGAAATTAAGGTTTGAGACAAAGGCAAATGGGACATGGAAAGGCGGGGATCGTAACTTTGTTTTTCATTCAGGTACAGGGAAACCCTATTACCATACAACGCCGTCCCAGCAGTGGAAAAACTGGTGTGAGCGGCACAGCTTCCGTAATGTATCACTTCATGATCTCCGCCATACAAATGCAACGTATTTGCTTGGCTAGGGAGCATCTATCAAGGAGATTCAACATCGATACGACATTCCACATCTCAGGTGTCTTCAGATACCTATGCTCACATCACCAAGAAGCTTAGTCGTAAAACAACAGCACACCTAGATGTCTTCGATCCAAAAGTTCGTCCCCAATCCGTCCCCAGGAGCGAAAAAGGCGCTCACTCCCTGTGATCCTGTGATATGGAAGCGAGGATTTCAATCACTAAAAAATAAAAAACCCCTTGATAATCAAGGGATCCAAAAGAAAAACGATAGTGCCGAGGACCGGGATCGAACCGGTACGGTAGTCACCTACCGCAGGATTTTAAGTCCTGTGCGTCTGCCAATTCCGCCACCCCGGCATAATCTTAGGAACGTTACTCTTTACACTTACTTGTCTTACAAGTATCTGAGAAACACAGAAGTGTTCTCGCTATGTAAATGTCGTTCAACCGGGCACCAACATATAATACGATAATTTCATCGGATTGTAAAGTGTTTTTTTAAAAAAAATAATAAAATTTTCTTTTTGTATAACTTATGCACATTTGAATTACACTAATAAACGTCTTTCCAAACTACCAGAAGGGGTGTTACGAATGCGTGAAGGTATGATTCCAGCTGTTCTTGGAACGGTAGTATCGGCTTCAGGCGCTGTGTTGCTGAGCAGTAAGTACAAACTTGCAGCTACAGGCATTCTCGGTTTCGGACTGGCTCATGTTGTTCTGGGAGCGATTGATCTGATTGAGCATCGCTAGTTGTTTGGGAAGTGCCGGGCGGGATTTACTCCCCCCGGTTTTATTTTTATCAACGTTTAGTCTGGAGTACAAACGTTTATGTAAAGTATAGAAGCTGAATGTACCTAATAAAAGGAGCTGTGATGTGCTATGAGAGATAATAACTCTGAAAAGAATCGTACTGACGATCAAATTGAACATAAACAATCCCTGGACAAGCGCGAGCCAGGATTTAATCGCATTCCTGACACCGATGCAGATACACCTGCTGCTACTGATATGATCGATGAAGCCATAGGTCGCGGGATAGACAAGTTACGTAACGATTTCACAAAATAAAGCATGGGTAATAGGACATAGGTTTAAAGTAGCCCTTAATGCATTTGTTTTGATATGTAAAGCGATTTCGTAAAATCACTTAAAGATCAGCATGATCCAGCCAATGATCGAGATCCACAGCACGATGCTGATTAAGAGTCCACACATGATACCAAAAGAGAAATTACCTTCATTCTTTGGCATGGTACTGCCAAATTTCAATTTAAGCTTCATTTGATTCCAGTTCATAGAACCCCCTCCTTAAGTTCTATTTCGGAATATGAAGCTTGTTTTTGTAGACCTATAGTCATGTTTTTAAAAATAAAAAAGGGTTTTTCGTCCTATCACCCTGATCGCGGAAACAGGATTACAGCTATACCGACCAAACAAATCAATCCACCAATGAAATCGTACAAGTCGGGTGTCTTTTTATCAATCCACCAGCCCCATGCAATGGAAAGAACAATAAAGACACCACCATATGCTGCATATACACGCCCAAAGGAGGAAAATACCTGAAAGGTAGCAATAATTCCATACACAGCTAAAATTACTCCGCCGCAAAGTCCGACATACCATGTCTTCCCTTCCCGCAGCCACTGCCAAATCAAATATCCTCCTCCAATTTCAGCGATGCCAGCCAATATAAAAAGTAAAGCTGCCTTTAGCACCATTTCACATCCCTAATTCTTCAAATTCTTTTTGATTTTTTTGGATATCTCATTAGAGCACTCGACCTAAAATGATAATCAATGCAATCACACCAACCAGAATCAGCAGGTTGCTGACCTGACGCCATAAGCTGGGCACTCCCTCGGAGTGAAGCTTCCGCTGATTGGCATCAAAGTTCGCTTTTGCTCCTTCAGCATCTGCCGATCTAGAGAATGGTCTGTTTTCTTCATTCATAAGAGTACCTCCTTTTCAATCCACTTTAATCATACCAAACTTTTCCGTCGATTTCGCGTTGCTTTTATGTATATACTTACCACATATTTCTGATTGCATCTTCATATATGTGAAGTGTACCCCCTTATGTCAATATTTCGCTGAATATAAAGTCTGATGTCGAATCAAGGTAGAGTAGGTATTTAGACGTCTTTCATTGCAGGACGGTAGTTATGGTATAATTTAGTCAACTTGTTCAAGATCGTAACCAGTGCTCAATTGTTTACTCAACTTGCAATTAAATTCACATCCAAGAATCCACATTCCGTTTACAACCTGCATATTCTGTTTGTAAACCCAGGAGGAGGATACCGATGTCCCCAATCTTTTTAGCAAGTTTAATGATAATGGGTATATTTTTATTTCAGGCAGCCATCGTTTTCGGCATCATACATTGGATTTCGAAACGCACTCAACGTCCAGCACAAACCAAAATGTATCTCACAATGAGTTTGCTCGTTGTAATTTTAGGCTTCCTTGTATGGGACAACTGGATACACTCACAGGAATTCAATGGATGGGCCATGATTAGTCTGCTGGTGATTATTATTGGTGCCTATATACAGCTTAGAAAGCAAAAAGAAAAATACTAATCCCATTACCATGCATCAAAGGAGGAGCGCCATGAAATCTCACTCAACACGCTTTTGGTTACAGAGGGTGCTACTGCTAATGCTTGTTTTACTCTTCAGCGGCTCTCAGCAATCGTTCATTGTTGCCGATGCCGCCCCGCCAATTAATGTTCAGGCCTCTGCCAAAGCCAAGCAATTACTTGCCTACCTATCTAATGTACCGGATGGTATGCTAATTTCCGGGCAGCATGATTACTTAGAGGCACCGGATGAACAAAATAACAAGCTACAACAAATCAGCGGACAATACGCAGGGCTTCACGGCTATGAGTTTGGAGGATTAGCCAATCAGTCTCTTACGGCCCTACGAGAGCAACGTCAGCATGTTGTGAATAGTGCTATCCAATGGAGTCGGGGCGGCGGAATCGTAGCTGTTACCTTCCATCAGGCGCTACCGGGCAAACCCAAAACGTGGAAAAACGTACAAGCAAAAATTACTCAAGCTGAATTTAATCGTTACATCACGCCAGGTACCCCGCAATATAAACAACTGATCGCCGATCTGGATGAGGTGGCTCTGTCCCTTAAGACCTTACGAGACGCGGATGTACCTGTTTTATGGAGGCCCTATCATGAAATGAACGGCAACTGGTTTTGGTGGGGAGACAAGCAAAATTACGCCAAGTTGTGGAATTTAATGTATGATCGATTTACTCATGTCCATCATCTGGATAACCTGTTGTGGGTGTGGAGTCCCAATGCCCCAAACGCATATAGCACTCCTTATGATCTTTCCTTCCCAGGTATTAACCGGGTAGATATTCTTGCAGCTGATATCTATAACAATGATTACAAATCCTCTTACTACACCGAATTACTAAAGCTTGCGCAGGGCAAGCCTATGGGAATCGGAGAAAGTAATATTCTGCCGAGTGCGAAGGTGCTGCAGAACCAGCCAGCCTGGGCCTATGCCATGACATGGGGTAAGGAACTGTCGGCAACCAATTCACAAGCAGCAATCAGACATTTTATGAACCAAAATAATATCATTACACGAGACCTTCTTCATGAATCTCTGGACTGAAAGAAAAAAGCTTTCACTTCGCTCTAGAAGCAAAGTGAAAGCTTTTTTATACCAAAATCCAAATAAAGTTCTCTAACTATTCCTGATAACCTCTTCTAGATCAATATCGGCATATGCCTCTTCTCCAAGATGTACGGATACAATGGTGTAGATCCGCTTGGACAGTCTAGACATCAGCCGATCACCCGGTGCTACAGAGTATTCTTCCCGATAATCTCCAATTTTGTGAAAACCGCTGGACATATGGATGTACAAGTTGCCCCTACGTGTTTTACCATGCACCAACATCAAATCTCCTCCTGCTGTGTAACCAACCTAATCTCCCTGTTACATGTATATCGGTCAGAACAAGATAGGATATAAGTCCCTGGTATCCTTCTTTCGTTTCTCATGTAGTGCACGTACACGAAACGGGTCTGCCAGTGATGTGACAGACCCGTTTTTGCAAACCCATTTTCGTGATTTAGGAAGAAACTATTCTTGATAGGATTCTGCTATTGCATTCGCTGCAATGATTGCATTGTACACGTCAGCAGGACTAACCGGGAACGGCATGTTGACCATTGTATCATTCGATGCACAAGCAGCTTCAGCCACTTGGCGCCATTCAGCCTCAACAAATTCCTCTACACCCAAGTCACGAAGTGTCAATGGAAGACCTACATCCTTAACCAGTTTAATCACGGTTTCCAGTTCTTCTTTCGGTGCATTTTCCAGCACTAGCTGGGTTAACAAACCAAATGTGACTTTCTCACCATGCTGTGCTTTATGAAGCGAAGGAACAGCCGTCATACCATTATGAATGGCGTGTGCTGCTGCCAATCCACCTGATTCTGCACCAACACCGCTCAGATAAATGGTAGCTTCAATCGTATCCTCCACCGCACGAGTATATACTTTACGATCCACAGCACGTTTGGCCTTCACAGCATTTTCCAGCAACGTATCATAACAAAGACGAGCAAGTCCCAGCCCTGTAGTGGAAGGCTTATTCAGAACCAGGTTATCCCCGTTGGCCTGATAGCAAGCACGAGCTTCAAAATAAGTGGCCAGTGCATCACCGATTCCAGCTGCAAAGAAACGTGCAGGCGCTGCTGCCAGAATGCCTGTATCCGCCAGTACAACGTCTGGATTAGTAGGCAGGAACAGATATTCATCAAAAGAGCCATCTTTTTTGTATATAACCGCAAGCGCGGTACAAGGAGCATCTGTAGAAGCAATCGTTGGGAAAATAACAACAGGCAGCTTTTCATAATAAGCCGTTGCCTTAGCGGTATCCAATGTTTTTCCCCCGCCAATGCCTATGATAATGTTCGAACCATGTTTACGCACCAATTCGCGGTTACGATCAATCTCTTCTTTTGTACATTCATATTGGAATTTCTCGAAGACCACTTGGTTACCAGCTGCTTCAATTGAAGCGCCTGCCTCCTTTTGGGCCCTTTCAAGTATGAACTCATCGCAGATAACAAAGGCTTTATCGCCATAATCCTTAATATAGTCATTTAACGACGAGAGCAGATTTTGTCCAGAAATAAATTTCTTGGGTGAAGTGATGGATCTTACAACGTTTGCCATGTAAATTCCTCCTCAGCTTTGACTCATACTCAAATTAATAACCATTTGGGCATGTGACCCCTTAACTATAAACCTCTTTTCACATTATTAAAAGGCTTATTATGGAATATTTTATGAACAAATTGTGTATCTATTATACTTGAACAGTCGAGCTCCATTCAGAATACAGGATACCCATCATGATACGATCATAACTGTTGCCATCACGAAGAACAGCGGAACGAACTCTACCCTCAAGCTGGAACCCCGCCTTCTCATAAGTTCGGATCGCTTGTGTATTGTACTCAATCACATCCAAGCCGACCCGATTTAAATTGAGCTCATAAAACGCATACCGAAGAATGAGACCTACAGCTTCTGCCCCAAAGCCCTTGCCACGGTACTCCGTATTACCTATACCTATTGCCAGTTGTCCGCTGCGATTATTCCACTCAATCCCGTGGATAGCAACAAATCCGATCAGGACATCATCTGCCAATGTTCTTAATCGAAAATAGACCTCGTTAGATCTGGGAGATCCTTCTGACTCCATCTGTTTCAACGTGTAAGGAAGCGCTAAATCCGTATCTACATTTCGCAGATACTTCGCATCCTCACCCCATTTGAACATCACTTCGGCATCTTCTTCCCTGACTGCGGCCAGCTTTATTCGTTCTCCATAAAATAAATTTTCGATCTTAATGACCCTTCAGCTCCTATTATGAAATGTGTGCTATGTTTTCTGTCATAATTATCATGCTATCCGATGTCCGCAATATAAGCTCTCCCTTATGAATTCAATGTTTAAATTTTACAAAATAATCAAACATAACACAACCAAATCATTACAATTGTCATTGTGTGATACACAAAAAGACCTTGCAGCTGCAAGGTCTTCGCATAACTAATATTTAAACAACATAGCAACCAGCTGATACCCAGCTCCAATCGTCCAGAACAGCACATAATCACCGCGCCGGATACGACCCGATTCAATACCTTCATGTAGAGCAATGAACGGGCTACTGGTTCCTGTGTAACCATATCGATCACCCACATAAATCATTTGGGTATCCTCTAGCTCCAAGTGATCCTGAATCTTTAATACATTTGCTAACGAGAACTGAGACAGACAATAAGCCCGTACATCCTGAGGCGACAGCCCATTCTTTTTTAAAATGCGTTCAAGCAGATCAAATGTAGGAGGCAAGGCCATATTAGCATCGAACGGAAGCCACTGAATATATTTTCCGGGAGCATTCCTTTGGAGTGTTGCCGCTAATCCCTGAGCCGGGTACAAAATTTTATCTATATTGACTGGGTCCGTAAAATACATAGAATCTATAAATCCGGTGTCTTCTTCTGTACGCTCCAAAATAACCGCACATGCAGCATCTCCATAGTTCGCATAAGTAATCTCATCCTCCGGACCGGAAATGAGTGAATTATAATCCGACCCGATAATAAGCGCTGTCCGCACGTCAGGATTAGATAACATCGACCGACTGGCTTGATCGACAGCGACTGTCATCCCTGCACAATTCGCGTTGGAATCCATCACGGCCACATCATGTCTGGCCCCAATCGCATGGTGAACAAACAAGGCATTCATCGGAAACAGTGACTCAGGAACTTGAGTGGAGAACACGATCATATCCACGTCACGGCCTGTCATACCAGCCTGTTCCAGAGCTTTTTGTGCAGCCGCAATTCCCATGGTTAAACCGTTTTCGTTCGGGTCATCAATGATATAACGCTGTCTTCTGCCCATATGCTCCATGAAACGTCGAATATCCTTGCCCCGCTCGTCAAAATGGCGAACATAGTATTCGTTATCCAACGAATGGGACGGATGGTACACACCCAGTGCTTTTATTTTGATATGGCTCATCAGGCTTCCCCCTTACACATACGTCAGCGCATTATTGTACAACAATATCTACGTTGTTTAATCCTGCTTCGCGTGCTACTCGACCAAGCTGCATTTTAATAATGGTTTGTTGAAGGCTGATACCAAAGATTACTTTGGCAAATCCGGTTTCTTTATAACGTACAAATGAGCCCTTCAATTTTTCCACTTCTCCCGGACCCAAAAGTGCCATCTGGGTACAATCTACCTTGAGTGTAAAGCTGGACGCCTGAATGGATGAGGTTTTGGCTACATAATCTTTTACAAAGCTATCATACTCCTCCTGGCTAAACACTCCATTCACCGCCATATGTACCGTTTTCATGGCTTGATCTACTTCGATAGTGTAAGGATGTTGACTCATTTTAGAAAGACTCCTTTAATTTCATTTTTTTGTCTATTAAGAGTATCGGAATAATAGGTAGAATTTTTAATATTAAATCAGATAAATCACCACTAAAATATTACAAATTTGCGAATATAAAAAACCGTCACTGCTCCTAAAGAAGCAACTGACGGCTAGAAATTTGCGTATTCTCATGTGAAATTAATTCGTAAACGTATGGCGACCGAGTGAGATGACAGCCGGGCGACTTTTACTCCATTTGGCTGTGGCAATGGCCGGGTTGTAATAAAACAAGGACCCATTGGTCGGATCAGCACCATTAAGTGCCTGTCTGGCTGCGCGGTACGCAGTCTTGTTGGGTTTCAGGCGGTATTGTCCATCCTGTACAGCGGTGAATTGGCCAGGCTGCAAAATAACGTCCGGGATCGAGCTTGGAAACTCGCCGGACTGAACACGGTTTAATACGACAGCGCCGACAGCCACTTGACCTTCAAACGATTCTCCGCGCGCCTCAGAATAAATGATACGAGCCAGTTGATCCAGCGCGGTTACGCGCACCTTACCGAAGGATTTCAGCTTGGCTTGTGTAGCCGCTCCGGCTACTCCATCAGGTGTCAGACCGTTATCCCGTTGAAAACGAGTCACCGCTTTACTGGTCAGAGAACCATAGTACCCAGTAAACCCGGCTTTGAAATAACCGAGCGAATGAAGCTGCTGTTGAAGCTCCAGCACCCGTTCGCTTTGAACCCCTTTCTTCAAAGCTGACGATTGTGCTTGTGCTTGTCCTGGTGCGGCTGAAAATACAGTACCTAACATACATGCGCAGGACAGGATTAAAATAGATAATTTTTTCATATTCCAGACAACCTCCTCTTTCATGTTCTGTCCGGTGCAACCATTCCGGCCTGTACAACTCAGGGACGTTTATCCGATGATGTTTCTTATGACATAACTTATGCCTAGCTGCAGAAATGACGCGTGGCTACATACGGAATGGGACAATCATGCTTTCACACGTCCGTTGCAGTATACCACAAGCCGCATTTACGTATCATCCGGCTCTGGTCCTAAGACTACCCAAGCAAATAAAACGCCATCCCTAAAGGAATGACGTGTATTAAAAGCAATGGAGCATGTTCTGGACACACTTGAATACGTGACTTTTTTCGCTATTTTTCGCTTTAACTTACCCGGGACCGAAGCCTGATTTCTATGAATTCAAATCACATTTCCGCGCACACATATATAGGCGTATGCATAGGGTAGCGTACGATCCTCAAATTTCGAATAACAGAAAGGCTGGAAACGACGCGTGAATTCATATATGGATTACACCTCTCCTACTGTACAATTCACCTATGATTTAAGAGACAATGTTTTGTTTCAGAAGGATGCTCAAAATTCGATCAACGAGCTGTCGATCCAGCAGCTGAATACATTGGCAAATGTATCGCTGCTGGATATTCGCCTCAGCACTGCTAATGTTGTGGAGCCTCACTATCATCAAAATGCCACAGAACTGGTCTACTGCATCTCTGGAGCCGTAACCGTGTCACTGATTAACCCCTTTACCCGCGAGTTACGACATTTTCCGATCACACCTGGCCAAGTGGCTAACGTCCCTCAAGGATGGTGGCATTATCTGGTCGCCACGATGGATAACACTCATTTGTTGACGATTTTTGATGCCCCGACCCCTGAATTTATACTGGGATCTGACATTTTGCGCCTAACGCCAAATAACATTATGGCTCATACTTACTGCCTGGATGAGAATAAGGTTCAGGAAGCGCTCGTCCCTATTAAAAAGCCTGTCATCATCGGTCCTCCCAATGACTGCAAGCAGCAGCCCCCCCCGAAAACCTGGGATACATGTGAGGCTTGCTGATACTTCACCACACTATCAAGCCGTCCCCCAAAGAGATTACGCCTATACTAACGGATATCCTGGCTTCTCTTTTAATCCCTATCAAGAATAGGCTAACTCTAGTCAGGTCCTAAGTTCGAGGGAATACCTTTTCCCTGTATGTTCGCCGTTACCATAAGACCGTCCCTCTCATAAAATGCCAATGTATAAGAGGGGGTGATGGAATGGACGCTTACTACAACTGTTTGAACTGCATGAATAAAAAGGTACGTATTCTCACCATGGACGGAAAACAGTACGAAGGAACCATTATGGATGTGGATCGTAATAATGTGTACTTAAAAACAGAACGGAACGGACGTGTACAAACGTCTGCCTTTTACCCTGGCTACGGGTATGGGAATCAAATCTTAACATTGAGCCTGTTCACCCTGCTGGCGATTGCGTTAATTTAATCCCTGACCCATTGTCCGTTCCTGTCTATAGATGCCAATGTACCTCAAATGACAGCTGTCTCGCCCGGCACCATTTGTGTAGGGCTTGTACGCTGTTATTTGAGGTGTTTTATCATTTATTCCATCCTCTAAAACACTTAACCCCCCATCAGTTATATACCGATGGGGGGTTAAGCTACTCATTTTAAATTAAACCCATAAAGACTTCGTAATGATAACGAGCAGAATGAACAGTACCAGAATAGCTCCTGTCGATGTCCAAACTCCTGGGTAGCCTCCTACTGAACCGCCGCCACAACCTCTTTCACATTCACTCATGGTCATTGCCTCCTTCAATTCAAGGTACAACATAGCTTATGTATTGAGCTTTCCTATGGACCGGGCTTTTTGGCAATGTTATGAATGTTTTCGCTGATGGGCATTAGCCTACACCTTTCCTAGGCAGGAGCATAGGATAACACAACTAATCTTGAAGGAGTGAAGCAATTGAATTCAAATCAAATGCTCAATTACAACGTTAATCAACCTTTTCCTCACCATCCTACCTCTCATCACGTCGTGGTGCACCCTGTAGATCCATACGTCGTAGAAACATTAAAATCGGTGATCGGCAAGTACGTTGTACTTGAGACCACTCGTGGCAGAATTGATGGATGCGTAGTTGATTGTAAGCCCGACCATGTCATTTTAGATGTATATGGGAAAAAATTCTTTGTTCGAATCAGCGAAATCGTATGGATCATGCCCAACTAAACAAAACAGACATTAAAAATCCTCGCAGATCCTATTCCGGATTCGCGAGGATTGATCATGATATGATTATGCTAATCGAGCTCTCCTCCAAGTGAAGCCCGGAGTTCATCTATCGTTCCGTTGTATTCATCCAAATCCACTTGGCCTCGAATACCCGGAACACTGCCTGTGCTACTGTACTGCCAAGCCCACCAGTTATTCCAAGCTGGAACCGCGGTCGGCTTTTGCGTAGTGCTGTATCGGGCTACCCACAGTTTATACATAGAAAATGTAGGATCAAACTTGGAAGCAAAGACATTACCCGTGTATACGATCGGCTGACGTCCGGTAAGCCTCTCCATTTCATCCAAAAAGGCATGAGCCACTTCATTAATTTGTGCAGGAGTAAGACCTTTGGGGTTATTTTCATAGTCCATCACAGGGGGCAGATCCAGCCTGCCTCCTGCTGAATCTAGAGCCCTAGCAAAGTTAGCAGCTTCCTGACGAGCTCCATCCGCGGTAGTTGCGTTCAAAAAGTGGTAAGCGCCAACCAAGATGTTAGCCTCTCTGGCACCCTGTACATTTATCAAAAATTGATTATCTTGATATTTTGTGCCCTCTGTAGCTTTAATAAAAGCAAATGTTTTACCTGCCGCTGCCACTTGCTGCCAATCAATATTGCCATTATAGTGTGAGACGTCAATCCCTTGCGCGTGTCCATCGGAAGAAATCACAGGTGCAACAGGTATGGTAGGTAAAACGTTCTCGGTAGTTGATGGCTCCTCCGTTTCCTGATCCAATGCTATAACAACCTTACCATCATCTGCATTGAGTATATGAAAAGGTGTGCTGTTATTAAGATCAACCACAATACGTACCGATGCGGGAGTTGTACTAAACATGGAATATCTTACTTGGGAAACATCTGGATCTTCTGTGACTGGAAAACTTCCTTGTCCACTATTGTCAAATGATTGCGATGCTAGAAATTCCTCAGCAAACTTTGTATCCGGTATGTCTACAACAATACGGTCTGCATGAGTCAACGTAGTTACTTTGGGGGTTACTTTTCCATTAACAGCTATAGTCAATTGGTGATTAGCGAAGCTAATTTGGTTTATAGCCGTGCGCGCACTCTCTTTAGGATTACTTACAGCTGGAGTAGCAGAATGATCATGAGTGGACTCGCTATTCCCGCTTGAAGCAGGTGGAGTCGTCAGGAACACGGTTTTAAGCTCGTTGTTCCAGACCACATCAACCCCTGTCTGTTCGGATACAAAGCGAAGCGGAACATAAGTCGTCCCCTCTCTAAGCAAAGGCGCTACAGCCAATCCCATTTGATGATCATTAACAGAGGCCATGGGATTGTTGACCTGAAGACTGAGGTTAAGATTTTGCTTATGTATAGTTATGGTCCCTGTCTTGGACTCCCAATTCACGCTATAACCCAATTCCTCTACAATGAGACGGAGTGGAACCAGTATATTCCCCTTTACTTCTTGAATCTGAACACCTTTGCCAACACTTATATCTTTACCGTCTAACTGAAGATGTGAACTCGAAGAGGCAGCGTGACTCTCTCTTGGAAATGCTAGTAGAAACAGAAACAAAAAAGCAAATAAACAAATTTTCTTCATTATGTACCCTACCATTCTCTATATTTTCGCTTATGAAATTCTTGCACTCTATGATTCTCAGGACCTCCATTTTGATAGACGCGAATCATATGTAAAAAGTTACGATTGATTCAGTACATATTTCAGTTTTATCATACAAAAGTACTAAAAAACTCTACCAGCTATATAGCAAGCAGAGCTTTTTCCAGTTTTATTAATCTGGTTTACTAGCAATCTTATCACAAACGAATACTTCATGTTCATACTGTTAAAAATGTTAAACCTATAAGAATAATCGAGGTAACAGACAGTACCAGTAAGGGAAGCATTGCTTTCTCTCGCAAAGCCTTAAAGCTCACATTCAGCCCCATACCTACCATAGCCATCGTTAACATAAAGGTGGTAACTTGAGAAATTCCGTTTGTCAGACTAGATGGAACTACAATATATTTTCCAAAAACATAGCTGCCCACAACACTTGTAGCCATAAAGCCGATGAGGAACCAGGGAAACTCCACTTTAGCATCTGTACGAATTTTTCCGGTTCGTTTCATCCAAACCATTAAAACAAAGCTGAGCGGTATGAGCAAGAAAACACGCCCCAGTTTGGCTAATAAGCCCATTGCAAGAGCATCCTGTCCGGCAGGCGCTGCAGCTAAGGCCACATGTGCAATTTCATGTAAACTGACGCCCGACCAGATCCCATATTGCATATCCGTCAAAGGAAGCCAGGGTCGAAGCACGGTAAACAAAATGGCAAATATCGTACCAACCAAGGCAATGAGTCCTACTCCTATGGCTGTATCCTCATCTTTGGATTTTAACAAGGGAGAAACCGCTGCAATCGCTGCTGCACCGCAAACTCCTGTTCCAATACCAAGAAGAAGCGAAAGCGAAGCATCTGCCTTGAAACGTTTTGCCAGCCAAACCGTAAAAAAGATGGAAAATACAACGGTGCCCACATCACGCAAAAGTAAACCCAGTCCATGATGAATGACAACATCCATATTCAGCTTCAGCCCAAATAACACAATCGCTCCGCGTAGTATTTTCTTTGCTGAAAACTCAACCCCTGAGCGCACAGCTTCAGGGTATCCCCACAACTGTCGGTACAGAATAGCGAGAAACATGGCACAAGCCAATGGACCTACATAATGAAAGCCTGGCAATTCGTTCAGACCGTAGCCTGCCAAAGCAAATAACATCGTTAGGATAATGCCAAATATACGCTGGAATAATCGCCCTCTGTTCGAAAATAATTTGGTATGTTGTGTATGACTATTCATGGTGAACCCCTCCAATTCTACATACATCCAGCTTAATATGTTTTTTGTCATAAGAAAAATAAATCATTATAATTATGATAATAAGTAAATAGATATAATAAATTTGGAGGAATGGGCTTTGGACCAATCTTTAATCGTATTTGTTAGGGTCGCAGAGAAACAAAACTTCACACGAGCTGCCGAGGTATTACACATGACCCAACCTGCGGTAAGTCAGTATATTCAAATGCTGGAACGTAGCGTAGGAACCCGTCTCCTGGAGCGTAGTAATAAATATGTGCGCTTAACCAAAGCAGGTGAAATTGTGTATCATCATGCCCAGGAGATTATCCGACTCCATACACGTATGCAGTACTTGGTGGATGAGCTAATGCATACGGCAAAGGGTAACCTGTCTATTGGTGCAAGCTACACGTATGGCGAATATGTGCTGCCGCATGTGATTGCGCAAATGAGAATCCAGTATCCACTCATTCAGCCCTCCATTACCATCGGCAATACATTGGAAATTGAAAAGCTCGTGATCCATAATCAACTGGATGTGGGGATTATCGAAGGAGAATTTCAGCATGACCATCTACACATTGAATCATTTGCTGATGATCGAATGTATATCGTCGTTCCGCAAAATCATCGTTTGGCTGGTAAATCTCAAGTGGATATAAATGAGCTGCATGAGGACATCTGGATTCTGCGGGAAGAAGGCTCTGGAACCCGGGAGGCGGCTGAAAAGATGTTTGCACAGCTTCGATTTTATCCTTCTCATATGATGAATTTTGGCAGTACACAGATCATCAAAGAGTCTGTAGAAGCAGGCTTGGGGATTTCTTTGCTGTCCCAATGGGTCATTCAGAAGGAACTTGCTTTGGGAACATTAGAAGTATTGGATATTCTCAATCTCCCGTTCATTCGGAAATTTTCTTTTCTGACCCCTTCTGCAGTATTTGAGACGAAAGCATGCACCGCTTTTTTGGAGGTTTTGCGAAGTTATAATGTGAAAAGATAACGTGCATAAACAAAAAAGCACCCATAAAGGTGCTTTCAGCATTCATCATTATAATATTTTTTATGAAGAAAGATGATCCATACCATGATATAAGAAATGAGAAAAATCAGCGTAGCTTCCTTGGAACTGTTGCATATCATGAGCAGCAATACCTACAAAATTCCCTGTAAAACCACCGGATAAAAAGCTGATATCCTGCATTTCAAAAAGTCGCTTCCAAGCAGGTCTATCTCCGACTCCATAATAAAATTGCCCGTGGGATGCATGGACTTCCACTGCTAAATGTATAGGAAGATCGTCCTGAAGCGTAATCGCTTGGGGAACTAAAGTAAATGTATTGGCTTCACATCGCATCAAGCGCAGTACCTTCCCTTGTCCTTCCTCATAGCTAATATAGGCGTACAAATAATCTTCTTCATTAAGGTACAGTAGTAGCCCCGCCATCTGCAAATAGCTTGTTGGCTGGTACTCCAGTGCTGTTTCTACCCGGAAATGATGATCCGTTTGCCGAATGGCAAGCACGTGATGCTGGAACAGACTTTGTATGGATTCCCCAGCATGGATTCGAAGATAGCCCGGGCGCTGACTTAATGAACACCAGCTCTCGTTCGCTAGGATACGCAATGTGTTCCACGTTTTATCTAATAGGGCTCCCTCGAAAAAATCCTCGAAAATATTACTCTTTTGCTCTTGCTTAACCGAAATTGTCCCTTGAGGTGCAGGCACCTCCAATTGAGGCGTATGGCCCCCCGCGGTTAATCGCAGCCAGCCTTCATCATTCCAGTACACTTGCTGCAAGGCTGTTTCCCGTCCCAAAATGGCATATTTCCCCTCTACCGGGCGTGTGCATAAATGAGCCATGTACCATTCGCCGTCTGGTGTTTGTACAAGACTGCCATGTCCTGCACATTGTAACGGGAAATCCAGTCGATCACGTGATGTAAGCATCGGGTTGTGCGGGTCTACTTCATATGGTCCGGTTATTTGCTTCGAGCGTGCTACGGTAACGGCATGCCCCGTACCCGTTCCGCCTTCCGCTGTAACAAGATAATAATATCCGTTTTGCTTGTAGATATGAGGCGCTTCTGTTTTCTTCAAAGGAGTACAATCAAAGATTTTAACAGGCTCCCCAATGAGCTGTTGTTGCTTGCTATCATACTCCTGCATGACGATACCGGAAGATTTATTGCTTTCCAACATGCGATAATCCCACAATGCGTTCAACAGCCATTTGCGTTCGTCATCATCATGAAATAAAGACGGATCAAATCCGCTACTATTCAGATAAACGGGTTCCGACCACGGTCCTTGGATCGTAGGCGCCGTCATCACAAAATTATGAACATCCTTGAACGGACGTTTGGTGCTTTTCACATCCGTATAGAGCAGATAAAAAAGGTTATCCGCATAACTAAGCTGTGGTGCCCAAATACTGCAATTTTTAGGATTACCTCTTAAGTCAACCTGATCGGTCAAAATATCTGTGCAGTGCTCCCAATGGGCCAAATCTTTGGACTGGTACACCCGTACTCCAGGCAGCCACTCAAACGATGACACCACAATATAGTAAGTATCCAGGGCTCGTGTAATACACGGATCGGGATTAAAGCCTTTTAATATGGGATTTTGGATCATCATGAGACCTCACTTCTCCTTACTTCCAAAATGTGACTTCAGCAAAAACCTGTTCCTTGCTCCATGCTTCTGTTCCCGCCTCAAAACAATCCGCCCACGGAACACGCTGCTTACGTAACGTAGCAACTTCATCGGGTCCGTTATATTCCTGATAACAGACGGTTTTCTCGTTCGCAACATTGTTCCAATTGTCCCAGCCACGTGGGTCAATATGATCGCCCATTTTACAATCGACAAATACGGTTTTGGCATATTCCCGCCACGGACGGCCCAAAAAAACCGGGGTAATATCAGGCTCTGCAGTTAGGTAGCATTGGTTGAATACATAGCCATACGCTTGTCCTTGCGGCGTAGAGGCGGCTGTGACGTAGCTCGTTTGGTTCTCATGATGGCGTAAGCTGCGAATTTCGCAATCTTCAAAATAAGCGGTAGCCCCACCAAAAATAAAGTCCACCGTACCCTCTATATAACAATGCTGATAGAGCTGCCGATAGTGTCTATGGTGCTCCTTCAAATGGATTCCACCAAACTGGAGTCGTTCTTTCGGTGCAGGAGGTAGAGGGCCTGTAAATAAAGTATCCTGGTGCCCTTTAAAGGTACAGTTTCTAAAGACCGTTTCATCGCAATGAGCGTATACCGCAACGGCCTGCCCAATGGCTTCTCCCTGTCCTGCCGTGTTGGAAATCGTGAGATTTTCCAAGATCAGATGGCTACCGCCTAAAAATAAAGTGGGTGTCGCAAAGGTCCCTATTTCCTCACCCGCTTCATTCCGCTCCTTGGCATACCGATTCATTCGAATCTCTACCTGCCCGATGCCTATAATATGAAGATACGAACGGTAAATTCGCACCTCTTCCTCATAAATACCTGATAAAATAGTTAACGTTTCCATTTCATTGGAAGCCGACTGCTCCAATACAGCAATTGCCTCCTGAATCGTATGGAAATCACAAAAGGATTCTTTTCCAACTAGCATGATTACCCCGATCCTTTCATTTGATTTACAGGTGCTTGGCTAAAAATGTCTGCCACGCCGTGCGCATTTGCAGCGTCTCCATATGTCCACCGCCTGCAATCACAGGCTGCCAATGCTCTGGGTGACCTGCCTGCTGGTAAGCTTCCAGCAACCCTTTTGCCAAATGCTCGACTCCTTCAATAGGACACATCCGGTCATTTTGACCTGTTATACTCATCCGTGGACGAGGTACGATCCGCTTTTGAATATCAAGGGTGGTAAAATGCTTCAGCAAGCCGGGGACATAGGAATAAAAGCCATGATGGTCCAATCCCCGTTTAGCGATTAGCGTATGGGCATCTACCTGTCCACAAATATCAACCGTAACCTGTATCCGTTCATCTAACGCAGCCATCCACCATGCCATGAGTCCGCCCATCGACATACCGATTGTTGCGATACGGGAAGCATCAATGTCTTCACGCTGGCACATATAATCCACCAAGCGACGGTTATCATACAGCATCATGCCCCACAGCACTTGGCCCTGCCAGAGCATTTCCTTTACCAGCTCGCTTTCGGTTTTGCCCCCACGTTCATTGAAGCCCCACATGTCAATGCAGCATACGCAGTACCCCATGTCTGTCAGGGTTGTAGCAAACGAGGGCTGCTGCAAGTAAGAGCTGCTATGGAGCAGTTCCTTACGTCCATTCGTATAGTTGCCCCCATGCGAATGGTTAAAAACGACCATTGGAAACGGACCGTTCCCTTGCAAGGGTGTAGCTACATAAGCGGGTACAGATTCGATCCCGTTCAAGTCCAGCAGGAGACACTCCAGTCGGTACCCCTCACGCTCTTCTTCATTCAACAGAGTTGCCGTTATAGGGAGATCTGCCGGAAGGTCTCCCAACAATGCTTGTAATTTATCCACGTTGTACCTCCTTTCATGTCCTCCTAATTCATCCTATTTTGTTCAGAAGGTTGTATCGTTACTTGTTCTATCAGCTTTTCGGGCTGAGCTGTATTCTTCGAATGGCAACGATTGATTTCAACGTCTTCCCCATTCTCAATATAAAAGGCAGGACCTTGATGATTCTCAATCGTCACCTGTTGAAAACGAATATCCCTCACGTTACCTAGATAAAAACCACGGTTATTCATATCTTCGATCCCTGTCATCATGGCCGGACGACCGGGAATTGCATTTTTAGCCATAGAAATATCAATATTGGAGAATGTAATTTCAGCAATATATTGTTCTGCTAGTCCGTATAAGAATCCAGCAGCCGCATGAACCTGTCGTGCCGTAATATCGGAAAAATGAATTCGTCTAAAGCACGGGGTTTCATCGGTAATCGGATAGGGATTTTTGTCCCACACATATTTGTCTTTGCCCCGAGGGCCGCAGAAATAATACAGGTTCAGAATAAATGGACAAATGACCTCCTCCATCACAATGTTGCTGACGCGGATATCCTCGATGATTCCGCCACGTCCCCGTCTGGATTTCAGACGTATACCCCGATCTGTTTGCTTGAACACACAATTGCTGATCGTAACATTACGAATATCACCACTCATTTCGCTCCCCAGTACAACTGCGCCATGTCCATGCACCATCGTACAGTTGGTAATCGTAATATTTTCACATGGAATTCGCTCTTGTGTATCTTCGGTCCCCGCTTTGATCGCAATACAATCATCGCCCACATCTATATTGCAGTTGCTAATACGAACATTGGAACAGGATTCAGGATTAATGCCATCCGTATTGGGGGAGTCCGCCGGGTTAAGAATGGACAAATTATCAATCGTAACGTTATAGCAAGCGATGGGGTTTACCGTCCAACTGGGGGAATTTTTTAACATAACATCTTTAATGGTAACCCGCTGACAATGGTCAAAGCTGATTAATTTGGGTCTCGGATACTGTAACTCCTCTGGATGATTCCGGTGCTTTTCCCACCACGGCTGACCATTTCCATCCAGCGTTCCGCTACCTGTAACTGAAATATTCTCAAGGTTCTCTCCATAAATACATGACGCATGTACTTCCCGCTGAACGCCCTCCCATCTGGATTCTACTACAGGATAATCAGCCAGATCCGTACTGAAGGACAGAATTGCGCCAGGGCTTACATGTAGCTCAATGTTATTTTTCAGAAAGATAGCTCCTGTCAGATACGTCCCAGACGGAACAACAACGGTTCCTCCTCCAGCATTGCTGGCCGCTTCAATGGCAGCCGCAATCGCTTCCGTAGCCAACGTCGTACCATCCTGAACTGCTCCATAATCTACAATGTTATACAATTGCATTTCGTTCTCTCCTGTCTTTATATTTTGTGGATGTTAGATCCATTTTGTATTGGGAAAGCATAAGCTGCCCCCGGGTTTCAACATCCAAGAAATCATTCAAGGAGTCTGGGGGCAACAGCCATGCTCAGCTATTATTTTTTCGTTTTCTTATACGCTTCCTCATACTCAGCGGTAATCCGTGATCCACCGGAGTTTTTCCAGTTTTCTACGGCTGCTTTAAATCCGGCTTCGTCAAGCTCACCCATAATAAATTTGAAGGAGGCGTCGGTAATGATTTTCTCCAGCTCTGTTCCTTGCTCATTAGCGGTGACTGAATCCAGTGGCACGGTCGGGTCCAGAACAGCAAATTCATTATTTTCTCGGACTAATTCATTAGCCAGTTCCTTTTCTGGATTGGCATCTTTTAAGTTATAAGTCACTTCACTTGGTCTGGAGCTTGAAAATGGCTGAACATCTGCTTGCCACAAATCTGTATTCGTAATTTTGAAGGCTCCATCTTTTTCGATTTTATAATGAGTGCCTTCAATACCACCGGTCATATACATATATACATCTTTGTCAATTAAATCATCTACAAATTGCAGCAGTCTCTTCAACTCAGCTTCAGTCTTAACTTCTGATTTCGGAAATGCCAGCAAACCTCCTACCCCGCTTCCCTCAGACCATACGTGGTATTTGCCATCTCCATTTGAAATCTTGTTAACTGGTACCAGCTTCAGCCCCTTTTGCAGGCCTTGGGACAAGGTTCTGAGGTTAGAGATATCGATCATGCCTGTATAAATACCTGCTTTACCTTGTGCAAATTGTTGCTGCTGGTCCGTTTTAGCGGTTACAGCAAAGTCTTTAGAGAGATATCCGTTTTTGTATAACTTATTCGAATACTTTAAGGTCTCCAAATATTGGGGAGTATCAAATTCCGGCGTAAACTTTCCGCTTTCATCTACTTTCCAGCCATTAGGTGTGCCAAAGTAGGAACTTAAAGTTTTGAAGCTGCTGTAGCGTAGATCCGATCTGTCTACAAATCCAGTCGTATCCTTTTTTCCATTCCCATCCGGATCATCTTCTGTAAACGCTCTCGCAACTTCATACAACTCATCCAATGTCGTCGGCACCTTCAATCCTAAGCGATCCAGCCAATCCTGACGAATGACCAGACCCGCCCGCGCCAGATTCTTCTGGAACGGAACGCCATACAGTACCCCTTCAATGGATGCGGCTTCTCGCACTTCAGGCGGGATCTTCTTCAAATTTTCATAATCATCCAAATACTTTCCTACATCCCAGAATAGTCCTGATTTCAATGAACTACGCACTGAAGAGTTAGTCATCATCGTCAGCGTCACCATATCAGCCAATTCACCAGAAGCCAGTGCGGTGGTAATTCTCTCTTCTTTGGAAGCATCCGGCACCCAATTGAACGTGATTTTAGAATTGGTGTATTCTTCAATTTTGCTTTTGATCGTTTCTGTAGGCGGAGAAGCAGTATGCAATACGTTTAACCAAGTGAACTCCAGTTTGGACTTCGGATCATAGGTTTGGCCGCTTTGATCCTCCCCCCCCTTGTCACCGCAAGCAGCTAAAAAAACACTCATGACCATTAGTACAGCAAGAAGGCCCGATACTCCCTTTTTCGTCGTGATTCCCTTTTTCATCGTGTTTGCTCCTTTTCTGTGTATATATTTATGCCATATCTTCCTCTTTCACCAGAACCTCTCGCTCTATTTTGCTGAACACCTGATACGTCATCCACATCACGAGATAACCCATAATACTTGCTCCGGCAAAAGTTAGAATTCCTGGGTACAAGCCTAGAATCAATGCAAATAGCACGACAATGGCTACAAAAAGAACAAGCGTATATTGTAAATACGAAAATCCAATCACTATCGACATTTTGACCTTCAGTCTGATACCTTTCCAATCATAGTGAGCCAGCAGCGGGAAAATGTAGGCCAAAGAGATGAGATACAAAAAGGCTCCAATAAGCGTCACCACACGAACATACCAGGACGAGACGTTGACGATATCTACGTAGAGCACGTAACCCACAAGGCTGTAAAGCCCGCCAATGATTGCTGCTTCTTTAAAGCTTTCTCTAAAGTAACGTACAAACGTCGAGAAAATGGCGACTTCCTCATTGCCCCGAATCCACTGTCTTAAAATACTAAGCATAGCGACGGTTGCAGGCCCAACGCCTATAAAACCCAAGCCCAGAATCGTCGCAACCGTCCAAAGCAAGTTAAGATAGACCAATCGTAGCAGGCGCATGCACCATTTGTTCATGTTTTCTACAAACCGTACCATTTTGCATCCTTCCCGTCGTCATTAGTAAACGCCGTCTTCACCAAATTTCTTGGCCAGTCGATTGGAGCCCATAATCAGGATTAAACCTACCACACCTTTAAAAAGTCCTACCGTCGTACTGAAACTTAATTGTCCATTCTTTAAGCCCGCAGTATAAATGTAGGTGTCAAAGATTTCGGCAACTTCGCGGTTTAAGGAGTTCAATAGCAGATACATATGCTCAAAGCCCAAATCCAACGTGCTACCGATTTTCAAAATTAACAATGTTATAATGACCGGGCGAATCGCAGGCAAGGTAACGTGCCATGTCTTTCTTAGGCGTCCAGCTCCGTCCATCTCTGCTGCCTCATACAATTGCGTATCTACCACTGTAATCGCAGAAAGATAAATGATGGTAGACCAGCCGAGTTCCTTCCAAATCACTTGCCCGATGTAGACCGTTCGTAGCCATTGCGGAGAAGTTAAGAAGCTAATCTTCTCACCGCCTAGCGCGGCAATCATTTCGTTCAGCACCCCACCGTCTACGGTTAGGAATACATAAGAAATCGAAACAATGATAACCCATGACATAAAGTGCGGGATGTAGATAATGGTTTGGATAATGTTCTTAAAGAACATCTTCCTGACTTCGTTCAGCATAAGCGCCAAAATGATGGGCAATGGAAAAAAGATTACAATGTTCAATGCAAACAAAACCAGCGTATTGCGAAGCAGCATAAAAAACGTAGGCTCGGTAAACAAACGAATAAAATGCTTCATGCCTACCCATGGACTGCCTGTGATTCCCTGAAAAGCTTGATAATCCTGAAATGCAATCACCAATCCCCCCATAGGAAAGTACTTAAAAATAATGAAGTATACCAGTCCGGGTAAAACCATTAGATAGAGCAGCTTGTGTTTCTGCATTCGTAAAAGGCTTTCCGTCGTTCTTTTGTTCTTTTTCATTTTCATGTTTGGTGCGGGGACACTTGAAACTTTCATTAGTTCGACCTCCTTCAAACGTTCCTGTATACGTTTTCAAGAGTATGCGATTTTCAGCATTCCGCATATAATCACCAAATGATAGCGTTTACAAAATTGGGTGTGCAGCCTACTTTTCAACCTTTCACCTTAGCTAATGATTACTACACAACCTAATGATCATTCGCTTTTTTCCAGGCTTAGGGAACACCTCAAGATTTGATTATATACGGAATTCTTTCCTCTTGATAAGGTTGCCATGTAAACGATTACGAGGAGGTCAACCACATTGACACAGCCATTACGAAAACAAAAATTACGAAAAAAAGAATCGCTGGGCAGCCGTATCTTCAACATTGTAAACAGTACACTATTGATTCTCATTGCCCTCACATGTCTCTTACCTTTTTTGAATATCATCGCCAGCTCTTTTGCCTCAACCGAAGAAGTGATAGCCAAGAAGTTCATTTTATTCCCAGTTACTTTTTCCTTGGATGCCTACCGCTATATTCTGTCGACTCCCACCATTTTTAGAGGTCTCGGGGTTTCGGTCGGCGTAACGATCGTCGGTACAGTTGTAAGTATGATATTTACTGCTTTTATGGCTTATGGATTATCCCGAAGATATCTACTCGGCCGCAATACGATTAACTTCATTGTCGTGTTTTCTATGTTGTTTAGTGGGGGGATGATTCCAACATTCCTGGTTGTAAAAAGCATGGGGCTTATCAATTCGTATTGGTCCTTGATTCTTCCTGTGGCCATTAATGCGTTTAATCTGATTATCATGCGTAACTTCTTTCAGGCGCTGCCAGATGATTTGGAGGAATCAGCCAAGATGGACGGGTGCAACGATTTTGGTATCTTCTTTAAAATTATGTTGCCATTAGCCCTGCCTTCTATTGCAACCATCTCTCTATTCTACGCTGTTGCCTACTGGAATACGTATATGCACGCCATTCTCTATATCAATGATTCTGCCAAATGGCCGATTCAAGTATTGCTTCGGCAAATTGTAATCGTTTCCAGTGGTATGCAGGCAGAAGGAACTGCTGTAGATGTCATTCCGCCTGCGCAGACCATTAAGATGGCGGTCATTGTCATTGCGACCGTTCCGATGTTAATCGTGTATCCATTTGTGCAAAAGCACTTTGTCAAAGGAGCTTTATTAGGCGCGGTTAAAGGTTAATTGGCTTGCTTCATCTTTCGGTAAGCTCCCGGTGTAACCTGTTCCTTTTTCCGAAAAGAGCGGATAAAGTTTTGCGAATTATGATATTGCAGTCGCTCAGCGATTTCTTTAATCGTCATATCTGTCTCAACGAGCCACTTTTTGCCCATTTGTAACCGGTAGCCCATCAGATATTCACTAAACGTCGTTCCGTATTCTTTTTTGAAAATACTGCTTAAATAATTTGGATTGTAATGAAGTCGGTCTCCAATGAGTTCTAATGATAATTCCTGGTCATATTCAGCACGGATAATAGCAGCAATTTTCTCCGAGAGACAGCGGAATTGCTGGTTGGTCTTCTCTTTCATGCTTTTTACCATGGGGAAAATAACTTGCTCTATCAGCATACGTTCTATCTCTTCCGGGTTACGGATGTCCAGCAAACGATGATACAAGGCATGATTGTCTTGCGTCAGCAGCACTTCAATCCCTAATAGTTGCTCCAATTGGATGAGGTTATTCACAAACCGTACCAACAGCACTTCAAAGTTCATGGAATGATTATTTTTTATCATCATTTCCTCCAATAAAGAGTGCACGGTATGATATACCTGCTCTTCGTCCCCTATTCGGATGGCATCAAACAGTTTCGATTCCAATTCCGTAGGATAATGAAGCAGCACCGGACCTGAAATGACCATGGAAATATCTTCATAAAAAATAATCGACTCTTTGCCTAAATTTAAACGGTGATGCAAAGCTTGCTTGCTCATCTCACAGGCTTCTTTACTTTCTAATAAGTTATCATACGCCGTACTAATGCCGATGCTGATGGAAACATTTAAATACTCTTTTACGTTTCGAACCAAAAGGGTCGCATCATCCAGAACTTGCTTTCTCATTTCCTGTTCGCTCAACCCTGCCAAAATTAATATGGTGGCCTGAGTGTTATCGTTCAAAATGATGGGGAGCATTCGCTGCTGCTCTGGAATCGTTTCTTCTACGATTTTGTTAATAGCCAGCAGCAAAACATCTTTATCCGAGGGCTCTCGATCTCCCAGATTATCCAGCTGGACTAACAAGGTAATATACATTTGATTCTCGATCTGCGGATAACCCAAGCGTGGCATCTTTCGTGCCAATTCCTCTGCAGAAATACGTTTGCGAAACAGGTTGAGAATCAATTGCGTTTCCAACTGTGGCATTTCGGACTGAATGAGACTTTCCAAGCTTTCCTTCTCGGTTACAATATTGTCGATGGAATTAATAATCCATTCAATTTCATTTTTAGAAGGTTCATTTTTGAAAGCGAAATTAGGATTTTTAGGCAAGCTTCGTTTTATTTGCTGAAATGGCTTTGTAAAGTAAATGGCAATGAAGTACGCCACTACCACCATTAAAAGCGTTAATACAAGTCCCATCATGATGATCCCAAATTTGGTCGTTTGAAAGGCATCCGCAATTTCTTTCTTATCTAACACTGTTAAGTAAGTCCAATTGTTATAGGCAGATTTGGCATAGATGACTTGTCGTGCAGGCTGCTGATCCGTTTTCTCCAAAGTTAGCATACCTGTGTTGCTCGACTTCACTGTGGCTTCTGAAATGTGCAAAAGCTGCTGGGTAGACAATAATTGTTCAGCAGGCTGGGTTTCATACATTAAATCACCTTGATTATTCAAAATAAACACGGGCATATGATCCTCTGTTTGAATGGTATGATTTAATGTTTGCAGCGAAATATCCGACAGAGCAATGGCTTGCTTCTTCTTAGAGAATACAGGCAAGGTATTAACAAAACGAATCCCTTTATCTGTTTTAACCCAGAATAGTCCCTGATTCTGATGGTCGATATAGGTATTAACCAGCTTCTCCCTTTCTGCTTTCGTCAAATAAGACAGGCTTCCATTGGAGATTCTCCAATTCTGATCCAGACTGATGAGTGAATATTCCGTTCCCTCTAATCCCATCGTAGCAATATAATTGAGCTGAGTATTCACATTCCGATACGCTATAAAGTCTTTTTCTGTAATGGGATTTTTCACAACATCATTAAAGGAACTGGTCGTGCTATACGTATTAAAAGCATATTCAATCGTTTGAATTTTCTGCTCCAGGCTATTTCTGATCTGTGCCATATAGCTTTGCTTGGTATTGGAAACCCTCTCCACAACGGAGCTAATTGTTGTAAAATAGATGTAGCTTCCAAAACTGGCCACAAATCCTATTCCTAAAACCAGAATCGTAATAAAAATGGTGTAGAACATTCTTCCTTTTTTCATTGCGCTCCCCCTCTGGCTCTTTGTATCACATCAAAATTATAGCGCTTTCATAACAAGGTTTAAATCATTTTTTTCACGTGTGCATTATTTTTTACATCCGTATCATTCCAATTTAAGTCGATTTTGTTTGGTTGGCGGCAGTTAAAAAGAAATTTGGAGGAATTACTTATGTTATATGTTGTTAGTCCTAAAGAACCGATTGTAAAAGAAGAATTTCCGTCAGAAACTTCCTTTCTCTCCCTCTATCCCGTAGCAGTTGGTGAAGCTCGTCCTTTTATATTGGTATTACCTGGCGGTGGTTACGAGCATTTGGCCTCACATGAAGGAGAGCCTATAGCTCGGTGGTTGAACGATCTAGATATTCATGCGGGTGTGCTGGAGTATCAAGTCGGTGATTTCGAGATTACTTCCTTGTTGGAGGATGTAGAACATGCTCTGCAATGGATTCGCCAAACACCGCATGACTGGCTGGTCATCCCTGACCAAGTGGGGCTCATCGGTTTTTCAGCAGGCGGTCATTTGGCCTCCATTGTCTCCACTATAGGGACGGTAAAGCCAGATCTTCTGTTGTTGGGATACCCTGTAATTTCATTTTATGAGCCTTATACACATATCGGAAGCCGTACGCATTTTTTAGGGGAACAGCCGACGCTGGAACAGCTTCAAGCCTTTTCATCCGATCGGCAAGTGACTTCAAAGACACCTCCAACTTTGATGTGGACTACAGCCAATGATGGCGCTGTACCGGTAGAAAATAGTCTGTTGTTCGCTTTTTCATTATCCAGGGAACGTATTCCGTTTGAACTGCATGTATTTGAGGAAGGACGACACGGCTTGGGACTGTCAGAAGACAACCATGAATGCCATCAATGGCTCAATCTGGCGGAAACTTGGCTTCAAAAACATGGATATGCTCGGGCGAGACAACAGATGACAACTCGACTGTTTATCGCCGGGGACTCCACTGCAGCTCAAAAAGGGGCTACCGAAAAACCGATGACAGGCTGGGGTGAATACTTGCAAAGCTATTTGGCACCGTCTGTTCATGTGGACAATCGTGCTGTCAATGGGCGAAGCACCAAATCTTTTATAGTAGAAGGCCGATTAGCTGATATTGAAAAGGATATTCTAGCTGGAGACTATCTGTTTATTCAATTTGGACACAACGATGAGAAAAAAGAAGACCCCACTCGCTATACCGATCCTGATGGAGATTATCGTCAAAACTTAATTCATTACATTCAGTCCGCTAGAGAGCGTGGTGGAATTCCAGTGCTATTGACCTCTGTAAGCCGCCGCCGATTCACCGCAAACGGTGAACCTGATCCGCTGGCTGTAGGAGCCTATCCCGCTGCCATGAGACAAGTAGCCGCGGAAACCAAAACACCCCTGCTCGATATTTTTGAAGCTTCTCAGCAGCTTTATCGTTCCATGGGTGAAAAAGAGTCCCAGCAGCTATTTATGCATTTGCCTGAAAAAACACATCCTAATTACCCCGCTGGTGTAACAGATAATACCCATTTCTCTGACGAAGGAGCAAGACAGATTGCTCAGCTTGTAGCAGAAGCCATTCGTCATTGTGCGGAACTGTCTGCATTAAAACAGCGTATGGTAGAAAAGAATCCAGACGGCGGTGAGAGGCTTGCGCACCAACTTGTCAACTGATATCAAGAACTAAATAGAATACAAATACGAAAATCGGGCTTAGAGCTAATCACTCTGACGTCCGTTTTTATTCGCTTTAGGTCAAAGATTGCCCAGCTATAGAGAATAGTTCAAAAGTATGATAAATCGAAAGAAAATTCTTCATTTATTATAATTTAATTTTTTAATATTCCATAGGCCTTTTGTATCATTTGAATGTCTTATATTGACAGCATTTGTCGAATAAAGTGAAAATAACAATTTACATGGTATATTTTAGGAGCTTGTATAAATACATCAGGGGTATTTTTATGAATACTAAGAAAATCTTATTAACAACAGCAATGTCTTTGGGGCTAATTGGTAGTATCATCGTCCCTAGTGCGTCCGCAGCAGTAGGTCCTTCGCCCGTAATTACGCCTGTTGTAGAAGTTAACGGAGTATATTACAGAACGGCTACATTGCCACGAAATTATTCCTATGCGCTGTCAAATTACCCGGGCGATACTTATAAAGTGGCGAGCGGAAATGTCACAGTTTCCTCTTCCGGCGTGGTAACAACCACCACTGCAACGAGCGCAAGAGTAGAAATTTACGGCGGTAACGGTAAATTGAGAATGGTGTATACCGTCAAGGTAAACTAAGGTTGGAATAAGCATTCCTGGGAGTACGGAGTCAACGATCATTATCAAAATGGTGATTTGATAGCGAGTTTCTTAGGCACTTTGTTAAGTGATTTCGAGAATATCAAAAGAAGCACTGTCCGTTTATTGGGGCAGTGCTTTTGTTTAATGCAATCGTAATTATTATTCGTACATACACCAGCAGTAGCTAGTTTAAATAATTTGTTTAAGTAAATTAGGCGTTTATCAGTATGAAATATTGTATTGTAAGGTGGTGGTTAATTTTAATGCAAGCTTTTTGGGTTTATTACTATCCTGTCGCTATGCAATTTGATGCCCGTCCCCCTCTATATCCAGAATTAATCAAACAACTTTACTTAGATAAAGAAGTAAATGTTTTTACAAACCAAGGAGTGTTGATTAAAGGAAAAATTACGATGTTTGGGATTCAACCGATGTTGCAATGGGGCGACCTTATGGATATGTATTTATAACAGATCATACGGACCCTTCAAAACCTAAATATTGCAACCTTAAATATACAGACATACAATGGATTGCATTCACCTAAATTTAGGAAGAAAAGCTACATGAACGTAATAGAAATCGAAGTATACAATATTTAACGGTTCCTACTGCCAAAAGTTTTGAGAAAAAAGGTAGATATGATATTGAAAAATGGGTTTATTTACAAAACCGCTTATATTGAAGAAGTTGATATTTCGTCTGGCGCTAATTTTGGATCTGTTAAGTTTTTCCCTCAGGGAGCACTACCAGATGCACCACAATTTACAACAGCTGATGATATTATAGCGATTGCTGCGGCAGGGCAGCTTGTTATACCTGGCGGAAGTACATCTGGTAGTGGTATGCCTGCCTGGTAGTGGTATGCCCGGTACTGGTGTGCCTGGTGATGGCTATTACCCAAGAAATTGGTATCCTCAAATGTATCCTTAACAAAATTATAGTTTTTCTTCCCCTTCCCCGTTTTGGGTATGTTATTATCCCGTTGCCTTTCACCTATATTCCTAAAACTATAAATTCTGATTTGCTCCGAAATTGAATAAAACTTTGAAGATGCTTGTTCAGTCACGATATAGTTATTGTAATTATAAAATATGAACAACTACTCTACTATAGAAGAACATGGTGGCAAGACTTCGGTCCACAATAGGTATTCCTCTCAAAAAAAGAACTTTATAAATTTGTTATGAGGTGACAAAAAACAAATGACATAATAATCTTTCGATCCGATCTGTTCCCTATCCCTCGATACCAAAAACGCTGATTCTCATAATTCCCAATACCTTTAGCGACAGTATTCAAAGGCGGTCGGCTGAGAAAAAAAGAGTATGTGCGACAGCTTTTGTTTTACAAGAGATAAAAAGAGCAGGAAAGGTACCTTCACTGCTCTCTTATTAAATTTATTTAAAACTTCAATCCTGACCAAGAACCAACTTTAGTTTTTCCTCCCGTAGTCTTAAGCCATTTACCCAATAAATTTTTGTGTTGAGATTCAACTTCGATCCATAATTCCTTGTTTACTACCCATATTGCAAATTTTATTCTCGTTACTATGCTTGTAGGGTAAGTACCTTCAACTCTATTTTTGTCTCTATTCAATACAAACTTTTGAACAGGTATTCCGGCAACTTTTGGCGTTACTTCGATTTGGCATTCATGTACCGTGTAACTTACCGACCCTATCGAGATACTAGCTTCTCCCGAATAAAGGAGATTACCTTTACCTCCAGTTATGGCACAATTTTGAGGTGTTGGTGTTGGTGTTGGTGTTGGTGTTGGTGTTGGTGTTGGTGTTGGTGTTGGTGTCGGTGTCTCACCGCCTAACACTTCTAAGCCACTCAATTCATCAGGAAGATAACTTAGATTTCCATAGTTTACTCCTGTTCTGTCACTAATAATATTAATCAACTGGACTCGGTTTGTATTCGAATCATAATCCCCTACTGTGGCGGTAATTGTCCCGGTTATATTTGGTACAGTCGTTCGGATTTTTTTGCCCTTTAGATTTTTTACTTCGGGTAAGGTAATAAGCTGAAGCGATCTGACAGATGAAATAAAATTTTGCTTTCCTTTTTTTCTTAATTGCTGAGCCGGACTTTTTCGGGAAGTTTTCAAACTTCCCACCTTGTTCTTCACAATCACCACTCCTTCGCTGATCAATATGATTGTTAACTACATGCTTAGCTTATAAAGTCATAGTTATAAATGTCCGGGCAATTTTCACTTTATTTATGTCATCAACTTAAAAATACTTCGACAAATGAATAAATAGGTATATAAGGACTTCTACTAATAAGATAGTATTCTTTGTGGAAACAGTGTCCCCCAAGTTATCCTTCTTATGGAAAAAGGTTTTCATAGATAAATTATTCAATACCATTCTTCCTTTTTCAAAAAGTTTAATTAAATTAAATTAAATTTATTTGATTAATAAGAGGGTCACTTTTAAGTTTCCATCTTGTAAATCACTTTCAGTAGTCCTGTGTCACTCTTTTCCTAATGCTTCTATAAACGACGAAAAAACCCTTGCTAAGCAAGGGTTTTTGAGGAAATGGGCCCTGAGGGACTCGAACCCCCGACCAATCGGTTATGAGCCGACCGCTCTAACCAACTGAGCTAGTTAAAACGCTATTATCAGGTTTATTATGCTTATAAATCTGTTAGTATAAGGAGTCTTCTCATTTTTAATATCACTAAGTTTTTATATGTTCGTTAGCAAATGCGTTAGCATTCATTCTTAATCATCGTACTATATATACTCAATTAATCCTTAATAGATTAAATAAGTCAAACAATTAATAACAAACATTTCCTAAATATAACTATAATATATTATAAACAAAAAATGAAATTAGACATCTTAAACTTATATTATTAAAGGAGCTTCGATAAGTTGAATTGTAATTCTCAATTTATTCCACACAAGAACCAATATTTTTAAATAATCTGAGAATTGTAGTACTTTTCATAACTATTTATTAAAGACTCATACTCTTCTTTTATATTTACCCTAAATGCAGAAATACCACCTTTATATTCATCCATTAATTTCCATCTTTTTCCCAATATAGCTCCAAGCATTTTAGGATTCTCTATTCTATTTTGTAAATTTTCGTACATTGGACTACCTTTCTTCATCGATGATTCTCCGGAATCAGCTTTCTCAACTTCCTTTTTATATTCTTCTAATTTTCGCTCTTCATCTTTTTCAGCTATTATTAGACTTTTAATTTCTCTTTCTAAATCATATAATTCTGAATACTCAGCAAGAGATTTTGAAGACATAAAATGTCCGAATGAAAGAACAATAGGATTAATTTCATTTTCTAAAAATCCTTCCTGTATCTCATTCTTTGTTCTTAACTTTACATACAAAGGAGTGTAACAACTCTCCAACTTTTCTTTAATTAGTAAAACCCTTTCTTTATTGTTTTGAAGTCGTACATCTTTAATATACATTAGTAAAAAGGTGGATCCGGCAGTTACTAAAGCTGTAATAATCGGTGTAATAAATTGCATTGTGTCCTCCTAATTGTTGATATCAAATTACGAAGCCCTACATTAATTTTACCTTTACTGTTGGTTTATACCCAATACTGAAATATAGCTAAAACATTACTAGGTTGTTGTTACTAAACTGATAAATATCCGACTGAACAAATTTTACAATATCCAGGTCTCCTATTTATCTCTCACATGCTACCCCGTCATGATCCCTATCTAATTTAGGTCTGTACCCAGGTTCTCCCTCATAGAGCGGAGCAACTCCATCGGCTTTCGCTTCAGAGCAATTTTTATAGAAGACATACTCTGTTGACTCAGGAGCAGGCTTAACAGTTTCTTTTTTGGGTGTGGACCGTTTAACATGTGACGATGAGCTGTTGTGATTATTCTCACTATTCGCTGCAGCTGTTGTTTTTTTCGCCACTTGCTCATGGAATCCATCTTCCTGAGCATAGTTCTCAAGACTCCAAATTCCTACTCCAGCCTTTTTCGCTGTCGTTTGGATTGCTTCAAAATGGTCAACGTATTTTACGTTAGGTTGATAGACGTACGCTACTCTGGCGTAACCTTGCTCTAAAAGCTGCTCATTTAACATTTTGTCACCAACCCATACATAACCGAGTAAGCGACCATATTTATCACGCTCGGAGATGTCTAGTTCCAACTTCAAATTGCCTTTTTTCAATTGTTTTAATGTGAAGTCAGATGCTTCTTTGGCAAACGGTTGAACTGGCGTTCCTTGCTTCACGCTCTCTGGTGTATCAACCAGCAAAAGACGAATCTTTTCCTCCTTGCCTTTCACCAAAGCTTTGAATGTGTCGCCATCCGTACCCTCAATCAGTGTAATAGAAAGACGATTTTTTTGATTAGTTCCCTTAGCAGGATCAGCAGTAGTAACAACAGGTGAAGTTTGAGCAGCATTGGCCGAGACTGACTCTGCTTTCTGCTCAGTCTTTACAGTCTGTTCAACTGGAGCTACTGTAGGAGCGGCGACCTTCGTTTCGTCTTTATGTACAGTGATATTGATAAGAAAGAAGACGGAAAAAATACCGGCTAATGAAAATAACACTGTAGCCGATTTACTCTTTTGATTAGCTGCCTTTCCAATCTGGTATCTTTTATAGCCCCAATACCCTAGACCACCTGCAATAATAAGTAACCCAAAATACTGTATGATCGCCAAGACTATCATGATGATAAATACAAAACCTAGTATCTTTGCTGTACCAATGTTTTTATTGCTTCCCCTACTCATAGTTCCTCCTTGGGTATTTAGTTGTAGGATAAATATACCACGTCGATTTTCCAAATTCTACGTATTTATGACAAAAACCCTGAGATTGTCCCAGGGCTTACAGAAATATTTATTACGTACGGTTTTAGATTTTTCTGAAGATCTTTTATTGTAACTGAAAATTTCATAATTTAAAGTTTATCACCAAGCTCTTTAACTAAACGTTTTGAAGCGTATTTGGGACAGCCTGACACATTCATACTTAGTCCAATAACTGCAGAAATGATTGAAATCACCACAGAAGCACCCAAATTATTGAATAGATAGTCACCTATCACCCAACCCGCTACACCACAACCCAAAGTAAACACTATCATCATAATTAAACAAGTTATAGGTACAAAAAGAAGAAGTAGACAAACGACAAAGACCCAAGCTCCAATCCACCATTCTCCGTCTGGCCACCAAGTTCTATCAGCCCATCTACCAACGACTACACACAAAACCAAAATTTCAGCTAGAACAAACCCTTCTGCTAAACCTCCAGTTTTATAATCTTTAATTCCCTGTGCAACTTCTTTTCGTATACTCAATACTCATCCCCCTTAGGTATGTAACGAACAATTTATCATTATGATATAAGTGAGATTTAACTTTAAATTAAGGTTAAAACTTTT
The DNA here is from genome assembly GCF_038006265.1 of Paenibacillus sp. FSL L8-0641. Lineage (NCBI taxonomy): Bacteria > Bacillati > Bacillota > Bacilli > Caryophanales > Paenibacillaceae > Paenibacillus > Paenibacillus sp. FSL L8-0641. Next base: position 3,434,944 of record NZ_JBBOUW010000001.1, read on the forward strand.
AAATATATATGTTAATACTGATACATACGCATAAAAAAACACCTGACTGACTTTACCAGCAGGATATCATCGATACTTTCGAAAGTATAATTCATCTGGTCTATTCTGTAAATATTCATAGAAAAATCTTCCTAGGTCTGATAGACTACTATAAAACATAATTTTCTTTCGAAAAAGAATCTGATCAGCTAACAACCTAAAATTGAGGAGATTACTATGAGAACCGCTATTTTCCAGTTAATATTCATTACCTCATTTCTATTATCTTCAAACTGGGCTTTTGCTTCTTCCGATCCCAAAGCCCAGTTTAACCAAAGGTACCCTAATGAAAAAATCGCTTTAATTAAAACAGAAGATATCAATTCTGATAAGAAAACAGAAAGTTTTATTCTAACAAAATCAGGAAAATTTTATCTAATAAATTCAAAAGGTATAATAGTACTTATACAAGATGAAATATATTCGGATGAGTCTTTTGAAGAACCTAATATTCAAATATTTTCACCTGCTAAAAACGAAAAACACGTAGCTGTAACTTATAATTATGCCCCCTCAAATACAAAATTGTATATCTATAAACTGGAAGATGGAACATTGAAACAAAAACTGTCTATTATGGGGGATTTAGAAGTTCGTATAGAATCAGATGGTGAGATATTAGAATTTTGGAAGAATTACCACCCAGTTGTAGGTGGATGGGATTTAGCACTTGCAACATATAAATGGGATGCTAAATATGGTAAGTATAGAGGCAATGGACAATTACCTTGAGTTATATCACTACCAGCCATTTTAATTAAACACAAAAAATACCCTGCCACTATAAGCAGGGTATTTTATTTTATTTAGAGTATTCACTTACTTCAAACGTAAGGATACGATCATACAGCATATAGTCCTTGCGACTGCTGAATGGACCTTTGTTATTATTGTGCTTATCAATGGCAAAGAATGAAGCACCTCTACCAGCATCTTTAGCATCATACCAAGCAATAAAGTCATTGACCTCTTTCATGCTCAGGTCAAACTCTTTTTCAAGGCCGGTTGTCATAGTGACTACCAAAATTACACGATCCCCCACTGGGTTATCGGGTTGAGAGGTGCCTGGATCTTCCGGTTGACTTGGAGACATACCGTTATCACCAAGCGTATATTTCTCAAAGACTGAAAAATAAATTGATTTATTAGATCCACCCGCAACATATATTGAATTATTCAAACTAACTGCCGACAAGAATCCCCTTGCAGTCGGCATGCTGGTTACTTTAGACCAAGTGTCTGTCTTAGGATTGTATTTTTCAACTTCAACTGTTCCTGGTCCGCTTATTGTATCAGTGGCTGTATTACCTCCAATAACATATATTTCATTATTTAGTACTGCAGCTGCCAACCCCATACGTGGAGTGGACATCGGTGACTTTGTTGTCCAGGTATTGGTCTGAGGATCATACTCTTCAATAGAAGAGAGTATCCCTTTTGATTCGTTAATACCACCTATTACATACACCTTTCCATTTACTAATGCAGATGTGGTGTATCTACGAGGATTGGATAAACGAGCCTTCTCTGTCCACATGTTGGTACTTGGGTCATACTCGTAAACCATGTCAGATGAATCGGTATACTTGGTGAATCCACCAATTACAAGAAGCTTTCCATTTACAAATTGAGATGCATAACCAGCCACATCATTAGGGAATGCTTTTCCTTGTTTCCACTCATTTGTTACTGTATCGTAAATATCCAGTTTTTTATTTATAGGCTCGCCACCCGTAATATATATTTTTCCATCATATACAGCAGCGCTTACCGTTCCTCTTACTGTTGGCAGTTTCCCCTTTTGTGTCCATGTTTTAATTTCAGGATCATAAACGTCAATTGTGTCGTAGAATTTATTCTGATCGTGTCCCCCTATCGAATAAATCTTACCATTAACAGTTACCAAGTTTACCCTATCGATCTTTTTTGTTAAATTAGTCTCGCTTGTCCAAACATTTTGATCAGCAAATATTTGTGTTTCTGTCGAGAAAAAAGCTATCAAAATTGTGAAAAGTATAAGAATTCGTTTCAAGTTCTATTTCCCCTTTATATTTTGTACTCATAAGATATCCAAATATTATATAAAACGTCTAAACATTAATTTGCTAATCTATAAATATAATCTACATATTTGCATTTTTATTTTTTATTAGGTATGAAAAAGACTCTACAAATCGAACACCAGTAGAGTCCCTTATCCTTATTTAACAATAAACCTTACCCTTGTTCCATCTGTATACTTCTCTAATTCATCCTGCTAAAAAAAGTAGAATGCCCTTAGAAGATGTTGTCGCAAAACAAAATAAGAATCTCAAGTTATATAACAGCATGTTCTTATTACTCCAATAATTTAAATCCAAAATTAAACTTATAATTGAATATATACAAATTATTGTTTGGACATGTATATCAAAATAACAGTATTCTATCTTAGCAAATAATTAATAAAGGAGAATATATATGAGAATTTTCAAGAAAATATTTGTTTCCGCGTTACTGAGTCTATTGTTATTCCTAAGTGTAAACCAAAGCATTACTTTTGCTGCGTCAGTTGGTGACACTCTTAATGAACCAGAAGCTGGGTGGACTCGTTATAATTATAATGATGCGAATATTACGTACCTCGGAGGAAAGTGGTTCAAAGATACTTCAGGGCCAGGAACTTGGAATTCACCATGGGAACACTATGGAACTTCCCTCAAATTTAATTTTACGGGAACTAAATTGAGATTCATATCTACCACATGGGGCTCAGGTTCAACTAGTATTGATGTTTTAATAGACGGTGTTAAAGTTGATAATTTTTCACTGAGTGGTAAACAGTCAGCTGAGCATAAAATTATGTATGAGAAATTAGGATTAGCCCAAGGAGAACACTCTGTAGAATTTGTGAACAATACAAATAGTTATATATTTATTCATTCAATTGATACTGATGGTCCGCTGAAGCCTTTCAATTTAATCAAAAGTGGATCACAACCCGGAACCCAACAACCTGGAACTCAACAACCTGGAACCCAACAACCTGGAACTCAACAACCCGGAACCCAACAACCTGGAACCCAACAACCTGGAACCCAACAACCTGGAACCCAACAACCTGGAACCCAACAACCTGGAACCCAACAACCTGGAACCCAACAACCTGGAACCCAACAACCTGGAACCCAACAACCTGGAACCCAACAACCTGGAACTCAACAACCAACGCAACCTGCTGGTGACCGCGCTATTCTGACTGTAACCATGGATAATGGATTCGATAAAGAATTCGATCTTAGTAAACAAGAATTGAATGCCTTCATCGCTTGGTATGATGCTAAAGATGCTGGTAGAGGTGCTTCATTCTTTGCCATTGATAAGCACAATAATAACAAAGGGCCATTCAGTAACCGAAAGGACTATGTAATATTCAATAAAATTCTTACATTTGATGTTAGCGAGTATTCAACTAAATAAACAACAAAGGACTCCATACTGGTTACATACCAGCGGAGTCCTTTTTCACATCTACTCTAAATTCAAACTGATCGATGAAAAAAATCTCTCCCGAACAATTAAGGGAGTTAATTCACTTGCTGGTTGAACAAACGCATAATTAACCCTTCTTCTCACCAAATGGCTAGAAGGACAAATTGTATAGCTAGGATCATTCAGAGGTTGCTAGGCTGTGAATCAGCTATTCCCCATGTTTCTCCGTCAACTTTATAATCGCTGCCTCTCCACTGAAGTATGTAGTCTCCAGAACGCAAACCCTCGCTGAAACCTTGGTCAGTAGATTTCCAAGTCACTGTGTGGTGAGGAGCGATTACTAATCCTTTAATATATATTTTGTTTGAACCGCTGTGAGTTAAACTTACCTTTACTGGATGATCAGAGTGATTCTTCATACAAAGTTTAACATGACCCCATCCTATAGGGACACTAAAGGATTCTCTTACAGTTGCGCTTCCGCCCGATCTTTGATTAATTATGGAGTTATTGCTAGTTATACTTGGTGCTGAAGCAGCACCTACTGTAGTTACTATAGCTAAAGACAAAATCGAGAACAAAAATATTCTTTCTTCATCATTTTCCCCTCCCATTTTTTGTTATGGTTTACCTTAAAGGGACTACCGACTACAATCTGGTAGGTCCTTTCACATCTACTCTAAATTCAAACTGCTTACGGAAGAAATAAGATCCGTTAATTTTGATCGACTCCGGTGTGTATTTCTCGATTAGTCCGCCGTAGTCCACGATATCTATCAAATCCTCTCCCAACGGCTGAACTACATATACTCTTACCTGGCTTAATGCAGCTGCAAATAGTTCTATATCCGACTTTAAAACTTTATATGTATAGTTCATGCTGATCACCTCAAATAGCTATTCGGTGAACGGTATAGTAATTCCTTCAACAAAACTATCCCCGCCGACCAATTAAGGTTAGCGGGGATTTCCTTTGCTTACGTTTAAGCACCTCCATGTTGTACTTGAGGCTCTATATCATGCGAGTGAATAGGTACAGTAACAATAAACAAAAAGCTAGCCGCAATGATCAACAGTGCCATTTTTTTTAACATTGTTCATCCACACCTTTTCAATAAAATTTAAAAAATCTGCTTTGGTTTCAGGAGCTGAATGATCCCGAAAATGTAAAAATAGCCCCATACAATTTATAAAATAAGTCTCATTATTTAGTGTATGATAACTTACCATTGAATACATCAAATGTTTAAAACCATCATCGTAAAAGCTTCGATGTAAATAATAATGAGCTAACTCGTAACCACACCACGCAAAATAATCTGGTACCACTTGTTGAGTATACATATCACTTGAAGATTGTTGCGATAATGATACCATGTCCGCTTCAAAGCGTTTAATTATATTACTAACATCGATATCATATCGGTTAGCCGCTATCATAATATTCAGCAGTTGGATGACCCTGTCTTCTTGAGTTGTATCCTCCGCCGTATCAATATATTCAACATAATCTTGTAGCACCTTTATATCTCCGGATAAAAGCTTATTGACAATAACATTAGCTTTTGCCCAGTGCTTAAACAAGCCAATCCAGTGTTGGGTATCCTCATCTGTTTCTTTAATCCAATCTAAATTAGCATAGGCGTATGTATATTGTAGAGCTTGTTGATAATCGCCTTGGGCTTCATAGACACTTGCACACAGCAGGTCAGCATAGGAAATGTATACAAACAAAGGACGAGTCAGCTTCTTAGTAGATTCATTACATTCTCGACTCTTGTGTTCATGTTTCAAATTATATTGAATTTCCGCCTTAGTCCTCATTATTTTTGCTACTTCCTCTACCTTGTCCCATTTACGCGAAGACCTGTACACGTTAGCTAAATCCTTCAGTGCGTCAAGCTGGTCTATTTCATCAAGACGTTCCACAAAGGGTTCAAATAGCGTTGCTGCCTTGAGATTACGGCTTTGATCGTCTCCAACTTGAATCGTAAATATACGATATTGACAGACTGCCAAACGCTCAGAGTGTTGATATTTCTCCGCTTCAGCTACCCCCTCATAGAGCAGCAATGCAGCCGCATTTCGTCCCTGTGCTAATAATTCTTCTGCAATGTCAAATAGTTTGGGCGAATAGAGTAGATTGTCCATGATGGCTCCCACCACTCGACGGATCGCATCCAACTTATCCAACTCCGCACAGCGAAACAAAAATGGCTCGATTCGCCTCATATTCGGAGGGTGATCGATGATGTAGTTTTCTATAAACAGATCGTAAAAATCCCCTTCTGGTAAACCCATGGCCTCAGTGATTAGGTCAAGCTGGTTAACAGACATTGACTTATTCCCTGTCACAATAGCACTTACTATTCCCCTATTCATGCCTGCAAGTTGCCCAAATTGCGCTATGCTCAAACCCTCTTGTTGTAGGTATCTGTCTAATTCTGCTCGAATCGTAGGTGTATGCTTCATGTCATAGCCACCCCTCGCATAAATATTCCATAATTTTTAAAAACATACTTCATTTTTCACCAATATTAACCATCTGTCAATATACTATGCAACCAATGTCAGATATAAACTTTCCGCATAGCTTACACGAATAGAACGATATAAACAAAAAAAGTCCCTACCAGCTAAATGCCAGTAGGGACTTTTTGAAATCTTAAACGCTTGGGACTATTCCTCATTAGTTGGACTGTCAGTCGACTTGCCATCTACATAAGCCTCCGCCAGAATGTAAGCAATCAACGCGCCGAATGCACCGATAACGCCGGTTACTTGAATAACCGTGTCATTGTTTGCACCAAAAGCAGTGAGCAAGCTCGTGAGCAGTGCGGCCAGCAACGCCCAAAACTTACGACTGGACAATTTACATTTCCAATCTGTCATTATGCGACACCTCCCCTTTTGAATACTCCAGCTCGGTCAAGCAGCGTGACCATGCGATAAAAGTCGTAGCTACCGTCATTCGCCGTGTCCAGTACCCCTACGGCCTTGGCGTTGATACAGGCTTGCTCTGCCCATGCAGGTACTTTAGGCTGTTTAGCTGTTGTCTCTAATGTCTTGATACGGTCAGCTTGCTTCTGTACAGTGTTTTGCAACGCCTTAAACGCTGCTTTTTCTTCTGCTGTCATAGGTTCATCCTCCAATTTATTAATCTTAGCTAAAGCTGCATTAAGCTGCGCTTGAGTTGGGCGCTTGCCCGCCCGAAATTGAGCCGTCGTGATTCCAAAGACCATCTGCAGGTGGGGCATGTCCTTAAAGCTGCGCCAGTCTCCTCCCCACTCAAGCCCGAGCCGTTTAGCTTCTTCAACGACCTCCGACCAGTCAGGAAGGGAATCCTTATCATCGTCTTTTAATGTATCCCAAGACACCGTACGACCGTCACGCAACAACAGCGCGAAATCGGCCGCAAACCCAAAGTTATGATTGCTATATCCGCCCCGCACTTTGGTTACTCTAGGACGCTTATCTCCATTCCGTCCCTGGGCATAGAGAGCATCCTGTTCCGCATACGTGCGGAGTCCTTGAGTAATTACTATCCAAACACCACGGGCATAGCAGCGCTCAATGAGCTTTTCCATTACAATTTTAAAAACTGGATTCAGCCCGACAAGTCGATTAAGAGACTTTTTTTGTATCTGTTCCAGCGTCAGTTGTGCCATCCTATCCATCTCCTTTCTCGTTAAGCTGCTTCAAGAAGCTTTTTAGCTTGAACGGAAGCAGGATGCCCATTGCTCCCAAGTTTTCAGCTAGTGATAATCCTTCACGGCCAGCGTAAAAGTAAATGGCTGCTGTCCTAAAGAGGGGAGCACCTGGTTGTAACCAATCATCCATTTGCGCGGATAATCCAACCACCATCAGTACAGTAACTTTGCGGATACCTCCCCAAAACATCACGTCGCTGTCCATCTTTTTATTTTTAAAAGCAGCGATTACGCCAGAAGCATAATCCAGCAACATTGCTATAAGCAGCACCTGAAGCGGCTTGTCCCACCCACCCAAAAATGTAACAATCAGACCAGTCAGCGCCGTCACTCCCCCTGCCGCCGCCTCCTTTTCCGATGTCCCAACCATTGCGGTCCATACGGTGCTGCCAAACATTTTTATTTGGCTCACTACCTTTTCCCCCTTAAAAAATAAAGCCCCCGACCACTCCGAGGGCATAAAAATAGCGCATCCGATTGGATACGCCGCTTAAGCTTCTTGTTCTGTTGGTTGTTCTGGCGCCTGTGTAGCTGCCGGAGTTGCCTGTGAAGGCTCAGTAATGCCCAAGTCAGCTTTAACCAAGTCTCGCAATGCTACTGGCACGTCCTCAATTTCACGACGGCCAGCAAGGATAAGATGTACCAGTGTAGTTGCAAAAGCTTTTTTAATCTGTTCATTCATGCTATCACCTCCCCTCATGAGCTGCATGAAAATAAAAAATAGAATCCGCACCCGGATTCTATTTAGCATCGGTCTGTGACATAACTAGCTGAATAAGCCCGGCTATGGCTTCTTTATTGTCCAAATCAGCCAGTTTAAGCTCCGCTACCTGATCCGTAAGAGGTTTCGTAGGGGGCGAGTCACTGCCACTCTTGGACGGGTATGTGAATTCCATTGTCTTAGTATCTGGATTCACTCTGTAACTGGTCGCGTGGTAGAAGTCTTCAGTAAACTTATCAAACTCAAGTTTGAGGACGTCTACCTGTTCAGGATCGTATCCTTTTAACTGAGGATAAAAGCCCATATCATCCTCTTTAGTGGTCTCACGTGCTGACTCTGATTCGACTTGGGAAGTCATAAAAATAACCTCACCGCTTGATTTTCTCCAATAAACCTTCGATCCGATTTGCATGATATTCATCCTCTCGTTGTTATTCGTAAGCAAACCATTCATAAGCTTTTAGTACAGACTGCGAACCGCCGCCACCAGTTCGCAGGGGTCCGCTTGCTACATCTATAGTAAAACCTCCACTTTGTGGAGTTAGCCAAGGGGTATTAACGTAATTATTGAACCCACCATCTGTCAGCCCTTGTCTTCCGAAAGACCTTTCATCGTATACTGTTCCTCCTAAATAAACTTTATTAGAAGTGTCGCGCAATTCAATTCTAAAAAACACCCCCTTAGGAGAAAAACCTAAACCAGATGCTGATAGTGTTAACGAAACGCCACTAGCCATACCCGGAGATGTGGCGCTTTGACCGTTAAAATTCCCGCTTGCGAATCGTTTTACAGGTGCATTTGTGATTACTGCTGCTATCTGATCGCTACTCATATCAGAACTGGCGCCTCCAAATTTGCCGTTGATCGCGCCTACGATTTTATTTTTAAGATCAACGGCTTGCGTAAAAGCTTGGTCTGCCCGGCCGTATGCTTCATTGGCTCGATCATATGCCGTCTTGACCGCGATCGGCGCGGCTGCCTGATCTGTAGAAGTGCTGCTTACCGATGTATTAATCTGCACAATTCCGCGCGCCTGTGTTGATGAGGAAGGCAGATCCGATGCAGGATGCGTATGCGCCTTGGGTGCTGCATACTGCTCTGTATACTTCTTGGCATTTCCCTCTGCCGCATTCCATGTTGCTTGCTTTGCTGCCGTAACATGCAGGTCTGTATTAGAGACGTGATTGTCCAGTGCTGCCTTGGACGCAATGTCATTACCGGCCGGATCGTTTTTAATGTTTTCAATCTGTGCAGCCAACGCCTGGTCGTTTTCATAAAGTGTATCAATTGGTTGATTAAAAACATCGGCGTGTCCTTGATCCGTAGTGACAAACTTTCGCGGTTCCTTAATTGCCATCGTCCATTTCCTCCTTAGTAGATATCATCAATTTCAAATATAAACTCCATATCGCTGTCCTTAATTTTATTAGTCATGGTGCGAACAGCAGTTAGCTTGCCCGCCGAATCAACCAACGCCAGCTCATTGATCGTTTTCCCGGCCAGCTCGTTTTCTGCAAGCGAGCAGACATAACGAATAGTTGCAGGGGCTATAAATTCGTAACTGGTGACATCTTTTAGGAGCAGCTCCGCTTTTAAAGCCTGCTCAGTACCATCCAACGGCAGCGGCTTGCCTTCTGTGTCCACTCCACCGCTACCGAATGCCATTTTGACCACCTTCGTTAGCATGCCACCTTCGACACGAGCGCGGGCCATCTGCTCTCTGGCGTAGGCAGTTGTTACCGTTAATACTTGTTCAGCCATAATTACCTCCTATACAGTTTCTATTTTTTCAGTGGAACTGAGTAATCGGCTACCATCGAGCGCAACACTACCATTCAGCAGCCAATAATTCCGCCGGACCCTTACAATGCCTTCCTGTCGGTTCTGGATCGGATGGCTCACCTTCAGCTCCAACCGGTTCCGATATCGCTGGCGCTCTTCGGTCCATCCAGACAAGGATGCAGCACCGTTCAGTAACTCAACACCATCCAGATACCAAGGACGACCACCAAAGAAGCGAACGCGGGAGCGAAAATGAATACGTGAATGGATCTGGAACGCATGATGAAAGTCAATATGAATCGAGGGCAGAGCTTTGTTTATGTGGACAGGCCGGATGTATTCGAAGTCTTCCATCAGGCTTTTAATATCCACATCCGATTCGACTGAGTAAACAAAACGAATTTGCTTGGCGAGAAAATCCTCTTGTATATCCAACAGTTTGCCGTATTTATTACCCATTAGCCGCAGTGTGGGCAGCGTAAATGGCCGCTTGGCCCAGCGCTTACGACGTATCGCATCACGGCGCTGCTCCAGTGTCCCAATCTGCTCCTGTCGGAAATATATCCACTCCCAAATGGGCAATGCCCAAGTAGCAGTTTTCAAAACGAACTGATTTCCCAGATCGTCAATCGACTTTTCCCGATCGTTTACTTCCAACTCCATAACGTCAAAATGCCGCTCGGCCATGTCGATCTCATACATGTGTGGCGGCAGCATTTCCCGGTATCGCAGAGGTATCATGTCAGGTTCACCTCAATTTGCAATACGGACGTTACTGGAACCTCAACATCTTGAGTCGTCCCATTAAGCGTAAGATTTTCATAATCTTCCACGCCTTTGACCAACAAAGCTGCACCAACGTAATTAAAGACAAGCTTTGTACGACCAAGAGCATAATCAGCTATACGTTGTCTGATTGGTTCGACCAGCTCAGAAAGCGGGAGAATAGTATTTAGCTTTGCTTCTACTTTCAAAGTGAACACCGGAGCAGGATGCACTTCAAGATCGTGGCCACCAATCCGCTTGGTTTCCCACATACCCGCCTTAACCTTAGCGGCAAACTCTTCTGTGACTGGTTTACCCTGTAGATCAGTCAGATACAAGTCTATGGATACATCACTACGAGCCTTCTCAACAGCCACAGCACCACCGACACCCTCCAGTTCCTTCGCCCATGTCTCATAGTCCTTACGACGTCCGCTGCCTTCCTCAGTAAACACACGATCAAGTATTCTCAATCGGTATGTGTCGTCGTCCTCCCCCGCTTTTCGGGGCATTCCGTCAGACCATCCGTGACCGTCCAGAAACTCACTATCCGCCCAGACCGGAAATGCCTGAAGAAATGCGTACGTTAACAGTTCCTGCTGCTCGGAATATTCCATAGCTATCGGGTACCACAGATCATAGAAATATTCTCCCGGATCCGTCGGGGGTGGAGGTAGACCGCGTTCCTGTGCCAGTGTAATTGCCCGGTTAACCCAGCGACGGTAAATATCCTCTGGCGCCTCTTCTAGAATCGCCATCGGTGGCAGTGCCGGCAAATCCGTTAATTTAACATTCACAGTTCAATCGCCTCCTCCAGCTCCGTTTCTCCGGCCAGCCCGGTTAATTTAATTCGCAAATACATGTTCTGTCCGTCTCGCTCCATCGACAATACTTCAGCTTGAGAGATTTCCGTATGAGCTGCCAAAGCCTCCTCGATATCACGTTTAATTTCAACGTCCTCCCAGTTGGCCCACTCAGACCGTTCCACACCTATTTCCTCATCGTATACAACATACTGGAAACGCTCTGTATTGAGGATTTTGAGCGCTGTCTGCACCAAGTATTCACCATACGTAGCTGTCTTTTTGGGACGGCCATCATCGTTAATTGCCATCTGCCGTATGCGATAGTCGATCACATAGGTCCACTTGGTTTCAGATGCTACGGTCTCGGCCAGCTCTACTTCATCCAGCTCGGAAAGGTCCAAATCAGGAAATAGGCTTTCCTCGTCAGCCATTGCCGCCCACATCCTTCCCGTGGACGTAGTACCGCTGTCTGCTCAGCCTGGAGACAATCAGCCGATCTCCGACCTGCAAAGGGCTAGGAATAACCAGCTTGCCACGTAACGAGTTGCGTGGGGCCTGCTTATAAGGCTCTCCTGTCTCGTATACCACACCGTTAGCCAATACGCCTGTAACGCTGCCTTTGGCTTCATCGCCCTCCAGATATTCAGCAGCTATGAAATCGGCTTTGACTTCCCGGTCTAACAGATAGTCAGCAAAGACTAACTTGTCCGCTGGATAGGGAGCAGGGTCACCATCTACCTCTATTGACGGGCTAACCGGCCAACTTAAAAGCGTAGCCCTTTCGGTGTCCCGTGCGTCGATGTTGTCTTTGGTTTGTTCTTTTAGAAGCTTGAGCGCATCATTCAGCACCGCTATTCCCTCCTTTCCAATTCCAACGTTACGGTATATGTTCCATTCTTGTAGCTGCTATCTGCCGTGACGACAATCCACTTAGAGGTATGATCCGTTTTAGTCAGCACCAGCCAGCCAGAACGTAAACCAGTCAGCGTATGGTCTTCATGTCGGACAGTGATCTTCTTGATCTGCTTGGCGGTAGACAGAACTTTCAGCCGTTGTGTTGCGATGGTCTCTGGCTTTTCTTCTTCCCCGACTTCAATAATTTCTTCCATCCGGCCCATAGCCTTCACCGCACCCGATGCCGTTTTGGTAACAGCAGAAGCAATTTTGTCATCCTTCCACTTTTGGGCGGTCACAACTGTATAGGTGCCCTCGATGCTGTATCCTGCGGTGCTTGAGGTCATCTGCTCGGGAACAAAAATAGGGACCTTCGTGTTGGTCCCCTCTCGCATCACTTGCAGATAAAAGCTCTTTTCCGTCCTAACAAGGTCTATATAATATCTGTAGCCGCTACGCTCATATGCCTTTTGCAGCACATCAAGAATGATCTCTGAATGTGCCATCGTCCCATATCGTTCGTCCAAGCTGAAGCCCAAAGCTGGGCAGCGGAAGTCAATGCCCGTGCTCTTGATGTATCGTTGCAGCTCCGCTCCGGCTTCACCTTTAAGATATGGCCGAGTTCCCTTGTTTTTGGACAAGTACCAGCCGATCTCCCGTGCTTCAATTTCCCAGGCGTTTGTGAATTCGTCTTGTTCATATTTGATTATCGGCCCGTGAAAAAATTGGTTCTTGTGATGATATAAAGCACCACCGACCTTTTGCGAAAAGCACATCAGCATACCGGCTACCTTGATGTTGGTCGCGTTACGAAGTCGCACCGTAGCACTGCGGGCAATCTCATCCCGCCCGGAAGACCAGGACACTTCCTCGATGCCATCCGTTAGCATCTCCCGGGCGTTTTCCTTCCCATATACAACCGCAAAGCCGTCCATAATGCATCACTTCCCTTTCGCCTTGGAAACCTTGTCCGATATTCGCTTTTTGGAACTTGTATAGTCAAAAGCTCCCCTGGCGTTCGGGTCCTCCTTGGCCTTTTTGCTTTTATCCTTTGCCTTCTTTTTTTTATCATCTTTTTTCTTATCATTTTTTTTGTCCTTTTTGCCCGTAGTATTAGGGCGGCTTTTGGACGATTTGGTAATAACCGTACCTGGCTTGAGAACCTGCTTAGAGTTGGAGTAAGAGACGATTTTAACAGGCTTATACTCTACAAAAGAATAATTACCGTGAAGGTTTCCCTGTCCGTCCTTGTACGTCTGATCCATCCCCTCCAGGAGCATCGTTTGGCTAAACAGATTCTCAAAGTTAAGTACAACCGGCTTACCTTTCCATTGCTCCAGCAGCTTCCACGTTACTTCCGGTGTTTTATACGTGACCGTCTGTTTGCTATCCGTCTCCCAAATTTCTTCCCAATAGCGTGGAAGGATAGCAGAAAAAGAAACCCGTTTCACCTTCGATACGGGTTTCCCTGTGCGTTCCTGACCAGTTATGACAGTGAAGGTTTCAACTTCATTGCCTCCGGTTATTTGAATCTCTGCCGGGGTGATCGGAAAGGTAAGACGGATCTTGCCTTGCGATAGTGCCAGCATCGCCTACCCTCCATTCTCCAATACTTTAATCAATTCCTCACCAACCACCTTGCGGATCAGAACTCGCCCCTGCGGGCTACTGAACATTTTTGCAAATTCTACAAAGTTGGTTATTCCCTTCGCGAGTTCACCAAAATCAATATTGATATTCTCAATGTTCACTGACTTCGGGGCAACCGAAGCGGATGGATTAAGCATCTGTGCCATCGGCATCATACTGGACGCACCGATCAGGCTTGGCCGTCCGACTTGGCCGCCGTTTGCATATGGCCGAACGCCCATAATAATCCCGGCCCGCTCCCACAGCTCCTGACCACGGTTGCGTCGGCTGGCCGACAACGGAATAATCATTTCCGGACCAGCTTCACCCACTATCCCAACATGAGGACGGTTAATATAGCCACCTTGGGCATATGGACGTGGCTTGGGTTTCGGTGTAGTACCGCCTCCGCCAGAGTTACCGTCTTTCACGTCCTTCATCTTTTTAAGGACCACAGCAACGCCACTGACTACAGAGGAAAGTGTCGGAAACTGGCTACGCATCCCGGCAACAAAACGGGAAATAAGATCGCTACCCCAGCTATTGCCTTGGCCCGACACACTTTTAAGAGAGAGCAGATATTGCTTTGCTTTTTCAGCAGCCGCCTTGGCTGCATTGCCAACCTCTTGATAAGCTTGTTTGCTCTTGGCTGCACCCTTGGCTACTTCATCCGAACTGCTCTTTGTAGCCGTTCCCACATCTTTAATGCTCTTCTGGGCTTTGCTACTGTCACCCATCTTCCAGACAACGCCCCACGCATTTTTAAGCGCATTAAGACGTTGCTTGACTTCGGGCTGTTCAGCAACGGTTTTTAGTCCCTCTTTAAGACCTTTATCGACTATGCTTTTGCGCACATCGTCGCCAATCTGTTGAAGACGCTTCTGCTTCTGCTCAGTCAGATTGTTGATCGTAATTTTGGCTTCAGGAGGGGGGCCAGGCTTCTCTTCCTTCTTGCCTGTGAACCAGTCTTTAACACCACCCCAAGTGTCTTTTACTGAATCAAAGACTCCGACTGCCTTATCTACTACCCAACGAGTAGCGCCACTCTCATCCGCAAATTTCCCAATCTTTTCACCGACGACGTTTCCGATGTATGCGCCGGCCATTGTGCCAAGCGGACCAAGAACAGACCCAAAAGCACCGCCAATAGCACCGCCAGCTACACCGCCAACCATAGCACCGCCCTGAGTAGATACAGCCTCGCGCAGGCCTTTATCCTTGGATGCTTGGTAGAGATCATATGCACCGGCTGCTACGCTTGCTACTGTACCAACAATACCGCCAACTTTAGCCGCTTTGCCTGCTCCTTTCAGGAAACCTCGCAGACGGCCACCTCCAGAAGGAGGACTCGGTGGTGGCGGTGGATTTGGTGGAGCAGGACGACGAACACGATAAGGATTATCACGCGATCCCCTTGGGCTTGGGTTCGGGTTTGGTGGATTCGGTGGAGTGGGACGAGGGCCATTAATACGTATGCGACGTCTACCGCCACCTGCCCCTCTACGCCCTCCACGACGGTTTCGTCTACGGTTGCGATCTCTGTCGCGGTCGCCACCATCGCCACCTCCATCACCTGCCCCGCCATCGCCACCACCGGACACAGAGCCATTTATATAGACTTTCGTGGCGTTAACAGTCATGGAAGCAATAGAGCGTAAACCGCCAATACGATCATCGGCAGGGTTACGGTTTCCACTCAATTGGCGTCTAATACCGCGTCCACCCATCCGCTCCCGTATTCGGGCAGCTCGTTGGGCTGGGGTTTCTTCAGGTGGTGGAGCTGGAGGTTCAGGAGGATTCCGTCGAATCCAATTCCAACCGGCTTTAACTCCCCTGCCTGTCGCATTTGCCCCTGCTTTTCCCTTCTCTCCTACCCATTTAGCAGCAGTTGAAAGATCATCGTTGAACTTCTTTACTCCTTGTGCAAAGGCCCATAATTTTTTAGCTACCAGTACAGCAGCCAGCCCCATTAAAGCAGTATTTATGGCTTTAAAATGATCTTTATAAAAGCTAGTCGCTCCGGTTATCGCACTGGTTATCCCTGTACCAAGCGCCTGAATGTTGTCCTTATTCTGCACTAGCAAGGCGTTAAACTCCTTCAAAGCTGGAAGGGCTGCTTGAGCAACGTTTGTTCCAATCTCTTGCATTTGCAAGCTCATTTCAGCACGAGTTTGCTTCATTTCCGTCATCGGATCAGCAGCTTGCTGCTTACGAAGCAAATTATCAGTCGTTCCTCTCATATCTGGAGCCTTTTCAAAAGGCGTTCCATATGTTTTGAGGATCGAATCAGCATTATCTTCCGCTGCGCCAGAGCCCAAAGTGACAAGAGACTGCTTTAACTGGTCACGTGATTGACTTCTTAAATCTGCTACTAGAGCCATAATGGCTCCCTGTGCTTGCTGCTTGTTCCCTGAATTAATATCGGTAGTAAATGATTGGGCTTGACGTTGTGCCTCATCCTTGCCTGCTCCGCGACTGATAAAGTAATTCGCCATGTCACCAGTGTTCAAAGCTTTTACACCAAACGTTTCCTTGAAAAAATCCGCAGGCTTGTCGAAGTTGAAGGCCCCACCCTTCACCGTCTGCGTTAGAAAATTACTCATTTGCTCTGAGTCAGTTCCGCTGCTGGAGAAGTAAGGACTGTATTCCCAGAACGTATCGAACAGATCCTGTTGTTTGTCGCCCACTTCTTTATAGGCATACATCATGCTATCAGCGACTTGACTATAGGATTCTTTAAAACTGTTCGACGCTTGAGACAACGCCCGCTGTACTTCCTCAGCTCCGGCATCTGGGCGAATGTACTGGATTTTAGCAGACGCACTTACGAAGTCACTCATCTTGGATTTGTCCTGTACTAAAGGAGCTGCATTGGCAAGTTGTCGGGTTCCTTCTATACGATCTGGAATAATAGCCTTTTTAACTAAATCATCCACCGTGCTAAGGCTTTGCTGACGATAGCTTTCTGGCATGTATGCTGCACTTCTCGCCGCCTCACGGCTGTAGTCGGACACGCCCCCAAACATAGAGTCACTTATACCGCTACCGAGCACAATCCCACCTGCCAACGCTGCCAACGCTGAAATCTTGTCGGATACCTGGTCAACGACTGGACTAATAGAATCCTCGGCCCGTAACTTAACATGGGCGTCCCGGATACTTCGTATTTCCGAATCCGCTCGATCAGCAGAACGCCTAAGATCATCAGCTCCAGCACGTGCACGACGAAAGATATCGTCCAGGTGGATCTGATTCATACGCCGTACTTCATCAGACGCGCCATTGATCCGTCTGCCTAGATCGTCCGCTGATTCCCTCGCCCGACGGCTACCGGATACAAAATCATCAAACATGTTGCCAGATGCCCGGCGAAAATTCATCAGATCATCGTGAGCGCCCTGAAGCATACGACGCATATTTCGGACAGCGCCGGTTATCATATCCCGTGCCTCAAATGGCACCGTAACTGACGTAGTTGCTATTGTTCCCACCCCCTTCCTGTTTTGACCTGGTTATTTCCTGTTTAGACGCGCCATTTCTTCCTCAGCGATCATCGACGCAGCCAGGCAAAAATAATACTGGCGTTGTTCATCTACTTCATACGGCAAGACTTCGGCGGGCAATTTCTTTTGGTTAACCCAAAAGTGGGCTACCCAACTCGCTTCTCCGTCTCGCCGGATGAGTTTTTTGCTTCTGCCAAAAGCGATTCCTGAGTCTCTTTAAAATTACGCACAGCCTTGCTGAGTGCAGCATAATCATCCGCATCATCCAAAATGCGCGGTGGCAGTTCAAATTTACTCGTTGCACCGTATGCTTTTAACAGGTCTTTGTTATTCCAATCAAATTCGTGTTCAGTAGCTTTGACGATCATCACGTCAACTTCCGTGTAAAAGGGAGATGTTGGTTTTCCATCTTCGTCGTAAGCAAGTTCATAAACCCGACGGGTTTCCAATGTAGTCAAACGTTTTATAGACCAATCCTCACCATCAACCGGTACTGAGATAAAGTCGTCTTTACGGTCTTCTTTCGCTTTGGAAAGGTACTTCTGCAATCTATCGTTTTTGTAGTTTTGTTGGTTGCTCATTGTTGTTTCCTCCATATTGGTTGTATTTTAAAAAAAACAAAAAGAGAGCGAATAAATCGCCCTCTTACTCCCACATATAATCTGGGAACTTTTCGACAAAATCGAAATCCGTCGCCGTGCCCTCCAAAGTAATATCGATCCCGTTGTTATCGTCGATTTTGGCAATCAGGATGTCCATTTCTCCGTGAATGTGAACACCAGTAATCAATACTTTCTCCGTGTTGCCAGTGATCCGGTCTTCAAGACCGCCTGTAATGCGTGCCAAAAACATGGTCCTACCCGCTTTAAAATCCTCCAGCAATCGGTAACGCAACCGTGATTCTAATTTGGACATGACGATTTTGACCGGGATTTCATAACCCGTCAGTTGCTTTGTTTTCGTCATACGGCGTGCTCTGACAATATCCAATGTTTCCGTAGTCAGCTTAACCTCAACTTCCTTGACAGTATGAATGTCCTCGCCGTTGTCGTCTTGGAGCGAGAGATTTCGCCCAATAAGTTCGCGTTCCATCTATTATTCCACCTCCCAGTCAGTATAGAAAATTTCGATAGCATCAAGCGGTTTGGCGCCGAGCTTGAAATAGGCATAATCGTTCTCGCTTGTCTTATCTGGATTTTCCGAGAAACTGAATTTGTCTGCAATGGCCTTCTGCTGAGCACGAATTTTAAGATATTCCAACACAGCAGCAATAAACATGCTCCGGCCTTCCTTGTCATTATCAAGCTTGGCCTTCCAGCGCTTACCCGCTTCGTAGATATCGTGCATTACTTGGTCAATCGTAGCGGATACGCGAATCTTCCCAAAGTCCTCACGCTCATTTGGCCCGATTGTGGTCAGAGTGTTAATAGCAGATTCGATAATGTATTTGTAACCATCTCGTGTAGCCATCAGCGTTCCCTCTGCCAGTCCTTTTAGTGCCTCAGTATGGCCCCAGTCCACTTTTGCCAATGTCATAGGCACTTCAACACCCGTAAATGACTTATTGGCAGGTGTACCCGCAACCAGCCCAGCCACCCATGCAGCCCATTCGACTGATGTGTAGGTCTTACCGTTGGTGTGATCACCAGCAAGAGAGCAGTTAATTACATAACGGGCATTCATGGCACGACTACGTGCGTTGTGCGCCTCAATGTCGCCGTCCGTAGCTGCCGGGCCAGCGACAACCAACGTCGCCAGCTTATGACCTTTATCGCGACGATCTAGCATCCATTGTTTGGCGGCAGCTTGTACAGCCGGATCAGTTGCAGACAAATAGATGGTATCGAACGTCAAGCCGTACACGCGGTTAAAGATGCGATTCCAGTCGGTAGCCGCCAATGTGACCGTGCCGGTTGTACCGCCATCCAGTTTGGTATAAGCCGTATCTGCAAGAGCAGTCGCGCCAGTATCTTTAAAACGGATCATAGCGGACTTTTTAAGAGCTTCCACAGCAGCGGCCTTGTCAGCCACTAGATACGTTTCCGTGTCATACACGCCCTTGGTGTCGCGGACTACGATCTCCTTCTTGGTGTCATCGATAAGAGCCGGACGCACCATGTATTCGAAATCATTGCCTCGTGTCCCTGGATAACGTGCCTCAATAGTGTAGCTGTCAGCAACAGCGACAGATGCAGCCTTTTCTTCCCCGTTTGTAACCCGGTAGCCGATAACAGTCGCCCCGCTTTCGGCAGCAAGCTCCAATACATCAACAAGCTTGCCGGACTCCTTCAGTCGCTCCGAATCATCAGCCATATCTACGGCTTGGTTCGGTGCGCCCCATTCGGCCTGATAGGGAATGAGTACGCGGCCAGTTGTTGGAACAACCCGAGACCGTGCCTTTACTAGCAATTCAATGTACGCGCTGGGCCTAACCCGCTGAATTGTCATTTGGCGTTTCCTCCTTTGGTTTTTTCACTTGTGGTACTTCTGGTTTAACAGGCACAGAAGCAGGGGCTTCCTTGACCGGATTCAAATACGCATCCAGTCTTTGCTCCACTTCTGCCCGCGAAAGTAAGACGTCAGCAGCGCAATCAAAAAGAGCGCCCGCAATCTCGTAAGGCTCTGCCTTCAAGATCGCTGCGCTCTCAATCCATTCTTGTTTGGTCCGCTTCTGTAGATTATCTTTGTCGGAATAAACTTGTTTTTCTGTGGTCATCAATGCGACTCCTCTCTTACAAAATAAAAAAACACTGCTAGAGAATACGCAGCATTTCTTATACGACTCAAACTATTTTGTATACTTCTCGATGTCATCTTCAACGTAGGATTGTCTCTTATAGTGATCCTCGTATTGGTTAACGTCATTTTTCAGTTTGACAACAGCACCCCAACCAGAAAAGAAAGCTAGGAGTAAACCGATCAGTGCATAGGCCACTGAGAAAAAATTCAAATAAAAGTTTAAAACAATACCACTAAATATTAAACCTAAAAGCCACAACACCCATTTTGTGCTCTTTTTCATACAGTATCCTCCTCACAACAATTCCTGAATTACCCATATATGTACCACAATACATACGATTCACATATTAAAGGGTTTCAAGATATTAGAGGAATAAAATGCTGTGCTCATTGCTGTCACCTTAATTTGTTTAGTGATTTGTTTCGGTTGGGTAAGACTAGCACTCTGATCAAGTTGTTGAAGTCTCTATATAAAAATCATTGATCTTTTCTACTGGCTGTTTCTCTACCCTGAGTAGGTAAGAGTACCGGAAGGTGATTTCGATCCGATCCTTTTCCGAACGGGTGCGTGGCGGCTCGATAACCAGCACAATCCCAAAACGCTTGGAAGCAACGTTGAACCGCTGCTGCCGTAAGTAGAGGAAAAACGTGTCAAGATCAAGCGGTATAGGTTCCCCCTCGTCCTGTTCGTCCGCTCGTTCCTTGTCATAGTGGAATACCAGCCCCACATCTTCAATGATCCGATCAGCTCGCGGCGTGTGAACCTTGTCCGAAACAAGATCCGTTTCGATAAACACGGCAGGCAACTTAAAATCACCAGCCAGCCATTTAGACCTATCTCGCAAGATAGAGAGCTCAGGATACACTCGTCGCACAATTTCGGCCCAGGCTTTTAAACCAACATCCATCATCAGCGCAACATCCTTTCCAGCTCAACCTCTAACCGCCGCATGATGAGTTGGTTCATTCCTCCCTCAAGGTGCTCCACAGCAATATCAAAGTAGTGGCGACCTATGAAGCTACGCGGCTTTGCCATGAACCCAGTTTTGGCTGATGGATCGTAGACAAATGAGCCTCCACCGTTCCAATAGCCCGGCACAAAATGTTTCTTCTCAATGGTGTAACCATCATTCACAAGTTGGGCATAAGGAAGATTGGAACCAAGCCCCAGCGTGATTGCGTTGCGGTCTACATCCCATTCCCACACGTTGTTATTGTCGCCACGGGAAAAGGACTGCCACATTGCTCCAGTGTCGATCAGGTTCTGTCGGTCGATTTCATCAATAATCAGATTGAGCAGCGTTTCCCCGGCTGCCTCCGCGATGTTACGCAAAATACGTTCCATCCCTTCATCTGTAATACGCCTAAAACGTCGGGCCAGCCCATCAAAATCATGTACGGTCATTTCCCTTCACCTCACATGTTACAAGAAGCTCGCGCCAGTAACGGCGCGGAATGGAGTCAATCACCAGGTATCGGCGGCCTAGCAGCACCACTTCGTCACTGAGCTTAATGTCGGCGGCCTTCGGGACTCCTACAGTCTTTTTGACGATGTACATTACTGGCTTAGAATCTGCTTTCGCTTCCGTCTGTGTTTTCACGACAAAGCATTTCAGGTCGGATACCTTACCCGATTTCCGATCATCGAACAGGTCGTCATCATCCCTTTTGCTCTCTGTCCGATACACAGACAGTGGCGTGTGAAAACGATGGTTCATAACAAATAAGCCGTGATGTTGCCATCATCCGGTCCAGTTTGTTTTTTCACCCAAAGAAACAGGATAGCGTCCACATCGGGATTACCCGTTGTCTTGCCTTCTACAGCCTGCCGGGTGTACGTCCAAGCTCCATCACTCTCGGACGCGTAATTACGCGCCACAGATGCAAGATATTCCTCACTGTCTTGTAGGGCTAGTCCCTCAGCCAATTTGGCCCAGGCAAGCATAATCTGCTTGTCTACTGGATCGGGGAAGGGAACGGGCAAGTACAGCTCAATGCGCACTTGTGCGTCGTCAATGTATTGCTGTAGCAGCTCTGCCGATGCCTCTTGGATCGGGGTTACGCGGCTACGCTGTTGGAGTATTGTTGGCGTCAGCATTTTTACCGTCAGCCCCTTCAGGTTTCGCCGGATCACCTGCAGGTGGCGTATTGTCGGAAGGCTTACCACCACGCAAAGCGATGATAAGGTCACCTTTATTCATGCTGCTAAACCCGTCAATGCCTGCCGCTTTGGCTTTATCTTTAAGCTGGAGAAGAGTCAAGTCTTCTAACGGAATGATTTTCTCCTCCTGAACATCAAAATCCGGGCGGTCCCGAAAATTTTTAATGACAGATTCACTATCAACCAGCACCGGGACTTTAGCCGGGAAGCGGATGCCATAAAGCATCAAAGAGGTGTTCTCTCCCCGGTACGTGATATATGCCATCAGAACGTCACCCCTTCGACATATGCAACTGCCCCCGGTTCTTCAAAGATAGAGTCAAAATCCGAATGGATAGCGTAGAATCGTTTGTCTGCATAGATGGCTTCTCTGCCCTCGGTAGTTTTACGAATCTGCATGTCATAGGTGTTAACCAACGCAAAGTTTTCGTGATAAGTGAACAACACTGCACCCTCTGGCATATGTGCGACTTCAACAACATCGTAACTATTGATTTTCTTCACACCACCAGTAATTTGTAACTGAATAGATGCGCTGGTGTCTTTCTCAGCCAACGCCTGAATACGCTCACTAAATGTGTTTGGGTGCATGAAATATTTGAACACGCCACCTGTGCGCAAGCGAGTAGGAATTGCACGCTCGATCTCGAAGAAGACGCCTTTTTTCTTTACATCAGGAAGCGTCGTCCAGTCAATGAAGTTGCCCTTGGTCTTCGCCAGCTTGAGCCATCCGTCATTGATGCTGAGGAAAGCATAATCAGGGTCCGTATTCGGCGTAGCAGTATCCCCGTTGAACCCAATGTCCTGCATGTTATCGCCATAGTTTTTGGTCATGGCTGCCATAATGATTTCCTCGGCATTCTGCCCGCGTACCCGTTGAGTCTGACGGATGAATTCCTCCGTTATTTCAAAAGGAAGGACTACTGGTGCCACGGCATAAGGTACCTGTGGAAAAGTAGGTGCAGCCGTATTGGTGGCCTCCTTATTTTCCACCTTACTGCGCAGGTTACGGCCAGTCACACCGATTTTGTCAATTGTACCTTTAGAGCTGATCTTGTTAACCGTGCGAATCCCCTTTAGAAACTCCGTAGATTCATAAGCCATTTCGGTAAACTTATCCACCTGTTGGTAATTCAGAGCTGTTTGATCTAAAGTGCTCGTAATAGTGGACTTGATAATTTGTCCGTTTGTTCTCATATTTGCTTGTCTCCCTTCTTGGTATTAAAGCAAGCCGCCGAAGCTTACGTCGCCAGTAGATTTTTGAATTTCGTCTACGGTACCACCTTGAGCGGAACCACCACGGCTGTTCTTTACAACTTGTACGTCAGTAGCCAGCGCTTGAACCTGTTCAGTCAGCGGTGCCAACGCCTTAGTAATCGCATCAGTCAATGCGTTTGCTTGCGGTTCAGCAGGTGGTTCTGTTCCCGCTGGCTGCCCAGGCTCTTCCCCTTCTTGTTTCTTTAGTTCAGTAACCTGCGTCGACAGGGCTTCTACCTGTTTGGCAATTGGTGCTACAGCAGCTTGTACAGCCTTTGCAATATCTTCTGTGTTCAAATCGTCGTCCTCCTTAGGCTCAGCTTCTTCAGCAGGAGCAGTTTTTGTTTTTAATTCGGTCAATGAAGCAATGGCATCATCGATGTGTTTCAAATTGTCGGCAGAAATCTTCTTCCCAGCTTTGGAAATCTGTTCAGGTGGGCTTCCGATTGCCTTTACAATATCCTCTTGAACGAGCACTTCCTGAGCGATGTCCACAAAGTCCTGAAGGGCTTCACGGATTAATTCAGGGTCGCTCTCCATACCGCTCTCCCAACTATCCCAACGAAAAAGAACCGCGTTCAAGGCATCCTGAGCAGCCCAAAATTCGCGGTTCTTACGGTTCTTATTGTATTTGTCAGCGACTGCGCCCTTCTCAATCAATCCCATTGCACCGAGCGCTTTAACGATTTTACTCAAGAGCCCTTTAGATACCTCCCCGTCTTCCTCGATCTCTTCCCGCTTACCGACACCCCACATCGAGAAGCCAGTAATCTCGCCTTTCTGAATATCATCCCAAGTGTCGTCATCCGTTACCTTTACCCCGGCCACCCAGGAGCCTTTAATAATAGTTTGTTCACCGATCTCCATGTCACAAGGAGCAATATAGGATTCGATTACATAGCCTTTGTCAGTGTCTAAATCATGTTGCTTATCGATGTTGTAAGTATGCTGTTTCTCCATGAAGAGATGGGCAGCCTTCTCAATTTCCTCAGCATCCATCTGATCCCCGTGAGCGTCAGCCACGTCCGGCTGGTATACCACGCCGATTACAACCCTTTTGGCATCGTCTACCTTCGCAATCTGTACTTGCTTCTGAATAGCATTTTTCCCGGCAGATTTAATGATTGCAAATGGAACACCGTTGGCTCCTTTATCAACCAGCGAAATATGTGTAATCTTTGCATCTTTCAATTTAAAGGTCATATTCTCTTTCACCTCCCCTCATTATCAATCCAGTACCAACTGCATCGTGCAGCGACAGTTTACGATTTCCTTTGCCTCCCCGGACGGATCACCGGGATACATTAGTTTGCTGTCACCGACTTTAAATGGTTCATCCAGCGGTACCACCTGACCATTGGCCTTGCGATGGCTCTTGCGAGTACGTGTCCCAGAAGCAGACCGCCATTTCTTTCCTTTGGCAATCTCCGACTGTT
This sequence comes from Paenibacillus sp. FSL L8-0641, assembly GCF_038006265.1. Taxonomy (NCBI): domain Bacteria; kingdom Bacillati; phylum Bacillota; class Bacilli; order Caryophanales; family Paenibacillaceae; genus Paenibacillus; species Paenibacillus sp. FSL L8-0641. Next base: position 3,459,861 of record NZ_JBBOUW010000001.1, read on the forward strand.
TCCAGCCCTCCAGCTTGCCACCGTTGGCCGCTGCTGTGCTCATGGTTCTGGACACGCGTTGCGCCCGTTGCATGCTGAATGGACCATCTTCCCCGCTGGCCGCCTGTGAGCTGACCTCCTGGACCAGCAGAGCTCGCTCGGAAGGTGTAGCTCCTTCCTCAATGGCTTTGCCAAAGCTACGCAGTAACACATCCGTAGAAGCTTTGTTCATGTCGGGAACTAGCTTCTTGAGTTTCTTGGTAAAACGGCCAGCAGCCTTGTTGCTGGTGCTCCAAACTTTTTCCTTGTCCAACGCGGACAGCTCTGTTTCTCCCGCCAAATGAAACAGCGGTTCAAAAGCCTCCTGTACAGCCCGTTCGAACAGCTCTGCGAATACATCCGTGGTATGCAAAGCGATAAGAACCTTACCCAGTTCCCCGATATCGCCCAGGGCATCCTCACTTAGTTCTGAAATGGCATCATGAAGGGCTTGCCCCTGTAGCTCCAAAATCTCAATGATCTTTTCCTCGCCCTGCTTGTACAATTCCTCAAGTACCTTACGCTCAACATAGCTCAGCTCAAGGCTATCAAGAAATTCGTCATCGTCGGCTTTAGCGATCAGCGCCCAACAGGACTCACACATGCAAAGCGGCCTCCTTGTCAGCCTGTTTTAACAAGCGTTTGGCAATTGTAGCCATACGCTCCTGCAGAGTGTCCGTATCTGTGTCAGGCTCTGGCTCAAGCAATGTAGGTTGACTGGCTCCAAGTTGCGCAATCGGCGTATCCAGATATTCCTCGGTGAATTTGGTTTCGTCGATGGTCGTCCCTAACACATCCTCAGCAATCGGAATCAGATCCCGCACTAGCATAATGCCCCGGTCTGCGATAAAGTCCAGCATAGCCTTGCGATCCGCAGGGTCAATGATCTTCGGCCCTCTCAACACGGCACGCACTCGAAAAATGTCCATAGCTGGGAACAGGCGTTTATTAAATATCTCTGCCATAATCCACTTGCGGTATGGCTCAAAAACCTGCTCCTCAGCAAACCGTAGCGCCGCATCGGCGGTCGCCCTGTTGTAATCTGAGCTTTGGCCGACCAAGATTGGAGGCAGCCGGAAGGCCGACAAGATATCAGTCTTCTTTTCCTTGCCGTATTCGAGGAAAAGAGCATCCTGCTGAAGTAGATCGTTCAGCTTGTCCAACTTAATCTGCACTTTTTCAACCTTTTCGTCCATCGGGCCGCCTGTCTCTTCCCCTTTTGCCTCCAAATAAAGAATGCCGCCCTGTGAGTTGGAACCTTTCACATTTTTAAGCAGTTCCATAGATTGTTTGGTCAGCTTGCCGTTGGTAACAGTCAAGAGCATGGACAGCATCCGTCCGTTGCTGAAGTAATTCACATTCAATTCCTCAGCTTCACGACTGCCGACAACACCAGGCGCATTACCAAACCAGCGCGGCTCCCCATAAGGGCCGTCATGACCGATGCGGAGGGGGATAATTTGGTTACCTTCATCGGATTCTTGCGCTTCCGTCCCAAACAGTCGGAACCACACGACAGATGTATTGCGCTTCATAGCATAACGTCGGGCGTAAATCTCCTGTGAAAACTCCTCTACTTGCTTTGTGGAGCTAATACGCCGCTTGCGTTTGATAGTCGCCTTGTTACTTTCCTTCGTACAGCGGACATATTTCGGGTTCATCCGGAAGATAGTCGGGAACTCCGAACCAGCAGGCCAAGCCACTTCAACATTAGCCATCCCTGTGCTTTCCAAGTCCTCAATCAACTGGCTTATGATTTCGTCCGGGGTATCCTCCAGATTACATGTCTCAAGAAACTTCTCTGCCTTATCCCATTCGGCCTTGGCTGTCTGGTCACTCTCGCCCGGCAAATACTCCAGGGCAATACCATAACCAGCGATATTGCGTTTGTATGCCTCTATGCATTGCGGTATAATGTTGGAGTTTTTGACCAGCAGCTTACAGGAAGCAGGGTCATTGCCGAGTGCGAAGGGTAACAGACCGTGAAGATCGTACAGATCGTCGAATAAATCCGGCAATTGAGCGCTGGACGGTATATGCCGTTCGTCGTCCGCCTTGCTGATCTGAAACCACTGTGCATTTCCTTCACTCATTGTTTAAATCCACCCCACTTCCTCGTTGTAATCATCACGGGACTCTGCCCGTTGCTGCTGTTTCTTCTTGAACCATTCAAACCATTTATCAGCCACCTGACGGACCTGCAACGCAATGGAATACGCCAAGATTCTGTCATCATGGCACCCGCTGTCTGCCTCAGCTCTGCCATTCTTATCTATTAACGTCATGCACTCGCTGTACAAGTCTGGGCAATAGATGTCGTAGAGTTGATCGCGGATCGCTTCCTTGAAGTCGCTGATCATCACTGGGCGCGTTGCTTGGTTGGTGTTCCAGCCTAAACTCTTCTTGTGCATGAACAACAGCGGATAGTGGCAAGTATTGAATAACGTATTCAGGACGGATTCCCCAGTGTTGTTGTTCTCCACGGCCAATAGTGCCGTGTTGTAATACAAACCAAGCGTGTTCAGCTTTTTACCATACAAGTCGGTGTCCCATTTGCCATGCAGAGCTGCGCACATTTCCCCTGTGCGCTCCTCAATTACGTAAGCAGCATCATAGTCGCCATCTTCCTTACCCTTAGCAGTATCAGCCGCAAGAATGTACCTTTTTCCTTGCTCCGGCTGCCGATAGATGACCAGCTCGCCAGTATGTGCCGGGATGATCTTGTTTTTAACAAAATCAATCTCGTAGTGATTGCCAATGATACTGATTCCATCCCGTAACTGCTTGATGAATTTGTTATCAAAGATGCCCTCACCGGACAGTAAGAAAGCATCGTCGGGCTCAGAAGGATATTCCTGGTCAAACTGCCGCGGATCGCCGCCGCAGTCGTTCCGAATGGTATACCGCCGCCACTGTAATTGTTCTTCGTCTAGACCATATTTTGATTTCAGCTCTCGTTCCTCTTCCGTCAGTTCAAAACCTGGAGGTACCGGCTTTCGGTAATCAGGCATTTCAAACCACGCAAAAAAGAGCGGGGTAAAATCACTCTCGCCCTTAACGGCTGCATCCCACATTTTTTTGAACTCTTCCATGCCATTGGCTGTGGATTCAATTACACCCAAACTGCCCGGTTCTTTGGACAGAGCTGCCAGCAGGGATAGTAGATGTTTCTTCTTCTTTTTGGCTGGCCAGAAGGCGACCTCTGAAGCATGCAGGTAATGGATCGTGTCCGAACGGGCAAGCACCCGGCTTTCCGCAGTCTGTACAGTGATCTTCGATTTGAGCCCCGGATTCTTACGGCGGTCCGCTGTCCGAATCGTTGGATTCTCGAAGGTGAGTTTCTTAGCATTGTTCTTTCGGCTCATCGGCTTGATGATTGCCGGAACCTTTTCATAATAGAACTGGAACATATCATAAAGGTTGCTGGAGGCATCAGAGGACTGCGCAACGATAAATGCGTTCTTGGCTTCCTGCAGGGACGTGAAATAATAGATCAGCGCTTCCGTAACAGTGGAAAAACCCATCTGCCGGGCTTTAAGAATGATAATACGGACAGGCTTGCCGGCTTCGATCTGCCTAAATACTTCACGGACGAATGTCCGCTGAGCATCATTAAGCGTCAGCGGCATAATGCGGCCGCTCTTCGTCTTGATCTTGAGCATACGCCAGCAGAATTGTTCAAAGTCGGCTAGGATTCCTTTTAGCTCATCCAGTTTTTCAGGCCGATCCCTTAGCCGCCGCTTGGCTCTTTTTCGATGCTCCTTAGCAAGAGTAATTACCATTCGTCGTCATCTTCCTCATCGTCTTCGTCGTCTTCATCCCCTTCCGCGCCGCCATAGCCTAACAACTTACGTTTCTCCAGCTCCAGCCGTTCGCGAGCAATCTCCAGCTTTTCTTCCTCCTGCTGCAAGCTGGCAATAAGGTTAATGACCCGAAGCTTTTTATCACGGGTTTTGACCAGTGCTTCTTCCTGTTTCAAAATCTTATCCAGCTTGGAAGTAGTGACAGTCGTAATTTCCGTGACCTTCATCCCTTCGGTTTCAACAGACAGATTGATCTGCTTCCCTGTTTTCGGGCTAGTGTAAGGAACCTTGTCCTTGCGCTGGTGTAGCTCCTGTTTGATCTTCTTTTCCTCGTCGGTCAGACCAGCTTCAAGCTGCTTGACTCGGCGCATGTGCCGTCGCTCTTGGATAGACAGCATAATAAGCTGTTCGTTGAGCTGTGCCAAAGGAGAAGTGTCAATCTGATCAAACAGCTCTTGCTCGTCTTCCTCTAAGGCATCCAGAAAGATAGTTTCATACATCCCTGTCTTGAGGGCCTTCTTGTTGCGATAGGGACCACCCGGCCCACCACTGTTCCCTTTAGCGTTTTGGTTTCCTGGGGGAGCACCGCCCCGATTGCCGACAGCGTTTTTGTTCCCTTTGGGCGCTCCTCGTTTGGTAACGTTACTTTTGGTTTCATTGGTAACGTTACTATTCAGATCGTCTGCCCATTTGTCCTGTGACTTCCATTTCCGAACCTGTGTCTCTCCAACAGAAAGAGCGGCGGCGATGTCTTTTAGCTTCATCGCTCCGCCGCTCTCCAGCCACATCTGTTTTGCCTTGTCCCGCTCAGGACTTCGCTCTCTTGCCATGCTACACAATCACCACCCCCAACAAAAAAAAGCGAGCCTCATTGGCTCGCTTTCCCAGCAATTATATTTAAAAATTCGTATTAGTACTAGTCCGAACTCCGAGCTTTCCAGACATGGAACCAGAACCACTACTTAAACTAACATAAAATTTCCCTGTGGACCATGCCTTGCTTGAATTTAATATTTCATCGAATGTTTTACCAGGTCTTACTGTTCCACTGTACTTTTCCGGACCAGATGCACTTCCCTGATTCACAGTAAAAGTTATAGTAGTGTCTCCTGTGTTTCTCAAGTACAATCTTACATATCCATATCCTCCTTTAACGTCAAAATCAGCAGAATCATTAAATCCAGCTACTGGGCGATCGACAATTTGTCCATCAGTAGCTTGTGGAGTAATGACATGATCACCAGTAGTTGTTTTGCCAGCATCTTGAGTCACCGCAGTCGATGTTGCAGAATCAGTTACAGCAGCATCTGAATCTGCAAAAATCGCATTGGGTACAGCAATAGCTCCCCCAATTAGACCTAGTGCCAAGGCTGGTACAATAAAATGTTTTTTCTTCAATGATTATTCCTCCTATATTTGTATATTAAACTACCTCCTCATACTACTAAAAGATTCCATGTTTTTAATTTTCCTTACAATAAAATCATAATATTGTTTAATAAATCCATATTTATGAATCAACTAGCAAGATTATTATGCGCTTTTACAGATCGTCCTTTTGAAGCATTATATCCAACTCAATCAGACGATCTAAGTCCTGGACCGTCTGCATTTTTATATTTCCAGCCTGTAGGTCTTTGACCCACTGTGCGATTCCTGCTTTGACAATCTTCCGGTATTGCGCCTTGCTTTCAAGGATACCTTCTATGATTTCAATCTCGCGTTGTAATGATGCGTTGTATTGTTCGTTGTCTGTTCCCATTGTCGTATCCCTCGGCTTTCCTATATACTGGAATGCGAGATAGCGGATGTCTGCAAAATGCCACGCGTGGCGCGCCGCTATCTCAGCCAGGGGATATCCTGGTGAGGATAGGGGGACGTTACTGCGTCCTCCTTTTTCCTATGCTACGGGTTCAGCTCGATGCAACAGGACTGGCTCAATACCAGTGCTCTCCAGGAACCGTTTTTTTATTACATCGCAGAAGATCGGGTCCAGCTCCAGTGTCCGGCATGTCCGGTCCATCTGCTCACAGGTCATGAGTGTGGAGCCGCTGCCGCCAAAGAAATCGACAACCTCGTCACCACGCTGGCTGCTATTCTTAATTGGAATGGCCAACAGTTCAAGAGGCTTTTGGGTAGGATGGACGTACTTGTTCACATCGCCCCTCGAAACCTCCCATACTGTCTCGGGGAGCGGGTCCTCAACGGGTAGGCCAGCCTTCCATACCGTTGTCTGTGTCCGATCACCGTACCAGGCAGGAGCTTTGCCCTTCATGTGAGCATAAAAGACAGGTTCATGTTTGAAGCGGTACTGTGCCCAGCCGAAGGTGGCCGCATTCTTCACCCAAACACACTGGGTCCTGCTTACAATGCCTGCAGCATTCATGGCATCCTCAAACTCACGTTGATAGGATGAAGGATGGAATAAATATATAGCTGCAGTTGGCTGCATCACCACTGCATAATTGGCAAAAATGGCATATAAAAAGCCCGCGAAGTCCTCAGCGGGCATGTTGTCGTTCATTATGCTGCTACGGCCATCAGCGGCCAGACGCTCTGAGACACTCTCAACGGCCACATTATAAGGTGGATCAGTAACGACCAGCGCTGCTTTGGCTCCATCCATTAAAAGTGCAACATCATCAGGATTGGTCGCATCTCCACACACCAAGCGGTGCCGGCCAAGCTGCCATACATCCCCGCACCTGGTCTCCGGCTCCTTGATTTCATCCAGAGCACGCTGGACGTCAAAGTCATCATCGGTTACCGGAATGTCCAAAGCTTCATCCTGTGGAACAGCAAACTCTGCCGCCAGATCCTCGAACTCTTCCAAATCGAAGCCGGACAGTGCCAGATCAGCTCCACTCACCTGCAGATCATCAAGCAATCGATAAAGGGCTTGATCATCCCATCGGCCTGAAACTTTATTTAATGCGAGATTGAGAAGTTTTTCCTGTTGGTCGTCCAGGTCAACAACACTTACAGTCAGCTCCGCATGCCCCAGCTCGTTGACCATGATCTTGTAACGTTGATGGCCACCAACCATGTTCCCAGTGCGTTCGTTCCAGATGATCGGATCGATGTAGCCAAACTGCTCTATGCTGCGCCGTAGCTTCTCATACTCCAGATCTCCAGGCCGAAGGTCAACCCGTGGGTTGTATTCAGCTGCGTTGATTTGTTCGATTGGCACGATTCTGATGTTCATAGCAATTACCTCCATTAAAAAACCATCCTTTAATTAGGATGGCATCGTTGTTTTTCCAGTTAATTTTTTGTGTCTTGGATAGAATCCATGTACTTGGAGCATCGTCAATCTGTGTTGATTCTTCTCGACTGCTCTATAAATAAGTATGAGTTCAACATCTGACGTGTTCATGTTCACCAGATTATTTAACATATCTTTCTGTTCCTTCTGCAGATCATACTCTTGTATAAACTTAAGAGTGAAAAAGAAAGTATCGAGATAGGTTTGCAAATGTCGTGCGTCTTCAGTAAATAGTTCACTATCGTATTGATTGAAATTTACCATATCAGAGTATGATAGCTTATTGGTGTAGCCTTGTATTCTATACTTGTGTTCTGTCATCTTATTCTTGGTTTGGATCAAATCATTTACCACACTCATCGCCATCTGAAGATTTAATAAGTTCTTCTGGCCCTCCAATTGATCTGCAGACCGAGCTGTTTCCTCTCTCTGCATCTTTAATTCTTCTGTCTGCATCTCAATGGCTTGCCTTTGGAGCGCTAATTCTTCTGTCTGCATTTCTATGGCTTTCTTCTGCTCCTGCAGTTCATCTCTCTGGACTGAAATAGTGTAAATGAGTCCGGCAAAAGCAAGGCCTGAGAACAGTGCATTCACTGCTCCGAACATATCTCCAAACGTTCCACGGTAACTAGCGTTTATCCAAGTATTAATAGCCCATCCTGAACCTGCCCACACTCCAAAAATCCCTAAAGCAATCAATACAATATAAATCTTTCTCATCTGACCACTCCTCATCTATATCTGACACAACATCTTCCAGTATCAGACAATAAATGATGGTGGTCAAGAATGAAATTAGCGCTCTTTTGTGTTGAGTTGGTTTTCGATATTCAGGTGTCAGGATAATAGGCTGTCAGAGCGTGTGTATGCCCTCTCTCTGCTCTCTGCTTCACTCCTTCCGGTGTTCGTCTGTATAAAAGAAAGGACGCTCAGAACGGTTCATATCTTGTCATATGAGAGCAAAAGAAAAAGCACTCCGAAGGATGCCTTGTTAATTGAGAAAACGCATGACCCAGAAAAGCATGATAGCCAAACCACCAACGCCCGCAATTGTACCAGTAGTCCTTTTATCAAGCACTTTGCTAATAAACACACATACTACGATCCAAACTATTAACATTCCAATGAGTATTAGCAGTCTATTTCCTCCTACAGCACCCCATATATCTACATTTGCACCTTCAAAAACATTCAAAATGATTCCTCCCTAGCTTTTGTCTAATTCCAAAATTCGACATTCAGGAAGGTTTTTCCTCTTTAATACATTTATCAGGCTTCGGACAAAACTGTTTAACGCCATCCCACCTACCCCATACACAACCTTTGCATTTTTTCGGCTGTTTTGGTGGGCCTTTCATGTAAAGCAAAATTCCTTTTTTCTGCTTCTTCTTCAAACCAAAAATCCTTTCAAGGCAATAAAAAAAGCCACCCAAATGAGTGACTTGTATCTGCCTATGTATTTACAGCACCAAATAAACTAAGGCGCTTATTTAAAACCCGAAAAAAGAAACAGCGATAGGTTCTATTCCCGCAAGCGGGATGCAAAACGCTACGCTGTTGCATAAAAGCATTTGTACTTAGTAACTAGAGAAGAGAGATAAGACCATTTTACAAATTGCTAAAAATGACCGTCAAAGAACAAAAACCGGACAATACCGGAAAATGGGCAATTAAACCATTATAAGCTGGCTTTTACTCACTTTCTCGATATTACTCGCTATTAAGTAAAAATAAAGTCTTAGACTGCCGCTGTTATCATTCAACTAACGTTCTTCGTTAGCGTAACGCATTACTTGACAAATTCGATATGTTGCCGGCCAATAACCTACGTTTTCGTATGATTACTCAGCATAGTGATGTGTAGGTGCACTAACATATCAACAGTCTCTTAAATCAAAAGCTTCTTCTAGTGCAGCGGTATCTTCGAAGATTTGAAAAAACCTTATCTTCTCCTGTTCTACTTCGCAAATAATTGCCCAATCACTCTCGAACACTTTCCCGGTTACATTGACCTTGATGCGGAAATTCCCCCATGCACACGCTGCTTCCTGATTACCAATGAGTTTGTGAAGGACAAAACTCTCTATTTGTTCTGCTTCTTCTAATAAGTTTAAATAATTTCTAACACCTTCTTTTCCATGAAATGTGCCGTATAAAGGAATTTTATTAGAAGGCTCTTTTTTAAGAATGATAAACTTCGCTTCATCATGAACCAATTCGATCACTTTATCAATCTGTTTGCTTCCTAATGCTTGAAAATAACTTGTTAGCACCTGTTGAGCACTTTGCATTTTCTACTAATCTCCCTTCGAATAGGCGGAATAAGCTTTGCACAATCCAATAATAACATATTTTATCTACCATCCTGCCCGTTGGCTTAACGCCGCCGCTGCCAGTCTGGAACTATATTTTCACGGTCTAACACTTTATTTTCATCAGACACTCGTCCCAGACAATTCTCTCACCCAGTTGATCCTCATCACCGGACTTCATGGTTTCCCAGCACACACCACAAAATCAAGCGCCGAATGTGGTGTGAAATTGTGGATTCGGATTATTGCAGATCAAGCATTTACCTTTTACAAAGCGTTTTGTTTTTCCTGTCTCCACATCATGGAACAAGGCGCTCCCTCCTTAGATTAAAAAGGCACGCTGCGGAATTGAACCGCGCAAGGGTTCTGACCAGGCTGTTCATGTTTCCGCTGGTTAACTGGTTCCTTGCCGCCTGCACGTGCCGTAAATCCCCAGATGACGTCCGGGGAATAATTCTGGATAATACTGAATTATAGGAGCTCTGCTGCGAGCTGCTTGAGCACCAATGGTGTCGGGATGAGCTGGCCGTCACTTTTGTTGCCCTTGACGTAAGCTTTGTCCTCATGGGCATAATACACAACGCCCTGATCCTCAACGACTGGATAGCCGCTCTCGTCGTCAGTTAGGCTTGTTTGTACGTGCTTACCGTGCTGTGAAGCGTGTTCTTCATCGTGTAGGCGTAATATTCCATCCTCACTCAAAAATGCGAAACGTGGTTTTGCAGACATAATCATGTCCTCCTAATAGGGTTTTATAGAAAAATCAAAAAGGCCGGCACATTGGCCGACCTGATCACCGGGGCATTAGCGCCTCAATGTGTTCCTTATTTGATTTTCCATGATACAAATTTACCACATCAAAAGTCCAGCAGCGCATCATTAAACAGTCAATTTCCGATTAAAAAACAAGCACGTAATTCAATCCAAACTTATCTTACTTGGTCTATACCCCTTGGAAATTTTCTTCTCTTAAAAATATTAATTCCTGTTATGGCAATTGTAATGGGGAGGGATGCTCCTACACTTGTTATAATAACAGGCATTATCTTTATAACTCCTATACCAGAAAGCACTTGTGAATAAACTATAGTAGCACTAATTGACACATTCAATAGTAGAAATACAATAAATATTAAAAGTATTCCAAATGCTTTTTTCTTTAGTTCTTTAATATCTATTAGTGGAAACGGAGCGATTCCTTTGTTTCTTATTTTTCTCCTCATCCCTTTTATAGTTCCCTCTAACACTGGGTAGGATTCATTTCCTTCTCCTTTATGCAATACCTCAATGACTGCTCCATCCTTAGGATCCAAAAAATCAAAATCAATAAAAATTTTTTTCTTAGAATCCTCATCTCTACTTACACAAAATTTATTAATTCCCCTTGAAAATAACACCACACTACAACTGAGTATCTCATTTTTTTCAAATGCAAATCTGAGTCGATCATCATTGACTATCTCTTTTCCATTAATTGTCGCATTGCCTGAATTCCAAATGATAATTTGCGTTTGTACTAAACTTTCAATTGACACACCATCGTATTTTATCTCAATACCAGGAGCGATTAAGTTTTCTTTACCCACTATTTTTAATTTACCCATTTGATAATCAAGTCTTGCACCAATTTTTCCCCTTAAATAAACAATAATAGTTGCAATAAGCCCTACTAAAATACCAAACCAACCTTGATTCAATATACCCATAAAACTCCTCCTATATAGTAAATTTATCCTAAATATATACCAAAAAATCAAATAAAACTATAAAAAAGGTCGACATCAGCCGACCTCAAACGATATTTCATCAGTCTTATTAAAAATTGTTAACTTTAATGCAGCTGCAAGAATCCCTACCGCTTCTCCTTTTAAACGTCGGAACGTACTATCGCTGATTCCCATTTCTCCGCAACTAATGTAATCGAACTCCCCTTCGTTGTCCAAATAGCTCCGTTGAATAACCTCCCGTTGCATACTGGAAAGCTTACTCATTGCCAGTTCCAGCAGCTTATCCTTTGCTTGAAGCTCTGCCTCCTTGTCCACGTTGTATGTGGCAATTTCCTCCGTCTGCTTGCTCATCGCATTGGTAGATTGATGCTCTCTATAAGTATAGGACTGCGTTATAGCAGCCTCGCGCCTAACAAAACCAATCTGCCGATACTGCCGAACTATCTCCAGATATTCCTCCACCGCAAGGCGGGTGGCTTTCTCATCAATCGGCAGAATATTGAACGTTATTTGCAAGTTGTTTTTTCTTCTTTTCCCCAATGTAATCCCCTCACCCGTGGTATAATTTGGTGAGGTTTAAGAGTGATGCCCCCCGCGAGCCCAGCCAAGGAATGCGGGGGTTGTTTTGTATCACTCCGAGATGCATGTCCCACAAAACTCCTGCCACTCAGCTTGGCAGTCTTCTAAAGTCTATCCGTCGACTAAATCCTCCGGATAACCATATTCCAACAATAATTGGCGATAATCTTTAGTCATTTTAATACCCTAATCCCTTCTGTCCTATTAGACATTCGCAGCCAACAATCTGATCCCTTAACCCCATGCGGCAAATCGTTTCACTCTCACAAGCAAGCCATCCAACGAAAGACTGGCATTGTCTGAAATATAGTATTCCTTCCCGTTGTGCTGTACATGAGAATATACCCATCTGGCAGGTACTTCTTGGTCACCATGATCTAGATACTCCACTTTACTTCCCGTCGTGAAGTATGTACTGCCAAATCCATAGCGACCATCAGGACGCTTGCGTAAAATCCCTTCCTCTGCAACCTCACCAAACGCTTGAAACATGAGCCAGATCGCCATTCCAAGTTTCTCATTAATCCGCTGGAACATGTCTCGCAAATACATATCCTGTGGATTGTTTTGACTATAGTAACTGGTCCAGCTTTCTTCCGCTGAATCAATATTCCCGATGACCTCATTCAACTGAGGAATCATACGAACGAGCTTGTTACTAATTTGATCTTTAAACGATTTTGGCATGGATTACCATCCTTTCGAATTTGAAATAAGATCGTACGTTCTGTTTGATAAGTGTAAGTGACCACTGTAAACCAGCGGAACCAGTGGCCACGTATTAGATTGGGGAGAGGTCTGTTAAGCTGCTCCTCCGTTTTTCATTTGCTTGGCAACCATCTTCTTATAAGCCGTCCATTTGGTAGTGATCTGACCACTGGTCAAGCCAATGCTTTTAGCAATCTGCATCCACGTCTTGCCTTCTTCACGACGCTGTTGAAGCAAAGTAGGGAAATCAACAGGGATATCGTCAAAGTTAGGACGGACTTTCAGAATGTATTCTTCCAGTTCCTCCTTATCGACTGCCGTCTCGGAATCTGTGTCAGTAGCAGGATTTGAGTCATCCTTTGGCTTGTTGTCATCCTCAGATTCATTTTCTTCAGTATGCTCAGACGAATCAGTATTAGCACCTTCTTGCTCTTCCGGCTGATCGTCATTTTTTTGTTCTTCTTCCTGGCAGTTTACTGGCTCCCCATCTTTTGGCGGTACCGTATTGACTTGGCCTTTGCGCCATTCATCCCACTTGGCAGCCATTGGCGCGACACGCTTCCGGTATTCATCCACCATAACCACGAACACGCCTACACCTATACCGATGTCAGCAGCTATTTTCAGATAGGTGTCCCCAGCGGACAAACGCTCTGTGATTTCCAAAAAGTCATACTGCATGTCGTCAAAGCGTGGCGCCAGACCGCTGAGTATAAAGTCCTGAATAATTTCAAGGTCAATCTGCTCTGGATCAGCTTTAATCTCCACTTTCTCAGGAGGAAGCCCAAGATCCATGGAGAGCTGCTCTCCTTCCGGCTTCAATACAGATACCACACCACCATCATCCACGGTGTATTTCGTGATTGGCTTGCCTGTTCTGGCATTCTTCAAAACTTTGTACGTGACAATCTGTGAATCCAAACCTCCGATAACTTTAAGCTCCAGCATACTTTGAAGCGTATTGTATTGGCCGTCCAGCTCAGAAGCTGGGATACTGATTGTAATTTCCGTTTCTTCCGATGACTTGAGATTGATCTTTTTAACCGTACCTTTGAAATTTATATAGCTCATCTTTAAGCCACTCCCTTAATGAAATTTTGATGATAGGCCCAGCAAAGTGCGATAGCGTCTGAAGGATCAAAAAGACGTTCCCTTATGTCCCCGATTTTGTACTTGCCCCGTGGATCGTTTTTCTTGTACAGGACAGGAATGGCGATCTCGTCATAGTCGAGGTCGAACAACATCTGCATTTCCATGGCGACTGTCTCTTTATCCGCATTCCCTTTACCAGTTTGAATTTTGAGCTCCGAAGGACGGATGCCCACAATCGGCTTGTCCAAATGCAGGGCAGCCAAAGAAACAGAAGTATACGCCCCGACAAGCGCTAGTACACTGTTGGCATTTTTAAAGTGAACTGGACGTTCCAGTACAATCAATTCCGGTTCTTCCTGCTCGATCAGTCGGAATGTGTCCTGGTAGATGGCGTCCAAAACACCAGGCATTGCAATTGACGAATAGTCCCTTAATCCAAAGTCTATCGGCTTACCATTTCGCATTGTGGCCCAACCAGCAAAATTTGTGCCGTGGTCAATCCCCATAATCTTCAAAGCTGCTTCCCCCTCTTTTTACGCTTACGTGACTGCTTGATCAGCAGCATGTTGTGATCAAGGACAAATACCTCGCCTATCACCCTGCCGCCTCGGTCTCGTACAGTTTGCTTTAGCTGAGTTTGATACAGCGAGTCTTTTATCTGAAGTCGCATGACTTGTCACTTCCTACGATGGGCCAGTTACCAAGTATCAAACGAAACTCAGCCATCCCCTCGATCAACTCGCTCTGATCAATGTCCCTCAGCTCCTCGAGTAATTCCCTTTCGTCAGGAACTTGTCCAGTGCAGACAAAACGATGTTTCATGTACTCGTAGACGCTCCACCGCGTCCAGCATGACGGCTGCATCAGGCTCCCCGCCGAATGACACGTTTTTTTAGCCCTGACTTACTTACGAGTTCCATCTTTGCGGGCGTATCCTGAACCATCAGCCATGTGTTCGGCTTGAGTTTCCATGCCTTCATTTCCTCTTTCTGTCGGCGTGTCGGCCGCGATGGCCGTGTCTGTTTCCCCATGTCGGTTCCTCCCCTACGCGATTTGTTGTGTCTCTTTCTCAAATTTGAGTTTCACTACTCCAGTAGGACCATTACGTTGTTTTGCGAGGTTGATTTCCAAAACACCTGGGTCCGGTGTGTCAGGGTTGTAGTATTCGTCCCTGTACAGCAACATGATATCGTCAGCAACCGCGCTGATTGCCGCGCTGCCTGATAAGTCCGAAACAAACGGTCTCTTGTTCTGTCGGCTCTCCACATCCTGCTTGACCTGAGATAAGCCGATCAGCGCGCAGTCACAATCCTTCGCGGCTTTACGCAACTTCTGACAAACCCTGTGCAACCCAGAACCGCTGTTGTCGTTACGTTCAGCCGGTTCAACCACTTCCTGTAGATAATCCACAATGACCAAATCAAGCCCTTCTTGCCGCTTCAATCGACGCATTTCGGAACAAATGTACTCCGCAGTCACACCCCGGCTGTCGTCGATATGAATTTTCCGCAAAAACTCCATCTGCATAGAAATTCGCTCGATCTGTTCTGGTTTCAGATGTCCTGAACGTATTGCTTGCAGAGGAATACTGCACAGATTAGCGATCATCCGGTTATAAATCTGTGCCTTGGACATTTCCAAGCTAAAGTCCGCGACCTTATGACCGCGCTGCGTCGCCCGCATCTTGATTTCATTAGCAACGGCAGACTTACCCATGCTAGTTCGAGCTCCGATGACGACCAGGTTAGTACGCTGGAACCCTAGCGTCAGTCGGTCCAATGCTGACCAGCCCGTCATAATGCCAAGCGCTCGGGAAGGGTCCTGTGTTTTAAGCACCAAGTCCTCGTACCACTGGATGATGTCGTCAACCGCCGTATCCTTTAGCAATGCTTTAGGCCGAATATCCAGTGAGCGCTGTTCAAACTCATCCAGTAATTCTTCAAACCCACCTGATGACAAATCCAAAAATTTATCACGATATTGACCAACCAAATCCAGCGCTTTACGACGAGCATCGGTTTCGATGAGCTGCCTGATATTCTGCTCCAACATTGAAACTGCAACGGCAGAACTGGCCAGTTTAGACAGGTAGGAAACTCCCCCCACCTTTTCAAGATGCTTTTCGAATACCGTCACCAACATGGTCATGGATAGTTCCTGTTCGGTCCGATGTAGTTCTAGTATCATTTTCAGCAGATTGCGATGCCAAGGTTGTGTAAATAAGCTTGGCTCCAGTGTTACGGCGACTTCGCCTACAAGGGAGGGGTCTCGAAAAAAGGAACCTAAAATTTCAGCCTCAAGTAACTCCGTATTCAGCAAGTCGTTGCTCATCTGCCTTTCTCATCAAAATCGTAATAGGGTCATCTTCTTGAACTTCTGCTTCCGCCGGTGAAGCCCGATCCATTCGGCGTTCCGTTTCCGGTCCACCACGTTTACGGTATCCTTCCAGCGTACCCCGGACGTAAGCCAAGCTCTTTTTCTTCTGTCGAACGGCTTCCCTCATGGCTTTCAGAAGCCATTCTCCACCGTAATCGTCGAAAAGGACTCCCAAGTCTTCGGTTTCAAACGGGGTCACTTTCCCGTTATCTGCAAAATTGTTTTCGTAAGCGCGGTAGATATAGCCAAAGGAATGATCCGAAGAAAGTCCTCCTCCCCCACCCCTTTGCTCTGTATCTAATTCCTGTACAGTATCTAAAGATGTAGTAGTTTTTTTTTTAATAATTGCTTTAAATATTGTTTTAGAGAGCCGAAATCCCTTGGTATGACAGGAAAAATCACGTTTCACAGTTACCTTTTTAGTAACTGGCGAGTTACCTTTTTGGTAACTGAACAGTTGCCTTTTGTGTAACTGAGTTACCTTTTTAGTAACTCGGATCGGTTGCTTTTTTGGTAACTCAGTTACTTTTTTAGTAACTGGTTTGCCGAGATTTGGGGCATGAGTTTCAATGTTGATTTTGATTAAATCGTTCATCATTTTGGGGTCATATCGCTCCACCACATCTACGGACCACATATCATAATGTTTGTTGATCTGGAACACATTCATATGCTCATCCCAAAACAGTACATGGTTCTCAACCAGTTTTTTCAGTTCCTTTTTGATATGTTCCTTGCGGACACCACATAGCTCAAAATGTTTTAGCATAGGGATTTTGGCCGATGGCTTCCCGCATCCCCAGCTCAGCGTGAGGACAAAATCAATAATATCCCGCTGCCGCTGAGTAAACTTCCGCCGGATCAGCTCTCGATGTATTTCATGTGATATGCGTATATGTGCGTCCGTAGGCTGAGGATTTACATTGGAGTCCACCGGCTTCACCACCTAATCTCTTGCGATTTTTATATAAATACCGTTCGCTTCTTCACACCGCCCAGAATCATTTACACACTCTGCTCCCTATCATCCCTGAGAAATATATAAGGGTACTTAGCTCGAACCACTGTCCAGCCTGGATAGCCCCGCGCGAAGTATTCTCGCACCTCGCACTTAAAGGCTACAGGGTCGGACTCTTTAATTCGCCAAATGTATTCACCGATCATACTGCGTAACAGCGGCTTGCCAGTAATCTCATTTATAGAACTCATTCAAATTCCAGTTCGTCCTGACCCGATCCATCGGCAGGCTGCTTCAGATCAGCGTTATTCTGCTGAGTTGCATCATCCGTCTGAGGTGTTTCACCGTCTTTAGGTTCAGTTGGCATATCAAAGACAAAAGGTTCATCGTTTGGAGTGATATCTTTACGCACCGTCTCATCCTGAGTAACCGCAGAAGCTATCTCAACACTGATAGGGAGCCACTTCCATCCAGACCGAACCACCGTCTTCTTGCACATTTCGGTGTAATCTGTAACCCAAGGTCCGTTGTTAGATGCCTTGGAACGTTTTTTGTGCGCTTCAATTTCGCTGATCGGCATATAGTGAATGAAATGACCGCCGTCATTAAACTTGGCAACCATATAAGCCCCAATGATCTTCCCTGACTCGGCAGGTCGAGCATCCTTGCGCAAAAACCAAGGAACGTGCTGCAATTTTTCCTCCAGCCCATATGTCAGCTCAATGAAATCATTTTCATAGACTTCGTGAGCGGCAATAGACTTGATGTTTCCGGACCGTCGGGCCAAATCTATCATCCCTTTGTAACCGATGATAAATGTGGCTTCCGTTTTATATGGGATGATGTAGCAATGTCCGATCAGACCAGGTTCAAGTCCGAGCTGTGCCGCTTGCATGACCGCCCCCATGAGTGACGGCATAGAGCATTCCAGTAGCTTCGGATTCGTACGAATCGTCGTCAGGGCAATACGGCTGAGCCGATCAATGCTCATATGCTTTGGCATAGCCTCCGCAATCTGATACTTCATTTTGTCCATATAAGCGGCGATGGTCTGAGAAGGTGTAGGCGCATCGTTTTTTGCCCCAGCCGCCTTATTTTGAAGCTTTTTTTCAAGGGTTGCTCCGTTACTGCGTTGTCCTGCCATAATAGCCTCCTTACTTCACCAAGAACCGTCGGGATGACGTAGTGTTTGCATATTTTTCAAAAATGTGTGGCTGCTCCTGCTTCAAACGCTTAGTGTCCAGGCGCGTTGTTTGACTGGACTTCCAAGTTACCAAAGGTTCCCCGTTATACGTGGCAACCTCATTTTCACCGATAGCTGCCTTTAGCTCGTTCTCCAATCGCTTAACCTGTTCTGCAGCCGCTTGTGCATCTTCTTTAGCCGCAATGAGCTTGTCTACCAGCAAAGCCTGCTCCTTCTCCAGCGTAATTTCTGTCGCAGGACGTGAAGCAGGATACAGCTGATTCAACAGATCCGTTGAGGCAGCGCTACCGTCCACCATCGGCGGAACCCTCGGAATTACATGCTTGTTCCAAAACTCGTCCTCGATCTGTATGAGAGAATCAATAATACCCTCGTTTCGCTCGACCAGCTTGTATTGGAATTTCTGGCCACCGATTAAAACAGCGAAGTAACCATAATCCACACCAAGCACAGCCATGTAATGTTGGAGCTGAATGGCGTATTCGTCAGGAACCTGATCGTCGGCCCATTCGCTCAGTTTATAGGCGCTGGCCGTTTTACACTCCAGGATTCCAAGTCCTCGACCGCCCTTGTCTAAAATCAGGCGGTCAACGTTACCCAACATAAATTTATGTTCAGGGTGCTGATAAAGCTTATTACTGCGCTGTACACGTAAACCTGTTTGATTCATAAACTCACGGGCGACTAAATCTTCTAACTGGTTGCCCCAGTATGCTGCCTCTCCCGGCTCATCCGGTACGATCTGATCCGTTTTCTCCAGAAACACACCAACGGGTGATTTATACCGATTCAACCCGGCCACCGCGGACGCATCCGAACCACCGATACCACGCTTACGCAGTTTTAACCATTCGTCACGTTCGATGCCTTTGGTAACGGCTGCTACATTCATAGCCATACAAATTGCTCCCTCTTGTTTGATCAGCCCCTATCTGCTACGATAGGGGCAAGCAAATTTCAAGTTTTCAAAGAACCGAGATAGCCCGTTCCCGCGGGCTATTTTCCTATAATCAGAACTTGAATATTTCGCAGAACTGAGAGATCATTGCCAATTTCAAGCCCATGATGAAGAGTCTTTTCAGCCTTTGAAATAACCTTCCTTTGCGATTCCTTTTCAAATTTTAAAGAAGTATATAATCCTAAATTCAACGAACAAGCCTCCACAAATTTTTCCATATCCACGGACTCATCCACCGTCATTTCTGTGAAGAAATCCAATACCTTTTTTTGTGTTGGACTCATACCTATTCCCTTTCCACAGTTTTAACTTCATCGTGCTCTGCAATTTGTCGGTACTCCACAATGACAGGTGCATTTTCAATGCTGGCGATAAGGTCGCCATTTTCGTCATGAATCGTAAATTCGGAATGAATGCTGTTTTCAAATTCTTTACCGACTGGCCTAATCTCGATTACTTCACGATCATCCAGCTCCGTACCCACTTCAAATACTCGTGTTGGATTGCTGACCACGGTCAATTTATGAATGATTTGCATATCGATCCTCCTTCCCTATGTACTTTCAAAACAGACTGGATTCGAACCAGCAGTCAGGCGCGCTCCGTCATATTCTGCCTGATATTCTCACCATCGCGTGTACACGTACCATCGTGTCGCTGCTTTGAGATGCGTCAGCCGCATCTTCAACCCACGGTGGAAAAATCGAATTCCCGTCCGGTGGTCGAAGACAAGGCCGACAGGCCTGTCCATACAAACCGTGGATTACATATCTTGCAGTTGTTCCAATTCATATATTGCGAGTGCAGCATATTCTTCAGGCATTTCCCGCAAACACACTGCGGCGTTATACCATTGGTCATATAGCTCATCGCGTTCCTTCCATAGCCGCTGGAGAGCTTCATCCTGAACTGAACGCTCCGCTAACATTGCTTTAAACATAGCTGTATTAGCTCGTAGTGCCTTTGTTGTAGAGACATAATTTTGAATAATGGCAAGTACGGTTTGTTGTGTCATTCCTTTTTCACCCCTTGCGTTCGGGAAAAAAAGAGGATAAAATTATTATCACAAGAGACTTTAACCAGGCTCTTACACGAAGCGTCCGGCCTACCCGCCGGGCGTTTTGCTTTTTCTCCAACTTTGAAATTTCTCCACTTAGCCAGTCCAATGCAGCAGGTCGTACATCAGCATCCACACGATCAGGATTGGTTGTAATCCAATTGCGAAAATGATTCAATTCATAGATTCGTGTTTGAATCGTACTCATATCGTTCGTGTTCCTCCAATCATAGTTACAATGTTTTGTATCATCCGTAGGCCATCCATTCCGTAAAGAAAAGCCACAAGTACCTCTCTCGTTCCGGTCACTTCCACCCAGCGTAATAGCGTAGTCATGTCGGGTATTTTATGGTCATTTTCAATTTTGCTGATACAGCTCTGTGTTCGGTTTAGGAGCTCAGCCATCTCTTCCTGACTGAGCCCTGCCCGCACACGACATGCTTGCATAATGGCGCCAAATTTCATATTGGGATTCATCCCCTTCCCTAATCCGTAAATTATTCCAGATTGGAATAGGCAGGCCTGGTATCTCAGAGTAATATGTAATCAGAGCTTCACTCCCCCCCTGTTGAATTCTTCAATCCGCCATACTGGTACCATATTGCGGATGCTTCATCCCTTTGAAGCACAGTTAAAGTTGACCAAGATGTAAGCATAATTCAGACAAAATAATGGCTTTATTAATGTCCTTTCAGCCATTCGTAAAAATCCGATTTAAGAACAGTAACAGCTTCACCTTTTCGCCTCCCACGATTTAGATGTGGAAACGTTGGGTGATTGGTTAACTCCGCCACTTTAGCTTTGCTGTATCCCATGAGCTTCATAATGTGAGCTGGACGCAATACTTCTGGGTATTCTCGGTTCAATCGTAATTCTGTAAGTTGACGGTCCAGCTCCTCATTTTGCTCTGCTAGGTCTGCCGCCAAGCGGAGTGCTTCCGCTAATGTAGTTGGAGTCATCAAAGCTTTTGCCATACTTAGCAACCTCCTTTAAAATAATGGACATACTATAGGGTGCAGTCTTAAGAAGATGAAAGATAAGATTGACAGTTAAGTGGTAATCACCCCCATTTTGCTATTTCAGCAAAATCATTTTCAAAAAAATTTTCAACACCACACTCAAGCTCATTAGCCAACATTGGCAAATGTGTAGCTTTGAAAGAATACTCACCATTTTCATACTTCATATAGGACGAAGCATTCTTCATATCAAGCGCATCTGCCATATCCTGAAGTGTTTTAGAGAGTTCCTTTCTTCTTTGCTTTATAAAACGGAGATTGAATTGATTCATTCAGTCCTCCCCCCCTTTGCTGTTTTAGCAAAGATCTTGTTTACAATATACATTGCTAAAACAGCAAAGTCAATATTAAATTTGCTTTTTTAGCAAAATTCTTTTTTCTGTTTTAGAAAAATGTTACTATGATATTGCTAAAACAGAAAGAAGGGCGGTTAAATGGTGTCGGTTTCTGGAGATCGAATTAAACTACTACGCGAGGAACGTGGTTTAAGCCAATTAGAGCTCGCTGAACGCATAGGAATAAATAATAGTGTCCTTTCCAGAATTGAGTCAGGAAAGAGGGCTATAGAAGATAAAGAGCTCAATGTTTTTGCCGACTTTTTTGAAGTTTCTGGTGATTACCTATTGGGGCGTTCGATCTCAAGATCACCTTCAGGAGGCCATGCTTACATGAATGGCGGTAAAGATTGGACTGAGGAAGAAAAAGAAGTTGCTGATGCAGCGATCCAAGCTTGGCGGGAAATGAAACGTAAACAACGTGAAAAAGAACAAAAAGGATAATCAGTGCCACTCCCTAGTCATTATAAAAACGGATGATACGGAGGAACTTTTATGAGTGAACATATCCTGAATCAAATTCTTGATAAATTACAAACAATGGATGATCGCATAGGTAATTTTGAAACGGTTCAACAGAGTCATGGTCAGCATCTTCAACAGATCATTCAAATTGTAGGAACAACTAATTCCAAGGTCGAGGAACTGACTGAAGCTGTAGATACACTGACTAATGATGTAACCTCTCTAAAAGACAATCAACAAACCATGCTTCAAATTCAGCATGAACAGCAGAAAATACTTGAGCGTCTTTCCGTTCGATCTATTTCTCAAGAAGCAGACATTGCTGAACTAAGAAGAATTAAATAATTTATCTTTTAACAAAAGCCTGTAAAGGCTTTTCTTTTAAAACAAAAATCGAACATACGTGCTCAATTTTATAGGTGATGATAAATGATTCCATATTACAGGCCTACGGAAAATGAACTATTGATATGTGATTTATACCAAACACTGAATATCAACTATCCACATGAATTGGATATTGATCAGATTGCAGCTTTATGGGGAGCAGACATTGTGTATTACGAAGGTAAGCCTCATGCTTTTTGGAACGAAGAAGGTAGCGTTATTTTCTTAAACAATAGTGACTCTATTCCAAAACAACGATCTGACTTTTTTCACGAACTCTCACATATCGTGCAGCACGAAGGAGATCAAGGAAATCTCCCTGGTCTTTTTGTGGACTTGCAAGAGACACAGGCTTGGCATTTTAGCCTAATTGCTTCCATGCCCCACTATCTCCTGCCTGTACCCTTAGAAATGACCAAAGACGTATATGTAAGGCTTTTGGCAGACGAATTTCATGTACCGCAAGAGCTCGCTGCAGATCGAGTTGAGCAAATCGTTTCTCGGCTTCATGATGACTACTACTATCAACGAGAGAATGTAGAACTTCTGAAATCCAAAATTCAAATTGCTGTTGCATTTCAAAGACTCAACTCAAAACGAAAGGTAATCCCAATTAATAAATTCAAAGCGTAACTAAATTAAAACATAATTCGGAGGTCGCACAATGAAAGGGCATGTTTATCAAAGAGGAAAGACGTGGACTTTTATAATTGATCTTCCATCTGATCCACTCACAGGAGGACGACGACAGAAAACAAAAGGGGGTTTTAAAAGCGAAAAAGAAGCTTGGAAAGCTTGTCACTTGAAAATAGCTGAGATTGAAAAAGGTACTTATACTGATGATTCAAAAATAACTGTCACAGAATATCTACTAGAATATCTTGAAACACATGCTAAGCCCAATTTTAAACCAACGTCTTTCGATACAGAAAAGACAATAATAGAAGCTAGAATTATACCAGTCTTGGGGAAAATCAGGTTGCAAAGCTTGACTCCCAGAATAATAAAAACATTCTACGCTGATTTACGTAAAAGTTACTCAAAAGAGTACGTTAAAAATATTCATGGTGTGCTAAAAAGAGCCTTGCGACTTGCATATTCAGAGTCTGGATTGCTTTCCGAAGACATAATGAGCAAAGTGTCGATGCGTAATAAAGTTAATGCAAACGAACAGAAGGAAATGCAGTTTTGGACTATTGAAGAATTCACACAATTTCTCGACTT
This sequence comes from Paenibacillus sp. FSL L8-0641, assembly GCF_038006265.1. Taxonomy (NCBI): domain Bacteria; kingdom Bacillati; phylum Bacillota; class Bacilli; order Caryophanales; family Paenibacillaceae; genus Paenibacillus; species Paenibacillus sp. FSL L8-0641. The sequence goes on from NZ_JBBOUW010000001.1 coordinate 3,483,348, forward strand.
CTCTCGTGATCATGTTCACTTTATTGTATTTTCTCTTGCAGTTTATACGGGAATGCGACGTGGAGAAATTTTAGGATTGCGATGGAGCGATATTGACTTTGAACAAAAGGAATTGCGGGTCATTCAAACCGCCAATTGGACACGTAATGGATTGGTTATACAGCGCCCCAAAACAAATGATTCCATACGCCGCGTGAAATTGTTCCAATTGATTATTGATGATCTAAGACATAGACAAGAGCAAATAAAAGAACACAAAAAGCAATATGGAGAAACATATGAGGATAACGACCTTGTTTGCTGCTATCCATGGGGAGGATATATAAAGCCGAAGCGTATCACCGAGGGTATGGACGTGTTAGTTCGTAAGGCTGGAGTCAAGAAAATTCGCTTTCATGACCTGCGACACACACACGCTTCCTTTCTTTTACGTATAGGCATAAACCCTAAAGTAGCAGCTGAAAGGCTAGGGATGACTCCTGCCATGTTCAATGAGCGATACTCTCACCTACTTCCTACGATGCAAGATGAAGCTGTAGATCGCATTGAAGCCGAATTAAATCATTTCGTGGGAAAAAAACCGGACTAAAATCTTAGATCAAAGCTCTCGTTACAAAAAAAGTGTCGAATATCGTCATATTTCAAGGAATTAACATGATATTGCAGAATTAAGAAGAGAACAATATCTAAATAATAAATGGGGACCAGAGAAATGAGATACTTTTTTGTTTTTCAGAATAAGACTTATCGTGAAGAGCATGATGGCGGCTTTTTATGGGCACCAAAGAAAAATAAGGACGGTAAAACCTTTCATCACTGGACTTCGATGACTACAGTCAAAAAAGGAGACATCATATTCAGTAGTTATAAGGGACGTATGCACTCAGTCATCATTGCTAAAAACGATTATCGAGAGTCTAAGAAACCGGACTCTTTGGGATCGGTTGATAATTGGGAACAGGATGGTTGGATTGTTGATGCCGAGTATAGTGATATTTCGACGCCAATTAAATATAAGAATTATATGAATGATATCCTTGTTTTACAAGGTAAGAAGTATGCCCCATATAATTTAGCCGGGAGAGGTAATACTGGCTACTTATTTCGGATAACTGAGGAACTTGCTAATTTTCTTTTCACAAAAGTTGGGATTACTATTGCTGATTTAGAATTAGTCGCTAAAAGTGAAGATGAAATTATCAGTGATGTAGAAAATGATATTTCTCGAATACCTGAAGAAACAATCAGGGAACAATTAGTACAAACTCGTGTTGGACAAGACAAGTTTAAACAGGAACTAATCAAGCTGGATAAGAAATGCAAACTATGTGGACTCGATAACATTAATTTTCTAAGAGCGAGTCACAGTAAACCTTGGCGCGAATCTAACAATAAGGAACGGCTCGACAAGTATAATGGTTTTCTCTTTTGTCCATCTCATGATACTTTGTATGATAGAGGTTATATCAGCTTTGATGATGATGGTTCGTTACTTATCTCTCCTTATCTCGACGATCTAAGTAAGTTATTAATGAATGTGAAAGATCAAATGAAAATCACCTTACTGGAAGGCCATAAACATTATGTAAAATACCATCGTGAGCATATTTTTAAAGTTCGATAAAAAGTTCTGTATTATATAATACATTTCATAAGAGGTGTTGGCGATGAAACTAGTTACGGCGGCCATTATTCACAATGATGGCGAATTTTTAATCACCAGACGGGGCCCCGACAACAAACTCGCTGGCAAGTGGGAATTCCCTGGTGGAAAGTTGGAACCCAATGAAACACTTGAAGAATGTGTTAGACGCGAGATCAAAGAAGAACTTAGGATTGATATTAAAGTTGGTCAACAGCTTGGAGAATCTGTTTATTCATACGGTGATGGTTCAATAAAATTAATTGCATTTTGGGCTACATGGGTATCTGGTGAAATTCAATTAATAGATCATGATCAATTACGTTGGGTCAACAAAGAAACAATACTCCAATATGATTTCTTACCTGCAGATTTACCATTTATGAAACAGCTTAGTAAGGGCGATAAACCTCGAAAATAAATTCATGTTAGCAAATACGTTAGCAAATTATAATCGCCCCCTTATAAATGCTACTTCCCTCCATTTTCTCACCCTCTATAAACAACAAAAAAACCCTTGCTTAGCAAGGGTTTTTGAGGAAATGGGCCCTGAGGGACTCGAACCCCCGACCAATCGGTTATGAGCCGACCGCTCTAACCAACTGAGCTAAGGGCCCTCAAAAAAACATGTATATTCACGTCACATATTCATAACAGCAACGTTAATTAATATACAACATTTTCTTGTGTTTCGTCAATAGTCTTTCGAAAATTTTCTTTTTAAAAATTATTTTTGTGGACTTACGGAATAAATCGGACACCATAACGACCTTTGCGCGAGCGGTACACCTCCACTGCGCGGGGATCATTGTAGCCATACATCCAGCCGTCGTGCTCCAACCTTTTTGCCAGACATCCTGCCTGAAATTTAGTCGTGTACAGTCTGCCATAGTAAATCCAATACATCCGAGCTCCCTCTTTTCACATGATGGTAGGAGTTAGTGTAACCGGATCGAATTCGATTTACACGGCCTGGGCCATAACAATCTACAATGGTTAGCAAAGAGTACGAATCGCTCTAATCATTAGACCTATTGGCCTCTATAGCTCATCTTATTTACCAAAGGAAGCGGGGTCCTGGCGCCAGGAACGCAGCAGTTCCATCTCTTCTTCCTGAATGGTTCCTTCACGCAAGGCAACGTTCATCAGGGCTGTATAATTGGACAAGCTTTGCAGCTCCACACCCGCTTCTTCAAAGGCTTGAGTCGCTTTGTCTAGCTGGTAGCTGAAAATGGCCAGTACCGCTAATGGCTGAGCGCCTGCTTGTGCTACGGCCTGTGCTGCTTTAATGGAGCTGCCTCCTGTAGAAATAAGATCCTCGATAACCATAACCTTCTGACCTGCACTAATACGGCCTTCGATTTGGTTTTCTTTCCCATGTCCTTTGGCTTTGTCCCTTACATAGGCCATTGGCAGATTTAGCTTTTGCGCCACCCAGGCTGCATGAGGAATCCCTGCTGTAGCTGTCCCTGCAATGACTTCAGTTTCGGGGTATTGCTCACGAATAAGGGCAGCAAATGAGTCTGCGATCAGCTCGCGCACCTCCGGGTAGGACATGGTCAGGCGATTGTCACAGTAAATTGGCGATTTAATGCCGGATGTCCATGTAAAAGGCTGTTGTGGGCGCAATGCCACCGCCTGAATACGTAACAGATGGGATGCAATTTGCTCAGGTATACTATTGAATGTGGTCATACTTGTATCATCTCCTCAATAATGTGTTCCGCTGCGGCGCGTGGGTCTGCTGCTGCGGTGATAGGACGTCCAACGACAATGTAGCTGCTGCCTTGTGCAATGGCTTGGCCAGGTGTAAGCACACGCGACTGATCGCCTGTAGCACTACCTGCCGGGCGTATGCCAGGAGTTATCGTCTTAAAGTCTGATCCACATACAGCACGAATGGCAGGCACTTCCAAAGGTGAAGCTACCACACCATCCAGTCCCGCCTCACGGGTCAGTTGCGCGTAACGAACCACTGCATCCTGTACCGTACCAGGAATACCTAACTCCTTATTCATGGTCGTCTGATCCGTGCTGGTCAGCTGTGTGACTGCAATAATGAGCGGCATGGAAAGCGAGCTGTCTGCGGAAATAGCTGCTTCTGCACCAGCTTTAGCGGCTGACATCATATTAACGCCCCCAGCAGCATGTACGTTGAACATATCTACACCTAAGCGGGTAATGCTCTCTGCCCCTCCCCGCACCGTGTTAGGGATATCATGCATTTTCAAATCCAGAAATACGGAGTATCCTCTGGACTTTAGTTGTTCTACAAAAGCTGGCCCTGCACTATAAAACAGTTGCATACCTACTTTTATATAACAAGGAATCCCTTCTAGCTGCCGAATTAACTGCTCAGCCTGTTGTGCATTGGGATAATCTAACGCAACCATCAGCCGTCCTGCCATCTGCTGAAATGCTCCATTCACCGTTCTCCATCCCCTTTTTACGTCAATTCGGGTGCATTTGCCCGTGATAAAGGACATCCGTCAGCCGAAGCTGATGAATGTCCTTCCCTGTGCTACTTATTTCCTCACATCTATTCGTAACGCATTATTTGCTCAGGACCGGCATGGATTCGGATGTGAAATTGATCGTTTCCAGCATTCTTAGCAAAGCGCGTACTGTATCCAGTGAGGTCATGCAGACAATGCCATTCTCAACTGCTTCGCGGCGGATACGGAATCCATCACGCTCTGGCGTTTTGCCTTTGGTCAACGTATTGAAGACAAAGTTGGCTTCACCCGTGCGAATCATATCCAGGATGTTCGGATTACCTTCGCTCAGTTTGTTGATCGTGTTCACTGGAATATTGGCCTGCTTCATAGCAGCCGCCGTTCCACCTGTTGCAATAATTTTATAGCCCAGTCTGTAAAAGCCCTGCATCAACTCGACAGCTTCTTCTTTGTCCTTATCTGCCACTGTAATGATGATCGCCCCAGTGGATGGAATTTTCATACCAGCTCCCACAAGTCCTTTGTACAGTGCTTTGGCATACTGAATATCGCGTCCCATAACTTCACCTGTCGATTTCATTTCCGGGCCCAGCGTCGGCTCTACACGACGCAGTTTGGCAAAGGAGAATACCGGAACCTTAACCGAGACATAATTACTTTCAGGCCATAGGCCTTCTGAATAACCTGCATCTTTAAGCTTACCGCCCAAAATAGCCTGTGTAGCCAGATTCGCCATTGGGATATTTGTTACTTTACTCAAGAAAGGAACTGTCCGCGAGGAGCGAGGATTAACCTCGATCACGTACACCTCGTCTTGATGAATAACAAACTGGATATTTACCAGACCGATGGTTTTCAATTCCTTAGCGATGCTGATTGTAATTTCCACAATTTTTTGTTTCAGCTCGACAGATAAGTGCTGTGGTGGATACACCGCGATAGAGTCACCTGAGTGAACCCCGGCCCGTTCCACATGCTCCATAATGCCTGGTACCAATACTGTCTCGCCGTCGCAGATGGCATCGACCTCTACTTCTTTACCCAGCATATAACGGTCGATGAGCACCGGATGCTCTGGATTGATTTTAACCGCTTCTTCCATGTACCGCAGCAATTCCGTATCTGAGTACACGATTTCCATAGCGCGTCCGCCCAGAACGTAGGATGGACGTACCAGAACTGGATAGCCCAGCGCCTGTGCGGTTCCTACTGCTTCATCAACTGATGTGACCGTGTTGCCTTTAGGCTGTGCGATAGCCAGACGAGACAAAAGTTGCTCAAACTTCTTCCGGTCTTCCGCTTCATCGATACTTTCCAGACTCGTACCCAAAATATTCACGCCTGCCGCACTCAGTGGAGCTGCGAGATTAATGGCCGTTTGACCCCCGAACTGGACGATAACCCCAATCGGTTTTTCCTGCTCGATAACATTCATTACATCTTCGAAGAAGAGCGGTTCAAAGTAGAGGCGGTCGGATGTGTTAAAGTCCGTAGATACCGTCTCCGGGTTGTTATTGATAATCACTGCTTCGTAGCCCGCTTTTTGAATAGCCCATACCGCATGTACGGTGGAGTAATCAAATTCAATCCCTTGCCCGATCCGAATCGGTCCGGAACCGAGTACGATAACTTTCTCTTTGCTAGATGGAATCACTTCATTTTCCACCTCGTAAGAGGAGTAGTAGTACGGAGTTGTGGCTTCAAACTCGGCTGCGCACGTATCTACCATTTTGTAGACCGGACGCAGGTTTTGAGCTAGACGGAATTCACGTACCTCACGCTCGGTTGTCATACTGTCGTTTTGGCCCATACTGCGAATCTCGGCGATAGAGCGGTCGGTAAAGCCTTTACGTTTGGCCTGATAGAGTGTTTCGTAGGTCAGCTCAGATTCTCCAGCGATAATGGCTTCGAACTTGATGATTCCCTCTACCTTATCGAGGAACCACCAGTCAATTTTTGTCAAATCTTGAATCTCCTGCTGCTGCCAGCCGCGACGGAACGCCTCAGCTACCAAGAACAACCGCTCATCATCTGCTTTAATCAGACGATCCTTGAGCACGTCATCAGACAGCTGATCGGCTCCCTTAAGATGCAGACGGTGTACACCGATTTCCAAAGACCGTACCGCTTTCTGGATGGACTCTTCGAATGTGCGTCCGATGGCCATGACTTCACCCGTTGCTTTCATTTGCGTGCCCAGCTTGCGGTTGGCAGAAATGAATTTGTCAAATGGCCAGCGTGGTATTTTGCTTACGATGTAATCCAATGTTGGCTCAAAGCAAGCATACGTCTGTCCCGTTACCGGATTCACAATTTCATCCAACGTGTAACCCAGTGCAATTTTGGCAGCCATTTTAGCAATCGGATATCCGGTTGCCTTGGAGGCCAGTGCCGAGGAGCGACTTACGCGTGGGTTTACTTCAATGACATAGTATTGATAGCTGTGCGGATCAAGCGCAAACTGTACATTACAGCCGCCTTCGATATTGAGGGCGCGGATAATTTTCAGAGAAGCAGAGCGCAGCATCTGGTATTCGCGATCTGACAGCGTCTGACTCGGAGCTACGACAATACTGTCGCCAGTATGCACGCCGACTGGATCAAAGTTCTCCATATTACAGACAACGATGCAGTTATCATTGCCGTCACGCATGACCTCATATTCGACTTCCTTCATACCTGCGATACTCTTTTCCACCAAACATTGTCCGATTGGACTGTATCTCAAGCCAGAGCTGACGGTTTCACGCAGTTCTTCTTCTGTGGAGCAGATACCACCGCCTGTTCCCCCTAGCGTATAAGCCGGGCGAACGATAATTGGATAACCGATTTCGTTAGCAAATTCTAAAGATTCTTCCAAGGTTGTTACAATGACACTCTCTGGTACAGGTTGTTCCAACTCGCGCATCAAATCACGGAACAGATCACGATCCTCGGCTTTTTCTATCGAATTCAGTTGAGTTCCCAGTAACTTGACGTTTTCACGCTCCAGCACTCCGGCGCGAGCCAGTTCCACTGCCATGTTCAGACCTGTCTGTCCTCCCAGCGTAGGAAGCAGACCATCTGGACGCTCTTGACGGATAATCTGTGTTACAAAGTCAAGTGTAATCGGCTCGATGTATACTTTGTCTGCCATGTTGGTGTCTGTCATGATGGTTGCCGGATTACTGTTGATCAGTACTACCTCGACGCCTTCTTCTTTGAGCGCTTGACAAGCTTGTGTACCAGCATAATCAAATTCTGCTGCCTGACCAATGACGATAGGACCGGAACCGATCACAAGTATTTTTTTAAGTTCTGTATTTTTCGGCATATTAGCGCTCTCCTCTCACTGCGGCGGCGATAGCAGCCTGACGCGGTTGCTTTGGATGATTTCTTTTGTGCTCACGGATCATGTCCAGAAAGCGGTCAAACAGGTAACCATTATCGTAAGGTCCTGGTGCAGCCTCTGGATGATATTGCACCGAAAACGCGGGATACTTGGTATGTTTAAGACCTTCAATCGTTTTATCGTTGTTATTAATATGCGTCACTTCAAGCTCAGTACCTTGGATCGAATCCTCATTCACCGTGTAGCCGTGATTTTGTGATGTGATAAAGCAGCGTCCGCTCTCCAGTTCTTTCACCGGATGGTTACCACCGCGATGTCCAAATTTCAGCTTTTCCGTATCCGCTCCCGAAGCTAAAGCGAACAACTGGTGTCCCAAGCAAATTCCGAAAATCGGATATTCCCCTAACAGTTCTGCTACCGTACGAACGGCATGGGGTACGTCTTTTGGATCTCCAGGGCCGTTAGACAGCTGAATACCGTCCGGGTCCAAGCGACGAATTTCCTCAGCCGTCGTATCATGTGGAACGACAACTACATCGCAGTCCCGTTTATTCAGTTCGCGCAAAATGCCGCTTTTTGCACCGTAGTCAATCAATACGATCCGCTCTCCGTTGCCAGGACTGCTGTACGGATGAGGTGTAGAAGTCATAGGAACCTGATTGCGCAGTTCTTCAATGGTCAAGTCATACATCATTTCTTTCAGTTCTTCCAGCGGCTGGGAACCAGTCGTCAAAATGCCCTTCATCGTGCCGTGATGGCGAATAATCCGGGTAAGCATGCGGGTGTCGATGTCGCTAATGCCAATGATGCCATATTCCTTCAGCAAATCGCCCACGCTATATTGAGCACGCCAGTTACTTGGCGCTGGCTCGTAATGTCTAACAGCAAAGCCATGGACATAAGGCCGTACCGATTCAAAGTCATCACGAGTAATTCCATAGTTGCCAATCAGCGGGTAAGTCATCGTTACGATTTGTCCGCAGTAAGAGGGATCAGTAAGCACCTCTTGATAGCCTGTAATCCCTGTGTTGAAAACGACCTCGCCTGTTTTATCACCTTCCGCACCAAATGATGTGCCTGTAAACAGCGTGCCGTCCTGAAGTAACAATCTTGCCTGCATCCCGTCTCACTCCTCTATATTGTTTCCTGCTATAAGGTTCTATTTTTTTAGTGGTTTCTATTTATTTTGCTTCGTCAGCAGACCATACCAGTTTGCCATCTACCCAAGTTTTCACAGGCCAGCCTTTGAGCTTCCAGCCTGTAAAAGGAGTGTTGCGTCCTTTGCTGGCAAACGTTTGCGGATCAACTGCCTGCTCCTGCTCCAGATCAATCATGGTCAGGTCAGCTGGAGCCCCTTCTTCCAGGCGTCCCGTATCAAGGCGGAAGACACGCGCTGGATCAGCAGTCATACGACGCACCAGAAAGTCCAGCGTCCACTGTCCGGTAGCTACGAATTTCGTGTACAACAGCGGGAAGGCCGTCTCAAATCCAACGATCCCGAATGGCGCGAGCTCCATCCCCCTTGCCTTCTCTTCCTCACTGTGCGCTGCATGGTCGGTTACGACGATGTCAATCGTACCGTCTTCCAGTCCCTCGATGCATGCCTGCACATCACGCGGGGAGCGTAGCGGAGGATTCATTTTCCAGTTCGCATCCAGCCCAGGGATATCCTCATCTGACAATACCAAGTGGTGCGGGCATACCTCAGCCGTTACCTTGATGCCAAAAGATTTCGCATGGCGGATTAACCGCACTGACTGCTCCGTGCTGACATGGCATACATGATAGTGTGCCCCGGTTGCCTCGGATAGTAAAATGTCCCGTCCGACGTGAATCGCTTCAGATTCGTTCGGAATGCCTTTAAGCCCGTGGCGCTTGGCAAATTCGCCGTCCGTCACTGCCGCTCCTTCAACAAGTGTGTTATCCTCACAGTGTGCAATAACCGGCATATCCAGTGCTTTGGCCCGCGCCATGGCGTCCTTCATCATTTGCGCGCTTTGCACCCCGACACCATCGTCAGTAAAGCCGATGGCACCTGCTGCTTTGAGCGCTTCAAAATCTGTCAGCTCACGACCCAGTTCGTTTTTCGTGATAGCTGCGTAAGGAAGAACCTTGGCAAGCCCCGCTTCCTGTCCCTTTTTCAATACCAGCTGAACTGTGTCCACATTGTCCGTCACTGGACGGGTGTTTGGCATGCAGGCAATCGTCGTAAATCCGCCTTTCACCGCTGCGCGGCTGCCCGTTTCAATCGTTTCTTTATATTCAAAGCCGGGTTCTCTCAGATGCACATGCATGTCGATTAAACCGGGGATGACCAGCTTTCCCTGGGCGTCAACTTTCTCGACTTCGCGCTCCTGCCCAGATGCGCCTTCTTCCATAAGTAGGCTGATTCCAGCATCCGCACTTGCGATAGCCAAAATCTTTCCGTCGGCGATTAGGATGGATTTCAATTCAGCCTCGCCCTGCTCGTTCAATACGCTTGCATTCATAATTAATTGTTTCATCTGAAATATTCCTCCGCTCAGTTTTTTGCAACTTTTCCCTACGATCCTACTGACAGCTTCTACAGCTTCATTGCCCGTTCCATAACCGCCATGCGGATCGGAACCCCGTTTGCCATTTGAGGAAAAATTCGCGATTGTTCGCTTTCCACAACTGCACTATCAATTTCCACATTCCGATTCACTGGAGCTGGATGCATGATAATCGTTCCGGGCTTCAGGTTCGCTGCTCTTTTCTCTGTCAAACCGTACTGCTCTCGGTATTCATCCGCTGAGCGCAACATCCCTTCGGCATGCCGTTCCAGCTGTACCCGAAGCATCATGACCACGTCCGCTTGTAGTGCCTCTTGCATCGGAACATAAGGCGCGTAGGCCGCAAGATCAGGTGCTTGCATATTATCAGGAGCGCAGAAGCTTACCTTGGCTCCGAATTTTTGCAAGGCCCACAGATTCGAGCGAGCGACACGGCTGTGCAGAATGTCTCCTATGATGGATACTCTCAAGCCTTTAAGCTCACCGAAAGTTTTGCGCATGGTGTACAGGTCCAGCAGAGCCTGCGTTGGATGCTCATTGTTGCCGTCCCCCGCATTAACCAGTGGGACACTGACCTTCTCAGCGAGCTCTTGCAGCACTCCGGCTGGCTTTAACCGGATGACTCCTGCATCAATGCCCATGGATTCGAGCGTACGTACTGTATCGTAAATGGACTCCCCTTTTTCCACACTGGAAGCCGCAGCGGAAAAGTTCAAAACCTGAGCGCCCAGCCGCTTCTCTGCCATTTCAAAAGAAAAGCGGGTACGAGTGCTGTTTTCAAAAAACATGTTGGCCGCAAAGCGTGATTGCAGTACTGGAACCAGTTTTTCTGGTTGGGATTCCCAATAATGAGCGCGATCCAGAATGGACTCGATTTCATTTCGGCTTAGTTCCTTTAACCCGAGTAGGCTACGTTCTTTAAGTTGACTGGCTGTGGTGATCATAGCTGTTCCCCCCGGTTCTGAATGATTGTCACTTCGTCCTTACCGTCCGTCTCTTGAAGGGCTACTACGATTTCCTCAGATTTGGAGGTCGGGATGTTCTTGCCGATGTAATCGGGACGAATCGGAAGCTCACGGTGTCCGCGATCCGCTAGTACTGCCAGCTGAATCATTTGCGGTCGTCCGCAGTGCATCAATGCATCCATCGCCGCGCGGATAGTGCGGCCTGTGTACAGCACATCGTCAAAGAGAATGACTTTCTTATCATGAACCGATACGTCAGCAGGATTCATCAAAAGCTCTTTTCCATTTCCTTTAGCTTCGGCTACGCTGTTCCGGTCATCCCGGTAGGCTGTAACATCTAGCTCTCCCCATGGAATTGGTGCGCCTTCAATCTCAGCAATTTTTTCAGCCAGGCGTTGCGCCAGATGAACTCCGCGTGTTCGAATACCTACTAGCACACAATCGTCAATACCTTTGTTTTTCTCCAAAATTTCATGTGCAATCCGTGTCAATGCCCGACGAATCGCAATTTCATCCATCAGTACATGTGTTTCATTACTCATGCTTCCAGCCTCCTCAGGTGATGTTCCCTTCAGACCTGGTCCCGTGTTCGGATACAAAAAAGACTCCTTGCCCAAGTTTGGCAAGGAGTCTCGTGTGAACAGTCTTCTACTGTTCTCCGATCTCTCGGACACACTGAAGACATACCGCCGCAGCGGATGCACTGATCAGTGATCCATTCACGTTACCTTGCCAGCCTCACGGGACTGATTTAAAGGTGCTATTCAGGATTTCCTTTGTCCTGCTTCTCATAGTGTGAGATGGTTAGCCATCTCTTGGACAAAGTTCATCGCAACTACAAGAAGTATGACAGATTGAAAATCGTGTGTCAACACCCGTTCAACCGGAACCACCGGAAGCACTTTAATAATTATACAAGGTTATTGTATAATTATCCATAGTTGTTTTTACCCATACCTTGTCTCACAATAAAAAAACCGCCATTTAGGCGGTTTAACTTAATAATTTATTCAGGTTTGTGAATAGGAATGCAAATCACCATTGTTTTAGCGACTACGCAAGGATGCTAACACATCCTCCATATCAGGAGGAATCGGTCTGCTGAATTCCATGTATTCTCCAGTGGATGGGTGCTTAAAGCCCAGTACCGCCGCATGCAGCGCCTGACCATCCATACGAACCCCTTTGCTGCGCCCATACATAGGGTCACCAACCAATGGGTGTCCAATAAATTTCATGTGAACACGAATTTGATGTGTTCGTCCTGTTTCCAATTGAAGTTCAAGGAGGGTATAATCCCCCAATCGTTCAATGACGAGAAAATGGGTGACGGCATGCTTGCTGTTACGTTCCGTCACTGTAAACAATTTGCGATCACCCGAATCACGGCCAATCGGAGCATCTACCGTTCCCTGATCGTGGCTCAAATGACCGTGAACTAAGGCTATATATTTCCGAGTCACACTATGATCCTTAAGCTGTGCTGCAAGTGATGCGTGAGCCTGATCATTTTTAGCCGCCATCAGCAGTCCTGATGTATCCTTATCAATACGGTGAACAATACCAGGACGTAATTCCCCGTTAATGCCCGAAAGATCGTGACAATGGTACATCAGTGCGTTAACTAATGTTCCTGAAGAGTGTCCCGGTGCAGGATGCACGACCAGACCACGTTGCTTGTTAATAACAATAACGTCCGAGTCCTCGTAAACGACATCCAACGGAATATTCTCTGGAACAATATCTACAGTTTCTGCTTCCGGTACTGATAATACAATCCGGTCTCCTTCAGCCAGCTTGTAGTTCGCCTTAATTGTCGTACCGTTCACCAGCACACGACCATTTCCGATCCACAGCTGTATCTGAGAACGAGACACTTCCTTCATTTCTTCGGCGATATATTTGTCAATACGCGTTTTGGCATCCCCGGAAGCCGCTGTCCATTCCAGAGATTCACCCTCCAGTTCGTCCTCATAAGACAGACCTGCGGCTTCGCCATTTTCATTCACTTCGCTCATGCTATGACTTCCCTTCGATGCTATCATTGCCATTTCCCTTTTCCCGACGCGATTCCAGCAATGTATCCAAAATAATCAATGCTACACCGATGACAATTGCCGAATCTGCCACATTAAAAATGGGGAACGTATAGCTTCCAAAATTAAATTGTGCAAAATCAACCACTTCCCCTGAAATAGCCCGATCCAGAAAGTTACCGACTGCTCCCCCCAGCACTAAACTTAGCGCAACAGGAAGTAGCTTTTGTCCAGCCTTAACTGTTTTTCGCAGATACCAGACGATACCAATCACCACTACAATTGTAATCACGATAAAAAGCCAACGTTGACCTTCCAAAATCCCAAAAGCAGCTCCACGATTACGATGGGAGGTGATTAAAAAGAAATTGCCGATGACTGGTATTTGTTCGTACAATTCCATTCGTGTAGCCACCAAATATTTGACTCCCTGATCAATCAAAAAAATTATTAGCGCAATACCAAAATAAATCACAGTCCTTCGTCACTCCGATCCGCTTATATCCGTTGTTGAACCCATTTATTGTAGCATAAGCGTTCTCAGATCGTCCACGAAACCCGCAAGCTATCAAGCACAGACCATCCATAAAATGAACTCCTTCGCATTTGATTAGAATTTCCTATGTAAAAGAGGTCTTCCCGGTGCAAACTACAAGGAGCATACTCGACACAACGCATGCGCATGAAACCTAGAACAAGGAGAGGATTCCATGTCCCCATTGACGGAGCAACAATTGCAGGGTCTGCGTAACGAACTGCTGGAACGCAAAAAGGAAATTGAGCATCGCTTGCAAAACAACGACCATTACGGACTCGGTGATTCACAGCGCGATCAAACCGGTGAGCTTTCTCCCATTGATAACCATCCAGGCGATCTGGCTACCGAAACCTACGAGCGAGCCAAAGATATTTCCTTATTGGAGCATGATGAGTTTCAATTGGAACGTATCAAATCAGCCTTGATGGCAATGGACAAGGGGACCTACGGCATTTGCGCCGCCAGCGGTAAACCTATTCCCTATGAACGGCTACTGGCTGTTCCCTATACCATTTACTGCAAAGAGTACAGTCCCGAAACAGAAGTGTCTAACCGCCGCCCAGTGGAGGAAGAATTTCTCGCTCCCTCGTTCGGCAGAACGAGTCTGGATGAGCGTGATGATCAAAACGGCTTTGACGGTGAAGATGCCTGGCAGATCGTCGAAAATTGGGGTACCTCTAACACCCCAGCCATGGCCGAAAGCGGAGAAATCCACAGTTATGATGATATGGAAATTGAAGCAGGCGATGATAATATGGGCTTCGTAGAACCATACGAAAGCTTTGTTGCTACTGACATTTATGGACAAAATGTATCCGTTATTCGCAGTTCCATTTATCAGCGTTATATCGAAGATGGCGAGGGCGAAGGTCTACTGGAGCCGGATACGCACGAAGACGAATCGTGAACTTCAAAGTGGAGATCGCTGCCTAATAGGTAGTAAGCTCCAGCTGTCGTTGTACGATCCGTACAATATCAGCGATATAATCACCGATAATCGGTAAATTTAGCGCACCGAGCACTTGCAGCACATAAATAATGGTAGCGGCAAAAAAAGTAAAACCTAGCGCGATGCCGATTCCCCGGGAAACACCGGATATTAGATTTAACCAGAGTAATCGCCAAGGCTTATTTAGCAGCAAAGCGTAATCTGCAATACGTGTCCGTTCCATCTGCTCTGACACCGTACGTACCAGCTTTTCAACACGACTTAATCGCTCTGTCTGATTACCTATTTTGCTTTTATCTGTGGCTATGGCAGCCCCTTCTCCGTTCCCTCCTCGGAGACTCCTTCCCTGTCTACGCCTTGATCGTGCCGTCATATGCACAATCCCCCTTTTCCCATGGCTGCCCTGAACGCAGCAAACGAGCCGAAGCACGTAACGGTGAAACCCGTTTCCGATGCTTAGGCTCGTTTTTATATGCTGCCTGTTATTGTATTATGGGACAAGGGGCTTGTAATTATTCCCCAATATGAACGCCGATGGTTTTACCGTTCACTTCCACATGTTCTGCCGGTTCGGCTTGACCAAATGTCACAGTCGTAACCAATACGTTCTCACGCAACACAGTGTCGAAGCTTGCGATGGCCTGGCGCAGCTCGTTATCTACATCCAACGTCAATGCCACATACTTTTCAATCGGCAGATCCAGTTTTTTACGGTAATCCTGTACCGCACGAACCACTTCACGTACCCAGCCCTCTTGCTCCAGCTCCGGTGTAATGTCCGTGTTCAACGCTACCGTTAAGCCATAACCGGAAGCAGAAGCGAAGCCTTCTTTCGCTTTTTTCTCTACCAGCAATTCTTCAGCTGTAACTTGCAGCTCTTCACCTTCTGGAGAAGCGACATTTAACATTCCCTGTTCTACAACAGTACGGGTATCCTCAGCAGACATTCCTTTGAAAAAGTTTTGTAGGAAACCGACATTTTTGCCGTATTTCTTGCCTGCTACTTTCAAATTCAGTTTCAGTGTAAAATCTACAAAGCCGCTATCGTCCGTCTCAACATGAATATGCTTCACGTTAATCTCATCTTTGATGATCTCCTCATAGCCACTCAGTTCAAAATCTTGATCCATGGATAGAATCAACTCAGACAACGGTTGACGCGTTTTCAAACCCGTTTCGTTGCGGACGTTACGCGCCAATTCAACGACACGACGTGCCGTTTCCATATCTCGTTCCAATTCCAGATCGATCAAGGATTCATTGGCAGTCGGATAATCATCCAGATGAACACTTTCCCCGTTACTCAGGTTGAGGTAAATATCCTCTGCAAGCAGTGGTGTAAACGGCGCAAGCAGTTTGGCAGTCGTTAACAGCACTTCAGTCAGTGTACGGTATGCATCCAGCTTATCTTCTGTAAGACCATTGCCCCAGAATCGGTCGCGTGAACGACGGATATACCAGTTGCTCAGCTCATCCACAAACGACTCAATTGCTTTGGATGAGTTCAGGAAGTCATTTACAGCCAGCGCTTTGTCCACTACCAAAATCAGGCTGTTCAGACGGGACAAAATCCAGCGATCCAACTTATGAGCCGATGGTTTGAACGGGTGCTGTGCCGGATCAAATCCGTCGATATCCGCATATAAGGTCAGAAAAGCATGTGTATTCACAAGCGTATCTACCAGCTTCGATTTAGCCTCACCTACGATTCCTTTGGAAAAACGTTTGCTATTCCATGGTGCACTATCGGACAACAATGCCCAGCGGAAAGCATCTGTACCATACTCGTCAATCACTTCCCACGGATCAATAACATTACCCTTTGATTTGGACATTTTCTGCCCTTGCTCATCCAGTACATGGCCTGTCGCCATGACAGCTTTATAAGGAGCTTTGCCAGTCAGCATAGTCGAAACCGCAAGCAAGCTATAGAACCAGCCACGAGTCTGGTCAATCCCTTCACAGATCATATCTGCCGGAAATTGTTGCTCGAACGTTTCATTATTTTCAAAAGGATAATGATGCTGTGCAAACGGCATGGAGCCGCTATCAAACCATACGTCGATCACTTCCGGTGTACGAGTCATTTCGTATTTACCGCATTGGCTACGAACCTTAATATCATCTACATATGGTTTGTGCAGCTCGATGTCCGCTGGTACGTCGCCAATCGCACGTTCCCTCAATTCAGCAATACTATGCGGAGCAAACTGTTCTCCAGTTTCCTCACAAACCCAGATGTTTAGCGGTGTACCCCAATAGCGATCACGACTGATGTTCCAATCCACCAGTTCCTCCAAAAACTTGCCAAAACGTCCTTCACGTACATGACCCGGATACCATTCGACTTCGCTGTTGTTGGCAATCAGTTGATCCTTGATCGCAGTTGTTTTGATAAACCAACTGTCCATAGCATAGTACAATAATGGAGTATCGCAACGCCAGCAGAACGGATAGCTATGCTCGTATTTTTCCTTGCTGTACAGCAGGCCTTTTTCGGACAGCATTTTTACAATATCTACATCACAGTCTTTCACAAAACGACCTGCAAAATCAGTGATTTCCTCTACATAGTTACCTTGAAGATCCACCACGTTGATGAACTCAACACCATTTTCACGACATACCCGGTAATCATCTTCACCATGCGCTGGAGCCATATGAACGATACCTGTACCGCTGGAATCTGTTACGAACTTCGCACCCAGAATCTGATTACCCTTCTCAACCTGAAAATACGTAAATGGCGGGGTATAGGTTTGGCCAACCAGTTCTGAACCAGATAGCGTGCCAATCACTTCATGCTCGCCTTTAATTACGTCTTCAACCAGATTTTTAGCAACGATGTATACACCGTCTTCCTGCTTCACA
Organism: Paenibacillus sp. FSL L8-0641; assembly: GCF_038006265.1. Lineage (NCBI taxonomy): Bacteria > Bacillati > Bacillota > Bacilli > Caryophanales > Paenibacillaceae > Paenibacillus > Paenibacillus sp. FSL L8-0641. The sequence continues at coordinate 3,500,670 of NZ_JBBOUW010000001.1, forward strand.
CGTGCATATTCCAGTTCAGGGTTGACGGCGAGCGCCACGTGACTCGGCAAGGTCCAAGGTGTTGTCGTCCAAGCCAGTACATATTCACCACTACTATGCAACTTGAACTTGGCCGTGGCACTCAGATCCTTTACATCTTTGTAGCCCTGCGCTACTTCATGAGAACTTAGCGTTGTCTGACAATCCGGACAATACGGACTCACACGATGACCACGATACAGCAGATCTTTTTCATGAATGGTCGCCAAAATGTTCCATACGCTCTCGATATAGTTATTATCCAATGTAATGTACGGGTTATCGAGGTCTGTCCAGTATCCGATCGCTTCGGTTAGATCACGCCATTGTTGCTCGTACTCAAACACGCTCGCCTTACATTTTTTTATAAACTTTTCAACGCCGTATTCTTCAATTTCAGGTTTATGGGAGATCCCCAGTTGCTTCTGTACACCTAATTCTACCGGCAAGCCATGCGTGTCCCAGCCTGCCTTACGTACGACGCGGTATCCCTTCATTGTCTGATAGCGGCCCACAAAATCCTTAATTACACGGCCCAGCACGTGACCGATATGCGGTTTACCGTTAGCTGTTGGTGGGCCCTCATAGAACACAAAATTTGGCTTTCCTTCACGATTTGTAATGGATTTACGGAATGTGTCCTCCTGCTTCCATTTGCTCAGGATGCGCAGGTCACGGGACCGTGCTTTTTCTTTAACATCCACTCTGTTCATACTGTCATACTCCCTCTCTGCTCATCATTGATTTCCCTAGCATTTCCTAAAAAAAGCAACAAAAAAAGCCCCATCCCTGTAAAGGGACGAGACTGTGCTCGCGTTACCACCCTGATTCCGTAAAAATAGACCATTCTAAAAATACAGTCTCATCACGGCTCTCTGAGCCCCACTCAACTACAGCAGGGCGCCATTATAACGCATGGCAAACGGTGATTGCTTACACACGCCATACATCTTAAGCGCTTCAGCTCACTTCTCCGGGAGGATCTTCGGTCATGTTCTGAACGTTGGCTTGCACCGGAAGGCCAACTCTCTGAGGGACAAATCATGACGTACTCGTTCCCATCAACGAATTAAACATGTTAAATTCATCGAATATTAAACAGCAACATCGTTACCTTGAATAACAACCATCAGCCGACGGACGGATAATCATTGAATTCAGTATAGTATTTACAGTTATAGCCTGTTTAAAGTGAAAAGTCAACCCTAACAACGTCTAATAAAAGCTTGTCAGAAATGAAATTAGTAAATTTCTTTCATCTCACGCTCGCGCTCCAGTACTTCGCGTTCCCGGTTTTCAAGAGCTTCCCAGCCGTCTTGGCTTAACAAGTCAAGCTGTGCTTCCACCAGTGTACGAAACCGTGCTCGGTAAATCGATGCCTGCTTCTTCAGCTCTTCAACCTCCAACGCGATCTTGCGGGATTTGGACAATGCTTCGTTCACAATACGATCCGCATTTTTTTCCGCTTCCTTCACGATCAGTTGGGATTCTTTCTTGGCGTTGTTACGAACTTCATCTGCGGCTTCCTGCGCTACGATAATCGTCTTACTCAGCGTATCCTCAATGGTCGCGAAATGATCGAGCTTCTCCTGTACGTTCAACAACTCGGTGCTCAGTTCTTTATTTTCACGAATAACGCCCTCGTAATCTTTGATCACCTGATCCAAAAATTCATTAACCTGATCCTCATCATAACCGCGAAGCCGGCGGGCAAATTCCTTGTTATGTATATCCAATGGCGTTAATGGCATGCCGTCCACCTCCTATAAGATTGACAAAAAATACATTTTCCGCGTCACGACGCTCACTATCATCTATCGGTCATCATACCCCGTTTTGTGAATACTGTACAGAGCAAAATCGTTCCAGTTCTTCGCTATAGCTTAATTCTTTCGACAGAAAGCTCGTGATTCCTGCCTACAGCTATACAAACTTACCAATTTTGACACGGAATCTTCCCTTTTTTGTCATCCCGTCTGTTTCAAGCACTTTGAAACGCCCAAAACCCTGCATGGAAATAACGTCTCCAGCTTTAAGTGGAGTGGATGGATTCTCCTCCACCTTCCAATTTACCCTGCACCGTCCCGCCCGAATTGGTGTTAATATTTTACTGCGGCTTAGCTTGTACACATCGCTGGCAATACCGTCCAGACGCAAAGAAGCGACCGTCAGGTCTAGCGTCTCTAATGCAACTTCCTTCGTTCGCAGACTCGCTACAGGCAACAGTTCTGTCCATACATGAACACGGTGTACCTGCTGCAAATGCATCGTCATAAAATCACCGATCTCTGAAGCTACCAATACATGACACCCATCATCCAGTACATGAATATCTCCAATTTTCCCACGTTTGATTCCAAGTCCCAGTAGGGCACCTAGATAATCACCGTGCTCAAGGGTACCTATTTTAAGATCGTCAGATGTGATGGAAAGGACCTGAATCCCCATCTCCTCACCGTCCAAATACGAATAATCGGGCGCAATCAGCGCCCGCTTTCGTTCCGAAGCCATGTATCCGCCATCTACCCTAATCGTGACCTTGTCTTCCTTCGAAGCAAGTGTCTCCAATATGTACTGTTGGCGCGGGTCCAAAAAATCAGTCAGCTTCTGCTCATGATAAGCCCCCGCATGACTGATCCATTCGGAAGCACGATCCACATAATCCCGTTCATCCGGGTGAAAATGCTCATAAATCTCAGTTCGCATAACTCCTCCTAGACGAGCTTACCAATTAAAGAAATCAAACCGTACGACGCAAAACGCAGAGCAATCAGCGCAACGATAGGTGAAATATCAATCATCCCGAAGATTGGCGGTATAAACCTGCGAAAAGGAGACAAATACGGCTCCACAAACTTGGCTAGTAAATCACCAATCACACTCTCTCTAGCATTAGGAAGCCATGACAGCAGAACATATGCAATGATCATGTACGAATAAATCTGAAATAGCCAGTAAATTACCTCGATCAAGAAAAGTTCACCTCATTCTGTTAAGTTCTTGTTCAGTGTCAGCCAGTATTTCCGTAATAGAGCCTTGAATCTCAACCGTATCTGGTGTACACAGAAAAATATTGTTCCCGACCTTGGAAATACCACCACCCAGTGCATACACAGTACCACTCAAAAAATCAATAATGCGTAGCGCCTGATCCTTGCGAATTCGTTGCAAATTGACAACGACGGTGCGATGGGAACGGATATGGTCGGCAATTTCCTGTGCTTCATCATAAGAACGCGGCTCATACAGGACAACTTTCACATTTTTCTGTGAATGGATGCTGACAACATTAGTGCCCTTCTGGTTCTTACGTTTATCAAAGCTTGGGGTTTCAATTTCTTGATCTTCCGGCGTATTCATAACCTCTCGCTCTATAACTTCCTCTTCTTCCTGAAGCCCCAGAAAGTTCATGAACTTATTCATTACGCCCAATGGAAATCCTCCTCTCGTCCGACCAGTACGGAACCAAGCCGCAACCAGGTCGCTCCTTCTTCAACCGCCACTTCAAAATCATTGGACATCCCCATAGACAAGTGAACGATGGGTTCTCTGGTCAAGGCTTGTCCATTTAACCTATCCCGTAATTCACGCAATCCCCGAAATACAGGCCGAGTTTTTTCCGGGTCTTCCTCATGAGGAGCCATCGTCATCAAGCCAATCACGTCCACATGTTTCAGCTCGCGAATTTGTTCCAAAAAGGGGACAACCGCCTCAGAGGACAAGCCATATTTGGACATTTCCCCAGAAATATTGACTTGCACAAAAGCTTTAACTCGCAGTCCCAGAGCAGCTGCCTTCTTATCCAATTCCTGAGCGAGTGATAAGCGGTCAAGCGAATGTATAAATTTAAATTTTCCAATTACATCTTTAACCTTATTCGTTTGGAGATGACCAATAAAATGCCACGTTCCCTGGTCACCCAGCTTACTCCATTTATCCGCAGCATCCTGCCAGCGATTTTCGCCCACATGCTCTAAGTCGCTATCCAATACCGATGTCATTGTCGCCGCCGAAACATATTTCGTGACAGCGATCACATTTACTTCATCACGCGAACGTCCGCTTCGGGCACATGCCGCTTCTACACGGGCATTCACTTCTTTAATTCGTTCCTCCAAAGACACGGGAGGACTCACCTCTCTTCCAGACCAATCCAACTCGCCATTCTTCCTGTGACGCCGCCTTCTTTGCGATATGAAAAAAACAAATCGCTACGGCTACTCGTGCATAAGGTAGTACATTCGATATGGCTCGGCAATATTCCTGCTTTCATCATAATGTGTCGATTGCATTGTTTCAAGTCAAGTAGTGTTTTACCGTCGGCTAAGGGGAAGTAAACACAACCTTCCCATTTATCATTACCCGGGCAATCATGCTCCAAAACCCGAATTCGGTTCATCACCTGCTCATCCACCTCATAGGATTCAGAACCAATGGAAGGACCAATAGCTGCTAGTATATCAGACGGCTGAGATCCATATTCGTTTTGCATGGTCTGTACCATTTTCAATGCGATTTCCGCAACGGTTCCCTTCCAGCCTGCATGCGCCAACCCAATCACACGGCGCACTGGATCACAAAAATATAAGGGTACACAGTCTGCATAAAAAGACGTCAGCAAAATGCCAGGTACATTCGTCAACAGTCCATCTGTGTCCTGAAAAGCGGATGCACGATCTATAAAGCCCCGCCCGCGGTCAGTAGCCTTGACCACAGCAACATGATGACCATGAACCTGCTCACCGCACGTCCATGCTTCAGCAGCAAAACCAAGTTGCTCTGCAATGAGCCGCCGGTTACGAATGACTTTCTCGGGGTCATCCCCTACATGAAACGCACAGTTCAGACTAGCGTAGGGAACCTCACTGACACCTCCATGACGACCTGTAAAACCCGCTGTTAATCCCTGAACCTGTCGTTCCCAGGATTGAATATATAACAACTCCGGTACGGGACGTCCGCCATCTTGCATTGGCATAGCCCCCGTAGCCTCGGTATTCATTACAAATGGTTCCATTCATTCTCACCTCTACTGCCCAGTGTACCAAAAAGCCGCCGCTGTGTCTTCACAACATACTAAATTACGTGTCCCTCTTGTTCAAAAGACCCGTCGGTCATTCCGCTCCTGACGTTCGATATACGGCTTTTCCTCCCTTTCATCCGGTGGATCATGCAATCCCTCCAATCGAACAAGCACAACATCCGAACCAATTTTCACAATGTTGCGCCACGGAATAACCAATTCGCTTCCCCCTCCAAACCAGCCCATGAATCGACTGCTGCCCGGAACCACAATAGCTTCAATTTTCCCTTGTCGTACGTCAATCTCCAGATCACTGATTTGTCCCAGACGTCGCCCATCTACAATGTTAATGACATCCTTGGTTTGAAACTCGGAAATTTTCATGGCTCTTACTGACGTTTCCGGTGCACTCACACGCATCACATCCTTTAATTCACTATATGAGCGAAAGAGCCCAAAAAATGTCCTGTAAACGCAAAAACGATCCGGATAGGATCGTTTTTATCGCTGAATCATTCAAGCATTCATTTCATTAGGACTTTACATGTTTTTGCATTTGCTGAATAGCCGACTTCTCTAATCTTGAAACCTGGGCTTGAGAGATACCGATTTCGTCGGCAACCTCCATTTGCGTCTTTCCTTCATAAAAACGCATAGACAATATCATCTTTTCACGCTGGCCCAGGCGATGCATCGCTTCCCGCAGAGCGATTTCCTCAATCCATGAGACGTCTTTATTTCTGTCATCACTGATCTGATCCATCACATAGATTGGGTCGCCCCCGTCGTGATATATCGGCTCGAACAGCGAAACCGGATCCTGAATTGCATCCAACGCGAACACAACATCTTCTTTAGGCACATTCAGTGCCTCTGAAATTTCAAAAATCGTGGGTTCCCGCGAGTTCAGATTCGTCAGACTGTCCCGCACCTGAAGCGCCTTATATGCAATATCCCGTAACGAACGGGATACTCGGATCGGATTGTTATCCCGCAAATAACGGCGGATCTCTCCGATAATCATCGGCACCGCGTAAGTGGAGAACTTTACGTTTTGCGAAAGGTCAAAATTATCAATCGCCTTCATTAGGCCGATACATCCTACCTGAAACAAATCGTCCACAAACTCTCCCCGATTGTTAAATCGTTGAATCACACTCAGGACGAGTCGGAGATTGCCGTTGACCAATTTTTCTCTGGCTGATCGTTCATTATTTTGCTGAAGTGATGTGAACAACTCGCGCATTTCTGCATTGGTTAATACCGGCAGTTTGGCGGTATCCACACCGCAAATTTCCACTTTGTTTCGGGTCATCGTGTCTTACCTCCCAAGGAGCAACATTAATGTACATTATCTCCTGAGGGCATTTTTTTATTCGCCGTTTCCATCGCTTCCGGATATACCCATGCATTATACCATTTTATTAAATTCTTTTCGTAAGCGCTTTATTATTCGTTTTTCCAGACGCGAAATATACGATTGCGAGATACCCAACAGGTCAGCAACATCCTTCTGTGTCTTCTCTTCTCCGTCTTGTAAGCCGAAGCGCAGCTCCATAATCAAACGCTCTCGATCCGTCAACTTATCCAGTGCTTTATGCAATAATTTACGGTCTACCTGCTCTTCAATATTACGGTAAATGGTATCATTTTCCGTCCCCATCACATCGGAAAGCAACAACTCGTTACCGTCCCAATCAATATTCAGAGGCTCATCAAAAGAAACTTCCGTTCTTGTTTTACTATTGCGACGCAAATACATCAAAATCTCATTCTCAATGCATCGGGACGCATAGGTGGCAAGTTTGATTTTCTTCTCCGGATCAAAAGTGTTAACCGCTTTGATTAGTCCAATAGCACCGATGGATACGAGATCTTCAATGTTGATGCCCGTATTCTCAAATTTGCGGGCAATATATACGACTAACCGCAAATTTCTTTCGATTAGCATCGACCGTACTGCCGCATCTCCAGAAGAAAGTTTTCCCAGCAAATATTCTTCTTCGTCTCTCGTCAGCGGTGGGGGGAGCGCCTCGCTGCCGCCAATATAATAAATTTCTTCACTTTTCAGCCCAAGTAAAAATAAAATACGATAATATTGCAGTTGCAACGCTAGCCTAATTTTCATCTTCAATTTCATCTGTTCCCGCATATCATTCTCCCCCTTTTGAAAATAGTGCAATTCCTGCTGTGCTCCGTGCATTTCACCATTGGATATTTCTTGTCGCCTTCAAACATCATTTTGTGTTATGCTCCATCATCCTGATTCTGTAAAATGTTCACTCAAATGTGCATCTCGTTTCTGGTTGGTATCAGCACTGCCCCCTTCTTGTGCCGTCACATCCGGGTGGATGATGGCGCGATACTTCCCCTCTGCCGACAATGTTCCCCCGTCCAAGCCAATCAACACTCGATGATGTACAAAATGAACCCCATTCATCACCACCTCTACCCGGTCTGGTTTAAGGGCAAGCATAAAGGAATGACTGCGGTTAATTCCACGATAGGGGACGAGACGAACACGATCCTGCCAGCTAAACGATTCGTCTCCCAGTTCCATCACCAGTTGGTCAGCATTACCCTCAGAACATTTTTGGAGCCAGGAAGCGGGCAAATACGACTCCCACAATGCTGCCTCCATGACCATCACCGGGGTTCGGGTCAAAGGATCATGGAGCTGGTTACCTGTATCCAACAAGCCTGTACACTCAATATGGTCCTGCCCAATCCACACCTGCACTTGTCCCAGAAACCCACTCATCCTTTCTGTGCGCTGCTTTGAGGACTGCACAATTCGAAAGAAAAGCATCACTCCGCCAAATGCGCATAAAATAAACCAGAATGCAATTTTCAGTTCAAAAGACATTCCTCCTGAAGCGGTGTACCAGATGCCATTAAACAATTCCCCCGTATTTTGGAGAAAATAATGCATCCCCAAAATGCCACCTGCAGCTACAAAATTGATCATGTAAAAGGCACCCATTGTACGAAGATACTTTTGCATGCTGCCAAATCCAAAAGCCACCAGCAGCATTATGACCGATAATGCCAGTTTGATCAGGAACGTAAATAAAAAGGACAGTTCCGGCACAAACATCATGACCACGTACATTGCGCCGATTCCAGCTGAAGCCATCAACCTCCACCACACCGGACGGATTTTTCTCATCCAAGCGGTGACCATCAGCAGCACAGCATCAATGAACAAATTGGCCAAAAAAATCAAGTCGATATAAACAACCAAGGCTTCACCCGCCCAGCGTTTGCAGGATAGGCTTAAGTATAGTAGTCATGCTGTTCAAAGTCTGTCTAACGGTGGGGACGGTGACCGACTAATTTTGTCGGAAAGAGGAGAAGCACCTGAACTGCAGGATACGTAAAACAGAAAGAAGCCCGCATCTCCAGGGAGAATGCGGGCAGTCTGAATTGAAACTAGTTATCGTTATTATTATTGCGCGAACGGTTACGTAAAAATGTAGGAATGTCTAATTGATCACTGCTTTGAGTGTTACCAAATGGACGCAAGTTAGGAGAGCCTTTTTCCGCCGATTCGGAAGTAGCCGGGTTAGCTACCGGTTTACGTCCCGGTGCCGGTTGACTTGGCTTGCCTTCAAAGCCAGTGGCAATGACGGTAACCTTGATCTCTTCTTTCAACTCTTCGTCAATGATAGCACCAAAAATCATGTTTACTTCCGGATCGGAAGCCGATGTTACAATTTCAGCTGCCTCATTAACCTCATACAGAGACAGGTTGTTGCCGCCAGTGATGTTCATAATCACACCGCGAGCACCTTCAATGGATGTCTCCAACAACGGGCTCATGATCGCCTTGCGTGCTGCTTCAGCCGCACGATTTTCACCAGTTGCTTCGCCAATCCCCATCAAAGCGGAGCCACGCTCCGTCATGATCGTCTTAACGTCAGCAAAGTCAAGATTGATTAGACCCGGTACAGCGATCAAATCTGAAATACCTTGTACCGCCTGACGCAGAACATTGTCCGCTTCACGGAATGCTTCCAACATCGGGGTTTTCTTGTCCACAATTTCAAGCAAGCGGTCATTCGGGATTACAATCAAAGTGTCTACTTTTTCTTTTAATCCCTCAATACCAAGTTCAGCTTGATTGGAGCGCTTACGCCCTTCAAACGTGAACGGTCGGGTTACCACGCCTACAGTCAGCGCGCCGCATTCCTTGGCAATTTCAGCAATGACAGGAGCCGCTCCGGTTCCTGTACCGCCACCCATTCCCGCCGTTACGAATACCATATCCGCACCTTTGAGCGTATTCATAATGAGCTCACGCGACTCTTCAGCCGCTTTTTTACCCACATCCGGGTTAGCGCCAGCACCCAGACCGCGGGTCAGCTTATCGCCAATTTGAAGCTTATGCTCAGACTTCGCTAAATGAAGTGCCTGGGCATCTGTATTGACTGTAATGAACTCCACACCCTGAACACCATTTTCGATCATTCGGTTAACCGCATTGCTGCCGCCGCCTCCGACGCCGATCACTTTAATTTGAGCCAAGCTCTCCATTTCAAAATCAAATTCCAACATACTATTCCATCTCCCCCTCAATGTGCATGGATGGCCCGTCCATGATTGGCATAATTAGCAATGAACGTTATATAAATTCACTGAACATATTTTTTAAGCGTTCAATCAACCCCTGCTTTTGCTCGCCTTCCGCAACGGGACTACTGCTTTTGGCTCGGTTAGTCGGCTTCTTGACACTTCCGCCACTGTTGCTAACGCTAGTCGATCTTCCGCGATAGTAACGAATAGCATTATGCAAGATTCCAACTCCGCTCGTGTAGCCCGGATCCCTTACACCGATAAAATCAGGTACGGCGATCCTTACGGAAGCGGCCAGTTCGCTTTGTGCCACCTGAAGTACACCAGGCATGGAGACGGTGCCTCCGGTAAGTATATAACCTCCCGGAAGCTCTGTGTAACCCAAGCGCTTAACTTCCGCCTGAATGAGTTGAAAAATTTCCTGCACTCTCGGCTCAATAATAGCAGCCAAATCCTGCTGGTTAAACTCCTTATCCACATTACTGCCGATACGTGTCACTTTAAAGACGACATCGACTGCCGCATCATCATACCATGCGCAGCCGTATTTAAGCTTTACTTTTTCGGCTTGATCGGTAAGGGTTCTCAGTCCGTAGGCAATATCATTGGTTACAAACTCTCCACCAATCGGAAGTGTTGATGTGGCAACAATCGTTCCTTCCTGGAAAATGGCAACATTCGTAGAACCTGCACCAATATCCACCAGAACTGAACCCATCACCTTTTCATCCTTCGAAAGAGACAATTGTCCGGCTCCAAGAGGCAGCAAGACCAGATCTTTAATCCTCAAGCCAGCTTTCTCAACGCAGCGCAACAGATTATGTATCGGGGTCTTGCCTCCAGTAACAATCGTAGCCTCTACTTCGAGACGAACTCCAATCATACCGCGAGGGTCCTGAATGCCTTCAAGGCCATCAACGACGTACTGCTTGGCTACCACGTCAATAATTTCTCTCTCCGGTGGTACGGCAATAACTTCAGCTGCCTTCAGTACACGCTCAATGTCCTCCTCACCGATTTCACGGTCCTCGTTGGACACGGCTACTACGCCATGACTATTTTGCAGGCCAATATGATTGCCTGAAATCCCCACATACACTTCTGTTATTTGAATACCAACCATGCGTTCTGCGTGATCCACGGCGTTACGGATTGATTGCACGGTTTGATCAATGTCTACAATTGCACCTTTGCGAATCCCTTCCGAGTCGGCAGATCCAACTCCAATAATATTAAAGGTTCCATTATTCATTTCCCCAATAATAGCCCGAACTTTGGATGTACCGATGTCCAAACTAACAATGATGTCATTGTTGCTCAAGTCTGTGGCACCTCCTGACTCCAAAATGAATTTCGTTCTTTAAACACACTCTGTACATATTCAACAAACTCCATGCTTTCCCTCTTTTTTCTACAAATTTTTTAGAAGCCAATTTATGGTTGCAGTCACATAAAAATTTGAAGAAAAAAGAAGGAGGCAAGTCTATTACCCATAAAATCAATTCTAGCATTTTTTCACATCACTGAGTAGTATCTTTTTCTTGGCTCTCTTCACTCGTATCTGGTTTGAACGGAACGTAGGAATCCGCCTCCAACATGGTGATCAAACCTGGATCTTCTGTTTCTAGCACCTGATTCAAATAGCTGATTTTAGAATTCAGTAGAGAAACGGTTGTTATAACCTCAAACTGGGAACGTGTGTACATTTTGATGCGGTCCGGAAAAGAAGGAATCGGCGCAGGAATGATTTCCGAAATATCGGCAGTCCATTCTCCCGGAATGCGTGATAAAGCATCACACAGCTTCGCTTTGTACGGATCATCAGATTTCCATTTGGTCAAAATAGGCTTCTCAACGGCTATTCCGCTACTCCCCACGCCCACGCTTGTCCCATTCGCTAGAATAGCACGAAGGCTCCCGTCACTCTGCAACTCGTAAGCGACCGTAGCAAACTCTTTAATGTGAATAGCAATAATACCCGGAAACTGCTTGTCCACTGTGACTTGCTGTATCGATTGAATTTCTCGCAACTTCTCAGAGATGTCAGATGAACTGACTCCGAAATACTGATCTCCAACAGCCAGACCGCTTCGGTTAAGAAGCTGGTCTCGGGTCGAAAATACATTACCATCAAAACGAATTTCAGAAACCCGACTCAACGAAGAACGGAAAAAGAGAACAGCGAGCAATACGATAAACAACAAAATGAGAAGAATAGTAATCTTCCGGCTTGTTCTTTTTTTCGTTCTGTTCTTTTTAAGAACAGGTATTTGAGCATTTGGCATAGCTTCTCTCCACAAAAGCCTTTTGTCCCCCCGTTAATGGAGGGACATTACAGGCATTAATTTACGAAATCCAGTTGCTCCGGCACCGGAGACTGACGGCTCATTCGGGCACCCAGTCCCTGAAAAAGACGCTCGATCCGGTCATACCCTCTGTCAATATGATGAACCTGCTCGACAACGGTACGTCCTTGAGCCGCTAGACCCGCTATGACCAGCGCAGCCCCTGCCCGCAGATCGGTAGCCTCTACCGTAGCCCCGTACAGACGTGAAACTCCTCTTATAAAGGCAGCATTTGCATCAACCGTAATATCAGCACCCATTACATTTAGTTCATCCACATGTTTGAATCGGCTTTCGAAGACGGTCTCTTTCATGACACTGAATCCGTCCGCCAAAGAAAGCAGAACCATGACCTGAGATTGCAAATCCGTCGGAAAAGACGGGTAAGGGGAGGTAACGATCCTCTCCACTGCTTTGGGACGACTCATACAACTTACGGTCATTATATCATTCAAGATGCCGACTTGAACACCAGCCCGCCTGAGGACATGAATCAGAGCAGACAAGTGGGATGGATTGCAGTGTGTCAACGACACACTTCCTCGTGTAGCTGCAGCTGCGATCATAACCGTTCCAGCAACTATGCGGTCAGGAATGACCTCATACGTACACGGATTGAGGCAACTGACCCCCGTAATTGTAATCGTGTCGGTTCCAGCACCGATAATGCGGGCTCCCATGGCATTCAAGAAGTTTTGTAAATCCTGAATCTCCGGTTCCCTCGCTGCATTGGTGATCGTTGTTCGTCCTTCAGCCAACGCAGCGGCCATCATAATATTTTCCGTTGCACCTACACTCGGGAAATCCATGTGGATGTCCGAGCCGATCAGCTTGTGGGCTCGAAACGTAATTTGCTCGTCTTTTTCCTCTATCTCTGCGCCAAGAGCTTTTAAGCCCTCTAGGTGAAGATCAATTTTGCGCTCGCCTATGGCACAGCCTCCGGGCTGGTAAATAGAAACTTCTCCATATCTGGCGAGCAGCGGTCCCATCAGAAAGATAGATGAGCGCATTTGCTTCATCAAATCTTCCGGAATTTGGAACGTTCGGACGGACGACGTATCCACGTATACCGTTTCCTCTTCATGTCGGCATGTACAGCCGAGTCTTTCAAGGATGTGCAGCATGACCTTAATGTCTAAAAGATGGGGCACATTCCGAATTTCTACCTTACCTTGTGCAAGTAAGCTCGCTGCAAGAATAGGTAGTGCCGCATTTTTTGCCCCATGGATACGTATGGTGCCTGACAGGGGACGGCCTCCCTCAATCACCAATTTGTCCAATGTATCACCTCCGAGTTTACCGCTCACCCACTACGAAAACCTCCGGAACTAGCTTGATGCCGGTTTGAGATGATATTGTACTTTGAATATGCTTCATTAGGGTAAGCACGTCCTCTGCTGTCGCTTGACCGGTATTTACAATGAAATTGGCATGCTGTACAGATACCTCTGCGCCTCCCGCCTTCAAGCCCTTGAGACCTGCGCTCTCAATAAGACGGGCAGCATAGTCTCCTGGAGGATTGCGGAACACGCTTCCTGCACAAGCTAACTGTAGCGGCTGGGTCAGCCGACGGCGGTCTTTAAAAGCCGCAAGCGCTGCTGAAATTTCCTCGCGGTCGCCCCGCTTCATCCGAAACACTGCCTCTGTCACCATTCCACGTTGCTCATGCAACACGGAGTGACGATAGCTGAAATGCATATTCTCGGCATCATACACAGCCAATTCCCCTGTATCCAGCACAATCTCAGCGGACTGGAATATTTGTGACACATCAGACCCATGGGCACCGGCGTTCATGTAGACAGCCCCACCGACCGATCCTGGGATACCACCAGCAAATTCAAGACCGGATAGGCCCTGTTTGCTGGCCATAACGCACAGTTTGACCAGTGAAACGCCTCCTCCAGCAACGATCTGTTCATCTTCAAAATGAACATAATCAAATCCTGGTCCCAGCTTGATCACAAGTCCCCGTATCCCTTTGTCAGAGACGAGCATGTTGGAGCCCCGCCCCAACTGCATCCAGGGAATTCCGTGCTCGCTAGCCAGCTTCAAAACTCTTGCCAGCTGCTCTTTGGTATCCGGGATGACAAGTGCATCCGCAGGGCCTCCAATCTTCCATGTCGTATATTTGGACAGCGGCTCATGCTCCAGCACTTTTCCGATATCATGCTCCGCTAATAATGGCATCCATTGCTGCATTGTACTGAAACCTCCTTGTTGCTTGCCCCGCATGGTTATAAGGCTCTCACCTGACAACCGGCAGCCTGAGTGATGGTCACAATCTATAGGGTATCCTATGTAAATACCATCCGGTGTGTGACAACCGCCCAATTCTACGCTGCAAACTACCTTTTACGGGCAAGACGCTCCATTTCTTTTACTAAAATATCCGCTGAGTCAGGCTTGCCAAGCGCAGACGCCGACTCCGCCATGCGACTCCGCCATGCCTTATCCTTCATAATTCCCGCTATAGATTGAAACAGGGCCGGGCCACTCAGTTCCTTTTCTACAATCATGACGGATGCGCCTGCCTTTTCAAGGGTACGAGCATTAGCCTCCTGATGGTTATTCGTCACATTAGGTGATGGGATCAGAATGGACGGAATGCCGAGCGATGTAATCTCTGCCAAGAAGGACGCACCTGCACGATTAACAATTAAAGAAGTACAGGCCAGCACCTCTGGCATATTGTGAATATAGGGAAGCACATGTAGATGATTGGGCAATGAGCCGATCTGATTCCGTATGCTATCCAGCGTTTGCTCGTAATAAGATTCTCCGGTTACATATACAAAATGGACGTCTTTCAGTTGCGAAAGTTGCGGAGCCATTGCAATCATGGCGTCATTAATGGCCTTCGCTCCCCTGCTGCCACCGACCACAAGGACAACTGAGCTGTCCATCGGAACCCCAATCGTAGCAAATCCCCGATCCCGGTTAGCCAAACGAACTGTTGTAGCACGCGGGTTTCCGGTGTACAGTACATTTTTAGCTTTGGGAAAAGCTCCTTCTGAGCCTTCAAAGCTAACAGCCACTGTATCCACATAGCGACTCAGAAATGTATTAGTCAGCCCTGGAATTGCATTTTGCTCATGAATAATGCTGGGAATTCCCAACTTGGAAGCTGCATAAACGACGGGGCCACATACATATCCCCCAGTTCCAATAACGACATCTGGCTTAAATTTCTTTAATAATGCTTTGGATCTGCGAACCCCATTGAAAAAACGCATGATCGTTTTTATATTTTCCACAGACAAGCTGCGACGAAATCCTGTGATATCAATAGCCTCAAATGGAATTTTTTCCTGAGGAACCAACTTACTTTCGAGTCCTCGTTGACCGCCAATGTATAAAAATTCAGCGTCTGGATCAATTTCTTCGCACTGTCTGGCTACGGCCAACGCCGGATAAATATGCCCTCCGGTGCCGCCGCCGCTCAACACGACGCGCATAAACGTTCACCTCGCATAACGTGATAAATTTAGTAAAATGCCCAGAGCAGTTAGCATTAAGGTCAGAGAAGAACCTCCATAGCTGATTAAGGGCAGTGTTATTCCTGTCACCGGCATTAAACCGATAACGACACCAATATTAATGACGACCTGTACGGCAACCATTGCGACAATACCCACCGCAAGCAAACTACCATAGGTATCCGGAATGGTTATAGCGACACGCATTCCTCTCCACACGAGAACCAAAAAGAGCCCCAGCACCGTCATTCCACCGATAAAGCCAAGCTCCTCCGCCAAAATGGAAAAAATAAAATCAGTTTGCGGCTCAGGAACGTAGCTATATTTTTGTCGACTCATGCCGAGTCCCAAGCCCGCCAGCCCGCCAGGACCAATCGCATATAGCGATTGAATAATTTGATAGCCTGCGCCAAGCGGATCGGACCAAGGGTCCAGAAAAGCTGTGATGCGCTGGAGTCGATAAGGCGCAGCTGCAATCAGTGCAGCAAACCCCGCTGCTCCCGACAGAGCTAGCAGACCGAGATGCTTCATACGCGCGCCTGCCGTAAATACGATGAGCATGGACGCTCCCATCATTACCGTACCTGTGCCCAAATCGGGCTGGAGCATAATAAGCCCAAAAGCCAGTCCCATGAGTCCAAGCGGCGGCAACAGGCCGCGCGTAAAAGAGCTAATATCATAATCAGGACGACTGAGCCAACGAGCGAGAAAAAGAATCATCCCCAGCTTCATAAACTCGGAAGGCTGAATGCCGAAAGAGCTAATACCGAGCCAGCTTCGTGCCCCGCCTCTTACTACACCAATGCCGGGAATTAATACGGCAACCAGCAGCGCTAGACAGATCAACAATACGACCTTGGCATATTTCTGCCAGACCCGGTAGTCCGTTCTGGCAGTAAAGTACATCGCTACTAGGCCGAGCCCCGCAAACAGCAATTGTCGCTTAACAAAATAGTAGGAGTCCCCGTACTCGTGAAAAGCGAGGACGGCGCCCGCACTATATACCATAACCATGCCGATGGCTAATAAGCTTACAATACAAACGAAAAGCCATACATCCGGCGCTGGACGAGACTGCTTCATCAGGAGGCCACCCCTTGCATAAAAGTAGGGGCTTATCCAACCCCCCTACTTACAATTTATGCGCCGCCTCTTTAAAAATACGTCCACGCTCTTCATAGGATCGGAACATATCCCAGCTTGCACAGGCGGGTGAGAGTAATACCACATCTCCCGTCTCAGCAAATTCAGAAGCCTTATTCACAGCCTCCACGAGCGTAGCGGCGGCATCCTCCCCATTATCGACGACCTTGACATGCTCTATTCCGGCCTGCTTGGCCCGCTCAGCCAGCTTATGCCGTGTCTCACCCAGGAGCACAACGGCTTTCACACCTTCCTGTAAAGAAGGTACGAGCTCTGTATAATCAGAGCCACGATCCAATCCTCCGGCAATGAGTACAATAGGCTGCTTAAAGGAAGATAAGGCCATCATCGTTGCTTTCGAATTGGTTGCTTTGGAATTATTGTAATAAGCTACACCAGCGTGTTCTAAAACATATTCAAGCCGATGTTCTACGCCGCGAAAAGTACTTAATGGTTCCGCCAAATTTGCTGGTTCTGCGCCTGCAGCAATGGCGATTGCGCAGGCAGCAAGAGCATTTTCTACGTTAAAACGACCCGGAAGTCCAATCTCAGCTATGCCTATAATGGGATGCAGCACACCATTTCCATCGCGGTATACGATGCTACGTTCAATATCGTCCGTCACATCCGGTATGTATGGCGGATCAGCGAACAACCCTTCCTGCAAACGTTCTGTCATAGAGAACGGAAGCAGCTTCGCTTTTATATAGGGTACCAGCTCCCGGCAGACGGGGTCGTCCCAGTTCACCACCGCAGTATCCGCCGCCGTTTGATTGGCAAATAGACGCGCCTTGGATGCAACGTAGTCCTCCATGCCTCCGTGGTAGTCCAAATGGGTCTCTGCTACATTGAGCAGGCAGGCCACAGCGGGCTTGAAATCCTTTGTTCCTTTTAACTGAAAGCTGCTCAGCTCCACAACCATCCACTCATCCGACTTGGCGTCCACAGCCGCCTCACATAAGGGCGTACCGATATTACCAGCCACGATTGGATTCATGCCGGATGCCTCCAACAGCTTGCCTACCCAAGTGGTCGTGGTCGTCTTTCCGTTGGAGCCAGTAATTCCGATGATCGGAGCTTTACATAGATGGTAGGCGACCTCAACCTCGGTCACAACCTCAATGCCGAGCTCGACAGCTTTCTGTACGGGAAGGGCCGTATAAGGAATGCCTGGATTTTTGACAACCAGCTTCACTCCAGGATGAATCAACCCCTCTGGGTGACCCCCGCATAAAACGGAAATTCCCAAAGCCTCTAATTCAGAAGCTTCGGGACATTGTTCCCTATCTTTTTTATCATTGACTGTCAGCTTCGCTCCGGCCTGGTGCAGCACCTTGGCAACTTGCACACCGCTTTTGGCCAGACCGATAATGACGACTTCCTGATCTCTGTATGCGTCTGGATGGTTCATTGGTCTACAACCCCTTGTTGAGATAAAGTCCGAGTCCTGCCAACAGCAGTCCTACAGCCCAGAATGTAATAACTACGCGCCATTCGGACCAGCCGGACAGCTCGAAATGATGATGAATCGGGCTCATTTTGAAAATACGCTTGCCACGTGTTTTAAAGGAAGCTACCTGCAAGACCACGGACAGCATTTCAATTACGAATACACCGCCGATAATGAGAAACAAAATTTCGCTTTTCGTAACGATGGCAATGGCACCTATGGCGCCGCCGATTCCCAGCGAGCCTGTGTCACCCATAAACACCTTGGCAGGATGAGCATTATATACGAGAAATCCTAGTACAGCGCCAATCATAGCTGCTGAGCATACTGCTGCCGGAAGCGAGGTTGCCTGAATCGCGACAATGGCATAAGCAGCAAAGGCAATGGCACTTGTACCGGACAGCAGCCCGTCCAGCCCATCCGTGAAATTGACAGCGTTGCTAATTGCCAGCATCATGATAATAATAAACGGATAATAGAACCAGCCGCCCCAATCAAATGACCATGACGTTCCAGGGATGCCGATCGCAGTACTATGATCATTGCTAAGCAGAAGCCAGCACATGATCGCGCCAAACAATAATTGCCCAAACAGCTTTTGACGCGCCGTCAGACCTAACGAGCGTTTGAATACAATTTTGATATAGTCGTCCAAAAAGCCGATCAGCCCAAAGCCGAGTGTAGCAACCAGCAGAACGTAAAAGTCCGTATTTTTGATAGCTGAAAACTTAAGAAAGGTCAGCGTAAAAGCCACCAGAATCACGATACCGCCCATTGTAGGCGTACCTATCTTTTTAAGATGGCTTTGTGGCCCGTCATCCCGGACCTGCTGGCCAAATTTCATTCGCCGCAGCAGCGGAATGAGCAGTGGAGCGGCAATGACCGCCAGTATAAACGATACGACGATCGTCAGCAGTAATAATTGAATATCCATGGGAGTCTCCCTCTCGTCAACATCAGTTCTGTAGCGGACCGTTTTTCAGCGCATCCACAATTTCTTCTAGTCGCATCCCTCTGGATGCCTTAACCAGCACAATATCATTGGCGTGGAGATGAACCCGCAAATGCTGGATCAACTCTTGCTTATCTGTATAAGCGTGCACGTTAACAGCTGGCATCAACCCTTGCGCGCCCTGTGCAATCGAAGTGCCTAACGCACCGTAGGTAAACAGTACCTCTACGTCGTGCTTTGCCGCGAAAATTCCAATTTCCTCATGGAATTGCTTTTCCTCAGGTCCCAGCTCCAGCATGTCACCAAGTACGGCGACTTTACGTCCATCCGTTTTATACGCAGACAACGTCTGAATTGCAGCCTTCATTGAAGCCGGACTGGCATTATAAGCGTCGTTTAGCACAGTGAGTCCATTAGGACAGTTCACGACCTCAATACGCATGCCCGTCAGTTTTAAAGACGACAACCCTTTACGTATATGGTCTGCATCGACATTGAAATGACGCGCTACCGCCAGTGCTGCCAAACCATTTACAACATTGTGCTGTCCAAGCAAGGGAAGTCGGAAAGCCTCTTTGCCAGATTGGGCTGTTATGAATAAGCTACCTTCTCCATCCGAAGTGATTTCAGTTGGATAGTCATCGTTGCCTGCAGCTAGCCCGAACGTAAATAATTTTAAACCTTCAGGCTTGACCGTTTCAGACTCCGCCAACACTTGTGAAAGCAGTGGTTCATCCCCGTTGTAGATCAGCAAACCACCGGGCTTAAGGCCACTTGTGATTTCCAACTTTGCACGAGCGATTTCCGCACGAGAACCAAGCTGCAGCAAGTGCGATTCGCCTATGTTCGTTATGATAGCTACATCTGGTTGGGCAATATTAGCCAGCAGACGAATCTCTCCACGTCCACTCATGCCCATCTCCAGAATGAGAATATCTGTATCCTGCGGCATGGACAGTACCGTTAAAGGCAAACCGATATGATTGTTATAATTTCCTTCGGTTTTGTGTACTTTAAAAGTCGTGCCCAGCAGAGCGTTTACGATGTCTTTCGTTGTCGTCTTGCCATTGCTTCCCGTGATCCCAACGACAGAAACGCCAGTTTCGCGTAAGTATGCAGCTGCTAGATGCTGAAGGGCTTCTAACGTATCCTCTACCTCAATAGCGTTCTCAGCCGGAGGTACGCCATGATCCTTTTGCCATAAAAATGCAGCTGCACCTGCCTCACTTACGATCTGCTGCACATAATTATGCCCATCAAATCGTTCGCCCACGAGTGGAACAAACAACCCTTGGCTCTGCGGCCTGCGAGAATCTGTAAAAACGCCTTCGACTATCTGTTCGGCGTCCGCTTCTCCGTGAAGTGTTCCTTCACACATAGATGCAATCTGACCGATTGTTCTTTTCATCACTTGGATAAACCCCTTATCGCTTCTTTGGCTACGATGCGGTCATCGAATTCATGCACCGTTTTTCCGATCAACTGGTAAGTCTCATGACCTTTTCCCGCAATCAATACTACATCGTCAGGGCTTGCCATTTCAACAGCTTTATGAATTGCAGTTCTGCGATCCACGATCAATTCGTATCGTTCTGCGGGTATACCTTCATCAATCAGCCCTTGTTCGATGTCTTTCAAAATCACTTTCGGGTCCTCTGTTCGCGGATTGTCGGAAGTAATAAACGAATGATCACTGTAACGCGCAGCAATTTTCCCCATCAACGGACGTTTCGTACGATCCCGGTCACCGCCGCATCCAAATACACACCATACTTTACCGACCGCAAATTCCTTTACGGTGCGAAGGACATTTTCCAATCCGTCCGGTGTATGGGCATAGTCTACAATAACAGCAAAGGGCTGACCCGCATCTACAGGCTCTACCCGCCCATCTACGCCTGCGATAGACTCTAGACTCCTCTTGATATCCGCCAGCGAAATTCCCTCCAGCAGAGCTGCGGTAATAGCCGCCAGTGCGTTGTACACATTGAACTTGCCCACCATTCGAAGCTCAATATCGGTATCTCCTTTAAAAGTGGACACATGGAAGAAGGTTCCCTTGGCACCAATAGTGATACGAGATGCCTGCACATCAGATTCCTTTTCCACGCCGTATGTAATCACTTGGGCCGCAGTTTGAGCCTGCAAATAGGAAGAAGCCGGATCGTCTGCATTCAGAACAGCATATTTGCTATCTGATGCATCACGCGAGAAAGCATTTCCCAACCTAGAGAACAAAAGTCCTTTTGCAGCACGGTACTCCTCCATTGTGTTGTGGTAGTCCAGGTGGTCCTGCGTCAGGTTTGTAAATATAGCTGTGCGAAAATCAGTTCCCTTGACGCGACCCTGCTCCAACGCATGTGAGGATACTTCCATGACACAGCATTGAACCCCCTGCTCTGCCATATTTCCCAGATAACGTTGAAGTTCCACCGCTTCGGGCGTAGTGCCAGACATTGGATAAGACTGACCACCGTAACGCATTTGAATCGTACCAATCAGTCCGGTGTTCACCCCGGCGTCCTTCATGATCTTTTCAATCAGATAAGTTATCGTTGTTTTACCGTTGGTTCCGGTTATGCCGATCATGCGCATGCGTCGGCTCGGTGAATCAAACATATAATCCGCCAAAACCGCCATGGCATGTCGTGCATCCTTAACTACAAGCTGCGGAACAGGTACATCCAGTTCCCGTTCAACGACCAAAGCTGCCGCTCCGGACGCAATTGCCTGCTCAGCATAGTCATGTCCGTCCACTGTAAAACCTGGCAGACACAGAAATAAATCTCCCGGTTGCACTCGACGTGAATCCGCCCCGATTCCTCGGCAATCCACTGTACCGTCACCCACGACACGGGAGACGGCCAGCAGTGAAGCCAATTGTTGAAGCTGCATCTTTCATTCCTCCATTGCTCTCTCGTTATTCATAGTATGGTATAAAATGAACCTATCAATCCCCCATGTAAATACGGATCGTTGATCCCCGCTCCAATCTGGAGCCCGGCTTCGGCGCCTGACTCACGACCGTCTTGCCTGACCCGGATTTTACGAGCATAAAGTTCATATTCATATCTTCGTACAAATCAGCTGCAGTAGCACCTACCAGATCAGGTACCGTTTCGATCGGATTTTCTCCATACTTGTACTCTTTGGCAATTTGATTGGTGCGAGGTGGTATTTTTAAGGCAATCAGCGCGTCCTTTAAAATATTTTGCACGATTGGCGCAGCAACAACCCCGCCGAATTGAATGCCCTTCGGGTTATCGACAGCGGTATAGACGACGATTTGCGGATCATCTGCCGGTGCAAAACCAATAAAGGATACAATATGCTCCGAGGAAGAATAACGCCCGTTAATCACCTTTTGTGCTGTCCCCGTTTTACCTCCCACCCGGTAGCCTTCAATAAAAGCAGGACGACCTGTACCTTTAGCAACGACACTTTCCAGCGCTTCCCTTACCTGTCGGGAGGTGTCCTCTGAAATGACCCTACGTACCAGTTCTGGTTCTACTTTTTCCAGCACTTTTCCGGTTCCCGGCTGAACCCAACCTTTTGTAATGTGAGGCTTGTAAAGATTACCGCCATTGATTGCCGCTGATACAGCCGTAACCTGCTGGATCGGGGTGACAGACACCCCTTGACCAAAAGCGGTCGTCGCCAGTTCTACAGGACCGACCTGAGGTAGCTTGAACAAAATGCCATTGCCCTCACCAATCATGTCGATCCCCGTTTTGCTGCCGAAGCCGAAATTGCGAATGTACTTGAACAGTGTTTCTTTGCCTAACCGCTGCCCCAATGTTACAAAACCAGGGTTGCAAGAATTCTCCACCACTTGAAGGAAAGTTTGGCTCCCATGTCCGCCTTTCTTCCAGCAACGCAGGCGTGCTCCACCGACTTCAATATATCCCGGATCAAAAAAACGGTCATTTTTGAGATTGACCTTCTTTTCTTCCAAGGCAGCCGCCAATGTAATAATTTTAAAAGTAGACCCAGGTTCATATGTCATCCAGATAGGCAGATTTCGATTGTAGATTTCAGGCGCATATTGCTTGTATAGCGCTGGCTCATAGCTTGGTCGTCCAGCCATGCCTAATATTTCACCCGTCTTGGGGTTCATAGCTATAGACAACGCGGACTTCGCCTGAAATTTGACCATGGCTTGGTCAAGCTCCCGCTCCATAATGGACTGCACAGACTTATCAATGGTTAATTGTAAATTCAGTCCATCCTTCGGTTCAATGTATTTTTCGGAAGAACCTGGCATCAGACGACCACCTGCATCTGATAAATATGCAATACTTCCGTCAATTCCCCGAAGCTTACTGTTTTGCTGCTTCTCTACGCCTGTCAGCCCTTGATTATCAATTCCTGTAAACCCAAGAATATGAGCGGCTAGATCACCATAAGGATAATAACGTTTGTTGTCTTCAGCAACAACGATACCCGGCAGCTTCAAATCACGAATTTGCTGCGCTTTCTCCATCGTAATTTTTCGTCCGCCGGGCTGAAGTTTTTGGCTTGCTGTTCGTTTGGTAATCAGCTTGAGCACTTTATCCTCACTCATATCCAGCAAGGGCGCCAGCCTGCGTGCCGTTTCTTCCGGCTTCTTAATCTGTACTGGTATCGCCATGACTGTGGGCGAACTGACATTGTAGGTCAGCGCCGTACCCTGCCGATCCAAAATTTCGCCACGCTTGGCGGCAAATGGAATATTGCGGCGCCACGAATCCTCAGCCTTGGCCGAGAGCTCGCCTCCTTTACCCAATTGAACATAGGCGAGCCGGATCGACAAGGCCGCAAACAGTACAAATAATCCCATTAGCCCCCATACCAGCCTTCGCCGCATGGTCACGTTAGATTTTTTCAAACGCGCTCCCTCCGTTCCTCAAATACTCATGACATGTCTTACCTCATGAATATTCAAAAGAACGAACATTAGAACAAGCTATCAGTTATCCTCGCCTTTAATCTCAGCAGCACTTTTCTCATCTGCAACAGCCGATATTCCTCTCTTAGGAGCTCCCGCATCTGTTCCAGCTTCGGCAGTAGTACCGGATTCGTTTTTATTATCGGCCTCCGTTTTTGTTGCGCTCCCAATCTGGTTAGCTGCAACTCCATTGGTCGAGTCCTGTGTATCCTCCGGTTTCACTCCGGTCACCGTTTCTTTGGCCGGCTGAAGCATCACACTGACGATTCGCTTTCCATTTACCATTTGCGCCTTTTGAGAGACGACATAACCTTCGCCGCTTACCTGCACACCAACCCTCATAAGGGTTAGAACTTGAAGTGTGTCACGCAACGAAACACCTGTAAAATCAGGAATAGTCATGTTGGCACTATCCTCAGTCAGCAAGTAAATGCGTTGTCCGGGTTTCATTTTGACGCCTGCTTCAGGATACTGGCGAACAATTTTGGAGCCTTTGCCTACCGTTTCATAGGCAATCCCCTGTTTGAGCAATGCGTTTTGCGCATCCTTCTTCACCTGACCCGTTAATTGTGGTACCGTTGGCAAATTCACTGTTTTTACAACAGCGCCACCTGATTTATTCGTTTTAGTTCCCGTTTTTGGAACACCCATATATTGCAACGATTGGGATACGATTTTTTTAAATACAGGCGCTGCTGCTGTACCGCCGCCTACCGATTTGTTAGGTTCGTCCATAACAACCAAAACAGCCATTTTCGGATCATTTACCGGTGCAAAACCTATAAAGGACACGACATCCTTCGAATGGTCATATACTTTTCCAACGACCTTCGTCGCTGTACCTGTTTTACCAGCTACACGATATCCGTCGATATAAGCAAGACGTCCCGTACCAATTTCCTGGTCAGACACAACCTGCTCCAGATAGCTACTTGTCTGAGCTGCAGATTCCTGAGTAATCACTTGGCGGATTTCCTTTGGCTGAATCGTCTGCACTTCGCCTGTATCTGGGTTTATAATTTCCTTTACCAGATGAGGCTGCATCAGCTTCCCCCCGTTAGCAATTGCCGAGATGGCAGCTACCTGCTGGATTGGCGTCACCTGGACACGTCCGTGTCCATATGACGCCGTTGCGACCTCAGATTTGTACTGGGTATGGAATGTGATAGCTCCGGTAGACTCACTCGGAAGATCAATGCCCGTTTTCACTCCGAATCCAAAGTTATTAATATATTTCTTCAGCCTTTCGCCACCCAACTTATCCAGCCCCAGATGGACAAAGCCGACGTTACTCGAACGCTTGACCCCCTGAAGATAAGTTAACGTTCCCCAGTTACGGCTTACGTCACGAATATCCCAGCCTCCGACCCGAATCATACCAGATTGGTAGGATTCATTCGGATTGAATACCTTTTCTTGAACCGCGGCAGCCAAGGTTACAATCTTAAACGTGGAGCCCGGCTCGTAGATGGACTGAGTAGCATTATTACGGAAATATTCCAAAGGTGTACTCCCATATGTATTGGGATTAAAATTCGGGTAGGTCGCCATACCGAGAACATCCATCGTTTTGGGATCAGCCGCTACCACAGTCATCGTTTTCGGATTGTATTTTGCAATAGCTTCCTGCATGGCATCCTCTATATAATACTGAATCGTATCGTCAATCGTCAGCTTTAAATTTTTACCATTTTGTGCCGGCTCATAGACACTTCCCGATCCTTGAAGAGGAACTCCCTTCCGATCCCGCTGATACAGAAGCTTTCCAGCCGTCCCCGAGAGCTCTTTATTATAATAAGCTTCCAACCCCATACCTGCTGTGCCATCTTTTCTTTGATAGCCAAGAACATGGGAAGCCAGCTTATTTTCTGGATAATAGCGTTTGGATCCTTGAACAGTGTCCACAGCTCCAATTACTTGATACTTATCCTTCAAATACTCTTTGAACGTATCCACTTGTGCCTTGACCTCAGGATCTACCTTCCAGCCTCCATTGCGGATCTCGCGGTTTTTTAAGTAGTTCCCCGCTTTATCCTTTGCAGAAAGATGCCTTCTCAGCTCATCCTCAGGTGTTTTGAGTAATTGGTGTAGCTTAGCTACAACCTCATTCTCCAAATCATACTCCTGAATGATGGTAGGATTGACAACTACCGTATAAGCCGGTGCATCCGTAGCCAATACGTTTCCTTTACGGTCCGTAATGGTTCCACGCTTGGGCTGAATCACCTGATCTTTTTCCACTTGAGTAACTACCAGGTTATGCCAGTACTCCCCGCTCACAACTTGAATCCAAAATACCTTAAGTAGCAGAACAAGAAAAAAGAGGGTAATACATCCCCCTATCAGCAGTGTACGAAGCTTTATTCTTTTGACCATAGCTCAAACCTCTCTGCAAAAAAATGTACGTCAGAGCATAGCTTGATGCTATGCCCTTAACTATTTGGCAGCCTGTTTTTCCACACGAATGGGCTCTCTTGTTGGTTCGATATATCCCTGTTCCTTTGCAGTCGGCACGATCTGATTTTCCAGACGCTCCTTTTGAATCTTCAGTTGGGCGATATTGGTCTGTAATTTGGAAATGTCCTTGCTTGCCGTATTAATCGAATAATTGATTTGATAAATGTGAGCGTACCTGCCAATCAACATACCAGCAATGACAATGCACGCTACAAGTGTCAATAGATACAGCAGCTTTTCTCGAATCGGCAGCTCTCTGCGGCGTGTAACGACTTTGGTGGTCTCACGATACCGTTGTTGCTGAACCTGTTCCTGACGGGCTCTTTCTTTTACAGCCAAATTACCGCGTGTATAAGCCATGTCGCCTCTCCTTCTCCATTAAATTTACAATTTTTCGGCAACTCTCAGCTTCGCTGACCGGGACCGTGGATTAAGCTCCAATTCCTGCTCTGACGCTACAATCGGCTTACGGTTCACCAGCTTCAGATCGCCTATCATTTTGTCCTCCAAAATAGGCAAATCAGATGGATAGATGCTTTTCGCCAAATACTCCTTGAAAATATGCTTGCATATCCGATCCTCCAGAGAATGGAATGTAATGACCGAAATTCTGCCTCCTGGAGCCAGACATCTTATTGCCTGATGCAAAGTATCTTCTAGTGCACCCAACTCATCATTTACAGCAATCCGCAAAGCCTGGAAACTGCGTTTAGCCGGATGTCCCCCGGTTCTGCGTGCCGCAGCCGGAATTCCTTCTTTGATAATATCGACAAGTTCCCCTGTTGTGTGAATAGGCTTGTTCAATCGACGTTCAATCATGATCTTTGCGATCCGTCGTGAAAACTTCTCTTCTCCGTAATGAAACAAAATACGCGCAATCTCTGCTTCCGACCATTCATTGACAATTTCGTAAGCCGTAAGCGAGCTACTCTGATCCATCCGCATATCAAGCGGCGCATCATGATTGTAACTAAATCCCCGTTCCCCCTCATCGAACTGGGGCGAGGACACACCCAGATCGAACAAAATACCCTGGACCTGCGGGACGCCGTCTTTTTCGGGCAATCCCAATTCAGTCAGCTTGTCCTGCAAGTGGCGGAAGTTAGATTTCACTAATGAAATTTTTCCTTCATAGGCTGACAGCTTCTCTCGCGCATTGTTCAATGCCCAGTCGTCCTGATCAAAGGCAATAAGCCTTCCCTCAGGGCCAAGCTGTGATGCAATGACGGAACTGT
The DNA here is from genome assembly GCF_038006265.1 of Paenibacillus sp. FSL L8-0641. Taxonomy (NCBI): domain Bacteria; kingdom Bacillati; phylum Bacillota; class Bacilli; order Caryophanales; family Paenibacillaceae; genus Paenibacillus; species Paenibacillus sp. FSL L8-0641. The sequence continues at coordinate 3,528,274 of NZ_JBBOUW010000001.1, forward strand.
GTCCTGCCCCACCCAACGTGCAGTCCACATAAATCCCGTCCTGCCTGATGTTTAGTGCCTGTGTTGCTTCTTCTTTGAGTACGGTAATGTGGTGAAACAAACGGCTGACCTCCTAAATTACAATTCAAAGTTGAAATCAACCAATTTCTCAGCAATGTCATTAAATGCTTCCTCTGATTGGTTGAAATATTGCTCCCAAGTGTGCTTACTCCAAATCTCTACACGGGTGGACACTCCCAATACGACGCACTCTTTAGTAAGCTTGGCGTATTCGCACAAATTCCCCGGTAAATTTACCCTGCCCTGTTTGTCCAATTCGCATTCAGTCGCCCCCGAGAAAAAAAAACGGGTAAACGCCCGCGCATCGGCCTTCATCAGAGGCAGTGCTTTAAGTTTTTTCTCCATGACAGCCCACTCATCCATAGGATACACGAAGAGGCATTGGTCCAGCCCGCGGGTAACCACGAACGAGGCACCGAGAAGTTCACGAAACTTGGCCGGTACAGTAAGCCGACCCTTCTCATCAATGCTATGTTGGAACTCCCCCATAAACATTGGTTTCGTCACCCCTTACCCCATTCTCCCACTTTGGCCCACTTTCCACCACCTAAGCATAATAGATTCGCTTTAAAAAATCAAAGACCTCTTTTTCATTACCAAAAAGTGATAGAAGCTGGATCCATAGCATTATGTCTGTTATTGTAGCCCTGCGTCATAAGATACAAAAAAGCCCCTTATCCCATGAAGCCGGCACCCGACAATATGCATCAGGTTTCGAAACCACACGGAATAAAGGGCTTACTCTCTGTCCATTATGTCAACCTAAACAAACACTTGCATTAAAAACACAACACTTTTGCAGCGAAAATCGTGACGAAAAAATCCGATTACGCGTTCCAGCTGTCCAAATAGACCTTTTGGTCTTCAGTTAACGTGTCAATTTGGATTCCCAGACTATCAAGCTTGAATCGAGCTACCTGCTCATCGATTTCATAAGGTACATTAATAACGGCTTTGCCAAGCTCATTGTAACGATCATTCACGTATTTCAAGCCAAGCGCCTGAAGCGCAAATGTCGTATCCATAATTTCTGCTGGATGACCATCGGCGGCAGCTAGATTCACGAGGCGTCCTTCTGCCAGCAAATACATTTTACGTCCATCTTTAAAGCGATATTCCTCAATATTACGACGCACCGTACGAATGGATTCAGAACGTTTAGCAAGCTCAGGCTTACTAACCTCCACATCAAAATGCCCTGCGTTACACAGCACAGCCCCATCCTTCATCACATCAAAGTGTTCCCCTGTAATTACAGCCTTGTTACCAGTTACTGTAATAAAGAAATCACCCAGTTTGGCAGCCTCTACCATTGGTAACACATGGAAACCATCCATATGGGCTTCTACAGCCTTGATTGGATCAACTTCGGTTACAACAACGTTGGCTCCCAACCCTTTCGCACGCATTGCAACCCCTTTGCCACACCAGCCATAACCTACCACAACCACTGTACTTCCGGCTACAACCAGATTAGTCGTACGAATAATGCCGTCGAAAGCTGACTGTCCTGTACCATAGCGGTTGTCAAACAAATATTTGCAGTAAGCATCATTAACAGCCACCATCGGAAAGTGTAGTTGCCCTTCTTTTTCCAATGCCTTCAAACGAATAATGCCAGTAGTTGTCTCCTCTGCTCCCCCACGGATCGTAGAAATCAGATCAGGCCGTTCGGATTGCAACAGAGTAACCAAGTCACCACCATCATCTATAATGAGATCCGGCTTTGTTTCCAGTGCCTTGATTTGCAAATTTTTGAATTCTTCTGGGTCCGGATTGTATTTAGCTAATACTGTAACGCCATCTTCAACTAATGCGGCGCAAACATCATCTTGTGTGGACAATGGATTACTACCCGTAATAGTTACCTGCGCTCCACCTGCTTGTACCACTTTAGCCAAATAAGCCGTTTTGGCCTCCAGATGTAGACAGATGGTTACCTTCAAACCAGCAAAAGGCTGCTCTTGCTCGAATTGTTGACGTATACGGTTCAATACCGGCATATGTGCTTCTACCCAATCAATTTTCAAATGACCTTCAGGAGCCAATTTAAGATCGTGAACTATGCTATTTTGCAGAGAATGGGAAGTCATACTTTGTTTCCTCCTTCAAATTGGTTAAATTTTATTCCATGATAAATCCTATATAAAACAACAAATTATACATAAATAACACGATGCGTCCCCGTCAAATCCAATGGTACATTCATAATCGTATCCATCAGACTGAGACCATAACGATTCAGAAAATGATAGATCGTATACGCCCGCTCCTGCGGCTGTCCAAATGGGAAAAGCGACCATTCAATACGATCCCACTGGCGAAGTGCTGTTTCATTTTGTCGAAGCAACGCTTCCTGAACTTTTGCCTCCAGATAGGCGATCTGTGACAGAATCTTATCGCGGTTGGTTTCTCCAAGCCGTAGCAAACCTTTTTCAATCAAACCTGTCTGCTGCACAAGCGGTTCGTACATGCGGACAAAAGCTTCCTTTGCCCCGGAAAACTGATCCTGCATTCCAAGCTGATCTTGAGTGGCAATCCATTGCTTTTTCCGTTCCTCAAGTCCGTCTCGAACTTGACCAAAACTTAATTCATACTTAAGCATATGCTTCTCCACACCTGACTCTACCAACGTAAAAGACATTCGTGGCAGCAGTATCGGCATCTGCATCTCCAACACCCCGAAAGCATCCCGTGTAATCGCCCAGTAAGCAATCTCTCCTAGACCCAGCACAGATGCCAGCACCGGAAACAGTGAATCCTGCATTAGAGGACGAGTTAGCACATTATTACTAAAACGTTCGGGATGTCTATCTATCTCTTCAAGCAGTTCATCCACAGTAAACACTACCAGACCGTGTCGATCTGTGAATAGCCCAGCTTTTTTGAAAAGCAGCAAACGTTCATCTTCATGGATATAAAAGAGATTCGCGCCGCTTTCATGCACATCCGCTTGTAAATGATAGCCATAATCTACGATCCGCGTGGCAGTCGTCCGGTAAGCCTGCTCCAACTCATCATTGTACTGAACCAGCCGCTTAAAAACGGATGCTTCCAGCTTGCGTAGCGAAGGATCTGCTGAATCCAAAAGTACTAATCCATAGCTGCCGAACAAAAGGCCCAGCAACTTGGCAAAGGCTTCACTCAGTCCATATGAGTCCGTTAATCCGTTCTCAATCATGCGCATTATATCAGCCTTATGTTCTGAATCTGGCAAGCTTTGCTCTATATCCGCTATCGCTTGCTTCCACTCAACAGTATCAACTTTAATCGCACTAACCGAAGAACGGCGTTCAGGTTGCTTATTCAGCTTGATTTTGACGACTTGTGGGTCATTTGCCATTACGTATGTATGATTGACCTCGTCCCAGTCATGATCTTCGCCAGCAATCCAGAAGACGGGGATAACCGGACGTCCAAGCCGTTCCTCAGCTTCTCTCGCTGCCTTAATAATTGTAGCGGCTTTGTAAATGACCAGCATCGGACCTGTGAACAGTCCGCTTTGCTGTCCGCCAGCTACTACTAAGGCATCTGGACTATCCAGACGGTCCAATGAAGCACGAACCGCCTCATGCGAATTGTATTTCTCATTGTATATACGAAGACATGCTACGACATCCTTACGGTTTAATCGCAGATGCCCCGTCTTATCCAGCCACTTCGCCCGTTGGGCATAAGCATCGGCGTGCAGCACATTATACTCATACAAATCGCTTGCGCGTCCCGTACCCTGTATATAATCTTCTGCCAAAGCCGACCCTCCGCGAAGCGTTTCCGAAATTATTTTCATGGGTCTGCCTCCTGTCTCCACCAAAACCTTACTGCTTGATTGTACCGAAAGCCCATGTCCACGTCAAAGCTTCCTACAAAAAAAACCGCCGAATAACTCGGCGGTTGTTGCATAAAACAAGATCAGGCATAAGGCTCAGCTACAAAATGTCCTTTGGACACTTCGATGAGCGTGGCATTTTCCAGGTTATAAGCCCCTGTCTTATTGCCAGATGCATCATGAATCGGGCCTGCTTGGTCGCCTGGCATAATAATCCGTTTTTTGTTAGCTTCTACTTCTGGATCAGGAAGTGGGATCGCCGACAAAAGCATTTTCGTATAAGGATGGATCGGATTTGCATACAACTCAGCGCTTTCTGCAAGCTCGACCATTCTACCCATATACATTACAGCTACCCGATCACTGATGTGCTTAACCATCGACAGATCATGCGCAATGAACAGATATGTCAGACCCAAACGTTCTTGAAGCTCTTTTAGCAGGTTGACAACCTGAGCCTGGATAGATACGTCAAGAGCCGAAATCGGCTCATCACAAATGATGAATTTAGGATTAACCGCTAGTGCGCGTGCAATACCGATCCGCTGACGTTGACCACCAGAAAACTCATGCGGATAGCGTGTTGCATGGTCAGGGTTCAAACCAACCAGATCAAGTAACTCTTCAATCCGTTTCTTACGTTCTGCACGGCTACCCGCCATATTGTGAATATCCAGCGCCTCACCAATAATATCAGAAACAGTAAAACGCGGGTTCAATGATGCATACGGATCTTGAAAGATCATCTGCATATCACGGCGCATGGCTTTCATTTTACTCGGTGATAATTTGTAAATATCCGTCCCGTTAAAACGTACGCTTCCTGCTGTAGGTTCATACAAGCGCAAAATCGTACGACCCGCTGTAGACTTACCACAGCCGGATTCGCCAACCATACCCAGCGTTTCACCCTCACGAATATAGAAATTCAGGTTGTCCACCGCTTTGAGCACACGGTTTTTGCCAACATTAAAATACTTTTTAAGACCTTCAACCTCAATTAAATTGTTGCTACTCACCATGATCTCACCTCCTATTTCTTCAACTTCGGATCAAGCGCATCACGCAAGCCGTCGCCAAAAAGGTTGAACGCAAGCATAATCAAACTGATCAAACCTGCCGGGAAAAGCATCCGCCACGGGTAATACATCCACCCGGTCAGAGCTGATTCAATCATTGAACCCAGCGACGCCTGAGGAGCCTGTACCCCTAATCCAAGGAAGCTCAGGAATGCCTCGGAGAAAATAGCACTTGGAACTGTCAAAGTCAGTGTGACAATGATTGGTCCTACCGCATTAGGCAACAAGTGACGGAACAGCAAACGACCTGCACCAGCACCCATTGAACGGGAAGCAAGTACGAATTCTCGGTTTTTAAGTTGTAACATCTCACCACGCACAATCCACGACATGTTAATCCATCCCGTTACACAGAGCGCAATAATAATCGTGGTAATACTTGGCTCCAGTACAACCAGCAACAGGATCGTAACAAGCAAGTAAGGAATGGAGTACAGGATTTCAGAAAATTTATTCATGATTTCATCAACGCGGCCACCAAAGTAACCCATGATTCCACCATAAATAACTCCAATCATCAAGTCAATCATTGCAGCAGCCAAACCAATAATCAAGGAAATCCGAGCGCCCATCCAAGTACGTACAAACATATCACGCCCCAGATCATCTGTTCCGAACCAATGTTCCGCCGAAGGAGGAAGATTGGTGCTCAACAAATCATTCGTGCGGTCATCGTATGGGGACAGCATCGGGCCAACGATTGAAGCAAGCACAATGAGAACCAAAACACTCAAGCTCGTCATAGCCAGTTTATTTTTACGAAGTCGCTCCCAAGCATCTCGCCAAGCGGACAAGCTTTCGCGCTGAATAACTTCAGACTGCTTTTCATCCGCTCCGACCTTCTGGAAATCTTCCGGTTTTACCTGAAGCTTATCCAAGTTCACAGCATTATCTTTAACAGACATAAAGTTATCCCTCCTTCCCGCCAGTAAGCTTAATCCTCGGATCAATAAATCCATATGCAATATCCGTAATAAAACGTGCCACCATCAGCAAAATACCGTAAAAAATAGTAACTCCCATAATCATGGTATAATCGCGGGTTGTAATACTATCTACGAATACCTTACCAATACCGCCAATCCCGAAGATACGTTCAATAACAACTGAACCCGTAATAATATTGGCTGTCATTGGTCCTACATAGGTAACAACCGGCAGAATGGCGTTACGTACAACGTGTTTGAACATAATTGTAATGGATTTTAAGCCTTTAGCTTTGGCAGTCTTAATGTAATCCGCATGGAGCACTTCCAGCATGCTGGAACGCGTTAGTCGTGCGATAAACGCAATCGGTGAAGCGGATAGAGCCGCAACAGGTAGAACGTAATCCATCGGACCTTCAAAGCCCATAACATTAAACCAACCTAACTGTTGAGCAAAGTAAAATTGAATTAACGATGCCAGAACGAAGCTGGGAACCGCAATCCCCATGATAGCTAATATCATTGCGACGTTATCTATGAGCCTACGATGGTACAAAGCTGCCAGCATACCTAGCAAGAGACCGACAATTATCGACACGATTATGGCAACAAAACCCAGTTTCAAGGAAACTGTGAACGTTTGTCCGATAATGTCAGTAACACTTTGATTCAGTTTTTTCATAGAAATGCCAAAATCACCTGAAGCAATATCACCTAAGTATTTGAAATATTGGATATATACAGGCTTATCCAGCCCATATTGCTCCATTAACCGGGCTTGAATCTCAGGAGAAGTCGCTTTTTCACTCATGAAGGGGTTACCCGGAATTGCTTTCATGAGAAAAAACGTCGCAGAGATCAGAATGAATAAAGACAGCAGCATATAGAAGAATTTACTGATCAAATAACGCGTCATTGCCCGTTTACACCCCCCATAAATTTTTTTCGACACCATTCGATTTTATCGAAATAGAATTGGACTGTCCAATCTACTTATTTGCATGGTTACATGATGATGGAAAAGACTAGAACACACAAAAAAAACGGGATATATATGGTTCTATCCACATATATATCCCGAAGTAACTATCAAACTTCAGAATTGAGCTTCAATTACTGTGTAATATACGCTCTTGTAAAATCAATTGCTCCACTAAAGTCAAGCCCGATGTCTTTTACATTCGGTTTCGTTAAGGAAACATTTGAATAGTAGTAGATCGGAAGCATTACCATATCATCTTGAACCAGAATTTTCTCTGCTTTCGCAAAATCTTCCATGCGTTTAGCTGGATCAGTTTCTGTTTTGGCAGCTTTAATCAAAGCGTCATATGCAGGGTTAGCGTAACCCGCATTGTTGTTACCATTGCCTGTTGTCCACATATCCAGGAATGTCATCGGATCATTATAGTCAGCAGACCAACCACCACGGGCGATTTGGAAATTCAGCTTGTTACGTGTTTGGATAAATACGCCCCACTCTTGATTTTGGGTTTTAACGTCCACGCCAAGGTTTTTCTTCCACATATCAGCTACTGCCAAAGCAATCTTTTGGTGACTTTCACTGGAGTTATACAGCATGGTTATTGTAGGAAGTGTAGTTATGCCTTCCTCTTTCATACCTTCTTGAAGCAATTTTTTTGCTTCAGTGAAGTCTTCTTTGAAGTAATCATCTTTATTCTCACTACGGAATTCTTGAGATACTCCTTTGATACCTGGAGGTACAAAGCCGTAAGCAGGAATTTGACCGCCCATTGTTACACGTTCAACGATCGGTTGACGTTGAATAGCCATCGCAAACGCTTTACGGATTTTGGCATTGTTAAATGGTTTTTCAGTTACATTAAACAGGTAGTAGTACGTACTTGCAATTCCTTTAGCCTTAAACTCGTTAGACAATTCGTTTTTTACAGCCGTAATTTGGTCAGTAGGAATTTCACCTGTTGGCATACCTGCATAATCAAGTTGTCCACTTCTGTACGAAGCCAGTTCAGTTGCACCACTGTTTACAAGGGACATCGTAATTTTGCTCAACTTGATTTCGTCTTTACCCCAATAGTTTTCGTTCTTGGTTACTTCGATCTTTTGACCGCTATCCCAAGCCGTTAATTTGAAAGGTCCGTTAGTAATCATGCTATCTTTCTGAACAGCCCACTTATCGTTACCTTTAATAGAAGGATTTACAGGATAGAAAGTGTAGAAAGAAGTCAATCCTAAGAAGTACGGAGTTGGGTGATCCAGCTCTACTTGCAATGTATGGTCATCAACAGCTTTGACACCTACATCTTTAAAATCTGTAACTTTAGTGCCTTTATAAGATTTCGAAGTGCTCAGGTTGTAGCCCTCAGCATTTTTGATATAGTACAATTGGTAAGCATATGGAGGTGCCGGAGCCGTCGAAGGGTCCAATACCCGTTGCCAAGCAAATACGAAGTCGCTTGCTTTAACTGGGTCGCCATTACTCCATTTTGCAGTATCACGAAGTTTGAACGTGTAGGTTTTGCCGTCATCAGAGATTTTCCAAGATTCAGCAACGCCAGGGATTTCTTTGCCGTCAGGACCCATACGTACGAGACCTTCATACAAAGTTTTCAGAACCGCGTTCGTTTGACTATCCTGAGCTTGTGCCGGATCGAAGGTTGGCGGCTCGGAAGAAAGGTTAACGCGCAAAATTTGCTTGTCGGCCGGAGCCGGCGTAGTCGAGGTGTTTTCTTGTGCGCCCTTACCATTGGTATCGTTCTTGCTGGAGCCGCAACCTGCGAGCAATGCGCCAACTGCAAGAATGAGTGTCAAAAGGACTAAAAAGCTTTTCCTTTTCATCTAGCGTTTTCCCCCTAGTTCTAAAGTGGTATATGTTTATAGATTATACAACCAGCGGTCAAAAAAATCTACATTACATTTCTTCAAATTGAGCTTTTTTTTCAAAAAAACATGATTAATTCATATTTTTTCACCATTCCATGTCATCTTATATCACATGATGTTGAATATATTCTTAAATATACCAACAACAGTCAACAAAATATACGCCAATGTCATTGCTATAAAAGTTAATCTCCAGACCGCTCTACATAATCTTTTACCATCAACCTTTCCTTTTATTCGATTTTGAGCTCCTCCAATTAAACCCAAGGCCAGTAATAGGAGCAGTAGAATCAAATAAAAACCGAATCGAGATGTAAAAATGACGTTAAAGAGTGCTGCGACGGAAAATATCAGAAAAAACGTGGTAATATCCATAGAAGTAAGTAACGATTTCTTTTTTTCCATTTTAAGAATGTAGCGACAAACCGCAAACACGATCAAAAACGGAAAAAAGGGAAGAATACTGAAAGTGATAATAGTACCTTGTATAAGACTCAACTGATCACCCCTCTTTTAGCCGCATACCTTCAATTAATTGCCACAATACCTCATGAGTTGGTGCAGTAACCCCAGCCTGATCTGCCATCTGCACCAGTTGTCCGTTAATTGAAGCAACTTCCGTCATGGACTGTGCAAGTACATCAGCTAGCATGGACGAGTGATTTTCTGCCGTTGACCGGCATACATTTATAATTTGCTCCCACCATGCGTTTTCCCAGTGGATACCATGAGCTTCATACACTTGAATGCCTTCATCGTACAACCTGCGCATCATATGTATTCGAATAGGGTGCGAAAGCAGCTCGCCATTACGAACTCGCCATACCGCCGTCAGCGGATTGATTACAGCATTGATCAACAACTTGCGATACATACCGTTCTCGATTTCTTTCGACAAGCAAGCGTCAAATCCTGCTGCAAGCAGCCGATTTAGCACACATTGGTTAAAATTATTGTTCTTCGACTCCTCCCCTTCCTCCGAACAACCTATTTCAGTAACACCCGATCCTGCATGTACAATAGATGCGACTCCCTGCCTCTTGGCTCCTTCAGTCGTCACAGCAGGATATACCACAGCTTTAGGCCAAGCCTTTCTAATGCGTTCTATATGACCGATTCCATTTTGCAAGCAAACGATTCCTATAGCTCTGTCCATTTGAGCTGCAGGCTGGATCTGTTCTAATACTTCCTCAATCGCCCCCTGTTTGGTCATAAGCATTATCCATCGTGCCGGAGCCTGTGAATTTAACCGTTGCCAATCTGCCAATGGCGCTACCTTCAATTTATCTCCGGACACATGTATTGCCACCTGTCCCTCCTTATCAAACACAGTAATTCCTTCATGAGTAATGACGCGTGCCTGCTCAAGTGTACGTGTCCACAGCCTTACTTTTGTACCCGAGGCAGATAACCTCCCGGCAAACAACAATCCCAGCGAACCCGCTCCAATAATATCAATCACCTTTGTATCGTCTCGCTTCCATCTTTTTTTCTACTATATCATATGCACTCTAAAGAAATACAAAAAACGCCAACTACGGCAAAGCGCTAGTTGACGTTCTATTTCAGAATTGCAGAAGTAATCTTGTTACTCAATGCGCTCCAGATTCCCATTGGCGTCCATTTTGAATCTGGATTTAAGCTCTTCCTCATCTTCAGTAATTAGAGCCAAGCGCCGAGCCCGGTCCATAATCTGAATCAGAGCTTTATAATCATCATTCACAACACGATAGTCGGTTTGCACCTCATTCACTTCTTTGGACAGCCGGTCATTAATGGAGCGAAGCTGATTCAATTCTTCTTCCTTTTCCCGTAAATCTTTCTCCAGCATCTTAATCTGCCGATTCGTTTCTTGGACGGATCCCTTCCATTGACGCAAGAAACGAATTACTGCATCAATAGATAATGTATCCTCACTCGTACCATCTGTTCTGTACCCACCTTCAACTGTATCAAGCGAGGCAAAAGCCGCAACCTGTGATACACCCACCGGGTTCTGCTTGCGGATATAACTGCGCTTCTGGCGCTGTGCTTTGGCAATGCTAATTGCTTCATCGTAACGTTTGCGCACGCAACTGTTCCAACGAAAGCCGCATGCTGCAGAGGTTCTTCCTATCTTTTGTCCAACCTCCTCAAACGCAGCAAGCTGCGTTCCACCTTCACGGATATGCCGCAATGTCACCTCCGCCAATATCAAGTCATCTTCTACACTCCATGCATCTTGTCTTATTGCAGTCATGCCTCTAGCCCTCCTAACAACATCCTGAAATAACCGTCTTCATGAACCGATCCTGCCGGTATTTGAATAGGGTATAAAAGCTGTTTATTCATTCCTATGCCTCTCGTAGAGTTCATAGAATCTATTTGATACTAAATTGTATTTCCATTTCTGCAAGAACTCATACGTGAACGTAAACAGTTTCGGGTTTCAAGCATGCTCAGACTGCTGTACAATAAAATGAATGGTTAAAGAAACAGAAAGGATCATATACATTACTATTAGTTTTTTTCGGGAATACATAAAAGGGGAAACCAAATGAACAAACGAATAAAAATCACAATCAGCACCCTGCTGACCACCATTATGTTGCTAACTTTCATATATGTACGTCCTACTCTAGCCGCTCCCTCCCAAGAAGAAAGTCAGATTTTACAAGATAGCCTGTCGATTGTAGAGATAGACCATGAAATTGAGCGAATCAGTCAGGAGCAACAGACTCTTTTGCAGCGCCAGCAGGAACTGCGAAGTAACCTCACCGTTCAGCAAGAGCAAATGACCATACAACGGAAGCGTGCAGGCTCTGTGCTGCGATCTTATTATATGGGGGAAAGGGACAAGCTGTTAAGTGTGGTGCTAGGGGCAAAAAGTATAAGGCAACTTCTCTCTCTGTACGATTACTACTTGTTATTGATTAGTCACGATCAGGATGTGCTTCAAGAATACGAATCCAATTATCAATCTATGCGAAAAACAGAACAACAAGTCACCCAAGCGTCAATGGAATTGGAGACAGTCAAAACAAACTTACTGGCTCAACGCAAACGCATTGTCCTGCTTCAGTCGCGTGTAAATGACGGCGTTAGCGCCAGTAATGACCCGGATACCCTACGCAAGCTAATTGGCGAAATGACAGCTTATTGGGAGAATGTAGGTGTCTACGAGGTAAATAAACACTTTAAAGCTTTAGCTCAAGCTATGCAGGATTTACCGCAATTCATTCAACAACAACAAGGTGCCATGGTTACAAATGGAAAAGTCATTACGATAAGCATTCGTGAAGAGGACTTTAACCGTTTTTTAAAGTCAGAAAATGAATTGTTTAATCACTTCAACTTTACATTTGCGCAGGATCAAATTATGGTAGAAGGCCAACAAGGAACGATGAAATTAAGGGTAGAAGGTCACTACACGGTGGAGAATGAACCAAAAAATTCAATTTTATTTCATGTGGATCGATTAGTATTTAATGGTCTGGAACTACCTGATACGACCCGCAACAAGCTGGAAAGGGATTTTGATCTGGGTTTCTACCCACAGCAGCTTATTTCCTATGTCAAAGCCACAGAAGTACGCACTTTAGCAGGAATGCTTGAAGTTAAGCTCGAATTAAATTTTAAGTAAACTGGCTTTTGCTTGCCTTCAATGTTCTGAATTTTCACGCGTATAAAACAAGACCCCGGGATATTCCCGAGGTCTTGTTATTTGTAATAACGATATGGACTTTATAGCAGATCGGCTGCCAACTGTGCGAGCTTGGAGCGTTCTCCTTTTTCCAACATGATATGCCCGCTAATCCCTTCTTGCTTAAACCGCTCCACTACATAGGTTAAACCGTTGCTGGCTGCATCCAGATAAGGGTGATCAATCTGCTCCGGGTCTCCCATCAAAATGATCTTGCTTCCCTCACCCACCCGAGACACAATCGTTTTAATCTCATGTCGGGATAAATTCTGCGCCTCATCGACTATAATAAATTGCCCAGGTATCGAACGTCCGCGAATATAAGTAAGTGCCTCCACCTGAATACTGCCCAAGCCCATCAAAATTTTGTCGATATCACCTGATTTTTTGGCATCAAACAGATATTCCAGATTGTCGTAGATTGGTTGCATCCATGGACGAAGCTTTTCATCCTTTTCTCCTGGTAAATAACCAATATCCTTGCCCATAGGAACAACAGGTCGAGCAATCAGCAGTTTCTTGAAGCGATGTTCATCCTCTACTTTAAGCAAACCTGCCGCCAGCGCCAGCAACGTTTTGCCCGTACCCGCTTTTCCTGTAATGGTCACGAGAGGGATATCATCATTAAGCAAAAGCTCCAATGCCATCCTCTGTTGAGCATTGCGCGCGCTGATTCCCCATACTGATTCGTTACTCAAGTACAGCGGCTCTAATCGCTCTGCCTCCTGGTTAACTTTCAGTAATGCTGATTTTCCAGTTCCCATTTCATCTTTCAGAATGACAAATTCATGTGGATACAGTGTATAAGGTAGTTCCAGTGACTTGATTAGTAAAAAACGGTTAGAGTAAAATTCATCTATGATGGACGGGTGCACCTGTATTGCCGAGTATCCGGGGTATAGCTCACTTAAATCGCCTGTTCTATCGGAGAGGTAGTCTTCAGTCAGCAGTCCCAATACATCTGCTTTGATCCTGACCAGCACGTCTTTACTGACCAAAACGACCGAACGCGGCTCAGGCTGCTCCTGCTCTTCCAGATGATAATTCAAGGCGACCGCCAAAATCCGGTTATCGTTCGAAACCTCCCCGAACATCTCCTGAACTTTCAAAAAACTTCGGTGGTTCAACTCAACCTTAAGCCTTCCACCTTGGGGAAGTGGAACGCCACTATGCAGATGGCCCACTTCTCTCAATCCGTCCAACAATCGCGATACATTGCGGGCATTCCGTCCAATCTCATCCGCGTTGCGTTTTTTGGAGTCGATTTCTTCCAGAACTACAGCTGGAATAACAACTTCATGTTCTTTGAAGGTAAAAATGGCTTTCGGATCATGCAGCAGCACATTCGTATCCAGCACAAAAATTTTCTTCATTAAATCCCCTCCAAAGCGGCGTGGACAATCTCGTGTTTCATACCTATACCTATTCACTGGGTACCTAATACTTGCTGATTCCCTGAAAAAAAGAACCCCAAAGCAGCATAAAACAACGAAAAGTTGTAAGTGAAGATAGCCTCTGAGCCTGTCCATTTTTGAATTTAGACACAAAAGGCCCAGTGATTGCTCACTGGACCTAGACTTGGTTCACTATAACTTTAGACATACCTCAACCCCCTTATGTTATATAAGAGCTTTACTCGCTGCGAGTATAACATAAGCGGGAAGAAATATACATACTCAGGAATTGGAAGAAGCTGCGGTATTGTCGCTTACTTTTTTAGCTAACTCCTCTTGTAGCGCTTGTTTGGCCAAATCGAGCTGTTGCTCATCAATGTACACATACGGGCTACGCCATGTTCCCGCTACCGGATTGTATTTCACATTTTGCTTGGAAATATTCCAATAGGTTTGTACGATATTCTTCATTTGCTGTGACTCAATATCTGTCATCATATTCTTATCAACCGATTTAATAATTGCACTAAACTTGGTCAAAGCGTTAAAGGATTGCATTTGGTCAATTAGAGAATGAAGCACCTGATTTTGTCGACGATTGCGATCAAAATCGTCAGATTCAGCTGTTCTCGGACGACAATTCGATTTGCGGTAGCGAACAAAATCAAGAGCCTGGTCACCGTTCAAATGCTTGGCTCCAGCTGTCAGATTAATATCGGTACCATCTGCACGGTCACGATAACACATGTTTTTATCAACCGTCACATCTACGCCACCCAAATTATCTACTACATCTCTAAAGCCCTGGAAGTTAATAACCGTCACATAATCGATATCAATGTTTAAATATTTGCCGATCATCTTCTTCATCTGTTCTTCAGCAACTTCACCAGATTCTTTTTCTCTAGCCTTAAACACCGGATAATACTCATTCAACTTGCGAGGTTTATATCCATCCATTTCTAGACGCGTATCGCGCGGTAGGGACACGATGGTAGACGATTTAGTATTGGGGTTCAATGTAGCTACCATAATAACGTCGGACAAATAAGTCGGATGATCAGGGCGGTAATCGGTTCCTAGCAATAAGATAGTCAAAGGCTTAGCTTCTGCCAATTGTGTTTTGGGTACTTCCTTGTTGATCCCCGTATCCAAAACTTCCTCTACCTGATTGTAAAGATAGTAGGTATAACCACCTGCTGCTAAAATACCTATAATGAGCAGAAACAAGACAAACTTCATAAACGATCTGAAAAAGCTTTTTTTCTTTTTCGTTTTTTTCGGTTTGGCGGATTTTTTCCCGGTTTGTGTCCGGGGAGGCAATCCGTTCGAAAGATTACTCATGCTTCAACACCTTTTCCTGCGTTTTGAGAAATATAGCTTTCTCCAAGTTTACAATCCTAAAACACACACAGCGGCGCATCCCGTTCCCGGGCGTCGCCGCTGTGGCCAAAGACCAATCCAATCAATTACATATTTGCTTGTGCTGTTTTACGTTGCTTCTCTGCACGCTCGCGTTCACCTTTGTTCAAAATCTTTTTACGCAAACGGATGGCATTAGGTGTAATTTCGCAATACTCGTCATCATTCAGGTATTCGAGCGCCTGCTCCAAAGAGAAGATTACAGGTGTTTTCAGTTTAACTGTATCGTCTTTTGTTGCTGAACGAACGTTTGTCAGTTGTTTTTCTTTACAAATGTTAACGACGATGTCGTTATCACGTGTGTGCTCTCCAACGATCATACCCTCATAGATTTCAGTACCTGGCTCTAGGAACAAAATACCGCGATCTTCTACGCCCAGCATACCATAAAATGTAGAGCTGCCGTTTTCTGTTGACACGAGTACACCCTGATGACGTCCACCTACTTGACCGCCAACAAATGGTCCATAGCTGTCAAACGCATGGTTCATTACGCCATAACCACGAGTCAAAGTCAGGAAGTTTGTAGTGTAGCCGATCAGACCACGTGCAGGGATCAGGAATTCCAAGCGAACTTGTCCGGTGCCGTTATTAATCATGTTAACCATTTCGGCTTTACGGGAGCCCAAACTTTCCATAACTGCGCCCATGCTTTCTTCCGGAATATCAATAAGGAGACGTTCGATTGGCTCCATTTTCTTACCATCAATTTCCTTGACGATAACTTCCGGTTTGGACACTTGCAGTTCGTAACCTTCACGACGCATGTTTTCAATCAAGATACCCAGATGCAACTCACCACGTCCGGATACAATAAAGGCGTCCGGGCTATCCGTTTCATCAACACGTAAGCTGACGTCCGTTTCGAGTTCTTTCAGAAGACGCTCACGCAATTTACGGGATGTTACCCACTTACCATCGCGACCTGCGAATGGGCTGTTGTTAACCAAGAAGGTCATTTGCAGTGTCGGCTCATCAATCTTCAGTACAGGCAGCGCTTCAGGATGGTTTGGATCAGCAATGGTTTCACCAATGTTGATATCTTTAATTCCCGCAATCGCTACAATGTCACCAGCGCCCGCTTGATCCGTTTCAATACGTTTCAGGCCTTGGAAGCCGAACAGCTTCTCAATACGCGCCGATTTACTACTACCATCACGTTGCATAACTGTGACTGCTTGCCCCTGCTTGATGATACCGCGGTTTACACGACCTACTGCAATTCGGCCAAGGTATTCGTTATAATCCATCAGTGTTACGAGGAATTGAAGAGGCTCATCTACATTCTCAGTTGGAGCCGGAATATGCTCTACAACTGTTTCGTACAATGCTTGCATGTTATCGTCTTGCTTTTCAGCATCCATGCTGGATGTTCCATTCAGCGCCGAAGCGTACACAACAGGGAATTCCAGTTGCTCATCATTCGCACCCAGCTCGATGAACAGATCCAGTACTTCGTCAATAACTTCTGCCGGACGAGCCGCCGGACGGTCAATTTTGTTCACTACAACGATAGGCGTCAGATTTTGTTCCAGCGCTTTACGCAGTACGAATTTCGTTTGCGGCATGCAACCTTCGTAAGCATCTACGACAAGCAAAACACCGTCAACCATTTTCATAATCCGTTCCACTTCGCCACCAAAGTCGGCGTGTCCTGGTGTATCTACAATGTTAATCAGATAATCTTTGTAAGTGATAGCTGTATTTTTAGCCAAAATCGTAATACCGCGTTCACGCTCCAGATCGTTGGAGTCCATGGCGCGCTCCTGAACAGCCTCGTGTTCTCTAAATGTTCCGGACTGTTGAAGCAGCTTGTCGACAAGCGTCGTTTTTCCGTGGTCGACGTGGGCAATAATCGCAATATTGCGAATGTTTTCTCTAGCATGCATGGTTTGTATCCATATCCTTTCCGTATATCAAAATAGTGTCTCTATCCTGAAGCAGTGCTGATTCAAGGCTAACAATCGTTCTTTAGGCCCACTCCCTGCCAGCCTTCTATATGTTTCAGGCTTTGTACAGACAGCTTCTCTCTCCGATTCGCGTGAAAACCTTAAAATAAGCGTCAGAAATCACTCCGACGCTCTTATCATATCCATTATATTATAGTTGAAATATGTCATAAAGCAAGACATTATTGCCTGTTCCGTAATTTACCGCCATAAAATCTCACAGCTTGTCGTTTACCATTTGCGTTTGCCACGGTTGTTTACGACCAACCAGATTCCAGCGCCGATCAGTAAAACTGCAATAACATATATGATACCCGTTCTTAACAGGGTAATGACCAATAAAAGTACCGATACCAAGCCCAATATCACGCCCCCCGTATATACATTACGAGAAAGCGAAATATCATTAAGGGCGTACTCCCATAATCCAACCGCCACACCTAGAAGTAACAAAGGCCATAAATAGGCCATTAAATGCCAGCCCCAAATATTGCAGAGCAAAAATAAGAAGCCATAAACTGATAAAATCCCTGCTGGCAGCAACATAACGGGTGAAACTTTACGCTTCTTGTACATTGCATGCAGTACGATTCCAGGTATTAAAAACAGCAAAGGCCAAAAGTTTCGTCCCAAGAAGGAGAACGTCCCCAGTTTCCCCAACAAAATAATCAGTCCTACGGCAACAATGCCCACTCCGATCATACGCTCTTTTCCGGAATTCATCGTGGTCTCCTTTGTTTGCTGAATTTGTTTTTAGGTCGCTTAATGTGATTGTTTTTAAGTATATTTTAGCCGATGTTTTCCAAAAAAACTACGTTCAAATATGATGAGCACGTAGCTGACGATATATTCCTGCAATCACAACTGCTGAGGCTAAGAGTCCTGGTAACCATGCATGTATAAGCTCTCCCGTACCTGCTAACCATACACCCAATCGGGGATCACGCAGTAGCATTTCTCCTGCCGTAAAAGCCAGGATTGCAGATCCGAGCAAAACAAGTACAGGGAACCGGTGAAGCCAGATCGCAATTACGTTGCTGCCCCAGACAACTATCGGAATGCTAATTGCAATACCAATGACAATAATGGCGATATCCCCATCTGCTAGTGCTGCAATAGCTAATACGTTATCTAGACTCATCACAAAGTCCGCTACCAGAATCACCTGTATAGCCTTCCATATGGTTGTTTCTGCTCTGACTCCTACATGATCCTCACTCTCATAAAGCAGCTTAAACGCAATCCATAACAGAAGTAGACCGCCTGCCGCCTGAATAAAGGGTATGCCCAGCAAAATGACAGCTACAAAAGTCAAAACACAGCGCAGGAGGACTGCACCGACTGCCCCCCACCATATAGCTTGACTCCGCTGCCTTGCAGGCAAATTTTTGCTCGCCATGGCTATAACAACCGCATTATCACCGCTTAACACCAAATTAATCATTAATATTTTCAACAGCAAAATGATATGCTCCATGTGTACAAACACCCCCATCCTACTTGTATGCGAAATAGGACGAGGCTATGCTTATAAGCTTTGTCAAATAAGTCATCATTTATTAAAAAATGATGTCAAATTCGTTGAGTAAAGACCTTGAAATCAATAACAAACAGCCATATAATGAATCGTATTTCCGGAAAACGGGTATTAAAATAAACACATACAACGATTTTAGGATGTTTAATCAGGGAGATGAGAACGATTGATATGTCCGGACTTCAGTTCTTTTGGCTACTGCTTAATGTGATATTTATTGATCTTCTGCTCGCAGGGGATAATGCGATTGTAATTGGACTTGCCGCCAGAAAGCTGCCTCCTGCAACGCAAAAAAAAGCGATACTGTACGGCACCGGTGGTGCCCTGCTTATTCGCATAGCAGCCACCATTGTGGTACTCTGGCTGCTTCAAGTACCGTGGTTGTTACTCATCGGGGGGATTATGTTAGTCTGGATTGCGTATAAGTTGCTCGTAGACCAGGAGGACCATACCGAAGTCAAAGCGGGAACAACATTATGGGGTGCTATCCGCACGATTGTTGTAGCCGATGCGGCTATGGGTCTGGACAATGTGATTGCTGTTGCTGGCGCTGCCCAGCAGCATTTGCTACTTGTAGTGCTGGGCCTGTTAATCAGCGTGCCAATCGTGGTATGGGGAAGCACTCTTTTTATTAAACTGATCAATAAATTCCCCTGGATTATCTATTTGGGATCGGCTGTGCTTGGTTATACGGCCTCTAATATGATTACTGAAGAACGTAAGCTGGAACCCTACTTTACCGAGCACCCTGCGCTGCGCATCTTGTTTATTGCTACAGTTATGGCTGGTATTTTGCTCACGGGATATCTTCAAAATCGCAAAGCAATGTCCAGTCGAGAAAAAGCTGTTTAAAATGCTTCAAAAACTGTTTTAACTAAAATCAAAAAAGGCAGACCCCATAATAACAGTGGGTCTGCCTTTTTGTTTAAAACCAATCTTCCTGTATAACTTCCTCATTACGCCCCTCTATAGCTCCGCCTGCCTCCAGGACAAGCGTTTCCGTTGCAGCCACAGCCTGTTCAATCAAGGCATTTAAATCCCGAATAGAGGCTTCAATCTTTTGAACAACCCACAAATTTGGATTGGTCGTTGGGGATTTAGGAACAAACAATGTGCAGCAATCCTCATATGGAAGGATGGATAAATCGTAGGTGCCAATTTGCTTAGCGATTTCCGTGATCTCCTGCTTATCCATCATGACGAGAGGTCGCAGCAATGGTAATTCTGTCGAACGGCCAATCACATTCATGCTGGATAACGTTTGACTAGCAACTTGACCCAGACTGTCACCCGTCACGAGTGCCAGCGCTCCTTCACGCTCAGCCAGCATCGTTGCAATTCGCAGCATAGACCGTCTCATTAGCGTTATAATCAGATTGTCCTGTCCAGTGCGCGTAAAGGCCGTCTGCACCTCTGTAAACGGTACAAGGTGGATTTTGATCCGCCCTGCATAGCCTGCTAATACCCTTGCCAATTCAATGACCTTTTCTTTCGCACGCTCACTTGTAAACGGATAGCTATAAAAATGTACACATTCAATTTCCAGTCCCCTACGCATGGAAGACCATCCTGCTACCGGGCTGTCGATTCCACCAGACAGCAGCAGCATAGCTTTACCGTTCGTTCCTAACGGAAAGCCCCCTACAGCCATAATAACATCGCTGAATATATAGGCCGCCTGCTCTCTGACCTCCACACGCAACTCAATATCTGGTTGATGCACATCGACCCTCAACGCTTGAAACTCTCGCAAAATAGGAGAACCAATTAAATGGTTCATCTCTTGTGAGGAATGAGCAAACTCCTTCCACACTCTGCGGGCATTTACCTTGAAAGTCGTTCCCTCGGCCACATTCAGCTCACGCATCAAAGCTACAGCGGTCTCAATTATAGCACCCAGCTCGACAGGAGCCATTTTGACAGGACTTATTGTCGTGATGCCAAACACTTTTTGTAACACTTGAATGATCTGTTCATAAGGCTCTCCTCCGAGTACCACATAAATCCGTCCAAATTCCTTCCGCAAAGAAGCGCCGGGAAACGGCTTGAGCAGCAGCTTCACGTGATTCAGTACTGCCTTTTCAAAACGAGTTCGGTTCTTCCCTTTTAATGTAAATTCACCGAAGCGAAGTAACAGCATATCATAGTGCATTTTAACGTTTCCACCTTTCAAGGGATTCCAGCTTGGCTACAGCCTGTTGCAGTGCAAGTATAAGCTCGTCAATATCCTGTTCCGTATGCTCGTCACCGAAGCTGATACGAATGCCGCCAGATGCTTCTGCCTCATTGCGGCCCATCGCCTGCAGCACCCGGCTGGGCTCGGCCAACTTCGAAGAACAAGCCGATTTGGTGGATACGGCCACACCTAGTTGCTCCAGCGTATGCAGCAGCACCTCGGCCTTCATACCCGGATACGAAAAGTGGACAATATGCGGTGCTTCCTCCCCGCTGTTTAGCCGCAGTTGAGGGATTGTCTGCACTTCTGCGACCACCCGTTCTCTCCACTCGGTCATACGTCGTGCTGTTTCTGCTTGTCGTTCGCCCGCTAGTCGTACCGCTTTGGACATACCAACAAGCAGTGGCACATTTTCCGTACCTGCACGAAAACCCTGCTCCTGAGAGCCGCCACTATGCAGTGGGAAAACCTCTACACCTTCCCGAACGAATAGTAGTCCAGCACCTTTAGGTCCACGCAGCTTATGCGCAGAGAGGCTGTACAGATCAGCCTGCCAGCCCCGGATATCAACCGGCAGCTTTCCAAACCCTTGTACACCGTCAATATGAAATAGAATACGGGGGAACTGTTTCTTCAGCGCAGCTCCGATATCATGCACCGGTTGCACCCTTCCCGTCTCATTATTGACATGCATAATACTGACTAAAATCGTATCTTTACGGACAGCGGCACAAACCTGTTCGGCGCTCACATGCCCTTCTGCATCGACAGGTAAAAATGTAACCTCAAAACCCAGATTTGTCAGTTGTCTGCAAGCTTCATACACAGACGGGTGTTCTGTCGATACAGTAACAATATGCTTGCCTCTGGTCTGATACTGCAAAGCTACTCCCTTAATAGCAAGATTGTTGCTTTCCGTTGCCCCAGATGTGAAGACAATCTCTGATGGATACACTCCCAAAGCCGCAGCACATACTTCGCGCGAACGCTTAAGCAACTTATCCGCATCCTCTCCATACCGATGCATCGAAGATGGATTGCCATAGTGGCGTCTCATGATCTCGGCAACGGTTGTAATCACCTCTTCAAAAGGCGGAGTTGTCGCGGCATAATCAAAATATTTCATTAAACTCCCCTTTCTACCCTACAACTGCTGCAACAAAAAAAGACCAAAACAGGGAAAGGTCGCTACATTATAGCGACACCCTTTCCCCATATTGACCCTGTTCTGCGGACCTAATCTAAATTGAAATTACGCACTTTTTTCGTTATAAGCTATAGGGCTTAGATCGTATATTTTTCACGTGCATTTTGAATCTTGTTAATATATCTTTGCGTTTCCAGCGGAAGCTTATCCAGTACAGACATTAACTGTTCATCACTACTTACACCAAGCCGCTGCACCCGTCCGGGACCTGCATTATATGCAGCCAGCGCCATATTTTCTTGTCCGTTAAAACGTTTAATCTGATAAGACAAATAACGAACTCCAGCATCAATATTTTGTCCAGGATCATACGGGTCACTGACTCCCAGACCTTGAGCCGTAGCATCCATAAGTTGCATAAGCCCTTTGGCCCCGGCCGAAGAAGTGACCGACGGATTGAATGAAGATTCCGTATCAATAACTGCTTTAATCAACGCTACTGGAACGCCGTATTTCTGACTAGCCTCGTTAATCAAATCATCATATGCCGTAGGTGTTGTAGGTCCGTCTGTTGCTGTGCTGGAAGGAGCGGGATACAATGACGAAGCCGTTCCCCTCGAAGGTCCCAATTGAAGCCAAAGCAAACCATTTTCGTCTCTGGTAACATCACTTGAATTTTCTCGAGTCACAGCACCATCTGTTTCCAACTGACCTACTTGTTCCAGTAATCCGGAAAAAGCGTCCGTTGTCCCCGTCTGGGTTGTAGCACTCATATTATTTAACAGCTGCATGTCTAACATGGACTTGGACACGCGCGGATCAATTTGCATGTGGTGTTCCCAACTTTCTATAGTTGTTATATCCCAAATAGCTTGTCGTTACTGCTATGATACAACTTTTTACTATGTACTTCCATACCTTTTAATGAAAAAAAGCTCCGTTTCTGTCGAAAAGACAGCGGAGCTTTATAGATCAGCTTAAATGTAATTATATCACTAAGATGATTTTTCTCGGATATACAAAAGAAAACTGTACTTTTTCCTCCAGCAAGGTCAGCGAACGAACGGGATAAAAGCAAAATAACTCAATGTCGCCAGCGCCCCAAGACCAATCGACCAAATGCCGGTCGTTTTGCTGCCATTCACATAAGCAAAAAAGCCTAAAACTGCAGCAATAGGCCCCAGAACAATGGACCACATAAACAATGAGGCAATTCCCGCAGCCAGACCAACATAGCCAGAAATACGACCACTATTGTTTATACCTTGCTCTTCACCCTTGACCTCATGTCGAGTCGCAACTGAGCCGGGAGCAACCTCTGCTGCATATTCCTCACGATCATTACGGCGCTTGGCAGATCGTTCATGAATGTGACGGGGGTAATCTACACGTTTGCGGCTAACATGCTCTTCATTCTGATGCTTGTCGTTTTCATGATCTTCCATAATAAACTGCACCTCCAAATGCAAAATGAATCGCGTAATAAAATTTACACGGACTTCGGTTTAAAAGTGTGGCAACAGGTTGCGGCTGACGTGTCGGCCTTATCACGTTCTTCTGAACTGAAGCTTTCCCCCGCATATTCTTCTTTAAATTTCTTTCCGGCATGACCATCAACTTCAATCATGATCAAATCTGCCTTGCACAAGTTGTTTTCTCCCCAATAATGACAATTGGCTACGCTACACTTAACGATTGGCTTGGCCTCTTGGCTCATGATCATCACCTCGGATTCATTGTCCCCCCGCTATCCCGCACCTATGCGTTTATGGTATATGGCAGTTGGTGACATACGAAAAAAGCCGCTTCCTTCACCTCCTCCAAAATGGCAGGAAGCAAGTAGAAAACGGCTTGCTTGTCTTGTTTTAGTTTTTGATTAGAAATGATCTTCCCCGTTGAATGCTTTATGCATGAGTACGGCGAGTCTGCATCCGGCGCTGAGTCAAATAGTCACTTTCATAATAAGTCAGATCATCACGCAATTCTTCAAAATTTTTCGTAATGTCCATGATCACTTCGCGAGCGGCTGGCACTGGCGTTTTACGGAAGCGGATAGCATCTTGCCCCGTATACGCATAACGTCCATCCTCTGCGTAAGATTCATTTTTGGGATAAAAAAAGCTGTTCACGCAGTCATGGTAAACGTTATACAATGCCTTTTCCGCAAAATCGACGTCAAAATTGGCACGGCGTAAAGCCACACCCAACTTTTCATAAGATACTTCGGAAAAAACAAGGACATGACGGAGATCCGACAAAAAGCCTTTGTAAAAGAGCACGGACTCCTCATTGCCATCTGCAGCCAGTTGCGGCAGAGCATGCTCATTGAGGAATGTTTCCACCCGTTTCACGGCAGTTTTCAGTCTCTCCTGCGCCGACTCACATAATTTTTGTACGTTGACTGCTGACATCAAGGCAGCTCCCCCTTATTTGTTGCTTGTTCATCAATTTGGTTACCCGAAAATAGTCCCTTCTAACCGAAAGAGCTGTAATTTTCAGTATTTATCCTACCACAAATAAGCATTGAAAGGTATAAAAACATGCCAACCTCCTCACGCTAAACCATAAATTTATGAATTCTCAAGGAGGACGGTCCCATGTCTCGGCGAAAATGGTTAAAACCCCTGCTAGGAGCAGCTGCCGGGGTGCTTCTCATCACACTGATGCTGCCTTCCCGTGATCACCGCCATACACCGCAGCCCGAATATACGGCCAAGATGGTGCCACAGCAAGAGAAGCAACTCAAAAAAGGAATGTTGGCTTTGGACCTGTCCGCTACGGATACCCTCACACGCATGGATACAAGGCAGGATATTCAATACGTGATGCGGGAACTTGATGGTAAAACTGCTGATCAGAAAAGGCAATTTACCCGCACGCTACAGCAATCGCACAGTCATCTTCATACGTTACAGTGGATTCACACAAGCGACGGGAATACGAACACCTATACGGGCAGCAAAGCACAAACTCGTCTGCTCAGTCATCCTCAAATTAAAAGCAGCTTGGCTGCGGCTCGCCGTTCCGTCATGCAAAATAAATCCTACGAATCTGCTGCATTTCAGGCTGAAGGCGGTAAATATTTTGTCATGGCAGAACCATCGGCTGACGGAACATGCGGCGTTGCTGCTCTGGTCAGTCAGCAAGTATTGCGTGACGTGGAGAAGCATCAGCGGAAGAATTTGCGTTTGATTCCCTATCCAAAAGAAGGCAGTTACAAAATCGAATCCGTACATCCCGACACATTGCACGATATTACTGTCAAGACGGGCCACGACAACGAAAATGCAAGCCATTATTTCGAAAACGAAATTGTCGTTCGCTTCCGTCATAATCCTGATTCACGACAACTGCAGGAAATTGCAGCAGATTTACACTGTGCGCCAGGCCGCAAGCTTGGTTATACCTATGTATTTCATTCGGATAAGATGAACTTTAAGGAGCTAAAGCAATATTTTTCAAGAAAGTGGAACCCGCTTTATACTGAACCTCACTATATGTATCTAACCAATGAGAACACACCTATCAAAGCGGACAACTCTATTCCCAATGATTTGCTCTTTTCCCGCTATCAATGGAATCTGCCGGCAACTGAAACCAACCGAGGTTGGAAATTAAGCAAAGGCAGCAAGGACGTAATTGTCGCTGTCGTAGATACGGGAGTAGATTTGGATCACCCCGACCTAAAAGGTCAAATCCTTTCAGGTCGTAACGTGGTAAACCCGTCTGAAAAGCCTTATGATGACGTCGGTCACGGAACGCACGTCGCCGGCATCATTTCTGCCCTCGTGAATAATGGTGAGGGGGTCGCAGGCATGACATGGTACAACAAAGTCATGCCCATCAAGGTACTTGACCAATCCGGCTCCGGTACGACTTACTCGGTTGCAGAAGGTATTATCTGGGCAGCTGATCACGGTGCCAAGGTCATCAATTTAAGTCTGGGCAATTACGCACAAGCTGAATTTTTGCATGATGCGATCAAATACGCTTATGATAAAGATGTCGTATTAATTGCAGCCACAGGCAATGACAATACGGAACGGCCTGGCTATCCAGCAGCGTATCCTGAAGTATTTGCCGTTTCCGCTACAGATTCTTCTATGCACCGTGCATCCTTTTCTAACTATGGAGATTATGTAGATGTCATGGCTCCAGGTGCAAGTATTGCCAGTACGTACCCAGGGAATCAATATGCTGCACTGTCGGGCACTTCAATGGCCAGTCCCCATGTATCAGCACTTGCTGCCCTGATTCGATCCGTTAACCCCGATCTGACCAACAAAGAGGTTATGGATTTAATGAGAAGCAGCGTAATTGACTTGGGCACACCAGGGCATGACAAATATTTCGGGTATGGTCAAATTGATGTGTATAAAGCGTTGAAAGCAGCACAACGTCCATATGTTCCTTTGCAATTCTATCCACAGCATTTAAGTGACAAGTTAAAATCTATTTTAAAGAAATTGGAAACGTAAGATTCCTTATAGGAAAAAAGCAGCCATGTTGCTCCATGGCTGCTTTTTTGGGCTTTATTAACGCTTAGAACTGCTGCGAACAGGACGCTTACTATGACTGCGAGTATGACAGCAAGGTTCTCCAGGATCCTTTATACTCACCGGAAATACGTGATGTGGTACAGGTACAATGTGCGTCTGATTAACAATTTCAATCGGATGAACCACAGGCACGACTTGTGGGAAAAATTGATGATTTACAAATTGGATCGGCGGGCACACGATCGGGTCGTAAGGGCAATGACTCATAATGTGCAACTCCTTTCGGTGAATTAGTACAGCATATTAAGAAGGCATGTGCTGTGCTTGGATGTTTACCCCCTAATACAAATATCCCTTATAAAATAGGCTTCCGTTCAACAATGACCGAATGATCAAGCAGTTCGCCCAACAAACGGCACAGTTTGTGAAGACCTGTTTTAAGTGTTTCCTTGTCCGCATACGAAAAGGAAATACGGATATGATTACTGTCCATACCACCTGCATAGCACACTGCACCAGGTAAAAAGGAAACGCCTTCTCGGTCAGCCAGCCGCTCCAATTCTGGAATTTCAACATTAGGAGGAAGCTTAATCCACACATTTAAGCCACCTTCGGGAGCATACCAGCTAACCTCTGGCGGAGCATAGCGCTGGAGCGTATACAATGCGACTGTCAACCGATCCCGCATTTGTTCCCGCAACCCGACAAGATGCTGATCAAGACGGTTTCTAATAAAGGGCAATAGCGCTTTTTGCGTTAATAGAGGGCTCCCCAAATCCGTAGTAGACTTGGCAGCCACCAAACGATCCATTACACTGCCAGTGGCCGCTACACAAGCTATACGGCAGCCGGGAGCAACGGTTTTGCTAAAGCTTTTGATATATATCACATGTCCGGATTGATCATGTGCCTTGATAGAGAGTGGCGGCTTTGTTTTATAGTAGAGGTCAGAAAATGGATCATCCTCAACAATGAGGCAATGATAACTTTGAGCTAGATCCAATAATTGTGTGCGTCTGGCCGTCGTTAAAGTTACTCCGGTAGGATTATGAAAGGTGGGTATCGTGTAGATCAGTTTTGGGGGATGAGTATCACAAAGACGCGTGAGGATATCGATCCGCATGCCCTGCTCATCCATCGGAATCATAATTACTTTGGCACCACGACTGGTAAATACATCAATGGCCCCCGTATATGTAGGAGCCTCCATGTAGACAACATCTCCAGAACCAACAAAAGTACGTGCCACCAGGTCAATGCCCTGTTGGGCACCACTGGTCACGAGCAGCTGTTCTGCAACAGTGCATAGGCCACGTTCGTTCAGGTGATCTACAAACACTTCCCTCAGCGCTAAATCACCTTCAAAAGTACCGTATGCTGCCATTGCATCAGGATTTCCAGAGGATAGACGTTGAGTATCAGCGATGATTTCGCGTGTAGGAAGAAGCTCCGGTTGAATTGCTGCTATATGAAAAGAATAGGGAACCTGTCTGCTATGGTTAAAGTTTCTCCATAACTGTGCGCGTGGCAAATAATCGATCAGCGACATTTGCCATGACAAATCCTGCGCTCCCTCACGTTGAACAGCTACCGAAGGCTCTGCTACATAGCAACCTTTTCCCTGTGTACAGGTAACCAGATTAATAGACTCCAGCTCAGCATATGCCTTGCTTACAGTTACGGGACTTACCGCAAGCAAACTGGACAAATGACGGACAGAGGGAAGCTTTGTGCCCTGAGGCAACAGTCCAGACTGGATGCGATCTGCTAATGTTTTGGCAATCTGTAAATATAATTTAACACTGCTATTGCGGCTGAGATCAATATGCATCGGAACCGTCCCCTCCAAAAATCAACTGTTACATTTAGACGTTTACTGTTATACTTCATTATCGATATAATACAACAAATTTCATAGTACAGTATAGAACACAGGAGATGATTGGATTGGAACACAAATTTTCGGGTATGGCTCGTACTCAGGGCTCGTCCATGGTAAGGGACATTTTAAAGCTGACACAGGGAACAGATGTGTTATCTCTGGCAGGCGGCCTTCCTGCCGATGCCTTTTTCCCCATCGAAGCTGTTGCTAAAGCCTATGAGCAGGTATTTCGCCTCGGCGGTACTACCGCTCTTCAATACGGCCTAACCGAGGGCTACATTCCTCTACGGGAACGTCTTGCAGCAATCATGTCATCCCAAGGCATCTCCGTCACCAGAGATAACATCATCATGACGACGGGCTCACAGCAGACCATTGATCTGGTTTCGCGTGTATTGCTCGATCCGCAGGATACTGTATTGGTGGAGTCCCCTACTTATTTGGCAGCTCTTCAGGTATTTAATTCCTATGGTGCCAACATTGTAAGTGTAGATACAGACTCTAACGGTATGCGATTAGAAGATCTTGAAGCCAAGATCAAAAAACATCAGCCTAAATTCGTGTATGTCATCCCAACCTTCTCCAACCCGGCAGGAAGTGTTTGGAGTATGGAACGAAGAACAGGCGTTGTTGAAATATGCCGTAAATACGGCACTTTGATTTTTGAAGATGATCCTTACGGACGTCTTAAATTTGACGAAAACCTTAACTTTCCATCCCTTTTCTCAATCGATCAACAGCTAGGTGGAGACGGTCATGTGATGTACACTTCTACATTCTCCAAAACCGTCGCTCCTGGTGTTCGATCTGGTTGGCTGGTAGCTAATCAAGCGATTGTCGTTAAAGTCGCCAATGCCAAACAATCTGCCGATCTGCACTCCAGCAGTATTGATCAACGTGCTTTGAATGAGTTATTGGACTTTTTTGACTTGGACGGACATATTCGTACTGTGTCTGCTGAGTACCATACTCGTATGCTACGTCTCACGTCGCTGATGAAAGAACGCCAATGGGAAGGAATCACCTGGAATGATGCACTTGGCGGTATGTTTATGTGGGTTACTTTACCCGAGGGATTCCGTTCTGATCGGTTGCTGCAACTCGCAATTCAGGAAGGAGTCGCATTTGTGCCTGGACAAGTCTTCTATGCTGACCTAAGTGGCAGCAACCATATGCGAATCAACTTCACGCATACGGATCCTTCCTTGCTTCCAAAAGCAGTTGACCGATTGGATCGGGCACTGAAGATGTACACAGAGGAAAGTGTGGTAAAAAGCGTGCGCTGATGGAGTTGACACAGTGAGGCCGCTTCGCGAATCATTTGATCTTACGATCGCTGCTGCCCCCGGATTCCTAATTATATAAGTTCCGACAAAGGTCGGAATCCGGGGGCAAAGGCGAACGCTTCGCTTCTCCAGATTCAAATGCTCCGCTGCGCTAACTGCGTGCCTCATCCCCACACGTTTTTATGGTAAAGGGAATGAGTAGATGGAAAAACGAATGAAGCTCCCAACATGATATTGGGGGCTTCATTCTGCTTTGGCAAAGAACAAACAAAAGTAAATTTAGCACTATAAAAATGCACTATTTCTGCATAAATACGGTATGTTAAAAAGGGTGTGCCATCATTCCCACAGGAATATGACACACCCTTTTTAATTCAATAAATACATTTGGATTAAAGGCTTTCATGCAAACAGGTCATTTACAAAAGTTAAATTCATACATTTTAAGGTGTTGCAGTGGGGAAAGTTTTCCGTAAGCCGGGTTCTGTGCTATTCGTGGTACAGACGGGAACTACCCTCCCACTACAAGCGACAATCATCTATCTAGGCCGAACATTGCTATCCAGCTCCAGCGACCAACCTAGACACGCCTCGGGCTAAGGCTGCTTCGCGAAGAAGCTGTGTCCCATTAGGTCTTGCTCCAGATGGGGTTTACCAGGAACGAAGTCACCAGCGTTCCTCGGGGTCTCTTACACCTCGGTTCCATCCTTGCCTGTGCCGCAAGCGGCCATCGGCGGTCCATTTCTGTGGCACTATCCTTCAACTCGCGCTGACTGGACGTTATCCAGCATCCTGCCCTATGGAGCCCGGACTTTCCTCTCGCGGCTTACGCCACCAGCGATTGTCTGTCAAACTTTCCGAACAACATTACATAGTATACAGGGAACGCGCGCATGATACAACCCTGAAAATATTGTAAAACGTATAGATCTCTGTTTACTTGCCCAAATAAAACGGATGTACCTTTCTCTGCAATGAATCATCCGCCACATAATAAGCAGACCTTCCCACGTATAGCGGGATAGAAAGCTTACTAAAATCAGGAACGTCCTCATCTAGGAACAGTTCATCATCTCGGTAGGTCTGCTGTATTTCACCGACGATCCAATCATGATCTCCATAGGTATGAATATCCACGACTTTACACTCATAAGCAAGATAAGCCTCCAGCAATATAGGCACATTGACTGAAATTCCATCCTCATATGCAATGCCAAACTGCTGAAACTTATCTACATCTTTACCACTAAAGGTACCTACAGCCTGAATCCATTCCGATCTGTGCGCAGGCAGAAACTGAATACCAAAGCCTCCGCTTTTCTCGATCAGTCCGTGAGAATATGTTTCCTTCCTTAGTGAAATGCCATACATGCCCGGTGATGATCCGATATAGGTATGCCAGCCTGAGGCCATTACATTATTTTCCCCCTCATAGCGGGAAGTAACAACAGCGACCATGCCTGGATAGGCATGAATTGCAGAATCAGCTATCAGCGTCCGCATAGAACCTCTCCCTACGAAAAAAATAATAGAACGTCTTTATTTTCTCATAGATGTTGATATTTTACAAAAATTGAAAAGGCTCGGTTTCTACCTGAGATACATGTACTTCCGTTGAATAACGACCTTCTGTCAAGCGTTTGCGCATCCATTCTGCGGTTTTAGGCTTCATAATCTTTTCAGCATTATGTCCAGGGTCAATAATAGCAATCCCCGCCATCAGGGCATCGTGAGCCGTATGGTAGTCAATATCCCCTGTGACCAATACATCAGCACCTTTGAAAAGCGACTTATTCACATAGCGGCTGCCTGAGCCCCCAAGCACGGCTGCCTTTTTGATCATACGGTCTAAGTCGCCCACCACACGTACATGCTCGACCTTGAGACCGTTTTTCACAACATCGACAAACTCCCGTAACGTGCAGGTTTCCTTGAGCTTGCCGACCCGTCCCAAACCAAAGCTACGACCTTGCAAATCCATATGGTACAGGTCATAAGCCACCTCTTCATAAGGATGAGCCTTTAGCATCGCTTGAACAACTTTATTGCGTACACCCTGCGGTACAATGGTCTCAATACGAACCTCTTCACTACGTTCCATTTTACCCTGCTCACCCAAAAACGGCTGTGTGCCTTCACCCGGCACAAAAGTTCCATAGCCGTCAATGTTAAAGCTGCAATGGCTGTAGTTGCCGATATGTCCAGCTCCCGCCCCCAGTATGGCATCCAGTACCCGTTGATGATGTGTTTTGGGTACGAAAACAACAAGCTTGAATAATTGCTCGGTGTGAACATCCTCAAGCGTACCTTCACTTTGAATACCCAGTGCTTCTGCCATCCAGTCATTCATGCCGTCCTCAGCTGTATCCAGATTCGTATGACTGATGTAGACAGCAATATCATTCTTGATCAGTTTTTCATACAATCTACCCGCAGGCTGATCTGTGTTCAAAGCTTTAAGTGGGCGGAATATAATCGCATGATGCGCAATAATGAGGTCAGCTTTTATGCGGAGTGCCTCTTCGACAACCTCATCATTAACATCCAGGGCTACTAATATGCTTTTGATTTCCTTTTGCAGACTACCCAGCTGAAGCCCGATTCTATCGTCCGGAACTGCCAAGTATTTCGGAGCCAGCTGCTCCATATAGCTAATTACTGTCTGTCCTTTGGCAAACATGCAAGTACCTCCTCTAGCTGTTCAATTTGCTTGCGCAATTGCTCCCGCTTATGCTGTGCGGATTCCTGATCTGATCGTGCCACTTGTGCCAGCACATCCTCAAGCTTGCGAATCTCCAATTTCCATTTATAAAAAAAGATTTCATTCGGTGCTTTGACCAATAGTGGTCCGAGTTGCATCAACAAATCCGGTGTCAGTACCAGCGAACTATCGGGAATTTTCCATGGTTGATACAGCGCATCCTGTTTCAGTGGGCTTACCGAATCAGGTACTGCCGTCAGAATCTCATATATTTTCCCGTCTTCTTCCATAATATGTTCACTTGTTAGTACCCATTGATGTTCGATGAGCCAACGGCGTAAGATATCCTCTCCTACGTTAGGCTGTAGAACAAGTTGTTTCACTGAAACAAGCTTGTCTTTCCCTTGCTCTAAAATGGTAGCGATCAAGGCACCACCCATCCCGGCTATCGTAATAACATCAACTTCATCGACCTTAATTACAGCCAAGCCATCTCCCTTTCTAACCGCAATGCGATCCGTGAGACCTGCTTCGGCCACCTGCTTTTGAGCCGCACGCAACGGTCCATCATTGACTTCACCCGCCACAGCTTGCGGTACTCTGCCACTACGCACTGCGGCCACGGGGAGTAGTCCATGATCCGAGCCAATATCCGCAAGTCTGCTCCCGGCAGGTATTTGTTCCATAATATATTGTAATCGTTGAGAAAGTTTCATAACGTCACCCACGTAATCCATTTTTTTCGAGTCCAAAATAAAATTCCAACAACAAATGCCAACTTCAGTATGCTGTAAAACACCACATCTCCCGCCGCTTGATGGCGCAGGATAAACGTGTCTGCTTCAGCCATGAATGCTAGTGTCATGCCTATAGCGAAATAAACCAAAGCGAGACGCGGAAAGCGGCGATGTACCCACCAGCTTAACCAGATCAACAATACTGCGTGCAAAATCCAAAATGCCTCAAGCATCACTAAAGTTGCTGTAGGCCAGAAGCGGCCTATAAGGATCGCGTACACTAAAAGTAGCCCAGCAATGCCACAGTAATGAAGTAAGCTGTTGCGCAAAGTTAATCCCACAAGACACCATACCATACCGCATAGGCCTACGAGCAAAAGAAACCAAACCTTAGCTTCACCTTGATGGAGCTGAATGATCCATACACCCGAACCCAACATAATCGCACTGCCTAAAGTGCTCAACATCGCGCTCATACTCTTTTCAGAAGACCGCCAAAATGCGGCCACTCCATAGCAAATCGTAGTAACTGCACTCGCCGAGAATATTTGCATTGCCAACGGAAAAGCGGTAAAATAAAAACCGATCAAACAAATGCAGGAAATAATGACAAAACCAAGAAGCCAGGCGATCCCATGCCCGTGTCTAAGATATGTAAGCAGCCCGGTGTTGTTACGGTTCTGGCTCTGCGACGGATCTTCGTCCTCCCGATACAGGTTAGACAAAAAATCGCAATATTGCTCAGGGAGCAGCCGACTTCGCCGCCAATGCTCAATTTCATGTAACAGTATTGCCCGCTTTTTCTCCTGGTCCAAGCTTCTTCCCCTCCACCAAGACTGCCATGAGATAAAAAAAGACCTCCTGCGCGCTTCAAGCCGCAGAAGGTCCGCAATGTAACGCTTCTATTCGAGGAAATCCTTCAGTCGCTTACTGCGGCTTGGATGGCGCAACTTACGTAGCGCTTTGGCCTCAATCTGACGAATACGTTCACGTGTAACACCAAACACTTTACCCACTTCTTCAAGGGTTCTGGTTCTTCCGTCGTCCAAACCAAAGCGGAGACGCAAAACATTCTCTTCCCGTTCGGTTAACGTATCCAGTACATCCTCGAGCTGTTCCTTCAGAAGTTCATAGGCAGCCGCATCTGCAGGCGCCAACGCTTCTTGATCCTCAATGAAATCCCCCAGATGTGAGTCATCCTCTTCACCAATTGGTGTTTCCAATGAAACCGGTTCTTGGGCAATTTTCATAATTTCCCGTACTTTTTCCACGCTCAGCTCCATTTCGGCAGCCACTTCCTCGGGCGTAGGTTCGCGCCCCAGCTCTTGCAACAGTTGACGCGATACGCGAATCAGCTTGTTGATCGTTTCCACCATATGCACCGGAATACGAATCGTTCTCGCCTGATCGGCTATCGCGCGCGTAATGGCCTGACGAATCCACCAGGTTGCATAGGTACTGAATTTAAAGCCTTTTTCGTAATCAAATTTTTCTACTGCCTTAATCAAACCCATATTACCTTCCTGAATCAGATCCAGGAAAAGCATTCCGCGACCAACATAACGTTTGGCAATACTTACAACCAGACGCAAGTTCGCTTCTGCCAACCGGCGCTTAGCTTCTTCATCGCCGTTATTGATCCGTTTGGCAAGCTCCACCTCATCATCAGCAGAAAGCAACGGTACACGACCGATTTCTTTCAAGTACATCCGGACTGGGTCATTAATTTTAATACCGGGAGGCAGGCTCAGATCGTCATCGAAATTAAAATCATCCCCATCATTGTTTTCCGGGTCGTCATTTTGACGCAATCTGGTAACTTCTTCGTCGTTGTCATTCACAACCTCAATCCCCAAGTCACCCAGCTGCTCATAAAACTCATCCATTTGCTCGGGGTCCTGATCAAACGGCGATAGTTTTTCCATGATATCTTTGTAGTTCAGAGAAGAACTTTTTTTACCCAACTCAATCAGTTGATCTTTAACCTGATCCAGTGTTAGTTCCGTCTCCAGTTCAGTATGCTGATCATTCGCCATCTTTCGACTCCCTCCTCCCTAGAAACATCCGACCTCTGTGTGTTCATTGTCTCTCTAGGGCTATAATCTCACTTGCAATTTGTGCTGCGCGCAGAAAGTCACCTAAGCGCTCAGCGGCTCTCATTTCTTCCCTCTTCAAATCCAGTTGCTCCTGCAATGGAAATTTTCGCACTTGATGAATATAATCATCCAAAATGTGCGGTGCCCATACGCCTGGAGCATCCATCATCATGATCGAACTTACGTTCTTCTCCAGTCGGTCGTCTTGCAAAGATGAAATAAAACGGCTTGTATCCGGTAACTTCCCTTGCGCGTAATAGGCATATAGATAAGCAGCAATTGCTGCATGATCCTCAATATTAAAGGCGTCGCCCAGATGCTTTTCTACATACTCTGCAGCTTCTAAATCCTGCATCATCCAGTGAAGCAGTCTGCGTTCAGCCACATGGTAAGCCGGCAACAGATTAGGTGTGGAGACCTGCCCTTTTTTATGCCTACCATTATTCCACCCATTTTCGTTATTATCCCCAAAGTTCTGTTTTTTTTGCAGGGATTGACGCAGTAAATTGCATTCTTGCTTCAAGGTTTCAAAATCCACCTTGACTTCGGCTGACACTTCGCGCAGATACACTTCCCGCTCGGTCGGGGATGACAGAGGTGCAATGACATTTAATGCTTCGCGGGAATACGCGATTCTTCCTTCTTCCTCTTGCAGTATATGGTTTTTTTTCAGATATATAAGCTTAAATTTCACCGTTGAAACAGCACTTTCGATAATTTGGCGCTGGAATCGTTCGCCGCCGTATTGCCGGATAAAATCATCCGGGTCCATACCGTCACTGACCAGCGCTACTTTCACGTGAAGCCCCGCATTTTCCAACAGCGGAAAATTTTTAAGCGCAGCAGCTTGTCCTGCCCGGTCACCATCATAACAAATAATGACCTCGTCGCACAGTCCTTTTAACATCGTAGCATGGTGCTCTGTTAGAGCAGTGCCCATGGCGGCCACCCCATTTTGTACGCCAGCTTCCCATGCCGAGATGACATCACCGTAGCCTTCAAAAAGAACACTTTGGCGAAGCTTGCGAATTGAGGTTTTAGCATGATGGAGATTGTACAGCGTTCGGCTCTTGTTGAATAGCTTGGTCTCCGGTGAATTCAAATACTTCGGCTGTCCCTCACCAAGTATACGGCCTGCAAAGGCAATAACTTTTCCGTTGCGATTCCAAATGGGAAACATGATACGATCTCTGAATCGATCCACATATCCATCACCCTCATGCCGGGGAGAAATAAGCCCTCCCTTTTCCATCTCCACGGGATCAAAAGAACGCTTATCCAGAAACTGAACGATCGTATCCCATCGGTTGGGTGCATAGCCAATTTGAAATTGATCAATGATCTTGTCACTGAATCCTCGTGAGCGCAAGTATTCCATAGCTGGTTTGCCGTGCTCCGTATTTTTAAGCAAAAAATGGTACATCTTAGAAGTTAACTCATACGCTTGCAACAGCCTGTCCAACTCAGGATGCTGATGCGATGAATCACGTCCCTGCCATTCGCCGAGCGGGATATGACTTTCTTCTGCCATTGTCCTGACAGCTTCGGGAAAGGATAGTCCTTCGATTTCCATCATAAACTTGATGGCATTGCCTCCCGCGCCGCAGCCGTAGCAGTAAAAAATCTGACGATCCGGTGTCACGGTGAATGAAGGGGTTTTTTCGGAATGAAAAGGACAGAGGCCTTTCATATATTTCCCCTGCTTGGTCAAATGCACGTACTTGCTTACCGTATCTACAATATCATGATGTTGTAAAACTGACTCAATGATATCGTCCGGTATGTTACCTTGTCCGGCACTCATATTAACCACCTTCATCTCTTTAGCACGTAAATATAATTCGATACCGTTACTCATTCTCCTGCAAGCGAAGTAAAAGTTTTGTCAGTTTATGTTGAAAAACTTCACGATCCTCTAATGAAAACGGTTTAGGGCCTTTTCCATAACGTCCTTTTTTCCGTTCTTTGGCAGAAGTATGACGTCGGTCAAGCATGAAATCTATCGAATCGTTTCGATACATAGCTCCGCGAAAAGACATCACTTCACAACCTTTTGCCAAGGCAAGTGCAGCAAGACCATAATCATTGGTGGTTACAATATCTCCGCGGCGGATATGATTGGCAATATAGAGATCGGCACTTTGGTCGCTTCGGTCTACTTTAACGACGCTTACACCTTTGCTGCCCTGAATGAGATGATCATATGAAGATACCATAATAACCTCAATATGAAAACGGGAAGCTATCTCCGCAATTTCACTTTTAACAGGACAAGCGTCCCCGTCAACAACGATCCTCACACCCAGTAAAGTTCCGGTTCCCCCCATAAGCATCCCCCATCCGCATTCGAGTAAAATACGGAACGGCTGCAAGATTACTCTTACACCGTTCCGTATATTTATACCCATTTTTTCAAGTTGTTCATACTACCACAACTGACGTTTAAACTACAAGCTTGGAAAAATCGGCAAAACACTTCAGTTCTGAGTCAATAACAGCCAGCAATGCCAAACGATTATTACGAACAGCGTCATCCTCAGCCATAACCATAACGGAATCAAAGAACGCCGTTACCGCAGGGGTAATGGATGAAGCTAGCGCTAACGCCCGTGTCGCATCACCTTCCTGTAGAGCTACGCTGTAAGATTCATAAGCGCTATACCATGCTTCGTAAAGCGTTTTTTCGCCTTGTTCCGTAAACTCACCCGTATTAACTGACTTATGAACTGCTTTAGCAGCCAGATTACCTACACGATTAAAGGATTCAACTGTTGCTTTGAATACCTCACCTGTTTGTACGGCAGTCATTAACGCAGCTCCGCGGTTAACAACGGAAGCAACGTCGTCATATCCAGCTGCAAGCACAGCATCCACAACGTCATAACGAAGTGTCTCAGACAATAGTTTCTTCACGCGTAATCCAAAAAACTCATGTAATTCTTTACGTATTTCATCCGCGGAACGTTTCATATTTCCAAGGTTGCCGTGCACATCGAGCGCGATATTGAACACATCAGACAACGTAGCTGAAAGCTTACGATCCAACAAAATCTGCACAATACCTGCTGCCTGGCGACGAAGCGCGTAAGGGTCCTGTGAACCTGTTGGAATAATACCGATGGAGAAGCAGCCTGTAATAGTATCTATCTTGTCTGCGATACTTACAATCGCTCCAGCATTCGTTGAAGGAACCGTTTCTCCTGCATAACGCGGCTGGTAATGCTCAAACACCGCTCTTGCCACTTCTTCCTTCTCTCCAGCCTTACGAGCATAGTCCTCACCCATCACACCTTGCAGTTCCGGGAACTCATATACCATTTGTGTTACCAGGTCAAATTTACAAATATCCGCTGCTCGACTAACCGATTCCTGTGTATCTGGAGAAACGCGAAGCTTCTCTGCCAGAGCATCAGCAATACGGCGGATCCGGCGCACTTTGTCTCCAACCGTTCCCAGCTCTTCGTGGAAAACGATACTTTCCAGTTTGGAGAGTGCATCCTTAATTTCCAGCTTCTGATCTTCTTCATAAAAGAATTTGGCATCAGACAGCCGCGCACGCAATACTTTTTCATTCCCTTTAGCAATGACTTCCAGCGATTGACTTCCTCCGTTACGTACCGTAACAAAGTATGGCAGTAGCTCTCCTGTGCGATCCAGCACTGGGAAATAGCGTTGATGTTCACGCATGGAAGTAATGAGTACATCCTTCGGAATGTTCAGGAACGCAGGATCAAAACCTCCCAACAGTACTGTTGGGGTTTCCACCAAATACAGCACTTCTTCCAGCAAATCATCCTTGACCGCAATCGTCCAATCTTTTTCGGCTGCCAACGCTTCAATCTGCTTTACAATAAGCGTTTGACGTTCCTCAATGTCCACAATGACATGCTGCTTGCGAAGTACTTCAACATAGTCAGCTGGACTTTCTACAACGGCATCCTGTCCCAGGAAACGATGCCCTCTTGTCACATTTCCTGACTGTACGCCGGCAATCTCCAAATTAACAATATCGTTACCAAACAAGGCAATCAACCAGCGGATCGGACGAACAAATTTAAAGTCATAACTTGCCCAGCGCATGAATTTAGGGAATGTCATCGCATGTAAAATGTGCAATAAACCTTCGGACAGCACTTCCGCTGTTGGTACACCTATGCTGCTCTTAGTTGCGTAAATATATTCGACGCCTCCAAGCTCCTTGAACGTGAACTGTTCAGGATCAACACCTTGGCTACGAGCAAAGCCTAGTGCAGCCTTGCTCCAGTTACCAGCTTCGTCGAGTGCGATTTTGCGGGAAGGACCTTTAACTTCTTCGTTAATATCTTCTTGCTTCTCCGCTACTTCCTTGACAAGTACCGCCAAACGGCGAGGTGTAGCATAAGCCTCTACAGCACCATAAGCAATACGCGAGCTGTCAAGCCACGCCGTCATACGCTGCTTCAACTGCTGAATTGCATTCGGGATAAAACGTGCAGGGACTTCTTCCAATCCGATCTCAAACAATAAATCCTTAGACATTTGCCGCACCTCCTTTCTTCAACAGCGGGAAGCCCAGCTTCTCGCGCTCCTCCAGATAGGTCGCAGCCACCTGACGCGCCAAATTGCGCACTCGTATAATAAACCCAGTCCGTTCCGTCACACTGATCGCTCCGCGAGCGTCCAGCAAGTTGAACGCATGAGAACATTTCAGCACATAATCATAGGCTGGAAATACAAGATGCTGCGCCATCGCTTTATTTGCCTCTTCTTCGTACATATTGAAAAGAGTAAAGAGCATTTTGACGTCAGATACTTCGAACGTATACTTGGAATGCTCAAATTCAGGCTGGTGGAAGACATCACCGTACGTGATTCCATTGACCCACTCCAAATCGAACACATTCTCCTTGTCCTGGATGTAGGAAGCAAGACGTTCCATACCATACGTGATTTCTACCGCAACCGGACTGGCATCAATACCGCCCACTTGCTGGAAATAGGTGAATTGGGTAATTTCCATACCGTCCAGCCATACTTCCCAACCTAAGCCCCACGCTCCCAACGTCGGTGCTTCCCAGTTGTCTTCAACGAAACGAATATCATGCTCCAGAGGGTTAATGCCCAAACGGCTCAAACTCTCCAAATACAATTCCTGAATGTTATCCGGTGAAGGCTTCAAAACGACTTGGAACTGATGATGCTGATACAGGCGATTCGGGTTCTCACCATAACGTCCGTCTGACGGACGACGAGAAGGCTCAACATAAGCTACATTCCACGGCTCAGGTCCGATCGAACGTAAATACGTCATTGGGTTCATCGTGCCTGCCCCTTTTTCCGTGTCATACGGCTGTACAATAATACAGTTGTGTTCAGCCCAAAATTGTTGCAGCGTTAAAATCATCTGCTGAAAATTCATTGGTACACGCTCCCTTTCCACTTCTCTCAAATGTTGGTGATTTCTTCTCATTAAGCTCGTATGTACAGGGCTATTTTATCCCAAAAGCCTTGCTAGAGACAGCAAAAAGCCCCCGCCTCTACGCCTGTACAGACGTAGGGACGAGAGCTGACTCCCGCGGTTCCACCCTACTTGATTGCGATCCTATATCACCAATCAGATCGTAATCCTCTTTTCCGTGTCCATTCAGACGCTCCCGAGTGCCTTGTTCACGAAGAATTCCCGCTGGGCTTACACCGTCCCCAACTCGCTATTTACAGAGAATACATCCCGCTACTTTCTCGTTCAATGCATCTGCTCCCGAAGGAGATATATAGTAGGATATTACACGTTTTCAGCAATACAGTCAAGAGAATAGGGCGTTTCACATATCGTACTTGTCGAGCTGATCCAAAAAATTGCGGGATTTTAGCTTGACCTCCAACTGCATATCCATGAACTGACGCATGACATGTTTGATCTCCAGCTTAGTGGAGTCCTTCACGTCAATGTTGCCGAGCCGATTCAAATCCATTCTGGCGAACAAGCGCAGCAACTTCAGTGTACGTGGAGTCACGCTCAATGCAGCTGGATCAAAATGCTTGTAGCTCCGACACAAAACTCCACCCAACCTCGGACTGACGAACATATCCTCATCAGCACATTGTTGACCACTTGAAATACATGCATCAAGCTGAGGAGCATATCCGGCCGCCTGCAATATTTTAAATTCATAAATACTCATGACAATCAGCGGATCTTTGCCACTCTCCAGCGCCTCCAAACATGCTTTAAGCTGCCTAAACCAGAATGCGCCTGTTTCCTCCTCCTGTAACACCCGATCGAGTAATTCACAAGCATAAGAAGCGTAAGCTGCCTTAGTAATATCCTCGCGTAATGTATGGTGGGATTGGATGATTTCACCGGCATTCAACGTGCCTAAGCCTGTATTTCGAAAAAAAACGAATTCGCCGTACGTAAACGGCTGCGTTAAAGCAGCGTGACGGCTTTTGGACTTTTTTGCACCTCTGACCAGCACGCCTGCTTTGCCTCCGCTTTCGGTGCAAAGCGTAATAATTTTGTTCCCCTCACCGTAATCCATGCTGCGGATGACGATTCCTTCCACCCTGTAAAGCATGCCTCTTCCCCCAAACATTCGCGAAGAAGCCAGTGGCTTGTACTATTCACGGGCTTCTTCATGCTCGTCCGACTCTCCTTCATCCGTATCTTGCTCCCTTGTCATGGCGCTCTCCCGGTATAACAGATACGCACCGACATCTCCAGTCATCGCAAAATACTTCCACGAAAAATCTCGCAATCGTATTCATCCTTTCTTCGGAAATGACGTTTGCATCTCAAAATTAGGATGATGCGAAGTGAAGGGAAGTATGCGATGAAATAAATGGATTGCGTTAAAAAAGGCTGCTGTATGTAGAATGGAATACGCTTCGCAAATGATTTGATCTTACGATCGCTGTTACCCCCGAATTTATTTGAATGTAAAACATACAAAGGGTTAAATTCGGGGGTAAAGGCGAACGCTATCGCTTCTTCAGATTCAAATCCTTCGCTCCGCTACATCGTGCATACAAGGCCTTTTTTAAAGCACACCTATTTCATCGCTGGAAGAAAAGGATAAAAAGAGCAAGAAGTTAAGCGCCGCACATACGCGGCGCTTTAAATGATCAGGAGACTATTACTATCTCAGCCAAGAGATCGGGACGGCTTTTTTATGATGCTTACTACAACTATACATATTTATTTAATATCAATTTTTAACCTCAATAAACCCTTGAACTAAAGTGACTTAGAATCGAGTTCTGTTTTTAAGCGTCGCGATGAAAGCCAAGGTCACGAAGGACGCGTTCCTGGTTGCGCCAGTCTTTTTTGACCTTAACCCAAAGTTCCAGGAAAATCTTGGAGCCTAACAGGTTTTGGATATCCTGGCGTGCCTGTTTGCCCACTTCTTTGAGCATGGCTCCCTGTTTGCCGATAATAATCCCCTTCTGGGAGTCACGTTCTACAAAAATAACAGCCATAATATGCACTACACCATTATCCTGCACTTTCATATCTTCAATCATAACCGCAATAGAATGGGGTACTTCCTCACGTGTCATATGCAGAATTTTTTCACGCACCAGCTCGGCAATGACAAACTGTTCTGGATGATCGGTAATTTGATCATCCGGATAATATTGCGGACCTTCTGGTAAGTATTTTTGCACCTGCTCCAGCAGGGTGTTTACATTGTTGCCCATTTTGGCCGAGATGGGTACGATTTCTGCAAAGTCGTACAACTTGCGATACTGCTCAATCAGGGGTAACAATGCTTCTGGCTCAATACGATCAATTTTATTCAGCACCAAAATAACTGGCGTTTTTACTTGTTTAAGCTGTTCCGCAATAAAACGGTCGCCACCGCCTAGACCTTCAGCAGCGTCAATAAGAAAAAGTACCGTTTCTACTTCACCCAACGTATTAAAAGCAGTCTGATTCATGTAATCGCCTAATTTTGACTGACGCTTATGAATCCCGGGTGTATCCAAAAATACAATTTGCGTGTCCTCTGTAGTAAATACGCCGTGAATTTTGTTGCGTGTAGTTTGTGGCTTGTCTGACATAATGGCGATCTTCTGCCCAATGACGTGGTTCATCAGTGTTGATTTTCCGACATTAGGTCTGCCAACAATTGCGACAAAGCCTGATTTAAAGTGTTTCTTAGCCATTTCATTTCCTCCAGCGCGATTAAGCACCTATTTTATTTTGGTTTTTCCATTAAAACAGCGAACTAATTAACGTCAACATAGGCCTATAAAACACAAATATACCAATAATTACAGCAAAAACCGCTGCCAGGAGCACGGCTCCGGCGGCGGTGTCTTTAGCCGCTTTGGCCAGCGGATGAATATCAGGTGAGATGAGATCCACCGCTGCTTCAACAGCGGTGTTGAACAGTTCGGCTACATTGACTATAGCGATAGCCACGCAGACGAATAACCAGTCGAGCCGGGAGATGTGCAGAGTTAAGCCTGCTACAATGACAAGGAGCGCCACGGCCACATGTATCCGCATATTTACTTGCGTACGCAGAGCGTACATCACGCCTTCTGCCGCATAGCGAAAAGTCATTCTCCAAGGCTGACGTCTCATTACCTTGTCAACCCCGCTTGAGCCAGTACAGCTTCCTGTTTGCCCATCATTTCAGCTTCACTCACATCATCCTGATGATCATAGCCTAACAGATGAAGAAAGCCGTGAACAAACAAAAAACCGATTTCACGCTCAATCGAATGTCCGTATTCTTCACTCTGAGCTTGCGCTGTTTGTACAGAGATTATAATATCCCCCAAAACATCAGGTACATCATTCAATGAATTTTCATCATTCGGTTCGTAAATAATTTCAAGCTCTTCATCCAGTGTTTCCTTCATAGCAAAAGACAACACATCGGTGGGACGATCAATTCCCCGATAGTCCCTGTTCAACTCATGAATTTGCTCATCATTAACGAAGGTAAGGGCTACCTCACCGTCAGTGACTCCTTCCACTTTGCCTGCCTCCTCTAATAAGGTGT
Source organism: Paenibacillus sp. FSL L8-0641 (assembly GCF_038006265.1). NCBI lineage: Bacteria > Bacillati > Bacillota > Bacilli > Caryophanales > Paenibacillaceae > Paenibacillus > Paenibacillus sp. FSL L8-0641. The sequence goes on from NZ_JBBOUW010000001.1 coordinate 3,572,531, forward strand.
TCAGCAGCGTAATCAAGGATTCGTTAATTACCATATCGTTTTGTTCATTATTCCAAGCTAATTGAAGGCCCATGCCAACCGCTCCTTTTAATTCTAGTGCTCTACCCGTGCTTCATGCACAAGTTATATTAAGCTTTTCCGTTTTCAGACTTGGGCCTTTCCTCTGGATACTCAATACGGGAATGGAAAATCCCCATTACTGTTTCCTTGAGGGTTTGAGCCACGATATCAAGCTCCCGCATGGTCAGCTCGCAGTCGTTAAATTGGTGATCATCAAGACGGCTCTTAATAATTTTTTCAATCATGGATTCGACCTGTTCCACCGTCGGCTTCCGTAAGGAACGAACTGCTGCCTCCACACTATCAGCAATTCCCACCACAGCAGACTCTTTAGACTGAGCCTTCGGTCCCGGATAACGGAAATCATCCTCCGTGAAGTCAGGCTCCATCCCCCGTTCTTCAGCCTCACGCAACGCCTTGTGATAAAAATAGTGTAAGAATGTCGTTCCGTGGTGCTGCTCGGCAATATCGCGAATTGGCTTGGGTAGCTTGTAATCCAATTGCATTTCCACGCCGTCACGAGCATGGGCGATAATGATGGATTTGCTCAGCTTGGGCTCTATTGTATCATGTGGATTTTCCAACCCATTTTGATTTTCAATGAAGTACGAAGGCCTCTTGGTTTTACCAATATCATGATAATATGAACCAACCCGGCACAACAAGCCGTTTGCTCCTATAGCCTCCGCTGCGGCCTCTGACAGATTACCCACCATTACACTATGATGATACGTTCCCGGTGTCTCCGTAAGCAGCTTGCGGAGCAATGGATGGTTGGGATTCGACAGCTCAACAAGCTTCAGTGCCGACAAGATACCAAAAGTAGACTCAAAAAATGGCATTAGCCCAATAACAAGTATTGCTGTTATCAGACCACCTGCAAAAGCAAAAGCTACCCCATAGAGCGTCGTCGTTTGAGTCCAATTCCCTTGGTCAATCAGTGCCAGAGAAAAAACAGACAGGGCACCGAACAGGCATACCATAATCGCCCCTTTGAACAGTGTTGAACGCTGGCTGGCTCGATGGGTAGAGAAAATCGCTGCCAGACAGACCACAATAGCAAAAAAGCCAAAATTAAAGTCAAAAATTTGTCCCTGACGGACATTCAAAATAACACTTGCCAATATACTGAATATAACGGCACATACGAAAGCCAACGACATATCAAGCAACAGCGTTACAAGCATAGCTCCAAGCGCGATAGGCGCCAGATAGCCGAGATAGGAACGTTCATTGTTCTGCAGTATGGAAATTAACATCATTGCTCCTACTGTAATCACAAAGATTAATACTAGCATGAGCAACTGCGCATTATTATACTTGAAGTTTCGTGTTCGTGATTGAAATTGACGAATATACATAAACAGGCCTAATGCCAGCATCATAGACAACATCAGCAGTCCAAATTGTGGCCAATAATTGATTTTATCCTTGAGCAATTCATTTTCGTCAAGCAGTGTATAGATTTCCTGGGTAATAATCTCACCCTTCTTGACGAGTACTTCACCCTGTTTAATGTAAACTGTCGGTGTATCTTCACGAGCCTGTACCTTGGCGTCCTTCGTAGCTGTATCATCATAAAACTTGTTGGCGGTAATCACAAGCCTTGCAAGTTCCTGAACAACCTCCCGTGAAGTACGCTTAGTAAGCGAGCTTGTACTAACCCGCTCAGCTACTTTCGCTCGGGCTGTCTGAGCATCCGTAATTTGATCATTCATCAACCCTGTCACAATCTCACGGGCAACAGGCCGCATTTCAGCAATATCCTCAGATGTAAGGCGCGGAATTTTAATGAATGTCTCCTCTGGAATTCGGTACGTTTGCTCTTTCGTTTTTTCCAGCACTTCATCCAGCAACTTATCTGGGTAGGCATCTGCATTCCGGCTGTTATTCACAAAATTTTGTACAAATTCCCGTGCACGTTGCGGAATCTCATCCTTATAAATGGAAATCTTATCTGCTCTGGAGACCTGGTCATCCTGATTGAGCCGTTCAATTCGATCCAAAATACCAGTAATCAGGTTATCGTTGCGAACGGGCACAATGGTATACATGGGCTGCACACGTTCAGCTGATTCCTCTTGAGCCTTCAAAGTCGCCTTACTGTTAGGAAGCTGCATCGGGGCGACAATTTCCTTTTCACTCGGTTGATTTACCCGAATATCATAACGCTCGGGAAGCAGCTTGGACGCAAAGCCTACATAAAAAAGAACCACCAAAAATAAAAACAGAAGATAGCGTGTTGCCACGCTATACTTCCATCCATTCATTCTATGCTGGAACGTTTTCCCTTTAGATAATTCCTTCGAGGTCATCTAAAACAATCCCTCTCCATCATCTTTTTCAAGGCAGCTACACTGCTCATTTTATACTTTTTCTGGTCGTACACGACATACTCGTGATTGAATGACTATCCTTGATTTTCGGCAACTCGGTCATAAGCAACAATAATTTTCTGTACCAGGGAATGACGGACAACATCCTCTTCTGCAAACTGGACAAAGCCTATTTCCTCAATCCCTTGTAAAATCGCATTCGCTTCAATCAGACCGGATTTTTTGCCACGAGGCAAATCAATTTGCGTGACATCGCCGGTAATGACCATTTTGGAGCCAAAGCCAAGCCGAGTCAAAAACATTTTCATTTGCTCTGGTGTGGTGTTTTGCGCTTCGTCCAAAATAATAAAGGAGTCATCCAGCGTACGCCCCCGCATATAAGCCAAAGGTGCAATTTCTATTAATCCACGTTCCAGTGCCTTTGCAGTCTGCTCTGGGCCCATCACATCGTATAGGGCATCATACAATGGGCGTAAATACGGATCAACCTTTTCCTGTAAATCCCCTGGTAAAAAACCTAAATTTTCACCTGCTTCCACCGCAGGACGAGTCAGTACAATGCGCTTGACTGAACCTTCCTTCAGGGCAGCTACGGCCAGCACTACAGCCAGATAGGTTTTACCAGTACCCGCCGGGCCAATTCCAAATACAATATCGCGTTTCTTAATCGTGGTTACATAGTGCTTTTGTCCAATCGTTTTGACGCGAATCGGTTTACCCCGGAACGTCGTCGTAATTTCACCCTTGAACAAATCGAGCAGCTGATCAGCGCGCAAATCTTTTGCCAGTTCAATCGCATAATGGACATCCCTTTCGGTCAGTATATACCCATTGCGAATTAACTGGAGTAATACGTCGAACATTTGTTCGAGCACTTCCACCTCGTGAGCATTACCAAAAACATTAACTTCTGCCTCACGAGATGCTATTTTTGCGGGAATAGCTGCTTCGATTAATTTCAAAAAGGAATCCTGCGGGCCAAATAGCGCCTGTCCTTCTCCCGCATTGTTCAATGCAATTTGTATGCTGCGTTGTTGTTCTGCCAAATAGCCTCATTCTCCTTGGTTATGAACTAACGGAAGTTCTTCCGCAATATCCTGCTCCACTTCAAAAAGCACTTTCATATAAACTTTACCATTCTCTCTCTTCTCATGCAAAATTTTTTGGCTCATTATTTTCGTTCCTTTGCCGTATTTAGCTAAAATATCAGCTCTCGCGCCTTCTAAACCTGACATTTTCGCTTCTGCTTCCGTAAGCTTCTGCTCCTGTATCTTTGTCTCTCTCACACTTTCGGTCATCCAACCCACCGGAAGTTTGTAGGAACGCCATGTTAGCGGATCATGTTCAACTGTTGCTTTATGTGTAGAATAAGGTATTTTCCCATATCCCCATAATTGTATCGCACGGTTGCCTAATACCAGATACAAGCGGTCGTGACTGGTACCTGTATACGTGCTGCTGCGTTGCACCATGGGACTGCTAATTTCGTATTCATGCCATACAAGACCCTTAACCTCTCCTTTGGCTACGACCTGCTGTTGGTTCTCCTCATCTCCAAGCGTTCCAGAGATGAGGATGGCTCCTTTTTTGACACGCGTATTTTTATGCACGACAGGACGACCCTGCTCGGCAAAAATTTCAGTAACTACCGCATCTGCCTTACTAATGATATGACGAGGGCTGTAGAGCGGCGCAGGGGTAGGCTGTGAAGCTTCAACAACCTGAATCGTCACCAAAGTACCCTGCTTTTCCACACCGATCCAGGATGCTTCTGGAAGCTTCTGCATGAGCGCACGTGAAAGCTTGTCTTGACTGGATAGACGAAAGCTCCATTGAAATGGATACAGACCCTCCTGTCGAGCGGCTTTGAGAACAGATTCCGTCGATAGCTTATCATTCCCCTTTACTTCAATGTCCCAGATAAGCGAAGACATCAGCAGAAGACCTATCCAGAACAAAGCCAATCCAGCCAGGAAAAACTTACGTTTGGCAAGTCGTGCAGCAGTAAAGGGAAGCCCTTGCCGCTTCAGAACATGCATTTTACAGCCTGTCCTTCTCAAAAGCGGGCGTAGGAGGAAGACGTGCGGCAGTAGAAGGTTCATTTCTGCATGTCTAGTACCCATCGGCCGCACGTTCCACACAGGTAAATGGTGATCGGTGAGTATATTAATGAAAGCTTCCACACTTTCGCCCTTGATAGCAAGGGTAACCGTACCACGCAGCTTTGCTAAAGCAGGATGTTTCACGAGCCTTCCTCCGTTCCTTCCATTTGGATATCCGTTATATGTCCCTCCACACTTACCTGCTCTGGCAGAATAGACGTAATGACTAGATCATGGCCGGACACCCTCAGCCTGCCTTGCGCAAGTGCAAGTACGAGCTGATCCGGCGTGAAATCCACCACGCCCCGGTGATTCTCCACATAAAGCTGACGGCTGCCGATGAGGGTTAACCGCGGCAGGTCAAATAGAATGTCCTGCGGAAGCTCCAGCGTCTCGCTGGCCCACTTTCGCAGTTTGCGGCTCATCCTGCTCATACGGCGAAATCTCCCTTCCTGTCATCAAAATATTTGTTATCCAACGGCTTAGAGTTGTTTTGATGACATCACGCTGCTATTTTTTCATCTTCTGTTATTGCCATCCGGTACCCATAAATGTTTCAAGGCAGCTACGCTGCTGGCTTTCCATCTTATATTCTTATGATCAGTGAACACCATTACACCAGTGCCACAGATATCTGTACTGTACATTTTATGATCCAGTCGCGGCATTTATGAGGCTAAACTTACAATTCGTAGTAGCTACTATATTGCAGAGGAAAAAGATGTGTCCTTTCAAAATTCACAACAAAAAAGACAACCTCATTTTCATATTGAAAACAAAGGTTGTCTTTTTTTGAATTTCATTAAATGACACGGTTATTTTTCGCTATCTCGATTTAAAAGAGAGTTTTTTCTAGAGTATAAGAAGTAAACAGCCATACCAATGACAAGCCAAATAATAAAGCGAATAAATGTCTGGCCATTCAAATTAAGAATGAGCACCCCACATGAAACGATAGCCAGGATCGGGATATACGGAACTCCAGGACATCGGAAGGCCCTTGGCAAGTCAGGTTGTGTTTTTCTCATAACGATAACGGCGACCGAAATCAGAATAAATGCTGACAAGGTTCCAATGTTCACCAAACTTGCTAACTCATCCAGCGGAATCAGTCCACCCATTAATGCAGATAAAGTGCCGAAAAACAACGTGTTAATGTAGGGCGTTTTGTATTTGGAATGAACCTTGGATAATACTTTGGGGACTAAGCCGTCACGTGACATAGCAAACATAATACGAGTTTGACCATAGAGCATTACCAGCATGACCGTTGTCATCCCTAAGATGGCTCCTATATCTACAATACCTGCAACCCAGTTCTGGCCTGCAACCTGCAATACCAATGACACGGGGTGAGAGATACCTTCAAATTGCATAAACGGTACTATACCAGTCATAATCGCGCTAACAATGACATACAAAAACGTACAAATAATGAGTGAGAAAATAATGCCTCGCGGTAAATTAGTAGTGGGATTTTTAGTTTCTTCAGCCGCCGATGAAACAGCATCAAAACCAATAAAAGAAAAAAACACAAGAGCTGCGGCTCCAAACACCCCACTGAACCCAAACGGCATAAACGGTGTCCAGTTATCTGGCTTCACATATTTAAAAGCAACGATGATAAATAATAAAATAACAACAATTTTTATGATTACCATGATGTTGTTTATCCGTTTTGATTCTTTTATCCCTAAATAAAGCAAGAACGTGATACCCATCAAAATTAAAAAAGCTGGGAGATTAAAATAAGTAGTTTGGTCTTTCAAAGCCCCCGGTGCGGCAGTGAATTCAAGCGGAATGTGAAGGCCAATTCCGTTCAAAAATGATACAAAGTAACCCGACCAACCTGCGGAAACGGCGCTGGCTGCCAGCATGTATTCCAAAATTAAATCCCATCCAATAATAAAGGCCAATAGCTCCCCCATCGTAGCATATGTAAAAGTGTAAACAGAACCGGATACTGGAACGGTGGATGCAAACTCCGCATAAGCCAATGCTGCGAATAAACACGCGAGTCCCGCAATGACAAAAGAAAGAACCAAGCCTGGACCAGCCGTAACTGCTCCTGTACCTGTCAACACAAAAATTCCCGTTCCGATAATGGCTCCAATTCCAAGCATCGTTAAATCAAACGCACCCAATTCCCTTTTGAGTGCTTTTTCCCCTCGCGTAGCGGCAATCAACTGATCAATGCTCTTCTTTCTAAACAAGCTATTTCCCATCGATCCCATCCTCCTAAAAATTAATTTTTCCATTTTTATGACCTTGTTGTATCACCTCGATATAAATAAAATTTTGGGTAAATTTGGAGTGAATTTCATAAGTATCTATCATTGAGAACATTATATATAAAAAAGAAAAAATGAAAACTGCTTTCGGAAAGCTCCATTCATATTGTTACATTTGATCATTTTTCAGGAATATATTTTCATAAATGAGACGCTAAATTAGACAAAATGCCATCATTTTAGATGACAACAAATGTGAGAAAGCTAGAGCACACAAGGGATTATCACATTCGTTGTCAGGTAATTAGAGCATTTGTCGTTAATTCACTTTTTATTCCGAGCATGGTTATGTATTCCTAAAGCATCACAAAAAAAAGATCCGCCACAGCCAAAGCCGTGACGGATCCACTATCATTTTAACTTCTTCCTCCACCCATGTAGCGCTTGGAACGTGGAGGACCTAATATTTCTGCCCAAATCACACCTCTGCGCAGATCAGCCGTATCCACCGTATTACGGTCTTGCGAAGCTATCTCTGGCGCATCTGTAATTTCCCCTGACTCCCTCGCATTGGATATACGATCGAGACGGGCTAAAACCATTTTTCGTTCTTCTTCCATAGCACGGATCCGATCCTCTAGAGTCGAACCGTTATCTAATGAATCCCGGTTCATTCGTTCTTCCGTTTCCGGCCGATCGCCCATTTCTTCTATGCGACGAGCTTCCATAACCGTCCGTCGTTCATTAGGAAATTGACGTTGCAATTCTCCAGCAATATCCTGCTGACGTTGCTCTTGCCCATGTTCCATTGTGAAGGGTCTGGATGACGTCGAGGGCCCGCGAGAACCATGATCACCACCAAAGGTAGGCATACCTTTTCGCGGCGGTGATTTCCGCCCTGTACCTTGGATGCTTTTCCCCAAAAAGGACACCAAAGCAAAGCCAATCACGATCAGGATATACAAATGTTCAAAGATCCAGCTGATAAAGTTCATTACTCACCACCTAGCTGCCGTAATTCATCGGCTATGTCCCGTTATTAATCCCGGTTCTTGTTGTCATTCCCCGAGTTCTCATTCGGTTTGCCTAAGGAGCCACGCATTTGCGTATCCGCCTCAATATTTTTCAAATTCATATAGTCCATGACACCAAGCTTCCCGCCGCGTAGCGCTTCAGCCATTGCCAGCGGTACTTCGGATTCGGATTCCACCACGCGTGCTCTCATTTCTACAACACGCGCCTTCATTTCCTGCTCCTGCGCTACAGCCATCGCACGCCGCTCTTCTGCTTTTGCCTGCGCAATACGTTTGTCGGCTTCCGCCTGTTCTGTTTGCAGAAAAGCACCAATATTTTTACCTACATCAACGTCCGCAATATCAATGGACAGGATTTCAAATGCTGTCCCGGCATCCAAACCTTTGGACAATACGGTTCTTGAAATTGAATCCGGGTTCTCCAGCACGTCCTTATGCGAGTTACTGGAACCTACGGTCGTAACAATACCTTCACCGACCCGTGCAATAATCGTTTCTTCTCCAGCACCCCCAACAAGTCGATCAATGTTGGCACGCACCGTAACACGAGCTTTAACCTTGACTTCAATACCATCCTTGGCGACCGCAGCAACAATAGGTGTCTCAATAACACGCGGATTAACGCTCATTTGGACCGCTTGCAGAACATCCCGTCCCGCAAGGTCAATCGCTGCCGCACGTTCAAACTCAAGCGGAATGTTAGCTCGCTGCGCAGCAATCAACGCATTGATCACTCGGTCTACATTCCCTCCTGCGAGAAAGTGGCTTTCCAGCTGGTTGATGTTCAAGCCCAGACCCGCCTTGGTTGCCTTAATGAGCGGATTGACAATTCGGCTTGGCGTGACGCGCCGTAAGCGCATAGCTACCAGCGTAATGATGCCAATGCGCACACCCGAAGCCAATGCTGAAATCCACAGCATCACCGGGAAGAAACTAAAAAATACGCTCAATACAATAATCACTACAACGGCAATCAGCAAAACGCTGACAATACCCGATTCGAACACTCGCATCATCCTCCATTAATCTAATTCTTTGTTATTTGCTTGTTTAGACGCTAGTGTCTGCCTTGACCACAATTCGCCCGCCTTCTACTTTGGATACTATAATCGGCATATCTGTAGCAATAAACTCGCCGTTCGTTACAACATCGACTCGCTCATCAGCGATCAGCACCGTTCCGGCTGGACGAAGTGGAGTCAGACTGACACCCTTTTGACCTAATAGCATTTCCCGGTTCACAACTGAAGAAAAACCTTGTTCAGCCGTTAAACTTTCTTTAAGTATAAAACGGTTCCATATCCCTCGGTCCTTGAATACAACCGCGATGATCGCCACCACAGCAACCGCAGCTGCAAAGGCAATGCCCAAAGATATAAACGCATGCTGCATGTTGTATGCTGCCCGAACAACTCCGGTGACAAGGCTGACGGAACCCAAAATGCCCAAAATGCCAAAGCTTGGGATGAACATTTCAAGGATAAGCAGAGCCAGACCGATAATAAACAACAACCACGTCTCCGAACCTGCAAAACCAGCGATATAATTTCCGAAAAAATACAAACCAAATCCGAGTATGCCCAAAATCCCCGGCACACCAAAACCGGGCACGAGCAACTCAATAACGACACCCGCGATACCGATAAATAAAAGCAATGTCTGCACTATGGGGTTGGTCAATATCTCGGCTGCCTTTTCAGCCCATGTTCGCTCCACATGAATGACATCATCCGTGCTGTAACCCATCCACTGGATCACTTCTTGTTCGGAAGACGCGATGTGATCCGCATAACCCAACTTCAGCGCTTCCTCACTAGTTAAAGAAATGATCTGACCATTTTCCTTATTAAAGTTCATCTCTGGCATAGATACAGTCGTTTTAGAGTCAACCATACCTCTAGCAATATCTGGATTACGTCCGCTCGCTTCTGCGGCAGATGCCATGCTACTCTTCCACCAGGCTATCGTTTTTGGATCTGTGATAGCCTGCCCCCTGCCGTCTACTAACGCTGCTGCTCCGATAATACTCCCCGGTTTCATAACAATCTTGTTTGCGCTCAACGCAATATAGCTACCCGCTGAGGCCGCTTCGCCCCTTATATAGGCTACGGTCGGAATTGGACTGTCTTTAATCAGTTTGCCCAGCTTCTCCGCTGTATCTACCCGTCCACCGGGAGTGTTAATATCCAGTAAAATCAGACCTGCTTTGGAATCTGCTGCTTCTGCAAATCCACGTTCCATAAATTTGCCCAGACCTTGCTCAATTTCCTGTTCAACTGGTATAACAAACACAGCTCCACCTTTAGTTTGGGCCGCCGCTGATTCGGAATGAACTAAGGGTAACAGCAAAACGGATACCATAATCCACAACGTTAAAAAGATCAACTTACGACTGGAGTGGTGATGTTCTCTATGCATTTCTCTCCCCCCTTTCGATCTTTCTATGTTACAGCATACCAAACTTTGTTAGACAAACTATACAGTTTTCAGGATTTAATGTGAAATTATTGGGTATATTGCTAATCCTGTCGGCTGTCAGATACTTTACGCACCCAACGGACATCACGTTTCACACAATTAAAGATAGCGATTACATAAAAGAATTTTCTCATCATTACATCCTAAGGCAGGCATCGCATATATAGAAATAACACCCTCTGTAAACAGAGGGTGTTGTGTTTTCCTGTTTGTCGCAGGTTTATTGCAGAAATTGCTGAACCGCTTGGTTCACGAGCTTACCGTCAGCGCGGCCTTTTACCTTAGGCATCAAGGCCGTCATTACTTTCCCCATCTCGGCTTTCGAAGAAGCACCGGTTTCCTGGATGGTCTGCTGTACAATAACTTTAATTTCTTCCTCAGAAAGTTGTTCGGGAAGGTACTGAGCGATGATCTCTATTTCTGCTTTAGTGCTTGTCGCAAGTTCATCACGACCGGCTTTTTCAAATTCATGGAGGGCATCTTTTCGCTGTTTGATCTCACGACTCAGAATATCAAGCACTTCGTTGTCGTCCAAATCCCGTTTCAAATCTATTTCAAGATTTTTAATCGTAGAACGAACCATTCGAATGGTGGAGAGTTTGAACTTGTCCTTACTCTTCATTGCTTGCTTCATATCTTCGTTCAATCGTTCGCTCAAATTCATGATTGCTTAGATCCTCCTAGAACTTTCTCTTACGAGCAGCCTCGGACTTTTTCTTGCGCTTTACGCTTGGCTTTTCATAATGCTTGCGTTTCTTCACCTCAGCCAATACGCCATCCTTAGCAATGGAACGTTTAAAGCGACGAAGTGCAGCATCAATTGTCTCGTTTTTGCGAACTTTAGTTTCAGACACCAGTTTTCCCTCCCTCCGACCAGACCGTCCAAGAGCAATAACACGGTTCATCAAATTTTATTATAGGTGAAACGGAAACCAGGTGTCAACCTATAAGAAAAAATGAATACATAAAGGGCCACTTTTCTCCATTCACATCCGTATTACTGAAAAGACAAGCTCTGTCATTTTTTAAGAATGTGAGTCCGAAATACCTGTCAAGGCACCCAATTTGGCGCCGCCCAGTAAGTGATAATGCAGATGCCCCACCGCTTGTCCACTATCCGGGCCACAGTTGTTAATCAACCGATAACCAGACTCGGCGATTCCTAACTTTTTCGCAACCTCAACCGCAACACGATGAATCTCCGCGATAAGAGGAAGATCCTCCTCCGTCACAGCGTTCATTGAAGGAATATATTTTTTGGGAATAATGAGCACGTGTACTGGTGCCGCAGGCTGGATGTCATGAAATGCGAGCACATTGTCGGTTTCCAACACCTTCTTGCTGGGGATGGTTCCATCCACAATTTTCAAAAACAGATCGTCCATTCAAAACCCTCCTTTGGCAGTGAGCCGATCCTAAGCAAATAGACACAAACACCCCTTGCTCTCGGCATTCAAAGTTATGTATTTCCCACACTGAATAGAAACATATACATCCATGTTTGGTTATACTTATGTTTCTATATGTATCATAACGGAAAAAGGGTCTTAATACCAGTTTCCCTTACTAACTTCCTCTATAATGGCTTTCACCCCTCCATCAATTTGATCCAGCTGCGCGCGCGAAATACTTATGCGCAAAAACTTCTCTTGTTTCCTATAGCCTGATAAATAAAAGCCTTTGCCAGCTACAACCTGGATGTTCCTCGCAGAAAGACACTGTACCAAGCGTTCCAAATTCACTGTCCGAGGCAGTTTAAACTGCATATAAACTCCTGAGGTTACAGCTGAAGTCTGAACGTATCCGGCCTGATTGTATCGTTCCACGGCCTTGTTCAGAGTACGAATGCGCTCCGAATACAGTTTACATATCGTGTGCTTGTGGCGTTCATACATTCCATTTTTAATATAAATATCAAGCGCCGCCTGAGACAACATAGATGTGTCGACATATCTTTTATAAGCGTTAAACGTCTTTAATAGGACTTCTGGAAATACCGCAACTCCTAATCGCAAGCCGGGGAAAATGATTTTCGAGAAACTTTTTAAATAAATAACATGGTCCGTCTGGTCGTATGCATAAATGGGATCAAAAAGATGATCAGCCCCCAAATCTGCCATATAGTCATCTTCTACGATATACACATCATATTTGGCGGCTAAGGCAGCTATCGCTTTTCGCTCCTCTGTGTTGTATGAGATTCCTAATGGATTATGATATCTTGACATGGTATAAAAAAACTTGATGCTCTCGTTCTTAAATTGATTCTCCAATTCGTGAAAATCCATACCTTCCGCTGTCCGGACAATGGTACTGACGGGTATGTTCTCTTCCTCCAGAAAACGCAAATATATATCGTAACTTGGCTGCTCGACCAAAACCTTTTCTTTGCCATTGGGAAACGGCATTTTAGCGAGTATCTCCAATGCCTGCTGAACACCCGAAGTAACGATAATCCGATCCATTTTTGCAAACACCTGAGTATCAGCTAAATGGGAAACTAACGTATGACGCAGTGTTTCCAGTCCTTGCGAATCGCCATAAGTGAACAGATGATATTTGTAGGTGTCAATAGCCTGATTCAAACAATGTTGGAGATCCAGATAAGGGAATACATTTAAATCCGGGGAGGCCGAAGCAAAATCAACGAAGTCTTGCATATGGCTATGGTGTAAATCGCCCGAATTTTCCACTACATAGTATCCACTTTGCGGTATGGAATAGATGGCGTGTTTCTTTTCAAGTTCAGCGTATGCCCGCAAAATCGTGCTTTTGCTGCACCTGTATAATTCAGAAGCCTCACGGACCGACGGCAGCTTGTAACCTGATTTATATTGTCCCTCGCGAATTTTAAGTTCTATATCCAATAAAATTGATACATATTTTTTCACAATATCCTCCCACCTGCTCTTTACATACTCATTACATGCTCATTTCATTACATGCTTATTCCTCTTATGTTTCTTTACACGCTAGATGTTACCATGGTTTATGGATAAACAGGATACCTCATTTCATTGAACTGTACTGATACAGTTTTAATTATTGGATCATATTTGGGATGGTTTACGTGAAAAAGAGGCTGTTTCTTCATAATGGAAGAAACAGCCTTGCATGGTGATGATGTATGGATGCGCCTTAAAGTCACTTGTACTGTACAAGAACTGTAGGCGGGAGAGAGCAGAGAATTCACTATATCTGGCGACTAAGGAATTAGGATTAGTAATAAGGCAGCAAGCTAATCGCTGTCAACGCTGCAAGTGGCAGAATCAAACGATTAAAGCGACGGCGTCCGTATGGGAACCCATATGCATAAGCGGGTACTGGATACGGGTACGGATACGGATACGGAGGATAAGACGCATAACCACCATAAGCACGGGAGCCGCAGCCACAATTGTTAGGCGGATAGGGGAGATTAACATTGACATTCTCCATCTCGTCTCCACCCATAGGAACGGCTAAGTATATCTTTTCATCATCCACATGCTCTACAATGCCGTCATACATTGTCCCGTCCTTCACCCATACGCATACATAACGATGCATATGCTTTTGACATAGTGTTTTAGCATCCGTCTGTTCAGGTGCTGTAACTTTTTCGGTTGTCATGCTTTTTTCCATGGTTGTTTCCTCCTAGGCTCTTGCATGTATACCGTATGTTATTCAAAAACGGGCTATTTGCTACATCAAATTGGGCGAATTCCGGCTTGCAAAAAAAAAGAAGCACCCCGGGAGCTCTTGGCAGAGCCCCTCTGAACGGACGTATGACGGGAAGATTTCTTCCGCAGCATACGTCCGCCGGGGTGCTGTATGATTAACTTGTCGGCTTGGCTGTATTATAACAATAGTTTGAAACTGTATCTGTGACCGGTATCACATTGTTTCAAAAAGTTTCCATAACCACACGTGAGCCGCCTCCAGCCTGCTCTGCTGGAAGAACAACCAGCTTGCGCGGAAGACGGGCCCGTAGTTCAGGCACATGACTAATTACACCAACAGACAATTGATCGTGGTGCAGCTTTTCCAGTGAAGTGATCACTGTGTCAAGCAGCTCAGGGTCTAACGTTCCAAAGCCTTCATCCAGAAAGAAAAATTGCAGAGGGTATTGGCCCCGCAATTGAATTTGAGCCGACAGCGCAAGCGCAAGCGACAAGGAGGTCAGGAACGTTTCGCCACCGGATAAGGTCGATACTGGACGTTTGACCCCACCGTTGGCATCGTCACTAATAACAAAACCACCGCTGGAATCTACCTCTAGCGCGTAACGCTGCTTGGTCAGAAAACGCAGGCGGCGTGAAGCCGACTGGCTGACCTGCATGAGCTGCTCCTCGGCAATATATTCAACAAAGGCATTGCCACGAAAAACAGACTGGAGCTTGGACATTTTTTCCGCTTCACTACGCAAATGTACACGATTGGACTCCAGCTCCATCCAGCGGACGTGCCGACGCTGCAAGTCCTCTAAATCACGCTCAGCCTTGGCGCGATTCTGAAGCGCCTCTTCGTCGCGTGCACGGCAATCACGTAGCTGTGCAGTGGCCGTTTCCCACTGTTCCTCTGTTACCGTTGCTCCATTCAGCTGCTCTTCGACATGTTTTAAGCGGGAAGACAGCTCTTTTTCCCGTTCTCGATGCAAGCTCACTTCACGCTCATAGCGTGCGGCTTCTTCCGGTCCCAGGCAGCATTCCATGACCTCTGCTTCCGTAGCGAAGGAGGAGGCTTCCAAACGGCTGCCCCAACGGGACTCTGCCATCTGACGTCTTTCTTCTGCCGAGTCGGAGGCCTGCCGTGCAATCAGTGAAGCATGAACGGCTCGCTGCTTGTGTTCTTCCGCTTCGGTACGGCGGCGTGCCGCGGCTTCGGCTCCGTTTTTCAGTCCCAACAGTCGCGAGGTCGCTTCTTCGAGCAATGAAGCCGCTTGGCCATCTCCAACCCACTTTCGGAGCTGTGCTAGCTTTTCACGAAGCGAATCATCTTTGCTTTGGAGCCCTGTACGACGGGCAATAATGATTTTGTCCTCCTCGATGATACTCTGCTGTATCTGTTGAACACGCGCCGCCTTTCCTTCGAGGAAAGTCACACTCGTCTCCAGCCGGGACCGCAGCTCTTCCGCACGCCCATCGCGCTCCTGCATGGCGCGGTAACGCTCCGCGGCTTCGCCCGGAGCGACATCCGGCAGCTGCGCCGCCCATTCGGCGCGCAGCCCCTCGCTGCGCGTGGTGCATGCCTCGCGCTTGCTCTGTGCCTGCGTCAGCGCTACAGCTGCTGCCTCCTGCTCGGCGGCGGCACGGATACGCCGCTGCTGTCCAGCGGCGTCTGCTTCGCGCAGCGCCTGTGCCTCGGCAGGCAGCGCATGCGCACGTGCGGCTAGCTCGGCTGCAGCACGTTCCAGAGCCGCGCAGCGCTCCGCCCATGCTGCGGCACCACGCGGCTCTGCTGGCGCTGCCGCAGGCGTGAAAGGCTCGCCCGTGGCGGCAGCGCCACTGTTTGCGGTGGCGGGCTGCGCCAGCAAGCTGCGTTGCTCGTGCAACTGCTGGCGCAGTGTGAGGCGCAGCTCCTGCAAACCAAGCCGCAGGCGGTGCATCTCATCTGGCGCAGCGGCATCCGCGCTATGCGCCGCGACGACGGCAGGCGCGGGGTGATGCAGCGAGCCGCACACTGCGCACGGCTCGCCTTCGCGCAACTCGGCAGCGAGATGCTGAGCGAGACGCCCCAGCTCCTCGGCACGGAGCTCGTGACGCAGCTGTTCTTCCTCGGCAGCCAGTGACGACATATCGGCGGTGATTTCTGCCTCCAACGTCAGCAATGCCTCAATGCCATCAGCTGCCTGTGCAGCAAGGGCAGAACGCCGTGCCTCCGTCTCCTGTGTCTCCTGGTCCGTCAGCTTTAGACGTTCGTCAGCTTGCGCAAGCCGTTTCTCCTGAGTCACGTACTCCAGTTCAGCTTCACGCAATTGCTCATTCGCGATTTCCAGCTGTTGCAACCGTTGCACAGCCTCTTGCAGCATACGCCGCTCATCTGCTCGCACTTCATTTTGCTTTAGCTCTTGTTGAAGCTCTTGCTGTCGCTTCAAGCCTCGCGTCTGTAGCTCTTGTTCCTTTGCGAGTCCTTCTGCATGTTCAGCAAGGATTTGTTCGCTATGCCCAAGCTCGGCCGCCAGACGGTCCCGTTCGGTCCGCAACGCTTCCGTATCACGCTCCAGTTGAAGCGCCTGTTCTAGTTGGTCGATCCGAAGCAATAGCTTTGGTTCTTCGGCACTGAGTGCTTGCCGGGCCTGCTCATCTGCTTGCGCAGAGACAAGCGCAGCCTCCTGCGCGGTAGCGGCCAGGACTGCCACTTCTTCGGCAGTCTTATGCCGTTTTTCCGCTTCAGCAATGGCTTCCTTCCAATCCGTCAGCGCAGGCAGCAATGCCTCGGCTGAAGTTGCTTGTCGAAGCTTGTGCTCCAGCAAAGCAATGCCCGGCTCCTGTGCTGCCAACTGCTTCAGCTCTTTCGATCTTTGGCTGAGCTCGATGACTAGCTCACGTGTTTTGTTTAGCGCCTCCGATTCACGTGAGACACGCTCTAGCTCGCGACGCGAAGCTTCTGCATTGGCAATCGCCTCTTTGAGACGCAACTCTACATGTTCAAGTGCTTCAGCACTCGCATCCCCCAGCCCTTGCTGCTCCGCCTCTAATGCTTTCAGTGCGATATCGTTATCTTTCACACGACGGCTTAGCTTCTGTGCAAGTTGATCTCCGTACTTCTCCAGATGGAACAAACGCTGTAGCATCTGTCTGCGTTCACTGCCCTTTAAGGACAAGAATTCCGCAAACTTTCCCTGCGGCAATACGACAGCTCGTGTAAAATCGTCCATTTTCAGGCCGATATACTCCTCCACACAGCGCGTCACATCCTGCACCTTATCGGCAAGCACTTCCTCGCCATCCTCTGTTAACGCAATAAAACGGCTAAGCGTATTATTAACCGATACGCCTCCAGCACGTTTGAAACGTCGTTCTACACGATAACGACGAGGTCCTTGAGCTGACATTAATTCAAACGTAAATGCAACAGACAACGTATCCTCAGCATGATTCATAATGCCTTGTGTACCATTCACTGCCCGCTCCACTTTACCGTACATAGCCAACGTAATGGCATCCAACAGCGTTGATTTTCCACTACCTGTTGGGCCAAAAATTCCGAACAGCCCAGTTTCGGTCAAATCGTCAAAGCGAATTTCCTGCGACTCCCGGTAGCTTTGCAACCCCGCCAGTTTTAGAAGGATTGGTTTCATGCGTCATCCTCCTCAGCGTGATCTCTTGCATCATCCTGTTCCACCAGCTCCAGAAACAACTGCACTAATCCGTCATCTGGCTGTGCTCCGCCTGTCTGCCGCTGATAGAATGCCCGGAACAGCTCATGCACTGGCAGTTCTGATCGTTGGTGCTCCAGCTGTGCGGCAGCCATTTCTGGATACATGGGGCGAATATGAATGATACCTTCACGGCTTTTGCGCAGCCGCTGAATATCTCCCATCGACATTGCTTCATCCAGCGTAATTTCCAGATCAATAAAGGCATCAGCATCTAGTTCTTCGTCCAGCCAGCGATATACTTCCTCCAGACCTCCCCGTGCGCGCCACCTCACTAATGGGCGTCCACTGGTAATATACAGTTCCTCGACCTGAGCAGGCTTGCCAGCAACCACGTCAATTAACGTAACCGATTTGGCTTGTCCGGCTTCGGAAAAGCTATAAGCCAGCGGCGAGCCACTATAACGCATCAGCCCGTCTCCTTTCACATATTGGGGACGATGCAAATGTCCTAGAGCCGTATACTGTGCCCCAATGCTCAAAGCAGACGGATCTACGGTATACGCCCCCCCGACCTGAATCGGGCGTTCCGAGTCCGACTCCAGCCCGCCGAGCACATAAATATGGCTCATCGACAAATTAACGGTGTCAGGCCGAAATGCTGTCCCTAGCTGTGACATCAGCAAGCCCACACGGCGACTGTATGCCTCGCGCAAGACTGTTTCATCTCCGTCTTCAGACAATAGCTCGTTCAGACGAGACTCGGAGGGATATGGCAAGGCTGCAATGCATGCCATTTCACCCGTTCGCGGTGTACGAACGTGTACCGCTTCCCCATGGGGCAGTCCCAGCAATGTAATTCCGCGCCCGCTCACCAGTGGTGTGACCGAGGATACCCTTTCCGGCTGATCATGATTGCCCGCAATGACGACTAGTGGTCTTCCTCCAGCCGTAAGACGGGCAGACGTTTCATAAAACAATTGCTCGGCTGCGGCTGAAGGATTGACTGAGTCGTATACGTCTCCAGCCATCATAATCAAATCGGCCTGCTGATCGTCAGCCATTTTCGCTAGTTCTTCCAAAAACGCCTCCTGCTCCTTCAAACGGCTGCGTCCTTCCAACGTGCGACCCAAATGCCAATCACCTGTATGCAAAATCCGCATGTTATTCCTCCTCTCCCTAGCTATATAACTACAGCTGTACACTCTCTCCAGCTTCTAAAAAATACAGCCACTTCTCAGCAACCTTTTTGCCTGTAATTTCTTCGATCACACGGGCATACAGCTCCAATTGAAAACGATATTGGTCTGTTAAATGGGACAGTGTACGATACTCAGATATCCGATCTGTTTTATAATCCACCAGCACGAGTCCTTCGGGAGTTTCAAATAGACAGTCAATAATGCCGTTCATCAGCACTTTATCTCCGTCCTGTCCACCTTCCGAATCTGTTTCTTGTCCTGGTGACATCGATGGTAAGCTGTGGTTCCAGTAATCGTTTGCCCGCATGGTATAAGTAAACGGAAGCTCTCTTTGAACATGCGATGCCCCCAACATTCTGCTACCCAGCTCACTAGTGAAAAAGCGTAATATTTTATTCGTATCTAGCGCCTTTGCATGGACATTCAGTAACATACGCTGATTGAGCAAACGAGCCTTTGTTTCCTCAATAACTTCGGCGCTCATCCCCCCATCTAGTGGCAAATGCAGCATCAACGTATGATAGACCGTTCCTCGTTCCGTTGGAGTCAGTCGCTGATTCCCCATAAACTTAGGTCTGCGCAAGTGTAATTGACTGCCCCCAGTGTGAGAATCCTCCCGATCCTCCGGTAACTCTGCTAGTACGGAGGTAGATAGATTCAACCAGTCGTCCGATCCCATCTCCTGCATTTCCAGCCATCTTTTCATCTCAGTAACCGATGTATTGGCTGCCGTCTTGCCGGCCCGCTCATACGGATAGGTCCAGGAAAGAGCAGCTTCAATGTCCGTTTCACTCTTTTCGTTCAAGTCGATTAGCTCCGCATTTCTCAGTGCTTCTGTCTTCTTTTGGCGCTCTTCGCCCGACACCTCTTCCTCATGATCTGAGTTCACACGAGAGCCGGAAAATGTTTCCGAGGCCACAATTTTAAATAACCAGTCTGTTCCCGGCATATGTTCCAATTTGTGATAGTACCCATCTTGATCACCTGCCGCTTCCCTCAACAAAGTAGCAGAAGGATGCCGAATCAAAGCGGGACCTACCCAGTCCAGATAGCTGCGGCCTGCCGCCAGCATATAGTCTGGTAAGACCGTTTCCGTATGCTCTTTGGCACGTGCCCAACCCGCTGCGCGTGAAGCTAGATCCTTCACGGTTCCGGTCATAATCAGCTTTTCACGCGGCCGTGTAAGCGCCACATATAACACCCGCATTTCCTCAGCCAATAGCTCCAGCTGTGAGCGTCGGCGGATCGCTAAATTGGGCAGCGTAGGGTAGCTGACACGATTTTGTTCCTCCACATATTTAGGACCAAACCCCAACTCCTTGTGCATAAGAAACGGTGCATTGAGATCCTGTTGATTGAACATTTTTGCCGTCCCGGCTATAAACACGATAGGGAATTCAAGTCCTTTACTTTTATGAATGGTCATAATGCGGACAGCTTGATCGGGTTCGGTCCCCCCGCTAATGGATCCTAAATCACCGCCTCGCTCCCGTAGACGGGAAATGAAGGTCAGAAATCGGAACAATCCTCGGTTGGACGTTGAAGTCTCATACTGTCTCGCTCGGTCATATAGCGCCCGCAAATTGCTTTGACGCTGTGAGCCGCCAGGCAGTCCACCGACCCAATCCAGATACCCTGTTTCCTCCAGCACATTCCAAATCAATGCACTTAAGCTACCTTGTCGGGCTTCCTGCCGCCAGGCTTCCAAATTATGCAAAAATGAACGTAGTCGGGCAGACAACGTATTCCCGTTATTTCTATTACCAAAGTCAGATGAAGATAAAGAGTCCTCAGGGAAAAGATCCAACTCCATGATGTCAGCAGTGGTCCCTTTTTCGCTTTCCTTCAGTGGGTCCGCCTCTGCCGCCGCCAGCAATGCGCCATAAAACAATCCATCCGGCTTTTCCAACCGAATTTGTGCCAGTTCATCTTCGGTCAAGCCGACAATCGGCGAACGAAGCACGGATGCAAGCGGGATGTCCTGCTGTGGATTATCAATAATGTGCAGCAGAGACAACATTACCTCAACTTCCGTTGCTTTAAAAAAGCCTGTCGTCTGCTCCCCGGAGGCCGGAATGCCCTCAAGCCGCAGTTCCTCTACAATTAGGGGGGCCCACACGCTTGCCGAACGAAGCAAAATGACGATATCGCCGTAGATTGCCGGGCGCATCGTTTTTAATCCTCTGTCGTAAATCAACAGTGGTTGTCCGGTATCTCCGGTCAGTTCTTTAATCCGTTGCGCAATCGCACGAGCCTCTAACTGTGCCGTTTCCAGTTCCACAAGCTCAGCCAGCTCACTTTCCTGAAAAACAGATTCGTCCTCCGTTTCGGACAGCTCCGAAGCCTCGGAAAGACCATGGCCACCCTTATCTACTAACAGCAGCTCAGGTGCGTATACAGATGCGGTGTCTTGATCCGACGGGTCGGGATAGGATGCGCCGTGTACCAGCCACGCTCGTTCATCGTACTCAATTTCCGCCACATCCACACTCATAATCTGGCGGAACACCAAATTGACCGCATCGACAACTTCCTCCCGACTGCGGAAATTACGCGCCAAATCAATTAAAAATCCATCTTCCTGCTCCTGCATGCCGTACCGTTGATACTTATTCAAAAACAGACCCGGCTCCGCCAGCCGAAACCGATAAATACTCTGTTTCACGTCGCCCACCATAAAACGGTTACCTGGTTCCTCCCGTGATACCAGCCTAACGATATCTTCCTGTACGGTATTCGTATCCTGATACTCATCTAACAGCACCTCGTCGAATTGCGCCTTGTATTCGAGCGCAGCGTCGGAAGGTAGTAGCTTGTACGGAGTAGAATCGGGATGTCGTAATATTTTCAGACAATAATGTTCCAAATCCCCGAAATCCACCAACCCTTTTGACTGCTTGTGCTGTTGAAAACGTTCCCCGAATACAATCACGGTTTCTACCAATTCGTCCATCAACGGAGCTGCGGCGTGTAGCTCCTCCCAATAGGCTTCTGCTCTCCTGCCAAACAGGGAAGCCTTCATATCTGTAATCATTTTTTTGGCTGCTTCGCGCAGCGTCTTAACCCGTTCCTGCAATGCAGGCTCAGTCTGATCTTTTTTGACCGGCTTGAGCTTACCGAAGGCAGCTGCCTGAAAATGATCATATAGAGATGCCCACGGCTGTGTCTCCAATTCCTGCAGCAATCCCTTCACCATCGCCGTATCCTCTTGCAGCGTCACTGTATAAGGTGCAGGACCGCCGGGCTGCATAGCAGTTTCATGCGCCTGTTCCAGCAAGCTCGCTGCTCCGCGCAATGAAAGTGCAGCATCCGCCAAAATGCTGCGAACCCAAGGCGTCTCTCCGAGAGCCGCTACATCCTGCACACGAAATGCAGCTGCTGTCTCCCGCAGCCAATGCTCCGGCCAAGGATGACTTTGAGAAAAATCATACAACCGCTGAACAAGCACATACATCGCATCATCGGTGCGTTCTCCACTAAACCAGTCGACTAGTCTGCGGAATGTACTGCCTTCATCATGAGCCTCATATTTCTCTTCAAACAGTTCTTCTAGAAGCTCCTGGCGCAGCAATTCTGTCTCATGCTCATTCATAATCCGAAAACCAGGATCAAGGGGAATGGCCTGATAATGCCTGCGGATGACCTCCATACAAAATGAGTGAAGCGTCGTAATCGAGACCCGATTCAGCAACGATAGCTGACGGCGTACATGTTCACTTTCCGGTTCCTGCTCCAATACACGTTCCAACGCTTCGCGTATCCGTTGACGCATTTCGGCGGCGGCTGCCTTCGTAAAGGTCGCTACCAGTAACCGATCCACACTGAAGCCAAGCTGGGGATCGACAATTTTACGAATAATACGCTCTACAAGCACCGCTGTTTTACCAGACCCTGCCGCTGCCGCAACCAGCATGTTGTTACCAGATTCCGAAATGGCACGCCACTGGTCATCGCTCCACATACTGCCTTCCGGCTTCGGTAAACCTTTAATGTTTGACATGCCTATCATTGGTCCATTCCTCCTTTCCCTTCCTGTGTATGACCCAGCAGATTCCAGATCTGATCCTTACCGGGTTTACCCCATTGATTGTAGCCACTGCCCTCCAGACTGTCGTCAAATTGACAAACAGGCTTAAAAGAGCAGAAGGTACATGCCGTCTCTTGCTGGATACGATACGGTTCAATGGCCACATCGCCCTCTGTCATCCGTGTACCAATCGTCCGAATATTATTACGCACCGAAGCTAGCAGGCTGTCCCACTGTTCCGGCGAAGCAACCGAGGCACTGCTATAAAAACTACCGTCTGCTTTCACCGCAACAGGTAAAATAGAAGAATATCCCTTGTCCAATGATGTATCCATCTGCCCAACTACATCCCGATCCGCGAGCAACAATCCCTTCATCTTGAAGCGTTTCAAAAGCTCCTGACGGGCCTGTTCTTCGCTAAGACCGTTAGGCGACTGTAACATCGGATTGTGGACGTGAAAATACAGCGTACCCGCCGGATAAGCAGTCTCGCCCAACCATTCCTCCGCCGCATTCAGCAGCACATCCAGGTACGTGAGCATTTGCAAGGACAAGCCATAGTACACTTCATGCAGCTTGAGATCCTTTTGGCTGGACTTGTAATCGATGACACGCAAAAGTAAACCTTTTTCTCCCTCTGCCACATCTACACGGTCGATCCGTCCGACAATTTCCATCACAACACCGTTATCTAACCGGAAGCTTAACGGAGGAAGCTGCTGACCCGGCCCAAAGTCCAACTCCAGCCCAATCGGCTCAAAACTACCTCTTCGCGCATGTTCACCTAAAATCAACGAAGCACGGCTCACGATATCTTTCAATTTGCGCAAAATGTACCCATACCGCTTGGAGCTCATTAGAATCTCGCCTTGCAGACGAGGAGCCAAACGCTCCACTGTACTTTCCGCCTCTTGGCGGCATTCCTCCGTGCTGAGACTGCCCCAGCTGACATTGCGATTACGCAGATTGATCGCCATCTCTCCAAGCGCTGCATGGAATAATTGTCCGATATCCGGGGCCTTCAGGCGATACATTTGACGTTCCTTCAAACGAAGACCATGAGAGGCAAAGTGCGAAAATGGACATGCCACAAAACGTTCCATACGAGATACGCTGGTACGCAGCTTGCTGCCGTACAGACGACGGCTCGTTTCCTTCTGCATTTCGGCATGGTTCTCGTAAAAAAGTGAGGTCAACAGCTGACGCAGCTTGTCTTTCTCACGCCCTTGCTGGCTGGCATACCAGTTATATACCTCCCACCAAGGAGATAAAATGTCACCGCCACGTCGCCATTGTCGTAATTGCGCAATAAGCTGCGGCAAAGCCTCGGACGGATGAGAAGCATACTCCCATTGCGTCGTCCAAGCATCCCCAGGCAAAGGGTATCCAGCCAGTGGGCGTTCGTCCAGACTAGGAAACAATTGCCGCACATGTCGTACTAACTCAGACGGCAACAATGACTTGCCTTCTTCATCAGTCACGGCATAGCTCATCCACAGGCTTCTACCGGCTGAAGTAAGGGCCGTATAAGCGAGAAAACGTTCGTCCAGCAGACGTCTTGTCATATCCGGCGCCAGCTCTACGCCTCGTTCGTTTAATGCCGTACGCTCCTGCTCATTCAGCACACCGTCCTCATGGAACACAGCCGGCATCACACCTTCGTTCATACCTAGCACAAAAGCATGTTGAATACCGGTCACACGTGTACGATCCGTGTTTCCGACTAGAACCTGATCCAGAGCTGGCGGAACAAGTCCCATACGGAATTCAGCCAATCCCGTTTCCAGCACACCCGCAAACAAAGAGGTATCCAGCCTCTCGTCACCCATCATTTCGACGATTTGATCCAGTAGTTCAAGCACTGCATCCCATACCTGACGATGCTCCTTGGCCTGCTCAGGATTTCCTGCTTCCTCTGCCTGATGAATGAAGGCGTCCAGCTTGTGGCCAATTTCTGCATCCTCCAGTAACAGATATACCGCTTCACACTTCTCAAGTGCAGTTCGTGCCTTGCCCACACGTTTCTCAAACGCACGTAAAGGCGTCACGATTACATCCCGACACAGCTCCATCAAATCCAACGTTTCATCCCGCCTACGGTTCCGTTCCTGCTCCTCCAGCTCCAGTGACAAGCTGGGCACAGCCTGCCACGGGCGACCGTCTGTCCAACGGCTACCTTGTATTCCGCAGGCCAGTACATAGTTTTCCAGACGATCCATCTCCTCGCGGCTCACCCGACCATCCAGCGGCAGGAGAAGATCTGTTTTGACCGCACGGAATACATCCTCATATCGCCAGCGTCGCTGCACGATATCCAGTGAAGCCCGAATCAATTCCACTAAGGGATGATGCAATACACTTCTCCGCTGATCCAGAAATACTGGAACCTCATATTGTTTGAATATCGGTTCCACCCATGACTCATAATCTTCAATATGACGCACAAACAGGGCCATCTCCCGATAACGCGCGCCCTCATCTCGGGCTAAACGACGCATTTCGCGTACAGCACCTTCCAACTCAGCGCGGCGATTCGCCGCAGCATACAGTTTTATGCCTTCCGGCTGTTCTTCTGTCCACTGCTCTCGTAGCTGCTGCAGCCGCATCCGTTGTTCCTGATTCCGTAACCCTGTACGATATTCAAAGTTAGCCTCCAAATACGCCAACGCCGGACGCTCCTTAAATCTCGGCGGCGGATCAGGGCGAAGTAATTGTGTCTGCGTCTCTATCATCAGCTCGTCTGCCATTCCTTTGAGCTTTACATACGTAGCCGCCGAAGGATGAAACAAATCCAGCTCATGCGGAAGCTGTCCGCTCTCGTAGCTGCGGTTGCAAGTCAGCGCCACTGTCAACGAAGAGGCATGCAGCATAAGTTGCTCCACCACTTTATATTCATGTGGTGTAAACCTACGGTAGCCATCCATCCAAATGTCTGCTCCACGCACAAGGGAAGACTCTGCAATCTGTTCTGCCAGCATGCGCAGCGTATCTTCACCGTCAATATATTTAAGCGTCAGCTCTCGTTCAAAATCCTCGTAGATTAGACTGATATCTTTGAGCTTGCCGCGCAAAATCGGAGTTGACTCTCCAGCAGCGTTCATTCGCTCCAGTTGCTCGGGTACAGACCGAGTATCATTTCCATACTGCTTTAGCTCCGTGAACAATGTATTCAACCGATCCACAAAGCCGAGCTGGTCTCCCGAATCCTTAAACAAACTCAGTTCATCCTTGCGACGACGAATAATTTTATATAAAAGCATCTTCTTGCCTTCTTCCGTTACAGGCACCAGCGCTGAACCCCCAGTTTCCTGCATAACTAAATAGGCAAGACGGTGAAATCCCATCACTTGGGCGCGCACCGACCCCTGAATACCGTTTCCGGCTTCTGTAAGTAACGCATGCTCAGAAGCAAATGACGATTGCTCCGGTACAAGTAACAGCATAGGCTTACCTAGCGGCTCCTCGCGTAACATAGACGTCATTTCATTGCGGATTAACGTACTTTTACCACTCCCAGAGCGGCCAATCAACAAACGGACCGACATGATGCGGCCTCCTTTCCAACGAACAACATTCTATTAAATAGTATAGCATATCAGGCAAGAGAGAAAAGAACGTACGTTTGCCATGTTGTAGCAATTCTTTCTCCCTCTAAAAAATAAATCAGTCCCGCAGATTGGCTTGGTGCACGCCTTCTCTACAGGACTGATCTATACCTAAAAAGAGTGTATTTTACCTATTTAATCACCAAAAAACGATTGACTTTGACCTTGTATCAAACTTACAGCTGTGTCCGGCTACGTACTTCAAAGATAGCGAATTTCAAATAATGTCCTTCCTCCACACCCAAAATTTGAGGATGGTCCTTACCAGCTGCTCTCCAGTCTACCAGACGGAGGATTTTGCCGGCATCTGCCGCCGCTTCCTTAATGGTGTCCAAAAACAACTCTGGCCGCATATGGAACGAGCAGCTCGCTGTCACCAGATAGCCGCCCTCATTGACAAGCTTCATCCCGTGCAGGTTGATATCTTTATATCCACGTGTAGCTCCTTTGACAGCGTTCTTCGTTTTGGCAAAGGCTGGAGGATCAAGAATAACCACGTCAAAGGTGCGGCCGCCACCTGCTGTCAGCGGCTTGGATGTATCTCCTTTGCCCCCGGCTCGTGCATTGCGTTCCTCTACACCTTTCACCTGATTGCGCAAATATTGAAAAGCATCCTCGACGACAAACTCGACACGTTCCTCAAAACCATTCAGCTTGACATTGTCCCGCGCACTTTCAATCGCATGCTCAGAAATATCAAGACAAGTTACTTTTTTAGCACCATGTTTACATGCATTGAGCGTAAAGCTTCCCGTGTGCGAAAAACATTCCAATACGGTTGCGCCGTCCCAGAATGGGAATTCAACAACCTTACCACTTTTATTCACTGGCTTCGTGACCGTTGTGCCAGCATCCCCTGAGTCCGCAGCTACTTCTTGTAGCGTAATTCCACTACGTGCTCCCCAACCTGTCATCAACGGCGCTATGGCCGCACGATTTTCACGCTGGTCAAAAAAATAACCCGTCTTCTGACCCTCTACGATATCGACCTTGATTTGCAGGCCATTTTCCGTCACCACCACATGACGGGGGCAATCACCGTACAAAGGCCCCTTCGTTTGTTCCAATCCTTCCAGCTCACGGATGGATACATCACTGCGCTCATATATACCAACAGGACCCACTACTTCAACGAGCGCATCCCTGATTTCTTCCCTGCGCCGATCCATGCCAAGCGTTAACAGTTGCACGACCAACACATCACCAAAACGGTCTACAATCAGTCCAGGCAAAAAATCAGCCTCTCCGTACACCAACCGATAAGCGTCTCCCCCGGTCACAAAACGTTCACGGTGCTCCAGACATTTGCGAAAGCGTTGGGCAAAAAAGTTTTGATCCATTGCTTCCAGCGGCTCATAGGACATCACACGTACTGTAATTTGTGAAGCCGGATTATAGTAACCTGTCGCCAAATAACGCCCCTGATGGTTAACGATGCTGACCAAATCGCCTGCCTCTGGGTCACCCTCAATCTTGGCTATTTCGTTTTTAAACACCCAAGGGTGTGCGTGCTCCAGCCTTTTTTTACGGCTGCGTTCTAATATTACTGAAGGCAAAATCCTTCACTCCTATTCTTAAGTTACTCAAAGTCCTTAAAAGTGCGGTGTTCGATGGGGCGCGGCTCCGCGGATCATTTGATCTTACGATCGCTGTTGCACGGGGATTCTTTGGATTTTATAAATGATTTTAATGGTAAGAATCCCCCTAGGTTTATACTTCCGAAGCAGCTTTCCTTTGGAAAGCTTTCAGGCGAACGCTCTCGCTTCTCCAGATTCAAATGATCCGCTTCGCTACTGCCCGCCTTTATATCGACGTCACGCTTTTAAAGCTTGTGAAGATACTACAAAAATTATCGTTCTATAAAAAACAGCTCGGCCATGCTTGTCATGGCTGTCCTTGGTAGATCATAGGCTGTTACATAAGTATTTTCACCTAGAAAAGGGGGCTATGCCCGTGTTTATACATGTTATACTCCCGCTGTGCGGCGGACTGTTTATTTTTTTGGGCGGGATGAAGCTGATGGAAGCAGCCCTCCGGCATTTGGCCGGCCCCTTCCTCACCCGTTGGCTGAACCGCGCCACCGTTTCCCCTTGGCGGGGTATGCTGTTCAGTTCAGGCATTACCGCCCTGTTGCAAAGCAGCACCGCTGTAACGGTGCTGACGATCGGACTGGTCAACGCCGGGCTGTTGACCTATGGCCGCACGCTCGGCATCATTCTCGGCACCAATATCGGTACCTGTCTCACCACCGAGCTGATGGGGCTCCAGCTTGGCAAGCTGGCTGTTCCGCTGCTCTGCGGCTCACTGCTCTGCTGGAGCGTCGCCGTACTGTGGGGAGAATCCGTCTCCGTTCGCCAGTACGCGTCTGCCGGAGTTTCACCCGGCTCCAATGGGCTTAGCCGTCCGCAGGCTGTACAATATATCAGCCTCGTATTTGCTGGATTTTCGCTGATTCTGGCGGGTATCCGCGTAATGCAAACGGTCGGCCCATGGATTGAGCAGGCCGGACTATTCCGCTGGTTTCTTGATCACGCTGCGGCCAACATGTGGTGGGCCTTCGCTGCGGGTGCCTGCCTGACCGCACTGGTTCACAGTAGCGCAGCCGTTATTGGCATGGCGATCAGCCTTGCCGCTGCGGGTGCCTTGCCAGCCGATGTGGGGATCGCCATCGTCATCGGCTCCAATGTAGGCACCTGCGTAACCGCCCTGATTGCCGCTGTTGGCGGCAGCGTGTCCGGCAAATTTGTAGCCTGGTCCCATGTGCTGCTGAACGTAGGCGGAGCCTTGCTCTTTATGCCGTTGATCCCTGGGCTAGAAATGGCCGCCGCCTGGATATCTACCGAGCCCGGAGCCAAGGTAGCCCATGCCCAAACCCTGTTTAACGTCATTAGCTCTCTGCTGGTCTTGCCTCTGTGCTACCTACCTGTATGGACGCGTTTAGAGGATCGTATATCTCCCCACAGAATCAAACGTTAATTCCTAGCATGGACAGCGCCTTGCTCAAAATGACATCATTATTGTCATATCCGCCCTGGCGCTGGAGAAGCCATGCTTCCTCAGGCTTATGCCATGCAACTCCCTTAATTTCTTCGATTTGTGCCTGTAAATCCCCATCCAGTGCCTCTACGAGATAATAATGTACTTCTTTATCTACTTCCCCAAATTCTGGATGCTGATACGTATAAGCAATCATATCTACATGCTGGATAATCCGCCCGTTCAACCCTGTTTCCTCGCGAATTTCACGTAAAGCCGTCTGTTCGATTGTTTCTCCCAACTCCATTTTTCCTTTAGCCAAGGATACCTTGCCATATCGGTCAGTAATGAGCTGAATTTCAAGCTGCTCCCCCTGTTTGCGAAACACAACACCGCCTGCTGAAATTTCCTTTTTTGCTGCCATCCTGTAATCTCCCTTCCTTGCGCAACAAGGATTCCGTCCTCTCTGTAAGGAAAGGCGAAATCCTTGTTTGCCATCTCTATTGCCTTTTCAGGCTTTTTTTGTTCTTACAGAGCTGTTTGCAGCCCATTCTCCAGTACGCGAACCAATTGGCCTTCACTTTCATTAATGCCTGCCTTCGTTAGCTTCACGCGGCATACCTTGCCAACCAGATCCTCAGTACCTTCAAACGCCAGTTGAATATAATTGTCACTATATCCATGGAGTATGCCGCTATCTTCGGTCCCTTTCGGCGCAACTTCCGGAATGACCTCCAGTACCTGACCTACAAACTTCTCAGCATACGCCAGTTGCATTTGCTCTGACAGTTGTATCAGCTCATGCACTCGTGCATTTTTCACGTCTTCGTCCACCTGATCCTCCATACGCGCCGCAGGAGTTCCACTACGCTTGGAGTACGGAAACACATGCATTTCTGAAAAACCGATTTTTTTCATCAGCTCATAGCCATTGCGGAACATTTCATCCGTCTCCCCAGGGAAGCCGACAATTACGTCCGTTGTAATCGCAACATCGGGCATTGCTTTGCGAATCATAAGCATTTTGTTATAAAACTCTTCTGTGGTGTACTTACGACGCATCCGTTTCAATACAGTGTCGTCCCCCGCCTGAAGCGGTATATGAAAATGACGAACCAGCTTGGTGGAACGGTTCAGTACATCAAGCATTTTTTCATCAATCTGGCTGGCTTCAATCGAACTGATGCGGATACGCTCCAGCCCTTCCACTTTCTCCAGATCCCACAGCAGATCAGATAGGTCATAATTATCCATGTCGTCACCATAACCGCCAGTATGGATACCAGTGAGTACTATTTCCTTGTAGCCTGCGTGTACCAGTTGACGCGCCTGTGCAATAATGCTCGCAGCGTCACGACTGCGGGATAGCCCCCGCGACCATGGAATGATGCAGAAGGTACAGAAGTTGTTGCACCCATCCTGAATTTTCAAAAAGGCCCGAGTATGATTAGCAAAATCAGGCACATCCATTTCCTCAAATACACGCGTTTTCATAATATTGCGCACGGCGTTCACTGGTTGACGCGTCCCTTGAATTTCCTGCACGAACGGAATGATTTTGTCCCGATCTTGAGTCCCGATAACGAGATCAACGCCAGGAATATCCATAATTTCGGCAGGAGAAGTTTGGGCGTAGCAGCCCGTCACTGCCACAATGGCATCTGGATTCCGGCGAATCGCGCGGCGAATGATCTGACGACTCTTTTTATCGCCGGTATTCGTAACGGTACATGTATTAATAAGATAGACATCCGCGGTCTGCTCATCAAAGTCCACCTGTTCATAACCTTCATTTTTAAACAGCTGCCAGATCGCTTCTGTATCATAAAAGTTTACCTTACAGCCCAATGTGTAAAATGCCACTGACGGCATATTAAACCCCTCCCATTTCTCCTGTCTCATATAAAATGCAAGCCAATGCAGCCAGTCCTGCGGTCTCAGCACGCAAAATACGTCTTCCCAGTCCTGTAGACTGGGCCCCAGCCTGCTCGGCCTCCAGGCTTTCCGCTTCAGTAAAGCCGCCTTCCGGGCCTACCACCAGCAGAACACGCGGCATGTCCGTCGACGCCCATTGTCCTACCAATGGCTGGATTACATCCCGTAGCTGCTGACCCTGCTCTTTTTCATAACAATAACATATCAAATCATACCCAGCAAAAGAAGCCAGAAGTTCTTTCCACGTCATGGGCGCACTAATTTCTGGAATCCGGTTACGGTGGCTTTGTTCAGCCGCTTCCTTCACAATCTTGCGCCAACGCTCCAGTCGCTTGCCTTCTTTTTTGGCATCATACTGCACTACCGTACGCTCGGACAAAAACGGTACAAACCCGGTTGCTCCGATTTCTGTACATTTTTGCATCACCGTCTCCATCTTGTCTCCTTTAGGAAGACTCTGAGCGATGGTGACCTGCACATGCGGTTCAGAGGTCATCTTCAGCGGCTCAATAATCGTCGCCGTAACATGATCCTGCTCTATCGTATCCAATGCAGCCAGTGCTTCCCTAGATACCCCGTCACTGACTATAATTTTGTCACCACTACGGCCCCGCATGACTTTAGCGATATGCCGCGCGTCCTCACCCGCAACAATCACGTGATCTTCTAGAAATTGCTCTGCCGGAATAAAATAACGCTGCATTCTCTCTCACACCTATTCCTGGATTTTGCAAAAATCCTCATTCTAAAAATAACTGTTATCCACTAATGTTCCGTACAAAATCCGAATAAATCACCAAGCAACATCATATCATCTTTTGCGCCTGTATGACCAGTCTGTTCACTCTTCTATTCAAGGTATACCTACCATTCTCGTAAAAAAAGGAGCCCTTAGGCTCCGAACAATCCAGTGATATAAAAAGAGAACTGCAAAAACTGTATATAAATCATCTGGGCCAGCGTGTAAAGAGGTTCAATCGTTACAACTCGAACCTGTGGAATGACCAGGATAAGCAGAAAAATAAAGATCGACCACTGTTCAAACTGCTGGAGTTTGCGACGTACAGGAGTGGGGGTCACATCTTCCACAATCCGGTATCCATCCAGTGGAGGCAGTGGGATCAAATTAAAGATAAACAAAAACAGATTTAAATTGATCAAAGCATTGATAAACAAATAGATTGCTTGAGCCACCCGTTGGTTCTCCATCCCCGGCAATACTTGAAAATGAAGGAGCACGGCATAGATTAAAGTAGTAACAAATGCAAGCAGCAGATTGCTGAGCGGACCCGCAGCCGATACAATAATGCCCATGAGGCGCGGACGACTAAAGTTATCACGATTAACCGGAACTGGCTTGGCCCAGCCAAAGCCTCCGATCAGCAGCAGTAGCGTACCCAGCAGGTCAATATGCACTGCCGGATTTAAAGTCACGCGCCCAAGTAGCTTGGCTGTAGGGTCACCAAATTTATTGGCATAAAATGCATGTGCAAACTCATGAACCGTGAACGATATGATCACGGCCAGCAAATAAAATGGAAGAACATTTAAATTTACACGAAAAATATTTTGTAAAAAATCCATACTTACCTCTTTCTCGCCACAAACGCCAGCCAATCTTCATCCCGGCTTATTTCGGCAATCTCAAAGCCAGCTGCCTTCAACGCAGTTTCGACAACTTCTTCTTTGTTCTTCCAAATCCCTGAAGCAATATAAATACCACCTGGTTCCAGGGCTTTATATACATCGTCAATGAACAGCAAAATAATCTCTGCCAATATATTAGCTACCACTAGCTTGACGGGTAACTGGATACCCAGCGTTGGATCGCTTGCATTAAGCACCGATAGCAAATCACTTTCTTTAATGGTAATGCGTTCCTCCAGCCCGTTCAGACGCGTATTTTCCCGCGCACTGGATACTGCCACCGGATCCAGATCCAAGGCAAGTACATGCTTCGCTCCCAGCTTTACAGCTCCAATGGCCAAAATACCGGAACCCGTGCCGACATCAATGACTTCTTCCCCGCCCTTAATTACAGATTCCAGCGTTCTCAGACAAAGGGATGTCGTAGGATGCGTTCCAGTCCCGAAGGCCATACCAGGGTCCAGCTCAATGATTTTTTCCTCTTCACTCGCAGGCTCATAGTCCTCCCAAGTGGGTTTAATCGTCAGACGGTCCGACACACGCAAAGGCTTGAAATATTGCTTCCAAGCATTTGCCCAGTCGTCCTCATCAACTGTTTTCAGTTCATACTGAACCTCACCAGGGTCAATATCGAAAGTTCTCAATTCTTCGACGCGCGGCTCAATTTGCGAACGAATACTATCCATGTCCACTTCTTCGGCAAAATAGCCTTTGATGATCGCTTGTCCTTCAGGTATGTCGTTCAAAGGTCGATCATACCACTGTCCATAGGACGTATCCCGCGGCTTGTTGAGCGAACCGGATTCTTCAATGGAAACCCCTCCTGCACCTGCTTCGTGCAGAAAATTCGAAATCATTTCGATGGCTTCTTCGGTTGTATGTATTGTAATTTCATTCCACAACATGGTTTTCATTTCCTCCTCATTTCACATGCATACATTACATTGTACTATATACATGCACAGGAGTTCAAAAAAGCTGGTAATCGTCCTTTTCCGATTTCTCCAGCCGGACTTGGAATTGCTACGACGTCTGTATTTATTGATCCTGCTATTTCTGGTGCTGTCAACAACCGTGTAGAGTTAAAAGCCTCGATTGGACTACGTTTCGTCGGTGTCGGCAACATTCGAGTACTTGTACGTATATGGAGAGCCGGCAAGGAAATTTATTACGGACTGGAATCCAATGTCTTCGATAACAATATTATTCTTAATGTCGAAACGGTAGACGTTGCGCCTCTGGGCGTGCAAAACTACCAACTAATTATTGAAAATCAAACGCCTGCGACTACTGCTTTCGTCGCCGGTCCTCTTGTTTTTAGTGCAACAGCATACAGCAGATAATGAATAGAAAAAGGAAAGAACACAAATAAGACGGGCTATCCCACAAATCATCCTATTGATGGAGATAACCCGTCTTATTAAATTCTACTCATTGTCGTTTATGATACGCTGCTGACGACGGTCAGCTCCTTCGCTACGCCGGATCGCTTCCAGATCCTCAGCATCTGCCTGATCTGCTGAGAACTCAACATCTTCATTTTTAGCAGATTGCATGCGTTTGATTTTCTCTGTTTTGGTTAGCACTTTATCAAACCGTTTGTTTTTAGACATCGGTCACTGCCCCTTCCAAACTTTTCACAGCATTCCACCCGCTTGTTCCACGATGGACATTGCCTGATGATGAATGGATTCATCCACCACAGCAGTCAACAAAATATCGCGGCCTGTCGGTCCGCCCTGTCCTCCATCACTCATGCCACTGGCGGACGGATCAGCCGCAGCCAGTATTGCTGGAGTTGCATCTGTAAAGTCCACGCCCTGTGTCAATGAGGACAAGCTGCTAATCTGTCCTGAAAATACAGGCAATCCGGCGTTGCCAGTAGACTGCCGCGGATACCGGCTAAATCGGTCTATCGACACATCGGCTGCCCGGAGAGCTTCTAGTTTTCTAGCAGCTCCCTGTGCTTCCTCAGGACTTTTGAAATACGCCAAAATATTTTTTTCGCCCATCTCAAAATCTCCCTGTGTAGTATTGAGCGCAACTGCTCTTCAAGAGCATAGAGCGTTACGCTTTGTTATATCCTGCTCATTGGCACGATTTTATATTCCGACGGATGCAGACGATATCAAGAACAGTAGGCCAAGACAGTGAACCAGAGTTTGTGAAGAGCATAACTTTTACGGGTGTAAAACAGCTGCTGGAGCTTCACCTGACTTAGCTACTCCTGTCTCCCAAGCAGCGCGAATAACTGCATCCCGTACCTTTTGAACCACCTTCGGATTAAAGACATTCGGTATGATATAAGTTTCACTTAGCTCCTCAGGACAGATCGCATCAGCGATGGCAAGTCCGGCAGCTAGTTTCATTTCCTCATTAATCGTCGTAGCATGACAATCTAGAGCACCCCGGAAAATTCCCGGGAAGCACAGCACATTGTTAATCTGATTTGGAAAATCGGAGCGGCCAGTAGCGAGCACACGTACATAAGGTGCAGCTACAGCCGGATCGATTTCCGGAATCGGATTCGCCATGGCGAACACAATAGGATCAGTTGCCATGCTCTGTATATCCTCTACAGTCAGTATGTTCGGGCCTGACACACCGATGAATACATCAGCTCCCACAATCACCTCGGATAAACTCCCACTTAAATTGTGCGGATTAGTCATGTTCGCATACTCTGTCCAATGCGGATTACTGTACTCCACATCACGGTGAATAGCTCCCTGTCGATCAACGCCAATCAGATTGCGCACACCTGCCTTAAGCAGCATACGGGAGCAGGCCATACCCGCTGCACCGATTCCTGCAAATACGACTTTGACATCCTCCATTTTTTTGCCACATACCTTTAATGCATTGACCAGACCCGCTAACACAACGACTGCCGTACCATGTTGATCATCATGAAATACTGGAATGTCCAGTTCCTGCTTCAACCGTCTCTCGATTTCAAAACAGCGTGGCGAAGATATATCCTCCAAATTAATGCCGCCAAAAGCAGGAGCAATCATTTTAACAATTTGAACAATTTCATCAGCGTCCTTCGTGTTGAGACAAATCGGAAAGGCGTCGACACCTGCAAATTGTTTGAACAACACCGCTTTACCCTCCATTACAGGCATAGCGGCCTCCGGTCCGATATCTCCTAATCCAAGTACCGCGGTTCCGTCTGAAACGACTGCTACTGTATTCTTTTTGATCGTTAATTGATACGCTTTGGCTGGGTCATTGGCGATTTCCATACAAATTTCAGCTACACCCGGCGTATACACTTTGGACAACCCTTCCATCGTTTCAATTGGCTTCTTTGGTAAGGTCTCCATTTTGCCACCTGCGTGTAATTCTCTAATTTCATCTATTAAACTGCTCATATTTTTCTCCATCCTTTCATGTCTCTATTTGGATATGAAACTCAATCCTGTGTATAAAACTCATCAGCTCCATAATTGGAGTAACAAAGTTGCTAAAATGACCGTGCCTGCCCCACCAATACGTGTTGCAATTTGCGCAAAAGGCATCAGTTCCATCCGATTGGACGCAGACAGAATGGCTACATCTCCCGTGCCCCCTAATCCACCGCGACAACTGGTCACCAAAGCAGCTTCTACGGGATACATGTGAATCCATTTTCCTGTGAAGTATCCTGTAACAATCAATGCAACTACAACAGATGCGCAGGTGATGGCATAAGGAACCGTTAAGATCCCAACCACACTATCCAAAGGTACATACAAAATACCCAATCCCACCATCAAGGGCCATGTCAGACTTGCCGTTATACACTTGTATAAGTGAAAAGCTCCCTGCTCCAATGTGTTCGGCATAATCTGAATGCACTTAATTAACGCAGCCGCCAGAATCATGAGGATCGGACCTGGAATATGGAGATACGGCTCCAGCAACTTACCCACAATAAAGAAAGTGCAAGCTAACAGCAGACCTCCTCCCATCAATGGAAAAGAAATCGATTGTTCCAGACTTGCCGG
Source organism: Paenibacillus sp. FSL L8-0641 (assembly GCF_038006265.1). Lineage (NCBI taxonomy): Bacteria > Bacillati > Bacillota > Bacilli > Caryophanales > Paenibacillaceae > Paenibacillus > Paenibacillus sp. FSL L8-0641. The sequence continues at coordinate 3,609,456 of NZ_JBBOUW010000001.1, forward strand.
GGCTAGCTTTTCTGCACCTTTCTCCAGTTTCAATAACCTCCCGTTACCCGAAGTTTTTGGATTTTTCTCCGCTAATCTCTTCAGAATACCCGCACCTATGATTGCAACAATGTTCCCGATAATTGCAGCGGGGATAAATTGAGACACGAATATTGCCGAATCCTTGCCCAGCACCAATCCATACGAAATGGACAACGGTAAAATGCCTTCCCCAATCCCACCGGAGATAATCGGAATGATGATGAAAAAAAATGTATGATAGGCGCTATAGCCAAAAGCCATACCCACTATCATCCCCACGGCAACTGCTGCAATAGATCCTATAATAATGGGGGCGAAAATCTTGACAATTCCGTTCATCAGCATTTTCCGATCCATACCAAGAATACTACCCGTTACTAGACATGCGATGTAGAAGTAAAGAAAATTCGAGGTTTTCATAAGCGTGTGTACAGCACCCATCGCAGATGGACTGAACATATTCCAAAATACCATTAACGATGGAACCATAAGAGATAAAATGGCCGGCCCGCCAATATGCTTAAGCAACGGAAGTTTGGCCCCTAGATCACTGAGCAGTATACCTAAAATCATGATGACGGCAAACCCGCCTAACAGATCGTTCGGAAGTCTTTCAGTAATTGCAGCTGCATAAACAATCAGCGCGATCACGGCATAGAGCGGAAGAGGAATAACCCCCACCTTTACCCTGCCCAGCATTCTCATGCCATCTACAAAATTTTTGCTCCATCTTTGCCCCTTTTGAATGACAGGCTGGTTCGTAGCATTTTCCATAAATCTCCCTCCATAAAGTGAAGAATGATGATCATGTTTCCATTCTACACCTTGGAAAACGCTTTATTTGGTTTTAAAACTAATCATTCACTTTTGTAATTAAAGTAATCGGAAAGAAGACTTAAATAAAACTATTCATGATGTCTTCTGCCTGTGGCAATATTCGGTATTGGTAAACAGGGCGTCCTATGGTTCCGTATATGGTTTCCATGGAAAGAGCCTCAATCTCTGTCATAAAAGCCAGGTACTTGCGCATAGACACCCTGGATATCCCTGCACTCTCCGCAATATCCTCGGTGGAAAATAGTACCTTATTATTGTGCCGCTGGATACAATTCCATATCATAGCCAGCGTGGATTTAGTTATGCCTTTGGGCAATCGTGCCAAGTCTTTAGTCAAGCTTTTATGATAAATCAGTCGGTCCAACTCCTCCTGAGAAAGTAGACTGCGCTCACGCACGATGCTAATGTGCTCTCGGTACCCCGTGAGGGCCTCCAAAAAACGGTTAAAGTGGAACGGCTTAATTAAGTAATCCACCGCGCCGAAGTTCATTGCTTTTTTGACACTGTTCATGTCACTTGCAGCCGAGATGACAATGACATCTATATTTACACCTGTCTCCCGTATGAATGACAGTAAATCGAGGCCATTGTTTTCCTGCATATACACATCTAGCAATATCAGATCAATGGCTTGTTCAGCTATATATTTCTTAGCCTCTTCCACAGAAGAAGCCCAACCCCCACATCGGAAACCTTCTACCTGCTCCATATATTTGCGGTTAAATTCCGCAACCATCGGATCATCTTCTACAATCAGGACATTAATCATGTTCATCATTCCCCGCTATAATGTATGGAATCGTAATCTGAAAACAGCACCCTTGCTCGGCTGGGATTAACTTTATACTTCCCTGTAATCTTTTCACGCTTTGCGTCACCAGATAAAGACCCATCCCTCGTGACTCTCCCTTGGTCGAAAAACCTTTTTCAAATATAGCCTTCACAAGCCCTTCCGGTATACCTGGACCATTGTCGCACATGATACAGGTCAGATAACCGTTCTTCTGGCTTTCTTCATAATAAAGTGAAAGGGTAATTCGCTTGTGCTCGAAAGATTCCATCGCCTCCACCGCATTATCAAACAGATTGCCAAGAATAGTAATCAGTTCATGCGTCGTTTGAGTTTGACTGGATTCGGGCAAGTAACTACCTGGAGTCAGTTCAAAACTTACCGCTACCTCTCTGGCCCGGCTTAATTTTCCCAACACAAACCCTGCCATAACCGGGTCCCTAATCTGCCGGGTGATAGAGCCAATTTCCACTTGATGATGCTCGACGGCATCCATAATGTAATGCTCCAGTTTATCATACATTTGCAAGTGCACCATCCCCATAATGACATGCAGCTTGTTCATAAATTCATGAGCCTGCGCACGTAGTGCTTCCGTGTACAGGGACACTCCTGTCAAACGTTCTGCCAGCTGGTTCATTTCCGTTTTATCTCGAAAGGTTACAATTGCCCCCACAATTTCCCCTTTGACCCGTATCGGAACACTGGTAGTCAGCAAAGTTATTCCACCCAGCTCCATTTCCTCATCCATTTGTGGAGTACTCGCTTCCAGGATCTCTTGCAATCGAAAAGCGGATAGATAAACGGTAATTTCCTGTCCGGAGAATGAGAAATCTTCAATCCCCGCTTGTCTAAGTAGACGAATCGCTTCTGCATTCATCAGCATGACGCGACCGAATTCATCTACCGCAATAACTCCTTCCTTGATGGATTGCAACATAGCACTGCGTTCCTCCAGCAAGCGTGCAATTTCCGGCGGCTCGAGACCGACTAGCATATTTTTGATTTTACGAGCCAGCACTACCGCACCTCCAGTGCCGATCAATATTCCGATGCCAATGGCGATAGCAATAAGACGGTTGTTGCCTTCCTGAGCCATCTGTACATCTTGCATGGATATACCAACAACAATCGCCCCTACCTGCTTCCCCGTTGAACTGAACACGGGGGAAAAGGCTCTCATGGACAAGCCCAATGTACCCTTCGCAACGGACACGCTCTCATGGCCATGAAGTGCAGTATACTCGTCTCCACCGACAAAAGCTTTGCCGATCATCCTAGCATCCGGGTGCGTTTTACGAATTCCCTTCATATCCATAGCCACGATGAACTGGATGTGATTTGCTACTGAGACCCTCTTTACATACTCCTGCATGGAAAGAGACGAACCCGTCCCTTGCAATTGCTCGACAATAAGCGGCGTATGGGCGAGTGTACGCGCGATGGACATTGCCTTTTCTTCCAATCCCTTCTCAGTTTCCTGCTCCACTCTCTCCGCAAATAACAGGGTTACAGGCAGAAGCACAAGTGCCATAACTAGACATACTAGCAGTGTAATTAGGCCTCTGAGCTTTAATAGTGGTTTACCCCGACGCAGCTTGAGCTGTACATTTCCGATGGAACTCACCCCTTTCTACTTGATATTAAGTCTCGATAGTTCAACATGCCTATACAAAAATGGTTATGTATGTGTTTACCTGAATATAAAAAAAAGGAACTACCCCGCAATTGCGGAATAGTTTCCTTTGATTCATGGTTGAAGCTCCGCGATTTCTAATTGGGCTTAGTCGCCTCGGAAGGCGCGCTTCACACGGTCAAAAAAAGACTGCTCATTCTCATGCGTCTGTTCTCCGCTAAGCGAAGAGAACTGACGCAGTAAATCCTTTTGTTCCTCACTCAGCTTGCTAGGCGTTATCACAACTACCTTAATATGCTGGTCACCCTGACCAACGCCACGCAGTTTTGGCACACCTTTTCCTTTAAGACGGAAGTAAGTACCTGTTTGCGTACCTGCTGGAACTTTCAACTTCACTTTCTCGGTCAACGTCGGGATCTCGACTTCATCTCCCAATGCTGCCTGTGAGAACGTCAGCGGAATTTCGCAGTAGATATCGTCTCCCTCACGCTCAAAGAAGTCGTGCGATTTCACACGGAACACGACGTACAAGTCACCTGCCGGTCCTCCGTTGACACCGCCTTCGCCTTCACCGTTAATACGCATCTGTGCGCCGTCATCCACACCCGCTGGAATGCGAATATGAATTTTACGTTGCTTGCGTACCCGACCGGAACCGCTACAAGTCGTACATTTTTCTTTAATGATTTTACCGGAACCGCCGCAATTAGAGCAGGCGCGTCGATTAACCATACGACCAAACGGTGTATTCTGCACCACTTCTTCCTGTCCGCTGCCGTGGCAGACGGAGCAGGTTTGTGGTTGAGTACCCGCTTTGGCTCCCGTACCGTGACACGTATCACATGTTTCCGTACGTTCAATATGAATGTCGGTTTCTTTACCGAACACCGCTTCCTTGAACTCAATCGTCATCGTATATTGAAGATCGTTCCCACGCTGCGGTGCATTCGGATCACGTCGACCATTGCCGCCGCCACCAAAGAACATATCAAAAATATCGCCAAATCCGCCACCGAAGTCGGCACCACCACCGAAGCCGCCTCCCATGCCCTGGTTCGGGTCTACATGTCCGTACTGGTCATATCTTGCCCGCTTCTGACCATCGCTGAGAACATCGTAAGCTTCTTTGACTTCTTTAAATTTAGTTTCCGCGTCCGCAGCCTTGTTCACGTCCGGATGATACTGACGCGCAAGCTTACGGTAAGCCTTTTTGACTTCATCATCCGAAGCGCCCTTCGCGACGCCCAGCACCTCATAATAATCACGCTTATCAGCCAATGTTCCACCCCCATGCCTACAACGTGTCTGCACTACATATAAAAGGAAAGCCAAAGGCACGGGATGACCCGGCTTTGACCTTCCCATCATTTCAAGGCAGTACAACCCGTAATATGCTTATTTATCTTGGAAATAACTGTTACCCTTCGGCTAATTGTTATTTATCAAGGCAGCTACGCTGCAATTACTATTCAGTATATCATAACGCATCGGTGTACCGTAAAGCTACCACTACCCGATCCGTAACTTAGTCTTTCTTCTGGTCTTCGTCAACAACTTCATAGTCCGCGTCAACCACATTGTCACGGCCTTTGCTGTCTGCTGCGCCGTCTTGGCCTTGTTGAGCCTGTGCTTCTTGAGCAGCTTGCTCATACAGCTTTACAGACAATTGCTGAACGATTTCAGTCAGTTCTTCAGTAGCCTTTTTGATATCTTCCAGGTTGTCGGTTTCCAGCGTTTTTTGCAGATTTTCTTTTGCTGCATTTGCTTTTTCGACTTCGCCTGCATCCGCTTTTTCGCCCAGATCTTTAATCGTTTTGTCTACAGAGTAGATCAGTTGATCCGCAGCGTTTTTCGCTTCTACCAAATCTTTGCGTTTTTTATCTTCTTCCGCATGCAACTCGGCATCCTTCATCATACGTTCTACTTCCTCGTCGCTCAAGCCGCTGGAAGATGTGATCGTAATCTTTTGGCTTTTGCCTGTGCCTTTATCTGTAGCGGATACGTTCACGATACCGTTCGCATCCAGATCAAAGGTAACTTCGATTTGCGGTACACCACGTGGTGCTGGAGGGATATCTCCCAATTGGAAGCGACCCAGTGTTTTGTTGCCTGCTGCCATTTCACGTTCACCTTGCAGCACGTGAATTTCTACGCTAGGCTGATTGTCGGCATATGTCGAGAATACCTGCGATTTGCTCGTAGGGATCGTCGTGTTACGATCAATCATTTTAGTAAATACGCCACCTGCGGTTTCAATACCGAGGGACAGTGGAGTTACGTCAAGAAGAACGACGTCTTTCACATCACCAGTCAGTACACCCGCTTGAACTGCCGCGCCCAAAGCTACCACTTCATCAGGGTTTACGCCTTTGTGAGGCTCTTTACCTGTCAGCTTTTTGATTGCTTCTTGTACAGCCGGAATACGTGTGGAACCGCCGACCAGAACGATTTTGTCGATGTCGCTGGCACTCATGCCTGCATCTTTCATCGCTTGACGAGTAGGTCCCAAAGTACGTTCTACCAGACCTTCAGACAATTCTTCAAATTTCGCACGAGTCAGGTTCAACTCCAAATGCTGTGGAACGCCATCAGCTACTGTGATAAACGGCAAAGAAATCGTCGTTGTCAGTACGCCAGACAGTTCTTTTTTCGCTTTTTCCGCTGCGTCTTTCAGACGTTGTACAGCAGCTTTATCTTTGCTTAGGTCAATGCCTTGATCTTTTTTGAACTCATTTACGAGGTAATCAATAATCACTTGGTCAAAGTCATCGCCACCCAGCTTGTTATCGCCGCTTGTTGCTTTAACTTCGAAGAAACCGTCGCCCAGTTCCAGAATGGATACGTCGAATGTACCGCCACCCAGGTCATATACCAGGATCGTTTGGTCTTCGGATTTTTCCATACCATATGCCAATGCAGCTGCTGTCGGCTCATTGACAATCCGCAGAACTTCCAGACCGGCAATTTTACCTGCATCCTTGGTTGCTTGACGTTGACCGTCATTGAAGTAAGCTGGAACAGTGATAACAGCTTGAGAAACGGTTTGTCCCAGGTAAGCTTCAGCATCGGATTTCAGCTTTTGCAAAATCATAGCGGAAATTTCCTGTGCGGAATATTCTTTGCCGTCGATGCTTTCTTTATGATTTGTACCCATGTGACGCTTGATGGACATGATTGTACGATCCGGGTTTGTAATTGCTTGGCGTTTTGCTGTTTCCCCTACAGTACGTTCTCCATCTTTTTTGAAACCAACAACGGAAGGGGTTGTGCGTGCGCCTTCCGGATTTGGAATAACGACTGCTTCGCCGCCCTCCATAACAGCCACACAAGAGTTGGTTGTACCTAAGTCAATACCGATTACTTTGCTCATCGGACAATTCCTCCTTCTGTATATACGAGGCCCGCAGGCCAGAATGGTTGAATCAAAATGATGTATTTCTAATGTCATAATTTTGCAAAATTCGATTCCAGTCGCTCCAAAGTGCAATATTGTTCATTGAAAGTCGCTTATGGGATTTTTGCAAAATCCTCATGTATATTGAAAAAGCTACATGCTCACTTTTACCATCGCTGGACGAAGCACCTTGTCCTTCAGCATGTACCCTTTTTGTACCTCTTCAACAACAATGCCTTCCTCATGCTCTTCGCTCTCCACCTGCATAATAGCCTGATGGAAGTCAGGATTAAACGGTTGTCCCACCGAATTCATGGCCGTTACTCCTTCTGCCTGAAGCACACTCTCAAACTGGCGGAAAATCATTTCCACGCCTTTGCTGAATGACTCAGACTCCGCTCCTTGCGGTGCCGTTGCCAGCGCACGCTCGAAGTTATCCAAAACAGGCACCAACTCGGTAACCAGCTTCATAGATGCATATTTGGCAAGGTCTTCTTTTTCTTTCAGCGTACGACGGCGAAAATTATCAAAATCCGCCTGAGCGCGTAAAAACCGTTGCTGATGCTCTTCCGCCTGAGCGCGAAGCTTATTCAGCTCTGTTTCGCTTTCTTGGTCTTCCAGTGCCGCCGCTTCATTAACCGGCTCTTCCTGCTGGCTCGCTTCGGCGGCTTCCTCTGTGCTTACATTTTGTTGTTTTTCTTCTTGGAACGCTTGTTCTTCCTTCAAAATGTTTCACCTCCTTCAAGTCATAACTACCTTTACAAAAACACGCAACAATGCACCCGCGCAGGATACGAGCCGTATCCCGACGCGGAACATGTAATACCGCAACCTATGCGGCTTTGTTCTATTTAAACCGCTGCGTTAGCATTGCGGTCAAATCCTTAGACAGGATACCCAAAATATTAATAACTCTCGCATATTCCATCCGTGTCGGACCCAGTATGCCTATAGTGCCCAACGCTTCTCCGTCTACTGCATACGTAGCAGTAATCAGGCTGCAATTGGCAAACGCCTCATGATCATTTTCAGTGCCGATGCGGACTTGAATTTCAGGTGCCCCGACAACAGGTGTCATTAGTTTAAGCAGCGTTGGTGTTTCCTCCAGCAGATCGAGAATATGTTTAACCTTTTCTACATCTTTAAATTCAGGTTGATTAAGCATGTTTGTCGCACCGCTCAAATACAAGCGCTGATCCGATTCATTATCCAGTGCTTTATCCAGCACCTTCATAGCGTCCTCAAAATGAGACACATGCTTCTCCATCTCCTGACCAAGTGCGGTGTAAAGGCGTGATTTAAGCTGATAAATCGGCACACCGACCAGCTTGCTGTTCAGTAAATTCACAACCTTCTCCATCTCGGAAATCGAAATTCCCGGTGGAATATCTACCGTTTTATTCTCCACCTGACCGGTATTGGTCACGATTATCGCCACAGCCGTCGTTTCGTTGAGCGGCAGTAGCTGAAAATGACGCAATGAAGTATGAAAAACCTCCGGCCCAAGCAGGATGGAAGTATAATTGGTCATATGGGACAGAATGCCTGACGCATGCTGGATCACTTGCTCCATTACATTCAGCTTTTCGGCATAAAAGGCTTTCAGTTCCCGCATTTCCATAGGCTTCAGTGTATTCAGTGGTACCAGATGGTCCACATAATAACGATAGCCTTTATGAGACGGGATGCGTCCCGCAGAAGTATGGGGTTGCTCCAGATAGCCCTGTTCCTCCAAATCCGACATTTCATTACGGATCGTGGCCGGGCTGAATCCGACATCCTGCCTTTTGGATATGCTGCGGGAACCCACTGGCTCAGCCGAACGAATGTAGTCATCAATAATCGCATTCAGAATGAGTCTCTGACGTTCGGTTAACAAGCGAATCCCCCCTTGTTGTTTATCCATAATAGCATGATTGTTAAATGGAATCATTAGCACTCGTTCGCGTTGAGTGCTAACCGATAATACAAAAATACCAAACCGACCTGATCATTGTCAAGTCAGATCAGTATTTTCAATAAACAAGATTTATCACAACAGTTTAGTTTACTGGAATGAATCCAGAACGTTTACACTTTTTCACGAAAAACCTCAATATCCAACGTATAAAAACCGTATTTATGTATAGTGACACAGAAAATAGAAAAATTCGAGACTATGTCTCCATACCATTATAACTTCTTTGTCCTTGAGGAGGAATTAAATTTGAGAACTAATCGCCGCAACCTTTTATACGCATCGATCGCACTTTTACCTACAATTTGTATGTTTCAGATCGGCAATGCAACATTACGATGATTTAACACTAGCCGATTGGGAAGGGTATACACATAGTCCAAGCAGAAGCGGAGAGTCTGAAAGATATGTTGTCGCCTTGTATAAATATAAACACCGAGTTCCATTAGACGGCACTGCATACTTTTATAATGATACTGATTATCATAAGGACCATCCCATCAGAAGCCTGAATGGAATACCTTCCGAACTGGAGCCTCATCATCAATTCATTTGGTGGTTGCTCAAAACATATGAGAAATAAACCCGCATTAAACAATGTAGGCTGTATAATATACGCATGATTAGGTCCTGATGAAAAAAGAACTGACCTCATTATTGACAGGTCAGTTCAGTACTTTCAACACTGCGATTTCATCACAATTGTTTTGTTTACTACAGTGAATGCAGTCGGTCCACACCTTTTCAGGAAAAATTTCTTTACTTACTACATCAAAACCGTTTTTTATGAAAAAAGAGACCTCGTAGGTCAATGCCATAATTTTAGGAATTCGTTGCCGCCGTGCTTCTATTATAAGGCCCTCCACTAGCTTGGAGCCAATACCCATACCTTTATGTCCCTCAGAGATGCCAAGGGAGCGAATCTCTACCAGGTCAGCGCCCAATTTGCATAAAGAACCACAACCAACAACTTCGCCGTCCACCTCTGCAACAATAAACAGCTCCAGTTGGCGCGTTAGCACTTCCCTCGAACGTGGCAGCATAATCCCCCGCTCTGCATAGCCGCTAATCATTTGATATAAAGGCTCCACATCCTCAGGAACCGCACTTCTGCACAATACATCTTTACACACTGAAGCCATCTTGCTCTCCTCCTATCGCTTGCCGCATATAATGAATAAATATACAACATCACGCATAGAATCGCAATACTCCATTTCCCCTGCTGTGACAGAATGGTGTAATAAAATGATGGTCCCAGCTTACGAAGTTGAAACGTGCTGTATTGAAGCCTACAACTTATGAATTTACCGTGATTGAACCAATAAACTCTGCAAATACATCATTTCCGAATAAAATGCCACGTTCACTCAAACGATAACCGTCCTCAATCGATTCGATTAACCCCGCATTGAGCATTTTTCCAAGAGGAGCAGTAAACGTATCCTCCAACGCCTGACCGAATTGAGCTTCAAAGCGAGACTTGGAAACGCCCTCTAGCATTCTCAAACCGACCATAAGAAAATCCTCCATAGCTTCCGCTACTGGCACCTCAAAGCTATCCAGACGTGGCAAACCATTACGACTAGCCTCCACATAAGGGTTAATGCCCTTAATGTTCATATGGCGCTCTCTGCCAACATATCCATGTGCCCCAGCTCCGAGACCGTAATAGTCCTCATTTCGCCAATAGGTCATGTTGTGCTTGCTCCCCAAGCCTGGTTTTGCGAAATTACTAATCTCATACTGTTCATAGCCCGCTTCTTTCATGCGACGCATGAGGAGTAAGTACATTTCCAGTTCGTCATCCTCATGTGGAAGCGGTAGCTGATTTTTCTGGTACAGCGTGTGGAAAAGGGTGTTTTCTTCAACCTTCAAACTGTAGATAGAGTAATGAGGAAGCTCCAGCTCTAGCGCTCTACTGACGCTTTCATGCAGCATCTCCACCGTTTGATTCGGCAAACCAAACATCAGGTCAATCGACAGGTTGTCCAAGCCAACCTTACGTGCGTTTTCCAAACTACGATATACGTCATCTGTACTGTGAATACGACCTATGCCTGTGAGTAGCTCATTCTGAAAAGCCTGTACGCCAAAGCTGAGTCGATTGACGCCGCCTTCTTTCATCACAGAGAGTTTTTCAAAATCAGTGGTACCTGGATTAGCTTCCATGGAGAACTCAATATCTTCCGCCCAATGCGGGAAGTAGGTTCGGACGCTCTTCAGGAAATATTCCATTTCTTTCGGATTTAGGGTAGTTGGTGTTCCACCCCCGACAAAAATGGTTTTAATCTCTCCTGGTGGGTGAAGCTTAACTGTATGTTCCATCTCCCGTTCCAGTGCATACAGATATTCCATAACAGGTTGATCCTTGAGCACATAAGAGTTGAAATCACAGTAAAAGCATTTATTCGTGCAAAAAGGTATATGCAGGTAAACCGCTTGAGGCGCGGATGAATGTTCATGTTTTTGTATGGATGCGGTCATACCGATCCTCCTTGTCAATTCAGGGAATAGTGAAAAAATGCGCCGAGGTCTCGACAACCGCTTCGTGTTCCATTTGATCTTCTGATCGCTGTTACTCCAGATTCAAATGGACCACTCCGCTGCTGCCTACCACCATCGATCATTTTTTTGCAATGTAGGTGTTGCAGTAAGAGTAAAGCATCTATAGAAATACGCTAAAGATACTGTTGTTATACTATTTTTGCAACTGAGATAACAAACACTCCATCTCTGGATAGCTTGCTCAAATAAATAACGTCCATTCTCCATGCACGGCAAATGCCCCATGAAAGAATGGACGAATACTTCAAACAACTTTACTCATCTATTTTCAGTACCGCCATAAATGCTTCCTGAGGTACTTCTACGTTACCGACCTGCTTCATACGCTTTTTGCCCTCTTTTTGCTTTTCAAGCAGCTTCCGTTTACGAGAAATATCGCCGCCATAACATTTGGCCAAGACGTTTTTACGCATCGCCTTAACGGTTTCACGCGCCACAACCTTTGTTCCTACAGATGCCTGGATCGGCACCTCAAACATTTGACGCGGAATTAGCTCGCGCAGCTTCTCACAGATAATACGTCCGCGATGATAAGCCCGATCTCTATGCACGATGAACGACAGTGCATCGACCTGCTCGCCATTCAACAAAATATCCATTTTCACTAGGTTGGACTGGCGATAGCCTGAAATCTCATAATCAAAGGAAGCATAGCCTTTGGTACTTGATTTAAGCTGATCGAAGAAATCATATACGATTTCAGACAGTGGAATTTGATACGTAATGGTTACCCGTGTCGTATCCAGGTATTCCATATTTACATACTCACCACGTTTGGTTTGACAAAGCTCCATCACCGTACCCACGTAATCATTAGGGACGATAATGCCTGCTTTTACATAGGGCTCTTCCACATGTTCAATCCGTCCGATTTCCGGATAATTCGATGGATTGTCGATCTGGATCGTTTCCCCATTCGTCAACTTTATGCGGTAAATAACACTTGGTGCCGTTGTAATCAGCGGAATGTTAAATTCACGTTCAATCCGTTCCTGGATAACGTCCATATGAAGCAGACCAAGGAAGCCGCAACGGAAGCCAAAACCCAACGCGCTTGATGTTTCCGGCTCAAAACTGAGCGAAGCATCGTTCAGTTGTAGCTTTTCAAGCGCCTCACGTAGATCGTTATACTCCGATGTTTCGATTGGATACAAGCCACAATATACCATCGGATTAATTTTCCGATAACCTGGCATCGGTTCTAATGTTGGATTTTTTGCATCTGTCACTGTATCCCCGACACGCGTATCACCCACATGCTTGATACCGGCAACGATAAAGCCAACATCACCGATGTTCAGCTCGTCCACGATGTTCATACGCGGCATAAAAGCACCAACTTCAATAACCTCAAACGTTTTGTCAGTCGCCATCATTTTAATTTTCGAACCGGCTCGGATACTACCATCCACAACGCGAACATATACGATAACGCCTTTATAAGGATCATAGTGCGAATCGAAAATGAGTGCCTTGAGCGGATTATCCGGATTACCTTGCGGAGCAGGCACACTTCTGACCACCTGTTCCAAAATTTCTTTGATGCCGATTCCAGCTTTGGCTGAGGCATGTACGGTCTCGCTCGTATCCAAGCCGATAACATCCTCGATTTCCTGCTTTACCCGCTCAGGATCAGCACTTGGCAAATCAATCTTGTTAAGCACAGGCAAAATCTCCAGATTGTTGTCCAACGCCAAATATACGTTAGCCAACGTCTGTGCCTCGATTCCCTGCGCGGCGTCTACTACCAGCAAAGCACCTTCACAGGCTGCCAAACTACGGGATACCTCATACGTAAAATCGACGTGTCCCGGTGTATCAATCAAATTCAAAATGTACTCTTCGCCGTCATCGGCCTTATAAGTGAGTCGCACTGCCTGGAGCTTGATCGTAATTCCGCGCTCCCGTTCCAGCTCCATCTGGTCAAGCACTTGCTCCTGCATTTCACGGGAAGTGAGTGCACCGGTATATTCTAGAATCCGGTCAGCCAGCGTGGATTTACCATGGTCTATATGTGCAATGATACTAAAGTTCCGAATTTTACGTTGTCTTGCCAAAATGTCAGTCATGCCTTACCCCCACACAATGCCTAGTGTCAATCAGCTTATTATAGCAGTTGTAAGGGGGGTCAGCAATATTTCTATTCTGTTACTCCATCAAATACAGATACGACCCATCGAATGCCCTGTCTCGACAGGTTTTGAAGCAACCCAGCTGTTTTGTCCGCCATGGTATCCACCGAGGCTTGCTGTCCCTTGACGGCTAGCAGTTCACGCGGTGTCTCCAGACCCTGAGTATTGACATGTTGCGCAGTCGTCGAATACCATCTGGATGCTCCGAGCTCCGTCTGTTCCTCATTTTCTTCCCTTCCACCAGCTTCATTTATACCCGCTTCCGTTTTCGACTCAACCTTAACTTCTCCACTTGTGCTATACGTACCGCTATATGCACGAGCGTTAGCTGCGGCTGCGGGTGTGTCCTCAATAATCGTCTGTTCATATCCAACTTTCTGTTGATTTACCGATTGAATCGTATTCCCTCCGTTCCATTCCGGCCCATACACTGAACGCAGACCAGATCCTGCCAGTTGCATACCAAGAAGAATACCTGCCCCCATAAGCAGTACAAATCCAAGTGCTTTCTTACGAAAATGTCCAGACATTACCTTCCCCCCTTACCGCTACCTCATTTAATTGCCGCTGTTGCTCTTTTTTGTACCCGATACATTAGTGCCCGCTTTCTGAGCTTTCTGATCTTCCCAATACACTTCACCGATCATGTCCGCCAAAACGTCCGAGGTCCGTTTCAACTCCTCCTCGGTGTTATCAATACCCCCGATTTCAATTAAAATGCTATGCGAAGACAAGCTTTGATTGTATTCACCGTTGTTGCCTTTGCCACCATCTTTCCCCCATACACCACGTGATACGCCATGATACGATTTTTCCAGCTTTTCATGAATACGAGCAGCAAAGGCTTCATTTTCGCGCCAATTTTTGTTGTCATGTCCGATAATAAAATACACCTTGGCATAAGAAAGTCCATTAATGGTTGCTGTTGTTTTTCCATGACGTTGTGAATCCCGGTGGATATCAAGCAAATAAGTTAAACCTTTATTTCCTGCTAAAGCTTCCTTGACTGTTTCGCGTGAATATTTATAGGAATAGTTCCAATTGTAATTTTGAACTGTAGTAGCATAATCCTTGTTTACATGCAGTGTGGATATCCCCTGCTTTTCCAGCCTCTTCTTTACAAAGTCCCCTACCCTTGACACATTGGCCGATTTAGAACCTGAATTGGGATTGGAACTGGTTTTGCTAAGTAGTGGGTTATATGCTTCTCTGGGATGAGAATGGTAGATTAATATGCGCTTGTCCCCTTTGGCCGTATCACCTGGATGATCCTCACGTACCGGATCTGTTTCCGGTGTTGTCGGAATATTCGGCGTATTAGTCGGTGGGTTCTCAGATGCATCTGAGCCACCAGGAGCATCCGTAGGTCCCTGATCGGGCTGATAATCCGTAGGACCCTCTACCTTGATGTTCCCCGAACCCTTGCGCAGCAAGACAGGTGCTCCCGCAGACATGCCAGGAATCTCACGAGAAATGAGACTTTTGGGATCCTGCGGATTAATGCCTGTAAGCATCTGAAATACAAAAGGCGACCATTGTTCACCCGACAACGAAGATTGCTGCTTCTTTTGTGCCAAATGAGGTACTTCCATACCTAGCATATCCGCAAAAAAACCGCTGGACACCGAGCCTGCCAATCCTTTCATCGAAGAAACAGGAGATGTTTGTAGACGATTTTCTGCCAATCCCCCTAGCCCCAAAATGACAAATAAAAGCGCCGAGCCCATGATCAGCAGCACAAGCGTATGTCCCATCGCCAAAATTTCGATACCTTTTCTTCTCCATCTTCCGACGTTCCAGGTCTGAATTTTTTTCATGTGAGCCTTGTCCTCCTTCGTCCCGTCGAAACCCGCTTTATATTTGGAACATAGGGTTCCTATCTGCTGCGGAAATCTCTTATATTTCAACTCTATGAACGGAGAACAATTACTAGAACACAAAAAATCTCTACCACAGGTATATCACCTCCCTTTTTGAAAGAGATTAGATTCCTGTTAAATAGAGACTTTTGTGGGAAATACGATTTTATCAACCCTTGATTAATGCGTATATGCGGCGACATTGCCAGGATCCACAGCTTCGTGCAGAGCAGCGTTCAATCCAGTAGCAATGATGTTCGCGATATCTTCAATAAATTCATCAATTTCTTTAGGAGTCACAATCAGATCATGTCCCAGCGGTTGCAGTACCTCTCTCACCAGCCCAAGTCTCTCAGGTTCTGAAATATCGTCCAGCATCCCCAGGATTGCTTTTGTAGAAGCCTTTTCTTTGGTAAAATGTGTTTTCATCAGTTCAATTACGTTATTGACAATGGTCGAAGCGTAGCATACCGTTGGAACGCCGATAGCGATACACGGAACACCCATAATATCCTTGGTGATACCGCGCCGCTTGTTGCCAATACCTGAACCCGGATGTATCCCGATATCGGCCACCTGAATGGTCGTATTGACACGCTCCAGTGAACGTGACGCCAGTGCGTCAATGGCAATAATCAGTTCTGGCTTTGTGCGATCCACGATGCCTTGAACGATTTCACTGGACTCAATCCCCGTAATACCCAGGACGCCCGGCGCAATTGCGCTCACATCCCGATAGCCCGGGTTGATTTGATCAGGTGTCAGTTCAAAAAATTGACGAGTCACCATCAAATTCTCAACGACAAGCGGACCAAGTGAATCGGGAGTGACGTTCCAGTTGCCCAGACCTACCACCAGTACCTTTGCCGTATTAGAAATCCCTATTTTTTGTATAAAATGCTCCATTTCTTTTGCAAATGCAATAGCTACACGTTGCTGGAGCCCCGTATCGCCTTCACGCAAGCCGGGTACTTCCAGTGTAACGTAATGCCCTTGTACCCGCCCGATACGGTTGGCTCCTTCTTCATTCAGTACATCCAGCCGTGTGATTTTGATTCCGTCATCTTCCTCCACGTTCTCACTTATGCCCGCCAGAGGTACAGGCTGATCCCGTTCGGCCAATTCTCTTGCCTCTAATGCCAAATCCGTGCGTACCGCGTACTTCTGCAAATCCAGATCCATCTTTTGAGCCTCCTTGGATGCCATCTTTGACTATAGTGTGCGAGACACCCAACAGGTTTATGCACATCCATTTTCATCCTGTAATTCGCATCGCCTCAGAATGTTTTCTTATTGCAATTTGAGGTGTGGCATGCTAAAATATTTTAAGTTGTGAAACGTTTGTGTTCATAAGTAATGCCTTTACAGGAGGTGAATGTAATGCCAAACATCAAATCCGCTATCAAACGCGTTAAAACTAGCGACAAACGCCGTGCGTTGAACGCTTCTCAAAAATCCGCGCTTCGTACAGCAGTAAAAGCTGCCGATACAGCGTTGGTAGGTAACGAAGCTGAAACTGCTGCTGCTGCTTTCAAAGTAGCTTCCCAAAAGCTGGACAAGGCTGTAACTAAAGGTCTGATCCACAAAAACGCAGCTGCTCGCAAGAAATCTCGCTTGGCGAAAAAACTTAACGCTCTTACAGCTCAAGCGTAAGCAAGAGCTACTTTCATACGTTAATGAAAAAAACCTGACCAGCCTTGGCTGATCAGGTTTTTTTAGTTTATAACTTTTATTTGTTTACAGCATCAGCGTTCTGCGCTACATAAGCTGACTCTATTAGCAGCACATGAGTGGAATTAGATCGAAGCCCCCGCACCCATTTTCATCAAAAACAGCTCCAATCCCAGTACCTTGTCAACGACACCTGTTTTCATATGATAATCCAGCTCGCCCAATTCGTAGAGAAGCTGACGTAGCTGCTCAGGGCGGAACCTCCGCGCTTGGTCCCCTGCAACTTTCACCCCATAAGGATGCAAACTAAGCTGACTCGCAATTTGTTGCTGGGAATAGCTTTGACCTGCCAGCTCTTTGACCTGCAACATAATACGGAACTGTCGCGTGATCAAAGCGGCAATCTTGATCGGTTCCTCTTTTTGCTTAAGCAACTCATAAAAAATACTGAGCGCCTTATCCAGCCGCAAATTAGCCAGATCCTCAACCATCGCAAATACGTTTTGCTCTGTGTTACGAGGCACCAGAGATTCTATATCAGCGGATGAGATCGTTCCCTGTGCTCCTGCGTACAAGCAGAGCTTGTCTATCTCGGCAGCCAAAGATTGTAGTCCGGTACCTGTGAATTGAATGAGGCTTTCAGCAGCTCCTGCAGCCAATTGCACTTCTCTTTCTCCTGCACGCTTATGGATCCAAGCCACAAGATCATCTCCACCCATTGGAGCAAAGGCAATAACCGAAGCATCACTTTTTAGCTTTTTGACAATCTTTTTCCGTTCATCCAACTTTTCAGCCTGAACCGTAAAAACGATGACGCTATAGTCAGTCGGGTTATCCATATAAGTCAACAGCGTCTCAAGCCGGTGCTCTATCTTACCGCTATCTTTGCCTGCTGCAAATACACTGGTATCCCGTACAATAATCAGCTTCTTTGGCACAAGAAAAGGCGCTGTTTCCGCCTCCTCCACGACCACCTCAATTGGCGTTTCGGTTAAATCATAAGGAATGATGGCGAAGTCACGATGCTCCTCTTCCACCACTTTCTCTTTAAGCATCTCAACAAACTGCTTCATTTGGTATTTTTCACTACCGTATAGCAAATACACTGGCGAAATGTCACCTTTGCGAATAGCCTTAGAGGCTGTTTTTACATCCATTTTCCGTTCCCCCCACCCACTGATCGTACCTGACATCCGAGCGGAAGGCAAGTCATGACACAAACGAAGGGACCCTACCTATAGGCAGGATCCCTTCACCACCATCTATATCAACACGGCAGCAGAAAGCTCTAGAAACTTTCGGCCGTCGGGATACGACGTCGGTTCATATAGTTTATTCCCTGTTTTTAAAAATGTGTCAACTTACGGAAACTATTTTCCAGTGCTGCGCGGAACGGTGTACGTATATTTACTTGCAGTCCCATCCTGCTCCGTCTCATACATAAAGGTCTGGCTGTCTTCCGACCAGCTTCCTTTGACCCAGGCACCTTTTAGAGTACGGACTTCCAGTGTTGTTCGGTCTACACCGTTATCGGAAAGCTTATACACTTTCAGCTTTTTGCCCTCAATAGCCACCGCATAGCTACCATCAGGCGAGTTGAGCTGATCTGTAGAGGCAGATTGGGCACTATAGTTGGAAGCATTATTGTTGTCCGGAGAGACCAGTGAATTAGATACAAAGCCTTCTTTACGAACCGGGTCTTGTGACACGGATGATTGCTGATCATTAGAAGCTGCATTGCTGCTATCCGTTCCCAAGGCATTGCCCGAATCCTTGGTGATGCTTCTGGAAGTCGCTTCTTTCGACGCTTCATTTGACGCAATTCGATCCTGTACCTTCAAATCCTGACTAAGCGACGAAGATGAATCATTCGTACTTGTGTTACCATTATTATCGTCCTGAGCAGTACCCGCTAGGGGTGCTTTTTCCATTTTCGGTTCCAACTGTTCCTCAGGAGCAATCGTGGATTGATCAGATTTTTCCTGACTTAGCTGTTTGTCCTCAGATTTAGGAGCATCTCCAGCAGACGGATTTTCCTTTGTCACCTGACGATCCGTACGTAGCTGTCCATGCCCTTCATCCTGACGAGAAGAATGTTCGGCTTGTGCAGACTTCGTCGAATCTTCCTCCCCAGCTCGCTGATCGTCACGTTCCCCAGCATCCCGTTTGGAAGAGTTCTTTTCATCGTCTGCATTAGTTGCACCTTGTTTGCTCAGGCCAGGATCTTTATCCGCAGGTGGCTGAGATGCATCCGTTTCTTGCCCCTGCTCTGACGGCTGCTTTGTAGAATCCGAACCAATGGCTGTATCATGTCCTCCACTGCCATTGGCTGTACCTGGAAGAGTTTCCGTCTGATTCTGCGGATTCGTCACTTCGGGCGACTGGGTAGTAAGTATGCCTTCCGCATCTTGTACTGTTTTAGGCTCGAAGTTAAATACTACAATCCCCAGTACAACAGCAGCGGCAGCCACGCCTATAGCAGCGCGCCCAGCCATTCGATTCCACCAAGGTATAGGCTGGGTACGTTGTCTAGGCACTGGTCCAGGCTCTACAGCCACAGGCTGCATTTCCTGAAGCGCACTTCCCTGCTCTTCACGTGCGCGGTCAATGGCATCAAGCTGAGGCAGGATGGAATCCACCAGGCTGAACGCCGGGGAAACCGCAGGCAATTCCTCCAGCTCGCGAGAGAGTGTCTGAAGAATAAGAAATTTTTCCGCAC
Source organism: Paenibacillus sp. FSL L8-0641 (assembly GCF_038006265.1). Classification (NCBI taxonomy): domain Bacteria; kingdom Bacillati; phylum Bacillota; class Bacilli; order Caryophanales; family Paenibacillaceae; genus Paenibacillus; species Paenibacillus sp. FSL L8-0641. The sequence goes on from NZ_JBBOUW010000001.1 coordinate 3,629,040, forward strand.
AGTCCGGGCAAGTCGCAATATGGTTCATTAATTGGGACGTCTCTTCTTCGCCCAGCTCATGATCCACATAACGCTGCATCCAATCCATCACCTCTTCCCCACACTTCATCCTGATACACCACCTTTCTGATATTCCTGAAGTAGCCCTTGCAATTGCTGTCTTGCACGATATAAGTATGACTTGACCGTATTTAGCGGCAAATCCAGAGAATCTGCAATCTCGTTATAGGAGAAATCCTGCAAATATCTTAAGACAATTACCGTCCGGTGGTGCTCCGGAAGCTGTTGTATAGCCTCACGAACATCCTGTGCCATGTAAGAGGTCAACACCTCGACCTCCACATTTTGGGGATCGTTGAATATCATGTCGTGCTCGTCAATGGAAACCGAGGGCTTCGTTCTTCTGAATTTGTCGATGCATATATTCGTTACAATGCGTTGGACCCAGGTTTTAAACTGCGCTTTTTCCTCATAAGAGTTAATTTTGGAATAGATCCGTATGAGGGCTTCTTGTGAAGCATCCATGGCGTCCTGCTCATTGTTTAGAATGTAATATGCCGTACGGTACACATGCTGTTCTATCTCTCTTAATAGGGTAATGAGAGCGTCGCGATCGCCCGATTGAGCGGCTCGAATGAGTCCCTGCTCTACCACAAAGGATCCCCCTCTCCCTGCAATATTACAGACGTATCCCTTTTACAAATTGTTGCAGGATAGACGTCTGACACTAATTTTATTTTTTCAACAAAAAAAATTATACCAAAAAGCCCAGAATCCCCAGCGTATCCTCCCTTAGAATAACAGAAAAAGGGAAGGTAGTCACCTTCCCTTAGCTCCTACTACATCTAAATGCTAGCCTATCGAGCTGCAAGATCATATTGTTACTTCTTGGAAATCAAAAAATCCGATATGCATTCTAATTGATAAGTCAGAGCAATCGGATCTTGAAAATAAAAATCTTCGATTGAGTATTGATATACTTTACCTGATTTAACGGCAGAAAGGTTCTTCACACGCTTTTAGATAAAATATCTTTTCCTTGGCTGCTCCATCACCTCTAATACCCAACATTAAATAAGAAGAGTAATTGTACCTTTATCACTTTCATATGTACGCGTGGTAGCTTCATCTCCAGTTGATGTGGTCTTGGCAGCAGCCGATTGACCGCTTTCCGTTGCAGTCTCACCCCCACTTGTAGCATTGCGCTCAATACCAGCATTAACGAAATGATGAACAAACAAGCTGAAGCTCTAAATTTAAAATAACTCACAATATTTCCCCTATTAATAATGATTCTCATTTTCATAACTCATTTGATTCTATCAAAGCTTACAGCTACTGTCCATGTAGATTGGATTCAAAGCAAACAACACACTCCTAAGAGTGAGCACCCGTTTTAGTGTGTTGTTGTATTCGTATCTGTTTTGTACTGTTTGCGTTGGTACCGCACACTCAGTTTTCCTTGCTGTGCTCGAATCTGTATCTCTCCCATCGTATCGGTTCGATATATAGCAGAATCAACTGCTGACAAACGTTCCAATACCGCTTCATTCGGATGTCCGTAAGTATTGGTCGCACCGACCGAAATGACAGATACTCTCGGTCGCCAGTAGGATAACCACTCTTCCGAGGTAGAATACTTGCTGCCGTGATGTGCTATTTTCATGACATCTATAGCATTCCTTGCCCCTCCCGTTGCTCCCTCATCTTTCAAACGGAATGAAGAAGGGGTTAATTCAGCAAGCAACAATGACTCTGCTGCATCATCCATATCTCCTGTGAACAAAAAGGAGGCTCCCTCCATCTCCAATATCATGGCAACAGAGTAATGATTTTGTTCCTTCATAACAGGCAGCTGTTCAGATTCGTTATCCGGTAGCGTAAACGGATAGAGAAAGCGGATTTTCGTAGCCTGGTCTGGTTCCCATTCCATGCTATGATGTGCCCCGTACAGCTTGATCTGCTTATCTAAAGCCGTGTTCAACAGCTTACGGAATGGAGCTTTATCTGTCAGGGTACCATTAAAAAACAAGGTAGATACGGGAATCTGGTCAAGCACAGCTTGTAATCCTCCGGCATGATCATGATCTCCGTGTGTTAAAATGACAGCATCTAGTCGATGCACACCTCGTTGCTTTAGTAAGGGTACAAGCGTATCTTTACCTACCTCGTAGGGATCTGCACGCTTGCGCCAAGCATTTTTCCCTGTTGAAAAGTCCATTGTCCCCCCGCCATCAACCAAGATATGTTTCCCGCCCGGCGTTGTGATTAAAATGCTGTCACCTTGGCCCACATCCAGATATTGAACAATTCCCGTATTACCCTCACCATGAGATTGGTAACCTGTATACAATATTCCAAGCCAAGCAATAACACTTAGAGCCAGTGCCAAATGACGATAACCATTCCACTGTCGACGCGCAAATCTCCCTGCTCCCTCAGGTTCAAGAGCCGTATGCAATATAGCCGCCCACTCTGAAGAAGCTGCTAATCCTGTATAGATAGTTGATGAATTGGGAGTAGAGTCCAAGACGGTAATGTCGTTCGTTTTTCTGCGGGATGTCAGCCACGTTGTGAGCCAGTACAAAACACTGTACAAAGCTACGTAATACGCTATGACCCACAGAATGGAGGAAGACGGCCAAATACTCACATAAGCATCATCCACATTCAGCCATTTTACTAGTAAAAAGGTCAAATCGTTCAATTGCTCTGCCGGCCAAGCAAAAATGCGAGCCCCATCCCCCCACAAAAAGGCAACTCCCATCGCCACCGTACCCAATGGAAGCACGATATATGTAATAAGAGGTACAAGCACAAAATTGGCCACAAATGATAGCAGCGAAAATTGATTAAAGTAGAATACCGTCATTGGAAACGAAACAAGCTGTGCCGTAATTGTAATCGCAACTTCACCGCCGATCAGGAAAGGCCATTTGGCGAAAAACGGCTTCATAAGCGGCATATAAATGAGCAACCCACCTGTCACCAAAAAGGAAAGCTGAAAGCTGACGCTAAGTAGATAATATGGATTCCAAATCAGCATGAGCAGCGCGGATATACTTAGAATATTAAGTCCGTCTTTGAGCAACCCTCGTCGGGCTGCAAACAAGCCGATCATCGCCATAATTCCTGCCCTCACAACAGAGGCAGAAGCACCAGTCAGCAGGACATAAGCCGGAATGAGTATCATCACGACCGTAAGAGATGTCTCGCGGCTAACTCGTAACAGCCTGAGTAGATATAATAGTGTAGCTGCATATACCGCCACATGCATGCCCGATATTGCTAAAATATGCGTTAAACCAAGCTGCGTAAACTCGTTATAGGTTGCTGGGTCCAACTCATCTGTTACCCCAAGTACCAGTCCTTTCATATATCCTGCGTGATGAAGCGATGTAAATGCCAGTTCCATTCTCTGTCCTAGCTGCTCCCTAAGCTGGTCATTCCACCTGAACAAAGTGTAGCGGTTCCATAGTGAAGCATCCTGCTTCTGTAACGAGGCTGCCCCATCGCCTTTGAAAAACCAGTGGATTTCCTGTGTGTGCAGGTATTCACTGTAATCAAAGCCACCAAAGTTCCCCGCTTTTGCAGGAGCCTTTAAGGTGCCACGCAGTAGGATCGCATCTCCACGTTGCCATGCTGCCGCAAGTTGCTGTTCCTGCTTGGCAGCCAACTTGATATGAACAATGACCTGTTCAGAAATTGGTGCACGATTCTCGTCCTTGTTCGAATGATTTCCGAAGTGATTGATTGAAGTAACTCTCATCTCAAACTGTGTTCGATCACCATCTACCTGCACTTCAGAAGCGATAAACCCTGCTGCTTGAACAGGCATGTCTTCCACCATAGATGACGATACATGAAGAGCATCGGGAATACTGCTAACATTATGCATATCATGCCAAAACCAATGAAATCCACCTCCGCTGAATACAAGCCAAAGTAACACCATATGCCGGATGGGGATTTTCATCAATAAAGCTATAAGCGGAAAGATCAGAGTAATCCCCGCCCAGAGTAACAAAAGCATACGTCCAGAATACAGACATGCTCCTGCACTTCCTGTAATCCAACAAACAGTAAGGGTCAATATAGGTCTAGTTAACACAAGCTTAGCTTGAATACGATCACCTTCCGGTAGCAAACATTGCTTTCTGTTTAAAAACACAAAACAAAAAGAACCTCTGACAAAATAGCATTCGTCAGAGGTTCTTCCTCGTTTACTTTTTAATTCATAACATCCATCAGCGTTTCTTTTGGTGGATGATAGGTCTTCAGCATGCGAAAAGCGATGCCCTTTTCCTCCATCATAGCACGAACCTTGTCGGCATCTTTGGGATAAGGTCGGTGGTATACAATCTCCACAATACCGCTGTTCGCCAACATATTGGCACACGTCCAGCATGGCTGGTCGGTGACATATACTGAAGAGCCTTCACGATCAATTCGGTCAGTAAACAGCAGCAGGTTCTGCTCTGCATGAATAGTGCGAATACAACGCTGCTTTTTAACCATTTCCTCGTGCCCATCACGGTGAACGACCTCATACTCCTCTGAAATCATACAACCTGCCTCTGAACAGTCAGGCACCCCCGATGGTGCTCCATTATAGGCCGTCCCCAAGAGCTTTTTACCTTGTACAAGTACGGCTCCAACATGACGCCGCGCGCAGCGCGAACGGGTGGATACCATATAAGCGATATCCATGAAGTAGGTGTCCCAGTCCTTGCGTACATCTGCACTCATTTCCATCTCTCCCGTATAAACAAGTTAAAACGTAAACCATATCCGCTACCGCCGTTCTCAGGGTATAAACATTGTAATTATTACATAAGTTACAAGCTGACATACGGCTTCATTTTCGCCAACATTTTAGCTCCGATTCCTTTTACATGATCCAAATCATTCACACGTTTGAACGCCCCGTGCTGATTGCGGTAGTTCAAAATAGCCTCGGCTTTCTTAGACCCAACCCCTGGTAGCTCCATTAACTCGGCAGCAGTCGCCGTGTTGATGTTTACCTTTTTTTCGCCGGAAACGGGTGTAGTAACCGAATCACTTACCGTATTGGTCCTACTCGTCGTTGCACCACTCGAACTGACAATACCTGTGTCTGAGGTCGGATCCGCAACACCTGACTGCTTTACAGCACTCGAATTTCCCGCAATAGAGTTTCCGCTCACAGCAGCAGATACACCAGTAGATATCTGCACAGTATCACTTTTCACTTTGTAAGCGGCTTCGGCATTCCTACTGCGCTCAGCTTTGTCTGAAGGTTCTTTTACAGCAGGCTTTTCCTGGGCATAGTCACTGCTGCGCTGCGACTCATTTGGCTCTGAATCCATCGCCACAGCCTGCTCCACCTTATGGTTAAGTAAAGTCCACTCTTCTTGCGGCTCAGAACGCTGTCCTCCGGCAAATAAAATAAGTCCACTGCCGATTACAGCAAGCGTTATCGCTGTTCCTGTCCATACGCGTTTCATTTCCGTATCGTCCCCTACTCCACATGGATTCGGGAAATTGAGCCGACTGAAAACACCGTCTCTATCAAACAGAGCACGTCTGTCCAATTCCCGTTTAGCCGGAGGATGTAAACAACCTCCATACGGTCTCGCTGTGAGCATTTTTACAATAAAGTGGTACGACCCCGGGCACGATCTAACATGCTCAGACATAAAATTCGTCATGTCGGCCAAGACCAGGCGCATACACTAAGAAGAATGACAGCTGACAGCACAGCGTCTATACCGCAAAGTATGAAAGGAGGACGTTGAACAATGAAAGTTGGATTTATCGGGACTGGCAGCATGGGAAGTCTGCTAATTGAGTCTTTTATTCATTCTAACGCACTCAAGCCGCAGCAAATATCAGCAAGTAATCGAACGCATTCCAAGGTAACCGAGCTAGCCCGTCGTTATCCAGGTTTGCATGTAGCCCAAAGCAACCGTGAAACGGCAGCGGAAAGCGATGTTCTGTTTATCTGTGTGAAGCCGCTGGAATCAAAAGCCGTAACGGATGAAATACGCAACGTCATTACAGAAGAGCAAATCGTCGTATCTATCACAAGCCCGGTGCAGATTCGTATTTTAGAGCATGCAATGAAAGCTAAAGTGTCCAAAATTATTCCCAGTATCACCCACCAAGTAGGCAGCGGAGCCTCACTATGCATCCATGGAAGCCGGATTACAGAGGAGGATCGCTTCCTTCTGGAAGAGCTTATGTCCCACATCAGCAGGCCGATTCGGGTTAAAGAATCTTATACTCGGATCACGTCGGATTTTTCGAGTTGTGGTCCTGCTTTCTTGGCCTTTTTTATGGACCAGTGGATTCAAGCCGCAGTTCAAGCTACAGGTATGGACCGCACGGAGCTATGCGCTCTGGCCGGTGAAATGATCATCGGCACTGGAAAGCTGCTCACGGAAGGCGGGATGACACCAGCCGAGTTACAGGCCAGAGTAGCGGTTCCCGGAGGTATTACCGCCGAAGCTCTCGCACTGTTGGACATCAGCCTGCATAGTGTCTTTCCCGAGCTGATACAGGTAACGCACAACAAATATGAAGAGGACATGCAAAAGATAGATGTCTCCTTCGGCTTAAAGCCAATTAACCGGCAACAATATTAACCAGCTTACCTGGAACAGCAATTACCTTGCGGATCGTTTTGCCGGCCAGTGCCTGCTGAACATTGTCCAACGACACAGCGAATGCTTCCATCGCTTTAGCATCAAGATCCTTGGCAATCGTTGCACGCTGCACAATTTTACCATTCACTTGCACAACAATTTCCACTTCGGCGTCCACCGTCCATGCTTCATCATAAGCAGGCCAAGCCGCGTAGGTAATGCTATCATTGTGCCCCAGCAGCTGCCACAATTCCTCGGCCAGATGGGGTGCAAGCGGCGACAGCATTTGCACGAAGTTTTCCATTGCTGCACGCGGCAGAAGGTCTGCTTTATATGCATCGTTGGTGAAGATCATCAGCTGGCTGATCGCTGTATTGAAGCGCAGTGCATCCAGATCTTCAGTTACTTTTTTCAGCGTTTTATGCCAAGTACGATTGAACTCATCGCTACCGCCGTCATTTGTAATTTTATCGTTCAGGCTACCATCCTCGGAAACAAACAGGCGCCATACGCGGGACAGAAAACGATGTGCTCCCTCTACCCCATTCTCATTCCATGGCTTGGTCGCTTCCAGCGGCCCCATAAACATCTCATAAATACGCAGCGTATCGGCGCCAAACGTATTGACAATATCATCAGGATTAATGACATTACCGCGTGATTTACTCATTTTTTCATTGTTGTTACCCAAAATCATACCCTGGTTGACCAGCTTATAAAAAGGCTCTTTCGTTTCCACTACGCCGATATCATACAATACCTTATGCCAGAAACGGGCATACAGCAAGTGAAGAACCGCATGTTCAGCTCCGCCAATATACAAATCAACAGGCATCCATTCACGTTGTTTCTCTTTGGATACAAGCTCTTTGTCATTTTTCGGATCAATAAAGCGCAGGTAATACCAGCAACTTCCTGCCCATTGCGGCATTGTATTCGTCTCGCGACGTGCTTTCATACCTGTCTCAGGATCAATGGTTTCCACCCAATCTGTTGCGTTCGCCAGCGGGGATTCACCTGTACCTGAAGGCTTAATATTGTCCATCTCCGGCAGTACGAGCGGAAGTTGGTCCTCAGGAACCGTTTTGATCGTTCCATCCTCCAGATGAATTACCGGAATCGGCTCGCCCCAATAGCGTTGACGGCTGAACAGCCAGTCACGCAGGCGGTAGGTGACTTTGCCGTGTCCTTTGCCCTCGGCTTCCAGCCATTCAATCATCTTCGGAATCGCTTCCTCGTTGGTAAGTCCATTCAGCGGGCCTGAATTCACGTGCGGTCCATCCTCAGTATATGGCTCATTAGCCACATCTCCACCTTGGACAACCTCAATGATATTCAATCCGAATTGCTTGGCAAATTCCCAGTCACGCGTATCGTGAGCAGGTACAGCCATAATCGCTCCAGTTCCGTAGCCTGCCAGTACATAGTCAGCAATCCAGATCGGCAGCTTTTCGCCGTTCACTGGGTTCACTGCATAAGCTCCTGTGAATACGCCTGTTTTATCCTTGGCCAGATCCGTACGCTCCAGATCGCTTTTACGAGCAGCTTGTTCACGGTACTGTTGTACAGCATCCTTTTGCTCAGGCGTAGTGATAATATCCACCAATTCCTGCTCTGGTGCCAGCACACAGTAGCTTGCGCCGAACAGTGTATCTGGGCGAGTTGTAAATACTGTGAGTTGCTCGTCATAGCCTTCAATCGGAAAACGAACCTCTGCCCCGGTAGACTTACCGATCCAGTTCCGTTGCATATCCTTAATACTCTCAGACCAATCCAGTTCCTCCAGATCATCCAGCAGACGATCCGCGTATTCCGTAATTTTCAGCATCCATTGACGCATTGGTTTACGGACGACCGGATGACCGCCACGCTCACTCTTACCGTCAATAACTTCTTCATTCGCCAGCACCGTTCCCAGCGCTGGGCACCAGTTCACAGGTACTTCAGCTACATATGCAAGGCCGCGCTTGTACAGCTGGATGAAGATCCATTGTGTCCATTTGTAATAATCAGGATCCGTCGTGCTGATTTCACGATCCCAGTCGTAGGAGAAGCCGAGCGATTTGATTTGACGGCGGAAGTTATTTACGTTTTTCACCGTAATTTCGCGTGGGTGCTCCCCTGTATCCAGCGCATGCTGCTCCGCAGGCAGACCGAAGGCGTCCCAACCCATCGGATGCAGTACGTTGTAGCCGCGCATTCTTTTATAACGTGAAACAATATCCGTAGCTGTGTAGCCCTCCGGGTGGCCTACATGCAGGCCGGCTCCAGATGGGTACGGAAACATATCCAAAGCATAAAACTTCGGTTTGCCCGGTTCTTCCCCGGTGCGGAACGTCTTGTTCTCATCCCAATATTTCTGCCATTTTGGTTCAATACTTTGCGGTTGATAGCCGTGCTTCGGCTGTGTGTCTGTCATTGTCTTTTCCTCCTCAAACGGTATGCAACAAAAAAACCTCTGCATCCCGTAGCGTGTCAGCGCTAGGGACGAGAGGTTATATTCCCGTGGTACCACCCTAGTTAGCAGAAAGCGTTCTTCGCGTTCTACTCCCTTTGCACCTGATAACGGAGGTGATCCGATGCGGGTTAATAACAGGATACAAGCACCAGTATAGGGCGTTCCTGCGTTGGACGCATATCTCCGAGGCGAGTTCACTTTGTGCTGTCAACCGGCTTGCACCACCCGCCGGCTCTCTACATGTCCAGACAAAGCTACTATTCCTCATCAGCGATTGTTTAACCGTTAATAATGGCACTATTATATTGAAAACCGCGAAAAAAGTCAAATAAGGACTACCTTTGGTGTTAAGAGCCCTCTCCATACTAATTGTTCATGACACATGCATACGAATGTTTTATAATAATTCCGAGTTAAATCGCTTCAAATTGAGATGAGTTGAGATAAGAAAGGTGAGCTGAGAAATGGCACAGATTAAAATTTACGGAATAAAAGAGACTCTAAATCCAATCAAAAAGCAACTTTCAGAGGTGATTCATTCTGCTGTGATGGATGCGCTCAAATATCCTCCTGACAAGAGGTTTCATCGTTTTTTTCCTATGGATCAGGAAGATTTTATATATGCCGATGGTCGCTCTGAGGCGTACACCATTATTGAAATCAGTATCTTTGAAGGCAGAACGATAGAAGCTAAGAAGCAACTCATTAGCCTGTTATTCCAAAGAATTAACGATCTTTTGGGTATTTCTCCACAGGATCTTGAGATTACTATATTTGAAACACCCAAACAGAACTGGGGCATTCGGGGTGTACCGGGTGATGAGCTTCAGTTGAACTATAAAGTGAATATATAAGTGCAAAAAGACGCCCTTCATGTCATCATGAAAAGCGTCTTTTTTTCCCATATTCGTTCAATGAATCTTTGCTATTTTACAGCAACATAAAACAGTCTCGCCGCGTCATCTTCTGCTTCTACCCATTCAAAATCCGCATATACCTTCACATCGCGAAAACCCGCTTTGGACAATTCTGCCTTCATCCAGTCTGGGTCATAGGCACGTTGTACATGTATTTCCTCGAAACGCTGGTATAGATCGCGTCCTTCATGTTCTGCTTTCGCAAAGATACTAAGATGATGCTCAATTTCACAACGGGGAGTGTCCAACGCACATGTCCAGATATATGAGATAGAGCGTTCGTCCAGTACGAAAGGCTGCTCTTCATCATAACGTAAAAACGTCTGGGGATGATGCACATCGAACAAAAAGGTTCCGCCAGGCTTCAGACCAGCATGCGTTCTGCGAAAAGTAGAAATGATATCTTCTTCCTCCAACAAGTAATTCAGACAATCGCAAAAAGAAATTACAGAATCCACAGGCTCGGGTAAAATCCATTCTCTCATATCCTGCTGTATCCAGCGAACGCTTCCCTCACGAAACAATCGCTGTCCCTGTGGAGTAGTTTCCATTTTGCGACGGGCTACTGCCAGCATGTCAGAGGATAAGTCGATTCCAGCCACTTCGAACCCTGAATTAACCAGGGGAATCGTAATTGAACCCGTTCCGCAGCCCAGCTCGGCCACCGTATGCGGCATCCCGTACTGATCCCAAGCCTGCCGTGCAAAGCGCAACCAGTCCGGGTACGGCATGTCCTGCATCAGCTCATCATACACATAGGCAAACTTCCGGTAAGAAGCCATTTTTTATTCCCCATTCCCGTCCTTCGGTTTCGGCATTTTCTCCACCAGGTAGGTCCAGTTTTCCTTTTGTGTAACCATTCCTTCCTTCATCAGCTTGCCCATCGCACGCTTGAAGGCGGATTTACTAATACCAAACCGTTGCTTGATAATATCGGGTGGTGTTGCATCGGAGTAAGGCATGCCGCCGCCCGGACGCTCTTTCAGAAAAGCAATCAACCGATCCGCATCCTCATCACGGCCCACTTCCTTGCGTGGCGACATTGCCAGATTGACCCGACCGTCTTCGCGAACAAGCGTGACCCGTACCTTAACCTCTTCGCCCAAGCGAAGCATCCGGTTGCGTTCTGAGGAGTGAATCATCCCAATCGCGCCAAAACCAAGCACCCCTCCGTCCACCAGAACGAATGTACCCATTTGAAGCGGCTTGTACACAGTCGCCTGCACCCACGTATTCAGCCACGAATCAGGGGCGTGGAAGCACAACGGAGCCAGTTCCTGTTCCCCTGCCAGCTTAGCCCGCAATCTGCCTTGCTTGTCATGCTCCATAATGGCATACACGTAGTCGCCCACCCGAGGATGCAAATCTCGGTTTTCTGGCAACTCACGAATTGGCAGCAAAAGCTGACGACCCAATCCCATCTCCAGGAAACAACCCAAACGCGGGTGCACATCGGCCACCTCAAGCTTAGCCATTTCGCCCAACGACAAGAACGGCTTTTTCATGGTTGCGGCCAAACGGTCCTCTGTATCGTGAAAAATAAATACCTCCAACCGTTCACCAACTTCAATTTCACGTGTCAGCTCCGTATAGTGCAGCAGCACATCCTGCTCACCAACAGTGAGAAAGTAGCCGAAAGGAGATACCTCACGATCCACCATAATGGTGACATAAGTACCGGCGATCAAACTCATACCTTTTCCACAACCTTAGCATCCGACCAGAGTCGTTCAATGTTGTAATATTCGCGCTCGTCGCGATGGAAGACATGCACTACGACATCCCCCAAATCCATTAGAACCCAACGGGCGGAATCCATTCCTTCGATTCCTTTGATAGTTACACCTTCATCATGAGCGCGTTTGCGAATTTCTGTTGCAATCGCCTGTACCTGTGTATCCGAATTACCGTGGCAGATGACAAAATAATCAGCTACTAGTGATATTCCCCGCAAATCCAGTGCGACAATATTCATTGCTTTTTTATCATTTGCGGCATCAACCGCTGTTTGCATTAATTGCTCATTAGTTAGGGTCATTCATGAACCTCCGTTTTTCTCTGTTTTAGTTGTTGAATCAAGTCATTGCGCGACAAGACTGTCAGTGGAAAAATAACCTTTTTCTTCTCCAGCAACAATGAAATTGTGGAGTCAAATCCAGCGACAAGGCCCTGCTCCAAGCTTTTCTTTGCCTGTTTACGGATATGCTCAACCCCGGGGAAATCCCGTCCCGGTTCGATGTAATCAGCGAGACACACGACTTTGTCCAGCAGACTCATACCTACGCGTCCTGACGTATGCCAGCGGATCGCATTCCTTATTTCAGGATCATCCACTCCGTAATCTCTTGCTGCAACGCAGTATCCTACCTCTGAATGCCAGAGCTGCTTGTCATGTTCCAAAAGCCCCTGATCACATTCGGGATGACTGCGAATCACCTCTTCCATCTGCTGAACAGGCCAATATTTCGCTACATCATGCAAAATAGCCGCCAGTTCGGCCTTATCCGGATCTGCTCCATAGCGCTTCGCAAGCTCCACTGAGGTATGCATAACACCTAGTGTGTGCTTCCAGCGTTTTTCAGGCATTTGACCAGATACGGCTTCCATTAATTGCTCACGGCTGTACTTCATACAAACCGCCCCTTGTAATATAGTCATGCACTCGATCAGGCACAAGATAACGGATAGTGCGCCCTTCCGCAGCACGCTCTCGAATATCCGTGGACGAAATGTCCACCACTGGCATATCCGCCAGCAGTACCTTGTCCTGCAAATAATGCGGCAACTCATCCATTGCAAGCTGGAATCCTGGGCGCCGAACACCAATAAAACAAATTCGCTGCGCCAGTTCCTCAATTCCCTGCCAATGAGGCAAGTAGTTCACCATATCCGCACCAATAATAAAATAAAAATCCACAGCAGAATGCAACTCCTGAAGCTCCTTGATCGTGTCAATGGTATAAGATACTCCCCCGCGAAGCACTTCAATATCCAGCACTTCAAAAGCAGGATGACCCGCCACCGCTTCACTCGTCATCTCCAGACGCTCTTTACCGCTCGCCCCCGCCTGATGCTTGTGCGGAGGAATATGAGAAGGCATAAACCATACTTGATCCAGTCCATAGGCATCTCTTGCCGCTTCTCCAGCCAGCAGATGTCCAATATGAATCGGGTCAAATGTACCACCCATAATACCGATTTTCATAATTTTCTCCCCGCGTGTTATCCTCTAGGCAACTCAATTTCCTTATGATCACGGGATTCTTTGTACAAAATAATAGTGCTCCCGATGATCTGAACAAGCTCTGAACCTGTCTCCGCGGCCAGTTCTTCCGCAATTTCATGCTTGTCGTCCAAACAGTTGTTCAAAATTTGTACTTTCATTAGCTCACGCTTTTCAATCGCATCGTTGATGTGACGCATAAGATGCTCATTCGTACCGTTTTTGCCTACTTGAAAAACCGGGTCCAAATGATGCGCCATTGATCGCAGATATCTTTTTTGTTTACCTGTTAACATGTATATTTAACCCCTTCGTCGCCACATATGCAATGCAGCATTTCCATAATTTTAATGTACCCTCTTACTTACGACAGGCTACTCAGCACAGCCGCTCTCATTTGTTCTACAGCAGGGACAACCCCTGTAAAATATTCAAAAGCCACAGCCCCCTGGTACACGAACATGCCCAAGCCCCCATGTACAGTGCAGCCGCGCTGTTCACGGCTTTCCTGCAAAAGTCTCGTTTCCAACGGGTTGTAGATCAAATCACTCACAATGATTCCTTCCGGAATCAAGCTCGTTTCCAGTGGAAGTTCATCCGATAAAGGAGACATTCCCACTGAAGTTGTGTTAATCAACACATTCACTGTGGCGAGCACGCTCTTGGCATCCTCGTTGGAATAACCCCTCACTGGGATCGCTTCCGTCGTCCACTCTAATGCCAGTTGCTCAGCTTTGTCACGTGTTCGGTTCAAAATAATGACCGATTCCGGTTGCTCCTCCAACAGAGCATGAATCACGCCACGAGCAGCCCCTCCGGCTCCAAGCACAGCAATTCTTGCGCCCTTCAACTCGACAGAAGTCTCTTCTTTGAGGGAACGAACGTAGCCAATTCCGTCCGTGTTATAGCCCTTAAGCCGTCCATTATCATTCACTATCGTATTGACAGCGCCAATGAGTCTGGCCCCTTCATCAATCTCATCCAGATATTTCATAACCTCGACTTTATGGGGAATCGTCACATTGACTCCGCGGAAATGTAAAGCGCGAATCCCCTTCATGGCATCTTCCAGCTGATCCGGTTTTACATGAAGAGGTACAAAATCTCCTTCAATCCCCGCTGCCTGCAAAGCTATTTTATGCATAAGAGGCGATTTGGAGTGCTTGATCGGATCACCCAATACGCCCAATAGTACAAGACCTTGTTCGGTCGCTTCAGACTCCCCGCTGTTCATCGTCGCTCTCCCCCATATTGCAAAATATTAGGCCGCACAAATATATGAATGGCGGCAGGAACCAGTACCTGTTCCTTGCCGCCCTATAACATGGTTACAGCAACGTTATATCAACGCAGGCCGCAAAAGCACACGGACTCCCCGAGGAGCATGAACCGCAATCAGAGCTCCGTTCTCGCTATTTACCCTAATCCATCCCAAACCGGAAATATAAATGTCCGATGGAGATTTGCGTGGCACGCGGAACTCATGTCTTGTCCATTCCGGCATCTCTGCCAATTGATCGCGTGTTGGCGGAGATAACAATTCCCCGGCATGATCAGCGAACAACTGATCAGCTCGCTCCAGCTTCGTGCGATGTATCTTAAGACCACCGTTAATGTAGCAGGTAAAAGATTGGTGCTGACCGTCAACAAAATCAAATCGGGCCATACCGCCGAAAAACAATGTTTGTCCGGCATCAAGCTGATACGCAGCAGGCTTCAGCGGCTTGTCCGGCATTATAGCGCTCAAGTCCTGACGGGAGACGATCTCACTGAATCGCCAAGGGTATACAATACCCGGAGTATCAATAATGTGCTTGCCGTCGTCGAGCGGAATATTCACCATATCGAGTGTAGTTCCCGGGTAACGGGACGTTGTGAGTTCCTGCTCCATATCGCTATAATCACGAATCAATCGGTTAATGAGCGTGGATTTACCCACATTTGTCGCTCCCACCACATATACATCGCGGTTACCACGGAGCTCAGATACCACATCCAAAAGACGGTCAAAGCCCTGATTTTTTTTAGCTGAGCACAGTACGATTTCTTCCGTGCGAAGCCCTTGCTCCTTCGCTTGCTTTTGTACCCAGTTACGTACCTTGTTCCAATTCGTTACCTTAGGCAGCAAATCGGTCTTGTTTACAGCCAGTATAACCGGATTAGAGCCTACAAAGCGTTGCAGACCGGAAATCAAGCTACCTTCAAAATCAAAAATATCTACAATGTGGATAACGAGTGCATCCTTGTCGCCGATCTGGCTGAGCAGCTTTAAGAACTCATCTTGATCCACCGTCACTGAAGACGTTTCATTATAGTTTTTGATTCGGAAACAACGCTGACAGATGACAGGTTCGCGAGTAAGCAATTTTTCAGGAATAAATCCCGGAAGCTCCGAGCTAGTGGTCTGCACGGTGATACCGCAACCACTACATTTGACGGCAGTGCCGCCGTCAGGTCTTTCAGTCATTCTTCTTTTCCTCCTCAAGCCATAAGCCTTTCTTACGTAACCTTGTGAGCGCGATTCGCTCCAACCGCCGATTAAATCGAGTCATGACTCCTTCATCATGAATGGATATCGGTAGCACCAACACCGTATGCAACCCCAGTCGGTTACCTCCCAATACGTCCGTCAACATTTGGTCTCCGACCATAATAGTCTCTTCCGGAGTCAGCCCCATCATACGGATGGCTCTACGGAAAGACGAGTTGGAGGGCTTCCGTGCGGCATGTATAAATTCAATGTCCAAAGGCGTAGCAAACACGGATACACGGTCCATATTGTTGTTAGACACGATGACAAGCTTAAAACCCGCCTGTTTGACCTTCTCAAACCAGGCCACCAGCTCGGGAGTTGCATTCGGCGCTTTTGCGCCGACCAGCGTGTTATCCAGATCCGTAATAATGCCGCGATATCCTTGAGCATATAAGCCTTCAAGATCAATATCAAAGACGGTATTCACCCGTAATTTGGGCATCAGCATTTCAAACAACGTCGGTCACCTCAGTTTCATACGACAAACTATACCATATTACTATGGCTTAGTAAAAAGCTATCCGCAACAAACGGACAGCTTTTTCACTAAATATATAGCTAAAGATTAAAATAGACGTTTTATCCAGCCTTCTTTGTGTAACAGAGAGGCTTGCTTGCGAACCATATGCCAATCTTCTGCGGTTACGGATGAGGGACTATAACGCGCCTGTTCAAATCGTCCAAGCAGCTGATGTAAAATTGAAGCCTGTTCCGGTACTTCTAGCGACCATCTATCAACTGATTCCCTCAGTGTTTCGTGACTGGCGCGGACAAATCCCTTTCTTCGCATGTACCTTAACCAGTGCTCAGTTTCGACGACCACCTTTTCATCCGGGGTCAGCGGCTTACCTCTGCGTAAACGCAACAGGTAAAAGTGAATGTCTGCCCGATTACGCCAGACGATATAAGTAGCCCACAGCAGCAGAATTGATGCAGCAGAACCTATAATTACAGGATGAATTTTTGAACCTTCCTCCGGATTAGTCTGCGGGGTCTGCTCAGGCTGTTCCGGTTCAGACTGATCTTTAACCTCTGGGGCTTCTGGAGTCTTTGAATCCTCCTGTTCCGTAAGCAGCGGCATATCAAAGCCAGGCGTTGCTTCTACAGGAACCCAACCGTATTCACCTAAATATACTTCCGCCCAGGAATGAGCATCCGCATTTGTCACGGAGTAAGAGGACATATTTTCGTCACCTTCACCCGTTGTTGCATCATCTGAAAACGTCTGCTGACCAGGTGCATACCCTTTAACCCAACGGGCTGGAACCCCAACGGAGCGAGCCATCATGACTAATGAGGTGGAATAATAATCGCAATAGCCCTCCCGAATCTCAAACAGAAAGGCATCCACAAAATCTCTGCTTCTTTTCCGTGAGAGATCCGGATTGTTCGTATATGCATAATTTTGCTGCAAGTACTGCTGTAGTAATCCGACTTTTTCATATGGCGTTTTCGCCGTTGACGTTACGTTCTGAGCCAAATCACGAACCCGCTGTGGCAACTCATCTGGAATTTGTAGATAGGCTTCCTGTTTGTTTTTTCCGTACAACTCATTAAAAGTTTTTGTGCGTAGCTCTTTCTCAGGGATCACAGGGACATGCGATACCAGAGTATACGTTTTAGGATAAGCAGTTCTTCGGGAGGATGGATTCCAAAGCAGTTCCGCCTGTTCCGGCTTCCAACGTAACCCGTCTGCCCGTGAATCTCTGTCCACCGATTGAACACGCTGCACCGAATAAGCGCCAAATAGAACAGGATAGCTTTGGTCGTTTTGCATCGTAATGGTCTGAACGACCTGCTCAGTCGAATGCCGCGTTTCTTGTGTGTTTTCAAGCTCTGCGGTCATTGGAACATCATTTAACGTTTGATCATCGTTGCCCTTGTCACTCCAGCCTGTACCGGAATAGGTTCGTTTCGTTTCCCCCCGCCAATAGCTTCGTTGAGTGGTCGTGATGGTCATGACAGGAGAATAGTCAAAATTAAAACCTCCCCCCAACCGATTATCCTGGCGACTATAACCCGATGCAGTGTTCATCCGCTGATCCAGTGCCCCAGATCCATTGTTGATCCCGGCGGTAGTTGAGCTATTTCTCTGGGTCCACGCTGTATAGGGATCCGTCAAAGCGGGCTGTACCTCGGGCATATTGACACCAGCCATAATAATGAGCGCAAAAATGACCGCAATATTGGCTGCTATTTTATATGGATAGCGCCGAATATGCTTCCATCCTTGAGGATAATGCTGCCGAAAATACTGCAGATGCTGTGTCACCAGCCAACCCATACCAGCAAAGACGATCCAAGCAACCTCCTCCCACAGCACAGTTGGCGTGAAGGAATCAAGTACTGCCAGCGCGGCAATGTTAATACCCACAAAAACAAGAATCCGCTGCTTCGTTGTAACGATGAGCGGCACCATTTCAATAACTAGCCAAGCAATGAGGGAAAACCAAATATAAGGTGACATATTGGAAATAAACTGGTCCAGGCGATTGGCTACCCCTCCGAAGGGGATAATGATTGAATAAGACACCAATGTCCGATACAAAATAAAAAACAGCGCCGCCGCCTTAACAATAAATTCAATCCAGGGACGAACTGGTAGTACAATCTTCACCAGAGCCAGCATTGTAATGGTCATTAGTACGAGTGCTCTTGTCTCTTCCAACCATAATTCGGAAGCAAAAGAAACCCATTGCATGGCAATAATAATAATCCATAAAAATGTAAAAGCGGGGACCCAGGAACCCTTTAACGATTGTAACCAGCTCTTCATAGTGTCCCTCCCCCCATTACAGCCGGGAGCTCTTCAAGGCTCTCAACATCGTAGCCCTTAATTCCCCTTGCACGAAGCATGCTCATCCATTCTTCAACTTCTCCCTCAGCAGAACCTTCTCCGATATAAACGTGGCACGGAGTCATCCCCCGGGTATCGGCCCAGCGAAGAAGCTCCATCGCCTGATAATCCTTCAGCGGACTAATCAGTATAAAATAACAGCCTTGCGGAAACTGGCGCACACTGCTTTCTACAGCGGATTTCAAGCTACCTTGTGAAGTGGTGTGTATGTCTACCAAGTGATGCATCATTCGTTGTCGTTCCATTGTCTGCTCACTTGGTTGAAAGACGGTGCCTTTCTCTCCAGCTGTGCACAATCCAACCCCCATTCGCTCCCGTCCACCATATTCCAGCAATGAAGCGGTAGAGGATACAGCTAGCTCAAACTGTTCGGCGTTCACATAATGCTTCATGTGTACGTCCAGCACAAGCATCGTTTTAGGAACGGTCTCATGCTCAAACTCCTTGGATTTCCAGCTACCTGTACGCGCCGTCGCATTCCAATGGATGCGCGAAAACCGATCTCCATATACATAATCCCGTACACCGTTAATTTGTGTCGTTTCACGCCGCGTTCGAGTTTGAACGGTCTGCGGTCCAGACATCCTTGAGCGACGGTCATTCATCTGCCAATACGGAATGAATACCGTTCGGGGCAGAACCCGAAATTCACCGCGTGCGTTCAAGCTGCCTTTGTGCTCCAACAGACCGAAGATGTCCTCACTCACACATTCCGTTTCCTCAAAGTGATAGCTTCCTCGCTCTAAAGCGGGAGTCTGAAATGTAAGCTGACCGCCCCCTTTTAGACTGGGAATGACACTATCCTCAAACGACCAGGACTCACCTGTATGTCGCTTAAGGACCTCACGGACAATGACATAGGGTAACGGAAGAAATCCAGGAATGCTGAGGCTCAGCTTTACATGCACCTGATCTCCTGCATGCAGCAGTTCTCCAAAATCCGAGCCTTGCGAAAGCTGCCGGGAGCCTTGCACACGGCGAACTCCGCTCAGACCAACGATCCATAAATAAACGATTAACAGCGTAACCATAGACAACAGCATGACCGACGTCTTGCCGCCCTGAAACAACAAATATAGCAGGCACACCACCCATATGACCATCAGAAGCCAGATGCGGCCTGACAGCCGGGGAAGCCTGCGCTTCCTTTTGACCATATTCATTACCTAAGGAC
The DNA here is from genome assembly GCF_038006265.1 of Paenibacillus sp. FSL L8-0641. Classification (NCBI taxonomy): domain Bacteria; kingdom Bacillati; phylum Bacillota; class Bacilli; order Caryophanales; family Paenibacillaceae; genus Paenibacillus; species Paenibacillus sp. FSL L8-0641. The sequence goes on from NZ_JBBOUW010000001.1 coordinate 3,648,828, forward strand.
GCTCCATTCGTACGGGTACATGTACCTGCCGAAGGACAGCCTCCAGCACGGACTGGGCATTGGAACTATCCAGGCGCGCCTCGGGACGCAGCAACAAACGATGCGTTAGCACATAAGGTGCCAGCGCCTTCACATCATCAGGCAGCACATAGTCACGGTTGTCCAGAAAAGCGTATGCCTTCGCAGCCATTACAAAAGCAAGGGCCGCCCGAGGGCTAGCTCCCAGCAGCACAGATGGATGTTCTCTTGTCGCACGTACGATATCAAGTAAATAGGACGTCACTGCTTTGTCCATATAAATCCCTCTAATTTCCTGCTGGATGTCAGCAATCTGCTCCATATGAGCTACAGCCTCCAGACGATCTGCTGGCTGGCCTGCCTGATGATGGAGCAGCATGTTTCGCTCCGTCTCCATATCAGGATAACCCAAGCTGATTTTGAGCATAAAACGATCTAACTGTGCTTCCGGCAGCATATAAGTGCCTTCAAAATCAATCGGGTTTTGTGTCGCACACAACATAAAAGGATGAGGCAACATATGAGTGTCCCCATCCACCGTCACACTGCGTTCCTCCATAACCTCCAGCAGAGCTGACTGGGTTTTCGTCGTCGCTCGGTTAATTTCATCCGCCAGCAAAATATTAGTCATCACAGGACCCGGACGGAAATAAAAACGCTCGTCCCGTGGATGAAATATGGATACCCCTGTAATATCACTCGGGAGAATATCAGGATTACATTGAACACGGCGGTAATCACCGCGCATGGATTTGGCAAGAGCCTTGATCATTTGCGTTTTTCCCGTACCCGGAACATCCTCGATCAGAATGTGTCCACCCGCCAGCATAGCCGTAAGCAGTAATTTTATTTCAAAGGATTTACCTAATATACATGATTCCAGATTAGAACGGATTGCAGATACAATCTGCACAGATTCTTGACGTACGGGCATAGCTCTGTAAACCTCCTAGATAGCAACCTGTTTCCTATTATTGTACATGAAGGTAGGCACAGAGTACACTTAACCCCCTGCCCATATTATTCAAACTCCATCCTTCTTTCGATCTCTCATGTGCAGAACAATTAAAAACCCTTCGGTCATTAGATCCGAAGGGCACATGTATACAATTATTTATCTTACGATGTCAAATCTAAAGTACGCTGCTTTTATATGCTTCCTTTTGGACGAACAAACAAGCATGCCAGAAAAGAGAAAATAATCGCAGAGGAAATCCCTGCACTTGTCAGACTAAAAATCCCTGTAATGACACCCAACCATCCGTCCTTCTCCAATTCGGTTAATGCGCCGTGTACAAGTGAGTTACCAAAACTGGTAATTGGAATGGTCGCACCCGCCCCTGCAAATTTAATAAGCGGATCGTATATCCCAACAGCATCAGCAATTGCACCTGCAACTACCAACGTACTCATCGTATGTGCCGGCGTCATTTTGAACACATCCATCATCAATTGGCCCACGACACAAATGGCACCACCCACTAAAAAAGCCCATAGAAATATCATACTGTTCCTCCCGCCTCAAAAGCTACAGCATGTGCAACACAAGGAATGCTCTCACCCTGCTGTGTAGTCAAAGGAGATAATAACGCTCCAGTCGCCACCACCAGTACCTTTTGTAGCTCTCCTTTTTCGATCCGCTTCAACAAATGCCCGTAGGTTACAACAGCCGAGCAGCCACAACCACTGCCTCCTGAAATGACTTTCTTTTGCTTATTAATGTCGTAAATCAGTAAACCGCAATCATTAAATTCCGTCTGATTCATATCAAACCCATCTTTTTTGAGCAACTCCTTGGCAATCGGCAGCCCCACAGAAGCTAAATCGCCCGTTACAATGAGGTCATAGTAACTAGGGTCACGGCCAGTATCTCGAAAATGAGACAACAGCGTATCCGCAGCCGCGGGAGCCATGGCTCCACCCATATTAAAGGGGTCTTTAATGCCCATGTCCATTACACGTCCAATGGTAGCACAATCCACCACCGTCCCTGACTTGGCATGGCCCACTATTGCGGCGCCGGAACCCGTAACAGTATACTGAGCCGTAGGAGGCTTCTGCGATCCGTATTCATTAGGATAGCGGAATTGTTTTTCCACAGTACAATTATGGCTAGTCGTACCCGCCATCACGTAGTCACCGGCCTCTGAGTCCACAATAAGTGCGGCTAAGGCTAAGCTTTCCATGGATGTTGAGCATGCTCCAAAAACACCCAAATAGGGAATGGCCAGCTTGCTAGCCGAAAAGGAGCTACTGACAATCTGATTCATCAGATCACCACTAATAAAAAACTGCACTTCTTCTTTGTTCAAATTGGCATTAATTAGCGCCAGCTCTGTAGAGTGCTCAATCAATCTACGTTCCGCTTTTTCCCACGTTTTCTCGTTGATTTCTATATTGTCATAAATATAATCAAAATCTGTGGACAACGGCCCCTCTCCTTCATCCGGGCCCACAACAGTGGCACTTCCAATGATGCGTGGTCTCGATTCAAACTTCCAGGTTTGTCCTCCCTGTCTTCTCATAAGTGATTGCCTCCTACACCAAGGATGGCATATATAACGCCTATGATAAATGCAGCCACCACCCCGAATACGACAACCGAGCCTGCCAGTTTGAACATATTCGCGCCCACTCCGAGCACCAGCCCCTCAGAACGATATTCCAATGCAGCCGAACACATGGAGTTAGCAAAGCCTGTAATTGGCACAGCGGTTCCCGCTCCCGCCCATTGGGCAACCTTATCGTAAACCCCGATACAGGTTAATATGACCGCCAGCAAGATCATCATAGATGAGGTCGGCGGGGCGGCCTCCTTGGCTGATATGTGCATCCCTGCCATAAAAGCCTCCTGAATCGCCTGTCCAATCACACAGATCCCGCCTCCAACCAGAAAAGCGCGCACACAATTGGCAAATACTTTTCTCGAGGGCTCATGCTTTTGTGAAATATTCTGATAGTCCTTCTCATTTATGGACAGCGGCGACGTATTGGTACGAAAACCGCGCTGCCCGGATTTAGCTGGCATCATTCACCACCCCTTATCTGTAAGTTTTCGCGCTTGGCGGTTCGAATTGCTTGGGTCTTTTTCATTATGAGCTTTTTGGAGAAATGTTATGTCAGGAAAATGATATCGTGGACATTCCGTACAAATCCATTCATACTAAATACATGACGACCACTGGTTAATTAATAAGGAGTGAGGTATACATCATGGAATCAAAAACATTGGAATTGTTTAAAACCTTAACGGAGTTTCCTTCCATTCCTGGGCATGAGCGAGAGTTACGGGCATGGGTTAAGGAACGGATATCCGGCTATACCGATGAAATCGTGCAAGATCGATTGGGCAGTCTTTTTGGGGTGCTACGCGGTCAAGAGAGTGGACCACGTGTAATGGTGGCAGGCCATCTGGATGAAGTAGGTTTTATCGTGAATGGTATTACGGAAAATGGAATGATTCGTTTTCAGCCGGTTGGAGGCTGGTGGAGCCAAGCCATCATGTCACAACGTCTTCAAGTATTGACTCCAAAAGGCCCAGTTATCGGTGTAGTTGGCTCTGTCTCGCCTCATTTGCTGGATGAATCGCAACGCAGTAAACCTATGGACATCAAGCATATGTATCTGGATATTGGCGTAGACAGCAGACAGGAAGCTCAGGATCTGGGGATCGTACCAGGAACAGCCATAGCGCCAATCTGTGATTTTACACCACTGGCAAATCCTAAAAAAATCATGGCTAAAGCGTGGGATAACCGCTACGGTGTAGGCTTGGCTATTGAACTGCTTGAAGCGTTACATAAAGAAAAAGACAAGCTTCCCAATACATTGTATGCGGGGGCCACTGTTCAAGAGGAAGTGGGACTGCGTGGTGCACGCACAGCGGCCAATCTGATTCAGCCCGATATTTTCTTTGCACTGGATTGCAGTGCAGCCAATGATATGGGCGGTGACCCGAATGCTTACGGACACCTCGGTAAAGGCGCACTGCTGCGGGTATTTGATCCGGGTATGATTACACACCGCGGGATTGTGGAATACGTGCAAGACATGGCGGAAACTCACAAAATCAAGTATCAATATTTCATCTCCACAGGGGGAACCGATGCCGGCCAAGTGCACTTGAGCGGAATTGGCGTACCATCTACCGTCATAGGCATCTGTGGACGATACATCCATACTTCCTCGTCTATTATTCACACTGATGATTATGATGCAGCCAAAGAGCTGATCATCAAGCTGGTTCAAAACCTGGATCGTACAACGCTGAATACCATTATAGAACGAGCTTAAGGTGTAATAGAGAATCGCTATCTATAAAAAACAGTCAAGACACGTACAACGTGCATTGACTGTTTTTTTAATTTAATAGAAAACAAAAGATAGAACATTTCAAATCAAATGCTTATAACGAAGCAAAGCAATCACTACAAGTACAGCAGTTAGAGCAATGCAGACGTTTTCTACCTTAGCTCCCTTCCGGGTTCCGGTACTCATCAATTTAAATCGCAGCTTCCATTTGAACGGCGGCAAAGGTTTAATTCCATTATTCGTCAAGGAATCTGCCAGTAAATGCAGCAAGTACGCCATACCTCCAGCCAGCCATATGCTGTCACCGTGCAAACGTGTTGTACCATAAAGCAGCGCAGTCCATGCGACTGTCCCGTATACCGTATGAGTTAACCCCCGGTGTGGGACTAGCGTACAAATGATCAGCAGACACCCAGCGATATAATTCCACGGTGCATATGATTCTCCATACCAGGCGAGGCCGATACCAATTAGAAAGATAATAACCTTGCGCATGGATCGTGAAGGCATAAAAGAAGCACTAATCATCAGCAAAGCCAGAACAAGATTCCATGGCGGCGGAGCCAAACGGGTGAAAAATACCCAACCAGCAGCCCCAATCATTAGAAGCTGTACGAGTCTAAGCATTTTGGTTGGCAGCGCACGGCTCACGAGCATGGAGTTAGGCTCGTCAATATCCGGCAACAGTGAACCGACCACAGCAGCTGCCACGGCAGCCGGGGTCACTTCGTATCCACTTAGAGCTAATACCGACAGGGAGACCCCGGTTCCAATAATCAAATGGGCTCTTCCCATCATGGTGCAAAACATCCTTTCGTTGCAGCATACAACAGAGTTCAACATCACTCCATTTGAATCAGCATGATTCGATTGTATACGACAAACAAAAGGAGAACAATAGTTCGCTTATTCTATTTAAAAGACTTCATTCAAAAGTCCTAGTTTAATCGCTCTAAAGTATTTTACTGGCGGTGCATAGAAGACATTCTTCCTTATTATTAACCCCCTCCTCTGTCCTTACTCTCCAGTCAGCCCTGTCCTGTGTTATAAGGATACATCTTCCTGAAATTATCGGCTGCCCTGCAAACTTTCTGCGAAAAAAGAGCACCGTTCAACCATTTCCCAAAAAAACAAGACATATGGCCTATGAGTAAGTTGACAAACATCTTCAATATTTTCTTTTTGCCTCAAAGTCCTATTGTACAATTTGAAATATTAGGTAATATAGTGTTTATATTTACTATATGAATCTATTAAATGAATAAGGAGGAAATGATTATGCAAAAAAAATCGACGTTCCGAAAGTTCAAAACCATCGGTCTGACATCGTTGTTAAGTATTGTATTATTCGCCCTTCCCGCTTCAGCTGCTTGGAATGATACATACACAGGCTACGCCACATATACGGGATCAGGTTACTCTGGAGGGGCATTACTACTTGATCCCATCCCTTCGGATGCCAAAATCACAGCGCTTAACCGCACACAACTGAATTATAACGGAATCAAAGCTGCATTAGCTGGAGCCTATTTGGAAGTTCAAGGTCCCAAAGGGAAAACAACCGTATATGTAACTGATCTTTACCCCGAAGGTCCAAGTGGCGCACTCGATCTGTCCCCAAACGCGTTCAACCTGATTGGCAATCAATTAGACGGAAAAATTAATATTTCTTGGAAAGTTGTCAAAGCTCCTGTTAGCGGCAATGTCTCCTACCGTATTAAAGAAGGCAGCAGCCAATGGTGGGCAGCCATTCAAGTACGCAATCATAAATATCCGGTCTTGAAGATGGAAGTCCAACAAAACGGACAATGGCTCAATCTCGAAAAACAGGATTACAACCACTTTTTGGGTACCAACTTAGGAAAACAGCCTCTGAAAATAAGGATTACGGACATTCGTGGTGCCGTGCTCAACGATACCATCCCAGCTCTAGCGGAAAATGGCACAGGCCAAGCCTATATCGTTAAAGGTAACGTTCAATTTCCAGACTGATGAAGTACTGCCTCTCTTTGCTTACGTTATTTCAGGATCGATCCCCTAGGCTAATGGGAGTGTTTTACTTCTAGGCCATTTTCCCCGGGGAAACGGTTTTCCGTAAATCGGTAAAAGTTTCAAACCATGCAAAAAAAGCGCTGATCCAGGTAGGCCCAGCGCTTTTTCGTGGTTTCGGATTACGAACTTTCGTCAGGCCAAACAGGCCGGGTTGGCGACTTATTTCCTGAAATGACGCATTCCCGTCCGTTCGCCTTTATTCTTACTGGGCCGTTAAAATCAGCGGTCCGTCCGGCGTGACTGCGATCGTATGCTCATATTGCGCTGACAACTTGCCGTCGGCCGTCCTCGCCGTCCACTGATCGTCGTCGATCGTGATACGAAACGTACCTTCGTTGACCATCGGTTCAATCGTAAACACCATGCCTTCCTTTAACCGAATGCCTTTGCCGGCTACGCCGATATGCTCGTAGCTCGGCTCCTCATGCAGGCTCCGTCCGATCCCGTGGGCCAGCAGATCGCGTACGAGCGAAAACCCGTTCGCTTCCGCATGCTGTTGAATCGCCGACGTTATGTCGCCGAGCCGGCCCCCAGGGAGGGCCCGGGCGATCCCCAGATCCAAGCATTCCTTTGTCACCTTCATTAATTTTTGCGCCTCCGGCCGGATATTGCCCACCGCATAGCACCAGCACGAATCGCCGAACCATCCGCCGTATTCCACGACGATGTCGAGCTTCAGCAAGTCGCCGTCCATAAGCATCTGGTTCGAAGGAATGCCGTGAGCCACCACATCATTGACCGAAATGCAGGTTTCGGCGGGGAAACCGTTGTACCCTTTCGTAAACTGCTTGCCGCCCAGCTTGGTGATGTGTCTGGCAACAAAGTCATTGATTTCCCGGGTGGTGATCCCAGGCTCGATCAGTTTGGCCACCTCGCGGTAGCAGTCCGCAACGATTTGGCTCGCAGGCTTCATCTCTTCGATTTCCCTAGGTGATTTTAAAATAATCATCTTTGTTTGTTCGCTCCTTATCCATTCTATAATTTTAAAAGTCGGACGATATCCCTGGCCTCCTCGTGCAGCTTTCCGCGGCGAAGCGAAAGCGCGGCGCAACCGACCAAAGCGGCCAGCAGCATTTCAGCGCGCTGTAGCCGATACGACGGCTCCGTCGCGTTTTCGCCGGAAGCGGTAGACCCGTCTGCCACACACCCGGTTTCCAGCAGCGCGGCAAACGGCGCGAGCACCTCCCGGCGAAAGGCGGCCGAGAGCGGGGCCGAGCGCGCTTCAGGCAGCGAGGCAAAGCCCTCACCGGCCAGCTTATGCAGCAGGTACAGGGCGTGGTCCTCCGCCCAAAGCTGCAGCAGCCGGACGCTGGCAGCGGCAACGGGGCCAAGCTCTGCGACAGCCAAGTTCCCAGTGTCCGCCGCATCAGCCAAGCCAAAATGCCCGCCCGCCGGCGCCTCCCCCGAAGCCGAAACGTGCGGGACCTCCGGCGGAACCTTCAGCGGAGCCTCTAACGAGGCCTCCAGCCATCCCCCGGCCCGCTCCAACGCATCCCATAGCAGATCGTAGAGCAAATTGCCCTTATTGCTGTAATAATGGTATACCGTGCCATAGCCGAGTCCCGCCTGCGCGGCCACATCGCGGATTTCCAGTAAAGGCCCCTTATTCAAAAATACATCGGCAGCGGCTTTCCGGATTTGCTCCAGACGCCGCAGTCGAATCTCTTCGTTTTGTTCCTTCGTGCGTGGACTCATCTCGTCCGTTCACCTCTTTTATTTTTGACCTACTATTATGTCAATATAAAACATTGGCATGCAAATAACAAGAGATTAGCTGGAGGATTTCCGGCTCAACCTAGAAATCGGTACTTGACCAACGGGTTAGCTGCTTAACGAAAAATCATTATTTTTCACAAAGAATCGGTTTGTTCACTGTCCTGTTCACAAGATCACACGTATAATGAATACATAAATAGGGTGTACTTTACAGCTACGTGCACACAGACAGGAGGCCTGTTCAAATGAGCAATTTCAAAAAGCATCATAAGCTTCACAGCAAATTGCTGGTCAGCATTACGTTATGTATTACGCTAACGTTGCTGGTATCCACCACTGTGTATTATTTTTACTATATTCGTGTGGAAAAGGAGCAGGCATTCGAGGCCAATCACAACAGCTTGACGTTGAGAAGCAGAGAGGTTATTAACATGACATCTATCGCTCAATCGTTGGCATTCCAAATGTATCGCAGCAGTACCCTATCCAAGTTGTTGTATTATCCCAAACCTAATGTATATGATGTAACCGCTGCCATGACCGAATTGAACAATTATCTTAACTCCATGCCGTATATCGAATCCATCTACGTGTTTAACCCTAAAAGCGGCACCTTCTACATTGCGTCTTCACAAGGTCAAAACGGGTTATTCAGCAAACATGAACTGGCTGATACAGATATCATTCGCGTACTGGATCATTATCAGGACTATAAACCCTTTACGCCTATTCCACGCACGTATCCGCTGCTGACTGCCTCAGACTCCAGAGCTGGAGTAGAGCAAGCAAGCCCAGATATCGCAGCCTATACGTATTTATGTTATGACGCAATTAACTCGAACGAAGCGATAAATTCGGCTGTGATTGTGAATGTGTCGGCGGCCTGGATGAACAAGGAAATGGCGGCGAATCCAATCTCAGGCGGGACCGCTTATATTTTAGACGATCAGGGCAGGCTGTTGTCTGGTACAACATTGACAGACGAAACTTTGAACGAAAAAGAGCAGCTATGGTTGCATACGAGAGTCAAAAAACAAGAAACAGGCTATTTTGTAGAAGACTTTCATGGTAAAAGATCACTCATTTCCTACACCTCCCCGGACGGACTAGGTTGGCAGTATATTAGTGTCACACCATATGAAAGCGTTATCAAAATGGCGAGTGTTATTCGTAATGCGATGTTACTGATAGCCGCCATCATTGCATTGGCAGGATTCGTGGCTTCGTGGCTGCTGTCCAAAATGCTGTATACGCCTATTGGCCAAATCGTTGTGCATATGAATTCACTGGAATCGGAGAAACGAAACAGTATGTACACGATCCGGCAAAACATTTTAAGAAATGTGATTCGGGGAATTCAAAATATCCCTGCCAGTGAAGAACCGGAACGATTGCGCGAGCTTGGGATTACGTTCCAGTTCGACAAAGACTACCGCCTTGTGCTGCTACGCATAGATGAATATACCCGATGGCAAAGCGAACGTGGACCTGATCTGCTACCCTATAAGTTTGCAATTATGAACATTGCTTCTGAAATATGCGGACAGACGTACCGGGTGGAGACTGTTGATATGGATGAGGACAGTGTACTGCTGATGCTTAACATTCTCGATCCCGCAGAACATACAGACACTGTACTACTAGAAACTTTATTACGCCAAATACGCGAAGCTTGCTTTGAATATTTGAAGCTGAGCGTTTCACTGACTTACAGTGCCATCACGAGTCAACCAGAACGGCTACATTTGCTGTACCGCCAGGTACAAAACGCATCTATGCACCGATTTTTTCAGGGACATGGCTGCATTATTAATGCGCAAAACACTACAGATGAAGATATCCAAAATACTTACGTATATCCAGCCGATAAAGAGAAAAAAATGCTGGATATGCTACTGTCTGGTCATACGGAGGATGCACACAGTATGATCAAAGAATTATTGATGCATATGGAAAAATATCCGTTTTCCTCTGTTCGAGAGGCGATATCCCGGCTCATCATGAGTGTGAATAATGCTGTTCGGCATATCAGTGAGCTCAATGGATTTGCTATAGAATCTAAACCTGAATTACCATCCGCAGATCGGTTAGAGACCGCTGAAAACCTAATTGATCATTATCAATTAGTCTTTGATCATATTCGCTCCAGTCTATCGGAAAAACGAAACACGAAACAGGAACGATTGGTGCGGCAAATTAATGAACGATTGGAGCAAACCTATATGGATCCCAATTTTTGTCTCAATCAGATTGCGGAAGAGCTGGATATGTCGCCGATCTATGTCAGCAGGCTATATAAGCAACAGACCATGTCTACTATCGTGGACGTCATCCAACAACTCCGTATTCGCAAGGCCTGTGAATTACTGGAACAGACCGACTGGTCCGTGGCTGACGTAGCAGAACAAACCGGATTTGCGAGCAGCTCTTATTTCCATCGCATGTTCAAACGTAGCTTGGGCGTAACACCGACAGATTTTCGCCGTTCTAGAGCAAATGCGCAATAAGTAAACTGACATCAAAAAAGCAAGCCTCCAACTTTCTGGAGACTTGCTTTTCTTCTTTATCACAAATCTTTATGTTTTATTTAATCCCCTTCTCCTTTACATAAGCTTCCCATTGTTTTGTATACTCGGTTTGAATTTTCTCCAAACCAGCTTGGTTTGCCTTTTGCAAGAAGGTCTGCAAGCCTTGATCTACATTGTCGATCAGTCCAGCTTGGAGCGGATACAGATATTGCTTCTCAACCTGTTCTAGAGCTGCTTTTTCTGCTTGGTAGGTCGTGTAGTCCTCTGCAAAGCCGGTAAACAGGTCAGGCTTCTGGATTTTATCCAGCTCGGCAAAAATTTTCTTCACACGGTCAAAGCCAGAATCAAACAGCATGTATTCCGGATTACGCCAAGCCCAACTGTTCATACCTTCGCGTGAAAATCCATTAGAACTGCCGCTACCTATCATATGATAGTAACCATCTTTGACCTCGTAGTTTTTGCCTTCAATACCATATTGCGTGAGCAAGTTATAGCGTTTGTCCGTCACAAGCTTTTCATAAAAAGCTAATGCGCGCGCCGGATTTGGGCTGCTTTTTGGAATTGCAAAGCCGTTATGAATCGGGTGCACTGGAGTTGCATAACCTGTCGTCAAAGGGAATGGGTAGTAATCCAGCTTCCAGTCCGGATGAGATGCTTTGAGCTTAATAACCATATCATTAAACCGGGTTGGATTGTCACCGAAGATACTTGCTGCTTTACCAGAAGTCACTTGATCCTGAAGCGTATCTTTTACGTTTAATACATTTTTGGGAATGAATCCTTTATCGGCCCAGCGTTTGTAAGTGTTCAGCTCTTCTTTTTGCTCATCCGAGCCCCAAAATTTATAAACCTCTGTTGGTTTTTCGTATTTAATACCAATGCCATAAGGCAAGGCCCCTACACTCTTCGTTACTAATTCGGTATATCGGTCATGCAGATTTCCCTTGATATCGCTGTTTAGAGATACGGTTTTCATATTTGGCTCATGCTGACGTATCCCATCCATATAAGCCTCGTAACTTTCGATATCTGTCGGTTTAGGCAAATTGTACTTCTCACGTAAATCCTCACGCCATACAAAGCCGTTAGTGACATACTCTTTATACGTGCCAGGCACGGTATAAATTTTGCCTCCGATTTTAACTCCATTCCACATGTCCTGAGGCACAAATTTTTGCAAGGCAGGTGCGGCCTTAGGCAGCAGATCATCTAGCGGCAGGAATGCGCCCTTCTTGGCATAGGCCTGATATTGCGTCCAATCTGCAGTGAATATCAGGTCGATAGGCTGACCCGAAGACAATAACAGCTTATATTTTTGATCCCAGTCTGTCCACGTCGTATAGTTAAATTTGACGGTGGCATTCAGATCTTTTTCCGCCAACTTATTAATCTCTGCCTCAATGGTAGACAGATCCTTAGGAGCATCACCCAGCATATAAAATTGCAGCTGCACTTTTTGGGATTTATCATCCTCTCCATTTGCTTTTTGTGCGCTGTTTCCGCTACCGCCTCCACATCCGGCTAATAGCGCCATGATGACCATTACTGCAATCAGGATGGACATGCGTTGTTTTCTTTTCTTTGTGAATGTCATGTGAATCCTCCCTTTGAAATGGTAGTCTGTTTAAATAAAACGCTTACAAAAAGTGCTGCTTTGATGGCATACCGTCAGCACGTTATGCCATCTCAGCCCGTTAGTGTCGCTTCAGCCTTTTACCGCGCCAATGGTCAGCCCCTTGACAAAGTAACGCTGAATGAACGGGTACAGCAGCAAAATGGGTCCAGTAACCACGATCGCCATTGCCATTTTCGTCGATTCTGTCGGCATATCACTGGAAAGGGATACGCCAGTACCTGCACCCATTTGAGCGATAAATTGCATGGAGTTAATTACATTATACAGATAATATTGCAACTGGTATTTATGCGGATCGTTAATAAAGAGTGAGGATGAGAACCAGTCATTCCAGTAAGCCAAGGCCAGAAACAGCCCCACAGTGGCAATACCCGGTGTGGATAAAGGCAGTACAATTCGATAGTAAATTTTAAAATCACCTGCACCATCTATTTTAGCGGACTCGAACAGCTCTTCCGGCATGGAAGAACGAATGAAGTTTTTCATTAAAATGATCAGAAACGGAGTCATCAATCCCGGAAAAATAAGCACTGTATACGTATCAAGCAATCCTAAATACTTCGTCAGCATAATGTACCAAGGTACCAACCCGCCCCCGAACAGCGTCGTAAAGTAAATATAGAAGGAAAACGCATTGCGGTATTTAAAATCTTTGCGTGCCAGCACATATCCTGCCATCGTCATCAGGAACAGGCCCAACGTCGTACCTACAACCGTGGTAAAAATCGTCACCCCGTACGCCCTTAACACCTCTTCAGGAAAGGTGAACACCGTCCGGTAACCTTCCAGTGAGAATTGCTGTGGTATAAAGTGATATCCATCCCTGATAATCGATTCATTACTGGTCAGTGAAGCCGAAATAATAAGTAGGAACGGGAGTAAACAAGCAATGGAAGCCATAATGATAATCACATAAGAGATAATTTTAAAAATTCGAGTGTATACATCCTCTTTGATCGCCATCCGTTTGGGTCCTCCTTTCTAGAATAAGGCATACTCGTCGTTCAACTTACGGATGATATAGTTCACGGTCATGATCAGTACAAAGCCGAACAATGATTGGTATACGCCTGCCGCCGAAGCCATACCCACATCAAAAGTCACTTTCAGCGATCGGTACACATAAGTGTCCAAAATATCCGTCGTATTGTACAGCACCCCATTGTTGCCGATTAACTGATAGAAAAGATCAAATTGTCCTTTCATAATACTACCAAGCGCAAACAACAGCAGCACAACGAATGTCGATTTAAGCATAGGAACGGTAATGTACCAGATTCGTTGAAAAATGTTGGCTCCATCCATTTTAGCTGCCTCATAATATTCGTCACTGATACCTGTAATCGCTGCTAGATAGATCACCATACTGTAGCCAAGATTTTTCCATAAATAGAACAGGATAATCAGGAAAATCCATACCCATGGTTTGTTGTATACATCCACGCGTTCACCACCAAGTTGCAGCAGCAGCGTATTCAGAAAACCATTATCATAATTAAATATGTTATACACGATGACACTTAGAATAACGAAAGAAACAAAATAAGGCAGGAACATCACAGATTGAGCGATCTTTTTAAAGTAGCGGCCTCGCAGCTCATTTAGTAAAATAGCGAGAACAATCGCTAACACGTTACCAAGTAAAATAAACGCTGCGTTGTATCCGACCGTATTCAATGTCAGTTTTGTCAGCGTGCCGGATTGCCATAAAAAGCGAAAGTTTTGGAGTCCGACGAACTTGGCATCAAACAGGCTGGTATTAAAGTCGAACTGGGTAAATGCATAATAAATACCCACCATAGGAATGTAGGAATTAATGAAGAAAAAAATTAAAGTGGGCAACAACATCAGAAATAATACTCGATTGCGGAACAGTTCATAGAAAAAACCGTGTTTTCTACCCGTTCCCAGCCTCTTACCGTTCAGGCGGGAATCCGCTGTAAGCATTGCAGAATTTTTGGGCATAGGCTGATTCAATGTGAGTCACTCCCCCTCTGTATACGTTGCCGACAGCAAGGTTTGTAGCACTGCCGCCGTATAACTATATTTTATGTAAACGCATTCGAAATAAAAAGTGAAGCCTCTCATGCTTCATGAACAAAGGAGTGTCCTGAGGAGTGAACAATTCGGATATTTGTGAAGTTTTATGTAATAAGAGGCGTCTGATCGACGCCTTAAACCCATTCACAAAGCATATTTGAACGTTTGAGGCCGTCCTTTACTATCATGTAGCTCGAAGCGCAGTTCACCGTCATTTTTGTTCTGACCGATAAACTTAATACCATCTTCCCTGAATCCGTTCAGTTGCTCAGGAGCTAATTGAAGCAACTCATACACCAACAATGACTGGTGGGTTTTAAGATTAATTAATATTAAAAAGCCCTCATCATTCGATCTGGCAAGAATAAACCCCTCGCCCATGCCTTCCACCGCAAAGCTGTCCTTCAAACGACCGGAAAGCTTCCCCATATTCCATATTTCTTTTACAGAACCATTAGCGTCAATCAGACGAACGGTCTGTCCATCGTTCATGACTGCTTTACCATTATAAAGCTTGATATTGTTGGCATTAAAATTCCAATAATGAGCCTTTGCCTGACGAAGTACCTTTCCTTTCTGGACGAACAGCGTATAAAAATCGTCATTAATCATGGGCTCGCCATAAGCTTGCCATACCGTAACCAAATCTGCATCCTCCGTAACCTTGGTTGAAATGATTTTCGTCATGCCAAAATAATCTTCTTTCAATTTAATATTTGTTGGACTGAGCGCACGGATACGGCCGCCATCCTCTTTACGGTACAATACTCCGCTGCTTGCATCCAGCAAATAGCCCTTGCTTTCCTCCGATTCCCCAACCAACTGAGGATAGCTTATGCTAACCATTCGTTCGTTTTTCTTCCATTCGAGCTTGCCTCCGACCACATCACTGATAAATGCCAGAGGAACATAAAGCGTTCCACGAATGCTACTGGCTGAAACGTCGTAAGTAACCTTCCTGTTATGTACAAAACCTATATTGGAGTTAGCCTTTATTCGACCGGAACCCAGACTGGCTATACCATTGGTAAGTGTAAGCGTCTGTGTTTTGGGGTCATAATCCGTGGCTATTCCTGGCAGAGCAGCATCTGTAATAGGAATCATGACCTGTCCCTTGTTTATGAATGACTCTCCTTTGGGAAACGACATCATATTTCCGTTAAAATAAACACGGACACTTGCAGTTCTCTGACCTTGCTTTATAGATGCAGAAGTTCCCGCTGCCTGAGCAAACTCTCCATCGTTCAGTCCGATTGCCACACTTGCCAATAAAACAAATGCAACTATTATCCGCTTGGCAGACTTATACCGTTTGACATTTTGAAGCTGGATCATGCTTGAACCCCTCCTTATAGATCAAATTCGTTTCAGCCGAACCCGTTTCATTCTTCCTAAAAATTCGCCGGACAGGTGTTAAAATCCTCTAAAAAAGGACCCTGCTACCTGCGCAGAGTCCTTGCTTGTACCATATCCTATTTTCAAGCTTGCCGTACTACTCTCACTCTGCGATTCACCAAATAAATGCTAAGCCCGATTAAGATCAACCCGATCAGCAGGAAAGCCGTAATCGCTTCGCCCAGCACCAACGAGCTGACAAACACCGAGATCACAGGCACCAAAAACGTATAAGACGCAATCTTGCTCGCATCCCCTGAATTAACAAGTGTGAAATACAGCAACCAGGAAAGTGAAATTCCCAGCACCGTGCCGAATATCAGCCCTGACACATACGGGACATTCCATACGATATCCGACCAGCTTTCCGTCACCGTTCCAGCTCCCGTCAGCACGATGCCTCCCAGTGTACATTGAAATGCAACCAGCCACAGCGAATCCACACGCTGGTTTACCTTTTTCACATATACCGTTCCCAATGCCCAGCTCACGGCTGTAATAATGGCGAGGATTACACCTGCCACAGCCACATGTCCTGAAAATCCGCCGACACTGACAGCCGCAACGCCCAAAAATCCGATGACCAATCCAAGCACTTTAAGTCTGGACATCGCTTCCCCTAGCCACATCCATGCAAAAATGCCGACCAGTACAGGCTGGAGATATACCAGCACAGAAAACAAGCCAGAGGGGACGTACATCAGTCCCACCGTTTGCAGACCATAAAACAATACCACGTTAAAAATACCTGAAATAGCATACACCCGCCAATTTTCTTTCCAACGAATGCGATTCCATCTCGGTACTAAAATCACTCCCAATAGCAGACCGCCCAGCAGTGTACGTAGTCCTGCAAACAATAGTGGAGGTGTGAATTCCAATGCAACTTTATAAATGGGCCAAGAAATGCCCCACAACACAACCAGTAGCGCGATCATCATCATCCGCTTGGCTGTCGTTAACTCTCCCATGACGCTATCGCTCCTCTATGAAAAAAATCACTAGACTTTATATACTACGCCTACAGAACAACTTTATCAAACAAAAAATATGTATTGGAAAGCTCCAACTTTCATGCCCGTTTTTTCATCGAGGTATGTCTTCGGACAGAGGAATCCAGTCAGTTGCCTATGTTACAATATACCAAAAAGACAGATAAAGCTTATAAGGATAGGAGGTTGTCTGCACTTGATTTATATCATCAAATTTTTGTACAGCTTTGTGCTCCCTCCCGGTTTGTTCATCCTCGTGATGGCAGGGCTCGTGATTTGGCTATGGAAAAGGGCACGTATACCTGCGGTCGTACTGCTTCTTGTCACATTGCTGCTGTATGTTTCCTCGACCAATTTGGCTGGAGATTTGTTAATCAGTAGCCTGGAAAAACAGTACCCACAGCCCCGTACCATTCAAGGTGATGTCATTGTCGTACTTGGGGGCGGAGCCACAGAAGGAACCCCTGACATCAATGGACAAGGCAATCTGCTAGGATCTGCGGCCAATCGACTGCTCACTGCGGCCAGATTGCATGAAGCAACAGGCATACCCATTCTTTTCTCCGGCGGGCAAGTGTTTGGAGACAGTGGTAATGAGGCGAATATTGCACAAAGACAGTTACTGGGACTCGGTATTCCGGCAAAGGACATTCTGATCGAAAACCGTTCTTTGAACACACAGCAAAATGCCGTATATACATCGCAAATTTTAAAAAAACATCAACTCACTAGACCTGTTCTGGTGACCTCCGCTTTCCATATGCCACGTGCTGCAATGGAATTTCAGCGTGCAGACATGCAGGTCGTAGCTTATCCTACCGACTATCTGGCAAGTGAAAAGCTGTCACTGTATGCTGGCAAACTCTCGCCGTCTGCTGGGGCCATGTCTACAACCGGAACAGCCCTCAAGGAATACCTAGGAATTCTTGCATTAAAGCTTAAATAATGTGATGTCTATATCATATAGCGGCATACAGCACAAACAAGCGTCTTACGCTCCGCAGGTATAAGCCTGTAAGCTAGCAAGGCGCTTGATTTACCATTACATATTCTAATCCAAGAAAATATCCGAAATTTGTTCTTCCGATATGACCTTAAAGCCTTCCTTTTTTAACAAAGCCGAGGTTACCCCATTACCAGCTATTTTACGATTTTCGAATGACCCATTATATATTGCTGCTGATCCGCAGGACGGGCTGTTTTCTTTTAAAACAACATGCGTTGCGTTAACCTCTCTGGCTATATTCAAGGCTTCGTACGCACCCCTAATGTACATATCGCTGACATCGTTGCCTGAAAACTCGACCACCTTGGCTGTGCCGTTCAGCACATCCTCGCCTGTCCCTCCAACAATCTCAGCAGGCTCTCTCGGAGTCACAAAGCCCCCCAAAAGCTCAGGACAGATTGTCACAGCTTTCTTTTCCTCTACCAACTTCTGTATATATACATCCAGGCTATCCGTCCCGTTATATCGTACCTTCATGCCCGCCAAACACGAACTTACCAGAATCATTAGTTCCACCTCATATCCATTACATTCACTATTAAGTAGTTAAAGTATAAACAAATTTTCTCGTAGAGTCATCGTGCGAAAATTTTGACTCGCCTCTACGTCTGCGTTCCGTAAGAGTGATACGTCTTTGCATGTTTTTCAGAGATCGCAAATGCATCAGGATTTCATTTTCTATACAACGGGCTGCAAATGTTGCCAGCTTGGTGCCTTTCCCAGTCTGAAAGCTTTCAATGTCCTTCATCAGGCCGATGGTACCGAAGGGTATGAGATCCTCCAAATATTCATTGTTTTATTCATTTAAGGAAGGTGGAGCGTGTACTCATCCAAAATAACCTGATAAAACAAGCCGGAGGCGCATGTTGGGCAGCCTTCGGCTTATTTTTATATGTTGAGGTTCATCCTGCTCGTAAGTAAGATAAATTTCACTCTTGCTATAAGTCATAATTTAAGATATATTATTAATTAAATAATCATTCATTTAATTAATTGAAGTTTAGTTTAAAGAGAGGAGAATACATTTGGCAAGACCCATCAATGAAGAAAAAAGACTGGAGCGGCGTAAACGTATTCTAGAAGAAGCTGTTGTCCTGTTCGCAGAAAGTGGATATTCTAATACCACAACGGCGATCATTGCGCAGAGTGTGGGAGTGACTCCTGGAACCATTTTTCAATATTTCCCCAGCAAAGAAGCTTTATACTACGCTGCTGTCCTTGAGCCGCTTGCTGATATTCAGGCGAAATCACTTGCTTGTCTACAAAAAGAGGGGACGCCGGGCGTATTGATTAAAAGCATGGTGGCAGAACAATTCAACCATATCTACTCCTATATAAATGAATTGCGACTTGTTCAATCTGTCTTAGGACAACGAGTAAAATTCCCCGAACTTACACAGAAGGTCCTTGAAAGTATAAAGGTAATGACAGATGCGATCGAATGCGTCTATGCCAAGGGACAGTTAATGGGAGAATTCAACAAAAGCTTTTCTCCAGCAATGATCTCTCGTGCCTATATCTCTTTCTTAAATGGAGTGGGCTTAACTCTTGGAGAAAGTATTATTCATCATCCCGAGTGGGAAAATCTGAAGGGGCATGCCTTTTATTTGTTCGCACCCATACAACCTAAAGAAAAACTGGAGGAGTCTGAATGAGTCAAGCATCATTACAACCCGATCTAACATTTAACGTTCGTGTGAAAAAACGAAAGAAAATTTTATGGAGCCTAGGGATCGTGCTTTTGCTTGTGACGGCTCTTGTATTTTTTATATCTTATAAAGTAGTAGACACCTTGTTGCACCATCCTAGAGACACTAATGTCAGCTACGGATTGAATATCGATAAAACTCCCTATGAAGAGGTCGAGTTCAAGAGTGAAAAAAATGATAATACGATTAGAGGTTCCTTCTTTCCTGCAAGTGGTCTTTCTGGTAAATCAAGTAGTAAAACGATTATTGTCGTCCATGGATATACGAGCAATCGTTTAGTCAAAGGGCGGACCCAAAAGTTAGTAGAGCACTTCGTTCCGAAAGGCTACAATGTATTGGCATTTGACCTCAGTTCACAAGGTAAGTCCGATGGTGATTTGATTACGCTGGGCCTCAATGAAAAATATGATTTGCTAGGAGCTGTAAGCTATTTAAAATCGAGAGACCATACGGGTGATAACATTGGAGTTATCGGTTTTTCAATGGGTGCTGCTACTTCTTTGCTAGCCGCAAGTGAAAGTGATGACATCAAAGCCGTAATTGCGGATAGTCCTTTTCGTAATGCTGGTCTATTTCTGAGAGAGGGTTTGCCCTTCTTTTCAGGTTTACCTGCGTTTCCATTCAGTTATACATCGACATGGATGGCAAATTGGGCCTTTAAGGTTGATCTTGATTCCATATCTCCTATGGATGCGGTAAAAAAGATGCAAGACAAGCCAGTTATGCTCATTCATGGTACTGGAGATCAGCAAATTAGTTATAAAAATACAGAAATTATTTACGAGTCCTTAAAAGATAACCCAAAAGCAGAAGTATGGTACCCGCAAAATACGGAGCACATCGATGCCATCAACCATTACCCCACTGAATATTTCAAAAGAGTAGATCACTTTTTGGATGAATATGTAGGGAAATAAATTCAATCCAAGAGAGCCAACTAGCTGAACGAGTAACCACACTTATAGGAAAATTCCCTAGCGCTTTTCAGCGTAAAGAAGCAAGTAATTGAATTATGAAAAAGACCTAAAAAGGCCCTGTAAAGGGCCTCAAGTGGGTTCATATATCTCCTTATCCATTACCCCTTCTGCTTGTAAAATTCATGGTACAGCTTCATTAATGCACGCTTTTCAATGCGGGACACATACGAACGCGAAATCCCCAGCTCTCTGGCGATTTCCCGCTGTGTACGTTCTTCACCTCCGGCTTCCAGGCCGAATCGACCAATAACTACTTCTTTTTCACGCTCATCTAAAATATCCAGGTTGCGATAGATTTTACTCTTCTCGATTTTGAGCTGTACTTTATCTACAATATCGTCCGCCTCGGTGCCGAGGATATCAATCAAAGTAATCTCGTTGCCTTCCTTATCAGTCCCTATAGGATCGTGAAGTGATACGTCTTTGCGTGTTTTTTTCAGGGATCGTAAATGCATCAGGATTTCATTTTCTATACAACGGGCTGCAAATGTTGCCAGCTTGGTGCCTTTCCCGGTCTGAAAGCTTTCGATGGCCTTGATCAGTCCGATGGTGCCGATGGATATAAGGTCCTCCAAATCTTCACCGGTGTTATCGAATTTTTTCACAATATGGGCCACCAGCCGTAGGTTATGTTCAATGAGTGTGTTACGAGAGTGTGCGTTGCCTTCGGCAAACAGCTTTAGGTGTCGAGCTTCCTCTTTCTCAGTCAATGGCTGCGGAAAGGCGTTGTTTTTCACGTAGGAAACGAGTAGCGTCAATTCCTTGATGAACAGAGCGATAGCGCTAAATAGTCCGGGCACGGATGACACCTCCTGAGGTAGTTGCGAACTTACCGGCCTTTGTTACTTACCGGGCTTGCGGTCTGTTTATTGTATGTAGGCAGGTGCCCATCCGTGCCTGTACTCCGAAAACTGCTCTGTAACAATTTGCCGGATATCTTTCTAGAGCAACTTCCAATACTTGATCCGAAACGTAGAGATCTCTTCGACACAAATCAACGCACTCCATATAGGCAGAGAGAAACCAGGGATAGCTTTACATTATTCATCACTTGGTTTCCCATTTTCTTTCAGCAGAGTATTAACTTCTTTCTAAATATGACAATGGGAGTGGAGAATAGACCATTGTATCTCCATCTTCATCACGTTTTAAAACAATAGCAAACTCAGCACCATTACTTTCATCACCTCTTGGCAACGGGAATATCATAGCCGGACAACGCAACTCATAATTATGAGGAAATTCTTTTCGAAAGTTCTCTAAAGCATAATTCAAAATCGCATCTATTTTGTCGGTAAGCACATTAAATCCGCCTATTACAAAATCATTGTATTCTTGGGAAGCGGTGTACTTCTCAAATAATTTTCTTTTATATTCCTCAACAGTACTAAAACAAACTTCCCAATCCAAAGGGAATATGCCATTTCCCAAATAATAAGTGTATATTTTCATATTCAATCCATTTCCTTTCTCGCACCTCATTTAGTTATTTATATTCTAAACATGCAACTCTCCGCCCGCAAATGAGTTTGCTATTATGATGTCAGACCGCTTAAACACTAGTATGCATTCCATGATCAAGGAATATATTCATAGAGAGTTTCATATAAATGATATATATCAACCTTTTCAACACATTCAAAAATTAAACTTAAGGAGGAATTTCAACATGGCAAAATTCAGTCAAAATCCAGACAACTATACTTTTTCCATGGATCCTGTTGTTATAGCAGAGGAAAATGTATCAACCAACGGAGATTCCAAAAATACTTTTCCGAAAAATGTTTTAATTGATAATAATCTCTATTGGGAAAGCAGCTTAAACGGTAAAGGTGGAGAAATCATCTTCAAATTAGATATAGGTAAGACGATCAATGATATTCTTTTAGCTCAGCCATCTTCTCGAGCTTTTATACTTTCATTTTCTTTTCACGGCTCTAGAGACGGAGAAAATTGGTTTAGGTTAGGTGAAGTCGAAACTTTGCCAACCACTGCAAAAACAACCTATCAATTTAGTAATGAGATTCCTTTTTCATATTATAAAATAACTGTACTTTCCTCCGGGATGAGTAGTACAACCTCCTATTATGGTATACGATATATTCAGCTAAGAACCGCACTCATTAATGGCGTTCCTGCCTACAGAGCATCCAATCTAAACCCCGCTATTGCGGAATAAGTTAGTATACACAAAAAAGGGGCTGGCCAACGCCGCCCCTTGATTCATTCTATTTCATTTGAAGCATGTTGTAAGTCATCTCTGCTGCTTCTGCGCGTGTGACCTCCTGTTTGGCACGGAAGCTACCATCTGGATATCCTTGTACTAAATTAATTTCGGTTAGACCAAGTACATCCTTTCTGGCCCACTCTACAATTTGAGAGGAATCTGAGTATACACTGCTTTCTTGCTGTGGTGTAGCCTTGACAATGTTATTCACCATTTTAGCCGCCTGCTCACGGTTAATGACCCGATCTGGGCCAAATTCTCTATTACTAAACCCGCGAGCAACCTGATCTTTAATCGCCGTTTTGAGCAGATCAACGTACCACGCCGATGGATTGATATCCTCGAAGCCTAAAGTCACATCCGTTTCGAGCGGTAATTTCAAGGAACGGACCAGCATAGAGGTAAACTCCATACGTGTTACAGGTCTGTTCGGCTCAAATAGCGTGTGGGTTGTTCCCTTTACTACACCTAAATCAGCAAGCACATTTATTTTTTCTCTATTAAATATCCGATCAATGTCACTAAAACGATTTGGCTTCTTTTCAACGGTTGAATCTTGAATGTGCTCTGTTTCTATCGGTTCCTTTATAACAGGCTGAATCGGTTTTACACTCTCCGCCCCTCCTGCTCCGCCACCTGCTTCCACAGTATTACCCGTTGTTTTGCCATTCGCTTGTTTTGCCTCTGTGCGTTTTCCTTGACTATTTTCTGCCCAAAGTTGAACGGTATACAACCGCTTCTCTTTAAGCTGTCTCCAGATATAGCCTCGATCCTTACCACGATATAGCTCTGTTCCTCCTTCACTGGCGAGGACGAAAATATCATTCTCATGGTCAGATTCCCAATGGATGATAAACTCACTATTCGTTGTTTCCATCTTCGAAAACGCAAATGCTGGAGACGGCAGCGTCTCCACTTCACCTTCTGTCTGCTTACCCTCACCACTTGTGTTCAATGGCTTGACGGTAATACGATACAAT
Source organism: Paenibacillus sp. FSL L8-0641 (assembly GCF_038006265.1). Taxonomy (NCBI): domain Bacteria; kingdom Bacillati; phylum Bacillota; class Bacilli; order Caryophanales; family Paenibacillaceae; genus Paenibacillus; species Paenibacillus sp. FSL L8-0641. Next base: position 3,672,418 of record NZ_JBBOUW010000001.1, read on the forward strand.
GTAGAACTATCCAATCCATCTACTTTAAATTCATGGGTGGTCGTATGACCGATAAGCATCTCGTTTTGGTAGACATTGTAGGCATCTGCACCCGGAGCTTCTTTCCACGTAACAACCAAATCGGTATCTGTTACTTTTTTCACAGTCAATCTACTGTCTGATATCTGACCTGGCAAAGCGCGATACGTAAACGGAGCTAAATTACCTGCCCCCGTTGTATTCACGGCCTGTATACCAAACGAGTAAATCATACCAGGCTGGATACCTGAAAGCTTAATATGGGCATCTCTGGTGTTAAAAACTTCCCCCGTATCTTTACGGGTTACAGTATATTGATAAGCGCTCTTGATTTCATCCCAGCTCAGTGAAATCTGGCCAGCCTCATGTTCTGTAACATTCACATTTTGTACTTCAGGAGGAAGTGTCAGCAGCTCACCCAACGCTGGCTGGCTAAAACCACTACTGTTCCTACTGCTCACTTGAAAATCATAGTTACTCCCACCTGTTAAACCAGCTATAACCACACGTGGTTCCGTACTATAATAATCTTGACCGTTGATCGTCACCTTATATTGAGTTGCCCCATCAACCGAGGCCCATATCAATATGGCATCGTGCTCGCGAACATCTACAGTTGCAAGTTGTACAGCCGAAATCGGTAGTGTTAATGCGTTGATAGAAGTACCCTTACCTGTACCACTTCGATTGTAGGCTCGTATTTTAATATTGGCAGACCTGCCCGCTGGCAAGCCCTCAAAAGTATAAGAATGAATACCACGCGCAACCCGGACCTTCGGTTCATCGTTAACATTCAAGATGTATCCTTCAGCCCCCTGCACATCCTGCCACTCAACACTGACAGCATACACATCCTTCGTCACACCCGATAATGTAGTTACTCGATCAGGTAAAGTGATGACTCCCAGATGAGCATAGTCTCCGAATCCTGTTGCATTTTCAGCGGAAACGTTATAATCATACTCTGTTCCCGCCTGAAGATCAGTATCGGTGAATTCTGTATACACATCGTTATAAACCGATACTTCATTACGTTCTAGGGCATAGTAGGTGGCAGTGATTACAGAATTCCACTTCAAGTCGATTCCATTTTCTCTTACAGTTACATTCCGGAATCCGTTCGGGCTGTCTGGTAGGCTTAGAAAAGATACATGCTTTGCTGTACCCTCTCCAGTGTCATTAATAGCTGATACAGAAATATCGTAATATTTACCAGGCTTCATTCCCGTAATTGGATTATACACATCCTGTGTAACCGTATCCTTAAATATGATTTCTCCCGTACTTACGTCTGCTGCTGTAATATTATATCTGTTAGCTGATGAAACTGGCGTAAAGTCAGCCATGATTTCTGTAGAATGACGAGAGACAGGTCGTAACTGGATATGATCAGGAGCATCAGGTAACGTTAATACATGGACTCGATTGGAATACGCATTGCCTCCTACATGATTACTAGAACGCACTTCATATTCGTATTGTCGTCCTCCTTGTAGCCCTCTATCTGTAAAAGAATTTGTCGGATGCGTAACATCCCAAACCTCATTAGTTGTTATATTTCGGACTGTATAGACGTAACCATCGTCAAGGCCCGACGGGAGTGTCCACTGCAAATCAGCTTCTGTATTTCGTACGGATGTCGCAGAGAGCACAACCGACTGGGGCTGGTTTTGAATGCGAAGTGCACCGCTAACCGTTTCATAAATGTTACCCACCCTATCTTTGACCTTGGCATGAACATACCATTCACCTTCATTTGAAAGATCCATCTGGATTGTTGTGTCAGCTGCAGCATCCCAGTTTTCGGGTGAATCAGGGCTGTTCGTGATTTTATACTGCATTGTGGATGACTCAATCCCCGAATGCTGATCGGCATATCGTATCCTTACAGGAATATGAGTATCTTTCCATTCACGCGAATCCGGCGTCAGTTGGATCGTCGGTGGTTCCAAATCAATATAAGACACCGCGGACACCGGATCGCTTCGATTTCCAGCTGCATCTACAGCTTGTGCAGTCAATTGTATGACCCCCGAACCCTTTAATATTCCCGATGAACCAGACACATAAGCGCCAGAACCTAATTGATATTCATAATGTACTGCTGTAGTATCCGTCGCACCCGATAGAGCAAACTGAACTGGCTTATTGGTATATCGAGTAGGTATCGTCACCTCGGAAAACGTAACTTTTGGAGCCGTTGGCTTGGTTCGATCAATAATAACCGATTGAGTTACGATTGAACTAGACACATCAAGATTATTGATCGTCCGTGCTGATAATTCGTAAATTCCTTCTGTGTTTAATGTAAAAGTACCCTTGTAGGTCAACCACTCCCCAGATGGATTCAAGCGATACTGTGTCATCTTAATTCCATTTATAGGGTCACTTCCTGAATCAATGGTAATATTCACATCACGGTTCGTTGGGCCTGTTTCACTAGCCCGGATGACAGGAGCCGTCGGTCCCTTTTTATCAATAGTGACTTCCTTGCTTACTTCTCGGCTCACATTACCGACGCTGTCAATGGAGCGTGCATGTACCGTGCTTTTACCATCTTTATTCACATGAAACACTTCACTATAATCCTGCCAATCCTGATTCACAACGCCTGTCATACGAAATTGAGTATGGGCTAGTCCAGAATAATCGTCTACACCTGGTTGTAATGAAATCGTATAGTCATTACTATTCCCTGTTGCTTCTATGCTAGGGGGAGTTGGTGGCATCTTGTCTATTCGAACATTCCCGGAAGAAAGGCCACTATACTGGTCATTCACATCCACTGTCCGGGCATAGATTGTATTTACACCATGGTCATAGACAGTGAAAGGCCCGGTGTATTGCTGAAATGCTCCTCCGTTCAGACTATATTCATAGTATTTTAATCCTTCAGGAGCCACATCTCCATCGATCCACACGGTTACAGGGTCTTTGGTCCACCCTGTAACAGCTTGTCCCTCTGCGTCTGCGTGAATCTGGGGTGGTTTAGGCATGAGGTCCGATTTGGGAATAACACGGACCCCAAACTTGGATATTTCATTACTTGTCTGTTGGTTAGTTCCCATCGCTCTGAAATAGCGAACATCCCTTAATGTAATTGAGTCGGTGATATCTATCCATTTTCCCTGGTAATAGCTATCAGCATAGAATTTCCTTACATTAATCCATGTATATAGATTCGTTCCGTTAGGCCTCCAACTGTCGCCTGCGGCGGCATTAGACGTATATATATCGGTATGATAAGACCCTTCAATATAAACAAAAATCTTGTAATCCGAAGCCTTAATAGATCTTCCAATATCAATAAAACGATTTGTCGGCTGTGTAGTCCCATCACATTTATACCTCGCCGAACCCGTGCCAGTGTATACTTCTGTTGCTCCTATCCCATTTCCTGACCAAGAACCCCAACTATCGCCCCCACCCGGCAAATTGTTTTGGCAAAAAGGGCCCCCAATGATCTCCTGAGCAGCAGCGGATACCCTTTCCGGAAATATGGGAATCATCGTTAATAGTAGGACTACAGCCAAAAATCCATACACCCACTTCCTATACTTCCTTACCTTTCGCTTAGTTTTTCGATACATACACTTCTCCTTACTTTATTTTATTTTCAAAGAGTTTTACAAACTCGCTTCGAGTAAAATAGAAAAAGCACCTCAAACGAAGGCGTTAATGCCTAGGTTTGAGGTGCTTCCTCTATATCACGAGTATGTTTTGAAGCTATTATACTTCGTTCCAAGCAGGATGTAAACAGAACTGACAAATTATTTAAGGGTGTTAATGAACTTGAACGCCTAAGCTCCGAAAAAATCCTCGCATATTCTGCATGTAAGAATCCTGAGTAGCGGAAGATTCCTTAAGAAGATTTTGCATGCTGTTCATAAAAGCAGAAGCTGATGTCGTATCCGCTTTGTCAAAGCGATTGTTTAACGGTGTGTTATTTAGCAACTCTGTATTCTGTCCCATACGTTCCTTGTATTTCTCAATCCAATCAGGATGTTGAGGAACCTTTTGCGCAAAATTTAACAGTTGGCTCAACCCATTTCCTCCACCTTTAATATCATTCATGTACGCCGTATATTTTTGAGGATCGACCTGCTTCATCACATCCGACAGCTTGACATAATCCTCAGGAGCACCTGACGGACGATCCATTGGAGTCGTGTAGCTAATATCTCCGGTCTCTGGATCAGTGGATCGTGTTAAAGCAATACCAGCGATCTGGTTCATGGTTTCCAGAAATTCTTTGGCCTTGTCGCCTTCCATGTAATGATCGGCAATATACTTGGATTGGGTAACTCCCATCTCCAGCAGCACAGCTCGCTGACTCTCATCGGTTACTGTTCCGTCGACGATAAAATTAGATTCAATCATACTGTACACTGCATTAGACACTTCTTCTGACTGACCTTCCAAAACCCGGTTTAATGAATCATTGATTTGGGTTGTACCGAAATACTTGGCAGCCTGTGATACAATAGCTCCTTCGGCCAACTGTCTGCCGGCTTCACTGATCTCCACGGAGTCTTGAATTACGAATCCCGAGACCTTTTCTTCATGAAGCTGGGATGATGGAACTTGCTTACTTGTCGGATTGATCCGTAAGCTACTCGCATTAAGAATCGCTTGCTGTGCTCTAAGAGGCCCAAAATTCATCCTATTTCCTCCTGTCATGTTTGTAACAGGCAATCTAAGGCGTATGTATAGTGTAATGTGACCCTGTTTCTATATATATATCGGACAAAGCATATATGGAATGAATATATGCTTTGTCCCAAAAATGAACAAATATTGAAGCAAACTACTTTTGATTCAAATATAAAATACTCAAGCAACAAGTTACCTTAGGGTTAGCTTAATAACCTATCTATCAACCGCCATAAATACTATAGGCAAAGTGATATACAATATCCGTATCTATAATCGAAGTACCTGACACCTGAGCGGCAACCCCTGATAGATCATAGTAGTGTGTAAAACTGATGGCTCCAGACAGGTATTCCGCTATACTTCCAGTGGAAGATGGCAGGGAAAGAGTCACACTAAAGGCTCCATTCTGGTCCGTATAAGCTGTGCCTGTACGAGTACGATTCCCGCTGCCTTCAGTCCAGTTCTGATTCAACCATGTCACATCAACAGGTGCATTTGCCACTGGATAACCATCAGTTGTCTTAACTACACCATTCACGGTAAGGTTACTGCGTTGATTAACCCGATAATGACGACCATATGAGTAGTTCGGATAATCATTAGGGCCATTAGCAGAATCATAGCCGGTAATTTCAATTTTGCCAGCCCGAAGCACCGGCTTCAGTGTAAGTGTGTACAAATGATTGGGTGAATACTGATTGGTTGTGTACACTCGCACATAGTAGGTTCCTGTATTTAAGCTAACATTATGGTTCGTTTGCGGCAAAAGCACCATTTGGTTTCCGGTAAGGGCTCCGTAGACTTCCGCTTTGTAGCCATAACCGTCCGAAACACTGTCAAGCTTTACGTTCAAAGCATCATAATTGCGGCTGGCAGGGATCGTAACTTGATACCAGTCATTATCAATGCCTGAATGAATGGAGCGTGAATTAAGCGATGAACCGCTCGTACTAAAGGTAAAGTTGTAGGCATGGAAAGCACTCTCATCTGGTTCATATGCATCGTAGCTGGAACTTGTATCGACCGTTAGATAGAAAGGATCATTGATACTGGAACCTTTTTTGGCATGGACAGCAATCGCATATGCCTTTTCATTTCCAGAAGCGTTGCGGGTTCCTACGTTTTCAGGAAGTGAGGCAGCCACCTGTTCATAATTGTTAAAATAAGTACCATAGGTGGATGCGTCAATGGCATTAGGATTAATGTCCCCTGTCGTCATATCAAACTCATATAAGTATAAATCATAGTCAAGCTGGGCTGAAAATGGACCATCCAACTGGGCCTGCAACAATTCACCAGGCTGCAAATAGATCGGATATAAAAATTGTGTACCTCCCTCTTGCGTAATCGTACCGGAATACGTAGCAGAAGAAGCTGTGGCTGAAGCAACCATTGGGCTTTCTTTCAGCGAAGACATGGATTCCCTTTTCAATGAGGTTGTCTCTGGTGTCTTGAAGTTGAGATTTTCTTGCATGACATAAACCGAAGACGTAACGCTGTCTGGCTTGTCTGCCCGCGTTAAATGCTTAATTAAGTCCTCATTTTCAGTTGTTAGCTGAATCTTGGATTCTGCCTTAATCGCTTGATCCGATGCAGCCTCCTTACTTTCACTCGCGTTCGCAGTCATTCCGAAAGCAAACAGAAGCATCATGCTTAACATCATTGCAATAGCCTTTTTGAACCTTTTCATACTGAAATCCCCTCTCAAATGGTTTAAGGAATTCCCGCTATCCCCGGATAAACCAGGATGATTTCTAGGCTGCATGGCTCTATCATAAATCATCTTTGGTTCTATTGGAATATATTATGCAAAACATTTTCTATTTGTAATCTATGAAAAAAAGACTATTTTCTTATCCTTGCTAAATAAACATGAAAAGTCGCTCTTTCAGAAATGGAAAGCCTCGGCTAACCCTTCAGAAAAAGCGACTCTCTCATGATCAAAATGACATTAAAGCATTTCTTAGTTTCTCAAGCTGTAAGCAAATAGATAAATAATGTCCGTCGCACTAATCGAAGTTCCATCGACATGAGCCGCTACTCCTGTAAGATCAAAATAGTGTGTGGAACCAATTTCACTTATATATTCTACATTTTTTCCTGTCGATTGCGGAAGAGAAAGGGTCACACTGAATTTACCGCTATCATCGGTGTACGTAGAAGCCGTTCTCGTACGGTTACCGCCACTCTCGCTCCAGTTCTTATCCAGCCAAACGACCGTGACAGGAGCATTGGGAACCATTTGACCATCTGTTGTTTTCACAACACCGTTCACGATCAGACTGCTGCCTCCGTTAATACGATAATGACGACCGTAAGAATACGTCGGATAATCATAATAGCCATTGGAGTTATAGCCGGTAATTTCAATTTTGCCAGCTCGAAGCACCGGTTTAATCGCTAGTGTATACAAATGGTCGGCTGAATACTGACTTGTGCAGTACACTCGTACATAGTAGGTCCCTGTGCTTAAGGTAACATTATGATTGGTTTGCGGTAGAAGCACCATTTGGTTGCCAGCAAGAGCTGCATATACTTCCGCTTTGTACCCATAGCTTTCCGAAGTGCTGTCCAGCTTCACATTTAATGCATCATAATTACGGCTGGCTGGTACTGTAACTAGATACCAATCGTTATCTATAGCGGAATGAATGGTACGGAAGTTAATCGAGGAGCCTTTGTCGTTAACCGTAAAATCATAAGCATGAAAGGCACTGTCATCCGGCTCATAGGCATCATAGTTGGAGCTTACTGCTACAGTTAAATAAAAAAGATCATTAATGCTAGACCCCTTCTTGGCATGAACTGCAAGCGCGTATGCCTTCTCGGCTCCGATTGAGTTGCGAGTTCCTACGTTTTCTGGAAGAGAAGCAGCTCCTTGCTCATAATTGTTAACATAAGTCCCGTAGTTGGAAACATTTATAGGATTGGAATTAATATCACCTGTCGCCATATCAAACTCATACAGGTATAAGTCATAGTCTAGCTGGGCTGAAGACGGACCATCCAACTGAGCCTGTAACAATTCACCCGGTTGCAAATAAATCGGATATAAAAACTGTGTGCCTCCCTCTTCTGTAATCGTGCCGGAATATGTAGCAGTAGACGCTGTCGCTACGGTCGCTGCAGCTTTAGCTGATACTGATTTTGTGCTGGCTTTGAGCGAAGGGGTAACTTTCTTTTTCAATACAGATTTCTGTGGTGTCGCCAAGTTAATATTTTCTGTAATGGTGTACACCGAATTTGTGATACTGGCAGGCTTGTCCGCGCGTGTTAATTGTTCAATGACACTTCCCTTATCAGTTGTTAGCTGCACATTGGAAACTATTTGAATCGCTTGATCCGTCTTCACCTCTGGGCTTGCACTCGCGTTCGCCGTCATCCCGAATGATAGCAGGAGCATTGAGCTTAGTGTAACTGAAACCACCTTTTTAAACCTTATCATACTGAAATCTCCTCTCAAATGTATTAAAGAAATACAGCTATTCCTAAATATATGCAGGGAAATTCTAGGATGTCCTTTTCTGTCATAAAGGAATTCTGGTTTCAATGGAATATAATTCTTAAAATATTCTTATTTGTAATCCGTATGAATAGGGTTTAGGTTAATTAACTTAATGATGAAAAAACTTAGCGTGTTTATGTTAGTATTATGTTGCTTCTCCATTTTGGCAGCCTGCTCTACCGATCCGGTTAAAAAAGATTTAATTACCTATGTGAATGATGGAATGCTTCCGTTAGCACAAGATGAAAAAACAGTAACTGAAAAATATGGATCCGTGACCGGTGATAACTTCACAGATGATGAAACACTATATAATACGTTACGAGACGAAATTATCCCACAATACACCAAATACCTTGATAAAGTTGAAGCAGTAAAGACGGAAACCCCTGAGGTGCGAGCTGTCCACGAAACCTACGTCAAGGCGGTTAGCACTCAAAAGGAAGCATTCATTACGATGCTCGATGCGTTGGAAAAAGGGGATCTGAACTTAATTAATGAAAGTAACACCAAGCTAAGCGAAGGTAGAAAGCTATTCAGAGATTTTGGCGAACAGGTTAACACACTTGCTAAAGAGCATGATGTGACTTTGAATAAGAAATAAACAAAAAAACTCCCATTATGGGAGTTTCAGATTGTCGAGAAACCCTGTCATTTTGAGACGTGGGTTTCTTTTTTACATCATAATGCTTTGGTCTCTGGAGAAGCAGGGGGGGTACCCCTGTTTCTCCAGGCGATCTAGGTGGATCGCCATCTTCTTCATGTTCTGCACGGCTGCCGTCATAAGGGCTTGTTCCCTGACGTTTGGAAGACCGCGCAAACGGCAATAGCGAAACCCATGGAGCTCTTTGGCATCCGCGAAGCTTCGCTCAATCGTCTCTTTTCGTTTGCGGTACAGCTTTTTACCAGATGGGCTCAGCCGGTTGCTCCGTACCCACTCTTTGCTGTCTTCCCAGACATGCCGAGTCACCACTTTGCGGTGGTTTCGAGACTGGGTACACTGACTTAGCAGTGGGCAATGCTGGCACTGAGCTGGGTCAGAGGCATACTGCCGGTATCCCTTACGGTCCGTCGTTCGGTAGGGCAGTTCCTGTTGGGCTGGGCATCTATACGCATTGCGTTTGGCATCGTATTCAAACTTCCATTTCGGAAACAGTCCTTGTCTGGGATGGAATCTTCGGTGAGCAATCACGGCAAAAATCTTTCGGTTCTGCAAACCTCGGCAAATCGGCGTTGTTAAATAACCTGAATCTAGTGCAACAGCTTCTACTTGAAAACCAAAACGTTCTCTTTGGCGATCCAAACGGGACAAATAGGGGACAGAATCATGTACATTCCCTGGTGTCACATGCACGTCCGTAATCAGATTGTACTTCATATCCACCGTGCGGTGGTCCAGATAGAAGAAGCCTTCGGGCTTGCCATCACGGATCATATAGCCGCTGTCCGGGTCTGTTTTGCTCACTTTAATTTCTTTTTCTTCGTTCACTTCCTCTCGGGATTTTAAGGCTTTTTTCCGTGGTTTCTCCGGTCATCCTTCACCGCTTCGTTCAGCTCGTCCATATAGTCTTTAGTATTCTGCAACACTTGTTCTTTGGTGTACTGGTGCCTGTTAGCATTGGCTTTGACGTGTGTGGAATCGGTGACGAGAACACGCCCACCCACCATTCGGTGAGAGATCGCCTGCAGCACAATTTCATCGAAGATATCTTGAAAGATCGTGGTGTCTTTAAAGCGAGTGCGACGATTCCAGCTAATCGTCGTATGGTCCGGAACTTTATCCGTTAAGCCCAACCCCAGAAACCAACGATAAGCTAGGTTCGTCTGAATTTCTCGCTCGAGTTGCCGTTCTGAGCGAATGCCATAGAAATAACCGAGAAAGATCATTTTAAACAATACGGTAGGATCAATGGCAGGACGCCCGTTGTCTGCACAATACAGTGGTCGAACTTTATCATCGATAAACGAAAAATCGATATACTTATCTACTTTGCGGAGCAAGTGATCTTGAGGAACCAGATCTTCGATGGAAACAAATTCGTAGGATTGTTGTTTTTCGCGGTTGGAGCGTAGCATATCAACACCATCCGTTCTACAATAGTTACCTATATTATACAACATTAACGCGGTGTCGTCTTAAACAAAATTAACATAAAATAGGCTGTCGAGACTTTCTCGACAGCCTGAAACGACCATTATGGGAGTTTTTTCACTTCAGGATTTTGCAAAATCCACACTTATGAATATTCGAAGCAAATTACCGCTTTACTTAATTCTTGGTCGTAAAATAAATAGACGGTATCCGCCCCACACGCTTGAAAATAATACCCGGTAATGGAACCGATATAGGTAAAAGTCTCACCATTGGGACGCTTAGGCACATGAAGCAGATTGGTTTGCTCGAACTGGAGCATCTCTTCCAGAGATTCATCATATTCCTTGATGTAACTTTGAGCCTTGTCAGACTGAAAAGCGATATCATCTAAAATTCCGTTAACTTCAGGGTAACTCAGCCCCCAACCACTGGATTGCTTTTCCTCAAAATCACGGGTAAGTTCTTCAACAGACTTTTTGGCCTCTCCAAAGGAGGAATATGGATAAATTTTATTATTTTCCAGGAAAAACGCTTTGCGAGCTTGGTAGTCTTGTTCATTATCCATATACACCTGTTCCAGTCCGCCCAACGCCATGACTTCTCTCTTCATACGTAGGTACGCTTTATCCCCGGTTGATTTCAGCGCTTCATAGGTAGCTTCCAATTGCTCCTTCTGATGAAGACTAAAATAATTCCAGTCTGCTTCGAATTTGTATTTGCCGTCAATTACATCGAATCCCAGCATATCTTGCTTGGTATATGAGGTATGAAAGTCCTGAGTATTTTCACCCACACAGCCTTCGTAGATTTCTTTTACGGAAACAAAATGCAGCCACTCATCTTGCTCCGGGAATAAAAACTGAAGATTTATCGAGCAAATCGGCAGAAAATGCTTGCGATGATGTTCAAGATCGCTGGCAAATACGTCCTCGTATGCTGGAAAACGTTTGATGAATCTCTCAGGTATGTTCATGGTAGTCCTCCTATATTGTATGGTTTTCCGGCAGCCTTCTAATCTGAAACGTTCCTTCAATGGAAATCACGCTATAGAGTTCATCAAATCCTTCTTCGTAGCTCGGAACCTCCAGTTTACTCATTACACTCTTAATACCAATCTCAGGAATATACTCTTTGCCTGTGCGCTGCTCATTACGCTTAATAGATTCTGCATAATCAGGTTCAAAGTAGTAGCCAATGATTTTAAATCCCTTGTTTTTACAAGCACCTATATATTTCTTTCGTTCTTCGACTGTTGGATTGGTATTGTCCACTACAAAACGCTGCATCGTTTCGATAGAGGCCTGAAGGTAAATATTTTCCCTATTTCGTGTTTTAAGCATATCCAGATTTATTCGCATATGTGTTTTGAAGAATTGTTCTTTATAAAAAGTCGACTTGCCCGAAGCCTGAATTCCTATAAAAATAACACACTCCAAATCTACACATCCTTGTCCAAGTATACATATTGGTTAATATAATCTCTATTCTGCGAAAAAATCGGTGTCTCATGATCAACATCCCACTTGCTTCTAACGGCTTCGCCTTTGTTGTATTGTTGTTTGGTAATGCAAATTCCCCGCTTTTGCCAGACCGGAAGGTCGTTCCAGTTTAGCCCTTTTTCCACAAAAAGCTTGTCTTGGAGCTGATTTCCGTTCAATCCTTCTAGTTCTGAATGCCTGAAATGGGCTTGAGCTACCATAGAAATGCTGTTTTTAGTAGCATCTTGTTGTCTCCATAGGAAGTAGTTTGTAACCTCATCCTGAGGCAAAACCCAAGCTCTCGCATCAAAAGTGGCTAAAGGCTGACCTGGGTAAACCTTTTGGATTTCCTCATTAAATTTGGCTGTAGCCAGAGAGGCAGATATGGACACCATCTTTTGAAGATTATTTTCAAACCAGGATTGCGTCGTTAATTTGTCATCATTCGTAAGAAGCAGTGAGATTTCATCGCTCTGATGATACACCAATTTACATCCCATAATGTTATAGGCCAAATATTTACACGTCTCCCATAATGCAAAAATTAGTTTCTCATCAAAAGGTTTCGTCATCCCACGCGTAAAGGTATGAAAATGCGCACCATCAATTCTGATGATTACTGGTAAACGGCGTGGTAGGCTTAATCTATAGGCATTTTCATATTCCTTCATCCTATTTCCAAAATCATTTTTTTTCATAAACTATGTAGGTTCCTTTCATGATCCGTGATTTACGTACGCAGTACAGGGCGATATGGGGTGCGGATAGCCAAGCTTTTCTTGAAGAAAAGCCCCTCCTCGTATGTGCAGGAGGACCGAGAACAGCAAAGGTTTAATCAGCTTCTTGCCGTCTTTTTTCTGCTGATCGCTTGGGTTAGGACATCGTTAATTAAATCGAGGGTGTAGCCGAGCTCTCCAACAATATGGATTCGATGTCGGTTCCGCTTTCTTTTTTATTTTGCAGTAATATTATCTTCAAATACAAAAACGGATATAGCTATATCTTCCTCCACTTTAATATCTGAAAAGAGGTGTAGCAGCCGGGAATCCATGTAATCCTCCAGTTCTTTATTGAAGTGTGTGGGATATATTTTTTGAACCATTTTGGTTCGGGCTGCATGCACCATCTCTTTCCCGGATTCTTCTTGTGCCAGAAACTTTTCGGATGGGGTTAAATTTCCATATAGCATCGTGATGGCCATATTATCTACAAAGGTTGTATGTATGCGCTCCGGGCCTTTCCCAAATAGCTCTTTACGTACTTTTCGAATAATTTCGTTAAAACCCGTTTCCCTTCTCATATCGCACCGCTCTCCTAAAATCTACTAAAATCCCTATTACTATTTCCATCATAACCGATTCCTATCATATAAAACAGAGACTAGCGAAAGTGATTTTTGGAACATGATTTTACGCAATTATAGGCGTTCATTAATTTTATTTAACATTCCCTCTAAAATTCGCTTCTCCTCTTCGGTCAGGGCCTGAACAACTTCGTCCTCCACCTTTTGGAAAGAGTCACTAAAAGCTTCAATCAATTCAATGGCTTTTGGTAAAACATAAATATTTTTTTGCCGTTCATTATTGGCCGGGATTTTGCGCTCGATGAATCCTTTTTGCTCAAGACCTTGAAGTATGCTTGTAATGCTGGCTCCGCGCAGATGAAACCGATCGGCAAGATCCTTCTGAATTAAATTATTTTCTTGATTCTCGTAGATATATCTAATCATTTTTCCTTGTTGAGCATTTAATCCCAACTCTTTTATGCTCTCGTCCGCTCTTTTCTTTAGCTTAAGACCGATAACCTGAAACAAATCCAGAAAAACCGTATCCTTTTGGGTTTTCATCATCGTACCTCCTCAAATTATTAGAAGTCTAATTGTCAGTAAATAAACTATATAAATCTCTAAACTGTTTGTCAAATGAAAATCAGTTTATTGACAGTTATATAACTAACAGTTAGAATTCTAATTGTTTGAAGATGAACACTAAGGAGGAACGACATGAAGAATGTAACTCAAAGCTCTACGGTAGAAAAAGTTACAGCGATTACGAATGTACGTATTTTCGATGGAGAAAAAGTTATTGAGCCCAGAAATGTTATCATCCAGGGGGAAACTATTATTTCGGTAGGCGGAGACCTTCCGACGCATGCAACGATCATCGATGGGGAAAATGGGACATTATTACCCGGCTTGATTGATGCGCATGTTCACACTTCAATCGGAGGGTTAAGAGATGCTTTAAAATTCGGCGTCACGACAGAACTCGAAATGAACGGCAGTTTTACAGAAAGAGGGCGCAAAATCCAGTTGAAAAACGTGAATGATGCCGCTGAAGTCCGTTCCGCCGGCACAGCGATCACTGCTCCAGGTGGTCATCCGGATGAATTATTGCAGGATGAGGATGAAATTCCTGAGTTCGTATTAAAGGAATTGGAGAAGTTACCCAAGAAAGACCGGGAAGCTATGCTAGCCGCTTACGCTCACGATCACGAAAAAGTGCCCCAAGTGACGACAGTGGAAGAAGCGATCAAACATGTGCATACCCAAGTGGAGAGTGGCGCCGACTTTATTAAAATCATGATTGAAGAAGGGACGGTCTTGGGTGCCCCTGGACTGCCTATTTTAAGCGACGAGATTTTAAAAGCAGCTGTGGTAGAAGCCCATAAGTTCGATAAAATAGTCATAGCCCACGTCTTGACGGCTCATTCTTCGCAAACTGCCATCGATATTGGAGTCGACGGATTGGGTCACTTATTTCTCGACAGGCCCGAATACACATCTGAGTTGGTGAAATCCATAGCGGATTCAGGCGCATTTGTTATACCGTGCTTAGTATTGAACTCATCCATTCTGGGGAATCCAGCATCAGAATTGGCGAATGATTCACGTGTTTATTCCAAATTAAGTCCGGAATGGATCGATATTTTGAAATCAAGCTTCCATACTTTCCCGCAAGGCAATTTGGAGAATAGCTTTAAAAATGTGATGGATCTCCACCGTGCCGGTGTGGATATTCTGGTCGGGACGGATGTCGCTCCCGTTCCTGTTCCCAATCTTGGCGGCCTTGCTCATGGAGCCAGCGTTCATCATGAAATGCAATTGCTGGTTGAGGCCGGATTTACTCCCATAGAAGCGCTTCAGTCGGCTACCGCGAAACCGGCCCGTTGCTTTGGGCTTAACGATCGCGGCTGTATTGCCGAAGGTTCGCTCGCTGACCTTATACTAGTAAACGGTGATCCGACAACCAACATCTCTGATACTTTGTCGATCAAATCCGTATGGTTCAAAGGTGTGCAACAACTATGTTAATCGGAGCCTATCGAACAGGAACAACTTTCTAATCTCATTTATATGACTTTCATTTTTACTTTCCGAAGATAGCTTAATCTTGTTGCCAACGCAAAAACACCTCCAAGGTTATCTCCATATCTTACGACATGGGGTTTCACTTTGAAGGTGTTTTAATTGCAAGGAACATTGTAAAAACGTACAAGCAGTGGCCTCACATCGTTTCGGTTGCACTGTTTGTCATAAAATATACGGCTTACTCGTAGGCACCGATGTTCACAGCGACTCCCTGTACTCTTGGCTTCCCGTCGATATCCAGTGTTCCAATGATGGCAAGGTCCGTGTTCCCGGCATCGATCGCAGGTGACGAAGACTGCAAATGGAAGTCGCTGTTCGCGGCACTCACGAATTTAGGATCGGCAAATAGAGAATGCGTATCGTTGCCGGTCCCCGATTTGTACGCGGAGAAACCCGTATACTCCTTATTTTTCCAGATCCAATTCGCTTCCGAGCTGCCGCTCGGAGCAAAATATAAATTATAATCCACAACATTGCCGGAATTTTTGGTGTATCCATTGGAGATCAGCATATCCGTGGAGCTGGCCACGAAAATATTGTTTTGGATCACGTTGTTTCGCGTATCATATTGAACCAAAAACTGGCCGCTTCCATCTTCAAATGTATCGTTCTTGTATAGTGTATTGTTCACGATCTTGCAGTTTACCGTGGAGCCACGCTCCTCATTGTAACCGCCCATGGCAATGCCGGTCAGTCGGTTGTTATATATCACGTTGCTGCGGACCGTAATATTGCTGGTGGCTTTACCGGCGTGCTCGGAGGCAATTTCGACGCCGATATCGTTGTTGTAGCTGTAGTTCTGCTCAATAATACTGTCCTTGCCCCCATCTACATAAATGCCCCCGGCCGAGTTGTCATCGCTCTTGTAAGATGGGTTATTTTGAACTGAATTATTATACACCCGATTGCCCTTCACCAACCCGTTCCGCGCCTGATCGTAAGTCGTATTCGGCGCGGTGCCCTCAAAGCCGATCAAATCAATCCCGATGTTGTCATTATCGTGAATGAGGTTGTCGGTCACCGCAAAGCCATCCACGTTGCCGTTTAAAACGAGCGATTCGCTGGAGCCCAGCACGAGATTGTACAGCTCATTGCCGCTGATCGTAAGATCGTGAATCGAAGCCGGAGCTTTCGTGCCGTAAACAGCGATACCGTGAGCATCCCGGCCCAGCCGATTTTTGCCGGTCGGAGTGACCGTGTTTTTGATGTCATGGATTTTATTGTTGGACAGATTAATGAAGCCGCCCGAACCGTGGACATAAATACCTACAGGCACCACGTTCTTGGAAGCAGTGGTAAAATTGCGGATTTCAAACCCCTGAACAGTAACGTAATTGACATCGGCCAGTTCGATCAGCCCTTCGTTCCCGCTGACCGAAAGTCCACTGCCATCAATAATGGCGGTCTCTGTCCCATAGTTGGTGAACACAATGGGACCCTGCGAAGCGGAGCCAGAGCGGGTAATCTTTACTTTCTGCTTGTACACGCCGCCCCGGACGTAAACCGTGCTGCCCGCAGGAACCACGTCGGCCGCGTGCTGCAGCGTCTTCCACGGCGCGTCGCTCGTTCCAGCGTTGGAGTCGCTGCCGCTCGTAGCCACATAATATTCTGTACCAGCCGCGGAAGCAGCGGGAGGTTGCACATTTCCGGTCACCAGACCAAGCCCGAAAACCATGGCTAAACCTACCAGAAACATTTGCCCGAATTTCTTCATCTTCCTCATCCCCTTTTGTTTTTCTTGTAAATTGTACCCTAATTCCAGTAAATCTGTTCTTTGGCATCGGCCATTAGTGCAACCTATGCGCCATACCAAAGACCAGGAGCTCACCGTAATCGCTGTCGAAAGAAACAAGAAACCCTGCGTTTTAGTAATCGCAAGGTTTCTTGGTGATCAAAGCTGCTAACGTTGCCGCTACTGCCCTATCGGCAAACTACGCACGTTCTTACTCCAACGGACTAATCCTTTACTAATCGATTAGAAAGCATCAACATGATAAAAGAGAATAAAATGATAACAGCTACCCAGCTCCAAGAGAGTGTCATATTTCCGACCTCGGACGCGGTGTAAATCGCTGTAGACAGGGTTTGGGTCTGTTCAGGAATATTACCTGCGAGCATCAGCGTAGCACCAAATTCCCCTAACCCTCGGGCAAATCCGAGAATGTATCCTGAAATGAGGGGTCGGTAGGCAAGGGGCATCGTAATGTGGCGAAACACTTGCCATTCGTTGGCACCTTGCGCACGTGCAGCCTGCTCTACCTCCGGGTCTACAGCTTCAAAACCTGCTTTAATGGTGCGGTAAGCCAGTGGAAAAGCAACAACTACGGCCGCCACCACTGCAGATCCCCACGTAAATACAATCGTCTGCTGGAACAGGCTTTCGAAGACAGTGCCAATCCAGCTTTTCCTTCCCAGCAAGATGAGCAAAATAAAGCCGACAACAGTGGGCGGCAATACGAGCGGAAGAATTAGGACGGTCTCGATCACGCTGGTTCCCCTCCGCGGCGTGCAGTTCGCCATCATCCGCGCTACCACAGTAGCTAATAAAAAGACGATGATGCTGGCGACGACAGCGACTTTAACAGATACGATAACCGGAGGAAGAAAAGCTGACCAATCCAACGGGACCCCCTCCTTTATCTGCGAATTCTATTTTCCCGTCATTTCTGTAGGGGCTGAAAATCCATCTTTACTGAACACACTCATAGCTTCATCTGTCCGTAGGAAATTAAGAAACTCGCCTGCTTCCTGGCTGTGTTTGGTTGCTTTTACAATGCCTTCAGGATACAGGATGGGTGCATGCAATTCCTCGGGCACTTCCAGTGCTATGACCGTTTTATCGGATGATTTGGCATCCGTTAGATAGACGAGTCCTGCATCGGCGTTGCCTGTTTCAACATAATTTAATACCTGTCTTACGTCCTTGGCGAATACCATCTTAGGTTCCAGCTTGTCCCATAGTCCAGCCTTCGTTAACGATTCTTTAGAATACTGTCCGGCGGGAACGGTAGTAGGCTCCCCAACAGCCACTTTCAGGAAAGAAGGACCCATCAAGTCATTGAGCGTAATGCTTTTGTTATCTGTGCTTTTCGCCTTATCTTGCGGAACAACCACAACCAGTTTATTTTGAAGCAGCACGTTATCCTTTTCCACCAATGAAGCATCGGTTAATGCCTTCATTTGCTTCATGCCTGCCGAAATAAATACGTCAACAGGTGCACCTTGCTCAATTTGTTTTTGTAATGTACCAGATGAAGCGTAGTTAAAGGTAAGTTTGATATCTGGGTGCTGTTTCTCATACTGGCCCTTGAGCGTATTCAGACTATCTTGAAGACTTGCAGCGGCAGATACGACTAGTTCTGTCTTGGGTGCGGACTGTGCCGATTGTACAGCAGCCGGAGACGAACACCCAGCCAGAACCCATGCCAACAATCCAACGAACGTGAATATGTACCCAAATTTCTTTTTCAACTTGTTCTTCCCCTATCCTATAAATTCCAAAATGAGATAGCGAAAATAAGGAAGCATTGTACATCTCATAACGGGTCGAATCTATTGGGTCAACCCAAATATTTGTGATAAATTGATCTCGCCTCGGCGATGTCCTTCGTGCCATGAATTAAGACGCGACCATCCTGAAAAAGAACGATTCGATGCGTCCCGATAACAACGGATACCAGGTATGGATTATGCTCCACTTTGCCCCCCTGACGGGATAACAAACGTGCCGCTTCATTCAGATCACGTACAGCACCCGAAGCCGGGCGGATTTGAACCGTATCTCGTCCGCACAAGACAGCCGTTTTAGCCTGATGCTCCGATTGTAAAAAAGGATACACTGGGTGCTCACCACACGTTGGACAATCGGCTTTCTTCATGGCGCTGATTTGGATTGCCTGATGCTGATTGTTCCACAGATCGAAAGAAATCAGCTTATTTTGCAAAGCCGAATCGTCCCCTGTGAGCAGCTTCAATGCCTCGGCGCTTTGATAAGCCGCTACCATCTGTACAGCCGGGCTAATCACACCGACCGTATCACAGGTTGCACCGCCGAGCGGTACAGTTCCGAGCAGGCAATGCAGGCACGGTGTCTGCCCTGGCACGATGGTAAAGGTTGTCCCATAACTACCTACACATGCCCCGTAAATCCAGGGTATTCTGTGCTTGACCGCATAATCGTTCATAAGCAAACGTGTATCGAAATTGTCAGTGGCATCTACGATGAGATCCACCCCTGCTGCGATATCGTCGATTTCCTCCAGCGAGACGTCCCGGACTAGCGCACGAATGTCCACGTCCGAATTGGTTTGCTGCAATCGCTTCTGCGCGGCCACTGCCTTGGGGATCTGATTACGGGCATCCGCTTCGTCATAGAGCTGTTGGCGCTGCAAATTACTCCAGTCTACATAATCACGGTCTACCAACGTCAGCCGTCCGATGCCCGCTCGCACCAGCATGTCAGCATTGGCAGTGCCCAGTGCGCCGGCCCCCACCATCAGCACGTGCTTACTACGGATATTTTGCTGGCCTGTCGGTCCAATTTTCGAGAATAATTCCTGTCTAGAATAACGGGCATGAGACGCATGCGCATGTGCAGCAACTTCTATTTTCTGGATCTTGTCCATTTCTGACATCGTTGATTTACGCCTCCATACTTATCCATTGATAGCTACAAGTTGATCAGACAAGCTAAAAGCTTAGATGTCCTCGCCCTTATTTGAAAGCTTTGGGGTACTTTGAGGGTTCCAGCCACCCAGCTGATGCCCCTTCCATTCTGAGCCGTCCTCCCACACTTCCTTTTTCCAAATCGGTACGATTTGCTTTAACCGTTCAATGGCATGGCGGCTGGCTTCATAGCAAGTATCGCGGTGTGCAGCTGAGACAGCAATCACCACACTCGTCTCTCCAATTCTTACCGTGCCAAGCCGATGTGTAATCGCAGTACGTGTGGAAGGCCAACGTTCTGCAATTTCGTCACCAATCTGCTTCATCGTGTTCATGGCCATCGGGACATACGCCTCATATTCAAGCAACACCGTTCGCTGACCTTGCGTAAATTCCCGAGTCGTACCATTAAAGGTCAGCGAGGCGCCATGAGAAGGGTCGAGTACCTTTGAGGTTACTTCATCGGCATCAATCGGGTCGTACGTAATGGCAAATAAACCACATTTTGAAACGACCGTCTTCATCCCGGATGCTGACTGATGAAGAGCAATTGCATCTGATGGAAGCACAAGTTCATTTGGAGAAGCCAGCTTTTTATGATGGGTAAAAAAAGAACCTGGCAGTTGTGAAGCCACTTCCGGGTACAGCTCATTCAGCCTTTTTCGAATGTCTGCAATGGTCACCGCTTCCTGTGAAAGTTCTACCGTGATCACATCACCAAGTTGCTCCGCCATATCTGCGAATAGTTGAATACGATATTGCATATGATCTGCCCCCTTGCACCTATTCTATCGAATTCACCTATCCTATTAAATAAAATCTACCCTCCTGAAACCGGAGGAATAATCGCAATCTCATCATGTATACTCACGAGGTCCTCAGGAGCGGCGTAGGCTTGATTTCTGGCAACAAAAGAACCCTGCAACTGAGCTGCTGATTCAGGGAAACGCTCGGATAGCAAGTCTTTTAATGCGGCAACGGTCATCGTTTCTTGCTCAGTAGGCACCATAATTATAGGCCCTCCCATCTGTTCCGCAAGTCCAGCAAATACTTGAATATGATAGTTCATTTAACATCCCCTCCTTTTCAGTACAGTGACTGCCCACCACATATGTACCAAGAAAAACCAACATGAATGAATACCTCGAAAGGTTTTATTCCATGCTGGTTAACTATGACGGTGTACATTGAAGATTATTATATTATATTTTAGATTCAACCAGTTCATCAATCCGTTCGGTATGCGTATATACATTCAGAGAACGACTGCGTATAAAGCCAACGGTCGTAATCCCCAGGTCCTCAGCCAACTCAAGTGCAAGCTCTGTGGGAGCTGACTTGGACAAAACAACTTCACAGCCAATCTTCGCAACCTTCAACAAAATTTCAGACGAAATGCGTCCGCTGAATACTATGATTTTGTCTTGTAATACAATATCATGTTTTAGGCAATGCCCATAGATTTTATCCAGCGCATTGTGTCGGCCGATATCTATTCTGGATAGGATCATCCCGTTTTTATCGCACAGCGCTGCATTATGAACCCCACCGGTCTCCTGAAACGTAAGTGCCGAGTTTTGCATTAAATTCATCAAACGGAAACAATCGTCAAAAGACAGCGTAACATGGGTGTCATTCATTCTTTTTGCCACTTTGGCATCATTGATAAAATAAAAGCCCTGTCTACTTTTTCCGCAGCAGGAGGTAATGTACCGTTTGGAATGAAAGTTTTGATAAAACTCATTCATTCGACGGGTTTTAATATGAACAAAGCCTTCTTTTTCCTGAACCCAAATATCTTCGATATCATCGTACCGTTGAATGACGCCTTCAGAGGCCAAAAAACCTACTGCCATATCCTCCACATACTCCGGTGTACAAACCATGGTAGCAAATTCCTGCTGATTGATTTTGATGGTCACCGGATGCTCCGTCACCACCGTGTCTTCAAAACGCTTGATCTGACCGTCACGATAACGGAAAATCTCACGTTTCACCTCAGCTGGCTTTTCCATGTGCTCCACTCCCTCATTTCTGACAGGCTGGCTCTCCGGCTCACCCGCCGATGTGTGACATTTCAATTTTAGACGTTGCTTGCTGTGTATGATTCAGTCGTTCCTCTGAATAACGATCGGTACGTTCTCTCCAAACACGCTCAATGTAAGCTCTAATCTCGTCATCGGACTGTTCGGAACGTAGCATCGCGCGAAGCTTGTACCCTTGAGAGGCAAACAGGCACGTATACAAGGAGCCTTCAGCAGAAATTCTCGCTCGTGTACAGGTAGAGCAGAAGGCGTCCGTAACAGACGAAATAATACCGATTTCCCCGTCTCTGTCCTGATACCTGTAGCGCGTCGCCACCTCACCTTTGTACTGGGGTGCGACAGGCTCTAACGGCATATGCTCGTGAATGGCTTCGATGATCTGCTGCTTGGAAACGACCTGATCCAATTTCCAGCCATTGGTGTTGCCTACATCCATAAACTCAACAAAACGTAAAATATGCTTTTTCTTTTGGAAATAGTCGGCCATGGGAACAATATCCTGATCGTTAAAGCCCTTTTGCACGACCATATTTATTTTCACCTGCATCCCTGCTTGATCCGCAGCCTCAATACCATCCAGCACCGCCTTTACGCTGCTTCTGCCCCCGTTCATTTGGCGGAACCGATCATCATCGAGCGAATCCAGACTAACCGTCACTCTCTTCAGTCCCGCCTCTCGCAGTGCTGCAGCATATTTAGGCAAAAATACGCCGTTTGTCGTCATTGCAATATCTTCAACCCCATCGAGTTGAGTTAACGAATGAATAAGCGAGGACAAATTTTTCCTCAGCAACGGCTCACCACCAGTAATACGCAGCTTCGTAACGCCCAGCGAGACAAAAATACGGGAAAGGCGTGTGATTTCCTCAAAGGTCAATATTTTCTCTTTTGGCAAAAACGGATAGTCATGGCCAAATATTTCTTCCGGCATACAATATCGGCACCGAAAATTACATCGGTCTATGACGGATATTCTTAAGTCCCGTAACGGACGATTCCATTGATCGTCGCTCCGGTTCGCCATCCTGTTCACCTCAATCCGTCTTCATTAATAAAACTCTTTACCCTTTAAATCGGAACGGTATTTCCATTCATTTTATACTGAACCAAAAAACCGGCATCACAACAACTTCTTCGCTTATGAATATCGAAGAATCTGCTAAATGCCGGTTAATTTATCTACATCAGGATTTTACAAATCCTACATCATGCGATATAGAAAAATCAAACTAACAAGCGCTGCGACAAATAAAATATACGCGATTCCCACGCACACTCCATTTACGATTGCTCAGAAATAGACTACATTCCTATTGTTAGCAATCCTGGAACGTTTGTCAATGATTTTTCGTTTTCTCAAACGATAATCATTATCAATTAAAAAATTAGTAATGTACCGTTGAACTATCTTAAATTTTACGTTATAGTTACACGAGATAACATGCAGAAAATGACATATCTAAGTTATTCAGAAGTTATTGATATACAGACGGTGCGTACTGTTTGTTATTAATACATATTCAAATGGCGGATTGGCCTCCAGGACCTAGAGCTTGGTCACTACTCCACCATAAACACAAGTGCTGGAACATGAGCACTTGTGTTTATGGTGGAGTTTTTTTATTCCTAATTTTTAAATTTAAAATCTGAAAGGAGCCTGAACCGTGACTGATAGTACGATCAAAATTACATTAAACGGACAGGAACTGAAAACGAAGAGCAGCGCAACGATTCTTGAAGTGATTAACGAAAACAATATCGCCCATCCCCAGCTGTGTTACGTTCCCGAAGTCGATCCGATCCGTACCTGTGACACATGTATCGTGGAAGTGGACGGAAAACTTATGCGTTCTTGCTCGACATTGGCTTCGGATGGAATGAATATTCATTTACATTCGGATCGCGCGAAAGCAGCTCAAACCGAGGCTATGGACCGATTGCTGGAAAATCATCTCCTCTACTGCACCGTATGCGATAATAACAACGGTAATTGTACTTTGCATAATACAGCAGAGCTTATGGAAATTGAACATCAAAAATATCCATATCAACCGAAAGTTGACCCAACAGAAGTAGATATGTCTCATCCCTTCTACCGATATGACCCCAATCAATGTATTGCATGCGGCCAATGCGTAGAGGTATGCCAAAACCTTCAGGTTAATGAAACGCTGTCCCTCGACTGGGAGGCTGAACGTCCTCGCGTCATATGGGATGACCGGGTTGCGATTAACGAATCCTCCTGCGTTAGCTGTGGTCAGTGTGTAACCGTCTGTCCATGTAATGCCTTGATGGAGAAATCTATGCTGGGAGAAGCAGGCTTCATGAGTGGCATGAGCAAGGATTTATTAAATCCGATGGTGGATTTAATAAAGGAAGTGGAACCGGGCTATAGTGGGATTTTTGCTATTTCCGAAGCCGAAGCAGCGATGCGCGAAACCCGTACGCAAAAAACGAAAACCGTCTGTACGTTTTGCGGTGTAGGTTGCAGCTTTGAGGTTTGGACCAAAGGCCGCAAAATTTTGAAGGTACAACCTACCTCTGAGGGACCTGTTAACGGTATCTCGACATGCGTAAAAGGAAAATTCGGCTGGGATTTTGTAAACAGCGATCAGCGTCTGACCTCCCCTTTAATTCGTCAAGGTGACGAATTTGTGGAAGCAACCTGGGAAGAAGCACTGAGCCTGATGGCCAGTAAAATGGGAGCTATTCAAGAAACTTACGGTGGCGAAGCACTCGGCTTTATTTCTTCGTCCAAATTTACCAATGAAGAAAACTATTTGATGCAGAAGTTGGCTCGTCAGGTCTTCCAAACGAATAACGTCGATAATTGCTCACGGTATTGCCAATCTCCTGCGTCATGGGGGCTGCAATACACCGGAGGCATCGGTGGAGACAGCGGTACGATTAAAGATATTGCCAAAGCAGGTTTGGTCATGCTGGTCGGTTGCGCGCCGGGAGAAGGTCATCCCGTGCTGGCTACGCGTATCAAACGTGCGCATAAGCTGCACGGTCAAAAGTTAATCTCGGTCGACCTGCGCAAGCATGAAATGGCAGAACGCGCTGATCTGTTCATTCGTCCGAAGCAAGGTACTGATTATGTATGGTTATCCGCTGTAGCCAAATACATCATTGAGCAAAACTGGCATGATGCAAAATTCATTGAAGAGCATGTAAACTTCTATCCTGAATATTTGAAATTGCTAGAGCGATTCACCCTGGACTTTGCCGAACAGGAAACTGGTATTTCCAAAGAGACACTGATTCAGGTAGCGACTATGATTCACGAAGCCGACGGCACTGCCATTTGCTGGGGCATGGGTGTGACGCAAAACATCGCAGGCTCTTACACTTCGATTGCGATTGCCAATCTGCTGCTGGTGACTGGAAACTTTATGCGTCCGGGTGCAGGCGCATATCCGCTTCGCGGACATAACAATGTTCAGGGTGCTGCCGATATGGGTACGATGCCGGATATTTTCCCGGGCTATCAGCCCGTGACGAACGATGACATTCGTGCCAAGTTTGAAGCGGCCTACGGTGTACAAATCCCAGGTCAGCGCGGACTGGACAACATTCAGATGCTAGAAGCCATTGAAACAGGTAAGCTCAAAGCGATGTATATCGCTGGAGAAGAGATGGCATGGGTGGATGCCGACTCCAACCATACCCAAGAAATGCTGGCGAATTTGGATTTCCTTGTCGTTCAAGATGTATTTCTGAGCAAGACAGCTGAATTCGCTGACGTCATTTTGCCAGCCGTACCTTCACTCGAAAAAGACGGAACCTTTACGAACACTGAACGTCGTGTCCAGCGTTTATACGAAGCACTCCGCCCTATGGGAGACAGTAAACCGGATTGGTGGATTTTCAGCCAATTTGCCAAGCATATGGGATTTGATTGGGATTACAGCCATCCAAGTGAAATTTTTGAGGAAATGGCGTCGCTCACTCCATTTTTCTCCCAATGTAATTATGACGTATTGGAAGGCTGGAACAGCTTCCACTGGGGATCGCCGGATGGTAGCAATACACCGCTGCTGCACACCAACGGCTTTAACTTTCCAGATAAAAAAGCGCGTTTGGGACTTTTCGAATATGTACCACCAAAAGAGTACCCTGTTGAATTCGATCTGACCTTAAATAATGGTCGACTGCTCGAACAGTTTCATGAGGGAAATATGACGACCAAATCGGCAGGCATTCAGCTCAAACTCCCAAAAGTATTTGTGGAAGTGTCACCTGAATTGGCTGAGGAGCGCGGAATCCATAATGGATCGCTGGTTCGACTGGAATCCCCTTATGGTGCGGTCAAGCTACGAGTTCTGGTGACAGACCGGGTGCAAGGAACTGAAATTTATGTGCCGATGCACTCTACCAGCCATGATAGTGCGGTCAATCTGTTAACTGGAGGAGCGTTCGATGTGGTCACCCGCACACCGGCCTATAAACAAGCCAAAGTACGGATGCAAATTTTGGAGGTAGACGGTCAAAATCCACTGCCACGTATCAATCCGCGTTACAAAAAGCGTCATCCGCAAAATGGGGTTGAAGTGGACCGCAAGTGGAATCGTCCCGGTTACGTCGATTTGGTGGATCAAAAATAAGGAGGTCAAGCCGTGGCTAAGCCTATTTCAATTGTGAGAAAACGTGTTTTGACAGAAGAAGAACGCCAAAAACAATCGCTGGATCAGCTTACTGCTGATCTGGCGGACAATGGAGCGGCACTGCAGAAGACACTTGAAATCGTACGTGAGCTGCACGATAGTGGTCTTCTCGAAGCAGCCCAGTCTATGCTAAAGGCTAAAGAAAGCATCGCCAAAATCGCTGTAGGACAAGCGACGCGTAAGCCTGTGACGAACATCATCAATAATCTCATGGGAGCAGCCGGAATGCTGTCTGAGGTAGACCCCGAGCTGATGAAAAAGCTGACAAACAGCGTTACTAATGGCCTGAACGAAGCCAATGAACATCTAAAACAGAATAAAAAGACTCGTCTGCGCGATCTTATGAAGGCGATGAATGATCCAGATGTAAACCGTGCAATGGGATTTGGCATTCATTTTCTCAAAGGAGTGGGAAAAAGTTTGTCAGATAAATAACTTATAGAGCGTGAGGGTTGAAGACTAGTAACAATGACAATAAAAAGAGCTGGCTCCGAAAACGGGGGCAGCTCTTTTTATTTATTTTTTATCCACTTGCAATAGCGTCACCGTTTTAAGAGAAACAGCATCTTTTATTTGCTCCTCTGCGATGACCTTGAGCTTAAGCAAACTGGCAATCTTCGACGTATCCGGCTTGGAAAACAAGCGCCATAGCTGCGGATCAGGCAGTGAATCATACAGCTTTGTATGATCGTATTCCTTACGGTGCTGCTGCACAATCTTGACCCGATAGTTGCCAATTTCCCAATCTGACACTTCCTGCTGCGCACAATGAGCGGTAATGTCATTACGCAAATCAGTCAGTTCACCTTCAATTTCTTTTTGCTTTTGCTTTAACTGGTAGTATCGGCGCACCTTGTTTTCCAATCCCATCACGCTCCTCTGCTTACATATGTATGTTTGCAGAAGTGTTTTAGGACAAGTTTTGTGATGTTAGGATTGAAGGCATAACTGCAAAAGCATTTCCCGGGTAATGGAAAGATTTTAGGATACTGCAAAATCCTTATTTAGATATATTCGCTCCTGGATTTACAGGCCCTGCTCCTCGGGATTTCTCCTTACGCTTCATATAATTGGCCCAGTATGCCGTCAGAATAGGTACCAAAATCGAGGTCACAATGACCGAAGCGGCAACTAATGCCGTTGCAGATTGCGCAACAGGCAGGAACTCAGGCTTGATATTGGCGACAATGACTGGGTTCGCTACTGCTGCACCTGCTGTACTGGAAGCTGCGATCCCTGCTGTACCGTTGCCACCACCGATATATTTGTCCGTCAAAATTAGTGGAATACCTGTAACGAGAATGACAAAAATACCCAATAAAATACCAAGCATACCTGTCTGGACAATGACACTCAAGTCAATGGAACACCCAAGTGCAAAACCGAAAAATGGAATTAAGGCTTGCGTTGCGTTCCCAAAATACTTTCGGAAATCATGATCCAGATTGCCCAACATAAAGCCGATCAAAAATGGTAATACCGCCCCCACAAATGTCTGCGGTTCGAAAACGGCCAGTCCGGTGCTACCCAAAATAATCATGGTCACTAATGGACCCGATTCCAGTGACATCAGTACAAATGCTCCCGCCTCTTCCTTGGAGCCATACTGCTGCATAATGGAGGCGTATAACCCGCCGTTCGTCATATCCATAGCCGAGATCAGCGCCAGCACCGACAAACCTGCAAATAGCCCACTTTCTACACCCCCAACAGGCAGCAATCTGGATGCAATGATCGCCACTACCCACGCGACCGCGATTTTAGTCAATACGAGCGTTCCTGATTTACGCAGCACAGTACCCGTCGCTCGCACATCTATAGAAGCCCCCATACAAAAAAACCACACTGCTAAAATGGGTACCGTACCTGTCATCAGCCCCTTGGTAAAAGATCCAAAATAGTCGCCTGCCCATGGAGTAAATGTATGAAAAAGCGCGCCAATAAACAGCGGCACCAGCATAATGCCCCCTGGAATTTTATCAATGTTTTGTTTGATTTTCATAACTTCGTTCAACCCTTTCGTTTTTGCCAATGCAAAAACAAGGCCGTGTCACTTGCGGCTCAAACCGAGCTCGGGAATCAGTCTCGCGAAGGTATCATGACTCTCCTTCAGTTGTCGCGCGAATGCGTCTGCATCCTGGACACGCAATCCCAACCCATGCTTACGCATTTCCTCCCTGAATTCCTCGTCTTTCGTTCCCTTGATCAGTGCATCCGTTAGCGTTTGAGCAACTGCATCCGGTGTATCCTTAGGCACAGCCAGCCCTCTCCAAGTGCCGATAAAATGTACACGCAGCCCAGTGGCTTGCTGTAGTGTCGGCACTTTTGGAAACGCTTCCGAAATAGTGTCTGACTGAATCGCCAGTATGCGAAGTTTCCCTTCGTCCACGTATTTCTTCACTTCTGCGGGACTGACGGGTACAGCATCCACAAATCCGCTCATTAAAGCGGAGACGGCTGGGCCTGCTCCCTCATAAGGAATATGGGTAAAGCGGACTCTGCTTTTCTGCTCCAGCATTGCGGCAGCAAGGTGCCATATGCTCCCTGTGCCTGCATTCCCCATTTTAAGCTTGCCGGGATGGGCCTCAGCATCCTCCAAAAATGCCTCTGCTGTCTTCCATGGTGCATCCGCCCGGACCGTAATGGCGGAAGGGTCCATATTGGTTTGAAGCAGCGGCTTAAATCGCTCATAGGTGAGCGGTAGCAGTCCCAAATGAGGCAACGTAGTCAGCTCAGCGACCAGATACGTTACGGTATAACCGTCCGCCTGCGCCTCAGCCCCTTCCATCAGCCCGACAGAACCGCCTCCTCCCGTTCGATTAACGACGATGATCGGCTGATCGAGATGCTTTTCGGCGGCTTTCGCCAACGCTCTCGCGGTAATATCTGTACCGCCTCCGGCTGCATAGGGAACGACGAGGGTTATTGGCTTCGTAGGAAATATACGGCTGTGATCCTGCAGGGTGCGGTGATCCACATATTCACTGATACTCAAGGCAGAAAGCATAGCTACTCCCGCCGCAACCAGCACATATTTTTGCCATGGCTTTTTCTTCATTACGTTTCCTCTTCTCCAAAAATGAACTGGGCCCGTCATGCGCCCGTTTTCACCTCCAACGTTTTCGGTCTTGTTGTTTGCGTTTACATGAAGTCAATGTACCGCAACGTGGAGGGCTACAGCTATCGCTTAATCTTCGTATTTATCTTCTATTTCGCCAAAGTATCGGCCTTTTGACCGATCTGCATATTCATTGGAAGATTTGCTGATTTGTCTGAATTTCCCTGGGGTCACTTGCTTATGCTTGCGGAATACCCGAATAAAACTGTTCTCATTTCGGTATCCGACCTGCTCTGCAATTTCACTGATTTTCAAATGGGTTTCACATAGTAGAGTGCTTGCCTTTTTTACGCGTAATCCAGTCAAATAATCGTAAACGGTGGTCCCTGTTTCTTCCTTGAACATACTGCTCACCGAGGACACGCTCATGTGAACATGATCCGCAATTTCCTGAAGCCCGATGTTCAAATGCAAATGATGTTCCATATATTCGATCATCTCTTGTACACGCACAAAATCTTTGGACTGAATACGTCCGTGCCATTTTTCTTCAATATCAGTCAACATAGTGACCAGCAATACCTCAATGTCTTGAAGGTCTAGCGTCAGAATCTGATTCCAGTGGTAATCAGCAAGCTGATCCGGCGGCGTCACACTCTGAGTGGCACACCATTTCAGCAAATCTTCCAGCAATTCATGAACAAACAAGTAGACCTGGGCTGGGGATGTTCTGTGGAGTCGAAGTTCTTCTACCCAGTGGCTGATTAGCTTTACACTTGCACCCGGTTCCTGCGACTCCAGGGCATGAATTATTTCCACACGCCGATCGTCCAACAATGTTGAATCCTGAATTTGCTCCTTTGACTGTTCATCCACTGTATTATCCTTTTTCACACTTATATCGCTGTCCATATTCGTATATGAACGTCCATACCCCTCATACAAACGCAAATTAAGGGCATCTTTTCCTTTTATAAAAGATGCCCGTGCCTCTTGAATATCCGTGACCATATGACCAATCCCTATAGAAATGGTCAAAGGAAGATACTCACCGACAACCTGAATCAGTCTATCAACGCTTTTGTGAAGCAAAATACTCTCTTGGAGGGCAGTCTCCGAACCAACTTCAACTTCATTCGAACTCTCGCTGTACTGTAACAGCACAATAAAACCACTTTCCTCTTCCGGCGAGCATACTGCTTTCCAGTAAGGTTCAAGCATCTCTAGCAAAATATTGTTCAGCGCATACTTGAGCAGCATTTTATCCTCTTCTGGAAAGCTTGCAGCCCACGCAGAATATCGGTCGATGGACACGATTATGACAAACAAAGAATTACCGTCCCAATCGGAAAAATACTGTTCCCATTTCATACGCATTTCCTGTATGCCCATTCTACGCTGGATGACATCTTCCATATATTTGGAACGCAGCTCCGGCAGGCTTCGCTCTACCACCAATGATTTGCGATGAAACTCTCCAACCAGTTTGCTAATCACAGGTTCCAGGTCATACAATCCTCCTTGGCGCGTTCCCTTATTACCCGAATTCAATAGGCTATTAATTTTTTTCATGGGGCGAAAAGCTGCATAGTTGTAATAGTAAACTGCTGAGCACCCAGCCAGTATGGAGATAAAGGCCAGCCACAGCATCATATTGCGCGCCAGCTTTACATTTTTTAGCAGCTTGTCCATCGGAACGAGCGAGACTAGACGCCAGCCCGTTACATCAGAAAAGGTTTGGTTCGCCATATATTCCATATTCCCTATCTCCACATAAGCATAGGGGCTCACATCCAGCTCTTTCAAAACCCTGCCCATATCATTTAAGGGTAAGGACAATCTCAGCTTGGGATAGATCAACTCGCCCTCCAGATCATACACGTATTGCGAGTTGGATAAATGAATATATAGTTTGGAGAAAAAACGGTCGTAATCCAGATTGATTAGCACCGCACCCATGACCTGACCATTCTCTACTATGGGCCTGGCCAGCGAAAGCAGCTCTAACGTCCCCTGCTCACGATCGGTGCCGTACCATCTCCGCTTAATCAACAACGGCTTTTTTTGAATGTCCTGAATCCAGGGAACCCATGTGGTATCCGGCGCCTGCTTCCAATCAGGCATGTAACCATAATTGCTGGATACGAGAGCATGATTGTCCAAAGAAATCACTTCAACCGAATAAATTTCTTCGTGTGAAGAAAGGGTTTTCAAGTATTTATGAAGCCGATCTATGACGGAGGCGTTATCTTCCAGCGATTTCCTATCCGTTTGGACACGTACAAAAGCCTCTACATCCGGATGATATGCTGCATCCAGCGCCTTGTTATCAGACTCACGAAAAGCCCGATTGGTTACATCCAGATTGATTTGCAATAATTCTATATTGGGTGTGTTCAACTCGGTATCCAAACCTTCACGGTATCCTGAATACGATAGTAAGCCGATCACGCTAATCACGAGCGACACACACAAAGTGAGCAGTAGAATCAGTCTTGTCTGTTTATTTTTCAGTATCAATCGAAGCTTAAGTCGCAACATTCCCGTAACTTCATCCTTCCGGACTTCGTTGTCCATCTTCCTCTTGCCCATATACGTGGTGATATATTCTCCCTAAATCTATTTGACGTAAGAGTTGGAATTCCCTGCCTATGTAAATCAAACTTAATAAAACTTCATATGAGTACATCATTAAAATAAAAAAAGAAGAAGTCTCCCTGTGTTAGGTAGAACTTCTTCTTTGGCTGCTTATATTCATTATTCAGCAAAAACAGATACTCGCTTCACAGGTTTTAGCTTGTCTTTTCCACCTGAAAACGATCCAGTTCCCGCTGCATTTCCTCGCGAATCTGACGAAGCTCTTTTACCTTCTCAGCCGATTCCTCAAATGAACGCTTCTGCTCTACCGTGGAAGCTGTAATCTCTTCGCTGCCTGCGGCGGATTGCTGAGTGATTGCGCTGATATTTTCGATAGCTTGCTGCACCTGTACGCTCAATTCTCGCGATACATTCATGTCCGTTGATAGCTTGCTGACTTGGCCGGCAATTTGCTGCACTTTGCCACTAATCTCTGTAAACGATTCTCCGGTCGAGGAGGTTGCCTTCTCCTGCTCACGGAACAGCTCCTGACTTTGCGCCACAGAAGTCTTCACTTTATCCATAGCCTGCGTAATACCGTCAACTGCGGTATAAATTTTCTTTACAGCAGACTCTGATTGATTCGCCAGCTTTTTCACTTCATTGGCAACCACAGCAAAACCTTTTCCTGCTTCACCCGCACGTGCAGCCTCAATAGAAGCATTCAAGGACAACAGCGATGTTTGGCTCGCAATTTCGGATACGTATCCAGTCATGGTTGTAATCTCGGCTGCATTAGCTTCCAGCTCCTTGACTGTCTGCTCCACTTCGGACATGGCTGAACGATTTTCTGCAACAATACGCAGTTGATCGCTCATGACCCGCGTACCCTGCTCAATGACACGCAAAGCATCCTCACTATACGCGGTCGATTGAGTGGTCTCCAGCAGATTCGATTCAAACTTTTGCTGCATCTCGTCCACAACACCAACTGTCGACGACAGATCCTCAGCAATTTTCTGACTGCCTATCGCCAGTTCCTCTGTTGACGTGCTGACTTGTGTCACAATTTCCTTCATGGCCTCATTATGGTGATCAATATCCCGAGCCATCAGATCGACACGATTACCCGCCTGATCAATGGAGAGTACAATGCTGCGCAAGTTCCCGATCATTACCCGGAAAGATTCATTGAGCTCGTCCAGCTCATCGCGTCCCTTCGTTTGTGCGAGCTGAACGGTCAGATTCCCCTCGGCAATTTGCTTTGCGGCATCCGTTAACTTACGTGTTCTAAGGGCAAGCTGCCTGGAGGTGTATGTATTATATAGCCCAACTGCCACCAGAAGTAAAACTGCACCTGCTAAGGCCAATTGCCAAGTAAAACGAATGCTCTTGGTCAAATCTTCTGTGTATTGGTCATAACGTGCCTTGGTCAGCAGATCCAGCATAAAAACATCGTTCTGAATCCCCTGGGCGCGCATGGCCTCCCGCTTGGACTCCGGACTGTTTTGGGTACTCATTGCTTTCTCCGTTGCTACTTTCAATTGGCTGAATTTTGTTTTAATCGTATTCAGTCGTTTTTGCTGTTCTTCGGTCTGCATCATGCCCTGTGAAAGCAAAGCAATCGTCTTTTCAGACTGAGTCAGTTGATTTTGCACATCAGCTTTGTTGCTCTCTGTCATGGAAGCAGAATAATTTTGCAACGCCTGTCCCGACTGAATCAAATAGGCATTGAGCTGCTGTACATTCAACATAGCCGGAACCAAATTACTACTTTGCGAGTTAATACGAATTAATTCAAAAATGATATATGCCACTAAAGCCAGACAAGCGATCAAGGAAATCATCGCATTCAGCACCAGTTTACCTTGCAGTTTCATCAGCTTTCATCCTCCGTTTGCGAAAATTTATTGGGTGGGAACAGTAAGTGTGCCGGATTTGATTTTTTCCTTTAAATCATCCAACAACTTTTGCTGATCCGGACTCAGTGTCACGACACGAATAGGCGCTAAACCTACGCCATCTTCTGCAAGACCAAACACCATATCCTTCTCCGTAAATTTTCTTTGATGATCTGCAAAGCCTTTGACTGCTGTATAAATTGCAATGTCTACATTTTTAAACATCGAGGTCACTACCGCCTTTTCCGCAATAAAAAACTGGTCGCTATCGACCCCGATGGCTAATTTTTGCTGTTTTTGCGCTTCCTGTAGCGCACCTACGCCCGTGAGACCTGCGGCTGCAAAGATAACATCAATCTGATCCTGATTAATCATGTCATCTGCAATTTTCGTACCCAGTTCCGGCTTTCCAAAATCTCCTGCATACGTTGCAGTAACTTTGGCATTAGGCTTGACTGATTGCACCCCTGCGCGGTACCCAATTTCAAATTTTTTCAACAGAGGAGATTCCGCACCTCCAAGAAAACCCACCTGTTCGGTGCGACTCGTCAAACCGGCAACGACCCCAGCCATAAAACTGCCCTCTTCTGCTTTGAAGCTAATAGAGGCCACATTCGGTAAATCTGATTTCTCATCCACGATTAAAAATTTACGGTCTGGGTATTTTTTGGCAATGGATTCCATACTGTCCTTCACCATATAACCCAACCCAATGATTAAATCCGCTTTTTCTTGAGCAAGCTGCTCAAAAGCCGCATCATACGTCTTGGTCTCCGTTATTTCCCGGTATTCAAAAACAATCTTCCCCTCATCCCGTGCCTTGACCAAACCTCGAAAAGCCGCGTCGCTGTAAGATTGGTCACCCAGACCAATATCTGACAGTACGATTCCCACCTTAATGGGTTCGGCCTTGGTTTGTACGTCTGATTGCCCACATGCACTTACCAATAATGCAAAGATCGTGACAATGGGAATCCACCTAAAAGTTAATAATAGAGCTCGTTTCTTCATGACATATCACCTCAACATAAAATGCAAATCCCCAACATCTTTATATCGGTTATAAAAGCATATTTTTTCATAAGAGTTTCTGTAAATTCATTGTTAATAGAAGTGTGATAAGTGTGATGTCTTTGTTTATTATGTAAAAAATGTATATTTTGCTTTGTTTTTATTATACGAACTGTCCAAATTCATTTATTTTCGTTTATACCGGAAGAATAAAGTGTAATTTGGAAAACATAGGTACTTTGAAACCATCACCCTATTTCAATCTGAAAGGAGCAACATTTAAAATGACTTCGACCCATTTAATTCCACAACCCAAAACATATGGTCCCTTAGGAAATCTGCCCTTGATTGATACACATGCCCCTGTCCAGTCTCTGGTTAAGCTTGCTAATGAGTACGGTCCCATCTTTCGCATGGATCTGCCTGAAGGAACGAACATTTATATTTCCGATCATAAGCTGGTGGCAGATGCTTGTGATGAATCCCGTTTCGATAAGCAGGTGTGGGCTCCCTTACAAAAAGTACGAGCTTTTGCCGGAGACGGACTATTCACAAGCTGGACTGAGGAACCGAACTGGCGCAAGGCCCATCAAATATTGCTACCAAGCTTCAGTCAGCGGGCTATGAAGGGTTACCACAATATGATGCTTGATCTTGCGGTTCAGCTGGTGCAGAAATGGTCTCGGCTCAATCCAGATGAAAGTGTAGAGGTACCGGAAGATATGACCCGGCTGACTTTGGATACCATCGGATTATGCGGCTTTAATTATCGTTTTAACAGCTTTTACCGCGACCAGCCCCATCCGTTCGTGACCAGTATGACACGCGCACTGGATGAAGCAATGGGTCAGTTGCAACGCCTCAATTTGCAAAACAAGCTGATGTTATCGAAGAAAAAACAGTTTAAACACGACATCGAAACGATGTTCTCTCTGGTGGACAGCATTATTCAAGAACGCAAAACCCTGGGCAACCAAGGTGAAGAGGATTTACTGGCACGTATGCTGGAAGGCAAGGACCCGGAAACAGGTGAAACGCTGGATGATGAAAATATCCGTTATCAGATCATCACCTTCCTCATCGCCGGTCATGAAACGACCAGTGGGCTTTTATCCTTTGCCATTTACTATTTGCTTAAAAATCCACGAACGCTAACCAAAGCCTATGAAGAAGTGGATCGCGTGCTCACCGATTCGCTGCCTTCCTATACTCAGGTGCGTGAGCTCAAGTACATAAGGATGATACTGAATGAAGCTCTGCGGCTATGGCCGACAGCGCCCGCCTTCTCGCTCTTCGCCAAAGAAGATACACTGCTCGACGGAACCTATCCGCTTAAAAAAGGCGACAGTGTAAATGTACTCATCCCGAAACTGCACCGTGATACCGAGGCTTGGGGTGAAGATGTTGAGGAATTTAGACCGGAACGCTTTGAGGACCCATCCGCCATTCCACAAGATGCCTATAAACCGTTTGGCAACGGTCAACGGGCCTGTATTGGACAACAGTTTGCCTTACAGGAGGCCACCCTTGTGCTGGGTATGGTACTGAAACATTTTGAGCTGATTGATCATACTCATTATGAGTTGAAAGTCAAAGAGACGCTCACACTCAAGCCTGAGGGCTTCACCATTCAAGTACGACCGCGTAGCACACAGACTGCCGTCATGCTGCCAGGTGCCGCTCAAGAACTTCATGAACAGGAGGAACAAAAAGTTGCAGCTCCTCATGCCGAAAAACATGATACTTCTTTGCTGTCTTTGTACGGCTCGAATCTGGGTACAGCTGAGGGACTTGCGGGTGAACTAGCCGATTTAGGTCGGAATTGGGGTTTTAACAGTAGCATAGCAACTCTGAATGAACATGTGGACCATTTGCCTAAAGAAGGCGTGGTACTTATTACGACTGCATCTTATAACGGACATCCGCCGGATAATGCTGATGCCTTTGTAGAATGGTTGAAGCAGGTAGACGAGGGCCAACTGGCAGGCATAAGGTACGCTGTCTTTGGTTGCGGTGACCGGAATTGGGCCAGCACGTATCAGCGCATTCCAAGGATGATTGATGAGCTAATGGCTGCCAAAGGGGCAAAGCGACTGTATGATCGGGGCGAGGGCGACGCCAGTGGTGACTTCGAGAAGGATTGGGAAGTCTGGAATCGCGGCCTATGGCCGGAATTGCTGAATGCTTTCGGGATAGAGCACAGTGATACAGAACCACAGGACACCAGCAGTCTGAGCATAGAGTTTGTAAGCGACGTACTTAGCGCTCCTCTGGCGGCCAACTATGAGGCAACTACTGCCGTTGTTACCGCGAATCGTGAATTGCACGCTGCTGAAAGTGAACGCAGTACACGGCATCTGGAGATCCAATTACCAACCGGATTGTCCTATCGCGAGGGTGATCATCTGGGTGTTTTGCCGCGTAATCCTGCTTCGTTGGCGAATAGAGTAATGCAACGCTTTAAGTTACAGGATCAAGACTACATCGTATTGAGAGGCAGTGACCGGGATGCGGCGCATCTCCCCTTAGATCGGCCTGTCAGCGTAGGAGATTTGCTCACTCTCAGTGTGGAACTGCAAGAACCGGCAACGAGAGCCCAGCTACGGCAACTAGCATCCTTTACAGTGTGTCCACCGCACAAGAAAGAAATCGAAGCTTTGCTAGAGGATGCTACCTTTGATCAAGAGATACGACAGAAGCACGTCACGATGCTGGATATTCTGGAGAAGTATCCAGCCTGCGAGCTGCCATTTGAAAACTTTATCTCGCTGTTACCTCCACTCAAGCCTAGGTACTACTCCATCTCAAGCTCTCCGCTTGAATCGGAGAATTCAGCGAGTATAACCGTGGGCGTCGTGCGTGGACCAGCCCGTAGCGGACAGGGCGAATACCTGGGAATTGCCTCCAACTATTTGGCGCAGCTCCAACCAGATGATCCAATTGTCATTTTTGTGCGTAAGCCTCAGTCGGGCTTCCGTTTGCCGGAAGATCCGACGGTGCCTGTCATCATGGTCGGTCCAGGTACTGGAGTGGCACCATTCCGCGGATTCCTCCAAACCCGCCATGTACTTAAAGAAAGAGGGGAACAGCTCGGCGAGGCTCACCTATACTATGGCTGCCGTAATCCTAAGCTTGACTATCTGTACAAGCAAGAGCTGCAAGCCTGGGAGCAGGAAGGAATCGTTACGCTTCATACAGCCTTTTCACGTCTGCCCGATCAACCCAAAAGATACGTGCAGCATGTCATGAAAGAAGATGCGGACACTCTGATTCACTTACTTGATGAAGGAGCGCATCTATATGTATGCGGTGATGGTAGCCGGATGGCTCCCGATGTAGAAAACACCCTTTGTGCTGCTTACGCGGAAGCACACCATACCAGTAAAGAAGAAGCACAGCAATGGTTGGATCGTCTCCAACAGGAAAAACGCTATGCCAAGGATGTCTGGACAGGCATCTAATGATAACAGTATAAGAACAAGCACCATGTTAAAAAATAAAAGGGACTGATTACTGGCCTTCAAACTCGTCGCCAGTAGTTCAGTCCCTTTTATGATTATCTTTCACTCCATTTGGAAGCAATCACATCTACTTTACTTTCTAATAGGTCCATAACCTCCTCGCGGTGCCTAGCCTTGAATAAATCTATGATGTCGATCAAGTCGTTGCGATCTAATAATTTAACCCCGTTGACAGCAGCAAGTGTTTTACAAGATTCCGTATAACGGCCGGAGGTGATAACGATAGACTTGTCGGCCGCATAATAACGCATAGAGGTGTAAATTTCCTGTACTGCTCCCAAGCCCACCGGATGTTGTACGCCATAACGTTTGGCCTGTATGACAACTCTGATGCCTTCACGGTCTGTAAAAACCAGATCCGCTCCAAAATCCCGGCTACTGGTTGTTTTATAGATGTCCTTATAGCCAAGCGCGGATAATAACCGTTGCAAATAAAGCTCAAATTCCGAGCCATCCTCCATACGATCTATATCCTGAATTCCAATTTTGCGTGGGTCCAGATCACGTAAAATCCGATTTCTGCGACCGCGTATCAGTCCTCTGATGATGAGCGCAAACAACACTAAAAGTACAATGAGCCCTATTCCTAATTCCTTGTATGCCAATAATTTTTCTAGCAACATCCAACTCTCCCTTTTCTACCATAAGCGTAGCCGTATCATCCTTAACAGGGAACCCCCCTATGCACGCTGGCTCCCCTATTACATCTCTCTTTATCACATAACAATAGCCCCGCCAGATTCGACGGGGCTATCTTCGTCTTGCCTCAAAGCTGTCTAAATTCCATACTCCGCATCATTATTCGCGATTCAGCAAAGATTCTCCGGCAATACCAGGCTGAGTCATTTGGTACGGGTCCAATATAATGTCCAACTCTTCCTCGGTCAGTACATTATACAGCAGGCACAGCTCGCGCACCGATTTCCCAGTCGTAATTGCTTCGCGGGCAATGCGTGATACTACCTCATATCCAAGGTGGGGATTGAGTGCTGTAATAATACCTACACTGTTCTCCACATATTCACGGCACCGCTCCACATTTGCTTCAATTCCTTCTACACAATGTATACGGAAAACGTGGAAGCCCTGCTTCATAATTTCCAGCGATTGCAGCAGATTGTAGACAAGCACAGGCTCCATCACGTTCAGCTCCAGCTGACCCGCCTCTGAAGCCAGGCAGATCGTATGATCATTACCAATGACCTGAAAAGCAATTTGGTTAATGACCTCACACATCACCGGATTTACCTTACCTGGCATAATGGATGACCCTGGCTGACGAGCAGGCAGACTCAGTTCTCCCAGACCTGCACGAGGTCCGGAAGCCATTAAGCGAATGTCATTTGCCACCTTAGACATATTCATCATACAAATTTTCAAGGCGGCAGACACTTCAGTATAAGCATCCGTATTTTGTGTAGCATCTACAAGATTTTCGTCAGCTTCCACAGGGAAGCCACTGACGTCTGCCAGTACCTCTGCGACACGCTGAATATAACGACGGTCTGCATTCAGGCCAGTACCCACCGCAGTTGCACCCATATTAATCGTTAACAGGTGCTGCTTGG
The DNA here is from genome assembly GCF_038006265.1 of Paenibacillus sp. FSL L8-0641. Taxonomy (NCBI): domain Bacteria; kingdom Bacillati; phylum Bacillota; class Bacilli; order Caryophanales; family Paenibacillaceae; genus Paenibacillus; species Paenibacillus sp. FSL L8-0641. Next base: position 3,712,553 of record NZ_JBBOUW010000001.1, read on the forward strand.
TCGCACGCACGCGTCCGATATCACGACCCAGCACACGCGCATAAGCCTGAAACTCCTGTCCTAATCGGATTGGCACTGCATCCTGAAAGTGGGTTCTACCCATCTTAATCACACTATCAAACTCATTGGCCTTGCGGGAAAATGCTTCCTGAAGCTCACTCATGGTAGCCAACAGCTTATCAATCATGCTTAATACAGCCAAGTGTACGGCTGTAGGAAAAGCATCGTTCGTCGATTGCGCCATATTAACATGATTATTAGGACTGATCTCCTGATAATCTCCGCGTTGCTTGCCAATCAGCTCTAACGCGCGGTTCGCAATCACTTCATTTGTATTCATATTAATGGACGTGCCTGCGCCGCCCTGAATGGGATCGACGATGAAATGATCATGCAACTGTCCTTGTATAATCTCATCAGCAGCCTGAATAATGGCCTCTGCTTTGGAGCGGTGTAAACGAGTTAGTTCCATATTTACCGTCGCTGCTCCCTTTTTCACGATCGCCATGGCTTTAATCAACTCAGGGTGCAGTCGTTGGCCTGTAATTGGAAAATTTTCTTTTGCCCTCAGCGTTTGTACACCGTAATAGGCATCTAATGGTACTTCCTTGGTACCTAAAAAATCATGCTCCAACCTCATATTTTCTGATTCCTCCGCTGTGTTTGCTACGTTCTTCAATTCAGTACAACCAAATTGACATAAAAAGACCTGTTCTGATCCCCTCTTCATTATACTTTCCGATTCCCGTGCTTTACCAGTCGAATAAACGCGGAAAAAGGTTATGTAATCCCATGACAAGTTATGATTACCCGTATATACCACGGTTATTCGGCAAATGCTCAGCTATGACTGGAATACGGATTTAATGGCTTATAATAATATCGAGTGGCATGCAGTTGACCATCGGCTGATTGAGCATAACCCGGAATAACACCAGCTTCCACGAACCCGATCGACTCGTATAGTCCATTGGAGGGATCACCCACCCGCGTATCTAGCACCAGTAACGTTCTATCCTGACTTAGTGCCTCTTCTTCCGCTACCTTCATTAACTGACGTGCGATCCCAAGCCTGCGCCCGGACGGATGTACCATAAGCTTTGCAATTTCCGCACGATGAATAGCGTTAGCTTTTTGAGCCAAATGAAGCTGGACCGTCCCTACAGGTACTTCGTCCTTCTCGGCAATCCACAGAACTACGCCATCCTCAAGTACATTGTTCCAATAAGCTGCTGCTTCCTGATAACCTAATGGGGGGTAAAAAACCTATAGATGCACCGTTTGCAACCACGTCGATTAACAGTCGACTCAGTGAATCTGTCAGGGCTTCGTTCAGAGCTTGAACAGGGTAAACTCTCACTTCGTTAGACATTGTGATTCCTCCCGGTGAGTTCGATAACATACAATAAAGAAAGTAAACTGTCTTTTTAGGATAGCTTACTTTCCATGGTACTTCGTTTACTTAACCACCCTTACTTCTATTACTGCTCTGCCATATAAAAGAACTCCCACAAATGACCATCCAAATCCTGAAAGCTCCATCCATACATAAAACCATGATCTTGAGGTTCATTCGAGGGCTTGCCGCCTGCTTCCAAAGCCTTGCGAACGATCTCGTTCACCTTTTCTCGGCTCTCCACCGATAGAGCAACAATCGCTTCTGTGCTTTTCGTGGCATCTGAAATTTCCTTTGTAGTGAACGCTTTAAAACGTTCTTCAACCAATAGCATGACAAAAATATGCTCACTAACAACCATGCAGGTTGCATGTTCATCAGTGAACTGAGCGTTAAATTCAAATCCAATTGTAGTGAAAAAATCAATGGAGTGCTGTAGGTTTTTAACTGGTAAATTCACAAAAATTTGTTTAGCTGTTACTCCCACGATGCTTCACCTCTTCATTCTACTTTATCATACGACTTCTCCACAAAAGATAACTTAACTACCTCACAAAGTCAATCAATCTGACATTTGCAATTAAACTAACAACTCTTACCTTGTCCCTTAGCTTGCTTTACACCAAGAATAGGCTTGTACAACAAAATGGCTTCAGATGTTTTTTCATCCTGATCCACTTGATCATCCACTCTTGGATTTAGAAGCTGTTCCCTTCCCCAATTTAACCATGATTACGCTTACAAACATATCCTATATTTAAGATACCACAAATTAGCCAATTTAGTACTTAAATTATGTAAAAATGAATTCTTCTTGCCGTAGCATAATCAGATCATATTATTGTAAACTTGTTCTAATACAGAAAAAGGTGGCACACACGCTATGGAGCATTTGCTTAACGATCAGGTCAAAAATATTCAAATCAGCGGCATCCGCAAAATCGCAAATAAAGTTGCCGCATTACCCGGAACGCTCTCCTTAACGATTGGACAGCCGGATTTCCCTACCCCTGCGCATATTATGGAAGCTGCCCATCGGGCGATTGATGAAGGCCGGACCACTTATACACCTAATCCGGGACTGCCGGAATTACGAGAAGCCGCAGCGGCGTTTGTAGCCCGTAAATACGGCCTAAATTACCGTGGACAGGATGAGGTTATCGTAACGAACGGAGCCAGTGAAGCGCTGGATATTACCTTACGCACGATTTTGTCACCCGGTGATGAAGTCATTCTACCCGTGCCAATCTACCCAGGGTACGAGCCATTGATCCGTTTGTCAGGCGGCATTCCTGTGTTTGCCGATACCCGCAGTAGCGGATTCAAGCTCACAGCCGAGGTGCTGGAGCCTTATCTGACCGAACGGACAAAAGCAGTCATTCTCGGATATCCTTCGAATCCGACCGGGCGAGTGATGAGCCGCGAAGAACTGGAAGCGGTCGCCGATTTACTGAAGGAGCGCGATCTGTTTATCATTTCGGACGAAATATACAGCGAACTGATTTACGATACACCCCACGTGTCCATTGCAGCTCTACCAGGTATGCGTGAGCGCACCATCGTCATTAACGGTCTGTCCAAATCACATTCCATGACGGGATGGCGTATTGGTTTTACACTTGCACCCGCTGAAATTACACAGCACATGGTCAAAGTCCATCAGTACAACGTGACCTGCGCTAGCTCAATTAGCCAATATGCAGCACTGGAAGCACTGACCGTCGGGGTGGATGATGCACTTCCGATGCGCGAGGAGTACCGCCGACGTCGCGACTATGTACACGGAAGACTGACTGATATGGGAATTCCACTGGAGAAGCCTGAGGGAGCCTTTTATCTTTTTCCTTCCATCGCCCATTTTGGATTAAGCTCGATGGATTTTACCTTGAAGCTACTGGAAGAGCATGGAGTGGCTGTCGTACCTGGAGATGCCTTTTCCTCCTATGGCGAAGGATACATTCGCTTGTCCTATGCTTACGGACAGGATGTGCTGGAGCAAGGATTGGATAAAATAGAGAAGTTTGTTAGAGGAATGGTGAGGGGTTAAGGTGGTTAGAGGCGCTACGAAGTCCATTTGATCTTCCGATCGCTGTTGCTAGGGGATTCTTGAATTGGATAAAACATTTATAGGTAAGAATCCCTCAGCAAAGGCGAACGCTGCCGCTTCTCCAGATTCAAATGACCCGCTTCGCTCACTGCCCACCTTAAAGTCCCAAAATTCTCTAACGTGTGTGTGGAGCAGCAGGATAAAAGAATACTCACCGCTTTACACGGTGAGTAAACAGAAAAGGCCTCTGAGGCACCCCTACGGGTGGCTCAGAGGCCTTTTCGCTCTTCCACTACTCCCACGGCTATCGGCGTAGGGATTCATGGGTTACTAGCTTTAAGCACGGCGCAGCGGAGGGGGCGGAATGGTGCTGGACAAGCGGAGCGGTCGCCTTTAAATTCCGATTTTAACCTCTAAATATTCAACATAAAAACGGAATTTAACAGCGATGGGAAGCACCATCCGCCACCGCAGCGGCCTCTAATCCACAACTCTTGAATCCTTGCTCCACTCCCCTACTTTAAATGCATTTTGAATTGCAGGAACAATTCATTGTAATGAGCGAGCATGCGCTTGCCTAGATTGTTGTATACTTCCAGCTTATCTGTAATGTCGGACGGAGGGTAAAACCGCTCATCGCCAGAAATATCTTTAGGCAGCAATTTCTTTGCATCCTTGTTTGGCGTGGAGTATCCTACAAACTCGGCATTTTGAGCGGCTACATCGGGCTGCATCATGAAATTGATGAACTTATGAGCCGCATCCACATGGGTAGCCGTTTTTGGAATAACTATATTGTCAAACCACAAGTTGGACCCTTCATCTGGCACGATGTAATCCAGCTTGTCGTTCTCATCCATGATTTCAGACGCATCACCGGACCATACAACTCCAGCAGCAGCTTCCTCGTTTGCCAGCAGCATTTTAATCTCGTCACCGACAACCGCTTTGACATTGGGCGCTAATTTCTCCAGCTTCGTCAAAGCCTGCTGCAAATGTGCCTCATTCGTATCATTCAAGGAATAGTGGAGACTGTTCAGCGACATCCCCACGACTTCCCTCGCACCATCAACCAGCAACAGGTTATTACGCAGCTTCGGGTCCCACAGGCCATCCCAGCTATGAAAATCAATGCCTTTTGTCAGCTCCGGGTTAAACACAATCCCGACGGTACCCCAAAAATACGGAACCGAGTATTGGTTATTCGGATCAAACGAAAGGTTTAGATAATGAGAATCTACATACTTCAAATTCGGTAGCTTGCTATGGTCCAACGGAAGCAACAAATGCTCCTGCTTCATTTTAGCCAAAGCATATTCCGAGGGAACCGCTACATCAAACGAAGTTCCTCCCTGCTCGATTTTCGTCAGCATCGCCTCATTGGAGTCAAAGGTCTGATAAATGACGGTAATTCCTGTCTCCTTCTGAAACCGTTCCAGCAGCTCAGGATCAATGTAGTCTCCCCAGTTGTACACCGTCAGTGTGTTACCACCGGAGTAGCCTTGACTGGAATTCAGCCATGCAGCCACCCCCATCAGCCCAAACGAGATGATGAAAATCGACAGAAACACGCGCACAAGTGACTTCATCTAGGCACCCCCATTTCTGCCGCAGGCTCTTTTTTACCATTACGATTCGCCTTGCGCATAATAAAGTAGTAGCCCACCACCAGCAGCACAGTAAACAGGAAAATGAGCGTGGATAACGCATTGATGGACAAGGAAACCCCTTGACGGGCACGTGAGTATATTTCCACTGATAAGGTCGAATAGCCACTGCCTGTCACAAAAAAGGTTACCGCAAAATCATCCAGCGAGTACGTTAACGCCATAAAGAAGCCCGCATAAATCCCTGGCTTGATAAAGGGCAGAATCACCTTGGTCAGCACATCCAGCCGACTGGCACCCAAATCACGTGCGGCATCGACCAGAGATGGACTCATTTCCTGCAGCCGCGGCAAAATCATAATGACCGCAATTGGTACACTAAATGCAATATGGGATAATAAAACGGAGTAGAAACCCAGCTTAATCCCGACCATCGTGAACAAAATGAGGAAGGAAGCACCAATAATGACGTCCGGGTTCACGATCAATACATTATTGAGCGATAGCAGCGTATTTTTGACTCGACGGTTCTGCATCTGATGAATAGCCAGTGCACCCATGATACCAATAATCGTAGCCAACGCAGACGACAGCAAAGCAATCACCAAGGTGTTAATGACAATAATGATCAAGCGAGTGTCTGCAAACACCTCTTTGTAATATTGGAGTGTAAAACCTTCAAACTCATGCATCGTCCCGCCACTGTTGAAGGAATAGTACATCAAATACAAAATAGGTGCGTACAACACGAGAAAAACAATAACCAAATATATATTCCCAAATCGGTTTTTATTTACCATGCCGCACCCTCCGTTTCGTTCCCGAGGTGAGCAGCATAATGATCCCCATCGCCAAAATCAGGAACACGGCAACCGTAGAGCCCATACCCCAATCCTGAGTAACCAGAAAATGCTGCTCAATGGCCGTCCCCAGTGTAATCACACGGTTACCTGCAATCAGGCGGGTAATCATAAACAGCGATAACGCTGGAATAAACACAGCCATGCAACCGGATCGCACACCCGCAAGCGTTAACGGGAAAATAACCCTGCGAAACGCGGTCCACTTGGAGGCTCCCAAATCACGGGCTGCGTCCAGCAATGAAGGGTTTAACCCTTCCAACGCGTTATAGATGGGCAAAATCATAAAAGGTACAAAAATATAAACCGACACAAACACAAAGCTGGAGCTGGTAAACAATAATTGCTGACCTCCCAACCCAACCATACCTAACACCGCATTCACCGGGCCATAGGTACCAAATATCCCGATAAAAGCATACGTTTTGAGTAACAGGTTAATCCAGGTCGGCAAAATAATGAGCAACAGCCATAGTTGCTTATGCTTGGTGCGTGTGAGCAAATATGCTGCTGGGTAAGCAACTAACAGTGAAAATACAGTGATCAGAAATGCATACCAAAACGAGCTAAGCGTCATGCTCAAATAAACGGGTGTCAGAAACTGAGCATAGTTATTGAATGTGAGATGACCATCCACATCAAACAGTGAATAGTAAAACACAAGTACAACCGGAGCCGCCACAAACAGCACAATCCATAAATAATAAGGCAGCAGATACGCTGCTCTTGTATTACCGGACATGCTGATCCACCTCTTCATAGGCTTCCAGACGCCGATCAAATTCTTCCTCTGTTTCCCCGAACCGCATCACATGGATCGCTTCCGGGTCAAATCGCAGACCGATTTCACTGCCCAGCTCCGCCTTTTTGGTAGAATGCACGAGCCATTCCTGTCCTGAATCATCATAGCAGCTTATTTCATAGTGAACACCACGGAACAATTGGGTATCCACTTTTACACGCAGCTTGCCTTCAACAACACTCGTAATCTCCAGATCCTCCGGTCGGATCACAATTTCAATGGGCTCGTTCGGACGCAATCCTCCGTCGACACATTCAAACTGTCGACCGTTAAATTCCACTTGGTAATCCGCAATCATACGTCCTGGGACAATATTGGATTCGCCGATGAAATCAGCAACAAACCGATTGATCGGCTCATCATAAATATCATTAGGCGTACCACTCTGCTCAATCTTACCTTTGTTCATGACAAAAATTTCGTCCGACATGGCCAGTGCTTCCTCCTGATCATGCGTAACGAAAATAAAGGTAATACCAAGGCGCTGCTGCATTTCGCGCAAAATGTACTGCATTTCAGTACGCAGCTTTAAATCCAGTGCAGACAACGGTTCATCCAACAAGAGAACGTCAGGCTCATTGACGATAGCCCGGGCGATGGCTACACGCTGACGCTGTCCACCGGACATCTCAGAAATTTCCCGCTCGCCGTAGCCTTCCAGATTGACAAAGGACAGCGCCTGTGTCACCTTCTCCTGAACGTCCTTTTTGTTCATCTTTTTGATTCGCAGACCAAAAGCTACATTTTCAAACACATTCAGATGCGGAAATAGCGCATAATCCTGAAAAACCGTATTGACCTGCCGCTCATTGGCTGGAACACGATTAATGAGTTTTCCATTCAAATAAATAGAGCCTTCTGTCGGCTCCGCAAAACCTGCAATCATGCGCAATATCGTCGTTTTACCACAGCCGGAAGGCCCCAGCAGTGTATAAAATTTACCACGCTCAATCTCAAAACTGACGTCCGCCAGCACTGGGGGATCGTTGTCATATTGCTTGGTCACCCGTTCAAATCGGATGATGGTTTGCTCTCCCATAACACCCTCCTTCAAAAATTCGACTTCATTCCATTTCATTCTTTTTATTAAACATAATTATTCAGGGCGCCTCATTTACTCTTGAGACTTCCATGTAAAATAGTCTGTCAGCACACGAATGGCTACACCGATCGCTTCTTCCGCAGGCTCCAGCTTGGCATGATGCAAACCATAAGGCGTATCCACACCAAGCCAGAACATCAGACCGGGAATTCGCTCCAGAAAATACCCGAAGTCTTCTCCGGTCATCGCTTCTCCGCATTCAATAAGCTGCACATCCTGCCGATTACGGATCCAGTTCATGAATTCCTTGGTCACCTGAGCTTCATTGTACACTTGCAAATAATTTGAGCCATAATGAATCTCGGCATGACATTCAAATCCAGCTTCCACACCTCGCACCAGCGCTTCAATCCGTGATTTAACCAGCATCATCGTATCAGCTGACAACGTTCGGATCGTACCCTCCAAACGGGCGGTTTCCGCGATAATATTCTGCTTCGTGCCTCCGCTAACCTTTCCCACGGTAATGACCGCTGCATCGAGTGGATTCACATTACGGGCTACAACCGTCTGTAATTGTCCCACCAGTTGGCAAGCAGCCACTACCATATCATTCGCCTTGTGTGGATACGCAGCATGCCCGCCCATACCCTTCAAGTCGATGAACAGCTCCGACGTATTGGCAAATAGGATACCCGGGCGGGTCGCAATTGTACCGACAGGATATTCAGGTGCAACATGCAGCGCGACAATTTCATCAGGTATCCAGTCGGCCAGCTCCGTGCTGTCCCGCATAGGTAATGCTCCACCAGGTCCTTCCTCAGCCGGTTGAAACAGCACAACCAGATCATCCTTAATCGGATGGCTTGCAAAGTGAGTAACAATTCCCAATCCAATCGTCATATGCAAATCGTGTCCACAAGCATGCATATAGCCGGGATGGGTCGAACGGAAATCGTACCCTGTCTCTTCTTCAATCGGCAAACCGTCCATATCACAACGATATCCATAGCGGCGTTCAGGAGCTGTTCCATGAATGAACACTAACACGCCCGTACGCCATGTACGAATTTCCAGCCGCTCCTGAGGGAGCGTTTCCAAATAATCCAGCAAATATTGTTGTGTTTTGTATTCCTCAAAACCCGGTTCGGGAATTTGGTGTAAATCCCTTCGTATTTGGACAAAAGAACGATAGTCGACCGTACTCATTGCTGCTACGCCTCCTCTTTATAGATCATCAGCTCTTATCGGGCAAAAGAACAAAAGGACAAAAGCCCGGCGCAGCCGCCGAGCCTTGTCCGTTGTGCTTCGTCCCTAAGTTATGCTGTCAGTGCATCATGCTTCTGACAAGGAATCGTTCACCTTTGGTACATAAAAAACTTCTGCATTCTTACAGAACGCGCAGTTCTTTCAAAATCTCAGTTTTAGATTTGGTCTTATCGTCGACCTGTTTGATCACACGTGCAGGTGTACCCGCCACTACGGAGTATTCAGGCACATCTTCAGTTACAACCGCTCCGGCTGCAACAACTGCACCTTTACCAATGCGTACGCCTTCCAGTACAACCGAGTTCGCACCGATCAATACTTCGTCTTCTACGATAACAGGCTGTGCGGACGGTGGCTCAATGACACCCGCCAGGACAACGCCTGCACCGATGTGGCACATGTTGCCTACTTTAACACGACCGCCCAGCACAGCATTCATATCAATCATCGTGCCTTCACCAATGGTGACACCGATGTTAATCACTGCACCCATCATGATGACTGCGTTGTTACCGATGCCAACCATATCACGGATATATGCGCCTGGCTCAATGCGTGCATTAATGCCTTTCAGATCCAACATTGGAACAGCGGAGTTACGGCGATCATTTTCCACCACATAGTCTTCTTCTTTCGCGTTTGCGCTATCCAGTACCGGCTTGATATCAGCCCAATCCCCAAATACAACACCACTGTCTCCAGAAATAAAAGCTTGAACATTCTCGCCAAAAGATGCGGAAGCCAAAGCTCCTTTTACATATACTTTAACAGGCGTCTTTTTCTTGCTGTTTTTAATCACGTTGATGACTTCTTGTGTATTCATTTCGATGGACATAGTAAATCTAACAACTCCTTCATCGCTTCATACGACTTCGCAAGCCGGAATGATCTTATTCTCTCATCCTTTATAGCACAAAAGTGCAGGTCTCGCAATTATAGATTAGACCCTTATAGCTCTAACCTAGCCCTTAAAATAACCATTTTCAGCGGCATGACTGCCTTAAATTCATGATTGTAAGCCGCCGATCATCCCGCATCAAAGTAGGGTTATTTATTAGCTTGCAGGCTCTCCAGCGATGTATAAATGTAGGATTGGAATCCTTCAGCAGGTTCACCTTGTGGAATGTTCACTTTCACGATGAAACCGCCTGTTTTATTTTCTACAACTATATATTGCTGTGTCATCTTCGAACTGCTCGCTTGTAAGAACAGACGGCTACTGGATAACGCTTCAGGTATGGCTGCTTTGTCCAGCTTTTGCACCTTACCGATGGAAGCTAGATCCTTTTCGCCTTCTTTTTGAAGTTCGTCCAGATTAAAATCGGAGGGTAGCTTCGTAATTTCAGCATAATAGTTATCATCTACAGCCAAGGCAACACGGTTTTGATCAGGAAACAGGGACATCGGATCAAACACATACAGCGAATATCCCTCTCCTTTTGCTAATGTCGCAGTCTGCTTTTCCTTTTTTCCCTCAAGGGTGAGATCAAAAGTTTGAGTCTTTGTGCGTTCTCCGCCTACTGCTTGACCAGCACTTCCGTTTTGATTGCCATCTGCTGCAGCCTCTGTTTTTTGTATTTTCGTTAAAGTCAGTTGCTTCGCCGTCGCGTCGCCCTCTACTGCTTTTTCGGTGTATTCAAACGCTACTGTATCGCCTTCCTTAAGTCCAGCTATTACCGTGTCCAGTCCGTCCCCCAATTGGAAGGATTGGGCTTCGCCATTGGTTCCAATCTCTACCGTATGCGGGTCAGCAGCTCCATTGTATACACCTGTGCCTTTTTTAACCTCCGACTCAGCGATTGTCTCCGGTTTAACTTGCGGCTGCTGTTGCGTTTGCGGTTGGTCTGACCCTTGAGGTGCGGTGTTATGGGTTTGCGGTTTCGTTCCACAGGCTGACAGAGCCAGCACTGCCACTACAGTCAGTAGTATGATTGAAATTGTGTTTTGTTTTTTCATAAAATCCACCTCCACTATGATAGACGAGCTTGTGCAGCAAAAGTTCTACGCAGCATCTCACTTAAAATCCAAAATCCTACCTCCTGCTCCCGTTTATTATATTCTCAGGATTTTGCAAAATCCTAATACCACGGGAATGTTAGGTACGGTATAATGGGCTGTATTAACCTAATTTTCGAGATACCGCTTGGAAGGAACATAGACGTATTTATTTTCCCCCATACGGATGGAGCTGCCACGTGAATCAAGCACACAAACCGTCGTTTTCCTTTGAATTATTGTACATCATAGGTATTATCGCTATTTCGTTCTCCTCGATCTTCGTAAGATGGTCTGAAGCCGAGGTGTCCGTCATCGCTATGTACCGTTTGTACCTAACCAATCTGATCATGCTGCCTTTGGTCTGGAAGTACCGCACCGAGCTGTTTAGCCTGACCCGCAAGCAGTGGATGCTGATCCTCTGGTCCGGTATTGCGCTGGGGCTGCATTTCTTGCTCTGGATGGGCTCACTGCGACTGACCACCGTTGCAAGCTCTACCGTTATTATGACATTGGAGCCGATCCTTGTCATGCTCGGTTCATTTTTGTTTTTCCGGACGGGCACGAATCGCGCTATGCTCATCGGGATGGGTATGGCTTTTATCGGCTCGCTGGCCATCGGAGCTGGAGACTTCCATGTCTCTGGACAAGCCCTGCTCGGGGACGCACTGTCCTTCTTGGGTATGGTAGCCGTGTCCATTCATATGCTGATGGGCAAGCATCTGCGCGAGCATTTGAGCGCGTTTGTGTATAATTTTTGGGTTTTTGCCATCGCAGCCACATCACTTGCGCTGTATAATGTGGTCAATGCCATTCCTTTTACCGGATACGCTCCACGGGAATGGGGACTGTTCCTGCTGTTAGCCATTGTACCTACGCTGTTCGGACATTACCTATTTAACTGGCTGCTCAAATACATTAACGCAACTGCGGTGTCGATGGCGGTACTCGGCGAGCCCGTTATTTCTTCCTTGCTAGCTTGGGTGCTGCTCGGGGAAAGGTTGTCTACTTTACAATTTGGTGCAGGCTTTTTCATCCTGTTCGGGGTATGGATTTTTATCCGATACGGAACGGATTTTAAAAAGAAAGTTGTCCATCAAAGTGAGTTGCCCGACACTGAGCACCCCCTGAAGACCAGCTCTTAACTTATTTACCCCATTTTCATAAACCATACTCAATGAATTAAATTCACTTCTAAAAAAAGGAAGGCGGAATTCTCTATGAAATCCATCGTATCCAAACGCTGGCTGCTAGCCCGATTGTATGAGCCGGACATGATCATCGCCGACTGCCGTTCCCTGCTCGGACAAGCCGGAGCTGGGCGGACTCAATTTAATGAAGACCATATTCCAGGGGCGGTTCATTTCGATTTGGAAGAAGACCTTACCGCTCCTCTTGCTGAGCATGGGGGTCGCCATCCCTTACCTGATGTGGATACACTTGCTGCACGTCTAAGTCGTGCCGGAATCAATGCTGCCTCGCGCATCGTCGCTTATGATGACCAAGGCGGTATGATGGCTTCCCGCTTCTGGTGGCTCCTGCGCTATCTCGGGCATGAGCAGGTATATGTGCTGGAAGAAGGCTACAGCGCTTGGAAGGAAGCGAAGTTCCCCGTTACGGCAGACCAGCCGATTCGCATTCCCTCGACCTTTGTGGCAAATATTCAGCCACAAATGCTCACAAGTATGAAAGAAGTACGACGTATATCCGAAGATTCTGTTCCTGTTGGCTCCTATATCGGTTTTTCACCTATATTGATCGATTCCAGAGAGCGGCCGCGCTACCTGGGACTGGAAGAGCCTATAGATCAAGCAGCGGGGCATATCCCCGGTGCAGTGAATTTCTTCTGGAAAGAGGTCTTAGACGAAAAGGGTACATTTAAAAGCGCAGAGCAGTTGAAACAGCATTTCTCAGACCTTGATCAGAACGCTGAGATCATCGTATATTGCGGATCAGGCGTATCCGCCTGTCCGAATGTACTGGCCCTGAATGAAGCTGGATTTAATAAGGTGCGTTTATATCCGGGAAGCTGGAGCGACTGGATCAGTTACGAGGAGAATCCGGTGGCGACCGGGGAGGAATAAAAAGTTTTCAGCGGATATACAGACTCTAAAGACAAATACACTGTCCTAAGCGACTAGGCTTAGGCAGTGTGTTTGCTTTTGGTCAAAAGTACACAAAAAGTCAACTTGAGCCGAGTGAAACAATAAAACGATGTAGTTGAAGTTGCTCGCTTCTTATAATAGCTATCCAATATTTTGAACAAATATATATCTTAATTCATATTCTTTCTGTCGTTTTTCAGCATATATCAGAGTTTCTCTTATGGAACCTGTTTCTAATATATTCAAGTCATTAAAATGTTCTATTAAATCTTCTTCAGTGAAGAAGTGAGCATATTTTCCTTTCTTGTATTCATATGTTCCTTCCTCAACTTCCCTACCCACACCATTATTAAAATCGCGATCAGAAAAACACGTAAAATACATCACTCCCGATTCCTTCAAATGCTTCACGCAATTCTGTACCAGTTTTTTTCGGTCTTCTAACAAAAATAAATGTAATAAATCATAACAATATATTCCATCATACCTTTGGCTTGTAGTAAACTCTAATACCGATTCTTGAATAAAATTAGTTTTTAAATCCCATTCTTTTGCTAGATTTATAGCTGAACTAGATATCTCAATTCCATCAACCTGAAAATAAGAAGAGAACGCCTTCGTATTTCTTCCATATCCAGCACCAGGAACCAAAATATCATGTACATTATTTTTTTTGAACAAATCTATAGCTTGGATTACAGTTTGACTTGGTTCACAACCCCAAATCATTCCTTCTTCAGTAAATCTTTTGTTCCAATAATCCCCCATATGATTCACCCGCCTATATACTCACATAGCTCTTCTTTTAAGCTCATCAATCTGTCTGATATGATGTTGATCATGCCAGATAAAATCTCTTAAATATGATATTACAGTAAACTTCCCGTCAGCATATTCTTTAGTAAACTTGTCGTCTTCAAAACTCTCTATACTCTCCAATATCATGTTACGGTACTGAATAGTCATTTTAATTAATTCTTCTTTCGTTTTTGTTTTTCCATATTCAACAGCATCCTGATTAAATTGTTCAAAATCCATATGTGTTAATGTCAAAGGCGCATCGTTTAATATCGGATTTATGGCTACTTCATAAAAGTATTTATCCCACAGTAATATATGACTTACGATATCGTGAACTGACCATTTATCTTCAGCAATCTTTATTTTCCAATCCATTTCACGAATCTCAGAAACAAAACGTATCCATTCCTTGAACTCCTCTAGTAACCGCGACCTCTCATTCATGGTTTCCGACTCCTCTTTTCAAATTTGAGTTAGTTAGAATAACGTATTTGTATTCATGAACCCCAAAGGGGTTGCCTTCTGAAAATCTTTTTATGAATTCTATAATAATTATATCTTTCAGCATCTATTTCTATCTCTCCTACAAACTTAAAATTACTTTTTTGAATAACTTATTTGATGCTGCATTCTCAAGTAATGCAATTGCGTTTAATTCTTTAATCCCGTATTTTCAAATTAATACTGTATTACTCCCTGAACCGCTTGAGTCGTATATCCTCTACTTCTATAATCTTTTGAGATACCATACATGATTTCTCTATTGGTTGCTGGAAGCTCGTCTTTTATTCCTGAACAACAACCATCCGATGGATTCTCCCGTTTCTTTAAGTTACTCAATTCAACTTCCCTTCAGGGCTCTACTTGAACTAATAATTCTTCCATAGTCATTTCTGGAGTTATAATTATCGTTTTGTTTAGTTTTCGACTTAGGTCTTTTAGGAAGTTCATGAGTACATCTATTTTTTTCTCTGAATTTATCTGTATTGGTGAAACATCAAATTCAATAACGCTTCCTTCATAAAAATATCCACAAATATCAATTTCACTATATTCAATAGTTATTCCAATACTTGCTTCTTTTTTAATTCTTAACAACTCAGCAATATCCCTAATTTTAGTTATTAGCCCATCTATAGTCACTCGATAATTAATTCTATCACTTTCCAAATAATCAAAAATTAAAGCCCATACTTGGATGTCTGTATCCAATACATAAATATCCCTTAGACTTCCATCTTTAAAGAATACTTCATTCATTACTTCATCGTAATTCATGCAAACCTCCTAACACTCCGCATTTCATCTAACGTTCTTGTATCTCCGAGCTCTCACCATCTATTAGCTTCTATTCTTCATTCATTCTATCTGCTCGTATCCTATCCAGCTCATTTCCTCAATGTTTAATAATTCTTTAAACTCTTCTACTAACTGATGCTCAGATTCTAGTTGTGTATAGTAATTATTATTCAAAATATCGTCTAATTGTTTTATTCGCTCATTATCTAGTTCAAAAAATCTAAATGTTTTTAGATTGCAATTTGTAAACTGTTTTGCTATTTTCTCATTGTATTCATTAGATCTCAGGACTTCTTCAATTAATTCAGTTCTGATTTTGTCCCCTCTAGGGTCGACATATAAAAATTCAATGTGATCTTCCTCTGGATATCTTTCTTCTGCAAGCTTAATAATTGAAGTATCTAATAACACATATGATATATGAAGACTTGCTACCTCTTGTGAGTTATAAACTACACGGTATCCCCAACAGTGATCTTCAAAATTATAAAAATATAACACTGGGATGTTTTCTGAAATTTGAAATAGACTTTCTGGAATTTCTTCACTTTCTTCTATATCTTTGGTTACGAAAACAAACCATTTGTCATTTAAATCCTCCGCGTATATAGGATCATGCTTAAGAATTGCTTCTTTATATTTCAATAGTGATAAGCTTCCTAAAGTCAATTCACTCATTTGTTTTGGCTCCTTTTTATTCATATTTCACTGATATTCTTCAAATTTATATTTTGTTAATTTATTTATTTCAATTACTTGTTCTTTATTAAAATAGCCCATTAGGCAACCTTGATCTAAAATTGAAATATACAATTTCATGGATTGTTCAGTCTTTATTAGTTCGTTAAATTTCTTGAATATCTCCATATCCAACCAATCATCATATACTTTCATTTCCCATCTGATAAGTTCATTAATATATTCAAAAGAGACCCATGCAGTACCATTCTGAATATCTACTTAATCCGTTATATTATTTAAATTAAGTTTTGTCATATTCTCTAATCGTATTATTATTCTTGCATAGTCTCCATGGTCCTCAATACATTCAGTATCTAAATACCAAATTTCCTCAGATACATTTATAAATTCACCATTCACTTCAACTTCTCCACCTAAAGTAAGTAGTAGCAAGTTGTAGGGATCTTCTTCATATTCATTTCTCGAAAATTCTTCCAAAAGTAATTCTTTTTTTAAATCTGCACTCATGAAGATGCCCAATTCAGAAAGCTTGTTTAGTTGATCTTCAAATATTATTTTCTTCTTAAATAAACCAAACAACTTAAACACCTTCTTTTTATGGTTTGCGTCCCTTTTCTATAACGCTTGTATTCATGAGCTCCGTCAGGGGTTGTCTGCTGAAATGCCTTCTCGAAATCTATCTCGCAGACTAAGGCACCGTAGGAGCTGCTACTTGAATATGATGTTAAGTGATGTCTTTGCTTCTTCGAAGCAGTGTGCATTATTGTTTTTCTATTATTCCAAAAGTATCATTAATGACTCTTTCATAGTTTGCCCATTCAAAATAAAAGGGACCTATATTTATTGGTTTGTTCTCATGCTCCAACTTGAAATCCTTCCATATTACAATTTCTTCTTCCCTGTCAATTTTCACTGAGATATAACCACACTCTTCATCTCCACACCAAGGACATACCAATATTGGATATCTATAGTACATATGCTCATGTGGTTTCTTCAGCGAAAAGTATTGAATCATTTCTTTTTGGTGATATTCGCTTCCCCATCCTAAGGATGGAACCAGATCGTGTTTCTTGAGCATTTGGTAAAGTGATCTTCCATCAATAATTAAATCTGCAAATTTTGTATTCTTATTCTCATCTCGTTCTGGGTCAAATTCATCATATCGGCTGGAAAGTTTAGTTTGTAGAGTATTTATCGTTGTCATTGGTTTCTCTCCTTGTTGATTATCTTACATAGATTTCACATAACGTTGATGTATTCACAAACCCTCACTGGCTTAAAGACCGAATGCCTGGCGTGATGCGGTTAATTAGTTTAGGGCTGTCCCGACAGTCACTTCATCGCCTGATGTTCCCAAAATCAAGGATCGACTTACCTCGGCCTTAGTATAGAATATATTGTTAGGTGAAGCACTGTAACTTCTTCGATTCTGCTTTAAGCATTATTCTAATTTGCTCGCTCTTTTATCTCTTTAATTATTTCTCTATATCTTTCTACATCATATTGAAATTTCAAGCCATACGTAATCATTATGCTCTTTAGGTCATCAAATTTATGTATTAATTCTTCTAAAAAAATGATTATTTGGTCCCAAGAGAAAGCAAACTTATTAGAAGTCTTAACCAATTGTTCCTTAAAAGGCGATTGCTCAGTTAACCAAAACAATCTATCATCCTCATGACTGACTTCAACATAGTACCCCCCACAACCAAATATACCGCAAGTACAAGTGAACATAGGGTACTTTCCTGGAATAATTAATGATTTTAAAAATTCATCTTCAACAAACACTTCATCTTCGCCCAACTTATTTCCGTTTATATATAAAGCTATCCTCCAATCAATAACAGGAACCATTCGCCCAGAATGTCTTGTAATATTTTTGTATTCTTTTCTTATGTCAATTTCCATATCTACTGACAGCACATCAAGTCTATTTTCATCTACTTTATTTAAGAATGTTTTCATGGTTTCTCTCCGAACTTGTTGTATAACCACCATATTTCGCCTAATATTTCTATATTCATGAACTCCCTCACGGGTTGCTGTCTGCTCTGGCTTCTTCAAAATCACTCTGGCAGACCAAGAGCTCTGCAAGATCCGAAGCATGAATATTGTGTTATATGATTGTTACCATCTTCTATGAAATACCTGCAGTCCTTAATTCAGCTTCCATTATTGCAAAGTATACATCCATGGCAATTTAAATAGATGTTATGCTTTTCGCATTTGGGATACCCTCTTGGAATTGTAGGGTTATCATCCCCCTCTTCAATTTCTGACCATTCTATATAATTGTTCATGTCAATATCTTCTTTATTAAATACTTTAATCATTAAGCCAAATTGATTCAAACAATTAACAACCCAATCTTGCCGTGGTTTATAGCTTAATTTCTCCCACCCTAAGCCATCTGCTGCATTTGAAATAGTATCTAGTATAAAATCTTTCTCGCATTCAAAGGAGTCTATAGTCCAAGGCATTTCATCAATATCAAAACCAACTGTTCCTATTCCAACTACAGACTGATCCCTTTGTGCTAGCCAAATAATTAATTCTTTTTCTCGATCCGTTTTAGCTAGTACTGATCCACTAATAGCTAGAACTTCAATAAAGGCTGAAGTTAATCCATTTGACATACCTATGGGCTCAATTACATCATTTAATTGTTTTGGTAATGAAATGGTGTTCGCCATACTGTCCTCCACTCCTTTTAACTTGGTTTTGCATGTTTTCATCTAACACCTCTGTATTCATGAACCTCAAAGGGTTTGTCTGCTAAAATGCCTGCGAAATCCAACTCGCAGACCTAGGCTCCATTGGAGGCGCAGCTTGAATATTATATTTTAAAGGTCACTTCCTTCATTAGATTTCCTCAACGTTAATTTTTGTTTAAATCCTTTTTCAGTATTATTTCCAAAGGTTCGTTCTCAAGCATTAAACATCCAGCATCTCTATATCCAAGCTTTCTATAAAAATGTTGAGCTTCTTCATTCGAAAGTGTTGAGGTCATGACCATTTCAAATCCTCTTTGTTTCATTAATTCTTCCCAATAGTGGACAACTTTTTTACCAATACCTGTTCCTCTATACTCCTCATCTATCCATATCATATTCATAAATGGTGTGTTGTCCCAAAAAAATCCGTATCTCATCCAACCTATTTCTTGATTGGATTCTCTAATGATTAGAATTTCATTTTCTTTTATTTTTGCTCTTATAAGTGCCTTATGTATGTGCTTGTCTCTTAACGAGATATACTCATAATCTGATTCAATCGCAAAATCAATCTTCATTGTAGACCCTCCTAATTCAATCTCATTTAATATCTTCTTGGCTAACACTTAGCACTGTAATGTTCTTTTATTCTTGGACCCCGTCAGGGGTTGTCTGCTGAAATACCTCCTTAATGTCCATTCAGCAGACCAAAGCTCCAACGGAGACGCTACTTTGATATTATGTTATACGATAATTGTGCCGCCCCAGATTATACCACAAAAATAGATTATAAAATCTTTTCAAAAATGTATAAGTCACCTTCTTCTCTAACTTTGGTAAACCCACACTTTGAATAGAAGTGATGATTCTTGACACTCCAGCTAGGAGTATCCAGCCACCATTTAGTGCTGTCCGGAAATTTATTTTCAATTTTCTCCATCACCTTCGTTCCGATTCCTAGATTTTTAAAATTTGGATCAATAAAGATCCTTCCTAGATTATGCACTTGATTACATTCTACAAATATCATAGCTCCCCCGATTATTTCTCCATTAAAGAGCACCTTGAAATATTCGCAATTTTGCATCATCTCTTCTTGCCAACTTATGGAGTCATATCCTATGGGCCCAACGGTTTCGTTATTATTAAAATGCTTTGATTCATCCTCAAAACTGGCCTTTTGTATTTCAGCAAGTCTTTGCGCATCATTTTTTCTAGCTTTTTCTAATGTCAGCACCAAACATACCTCCATTATCTTTTTATTTTTTCCAGGGTTGTCTGCTAAATTGCCCCCCCCAAACTCTATACCAGCAGGTCAAGGCTCCGTAAGGATTCGATGCTTGAATATTATGTTATCAGAAGTTACCGAACTTCTTCATTATGCATTCAAAATCAATCTGCAATTTTTTTATCAGCGAATTTTCTTATATGGTCTTTTTTTATTTTGTAATTTGATTATTAGTTCATCTGCATCTCTTTCACTTTTTTGAGCTTTTAGTGACTCTTCTTCTGTTATTTCTATTTCTATCATTTGAACCACTATTGTTCGTGTCCCTCGACACCAAGGTTCAGCAAATTCCAAAATTGTTCGACCATGACCGATGCCGGATATGGCATTGAACGGGTAATCCACCATTCCAATACCCCCACTGCCGCTGAAATTAAAAATTGCACCGTAATGTCCCTGTTCATATCCTGATCGAGGTTGATCGAATCCAGATGCTCGCACAGACTTTGCCGGAACATTGTCTCTATTTGGTTTCGAAAAACCGTACTTCCCTTGTTCGTCAGCATTATTGAGTAGAATGAAGCATGCTGCTCCAAATATTCAAACGTACGCAGTAGTGCGGTTTTGGAAGGGAGATGAAAGAAGTTATCTTCAGACATACAATTGCGTAGTAACTCTTTAATTTGAGCTTCCATGCATTGATCGCGCAGATCGTACTTATCAGCAAAATGCAAATAAACCGTTCCGCGATTGACATTCGCTTCCTCAGCAATTTGATTGATCGTAATTCTCTCGAATTCCTTTTCTGACATCAGCCTCATAAAAGCATCAATAATGGCTTGCCTCGATTTTTGAATACGCCTGTCCATATCCTTCTCCCCTTTGTGCTATCCGAAAAAATGAACACTTCGAAGTCCTCTGTTGAAAAATCAACAACCACGCTTGTTTTAACCATTGAACCCCATATACCGCTCTGATACATTCACTTTATAAAATTTATGTTGATGATTCAACATATGTTCAATTTTAGTGGAGCTGTAATCATGAAATCTATTGTTTTACAATCTTTGGAATGATTTAAATCACATTGAATTAGGAGGGTTTAAAAATTGAAACTTACAGGAAACACGATTTTTATTACAGGCGGCGGTTCGGGAATTGGACGTGCGTTAGCAGAAGCTCTCCACAATCTTGGAAACAAAGTTATTATCGCCGGTCGACGTAAAGAGCGTCTGGAGGAGACGATCAAAGCGAATCCCGGCATGTCCGCAGTGGAATTGAATGTACAAGACCCTGCCAGCATAAAGGCGGCCGCCAAGCGGTTAATCAAAGAATACCCTGATGTTAATGTCTTGATTAACAACGCCGGCATCATACAGTCCGATGACGCGGCGGGCGTGATCGATGAGGATGTTTTGATTTCGACTGTCACGACAAACTTTCTAGGTCCCATTCGGTTGATTTCTGCATTCATCGAGCATTTGAAGTCCAAAGAAGAAGCCGTTGTCATCAACACGACTTCGATACTTGGATTTGTACCATTAGCGACAACTGCTGTATACTCCGCGACAAAGGCAGCACTTCATACCTATACGCTGTCCCAAAGGTACATGCTTAAAGACACATCGGTAAAAGTAATAGAAATTGTACCCCCATGGGTTCAAAGCAACAACGATGAACCGCGTGCGATGCCACTTGATTCATTCATTGATGCAACAATAAAGATACTTGGCACGGATACAGACGAAGTTCTGGTGGAAGAAGCGAAAATGTTTCGAAATAGCCCTGGCCCGAACGAAGGTGTTTTTGTGACTCAGCTTAACGATACGATGAATTCTGAACCTCCAAAAATCCATTGATCCACCTGTAATTCAATTTGCAAAAATTTAGGCGAACATGAAGTAGACACTCAGCTCCGTCTACTTCATGTTCATTTTATTGCAACTTGCTCGTGAAGTAAGAAAAAGCGCCTAGTGGTCACACCCATGTTTACCTCTTAAATAATTTCGTTGATTTCACATAATGTAGGGAATTCCCGAAGTTCAAACAGCCCTTTGTTAGGTGATGTCGGGGACATCCTCGATTTACTAAAAAAATGTTTTCATGATCTTACTTCATTTAAAAATCTTGTTATTATCGGTAGGTCGGGAGGACTTATTTGATTAGGTATCTTGTTTAAATCAAAAAATCGTATATCTTGTACTTCAGCTTTATCACCTTTAATTATTCCACTGTATTCTTTACATATATAAGCTGCAACTACGTTATATACTTCATCTCCATGCGGATATCGATAGTAGAGTTCCGGGCCTGAAAATATATCAAGTAATTCTAACTCTTCGGCTTCTAAGCCTACCTCTTCAAAAAGTTCCCGGCTTGCAACCTCCTTCATATTCTCACCAGGCTCCATTGAACCTCCTGGTAATCCCCATAGACCATTGTCAGTTCTTTGCTGCAATAGTAATCGTCCCTCATCATCTATGAGAATCACACATGCTCCTGCCATAATTATAGGTCGGGTACCTACTAACTCTCTTAATTCTCTTATGTAATTCAATTTCTTCACGCCCCTTTGAGATCCTTCAACAGACCAAGGCTCCGTTAGGAGCCACTGCTTGAATTTAACGTTATATGACGGATTCACTTCTAAAATCTACTTTCGTCAATGGATAAGGCACGTAGTCCGGGTGGCTCTGCTACTTAGCCGGTTGAATGTTTCCGTTGAATCCGCCCTTCCGAAATGCATCTTCCGGGCTAAGGGTCGGGCTTGTCCCGGCCAGATGAGTTGAATGCTATGTTAAATAACGTTGACTTTTTTCGAGTTAAGTAATTATTATTCTCGTTTCCATTTATGTGTTTCGAGTAGTTTTCCAGTTTCATAAAAATACTTTATTACTTCAAGCATAGGAATTAATTCTATACAAATGTTATCGCAATAATTGCCTAACTGGCCACCAGCAACCAGATGAATTTCACCGTTTCCCTGTTTATTGTTCATAAGAGTATATATATTACCATCAATTGTAATAGACACTATAAAATATTCCGGTCCGCCTCCAACCAATGCTGAATCTGTATCTGATACCTCAAAAAAAACTAATGTAAATTTATCTCCATCGAGTTTTTTAAAAAAACTTAAAGTGTCTGCCCACGTAGGATTCATAACTATTTCTTCATTGAATGTGGTCCCAATCCATTCATCAATACTAATAGATTTTATCACTTTTTCTTTTCATCCTTTTTAGATGGTTTTATTTATTCGGGGGCTTTCATCTAACGATTCTACATTCACGATCCCAGCGAGTGCTCAGGTGTCCTACAGTGATCTCCTTTTCCGAAATCCTTCTGCCGGGCCGAGGGCGTATGCCGATGTGTGATACTATGTTATCAGATGAACTATGACAATTTTGAGGGTATCTACAAAATTTCTTCTCCCTTTAATATTTCATTTGAGAACTGGTCCACAGCCAACCACGTCGAAACATCCTCTTTGATATTCTTATTCCAAGCAACTAAAAAATGTACTTGGCATATCTCATTAGAATCAATTAGTGTCATAGGAATTTTAATGCCTTTATCAGAACTTAGGATAAAACCGTGCTTTTCAAAGTCAGAGTTTAAACATAGCGATTTAGGAATCATATCTCCTTGATTTCTTCTTGCCATTAACATATCCCCGTCTTGTGTCCCCAAGTGTAAACGGTATATCTGATTCTCGTATTCGACAGCTTCAAGATCTTCCCCAGTATTAGATCCATAATCTGTCCAACTGTAACCCTCCTTCCAAGAAGCAGAAAAGCTGCACGTACTTATTTGAGTGTTCGCATGAGGCTTTATTCTAAAAACTGCTCCCCAACATTCTTCTACTGTCAGATGTAAAGCGAGATTGAGCTTGGGTCTACAGACAACTAGCTCACAATCAAATGAATCATAATAATATTTATATAATGATCCACCATTTTTGAGTTTATAACTTTTTTCTGGATAATAGAAGTTATCAGAGACTGTGATTGAAAATTCAATTATTCCAAGAGGAGTATGTATTTGTGGCTGTAAGAGATTGTTTTCTTTAATTAAGACTTGTTCTCCATGAAATAGCTTCATTATTTTCCTCCTCATAGTCTTTCTAATAACGTTCCTGTATGCATGAACCCCAACTCGCTGGCCTAGGCTCCGATATTATGTTATGCGAAGCTTCTTCGAAAACTTTTGAACCGATGTTGCTCTTCTTAAAAACAATATTGAACTTGTATAATTATCACTTAGACATAAAGAAATTGAATTGTTAATATAGCAGACCAAGCCATAGAATACAGAATTTCTTCTTAAGCCTGTCCATTGCTTATGATTCTCTTCTGTATTTAATTTTTTGGCTAACTCAAAGACATGAGAATTCAAAAACATCTGGTATTCCTCCATCTCTAAGCAGTTTCGCATAACGTTCTTGTATCTACGAATCCGAGAGGCTTAAAGCGCAAAGCGCCGGGTCCATCGGACTTAGCCTCGCAGGGTTGTGAGCTGATCCCGCTTCTCTCTCTGCTTTCCACTTCTAGCGAACCAAGGGCAACGCCCGCAGCGTAGATGCGATGTTATATGAGGTCAGCTTTTCTTCGAGTCAACTAATAATTATGCTTCCTTGCTAGTTTCCACTTCATAAATAAATTTATATCACTTATAGCATCTAATATTATTCCTTTATGTTCTATATTATTTTTTAATTCTTTCAAAATGATTGGTTTTACTAGTCTTTTATCTAACTGTTTTTTAGTTCTTGCTATATGTTCTAATCCCAATACAGAATTCGCTCTTACATTTGGATTATCATGTTGCGCTGATTTAAGACATATATCTTGAGCAAACTTCCAATTGTGATGATACATTCCAACTGAAAGTGGTAAATATATAAGTTTTTCTACTTCTCGGCGAGTTAAAATATCTTTTATTTCCTGATCTGTGTATTCTTCGATATGCTTGTAAATTCGCTTCATAGTACTTGCTCCTAAATATAGCCTTTTTATTCCTAGCTGATCTCACATAACGTTTCTGTATTCAAGACGTCCGGCGTATGCCGAATATGTTCGACTGATTCTACTTCATGGCTTCTCAACTTCTGCCGAACCGAGGAGCGAATGCGACGATGCTTGGATGTGATGTTATACAGAGGTACCATGAATTCATTGAATCTACTTAGAAATCCTGTTTAATTCACCATCACCATTCTCTCCATTCTTCTGTAATATCTTGATCCTCCTCAATTTCTAATCCAGCTAGTCTTGCTGCCTTATCTATAAATTCAGCCAGTTCTTCACGTTCCATCGTTTCAATAAAATAGTGTTCTTTTCATTCAATTCATTAAACGTAATTACAATTTCTTCTACAGCCTTCATAATACTTTCAGGATGTTTAGTTTCTTGTAATAATATTAATTGGTTTAGATAGTTATCAAGGACTTTATCACACATTAATAATCTCTCTTCTGTAAAAAGGTCATCTCCGTATTCAACCATTCTTTTGTTTTTACAATTGAGTTGGTTTTTCATTAAATAGGTCCTGTAATGTCATTGGGCACATCCCTCATTTTCTTGTTTTTGTTTTAATAGATTTTTAAAATTGTTGCATAGTATTTCGCATATGAGTTTGCTTACTAACTTGCTTTTCACTTCACTTATCTTATTTTTTCTTTAATTCATCTTTTTTCATCTGTTAGCACACTTAAAGAAAGACCAATTACGGTCAACATCTGGTCATTACAATTGGCTTGGAGGGTTTATTCCCTTCTAAGTCTCAGATAATAAAAACCCACCTTCGGCTCTTAACCTTTAGGTGATTTTTTACCTTCTCTTGTTGTTATAGATGTATGTTAAAAATGCAAGAATAGATGTCCACAATAGTAACATTAGAGTCACCGCATCTTTTACATCCATGGTCTCACTTTTCGAAGGAAAACCATGCCCACCCAAGAGTCAATTGTATCTATATTTTACCTGTATTTGCGAATGCAAACAAGTGTTCTCATTTATTTTCTTGCATTTTTCTTTTATTCTACTTGTTATCCATCATTTCTAGCATATAACGTTTCTGTGTTCACGATGTTCCTCTGACTTATGCGAACGAAATGAGTGGCCGCCGTGCGTATGTGTCCGCCTGCCCCTCCCTGGCAATCCTCTTTGCCGGACCGAGGAACCGCCAGGCTCCGATGCGTGGATATGATGTTATCTGATGGATTGGCCATAAAAAAACAGTTCAACTTTCCCTCTATGACATAAGGCAAAGATGAACTGTCTTTAGTTCCTGTTAAAATCTCTATGCGCACAAGTAGCAACTTCTTCTCCCATCAAGCCAACAAAGCCTGAGCGATCTGATCCACAATGCCATTGATGCCTGTGGGTCCATAACAGCCGATCCATGTCGCGGCATCGACCGAGTGTATGTGCTGGCGCTCAACGGTATCAAGCATTCCCCAGACACGTTGCTCTGTCGCGGATATTCCCTCCTGCATGAGTTCATGGCTAAGCAAGAAGTAATGGCTGGCATGTACAGCCGGTAGTCTGTCAACTGAGATGTGATAGGCCGTGTCGGAGGTATCTGCCACAAATAACGGAACAGGCAGACCTAGATCATGGTACAGCACAGCCCCTGTACGATGAGAGGCAGAATGCACGCGAACCAGAGAATCCAGCGGACGGATCAGTGCCACGCTCTTGCCTGCCAGAACGCGAGCAAGTTCTTCGGACAGCAATGTGGTTCGTCGGTGATAATCCGCTATAATACGCTTTGCCTCTTCTCGTTTGCCTGTCAATTCACCGAACAGAGTCAGAATAGTCTGCCAGTTTTCATTGCGCTTAAACATGAGAACTGGAGCGATCCGGCTTAACTGTTCATAGTGCGGCTCATGTACCTCGGTGCAAATAATTAGATCCGGAGACAGTCGCTCCACTGCAAGCAGGTCGGGGTACTCATATGTTCCGAGTAATTCAGTATTCTGAAGTCCTGCCCTGATCGTTTGAGGGAAATGTAACACTGCATTGCCTAGTCCTACACTACCTGCTGGAGAGAGCCCCAGCGCAAGCAAATGATCGGCATATTGCACATCGAGTACAGCGATACGCTTCGGAGATCCGATAACATAGTATTCCCCTCGCATATGGCATATCACCGAGCCTTGGGCCGACTCATATGAAGAAGCTGTGCGGTTCCGCTGCAAGGAATGAGCATAGTCTATATCTGTTTTCGAAGCGGCATCAAGCCTATAACGCAGCGGAGGGATGCCATAATATTTCTTAAACGCCCTACTGAAATAATACATGTCGCGATAGCCCATTCTGTCAGCAATTTCACCGATGGGAGCATCCGTGTGACGCAGCATCCGCGATGCACTCTCCATGCGCAACTGAATGACATACTCAGTCAGTCCGAGCTGCTTCTCTTGTTTGAATCGTCGCTGCAGCTGTCTTAAGCTGCATCCAGCAAGGGCTGCCAGCTCTTTAAGCTCCAGATTCTGGCGATAATGCGACGCTATATATGAAGCGACAACATCCACCATGTCAGACGCTTCTCCTCCCTGATCACGTTCGTAATCCATGATCAGTTCGTAGATCATGCCCTGAAGCAACGCATTGGCATGAAAACGTTCCATCCCTTCGCCACGACGCCATTTGGCAACAATTTTTTCTGCATTCTCGATCCATTCTGCTTGGGTTACCGAATTTTGCACAAATGAAGTGCGCAACGGATGTTTTCGATATGAAGGCAAAACAAGAGAGGCTCCCTCCATAGAAGAAGCCTTGTACATGATCACGATATAATAAATGTCGTCTGATCTGGCCGTCAGCGTTAAGGATGTCCCCTTAACAACATGACCAGCAAAAGAAGCTCCAATGTGGCAAACCTCACCATTCATTGCAAGCTCCCCTTCCCCTCCGTATGCCAGCAACAACACATTCGAAGTTAATTCCGTTTCGCGAAGAACACTGCCTGTCTGCAAAGTACCGCTATACTCGTCAAGCATCTTGATCGTTGTATCACTCCATAGACTTGTCTGTTCTTGTAGCGGCATTTCTCTCATCTCCTGACAATAGCATCCTTTGCTAGAGTGACTCACATGACTAGGCTTAACCAATTAACTACAACCAGGCCTGTTAGCAAAAGTAAAATTGTTACTGTTGTCATTTTAATTGAGATTTATTCTCATTGTCAATTTTCGGACATTTTCTGCAATATTCCCCTGACATCCGGTAATAAAAACAACAGGTGGTACGCTTGCTTTTCACGGCTGGAATGCTGTCCTTATTTTTTGTGAACCGGGTGAACGGATTTCTTTTTACACCGAACAAATGCCCGGGCGCTCCTTGCGTCAGATATGAAAAATCTGCCTGGATGTGCTGACTTTCTTGCTCAGCATTGTCTACTTCAGGAGTATATAATGGGACAATGCGTATCATGATATTCTCCCAAAGGATACTCATCGAAAGAGGAGCAATCGCAGCAAGCGTCTTTAACAGCGGTGCAAGGTGTAACGCAAACATCTCCTTTACCACCTTTTCCCGCCACACTTCCCTGTCTCCAGTTAGTGCTTCTGCCCGAAGCCCGTTCATAGCTAGAAAAGGAAAATGCGTCCCCCCCTCATTAGCTGTGAGCGTCGGATGATAGAGAAAGCTGTTGTCTAGCCGAAAAGAAACATGCTGATGATGAACGGTCATCGCGGTCAGCAACGGAGCAATCCACAGGTAGCCGATTCGCTTAGCTAACATCGAAGCAGCTACCCTCATGTCAGGCGCACCAATATACTCTTGAAGCCAGCTTAAATACTCTCGGCATGCAGCTTCTTCATGTAGTTGACTCAAAGCAATAGTACGGACATTATCTTCAGATGGCTCACCAAGCCGAATCGAGTGTTCATCCACCGTTTGCTGCCATAAGTCAGTCGATAGATAATGGTCCATTTTAATTCGATCCCAACAGTGCTTCCGATGCCTGATCTACAATAATATTAATTGCAAGTGGGCCATAATAAGCGATCCAAAGTGTAGAATTAACATCATATGCACGGTTATTTTTGACTGCATCAAGGGATTTCCATACTGAACTGCTATCCAAAGCCTCTGCCTCTGCCGCAAACAACTCATCAGACAGAACAAAATAATGATCTGCACCAATCTCAGGAACTTTCTCCATCGAGATTTCAACGGAGGTATCATCTTTGATCTTCTGGACTAATGCAGGCATTTTTAAGCCCAAATCCTCATACAGAATGCCGCCTGTTCGATGCTCAAGACCATGAACACGAATGCCTTCTTTTCTCGGACGAATAAGTGCTACCGTTTCCTCTCCCAACTTCTCCGACAGCTTCTCCTTCAGTCCTGCAATTTTGTCCTCATAAGCCTTACGCACAGTTTCTGCCTCTGCCTGCTTACCTGTGATCGCAGCCACCGTAGCTAACGTATCTCGCCAATCCTCGTAGAAGTCGAGTACGATTGTGGGTGCTATTTTGCTTACACTCTCATACTCTTTCTCTTGAAAATCAGTCATTAAAATAAGATCCGGGTCCAATGCTACAATCGCTTCCAGATTGGGCTTGTCCCGTGTACCTAAAACCTGTACGTCACCCGGCTTATCGCCTAAATATTCCGGAAATGTGGTATTGCCTTCAGCGATAACACTGCCTGCCGGCTGCTCGCCAACGGCTAGCAATTGATCCAGAAATTTGACATCAAGCACAGCAATTTTCTTTGGTTTCTCGTTAAGCGTATACTGACCCTTCATATGCGAGATCGTAACCGGGAAGGCTCCGGCAGTCTGAGACGCTCCATTCGAAGGCGTGTCCGTTGGAGTTGTAGCAGACTCATTGCCGCCATTTGTACCTGCTCCGGCACCGCAAGCCGTCAGTACAAGAACAAGGGCCAGCATCCAGCCCATTAAAAATCGTGATTTATGGTTAGCATGTGCCATGCTTCCGGCAGCTTGCCTCTTTGTTCCTTTATTCATGGTGAATCCTCCTTATGTATGATAATGATTTTCATTATCGAAATATAAGGCGAGTATAATATATCTCCACATCGCGTTACCATGTACTTTTGCGACATTTCAGCCGGACTAATGCGACATGTAAACCGCTATATCTTCATTTACAATTCTATCAGCTCTTTTACTAATTACTGCATAATCATCGTCTAATGTATCAAGCCAACAAAACCAAGAATCTCCCATTTTTTCTTTTCATTGATTTCTACCTCTTGCGTCAATGTACATTCCATATCCATTTGTTCCATTGAAACTACAACAGAGGTTTGTATGATAAATTTGTGGTACTCTTCATTAAATTCTGAATGTGGGACTCATAAAATGTTCCTTTGGATTCATAAGCCATTTTCGGTGAAACATCTATCTTTAATACCCTTTCATCCGCAGATATTTCTAAAACATTTTGCTTTCTCCTTTTATCAAGTATTTCCTATAACGTCCTTGTATTTATGCACCCGTTAGGGGGTGTCTGCTGAAATAATTTCTCTCCAACACTCTTCTATCAGACCCAGGCTCCAAAGGAGCCGCAGCTTGAATATTATGTTATGTGATGCCACATCTTCTTCGAACTTTCTACCTACAATTATTTATGGATTTGAACTTTGATTTTAGATATTTGTTTATCTATTAAATTATAGATTTTTTCGATTTCATCTTCTTTGATCTTATTTTTTACCAATTCATTTTTAATTTCTTGTTGAAGTTCAATTAACGCTTTAAGTTTCAATGTTATATACCAGCCTGTCCATTCCGTAACTAGGCTATCGTCAAAGCATTCGCCATCGGTATAAAAGAACATTCTATAATAACCTATTCTCTTTTTTTTGTAGTAAATGTCTAACGTAGATATAACCTGCTGGGAATAGTGACTGTCTGCAATCTGATAATCGGAATGAAAAATAGTTTTATACTCAATTGTATATATTGAAGGCTTAATATCTTCTAGATTCAATTCATCAAAAAACAAACTAATTTCTTCTGGACATTCTTTCATGTAGTTATTGAATGTTACCCAAAAACCTTCTAAGGTCCTATCCATAATTTTATGTGTATCAATCCAGCTCTCTAGCGCTAAATTATCCAATTGAATCATCCATCCTTTAAAATCTTATGTGATTTCACATAACATTTCTGTATTTATGAACCTCTAAGGGGTTGTCTGCTGAAATTCCTCCCCTAAATCCATCCGCAGACCAAGGCTCCAAAGGAGCCGCTGCTTGAATATTATGTTATACGACGAAATTACTTCTTCGATTAGGCTTTATTTATATTTTTTCAACGCTCTAACCTATTTAACTTAATCATGTTTATTCGAGGAATTTTGTACTTCCAAGCGTGCTTGTATACTGCTTTTAATATATTCAAAAAATTCATTATTGATTTTCTTAATTCTTTTCATTCCTTCACTTTTATTGGCATATCTCAAATCGAAATACTTCCATTTACTTTTATCACCATAATCATATATTTCCCATCCAGTTTCATGATACGTGATGAATTTATAAAAAACGGTAATCTTATAACGTGAAATTAAAAAAACTACATTACATTGGTAAGGGAAAGTTGCCGGATAACTTGGATTTAATTTTATTTTAAGAGAGTCAAAAGTAGTATTCAGCCTTGTAAAAATACCTTTAAACTCAACTTTTGGCTTAAACAATGGGATGAGATTCCCATAAATATTGTTACTATTACTGATCTCTTCTTTCTCTACTTCAATAAAATAATCATTAGGCTTTTCATCAATCCACCTAGCTACTGAATCTATGTCTAAAATTTCTGTATAATTTGATACTTCAATAACATCTAAAGAAAATATCTCTGCAAGAAAGTCAATATTAATTATTTCAGCAAATGCTTCTTTCATCTCACTTAAAATCTTATCAATCTCATCTTTAGATGAATATGATTTAGATAATCTTTTAATTGCTTCAGTCAATGAAGTTTCTTCTTTTTTATAATCAAGAATTTGTTTTTCATATTTTTTTATATCAATATTTTTTATGATATCTGTAATATTACAAAAAATATCACTCATAGTGCCTTGAGTAACAAAATAAGGAGTTTGTTTACTTGACTGAGCAAATTTATCTTTAATGTATTCTATAATGCTTGCATAGCTGATTTCATTTCCTTTGTAATTTAAGATGGCTTCGGCAAAACTTTTTGTAAAATGACTAATCGTATCTACATAGGAAGACTGATGGCTATGAGAAGAGAACATAAAATACAAATTACTAATTGCTTTTTCTTGTTCGAAGATTTGAGTAACCTCTAAATCTCCTTTGATATAAGGTATTCCGGAATTACATGCATCAACTACTTTTACAGTTAATTTTGGATCAACTCCTCTAATCTGTTGATCAATAAAATTATTTGAAAGAGTAGTTGTATTATATTTTTCTTTTGAATAGTCTGTTAGAACAAATCTAAGATCCTCTTCTTCCCCATCATAAGTTCCATGTCCAGTGTAGTAAAAGAAAAGTTCCCCAATCTCTTCCTCCTTTATACCAGAGAAGAAACTCGTTAAACTTTCTTTTACATTCAGAGAATCGGTTTTTTCATATATTTCTAAAACATCTGTGTATTTATTTGTTGCCTTTAAAATATCTGATATAAGTTTATAATCATTTTTACAACCTGGTAGTGGCGTGATATTTTCGTAATCTGATACTGCTATTACTATAGCTACATTTTTCATGATGTAATTCTCCCTTTCTTTAACTTTGATTCTGTCGTATAACGTTTCTGTATTCACGAACCCGAGAACCTTGAGCCCCAACGGGGCGGCCGCGACGCGGTTAGGTTCGCAGGTTTTGTCCGCCTAGATCCAAATTCCTCGGGAGGACCAAGGAGCCGTCAGGTTCCGCAGCGTGAATAAGATGTTATGTGATGTCGACAACTTCCTTAAATTAGCTAAATGCCTAGTACTGAAATATAATTTTTGGATTTCAATCGCTCTTTAATCCATGTTTGAAATTCGTTAATTAATTTCCTCAGTTTTTCAATGTTATTTTCATAGTCTTTTATAAATTCATCTTCACTACATCCAAAGAAAAAGCCAATATGCTCTTTAAGTGTATTCATTTCGGGTTGTCCTTCAAGAAGATTTATTACTCTTTCTAATCTCCCTAGGATTCTCCCCCAAATTTCCTTTTGAATCTCATTAAAAGCATAGTGATCATAAGTAGTATATTCACTTTCAATTGATTTCTCTATAAAACCAAATACTTCTTCGGTCAAAAAGATTGAAGTATCATTCCAACATTGACCAAGATATCTACCCGGCAAAATTTCAATATAACAAGTGCCTTCAAGTTCTTCTTTATTTCTTATTATCTTCATTGTGCTTACCTCTTAAATAATATCGTCGATTTCACATAACGTTTGTGTATCTACGAACCCTCACCCCCTTAAGGACCGTAGGTCCGGCCGCGATGCGGTTAGGTGGTGCAGGGTTGTCTGGTGAATAGGCTTCCTCAAAATCCCTCTTGCAGACCAAGGCCGACAGGACGCAGCGTATATACGATGTTAACTAATGTTCCTGCCTCCTTCGAAATAATCAATACTCTGGTCTTTAAATAGTTCTTTCAATTCCCTTGATGTTTCACTAACAAAGATCTTAATAATTTCTGCTTTAAAATAGATAGGTGCTATATGAGGTTCATTCTTTAGATTTTGCAGCCATCTCACCTTATTATCCCTATACTGATTGACTTCAAGCTGCGTAATGTAAGGATTTATTGTATATCCCTTGGCTTTTAAGAGTTTTGTAAACAGTTTTTCAGTACTTCCCATTGATCTTAAGAGATCAAATTCTACTTGGCTAACTTCAAGGTTATATGTCTTTCTAATATCATTCTTTTCGCCTCTGTAGTTTTTCTCAAAATCGAAATAGACGGTATCTGTCCACCTTAAATCTGTATAAATATGTGAAAAGTAACCTATAACAAAGTCCTTCCATTCTGGCCCCGCTTGCTTCAGTAAATATTCCTTGCACTTCTCCATGATCAATTCCTTGGCTGGTAATTTATCGTTATGTACGAGATGAGTCACACCTTTTTCTTCCCTGGATACCTTCCCTCTCATATGAATCGCATCCGGAGCAATACTGCCTAACAAAAAATTGGGTGAGGGGTCATTAATAGAAAGGTTTTCTGAAATTGCAAAGTGTACCATAGGCCAAGGCAAATTAATTCCTCCTTTGATATTTCCTTCAATCATGAACTTGTCGGAATTTCAGTTAACGTTCAGGCATTCACGAACCCTCACTGCCTTAAGCGACCAACGGGAGCGGCCGCGATGCGGTTAGGCAGTGCAGGGTTGTCCGCCTGTTAATCTTCCCTGAAAATCCTCGGGCGGACCAAGGGGTGCGACAGCGACCCGCAGCGCGAATGTTTTGTTATCGGATGTCAATACCTTCCTCGAACCTCTAAAAATCTTGGAGTCAGTTTCGCTTTTGTTTCTATATCTTATAGTTTTCTTGCCTTTATCACAAAAGTTACTGGAAGCATCTTTGCTCTCTTTGCCATATCGCTGTTATCATCCCGCAATTGCATAAACTCATAATCAGATTCCTCAATCATTAGCTCAATTACAAACCCAGCTTTTGCAAGCGCGTTTACATAAGTTGACAGCATACGGTCCGCTAACAATAGCTCACCTTCATCAACTACCGGATACCAACCTTCATTAAAGTAACTCTTATTAATTACAAACCTATCATTTTCTGTAGTGACCCATCTGTGTATAGGGTGAGACCAACTGAAAATAAATAGCCCGTCTTTTTTAAGGTAAGAAGATATTCGTCGAAAGGTACCCTCAAGATTGGTGGTCCAACCTATGGCATAAATTGAATAAACATAGTCAAAATAATCCGTCGGGATGCCGCATTCTTCTTCCATGGGAGAACATATCAATTTTGCTGCTATTCCACATGACTTCAAATGTTGCGCTGCCTTTTCAATTTGTCTTTCTGAAATATCCACAGCCCATAGTTCAGATGCGTTTCGTTCCCCTTGATATTGCAAGGATTGACCATTTCCGCAGCCGATCTCCAGCAGTTTTTTTCCTGAGATATCACCAAAGAGCTGGCACTTTTCTTCTGAGATAAATGCTCCATAATAAGGGAGCACGATTGCTTTTAAGAAGTCATTGCCTTTGGTATCCCAATATAGGCTGTTTGTTTTATGAACAACATTCTTTTTTAAGTCTTCCGAGCTGCCGACACCATTTTCCCCATCAACAATAATGCTTCTTCTATTTAATGAATTCTTGTCCATGAAGGCACCTTCTCTTAGTAGATATTTATATTTGAGCATTTCAGATTTGCATTAATTTCCGATAACGTTCCTGTATTCACGGCTCAGCGTATGCTGAGTGTCCGGCGTATGCCGGACCAAGGACGAATGTCCGCAGCGTGAATATTATGTTATAGGATGTATCCGACTTCTTCGATAATGCTAATCTATTCAATCAATCAAATGAAAGTATAGAAATACTTACTTCTTAACAACTGAAAGTTGTAATATTTCCAGATCACTTCTTAATGCCCTTTCAACAAATTCTGGTCTTGTATCTCCATCAAATGTTGTAATCACACGTTTTACGAAATAATCTGCTAAATCATACTCTTTGTACTTTTCATCATTTAATATTTTATTCCCACTACATACACTTACTGTTCTCTTACTTCTATCGTACTTATAAGGTGCTATTTTCATTACTTTAGGATTCGGCGTTATTTTTCTCATTTTTTCAATTTGTTCTTTCAATCCTTTTGATTCTAATTTACTGTTTGATTCTTTCATCAATTTTGCTTGAATAAGAATTGCTTTCTTTATTCTTTTTGCCGGATTCTCTTTATCCACTATTTCAGCTACGATTGATAAGTCAGCTCCATACTTAGACTCAGCAGAATTCTTCCCTCTATCATCTATATTCGCTCCAAAGAACTCTATTTTGTAGTTATCATCATTTATCACAGTCCCTCGTAGATTGCTTAGTAATGTCGAGGTGTAATGTGATTCTTGGTTATTTTGTTCAGGTAATGTCTTTAGAATAGCATTGTTAACATAATCCTTAAGTGTTTTTCTTATGTATTCAGGGAAACTAAATGCATGTTTCATAAGTTCTCCTCCATAATCTTGCTTTTTATTATAAATATAAATTTTTAGATATGGATATTTCCTATAACGTTCTTGTATTCATGACCCAGCGCATGCTGGGTGTCCGGCGACTGCCGGACCGAGGACGAATGTCCGATGCATGAATATTATGTTATCTGCTGTTTCTCACTTCTTTGACTAAACAGTAAGCAAGTCTTTTAACGACCATTCATTATCATTTCCGTCTTTTGAAACAAACCAAATATGAGTGTATTTTTCTGGCTTGTATATTGCATTTTTATTTCTAAGAAAATCACTCATTCCGAATATAGGAGAAGCGTTCCTAATTAAAAGCGCTATTGGATATGCAGCATCATACTTCTCTATCTTTTTTTCCTTCTGTTTCAGTAGTTCATTAAGAACCTGCATATAGCTTGCTGAATTTTCTAATCCATGCATTTCCTCAGCCGATCTTCCAAATAACATTTTAGCTTCGTCGGCATCGTAGAATAGGTGAGTTACTTCTAGAGCTACTAATCCATCTTTTATGCTCTTTAAGATATAATCTGGACGCTCACGTCTCTCTATTACTTCTAAGTGATCTTCGCGATTTAAATTATATAAATCTACAAAGATGCCAACGGCAGCTTCTTCTAAGGCAGATTTTTCATCATCATGATTTTTCATTACTTCTCCCTCCCTAAATATATTTGAGAAATTGCAGATAAC
The DNA here is from genome assembly GCF_038006265.1 of Paenibacillus sp. FSL L8-0641. Classification (NCBI taxonomy): domain Bacteria; kingdom Bacillati; phylum Bacillota; class Bacilli; order Caryophanales; family Paenibacillaceae; genus Paenibacillus; species Paenibacillus sp. FSL L8-0641. The sequence goes on from NZ_JBBOUW010000001.1 coordinate 3,749,282, forward strand.
GTTCCTGTATTCACGACGTCCGACAAAGTCGGATGTGTCTGCTGAAATACATCTTCGAAATCCATCCAGCAGACCAAGGGTCCTTCAGGAACCGCCGCTTGAATATTATGTTATAGGATGTCATTGTCGCCTTCGAGCCGCATTTCAAGATTTTCTACTTTATTAATGCAATTATCTACTCTGTCTCCAAATTGTATGATCAGTAATTCAATCTCTCTCTTTAAGTAATTAGAATAATCATGAGCAATTTGATCTATGTCTTTGTGGTTTAGCAAGTTATCCCTTATTTGATTTAATAATCTTTCTAGAACTAAAAGATTGTGTGCTAGACTATCTTCATCATTAAGGCTTACAGTTAATCTTTCATTATATACCTTTTCTATTTTGAGTATATTTTTGTTTACTTTCTTGACTATATTTAGATGATGTTTTTTCATTTTCTTTTCTATAGGTTTGTACTTCGATTTTTTTGGTTTAAGGTCTGAACCTTGACTAACCTTATCCTTTAGAACCTGTCTTATCCGTTAAACCCTGATGTTCTAAAAAAGATTTTTCTAATTTAAGATACTTATTAGTAAATTCAAATCCGTCTTGTTGAATAGGTGCTTTCTTAGCGGAATCAGTTCTCCCCGTTAAAACTTGAAGGAAAAGAACCGTGGAGTACAAAGTATTCGTATCTACATTTATTGTGAAGTTGCTTGAATAAGCTGATAGTAAACTTTTCAAGGACCTATATTGTTCTTTTCTTCTATAAAATAAATTTCCAGTTTTGTTTTGCATGGTTGTCAAATATATACCGATAATAAAAAGAAGTAGAGCATAAAAAAAACTTAATACAAATGTTAAGATATTCAACTCATTCGATTTCAAAGTATCGTTAAGACTAATGTACAAATAAATGCATGCAAGAGTAACAACAAGAATTAAAGAAAAAACTATGATCTTATAATACCTTTCATGTTTTGAAAAAATGTAAAATCGCATTATCTCTTTTCATCCTCTACAATGATTTCCTATAACGTTCCTGTATTCATGAACCCCGAAGGGGTTGTCTGCTGAAATGCTTCCCTGAAATCCTTCTCGCAGACCAAGGCTCCAAAGGAGCCGCTGCTTGAATACTATGTTATACGACGGAATTGCTTCTCGAATTAACTCTTGTGTCTAAGATCTTAACTACTTATTTGACTCATACTTACAAACATCATTAAAAACACTTAGAGTAAGAAAAGTTAAGGGGTTCTTCTTTACTTGTAAATATTTCTTTAATAAGTCTGTATCAATTTCTTGTTTTTTATCTTTTGTAATTAATCCAAAAATAAAATTAGAATTTGAATAAACTAAATCAAACACATCTTTTTTAGAATACTTAGGCTCTAGTCTTAATGTTTTGATATAATTATCGACTTTCAACTCTCCAGCTCCATCTAGAGTTACTTTCTTTTCTGAAAAATCAATACCAAATTTAATAAGTTCCCCAATTTGAATATTGTAAGGTGAATAAATAGGTGCATAATATTTAGTATGCTTTCCATATATACCGTTACAGCCATAGCAGGAACTCATTAAATTGTTGGGGTGCATACTAACAAACGGGTAATCTGATTTTGGTATAAAATGTTCAATAACTATGTTCCCATCAGAAATAATTGTATCCACATCGCAATATGGACATATATAGATATTGTTTTCACCTTTGAAATTCTCATGAAATATCTGCCTTGAAAAGGTGCTTGAATGGGAATCGATTATTCCCCAAATTTTGGCGTTATCAAATAGCTTTTGATAGAATACCTCAATAAAAATATCTTTTAATACCGGGTCTATATCTTCTTTCACTAAATTGAAATCAAAATTATCAAGCTGAGTATTTTGCTTTTTAAAAATTTCGAATTGTTTTCTTAAGTATCTCACTTTTTTTGTGTTAATTAATTCCTCTAAATAATATTTTATATAAAATTTATTAAATTTTAAATTTATTACATATTTTAAAACAGCATAGTAGTTTTTTTTACTGTGTTTTTGATCGAGATAATTTTCAAAAGACTGAAATAATTGTTTTTTCGTAGCGTATTTAACTAGAGTAGATAAAAATGGGGAACAGATATTATCTTGAAACAACTTCAATTTTGCTTCATTTTTGAAGTTACTAACTTTCCACATTAATCTCACCTAATTCAAGCAATTTTTTAAAAACCATTACCTTTAAAAAAGATTCCCCCATTGCTCCAAAAAATGCTTTCAAAGACGCCGTATCCTCTTCTTTTACTGCTTGAATAACTACTTCTTCAAATCTATTTTCCATTTGCTCATTGTCTACAAGTTTATCTAATATTACTCTCTCATCTGCAAGAAAAGTATTAAACTCAGGTGTCTTTATTTCATCATCTTCCAAAATTCTTATTTGTTCTGAAAATAGGCTATTAATAAAGCTATAATTGTGACTACTTATAAGTAAATGACAATCGTATTCCTTTAATAAAATTGATAGGATAGGTAGTAGATGCTTATTCCACGAATAGTTCAAATGTAATTCTGGCTCTTCAATGATTAAAATGCAATTGTTCTTTATATGTGTTAATAAAAAAAAGAGCCCACCAAACAAAAGCTTTTCTCCTGTACTCATATTTTTTATCTTATATTCTTCACCCTCATTTCGTTTGATAATTACATCATTAAAATACAAATGCTTATGTTTCAAAAGAATATAAATTAACTCCATGATATAATCTTTATGAAAGTGTTCAAAATTAAAAATGACATTGAATCCATCTACGTCCATTTCGTTTCCGAAAACTTCAAAAAATTCTCCTGTGATAAAATCTTCATTGTAAAAGTCACGAAATGCTTTGGGATATTTCTGCTTTATTTTTATTAGATCTTCGAAATACGGAATATCTGATTTCTTTATGAGAAACTTACCGTAATCTTCTACGTAACAATATCCCAATTCCTCATAAAATCCATCGTGTATATTTTCTCCTGATTCGAATTTGTAGAAAGTCGGATGTGAGTACCTAGCAAAGATCTTATTCACAAAGCTAATGTTCATTTTTTTAAATATGTAGTTCAATTGTTGATTCTGGAAATACATATTAATAAATTTAAAAATACCTTCTGAAAAGTCCATTCCGTAAGTATTTTTATAGTAAAGTTTGCTATTTATTTTTAGCAGTTTAGTAGCTAATAGATTGATCGGATATTCTAGTTCGTATTCACTATCAAAGCCAGAAACTATCACTCGTCTAGGTATAAAATCTAATATTTCATGAAATTTCTTTGTTTTTTCAGTATAGTCAGAAGGAACTTTTTCTTTATTATAATAATCTTGTCCTTTCCTTCTTCCTCTCTCGGGTAATACAAATGTTCCTTCATCATCTATCCTCATATATACAACTTCCTCATACCTTTGAATACTCACTTGATGATCATTAATTTCATAGTTAAGCTTAAAATCTGTAGGTATTTTAGACTGAGACCGCTCTAAGTTTCTAAAAATATTAGCAATAAGACTTAATATCGTCGTTTTCCCAGTGCCATTCAGGCCTATGAAAGCAGTAATACTAGCATTTTTATATAACATCTTTTCTATCTCACTTTGTGACTCCCAAAAAACAATTTCTTTTCTCTTGAATTTTTTATAATTTTCTATATATAAACTTATTAATTTCATAAATCCTCCTACTTATGAATTCAAGCTTTCACATTATTTTTTATTCATCGGTTTACCTAAAATGTATCTGCTAATGCTCCAACAGCAATGGAGATTCAAATTTTAAAGATATTCTATAACTCTTTATTGAACTGCAAAATCCCAACATTTAAAAAGTCTTATCATCCTTTTTTCTATTATTATTGATTCTGTCGTATAACGTTCCTGTATTCAAGACCCCCGAAGGGTTGTCTGCTGAAATGCTTCCCTGAAATCCTTCTAGCAGACCAAGGCTCCGAAAGGAGCCGCTGCTTGAATAGTATGTTATATGACGGAATCACTTCTTCGATTAACCAACAGTCATTCTTGATTCTAATCAGTCATTGTTCTGCTATATGTTCCAATAAATCTCCTGGCTGACAACCTAAAGCCGCACATAATTTATCAATCACTTCTAATGACACATATTCGTTCGTATTGAGTTTCGCCATTGTAGCAGACGAAATACCTGTCATTTTCAATAAATCCTGCTTCTTAATCTCCCTGTCGATCAATAATTTTTGAAAAGGTTTATAACTAATCATCTGATATTCCTTTCACACATCAAGTGAATTTTTCTTTAATTATATGAAAGTATATTTTCTTTATCAAAAACATCTTCAACATGTATTGACTTAATTATTTTACATGTTAAAATTATATTCAATAAGTTGAACTTTAATTCATAAAGTCAAATAAATTGGATGGTGTTCAGAATGCATAATTCTTTGGAAGTCTTACTTGATTCACTGATTCAGACTCGAATTGAATCTTTATATGGCGAGCTTATCAAAAACAACTCCAGCTACAACCAGTTCTCATCCGAACGGAATCTCTACTTCAAGCAGTTACATGAAGGAGTACCGGAGAATATTCAGAAGATCCTATTCCTTTACGATGATGCTGAGCTTTCTGTTCAAGCTATTTTAGAACGTGAAATTTATTTGCAAGGTTTTAAGGACGCTCTTCATCTGCATAACGAATTACATATATCTTTAGATTGAGAGCCTTCAGGCTCTTTTTCATTTTGATTCTGTCATATAAAGTTTTGCCCATTCACGAACTCCGTCAGGAGTTATCTGCCACGATTTTTCGGCAGATCAAGGAACATATTAACGGTGCGTGAATGGAATGTTATGCGGAGTCCTTGTCGTCACTGAATTATTTACTGACCTCCTTAGTTTTCTCGTTCGCAACAATTGCTTCAGCCTTATAATCCATCATTGTTCTCAAGTGTTTTTTATAGGCTGAAAATGTTGAATAAATATAGTAAACGTAAAATACTGGGATACCGATACCCAGATACATTAACAAGTCACCAAGTAACAATTCTGTCGAAAAAAGATTGATTTTGTTATTAATGCTGGAGTTATTATTTGTATAAAGACCTAAGATAAATATTATAATGGGTATGGGTGAGAACGTCTTTAACAGATCTAATTTTGTTTTAGTTATTTCAACAAAAGTCCCTGACCACACTGCATACATCTCTAACCTTGCATAAGATAATTTTTCTTTTTTAGTTTTATAAATCAAGTTCATGTGTCTAGAAAACTCAATAATTTCTTTATAATCCTTATAACATATACCAATTATTATGATCGAATAAATTAACCAAAAATAAAACGAAAACATAAATTTTGATACATCAGGAAAAAAAGTTTTTCCCAAATATGAAACTATAATCATTAGAATAATCTTAGATATAAAGGAATAAATAGATCGTTTTAAGTGATAGTTCAATTGTTTGTCTCCTTTTACAATAATTTCGTATAACATTCTCGTATTCATGAACCCCAAAGGGGTTGTCTGCTGAAATCCCTCCCCGAAATCCATCTTGTAGACCAAGGCTCCATTAGGAGCCGCAGCTTGAAAATAATGTTATATGGTATAGGCCACTTCCTCGAAAGCATGCTATATTATTTCATAAATCTTCAAACTTCTAATCTTTGAATCTAGATACCTACTTGTTCCTAGTGACTCTGAATATATGGTTTCAATGCAGTGCTCAATAATTTTGTCTTTTACTCCTGTAAAATTCATAATTACTTTAGGATTCACATCAATCTTAAGCATCTCGGTAATTGCATATTTTATAATTCCTGTAAGTCCACCTCTCCCTGTTATTTCCTTCAATAAAGTTACTCTTGAGCTTGTTTTTTCTGGTAAATCGCTCCCATCAAATTGTATTAATAATTTCGTGGAAATTGACTTACTGTCACGTATATAAATATATTCATTAAGTTGTCCTACAAGTTGCTCTGGAAGATGTATAGAAAATTCGTTAATTGTTATTATCCCAATATTCTCTTTATACGAGGTTCTAGGTAAATCAATAATTTCTCTATATGCAATTCCAGTAAATATAGTTAACTTATAAATTATTGCAGACAATAGTTTATTAAAACTAATTGAATCAGATTCTGCATACCTTGATACATCCTGTATGACGCTATTACATTCATTAATTAAATCTATAATCTCTTCTTCAGTGAATCGGCTTGACTTCCCAGATTCTTTAAGGATTGGGTGATCAGAAACTGCTTTATTTATTGAATACCTAAATGAATCAATTTTATGCGCAGGTAAACCAATAGCCTTTAACAGAGGCTCATTCTTAACATGCCCTACAGTCATTATGTATACAAAAAATTCCTTTACCACTGAAACAAACCTCTGAACAGTTGATACAGAGGTTACGTTGTTTTTCGTGATATAATAATTAATACAATCAATTATTATATCAGTTGAAATTCCCCTTAAATATTCGTTAATATTTTTTTCTGTTACATCTTTACTTTCAAGAAAATCATGAAATACACCTAAATCCTTATAATATCCAACGACATTCCTTGATTGTTCATTTTGCTTTGCTTGAATGAACTCATCAATTAAATCTTTTAGCTTCATTTAAATTCCCCCACAAGAGTAATAGAACTTCTAATTATTCGGGTTATGTCATATAACGTCTTATTTACGAACTTTATGAATCCTGCACTTTCCCCCTTATTCTCGCACTTTCTGCGTTTCTATCCTCCAGCCCGCTCATCCGGTCCAACGGACTTTGATTCCCCCCAATGTCCCGTCTGCTCACATGTGTATACCGCTCCTCGTTCGCACACTCTGATGCCCTAGCAGTTCCTGAATATATAGTGAAGATCGATCCTATTCTCCAGTAAGTGGGTCGCAAAGCAATGCCTTAGCGAATGGATACTCACCTGTTTGCGAATGTCCGCTTCAACCAGCGCTTTTTCAAACACTTTCTGCGCTGAACGTTCCGTCAGGTGGCGGCCTTCTCTCTGCCCTGGAAATAGTCAGTCTTCTAGCTGTCCAACCCTTATGTACTGCTCGGCCACCGCAAAGGCCACTTTGGAGAGCAGCGTTTGCCGAACCTTCCTGCTTCATCCCGATAGAGTAGGTTTATCTTCATCTCACTTATCTCCTTAGTATATCAGCCGTTCAAAAATTTGGAAATCTAATTTTGCACAAAAAAAGGGCCTTAAGATGGAAATTCACCTTAAGGCCCTGATTCTTTCGGATCAAATTATTGATCCTTTAAGTTCAATTTTCATTATCATAATTACTTGGAATGAGACTCCGAAGACAAAAGAATAGTGTAACCGTTAATCTTTTGAATAAGGATATGCGGCTAAAAAGCGTAGTTCCTCGCCATTTTTTTCAGATAAACCACTTGTATTACAATCATATATAAAGAACAACGAATTATATTTACCATCTACTTTACTTAAGTCATTTAATAGTGGAGATAAAAAAGAATCAACATAGGAAACATCTTTTATACCATCATCGGTCCCATCAACCAGAAAGACTCCTTCAGCAAAATCTTCGTCAAAATCATCTATTTTATGATCATTTAAAAAACCGCTAAAAATATTCTCATTCTCATCTTCCGGGTATTTGATCTCAACATATTCAAACAACTCATCTTCAGAGGCAAAGTGACCGTACCAGACGGACACCATATTTTTTTCAAAGCAATTCATATCTTCACCCCGCTAATATTTCAGTTTATACGTATGGTCTATCTGTATCCCGCACCAGTTACCATGCCCTCTACCCCACAACAGCTGTTGAAGCTAAAAAGCCCGCTGAACGCGGGCTTTGCTGTATATAAGTCAAAATCATGCCTAGCCTTGTTACTCAACCTTAAACTGTTTTAATTCGTCTTGCAGCTTAGTGGACAATTGGTTTAATTGTTTGGAGAGTTCAGCAACCTGTTCGAAGCTCTCCAATTGTTCCTGCGTGCTGGCGCTAACCTCTTCGGTTGAAGCAGAATTCTCTTCGGTGGTGGAAGAGATGATTTCCAGCGCCTGCAAAATCTCATCTTTATGCTTGTGGACTTTGGAGGTGTTGGTGCTGATCTGGATCATTCGCAATTTCAAATCTTCCAAATCCTTGTTAATGCTAAAGAATACTTGCTTGGTGTCCTCCACCGATCTCGCATTTTCTTCTGCAATTTTCAGACCATGAACGGTATGCTCAACCGATACACTGGTTTTTTCTTCAATGACACGTACCTTCTTGTAGATTTCCTGTGTCGCCAGTGCCGTCTGCTCAGCCAATTTGCGAACCTCCCCGGCAACCACAGCAAACCCTTTGCCCTGTTCTCCTGCACGTGCAGCTTCAATAGAAGCATTGAGCGCTAACAGGTTGGTCTGCGTTGCAATTTGGTTGACCGTATCCACGATCCCCGAAATCTCATGACGGCTCAGATCGATATCCTGAATGATGGCCGACATCGCTTGGGTTGAATTGTGATTTTCTTCCGCCCATTTGGACAGCTGATCTACTACTGTCAGCCCCAATCCGCTTTGTTCGACCGAGGTTTGCACCATTGTTTCGATGGCTTTCGTATCATTGGCAATCTCGTCAATTTGGCCGGATAAGGCTCCGGTTTTTTGTAAAATGTTATCCGTTTCGATGGATTGGTAGTTCGTTGCATTGGCAATTTCATTAATTGCTGTCGCCGTATCGTTCATGGTGATCGCGGTTCTGGAAGAAATGGATTGCAAATCATTTGAAGACTGATTCAAGACTTGAGCTGAGCCACCCACCATTTGGAGCATGCCTTGAATTTTTTGAACCATATTGTAAATTCCTTGAGAAATTTGCCCGATTTCGTTGTTGGAATGCGTATCAAACGGAACGGTCAAATCTCCATTTTCAATCAGCTTGATTTTGGCAAGCAATTTCGGGATTGATCTCAACAGATAGCGGAGCGTTATATAACAAATCACAACCAGCAGAATGGTGGCTGCAGCAAAACCGCCAATCGTAATCCAGGTAAAGGCTTTTAATTCTGCGAGCGCCTCTTGTTCAGAAATAGTTACACCTACGGACCACCCCGTGTCTTTACTGGTTGCATACCCGATATAACGACGTTCCCCATTATCATTAATGAGCTGTACTCCGGACTCACCAGCAATCATCTTCTTTCCGATCTCCCCAAGATCACCTGTGCTTTCGTTAATCTTTTCTTTCAGCACTTTATTTTGATCGGGGTGATACAAAATATCACCTGTTTTGGATGCAAGAATTGAATAGCCTGTGCTTCCAAGCGAATAGCTTTGCATAACGGCAGGGATGTCTTTGAAAGCAATATCGACAGCAGCAAATCCGATTAATTGGTTACTGCTATCTTTGATCGGATAGAAAATGCCCATGAGCACATTACCCGAATTGACGTCCTTATAGGGTTCTGAGTAGTATAAACCGTTTGCTTCAACTGCCGGTTTAAAGTACGGGCGTGTATGGATATCGAAATCCGGTTTGGAAGCAACACCATCATTCTGAAGAAAGAAGCCTTTACCAGATATTCCTGCAATCCAGGCGTCGGCAAAAGATGGCTCTGCCTTTACAATGGCTGCCAAAGTCGCTACTGTTTCCGCAGCATAAGGAGAAGTTTTCACCATTTCTGCCGATGGGGTGGTTTCTAAATATTGCTTAAAAGTGTTGTTCGTTGACATTTGCTGGACAAGTGAGCCCTTTTCCTTAAACAACGCATCGAATTGACTAACGATGGCCTGCGTCTTGGTCTGGAGCATGGCCTCTTGCTGCTTGACAAGTATGCTTCGCGTGCTTGCAAACATGAACGTCCCCAAGATTGCAAAGACGACAACGATAATAACTAACAAGACCATGGCCAATGTGTTCGCGATGCTGGATGATCTGGATACGCGCTTCTTCATATTTTGTGACATGCTGCCATCTCCCCGAGGAATATTGAGCGAAAAGCTCTTAGATAATATGTCGGAAGTTTGCAGCTATTTCAATAGGTTTTTAGTATATACAATTTAAAGTTTCGCTATCTGATTCCTCATAGATTCCCACCTAACCTGTTCCGCAACTCCAGCAAAAGATTAGGGCAGCACAAAGAGCCTCCGTCAGACGTAGGCTCTTTACTAAAAGCTATGTATGAACGCAGGGTTATGTGGACTTAAAGTGTACGAGCGATCAGTAAGCTCAACCCCATTATTCTCTATCATTAGCCTAGCTGCATCGTTGTGATACACGTATCGTTTTTCTCATATGTAGAGAATTCAGTTTCAGCCGTTTTACCTTCATGATTCACGCTAATGCGGTAGGTTTTATCCCTCGGTAGCCATAGATCAATAAAACCATTGGGTTGTGATTTCATGGCAGCATTCTCCATGATGACATTCCCTTCGGAGTCGTGAACGGTCACATTGAATTCTCCGTTTTTTATTTCGCCTTGGCAGCCGGTTAGACTATGAGTTGCACAAGGGTGGGTCTCTTCTACATATGGCGCAATCGAAACAAAAAACTCGTTGTCAGGCAAATTATAAGTTATGGGTTGGGTATTGTCTCCATTAACAATTAACTGACTGGAATTAATGGAAGCGGATTGACCTGTTCCCTTGCCTGCGCTGAAATCATGCACCAATTGCTTGATATCTGTTGTCCCGAGCTTGTCCGCTCCTTCTTTCTGCATATTTCCTGCAATCAGGTACGTGCCCAATGCCGCAACAACCAACCCTGAAGCGACCAAGATTCCTTTTTTCATCTGGAGTTCATCTCCTTGTCCGTTTTTAAACATTATAATGTAGAACGCGCCGTAACGGACAAAATACGGTACTGAAGTCACCAGATATTCACATCTTTGCTTGTTTATCCAGACGTATCTGCGTTACATTAGATGATCACCAAAGAGGGGCAAGGAAGTATGAGCAACTCTACTGTCTCAACGTACAAACACCCCACCACTCCTATGGAGCTATGGGGCACAATTCTTTTTAACGATCCCGGTTCACAATATAATTCATTAAGTGCTTCAGAAAAGCGATATTGCGGGGTACCTCTTTTAATGCTTCCATGGCAAGGCAGTAGTGCTCCCACATTTCTTTACTGGCACCTTCGTAACCAAGGATGGACACGAAATTCGAGTTATTGTTATCTGAATCCTGACCCACAGGTTTTCCAAGTAACAGCGTATCTCCTTCCACATCAAGCAAATCATCTTTAATCTGAAAAGCAATTCCCATATGATAGGCAAATTTCTGCAAAGCAGCAATCTCCAGCTCCTCGGCCTGTGCGAGCATGGCTGGCATAACGAGACAAGCCTCGAACGCCACTCCTGTTTTGTAAAAGCACATCATATTCAGCTGTTCCAATGTCAAAGCCTTTCCTTTGGAATCCAGATCCATCGCCTGCCCCATACACATATCCTCTGCCTTACGAGCCGAGTATTGGATCAAGGCAAGTACAGTCTCAGCATTGAATTGGTTCAGTGACGATTGTTCCCCGATAGCCTTCTGGATCAGATATAGTCCGGTTAATTCCGCAGTAGCGCTATTGTGCACCTGATGTAATGTCTGACGCCCTCTACGGGTAGACGCGTTATCCTGGGAAGGCAAATCATCAAAAATCAGGGAGGCTGTATGCATATATTCCAATGATCTCAGAAGGGGCACGATTGCCGATGCGTCTAAGCCATATTCGTTCACACCCATGACCCAGGTCAATATAGGGCGTATCCTTTTCCCATCCCCCTCAAGACTATAATTGGCAGCATCAATAAGCTGTTCTTTCATGGCCTCAATCCCAGAAGGCTTGGTAATTTTCAATTGGTTGTTAATCTGATCACGGACGGTTTTGATCGTATTCATAAAGTCTTCTTTTTCCTTCGAATCATTTTTCAGTTGAGTAATCATCTGATCCCGAAGCAGCTTATCCAAAAAATCTACATCCTCCGCTTTACCCACCATCTTCTGGATGAGACGATTAAATTCCGGATTTCCGGATGCAAAAATCTCCATTATTTCATTGTACTTTTCTGCACCTACCCGTTCTTTACAACGTTTGAGTCCATTTATTGCACGGTCCAGTATCACTTCACGAGCCATAGCATCCGAGTCATACACGTTATGAATCAAGTGAGAAATGACCGCCCAGTATAGTTCGAAGGGATTGATCAAATCCGATCTTTGATGATGATATTTTAAATAATAGGTATAGGGTGTTACCGCACCGTCCCTCATATCGTCGGCCATATCTGCAAAATCATCAGCAAGCTGGTTATAGATACCATAATAGAATGTTCGTTGCTCAAACCCTCCATCCTCAGGAGCACTAATCACGGAACGGACAATCAAACGGGAAGAAGCAGATTTTAAAATAACGGGTATATAAAGCTCTTCATTGGTGTAATTAGCTCGTGTTAGATCCTTATCCCGGTCGATATCTTGAGAATGAAAGAAAACATAGGACTGCTCGAAAAAGGTTTGCTGTGTGTCTGGCCGCTGATGTGCCTTAATATACTCAAAAGCATCCGAGAGCTCCGAATGGATATAGCGAATGAACTTCATATGATCGCCGGACCAGTCGCCCAGTTCTGGCACAGATCCGGTAAGAAGCGCGGTACGTATCATATGGGAATATTGTTCTTTCTCTTGAACGGTCAACAGCTGAGAATCGAGCAGATCATCAATAAAAGGATAAGTCAACCCATAGGAATACCCAAGCCTGATGGCTTTATCCAGTCTGCGCGAACGTTCAACAGGTGACACGGCTTCGTCCATTTCTTCCATCACATGCAGAATAACCCCAATGATGATTTTAATCAGTTTGCGCTGGGCATGCTCTGCATCCATTTCCTCAGGAATATGAGAAGCTACAGAGTTAAGCTTGTTGATTAGCCAGATTACAGTAGTTTCGATCCCTTCCTTTTGAGACCACCGATACACCCCGGCTAAATTCATAAACTCCGCTTGATCTCTCCTGTTAGCATGGGTGGGTTGAAGCAAATATCTTTTTACGTCAGCAATGACGCGCTGAATCCGGGTCTGTGTGTCGGCAGAATCTAGAGCCTTGCCTAGATCCCTCATGTAAATATAAGAGACACTCCGCTTCAGATATTCATCTAACTTCCCCGTGTAACTCAGCCATTGAATATATCTGTAGTAATCCCGGGTATCCGGCTTTCTCTTTTTCCGCGAAAAGAAGGATAACCATGAAGAAGAATGGATATGATTCCTTTTCCATATATGGATATCTTTTGTAAGAGAGGTCACATAAGTTTTATTCTTGACCTGATTATAGAGTGATGCAAAATACTGAAGCGCCTTCTGCTCAGCCAGCTGATATTCTGTATCGGCTTGAAATTTTTCATTCATATGATGCATTACCTCAACTTCTCATTTTGTTAAACATGGTTGCATTTCTCCCTGAGGGAACGAATTTGGATCATGTTTTTATCTTTATACGGAATAAAGTCTGTGAAGTTACGAATAGATTATATCCTTCTATATATATGCTACAATTTCAGAGTAGAACGAAAATAATGATAGGGAGGCATAACGTTGAGTATTAGTCTAGTTAAAGGACAGAAGGTAGACCTAACCAAAAATAATCCATACTTATCCGTGCTAAAAGTAGGCCTTGGATGGAACCCTATGAAGGGTAGAAGCATGGATATTGATGCGTCAGCGCTGCTTCTTAATGAGAACGGCAAGCTGACCCAGACGAAAAATCTAGTATATTTCGGAAACAAAAATAGCCCTTGTGGGGCCGTCGTACATAGTGGTGACAACTTGACAGGACATGGCGACGGTGATGATGAAGTCATTACCGTCTCCCTCCAGCAACTACCACCGGAAGTGCATAGAGTCGTATTTATTGTGAATATATTCCGTTTTTTCAGCTTTGGTAGACGTAAAGATTTCAGTATGGTGAACAATGCTTATATTCGAGTATTGGATGCGTCCCAAGATGAAGAGATTCTCCGATACAACTTGACAGAGGACTATAAAGGGATGTGTAGTATCCGTGTAGGTGAAGTATACCGCTATGGAGGGGAGTGGAAATTCGGTGCTATTGGAGAAGGAAGCACCATTACCTCCCTGAATGAGCTTGTAAAAACGTATGAATAAGCATTTTTGGTGTTAAGGAAAAATCCACGTCTGACGTGGGTTTTTACGCTAACTCTCCTATAGTCACCTGATACAGCAGAGAACCTTCACGGAGCAGCAGGCGGTCTTTTCTGAAATCCTGTTCGTGCGGCTGAAGGAACTCTTGATCGTCATTTAAAAATCGAATGTGTTGTCCTTTGCTTAAGTTGCCTGGCTTCACATTCTTTTTCAAGACATATTGTCCGTTCTTTCCATACCCGCCATCGAACAAAAAGTGATACCCATCTGTAGCCACCCCGGAGCAGCCGGAAATCCTCGGATTCATAAACGTAATATTCGTACGGTCGCTACCGGAAATACGCCCTAACGAAAAGTCTGAATAGTAATAAAACCAGATTTCCTGTTCGCTGACCACGTTCAAAGCATAGCAATCATGAATGTCTGCCGCTTGGTTTTCATATATTTTGTGTCCTTCTTTATTCCAGGCGACAAGGCCGGAGGATCCCACAGGCTCATTCCAACCATAATTCCCAAATATACCTTCATCAAAATAACTGGTCCAGATCGTACCTTCCCCTGTAACCTGAACACTCTGGATACCGTCTCCAAGCAGCAGTTCATTCACAGTACGACCTTCATAATCAATAATTTTACCATTTAAATCATATTGGCCCGATCCATAATAATGACATCGCGCTCCGACGAGCAGTAGATGATGATGTAGAGGCTGTACATAATGATAGTTAAACTGCTGTCCCTCCACATACACTTCTTCAATATGATCGTCTATAATGAGTATCTTGTAAGTACGTCTCTCTTTAAGAGAGGCAGGCGGGAACATCCCCCGCACTCGTTCTGGGACTTTATCAATTAGCAAAATATACACGCGCCCATCAGGGCCAAATTGGGTCGAAACGATCTCAAACCCTTTAGTATAGTTGGAAATATCGACAAATGAATGAAGCTGTTTATTTAGATGCGACAATGTAGTTCCTCCTCTGAAAGATCAGTAAAGTGAAGTATGATTTGTACTGGACTTCATTTTGTCATAACAACATGCTACTGAGGAGGGCGGAAGTATGGCGATACGGATAGTGATCCCAAGAGATGAGGCATCGGCAAAAATATTGGGAACAAAAAAAGCCGGGTTCTGCTCATAATAAAAGCAACCCAGCTTGATCTTTATAGATGTCCCTCTTAAAGTGTCTGGCCCTTGTCGGCCTTCTGCCATAAAGCCTCAGTCAGCTCATCGATCATCTCCTTCATCGCCAGCTTCTCACGCCAGTGATTCGGGATACCGCTTAGCCCGTAATAAGCTCCTGCAATTTGCCCATACACCGCCCCGGTCGTATCGGCGTCATCCCCCAGATTTACGGCCAGCAGTGCCCCCTCTTCAAACGAAGTCGAATGGTGAAATGCCCACAGCGCAGCCTCAAGGGAACGAATGACATAGCCGGTTCCCTGTATTTCGGGCGGCTCCTTATCCTTGTAAGATCCCTGAATGATTTCTTCAATGGCTGCCGAATAAGCTGGCTGTTCCTGCCGCCGCCACTTATAGCAGATGTCGGCTGATAACATGGATTCTTTGTCCGCTCCCCGCAGACCTGCCACAAGGATTGAAGCAAGCACAGCACAGGCCTCCACACTTTCGACTGCTCCATGGGTGGTTCGCGAGCTCAGTTCGGCGTACATCACGGCCTCTTCCGGACGGTTCGCATAGGCCATGGCAACAGGTGCAAGCCTCATGATCGAGCCATTACCAGCAGTCATGGGGTCAACGGACCCACTGTACGGCTCTCCAGTGGCCTCGAAGCGATGCAATGCTGCTCTCGTCGCACCGCCGATATCAAAGCACGTTCCCGTGCTGCTCATATATCCCAGGTGATACCAATTGGTGTAGCGACGCATTTGGTCCGCTGGATCAAAGCTATCTTTTTGCACCATACTCTCGGCTAAACAAAGTGCCATAGACGTATCGTCGGTCCACTGCCCCGGCTTTAACCCAAAGACACCTCCGCCCACGATATCCGTTACAGGTTCAAATGTACCTGGACTGCTGAATTCCACAGTGGTTCCCAAAGCATCACCCACGGCCAGTCCAGCGAGACTTCCATAAAAACGATCCTTGATCAGTGCCATTTTGATGTACACTCCTTTAATAATTGTTATAGCTAATGCATATATTTCCATATCACTGGAAGGAAGAAAATCCGGTAACGCCATTTATTCGTAGCTTAAGGCTGTACAACCGCTATCCGGTTTTAATTCAATGAAAATTCCTGCCTCTTGATGGTAAATGAGTGGAAATCGCTCCGTATCTACATCTTCACGCACACCTCTTGAAAGCCGCCATACCTGAAGCGGGACTCCTTTCCCCCATAAGAATAATCGGTCGCCAGAAACGACCATATCCGCTTGGGGATATGGATAAATCCCGTCTTCTTCAGGCTTACAATTTAGTGGAGGGATCGCAGGAAGCACTCGTCGATACCCTGGCTGAGTCATATCGAATAGGACAACCGCCGGTTCCACTCCTTCCTCTCCCCAATCTTCCTCCTCCAGTAAATCGGCATCCATCTGTCCCCAAACCGCCAATGTATCAGGTCCTGTCCAGCACACTGGCCCATCCCAATCTATGGTTTGCCAAAGATGGCGAACTGACGGACCATTCTCCGATTCCCATGAGTTCAGCAGCCAATTAGATAAGGACCAAGTTCGGACTACTCCTAATGGAGCCCATACCCATACCGTATCCGCAATCCACTTTCCCTCTGGAGAAGTCAGGAGCCTCCCATGAAAATAATCTAGATAATGCTCATCTTTGTTTTCGCTGTTATAAACTGGGGTAGGTCTTGCTGTCAAAAGCCTCCCTGTTTCTACATCCGTCAGATCCAGCCGATTCCATTCCGTACCATGAACAAGGATACATGCACCGTCTTGATGTACAAATGCCAGGGGGAACATACTTTTATCGTAGTGGTATTCGTCCCGTGATAATTGCATTTTTTCTTGAGCATGGACTAAATCATACACTGCCGCATGTCGGCCAAATCGATTGGAGATCGCCACGTACTTGCCGTCAGGACTGGTCACCATTTGGACAGGTTGCAGGGGATTAAAATCAGGAATACAAATATGTGTGCATAATTCTGCGCTGCCAGAGCGAAGTTCTAGTCTCCACAGTTCTGCCTGTGTGTTTAGTGCTAGCAGGGTTATGCTTCCCTGAGAGCCACCCTTTAGTGGATGAATGGCCGTAAGACGTCCGATAGTCTGTGGTAAATCGGGTAAAGAAACGTGATGAAATGGCATCATTTAACCCCTTTTAATCTGGATAAATAATAATTTATACCCGTATTTGTGAAGCTGGATTTATCGACAAAAAATCTGAGTTCAAGCAATGCAGTCAATACTTTCATAAAAACTCCCGGTTTTTTCTTACATAATAGTTTAAGATATGTAATTTCGCTAGGATTACTTTTGAGAACAAAATAGGAGTAATTCATCAAGATCATAGTGGAGATGAACTGCTCTGTTGGAGATTGATGCTCATTGATACAGTCGATCAGCACCTCTAATACCCTATTTTTATTAGAGTTATAGGCTTGTATAAACATCGTTGCTTCTGCAAACGGCTTGTTGAAATCGTCATACGGAAAATCATATACATCATGACTGCCTAGGATGAAGCTGACCAACTGACCTTGCAAAATTTTTATTTTTCCTAGCGCTGCCCGGGTATCCATATCCATCTCATTTTTGTTAATATGCTCATGCAACATGTCAATTAGAATATGCATATCATACTGTTGTGCGTCTTCCATCCTGTACATCATCTTATTATTTTCAATCGTTAGACGATCATAAATGTCATCCCCTAAACCCAGTTCAAATAAGAGATGGTGAAGAAAAAATAGCCTGTCCTGAGTAAGCGAGAATTCATTCCCTCTCTCTGCTAGATGTGAAACTTGATATTGATAATAAAAACAACATAAGTTTTTTCGGCTATAAACAGCATCTTTATGTATATCAAAAACGTTAAAAATGAGCGAAAGCAATCGAATCAGACGTTCAGCATCTGCTACGCTTAGAATGGGATGATTCATTTTTGTAAATAGCGACCTGTCAAATAAATCATGCCATCGCACTAGAGAAACATAATTCTGCTCGTTTATATTCAGGGTTAGTATTCTTAGATTTTGCTCTTGATCAGGATAAGAATAAAATAGATATTCATGACTTAATTCAGAAATACGCTCATTAAAATAGGCCCTTAATTTGTAATCGTATATTTTAGAAAATGACATTTCTCTCCTCCTTGCAACATTATTTTCGAACTCCTATATTGTAAAATTAATCTGGATCGACTGGCAAGGCGGTATAAATACAGAAACATATGTTCTTCATTTCTATATTATGATATCTTTATGCTAGGAATGAAACGTTATGACGAAGGTCATAGCCTACGATTAGAAAGGAATGAACACCTATGAAACAGCTAAGCGAAGCTCTGACCCGGTTTGTACAACAACAAAACCTGTATAATGCAACCTACGGGCTGTTCCAAGACCACGACATCCAGCCCCGGACGGAGAACCTGACAGATTGCTGGGACAACCGCATACCTATATCCCCTGAGCTTGAGTACCTATATAGCCATTATGAAATGATCGATGCTAAGGCAGCGGGAACACACAAATTAAAAAATGCAGCCGTTGAAATCGGGGATGCTGCTGTTCTCTTTTTTGTCGCACCAGAACATTTATATCGCCAACAGCTGGGCTATCGCTTCATTACATCTGGAGAGCTTGTTCATGAGTCATCTTCGTGGCCCTCCCACCATGTTGTAATTGCCACGTTTAATGATGATCCAGTCATTGTCGATACTAGCGCACCTGCTTCCCCTGTATATGCTGCAATTGAAGGTGGCGCAGCGCAGCAAGTTGCTGACTCTTTAGCTAACTTCTTTACGGCTTTTTCCATCCTGATTGAAGGTGCCTGTACCTTTAAGGGAGAATTGATAGATGAAGATACATACGAAACCAAAGCAGCATATATCGAGCACGTAAAACCATTGCTACATCATTTGTTGGGCGAAAACCAAACCACGTATTTGCTGAATTACCTATCCTTTTGTTAGAAATCCTATTGGTTAAAGAGAGGTGGGGCTTTTTATGATCTATATCGCATTACTGCGGGGCATTAATGTGGGCGGCAACAACAAGATCGAGATGAAGAAGCTCAAGCAAACATTTGAAAATGCAGGCATGGGCCATGTGACAACCTATATCAATTCTGGAAACATTATTTTTTCCAGTCAGGAGCGGCCCAACCAGGAGCTATCACTCATACTGGAACAGGCGATACTGGAGGATTTTAGCTTACCCATCCGCGTCATCGTCCGTAATATGAAGGAAATTCAGAGCATTATAAAGGCACTGCCGAATGAATGGTCTAATGATACACAGATGAAAAGTGATGTAATGTTCCTGTGGGATGAAATTAACGATATTTCCGTTCTGGACAAGCTTCCTTTGAAACCGGGTATTGGGCATGTAATATATACGACCGGGGCCGTTCTGTTTTCTGTCAGCAAAGAACAAGTCACAAAAAGCGGTTTAACGAAATTAGTCGGCACCAAGCTGTATCAGCAAATGACGGTGCGGAATGTGAACACAACACGGCAGATTTATAAGCTGATGCAAATGGCTGAACAGGAAGAGTTGCAGGATACGAGCTCTTGATTGTAGCCGTGATTAAATAGGGATGTGCAAGATCAAAAACTCGCCAAAACTCATTAAAAAAATTGTCTATATAAATCAACAATTTCTGATACTTAGGCATAGATATTTTGCTAAACTAGAAGGGTTCTCAGACGAAGAGGGACACCTATCATCAGCATGAACAAACACTGAATAATGGGAGAAAAAACACTGTGACAAACATACAAAATCAAAAGCAAGTATATATAATCCATGGATACACAGCTTCGCCAGCAGATCATTGGTTTCCTTGGTTACAAGACAAATTACAGGAAGATGGGGTTTCGGTAGATATACTAGAAATGCCCAATTCGCAAGCGCCCAAGCTTAATGAGTGGATTGAGTATCTATTGCAAAATATTAAAGTTCTACATAAAGACACCTATTTTATTGGTCATAGCTTGGGTTGTATATCCATATTAAGGTACCTGCAGCAAGTAAATATCCCGGAACCACTGGGTGGTGGCGTGTTCGTTTCCGGTTTTACTGACCCAGTGCCAAGCCTACCATCATTAGATGAATTTACAAATGACCAGTTGGATGATCAGCAAATCATGGATTCACTAAAGGCACGTGTAGTTATAGCTTCAAAGGACGACGCAATTGTCCCCTTTGCACTTAGTAAGAAACTAGCGGAAGATATCCAGGCTGATTTTCACGAATTAGATCATGGAGGACACTTTTTACAAAGTGACGGCTTTACCACTTTACCGATCGTCTATCAAGTTTTAATGGAAATGATAAATGAAAATAAGTAGCGTTATAAACCCGCAAAATAGACCTGGCAAAAAGGGTCCAGCTTGCGGGTTTTACATTTTCTACTGGATGAACTATGGAAAATAAAGCGTATGTTTAATCAAGATATCAATATAAAGCCCATTTTTCTATACACAGCTCTATAAATGAATGGGCAACCTGTTCACATTCGTCATATCCCAAACTACCAGAATGCGCAAAAAGAATGGGATACTCGTTGTTTCTTTTTTCCTCTCTCATATCAAACATATAGTGGTTACCGCATCCATCCATCGCAAACGACACGGCACCCGGCATATACTCTGGCAGCTCGTAGGCGAGGTTCATTTCTCTCAAATCTTCAGTATTGAAAAACTGGAAATAACGTTCTCCATTTTGAAACTCCCCGCCGTTAGAGTATCTCAAAAAATCCATATAGCTATCAGGAAATTGCCCTTGGGGCAAATGCCAGCTCACAGGATCTAAAGGTTTATATTGATCATGGAATGGAGACGACTTTGGAAAAGGGTTCACTTGTCTTTGCTTGATTTCGTGAATTTCCTGCTCCGATAGCTTGATGTTCCATGTGCTCAAAAAATTCGCGATTTGTTCACCAGTTGCTTCCGGACATTTTATAAATTGATGTTCAAAGTGAATACTCCACATAATAACCACCCTCCTACCTTGACGTCTCTAAAAGTTGTTGTTGCTACCTTTTTCAAACTTTTCCATCTTTTCCAACCCATTCAGCCACACTTTCATGAGGTTGAAGGTTCTCACGTTTATAGTAAAAAACGGTCTTGAGCTCGTAATCTAAGCTTTCCGCAGCAATGAAAAATCGGGTACCAAACGTTTGATCCTCCATACAAATCACAGGCCCCTCAATAAATCTGTAAGAGACAGATTTTAACATTTCCAATTCCTTGTCATTAGCCAGTCTAAAGCATTCAATTGAAAATACACCGCCCGGACAGGAAATAAACGAGACCTCGTAAAATGTGATCTCTATGTTGTGATAATAGCTGAAGTCAAAGCTCCCTGCTAGTACCAGCTTGGGGCGACTTGTATAATCATAAATGTAATAATGGTCAATGTTATTTTGAGAAAGTATTTCATTCAGTTGCATCAGTTTGGATTGAATGGAATGATTCATGATCTACGCCTCCTCCCATTAGCGGGGCTAGCCCCTATCTATTACTGCCTGCCACGCTTCTGTTACCGCTATAGGCGATTTGTGGCTGGTCTCTCCGCCACCTTCCTGAGTCCATAGCGGCGGATAATAAGCAAATACCTCTCCTGGCTGAAGTTGCTCCATATCCGACTGCCAACCATTCCAGCGGAATGTCTGGTAGAACAAGCCCAAATCTCCCTCAGCCAACCAGCTCAAGAAACCGGAATAGGCCAGCTCAGTGGATTCCCACTCCAATGCATCCGGTGCAAAATAGTAGATATGGCCGCTACGTCCAAACTTCCCTGTATCCAATCCAAAGAAGCCACCTGCTGCATCATAGGCCACAATCAGCATTCCCCCAAGTGCAGGAACGCTCGCTGGCTCTTGCAGCCCGTTCCACGAAGCCAAACTACCGTAAATTTCAGGCCCACCTGCACCCAGTAAGGTGATCCATCCGTGGTCAAATATGATCCCTCCTGTTTCATAGGCAACCGTTCCCAAGTACGATTTTGTGCTCACTTGCAAACGGTAGAGCGAATCTCCCCTAGCAGATTCCGATTCTGCCGGTACAATGCGAAATGGATTATTCCCTTCTTGCAGAATGTTTCTGACCTCTTCCCATGCATGGTTGTCCTGATCCACCAGCTCATCAACCGTTAACGTATGCATATCCATTCTCCTTCCTGTATTCCGATATCTATCTTTCAACCTTTGAACTGATTTTCGAAAACCTGCGTTTGCTCTAAAATCACCCACTGATTCAGCTCGTCGTAGCCCTGGACAATCGCCGTGATCTCATGCCTCGGATACATCCACTCAGATGGGGTCTTTTCCGCATATGAATGGGTGTCTGCCAATCCGACTGTATTGTGCTGGAAAATATGAATAAGTGTTCCGTGTGGGAAAAAGGCTTCAATATAACCCTTTACCTTAGTCCCAACGGGCAGTACGGTTTTGACTTGATGCCATTCCTTGTTAAAAGTGTGAAGATTGTTGGACCAGACTTCTTCAAACTCTTTTTTTGTAATTTTCGTATAATAGGGCTCTGTATCATCAATTGCTTTCTCGGCTAACAAGAAATGATATTGCTCGTGCTTGCGATTAGAAGCAATAAAAGTACCGTCATCCTGGATCACAATTTGCCGATAGGCTACGCCGTCTGAGTCTATTTCAAAATACCAGGTTCCCATGCCTGGTTCCGGACAATCTTTAAGATATTTCATTGGCCCCTCCTAAAAGGATGTATAACCGTGTCATTTCTTCTTTCTTTTTCCGCTATAAGTCCTTGTCAAATATGCGAGATATTCCGAACGCGTCAGTCCTCCTGTTTGGCGATTGAACTCATCGTACGAAATGTCTTCCGGGAATCCGAATTCGGCCAGTGCTTTTCGGCGCTCTTCCCGATACAACGGGTTATCCAGCGTGTGGTGCCACTCCCGCTCTTCCCAAGGACCAAAACAGTCTGCAATGACACCTGAATATACACCGTTATTTAACAATTCGCGCGAAGACTTGAACACTGTCTTTTCTTCCGGTTTGGAAATTGTGCCCGTTCCCCAGGACAGTCTATATATTCTTTCTTTACTGCTATCTATGCTACTGCCGTAACCCATCGGAAACACAATATCCTCTTCCGCCAACGCTTTATGCCCTATCCGCTCGTAGGACCCTCGCATAAAGGAATCATCCATGACAATCCAGGTTGTATCAGATAACGGGGCGGCCGTGATGGATTCCAAAGTTATTGAACGGTCACGACTTGTACACAAATACGGACGTACGAACAAAGGCATTGTCATGACACTATTCCATATGCTCTCCTTTGCAAACAACTGATCCTTTTGCATTTGGCGCAAATCTCCGACGACCAGTACATAGCCATCTGTAAAAAGGTCTATTTCCACGCGGAAGATGTCTCCCGGAATGGTTTTATAACGCAGGTTTTTCATATGCTTCAATCGTTCCAGCTTACGATCATAGTCGTTAGGCACAAGCGACGGGTAACGTTGAAGCCAATCGATGATCTCTTCTTTACTATGTAAATGCTCACATCCAGTGATGGGCAATCTCACGCCAGTTTTGCTATTCACAGCAGTAACATAACTAATATTACGATCTCTTCGAATGCCTGCTGAAAAGGTCACACCTTCTGCTGAGATGCTCGAAACACTTGTATAATTCAGTTTTTTCTCTTTGCCACGAGCTGTTTTAGGCAGAACAAATGCCCGATCACGAGTAAAAATCTCTACATCAGCTTCTCCATAAGCATCCTCTTTGGAAGAAATTCGCTTGCGAATAACATCTCCATCCATACAAATAAAATATCCTTCTTTAATTTCTACTACGTCCCAATGTTCTTCCAGCGTCTCCAGCCCAAAATAGGGTCGTAACGCGTTCGTTAACCAACTATTCATCTGCTCCTCCTGTTCCGAGTACAATTCAGTAGACTTCATTTCTGTTATTCCAGAAATTATAACATAACACGGCATGTAGCTCGTTTATTCATACATTGTTCTAGCTTGGACTAACTCCTCCTGAATCCAGCTACTGCTGGTAGACAGTTGGAGCAAGTCGGCCGTGATCTGTTTGATCTGTTCTTGCAGCACGTGTGGCTGATCTGTTCCTTCCAGAAAGCGACTCATAAAATGAAGAAAAACGTCTACCTTCCTAAGCAGCATTAACACAGGCAAAGCGTCAACCTCGGATTGGCTTAAACGAACCTGACGGCTGAAGCCCCGGCAAAAATCACGAACAACTGTCGTTTCCTCCGGTTGTCCCAAAAATCCTGATAAAATGACCGCCGGATCCATGACCCGAACGTCCAGCGTACAAAATTCAAAATCAAGCAGTGCAGCCACCTGACTAGGGTCAGAATCCTTTACCAACAAATTGGAAGCGTTCAAATCTCCATGTACAAGCTGATGCGGCAACTCTTCCAATGCATGAAGTGAATCTATAATCTCTTCATATACTTTTCCTATCAAACGCAGCTCCTCATGTAAATCTTTTAGAGGCTCCGGCGGGTTTAAACAAAAGCCTTGGATTACTTCCCGGTTACATAATGGATAGGATTGCTGCAAAGCATAATACGGCCGATAGACTGGAGTCATATCAAGATTGAGTGTTTCAAGTGCAGCAGATAATTCGCCAGCAGCCTCGCCAAAAGAATGGGCAAAGCTAGGATCCTGCTCCGATGGGGATGTGCCTTCTATGTATTCGAACAGACACACATATTTGCCACTATCCTTCTCAACCTGTGCAAGTGTCTCTCCCGTAATCGTTCGGATTGGCATTGGAACCCTGAATGATAGAGAATGCCTGCTCAGTTCCTGCAAAACCGCATGCTCAAATTCGATTTTGTTCCGATCCCTGTGTGTATCGTAGATGCGCAGTACCCCACTTCGCCCACCGCTCTTAACAACATACGTCGTATTATTCCAACCTCCGGTTCGTCTCTGTAGTGTCCCGTCCCACTCCGGCCAGTGCCGTCTTAATACCGCTTCCAAAATGTATCCTCCCTATTAAACATCCGCTTATGAATTTGCCGATATTATAACAAATATAGACGCCCATTAGAATTGGACGTCCTTGTGTATCCTTCATTTCCTCATTTGTTTGTTTCGGATATTCTGCGGGGTGGCACCATACGCTGTTTTAAATTTTTTATAGAAAAAACTCATGCTGTTATATCCGACCTGCTTAAAGATCATTTCGAATGGCAGGTTGGTATTGACTACCAAAGAATAGGCCGCATTAAGTTTAATGTTGGCAATAAGCTGCGTGTAAGTAAGACCGGTTACTTTTTTCAACTTATTACTTAAATACGTACTATTGTAATTAAAATGAGTAGATAATTGCTGGAGGCTTAAATGCTGATAATGCTCTTCCATGTAATTCAGAATAGAAGTAATATTACTTTCCTGCTGGTTTAAGTGAATATTATGCTCGCTTTCCAATACACGGACCAATTCCCCAAATACAATGGGCAAATAAGCCTTGACCAGCTCCATTGAATCCTCTTGCCTGGAAAAATATTCGATCAAGATTCTACTCAATATATATTGAAGGTTTTCATTATGCTGTGACTCAAAAATAATAAAGTGATTATGATGCTGATGCTGGAGGACTGAATTGGCAAGAAACTCGCCGATCAAACTTTTTTTCTTAGATAGCCGCTGTAGAAATAGGGATGAAATCGTTTCTCTTTGCAGGAGGATATTAATCAGTATATCGTTTTCTCCCAAAGGTGCGATGCTGTGCGGTACATCCTTATCGAGGACACACACTTGGCCTTCACAAAGCTCAATTTCTTTACCCGCTATGATTTGGTTGCACTTACCTGAGTAAACATAGTTTAACTCAATAAACTCATGCATGTGCTCCAGCATCGGAGCAAACCTGTTGTGCTTGCTAATATAAATATCATGTTCTCCGAAGAAAAATAAAGCAGGCATTCGATACATATTCTGATTTATATCAAAAAATCGCTCATTTTCCGATTCTTTGGAGAGATCATTAATCACTTGATTGTTTTCCTGTTGTAAAAGTTCAATTTCAGTTTTACTTCTCAGCAACTGATCCAACTCATGAAGGTTCATAAACACAGACTCCTCCTTCAGACTCCCATTAACTGTGAACTGCCGTCTGTGTTTTGCTTCCCTTTCCTCTAATAGCGATTCCCAGACAGAGGAGCGCAGCAATCATAAATACAATCGCAGAGACGAGAAAGGAAAATGAGGCAGTTTCATTCCCAGACAACACCCCAACTAACTTGATAACATAAGGCGAAGCAAACGCTCCCAAATTGGAGCCTACCATTGCAATCGAAATAGATATCGTCTCACTGCCTTTAGGTACGATTTTAGTTAGTATCGTAAAAATATAAGGAATAAACAGCGCAAAGCTAAAGCCAATGATCAGCATGGCAACCGTAACCATGGTCACATTCTGAGCAAACCACAGCAGGACAAAACCTGTCGCTGTTAATAAACTGGAGATAAAAGGTGCGTAATTTCTGAACCATTTATATATTCTACCGAACAAGAAGCCTGCAATCATAGTTGATAAGGAGAACAGCGTCAAAGCGGTCCCTAAAAACCCTGCGTTAGGCATACTCTTTTCAGCAATCATAATACCTGTTTTGGTATACACAATCATGATAAAGGTCATAAACAGGAAAAGTGCAGCCCCTAATCCAAGTACAGGTAGGGACATTCCCCCACTCTTTTGGCCCGTTCCTGTCGTGCTCACTGTAGGCTCCTCACGCTCTGGTTCAGGAATGATAAAAAAGAACAACAGTGCGATAGGAATCGTGATCGCATAGCACAAAAAGGCAAACGGCCAGTCGATTAGGGCAAGCTGTCCTGCCACAAAGGTAGCCAAGCTGCTTCCGAGCCCTTGTACAGCGCTTTGAAAACCTACCAATTGAGCACGTTCATCCCCTTCAAAAAAATCACTAATTAAACTGACAGCCAGCGAATTGAACATCCCCAGACCTGCACCTAGCACCAAACGCAACGCGAGAATCCATGTAATGTTCGTAGTGAGCATAGGAAGTATTCCGCCGATGACCACGAGCAAAAGTCCTAGCAGGACTGTATTTTTTTTACCCAAGCGGGAAGAGATCGGGCCACTCAACAGCACAAACAGCATCATCGAGAAAGATGGGATTGTAACTATGCTTTCAATCAGTGAACTGGAGACTCCCGGTAATTGGTTCAGCATCATCGGGATGATAGCTGAAATAGCACTCGCTGATGTCAGGACTAAGGAAATGGACAACAATGCTGTTTTAAACCATATTTTGTTTTTAATATTCATCAAGCTTCTCACCTCTAGTCTATGTTATTTAGCCTCTGGTTGTATTTGTACTGGAACGTATACTGTCCAGATCCGACGGTAAACGTCAATTCATGATCTCCACTCAGTTCGAAAATCGCCTGTTCTCCGGGAGAACCTGATTTCCCGGCCAGCTCTTGTGGCACATTACCAGGCGGATACTGAATCGACGGGTATTGCTTAGTAATGGTCTGTTGTAATGCATCTGGCTCTAGAACGCCCGGAAGCGTAATCTCAGCTGTCGTATTATGTGGTACGTGAACCGTCATCCGCATTTCTTCATTCACGATTTCCCAATGGACAGCAACCTCACCATAAGGTGTCTCCAGCTTGCCATGGGCCGAAGTAAGATTAACAGGCGGTTTGGGTGCTAACCGTGACTTTTTGTAGCCCGCTTCAAGCACATCGATTCCGGCAATATTTTGGTACATAAAGTCTCCAACTGAACCGTACGAATAGTGATTGAACGAGTTCATATCGGTGCTCCAGAACGAGCCGTCCACTTTGATACTGTCCCAATGCTCCCACATGGTCGTTGCTCCCCGTTCAACCTGATAGAGCCAAGAAGGATAATCTTTCTGAAATAAAATTTTATAAGCTATATCTGTATAGCCATTGTCGGATAAAACCAGACATAGATAGGGTGTGCCTACAAAGCCAGTATCCAAATGCATATCATTTTTTTCTATCAGCCGTACGAGCTCCTGAACCACTTGCTTTTTATATTTTTCTGGTACCAATCCGAAGTACAAAGCCACAACCTGTGCAGTCTGGGTATTAGAAGTCAGTTTGCCAGCGTCATCAAAATAACGGTTCGCAAAAGCGCTTCTAATCCCCTCATGCAAGCTTTGATAGGTGTTGTAATCGGTATACCGATTCAGCAGTTTGGCCGTCTGCGCCAAGATATGAGTCGAATACGCAAAGTATGCAGTCGCTACCAGCATTCCATCGGTCGCTCCAAAATAGCTCCCTTCCTCGCTATCCAGCGCCAGCCAGTCTCCCAGCTGCAAACCAGTATCCCACAGATGTTCCTCGGTCCCCTGGGCACGAATATAATCGACCCATGCTTTCATACTGTCATACTGCTGAGCTAGAATTTGCTTATCCCCGTAACATTGATAGATCGTCCACGGACATATAACTGCTGCATCTCCCCATGCGGCTGTCGTTTGTTCCATATTGTCTGCAAAGGTTCCTTTGAGGACATCCGGCACGACAAAAGGCACAGCCCCATTCTCCAGCTGGTTGTAAGCCAAATCTTTCAGCCACTTTCGAAAGAAGGAAGCACTATTCATATTGAAGCTGGCCGTTCTGGCAAAAATCTGTGCATCGCCGGTCCAGCCTAATCGCTCATCACGTTGCGGGCAATCGGTCGGCACATCCAGGAAGTTCCCCTTTTGTCCCCATACAATATTGTGCTGGAGTTGGTTCAGCTTTGGATCGGATGTCTCGAACAAGCCAATTGTCGCCATGTCTGAATGCAAAACAACGCCTGTAAAATCTTCAATGGCTACGCCAGCCGGAAAGCCCTCAAGCTTCACATACTGGAAGCCTTGAAAAGTGAAATGCGGCCTAAATATCTCCGTCCCCTTGCCGCTGCAAATGTACGTAATCTGCTGCGCTGCATCACGAATATTATCTCGGTAAAAGTTCCCTTGCTGATCCAGTACTTCACCATGAACCAGATTCAGAACCGTACCTTCGGGGGCTTCCACTTTAAATTCCAGCCAGCCTACCATATTTTGACCCAAGTTAAGTACTAGTTCGCCTTTAGGAGTCCAAATCAGTTCAACAGGCTTTAATCGGTTCATTACACGGACAGGCTCGTTCTCCTGAGCAACCAGATGACTTAACGGAAACGGGGCGACCTGCATCATTTTCCGTTCGTTCAAGAAGCGATGTTCGGCTGCCTGCTGCTCCAGTCGAGCATCATAGATTTCGCCGTTATAAATATCTGACATCAAAATGGCACAGCTCGTTTCCTCCCAGGAAGAATCAGAGCAAATGAGTTCTGAACGGCCATCTTCATAGCTAATCTTCATTTGAAATAGCAAAGCATTCGTGTTCCCGTAGGTATCCTTGCGCTTTTGCCAGCCTAGATAGCCGCTGTACCAGCCTTCTCCCACCGTGGCTGTGATGCGGTTATGTTGTTCTCGAACGGTAGAAGTCACATCATAGGCTTGCACCTGAACACGATCGTTATAATCTGTCCATCCCGGGGTAAAGTAGGCATCGCCTACTCTTTGTCCATTGAGCTCCAGCTCATACAGACCAAGGCTTGTGGCATAAATGACTGCTTTTTTCACTTTTCCCTCAACTGAAAAACACTTGGAAGCAGCAAAAGGGGCTCTTGTCTGAAACTTTTCATGGATGCTTCGCTCCTGCACTGTAATCCATTGTGCCTTCCAGTCCTGCTCATGGAGCAGCCCCATTTCCCAAAAGCCAATCTCACTCCATTCCGATTCCTCGGGTTCGGTGTCACCCGCTCCCTGAGCCCATACTTTTACCCGGTAATAATATCTTTGTCCTGATTCGAGTGGAGGACCTTCATAGGGAAACAAAATGGATTGTTCCGAATAGGAAAAATGATTCCAGAGCAGCGGTTCAAAAGCGGGATTTATGGCTACCTGCAATTGGAAGCGTTTTTGGAAAACATATATGTTGTCAGATTCAATTTGCCAACTTAATCGAGGCTTTAGACAACCCAGTCCAATCGGATTGTTTACATGTTCACATCTAAGCGCTTTCACTTTTAGCATCTTATGTCCTCCCTGAGATCTTCTTTTGTGTTTCTATACTCAAATTAAAACGCTTCCATTAGTTGTGCGCAATGTTGTATCCCTGCATGTTGTATGCTTGATTTACAGGTGTTGAATGTCCATCCCTCATATCGAATCTTAAAATGGGTCTATTAGAAAAATATGTACGTGTGACAGCGCAGTACTCAAAAGGAAAACTCTTATTTTTTGTACATATGGATTGTAGTATTAAGCCGATCAGTGAAAGGAGAATTACAGTAATGGAAACGAACTACAGAAAGCTGCTGGATCAGATGATCGCACCCTATGATGAAATGCTGCAGATTCTAATAAGTGATCACGCCGATTTTTCGAAGGTTGACTATTTGGAGCAACACAGTGAGGAATATGGAAAAAGTGATGCCAATTATACCCATCGCTTGAAGGTGCTTTTGGCTTTGTATAATCTTGAGGATCGAGATTCCCCGCATTACGAACCGATTGTGAGAAGGCTGCTCGTTAATGAGATTATAGATAGGGAAACGAACAGTTTTCAGGGGATTGGAGATGCTCTGCATTATGCCGTTTTTTTACTGCAAAAGTATGAGCGTGAACAGGACCAAATTTTGTTCCAGCAGGCCAAGAAAGCCAATTTCGATACATACGCCGGGTTTGATCCTGAGTTGATTTTGGAAACATATTTGTTCAGCAAAGATACAGCTGATCTTGAAGATTGCATCAATATCGCGAGTGAACTCGGGGAAGATGTATACCTATCATTATTTATTGATTTGTGGATCAGAGAGCAGACGGATTGGAACAAGGAAAATTTACGGACACTCGTTTACCATGAGAGATGGCGCAACCAAGCAGAAGGTGAAATTGAAGCCCTCAAAAAGCTGGCTGAA
The DNA here is from genome assembly GCF_038006265.1 of Paenibacillus sp. FSL L8-0641. Classification (NCBI taxonomy): domain Bacteria; kingdom Bacillati; phylum Bacillota; class Bacilli; order Caryophanales; family Paenibacillaceae; genus Paenibacillus; species Paenibacillus sp. FSL L8-0641. Next base: position 3,780,507 of record NZ_JBBOUW010000001.1, read on the forward strand.
ATGGAGAAAACAGAAGGAAATCATCATAATTACTGTTCTACTGCATCTAACTTGGCAGAGAAGTTCATTGAAACAGGACGATTGAATGAAGCGTGGGAAACGATGGGAACCATTATTCCGCTTATTACGAAGGAAGAAGAATGGTTCCTGTATGGACTTGGTCGCAATATTATTACGGCCTGTATCCATATCATCTTGCATTTTGGGGCAAAAAGCCGACAGGCTACTTCGTTATGGCAAACAATAAAAGGGATTCTTCAACCTGCCGCTAACAACATGGGGACCAATCAATATCAGCTTGCTGTATCTGCCAGCAAATTTATGGGAGATACCGAATTGGAGCAAAAGTTACTCAGGATTCGGAAGCAACGTCAATAATCCAGTTGCCATAAGGAGCCTGTCGCATGCAATGTAAAGAACGAGGCATTTGACCCAGCAGCTCGCTTTCCAGTTGCCCCTCGAAGCGAGGGGCAGCGAAAATACGGATTGCAGTGCATTGCCTTCCTCTACAGATTTCCGGTCACGATAATACCATCTGCTTGCTTCAAATGCGCTCTGACCCATGCTGTAAAGGAATCGATAAATATGCGTAATTCTGGCTCCTTGGCAGGCCAAGCATCCAATTCTGTTAATATTTCATGCCATACCGACGCCTGAATCGGATTATCCCAGCAGGCATCAAAAGCCTCATACGTTTCCCCCGTGTCAGGATCGACAAGTGGGTATTTGGACTTTAACACAGACAGCACGATATCAAAGTCATCTGCGTAGATGAAGATCATCTCCTCCAGCTTTGGCTCATCTGTATCCCCATAGCGCAGCGGTTCAAAAGTATATCCAATATTGGCTCTTGGACCACTATAGCGATAGATTAGTGTCTGAATCTCTGTTTTTCCTTTCTTAGTCACTCTCTCTTACTCCTCTCTTCGGCTACAACTCGAACCAATCCGCAGCGCATTTCTCTTCTTCCAGTGCCCTACACATTCCTTCCCTCAACCTTATCGCATCTCCGCCGCCAATATGAAATAGACAATAGATATAAGGTTCATCATCTTCTAACCCTTCAATATTTCTTGCCTCTTCCACTGAAATCTGAAGCGCTTCAGGCCAATCAGAATTATTCTGAAGCAGAACAAAACCATCCTCATCCCTTTGCATCCGATATCCCTCAATCCTAGGCAATGCTTCAGCTAAGCGTTCCATTAGCGCTTTAATATCCTTAACATCTGCGACCTTAATCCCATACTCCCAACCCATCTGCATTCCTCCAATTTTATGAACTCCTCCTTAATTAGAACCACCCCTAAATTGGGTTTCACCTTCTCATTCACCTCAGGAAATTCACTTGGATTCAGTCATAGTCCGCATATAAGAGGTATTCCTTACAATGCCTGCACTGAAATAAATAACCCCGGAACGATCCGTCACGTTCCATGCTTTCCCGTATTCGACTCTTAGCCTCTTCTTCATTATACAAAGCCAGAATAGGCATAAACATCAGGTTGACATCATTTTCTATCCCTCTACTGACAAGCTCCTACCAGCCCACAAAATCTATAAAAACACAGTAGTCATCACAGTGATCCAGCCACGCGGCGGTCTGCCATGCCTCATAACCGGGAGTCCGATGCAGTAGCTCATCCAGCTTTGGTTCCTCCAATTGTGCACAGCAAGCAGGGTCATGAAATGTTCCCTGTAGCATGCTCGCAGCGCTACCATTCGCAATACACCAAGGACAGATCGCCTCATAAGATAATGCTGTATAAAAGGGACCCGCGTACCAGATATCGGTCTGCCGTCCACAACAGGAACACGTTTTCAAAAAGCCTGATTTAAGGATCTGAGTGCGTACAGGGTCTTGATGATAAGTAAACGTAGGGAGATCGGAAGTTTTCTTGCGCTTGGCTACTTTGATTAAAGGCTTAATCACCGGCAGTCGAATCGGGCTATTAATCATCTCTTGAATACTCCACTGTTTCTTCAAATCTGCTTTATTTTTCCGGTTCATGACGGACATAAAAACCTCTAGCGCCTCTTCGTATTGATGCAGGTGAAGATACAACTCTGTCAAAATTCTGGCAGCCTGCTCGCTTTCTAAGCCCTCAAGCTCTTCCTTCAATTGGTACATGGCTTGTACAGCCTCGGGACTGGGTGCGTACAAACTATATCTTTTGTTTAGTGCCACCCATTTTTGCTGGATTTCCATAAGCCCCCCACTTCCTTCTGATTTTCCTGAAATTTCTTATAACTTATTATAATAGATATAGGCTTCCGGTGAGTATACCCCGGAAGCCTATGGATTCATCTAACCAATCTTTTATTTATTTTGCCTTATGAGGAACAGGCTCACTATTCCCGTTTCTTTTTCTCACTACCCACATAATAACAGCCATAACAGCTACCAAGACTGCTATAAGCGTAAAGGGAATATATTTGTCCACTCGATACAAGGTGGTCGTCAAAATAGGAGCAATGATCGCGGAAATTCCCTGTACCGCAGCTACCAGCCCCGCTGCTCCCCCTTGCTGCTCTTGACTGACTGAAAGCGAAGCACCTGCCATAAAACCGGGCATCAGTAAGCCTGTGCCTATGCCAAACATAAAGAACGCTGCATAGTAAACGACCAAGCTGGCTGAAATCAGAAATAATGCCATTCCAGCAATCAGGAATAGAGAACCAAGTAAAATCATCGGCTTAGGCTGCCATTTAAGCCATTTCATCTGGATGATCTGCACAATCAGCATCGCTGCCCCGGAGAACATAAGTCCAAAGGACACGACTCTTGCTGTTTCTTCGGATGTAAGACCTAACTGATCTTGAAAATAAAAACCACCTATAACCTGAATAGTCACAATACTTATCATCGTAACCAAGCCTGCAAACAAATACATTCTTAGACCTGGCTGGAGGGGGTTAATTCGAGCGGGTTTTTGCTGAATAACGGGCTGGGCCGCCGGAATCGCCAGCAGAGACACCACGAATGCAACAGCGGCAATGACAATTCCAAAATATAAGGGCCATAACAGCCCTATTAAAGTAAAGGCACCTGCAATCGCGGGACCAAATACCAGCCCAAGCCCATTCGCCGCACTAATAATAGCCATACCACTTCCACGCTCTTCTCCTTCCGTTACATCTCCCATATAAGCTTGGGACGATGACAACACCGCCGGGATAAAGCCACCAATTAAGCCGCGTGTAACAATCAGCAGGACTAACAGCAGCCCCCCACTGAGCCAACCATTTAATCCTGCAAAAAGAGTAAGTGTAAACAACAGGCAGCTTACACACATCCCTATGAAACCAAGCAGAATCACCGGCTTGCGTCCCTTTGCATCACTTAGATTTCCCCATACTGGAGCCATTAAGGCCATCGTTATAGAACCAAGCGATATAATTAATCCGGAATGGCTTTCTCTTAAGCCTAATTCACGAATAAGGGGCGGCATAATTGGAGCAATGAGCATGAGCCCTAGCATAGCCACAAATACACTGAAAAAGATGCTCCCTTTTATTCTATTCATCCTCGCACACTCCTCTGTTAAAGATTCTCTCTATGCAGAAGTATACGGAGCATACCAAAACGCTACTGCCTATAGACGGATAAATTTGCGGTTAAACGGATTTAATTTTGCGTATAAAACAGCAGCCAGTCTTCAGACAGTAAAAAATGGCCTGCATTCTATGGCCCAATGGGCGTCGTTAATTATAGAGTCGCTCTTTCGTTGTGAAATGAACTACATCGGTCTCTTCATCGCTGACTGGATGGAAGGGCTTCATTTCCTGGCATGTTATTACGATATATGATGTACAGTCTTTTGCCTTTAGTAATTAGCGTAGCTGTGGGTTGAGTCTGTATATCGATGTCTAAGGGGGAAATCTCAGTGAAAACAAAAATAGGATCAATCATGAAGGTAAGATCGTTAAGAACGAAGTTAACCATAATGTGCTTGATTATTTTAATTGTACCCACATTCGTGATTGGAATCAGTTCTTATGTTGTTTCCAAGAATGAAATGAATGAATCAGGCAAAGTAGCACTTAAGAATAGTGTGCAAATGGTAATTGGTATGATTAGTTTCCTCAATGGGCAAGTCGAAGCCGGTAATTTAACATTGGAAGAAGCACAGGAAAAACTGCGCATCGAGCTGCTCGGTGTAAAAGATGCTAATAACAAAAGACCGGTAAAGATTAAATATACTGTAGGTAAAACAGGTTATCCGTGGGCAGTCAACCAAGATGCCGTTTCAGTGATGAACCCTTCAAATGAAGGCCAGGATTTAATAAATGCCGTATCGGAAGACGGTGTGCATGTGGGAAAAGAGTTTGTAGAAGCCGGTACAAACGGCGGTGGATTCGTCACTTATAAATGGGCTTTACCTGGTACAGATCAAGTGGAGACGAAAATTTCGTACGTTGAAAGGGATCCTTATTGGGGATGGATCATCGGTTCTGGAGCATATTTTAACGAATTTAACAGCGGGGCGACCAAGGTCCTTTATATTGTCCTGATTATTACGACTATTGCAGTTATTCTGGGAGCAATTATCGTAAGCTTTGTTTCGGGACGTTTTACGAAGCCTATTATCATGATTGCAAAGCGGCTTAACTCAGTTGCGGACGGTGATTTAACGGTCGAAGAAGTCAAAATGAATTCAAAAGATGAGGTTGGCGAGCTGGCACAGGATTTCAATCATATGATTAAAAATATTAGATATTTGATCGGTGAAGTAAACCTGTCCACAAAGCAGGTAGCAGCTTCCTCGAAAGAATTAACCCTTGGTGCAGAGCATACTGGGCAGGCAACCGAGCATATCACCATCGCGATTCAAGAATCGGCGGCCGGTGCGAAGGAGCAGCAACTGATGCTCCAGAAGACAACCAGCTCGCTTGAAGAAATTTCAATAGGCATGCAGCGGATCACGGATAGCTCCTTGACTATTGCTGAATCGTCTGCAGACGCGATGGAAATGGCGAGCCTTGGCGGTACTGCTGTACAACATACGGTGAAGCAAATGGACTTGATTAACCATTCCGTCAATGAAACCGATGCGGTTATGAGGATGCTGGATGAACGTACTCAACAGATCGACACGATGCTGCATGCCATTACGGATATCGCACAGCAGACCAATCTGCTTGCCTTAAATGCTTCGATTGAGGCTGCCCGTGCAGGCGAAGAAGGCCGCGGTTTCTCCGTAGTTGCTTCAGAGGTAAGAAAACTGGCCGAACAATCGAACCAGTCTTCTGGGCAGATTTCTGAGTTGATTCAGAATATGCGCAAAGATATGGAGCATTCGCTTCGGACCATGGAACGCGTAAAACAGGATGTCGACTCCGGCATTAAAATTGCTAATGAGACGGAGCAGCAGTTTAACAAAATTGTGACGTCCACCAATCATATCGCACAGCAAACGGAAGAGCTCGCGAGCATCACGGAGCAAATAACCGCAAGTGTCCAGGAAATTTCAGCAAGCGGAGAAAACGTATCGAGTCTGGCGCTTCAAGCGGCGGACAACTCGCAGAATATTGCAGCGTCTGCAGAGGAGCAGCTAGCTTCGATGCAGCAGATCACCAGCCTGGCAACGACCTTGTCGGATATGTCACAGAAATTACAGGATCTGACGGTCAAATTTAAATACTAACGGAATAATTCTTTCCAAAATATCACGCTAAACTGTCATTCATATTATGAGGTCAACCAGTTTTTTCTGGTTGACCCTTTTCGCATTTGCTCTGAGAAATTACGGAAAAGCTCGCAAATCGTGATCCCCTTCTAGCGATGTGAATTGAGCACGCGGTTTTTGTCGATTTGGTTCAGAATTGGTTCAGAGGCATTTAGTATAGTAAATCAGTAATGTAAGAAAGAAAATTATATTAGTAGGTTAGTCATCATGGAGGATTTAGTCAGTTCATCGTGACACCGGAATTTTATGGAGGAAATTTATGAGTAAAATCAAGTCTTTTTGTTTATCTTATCTTGCTGTTATCGTCTTATTTGGAACCTGGACATGGAGTTTTTCCGAGAGTACTGTGTATGCAACCTCCTCACCAGCACCTAGTGTAACGGATGCGGTGTATGCTACTGAAACCACGGTAACGAGTTGGACAAATCCTTCTAAACAAGGTCAATCCGTAACGTTTAGCATCAAAACCATCTCAACCCCACAAATTACGAAAGATTTAACCGGCTCGGTTATCCTTATGGACGGTACGGATATATTAGATACGCTGACGATGAGACCAAATGGCATTGCGAATGGATATGCCACTGCGACCTACACCACAAGCGATTTAAGTGTGGGAAGTCACCCAATTACTGCTATATATAGTGGGGATGCTCGATTTGCCCCCAGTACATCTGAGCCATACATTCAGGTCGTAAATGCATCTGCGCCTACACCTTCACTGAGACCTACAGTAACTACAATATTGAGTTCGCTGAATCCGTCTAATCAAGGTCAGGAAGTAAGGTTTAGCTTGAGGACAACCTCAAACCCACAAACTTCGGGCGATTTAACCGGAACGGTCATCCTTATGGACGGCACAAATATATTAGATACGCTGACGATGGAGCCAGTGGGCATTTCGAATGGCTATGCCAATGCGTACTACACTACAAGCAACTTAAGTGTGGGAAGTCACGCAATTACTGCTATATACAGTGGGGATGCTCGATTTGCTCCGAGTACATCTGAAGCGTATATACAGGTTGTAAATGGAAATGCAGGCACGGGTGATATTAGCAATAACGACAGCAGCAGTAGCAATAAAAAAGATAAGAAGGATAACGCGGTTAGCAGTGATTCATCTTCTTCAAGTGAAACAACCGCATCTTCATCACCATCGGCTTCTTCAACGGTTTTACCGACTGCGGAAATCATGCCAGTAGAGCAATCCGAGGTTGCGCATGAAAAATATATAACGGGTTATCAGGATGGTACATTCCGACCGGACCAGTCAATTACACGAGCTGAAACCGCCGCGATGATGGCTAGGATTATGAAGTTGGAGACAAAAGAAGGCTCAACGACATACAAAGATGTACCTAGCACGTATTGGGCAAAGGATTCGATTATAGCACTTACGACACAGCACCTTATGAATGGATATGCAGATGGAACATTTCGACCAGAGCAACCCATTACCCGTGCAGAAATGGCAGCAATACTCGCATCCTGGAAGCAGCTTAAAGGAACGCAAACCACAGCGTCTCCTTATACCGATATCGAAAAGCATTGGGCAAGGGATTCCATTGTAGCGTTAGCTAATGCAGGATGGATTACCGGCTATAACGATAACAGCTTCCAACCCAATAAATATATAACACGAGTAGAAACGGTTACCATTTTGAACACGATCTTAAAACGAGGACCCCTGGAAGGAACCATTCAGGCTACATGGAAGGATGTACCAACAGATTACTGGGCATTCAAAAATATTGAAGAAGCGTCTCGTACCCATACTTCAACCATCAATACAGATGGCATTGAAACTTTCGTGAAATAAGCACCAAATAAAAAGGCTGGAATCCTATCTATACAGGGTTCCAGCTTTTTGTTACCTTGATATTTTTTTAAAATGGTCAAAACAGAATTTTTAAAATACTTTCTTCAAAGATGATGGTTTCACTCCGTATTCCCGAAAAAATTGCTCTGAAAATGCACTCACATTACTGTATCCTACAGCCATCGCAGCTTCTGTTACATTGCTCTCCTGGCTTCGAAGCAGCTTCATCGCATAATCGAGACGAATTTGGCGCAAATATTCAAATACAGTCGTTCCAAAACATGCTTTGAATCCTTTTTTTAATTTAAAATCGTTTAATCCTACTTTTTTGGATAATGCGATCAGTGAAGGAGGATCAATCATGCTGGATTCAAGGATTTGCCGAGCCATATGCAACTTTCTGACATCTTCTTTAGATAAGCCTTCGGGCATGGGAGTTAAATCAAATAATTGAATCATAAACCTATTCAAAATCTCTAGTGCCGCTGCTTCCATTAATAAAGGCGATCTATGCACACTTTTCAAATCTTTGATCAAATGTTCAATCATCACTATACTTCTGTGATCCAGCTCAAAACTAAGGTGATGGAACGCAGCACCCTTCAGAATTTGTTTAAATTCAATAGCTACCTGGCGACGAGCCGCCAACTGTGAAGCCGCATAATTAAACAACGAAACAGGAATGCCAAGTGCAAAGGATTGGTATTGTTCGTTAATCGGAGGATGAAAACGTGCTTTGAAATCCTGTAAAAAAATAAGAGCCCCCCGCCCCGACGGGAGTGTATAGTCCAGACCAGCTATATTCACATGACGTTGCCCCGAAAGTGCAAATTGAAGTTCAATCATTTGTCCTCTGGAAGCAAAGTTCGTCGGGTAAGGCTCGTGATATTGAATGTGCGAATACACAATCTCGATTCCGCTGTAAGTTGTAACTCGGTAAATATGTCCGTTACCCGCTTCTGGTAACATCATATAGGTATGCTCGTTTTGTTTTCTAAACGGAGTTTTTTCTAAATAATGCTGATATATTAATGATAACGAATTTGAATTCACAAGCGTCACCTCAAAGGTTTTCATTAATTTTGATGATTCAAATGAGAATCGTTATCATTAATATTAGCTGAATTTGAACGATTTGACCAGACTTATTGGAGTATGCTGTGAAGATATCCGGGGAATCTATTAATCCCAATCCATATAAAACGTTGCTTTCAATTTGCCCTTCTCACATGCTGGGCAACTCAAATGAACAGGCACATTGTTTTCAATGTGTTCCTGCTCCATAACACTCGCGCATCTAGGACAAGCATAAGAAATTTTATACTGTGATGAGTCCGATTTCATCTCAATAAACAATTCATTACGGATGGCCTGACAGGCAGGACACACATACATAGCGTCATAAGCATCATATCTCGTCGAAGGGTTGCCTATGAATTCCCCAATACGTCGTTTAAGGACAGTATCCTGTACAAACGAAGCAATGGATTCCAAACTCATATATGAAAAACCAAACCCTACAAATATGTTCTTAGTATAAGCACAGGTATCACAGTCCAGCTTGTACGCTTCCCCCATGTTTATCACTCCCCAACTCTTCATGCGGTTATTGAAGCCTCATTTATTTCTTTACGAGACTTGCTGAATGCGTGACTTGGTTTCTCCCGCCACTCTTAGAAGCATACAGTGCCAAATCCGCTTGATGAACTATCGATTGTTCCGTATCCGCTTGCGTAACCGTTGCCACACCGATACTCACAGTAATGCTGTATTCTCCCCAATCCCTTGAAGCCGTCATGGAGCGGTATCTTTCTGCTGTACGAATGGCTTCCTGTTGATCGTTGCCGGGAAGGATAATTACAAATTCCTCGCCACCGTAACGAGCGACAATATCAACATTCCGTGAAATGGATTGTAGTAATTCTGCCAGATGAGTGAGCACCAGGTCGCCCACCGGATGACCATAAGTGTCGTTAATGCTTTTGAAATGATCAATATCAATGAGCAGCAGCGAAAAAGGTATTCCAGTCTCTTGAAAAGAGGCTAGGATGATTAGTAATTGATCTTGAAAATATCTTCTATTCTTTAGCCCAGTTAACGGGTCGGTTGATGCCATCGTTTCTAGCTGGAGATTGATCCTCACTAATTCCTGCTGCTTGATTTCATATTCTTCGTGCAACCGTTCAAGCTTCTGGTTGGCTTCATTCGTCGCCTGATATAATTCCTGAAGCTTGGTTTTGGTCTGTAGTATATCTTTTTCGTGTTCAATACGCTTACGCATCACAAGCACTACACAGTCAATCACTGCTTCTCCATTTCGTTCCTGGCGAATTCCGTTTAGAAGTACAGGCACATCCTGTCGATCACTTGTGCGAAACGAAAAGTACATCTCATCGACACGCCCGTACAACTGGATGTATGGATAAAAATAAGTATGAAAAAATAGCTTGTTGGTAACAGACATTGTTATTTCAATCGGCCATCCGAGCAATTGATCGCGTTCATAAAGAAGCATGTCCAATAAAGTTTGGTTTACCGATTGAATGATCCCAGCGTCCGAAATTGAAAAGTATCCACAGGGAGCTTTATCTAATTGAATATCCATTAAATGACTGCCTTTCTTTCGATATTACACACTAGCTAAATATTCTTTGATTAAATCGCTCGTTTCTCCTGGTTGGCTTAAATGAGGATAATGCCCCTTTGCTCTCATCTGCTGAAGTCTGCTATTTCTAAGATGGGTATGCAAATAATCCCCTACCTCAATCGGAGCAATACTATCATCTGAGCACTGGAGAATAAGTGTAGGAACCGAAGCATGCTGAAGATCAACACGGCAATCTGAAAAAAATGTAACCTCTGCGAATTGCCGTGCAATATGAGGATCTCTTGAACAAAATGCCTTTTCCAATTCTTCGGTTAAGTCCCCTCGCTCGGGATTCTGCATAGCAATGGGCGCCATGTAACTAGCCCAGCCAATAAAGTTCATTTGCATCATATCCAGTAATTCATCAATATCACTCTTATCGAAGCCCCCATAATAAGAAGGCAGGTCATTCACATAGCGTGGAGAAGGACCGAGCATGACAATGCGTTCAAAATATTGAGGGCTGCGGATCGATGCGAGCATTCCGATCATGCTGCTAACGGAGTGTCCGACGAATATGGTATTTCTTAAGTCTAACGCTTCCATAATATCCAGCACATCCTGGGCATACCCTTGCAAGTCACTGTATTTTTGGGAATCATAGTACTTTATTTGAGAATCTCCCGAACCAACATAATCAAATAAGACGATTTGGTAGTTGTCGATAAAGCTAGGGACGATATAACGCCACATATCCTGGTCGCATCCAAAGCCGTGAGCAAACACAATCGTCTGGCTACCTGTGCCTAGCACTTTTATATTATTACGTAGGAGAATATCAACGGTCATTGTGAATCACCTCTCTGAGGTAGTATCTGTTCTATGGCTTCTCTTCCCTATTATATCGGAAAAGTTTCGATTATGGATAATGACTCTCATTCATAAATCCAGCGTTCAATGATCCCTTTTACCTTGTGCACATGTTGCTGTGATAAGGAACAAATAATAACCAATTCGTTTTTCCCATTTGTATCTAACCAATAGTGAACGTCATCCTCTTCATTAACCGTTTCTTGAATGATTCTGATGGATTTATGACTTATTTTTGATTTAGCCGAAAAAATGGGGTTCATATCCATGACTTTCTGACCATTAGAAAAGGATGTATTGTAATAAGGAATCACCCAGTTCTCCTTATCCTGATCTTGTACTACATTTAGAAATACACGCACCCAATAATCCTCTAGTTCTGTGTAACTCTGTTCATTCAACTCATTCAAATTCATACATGTAACCACCCATCTTATACACTGGTTGTCTGACGGCTTGCAAGGATTGTTCAATACGCCCTGTTGCTTCCTTGGTGCCCGTAGACATTTTGCGGATTTCTGTAGCGACAACCCCAAAACCTGCTCCTGCGTCACCCACCCGAGCAGCTTCAATCCAGCATTTAATCCAAGCAGGTAATATGTATCCACTTCCTCAAATTTTGATATCAGCCCTACCCTCTATTTCGTCATTTTCACCCCATGTATTTAGTGAAGCAGCGCGTACCGATTAAAATTGGCACGCGCTGATGGTATGACTTTTATGAAACAGGTACTAAGATTTAATCCAGCTGCTCTCCATTGGTTTCGATCACATTCTTATACCAATAAAAGCTCTTCTTTCTGGATCTGGCAAGTGTCCCTTTGCCTTCATTATCCTTATCGACGTATATAAACCCATAACGCTTTTTCATTTCTCCGGTTCCCGCACTGACCAGATCAATACATCCCCATGGCGTATACCCTATTAGGTCCACTCCATCAGCAATTGCTTCTTTCATTTGCTCAATGTGTTGCTTCAGGTAATCAATTCGATAATCATCGTGAATGAAGCCATCTTCTTCCACTGTATCTACGGCGCCAAGACCATTTTCAACAACCATTAACGGGATTTCATATCGGTTATAAATATTATTGAGGGACCATCTCAATCCCTGTGGATCGATCTGCCAATCCCAGGCACTTGCTTTTAAATGAGGATTCTTTAAGCCCATAGATAAATTCCCTCCCACCTTCTCCTGGTTAGGATCGGCACTGACACAAGTAGAAGAATAATAGCTGAAAGTATAGAAATCTACGCAGCCTTCTTTTAAGATGTCCTCATCTCCTTCTTGCATTGTGATCTGAATATTATGATCTCTAAAATAGCGTTTGGCAAATCCCGGATAAGCTCCTCTTACTTGGACATCTGAGCATAGGAAATTACTTAAGTTATCCTTTTGTTGAGCCAGCAGAATATCATCAGGATGACATGTAAGTGGGTAGGAACACATATAAGCAATCATACAACCGATTTTAAAGTCCTTGTTGATTTCATGACCCAGCTTTACAGCCTTTGCACTGGCAATAAATTGATGATGCAACGCCTGATACAGAACCTGCTCATCCTTCACTGTAGCATGGGCTAGCTCTCCATTCCCCTCCGGCATCATAGCTCCAGCCATGAATGCTCCAAATGACAAGGTTAAAATATTGATTTCATTAAAGGTTAACCAGTATTTTACGACATCTTTGTATCTGTTAAAAAGCACTTCACAATATCTCACATAAAAATCTACGACTCTGCGATCTGACCAACCATTATATTTTTGGGTCAAATGAAACGGTGCTTCATAATGTGAGATTGTAACCAAAGGCTCAATATTGTACTTTTTCAATTCTGCGAATACACGATCATAGAACTGCAAGCCTTGCTCATTCGGCTCTGCATCATCTCCGTTAGGAAATATTCTTGACCACGCAATGGACATCCTAAAGACCTTGAATCCCATCTCTGCAAATAAGCGGATATCCTCTTGATAGCGGTGGAAAAAATCAATAGCCTCGTGACTCGGGTAGTTCACTCCTTCTTCCAGCATAGGTGTAATTCTTCGGGAAGTCGTATGCGTTCCAGCCGTAATCACATCAGCAGTGCTTAAGCCTTTACCTTCTTCATTATATCCACCTTCAAATTGGTTGGCAGCCGTTGCACCTCCCCATAAAAATCCTTGTGGAAATTCCAATGTAGTTGTATTTTTCATTGTTTAATTCCTCCTCAACATTAATTAGGATTAGACTACGACGGTCAATAAGTCCTCTTGATACTCAATTGCCTTTTTCTCTGTTTCAATGACATCCAGGTAATTCGTAGTATTGGCAACGATAACAGGTGTGGTCAAAACATAACCAGCCTCTTTTATAGCTTCTATATCAAACTCCATAAGCAGCTCGCCTTTTTTAACAGCATCCCCCTGCTTTACTTTAGGATAGAAGTGTTTGCCTTTTAATTTGACCGTATCTTTGCCTACATGGATGAGGACTTCAACACCGTGGTCACTTGTAATTCCAATCGCATGACCTGACGAAAATAATGATGTTAATACACCATCTACAGGTGAAACAACCTTACCTTCAGAAGGTTCAATGGCAATCCCTTTACCCAAGGCACCTGTCGAAAAGGCTTCATCTGTTACTTCAGATAAAGACTTCACTTCACCTTTTAATGGACTCATCACCGTCTCTTGCTTTACTAAAACTTCTCCTTTGGCTGCTCTCGAGGTGCTATCTTCCTTTTTAGCTTCTTTCACTTCATCATCTTTAAATCCGCCAAAGAACATAAGCAAGAAGCCTAATACAAAGCTTACCAGGATACCGATAACAGCCCCATAAAATCCACTGTCTATTCCTGACGGACTGATATAGCTCGGGATCGCGAAAATGCCCAATCCACCAATGATGTAACCTTTCGTTCCCATCATGCCTATAATACCGCCGCCTACTGCAGATGCTATACAGCTTAAAATAAATGGTTTCTTACGTGGTAATGTAATCCCGTAAATCGCTGGTTCTGTCACACCAAAAATCCCGGAGATGACAGCTGGAATGGAAAGTGATCTCAGTTTTACATTTTTGGTTTTAAACAAAATCGCCAGTACGACGCCCGTCTGAGCAAAGGATGCTCCCAGCGTAGCCGCAAGAATCGGATCGAATTTAAGCACGGCTAAGTTGTTCATAGCGATAGGAACAAGTCCCCAGTGTAATCCAAAGATAACAAACACTTGCCAGAAAGCGCCCATGATTATGCCTTCAATCATTGGACTTAAGTTATACACAAAGAGAGTTGCTGCCCCAAGCAGTTGACCTGCCCAAGTCGAGAGAGGTCCAATCACAATCAATGCTAAGGGTACAATAACTAACAATGTGAAAAACGGAACCAAAAATGTTCTCACTACGCTAGGGATTACCTTTTTAAAGAAGTTTTCTATTTTTGAGCCTACATAGGTGGATATGATAATCGGAAGAACGGTTGACGCATAACTCATCAGAATGACCGGAATGCCTAAGAAGGTGATATATACCGGTGACTCAAATATAGTACCGCTAAATAGAGTGTATAGTGGTTTGCCCGAGGCTGTTATCGTGCTAAATGTTGGGTACACAAGCGATGCACCTATAGCCATACCTATGAAAATGTTGGCATTGAACTTTTTAGCTGATGTATACCCCAGGAAAATAGGAAAGAAGTAAAACAAACAATCACCTAAAGCATTGAGAATTTGATAGGTACCCGATGTAGTGGTCAGCCAGCCCAAAGCTACAAATAAGGCAGTGAAGCCCTTAATCATACCCGTGGCACTTAAGACACCCAGCGTGGGTGTAAATACACCTGAAATGGTATCAATAAATCTATTGAACAAACTCATTTTTTCACCTGATGCTTCTTCTGAATCTCCTGTCTGAAAACCGCCTACAGCAGTAACATCAGCATACACCTCAGGTACATGGTTACCTATAACAACCTGGTATTGCCCGCCACTCTTTACCACAGTGACAACACCATCCATATTTTTCAAAACCTCTGTATTGGCTTTACTTTCATCTTTTAGTTTGAAGCGCAAGCGTGTAATACAATGAGTTAGACTATTCACATTTTCTTTGCCGCCGACATTTCTGATGATGTCTTTTGCTAATGTCTCATACTTCATTGTAATTTCCCCTTTAATTGTATTTATAAAAAAAGGCGAAACCAAAATAGATCAAATTCGATCTAGGTTGGTTTCGCCTGCATTACCAGTAACAATCCAAGAGTTATTCAATTTTGTCTTTGGGTCACACGCTGAATATGAATCGTGATATACAGCTTTTCCTCATCTGACAATACCATATCCAAGTATTTCTCAATCTTCAGCATGCAGCCGTAAGCCTTTTTGTACTTTGCTTTCACTTGCCTCCATAAAAAATCGTCTTCCAGTTCTACTTTTTCTTTTTTATTTAATCGCTGAAAGAAGAATCTTAAATGTGTAATAAATCGCTCATAACTGATCGAGTGTTCATCTATGGCGGTATTATAAGAGTATTTAATAATATTCAAGATGTCGTGTATTTTTTGAGTTTGCTGAGCAACATCTGCTACCTTGTTGCAGGAGCCGTTTACTTGAGCATTGATTAAATGAAGAGCAATATTACCTGCTTCATCTTCTGACAATCGTTTGCCTATTTCATCCTCAATAAACTCCAGTGCTTTTAAGCCAACCGCAAATTCTTTGGGATAAAATTTTTTAATCTCCCAAATTAACGGATTTGCATTTTTAAACCCTTCATCAAACATTTTAAATGCATTGTTCATATGATCCGTAAGCGAAACATATATATAATCGCTCAATTGTGCCTCTAATATGCTTTTCCCATATTCAATGATGTCATAGCATAATGAAACATATTCTGATGGAACATCCTCTAACAATAACTTGAATTTCTCTGAAGCATCTTTATGTTTAAGCACAAAGACCTTTTCAATTAGATGCTCTTCTACTTGTTCGCCTGCACTCTTTTTGAATGCAATACCACGACCCATAACAACAAATTCATCTCTTTTTTGATCTTTGGCTATTATGGCGTTGTTATTAAAGATCTTCGTTATGATCATCTAACTGCCCCCCTTATCCCATCAAATTTAAAAAAGGATTTAGATGCTGGGCGAAATTTCAGATAGGTCACAAGACGGTAATAGCCGATCAAATCTTCGTCGTAAATCAAATTCAAATGTATTGATTTACAATTCCGTGTTATGAAAACGCATTCATAATAAGAGACAAAGCCTTACGTTTTCCATCATTGATCTTGAGTGCTCCCAAACCGATCTGATATTCCGTTCTGAAAATGGATATAGTCGGTTAACCACGTCCCATGACATCATTTTTGGGATGTCGATTCGTTGGTCGACGTCATCATCTTTGTTGTTCAGCACTTGTAAGGCTTTATATCACTCACCTTTCTGCGTTATGGCTGGGCAGATTTTCATATCATGCAGGATATCGCAAAGCATGTATTCTAAAAAGAAAAGGCAAAACCCAACACATGGAAATTGAATTCCATGCCTCGGGTTTTGCCTTTTCAGTAACAATCCCAAAATCATAATAACATCGAATTTAAGTTTTGCCAACAAAAATGTTTGCGCTTTCTTTTTCGGAGCAACCACATCAAATACAACACACTATCATGGTATAAAATGTCATCCGCCAATGTAGGACATGTTAATCTTTTTTTTGTTGTTAGCTGTCTGCTCCGTACGTTCATCGGAATACCGGTCTGTACGTTGTTCCCATACTGAAGTAATCACATCGAGTAGTTCCTGGTCATCCGCTTCATTACGAAGCATCTGGCGTAAATCGAATCCGCCTGAAGCAAACAAACATGTATAAAACTTGCCATCGCACGATAAGCGGGCGCGTGTACAAGACGAACAAAATGATTCAGAAACCGAAGTAATAAAACCAATCTCTGCGTCGCTGTCTTTATAACGGTAACGTTTTGCCACTTCTCCAAAGTAATCCCGATCCATCGGCTCCAGCTCGTACGCATTCTTAAGTCGTTCAACAATTTGTTTTTTGGTTAGTACCTTTTTGAAGCTCCATCCGTTGTCATTCCCTACATCCATAAACTCGATAAAGCGAAGGGTTATTCCCTGCTCCTTAAAATAAGCGGCCATCGGCAAAATCTCCGAGTCATTAACGCCTTTTTGAACGACCATATTGACCTTGATTTCAAAGCCGATTTCTCTTGCATATTCGATCTGCTTCAAAATAAAATCAGGCTTAATCCCCCGCCCATTCAATCGCCCAAATAGCTCAGGGTCCAGAGCGTCCAGACTGACATTAAGCCGTCGTAGCCCCGCGTCATAGAGAGGCTTAGCCTGCTGTCCTAGCAGCACACCATTGGTGGTCAAGCCGATATCTTCCACTCCGTCAATGGACAGGATTTGGGAGACCAGGTCGGATAGATTCCTGCGCATTAATGGTTCGCCGCCCGTGAGTCGGATCTTTTTTACACCCAGGGATACAAAGAGCTTCGTTAGCCGGTGTATCTCTTCAAACGACAGACATTCATTTTGAGGAAGAAAGGCGTAATCGTCACCGAATATTTCTTTGGGCATGCAATAGGAACAACGGAAATTGCAGCGGTCCGTAACCGATATACGCAGGTCACGAATTGGCCGCTGCAACGTGTCTTTCAGTGGATAAAAATTCATCCGCCCTCTCCTTTCTAGTTGTTTAGCATCGTTATTATTAGCCACCGCTGACTGGGGGAATGAAGGCTGCAATGTCTCCATCCTGTAATACATCCGTAGACAACGCATACTCCTCGTTTATCGCAATTCGCACAGACTCGATCGGCATATCTGGATATTGATCTGTTATCCAATTGGATAAATCGCCTACCGTTTGGCCTGCCAAATCTGCCAATTCTTCTGTTTTCCCCGTCACCTCACGGAGTCCCGCAAAGTAGTACAGCTTAATCATGACTGATCTCCCCCGGCTTTTTCTTTTGATCTCCGACCCACTGTCTTCCATCTTCCCAAATCTCTCGTTTCCAAATAGGAACTATTTCTTTAATTCGTTCGATCGCGTATTCATTGGCCTCATACGCATCCGAACGGTGAGGTGAAGAAACGGCAATGACAACGGCGATATCACCGATTTGAAGCTCGCCAATGCGGTGCGCGATTGCCACTCGCGTCCCTTCCCATTTCTGTTCGATTTCGCGACCAATCTCTGTGAGTTTTTTTTGGGCCATGGGGACATAGGCCTCATAAGCAAGGTATAAGGTCCGTACGCCTTGAGTCCATTCTCGTACGTGCCCTGTAAAAATAGTCACCGCTCCTGCTTCCGGCCTTAGGACATAATCCGCATAAGCCTGCGGGATAATGGGCTCCGTTACGATTTCAAATACACTCATCTTTTCCACCTTCCAGCCACCGGACAAGCGACTCTCCGGTGACAGACTCTTTTAAATATTTCTGCTTTTTGTATCTACATCTCATTTAACCGAACAGCTGATGATATAGTTTTTGACCGTTGGCAACACTCCGTACACCGTGTATGAGAAGCCTTCCGTTTTTGAATAAAATCATTCGATGCTTAAAAGCATAAAATTCAACGAAATAAGGGGTTCTTTTTACACGCTCTGCTATAAGCCTGCCCATTTTCTCTGCATCATCGAGCGTAATCGGACGTTGTGGATCTGGAAGAACCTGGACCACGTTCCGTCCGCACAGAGCCGCATACGCCGAGCGGCGTGGTGCTGTCAGTGCAGGAAACGTAGGATGTTCTCCACAGGTTGGACAATCTTGGTTACGGATGCGGGAAATCCCTATGTCCATCTGCGTATTCTCCCATAGATCAAACAGATGAACCTTGCTGCGCATCTTGCCACGTCTGCCGCTCAGCCACTTCATGGCTTCTACACATTGGAGGGCGGCTGTCACCTGGACTGCGGGCGAGATGATTCCAGCCGTATCGCAGGTCTGATTGATCGCAGGCAGCGATGGCAGAAGGCAGCGTAAACACGCTGACTCGCCCGGCACGAATGGAAAAACAACGCCTGTGCTTCCAACACAGGCTCCGTAAATCCATGGAATTCCTGTCTTCAGTGCAGCATCGTTGATAAGTAGACGAGTTTCGAAATTGTCCGTAGCATCCATCAGCAATATACTTTTGCTGGCAAGTTCTTGAACAAGCTCGGCATCCAAATTATCGAGATATGTGTGCAACCGTACGTCTTCTCGTATGGCTTTTAACCTTTTTTCGGCTGCCGTGACCTTGGGCTGCATTTCCGCAGCGTCCTGCTCCGTAAACAACTGCTGACGTTGCAGATTCGACACCTCTACATAATCCCGGTCAACAAGATGCAGCTCTCCAACGCCCGCTCTTACCAATGTTTCGGCAATGGCGGAACCCAGTGCCCCACAACCGATAATGGTGACGACAGCAGCGGATAGATTACGCTGCCCTTCGCCACCAATGGGTCTAAATAAGATCTGTCTGGAATAACGTTCATTCATTAGATTTTGTCCCTTGATAATACAGCCATATGACGAGGATCAGGCTAGCCAGCGCCACTTGGGAGAGCAGCATGAATCCAATGGAATAATGGCCAGTAGCGGCATGAATCGTCGACAACAAGATCGGAGGGAAAAAGCCACCGAGACCGCCCATCATGGATACAATTCCGTTAACTATACCTGCTTGTTTATTAAAATAAAATGGAACTAGCTTGAAAATGACGCCGTTCCCCACTCCAGCACTTACAGCGATCGCCAAGCAGCCTACTGTATACAGGGTGATCCCTGGTGAAAAAGCCAAAAGAATCGCAGCGACCGTATACACAGTGAACGTGCCTACCAGCAGGAACAGGGGCTGAAACCGATCCGCCAGCCAGCCACCGATAGGGCGGAAGAAAGTAGCAATCGCAATAAAGCCTGCTGTACGCATCCCTGCATCCACTTTGGTCAGTTCAAAATTTGATACCAGGAAATTCGGCAAGTACACCGTGAACGCTACAAATGAGCCAAATGTAATAAAATAAAAGAGCGAGAAAAACCAAAGCTTCTCATTTTTATAAACCCCTTTGATCTGCTCCATAATGGGCGTCTTCACTTTAGCTTCATGACGGTCCCCAAAGAAGAAATTCAAAACGATAAAAACAAGCAGCAGAATGAGATACAGCTTCACTGTAGGGGCCCAGCCGATTTGGGTAGCCACAATAGGGGCCGAGAAGGTAGTGACGGCTGTTCCCAAGTTTCCTATACCATACATTCCATTTACAAACCCATGCTTTTCCTTTGGATAATACTTCGGCAGCGAAGTCACCCCAACCGAGAACACAGCTCCTCCAATCCCAAGGAACAAGCCACCAATAATTAAATCCGTCATCGTAGAAGCTTCACTGATATAGTAGACGGGAAACAAAAGCAAAATAAAGCTAACGAGAAAAACGATTCTTGCTCCGAAGATGTTGGCATAATAACCAAGCGGGATGCGCAGAATCGAACCAAGCACGACCGGAATCGCCGTGACCATGGCCAATTTTCCGGGCGGAATAGCAATATCCTCCGTAATGAACGGCATAAGCGAAGAAATGATAACCCATACCATGAATCCAAGAATCAAGTTCAATGTTTGTAACGGTAACTGCATTTTTCTAATCATTTAACTCACCTTTTCAACGTTTTTTCTGTCGAATTATTAAATTGAATTTCTGTCCCCATTGTAGCCGCTAGCCGATCTGTTCGAATATAGGGGACTCCCCTTTACCCGACAGGGGACTCCCTGAAAATATAAAAAAGCCGCTTCTATAGGAAGCGGCTTGGTCTTTTTAAGAGATAAGTGTATTTAATTTGTCACATAACTTGGTTAGATCATTCCGATTGATCTGTTGCTCTGCCATAGGAAAAAGTACAGTTTCTTCTTTTATAAAATGTACAGTCAGCACTTCAAAGGCCTCTCCCGCGTTCTTGGCTGCCTCTTGAATGTCATCAAGCGTGAGCAAACTCAAATCGCCCTCCGTCTGATGAAGAAAATGATCGATATAGCCCTCTATTTCACGGTGCTCCTCCTGTATACCGACGAGCGGTCCCTGCTCAAAACCAATGTAGGTTCCTAGCATAGAAAAGAAGTGTTCTTCTTCCTTTTCGGTATGTTTCTTGAGGGGTACCCTAAAGTCGAGAATCTGCATTCTCAGTTTTTCCAGTTGCTTGCGGCCTTCTTCCAAATCTAGTATTCTGTGCTGCTCAAACCACAATACAATGGCATGCCATTCATCCATCAGATAGGTTAGATATCGATGCTCATTTTCAAGAATACGCATGGCAGGTTTGGAAAAGCGCAGTTTCTCATTTTCCAGCACGCGGATTTCCTCCATTCATCGGCTAAAAATCCAGCATTTTTTTCTTTAATGCATATTGGACCAGTTCAGGCCGGCTTCTTAAATTCAATTTTTCCATGATCTTCGCTTTATTTGCTTCCACCGTCTTGACAGAGATGAACAGCTTTTCCGCAACTTCCTTGTTACCGTAACCTTTTGCGACCAGAGGCAGAATCTCCAGTTCCCGCTTGGACAGGATCTCATAAGGATCTTCTGATTGTGACGTTGTATCTTTTTTGATGAACTCACGAACGAGAGAAGTAGCCATTTTAGGATGGATATAAGTCCCACCCCCATGAATGGTTCGTATGGCAAGTAATAGCTCCTCATCTGGAGCATTTTTCAAAACGTATCCTGAAGCACCATTCTTTAAAATATGAAAAAGATATTCTTCATCGTCATGCATGGTCAAAATCAGAATTTTAGTATCAGGGTGGTCTTCTTTAATCTTGCCTGTGGCGATCAATCCACTTTCGCCTGGGGGCATGCTGAGGTCCATGATTAGAATATCCGGACGATATTTAGCTACCATCGTATACGCTTCAATGCCATCCGCAGCCGTTCCGACAACCTCCATATCCGATTGGAAGTTCAAAATCATGGAAAATCCGCTTCGTACAATAGCATGGTCATCCGCTAACACAATTTTGATCAAGTCTCTATTCCTCCTCTTGGCCAATCGGAATTTGCAAAAAGACTTTGGTTCCCTGACCCACATTTGATAGGACGCCAAAACTTCCGCCTACCAGCTCTGCTCGCTCCTGCATGCCATATAAACCTAATCCCGTTCCAATAGGCTGGCTCCCCTTTTCAAAGCCAATTCCATCGTCCTCTACAGTCAAACGAAGCGTATGATCGTGCTCAGTCAAAGAAACTTTAACCATGTCTACCTGGGCATATTTTAAGGCATTGAGAACAGCCTCTTGGCAGACACGGTAAATGACCGTTTCCTTTTCACTTCCGTATCGCTTTTGGGGAAGATCCGACACAAATTCAACGACAAGACCAAAGCTTTGTTCAACCCTCTTAAAGTGGGAACGAAATGCCGCTTCAAGCCCAAAATCATCAAGTGTGGCGGGGCGTAGTTCCACAGACAGGTTGCGGATATCATCCAGCAATCGCGTCATGGATGCTTCAGTCTGCTTCATGTTTTTGATGAGCTGTTCATCATTCGTCATGTATTTTAACACCCGCAGCTCAACAACCGCACTCATCAATTCCTGGGCGACGCTGTCGTGCAGTTCCCTGGAAAGCCGTTTACGCTCATTTTCCTGCGCTTCAATGACATGCTTCATCATTTTGTTTTGATACAATTTTTCCTGCGTCTGAAATTGCGGAGTCAAGTCCCTCAACATCAACACCCTTGTTCCATGTTCAGAATCAATGGTGTGAAAAGAAGCGGCATAGGGGATCATTCCGTTGCTCTTTGTTTCCAGATATACCTGAAAAGAAGCGAAATCCTTGGATTCTGGCATATTGAAATAACAATCAAGGCAGGTACGGGGCTCCGTTTCGCTTGTATAGCCCCTGCATGTTCCACACAAAGCTTTTTCCTTCCCTTCATAGAGTTGAATGAGGACGTCATCGCTCACAATCTCCTCCGCTGCCGGGTTCATAGCTAGGGTGTTCCCTTGCCCATCAAAAAAGAAAATGGCTTCTGTACTGTTCTCAAACAACTTCACCATTAGCGCATTCAAAGAGCCAGTCCCTACAGATAATGTCAATTACATCACTTCCTTCCCGTTCAACTCTCCAAATCCCCTATGCGCCAAAGCTTCCAAATCACGCATCATGGCTGCGGTCATCAGCAGTTCTTCCCGAAATCCACCAAGCAGTACGCCCGCGACGCGAGCATCATTCCATAGGGGAACAGCCCCGAGACTCTTGAGTTTCTCGGATTGAACGATCGGGTAGTTAAACAGGTTGTCTGCCCCCACATATTGATGAACAGATGGAATGAAAACGGATTTCCCAGTTTTGAACACGACTCCTGCTATGCCCTTTCCGGATTGCAGTACAATTCGCTTAAAGCGATCATTTAAATTACCGGCTGCATTTTTCCATTTAATTACGTATTGATATTCGGCCGGTTCAACCAGAGCAAGCGCCATGAAATCATAACCGAAATGTTCGCGTATTCGCTCAAGCTCCCTTTGATAATCCATCCTATTATTCATCGCTCTCTCCTAATAGAATTAGGAAAGAAGGCAGAGCCCGCTTTCCTAATTCGATTTATGTCTTCTGTAAAGGATATAACTTCTGCGCACATAATTCAACGGAACACTCCACACATGTACAAGCCGGGTAAACGGCCAGAATGCAAAAATCGCAAAGGCCATAAGAATATGAAGCTTGAAGGACATCGGTACGTCTCTCATCAGTGTCGGGTCGACACGGAATACGAATAAACCGCGGAACCAGATTGAGATCGTCTCTCGATAATCGAATTCTGGCTGTACCGCATTCGTTACGAGAGTCGCAAACATCCCCATGCATACAATGGCCAAAAGCAATACGTTTACGATCAAATCAGACGCCGTACTTAAATGGCGCACATTGCGTATTGTAAATCGACGAGAGGTAAGAATCAACATACCGAGGAACGTCATCGCTCCAAATATTCCACCAATATAAACTGCTCCAATATGATATAGATGATCGTTTACACCCAGTGCATGCATCCAGGTTTTGGGTATGCCCAGACCGGATATATGACCCATAATAACCGGGATAATACCCAGGTGGAATAAGAGACTTCCGATCATCAATTGTTTCTTTTCAATAAACTCACTTGATTTCGCTGTCCAATTGAACTGATCATTTCTGTAGCGGAAAATATGCCCTACAATAAAGACGACCACACACATATAAGGGAAAATAACCCATAAAAACTGCTCTAGCATCATCATTGCGCAGCTGCCTCCTGTTCTACGCATGCTTTAAGCGTTTCGCGCAGTCCCTTGACCAGATGAAAATACGGGCTTTCCATTTTCTCCAGCGCTTTAAGTAAATGATATGTGCCGTCTTCCAGGATCGCGATTGGGATGCGGAAGTTTTCTGTCGTCTTCGGATCTTGCGCCCATTCGGCGGCATACAGAAATTCACACATGAGCGGAAGGTAATCTGGCAGCTCACCATCTGGCATTTCAAGACCATACATCTCGTATAGCACCTTTAACTTGACCAACATTTGTCCCCGTTCTTTTGCATCTTCGAATTTGAAGTAAGTCATATATAGTGCACAATTTTTTTGAAAATCAAAGGTTTCTGTATACATTTCCTGAATCTCTTCCATACTGAACTCTTGCATAAGGGACCAGTAGGTGTTCGCATACGTATATGCCGGATGGTTTGGATCAAACGATGCTTCCAGAAAAGCCGGATGAAAATCCAGCTTTTCCGGGTACATGAGTTGTTGGGCGAAAAACCCGAATGATGGCTTGCATTCATACAGCTTCGCTACATTAATCACGCCAAATACCCCCGTAGAAGTTTTCTTCATACATTTCTTTTCCCGTTTTCAAAGGCTCTTCCATCCCCATTGAACTTGCCATACTACAGCCGTCACATCCAGATCCTGAACCCATATTTCCCATGGTATCGCCGTAACCCGCAGATCCTTGAGCCCGGTACGGATTCGAATATCCTTCTTTATGCGACGTTGGAATGACGAAACGATCCTCATACTTGGCAATCGCCAGAAGCCGATACATCTGCTCAGTCTGCCGAGGTGTCATGCCAATGCGCTCAAGACGGCTTTCATCAAAAGATTGTCCTGTGGATTGAGCACGCATATAGGAGCGCATCATAGCCATTCTTTGCAAGGATTCCTTCACGGTTTGGGTGTCGCCCGCCGTCAGCATATTGGCAAGGTACTGAATAGGGGTACGCATTTCTTCGATAGCCGGAAAAATCATATCGGGATTCTCAATCGAGTCTTTCCCTTCAAAGTAATTCATGATCGGGCTAAGTGGTGGAACATACCAGACCATAGGTAATGTACGATATTCCGGATGAAGCGGGAATGCCAGCTTGTGCTCAATGGCAAGCTTGTAGACCGGCGAGTTCTGCGCTGCTTCAATCCAGTCCTCCGAGATGCCGTCTTTTCTCGCTTGAGCGATCACTGCCGGATCACTAGGATCCATGAACAGGTCACACTGCGCCTTATAAAGCTCTTTCTCGTCCTGCGTAGAAGCGGCCTCAAGAACCCGATCCGCGTCA
This sequence comes from Paenibacillus sp. FSL L8-0641, assembly GCF_038006265.1. Classification (NCBI taxonomy): domain Bacteria; kingdom Bacillati; phylum Bacillota; class Bacilli; order Caryophanales; family Paenibacillaceae; genus Paenibacillus; species Paenibacillus sp. FSL L8-0641. The sequence goes on from NZ_JBBOUW010000001.1 coordinate 3,806,052, forward strand.
TACAGCATAACACCGAGGTAGCGAATTCGTCCTGTACATGTCTCGGAGCAGACTGTCGGCAGGCCTGCTTCCACACGTGGGAAACAGAAGGTACATTTTTCCGCTTTGTTCGTCTGCCAGTTAAAGTACACTTTTTTGTATGGACAGCCCGTCATGCAATACCGCCAGCCGCGACATGCTTCCTGATCCACGAGCACAATTCCGTCCTCGTCCCGTTTGTACATAGCACCTGAAGGACAGGACGCGACACAGCTCGGATTTAAACAATGTTCGCAAAGCCGTGGGAGATAAACCATGAACGACTTCTCAAAGTTAAATTTAATCTCTTCTTCGATTTTCTGAATATTTGGATCAAGCGGACCGGTTACATGCGCACCCGCCAGGTCATCTTCCCAGTTTGGACCCCACTCCAAATCCATTTTTTCACCCGTTACCGCAGAGTGCGCGCGTGCCACAGGTGAATGCTTCTGTTCACCAGCGTTGGTCAGTTGTTCGTAATTGTAAGTCCAGGGCTCATAATAATCTTTCATTTCCGGCATATCTGGATTGTAAAAAATCTTACCCAGTGCTATTTTGGACAGCTTGTTGCCTGACTTCAGTTCCAATTTCCCTTTGCGGAGCTGCCAGCCGCCTTTATACAATTCCTGGTCTTCCCAGCGCTTCGGATAACCGATACCGGGTTTGGTTTCCACATTGTTAAACCACATATATTCCGCACCTTTGCGGTTCGTCCAGGTTGTTTTACATGTCACGCTGCACGTATGGCAGCCAATACATTTATCCAGGTTCATGACCATGGCAATTTGAGCTTTAATCTTCAAGCCAGTTAACCTCCTTCATTTTACGTACCGCAACGTACACATCACGCTGGTTGCCGATTGGACCATAATAGTTGAATCCATAACTAAGCTGAGCATATCCACCGACCATCTGGGTTGGTTTGAGATGAATTCTTGTTGGTGCGTTATGACTACCGCCGCGTGTATCCGTGATTTCAGAGCCTGGCACTTGAATGTGCTTATCCTGAGCATGGTACATGAACATAGTCCCTCTTGGCATCCGATGGCTGACAACGGCCCGGGCGGTTACGACGCCATTACGGTTGTATACCTCTACCCAGTCATTGTCAGCAAGATCGTGCGCCTCTGCGTCTTCATTGTTGATCCATACGGTAGGACCTCCACGAAACAGCGTAAGCATGTGCTGGTTATCCTGGTAGGTGGAGTGAATATTCCATTTACCGTGCGGTGTCAGATAGCGAAGCACGAGTGAATCTTGTCCGCCTTTTATTTCCCGATCCCGAGGACCGAACACCATCGGTGGCAACGTCGGTTTGTAGATCGGCAATGATTCTCCAAATTGTTGGAAAATCTCATGATCAATATAGAAATGCTGTCTTCCCGTCAAAGTACGAAACGGAACGAGACGTTCAATATTCGTTGTAAATGGTGAATAGCGGCGTCCCTTCTTGTTCGATCCAGTGAATACTGGTGTCGGTATAACTTCCCGAGGCTGTGCCGTGATACTTTGGAAAGTGATTCTTTCCGCTGCCCGATCAGCCGAGATGTCTTTAAGTTCAACACCGTGAAGCTCTTCTGCCTGCTCATAAGCCTTTTGCGACACCCGTCCATTAGTCGCGGATGAAAGATGAAGAATTGCATTGGCCACTTGGCGAGCTGTCTGGATTTTTGGCAGTCCGTCTTTAATGGACTCATCGTAATAAACTCCGTTCAACTTTTTCATTTCCTCATATTCTTCTGCTACGGAGAAGCTGACGCCATGCGCACCTGCTTTCCCAGTAGTCAAATTCGGACCGAGTGAGATAAATTTATCGTGAATTTTAGTATAGTCACGTTCGATGATGCTGAAATTCGGCATGGTTTTACCCGGGGTCGCTTCAATCTCGCCCTTCGTCCAATCCTTTACAAGACCCATCGGCTGTGAAATTTCACCCACACTGTCGTGTGCAAGCGGCGCGGTCACAAGGTCTTTATATATACCTGGCAGGTACTCTTTCGCCATATCAGAAAAGACTTCGGAAAGCTGGCGGTAAATATCCCAGTCCGCACGGGATTCCCACAGTGGATTAACGGCCGGATTAAACGGGTGTACGAAAGGATGCATATCGGTGGACGACAAATCCGTTTTCTCGTACCAGGTTGCCGCCGGAAGCACGATATCCGCGTACAATGGGGTTGTCGTCATCCGGAAATCAAGTGCAACCATCAGATCAAGCTTTCCTTCTACATCTTCTCTCCAGACGATTTCCTCCGGTTTCTGCTCCTCGTTCGGCCGAGCAAGCAGGGCATCGGATGCTCCGAGTAAATGCTTCATGAAATACTCTTGCCCCTTCGCCGAACTGGAAATCAGATTGGATCGCCAAACAAAGAGTGAACGCGGGAAGTTCTCGGCTGCCCCAGGATCTTCTACAGCGAAGCGTGTCTTACGTGATTTAATCTCTTCCACAGAATGATTAATGATTTCCTCGTTGGACTTTTTGCCTAATTGCGCTGCCTCTTCGGCGAACAACAGACTATTTTTATTAAACTGTGGATAAGAAGGCAGCCAACCCAGACGCGCTGCGAGCACGTTGTAGTCTGCTGGATGTCTGTAACTGACATCCCCGCCAGTCGGTGACTTCAAGGTGTCTGTTCCACTTTCTTCGTAACGCCACTGCTCTGTTGCAAAGTAGAAAAACGATGTAGCATTTTGCTGTCGAGCCGCTCCTTGCCAGTCTTTTGCAAAGGCAATCGTTGACCAGCCTTCGATTGGGCGGAGCTTTTCTTGACCCACATAATGCGCCCAGCCTCCCCCGTTTACACCTTGGGAAGCCGTCAACACGACAAGGTTCAAGATGGACCGATAGATGGTGTCACTATTGAACCAGTGGTTGATACCCGCACCCATAATAATCATGGAGCGCCCTTTGGTATCGATAGCATTTTGGGCAAATTCCCGAGCAATCTGTACCACAACAGACGCCTTCACACCTGTGATCTTCTCCTGCCAGGCAGGGGTATAATGCGAAGCTTCGTCGTAATAATTCTTGGCGTTATGAGAGCTGTCATTGCGTGCGACACCGTACTGGCTCATCATCAAATCGTACACGGTTGCTACGTAACGTTCTGAGCCATCTGCCAAGCGTACTTTTTTGGCCGGAATTACACGTTTGAATGTTCCATTACCTGCGTTATCAAAATAAGGAAATACGATTTCTTCCCATTGCTCGCCATGACCTTCCACAGTGAGTGCGGGCTCAACCTTTGTTCCGTCTTCCCGCTCCAGAATCAGGTTCCATTTCTTATCCTGCTCCCAGCGCTGTCCCATCGTACCGTTCGGAACCAGCATTTCCCCCGCTGCTTCGTCATATATGACTGGCTTCCAGTCCGCATGCTGCGAAGCATCTCCAAGGTCACTCGCCCGTAGGAAACGTCCACCTTTCCAGGCTCCCTCGTGCGGATCAAGCAGAATCATAAACGGCATATCTGTATATTGTTTGGCATAGTTAATGAACATCGGTTCTTGGCGCTCTTTGTAAAACTCATCCAGAATAACATGTGTCATAGCCTGGGCTACAGCAGCATCTGTACCCGGATGTGGTGCAAGCCAGTTGTCAGCGAACTTCACATTCTCCGCCAAGTCGGGAGCCACTGATACAACTTTTGTCCCCTTATAACGTACTTCCGTCATAAAATGAGCGTCTGGCGTCCGGGTAAGTGGTACATTCGATCCCCACATGATCAGGTAACCCGCATTGTACCAATCAGAAGATTCCGGTACATCCGTCTGCTCACCCCAAATTTGAGGAGATGAAGGCGGAAGGTCGGCATACCAGTCATAGAAACTCAACATCTGTCCACCAAGAAGCGAAATGAATCTGGCTCCTGAAGCGTAGCTTATCATTGACATCGCCGGTATTGGCGTAAAGCCCGCGATCCGGTCAGGACCATACTTACGAATGGTATAGATGAGTTGCGCCGAGATCAGACGCAGGACATCGTCCCAAGCGACACGGACATGACCGCCTTTTCCGCGAGCTGCTTTGTAGAGCTTGGCTTTCTCCGGATCTTCCACAATGCTTGCCCATGCTTCCACCGGATTGGCATGTTCCTGGATGGCAGCCTGCCAAAGCCGCAACAGCTTACCGCGCATATAAGGGTATTTCACACGTAATGGACTGTATTCATACCAGGAAAATGTAGCGCCACGCGGGCATCCTCGCGGTTCAAATTCTGGCATATCTACACCGCAGGAAGGATAATCGATCTGTTGATTTTCCCAGGTAATGATGCCGTTTTTCACAAAAACCTTCCAACTACAGGAACCCGTGCAGTTCACTCCGTGAGTCGTCCGAACCACTTTGTCGTGAGACCAACGCTGTCGGTACACGTTTTCCCATTCTCTATTTTTTTCCTCAAGGATTGACCAATTTCCCGAATAGCTTTCGATCGGTTTAAAAAAGTTGAGGTTGTATTTTTTTTTCATCGATGACCAACACTCCTTTTTAGAATAAATCATCCCAACGCAAGTTCCATGGGAAGGTTCATTCGCTTACTCTCATTATGTAATTCATTCATCGCTGTTCCCATTAGGGAATGTCCTATAGCGCTACAGGAAATCCCTCGTTCTATCGAAAGATACAAAAAAGCCTCCCTCTGCTAAAGGGAAGCTTATATGAAGAGATTAATTGTTCTTTTGGCCCGTTAACAGGAGCATGATAAAAGAAATGAGTATGATAGAGCACGTCCAGGCCCAGGCCATAGGAAGATGCCCAGAATCCACCGCAATATAAATGGCCGTCGGAATCGTTTGTGTTTTACCTGGAATATTTCCGGCAATCATCAACGTAGCACCAAATTCGCCCAGACCGCGGGCAAAACCGAGTATAAAGGCAGCTTTAAAAGAAGGGAAAATTAAAGGAAAGGTGATATACCGGAAAACCTGCCATTCACTTGCACCCATCGAACGTCCCGCGTTTTCCAAGTCCTGGTCAACAGAAGACAATCCCATTTTCAGTGTCCGATAGACAAGAGGAAAAGCCACTACCACCGCTGCTATAACCCCAGCCCACCACGAGAATATAATAGGTTCTCCAAACCATTGCTCCACAAAACGTCCGAACCCGCTTTTTCGTCCTAGTAATATTAGTAGTAAAAAACCAACAACCGTCGGTGGGAGTACCAAGGGCAGCATAAGCACAGTTTCAACAACCGTTTTCCCTTTAAATAAACCTAACCGTGACATGGACCATGCCACAAGCAAACCTAATATGATTACTAGAACGCTGGATAACAGCGCAACCTGCAACGATAAGCGGATAGGAGGCCAATATTCATTCCAATCTATATCTTGCATGCTCACTTTGGTATGGTAAATCCATACTTAGCCATAATATTCAGAGATTCTTGTGATTGTAGGTATGCATAAAAGTCTTCGGCTTCTTGAATGTGCTTTGAACCTTTGATAATTCCGATTGGATACTCAACAGGTGAATAGGCTTTGGGATCCACCTCAAAGGCGATTTTTTCCTTTTGTGAAGTCAATGCATCTGTTTTATATACAAATCCGACATCAGCATTCCCAGTTTCCACATATTGCAGCACTTGTCTAACGTCTTTTGCTTGAACCAGCTTGCTCTGTAACGTGTCCCAAAGCTTCGCTTTCGTCAGCGCTTCCTGTGCGTAGTTGCCTGCAGGAACACTTTCAGGAATTCCGATCGCAACTTTCTTCACTTCTCTTTTTGTTAAATCGGTTACGCTCGCAATGTCCATCGTCCCATCTGCTGGGATAACCGCGACCAATTCATTCGTCAGCCATGTTTTTTGTTTATTACTCTCTATTAACTGCTGATCTACGAGAGACTTCAAGCTTTTCTTCGAAGCGGACAGGAACAAATCCGACGGCGCTCCTTGCTCAATTTGTTTTTCCAACGCACCAGAGCCACCGAAGTTAAAATTCAATTGGATACCTGTATGGGTTGATTCGTATGAATGCTGAATTTCTTTGAGCGCATCCGTTAAACTTGCAGCTGCGGATATGGTAAGCTCAACAGTTTCAGCCTTTTTCGAAGAATCCTGGCTGGAGACCTCGTTGTTCTGGGCCGTGCTGCTACCATTTGAAGCTGATTGTTGCCCCGCACCGCACCCTGAAAGTAATAAAATGATGGAAATAACCAAAACGAAAACAGTGCTACTTTTAATTAATTTATGCAATTGGTTCGGCTCCTCATGTTAGTTCATCATTAATTAATGGGTTTCGCTATTAGCTGTGCCTGTTTCGTACGTTCGATCAATGTACAATTTTCAAGAAGAATATGATTAAAAATATCTGCTTCCAGGTCTTCTAACCGCTTCAATACGAGTCGGTGCGTACCACAAGCTTCCTGCATCGGCTCAAAGCCATTTGTGATCAAGCGCATTTCCTTCAGGAATTCCACCACCGTTTGATGTTCGTTTTGCAACTTGGACAAAATTGGATTTAACTCATCTGCTCGTTCCATTGTTGATTCTTGTAAAAATGCTTCAATCATCGGAAACACAAGGTCCTCCTCATATTGAATATGTTCTGATATTTCCTGTTTAAGCAAGGTGAACAGTTCGTTAACTCGCTTTAGATGCGGATAACGTTCGCCATGAACCCGCGTTAGTTTGGTTACATACGGCGTTAACGCCGATAGTTCTTCCCGAAGCTTCGTATGATACTCATTTTGAATATAGGCGATTAGTTCTTTGGGTTCGAGTGAAGGAGGTTGCATTTGCTTATGCTGTGCCTGCTTTTCTTCCACTTCATGTATCTGCGTCAGCAGTTCACCAGCGTGGAGACCTTGATTGGCTGCTGCTTCACGGAGCGATATTTTCCCTCCACAGCAGAAATCAATCCTCAGTTTGCGGAACAGATCTCCCGTTTTGGGTACTGCTTTCACAATGTCCGCCACCCATGTTTCTTCCGTTAACTGGCTCATCTTCCATTCCTCCATCTTACTTCGATTTTATACTTAACTTTCATTCTACGTCTCCCTTAAAGCTGAACCAATCAGGGGGTTCCCTCTTTCATTCGTGGATAGAGCCTGATTATAAAAAATCAGAAAGCAACTGTTCAGCCGCTTCTTTCCCTTGAGCGATGCAATCTGGAATTCCAACGCCCCCATAGCCGGCACCACATAGAAAAACACCCGGTAAATCCTGTGCGAAGTCCTGTCTGATCTTCGCCATATGCTCTTTGTGTCCAATCGGATATTGCGGCATTGATCGATCACACCTACTGACTTCGGTGAATTCCGGTTCCGCTTCCAGGCCCATTAAATCTTTCAAATCTTTACGCGCGGCATCCACAAGTTGATCGTCTGTCATCTGAATCCACTCCTGTGCACCTGCATGTCCAATGTAGGTCCGTAAAAGCGTATATCCTTCAGGAGCAGTATGGCTCCACTTCGTCGAAGACCAAGTACATGCCGTAATCTTTTTGCCTTCTTTGCGGGGTACTAAAAATCCCGTTCCCTCAAAATTAAGATTAAGATCTGTGTTTTTATAAGCAAGAGCAATATTGGCTACGGAAACATAGTGAATCTTGTGTAACCAGCTAGCGCTTGCAACGCCGGAGAATAATGTAGCCGCTTCAAAAGCTGGAACAGCGCAGATCACCGCATCCGCATCTATTTTTTGTCCATGTTCTAAAATGACCTGATAACCGCTTTCTTTCCTTACTTCAACTACACCTTGCCCCATAACAAAACGTACGGTATCCAGCCTTTCCTTTAGCCGCTCCACGATCGAAGATAATCCTAGCCGATAAGAAAGAAACATACTTTTCTTAGCGATATCTGGCAGGTTGTCTTGTACTGCTGGCTTTCTCCCCGCCCCTTTAGACATACCCTTAATCAGACTTCCATGCTTTTGTTCCATTAGTTTAAATTGAGGGAAGGTTGACATGAGGCTCAGGGAATGTGTATCCCCAGCGTAAATTCCAGACAGCAGAGGTTCCGTAATCTGGTCCAGAACTTCTTTGCCGAGACGCCGTTTGATAAAATCACCTAGAGATTCGTCTGCATCACCTTTCTTTGCCGGAATGATTAAATCCAGGGCTGCCCGTGCTTTTCCCAGCGGAGAAATAAGTCCTGTCCGAATGAAGGGAGTGAGCTTTGTTGGAATGCCCAGAATGAAGCCCATCGGCATCGTATGAAGTTTACCCTTATGCAAAATGCTAGCAGATTTGGCTTTCGGGTTTGTCGATACCAGCTCTGCTTCCAGCCCCAACTCCATAGTCAAATCCAATATTGCCGTCTTTCTGGCCAAGAAAGCATCCGGTCCTTTTTCGATCATAAAATCGTTTTGGCGAACGGTTTGCAGCTTTCCTCCTAGACGTTCACTTTTCTCCACCAGTGTAATCTCCACTTCAAGTTGCCGATCCTCAGCCAGCTTTTTCACATAAAAGGCAGCACTTAAACCGCTTATTCCTCCACCGAGAATAACGACTTTTTTAGAACTTTTCTTCATGAAAACACTTTTCCTCTCCAACCCCGGGTATATAAGCGCAATAAGGGTCACTCTCCAAATAGTCTCCTGTTATTGCAAAAGCCCTTGCTCTGGAGCCCCCACAGACAGCCTTGAATTCACAGACTCCACATTTACCTTTAAGTAGGGACTTATCTCTAAGATTCATCATGATCGGAGAGTTGCGATAAATGTCTGCCAAGCTATCCTTTCGTACATTCCCGCACATAAGAGGCAGGAAACCACTAGGGTATACTTCGCCGATATGACTAATAAAAACAAATCCATCTCCGTCATTTACGCCTTTAGGAGCACGTCCTAAAACATCTGCCCTCTTTTGTCCGTCTGCTACACTGTTCTCACCTGCGCTGTGCTTTTGCTGCAGCACGACCCTCCGGTAGTGAGGAGCTTCTGTAGCCTTCACTCCGTACGGCATCTGTTGCTGTATTTGATACAACCATTTCATTACGGCTTCATGCTCATCAGGAGTAATCATATCTTTCTCCATGCCACGTCCAGTTGGAACAAGGAAAAATAAACTCCATAACACAGCCTGCATTTCCTTTACTCTTTCTGCAATTTGCTCCAGATCATGAAGATTGTACCGGGACACCGTAGTGTTCACTTGAATAGGGATATTCAGTTCCTTTAAATAACCAATTCCTCGCATGGTCGTATCGTAAGAACCCGCTGTACCCCGAAAATGATCGTGAATCTCGGCACATGAACCGTCCAGACTAAATGCCCACCGCGATAATCCAACTTGCTTTGCTTTTTCTACCGCTGTTCGTGTCACTTTAGGAGTGGCACTGGGGGTCATTGAAACCGACAGATTTTTCTCTTCAATTGCATATTGAGCCAGTTCAAACAGATCAGGACGCATTAAAGGATCTCCGCCTGTGAATACAAGCAACGGATGATTCATTTCAGCGATTTGATCTATTAGCTTCTTACCTTCTTCTAGTGTCAGTTGGCGAGGATCAGGTTTGTACTGAGCTTCCGCTCTACAGTGAAGGCACTTTAAAGCACAAGCTCGTGTAACCTCCCAGATGACTATAAACGGGTCAGTATGATAATCACGCGGCGTTTTTAAAGATATCATTGATGTCTCTCCTTTTAGAAATATAAAAACAACACAAAAACATAGAGCATCATTGAAAATCCAATTTCCGCCATGCCAACTTGTTTTGCCTTTAATCCGAGTTTAGGAAGCCATATGGCTCTTATCAAAAAAATTAAAAAAGGAACAAACAGAAATAACTTTAACCAAATGGCAAACAACAAAATCACCACATGATAGATAACGGAAGCATAATGGTAACGTATATTTTTTCTTTCACGAATGATCGTTTTGACATACAAAGCAGTTCCGATAAAGTAAAGCACCAAAAGCAAGAATAGCTCTGTTGCTACCCTCCAATCCTCTCCTCCCCCCATATAAATAACGGGATATATAAAAGAACAAAAGAGTAGAATTGCAACAATGTCATTGAGTAAAGCACGTTCATTTTTCGTTCTCGCAAAATAAATATTAGCCATAAAAAAGAGCAATAAAAGAACTCCATACCAGATCAAGGCAGGCTCAAACCATATCAGTGAAATTAACAAAGGAAGTAATATCACTCCGTATACAACGGCGGGTTTGCGGTATCTTTCACTGCTGCCTGTTTTGATCCATTGGAGGACAGGAAAACTGAATAAGTAGATAAAAAACCAGCACACAAATAGGGGTATATGAATGAGATCCCCTCGAGAAGCAGCTAAACCGAATAAAAATGGAAGAATGAGCATAGCCCAGGCTCCATGTTGATTGGGTATGTATCTGCTCATCCCCCTCAAACCCTTGATCCTTTTTTCACAATCTTTTTTATGTCTGTTATTTCGGTTAATCGATTCATCATCCATTCCCCCAAGATTGAGTTTTATCTTCTAACTTCATTCTAAGTATTATATGAAATTGAACCAATTAGGGAGTTCCCTTTTCCTTAGAGGGGAAAATCCTAACCGGAAAAATAACGCTATTTTCTTATGCTATACTGTACTAAAAAAGGGAACAAAGAAAGGATGAACTGTTATGGGAGGACCTTCTTTACGTCAACTGCATGCTCATCATGCCATTCATCAAGGCGGGCTATCTGGCGCTCTAGATAAGACGAGAGAAGTAGAGGAATTACTCGAAGCGAAAGAATTCCAGGTGGCGCGCCAGGCTGCCGACCACTTGATCGAATATTGGGAAACCCGCATTCTCAGCCATGCTGATGCAGAAGAGGAAGGATTCTATCAGGAAATGGTCGAGAAAAAACCGGAACTGCAGGAGGCTGTCGTCAAACTTACACGAGATCATGATCTGCTCCGAATCATTGTAAAAGAACTCAAAGCCGGGATCCGTGAAGAAGGGCTTACGCCTGAAGTTCTTCAACAGTTCCACGCGCTTCTGGTTGTCAATGCCATTCATAGTCGGGAAGAAGAACGTTTGCTGTTTGAGCAACCGTCATAATCAAGATGTGCATAACGATTCACATTCTCTATAAAAACGTACCAAAGAAATAGTCCAACGCCTCCTGCGAGTATCCGTCATCTCCTTGCCAGGCTGCTACGGAATAAAAATCATGATTGCCGTGCTGTCGTTTACGAGGCGTGTCCTGTGGGACCAGCAGTCCGGCATATCCCCACACCTCCATGACGACATCACGCTCGTTTTTGCTGGATGGGAACACATCCTTCCAGCGCTTTTCCAATTGACGTGCACTGCTTTGAGCATCACAGTTCTGAACAGCTTCGAGCATGTTATGGAGTATAGCTAGATCCTCATCGGAAACCTGAACATCCTCTTCTTGACTGAACAATTCAAGGTCCATCCAGCAATACAGAAGGTAGTTCAGACGAATACCGCCCCATTTGATTCGTCCAAAATTTAGTACATTCAAATCTTTATTGACGTATTCCTTATCGGACATCATTTTATTAAAATTACAATCCCCACAGCTACTGTAATTGGGCAGGACGACAGGCCGCTCCCCATAGGTGTGCAAAGGAAGCCCTGCGGTTAATGCCCAGCTCGATAAGGCGCTTCGTAAATGAACCTTTTTCGTGGAAAGACTATGCAAAAATGCTGCTGCCACTCGTTCTTTTGTAGCCTTTTGCTGGTGCAGCTCATGCAGCCTGTTTATAATCTCGTTATGTGTAATGGTGATCGGATCGAACATCAAGCCCTTACTTTTGGCATATTCAAAATCCTCACCCGAAAAAGATCCCCGCTCCTGCTTCCAGCCGCTAGAGGACCAGAATGTGTTCATCAGTATTTTTTTCGCCTTTTTATCCACAACATATCTCCCTTACTCATCCAACACCCTCACTTCCAACAAAAAGCGAAGGGTTGTCGTGTATTTTATGTAAGATCACTATTCATCTTTATACTTAAAAGCAATGGCCGTATTTCCCGACCGGGGGTCAAAATAAGAAGAGATTTTCCCCCAGTTCAGTTTATATTCCATATAGGGGTAAGGCTTTGTTTGACGATAGCTTGGCTTTACGGACAATTGTTGCTGTAACAAACGATCATGCTCCCTTTGCCGCTTTCTCTCCCCTTCTTCAGACCAATTATCCCACGAAGTTGGAAATTCATTGCCCTGGAGCGAAATCTCCGCGACAACTAGGCTTGTATCCTTAAAGCATACAGACACAAAAAAATGCCGACGCAGCAAAGAAACCTGATCGAAATGATACCAGATATACTCATTTCCTAGCTTTCTTACAGAATGAAAATATTTCGAATACCAATCGGCCTCTAACAACTGATCTTCCGTTAACGATGAGTAAATCGCACGCTCACCATCGACCTGAATGATTCCCGATTCCCAGTCATTCATTGCTGCCACTCCTTCAGCTATTATGCCAATCTCCTACAGTTGCTCTCTGCCCTTATTTGTCCACATGATTGAAAATGGCCTGCCAGGCCCGATCTAGCACCCTCGTATGTAATTGTTTGGCATAAACAGTTCTAACGATGGCGAGAACGATCACACCCACGAATACAACACTGAGCAAAGTAATAGAGGGAACCCAATAGTCAAACATGGCATTCGCCAGCACTTGCAGCAAATGTCGTTCGGGTTGTAAATATTCCATTGCTGCAACGATGCCTGCTGCCAGCAATATGATCACTGATATAATCATAAGCATTGCATTGATTACTTTGTATTTGGCAAGCCCTCGCTGAAAAACGCGAGTTCCCGCATATTGCTCCAGCACGATGATCTGCTTGTGAAAATCATGTTCTACCTGCTCTACAGGCAGATCGTGCTCCTGAATAAATGCATGAGCTTTCTTCAGTTCGGATTGAATAAATAAACTACTCTGGATAGCAGATCCCAGCTGACCTAAAACATTCATATCTTTTCACTCCACTTCAATAGTATCTAACTTACGAGTATATAGGGTTGCCATGCTCTACAAAACGATCGGTTCCAGACTGCTCTCTAAATGAGCCTATTAGTAAAAATCAAAGTAACCCCGCCAGACTCCGTCATTCTGATGCTTGGCAAAATAAAAGCTGCCTCCATCCACAATATTCAATTGGGCTTTGGCATCCGAAGCAATCTGAAATACAAATTCATAGCCCTCGCCAAAGTCAATGCCCGATTGAATAAAGCTGGGATAGCCACCGATTTTGTGAACCGCATATATTTCCTCTACGATGTCCTCAAAATAGTCGGGTTCCTCCTCGTCCATTTGGTTAAGGGCATCGCCGTATTCCTCAGGGATGTCATCACCGTCCCAGACCGGATAATCATTCTCTTTGAGTTCAGGGAACAGCGGAAATGCTTTGATTTGCATAAATGACGGACCAAAATCTTTTTCGACCAAATCCTCTACCGACGTATACTCACGAATACACATATACCCTTCCATGTCCTCATGATCCAGTACATCGGGAGACAGGAAGACTGTCAACAGCTTGATGCTACGCATAGCTTCAGGGACAAAGGGCAAGGCCGGCAAATACAATTGCATGATCGGAGCCATAGCATTCCCCTGTACATCAATGGGTCGTTCCTCCGTTGGCAAAGCCACTGTAACTCTACCAATCCAGCTTTGTTCAAGGGAATCCGACGGTCTACGACCCCCTGTATGAAAAATCGTAGCTTTACGTTTTAGAATCGTTCTTAGCTTCTCAATAGCGTTGCTGGACAACGAAATCACTCCTTTCTAATCTAGAATAGAAACAGAACAACATCCTCGCCTGCTTTAAATCCAAACTCTCTTATTCGATCTTCCATCTCTTGAATCTGATGTAGATAATCTTCCGGCACAGCTGGCAGACCCTGTTCATTCACTAATGTCCCACCGAGTCTGGTGCGTGCATATTCGGCACTTTTCCACATCACCTCAAACACCGTTTGCGGCTGCGCGGTTCGCACCCCATCCATACTGAAAATTAAATCTGCAAAGCGATCCTCTGCGAGTGTACTCAACCAAAAAAAGCCAGGCTCGGTTCCCGTATGTACGCTAAATAGTTCATCATAACCTCCCGTCCCGTGATGGTGTGCATGGAAAATGTCCATATCTCCCCACTCCATTCCGAGACTCAGCATGACATCCCAGATATCCGCTCCACGGTAAGATTGGCCTTGATCCGCTACTAGCCTAAGCATGACAGCGTGTTCCCTTTCACCTTCCTGATCTGTAAATGCTTTAAGTTTTTCCGCCTTTGCACGTGCATGGTGAGCATCCTCTCGAGGAAGCACATGAACAGTTCCCTTCTCCTGAAAACGCGCTGGCAGTGTGTTCATAAAGTCTGCAACCTTGACTTCATCCAAACAAACCTGCATCTCTACATTATCGAATATATCTATACAAACACAAATTTTATCAAAATGGCATTCGCCTGCTGGTCTGCGCCCCACACTAGTCCACACCTGTAAATCATGAACATGCCCATACACGATATATCCTTTGAGCAATTGCAAAATATCCTCATCTGACAACGTAAAACCACTAAATTCCACATCAATCAGCCAATAGATATTAGCATCAGGCTCCACTTGATGGATTCCTTTTATGGTCTTGACAGGCTCATGTTCCAACTCCACGGCAAGGATGCTCGATACATCCTCACTCCCATGTTCGGGTAAATTCATGAATCTCTCTCCTAACTAGCTGTTTTCACTTTACAGTTTCCTATAATTCTCAATATATATTAAACTATAAATCACCAAGCACAAAATAGTATAAAAACGGTGCTGGGTTGTTGAACTTAACTTTTAGAAATTCAAAGCTTCGAAAGGGGAGAACTCATGATGCAAAAACTTTGGCAAAAAGGGAAGGCTCTATCACTGCCTATTATGGTGTCCGCATCGCTGATATCTGGAGCGCTGTCTGTAAGTACACCTGCGGCGAATGCGGCTGCAACCAAGGAATTGCTTCAGCTATCCGGTCAGACTACTTACTATGGAGAGGTCGAGAATGGGCAGCCTAACGGACGTGGTACGATCAAATGGAGCGAATATAAGCAGTATTCGGGTGATTTTGTGAATGGCAAGCGATCAGGTACCGGAAAATATACAAATCAATACACGGATGCAGATGGACAGAATCATAAAGTCGTATACAACGGAACATGGAGCAATGACACGATGAGCGGCAAGGGTACGCAGACTGAAAAAGTGACGCAAACGGATGGAACCGTACGTTCGAACGAGATCCAAGTAGGTACTTTTCAGAACAATGGATTACAGAACGGCTACCAAGTGATCCACGCTGTGGCCGATCCAGACTACAGCTTCACTTATAAAAATAGCAATGAAATAATAAATATCTTACACAGTAATCAAGATCTGGTCCAAAGGTGGCAAAAAGGAGACCTCTTCTCCGTAAATTATAAAAATGGCTCTGTCCAAAAGGAATACTCCATGTTCCCTGAAGAGACTGCTACCAAAGAACGCCAAAGACAAGCGTCCATTAAGTATCTCGAAGGTATTACTGCCAAGGTCACTCCTCACTTGCAGCAGTTTGAAAAGCTGTCCAAGCAGATTCCGCTAAAGTAATTAAACCGACGCGAAATATGTATTAGTCTCTACGCAAGAAGGCCTCTCTTTCTAATGGAAAGCTCCATTTGAAAAGAGTGGCTTTTTTCGTTTCGTTATGAATGACTATAAGAACTTCGGATCATACACCTCCTACTATTCTCCCTTATGCACCCTCATGAACTCATACAAATGACTTATTTTTCACTAAAACCCCCTCCTTTTTTTGCTAACCCCCACTGGATTCACTAAAATATAAGTAATTATTTTAATCATCCGAGGTGGACATCATGGCTAAAATTATGGTTCCTCCTGAGAAACTAGAAGCGGTTTCCAGGCAGTTCGCACAGGCACGTGAGCTGGGGACACAAATTTGCGGACAACTGTCACAGCATATTCAGATGTTGGAAAATAGCTGGGCAGGAACAACACAGCAGCGCTTTTATCAGGATTTTCATAAAGCGCGTGGACAAATGGATGCTTTCACTCAAACTGTCGGTTCTGTCAGCACAGAGCTGCGTTCCATTGCAGTAAAATTCAAGGAAACAGATACCCAAGCAGACACGGGGATTAATAAAGGAGATCACAGCGGACAGAACAGCAACAGTGAAGGGGCAACTTCCGGGAAAAAAGGACCCGATCCAGCAGATATAGCCATTAACAGCATTTCAGAAGCCAATAAATGGCGCGGGCAACTGGGATTTGCCGGAACAGCGATCTATAGCGGTCTGGCTTCCACACTTGTGCTCACCAAAACAGTAGAATTCAAGAAAAGTCTGAAGAATCCCACTCGAGCGGTTATACATAATGCGGCATGGGTGAAAGGCAAGGGTAACAATGCTTTTATGCGTAATTTGGGCAAAAGCCTAAACCGCCAATTCGCCAAACCCGGTATTGTGATGAAGGGGTTAAAGGGCTTTGATCGATTAGCTGGAAAGCTTCAAATGGGTAAGCTCGGCCTCGGATTCAATAAAGCCAACAGCTTTCCTCAGTGGACGCGGAACGTCATCGCTGGGGTAGAAAAGGGCCGATATGGCATAGCCACCCGCCAAATTCCCGGCATGATTGCCAAAAAGCTGTACCCTATTAATGCCACCATGAATATTGTGGGCGAAGGTATCAGTCTGGCTGGAAAATGGAAAAGCGGGAAGCTTACCGGAACGGATGTGGCTGTATCTGCTTCTAACGTAGCGATTAAAACCGCCGCAACTTATGGCGGTGCTGTCGCTTTGGGAGCTGTAGGCGGCGCTATCGGTGGTCCGGTCGGTGCAGCCGTCGGTGCTTACGTCGGCGGTACGGTGGGAAGCTGGGCAGGTGGAAAAGTCGCCAAATTCGCCGAAAAAGGGATACGTTGGGCCAGCAAACTATTTAAATGATATACACCTAACAGATGGAGAAGGAGCCTGACTATGGACAAACAAACGGTAATTTTAACGCTTGAGGAGCTAGGCTTTGCCTTGACCGCATTGGGCGCAGAAGATATGGCTTCTGGTCTGCTCCAATCTTATTACGGGGAACTAACCGAAGATCGCTGGGAACTACTTTTTCATGCCGCAACGCATAGCCTGATATCCAAGGGTTTGATGGAACAACGGGATGACGAGCAACAACAGCTCGAATTTGATGCGTTCATTGTTGAAATTTTAGCTCATCTGGTACAAAGTCGTCAGATGCTACGTGGCTTTAAGGAGCAACAAGATAAGCAAAATACGTTAACGATACACCATGGAAATGAACGTTTTCTGTATCATTTCTCCAGTAACAATGAACTCCATTTCTTTCGCTGGTCTTCCCCAGAAGACTGGCATCACGACATTGATCAACTGTTCGGCCTGTCTGCTCCGAACTTCAATGCGCACAGCCGATACGTCGATCTGACCGAAGAACAGTGGAATGAGTTAACCTCATCCAACTTCACCATGCAGCAAATGACAACGTGGAAGCTTCATGAGTCGGCTCAACAAATGATACAAGACTGGCGGGAGGATTTTGATCGTAATCAGTGTAGCCTTGATAATTTGAGCCAAATGGTATACACGGATACGGATGAAGATGGTCCTTCTGTTACAAATCTGCTATTTGTTCTTAAAGGAATGAATGATATGTGGATTGTAAGAAATACAGAACTGAATATGCAGGCCACTCCATGTCTGCGAATTGAAAGTGTGACCGAAGCTGACTGGAGAGAACGAATAACTTATTTCATTCAGGCGTTTGTTCCCGACGAGGCGGTATTCCGTGGATAAAATTGTATATCGAAGATCTTTGGCATTTTGGAAAGCCATGGGCAGCTTGATGTTTGTGCTTATTTGTCTGTTTTTGCTGCTGCTCATTTTTATCGACGAAGATATCTCAGCTCTACAAATCTTCTTCTTTATTACGTCCGCCATTGTCGGACTTCCTTTTTTCGGTAGCTATCTCGTGGTTTGTTTGAGCAGAACGCTTCGTAAGGATACCTACCTGTTCATCTTTGACGAGCACAGTATTTCAGATGGTATTCGAACTGTCCCGTGGGCTGCAATCACTAAAGTCGAATTCGAAGGGGCCTCCATCCGCAAATGGCTGCGCCCTCGCTTTCCCGCCTTTATTTTTCATCTGAATGACCACAGCACCTGGGAAGTCAGCACCGACTATGTGTTGAACGATATGGAGCTGAACCAAGCCGGGAAACAACTTCGAACTCTCATTAACCAGCATGGCAAGTCGAAGAAAAAACGTTCCTGAATAGTGCCATTGAATATATCAAAGCTTGTCTCTATCATATGCGGCTACAAGAGCCGCAGCCAAAAATGGAACACCAAACTGGCTACGGATAAAATGGGCGCGCTCAGCCTGGGAGATAAAGGAGTCTGCCGTCGTAATCAAACCCTTGACGATCTCCCCCTCAATCCTGGTCTCCGCCAGCGCTTCTGTCGCAAAAGCAAGCAGCGCTGGATCGAGCCCACCCGCAGACCCGGTATTAATGACAAGCTCTGGGCTAAAACGCTCAATCAGCAGGGCCGTAGTCGAGGCAGCGTTCGCTTTGCCAATTCCTGATTGCAGCAAAATAACTTCCTTGTATTCCGGCTTATACTTGAAAAACACCCGTCGCTGCGATACGCTGCACCGCCTCCAGCAGCCTTTCCTCACTGTTTACCAGACTGACCCGCACATAAGAAGCTCCTGCACGACCAAAACCTTCTCCAGGAGCGACCGCAACGTGCGCCCCGTCCAATAAAAAGTCTGCAAAGGAAGCCGATGTATGCCCCTCCGGCACCTTGAACCAGGCAAAAAAAGACCCTTGGGGAGCTGCTACATCCCAGCCAATACCTCGTAACGCTGCAATAAGAACATTACGGCGCCGCTCATATAACTTCGCGAGCTCCTGTACTGGCTCCTGGGTGCCCAGCAATGCGACAGCTCCCGCATCCTGTACCGCGCCAAAAACAGTGCTGTAGGCATGCGTATGATAATGCTTGAGCGCACCAATAACGGACGCATTTCCAACCGCAAAGCCGAAGCGCCATCCAGCCATGTTATACGTTTTGGAAGCTGTATACGTCTCGACGCCATACTCCTTGCCGCCGGGGATTTGCAATAAACTAATCGGCTTATGCCCGTCAAATCCAAGAGCACCGTAAGCAAAATCATTCATAACTGGAAACTGATACCGAGCGGCATAATCCAGCGTCTTCGTCAGAAAGTCTGCAGTAGCTACGGCTCCAGTCGGATTGTTCGGATAATTAATCATGAGCAATTTGACCTGCTCTGCGATTTCCTCCGGCACGGTTGTATAATCAGGCAAGAAACCAAGCTTCTCATCAAGCGAAATCGTATGAATATGGGCTCTTGCCAGCGCAGCAGCGGAATAATATTGGGGATATGCCGGATCGGTGGTCAATAACCAATCACCGGGATTCAGCAGCGCCTGTGGAATCCCCATTACGCCTATGGCTGAGCCGTTGAATATGGCAATCTCCCGGTCAGGATCCAGCTTCACCTGATACTCCCGTTTATAGAACGCTGCGACAGCCTCCAGCGTGCTTTTTTTTCCATGAAAAGGCGGATAGCCCTGATTGATCGGTTGATCAACCGCTTCCTTCAAAGCGCTGATAATATGCGCCGATGTTGGCTGATCCGGGTTGCCGGCTGCCAGATTAATTACATCTATTCCTTTACTTTTATACAGATTCACTTTGTCATCTATTGCGCTAAAATAGTTGTCAGGCAGAGCCTTGACGAGATCAGAGGATGAAAAAATCACGTTTATATCCACCTTCTATCCATAAGATACAGGCTGACAACGTCAGCCCGCAGAAGATAATGCCCCATATTATTTGAAATAGCTTGGCAACTTGTAGCCTTCATAATCAGGGTTCGAATGGATGTACTTTTGGAATTCATCTGAATGATATCCTTCAATAATGTCTTTGACGAAGGGCTTATCCTTGTTCTTGCTGTCCACAGCGACCACGTTCGTGAACGGATCTGTCATATTTTCAAGCTTTAATGCCGAGGTCAGCTTTATTCCATTCGATACAGCAAAGTTCCCTTGTATAGCCGCAAAATCAACATCCTTCAGTACACGTGGCCCCTGTGCCGGATCGGTAGCAACAAATTGCAGATGATGCGGATTAGAGGTGATGTCGTTCACCGAGGTTTGCAATGGATCAATATGGTCCTTTAACGTAATCCAGCCTACTTCCTTCAAAATATTCAGCGCACGCAGCATATTGACTGGCTCGTTGGGCAGATTGATTTGGGCTCCATCGCCGATTTCGTCAAGGCTGGTATGCTTGCTGGAGTACAATCCCATTGGAGGAGTCGGGACCTGTACAGCACCAATCAGATCAATATTCTCCCGCTTATTCATAGAATCCAGGTAAAGCGAATGCTGAAACACATTAGCATCAATATCCCCCTTAGCCACGGCTACATTGGGCTGAACACCGTCTGTAAACTCTTTATATGTAATCTTATAGCCTTTCTTCTCCAAATATGGAGCCACACCATTCTTAAACTGATCGCTATATGGACCAGGATTAAAGCTAATATGCAGTGTTTTCTTTTCTTCACCCGCAGCGTTGCCCGACGTATTGTTGCTGCCGCAGCCTGAAATAAAAAGCACGACTGCTCCCAGCAGCAATATAAATGAAATCCATGGTTTCTTCATTTGATGTCTCCCCCTGCTCCTTGATATCATCTACTTTTGGTGAGTTAGAATGTTTACAGTCGCTCAAAATACCAAGTAACTTGATGCGTTTTATAGATATTACAATGATTTTTTATTCACTGTCAACAACATTTAATTACGCATCTTCTGCATAACAAATAAGGGATCACAACAGGCGATCCCCTTGTAGGCAAAAACACTTCACAAGTTTGTAATATTATTCCGTTTCAATTATACCCCCTAGGGGTATAATTGAATATGAAAATAAAACCCTAAAGGAGCTATTAAATATGAGAATGCAATGGGCTTTGCTCGCTGGTACAGTCATGATGATTTTGAGTGGGTGCGGGAACAGTAACGCGCCGAACCAGGAGCACACGGCAAACAGCGGTCAACAGCACGACACATCAGATATGAACCATTCCACTTCCAGTGAGCTTCCTGCCGAACTAAAAAAAGCTGAAAATCCAGCCTTCAAAGTTGGTAGTCAAGCGACTATACGAGCTGACCATATGGCCGGCATGAATGGGGCTACGGCCACGATTGCGGGTGCTTATACGACTACTGCTTATACAGTCTCCTATACACCAACCACTGGAGGAGAAAAAGTGAATAATCATAAGTGGGTTATTCATGAAGAGATTAAGGATGCAAGCAGCGAGCCCTATGCACCGGGCACAGAGGTTATCCTTGCAGCAGATCATATGAAGGGGATGGATGGGGCTAAGGCTACCATTGATTCCGCCGAGCCAACGACCGTATATATGGTAGACTATACGCCGACTACAGGAGGAGAGCCTGTCAAAAATCATAAATGGGTGACGGAGAGTGAGCTTTCAGCCCATTAGAACTCTTTCAGCACAGGTCGCTTGTGATAACAAAAGGGAGCCTGGCATCGGCTCCCTTTAACGGCTTTATTTGAGTTTGGACAAACCTACTTCGCCAAATTCAGCTTGGCCTCCTTGATATCATACAAAGTCCCTTCGTTGGAATCTACAAGCTTTTTCATTTGTTTGTTGGCTAGTCCATTTGCAGGCACGATTGCATTAAAAATAACATCATTTTTCTGTAATTGCTCGTTAATTTCATCTACTGAAAAACGGGCTTTACCCAGGGCTGTATTCTTATCATGAACTGGTGCATCTGTAATGAATATGATTGTTTTGGAATTAGAATTTTTGGGAAATTTACTTATAGCTAACTGAATAGCCTCTAATCCCGATTCCTTCAAATCCCCGCCAGCGGAAGGGCGCAGCATATTCAAGTTACCTTTTAACTTATTTTTATCGGTCGTAAACTCCAAAAATTCTAAATCTTTATCTGCCTTCAGATTGATATCCCGAAATGCAACGACAGCAAAATGAGAACCTGCTGGAACGGAATCAACAAAGCCTTTCACCTTCTGTCTCACATAATCCAGCGTCCCTGTCATACTACTCGTAACATCTATGACGAACACAATATCCGTAGATTTGGAGAAGGTGGTGGATATCTTTTTCAGAATCGTTGGATTGGATTGTGATTCGGAAGCATCTTCATTTTCCTCCATTAATTGTTCACTTTCGCTAGTTGTCAAAACCTGCGGTGGAGCAAGGAAAATCACAACGCTCTGAGCTGCAATATTCCACTTCACCTTCGCACCCAGCGCCTCACTAACAAAGCGAATAGGAACCATTACTTTGCCGTTAATGAGTCTTGGCGCCGCATTGAGACGCACTAATTTTCCGTTGATATAGGCATCCCTGGAGCCTACAGTTAACTTGATCGTTGTATTTCCTTTGGTTGCAGTAACGGTCTTGGTAGCTCCATCCCACTTCACTTTCGCCCCAAGCGCCTCAAAAACGGCACGAAATGGCACCAGCATACTTCCGCTAATAGAGGTCGCAGGCTGCTCATATTGTTGCAGTTTACCGTCTATAAACACCTCAACCTGCTGAGCCTTGTTATTATTTATAGGAACAAATTGGGGTACAGACGCTGCCGAATTTCCCGACTGATCGATCATTTTGATATAAAAGTAATATCCACCTGTAGATAAATTCAGGTTACTCAAAGGGTAGCTAAACGTTGTTTCCGGATCGAACTGAATCCGTTTAATTAATTGAGCATCCGCATTTTTGACCATAACATATGAAGTGTACGTGGGTTGAATATTTTTCATCTTCAAACGAACTGAAAATGATGTACTTGAAGAGTTGATTGCAAATGTACCCGGAAAATTTTCTCCAGATGGGATAGACAAAGGGATTTCCGGTGACTCATCAACCGCTTGGTCCACTTTAGGCTCCTCGATCGGCTGGGTTACTTGCGGTTCAATTACTTTCGGTTCATCCACAGGTTGAGCAACTTTGGGTTCACTGGGAGTGGGAATCTCTTTTATATTGGTCTCCACCTCAGGCTGCGTTACTTTCGGCTCCTCCGCAAGTGGAGTTACTGTAGATTCATCGACTGACTGCACAGTCCCTTTCATAGTTATAGCTATAGGAAGTTCTATATGATTTTCTGATCCTGGCCCAGGCGCTGGTCGTGAATCTGCAATCGTAATTGTGGAGTTGGCATAATCGATCGTAAAGTCACCAGAAGGAATTTCAATGTTGTTGCTATACAGACGAATTGGTGTATCAGGCTTAATCGTAAACGGAAGATCAAATTTAAACACTCTGTTTACTCCATTACCATCATCAAGAATAAGCTTAAGCTTATCTCCATCTTTGAATACTGTCGAATTGGCAGCCTGAACACTTTCTGTGCACAAAGTGATCAACCCTACAAATATCGTTAAAAACGAAAGTAGGAACATCATTTTTTTGAGCTTCATTCTTATTTCCCCTTTTAAATCTATATTCTTGTCGGTAAATCATAGCATAGGGTTAGATGAAGTTCATTCCATCTGATTACAGTTATGGATATAGGAACTCACTTTTTCCATCATTCGCGCTCTGTTCAATGTTCATATGTATCTCCTTGGTCCGCTTCTTCAACGTGGCATACGTAATATAGCCGCCTTCAGTGCTTTAGTCCCTTCTTCGCTTTTCAAATAATCCGACGGTGTTTCGTTGCCGAGTGCGGGGACTTTTCGATCCATCCAAATCAGCAAATACTCCCCCATATCGGGCAGCAGCACAATCTGAATCTCCTTGGGAATTTTACTTTTGGCCACTTTTGCTCTTATAGCTGGATCTACCTGTGCATACCGTTCCTGATAGACCTGAACCATGTTGGCCCAGTTCTCCGGCTTAAACTCTTTCAAATATATGTCTCTCATCTACGAACCCTCCTTAGGGCCTCAGACAACGCTTTTCATGCTGGAGCAACCATTCTTTTCTCCATAGCCCTCCTGCATAGCCCGTTAGTTTCTGATTGGAACCGATAATTCGGTGACATGGAATCACAATGCTCAGCTTATTTTTTCCATTAGCACTGCCTACGGCTCGGATCGCTTTTTCATTTCCAATAGCAAGAGCAATATCTTTATAAGCTGTTGTTTTACCGTACCCCACGGACACCAGCGCATTCCATACTTTTTGCTGAAAATCCGTACCTTCAAAGGCATAAGGAAACGTAAACTCAAAGCGCTCACCTTTAAAATACTCGTCAAGCTGGGTAGTGCATTCCGCTAATACTTGGATTGGAACCTCTTCTATAGCCCTCGTTAAGGGCTCATTCCGATTAGAGAACATAATAGAATAGACAGCCTCATTTGTGCCCTGTATCTCTACCTCTCCAATCGGCGATACATACTTCATTACGTATAGTTCGCTCATAAAAGGATACAACCTCCTTCCTTTTCTATTCCCTACTCAACTTTCTATACTCACTAGGAGAACAATGGTTCAAGCTACGAAACGCCTTATAGAAATGGGAGGGACTTTGGAAGCCCGTCTCATAGCAAATCTCAAGATTCGTAAGATTTGTACTTTTAAGAAGATAGGCTGCCTTATCTACTCTTATTTTTTCCAAATACGTGCGCGGGGTTTCGGCGGTTTCCTGTTTAAAGATCCGATCCAAGTAAAAGGAGCTTATTCCGATATGGTCCGCAATATCCTGCAATACAAGTTTTTCCTTGTAATGATTAACCAAAAAGGTTACCACATTCTGCACAAGTCTGATATATGGCGAATGGTCTGTATGGGGCTGGCATCTTTTGCAAGCACGAAAACCCGCCTTTTCCACTTTGTCCAAATCAAAGTAAAACTCCACATTTATTTTCTTCGGCTTTTTGGATCGACAGGAAGGTCGGCAGTATATGCGGGTTGTTTTCACAGCAGTAAAAAACAACCCGTCATACTTACGATCACACGCTATAATTTTCTCCCACATTTCTTCAAAAGAAAGACTAAGGTTAGCCATGATCGAATGCTCCGTCCTTTCTATAGTTCATATTCATCTAGCTCAAGGATTTTGCAAAATCCTCATATAAATGTGATGTATCTTGTAGCTCTATCAACTGTTCTGCATTCTTTTGCAAAGCAACTATTATCTTATCAGAAAATGCATTTCCAAAGCTAAACCGTTTAACTCCTAACTGCTGAAGCTGGTGGACATTCGTCAGACCCGGCAGGGATAAAACATTAAGCGGAGCATGGATATGAAACACAACTTCCCTGATCTCTTCATCACGCTTTAATCCTGGAACAAAAATTCCGCTCGCACCACTATCCACATACGCTTTGGCCCGCTCTATGGTCTCTGAAAGTGGAGCATTCATCTGCAAATATGTATCCGTTCTTGCGTTTGTAAAAAACGCTTGAAACCCACGCACATCCAAGGCCGCTCTAATTTTGGACAATAGGTTACTGTGCAGACCCACTTCTCGAAGTCCCTTTTGCATTTTCAAAGAATCCTCAATATTAATCCCTGCAACTCCCACATCGGCTACCCTTAAAACATGCTCAACAATCGTTGCCGTGTCCTCTCCATATCCTGCTTCAATATCTGCCGACACTGGAATCTGAACATGCTCAACAATCGTCCGAATAATACTTACGTGCTGGTCAAAATCAATAAGCTCACCATCTGAAAATCCAAGCGTATTGGCAATCCCCCAACTCGTCGTACCTATCGCCTTAAAACCTGCTTTCTCCAGAGCCACCGCAGATAGCAGATCCCAGGCGTTCCCTAAAAATAAAAGTTCCTCTAATGTGTGAAGTGCATGAAACTGCTGGATTTTGTTCATAAATATAGCCTCCTGATATGTGATGTAACTCATTTTATCAAGAGGCTATCTTTGTTTCGTCCTCATTCTTGCACTTATGGTCTGTAGGAATCTAGGAACAACTTGGTCCATTTATTCACATATAAATCATAATTTTTGAAAAAAACGGTTATTTAAGCTCTATTCAATCCTATGCTTCTTATCTATACTCTTGCTAAATCCATTCGAGTTAGATGGAAATCTACGCTTTTAGCCTTTCATAATTACATTTTATAGGAGGAGTTATATGTATAAAATAAAGTTCCTTATGATCTTGCTAAGCTTTACTGTAGTCGCTTCTTTCTCTAGCTTGTCCGGCTCTTCACCTAGCAAGGCTTTTGCTGAAGAGAATGGGACTCCGGTGCAGAAAACGATCGATTTAAATGAGGGCTTCGACAACTCAAATGAAGCTAGTATACAGCCATTATCCCTTACCAGCGAAGAAGCTACTAGCCAAGCAGCGGTTACAGCTATTGACCATGATGCTAATTTCTCACCTTCAACACTTCAGTTCCTGAAGGCTAATACAGGACTCGACGGTGAGCAGTGGGATAATATTATGAAGCTAGTGAACAAACCAGAGCAAGATTCTTTGAAATGGACTGAATTCTATGGCTATGCTGAAGATATCGGCGATAATCGTGGGTACACCATTGGTATCTTTGGAGCAACAACAGGCGGTTCAAATGATACGGGACCAGATGGCCCGTACTTATTTAAAGCTTTTGATGCTGCTAGTGGAGCTAGCAACCCTTCCATTGCAGGTGGATTAACACGTGCTGGTCTAAAGGGGAAGATGAATGGTTCGATTCTAAAGCTCAGCGATAGCGATAGTGTAATCAAGAAGAAGATCAACGCTCTCCAAAACAATGAAGCTTGGAGAGAAGCCATGTGGCGTACGTTCTATGACACCTATATCGAATATAGTGTACAGCAAGCACATAAACGCGGATTTAATACTGCTCTAACGATTGGATCATTTGTCGACACAGCACTCAATCAAGGCGCTACTGGTGATTCAGGTAGTCTTGAAGGAATCCTCTCACGTTCAGGCAGTAGTACGAATGAGAAGAATTTCATGACTAGCTTCTATGCTAAGCGTACATTGGTTGTCGATACCAACGATTATAACCAACCTCCCAATGGTAAGAATCGTGTGAAACAATGGAGTTCTCTCTTAGCTTCTGGCGAAACAGATCTTAAGAACGCAGATGCAGCCGTGATCAAAGCAACGAATTGGGAACTGAAGTAAATACAATATACGTCATTAGGAGGGCATATCGTATGTCCTCCTTTATTTATTTTCATAAATATTGAGTTGGTGTTGACTACTAACAAGGTCCCATTTTCCCAAACAGTTCCTCTCATCATTCAAATATGTGGGTCGCGTGTGCAAATAGAGAGACTGTCCCAAAAGCCCGAAAGTTGCAAGCTCCTGAAACAGTCTTGTAAAATGGTTATGAAGTCGAAATAAGGCCGTTAGATGATTCGGTAGCCAGATGGAAGTCTACCGCTACTGCGGATATTACGGATTTGTTGCAACGTCAAACGTTGATTGGTAGAGATAATAGATTCCACATCATTCCCACGAATCAGATCATCCAGGTCGGCGATGCTGCGATTGCCTCTAAACACACGGAAGTTACCTCTAAACCGCGTGCCTGTAAAGAGTACCAGTGTAGCATTGCTGCTGGTAGAAAAGAAACGCAGACTTTCGATGCCGTCGAGAATGTTATCGGTATTACGAATGCCTAGGTTTCCTCTGAATACTCTCCTGGAACCCCGAAAATTTTCTTCGTTGTAAACTGTAAGACGTGGATACGTTTGAGATACATATGCTTTGTTGTCCATGTTGTAATTCCTCCTTTCAACTTATCTTATGCCTCACCATCCGATTGGCGCGGGCCTCGCAGCATCCATCTAAAAATGGTTATGTGATTGAATAGAGCGATGCAGACTTGAAAAAGGAACATATGTTCTGTATAATCTAGCTTAGCAATTTGGAAAATCCTGAACTAACGGAGATGCGGACATGGACGATAAATTTATTGAGGAACTACGTGAAATTAGCAGAAACGACAAGCGAAGATCCGAATTTCTTATTAAGGGTATGAAGGAAACACTTCAGGAAAGAAAAGAAAAAAACTTTATCGAAAGATGGATTTGGCGACAAAAAAATAAGAAGCGTATAGCGCGGAAGTTTAAATCCTAGTAGATATAACAACCGAATCTTCATAGCTTCATAGCACTTTACAAGTGCTTAGGTCACAGCTCATTAGGAGGCAGAGTCATGATTGAGCAACTAGTCCCAAACGACGATATATTAAATCAAAATCTATTTTTGGCTGATGAAGTTCGATACCATTTGATCCATCGAATTTGTGAGTCAGAAGGATCAACATGCCTCAAAACGTCCGATAAAAATATGGTCTTTGCTCAATCACCCGGACATAAGGCCTGGTTATGGATCTCACAACAAATCACAGATAATCATAAATTGACCTATATAGGAGAACTCTTACGTTATTTAAAAGGAACCACCCTATCAGGTGTATGTGGTGATGCCGAAACAGTCGAGAAGTTCGCAAATGCTTACGCACAACGTCGTCATGCTGCTCAGGTACATACCCATATGGTCATGGAATCTTATTTCTGTCCTAAATATAAAAAGCCCTCGGGCGTTGAGGGAATGATCCGACAATCCATCCCAGAGGATGTACAATTAGTTGCCCAGTTTCTAGCTGGTTTTTCAGAAGAAGCTTTAGGTAGTTTTATTGATCCGGTTAGTCAAATATCGGTTGCGGAGAAGACCATCGGGACAGGAAATTTGTATCTTTGGATTGTAAATAACATGCCTGTGTCCATGGCTAATATTGCTCACCGCTCGCCGAGACATGCTCGCATTAATGCTGTGTATACCCCGCCTAATTTACGAAAGAAAGGTTTTGCCAGCGGAATGGTATCCGAGCTATGTTCGATTTTGGAAAATGAGCATTTAGTACCCATGCTATATGCAGATTTAAAAAATTCGGTTTCCAATCAAGTTTATAAAAATATCGGCTTTAAGGAAGCCGGCAAAATCACTGATATTACGTTTGAATAAGCCCTCCTACTGCAAGAGAGCATATTATTGTTCATTCAAAATCAAAGAAGACCACAATGTCACCTTCATCACTGGGCCTCCTTTTCACTTATCTATAAGCTTTACTCCGTAACACCCAATTCCGTGTGGACTGAGGATCTTCGTGAAAGTAAATATACAGCCACAATAGCTATAACGACCCCTGCTGCTCCAAACCAGGTGATGGAAGCCAGCGAAACCTGACCAACAACTACACCACCGATCCCAGCTCCGGCCGCCATGGCAAGCTGCATCGTAGACTGATTGAGACTCAGCATCACACCGGAAGATTCAGGCACAAGAGTGACCAAGTTATATTGTTGAGTAGGTCCAGTTGTCCAGGCAGCGAACGACCAAAGGATCAATAAAGCAAATACTGCGATCAGGGAATGAGCGGCGACAGGAAGTAAAAGCAAGGAAAAGACATGCAACACCATGCCCCCGAATAATGTAAAGGAAATACCCTTTTTATCTGCGCTGTATCCACCGATTTTCGACCCGATCAGGCTGGCAATCCCGAAGGCAAGTAATACTGAGCTTAGCATATTATCCCCTACACCTGATACATTCAGCAAGTACGGTGAAATGTAAGTATACGCGAGGGAATATCCCCCTCCCCAAAAGAAGGTAATGCCTAATCCCAAAGCAACTTCAGGCTTCTTCAGAAGAGCAAACTGCTGTAGTAAGGGAATCGGTTGATCTCCTTTTAAGCGAGGGATTGTCATAGCGATAACGATCAAAGCAATAATCCCTGTCAAAGCGATGCCGAGAAATACGGTTTTCCAGCCATATGCAGAAGATATCATTCTTCCAAGCGGCACCCCGATAATCAGCGAGGCTGTAAAACCCATAGTGACCGTAGCAATAGAACTGGCCTGCTTGCCGGCTGGGGCAATTTTCGCAGCAATGCTCAGTGCTGTAACCACAACCATCCCCGCCCCGAGGGCCATAAGAATACGTGCGGCGATAAACAATCCAAAACCCGGCAGAATAAAGGAGAGGGCATTAGCTACTGCAAATAATCCGAGCGAACTCAGGAGCAGCTTGCGTCTGTCCCATTTAGCGGTTACTGCCATCAGAATCGGCGTGCCAATTGCGTAAGCAAGAGAAAAGACTGTAATCAGCTGGCCCGCTGCGGACACCGTAATCCCCATGGTTGTCGCAATCTGATCCAAAATGCCTGAGATAATGTATTGGGATGTGCCTACCAAAAAACTAACAATGGCCAAAATATACACTTTCCACGTGCTCTGCATTTTTAAATAACGCCTCTTTTCTTATCTTATATTGTTTTTATATTTTTACAAATATCGAAATTAAGACTAAAAAAAATTATGTCATCAGGAACGGGGCATATTTCTGCGCTGCTTCCACATCCAAGCTGTAATAGATAAACGTCCCCTCTTTACGGTATGTGAGCAGCCCCGACTCTGCCATTTGCTTCAGATGATGCGATAGCGTTGAAATAGCTACACTGTTCAGCTTCTCGCCCAGCACAGAGCAGCATTGGCCACTTTCCTCTTTTAGTAGAAGTGCTATCTTGAGACGAGTTGGTTCTCCAAGTGCTTTATATATTTTTACAGCTTGTTGCATTTCCGTTGTATCTTTCACCCTGTTCGGCTCCCTTCTGTTCCAGTCTTAATTTCGATGTTTGTCGAAATAAAGTTATCACAAACATTTGTAAAAGTAAACCCGTTTATTATAAAGATACAGCTTTTTTACACTCTGAGGTGTGAATGATGGTCTTTCTCATCCGATAAATAAACCCCCATCCATAAAGGATGGAGGAAAAAAATCTGAGTATAGAGGGAGAAACGTCGTGGATGCCATGGCGTTAATTCGGGCTTGCCGTGGGTCTGACAATAATTTCATTAACATCTACATCCGCTGGCTGCTCCATGGCATACAGAATGGAACGGGCTATGGCATCAGGCGAAATCGAAATACGACGGTACTCTTTCATTCCTTGCCGAGCCTCTTCGTCTGAAATACTGTCAGCAAGCTCAGATTCGGTTACTCCCGGCGATACCAACGTCACACGAATATCTCCCCCCACCTCCAAGCGCAATCCTTCAGAGATCGCCCGAACCGCATACTTCGTAGCGCAATACACCGCTGCAGTCGGGGTTACACTATACGCGCCAATAGAGGCGATATTGATAAACTGACCAAATCCTTGCTTTTTCATAATCGGAAGCCCTGCCGCAATCCCATGCAGAACGCCTCGTATATTTACATCAATCATGCGATCCCATTCCTCTACCTTCAGGGCCTCTAATTTTGAAAGAGGCATCACTCCCGCATTGTTCAAAATGACATCCACACGCCCAAATGTTTCTTCCGCGTAGTTAATGAACGCTTCCATCTGGTCCCTCTTCGTCACATCCAGTTGCTGATAATCAGCTGATCCACCTTTAGAACGAATCTCGGATGTCAGAGCCTCCAGTCGCTCTGTGCGTCTGGCCCCTAATATCACATGAGCCCCATGGCGAGCAAGTAAACGGGCAGTAGCTTCACCGATCCCACTGCTTGCCCCCGTAATAGCTACGACTTTCCCTTTAATATCCAACATGCTTATTCCTCCTCTAGTTTAAAATGTCACTGAAAAAAGATAAAATAGATTACTTTTTCTCTTCCCTGTAAAAAACCATCCCTGCATGATACAAGACATCATCTTTAAATTCGCCATCTGCCGTAAATCCGGTGTCGTCCACATACTCGATATAGTCATCTTCTACGATGATATAGCTGCCTGTGTAGGCACTTTTCCTCTGACCACGTGCTTCATCATAACGGCCATTAGGCAAGAGTTCGTGACGGATATTTCCGTCTTCAGTTACCCACATCCCTATACAGGGATGCTGCGAAGCGTGTACACTTTTTTCCGCTTTGTTACTCTCCATGACTCCCACTCCTTTGCACTTCTATTTTTTTCTCAATTGCTCATTAGGTGTTGTATCTGCATCTTATTATGAGAGGAATGTCCATCGGGCTGGTAGAAGAATCAGAGCAAATTATTGCCTAATCCTCCAAAGACCCTTAATATGTAATAAACTACTGAAAATGAAAACGGGCTACGTTGAAAGAAGGGATGTGTCAAGATGGGGGCAACCAAAATAGAGGGTTCTACCATGGAAAAACAAGCCGAATTGGCAAGGCTTATAGAACGATTTTCAAATCAGGACGGAGTTCTCACTACAGCCATACCTTCGCTTCACTTCGTCCGAAGTTCAAATACAACCGTTCCGGTACATCAAGTCCATGAACCTGCCTTATGTATTGTGGCACAAGGCAGAAAAGTCGTGATGCTCGCAGAGGAAAGCTACCATTACGGCACATCCGACTACCTTGTTGTGTCGGTGGATTTGCCGATCTCGGGGCAGGTCATCCAAGCGTCATCAGAAGCTCCTTATTTGTGCCTCCGGCTCAATTTTGATCCGCATCAGGTTTTGGACCTGATCAAGGAATCTGCTTTTCCCACAAGCCCCATGCCTGATTCCAGACGAGGCTTGTATGTAAGTCAAACCAACTCACTACTGCTGGATGCCGTGGTAAGGCTAGTGCATCTTTTGGAAAACCCGCAAGATGTTCCGGTGCTGGCTCCATTAGTCATTCGTGAGATACTGTATAGGATTTTACAGGGTAATCAGGGGGAATCCTTAAAACAACTGGTCATGACCGGCAGCCATTCCAACCGAATTGCAGAAGTCATAAAGCGGATTAAGCAGGATTATGATAAGCCGTTGCGTATTGAAGAATTGTCCAAACTAGCGAATATGAGTCCTTCGTCACTACATCGTCATTTTAAAGAGGTTACGGCTATGAGCCCCATGCAATATCAAAAACAATT
This sequence comes from Paenibacillus sp. FSL L8-0641, assembly GCF_038006265.1. Lineage (NCBI taxonomy): Bacteria > Bacillati > Bacillota > Bacilli > Caryophanales > Paenibacillaceae > Paenibacillus > Paenibacillus sp. FSL L8-0641. The sequence goes on from NZ_JBBOUW010000001.1 coordinate 3,838,883, forward strand.
ACGTCTACAAGAGTCCCGCCGCCTGTTGTTATCCGAATCAGCGGATGCGGCAGATGTAGGTTTTCAGGTAGGTTACGAGAGTCCCTCACAATTCAGCCGCGAATACGCCCGCTTGTTCGGCCTGCCTCCAATTAGTGATATCAAACGCTTGCGCTCGGATCAGGATCACCAGACCACTTGAGCACGTTGTTAGATGAACATATGAAACCAATGGTCCTACTAACGCTTATCCCATCATAGATGGCAGGATGTAAAAAAACAGCACAAACAACCGCTCCTCCGGTAGAGACGCGGCTGTTCAATATTTCCTCTATACATGCATTAATACGGATTATCCAGCTTGACGAACAAAGCTCGAATGACATCCTTCTCTGCCGTAGTAAGCTTTTGTCCTGCCTGCCATTGTTGAATCTCTTTCTTGACTTCCTTGGGTTCTCTATAGCTGAGAGCATACCCGATGCTTCCTATACCTTGTGTGCGGTTGGTTTTATCCATATTTGCCAATGCTCGAGTCATCGCAGTTCTGTCTCTTGTAAACAAATCTCCCATAAGGGCAGCATAGCTTTCGCTTAAAGCTCCATCCAATCCTTCAGAAGCTCGGATCAGATTTGGAAAACTTTCCGATGGAATAAAAGCTCGCTGCCTATACAAATATTCGATCATTTCCAGGCTTTGATGTTCATTGTTTTCGTTCATCTTTCCCCATTGGATTCCTGCTAAATGGTCCGTTATATGACGTACTTTTGCTTCATCACTGAGGGAAGAATCCTTATAAAAGGACAGCACAAGCTCCTCTTTACTTTGCTGGGTATGCTGCGTATCGGCTGCAGTTTGCTTAGACTCCCCATGGTTTGCTCCGGACGGCGCCACAGTTTCAGCATCCTGTCCCACTGGCTGGGGAGTACACCCTATGGTTACAGCCAGCATTAGTGCAGTACAAGCTGCAGAAACGAACCCATTCCCTTTTAACATGAATCCACTCTCCTGTCTGAACAAACAATGGTCGTTATAATTGCCCAAAATCCACTCCTATCTTGCTACGCCTGCAACCGTTCATCCATCTAACAAAGGAAGATTCCATCTAGACTTCTACGCGTCACGCCCAACCGTAGGCTTACGGATCACAGAGACGCTGGATTCCCTCACGATCAGACGAGGCTCGAATTGCACACGCTCATAATCCCCAGGTGTCTGTTCCTGAATCCGCTTGAGCAGCAGCTCCGCAGCCAACCGCGCCACTTCTTCCCCCATGATGGAAACTGAGCTGATCTGAGGAGTCGTTACCATAGCCCACAGATTGTTATCAATACCGACTACAGCAACCTCATCCGGCACTTTTACGCCCAAATCCTTAAATCGATTGACGATCCCTATCGCCACCATATCATTAACCGCATAAATAGCATCCGGCATATGTTTCAAGCTGTAAAAATAATCGGCAGCACGCAGCCCTGTCTCAAAAGAGAAATCATCGCCAAAATAAACGAGTGAAGGGTCCACATGCTGGAGAGACTGCTCATAAGCAAAGTATCTTTCCTCGATTTTGTCCTTCGCAGCACCTGCATAGGCAATTCTTGTTCTGCCGATTTTAAGCAAATGCTCCATCACGAGTCTTCCCTCTTGCCGGGCCAGACTGACGATATCCGCTTTGACATCTTCGCCCAGCTTCTTGCCATAGTTAATAATGGACACGGGAACGCTAGCTTTGTTAATCAGATCTACCAACATTTTCGGATACGCCAGCGGCATAATGATGAGCCCGTCGACATGCAGCTTCTTGACCTCACGAACGGTTTCAAGCTCCATTCTGGCATTCCCGGCGGTATTAATTTGCACGACACGGTAACCATGCTGCTTGGCGGCCTGCTCTACGGACCATGCAATTTCTGGAATAATCGCGTTACGAATGTCCGGCACGGCCAGCGCGATTTGTCGTGTCTGACGCACTTTCAAGCTTTGAGCCGAGGTGTTGGGCGTAAACCCCATCTCTTCAATCACTTGCAAAATCAAGGCTTTCGTTCTCGGGCTGATGCCCTCACTATCGTTAATAGCTCTGGAGACAGTCGCAATACCGACTCCTGCCCGCTTGGCTACATCCTCTATGGTTACTTTCTTTTGATCTGTCACGCCCAAAATCCTTTCAAGAACGGAATCGTTTTCTGACTTTCTAAAATAAAGTCTTAATACTGATATTATAGCACAGAATGAGTGTCTAAAAATTGAAGTCGTTTTCTTCTTGTCTTTGCTTCAACTGAAAAATCCACAAAATCTCTTTGTATAAAAGTAACGAGCCAAATATAGCACTGCAGTCACAAGTGATTATATTCACAAAAAAATCAAGTGCTTTTTGTATGAATTTGGTTTGACAATGTGTAAAATTTGTGACATATTATTTTTCGGAAACGTTTCCTAATTCATTCACTTTTATAGAGGCAATGATCATATATTCTTCAAGGAGATGACAAACATGCAAGCATTGAGATGGCATGGAGTAAAAGACTTACGATTGGAAAACATTGAGCAGCCCGCCGCTCTGGCAGGAAAAGTAAAAATCAAAGTAGAATGGTGTGGCATTTGCGGAAGTGATCTTCACGAATATGTAGCAGGACCAATCTTTATTCCCCAAGATGCTCAGCATCCATTGACTGGCGAAAAAGCACCGATCGTAATGGGACATGAATTCTCTGGACAAGTCGTCGAAATCGGCGAAGGTGTAACCAAGATTCAGGTTGGCGACCGTGTCGTTGTAGAACCGGTTTTTGCATGTGGAGAATGTGATGCATGTAAACAAGGCAAATATAATCTTTGCGATAAAATGGGCTTCCTCGGTCTGGCAGGCGGCGGCGGTGGATTTTCTGAATATGTCGCAGCTGACGAGCACATGGTTCACAAAATTCCAGAAAGCGTATCTTTTGAGCAAGGCGCATTGGTAGAGCCTTCGGCCGTTGCTTTGTATGCTGTTCGTCAAAGCCAACTGAAAGTCGGCGATAAAGCTGTAGTATTTGGCGCTGGTCCTATCGGATTGCTGGTTATTGAAGCGTTGAAAGCTTCGGGCGCATCTGAGATTTATGCAGTAGAGCTTTCTGAGGAGCGTAAAGCTAAAGCTGAAGAGTTGGGTGCTATTGTGCTTGATCCTAAGACTTATGATGTGGTGCAAGAGCTGCACAAACGGACCAACGGTGGCGTAGATGTAGCCTATGAAGTCACTGGAGTACCTCCTGTGCTGACTCAAGCTATTGAATCTACTAAAATCAGCGGACAAATCATGATCGTCAGCATTTTTGAAAAAGAAGCTCCGATTAAACCGAACAATATTGTCATGAAGGAACGCAATCTGACGGGTATTATCGGCTACCGTGATGTATTCCCGGCTGTTATCAGCCTGATGGAAAAAGGATATTTCCCAGCCGACAAGCTGGTTACCAAACGTATTAAGCTTGAAGAAGTGATTGAGCAAGGTTTTGAAGGTCTCCTGAAAGAGAAAAATCAGGTTAAAATCCTGGTATCTCCGCAAGCCTAATTTAGAAAATAAACCAGATGTCTGCTCTATGCAGACATCTTTTATTATAAAACCGGATTGCACGGCAAGAGTCCATACGGAATTAAAAAGACAAAACAGCGCTCTCCTACTGTGGCCTCTGCCGTTAAGTGAGAATAGCGCTGTTTTATTGTAATCTAGTTTATTAAGTTACATTACTTAATTACATTACTTAATTACATTTTTCAGAACATCGTCAATCATTTGACTGTTTGCGATTGTACCTGTATACAACCAGCTGGAATCCTTGCCAAAATCGTATACATGGCCTTCTTTAACGGCTGGAATTCCCGCCCATACAGGATCTTTTACAATATCTTCTTTACTTACGTTTTTGCTGTTCACGATAAAGACATAATCCGCATCCAGCTCGGCCAGCTTCTCCAGCGATAAATTACTCCAGTTCGCCTTAGCCGTTTTGGAAATCTCCTGTACGACTTGTGGAATCTTGAATCCCAAATCCTTATACAATACATCACCGCTGGATAGATTCTGGTTTACGACATACACGTTTTTATCCGTTACCCATAATGCCGCCGCAGTTTTTTGTCCCACCGTCTGACTCAGCTTGGCTTTAGCCTCTGCTGCTTTTTTGTCGTAGTTGCTCAATGCCTGCTTCGCTTCATTGCTCTTATTCAGCACCTCACCCACGGTCAGCAGTTCTTGACGCCAATCATTGTTCATATTACTGCCTACCACGTAGGTTGGAGCAATTTTAGAGTATTGATTATATTTGTCGCCTTCCACCATGCTCGCACTGTCCATAATGATTAAATCAGGCTTGAAGTTCAGAACCGCCTCAAACGGAAGATCTGAAGCGATGGTAGGAACATCCTTCAGTTCTTTTTGCAAGTAAGCTTGAACTGAATTTTTACCCACCGACCATTGGGCTACCGGTTTAACACCTAACGCCACCAGATGATCCTCCAGATAAGAAGCGATCACACGTTGAGGCTGAGCCGGAATCTTCACCTCATGCCCGAGTGCATCCTTCAGCACCCTTTCCTGTGATGTTGGTTCCGCTGATGTATTATTGTTCCCTTGCGAAGCACCATCGGTTGCCGTAGGACTGGATGTGTCTGAGCACGCGCTGAGCAGCAGGGTAAAACTAAGCAATAAAATAAATGCCATGGAATGCTTTGCGTTTCTATTCATTCGTAAAATCCCTTCATCATAATTTTGATAATGATTATTATCCTCAATACCAGTATGCAGGGCGCCACTTATCGAATCAATGGAACATTCGGACATGCTCAATGGATTATCTAGACGTGTATCTCCCATAAAAGCAGATGAATATAGGCTGTCCCGATAGTGAACCGGGGATACGCCAGTATATTTTTTGAATGCTCGGCTAAAGAAATAGACATCCGGGTACCCCACACTGACAGCAATATCCTGTAAAGTGGCATCCGTCTTCCGCAAAAGCTCCTTCGCCTTGTCCATTCGCAGTTGAATCAAGTACGTAATCGGGCTACAGTCTGTTTGTTTTTTAAATAACCGGGTCAGGTGCCGCGGACTACATTCCAATAATCCGGCCAAACGTTCCAGCGTAATGGACTCCGCGTAACAATCCTGCATAAATCGAATGGCCTGTGTCACGATACCCCGCGCAGAAGTTCGAGCCTTCGGTTCCTGCAATTGCCTCATACATTCATATGCAAAATCATAGAACCGACCCTGAGCCTGAATCTTGGATAGCGCCTCTTGATCCTGCCATGCGTACTTCAGTAGTTGAAGCTTTTGATACAGTATAACCGGATAAGGCGGTACAAAACCATGAGCTATCGAAGGATGATTATACACCGTATGTCCTGATAGTGAAGTCGCTTTATATAGTACAAGGATATATTCAATTCCACATTGCGAGGGTTTCATATTCAGTTCAAAGCCTTTGCTGCCATGCAGTACGTACCCTGAATGTGGCGTATCCTTCCAATCACCATCCAAACGCACGCTACCCTGCAATACAAATACAAAAGCCTGCGCTGGAAGACGATACGGTTGAAGCAACTCTTCTGGCTCCAGTCGAATATGCCGGACATCCATGACACGGATCGACGAGTGGAGCCATAAGGACAGCAGCTCGTTCAGCTCGTCAGCCTCATGCTCCTTACTCGTCCCGGTGTGGGAACCTGTCTGCTTTTTCCGGTCCTGCTTCACTTGTCAAGGCCTCCGCTTCATAAATATCATACTTTGTATCCAAACCAACCTCATTATATATCATCTTTTACTGCGTCTACCATGAGACAAATATTCCTGCACGAAACAAAGTGAATATACCATTTCCATGGTACAATTTGTATAATACAAGATTTAAAATACATAGGGGGTTTGACAGCATGAGCGGTCCCAACGTTGCATTGAGTACAGGAGCTAATGCACCATTCAGTAAGGAAGATACAGTGCGGGTCACCATTACATGGAAGCATGCACCTGCCGAACTGGATGTTAGCTGTTTTATGGTAGGAGCAGACGGAAAGGTTTCCTCAGATGACTATTTCGTTTTTTACAATCAACCCGCTGACCCGCACGGCCATGTACGGTTACAGCGTCCAAATGACAGAACCACTGAGTTTACTGTAGCGCTCCAGGAACTGGAACGAACCGGGGTGGAAAAATGTGTGTTTGCGGCCACACTGGACGGCCCAGGTACTTTTGCCGATGTGGTCGGCTGCTCAGTTACTGCTCAAGGCAAGCAATCCCATATCACCTACAGAATCACCGAAGCCACCAGTGAGACATCGCTTGTGCTGGCAGAAGTGTATCGTCATACGTCTGGCTTCAAGCTTCGCGCAGTTGGGCGTGGTTTCAACGGAGGACTAAAGCCGCTTGCCGAAGCTCATGGTGTGACCGTGGAGGAAACGGAATCGCCAGTGGATACCGTTCAGATGAACATCCCTACATCGGCGATCTTAAGCGCGGTAGGTGCTAAAGCTGGCGGAAAAGAGACTGCCCCCATTAACGCAAGAATTAATCTGCACAAGCAGAATGTACAATTTTCACTGAAAAAGAAAAAAATAGACCGTGAAAAAGCACGTGTAGCGGTTGTATTCGATGCTTCTATTTCTATGTTCAAATTGTACACGGGTGGGACTGTGCAAAAAGCCTGCGAACGTGTGTTGGCTGTAGCCGCCTGTATGGATGACGATGGTGAAATGGATGTATGGTTTTTTGCGGACAAAGCCAAACGTGCTCCAAGCGTCACAGAGAGGAATTTCGAGAATTACATTCATAGGAATTATGCTGAGCCTAGTGAAGATAGTGAGCTGGGGTGGGGCAATAACGAGCCAGAAGTCATGAAGGATATCATACTTAAATACACAAAAGAAGATCCCAACGACATGATCCCGACCTACATTATCTTTTTTAGTGATGGAGGTATTTATGAACAAAAAAAAATAGAACAGCTGCTGATTAAAAGCTCAAGCACTCCGATTTTCTGGCAATTTGTAGGTCTTGGTAAAGCCGATTACGGAATTCTTCGAAAGTTGGATAAGATGCGCGGCCGCGTAGTAGATAATGCAGATTTCTTTGCCTTGGATGACATTGACTCCGTGACAGATGCAGAATTGTACGACCGTCTGCTGAATGAGTTTCCTAGTTGGCTCAAGCAAGTACAGGCTAAAGGAATATTGCGGAGCTAGTTCCCGCCGTAACGCCAATACTGCACCAGATTAACGCCCTCATGCCCCCTGCGTGATCACTTAAATATCACCAAGTAGAGCAATAAGAGGCACAATGATCGCTGATAAAGCAATCCTCAGCGCCAGCATTCTGCCTCTGTTATCTTCAGTTTGTCCTCTATCGATTTCAATCTCCCTACCATATCCTATTTCTTTCATTTCCTAATTGGATATTTTCATGTAGTATAAGTCTAATTGAAGTAACCCTGTTTGGGCTATGCTGAAGCTATACACTATATGAAGGAGGATTTCATATTGAAATCAAATGAAGCAACTTTGCACAAAAAGCTGCTCCCACGGCATATTACCTTTATGGCTATGGGTGGAGTCATCGGAACGGGTATTTTTAAAGGAAGCACCGAAACGATTAGCTTGGCGGGACCAGGTGTTATTCTATCCTATGTCTTCGCTGGACTCCTGCTCTTGGTCGTTATGGGCGCAATTGCCGAGATGGCTACCGTCTATCCCAACATGAATATGAAGGATTTTATTCGCAAAGCTTTTGGAGAACGATTGTCCTTTATTATCGGCTGGTTGTATTGCTTCATGTGGCTGGCCGTCTGTATCATTGAGGTCATTGCTGCGGGAAGTTTCCTGCAATATTGGTTGCCAGATGTCCCTCTATGGGTACTCAGTTTAGTGAGTGCGGCTTTCATTATTGTCGTCAACATGCTGAGTGTCGGCGGTTTAGGAGAACTGGAATTTTGGCTTGCGGGTATTAAGATAGCCATGATTATTATCTTCATCGCCTTGGGTGGCTGTATACTGTTCGGGATTATTCACACGGAAACTCCACCTTATCTAAGCAACTATGTGCAGCACGGCGGATTTCTACCCAATGGCTGGTTGGCTATCTTTTCAGCGCTGCTGGTCGTTACCTTTTCATACGGAGGGTCCGAGCTGATTGGACTGACGTTGACGGAGACAGAAAACCCGGAAAAGGTGCTGCCTAAAGTGGTTAAAAGCTTCATTCTTCGCGTTGTTCTGTTCTACACGTTGCCCATTCTCATTATTTGTGGCTTGATTCCCTGGAACCAACTGGATACGAATACCAGTCCGTTTGTACAGGTATTGTCTTCTGTAGGGCTTCAAGGCTCGGCTCATGTCATGAACTTTATTCTGATCACTGCTGTACTGTCTGCCGCCAATTCGGGGATTTACGGGGCTACACGTATGCTGCATTCGTTGGCGGTCAATGGAGAAGGTCCTAAATCACTCGCTCGCGTATCTTCTAATGGGGTTCCAGTGAATAGTCTCAAATTCTGCGCTGTAGTCCTGATTGTCGGTTCCATGGTTGCTTATATCGCTCAGGACGGGCTGTTCCGTATTTTGATGGCTGTACCTGGCTTTGTCGTGCTGCTCGTCTGGAGCTGCATTTGTCTGTCCCAATTGAAATTGCGCAAATCTTATCCCGTGGAGCCTACTTTCAAGATATGGGGATTCCCTTATGTAACGGCAGTTACAGTAGGATGTCTATGGGTCATTGCGTTCCTGTTCTTGCTTGACCCGCAAAATCGCATCAGCATTAGCGTGTGCGTGGCGTTCATGGCATTTCTGATCATCTGGTCGTTAGTGAAGTTCCGGAGAAAGCAGGCGTAAGCAGCACATGATTCAATCGTACCTGTTTCCTGTTTCATATGCCTTTCTTGCGTTTCCTTTTGCTGCGTTATTGTTCACACTGCCATTCCTAATCGTGCAATATCGCAGGTATGGCTATATTCACAAGGCTAGAGCATGGCTGCTTTACTTGATGCTTTTATACTTGATGAACGCCTTTTTTCTGGTCATATTACCGCTTCCGGCATCGCGTCATAATGCTGCATTAACCGGGGGAGCGTTGCAGTTGATACCCTTACAGTTCGTTCAAGACATTATAAGAGAAACATCCGTCTCACCCGCCCATCTCTCCAGCTATGTTCATTTGCTGAAGGAGCGTGCTTTTCTGCAAGTCGTTTTTAACGTTGTGATGACTGTGCCTTTCGGTATGTTCTTACGTTATTATTTCCGTGCACGATGGGGATGGTGTCTGATTTTGTCCTTTATCCTCTCCCTCTTCTTTGAAGTGACACAGTTGACAGGACTGTATGGATTTTTTGACCATGCGTATCGTGTGTTCGATGTGGACGATCTGCTGGCTAACACATTGGGCGGTATGATGGGCTTTCTGCTCGGCGAATGGTTCTCACGCTTCCTTCCCCGTTTGGAACATCTGGACAAGCACTTGGACATTACGACCAAACGGGTGTCCTATACGAGACGAGGAGTAGCCTATTTAGTGGATTCTATCCTTTGGGCAGGGTTGCTCAGCATTATGGAGTCCATGCATGTATCTGCTGCTTTCTGGGTTTCCAGTGGAATTTACTTTATGGTGGTTCCTTACCTGACAAATGGACGAACTCCGGGGAAGTGGCTGGTACGCATTCATCTGATAGGGAGAGGAAAAAGAGTTGCCCTGTGGGAGCTCATTAAGCGCTACAGTCTCTTGTATTGGTTGTATTTTGGACTTAATTACGTACTAGGTGGATCTGTACTGGGATCTCATCTGTCTCCTTGGATAAATGTTATGATCAGCCTTGTGCTGTTGGTGATGAACGGATGGTTCTTTTTCCATCTAGTCATACGCCTATTCAAGAAAGCACCGTTATTTTATGAGGAGCTTAGTCATACTTCGCACCAGATTATATGGCCCAAGCGCTACCATCCTACTCAGAATGACCCCGCTGACCCAACACAGACGTCGGGAGCGAATATAGTACAAAAATAACCAGAGGATCGACACGTCATCAAGCCCCGGATCTGCATTGCATCCTGGCGAATAAAAAAACAGGCGAAGCAAAGGGATGTGCCTTTGCTCCGCCTGTTTTTATTTTGCGTATATTTTTATGTTGCATATAGATATAACTTAACTTATTTCCACTGTGCAATTTGATCAATAGGTAAACGTGTGGAAGGATGACCATCGTTGATTCCTTTACCCATGGAAATGAGCATAACAGGGACATAACGATCTTTGTCCAGACCAAAGGCTTCAGCAATTTGATCCTTCTCATAACCGCCGATAGCGTTGGTGTCGTATCCATGAGCGCGCGCCACCAGCATAAGCTGCATGGATACCAAACCACCGTCGATCAAGACCGTTTCTTTGTTCACAACGGGATCAAGCGCTGCAAAGTGAGCTGCTACTTTTTCCTGTTGCATTTCTTTAATGTCTTTTGGCATATAGCCCAGTTCTACAGCTTCTCCGAAAATTTGTTCGAAATTATCAAAGTTGTTCAAATCTCCAAACACAGCGATCACTGCCGAAGATGTTTCTACTTGACGTTGGTTGAAACGGGCCAATGGTGCCAGTGTGGCTTTACCTTCAGGGCTGTCAATAACGAGGAAACGCCAAGGTTGCAGGTTAATGGAAGATGGTGCGCGTGTAGCTTCTGTCAAAATCTCAGTCATTTCCTCACGGCTGATCTTCACGGACGGATCGTATACTTTTACCGAACGGCGTCCCAGGGCGATTTCTTTAAAATCATTCGTTTTTACAGTACTGGATGTATTCGTATTATTCATTCCAATCTCTCCTTATCCCTCTGTGGGTATAGTAATGTTAAAAAAATGTTGTCAGTCCATATCGGATATATGACTATTCATCACTTGCAGCATATCAGCTAGCTGGTGCCGCTGGGTCTCGTCGAAGCTCTGTAGCAGCTGAGCTACAAACTGTGAACGCTCCTGCTTAAAGATGACAATGCGTGCACGCCCATAATCGGTCAGGCTTACCAAGGTAACCCTGTTGTCCTCTGGCTTCGTGCGTCGTGTGACCATTTCTGTTGCTTCCAGTTGTTTCAAATGGCGCGTTACGGCTGCAGCATCAATGCCAACCTCTTTTTGCAGCAGAGTTTGACTAATCTCCTGCACTTGATACAACTTGCACAATAGCTGCAATCTGGATGCACTGACTCCTGCACAACGCTCAAACTTGGAGCTAATCTGCTTGTTCAGCAACAATAGCATGTCAAAAATATACTCAGGCTCGGATGGTGTCTGGGTGATATCAATCTCTCCTCCCTTAAGCATATCGCTGGGCTTCATGATCCGACCTTTGATCTATCAATTATTGATCTATCAAGTAATATACATCCTCTTTAAAGATAAATCAAGTCCCTGAGAAAAATAAAGTGCTCTTTGCAAATAAAAGCTGAGCGACTCGCACAAGAGCCGCTCAGCTTCAATTCAACTTTATTATGTTCCGTTGTGCTAAATAATCCCGTGGGACAGCATTGCGTCGGCCACACGCACAAATCCTGCGATATTGGCTCCGACAACCAGATTGCCCGGCACGCCGTATTCCTCAGCCGCCTTCACACTGTTAGCATAGATATTTTTCATAATATCATGCAGCTTGGCATCCACTTCCTCAAAGGTCCATGACAGACGCATGCTGTTCTGCGACATTTCGAGCGCCGAGACCGCTACTCCGCCTGCATTGGCAGCTTTGGCTGGCCCAAACAGAACTCCATTGTCCAAAAACACTTCAATGGCCTGTAGCGACGATGGCATATTGGCACCTTCGCCTATAGCTTTTACGCCATTGCTTACCAGCAGCTGAGCTGCTTGCTCGTCAATTTCATTCTGTGTGGCGCATGGCAGTGCGATGTCGCATGGGATCGACCAGATCCCCGAACAGCCTTCTGTATAGATTGCGCCTGGACGCTCTTGCGTATACTCGCTAATCCGCAGACGGTTCACTTCTTTCAGCTGCTTCACCAGCTGCAGATCGATACCGTCTGGATCATAGATGTAGCCATTCGAGTCACTACATGCCACGACTGTAGCGCCAAGCTGCTGTGCTTTTTCAATCGCATAGATGGATACATTCCCCGAGCCAGACACGACGACGCGTTTTCCTTCAAAGGATGATCCCTGCGCCTGCAGCATCTCGTTTACAAAATACACACAACCGTAACCGGTCGCTTCCGTACGTGTGAGACTGCCTCCGTAATGAATCCCTTTGCCCGTCAGGACACCGCCTTCATGTCCTCCGCGAATCCGTTTGTATTGTCCGAACATGTAACCGATCTCGCGGCCACCTACGCCAATATCCCCTGCCGGAACGTCGGCATCCGGACCAATATATTTATACAACTCCGTCATGAAGCTTTGTGTAAAACGCATCACTTCGTTATCTGATTTCCCTTTGGGATCAAAATCTGAGCCGCCTTTACCACCACCAATGGGAAGACCCGTCAATGCATTTTTGAAAATCTGCTCAAAACCCAAAAACTTGACGATTCCCAGATAGACAGACGGATGGAAGCGAAGTCCACCTTTATAAGGCCCTATCGCACTGTTAAACTGCACACGGAAGCCACGGTTGACCTGTACAACCCCCGCATCATCCACCCAAGGTACACGGAAGGTAATGACTCGCTCCGGCTCCACTAGCCGTTCCAGAAGCCCCTGCTGCATATACTTAGGATGCTTAGCCAATACCGGAATTAGTGAATCCAATATTTCCTTGACGGCCTGATGGAATTCATTCTCATGAGGATTGCGCGCGATAACCTTCTCAAAAACGGACTGCACATATTCGGCTGCTGCTTGTTGACTCTGCTCTGGACGGATCATGGTCATTACTTAATACACCCCTTTTATAATTAGCCCCTCTGTTAAATGACGGAACGACTTGATTCTGCACCTTCGAGAGTGGAACCTTATGTATTCATAAAATTTAGTTAACTATACATGATTTTTTATAATAATACAGCAAATTCGCCTATAAAAGATTTTTGTATCCTTCATTAAATAACTCTATGAACCTCTCATTGCCTGTTAGTTTCCTGAAGCTAAATCCCTTGATTTACGGGCTTTTTCCACGATTTCTAAGGCCCCAACACCTTACTCTATATGGCATTATAATGTGAACAAATTCAAACTAATACATACATCATATCTGGAAAATATGGATATAAAAAAGGAGGCTGCGCACAGGGCGTAGCCTCTTTTCCCATTCTGTTACACATAAAAGGCTTCAAGCTGACGCACAATTTCTGCTTCGTCATGCTCTACCACCTGCTGATGCTGCGATTTCGAGAACAATTGTTCAATTTGTGCCGGGAACTCCTGCTTGATATCTACCAGACGAATGGCCTCATCAAATTTGGCTGGATGCGCTGTCGCAAAGGTCACACATACTTCATCCGCGCTATTATACGCCTCATACGCGGCAATACCGCAAGCTGTATGCGGATCCAGCAAATAATCGTACTCGGCTTTGTATTTTTTGATCAGCTCCAGACACTGCTCATTCGAAGCACCCAGCGCTTCAAAATCCTGCTGGACACGCTTCAAATCCTCTGCACCGATCACAATCCGTCCCTCGGTTTTGAGCTTATCCATGTATTCAGATACCTTGGCCGCATCCTCCCCGAGGAAGTAGTACAGGTATCTTTCGAAATTGCTTGCCACCTGAATGTCCATGGAAGGACTGTATGTGCTTTTGAAATCGCCCGGTTGGTATTCGCCAGTCTTCACGAAGCGCTCCAAAATATTATTTTCGTTCGTGGCAATGATCAGCTTATGGATGGGCAGACCCATTTTCTTCGCAAGAAAGCCGGAAAAGATATTGCCAAAGTTGCCGGATGGCACGCTGACATTGATCTTCTTCGTACCCGCAGACTCCTGTGCCCGGAAATAAGCATAGAAGTAATATACGGTTTGCGCCAAAATGCGCACAAAGTTAATTGAGTTAATCGCCCGCAAATGATGTTTGGCTTTGAAATCCAGATCGGCAAACAGGTCCTTAATGACCTTTTGACAATCATCAAAGTTCCCTTTTACGGACAGATTCAGTACATTCTCATCGTCTACCGTCGTCATTTGCAGCTCTTGTACCTTGCTCACCTTTTGGTGTGGGTGCAAAATACAGATTTTAATTCCTTCCTTGCCGCGCACGCCCTGAATCGCTGCTGCCCCGGTATCGCCCGAGGTTGCACCCAAAATGTGAATGATTTCATTCTGCTTTTTGGACACGTAGGAATAAAATTCCCCCATGAATTGTAGCGCCACATCCTTGAACGCGAACGTAGGCCCGTGGAACAGCTCCAAAATAGATAGGGAATCGTTGATCTTCTTCACTGGCGTAACTTCTGGATGGCGGAAGCTTGCATAACTGCGCTCTACCAGCTGCTCCAAATCTTCACGAGGAATCTCATCATTGATATACAGCGCAAAAACTTCCAGCAGCAGCTCTCTGTAGCTCAATGTCGCCCATTGCTCCAAAGTAGCTGCCGACACGGTCGGAATCTGCTCCGGTACCATTAGACCTCCATCGTCAGCTAACCCCATGAGCACAGTATCAATAAATCCCTTGGCTTCTACTCGACCTCTAGTGCTTATATATCTCATATACATCCCCCAATAAAAATTCAATTCGAACCTTTTTTCGAATATATTATTGTCTATAATACCCTGTCGCGGTGCTGTAACCAAGCCTTTTTTTCATATTTTAAAGACTTTCTCCTACTTTACCATACCCCGATGCATCAGGCATCTATCATTGCTAGACAATCAGAACGTCAGGAACAGGTCGTAAGTCTGAAAAAAAGCAGGCTGCTTCAGCCATTAGGAGCCTGAAATCGAGAGTGCAGCCAGCTTGAGCGAAGGAGATGTGCAGCTTCCTGTAAAACGCAAATCGTTGCCAACTTCCTCTACCTGCTGTAGTACGTCAAAGAAGTTGCCCGATACGGTAATTTGATTAACCGCTCTGACCACTTGCCCCTGCTCAATCCAGTAGCCCAGACAAGCCAGCGAAAAATTACCAGACGCCGTATTCGTACCCGCATGCAGCCCTTGCAGCTCGACGATCATCAACCCGCGATCCGTCTTGCGAATCATGTCTTCCAACGTAGACGTGCCTGGTTCCACATACAGATTATGATACGACACCCCAATTTTACCGTTATAGCTGCCCTTGGAAGCATGAGAGGTACTTTCCACCCCAGCCTTACGGGCCGTCTTGCGGTTATGGAAATACGTCCGCAGTTCTCCATCCTTGATGATCTCGTTGCGGCGTGTCGCACTGCCTTCCGCATCAAACGTGCTGCCTGCCGGAACATTCTCCATCAGCGGATCATCAATCAGTGTGATATGTTCGCTTGCCACCTTTTGTCCCAGTTTCCCAGCCAAGCGTGAAAAGCCTTTATCCACCGACTCCGCAGAAAATACCGACGTATACGCAGCCAGCAATTGCGCTGCTGCATCATGACGGAAAATGACTGGATAGTTATCCGATTGGATCGTGTGCGCACCCAGCTTGGAAACAGCCTCTTGTACGGCTTTATGCGCCACATCCGCAATATCGATCTCCTCCACGCTCCGCAGGGAATAATCATGCCAGCCCCCGGTAACGGTTTCGCCATGGTCTGCTGCAATCACATACACATAAGCGGTCGCCAGACTTTTGCGACGATGACAGTTCAGTCCTTTAGTATTCACAATCAGGACCTCATTTTCACGAATGCTGACCGAGCAATGCCGAGCCATCACAATCCTTGGATCTGCGGCAAGCGCTGTACGCTCCATTTCTAGCGCCGCTTCGATCAGAATCTCAGGAACTGTGTCAGCCAGCGTTGAGGCATAAGCAGGCTGCTCAGGGTAGCTCTCAGAGCCCGCAAACAGCTCATCCTGCTCCTCGCTCTCCAATATATCCGCGTTGCTGCGTGCTTCTTCCAATAAGAAGTCGATCACATCCGGTTCCAGCTTTTCCGTAGAGGCATAGCCCATTTTCCCGTTAATGACACCACGGAAGGAAAGTCCGCCATTCTCTACGATGGTATATTGGTCAATTTCTCCCTTCAGTACCTTTACCGAGGTAGAACGTCCATTTACATAGTAGATTTCCATATCCGCATAGCCCATTTCCCGGCCTTTGGCGAACAATGCTTCCTGAAATTGATGAATATTCATCGCCTATTCCCCCTTCCGTCCACCGACGGTCATCTCGGACACCCGTATAGTAGGCTGTCCGCAGTTGACCGGAAGACTTCCACTGACCGAGCCACACATCCCCTGACCATGATCCAGATTGTTGCCGACCATATCAATATTTTGCAGGGTTTCAATCCCTTTGCCGATCAATGTCGCGCCTTTGACCGGCTCTGCAATTTTACCGTTGCGAATCATGTACGCCTCTTCAACTGCAAAATTAAACTCGCTCGTCGAGGTGTTCACCGAACCACCGCCCAGCGATTTGGCATAGATCCCGTACTCCGTATTGGCAATGATCTCTTCACGGGTAGACTCGCCATTTGCAATGAACGTATTGTTCATACGGGATGCAGGCGCGAATTTATAGGACTGTCTTCTTCCCGATCCTGTCGCAGGTACACCCATCTGGCGCGAACCCATGCGGTCGATCAGATATCCTTTTAAAATACCATTCTCGATCAATACGTTGCGCTGTGTCGGCGCTCCTTCGTCATCGATATTGAGCGAGCCCCATGCATTCGGAATCGTTCCATCATCTATAGCTGTAACGAGCGGTGAAGCCACCTGCTGCCCGATTTTATTGGCAAACACGGAGGTTCCATGCGCCACCGCCGTAGATTCCAGTCCATGCCCACACGCCTCGTGGAAAAGAACGCCGCCAAAGCCATTCTCAATCACGACAGGCAGTCTGCCGCTAGGCGCATATCCTGCTTTGACCATCGTGGACGCAATCCGAGCGGCGTGTCTCGCATTTTCTTCGATATTCAGATTTTCCAGAAATTCAGTCCCAGCATACGCTCCCGGCCCACGGAACCCGGATTGTCTATGCTCCCCATCAGTCGCAATCGCACTTATTCTCATGCGGGTATACGTACGGGTATCCTCCACCAGCAGTCCGTTGCTATTGGCGATCAATACGTTCTGGATCGAGTTGCTGATCCCAACAGAGGTTTGCGTGATGGAAGGATCATATTGACTTGCCGCCTCATGCGCCCGTCTCATCATATCAATCTTGGCGCGTTTCTGGGAACCGTCAGGAATGATCGCAATCGGATGTTGGTTAGGGATCGCATGGGGATGGAGTGTAATGGTGTGTGTACCTGGCGCTCCACCGCCACGAATAGCCTTAGCAGCCGATTTGGCCAGTCTGATCAGGCTCTGTTCGCTCATATCGCTGGTGTAGGCGTACACCGAGAAATGCTCCTTCATGATCCGAATGCCAATCCCGAAATCCCGGCCTGACAGCGCCGTATCCACGACGCCCCCGGTCATGCCCAATTGTCCATTGGTACGGTCCTCGACGAACACCTCTGCAAAATCTCCGCCCGTCTCCAGCGCGGCTTGCAGCATATCCTGAATCTGTGTTGGATGTATCATTACGTTCCTCCTCATTTTTGCCATGTTTCATATTGTACGTCTAAGCAATCAAGAACATATGCGGGTTCATGTTTATTTCCCATAACTTTACTATACATGATCTTGGGAGTGGGTGTAACTATCTGGGTGACGGTGTTGGGAGGGACGTGAAGATTTATGTATAGGGATGGAGGGAGTGAAATGTAAAAACCCGATCAGACCGTGATGGGTCATGTCGGGTTATTTGAGCAAATTGATTACTGGGTGGATTGAGCAAGTACATGCATGTAAGGACGCTACGTGGACGGATCATTCTTCCGATCGCTGTTGCCCCCAGATTGTTTTGATTATATTTTAACGGTAAAAATCCGGTGGCGGTTTATGCTTACGAAGCAGCTTTCCTATGGAAAGCTTTCAACCGAACGCTCCGCTCCTTCAGAACGATTCCGTCCCCTCTGCTGCTATGCTTGGGTTTGCTTCATTTTGTTTCAATCTCTAACTGATTAGTTAAAATACTTTTCTCTAAACGGATATAGTACAAAACATGGTTTAGTTCAATCTCCGTTGAGTGTAAATAATAAGCCGCTTCCTTAACTGAATCCATGCTCAACGCTCCTGCTTTGGCAGCGATAATGTTAAACGCATCTCCAAGTAATTTAATACAAGTTTGAATCCTCTCTGTGTATTGCTCTTCAAGTTCTACTAACTTTTCATACTCCGCTACCATGTCACTCTGAGAAGTCAAAATATTTCCCACCTTTTGGTACGTATATAAGTACCAGTTTTACAAAAATTATATGTTACGTTTATGCGTATCGTCAAGAAAAATTTGTAAAATAAGGTGGGCAACCTAATGGCAAAAAAAGTAGTTGTGAAAATTAACGAAATTACGAGAAAACATAATATTTCCTTGAGGGAACTCTCACGTTTATCTGATGTACGACACGCTGCTCTAAGCGAACTTCAATCAGGTAAACGTGAGAGCATCAATTTTAATCATATCGAAAGAATAGCCGAGGCTATGGATATTGAAGATATTCGTGAGATTATTGATCTGGTTGAGATGGAAGAAAAGGAATAGTCATCATTAACTTTTCGTCCTCACCCAGAAACACATAGGTATGCTGAGCATTCTCTTGATCATTTGCATTTGAATAGATGGCTGTAAGCCTTTTTCCAACAAACGTTTGAAATTTGTCATTTCCTCCTGATTACGTCCATGTTCCGTTTCGATGGTCATGATTGGGAAAATATTTTTCTTTTTCCTGATCGGCTTGCTGCTATTGGATTTTGGATTGTCAGTATGTTGATTGGTTATGTTTTCTGTTGTAGCATCAGATTCTTATTCATTATTTTCTCGTGCAAAATGTTATACATAAAGGTTTCACTTGTTTGTGCTTCTGCTTGAGTGGAGACCAGCGAAAATTCCCCGCTTCTCTCTACAACATCGTCAAGTTGATATTGTCATAGGTGGTACTGTCTTTTTTTGATCATACGAATCCTCCGATATTTCTAGCCTGAAAAAGGAACAAATGTTCCCGTTCTATTGTATCGTATACATGTTCGTATTAAAAGAGTTTACTTTGGAAAAAGCATTCCTTAAGAGAAGAAAAGTTTATGTTTTGAAAACAAGTGAGAATATGACGAAAAGACCCAGCACATGCTGCTAGGTCGTTGAAACTTGAAGGTTGTCCCGAGGCCACCTCTAAAGTCATGAAAACAGAATTCGTAAACCAGAAGAACTTTCATAGCCTTCGTCACTTGGAACTGGAACTCTGTGATGATGTAAACTTGTATAACAAATACCAGATACATGGAACACTGGATTATATGACATCCATCAATTACAGAAAATAGCCCTTAAAAAAAGTTGTTTAATTTACTGTTAAAAATCCAACACCTCCCTTTTGATTAGCCAGGGCGATTACCTGTCATCGCAATTCCTCCCTTCGACGTAAAAAAGCCAACTGCGCTGAATTTCAGGGCAACCGGCTCTTAATAAATATCTATATAAAAAGAGAGCGTCCGGTAATCCTGGCGCTCTCCTGGTCACACGAGATGATTTTAATTTCAAGATAAGTTATTCCTCTATTTTAAATAACTTATTTTCCTGAGATAATTCTACAACAATATGGGCTTTATCAAGTAGGCTTACAGGCAACTTATCCTTCAGAATAGAAACCACTAATTGAATATTTTCTTTACTTACATAATCTGCAACTTTAATCAGTTGATTATCATGCATTAATTCTTTTTTGTCATTTAGAAGGAAGTGCAAACTCGGTATTTTTTCCTCATCAGCAAATAATATAGCTGCAAGATCAAAGCATAAAATCTCACCCTGTTTTTTGCCTGAGCTTAAATTAGCATTGAATGCACTGAATTTATATATCTGCTGCTGGCTCTTTTTATGAATAACTTTATCATACTTCAATGCATACTTCTCACCGTACAATTCAAAAGAAATTTCAGAAAAATATTTATTAAACTTATGAATTTGGGCTCTTAACTTTTCTTCAAAACTTCCTGAAAATAAAACATCATCAATTACTTTAATTTGAGCATCAATCTCACTAATATTTCCCTCTACTTCATCTAATTGCGAGATAATACTCTCATATTCACCCTTAATTCTATATTTATCATTCAACTCAGTTATAATCTTTTCTAACTCCTCAAAGGAGTCACCTTTAGATATAGTCATTGCCAACTCTCTCTCCTGAGATAACAATGTATTTAAGTTCTTTTCTTCAGTCTCAATTTTTACAGTTAAAGAAGGTAAATCAGCAGTTATAAACTTAATTTTTTCTACAACCATATTGTTGTGGTACGCTACTAACTCTTCAAAGGTCTTTTGTAAGTTAGAAATATTTGCATTAGCCTCAGCATACAGTACTTCCAATTGCTTCAAGTCAATATCAGCTTTGCTATTTTCAATCTCTTTTTTAGCCTCTTCTATGAGGTTCTTTCTAATTTTCATTTTACTTATGTTTGAACTACTTTTATTTATTTGAAATTTTACAAAGTTAAGTTGATCTAACTGATTTTCAAAATTTTCGTTCAAATTGAAATTTGATTTTTTCTCATTTAATTGAGCTATTTCTGCTTCAATCATTTCTAAAGCAATTTCATAAGCTGTTTTTGTTTGCTTTTTTTCCAGTCTTTCCTTGAAGGCTTCTTCTTGTTTTATTTTTGCCACTAATGCTTGCTTCTTTGCCCCTTCATCAAAGTCACAACCTAATAAGAACAAATATAAAGTCTCATATTCCACATCAGAGGTATACTTGTCCAAAGTCTTAAGTGTATTACTTATATTCTCATCCTTGTATCTAATATTGTGAGAGATGATCTGTCTGAATGTAGGTTTCTCAGCCTTATGGTCGGGAAAAAGAAGCCCCTGTAACTCGTCTTCAAAATCCTTATCAAGTATTGACTTCCCATTAATTTTCCTAATGTTCTTTTTTCTTGGCAGAAAATTGCGTTCAATTACTACTTCATCTGATGCCTCATCTGATAAATCCTCAACAAGAATAAGAGTAATCAATACTTCTTCGGTTACAAGAAAATCTTTAACCAACTCATAGACTTCCTTTTTATTCTCTGTATCAGAATATATTATTGAAGCGTTAGACCCTAAACAAAAGTCAATTAGCTTTAATACTGTTGTTTTCCCCACATTATTCCCAGTAGATTTATCATCATTGGATGGTGTTTCGTCAATGATTAGGTTCAAACCAGATTGAAAAGTCAGCTCTCTTATTGTCCCTGTGCGACTCGTTATTTTCAGTGTTTTTATGAACATAATTCCACCCATCCATCTTCGTCTATCTTTGCAGAATCAATTAGATAAAGCCAATCTAAACAAAGCATGAAAGTGGGAAAAGACATGTTATATTGGCTTTTAATCCTTTGATACAGATCAAATACTTGTTGTTTGGCATGTTGTTTAAGTTCTTTCAAAACTAAAGATCCATTATAGTAAATGCTAAGCTGTGGATGTATATTATCCGGCAATAACATGGCTATATCCCTCCGGATTCTTAAAAATTTTGCATCGTATAAAAGCATCTACGACTAAAATACAGACGCAGAGTTCCAATTCTTCATACGGAATTTCAATATAATTTTTGCTCTCGATAATTATCTTGGTTATGTTATCAATTATACTGTAGAAAAGTTCTTTAGAGTTAGCTTTTTCATGTTGATGCATTGTATACTGCTTTTTGATAATTTGAAAAACGGAAAAGCTTTTATTCGAGCCTTCCCTATCAAACTCAGCATATTTTTCATCTAACTTTTGGTAAAATATCTTGTAATCGTCAATTGTGTCTTTGACATCCGATAAATCATTGAAGGTTATTTTTTTATCAATCTCAAAGGAATTAATCTCTGGCGATTCAATACAGTTAGCAAGATTCTCATTTGCAAGTATGTTTATGATGGTCGCAAGATTCGTATCTACTTTAAGTAGATCAACATCATTTCCAAGCTCCTTTTTTACAAACTCAAATACCTCACGCTGTTTGTCGATTTCCATGCTCAGTATAACATTTAATAATGTGTTTATATCCACAATGTCATCCGTGGGAGAAAAAGCAGCACTATGTGGATTAATAAAACTCATATCCCGAAGTTTGGTTACATCCTTAGCAATTGAAACAAAAATGAAACGGTAACCTGAATACCTACGGAATATATCCTTATTTAACGAGCCTTCAATTTTTTGTTTTGTACAGGTTGAAGATACTTGAGCAACAACTTTGTGGTTTACATCCACCAAATCAATACCTTCAACATTCTGTTTAAGTATATTCATATTAACCAACGTAAGTCCAAACAATAAATTCATTAATTCGGCAAAAAACGTCTCTGAATATATATTCAAATCCAATAAATTGATCTTTCCTCGTTTTTCAATTCGTCTTGCCAAAACCTCCAGCTTTTCTTCTATATAATTGAAGTATTTACTTCGATTCATTAGTCATACATACCCCTATTCAGAAATGATTTTAACCACGTTCATTGACTATTCGACAAATCATTGGAATTTCCTCTCCCTATTGAAGTTCAATAAAAAAAGCGTCTAATAAAGACGCTCCATACACTTTACTACATGTCTACACACTCGACGTCAAAACCAAGGTTCAGCACGACCGAAACCTCGATTTTGTCCTTCTCACCTTATTTTGAAATCAGCGCCATCCTTCGTGAAGGCCATGAAACCCGCAAAGTGTTGAAAACAAAGGATTTTTACGTATCTATTCGTTTCCCGTGCCCCTTATGTATGTAAATAATATATGTTCCCCCACTCAACCCTAAAGACTTTTTTGAATGCAGGAACATATTCAAGTTGCTCTTGAATCCTTGTTCATCAATGCTTTTCATCTCGATATATTACTACCACGCACTCCACATGTGTCGAGACAACAAAAGGGATATATTCCTTTTTATTATATATATTTCCTATACTATCTCTTTGAAATTTTATACTACATGTAAGGTTCCAATTGTACTATAAATCCAATTATTCATCCATAAAGTACTATAAAGATGGATACAACAGACTAGAAATTATTGTTAGGATTTGACTGAACGCTGCTACACATTTACAGGAATTGTAGAACTTTGAATTAGGAGGTATGCTACTATTATTATATATATGAGCTCCACTTTTTAACAATGACACGCTTAATTTGAGGTGAAAGCATGAAAATCTGGCTTCTCGACGTTTATTCTAAGACCAATGCACAGTTAAGTCCGTCATTTGACGCGTTTTCTTCAAGTTTGGTTCGACGCTACGATGGGCAAGGATTTGAAGCTATCCCTGCCCCTCAAGAATTTCAAATGATTCTAATTGATTTTATGAATGCTTCTGATAACCAAAATGTAGAAAGAATTGATCAGCTTCAGAACTTAGAAAAAGAAATGGGAACTCCGCAACGGAAAAGTATAGTATATTTTAACTCCGATGCAGTAATTTATGAATGTAGCTATGCAATAAGAGAACTCTCGCCAAAAATCCAAGAGGCCCTAAAAGCGGGTATTCCTGTCGTGGTGATTGCAGGAGAATTGCAACACGATATGAGTTCTGAGGAAAAAAAACATAATTACACATGGCTTTTAAATGTTCACCAATTCCTTACTATTACTGATATTGCCCCAAAGACAGGTCCAATTTCCATTTCTTATTCCAACTCTGATCGTGCTGTTAAGGATTTATATGAGAAATTCAAAAAAGATCTTGCATGGGAAGTAGCCTTTACTACTCCTCAACAAGAAAATAAGCCCTTCTTTACTAGAAGGAAAAGGAATCCCAAGCACTTCCAGTCGTTATTTACTAATGTTAAGAACCAAGCTGTTTCCTTCGTTTTACAGGAAGGTAATAGTGAATTGATTGTGCTCCCAAACATCAAGAATACGGAAAAAAGAGGCCATTACATTGCATATATTCTAAATGAATTTTTGCCTCAGTTCCGACCAGGCTGGTTCCCTGACCGTTGGGCTGGAGCATATACTCCAAATATCTTAAGCAAAAAAAAACTGCTTTTAAAAGTTGAAAAGGAACGACTGTTACAGGAATTTAAATACAAGGAAGATCAACTTCAAAATCAAGAGAGTATTATGATGACATTTATCGATTTATTAACTCAATCAGATGAACGATTAGTTGTTGCTGTTCAACGAGCCTTCAAGGAAATTTTTGGAGCTCAAATTACTGACTTAGACCTCAAGCGCGATCTTCAAAATAAGCCACGACTCTTTGATCTGATTGCAATCATTAATAGTAAACGAATTGCTATAGAAGTTAAAGGTGGCAGCCGTTCGCTGAATAAAGTCATGTTAAATAAAGTACAAGACAATCTTAAGACTTTTCGTGATGAATTTCCAGCCAGGGAGATATATGCAACCTTACTTATCTTGAATGACCAATATTCGAAGGCACCAGATAAGCGTGAACCAATTGCTCCACAAATGATTAAAGATGCTAAACAACGAAAAATTACTGTGTTATCTACTCCGATACTCATGGAGATCATGACAATGTACTTATCAGGTGACTTATTAAAGACTGACCTTTTAGCTATATTGTCCAAGCCAGGGCTAGTCCAAGCTTCATTGAAATAATGGAAATATGCCTTATAGTTCGTCTGTATCCATAGTAGCCTTCTAGCAATTATTCAAAATAGATTTTAATTGAGCAATATAATTGGTACTTAAACAATGTCACTACCTTGGTCTGCATTTCAAAATGAAATGTAGACCTAAAATCAACCTTCTTTTATACTTAAATAATAACAATGAATTATCTATTGGAAATTTCAAAAAAAACTCAATTTTACCTTTATAAAGTCAATGTTTAGAAATGTGACACATTAAGAATATATTATAAAAATACTTTTTCCTTTCATTTATGTCTAGTACAATAATTTAAAACCAATATTCTAGTGATACCTATAAATACTAAACTTCGTTCCTTTTTAATAATTTTTTTGTTACTTTTACATATTAGGAGATCCGAGAAAATGAATAAACATTTTACTGATAAATTAATTAGCATATCGAAAAGTATCGAGAAATGTGAACTAGACACTGTGTACCTTGATTTATTCTCACTCAATCTCATAGAAACTCATGTACAATATAGTAAAGCAGGAGATTTTATTTTATTTGCTAAGAATCATAAAAATATTCCATTAGAAAAACATAATGCCCTAATTTACGAATTACTTGAGTATAATGCAATGCTAAACCTAGATATACTTTCTAAAGATATAAAAATTTTTTTCAATTTGCTAATCAATCAAATAACAGATAAGCTATTACTAATAATTGAAACATTTGATAAAGAAGACATGCTTATAAACCTATATGTATTAAGTTCCTATATAATTCAATTTCATCAACGGACAAGGTTAATTTTACGTGGAGATTTGAAATTAGTTAATATCAAAAGCATTAATCTTCTTGAATCTAGTTTACTGGAAGCAATTGAATCAAGTAATGGCATTATGGATCATGACATAGATAGTATTCAAGGCCTTGATAAAGCTATCATTCAGTATTTATTTGCTTTAATAATGAAGCCTAAATTATCAAAGAGTCACCTTTATAATTTTAATAGGGATGCTTTTCGTCAAATGTATTACCTTAGTTACTCGGCTATTACTTTAATTTCCCAAAGAGAATTGGTAATGAGCAGAGTCTTTCAAAACAAAAATATTAAAATAATAAATGGTGTGATTTCTTTTGAAGATAACAACTGGCACAAGGTTTTAAATAAGTTTAAAAAAGAAATTGTTGATGAACGTACTAAAATGCCTTTTGAAGATCTCCCCAAAATAGCAGATGAATTGAAAAATAATTTCAAAAAAAATTTAGGGTTTGATTTTGATTACCTGAATTCGCTATTAGAGTTTGAGTCTTATAGTATTGAAAAAGAAAAAAGATTAGCTCATATCTTTTCTAAGATAAATTTAGTGTCTTTAGTTCAGAATGTTACAAAATGCAAAGAAGACGAGGCCGAGTGTTTAATAGACTATTTAACATTGAGAATCTCAGATCATAGTGAATATTTAGATCCATTAGATAAATATAGATATAGACTTTTAGAAAAACCTTTATTACAACTTGAGATTTCTAGCCAATCTATATATTTACTTTCTCTGCCCTTATTAATAAACAGCGTTCAATTATTAAGTTCAAGATTGATGTATAATCTGATTCCTGAGTGTACAAAAGATAATTCAGATATTATTAAGAACAATATTAAAAATGAAACTGTTTTAACAGCGTCAAATATTTTTAAAATTCACACCAATAAAGTGTTTACTAATGCAAAAGACTTTAATTACAAAGGTAAAAAATTCAGTTTTAATTGTGAATATGATATTCTTACAGTAATTAATGATGTTCTAATTGTATCTGAATGTAAGGATATTACATATAAATTCACAACCTTTGGATTAAAAAAAGATATCGGTAAAACAATTGACTATATAAATGAAATAGCATATGAAATGATTGAAATAAAAAATAATTTAATAGTACTTGAAGATATCTTTCAAACAAAAATCAATAAGATAATTCCTTTAATTGTATTCAAAAACCATAACATTTCAATTAATACAAATTTTAATAAAAAGGGTGTTGAAATTACATCATTAAATTTATTAAATGATTGGATAAACAGAACAATATAATAAGAATTGAAAAAGAGGAATGCAACAACTTATTTACATTTAAAAATTCTATTCCAAATTGGATTATCAAAAGGAAATGTTTTTTCATAGCTTAAAACAAGAGAAAAGGACAAATAGTCAATCCCTACACCAAAACAATAACTTGCCATCTCTCCCCATCAGAGTTAACATACACACACTCAAACAACGGGAGGGAAATGTGCTATGTCAAATTCGCCAGATTGGTTTCTCGAAGCGTTACGCCAACGGTTTTATGAATTAGAACTAGCCAGTGAACAACAGGCTTCAAATTTATCAGAAGATGAGCATCTATTCACTCAAATGGATCAATTCAAAACCAACCAAACTGAGGATATCCAACATCTACTATCTGAATGGGAAGAAGCCATAGGCTATCAGCTAAGTCAAGACAAACAATCCATCTATATGGAAGGAGTAAAAGACGGGATTCGATTGATTCTTCCCGTCATACACTCCACAAATATTCGTTAGCCCATTGATTGTCTCAGACTATGGTTTCTCTAGCCGATAAATTCATTTAACAATGTTTTATTAATCTTCTATGATTTCATCTATGCTCATTCCACTTTTCAAGGTAAAAACAAAATGCGCTGGTGAGAGAATCGTGATCTTCTCCACCAACGCATTAAATAGGTTATCATCAAATTGTTCCAGTATATCTTGCCGTGAGCTTAGGATTTGAATAATCTCATCGACTCGTTCCTTGATTTTTGCTTTCTGATCCTCTTCCTCCTCTAGTATCAGCATCTGTTGCCGTAGCTCGTTGAGCTCACTGGAAAGTCTGTTCGTTTCTTCATCATATACAATTTCATCAATCTGATTCCGTAGCTTGAGATTCACTAATTCCTTCAAGTCGGATTTCAATTGTTGCATCTGTCCTTCGATGTTCAATAGTGTTTCTTGCTCTACTCTGCTGGAAAGTACCGATTCAACATTGGCTTTTAGCGTTTTATTGAATCCTTTCTTATCCTTATACATCCGGTTGAACAATCGTACAAACGCGGAATGTAAAACTTGTTCATCGACTGATTTGGCATCACATGCTGCTTTCCCTTCATTTACATACGTTTTGCATTGCCATACTACTTTTTTGGATAGATTATTGCTGTTCCAGGTTCGGCGTTTAAAAATGGCTCCACAGCATCCACAATATACTTTACTGCTTAGTGCATATTTACTGGAGTATCTTTTACTCTCCCCCATCACACTCCCTTTCAGCTTGGCCCTCCGTTCCTTTTCCTTTTGCACCGCTTCAAATAGTTCCTTGGATACAATCGGCTCATGGTTGTTCTCAATTAAATATTGCTGTTCTTGTCCTTTATTCCTTATTCGTTTGTGGGTTAGAAAATCTACCGTTACCGTCTTTTGCTGAAGCAAAGCTCCGTAATATTTCTCATTGGTCAGAATTAAGGTAATGGAGGAATCCCACCACGTATCGCCACCCGTGACTGTTTTAATCTTATCTCGCATCAATCCTCTGGCAATCGCCTGATAGCTTTTGCCATCCAAATACTCCTCGTATATGCGCCGTACAATCTCGGCTTCCTTCTCATTAATGACCAGTTCACCATGTTCATCCTTATCATAGCCGAGGAAGCGGTTCGTGTTACAGAAAACTTTGCCGTTTTGGAAGCCACGTAGTATTCCCCACCGGCTGTTTTCCGAAATATTTCGACTCTCATCTTGGGCAAGGGAACTGAGGATAGTCAGTAATACTTCACCTGTGGTATCCAGTGTATTAATATTCTCCCGTTCAAAGAATACAGCCACTCCAAGACTTTTAAGTTCCCGTACATATTTCAATAAATCCAGTGTATTCCTAGCAAATCTCGAAATCGACTTGACCAGTATAAGATCCAGTTTACCGTTTCGGGCATCCTTTATCATGCGATTAAAGTGCGTTCTATTTTTAGTGCTGGTTCCGGTGATGCCTTCATCTGCGAAAATATCCGCCATTTCCCATTCCAAGTTGTTTTGAATGTATTGGGTATAATAATTGACCTGATTCGTATAACTCTCCTTTTGCTCCTCGGAATCTGTACTGACCCGACAATAGGCAGCGACTTTCTTCTTTTGAATAGATTGAATTCCTTCTACGATGTCCATCGTTTTAATGGGAACGACAACGACTTTTTTTGCGGTTGTGGCTTGTGCCATAGGTGTTTCTCCCTTCGATATCTTCTTATACGGTCACATGTTATAATGCGTGCGGTACATCATCAAGTCCATTTCTGTCCAATGTTACAGCTACTTGAAAGACTTTTTATTCAGCTCATCAATCGCTATGAACTCTTCTTCTGTAATGACATTTTGTAATCTCAATTGCTTCAATAGGCTTAGACTCAGTAGATAATCAATAGATTTTCGTTGCATATGTATGTGCTCCTTTGAAATAAAAATGGCTCACCACGAAGGCAAGCCGATAGATACAAAGCTTAGAATAAATTCTTAAGACTAATGTTCTTTTCTGTGGTAATGCTAGGATCGCTTACTAAAGTGGCAGTCAGTACAAGGGCTTTATTGTCCGCTCCACTACTGCTTCCAGCTTTCACCGTCACACAATTTCCTGCACTCGCTGTTATGCTTCCCATGATCGGAGTTGAACCATCTTGATTCCGTAGGCTCCATTCTACCGACTGGTTGAACACTTCAGTACCATGGTCATAAATATGACTAACGTATGAGGCGCTTTGGCCTGTTTTTAGAACTGAATTGCCGATAATGGCTATCGAATAGATATGTGTCCCCGTTTTAACGACTCTCAATTCAATGGTACTTCGTACTGTGAGGTGATACGTTAATTTCGCAGTGATGCTTGCTTGTCCCAAAGCGATGCCCATAACCTGACCTTGCTGATCTACGCTAATTACACTTGGATCACTTGATATATAGGTAATCGTCGGATTGGCTATCTCATTTCCATTATCCGTAGCAGTCACATTCAACTGTATTGTTTCGTTTAGAGGTACATGAGCTATCGTTCCCTGGTGTATATGTAATGCGTATGTATGAGCAATTTCGTACTTCCATCGGTCTACAATGTTATTTTCCACATCATCATAAGCTGTATTTATGCTATCTAATGTGCAGCTTAACAGGATGATGCCATTCATCGTGCGATCAATTCCAGTCACTTTAAACGACTGATGAGTCATATAAAATCGTTGGCTTAATGTAATACCCCTCGTATCTGCATTGTCCTGTAAACTAACCATAATATTTCCCTCTGGCATGGAGATAACTTTACCTGTTTCCGTTGAAAACGTTCTGGCTTCTACCACAGTATCAAACCATTCTACCTGCCCGTTCCAGTTCAAAGCCAGCCGTTGATTACACTTTTTCATTCTGCCTCGACAAGACTTTTCATTTCGATCCACCTGACTAGTAGTTAAATAACGTTCATCACGATAATCCACAATATCTCCTGTATGTAAAGGTGTTGCTGCCCGAATAATTTTTTCATCGGTCATTTGAATGGTATTTGTCGCATCTTGAATTAGAGCAAGCTGTCGCATACCATTAATATGCACAAGCTCTCCCTTCTCTCGCAGGAAGAAATCCAGCATGGGTCCTAAGCTTCGTGTCACTCCTTCACCTCCAATGCAAAATCCTGCTTGCAGCGATACAGATACAACTCCACATAATCGCTCCATTCCTTCATGTCCAAAATAATAAAGACAGCCTTGTCAATTCGAACATAGCCGTTTAATTGCAATAAAGATTCCAGTGGACAGAAAGCTCGATATGTTGTCTCTAGTATGTAACCATCTTCAAATGAAAAGCTTTTGCGATAAGGTTGTACATCTGCCTTCACTGACAGAACAGGTGTGAAATTGGCATTATCCAAAATTTCCAGCTTCGTATCATAGAACATTAATCTGTTCCGACCTTGATTTTAGGTAGAGGAAGAGCCAATCGAATACTTGTCGGAATGCCTGTTTCATAGTTAGCTGATCGCTCTCCCTCCTGTTTATTTATAAGTCCAACCGACTCCCTATTCTTATAAAGAAACACCGCATAATCGACCATGACATGATCATATTCCACAGGCAGTGTCGCCACATTACAATAGCCATAAATGTTACTCCTCGCTTTATTCAAATAATGGATCAGGATATCATCCTTGGATATGTCTGTTGGTTCCATGCCTAATAATCGTTTCATCAAATCCATTAGCTCACTCATGTGCTGTCTCCTGTACCTCCTTTACCTGTTCCTTCTCGGTACGCTTCATGCTCTTGGTAGCTTGAGCTTTCGTTTGGGGTACATCTTGCTCCGTCTTATCCTGTTTAGGTTCCTCTACTTGCTCATAATGTCCACTAGCCTGTAACCGCAGTATCAGCTCCTGATCTGTTACTTCCCATATGCAGTCTGTTTCCTGATTCAAAAACCACATCTTATCACCCTCCAAAAATGAAAATAAGGGCATCCAAAGCGGACACCCTAAACGTGTTTCTTCTATTATAATGTGTTTTCATATGATCCCATTCTCAATTAAGACTTATTGGCTGTGAGTACAGCAAGAGCCTCCGGCTTGATACATTTAGCTCCGAATACTTGTAACCCTTTCACTGCATCTGAAAATTGTTTCTCTGGTCTGAACGCCTCCACCGAATCCACTTGCCCGGCAAACGAAATCGCACTCTTATGACCTGCGATGATTTTATACTTAACTCCTCCTGTATTTGGCACATTGTTGGATTTATAAACAGTCATGCCATCAATATCTCCCACATAGCCTGTGCGAATAATATTTGGGTCTTTGGTAAAACGTGCATCTTTCAGCAGCAAGCCATAGTACCATGCGGGAACCACCACAAATCGTTCCGTTTCAGGTACATTATTTTCGTCCAATAGTACGCCTAGATCAATCAGTAAATCATAGGCCGTATCTTTCGTTGGAGTTATAGGTGTTGTATCATTACCGATTGTATTCTCAGCTCTAACCTCTGTATAAAATCCAGCGAGATACTGATCCACCACATTAGCAAGCCCATACGAAGCTTCTACGATCCCACCATCCAGTAGATTCACATTCGCTTGAGCAGCATCCACATCATCCACCTGAAAATTGAAATACTTGGCCTGATCGATCACCAACGTTTTTTGCGTAGCATCTAGTTCCTGTGGGTTACCGATTCCAGCAGCTTTATCATAATTGCCAATCGTTACTGCCCCAATCGAATTAATTTTTACAGTGGAGCCTTGGCCTTGAATTTCCCCTTCGTAATCGGTGTTGACGACATTACCGTACACCAAATTCTTTTTCAGGCTTTCATTTAAACGTGCGCTCCAAATGGTAGGAATAAAATTTTGTACTGACATATCTAATCACCCTGTCCTTTTCTATTGATTATTATTTGTTTTGTAATGCTTGTTTGACTTGATCCCAATGCTGATTAATTTCGTTTTGGGACATTCCTTTGATCGAATCCAATGTAAATGTGCTACCTGTTGAACCAGCCGGAGGTGTATAGCCATCTCCTTTGAGTCGTTGCTCGACTTGCTGTTGAATTGCCAGTTGTAACGATTGTTCCAACATATCTAAATTCGCTGTCGTTGCGTCTTCATCTGTACCAATAAAAAAATCCACTAAAGGGAGTGGAAGTTTCTTTTCGGATGCAATTTTAATCGCTTGGCTGGTTAACCGTTCACGCTGCTTCTCTAGCTTCATATTCTCCACTTCGGCTCGCAGCTTCTCGACTTCAATTTCTTTCTCATCCTTAGCCGGGAATCGCTTTTTAATCTCAGCGTCCACTGCACTTTCCAAATGATTGGCTTTCCACGTTTCCAACGATTTAGCGGATCGTTTGTCCACCGTGCTATCGAACCAACTTTTTGCTTCCTTGTTGGATTGGATATATCGCTCTATCCCTTCTACGCTATACGGATTTAAACCCTGAAGATACGTTTGCCATTCCTCGTTTGTTTGGTTTTCTTCAATCAACTGCTTCACTTGTTCCAATTTCACTTTCGTTAATCTCCTTTATTGCCCATCCGACTCCTCAGAACCGAACACGCTTATGTATGTATGGAGCCTTTTAATGTCATGCTCAGGACAGCAATGTAACGCTTTAGAAATCACAAAAACGAGGAAAAGGTACAAACATACCAACTCCCCACTTTTGCCTGTTTTTCATCCTTTGTTTATGCGTATTTTGGATAGCCTAAAGCGTTACATCCACCCTATTGCTTACCTAAACCTCAGAAACGTATATGTATGGTGAAACTG
The DNA here is from genome assembly GCF_038006265.1 of Paenibacillus sp. FSL L8-0641. Classification (NCBI taxonomy): domain Bacteria; kingdom Bacillati; phylum Bacillota; class Bacilli; order Caryophanales; family Paenibacillaceae; genus Paenibacillus; species Paenibacillus sp. FSL L8-0641. Next base: position 3,871,895 of record NZ_JBBOUW010000001.1, read on the forward strand.
TATCATATTGAATATCATGTTCAAGACAATCATGTAACGCATTAGAAAACGCAAAAGTGACGAAAAGGTACAAGCATACCAACTCCTCATTCCCGCCTATTTTTACCCCTTTGTTTATATGACTTTTTCAACCTCTAAAGCGTTACATCGAGCTGTCTTTTTGTCTGGACTTCCGAACACGCATCCTGATACTTTCTTTTCTCGCCCTACCTCTACACTTGTCACAGTATTTCTGCCGATTCGAATTTGCCGAAAATGTTCCTCCACAACGTGTACAGTTCACCCTCGGTTTTGCTGTATTAAACCCAACCTCTACATTCCGATCAGACTTATATTCTCGCTCCAGCTTCTCATCCATTGGCAGCACTCCATTTTCAAAATATGTACAACGGGGCAGAGCATCACCTTGAATAAAGAATACACATGGGCCATCCTGTAAACAGCAATAGTTTGGGATACCGTACTTCGCTCCAAAATAACAAGCACAATTATTCTTGACCAGTCGCTTAAACCTATTTTTATTCTGCATTTGATACCTCCTTATCCGTAGCAATTAATCGTTGCTGCTCCGAATGAAATTTATTGAATTCCAGCTTCGGATTCTCAACAAACGGAAGCAACGTCAGCAACGTTTCCTGTGAGACCACTTCTTTCAGTTTCACAATCACATCTGCCATCCCAACCAAATCTGTCGGCAAGTTGCGAGTAAACTTCACCGCAATATCCCGGTAATCATATTGAACGCCTTCTTTAATGTACAGAAAGGTGAAGAAATTGCGTAGACGCTGCTTGATTGCCTTTTCCATTAAGGCTTCACGCATTGCTACTCGATTCTCCAGATTCAGCAGCTTGTTTCTAAGCGCTAGGGAAGATGTATTGCTGGCCCAATTTTCATTAAAGTTAACCTGATCCATCATGTCGAAAAATTTGCGTTCAATATTGTCCAACTCGTTCTTTACAAAAGAATCATTAATCTCCTTCGTAAGCCAGCTTACCTTTCCTCCAGCCGGAACTTGAATAATGCCCATCTTCTTCATATTCAACAAGTCTTCAGCTTCCAGCTTGGCATTCTCAATCACCAGATAGGCATTGCGATGATCTGCAATTTCATTGACCAAATCGGAATTCAATGCGTTATAGGCATCGAACAAAGAAATCACATCCTGGAAGCCACTTTTTCTCTCCGTATTGGCTAGACAGGAGATGAGCGGAACTCTTCCAAAGATGTGATTATGTTTGCCGATATATTTTAATTCAGGCGATTGATTTTGCTTACTCTGAATCTGTTTGTCAACGTTGCCGATTGTATAATGTAGAATTTCATGGTTGGTGTACACATCCAAATATACTTGCTTATCGAATCGACGGGTAAATTTATGTAAGCCAAACAGTACATTTCTTTCTGCTGTTCCGTCCTCCAATACATACGCATTCAAAGGGGATAGCACCGTCGCTGAAAATTGACCTTCCGAATCAATATAGTTCAATTCAAAGCTCTCACCAAAGATTTCAGACTGTTTCCGAAGCTGTAGATTATGCTCTTTGTCCCAATGACTCATATGTATATCTATATTATGTATGGCATCATCCTGATCCGACTTGGACACATAGTTTACTGGCTTACCGAGCAGATAACCGACTTCATTATCCACGAACTTACGTGGGAAATTGAAGATAAGCTTTTGGTTGCTGCGGCTTTCTTGCATTGCATAGTTCTTGAGAATAGCATGCTGACCATTGTAGTAATCTGCATATTTCTGTTTGGCTATTGCAGCCGATTGGAGTTCATTTAGACATTCTATAATGATTTGTTCCGTAATTTGCAAATACATCCTTCCTTTCAAAATGGGTTATCTAATTTTTGCTTGAATAAAGAAAAGAACCACCTTTTAATAAGGTAGTTCCTTGTTGAATTTCCTTTCACCGTTGATACTCTGCTTAAGTGAAGTATGGGAAGTGATCGCGCATAAAATGAGTTAACGCATCCTTCAAATTTCTATGCTGTTTCTTATATTGGAACAAGATGGCCGAGGTAAGCACGGTTTCATAGTCCTCGATAGTAATAGTCCAGAACGGTGGTTCCTCAGGGTTATAACTAAATTCACTAACGATGCCATATGCTACACCTAGCTTGTCAATCCTCTCGTGTAGGATCTGATAGATCTCACCACTCAATTGATGAATATCACTCTGTTCCAGAACCTTCTCCTCATTCCAGCCGTCCATAGAATATTAACCTCCTTACATACCCGTGATTAAGCCAAACGGGGATTATAACAAGTATCTATTGGTATCAATATATTATTACGGGCAACAGGTGAACGGATATTTAATACCAGGTGTCTTATTATCAAAACGTAAATGGACACAAATACATTTCATCTGTTTAACAGCTCGTTTATCTTCAAAGAAAATTATTAAGATACAGGCGAGGAGCTAACCTTATTTGCACTCGTCCAACTCTAGTTATTATCTGTTGAGCTTATTTACGGATTATTACCAGCACCAACCACGACTGAGAAAACTCCCTCTTCATCGTGCTTCAGTATGACGATAAAGGTGCCGGGCATAGATTCTGGACTATTCGCTGCATCAAGTTCATACCAACCCTTCATCCGTTCTGAAAGGAGCTTACTCTCGTACTGGATAACATCTCGCCCCTCGTCTACCTTATACTCCTTGACCTTAACAGCGTCACTTGGAATTACAGAAGAAGCCTCGCGTATAGCTTCCTTTACAGAGCGCCTTGGCGTATCCGTAGCTTCAAATGACAGGGTTACATTCAAAGCCGTGTCTTTCTTTGTAACGTCATCTTCGGCATAAATAGCCAGAAAACTATTGTTCTGATAAGAACTAATGCCAGCATCTTGCCCATTCTCATCTGCCCCGCGGAGATGTTCGATAGTTTCCTTCGTATCACCAAGTCCTCCTGCCTTGGTGATCAGAGGTTCTATAGTTGTGCCTTGATCTTTTACTGCCTCAGAAGCCTCACCGCTTTCTGTATCAGTCACAGCTTCATCTGCAGCAGTTGATTCAACCGTGCTTATTGTCTCTACAGCATTATCGTTGTCTTTGCTTTCTTTGGTTGATTCCCCGCAACCTGTTAACGTTACGTATAGAGCAATACATCCTGCCATAATAAGCAATCTCTTCTTGTAAATCCCCACACTCCGACCTCCATATCTTATAATGTTTAATTCTATCCTGCATTTACCAATATGTATTATAAAAAAATTAAGCTCGCAGTCTGGACGCTATCTGGTATATTGTTCAATGTCTTCTATATTCGAATTTCTTCTCATCTGGTCCTCATATTCATGTACGTCGTTATTTAATTTGGCCACAGCTCCCCAACCCGAGAATACAAGCAGGAGTACTCCCATCAAGGCATAGGCGAATGTGAAATAATTCAAATAAAAGTTTAAAACAATACCACCTAAAATCAGCAGCAATACAATCCACAGCGTCCACTTTAAGCCCTTCTTCAATAAAATCTCTCCCTCATAAGGATTCCTATAATGTTTCTTTATGTATCATGATACATACGATTCACATGTCTAAAAAGTTCAAGAAATTTAGGCATCATGAGTGCTGTAACTGTTATTGTCTTGATTACAGTTATCAGCTTGTATGGTTTCCACAACACTTAACTATTCTACCCGTTAGTTCAATCCATGGTCGTCGTCAATTATCCACGAAAATTCTTTCGTAATCGAAATTGCAATGCTAGATAATATTAGTTCTAAGATGTCATCAGTGTATGTTGGTACATCAATTTCAATTAAATTTACTTCTTCAGTACCATCAAGTGTGTCGAAAGCATAGTTCCCATTTGGATTAGCGAGAATACCAGTTACTTTAACAATCTCCCCATTGACTTCTTTATGAAATGTTAGGTGACTTGCTTTTGTGAATCCCAAAACAGAGGTTAAGAATTGCTCAGCAACCTCCGATTTAATTTTGGACATGTACTTATCCGAATGGATACTTATATAGTCGTACATAGTTTCACCATACTCATGTCTGCCCATAGCTGCCTTTTGCTACTTCGAGGGAGCTTAAATAGGTAACGAATCAATATGAGATTCAACTTCAAAAATAAATTCTTCAAGGCTTTCACAATCAAACCGTTCACTTCCTTTATTTATCTCAAACAATACTAGATAGCTATGATGATTTATTAAAAATTGCCAACCCTGTCTTGAAATCATAGACTCCAATATTTGACAGTAATCAAATAACTTTTCAACGTCAGCTCTATTCATTAAGTCATAATCCTGATAAGTGATTCCTAATGGTTCAGGAAAGATTCGATATGATAACCATTTTATTCCAATTTAATATACCCCTTAGAGTTACAACAGCAAATGCGGTCATAATTAGTGATTCGACATTTTCCTGCTGTATCCTGCCCATTTCCTTAACAAGATTGGATCAAATGAAGATTAAGCTTTGACAGAAACCTCAAAATAATAAGCTCCGATCATAAAATTTCAGACTCTTCACAGACTGAATTAATTGAACAGCCCCATATAAACTATCTGGAGCGTCATCATATGTACAATTTCGATTGTAATCCTTCACCTGATGATTATATCTGAGGTTATCTGCATTGAACAGAATATGACCTTTCTTCACTTCCGGCTCCAAGCTAATAATACGTTCATGCTTCTGCCCCTTGGAATGTACACTTTCTACGGGTGTATGTATCTTCGCCTTCCATAGCTCTTCTTCAAACTTTTGTTTCATGTAGCTCTGTGCCTGATTCACCTCAAATCCAAGCTTATCTACAGGGTAAAGCTTCAACTTCTCAATAGCGACTTGGAACAAATCATCCGGCAGTAATTTATAGATGTTCCCGTCAATCACATACATCTGCTTTGTCTTTCGGTGCTGACCAATAATTGAAATAGCCGAATAGTCATTTTTCTTCCCTGCCTTAATCGCTGGATCAATATACATCGCCATTTCCATATCCTCAAACTCAGGCAACCTGTCCCAATACATGAGATTCTGAAATATGTACTCATCGGTCGAGCGCGGATCGTTTTGTAATTCTTTATAGAAACTTTTCTCGCCCATCGCTTGCTTCTTACACATCAAATAATAATAGTCCAAATACTCGCTCCACAGGATTTCTGTATCTTTTAGCATTTCCTCCTCATGAGCCATAAAAAAACACAAGGCCGTATTGATCCTGTTCTCATCCTGCAAGTTATTATATTTTTGCTCCCACTCTGACCATAAATCGTCTCGTTCCGAAAACTGAATCACGGCTGCTTTACGGACACTTCTTACTCCTGGTATTTTACCTTTAAGCAGATCAGCCATGATGTCCTCTTCGTTCAAAATGGTTCCACAGATCAGAATATTCGTATCCCTTGTGCCAATAGGCAGAATGACATCCGTAAACGTATTTTTAATTTGTTCTCGTTTGGCTTCGGATCGAGCCGTATCCTCCTTGAGCAAATCATCCATTAGAACCAGTGTGGGACGATGATGCTTATAGTGAATACCTCTCAAACTACCATCAATCCCACGAATCATTATGCAAGAGTCCAGTCCACCTTTACTCTTCAGCCATATTTCATTGTTGTTCCAGCGGCTCCCTTTACGAATCCCGAAATCCTCAATCAGCATTGTATTGGTTTCCAGCTCATCTTTGATCATATCGAGGAACGGAAGAGCAATTTGCTCTGTGGCAGATATAATCAATGTAAACTGTGATTTATTATATAAAGTCGCATACAGCGGGAATAAAAAAGAACTGATCGTCGACTTTCCATGCTCCCTTGGGAGTCCAAAAGCCGTAATCAGTCCAGTATGGGCAAGCATATGTCTTAATTCTAAAAATAACTCTTTATGAAACTTGCCAAATGCTCGATCAAAGTATTTAGGAAAATAGGCTAAAGCAAAAAACTCAATGTCCATCTCACCAATAAGTTTGCGAAGTTCAGAAAAAGAGAACGTTTCAATTAGTTGTTTCATTTTCGATGGTTTAAAATGCTTCTCCATATACTGCTTAAGCAGCTCAGCCTGTCGCTGCTCTTCTTGCTTTATTGTTTCAATGGGTATAGCTCCTTTCTCAAATTCACTATAAAATCATCACAAAAATTTCTGCACCCTTTGCTGACAGCTCCGTTTATCTACATAGAAGACCCCCTCCCATCTACGACAAAAAGAGTGGCTGTTTACCACTCGATATTTGCCAAGGCTTCGGCCATATCCTGCTGTGTTGTTAGGGTATAAATATTGGTGGTTGCTACATGATCATGTCCGAGGATTTGCTGGATGGTCGTCAATGGAGTCGTTTTGACCAACTTATAGCCAAGTGTATGTCTCAGCATATGGGGCGTGACCTTTACGTTGACTCGATCCCCGTATTTGTTCAAAATCAGGTTGATCGCATTTCGCTCCAATGCTCCACGCTGGCCCATACATAGATATTCTGATTCCACTTGTGGCCTGACTTCAAGATATCGGGTAATAGCTTTTCGCACATCCTTATTTAATGGAATGATGCGGAAGGAGTTCCCTTTGCCAAATACCTTCAACAATCCTTTACGTTCACTTATTTCAATATCTTTCAGCTTGATACCAACCAATTCGCTTACCCGTATCCCTGTTCCCAGCAGCAATTCAATCATACAGATATGCATCCGATTACCCATCCGGTGAATTTCATTCCGCAGCTTCCACAAATCCTTTTCTGCTAACCCTTTGTATTGCCGCACAACCTTATTCCTGACCGCTTCGATATGTATCTCTTCCTTAATATAGCCTTGTTGGTGCATCCACTGTGCAAATACGTTGATACTGGCGATCTTACGATTGATGGTCAGTATAGCTTGATTGGTGCTTTGCAGATACTTTTTGTATTCCACGCCGTCCAATTCAATCCACTGATCCAACCCATTTTCCGTCTTGCCCCGATACCAAGCTATGAACTGCAATACGTCCCGAATATAGCAGGAAACCGTATTTTCACTCCGATCCTTGCTCCGTAAATGTGCTTCAAACCCTTGAATATACTCCATATTCGCCCCCACCCTTCGCTTTGTGTGTCACATCATACCGTTGATGTGGGGCAAAGTCCACTCCATACATAACTTATCTTATGCACTGATTCTGGCTACTTTTGGGGCAAATTTCGGGCTAAAACTTGCGTTTATCTATACAAATACTGACGACATAACGTTATGGCTGCAAATCATCCGGTTCCACGTATCCGTCCTCAATCTCAACCGATTCTTCAATAGCTTCATAGTCGGCATCTACTATATCCGCTTCGATCATATCCAGAAATAGCTGCTTACGCTCCTGTTCCAGTGCTTTCGTATTCACCACCAGCTCATGTCGATCATTCCACTCGTTAGGTGCGCGATTCTTTAAGTAGAAGATCATCGCTGTCGGATTGGGAGGCTGATACCTTTTTACCTTTTCAATACGAGTCTTCTTTTTTCCATTTTTGTCCTCTTCAATAATCGTTTTAATTTCTTCATATTCATACCCTGTAGCAGCTTTCAAAAGTGAATTTTCTACGTGTGAGATAGGGACAGATCTGCTCCATTTGACTAGTTCAGCCAGCATCGGATGTTTATCTATATACTCGTACCAAGTCGTTTTACCAATGTCGAGTTTCTTGATAATATCCTCCGCATTCACGCCTTCTTCGAACCATTGCTGGATTTCCGCTAGTCTAGGATATACATGGGTTTCCCACTTGGTTGGACGTTCCAATGCTTCAGCAAATTTCGGATGTTTTCTACGGTAGTCGCCTAATGTCCAAATATGAATGTTCAATCGTTTGGCAATCTCCTCATCTGTTGCTCCTTCACGTACCCAAACGGGAATATCCTTCAGTCTTGGCACAACAAATTGATCATACTTGGTTAGTATCTTTGGCTTGTTTCTTTTGGGATTGTTATTGTTCTTGCTCATCTTCTGCTCACCCCCCATCACGAAAAAAGCCTATGCGAATGTGCATAGACCTTTGTTTTTAAAGTTGTGTTCCATTTACAGATTGCATCTCAGGGAATTTCCGTTGATACGTTTTGAACAGTACATACTTTTGCAAACCTTTGGACTGATGCACGGCTTGTTGTGCCAGTTTTAATGCTTCTGTATGATGATTTGATTTCAACTCCAATTCGGAAAGAAGCGCGCTTTTCATCCAAGACGTTGGAATGTCGTGAATGATTTTATGAGCTTTCATATTATTCTCTTCTTCCATACACACGATAGCTCGATAGTAATTTTTATATGCCAGTGGTTTGATCAATTCGATTTCTTCTTTAACCGTCAGAATTTCTTTTTTATAGAAAGCAAAAACGGTTTTATATAACGCTTGTTTGTGAATTCCCTTATACTTTTGGAGCAATAGTCGGATTGAGTCTTCTACTTCTTCATCGATTTCATGGGCTAGAGCATAAAATAGATGGTATTCTGGCTTACTCTTTCGCGACATTAAAAACTTTTCAATTCTCTTCAAATTAGAATCCCATAATACAGTAAAAAGAATAGGCACATATAGTATCAAAAACATCAGGATGAAAATGATTATAAAAGCTAACGCATTATTGATGTGTAAACGATCCACAATCATCCACATGACAATGACAAATACAAATGTGACAAGATTTCTTATATTCCAGATCATCTAGCTTCCCCTTCTCATGCTGTTGAACATGTTGATTTATCTTATAAGATTTAATTCAACAAATTTGAATGTAATTCCTTCTTTTCCCTATAAGTAGTAACTATATCGCCATCATCAAAAAAAGGGAACAGCCAACGATCAGCCATTCCCCATTCTATTCCAGCTTACCCTTCCAACTCAGCCTCGTAAAACAACTCGATATCCTCAATCACCTTCTGAATCAACACGTTATCCTCCTGAGCTTCCTCAGCACCTAGCACATTTACCTTTTCGGCTTGCATACCCTTTAGGAACCGAATCACCATATTCACTTTTGCCTTACCCAATTCAATCACCCTTTCGGTTTACTCAGCACATGATACCTCTGACCTTGCCGAACCAGCAACAACTTCATGATAGTCATACTGCTGACCATCTCGAATCAAATACACACTGCTATTGTCGCCAGCATGGGCAATATATCGCTTCACAATCACATCTACATATTTGGGGTCAAGCTCGCTGGTATAGCAAAGCCGAGCCGTTTCCTCACAAGCAATCAACGTTGAACCTGAACCACCAAATGGATCAAACACGATATCACCAAGCTTACTGGAATTTTTAATTGGATAGCTAATCAAAGGAATCGGCTTCATCGTGGGATGATATTCATTCCGGAAGGGGCGATCAAATTGCCATAAGGTTGTCTGCTTCCGATCACTGTTCCAGTAGTGTCCACTTGTTGGCTTCCAACCGTACAATACAGGTTCGTGCATCCAGTGATAATCTTGTCTACCCATTACCATTGCTTGCTTTGCCCATATGCAGCATTGTGCCAGTTTGAATCCGGCTTCGATAAATGCCTTTCTAAAATTCAAACCTTCACTATCTGCGTGGAACACATAAATACTTGCTCCGTCATCAGCTACTTCAAACATTTGAGTATAGGCAGCCAATAGGAAATCATAAAACTGGTGATTGTCCATCTTATCGTTCTCTATTTTCAATGCAGCCTTGGTTTTACCTGTATAATCCACATTATAAGGTGGATCAGTTACAATAAGCCGAGCCTTCTTACCATCCATCAATGTTGCGATATCCTGCGGATTAGTCGAGTCACCGCATATGAGCCTATGCTTCCCAAGTAGCCAAATGTCACCTTTACGAGTGATCGGATGTACAGGTAATGCTTCTTCCAGATTAAAATCATCCTCATCATCGGCTGTATCTTCATGTAATGTATCCAGCAATTTCTCACACTCGCTCATATCAAATCCAGTTAGAGAAAGATCATAATCAGCCAGTTTTAATTCTTCCATTTCCTGCGCCAACAATTCAAAATTCCAATCTGCATACTCAGCCGTTTTGTTATCAGCTATTCTGAAAGCTTTGACCTGTTCTGGTGTTAAGTCATCCACCAGTATCGTTGGAACTTGCTTTAACCCAAGCTTCTTAGCTGCTAACAGACGAGTATGACCTGCTATGATTTCATGATTACTGTCTATCAAAATCGGATTCTTAAATCCATAACTCTGAATACTTGTTGCTACATAATCTACAGCTTTCTCATTATTTCTGGCGTTTTTTATGTACGGAATTAAAACTTCTACGTTTACGAATCTGATTTCCAATCCATTTCTTCCCCCTTTCTACCTTCGTTTTTAAAAAGGCTGCAATCCACATCCAGGTGTAAACCACACCAACTACAGTAATAAATCGTAATATTTCTATGATTATTGCTTGTAACATTAATAACAATCTTGTTGCTCCTCTCTAAATGAAAAAGGAACCCTAGCTCATAGCCAGAGTTCCCGTGTTATGATTCTATAATTGTAAATCTACTCATTGTGTCACGTGACACATCTCAAACTATGTAGGTTCAAGTCCTCAATTCGTGTTGTTTAAGATTTTGCAAATAATAGTCCAATTCAGCAAGATTAATTTCAACCTGTAAATCAAAAATTTTAAAACGGTATTCCTAGCCAGTTAATAATATGACTTGATTACGTGTATGAATGCTGCTGAATGTATGTATGGTCTATACGTGGGATAGGGGAAACTCAAAACCGCGATAAAACCACTTCGCTACGCTTCGTAAACGGTAGTATCGCCTGCCGAACGTTTCCCCTCCCACACCCAACCCCATTTCGGCTAATTAAGTTCACTTTCTCAACTCCAATCATCCTTTACTATAAAATTCATGGCTGGACTTATATATTCAATCGCATCATAGCCTCTCTACGGGCTGACAAGCCCATTCCATAAATTCATCTACAAACATGTTTCCTATTCTCCATCAGCCTGTTTCCAATTTTATAACGCCAGATTCCTATCTTCACTTCAATTTCTCCAGTATACTAGCTGATTTTTAAAAGCTGTTTCCATGTTTCCAGTTTTGAACACTCCTGATGACATATACACTCCTCACCAACACATAATATTCGATCAAATATTATTATATGTATTCTCTCAAGAGTTGAAAAAACAGGAAACATGGAAACAAACTCATGATTCTCTATGTAAACAAACTATTTTTCCGTTTCCAATTGTATGCAAAACAGAAAACGGATAGGAAACAAATGTATCAAACGGGAAACATTTAACTTTTGATTCCAAACCAAAAGGGAACTGAGCTGCCACTTATTGTTCTGGCCTTCTTCCGGTAAATCTTATCCTTAAGTTTTGCATCGAGATGCTTATTGAATTGAGTCACCGTTTCAGGTTTAAATCCACCCTGTTTACACCATGCAGCATACATCGCATATAACCTTTTACATTCGATTCGGCTTTCATGTTGTTTTGAAGCTTCACTTTCAATTTCACATTCTTCATCTATGAACAGCATAATGGTATCGGATTCCATTTGATACGTTTTAACTTGATCTGTAATCGTTTGTGAATGCGAAAATCCACCTTGTTGTTCGAGTCGTCTTAAGCCCTCAAGTGCATAATTCAATAATGTCGATAAAGCGGATGGAGTCGTCAGTTTATGAATTAACTTCGTATCCTTTTGTTGATCCGTAAATTTACGAGTAAAAGGAAACACCGTCAGCCTTCTAAAAAATCCATCACTGTTGTCATTACTTTTTGGCAATTCATTCGCACTAAACAACAGTTTACAAAACGGTTCAAAGTTAAAGGGATCTTTCCCCTTTTTCTCTGCGTTTAATCCTTCACCACTGGCAAGTACCTTGAGGTTCCCTGTAGAGTTCAATGCATCCGCAGGGATATCTGTAAAGCAATTCAGCACTTTTCCATACAGTTCAGCAATCTTAAACCGTGATCTATCTCCTTCTAAATCCTGAATTTTGACTTTGGATATATTTGGCTTACCGATCATCGCTTCTATTGTTTTAATTAATACGGATTTCCCGTTGCTTCCCGTACCTTTGAATAGAAATATTTTTTCATACTCTAAGGTGGGAATCAGAAAATAGCCGATCATTTCAAACAATGTTGCATGCGTATCCTGTTCCAGTACAGATTCGATAAACTGAAGCATGACAGGGTCATTGGCCGTAGGATCATATAGGACAGGAAATTGAATGGTGCTCCGTCTATCAGGTTTATGCTCCCTCAACTCTCCCGTTTTCCAATTCAGCAAACCATTTTTCACATTAATATAGTCGTCCAACAGATTAATTTGGGTTCCTGCAATATAACTTTGGGCCTCTATGTAATAACGTGCTTCCTTAATCCGACTATGGCGAAACTCATTGTCCAGCAGAGTAACGGATAATTGCTCCAGGTGACGTTCACCATCATTGACATATACCCCCTGATCATACCGATACAAAAACGTACCATCAAAAAAACATTTCATATGCCGATCTATAATATCTTTACCATACCAGATAGGCTGGAACTTCTTATGCGTTCCGTGAATCTCAAAGTATTTCATATAATTAGGCTCAATTGAATTGGGGGAATTCTCTCCTGCTGACTCATCATCGCGTTTGAACACATCTGGAATATCCACATAAGATGTAAGCATAGAATTGCTTTGACTCCGGTAATACTCATCCTCATGAGCTAACCAATCTATGTATTGTTGGGCAATCCACTCTTGATATTCAGGATCATTCGCTTTCCGTTCTTCCTCTGCAATCCATTGTTCAAGTTCCCAATTCTCAAAAAACGCGATCTCCTTCTTGAAATACGCTCGTTCCGAATCGGTCATATATTTTTCGTCCGTGTATGTCCACCACGTTTTGCCACCATTATACGAAAACTCCAACTCATATGGAGAATAATCAAACTGTATCCGATACTGTTTATCGATATCTTCCTTGATAATCGGCTTCCACATACCATCTATCCAAGCCTCTACTTGTTTGCTATTGCTATTTTTTCGTACATCCACCCGTTTTCCGTTAATGGTGAATTGGTCGGTATAATACTTGTGTTTATCATCGTGTTTCTCTAAAGCTGTTGTCATATTGTTATGATCCCCCTTATTAATAGATGTTATCGACTACCTGTTTAAATTCGTTATATTGTTCCATGGCCTTCCTTAATGGAGATGAATCCTTAAATATAAATACTTTCCGATTCGAATCCTTTAAATCTACTTTTTCATCCATTTTATGAAACCGATTAAACATCAACCATCCTGCCATCCGAGACTGAGTAATGACAATTGTATTGCTTTCCATATCTGACCTCCACATATATTAATGATTGGAATGTGAAAGGTAAATCCCTTCCACATCCCTCTCTACCGGCTGACAAGCCGCATGGTTAAGCTCGGAAATCTACTCGACATATAATAGAAGCGTTCGTTGTCTTTATAATGTGTTTAATCGTTATCGACTTGTTCATATAGCAATCGAGGATGGAATCTCCTGCTTTGCGAGCAATACTCAATCCTTCAGCTACGCCAAGCCAGCCACGGTCATCAAACAAGGTATACGTTTGTCCCAACATTTTCTCAGCTACTTCTTTGGGATTCCATGTCCTCTTTTCGCTGCTTACCAAGGAGATTTTGTAGCCGATGAGATCATCGAGCTTCGCATCCTGTCGTTTGAGGTACTTGTCAGGGATACTCATATCTTTGCCTTCAGGCCATTGTAACGTGTAGGCTTCTCGTTTCATCACCGTGGTATAGTTATGGTCTAGCCACGCAAAGGTATGTTCATCGCTCTCTTTAGCCTTTTGGATATATACTTTATCTTTGTCTTCATAATGAAGTTGCACATTTTGCAGCATCCCTTCACTGGCAACCACCCAACAGAAAGAATAATTTTCATTCTCATTTTTTGCCTTGGAGTCCACGTAAGTCTTCCGAACAGCAGCCGTAGCCAGTAGAGAGGGACAATCGCATATGTGTTCTGCTGCTGCTTTCGTTTCCCGATATAGCTCTGCAAATTTGGCATCCACTTCTTTTCGCAATCGCTTCTGCTTCTCGTCTGATGCGAATGGATTCAGGCTTTGCTTCTCTTGCGTTAGCTCTCTATTTATTTGCAGGAACGTATCATAAGTTGTCTTTAACGCATTGATGGTTTGATCCACATACACTGTATCCAGGTCGAAATTTTGAAAGTACTGATAGATATTCTCAAACTGATGTTTCCGAATTTTCCGATCTATATCGTCTATCATGATTCGGTTTATATATTTCTTAAATGAAAACATCGACCTCGCAAGCTGATCTAAAGCCGAGGTGTGCTGACGATCCTTGTTGTAGGTTTTTCCGTCTTTGAAAAATGTAAATTGTGGCTTCAACGTTCCAAACCGATATTGAATTACATCTGGAATGACAACTTGGTCGAACAGACCCGATTTGGAAGCATCTATACATAGGGCCTGCAAATGCTTCATGATCGCAATCGGAAACTTGTATTGCAATAACCTATCCTTCACGTTAGCGATATTTTCAATCGTCGTATTAATATCGGTGATTTCTCCCGTTTTATCTTCAGAGCGAATAATAAAATCAATAACATTTGCCTTGTTCCATTCCTGTGAAGGAGCGGTTGATTTATCTGCATCGTTGACTTGTACCAGTGAATCAATAACATAGTCTGCCAACGATACTTTTGCTTGAATAGGAAATCGTTCTGCAAAATGCTGCTGGATATTCTCATTCAACAGGTCAAGCCGATTTTTATCGTGGTGTTCACTTTTCTCGTCATTAACCTTAAAATTGTACTGCTGTAGATATTCAATCTGAGTCACTGCCAAGTTTAATCCTGTAGATAAAACCAGTAATTCATCGCCGTCCCTGTCTGCGCCGCCAAGACGATCTGGCTCTGTCCCTAAAGGAAGCTGCACAATATTAACGAGATGACGAATAAACTCAGCATCCTCACCTTCATAATCCACAAATGTGATTCGAGTGATTTCACTGAAGGACATGATCGGGTTCCTCGCAAATAGATTCTGGCCTAATATCGCACCGCCACAGTAACTCTGCTTGGCAGACAAAAAACCTGTATATTCCCAAGTGTGATGATCCGCTGCCGCAGCGTAAGACAAAAACGCTAAAATATCTTGTGTCACATACAGATACTTAGCTTCAATATAAAATTTACCCAAGCCCATTTCATCTATTTTATGATCAATCACTTCCTTGATCGTTTGCCTTACTTTATGATCGAATGCCAATTTTTTATTAAGTTGCAGAGCATGAATGGCATCGCTACACTGTTTACCAATTCCATTATCTGAATTTTCCCGATACACCAAGTGCAGGAAGGCTTGCAAATAGCGGAGACCTTCCCAGTCCAACTCCTCTTTGCGATAGATACTTAATGCCCGATATATAAGGTCACCCTGGACATGGGATAAGCAAACGACATCTCTGGCTTGCAGATCAAGAGCCAATAACAGCTGATACGATGATTTCCGGTATTGTTCATGTACTGGCTTGGCAATATTGGAGATCCCAATCGCATCATAGCCATACTCGATCAATTTAGACTGGTATGCGGATATTGAGGGAAATAACCAGGCTTTCTCCTCTGAACCGTCTGGCTTTTCTCCGACCACTTCCAGCTTCGCTTTAAAAGTAGACTCGGTGGTCAAAATATCGATCTTGCCTGTATCATGCCATGTTCCGAATATATCCTGAATCCGCTTTACGTTATGCTTACGGAAATATCCATGAAAATCTACACAAGGAAAGAAGCCTTTGATTGCTGGCAAGCGTAATTGATAACCTGTAATCGTATAATCTACTTCAAGGAATCTTTCCATTTGCCGTCCTAACTCTTTTGAGACCAAACCCATACCATCAAATACATTTTCCATGACCGTATGATTTTTCACTTCAGCTAATTGCAACCCTGTTGACCATGGTGTGATGGGGAGCACTTTTTTCTCATACGGCTCAGTTTGGTCGATTTTCCATACGGGAACCGAAACGCCATCTTTCTTTTCGACTTTCCATGAAGGTTTGCTAAGGTGCTCCATGCATACCCGTCTACTATTCTCTATTTCCCAGCGACCAGTCGTTTTGTACTGATCTCTATCGTTAGGTGCGATAGGAAGTTTGATTTTATGCTCTTTGACCTTTTGATTGATTTTTTGGCGCTGCTTTTCATAGTGTTTTTCTTCTTCCATATAGGCTTGAAGCTTAGTGTACATGTCCTCTTCTTCGGATGTACGATGATATGGAAGGATCATCTCTACATCTTCCGTTACGGGTATTTCTTTGTCAGGGAGAATACAAATGGTTAGCTGCTTCATATTTACAGGAAAGAGATACACATCTGTTGTCATTAGTGCATTGCGCGTCAAGTTTTTAGATACGGTACACTTGGTTGGTTCGGTTCCAAGGGAAACATGTGCTTTCAACGCTTCAGCATATTTCTCTAGTACAAATAGCTGACGGCATTCTTTATTCTGAACACCGGAAAGGACATTATCCAAAAATACATAAGTATGCCGAGCAATCTCTTGACCGTTTGACTTTGTATAAATGGCGGTAAAGCCCTTTTCCAGTAAACGTTTGAGTTTGTCATTGTCCTCTTCACTACGTCCACGTCCAGTCTCGATGGTCATGATTGGGAGGAGATTCTTCTTTTTTCTGATCGGCTTGCTATTATTGGAATTTAGGTTGGAAGTATCTTGATTGGCTATGTACTCTACTGTAGCATCGAATTGCTTATTCATTATCTTTTCGTGCAGAATGTAATACATGAAGGTTTCACTTGTTTGTTTAGCATCTGCTAAAGTGTAGACCAGCGAAAATTGCCCGTTTCTCTCTACCACATCGCCAAGTTGATATTGCCATATGTAGTACTGTCTTTTTTTGATCATACGTTATCCTCCGATATTTTTAATATGAAAACAGAACGAATGTTCCCTTCATAGTATAACGAATATAAATTCCTATTGAAAGGACTAAATTGGAGGATATAATTTATATGCTTTTCAACTAATAGAACAGCGTTGAATTTCATAACGAAAAGACCCAGTATCTGCTACTGAGTCATACTCGCTATGATCTATGCTGACGCTTAATACCACTCTACTAAAATGCTTTAGACAACATTGGTAAACTTTACATTCAGATCAAAATCAATCTGACCCTCAAGATCAAACACCTGACCATCTTCCATGAATGCCTGTGCCTTAAATAAAAGACCTTCTTCTATAAAATAAGCCTCAGGCACATTAATGCTACAGTCTTTATGCCCCGTTTCTAACTGAAAAGAAGGTTTAATTATCGTTTCAATTAGATCCTCAGCAGTATATTGTGCATTTTTACCTATTAAATCATCTGGTATTTCCTTACTCCAATGCCAAGGTATCAGTTTACGACCTTTCCTCCATCTTTCTACCTGATTAACATTTTCCAAACCGCTTACAACACTTTGACCTGCATGTTCGCTCACAATAACCTGTAAAGTTCCATTAGTCCTCTTGATTCCTGAAGATAAGGCTTGGAATACTTTATTAACTGCTTGCAGTTCTTCACGTTCCGAATCCACTTCTGTATCATCTGGGAAATGAGTTTGGCTTGGCTGATCAATTACTAAAAGACTTGGTACATAAGGTATACTCTGATTAAAAAAAAGTTCGTGCAGTGCAAGCAATGTAGCTACATGATAACCCAACCAATTTGCACCACTACCGATTTCTCTCATCCAAGCAGTTCCACCATTTTCATCAATAACTCTTATTGTTAATCTATTTGTATCGAGCTGAATCAGATCTTCCCCAGTTTCAAGATCTAATATACTTCCATAATGGCCTGCAAACCTAGAGAACTTAAACAAGGCTGTTTCCTTACGATGGGTGAAATTCTCAAAATCTACAAATTCCAGAAGCCGAGCTTCTTCATCTTTTAATAGACTGATTTCATTGACTAAGTTACCATCATCGACTAAAGATTCATGAAGATTAATAAACTCCGTTAGCCTTCCTATAAACATTGCACGTTGCTCTCTCGTTGTCTGCATCTGTTCAGTTTCTTCCTGTATATACTCACGTTCGGCTTTTACATGTCTGAGTTCTGTTTCTCTAGAGCTTGTTAATTTCTTTAGTTCCACTTCCTCAGCATCAAGCATAGGGGGAACCAGTTCTATTCCTTTCCACTGTGCCTCAACCTTACGGGTAGTTTCAATTAATTTCCTCATTTCGACCGTACTTGATCTATTATCATTTCCACAAAGGGGGCATTGATGTGCTGTATTTAATTTTTCCTCAAGCCATGATACTGATGAAAGTCGGTCACGCTTGCGTGAAATATTCAGTTCGGAGGTGGCTCTTGCTAAAGAAAGCTCTTTTAATTGAGTGAGTCTAATTCTTAATGAAGTAATTTCTGCATAAAGTGTGTTCTCCTTTTCACGTAATTGAGATAGCCTTTCGGTGTTAATGTATTCACTACCTTCATCCCATGATGAAGGATCTCTTTTCCAAATAGATACTATATCTTTAAGACGTTCAAACAAAATTTGAGTCTCGATGTTGTCAACTACTAAATTAGATGTAAAACCGTGTTGAGTTGCTGCAATATAGCGCCCTCTAACTTCCCCAGCAAAACTATCTATGTCAACTTTTAAGGAATCCAATTGGCGTTGTTTACGTTCAATTAATCTTTTAACTTCTTGGAGGCGATGTTGTTTTATTAATGTATCGGCATCGACTACTCCAAGTACTAAAGGGAAAATTTCTCTTATTTTTTTCGCATGTTCCTCTTTATCTGCTTCATAGAACATAGTCTCATTATTAGCAATAATACGCTGAGGTTGGAACATGAAAGCTGTCATATCAGAAATGGAAGCTCTTCCTTTGAAACCACTACCTGTTTCGTTAAAATCTGAATTTGATTGAGGTATTCTTGCAAGTCTTTGTAGTATTCCTTTTGCATTATCTCTATTACCATTTTTTTGTGGTACATCAGGGAGTTCAATTGTTGTCCCCTCAACAATATGATAATCATCTGTTGAGATTTGTTCATCAGGGTCACGCCTTGCCAGCAACTTCTCTCCTTCAACAGTACTTATCAGCAATCCATACCAAGAGGAAGTACGTCGAATAGGTCCTATTTTTGGTATTGAACATCCGCCTGAACCAAGGCAATAATCAATAATTTCAATAATTGCAGATTTTCCACTTCTACTTGCGCCTGTTATATAGTTAATACTACCAGGCTTAAAGCAAAGAATCCGAGGTTCTTTTCTTATATCTTTAGGCCATATTATAAGCTTTAAAATCGATAAATACATTTAGGGCTCAACTCCTAGTATTGTTAAGTACTCGAAATCTGACATTCCTCCTGCCCACCCCCCTAATTTTTGTGCAGCCTTTAAAATGTTTTTTGTTTCAACAGGGATAGTACTTGGAATCTTAAAAGAAACATTGGAAAAAAAATAACCCTCCTCAAGAGAGATGAGGTTACAAGCAAGCGCTAGATTTAAAGATCGAAACGTTCTATCCTGCAACGCTTTGATTCTATTGTTTATATTAAAAACCGTCTCATTTTGTGCAACTGAGTTTTTTGAGTCTCGTTCAAGTATAGAACGCAATCCCGATGATTCCCTTTTCTTTAGAATTATTTTTCTGCTCGTATCATGGTATAGAAGGGGGAGAACCGTGACAAGATGCCACAAAGTTAATGACTGCAATTCCTCATGTGGTCTAGAAACAAATCCCTGTGTAAACGCCCATAATGCATTTGCACCAAGTGCTGGATTTTGCATTATCTCATACTCACGTAAAAGTGACCCACTCATATTACTCGGTTCCCTTCGATAATTTTTTAAATTGTGGGTGCCAACCAATTTGTGGTTCGTGTTCATCCGTGAAGTGAGCTAGAGCATGGAAATTGCCACAAGTAATTGGCTTGGGCATAATTTCATTGTCAATATAAGTATCTTCTGACAAAGTTGCATCCAAACATTCTTGTCCCTGAAGATCTTCGCTAAAAGGTTGTCTTAATGCACGTCTATGTGCTATTTTCCACCTATCAGTTAAATCTTTCTCATACAATGATAATGTCGCCTCTGAAACTAAGCTGTTATCAGTCCATTTCATCCGAGTATCTTGTGCATGAGAATAGTGAATTATAGCTTCTCTAATAGTTTCTTCATCAAGATTAATCCAATCAAGTTGCTGTACAAAACCATGGAACTGAAAATCATTGAATTCAATATCGCTCGTAAAAGGTTCGATAATCGCAGACAACCGTGCAACTGTTACTCTTCTTATCAATGCTTGGAGTTCACGATCAAAGTCCTTACGTAATATTCGAGGTGGAAGATCATTCTCTACTGCCTGACGTATCCTACGTTTAATCCAACCATTAATTTGGTCAAATAAACTGACCTTGATGCCCTCATCATAAAAACGAAGGGCGGAAATATCTTTAATATCTCCCCCAAACTTAGGGCTCACCTTATCAAATACTGAAACTTTAATTATCAATGAACGTAGTAATTCGGGTTCCAGTTTACCTATAGACTGTCCAAAAGGGGATAAATCTTTCCTTAAAGTTGGAAGGATTTCATACATTTCATCACACACTAATTTAGAAGAATCCTCATCAGTGGCTTCATGTATCCTCTGAGCTAAGCAGTCATCAGAAATACTTCCATTAGTAACAAGGTGGAATTCAGTATAGTCTAATACTGAAGGATCACTATTTAATAACTCAGCCCATATGTACAGTGTTTTCCACAGAGCAACACTCCTATCAGATAAGGGCGATCCAGAGTTTACAGTAGATTTATCTTGCTCCCTTATTTCTTTACCAGAGTTAAGATGCACGCTCACATCATCTATATCTTCAATTCCAATTTCTATTACATCTATCCCAGCTTGAAACAATCTGTATGTGGCCCGATCAAACTGATATACATACCCTAGTGCTTGACCAGCGGCTGAATGGTCTTTAGTCATAATGATCCTCTTTTAATTTAGAATTATAAGGTTTATACACCATAATACGATAATAATATTCCAAATACTTTTTTACATTATTTTCGAGGTCCGTTGATGAGCTAAAAAAGATGTGCTTGTTTGTTGTAAGCAGCATCTTCTCACACAACTATAAGCCCATTTGGCTTTTTCTTATCTCAAGCTCGTGTTTACGCTCTGCTAATACCTCATCAACCTTTAAATCCTTACCACAAGCGAGAAGCCCATTTACTTCTTCCGCTTTCTGGTTGCATATATATCATATAATTTGAACGAACATTTTTGCTCTTGATAAAAGACAAAGGCAGCATGCTCGGCTGTTGGCGTGAGTCCCATCCTGCTCAATCATGTTTTGTGTGAAAAAACGATCGGGAACTTATTCCGGTAAAGATTGCTTCAAGTTATCGTAAGTCATATTTGCAACTCCAAATTAAGGGATGAGCTTAGGTACAACAGAAACCTCAAATTCTTCACATACAGTGACATATTGCTCCTGAAGCTCTGGCGTTATTCTGAACATTAATCTAATCGCGTCTCGTAAATGCCAAGGGTGGCGGCTCTCATTAGAAAATGTATTATATAAAGCTTGGACAACATCTTTGTCAAATCCATATTTTTTAAAATACCAAATAATTGCATTCTTCTTATGATGATTAGCCCAATCAAATGATGAAATATTACCTCCAATGAAGGCATAATCTTTAAGAATAGATACGAAATCATTTTCTAATAAATACCTAAACTCCTCGGATGATAGTTCGTCAGGCTCAATAATTGCTTGGGATGCAATTAGATGTTTGATACTCTCATTTATCTGATCAGCAGGTATTAAGTGTTGACGAATTAGAGCTATTATTGCTCGAACATTAGAATGCAAACCCACTGTATACCAAAAAGATCGTATAAATTGTGCATTACCCCTAAAAAATTGAATGCTGCTTGGATCATAATTTAAAATTGCTCTGAATAGGTTTGTGTTTTCATCTTCCATTAAAAAGTGAATCACTTGCTCAACAAAATCCCCTTGAATGTTAAATAAGCATCGCCAAAACCTCATTTTTTGATCATCAAAAGCATTACCTAACCCGTAACCTCGTTCTAACATTTCTTTAAGTTCTTGCAGAAATTTTTTATATTCACTTTCCGGCATAGATACAGGAATTTCTTCAATTATAGATTCCGGACTTTCTTGTTCAGGCGTTTTGCTTATTGTAAAATGTACCTTGATCTTTTCTAACATGTCACTCCTACCACCATTAAAATAGAACTTAGGTAAGTTCGACTGTAAGAAGTACCAGAAAGACTCTACGGTAGAGGCTTCAATTATATTAGACTTTGCATGAGCGCAATCATTGCGACGATTTCTCCAGTAATTCAATTGATTTCTCAAATCCTCATTTATTTTGAATAGCCGCGGCTCTTGCTGTCTGTTCGAAACATCAAAAACAGCCTTATCCCATTTATCTTCATCATCAATATTATCTAAAGTTTTTCTTAATTTATCATCAGAAGTAAGAATATCTTCGGGTATTTTTGCAGTAACAATTCTATATTTTAAAACGGTTTGAAAAAACAAATACGAGAAAAGAAGACTCGCTTTGTAGGCTGATCCTTTATAGCAGATTATTGCTTCTTGTAGCAACTGAGTAGTTTCAAGCGGTAATTTTTGTTCATATAGCCAATCTTCAATTTTTAATCGCATTTTCTGCCTCACACCTTTTCTTTTTCTATTACGTCGTTATCTCATAATGGTTTAGAATATACTTTAAACCATTATCGCTATAATATTCCTAATAATATCACCTCATCGAAATATCTCAACCTATATCAAAGGACTATATACCCAAGTTCAAGAGAATAGTCCATCCCATTATTCTACTAAATTCTGCATAAATCTTCTTTATTTCTTACACTATAGCATATTCATGGGGATATATGGAACAACAAAAAGCCCTTGTATGATACCAAGGGCCTAATTTAAAGCATATGGATGTCTTGTGAAATTTTAATTTAATCCCGACTAATGAGGCTTACTTAAAAAGCTCTATACCACCACCGTAGACGCCACTCGTAAATGGAGGTTCGTGAGGGATATGTCCCTCCAGCTCTATGTCTTTTTTTCCTATTGACTCGGTCATTACTTACGCTAGAATAACATTTTCTCTTAGTAGAACTTATGCTTAAAAGGATTTGACAGAGCCCTCTGTAAACTTATTTATCTAATATGCTTCTCTATTTTTTCAAACCATACAGTTTCCCATAACATCATCGAATGTTCCTCAAACCATTCCGACCATGATGGAGGATTTTTCTCAACCACTCGATTATTATTCTCATGCAACACGGTTTTATAAATTAATCTTTTTACAACCTCAAAGAAACTTTCTATATCTCCCTCAAATATCTCTGAAAAATCCCACCATTTACTCATACTTGGATGTCCACCAAAGTAATTCCTTATATCATATAGCCGAGTAAGTAAAACTTTTTCAGACTCAGTCATTTCAAATGCGCTTAAAGTTAATTCTCTTTGATTATTTGTTCCCTTGATACTCATACGTTCTCTTGCATATTGCTGTATAACATCCACTGTCTTATCAAGAGAAGTAATAGCTTCCTCATCAAATTGTCCATCATATAGCTTGCAGGCATTTATATAATTAAAGAAAATTCTATGAACAAACGGGTCTAAAGTATTTACTTTATTTACCCATAAAACTAGGCTTCTTTCTCTTTCTCCATTCTCGTGAAGAAATCTTGCCTTAGTTTCTCTCATAAAAGCTGAAATAAACTCATCTTTTACTCGTTCATTTCTAGGAATGATGAGTTTAAACAGCTTATCGCCTCTAAAATCACAAGAGCGACCATAAACAATATTTATGGAAGAGATCACATCAATCATACGACTTCTAGCAACATATTGTGAAGCAAAATGAAAAAACCATGAGATAGCATCATAAACGTACTCATCTTTGCAAATTTTACTAAGTCCTTTATCCCAAGAGGGCATTAACACGCCTACAAATAAACTTTTACGCTTAGGCGCAATAATAACTTCATTTGAAATGAAACTAATATTCATTTTCTCAGAATCAGATAAATTTCTTATCATTATTTGCACTCTACTATCACAATCAGCGATATGATTATTTAATACCTGATTCAATGAATTAGTAAACTTATTAATACTATTTGAAGGAAGGTTTGCTTGAGCCCATTGACAAAATTTACTCTTAAATTTGTTTGTATTTTGATGCATTTAGGTTTCCCCCATGAATATTACTATATTGGAGTAAGATTTATTGAATAGTCCCAAATTAAATTATAGCAAAAAATTATTATATATATTAAAAAGGATTAGCTCTAATACCGTTGCATCCTTAATATTATTCTCTCCTGACCATCAATATTACGCACTCCACATGCCATATGTATGCAAATAAAATATGTTCCCGCACTCAACCCTAAAGACTTTTTTGAATGCAGGAACATATTAAAGTTGCTCTTAATCCTCGTACATCAATGCTTCTCATCTCGATATATTACTACCACGCACTCCACGTGCCTTGAGTGTACAAAAATGATGACCCTAAAGCCTGGTCGCCCCTTGGCGGAAAATCTATCGTTTTTAGATCAGAGTCTTATGTCTTTCTTTTTTTATTTTCTACTGAAAGTGTCCCTCCTGATCCATCTGCCCCAAGGCAGTCTTGGTTTTTCTGACTTTCTGACAATCCTGTCAAACATAAAACCAGTAAAATAATTTATTGCTCAACTACCCCAAAATCATCCACATAAACATATCCTGTACCAGGATTCTTGTAAGCATACACTGTTGCCCTGGTAGCGCCTGCTCCGGTTGTAAAAGGAATGTTTACCATTGTCCAGGATGTACTGTCAGATGTTGCGGATGCATCCGTTCCTTCAAAGCCATTAACGCCAATCTGAATCCGCTCTCCTATGTCTGCCTTAACCCAGGCGGTACACATATAGCTGGTATTAGGACTTAGCCCCGTAAGTACCTGCTCGATACCATCTTCTCCGGGTCCCAATCTAACACTCTTAGAGCCGCTTCTTGGTACCGATACACTTGCAGCAGTATCTGAATATGTTGCTGCCCATGGTGAGATTATCCCTTTCTCGAAATCAGATTGCCTTACGTTATTATCATAAAGTAAGCTGACACTCTCAAAAACCGGGTCCGGAGATGAAGAAAAATCATGCCCGGCAGTCCAGTCAGTTCCACCGAACTCATATGCTCCAATATCCGGTGCCGCACCAACATAATCATTCGTGATTCCAGATATTACAACCCCTGCATTAATAGCTGGAGAAGTAGACTGCAACCTGAAATCATATGCTGTGGGATTCACAAATAACGGATTGGTTTCTGAGGTAATATTATTTCCCTCTATATGAGTACCAGGCAGTGTAAAGGCTGTAGTAAAGATATTGTTGAAAATTCTGTCGCCGTACATATCTGACTGAAAATTACTTCCCCAATATCCTACATTTCCGTTACTGTAGGTGGTATTGTTATAAATCAGGTTAAAATTACTGGGTGTATTCAATCTTATCCCTGTATAGTTTCCCCATACAACATTATGATGCACAATATAGCCCTTGCTACCGTTATCCAGATAGATACCAGTGCCGGAATAATTCTTTGCCAGATTATCATGGATGTAATTATGATGAATTACCGTCCCTTGCCCATCCCAGGCAAATTCATAGAGTATTCCGCAGTCTTTTGTCAGCTTTCCTGCATTGTACAGATTATTATATTGTATCTGGCTGTTTTGGGTAGGCATAAATATCAGATGACGCCCAGCGTTATATACCGTATTATGACTGATTAGATGGTTTGCCCCCAATAGATAGATTGCCGGAATATCCGCTGCCGAATAATTTGCTTCATGAATAAGATTATTAATTACCTTATTTCCTGTTCCCTCTATACTCACCAGATTACCGGAACTGTAGGTCAAAGTACTGTCTCTAAGCTCATTATTGGTACCGGACATAAATATCCCTGTACTGTATTGTCTGGTAACATCCGAATCATGACTGACATATTCCGCAATCATATTAGAAACTTTACAGTAATTAGAATTAGACATTTTAATGCTAGAGGCAAAGATATTAATTCCGGTAATATTTATGTAAGAGTGGGAACTTAAATCAAATGCATAAGTCCGCTTCTTTGCTTCTACTGTCAAAGTATTCGGATCAACTCCACCAGGTGCCCATAAATAAAGTCTGCCAGTAATGCTGTCATAATACCATTCTCCCGCACTGTCAAGATCTTCAAGATTACCAGTAATATAATAGCTGTTACCGCCTGTCGCTGCAGTATCTATTTGATCAAAGGTAATGGAGCCGTCACTTGAGCTGGTAATGGTACTTTTATAAGATTTGTAGCCTGTTCCCGGAACACTCCAAACCGTTTTGCCAACCCAGTATCCAGGTGCCTGAGTTAAGTTTCCATCCTTGATGGTTGTAGTGGAACCGGAATCAACTGTTGCATATGTTGAATTTAAGGGATCAAGTGTTGATGAATTGGGCCATCTAGCTTCAAATTGCATTTGCTTATTAACAAATATCTGATTTTTTGTTCCAAGGGAACCCCTCATTTCCGCATAATAGATGGCTCCGGAGTAATTTTTCCAGCCAGTAACCGGATCGGCACCGGATACCGTTACGTTCTCTCCTGTATAAGCCTCAAAGTTTATGGGTTTTGCAGAAGTTCCGGAAGTATGAAGTGTTACTGTTTCCCGGTATGTACCACCTCGTATGATGCAGGTATCTCCGGCTGTCATGGTATCTGCTGCCTTTTGTATGGTTTTCCATGGATTTGATAGTGTACCGGTTCCAGTGATGTCATTCCCCGTTGTAGAAACATAATATACGGAATTTGCCTTTACAGTTTCCACACCCAGATTAAAAGTAAATACATAAATCATCATAATTACAACTAAAAATCTAAAGCCTGTTCTCTTATTCATAGCTTACCTCCTGGAATGAATTATATTTTTAGATACGGCTTCTACGCCTGGGCTTAATTTCACTGCTAGGTATGTTCTAATATAGAAATTTGTGTATATATAAGCCCTTAATTATTTAATCGACTTATACCGACTTAAAGTTTATGATTCTTTCGGCGAAGCTTCTCCGATACTGAACCCATCCAGCCATTTCATTGACCATGCATGGTATTATTTACTTTCCGAAATGGGTGGATGAGCATCCAGAGATTAAAGTACGCTATCAAAATGATTTCATCCCTCTGATGGAAGAATCGCGTGAAAAGTATGAGACTTATCCGAAGCATGTAGTTCCTGAATTCGCATATATTACTTTCATTGAAAATGCAGGTGTGAACAACGAGAAGTTGATTGCCCAGGCCCTTACGCGGGCATGACAGATGATATTCGTGCGGGTAAGTTGCAAGCATAGTCAATCAAGACGAATTGAACTGAAAAGCCTGAGCCTGTGTCTCATAACGTAAGACAAATTAAAACACCTACCAACCTGGTCATACCCTGTCTACTTGACAGGGGTATGACCAGATTGGTAGGTGCCCAGCATCTTTTTTAATATTCTCTATAATCATCTAATCTCCATTGGCTATTCTTCTTTCTCTTTTTCATCATGAACATCATCTCTAATACAACATATACAAACTGTGCTCCGTCCTTCATGCCCTGCCAGTACAAAGCTTCATTCTCCAATGCTTGCTTGTAATGATGCTTATCCTCCCATTCCGAGAATTCAGGTCTGTTCACAATATCCATCTCAGAAAGTCTCTTCGATTCCTCTGGGCAAGGCATCAGGATCAATATTTACGCTAATTCCCAGTCGGTCAACAACCAGGTTCTGAATCGTACTTTTACCGCTTCCATTATTCCCTGCAAATACATACATCATTGGTATATGTTTATGCATGAGAACATCCGTATCCGCAACAGGAACAATGTCTCCATTGTTGTATTCTTTTACAATTTGGCCATCCGGCGTTTTATATACAATATAGGTATCGTTCGCTTTCGCTTCCAACTTGGCGCGATCTCCTGTTAATCAATTTCTCCAGATCTTTAAATTTATCCAAGGGGTTCACCTTCCCTGCATCCGTATTTATTTAAACACAGCAAGTTGATTGCACGTCACAGAAGGGAATAACCTTATTGCTTAAGGAATTCTTACAGGTAGCGTACAAAGAAAAGAACGCCAAACTAAGGACACTCTCTTGAATACTCACATTTTCAGTTAAATACATCGGATGTGTCCAACCCCTTTAAATCCAAAAAAATCGAAACATTTATTTTGTTGTGCCATACCTTATTTCTATAAACTTTTCCCCAGCTCGTAAAGGACATAGGAAGCTACAATTAAGCACCTCTATATATCGACTCGACATAGCTTTACTACGGCCTCAACGTGTGTCGAGAGGATGGAACGGATTTACTTGAAATTAACTCGTTCCATTTTAAAAATAATAGTTCAATTTCCTTCTATTTCTTTTTCAGCTAAGCTAGCATGCTCTCTTTTTAGCAAAGAATAATGATATTGATCGCATATCGAACCATCACTAAACCAATAATGCTCTCGATAAGTTCCCTCCAGCTTAAAATGGAATTTTTCTAATCATTTTATAGAAGCTTGATTACATGCTGCAACCGTTGCATAAATTTTGTTCAACTCCAAATCCTTACGTTCAAAAATGGTATCCGATCTCGGCACTTTTATTTCGAGAATTATAGTCAAAAAGCTGTATCTTTCCTATCCGCTTATTACTGTTACTTTTATCAACCAAGATATATATTAATTGCCCATTTGCAAGCCTTTTCAGTACATTCTCTTTATAATTGTTATATGGAGGAAGTTCGATTATGGGTCGGCAAGTATGTTGCTCTTTTTTGCTTTCAGTAAGACTCCAATCATATAAGTCTGGTAAGTAATCTTCAATATTCCCCTATTTAAAAGCACAAGTCCCCTTATCATTCTATCACTCCATTATTTTTAAATTTAGATCGTTTGGACAGGCTACCATTTTGGTTTTAGGTAACTGATTTGCCAACACGAAAATGCATCATAATGGCAAACCATGTGGCGTATCACTATATTTCCATATTAACTCATGTTACACTTCCCTCCCGTATCAACTGCTTCCAAAAATACACATAGTAAATCTCCCAACGAATGGGTCATTCTGTAAACTAAATCTCTCTTTTAACCGATAAATACATATGCTGGGTTGTTTATTAAATATCACCTCTCGTACCTTTATACGAACCTTGTAATACATATCTATCTTGACTTAAATTTGTACCTATCTGCGGCTTCTATAATCAGAAGCGAATTTAAGATTGCGTGCTTTACTTGGAAATACCCATCGCATCTAGAAAGGAGTTATGAACTCACTTGAGCGTATTATCAGATGGGATCGGATATGAAAGCCTACGCTTTTATGGTCCCTTTCAGCCACTACACATCAATCAGCTTCAAATAACACGTACCATTAACGATCATGCCTATTTATATATCAGTGGGATGCTCTCCGAAGAACAGGGAGCGGCTTGTATTGATCAAAATATGGAGCAAGAGCCGATTGTGATTCGTCAGTTGAATGATCAGGGACAATCGCTGAGAAGGCTGTTCCATGGAATTGTTACACGTATGTCCGTACACTGTGTGCGAGGCGTGTATACATTTGAACTGGAGGCCGCTTCCCATTCGCACCAGATGGATATCAAACGTAAAAGACGCTCCTACCAAGATATTCACCGCACCTATGATGATCTGGTCACTGCACTGGTTCGAAAATATCAATATGGAGATGCCATTGATACAGTAAGCAACTATGCCAAACTAGAGACATTTGTTTTACAATATGATGAGACCGATTGGGCGTTTTTAAAACGTCTCGCTTCTCGCTTTGGTTCCGTACTCGTGCCAGAGGTAACCGCAGGCTCACCTAAGGTTTTCTTCGGGATGCCAGAAGGCAAGCAGCATAAGGTGGAGCGAGATGTATTTTATCGAGTACGAAAAACGTTTCATGAGTTGGATGGGAAAAAGCCAGGCGAACGTGCTGGCTCATATGTCACCTATATGATCGAAAGCCTGCAATTTTATGCACTAGGCGACCTCATCACGTTACCTATTGGACAAGGCAAAGAGCTGGTCGTGGTTCGAGCCGTGACAACCTTAGCAGATGGCTTACTGCGTACCCGTTACGATCTTCAAGCCGAACAAGATATCCGCTATGCCCGGTATGAAAACGATCAGGCCACCGGGATTTCGCTGACAGGAACGGTGCTGAAGGTACAGCAGGATTTTGTACAGCTGCAACTGGACATCGACCCGAAGCAAGATCCTGCTAAAGCGTGCTGGTTTCCGGTGTCCACCCGTTATATCGCCGAGGAACATAGTGGCTGGTACGATATGCCTGAAATCGGGGAACAGGTGGAATTGTATCTGCCTACCCACCGCGAACAGGATGCCTATGTCACGGATTCGCTTCAACAACAACGCCACGCGAATGGACAGCCGAATGTGAAGGTATGGCGACATGTGCAAGGTAGTGGCGTAGAAATGTCTGAGCAGGAGCTGACCCTATCCACCTCCGGTGAATTTTCCATTACACTACATGAAGGTAGCGGCATTACGATCGACAGTCCGGGGAATGTGCAGATTCAGGGTGGTCACGTGAAACTCAATGCTGGGCAGGAACTTTCGCTAGAAGCTGGAATGGCACTGTATTTAAAAGGTGGAGCCAGCAGCATGGTACTGGATGGTGAGACGGATACCAAAGCTCCAGTGATTTATCAGGAAGGAACGGTGAAGGCACCTGTTTTCGTAGCCGACCTCCCTCCTGTGCCTGAGCCACCATTGATGAGCATCAAAGCATACGAGGCGGCGCAAGCTCCATCAGCAGCTGAGACATCACCAAGCAGCACTCCTACAGCCAAAGTAACAAGTCCGGCTGCACTTCAACAAGCGAACTCTTTGTTGGGTACGGTGTCCAAGCTATTAGGCTCCATTCCAGTGATGGGCAAAGTGGCTGGCGTTGTTGCGGGAGCTTTAGGTGGGCCTGCGGCGGGTGTCATTCTGAAAGCAACCGCAATGATCCCCGTTCGTAGCAAAGGAACTCCTACGATTGGAGGCGGTAAGGGGAACGGTATTCATCCGTTGAAACACTTGGCTGGTCTAGCACTCCAAGGATTGATTAACCAGTATGAACACGACCAAGCGAGACAAGCCTACTATAGCAAGTGGATTTTAGGGAAAGTGTTTACGAGTGCGCGTCATATAGCGCATTCTGGTGGCCCACTAGAGCTGATTCAGAACCTGCTAAAAGAGTCTAATGCCATGGTTCATGCGTATCAACAGGTACCTGGAGATCTGAGACAACGCTGGAGAGCCAATTATGACAGCTACATGGCAGCTGAAAAAGCCAAAGTATCCTATAATTTTGATGAGTATGATAAAAAATTTATGGGTACTATGTGGGTCCTCAGTAAAAATGGAGTTACCGATCAGAAAGCTGCACAAGCTTCTCTTGCCTATAATGAAGCTATCAAAAATGGAGAAATCAAATTACATCACGAACCAGAAAATGTGGATATTTTCGTAGAACAAATTAAAGCAGCTAAAGAAGGAAAAAACTATTGGACAGGTGAAGAAATACCAAAATGGCAGGCAAATGCGATTATTGTAAGTAGCGTATTCTCTGAATTTCAAATGGTTGGAAGTTTATACGGTGCTAAATTTGGCAGGAATATAAAGATACCTTCTAAATCAATTAAAGCTCCAGTATCTATTGTTGAAGAACCAGGAATCGTAAAGCCTGCTTCTTCAAAACCTATTGAACCACCCAAAAGTGGGGGAGTGCCTAAACAAAGCCGTTTAGAGGAACTAAGAGCTAAATATGGTAAACTGAGTTCTACTGAACTTCATCAACGAATTAATTTGAGGGGAGCAGTGCACGAGGAACTAGACAGGGTAAAGAATACAGGATTAAGTAAAAGTGAATTAGGCCCAGCCTTAGCAGGGGTATTAGATAAGAAAACAGGGCAGTACTATTTTGATATTAATAACCCTAAAGGAGATCTACCTGCGAAACAGCATAAAATAATTAACGAAAGAATTACTAATATGCCTGCAAAGATAAAGGAAGAATATATAAAGACGGCTGGAGCAGGATCTCATGCAGAAGTAAAAGCCTTGAACAGAGCTCTATTGAAAAGGCCAGATGCCAAATTATCTGATTTTATGCTCTTTGTTATTTCTGCCAGAAAAATAAATAAAAAAATGCCTATAGGGACCCCTATGCCACGTTGCCCTCATTGCGAATATATAACACAGGGAACGAATTTTATACCGGAGGTTTTGAAACATAATCATGGAAAATAAAGATGAATTATATACTTTGGATTATGTCAAAAAAAATGGGGTAGATTTTGAAGACTTGTGGTTTTCTTCTACTAGTGATGAAATTTTGGACAACCCTGAAGACGAGGGTGGAACCCCTTTTACAGGATTAACCTATGAATTATACAATAACGGTCAATTAAGATATTTTAGTTTTTATAAAGATGGTTTTAAACATGGATTACTTCGAGAGTTTTATAATACCGGGGAGAGAAAATCTGAAGAGATTATGCATTATGGTCAGACGAAAGGAAAAAGAACTCAATGGTATGAGAATGGACAACTTAAATCGGTAAGCGAACATGAGTTGGGGGTGGAGTTAAGTTATCAGGAATGGGACGATAAACACAATTTGATTAAGTCTAGCAAGTTACAAGAAACAAGTGAGATTTTTAATTATTTATTAACCGAAAGAAAGCTGAATAGTAAATTAGGAAGAGACTAGAATAATTCTTAAAAGTATTTATCTTCTCCGAATTTCGGTTGCTATATCAGTTGATCACTATGTACAAAATTAGCTTTATCTTGATGGGCGTTCAGCCCATCAAGATAAAGCTAATTAGGCTATTAATATATCTTTGATAAAACTTTTTTCACCAGTTGGTCAGCTTGTCGAGTTGTTTCTGGTAAGCGATAACGTGGAGAGAGCTTTAGAATCCAATTGCAGGCTGTTTCTAATGAAATACGATGACCTACCGAAACAAAAAGAGGTTTAATGTTTTCTTGGGTTCTTAATACACTTCCGATGATTTCCTCACGATCCACTAATAATGAACATGCACCTCTTTCTTGAGATGGTTCTTGGAAATCCCCCAATAACTTCGTTTTGCCACAGCCAATTGTAGGAATATCAAAGATTACTCCTAAGTGACTGGCTAATCCAAATCGTCTAGGATGAGCAATTCCTTGACCATCGCAAACTACAAGCTGAGGAAAGGTCTTTATTTGTTTAAATGCTTTAACTATAGATGGTAGCTCCCTGAATGAAAACAATCCGGAGATATAAGGGAATTGCACAGAATCTTCAACTACTACTGATTCCACTATATTTAAAGAGTTTGCCTCTAAAATAACGATTGCCGCAACTAATAAATCACTTTGTTCACTATATGCCACGTCTACCCCAGCCACGTAATGAATTTCAGGCAATTCATCCTCTTTTGTAACTTTTTTAGATAACTCCTGTTGTAATTTTATCGCTTCCGTTTCAGCTAAATCCCAATTATGCTTTAGGACTGGTTCCATTTTGTTTTCTCCATTTTTAGAATATTAGAATCAAAATTTATGAAAAATGAGGTATGTTAAAAATGTACAAAAACTGGATGATTATATACCAACATACACAACATTAGACCTTGGTACAAAAATGGTTGTGTGATTTTCCGAATCAACAATAATGAAAAAAGGGATGGATTATGACACTGCTCATGAGATGACAGTCCAAAAATATGATGTCTCACTCTTCATTGTGTATCATCCTGATATTATTAAATAAATGCCAGAAATTTTCAAGAAAAACTGGGGAAATTTCCAGGAGGCTAGAATAATTACGTTAATCCGAATGGAAAGACTCACAGGATATTAGCTAAGTCAGGATAAGCAATCATCTATATGGAAGGAGAAAAATACGAGATTCGCTCGATCCTTCCCGTCATACACTCCACAAATATTCTCTAGCCTATTGAACGCATTATCCTAAGATTTTTTAGGTTTACATTTTAAAAGCAGTCGTTCACTGCAACAAACTAGACATAAAACAACTTAACAAGCGCCTATTTTCTATTGCAAGAAATTTTAATGGTGATTAAGAATGATGATCCAGATTTATAAAATAAGTTGAAAATGGGGATCTCGCTGAATTGTATATACACAGTTAGCCCTATAATAGATTTTTCAAAATAATGTCGTGATCACGATCACGGTTTAGACTGTAAATTTAAGTTAAAATATAAATAATTTAAATTTTATTTCATCTAAAACCAAATATACCGTGATGGATCACAAAGAAAAAACAAGGGAGTGTACAAAGATGAAAAGAACTGATTTACCTCTTGTCTATTCATGTTCTGGATGTTCCTCCGCAGCACAAACCGCTAACATGATCGCTATACAAATGGATCGAGAAAAAGTTGCTGAAATGTCCTGTATTGCTGGTGTTGGTGGTGATGTCAAACCGCTTGTCAGAACAGCAAAATCGGGACGTGACATCATTGCAATTGACGGCTGTCCCTTGTCCTGTTGCAAGAGTTGCTTAGCAAGACATGAAGTTCAACCCAAACACCATTTCCTGCTGTCTGACTTTGACGTACCCAAGATAATAGGAGAAGATCCTAACCCCGATCATTATAGGAATGCTTACACACAAATCTTAGAACAAATTGGACAATAATTCTTAATCAAAATAAAAGTGAGTATCGAATTTTTACTGGTGGCTCCTAACACATCTTTAAGGGTCACCAGTATTATTTTTATACAGCAACATCTTTTTAATAAGGAGAATAATTTTTGAATGTTTAAATGAATTTGTCTCACAATTTAAAATACCTGATACACAAATTCTCAAACCGTCGTTCTAAAGGAGTGGATATAATGTATGAAATACTAGATAAAATACAAATAAATACTTGATATATCGCTAATAAACCATAAAGAGACACGAAATACGGTTTTTAAATGGAAAGTAAGCCATGATACAGTAAAGTATAAGCGGAATCAGCAGAATTTTTACAAAATAAAAAAACATTCAATTTCTTCCCTTATCATATGATAATTTGCTTCTTACCTCTTCTTGAAATGCAGTATCCGTTAATAATTTGTAAAAAAACAAATCCAGCTTCTGCTTGAGCCAAATATGATCCACCCCAGAATCATCTTGAATAAACATGGCTAGTTGAATGTCATTTCCTTCCCGATCCGTACAATATAAAGCCTCTGTTAGAACAGAAATGGTAGATCCACCTTTGTTTCCAAACTCTATTAACTTGGAGTTATCTACTTGTCGCTGAATTAGCATTTTTAAATATGGATTTATAGTAGAAGGAACCAACTCCTCCTTGTGTATGAGCTTCATGAGGTAAGCATATTCTTTAGTCGTTGAACGAGGAAGCTTGCGCGATTCCAGCACTTGAAGCTTTCGTACATAATTCTGCCTGGTGTTCCATTTCTGAATACATTCTATCCCCTGATCACGATTTAAAATCTGATGAATTTCAATAGATTTTTTCATATATTCCTCGTAGCTCATCTCACTTATCTTTTGTATCGACTCTTTAAAGCCTATGTTTTCGGTCTCTTGGGTATAAGGAGACATGAATCCCGCAGATGAAAAAGGAAAGATTTTATCATGGGAAGAAAGTGAGAGTTTGATAATATTCTCATTTATCTTATCCAAACCCATTTTCGCCATCAGAAATTCTGTATTGGCATTGGAACTATATGCTAACATACCGTGAGTAATATCCAATAACGTAATTTTTCCTTGAACCTCTTTATGGTTTGTGCGAATGGATTGAATCCAGTTATGATGAGCGTTACCATCGGAACCAGGGATATAAAATTTATTTAATTCCTCTAAAGGAACAAGTTCCTGCTCGTCTAATATTTTCGCCACAACTTGGCGAGCAAATTCGATAGCAATGATCACTTTGACCGTGCTGGCAAGCGGCATTTTAACTTCTGAGTTATAGCTGATTTTCTCCATACCATTTCTGACCATATACAAAGATGCTTTACTCGGATTTTCCTTTAAAAAGTTCAGAACATCCATTTCTGTTTTCTTATTATTTTGGCGCTTCGCAATGAGCAAAAACAGGATACATATGAGAACAAATATTAAAATTATAGCTACTATTAATAAAATTATTTTCATACTTTGCTCCTTAATGGACACGCTTAGACTGAAGTTCACATAAGCCGTCACAGTTCCCCACGGGAATCACTTTTCTTTTAGAAGCTAGTAATCATACAAATATCCACATATAACCATTTTTTTGAAAATAATTATAAAGGGAACCGCCCACCAAAGATACGGTATCCCTATACAAATTTGTGCAATAGAGTCATTATCAACTAGAACCTCATTGAAGAACAAATTACCAATGCATTCTATCTTCAATCTTTCCTTAACATCATTTCAGCAGATAGACACTTTTAATAATTTCACCAAAAATGTGATTGCATTTATTCTCCACTCAAGCTTTTGGCCCATTCAGCAACCCTACGACTGCTTTCTTCTTCTGACAAATCCTCGATCCTGGTCATAATAGACCATCTTACTCCACAAGGGTCCAGTATACTTCCGAATCGATCACCTGATACAAAGTTTGTAACGGGTTCCCTTACTTTTGCTCCTCTTTCTACCGCATTTTCAATGACCTGATCCACATTCATTACGTAAATTCCGAAAGAATAACACGCATGGTCTCCATCTGGAGGCAAGACCAATTGATATGCCGGATTCGCTGCTCCCAGCTGCAAAAAACCATTTCCAAAATCTAATTCCGCATGAACGATTATTTTATTGCCATTCTCATCAGGAAATTCAGTAATATCCTTAACCCTTGCATTGAAAACACTTTTATAAAACTCTATTGCTTCAGAAGGATTCTTCACTGTAATAAAAGGGGTAATAGATGTAAAGCCGTTGGGCATCCCCTTCTTTGTATATTTACCTGACACTCCCATATATTCTCTGCTTTCAGTCATTTTGACTCCTCCTTTAAATGATCGTAACAGTTCAGTTTTATGCTTATTCCTTTATTGGATTGAATTCATCAACTCATAGTAATATTTGGATGCACGAGTCTTATTTAGACTATACCAGGCTTCTAATGTCTTAGAAGAAAACACACCCAGAGCTTTCAAGACGTGTACGGAAAATTCCAAAGGAGCTGTTCCAGATGCAGTGATTAGTTTTCCATCGGTTACAGCAGACTCCATTTTGTAATACTTTTCGCCCGTGTAGGTGGGACAGATCATTTTGAGGTATTCCAGATCATTGCTTGTATGCCAACGTGAATTCAGTAATCCTGCCTGGGCAAGTCCCATGGTAGCACCACAAATCGCAGCAACCCATATCCCTTCCTCTAAGCACCTCTCAGCGATTTTTAAAATCGGTTGATGAATGGTTTCTGTCCATGTATTTCCACCGGGTAAAATCAATGCATCTGTGCTTTCAATACTGCACTCATCCAGATTGATGTCAGGCAGTATTGTCAATCCGCCCATGGTAGTTACAGGAGTCTTTTCCAGTCCCACGGTAACAATTTTGGATGGGGACAGCCCCTTTTTATAATATCTCCCCGAGTTCAGTTCGGCAGTTAAGTAACCAATCTCCCAGTCTGCCATAGTGTCAAATACATACAGATATACCGTACTATTCATTCACAGGTTCTCCTTATTTTATAATTTATCAAGTGATACCAACCCTCGGTAATCCGTGATTATCCTCATTATAAAAAAGCTTCACTGACATCTGCTGTCAGTGAAGCTTTTAGCGCTGATAATATTCCATTAACTCCGACGCAACAGCGACAAGCTTTTTCTTCAAACTCTGTGGTTCGATGACTTGAATAGATTTCCCGTAGGTTAGGAGCAAATAAGGGACATATGTATGAAGTGATTTTTCCTCAAGCAAAAAGATGGCTTGATTGGATGTGCGCTCTTTCAGATGATGCCCCAAAAACCAATGCAGACATAAGTCATCCAATGCCTCCGACCTGCCTTCGATCATTAAAGAAATTAAACCGTCCTTGCCTACTAAATCAGGCAACAGATTTTGCATAAAAAATTCACGAGCCGAAAAAGCCTCAGGACGCTTAAATAGGATTGGAGTACGCTTGATTTGTAGAATCCGATCTGCCCGAAAGCTACGGATCTCATTCCGTAGGTGACAAAAAGCAACAGTATACCATTTACTGTTCCAGTAAACCATTCCATAGGGGTCTATCACCCTATTCTTGGGTTGTTCTTCATGGCTTGTGCGATAATCCATTTCTACAGAGAATTCGTTGGCTACAGCCTGCTCCAATTCTGCCAATATCGGCTGAAGAGAAGGTTCTCCCATGCGATTTATCACTTCAAATCCGGCTAAATGACGGCTAAGTATACTTTCCTGCTCTTGATTCGAATACATTTTCAATTTTGACGTCGCACTGCTTAATGCCTCACTCAAAGGGTATCCAGCTTCTTTTGCAAAAACAGCAGCATGAAGGAGTGCCTTTTTCTCCTCCATATCAAATAGTAAAGGTGCTCTAATAAAATTATTCAGCAAGCTATACCCGCCATTATGGCCCGTGTCGGATATTATAGGCACTCCACTGGCGCATAAAGCATCAATATACCGATAAACTGTCCTTATATTTATTTCTAACTTTTCGGATATTTGTTTTGCAGTCATTTTCACACCCGAATTCAGCATCCATAGAATGGCCAGCATATTATCGTTTTTTGGCATAACATGAACCCTCCTCTCTCATTAAAACTCAATCTTTATAAATAACTCTTTGTACTCTTCTTACCACCTATTATATGCTTTTTTCCATTTTATACGTCCCTCTCATATCTTCCAATTCCAGATTTACACATAGTAAATACCATAATGAATGGGTCATTCTGTAAACTAATTCTCTCTTTTAACCGATAAATACATATGCTGGGTTGTTTATTAAATATCACCTCTCTTTTCTTAATCCAAACGACCACCGTAATACATTACATATCTATCTTGACTCACAGTTGTACTCATCTGCTGCTCGATAATCAAGGTGATTTAAGTTGATGTGCTTTACTTGGAAATACCCATCGCATCTAGAAAGGAGTCATGAACTCACTTGAGCGTATTATCAGATGGGATCGGATATGAAAGCCTACGCTTTTATGGTCCCTTTCAGCCACTACACATCAATCAGCTTCAAATAACACGTACCATTAACGATCATGCCTATTTACATATCAGTGGGTTGCTCTCCGAGGAACAGGGAGCAGCTTGTATTGATCAAAATATGGAGCAAGAGCCTATTGTGATTCGTCAGTTGAATGATCAGGTACAATCGCTGAGAAGATTGTACCATGGGATTGTTACACGTATATCCGTACATTGTGTGCGAGGCGTGTATACGTTTGAACTAGAGGCCGCTTCCCATTCGTACCAGATGGATATTAAGCGTAAAAGACGCTCTTATCAAGATATTCACCGCACCTATGATGATCTAGTCACTGCGCTGGTTCGAAAATATCAGTACGGAGATGCCATTGATACGGTAAGCGACCATGCCAAACTGGAGACGTTTGTTTTACAATATGAGGAGACCGATTGGGCGTTTTTAAAACGTCTCGCTTCTCGCTTTGGCTCCGTACTTGTGCCAGAGATAACCGCAGCTTCGCCCAAGGTTTTCTTCGGCATGCCAGAAGGCAAGCAGCATAAGGTAGAGCGGGATGTATTTTATCGAGTACGTAAAACGCTCCATGAGCTGGATGCGGAAAAGCCGGGAGAACGTGCTGGCTCGTATGTCACCTATATGATTGAAAGTCTGCAATACTATGCGCTGGGCGACCTTATCACATTACCCATTGGACAAGGCAAAGAACTGGTCGTGGTTCGAGCCGTGACCACACTAACGGATGGCTTACTGCGTACCCGTTATGATCTTCAAGCCGAACAGGATATCCGGTATGCCCGGTATGAAAACGACCCGGCCACCGGGATTTCGCTGACAGGAACGGTGCTCAAGGTACAGAAGGATTTTGTACAGCTTCAACTGGACACTGACCCGAAGCAAGATCCTGCCAAAGCCTGCTGGTTTCCCGTAGCCACCCGTTATGTCGCGGAAGAACACAGTGGCTGGTACGATATGCCTGAGAGCGGGGAACAGGTGGAACTGTATTTGCCTACCCACCGCGAACAGGATGCCTATGTCACGGATTCGCTCCGACAACAACGCCACGCGAATGGACAGCCAAATGTGAAGGTATGGCAACATGTGCAAGGTAGCGGCGTCGAAATGTCTGAGCAGGAGCTGACCCTATCCACCTCCGGTGAATTTTCCATTACACTGCATGAAGGTAGCGGAATTACCATTGACAGTCCGGGAAATGTGCAGATTCAGGGTGGTCATGTGAAGCTCGATGCTGGGAAGGAGCTTTCACTTGAAGCTGGAATGGCACTGTATTTAAAAGGCGGAGCCAGTAGCATGGTACTGGATGGTGAGACGGATACCAAGGCTCCGGTGATATATCAGGAAGGTACGGTGAAAGCTCCTGTTTTCGTGGCCGACCTCCCTCCTGTGCCTGAGCCGCCACTCATGAGCATCAAAGCCTATGAAGCAGCCCAGTCAGCAGCTAAGGATTCATCTAGCAGCCAAGCCTCTACCCCTAAAGCAAAAGTCACAAGTCCAGCAGAACTTAAACAGGCGAATGCATTGATGGGTACGGTGTCCAAGCTATTAGGCTCTATTCCAGTGATGGGAAAAGTGGCTGGCGTTGTTGCAGGAGCGCTAAGTGGACCTGCAGGAGGTGTGATTCTGAAAGCAACCGCAGCGATCCCTGTTCGGAGCAAAGGAACCCCTACCGTTGGAGGCAGTAAGGGGAACGGCATTCATCCGTTGAAACACTTGGCTGGTCTAGCATTACAAGGGTTAATTACTCAGTATGAACATGAGCAAGCGAGACATGCCTACTATAGCAAATGGATTCTGGGGAAAGTGTATACAAGCGCACGTCAAATAGTACATTCCGGCAGCCGATTAGAGCTGATCCAAAACTTGCTGACAACATCGAAAACCATGGTTCATGCCTATCAACAGGTACCTAAAAGTGTTAAAGATAGAATGCTGAGGGAATATAAAGAACAAGAAAAAGCTAGGGCTGAAGCTGCTCTTAAAGCAGAAAAAGAAGCTAGAGCTAAAGCCCTTAAAGCGAAAAAAGAAGCTGCGCCACCAGAGCTTACAGAAGAAGACTACAAAAAGATCTGGCAGGATTATCGAAGGAACATATATACCGAAGACCGTAGGCCCAAACTTAAACCGGGGAGTTATCGAGGAGAAGATGGTGTTGTACGTACTCGTGACGGTAAACCCGATGTCCAATACTATAGTGAATGGAAACATAATTATCCCGAAGATGATGATTTCTTCATGCAAACTAGGAAGCAAGGTATAACCGAAGAAGAAAAAAAGTGGATGTTCTATGCTATTTCCATAGAAAACCCTCTTATGGTTGGTGGTCGAG
The DNA here is from genome assembly GCF_038006265.1 of Paenibacillus sp. FSL L8-0641. NCBI lineage: Bacteria > Bacillati > Bacillota > Bacilli > Caryophanales > Paenibacillaceae > Paenibacillus > Paenibacillus sp. FSL L8-0641. Next base: position 3,913,551 of record NZ_JBBOUW010000001.1, read on the forward strand.
GGGGTATGGACAATACTAAAGAATTGAAGGGGATACTCTCAAAACTGGGTAGAGGGAAAGGGTTCTTTAATATTTCTTCTGGAGTAAGTGCAAAAGTAAGAGTCCAGGAATTATTAGCGAGACAACAAATAGAAGCTACAGAAAACGTAGCTTCCCAAAAAATTAACCAAACTCTTGAAACCAAAGGCTACAAGCCACAGCCAAATGAAAGGTTAACAACGAAAAACCAATATAAACAACAGGATCAACAGGCAAGGAAAACATTACGGGAGACTGCCTCCAAGGCAGCTAGAGAAAAAAATAATCAAATTCAAAAGAAGGTCATATATAATGTAGCCAAGAGTACAAATACAAGAAAATCCTCAAATATAAAAGAATATTTAAAAAAGGAAAAAGAAATTGTTAAATCGAAGAATACTAGACCTGTAAATTCCTCTATAGAGTCTTTAACAAGAGACCAGGCCAGACAAGGAGCACAAGATCTATTGAAAAATGGGGAAATTAGCTTATCCAATTTAGAATCTATGATCCCCCCAGATACGTCAAACACATTTTTTCCAACAAGTACAATTAAAGATGGAGCAAAGTACGAATTTTTACTGGCTGATGGACAGAAGGCAATTATTCGATGGCATTCGCCAGATCCTATAGCTGCAAGTAAGTACTCTGGGTCAGTATCAGGAACACGTTGGACTGCACAAATAAAAATAGGTAATAAACAATTAAAAACCGATGGAACATGGACTAAAAATCAATCCTTAAATGAAGTTCACATTCCAATAGAGGGGAAATAAAAAAATGAATCTTAAAGAAATTGAGAAATTACCCGATGTATTACCAACAGAAACATTAGCATTGATGTTTCAAAACGTATTGAATGAATTTAATACTGGTAAAATTGAGAAAAAGGATTTTTTATTAATTCTTAGCCAATTAACAGATAGACAAGTTATGACCTACGAGTTATTGGAAAGTGAAGTAAGAAATAGTATAGATATGGTTCTTTATAGGTTATGGAATACCGATTCTTATGATGATGTAGATATCATTCTTTCAATTGTTGTAAACCTCGGACTGAAAAATTGCTTTCAAAAAATTAAAGATTCAATAAATCAAGATAAGGATATAGACGAATTAATATTAAACGAAATTATAGAAACAATTGATGAAGTTGGTGAAAATATTTCGAATCCATATCATGCTTTGGAAAGATTCAAATAAGCCATGTCAATAGCTTGCTAATAACTTCGGACAAATTTAATTTATAATATTAACAGATTTGCAAACCAACATCTTAACACAAACATGATAGCCCTTTAAAGGCACAGTCCAACTTGAGACACGAGTAGGAATGTGCTTTTTTCATGCCAAAAATAAGCAGTCAATTAGCAAAATGAATCCCAATTCCTATATGAATAACACAACTTGCCCTTCCTCCCTATCAGGGTTACCAACCACATCATAACCTCTGATCCATTCACACAATTGGTCCGTAAATAAATATCAACACGTTCGTTTGCTTTCCATTTAATTTCTGAAAAAGCTTAAATTTATGGAGTTTATACTTCATTTATATATTCCTTCAACTCAACCCAGACCCGCACAAAAAATGCACCCCCTAGCATTCATCGGACAAACCAAGAGGTTTGATCCAATGTCTACACTAGTGGGTGCTATTCTAGCCTGGGGAATTTGTTTTACCCCTTAACCGACCCGGCTGCGATCCCTTCCACAATCCGGTCACTCATGATGAGGAACACGAGCAAAATGGGCAAAATGCTGATCATCAGCGTTGCTCCGATAGCTCCCCAGTCGGTCGTATATTGTCCAATAAAGTTTTGAACGCCGACGGTCAGTGTTTTGTTTTCGTCCGAACTAATAAACGTATTCACGAAAATAAACTCATTCCAGTTATAGATCATGTTAATAATAGACGTCGTTGCCATGACGGGGGTGGTCATGGGCAGCACAATCCGGAAGAACATTCGGTTGACGGAGCAACCGTCCATAACAGCCGCTTCTTCCACTTCACGGGGCAGGGCGTAATAGAATCCCAGCAAGATCATCATCGTTGTCGGCAGATTAAAAGCAACATACGACAGGATGATAGAGAGTGAAGTGTCTGTTAAATGCAGTTTGAGAAACATACTGAACAACGGAATCAAGGTGGAATGGACTGGAATCATCAGTCCGACCATAAAGAGCCCGAGAACCAGCTGACTTCCTTTCCACCGCATACGCGTAATGGCAAACGTTACAAAGCTGGCTAGCAGCACAGTCACTGCCACAGATATGACCGTAATCCACACACTATTGAAGAAATACCTCCCGATATTGCCGCTGGTCCACACATTCATATAGTTCTCCCAATGTGGCTGGGACGGGAGTGCAAACGGCGGAAGGTTAAACACTTCCTGATTATTTTTAAGTGAGAACAGCATCAGCCACACCAGCGGTAAAAGCTGCGTCACCGCCAAGATGATTAAAATGATATACAAAGCGGCATAACCGACCCGAGTTAACATTTTGCCGCGGGTAGCGACTCCAAGCGGATAGTTGGCGGCTGCCTGGGTTTTCATATCCGTTCCTCCCTCTTCCTGTCCTTTGTTACCCTCATCTATTTGCATGACCGTATTATGAATACTGGATGGTGTCACTAGTAGCCGTAACCTTGCGGATCAGCCACGTAGCGATCAGACAGATGAGCAGCAAGGCGAAGGCTGTAGCACTGCCGTATCCAAAATCAAAGCTGCGGAATGCCTGGTGGTACATGTAAGAGGCCATCACTTCACTGGCTCCATTCGGTCCACCATCCGTCATGACGTAGATGAGATCAAAATATTTGAGCGAGCCGACAATGGACAATATAATCGTAACGTTAATCACCTCGCGCAGCAGGGGCAATTTGATACGAGTCGCAATCTGCCAGGCACTGGCCCCGTCGATCCGGGCAGCCTCCATTAGCGTTTCGGGAATGTTTTTCAGCCCGGCATAATAGATCAGGATATAAAAGCCTGCATATTGCCAAATAATCGGGATGAACAAAGCAAACAGCACCAAGGACGGATTAGCTAACCATTCAGGCGGATTGTGGACTCCGACTGAAGCCAGTATGGAATTGAACACTCCGTTCGTTGGATGATACATTTTGAGCCACAGCTGTGCGATCGCTACAGATGACAACAGCATGGGAATCAGATAAATTTTCCGCAGCAGATTCGCTCCCTTGATTTTTCCTGACAAAATCATCGCAATGACCAGATAACCGATCAGACTGATGCCTGAAAACAAGGCCAGCAGCAGCGAATGCCAGGCACTTTGCCAGAATGCACTGTCTGTGAGCAAATGTTGATAATTGTCCAGCCCCACAAAAGTCATAGAGCCGATTCCATTCCACTGATTCAGGCCGTAATAGCCGGTCAGTACGATGGGCACATAGATCACGGCGAATAACAGCAGTAGAGAAGGCAATACATAGAGAGCAATGACAAGCTTATTGGACATGACCTTTTCCACGGTTGGACCTCCTTAGGTGGTCAATTTCAATTTCCTTTCTCGATGGCAGCCTTATGCTGGTCGGCAAATTGTTGCGGTGTCACCGCTTTACCAAACAACGCCTGAATCATATTCAAATGTACCTGTGCTGCATTCGGCTTCATCTGTACATCGGCGAACAACGTAATACTGCTGGCTTGATTCAGTCCGTTCAGCAAATCGACATACAGCTTGGGCAATTTTTCTTTGGAGGTGTCCACTTTCGTCGCCGGAATAACGCCCGCCTGTGTGACCGATTGTTCTCCCCATTTGACTACAAAGTATTCAACGAACGCTTTGGCCTCTTCTTTCACCTTGGAATTCTCAGAAACAAACAAACCTACTCCCGGACCTCCTACCCAACTGTTCTCGTTGCCCTTACCGCCTGCAACCATCGGAAATTTAAAGAAGCCAATTTGATCTTTAAATGCTTGCGGGATTGCGGGATTGGTCGTAAAATTCGGCAATTCCCAAGTAGCCATTAAATACATAGCCGCTTTGTTGTTCATAAATTCGGATTTTCCCTCATCATTGGACAAGCCGTTAAATCCTTTGTTAAAGGCATTCATATCCACAAGCGTCTGAACTTCGGAGGCCGCCTGAATTAAACCAGGGTCATCGAACGATCCTGAGCCGTCAATCGCTTTTTTCAGCGTTTCGTTACCTGCTATACGGTCCGCCAAATACATATACCAGAGCGAGCCGGTCCAGCGGTCTTTATTGCCCAATGCAATCGGTGCTACTCCATGATCCGTAAGTGTTTTCACAACCTGCTTAAATTCGTCAAATGTCGCAGGTACCTTCAAATTGTATTTTTGGAATATGGCTTTGTTGTAATAAATGGGTGTAATATTTAATTCAATCGGAAGCGCATACGTTTTGCCATTCAGCGCATAAGCTTCGGTCGTTCCCGGTACGAATTTGTCCTTCAGCTTGGAACCTTGCAGCAGGTCATCCATCGGCGTAAATAATCCACCTTTAACGTAAGGCTCCATAAAGCCTGCTGCCCAGGTGATGCCGATATCCGGCAATTCATTGGAAGCTGACAGCACTTTGAGTTTGTTTTTATATTGTTCATTTTCCAGCACTTCCTGCTGAATGACGACATTCGGATGATCCTTTTGGTATTGATCTATAATCTGAGTCACTAGCTTGCTCTGCTGTGCCGAACTTCCCTCGGGCCACAGGTGCATCATTTTGAGTGTAACCTTTCCCCCGTCTCCACTGGAACCGCCTTGACCATCTTTACCAACACCGCAACCGGATAACACCAGCATGAATGACAGCAGCAGGGTCAACCCAGCAAACCATTTTTGATGTGAGCGCTTACGTAAACCATACTCGTTGGACATCGTTAGACCTCCGTTTGTTGTATTTATATTTTTTTGTAACCGTTATCATTTGTAAGTTTAGCATTCTATTCCTGCTTTCAACAGGGTACGCTCATTGGGTATAATTCCACTTTTATTGGGTTTGATCTGCCTACTGTCAGTCGATATTCTCCGGCCCTGTACGCATCTGCTGCCTGTAGCGGCTGGGACTTATCCCCTCGGTCGCTTTGAATACTTTAATAAAATATTTATCTGTTCGGTAGCCTGATCGTTCGCCGATTTGGGCAATCGTCAATTGGGTATGCAGCAGTAGCTCCTTGGCCCGTTGCATCCGCAGCCGATGCAGATATTCGCTGAAGGACAAACCACTTTGCTCCTTGAATAAAACACTAAAATAGCTCGCATTCAGGTGTGAATGCGCGGCAGTCTGCGCCATCGTAATGGATTCGTGAAGATGCTCCGCCATAAAGGTGAAGGCACGTCGTACCGGATCACTAAGGGTAGCCGCCTGGAGATCAAGCTCTAGGAGAACAGGGTCAGCCAGCTTGTCCAGCTTCTCGTATCGCTGCCGCTCCTCTTCCAGCCGAAGCGCTTCATTGACCGCATTCAGCAGCTCTTGTTTATCAATCGGTTTGAGCAAATAATTGACGGCTCCCAGACGAAGAGCCTGCTGGACATAATCAAACTCCGCATAGCCTGAGATGACAATGGTCGCTGGTCGTCGTGAATCCCGTTCCAGAGAGCGGATTAAATCCAGCCCACTGAATTCCGGCAACCGGACATCCGTAATCAACAGATGAACCGTCTCTGCACGCAGTATATTTAGTGCTTCCAAACCATTACCGAATGTCACAATCCGGTATTTCCCGGCTGCCCATTGCTCCAGTGTCTGGTGTATCCCCTGACGTGTTCGCTGTTCATCGTCTACAATGACAATGGTTTTGGATGAAACACTCATTCCTACCGCCCTCCATATTCATCAGGAATTTCAAAAGCGACCACCGTTCCTTCCTGCTCAGCACTATGTATCAGCACACCGTCCGTTGGATAAGATGCGCTGTCATAATAGAGAGCGAGCCTGCGCTGCACATTAACCAGTCCCATACCGGTTCCCTTGCTCTCGCAGGCTGCTCCCCCCATCAACGCTGTACGCACAGCTGCAAGTTCTTCCATTGTCATTCCAGGTCCGTTATCTATGACCGCGATCCTGGTCCACCCCGGTCTGGTCGAAGGAGTGACACTGATTTCAACACGGCCGTTGCCGATGCGATTTTCCACACCATGCAAAATAGCATTCTCTAGAATAGGCTGGATCAGCAGTTTAGGAAGCGGAATTCTGGCTGCCTCTGAAGGCATATGAATTTGCCAGCTCAGACGTTCCCCCAGACGCATCTCCATCAGTTCCAGATAACGACGGATTTGCGCCATTTCTTCCCCGAGGGTCACCCAAGAGTCATGGTGAGCCGGTTCAATAACATAACGAAACAGCCGCGACATGGACACCATCAGCCCGGCAAGCTCCTCCTCTCCCTTCTCCTGTAGCGACCAGTTGAAAGCATCCAGCGTATTAAAAAGAAAATGCGGATTGATCTGTGCCTGCAGAGCTTTAAGCTCGGTCTGGCTTTGTAAAACCTCCTTCTCGTAAATGACATGGATCAATTCATTGATATCGACAATCATCGTATTGTACTCTGCGTTCAATTCTCGCAGCTCGACCGCTGCTGCCGGTTCTGGATTCAGAGCCAACGCCCCTTCCCGTGAACGACGCATCGCCTGAATCAAGTGACCTATCGGTCTTGTAATCAACGTAGACAACATAAAGGACATAAATAGGAATAGCACGGCACCAAGAGACGCGGAAATGATAAGCGTAGTCCGTAAAACCGTAATTCCGTCTGTGACGACGCTAACCGGAATCAGGATCAGCAGCGACCAGCCCGTCCGCTCCGACTGCTGAACAGCCTTCACATATTCCCGCTCCCCAATATGAACCGTCTGTGTCTTGCTGTGCAGTACACCTGACAAATCCGTCTGGTTCATTGGTTCACCCGACAGCAGCTGGCCTTGACGATCTACAAGCAGCATGGTTTCATCCGCTTCTTCATTGACTGCTGACGCACCATTCAGTCCAAAATAACTTCGCTCCATACGGGTAATGAGGTACCCTCCGCGTGAGAACCAGCGATCCACCAAGCTGACCTGCCGAATTGCTAGCAGTGACCTGGGGTCCTCGGGATCAATGCCGATCCAGACCAGTCTTCCTTTCATCTGATTCGCTTCCCGGATGTCTGCCTGTCCGATACGTTCCTCCAGACTGCCCTCTCTAATCGGAAACAACATCTTCCCTTCAGCAGTATACAGTTCCAGTGAGCCGACACTCGGCATATATGCCTGATAGCTATGCATCACTTGCAGTAGGGATTGACGCTGTCCAAAATTCACCTTGCCCCCGTTGCGCTCCTCCAGCAAAATATGCTGAACAGACGGGTGATTAGCGACCTGCTCCGTCAAACTGTCCATCTGGCCGATTAATGCATCCAGCCTACCGCTTGCTTGTACCGCAGTTTGACCAATATGTCGCTCGGCACTGTCTTTTAACAGGTGAGACACATTGAGATAAATGAACGCCCCCGCTACACTCATCATAATAAGCATCACCAGTATAAATCCGATAAAAATCTGATTACGTAATGTGTTTAATGGTTGGTACCTTAAACGCATATGCCATCTCCCCCTGAGCCATCGCAGAAAAGTAGATAATGAGAACGCTTTCTATTTTCTATTCTAGCGCATCATTCTCCTTTGTTGGCATATTTTCAGCAGAGATTATATCAAAATGGACAGCAATCTCTGGAATCATTATGTTCGACAATAACACGTAATAACGATACTTATTAAAAAAAATGACTCCCGACACATGCAGGAGCCATCTACTGACCAGTTAAACCGAAGCTTCTTTAAAATCACCCAAACTAAGGTACCGTCCAGGCTCCGAAGCTTGGATATAAAATAGGTATCCTATTGGAGGGCAGCCAAAATGCGGTCGCACAGCTCCATCGTTTTCACGTTGTCTCGTCCACTTGAATCAGGCGTCCGTCCTTCTTGGCAGCAGTTCATGAAATGAGCAATTTCACCGACAAAACCGCGCAAGTACAAATCACGGTATCCGCCCGACATCGCGGAAGCTGATGGTGTCAGAACCGTATCATTTTCCGCAAGGGATTTCCAAGGAAGCTCTGTATGACTCTCCGACTTGTGAATGATCAGTGTATTCACCTCATCCGCGTTCGCAAAACCGTGGTCAAAGGTTACCGTAATCCCTTCACTCTCGCGTGTCCATGCTGTCATACCTGCGAAGTATAGGCTGCCCACTACACCATTTTCAAATTTCAAGGCAATCGTATGGGAAATACACTCACCGTTATCGTTCGCAAATCCGGTAACCTGTACCACTTCCCCGAACAAATAACGTACCAGGTCGATCATATGAACCGCCGCCAGCTTCATGAAGTCTTCGCCAGTTTTACAAAACTGGGTACTGTCCACGAGAAATTTTGCCTGAAATGAGCGTGCGGCTCCAAGCGAGCCACCCTCAATCCATTCTTTTAACTTTATGTATACAGGTGCGTAGCGCTTCATGAAACCAACCATCAGCACAACGCCTGCTGCTTCTGCCGCATCTGCAATTTGGGCCGCTTCCTCGGCATTCCAACCCAGTGGCTTGTCTACAAAGACATGTTTTCCAGCCTTAATGCAGTCTAGTACGAGCGAAGGATGATCTGCCGCTTGTGCTATCACGACAACTCCATCACAGTCTTCCTGCTCCAGCATAGCCTTGTAATTGTCATAAGGTGTGCCACTACTTCCAAACCGCTGAAGTGCTGTCTTCGATCTGCTTAAATCTCTAGTCGCAATCGCCTGAATTTCAGCACCTGCCCCAATAACAGCAGGATATATATTCGTTGAAGCGTGAAAGCCAGCCCCGATAAAACACAGCTTCGCCTTGCTCATGTTAGTCCCTCCCATGTACACACTAAAATAATCCGATCCCATCGTACCCTATTGCCGAAGTATATATAAAAAAACCTTAACAAAGATAATCCCTTATCCTTGTTAAGGCTCTGTCTGTATCACCTGCAACCATCCTTAAAATACATACAATTACAGGGTTCAGAAATTACCTTGTGGATAATGAAGCCCATTTTTGCTCCAGCCACTGGTCAAATTCAGCGCCCTTGTCGCCTTCATAGATGTCATAAATATCGACTCTCATCTTGTGCAGCTTCTCGCGAAAATCGTTATAGGTATGGTCGGCTGGCAGGCTTTTTTTAATCCGCACCAGTATCTTCGTCAGACCCTTAACAAGCTCACCCTCTTTGCGCACAGGCGGCTGTACATTCTCGCCCCATTCCTGAAGTCTGCGGTAAGCTGCTTCCTGAACGGCATATACCGTATCATGATTTAAACGATGTGTCAGCAAGTCAATTGTCTGCTGGTTCTTCCATGCACCCAGATCATTTACCGCAGCTAGGCGTGTTTTCCAATCGGAGGTTCGGTTTGCAGCTACTTTAAGCTGCTCATATACTTCTGCAAATTCCTGCTGAGTTTCGTTGTTTTCCAAAATTGTCTCATCCTTTTCTAAAAATCACTATATTACTGTTCATCACGATTGCCGTTTGTTAAATATAACATACTTGCCGGTCTTCTTCTAAAAAAAGATAAAAATGAAATGATCGGACGTTACAGGAAATCTGCACGTGCTGGTGTAAATGCATCTAGCAGAATTCCGCCATCCTCCAGTGGGATACAGCCATGAAGAGTATCGGATGGAAAATGGATGCTGTCTCCTTCTTTGACGGTCTGCACTTCCTTGGTTTCGCCATCATCAATCATGAACTTAAAACTTCCCTTCACTACATAGGTGACTTGTTCATGGACATGCTTATGCAACAGGATTTCCCCTATTTGTGCTTTAGCAAACATCACTTTGACATACATAAGCTGGTCGCTGTGGGCTAGCACTTTCCGGGTGGTATTACTGTCAACGATATCAATTTGAATATCTTGGTCGTTAAAAAACATGGATCATTCCTCCTCTTTTTAAGCACAAATGATTTAGATAAGTTATTTTTTGAAAAATTCATAAATCGATTTAGTTTAAAACCAGCGGAAAATAAGCCAAAGTACTCCAGAAAGGGTGGTAAAGTCGGGATCGGCGAACGTCACCCCTTCGGCACCCAAAAAAGAAAAGAGCGGCAAAGTGAGAGCTGGTAGCAGACAGAGCAAGAATCCATTAAGACAACTGGAAATAACAGCTCCTCTAAAACCACCGCTGGAATTGCCGAATATCGCGGCTGCACCACCAGCGAGGAAGCAGGCCATGATCCCTGGCACAATGACAGGCAATCCGACAAACGGGAAAAGAAAGACGCAGGCAACGCCTGTGAAGAAGCTGACCAAGAAGCCTACCAACGCGGAATTGGGTGATTTATCGAACAGTACCAGAACATCCACACCAGGGATTGCTCCAGGTGCGAACACTTGGGAGAATCCTTTGAAAGCGGGTACAATTTCAGTTGTGAACAGCTTAACACCTGCTTTTGCGATATACAAGCCGGCAGCAAAAATAGCTGACTGTTCGAGGATAAAGACGATATATTCTTTGCCATCCGATAATTTGCTGACATAATCAGAACCAGCAACCAGTCCGGATACCAGCAAAAGCACAAGCATCGTCAAGGTCGTTGCAACATTGGGGTCGCGCAAAAAACTGATGCGGTCATTAATTTTTACATTTTCGGTGTCATTTTCACGGTTGCCGAACACTTTCCCTAAATAGGTGCCCAGAATGTAAGAGGTCATGGAAGCATGAGCAATCGTATAATCATCCGATTTAATAATGTTTTTGCTAGCATTCCGGAGTAGGTAAGGAAACACCGCCATATAGCTCCCAATGACCAATGAACCGACGATGATCGTAGTCAGCGAACTGAGACCTAGACCTTTCATAACGGCTGTAGCGGCAAAGCTCATAAACAAAATCAAGTGAAGAGACAAATAAATGTACTTGAACTTGGTCAGACGTGCAAGCACGATGTTAAGGATCATGGAAAAGAGCAGAATGAGCGCAGCATCCGCCCCGATCTGATCAATGGTCAGTGCCATAATGGCTTCATTGCTGGGTACGACACCTTTAAGGTTGAACGCATAAGAAAAAATTTGGCTGAAGTTAGTGAGAACGCCTCCTAAAATGCCGCCGCCGACCTTGATCATGGTGAAGCCCATGAAAGAAAGGGTAGTTCCCGTAATGATTTCTGATACTTTCTTCCTCTGGAATATAAGGCCGAGTAATGTCACAATCGCGATAATGATGGATGGCTCCCTGATAATGCTCATAAACATTTCCATAGTGATCTCCGACTTTCTTTTATTATTTTCCATTCTTACTAAATCGATTTAGTAATACTCGAAAAAAATTTCCCTTCCGGGAATGTAAAAAGAAGCAGAATCATTTTTTGTGAATTAAATCACAAATTACTCCATACATTATTCGCTTAAGCTCCATTCCTCCCCTCTCTTCAATCACCATCATCACTAAATTCAGGACAACCATAAATGAAAGGGTATTCATGACTCGAATCATAAGATCATTATAGCTCTTTATTTTCTTTTTACAATAGAATTCATAAAAACGTTTTCAAAAAAAAGAAAAGGACTTATTCAAACATTCAGTTCAGCTTTAGGACCGATTCTCTGTGGTTGATGACCGGATTCATACGGATGATTTCTGACAGCTCCTCATGATCCTGTTCTTTTTGATCAATTTTCTCCAGCAGTAGCCTGGCACTCCTTTTCCCCATTTCAAAACTCGGCTGGGAAACGGTTGTGATCGGCGGATTATAAAAAGACGCAAAGGATACATCATCTATGCCAATCAAGGAAAAGTCATTAGGTATGGTCAGATGATTATTTTTGGCAAAGATCAGCACCTGCTCCAAAATCATGTCATTCGTAGCAATGATTGCGGTGGGCGGGTTCTCCATGTGGAATAGTTGTCCAATCAGATTAGGCATTTCATCCAACCTGCCGCTTTTGATATAGTTTTCATTCACGGGTATGTCATGTTTACCCAGCGTATTTCGGTAACCTGACAGTCGCTCACTTCGTGTGGTGATCGCTTTTTTGCCTAAGGGGAACGTGATAATCCCAATGTTGTTATGACCATGCTCAATGAGTGCTTCAACCGCAAGCTCGCTGGCCTTTTCATTATTCAGTAGCACCGTATCTACGCTGAGTTCATCGATTTTGCGGTCCACAAACACGAAGGGATAGCCATTTTTGACAAGGGAAACATATAATTTCTTGTTCTCTTCCGTCGGGAAAATGATAAGTCCATCCACTTGCCGAGCAATCATCGACTGGACATACTTTTTCTCTTTTAGCGAATCATCATCGGTATTGCAGACAATGACCTGGACATTTTCCAGTTGGCATTCATCTTCAATGGCACGCACGACTTCTGTTGTAAATCTCGATAAAATGGTTGAAGAAATAACCCCCACAATGAAGGTCTTCTTCTGCTTGAGACTACGTGCCACCTCATTGGGTATATAACTGAGATCCTCAATCGCTTGCTCGATCTTCTTCTTGGTGTTTTCACTCATATAGTTGTATCTCTTTTGCAGAAACTGCGAAACTGTACTCTTCGACACCCCGGCACGTTCTGCCACTTCCTTCATCGTTGTTACCATAATTACCCTCCTTTCTTTTTCTGCATGTCAGGCATGTTAATTTTCAAATATATATATTCTGCAACCTGTATGTAAAGTGAATTTCACTTTATTATATACCTTCTTTTACAGCAGGAAAATATAATAAATGAAGAGTTAGAGCGTGCCTCTACCTCATATACAAGCGCGGCCAAAAATACGGGGTGGAAACTCCTTCACGAATCTTTTACAAGAGGAACTTTCCTACTTAGCTTGATAATCCGTTGTTATAAATCTATTGATTTCGAACGAAATCTTAGAAATATACGAATTTTATGAACTTGTTTGATGGAAGATTTGAACATAAAATGAAAATGTAATCGGTTACAAATTCTTTTAAATAAAGGAGGAAGCAGAATTATGAAGAAAAAAGGATTAAGAAAAACATTTTTCGTCATTGCCTCCCTCGTAATGGGCTTCACACTGTATGGCTATACACCCGCTTCTGCAGATGCAGCCAGTGTGAAAGGATATTATCACACCCAAGGAAACAAGATTGTAGACGAATCTGGGAAAGAAGCGGCATTTAACGGCCTGAACTGGTTCGGTCTGGAAACTCCTAATTACACCTTGCATGGACTGTGGAGCCGCTCAATGGACGACATGCTGGATCAGGTGAAGAAAGAAGGCTACAATCTGATTCGTCTGCCTTACAGCAATCAGTTGTTCGATTCCAGTTCCCGTCCAGACAGTATTGATTATCACAAAAACCCTGATCTGGTCGGATTAAACCCGATTCAAATTATGGACAAGCTGATCGAAAAAGCTGGACAACGCGGTATTCAGATTATCCTTGACCGTCACCGTCCAGGCTCAGGTGGGCAATCCGAGCTGTGGTACACATCCCAGTACCCTGAGTCTCGCTGGATTAGTGACTGGAAAATGTTGGCTGACCGTTATAAAAACAACCCCACCGTCATTGGTGCGGATTTGCACAACGAGCCACACGGTCAAGCAAGCTGGGGTACAGGCAATGCCTCCACAGACTGGCGTCTGGCGGCACAACGTGCAGGGAATGCGATTCTGTCCGTGAATCCGAATTGGCTGATTCTCGTAGAAGGTGTAGACCACAATGTACAAGGCAACAATAGCCAATACTGGTGGGGTGGCAACCTGACAGGTGTAGCCAACTATCCTGTCGTTCTGGACGTACCGAACCGTGTCGTATATTCTCCACACGATTACGGCCCCGGTGTGTCTTCGCAGCCATGGTTCAACGACCCGGCCTTCCCGTCCAACCTGCCTGCGATCTGGGATCAAACCTGGGGCTACATCAGCAAGCAAAACATAGCTCCGGTACTGGTCGGTGAATTCGGCGGTCGTAATGTTGATTTGTCTACTCCTGAGGGGAAATGGCAAAATGCACTCGTAGACTATATTGGTGCCAACAACCTGTACTTTACGTACTGGTCCCTGAATCCGAATAGCGGCGACACAGGCGGTCTGCTGCTGGATGACTGGACTACCTGGAATCGTCCGAAGCAAGATATGCTGGGTCGAATTATGAAGCCTGTTGTTTCCGTAGCCCAGCAAGCGGAAGCCGCAGCCGAATAGGCACAGGCCTTCAACTTCACTTAATTAAAAAAGCCGATTTTCCTCCTTCAGGCCAGATTATGCTGGGCTATGAAGATGTGGAGAAACGGCTTTTTTTGTTCTTCCAGTTTTACACATTGTAAATTCCCCATTGAATGGGTCATTTTGTAAACTAAATCTCTCTTTCAACCGATAAATACATATGTTGGATTTTAATTTAGAAAGGAAGTATTCATGTGATTATTTGGAAGGGTTTTGGTATTTTAAATATTATTATTCCAGGGATTTTATTTGTTATTGTCGGTAGTTTAGTATCCGCTCTAGGGCTTGACTCCATAGATTCCCGGCTGCCAATGGCTTTTGTGTTCATTGTGTCGGGAGTTATTATCTGGTATTTGGGGAAAGCACTCAACTCCGACTCGGACAAAGTGCTAGTTGATATGGAAACGGGACAACGCTATCGAATGGGAACCCAGCACAGTCTGTTTTTTATCCCTATGCATTATTGGGGCCCTGCCGGTCTAGCGATCGGATTTATTTTAATCGTTGCATCGATATTTATTTAACGTTGATTGCAAACATAAGCTATTCCGAACACCGCAATGCGAGCTAGTTGCTCCCATTGCGGTCTTTTTCCTTCTCGCAGGTCGATTATGCTCAGATACCGCTATGGTTTACCTGTAGGCCAATGGGTTTGGGTCAGGGGAACACCTAGCTCATGCTTCGACCTAGCTGCTCCACCTTGCTCAGCCAATCGTTGCGCTGCTGATCCGATAACTTATTCATAAGATCAATGGTCGTAGAACGCACTGGTTTGACACCACATAGATGCAGCGTGGAATCCTTCATCATCCGATGCCCAGGCTGTCCCTGGAAAAATCGGTAGTACCAGTGCGGACCGTCCATCGTTGTAATGAGGCGAGCTGTTCTTCCTTTTAGAAGCTTGTCAGGCAAGGATTTTCCTTTTTGATACTTAAACGCAAACCCCGGCATAATGGTACGGTCAATGAAGCCTTTCATTAATGCAGGCAAGCTGCCCCACCAGATTGGAAAGACAAAAACAAGATGTTCTGCCCATTTAATCGACTCCTGTGCTTGGATCAAATCAGGTTCCAGCGGCAATTTATTACGATATCCACCTAATAGATTTGGGTTAAAATCCAACGCGGATAACTGCAACAAACGAACCTCTGCTCCTGCAGCCTTCGCTCCTTTTACATAGGATTGAGCCAACGCTTCTCCATAACTGCCAGCGACTGGATTCCCTTGAATCACCAATATTTTTTTAGACATATAAGCCACTTCCTATCTTCACATTATGATTTTAGTTAGAAAACACTAACTTTATATTTAAAAAGAAAAGGTCACTACTGACCTTTACTTAATAAAGCTGTTAAACGTTGTTTGACCTCTGTTGCAAATGGAACCAACTGCTGTGGAAGTTCACCTTCCAGGCTGGATACGGACAAGCGTGTAATAGCTCCAATGATGAGCACACCGGATAGCTTAGCATCCTGCTTCGGCAGTTCACCTTGTTGAATCCCCTGTTCGATGAATTCAGTCAACGCCTCCAGCGGCTGACGCACATTCTGGCTCTGGCTTGCTTCAACATACAGCTCATGATGCTGTGATAGTAGAAGCAAACCATACTGGTCCTCATCATGCATATTCAGCACTTCATCCACCAGTTGATGGAAACGACTAACGAAGTTCCCACTCTGCTTGCGATAGAAGTCAATTAAGGTGGTGTAGCTATTGCAATACTGCCCAAATACTTCCAAGGCCATCGCATCTTTACTCTTAAAATGCTTATAAATCGCGGCATCCGTCACACCGGCAGCCTCTCCAATTTCTTTGACTGAAATCCCGTCAATTCCTTTGGTTGCAAATAAGCACATCGCTGCCTGCAGAATATCTTTCTTTTTGCTGTCTATATGTGTTTTCTTGTTCATAAAATTATAGTAAGTGATAACTAACTAAAATGCAAATTATATTTTTATGCAGGCTCATTCTGTCTTCATACTTTCATTTGATATATATTGTATTAAACCTAAATACCATGTTTTTATAAGTGAATGATCATAAATACAATTAATGATACGTGTATCGCCACATTTTATTCATATAAAATAGATATGTAATCGAATAAAACGGGCGCTCGGGCAGGCGGGACTCATTATGCTTAAGGTGCATGCAGTCACCCAGCAGGGAAAAGACTCAGGCAGTCTTGGCATATGAGCGACGAGCACATTTCCCCGCTGCAAAAAGTCGTGCACGCCATCCATAACCAAAGCTCCAAGGCCGGTCTTCAGCTTTGGCATGTCGGACGCAAAGGCTCGTTGCCCCAAAAACAGCTGTATCTGCCTCTGGGTTGCCTCACCGCGAACAGTATCATCCACTGGCTCGCACACTAAATTGAACAATTTCCACAATAATAGGTGTGCCGGAGGAAATTGCCTCCCCTTCGTTAAGGCGAATCGTCAGCGATTCAGGTGTCAGTCTATACAATGTGCTTTCTTGTATCATTCCATTAATGTATAGATTGGCATAACTGTTGCTTCCGACATTAAACCGCTGAAAGGGCTCCTGTACACCATCTACAGAAAATTGATCCGCCATAATCGTGATTGAAGACTCAATTGTAGCAGGTGCAAAATAAAAATATCGCTCGGCTATGGGTATAATTTCAATATTTGAAATGTCAGCTGCCGGACCGGTTGGGCCTGTTATTCCTTGGGCTCCGGTTGGGCCCGCTATGCCCTGTGCTCCAGTAGGGCCGGGTGCACCTGTTGCACCTGAACTACCTTGGACGCCAGCCGGACCTGGCGCTCCCCGTGTTCCTGCTGGACCCTGTATTCCTGGTATTCCTTGGACTCCCGGTGTTCCCGCAGTTCCCGGTATGCCTTGTGCTCCTGCTAAACCTGGAATACCTTGTACCCCTGTTAACCCGGCTTCGCCTTGCTTCCCTGTCAAACCAGGAATACCCTGTGCTCCTGCCGAACCTGGAACACCCGGCTTTCCCGTCTTGCCCATTCTCCGCCTCCGCTTGGTAGGAGCATTTCTACATCTCCGTTGCATGATTAGCTTTGGATGCTTTTTGGCATGGAACCCCGTTTTTGTTCTACCTTTGAGTGAATAACTTGTTTTACACTTTTTACGTTTGTTGATCTTGCAATGTACGGTTCTTTTTCCTTGCCTTCTTAGTGATGAATCGCGTCTCCTCATACCAGTCGTGTACACCTCCTTCTCACATGCTTATTTATGTATTGTATGCATATCCCTCTTTAGGGTTTTAGGCATTTGTAGGATGCCGATTCCAAGTATTCGCTTCCATCTGTATTTGTAGCAAAATAGGCCTTCTCCATTCACCCTATTATTAATAGAAAGGTTAATATGCCGTTTCCGAATAGGTTGAGAAATCATTTATTGATTAAGAGCCACCGAATGGCTCATACCAGTAAAGAAAGGAGATGAAAACTATGCCCATCATAAAACCTGTGTACACAGCAGTAGCTACTGCTCCCGTAGCAACTGGTGGTGCCATAAGCACGACTGTAACCCCAGCCGTGACTCGTTTTTTTGCAACAATTACAGCCGGGATGATCGGAGCAACAACAACAACTATTCCTGCTGCAAGCTTCGTAGATGACGCCGACGCTCCCGTTGTTGCTTTACCAACATTAACGGCTACTGATTCTGCTAATTATTATATTAATGGAGTTATTCAGCAGAGCTCCTTATTCACCCTGACCACGGCAAGTCTGGTCATTGCCTCTGTAGATATTACACCAGGTGTCCCCGCTGTCATAGAAATATCTGATTTTAGCGGCACAACCTCCACCATATCAACTCAGCCCACCATCTCTGCCCCTACCGTAACGATTATCACTTAAGATGTTTCATCATGTTGATTCAAAGATGGACTGAACGGTCATTCAGGCTGTACATTCCCCCTATAAGCTAGAAAAGACCGATTCAGATGTCGATATCTGAATCGGTCTTTTAAGCTCAAGATGAATATACAATCGTTTTCAAATGACTGGGTACTGTATGATTAAGGCAAAATAGCAAAGGAGCGCACTGGAAATCCGGGGGAATCTTGAATGCTCGGAACGATATTATATATGACCGCGCCCGTCGGGGGCAACTTGTCCAAATTTGTCAGCACCTCAACTTGATACCGATCCTGCTCCAATATGTAATATTCCCCTACCAGCTTGCCAGCTTTGCGATAAGCTACAGAAGAATCCGTATCTAGCGTTTCATGTCCAATGGCAGCCACATTTCGTTCTTCTACCAAAAAGCGTAGCGCCTCTAGCGACCAGCCCGGACAGTGTGCATCTCCGGCGTCATCCTTGTTCGAGAAGGCATCTGAATCAGGCCAACGTTTGCTCCAATCACTGCGAAAAGCGACAAAGGACTGATCAGCAATGCGTCCATGCTCTTTCTCAAAGTCCAAAATATCCGCAACCGTAAGTTCATAGTCAGAATTGGCTGCAACGGCTGCTGAACGGTCAATGACAACGAGCGGCAAAACCAGCTCCTTCAATGAAAGCTCATGCAAGTAACGTTTGCCCTTCACAAAATGAACGGGTGCATCAATGTGAGTCCCATACTGACCTGGAAAGCAGTATTGTTTTACAAAAAAGCCATCGTCGTGGGTAAACAGGGTATCCACCTGAACATTATCGAATACTGGAAAATGAGGGATTTCAGGATAAAAAGCGTGGGACAAATCTACCCACTCTTTTTGCTTCAACAACTTCAAGATATCTGCTAAATGCTCTGCCATGATGCCCATTCCTCCTCAGCTTTATTACAAGCCATTTTACCTGAGGATTCTGCAAAAATCTATAAATCGACCTTCCAGAATGTATAGATTGAAATCGTTAACATTTTGAGAAAAAACACAAAAACAATTCCATATATTCATATATACATTTCCTATTCCGTGTGATTGTTAACGTTTTCATTATTACATATACGTCTTGATTGGAAAAAGTAGGGGTCTATTGAATTATATAAAAAATTCGACAAAAATTTTAGTATGTAACTTTTATTATATTAACAAATACTGGAACACGAAGTATGATAGAAAATGTAGAAACCACAGGAGCACCCGGGACTCCCTTCGTTTGTCTACTCTATTCATCCAATATACGGAGGTATTTTATGAAAAAGAGATTTTCACTCGGAATTGCAGCAGCTCTGCTATTCACTACCCTGTCCCCTCTTGGTTCACCTGCTCATGCAGCCAGCGATATTGGTAAAGAAACGCTTGGTAACAAAAACGGTTGGGCAGCCTTTTCTACAGGCACAACAGGCGGAGCTGCAGCCTCTTCTTCTAATATTTTCACCGTAACGAATCGCAAGCAATTAGTCGATGCTTTGGGCAAAAACAGCAATAGTACGCCTAAAATCATTTATGTCAAAGGCACGATCAACGCCAACGTCGATGACAATAACAAGCCGTTGGGATTGAACGATTACAAGGACTCTAAATATGATTTTGACGCCTACCTCAAAGCTTATGACCCATCCACTTGGGGTAAAAAGGCTCCGTCCGGCACATTGGAAAAGGCACGTGAGGCTTCACAAAAAAATCAGGCCAGTCGTGTCGTCATTGAGATTCCTTCTAATACAACGATTGTCGGTCAGGGTAGCAATGCCGTCATTAACGGCGCGAACCTTCAACTAAAAAAAGGGACAGATAATGTCATTATCCGTAATATTGAGTTCCAGGATGCCTACGATTATTTTCCTCAATGGGACCCAACGGACGGCAGCACAGGCAATTGGAATTCGGAATATGACAGCATTACAATTAACGGCGCCACACATGTATGGGTAGACCACAATACCTTCAATGATGGATCTCACCCAGATAGCCAAAACGGCTCCTTTTACGGTCAAGAATACCAGCATCATGATGGGCTTCTCGATGTGATTAACCAGGGCGATCTGGTTACGGTTTCTTACAATCATTTTTACGATCATGATAAATCATCGATTATTGGCAACAGCGACAGTAAAACAGCAGATGAAGGGACTTTACGTGTAACCCTGCATCACAATTATTATGAAAACACGGTACAACGCACACCACGCGTGCGGTATGGACAAGTCCATCTGTACAACAATTACTATACAGGTGATGTAAAACGCTCCGAATATCCTTCACTGTATATATGGGGCGCAGGTAAATCCTCCAAAATCTTCGCCGAAAACAATGTTATTGACGTTGCCGGTTTATCTGCAGCTAAAATCGTGACTGTCTTTGGTGGAACTGCCCTGTCAGATACGGGCACAATCCTGAATGGACAAGCTGTTAATGCAGGCTCCAGTGCGGGTCTTAGCTCCTCTGTAGGCTGGAAACCATCGCTGAACGATAAAATTTCCCCATCCGCCAGTGTGAAGGCAGAAGTCACTTCCCAAGCTGGCTCTGGTAAGCTGTAAACACTGCCCGTTAACACAAATAACCGCAGACGCATACAACCTGCGATTTTACACCAAAAAGGCTGTTTCCTCCGTAGAATGATTCCACACGGAGAGAACAGCCCTTTTTTTATTTTTCATTTGTTTAATTACAAATTATAGCGCACATTAACTACCGTATTGTTCTACCAAAACCGGCTTTTCAAATGCGTTATCCAGCTTGCGAAGCTTAGCCTTTACCGCATCTGGTGGCTCAACCGCTGGCGCATCTGGATGCAGCAACCATGATTTCACAAAGTGCGTATCGGATAATTGAAAGAGTGGAGGCTCTTTCTCAAAGTCAATTTTCATAGCATAAGAACTGCGGGCTGCAAAAGCATCCCCTACAGGTGGGTGAAGCAGATCCGGAGGTGTTCCCGGGATAGCTGCCAGCTTCTGACCATGGCTGTCCAAACTTGGCATAGAGGCGAGAAGGCCCCATGTATATGGATGTTTCGGGTTGTAGAAAATTTCATTAACCGTACCTGTTTCCACGATTTGTCCTGCGTACATAACAGCAACGCGATCAGCCATCTTCGCCACAACACCGAGGTCATGAGTAATAAAGATGATGGAAGTATCGATCTTTTTCTGAAGATCCTTCATCAGCTCCAAAATTTGAGCTTGAATCGTTACGTCCAACGCAGTCGTCGGCTCATCGGCAATCAGAAGTTTCGGATTAGCAGCCAATGCCATCGCAATGACGACACGTTGACGCATACCACCACTAAATTCATGCGGATATTGGTTAAAACGCTGTTCAGGATGTGGAATACCTACTAGATTCAGCAACTCAATACCCCGCTTGCGAGCAGCATCCTTGGATATTTTTTCATGCTTGAAAAGCACTTCCGTGATCTGCTTGCCCACTTTCATCGTCGGGTTAAGCGAAGTCATTGGGTCCTGAGAAATCAGGCCAATTTCCTTACCACGAATTTTTTGCATCTGCTTTTCCGTTTTATTAATCAGCTCTTGTCCGTCAAACATAATTTGACCCTTTTGATAAATGCCCGGAGGGGTCGGAATCAACTTCATAACAGCTTGTGAGGTTACGCTTTTACCTGAGCCGGATTCGCCCACAATCGCCAGCGTCTCTCCTTTATTGACATGAAAGTTTACGCCACGAATGGCCTGCACTAGTCCCTGGCGGGTCTTGAAAGATATCGTTAAGTCCTTCACTTCCAAAAGGCGGTTCATCTCATCACTCTTTCATTTATTATTCATCACTATTATTGACCACTATCTAAAAAAACGACGTCCATGAGTCAAGGTATATACGATTAATTTTACTCAGTTTAGTACCTACCAGTCAAGCTATATCTCAAATATCACCGAAAAACTTCCATTCGATGTTAGATAAATGAAATGTTTCTCCGAAAAAACGATCATTTTTAACCATTTTTGTACTCATTTATAACATGCGCTGGATATAGCTGAAGCGTGCTCCACCCAATGGCGAACGTGTGCAGAGTAGTTCTCCATTCAACCGGGTAGCAATTTGACGACAAATAGCCAATCCAAGACCTGTGACACCATTCGAGCCCGCATAGAATCTTCCGAACACCTCGGTTGCCTCTTGTTCGGTCAGCCCTTCCCCATCATCATCCACATGTATAACCCATACAACCTCCGGTGTTGTCCCTGTCTCCAAATGAATGACAACCTCCGTAGAGGTATGCCGAACTGCATTTTGCAGCAAATTCAATATCATGCGGAACAATTGCTCGGCCGGAACGGCCACATGCAGACCCTCTCCCTCCACTCGGAGCGAGATAGAACGTTCAGCAGCCACCGGCATCAATAGATGAACAGCATCCTCCGCCATGCTTCTAAGATCAACCAGAGAGACAGGCCATTCTTCATTCAGCGCCTCCAGCCTCGATAGCTGCAGCAGCTTTTCCACCATGTCAATTAACCGCTGGGACTGCACTTTGATGATACTCAGTCCCTCGTCCTGGGATACCACTTGATCCTGTATGGCATATACATAGCCTTGAATCGACATTAACGGTGTCCTTAGCTCGTGAGATACATTTTGTAGAAATTCAATTTGACCGTGATGGTGCTGCTGAATACGGGCGGACATGGAGTGAAAGGTGCCGATCAGCTCGCCAATCTCACTTTTATCCGCCTGCGGAAAATCACTATCCTGCGGCTGATTCGGCTCATAGTTGCCAACCGCCTCCTTCAATCGTTTGAGCGGACGCACCAGACGTGAGACCACCATCAGACCAATGACGAGAATCACTAAAAAACCCGCGATGATAGACAGTAATGTGGTTCTCATTAACGGTACATACAGGGCTCTCAAAGAAGATAAGGGTGAGTATACAAAAATACGAAAAGGTTGTCCGGGCAATTCCTCATTCGTAAACAGTACCTTTTTACCTTGAAGCACAGCCACCCCTTCATGTGTAGCGGTCAGATCCTGGGCAGACGGATGAACCGATGCAAAAAATCCCTGGCGGATCAAAAGCAAATGTTCGATCTTTTTGCCTTCCATTCCAGAGACGCTTGAGTCGATGATGTGGTTATCCGTGCTTAAAATAAAGTAATCGGTAGATAAAAGCACGCCCTTGATAACATAGTTAAATTCAGCATTATCCAGTCGATCAAAGCCTCCATCGCTCATAATATGGACGGCTTTGCGTGCCTGCTCATGAAGTTTGGATTTGACTTGATTCACCAGAATGTCGTCGATAAGCCTAACGAATAAAACCACCGTAATACAGACGGTAATAAGCATGGCGATGGACAGGGAAAGCAGTATTTTAGCTCTCATCGTACGCATGATTACAACTCCTGAACCGTTGCTTTATATCCGAAACCCCATACGGTGTTAATGACGAGCGTAGAGTGATATTCAGCTAACTTTTTACGAATCCGTTTGACCAGATCATCCACGACTCTCACATCACCTATAAAATCATAGCTCCACACCTGCTGAATCAGATGTTCCCTGCCAAAAGGTCTTTCCAGATGATTCGCAAGAAACAGCAACAGATCGAATTCACGTGAGGTTAAATTCAGCTCTTGTCCGTCCACTGTGACTTTACGAAAGTCAGCAAAAATATACAGATTGCCCGCATGGCATAGATCTGCGTTTTCTGCCGCTTGCCTATCGTCCGATGCAGACATTCCGGCCTTGCTCAGTCTCAGCATTGCTTTGACCCTTCCTACCAACTCCCTTGGATTAAAGGGCTTGGTCAAAAAATCGCTGCAGCCCAGCTCCAGCCCGTGAATACGGTCGTTCTCTTCTCCACGGGCAGAGATCATAATGATCGGCATTTCCGTAAACTCACGAAGCTGAGTCAGTAGAGAAAGCCCATCAATGCCAGGCATCATAATATCAAGAACGAGACAATCCGGACGGTTCGTACGGATATGCTCTACCAGTGTTTTACCGCTGGAAAAGGAAGTCACCTCGTAGGATTCTTTTTTCAAATATTCAGATATTAATTGCAGAATGAACACATCGTCATCCACTACTACTATTTTTGTCATGGCCTTAACCCCTTGCCGTTGTTCTGGATGCTTCCATCCTCTCTTTAAGCTTAACAGAAGCCTAGCAGAATAGACAAAAGACGGGTATACCGTTCCCGGTCCCGTCTTTCTTATCATGAATCGCTGCTGTATATGCCAGGCGAGCTGAGTGCTAACTACGCATCAAACTTATTTCTTGGTTGTTACTACTTTGGCTGCTGCTTTTGGAGCTGTTTTTGCTGGGACTGCTTTTTTAACTGGAGTTTTGTGGGTCACTTTTTTAGCTACGACATGATGTGTACGAGTTTTATGAGCTGTTGCTTTGTGTTTAACAACATTATGTTTTTTGGCATGATGTTTAACTGTACGGTGCTGCCCTTTCACTGCTTTTGTTTTGTGGCTTGCCGCTTTTTTCGCAACGGATTTTTTGGCAGGGGCTTTCTTTGCTTTGGTTGTTGTTTTATGAGCTGTTACAGCTTTTTTAACCGGTGTTTTTACCACAGGTGTTTTCGTCACAGGTGCTTTTGCCGGTGTTTTGGTAGCTGGTGTCATAACCGCAGGAGCTTTGGTTACTGGTGCAGTGCTCGCTGGAGTCGTTGTTGCTGTAGCGGCGAATGCGCTGCTTGCTCCTCCCAGTACACTTACTACGGTCAATACGGCTGCTGCATTTTTAGTCCATTTTTTCATGATTGAATCACCTCTCCTTTAAAGTATCTTTAGCTTATCAGGAGAATTCGGCATAATTGTGGAGCAAATGTGTGAAAAGTATATGAAAAAGCGTGCAGCTCTGTATTTAGAAAATACATGAGTCTGCACGCTATGAGTTTTACAATAACCGTCTTCACTAGCCAATGGCGATCCAGGAAATAATACCGTAGTTATGCGCGGTTTCGTTCCACTTGGTTACGACGATCACTGCTCCATTCGGCGTCTGAGATTTCAGCGTCGCATGAAAGAGAGGGTGGTTCGTCATCGCTACTAATGTGTAGTCCGGGTTTAGAAAAGGCTCCCCGAATACAATGGTCACTTCCGTCTCTCCTTCACTGCCTTTCAAAAGAAACGGCGCTCTGCCGAACTGCTGCAATGCGGGCTGATTCGCACACGTACGAACCGGAGTGATGCTCAAATGCTCCG
This sequence comes from Paenibacillus sp. FSL L8-0641, assembly GCF_038006265.1. NCBI lineage: Bacteria > Bacillati > Bacillota > Bacilli > Caryophanales > Paenibacillaceae > Paenibacillus > Paenibacillus sp. FSL L8-0641. The sequence continues at coordinate 3,938,809 of NZ_JBBOUW010000001.1, forward strand.
GCTTCACTGCGTTCAGCTCCAACTCACGTGAGCCTACAGTGCCTTCCACCAGATGATGGCCTTCAATGCTCTGCTCTGCCACATGATGGCTTTGTACCGCAGCGGCCTGCAGATGCTCTGCTCCCACAGCTCCCGGGCTCAGCACCTCGCTGTCGACGGCCTGAGCTTGCAGATGGTTTCGAGATATACTGTTTGCCTGAAGTCTGTCGCCACTGATACCTTCCTCTGGCAAAAGTCCCGAGAGATGAATATCTGTGGACAGCTGAGCCCGTGTCACTGAGCCCGCTTTTAGGTGATGCGAATCAATAACTTCCTCTCCAATGTGGTGGCTCTCAATAGCCTCCTCAGCCACATGACGGGACTGTACCGTTCCATCTGCCAGCTTGCTGGATGTTACCGCTCCTTCTTGTATAGCATCCTCAACCACCGCCTGCCAGCCTACATGCTGTGGTTGAATAGCCCCTGCTTGCAGATGCTCCGACTGGACTGAATCCAGCGCGATATGCCTGGACTGCACCACGCCTTCTGCCAGTGCGGACCCTTGGATCGCCCCCTCGGCCAAATGCTGAGCGTGTACGGCATGCTCCGTTAAATGCACGGAGTTTATGCTGGCTTCTGCCAAATTCGAAGCACGCACCGCCCGAAGTGCAAGCTTCTCAGCGTTCACGCTGCCTGCCTGGAGCGCGTGAACCGATATACTCCCCGGCGCAATATGCCGAGTCATCACTGCCGAAGCCTGCAAATGATCAGAGGTGACCGATTCAGGAGCCAGGTGGCTCGACTGGACGGCCTCTTCTGCCAAATGATTGGCTTGCACCGCTTCGTCTGTAATGTGCCACGGCTGGACCGAATGAGGAGATATTTTAGCGGCAGTTACGCCATCATCCGCTAGTTTGTCGGACGTAACGGACTCATTCTGCAAAGCATCGGTCGGTATTGCTTGTGAGGCGATATGCACACCCTGAATGGTTCCCATTTGCAGATGATGCGACTGGACGGACTCCGGTGCGATATGCACGGATTTCACTGCCCCTTCTGCCAGCGCTCTGTCCTGTACTGCACCAGGTGCCAAATGCCGGGGGTGTACGGCATGCTCAGACAATTGTGAAGGGCCGACGCTTCCTTCCGCGAGATTCGTCGCTTGCACCGAGCGTGCCGCCAGCTTTTCCGAGGTGACGCTTTCTGCTTGTAACGCACGGCTAGACACACTATCCGGGGCCAGATGGCTCGCAAGTACCGCCGAAGACTGCAAGTGGGCTGAAGTGACAGATTCCGGTGACAGATGGCTCGACTGGATGGTCTCTTCTGCCAAATGATTGGCTTGCACTGCTTCGTCCGCAATGTGCCACGGTTGTACCGAGTGAGCCGACAGTTTGGCAGCAGTCACACCCTCATTCGCTAATTTATCAGACGTAACGGACTCATCCTGTAATACATCGGTCGATATCGACAGGGATGCCAGATGCTCGCTCTGAATAGTTCCAGGGTGCAGGTGATGCGGCTGGATGGATTCCGGGGCAATGTGTACTGACTTCACTGCCCCCTCAGCTAGCGCTGTATCCTGCACAGCGCCGACTGCCAAATGCTGAGTGTGTACCGACTGTGCAGATAAATGCGAAGGACCGACGCTGTCTTCCGCAAGATTCGTCCCTTGTACCGAGCGTGCTGCCAGCTTTTCCGAAGTGACGCTTTCCGCTTGTAGCGCAAGACCGGATACACTATCCGGCGCCAAATGACTCGCAAGTATCACCGAAGACTGTAAGTGGGCTGAGGTGACAGATTCCGGCGCCAGATGACTTGATTGAACGGCCTCTTCTGCCAAATGATTAGCTTGCACTGCTTCATCTGTAATGTGCCACGGCTGTACCGAGTGAGCCGACAACTTAGTGGCAGTCACACCCTCATCGGCCAATTTATCAGATGTCACAGACTCATCCTGTAAAACATCAGTCGATATCGACTGAGATACCAGATGCTCGCCCTGAATGGTTCCAGGGTGCAAATGGTGTGATTGGATTGATTCTGGAGCGATATGCACGGATTTCACTGCTCCCTCTGCCAACGCTCTATCCTGTACCGCTCCGGCTACCAGATGCCGGCTGTGTACGGAATGTGCAGACAGATGTGACGGTCCGATGCTGCCTTCCGCAAGATTCGTCCCTTGTACCGAGCGCGCTGCCAGCTTTTCCGAGGTGACGCTTTCCGCCTGTAGTGCACGACCGGATACACTATCTGGCGCCAGATGACTCGTAAGCACTGAGGAAGCCTGCAAATGGCGAGAGGTAACGGATTCGGAAGCCAGATGGCTTGACTGGATGGATTCTGCTGCCAAATGATTTCCTTGCACTGCTTCGTCTGTAATGTGCCACGGCTGTACCGAGTTGACCGCCAGCTTGGCGGAAGTCACACCCTCATCCACCAATTTATCGGAGGTAACAGACGCATCCTGCAAAGCATCGGTCGATATGGCCTGGGATGCGATATGCTCGCCCTGAATGCTTCCTGTGTGCAGGTGATGTGGCTGGATTGACCCCGCGGTAATGTGTACCGACTTCACTGCTCCCTTTGCCAGCGTTGTATCCTGTACTGCGCCAGTTGCCAAATGCCGGGCGTGTACCGACTGTGCAGACAAATGTGACGGGCCGACGCTGTCTTCCGCAAGATTCATTCCTTGCACCGAGTGGGCTGCCAGCTTTTCCGAGGTGACGCTTTCCGCTTGTAGTGCACGGCCGGACACACTATCCGGGGCCAGATGGCTCGTGAGCACTGACGAAGACTGCAAGTGGGCTGAAGTGACACTTTCCGGTGCCAGATGGTTCGACTGGATGGATTCTGCTGCCAAATGATTTCCTTGCACTGCTTCGTCTGTAATGTGCCACGACTGTACGGAGTGGGCCGACAGCTTGGCGGCAGTCACGCCCTCATCTGCCAGTTTGTCAGATGTCACAGACTCATCTTGTAAAGCATCGGTCGATATGGCCTGGGATGCAATATGCTCGCCCTGAATGATTTCAGTATGCAGATGGTGTGGTTGGATCGATTCCGGGGCAATGTGCACGGACTTCACCGCTCCCTCTGCCAGCACTCTATCCTGTACCGCTCCAGCTGCCAAATGCCGCGTGTGTACGGACTGCACAGATAGATGTGAAGGGCCGATACTGCCTTCTGCAAGGTTCATTCCTTGTACCGAGCGGGCTGCCAGCTTTTCCGAGGTTACACTTTCCGCTTGAAGTGCACGACCGGACACACTATCCGGAGCCAAATGTCTCGTTAGCACCGAGGAGGCCTGTAGGTGCACCGAGGTGACCGCTCCAGATGCCAGATGGGTCGAGTCCACAACCGCCACGGCCAAATGGTTGCTTTGTACAGCTTCATCCATAATATGCCCGGACTGCACTGCATGGGCTGACAACTTGGTAGAGGTTACACTTTCCTCTGATAGTTTGGCAGAGGTAACCGCTTCATCCTGTATGGCTTGAGTCGCTATAGCCTGCAATGCAATATGCTCTCCCTGAATGATCCCGCTTTGCAAATGCTCGGATTGGATGGATTCTGCTGCAAGATGCTCAGACTTCACTGCATTCTGGGCTAATATCGTGTCCTCTACTGATCCTGCGGCCAAATGTCTGGTTTGTACGGCCTGTGCAGCCAAATGCCCGGGTCCCACGCAGTTTTCCGCCAGGTTGGAAGCCTGCACAGCCCGAGCCGCTAACTTCTCGGAAGTGACGCTTTCCGACTGAAGTGCATGGCCGGACACACTATCTGGGGCGAGATGTTTGGTTTGGACCGAAGCAGACTGCAAATGGTTGGAGGTGACGGATTCCGGCGCGAGATGATTCGCCTCCACTGCTTCAACAGCCAGATGGTTGCTCAGTACTGCTTTATCCGTAATATGCCATGGCTGCACCGAACGAGCAGACAGCTTGGAGGAAGTGACACTGCCCTCAGCTAGCTTAGGCGCAGTAATCGCCAAATCATTAATTTTATCCGTAGCCACACTTTCCGGCGATAGTTTCAACGAAGTAACGGCATGATCCTGTAAATGGTGGGAGTATACCGCACCACTGGCCAAATGCGCGGTATGAACAGCGCCTTCGCCTAGTATGTCTGCGGTAACGGACTGTTCTTGCAACGCCGCGGTTCCGACACTGTCTTCCCCAAGATGCTTGCTCTGTACAGAGCTCTGGGCCAAATGGGTTGAATCCACCGATTGAGCCTGTAACGCCTTTCCGCCCACACTGTTGTCGGCAAGGTGGTTTTCACGGATTACTCCCGTTGCAATGTGTACGTGGGTAATGGCTTGAGACGCAACTTTATTTCCGGTTACCGCCCCTGTGCCAATTTTAGTTTCTATAACCGCCTCGTCAGCGATTTTGTCAGACTTAATAGCGCTCGAAGCGATGTGATTTTCCTTGATAGCCTGATTCGCCACATGGTAATCCAGAACTGCACCCTTCCCTATTTTCTCGCTTGTCACAGCCCCGGAATGCAAATGTTGCTCCGTAACCGCCTCTGGTGCAATATGATCTTTCCGAATAATTTCGGATTGAAGATGCACGGAAGAAACTGCCTCTGGAGAAATCTGAGGTCCTTGTATGGCTGCTGTTGCAATATGTCTGGTAAGTACTGCCTCATCGGCAATTTTGTGTGGGAGAATGCTCTGATCCGATATTTTGGATGAAGTGACGGATTGATCAACAATCTGCAATGAGCCTACAGACTGATCTGCCAGTTTATTGGATTGAATACTCCGATCCGCGATATGCCGGGCTGTTACTTGGCCCGTTCCAAGCTGCTCTTCCCCGATGGAGCCAGGACCCAGATGCTTTCTTTCAATCGCTCCTGCCTGAATGTGCGTACTGGTGACTGCCTCAGACTCCAGATGACGCCCGCTGACAACACCTTCCTCCAATTGTTCCCTGCCCACAATTCCGTCGGATAGCTGCTTGCGATTAATCGAACCGGGGGCCAAATGCCTTGCATGAATGGCATGCTCGGTCAGGTGCGCGCTCTCAATGCTGCCTGCCTGGATTTTAGTTCCATCCACAGCCCCATCCCGCAATTTGGAGGTGGTCACAGACTGATCGCCCAGCTTGGAGCTATCAACAGCTTCATTCGCCAAATTGTTCGATTGAATCGTACCGCTGCGAATTTTATCGGAGGTGACCGACTGATCTTGAAGCATATCTGAAGACACGATCCATTGCTTGAAATGACGGCTTTCAATCGAGCCATTGGCAATATGATCGCCGCTGATAATTTTATCCGCCAGCTTTTCTGGAGTGATGCTGCCATCACGAAGTTTTTCACCACTAATAGAGCGATCCTGCAATTTACTGCCTGCCACTGATGCGTCTGACAGATGCTCGACCGTAATGGAGTCGGGAGCAATCTTCGAAGCAGTCACAGCACCGTCAGCTATTTTAATTGTATGAACAGCATAATCTGCTAGAAATTCCGTTTGGATACTCTCTTGTTTCAGCTTGCTGGAATCTATGGAAGCGGGAGCGATCTTTTCACCTGTCACAGCGAAATCACTCAAATCGTCTGTATAGATGAAAGCATTGTTTACATGCGGAGCCTTCTTATTGTTCAAAATTTCTTCCACATCAATTGGATCAGGTTCTGGTTCTGGTTCCGGCTCTAGCTCTATCTCTGGCTCTGGCTCTAGCTCTGGCAGTGGGGGTTCTTCCATCAAAGCTGGAGTCTCCTCAACATCTGCAACCTCAATTTCTTTCTCGTGCAGAGCCTCGACTTCAGGCTCGACAACTGTCTTTAGCTCCGACTCCTCTGTAGTTGGGGGAGGCGGAGAAGCAACTTGATGAAGTCTTGCTTCTGTCTCCCTCTCCGCAGGCAGTGGTTTTGAGCGTTGTATCATACTTAACTCATTCATATCCGGGTCAATTACACGATAGAGCGGCTTTTTGTTTCTGTTGGTTTTTCGGCTCTTGTTCTTCAAGCAGCTCTCTCCCTTCTCATGTTTATCGTTACAGCATCATATGCAGACCCTTAGGCACTTGCCACCCTGTACAGAGATTCACTTTTGGGTAAAAAGGATACTTACTAAAATCCACGTTTGAAAAAAAATAGTTAAAAGTTAAAATAGTAAGGGTGAAGATCGCTACAAGAAGAGAGGAATTACAATAACATGATTATCAAACCAAGAACACGTGGCTTTATCTGCACCACTGCTCATCCGGTGGGCTGTGCCCAACATGTTCAGGAGCAAATTGACTATGTACAGGCCCGTCCTGCTATCCAAGGCCCCCGTAATGTACTTGTAATCGGGGCATCTGCCGGATATGGATTGGCTTCTCGCATTACTGCCGCCTTCGGTGCGCGTGCCAATACAATTGGCGTGTATCGTCCTAGCAATGCTACGGCTACACGCACAGCATCGGCAGGCTGGTACAATTCTGCTGCATTTGAAAAAGCCGCTCAGGAAGCTGGGCTTAAATCCTTAAGCGTGACAGGAGATGCCTTCTCGGATGAGGTCAAAGCCAAAACGGTGGAAGCCATTCGCGAAGAACTGGGACAAGTCGATCTAGTGGTTTATAGTGTCGCTTCAGGTCGCCGTACAAATCCCCGCACAGGCGAAACGTTTAATTCCGTGCTTAAACCTATTGGTAAGCCTTACACAAACAAGACCGTTAACTTCCACACCGGGGAAGTCAGCAGCGTGACGCTCGAACCCGCAACAGAAGAAGAGGTACAAGGAACTGTAGAAGTTATGGGCGGTGAGGACTGGAAATTGTGGATTGACGCCTTGCGTGCTGGCGGCGTGCTCGCCGATACTGCAACGACCTTCTCTTTTTCGTACATCGGTTCAGATATTACACAAGCCATCTACAGAGAGGGCAGTATCGGAAGTGCAAAGGATCATCTGGAGGAGACAGCACGTCAGCTGAACGATCAGCTGAAAGTTACAGGCGGACGCGCCTTCGTCGCAGTCACCAAAGGACTCGTTACCCAATCAAGCTCCGCTATCCCTGTCGTTCCTCTGTATATTTCTGCTTTATATAAGGTAATGAAGGAAAAAGGGCTGCATGAAGGGTGCGTAGAACAGAGCTACCGCCTGTTTGCTGAGCGTCTGTACGCACCAGAAACTCCTGTAGATGAAGAAGGACGTATTCGCATTGATGATTGGGAACTGCGCGAAGACGTGCAGGCAGAGGTTGAGAAGATATGGGAGGCGCTGACGACCAACAATATCTACGAATTGTCAGATCTTGAAGGATATCGTCGCGAATTTTTCCAACTGTTCGGCTTTGAGTTCGAAGGTGTGGACTATGATGCTGATATTGATCCCATCATAAATATTCCTAACGTGCGCTAAGTCTTTTAGTGCTGTCCCTATGTTAGAAAAACAAAAAAAGCTGTTCTCCAGCAGAGAAACATTTCGTTCTGCATGGAGGACAGCTTTTGTTTTTAATTAAAAGGGACACTTATGTCCGCTTTGAACTGCAAATGATGCTATCATTGCAATTTTAAATTTCATTTGATATTGTACAGGTAGGCATAGCAAAATCCCTCTTCCTAACAAGAGGGTAAACACAGTTGGACAAGTCCTACCTTGACTGACCGTGATACTATTTGCTCAGCCCATCACACCCATATAAGGAGGTGCACAACATGGCAAAAGACGTTCTGTGTGAAGTCAACTCTTGTACGTACTGGGCCCAAGAGAATAAATGCAGCGCTAGCTCCATTTACATCGTAAGCAACAGACCAGAAGACACTCACAAGTCTGAAGAAACAGACTGCAAAACCTTCGAAGCCAAGTAAATCTTTGATTTCAAGCCTAGCTTTATAATGAAGGAGCCCATGCCCGGGTTCCTTCTTTCTTATGATATTCTAACAAGAATGATAATTATTATCAAGTCCTTTTTCGGTACAGAAAAGCGCTTTTCGCTTGTATACAATCATTTCTCTGCTACTTTATAAATCCACGCTGAAAAGGACACTGCTGTTCTCTCTAAAGACAAAAAAAGAAGCGTCGCTCTGAACGATTCGCTTCTTGTGCTTGACCTTTTGTAATTGTTCCTGCTTGGTCGGCTTCATTCGTATGTGCTGTGAAATCTCGCCATAATGGTCATTTGTTTTGCGGCTCTGTGCCGCGCAATAGATTCCAGCGCGTTTTGCCTTGCTTAGCGCTTTTTGTGTTTGAGTACGTGCCATACGGCTTCACTCTCCTTCATTGGACTCCTTTTATCATAGCATCCAATAGTCAAATCGTGAATGGTTTGTCTGACTCAAGCATTCTCAATTCATTAAATGTCTGAAAAAATATCCGGATCGCCACTGGAGGCCGCTACAATAAAAACAATAACTATAAAAATGATGATCAGTGTATAAATCAGTGTACCGATAATACTACATACCAGTCCAGCAATGGCCATACCTCTGCCTTGCTCGCCATGACGGTTAATTTCCTTCAGGGAAAGACTGGACAAAATAATACCCACAATTCCGATAATCAACCCAATATAGGGAATGACAACAGATAAAATCCCGAGCACCATCGAGGCAACAGCTTTACTATTGGTAGGTGGAACTACTGGGGGCGGGTTAAATGGGGCGTTATAATCGTTCGTCTCCTGAAAAGGATCGGAAGATCGAGGCTCCTTGTACAAATCACTCATCTGTTAAATTCAACTCCAATACGAAAAATAGCAATTATATAAGTTCTAGGGTACCACAATCTTACAAATCAGGACAGTACTTATTTCGAATTTTTAAATTAGAACGTTAAAAAGAAGAAACATAGCGATATTAGCACTTTTTGAGGTAACTGGGCATACAGTATTTTACCTGTTACAGATCAATTGTGCTCCATGAGAGCATCCTGCCAAGGAGGTCGGAGCTATGCTATATCGTGCAACATCCCACAGAAAGCGCTCGCCTCACAAACGTTTAAATGCAAACACACTTAGGATAATATCCACTGCCATGCTGCCATTTTACAAAGCTATAGCAACTCGCCGTGCGTTTGCAGTTCAATGGTCACGAGCTGTCGTTCAGGCGAATTTGGATCGGATGAAATCCCTTCTCTGCTCAGTAGCTCCATTTGCCGCCAAACAAGGCTTAGGCACGAATGGCATCGGCTACTTTATTTCCTTTTTAGCTCAGCCACCGATGCTCTATTATACGAATGGAACAACGATTCCACCGGGGACTGTGCAGTTTACATTTGAGCCGAGAGTTCATCGCGCCATCGCAAAAGCCGTTTTTCCGCTGTATCGCGAATTGGCACGTAATCCATGTTTTGCTTCTGCCTTAGCCAAAGCGATCAACAGACAAGACCAGCGTGCAGTTCATGTCATGATCCGTAGTTTGATTCCATCCTCTGCGCTGAAATCCGTACAAATTGAGGACGATGGCTTTGCATTGCTTTTTAAGTATTCCTTTAGTAAATACCCCTATCGCAATCTGCTCTTTCGAGAGTTCACTTAAAAAGGTTGCTACTAGCGTGCTTGCTTGAGTTCTCCAATGAGCTCTTTTCCCAGTTGTATGGCCATATCTGTCAGCACTCGGATTTCGTCCTTGGATGCATGGTCCAAATGTGTCCCGCAGCAAATGGCAAAATTGCCCGCAAACTCTTTTCGTAAGCGAACTGCAATTTCTTCGGTAATATAAAACTCCTTGTGATTTTGCAATTGCACAGTTTGAATCGGCTCGAGTCTGGCCCCTGCTGTAATCGTTCCCAAATGGGGCTGATCACCGCCAGAAATGAGTACAACGATATCTTCCCCCATAAAATAGGCATCCAGTACAAGACGGATACGTCCGCTTTCTTTTTGCAAATGAATCATAGGATCCTCTCCTGCTAAAAAATATTATTGTGAAACGATTCACTTTATAGAGTTCTACTCATTGTATCGCTTCTTGAACAGTTCGACAATTTAAAAATGGCCCACAGCAGCCTATAAACCGTAGCTTGCTGTGGGCCTTCATTGTTATTCTAAAACAAGCATTCCATTTCCTACTGGGTGTTAACGGATCGTGATCGTATGCACAGTCTTACCGCTTGCGCCGTCATTATCCGTCACCGTTAGCTCCACGGTATACGTTCCAGCTGTGGTGAATTTATGCTTCACCTTGGAACCGACCGCCGTATCACCATCCCCAAAATTCCAGCTGTAACTGACGATCTCACCGTCTACATCACGGGAAGCTTTGGCGTTAAATTGTACATTTTTGTTCTTCTTAGCTGATTCGTTAGCCTGAATAATGGCTACTGGCTTTTCATTGGATGTAGGTGGATTCGGATCAGGGTTCTGTCCTCCACCATTGGTTACATACAATCTTCCCGGCGCCTCCGTCTCCACTTCATTTCCCGCTGCATCTCTTACCCGGATCACGATGACTCCGCCTTCCAGGTTCAGGGAAGATGAAGTAAAATAAGTACCTTCATAGTGGCCTGACGAAGTCTCATTTAATGGAATATCGTTGCGGCCCAAAGTGGACAGGTTGAAAGGCAGCTCCACATGGAAGGACGCCTCCAAACCGGATGCACTGTCAAAGGATACTCGTACCGGCTGCCCCGGGGTAATACGCACATCCTCAGCAGGGCTAATGTTTTCAAGCTTCGGTAGAGCTGTATCGACATACACCGAGCGCGTAACGGTTGTTTCGTTTTCGGCAAGATCCTTGGCCGTCACCGTAATTTGATTTTCACCTTCGTTGATAAGCAATCGCTTGTTAAAGGTGCCGTCACTTCCAAATTCAGCTGGCTCGCCGTTAATCGTCAAATCGGTGAGGAATTCGTCATACACCGTACCGGTGACGCTCACGACACCCGCATTCGTACGGGCTCCTTCATCTGGCGAAGTCAGGATCAGACCCGGTTTAGTCTGGTCAAGTGTCACGACCACCGGTTCGGAACGATCCGTTATTTTGCCGTATACCGCTGCTTGGACACTTAGCGGATTAGCACCTGGTTGAAGATCAACCGACAAACTGAACTGGCGATCCTTCACCTTCGTTGTGCCAGCCAGCTCCTTACCGTTAAAAAGCTGAATATCGGCTCCTTCTGCCGGAGAAGTTCCTGTTACGGTAATCGTCTCTTCCTGCGTATAGGTAGCCTTCGTAGGAGTCGTAATCGTTGGAGCATTCACCGGATATCTGACGATAGCCCGGATCATGTAGTTCCCTTCCTCCTCAGGTGATTGGCTCCATGCGCCGCTTACACCTTGCCAGCTTCGAAGCGCATTGGGACTGCTTTCATCTGTAGCAAGACCCGGCGACTGTGTGCCTACAGCAGACTGTGTATATACGATGTAGAAGTCACCTTGAACCGTCACCGGCTCTGGGAGCTGCACCGTCGTCCATTGTGTCTCATCCCGAACGGCAGTCCCGTCGAATGGACCAGCCAACAATCGTCCAGGTGCTCCTGCCGCACCGGAGGCGTCATAGACAGAATATTGGAATGCCGTTCCTCCCGGATTTGGGAAAGCAGAGTTCCAGAACAAAAGCGATGCTCCTGTCACTTGAGCCACTTCCGACTCAGGCGTCATTCTGACTGCCCATGAATTGCCTGCCGCGTTAAAGGCTCTAGCATTTTCTCCTGTCCCGTCATCGTAGGCAATGCCTCCTTGGAACCCGATGAAAGGTTTCAACGTGATATTCGCTTCCACACTACCGTTCGGAGGAGCAGTAACGGATACACTGTCGCTATAATAATTCTCAGCTGAAATGGACAATGTGTATGTTCCTTCCAGCACGTCCAGCGTAAATTCTCCAGCCTCATTCGTCTCTACCGGAGCAATACGTGCATCCTCCAGCACCAACACTTTCGCTTTTTGGATCGGTTCACCGGATTGCTTGTCAGTAATGACCCCGTGAATCGTACCGTGAGGTACAGCCTGAAGACTAAAGTTTGCTCTGATAACTTTGTTATTCTCAATCGTGACTGCTTTCGTTTGAGACACATAACCATAGGCTTCAGCCTTCAGCGTATAGTCGCCCGCTACATGGGTGAAGCTGTATTTGCCCGTGGTCGGGTCCGTTTTCACCGAACGTCCTGTTTCCAATACCGTAACCGTAGCGCTGGCTGGAAGACTGTCGAGACCGACACGTCCACGTTCCACCGTTGTTTCTGCCGGCTTCACTTTCTCCTGGAATTCACTCTTTTCAGTGCTTGTAATTTTGTACAGCGGGAATTGTTCTTCCGCTTTTTCCAGCTTGATATTCGACTCAGGTATGATGTCCTTGGTCACTGTCGCAGCTGGAATACCCAGCACACGGAAATCGTCAATGTACCAGCCGTTCTTGTTGACACTGTTATCCGATTTCAAACGGAAGCGAATTTGGATCTCATTGCCGGTGTAGCTATCCAGATTGTAATAAACTGGAGTCCATTTTTTCCCATTCGTGTTGTGAGAGAACTTGCCCAGCTCGCTCCACGTGTCGCCATTGTTTTTAGACACTTCCACATAACCGTAATCATAGCCGGCCTCAATTTCAAACCAGTGATTGAAGGTCAGTGTTGCGTTGCGTACAGCCTGCAAATTAATTTTTGGAGAAACCAGCGAAAATTCAGCTCCGTTCTCATAATTGCTATCCAGATCGGTTGCCCACACATTGGGTCTGGACGCTGCGCTCTCTGGTCCTACTTCCTTGGGAATGCCGCGTTCCCACTCATCCTTAGTACCAGAATGAGTCCAGCCATTATCCGAGCTGCCGTCAAAATGATCGCTATACAGCGTATCCGGCACGTCTACTCTCAGAGAAGCCTCATTCGACTTGATTCCTTCATTGCCACTATAATCCTCAGCCGCCACTGCATAATGATAGGTTGCTCCACCGACCGTGATGGTATCTGTGAGTGTCAGTGCTGAGGTTGTACCGATGGAAGTATAATTTTTGCCTGATTGGGTAGAACGATACACCTTATACTGCTTCACATCTTCATCGGAGGAAGCATTCCATGCTAGTGTAACGTTGCCCACAGTATCTGCTTCAGCAGTCAAATTGCTCGGCGCAGCAGGTGCAACGGTGTCTGGCTCCTGAATCGACAGATCGTCAATATACCAGCCATCTTTCACAACCGTATTGTCACTCGTAAAGTTGAACAGGAGGTATACCTTTTGACCCGCGAATGCCCGCAAATCAAGATATTGTGTTTTCCAGCCGTTGCTGGTGCCGGTAAACGATAATACCTGCTCAAACGCATTCTGATTGTTTGTGGTTGCTACGTACACTTTGCCGAAATCAGAATTGTTTTCAAGATCGTACCAATGCTTGAAGCTGACCAGTGCCCCTTTTGAGCTCTCGGTCAGATCAATCGGAGGGGCCATAAAATAACTGTTGGAGTTGGCCTGATATTGGCCTTCGAGATTAGTCGCGATGACCTTTGTACCCGAATGTGCGTTTTTAGGGCCGCTTGTCGGAGTTCCCCATTTCCAAACACTGCCCTGTCCACCGATATTAATACCGGCAATGTCTTTTTCGAAGTCTTGTGTGTAGCCTGGTTTTACGCCTTTGGAGATTTTAACCTTGTATACTTCAGTTTCAAATCCATTATTACCATAATCATTTACACGAATATAGTATTCCAGACCAGCGCTGTCCACCAAAAAAGTCGGGATAGACGCTTGATATGTACCATCTTTGCTGTCGCCGGAGGTCCGTTCTAACGGAATATATACATAGTTTGAAGTACCTGCTGTTTTGGCAAATGCCTCAACGGCTGTCACGCCGACATCATCCGTTACATGAGCAGTCAGAGGTATATCAATACCCTCGAATGCCGCTGCGGGCGGTGTATGCTCGAGAACAGGTGCTTCCAGATCGTCGCCACCCGTTACAACTTTACCAGACACGGAGCCCAGACCCTGCATAACCGAACCGACCGCATCCAGCGCATTAATGACACCATGTCCGTAGCCATTGTTTGGTGAAGTAGGATATGTGCTGTCCGTTCGTGGTGTAGCCGTATTCATCAAAATTTCCTCAAGTTGATCTACGGTAAGAGAATGATTCGCTTGCAGCAACAGTGCTGCAAGGCCCGCAACATGAGGTCCCGCCATAGAAGTACCGTTATATCCGCCTTTATAGGCGCCACCAGCAACAGATGACCGGATATTAACACCCGGCGCGGAAACTTCGGGCTTCACTTCACCATAGGGTGAGGGTCCTAACAATGAGAAGCTGGCCAGATTATCATTGCTATCCGTGGCTCCAGTAGCGAAGGATTCCGGATAGTTCGCCGGATTGGCTACTGAGGCAGGTCCGCCCGGATTGGAAAGAGAGGTGTTACCTGCGGAGAATTCAGGGAAGATTTGAGCATCCCGCCATGCCTGAACCACAGGCCGGAACCATTCATCAAGACCCGGTCCGCCTCCCCACGAGTTGTTCACTACGTCTGGAGCAAGCTCGGGATGAAGATTCCCTTGAGCATCTTTTGGCGCAAGCAGCCATTGGCCGCCATCCAGTATAATCGCATCCGTCGTTTCCGGATTAAAAATCCGAACCGCAATCCACTTCGCACCAGGAGCAACGCCCACTCGGTTCGTTCCGTTCTCCTCGGAGCCGACCATCGTGCCCATCGTATGCGTACCATGGGAATCGTCTTCCTGATCGACCGGAAGCGTCGCATGACTATGCGGATCGTACCAGCTCAGCTCGGGATTCACGACATTGCCTGCCGCGTCCAGACCCCGCCATTTGCGATGAAGGGCTGGATGTGTATAATCTACACCTGTATCCAGATTGGCAACTACGATTCCGGTTCCGTCAATTCCTTTTTCCCACACTTGTGGTGCGTTAATATGGGATATGTTCCATTCCACCGTAGATGGGTCTACAGCGTTCTTACCTGCATTGCCAGGCTTAGCCGATGTTTTGCCATCGTCCTTCTCCAGTTCTACAGCTTTCTCTACCGTTGCAGACTTCGCTGTTGCTGCTGTCGCTGTTTCAGCTGTTTCAGCCGTTTTGGCATTTGCCCCCTCTGCTTGCTTGTCAACCGTCACCTTTTGCAGATAACGCGTTTCATTCGGCAAGACTTTATCGACCTCAGGCAACTGCGAAATATGATCCAGCACCTCCTTGGTGCTTGTTACAGCCAATGCATTGACAATAAAAAAGCTTTTGTATTCCTTCACTCCGCCGCTCTCTGATTGCTTATCCAAATAATTTTCAAGCCCATATTGGGTTCTTGAAGCCGTTTCGCGCAGAGAACTGATCACATGGCTGCGTGCAGCCATTTTGGCAGCGGAAGGTGTTATTTTCTCAAGTGAGGCCTTTTGGAGAGCATTTTTGGAAACCTTGTTGGTGTCTACCTGTTCTTTTAATTTGACCAGATAGGTAACATAGTTATTCTCCTCAAACTGTTTGGTCAGTTTCGGAGACACCTTCGCGGTCGTGACCTTGTGCGAGGCTGATTTCAGCTCCAGCTTGGAGCCATCCGGTGCGTTATTCGCCAAAGCAGGTTGAACAAAGGAAAAGGCCATTAGCAAAGATAGTCCGATAGATAGTGGTTTCTTGAATCGTTTAGGTTTAATCAATTACTTCTCCACTCCTTTTACTAGGTTTAATGTTTCTGGAATAACCTGTACAGAGTAAGACCTCATACCTTACACATCAAACACACGGGTTGCGCAACACGATGTGGTTGGCGACCACCTCCTTCATAGAATATAGAGGCACAAAAATATTTGGTTGTTCATAGGTGGTGGTACTTCATAGGTGAGTTTACAATCCTAATAGGAAGCGATGAAATTCAGTAGAAACCAAGGAGAAAAAGCAGGAGAACTTCGAAGAAAAACATGTTATATCATTACAATTTATATTAAAAATTGATATATAATCATATATTATGGAATAGTATAAAGTTATCAAAACAGATATACAAGTCATTTTTTTGCATTTTTCTTGAAATTCTATGACTTTTATATTCTTTTATGTACGAAAACCCCTTTTTGCGGCTACGTAATAGTGCATTACACGGTTAACAGGTGTATGCAATCTCTGTACGAGCCGCTCAAAAGGATTTATGGGGGTCTCTCTTAATCCTATCTTTCGCTCTATATCTTGTTCATTGGAAGTCGCTTATGGGATTTTTGCAAACTCCTCACTTAAGTACGGAGTTCACCGCAGCAAGCGCGTCGATCAGACCGTATCCGTAACCATTATTTGGTGAAGTCCGATACTGGCTGTCAGTCAGCGGCGTCGCTGTTTTCGAAATCACATCCTCCAGTTGATCCACCGTCAATGATGGTTTGGCCTGAAGAAGCAGTGCCACCAATCCGACTGTATGCGGACCTGCCATGGAAGTACCGTTCCATCCCCCCTCATAAACTCCGCCAGGTACAGAAGAACGAATGTTTACACCAGGAGCCGAAATTTCAGGTTTCACTTCGCCATAAGGAGAAGGACCGCGCAGCGAGAAGCTGGCCAGCTTGTTGTTAACGTCGGTGGCCCCTGTGGCATAAGCCTCCGGCAAATTCGCCGGATTGGCTACAGACCCAGGTCCGCCCGGATTGGACAGTGTTGTGTTGCCTGCGGAGAACTCAGGGAAAATCTGAGCCGCTCTCCACGCCTTGGTGACTGGACGATACCATTCATCCAGGCCAGGTCCACCGCCCCAAGAGTTATTCACCACATCCGGTGCAAGCTCAGGGTGCTTTTTACCGTTTTTTATCTACAGGAGCAAGAATCCATTGTCCACCGTCCAGTAAGATGGAGTCGGTGGTATCTGGATTGAATACTCGAACCGCAATCCATTTGGCGCCAGGAGCAACACCGATTTCATTCGTACCGTTGCTGTCCGAGCCAACGCTTGTACCCATCGTATGTGTACCATGTCCATTTGAATCAGTTGGCAGCGATGCTCCATCAACCGCATCATACCAGCTCAGTTCTGGATTCACGACCTGACCGGAAGCATTCAGACCACGCCATTTTCTTTTCAACGCCGGGTGAGTATATTCAACGCCTGTATCCAGATTGGCGACAACAATGCCTTTGCCGTCAATGCCTTTGGCCCAAACCTGTGGTGCTTTGATTTTAGAGATATTCCACTCGACACGGCTTGGCGTTACCGCATCCTTATATACGGATTCTTCCACCGATTTTTGCGCATTCTCTTCCGTCACAGCCGTATCTACAGCGGCCTGATCTGCAACCACTTGGTCAGCTGTAGATTCCTCAACCACAGGCTGGGCATCCTTATCTATTTCTACCTTTTGCAGTTCCCGCTTTTCATCCGGTAAAATTTTGTCGATCTCAGGAAGTGTGGCCAGATTATCCATGACCTCTTTGGTGCTGGTGACCGCAAAAGCGTTCACGATAAAGTAACTCTTGTACTTTTTGACGCTTCCGTTATTAACTTCTTTCTTTAAGTATTCTTCCACGGATTGTTGCGTTTTTTCTGCTGTATCCATGAGAGAGTTCACAACTGTTGTACGTACAGAAAGCTTAGCAGCAGCGGGTGAAATCTGCTCTGCAGAGGCCTTTTGGAAAGCATGCTTGGCAACGGACTCCGTATCCACCTGATCCTTCAATTTAACCAGATAGGTGACATACTCACTGGCACTGAATTGTTGGTTCAGCTTGGCTGAAACCTTGGCGGAAATGGTTGATCCTCCTCTGAGGTGGTTGTGCTGGAATCCCCATATACCGGGGAAATTAGAGAAAAGGCAAGAAGAGCGGTAAAACTGACCGACAGCGTCTTTTTGATATTTTTCGACTTAATCAATACTTTCCATCTCCCTTTACTTGGTTTTTTAATTCTCAAGGACAACCTTCCGGACAGCTACGTCAAAAGCTCACAAGATAGCCTCTGGTACTCACCTCCTTTAAAAAATATAGATTCCGCCGGGGTGAAATCCATAGATCATCATTCTGAGGTGAACAACCCTTGGTGCAGACCGTAAAAAACGAGCATCGGGTAGAAACAGGTGGACAAGTTTGAAAATGATAAGTGAAAAAAATGAAGAGAAAGGTAGGATAAGAAATTTAGAAGTAATCGAGGAGGTTAATGTGCAAGTATTAAAATACAATTTAAAACAAAAGAATGAAACATATGGTATCTTTTGAATCTAGTATAGTGTCATAAAATCAGATATTCAAGCATTTTTTTGAATTTTATTCCTTTTTTCCTTGAAGAAAAGAAAAATCTCTTCCATTTTCGAAGCAAATGCAAGTCTTCATTGTGCACTTGGTTTCGGAGATCAGAAGAGATTTTTCGACATTCAGCAAGAAACTTAAAAGAGTGTTATCTGCCGCTATTTACAGGTATGGGAACCGAGACGGCTCCATCTGGAAAGGATGATTTGGTTGGCTGCGGTCTGCGGCACAGACTCGTACATTCTCGGAAAGCCATTTGCCTGCATCCACAGCAATGATCCTGATTCACCAGTGCAAGAGCAGCCGTAAGGGCCTCTCCTGTGTGTTCAAAAAAATGCTTTTGTCCAATCATGTCGTAGCATCCAGTTTTCTGTAGTAATGCCAGCGGTTGAGGCTGGAGTCCGGAAACAAGCACTGTCCCGCCAGACTTCCGGTATTTCTGAATTAATGCAGTAAAGTTACCTTCTCCCGTCATATCCATAAAAGGAACCTTTCCCATACGTAACAACAAAATCCCTTGTAGGTGATCAGTCCGGCCTCCCACACCTGAGTTTTCCAATACCGAGGCTGCACCGAAAAATAGAGGGCCTTCCACATTGTAAATAGCCACTTGTGGACAATCATGCTGATCTGTGACCATATGGGCGCCTACTTTTTCATGTTTTACAGAAGGATCAGGAAGTACCTTGTCTACTGAAAGTGTACTGCTCATACGTTTAACAAACAATACAACCGCTAGAATCAGGCCTACCTCCACAGCCGTTGTCAGTGTCGTAAAAACCGTCAGCAAAAAGGTGACAACCAGCACAATAGAATCCGCTGTCCGCGTTTTGAGAATGTGCGCAAAATGCTTGCGCTCACTCATATTCCACGCTACTACCATCAGCACCGGAGCCATACTGGCCAACGGAATGTTAGATGCGTAAGGTGCAAAAAGCACCAGAATGAGGAGCACCACGAACCCATGTACGATGCCTGACATAGGAGAAACAGCACCATTACGGATATTTGTGGCGGTGCGGGCAATTGCACCTGTCGCAGGAATACCGCCGAACAGCGGTGTCAGCAAATTAGCAATCCCTTGTCCAACCAGTTCACGATTGCTGCTATGCCGGGCTCCCGTCATACCGTCAGCTACCACCGCTGAAAGCAGAGATTCAATAGCTCCCAGCATTGCAATAACAAGTGCTGGCGGCAAGAGTTTCACGATCAAATCCCACGTCACCGCAGGAATATGTAGCTCAGGCAAAGATGCTGGAATTGCGCCATACGCAGAGCCAATCGTAGCCACCTGCCCTGGAAAAAGTAAAGCTGCCACCAGCGTTGACAAGAGTAGACCAACCAGTGATCCGGGTATCTTGGGCCATTTTTTAGGCACCAAAATAAGCGCGGCAAGACAGATACAAGCCGTCAGGATACTATACACATTCAGTGAAGGAAGTCGATGGATGAGCTCTGCCATGGAAGGCAGAAAAGTTTCATGCCTCTCTACCCCGCGCAAGCCGAGAAAGTTAGCAATCTGACCACTGAATATCGTCACGGCAATTCCGGCCGTAAAGCCAATCGTTACTGGCTTGGGAATAAACTTGATCAATGCCCCCAGCCTGAGTACACCCATTAAAATGAGCATAATGCCCGCCATAAAACCGGCTATGAGTAAGTTCTCATAACCGTATTGCATGACAATAGCTAGCAAAATCGGAATAAACGCGCCTGTAGGTCCTCCGATCTGGAATTTGGATCCTCCCAGCAGCGAAACCAAAATTCCCGCAACAATGGTCGTATACAGCCCATATTCCGGCTTTACTCCTGATGCAATGGCAAACGCCATACCGAGTGGAATCGCCACAATCGCTACAATACTTCCGGAAATGAGATCCTTTCGCAAAGCCCCTGCGTTATAGCCTTCGAACCTTCCTATCCACTTCATTCCTGTAACCCTTCTTTTCTGTAATAGCATTACTTCTCGTTACGTATACCTTCCAACAACGAGATAGCTTCGACCAAATGATTGTCAAAAATCCGTCGCGCCACTGCAAGCAGCTCCGTCAAAAGCGGATCACGTAGTGAATACACAACCGATGTACCTTCCTTGAAGCTGTTCACCAAATTTTTGGCTCGTAAAACGGCCAATTGCTGCGATACGGCAGAACCTTCAGAACCGAGCGCAGTCTGCAGCTCGTTCACATTCCGTTCCCCTTCACTCAGCACCTCCAAAATGCGGATGCGCAGAGGGTGAGCCAATGCTTTGAAAAAGTCGGCCTTAAATTTCTGGAGATCTCCTTCCATGCCTGCTCCGTCCCCCTCACAGAATTGTCCTATAAACGATCAACAATATCTGAATATTTGAATATTTAGTACAATAACAGCTTCGGGTCAATTGAACTATGATGTTACTCACACTTCACCATGAGTAAAGTCACATTTTTCCACACTTCTACCTTTCAGGGGTTGACAGCTTCCACAGGTTTCCATTAACATAGCAATTAACTTTAAGAAAAGGGGGCCGACAGACATGACCGTGCTTTACATGATAACGACAGACAGGCAGCATGATACAACCACATATTTGAGTTTTCGTCTCATCGGCCCCGTTCGGGCGACATGATGGGTGATATCACGCTGTCTGACGGCGTGATTAGCCAGGCTTTTTTATTTTTTTATGCTATTGGAAGAACAAGTTATTTTACGTATTTATGATGTGTTGATCATAAAATGTAATAACACTTTCGGTGCAAGAAGCCGTAGACGACAAGTCTGCGGCTTTTTTTGTTTTTTAAATCTTTTTATGCAAGTATTTATGAATTTACTTGAAGAAGGGAACTACCCATTTATATGAATATACAACATACAACCGACTCGTCCTTGCATGAAGGACCATACAGCCATCTGATGAAGCTTCCGGCAGGTGATCTAACCGTCTATGCTTCTCAGCAACTTTTCTCCTCACTGGATTACAAAGTGTTCGAGATGGCTAATAACAATTTACAAATTCCAGGTATCCGCTATATGGGATACACACCAGATGTACATGTAGGCGTCGGAACCTGCATCGGTACGACTGCTGTATGGGGAATGGAGGATGGTTACGTATCTCCCTCCATCGTCGGCAGTGATATTGGCTGCGGCATGCGCGTACACCTGACCAATCTGCACAAGGATGCTTTGAAGGAAACCAAGCTGCGCCGTAAGCTGGTCAAAACCATCGACAAATATTTGCCCATGGAAGCCCACCAACGCGGGCATTATTCGGATATCCGACTGGAGCATATTGTACGCAAGGGTCTACACGGCTTACCCAACAAATATATTCCGGACAGCTACACTCCTAAGAAATCCACCTCACTCACCCATGTAGAGCACAGTAAGTTCTCCTTTGACGAGGAGGTGCTGAATCTTGTCGAAGACCGTACATGGCACCGGGCTCACCGACAGCTCGGCACACTGGGTGGAGGCAATCATTTCGTCGAAATTCAGGCGATTGAAATCGCGGAGGAAAACCGTGAAACAGCTGAAGCTTGGGGGATGTTCGACGGTCAGGTGGCTGTGATGATTCATTCTGGATCGCGGGCTTGGGGTGGAGCAGTCAGCCAGTCTAGTTCATCTGCCATTTCCAAGACGATGAGCCGTCTCGGACTCGGTACCTCTGACCCGAGACTGGTATTCGCACCGCTGGACCATCCCGAAGCTGCACATTATGTCGATATGATGTATTCAGCGCTGAATTATGCCGTGGTGAACCGACATCTTATCGCATATTCCGTGCGTGAAGCCTTTCGCGATGTCTTTGGTACAAAGTGCGAGTTGCGTACTTTGTACGATCTAATGCACAATTATGCTTGGGAGGAATCCCATCCGGATCACGGTAGTGTGTTTGTGCATCGTAAAGGTGCTACGCGTGCTCTTCCAGCAGGACACCCCGACAATCCGCGGCCTTATCAGGCGACAGGGCATCCGGCCCTGATTCCCGGCTCTATGGGAACAGCCTCTTATATTATGGTAGGCTTACCGGGCGGTCAGGATAACTTCCACTCCATTTGCCATGGAGCAGGCCGTATTCGTTCGCGTTCTGCGACCAAACGACTCGTCAGTGTGGACGATTTTGCAGGGGCCCTGGGTGTAGGGACAGACGACGAAATTGTGGTCAATCAGGCATCACTGGAAAGCATTATCGACGAATCTCCGCAAGCCTACAAAAATGTAGATGATATTATCGAAAGTGTCACCGGGGCAGGACTCGCAGCAGTTGTAGCCAAATGCAAGCCGCTAGCTGCCCTGAAAGGAGCCAAATAATTTGAGTATAGACATCCCAGCTATTTATGAATTTGATGAACGTACAGATGGACGCATTACCGGTTATGCCGCTTATGCCCGTCTGATCGACGGTATCAGTGAAGCACTCTATAACCGCTATGGCGTAAAATACGTGCTGTATGCCAGCGATGATCCCAATATTGAGTATTGGGATCTGCTGGAGGAGGATATTCGTTCAGGCAGTCCCGACCTGGAGCATGTGGCACGGGTCTTCGATCGTTTGGAGGAACGCACCATCCAGTATGACGATGACGGGCCGACTCCTGAATACGGCGTGCATCTGTCGATGCGTAATAATGTATTCGCCTATCCCAAGTGGGGCATCGCGCTGGCGCGAGTTCCCTTTTTCCGTGATAATGGCGTGTACAATGAAGATTACGTATTTGCGATAGGCGACCAGGAGCTGCAAGGCTTCCTCGCGGGAGTACGCGGTCGTGAACGTAAGCAGAATATGAAGCGTGTCACCGTGTTTACCGACACAAGCCGTGGACTTTCTCGGCAGGCAGAGCCGATAACCCGCGCAATTACGCGAGATGACGTGATTTTGAAAGCGGAAATCAAACGGGATATTTTCCGATCACTTGATCAGTTTTTTGAAGCGGATCGTACCTTCTATCAGACTTATAACATTCCTTACAAGCGCGGCATTCTGCTATACGGCCATCCGGGCAATGGTAAAACAACACTTGTAAAATCAATTGCCAGCAGTGTACCGGGTCCGGCAGCCTACTGGCAAATTACGGAGTATACAACCAGTGAATCGGTCAAAGAGGTGTTCGAGGCGGCTACTCGCCTGGCTCCGATGGTGCTGGTCATTGAGGACATTGATTCCATGCCTCAGGAGGTGCGTTCTTTTTTCCTGAATACCCTCGACGGTGCTACATCCAAGGAGGGCATCTTCCTGATCGGAACGACCAATTATCCCGAAAAAATCGACCCGGGTCTGATGAACCGGGCAGGGCGTTTCGACCGGGCTTATGAAATCAGTTTGCCTGACGAAGCGCTGCGACTGGCATATCTCAAGTTGCGTAACTTCCTTGTTTTTGCAGGAGAAACGGGTACACAGAAGGCGGCAGCCATGACTGACGGGTTTTCGCTGGCACAGCTCGGAGAACTTTATGTCAGCACGGCTCTGGAGTGGCATGAGCAGGGAAAAGCCGATATTGAACTGATTATCAAAGGTATGCGAGGCGAGCTCGATAAGAGCCGTAAGCAGGACTGGCTAAAAAATGTGGCCGAAGGACGAGTCGGGTTCTTCTGATTTATCCTTTCATTGCCTTATCAAGAAATTTATGTTACGTTGATAAACAATAAAGTATCGAAAGGGTGACCTTAAGCCAATGATCTACTAATCCTATTCCACCAAAGAAAAAAATCGTAATCTTACGAATTTTCTGGATAGGATTAGTGTAGGCTTTTGGGTATTAACGATAAGAGCATTGCTTCTTTGACGGGAGCAGTGTATCTTCTTGTTCGTATGTCTGCCTCCTATCCAGAAACCAATGGATAAGGAGGTTTTTTGCATGAAAAGAATACTTGGGATTCTAATGATTAATATCTTCATTGTTATGGTGGGCGTGGGTTTAATTACCCCCATCCTGCCGGAACTGATCATTGAGTTTGGAGCCAGTGGGCGGGCAATCGGTTTATTGGTAGCAGCCTATGGCATAACGCAGTTCCTGCTCTCTCCCCTGACTGGACAGCTGTCTGATCGATATGGGAGAAAAGTTTTTATCCTCGTAGGTGTCATTGTTTTTGCTGTAGCTAAATTTATCTTTGCTATCGGAGATGAATTATGGATGCTGTATACCTCAAGACTTCTGGAAGGAATGGCAGCAGCCTTGATTGTTCCTCCTATGATGGCATATGTAGCGGATATTACAACAACCGAAGAACGCGCCAAAGGGAACAGCCTGCTCGCCGCAGCCATGTCATTCGGATTTGTTATTGGACCTGGATTGGGTGGTCTTCTTGCAGGATATGGAACGAGAGTGCCGCTTTACACAGCGACAGGTGCTGCTATAGCTGCTGTTATTTTTTCAGTGTTTTGTTTGCCTGAAAGTTTATCGAAAGAGCAAATGAAAGCAGCACGGGCAAGAATGATTCAGAAGGAATCTATTTATAAACAATACGCGAGATCATTGAAGTCAAAATATACAATGCTCTTTGTACTTGTCCTGGTGATGACCTTTGGACTCGCTAATTTTGAATCTGTTCTTGGTTTATATGTAACGAACCGCTTCCAATTCTCGCCGCAAAATATTGCTGTCATTCTGACCGCAGGTGCTGTGATCGGAGTCGGTATGCAAGCATTAGTTGTTGCTAAAATAATCAATAAGTTTGGTGAACAAAGAGTGATCAAAGGATCGCTTCTTTTCACCTCTGTTGCTTATATTTTATTTCTCTTAGCCAAAGATTTCTGGAGTATCTTCCTTGTCACTTCCCTTATTTTCTTTGCCACAGCTATGCTTCGTCCAGCTCTTAATACACAATTATCGAAGATGGCCGGGAATGAGCAAGGATATGTAGCTGGTATGAATAATGCCTATATGAGTGTTGGGAATATTTTAGGCCCTACTCTAGCGGGTTTTTTATTGGATGCAAATCTGTTCGCTCCATTTATAGCAGGCTGTTGTATTCTGTTGATTACTTTTTTGCTTACATTAAAAATGAAATAAAAGAGGACAACTGATGAGCAAAAGGCAGCTACGGGTGCAAGGCTTTATTTTTGAAATGCCCGGCTGTAGCTGCCTTTTATTCAGTCTAAACGCTTATTTTAATAAATACTGTATTTCCCTTTATTCCACTTCCCCGCTCAGACGATTCAAAAACTGAATAGCCCGTGGACTGGTGGGCTGTTCCAGAACCTCATGCGGCGTACCCTGCTCAACGATTACACCCTGATCCATCAAAATCACATGGTCTGCGACCTCGGCTGCAAACTTCATTTCATGGGTAACAATGACCATCGTCATCCCTTCGGCAGCCAGCTGTTTTATAACCTTGAGCACTTCGCCTACCAACTCGGGGTCAAGCGCGGAGGTCGGCTCGTCGAACAATAGTACCTCAGGTTCGACCGCCATTGCCCGGGCAATACCGACACGTTGCTGCTGTCCTCCTGATAACTGATGCGGATAGGATTCGGCTTTATCAGCCAACCCCACTTTTTTAAGCAACTCCAATGCACGTTTGCGCGCTTCGTCCTTGCTCTTTTTCTGAACCGTGACTTGTCCCTCCATCACATTTTGTGCTGCTGTCATATGTGGGAAAAGGTTGTAGGATTGAAACACCATCCCTGTCCGCTTGCGCAGCGCCAAAATATTTTCTTGCCGGAGCTTCGTTCCTTTCGCAAAATTCAGTGCAATATCCCCTGCTTGAATCTCTCCTTGGTCAGGAATCTCCAGCAAATTTAAGCAGCGTAAAAACGTTGTTTTACCAGAACCGGAAGGACCGATGATAACAAGCACCTTCCCCTTACCCAACGTTACGTCAACACCCTTAAGCACTTCCAGCGAGCCGAACGATTTGTGTATATTCCGAATTTGGATCACCGGTACAATCTCCTTTATCTGACGGAAAAACGGCCTAGTCGCTTCTCCAGGTAATTTTGCAGCACAGTCAAAATAGTGCTAAACAGCAGATAAATAACCCCCGCCTCGGTATACACCAATAGCGGTTCGTATGTGGTAGCTACAATCTGGTTAGCCGTTCTGAACATTTCCACATAGGTGATGGTCGCAGCCAGTGAGGTATCCTTCACCAAGCTGATGAATGAATTAGCCAACGGAGGTACGGACACACGGGATGCTTGCGGTAGCACGATACGTCGCAATACTTGCCAGCGCGTCATCCCCAGGGAGTATCCCGCCTCCCATTGGCCTTCCTGAATAGATATGATAGCCGCACGTATAATTTCAGAGCTATAAGCCCCTACGCTGAGGGTAAAACCGATTACTGAAGCAATAAACGGGTCCAATGTAATACCCACGGAAGGTAAACCATAGAAAATAATATACAACTGCACCAGCAACGGAGTTCCTCGAATCACCCATACATAGAAGCCGAAAATCAGCTTGAGTATTCTCCATTTGGACAGACGGGCTAACGCTGTAATCAGCGCCAGCACGAGTCCCAGAGCAAAGGAGATAAGCGTGAGCGGAATCGTAAAAGAAACCCCTGCTTTTAGCAGAGGCAATAATGAATCCATAATGATTTGTATTTGGCGATCATCCATTGTACAGACATCCTTTGAAAAGATAGGTTTGAGAAGATTCGGTTCGCCTTGGCGAACGTTTGGTCTTCATTTATTATTTGGATACGTCGGCTCCAAAATATTTCTCGGAAATTTTCAGATACGTACCGTCAGCCTTCATATCAGCCAACGCTTTGTTTACTTCCTTGATCAAATCTTCGCTGCCTTTATTGAATACAGCTGCGCTGTGTGAAGCATCTGGAGATTCGTCCACCTTTTTGATGGGTGCGTCTGGCTTTTGCTTTTTCAGATCGAGATAGGATAATCCATCATTGACGGTCGCATCCACCCGTTTGGAAGTGAGGAGGTCAATGGCTTGGTTGAATCCCTCTGTTGCCACAATTTCCGCACCGTTGCTTTTCGCGATTTGAGTCAGGTTGCTGGTCAGGGATTGCCCGGACTTTTTCCCTTTTAGATCAGCAAATTTATGGATGTCTGTATTGTCTTCGCTTACGATCAGAACTGCCTTGGAGACAATGTACGGATCGGAAAAATCATATTTTTGCTTGCGCTCGTCTGTAATGGATACTTCATTGAACACTGTGTCAAACCGCTTGGAGTTCAACCCTGCGAATATGCCGTCCCATTGCGTCTCGATAAACTCCGGTTGTACACCCAGGCGTTTGCTCACTTCAGTCGCAATATCGACATCGAAGCCCGTCAGTTTACCAGCAGCATCATGGTAGGTAAACGGAGCATAGGTGCCTTCCGTGCCAATTCTTAGCTTGCCGCTTGCTTTTACAGATTCAAGAGTAGCTGTAGCAGTGGTATCTGCTTTTCCATTATTAGATCCGTTTTCTCCGGTAGATGCATTATTGGTACTGGCGCCTTTATCGTTGTTCCCGCAGGCCGAAACCAGCAATGCCATCACGAAGAGTACAATCGGCAAAAAACTAAATTTTTTCATGGTATCCACACTCTTTCCCTTTTCTTGATAACCTAGCACGCGGCTGGTCATTGAATAGTACATCATTCATTTTCACGCGTCAATGCTTTTATCCAATAATCCCTATGAAAAAGGTAAGTTATATATTTTTGTGGCCTAAAGTTATTCTAGGTTGACTCTTTCATTGGCAGGTTATTCATTATAACTCCCCTCACAGCAACTTTTTCTGTACCCTCACGTTTGAGATTTCGTATAATAGGTTTTAATATGCAATTTAGAAATATGTACCGGAGTGTGATCATGGATACCCAGAATTCAACCTTATCCTCTACTTCACCTGAAGGCAGTCCCTCGGCCTGGGCTACTTTCACTTCACCCTTAAAACAATCCAAAGCGTTCACCTTGTTGTGGCTTGGACATTGGATCGCAATGTTGGGGAGCTCAGTCACCACAGTCATTTTGCCACTGGTTATCTATTCCCTAACAGGCTCGACTACTATCATGGGACTGGCGATGACGGTTTATATGCTGCCTAATGTACTTATTCTGCCTTTCGCAGGAATGATTGTGGACAGAATTGACCGAATCCGTCTCCTTCTGTTTACGAATATCGCCCGGTTTGGGCTGATGTTCATTGCGGCCGTGCTGATGTTTACGGGCGGGATGAAATTGCCGTTTCTATTCGTTGGCCTAGCGTTATACGGATTGATGGACGGTATCTTTAATCCCGCTTATTCTGCCTTACGTGCACAGGTGTTCACACCGGACATACGCAATGCAGCCAACGCGCTTAGCCAGATTAGTATACAAGCCGTCCGTCTACTTGGTCCTCCGTTAGGAGGCTTCATTGTATCTTTTTCCTCACCGGGTGTGGGCTTTGGGCTGGATTCTATCGCTTATCTGATATCTTTTGCCTGTTTTTGGATGCTGAGCGCTCATTTGGCCTCCATCATCGGCAAAGGTCAGGTAGATCCAGAACAGCAAGATCAGGGGGGACAGCATTTTCTCAAGGATTTTATCGCAGGCTTTACCATTCTCAAAAGCCATCCTTGGCTATGGATTACGATTCTTGCCTTTTCATTCATTAATATTTGTTATTCAGGCATTATCGCTGTACTCATTCCATGGCTGTTCAAGGTTCATCATGGCTACAATCCAGTCGTATATGGCATTGCGATGGCAAGTAGCGGTATTGGCGCCATGTTGGGGGCCTTTGTGTATGGATCACGCAAGCATTGGAAGCATCGTGGCCTGCTCGCTTACTTAGGAGCTTTTGTCAGCGGTCTTGCTTTACTACTGTTGTCTGTAGTCACTTGGATGCCAGGACTGATTATGAGCATGATGATCGAAGGGTTTGGCATTATGATATTTGCGATTATCTGGGAGACGAGCCTTCAGGAATTAGTCCCAGCCGAGTCTTTTGGACGTGTAGCTAGTCTGGATCTAATGTTTTCCTTTGCCCTGCTCCCTGTCGGCTATCTGGCAGTAGGTGCTGTGGCGGATAAGCTTGGTGGTATGTTCACCATGGGTATGTTTGCAACCATCGGCATGTGTATCGTGCTAGGCGTTCTGAGTGTTCCTCATATCAGGCGTTTTCAATAGGACTTTTCCTCAAAAAAAAGCTGCTCCCACAGGTTCATTTGCGAACCTTGCGGAAGCAGCTTCTTTCCATTTTAGCCTTGTGCCCCATAGGGGCTAGTCTATTCAATGATTCGTAAAGTTAGCCTCTAGTCCGTCCAACGGAACGGAAGATCAAGCTTACAATCACGACCAGCACAATCGCACCAATTAATGCAGGAACGATGTAGAATGATCCGATTTCAGGACCCCAGTTTCCCAGAATCAAGCTACCCAACCATGCGCCGATAAAACCAGCGATGATGTTACCTATCACGCCACCCGGAACATCACGACCTGCAATAATTCCTGCCAACCAACCAATAATACCACCAACAATCAATGCCCATAACCAACTCATTTTGCGTCACCTCGTTTAAGTTTTTATCGTTGTGTTCTATTATTAACCACTCGAACTCCTTTTGAACACACAAAAGACGATTGGTTAATATTACCACAGTATGGAACACTGATTTAGGGACTTGATACCATCTTACGTGCCTCTACGACTATTTATACCCCTTGTGTGAAAAGTGTGTCTCATATGCGTTTATCCTTGTATTCCTGCTTTTTTTGTGCCATCCTCACATTATGGCTTCATCAATGTCACTTCATGCATAAGTTACAAAAATAACAGATTATTAAGGAGTGACCCCAACTGGAGTGTCGAGTAGGATGTGCCGCGTGCTGCATTGCCATTACGATTTCTTCCCCTAT
The DNA here is from genome assembly GCF_038006265.1 of Paenibacillus sp. FSL L8-0641. NCBI lineage: Bacteria > Bacillati > Bacillota > Bacilli > Caryophanales > Paenibacillaceae > Paenibacillus > Paenibacillus sp. FSL L8-0641. The sequence goes on from NZ_JBBOUW010000001.1 coordinate 3,968,664, forward strand.
TCCCGGCATGCCAGATGGAAAACCAGCTGGTGTTCCTTGCCCTCAGCTAACTTCCGATTACCGTTGCCGATTGTTTGGCAAACCTGAGCGCCCAGTTGTATGCAGTGGGTTCCATGCTGATGAGGATACGTGCGGAAGCACTAATGAAAGAGCATATCAGCTACTGAGAGAGCTAGAGGAGTCAACTTTACCGGGTAAAACTTAAGGAGAAGTTCATTCTATATGAAGGAGAATTTTGATTATGAATGTTATTGAAAAAAGAATTGCCGAATTGAAGCAATATCGACCCGATCTTACCGCCCCGAAGGATATAGATTTATTCTGGGCCAAAACACTGGAAGAAGTCCACGCCAAACCTGTACATGCGTTCAAAACTCTCGTAGAAACGCCATATCCTCATATTCTTGCCTACCGGGTTACTTTTGAGGGTGTCGATGATACGCCTCTGCATGCCTGGTATGTACGCCCCCGATTTGCCGGAGATCAAAAGCTGCCATGTATCGTTCTGTTTCATGGCTATACAGGCGGAAAAGGCTATCCTGAAGATTATTCCTCCTGGCTTATGCTTGGCTTTGCTGTATTGGCAGTAGATGTACGTGGTCAAGGTGGAGAAACGGGAGACCGTCTGGGTGATGCTCATGGTACGGTTAAAGGCTGGGTAACGAAAGGAATATTGGACAAAGATACCTGCTACTACAAAACGATTACAACTGATGCCCTTAGAGCCGTAGATTGGGTAGCGGAGCAGTCGGATGTCGATTCGGCTAAAATCGCAATCAGTGGCGCCAGTCAGGGCGGCGGACTTTCATTAATGGTGGCTGCGCTCAGCGATAAAGCTGCTATTACAGTAGCAGATATCCCCAATATGTGTCATATGGATTTTGGTATGATGAATTCTACCAGTTCGCTGACGGAAGCAGCTGAATTTGCTAACCGATTTCCGGAGCATTTGGAGCAGGTGCTACATACATTAAGTTATTTTGACGTGATGAATCTTGCTCATCGTATTCGTATCCCGATCATGGTATCGGTAGGGTTCAAGGATACTGTGTGTATGCCAGAGACGATTTTCGCCGCTTATAACCGTATTGAATCACCGAAAACGATTGAAATTTATCCGTTTACCGGACATTGGGTTGAAGGCTTTCAAAGACGTAAAACAGTTGAATTTTTAGTGCAGCATTTTTCATAATTCCTCCGGTGCACAAAAAAAGAACACCACGCATCAACCTGCGTAATGTTCTTTTCTGCTGCATCGGGGCCAGTCCCGCTTACGCCAGACAAACTCCTCGACAACTCACACAAAACAAAACTTCTAAGATTACGATGCAGCTCGCTGTTCTGCTGCCGAATCCCCTGTCCATTTTCGCACCCAAACAAAATCCATAATCATCAGACCAAACGGAATGAAGGAGGCAAACATAATAAAAAGAGGCCGCCGTATAGACCAATGCAGTGCTGTTTTCCCATAGATCAAAGCAACGAGGAGCAACAAAAAGCTCACCCGGTATATGTTACCAATCACCATAACCGCCTGGGCCATGCCCGCTGCTTGCAGCGGCTGGTGGGTGAATAGTATCGCCAAATAAGCTATAGCTTGAATCCAGAGCATGAGTCGGACACGCCCTAAAGGTGTTCTTAACACAATTTCAATCCCCTCTCCATTAGCAAGGATGTACTCTCATCCTTTACACATCCTTTATTATAACGAAAAGGTCCCCAAACTCCAACCTATCCATTTTGAATTTTGACCTAGTGAGTTGTGTCTGATAGAGTTGTGTAAGAGGTGATTATAAATGCTTAAACTGGGTATACTGGACCAGTCTCATATTCCTGAAGGCGGTACTGCTCAGGATGCATTATCCAATACAACAGATTTAGCCCGCGAAGCTGACCAACTGGGGTACAGCCGTTATTGGGTATCCGAACATCATGCTTCCAAAACACTAGCGCATTCCAGCCCTGAGGTGCTGATTGCGCATTTGGCTGCTCACACATCACGCATTCGTGTGGGTTCAGGCGGTATTATGCTGCCACACTATAGCGCGTATAAAGTCGCCGAAAACTTCCGTTTGCTGGAGGCACTCCATCCAGGACGTATCGACCTGGGAATAGGACGGGCTCCCGGCGGTTTACCGCTTGCTACTCGCGCCCTGCAGGAAGGCAAGTACCAATCTGTCGAACAATATCCACAGCAGATTCTCGATTTAATCGACTACTTCCATGATTCGGTGCCTGACAATCATCGGTTTGCCGGTCTTCATGCCTCCCCGATGATATCGACCGTTCCTGAATTATGGTTGCTCGGCTCCAGCGGAGAGAGCGCCCGATTGGCCGCGATGATGGGGGCCTCCTATGCCTTTGCCCAATTTTTCGGGACTCCAGGCGGTGTAGAAGCTACTGCACGTTACCACGAGCAATTTCAGCCTTCGATCCTGGGTGATAAGCCCCATTCCATGGCGGCAGTTACGGTGGCCTGCGCTGAAACCGAAGAAGAAGCTGAGCAGCTGGCGTCCAGTGCTAGTTTGTATTTCCTTTTGCTCATGCAAGGTAAAGAAATGAGTTCTCTTCCGTCGGTGAAAACAGCAATGTCCTATCCATACACAGAGTTGGATCGTGAGCGGCTGCGTCAGTCCGCAGCATGGCGTGTTGTTGGTACCCCTGAACAGTGTAAGGAACAGCTACTAAGACTGGCTGAGCAGTATCGTACCGATGAGTTACTGGTCGTTTCATCCATTCATGACTTTGATAAACGTGTTCAGTCCTACCGTCTGCTGGCCAAAGCTTTTGATTTGGTATAGACAGCCGTTGAACGGAGGCTGAGCTTCAGAAACATAAAAAACCCCCGCCAGCCTATAATGGCAACAGCGGGGGTTTGTCGTAAGACGGGTTCATTGGAACCAACCCATCTACACTATGGAAGTAATTCAAGCACTACAAAAGTCTAACACCATATGGTACTTTAGTAGTATACACATCGAAACTAAAGTTCCAGTTGTTACCTCCTAAAGTTCCAGTTCGTATATACCAAAGGCGCATATTCTATACTCCAAACCTTGGAAAAATTGCACCCAAAAGTCCCATTCTTTACTCATTCCGATAAAGTTAATAACGGTTAAATTCTAAGGTTCCTAAGGTTCTATACCCCAAACCAGCTTACCCTGCTGATATACAGTGCCATGGTCCCAGTCTGCAAATGCTTTTTGGGTAGCACCATAGGAGTAATCGTTGGTCTCATCAAAATTGCTCCAATTTGCAGCATGAATACGGGGTTGAATTTCTCCGCTTTCCCCACCGGGCTGAATCGTTCCGGCTCCATCTGTGAAAGAAATCTCCACATATTTATCAGCCTTGGCCTTTGGATTCGGCAATGTTACAAAAGTTGCTTTTACCTTCTCATTGCCAATCCTGGCCCAGTCTACAAAAAACTGCTGAGCTTGTTTGCTTTCATCTGTGTAATAGTAGCGAATTTTTAGATCGCTCAACTTCACAGCTGTTTTCCCTTTATTTTTGATATTAAATTCAGGACGGATTGCGTTATCCTTGGCATTTGTGTCACCGGTGCGATACTGTAGCACAATTCCTTGATCGTTACTGCCTGGTGTACTTCCTCCGTTGTCGTTATCGCCGCCGTTGTTGCCACCACCGTTATTACCGCCAGTGTTGCCATCTCCGCCGTTATCCCCACCGTTGTTTCCGCCTCCACCAATGTTGCTGGAGCCTTCCAGAATCGCCTGTTTTACGAATTTTCCAGAAGCGGACAATTGTGAATCAGGCCATCCGCCCTTACGGTCAGCACCAGACATCAGCGCAGCAGAGGTCTCATTTTTATCTGACAGCGACCAGTTAGTCCAACTGATTCCACGGCTAGCCAGAAAATCAGTCCATACTTTGGATTCATTCAGGAACGGACCACCGTTACCCGAAGCATCGCTTGTACCCCACTCGGTAGCAAATATGCCCACGCCTTTGTTCAGTGCATAATCGACCCGATCGCGCAAGAATTGTCCATGCGTACCCGCATAGAAATGTACGGTATACATTGTATTCTTGTCTGGAAGTGGATGGTCTGCTGCATCATGTACATCCTGACTCCATGTGCCTGTTCCTACAATAATAATATTGTCCGGGTCCTTAGCGCGAATAACCTGAGATACCTCAGACGCATAAGGTCGGATTTGATTGTTCCAGTTCACATTTCCATTCGGCTCATTGGCAAGTTCATAGATTACGTTAGGTAAATGGCCGTACTGAGTTGAAAATTCATTAAAGAAAGCTTTGGCTTCATTTTTATGAATGTTCGGATCGCCATCTGAAAGAATGTGCCAGTCGATAATGACGTACAAGCCCAGTTTCTGTGCTACCTCAATCGCTTCTTTCACTTTATTTTTCAAAGAAGGATTGGCGATATAACCACCTTCTTCAGTGTACAGTGCAACCCGAAATACGGAAATGCCCCAATCGTCCCGTAGCCATTTCATAGAGTCCTGATTTACCAGATCCCCAAACCATTGGACGCCGTGAGAGCTAATACCTTTGAGTTGCACAGGTTTACCGTTTTTATCCACCAATTTACCATTCTTTACTGAAAGTTGTCCGTAACGTTCCACAGGTGTCGTCCCAGCAGCCTCTGCTGTTTGCGTATTCCAGTTGAATCCGTTCGTTAACGTTAATAGTAATACTGCTGTTAGCATCACCGCTACTCTTTTTGCGATCCTTGACAGGATCCATTGCCCATTCATCATTTACACATTCCTTCCTTTTTATAAAGTAGATAAGACTTATCAGTACGTTGTTCTCTGCTCTTTTACCCCCTCCTTTATACAACAAGAGGATCAGGTCCAAACATCGATGTCACTTACCTGTATATGGATGATACTACTATTATAGTTAGTTCCATGTTACATTTCGACTTTATGATAGAAAATGAACAGGAAGTCACGGTTTTGGGATGTGTTCTACTTGGTTGGCTACTATGGAGTACTAAAGGGACAAAAGACTCATTTACTAATTGCAAAATTCGGAGAATTTTAGTTATTTTAATAAAAAAAGACCGCTTCCCGTGCCTTGGCTCGGTAGCAGTCTTATAGATGATCTTATATGTGATCGAATAATGTTACAAATATCGTCTTAACGTATGATCTCCCTATTACCCCTGAGCAGTTGCTTGAGGTTCTTTGGTCGTCTGATCTTTCTTCATATCGCCGCCATCCGTCGCTTGCTCTGTCAGTACAGTCTCAGATGAGTTACCTATTACCTTGTCAATAAGTTGTAGCCAAGGTTCTTCACTACCTCCACAGCTCTCAATATCACCGAGCAGGGACTCTAGCGTGGTTCCTTCTTCTGGCAAATCAATAACTAAACTGTCTTCGTCAACTTGGATGGTGCAGCAGGTTTTCATTGTAAATCCCTCGCTTAATTCATATTTGAGCATGCAGTAAGCTAGCTCAGATGGGATGAACTCCCATGGATTCCGGGATAAGCCCGTTGAATCCGTCTGAAATTATAAACCTAATGCACATCAATTGCAATGAACAAACCTTGAATTTTTAAGAATTAGCGAGTGGTACGGGCAGGAATGGAAACCTAAACGAAGTGTTCGTGCCAGCAATTTTGGATTTATAGAAAATCAGTTCAAACAATCAGCAAGCTCCGTAAAAATCACGCCAAGCGCATAAGCCCCCGCGTCTGGATAACCAAGGCTTCTCTCTCCTACCGTTCCGGCACGGCCCATACGCGCCACGATGTCTTCCGTCTTTTTGGCCCCTAATACAGCGGCTTGAGCACCACTTACAAAGGCTGTCTTCACGTCAAAATCTAATTTTGCGCTCTCCAACCAGCTATCTGTACATGGCACTAATGCATCTATAAGTGTTTTATCGCCAACAACGGCTCCTCTGCCGAAAGAACGTTCGCCTGTTGATTGTATGCCTTGCACCACAGCCTGCATCATATCTGCGAATTCGGAAACGGTGAGTTCGGTTCGTTCGCCAGCAGATCGTGCCGCTGCGCGAAATGCTGAGCCCCAGATCGGACCCGAAGCGCCACCGCAGTATTCCATGATGACGAGCGAGCATGAATGAAGAAAGGCTCCCATCGTCAAAGAGTCTTGATTCAGAATGTCTCTCCATTCCCGTTTCAGCTGACGAAATCCCTTAGCAACGCTCATGCCAAAGTCGCCGTCGCCTGCATGAGCGTCAAGATCGCAGAAAGGTACCTCATTCTTGATGATAACCTCACTCATCTTATCGACTAGGTAGGTAAGATTGTTCAACGTAACTTTGTTGTTCTCAATAACTGCGAAGGCAGGGTCCGTTTCCACCTCAAAGGATACTTGCCGCTTTTCGTCTGCTACAGTTGAAATATCCGTGAATACGACATGATCAACAGGTCCAGCCACCTTGAACGCAGGCGCGTTACTTTCATGGGAGAGGAGCGTTTTCAGTTCGTTGTCCAGCTTCATGATGGAAACCGAGATACCTGACATATCGATACTCGTCATATAATTGTTGACAAAAGTGCGATCAATCTTGATCCCCTTCGCTGCTAGTTCGCGAGTAACCGAATGGTTGAAGAGGTACAGTTCTTGCAAAGGAGTACCGCCGAAACCATTGATCAATAAGGCGATTTCTCCGCTGAAGCCAGTTTCAATCTGCATGTCTCGAAGGAGATCGGTTACCATTCTGCCTGCCAACGTATCCGCATCCGTCAGCTTCTCGCGGCTGGTCCCAGGCTCGCCGTGAATGCCGACGCCGTACTCGATTTCATCATGCCCGAGCTCTAATGTTGGCGTGCCCTTCGCCGGCACGGTACACGAAGTCAATGCGAATCCGATACTGCGTACATTCGCAGCGGCTTTCTCGGCTACTGCTTTAACTTCCGCCAGACTCCGGCCCTCTTCCGCCGCTGCACCCGCGATCTTGTGGACGAGTACCGTTCCCGCCACTCCGCGCCGTCCGACTGTATATAGGCTGTCTTCTACCGCGATGTCGTCCTCAACCTTTACATAGTCCACTTCCAGACCGTCTTCAGTGGCCAGATGGGCGCCGTTTCTAAAGTTCATAATATCGCCGCTGTAATTTTTGATAATCAGCAGCGCACCTTTTTTCCCGGTCGTCGCTCGGATGGCCTGATATACTTGAATTTGTGAGGGAGAGGCGAAGACATCACCGCAGACCGCGGCATCGAGCATCCCTTGGCCAACGAAGCCGGCGTGGGCGGGTTCATGCCCGCTGCCACCGCCGCTGATGAGCGTTACTTTCTCCGCGTTCAATTCCTTTTTCTTGAGCACTTTGTATTTTGGCAGAAATTCCAACTCAGGATGCGCGAGCGCAATACCACTGCACATCTCAAGAACCAAATTTTCCGCACGGTTGATGACCTTTTTCATGCTACTTTACCTCCGCTTTGTACTGGCTCCCGATACGGTTGGCCGCAGCGATTGCCGCTGCAACCTGCTCCACTGTGACCGGAAACGGCATGGAATGAATCGATTCCTCCAGAATGCAGGCCTTTGCAGCTACTTCCATGAGTTCTTCCTGACTGATATGATCGACGCCGATATCAGCCAAGCAGACCGGTAAACCGACGGCTAAACAGAAATCAAGTACCTGATGTAATTCTTCCGTCGGTGCGTTTTCGAGCACCAGCTGTGCGATCGTGCCGAACGCAACTTTCTCTCCATGATAATAATGATGCGTGCCTTCCAAAATCGTGAGTCCATCATGAATCGCATGGGCCGCCGCAAGTCCGCCGCTCTCGAAGCCGAGGCCTGAGAGTAAAATATTAGTTTCAATGATATTCTCGAGTGCTTGCGTAACCTGGTTTTCATCACATGCCGCTTTTGCTTTGGCACCGTCTTTCAACAGCATTTCATAGCATAGCGTTGCAAGTGCAATCGCCGCATTTGTACCTACTGCTGGCGCACACTGTCCTTCGCGTACTCCGTTAGGCAGTCCGGCATTGACCCTGGAGTAAGAACGGGAGGTCGCACGGGCTTCAAAGTAAGTTGACAGTGCATCACCCATACCTGATACAAGGAATCGGGTTGGTGCATTGGCAATTACGGTGGTGTCGACTAATACGACACTCGGACTTTGCTTAAAATAGGCGTAATCGTCGAAAGCACCTTCCGGAGTGTACAGAACGGCCGAGTGACTTGTCGGTGCATCTGTCGCAGCAATCGTCGGACAGATGATAAGCGCTTCCCCTTGAGCTACGCATTTCGCCGCGTCGATCGCTTTCCCGCCGCCAAGACCTACGATACAATCGCATCCGTTTGCAGTAGCAATTTCCTGAAGTCTGGATACTTCCTGTCTGGAACACTCACCCATAAAACCGCTTTCAATAAAAGTCACGTTATATTTACCCAAAGTGGAATCAAGTTTATCTTTTACCCGCGCCACGTCGGCAGGATGCGCAATCAGTAAAGCGGATTTGCCGAAGGTGCTCACATAGTAACCCAAATTCAACAATTCATTTTCACCTTGTACATATTTGCTTGGGCTGATAAAAGCTTTTCTCATCTATAATTCCTCCTTATGATTGTGTTGGCTTCGTTCTGATTAAAACTATAACCGAACCATGTAAACTTTACATTGGAGGAATCAAGGAATATATTATAATCTACAATCGTATTTTTTTGCACTAAGGATCACGAATTGTACTTTTTTGTTATCGCTTACAGGATAATTTACTATTAAGGGATGAGATCTTGATACGTGAACATTTGAGCATCCAGAAAATCTTTGATTTAAAAAAGTGGGAGCAGTTGCAGGATTCATTAGCATCCGTTACCCAATTAGCTATTCTTACCGTCGATTATAAAGGGAATCCCGTAACTAGCCACAGCCAATGCCAATCGTTCTGCAAGAAGGTTCGTCAGAATGAGAATCTCCTTCCCTACTGCCAAAAATGTGACTCTCGCGGTGGACTTGAAGCGGTACGTTCCAACAAACCTTATATTTATCTCTGTCATTATGACATCGTCGACATCGCGGTACCGATCATTATTGACGATAAGTACATTGGCGCCGTCATGGCAGGTCAGGTCCGCTTAGCCGATCCTTCGAGTGCCCTACAGCTGGAGCAAATCCTCACGTCAAAAAATGAAAAACTGTACAGTTCCAAATGGGAGGAACTTAAGAACGACTACGCCGATCTGCCCTCCATGACCTATCAGGAAATTCAGACGATCTCCAACATGTTATCCTTACTGTGTAATTATATTGTTGAAGAAGCGATGAACAAAAATCTCCTCGCAGAAATGTTCGAGAAGGCGTCGGCCACACAGTCCACTCCGCAGTTGTCCGAGATCCTTCCTGGCTACTCGCTGGAGCATATCGAAAACCTTAAGAAAGAAATGAATAATTTCTTAGCAGATGCCTATCTGAATTCCTCAGAAGATGTGGATATTCCGTGCGGAAATCCCGTACTCAAACCCGCCTTCGAATATATCTTTGAGCACAAGGGTGAAACTTTTTCTTTGAAAGCCATGGCTGACTTGTGCCACATTAGCCCAAGCTATTTTAGTCGGCTGTTTGCCAAGGAAACGGGTGAGAACTTTTCCAGCTATCTTTCCCGCTTGAAGATTAGATGGGCGAAGCAGTTGCTCGAAGCTACAGATATTCCTGTATCTCAGATCAGTAGCGAGCTCGGCTTTAATGAGCCGGGGTATTTCATCAAAATATTCAAAAAGTATGAAGGCACAACGCCCGCGGTGTACCGAAAGTATTACAAGGGATAAAACAAACGAAAAACAGATGATTCACGGGTCTAACGTCACCATGATCATCTGTTCATAATTTTCTGCCCAAGCTACATGTTCGTGTGTACTTATCAGGCTGCCTGAGATTGTGTTTTGCGCTCAATCATCATCCCCTATTTATCAGCAATTTTATAGAGTGTTTTTTTATCTTTACTGTAGTGTTTCTGACTGATCCTGGGCGTTCGTTTCATTGTGCATGGATTCCGATTTTTTCTTGCGAAATAATTTGGCAAAAAACTTGCCTATCACGCCAAACACACCTGCACAAGCAGCACCAATAAGTAGGATAACCTTAATTCCCGCGCCCTTAAAAAAAGCAATGAGTAATGCCAACAAGCCTACTTTTTTAGCTACTGCCAAGCCTGCTCCTCCCAAAATCAATCCGGTCAGGCCGTATTCGGAAATTTTGTCCGTTGAAGCATTAAAATCCTCGTACCGCTCACCTGATTTGACTATCAGCTTGGGTAATATGTTCTCATTCAAAAACTTCTTATCTGCGTCCAAATGCGCAGGATCGGACACTAATATTGCAGAGATATAACCCTGACGAGTGAGCAATCGAACATTATAATTGATCAGTTTTTCCTTGTTCCCATCCTCCGCCAGCATAGACCAGGTTAGATTATGGGTCCCTTCATTATAAAAAGGCTCGACATCCCAGCCCGTAACATACAAGCGATCACTTTCCGCTTTTTCCTTGTTACTCTCTTCCGTCCCCTTTTTATAACTATCTAGAATGGCATCTGCATCGATATCTTCTTTTTCATCATCCTTAATGTGTCCAAGTTCATCGTATTCAAAAACAACTTCCCAATTTTGATTTTCATCTTTCGGAAATATACTCCCAATCTCCTTACCAGATGGCTTATCATGATTCATCTCGCTTGCCTTTGCTGTGTTAGCTGCATCCAAGAAAAGAAGAGATGAGTCCAGTTCAACCGTAGCCATTTTTCCCAGATCTACCTTTCGGCCACCCTCAATCCATTTTAATTGTTCATTGGATGAGGCCCACGCATTACCCCCACTGAGTAACACCAGACTAAGCGCCAACAGCGCTCCAAAAATCGTTTGGCCCCATTTCATTTTGTTACTACATCTGTTATCTAGTCTCTTGTTCAAAACTCATTACCCCTTTATAAATTCCAATATCTCCCGTGTACCCAACCATATTAGCCACTGCTTCATATTTTGTCAATTCACAGTAGCAAAGGGAGTTTCCGAGACTTAATACTCATTTTTATACATATGTATGCAAATATTCTAATCTAATCGAACTGAATTAATAAAATGTGAATGAACGATTAGAAATACTCATAAAGGACAAGCACAATTGCGCAATAGCACTACTTCTCCGTTCCAGTTTCCTACTTATGAATTCCTAAACGGGGCTTATTCCTTGATGCGACAACCCCATTGACTTCTAGCTTAATTTCGAACAATCCATCTAGCATAAAAAATGTCGAATTTCATCAGATTAAGGAATGCATAATTCATCTAACAAGAGACTTTAGTCTTAGTGACTTTTCACCTGTTTTTAGACATATGTCAACTTTTTTATTTAAAAGAATGTATAGGCTTTCATAGGGTTGATTGATTAGAAATAAGCTAATTATTGAAAAAATAGCCCCTAGGTGATTTTTTAGACATAAGGGTGTCCTGTTCCACATTAGGGGCTTACTGACTGAATTTTAAGACTAATCTGGTTTAACTTTAGCACTTCATATTACAATATTTCATAAAATATTCTCTACTTATTCAATTTTTTTACTGGTAAAACTAAACAAAGAGTGTCTAATGCTTCATAAATGTGATTACCAAACTTAACTAAGCAATATCCCATTTCTCCAAAAATTTTCCCAGATTCAGAAATAAACATCATCATATTATCATCTCTCACTTGACCAATCGCAATTAATGATTCATTAACTCGCATTTCTATTTCTTCGAAATCTTCTTTTTCATAATAATCCCCATAAGCTTCCTCTGGAATTAGATGAAATGAGTCTTTGTCTCCATTAGGTTGATTAAAGCTATACTTTATCCCTCCAAATTCCCTTAAAACATCAGCTACACAAGGAAATAGTTGGTACCCTTTCGATTGCAAAAAATCTGATGTTCCCGTTATATCGGACTTCCTTCCAGGGTACCACCCTGATTCAGTTAGAATTTGTACAGTTTCTTTAGATAATTTATTCAATCATTCCCCAACCCTATGCTTATTGTAAATCGTTAATGAAATCTAAAAAGGTCTGTTGTCTAGCTGCTTGAGATTGATCACAATTACTCCTACTATCGCCATTGCTTCTCCATGTAGTTCCTTTCCACTTTTATTTTCGGCATACAGAAAAAAAGGTTATTCCCCCATTGATTCAAAATGGAATAAGCTTTAAAAGTTTATTAAAACTGAAGTTATTTATTGCTTAGTTGACTTTGTTAAACACTTAGCTTCATTCCTCACTAATTACCTTTAGCTCTTTACTCTCACATAAATTATCCATAGCTTCATATATATTATTGCCAAATTTCCAAATATAATAATCGTCCATGATACCGTATACTTTTCCTGTCTTAGACATAAACATAGTTGCATTATCGTCATATGCCAATCCGATTACAACTAGCTCTTCTCCGATTATCGTTTCATACCTGCTATAGTGCTTCCTTCCGATTCCTTCCCTTAAAAATTCAGGACCTATCTGAAAGTCATCTGATTCGTCACTAGGTACTGAATACTCTAGTCCTCCGAAATGTTCAAATGCCTCTTTAGCAGGATCAAATACTTCAAATCCTTTTTTTTCTAAAAAGTTTATTGTTGAGCTGATATCTACTTTTCTTTCAGGATACCAACCAGCATCCTTTAAAATATCAATAGTTCTTTGTGAAAAAGTCATATGTTAACCTCACCCGGTTTATTTATCATTTAAATTACCGCTACAATTTTGTTTATACTGTATATTTACTGACGACTCTCGCAGCAACACACTAAAAACCTCAGTCTATGAAAGTATTCCTTTATCCATCTTCCGTAACTTCTCTACTAAATTGTAATCGATTATTTCTCTGCTACTTCTAGCTTTTGATACGCTTTACAAAAAAAGACTTACCTCAACTCAAATTTCGAGTGGAGTAAGTCTGTGGCTAAATTATTAGCTTTTATTAATCAGTATATTCTACTTTCTTGGTAGTACGTAGGCTATTTTATATTTGATTTACAGTACTATAAATTAATCCTCAGGAAATAAATTAGGGAATTTATCCTGGTCAAGATATTCCTTGTTAAAATAAACTTCTAACATTTCATAAAAATCGAAACCTATAAAAACAATATACATAAATTCATATGAACCAGCAAAATAAAATTTATTTGAGTCTGAAATATAAATATCGAGTGTACTTCTAGGAAAGAAACCTAAAGGTGTCAATTTCTCACCAATTGTTTCTTCAAATTCTTTTAACTCTTCGAATGTTACCTCGCCTTCACTTGGATCAAGTATTAAAGACGTATAATAATTCGAGCCTTTAGATGGTAATTTCAAATTTATACCTCCAAATTCCCCCAATATATTTAATGCTAAAGGATTTGGCGTAATATTGTACTTTTTATACATCTCCTTATAAAGTGATATATCAATTTTCCTTCCTTCATACCAACCATTTTCCTTGAAGTAATTTTTAACCTTTTCGCTCTTAAACATGTTTCCCTCCATTGTTTATTTTTTCCCAAAATACAATTCAAATAAATCATCCATAGTGCCTTCAAACGGCACTATTCTTGATCTTGGTTCATACAACTCTCCACAATTATCACAAGGCGGTTTAAATTTATATAGGCTTTCTACACCTTTCTTACCCGAAACCTTATTAGAAAATGTTGAAATATGCAAATCCTCTAGATTTGATCCCTTTATCATCAGACGATTAGTTGCATTAAACTCAGCACAGTTATCTGTTGACCACGGTTCTCTACTGGGACCATGCTCTTCTAACATCTTCTTCAATTTGGGGTCCACAATCTCTTCCCCAGTTATCTTATCAATTTTACGTGATGGGTTAGGTACAGGAACTTCACCTTGTCCTTTAATTGTTTGTTTCCCCCAACCTTTCTGTCCTGATTTCCCACTAAATCCAATACTAAGACTACCTGTTCTTCTATCGACAGCAACAGAAACAGCTGAACAGTCGATTTTATTTCCAATGGCTTTCTTTAGAGCCCCACTTTGAATCTTTTTATGAACTTTAGCAAGATACTTTTTAACAAGCTCATCCGCTTCTTCTTGCGTAAACTTATAACTCGTGACCTTGTTGTAATTCTTCTGCACATCCGTCTGTGGAAGTGGTCCGCTGTCCATCTTATTAACGTGCGGAACTGGCGCTCCGTTGGCTGTGGCCAACTTCCCGGGGCTGAGGCCGTCTGCCATTTTGCTCAGCTGCTCATTGAACTTCTGCCCCAGTTTACTGCCGGCCTGCTCCAGCTTGGTTACAGCTTTGCCAAAGCCTGCCCCGACTGCATCTACACCTTTGCTGATCCATTGCGGTGTAACTTTGCTGCCTACTTTTTCCGCGAATCCGCCAATGGCCTTGCCTACTTTGGAATCCAGTACGCCTACGGTGACAAAACCCAACACTATGAGCATAAAATTCCGTTTTGTCAATGCCCGGTATATCTACTTCTGAGTAAGCAAAATTCCCATCTTCTTTTAACCTATTGGATAGCCTTCCCCTTAATTCTTTTACCTTCGATTGGTCGAGTTTACAAGGCTGGCTTGCCTTTCACTAGAGTCGTCGCCTTCGTGTTGTTCCATTTGTTCGAAAGTTCGGTGTACACGGCTTGCCTGATATTTGCTGCCCTTCCTCCGAGACGAGATAGATCGTCTCCGTGCCGCCTTCCTTGATCTGTTCGAAGGTGCGCTGCCGCTCTTGTCTGAGCGCCTGATGCGGCTGATACAGGCCTATGGACAGGAGACGGTCTCCCCCGTACATCCTCCACCTGCTGCTAGTAGAAGACATTGGACGGGCTCATTTTCCGCAGCATATTCTTCATCCCGCTCGTCAGCTTCTCCACCCATTCATTTTGCAGTTGCTGGTCCACACGGTTGAAGGTGATATTCACGGTGTCATCCGGATTTGTCAGAACGATCTCCGGCCGCTGCTCGTATTGTTTTATGAGCGTAGCAAAAAAAGCCTATCCCGAACTCGTTTTAGAGCTGGGATAGGCTTTCAGATAATTGAGTCGAAACAGCTTTAGGAAAAATATTTTTGATTACACCTTCATCAAAGATGTTATAAGGATGCCTCATTCTGCTTTTTAACTTACCATTTCCAACAGGTGTCACACTTCATATTACAATCCGTCTCCAATAAAATACATTATATTACAACTCACTTTGGATCTTTTCTAGCACCCCTTCATCAAACCTAGCCCCGATTATATTTGTACCTGCCCAAATTACATTATCCAATTTTGCATTAATAAAATTTACTCCTTCGAAATTTCCATTAGTAAGATTTGCACCACTAAGATCGACATCTCTAAAAGATGCATGCTTTGCATTGACACCTGTTAGATTTGCACTTCGAAATGTACTTCCATTAAAAATGGTGTCGTATAAGTCTCCATTTGTTAAATCAACCTGATCAAAACATGCTCTATCGCAAAAACTGATTTTAATACTAGCAAATCTCATAGTTGATTTATTGAAGTTTGCATCCCTAAAATAACAATCTGCAATATCAATACTTTCCAGATTACAGCTTCTAAAGTCAGCAGAACTAAAGTTGCAGTCTCGAAAAGACGCCCTGATAATGGAAGATGCCCTTAATTTAACACCGATAGCTATCATTCGATCAGCTATGAGTTCAGAAAGATCTGAAAAAGTAAGATCTATACCGGAAATATCCATTGATTCAATTATATTCTTTTCATGTATATGAAATGAAATTTTCGAGAGTATTTCATCTCTTTCACTTCTTTGATTAGCCATTCACTCCTCTCCTTTGTCTCGATATTTGTAAATTTTTCAAATATATTTCCCATGCTTTATTTGGATTAAATGAAACTGATCTTCTACTTTCACTAAAGTTGGGTATAGCAAATACATCGTACTGTTCCATATAATCCATTACACAAATCCAGCGATCAAGTAATTCATTAGCATCTGCCTCCCAAGGCTTAGCTACAAGATCAACTCGAATACCTCCCCAATCCGTTTCTGTCACGTTGGCAGGGATATTTAGGAATATCTCTTTATTAAATAAATCAAGTATATCTCCACTAAAATAAGTTCGAGTTCCCATTCCCAGTGGACCACACGGCCCGAAGGTAACCGGAGCAGGTTGAGAGCAAAAATTCATCCATTTGTGTAAACGATCACGTTCAGATTGCCAGGGTGTGGAAACTGGCCAAAAGCCATGAGCAATTCCGTACCGTGGCTTAATAATACTCGCAATATTTTCTGATAGTTCATAAATTTCAGGCCAGAGTTTTTTTGGGGTGTTTTTAAAATCGAAACCAAAATAAGCTCTAAAATTTGAAATTAGATCGAAGCTTCCCGAATACTCTATTGAATGTGCTCGCTGAAGGTATAGCTCTGAAAACCTTGGTTGTTGCAAAATTATCCTTTCCTTAATCTCATCACGGTCATAGTCAACTTTTATCGTTTCACTGTTTCCCCATGAAGTTGGTTTAAAATAATCTTTTGTTTCGAAAATATTTAGTATACTGTTTATTGCATCTATATCTTCTAAATCAATACTTGGAAACATGGAAATGCCAAAAATTTTCGGAAATACACTCATAATTTCAAACACCTCCATCTCAATTTATAGCTTCTCCCAATAACCTTCTCCAGTCTCTCTATCAACTACCCATTTATAAGTTATTTTACCACTAGAAGGATCGGTATAATATATCTCACTACCTTTAGCCAAAGGTGCACTTGGTCTTGGCTTGGGAGGAACACCGTGTAAATTGGGATTATCACTTGACATTGTCACTATATGACGTCCATTCTCTACACTCTTTGCCATTTCTTTTTCCGCCCGCATCTGTGGATCATTGTAAATAACTTGATCACCCTCACCTGTATGGTGCTTATGATCGTGTACTATGTCTATTTCATCATACTCATTCCGCCCAATACTATCGGGTCGCGTTACATGTCCTTCACTAGACGTAAATGTTACTACCTCATCTGCATTGTTGTCTTCTAGTTGACGTCCCAGATGTTGTTCCAGTGACTCTCTCCCGTTCTTTTCTTCTACTCTTCCACGGCTAGCATTATTTTTCAATCTTTCATTTGCAACGTCCCAATCTTCGCGGCTCCTCGGAACCCCACCACTAGCTTCTTTTGCTGCACAATAACGCTCGTATCTTAAATCGTCAGCGACCTTCCTATTCCCACGTGCTTCGGCCTCGTCAATCAACTTTCTATAATCTTGTTCAGTTTTACCCGTCCCCTCAGGCGGGTTCTCCCTTGGTTTATTCGGATTAGGAGGCGTGGTATCTATTGTATCCTCTACTCTCCTACCTCCGCCATTTCCACCTAAACTGAACAGCGGCTCGTCCCCTACTTTTCCAACAACCTTGGCTCCCATTCCCGTATCCAAGAGCCCGTAATTTTTCGGATTGATATGGCTCGACGCTCGACTGATGGCTCCGGCGATTTCACTGCCCGCTGATTTCAGCTTACTGACCGCACGACTATATCCATTCTGTACACCCTTCAGCCCTGCTGTTAACCACTCTGATCCTTTCTTTGCTCCTGCACTTAACAGTTCTGACCCTTTCTTTGCTCCTGTCTTTAACGCTCCTCCCACGGCTCCCAGCACCTTGGGGTCAAATATTCCTGCACTCACGAAGCCCGCCGCTCCGGCTATCGCCACTTCCTTCCAACTGAACTCTTTCCCCTGCAACAATTGGCTGGCTGAATTCTCGAATATCCCGATTCCTCCACCAATGCCCATCCTGCCTAGTACAGTGCCAGCTATTACTGAAGGACCAAACAACGCTCCTGACACTGCTCCTATCACGCTCTCTCTCACAGCGGTCGTGGCATAGTCCATCACATCACTGACTTCACCACTCGCATAATCCGAGACCGCTTGTCCGACCACTCCTGCCGTTCCTAGCATGACGGCCCCTACGCCTACCGCCACCATCGTGGCCGTTCCTAACGTCGCCACCGTCAACACAGCCACAGCCGCTACGGCCACTACGACTGCTAATCCTATCGCTACATTCGTCAGCAGTTTTCCCCAATCAAATGGATCCGGTTCTGGCGGTGCAGGAGGCTCCGGCGGTTTCCCCTCTTTGGGTTCGTCATCAAACGGCGGGTATGCCGTTCGATCGCTTCCTTCTGCCTTGACGTTTTCCCCCAGCAGATGGTATTCACTCTCTACCGATATCCCTGTGCTTCCTCCGGTCTGATAGGCCATCAGTTGACTATTGCATTGGAATACAATTTGTTTCGGCGTATACAGACTCAATTCCAGATCGGCCTGGATCGTCAGTTTCTTTGGGCTCTTGATCTCAATGCCGCTCGCATCATTCAGACTCAGTTGCAACGCTCCGCCCGGATCTCCCATAATATGTACTACATCCGGTCCCAGCTTCAACTCACTTCCATGCTCTGTTCCAAAATATCGGTTATTTGCATCCCCCGTCTTTTCACTACTGCCTCCGTTCGTTCGAACCGAACCAAGGATCATCGCCCGGGATCCCGAAGCATCCGGAACATACAGACTCGCCTTAGTACCCACCTTCGGCATACAATACATCGCGCTTCCTGTCGGGGGAGCAAATGGGTACCAATGCGGGTCGGAAACCCCATCGTCCTTGTCAATGGCCAGACGCAACTTGACTTCTTCTCCCCGCACATCCAGTACGTCTCCCTCCAGAGAGATACCTATCGTCTGGGGATTCGGGATCGGTTCACTCCGAATTCCATCCGGTCTGGATAGCTTATACCTGAAGACCAATTGCCCTTTGTCCATGCGAGCGCTCATTTCACTTACGATCATGTCCTTATTTCGAAACCGCACAGAATCTCCCAATACAAAAAGCTCGCCTGTCTCAATTTCATAGGTGAAAAAGTCAGTGTTATGCAGTCCCGCCGAGCTTCCACCTGCCTGCTGATACGCCCGAAGGTCCTTGCTTGCCTGATACGGTGTCCTCTCATCCACACTCCTCAAGACTCCTGTTGGTAAGCCAAAGTGCAGCTTAGCCTTCGCTGATTCCAATATATCACAGACGACTATCGTGTGTAAGCGGCTGGCCAGTCGGTTTACCAATTCCCAATCCGTCTCTTCATATTGAAGAATTGCTTCTCCTACAACGTTCTTCCCCCCGGTGTGATACAGCACGTCACTTTGTTCATAGCCCTGAATCAGTTTACCGATCAACTGCGAATAGGTCTGCTTCTCTTCTGGAAAGGAACGCTTTCTTTTTTGAACATCCAGTTGAAAGGATCCGCTTACTCCTTCTATGCCCACCGTATGGACACCGTGGCTGTGTATCACTTCCACCTTATTCACGATTCCCTTGAACAAGGTTACTTCCCGCTCGCCGTCTTGGGCGTATACATGAATGTGATCATCGGAGGAAGCTTGCAGAGCGGCATTGATTTGATGAGCTTCGTCACTCGTTCCCTTGATGATGACACGGCCATGCTCCCCAGGCTTCCAGTCGATGCTGAGATCGCTAAGGTGTTGAATCGGATATGGCGAAGCCACTCTTATCTGTTGATATCCAAACATCTTTGACACCTCCCCGCTATTCTTCTTGTTGCCCGGTAGTAGAGAACTGAATATATCCCAGATACAAGCACCTTTGATAGGAGGAGGTGATCAGTGCCGGTTTTCCTTCTACTTTCGTATTCTCTTTCGTGTTCATCCATGGTTCTAAAAGTTGAGGTTTGCAGGGCTTGCCGGATATGGTTTGTCCATTCTCTGCAATCAGGTATATGGTTTCCGTACTTGGGTTATCCGGGCTACTGCAAATTCCAAAATGAGGTACATTTTCTTCTGTGTAATCGTCCTGATTCATCATCGGTTTTTGGTTCACATAGGAACCATGACTGATTGGCAGATTGATTTTGCGAGGATGACTTCCGCACTGGCAGTTCATACAGGCTCCCCGGACAATATAATACTCACCTTCGGGCATGTTCTACCTCCCCCTCTACTCTAATAGGACTTTTTCCATCCTGATTCCCAAAAAATCACGTCGCAGAATACTCTCCGCCACATCCAGACGAACGATAATCCGCCATTTTCTCCCTTCTTGTATACGGAACACCTTCTTGTTCCGAATGGATTCCTGAAGTAAAATCATGTTCTTTAAAACACTTTGATTCTGGTTCCATTCGCTAGCCGGATGGAGGGCTTCTACCGATTCTACAAAGGGAATATGATAGTTTTTCATCTGACGATGCTTTACGTTGGCCAAAACGGTCAGTTTAAATGGGATATCGGCACAATACGCCTTCAAAAGCTTCATAAAAGCTTCTGATACTAATGGAAAAGGCCCTTCCATAAAATCCAGAAATCGGCTGTCTGGCCCTGACATCACATGGAGCATCAGCGCTTTTTCAACCAGATCGTCCGGCTGTAAATCCTGTAGCTTCCACGGATCGATTTTCTCAGTTACCTTCTGCAATACGGGCACATCCGTATATCGTGGATCCTGCTTTAGGAGAAAATAATCCATCGCTCTTCCGCCCCCTCCGCTGAGTTTGGATCCCCTGGATGTTCCCACTGACACAACGGATCACTCTCATCTCTGTACTCTCCGGCATACAAGGTAAACCCGGCTGCTTTTTTCATGGCCTGCATGACCTTGCTATCGATCAGTGTGGACACCATACTTTTCAAAAAAGCAATAGTCAGCACGTGATACTTGACAGCCTCGATTTGCTGTATTTGCTCCAGATCCATGGTCGTAATCTTGCGGACATAAGCGCCTTTTACCGTTTCCCACTCCGTCATCCGGTTCAGCAACGGTTGAAACACAAAGTCGGCTGACCACATGGCTGAGCATTCGACCAAATCCAGGAACCAATTCTGGTCATAGGCATCTATGCGATATTGTACCTTCCCAGCCATGATGCTGGTTCGCAGCAAGGAAATGTACATGTAGCGAATATCCCCTTTATTTCCTTCCTGCTGCTGAGATGCTGCCTTAAGGCACACCGTTTCCACCGCACGCAGCAGTTCCTCTTGTATCTCTTCCCCGTGCTTTTGATAGTAATCTTCAATAAAGGGAATATCGCCTGTCCATGCTTCCAGCACATATTTTCCCAAAAAATCCTGCAAGGCAGCGTCCCGATCCATGAGCTTCATTCAATGTGTACCTTACCACCTGTTAAGGTGATATCATTCACAATATCAAGCGTCGCACCCGCCTGTTTGAATTGAATACCTTCTTTACCTTCAATGAGTATTTTGGTTTCACCCTTAATCTCGATATCGTCATCAGCCTTCATGGTAATTTTTTTATCACTTTTGATTTCAATACCGCCTTCATCCGTAAGGCGCATCAGCATTTTTCCGCTGTTGATAATCTCTACCGCACCCGGCTTGAAAACAACCTGCTTTCCATATTTGGTGCTGATGCTTTTAATGGAAGGATCGCTTCGTTTGACCGGATCAGAGGATGCCAGATCCACGGAACTGGCGGCAAACGCATGCTGCTCTCGTTCATCGGGGAAATACAGGCGTATTTGATCCCCCACTTCCGGCATCACATACCAACCGCTTCCATCCGGAGAAGAATATACAGTGGAATAAGAGAACCACTTTGCACCTGACGCAGAGGAGCCTCGATCAATTTCTAGTTTTATTTTCACCTGATCCTTGGAAATGTCACTCACTGTACCGAACAGCGATGCCCCAGACAAGTCATATGCAAACGTAGTAGGACATTTCATCCCCTCTGAATCCCGCAGCACATAACGGCTTACGATCACGTTCCCATCAAGGACGGTTTCAACACGGGCGATATATAGCTTTCGCTTTTGGAAGATCACTTCGCTGGCCAGTTCCAGTACTTTGTAGCTGGTAACTTCATAACTCAAGCTGTTGTGCTCACTTAGTTCTGGTAATCCATTTTCTGATTTCAGCTTGTGTTCTTTCAAATCTTTTTGAATCCTGTAGTTGTGTTCATCTAAATGCTGTGGCTCTCCCATGTCCGGTATCCCGACTACGTATTTCAATCCTTGCTGCATGGAGATCGGCACCAGGGATGCGTGTAACCGCGAAGCAACCCGCTTCATAAAGCCCCAGTCGGTTTCATGATATTGAACCAGCAACTCGCCAACGGAAGCGCCTTGAGAAGCTTCATCTATCATTTCTGCACGAGCATACGCACCTGTGACATGCAAAAATAGCTGCTTGTAAGATTGCCCCGTATTCTGAAAGGAACGGCGCTTTTTTTGAATATCCATCCGAAAGGTAGAGCTTACCGCTTGAATCGTTAATTCTCTGACACCATTCACGGCTTTTACCGAAATATCCGTAACAACTCCTTGAAATAACCTGACATTCCGCTCTGCATTTTTCAAAAAAACTTCAATCTGCTCGTCCTCATCGGCTCCTTCAACATATTTATCCAGCTTTTCTTCAGCAATGATGCCTCGAATAGAAAATTTCACATGCTCATTTAATTGTTTAATCAAATGCATATCCAAAATATGTTCAAACTGATAGGGGGCTACCTTAATATCTGCGGAAGTATAGACAAGATTACTCATTCGGATGTTTCCTCTCCTTCCTCGGGGGTTATCGTATGAATGGATCGGATGATCTGCAATACAATGTCGCGCCACTCTGTATACTGTTTATAAGGACAGTTAAAGCTCCCCATAACCGTCTCGCCAGACAATTCAAAGTAAAACATCATGTGGTACGCGGGTTCATCCAAAGCAGGACTTTTAAAATCGAAATAGCCAATCCGCTTTCCATTAATCGACTCGACTTGCTCATCGTAAAACACATTGGCTGGACTCATCTTTTTCAACATCGCCTTCATTCCTGAAGTCAACCGTTCTACCCATTCATCCTGCAATTTCTGATCTACGCGATTTAACGTAATATTCACACTGCCCGGTTGATTGGTTAAAACAATTTCCGGGCGCTGCTCATGAGGATATTTAATCTTTTGCATAGTTATGGACATCGGTTCAAATGTTTTCGGGATGTGCAGCTTTAGCATGTCAGAAAAAAAGAAACGTTCAGCAAATTCATAATCCTGATCCCCGATCCTAACAGGTCCCGTAAGAATATTCCGTGGTTTGTTCAACTTCTCGGCTTCATTGATCAAGGCCAAAATCTTTTCATCCTCATATTTCACTGTCTATTCCTCCTCCGCATATTGACTAATCCACAATCATCCGCCCGGCTCCGCCGCCTTGCCAGCGGCCTGCTGTGCGCTTACCCCGCCCGACTCCCTCCAGGATCAGCACCAGCTGCCTATGGAGCTGAGCAGGTGAATAATCTCTGTATTCCGTAGCATTTCGGTTTGCGATGTAATGCTGAATGGACTCCCTGTCTACGGCTTCTGAGTTCAGGCATATGAGGGCAAACATACAATCCATCGGATCGGATGCACCACTTTTAAGCAGCTCGGATGCGAAGTAGCGCATCGTCTCCGGGCGCAATGTACTCTGCTTCAAACCCGCAAAAGGAGCATGGATATCACTCCATGTATTGAATTCCGTTGCCATGTCGGCAAAATCCTGATAATCCGAGCGAAGCACGGCTCCCTCTTTGAGCTTGAATCGGCCCAGCTCCATCTCATCCAGACCGATTTCTGCCTCATCCTCCAGCACGATATCTGCATGATGGGCTGTGAAATCCGGGCGATCTGTTTGTTCCAAAAAGAGCAGCTTCAACACCGACAGCCGCCCTGTGGCCGCATACGACACTTCCTGCTCCTGCTCCAGCAGATACAATCTACCCTTGTGCTTCACGATGCCTCTACCAATGGTTAGCGTGTACTCCCCGACAGTTACGTTCATTCCTGTAATGATGCCATCCGAATAATCCTGATACCGGATATCGAGAAAGCTGCGGGGGTAGTCCCGCAGGTTCTCTAGCATCTCGGTTTTGAGAATACGGCCTTTCTCGAACTTCGGCACGATATGGGTTAACATGTGGTTTCCTCCTCTCCGTGCCGATTTCGGCACAAGTGTCGCCCGGCACCTCAGTAATGACATTGCGTAGCAACGTTATGCGCCAGCCGGGTCGCTCTGCGACGTCATTACTGCTCTTCTTTATTCAAGGGAACGGACAACCGATTCACACCGGGTGCAGGAGCCGGGACAGGCATCTCTGTCAGCGATGGATTTTGCTTAATATACTCAGAGTAGTCCAGCCAATTTTTGTTCACCACATAGGTACGAGCGATTTTGTCATGCAACGCCTGCTTTTTTTCAGTGAAAGCTGCCATGATATAGCCTACAAATATAGTGACTAAGCTAATGATTTTACCCCAGTAGCGGGCGTTGGCCCGTCCGAAAGATATTTTTTCATTATTTTCATCCGCAACGACAATCCCCGCAGCCAGCTTGCCGACCGTTCCTCTGCATTTTGATGATTCCATGATGGTGTGGTAAAGCCAATCCAATAAAAGAGGGCCAAAAATAATAATAGCTCCCAAAATTCTCACCGACACATCGTCTAAGTGTGAAACAAACTCCGAAAAATTCGGCATTTTTACGAACGCAGAGACAAACCCTATCGTCACAAACGGCAACGTATCAATCAAACGAATAGTCACAAATAAAATAGTATAATCTAGCAAATGGGCTAAAAATCTTTTCCAAAAACCAGCGTACATCCTACTGCTCCTCCTGTTTAAAGCCTGCTGTTCATCAGAATCTTTGAATCTGTGTGCCAACCTAAATGTTACATTCCAGCTCCGCGCCCAGCCTGCTCACGAAGGATATAATTCAGCTCGCGTTTGTCCACAACGTAGGTACGGGCAATCAGATCGTGGAGAGCCTGTTTTCTCGCCGTAAAGGCTGCCATAATAAAGCCGGCGAACAAAATGATGACTGATAGAAGCTTACTCCAGTAGCGGGCACTAGCACGTCCAAAGCTGAGCTTGTGATTAAACTCATCTACTACAACGATGCCGAGAGCCAGTTTGCCCACCGTGGCTTTGCATTTCGATGATTCCATAAGCGCATAATATAGCCATATAGCTCCCCAATTCAGCAAGGTCTGTCCTATTACTTTCATGGTAACAATAGAAGACGATCCGTCTGAGAGCAAAGAGCTTTCTGCCGGAGACGGTACCCAATCCCCTAAGGTCCGAATTACCATCCAGATCAATCCAAATATTAAAAATACAAACCATAGAATAAGGCCATCGATGATATAAGCCAAAGTTCGTTTCCAAAAACCTGCATACAGCACGTTATCCCCTCCAAGTGTTGTGTACTTTTCTAATTTCAGCATTTTGCAAAACCCTTAATTTACTATTTCGTGCCGTCAAAGAAATCCAGCTCGGAGAGATCATTCTCGAAGGCAAAAAAGCGTTTGGGTCCCAGATGCAGCAATTCATCTCGGCGAGTAATCGGCACTACATAAAAGCCCCAGCGGCTATCTCCGACAAAAACAAAATATTTCGTTTCCCCATTACGGATGGAGTCCGTATCATCCTGCGGGATATCCCGCCCGTACAGCACTGCAATTTCCTCATACGGCATGGGTTCAAAAGCTTCTGGCCGACTACGATACACATGGCGCTGACGCAGCTTGCCGCCGTCGGCCGTCAGGAAGAACTCCACCTCAGCCGCATGAGACGGCCGGGAAATAGAACCGCGTACCCGATTGCTTTCCAAACTCACAATCAGCTCCTTCTCGCGTCCCGTATGCGTCCATGCGCTGACCGTGTACGGAATAGCCGGAATATGATTGGTAATGACAGGCTCAATCGTGCCCATTTTTTTAGCGTTCAGGTAACGGATAGCCCCGCGCAGACAGGCCATTTTCAACTCAGGTACCCGGCTGAGGTCCTCTGCCTTTTGACGAAACTCAATACTGCGCCCCGGTACAAATTCCTTGAGTGCTTCGCGAAATACGTCAATCCGGCAGGATTGCCCGGTTAGCTTGATAATCGAATAATCCTGCATGCGTCCCTCCAGATAAAACTCATCCAGAAACTTGCGCACAATATTGTAGATGTCCGCCTTAAGAAGCTGCTGTATTTCCCGAATGTTAAACACCACATCAGGCAAACCATATTCATCACGAAACCGTCCGTTCTCGATGACTGAAACCAGCCAACGGTCCATCACTGCAATGTTCAGGTCGCTTTCAGCAGATAATACCTGCTCGGATTCGAAGCGGCTGCGCAAGATCCCCGTACGTAGAAAAAATTCCTTTTTCATATTTTCTGCCGCGCTCCACAACAGATGAAAATTACTCAGTACCCGCTGATATTCATCCCGTGTAGCATGCTCATACTGTTTGAACGCGGTAGGCAAGATGGCCTCTGCCTCTCGGTAGCGCTCCTCCAGTCCCGCATATACAGCATCTACACCAAACTCATCCACATGACGGTACAAATCTCCCGAAGGAATGCCGATCAGGGCATCAATATCGGTGTCAGGCAAACGCGTCTCGGCAGCATAATAACCTGCAAATACAATTTTCATAAACTGCATAATCCGATACGTCAGATTATTGCCGCCAAAGTTGGTATCCCCGTTTTCATATGTTGTGTGAATATCCAGCTTGTAAGCAATACGTCCGTCCTCAATTCGGAATCGGCAGGAAGACAAATCTGTCGTGCCTCCACCACAATCAATAACAAGTGCCTGGTACTCCTCACCGTCCGCAAAAGTCCCTCGTTCCATCTGGTCTGCCAGCGTGTTGTACAGCACAGCCAGCCCTTCGTCCAGCGCATCCTCCGCTTCAATCTGGTAATCAGGCAAAATATCACTAAACATCTCTATAAACTGGGGCTGCAGCTTTACCGGAGCAGAAAAGTGCAGGTTGCGGAACCGACACTTAAATTGCTGCTCGGCTGTAGCAATCACATAACGGATAAAAGCAGCTAAAATATCACTGCGGGAAGCGGTTGCTGTATTCCCCTCGGAATCCATTAATTCCTCAATTCGCTTATAATCGTTGACCCACCGCTTGATCCCCCGCAATACTGTTGCACGGCTTCCTGCCACGTCAGATCCACGTAGTGCATCCTCCCCAAATACATAAAGGATATGTTCTGGATTGGAGCAATCTGCGACGCGAATAGCAGTCGGCAATACTTCGATCCAGTCGCCTTCTGCCCCTTCTGGGCCGGGGAATGACACATAATTGATGGCGTTCAGCCTTACTGTGCTGCTCATACCTGTATCAGGAGCCGTAACGTAGGAGCTATCCAAATAAGCACCTGCTGTGGTGTTCGAGGTGCCAAAATCAATCGCAAGTACCGCATCTGTAGTTTCCGTGCCCCGAATGATCAGCTCTGCCACCGGAATCCGGTGACCTTGAAGCTTCAGCGGCAGCATTGGCTTATCTCCATAGTAGAGGTTATAAAAATATTCTGATTCCTGTCTTCGCAGAAACAGCAGGCTATAACTATGATTGGACGTCTCTCGCAGTTCAGCATCACGATGACGAGAAAGATAATATACGCCTGTTCGTGTCTCATCCTTCACCAAATTCAAAACACCGCACAGTTCTCCTGTTGCATTCACCAGCAGCACATTAGATGAGCTCAGCCAAGGCAAATCGGATTCAATCCGGTAGTTGTCCATGCGACCTGTGCGTACACCCTGATACAGCGTGATTTTGGCGGGAACCCGGATGCCGCTGCTCTCCTGCCGACGGTCGTTCCAGTTTCGCTGTAGTGCCGATTCCATGCGTTCAAAGCCGCCAGGATTTGGCCTTGTGATGAGTAAATGCTCTTCCGCGCTCCGAAAACGTAAAATCACGCGAATCAACTCTTCACGTGCCAGGCGATTGGCAAAGCCCTCGACCAGTCGTTCCTTATCGCATATTCCGCGTAACTGAAAGGTCGTCATTTGCTCCAATTCCGCCCGCGTGTATTTCGCCGTGAAGCGTATGCTTTTTCGATCGGTGAGCGGGTCTAGCAACCTGTATGTATAGGGTCCGTTCATCGTTCACATGTCCTTTCTTAGCCATTTAGCCTTAATAGAGGGCGATAGCGTCTATTTTCATCGTAGGATCTTCCTCCAAAATGCCGAA
Source organism: Paenibacillus sp. FSL L8-0641 (assembly GCF_038006265.1). Lineage (NCBI taxonomy): Bacteria > Bacillati > Bacillota > Bacilli > Caryophanales > Paenibacillaceae > Paenibacillus > Paenibacillus sp. FSL L8-0641. The sequence goes on from NZ_JBBOUW010000001.1 coordinate 3,996,646, forward strand.
ATGACTTGTCCAATACAATTCCGTCGTAAAACGTGCCGGAAGAAACAAATCCAGAATCAAATCCACTTTAATCCGTGACAATGGTGTCTCCTCTTGGCCGATATAGATGAGCAGTTCGTCTTTTTCCTCACAATTGGTGTAAATGATTGAGCGATGAAAGACGCGCCGCATCGTTTCTTTTAGCAAATGTACGGCTTCTCCCGTCTCATACAGGCGCAGCAATCCTTCAGCAATCGCGTCCTGATCCTCACGGTTTAATTGTCCAAAGCCTTCCTTTACCTTCGGGCCAAAAATGCCCTCTGCAATATCACGCTGAACAAACCGGATATGGTACTCCCGCCGATTCATCCCTTGATACAAGTCCATTTCCGCCAGGAAATGCATCATAATATCAAATAGCGATTCTCTCAGCTCTAGATACTCTTCAGCATCCGGTGGAAACAGATCCCGAAAAATAGAATAAAAGCGGTAGTACGGATTGATTTCCACTACCTGCTCCAAATGGGAAGTATTCAACTCTGCCAGACTAAGCTCCATATACGGAGAGTAGCTGACAGCGGGTACGAAGCGGAATTTATCTACATCCAGCCCCTGTTCCCTCGCGCGCATGAGCAAATCCCAGACGTAATTCACACCCATTCTCCTTCACACTTGTACTCCGGAAAATACATCTGCACTTCTGATACTAGAAAGCTCATTAAATCGGATAAAATATAAGCAGGCGCAGTGGGCAAAACATCGTCAGAACCACGTCTGAACCCCAAACGCATGATCTGCTTGCCTTCCTCTGTCCGTACGTTATCGCTGATAAACGGATTTAACGGATACGTCTGGGTTTTGGTTAAAAGGTTGCTTACATCATTTCTCCCTGCACCTCCCCAGATGTCTACACGTTCCAGCTCAAGCCCCTGCGCTGCTTCAAACGAGTTTACGATGCGCATGATTTCCGCTTTGGCACGGACAATCACGGCCTGTTTTCCTGCATAGCGGCCCAAAAAGCTGTCCTGTCGCCGATTGGACAATAACGGATAAGTCTGACGACTAAGTCTCGTTGTAACAGGCTTCGTAACCTTCAACACATTCCATTCGCCAGACTTATCACGTGGTGTGACAATCGTCAGTTCCTCTTCTGTACGCTTGATATACCGGATATCGCCTTCAGTCCCGTCAATCAAGTAACCATGCTCAGGACCTGTTTTTCGCAAAGGTAGCACATGCTCATAATTCACACGATCCATAGCGGGTATAGGAAAGCCGCTGTTCTTTAGAGATAGCCTTTCAATGTTCCAAAGCGGAAAAACGTCACCCTTCTTAAAACCGTCGAATTCCTCCAATGAAATTGTAATTTCATGAATTTCTTCATGGGCGGCCGGCTCGCCGTCTCCACCAATCAATACACAGTCCACAAACTTATAAGCGTACGGGTGATTAATTGTTTTCCACGGCATGCCATTTTGCATAAACGTGTGATATAACTGCTCAATCTCTAAAATATAAGAACGGTTATGCTCCAGACGAAAACGAATCGGATAATTGCCGGTTTCCGTGACCAACATTCCTGAGAAAATTCGCTTGCTGCGCACCAGTGCTGAGATTCGTTCGGTCTCCATCTCAAGGAAAAGCGTAAACAGCGGCATCGATCCGCCTTCGCGTACCACCTCTGCCACATGGCTGATGTCAATCTGCTTTTCCTCCGTATCCGACGGTAACACAGGGTATAAAAATTCATGAATCGGGTCATAGTCCTCACGCGATGTCAATGACACGTACACATCAATCTTTTCTTCCGTATTCTCAATTTCCTCAAATACCCGCCGTTCTAGCTGGCGGGTCATTTCTTCCTGATATTCGACGAGGTTCATAAATACCCCCGCCATCATATTTTTCAGTAAACGTCTCTGCTCCAAATCGTCCATCTTGCTCAAACGGTCCTGTACCAGCTCTTTCACGACGTCTCACTCCTTTCGGCTCCAGCTTCATTGAACATGAAAACTTAACTTCCATTCGCAGCAGCCCGATCTTGGTTCTCTGAATCAGACGCTCCTTCTGCTTTAGAAGCGGAATCAGCAGTTCCTTGTTCTTTGCTGGTGCCCGCCTTGGCCGAAGAGGCATTTCCATCGCCCGTACCGCTATTTTTTGCCGCTGAAGAGACTTCCTTCTTCGCGGGTGTAGTTCCCGCTGAAGCCGTTGGCGTAGCCTTCGTTTGCGATTCTGCAGCAGGGGTTGCAGCGACGGAAGCTGAAGCATTACTCGCTGCGTCCCCTGCGTCCGTGTCGTTCAACGCTCCGTCAGACAATCCCAATCCAGCAGGAAGCTGACCGTTTTTCTGCTGCTCAGCGCTCTGCTTTTCCTCCGCCTTGGCTATGCTCCGCTCCAATGCCAGAACACTTTCGAGCTTATCGATCTCCTGATAAATTTCCTGTGCCCCGCTATAGGCATCAATGGCTCCTTCATAATCGAGATCCTTCATCATTCGATCTCCTTTAGCCTGAAGCTTGCCAGCTTGAATCTCCTTGAGCTGCTGCTGAATAGCAGTCAATTTATCGTTGGCCTCGGTAATTTTCTTCTCCAGTTCTTTTTGCGCAGACGTATAACCGGATTCCATCGCAGCCTTATTTGCTTTTTTGTACAGCTTGAGTGCATTCGTGTAATCGCCGCCCTGAAATTTCATATCTCCGTCCTTCATCCAGCTCGCCGTCTCAGCATAGCTGTCCAGTTGGTCGATTTTATGCTCAATATCCTTCACATTGAAAGGCGGGTACAGACCAGCGCTTTTCCGTGCTTTCTCGTAGCTGGCTTCAGCTTTGGTAAAGTCCGCCTTTTCCACGTAGCCGTCTCCGTCAACCAGCAATTGAGACAGTTTCTGCTCGGCTGTATACATTCGTTTGTGAATTTTATCGTTAATTTTAACCGCCGCGTTTTTCGCTTCACTGTAGGACTTGAGTGCCTTCGCATAATCTCCTGCCCTGGCATAATCATCCGCGGCCTGAGCCGATTCGACCATCGTTTCCAGCGCAGCCGCCTTGTTCGCTGCCATACGCGCCAGTGTAATCCATGCTCCCCCTCCCACGATTACAAAGGCGAGCAACGCAATCAAAATCCGTTTGATCAGCTTACGGCGGTTTTTAGGCTTTTCCTGAAAAACTTTATTTACATAAATGGCCGCAGCCGTGTAATTGTTCACCGTCCGGTGCTGTTTGCTTAGCAGAACCTCTTCCAATGTGTCCGTCAGCATGACCGGATCCTTCGCTTCCTCTAGCGCCCCCAGCATTTCCGCCAGCTCAACGTCCTCCCACATCCCGGATGTGGCGAGCAGGATTACATCTCCATCTGCAAGCTGGGTCTTTTTGGCGTAATGGGCATGAACTCCATTCGGATTTCCCAAGTATTCCAGCAGATTACCTCGTTCCTCATGTGTGCTGGTCGCTTCGTCTGGAATGCGTCCATCATCTGCCAATGACTGAGCCAGACTATGATCCTTGCTGCGAAAATTAAGCCTTCCATTGCGAAAATGATATAGCCGCACATTACCGCACGAAACGTACACCATTTTGTTGTAGTTGGTCACTACCATCAGCAGACTGGCTTTGAGCCGAACACGACGGCTTTCAAATTGCAGCCATTCCTGCGCTTCACGCAGATCTCTCATCAAGCGCCGCTTGGACATGGAAGGCTTCTCCATGAAGTTTTCAAGCACCGTTTTGACAACCATTTCTGCGCTGCGCAGCTCCTGATCCGAATCCAGACCGTCTGCGAGGACATAACAGGCCATGTCGTCCGTCTCCATGAATGCAAAATAGTCCCGGTTGTCTATGTAAGAGCCCGCTTCCGACACAAAGGCGGTACTAAAATCGCTGTTGTCCTTGCGCATCGCTACCCCCGTCTTTCTTGTTTCATCCTATCGCCAAAATAAGTACTGTTGCATTATCCTGACTTTTAAAGCCTTTATCATTAATGGCGTCGATCATGGCATCCGCTGTTTCCTGCGGTGTTCCACCCTTGCGCATAATCTCTTCCAATTCAATCTCCGTCAGCGCCTCCTGAATGCCATCGCTGCACAACAGCACATGATCGCCCGAATACAGACGAATCGGTGCACTCCCCAGTTCCATGCTCTCAAAGCCCTCATAGCCCAAGTAGTTGACCAGTTGATTGCGCACTGGACTCGTTTTGGCTTCCTCCGAGGTCATTTGTCCAGCAAGCACTCGTTCCTCCAGCAGTGTTTCTGCTGTATGCTTGGAATTGACTGTTTGGAAATGACCATTACGGTAAATCGTAATCAGGCTGTCGCCCACCGCTCCGTAATACAGCTGATAGCCGCACACAATGACCGCAGCCAGCGTCGTTCCTCCACCCTGTCCATTCAAATTTTGCAAAATGCCGCGATTGCTTTGAGTTGACGCCTCTGCAAAATATCCGTTCAAATTCGTTGCATCTTCCAGCTTGGCAAATGCCTTTGTAAAAGTCGTCACAGCCAAGGTACTGGACATACGTCCATTGGCCAGTCCACTAATACCGTCTGCGACAACAGCCAGCGTACCGACAGGTGTCGTCATACTGGAGAAATAATCATCCTGCTCGCTCCGGCTCCCGATCGTTTGACCATTTCCGATTTCAATTCCACTTACGGTACGGCTGCCGGAACTTCGCGTCAGTCGTATACGGATCATGAGAAGAACAGCGAATAGTACCGCAGCTCCACTTACAACAAAATAAGGCTGCATATCGTTACCTCCCTGCACCATTGCCCAATTCCATCCTAGTTTTCGTTATCCCACTCAAAATGGGCGCCACACAGCGGGATAAAGATAAATTTGCTGTGTCCCAGCTGAATCACGTCATAGGCAGCCAGCTCTGCTGGTGAATATACCGCCTCGTTATTGTGGTACGCTAAACCTGATGAATCGCCTGGCAGCAAGTAAAAGTTGCGTTTCTTCGGATCATACACAATGACCGCATGATTTCTGCGAGAAATCGTGTTGTCCCCGATAATGCGGACATGCATTTCTTCTGCGCGTCCGATAAAGTTCTTCTCCGCCATAATGCGATAGTCCTGACCCACTTGTGCTCCTTCGATGCATACCAGCCATCCAGTTACCGGATGAATACCCACCGTCTCACCCAAATACGGCATTGTTTTGTCATTATCTCCCGCGACGTTTGTTTTCGCTGCTGGCTCCGCGCTCTTGGGTGCAGCTATATTTACTACCGTGTTGCAATAAGGACACGTATTTCCGTGCTTTCGTGTACTGAACATGTGTCCGTTCGGGCATCTTGTCAAACTCATAGTCGGTTCCTTCCCCCATTGTCATGATTGTCTTTTCAGCGATCTGAGAATTTTGCAGCATCCTCATCTATTTAACGAGCACCCTCGTATTGGCAATATATAATAAGTCACCTGAGTAAATCCGGTATGGCTCACCACTTTCCAACTTCTTGGTTACACTTTCGTTGGCAGACCGTAAGCCTGTACCATTACCGGAATCCACATCCTCTACAAACCAGTCGCTGTTCACCCGGTTGAGTACCGCATGTTCCACACTTACCAGGGAGGCATAATCTGTACCTGCCAAATCAATATCCGCCTCCGAACGTGACGTCGTTTTGCCGATTAAGAGCGACGTTTCGCCTTCGATATACCATTCTTTAATGGACTCGCCCTCTTCATCAATCAACACCAGCTTGGCAATCCGCTGACGTTGTGCCCTTGACTTGGCCACAGGTACAACGGACACCAGATTGCGCAGTATGTATACAAGCACGCCGATTCCAATACCTGTCGCGACCACGGTTTTCAAACCGCTGTAGCCTGTACGATTAAACACATAAAAGGCGATCGCCAGCATCAGCCCGAACATGGCAACATCTATGATGAAAACCCATCTGTTCTGCGCCGTTTTCACTGCTTGCTTCCCCCATTTCTATCCTGAAATCATCATTTTTTACGAATACCAAAAAATTGGTTAAACATCGCTGAGGTATCCGTCGGATCACCGGATTTTTTCGTTTTTTTCCCTGGTGAGCCTTCCTTCGTTTTCGGATGAAAACCAAAAAATTGCTCAAAATCAGTTCCTATGTCAGCTGGATTGAATCCTTTGGCTGTTGTACGCGCACCACCGGAAGATGTAGCCCCTCTCCCTCTCTCTTGCTGTTCCCCGCCAGCTCCCTCAGTTTTTCGGATGAGCTCGGCATCGTATGCCTGCCGCAATGCTTCGTCACGCAAGGTATTGTAAGCCTCGTGAATCAGCTTGAACTTGCGCGTTGCTTCCTCGCTTCCCTGGTTGGTATCAGGATGATACTTTTTGGCCAGTTTACGGTAAGCCTGCTTAATCTCTGCCTCCGAAGCATCCCGGCTGACACCGAGCAGCTCATAGTAGTTAGTCATTGTGTGATGTTCCCCTCTCCGAAAAAAATAAATATTAAGAGACCCGTAGGCCTCTTAATATTTATCCACCCTGCACTTGTGTGCCGGGTGAGTGTGTGTTTAAGCTGCACTTAACGTGAAGACGTTAAGCTTAAACCGGATATCCGCCGTCGATTGTAGCCAGCTCGGTTTTGTCTTTCTTTTGTTTGATGTAGAGTGTAAATGCACCTACACCTTCTGTGTCGCCGAAGTGCTCGTTGTAGTCTACAACGAAAGCATTCGGGAAGTGGATTTTACGCACAACTTGATCAGCTGCGATAACTTCCAGTGTTACTTTACGGTAGCTGTCTGCTTTTTCAGCAGGAACCAGAGACCACAAAGCCAGTTTCAGCGTGTCATCCGCGCTGTCACCGTCTACTGCTGTGATGATTTTACCGCTGATGCGCAGCGTGGAGCCTACGTCAGTCGAGCGTGCATTGGAATCGTCCGGTGTATCGGTGTCATAAATAACCGTTTGGATGTTATCCAAGCCCAGCTCAATTGTTTCTTGTCCTTCTACTTTCAATCTGAATCCCATGTGTGTTGCCTCCTTGAAATTAGGTAATATGATGGTGGAAGAAGCAGAGCTTCTCCGCGATTTATGTATAAAGGCGGTTCTGGATAGAAACGCCTCTAACATCTTTCGTAGTGCTCGGATCATGATTTGACCGAGCTGGTTCCCTTAGTGATCATGACTTCCAGGTTCTTCACATTACCGTTGAAGACCAGATCGATATGGCACATATTGCTTTTCTCATCAATAATGAAGCTCATATCGTCTCCGTCCTGAATGATCGAGTTAACAGATCCTCTGCTGCTCAGCCACTTGCTCTTCTGACTGCTCGGATTGTTACTGAAGAAACGGACGATATTCTCGTGTTTGAAGTCCCCTGTCTGGTAGCGCAAAATACGTTCAATATACGTGCTGACCAGCGTCTTGTAGATGGAGTCAAAACCGTCCTCGGACATCGCCATGCTTCTCGCCTTGTAGACGGTAATCCGGCGGATATCCTTATCCTGGATCTGTGCATTCTCCGACGAGAATACAAAGCCGAAGTTTTTACGGTTGATGGCATCCTTGATCGTGTTAGTGAAACCGGTGATCTCCTTGGCCATCGTCGTCACCGTGCGCAGACTGTTGTCTCCTGCCTCGATATCGAAGCGTACGCCAGGGAAGTTCTTATTGACCGTTTTGAACGTCTCACGCAGGTATTCAGGACACTGATAGGAAGCGACCAAGCCGGCGGCAACGTAGGCTGCACCTACATAAACGCCCTCGATCCACAGCTTGAGAATATCCTCTTTCTCCTTAGAGAGCTGTACACCATCTTCGGTCTGTAGCATTTTGCTGTCGATAATGACACCCGATTTGTCCTTCGGAATAATCGTAAAGTTCGGTACACAAGGAATTGCAAATTCGCTATATTCTCTGCGAACGAGACTAGCGCATTTATCGACATATTTATCAATGCCTGCTGTTGCCATACTGTTGAAAGTCGTTTCTTCACCGGATTCAAAATTAAAGAACATTTGAATTTTGTAATCCTTCACGACTTGCAGCAGCATCGAGAGCGATTCCATTGAATTGCCGCCCTGCTTAACGACCTTCTCGTTGCCCTTGAAGCGTTCACGTGAAACTTTTACCTTACCGCCCGCTTCCAGCTCGACGGATGGAACGATACCGAACCAGATCGTGTCGCTAAATTCATTCTTAGCATTCACAGTGTTCAGGTACGTTTCCAGGCGCGGGATATTGCTGCTTTTTACCAGCATGTCCAGCTTGTTGTTCGCCACCAGCATTGTCGGCAGCATGCCTTTGCTCTTCGTTGCATATTGATCGAAGAACATTTTGACACCGAGAATTTTTTCCACAAGGGGCTTAACCGCCTTTACGAAATCATCCTTGGCATTTTTATAGAACTCCAGATACGTGTTGTAGTTCTGAACCTCAACTGCTGTATCCACCTTGGTCTGAACAGCTGGCAGTGGCACAAACGTGCGAACTACCAAATCCTTCACATAATCAGAAGGCGTATCTGTGATAGAGTTATAGTCTTCTTCGAATACTTGAGAGAGATCGCCAGTGCTGTTCTCATCCAACAACATCAGCTCAGTGCTGTCGCTCTTCGGCGCTTCAATAATTTTCAGTTCGCCGCTTTCCCCGATGGAGAGCATGCCCACCTGGATCAGTTCACCGGAGTTTTCCTCTTGGGCGCCACCGAGCAGAAGGCGGGTTTTGATGTCCTCAATTGCCAGTGGGAGCATAGCCATAACGTTGTTGTAGTTTTGACTCGCTTCCTCGAACATGCCATTCAGCTTGTCACCCATGTCAAGTTTCTTCGGGTCACCATCATCCAGCTTGTCGTATTCACCATACATATAGTGAATTTCTTTGCGGACTTGGCGAATATCATCCATGACCTTTTTCGGTGAAATCATATCCAGCAGATTTTCAAATTTGAAATCTACATTAGTGATTCCTTGACTGCGCTTGGTATCGATGAGCGTAAACAACATTTTCAGAAAGTCATTACTTTGATTTACACGAATTTCAGAAATGCTATCCTCATCAATTCCTTCTGGCTTTTTAAGGGTGTAGACGACTTTTTGATTGGCCGCGTTAAAAAACGAATACACGGTCGGTGAAAACTTATCCAAAAATTCGTCAAAGCTGCGCACCAGAAGGTGCTGATTAATCTCCTTGATCTTCTCATCGCTCAAGCTGTCAATACCCTTCACATCACCTACTATGGTGATCAGGTCCAGCTTTTCCGGGTTAATCTCTTCAAAAAGCATTGTCCGGTTGGTTTGATAAATGATTTCCATCGCTGTCGGCAAATGAATAAAGTATGAGTTATAGGTCCATTGCTCCATACACGGACACGGGATGTCCAATTTGAAACGGACGAATACTCATTTTTAGTTCTTTTGCCTCCTCCCCCCTACTTATACATTTAAATTCGTCAAAGGATTGAGCTTATACCACATTTATGGTACAGGCATGTAACCTCGAAAATCGGTCCGAAGCGTTATTCGGCTTTTAACGGCAAAGCATGCAAGTGAGATGTTTTTTTAAATCACAAAGTCAGATAACACAGAAATTTTAAATTTATGATTTCGTATTCCTAACTTCAATCCCAATTTTTGCCGTTGATACGAGAGCTATCATACAAAGCACCCTTCAGTTTTGTCAATTTCTGTAGTCTCAGATTGAAACAGGGCATTTTGACTCATTTTATGCGTGAATACGTAATTTTTATGATATGTTAGACCTGTTTCTTCAGGGAAATATTCACAAATGGAACTCAATTACCGATAGAAGTCCATTGGATATTTCTGATAAGCGTAAAAGAATCAAATTCATGGCTAATGTGAGGTTTATCAGCTGTTTTGATCCTTTATCCCTTATATCCCAAGGATTAGGAGAGTTGATCCCCTCACGTTGGCCTCGGCGATGGAGGAGCTTATGTTCAGAATAAGGAAACTAGCGATTATTGTTTTCATGACTTTTGTACTATTTTTACAAATGGGCTTAAATGGGGAAATTTGCAGTGTAAATCAGGCTAATGCAGCATCTTTAGGTGCTGTCCCGATCGAGGGTTATGATGCCGTTTTTGTATTGGATACCAGTTATTCCATGAGGGATACCGATCCTGAGGGCATTGCCGCGGAAGTCATCAATATGTTTATGGATTTGAGTGATGCAGACCGCACACGCGTCGGATTCGTTGCCTACAATCATCACGTGGTCGCCTCGAAACCACTCACTTCGATTGCCGTGGCAGCGCAAAAATCCCAGATCCAGCAGGAAATCAGAACACTTAACCGTTCCGGTTATACGGATTTGGGACTTGGGTTGCGCAAAGGCTCGGAGCTTCTAGCCGCAGGAGCATCCCAAGGGCGTCAGCCTTTTATGATTCTATTGTCAGATGGAGAGACTGATTTTGGTGCCTCCTCTGGTTCCCGATCCAAAGGTGACTCCAATAACGATGTATCCTCTGTCATCAAATCTGCACAGACCAAAGGATATCCGGTGTACACGATTGGTCTGAACCATGATGGCACAGTGAACCGACAAGAACTCGAACGGATCGCTTCTCAAACGGGTGGAGCTTCTTTTATTACGAGTAGTGCCGAGGATCTGCCGGAAATTCTGAACCGTATTTTCGCCAGTCAAATTCGCTCCAAGCTCGTTCCAATTGCTGCAATTACGACCACTGGCGAGATGCAGGAATTAACTGTAACTCTACCTGATTCCAGTATGGAGGAAGCCAATCTGGTGCTTTTGTCGGAGCATCCCCTTCTGGAAACACAGCTATATTCCAATTCAGAAAATGTCCGCAGGTACAAGTCGAGCCGATATGCGATTTTAAAAATCGAGCATCCACAGGCAGGCAAAGTGAAGTTGAAACTACGGGGCATACGCGGGGATTTGGTGAAAATCAATTTACTTGGCAGCTACCGACTGGAAGCCGAAGCAACCATAGGAGGAAAGCAAGCATCGGCAACTCATGGCGACAAGCCTGTGCAGTTGCTGAAAGGTCAAGCCACACCGTTTCAAGCTCAGCTCCTGTTACCCGACAGTCAAAAGCTTACGGATGAAGCCGTATATACGTCTCTCCAAGCCCATATTATTGTTACTCCAAAGGGGGGCACAGCCAAAAAGGTGCCTATGACCTATAAGTCAGGAGCCTTCCATACCGAATATGCGTTCCCTCAAACCGGGGATTATACATGGCAGCTATCTCTGGATAGTCCGCAATGGTACCGTAAGGGAACTGTACATAAAGTTCACGCGGCCAATGCAGCGCCACAGGTCTTAAAAGACCTGACGATTCACCTGGTGAAAGAAGACGGTGATTCCCGTCGAAGTGTATCGGATTTTATTGTTGACCCGAATCATGACAAGCTGAACTATAAGTTGGATTCAGAAGCCTCTGGGGATGCGATCCATGCTGAGATTAACGGTAATGATCTGCTGCTATCCGAGCTCCGCACAGGTGACTCTCAGCTAAAGATTACTGCCACCGATCCGGAAGGAGCATCCAGCAGCGCTACACTAACCGTTACCGTACAATCTCGGTATACAGCCATTAAATGGACAGTAGCCATCAGTATCGTGGTAGCCGCTCTTCTGTATTGGTTCTTGCGGCCGAAGCCGCAGTTTGCCGGAAGAATCGAAGGATATTTTCTCGCTACAGCAAGTGGGCAGGAGATTCCGGTAAAATCCTGGCCGCTCACCTCCTTTCCGGGTCGTAAGGTCAGCTTGCAGGAGTTGTTCCGTACGCTTGACGTTCACGAACCGTTGCCAGAAGCGGAACGGATCCTATTTTCCGCAGGTAAAAAAGGGAGCCTGATCGTGAAACATGATACACGCTGTGCCTTACAGCATGGAAAGATCAGATTAGCTCGCAACAAAAAAGCGGTCATGGAGTACAGTGACAAACTGTACATTACATTCGAGGATGGTGTCACTGAAATCGAGCTGCGATACAAAGCGATTAAACCAAATACTTCAGTGTACACCGACCATATCCAAGCTCCGACAGGATAATGTCGGTCACAACGTAAAAAAAGAGAAGCGCCGTCTCTTACGATTAACGAACCGTAAGAGTAGGGCGCTTCCCTTTTTTTATCCAATATTCCGCACGTAGTGCGGCTTTAAACCATCGAAGTGAGCGGCAGCGCTTGTTAGCCTGTACCTCCAGACCACGCCGAATGACATACGGCAGCAGAGAAAGTCCCGCATTTTCAATCTGAATCCGCTCAGCATGATCTGCAAATAATCGGCCTGGCACATCTGGCGGAGGTGTTCCTTTTCGGCAATAATACAGCGTAGCGGCCAAACTATAGATATCCGACACAGGTCCCTGCTGCGAACGATTAGAGTAAAATTCCAGCGGAGAATAGCCCGCCGTGGTGAAAATCGGATGCTCTTTGCCTTCAAAATGCACAGCCGAACCAAAATCAATCAGCTTGACGTTGCCATTTTCCCCAATCATAATGTTGCCCGGCTTAATATCCCGATGAATAATTCCTTTGTCATGAATGTACTCCATGGCATCAATTAAAGGTAGCAGCGTATGGTACAAAAAAGTGGGGTCATACGTTGGCGCAGCCTCTTCTTTCATCATTCGATCCAAGGTCTTGCCTGCACAGTATTCCATGACCAGATAAGCAGTTCCATTTTCCTCAAAGTGATCTATATAACCGACAATTCCCGGATGACTTAACTCCTTCAACATTTGCCCTTCACGCAAAAAATAATGCATAAACTCCACATATTTGGATTGCATCGAAGCACCGCAAGTGACCGTTTTTCGATCCATCCCCCGCAAAGCCAGTGCATTCGGAAAAAATTCCTTCACAATGACTTTTTCTCGGTTGTCCAACAGCCTTGCCGTATACACGATGGCCAGCTCACTGCGGGACAAGGCGCTTCGAATTTGATATGTATTTCGCAGCTTCGTATTGCGGGCAAGCAGATTCCCGCTTGTATCCACGATCATGACTCGTCCTCCTGTCAGGTTCTTAGCTTATGTCTTTTGTATATATCGGCTTATTACATATCTTTTTATTATACCGTAAAATAGATTATTGGAAAAACAAATAACCTGCCATAATCTCCCTTAGAGAAATGATGACAGGTCTTTTGGCATTCATCTGGTTCTTTTTTCTCAAATCCTTTAACCCAGTTTCGTTCCAGGCTTCATGCTGCGCACACTGTTCGTATTTTTCTTCCGTTCACTACGCAGTTTGCCTTTACCTTGTTCTGGAGTGCGAATGGTAAGGGCAATCAGGAACGATACGACGCACAGCACAGCAATTGTGGTAAAGGTCGGGATGAATCCGCCGAGCAAGGCTGCGATAAATGACCCCGCCAGCGCACCAAGGCCAAAGCCTTGATACACAATACCATAGTTTTTGCTTTGATTTTTCAGACCGAAGAAATCAGCTACGATGGCAGGAAAGACTGTAATGTTGCCGCCGAAGCAAAAAGCAATTCCTGCTACACAGGCAAAGAACAAACCATAATTCAGCGGTAATAGACTCAGCACTGTAACTGCAACCGCCGTTGTTAATAGAGCACCCGCTACTACTTTCAGACGACCTACTTTATCCGATAGCGCACCTAAAATGATCCGACCTGCCGTATTGAAAATAGCGACCATAGCGACCGCATTCGCGGCTGTTGCTACATCTAGGCCGGCCATCCGTACGCCGATATCTTTGACGACTCCAATCAGGTATAGACCACTCATACAAGCGGTAAAGAACATGACGAACAGCAGGTATGCCTGCTTGGTGCGCAGCATTTCTTTAACGGTGTAGTCCCGCTGTACAACCCCATTTTGTACCGAAGGCTTGTTCACGACTACAGCTTCTTTTACCAGGAAAGAACCACCCACAATCATGATCAGCACGATCATTCCCCAATATAAGAACGCTTGCGATACACCAACGGACTGAATCAACGAACCATTAATATACTTGAATATAAGACTGCCTGTTCCATATGCCCCAACCGAAATACCGGAAATAAGTCCTTTTTTCTCAGGAAACCATTTAATCAGATTAGAAAGTGATGTAATATATGCCGTTCCATCCGCAAAACCTACGACAATACCCGCCAAAATATATAGCAGGGATAACGAAGTTACCTGTGAACTGAGCATGAGCCCTGCTCCTAACACGACACCTGCACACAAAATCAAACGACGTAGTCCCCATTTATCCTGTAGTTTGCCTGCGAATAAGGTAGCAAACGCCAGTGCAAAACTGGTAATTGAAAATGTAATGGCAACCGAACTGAGGTTCCAGCCAAAGCGGTCCACCAACGGTTGATTAAATAAACTCCATGTGTAAATGGTTCCTAATCCCATTTGTACAATTATTGTTCCAAGTACGACAAGCCAACGATTTCCGCTGTTTGTTTTCATTTCAATCTCCTCTTTTCATTCCGGCTCTACAGCGTCAATTTGTGATTATGATAACCGGGAATCCAGTATACTTTGCGCCTGAGGAGGAGCAAGTCTGTAAGGATTCTCTCTACACGGGTTATTATAACCCTGCATGTCAGCCAGAAATCGTTTGAGGAATGAAATGCACATATAGCGGAATGAAATGCCTTTAAAGTCGCATAATTTGCCGAAATTCCTTGGCCTTGCTACGGCTTACTGGAATTTCAGCCTCTAGTCCACGCAAACGCAGGAGATACGTATGATTAAACCAAGGTACAATTTCACGGATCTGCGACAGATTAACTGTGTACGATCGGTGACAGCGGAAAAAGTCCTGCTGCGGCAACCGGCTATGAAATTCTGAAATGCTCATCGGCATCGTATATTCTTCGTGCCTAGTAAAGACACGGGTCACCTTTTCCTGCGCACACGCATAGTAAATATCGTTCGCATCCGTTACGATGATTTTGTCATTTTTCAGCAGATTAATACGACCTGGCGCAGCAACGGTGCTGGCTTCAGCAGCTCGGGGTTGCGCCGTCTGGACAGGCTCCTGTATTGGAACGTTCTGCTGCTCATAAGCATTTTCCAGCTTACGTAGCATAGATGCGATCCTTTTTTCATCATATGGTTTGAGGATGTAGTCGAACGCCTCCAGTTCAAAAGCCTGCGCCGCATGTTCTTTATAGGCGGTCGTAAAAATAATATAGGGCTTTTTGGCAAATTTGCTAATGTTCTGTGCCAGTAGCATCCCGTCCAATGAAGGAATGTTAATGTCCAGAAAGATCGCGTCCGTCTCCTGATCTTGCAGAAACCGAAACACATCTAGCCCATCCTCGAAACTATCGGTCACCTCAATGTTGCTATGAGTCTGAATAAGATACTCCAGCTCTTCACGTGCCGGAAGTTCGTCTTCTACAATTATGGCCTTCATGACTTCTCCTTTGGTATGTCAAAATAAACTTCGGTGCCCGGCTCATGCTTTAGAATAATAACTCCTTCGCCGTACATAAGCTTGAGCCGTCTGTGCACATTGTACAAGCCGATCTGTTTAGCCGGAACCCGATCATGATAGAGGTTATCCACAACATCATCGCGTATACCTACCCCGGTATCTGCCACAGAAATACGCACCTTTTCTCCACGATCCTTTACAGAAATGGTTACTGTACCTGCCCCCTTTTTCTTGAGGATTCCATGATTAATCGCATTCTCAACCAGGGGCTGGATAATAAGGCTTGGAATACGCACAGACACCTCATCCATTACATACTCTACCTGAAGCCGGTTGCCGAAGCGCGCTTTTTCAATTTCCACGTAATCAGACACCTGCTGAAGCTCCTTATGAATTTCAATCAAATCATCATTCAGCTCCAAATTATAGCGCAGATAGCCCGATAAATTAATGATTAGCTCTCGGGCCTTATCCGGCTTGGTGCGTGTCGTAGAGGCAATGGCGTTCAGCGCGTTAAACAGAAAATGGGGATTAATTTTCGTTTGGAGTGCCTTTAACTCAGCTTTATTCGCCGCTTCCTTAATTTGCTCCACACGCGACACTTCCATTAACGTGGAAATGATTTGAGACAAGCCAATCGCCATCGTCTGCAACGGATACGTGATTTTATAAGCTTTGCGATAATAAATCTTCAAGGTTCCGGTTACTTCTCCCCGCTCTTCTAATGGAATAATGAGCAGAGACTGGATTTGGGGTGTTTTATCGTCTGCAATATGGTTGCGAATCGTGATTTTACCGCTGCGGATTGTCGATTTAGTCACATCGCTAATGATCTCATCTCCGATGTGATAACGCTCTTCGCCAAAACCGACATAGGCCAGCACATCTCTGGTATCCGTGATCGCCACCGCGTCTGCCTTAATATCTTCTTTTATGATCGAGCAAATCGTATGCAAGGATTCGGCATTAATGGAGCGAAAATAAGGTAACGTCTTATTGGCAATATCCAGTGCCAGCTTGGCCTGTCTGGCCGCGATATTCTCCTTTTCCCCCTCCACACTCTGGATCAACAGAACGATTAAACCGATACTGACTTCTCCGATAATCATCGGTAGACCAATCTTGGAAACGATGTCCACTCCAAGGCTATGGGGTTGTGCCATCACCATAATGAGCAGCATCGTCAACGCTTCGCAGACCATACCTGCGGCGATACCGACCAGCCATCTCTTGGAACGATTGACCCGGCGGCCGATGTATCCTGACACCACACCTGCCAGAATACTCGTAATCAGACACGGAATCGAGGTCACTCCCCCGATATCAATCAGATAACGATGGATACCCGATATAATACCTGTAACGATCCCAACCCAGGGTCCAAACAAAATACCGCCTGCCATAATTGCTATGATTCGAACGTTAACAAGCGAACCTTCAACTTCAATCCCGGTGTAGGTGCCGAACAGTGCAAACATGCAAAAAATCAATGTTAGTATGGCCAGCTCTGCCGGAGAATGACTGTTCTTTTGCAAGGTTTCCTTAAACCGTGGGATACGTGTAATAAAAAATAAACAAATCAGCAACAATGCTGCGCGCTCAAATAGCTGCATCAGCATTTCCAACAAGGCATTCACATGCGTTCCTCCCAAATAAAAACGGATATGCCTACATAGTTGTTATCGTGTACGTCGTTCATACACACCATACCCAAGTATCATCAAGCCACATACGAATAAAATAATAACAAATATATTGTCAACAAAACTCGGCATATCAGGTTCTGACATAGAAATGCCCGAACTATTCAATTTAACAGGTACGGAATTCGCAGCCCATTGAATGACCGCTATAAAGCGCTCCATCGTATATATCACTCCGCTACCCAATAGGCTCAACACGCCGAATAACAAATATTTAAGCTCCATAAGAATTTATCCCCCCTTAGTTACAAAGCATTTAAACTGCCACAAATTATACCATCAACTTCCATCTAATTATAGCTTCTAGAAATCGCCTCTTCTTCATTTCCCTTCTTCAAACGCAGAAAAAAACCGGAGAGTACCGCTTGATAGCGATACTCCCCGGCTCTCTAGTCCGATGAAGAAGCTTGTCGGTTATTTGCTTTTGCTGATTTCGGTAGGACTGTTGTACTCCTTCTGATCATGTACCAGTTCTTTTAATTGGATAATCAACGCCTCTAGCTCACTAAACCCGGTCACCATATTGGAGGTTATATTTCGTTGTTCCTCTACTCCAGCCAAAATTTGTTCTGATGCTGCACTCGCCTGTTCCGTTACACTTGAAAATTCCGTCATCTCTTGAACAACCTGAGATGAATACTGCTGCATGCTATTCGTACTGTTTTCCACATCCACGGCCTGCATCAGCACTTTATTGGCGTTTTGCAGGATGTCTTCCAGTACAATTTCGGTCGAATGTGCCGATTCCATACTTTGCTGTAGCCTGTGCTGTCCCATGTCAAATTGGCTTACGACAGAATCCATCTGAGTTCTCAGTTGAGTCAAAATAGCTTCCATCGCCACCGAGGTGTTCCCTACCATTTCAGCCAAATTACGCACTTCGCCAGCTACGATGGCAAATCCTTTTCCATGCTCTCCCGCTCTGGCGGCCTCAATGGATGCATTCAAGGACAGCAAATTAGTTTGTTTCGAGATTTGAGTAATATCTTTAAGCATGGCAGACATGTTATCACTTTGTACTCTAAACTCGTCCAGTTCTTCTTTGGTACGACTCATGACTTGACCCAAATCCTTAATTTGAGACGTCAATGCAAGCAGTTGACTGCTCCCTCTGTCCCCGGCATTTTTCGTATCTTCGGAAAGCTGCTTCAGTTCTCGGGAATGATCAGCTACCTCTCGCACGTGCTGGTCAGATTGAGCCAAGTTATCCGTAACCTCGGTGATATTCGAAGCTTGCATTTCTACCCCTTTGGCAACCTCCTGAAATCCGATAGCGACTTCATTTGTCACGCTGCCCGTCGCATCTACTTGATTCCTGAATCGTTCTGTAAAGCTATGCAATCCAGCCACTGCTTGTCTAACTTGCTCAAACAGAAATTCAATTCGTTGCCTTGTAGCATCGATATCTTTATTTTGCTCTTCACTTTTCTTAAACTGCTTTTGATTTAACACCGATACCACTAACAGTAGCAAACCAATGAGTAAAACAATAATAAACTCATGCACATAGCGCAAAGAACCGGTAGCCGGGGGAATTGGGGGCGTACCGATTGTTATTTGCACAAATATATTACAGAGATTTAAGGTCATAGCTACCAGAAAATACCGGTAAGACGGATACAGCAAAAACAAAGAGCAAATTAATATGGTGGTCCCTACCTCGACGTTAGATAAGTTCAAAAATATACACATTAATACGCTAAAAAACGTAGTAATCCACGGAATAAGGCGGATTCCTTTCTTTTTCACATTCAGGATCGTTAAAACTGCCGCGACTACAAATCCTACACCATTAGATACCCACATCGAGGGATTAGATAATGCCGGGACGATGCCGCTCAAGGCCATAATCCAAAAAATAATGATCACCAATTTGTTTCTTTGCCACAACAATTCACTCGTTCTGTCCATGATTGTGTACGCGCTCCTTAGAATATATATTAGGTATTTATAAAATAAAAATGTAAATACCATACTTTATATATCGTCATATCAGAACACGTAGTGAATGAAAATCATGCAAACACTCCACATTCCCTTTAATCGTCAAATTACAACAGGACAACTCTTAAAGGGAAAGAGTATGTAATTGTAAATAAATGAATGCAAAGAATCGCCCCCCTGACAGGGAGCGATTTTGAATTCATTTTTGATGATCTTTGCAATTGGAAAAGGTTCATGTACCACTGATAATATTAGGATTCCTTGTTTTCAGAAGCCTCTTCAGCGCCTTCGGTTGCCGCTGCATCACCTTCCACAGCAGCATTTTCTACTTCAACTGCACGTGGAACGATAATAGAAGCAAGCAGTTCTTCTTCAGGGACGTGCAGTGTTACTCCTTTAGGGAGTTTCAAGTCGCTAGCGCTCAGCTTGTCGCCAACATCCAGCGCGGATACATCCACCTCAATGGTAGATGGCAAATCAGCCGGAAGACCTTCGACCTCAACTTCCGTTTCCTGAACTTGCAGAATACCGCCTGTTTTTGTACCTGCAGGTGTACCCTGATAATCAATAGAAACACGCACGCGAAGCGGTTTGTTTTTGGAGATTTTCAGAAAGTCGGCATGCAACCATTGGTTATCACGCTGTTGATAATCTTTAATAATAACTGGAATGGTTTCTCCACCCTCTACTGTGAGGTTAAACACCTCTGAACGTCCGGTTTTGACTACTTTATTAAATTCCTTGGCATCGACATGTACAGGGGTTCCTTCAAGCTCAGAGCCGTAAACCACAGCTGGAATCCGTCCTTTTAACCTCAATCCACGAATGGCCGAACCCTTCTTCTCTGTTCTCGGCTGGGCGGTCAGTTGAATACTTCCTCCATTAGAACTCATGATATACAACCTCCTTCAGGTTACCTTACAAATGATTTTCCTCCAAGAATCTTGCCTGTTTACCAGTCGTACTACAGGATGTAAGCCAGCTAGCTGGCAAAACTAAACAAGTCCATAATTCTATTTTACCCCTTTTTTCTGAAACTGACACACGTTTGCATAAAAAAATAGCATTTCTCGAAATGATCGAAAAATGCTATTTTTGTGTATATACGCAACCAAGCACGCAAGTCTAACCGGCCCGATTATCATTTACCAGTAACAAATATTCTTCTCTGCCACTATGGATCAGTACCTGCATCACAGACTGGTTCTGGTCTATATCAATATATCGATCTGCCTCAACATCCTTGGCATCCCAGTGATTAAGCCGGACAATGTAGCCAATTCGCTGTATATCAGGAGCCACCTGAATACGCGCTATTGCACGACCGTCATCCAAATCCCGAAATTCGACATGTCCGTCGCGATGCCCAGTTCCCCATACCCATACGTTCCAGCCAGTGTATTGCCGATCCGTACGCTCGTAGATCAGTTCAATCGTACGAAATGGAGCGACTTCATTATCGTTTCCAAGCTGCACATCTGTCAAATCCATGGCTGTACCTGCAATTTCTTGATCTGTTCCCTCATCCGAGTCTTCCAATTCGTTCTCCGCCTGACGATTAGCCTGATCTTGTTCAGTCAAAAAGGAGACTCGTGCAGGTTCTTCCTGATCATATAACACCATCATTGACCAGCGCGATACAGTTACACGATGGCCTACGACTTCATACCGTGTCTCATTACCAGCCCCGTGTGCGTCCACGACCACATGCCAACGATCCGATTCCGCAGGCAATACTATCGTCTGCTCCGTATCCGAGCCGTTATAAATCACCACAATATGATTCCAGGCATCGCCGTTAGCATGGTGCCTCAAAGCAAAGGCCACCACATGCCCACTGCTTTGCAGCACTTCCATGTGCTGCTCCACCAGCTCACGTTGGTCCATTCGGAATGCTGGGTGGCTGCGTCGCAAAGCAATTAAGCCTTGGTAGTAATCAAACACGGGGCGAAACCTCGCCTTGTTATCCCAATGAATGGCATTGACCACATCTGAGCTCCGGTAACTATTGTGGTCTCCATATTTGGAGCGCAACAGTTCATCCCCTGCATGAATAAAAGGAATACCTTGAGATGTGAGTACCATGCCGTTGGCCAACAGGGACTTGCGCACGGTTTCGTCCTCTAGCAGGTTATTTTCATCCAGTTCCCCATACGGATCTGCTTCGGCAACAGCATGTTCAGGTGTCCTCCCATCCTGTGGCTTCCCCTGCTCCCATTGTGGAAAACGACAGTGCTCCCGCAAATGTCTTACCGTCAAAATTTTATCCCACAGATTGAGATTATCGTGGGCAGTTACATAATTGACGGTCTCCGATGGCTGAGCTGTGAAATCATGAATAGCCCCAAAAGCACCTTTGAGCACCTGCTCCTCCTGATGTTCTGCCCCCGTGGCAAACCCGCTTCCAGTACCGTCGCTATCCCCCTTAATAGCAGAACGGTAGTTGTCGTTAAAAACAGCAAAGCCTTTGTCCCGTTGTGTTCCTTTTAGCGTAAGCAAGGGTTGTGGAGATTCTCCTCCCGTCCAAGGCTCACCATAGATCAGCAGATCCGTACGCACTTCAGAGCGAAGTTCTTGCGTAAGCTGCACCACGGTTGGTGTATCAATCAGACCCATCAGATCAAATCGAAAGCCGTCTATATGATATTCCTCTGCCCAATAGCGTAGTGAATCCTTGATATACTTGCGCACCATCGGACGTTCGGTTGCCACCTCATTGCCTACACCTGATCCATTGGTGAGCTGCCCTTGTTCATCCGTGCGGTAATAATATCCAGGTACAACAGGCTCAAATGGCCCCTGTTCCACCGAATACGTATGGTTGTATACAACGTCCATAATGACACCGATGCCGGCAGAATGCAAAGACTGTACCAGCAGTTTCAGCTCTCGTATACGTGCCTCCGGATCAGCCGGATTGGAAGAATAAGACCCCTCCGGCACATTATAATGCTGGGGATCATAGCCCCAGTTATATTCAGTATCTAATTCCGCAAAGTCATTCACCGTATGAAAATCAGCTACCGGAAGCAAATGAACATGTGTAATGCCCAGTTCCAGCAGATGATCCAGCCCGATACTGTTCCCCTCAGGATCCTTCAATCCCGTATACGTAAAGGCCTCAAACCGTCCCTGAGCAGCAGATAAGCCTTTTTTCCCTGTATTAAAATAGGTATCCATCGAAAAATCACGCACATGAACCTCATAGAGAATGGCATCCGTCGGCCGCTTAAGGGTAGGCCCCGCATCCAATTCCCATCCATCCGGGTTGGTTTGAGCCAAATCAATGATCGCTGTACGTTGCCCGTTGGCTGATACCGCTGTGGCATATGGATCGGCAGCATAATGAACAGTGTTGTCCGCCCACTCCAGCCTGTACATGTAATAATATTTGTTCCAGTCACCTTCCAGCTCTATAGACCATACCCCTTGATCATCACGGATCATGAGAAATTCCTGGCCCCCGCCGTGCTCCTGAACGTTCCCCTCCTGATCGTACGCCCCTGCATCGCTATACAACGCTATATGGACCTGCTTCGCAGTCGGGGCCCATACCTTGAACTTGCTGCCCGCAGGCGTATAAGTAAGACCCAAATCATAGCCTTCATATATGGGATATTTTGTGTGCTCAAGCTCTTTAAGCTGATTGAAATCTGACATTTCTGTTCACCACCCATTTCTGTACATCGGCTTACAGCCTCTGTTCATCCATCATTTATGATGTTTATGACTTGTCAATATACCTTAGGATTTTATAAAATCTTCACCTAATAGGCTAACAAAATAAGACAAGCTTGAAAAGCTGGATGATTTAAATAAGGATGACGCTTCCATTTCAACACACACTCCATTTTATGACAATACCATGAACAGGCTACAACTTTTGCCCTTAGGATATAACAATAGTTAGAAAAGTCAGGACAGTCTTCGATTATCCATTTGAAAAATATCATCAGCAATCCGCATGGTAGAACTTCGGTGCGAAACAAGGACAATCGTTTTATCTTGCTGCTGTTCCTTTAACGATTTTAAAATAATGGCCTCGTTCAGGCTGTCCAAATTGCTGGTAGGCTCGTCGAGCAGTAAGAGAGGCGCATCATGGACAAAGGCTCTGGCCAGCCCCAAGCGTTGACGTTCTCCACCAGACAGCCTGTCCCCTAATTCTCCAACTCGGCTGTCATACCCTTGAGGCAAGGTCATAATAAAATCGTGCACGGATGCCTTACGCGCTGCTTCCACAATCTGCTCATGTGTAGCATCATGCTTTCCGATTTTGATATTAGCTGCAATGGAATCATCAAACAGGAACGTATGCTGGTCGACATAGCTCTGTAAGCCTTTCAAATGTCGGGTCCCAATTTCCTTCAGATCGTGTCCGGATAGCAAAATTGCACCTTGCTGCGGGTCCCTAAATCGCATCAGCAACTTTAGCAGTGTAGACTTGCCAGAGCCGCTTTTACCCTGAATGCCTAAAATCCGCTGATGCGGTATCATGAGACTTACATCATTCAGCACCGTTTGACCATCGTATGAAAAAGTCACCTTGTCTACTCGTGCCCCAGTAAAGGCGACACTCATCCCGTCGATATTTTCCTCTACCTCC
Organism: Paenibacillus sp. FSL L8-0641; assembly: GCF_038006265.1. Lineage (NCBI taxonomy): Bacteria > Bacillati > Bacillota > Bacilli > Caryophanales > Paenibacillaceae > Paenibacillus > Paenibacillus sp. FSL L8-0641. The sequence goes on from NZ_JBBOUW010000001.1 coordinate 4,020,215, forward strand.
GGAGTTTCCTCCAATAGACTCAACACTCGTTCCCCGCTCGCCAGCGTTTGAAGCAAATTGTTGGACAGATTGCTTAGTGCGATGACCGGACCAAATGAACTAAACAGGGCAATGACAGAAATCAGCATACCTGTAAAGTCAACCTGACCATTAGACATACCGTACAATCCAGCCAGCAGCATCAAGAATGAGAATCCAACTACAGCCGCATCTGTGATGGCTCTTGTGATGCCTTCATGATGCTTCAAGTCCTTCTGCTTGGCATCCAACTGATCCGTACGACGGTTAATCTCATTTAATCGTTGTTCCCCTTGCCCATATTGCACAATTTCCTTCATCCCACGTAAGCTGTCCAAAAAATAACTGCTCAGCTGGCCGAAGCTGCTCCGGTATTCCATCCCTTGGCGCTTGCCCATACGTGTCGTAAGTAGGGGAATAAACAAACCGACGGTTATGTAAGCAAGCGCAGCAAGCCAGCCTAGCAGAGGCTCATAAGAACCGATAAAAAACACCATGAGCAGTGAGGTGATGATGCCAATCATAACAGGAGCTATCGTATGCGCATAAAATACTTCCAGCAACTCAATATCACTTGTAATGAGTGAGATCAGATTTCCCTTGTCCTTGCCTTCCAATTTGGCTGGAGCGAGTCTTCGCAGGGCTTGAAGCATCTTGTCACGTAGTACAGCCAGCAGCTTGAAAGCGAGATAGTGACCACTCATTTGCTCGCCATAACGGAATACCCCGCGCAGTACGGCGCAAACCACGATCGTTGTCAGCAAAAACGATAGGGTGTAGCCTGTCGTGATGCCCGTTGCTGTAAGCAGAGCCAGGGCTCCAAACACTATAATGCCAATAGCACAAACAAAACCAAGCACTCCTGTAACAATCGTGATGAGCAGCACAGGTAAAAGAGGTCCCGCCAGTACCAATAATTGGCCCATGATCCGTAATCCGTGTCTACGCATATACAGCCCCTCCTTTTCCAAACTGCTCTACCCGGTGTTGACTGAGATACATCTCCGCATAATGCCCCTGCTGGCTCAACAGCTCATGGTGCGTCCCGGATTCTGCCACCAAACCGTTTTGCAGCACATAGATACAGTCGGATTGGACTACGTTTTCCAGTCTGTGAGAGATAAGAATCACTGTTTTTTGACCTGCCAGCGCATGTATAACCTCCATAATGCCTTCCTCACTTTCACTGTCAATGTTAGAGGTGGCCTCGTCAAAAATGTAGACACGACTATCATGTAGCAATGCTCTGGCTAGTGCTAGCCTCTGGCGCTGTCCTCCTGACAGATTGGCTCCCTGCTCTTCCAGTTCTGCTTCCAGACCTCCTTCTGAGAGGATAAAATCATACAGCTTCACTTGTCGCAAAGCTTCCAGCATGTGTTGCTCATCCGCGTGCTCATTGCCCATTTTTAAATTTGCTTCCACGGTGCCTTTAAAAATATAGCTGTTAAAACCGATCCAGGTCATATGACGCATGCGGCTTTCTTCCGAAATATCGGTAAGCTCGGTTCCTCCAATCGTCAGGCTTCCTCGATACCCCTCGTGATGCCCAACAATCAATCCGGCTACCGTACTTTTACCAGAGCCTGATTCCCCAACAATGGATACAAAGCTGCCCTGGGGAATATCCATGGATACATTTCGTAAGGTATCTCTTTCGTCGTAGGCGAAACTCACCTGTTCCAGACGAATATCTGTGGTTTCTATGCTTTTTTGTCCTTGGATAAGGTCCTCTGTGCTCAACATTTGGAATATTTTGTCACTTGCAGCCATTCCGTTCATGGCGATATGAAAGTAAGAACCCAGAAGACGCAGAGGAATAAAAAATTCTGCCGACAGCAAAACAATGATGATTGCTCCTGCCAAGCCAATTCGTCCAGAAGAATATTCGCTTACCGCGACCAGTACACCCGCAGCGGCACCACCAAATGCGATAAGATCCATAATGGCCACGGAGTTAAGCTGCATAGTCAGCACTTTCATCGTCATTTTGCGAAAATCTTCAGCTGCTGTGTTCATTTCCTGATGTTTATCCTGGTCTGTTCCGTACATTTTGAGCGTAGTCAGACCTTGCACATTCTCCAAAAAGCTGTGGCCCAAATTGACGTAACTACCCCAATATTTCCGAAAAAGCTTTTTAGCCATCCTCATAATGACAATGATCGACACTGGAATTAAGGGAACGCAGATCAATAGTATAATGGCTGCTTTGAAGCTGACAAAAGAGAGGGTAATGAATAACGTTACGGGGGCAAGCAGACTGTAAAATAGCTGAGGCATATATCTACCGAAATAGGTTTCAAGCTGCTCTACCCCTTCTACAGCAACCTGAATAACCCCCGAGGTGGAGGTATGATCTGTATATGCGGGCCCTATCTTCAGCAACTTGCTGTAAATTTGCGAGCGCAGCGTTTTTTTAGCATTTACCGAAGCACGATAGGATAACATACTGGCTGCATAATTGCTCAGGCAGCGAACTGCAATAGCAGCAATAACAATGACCGTCATAGATAGAATCAGCTTGCGAGTCACTTGTCCTTCCCATGCCTGCTGCATAACAAAGGCCATAGACAACACAGCGGCTATACTCCCCAAAAGACCGATCCACTGCACAAGCACACCCCATACGATATATTTTCGAGAATGTTCCACTAGACCGAGCAGACGGCTGTCGACCATTTTAGACTTTTTTTTTGGAGTAGGTGCAGGTGAAGATGATGGTGTTATTTTTGCTGCAGCGTTTCTCACTGTTCCGATTCGGAATATAAAGTAATAATATTTAAAAAGGATGACCAAGACGATGAGCGTTTTGCCCCACACATTAGGGGTGAAAATAAAGCCTATAATCAGCATCGTTGACGCTAAGCCCAATGTCGTGATTTTCGTAGACAGCTTCAACGACCTTGTTTGAACAAAACTCTCTAGATGCTTTTGGTACAGAGAGGTATTCGAAAACCACTGGTGAATCCTTTCGGACCCCCGCATAAAGAAAAAGGTCGCGAGCAGCAGAAACGGTGTAGTCGGTAGCAACGGTAGCACTACACCAATAACTCCAAGCGCTAAAAATAAAAACCCTAAGGTAATATAGATCGGTTTCACTATAATCCTCCCTAATAGTTATAATAGTAATGGTTTCATTTTATAGATAATGATAATCATTATCAATATAAACAATTTAAGCAGGTTGTTATGTGATGTAAATCACGCATATAAAAATCCTCTTGAAGCACATCTCTACAGAACACGCTAGTGTTGATGTGGATGCTTTGTCTTCAAGAGGATTATCGAAATTTAATGTTAGTAATCCGTTGTTTTATGAATTTATAATATCATATTGCTCCAATATCTGCCGATGTAACGGGTGGTCTGCGGTTATGGAAGTATAACGCGTCAGCGCCACACCCAGCCCTTCGTTGCGGATCACCTGCTGAAGCTCGACTGCCTCGGGGTCTTCCGTAATATCAAATTTACAGGCAGCAGCCATTCCTAACGCCAGATGATCCGTCGGAATGCCATACTCCTGCGCTTGGAGCGCGGGACGTACAAGACGGTCATTGGGAGACAGCTTGCGTAATGGTGAACGTCCGACCCGAGTAACATCGTCTATTAGATTAGGGTTGCGGAAGCGATCCAAAATTTTAGAGATGTACTTCCTATGCTCCTCTTGATCCAAACCGAAGCGCTTCACAAGCACCGCTCCCGTTTCCTCCAGTGACCCTTGTATCGAATCCACCACCTTGCTATCCTTCATGGCCTCCTGAATGGTAGCATAACCTGCGGTATAACCAAGATAAGCTGCCACGCAATGTCCCGTATTTACCGTGAACAGCTTTCGTTCAATGTAAGGCTCTAGATCCTGCACGTACAGGATACCTTCGATTTCTTCATGCTCAGATGCCATTTGCGAACGATCCACCACCCACTCGTAAAAAGGCTCTACCTGCACATGTAACGGGTCCTCGTGTTGCTGGATCGGCACAATCCGGTCTACGGCAGCATTTGGAAAATACACCGAAGCCTCAGCCTTGGCACGGGTCGCCTCATCTAATAGCGCAAAAACATGCTCTTTCAGTTGCGCACTACCTCCGATTGCATTTTCACAGGCAATCACATGCAGCGGCCTCGCTCCTCTCTCTACCCGCCGCTTGATTCCTTCCGCAATACCTGCTGCTATGTGCTTGAGGATGCTGACCCCTACCGCGGTCGTTACCAGATCTGCGTGGTCTACTGCATCGGCTACAGCCGCTGCATCCTTGCCGTCAATCGCCGTCACATTCGTGACCAGCTCCGTATCCTTTGTATCATTGGCTAATTCTACGGTGTATTGTTTACGACGGCGTAACTCGGATACAAGGGTGTCGTTGACATCTGAAAAAACAACCTCATAGCCTGCACGCGACAGAATCAATCCGATAAAGCCGCGACCGATATTTCCTGCTCCAAAGTGGACGGCTCTCATAGCTCCAGCTCACTTTCGAACAGATCTATAATTTCCTGTGGGGTCACCGCATTGCGAAGTTTATCCATATTTTCTTCCTCCGCACACACCACAGCGATACTCGTCAAAATCTCCATATGATCGCCGCCTTGTGCTGCAATGCCGATTACCATGTATGCTTTTTCTCCCCCAAAATCTACGCCTTGCGGAAACTGGACGATGGAAATGCCTGTGGATTGAATAAGCGTCTTGGATTCCTTGGTGCCATGTGGAATAGCCAGCCCGTTCCCGATATAGGTGGACACGATCTCCTCGCGTTCCAGCATCTTGTCAATGTACTCACCTGAAATATGTCCTGCATCCAGCAGGATTTGTCCAGCCATACGAATCGCCTCATATTTGTCTTTGGCGGTTGCATTCATTTTTACTTTGTCTATCGTCATAATACTCACGGTAGGTTCCTCCCTGTCCCTAATTTACTGTGTAAAAATCCAGCTAGCTCACTCGATATATAATTGACAATATGATCCCTGCTACCGTGTTCCAGTAGCGTAACCATGTCTTCCTGCAAGAGTAATGCACTAATCTCGCTCAATACCTCCAAGCTTTCTCTCGGCAGCTCACGAGGTCCCAACATGAGCAGCACGCATTCTACCTGTTCGCCTGTATCCGCCAACAGCGGCTCTGCCAGCTTATACAAGGTAAGCGAAGGTTTGCGAATATAGTGGCTACGCGTATGAACTAAAGCAATGGAGGTATCAGAGATCACCTGACTACCTTGGCGCTCTCTTTCCATGAGTTGTGCAGCAACCGCAGAAGGCTCTGTAACATTCCCCCGCCCCGCCTCCAACATGCATATAGCCTCTACGGTCGCCGCCATATCCATCTCCTGATTTTCCAGCGGGTACACTTGAAATTGCTGTACAATGTGTACAATTTCATCGAGACTTTTCCGCAGACCGGTAAGCCACTCCATGTCCTGACCGGGCTGAACGACGTGTTCCTGCTGATGGTCATCAGGATGATTGAGTGTAATATGCTGGATAAATTGACGCAGGCGATCACTCTCCTCCTGCGTCAGCAGCGGGCTGATCTTAAGATAGCGATCTGGTTCAAGCGGTAGCTCTACTGTCGAAATGATCAGATCATAATCCTCCTTGGGGATCCGCGCCGCCTCGTACCATGAGGCCCTATCCACAATTTTGATCTGTGGCAGCTCTTTGGCGAGCCTTGTTGCCAGAAGTCTGGATGAACCAATGCCGCTCGTGCAGACTACGATGGCCCGCACCTCCCGCCGCAATTGTCGCAGCCGCTCCAGCGAAGCGCCGAAATGCATGACGAGAAATCCGATCTCTTCATCAGGGACTTTCATTTCTGTCATGTCCGCCGCAGCCTTTTTCACTGAGTCGAATAAGCTGCTGTAATCCTTGCGGATTTGCTGAAGGAGGGGATTACGAATCGACTTGCCTTCCTTCAAACGTTTGAATACCGGAGCCATATGGGCAATCAGTCCTTCACGCAGAACACGGTCCTCTTCCAATGGCGTGCCTGTTTCTTCCTCCACACGACGAATCAACTCATGAACCGACTCCAGCAGTACAAGATCATCGAGCGGCAGCAGCCGGGTAGAATGATCCTCGGCATCACGGAACAGCAGCCTGAAATAAGATCGTTCCGGGTCCGGAAAGTTAATATCCAGCGCCGCTGACAATTCTGCGCATATGCGTTCTACCATAGCTGTACGCAGCATGATATTCTCATCCGAATCTGTTTTTAAATAGGAGAGAAGAGGATCCATAACATACCCGAGTCGTAGACGTGCCAGCGAAACGCAAATCTGAATCAGCAACTCCATATATTTGCTTTCCACCATGTTTTCCAGCCACTTTTCATGGGGCTGCCAGAGGGCCTTTTCCACGATCAGCAAGTTCCCTCTGCCAATCATCTCCAGCAATTTGTCGGAGACACGAGTCACAGAACGAACCCCTCCCTGGCTGGAAAACAGATCAGATTCATCCAAATGTTCGAGGGCCAGCTCGGAAATCGCCCGTCTTTTGTCTATCTCCCGTCCGGTAATCTCGACACCATATCCCCGTCTGCGGACAAGCACGAGCCCTCGATCTCCGATCCAGTCTTGTAATTCGTCCAGATCATGACTGACCGTAGTTACCGTGACTTTCAGATCTGAAGCCAGCGCCAGCAGCTTGATCGGCTCCCGTGTATCCAGCAGCATGCAGAGAACCACGATCTTTCTCTCCTCAGCCGAATATTCGTCTGGATTCGTATACAGCAATTGCTTTCGCAGGCATACAAGCTGAGCTGGGTCTGCATCTATACAGATACCAATCCCTGACTTTTTCTCCAGCTTCACCTCATGAGTTGCCAGCCAATGCTCGACTGCGCCCAGTTCCCGATGAACCGTCCTTGTGCTGACATTGATCTTCGTGGCAATTTCCCCGGCAGTAACCTCTTTGGACTGCTCCAGAAGATATTCCACGATGTCACGTTGTCGTTTCGTAATATTCATAAGCGCATACCGTTCCTTCCCAAGCTCATCCCTCCAGCAGGAGACGTACACTGCATACAGTCCGCCTGACTATGACGGGGATTAAGAATCGGATTTCAGACGTTCAACCAGCGCTTCGTATTCAGGACTCTTCAGAAAATTGTCAATGGAAATGTGTTCAGCATTCGGGACTACTGTTTTAGCCCGGTCTGTCAACGTTTTTTGCGTAATGACAATATCCGCATCCTGTGGAATTTCACTGATTGCCGTATTCGTAACTGTTACGCCTACGCCCGCCTGCTTCATTTTTTTGCGTAAAATCGAGGCACCCATCGCGCTTGAACCCATACCTGCATCACAGGAAAAGACAATCTTGTTCACTTCGGATTTATCCTTGAGCGTTCGATCTGCGACAATCTCGGCAGCACGATCAGATTCGTGGTTATCTTCCATTACAGTGGCGTTAGCACTGGCACTCTTGCTTTGATTTTTCATATCTTTCAGGCGAGATGCAGCTTCCTCCAGCCCCTCTTCTTGTTGCTTACCTGTCTTGAGTAACACTGCTGCAACAGCAAAGGATACGACCGCAGCAGCGATCACCCCGCTCAGCATTGGCAAATATCCACCTTTTGGCGTCATTAGAAAATAGGCGATGATACTACCCGGTGAAGGAGCAGCAACCAGTCCGGCACCTGTCAACATGAAACAGAAGGTTCCCACAACACCGCCAGCTATAGCTGCAAGAATCAGAATCGGCTTCATCAAAATATAAGGGAAATAAATTTCATGAATCCCGCCGAAAAAATGAATGATGACTGCGCCAGGAGCTGACGACTTCGCAGAGCCTTTACCGAACAGACAGTAGGCCAGCAAAATACCAAGCCCCGGCCCAGGGTTGGATTCCAGCATGAACAGTACGGATTTGCCTGTTCTTGCAGCTTCCTCCAACGCAATCGGACTCAATACTCCGTGATTCAGCGCGTTGTTTAAAAATAATACTTTTCCGGGCTCAATAATGAGGTTGACAAGCGGCAATAGCCCCGCGTTCACGAGGAACTGTACCCCTGCCGACAACACTTGACTGATCATTTGTACAACCGGGCCGATCGCCACATGGGCAAGCAGTGCTAGAATGGCACCGATAATCCCGGCCGAAAAATTATTGACCAGCATTTCAAAGCCTGATCTGACTTTGCCTTCAATGGCCTTGTCGAACTTCTTCAATATCCACGCAGCCAGCGGACCAGCTACCATCGCGCCCAGGAACATCGGGATATCGGCTCCTACTATGACACCCATCGTCATGATGGCACCGATCACACCTCCACGCTGTCCGTGAATCATCGTGCCCCCTGTATAACCAATCAGCAGCGGCAACAAATAATTTTTCATCGGATCAACCAACTGTGCAAAACCTTCGTTCGGGAACCATCCGGTCGGAATAAAGAGTGCCGTAATCAACCCCCACGCAATAAAGGCTCCCATATTGGGCATAACCATACCGCTAAGAAAACGGCCAAAACGCTGTACGGCGACACGAGTGCCTCCTTTTGAACTTGGCTTTGCGTCCAATGTACTCATATTCAAATCCTCCTTGTAGGTAAGCATCACTACCTTTTCTTAAAATTCATACTAAATGACAGCGCTATCTTCATCAACGAAATGAAAACGTACTTTCGTCATGAACGTTGATGACAACATTTAAATTTAAATTATCCAGGAAGATATTATACCTGCATAATTCTTCTTAATATGACCTGTAGCTATAGAAATTAGTCGAAAAACCGCGCTGGATTATGTATGATTCCTATATGGGGACAACCCACTATATCAGAACAACACACGTAATTACGTTTTCAAAAAAAGACAAAAAAATAGCCGCTACGTCAAATCATAGCGACTATTTTATACAAAAATCGAGCAAACTAACGATGCTCTTATTCAATTAAAAATCAATATAAAATTCCGAATAACACGCTATTATTTCATGCTGCATTGCTCTATTTATTACTCCGAAATCAACTGCTCATACTGATCCGCCGACAGTAGTTTGCCCAATGATTCCTCCACATCTTTATCCATCTCTACTTCTACCATCCAACCTTTGTCATATGGAGATTCATTCACTAGCTCAGGTGTACCTTCCAGCGCTTCATTCACTTTTAATATGGTTCCCGTCACCGGAGCAAAAAGGTCGGATACCGTCTTCACCGATTCAATCGTACCGATCTCCGCTCCCTGCTCAATCGTTACTCCCGCCTCAGGTAATTCTACAAAAACAATATCACCCAGTTGGTGCTGTGCAAAGTCTGTAATACCAATCCGCACCGTTCCATTCTCTGTCCGCTGAACCCACTCATGTTCGTCTGTATACCAAAGTTGCTGCTTCACTTCACCCATTCTGTTCCCCTCACTTCCATATGAATAAAATCGCATTTGCTCACCTGTATTAGACAGGTTAAGATTATGACAATAAGAACACTCATGTCAATAATACTAACAAAAATACTTCATATCACCTCCTATAGCGCTCTATATAAAAATATAATAATTTATAACAAACGCTTACATATCCTTATTTATATATTAAATGTTTTTTCTATTGTTTTTGATGACATTTTTATTGACATTTTGAATGAATTTGCGTATTAATGGGTTATAGCAAATACTTTGGGAAACACCCGACAACTGCAAACGCGGATGAACGCAGAGGGAGAGACTGCCAAAAAGATTCGCATAGCTGTTGCCGCTTGTGAGACAGTTGTGCACGCGAATCGGATCAAGTTGTTATCTGCAAAGCCAGGTAATATACTGCTGATCCCGAAGGTAGCGCCGAAGGAGTAAGCCTGCATTGCAGGTGAATCTCTCAGGCAAAAGGACCTCTGCCGGACGCATCTCTGGAGAGCATTCGCTATTGGAGCGGATCACCCAAGAGGAAACCCGGTACATACCGGGGTAACTTTCTGGTATCAAGGACAGAGCTGAAAAAAGAGTATAGACTGCTGTCTATACGTTTTTTTCGGCCTGTCTTTTTTGTTTTGCCGATCACACCGGATAGGAGTGGAAACATGACTAATTTGCGAAAAACACCGCTATATTCGTCCTACGGGACGCAGTCTGGGGTTCGTTGTATTGACTTTGGCGGCTGGGAGCTCCCCGTTCAGTTTAGCGGTATCCAAAAGGAGCATGAGGCCGTCCGGCAACGTGCGGGTTTATTCGATGTATCGCATATGGGTGAGTTTTTGGTTGAAGGCAAAGAGGCCGAAGCTTTTCTACAAAGGGTGACCACGAATGATGTCAGCCAGTTGGAACCAGGTCAGGCACAATATTCACTCCTGTGTTACCCCGATGGAGGTGTAGTAGACGACCTGCTTATTTACTGCAAAGGACCGGAGCGCTACATGCTCGTTGTGAACGCCTCCAACATTGATAAGGATTGGGATTGGTTACTTCGTCATGTGCCTGCATCCGTTCACATGGAGAATGTGTCTGATGCAATAGCATTGCTGGCATTGCAGGGACCGGAAGCAGCACGTATTGCCGCAGCCGTGGCAGATACGGATATTACGAATCTGGCATCTTTCCACTTTCATGAGAACGTGCCATTGTTCGGAGCAAAAGCACTCGTCTCACGAACCGGATATACGGGCGAAGACGGTTTTGAATTTTATGTACCTGCTGCGGAAGCACCCGCCGTATGGGAGGGTTTGCTTCGTTCCGGTGAGTCGTATGGGCTGATTCCCGCTGGACTTGGTGCTCGGGATACACTACGCTTTGAGGCTCGGTTGCCGCTGTACGGACAGGAGCTATCTGCCACGATTTCACCACTTGAAGCCGGTCTAGGGTACTTCGTCAAGCTGAATAAAGGAGATTTTATCGGTAGAGAAGCACTGCAACGTCAGAAAGATCAAGGGATTCCTCGTAAATTGATCGGGCTGGAAATGATTGATCGCGGCATCCCACGCGCCCATTATCCGGTATTCGCAGAAGGACAACGCATCGGTGAGGTCACAACGGGGACTCAGTCGCCCACCTTGAAGCGTAATCTGGGCCTCGCCTTGGTGGACAGTCGTTTTAGTGCCCTCTCCACACCGCTGGAGGTTGAGATTCGTGGCAAACGCCTGCGTGCCGAGGTAGTGGCAGCACCCTTTTATAAACGCCCGCGCTAATCTTAAACTCTCTTCATTCCAATAAAGCAAACATGTCAGATATGAACTTCCGGGTTTTTCAGCTCACACTTTTTTATTAGCTAATTACGATTTAAAATTTTGCTTTTCGAAAGGAGCCAGAACCTATGAAGCAGCATCGTTATCTCCCTATGACTGAACAAGATCAAACCGAAATGCTGCGTGTGGTGGGTGTATCATCCATTGATGATTTATTCAGTGACATTCCAGAGGCCATTCGATATCAAGGGGAACTCCCTCTTTCTTCTCGACTCGATGAGAAAGCCTTAACCCGCCACTTGGCCGAGCTGGCTGGACACAACGCCAATACAGACACACATGCCAGCTTTCTTGGCGCAGGAATTTATGATCATCATATTCCGTCGGTCATCCAGCACATCACTTCACGCTCGGAATTCTATACAGCCTACACCCCCTATCAGCCGGAAGTAAGCCAAGGCGAGCTACAAGCCATTTTCGAATTTCAGTCGTATATTTGCGAATTGACGGGCATGGCTGTAGCTAATGCCAGCATGTACGACGGAGCGACTGCACTGGCGGAAGCGGGCTCACTGTCCGCCGCAGCTACCCGCCGTAAACAGCTTATCGTATCGAGGTCCGTCCATCCAGAGGCACGTCAGGTATTGGCAACCTATGCACGCGGATTGAATTTGGACATCGTGGAGATCGGCTGTTCGGACGGTGTAACGGATGCTGATGCGTTAGCGGCGGCCGTATCGGAACAGACCGCGGCTGTTTTGGTCCAAAGCCCCAACTTTTTCGGAGCCGTGGAAAATCTACAGCCGATGGCTGACCTCATCCATGCACACAAAGGTCTTTTGGTCGTCAGTGCCAACCCACTGGCACTTGGCTTGCTGGAGACACCCGGCAAACAGGGCGCGGATATTGTGGTAGGAGACGCGCAGCCACTTGGCATCTCCTCTTCTCTCGGCGGTCCGACCTGTGGGTACTTTGCCGTTTCTCAGGCACATATGCGCCGTATCCCCGGCCGTATTGTGGGTCAGACCACTGATCGCAATGGTAAACGCGGCTTCGTGCTGACCTTGCAAGCGCGCGAACAGCATATCCGCCGCGAAAAGGCCACCTCTAACATTTGTTCCAATCAAGCGTTGCTAGCTTTATCTGCATCTGTATACTTGTCTGTTATGGGTAGACAGGGGATCAAGGAAGTAGCCGAGCTAAATTTGCATAAAAGCCGGTATGCTTTAGAGCAATTGCTGAGCTTGAAGGGCGTAACTGCCTCGTTTAACGCACCGACCTTTAACGAGTTTGCCCTGAGACTGCCTGAGGGTACAGATATGAGCAGACTCCAGGCCGAGCTGCTAGCTGCTGGATTTATCGCTGGCTACGATTTGGGCCGGGACTATGAGGAACTTGCTGGTCACATGTTGATTGCCGTGACGGAGCAAAGAACCAAAGAAGAGATTGACCAATTTGTGCACACCTTGGGGGGATTGCTATGACACATACCGGACAGGATCAGAAACAAGAGCTGTTAAAGGAACACGATCAAGCGCTCATTTTTGAATTGAGCCGTCCGGGTCGCATCGCCTATTCCCTTCCCGAGTGCGACGTTCCCCGTCGCCCGGTGGCAGAGCTTTTGCCAGACTATGCGCTGCGCAGCGAACCTGCAGCATTACCCGAGGTATCCGAAGTAGACGTTATTCGGCATTATACCGCCTTGTCCCGGCGCAATTTTGGCGTGGACAATGGATTTTATCCGCTCGGCTCCTGTACGATGAAATACAATCCGAAGGTGAATGAGGATGTCGCCCGATATACAGGCTTCGCCAAAATCCATCCATATCAGCCCGAGGAGAGCATCCAGGGTGCCATGGAGTTGCTGCATACGCTCCAAAATGATTTGGCTGCGTTAACTGGCATGGATGCCGTCACGCTTCAGCCCGCCGCGGGCGCCCATGGCGAATGGACCGGGCTGATGATGATTCGCTCATACCACGAAGCACGTAGTGAGCGACGTACCAAGGTGCTCGTGCCGGATTCGTCGCACGGAACGAACCCCGCCAGTGCAACCGTCGCAGGCTTCGAAACAGTCACCCTTCCTTCCACCCCTGAGGGGCTAGTGGATCTGGATGCGCTGCGTCAAGCCGTAGGCAACGACACTGCTGCGCTCATGCTGACCAACCCGAACACGCTTGGGCTGTTCGAGAAGCAAATCACTGACATTGCTGCCATCGTGCATGACGCGGGGGGTCTGCTCTACTATGACGGGGCGAACTCCAACGCCATCATGGGGATTACCCGTCCCGGAGATATGGGCTTCGATGTAGTGCATCTCAATTTGCACAAAACGATGAGTACCCCGCATGGTGGCGGTGGCCCCGGCGCTGGGCCTGTCGGCGTAAAGCAACGGCTCATCCCTTATTTGCCCAAGCCGCTTGTCGCACGGGATCCACAGGGGGTGTACCACTGGGACCGGGAACAGGGAGATTCTATTGGACGGGTTAAAGCCTTTTACGGGAACTTCGGTATTCTCGTCCGTGCCTATGCCTATATCCGTAGCTACGGTCCTGATGGCTTAAAGCGTGTATCGGAATGTGCTGTACTCAATGCCAATTACATGATGCATCGGCTCGCTCCATATTTTGATCTGCCCTACCCTGGACATTGCAAACACGAATTCGTGATGTCAGGGCGAGGCTTGAAAAAATTTGGAGTGCGCACGCTTGATGTAGCCAAACGGCTGCTTGATTTCGGCTACCATCCACCTACAATTTACTTCCCGCTGAATGTAGAGGAGTGCATCATGATCGAGCCCACGGAAACAGAAAGTAAGGAAACACTTGATGCTTTTGTCGACACTATGATTCATATTGCGCGGGAAGCAGAAGAGAACCCTGAGCTGGTGCTCAATGCACCATATACTACTCCAGTCACACGATTGGACGAAACTACTGCAGCCCGCAAACCTGTACTGAATTGCTCATGCAGTTGAAAACAAATTCTACTTAAAGGATGCAAAAAAGCCGGTATCTAATTAGATACCGGCTGCTGTATGTACACAGCAATTTTTTGTTGGAAAAAGATATAACCTTTGAAATGTAATACCCTTCCTTAGCCTTCGATGCTTTGAACCAATTCAACAACCTGTTCTGCTGTTTGCATGTCCAGAGCTTTTGTAGCCAGTTTTTCCATGTCCGCACGGGACAACTTGGAAATTTGACTACGTGCTGGCAGAATGGAAGTGGCGCTCATACTGAACTCATCAAGTCCGAGACCCAGCAGCAACGGAATTGCTGTTGTATCTCCTGCCATTTCGCCACACATACCAACCCAACGTCCTTCACGGTGAGCGGCATCAATAACCATTTTCACCAGACGCAGAATGGATGGATTGTATGGTTGATACAGGTAAGAAACCCGCTCGTTCATGCGATCCGCTGCCATTGTGTATTGAATCAGATCGTTTGTACCGATACTGAAGAAATCTACTTCTTTTGCGAATTGGTCAGCCAATACCGCTGTAGAAGGAATTTCTACCATGATGCCCAGTTGAATTTCTTCGGATACGGATACACCCTCAGCTACCAATTTTTCCTTTTCTTCCAACAAAACAGCTTTAGCTTCACGGAATTCGTTCAGCGTAGCAATCATTGGGAACATGATGCGCAAGTTACCATGCACACTCGCACGCAACAAAGCACGCAATTGAGTGCGGAAAATATCCTGGCGATCCAGACACAGGCGAATAGCACGGAATCCGAGGAACGGATTCATTTCTTTCGGCAGGTCCAGATAAGGAAGTTCTTTGTCACCACCGATATCCAAAGTACGGACTACAACCGGTTTACCTTCCATTCTTTCCAGAACAGTTTTGTACGCTGTATACTGTACTTCTTCGGATGGAAGCTTATCGCGTCCCATGTACAAGAACTCCGTACGGTACAAGCCAACGCCTTCACCACCGTTGTCCAGGACACCAGCTACATCATTAGGCGTACCAATATTGGCTGCCAGTTCGACATGGACACCATCGACAGAAACCGTAGCTTCGCCGCGCAGCTTGCGCCACTCTTCGCGTTGCTTGTCGTATGCCACTTGTTTAGCACGGTATTCTGCAACAATCTCTTCGGTAGGGTTCACGAATACGTGACCATCCAAACCATCAACGATAATCAAATCGCCGCTTTTAGCTTGAGACAATATATTTTTCGTTCCCACAACTGCAGGAATTTCAAGTGAGCGAGCCATAATAGCCGAATGCGAAGTACGTCCGCCGATATTCGTTGCAAAACCTTTAACAAATTCACGGTTCAGCTGAGCTGTGTCGGAAGGTGTCAAATCTTCTGCAAGCACAATCGTTTCTTCGGCAATTTCTGCAGGACTAACAAAATGAACACCAAGCAGGTGATTCAGGATCCGCTTGGTTACATCACGCATGTCCGATGCGCGTTCTTGCAAATAGGCACTTTTCATGTTTTCAAACATGGAAATGAACTGTGTAGCTACTTCATTCAAAGCATAGTCAGCATTAAGCTGCTCGTCTCTGATTTTAGCTTTAACCGGATCGATCAATTCAGGGTCATTCAAAATGAGCAGGTGAGATGCAAAAATTTCTGCTTTTTTCTCTCCCAGTTCCTTAAGCGTTTTCTCCTTAATCGATTCCAATTCGGTTTGAGATTGTGCCAAAGCCGCATCCAATCTTGCGATTTCAGCTTCAACATCACCAACCGCGCGTCTCTCTACAGCGTAATTCGGATGCTCCAAGATAAACGCCCGGGCAATGGCTATGCCTGCCGAAGCGGCAATCCCAGAAATCTTAAGCATGAACTTCGCCCAGCCCTTCGTTGACGATTACATTTTCAAGAGCTTTCAGTGCTTCGGCAGCTTCAGCGCCTTCGCAGATAATGTTAATAGTATCGCCTTGTTCCAGACCCAGAGACAATACACCCAGAATGGATTTCAAAGTTACTTTTTTACCATTAGCTTCGGCAAAAGATTCAGCACCGCTGAATTTGTTAGCTGTATTTACCAGCGCAGTTGCAGGACGTGCATGGATACCGTCTTCATCCGTAATTCTAAAAGTTGTTTGCATAATTTGTTCCTCCCACTTTCCTAAAGATAATATTTGTTTACACGCAGTATACCGAATAATTGATCAGACGGCCTAAGCCGCCTAATCAACTAATCCGAAACACATAGAGTTTATTTTATCGTAATTATACCATCTTCGCCAGCCTTCAATACTCCAGTTTTGTTTAAAGTTACCGAAGAACCTTCAGGAAGGTTAGTAAAAATGACAGGTGAGATGATGGATTTAGCGTTTGCCTTCACGTATTCCAGGTCTACTTTCATAATAGGCTGGCCAGCTGACACAAGATCGCCTTCGTTCACCAAAACGTCAAATCCTTGACCTTTAAGCTTCACTGTATTCACCCCGATATGAACAAGCACTTCTTTACCGCCATCGGATTGGATACCAACCGCATGCTTGCTCGGGAATACATTGAATACTTTGCCGTAAACAGGGGACACAATCGTTCCATCATTTGGCACGACCGCAAAGCCGTCACCTGTCATACGTTCTGCAAATACCGGATCGGGAACCGTCGAGATATCAACCAATTCGCCGTTAACAGGCATTACAATATCTTCTACAATAATGGTTTGTTGTTCTTCTCCAGCTTCCTTCTCCTCTTGTGGAGCAGGTTGCGCCGGAGCTGGTGCAGGTGTACGTCCAGCCATGATATCAGCCATTTGAGTTTTAATGGTGTCGGAACGTGTACCGAAAATTGCCTGTACATTGTTACCGACTTCAAGGACACCCGATGCGCCAAGTTGTTTCAAACGAGCTTTGTCAACGTTCGATTTCTCATTAACCTCGATCCGAAGACGTGTGATACAAGCATCCAGATGCTTGATATTCGATGAACCGCCGAAAGCTGCCAAAATTTTGTGTGGGAGCTCGTCACTACTACCAGTTGCTGCGCCATCCACATTTTCTGTGGCTTCTTCACGCCCTGGTGTTTTCAAGTTGAATTTCCGTATGATGAATCGGAATCCGAAGTAATAAATAACTGCCAAAATCAGACCGACGATGATTACATACCACCAAGGCGTACGGGTTGGAATAATCCCGAAAATCAGGAAGTCAATAAATCCGCCTGAGAAGGTCATACCGATTTTGACATGTAAAATTTGCATGGTCATAAATGACAGACCTGCGAATATACAGTGTACTGCAAACAGCAGTGGAGCTACGAACAGGAAGGAAAATTCCAGTGGCTCCGTAATACCTGTCAAGAACGAAGTCAATGCTGCTGAACCCATAATACCTGCTACATATTTTTTGTGTTCTGGTCTTGCTTCATGGTACATCGCAAGCGCTGCTGCTGGCAAACCGAACATCATGAATGGGAATTTACCCACTTGGAACGTACTTGCTGTCAAAGCCACTCCGTCGCGAAGCTGGCTGAAGAAGATCTGCTGGTCACCGTGAACAGTTTGACCTGCTTTGTTAACATATTCACCAAACTCAAACCAGAACGGTGAATACCAAATGTGATGCAAACCAAATGGAATCAGCGCGCGTTCGATAACCCCGAACAGGAACGCCGACAAAGTCGGGTTGGAATACACCATAAAGTGAGATACTGCGTTAAGTCCTTGTTGAACTGGAGGCCAGATCAGAACCAGTGCTAGTCCGACAATAAGTGAGGATACCGCCGTTGCAATTGGAACGAAACGCTTACCCGCGAAAAAGCCCAGATACGAAGGAAGCTCAATTTTGAAAAAGCGGTTGTACATGGCTGCGGCCAGTATACCGATGATTATCCCGCCGAACACCCCGGTTTGAAGCGTTGGAATTCCCAACACGTTCGCATAACCCGGTATTTTTTGAGCAATCAGACCAGGTGTGACACCCACGGCTGTACCCAGAGTAATGTTCATAACGAGGTAACCGATGATGGCAGCCAGACCTGCTACACCTTCACCGCCCGCCAGACCGACGGCTACGCCGACTGCGAACAACAGTGCCAGATTATCAAAAACGATTTGTCCGGCATTCATCATGATCGTCGCAACCGATTGAACCCAGCCCGCATTTAATGCCGGAATATACTGGAGAAAATCAGGATTGACCAGCATGTTACCGATACCCAATAAAAGCCCCGCAGCTGGCAAAATCGCTACAGGAAGCATTAATGCTTTACCGACACGCTGTAAAACGCCGAAAAGCTTTTTAAACATACCTTCCACATCCTTCTCTGAAATTTAGAACAGAGGCAAAACAACAAAAAAGGCATGAGCCGATTTAAGTATGTTTGAAAACAACCTTGGGATATAGCTTACCCCAGTAGGCTGTAAACAATCATAACTTAAAACAACTCATGCCTGATCGAATCAGTAACACGTTAAATGTTCAGTTGTTGTCTTCCTCATTGCAAAATTGATTATAGCACCCCACTAAATGCGAGGCAATACTTTTTTATTCCGGTTTTATCACTTTTTGTTGCTCCCCCTGCTCTTTGCGTTGGGACAACCGCTGCAGATGCATTGTCAAATAACTAACCTCAGCCGGATAAACAGGTTTACGTAGCCTTTTCTCCATAATCTTCGTCAGTTTCCAGGACAGCATATACATTTCTGGATATTCTTCATTCAAAAGCTTGTCCAATCGATAAATCTCCTGCACAATCTCTCCCCGGCGCACACGTTCAATCGCAAACCTCAGATGAGTCAGCAGTCGAGAATAATCAAGGGATTGGAGAGGAATTCGATAATCCAGTGTCGTTTCGACAACCTGAACCATATCAGCAATCAGACGAGAATCCTTCCTAACCTCGGAAATATGCTGGTTTGTCATGGCGCTATAAATATGCAGGGCCACGAATCCGATTTCATCTTCTCCCAGATCTACATTCATCTTATCCCTGATTAAAGCAACAGCCTGCTCAGCCATCTTGTATTCCTGAGGATATATTTCCCTAGTCTCATACAAAAACGGATTATGAATCGTAATTCCCTGTTTATGACGGTTGATGGAAAAAGCGATATGGTCAGTTAAAGCAATCAGAATGTGCTCATTTAGAGGCTTCTTTGCTTGAAGCTGAACAAGATGAAGCACCTCACCGATGACCTCGATGAGCTTTTCATCCAGCTCAGGAAGCAACCGTTTGTATTGCTCCTGTTCTTCATGGCTTTTTAATATAAATAATTTTTCAACTGAATCCAACGGCATAAGATCGCCGGGTCTGCGATTGAAACCGATTCCTTTTCCAATCACGACAACCTCATCATGCTCGGGGTGCATTCCTATAATCACATTGTTATTCAGCGCTTTGGCCACTTTTAGGCTGCTCACATCCGCACCTCTTTTATCAGAACCTTGATCCTAAGAATTATAGCATGAAGCTCAGAGGAATCCACGTTAAAGTACCAAATATTCGGCTAAAGGTCAATAAAAAGAAAACGCTTTTCATCACATTGCCGGAAAATGCTGTGATGAAAAGCGGTCTTTTGGTTAGGGATAGAAGCTCCCAAAGACTTATCGTTATTCTTTATCTGTTAGTGCTGCCTCCACCGAGGCTGGAAGAGGCTGCTTGTTCGCTTCACCGGAGGACGGCACGGAATGAAGGCCTTTTTTCCCAGTGGTAAGCCCCTTGATTAACTGTTCCACATCAATACCGGATACACTCTTCAGCATCTCGGGCGCCGTAGCCATCAGTTCGGTGACATAATTACTGACACGCGCTGCTCCTTCTCCTTTTCCTGTATCAACTACGGTGAGTTTATCAATGGACGCAATCGGTTCGGCAATACGTCCAGCCAGATCAGGCAACATTTTTACGATAATATCGAGCACGGCAGCCTCTCCAAACTTCTGGAACGCCTCCGCCAGTTTTTCCTTGGCCTCCGCTTCTGCAAGTCCACGCAAACGGATGACATCTGCGTCTGCCGTACCTTTGGCGCGTTCGGCATCCGCTTCTGCTTGCCCGTTTAGACGTTTTTGTTCAGCTGACGCTTTAGCCTGTGTCTCAATCGAGTATTGCAGTGATTCAGCCTCACGCATTTTACGCGATTTATCTGCTTCCGCCGCTTGTTCGACCGCATACCGATCGGCTTCTGCCTTCTTTTTCACTTCCGCATCATATTGCTTTTCACGTACCTGTATTTCCTTGGATTGAAGGTCAATTTCCCGTTCTTTGCGCACCAGCTCGACCTTCATCTGCTCCTCGACGGCAGTCTGCTTGGCACGGGCCTCCTGGATGTGATAAGCCTGATCGGCTTCTGCCTTCGCTGTATCCTGTTCTTTTTTAAACGAAGCCACTTTCAGTTCTTTCTCTTTGGCTGCCTCGGCAATGTTGGTATCTCGCAGCAGTTCGGCCTTCTGGCCCTCCTGTTCTGCACGCGCCTTCTGAATCCGGGCATCCCGCACAGCTTCGGCTTCCGCAATCTCAGCATCCCGTTTCACAGCGGCAATTCTCGGCTTACCAAGCGCATCCAGATATCCGTGCTTATCACGCACATCTTTGATGGTGAAGGAAACGATTTGCAAGCCCATCTTTTTCAGATCACGAGCAGCCACGCCCTGTACTTCCTGCGCAAACCGATCCCGATTACGATATACTTCCTCCACTGTCATCGAGCCGAGGATTGCGCGTAAATGCCCTTCCAGCACTTCCTGAGCCTCTCCCCTAAGAGCCTCCAGTGGCTTCCCGATGAACTGCTCGGCTGCTGTAGCCACATCTTCAATAGAACTGCCGACCTTGATGATCGCCACACCATCCGCAATCACGGGAACTCCTTGCTCCGTATACACTTCCGGTGTGGTTACGTCCAGTTTATGGGACAACAGAGAGATGAATTCGGACTGCTGGAAAATAGGCCAAATGAAGGCCCCCCCGCCGCGTACAATTTTAATTTTACGTCCAGAGTCATCCTCGGAAATATTTTTATTTCCCAGAAAAGAACCCGTCACGATCATCCCTTCATCCGGCCCTACCGTTTTGTAGCGGGCCCAAAAAGCGATCCCTAATATGACGATAACGATAACAACAATCCCAGGGACCAGCACAATATCTTGCAAATTTGACACTCCCGATCACGCTCCCTTCAAGTTAAGCGATTGCGCCGTCTAGGTGTCCAGGTACGCTACGCGGACGACGCCCTCTGCGACCTCAACCACGACGATACGGGTTCCCGCAGCAAGCGGTTTGTGATCAAAGCTCGATGCTGTATGTATGGTGTTGCCTGCACCCAAGCGGATCATAACCTCCCCGTAACCAACCTCAGGAACAGGAATGGTGACCTCACCAATCCGGCCAGTCAGCTCACGCATGGAGAAGCCGCTGGATACCTCCGAATTCGCCATGGGTTTGATAAACGCAAAGAACACGAGTATTCCGATGACAAACGAAATCCCTAAAGCAAGCACGACGACCCATCCCGTGCTCAGCCCGGTATACTTTGTCAGCAGTACTCCAGCTCCGCCAAAAGCGGTCATGGCTCCAAGTAAAACGACAGGTCTGAACCAATCAAGGCCCGGCAGCTCCAATGCACCATCCAGCCAACTACCGAGTACATCCCCGATCAGCACACTGACCACGGTAAAGATAGCGCCCCCTGCCAATAGCCACCAAAATATGGTTTCCATGCGACTCCTCCTTCCATGTACCTTTTCAGTCTGGTTTCCAGTCTATAACTATGTTTACGTATTCAACCTAAAAAAGTTTCAAAATTTTCCTCCAATATCCCAAATCAAACCCAAAAAAGCACGTTCGTACGTCTAATGACGCACAAACGTGCTTTAAATGATACAAATGTCGTTTTACAGGGATGCTTTGTAAATTTCGACTACATCTTCGCGATTGAGCTTGTTAAAGCCACCAAAAGATCCGAATTTCACAGCTTTATCAGCCATAACATCGATTTTGGACGCATCAATCTCGTAATCAGCCAGACGGCTTGGTGCACCAATCGAGTTCCAGAAATCACGCAACGCCTGAATACCTTCCAGCGCCACTTCCTCATCACTCTTGCCTTCTGGGTTTACATGGAACACATTGACAGCCAGTTGTTTGAAGCGTTCAGGCTTCACATGCAGATTGTGTTTCATCCAGTTCGGGAACAGAATAGCCAGTCCTCCACCATGTGGAATATCATAAACAGCAGACACCGCATGCTCGATATTGTGAGTAGCCCAGTCACCTGTCAGCCCCATGTTCAGGAAGCCGTTCAGCGCCATCGTACCACAATACATAATTGTTTCACGCAGCTCGTAGTTTTCCAGATCGTTGACCAGACCTGGAGCCGCGTCCATTACCGTACGCAAAATCGTTTCGCACCAGCCAAGTTGGACCGGAGTATTGGATTCCAGATGGAAATAATGCTCCAGCGTGTGTGACATCATATCTACGATTCCGTAAACCGTTTGATTTTGCGGCAGTGAGTATGTGTTCACTGGATCAAGAATAGAAAACGCAGGGAACGCAAATACGCTGCCCCAGCCCAATTTTTCCTGTGTTTTTTCATTTGTAATAACAGAACCCGCATTCATTTCAGAACCAGTGGCTGCCATAGTTAAAACCGTACCTAATGGCAATGCTGCCTGTGGTGCCGCTTTACGCTCTGCAAAATCCCACATGTCGCCATCATATTTTGCACCAACAGCAATGGCTTTGGAACAATCCAGCACACTACCGCCTCCTACAGCCAGAACGAGGTCGATTTGATGTGTTTTACACAATTCCACGCCTTTATGTACTGTAGATAAGCGAGGATTCGGTTCCACACCAGCCAGTTCCGTTACCTCTGCACCGATTTCACCAAGCAAACCTATTACATTATCATACAAGCCGCTGCGCTTAATGCTGCCGCCGCCATATACAAGCAATACACGTTTACCATATTTAGGAACTTCACGCTTGAGAGCCTCCAATTGTCCTTTACCGAAGATCAATTGTGTAGGATTATAAAATTCGAATGCTTTCATCGCAAACGCTCGCCTCCAATAGTTCTAAAGTTTAATATTAAGAAACTACTCTATTATAACCTTTTCGGTTACAGGAAACAAATCTGCTTTGTTTTCAGAAAAAAACCACACTCCTTGAGGAGCATGGTTCCATGTCATATCTTGGGAGGGTTCTCGTAGTATAGTATGTGCTTCGCAAGCAATTTTATTCTCCCAAAGTATATCCCAATTGTTTCATAAAACGACCAAAGGCCTGCTGTCCGGACGGATTCCGTTTATATACTCCTGCATGCTCTAAAATTTCACTGAATTTCAGTCCAACCTCATTTTGTATGGTACGAACAGCCGTCTCCTTGTCAGGCAAACGACCGAACCGAGTGTTTAACTGGTAAATCCAGTCTGCATGCTTAAACAGCGGATGTCCTTCTTGCTGTACAGCCACAGCCAGTTTGTCATCCCCACACAAAATATCTGCAATTCCATCCAGTTCATCCTTGAGCCGCCCCGGTAATATGGCAAGTCCCATAACTTCGATCAGACCGATATTTTCCTTCTTGATGTGATGCATCTCGCGGTGAGGATGAAAAATACCTTCCGGGTACTCTTCACTCGTTCGGTTGTTGCGCAGTACGAGATCCATCTGATACCTGCCTTCGGAATCACGGCGCACAATCGGCGTCACAGTATTATGCGGAATCGTTTCCCCTTCTTGCTCTGTATGAGAGAGGACATCAGCTACAGGATCACTATAAGCTTTCCAGGCTTCAAAAGCAGCATTTCCCGCTTCCAACAGCGCCTCGGCATCTGTTGACGTAAAACGGATGACCGACATCGGCCAATTTACAATCCCTGCTGTAACCTGCGGGAACGCTTCATTATGGTATACGCCGTCCACACCCGCTTTTTCAATTGGAAATGTATGACGACCACCCTGAAAATGATCATGGGTCAGAATCGATCCGCCGACAATCGGCAGATCCGCATTGGAGCCAATAAAATAATGCGGAAACGCTTTCGTAAAGGCCAGTAATCGGCGCAGTGTATCCTTCGTGAGCTTCATCGGTACATGATTATGATGGAACACGATGCAATGCTCGTTGTAATACACATAGGGTGAATATTGAAAAAACCACGGTTCCCCATTCAATTCCACCGGAATGATACGCAAATTTTGACGGGACGGATGATTTACTCTTCCTGCATATCCAACGTTTTCACGGCATAATTGACACTTGGGATAAACAGGCGGCGGCAAAAGCTTCGCCATCGCAATTTCCTTGGGACTTTTTTCTGGCTTGGACAAATTAATCGTAATTTCCATATCTCCGTAAGATGTCGACTGATTCCAGTACACATTGCTGGCAACCCGATCCATTCGGATGTAGTTCGAATCGATAGATAATTGATAAAAAGCATCAGTCGCCGCCTCTATGCCACGTTCAGCCTCCGTTTGATGAAAGTCACGGATGACTTCAGATGGTCTCGCCATCAGTAGTCCCATAATTTTGGAATCCAGCAAATCACGATACGTATCTGTGTTTTCGGGGATAAGGCCTATGGCAAAACCATAATCTATCAATACATTAAGCACAGGCTGGAGGGCTTCAGGGGCCATAATGCCCCCTACATCCCTACCTGAATAAGGCTCGGAAAAACCAAACTGATCCAATAACAAATTACGGCTGTAATCTGTGTCTTGCGGACCGACCAAGCCCTTATTTTGTGCGAATGCAACCAGTTGCTCCACCGCATATAGAGCCGACTGCTGTACAGTTTCGTCGATGTCATGGGCCAGATGCCGGGAATGTTCCCGGCCTTGGCCTTTATCTGCAGATTGGCGCTCGCTCATATGTCATCGTCTCCCGTCTATTCGTCGCCGTAGCCGTGAGGGTGCGACTGATGCCATCCCCATGCTCCGCTAATAATATCCTCCAGTTGGGTACGCGCTGGACTCCAGCCCAACACCGAACGAGCCTTGTCAGAAGATGCAACCAATATCGCTGGATCGCCTGCGCGGCGAGGTTCTGTCACAACTGGAATCTCGAGCCCGGTGACCTTGCGTGCTGTCTCAATTACTTCTTTCACAGAGAAGCCCTGTCCGTTGCCCAGATTGAACACGTTGCTGTCATTGCCTTCGCGCAAATAATTTACTGCACGCACATGAGCATCCGCCAGATCACTTACGTGAATGTAATCCCGAACACATGTGCCGTCAGGTGTCGCATAGTCCTCACCAAACACAGCGATGTGTGGACGCTGTTTCAAGGCTGTCTGGAGCACCAATGGGATCAGATGACTTTCTGGTCGGTGATCTTCGCCGATCTTGCCGCTCTCATGCGCACCAGCCGCATTAAAATACCGTAAAGACACATATTTGATGCCTAAAACTTTATCAAACCACGACATCATGCGCTCCATCATCAGCTTTGTTTCACCATACACGTTGGTTGGCTCTGTACGGTCACCCTCTTCAATCGGCACCTTTTCCGGTTCGCCGTAGGTAGCCGCAGTAGAGGAAAATACAATTCGGCGCACTCCGGCATCTTTCATCGCCTCCAACAAGCTCAGCGTGCCAAATACATTGTTGTCGTAATATTTACCAGGATTTTGCATACTTTCTCCAACCAGCGAGTTGGCTGCAAAATGGATAACTGCATCGATACTATTTTCAGAGAACAGTTTGGACAGTAATTCTTTATCCCTCAAATCCCCTTCATACAACTTGCCCCCAAGCAACGCTGCTTTGTGCCCGGTTTGCAAATTATCCAGCACCACAACTTCTTCTCCCAGATCCAACAATTCTGCTACGGTATGTGAACCGATATATCCAGCTCCACCTGTTACTAAAATGGCCATGTTATTCGTCCTCCTTCAGTTCTTTAACTCCGTCTCCTGCCTTGCATACATAAAAGCTGGCTTCCAGCCCTGTGCGGGTCTGATAAGCTTCGCCGACTTCCTTCACAAAACGTTCAACATCGTCCTCATGAACCAACGAAACCGTACACCCTCCAAATCCAGCTCCCGTCATACGAGCACCCAACGTACCAGGAATGCGTCGGGCTTCTTCAACCATGACGTCCAGCTCCGTGCAGCTGACCTCATACAAATCGCGTAATGAATCATGAGAAGCATTCATTAACTGACCAAAAGCTGCAAGTTCATTCGCCGCGAGAGCATCGACAGAGGCCAATACACGAGCGTTTTCCTCCACCACATGCTGTGCCCGCCGACGCACTGTTTCGTCCGTGATGTGGTGCTGAAGCTCTCCGAAACGCGTCTCATCCAGCTGAGCGAGGTATTCCAGTGACGGCTCTTGCTGCTGCAAAATGGTCAGTGCTTCGGCACATTGGCTACGCCGCTCGTTATAGGCTGAGTCCACCAAACCGCGACGCTTATTTGTATTGCCGATCACCAACTTATAATCTCCCGTACGGAATGGAACTTTGCGGTAATCCAACGTATCGCACATCAGTAGAATGGCATGATCAGCTGCTCCGTTCGCTACAGCGAACTGGTCCATAATGCCGCAATTGACACCAACGTAATTGTTTTCTGCTCGCTGGGACAACAAAGCGATTTCGACCGTATCTGTTTTCTGTTTTTCAATAGTGAGGAACGCGTATCCTGTAACAACCTCAATGGAGGCCGAAGAGGATAATCCAGCACCGTTCGGTATTTCTCCGTGATAGAGCAGGTCATATCCCTTAGACGGATAAACTCCCTTATCAGCTAGCTCTACCAACACGCCCACCGGATAGTCCACCCACTCATCCGTTTTGTTTTTACCTATTTCTCCGCGGGAGATAGATACTTCATACGACAGGTTTGTCGAAGCAAAATGAATCTTATCATCATTACGCGCACGAAGGATCAGCGTCGTTCCAAATTCCAGCGCAGCCGGGAGTACATAACCACCATTATAGTCGATATGCTCTCCAATCAGATTGACACGTCCAGGTGCATGAAATATCCGCAGTTCATTGCTGCTTTCACCATATTTTTTAATAAAATGTTTCTTTAATTCAGCAGAGTTCATATCCGCATCCACCTCGTATACCGTTAGTAAAGGCCACCTGATTTCCCTGTAACATCTTAATCAGGTTGACATCTCTTATGATTTCAGTATAAATGAAAGCGTCACACAATGTAATGCATCCATGTGTTTAAGCTATGGATAAATGTGACTTGGATATGTACAATGTAAGTATACCGCATACGCTAAACTATTCACAAATGCAGGAAGGATGACCCTATTTTGCAAGCGCATTCATATAGTTATGCTGTCGCCTCTAATCCAGTGTTTTATGAAAATAGCCCACTGCATGTGCTTTTTGCAGGAGAGAGCCAAACCAAATCCGGTCATGCCGTAGGGCCGAAAATCTATGATTACTATCTGCTTCACTTTGTGGAATCGGGCAAAGGTATCTTCCGAACGGAACAGCACACATATCAGCTTGAAGAAAACGACTTTTTCCTTATCCATCCTGGTCAGCTGGTGAGCTATATCTCTGATGAAGAGGAACCGTGGCGTTATCGTTGGTCTGCGTTTACCGGACACCATACTGAGCAGGTGGTGCAAGGGGCAGGGTTGCGTGTTCATCAGCCTGTCTTCCATGCTTCCGGTCAAAGTCCCATCCCCGGTTATTTGAAACAAATGCAATTGGCCTTTTATAGCAGAAAATCTAGTTCTCATTTATCAGCCTTGGGCTATTTGTATCTGATTATGGGGGAAGCAGGCAATTACCTGAGCGACTGGACTGATCCGTCCGGGGCGGATTCGCAAATTCAACGTACAGTCAAGCAGATGGTGCAATATATGTCCACTCAGTACGCACATCCCGTTTCCATTGAGCAAATGTCTGAAGGACTTGGTTATAACCGTGCGTATTTGTCCCGGATATTCAAAAAGGAAACGGGCATCTCCCCCGTCACCTATCTGCTTAAGCTAAGAATTGACAAATCACGTCAACTGCTGCGTGAGCGTCCTGAACTATCGGTAGAGCAAGTGGCCGCTTCGGTCGGACTAACTGATGCCTTATATTTCTCACGTCAATTCAAGCGCTTCTGTGGTCAGTCTCCAACCGAGTACCGAAGCAAGGTTAAGCAGTATCCACAGTCGTAAAACAGACTTAAACAGCCCGCATCCTTCAAACGGATACGGGCTGTTAATTTATATTGTATAAGAGAACACGAAATTAGGCCGATGACTACAAATTAACTTTCGCCATTAGGCTGTGCCGCCGTCCTGTCAGTTCCCGGCATTCAGAATCGAATCAATCCGATCCAGTTCCTCCTGAGTAAAGTCCAGATTGGATAAGGTAGCAACATTTTCTTCAATTTGGCTTACACGGCTTGCCCCAATCAAGACAGAGGTCAGACGTTCGCCGCGCAGAGCCCAGGCCAGCGAGAATTGAGCCAAACTTTGCCCGCGTGCAGCAGCCATCTGATTCAGGGCGCGTACCTTGCGAAGTGTCTCTGGCGTCACATGGTTCTCATTCAGGAAAACCGATGTACTCGCTGCACGTGAATCCTCAGGAATTCCGTTCAAATATTTATTGGTCAGCAATCCCTGCGCCAGCGGGCAAAAGGCAATGCTGCCTACCCCGTTTTCGTCCAGTACATCTTGTAATCCATTTTCAATCCAGCGGTCAAGCAAGGAGTATTTCGGCTGATGAATCAGAAGCGGTGTTCCCAGTTCCTTCAGAATGCGAGCTGCTTCCGCTGTTTGCTCCGCACTATAATTGGACACACCCACATACAGCGCTTTGCCAGAACGTACGATATGATCCAGTGCTCCCATCGTTTCTTCCAGCGGCGTATCAGGATCAAATCGGTGAGAGTAGAATATATCGACATAGTCCAGCCCCATCCGCTTCAGGCTCTGATCCAGACTAGATATCATATACTTGCGAGATCCCCAGTCTCCATAAGGCCCTGCCCACATATTGTAGCCCGCTTTGGTGGAGATGACCAACTCATCCCGGTACGGTTTCATATCACTGGCTAAAACTTGTCCAAAAAATTCCTCAGCTGATCCCGCAGGAGGGCCATAGTTATTAGCTAAATCAAAATGCGTAATTCCCAGATCAAAGGAGCGGGTAATCATGCTACGGCCATTCTCCGCGTTGTTAATCCCGCCAAAATTGTGCCACAAGCCTAGCGAAATAGCGGGCAGTTTTAGACCTGATCTCCCTGTACGGTTATATTTCATACTTTCATAACGATCTTCGCCAGCTAAATAAACCATGCTATCCCAGCCTCTCTCGAAACATTGTAATGTCCATCACAACATCATCATAGCGCTTTTATCCAGGCGTTGACAAGAAAACGATTACAAACCTAATTGATGAGCAAGTTTTTCCATAACTTTACCGATTGGATCAGTGATTAAAAGATCCGCCTTATGATCATACGAGGTCGGATCTGTATTCAACAGCACCGTATGTTTACCACGAAAATAAGTAATCAAGCCCGCAGCGGGATGTACTGTCAGCGACGTTCCTCCAATTAACAGCAGATCAGCCTGCGAAATAGCCTGAACGGATTGAATAATGGTATCCTGATTCAGCTCCTCCTCATATAAAACGACATCCGGTTTGATAATTCCTCCATCTATCGGACATTTGGGTACAACCTCAGAGCTGTTCATCACTTCATCTAGACTGTAAAAGCGTCCACATTCCATACAGTGGTTGCGATGTACCGAGCCATGAAGTTCTAGTACATTCACACTACCTGCAGCCTGATGTAAACCGTCAAT
Organism: Paenibacillus sp. FSL L8-0641; assembly: GCF_038006265.1. Taxonomy (NCBI): domain Bacteria; kingdom Bacillati; phylum Bacillota; class Bacilli; order Caryophanales; family Paenibacillaceae; genus Paenibacillus; species Paenibacillus sp. FSL L8-0641. The sequence goes on from NZ_JBBOUW010000001.1 coordinate 4,050,056, forward strand.
ATTTTGGGTCACAACCGCTTTTAGACGGCCTTGTTTTTCCAATGACGCGAGGAAATGATGACAACCGTTCGGCTCAGCATCGGGATGCAGCATTTTGCTGCGATAGAAGTCGAAGAACACCTCAGGATGCTTCACAAAAAATGAACGGCTCAGCATAACCTCAGGGGAATAAGACAATTTCTCCTCACTTTGATACAGGCCTGCTGCCGAACGAAAATCCGGAATACCGCTTTCCGTCGATGTGCCTGCTCCGCCGAAAAAAACAACATTCTGCGATTGCTGTATCCATTCCGCCAACGTATTAACTTTCATACCCTACGCACCTCCAGTTCTTCATATCCACGAACAACCATATCCGCATCCAGCAAATGACCAGAACGTTCTGCTTCTGGCGCAAATCCAATAGCGAGCCGCACTCCGGCACGTTTGCCCATCTGCATATCCCCATTGCTGTCTCCAATGACTACCACGTCCGCCGGCGACAGTCCTAGTAATGCGCAGGCTTTTTCAGCCATTTCCGGGTCAGGCTTACCGTATGTAACCCTATCATGTCCGATAATCTCGTCAAAATAAGATGTCAGCCCCATCCACTCCAAATGCTCCTGTGCAGCCTCGGTACTGTCAGAGGTCACAACTGCCAGCTTCAGCCCGGCATGGCGGCTTTGCTCAAGCAACGTCCGCAATCCTGGAAACACCTTCGCTGCCCGATGTCGCCGAATATCAGCCATCGCCGTTTTATTAAAGTCGCGGACAAGCCGCACAGCCTCATTCCACGGTACACCAGCAGTATAAAGCTGCCAAGCCAGTACCCCTGTACTTTCGTCCACCGTCCCCATGGCCAGCGGGCCAGAAGGATCGTAACCGATCACACGCCCCTCCTGATCGTGAACAGTACCTAGAACGGTACCTTTTTCCACCGTAAAACCGGCACCCGCCACGGCAAGATGCTGCTCCATCATATCCAGTATAGAACGAGCCCAGGGGCCCCACAACTGAATAAAATCCAGCAACGTTCCATCTTTATCCAATAAAATACCACGGCATGGGTACCGCTCCCCCTGCACGATCAGCTCAGACATGCAGCATACCTCCTTTACTGATTCTTAGGAGCCACATCCACACTTTCTTTCATCCAGTCCTGTAAAGCCGTTACCGTCTGATTCCATTGCTCGACAGCGCTAATTTTTGCAGGATTATCCCCTTTTTGGGCACCATAACTGCCGAATTGAGCATGATTACCCCCTTCGACTGTAAAATACAGCGTGTTGGCTGGTAAATAAGTTCTACCACTTTGGACATTTTCCATCTGGACGACTCCATCATCACTTCCCAGTAGAGAAATAACAGGCAGATTTTTATCCTTTAAATTTCCTTTGTTATCCGGGTAGGAGGCAAGGAAAAATACACCTTTGACCTGATCAGGATGCGCAGCTGCATATCGGGCCGCCATCACTCCACCTAACGAATGACCTCCAATAACAAACGCTTCTTTCGGATATGCCTTTAGCACTTCATTCGCTAGATCCGGGGAGATCAATGCAAGGTTGAGTGGCATTTTTGCAATAATCACATGATGACCCTTTTCCGCCAGACGGCGTGCCAAAGGCGCATAGCTTTCGGGCTTCACCAACGCCCCTGGATACAAAATGACTCCAGCTCCGCTTCTTTTTACAGGCTCAAAACCAACCCAATATTCTTGTTCATTTACTTTCACAGCATCCGCTACTTCGGCTAATGCAGCCGCCGCCGTCTCGTCAGGCTGATAAGGCGTAAATACCTTCCATGCTCCCCACCCTGCTATCAGTGCAATAATAATCAGGATGCCTAAGAGAACTTTCCATATTCTCCGAGGACCACGTGTCCCATATGAATTGTATGATCTTCTTGTTCTTCTTCTCATTGTAAAAGTCCCTTTCGTCTTTCGTACCTCGTAATTCGGTTTTTGAATATAAAATGTGCCGCTGTATTCTCAGCGTAACTATAGCCTTGTTAGGGTAACATCGTTGCACATACAGGGTCAAATCAGCATACATTTCCAGGTATTAGCCCGTCTTTGTCTGGTGTTCAAGCTTTCGCCACACAATAAGGTTATGATAACGCTTACTATTGTGAATAAAATCACAATGATAAAGTCCAGAGTATCGTACCTTGTTCCTTGTAAAGAATTATTTTTTAAATAGTTTATTCGGCAGAAGCCGCTCGGAGGGAAACACATGACGACAAGCCATGATGTACAAGGGGAAAGCTTCTTTCTCAATTTGCGATTTCTGTTGATCATATGCGTATTTGCAGGAAATGCTCTGGAACCTCTAGTCGGTTCATTTCATATTGCTCAACAATGGTTCAGCTGGATATTCATGTTTCATATGCCGTTGTTTGTACTCGTTACAGGCTACTTTGCCCAAACATCTTTGACCGGATCTGCAGGCCGAAAAGTTCTGCTTCAGATCGGTATGCAATATCTTATTTTTCAATCGCTCTATTCGATCTTGGATGTTGCGCTCTTCCACGTTCCCCATATCCATCATTCGTTCTTTGCTCCTTATTTGCTACTCTGGTTCCTTGCCAGCCATATCTGTTGGAGACTGCTAATGCTGTCTTTTCAGAAAATACCACCTGTCCTCCAATTGGGTATATCCGTGCTGCTCGGTATCCTCGTCGGGTATCTCCCTGTGGATGGTATATGGCTGAGCGTATGCAGAACCTTTGTTTATTTGCCTTACTTTGTAGCAGGTTATCATTTGAATTATGCGGACGTTCGGCGGTTCTTCACAGCTCCAGTCCGCATAATCGCTGGCTTTATATCTCTTCTGCTTATGGTACTGGCGGGAACGTCGTATTTCGACATCCCGGCAGGCTGGCTGTATGGCAATATGACTTACGGTGAATTGGGCCATACCGAATGGTACGCAGGAATTTACCGCATCGGCATTTATGGAGTTCAATGGATAGCATCCATGGCGTTCCTAAGCTTTGTTCCAGCTGTCACAGGACGTATAACCGAGATGGGAAGACGGACACTATATGTCTTCTTACTGCATGGCTTGATCGTCCGTACCGTCGTTGCGAAGGGAGTCTACGAATATATAGACACTCCAGTGGAAGTCATGTTGATTGTAGTGTGTGCTGCTGGTCTGTGCTGTATGTTGACCATGCCTTGGGTTCGAACTGCAACACGACCTCTGATTGAGCCACAGGTAGAGTGGATGCTAAAGCCAGCTCCTTATCCCTTTAGACGGTCCGCGTAATTTTTTTATCCATTTTTTATTTAACATTGAACACGCCACAACCCACTTACAGACCAACATGTAAGCGAGTCTACCCCCTCTTTACTCCACTTGGAGCCTGTTTCATACAGGCGTGACGTGGTAAGTAAAGGATGCGCGCAACAAAAAACAACTTTTTTATTAAGGAGTGATTTGTAATGGCACGTAATCAAAATCAGGGGAAAATGAGTCGCGAAGAGGCAGGTCGTATGGGTGGAGAGGCTACTTCCAAGAAGCACAATAAGGAATTTTATCAGGAGATTGGTAAAAAAGGCGGGGAAGCAACCGCAAACTCTCACGATAAAGAATTTTATCAGGAAATCGGCAAAAAGGGCGGCGATGCTACAGCTGAGTCGCATGACAAAGATTTCTACAGAGACATCGGTCGTAAAGGCGGCAGAAATTAAGGTGTAATGTCCTCTTCCGCCCTCCTTTAACATAAAAACAAGCTTGAGCCCATCTGCTTTATTGCGGAATGGGCCCTTTCATATTTTACCTGATACGCAAACCTATCAGTATACATATTTCTAATAGAATCACATTCTAACCTCCTCTAAATGCAATATATAGACAAATAAAACTGGTCATATCTATATATTGTTGATTACAGAACACTTCTTGTACTTTTTCAAAATCTTCATATATGTAGAAAAAAGCTCACATCTATGATAGACTCTTTAGAAAACATCTGCGCTATTACGGCGTCCATTGAACGCCATACTATTTTTATACTTTGGGGGGAAACCAGCATCATGACAGCTAAGACGAAAATGCGTTCCGATATGATTAAAAAAGGCTTTGACCGCGCTCCTCACCGCAGCTTGCTGCGCGCAGCGGGTGTCAAGGAAGAAGATTTTGACAAACCGTTTATTGCGGTATGTAACTCGTATATTGATATCGTACCGGGCCACGTCCATTTGCAGGAGTTTGGCAAAATTGTCAAGCAAGCCATTCGTGACGCAGGCGGTGTACCTTTCGAGTTTAACACCATCGGTGTAGACGACGGCATTGCCATGGGCCACATCGGTATGCGTTATTCTCTGCCCAGTCGCGAAATTATAGCTGACTCTCTGGAAACTGTCGTGTCCGCTCACTGGTTTGACGGCATGGTTTGTATTCCTAACTGTGATAAAATTACCCCTGGCATGATGATGGGCGCATTGCGCGTTAACATTCCAACTATTTTCGTCAGCGGCGGTCCTATGAAAGCTGGTAAAGACAAGAACGGTCGCTCTATTTCCCTGACCTCCGTCTTCGAAGGCGTAGGTGCATATCAGGCTGGTAAAATCGACGATCAAAGCTTGCTTGAATTAGAACAATATGGCTGTCCGACATGTGGCTCCTGTTCAGGGATGTTCACAGCGAATTCCATGAACTGTCTCGCAGAAGCAATGGGTCTGGCTATGCCGGGTAACGGCACCATTCTCGCAGTAGCAGAAGAACGTAAAGAATTCGTTAAACAATCTGCACGCCAATTGATGGAATTGATTAAGCTGGATCTTAAACCACGTGATATCGTGACTAAAGAAGCTATTGATAATGCATTTGCATTGGATATGGCAATGGGCGGTTCCACAAATACAGTATTGCATACATTGGCACTTGCCCATGAAGCAGAAGTTGACTACCCTATCGAACGTATTAATGAAGTCGCAAACCGCGTACCTCATTTGTCCAAATTGGCACCTGCTTCCGACTATCATATTGAGGATGTTCATAATGCAGGCGGCGTAAGCGCAGTACTGAATGAATTGTTGAAGAAACCGGGCGCACTGCATGGAGACTGTATTACTGTAACCGGAAAAACCATTCGTGAAAACGTAGAGGGTCAGGAAATTCTGGATACTAACGTCATCCACAAACTGGACAACCCTTATTCCGAACGTGGCGGTCTGGCTGTATTATTCGGTAATCTTGCACCGCAAGGCTCCATCATTAAAGTCGGTGCAGTTGATCCTTCGGTTGGTGGTTATCACAAAGGTCCTGCTATCTGCTTTGATTCACAGGAAGATGCACTGGCAGGTATCGCCAACGGTAAAATTAATGAAGGACACGTGGTTGTTATCCGTTATGAAGGTCCAAAAGGCGGACCTGGTATGCCTGAAATGCTCGCTCCAACTTCACAAATCGTGGGTATGGGGCTTGGTGCTAAGGTTGGCCTGATTACAGACGGACGCTTCTCAGGTGCTTCCCGTGGTATCTCCATCGGTCATATTTCCCCCGAAGCTGCAGAAGGCGGACCTATCGCATTTGTTGAGGACGGCGATATCATCGAGCTGGACTTGAACAATCGTAAGATTGAGCTCCAGATTACGGACGAAGAATTCGAACGTCGTCGCGCCAACTGGAAAGGCTTTGAGCCGAAGGTGAAAACGGGTTACCTGGCGCGTTATTCCAAGCTGGTGACGAACGCAAGTAACGGCGGAATTATGAAAATCTAAATGCTTTGCTAAGATAGGACTACTTTATGAACGGCTAAAAAGCCTCTCGATCCCTAACAAAGGATCGAGAGGCTTTTTTATTAGGTCATCAGGGTTAGCCTATTCAGTCAGCTCGCTGTTGAGTGCATGGACATCATCTCTCTGAGCTGTTTGCTCAAGAGCTTCGTTTGAGCGGTGTGAGTCTCCCTGATGAAAACGTTCAAACAAGGTATCCAGTGGCATCACAATTATTTTCGGTACCATTACATCTTTTTTTTCATTCAATTTCTCTAAGCCCGAAGGATGGATAACACGAAATAACAGCTTAAGATATACAGTGGACACATGCTTAAACAATCCTTTGGGAAGCTCTCGAACTTGAAATCCCAACTTCTCTGGTCCCCGATGAATCATACTTACTGCATAGATCGCCTTTACACCCTTCATTTCAGAATCATGTACAATGCGTTGGGTCAGATCAGGAAGTTGTTTTTTTACAATCCGAATTAATTGAATAGCTAGATGTACCATCGACTTTGCCGTCGAACCCAATTGGAACAACTTTTTATTATCAAAATGAAGTTCGATTACCGGATCCCCTTTTTTTAGCCACCTGCTGTTCTCCATATTTACATTTGGCCCATGATAGATACGGCGACGATAATAAAAGATCGTATCCTCCTGACTTACGGGACGAAGACGAAACAAAACATGAAATAGACGCTCATACTGAAGCCATCCAAATACCAGCGTTCTTTTATACCAACCCGTACTGGACATCTCGGAGGCAGTAGGTTGATTGACAGACTGACGGCAAAACAATGTATCCACCCGCACGCTGCGTAATTGTCGTTCTTGGGCGACCCTCAGTAGCTTCTCCAGTGCGATTAGCATATTCTGTGGCGCTTCCGCGTCTGCCCCCAATGTCGTACCACAGTCATGGAGCAGCATCACCTCGCCACCCCTTAGCTTTTTAAGCATTCTCTCTGCCAATTGTTTAGCTCCAATGCTTGCCTTCCAGTCCCCGAACATGGAAGACCATAATACGATTCGACGACCATTGGTGTTGGAAATATCAAAGAAGTTCACTATCCCCCAAGGTGGGCGATAAAAGGTCGTTCCCTCGCCAGTTACTCGACGAATGACTGACTCTGTCTGGGCAACTTGTCTTCTAACAGTAACAGGCCGCATAAGCCAATTCGATTTGTGCACATAATTATGAATACCAATTAGATGACCTTCATCATGCATGCGTTTCAGAAGCTCAGGGTGTTTTTCTGCATTTATCCCAACAACAAAAAAAGTAGCTTTGGCATCAAAACGCTTCAGTAAATCAAGCAGCTGCGATGTATACACTGGATCAGGGCCATCATCAAAGGTGAGCGCATATTCTTGTTCACTTTTGCCGCGCCTGAACACCCGGAAACCAAATATACGACTAACCAGCGCCGGAATAAAAGCATAAAAAGTTGAAATGTAAAACATCCATAACAGCAAAGTCTGCACGTTTTATCCCCACTTTTCTATTCTGAACTCCCCAAGCAGGCTTCCTGAGGAAAACTCACTTACTTATATGTTATCACAATGACGTAAACATGCCGAGATTTCGCTACTTCATATGGTCAGCATTGAGGTCCAATTTAGTGTACAATAAATAAAAATCTAAAAGGAGTCGTTGTATCCATATGCTTCCATTGTACAAAAAATATTGGCGTACCGTTTTTGATATCGGTTTGATCGTATTAACCGTTTATTTAATTATGTTCGTATCCAGCAAACTGTATCAACTTGCCGCACCTGTGTTCCTTTCGTTCGTCGTGTTCTGGTGCATTGAACCTGCTGCCCGTTATTTTCATCGAAAAGGAATGAAAAAGCCTTTTGCCTCCGCACTCTCCGTATTGCTGTTTATTATCCTTTTACTTGCTATTTTTTTCGGATTGGGTCTGATTCTGGTTACGCAATTTACGAAAGTGGCGCAAAACCTCCCACAGTATACTCAGATGATCCAAGCGGAATTCACGCGGTATCTTCATCTTTCTCAAGATAAAATCGCTGCTTTGCCTCCGGGTGTTACCGAACGTGTGAATGAATATTTTGCGACTGCCACCACCATTGCTACAAAATGGGCACAGCTAGGCTTATCCTTTTTCATACAGTTCCTCAGTTCTTTCACTGTTTTTATGGGCAACTTTTCCATTGCAATCATTTTAGCGTTCTTTTTAAGTATGGAAATTAATCTTTGGAAGAGCATTGCCCGTAGTAAAACACCCAAGACACTAAAAACTGCTTATCTTTTTCTGAAAAATCACGTACTTAAAGCTATCTCCGCTTTTCTCAAGGCTCAAGCTCTGCTGGTAGGGATTACCTTTGTTCTCGTATTTATAGGTTTACTCATTTTGCAAGTGGATAATGCCCTCTCATTGGCGCTCGTGGCAGCTTTGTTTGATATCCTGCCCTTGTTGGGTGTGCCTGTTATTTTTATTCCGTGGGCAGTGTATCTGTTCATCACAGGCAATACCGGCCTGGCTGTAGGCCTGCTTATTGTCATGGCTGTCACGGTGATCGTCCGCCAGCTGGCAGAGCCTAAAATCACTGGTAATTCCATCGGTGTTTCATCTGCCTATCTGATGCTTTCCTTTGCCATTATATCGTTGTCCATCTTTGGACTAGCCGGCTTAATCCTGTCACCCATTCTGATCATTTTGCTCAAGGAATTGTGGCAGCAAGGCTATCTACAGAAATGGATTCGGTTTCCGACAGAGGAATTTGACGAGCCTCCGTTTATCGTTAAAATACAGGAGGAGGATCGTGAAGCTACTCGTGGTACTCAAGAGGATTGAGCTAACAGATCCATCACTTGACCAAACAGTGCTGTAGCTTGATTTGTAGAATCTGTTAAAGCATTTTGCACAAGGACGGCGACCGCATAACGAGGCCGCTCTATCGGACCATAACCTATAAACCACTGGTGATTTATAGGTTGACCGTTCTTCAAAGCTTGGGCCGTACCTGATTTGCCGGCCAGATTCCATGATTTATTACGCAACGAGGCACCAGTCCCCTGTGTCACAACCTTTTCCATTGCTTCACGAAGCGTGCGAGCCGTCGATGTATGAATCAAGCGGCTACCCTCAGGTGAAGGTGCAGCGTGAGTAGGTAGTTCCAGTAAGGTGCTACCATCTGCATAACTGATGCGTTTGACGACGCGTGGTGCATGTACTTGACCATCATGCAGCAAGGTGACGATGAGATTGGCAGCTTGGAGAGGCGTCACCAGCACATCACGTTGGCCGATAGCTGTCTGTACACGTACGCCCGGATCAGACGCGTTCGTATGGGGGCCGAATACGGCTCCCTTTTCTTCGTGATCCAGCGGTCTGAATTGAGGTAGTCCTGCAAGATTCCGCTCCTGCCAGCCCACAGTTCGGCCCAATCCCAGTGCAGAGGCTGTGGCCTGAATTTGCTCAGGATTAAGCCGTTCACCGAGATGAGCGAACACACTATTACAGGATACGGCAAGCCCTTCCTCCAGGTTCAGGGTACCGTGTCCTTCTTTTTTCCAGCAAGCCAAACCGTACTTGCCATAAGTTCCATGACAATGGAATTGTTCCTGCGGTTGGACAACACCTGATTCAAGTGCAGCAGCAGCCGTAACCAACTTAAAAATGGAACCAGGCGTTATCGCCTTAAGTGCACGATTAGACCAGTCTGTTTTTTTCTGGGGATCAACATGACCGGGATTATAAAAAGGGCGAGACACCATCGCCAGTACATCCGCGTTGCCTGCATCGAGCACTACCACCGCCCCTTCTGCCAAATGACTAGATTCCGTCAGCTTTTCAATCTGTTCCTGTATAGGTAGATCAATTGTAGTCTGTACCTGTAATGGATAGTGACCATTGGATGGAGCACTGACACGCAGCGGTACATGAGCCAATGGACGACGCTGCGCATCTACAAATCGGGAGACGAACGTTTCACCGACGCCGCTCAGTAGCGGCTCCAGCGTTCTTTCCAGCCCGGCTGCCCCCATCGGCAGTTCACTCGCTCGGTCGGCACGTTCATACAAAAAGCCAAGCCATTGCCTGCCATTGGGCAAATCCCTGTAACGTTTCGCATAAGGTACAAGCTCAATAAGCGAAGGGGCTAACTTCAGCAGCTTGCCTGCTTCATGCGGATTGATTTGTACGGGCTCTCCGCGCCCATCTCGCCATATGAGCGGGGATTGCAGCCCTTTCCATCGTGTCAGTAGTTGCTTCTTATTCGTACGCAGTAGCTCGGCCAGTTCTTCGCCATGTAAAGCCGCTTTGCCATCTACATCGGGAAAAAGTACTGGCGTCCATACTACTCCGCCAGTCAAGGGTCGCCCATGCCGGTCCGTAAACTGTCCACGTCCAGAGTCGATAGAAATGCCCTCCTGTCGCTGACGTGCTGACATTTCCTTAAGCGAATGCCCCCCATAAACGGACATATGAATGCCCGCTGTCCCCTGAAGCCAAGCCAGTCGGAATAATAAAATCAGCAGTAGCGCCATCACCCCCAAGGCCATATATGCAATTCGACGTTTTCGTATGAAACTGCTACCACGCCTCGGCACACCCATCCTTCTTTCATCTTTTTTCCAGTAGTATGTCCTGTAGTTGAAAAAGAAAACCCACTCAACTTTTAACGTTGAATGGGTTAACCACGGAGATCAGTGACAATCCTGATTCCCATGGTTTAGTTATATCTACACCGTAAACCGCGAAAGCTGTTCCTTCAAGTTCACTGATACTCCTTCCAGTTTATCCGACAAACCTACCAGTTGATTACCAATATTGGCCTGTTCAGTGCTGAGTGAAGCGACTTCCTGTGAAGTGGCCGAGGATTGCTCAGCTACTGCACTTACATTGGTCATTGCCTCGGACAATGTGGTCTGTGATTCACTCAGATGATGAATGGAGGCGGTGACCGTTCCCAACCGAAGCGCGAACTCTCCCATTTGCTGCTGCACCGATTGGAAAATGTCCGTTGTTTCCTGCACGGCTCCCATCTGCTCCCGGAACAGCGGGTACACCTCAGATAACGCCTGTACCGTTTCATTCATCTCATTGACGATGTTATTAGTAATACCCGTAGCTGTGCGAATAGCTTGACGTGATTGTTCAGCCAGCTGCCGAACCTCATTGGCTACCACCATAAAACCACGCCCAGCCGTCCCCGCTCGTGCTGCTTCAATCGTCGCATTCAGTGACAGAATGTTCGTTTGTTTAGCAATATCCTGTAATACGTCCAGCACCTTAAAGACATCGGAAGTTGTCTTCTTCAGTTCATCTACTTTGCCTACCAGAGCATGCGTAGTTTCTTCCGTAACCTTAGTCTTGCTCAATAGATTTTTCAGTTGAACTGTCCCTTGTTCACTGGATTGTTCAACTTCTTGTGCGACCAGACTCATTTCATGATTGGAAGCCATAACCGTATCCATTTGCTGAGATATATTCCCGGTTAGTCCGCTGCCACGTTCGGCCTCTGTTGCCAAACTGGCGGCGCCATGAGCAATTTCTTCCGTTGCTGCTGCTATTTCTTTGGCTGAAATGGCTGTCTTCTTCGAGGCATCGCCTAGTTCTGTTGCTGTATTCAGAACCTCCTGAGCTGAGGCATTCGTCTGCTCTACCAGCAATGTAATTTGCTCCATCATGATATCAAAGCTTTCTGACAACTGCCCAATTTCATCCTGAGCCTTATAGTTCGTTCGAATTTGCAAGTTGCCTTTGGCGCCTTCGACCATTAAATCCTTTAGGTGTGTCAATGGACGAGCCACGAGGCGCACGATCCACAAGCCAATGAACAATGCAATGAGTGCAGCCACTGCAGCAAATATCCAGGTCGTGGTTAGAATCCCCTTAGCGTCTCTCACCAGCTCAGATACAGGTACTACACCCACGAGAATCCATTTGGAAGTTCCCAGCGTATTATGAACCGCAAGCACATTTTGCTCTTTGCCATCTGCAACCTGCTCCATAATTTGATTTCCTTCAATCCCTTCAAGCTTGGAAACGTAATCCAGCTTTGTCTTTCCTCCTGCCAAGCTCTCATTGTTAGAACCTACAAACTCACCCTTGTCTGTCACAAGGCTAATCATACTGCCTGAGCCCAAATTAACACCTTTCAACTCGTCCTCCACCGCACTGGACTTTAAATCCATAACCAGAACATAAGTCCCTCCCAACCCGGACATGCTGTTCATGGAGCGTGCCAGACGAAAGGTCTTGCTGCCATTGTCATTCACCTGCGTAGGTAGCCAAACAATTCCCTTGTTTTTCAAAATATCCTTAAACCACGCTTCCTGCCGTACATCCTTTTGTGTTCCGGTGCCCATAGCAGCAAACTTGGTATCTTCTGGGTACAGGTACAATGAATCAATCGCTTTATTCGTAAAAGCAATATTCGTTAATTTCTTGTTTACTTCGCCCATAGCAACAAAAGATGCAAAGGGATTTTTATCTTGCTTTACAGCCTTTTGCAACTGATCACTTAATTCAGTATCAAAAAATACCTGTGTCGATGTGTCTTGAAAGCGCTCTAGAATAATGTCAAGCTTTTCTGAAGTTTGCTGAACGGTCTGCTGATAAGCCGTTGCTGCATTTTGCTCAATCGTACTTTTAGCCTTGTAGTATGAGAGCATCCCCAAGCTGACCACAAATAACATAATTGCCGCAAAAAAGATCAGAAACAACTTCATTCCAACCGAACGTATCGGATTATAGTTTTTGACCAAATGCATGAAATCTTTACTGTACCTTTCTGGCTTAAGTAAACGCTTTAAATTGTGTGTACCCTTACGAATCGCCTTAGCTAACCAGGGCGCAACCTTCGAAGACATCGCAACCGTTTGTTCCCCTTTATTCGTTGCTTTACTGCCTTTCAAACCCTGCATTTGATCCGTTTTCTTGGGTTGCCTTTTTACTGTATTCCCCTCTTTTTTCCGTAAACCCATTCCTCTCACCTACCACCATATAATTAGTTTCTAATTCCACGTCATCCATTATGTATCTATTATCTATATAACTTCTATCGGAACTATTCGACAAGGAATGTAGCTTTCCTTTGAGCATCGACTAAATTTTGTGAAACTTTTTTCCTAGAAAACTATTCAAAAAAAGGCCTCTCCAACCGATAGGAGAGGCTTTTGATTCTTTCATCTGTGACTTAAGGCTTATTTATTTCTTTTTACGCATCATATCAAAATACGATACGGGCTGAGCTACCTTCATTCTAATTCGTTGAAGCGGGTGACGAGCAGCATCCAATTCGTTGCCTTCCTCATCCCAGATCGTTCCGACCGTTTGTTTGAAGAATGTTCCGTTCGGACCGAAAAATTCAATTTCATGACCGGGTTTAAAATGGTTCCGTTGTTGAATAGTTGCGATGCCACTCGCGGCATCGTAGTCCATGACTAGTCCAGCAAAATCATAAGGGACTGCTTTTTCTTCCGGCTCATAAATATGATCCTCATGATCCGGTGTATCGTAGAAAAACCCTGTATTCAGCGGACGATTAGCTGCCTTGTTAATTTCTTCAATCCATTCTGGTTTGAGCACATAATTTTCAGGATCAGCCATATAGGAATCAATCGCTTGACGATAGACATTCACGACCGTTGCCACATAGTGGATAGACTTCATCCGTCCCTCTACTTTAAAACTGTCTACACCTACATCAATCAGATCAGGGACATTTTCAATCATACATAGATCCTTGGAACCCATAGAAAAGGCATTATCACTCTCTTCAAACAATGGAAGCTGGTTAACACCGAGCTGGAACTGTTTCAGTGCATTGCTAACCTGTGCCTCTTCTTCAGATATCCAAACCTCACCTGGGCGGGCATCCTCAAACAGATCGTATTTCCAGCGGCAAGACTGACAACATCCCCCACGATTGGAATCACGGTCTGTAAAGTGATTGGACAACACGCAGCGGCCGGAAAATGAAGAGCACATCGCACCATGGACAAAAGCCTCGATTTCGATGTCCACATGCTTTTTAATTTCTTCGATTTCCTCCAGACTGGTCTCACGTCCAAGTACCACACGCGGTAGTCCTTCGTTTTTCCAAAACTTTACCGCTTGCCAGTTCAGCGTGGACTGCTGTGTGCTCAAATGCACTTCCAATCCAGGAACAGCGCGCAATGCCACGGATACAATAGCCGGATCAGCGACGATAACGGCATGAATTCCCGCCTCGTACAGATTGCGCAAGTACTCCTCAATTCCGGCAATATCTTCATTGTGGGCATAGATATTGGTGGCCACAAGCACTTTAGCACCATACTTGTTCGCAAATTCTACACCTTCGCGCATTTCCTCAAAACTGAAATTATCGGCGTTAGAACGCAGACCATATTTTTGTCCACCAATATATACAGCATCCGCGCCATAGTGAACGGCAAACTTCAGTTTTTCCAGATTTCCGGCAGGAGCCAACAGCTCCGGCTTGTCCAAACGATTCCGTTTACCTATATATTTTCTCGTTTTGGTTATCGTCCCCATGACGTTCCCCCCTCTGTAAATTCATTTTAAAATTAATAAACCTGCTCTTTATAGAAAAATCCGAAGGAAAGTTCCCGTTCAGGATCTTGAAGACGGCGAACTTCATCCAGCCAGCTTTCATCATAAGCGTAAGCATCCGGGTCGGCTGTATAACTATCTATTGCTTTACGATAAGCACGAACAACCGCCTCATTGTAGGCCGTAGGCTTCAATAAGCCCTCGATCTTAAAGCTATGCACGCCCGCCTCCATTAGAATATGCAGGTCCTCCATGATGCAAAAATCATCTGAACTCATAATATGTGTCCCATTTATATCCTCGTAAATAGGGAACTTCTCTTCTTTCCGCTCTGCTTCAATCAGAAACAAGCCGCGTCCTCTACCCAAATCGCCTTCTACATTACGTCCTTGGTGCAGCATATAACTTTGAACAAGCTTACGCTTGGAGTGATAAATATTAGTCATGCCATGTACCTGAACCTGTGCTTCTATGTTCAACTTTGGTATCATTTCGGTAATTTCATCCATACTCAGCTCACGAGCCAAAATGACCCGGGAAGCCCCCTTTTCACCCCAATAGTTGGCGGTTGCGAAGTTGGTAGAGATCATCTCACCGTTCCAGAACAGCTTCAGATGCGGGGCATACTCCTTCACGGCCATAAGCACTGCGGGATCATTAAACTCAATGGCGTCTATGCCGCATCCAGCTAGGGTCTGCACATATTCGGGAATGAGCGGCAATAGCTCGTTCGTCATCAAATTCGTCATAGATACATATACCTGCGCCGCATGCTTGCGTGCTTCTTCTACCACTTCACGGATTTGGTCCGGTGTAAAATGTCCCGGCAGTCGCATTCCAAAGCGGTCATCTCCAATAAGTAATGCAGTAGCTCCAGCCCCCAGCATATGGCGGGCATCCTCCGGAGAGCTGGCAGTTGCCAGTAGTTCGGGTTTGTAAGCCATAGGCTCACCTCCTAATTTGTCTTACGGTTACTTACCTGAATGTTATGCAAATGTTCTTTATACGTTTTGGCAAACAAATGTTCATGTGTCCCGTCTTTTTTGGTCACATAAAATAAATAATCTGTAGCTTTCGGCTGTAAAGCCGCTATCACTGAGTTCAGACTGGGACTTGCAATCGGCCCTGGTGGAAGTCCCAGATGCAAATACGTATTATAAGGGCTTTCCACAGCCAAATCCTTGTAATACAGCCGTTCTTTTTGCTTGTCCAGCATATATTGAACCGTAGCATCAATTTCCAGCTTCTTACCCTGTTTGAGCCGGTTATAAATGACGCCAGCTACTACAGACCGCTCATCTTCCACAACCACCTCGCGCTCTACCAAAGAAGCAACCGTCAGCAGTTGATGCAGCGTTTCACCCCGCTGTTTCAGCTTGGCATCCAGATCGGAAACAGTCTCCAACCGCTTTTGTGTCTGTTCTAGCATCACCTGTATCATATCTTTGGCCGTGCTGCCCTTTTTCAGCTCATAGGTTTCCGGGAAAAGGTAGCCCTCCAGCGCATAGCGAAGCCCCGCCTGCTTTGGAATGTCCCGCACCAGCGCGACGTCAAAAGCGGACGGATCGTTGGCCAGCTGCAAAAATTGCTGCCGGTCTGCCAGTCCTTCCTTTTGCAGCTTATCAGCCATCTGTCTAATCGTAAAACCTTCCGGGATTGTAAAACGAATCATTTCCTCTTTGACAACATCTCCAGCCGATAACTTAGTAATCAACTGATCAAAGGTTGCGCCAGGCTGCGCCTCATATTTTCCGGCCTGAAATGCGCTTCCTTGCTGTTTGAATTTTACATAAGCCTTAAACACGAGCGCATTACGTATAAGTCCCTTTTGCTCCAGCGTATCTGCGATTGCCGATGTTCCTGTTCCCTGCACCACCGTAAAAGCAACGGGTTGTGTTTGGGGCTGAACAGGCTGCATGGCATTCCAAATATAGAGGGCTACCCCTCCTGCTATAATGATAAGCAGTAGCAACAACGTAAACATCCTCGTCCTTCGCTTCACATCCACCCAACTCCTTCACAGCCAAAAAGGGCGGACTGGTCCGCCCTTTCAGGTTTGATCTCATCGCTATCCAGACTTACAGTTCTTCCGGCAACGTACATTCATCGTACAGTTCGGAAATATCTTCCCACTCATCATCATCTTCAATGGTGGTGATAGAGATTTCGCCGTCTGTGGATGAGCTTACATGGTAAAGTTCATGTTCGCCAACAGCAGCCCCGGGTCTACGCAATACGGCGTACCGTTGCTCCCCTACCTTGAACTCTGCTTCCAATTCCATGCGAATCGCATGGCCCTGTTCATCCTGCAACTCTACATCGCCGTCGAACGTTTCCTTCAAATCAGAGGTCCAACTCAGGTCTTCACGTGAATAGCTCGTCATTTCCCGTCTTCCTCTTCCTCTTCTTCTACGAATGTATTAAAGGTCTCTTCGACGATTTCCCATTCGGCATCGTCTTGGATCACAAACAATTTAATATCATCGCCTTCTTCCTCGTAACGGAAGGCGTACACATCGGACTCATCAGCTTCAGGGTCCACTGGCGCAACCATCATGTACTTCGCTTCGGAACCATCTACCTCAAACTTCATAATGACCTCGAACTCTTCCTCGTTGCCCTCGTCATCGGCAATATAAATAATTTCCGGCTCTTCTTCCATACCCACTTGATTTTCAGCCATTACGAAATCCCCCTCACCTTGTACTGTGTGCGTCCAAATAGTTTTGCAAGATCAGGCTTGCGGCCAGTTTATCTACCACCTGCTTGCGTTTTTTTCGGCTGACGTCGGCCTCCAGAAGCGTACGCTCCGCCGAACGCGTCGTCAGCCGTTCATCCCAAAGGTGAACGGGTAAACCCAGTAACTCCTTGAGTCGGTTCGCAAACTCGATGCAAATCTCACCGCGTGGACCCACGGTTCCGTTCATGTTTTTCGGCAAGCCAACAACAACCTCGCCGACCTCATTTTCACGAACCAAATTTGCAATTTTACCGAACTCGCTGTCGTCACCGCGTCGTTCTATGACTTCCAATCCTTGGGCGGTCCAGCCGAAGGCATCACTTACGGCGACCCCAATTCGGCGATCCCCGTAATCCAATCCCATTACTTTCATGCCTGTCTCCTAACGATGCTTAGCAAGATAGAAACGAACCAACTCTTCAATCAACTCATCGCGTTCTTTTTTACGTACCAGGCTTCTAGCATTATTATGCCGTGGCACATAAGCCGGATCACCGGATAGCAAATAGCCGACAATTTGATTGATCGGATTGTATTCTTTTTCTACCAACGCATCATATACGGTCAACAAAATCTCCTGAGCAGAAGCTTCCTTTTCATCTGCCTTGACATTAAATTTGACCGTTTTGTCCATGGAATCCATTGTTGACACCTCGCTTCCACAAAACATGTGTACATGTTTATGCCAGCTTATTCTTTTACATCATACCATAAGCAAAGCCCTACAAGGAAATATCTAAGCCCGTTTTTTCCCAAAAATCTGCAAAAAATATCGAACTTTATCCTTGTGAGGCTGCCGCCACCAGTTCATGCGCACGTTGAAGTGCTTCATCCAGCTTGCTGGCATCCTTACCACCGGCTTGCGCCATGTCAGGTCGTCCGCCACCGCCGCCACCGCATACGGCAGCAATTTCTTTCACGAGCTTGCCTGCATGAAGTCCGGCCTTGGTATGCTCTGCCGGAACTGCTACGACAAAATTAACTTTATCGTCCATTGCAGCGCCGAGCACCAGCACAGCAGCCGGAAGTTTCCCTTTCAGTTCATCAGCAATCGCACGCAACGCGTCCATGCTGGAAGCCTGCACGCGCGCAGCCAGCAGCTGCACCCCGCCTGCTTGCACGACCTGATCGGTCAGCTGGCCTGCCTCAATAACGCTCAGCTTGCTCTGCAGCGATTCATTTTCACGGCTAAGGTCTTTAATTTGTTGCTGCAATGATTCGATACGCTTTGGTACCTCAGACAGCTTGGATTTTACAAGTCCAGCCGATACCTTCAACAGCTCTAATTGACCTTCCATATATTCAAAACCAAAACGTCCGGTCACCGCTTCAATACGACGTACACCTGATCCAATGCCGCTCTCGCTGACAAGCTTGAACAAGCCAATTTGCGAAGTATTGCTGACATGACAGCCACCGCATAGTTCAATGCTGTAATCGCCTACTTTAACGACCCGCACGATATCTCCATATTTTTCACCGAACAGCGCCATTGCTCCGAGAGCCTTGGCTTCATCAATCGGTTTCAGTTCAATATTAACGTCCAGTTGGCTCCAGATGGCACGGTTTACACGCAGTTCAATATCCGCCAGTTCTTCTGGTGTAATGCTTCCAAAATGGGAGAAATCAAAACGCAGACGCCCAGGCTCTACCAAAGAACCCGCCTGATTGACATGGTCACCCAGCACTTCTTTAAGCGCTTTGTGAAGCAAATGCGTAGCCGTATGGTTTTTCTCAATTTCTCCACGTGAAGCTTGATCAACTTCAGCTTTCACCGTATCGCCAACGTTCAGCTCACCAGCTTCTACAACAACCTGATGCACATGCTGACCTTGTGGCGCCTTAAACAATCCTTCGACCTTCGCGGTTACCGTACCTCCACGCAGCAAGCCTTGGTCACTGACTTGTCCTCCGCTTTCGGCATAGAAAGGAGTCACATCCAGCACGACCTGGCAAGACTGCCCTTCACTAACAGTGTCCACCAGTACATCTTCATATACAATCGCCACAATTTTAGACTCAGTTACGAGGTCATTATATCCAACAAATTCACTTTTAACCGCCAGATCGGACAAAGCTCCGCCCTGAATCTTCATGCTGGCGCTGTCCTGATGTGCATCACGGGCGCGTTTGCGTTGTTCCTGCATCGCTTCATCAAAGCCTTCACGGTCTACTTTCAAGCCCTGCTCGTCTGCATAATCCTCTGTGAGATCGAATGGGAACCCGTACGTATCATACAGTTTGAAGGCATCTGCTCCACTAATGACATTGCGACCTTCTGCCTTCGCCTGAGCACTGATATCGGACAAAATTGCCAATCCATCTGTCAGTGTTTCATGGAAGCGTTCCTCTTCCGTTTTGATCACTTTGATGATGAAATCACGCTTGTCCACTACCTCAGGGTAATACACACCCATGACATCCCCAACGGTTTCCACCAGCTCAAACATAAATGGACGGTTCATGCCCAGCATTTTGCCATAGCGCACAGCCCGGCGCAGCAAACGGCGGATCACGTAACCGCGTCCTTCATTAGAAGGCAGCACACCGTCACCAATTGCAAAAGCTACGGTACGAACATGGTCAGCAATAACCTTAAGAGCCACATCACTGTCCACATTTTCGTTATATTTCACTCCTGCCATCGCCGCTGTTTTTTGAATTAGTGGCTGGAAGATATCCGTATCAAAGTTGGAATCCACATTTTGCAGAATGGATGCAAAACGCTCCAATCCAGCCCCTGTATCAATATTTTTGTTTGGAAGCGGCGTATAGCTACCGTCTTTGTTATGGTTGAATTGTGAGAAAACGAGGTTCCACACTTCCAGATAACGCTCATTTTCTCCCCCCGGATACATTTCAGGGTCCGTCATGTCGCTACCGTAGGCTTCGCCACGATCATAAAAGATTTCCGTACAAGGTCCGCAAGGACCTTCACCGATATCCCAAAAGTTATCTTCCAGTTTGATGATACGTTCGGCAGGAAGTCCAACTTTTTCGTTCCACAGCTTGTACGCTTCCTCATCCTCAGGATACACAGTTACAGCCAGACGTTCCGGATCAAAACCAATCCATTTTGGATCCGTCAGAAACTCCCATGCCCATGTAATGACTTCTTCCTTAAAATAGTCGCCAATAGAAAAGTTGCCGAGCATTTCGAAAAAGGTGTGATGGCGGCGCGTTTTACCGACATTCTCAATATCGTTCGTCCGAATACATTTTTGCGAATTGGCGATACGTGGATTTTCTGGCTTCACACGTCCGTCAAAATAAGGCTTAAGCGGTGCCATACCCGCATTAATCCACAGCAGGGAAGGATCTTTATGTGGAACAAGCGGCGCGCTTGGTTCAATCACATGTCCCTTGCTTTCAAAAAACTCCAGCCATTTGGAGCGGATTTCACTAGCTTTCATATAAGTAGCCTCCTAATTATGGTGTCACTGGTTCCTGGCACAGGCCATAAAAAAACAGAAAAACGCCCCTGAACGGATCAGGGACGATTGTATCGCGGTACCACCCTGGTTAACGCCGTCCCCTCTGTACGAAATGCCCATGCGCAAGCTGCACACCAACATTTGCTTAACGGACGATCGATCGCCTTGTTTTCACTGGTAACGGGAGCATCCCGGCGGGTTCAGCCCGCACTTCGAAATGAGCTTTCCCTACTGGATAAACACATTTAAACATACTCAATTCAGTATATCCGTGTCATTTAGCCGTGTCAACGCGATATCAGACAAGATACATACGGTGTAAGGACAAAATCAGATCGTTTTCCGCTTCACGTAATAAGCAAAAAAATGTTGAAGTCCTACCTTTAATACCGCCATCACGGGAACCGCTAAAATCAAGCCGGTAATTCCCGCAATTTCACCACCCACTAGCAGAGCGAAAATAATGGCTATCGGATGCAGATGCAGCGTTCGTCCTACCACCTGGGGAGAAATGACATTGCTCTCCAACACCTGAATACAAGTGTTAACGACCACGACCAAAAGCACCATTTTGAAGGAGATTGTAGAAGCCATGATTACTGCCGGAGCGGCTCCCAAAAAGGGGCCCAAATATGGAACGATGTTAAAAACCGCAACCACTCCTGCCAGCAACAGCGCATAAGGCATGCCAATCAGCATATATCCGAGATAAGCCAGCACGCCAATAATGACGCATACCAGTAATTGTCCCCTGACATAGTTGCCAAGCGCCTGATCAATTTCCTTAAGTACCGTTACAATCGCCTTACGACGAGAACGCGGGAGGTAAGACACAATCGTCCTCTCGAACACATCAAAATCTTTCAAAATATAAAAAATGAGGAACGGTACAATGAATACATTGAACAGCATGTTGATCATCCCGCCGATGTTATCCATAAAGGTAGAAATTCCGGTTGCCATCCGATTCTCTAGTTGGAAAAACCATTGATTCATACCCGTTCGCACCCCTTGGGGCAAAATGCCGCTATCCATATTCGTCATTAATCCCTGTGCATGCATGGTCAGCTCAGGCAGATGCTCATTCAGCTCATCCAGTTGTTCAATAAACATCGGAATCAGGTTCATCAGAATCACAACGAGACTGGCCAAAAATACAGCATAGATGAGCAGCACAGCTACGCTTCGAGGCACCTTGCGACCGCCCAGCATATTGACAACAGGATTAAGTACATAGGAGATGATCATCGCTACCGCAAACGGAGCAATGATTGTTTTCAGAAATTCATACAAATGAAAAAACAAAGGTCGCAGCAGCCAGATAAAATATAGAATGACAAGTCCCAGCAGCGTCCATATTCCGTACCGGAACAGTCTACTTTTCGTTAATTGCTCCATTTCGTGCCCCCTTACCGGACTAGCCTTCTTTAAGTATATGCCTGTACCTCTACTTTAATCCTTCCCGCGAGTCTGGAATGCTCCATCGATTACCATTGTAAAAAAATGATGAAAACGGATGAAAATAATTAACAAAGTCATTCCATCTGACGATATAAGTACAAAGCACTATTTTAGGATTTCATATTTCTGAAACATCGGGGGTCATTACATGAACTTAAAAATCAAGCTTATTCTCCTTTTCACTTGCATTGTTATCGTTGCAGCCGGGCCTTTATCCGTTATTAGCATGACAAGTATCAAAAATCAGGCTAACCGTGACATACAAGAGCTTATGACTAGTAAAGCCACCGAAACCGTCAATCAGCTCGACGGATGGACCAGCGGCAATGCCAAAATTATCGAGACACTGGCTGCAGGTCTGGAATCGAGTGATATTTCATCAGATGCCAAAACCGTATCTCTGAAAGCAGCTTTTGAAAACTATAAAGATCAAAATATTTCCAACATCTACGCAGGCTTTGAAGATGGATCCTACTGGGATGGATCTGGCTGGTTTGAAGCTGGTTATGATCCTCGCGCTCGTCCGTGGTACAAGGATGCCAAAACCAAGGGAGAAATGTATTATTCCTCACCTTACACCGATGCAGGCAGCAATGACTTCACCATTTCTATTGCTAAACCTCTCAAAGATTCCAACGGCTCTATCACCGGGGTAGTCAGCGAGGATATTATGTTAAATGATATGACAAAAATCATTAAAGACATAAACCTGAACGGATTAGGCTACGCATTTCTGATTGACCAGAATGGAGTTGTGGTCGCACACCCAGACAGCAAGCTGGCCGGTAAAAACCTTAAGGATACGCCCGAGTTGGGTTCATCAACTGCGGCCCTGCTGAGCACAGCTTCGGGAAAAACAGACTATACCTATAATGGCAGTGACCGTCAGCTTTATTTTAAAAAGATGCCTAGCACTGGCTGGATTGTAGGATTGTCCATTTCAAAAGATATTGCTTTTCAGGAGTATTACTCCACTCGTAATCAGTTGATTATTACCGTTGCTATCATCTTGGTCGTTGCTATGCTGCTGGCAATCTGGGCGGCAAACAACTTTATCAAGCCAATTCGGAAGCTTCAAGTGAACGTCAAACGTATAGCTGAAGGCGATATGACAGCTCGTGTGGACATTAAGGGTAAAGATGAAATTGCCAGCCTGGGTACAGATTTTAATATCATGTCTGATAATCTCTCTCACCTGTTGCGCAAGGTATCAGATACTGCAGGCGATGTCAGCTCAGCTTCCCATGATATGCATCAGCACGCTAAGGATACTGGAACCATCGCGTCACAAATCTCCAGCGCAGTTCAGGAACTTGCCCAAGGAGCGAGCGACCAAGCTGAGGCTGTATATTCCGGCTCTGAGAAGCTGACTCACATGACAGGCTCCATCGACCAGATTGGCGAAAGTGTCAAACGGACCCAAACTGCCGTATTCGAAACAGATTCTGCCGTGCTTGCAGGGTATGAAACAGCTGAACGTCAAGCGAAACTGGCCGCCGAGTCCAGACAAACGACGACTGCGGCAGGGGAAGCCGTAGATTCACTCACGCTAAAAACTCAGGATATTGAGCGGCTGGCCGGAGCCATCCATGATATCGCCGCACAAACAAACCTGCTGGCCCTCAATGCATCTATCGAAGCAGCACGGGCCGGGGAACACGGACGAGGTTTTGCCGTCGTCGCGGGAGAAGTGAGAAAGCTGGCTGAGCAAGCGGGCAGTTCCAGTGACAGTATCATGAGTAAGCTGGAAGAAATTAAGATTGCAGGAGTACAAAGCGCGGAGGAAATGAAGAGGGCTCTTGCTGTAACTGTAGAACAGGAGCACGCTGCCATTGCAACGAGACAGGCGTTTGAGTCCATTCGTGGCGCTTCTCAGCATATGCTTGCCCAAATTGAGGACGTTACAGCCGCCGCAGATGATCTCCGTGTGAATGCCGGGCATATTTCCGACGTCATTTCCAGCGTTGTCGCTGTTTCTGAGCAAAGTGCAGCATCTACAGAGGAAGTGGCCTCCTCTGTGCAAGAACAAGGTCATGCCATGAATAATATTGCTGACCTTTCTGCCAAACTCGATTCTCATGCAGATCTTCTATTGGAAGAGGTCAAACGCTTTAAATTGTAGAACTTACAATCTTCACAATAACGGTATACAAAAGAGGGTGCCCTCAGCCATTATGGCCGTACGGGGCACCCTCTTCGTTGTTTTTTATCAAGCGTTATACAACCTACTAAGCCGTATGTAGATCACACCTCTTAGTAAGCAGCCTGTCCACTTTTGGTGTCCAGCTTAGGAAGAAGCGTGAATTTGCGGCAAGTCCTGTTGTGCCATCTCATCTCCAAAGAATAGGTCGTCCAGCGAACTGAGCGTTCCATCCTCTTCCACTTGGTAGACAGACATTTTTTCACCATTCACCTGAAGTTCGATAAAGCATCCCCAGCAATAAAATTGATGGGAGCCAATTTTTCCGATATCTTTGGAATTACAATTCGGACATCTCAATAAACTCACCCTATCCATTAACAGAATATATGGCTTTTTCCAGACGCTGCTCGCTTAATGGGGGAACCATAACAGCATTTTCCCCGATGGACATCTCTTCGGTGCAGGGCAGCCATTTCCGCCCCTCTATAATATCCGATACAAAACCATCGCTGATTTCCAAGCCTATTATGTTATTGCCCATTTCCTGGTCAAAATAAACATCCGAGATGTGCCCGAGCATAAGCCCTTCCTCTGTTAGCACGGATAGATCCTTCAGTTTACAAGGCCCAAGCAAGTACGTATGTTGTATATCATGGGCCTCCATTTTACGCACAGCCTGCTGATTGCGAATCATGATCGCATCCTCACCGTAAGCAACGATGTCATCCCAAGCGACCATTTTCACGTGAGAAGAAAAAAGTCCCTTTCCTTCCAACTCGATCCCTGAGATTCGCCAATCCGCTGTCACCATAAAGTCATGTATTTTACCAATCTGCTTCCCGTCCTCCACATCGAAAACGGCAAGTCCGATCATATCTTGAAGCTTCATATATAGGGTACCTCCTCATTCTGCAATCTGAACGAAGGTGCGGTCCTTTTCCTACATGCCTGTCAGACCTTGCTTCCGTTCATGCAATGAAATGGAAAAACCGCCCCTCCCTTCTTATTAAAATGCGGAGAAATCCCTAGTACCTAGTACGCAGCCGCTTCCATATGGTTTCAATTTTCTTGGCCGTGTATTCCATTTCTTCCGTAGTATTACCCAAACCGAAGCTAAACCGAATCGCTGAATGTAAAACATCTTCAGGAAGATCCATCGCCTGCAATACATGCGATAGCTCTAAAGATCCGGAAGTGCAGGCTGATCCGCTTGCTGCTGCGATTCCTTCCATATCAAGGTTCATCAGCATGGTCTCTGTACCAATGGCCGGAAAGCTAACATTGAGAACATTAGGTAAAGAATGATCAGGGTCACCGTTAATCACAAAATTTTGGCTACCCAGAGTGTCTTCCAACCCTTTAAGCAACGTCTGGCGAAGAACCGTATCGTGCGCCCCACGCTCCTCAATGGAAGCATTAGCAAGAGTTGCGGCTTTAGCCAGCCCCGTAATACCGGCGATATTTTCTGTTCCGGCACGGCGTTTCTTTTCCTGAAGTCCCCCATGCATTAGCGGCTGAAGGCGTGTACCTTGGCGGATATACAATGCCCCAACCCCTTGCGGTCCGTTAATCTTATGACCAGACACACTCAGTAAGTCAATCGGGAGGTTCCGGCAGTCGATGGATATATGACCGAAAGCTTGAACCGCATCTACATGGAATACAACTCCATGTTCTCTCGCAATCTGCCCTACTTCTGAGATCGGCTGAATGACGCCCACCTCATTGTTGGCATACATCATGCTGATCAAAAAAGTATCTGGTCGAATGGCAGCCTCGATATCCGCAGGGTTCACGCGTCCAAACCCGTTGACCGGGACATAAGTTACCTCATACCCCGCTTTTTCCAGCTCATCACAAGCATGAAGCACTGCATGATGTTCAACCGCAGTTGTAATCATATGCCCTGAAGTACGGCCGTCTGCCGTAGCCGTCCCAAACAGGGCCAGATTATCACTTTCTGTTCCTCCGCTCGTAAAAATAATTTCTTCAGGCTTGCAGCCCAAAGAGGCCGCAACGGCATCCCGAGCAGCGCTGACGGTGCGCTTGGCATCGCGGCCAAAGGCATGAACGCTCGAAGCGTTGCCGAATTGGCCAGTCATGATGTCCATCATAGTCTGCGCAACCTCAGGATGCATAGGAGTCGATGCGGCATGATCCAGATAAATTCTGTTCATGTTATCCACCTCAAATGTAGAACATGTAATTATCCAATTCATCATGTTCTTGGTATGTGATCAAGTCCTTAAGTGTAGTAGAATCCAACACTTCAGCGATGCTGTCACGAATTCGCAGCCACAGCTGACGTTTTGCCGGATCGTCTTCTTCCGTGAAATCGACCGGAGAAATCGGACCTTCCAGTACACGAATGATGTCTCCCGCTGTTACTCCTGCCGGTTCATTTGCCAAAATATAACCGCCGTAAGCACCACGGATACTTTTTACCAAACCTGCATTACGCAAAGGCGCAATGAGCTGTTCCAGATAATGCTCTGACAGCTGATTTTTTTCGGCAATACTTTTCAAAGAAGTTGGACCTTCGCCAAACCTGGCTGCAAGTTCCATCATAATGGTCAGGCCGTAACGGCCTTTCGTTGATATTTTCAATTGTGCCACCTCACTTATAGTAACAATTCCGTTAAACACGCGGAATAACTGGTGTTGTAAACCTCTCTATTCCGATCCTAACCCTCAGCTTATGTTAACATATTAGGGCAGGTAAAGGGAAACATTACGGTAACTATCTTAAAAAAAGTTGCTTTCGGGCGATTTGGAACAGCTTTAGCCCGCTTTATGTAGCTTTCTTCCATCGTTCGCCGTGTCGTTTGATCGTCCAAACATCGTATCTTATTATCGTTTATGTTACAATAGGTGGGTTCTACAACTATATTGAAAGAATTGGGTGATGACCATGGCTAAAGCCAATCATGAAACCCGTGTCGTCGTCGGGATGTCCGGTGGCGTCGACTCATCCGTTACTGCGCTGCTGCTGAAGGAGCAGGGCTATGACGTAATCGGCATCTTCATGAAAAACTGGGATGACACGGATGAATTTGGCCGTTGTACGGCTGAGGAGGATGCGGAGGATGTGCGCCGTGTCTGCGAACAGATCGACATTCCTTACTATACCGTCAATTTTGAAAAAGAATACTTCGATAAAGTATTCTCTTATTTTCTTGATGAATATAAAGCTGGACGCACACCCAACCCGGATGTCATGTGTAACCGTGAAATTAAATTCGGCGAGTTTCTAAATAAAGCGCTGGATTTGGGAGCAGATTATGTTGCTACTGGACATTATGCACGGGTTGTGGAAGAAGACGGCCACTTTACTTTGCTGCGAGGCGTGGACAGCAACAAGGATCAAACTTATTTCCTGAATGCGTTAAGCCAAAAGCAGCTATCCCGAACCATGTTCCCTATCGGTCATCTGCCGAAACCAGAAGTGCGTAAAATTGCGGAAGCTGCGGGACTGTATACGGCCAAGAAGAAAGACAGCACAGGCGTATGTTTTATCGGCGAGCGTAATTTCAAGGAGTTTCTGAGTGGATATCTACCTGCAAAAGGTGGAGACATGGTGGATATCGCTACTGGTGAAGTCAAAGGACGCCACGATGGTCTGATGTACTATACACTGGGTCAACGTCAAGGCTTGGGCATTGGCGGCTCAGGTTCAGGCGAACCGTGGTTCGTAGCGGATAAGGATCTGGAGAAGAATATTCTGTATGTGGTACAGGGTGATCGTCACCACAGCCTGTATTCTACCAGCCTGATTGCAACAGATGTGAACTGGATTGAAGGCGCAGATACTCGCCCGACCGGCGAATTCCGTTGCACAGCCAAATTCCGTTATCGCCAACCTGATCAGCAAGTAACTTTACAATGGCTTGCGGATGGGACCGTGCATGTCATATTCGATGTACATCAAAAGGCCATTACGCCTGGACAAGCTGTTGTATTTTACGAAGGGGAACGCTGTCTGGGTGGAGGAACCATTGATAAGGTTGAAAAACTTCAGCCTGAAACGGTTTAAATGAAAGCCATTTTGCATTGATATAGCAGGAATTAAAAAAGTCGTCTCTCCAGATTTGGAAGGGGCGACTTTTTTTTATGAAAGTTTATTTTAGTTCATGGCTTGTAAAGAATTCATAATCTGCTCTTTATGATGTCTGTCATGCTGGACAAACATTTCTTGCAAAAAATTTCCCATGGTGTATGAGCTATTAGGAAATTGACGGATAAACATTGATTCTGAAACCATCTTGAGCTTCACAATCATTCGCCTACGCTCTGCAATAGCTTCATTTAACAAATCATGTGGTTTCATATTTCTGCCGAATGCAACGGACGAATCGTTAAACGCTTGTACATCAGGATGTTCTTGGAGCGTAATTTGTTCCTCATTGATAATCTGTATGAGTGTCTTAGTGAAGCTTTTGTCCCACCCCATAATATGACTGATCATATCTTGTATTGACCATGTACCCACTATGGGTTTACGAAGTAGCTCATCTGAGTATGGAGATAAAGCTGTAAGAAATACAGTCCATTTTTCTAAATCTTCAGAAATCTCAGCTATCGTCGCCAATTGAATTCCTCCTTTAAGGTAAGTAACTTTTGATAACATCCTCATTTGGGTATATGATGTAAACAAGATCATACTTCAATTGAAAAGGAGCGTGCCTTTATGTCTGATTCATTAGGAATGCTGACACCAGGTAAAAAAGTTTCTTTGAAAGAATGGGACCCTAAGGATACAAATAATATCAAAAATAAAGAAGAAATCCGACAGGAAACAGATCAATTGAAGGAACGCTTCACGGAATTACAAAGCAAATTATTTACAGAGAAAAAACAATCCGTTTTGTTTATATTTCAGGGCATGGATTGCAGCGGCAAAGATGGCGTCATCAAACAGGTATTTTCTAATCTGAATCCGGCGGGGGTGACGGTCCACAGCTTCAAATCGCCTACGGCTGAGGAATTAAGTCATGATTTCTTGTGGCGTGCTCATAGCGTTACCCCAGGACGTGGATATATTGCAGCATTTAACCGTTCTTATTATGAGGATGTGCTAATTACACGTGTTCACGGACAGATATCCGATAAGCAGGCCAAACGGAATATTAAGCATATCAAGCATTTTGAACAGTTGTTGCTGGATAATGGTGTAAAGGTGGTTAAAATCTTTTTACATATTTCAAAGCAATTTCAGTTAGAAAAGCTGATCGACCGAATTGAAAAGCCTCACAAAAACTGGAAACTCGATCCAAGTGATTTGCAGGAACGGAAATTTTGGAAGCAATATACCCAGTATTATGAGGATGTATTAGAGCTAAGCGCAACCAAACAAGCTCCTTGGTATGTCGTTCCTTCAGACAACCGTTGGTATAGGGATTATACTGTGCTGCGGATTGCCGTCCAAACGCTGGAGGAAATGAAGTTGTCTGATCCTGATCCAAGACCTGAACTCGAATCCCTTTTACCTGAATTGTACAAAGAACGAGATAAAAAATAGCTGTATAGGTACAGCACTAAGCTTCCAAAACCGTATCACGGCTGAGAATGCCTTGAGTCGGGATTGGAAGCTTTTTATTGCATTTTTACGTGTTATTTCGAAAATGTATAAAGCTTAACTGACTCTGTACCCGATAGCCGCAGCTACAACTCCTACCACGACAGAGGAAAGTACATACGTAGCCATGCGTCGGTATTCTTTGCGCTCCATCAGTTGAAGAGATTCATAGCCGAATGTGGAAAAGGTGGTGTAGCTGCCACAAAAACCTGTTCCTAACAGCATCCAGAGTGCAGGAGACAACTGGTGTTGCGTAAACTCACCATAGAGCCAGCCTAGCAGCAATGAACCGCTGACGTTAATGATCCACGTCCCCCACGGGAATACGGTACCCAACCTCTTGCCGGCCCACATACCAAGCCCGTATCTCGCCAGTGTACCCATAATCCCGCCTGCCGCCGCCCACCAGATCATAAGCGTTCCTCCTTCGGAGCAGCCTGCGTCATTTTTGTACCTAGACGGATACCTGTCCATGTCAAAAATAGCCCTCCGCCAACGCTTAGCAGGAGGTACAACACAGCCGTCAGCATACGATCGTGAACTGTGAGGCGTACAGCATCCACTGCAAAAGTGGAAAAGGTGGTAAAGCCCCCTGTAAAGCCTGTTCCGATGGCAAGTCGCAATCGCGGCTTGATCCGCCATGATCGCAAGGTTACCGTAAAGAACCAACCAAGAAACAGGCAGCCGATCCAATTAATTAGCAGCACACCAAGTGGAAAATCCGCACCCGCCGCAGGCAGCAGCGATTGCAGGCCATAACGGGTAGAGGTTCCAAGCGCTCCGCCCGCGGCAACGAATAACATGTCTTTCATTTTTTTATCCCCTTCTTCGCACTTGCACGATCATGGCGTAACGTGACGATATCGTACACACTCTGTATATTAAGTCGCACATATATTAAGACTGTGAATCCCGCCAGCGCTGGTTTTGCCTGATTTTTGACTCATTCCCCTGCTCAGTAGCCTGATAGAAGGTTTGGTCTGCTATCGCATCGGGCAAATATTGCTGCTTCACATAATGATTCGGATAATTATGTGGATATTGGTAGCCTACATGACCGAGCTTTTCCGAGCCTTTGTAGTGTGCGTCACGCAAATGGAGTGGCACCTCAGCCGATTTGATATCGTCCATAGCCAACATGGCCCGTGAAATCGCCGTATATACAGCATTCGATTTGGGGCTTTCCACAGCGAACAAAATAGCCTGTGCAATGTTCAGCTTGGCCTCGGGCCAGCCGTTATTGCGATAGGCTTCAAGCGCACTCACCGCTTGCACCATTGCCTGCGGGTTCGCCAGACCAATGTCCTCGCTGCTTGCCGCGATGAGGCGGCGGATAAAGGTCATCGGGTCCATACCGAGTTTTTCTACGGCGTACAGGAACCAGAACAGCGCGGCATCGCTGGAGCCGCGAATGCTTTTGTGGAAGGCCGACAACACATCATACTGCGTGGATTCATCTGCTTTGACAATCGGGCGGCGAATGGATTCCTCAGCGACTTCCAGTGTCACGTGAATCGTGCCGTCTGCCAGCGGAGGCGTTGTGAGCGCCGCCAGTTCCAGCGCGTTTAAAGCGCGGCGGATATCGCCGTTCGCCATGGAAGCGATGTGAGCCAGTGCAGCTTCATCGACCTGGAGCTGCATGTAGCCAAGCCCTTTGTCCGCATCGCTTAAGGCGCGGCGCATAGCAGCCAGCGAATGTTCCTGCGTTAACGCTTCAAGCTGGAACAACGTAGAACGGCTCATCAAAGCGCCGTTGACGTAGTGAAAGGGATTTTCAGTCGTGGCGCCAATAAACACGATCGTGCCCTTTTCCACCGCGGGCAGCAGTGCATCCTGACGTGAACTGTTAAAACGATGTACCTCATCGAGAAACAGAATGGTTTTTTTGCCATACATCGATTTATTCGTCTGTGCAAGGTCAATGACTTCTCTTACGTCTTTCACAGATGCTTCTACAGCATTCAGACGTACAAAATCGCCTTGCGTGTGTTGCGAGATGATATGTGCCAGCGTTGTTTTGCCGCATCCCGGTGGTCCGTACAACAAAATTGAAGAAACCTGATCTGCCTCTATGGCTCTTCGCAGCAGCTTACCTGGACCCACAACATGCTCCTGTCCAATATATTCATCCAGTGAAGTCGGACGCAAGCGATCCGCAAGCAACCGATTGCTTGGCGTTGACTCTTGGGAATATGAAAATAAGTCCATTTCTTTCACTTCCTTATGATTATGAACGAACACTTTCTTTTATCTTTGAAAACATACTATATTAGGCTCGCTCATACGGTTGAAAAACATGAAAATTCAAGTCATCTATAATTCTGATACGGTGTAAACCGACTCTTATTCTACCATATCCGTTAACAAGTTGCAGATAGCATGGTCATGGCACAGCTGTAGGTCTTCAAGTCAGTCGCCCATAAAAAAGAAAGAACAGCCTTAGACGAAAGATGATTTCGTGGCTGTTCTTCGACTGGCATGATTTCATAATTTCCATCACTAAGATAAACAGTAAACAAAAAGGAATACAACAACTCAGGCGGTACTTTACAACGCTTTTTCTGTTTACTTCGTCTGTGCCTGTACGTAACTAGGAAGTGAGCCATCATGCAATAGCCACAACTCATGCAGCGCACGGGTACATCCTACATACAGCAGCTTGGCATCCCATGCCCGTTCTCCATAATGCTCATGGTCGGCATCCGCCACAATAACTGCATCGAACTCCAGACCTTTGGATAGGTACACAGGCAGTACCGACAAACCGCCCTCATATTGCTTTTTACCACCGTCAATCAAATTCACATCCATCCCCGCACTTGTGAAAACCTCATGCAGTTCCACAGCCTCTTTTAAGGTACGTGTCAGCACAGATACAGTACGATACTCCCTGGAGGACAGCTCTTTTAGAGCGGTGAGCAAACTCTGCTCACGCACCGATGAGTCGTAAGATATAGTGCGCACCGGATCGCCACTACGAAATACTGGAACTGCCGTAATACCGCCGCGAACTCCCTGCTCCAAAATCGTGTTTGCAAATTCTATAATTTCCAAGGTTGATCTATAGCTCCGCGTAAGCGCAAAATACCCGGTATGTTCCGGTGCAAAAAGAGAACTCATTTCCTCCCATGCATGTACGCCACGGTATTCATGAATGCCCTGCGATAAATCGCCCAGTATAGTAAAGGAATGTCCTTTGACGAACAAATCCAGCAATGCGATATGAAAAGGTGAAAAATCCTGCGCTTCATCAATGACCACATGGTCAAAACGTTGAGATGATTCTACCTCATGAATCAGCACGTGGAGATACACTAACGCAGTCAGATCTTCTTCACGGATAATCTGTTTTCGCAGATCCGACTGTGTAGCCTTAAAAATAGCAGTCGGCAGAGAAGCCTTCATCTCTGCAGCCGTATCTGCGGGTAACCCTTTAGCTGCTTGAAAAAGCTGCTTGTAGAGCGTCAGTGCGTCGTATTGTGGCCATTTTTTAGCATATGCCTTTTCCCGTGCCCCTGCCTTTTTTTTGCGTTCCTTGAGTGCTGCCGCCGAAGGCGACTTTTTCAGCTCCATTTCAATCCAGCGGTGCACTCTTGCCAGCACACGCTCCTTCCGCTTCGCGAGCGGATAAGGCTTATACTCCTCATTAAACCAATTCAAAATCTCAGCTCGCGGCAGCATCGCTCCATCCCATGGTGAAAAATCCTCCTCGGGAACGGAAATGGGCTCCAGTCGTTCAACAAAAGCTTGAAGTAACTCCATAAAGTGAACTGAACCCTTGAATCTTCCCGGCGCCTCATCCATGGATTCCTCTCTCAGACTGCCACTCTCAAACCAATAAGATAATGTTTCGGCAGGATCAGCCAAAGGTAAATCCAAACCCAACAAGTCCAGCGCCCAGTCTGCAAATGTACTTTGCTGAATATCTCCGACCCCCAGCTCAGGAAGTACATCTGAAATATAGTCGAGAAACATATGGTTTGGTGCGAAAATGACCATTTTGTCCGCTGATACCTGATCCTTGTATTGATACAGTAAAAATGCGAGACGATGCAGCGCTACCGTCGTCTTGCCACTACCCGCTACCCCCTGAATAACGAGGGCAGTATTTTTAGCCGCGCGGATGATCTGATCCTGCTCCGCCTGAATGGTAGATACGATATCCCGTAAACGGTTATCCTTGTTTTCACCCAAACGATAAACGAGAAACTCATCGGAAACGGCCGGCTCGTCGCTTTCACGATTATACGTATCGGCTACCCGTTCCAGAATTCTTTTCCGAATGACAACGTTGCGCTTCAGATAGACCAAACCCTCAATAGTTCCCTCAGGAGCTTCATAGGACGCGGTTTCTTCACCACCTGTAAACGAATAAAATAAGCTGGCAATCGGTGCACGCCAATCAATCACCAGCGGATACGCTGACGTTTCTTCACGCTCTACTCCAATTTTACCGATATAAAGCGGCTTCCGCTGCCCTCTGCCACGCTCGTCAAAATCCATACGCCCAAAATAAGGCTCCTGCGAGCTTTTAGCCAAAGCCTGACGTTTTTCCTCCCGTGCAGATTCCAGCACTTGCTCTGTAAAATCATGCCCAGTGTATACTGGCGTATTGCGAAGCCGTTCCAATCTCCGATCAATTTCCTCCATAGCAAGCGACAGCCTGTGCTGTTCTTCTTGATAGGCACTTTGAAACTCATTCTCCATTTCAGTTACCTCCTAAGAATATCAAGTCTCGATTTCTGCATCATCCACTTGCTCCGACACAAAAAAAGGAAAGTAAGCGTAACACATTTAACCATAAAAATCCAACCTTATTTCTAATCCCCCTATTTCCCTACTCTTTCACAAAAGTATGGAGCTTTTCGGCACCAGCGAAGCGGGTGATTTGAATCCGAAGAAGCGGAGCGATCGGAGGATCAAGTCACACGCGAAGCGGCCTCTAATACTCCATACTTCTCTCCCCCATCTCCACAAACTGCTTTTGAGCCAGCTCACGGTACACCTGATGGGACTCTAATAACTCTGTATGAGTTCCTGCACCGGTCACCTTGCCCTTGTCCAACACGATAATCTGGTCGGAGTGAACCACCGTAGACAAACGATGAGCAATGACAATCGTCGTGCGTCCTTCCATCAAGTTCGCTAGGGCCTTCTGTACCTCATGCTCAGATGAGCTATCCAGACTAGATGTAGCCTCATCCAGCATGAGGATGTCAGGGCTACGAAGAAGCGCACGCGCAATAGCGATCCGTTGACGCTGGCCTCCGGACAGCTTCATTCCCCGTTCTCCCACCTCAGTGTTGTAGCCTTGAGGTAGATCCATAATAAATGTATCCGCATACGCCATCGTAGCTGCTCGTCTCACTTCTTCCAAGTCAGCTTCGCGCCCCAAGCCATATGTAATGTTATCTCTGACCGTTCCGGTCATCATTGAGCTTTCCTGCGATACATAACCAATTTTGGAGCGCCAGGAGGAAAGTGTATATGACGATATCGGTTCGTCTCCATAACGAATTTCCCCTGTATCTGGCACATAAAAGCGCTCTAGCAATGAAAATAAGGTGGATTTCCCACTCCCGCTCGGACCCACGAATGCTGTCGTCCGGTTAGCCGGAATGACCAAGTTTGCATTATGAAGAACCTCTTCACCTTCGGTATAGGAAAAGACAACATCACGAAGTATAATATCTCTGCTCTCTTTTGCCGCTTCCTGCTTCAACTCGAGCGGTTCCTCTTCATGATCTAAAATCGTCTGAATCCGTTCAGTAGCCCCAACCACCTTTTGCAGACGTGAATACAGAGTCGTGAATTGTGCCATCGGTGTGATCACCTGAAATAGCAGCAAAATAAATGCCACCAAATCCCCCGCGGTCAGCACACCCGATGCAACGCGAACACCACCAACCCCCAATATAATGACCAGTACTGCAGTCAACAAGAAGGTAGAAATTGGACCTACAAGGGCCAGGATACGTGACTCTTGCAAACCGAAGCGAAACATCCGGTAAATACGATCCTCACCAGCCTGAGCCTCTCTGCTTTCGGTTCCGTAGGCCTTCACCAGTCTGATTTCGCCGATAACCTGACTTAACACTGAGGTCAGATCTGCCATCTCATCCTGCTGTTTTTTGGAGATGCGGTACATTTTTCTGCCTACCGGAAATAAAATTAGAGCTGTTAGCGGAACAATAGCCATAATAATGAGCGTCATCACCCAATCCAGATAAAATAACAATGCAATACCACCAATAATTGCAATCACATTAGAAATCAAATTGACTAGATACTCCGTAATTAAGTTCATAATCAGGCTTGTATCATTAGTGACGCGACTCATCGTATCTCCTGACCGATTTCTATCAAAGTAAGGTATAGGTAGAGATAAGATTTTATGCCATAAGCGTTTGCGCAAATTAGCCACAATCTTATGCCCAGCATAGTTCAACATATAGATAGAAACTGCCGAAGCCACCGCTTGAATCACAAAAGCGCCAAGCAGACCAACAATGACCATACGGTTTAGTGAAGAAAAGGTCAAGCCATCAATCAACCCTTTAGTCATCATGGGTACGATTAAACCAGCCATGGTCTGAATCAGGGTCAGAATCAGGGCGATGATCAGAATGGCTTTGGGCGGATGCGCACTCGCAATCAATTTGATAAACCGCCCCATGCCAGCCTTATCCGGTCTTTTACCCGGCTTTTCCTTCATCCGGTCCTCCTGCTCTTCTTGGTGTATATGATGTTCTTTTTCCATATACCATCAACCTCGCTTCCTGTCTGACCATTCTTGTTCAAACAACAACACCCGCGCTCTGCGCGGGTATGAACAGTACAATCTATCTTCGAGTTTACTACACCAGAGAATGAAGCACAAAATTTGCCACAAACAGTACAGATATGATATATAATGCGATAGGTACTTCCTTGCCCCGTCCTGCTGCCAGCTTGGCTACGGGGTATGCAATAAAACCAAATGCCATTCCGTCTACAATACTATAAGTAAAGGGCATCATCACCATGATCAGAAATGCAGGAAACGCTTCAGTAAAATCACTGAAATCCATCTCTCGCACATTTTGCACCATTAGCCCCCCAATGATGATCAACACGGGTGCAATGGCACTATCAGGAATATAAGCCAACAGTGGAATAAAGAAAAACGTCGCCCCGAATAAAATAGCAGTTACCAGCGGTGTCATTCCCGAGCGTCCCCCTGCTGCAATACCAGCCGTCGATTCCGCAGCGGCTACCGCCGGACTGCTGCCCAAAATACCGGCAAAGATATTGGTTACAGCCAACACACGCAAGCTGTTTTTAAATAAATCCGGTCTACCAATCATGTTGGTTTGTGCAGTAATCATACCAATATTCTCGAATAGCACAATGAGTAGGAGCAAAAAGACAGCGATCCAGAAAGCTACCGAGACAATGCCTGAAAAGGAAAGCTCTCCAAACAATTGCCCATACTGTCGCACCGTTTCAGAGGTTCGTACCGTGCTTGTAGGCTCTACAGCTCCCAGTATATAAGCAAGCCCAGTTCCCGCCAAAATACTAATTAGTAAACCTCCCTGAACGTTACGCACAAACAATAAAATAGCGAGCAGCAACGTTACACAAGCCGTAATTACCTTGGGATCATTAAAATGGCCAATAGCCACAAAAGTCGTCTGATGAGCAATCACGATGCCGCTTTTTTGCAAACCGATAAAGGTTAAAAACAAACCAATGCCTACCGTAATTCCGTGCTGCAAATTATGGGGAATCGCTTGGCTAATCAGCTTGTACAATGATGTAAAGGCCACAATGGCGAATATCACCCCTGTGACGGCAACTACCATCAACGCTTCCTGCCAGCTCAGCTTCATGGAATGTACCAGCGTATAAGTGAAAAAGGCATTAATTCCCATCCCTGGTACAACGACCATTGGAGATTTCCCACCAAAAGCCATCAGTAGACAGCCGATCATCGATGTCAGCAGTGTCCCGAGCATCGCCCCTTGGAGGGGAATCCCGGCATCTGACAAAATAGTCGCATTAACCATAACAATGTATACCACGGAAAAATAAGAAATGGCCCCAGCGGCTAATTCCTTTTTCCAATGATGCTCGGGCTTGTAACCGAGACTTCTGGACCATAGTCCATCCTTCATACCAAAACCCTCCAGCAAGTTGTTCAATCTGTTTACAGTAAGCTGCACTTTTTCAAAACAAAAAAGAGCTGTAGCAACTGTGACACAAAGGATGTGATGCACAGAACTACAGGTCTTAAAGTGAATACATACTGCTGTAAATCTACGAATGCACTGCCATGCTATTTTTACAACTTACACACCAGCGTGTTCTAATAAATCCTTCACGGCTACACTAACCATGATCAGTCCTGCTACCGGAGGTACAAATGCATTGCTTGCAGGCGGCTGCTTCGCTTTCCGGATTTCAGGTGCGTTGGCAGGTACAATTTTTTTTGTAATTTCTTCACGTGGCTTCTTTGGTTCCTCATCGGAGAATACAACCTTGACGCCTTTGGTAATGCCTTCCTTACGCAACTTGGTGCGGATGACACGGGCAATCGGGTCCATTCTGGTTTGGGAAATATCCGCTACTTGAAAACGACTTGGATCCATTTTATTCGCAGCGCCCATACTGGAGATCAGCGGAATCCCCCGTTTCAGGCATTCCTTAATCAAATGAATTTTGTAAATAATCGTATCTGAAGCATCCAGCACATAATCCAGTTCGTACTTAAATAACTCCTCATACGTTTCTTCCGTATAAAACATGTTCAGTGCAATCGCTTCACATTCAGGATTAATCAGCTTCACACGCTCTACCATCAGATCCGCCTTTTTTTGACCTACCGTCGTTGTCAACGCATGTATTTGGCGATTAATATTGGTGATATCTACAACATCTTTATCAATCAAAATGATACGTCCAACACCTGTGCGCGCCAGTGCTTCCACTGCAATCGAACCGACACCGCCGATACCCAGCACGGCCACCGTGCTATTTTTCATAACCTCAAGACCTTCAGTTCCGATAGCCAGTTCCGTTCGTGAAAATTGATGCAACAATATGGTATATCCTCCCTCACTGATTTAAACTCTATACTTGAACTCCAGCATACAAACCACGAACCCATTATCCATAAAAGGGTAACGGGTTCACGGCATTCTATAATCTATCCACAAGCCACTCGGTGCACTTGCAAAGACAAACGTTCATCTTAAGCTTTAGGAGTAACAGGTTTCGGGGCAAGACGGATGTGAAGCTGTTCCAATTGAGCTTGATCCACTTCGCTTGGTGCATCCATAAGCAGGTCTGTCGCGCTAGCTGTTTTCGGGAATGCAATGGTTTCACGCAGGTTTGTACGACCTGCAAGCAGCATCACAAGACGGTCAAAACCGAAGGCAATACCACCATGTGGAGGCGTACCATATTCAAATGCATCCAGCAGGTAACCGAATTTATCCTTCACTTCCTCAGGCGGCAGGTTGAGCGCTTTGAACATTTTCTCCTGAACTTCACGCTTGAAAATACGCATCGAGCCACCACCCACTTCGTAGCCGTTCAGCACGATATCGTAGGCCTGAGCACGAACTTGACCTGGATCTGTGTCCAAGAGGGCCAGGTCTTCTTCCTTCGGACGAGTGAACGGATGGTGCTCCGCTACATAACGTTTTTGTTCTTCATCATAGCCCAGAAGCGGGAAGTCTACGACCCAGGCAAATTTGAATTTGTTATCGTCGATGAGGCCCAAATGACGGCCAATTTTCAGACGAAGTGCGCCCAATACATCAGCAACTACTTTTTTATTATCCGCAGAGAAGAGTAACAGATCGCCTTCTTCAGCTCCCGTACGCTCTTTCAAGGCTTCGATTTCTTCCGGTGTGAAGAATTTAACGATAGGCCCCTTGAATTCGCCTTCTTTCACTTGGATCCAAGCCAAGCCCTTTGCTCCATAACGTGCTGCAAAAGGACCCAGGTCATCAATGTCCTTACGGCTCCACGTGCCACATCCTTTGGCATTGAGAACTTTAACTTCCCCGCCCTTTTCAATTACGGAAGCAAATACTTTCACACCACTGGTTGCCACGATATCATTGACATTAATCAACTCCAGACCAAAACGTAGGTCAGGCTTGTCTGATCCGTATTTATCCATTGCTTCTGCATGTGTAATTCGTTGGAACGGTGTTTCCAGTTCTACTCCAACGGTTTCTTTGAACAATTTCACCATAAGACGCTCCATCATAGGCAGCAAATCATCCTGTTGCATGAAGGAGGTCTCAATGTCGACCTGCGTAAATTCAGGCTGACGGTCAGCACGCAAATCTTCATCACGGAAACAACGTGCAATTTGGTAGTAGCGCTCCACGCCACCAACCATCAGCAATTGCTTGTACAGTTGTGGAGATTGCGGCAAGGCGAAAAACTCACCTTCATGTACCCGGCTAGGTACCAGATAATCACGGGCGCCCTCTGGGGAACTTTTTGTCAAAATCGGTGTTTCCACCTCAATGAAATCCTCACCGTCCAGGAAATCACGGAATACTTTTGCTGCTTTGGAACGCAGCTTCAAGGTCTGATGCATTTCCGGACGACGCAAGTCCAGATAACGGTATTTCAAACGCAGTGACTCGTCTACTTCCACGCCATCTTCAATGAAGAACGGAGGTGTTTTGGATGCATTCAATACTTCGATTTCAGTGACACGCACTTCAATTTCACCTGTAGGCAGGTTCGGGTTAATCGTTTCTGCATCCCGTTTGACAATGGTACCAGTAACCTCAAGCACATACTCACTACGAACACGGTCCGCAATTTGCAGTGCGTCACCGGAATATGCCGGATTAAATACGATTTGTACAATTCCGCTACGGTCACGCAGGTCTATAAAAAGTACGCCCCCCAAATCACGACGGGTTTGTACCCAACCGTTCAATGTAACTGTTTCTCCGATATGCGCATGAGTCAATGCGCCGCATTGATGACTCCTTTTCATAATACACACTCCTGTTTATGTTTAGTAGTTAATGCTATATGACAGCCAGAGGGAGACTCCCCCTGACTGATGTTACACATCTTCTTTATCCTAGTTCTTCCACCAGCTGATCCAGCTTAACAGTGCGCTGCTCGCCCGTTTCCATGTTTTTCAGTGCAATTTCACCTTGAACCAGCTCATCTTCACCCAGAATCGCAGTATACCTTGCTTTAAAGCGATCGGCTGATTTCATCTGCGCCTTCATTTTACGACCCAGATAATCTCGTTCTGCGGAAAATCCAGCTTGACGCAATTTGAATAGTTGTTTGGTTACTTCCGTTTCTGCCGCCTCACCCAACGCCACCATATAGATATCTAACGGCTTGGATTCGTTCAGTTTGACACCTTGATGCTCCAAAATCAGCTGGATTCGCTCCAGTCCAATACCAAAACCAATCCCTGGCTGATCCGGTCCGCCCAGATCTCCAACCAATCCGTTGTAGCGGCCGCCTCCACCGATCGTGTCTATGGCACCAATTCCTTCAGCTTTGAATTCGAACGCTGTCAACGTATAATAATCCAACCCCCGTACCAAACGCGGGTTAACTGTATATTCCACACCCATGGCATCCAAATTTTGCTTCACTTTCTCAAAATGTGTGCGAGATTCCTCGTCCAAGCTATCCAAAATCGAAGGTGCACCTCCAAATTTGTCCTGGTCATCTTTGCTATCCAGCACTCGCAGCGGATTACGCTCAATGCGTGCTTGGCTCTCCTTGGTCAACGTATCCTTAATTGGCATCAAGAAGTCCACCAGATGCTGCCGATAAGCTGCGCGACTGGCTGCATTACCGACGGAGTTAATCTCCACCTGTACTCCTTTCAGACCCAGTTCACGGCAGAATTGATACCCGAAAGCAATAACTTCTGCATCCAGTGCCGGATCGACCGCCCCAAATGCCTCAATTCCAAATTGGTGAAACTGGCGCTGACGCCCAGCCTGTGGACGCTCATAACGGAACATCGGACCGATATAATACAGCTTAGTTACATCCGGCTCCCCGTATAGTTTGTTCTCCACATAGGAGCGGACAACCCCTGCTGTTCCTTCCGGACGCAAAGTCATGCTGCGCTTCCCTTTATCCTCAAAAGTATACATTTCCTTTTCCACTACATCCGTCGTTTCACCCACACCTCGAACGAACAAATTCGTTTGTTCGAACATTGGTGTACGAATCTCTCGATAATTAAAGCGGCGGCTAATCTCACGGGCTTTTTCCTCGACCACTTGCCATTTTTCTACACTGCCCGGCAGCAAATCCTGTGTTCCCGTCGGTTTTTGAAAGGCCATTAACGTATCCCCCCATCGTTGTATTTCATATTGTGCTCTTTCTTCTTGCTCCACTTTCAATATAAAACAAAAAATCCCTCGTCCTGTTAACATTAACAGGGACGAGGGATTGTCGTTTACAAATCACCCGTGGTACCACCCACATTCCGGAGTTTGTCCAGACAACCAGCATAAAATCACTCATTGCCCGTCAGCAATATACTGACTCCGCTCATACGTATAACGCCCGTAACGCGCAGTACGGCTATTATGCAGGACCATCCACTGTCGGCACAATTACAATGTACTTTCAGTAGGGTTTCCTCAATTGTTCGCCGCCTGTTCTCGGGGAGGTCATTCATCCGTTCATCAAGGGAATTTTTACAGCCTGGAAATTCCTCTCTGCG
This sequence comes from Paenibacillus sp. FSL L8-0641, assembly GCF_038006265.1. Taxonomy (NCBI): domain Bacteria; kingdom Bacillati; phylum Bacillota; class Bacilli; order Caryophanales; family Paenibacillaceae; genus Paenibacillus; species Paenibacillus sp. FSL L8-0641. Next base: position 4,092,371 of record NZ_JBBOUW010000001.1, read on the forward strand.
CTTGTGGGTTCGGAGTACTTGGTCCCGTCATCAAATCATTTTTCATTATTTTATGATTTTAATGAACCGCTTCGACAAAGTCAAGACATTCTATAGCTTCTCTGCAACTTTGTATCATTGTCACACATGGACACGAAGAGTTTCCGATGTTCGCTAGGTAGGCAGACACCTCACAAAATACAAAAAAACAGCCTGACTTAAAAAGCCTAAACTGCTTTTAGTGATGTAATGTATCCCTGGTTTTTCCTAACAGTCTGTGTTTGGGAACTATCGCATGCTTTGACGAAGGATGGGAGAATTTACGTATCTACATATTTCACTTTTATGTTTTCCATTTATTTAATTCAGATTACAACTCGTTTCTTTAATATAATAAAATTGGATTTCAGCGATTGTTTATAGTGGAAGGCCAGTCTCCAAGAGGTTTAATGCTTCAGATAATAATTCGGAAAAATTTTCAGTTGGATTTTCCGCATAATGCAACATAACAGATATGTTAACACCTATGACGGCGCCTGCAAAAGTTCGAATCTGCAAGTCTCCAGGATCTCGTCCCACCCGTTTGGAAACCATCTCAGCAATCATATGCATTGTATCAGTCAAATTATTCAAGGTTGCAGCCCGGAGTTCCGGTACTGACATCACGAGTTGGTTACGCTCACGTGTAGTGGACATTTCGTCGCCGGACATGTCAGACATGGTTGCTAACATAGCATTACGCACAGCTTGAAGTGGAGTTAAATGAGCTGGCTGTTCTTCAAATGCAGATATAAGCAGGGGATCATAGTTATCTGTAACAATCACATCCTCCTTGCTCGAAAAATAGCGAAAAAAGGTGCTTGGTGAAATCTCCGCTGCTTCTGCAATCTGTTCCACAGTAGTTTCGTTATATCCCAGTTCGCTGAATAGGCGTAACGCATGCATTTGAATCGATGCAATGGTTTTTGCTTTTTTTCGCTCCCTCAGCCCAAGATTTTGCTGGTGTTCAAGTGACATTTGTTTCACTCCTCAATAGATTGCTCATTCAAGTTTCACTCCTCATCGAGCAATTTGCTTCAGCATATATTTTTGACCACATGCACACTATTGCCCGATTTTGCGTTTACACTCAGTTTATCATGATCCTTTGTACTTCACGATACCCAGGATTGTATTATTCCTGACTGTAAAGCAATACATCAAAACTTGAAACCACTCCAATTTCAGCTTTTATAGGCGAATATGCGGCGTACAGAAGCTGATAGGTTGAATCAGGTTGGTTCTATTGAGAAATTCAAAAAATTTATCTCCTCACCTCGTTAGTACAATTCCCTGCCCACCATCAACAATAACCCTGTCGCCGGTTTTCATTCTTGTAGTAGCATTTCCACATCCTACAACAGCTGGAATGCCTAGCTCTCTGGCTACAATTGCAGCATGAGAGAGTGGTGCTCCTATATCTGTTACAATCGCAGCTGCTTTTGGAAAAAGTGGAGTCCAGCCTACATTCGTTGTCGAGGTCACCAGTATTTCACCAGGAAGGAGCTGGTGTCCATCCTCAGGATTCCTCAGTACACGTACAGTCCCCTCAATTCTACCTGCCGCTCCAGCAACTCCTTCAATGATTTCAGAATGGATAGAGCTATCTAATGGTATATATGGATCATAATAATCTACTCTGCGATTGGGATCCTCCATCCATTGTAAAGGTTCAAATCGCCCACGTATAATCGAGGGGAACGCAGGCAGTTGCTTATATTTTAAATAGTTCACTTTTCTGGTCGAGATTCTCTCCTCAATAACACTTCCTCCTGCAAGCCAGCCCAATATCTCATCCACATATAAAAAAAATACATCTTCTCCTATGCCAATCAACTCGCCTGCTTTCAGCGCGAAAGAGCGATTTAATCTGAAGACACGCGTCCATTCCGAACGAACAGCTTCCCTTAAATGCGGTCCTTCAGAAATTTTTGCTATGACACGTTTCAACTTATTTATCTTGTATGGAAAACGCTGCTCCAATCTTCTCCAAACCACTTCATTTTGTTCACGTTGTTTATACAATAAATCGTCAACATTTATTCCAGATTTCTTTGTTTCTTGGATTTGCTTTTCCAGCCAACTCGGTTCTTCTCTTGGATCAGGTATCGATAGCTCAAACTCATGTGGGCCTCGATGACCATATTCCAATAGATAATCCTCCTGACTCATTTCACCTTTCACGACTGAAGATATACCAACAACAGGTCCCAAGCTGGCCAAACCTGTACTTCCGCTCAGATTAGATAGAAGTACACTAGCATCATCACGTCCAAGCCATTTCTCCAACTTTTCCTTCAATCGAACAAAATTTTGCATCTTGCTACTAGGTCCTTCCAGTGCAATCCACATCGCTTCAATATTTTTAGGCCAAAGCTGCTCACGCCATAATGTAATCAATTCTTCCTTGGACTGGACATTGCCAATTAACTCTTCCGTTTGAGTGCACCAGGCCGCTGTTTCTTTTATGTGCTGTGGTAATAATTTCATCGCTTTTCGGGTCTGTTTAAAAGCATACAGCATCTTGGGGAGCATTATTTTAATAAGCTCTTTCCTAGAAAACGGATATATAGGAATTTGGATTTCATCTGGAATTTCCCCAAAAACATTGCTCATTTTTTTTAATATTGACTTTTTATTCCACCCAAATGCAAAAAAAACGGACAATGGTACACTCACATTGGAGTATACTCTTCCACAGATATTACCAGACATTAAATAATGGCCAGGAATCACATTATGTTCTTCGTCCAAAGCACGAATAATAGACCAGCTTAAGGGAGTAACAACATCTGAAATGGATTCACCTACATTAGTATTCGTCCAAAGAAAATCACCTGATAAAGAATCATTCCATTCAAATGTATCCATATTTCCAGGGCTTAAAGTAGTAACAGGTCGTGCTTGTAAAAAAAAGAGTTGGCCATTGGCAATGGCCCATTCAATATCCTGTGGTTCTCCCATCGCTTTTTCCAGACGGGAAGCATACCAATATAGCTTTTTGATATAAGGAAGTAATTCTTTTGGCCCTTTATATCGACCTGAGGGTTTAAATAAGGAGAAAACACGAGCATTTCCTTTACCAGATACCAGTTGCTCCCCTAACCCGAACACAAAATTTCCAGACATTACTGAACGATTGCCCGTAATAGGGTCTGCTGTAAAAAGAACACCCGAGATTTCAGAAGGAACCATGATTTGGACTACAATCGCCATTTGGTGTGCTTCTTCAAAACCCTTAACTGCACTGTATGCCCGCACCCTCTCACTGTATTGAGAATGGTGAACCACATACAAGGCTTTCAGAACGTCCTCGTTTGTTTGTACTTCTAAGACACTTTCAAACTCTCCTGCAAAAGAAGCTAAGGCTGAATCCTCGCTCAAGGCTGAAGACCTTACTGCAAATGAGACATTAGGGTAATCCTTACGAAGCTTTTCCAAATACCTGATCATTTCTTTCCATGTCTTTTCCTTAAGTTTTTCCCCTTGAAAGGCCTGTGGAAAAACAATAAAACCATTAGGAATCGGATAACCAGCTTGAAGCATCCTAGCAAGCATCCCTCCTTTGCCTCCGGTCCATTTCCGCAGCTCAGGAGTTATCTCTGCAAACCATTCTATTTCATTACCCATTTTGACACTTCCTAACTTTTTCAGTTGTAATATTTCGGTCCCGTAATTGGAAATGGGTATATTTATTGTTTATATTTTTATTATTTCGGGACTTAGTATCTTTTTACACTTTATACAAAAAGACAGTCAGTGTCAAATTAAATAATCTTTCACTTTTTTTGTATCCTGTATCGTTAGCCTCATAGCAACTTACTGTACAAATAAGTCCTAAAAAAGAAAATAGCCTGCGGAAACGGTCCGCAGGCTCAAAAAGATATATCAAAAGGGGGTCATGCTGTTATTATAAACTGCTAATATTAAGGAATGATGTTTCGAATATTACAATTGTATTACAGTCACTCTTTTGTAGCTAAATTCTCAAGTATCGACAATCTTGTGCCGTGCTCTCAACTTTAATCCAACTGCGATACATATCCACGATTGGAACGCAGCTTATAAATGACCTCATCATAATCGGCATCATTCACCTTTGCAGATAATACATACCGTAATTCATCTTGATCACCGTTAATATACACATCTGTTGCACGGAGCAACCCTCCGTCATGATTCGTTGTTCCGCTCCGATCTTCATCCAGATCCCTTTGGGCTGAGCCAGAGTTAATCTGGCCATCCTTCACATCTGGTAAAATATTCTCGCCATAAGCACCCGCCGCAGGGATTGCCGCACCCGCTGAGCCTCCTGTGCTCACAGAGCCAGTATTGTTATAAGGGACCAACGGAATTAAAACCCTCGTCTCCCGACCGAGCGTCTCATCCAGAGCACCTACTTCCAAATGTTCAGTTCTATAAGCCTGAAGCGAAGCTCTAGCGCCCTCAGCTTCATCTTCTGTGCGAAAATAAGCCTGAATCTGTTTAGCCATATCAAATCCTCCTCGTTAGGGAATTGTACTGGCATAAATCTAGGAAGCATTCACGGAAATTACAATGCCTTTAACAACTCACGCACAAAAGCGGGCTCATCCTTAGGGGTCCGAGACGTAATAAAGTTACCGTCCACAACCGCCTCTCGATCCTCAAAATGAGCACCCGCATTAATCAAGTCATCTTTCAATGGAGGATAAGCTGTAATCGTCCGACCTTGTAACAAATCGGCACTCGCCAAAATTTGTGGCCCGTGACAGATAGCGCCAATCGTTTTTTTGGACTCATTAATTTCAGTTACAAATTTCAGAACATTTGCATCCAAACGTAGATTTTCCGGAGATGATCCACCAGGAATAACAACTGCATCATAATCACTTGATTTCACATCTGCAATGGCTTTTTCAATGGTGTAGCTTGCTTTGCCTTGCTTACCGCTCACTTCCTCACCTTGTTTTAGCCCAATAATATCCGCCTCATGTCCAGCCTTTTTTAATTCATCATAAGGTACCTTCATTTCGGAATCTTCAAATTGGTCAGCCAATAAAAATGCAATTTTACTCATGAATGTTCAGATCTCCTTTCCGGTTATCCTCGATACAAGTTTAAAATTAAGTTTGTTTTTCTACCACGATTTGTTATTACCCGCTTGATCTGTTTTTATAACAATTCGCAGCGGCGGAAAAGAAAAAGGAGCCTTTCGGCTCCTCCACTAATTCAATGCTACATATTTTATTTTTGGCCACTTTATGCTACTTTCGAGTAGCACCTCATAACGCCCCATTTAACCCAATGTTATCTGCGCGGCAAAGCACCGCGTCCCGGCTTGTCAATGGCTGCTGCAACATGCTGTAATAACGTATCTGCATTACGAGTAAGGCTGATTGCCTCCTGCATACTACCGGGAAAAAGCAGCACAGCGCTTCGATGCCCGTCCATTTTTGGGGTTTGACGCATAGCTTCGTCTCTCCTGTCACCCTTAGGCTATCCGCTTGGCTAACACCAATCGGGATGACATTAGGGTCCCTCTGAACAGCTATTTTATTCTACTCAGGTCAAGCCATGAACGCATAGCTACGAACGCTCGCTATCCAAAATCAGTGTCACCGGGCCCCAGTTCGTCAATGAAACATCCATCATAGCCCCAAAAATTCCCGTTTCTACCTCCAGGCCCTTGGCTCGAAGCTGGCTGTTGAAGAAATCATACAGCTTCTCCGCTTCCTCAGGTTTGGCCGCCCCCATAAAATTGGGCCTTCTTCCTTTACGGCAGTCACCATACAACGTAAATTGAGAGACAGACAAAATAGCTCCACCGACATCCAAAACGCTGTCATTCATTTTACCTTCAGCATCCTCAAATATACGTAATCCCGCTGTTTTATCCGCCAAATAAACGGCATCGGCTGCCGTATCTCCCTGACCAATACCAACCAGCAGCATTAATCCGGTTCCAATCTTGCCGACCACCTTTTGATTCACCGTTACCTGAGCGTCTTTACAGCGCTGAATAATGATCTTCATCGACTATCCGATATCTCCTTTAACCTTCCCTTTTAAAAGGTGCTCACAGCCGTACTACGGCTCTTTTAGCAGCCTATGGGTCCCTTTCTACCCAAGATATGTTACAAAGGCTATAAACCTATCTGTACGCTTCATAAGGTTATTGCATAATCCGATGCACGGTGTATACATCCTTCACCCGTTTAATCCGTTCGACAACAGAATGCAAATGATCCGTGTTGCGAATGAGAATCGTGATGTGAATCATCGCCATTTTATTTTTATCTGTACGACCTGTAACGGCCGAGAAGCTGGTTTTGTTCTCAGAAATGGCCTGAAGCACTTCATTCAGCAAACCGTTGCGATCATGCCCCGTAATCTCAATATCGACACTGTAATTGACTTCCGCTGCTTCTTCCCACTCCACTTCAATCACACGCGCCTGGTCTTCGCCCGTACCCGAAGGAATATTCGGGCAATCCGTCCGGTGAACGGATACGCCGCGTCCACGTGTTACATAGCCAATGATGTCATCTCCCGGTACGGGATTACAACATCGTGCAAAACGAACGAGTAAATTATCGACGCCTCTGACGCTGACACCGTTGGTCGGTGTTTTTTTCCGTTCGCCCTGCGGCTTGTACTCCTTGACCTCGGTCGTCAATTCGATCAACCGTGCCTCTTCTTGTTCCTTACGCAGCTTCTCTGTCAAACGTGTACAGACCTGCGCTGCGGTTATACCACCAAAACCAATCGCAGACAGCATATCTTCGGAATCGTTAAAAGAGAACTTCTGCGCCACTTCCTGAAGCTTGTCGTCGCTCATCCACACCGATGGCTCGATATCGCGTTTTCTTAGCTCACGTTCCAGATTTTCACGGCCTTTTTCAACATTCTCCTCACGCTTTTCTTTCTTGAACCATTGTTTGATTTTACTGCGCGCGTGAGAGGACTGAGCAATTTTGAGCCAGTCCTGACTAGGTCCATAAGAATGTTTGGACGTCATAATTTCGACAATATCCCCAGTTTTAAGCCGATAATCCAAAGGTACGATTCTTCCATTTACCTTAGAGCCAATCGTTCGATTGCCAACTTCGGTATGAATACGGAAAGCAAAGTCCAGCGGAACGGATCCGGCTGGCAACTCAATGACCTCTCCCTTAGGAGTAAACACAAACACAAGGTCTGAGAAAAAGTCCATTTTGAGCGATTCCACAAATTCCGACGCATCCTTCGCTTCATTTTGCAGCTCCAGGATTTCTCGAAAAAAGGTGATTTTATCCTCAAAGTTAGCGTTGTTTGCTCCGTTGCCTTCTTTATAGGCCCAATGGGCCGCAATCCCGAATTCAGCGGTACGGTGCATATCCACTGTGCGAATTTGCACCTCGGTAGGCTCCCCGTTAGGACCTACTACTGTCGTATGAAGGGACTGATACATATTGGCCTTAGGCATAGCGATATAATCCTTAAACCGCCCCGGCATCGGCTTCCACAACGTATGGATAATCCCCAGTGTGGCGTAACAGTCTTTAATGTTATCCACAATAATTCGAATCGCCAGCAAATCATATATTTCATTGAACTGCTTGTTCTTCGTCGTCATTTTTTTAAACACACTGTAAATATGTTTAGGGCGTCCGGACAGATCAGCCTGAATGCCCATCTCTTCCAGCTTTTCTCTGATACGCTGTATGACATTATCAATAAACTGCTCCCGCTCTGCCCGCTTCTTATGCATCAAATTAGCAATGCGATAATACTGCTGAGGATTCAGATAGCGCAGAGCAATATCTTCCATTTCCCACTTAATGGCTGAAATACCCAGTCGGTTTGCAACCGGACAGAAAATCTCTAACGTTTCATAAGCAATCCGACGCTGGCTTTCCTCTGACTGATATTTCAAGGTACGCATGTTGTGCAGACGATCTGCTAACTTAATGACAATGACACGAATGTCCTGCGCCATAGCAATAAACATTTTTCGATAATTTTCGTTCTGTTGTTCTTCCTTGGAACGGAACTGGATACGCTCCAGTTTCGTCAGACCATCGACAAGCATCGCACATGTATCGCCAAAATGCTCGCGAATCTGCGCCAAAGACACCGTCGTATCCTCCACAACGTCATGTAAAAGAGCGGCGATAATGGAGATGGTATCCATCTGCATATTAACGACGATATCAGCAACCGCAAGCGGATGCAGAATATAAGGTTCACCGGACTTACGAGTCTGGCCGGAATGGGCCTGTTCGGCAAAATCATAGGCGTCCCTGATGCGGATAAGATCTGCTTCTCTGGTATAGGCCCCGGCCTTTTTAAGTAATTGCTCTATCCCCATTCTGCTCTATTCCGTGTCCTTTCTATGCAAAATGGAACCCGCCGATCAATGTCGCGCAAAGGTTCCCTTTTAAAAGTGATTTCCTACAATTATGACGGTTAGCACGTCACACGTCAACTATTACAGGTTTGGCATTGTAGCATTATTCTGTCACACATGGATAAGTAAAATGAGGAATGTTGACGAATTGAAACGAATTATATTGAAAAAATTACGAAAAGTAATTAATGTATATAAGAATAATTGAAAGAACTAAGGAGTGAACTGCGTTGCAACGCGAAATTCAAGTTAATGAAAAGCTACCGGCAGGACCTGGGTTCCTGCTCAGCGTACAGCATTTGTTTGCCATGTTTGGCAGTACCGTGCTGGTGCCGAATATTTTCGGCGTCGATCCCGGCATGATTTTGCTAATGAACGGTATTGGCACATTGTTGTACATCTGGATCTGCCGTGGCAAAATCCCCGCCTATCTCGGCTCCAGCTTCGCTTTTATCGCTCCCGTCAGTCTTGTGCTTAAAAACAATCCCGGCGGCAACGGCTATGCTATGGCCCTCGGTGCTTTCATCATTACAGGTATTATTTTCTGCCTCGTCGCACTGGTGATCAAATATGCCGGAACCCGTTGGCTGGACGTCGTTTTTCCTCCAGCTGTTATGGGCTCCATCGTAGCCTTAATCGGTCTGGAGCTGGTTCCGGTTGCAGCAGGCATGGCAGGCATTATCAATGCCGATCCTACTAAAGCATGGACTCCAGATCCCAAAACGATTACTCTTTCGCTCGTTACACTCGGGGTTACTGTTCTGGGTGCGGTGTTGTTTCGCGGGTTTGCCAAAATCATCCATATTCTGATCGGTATCGTAGTGGGCTATGTGCTTGCTTATTTTATGGGCATGGTCAATACACAGGCCATCGCAGACGCTCCTTTTTTCGGACATCCTGCAATTACCACTCCAGTTTTTAATACCTCTGCTATGCTGACGATTCTTCCTGTTGCTCTGGTCGTCATCGTAGAGCATATTGGTCACTTACTTGTGACTAGCAACATTGTCGGGCGTGAGTTGTCCAAAGATCCTGGTCTCCACCGCTCTCTGCTGGGTAACGGTATTTCCACCGTCATTTCGGGTTTTGTCGGTTCTACGCCTAATACGACTTATGGTGAAAATATTGGTGTCATGGCATTAACTAAAGTGTACTCTGTATGGGTTATTGGCGGAGCGGCTATCATTGCCATCCTGCTGTCCTTTTCAGGCACGTTCTCAGCGATTGTTTCTAATATTCCAGCTCCAGTTATGGGTGGCGTATCCTTACTATTATTCGGTGTCATTGCTGCCTCCGGTCTAAGAATCTTCGTTGAGCAAAAGGTTGATTTCGCCAAGCCAACTAACATGCTGCTTGCGACCATCGTGCTTGTTGTCGGAATCAGTGGTACTACGCTCACTTGGGGCGCTGTAACCTTGAAAGGTATGGCATTGGCTACAATCATCGGCATCATCCTCAGCTTGTTCTTCAAGCTGATTGACGTGCTCGGCTGGTCCAACGATAAATCACAGGAACCTTTAACCGAGAAAACACCAGATTGATATCTTTTTTTCAACTTTAAAAGGCCGCTCCATGTTAGTTATGGATCAACACGCTCAGGCTGTATAGACAAGCGTGTAAAGATCCATATCTCAATGGAGCGGCGTTTTTTTATGCACGGCCTTTTTTTCTAAAGATATCACACACGAAAGCGAGATACGACCTGATTAAGCGTATCAGAGACACCTGTAAGTGTCTTGACAGAGCTGTCCATACCTTCCAGATCCTTAAGCTGCCGTTCGGATCGTTCCGAGGCTTGCTCTGTACGTTTAGCTGAAGCTTTCGCAATGTCTGCAAGATATCCAATAGAGGCTGCAACTTCCTCTGAACCTGCCGACATTTCTTCTGAGGCAGATGAAACCTCCTGCACTTCTATCGCCACCTGCTGAATATCTTGATTCATCGCAATAAAACGTTCTTCCACCTCAAGTAAAATAGATACTCCTTCATCCATCTCCAGAGCACCCTGCTGCATTCCTTCCAAAGCTAATTTGGTTTCTTCCTGCATGGATCGGATTCGACTCGTAATTTGTTCCGCAGACTCGCTCACGTTTACAGCCAGCTTGCCGATTTCTGAAGCCACCACAGCGAACCCTCGGCCATGCTCCCCTGCACGTGCGGCTTCAATGGAAGCATTCAGTGATAGCAACTTGGTCTGCCCACTAATTTCCTGAATCATTCCAATTATGCTGCCAATTTGGGCGGACCGCTCATTCAATGAGCTTACTACCCTGCCTGCCTCATCCATAGATATTTTCGCTTTATGCATTCCTTGGTTGACCACGGTCAACCGTTCATTTCCTTGTTGTGCCTTATGTTCAATCTCAGTGGTAGCCTCGGATACATGCTGGATAGATTCAGCAATACGCTGTATGCCAACAGCCATTTCTTCCATCGCAGTCGCACTCTCTGCTGCTGCGACCAATTGAAGCTCGGCTCCTTCCTTCACCTGTGCCAGTTCTCCTGCATTATGCTGCGCATCTTTAGTAGCCCCAGAAATCTCTTGGGAAATTTTTATAGATACGCCTGAGATAACATCTGACTCTTCGCTCAAACGTGATGCCATTCCTCTGGTTGCCGCAATCACCTTATTGATCCCGTCAGCCATTTGGCCAAATTCATCCTTACGTTGTTGTGTTAGTTCAACGCTGTAATCCCCATGAGCCATACGATTGGTTATCTGCATAATTTTTTTAATCTCTTTGATCATACCTGAATTGTTAATTAATAACGCTCCCATAATTAGCAAGATGCCTATAACACTAACAATAAGAAGAAGTTTAAGCATTTCGTTCGCAGAGCGGTTCAAATCGGATTCTGGCAGTAATACGCCGATTTTCCATCCGGTTTGTGGGAGTGTTTCGTACATTATCCGGTAGTCCTCACTATCAATGGGTACGGATAGTTGTCCGGACGTACCACTTTGAATAGATTGTGCTGCTTCCGCATTCATCGTTTTTGTTAACGGCTCGCCTGCTTTTAAGGACGGAAGACCGGATGACAAAATGGCTCCATTCTTATCCATCAAGATCGCACTACCGTTAGCACCAAACTTCATTTTTTCAATAAACGTTTGAATGTTTGTCATATTCAGGTCGCCAGTAATGACACCTAACAGCTTCCCTTCCCTGTCATAAAATGCTTTCCCTGCAGTAATCATATTGACTTTCAGTCTGCTATCGTAAAAAGGCTCCGTAAAATTTATTTCCTTACCACGTTCCACGGCTTCTGTATACCATGGCTGTGTTAAGTAGTCATATTGTGGATCATCATATTCAATCGTTTGCTTCACTAGCTGGCCATCTCTATGCACATATATGGAACGGTAAGTCACTCCCGGATCATACGCACCTTTAGCAAAATAAATCCCTAACCCATAGGTCATATCATTTAATGCCAGCTCTTGTTCAAAGAATCGTCCATAACCCTCAATGTTCATTCCTGTTCCCAGTTGTTCCGCACTCTTAGTCAGCATCGAAACAAGTAAAGCATGACGATCTACGTTAGCTGCAATATCTGCTTTAACCCTCGATAAGGAATGAGCAGCATTTTGGCTTATTTCCGTATCTAGCTTCTGCTTGGCAAAAAAATAAGACAAAAAGCTGATTAAAATCAGCGTTATAAGTACAAGCGGAATCAAGGTAGAAAATGTCCGTGCCTGTAAACTCTTAAATCGAAATAAACCCAATATGACCACCTCTGCTCCTTTTTAATTATTTATCGACATTTATTTTAAATTTTTTATAACTATTCCCAATAAAAACAGTGGTAATTTGCACCAGTCAAACAAAGTCACACCTAAAACGCTTCTAAACAAAATAGCCCGATGGAGCAACTCTTTAGATAAAGAGATGTTCCATCGGACTATTTAGGCAATCCATACATAATTATTTCCCGGGAAACCCAGGTTTCGAAATACTTAATACGTAATCAGGGTGAATACATCTACGTCAGGCAGCTTCGCCCGACCGTTTAGATCAGACAGCTCGATAAGAAAAGCAGCCCCTGCCACATTGCCACCAAGCTGGCGTACCAAGTTTACGGATGTAGCAATAGTTCCACCTGTAGCAAGCAGGTCATCAGCAATCAAAACATTTTGGCCTGGCTCTATAGCATCCTTATGCATCGCCAGCGTATCTTTACCATACTCCAAACCGTATGCTTCCTCAATGGTTTCTCCAGGGAGCTTGCCACTTTTACGGATGGGAATAAAACCAACGCCAAGCGCATAAGCCAGAGGCGCACCGATAACGAATCCACGTGCTTCTGGACCTGCAATCAAATCAATTTTTAAATCCGATACCAATTCCTTCATATCGTTGATAGCCTTGCGGTACAGTTCACCATTTTTCATTAGGGTTGTAATGTCTTTAAAACTAATCCCTGGTTGTGGAAAATCGGAAATCACCCGAATATATTCTTTGTAGTCCAACTTAGTTCCTCCTACTGTAAACTTCAAATTAGTATATACATTTTACAACATAAATTACGAAATAGTATCTCAAGACGCACCCTTCATAAGAGACATAATCCAGCTCGTCATCTGGGTGGTGTCCGCATCCAGCAAATACCGCTCCATTTCAGCCATATTATATAATTCCTGATAGCGCGGAGAAGCAGTTAAATCCCGCTTGGGCGGATTGGATACAAAACGGAATTGACCATCTGTACGCGTCATAAACTCAAGCTCTTCGAAGATGTCCAATACTTTGGATAACATGCGTACTGAACAGGAACACTGTCGACTAAGAGCAGGCAGCATTGCCTTTTCATCAATAGGCTGTGTTCCCAATCGGGAAAGCACAACGTAAATGCGCTTGAACAGCTCTCTGTCTGGGCTTACGAGTCGACCGCCACGTTCACTGACTGAATGAAGGAGAAATACGTTTTCTACATTTTCAAAGGTAGACCATAATGCCTGGAACTGATCCGGTGTATCCGGCGGCTCCAGTACGAACAGCGACTTCACAGAGTGCTGTGCATCTCTTTGACCATCACTGGGAATAACGCTGCCATCTTTATCGTATAACCATAAGGATTCAGTGTCCACGGAGCTAGATGTACGAAGCCTAGATGACGGGTGGACCAACACCGCAACGTCTTTCTTTCTTTCCTCTATGCGTGGATGAAAGATCTTGAGTCCCCGCTCTAATTCGGCAAAAGGGTCCGACACTCCACGATAATCAAAAATTTGCGGCGCCTGCACTCGAATGTCCTGCATCATGAGCTGGAGAGACCTTTTACCGTTCCATTCGTTAATTGACAATTCACCCAGCAGATCTATCTCCGTTTCTTGCTGTAAAAAATCAGCCAAATCGCCACGACGGAAGGCAATCGCGTCCAGCGATAAACCGTTCTGCTCCAGCAGGAGCTTCACATGATTTTTCTCACGTCCCATTTTACGAGCCTCACGCAATTGCAGACCCTGTAATACGAATCGTGGAGATGGATTCCCCATACCAAAAGGCTGAAGCAACTCCAGTTCTTCAACCACTTGCAAAGATACCTCGTCCAAACGACAGACCATATCAGCCTCAGCTACAGGAATGAGATCGTCTGGTGTCAAAATGGAACCCGCATAGCGGTTCAGCTGCTCTTCAAACAATTCCAGATTATCACAGGACAGCGTCATACCCGCTGCCGAAGGATGACCACCAAAATGCTCCATAAGCTCATGGCTGTCCGTAAGAGCACTGTAAATATCCAATGCAGGAATAGAACGGGCGGAACCTTTGCACATACCTGTCTCAGCATCTATACCCAGAATAATGGTCGGTCGATAATAGCGATCCAACAGCTTGGATGCCACAATTCCGACAACGCCGACATTCCAGCCTTCACCAGCCAATACAATAACTGACGGTAGCTTGCCTCCGTTCAGTTTGGATGCCAATTGTTGCTCGGCTTGCTCCACAATACGTTCGACCACCTGTTGACGCTCACGATTGAGCAGGTCCAGCGCATGCGCAAGTTGGTCTGCTTCTTCCTCTTTTTCTGTCGTCAGCAGAGAAACGGCTCGTCCCGCATGATCCAGGCGCCCGCTGGCATTAATCCGCGGAGCCAAGGCAAATGCGATGTTGACTGAAGTCACTGTAGATATATCTACGCCCGCTACATGGAGCAACGCACGAATCCCCGGAAAAGCAGAGTTTCTCATGGATTGAATCCCTCTGCGTACCATCGTCCGATTTTCACCATGTAGTGGCATCAGATCGGCTACCGTGCCGATAGCGACGATTTCAAACCATTCCTCCGGCACTTCACCCAACAGCGCCTGAGCGAGCTTCAGGGCAACACCAACACCTGCAAGACCTTTAAATGGGTATGGGCAACCGGGGAGCTTCGGATTAATCAAAGTATATGCCTCGGGAAGTACTGCAGGCGGCTCATGATGGTCCGTCACAATAACGTCTATCCCCAAGGAAGTTGCATAAGCAATTTGCTCTACTGCACTAATTCCCGTATCTACCGTAATGACCAGTGTAACTCCCTGCTGATGTGCCCAATCAAGGGCATGGTTATGCAGACCATATCCCTCGTTAGAACGATGAGGAATATAAATATCATAGGAAGCCTTTAGAAAACGCATGAGCTGAATCATCAATGATGTACTGGATACGCCGTCCGCATCATAATCTCCATAGATTAATATATGCTCGCCACGTTCCAGAGCCTGACGAATTCTCGGCACAGCCTCTTCCATACCAAGAAGCAAAAAAGGGTCGTGTACATCGTCCACACTTCCGTACAAAAAGCGGTTTGCTTCCCCGGCGGTAGTGACGCCCCGGTTCACTAAAAGCCGGGACAACAATGGTGAAATCCCCAGTTCCCCTGTCAACAGCTGAGCCGCTTCCAGGTTAGCCTCTGGGGTCTTCCATCTGTACTGCGAATGAAGCAATCCTATTCACCTTTCTTTCATAGTCGTCCTGCCCTATTGAAGCAACGACGACACATCATTATCTGGCAGTTCATGATTGGATTTGTATGGATATCCGGCTTGATAAGAAATGAACTGCATTTGTACATGGGTCACCTGTGGAAAACGGGCTAACAGTAAATTTTTGGCTCGATCGGCGATTTCCTGCGCTTCCTGTACCGTAATCCGCGGGTTCACACTTATCGTTACATCCACTGTTATGAAATGCCCTGTTTCCTGGGCATGTAAGTGTTCAACCGTTACAATACCATACACCCGTTGAATCGTCTCCATAAAGCGTCGGGAGTCTTCCTCCTGCAAGGGCTGCGCAGGAACCTGGTAAGCGGTATTCATTACCATCAAATATCCTTTACGCAGCACCAGACAGGCTACGAGCAAAGCTGCGGTTGGATCAAGATATAATAATGCAGGCCATTCCATTGCTTCGCCAGTCATTGCGCCGATCATGCCAATCAATGCAATCAACGATGCATACAGCGAGTAACGTTCATGGTTTGCGTACCGATCTGCTTCCTCTTTATGACCATGTTTAATCGAGTAGCGATATTGAAACTGAAATAGCGCTTCTCTCAATACCAACGCAATAAATACGGTAATTAATGCATACAGACCGGGTGCCTGCGGTTCCGAACTGCTTAATGAACGAACAGCCGAGATAGCTAGCTGAAGACCGCTCATCAGCACTAAAATAGCCAGTACCACAGATATGACCGTTCGAACCTTTTCACCGTTTCGCAACCGTGCCAGCATTCCGTGCCCTGTAGCACCCTTGGAACACAGAAGCTCCTGCAAACGGGAAGCACTATCTGCAGCCGTGTGCAGTGCATCTCCCAACAACGCCTTGCTGTTTGCCGCATAACCGACGGCTCCCTTTAGAACAGCCAGCGCGAGATTACCTACAATCCCGCTCAACGCCGCAGTTTCCAATGATCGGCTGCGTTCGCTATTCACAACGTTTCCCCCTCAATCCTGAACTAACCCTTTCCCAATAAAGCTCAATCTAAAATAACCGAATTTCTCAAAATCAAAAACCATTCACATTTAAGTGCCACTACTGAGCCTTACTTAAGGTAAATCTTAAAACCTTAGAAAACCGCGCCCAAGCAGACGCGGCTTTCTCTTTAATTTATACTACTGGTATTTGCGTAACTTAAGACTTTGCAGTTTTGGCCGCGCCCCCGCCAGCTGTCGGAGATTTTTGTTTTCCTTTCAATGCCACCCACAGCGGGCTGGCAATGAAAATGGAGGAATAAGCACCAAACAACAAACCAATGACCATTGCAAGTGAGAACATACGGATCGATTCGCCGCCAAATATGAACAAACATACGGAGGCAATAAACACCGTAAACACGGTTGCAAGTGACCGAGTCATTGTCTGCGCAATACTGTGATCAACTACCTGCTCTAAGTCGTCCCTGGACTTCTTCTTCGCAAATCGTAGATTTTCCCGAATACGGTCAAAAATAACGACGGTGTCATTAATGGAGAAACCAACAATCGTCAGAATTGCCGTAATAAAGGTCAAATCCACCTCAAGCCGGAAAAGCGAGAAAATACTGATAACGAGGAAGGCATCATGCAACAACGAAACGATGGCTGCAATGGCAAACCGCCATTCAAACCGGATCGAAATATAGACCGCTATGGCTACACATGCTAGCAAAATCGCCCATATTGCATTCTGCTCCAGTTCTTGTGCCATTTCCGTATCCACTGTATTGACCTCAAACGAAGCCTTCGGATCCAGCTGTTTATTAAAAGAAATCTTAAAATCATTCACTTGCTGATCCGTCAACACCTGTGAGAAGCGAATGCCGAAACGCTCTTTCCCCGGTGTATAATCTACCTCTTTACCGATTTTCTGCTTGTCCAGCAAAGTTTGGATCTGTTCCTGTGTAACAACCTTAGTCAAATTGACATCCACATTGGAACCGGAACGAAAGTCTACCCCGTAATTCAAGCCGAATATTGACAAGCTTAGAATACCAAGCAGTGTGATAATAATCGAGAACGTGTAAAACCACTTGCTCATCTTAATATATTTCAAGTTCCAATTAAAGCGCACTGATATCACTCTCCTTCACACCAAAATACTTGGCCTTCTTCACAGCATCCGCTTTAACCAGCAGATTGAGTAAGAAGCGGGAGAAGAAGATATTCGTCAAAATACTGGTGACAATATCAACGATGAGCACCAAAGCGAATCCTCGAACGGAGCCTGTTCCCAGACCAAACATAACCGCTGCCGCTATAATTGTCGTAACATTGGCATCCATAACGGTACGGAACGAAGCCTTACTACCTGCAATGACAGAAGAACGAATCGTTTTGCCTGACTTGATTTCTTCTTTAATCCGTTCATACGTAATGATGTTGGCATCGACCGCCATCCCGATCCCGAGCACAAAGGCGGCGATACCTGGGAGTGTGAGTACAAATCCACCCAAGTAGAAAATCGCAAGCACTACCCAGGTATGAACGATGAGACAGAAACTGGCCACTAATCCCGGTACACGGAACATTGCAATCATAAATACCAGAATAATGATCGAGCCGATCAATCCAGCACGAATCGTCTGATCCAGTGACAATTGACCCAGCGTAGCACCTACACTCTGAGAATATTTTTCCGTCAGTTTGAGCGGAAGGGCACCCAGATTAATCGTATCCGCCAGTTTATTCGCTTCATCACGAGTGTAGCTACCTGTGATTGACGCGCTACCGTCCGTTAATTCCCCACGCACTGTGGGTGCAGACAGCAATTCCTGATCAAGGAAAATAGCTAATTCTTTATTCAGAAGCCGCTTTGTGATTTCTGCAAATTTAGCTTTGTCCTTGACTTTGATACTAATCTCAGGTTGATTCAGCTGATCATAGCCTACAACAGCGCCATTCTCCACAAAATCATTACCGCGGAGCTCAATTTTGCTGTATTGACCTGGCTTCTTAGCATCTGCTGCCGTTGCACTGCGAAACGTTAATTCTGCAGGCTTTTTCAGCATGGAGCGAACTTCTGCCTCATTAGTGACACCAGCAAGCCGCACGCGAATACGGTTGCTCCCCTCTGTTGTTACTTCCGGCTCAGTCGTACCGAGCGCATTAATCCGTCTCTCCAGACTTTGAGCTGTTTGTATAAGAGACTGTCTGGTTACACTCTGCCCGGCTTCCAAAGGCTGGGCTTCATATAAAATTTCAAAGCCTCCCTTTAAATCGAGGCCTAATTTTAAACTGTTCAGTAGGCCCGGGCTTGTCCCGATCATAACACCAGTAGTTATGAGCACGACCACGATGAAACTTAGAATTCTCTTCATTCCGTCCCATGTTCCCCTTTCATTCTCAATATTCCTATTATAGCTACCCCTCAAAAAGCAGTCAATTTGAACGCAAAAAAAGACCCCCTTCTATTCGAAAGTGGAGCCCCGTAATGCGGACATAGTCAAATAGTTCATAAAGCTCGTCGCTTTAAGGGAAAGTATATCGTTAACGAGCTTGTGCAGCGGAGGAATACCCTCCTTTTCATATTTATGGCTGACGCAATTCCACACGTCCTTACTTGTGACATGCTCATAGCCTACGAGAATCAACTCGTCCGCCTTACTTTGACAAAGCATCTCAATTGCGTCATCCCAATCCTGCTCATCCAGCTCTTCCATACCCACGATGGCCGTTCCTCCTCCCAGCGACTACCGGTTCCGCAGATCAGCAATTAGCGGGGTTATTGACTGCTTTGTAGAACATTTCTGTCCTGATCCTGGAAAACCCTTCTTCTCGTTGAAAATAGCCTTAAATCAACAATATATGCAATCATTTCGCTCGTCAATAGCAGAATTCACCACTCTCCCTCTTGTTGTCTAAATCACTTTGTTTCTGAACGGAAAAGCTTGTCATGAAGATGGACAGGTCCAGCATATCTTCTAAAGTAATGTATAGACGCAGAATTACATTTTGGGGAAGAGGGAGTTGCGATTGAAAAAGCAGACATTCATCCATGGAGCAATTATTTTATTGGCAGCAGGAATTATCAACCGGATACTAGGTTTTATTCCCCGAATCGCACTCCCGCGTATCATCGGCCCCGAAGGAGTTGGCTTGTACCAACAGGGGTATCCCTTTTTTATCGTTCTGGTGACGCTTATTACAGGGGGAATCCCTCTTGCGGTAGCCAAGCTAGTAGCCGAAGCCGAAACGGCGGGACAGCCCGAAATGTCGCGGCGTATTTTGCACACCAGCCTGCGCTTAACCATTACACTCAGTCTGATCGCCATGGTTCTCTGTCTTGTGTTCGCGCCTTGGATCACAAGCCATCTTCTGACCGACAGCCGCGTGTATTATACATTCGTGAGCATGAGCCCAATGATTGTCATTGTAGCTGTTTCTTCAGCTTATAGGGGCTATTTTCAGGGAAAGCAAAATATGATTCCTTCCGCTAGTTCCTCGATTGCCGAGACCGTTATGCGCATTTTTTGTGTCATTTGGTTTGCTTACTTGTTACTTCCCCATGGGGTAGCCTACGCTGCTGCAGGTGCCATGCTCGGTGCTCTGGCGGGCGAATTCATTGGCATGATTGTGCTTCTATGGCAATACGTGTGTAACCAGCGAAAAGATCGCATCCTTCAGCCGAATTCGCCTGGCCCCTCCTCTGAGGTTTATCCCGAGCAATCATCTGTTTTGTCACGTCTTATGTCTATATCCGTTCCCGTGACTGCTGGAAGGCTTGTCGGTTCCTTATCCTATTTGCTCGAATCTATCTTGTGCATGCGCAGCCTTGCCGTAGCAGGCATTGCAACTGGCGTGGCAACCGCACAATATGGAGCCATGCAGGGCATGGTCATTCCTGTGTTATTACTACCTGGGGTTCTGACCAGTTCATTAGCTGTTTCACTCGTTCCTTCGTTATCCGAAGCAGCGGCTAAGGGGCATATTATAGCCATTCACAAACGTCTACATCAATCGCTTCGGCTCGCTTTGGTTGCAGGAGCCCCATTTGCCGTGATCATGTATGTATTGGCGGAACCTCTGTGTCTGCTACTCTACAATAATGGCGATATTGCAGGAATGCTTAAGCTCATGGCACCTTTTGCTCTTTTTATGTACATTCAGGCCCCGCTTCAGGCAGCACTTCAGGCGTTAGACCGTCCTGGAAGTGCCTTATTAAATACCTTTATCGGAGCCGTTATCAAAATTGTGCTGATCGTCTGGCTTGCATCCCAACCTCAGTACGGTATCTACGGAGCTGTCATCGCCATTTGTATTAACAGTGCCATTGTTACTCTCCTTCATGGCTTCAGTGTCAGCAGGCTACTTCGCTTCCGCGTACGTTTGCTCGATTTCTGGAAGACCGGGATAGGCATGATCATCATGGCAGCAGCAGTGTTATATACCTACAGACATTTAACGATGTTCGACCAAATGTGGCTCCAATTTATTTTTGCCGCAGGCTTGGGAATTATTCTGTACCTTTTCCTGATGACCTTGATCAAAATGATTGATTGGGACAACCTTACACGCATTCCAATCCTGAGAAGATGGTTTAAAGCATAAGAAATCTAATCCGAAGATTTTCCATAGGCCGGTGGTGTAATGTACACATCACCTCTATGGTTAACCGAGCATAAAAAAACATCCTTAAAATCTTTGTGTCCCTTCGCTTGAATTTGATTTTTAAGCCAAAACCGGTTCATATCCATTCGTTCCAAATTTCGATCCAGCACCTTACCATCCATGATTAATGGAATAGGCAGTCCCTCATATCTAAACTTTCCACCGATTTGTGGAGAAGGATGGACTTTATCCACCTGTAGCTCTTTGTTTGCCAAATCTGTTCCGTTTAATTCCTGCTTCATTTTTTCGTGTTCCACTCCGACGTTATCATCCTTACCTATAACCGTTAGCTTACCTGTCGTTTCCAAAATAACATATTCAACTTCGTCCAGACTTTCTATATTTTGTTCACGAAGTTGTAACAGCAAGTCATCCAAATTGTAACGTTGTTTCACCATTTCGTCCTTGTTTAATTGTCCATTAGAGTACAATACACTGGGCCTACCATCAAATAGTAAGCGCAGTCGCCGACTTTTCAGACTGAAATAGGAAATCCCAATTTGCAAAATTAACAGCACTCCTAAAGGAATCAATCCTTCGTAAAGTGGACGTTTTATGTCCTCCAGACTGAATACAGCAATTTCTGCAATCATAATGGATATGACGAGATCGAAAACAGACAATTTACCGATCTCCCTTTTACCCATCAAGCGCATCACCAGATATACAATAAAATACATGAGCAGCGTCCGAAAAATATGAGCAAAAATATCGTGACTCAATATGTTCGCCTCCTCCCCTGTACTTGCAATAAGACATGAGTCGTTCATTGTACACGTATTCTGACCGTTCCTCACTTGGCTCATACAAAAAACAAAAGGCTAAATTATTGAAATAAAGAGAAAGACTGCTTGCGACTTGGTACTAAGCCGTGAGGCTTGGCCATAGAATGATAATAGTTCAAACCTTGGTACAGGAGGAATTATCAATGGAGCTCATTCGCCGCTGGTGTTCGTTTCGTCTGGCCCATCCTATTTTATCCGGCTTATTCTATGCTTTTGCATGGATGCTGCTTGGCGCATTGATTCTTTCACTACTCTTGTGGCTGACACAGATGCAGGAACAGGACTTATCATTGTATACGTACATCGTCCATGCATTCGCCATGCTATCTGGTGGCTTCGTCGCCGGTAAAAGATCAGCAAACAAAGGCTGGTATCAAGGCGGTATTACAGGTATCCTGTATGGACTAATCGTTCTGCTGGTCGGTTTTCTGGCATTGGATGCGGGCATGGTCGGCAAGGACCTGTTACACTTAGGTTTCGCGTTTGTCATAGGCGCAGGTGGTGGGATGTTTGGCATTAATCTCAACAAGTAATCAAAATGTTTGTACCCATGTAATAAAACAACACAAAAAACCGAGCCTCCTCAAAGGCTCGGTTTTTGTATAACGGTCACCAGCATTTTACGATTTGGAAACAACTTCCTCAGATGCCGTGTCTTTTGCAATCGCGTTGCTGATTGCACTGCGGTCAAAGGTCAGCTTCGTGACATCATTCACACGCAAAACTACTACATCATCCGTAATCTCCATAATTGTACCGTGAAGACCTCCGATTGTAATGACTTTATCTCCCTTTTTCAAAGCTTGAAGCATCGTTTGACGTTGCTTTTGTTTTTTCTGATTCGGGCGAATCAGCAAGAAATAGAAGATTACAAACATCAGAGCCAGTGGCCAGATCATTTGAAAAAGTCCGCCAGTTCCACCGGGTGTAGCAGCGGCTGTAGCAAAATGAAACATGTTAAATCCCCCTTTCGTATACTCTCCCTAAAACTTAAAATCCTTTATCATTATCATGAAGACCGTACTGCTCAAAAAATTCATCTCGGAAATCAAGCAGCCTGTCATCCATAATCGCTTGTCTGACATTACGCATCAATTGTATTAAGAAATGCAAGTTATGATACGTTGTCAGTCGGAGCCCGAAGGTTTCATCCGCTTTAATCAAATGTCGCAAGTAAGCACGTGAATAATTGCGACAGGTATAACAATCACAAGCAGGATCGAGCGGGCCAAAATCACTTGCATATTGGGCATTGCGAACGACAAGACGACCTTGGCTGGTCATCGTTGTCCCGTTGCGAGCAATTCGGGTTGGAAGTACACAATCGAACATATCCACACCACGGATAGAGCCTTCAATCAAAGCATCAGGCGAACCCACGCCCATCAAATAACGTGGCTTGTTGGTGGGAAGCAGAGGAACCGTATAATCGAGCACTTCATACATCAAATGTTTCGGTTCACCTACGCTCAGTCCACCAATAGCATACCCCGGGAAATCCATGGAAGTCAAATCCGCAGCGCTTTGCCTGCGCAGATCTTCATGCATGCCTCCCTGAACAATGGCAAACAGACCTTGATCACGAGGACGCGCGTGTGCCTCTAGACAACGCTCAGCCCAACGGCTGGTGCGTTCCAGTGACTTTTTCACATACTCATATTCAGCCGGAAACGGCGGACATTCATCGAAGGCCATCATAATATCTGAGCCAAGCGAGTTTTGAATTTCCATCGCCACTTCAGGCGAAAGAAACTTTTTATCTCCATTTAAATGAGAGCGAAAATGAACACCCTCCTCTGAAATCTTGCGCATTTCACTTAAAGAAAACACCTGGAATCCGCCGCTGTCCGTTAAAATAGGACGATCCCAATTCATAAACTTGTGCAGTCCACCCGCTTCACGAATAATATCGTGGCCCGGACGAAGAAACAAATGGTACGTGTTACTCAAAATAATTTGAGCATCCATCGCTTTTAGTTCCTCAGGACTCATCGTTTTAACAGTAGCCTGAGTTCCCACAGGCATAAAGGTTGGTGTCTCAATAACTCCGTGAGGAGTGTGTACACGCCCGAGACGGGCTCCCGATTGCTTGCAGGTTTTGATATGTTCGTATCTTATTGCTGGTGCCATATTTTCTCAACCATCCTTAATTAATAAATGAACATTGCATCCCCGAAGCTGAAAAACCGATATTGTCGGTCAATCGCCTCCTGGTAAGCATGCATAATATTCTCCCTGCCCGCCAGTGCGCTGACCAGCATAACCAAGGTGGATTTGGGCAAATGAAAATTCGTAATCATCGCATCCACCACACGGAATTCATAGCCTGGATAAATAAAAATCTGTGTCCAGCCACTACTGGCCTCTAATACTCCATCACCAAATTTATTACCCACCGTCTCCAGCGTCCGGCAACTGGTCGTC
The DNA here is from genome assembly GCF_038006265.1 of Paenibacillus sp. FSL L8-0641. Lineage (NCBI taxonomy): Bacteria > Bacillati > Bacillota > Bacilli > Caryophanales > Paenibacillaceae > Paenibacillus > Paenibacillus sp. FSL L8-0641. The sequence goes on from NZ_JBBOUW010000001.1 coordinate 4,116,549, forward strand.
CCCACCGCCACGACTCTTCCACCGCGCGCCTTGGTTTCATTGAGTACATCGGCTGTTTCCTGTGACAATGAATAGTATTCTTCATGCATTACGTGCTCTTCAATCGTATCCACAGACATCGGTCTGAACGTCCCTAAGCCAACATGAAGTGTGATAAAGGCAACGGTAACGCCCTTCTTTTTAATCTGGTCCAGCAATTCTTCTGTAAAGTGCAGCCCTGCCGTTGGAGCCGCAGCCGAACCTTCATGCCGAGCATAAACGGTCTGATAGCGCTCGCGGTCATCCAGTTGTTCCTTGATATACGGCGGAAGCGGCATTTGGCCCAAGCGGTCCAATATCTCCTGGAAAATACCGTCATATGAAAATGACAGTACCCTTCCGCCCATATCTCCTTCTTCCTCAATTACTGCTTTCAGCTCATCACCGAAAACGATAACAGCACCCTTTTTCAGCTTTTTACCAGGTTTCACCAATGCTTCCCATCGGTCCCCTTGCAGTTGCTTAAGCAACAAAACCTCAGCCTTAGCTCCCGTGTCTTCCTTGATGCCAAACAAGCGTGCAGGAATCACTCTCGTATCGTTTAATACCAACGTATCCCCTGGTTGGAGATACTGCACAATATCCGAAAACGTATGATGGCCCACTTCACCGTTATTTTTGTTTAATGTCAGTAATCTGGAAGCGCTCCGATCAAGCAAAGGCGTCTGTGCAATTAATGTTTCAGGCAGTTCAAAATCGTAGTCGTTTACGTTCATATATTGGTCAGTCCTTAACTATATCCACATTTTTATAATAGTGTTGCAAAATTTTCTTGTAATCATACCCCTGCTCGGCCAAACCATTGGCACCCCATTGGGATAAGCCCAAACCATGACCATTTCCTTTACCTGTAAAAATAAAGCTTTGTGTTTTGTCAATGACTCGTGCATGACGATCTTCATTCATGACGATCACCCCGTTACCACTTGAAGTACTGCTGCCAGATGCGGACAGGATTTGAGTGCCTTGTGTACCACTTACATGAGAAGTAGCCCCATCAGCGCCTAATACAGTATAACTTCCGGTACTCGCAATATCAAACAGTGTGCTCGGGAGGCCGCCCATTGCTGAGCGAAACATATCCGGATATTTCACTTTCAAAGGGGTTCCGTTCGCTTCAACCTCCAACACTCGCCCTGATGGACCACGTTTGGTGACATCGAGGTGATTAATAGAGGAAGGCACTGTGCCCGTTACTTTCCCTTGCAGGGATTTAGCAAGCTGAGCTGACGTAAAGGGCCCCCGCACCCATGCATAGTCTCCGGACTGAGGCACCTTTTCTAATACAATGATCTCTTCGCCCGGCTGCGCCTTGGCTATTGGTGTAACCGTCGATTGAATTTGGGGAATAGGACGCACATTTGTATTTTCCGCAGTGACGGTGATTTTGTCTAACCCCGCTTCTGTGACACCCTCCAGTTCCTTAGCATTATCCTCACGAATATACCCTGTCTTGCCACTGGAGAGAAGTACATGATACCACTCCTGTGCTCCTTTTTGCGCCGAAGTATCCCCCGAGCTGTCTACGCTAGCAAAGGCTTCGCCACCACTGTTCCACACCTCAGAGGCATCTGCTGTCACACCGCCCGCATTAGATGAAAATACAGCTTCGACCACTTTACCGCCACTTTTAATGACTTCACCAGCCGTTGCATCTACAGCCTTATTGACGTTGGCATGTTCCGAGCTCTTCCCGTTGTAAGCCTGGCTTAACGTGCCATCTACCACATTGCCGATCTGAAACCGATTGCCTTGGGCAAGCGCATAGCTACGAGCCGCTACCGCTTGAGCCTTGAGCGCTTCATCTGGCCATGAGGAATAGACCTCTGCTCCTACCACGGAATACAAATACTGCTCCAAAGGAACTTCGTTCACAAGCGCCAGCTGGCCTGACGTCATGCCAATCTCCATCTCGCCGCGATATGTACGCTGTGATCTTTCCATCACTTGTACTCCATTATTACCGCCGTTGACAATTATCTTGCTATTATCAGAACCACTTAGCATGTAATGAGACATCACCTGCGAGCCGGTCGTGACTCCTGCTTCCTGTCTTATAATGAGGCCGGCTTGAGTAGCATTAACTTTAGACAACGTGAGTCTCGGCTGCTTGCTCTCCAGCTCAGTTTTCAAAGCCAACAGCTTGCTGTCATTACTTTCTTCTCCAACCCACACGGCATACTGACCTCTTGATTGAATCACAGTAAAAGCATCAAAGCCCGCCGCAGCAATTGTCGTTCGAACGAGATTAGCTTCCTGCTCGCTTCCGTAGCTTCCAGTGGACCAATGCTTGTTTCCCTTCACCTCGGCCTGCGCTCCGGTTGCCGAGGAAATCCGCTGTACAGCAGCCTGCGCAGACTGTTCACTAGCATATATTCCCGCGTACACTTGATACACAGAGCTACCATTTTTTGAACCGATAAAAACCGTAGGTTTATCATTAGTCTTTTGCAGGGCTTGTGCCGCTTTTATCGCCGCTGCTTCATTTCCTTCAAGTACCTTCACCCGATAGCTGTCTACACTAAAACGAGCTGTACTGTCTGGCAGTCCCATCCAAGTTTGAAAGCTGCCTCCACTGTTCTGTCCAACACTCAGACCTCCTGATGATTTCAAGGTTACAGCGGGGACTGTCGCTTTATATTTGCTACCTAGATCCGCAAAAATCACTACACGAATATCCTCTTGGGCGGCGGCAGCGTGAACGCCCGAAGACCAAGGTATGCACACTGTAGCTAATACCATAATCGCTGCTGCTCGTTTGGCCCGGCCCATCCATGCACCGAAAATACTTTCTCGGTTAAATGCTTTTCCACTCATTTCTGGCTCCCCCAATCTAGCTGCCTAGCACTTATATTTGCGTAATTTATCGGGCTCTCGATCCTTGTCTGTCCCTTTAAATACATCGGCGGAATAAGCCAAAATGTAAACCCGCCAAAATCTTACTTATACTCTCATTACCTCAGTCATCCGTCAGCCGATATCGTATTCACCATACTTGCATGTAACCATGCAATGATTTTTTTAAAAAGTGCATCATGTTTCCTAATCACCGTGGATCCGTTGGCATGGGGATTCCAAGGTGGGCATATGCCGCCGGAGTCACTGTTCGTCCCCGAGGTGTTCTTTGTAAAAGACCAATTTGTAACAAATAGGGTTCATACACGTCCTCAATAGTCTGACTCTCTTCACCAATGGTTGCAGCAATTGTGTCCAATCCTACAGGTCCGCCCCGGAATGAATGAATCATGGCCTTAAGCATTTTATGATCAATTTCATCCAGCCCGAGAGGATCTATTTGAAGTCTCTTTAGCGCCTCTGCAGCCAACTCAGAATGAATAATTCCGTCTCCGGCAACCTGGGCAAAATCACGCACCCTTTTTAATAGTCGGTTGGCAATACGCGGTGTCCCCCGTGAACGCAATGCGATTTCCTCCGCCGCATCCCCGACAATTTCAATCTCCATAATATCCGCGTTCCTGGACACAATGTAAGCCAGCTCGTCTGTCGTATAAAACTCTAATCGACTAATAACACCAAACCGGTCACGCAATGGCGCAGAGAGCAGCCCAGCGCGCGTAGTGGCCCCTATAAGAGTAAAGGGTGGCAAATCCAGACGGACTGAGCGTGCACTCGGGCCTTTACCAATCATAATATCTAGCGCAAAATCCTCCATCGCCGGATACATGACTTCTTCCACCGTACGATGAAGGCGATGAATCTCATCAATGAACAAAACATCACCCTCTTGAAGATTGGTCAGCAATGCTGCCAAATCTCCCGGTCTTTCAATTGCAGGACCTGAAGTCGTACGCAGATTAACCCCCAACTCATTGGCAATAATGTTAGCAAGAGTTGTTTTACCCAACCCAGGCGGTCCGTACAACAGTACATGGTCCAACGCTTCTTTACGCATTTTGGCCGCTTCAATATATACTTTCAGATTTTCCTTAACCTGATTTTGCCCGATATATTCATTTAGATAACGGGGGCGAAGGCTTAGCTCCGCCGTCTGGTCTTCCATCATCAAATTGGCGGAAATAATCCGGTCATCCATATTCCATCGCTCCTCTTTTCACCAGACACTTGTTAACGGACATCCGCGTCCTATCCGGCAAACAACAGTTGCAAAGCCCGCTTCATCAAAATATCGGCAGATTCATCAGGTTTCGCATCTTTCTTCATTCTGCTCCATACCTTATCCAACTCAGTATCAGTATAACCGAGGGCCTTGAGCGCCTCACGGGCCTCGCCCCAATATGAACCTTCGCCTTCTTCTACGACAGGCTCAGCAAACAATCCGGTTGCCATCCCTAACGAGCCAATACCGTCCAGCTTGTCTTTCAAATCCAGAATCATACGTTGTGCCGTCTTTTTACCGATCCCCGGTAACTTGGTGAGAAATGTGATATTCTCCTGATAAATCGCCGTTACCACATGAGCAGGCGTACCGCCTCCTAAAATACCAAGCGCAACACGCGGTCCAATACCAGATACATCAATCAGTTTACGGAATAGCTGCTGCTCCTCACGGGTCGCAAAACCGAACAGTAAAATAGCATCTTCCCTTACATGATGGTGAATATAAATAACCACTGGACCTTCAGTTTTGGCGAACGCGTAAGGATTCGGACAAAATACCCGGTACCCTACACCCTGTACATCTAAAACGACATATTCATTTTCCAAATGGGCCACAGAACCACGCAAGAAATCTATCATTTTCGCAATACCTCATTTAATTTTGAATTTAGTCCATAGGAGTGCGCATGACAAATAGCCACCGCCAAAGCATCCGCTACATCGTCCGGTTTCGGCACAGTTTGAAGCTTTAGAAACATTCTAACCATTTCTTGTACCTGTTTCTTCTCAGCCTTACCATACCCTACAATAGCCTGCTTTACCTGCATCGGCGTGTATTCACCTATAGGCAAATTACGTTGTTTTGCAGCCAGCACCAGCACCCCACGTGCCTGACTTACAGACATAGCGGTTGTAACGTTGCGATTAAAAAAGAGCTTTTCCAGTGCTACCGCATCAGGCTTATATTTATCTATTAATTGCAACATGCCTTCATACACATGAAGCAGCCTTTCTTCTTCCGGTGTATGAGCCTCCGTCTGGATGCAGCCATACTGCACAGGCACCACTTTACTGCCAATCTTGTCTACAAACCCGAAGCCCACAATAGCAATACCCGGATCAATTCCTAGAAAACGCAAAAAAATCTCTCCCCTATCGCTCAATCATGGCGTAACTAATCAATAGCCAGCGTTATCCTGAATATACTCACGGCCAAATACCATATAAAGCGAACATATGTGTCGTTCTTTTCATTATAACAAAACTTTGTATCTAATAGAGGAAAAAATTTAAACATGAGTAAAAACATAAAAAGAGACGCTTCAAGCCTTACCTCATGGGCAAAGCCTAACGTCTCGCAGTTGTAATCAATAGTGCTGTTTTAATACCCTCTGTGTTCGCTCCACGGCAAAGTCACTAAAAGTGGAAATTACACTGTTATACTCATTTATATCCTGTACACGGATTCCCTGCTGAAGTTGTTTATACACCCCTTCTGGCAAGGCCGTCTCCATGGAACCCACATCCAATTGAAAAAAAGTGCGGATAACTTTTTCTCTTTTAGGCAGTCCTTCATACAATGTAAGCTGGCCGTCAGTGCTCAAACCCATGTATCCACGCTCTTTGCATGACTCTGACAAGTCTTCCACCCTGCGTTCCAGCCACACCTCTCCTTTGGTATTAAGTCGTCCCTTCCAATCGGGATGTTGCTTCAGTAAGGTCTCTAGCTGCTGTGAACTTAGCGTTCCCAAGGAAAGTGTTTCCGTACCACATACGTAGGTGGTTAACAGACGGGTCTTCCTGCTTATACCGGAAGCACGAATACTTTGTAATAGTTGCATATGTGAGGAGTGATCTTCAGTTGGACCGAGATGTGAAGCCTCCTCCATGCCCTCCTCTGCCATGACGGTAGTAGCGAGTGGCTGTGACAACATAGCCTGCATATAATTCGATAACAGAATACCCAACCCTGCCAGCAAACAAGCCGCACCCAAAATGCTACAGGCCCACACTGTTCTTCTCCACTGTTTCCAGCGCCGTTTCATCTGTTTTTTCCAACTTAATCGCTTCACAGTAATCCCTTCCGTCCCACTTTTTGTGTTAGTGTGACCTGGCGATTACTGATTTATACAAAAAGATAATTAATATAACAAAAAAGCCGCTGCTTCCAGCGACTTTCCTTTTGAATCGGGATGACACGATTTGAACATGCGACCCCCTGGTCCCAAACCAGGTGCTCTACCAAGCTGAGCTACATCCCGAAATACATGCCGGTGAGAGGACTCGAACCTCCACGGTTTCCCTCACGATTTTGAGTCGCGCGCGTCTGCCAATTCCGCCACACCGGCTTATGAAGTTAATGGCGCGCCCTGAGAGATTCGAACTCCCGGCCTTTTGATTCGTAGTCAAACGCTCTATCCAGCTGAGCTAAGGGCGCAAATATGGAGCGGACGACGGGAATCGAACCCGCGACCCTCGCCTTGGCAAGGCGATGCTCTACCGCTGAGCCACGTCCGCAATATCATTATATCCATGACATATAAGTGCATGAATGGTGAGCCATGAAGGACTCGAACCTTCGACACCCTGATTAAAAGTCAGGTGCTCTACCAACTGAGCTAATGGCTCCCAACAGGGTAACATAACTTTGTGAAAATGGCGGAACTGACGGGATTCGAACCCGCGATCTCCTGCGTGACAGGCAGGCATGTTAGGCCTCTACACCACAGTTCCATAGCAGTTTACATTCAAAAGTTAATTGGTTGCGGGGGCAGGATTTGAACCTGCGACCTTCGGGTTATGAGCCCGACGAGCTACCGAACTGCTCCACCCCGCGATAATATTAGGGACTGCTATTTAAATAAATGGTGGAGGCTGAGGGGCTCGAACCCCCGACCCTCTGCTTGTAAGGCAGATGCTCTCCCAGCTGAGCTAAGCCTCCATATTACTTATGACCCGTAGGGGATTCGAACCCCTGTTACCTCCGTGAAAGGGAGGTGTCTTAACCCCTTGACCAACGGGCCATACAATAAAATAATTATGGCGGAGAGAGAGGGATTCGAACCCTCGAGACGCTTTTGGCGCCTACACGATTTCCAATCGTGCTCCTTCGGCCAACTCGGACACCTCTCCACATGGCTCCCCGAACAGGACTCGAACCTGTGACAACTCGATTAACAGTCGAGTGCTCTACCAACTGAGCTATCAGGGAATATTAAGCATAAGGTTCTGCTTGGCGACGTCCTACTCTCCCAGGACCCTGCGGTCCAAGTACCATCGGCGCTGGAGGGCTTAACGGTCGTGTTCGGGATGGGTACGTGTGGAACCCCTCCGCTATCGCCACCAAACATGAATTTGCTACGCAAATTCTTCCGTACGGTTATTCGGTTCACCACATATCGTGTGAATGAATAGCCATGCGCTTGTTGTATGTCACTTGTACATACGTTCAAGGTTACACCCTGAAAACTGGATCCGAAACTCATTTGCGTTTTATTTTAGGATAAGCCCTCGACCGATTAGTATTGGTCAGCTCCATGCATTACTGCACTTCCACCCCCAACCTATCTACCTCGTCGTCTTCAAGGGGTCTTACTAATTGGGAAATCTCATCTTGAGGGGGGCTTCACGCTTAGATGCTTTCAGCGCTTATCCCTTCCGTACATAGCTACCCAGCGGTGCTCCTGGCGGAACAACTGGTACACCAGCGGTACGTCCATCCCGGTCCTCTCGTACTAAGGACAGCTCCTCTCAAATTTCCTACGCCCACGACAGATAGGGACCGAACTGTCTCACGACGTTCTGAACCCAGCTCGCGTACCGCTTTAATGGGCGAACAGCCCAACCCTTGGGACCTACTTCAGCCCCAGGATGCGATGAGCCGACATCGAGGTGCCAAACCTCCCCGTCGATGTGGACTCTTGGGGGAGATAAGCCTGTTATCCCCAGGGTAGCTTTTATCCGTTGAGCGATGGCCCTTCCATGCGGTACCACCGGATCACTAAGCCCGACTTTCGTCCCTGCTCGACTTGTAGGTCTCGCAGTCAAGCTCCCTTCTGCCTTTGCACTCTTCGAATGATTTCCAACCATTCTGAGGGAACCTTGGGGCGCCTCCGTTACTCTTTAGGAGGCGACCGCCCCAGTCAAACTGCCCACCTGACACTGTCCTCGCACCGGTTCACGGTACCAAGTTAGAACCTAGATACGATCAGGGTGGTATCCCAAGGATGCCTCCCTTCAAGCTGGCGCTCAAAGTTCTACGGCTCCCACCTATCCTGTACAGATCGTACCCAAATTCAATATCAAGCTGCAGTAAAGCTCCATGGGGTCTTTCCGTCTTGTCGCGGGTAACCTGCATCTTCACAGGTATTAAAATTTCACCGGATCTCTCGTTGAGACAGCGCCCAAGTCGTTACGCCATTCGTGCGGGTCAGAATTTACCTGACAAGGAATTTCGCTACCTTAGGACCGTTATAGTTACGGCCGCCGTTTACTGGGGCTTCGGTTCATAGCTTCGCCCGAAGGCTTACCACTCCCCTTAACCTTCCAGCACCGGGCAGGCGTCAGCCCGTATACTTCGCCTTGCGGCTTCGCACAGACCTGTGTTTTTGCTAAACAGTCGCTTGGGCCTTTTCACTGCGGCCCCCTCGGGCTATTCACCCTACCGAGGCACCCCTTCTCCCGAAGTTACGGGGTCATTTTGCCGAGTTCCTTAACGAGAGTTCTTCCGCGCGCCTTAGAATTCTCTTCTCGCCTACCTGTGTCGGTTTGCGGTACGGGCACCTTCTCCTGGCTAGAGGCTTTTCTTGGCAGTCTGAGATCATGACCTTCGCTACTACAATTTTCGCTCCCCATCACAGCCCAGCCTTACGATGTGCGGATTTGCCTACACATCAGCCTCACTGCTTAGACGGACATCCATCAGTCCGCGTCACTACCCTACTGCGTCACCCCATCGCTCATAGCGGATTACGGTGGTACAGGAATTTCGACCTGTTGTCCTTCGACTACGCCTATCGGCCTCGCCTTAGGTCCCGACTTACCCTGAGCGGACGAACCTTCCTCAGGAACCCTTAGGCTTTCGGCGGATCTGATTCTCACAGATCTTTTCGTTACTCATACCGGCATTCTCACTTGAATGCAGTCCAGCGCTCCTTACGGTACACCTTCAACCCGCATTCAACGCTCCCCTACCCCTGATGCAAAGCATCAAGCCATAGCTTCGGTGGTGTGTTTAGCCCCGTTACATTTTCGGCGCAGAGTCACTCGACCAGTGAGCTATTACGCACTCTTTCAATGGTGGCTGCTTCTAAGCCAACATCCTGGTTGTCTGTGCAACTCCACATCCTTTCCCACTTAACACACACTTGGGGACCTTAGCTGATGGTCTGGGCTGTTTCCCTTTCGACAATGGATCTTAGCACTCACTGTCTGACTCCCGGAACTAAATCTATGGCATTCGGAGTTTGACTGAGCTTGGTAACCCTTGCGGGCCCCGCACCCAATCAGTGCTCTACCTCCACGATTCTTCTTTCCGAGGCTAGCCCTAAAGCTATTTCGGGGAGAACCAGCTATCTCCGGGTTCGATTGGAATTTCTCCGCTACCCCCACCTCATCCCCGCATTTTTCAACATGCGTGGGTTCGGGCCTCCAGTGCGTGTTACCGCACCTTCACCCTGGACAGGGGTAGATCACCCGGTTTCGGGTCTACGTCCACGTACTCATTCGCCCTATTCAGACTCGCTTTCGCTGCGGCTTCAGCTCTTCACCTTAACCTTGCACGGGAACGTAACTCGCCGGTTCATTCTACAAAAGGCACGCCATCACCCATAGATCGGGCTCTGACTTCTTGTAAGCACACGGTTTCAGGATCTATTTCACTCCCCTTCCGGGGTGCTTTTCACCTTTCCCTCACGGTACTGCTTCACTATCGGTCGCCAGGGAGTATTTAGCCTTGGCAGATGGTCCTGCCGGATTCATACGGGGTTTCACGTGCCCCGCACTACTCGGGATCCGTCTCGGAGGGAACAAGTTTTGAACTACAGGGCTTTTACCTTCTCTGGCGGGCCTTTCCAGACCTCTTCATCTAACCGGTTCCTTTGTAACTCCATGTGAGACGTCCCACAACCCCAAGGAGCAAGCTCCTTGGTTTGGGCTAATCCGCGTTCGCTCGCCGCTACTGACGGAATCACTATTGTTTTCTCTTCCTCAGGGTACTTAGATGTTTCAGTTCCCCTGGTCTGCCTCTATTCTGCCTATGTATTCAGCAGAAAGTGACTGTCGATGAAGACAGCCGGGTTTCCCCATTCGGACATCCCCGGATCAAAGCTTGCTTACAGCTCCCCGAGGCCTTATCGTTGTTCGCCACGTCCTTCGTCGGCTCCTGGCGCCTAGGCATCCTCCGTGTGCTCTTTGTAGCTTAACCTAGTATTTACATCGTAAATACGATTTGCTTTGAATTTCGGTTCAACACTTACGTGTGAATGAAATTCAAGGCAGCTACCTTTATTTCACTTGTTTACACAAGATCAGCTTAAAGGAATATTCTAAAACGCAATTTCGTTTCGGTATCCAGTTTTCAAGGTGCAATTCGCTTCATCGAAGCGAAACCCGATGAATATTTCGGTTCCACACGAATGTGTGAATGAAGTATTCGTCGAAGCTTGAGAGTTTGAACTCTCAAAACTGAGCAACGAGTGAGTAAGTTCAGGATATTCATTTCATTCACACGATTGTGATGAACCGAATTGAATATCCGGTCGCAGGTACATGTACCTGCTAATTTGAATGTTTCCATCGCAGGAAACGATTCTCCATAGAAAGGAGGTGATCCAGCCGCACCTTCCGATACGGCTACCTTGTTACGACTTCACCCCAATCATCTACCCCACCTTCGGCGGCTGGCTCCCTTGCGGGTTACCCCACCGACTTCGGGTGTTGTAAACTCTCGTGGTGTGACGGGCGGTGTGTACAAGACCCGGGAACGTATTCACCGCGGCATGCTGATCCGCGATTACTAGCAATTCCGACTTCATGTAGGCGAGTTGCAGCCTACAATCCGAACTGAGACCGGCTTTTCTAGGATTGGCTCCACCTCGCGATTTCGCTTCCCGTTGTACCGGCCATTGTAGTACGTGTGTAGCCCAGGTCATAAGGGGCATGATGATTTGACGTCATCCCCACCTTCCTCCGGTTTGTCACCGGCAGTCTGCTTAGAGTGCCCAGCTTGACCTGCTGGCAACTAAGCATAAGGGTTGCGCTCGTTGCGGGACTTAACCCAACATCTCACGACACGAGCTGACGACAACCATGCACCACCTGTCTCCTCTGTCCCGAAGGAAAGCCATATCTCTACAGCGGTCAGAGGGATGTCAAGACCTGGTAAGGTTCTTCGCGTTGCTTCGAATTAAACCACATACTCCACTGCTTGTGCGGGTCCCCGTCAATTCCTTTGAGTTTCAGTCTTGCGACCGTACTCCCCAGGCGGAATGCTTAATGTGTTAACTTCGGCACCAAGGGTATCGAAACCCCTAACACCTAGCATTCATCGTTTACGGCGTGGACTACCAGGGTATCTAATCCTGTTTGCTCCCCACGCTTTCGCGCCTCAGCGTCAGTTACAGCCCAGAGAGTCGCCTTCGCCACTGGTGTTCCTCCACATCTCTACGCATTTCACCGCTACACGTGGAATTCCACTCTCCTCTTCTGCACTCAAGCTCCCCAGTTTCCAGTGCGACCCGAAGTTGAGCCTCGGGATTAAACACCAGACTTAAAGAGCCGCCTGCGCGCGCTTTACGCCCAATAATTCCGGACAACGCTTGCCCCCTACGTATTACCGCGGCTGCTGGCACGTAGTTAGCCGGGGCTTTCTTCTCAGGTACCGTCACTCTTGTAGCAGTTACTCTACAAGACGTTCTTCCCTGGCAACAGAGCTTTACGATCCGAAAACCTTCATCACTCACGCGGCGTTGCTCCGTCAGGCTTTCGCCCATTGCGGAAGATTCCCTACTGCTGCCTCCCGTAGGAGTCTGGGCCGTGTCTCAGTCCCAGTGTGGCCGATCACCCTCTCAGGTCGGCTACGCATCGTCGCCTTGGTAGGCCTTTACCCCACCAACTAGCTAATGCGCCGCAGGCCCATCCACAAGTGACAGATTGCTCCGTCTTTCCTCCTTCGCCCATGCAGGTAAAGGATGTATCGGGTATTAGCTACCGTTTCCGGTAGTTATCCCTGTCTTGTGGGCAGGTTGCCTACGTGTTACTCACCCGTCCGCCGCTAGGTTGTGTAGAAGCAAGCTTCTACACAACCCCGCTCGACTTGCATGTATTAGGCACGCCGCCAGCGTTCGTCCTGAGCCAGGATCAAACTCTCCATTAAAGACCAACCGAAGCTGGTTTATAGAAAGAGCGATAAGCTCATGTTGAAACTGACGAGATAAAAATATCTCTTGTTTGATTTTGCGAACAAAATCGTTTTACTCACTCGTTGTTCAGTTTTCAAAGATCAAACCTACATCATATCTCACTTTGTTTCACCACCGCATCTCAGCGGCGACTTAAATAATATATCATGTTTTCTGCGTCTTTGCAACACTTTTTTTAAGAGAATTTTATAATCAACTCTGCTTTGTTTTCGTGTTGCTAACTATCTTGTAAAAGACAGCTATAAGAATATACCACATATATAAGCTTAGTAGCAACACCTTTTTCAAAAAATTATTTTCTCATCTTTAAAATCACTGCATTTAAATAAAGAGACCATTATTCCCTCAAGCAGAATAACAGTCTCTTTAACATTCATTTCTTTCTCTTAATGACTAATAAAGCCAGGGCACTACTAGGAGTCTCTCTTCTTTTACTTTTAGCCACGTCAGTCCCTAATCCATGGATTTTTACGCGAACGAGCACTAAAGGATGAGGAACGAGTTTCTCCTCCAGTTGAATTACGGGATTTTTGCTTCTTATGAGTAGCATTTTTACTGGAAACCTTGACTTTGGACGTCTCTTCTTTGGATGTGCTGCCAGAGCTGTCTTTTGATTTACCTTTACTCACGCTACGATCCTTTGTTTTAGAAGAAGAATCAATTTCATTTTGGGATGCTATAGTCAGATTGTTACCTACCTCCTGCGTTCCTGGAATTGCTGGTGCCGACTGGACGTTCTCTTCCCGGCATCCACAGTCTGGCATAAACATATAGGGTGTTGTATATCCCTCTAATGGATACATAGGTGCATTCCCATGCGCAAACGGATGATAAGGGGAATTCGCAGATTGTTGTCCTTGTAGTTGGCTATAGTCGGATACGTGTCCAGCCGCAGGCAAACCATATGGAGGTCCTCCCCATGCCTGGCTCCATTGACTGCTCTGGACTGTACTCTCTGAATACTGCGGCGGATGCCCTTGATGGATAAATGGAGGATAGACAGGATAGGATGCATTTTCAGACACTTCATGGCTCGGATAATATCCGGGGGCGCAGCAATCTGAATAGGCAGGATAAGGTGTTGGATAGGCATTTATAATTGGTGTCTGCACAGGCCCCCAGCACCATGGATGCTCACAGTCATGATGATAGCCCTGATCAGAAACTACAATAGGAGAGGCATATTCTGTTAAGGAGGTATTTATAGGCGCTTGAGGAGACCCAATCCCCGGATACCACGAGTTCGGCATTGCATTTATTTGTGGGCTATAATCAGATGTCGGCTGTTGTATCGACCACTCGGAATTTACCATCGACTCCGATTTTGTGCAGCCGCAAAACTTTTCAGCTACAGGTTGCTTCACAACAGTTGTAGGAAGCTGTGGCTTAGATGCAATCGGTTGGGTAACTATAGGTTGCATTTGAGGTGGAGCAGGTGGTGTAACTATGGGCTGCATTTGAGGTGGAGCGGGATTTACGGGTGCCATAGGAACTTCAGGCAGTTTTAATTCAGGAAGCTTAGGAGGATTCACTGTTTCTTTCGGCTGTGTCATCTCTTCTTTAGGGCTAGGCATATTCTCCAGTTTAGGCTGTATTAATTCCGCCTTGGGCTGGGTAAGTTCTTCCTTGGTCGGGGATTCGGTTTTAGGCTGTGTCATCTCTTCTTTGACTGCGGTATTTTTTTTATTCTCAGTAAAATCAGAATTCTCTTCTTTGTAGTGTGGAATATTAACTGTTTCTCCAACCAGTAGTGCATTCGGGTTTTTAAGCTGGGAATTGGCATCAATAATTAGCTTGAGCGGTACATTCCACGCCTTGGACAATTTCCACAATGAATCTCCTTGCTTAACCTTGTGTTGATATACCGTTGACGGCTGTGTTTCCATCGTGACAGGCTCTGTCGGAATTTTAATTTTCTCTCCGATGCTCAACTGATTAGGGTCTGCCAATTGGGGATTGGCGGCAATAACTTTCTCCAGCGTCACATTATACTTCTGTGCCAGCAAGTATAGAGTGTCACCTTTTTTGACGATGTGTATTTTCACAGGTCACAAACCTCCTAGACTTTCGTTCGGGCGGGATAAACGCCCGGCTTCTGTTATTACATCCTATGCACCTACCGGGCGAATGACCCCATACAAACAAAAAAATCCTTTTAACTAAATACTCTCGCGAGCATTCAGTTAAAAGGATTCGGTTTTATTTTAGTCCTGCCACACTTTGTAGCCATCCTGATCCACGATCTTCCGGAATTCAGTCAGGAGCTCCAAAGTCACTGGGCCAGCAACGCCGGAGCCGATCGTACGACCATCCACCTCATAAGCTGCAATAACTTCTGCCGCAGTTCCTGTAAAAAACACCTCGTCCGCAACATATACATCATGCAGTGTAAAAGGTTGTTCCTTAAGGGAGTACCCAAGCTTAGCACACAAATCGATAATAGCATTACGAGTAATTCCTTCAAGAGCTCCCAAATAGCAAGGAGGTGTATACAACACTCCGTTTTTGACAATGAAAATGTTGTCTGCAGAGCCTTCCGTCACATATCCTTGGGAATTGAGCATAATAGCCTCACCTACACCAGCATAGTTAGACTGGATCTTCACGAGGATATTGTTGAGATAGTTCAATGATTTAATCTTCGGATTCAAAGCATCCGGGATGTTGCGACGCTGAGAGACAGAAATTGTCTTCAGGCCAGTCAAGTAAGCTTCTTCTGGGTAAATGGCGAGCTGCTCCACGATAATGATGACACTCGCCTTCGCACAACGAAGAGGGTCTAAACCTAGATTTCCTGCACCTCGGGATACAACTAGACGGATATATCCGTTACGCATTTCGTTAAGACGAATCGTTTCAGCCATTGCTTCCAACATTTCATCAGAAGACAACGGAATGTTTAATTGAATGGATTTCGCAGAATCATACAGGCGCTCCAAGTGCTCCTTACATTTAAAAATATTCCCGTTATAAATACGAATGCCTTCAAATATACCGTCTCCGTACAAGAATCCATGATCATATACGGAAACCTTTGCGTTTTCCTTAGTCACATGCTGCCCATCCAGATAGATCCATTGTTCTGCCATTAAAATCACACCTCCGATTAATGTTCCTTTAAAGTAGGTTCGATCGCTGCTTCAACATACTTGTAGCTTGGATAAGAGCCAAGAATACGTACACGGCACCCCAAAGCCTCGATCTCTGCAAAGGCTGCTGGAAGCAGAACGGAATGCAGAGATTCCAAAACTTCAATGTAAAAATAATAATTCCCCAATTGCTTTTTGGTCGGACGCGATTCAATACGGGACAGATTTAACCTGCGCCATGCAAATGCGGATAAAACCTGATGCAGCGCTCCCGGGAAGTCCTGCGGCGGCGTGACCAAAATACTGGTGCGCTGACCTTCAGGCACACCCGGGAGACTTATAGGTTGATGACCGATCAAGACAAAGCGGGTAAAGTTGTTATCGTGATCCGTCACTTTGCTGGCCAAAATATCCAATCCGTGTTTGGCAGCCGCAAGCTTGGTTCCGAGAGCGGTCCAGCCTTTACCGGGGTTATGTTTAACAATTTCGACGGCTTCCGCCGTACTTCCTGCACTCTCCAGCTCGGCCTGAGGAGCGAAAGCCTGTATGAATTCTTTACACTGAGGAAGCGCTACAGGATGAGACATAATTTTGACCACTTTGCTCAAATCCAGCTTGTCCAAATCCTTCGTAAATTCGCTACGATGTCCAATAAGATTTTGAATTGAAGGATATACCCATTCCGCCTGCATTTGAATGTCTACTTCATGTACAAGCCAATCCATATGCAAACTTACAGAGCCATCAATCGTATTTTCAATGGGAATTACACTATAGTCTGCCTGTCCCTTGTCTACTGCCTGAAATACGTCCGCAATATGCTTGTAAAACAGTAATTTATGGGGCGTATCTCCTAACAAATACTTAATCGCTTCATGAGAAACGGTACCCTCAGGAAGAAGTGCAATTCGTTTCATATCGTAAGTTCCCCTTTAATCATATCCATAAAAGGGAGAGTATTCCCTTCTGTATATACTTTAACTCCTTCATTCTCTGGGCGCAATTTTAAAACAGACGCAGTGATCCCCTCTTTGTTCATGGTATCCGTTAAATATTGCTCCAGCTCCGCTTTCCGATTCTCCCGTTGATCCGTCAATGCCAGCAGCGTCGGTCCAGCCCCACTGAGAGCCACACCCAAGGCACCATAATGGTGTGCATCCTGCAAGATCTCTGTCATACCCGGCACAAGCGCCGCGCGGTAAGGCTGATGGAGCTGATCACGCATCGCTTCGGCGATTAAGTCGGTTCTTCCCGATGCCAATGCTGCTACCAGCATGGAAGCATGACTTATATTATATACAGCATCCTTCAATGATACGTGCGCGGGTAGAACCTCTCTGGCTTTCGACGTGGACAGCTGAAAATCTGGAATAACTACCATAACCTCCAAATTGGCATCCGGTTCAAGCCGTAAATGCCTAGCATGCTCGCCGTCCCACATCGCTGTAATAATACCACCAAACAGGGAAGCTCCAACATTATCCGGATGTTTTTCAATGGCGCTTGCCATATCGAACAGCTTGGAACCCGGTAGAGGCGAGCCAATCAACGTATTTGCAGCGACCAAGGCGCCCACAATGGCAGAAGCACTGCTGCCCAAACCACGAGTGAGTGGAATATCTGAGTACATCGAAATATCGAGCTCAGGAACTGATACACCTGCTTCCCGAAAAACCATTTGTGCTACCTTGAAAATCAGATTAGTTTTATCTTGGGGAACACCATTCATTTCATCTCCGTATAAATGAAAAGCCGTCTGTTCGGCCTCCTTCATTTCAATCCATGCATATAAGGACAATGCCATGCCCAATGTATCAAAGCCGGGACCCAAGTTGGCCGTACTCGCAGGCACACGCACTCTTGCTGTTTTTAAAACGGTCATACAGACAATTCCTCCTGCTTTTATTGACTATCCCTCTACTCGATATACGCTCTTGATCCGACGGATGACGTCCAAAGTTTCAAAATGCTCCAAAACCTTTTTCATACTTGCTTTACTGGCTAAATGAGTCACGATAATAATTTCAGCATCGGGGTTAACCTCATTCGGTTGCTGCACAACAGATGCCAGACTGACATCAAATTCAGCAAATACTTGCGTAATCCGTGCCAACACCCCTGCTTTATCATCCACATGCAGAAGCACGAAGTTTTTGAAATACACATCTTCGTCGTTACTAATTTTTTTAGGGTTGTAAGGAACGATGGCTTTAAGCCCATTGACACCAAGTTTGAGATTTTTCACTACAGCTACTAAATCGGCTACAACCGATGTTGCCGTTGGCATTTCACCTGCACCCGCACCATAAAACATGGTTTCACCCACTGCTTCACCATGCACATATACCGCGTTGAATACCCCGTTCACCGAAGCCAATGGATGTTGCTTTCGTACCATAGTCGGCTGAACGTTAATCGTAAATTCATCACCTTGTCTCTCTGCAATGCCGAGTAATTTCATTTCATATCCTAGTTTTTTAGCAAAAGCAATATCTTCACTGGTTACCTTTGAAATGCCGCTGACACTTACATCCTTGAGCTCTACATTAGAGCGGAAACCCAGCGTGCCGAGAATTGCCATTTTACGGGCTGCATCCAGTCCTTCCACGTCTGAGGTCGGATCGGATTCAGCATACCCAAGCTCCTGCGCTTCCTTGAGAACTTCCTCGTACGAGGCCCCTTCCTGACTCATTTTGGTTAAAATAAAGTTTGTCGTACCGTTCACAATCCCCATAATGCGGGTAATGCGGTCGGAGGAGAAACCTTCAATTAATGTACGAATGATCGGGATACCACCTGCTACACTCGCTTCATAAAAAATATCACACTGCTTTTCCTGCGCCTTTGCTAATACTTCAGAACCGTGCAAAGCCATTAAGTCCTTATTTGCTGTTACGATGTGTTTACCCCGCTCCAGCGCTTCCAGAATGTACTCCTTCGTCTGATCAACGCCGCCCATGACTTCGATAATTACATCAATTTCAGGGTCCCGAATAACTTCCCATGGGTCCTCAGTAAGCTTGCTCGTCTCCACTTCAATGGAACGATATTTTTCTATGTTTTTTACAGCTATTTTTTCAATGATGATCGGTGAACCGACTTGTCTGCTCAAGTCTTCCTGATTGCCTTCTACGATTCGAACGACTCCCGTTCCTACCGTCCCCAAACCTAACAATCCTACTTTGACCGGTTTCATCCATTCCCCTCCTGCTAACTTTTATCTAATGAACTGTATTGCCTTAACCTTGCCCAATCAGGCGAACACGTTTGACTCCAGAGATATCTTCCAAGCCCTCCAGTAGAACACCCAACTCTTCACTGAGTCTGGACATTTCTACCGAGATGACTACGTTGGCTCTGCCTTGCAGTGGAATACTTTGCTGGATCGTCAGCACATTGCCTCCGAAATCTGCCACTCTGCCAAGCACCCTGGACAACATTCCGGATTGATGCTCCAAATCAATAGAGATATTAACAATTCGCTCACGCTCCAGCTGGTTAACCAAATGTATGCCATCCTTATATTTATAAAAGGCGCTTCGGCTTAGCCCAACTTGCTCGACGGCATCATGCACGGTTTTAACATCTCCTGAAGCCAGCAGCAGTTTCACCTGTATGGTCTTAACAATAGCTTCAGGCAAAATATCTTCCCGTACCAAGTAATAGCGCTCTTTCAAGAACGTCCTCTCCTCAAAGACTTATGTTTTTGTATAGAGGACATTATATCGAAACTCATGAAAATCGGCAAGCAAACAATGCAAAAAACGGCTACTGCCTTCTATAGAGTTTCCTATAGTACAGTAACCGTTCAGGTTTTAGACCTTAATTTAAAATTTAGTAGTAGCTGCTGCCTTCAACAAATTCGAACTCGAAATCAGCAATGCGTACAGATGTACCATCTTTGGCACCACGCTTGCGTAACTCAGCATCCACACCCATGTGGCGTAACGTTCTTGCTAATTTCAAAATAGCATCATGCGAGTTCAACTGCATGCGCTTCATCATGCGCTCAATTTTAGGGCTCTGCACCACGAATGTATCGTTTTCACGTACAATTGTAAAGCCCTCGTCTTCTGCTGTATCCAGCTTAAATACCTTACGTTCATTGACTTCTGCTACTTCCTCAACAACCGGCTCGTCTGGTATTTGATCCAGCAAATCAGCAGCCCGGTAGAGCAGTTCCTTCACACCTTGACGTGTCAGTGAGGAAATAGGCATGATTTCAAGATCAGGACGTATAGAAGCAATCTGCTCTTTGAAGTGAGCCAGGTTTTCTTCCGCTTCCGGCATATCCATTTTATTGGCCGCCACAATTTGTGGACGCTCAGCCAATGCTGCATTATATTGTTTCAATTCGTCGTTAATTTTAGTCCAATCTTCAAACGGGTCACGTCCTTCGGAGCCCGCCATATCCACGACATGGATAATAATACGCGTCCGCTCAATGTGCCGCAGAAATTCATGTCCCAGCCCAATACCTTCATGAGCTCCTTCAATCAAACCAGGCAAATCCGCCATCACAAAGTTACGATGATCACCCACATCTACAACGCCCAAATTCGGAGTAATCGTTGTAAAGTGGTATGCCCCAATTTTCGGTTTCGCGGAAGATACAACAGACAACAAGGTAGACTTTCCTACACTAGGGAACCCGACCAAACCTACGTCAGCCATCACTTTTAACTCAAGCGTGATATAACGTTCTTGTCCTTCTGCGCCATTCTCAGCCAACTCAGGCGCTGGATTACTCGGCGTAGCAAAACGGATGTTCCCGCGTCCTCCGCGTCCTCCTTTAGCTACGACGACTTGTTGACCATGACGTGTCATATCTGCTACTACTTCACCAGTATCATCATCTATGATGACCGTTCCCGGTGGTATACGTACGATCATGTGCTCCGCATTGGCTCCGTGTTGACTTTTGTTACGACCTTTCACTCCACGCTGGGCTTTAAAATGTCGTTGGTACCGAAAATCCATCAAGGTACGCAAACCCTCATCTACACGGAAAATTACATCTCCACCGTTCCCTCCGTCACCACCACCTGGGCCACCTTCAGGAACGTATTTCTCACGACGAAACGCAATTAATCCGTCTCCGCCGTCTCCGCCTTTAACAAAAATCTTCGCTTTATCTACAAACATGGTTACACCTTCCTTATGTCTGGCACTGCATCCGAATTTGAAACATTTCGCCCGTAGGGAGCTTCTCTGTTCGAATGCGTTCACTTCCGGGTACGGATCTGACCCGCTTAAGGATATTCAAATCCGCAGGTATGTCACTTCCTTCAAAACGGACGATAACATCATTCTGATCCATACCGAAATAAAGTGTCAATCTGCGCACTTCTCCCCAGGACGACCGGCCCCCGCCATATTGATACGCACGCACCGTTTCTATGACGGCCGAGGCAAGCGACTCGCCGTCTTCGGGAGACATGACAGCGTCTAACTTTAACTGCTCCTCAACCTGTACCGACAACTGTAAATTACCGGCGTTCACGCGAAAAGACTGTAAATAAAACACCAGTGAGGGAATACCCAACTTAGATATTTTACTGTCTTCCGCCACGCGCCCTTTTATTGTTTCCACATAAGCAACAGATTTATCATGCTTATTCATGCGAATATATCCATAAAGCACCTGCAAGTCATTCATCCAGTCATGCCGATGATGGTTAAGCATTGCAATCGCTGTACGCTCAAAAGAACGCAAAGCAGCTTTCCGCTCATACTCAACCTGTCTATTCGTATACCACATACCAAAACATGCAGCAACTACAGACCATACTGCTAATAAGATAATCGTTAATACTTCGGGATAGAGCAGTGAAAAAACCAAAGGAATCAGAATGGAACCCAACGCCAGATAAGGCGCTCTTATCCGCTGGAACATGGCTTCTCTCCGTTCTGCGATAATTAAATGGATTATTAAAGAACCTTAATCCAGTATAGCACAGACTAACTTTCCAGTTCATTACCATCATGCAAAAAAGCCTCCGACAAAAGTGCCGGAGGCTTTTCAGCGTGTCTAAGCCGCTATTAAGCTTCTACAGTAGCTGCTACTGGAGCAACGTCGATCGGGTAGATGCTCACCTTTTTGCGATCACGGCCCCAACGTTCGAACTTCACAACGCCGTCCACTTTCGCGAACAGGGTGTCGTCCTTACCGATGCCCACGTTCGTGCCCGGGTGAATTTTCGTTCCGCGTTGACGAACCAGGATGCTACCGCCGGTAACTGCTTGACCGTCAGCACGTTTCACTCCAAGACGTTTCGATTTACTGTCACGTCCGTTTTTTGTGGAACCTACACCTTTTTTCGATGCGAATAATTGAAGATCCAATGTCAATTTCAACATGATGTCTACCTCCTTCTTTGATTATTTTCTATTTGAATATACTTACCGTATGATTCAGCAATGCTTGTCAGCATAATCACCATGGACTCCAGCAACAGTTGAACCTGTGCGTTCGCATCATGATAACTTTCAGGAGAAAGATACGCGCTTAAAAAGCCGTTTTCCATTTCCGTTTCCATCTCAACGTCCGTAAGAGCTCCAATCGAATTGACAGTTCCTACTGTTACCGCCGAAACGCCAGCACATACGATATCCTCGCCAGATTTAGCGAAATTTGCATGTCCTTTAACGGAAAACCCCTGTATGCTGCCATCCTCCAGTCGTGTAATACGCACGATAATCACTTATCGCACCCTCTTACGCTTGGATTTTTTCAATCGTCACTTTCGTGTACGGTTGACGATGACCTTGCTTCACATGGTAGTTCTTTTTAGGTTTGTATTTGTATACGATGACCTTTTGACCTTGACCATGCTTCTCAACTTTAGCTGTTACAGAAGCTCCAGAAAGAAGCGGTGTACCTGCTGTCAAGCCATTGTCGCCGGACACTGCCAGAACACGATCGAACGTTACAGTTTCACCATCATTAGCTTCCAACTTCTCGATGAACAATACGTCGCCCTCTTGAACTTTGTATTGCTTACCACCTGTTTCGATAATTGCGTACATTTGCTTGCACCTCCTTATGTCTCAGACTCGCCTAATAGCAGGTGGCAGATTCCCTTAGGATACTGCACTTCAGTACCTGATTGGAGCGGTTACAGCATGTGCAGCCAATCTTACGCATCACACATACTAAATGATTGTAGCACAAGCTTTATACACATTCAACCTTTAGTTTTAAAATGATTTTGGGTTACGCATCGCTCTACACGAGCGTCTTTTCTTCACGCACTTTTTTGCGGGTCATTTCCAGCAAACCTAACCGCGTCCAACCGACAACATAAGATTTGGTCCGATCCTTCTTCAATCTTGCTTCCAGCACAGAGGATACTTCCCGACGGTTCTCCTCTTGTTCCATGTCAATAAAATCAATGATGATGATACCACCAATATCACGCACACGTACCAGGCGGGCAATCTCTTCAGCTGCTTCAATGTTAGTCCGGGTTACCGTTTCTTCCAGATTACTGCCTCCCGTAAACTTTCCCGTATTCACATCAATAACGGTTAATGCCTCTGTATGATCAATGACAATGTATCCACCGCCCTGCAGCCATACCTTTCGCGCAAAATCGCGTTCCAGCTGCTCATGAATGCCATAAGCTTTAAAAATCGTTTCTTCTGCACCACGAAATATACTTACATGAGCTTTCGCAGGACCAATCTGTTGCAGCATGATTTCTGCATCCTTTGCTTGCTCTTCACTGTCAATAACCAGTTCATCCTGTTCAGGTGTAAACACATCCCGAATCAATCGCTGAACAATACTTAAATCCCGGTGTAATTCGCACGGAGCCGAGTATTCACCCGCTTTACGCTGAATAGCCGTCCACTGCTTACGCAGTTGATTCAGATCATTTTCAATCGCATCTATACTCATGTCCTCCGAAACGGTACGGATTATGAGTCCTTCCTCACTTGTGCGTAGCTGCTCTCCCATTGCTTTCAAACGGGTGCGCTCGCCCTCACGTTCGATCTTCTTGGATACGGCCACATAATCAGCACGGGGCATATATACGATCCAGCGACCCGGAAGTGAAAAATGAGTGGTGACCCTGGCTCCTTTGCTACCAACTGCCTCTTTTAATACCTGTACTACAATTTCCTGCCCCACCTTTAACACTTCAGAAATGGATGGCTTTACCTCCGGCTGCTTGTCCAAATGAGCATGAAGTACGTCATCTACGTACAAAAAGGCATTCTTTCGCTGTCCAATGTCAACAAAGGCGGCTTGCATACCTGGTAGCACATTGACCACCCTCGCTTTGAAAAAAGAACCTAGAATCCCCCGTTTTCGCGGTAGTTCAGCCGCATATTCAACCAATCGTCCCTCTTCCAACAGCGCCATTTGGGTCATCTGCTGCTGGCATTGTACAATCATTTGCTTCATGGTTTTTCAACCTCTCTGGATACAGCCTCTTTCTTACTCATAAAACATTATTTAGGCTTGGGTTCTCCACCATCTGGCGGGCGTGTCGCAAAATAAGAGCGAATAAGGCGTTGCTCCGGCAGTACGGCTACAATTCGTCCCTGTTCATTCATAACATAAACCATATGATACCGATCTCTTCTGAAAAGACGCAAAATAGGCTCCAAATGTTTCATTGGCAGGGATACAATAGGTAAGGCAATACTTCCCTTAGCTATTTCGCGGTAAAAAAGCTCGTCCCTCCCCAGCAAAAACCGTATAAAACGGTAAGGGATATTCCGATAATCCACAATATTAGAATAAAGCAAAAAAATCCCTACCGCCAGCAGATTTAAATGCATAGGCCCATTTTGCCTTAACAACGGTGAAATACCATACATACAAAATAGCAGACTCGTTACGATACTGGCCCTAAAGGTCCACACTAATGTGCGGTGATAAGAAAAGGATAAGCTAATCATTGCCTGCAATATTTTCCCACCATCAAGTGGTAAAATGGGCAGCAAATTAAACAGTGCAATAACTGCATTCCCCTGAATTATATAATTTACATAATCATACTCCGGTCCACTCACATTTTTGAACCATAAAAGGATGATGATCATGATTCCGTTTTGCAGGGGCCCCGCTAGCGCAATGACAATCTCCTTCCACGCATTGAGCTTCCCCTGATCCTCAATGACCGCAACTCCTCCAAAGGGTAGCATCTGTATGGAAAGCACCCGCGCGCCTAACAACGAAGCAGCTGTCGCATGACCTAGCTCATGAATAAACACCAATGTAAATAAAGTGATGATCTCGATAAAATGTCCCGTTATTATGGAGGTCAGCATAACCAATACAAACAGTGGATGTAGTGATAAGGTCACCCCTCGGACATTAATCAAGGGCTACCACTTCCGACGGGTCAATGTAGTGATCCCCTCTCTGAACTGCCAAAAATAAAGTTGCCCCCTCGCTGCCGCTGCGACTTGCTGGCAGTACACCGATCTCATCTCCCTCCTGAACCCAGTCGTTCACTTTTAAGGTAGAGCGGGAAAGCCTCCCGTAAGTTGCTGTGATACCGCCAGTGTGTCGAACTGTAACCGAAATCCCGCTTTTGGGATGATTTAATATGTCTAATACTCGTCCTGCATCTATACTTTTAACAACGATTGGCCCGTTGTCAGTGACATTCGGCGTAATTTCTACCCCTTTCAGGCTCAGTACAAAAGGCTGTGTTATAGTGCCTTCGATCGGTGGAGAGCCCTTTCGATTTGCGGCTACCTTGTGCGTTTCATGCTCCTCGCCAAAAATCGGCAAAAAGGAAGGAGCTCCGTCAAAATAAGTTTCATACCATTGTCCGACGGCTGCAAAATCCATATCCTTATTCAAGGCATCCGCAATAAACATTCTCAAATTCACTGCATAGGGAATATCCCAACGAAACATTCCCCATACCATTCCAAATAACACCGTTGCTATGACTGATCTTCGCCAAAAGGAAGTCCAAAAAGACGGAGCACGATTCGCCCCAAAAGATTGCTGCCAGTGTTGCCGCTCATTTTTCCACTCCGTTTCTGGGTCTCTGGACGAGTTGGCACTGACTATAGGCATCGACCTCATATCTTTATCCCCGTGCCTGTACTGATATATGCCAGAGGGATACGTCTCCGCTTTGCTTCCCGCGATTAGCTGCTGTATACGTTCTTCTCTGCGCTGCTTGATTCCGGAATTTTTATTCATCCTGTTCAGCCCCCTCAGCGAGGTATGTTTGATACATCTTATGAGGACGGGCTTCAACTTATGTTGTCCCGCTCGGGAATAAGTACCTAAAAATCAAAAAAACCGGCGCTAACGCACCGGATTTGTTTTGTGTTTATAATATTTATGTAGTGACCCTAAATTTTGTGAAGCCGTATTATAGGAATTTAAAAAGACAAACCAAAAACACTTAAATAAGATTATTACTTATTTAAGTGTCTAGTATTACAAATGAATACTACTACAGCTCCTACCTTAGAACCAATAGAAAATCACTTAGGAAGCGTGGAAGCAATTTACCAGCCATAACTTCCGGTTTTCCTCATCCACCCATACCAAAAAACTTCTTAAAACGTGTCATCACGCTTTTCTTCTGGTCTAGCTGCATGAGGGGCACTGTATCGCCCAAAATCCGTCTCGCAATGTTACGGTAAGCAATCGCGGCCTGTGAATCTGGATTCATAACGGTAGGCTCCCCTGTATTAGCTGCTTTAATTACCATTTCATCATCCGGCACAATCCCAATAAGGTCTATGCTAAGCACTTGTAAAATTCCATCAATATCCAACATATCTCCGGATTTAACCATGCTATTGCGAATGCGGTTAACCACCAACTTGGGTGATATCACATGTGAGCTTTCCAGTAAACCAATTACCCGGTCTGCATCGCGTACGGCTGCATTTTCCGGAGTAGTCACAACAATAGCCTGATCCGCCCCAGCAATGGCATTTTTAAAGCCTTGTTCAATACCCGCAGGGCAATCGATCAATATATATTCAAAATCCTTTTTAAGCTCCAAAATAATATCCTTAACCTGCTCCGGCGTAACAGCACTCTTGTCCTTGGTTTGAGCGGCTGGCAGCATATACAGCTCCTCAAAACGCTTGTCCTTAACCAGTGCCTGATTTAAACGGCAACGACCTTCCGCTACATCAACAAGGTCGTAAATAATTCGGTTTTCCAGACCCATCACAACGTCTAGATTACGCAAACCGATATCCGTATCCACCAAACATACCTTTTTGCCGAGTAGTGCAAGCGCTGTTCCTATATTGGCTGACGTCGTCGTTTTGCCGACGCCGCCTTTTCCTGAAGTGACGACGATAGCCTCTCCCATGTGCTACACCCCTTTGAACACGTTAAAATCGCGGCCCAGACGCACAATATTGCTCATTTTATCTATTTGCATAGCGCCATCCTTGAGATACGCAAATTCCATACCGGATTCACGTGTCTCCCATTCGTCTGGTGGACGGCTGATCATTTCGGAAATTCGCAACTGTGTCGGTGCAAAATAGGAAGCCGCTATAATCGCTTCACTATTTCCCTCCATCCCTGCATGCGCCATGCCTCGCAGAGCGCCGAGGACATAAATATCACCAGTACATGTTATAATTCCACCCGGGTTTACATCTCCCAAAAAGAGTAGGTTCCCATTGTGATGAAGCACTTGACCAGATCGGATAATCCCTGTCACCGTATGAATAGGGGGCTTTCCCTGCACTTCCACAGGCAGTCCAGGTGATTCTACAGACCTGATGAGCAGATTCCCCTTTTGCTTCAAAATCTCCAGAATACTTTCCTTCTGTTCCTCTGTCACTTCTCGGCTTCCCAGCTTAATATCCACATGAATGATCGGGCCTGTTAAAATATTTTGATGACTGTGCTCCAGCTTAAAACGCAGCTCACCCAGCAAATTCTCAAACTCGCATTGATCGTCCAGCAGGAATACCAGGCCATCTTTGATGCCTTTAATCGTGACATGATTCGATTTCACCGCCATTAGCCTGTCCCTCCTATCTCAATCATTTCGTCCCCGGGACGTCAAATCCCTGCTAACCCGGACAAAATGTGTGTAAAAAGACCTAGACAGCCTCTTCCTTTTTCACACGGGTACCCAAACGCTGCAACTGCTTGCGAACTGGGACATAAATGATGAGGGCGAACAGAAAATGGATAAATAAATCAGGAATTATATACTGAGCAAGTGCCCAATTGAAAGTCTGATGATTCAGCTGGAACAGCTGGTCAATGGCAAAAAGCATAGAATCCAAGAGGAAACTACCAATCAACACGGCTGCCATCATAATGGGCATCTGCGCACGTCGAGCTGTAAAAACAAGCCCCAATAAGTATGCAGACAACCCCATTGCAAAAGAATAAGGCCCAATGATAAACCCATAGAACACTACATCATGAATAAGTCCAAAAACAATACCTAGCACCAATGCTGTATGACGGCTGTAATACACAGACACAAACAAGATCACGACATACACAAAATTCGGAACCATTCTTGAATGCCAACTATCCGGAAGAAGCCATGGAAGAATCGTCCCTTCAGCTATAAACAGTACAAACAGCAGCAGTATTAGAACCTGACCGCGCATCTTCATTATTCCGGTACCTCAGGAGTGTAGAGGATGAGCAGTTCTTTCCAATCCACAAAGCTGGCTGCCGGTTTAATAATCGCTGTCCGTGTTTTGCCAAACTCCCCAACCTGAATCTTCTCTACCGTTCCAACCATTAGGTTTTTGCGGAATTTACCACCTGCGCCAGATGTAATAATCTGATCACCCTTTGCGATTGGATCTTTTTCCTCAATGCGAGTCATTTGAAATCTGTTCGTACCCGGATCATAGCTTTCAATCATACCAAACGATTGATTTTCCTTGCCCAAGACTGTCGCTGCAATAGCATAAGAATTCGGATTTTTAGGATCCAATGTAGTCAATAGGGTAACGGTGGACGTAAAATTCCCCGTTTGACTAATGACTCCTACAAATCCTTCAAGCGAACTGACTTCCTGACCAACCTTCGCTCCGTCCTTCTCACCAATATCGATCACAAGCGTTTTGGAATCATTGCTGACGCTGTTCACTTGAGCAACACGATAATCATAATTATTTTTCGCCTTTTGCGTTTGGGTGAACTTCAGTTCATTCTGCAGTCTGGCATTTGTTTCAACATAATTATGGGTCTGAATTTGGTCACGAGTCAGCTTTGCCACAGCAATTTTTAACCGTTCATTTTCTTCGTAGATACTGCGCATATTCCCGATATCTTCAAAGAAGCCCGCTATTGCAGAAGCGGGCCTGTAAAAGATACCTTGCACAAAGCCAATCGAATCTCTGGCGAACTTCTCGGGCCAGGTTAAGGAATTCCTCTGTCCAAGTGTAATCCCCATAAGGGCAATAAACAGAACGATTCCAATCAATAGAACAAATAGTCTTTTATTGCCAAGCAGCTTAAACAGTTCCTACACCCCCGATTCAACGTTTGGAACGGACGGCAGAACTGCTGCGCGATTTGAACAAATGAATATTTTCCAACGCTCTGCCTGTGCCGATTGCCACACAATCTAGAGGATTTTCTGCTACGATCACCGGCATTCCGGTTTCACCTGCCAACAGCTTGTCCAGGTTACGTAGAAGTGCTCCACCGCCAGTAAGTACAATACCTCTATCCATGATATCCGCTGCCAATTCGGGAGGGCATTTTTCCAGTGTTACTTTAACCGCATCCACGATTGCATTGACTGTATCCGATAATGCTTCACTAATTTCATCAGAAGTAATCGTGATCGTCTTCGGCAAACCTGTTACCAGATCACGTCCGCGGATTTCCGAGGTTTCCACTTGCTCTAATGGCATAGCTGAACCCACTTCCATTTTCAGTTGCTCTGAAGTCCGTTCACCAATCATCAGATTGTATTGGCGCTTCACGTATTGGATGATGGACTCGTCCATTTCATCGCCAGCGACACGCACGGAGCGGCTTGTTACAATCCCACCCAGGGAAATGACTGCCACCTCGGTTGTACCTCCACCGATATCGACAACCATACTGCCTGTAGGCTCCCATACAGGAAGATCAGCGCCAATTGCTGCTGCAAACGGCTCCTCTATCGTATATGCCTCTCTTGCGCCTGCTTGCTTCGTCGCATCTTCAACAGCACGCTGCTCCACCGCAGTAATGCCCGAAGGCACACAAACCATCACGTTCGGATGGCGTGGAAACAAAGAGCGTTGGGCTTGCGCCTGACGGATAAAATATTTGATCATCGTTGCTGTCGTATCAAAATCAGCAATGACACCGTCCTTCATCGGACGAATCGCACGGATATTTCCCGGTGTGCGACCGATCATTTTTTTCGCAGATTCACCAACAGCCTCAATGGTTTTTGTATCTGTACGCAAAGCGACTACAGATGGTTCACGAACCACAATTCCTTTACCTCTTACGTATACAAGCGTGTTTGCCGTCCCCAAATCTATTCCCAAATCTTTTGTAAAGCCACCCAGCATGATGTAATCTCCTTTTCTCTTCCCTGAAATCTGTTATCCAATGTATAAGCGGTTTATTCAGGCCGGATTATCCGGTCGTGTTTAAATGTTTGATTTAAATATTATATTATATCAGACCTTGTTCCTTCAAACTTACAAAGGTCCCGTCCCCGATCACTATATGATCAAGCACGTCGATACCCACGATGTTGCCCGCTTCCATCAGGCGGCGAGTCAACTGGACATCTTCCGGGCTTGGCTTCGGATCACCGCTCGGATGGTTATGAGCGCAAATTATTGAAGCACTGCTGCATTTGATTGCTGCCCGAAATACTTCACGTGGATGCACGATGGCAGAATTCAGGCTACCCATAGATAGTGTTTCCTGAGCAATGACATGATTTTTAGTGTTAAGGAACAAGCATACAAAATGCTCTTTCTGCAAATAACGAAGCTGCTCAAACAACAGATCTGCCACATCCCGCGGGCAACTAATCACCGGGGTCTCCAAATGGCGAGACAAAGCTAATCGACGCCCCAGTTCGATACCCGCTTTTAGCTGTATCGCTTTAGCATCCCCAATGCCCTTAATCTGGGTCAACTCGTTCAAGCTCATATCCACCAGTTGACGCAAATTTCCTGCCTGCTGCAAAATACGCTGCGCTAAATGCACCGAAGACTCATTTTGCGTTCCTGTACGCAGCAATATTGCCAGCAACTCCGCGTTGCTTAAGGCATCCGCCCCATATGTCATCATGCGCTCTCTTGGTCGTTCTTCATGGGGGAGGTCGCGAAGCATCAGTATTGGCGACTCCAGCATATGTTTATCCCCTTTATGGACGCAACACATTCACTCCAAAATCGGACAGCATGTCCGACAGCAAGGAAAGCGGCAATCCTACGACGTTAAAATAACAACCCTGAATAGATTCCACCAGCGTAGCACCCATGCCTTGAATGCCATACGCTCCTGCCTTGTCAGACGGTTCACCAGTATTCACGTATGCCACAATTTGCTCTTGACTCAGAGGCTTCATTGTAACCTCCGTTTGGCGATGTCTGACAAGCACTTCGCCGGTTCCGGTATGTATGCAGGCTACCCCGGTGTACACGCGGTGTGTCCTTCCCTGCAATGCAGTCAGCATGCGAACTGCGTCCGCATGGTCGGCTGGCTTGCCCAATACCGAACCATCCAGCACGACAATGGTATCACTGCCAATCACCAGTCCGGCTTCCTTCGACTGAGTGACGGTGTTCACGACCGCTTGGGCTTTGCGTGCCGCAAGGGTCTCCACGATTTGCTGAGGCGTCCAGCTCTCAGGCGTGCTCTCATCCGCATGACTTGGCACCACCTCAAAGGGGAGTCTCAAAAATGCGAGCAATTCCTTCCTTCTTGGTGAAGTCGATGCCAAAATAATGCGGGGCGTAATTTTCCCGTCCATAAGGGAAGCTCCTTTTCATCAGTTAGAGCCTGCGGTACAGCCAGAACGCGGCAATGATGCCGATCAGACTAAGCAGGCTCAATTCAAAATTTATTGTTATGTTGTAGCTGATAATATCCAGGTCCGCTCTCGGCGACCAAGATATCCTAGTGGGGTGGGTCAGAAAAGAAAGGAATTTGATCGATTGAAGGGCTTTGGCAATCCATGCACCCAAGAGCCAACCGAGCAATAAAAACAGTATAAGCATTCCTACATTTTTTTTCATCCTGATCTTCCCTCGCCATTTTTTGACACCTTCATTATTATACGGTGATTTGTACTGCAATACAAACAGAAATCCGGCATGGGGAACTATTTCCAGTTCCTTGCCGGAAAATATGGTTAGCCTATTGTTTTATGAATTGGATAAATTCCCTCTCACGCAAAACATATTCCATCATGGAGGACTGAATCTCCCAAATGTGTTCCTTGGCTGTATTCTTATTATATTCCCCAAGTGCAGAGATCGCGCTGTTCATCGCCTTTTCAAGTGAGGTTGCGGAGGCAACCGCTTCCTTCGGAAGAGCACTGGGAAGTACAGTGATATTTTGTGTCCACTGCTGATGCAGGTCGTTCAGCTCCTTCATGTCGGAGGCTGGCACCGTATTCGGACCTCCTTCTCCGAGCAAGTTTGAGGAAAGTCCGCTCAACTTACCCACCAATGAGCTACTTAACTGAAAAAAGCTAGTGAGTTTATCACCTTCGCCTCCGTAAGCCGCTTTTTCAAATCCAGGCAATTCAAGCTCACGAACATACAATTCGACTCCTTGTGTTTTCAACTGATTGCTGAGCAACTTGGCTTGCTCCCTATCCGGTGATATTCCTGCATATACCCGGTTTTGGTCCTCGGTATCCCCTCCTGCTGCAATACCTGCCTTTAATAGTTCTTCTTTTGCTTGTAAGGCCCGTTCTGGGGTGCTGAAAACCCCATATTGCAACAAATAGTAGGTTTGAGGTGGTACCTGAGCCTCTATGACAGTGACAGGGACAGAATTCTCTTTTGCAGATATTGCATCCACACCAACAGATTCTTTAAAGACCGGTACAGCCTCCTCTACTGAAGGATCTGATCCCGGAACCATGCCTCCTCCGTTAAACAGTAACAACATAATATATCCAAACATGCCTCCGGTCACCAGTGCGCTGGCTACAGAGCCAACCAGTTTCCATCTAGAAGGGTTGGGCGGACGTCTTCTGTACTCTTGGCCAGAATGATAAGCTTCCTCATCCTCTTCCAGGCTATCCGGTAGAACTTCCGCATCTGACCAGGAAGCCGCCGAACGACCAAAGGGGTCATCCCATCCCTCTTGTACTCTTAATGTCGGAGCAAAACGCCGACTTGAAATGCGTTTATTCCGATCCTCAGGCTCATTGATCTTTGATTCTTGTGTAGTTGCAGTATTTTTCTCCATTCCTCTGTTCCGTTCCGTTCCTTTATGCGGGTTATCAGTTTCACGCTGTTCGTTCGTAATCGACTCGTTTTTGTACGGAAGCACCTGTAGCTTATCCTCCCGGCTTGTCTCCGGCAACTGTTGGTCGAACCGGAATGTCATCTTGGTCTTGTTCATGGATGCACTCCCTCCTTGTCCCATACTTCCTCATAGTCTGTTGTATGAGTTAAGCTAAGAATATATGCCCCAGCATTACAAAAAAGGGTATCCCGAAACACAGTCGTGTTCGGAATACCCTTTTTTTGTAATTCATTGGTGCAACAGCTCATTTTTATACGGTTTACACTTGCTGTCCGCGAAGATGGCGCGCTAACGCGTCACCTGCTTTCCAGATATCTCCTGCTCCCATCGTCAGCACAAGATCACCCGGCTGTAATCGATCTTTCAACTCCTCGATCACAGCTTCTTTGGTCGGCAAATAGATTGCATTAGCATTGCTGTTTTGGACGATTAAATCCACGAGCTTGGAAGAATGCACGCCTTCAATCTGTTTTTCTCCCGCTGGTGAATAAATATCGGTAATGATGACTTCACTAGCCTCGCTAAACGCGCGGCTGAACGCATCGAGCAGGAAAAAGGTGCGGCTATAGCGTTGCGGCTGGAATACAGCAATAATACGCTTGCCAGTCGCTCTCGCTGCGCTAATCGTAGCCTCAATCTCTGTTGGGTGATGCGCATAGTCATCAATAATCAGTATGTCATTGCTTTCACCTAGTACTTGAAACCGACGCTTCGCTCCGTGAAATTCCACAATTGTAGCAGCGATTTGATCGAATGGAATCCCTGCTTCCAAACATGAAATTACAGTTGCCATCGCATTATACATGTTATGTTTACCCGGCACTGATAGTTCGATTGTTCCGAGTGCTGTTCCCTTACGGCTCATAGTGAAGCTTAATCGACGGTCACCTAATTGGATATCTGTCGCCATATAATCCGCTTCATGCTCCACTCCATAAGTAATGACCCGAGTCTGGAGTTGAGGCAGCATTTCCCGGATGTTCTGATCATCTGCGCATACAATAGCCGCTCCATCCGGTCGAATTTGACTCAAAAACTGTACATAAGCACTTTTCAGACGATTAAAGTCGCCATCGTAATTTTCCAAATGATCTGCTTCAATATTGGTTACGATGCCTTGCCAAGGATGATATTGCAGGAAAGAACCATCACTCTCATCCGCCTCAGCAACGACAAACTCGCTTTTACCTGCTTTGGCATTCGTCCCCAAATTCGTGATTTCGCCGCCAATAATATACGTTGGATCAACGTTACATCTCTCCATAACCAGAGCGATCATGGAAGAGGTTGTCGTTTTACCGTGCGCACCCGCAACAGCTATTCCCTTACGTTCGTTAAGCAAGCGAGCCAGCATCTGCGAACGGTGCAGAGTTGGAATATTCAATTCCTCCGCTGCCACCCGCTCCACATTGTCACGTGACAATGCTGTTGAATAGACGACGATATCCGCGCCTGCAATATGCTCAGGCGTGTGTCCAATATATATTTTTGCGCCTTTTGCCGCCAGTTTTTCTGTCAGCTCCTGTGATGCCACATCTGAGCCAGTCACGGTATAACCCATCTCCAGCATGACTCGAGCAATCGCGCTCATCCCGTAGCCGCCGATACCGATAAAATGAACATGTTCCGAAGTAATCAACAAATTTCACCAACCTTTTTCCGAATCGGTTTGATACATAAGGGTAGCCCGTACATCCGCAATAAGGTACAGCGTGCCGGACACCACCCCCAGATCTTCCGCTTCCGTATGTGATTGAAACAGGCCAAGAGCCTTTTTCCAGTCACCTTCTACAATTATTTTTAAATCCGTTTTGGCATAAGACGGCCGCAGCTTCTCCACGAGATGAGCCAATTCAGCGGCATTCATTTTGCGCCGAAAATCGGGCTCGGTCAGGATAAGCGTATCCACTAGTGGCAGTATATGCTGCAAGTATGCTTCATGATGCTTGTTTGACAGCATCCCCATCATTAAAACCAATTTTTTGTACGAATACACTTGAGGAAGACTCTTGGCCAGCGTCTGTGCTCCTTCTGGATTATGAGCCCCGTCAAGAACAATTCTCGGTGATGTACTGACTTGTTCGAGACGCCCTGCCCAGGCAGTTTGCCTAAAGCCCTCCAGCAGTTCTGCATCATCCAACACAAAAGCCATATACTGACGTAGGACCTCAAGTGCCATCATAGCTCCTGCCGCATTAGAACATTGGTGCTCGCCTAACAACGTGATGTCAATTTCCATATGTCGGAAGGGCCCCGCGAATGAAAAGGTTTGAGCTGTTTCATCTCCGTTTAGCCGTTCATACGTAAATTGTTCTCCTGCCAGGTACAAGGTAGCTCCTTGCTTTGTCGCCGTTTCACGTATGACCTGAATAGCCTCGGGTTGGGAAACACAACTGACGACAGGTACACCCGGTTTGATGATACCGGCTTTTTCCCTTGCAATCTGTTCGAGCGTATCTCCCAAAATATCCGTATGGTCATAGCCGACATTTGTAATAACCGAGAGGATTGGATTCACGATATTAGTTACATCCATCCTTCCCCCAAGACCTGTCTCCCATACCACAACATCTGGGAAAGATACCGTAGCATAGTATAAAATAGCCAACGCTGTCGATACCTCAAACATTGTAGGTGATCCCAATTCACTATCTGCGATTTCTTTCACCAACGGATACAAGCGATTGGCAAGCAAAACCAGCGTTTCATCGGGAATATCGGTCCCATTGAATTGAAAGCGGTTCGTAAATCGGGTGATGTACGGAGACGTAAAAGTCCCGACATCGTACCCACATTTAAGTAGCACAGAGGTCAGAAAGGCACAAGTCGAGCCTTTACCGTTGGTTCCCGCAATATGCACAAATTTCAGATGTCGTTGCGGATCACCCAATTTACTCATTAGTTGTTCAATTCGTTCCAGTCCAGGTCTGATACCAAACGGAATCAAGCCGTTAATCCATTCCACTGCCTCATCATAGCTTTGTAAAGGAGCCGTATCTCCGCCCCTGATCGTATCTGACATCCTCTTCACCTTCAGGTCATTTTATTGTGAGTGAAATTATCCCTTGAGTTCTTCAATACGTGCGATAACTTTAGCGCGCTTATCTGAGTAATCGGCTTGCTTGGCCTTCTCTTCCTCGATGACTTTAGCTGGTGCCTTCGCCACAAAGCCTTGGTTAGATAACTTTTTCTCCACGCGCTCCACTTCACTGTTCAAATGCTGAAGTTCTTTTTCCAGTCTGCTAATTTCCTGGGCAATATCAAGCAGTCCGGCCAGCGGCAGGTACAACTCTGCGCCGCTAACTATAGATGTCATCGCTTTATCTGGAACGGTGAACTCTAATCCCGCGTCGAATTCAGACGTATTACAGAATCTACGCACATATTCCCCATTGCGGTTAATGATATCGAGAACGGCTTGATCGCCGGGTTTTATGAGCAACTCAATTTTTTTACTCATCGGCACATTGACTTCAGCACGGATATTGCGCACAGCGCGAATTACGTCGATCAGCAAATTCATTTCTGCAACTGCATCCTTATCCTCAAAAGCCGGATCATAAACAGGCCAAGCGGCCAGTGTAATCGTTTCTCCCTCATGTGGAAGATGCTGCCATATTTCCTCAGAGATAAACGGCATGAACGGATGAATCATGCGCAGCGTCCGGTCCAATACATATGCAAGTACGGACTGCGTTTTCTTTTTCGCATCTGCGTTGTCGCCATATAGGGAAAGCTTCGCAAACTCAATGTACCAGTCGCACAAATCATCCCAAATAAAGTTATACAGAAGGCGGCCTGTCTCGCCAAATTCATAAGCATCTATTAGACGCGTGATGTCGCGTGAAGTTTCGTTTAGACGATGCAGAATCCAACGATCAGCGGTGCTCAGGTCACCAGTAATGTCTATATCTGCCGAAGTGACGCCTTCCAGATTCATCAGCGCAAAGCGTGACGCATTCCAGATTTTATTGGCAAAGTTGCGGGCCTGCTCCACCCGCTCCCAGCGGAAACGAAGGTCTTGCCCAGGCGTGCTACTGGTGGAAATCATATAACGCATGGCATCGGTACCATATTGGTCAATCACGTCGAGCGGATCAACACCGTTGCCGAGGGATTTGGACATTTTTCTACCGTCCGCATCACGAACCAACCCGTGCATAAGTACGTCCTTGAACGGAATCTCTTCCGTAAACTCGAGTGCTGTAAAAATCATACGCGATACCCAGAAATAAATAATGTCATAGCCTGTAACCAAGACATTAGTCGGATAGTAGCGTTTGAGGTCCTCTGTCTGCTCAGGCCAGCCCAGTGTCGAAAACGGCCACAAAGCCGAGCTGAACCAAGTATCCAGCACATCC
Organism: Paenibacillus sp. FSL L8-0641; assembly: GCF_038006265.1. Lineage (NCBI taxonomy): Bacteria > Bacillati > Bacillota > Bacilli > Caryophanales > Paenibacillaceae > Paenibacillus > Paenibacillus sp. FSL L8-0641. The sequence goes on from NZ_JBBOUW010000001.1 coordinate 4,153,975, forward strand.
TCATCCTGTTTTAGCTTTCTGCCAGCATACACAGGCAAAGTTGTAGGGTCCTCCGCCGATACAATCACTTCTCCGGTATCCTCATCGTACCAAGCCGGAATACGGTGTCCCCACCATAATTGACGGGAAATACACCAGTCACGCACATTTTCAATCCAATGCAGATAAGTACGTTCAAAGCGATCCGGTACAAAGTTTACCCCGTTGCCAGCCTTCTGCACTTCAATGGCTTTAGCTGCCAGAGGCTTCATTTCCACAAACCATTGTGTGGACAGATAAGGTTCTACAACTACACCTGTACGCTCGCTGTGGCCTACTTGATGTACGTGCTCTTCAATACGAATCAGTACGCCCTGCTCTTTCAGATCAGCGACGATTTGCTTACGGCAATCGCTACGATCAAGGCCCTGATATTTGCCTGCTTCGGCATTCATCGTTCCCGTTTCGTCCATCACTGTAATTTGTGGCAGCTGGTGACGTTGTCCCATTTCAAAGTCATTCGGGTCGTGAGCCGGTGTAATTTTAACCGCGCCGCTACCGAAATCTTTATCAACATAATCATCCGCAATGACCGGAATTTCCCGTCCGATGATTGGGAGCACAAGCGTTTTGCCGATCATTTGCTTGTAGCGTTCATCTTCCGGGTGTACAGCTACAGCTGTATCGCCCAGCATCGTTTCAGGACGTGTAGTGGCTACCGTAATAAATCCGCTACCGTCTTTCAGTGGATATTGCAGGTGATACAGATTTCCGTTCACCTCTTTGTATTCCACCTCAATGTCCGATAATGCAGTACGTGCAGCAGGGTCCCAGTTTATGATGCGTTTACCGCGATAAATCAGACCCTTCTTGTACAGTTTAACGAATACCTCGCGTACCGCTTGGGACAGTCCCTCATCCAGCGTAAAACGCTCACGAGAATAATCGAGAGAAAAACCCATCTTTTCCCATTGGTTATGGATATTATCTAGGTAAAGATCCTTCCACTCCCACACTTTCTCCAAAAACTTCTCGCGGCCCAAATCATAACGTGTCAGGCCTTCTTCACGCAGCTTTTGCTCTACCTTTGTTTGGGTAGCAATACCCGCATGGTCTGCCCCTGGCAGCCACAAGGCATCATAGCCCTGCATCCGCTTGGCGCGAATAATAATATCCTGCAAAGTAAAGTCAAGAGCATGTCCAATATGCAACATACCTGTAACATTCGGTGGTGGAATAACGATTGTAAAAGGCTCTGCCTCTGGATGTTGCCCAGCGCGGAAATAGCCCTTCTCCATCCACGTTTTGTACCATTTTTGTTCTGCTGATTTTGGATCGTACGTTGTTGGCATTTCCAAGGTTGTCTTGTTGTCTTGTTCTGACATATCAGGATACCTCCATGATTTTTCAATTGGCAAATAAAAAAAGCCCTTCATCCTCAAAGGACGAAAGGCTGTTCTCTCGCGGTACCACCTTTGTTTCACCCCTAGTGTATGTATCCACTGATCCATTACACATGGTGTGACACTTTATGCAGATAACGGTTGCGGACCGGCCTTATTCTACCGTGAACCTCTTATCTTCCGTAGGAATTAAATGAGGAACCGTTCAAACAGGCGACTCCCGGGTGACTTCGGCCAGTAGCTTCCTGCGGAACCTCACAGCGCTGCAATTCCACTCTCTGAAGGGCTTGCTGCCTACTCTTCCCGATCTCAGTCTTTCAATAACTATACCACATCATACATTTCCCATTGACTATAGTCAACACCCGCTGTGCATTTTTCAGCAACCGGATCAAGGGATGTACAATACCTGTCCTTCTTCCACATGATGCTCCGCCAATCTGTTATACAGTTGAAGCTCACGCGTGCTGAGCTGATAACGGTCAGCTATGGTTTCCAGTGTATCCTCGCGCTGTACTATGCATAACCGCACCTTACGAAAAGGTGTTTCATCTTGTGTATGAAAAAAAAGGTTCTTCCACTTGGCATTCTCCCGCTCTTCTTCGGCTTTCTGATCCTGCGGCTCCTGCTCCAATTGCTGCTGGTATTCCGCTTCTTTCACCGAACGGCTGGATTGGAGCAATGATGAGTAGACAACCGGGTCTGGCTCGTCTGCCTCTTCATCCTTTTTACTGTTAAGCGCCACACGCATCTCTGGCTTATCCTCAGTAAAAGTGTCATGGGCCTCGTGATTCACCTGTTCTGACGCTTCAGGCCTGAAGTCGAAGCTATCTACTTGACTCGCTTCCAACTGTGGCTCCAGATAGACCTCGGACTCCGTAGCAGGATGCGGTTCAGACAGCAAAGGGTCATAATTTACATTAGGAGATGCGGAAGATACTTTGGACTCATTTCCCCCTGCCCATGCTTCCTTTTGCTGAAATCCCCACACTTCCGGAGACCCATGCTCATGTTTGACCTCGGGAGAGTTATCTTCAACTGCTTTGCCCGTCCAAGGCTCATAGAATCGGTTAGGATCTACTGCTGGCTCATAAGCTTGCTGTTCCGACGATGATTGCTGTTCCCCTTGGTCCTCAGACAGCTGTTCCCAGGAAATGGACTCCTGTTGTACTGGCACACTGTAGGAGGTTTCAGGATCTGTAACGTAATCAGAGGTCGAGTCATTGGTAGAATAGGCCTCTGCCTGACGATACTCTTCATCGGCGGAAAGGGATTGAACCGGATGCTCAGGTGCATGCACTACGGTAAATTCTTCATCCAACCAGACCGCCGTCTCTTCCGCGTGCGAGCTTTCCACACCATGCAAAGAAAGAACGCCTGTAATGTTTAGACTACGTAAAGAAAGCAGGTCCACATCAAAATTTTCAATCTCGACAGAGATATCTTCCAATCTCCCTACGCGGTTTAGCGGAATGGTAATTTCCACAGGGATCAAATGATGAAGCTCGCTCGTGAACTGTTCAGGTGTGCGGTACACGCCCTCCAGCAGCAAATGCCCTCGCAAAGCGGCATGGTCGCCGTGGGTTACAACCTGAATGCGTGGCAGAAGCTCGATTTCCTCCAACTCAGCAATCCCGGCAGCTTCCTCCGTCAAATGAATGCGTTCATAAATATCAAAACGCAAGCCTTGCGGCTGATCATTCTGTTGTTTGTTCAAGGATGGCATCCTCCTTTGGGCAGTCTCCGCACATCCTCTGACTTCTGGTCAGGCGCACGGAAACTCCATATTGCAAACCGTTTCTAGGTTCAAGTATATGCGCCAAAATAGAAGGCATGCCATCTTTTATAGCTGTTTGTGCAGCTTTTGAAAATCATCCGGCCAAGCATCCTCCACAGTAATCGTTTCGCCACTCAGCGGATGACAGAAGGTAAGACGCTCTCCGTGTAGCGCCTGCCTGCCAAAATCAGTAGCACGCCCCCCGTATAATACATCCCCAAGCAACGGGTAGCCAGCATGACTAAGATGTACGCGAATCTGGTGCGTCCGTCCTGTCTCCAGCGTCAGATATACGAGACTCACTGCACTTGAACCGCTTCCCCATACTTCCCCGAGTTCAATATGGGTAACCGCCTTCTGCCCAGTCGGAGATACACGACGGCGCTGCTTATGATGCCTGTCCTTGCCAATCGGCCAATCCAACGTTCGCAGCGATGGAGGTACTTTCCCTCGTACCAAAGCTACATACCGGCGGTCGATATCCTTAGCTCTCATTTGCTCGTCCAGCTTGAGCAACGCAAACTCATTTTTGGCATATAGCACTGGGCCCGTCGTATCCACATCCAGACGATGTACATGCCGTACCACCGCATGAATGCCATTCATCTCATAGTAGGATGCGACAGCATGATCCAACGTCAGCGGACCATCCTGCACACCACCGTCCGGATGTACTGCCATACCTGCTGGTTTATGTACTACCAGACAAAAATCATCTTCATACAGTACCTTCAAATCATACCAGCGAGGGGTGATGCCAAGGTTCATTACAGGAAAAAGGGCCAGCCGTAGCCGGTCCCCTGTAAGTTCAATCTCTTTATCATGGCGCAGTCTGCGCCACAGCTTTTCCGGTAATTCCAAACGATTCAGCAACCACTGATCTACAGCATCAGCGCTGTTTTTTTCCTCGTCTGTGATTTCCCGTCCTGGCGTGACTTCCAGCCACGGTCCTCTTCTTTTCCAGCCACCTTGCCAGCTCATAGACGTTTGAGCGCGCGATAGTTCGCCTCAATGGTGGCATCAATATCCTCTACCGTATGCACGCCCGATACAAACATACCCTCAAATTGAGATGGTGCTACACTGACTCCCTCATTCACCATTTCAGTAAAGTAACGACGGAAGTGGTCCTGATTACTCGTTTTAGCTGTATCAAAATTGACAACCTTTTCTTCTGTAAAAAATGGACAAACCATGGAACCCACGCGATTGATCATGACAGGGATACCTAGCTCGTTCGCATTACGTTCGAATCCGGCTTGAAGTCGTGCTGCCCGCTCTTCCAAGCGATCGTATACTTCTGGCGTCAGCAATTTAAGTGTCGAATAACCTGCTGCCATAGCCAGCGGATTTCCGCTAAGCGTACCCGCTTGATAAATGGGCCCCGATGGAGCAATCCGCTCCAGAATATCACGACGTCCGCCGTAAGCACCTACAGGGAGTCCACCACCAATCACTTTACCCAAACAGGTAAGATCCGGTGTCACACCAAAGCGACCTTGAGCCGAATGAAGTCCAACCCGGAATCCAGTCATCACTTCATCAAAAATCAGCAGACTTCCGTACTGCTGGGTTACCTCACGCAAACCTTCCAAAAATCCAGGCTGTGGCGGTACAACTCCCATATTGCCTGCTACTGGCTCGACAATAATTGCGGCAATCTCTTCGCCAAATTTCTCAAAAGCTAGCTTCACCGAAGCTAGATCATTATAAGGGACAGTGATTGTATGGGTGGCCACAACTTCAGGCACACCGGGACTATCGGGCAAGCCTAATGTGGCAACACCAGAGCCTGCTTTAATCAGCAAGCTGTCCGCATGACCGTGATATGATCCCTCAAATTTAAGAATTTTACTACGGCTCGTAAATCCGCGTGCGAGTCGAATCGCACTCATAGTCGCCTCAGTACCGGAGTTAACCATACGTACAATGTCCATAGAAGGAACACGCTCACATACGAGCTTGGCCATTTCGGTTTCTGCCAACGTTGGTGCGCCGAAGCTGGTTCCTTTTACAACAGCAGCCTGTAAAGCTTTAACCACTTCGGGATGTGCATGGCCCATAATAAGCGGTCCCCATGAACATACATAGTCTAAATAGGATTGACCATCAATATCATATACGCGCGATCCTTCGCCATGGTCGATATACACAGGTGTAATTCCAACAGATTTAAAAGCCCGTACCGGGCTGTTTACGCCACCCGGAATGTATTGTTTTGCCTCATCAAAGGCTACTTTGGAGTTCGTATCCTTGCGCACTGTTCGTTGTTCGTCGATCATTCTGACCACTCCTATCTTCTGAAAATAGACTTATTGCTTCAACCATCTTGCCGCATCCTTGGCCGAATAGGTAATAATCATATCTGCACCCGCACGCTTCATACTTGTCAAAATCTCTAGCACCATTGCTTTTTCATCAATCCAGCCTTGAAGAGCCGCTGCCTTGACCATGGCATATTCACCACTAACGTTGTAAGCCACCATAGGCAGATCAAATTGATCCTTAATCGTGCGCATTACGTCAAGATAAGAAAGGGAAGGCTTCACCATCAGCATATCTGCCCCCTCCAGCACATCAGATTCTGCTTCTCGCAATGCTTCACGTGCATTAGCAGGATCCATCTGATAGGATTTGCGGTCACCAAACTGCGGCGCAGAATCTGCGGCCTCCCGGAAAGGACCGTAAAAAGCAGACGCATATTTGACGGAATACGACATAATTGGAATATGTGAAAAGCCTTCTAGATCCAACCCCTGCCGAATCGCCTGTACAAAACCGTCCATCATATTAGATGGCGCGATAATATCTGCACCAGCTCTGGCCTGAGATACAGCTGTACGTACCAGCACCTCCAGAGATTCATCATTCAATACCTCACCGCATACCTCACCATCATGCTCATGCATGTGCACCATACCGCAGTGTCCATGGTCCGTAAACTCACACAAACAAGTGTCAGCCACAACCAGCAGTTCGGGATAACGCGACTTGATCAGACGAGTAGCTTCCTGAACAATACCATCGTCCACAAAAGCCGAAGTCCCTACGCTGTCTTTGGTTTCTGGGATGCCAAATAGGAGCACAGCGGGAATGCCGAGCTCACTAATCTCTTTCAGTTCTTCCTCCAGCCGATCCAGAGAAAAACGGTATACACCTGGCATAGAGCTAATTTCCTGTTTCACCCCAGTGCCAAATGTTACGTAGATCGGTTGGATAAAATCAGTGGGATTCAATACGGTCTCACGCACCATACTGCGGATTGCAGCCGACTGGCGCAAACGGCGATGTCTGGTAAAAGGAACACTCATGATTACAAACCTCCATTTTTTATACATTCATTAGTAAAAACAAAAAAATTATAATGTCATAACAGTACTTGAACGTTTCCACTCACACAACGATTGGATCAGACTTTCAATGGTCGCCTTCTCTGACATAAAACTTACAGTCAAGCCGGCTTGGGTAGCTGTCTCACCGGTCAAAGGACCTATCACAGCAATCGTAACTCCCTCCAGCAGCGACACCGGATCATGGATCCCCATTTGTCTGAGGGCTTCTAAGAAAAAGGTTACAGTTGAGGAACTGGTAAACGTAATCGCATGAATGGCACGCTCCTCAAGCAGCTTGAGAAGTTCATCATCCTGTGTGTTGGCTGCTAGCACCGTTTGATACAAATCAGCCTCGGTCACATGAAGTCCCATCTCCCTCAGCTTTTCTGGCAGCCACGGCCGAGCTAGATCACCTCTTGGGAGAAATACGTTCTGCCCTGCCTGCAAATCCTGCTCAAATCCTTCGAGCAAGCCCTCTGCCTGAAATGGGCCCTCGATCTGTTCTGCCACAATTCCGTGTGTCCGAAGCGCGGCTGCTGTAGCCGGTCCGACTGCGGCAATACGCGCTTTGAACAGCATACGTACGTCCTTGCCCTGTTCCTTTAAGTGCGTGAAAAAGTATTCCACTCCATTAACGCTGGTAAAAAACACCCAATCATATTCTGGCAGTCGCGCAAATGCCTCTTTAATTTCCTGTTTGGTTGGCTCGTCCGAAGGGGCGACCGTCTGAATAACTGGAAATTCATAAGGCTCGCCACCAAGCTCTTCTATCCGATGGACCAGACTGCTGGCCTGCGCACGCGCGCGAGTAACCAAAATTCGCTTGCCAAACAAAGGCATGTCCTCAGCCCATTTTAACTGTTCACGTTGATTGACCACTTCTCCAACAACGATGACGGCGGGAGGCTGAAAATTCGCAGCCTTCACCTTAGCTTCAATATCCGCAAGCGTACCCACCAGCGTATCCTGCTCGGCACGGGTTCCCCAGCGGATCAAGGCAACAGGAGTATTTGATGGCTTGCCGTGTTTTATCAGCTGTTCACTGATATAGCCAATCTTTGCTACACCCATCATAAAGATCAGTGTGCCCGTTGCGTTCGTCACTTTATCCCAATGAATACTTTTGTCGAGTTTATCCGGACTTTCATGACCTGTAATGATAGATAGCGATGAGGCCATATCCCGGTGTGTGACTGGAATCCCCGCATAGGCGGGCACACTGATTGCTGATGTGATGCCGGGTATAATTTCATAGGAAATACCATGTTTACGCAGTAGCCCGGCTTCCTCGCCGACTCGTCCAAATATAGTAGGGTCTCCCCCTTTAAGACGAACAACTGTTTTTCCTTCCAAGGCCAAATCCACCAACAGCTGATTAATTTCCTCTTGCTTCATAGTGTGACGATCTGGCAACTTTCCAACATATATTTTTTGGGCCTCTGGCTTCATCAATCCCAAAAGGCGCGGGCTTGCCAGTCTGTCGTACACAATGACATCGCCCAATTGAATGCATTCCCAACCCTTGACCGTAATTAATCTTGCGTCTCCGGGTCCTGCACCTACCAAATATACTTTTCCTGCCATGCTATCATCCCCTCACCTGCGCCAGAATCTGTTCTGCTCCTTTGGCTATCAAACTGGCCGCCACCGCTTCTCCCAGCTTTTGCGGATCATTTCCCTGGAGCGTTTCCTTCAAAATAACCTCGCCATCTGGCGAGCCTACCATGCCCGTAAGGCTGATTTCTTGACCAGCCCAGACGGCATGAGCCCCGATCGGCACTTGGCACCCCCCATTTAACACGCCCAAAAAGGTTCGTTCTGCCGCAACGGTAGCCGAGGTATCCCGGTCGTTGTAAAGGCGCAGCAAGGCCAATAGCTCTTCATCACTCGCGCGACATTCAATACCCAGCGCTCCCTGCCCAACCGCCGGCAAACAGTCTTCTTCCGGTATATAGGATGTAATTCGATCTTTCCAGCCCATCCGATGCAAACCTGCTGCCGCCAAAATGATAGCGTCAAAACCTTCCGTCTCCAGCTTTTTCAGACGGGAATCAATATTCCCACGCACAGGCTCCAATTGTAGATCAGGTCGCATGGACTTGATTTGACTGGCTCTGCGCAGGCTACTCGTGCCCACCTTTGCCCCTTGAGGCAAATCCTCCAGGCTCTCGGCGCCCAATGTGATCAGGCAATCACGTGGATCCTCACGACGCGGTACAGCGCCGTTGACAAGCCCTTCCGGCAATTCGGAAGGCATATCCTTCATACTATGTACTGCCATATCAATCTCACCAGCCAGCATGGCCTGTTCAATCTCTTTGACAAAAAGCCCTTTGCCACCCACTTTGGACAAGGTTACATCCAATATTCGATCACCCTTGGTCAGGATTTTCTTTACGACAAATTGCAAATCCATTCCATGCTCCGCGCATAGCGCGTTCAAATCTTCAATGACATGCCCGGTCTGAGTTAACGCCAGCGCACTCTGTCTGCTGCCTACCACAATTGTTCGCATGTTATTCCTCCTGATTTTGCGCAATCCACAGGTCTATTTGTTGTTCGGTCCAAGCCATAAATTCATGACGGCGTATTTGATCCAAAATTCCGCTACTCGCCAAGCGCCTCAGTAGTTTAGTCCTTTGCTGTGGGGAACTTATCTTACGTTTGATGATCTGTCGCATATCGTGCATGAAATCCAGATATGGCTCGTATTCGCTACCAAACAACGTATCCAAGGCTGATGTAATATCAGCGGTCACAGCGGGGCCTGCCCCTTCTGTAGAGATACTAATCGTCAGTCTCCCTCGTCGGATGATGCCCGGCGTTATAAAATCTCCCTCTTCCGAGCGATCCGCCACATTTACCAGTATACCCCTTTGTCTGGCCTCATGCGCAACCTTATTATTCACTTCTCTCTGGTTCGTAGCGGCATATACAAGAAAGGCTCCCTGGAGGTCACCCTCGCGATATACGCGATTTACCCAGTGGAGCTGCTTGTGATCGGCCAGGACCTGTAAATCCGGCGTTATATTCGGGCTAATGAGGGTAATGGACGCCCCACTTTCCATCATCCCCTTAACCTTTCGTTCCGCAATCCTGCCGCCGCCTACAATACAACAGATCTTATTGTTACAATTCAACGAAATCGGGACAAAATGCTGCAAATGGCTTTTCACTCTCCCGTCCACTGATGAAATACAGACCAGGAATTCAGCAAAAAATTAAGAATCAATAGCGTGTAGCCCACCAATGCCCACTTTGCCATCACAAGCCCTGAACGCTGATTCAATCTTTTGCTCACTAAAAATATAATATACACACACAGGGCAATCGCTGTCATCAGCACCTTGGTATCTAGCAAGAGAAGCCAGCGTTCCTCAGCAATAATAGAAATAACGGCAACTACAATAGAGACTCCCAGCAAAGGAGTACCAATCAACAGCGCCATATGCGTATACCGATCCATCATTTCCAGACTCGGCAGGCGTCTGATCGTGTCATTCCATTTCTTTACTTTCAATTTACGATGCAAAAACAGATATAACCCCGAAAATACAGCTGCTACCGTCATCGCTACAAAACCAAGATTAGCCAGCGCAATATGAATCAGGAGCAGCCCATGCACGGTATGCCAATTTCCAAGTGGATTGTCGAGAGGCTCCATCCATATATTGTTGAGCACCAGCACTGCAAAACTAATAATATTAAGCAGCAATACCGCAAATTCGGAACGCTGATAACGTGTCAAAATCAAAGAAATCAGCACTAAAATAACTGAAAACAGAAATAGAAAATCGTAGGTCACGAAAATAGGAAGGTGCCCTTCATTCCAGGTTCTTATCCCCATATAAGCAAGCTGGAGCACCAGAACGACAACAAGAAGCCCTGTACCTGTCCGTTTAGCATTCGCATTGCGACGAATCCCATCCGAGAATACAAACAGAAGGCTCAGGGCAAAAACATAAATCATTGAATCATATATAAGCATGCCTGAAGCCACGTCTGTTCACCCACTTTTACAGGCTGGCCGGCGCAAACGACGCTGGCAAAGCCTGAGCCTGAACGGTTTTTTCATGAACACCGGCTTCCGGTTTTATTAACGCAGATGCATCGCTTTTATCTACTTTCTGAGCGGCGTCATCCAAACGATCCTCCAGAGCAAAAATGTGGCTAAACATGTCCAGGGCCTCATTCCCCTGTTTTTGGACAGCCAGTTCCTTTACCCGATTGATCGGATCATGCATCATCTGGTTCAGCATGCTCTTCGTCAAACGGCTAATCACTTTGCGTTGCCGTTCATCCAGCTCGGGAAGCTTATTGAACAAGCTTTCCAACGTATCCTGATGTACAGACTCCGCTTTTTCCTGTAATGCACGAATCACCGGACGCACTCCCATCGTTTTCAACCATTGATAAAACTCGCTAAGCTCATCTTCGATCATATGCTCGATTTTTGTAGCTTCGGTACGGCGCATTTCCAAATTGCTCTCCACGATCCCTTCCAGATCATCAATATCGTACAGGAAAACATTCTGTAATTCACCAATAGCCGGGTCGAGATCACGCGGAACCGCAATATCAATCATAAACAAAGGACGGGACTGTCGACGTTTCATACTTGCTTCAACCCGAGTCCGATCCAGAATATACCCCTGGGCACCTGTCGAGCTAATAACAATATCCACGTCCGCCAACCGATTCATGCCTTCCTCCATCGTAACCGGCGTTCCATGGAACTTGGAGGCAAGGTCTTCCGCACGGGACAAGGTTCGGTTGGCTACAATAACCTCGGCTGCTCCGCCGCTGTACAAATGCTTAACCGTAAGTTCACTCATTTTACCAGCACCGAGAATCAGTACCTTTTTATCGGTAAACATCCCGAAAATCCGTTTGCCTAGCTCAACTGCTGCATAGCTGACAGATACGGCACTTTCTCCAATAGATGTCTCTGAATGGGCACGCTTGCCCAATGTGACGGCCTGCTTAAACAACATATTAAACCACGTTGCCGTAATTTTCTGGGATTGAGCCTGAAGAAAAGCGTTCTTTACCTGTCCCAAAATTTGTGTTTCTCCGATTACCATAGAATCAAGACCACAAGTCACACGGAACAAATGCCGAATCGCCTGCTCGTCCTCATATATATATAAATGTTGTGTAAATTGATCACGCGGAATGCCAAACCATTGCTCCATAAAACTGCGTATAAAATAGCCGCACATGTGAAGGCGGTCCACTACAACATATATTTCAGTCCGATTGCAGGTTGCGACAACTACGCCTTCCAACACACTTTTGGTAAGTTTGAGTTGCTCCAGCGCTTTTGGCAAATCTTGTTCTGCAAATGTAAAACGCTCTCTGACTTCCACAGGCGCCGTACGATAATTCAACCCAACAACGACGATGTGCATTGCAAATTCACCTGCCTAAACTGTAATAAGAATAACCACTGTTATCATAAACTATGTTAATTATATCACAGAAGTCCGAATCTCCTCCGGCTGTTTTATGAATTGTTTATGAAAATTGAATAGCTTTCATGAAACCAGCACGTTCTGTATGATTTGATTTAGTGTAGACCACTTTTAAAACAAATAACCATGGAAATGTTCCATGGCTATAATATAGGACGCACAAACGGCTCCATAAAAAACGATTTACACTAACTCAGCCAGCTTGCACTCTGGTGATTCCACCTGAAGTTCTCCCAAGCCGCGAATCAGCTTTTTCGCATATGTTTTTTTCGGTTTTAGAACGGATACCAGGTAATCAATAGCCAGCTGCGGATCGACAGTCTCACCGCAAGTATAACAATCAATAGCGGCAAACCCTCTCTCAGGATACGTATGAATAGAGAGATGACTCTCCGACAACAGTACAAGCACGGTAGCTCCCTGTGGTTCGAACTGCTTGGATTGAACGGACATCACCGTTGCTCCGCAAGCTTCAGCTGCTTCAACTAATTGAGCCTCCAAAAACTGCGCATCATTCAGTAATTCAAACTCAACACCCCAAGTATCTACGGCAACGTGTCTTCCGAAAGTTGAGTACTCCAATTCCATCTTTCGGTTCCCCCTTCCTAGGAATAAAATGTTTGGAAAAATTTCATCCGCTAGGACCTACGTCATTCACTTCCCGAGGGAATAACCTCTCGCAACATTCAATGTCCTGAGTGAATCCTGGTTCCTATATTTCATTTTCAACGAGATTAAAAATAACATCTATGTGCAGCAAATGCAATCATTTTTTAAGAATAAAAAAGCCTATTTCGGTAAAGAAAGGGACTACATGGCATAACGATTCATTCCATATATTCATGCCTTATTAAGCTTCCAGTGCAAATAATTTTGAGCAACTCATTCGAAGCTTGTGGTCAATCTGTTCCAACTCCGAGAAAGTACGCGCCAAATTCCGCTGGTCAAGCAACGAATTAATGAGATGATATACGTCAGATATTTCATTTTCGACGTTCTGATGCTGAAAAAGCTGTTGCAATTCCTGCACCGTATTTTTATATTCGAATACCAGCCTGGAACCTCCGGCATTCTTCTCCATAATTTTACGAACCGTACCTTCATTATAAAAATACACCATAGTGAATCCTTGATACATTCGGTAAACGATGCCTTCGCCCTTAAAACGAACAAAAAGTTTGCGTATAAACAGGGTTAGTTGCGGATGAATTAAGCGACAAGTCAATTCACACACAAACGCTCCCTCTTTGGCTTCAAAAAACAAATGAACTTCCTCACCCGCACTATGCTCCAGAACGATTTCCTGTCTTCCGTTATCTAGAACTTTAATATAGTAATGCACCTGGGGATCATCCACTGCCCGCAAAAATTCGTCCATTTGGGTTTCCGACAAGGTCAAAGTGGTTTTAACATACTCTGTGGCTAACCGCTGAGCCATACCCATCTCCTCAATTCTTTCCTGAACCTATAAGTTTAAGCTTTAAATTTATTATACATCAGACCTAAAGTGCTTTTCTTGCACATCAAATCATAAATTCCCGCCATACATCGGAAATAAACGGAAAATGATGGGGTTGAGACTGCATTATCCCCCATATACTCACTTTTCGGCTTAAAATCCACGAGTTCTTTTTGTTATTATATATTATTCCCACCTATTTAGTAAGTTTATTTTTTTGAAGCCCGAACCATGAAAAAAGGACGTCCTCAAGGACGTCCCTAGCCTTACAATTCCGTCTGCTCTTCTTCGTCATTCTCTATATAGCTGGAGATGACAGACCACAGCTCTTCCTTGCCCATACCTTCTTCGGATGAAAAGGGGATAAACAATCCCCCGGGAAGTATTCCGAGTTCCTGCTTGATTACCTTGTAATGCTTTTCTCGCCGCGTTTTAGGGATTTTATCTGCCTTCGTGCCTACAACACATACGGGAAGCCCGTTATGACGCAGCCAATCATACATCATGATATCGTCCTTGGACGGCGGATGGCGCAAATCTACCATTTGAAGCACCAGTTTGAGTGGCTCACGCTCCAGCAAATAAGACTCAATCATCTGCCCCCAAGCCTTGCGGGACGTTTTGGATACCTTGGCGTAACCGTAACCGGGAAAATCGACAAAATAGAGATCATCATTAATCCGGTAATAATTGAGTTGCTGGGTTTTACCTGGCGTAGAACTGGTACGCGCCAAATTTTTACGGTTAATCAACCGATTAATCAATGAAGACTTTCCTACATTGGAGCGCCCCGCCAGAGCAATCTCTGGCAAAGCGTCCACAGGAAACTGATCGGGACCAACCGCACTTATTATAAATTCTGCTTTTGTTACTTTCATTGTGTCCTTAATTCCTCTCTAATGTACCCTTGCCTGCTCAACCAAAGCATGCTTTAGCACCTGATCCATATGGGCAACGGGGACAAATTCAACATCCTGCCGGATACTGTCGGGAATATCCTTTAAATCCCGTTCATTATCTTTGGGAAGCAGAATTTTTTTGTAGCCTGCCCGGTGGGCAGCCAGCGACTTCTCTTTTAAACCACCAATCGGCAATACACGGCCGCGTAGAGTAATTTCGCCCGTCATAGCCACATCCTTGGATACATGACGGTTGGTCAAAGCTGAAATTAACGCGGTAGCAATAGTAATTCCCGCAGATGGACCATCCTTCGGAATCGCACCCTCAGGAATATGAATGTGGATATCATTTTTCTCATAAAAGTCTAGTTCAATGCCCAGATCAACTGCTTTGGAACGGGTGTAGCTGAATGCCGCCTGTGCAGATTCCTTCATAACGTCTCCCAGTTTACCCGTAAGAATCAGTTTACCACTACCAGGTACGACCGTCACTTCAATCATCAGTGTTTCACCACCGACCTCTGTCCATGCCAAGCCTGTAACCGTACCGATCTGATCCTCCAGTTCTGCAACACCGTAACGGAATTTAGCGATACCCAGATAATCCTTCAGATTATCCGGTGTGATTTGAATTGGTCCTTCGCCACCAGATACAACGGACTTCGCCGCCTTGCGGCACAGAGAAGCCATTTGCTGCTCAAGATTCCGCACACCAGATTCACGCGTATATTCGCGAATGACACGCAGTAGCGTATCCTCCCCGATAACCAGTTGTTCCTCGTCCAAGCCATGCTCTCTCTTCTGCTTGGGCAATAGGTACCGATTGGCGATTTCCAGCTTCTCCAGTTCGGTGTAGCCAGGAATATAGAGCGTCTCCATGCGGTCCATTAGCGGACGCGGGATGTTGTGTGCAGCATTGGCTGTCGTTACAAACATCACATTGGACAGGTCAAACGGCAGCTCAACAAAATGGTCACTGAACGTATTGTTTTGTTCAGGATCAAGCACTTCGAGCAATGCCGCCGATGGATCTCCTCGAAAATCGGAAGCCATTTTATCAATCTCATCCAGCAAAAATACTGGATTAGACGTTCCTGCGGTCTTCATCCCCTGAATGATCCGCCCTGGCATCGCACCAACATAAGTCCGACGGTGACCACGGATTTCCGCTTCATCCCGCACACCTCCGAGAGAGATGCGGACAAATTCCCGACCCATGGATTTGGCAATCGAACGGGCCAACGAGGTCTTGCCGACCCCTGGCGGACCCACGAGACACAGAATCGGTCCCTTAATGGTCTTCACCAGCTTGCGTACAGCCAAATACTCCAATACACGCTCCTTGGGTTTATCCAATCCGTAGTGGTCGTTATTAAGTACCTCTTCAGCTTTGACAATATCCAGATCATCATCGGTAAACTTGTTCCATGGCAAGCTTAACAACCAATCCACATAATTACGGATGACGCCACCCTCGGCAGAGCTTGCCGGCATTTTTTCCAGACGATCGATTTCCTTTTCGACCTTCTCCTTCACCGGAACAGGCAACTCCAGTTCACTTAGCTGGTTGCGCAGTTCTTCAACTTCTCCCGCGCGACCTTCCTTCTCGCCAAGTTCCTTCTGAATTGCCTTCATTTGTTCACGCAGATAATACTCCTTCTGCGTCTTTTCCATCTGCTTCTTCACACGCTGGTTGATTTTACGTTCCAGCTCCAGTACTTCACGCTCATTGTTCAAAATATCCAGAAGCTTCTCCAGACGCTGAGTAACGTCGATCGTCTCCAGTATATCCTGCTTTTCCTTAATTTTGAGCGTCAAATGACTTGTGATTACGTCTGCTAGCCGTCCCGGCTCCTCAATATCCGATACCGCAGCGAGAGTCTCCGGTGTTACCTTTTTGGACAAGTTGATATAATGCTCGAACTGAGTTAATACAGTGCGCATTAGCGCATCCGTCTCAGGCTGTACGTTTTCTGCCTCGTGCAGCTCCTTCGCCATTACCTCGTAATATTCTTCATTGTCCGTATATTGAATAATCTCGGCCCGTTCCAGCCCTTCCACCAATACTCGAATGGTTCCATTAGGAAGTTTGAGCATCTGGCGTACCTTGGCTACCGTGCCGACTCGAAAGATGTCCTCTTGTGTAGGTTCTTCAATATTTACTTCTGATTGAGAACACAGGAGAATCAAATTGTCTTCAACCATCGCTTTTTCCAAAGCCTTGACCGATTTTTCCCGGCCCACATCGAGATGCAGAACCATACTCGGGTAGACCAGAAGCCCTCTTAAAGGCAGCAAAGGAAAACGACGACCTTTTGTCTTGGTGGGTCCCATCGCTTTCGCACCTCCAGTGATTCTCAGGTTCCGGATTTTACAATCCTCAAGTTGTTATCTTTCATATTTTATCAAATGTTTTATGAAAAAACCAATGAAAGGGTGGTTCATCAGCAAGATCCTGTATCTGATATCGTCCCGTTATGCGTTCCATCAGCCTGTAACAAGGAAGATTGGGATGGGCGAAAAGTCTCAATTGGCGCATGTACAGGCGAATCCGACGTTATCTCTTCCCCGAACACATGTCGGAACACTTCGGTAACCGACTGTACGGGAATCACTTTTAAACCCTCAATGCTGTCAAAAAGAGCTTGCCAGTTGTCCTGCGGAATGATCACTTTTTTGGCTCCTGCCTGAAAAGCGGCTTCAACCTTGGCTAATACACCACCAATCGGTTTGACACGACCATGGATGCTAATTTCGCCAGTCATTGCAATTTCATGATCCACCGGAATTCCCCGCATCGCGGAAGCAATGGCTGTTGCCATCGCAATTCCTGCGGACGGGCCATCTACCGGCGTACCCCCAGGAAAATTGATATGCAAATCGTAATTCGACGGAGACAATCCGAGCGTACGCAAAACGGTTAGAACATTTTCTACAGAACCTTTAGCCATGCTCTTACGGCGCAGTGTACGGGACCCGCCTCCGATTTCTTCCTCATCCACAACCCCCGTAATATTATAGCTGCCCTTTCCCTCAGGAACCGGAACTGCTGTAACTTCAATTTCAAGCAGCATCCCCATGTTCGGGCCATATACAGCTAATCCGTTAACGAATCCGATTTGCGGCAAGCCTGGTATTTTTCGGTCAGGACGCGGTTGAATTTGACTACTGCCCGCTACCCATTCGACGTCGGAAGCATTGAGACATTCCCTTTTCTCGGTAAGTGCCAAACCAGCAGCCAGCTGGATCATATTGACCGCCTCCCGACCGTTCGTTGCGTAACGCTGTACAACTTCTACCGCCTCAGGACAAGGGCCAAAGCCTAGCTTGTGGACGGCATCCTCTGCAATACGAGCAATCTCCTGTGGCTGCAAGGCACGGAAATAAATCTCCATGCACCGGGAGCGAATCGCAGGTGGCAGTTCATGCGGCGAACGGGTCGTCGCACCCACCAAACGAAAATCGGCTGGCAAACCGTTTTGGAAAATATCGTGGATATAAGCAGGAGTATTCGAATCTTCCGAGTTGTAATACGCACTCTCCAAAAATACCTTGCGATCCTCCAGTACTTTCAAGAGTTTATTCATCTGCGTTGGATGCAGCTCACCAATCTCATCAATGAACAGCATCCCCCCATGCGCCTTCGTCACAGCTCCGGGTTTAGGTTGTGGGATACCCGCTACCCCCATCGCTCCTGCCCCTTGATAGATTGGATCATGCACTGAACCTATCAGCGGGTCCGCAATACCGCGCTCATCAAAGCGGGCCGTCGTAGC
Organism: Paenibacillus sp. FSL L8-0641; assembly: GCF_038006265.1. Lineage (NCBI taxonomy): Bacteria > Bacillati > Bacillota > Bacilli > Caryophanales > Paenibacillaceae > Paenibacillus > Paenibacillus sp. FSL L8-0641. The sequence continues at coordinate 4,172,074 of NZ_JBBOUW010000001.1, forward strand.
ATCAATCTCCGTGAATTTGGCGTCTCCCTTGAACGGAGAGGACAGATTCTTCTTAGCCTCTTCCAGCACAACGCGTGCAGCAGCTGTCTTCCCTACACCCGGCGGGCCATAAATAATGACATGCTGCGGATTCGCACTACATAACGCAGCCTTGAGCGCGCGCAGTCCATCCTTCTGACCCACGATATCCTGTAATGTGGCAGGACGTGTGCGTTCAGCCAACGGCTTGGTAAGTGAAATAGAACGCAATTTGCGTAGCTTATCCAATTCCTTGCGGGATTCCCGATCCACCGCACTACGGTTCGTTTTCTGGCTCCGCAGGAGGTTCCAGAAATACAGACCAATAACAATCCCGAAAAACATTTGCACCAATAACAAAATCATAGTCAAGTCCATCGTATTTCCTCCGTTTCTCATCTCAGCAATTTTAAAAATGCCGCTCTATGAAAAACAGTATTTCCTTTTCCGCGATAGCTAAACGGCGGTCTTTCAAAAGATCAGAGAGAAATACAAAAACACCGCGAAGAACAGTTCTGTAGCAGAGCTGCTCTCCACGGCGTTTAAATGATGACAATAGATTATGACTATGCCTCTTTATAATAACTGCTTTTTGCCTACACCTTCTCGGCGGTATGACGTTCTTCACGTCCAGGTATTTTCCCTGTTTCCTCATATGCTTTGACGATGATATCAATTTCTTTTTTCAATTCGTCCACCATATCAGCCTCAGGTACTTTGCGAATCATTTTTCCATAACGGAACAAAAGGCCTTCACCGCGCGCTCCGGCAATTCCAATATCAGCTTCCTTCGCTTCACCCGGGCCATTTACTGCACAACCCAGTACTGATACTTTAATCGGTACCTTGAGTTTTGCAATGTAGTCTTCTACCTCGTTGGCAATAGAGAACAGATCAATATCCAGACGTCCGCAAGTCGGACAAGAAATCAATGTAGCTGCGTTTGTGATTAATCCAAACGTCTTGAGCAACTCACGGGCTACCTTCACTTCTTCCACCGGATCAGCACTAAGTGAAATACGCATTGTGGAGCCGATGCCTGATGCTAGCAAAGCGCCCATACCTGCCGCGCTTTTAACTGTACCCGTAAAGAGTGTACCCGCTTCGGTAATACCCAGATGGAGCGGATACTTAATAATTTCAGCGGCCTTCGTATAAGCAGCAATCGCCATAGGAACATCAGACGCCTTCAGTGACACGATAATGTCATGGAAATCAAGTTCTTCCAGTATCCCGATATGATACAGCGCACTTTCTACCATCGCTTCTGGCGTAGGGTAGCCATACTTATCAAGTAAATGCTGTTCCAATGACCCGGCATTCACACCAATTCGAATCGGAATCCCTTTTTCCTTACATGCCTTCACGACAGCTTCTACTTTTTCACGTCGTCCTATGTTACCTGGATTAATGCGAACTTTATCAATCCCATTTTCAATTGCCAGTAGAGCCAGCTTGTGATTAAAGTGAATATCTGCAACTAGCGGAATATGAATCCGTTTTTTAATTTCCTTAATGGCTGCGGCAGCTTCCTCATTGTTGACGGTAACCCGCACCAGTTGACATCCGGCTTCTTCCAAGCGAAGAATCTCGGCTACAGTTGCTTCCACATCTGCTGTTTTAGTTGTACACATGCTTTGGATGATGACTTCATTGCTGCCGCCAATCGTCAGATTCCCGACTTTAACGGGACGTGTGTCTTGTCTTAAGAACATGTACTTTTCTCTCCCATTAACGCCAAACCTCCACCCCTTAAAACCTCATACAGGTTTAGTGAAGTGGAGATCCGGCTTCTCATGTTTTAGAGATCGCGAAGTATCAATCCTTAGGCGCTCTCTTCTTGTTTTTTATCCTTATCTGTACCACCGAGTTCCGGTGCGATTTTGTCTTTTACAACCTGCTCATTGATGACGCAAGTAGTCACATCCTCACGGGAAGGAACCTCATACATTACGTCCAGCATAATACCTTCGATGATCGCACGAAGGCCACGGGCACCCGTGTTACGCTTGATCGCTTCACGAGCAATGGCTTCCAGAGCATCTTGCTTAAACTCCAGTTGCACATTATCCAGCTCAAGCAGCTTCTGGTATTGCTTGGTTAACGCATTTTTCGGTTCGGACAGAATACGAACCAATGTGTTCTCATCAAGCGGCTCCAGCGTAGAAATTACTGGCAAGCGTCCTACAAATTCCGGTATCAGACCGAATTTCAAAAGATCCTCAGGCAATACCATTGAAGTATATTCGCCTGGTTTCAGGTCTTTTTGTTCGCTCGTAGCGTTGAAGCCGATAACCTTTTTACCGATACGACGTTTGATCATTTGCTCCAGACCATCAAAGGCACCACCGCAAATGAACAGGATATTCGTGGTGTCAATTTGAATAAACTCTTGATGTGGATGCTTGCGACCGCCTTGAGGTGGTACAGAAGCAACCGTGCCTTCCAAAATTTTAAGCAACGCCTGCTGTACACCTTCACCCGAAACGTCACGCGTAATGGACGGGTTTTCGGATTTGCGGGCTACTTTATCAATTTCGTCAATGTAGATAATGCCGCGTTCGGCTTTTTCTACATCATAATCGGCAGCTTGAATCAGTTTCAGCAAAATATTTTCAACGTCTTCACCCACATAACCTGCTTCCGTAAGGGAAGTGGCATCTGCGATAGCAAAAGGAACGTTCAAAATTTTAGCCATGGTTTGCGCAAGCAACGTTTTACCCGAACCTGTAGGTCCAAGCATCAAGATGTTACTTTTTTGCAGTTCCACATCATCAATTTTGTTTTGAGTATTAATTCGTTTGTAGTGATTATATACCGCTACAGACAACGATTTTTTCGCTTGATCCTGACCAATAACATATTGGTCCAGAATGTCACGGATTTGCATTGGTTTCGGAATGTCTTTCAGATCTACTTCTTCTTCATGACCCAATTCCTCTTCTACAATCTCCGTACACAACTCAATGCATTCGTCACATATATATACGCCCGGTCCGGCAACAAGCTTGCGAACCTGATCCTGAGATTTACCGCAGAAAGAACATTTCAATTGTCCTTTTTCATCATTAAATTTAAACATAGAGCCACCCCTTTACAGATTAATCGGTTTAGACAGCACCTGGTCAATGATACCGTATGCTTTTGCCTCTTCCGCTTCCATGAAGAAATCCCGGTCAGTATCACGTTCGATTTTTTCGAGGGGCTGACCCGTACGCTCTACATAGATTTGATTCAGCTTAGCACGTGTTTTGATAATCCAGTCCGCATGAATCAGCATATCGGAGGCTTGCCCCTGAATGCCACCAAGTGGCTGATGAATCATGACTTCACTATTGGTAAGCGCGTATCTCTTACCTGGCGCACCCGCTGTTAGCAGCAACGAACCCATACTTGCAGCCATGCCTACACAGATCGTCGATACGTCCGGCTTAATGAATTGCATTGTATCATATATACCCATGCCCGCAGTTACAGAACCGCCTGGCGAGTTAATGTACAAATTAATATCCTTCTCTGGATCTTCCGCAGAAAGGAACAATAGCTGTGCAATGACGAGATTGGCGACATCGTCATCAATCGGGCCACTTAGGAAAATAATACGATCCTTAAGCAACCGCGAGTAAATATCGTAAGATCGTTCTCCTCGATTCGTTTGTTCCACAACCATAGGGACGAGACTCATCACGACCAACCTCTTTTCTTTATTAAAATGAACACCTGTATTCATCCGCTTCCTTATGTCCCATTAAAACGGAAGCAGCAAGCATGAAACGTGAACACCTTACAAAATATTTTAACATGTTCAGAGTCTCGTGTCATATTTGCATGCGCTCATATATGCAGTGCGGGCTATTTACAGTACACTCTGCCGAGACCTTCTCATATTTAACCATGTTTCGTATGTATGTGCAAATATACGGTAGTGACTTATGTAAAACAAGAAAACGCGACTCACAGCACTTTCCATAAACGACTAAAATTTGGGTTATCAAAGGTAAAAATAAGGCACGTAACTTTCACTACGTGCCTTATCCCTATCTAATTACTACGTTTCAGCTTGTTACAGCATACTCCGTATATTTTATCGTCTGAATTACTCAGCAGCTTCAACTGGCGCTTCTACTTCTTTGCTGTTTTCCACCAACAAAGCAATGGTTTTGCGCAGTGAAATTTCTTCTTTCAGGTTAGCGAACGAGCCGTTACCTTCCAGAATGCTACGGATTTCTTCAACTGAACGTTTGTAAGCTTCAGCCATGTTTTTCAGTTCTTCATCAATTTCCGCTTCGGAAACTTCGATGTTTTCTGCTTTAGCCACTTGCTCCAGCACGAGGTTGTTACGTACGCGCTTCTCAGCATCAGCTTTCATTTGCTCTTCCAGGTCTTCCTTGCTTTGACCAGAGAATCCAAGGAACATTTCAAGGTTCATACCTTGGCTACGCAAACGGTTGTCGAAATCGCGAACCATGTTTTGCACTTCGCTCTTCACCATTGCTTCAGGAATGTCGATTGTTGCATTCTCAGCAACCTTCTCCACTACAGCACCCTCGCGAGCTGCTTTAGCTTCGTTTTCCTTACGATCCAACAATTGCTTTTTCAAGTCTTCCTTGAATTCAGCCAGTGTGTCAAATTCGCTTACATCTTTAGCAAATTCATCGTCCAGCTCAGGAAGAACTTTGCGTTTCAGTTCGTGAACTTTCACTTTGAATACCGCTTGTTTGCCAGCGAGGTCAGCAGAATGGTAGTTCTCAGGGAACGTTACTTCAACGTCCTTGGAATCGCCAGTGTGCAAACCAACCACTTGCTCTTCAAAACCAGGGATGAATGTGTTAGATCCCAGTTCCAAAGAATACTTCTCAGCTTGTCCGCCTTCGAATGGTACACCGTCCACGGAACCGTCGAAGTCAATAATAGCTGTATCACCGGATTGAGCAGCATCTTCATCAACGACAACCAGTTCAGCATGACGTTGTTGCAGGCGCTCCAGTTCTTGAGCCAGTTCTTCGTCGCTTACTTCGAGTTTGCTTACAGGCACTTCTACGCCTTTGTAATCGCCCAAAGTCACTTCAGGTTTAACAGTAACCTTTGCTTTGAACTTGAAAGATTCGCCTTTAGCAAATTGATCAATTTCAACGTCAGGGCTGTCAACCGGGAAGATGTCCGTTTGCTCTACAGCTTGGCTGTAAGCTTCTGGCAACAGGATGTCAATTGCATCTTGGTACAGACTTTCAATACCATAGCGTTTTTCAAAGATAGGACGTGGTACTTTACCTTTACGGAATCCTGGTACACTTACTTGTTTTGCCACTTTATTAAAAGCTTTGTCGAGTGCAGCGGCTACACGATCCGCGTCAACCTCAACTTCAAGAACCCCAAGGTTCTTCTCTATTTTCTCCCAAGTTGCTTTCATTTTATGCTTTCCCCTCCAACAAAATCTTCACTTAGTTTTCATTACAATCAACGCACACAAAATAACCACTATAGTATATCTAACATTACTGTCTTTTTCAAGAGCAGCCCTTTGAATGCTTCACAGGTAAACGTTTCCGGTCACTAAGGAGTGTGCATTCCCGCCGCTACGAATAGTCGCATCGACCGATACGCCTGCTCAAAACGGAAGCGCAACGCATCTGTAATACCATATATAGCACGGGTTTCTTCCTCATTATTATTACCGTTCAAACTTTCCGAAACGGTCTGATGGAGTGCTGCAGCCCAAATATCCGGCATTCCGTCCTCTTCCACCAACATGGATCTATAATCATTCGTACCGTATACTGCCATCACAAACTGTGACCACAACTCCTGTGCAAAATAGAATAGTGTAGGCTCGTGCACCTCAGTCTGATCAGCCACCCGTTCCAAAATACGCATAATCGACTCTGGAAAATCACCAGGCTGTAACGGAACCGTTTCAATGTCGATTTCCGCTTGTTCATCACCCCGTCTGATTTCTATCGTCCCTTCCATTCCGCGTCGTCGCATTGTCTGTAGAACACGGAATTGAAGTAAAGGATGGATTTCCCGGTCCGTAATCCAGCGAAGCAAGGCATCGTCGATTTCTGGCAGTTCCAAATAGGACAACTGCTCCAACGCTAAAATCGTCTGTTCGGATAAGGGTTCATCCATAGCCATCCGCAACAGCTTGTTGCCGTAGCCCGCATCCTGCTCCTGCTTAAAGCGTGCATGACGGCGAGCTAACTCTACTTCACTGACCTCTTCTTCCACAGCGTCCGTTACCGCCCCGCTGTCAGCGTACTGTGGAAATGCAGCTTCCAGCCATTGTAATAGAGCGTTCCATTCATCGTATTGCTTCTGCTCCTGTCCCTGACACTGCATTAAAAAACGCAGCATCGCCATCGCCTCTCCGTAACGTTCGTTTTCAAGCATCACAGTAAGTTGGATTTGATAATAGTCCAGTGTCTTCGGAAACAATACAATATTATTTTCTTTTGTCGTCACCTTGGAGTCCTTTATTCAAGGCACCCCCTCTCCTTCACAAGCTCAAGTATTTGTAGATTATATGAGAAACAGTAGCCGAAGTCCAACCACTCGTCTTACACATATTCACCTGTATTCTAACATACCCTTTTATAAGGCAAAAAAAACTACGTCTACTCAGAATTTATGCTGTATAAAGCCTAAATAAGCGATATATGCAAAATAAGACTTGAATTTCTTTTATCCATATGATATATTAATATTCGCTTGAATTTTATGTCCCAGTAGCTCAGCTGGATAGAGCAACGGCCTTCTAAGCCGTCGGTCGGGGGTTCGAATCCCTCCTGGGACGTCATAACAAGAAGCTTCCATAATGGAGGCTTTTTTTGTTCTCATGAGATAACTCACAGGGGAACGTCGGCCCATCGGCATCGTTAGCCTATACTTCGCAGTCAACTATAGGGAGAGTATCTCTCTTGATAAATTACATCAAAAAAAGCTTCCGCAAGGGAGCTTTTTTTGATGATAAATAATGTAGAAAGAATAGTCTGCCACGCTACTTTAGGCGCTGGTTTCAAGTCACTACTCTTTCAATAAAACGCAGATATTGCTATCATCTATCATGTTACACCATTTTGAAGTAAAGGAGGTTGGCTGACTCCCTTGACTACGAATAAACTCCAAAAGTCGCGGGAAATTCATCGTTTTGTTGCCACTTTGCTTTCTATATTAGGTACTGGATTGGGTATGTTTTATCTCGCCATTCCTTCCTATATGATTGGAGGAGCGGCTCTGATCATCACACAGGGAATTCTGATCTATTTTACATTATTTTCTCTCGGATACCTGCTTATTATTTCGGGACCGCTGGCCATTATTCTCCACATTTTAGGCATTATTTTTACAATACGATCTTTTCAAATTACAAGCAATGTGGGTAGCGCGCCGACAAGTGCATCGTTGCCTTCCAAATGGCGCATGTTGCTCAGTCTCACTGTGGGAGCTACACTTCTACTTCTTGCAGTCACAATGAAATACGTAGATATTATAGAACCTTTTACACAAACAGGTGAAAATAAACGCAACGTAGCCGCAGAATCAGAGCAATATCTGGAGCAGAAATACGGAGAGGACTTTCAAATTCAAAATATTAGCTATCATAGTATTCCCTTCACTGAATATACCATGGAGGCGATCTCTAATCGTCATCCTTCCGTCCTCTTTAACATGACCAAGCGTCCTTATGAGGATGTCCCATTTAGAGAAAAATATCTTAACGCCCTTTGGGAGAGCCAACTGGACATGAAGCTCAAACCTGTTATACAGAAGCTGTACAATGATGCAGCCGCTGTTCATTCTGGGGTGCAAGAAGGGGAAACAGATAAAATGATCAAAGAATACGACGATTTTAAACTGAATCCCGAAGCGGTCGGCGATCAATATATTCGTATAATTGTATTCGAGGATCTAACTGACTCAGGATTGTCATTGGAAAAAGAACGGGTATTACAAACTGCAAAAGTTCTCAAAACAGTGTTGGCCGGAAATAAAGCCTCATTAGACATCGAATACTTCCCTTCGGCTATGAATACCAACCGAAACCTTAAGGCAATAGAACTAAACGATTATATGTTTGGTCAGGACCATTTTGATGAAAAGACCTATGAAGTCAAGATAGAAGACATTTATAAGCTTATGTCAACAAAGGATATACAAATCACATCGCTTGACCGCGTGAAGTAGCAAGGAGATTAATCAAATGAAATTAATATCTTGGAATGTAAATGGCTTAAGAGCCTGTGTGACCAAAGGGTTTTATACTTATTTAAAAGAAACGAATGCCGATATTTTTTGCGTACAGGAAACGAAGCTTCAAGAAGGGCAGATCCTCATGGAAAACATGGAGGAATACACACAATACTGGAATTATGCTGAGAAAAAAGGGTATTCCGGCACGGCTATTTTCACCAAAATCAAGCCGCTCTCTGTGCATTATGGACTTGAAGAAAATGAAGAACCGGAGGGCCGAACCATCACTTTGGAATTCGAAAAATTTTATCTCGTCAATGTGTACACACCGAATACCAAACGGGACTTATCCCGACTGCCCTACAGACTGGAATGGGAAGACCGTTTTCGCAGCTACCTGCAACAACTGGATGCTTTGAAGCCTGTCATCGTGTGTGGAGACTTGAACGTAGCTCATCAGGAGATCGATCTCAAAAACGCCAAAGCTAACTACGGAAATGCCGGTTTTACGCCTGAGGAACGGGAACGCATGTCACAGCTGCTAGACGTCGGATTTATAGATACCTTCAGAACCTTTTATCCTGACCGGACGGATGTTTATTCCTGGTGGTCCTACATGCCAAAGGTGAGAGAAAGGAATATTGGCTGGCGGATCGATTACTTCCTCGTCTCGGAGAGACTTCGTTCGCTATTGATGGATGCGAACATTGATTGTCATATTACAGGCAGTGACCACTGTCCTGTGATATTGGAGTTGCAAGATATTTCAGCATAAGTCCCCTGCCCTGACACAAGGATTTATGAAACTTTAAAAAGCGGTCATGCTCTGTTATTGCAGCATGACCGCTTTAATGAATGGAGCTATGTCCCCAAATATACCTCGATACGGGAAAACAACCGCTCTCTCACATCTTGTGCCTCTTTATGATCTAATATAGCCTGTCTTATCGTCTTCTTTTCGCCACTAGCGTAATGCAGTACATACTGGGTCACTATGCATTCCGGTGGATAAGTATCCTTGCGATCCGTATTAAAATAAGTCACCTGACAGCTTCCGAGAAAACAGAAAGATAGCTCACCTGTAGCTGTGAACAGCCAGCCTGGCAGCTTGGGCTCCAGCTTCAAGGATAGGCCCCTATGATCATAGCCAAACGGCTGCCCGCCCGTCATCATCCATATCCACATATGAATAAATTCTGCCGTAGATCCGCTCAGCCTCGCGATATATCCCGTTCCATGCAAACTTGCATCAGGATTAGCACTGCTAGCAATAAAGGAGCTGTTCGGTTGGCCGGAAAAAACTCCATGATGGCTCCATTCTTATCCTCCACACCAAAGCTCGCAATTCCTTGTCCACGATTAACATAATACGCCCACAGAGGAATTCCCTGAACCCCAGCAATACCGGGTAGAAAACTGGAAAAGGGCTTGGCCTGCGCAAAATTCTCAATCACAAAACGTCCTTGATCGTCAAAATAATACTGCTGCATCGTGCACCCCTTTTCTTTTTAAAACCCGTTATTCGCCATCACTTGCTTGAACCACAGCGCACTTTGTTTGGGTGTCCGTTCCTGCGTGTCGTAATTGATGTGTATAATCCCAAAACGTTTGCTGTATCCCCAGGCCCATTCGAAGTTATCGAGGAATGACCATACAAAATAGCCCTTAAGCTGACCTCCCTCCCCAATAAAGCGATGGCATGCCTTTAAATGTTCCTCAATGTAATGCTGACGCCCAATGTCTTCAATCTTTCCATTCACCAGTTCGTCCTTCATCGCTGCTCCGTTTTCTGTAATCAGGATGGGTAATCCTCTGGTAAAATCCTTCTCAATCCGTGTCAGCAGCTTATAAAAGGATTCAGGGTGAATCTCCCATCCCATATCCGTTACCGGTTCTTCTATGGAAATCTGCTCGACCTGAAGCAACGAAGCGTCTGTAGTCGCTCGAATGATACTGCGGGCGTAGTAGTTGATGCCCAAAAAATCCCCTGGCTGCTGAATCAGCTCCATATCACCAGGCTGTACAAAATCCAATCCGTTCAAGTGCTCCCCGTACCATTCCACCATATCCTCAGGGTATTTCCCGTTAAACAATGGCTCGGCAAACCAACGATTAATAAAGCCATCCCGCCGGACAGCAGCGGCTACATCCTCGGAGTGTTCAGAGGCTGCATCGACATGCTCCATGTTCAGCGTAATACCGATATTGCCCGTCAGGCCCTTTTCCTTGTGTAAGTTCATGGCTATCCCGTGACACATCAGAATATGATGAGCGGCAGCAAGAGCTTCCCTCCAGTTCTTATGGCCGGGGGCATGCTCGCCTGTACCATAGCCCAAAATAGAGGCGCAGTAGGGCTCATTTATCGTATTCCACCAGCTTATACGCTGTCCAAATCGATCCATGATTACAGAGGCATACGTTTTAAAATGTTGGATAGTCTCTCGCTGCGTCCAGCCACCCTCGTCCTCAATCCACTGCGGCAGATCCCAATGATACAGCGTCAGCATTGGAATCAGCCCAGCCGACTCAATCTCATCCAGCAGACGCTCATAGAAGAGTAGCCCCTGTTCGTTAACCACGCCAGGTGCGGGAATAATGCGCGGCCAGGCCACGGAAAAACGGTAATGTAAAAAGCCAAGTTGCTTCATTAATTGCACGTCTTCCTTAAAGCGGTGAAAATGGTCACAAGCCACATCTCCGCAGTCCCCTCCGATCACCTTCCCGGGTACTTGACAGAAAGTATCCCAAATAGAAGGCGTTCTTCCTTCCTCATCCACGCCACCTTCAATTTGATAAGAAGAGGTCGAAGTTCCCCACATAAACGTGGTGGGGAATGTATAGGTATTCTCATTCATACTTGGTATCATCCTTTCAGGAATCAAGACTTCACAGCTCCGGCTATCTTAGAATAAATACACTTACCTTTACGAAAGCGGTTTAGTTAATTACAGCTACTATTATGTATCGGATAGCCTGTATTTGTAAATAGAGATTTGTAAATTATCAAATAAAACACAAATCACCGTTATTACTCCTTAAAATATTAGGAGTCATCCTTTATTAGCACGGTTGACTCACTTCTATGAGGTAGCATAGAATACGAGTAATCATTAATTTTGAAAAACAAAGTCAATTTAACTAAATCAGTTTAGTTGCGGAGGATTCCATGAATATAAAAACAATAGCTAGCATGGCAGGCGTTTCAGTAGCAACGGTTTCGAAAATCATTAACAATTACACAGACATCAGTGAGGAAACCCGGCAGCGGGTACTTAAAATCATGGAGGAAACAGGCTATAGACCCTCCTCCTCGGCTAAAACGCTTGCTACCAAAAAATCTAATCTGGTAGGCGTTATATTCGCTGGTAAGCTGAATGTTGATTTTAGTCATCCTTTTTTTGTAGATATCATTAATGTCTTCAAAAAACAGATTGGCTTGCTTGGTTACGACCTATTGTTTTTTTCAAATGAGAAATTTCTGGATAATGGAGAGGACTATTTGGCTCGCTCGAAATATTTTTCAGTGGACGGGTGCATTATTATTGCTGGAGATGAAGTGGAGAAGAGTGTTTTTGATCTCGATGCCAGCCCTATCCCCTGTATCGGTGTCGATATTGAACTAACCGGAGCCAGTTCTTGCTACATTATGTCCGACAATCAGAAGATTTCAATGAAGGTTGTTGAGCACTTTTACATGAATGGATACCGCGACATGGGGTTTATAGGCATTGAACGCCCCTCCTTGGTTATTAAAGAGAGAGAGGAGGCCTTTATTGCTTCACTAAAACGGTTTAGTCTTGATGTTAGACCTGAATGGGTCGTGTATGGTAAGGACTACGCGGCAGAAGATGGATACCAGGTCGCGAAGGCGTGGATACAGCAAGGAAATTTACCAAAAGCTATTTTTGCGGCGACCGACCTGCTTGCCTTTGGTGCCATACGTGCTTTCAAGGAAAGCGGCTTGAGGGTACCCGAGGATATTGCTGTAGTGGGATGTGATGATATAGAAGCCTGTCGTTATACCGAACCTCCACTGACGACTGTAAAACAAGACAAGCAAAAAATAGGCCGTCTAGCTGCTATGGTGCTGTTTGACCTGATGAATAAACAAATGGATACCAAATGTATTAAAGTCGAGCCGGAACTGGTCATTCGTAGTTCCTGCGGAGCCGGCCAACATTGGAACCATACGAAGGTCAAAGGTTAGCTCATGCCTTAAAAAAGATGACTCCTGATAAGATTCAGAAGTCATCTTTTTGCAGTTTAATATTCAGAGACCCAGCGCTTAATCATTACTTGTAGGCCATCGTCGCATTCACAGCCTTTTTCCAGCCTTCATACAAGCCTGCACGTGTTGATTCATCCATATTCGTGGCAAAAGAGGTTTCCACCCTCACCCGCTTACGAAGTTCATCCGTACTCTTCCAATATCCAATAGCCAAACCTGCCAGACATGCAGCCCCCAGTGCCGTCGTCTCATGGATCACTGGCCGCTCCACCGTTGCATCTAAAATATCGCTCTGGAATTGCATCAGAAAATTGTTCAATACAGCTCCTCCATCCACCCGCAGCGTCTTCACCGCAATACCTGAATCGATCTCCATGGCTGTAAGCACATCTTTGGTCTGATAAGCGAGTGACTCCAATGTGGCGCGGATAAAATGCTCCTTCGTGGTCCCTCGTGTTAGGCCGAACATCGCTCCGCGCACCTCGCTATCCCAGTAGGGGCTCCCCAGTCCGACAAAAGCGGGGACAAGATACACTCCTTCCGTAGACGAAACACGAGCGGCATAAGGCTCACTGTCCTTCGCTTCACGGAACATACGCAGCCCGTCTCGCAGCCACTGGATCGCCGACCCCGCTACAAACACACTCCCCTCGAGTGCGTATTGCACTTTGCCTTCCTCCAGTCCCCAAGCGATGGTCGTAATCAGGCCGTGTTTAGATTCAACAGGCTGATCCCCCGTATTCATTAGCATAAAGCAGCCTGTGCCGTAAGTATTTTTGATCATCCCTTTTTCGTAACATGCCTGACCGAACAAGGCTGCTTGCTGGTCACCTGCTGCACCGGCGATCGGTACATTCTGACCGAAGAAATGATAATCCACGGTGTGCGCATATACCTCAGAAGAAGGCCTTACCTCAGGCAGCATGATTTTCGGAACACCCAGAATGTCCAGCAGCTCTTCGTCCCACTTTAGCTCATAAATGTTGTACATGAGCGTCCTGGCTGCATTCGAGTAGTCCGTCACATGTGCCTTTCCGCCGGATAGTTTCCAGATCAGCCACGAGTCAATCGTACCGAATAACAGGTCACCTCGTTCCGCCTTTTCCCGCGCGCCCTCTACATGGTCCAGTATCCACTTTACTTTAGTGCCTGAAAAATACGGGTCGATCAGCAGCCCTGTTTTGCTGTGAAACAGTTCCTCGTGCCCTTGTCGCTTCAATTCATCACAGATGTCCGAGGTTTGGCGTGATTGCCATACGAGTACATTATATACGGGCACTCCTGTATTTTTGTCCCACACAGCCACCGATTCTCGCTGATTGGTAATGCCGATGGCAGCCACTTGATTTGCTTTTACACCGGATTCGGAAAGACAGGAGGCAATGACTCCGAGAATAGAACTCCAGATTTCATTCGCATTCTGCTCTACCCAGCCGGGATGAGGAAAATATTGCGGAAATTCTCGCTGAGCCGAGTACACTACATCTCCCTCGCTATTGAACAAAATCGCTCTTGAGCTTGTCGTTCCCTGATCTAGTGACAAAATATATTTTCCCATTGTTCATCTCTCCCCGTGTAAATCCATCGTTTTTACGCTGTAAGTTTGTGATCCGTTTTATGATTTTTATAAGTACGACTCATACGGAAGGTAATCAAGAGTACAATCACGATGATCCCTAGTAAAATCCAGAAAGCTGGAGTCACACTCCCCTTAAAAACAGCCTGATAAAATGGCCCTGCGAAAGATCCCCCCAATAGCGGTCCTATAATGGGCACCCATGCATATTTCCAGTTGGACGCCCCCTTACCGGGAATCGGTAGTAAATAATGCATCAGACGCGGCCCAAAATCCCTCGCTGGATTGATGGCATAGCCCGTTGTGCCTCCAAGGGATAAACCGATACTGACAACTAAAAAACCAACAATCAGCGGTTTCAGGCCGTCTGTAAATGAATTGGCACCAAACGACAGTAAAGCAAGAACAAAGATGAAAGTACCTATCATTTCACTAAGCACGTTGGCAAACGGATGATCAATAGCTGGTCCTGTCGCGAATACACTGAGTTTGGCTGCTGTGTCCTCCGTCTCTTTCCAGTGGGGCCAATAATGCAAAACGACGATGATCGCACCCGCCATGGCCCCAAGAAGCTGAGCCACAATATAGCCGGATACATCTTGCCATGGAAAACTACCCTGAAATGCCAACGCGAGTGTAACTGCCGGATTCAAATGCGCTCCGCTGATTTGACCCACTGCATACACCGCAATAGCTACCGCAAGCCCCCAACCCATTCCGACCACAATCCAGCCGGAAGCGTGGGCAAATGACTTTTTCAGGGACACCCCTGCGCACACTCCGCCACCTAGGGCAATAAGAATCATTGTCCCTATGAATTCGGCTGCGTATGGCGACATACAACCTACCTCCTCAATAGATCACCCGATTTTGATCGCTTTCATCGCACAAAAAAAAGAAAAGCCATCACAAATCAACCCTGTGCTGTACCATGGGATGTCTGCGTGGCTCTCTTGTCTCCGTCACGATTATTAACTTAAATTTGATACTATATAAGCATGTAAGCGATGTCAACTGCGGATTTACGTCATTTCATAGCTTAAAATAATCGTTGACCATGTTAGATCCCCCGATTTATGATGTAAAAAAATGGGCACAAGTAAGGATTTCAGGATGAATACGACACTCCCAAACTCGATGAAGAAGGGAAGAATGTTATGCTGAAATTTCTGCAAAAAATCGGCAAGTCGTTAATGCTTCCAGTAGCTACTCTACCCGCCGCAGGGATTTTGCAAGGATTAGCTCTGATTAATTATGAAACGGATATACCGTTTGGTCCCGTAGTTGGCGGATTTCTGAATCATTATGTCACTCCTTTTCTGAACGAGGGGGCGGGGGCTATCTTCGGTAACCTTGCGCTCATTTTCTCCATTGGTGTTGCCATTGGTCTGGCAGGCGACGCAGTAGCCGCATTATCGGCAGTCATTGCCTATATGGTGTTGACCCGTATTTTGGCGGCAGTGCCGGGTATATTTGCATATATTCCAGACGACGTCAAGCTGGACATGGGCGTATTGGGTGGTATTTTTATCGGTGGATGGTCTGCTTTTCTGTTTAAAAAATATCATAATATTCAGCTCCCGGATTGGCTTGGCTTCTTCTCAGGCAAACGTTTTGTCCCCATGATTACCGCCTTCACGACCATGATTCTGGCCATTCTGCTCGGAATGATCTGGAGTCCGGTACAAGATGGGATTGCAGCCTTCGGCAACTGGATTGTCGGGTTTGGCGGAATCGGATCAATGGTATTCATGATTGCCAATCGGCTGCTGATCCCGCTCGGTTTGCATCATGTACTAAACTCAATCGCGTGGTTTCAGATTGGTAACTATACGAATGCAGCTGGCGAAGTTGTTCATGGTGACCTGACCCGTTTCTTTGCAGGCGATAAATCAGCTGGTCTATTCATGTCCGGTTTCTTCCCTATTATGATGTTTGCTCTCCCGGCAGCCGCTCTCGCATTCATCCATACGGCTAAACCGGAAAAACGTAAAGCCGTCGCTTCCATTTTCATCGGTTCTGCGCTGGCATCGTTCCTGACCGGAATTACCGAGCCCCTCGAATTTTCGTTTATGTTCATTGCACCATTGCTTTACGGCGTTCATGCTCTGCTGACAGGCCTGAGCGGCCTGGTCGTATACCTATTGGATGTCAAACTGGGCTTTTCCTTTTCAGCAGGACTCATTGACTATTTGGTCAATATGAAACTCTCCACTCACCCATTGCGAATGATCCCGGTCGGGCTTGTCTTCGCCCTCATCTATTACTTTCTGTTCCGATTTATCATTCTCAAATTCAACCTAAAAACTCCTGGGCGTGAAGATGATGGAGAAGACAGTCTCCTGTCTGAGGCTAACGAATCTGTACCCAATAAAAAAGCAAACGCTACATCCGACACTCCGTCCAGTCAGGCAGGCAGGGTACTAACCTATCTCGGCGGTTCGGACAATATCCTAAGCATTGATGCCTGCATCACACGGCTGCGTCTTGTCGTCAAAGACGACAAAGCAGTTAACGATCAAGCTCTCAGGCAGCTCGGAGCGTCGGGAATCATCAGGCTTGGTAACGGTACCCTGCAGGTTATTTTCGGGACTCGGTCCGAAATTCTGAAAGATGAAATACTGCGGTTGATGTCATGAGCTGAATCCCTAACTTAAGTACGTGCGTTCTTCATATAACAGACGCACGTGCTTTTTTTTATGGATAAACGTTTCAAATTTTTTGTTTTTGGTTAAGGCAATGCACATAAATGGGTAACAGCTTCATATGATGGAGCTAAACCATTTACAACTTGTTTAGCAGGCAGATTATCTCAGACAGCAAGGAGGGAAATGATGTGAAGACAGTACAATGGTTGGTATTATGTCTTACTTTTCTCACTATGTTCAGTGCTTGTAGTGGACCCTCGTTCTCTGAAAGTCAATCATCTGAAACTAATTTGTCAAATGGAAAAAAGATAACGCTTACATTGTGGTATTGGAACCGTTCCATTGATGATGAACTACTCGCCCAAGCGGAAAAACACTTTCCCAACATTGAATTAAAAACTCAAAAAATAGGTGGTGACTTCAAAGCTAAACTGAAGACAACGCTCGCAGCTCGTTCTGGTGAACCAGACATCGTAGCTCTGAACGACTGGATGGTGGAGCTATTTCCAAGTGCGGATCGTTTTTATGATTTAAGGGAGCTCGGAGCAGACCGCCTAAAAGCTCAATATTTGGAATGGAAATGGAATCAGGGGATCACTCCTGATGGTAAAATGATTGCATTTCCCATGGATACTGGGCCTACTGCCCTCTTCTATCGAAGCGATCTATTTAAGCAAGCAGGCTTGCCTAGTGATCCTGAAAAGGTTAGTGCCTCGATCCGCACATGGGATGATTACATGGCAGCCGGAGAACAACTTCAGCAGAAATTCGGAAGCCGTTCGTTTTTGGCCGATAATATTGTAAACGTTTACAATCAAGTGCTCGCTCAGCATACAAACCTCTACTTCAAGCCGGATGGCAGCTATATTGGCAATCAATCTCCTGACATCCGTCTGGGCTGGAAAACCGCTGTCGATTTCCACAAGAAGCATCTGCTCGCCAATGCGGATGGCTGGACTCCCGAATGGAACGCTTCGGTCAATAACGGCAAAATTGCCTCTTTTGTAGGGGCTGTTTGGATGAAGCAAGTTCTCACAGAGGCCGCGCCGGATACAGCGGGCAAATGGAGAGTCGCCCGTGCTCCTGGAGGAGACGGCAACCTGGGTGGTTCTTTCATTTCTATCCTCAAATCCAGCAAACATCCCAAAGAAGCCTTTGAAGTCCTGACCTGGCTGCAAAACCCGGAACACCAGTTGGAAGCCTACCACAAAATCGGACTGTTCCCGTCCACTCCCGGTGTCTTTGACGATCCTATCATGGGAACACCCGAGCCTTTCTTTGGAGGTCAGGCCACCGGACTCATCTTCGCCGCCTCCGCACAAAATGTGAAAAGCAGCTATTTCGGCGAGCGCTATCCTGTCATCCACGGCATTGTGACCCGTCGCCTTGCTAATGTCGCCAAACAGGATGCCAATTCCGATGTATTATGGACGGAAACCATGGAACGAATCGAACGGGAATTACAGCGATAAAAAAACAAAATTCAAAAAAGGCGTGTGGACAATATGCTGAGAGAAATCTGGAAGCACCGTGCCGTTTATGCTGCGATCTCGCCGTTTTATCTGCTGTTTGGCATCTTTGGACTGTTTCCGATTGGTTTTTCATTATACCTGGCGTTTCACAAATGGGACGGAATCGGAGACATGACCTACAACGGCTGGGGCAACTTTCGCTACCTTGTAACAGATCATGAATTTTGGCAGGCTGTAGGCAACACCTTTGTGATCTGGGTGTATGCAACGATTCCAATGCTATTCTTCGCACTGATTATTGCCTTCCTGCTTTATGCCCCTTTTGTGAAAATGCGCACCTTATGGCGAGTTGGATTCTTCCTGCCCAATGTGACGTCTATTGTGGCTGTTGCCATCATATTTGGTGCCTTATTTGCCAACAATTTCGGATTTCTCAACTACCTTCTGCAACTCTTGGGACTGCCCATGGTTCAATGGCTGAATGTGCCATGGGGTATCCAAATTGCCATTTCTTCTATGGTCGTATGGAGATGGATGGGCTATAACGCAATCATCTATCTGGCCGGACTTCAGAGTATTCCGCATGTGCTGTATGAGGCCGCCAAAATAGACGGAGCAACCGGAGCGCAAGCTTTTTTCCGCATCACTATCCCCATGCTGCGCCCAGTCATTCTGTTTACGGTCATTACGTCCACCATCGGCGGTATGCAACTCTTCACCGAGCCACAGGTCCTGGTCGGTAATGACGGCGGTTCCGGGGCAAGTGGCATGACCATCGTTTTATACCTGTACCGCGAGTCGTTCATTAACAACTATTTTGGATATGGTGCAGCCGTCGGATGGGGCATGTTCCTCATCATTGCTCTATTCTCCATCATCAACTGGAAACTTGTTCGAGGTAAAAAATAACGATGGGAAGGAGCTTCACAACATGATGCAGACACGTGCAAAATCCTTTGTTTTATATGCCGGATTGTTGGTGGGAATCATCCTGTCGATGTTTCCATTTTACTGGCTGATCGTCATGGCAACCCGTACAACTTCAGACATCTATCGTTTTCCACCGCAATTGTGGTTTGGTAGCCACTTCTTGGATAACATAACGAGAGTATTGCAGCAGATTAATTTTGCCGGAGCCTTTTTTAATACCCTTTTTGTAGCCGGTTCTGTTACCCTATTGGTTCTGTTTTTCGATTCACTGGCAGGTTTTGCATTCGCCAAGTTTGATTTTCCGGGCAAAAAAGTGCTATTTATCGTTCTGCTAGCTACAATGATGGTCCCTTCACAACTTTCGCTTGTCCCCTCCTTTGTCATGATGGCCACCTTTGGATGGGTAGGTACGTTCAAAGCGCTTATTATCCCGGGGATGGTAAATGCCTTCGGCATTTTCTGGATTCGTCAATATGCGGAAGAATCCATTCCAAAGGAGCTGCTGGATGCGGGGCGGATGGACGGATGCAGCTTTTTTCGGCTGTACTTGAATGTAGCACTGCCTATTCTACGTCCTGCGTTCGCTTTTCTCGGCGCGTTTACCTTTATAGGAGCCTGGAATGATTATTTATGGCCGTTAATCGTCTTAACGGATGAGCGTAAATTCACACTCCAGATTGCACTGTCACAATTAAACGGGATATACAATACGGATTATGCGATGGTCATTGCGGGCACCCTGCTTGCTGTACTGCCACTTATAATTTTATTTCTTTTCATTAGCCGCCAGTTTATTTCCGATCTTGCCGCCGGAGCGGTCAAAGATTAGATTTATTTGAATTCCCTTATTCATTTCATGTATAATAGTTAATCGTCATTTCAAATAGCTTACATGGTAAAGTTAGGTATTCAACAGGCAATCAGGTTAAGCGATTTACGATTTGAACATGAACTATGAACTGAGGGGAACTTTCCAGATGAACAAATTCACATATTATAACCCCACCAAATTAATATTTGGAGACAATCAAATTGAAGAACTGCAGCAGGAGCTGCTGAATTACGGCAAAAATATTTTACTGATATACGGAGGCGGAAGTGCCAAGCGAAATGGTCTGTATGACCAGGTATTAAACGCGTTAGAGCCGCTACATCTTAACATTCATGAATTGTCCGGCGTAGAGCCGAATCCGCGCTTGTCCACCGTTAAGAAGGGCATCGACATTTGCCGAAATGAAAACATCGACTTCTTACTTGCAGTAGGCGGCGGAAGCGTTATTGATTGCACCAAAGCCATCGCAGCAGGGGCTAAATATGACGGCGATGTGTGGGATATTATCAACAAAAAGCACATGCCGACCGAGGCTCTACCATTCGGCACCATCCTCACACTCGCCGCCACCGGTTCAGAAATGAATCCGGATTCTGTCATCACCAACTGGGAAACGAACGAAAAATACGTATGGGGCAGCGCGGTGACGCATCCGAAGTTTTCGATTCTGGACCCAAAAAACACCTTCTCTGTGCCACGTGATCAGACGGTATATGGCATGGTGGATATGATGAGCCATGTGTTTGAACAGTATTTTCACAATGTTAAAAATACACCGTTGCAAGATCGTATGTGCTTTTCCGTGCTGCAAACCGTGATCGAAACTGCACCTAAACTGCTGGAGGATTTGCACAACTACGAGCATCGTGAAACGATTTTATATGCCGGAACGATTGCTCTTAACGGAACACTGCAAATGGGCTACTTCGGGGACTGGGCTTCGCATACGATTGAACATGCATTATCTGCTGTATATGATATTCCTCATGCTGGCGGTCTGGCGATCCTATTCCCCAACTGGATGAGACATACGGTCGATCAGGATGCTGCACGCATGAAACGGCTGATGCTCAGCATGTTTGACTTAGACACCGTAGATAAAACAGATAGAGAAATCGCTTTGGAGGGTATTGACCGTCTTAGTGCATTCTGGACAAGTCTCGGTGCCCCTTCCACCCTGGCCGATTACAATATTAATGATGAGCAATTGGAAAAAATCGCAACCATTGCAGCCCGTGAAATGGAATATGGAGG
The DNA here is from genome assembly GCF_038006265.1 of Paenibacillus sp. FSL L8-0641. Classification (NCBI taxonomy): domain Bacteria; kingdom Bacillati; phylum Bacillota; class Bacilli; order Caryophanales; family Paenibacillaceae; genus Paenibacillus; species Paenibacillus sp. FSL L8-0641. Next base: position 4,193,222 of record NZ_JBBOUW010000001.1, read on the forward strand.
CTTCGGTAATTATAAAAAGCTGAATCAAGAAGATATTTTAGCTATTTTGCGTGCATCGTTATAACATTCAAAAGGGAGTGTCCTCAAGCCTGTGATGGCTGAAGGCACTCCCTTTTGGAATTTATGAATTAACCGTGTGTCCCTTTTCTTCTACTTGAATAGCTGCCCCTACACTGGCACCTGCAAGAATGCCCTTTTTCTTACTAGAATTCAGAGAATCCATATAGATTCGGGTTTCTGCAACGACAATGCCTGACAAACCAAGCAGTGCAATCAGGTTCGGGAAAGCCATCATTGCGTTAAAGATATCTGCCAGCAGCCAAATGGCTTCCAACTTGATGAACGCACCTCCTGCCACAAGTGCGATGAACAAATAACGGTATGGTTTAATCCATTTGACACCCAGTAAATATTCAACACAACGTTCCCCGTAGTAATTCCAGCCCAGTATCGTTGTGAATGCAAATAAAATAAGGCTAATCGTCACGAGTTCTGCACCAGCCGGAAAGGCACTGGAAAACGCATGCTGGGTCATCAGACCTCCATCGTCATTTCCACTCCATATTCCCGTAACCAGCAACGTAAATCCCGTCAGATTACAAATAATCATCGTATCGATAAATACGCCTGTCATGGATATCAACCCTTGTTCTGCAGGCCATTTCGTCTTAGCAGCAGCTGCTGCAATTGGCGCACTTCCCAAACCGGCTTCATTAGCAAAAATACCTCTGGCAACTCCACTTCGCATCGCCAACATAATCGTCGCTCCGGCAAATCCACCCGTTGCAGATGTGGTCGAGAAGGCCCCTTGTAATACTAAAGCAATCGCATGAGGAAGCTCTCCTGCAAACTTAATGAGTACAATTAAGCAAACTACGATATAGAGCCCCGACATGAATGGAACAATCTTTGTGGATACCTTGGCAATACTTTTGAGTCCTCCAATCGTAACAACAGCAGTTAACACGGAAATAATGATCGCTGTAACTACCGTTGGCACTCCAAAGCTACTTTCCGTCGAAGAAACGATAGCCTTTACTTGCGGAAAAGTACCGATTCCAAATAGGGCTACAAGAACACCAGAAAAGGCAAACAACATCGCCAGCGGCTTGAAACGGCGGCCAAGTCCGTTTTCAATATAATACATCGGACCACCCGAAAATTGTCCGTTCCGGTCTTTAACACGGTATTTAACGGATAATAATCCTTCCGCATATTTGGTTGCCATCCCGAAAAAAGCTGCAACCAGCATCCAGAATAATGAACCGGGCCCACCCAGCTTGATCGCTGTCGCCACGCCAACAATACTTCCTGTACCTACAGTAGCTGCCAGTGCCGTACTCAATGCACCGAAGCTGCTTACATCTCCGCTACCTTCGTCCGGCGCTTTACCAATTAGCTTGAGCGCCAAAGGCAATCGAATAACCTGAAGCAGCTTCAAGCGGATCGTTAGCCACAACCCCGTGCCCATCACGAGAATAAGAAGCGGCGCTCCCCATATCCAGCTGTCAATCGTTTCTAACACATGTACCAAATTCATTTTCAACCCGCTCCTCCAACATATTAGAAAACAAAAAAGAGTCAAATCAGCTGATTCGACTCCTGGAGAGGTTAAAGGCACGAAAAAATACAACCATCTTGTGCAGGTTTCTACCTCTAATAGCTCATAAAAAAGCCTAGGGTATTCCCTGTCACAGGTTATTCGCGTCTCTGTCCTTTTGCCTGAGAGTTTAAGCAGATGTTCTCTGCGGTGCACCTTCGGCGCCCAATTAAGGGTCTCTCCAGAGTTCTGTCCGTTTACGGTCCCCGCTTGTGGCTGTAAACAGCCTAAGCACCTGAGAGTTTTGCCCCTTCGGTCGGAACCTTCGTTCCATCTCCCGCAAACATCAACCAGACATATGAAATTTTTATTCATTATACAGAAAACTTTCAGCTTATTACAAGTGAAAAGTTTGTGAAGCCCTCTGAAATATTATTATTGAGTCTATCAAAAAAGCGGGTACAGCAGATCGCATCCTTAGGATGTCCCCTGCTATACCCGCCCGAGATGATATGGAATTACAATTCTTCACCGTTGGTTGCTATCACATTTTTATACCAATTAAAAGAGTCTTTTTTGGAGCGTTTGAGCGTTCCGTTACCGTCATCATCCAGATCAACGTAAATAAATCCGTAGCGCTTGGACATTTCGGAAGTAGACATGCTCACAAGGTCGATAGGGCCCCAGCTGGTGTAACCAATCAGATCAACACCGTCGGCAATCGCTTCCTTCATTTGGGCAATATGCTGACGCAAGTAATCAATGCGATATGTGTCATGCACAGAGCCATCTTCCTCCACCTTATCATATGCACCCAAGCCATTTTCCACGATGAACAGCGGCTTTTGATAGCGATCATAAAACGTATTCAGTGTAACACGCAGGCCGATCGGATCGATCTGCCATCCCCAGTCGGAGGACTGCAGATACGGATTTTTCACGCCACCAATCAGGTTTCCTGCTGCTTTCTCGCCTTCTGGACCTGCCGATACATCGTCATGGTATAAAGACCTCTTTCCGTATATAAGATTTTTACTTTGGCCTAAGTAACCCCATCAAATGCTGCAAATGTGAATCCATACCTAACGGTAACCGTTCTCCTTTGAAATGCATTGACAGATGCTTTAAAATAGACGTAATGCCCTCATAAGCATCCTAATTGTTGTAACGCGTTTCATGTCAAGTATTTTTTTCTTATGTGAGGAGAAGCTCCATGTCGAATCTTGATCAAATTGCAAAACTGGCGGGCTTTTCCAAGGCTACGGTATCCAGAGTATTAAATCAGTCCCCCCATGTCAGTCATGAAACAAGAGCTAAGATTTTGAAAATCATGCAGGAATTAGATTATGTTCCTAATCGGAATGCCATTTCCCTATCCAAGGGTCAGACGCTTCAGATTGGTATCATCACTTCAACGATTAATGAAATTGTTCTTGCTTTTCTGGACAGCTTTGTAGAAATCGCCGGACAATATGAATTCCAGACCATTATTTATACTTCGGGAGAAGACAAAAAGAAAGAGCTTCAAGCTTTTGAAGATTTAAAAAGAAAAAGAGTCGACGCGCTGGTCATCATTTCCTGCGTGAATGACACTGATTTTTTGAGTACCTATTGTAAATATGGCCCAATCGTAGCCTGGCAACGAATGGAGCATACCGATATTCGCTCCGTGGCAATGGATCAATATGAAGGTTACATGCTAGCACTAAAGCATTTGATACAAAAAGGCTATACTCGTATAGCCAATGCTTTTGGTCGTCCAAGCAGCATTAATACCCACAGCAGACAGCGAGCCTATGAGCAGATCATGAGTGAGCACAATCTGCCAGTGTTGCAACACTGGAATCACTCTTCTATTTATAATATCCGTGATGGCGAACAGGTCGTACGGGATTTGTTACAGCATCGGGGGGAATTCCCAGAGGCTATTTTATGTGCTAACGATTATGTAGCCGTGGGCATTCTCTGCGAAGCACGCAGACAACGGCTGAACGTACCGGGAGATCTGGCGATTGTTGGATTCGATAACACGGAGCTGTCGCATACGTTGGGGATTACAACGATTCAAAATCCCATCATGGCTCAAGCACAAAATGCTTTTTTCATGCTTTCCCCCCAGCTGATTGGACGCCAAATGGAGCTTCATTCGCTAGAGTACAGCCTCATTGAACGTACGACCACATAAGGTAACGCTTTACTTGCAAATTAGGCAAAAGGGCCTTGATATAAAATGTTTTTTGTCGAAACAGAATAAAAAATGTTGAAATCGCTTTTTTTTGTGCTACAATAGCACTATATCGAAGGATTGTGACCGGTGATGCGGGCAATGCCTGAGTTCAATTGAGTACTATTGCTAACAATAGTATTGAATTGTGCTTAGGCATTTTTTATTGGTAAAGGATGGGAGGGGGAACTTCAATGATTATTGAGAAGGTGCTCAATAACAACGTCCTATTGACTAAAAACGATAAAGGCAAAGAGGTCATCGTGATGGGAAGAGGTATTTCCTTCAAAAAGGTGGCTGGCGATCAAGTCGATGATGATAAAATAGATAAGATTTTCATGTTAAATGAAAACGAGTTCACGGCCAAACTAACCGAGCTGCTGAACGATATTCCTGTATCTCATCTGGAGGTCGTGAATGAAATCGTAACCCATGCAACAGAAGTGTTGGATACGGAGTTAAGCGATAATATTTATTTAACGTTGACCGACCATATTCATTTTGCCATACAACGGCAAGAAAAAGGACTGGCACTCCAAAACGCGATGCTGTATGAAATTAAACGCTTTTACAAAAAGGAATTTGCAGTTGGACTGGATGCTCTCCAAAAAATTGAAAATACGCTCGGAGTAAAATTGGGCGAAGATGAAGCGGGATTTATTGCATTGCATATGGTGAATGCACGGATTGACGGTAACGAAATGAAATCTACACTGAAAATGACTGAAATTGTCCAACATATATTGAACATTATTACGTACCATTACGGGATTGTGCTGGATGAGTCTTCTTTTAGCTATTCGAGATTTTTGACACATTTGCAATATTTTGCGATGCGAGTGATTCGTAAAGAAGTCATTCACAGTGGTGAAGAATTTTTGTACAACCAGGTGAAGCAGACGTATACCGAAGCTTTTGCTTGTGCCCAAAAGATCAATGAGTATCTGGAAAAAACATACGATCAATATTTAAGCAAGGATGAATACGTATATCTAACTATCCATATTCATCGGGTTACTGAGCGTAATAACATATAAGACTAACAACTTCATACCCCTCATCGTTCATGGATTGTGACTGGTAAGGCAGGCAAAACCTAAACTGATGGTGAAATCGACGTTCCTCTATAGGAGAGAGTGCGCAGTTTTCACCACGAGTTTAGGTTTTTCTTGTTTACAAGGTTAAAAAGATGCATGCCGGCGCATCTTAGCAACAAATGTAAACAGTAAACCCTATCAGTAGCAAGAATAACCCATAAGGAGTTCTAAATATGAGTGATAAAGAACTATCTAAAAAAATAGTGACTCTCGTTGGCGGCGAAGAGAATGTCAATTCCGTATTCCATTGCGCTACACGCTTGAGATTTAAATTAAAAGATCGCACAAAAGCAGACAAAGCTGCACTGGAAGCAACACCTGGTGTCATTACAGTGGTGGAAAGCAGCGGCCAGTTCCAAGTGGTCATCGGCAACAATGTAGGTCAAGTATTTGAGCATATGATGGCAGAAACGAATTTGCAGGATGCAGACAATCCTAATGCCAAAAAGGGAGAATCTTCCGAAAAAACAAATGTTCTTGGCAAAGCGGTCGATATCATTTCCAGCATTTTCTCACCTCTCTTGGGTGCTCTTGCCGGAGCAGGTTTGCTCAAAGGGATTATGGCCTTAATTGCGTCGCTTCATTGGATTGATACTATAAGCGGTACGTATCTCATTTTGAACGCCGCTTCGGACAGCGTATTTTATTTCTTGCCTATATTCCTAGCTATTACTTCGTCCCGTAAATTTAAGACAAATGCCTTTGTATCGGTCGCAGTTGCTGGAGCACTCGTGTACCCGGATGTTATTGCAGCGGTGGACCATCCGGCAAAACTGGCTTTTCTCGGGATTCCAATCATTCTGATAAAATACAGTTCCAGCGTAATCCCAATTATTCTCGCGGTATGGGTACAGTCCTATGTGGAACGCTGGTTCAATTCCTTTATCCATCAATCAGTTAAAAACATTATCGTACCTATGCTGTCTCTGCTGGTCGTTGTTCCGTTGACGTTTTTGGCCTTTGGTCCAGTCGGTAACCTGATCAGTCAGGGCTTGGCGAACGGTTTTACATGGGTATACAATTTAAGCCCATTGATCGCCGGTGCTGTTGCTGGAGCGTTCTGGCAAGTGTTTGTTATTTTCGGCGTGCATTGGGGTTTCGTTCCTATCATGCTATCCAATATTGCTACATTGGGTTATGACACGATGCTTCCGATGCTTACAGCAGCTGTACTTTCTCAAGCCGGTGCAACACTGGGGGTATTCCTGAAATCACGGAACACCCAGATGAAGGCTTTGGCTGGTTCATCTACACTGGCAGCTGTATTCGGGATTACTGAACCAACGATTTATGGTGTAACTTTGAAATTGAAAAAACCTTTCATTTATGCTTGTATATCCGGTGGTATTGGGGGCGCTATTATCGCTTCTGGCGGAGCGACTGCAAAATCCTTCTCCCTACCTAGTTTACTGGCGCTGCCAACTTATTTTGGAACTGGATTCTTGTGGGTAGTCATCGGTTTGCTCGTTGCCTTTGTACTCGCAGTTGTGTTGGTTATGATTTTGGGCTTTGATGATCCAAAAGAAGAAACTGCCAAAACAGAAGCTGCGCCTATAAAGAAAGAAGTGACAATCGAGAAAGAAATTCTCGTAAGCCCACTGCAAGGTAAAGTATTGCCTTTGGAACAATCTTCTGATGTTGCTTTTGCTTCAGGTGCTATGGGGAAAGGAATCCTTATTGATCCTACAGAGGGTGTGCTGACATCTCCTGTCAATGGAACGATTACGACCGTATTCCCAACCGGACATGCCATCGGTATTACTTCCAATGACGGAGCAGAAATTCTGATTCACGTTGGTGTGAATACAGTGAAGCTGAAAGGACAATTCTTTGACAAGCGCGTCAAAGAGGGTGATGTAGTGAAGCAAGGGCAATTGTTGCTCGAATTTGATATCGAACAAATTAAGGCGGCAGGCTATACAACGACTACGCCGATTATCGTAACAAATTCCGCTCAATACCTGGACGTATTGAACACAATGGAAACTGAAGTGAAGCGTGAGGATTACTTGTTGACTGTTGTGGTCTAACATTTAATTATCAGACTAGGGCATTTTGCATAAATCCCAGGAGCGTTTTCAATGCTGACTAAAGAAGCTTTCCCAATGGAAAGCTTCTTTTTTTATACATAATGAGACAAGTGTTACAGTGAAAAATGGAAATATCATTTATTGTAAGCGTAAGAATGTAAAAAAAGGAGGATTTCTGTGAAAAAAGGATATATCGCCGGGTTAAGTGTCATTGTGTTGCTTGTCATTGCTATCGCTATTTCAGCTGTAGTTAAATTTCAGGATCTGGAGCAGGTTGTTCAACAAAAAGACAAAGAAATCCAAGCGAGCAAAAGCAATTACCCCGAAATATATGACCACTTGAATGCGGTTACAGTTGATGGTTTTAAGCGTTTGATTCAACAGGATCAAAGTGTATTTGTCTATATCGGCAGACCGAGTTGTGGCGACTGCAATCGGTTTGAGCCTAACTTTAACAAGATGATCGAACAGTATAATCTAGGCTCTAAAATTACTTTTTTGAACGTTCACAAAATCCATAAGGACAAGCCTCAATGGAATAAATTCAAAGAGGATTACAACGTTAAATACACCCCCACTATTGCAGAATTCAGAAACGGCAAGCTGGTTGATAAAATAGAATGGACGCCCAAAAGAGACCTCAGTACGGATGCTGTAAAAGAGTGGCTGACTTCCAAGAAAATTATTATTTTATAAGTCTCTTTTCTATTCAATTCATTACAAACACAGAGAACTGTTTATGCAAAAAAAGGTATTCATTCGTATAACGCATGAATACCTTTTTAGGAATGCACAGGCATTTAAGCTCTAATAAAAAATAGTTCCTACTACTCTTCACTGCCTTCTGATAAACCTCGTTCGTATCTATCAGTCCCTATATTGTAGACACTTCATGAGTATGGTCGTCAATCGAATCAGGAAATTCATAACGGATAATATCCGTTTCGGATACGATATGTCCGATTTGTGACTCAATGAATTCTAAATCTCCTTCTACTGCCCCTATAAAATGCTTTGTACCGGGTTCAATGACGATGACCTCACCGGGGCTGACTGTCTGTATCACGCCATTGATAGAGACACTCCCGGTTCCAGAAACTATAGTCCAAACTTCTTTACGAAACTGATGCTCATGATAGCTGATAAATCTCCCGTTTGAAATGACCACGCGTTTGGTCACTGTCTGCAATCCACTTGCTGCCGCTTGATGGGATAACACCGTTTGCTTTCCCCAGAAGCGCTCCTCAAAACGTGGTCCGATTTCAATTTCCGCCACCATATCCTTAATTCCTGTGGATGACTGCCGATCCGTAACCAGCACGCCATCCGGCCCGGCAACGACGATAATGTCCGGGACATTCCAGATACTGACCGGAATCTCCAGTTCATTGATGATATGCGAGTCATGTGAAGCTTCTGAAATATATCCTGGACCACTCAGCTTCGAGCTTACTTCTCTCACCAACGAATCCCATGTGCCCAAGTCTCTCCACTCTCCATGATATGGAAGCACAGAGAGCTTATGAGTATGCTCTACTACCGCGATATCGAAGCTAGTTTTAGGCAAGTCTGCATAATTTGTCGAAAGAGATTCATAGTCGGCTGGTATACCCATTTGCTTCAGAATATCCAATAAAAAGCCCAGTCTAAAAGCAAACACCCCGCAATTCCATAAGGCCCCTTCACGGATCAACGCTTCTGAACGAATCAGATCCGGCTTTTCTACAAATGAACTAACCCTATAATATGGCTGGTCAAGTGAAGGAGAGGCTGAAGGCACAATATATCCGTATTTATCAGAGGGTTCCGTCGGAGCAGCCCCCATTAATGCGATATGGCTTCCTGATTGCTCTAATATGGAAGGAAGCCTGCGCAGATGCTCAAAAAATTCATCTCCCGCATACCCGTCCACAGGCATGACCCCTACGATCTCGTCGAGTGATGCGCCTGCAACGTCATGCAAGTAGGCCGTAGCCAGGGAAATGGCCGGGAAAGTATCTCGCTGAGTCGGCTCCTCAATCACTACAGCATCTCCGCCAATTTGTCCTCGAATCAGCTCGGCCTGAGTTCCACTCGTCGAAAAATAGGCCTCATCTGCCAAATTCGCCTCATCTAATTGCCTCCATATTCGTTGCAGCATACTTTCGGGCCGTTCGTCGTGACGTAGTATGGAAAGAAACTGCTTGGGACGGTTCACATTGGATAAGGGCCACAGACGTTTACCCGAACCTCCAGATAATAAAATCATTCGCAAAGATGCAACCTTCTTCCTGTAAATTAATATTTTTCTTACATTATAAGACTGTTCATTTTTCGCATTTCTGCCGAATACATAAGTATGTATTATCGTGGCAAATACATGATTATGCAATGCTATTGTATCTTTGTCTGTACAGGAGATGTCAGTCATGCCCATAAAAATACTCATCATTGAAGATCAAAAAAGTTTGGCAGATATGATTGCTCTTCACCTTCAGGAGGAAGGCTATCATACCGAGCTTATTTATGACTCTAAACTTGCAATTCCTACACTTATGCGTTTTAAGCCGGATATTATTGTGACCGCTCTAATGTTTTCCGGTAAAGTCGAATGTGCGCTGATCAGCCAAATCCGTCAATTTACCACAGTCCCTATGCTGGTCATCTCTAATAACACCGTGCTGAATATAAGAATAAAGGCTCTGGATGACGGAGCAGATGACTTCTTATGCAAGCCGTTCAGTCTGATAGAGTTAAATGCCCGCATCAAAGCCCTGCTGCGCCGCTGCGGCCGCAACATGCTCACTGAATCGCAAACGGTAACTCAAAAGATTAAAAAGGTAAGGGTTTGGGTGAATGATTACCGTCATTGTCTGTTAGTCGATGACCAAGAAATAGAAGTCACTCAAATCGAATTTTCTATTATAAAAGAAATGTCCTGCAATCCAGGTAAAGTCTTTACCCGCAGTGAGCTGATGGATCGGATCAAAGGCGGAGATGGCGCTTATCTGGATCGCACTATCGACGTACATATTTCCAGCCTCCGCAAAAAAATAGAACGTGACCCTAAAAATCCTAAGCACATCCGTACTGTATGGGGCAGAGGCTACAAATATGAGATGTAGTCGTATCATGGCTACCCATTTCCCCACTGAGCAGCTTGCTTTTTATGGAAGATTTCGCTTCTTCCATCGCCGATAAGGAAGAAAACAAGCTGCTCCACCCAATATCCCTATGAGGAACAGCACCCAGCCGAAACGGTAGGCGGAAGCCAGAATAACGACGACTTTCCCGTTCCCGTTACCATTGGTAATGAATCCGGTAGTCACTCCATTGACGGACAGACGGGCTCGCTGATTTTCGTTACCCAGTCTGAACTCCCACAGTGGATTAGGTGATTCGGTCTCCCGGATCAGCACCTGCTGATGCGTTGGATTATATAGCGTAAAACTGCGTTCCATGGAATTTTCACGAGTAGCCTGAATGCTTTCCGAAGTATGTGGAACCATAAAAAAGGTATCCATATCCGTTCCCTCAAACAACGTAAATTGATCCACTGTAATCATGGCTTGATAAGGGATAATGGAATATTCCTTCATTTGAAATAAGCCTGACTGCTTCTTGTGCGCATGCGCTAAAATTTGAAACTGCATCATGGCGGTTCCTGCCGGTGCCTTCACAATTTGATCATAATGATTCCATTGTTCCTTATCTCTCTCCTCCACCTCATCAATATAGGAGGTTTGAAGAACCTGGGACGCTTTATTCAAAAAAATGACCTTCATGTGCCGACTTCCAACTTGTTCGGATCGCGCATCCAACTGCACGGCATACTCTTGCAGCGGCTCGGCCTTCATTTTCTTGGACGCATAAATATTCCAGTCACAGGAATAGCTAGGTGCGTAACGGATAGAGAGCCCTTCGTCCATGATTGATAGCTTCGTCTGTCCAGGTCGTATATCCGCTACACATCCGACATCCGTCGTGCTCAATGATTCCTTCGTATCCTCCCGCGGCATCACCGTCACTTCCTGGCCACCCATTCGATGAATATCTCCAAAACGGCTCAATGAAGGCACCTGACTATCCAGGACAAGGGTTAAGCGATACTTTCCCTTGGTTAGGAACAGATTTTTAAATTCGACTCGGCCATAGTCGTTCAGCAGACCGGGAATTTGTATGATTTTCTTGGCAAAACCATCCTGATCGGGCACCGTTTCAATAACCTGCTTTTCAGATAAAGAGGTAGCGGGTAACCGCTTATACGACTCTTCCGTACGAATCGTTCTGGTCAGCACCTCTCCCGTCTCTTCATTCACCCACTTCATCGTTAATGACCCATGGTATCCTGCAGGTAGATTAGCCAAAATAGCTGTGGCATAGGTTCCCGTTTTGGCGACTTCCACATCCCTGCTTAACGTCCCCTTCTGATAGCTGATCCCTCGCCCCATACTAAGTCTTGGCAAAGCACGCTCCGTCTGCACATTCCCTTGGGCGTTAAAATCGTTCTCTGCCTCCAAGGTGAAAAAGAGCTTGCCCCGCTTCAATGCCTGCTCCACTGGAAAAGATAACCGATCTAGCTGATCCACAGGCACAATCGCAAATTGATTGACCGCATTAAAACCTTGCAGGTTATTAACCGTGACTGGAGTATCTCCTTTTGGAAAAACATGTTCTCCCAGATCGACCCATTGAAATTGGTTTAAACCATCATCCTGGGTCTTGATACTAACCACTTTGTCCGGTAACGTGACTTGTAATTTCCCGCCTGCCTTATTCATAAACACTCTGGCATATACATGCGAGGTTTGAGGTTGATCCAGTTTTTTGTGCATCGTAAACGTGTTAGGCTTACTGTATTGCCCCAAATCACGTAGCTGGATATCATGAATCCACCAGTAATTTTTTTGCTGTGGACGCTGCAGGGTTAACAAATCCATTCGCATCCAATAGCTGCCGGGCGGCGACACGTATTCCCCGTAAAATTTCACACTGTCAAAATTATATCCCTCCGAAGGCGCCACGACATAGCTAACCCCCAGTTCACGCATTTGCTTATCGTAAAATCTCATTTTCACATGCATTTTGTTCGTTCCGCGACCGGAAACAGTAATTTGGAACTGATACGGATTATTTTCCTTGGCTTCCAGCAAACCCGATCGAGCGACCTGCCATATATTACTCGGGTCACCCTTCATAATTTCGCCATGCAGAGTTGGCACATCATTCAATTCCTCACGGGGATTAGCCTGCACACTGAACAACTGCGGGTTATCCGGCTTGAAGAAGGTTTCGGTCCGCAACATGGAATCAAAGTCCACAACCGTCTTCCCTTCGATGCTGCTCATCTGATACGGGGCCACATCCAGCTTCTTACTGGCAAAGGTGACCGCAATCCCTGCATCCATTTCCATATCGAACGGAAAGTTCCGTATATTTTGGGAGGATAAATACCACAACCAATCGTTGGTCGAGGCAAAGGTTTTGGACCATTTTAAAAAGGCATTACCATCCTCAATGGCATCAAAAGGCCGTAAGTAATCCTCTGCTGGAAGCTGTGACAATAGCAAGTCATTAAAGGACACCGCTTCCACATAATCCCCTTTGTTAATCGTCTGGACGATTTTTAGCTCAGGCTTTAACGCACTGAACAGCACTCCAAAGCGGCTAAAATCAAAACCAGGCAGATGGCTGTAGCTCTCCAGCCGGCTAAAACCGTAAGGTGTTACAATTTTACTCGCAAGGATGTTCATATAGGGTGGTGTCTGGTCGAGATTGAATATGGAAAATAGCCCGTTCTGGTACGTACGTTTCAGCCCGGTCTGACCTTCCAGCTGAGAGAGGTGGAAATCCTGACGCTTCTCCTGTCCCACATATTCATCATGGTAGACCAACTGGTTAACACCAAAGGTAGAGAACAGCCAACCTAATCGGGAGCTTAATCCGTTGTCCATGACATACTGTAGAAAATTCATATAGTATGTAATACCGGGATCATTGCCCTCATGATGAAAGACCGTATTTTTAGGAGAAGAGTATACCTGAAAATCTCCGGTTGCCTTTTCGTTTGCGGTCTTCCCTTTATTCCATTTGGGCGTGGCTACTCCGTTATAGCTCTGAATCATATTGTCAGCAATCGGAAAGTATAATGCCTTGCTATCGAAACGATCCGGATCAGTCAGCTTTTCAGCCATTTGACCATAAGCCTCCGGCACTTGTACTGGCTTGTAGTACCCCTCAATGAACTGAGTGCGCAAGGGAGCAAAATATACCCCCAGACACAGGACGACGATAACGACCGCCAGCTTTTTATATACACGCTGTAGCGGCGATGATCCGAACCATTCCATAAATTGAATGACACCAAAGGTCAGCAACACCCCGCAATTAAGGGCAATCAGTCCAATAAATTTGTTAGGATCACGGAAAACCGAACCAATCACAGGGGTTTTCGTAACCAGAATGACAAACCACTTGGCAATCGATGGGAACGTCGTCCCGGTAGCTGCAACCAGAAACAGCAGCGTAAGTAGCGAGAAGATCAGAATGATCGGATTTTTATGTGAACGTGTCACCATCGCATACCCGATCAATAGCAACAAAAATCCCCCTCCTACATAAAACATGACAGGCAGTGAGGACAAGGAAAACATGGGCCACCAATAGCTCAGTAAATAACCCACATTATTTAAACTGCTGTTGCGGCTGAACAGAGACAACGTATCCACGACATTGATATTATGCTGAGACGCTTGAGCGTCCATCAACATGCTACCGACATATAGAGACAACCAATAAAAACTGAGCAGACCGAAAAACATGCCAAAAATGATCCCTTTACGCAAAAAATTGTCGTATAACGGCTGCAAATAGGTGCGACCAGCCTTACGGTGGGTCCAGGTCAGCTTGATCAATAGCAACATGGTGAACAAGCCCAAATAAATCATGCCGAAGAAAAAATAGTGAATTGCCGCAGCACTAACGGTGAATACCGCAGCCAACAGAAACAGGTCGATCCAGTTCCGCTGATACAACTTGTGGGGATGATAGTTTTTAATTTGTTGAATTTGAAACTTGGGGTCCACCGCACTGAAAAAGAATCGCAGCATTAACGGAAATAAACTATATCCACAGAGCAAATAAATATGCTGAATGCGGAAAATAACCCACGGATTCAACGCATAAAACAACGAGCCGACCATGATGGCAAAAATACGGGTCTTCGTAAAGCTTGGTGAATAATACACGCTAACCAATCGTTTGGCAAAGGCATACATCGAAAATGCCGAAACAAATAACAAGCCTGTAATAAACGACTTGAGCAAGACCGGTCCGCTTTCGTCAAATAAGAGTGACAGTCCATAGAAGGGCAAGATGTACAGGATACGTGGAGCATTGAACAAGGTCGAGGTAGACCATCGCTCGTTCCATACCCCGGTTATTTCCTCCAGATACCGATGAGAGGTGGCTCCAAAAGCAATGTCGCTAAACACAATTTGCCCTGGTCCATAGATGGGTGCAAGATATGCAACAATCGCAATCAGCATCAACATCATTGCCGCCATATCGTAACGATAGCGAAATACCCATTTTTTCATGCTTGTCCCCCTCTCTTGAACTTCTCGTATATCCGTCGGTTATCTTGGGCCTATCTTCTCAAACGAACGATTGCCTGCAAGCCCTGATCGGTATTACGCAGCTTTAAACGGCCGCCTATGGTCTTCAGGTATGCATCCATATGGTACAGGCTGAACGCATGCTCCTGCGAGTTTTGGGAATAGTCTGGCTGGAAATAGCTCCAACGCATTTTATCATCAATCCCGCCGCCTGTGTCCTCAATGATAATAACAATTTCTCCTTCTTCCAGCCGTGAACTAACCTTAAGCACTTGAGATTTCCGCTTGGACCGCAGACCTGTTCGGCCCTGTTCCTGATCCTCAGGCAATTCTCCGCCTTGGCCCATGGCCTGAACTGCATTTTCCAGCAGTCCCTGAATCGTTTTGTACAGCATGGGTGCTTGTACTGCAATCGATGGAACAGGCTCTTGCCGCAAGATCACTTGAATGTTCTTTATGTTCAATGAACGGTTCGCCCATTTCAGCGACTCAGACAATACTTCATTCATATCTGTAAAGCTAATTCCACTATTATCATGCATCTTCTCTTCCAGCTCATCGCGCAAGCTACGAACTCCCGTCAGTAACTCTCCCAGTGAGGATTCCTGTCTGAGACGACCCTGGATAAAATTTTCATTCAACTCGCGAAAATACTCCAGTTCCTCATGAGAGGCTCCTTTTCCCTGACTGGATGCCGCTTCAAAGCGGTTTGCTAGATCATGATAGAATCCCAGCAGCTTCAAATCATCACCGCCTGTGAGACGGCCAGTCTGCTCTTGCAGCTCTTGTAGCTGCTGCTCAATCGTCTGCATTAACGGCAAATAATACGTGTCCTGCTGCTGTCGCATATCTTCATCTCGCCGTTGATCACGCACCTGGTTGTTCACGATGGCATCCTTCACAATCCTTTTGCGGAACTGTACGAGCATGGCCCACAGAATGAACAATATTAGAACCATGACCATCCACAACTGTTTGCCGAAGGAGCTGATTCGCTGTGCTGTATCCTCGCTGACATCCTTAACCGATATGTAAAGGGCTTCTTCCCCAATGCGGCTAAATCCTATCCCGTATTTTTCACCGTCATCTTCAATGACACCTGTATTGCCCTCCAGCAGCCTACGGGTGACGCCCGTGATGTCCGTTCGGTTAATATCCGGATTACTTCGGGAAGCTACAACTTTAAATTGACCGTTATAAAATAAAGTCTCATACTGGTTAACCGGTTTACTTTTAATAATTCCGCTGAGCATATCAGCGTCAACCTTGCG
Organism: Paenibacillus sp. FSL L8-0641; assembly: GCF_038006265.1. Taxonomy (NCBI): domain Bacteria; kingdom Bacillati; phylum Bacillota; class Bacilli; order Caryophanales; family Paenibacillaceae; genus Paenibacillus; species Paenibacillus sp. FSL L8-0641. The sequence goes on from NZ_JBBOUW010000001.1 coordinate 4,208,979, forward strand.
CACCATAAAACCGCCCATCTGCGCTCCTTGAATCCTGCATGCGATATACTGGGCAGGCTGATGATCCTCTGTCACAAAAGAGCTTACTGCACAACCATTTTGCAGCCACTTAATCTGCTGGACCGCACTTTTCATCTCACGATTATCTCGTCCGACCCTCACATGATACTGTTCATCCAGCACATAAAAGGCCCCGCTTTCACGCTTAAACCCCTCAGGATACTGGCGTGTTCCCTGATTCAGCATATCTCTGCCCAGACTGGACGACAGCTCCTTCAATTCAGCCTGCCATGCGGCATAACGCTCGGTTATGCTGCTAGAAAGTTCCTGTACCTCATACTGGAGCTGTTCATTCTGAATCTCCGCCAAGTGAACACTGAATTGTCGCACGACAAACCATTGAAGCACAGCGGCCAAAAACACGGTCACACCCAGTACGATCAGGTACAGGATCAGCTTTTGCCAACCTGGTTTCAACAAAGCCCATTGTTTCATGCTTCCCTGTCCCCTCCATTTTGTTCACGACGGCTCAAAATAGCCTGCATCAGGCATTCCAGCTCGTAGCTGACCAGCGGTAGCCGTGCGCACAGCAAACGGGGAGTGCGGCGCTGGAGGGCAGCAAACCTCGCAGCGGTTTCCGTTGCCCCGTCCGTCAGTAGGATCAACTCGCATGTTTTTGCGATATATAAGCGATCCAACTCTTCCTCGCCGTATTCCCGCAGATCAACAACGTAAATATCATGACGATCGTCCATATGCTGAAGTGCGCTGGAGACAACCAGGGTCACCCCTGTATGCCGTGCAGCATGATACTGATGAAGGAGACGCATACCTTTTTCCCAGAGGGCATGCTCAGCCGAATCAAATCGTTCACAAAAAAGACGCAACGCCCGTTCTGTATTGACATCTTTCAAAAATGCCAAAACGCTGATATTATACATGTAGTTCCTCATTTCTTACTTCCTGATTGGAGTTGCGCAGTTCTTATGACACCCCAAAACATTCTATTTGTTGACGACAGCCCTATGGTTCTGTCCCTGCTTGAACGGACCCTGACGCAAGAAGCATTCACCTTACATACCGCTCACACGCCCAAAGAAGCCCTACAAGTGCTGGAACAGCACCCGATTGATGTGGTCGTTTCCGATCTGCTCATGCCTGGTCTGGATGGGATTACCTTCCTTCGCATGATTAAGAAAGATTATCCACATATCGTACGAATCATTTTGTCTGGTCACCTGCATACGCAGTCCATTTTATCGGCGATTAATCAAGTCGGTGTGTTCCGTTTTTTGACGAAACCGCTGGAGCTGGATGATGATACGCTAAAAAAAATACTGTATGAGGCGCTTGATCAAGCCAAACTCAATCGAAACAGCCTGCATGCAGCAGACCAGAACGTAGCTTCCGACCTGTCAGTATTTATAGACAGCATTTTGAATGCTCCGTACCGACCCTATGTGCTGCTGAATGAACAAGATATCGTAACCGCTGTACACATTGCACTTGCTGAGCTGTATCCTATTGGGCGCTCACTACGTCATCCTGACGGGGAAGGTATTCAGTTAACCACGCATTCATTATACATACCGTATGAGGAGTCGGAATCTTCCGATCCCGACCTGTACACGCTGGATACGCTGACCCTCGGACATTCATCGTTACGCCTTATCCGCCTTAGCGAGATCGCCTGAGTGACGGGTGCCGCCCTTTAACACGGCGGCTACCCCAATCACAGTTAGGCATACATACATCCACAACATCCCCATCGTCAGCAACGGGTGACGGATATAGTTTTTCAAATTCCCCCACGTATACAGCACCGGACGGAAGAAATACCAACGTTCCAGTGCCTTTCGTAATCCGCCCTCTTCAGATGACATCGTACGATCCATCACTGAAAAGTAGTAGGCTTTTTTACGTAATACATCGTGCAGATAGACCTGTTTTTCATCATGATATACCCGTGTAAATACCGCCCGGCGAATGACTCCACCAGACTCTATATAACGTAAGGTCGGCTGTATTTCTTCAAAAGCAATCTGCTCCGCATTAAACCCGCCCGTCGATTCATAAGCGCTCATTCGCCAGAAGCGTGCCGCTTCAATGGAGCGTTTTCCCAAGGTCTCACCCGCGTTATTAATCACATTTCGCTCAAAAACTTTCACTTTGGAAAAAAAATTGTCCGCTTCCGAATACGCCTCCTCCGGAACGACCAAAGCGCCAATATCCTGATGATCATCAAAAAAGTCGATGCTCTGCTGAATCAGATGTTCGGCTAAAATCATATCGGAATCCAATACAAATATGTATTCGGCACCCAAGCGTTTCGCTTCCTCAACCGCTCTAACCCTAGCGACTCCCCGCTCCCCATGGGGAAGCTCCAATACCGTTACGGGTACTGCGCTCCCTGCCGACAGCATACGAATCGTCTCGACGGTCCGGTCACTGGAGCCATCATCAGCAATTACAATATGCAGATCCTTGTAATTTTGCCCCATACAGCTTCGCAAACAAGGCTCTATCGTCCGTTCATTGTTGTACGTGGAGAAGAGAATGACCACTTTGTCCACTCTGTTCCGCCTCCTCTATCCAATCTTCCATCAACTGCTCAAACGCAGCAGCCGTATGATCAAAATGGAATCTTAACGCATATTGATACGCCCGCTCACGGATGGCCATGTAATCTTCGCCGCCCTTCGCTGCTCTTTCCATTTGTTCAGATAATCCCCGGATGTCGCCGTGAAAGCATAGATATCCGCTCTTCCCAAAATCCGTTGCATCCACCAGACCCGGTGAATTGCTGACAATGCTGGGCGTTCCAACCGCTGCCGCTTCGGTAATTGTCAACCCCCAACCTTCACGCAAGGAAGGAAACACCAGCGCGTGGGCACGACTCATCAGCTCCAGCTTATGCTCTGCTGAAACAAATCCGTAAAAGGTAATATCAGCTTGCGATTGCCCCTGTTCATCCGGTTCTCCGTATGTTAATCCATACCGTTTCATAATCGGCAACAATTGTTCTGCCACATAGGTTTTATCGGTTTTTCCGGCAATCCATAACATAGCCTGAGGGAACTTTTCCTTGAGCTGCCCAAAGGCCTCAACGACCAGATCAATGCCTTTATATTTGACGAAGCGCCCAGCGTACATGAAGGTCGGATTAGGTTCCTTCGTTAAAAATTGTTCGCGCGGCCAATGATCAAACTCAATGCCTTCCGGTAAAAGATGAACACGATCCGGGTGAAAGCCCAGCTTAAGTAGATCATACCGAGTAGACGGAGATACCGTAAGCGTTCGATCCTTACGAGCCAGCTTAAGCATCAAGGGTTCCATATGAAACCCAATAACATTTAGCGGGAATTTGGCGTTCTCAAACCATATTTCCCTTGTTAGCTGATGTATGAAAAAAATCCGCTTGGATGCCTCCACCCAAAATCGGGTAAAGAATTGATGCGTATTCGCCTGGTTAATCACATAGTCGATCTTCCTTCGATGACGACGGTAATAGCGCATCGCATAATAAATAACACTGTATATGTTTCCTTTTCGAATATACGTAATACCGTCGATAATTTCATGCTCAGGCATCCCCTCAAATTGGGGTGAAAAATGAATGAACTGGAAGCGGCCTTGTTGTGAGCGTTTAAGCATTTCGTGGGTGAAAATTTCTGCTCCTCCGCTTTTAGGTGAACGTATGTCACGCCAGGACAGCAATAGAACTACGGTTTTACCGTCCTGTTCATGTATGGTATTCATGGGGTACATCCCCCTTTATCTTTATTTTGAACAAATGCACATAGGCGTCTATCACAAAGTAGAGAGCCATAGCTCCGTAAACCATGAACTCAGATAGCAAGAAATCTACCGGCTCTGTGTGGGCAATATGAAAGGCTACTAATAAAGCCGCGGCTCCTGCCATCAGACTGAACATAAATTTGCGTCTGCCCACCAATACGTGCACATGCACAAAAAACAGCACGATGGAAAATAACCAGTACACCCATCCCCCCCATGGAATATAGACCTCGGCCGATTGGTAAGAGGCTCCGAATAATATGGGTATAGAGGATGGGAACACAAAGGTCGTGCCCACATATACACAGATCGCAGCTACAGCCATTAATCCGGCATAGACGGCAATCAACTTGCCCAAAGCTTGGCGGTCATGCCCCTGCGCACCGAGCTTTGGAATAAAGGCAGCAATCAGGCTATACGAAACGTAATAGACCAACTGGCTGTACTTCAGCGCAATGGCATAGCTGCTGGCCTGCTCGGGAAAGTAATGCTGTACATACAACATGTCGATAGAGATACAAAACAAAATGAATAAATTCGTCATAAGGCTATCGGTGAAATCCTGACCCAATGACTTCCATAGCCCAGAAGGGATATGTTCTCCACTGGTTGTGAATAAGGACAAGCCACGAGCCGAAACGATCCAGCCGTGGAGTAGCGACAGCAACATTCCCCCACAGCTCGCCAATAGTAGGGCTTCCAGCTTTAACCCCAGTGCAGCCAGAACAAAAAACAAGCTCAGCTTCCCTATTACTTCAATGTAATAGTTCACATTGAGCGCCAACATGCGTTCCCTACCCTGTAAATCTCCACGGCACGAACTCACCAAAATATGTAGGCCGATCAAGCCATACAGCATGAATAGCGGGGCGGAATCGACGCCTAAAAGCGAGCGCAATAACGGATGAATGATGAGTAAAATGATCATGGCAAGCACAGTTAGCACCAATGGTGCTTTTAGTAATAGAGAACCGAGCGGTAAGCTACGTAGCGCAAGCATCTTGCCACCCTTGGATACCAGCTTGGCGGTCAATAGCTGGATGGATAAGCCCAAAACGGACAACAGTGCAAAGAGGGCCAGCAGCGCATTCGCTTGACCATAGGCTTGTCCGGTAAGATACCAGCTCGCTGCAATGTGGAAGAAAAAATTAAACCCGTTAAGCAGCACATTAAAGAGAGGAAACATCAACGAACGCAATCGGTTGTTCACGTTGTTATCTCACCCGCCGATCCAGTCGCCAAATATCAATGACAGAGCGTAAAAAACGAATGGAATCCTTCCAGACATGGATGTGCGATCCATCGCGGTCAATACATTTGACGGGTAATTGCAGCACACGAAGCTGGAGTCGCTTGGCAATAAACATCATTTCTAGATCCAGCGCCAATCCGAGCTGTTCCTTTAAATGCGGAAACATCCGTTTCACTGCAACCGAACTCATCACTTTAAGCCCAGTCTGGGAATCCACCACACCTGTGGGTAAAAAAGGACGGGAAATGACCCGCTTACCAAAGCTGACAACAGATCGCAATAAAGACCGATTCTCGGCGGTCATATCCTTGGTTCCGATCACGACATCATAATAGCCCTGCTGAACAACATTAATCATTCTGGCAATATCCTCAATAAAAAAGGAGTCGTCCGCGTCCACAAATACGTAGTAATCCGCACCAATGGTCCGCATCCCTTCCAGATACGTCCCTGCCTTACGTGTATTGCGTCCCAATTCCCTTGTTTGAAGCAGCGGACTAAGATTCTGATTAATCCGGTTTACGGATAAGTCCGTTGCTGCCTCCAGCGCTTTAATCAAGGCATGGGTGCCATCGTGGCTGCCATCATCAATGAGATAAATCGAACCTTCAATAATATGGCTACGGATAAAGGCTTGCAGTCGTTCAGCAAAGGTTTTGACATGAACAAAACGTTGCTCTTCGTTATATACAGACAAGATAAATGCAATATGTTGGCTTTTGGTCGAATACTCGGGATAGAGCAAGCTTTGAATTTCCGAAAGTATTTCTTCGGTGTCATTGGCTTGCCAAAATAGCAGCCGCAAACGGCCTACTCCGGTGATTTGCACCATATGCTGATCACTGAACGGAAATGTTACATCCGTCACCAGTAACAATGGCATTTGCGGAAATTGGCTGCGGATCTGATTGGCTTTCCGCACCGCCTGCCCCGGCTCCCTATAATCAATCAAGCAGCAACATGCGTTCTCGTAGACTGAGGCTGCCTCCGTGTCCTTGCACTGTATATATTGGTAAAAATAAATTACATTGGGATAATCAATAGCCCTGTCGTTATCGCTAAAAATGGCTATAGGTCCCTGCACACAAACCTCTCCTTTTCCTCCGAATAGTTCTATTTTGTTGAAAAAGAATTAAGAATGTTTGTTTATAGGGATTAAATTAATGTCCAAATACTTCATATTTTCTTAACGAAATAGCTGACACTCCATGATATATAAGAGAATAAGAGAAGAAAAACTGATTTTCATATTTGATAAAAACAGAGTATTTAGACCTGATTCATTAGAACCAAAATCCTTAGTATTAGTTAGCGAATCCATATCGAAAGTTGGTCCTTTTAGATCAATAGAAAGAAATGAATATGGTTATTTTGTCATAGAAAGATAGATGAATAAACCAGATTCGCATGTCTATACTATGGACAACATGTGATCTTTCGTCATGAATAATCATGAAAATGAAAAGAAAGAAGGTCTTTCTATGGAAGCTTTTTATGTCAATCGCGATGGGTCATTATCTACTCCATTGCGGGGAAAGGATGTGTTAGCAAATCCCCTTTTGAACAAAGGTGTCGCTTTTACAGAAGAAGAACGCAAAGAACTGGGTTTGGAAGGAATCCTTCCTCCCACCGTCCTTTCATTAGAGAAACAGAGCATACGAGCATATCAGCAATTTCTCGCACAACCTACCATGCTACGTAAAAATGCTTCTCTCAACGACCTCCACAACCGAAATGTCGTCCTCTACTATCGGCTACTAACCGATCATTTAAGTGAAATGCTACCCGTAGTCTATACACCGACCGTCGGAACTGCGATTCAAGAATACAGTCACGAGTACAACCGTCCTGGGGGCGTATATTTGTCGATAGATAATCCGAACGGTATTGGACAAGCATTCTATAATTCCGGTTTGAGCGGCGAGGATGTGGACCTGATCGTCGTGACGGATTCCGAAAGTATTTTGGGGATTGGGGACTGGGGTGTCGGGGGGATTAACATTGCTATTGGCAAACTTGCAGTGTATACGGCTGCGGCAGGCATTCATCCCGGGCGGGTGCTGCCCATTGTACTGGATGTAGGTACGAATAATGAAAAGTTGCTGAATGATCCACTGTACATCGGAAACCGCCATAAACGGGTTCGCGGAGAAGCCTATAACCAGTTTATTGATACTTTTATCAGCAAAACGTTAGCGCAATTCCCGAAGGCGCTTTTACATTGGGAAGATGTGGGTAGCGTAAATGCACGCCATATTATAGGAAAATACGGTCAAAGTATACTCACCTTCAACGATGATATACAAGGTACAGGAGCGGTGACCTTGGCTGCAATTCTTTCGGCGGTAGGTGTCACCAAGACTCCGCTGCGTGAGCAAAAGGTACTTGTCTTCGGCCCAGGAGCAGCAGGGATCGGTAACGCTGACCAAATTCGGGGCGCTATGATCGAGGACGGCCTTTCCGCGGAAGATTCATTCAAGTCCTTTTGGGCCTTTGATTACCGTGGGCTGTTAACGGACGATATGGAAGATGTACTGGAATATCAGAAACCGTATGTACGTAAAAAAGAGGAAGTCAGCTCATGGACGCGGTCGGATGACGGCAAAATACCGCTGCTGGAGGTCATCCGTCAGGTGAAGCCTACCATATTAATCGGAACTTCTGGAGTAGCAGGTGCCTTTTCTGAAGAGATCATCAAAGAGATGGCGAAGCATGTAGAACGCCCGATCATTATGCCCATGTCCAATCCTACAAATCTTGCAGAAGCTATACCTGAGGATCTAATACGGTGGACCGATGGCAAGGCATTAATTGCTACCGGAAGCCCTTTTGACCCCGTCACTTATAACGGTACGAAATTTGAAATTGGACAGGCGAACAATGCCTTTGTGTTCCCGGGACTGGGTCTGGGTGCGATTGTGGTTAAAGCCAAAAGGATTACCCCTGCGATGTTTACAGCCGCAGCAGATGCCGTTGCCAATGGCGTAGATTCGAATAAGCCTGGCGGTGCGTTGCTCCCTCATATCCAAAAATTACGTGATGTTTCGTACGTTGTTGCGGTTGCGGTAGCGAAAGCAGCGATTCAGGATCAGGTAGCTCAGGCACACATTTCAAATGTTGAACAAGCTATACGGGATGCAATGTGGAAACCGGAATATGTCAAGGTCAAAGCAGTGGAAAGCGTAATACATCACCCTCACTAATGCTCCATTTAAGAAAGAGATTGCCTTGTTCAGACAGGCAGAATACGTCAGTTCAAGCAAGGAGAATCAATCTATGAGTGTCGGACATATCTTGTACATTTTGGTGCCGATTTTTTTCGTTATTATTTTAGGGTGGTTAGCGGGGCATTACAAAAGCTTTGATGCCTCTTCCTCCAAAACCCTAAATGCGCTCGTTACCAAATTTGCACTACCTGCGCATCTATTCATCGGTATTACGACAACGGACAGGAAAGCGCTCATCGAGCAATGGCCATTCCTGCTGGCCCTGTTCATTGGCATTGTCGGCTTTTTTACCGTTCTCCTTCTACTGTCCCGCTTTGCGGGGAAGCAGTCGGTCAAGGATGCCGCCATGTTTGCTTTGAACTCGGCACAGCCGACCTTTGCTTTTATGGGCATTCCTGTGCTTGGAGCCATCTACGGTTCCGCTGCTGTCGCCATTCCGATTGCGCTTACCGGGATCGTAGTCAATGCCGTCCTTGACCCGGCGGCTACCATTATAGCTACCGTAGCCAGCAGGAATTCAGGCAAAGAACGGAACGGTCACCTCGGAAGGTTAATCTGGGACTCCATTCTTCATGGATTAAAAGAACCGCTGGCGCTGGTTCCACTGATTGGTGTAATTTTGACCTTGTTCGGCTTCCATTCACCGGATTTGTTGAACAAATCGTTGAATCAAATCGGAGACATTACGTCCGGGGCCGCTTTATTCGCTGTCGGAGTGACCATTGGCGTACGCAACATTAGTTTTAGTGTAAGTGCCTTTGCCATCGCACTGTTAAAAACAATTGTACAGCCTTTATTAATGCTGCTGATCGCCTACCTGTGCGGTCTGTCGTCTGCAGATACTGTGAAGGCAGTTCTGCTCGTTTCCTTCCCGGGTTCAGCAGTCGCTGCTATGATCGCCACCCGTTTTGAAAGCCTGGAATCAGAAACAGCCTCCTCCTTTGTCATCAGTGCTGTCATATCGCTCGTTACACTCCCAGTACTGATTTCTCTATTGGTATAAATGCTGATTATTTAGACATTGGAGCCTGCCGCGAATTCCTTCGTGTAGACGGAACTGATCTTCTCCAGCGCCTTTTTCCCTCTCGGAAGCGAACTTCAGCTCTGTCGTTTGGCCCTTGACCAGATAGACATGTTTGACATAGCGTATGAACGTATGTACAGTAATAGTCAAAAGAATAGAAGTCCACTAGGGGAGCCGCTATGGCTGAGACAAGAACGTATCTTGGACCCTTTGAACCTGATCTAGTTCGTACTAGCGTAGGAAAGTGGAGCCTTTATATATAAGGTTTCAAGCGTTTTTTTGCGCATTGTGCCTATTGTTGAAGCCGCTCCAGTTTTCCGGGGCGGCTTTTTAGCGTTGTTCCGGAATTATATTCTTACAGGACTTCTTGCTCTTCAATTTTATGGAGGTGGCGAAATTGAGTTTCACACAAGAACTCCGTCGGCAGGCGGACGGCATTTTTCAAGCGATTTTTGAGCATCCCTTTGTGAGAGGTATTGCTGAAGGAAGTTTGACAAGGGGACAGCTGATTCACTATGTAAAACAGGACTTTGAATATTTGAACGCCTACATGCGGATATACGGCATCGCAATCTCCAAATGCACGAATCGGGAGGACATGGCTGTATTTAATGAACAAATCTCTTTTATTCTCCACAGCGAGGTTCACCCGCATCAAAATTTCTGTGCTGTCGCAGGGGTGACCTATGAAGAATTGCAGGGATATCCGCTCGCTCCGTCGGCTCATCACTATATCCATCATATGCTGACGGTTGCGCATGAGGGCAACCTGGGCGAGATCTTGGCTGTGCTGCTGCCATGTATGTGGACGTATGCCGAGATTGGCCGCAGGCTGCTAGATGAAGTAAAGCCGGATAAGTCCCATCCGTTCTATGAATGGATTGGCTTTTATGGAGACCAGCTTGATGATACAACACTCAAGTTCCGAGAACGTGTAGATGCTTGGGCGGAAGGGGCAACGGCTGCTGAGCGGGAGCGGATGATTGAGCATTTTATACTGAGCTGCCAGCTGGAATATAAGTTCTGGGACATGGCTTATAAGCAGGAAGAATGGCCGGTCCAGATGCAGGCAGCGGTCTTGGAATAGTCAGCCTGTCAATTCGATGCGTGAAGTACGGTTAATGTCCTGTTGAACCACCAACTATAGAGAGGATAATCATGATGAGTACATGGGAAAAAAGTTATTCGGATCTCCTAACGAAGGTACAAAATAGCAAACCCCTCGTTCACAATATCACCAATGTGGTAGTCACCAACTTTACCGCCAACGGCCTGTATGCATTGGGAGCCTCCCCGGTGATGGCCTATGCACCCGAGGAAGTAGCAGATATGGCCAAAATAGCAGGCGCCGTCGTGTTAAACATCGGTACGCTGAACCGCGAACTGGTGGATGCCATGATCATTGCTGGACAATCGGCGAATGCACACGGTGTTCCGGTCCTGCTAGACCCGGTCGGTGCGGGAGCAACGAGCTTTAGAACTGAATCGGCACTGCGAATCCTGAGTAAAGTCAAAATCTCATTGGTACGGGGCAACGCAGCCGAAGTTGCCCATCTTGTCGGAGAAGCGCGTGAGATTAAAGGCGTAGATGCTGGTGACAGTGCTGACAGCGGCCATGTCGATCTGGCAATTCGGGCTGCTCGAGTGCTCAATACAATGGTTGTCATCACTGGAAAAGAAGACGTCATCACCGATGGGGCCGAAGCACGAATGATAAGCGGCGGAGACGTACTGCTCACGAAGGTAACCGGAGCAGGCTGCCTGCTGACCTCTGTGTTAGGTGCCTTTGCAGCTGTTGAACCCAACCTGCTGCTCGCAGGTACAGCAGGCTTGGCATTTTACAGTGCAGCAGCTTCCCGAGCCGCAGCACGGACCGCAGAGCTAGGGCCAGGCAGCTTCCAGATTGCCTTTCTCGACGAGCTCGCCAAACTACATACTGGTTCGCTAGAGGGGCATGTCACGATCCGTGAAGCTGGAACAACTACAGCAGGTGGTGCGCGATGACAGACACTCGTGTACCCAGAGCACTGACGATTGCCGGCTCAGACAGTGGCGGCGGGGCCGGAATTCAAGCCGATCTCAAAACCTTTCAAGAGCTTGGCGTATACGGCATGTCAGCTATTACGGCCATTACTGTACAGAACACCTTAGGGGTCCACGGCGTATATCCGCTGCCACAGGAAGCAACAGCGGAACAGATCGAAGCTGTAGGATTAGACCTTGGAGTGGATGCCCTGAAGACTGGCATGCTGTTTAATGCGGGTATCATCCGTCTTGTGAGTGAGCAGATCCGAAAGTTCGGCTGGAAAAAGGTCGTCGTCGATCCCGTGATGATTGCGAAGGGGGGCGCTGAACTGCTGCAATTGGAAGCGGTGCAGGCTTTGAAGGACGAACTGCTCCCCTTGGCCCTGGTCGTTACACCGAATATCCCGGAGGCGGAAGCCCTGACAGGGATCAGCATCCGTACGATGGAGGATCGCCGCGAGGCTGCAAGACATATTAGCAGTATGGGATCAGAATTCGTTGTGATCAAGGGTGGCCACGCTGACGAGAGCGAGAGCAGCGAACAGATTGTTGACCTGCTCTTTGACGGAACCGCCTTTACAGAGCTGAGCGGCAAGCGAGTACGGACTGTCCATACACACGGAACTGGGTGCACCTTCTCGGCAGCGATTACCGCGGAATTAGGGAAAGGGATGTCTGTACCGGAGGCTATCTCGAATGGCAAAGCCTTCATCCAGGCGGCGATTGAGGAATCTTTGCAGCTTGGACAGGGACATGGGCCCACCAATCATTGGGCCTTCCGTCGTCGTCAGGAGATGCTTCTATGAGCGGCAGAATGTTGTCAGAGGTGGTGCGCCGCCAGCTACAGATGTACCTGGTGCTTGGAAGCGTGAATTGCCTAGCGGAACCAGGCTGGGTCGTGCAGGAGGCTCTGGCTGGCGGGGCAACCATGGTCCAGTTCCGGGAAAAAGGCCATGGCGCATTAACGGGTATCCCTATGTTCGAACTTGCGCGACAGCTACAGGAACTGTGCCGCCACGCTGGTGTCCCCTTCATCATCAATGACGATGTGGAGCTGGCTCTTGAAATCGACGCTGACGGTGTTCACATCGGTCAGGACGATGAATCTGCCGAAACCGTCCGCGAGCGAATCGGAAATCGAATTCTAGGCGTCTCTGCCCATACCATTGAGGAAGCACGTCGAGCCATTCTGCAAGGTGCTGATTATCTCGGCGTCGGGCCAATCTATCCCACCCTCTCGAAGGATGATGCCCATGCTGTACATGGGCCAGCAATTTTATATGAGATGCGTAAAGCGGGAATTGATGTGCCAATTGTTGGGATCGGAGGTATTACAGTCGACCGTGTTGAGGAAGTCGCACGTGCAGGTGCAGATGGTGTAGCGGTGATTTCAGCCGTGACACAGACAAAGCAGGTTAGAGGTACGGTCAAGGAATTCAAAAAAAATATGGTCTCATTTCTCAATGATCCGATCTACATGTTTGATAATGATTCAACAGATCATCCAGCTTTTTAGATTGTTCTATTACTTTGGGATGTGTTAAAAATCCATACTTTTTCTGGACCTGATACAATTTCTTCCTAGCTCGTTCGACACAAAGTAAAGTCACACCTTGGTTCATCAGCATGATCCCTCCTATATGTCATATTTTATGACAAAAAGACGTTTTTTGGATTTTCAAATGATGCGCCTAACAAAAAAGAACATCCCAAAAGTTTGCATAAACAAGAATGCCCCTAAATCCACGTTAAAAGAGCCTCTGTTTCCACTAATTAAGTGGAATAGAGGCTCTTTTTATAAAGAAATCCAATGAATATAGAGCATGTAAGCCAAATTCAACTTAGTGATTAACCTTATGTTGTTTGACCTCATTATTCTTTTTCTCAGCAATAAGCAATCCTAGCAAAGTGTACCCTCTGTACAAATTCCTATGAGCAGAATAATACCAACAATTAAAAGAAGAACAAGTAGAATATTCGCTATAAGTAAAATGACCGCCGTAGTCAAAAATAACACATCCTCCAAAAGGTACTGATACTTTAAGAGTTCCTATTTCAGTGTGCTTCCTTAATTACCGAAGAAAAAATCTCCACTAACCTTAACTGGTTGTCGAGGATTTCTTTGTTTCTGTCAGTTTAAGAGCCCCCAATTTGTACTTGAGGTTGGATACTATGATTATGACTATAAGACTGAACAGGTAAAATAAACAAAAAGCTAGTCGCGACGATCAGTAGTATCATTTTTTTTAACATTATTTAACCACACCTTTTCGATGATATTTGAAAACTCTAGTTTTATTTCATCCATTGCGTATGCTTTAAAATGTTCGAATAATCCCATGCAGTTTATAAAATAAGTTTCGTTATTTAGTCTAATCGCTTTTAGCGTCGCAGACTTCAAATATTTAAATCCGTCACTATACATCCTTTTATATAAATAGTAATAAGCCAATTCATAACCAAAATATGCAAAGTAATTCGGTAAGACCTGTTGAGTGTACATATCAGTAGATGTTGGCAATTGAGTAAAGGAATCAATGTCTTTTTCAAATTTTGAGAGGATATTATCGATATCTATTGTATATCGGTTAGCTGCTATCACAACGTTCAACAGCTTTGAGAGCTTTTCGTTTTCGTTTTCGTCAGTGATTGATGTAGCTGTAATATATTCAACATAATTGGGAAGCACGCTTGTATCTCCAGAGTGAAGTTTATTTACAAAAGTATTACCTTCTGCCCAATGTTGATACAAACTAACCCAGTATTGAGTATTCTCGTCCGTTTCTATGACCCAATCTAAATCAGCGTAGGCGTACGTAAATTGTAAAGCTTGTTGATAATCTCCTTGGGCTTCACAGACACTCGCACATAGTAAATCGGCATAAGTGATATACACAAACAAGGGGCGACTCAGCTTCTCGGCAGCTTCCTCACGCTTTCTGATTTTCTGTTGATGTTTCATAGTATATTGAGTTTCCGCTTTATCTCGCATTTTTCGAGCCGTCTCATAAAGCATGTCCCATTCACGCAGAGAACGGTACACATTCGCCAAATCTTTTAACGCATCGAGTTGATCTATTTCATTCAGACGTTCGACAAAGGGTTCAAATCGTGTAGCCGCCTTGAGATTTCGGATCTGATTGTTACCCACCTGAATGGTAAACAGACGATACTGACAGACAGCCAAACGTTCAGAATGCTGGTACTTCTCGCCTTCCGCAATCCCTTCGTAGAGCAACAATGCAGCATTGTGCTGACCTTGTGCGAATAATTTTTCTGCTGCATCAAATAACTTTGGGGAATATAGAAGGTTGTCCATAATATGTCCCACTACAAGCTGGATAGCATCCAACTTGTCCAGTTCCGCACAGCGAAACAACAACGGCTCAATTCGCCTCCAATCCGGGGAACGCTCAATGATGTAGTTATCTATGTATAGTTCGTAAAAAAAACCTTCTGGTAGTCCCATAGCCCAAGTGATTCGATCTAGCTGATGTATAGCAACAGGACGATGCTTGGCAATCCAATTATTAAGTGTTCTTTGATGAACACCTGAATGTTCGGCAAATTGTGCCAGCGTCAAATTATTTTCCCCTAAATAATCCTCTAACTTCGCCAAAATCGTAGGTGTATGTCCCAAGTCATAACCACCCTTCATACAAAAAATCCAAATTTTATACTTTCACCTCAAATTATTCACCAATTTTTAACATGTGTCAACATTTTTCTTCCATTATTCCTACTATATAAACTTGAATATGGTAATTAATAACCACTAACAAGAAGTCTCTTTTGGAATCAGGTGGTCGCTCGCTCTACTAATTTGAATTCCAGATGATGTATCGTTTCTTCCAGCCCTTCGAGGGCATTTCGAATCATAATGAACGCATTCTCAGCTTGCTTGTCTATCGGGTAATGAATCGTAGTTAAATCAAGCAAATGCGAGATTTCGGTGTTATCAAAGCCTACTACTGCAAAATCACTCGGTACAGAAACACCTAGCCTACGCGCTTCAGTCAAAAGACCTGCTGCCAAATAATCGGTAGAACAGGCGAAGGCGTCCGGCCTGTCTGTTGGTGCTCGTTCTGCCCACCAATGAGCTATTTGTTCACCAGCTTCTATTGAATTTAAATCATAAAAATGCGGGAAGGCCCCAGCGTCCAAATCATATTTTTCGCAAAAGTCATGATAAGCTCGAATGCGTTCTTTTGTATTCAACCCCCGCATGCTGCCGTACACATTCACAATTTTCCGATATCCTCGGGTGTACAAATGTTCCAATGCCAGCGTATAGCCCTGATACTGATCCATAAATACAGACGGGATTGCCTCAATGTTTACACGCTGCCAGGTCACAATCGGACCATATTTTGTATAATGCTCAATCACACTCCACTCATTAACGCGAATCATACAGACCAAGGCGTCCAGTTGCTTTCTCCGCAACATTTCCAGCGCTTCAAGCTCCTGTTCCTTCTCCCCATTGGTAATAAACAGCGCTATATTAAAGCCATGCTCCTGGGCATACATTGTAAATCCGCGCACAAATAAACCCAATGAATCATTAAAAGAAAGTGAAATAATCCCTATGAGCTTGGTCATCCCTTTTTTTAAAGATACCGCATTAAGATTAGGAACATAATCCAGTCGATCTATGACCTCCTGCACACGCTGTCTTGTCGGTTCACTTACGTACGGATGGTTGTTAATGACACGGGACACCGTAGCCGAGGATACCCCCGCCAGCTTTGCAATTTCATGAATATTCGCCATTTTTCTCACCTCGTTCTTTCTATTTTAGCATGTTCGTGGTGTCCGCCCTATAATTGTCACCTTCCCAAAATAAGTTTTTCAAAAGCGCTTGACCTGTAATGCATTACAGGGATTACAGTGAATTTGTGCTTAAGAAAGCGGTTTACAAAACATACTTAGGAGGCACTAACTATGAAAAAAGGCATAAAGATTGCAACCATTGGCGGAGGCTCCAGCTATACACCGGAATTAGTAGAAGGTTTCATCAAACGTTATGCAGAGCTTCCCATTCGGGAATTATGGCTGGTAGATATTGAGGCAGGTCGTGAAAAACTGGAGATCGTAGGCGCCATGGCCAAACGGATGGTAAAGGCAGCAGGCATTGATTGTGAGGTACATTTGACCCTGGATCGCCGGGAAGCGTTGAAGGACGCTGATTTTGTAACGACCCAATTTCGGGTAGGCCTGCTGGAAGCGCGGATTAAGGATGAAAGTATTCCGTTAAAGCACGGCATGATCGGTCAGGAAACTAATGGGGCCGGTGGGATGTTCAAAGCTTTTCGTACCATCCCTGTTATCCTCAGTATCGTCGAAGATATGAAAGAACTGTGTCCGAATGCATGGTTAATTAATTTTACCAACCCTGCGGGAATGGTTACCGAAGCCGTGCTTCGTTATGGTCAGTGGGATAAAGTCATCGGATTATGTAATGTTCCAATCGGCGCGATCAAGAGTGCATCGGCTGTGCTGGACAAACCGGAAGAAGAGCTATTCTTTAAATTTGCAGGCATTAACCACCTTCATTGGCACAAAGTTTATGACAAAACAGGGGTCGAATTAACAGAGCAAGTTATTGAAGGACTGTACGCTCCGGGCGCAAAGCCAGAGAAAGTCGTTGAAAATATTAAGAATATGCGCTTCCTGTATGATCAAGTTCGTCAATTGAAAATGCTGCCTTGTCCTTACCATCGGTATTACTATATGACGGATAACATGCTCAAGGAAGAATTAGAGGAAGCCAAAAACGAAGGAACTCGGGGCCAAGTGGTCAAACGTCTGGAAGAAAGTCTGTTTGAATTGTATAAAGATCCAAATCTGGATTACAAACCAGAGGAACTATCCAAACGCGGTGGTGCGCATTACAGCGATGCAGCCTGCGAAATCATTAATTCCATTTATAACAACAAAGGCACATTGATGGTGGTTAGTACACGTAACAATGGTGCGATTGATGATGTTCCCTATGATAGCGCCATCGAAGTGACCAGTGTCATTCGCGCTCATGGTGCCGAACCTGTCAACTTTGGCAAATTCCCACCTGCACAGCGGGGCTTGCTGCAAGTGATGAAGGCAATGGAAGAGCTGACAATTGAAGCAGCGGTCACCGGTGACTATGCAACAGCACTGCAAGCCTTCACCCTGAATCCGCTCGTACCAAGTGGTGACATTGCTCAAACCGTACTGGATGAATTACTAGAAGCACACAAAGAGCATCTACCTCAATTCTTTGCTCATAAGGAGAAGGCGACGGTATAAAGCTAGCAGCAATCATCCTGCTGGAACACAAAAAAGCTTCCTACATGTAGGAAGCTTTGCTATACGTCCCAGGAGTACTTGCTGGGACATTGGTGTTATTGGTTTGTACTTGGCTTGACAATCCGTCATTAAGATTATTGATAACTTTTTTAAAGTATGATCTCCGTTGAAAAAGCAATAACCGCTTTCCCCGTAATTTGAACTAATACGGGTTTTCCCTGTTCCTTTTTCACATGAACATGCATTGTTCCCTCTCTTTTGATTGCCTCACCTTGTAAAATATCAAAATCAAAAGACTGCTCATTCTCATTTTGCAAAATGTTATAGTGTACCAAATAGGCTCCAAGCGGTCCGTTTGCATTTCCTGTCACCGGGTCTTCAGCTATTCCAATTGCAGGAGCAAACATTCTTCCGTGAACCAATATATCCTCTTGTGGATTTAATGTAAAAACATAATATCCATTACATCCAATATGCTTGCTGATTTCTGTAAGCTTCTGCAAATCAGGTTTTAAACTATGTAGTATTTCATTGGAGTAAATCGGAACCATTACCTTAGAATGACCTGTTGAAGATATTGCAACTGGATATTCCATGCAAATATCTTTACAAGAAATACCTAACGCATTTGCAATCTGACTTCTTATTTCATCATTTAAAGGCTCTGATACAGAAGGTTCTCCCTGTGTCATTACAATAGAATAGTCATCTTCATACTTTATAACATCAACAGGCAATATACCTGCTTTTGTTTTTTGAATAATTCTTCCAGTTTCAGCTTTTCTCTCAATTGCATAAATATAATGCGCTGCTACTGTTGCATGACCACAAATTGGAACCTCTGTTGTTGGAGTAAAAAATCTTACTTCAACATCATAATTTGAAGAATCTGTTTCAAAAATAAATGCAGTTTCCGAATTATTTAATTCTCTTGCAATTCTCTGCATCTGCTCATCTGTAAGTCCATTTGCATTTGGAACAACCCCAGCAGGGTTACCATGAAATCTATTTTTTGTAAATGAGTCTACTTGATATATTCTATATTTTTTCATAATTTCGCCTCTATAAATACCAGTTTGTCTGTCTGTTAAATCTGATATTAACATACTTTTTAGGCAGTTTCACTTAAATTAAAAGATATAATATGGCCCTTTAATGAAAACGAACTGATCCTTATTATAGAATCGCGCTCTTTTATGGAAGATTGTTATTAAACTAAAGCTGCAGTTAGCTGAAATGGTCTTCTCAATCCTTATCTAAAAGTGGAATAAATCTTTTATGATTATAGATACTTTTAGATTCTGTCACGCCTGTTGAATAACCAAAATAAGTAACCCAATTCATGAAACAAGAGGTGCACTGAAGAAGAACGCGCTGAATCTGAATCAGCCATTCAACAGGTAGTTTTGAAGAAGAAATAGACGAGAAAATCGCGCAAAGGAAAGAACGGCATATTGGGGCCATGAAGTCTGAGCAGCAACAAATAGCCAATTGAGCAGGACATAGACGATTAGAGCACAGAATAATTGCCCATAGACCGCATTTTCAGTCGTACCAAACAGCGTTGGAATATTCAAATGTTGCTTGATCCAACGAAAGAAGACTTCAATCTGCCATCGAGCCTTATAGATCTGTGCGATTTGTTCTGCGGTCACCTGCATTAAATCGGTAACCACCCGAATTTCCCGACCTTCAAAATCCCGAAACATCACCACACGATGACGTTGTCTGGAACGACACTGAGGGGTTCCCAACTGGCAAGTGATATCCCGAATGACGGATGAATCTGGCTTCGTAAGGCGACGTAGCGCATGAGGCTTTTCCAAATGGACGTTGTCGCGAAGCCGAATGACAAACGATTGTCCATGGGTTTTGAAGTGATCCAGACGCTCCAGTTTCCCATAAGCACGGTCCATCACCAAAATGTAGTCCGGTTGAGCCAACGCTTCACTCATGGGGCCATCATGCTTGGAGCCCAGCGTTTCGACCACCTGAAGGGGTTGCCCATTTTCTGCTCGTAAAGCGACTTGAAGTTTAATACCTGCACGCTCCCCATGATAAGGAGCCCAAGGCAAACGCGTTTTTCCCACCGTCATCGTGGTTGAATCGATGAGTAATAATTCTTTTGGGAAAGTCAGTTTCCGACGTGCTTCCCGGTTACATTTGCAAACAAGTAGATGGAAAAGTTCCTTAAATACGGAAAACGGGACTTCGGCGGCTTTGGTTGAAAAGCGTGAGTAGTGGACGACGGGCAAGCCACAGAGAGCCGCATAATCTACGCTAGATCGATAGCTACCCCATTGTTCCAACGCAGCCATGCACCAGTATTGGAGTAAATGGTACACCGTAAACTTGCGGGCTTTGTCTTCATAACCTATTAACTTCACAACCCTTTGAACTTCTTCAGGAGTCAGCATGGATTGAAGGATAGATGTAATCGTGATAGAATTTTTCATGAGATCGTCTTCTTTCGGATTCGTTTGGATGGTACCAACGATTCTACAGAAAAGACGATCTTTTTTCTACCATTTTGTGGTTATTCAATAGGCGTGCTACTATATAAAGGTATTAGTTTACTGTATGTTTCGGAGCGGCTTGGTCACGCCTCATTAGATATCACTACCTCTACATATGCCCACCTTATGAAAGAGCTACGTGAACAGGATTCAAAACAAACAACAGACATTTTTGAACGTTTATATAGCGTGTAAAAATCGTGTGTATAATTTGAGTAAACAGGTGTATTAATCACACCTTATTCTAACGTTTTCTATCGTAACCCCAATAAAATAAAAAACGCCCCAAACCCTTATATATCAAGGATTTGAAGCATTTTAAATTTCGTTCAAACTTTACATATCTGAACGCTTCGACGTCCCAGGAGGGATTCGAACCCCCGACCGACGGCTTAGAAGGCCGTTGCTCTATCCAGCTGAGCTACTGGGACAAGATGGTGATCAATAAAACCTTATGTATTCAGCGCATTGATTATTATATCACATTTCGGGCAACTGTCAAAAGCATTTTTTTATGATTGTAGGGAAGTGGGCAGCAAAAGGAATCATTTGGACGCTAACGGGGTATTATGTACAAAGAACCATGCATAAAGGAGGGGTTAATCCGTGAGAGGTCTTTTGTCGTCACTTTGTTATTTCAGCATTTTCTTCGCACCTTTTCTAGTGCCTGTCATTGTGTGGATTGCAGTACGGGACGAATATGTTCAGGGACATGCAAAAAAAGCTATTTTATCGCATATTTTCCCCATTATTGCGGCGATTCCGCTAGTGTATTTTATTATAACGGCGAATCATGCAGGTTCAGTGATCGGGTTTGTACTGCTATTCGTAGTGGTCTATCTCGGGGTTTTTGTGTATAACATCTACAAAGGAATTATGACGCTGCGTGAAGCGGCTTAGTTCAAAAGAAGCCTCCTATATTCCGCAAATTTGGCGGGATACAGAGGCTTCTTTAGGGTTATTTTTGATGAGTTGCTGTTGCTATTTAGTTCAATGGCTATGGCTACTTATTTATTCCCAAAGCGTTTAGGGCTTCTACGTACCTCATGTCTTACGTTTTTCTCCAGTACTTCTTCTGCAAACTCATTGTTATGAATATAACTGCTGCCTTTATTTTTCTTATAATTCGCTTTGCCGTCTATGATTTCCCCCTCCTTTCACGCTGATCCGGCGATGGCGCCGGGGCCCAAATCAACAAAAGCCGAGGCATAGCACACCATATCCTCATGCCCCGAACTCCTTGGCGAACTCTGTACTGAGTTGCCCATACGAGAGCAATTCTTTTTTGAACTTCTCTCGCTCCTCACCAGCAGTAATGTGTGTAGAGTCGGTAAAAGCCTTGTCTGTCACTTCCTCAAATGCCGAATGCAGATTATTGTCGTACCAATCCAGCTCCAGATCGGCGTCATTACGGATGATCCGTACCATGTCATAGTCATGCTGACCATCCGTCTGATCCTTGGCTGTAATATAGACCAGTAGTTCCGGGTCATCTGCGGCACCGGGCCGCACCTCTACCTCAGCGCAGCGCACTCCGTCCAGTTCAGTGAAGCGGCGTATTTTGGCATCCTTGATGTAGTACATGGTCTTCCTCCTTCCTTGCGAGTAGACGGGTTGCCCCATCAGTAGTTTTCGGAACGGACAGACATTTTATGCTTCTTTTCGGCATATATACTGTTGAACTGGGGATTTAGTTTTTGATTCATTCCAACACTGGATGAACACGACAAAGAGAGGATGAACAGACATGTGCGGAATTACAGGTTTCATACAGTGGAACGGAGACTTAATGCATCAATCTGAGCTGCTGCTGAATATGACACAAACGCTCTCCGATCGCGGACCAGATGCTGCGGGTACCTGGATATCCAATCCGTGTGCCTTCGGACACCGAAGACTGAGCGTTATGGACCCAGAAAATGGAGCTCAACCCATGATCCGGCAGCTGGAGGATATCACTTATACGATTGTATATAACGGGGAAATATATAACGCGCCTGAGTTGAAAAAAGAGCTGCAACAGCGCGGGCATTTTTTCCGTACACAATGCGACACGGAGGTGCTGCTCGAATCCTATATCGAATGGGGCCCCGAATGTGTGAATCGGTTAAACGGCATTTTTGCGTTTGCAGTCTGGGATAGTGAGCGGGAGCAGGTATTTCTGGCACGGGATCGGCTGGGAGTGAAGCCGCTATTTTATAGCCAGACCGAAGAAGTATTCGTATTTGGCTCAGAACCCAAAGCACTGCTTCAGCATCCAGCGGTAGAAGCAGCAGTGGACGCCGAGGGATTGGCTGAAATTTTTATCATCGGGCCTGCACGTACCCCCGGACACGGCGTCTATTCGTCTATGAAGGAGCTACGCCCCGGGCATACGCTAACTTACAGCCGCGACGGCGTGCGCATTCAAGCCTACTGGACACTGGAAAGCATTGCGCATGAGGATAACACCGAAGAAACGGCGCTTAAGGTACGAGAACTGTTGCTGGATACGGTGGAGCGGCAGCTCATTTCGGATGTTCCGGTGTGTACCTTATTGTCTGGCGGGTTGGATTCAAGCGCTCTATCCGCATTAGCTGTCAATTATTACAAACGTACCGGGCAGGGACAAGTTCATACGTATTCGGTCGATTATGTGGATAACGACAAGCATTTTAAAGCCCATGCGTTTCAACCAGGAGCCGATGCCCCCTGGATTCAGCGGATGGTGGATGAATTAGGGACAAATCATCACTGGATTGAATTCGATACGCCAGAAGTCGTAGCAGCTCTGAACAACTCCACGCTAACGCGGGATTTACCCGGAATGGCGGACGTGGATTCGTCGCTGTATCTCTTTTGCCGGGAGATTAAAAAAGGGGCTACGGTCGCTATTTCCGGCGAGGCTGCGGATGAAGTTTTTGGCGGATATCCATGGTTCCACCGGGAGGATATGCTGAATTCGGGTACATTCCCGTGGGCAGTTGCACCCGACA
Source organism: Paenibacillus sp. FSL L8-0641 (assembly GCF_038006265.1). Lineage (NCBI taxonomy): Bacteria > Bacillati > Bacillota > Bacilli > Caryophanales > Paenibacillaceae > Paenibacillus > Paenibacillus sp. FSL L8-0641. Next base: position 4,232,084 of record NZ_JBBOUW010000001.1, read on the forward strand.
TGAGAGCCAGTCTGTTGTCTCCCGAAGTGCGGGACTGGATCAAGCCGCTGGAGTATTTGAACGACCGCTACTCCGAAGCGGTAGGAGAAGTGCCGAAGCTACCAGGAGAAACAGGAAAAGCTGCACAAATGCGCGTTATGTCCTATTTGAACATCACCCGCTTTATGCCTACTCTGCTGGACCGCAAGGATCGGATGAGTATGGGAGCCGGACTCGAAGTGCGGGTGCCGTATTGCGATCATCGATTGGTGCAATATGTATGGAACATTCCGTGGAGCATCAAGATGACAGGCGGACGTGAAAAAGGTATTTTGCGCAAGGCGCTTGAAGGCGTATTGCCGGATGATGTGCTGTATCGCAAAAAAAGCCCATATCCAAAAACGCATAACCCTTCCTACCTTGAGGCTGTGAAAAAGCAGGCGCTGCAGCTGCTGGATGACTCCTCTTCCCCACTGCTCAAGCTGATTGATGCGCAAAAGGTACGCGATATTGCCGCCTCACCGGAGGCATCCACCAATCTGCCTTGGTTTGGTCAACTGATGTCGGGTCCGCAGTTGTTTGCCTATTTGGCCCAAGTGGATAACTGGTTGCGCACTTACAAGGTTGCGATTCGATAAGCTAAAAATACAAAAAAGGCTATCCGCAACTCATGACTGACGGATAGCCTTTTTTCGTTATGTGAATGGGGGATAATTTCGCCCCTGTTACCAAGCTATGCCTGTGGATTACCCAGCTTTGTTGCCAAATTACGCAGAGCTATCCCTCGGTGACTGATAGCCTGCTTTTGTTCCAACGTCAGCTCGGCCATTGTCTTCTCAAACTCTGGCAAATAAAACAGCGGATCATACCCAAACCCACCGCTGCCGGCGGTTTCAGTAGTAATCCAGCCTTCCACAGAACCTGTCGATTCCAGCGTCTCGCCAGTCTGCGGATTATACAGAATCAAGGTACAGACGAATTGAGCCGGGCTTAGCAAAGGCTGTCCCGTATCATCACCCAGCTGCTTCGATTCCAGAACGTCGAGCAGCTTAATATTGTTTTCGTGATCGCTGGCACCTTCTCCAGCATAACGGGCAGAGTATACCCCCGGTGCACCGTCCAGCAAGTCCACGCAGAGGCCTGAATCATCGGCCAGCACGGGCAATCCGAGCACATCTCCAACCGCTTTAGCTTTTTTCAGTGCATTTTCGGCAAAGGTTTTGCCATCTTCAACGACATCAGGAATGTCGGGATAATCGTACATGCTTCTGACTTCCTTGCCAAACGGCGCAAAAGCATGCGCAAATTCCCGCACTTTTCCTTTGTTTTTCGTAGCTACAATGACGACCGGGCCATCCAGCTGCATTAGGCGCCAGCTCCTGTACGTCCAGCACCGATCTTATCAGCAATCGGTCCAAGTACTTCTTTTTGGCGCTCAATCATTTGCAGAATCCCTTGTTCGCCCAAGCTAAGCAGTTGATCCAATTCGTTACGGTCAAATGGGCTTTCTTCACCTGTACCTTGCAGCTCGACATATTTTCCACTGCCAGTCATGACAAGATTCATGTCCACTTTGGCCTTGGAATCCTCTTCATAGTTCAGATCCAGCAACGCTTTTTCACCTACAACCCCTACGCTGACGGAAGCCAGAAAATCGGTAATTGGAAAAACAGGCAGCTTGTGCTGGGTAGCAATTTTATTGACCGCAATCGCCAACGCTACGAAAGAACCGGTAATTGAGGTTGTACGTGTTCCGCCGTCCGCCTGAATGACATCACAATCCAACGTAATCGTCCGTTCACCAAGCGCCTGCAAATTGACCACCGAACGCAATGCTCTTCCAATCAGACGCTGAATTTCCATGGTACGGCCTGTCAGCTTGCCACGCGCAGCTTCACGCTGATTACGGCTATGAGTCGCACGCGGAAGCATGGAATACTCTGCGGTTACCCAGCCTTTTCCTTGTCCCTTCATAAAGGGGGGGACGCGTTCTTCTACAGTAGCCGTGCAAATGACTTTCGTCTCGCCAACCTCTATAAAAACAGAGCCCTCCGCGTATTTATTTACTCCTGCTGTCAATTTCATCGGGCGCAGCTCATCACCGTTTCGTCCGTTAGATCTACTCATGCTTTTTCCTCCTACGTCGTATGCAACCTGTTCTTATATGTTTATTTTACCAAAGTGTGCAGGCAAAAGCACCCCAAGGACGATTCCCGCCCTTAAAGAGGTTGTTCAAAAAGTCGTCTTTCCATGACGAAGCTAATCAAGAAGCGGATTCAACGTCGAATCTTGAATTCAGCCGGGCCTTCCGTTGCTCACGTAGATCTGTCTACGCTCCGCTACTCAGTCCCTAGCTTCATCCAATCTTCTCGGTCCTGAAAAGCCGACTTTTGAATACGCCCTTAAAGAGGGATTTCGTTAATATGCTGCGGCTTGGCTACAGGCTCTCCATAATTTTGATTATTTTGTCCAATCACGCTTTTTTCACCATTCAGTTCAATCCGAATTTTTGTTTTGACTGCATCATCTGAATTGTCTGCCGCTGTCAGCACAACCGATTCCAAAAATTCAGCAGGCACGGCTTCTCCCTTAGCAAACATATCATCCGAGAGCGATACCGTAATGACGTTGTCTTTGGAGCGTTCTACTGATTTCAGTGCCGTCTCTCCTGTCATCACTTCTTGTAACCCATCTTTGGTCTGCGGCCCTTGAATCAATTGATGCAGTGCTGACTGGACACGATCTTTTTCAGGGCTGACCAACCGTGTTACAGGTACATAGTATTGAACTCCAGCAGGAGAAGATGAAGAGAAATACACAGTGACTGGACTAGAATCCAGTGGTGTTACGCCATGACCAATCTCCAAGTTAATACCTACTGCACGTGTCAACGGATGATCCAGCGGTGTGCCGCCAACAGGCATTTCGTTCAGCTTTTTGCCCTCCACCCAGATCTGTACGCTCTCAATATCAGGACGGTCGGTCAGGGTCCAGGTCAAGCTCTCCATTAATTTTCGTTCATCCTGTGGCTTATAGTTGGCGAAAGATTTGTTGAATTCGACAACAGCCAGCTTGTTGTTCTTGTCCACTGTCACACTTTTCACTTCCGTGCCTTGGGGAATTACACCTTTAAATCCCTCTGGCAATAATCCGGCATACGGCCCCCCCTCAACCAGGGCTTCCAGCGCCGACTTGGCATCTGCCTGTACATCCCCTGTAGCCATCGGTAAAGATACCGGGGCCAGCAAACCGTTATGATCTTGCAAAAAAACAGCCCTCAGTTGCCCTGTACTGGCAGGTGCTTTTCCGGTTACAGCCTTAATCATGGACTGCTCTGTCGTGGACGGCGGGGGGTCAATGGATGCCGATTCGTTGCCGAAAAGGCTGCAGCCTGACAACAACAGGGGTAGGGATAGCAGTCCAGCTACAGAGGTCATACGCCATGGGTGTTTTATATTCATAAGTGAAGTTCCTCCCTAACAATTTTGTACAGATTGTACTAATATGTATACAAGCCTCGCGTAAAAAATAACTACTTTTTCAGCAGACTGGACACACTGGTCATAATTGCAGTAGAAATCAGGATCTATACGAGGAGGGTAACTTCAATTTTATGGACAAGAAAAAAGTACCTTACAGCCTGAACAGTAAAAAGGTAGCTGATGCCACCCGCGAGTGGCTGCACAAGCGTGGCGTTAACATGACTGAAATCGCAGAACTGGTCATGCTTTTACAGAAAAAATATTACCCAACCCTAACGATGGAAGAATGTATGGAGAATGTGGACAAGGTACTGATGAAGCGCGAGGTTCAAAATGCCGTGCTCACGGGCATCCAACTGGATATCCTTGCAGAACAGGGCGCTCTTCTTCCCCCATTGCAGGATATGATTGAAAATGATGAGGGATTATACGGGGTGGATGAAATTCTGGCCTTTTCCATTGTAAATGTGTACGGCAGCATTGGATTCACCAATTACGGTTATGTCGATAAACTCAAACCAGGTGTGCTGGAACGCCTGAATGATAAAAGCCTCGGGCCGATCCATACGTTCCTGGACGACATTGTGGGCGCTATCGCAGCTTCGGCCAGCAGCCGTATCGCCCATCGCAAACAGGCAGAGCGTGAGCAGGAGCTTGGGGAAGAAAGCGCACCGAATACAACACGTTAAACAACATGCTAAATAACAAACAACGCGTGGGAATATAACAGATATATAAGGGTTAGAGGAGAACTAGACATGGCAAACATTACTGAAGGGTATGCATTCCGTACGATGCAGGCTAATGATTATGATCAAGCCATTGAGCTGTGGAATGGCTTGGACGGATTGGGATTAAGCGAGGCCGACTCACCGGAGCGAATTGCACGCTTTTTACAACGGAACGAAGGACTTAGCTTTGTCTGTGAGTACAACGGAAACATCATAGGCACGATTTTAGCGGGCCACGATAGTCGCAGGGGGTTTCTGTATCATCTGGGTGTAGCTGCAGCACATCGTGGTCAAGGGATCGCGCCCAGATTGGTGGATAAAGCGTTATCTGCTTTGCTGAGAGAAGGCATTGATAAATGTCATCTGTTTGTGATGGAGCATAACGCAGGGGGTCAACGCTTCTGGTCAGCTAATGGCTGGGAGAAACGGGATGGAATTTTACTATATTCCCGAGGACTAGAATAGGATCTAAGCGCTTGATCTATACAAATAGGAACACCGGGTCTGATTCAAGTCGAGCTATAAACGATCAGACCCGGTGCATAATACTCACAGCTTATTCATTGCCATTCTAACATTTCAAGCTCAGATTACCTTCATTCATAAATTACAATCCATTTTGTGGACGCAGTGCACGTTCTACAATTCCCAGCGTGGATTGACGAGAGAAGAACCGGGACACCTGAGCTACCCAATAGTTTTGGCGACCGGAAATGATGTGACTACGTCCCTTTTCAAATGCTCTCAACGCGTTCTTCACAACGGTTTGGGGAGTTTCCCTAATTCCAATTGACGCTTCACTTGCGCCAACAATATCAAAAAACGGCGTTTCTGTTGAGCCTGGACAAAGGGCCAGAACTTTAAGCCCCCGTTTCCGATTTTCGGCCCATAGCGCTTCAGTAAAAGAAAGCACAAATGCTTTGGTTGCTCCATATACGGCCATATATGGATCGGGCTGAAATGCGGCTGTGGAAGAAACATTGATGAGTCCCCCATCCCGCTTACGCAATAAATCAGGCATAAATGCATGTGTGATGTCGACTAAAGCAGCCACATTGAGCATCACTTCCTCATGCTGTCGTTCTCCTGAAACCTGCTCAAAGTATCCATAGGTGGCAAAACCCGCGTTGTTAATCAGGAGATCTACCTTTAGCTGTTGTTTTTGAACCTCCTGATGCAATGTCTGGGATGCTCCGGGTGTGGAAAGATCCAGCGCAATCACTGTTGCTTTTACGTTATATTTAGCTATGAGCTCCTTGGCCAGCGCTTCTAATTTGGTTTCATTCCGAGCTACCAAAATGAGGTCACATTTCTTAGCTGCGAGCGAATAGGCAAATGCCTCGCCAATACCGGATGATGCCCCTGTGATCAGAGCTGTTTTGTTTGCGTACATAAACATGATGATAACCTCCATAGTATCGTTGTTTTATTTTAGAAACATTGTTACCATTACTCTATAATGAACTGAAGTCATCTACTATGACGACCTCAGTACACTTCATTTTTACGATGGGGATGAGGATGTTTTAAATGCTACGAGCGTATTCTTCAGTGTAAATGCATACACCCCTTGAGCCATATCTACATCTGAAAAATGACCTGCAAACTGAAGATGTATGACCCCATGTAAAGCAGACCAAAACATCCGGACAACCAGCAACGGATCATGCTCTTTCAATGCTCCCTGCTCCATAGCGTGTATGACGGTTTGCAGAATTCGTGACAGTGCCGTTGTGGTCCCCTCCAAGCTCTGTTCATCGGGCTTGAAATCAGACAATGCCCCGCCAAACATCATTTTATAATAGGCTGAATGGAGCTGTGCAAATTCCCAGTACGCCCAGCATAGAGCTTCCAGATCAGCGAGTACGCTTTCGGTAACAGGTACTTGCTGAAAGGTTTCAGCCAATAGCCGACATCCATCCAGGTACATCTCATTGGCAAGACCATCCTTACTGCCAAAAATATTGTAAATGATCTTGGTGGAACAGCTTAATTTCTGCGCAACTCGCCGTACGGTCACAGCCTCAGGCCCTTCTTCCACAAGAAGGATGCATGCGGCATCGATGACATTTTTACGTAGCAATTGCTGCTGCTGTTGCTTCACTTCCGAATAGGTTTTATAGGGAGGCGATGGCTCGGACATGATTGAATGCACTTCCTTTTGCTTGAGGATTTTGCAAAATCCTGGCTTATTAAAAACTGTTGCTTGTTGCTACTATAATAAATTAAAGAACTACACAAGACTTTCGGGAAACGGTGTTTCCGTTAAGAATCATAGTATTCTAAGCCTGAGTATTTGTCAAATAAAAAAAGAAACACAATAAGTAGATACACTTACCGTGCTCTGGTTGATTGCTTAAAAATGAAGCTATGTTGGGTGTTCCACGATCAATAGGCAATGCCTACCCGTGTACGGATAAATCCGTAACTCTTGCATTGCCGATAGGTAAAATCAGCCGTATCCGCGGTGGTAATTTGTGAGCCACCTTCAGGCAAAAAATCTTTTTCCACGCGATAAATACCTGTCCGCGCTCCATCCGGTAGATAGGTTGGACATACGATTGTCCAGTCTAGTGCCGATTCACGCAGCAATTCGTACACTCGCCGATGTTCCTGGGCCGCACGAGTGCTGCGTCGTCGGGTATCGTAGGAATCGTAACGATACAGGTCCGGTTCGGTCCGGCTTTGCAAAATTCCTGCCGTTCCTACCGTAATGAGCCGAGAAATGGACTGTTCCTGCATGAGCCGGATCAGCAGGGCTATATTAACGGATAAGGTAGTCGTTCCATCCGTATTCAGCGCACTGATCACAGTCGTCGCCCCACCCTTCAGCGCCTGTGCTACGTCCTCTCCATTAGTGGCATCGCCTTGTACGATTTGCAGCTGATTCCCATATCCAGGTATGTAATCCTCCAACTTGTCCGGTGAACGAACAAGGACCGTAACGGTATGACCGTCCGCTAACGCATAATCTAATATATACCGTCCTACGCGTCCGGTAGCTCCCAGCAGCAGCAAATTCATAAAGTCCTCTTTTCCGGCATGCATGCCGCTTGTCATGTTGTTTCGTTATGTCACTTGTTGGTCAACTTTCCGTGACTATTGACGGCAAAAGGGATAGAAGCGCGTGATTGGGTTCGTCTCGCTCATAGAGGCCCGTTCACGGCGCACCAGCTCCACCAGATGAGCCAGCGTCTCGGACATGGCAAACCTTAGCTGGTGAATACCCAGCTTGCCACCGAACATGGCAATGCACAGCTCATAGGCTGTGCTTCCCTCCGGTTGGATCAGCTGCTGAAATTTCTCCAGTCGTTCTTCATGATGTGCCAGCAACGCTTGCGTCCGCTCCCGAAAATAACCAAACGGATTGCGGTGCCCCGGATATGCCCACGCTACCTCCAGCTCGCCTAGACGCTGCAAGCCGTCTACATAAGACTTCAACGGCTGGGCATCACTGCCCGGCAGCAGACTGATATTAGGAGAAATCTGCGGCAAAACTGCGTCACCGCAGAGGATAACACCGCTATTCGGGTCATATAAGGACATATGTCCGGGCGCATGCCCTCCCGTCTCGACGGGCAGCCAACTGCGTCCACCCCATTCCAGACGAGCGTCTATGCCGGTAGGAATAACGGTAATCTCAGGCTGTGGATTCACTTGCAAATAAGCCTGCCGCATATGTAATTCCAAGGCCGGCACTTGCTCCAAAGGAAAACCATGCTGGACAAAAAAGCTGGGAAGCCTGTTCTCCATAGCGACCGTCGATTCTGGAGCGTCCCACATCATCATCGCTTCCTTATGGCTTCGGGCTGACATATGTACACGAGCCTGACTTTGCTGCTGCATCCAGCCCGCCAATCCGTAATGATCGGGGTGATGATGAGTGACCACAATGTCCGAAATATCCCCAAAGGACATTCCCAGCTGGTGGAAGACATGCGCCCATTCTGCCTCGGTGTCCATATTGCGCGGCCCCGGGTCTACAATTGTAAAACCGTGCTCTCCCTTGAGCACATAGCTATTCACCCAGCGCAGCGGAAAGGACATGGATATTTTGACCTGAAAGCCTCCGTCTATTCGCTCACACGGTGTAAGCTCTGGCATTTTCATGGCTTCCACCCGCCTTTCTGTTTCAAGCCCGCACGCCGACAAAAATCATTCGAGGCGAAGCATCTTCAATATATTGATCTTCATTATAGCTTCCGTGTACCTGCTCTACAGATAGTCCGGCTTGCTCTAGCAATCCACGAAACTTCTCATATGGATATAGCTTCACTCGTTCATGATACACGCGCGCAGGTTCTCCCTCAGTAGGAGTCGTGCCCAGAGCAGAGGCTGCCTCAGTGCCCGTAACGGATGCAGCTGACCGAATCGCAATTTGCTTTTTCACAAATCCATCTTCAATGACCCGATGCTCCTCAATCCAATTCCCTTCATCCTCCCGCGACGAATGCGGTACCAAATGAGCGGCTACGTAAGCAGGGTTCAAATAATCTATGATAAAGCGTCCTCCCGGCTTCAACAGCCGATATATTTCCTTTAGCACTTTAAGCTGCTCCTCATCCTGTTCAAAATAACCAAAGGAGGTGAACAAATTCATCACCGCGTCATAGCTTTCATCCAGCGGCACCTCTCTCATATCCCCTTGATGCCAACTTACCCGCCCTTCGGAATCAGCTGCACGAGCCTCTCTCAGCAGCACATTGGAAAGGTCCACACCTGTCACCTGATAACCTGCATCTGCGAGCGCAAGCGAATGACGTCCCATCCCACAGCATAAATCTAATACGCTGGAGCCTTGCGGTAATTTGAGCCAGGAGATCATTTTTTGCACTTCCTGATAGGCTCCCTGAAAGTCGCGATGCTTGTATACCAATAAATAATCTTCCCCAAAGCTTTGCTCGTACCATTCTGCCATATCGTTTCTCCTCCATGAACTCATTTCGCTCTATTACATACTATATTAGCTTTTTCAAACTGGAAACTCAAAAGCATTACGAATAAGGGTTTTGCAAAATCCTGAATAAGGAAACATGTTACAATAACCGTATTTGAGCTTAAATATTCATAGGAACTTCATACCAACTTCATGTGATTCACCCCATTTTATCATTAAAATGATTCATGGGAACGCCTTTAGAAGTTTTCATGAAGGAAAGGAGCGGGGAAGTTATGATTCAAATTGGACTTACGGGTTGGGGCGATCACGATGACTTGTATCCGACGGGTACCAAAGCTAACCAAAAACTAAGTATCTATGGAAGCCATTTTCCGGTAGTAGAAATGGATAGCTCTTTCTATGCGGTGCAGCCCACAGATCGTATGGCACGCTGGGCGGCGGAAACCCCTGACTCTTTTTCATTTCTCGTCAAAGCCTACCAAGGCATGACTGGACATACCCGCGGCAAGCAGCCTTACTTCAAAACAATAGATGCCATGTACGAAGCACTGCATGCATCGATACAGCCTCTTCACGAAGCGGGCAAGCTCAAAGCCGTGCTGTTTCAGTACCCACCCTGGTTCGACTGTACACGTGAGAATGTCGCCATACTGCGAGACACAAAAAATAGGATGGGAGAGGTCCCATCCGTACTTGAATTCAGACATCAAAGCTGGTTCACACCCGATTTTCGGAAACAAACGCTGGCATTCATGCGTGAAGAAGGCTGGATACACAGCGTATGCGACGAGCCGCAGGCAGGACCAGGATCGGTTCCCATTGTGCCGTTGGCTACAGACAGCAATCTGACAATCGTACGTCTCCACGGACGGAACATTTCCGGTTGGAATCAAAGCTCTGCACCGAATTGGCGGGAGGTTCGTTATCTGTATCGGTACAATGAACAAGAGTTGACCGAATGGAGAGACAGGTTGCTGGAGCTGGAGCAGCAAAGCCGCGAGGTGTGTGTTATTTTCAACAACAACTCAGGTGGAGACGCCGCTGCTAATGCCAAGCAACTCATGACCATGCTTGGCATGGACCCTAAACCTTTTCCCCCTCGCAAGCCACACGAAGAGGATAACGGGCCGGAACAGCTTGAACTATTTTGAGGAACGGGCTGAGGGTGAGGAGTTGGAGATAGCCTCCTTGAGCTTGCGTGCATTATCCAGTAAATGCGGGTCGTCAGGTAAATAGCGTAAAGCGGTCTGGTTATGCTCATACGAAGCGTCCAGCTGACCTACATGGGCATAGCAATGGCTGAGCCGCACATGAGGTAACCAGGAGTAGCATGGTAGTGGAACAGGTCGCATACCCGGAAGGTGATGCTGTTGCTCCAATGCCTTTTCGTACCAGTACGCGGCAGTGCTCCATTCGTTTCTTGTGAAAAACCAGTCACCGATCATGCAGCACAAGTCTGATTGCGGTACACCGTATCGAAAGGAACGTAACAGACGATCCAGCTGTTGCTCCGGCTTCCCGAGGTGAAGATAGCATTCCGCCGACCGCGCACAAGCGGTAATCCGATCCTCACGGTAGCCGCTCGGCTCCTCCAACAGAAGATTGAACGCCTCTACCGCCTCGGCATATTCTTTACGGTCAAAACATTCATTGGCGTGCAAATACAGCAGACGCCCCTCCAGCTTGCCGCTTTCGCTGATCCACCGGGCGAGAATACGTTGGTTACGGAGCATGTGGTCTTGCATTCGGCGGTGTGTTACTGCCACATCTGAATGAACGATTTGCCCCTGAGGTATCACCAGATCCTCATGCAGACGCCCTTCCCAGCGGTATTGTCGCTCGCGCTTCACGAGACGGATACGGCGTGAGGTGAACAACAGTTCACCCTGCTCCCCCTCTGCCAAATGAAGTGGCATCACCACTGCGTCGATATCCTTAGACAAACGCTGCTTCAAGGCACGCAGGCGCTCACGATCCGGCTCCAGCAGCACATCGTCCGCATCCAGCCACATGACGTAGGAACACGTCGCCTTGTCAAATGATTCATTACGGGCGGCTGCAAAATCATCCTTCCATTCAAATGTATATAGCCGATCCGTATAGCGCGCCGCTATCGTCTTCGTCTGATCCGTCGACCCCGTGTCCACAATAATGATTTCATCCATCAGGTCTGAGACCGAATCCAGACAGCGGGTAAGTGTGTGCTCCTCGTTCTTTACGATCATGCACAAGCTGATGGTCATTGGATGCTCAGTCATGACTTCACGTCATCCCCTTTACCTTTGGCTGATTCTCCCCTCGTTTTTCCGGTAGACTCGCCAGCAGTATATGCAACTCTCCTTTCAGCCTGCGTCTTGTCTAACTGTTCGACACGTGCATACCTTTCCATCGGCAAAAGTTGTTCCTCCATATACCGGATTCGCTGTACCGCCTTGTCGAGTGCGGCCTTTCGCTGATTCATTTTGCGAACATGCTGCTGCTCCACCAGTCGAAATTGCTCCTCGTCCAGTTTCATCCACTCATTCAGATGCGCTGCCTCTGGTTTGACCTCACGCAGTTCTTTCGACTTCTTGCGGCCTGCAAAGCACAAATATTTGTGATGCACCTCCAACGCTTGTTCATCAAAATAAGGATACAACACACGGGAGAGGCTCCCGGCATAGTAAGTCCGCTTGTGATCATGAAACGGATGGTAACCATAAGGTACAGACAAGACGAGCGTACCCTTTTTATTCAACAAGCGGTAAGCATGAGCCAGCAGGTTGTCGGGATGCGCAAAATGTTCCAAAATCTCCCCTAAAATAATGGTGTCAAATCCACCGGGAGGACGCTCAAATTGTGAAATGTCCTTTAACTGAAAGTGGACTCGTCCCCGTATGGGTGCGGATTCCTGACGAAGTTCTTTTTTTGCATAAGAAATGCTGCCCTCTTCCAAATCAATTGCCGTTACCTCAAAGCCTTCCCGCCCGAGCAAAATAGCCGTTATGCCCTGACTGCACCCAACATCCAACACCGTATGACCCTGTACATGGCGACAAATCCAGTGAATTCTATTGCGGGTGGCTTCATGAGATTCCTCCGAATTAATCTGCCCGTAATAACGTTCGTTTACCTGATCACGGTTAGCCAACAGCGGCGCCCCCTCCGGGATGCCCCAAGATCACGACATGTCCACCTGTGCAATGTGCAGTCGCATTACGTGTATCGAAGACCAGCGGGGCATGGTCGACCAACTGTTGGTAGTTCACCACAGAATGGTCTGTCGTAATGACTACGATATCTGCACTTTCCCATAGCTGGGCATTTGCCGTCCGAGATGGGATTTCTTCGCCGTTCAGCTTAAAACTCGATACATACGGGTCGGTGAAGCTAACCGAAGCACCCATTTTAGTTAAATGCTCGAACAGGACAAGAGCCGGGGATTCGCGAACATCATCAATATCCTTTTTGTAGGCCACACCTGCCAGAATGATGTTGGCCTTGTTTATGGCTTTATCTTTCTGAGCAAGCATAGCTTCAATTCGCTCCGCAATATACAGCGGCATACGCCGATTCATGCGATCTGCCAAGTCCACGAATTCCAATGGAAAACCATGCTGCTCGGATTTCCATGACAAGTATAGCGGATCAACCGGGATACAGTGCCCCCCGATGCCAGGTCCCGGATAAAAAGGCATATAGCCGAATGGCTTGGTGGCCGCTGCATCCAGTACCTCCCATATATTGATGCCAATTTTCTCACAGGCGGCTGTCAACTCATTGACCATTCCAATGTTGACGCTGCGGAACGTATTCTCGAATAGCTTGGCGGCTTCCGCCACGGTCGTCGAGCTTACCGGAACAATCTGGTCCAAAAAGGACCCATAAAACCCTGCTCCCACTGCCAGACAATCCGGCGTGCAACCGCCGATCACCTTGGGTGTGTTGCGAATGTTAAAATGAACGCTACCCGGATCCACACGTTCCGGCGAGAAGCACACATAGAAATCCTTACCTACCGTCCAGCCCCTGCGCTGCTCTATCACCGGTCGAATCAGTTCCTCGGTCGTTCCCGGATAGGTGGTGCTTTCCAGAATCAACAGTGTTTGTCTACGCAAATGAGGTATAGCCTGATCAATAGCCGTTTCAATATAGGACGTATCCGGCTGGTGTCCGTCCGTCAGCGGCGTAGGCACGCAGATCACGACGATATCCGCTTGCTCCAGTACCTTGATATCCGTAACCGGATGCAATTGCTGTCCAATCAGACCTTCCAATGCATCATCACCAATGTCTATGATGTACGACTTTCCTTGAAGCAGCTTGGCTACTTTGACGGGATCGGAATCCACACCATATACATCATAACCAGCCTTTGCCATTTCCACTGCCATGGGCAGCCCTACATAACCGAGGCCGATTACCGCAACCTTTATAGTTCCTTTAGTTATTTTTTCCATAAGCTGCAAAATACCCACCTCTTTCATCATTACTCCATGCCTCGCAGTAGCTCAGCAATTCCAGCGCGATCCATTAACTCATCGTCCGAGCGATATTGATCGAAGCTCACTCGTTCCAATCCACCGTATTGGCTCAGTAAGCGCTTGTCTGCTTGCTGGGGAAGAATAACAAAATAGCGATCATCATAGCGATACGTATGCGGCACCTCATAGGGCGAAATCAGCACCTCATGCAGCTTTTCCCCACCACGTATACCAATCTCCTTTACTTTCAACGCAGGCTGCCCCGCCTGTTCTTTCATCACTTCTGCTAGATCTGCAATATTGCAGCCCTTCATTTTCATCACTAGCGTCTCTCCCCCAACCGCCGTGACAGAAGCCTTCAGCAGCAAGCCAATCGCCTCTCCGAGCGTGAGGAAAAAGCGTGTCATATCTGGGCTCGTCAGCGTTAAATCCTGCCCATCCGCGATCTGGCGCTTGAACAGGGGCACGACACTTCCACTCGTCCCCAACACGTTGCCGCCGCGTATACACACAAAGCGAGTACGCTCACTTAAAGTGTTGGCGCGGATCATCAGTCTTTCACCTATCGCCTTCGTCATGCCATATACATTCACCGGATCTACTGCCTTGTCTGTAGAGACATCAATTACCTTGGCGACTCCCTGCTCAATGCTGGCCCGGATCACGTTTTCCGTACCGTGTACGTTCGTCTTGAAAGCCTCTTCCGGCTGTCTCTCACACACAGGGACATGCTTTAATGCCGCCAAATGGAATACATAGTCCACTCCGCGACATGCCTCCTGCAATGCCTGAAGATCTCGAATATCTCCAATCATGAAATTCAGGCGAGGATCCGATAGAAATTGCCGCTGCATGGCAATCTGTGCAAATTCACCGCGTGAGAAAATACGAATCTCCGCCGGGTCCTCCTTCAGCAATTCAGCGGTTAGGCGTTGCCCCCAAGATCCCGTTCCTCCGGTCACCAGCAGTTTTTTTCCTTTGAACAATATAATCTCCTCCTGACCGTTACGAATTGGCAATGCCTGTTCCCAGAAATTCTGCCAGCACAGCATTCATTTCATTCTCTGACAGCCGATCCTTCGCCGGTACTTTTTTCACCGAAGTATTGGCAGCATGAATGACGTTCACATAGTTGCGAAGTGGAATGATCTCATGCGGCAGCTCCGTTACATATCCGTGCGTACCCTTTCCAGGAATGACCACACGGTAATCATTCAGAAAATCTTCCACTTGATAGCGAAACACATAAAAAGAAGGCGAACGGTGAAACACCGGTGCCATCTGCCCCTCAACCGCATCCCACAGGTAACCCATCTGGTTCACCAGTGCAACCGTCTCCGGTTGAAACTTGTAATCATGCAACTGTTGTACAAAGGACTGGTGATACAAATCGTCGGAATCTATTCGAGCAATGAGCAGTTCGTCCGCACCTTCGATGTACGCATGGATACGACGTTTACTTTCGATGCTCGTACCAAAACGGATGTTTTCGGGAATGAGCTCATGTCGGGCCAGCTCCTCTTCCACGATGTCACTGCATCCGCCCGCCAGCTTGACGACAGATAGAAAATCCGCATTTGTCTGACTGAGTAAACTACGCAGCGTAAAGGTTCTGAATATATCCAGTCGCTCGCTGATCCACTCACGTGTCAGGCGGTTGGGATTCATCCCATAGTTATTAAAATTAATTTCAATTACAACCTTGCGATTCATTGATCTTCCTCCCTTTCAACCGTCTTCTCTCAAGTTATGAAGACGCTCCTGAAACGGCACGTACAGATACAACGAATCTTGTAAAAATAGGTAGAATCCAAAAAGAATAGCCGTTCATACAAAAACCTTTTCGCTTTCGACATATGATAGAATACAAAGTTTTTTACTCCATCTGAAAAGTTGAACAAGCAGGAACGACAGGGAGGAAACATGATATGACGAATCCAAAGTATCTGGAGATGGACGAGGTACTGAAACGTTTGAAGCTGGCACTCGATCAGCACCAGTCCTTTTCGCTCATTCGTATTGGAGATGGTGAAAATTTGGTGTTGGCGCAGGATACCGTCTGGCCGATGGAAAAGGTGTTACAGGAACGTTGGGCGGTCAAAGCTAATCTCGGTCAAAAGGGACTGTTTCTACCAAATACGGAACTACGGGACGCGGTGGCTGAGGCAGTGAGCAAAGCCAGCATTACTGGCATTTTGCCATATGATGACGACTCTATTAAAGCACCATCCTATATGAAGCGGGAGCTGACCGATCAGGTCTTTGCTCACTATGCTCTTTCACCCCCGCTGACCTGCCACGCCTGCCTGAATCGGTATTTGGCTGGGACACCCGCTTTCTGGGACATGCTGAAAAATCGACGCATTCTGCTGGTCACCCGGACGGCCACTGAAGTAAAGCCTGTTCTTGAGGCCGATCCGTACAGGCTGCATATCGCCCACACACTGGCATTTCATCAATATGAACAAATGCCTGAAACACTCCAATGGATCGCAGCACACAAAGATGACTTTGACATTGCCCTGTTCTCTTGTGGTGTCAATGCAGTCGTGTTAGCACAAAAAACAGCAGAAATCACTGGCAAAGTAGGTATAGACTTCGGCAAGGCGACTAATATCGTCATGTTCGGCAAAGCTAATTAATAGATAAAATAATATTTGTGAAAAAATATACTTAGCAAGTAATCTTTGCTCCGTATATCGAAAAGGCACTAGCAAATTTCAATTTTGCTGGTGCCTTTTTGATATCATATGTGGTTCTAAAGCGTGATCAAAAAGGATAATCCATATAAAGCATTGAGCCCTTGCTTGTTTAGAAATAGAATTTGAGATTTCCTGTAACTTCTTTTACAATATTACAGAAACTAGCATTCATTAAAAACCATAAGGAGGGTGTTTAAATGTCACATAACAAGAGATTGAAGACATACCCACTTACAAAAGCAAAGCATATAAAGGTTCATGGTCGAACTACGCAAACACGTACACCGCTTACTCTATTTTGGACAGGAAGTGGCATTGAATTGAATATCAAAGGCTCAGAGCTGTGGATTGAAATTGAGGCCGATTACCAGGTGTATGAGCCCTGGATCAGTATTGTCATCAATGGTGTCCCGATGAGTCGCCTGATGGTGACTGCAGGACGGCATTGGATCTGTCTTTTGAGAGGGTTAAACCCTGATACAGTCAAAAATGTCCGTGTGGTCAAGGATGTCCAGCCTATGAGTTCGGACCCGCGCTGCTTGTTGCAAATTCATGCCCTGAAGGTTGACGGGGAATTGTTGCCCGTCCCTGATAAGCCCCTCAAGGTGGAATTTATCGGTGACAGCATTACCTCGGGAGAAGGAACGATTGGAGCGAAGGACGAGACAGACTGGGTTCCCATGCTGTTCACAGCACTACGCAATTATACAGCCATAACAGCCGAAGCACTGAATGCGGACTACCGAGTGTTATCACAAAGCGGCTGGGGTGTCCTAACGGGCTGGGATAATAATCCGGATACGAACATACCGGCATATTATGAACAGATATGTGGTGTGCTGACCGGTGAGAGAAACGAAGCATTAGGGGCATTTTCAGATCATGATTTTACCTCATGGCAGCCGGACGTGGTCGTAGTGAATTTGGGGACTAATGACGGGGGAGCCTTTTATTCTCCTGCATGGACGGACCCAGCAAGCGGTGAAGTGTACAAGCAACGCTTGAACGAGGACGGCACATTCAATGAAGAAGATTTACAAGCTTTTGAAAGCGCTATCGAATGTTTTCTTGTCAAGCTTCGGAATTGCAATCCTGCGGCTCATATTGTATGGGCCTATGGGATGCTGGGTACTCCTATGATGCCCTCAATCTACCGAGCAGTAGATGCATACAAGAAAAGAACGAGGGATGGGAATGTGTCTGTATTCCAACTGCCTAACACGACGGAAGAAACGATAGGGTCTCGCAGCCATCCCGGGCTCCCCGCCCATACCAAAGCGGCAGATGAGTTGACAGTGTATTTGCGAGAGATTCTTAAGAAATAGAATCCGAGAAGCACGATCAACTTTGTAGAACACGCTCATAAAGGAAATTACAACAACTAGGTCATTTGTGCTCTGGGTGTTGTTGAGAATTATAGCCACGAGTCTGTAGCAGCTGTCTGTCTATGCTCGTGGCTAGTTAAGCTTCTGCGCAGCGGCCTATCCTAGGAGAACCACGAACAGGCAGCGAGTATTTACTAAAGAAATATTCACCTGATATATTTACAGAAACGGAGTCGAAGTGATGCCCGTGAATACCTCTGGACCATTACGAACAGTGGTCGAAACACCAGAAATATAAGAAGAATATACTGTTTGTATTGCCAATGGAGCGGATAGATCCTGTGCATTAAAAGCTTGCGTTTCATTAGATCCGGTCACGCCCAGTACCCCCTCGGCGCGGTAGACTACCTCGCTCGGATCATAGTCGGCTCCACGCACGATTTCAACTGCATACGTATCGCCAAGCTCACCGATTAGACCAATGGAACCACTAAAAGTCACAATCGGACCTGGCACAAGAAAGGTTCGCAGAGTAATCAAACCGAATCGCTCCGGTATAGGACCCAGTTGAATATCGGGACCTTCACCTGTCTTTGATGAATGGGTGGAGCTTCTCATATCCAGAAAAAAACCCATACCTTATCCCTCCAAATTGCAAGATACTCCATGTTATGCAAGAAATTCTTTGGCGTATTGGACAAATTAGTAATAAATCTATCAATTCAGCTCAAAAAAACCGATAGTAAATACATATGATATAAGCTTTGGAAATGAATATATAGATAGAAAGCAGGGGTTAGATGAAACGACTGAAAACATTAACACTACGCAAGAAATTGACCGCAGCATTCCTTCTGGTCATGCTTGTTCCTAGTATTATTGTAAGTTCTTTTTCTTATCAAGCAGCATATAACCAGACGGACCGCCAATTACTTGATAGTGCGACAACTAGTGTTACCGCATCCGATCGTGCAGTTACCCAAACCATTCAAGCCAAAATCGCTGATCTCGAATATTACTCTACAACGATGACGGCTAGTGATAACAGTGCCGAAGCAGATGAAGACATCCTGAAAAGGTTACAGGTGTATTTGAAAATGCATGCGGAAGCTGTTGATATGTTTGTAGGAACTCCCGAAGGAAAACTCATTATTGGCAAAGCCGTAGGCTCCACAAACGATCCTCGAGAGCGCCCGTGGTACAAACAGGCCCTGGAGAAACCCGGTCAAACCGTAATCAGCCCTGTTGGACTCAATACGGCTAAGATCCCCGTTGTGTATATTTCACGTACACTTCCCGACAACAGCGGTGTTCTCGGCCTTTCCCTGAACCTGAAAAATTTGAAAGAAATCACAAATTTAAAAATCGGACAAAATGGCTATATTATGATATTAGATGGTACCAAACGTATCGTTACCCACCCGACAGAAGTCAGCGGAAGTACCAAAATGGGAGAAACGATACCCAAACTGTTTGACTCTAAGGAAGGCAGCTTTAATTACGATCTTAATGGCGTAGATAAACACCTGATTTTCAAAACCAATGCGCTGACAGGCTGGAAAATTTCCGGAACGATGGACAAAGCAGAAACCAGTGCCTCCGCCCAACCGATTCTTATCACAACGATCGTAGTGTTGGTGATTGCAGCCATCATCATTGGTGTGCTCGCAATGTGGCTAATCAGCAGTATACTTAAGCCTATCCAAAGATTGCGTAATTCTATGGATGCCATCAGCCAAGGTAATCTTTCGATTAACGTGGCTACGACCAGTACAGATGAAATTGGTGAATTATCAAGATATTTTCAGCAAATGGTAGATAACCTGCGTAACATGATTAGAGAAATTCAAGCGATGACTGGCAATTTGTCGGCATCCTCGCAAGAGCTTGCAGCAGGTGCAGAACAAACGACCCGGGCTATCGAGCATGTGACCATAGCCATTCAAGACGTGGCTGCTGGCAGCGAACGCCAAGTGGGCAGTGCTAAAGCTAATCAGACACGGGTTAGCGGCATGGCAACAGACATCACCGCTATGACCGAAACTATGGCTGAAATGACTACTTACTCCGCACAGGCCATTCAGGCGTCGGATGCAGGCAGTGAGCATATCGGCAACAGCGTCGTTTCCATTGATGGCATTCGCACTACCGTGGAAGAATTGGATGCCATTATCAGTGCTTTGAATGACCGATCTGGACGAATCGGAACAATTGTCACTGTCATTACGGAAATCGCCAGCCAGACTAATCTGCTCGCATTGAACGCTTCTATTGAAGCGGCACGTGCAGGGGAGCATGGCAAAGGTTTTGCTGTCGTGGCCACAGAGGTTCGCAAACTGGCTGAAAACTCAGCTTATTCCGCACAACAAATTCGTGAACAGATTCAAGGGATACAGAGCGGTGTATCTGAAGCCCTGATTGCCATGGAATCCGCCAAGGAACGTGTAAGCGAAGGTATCAATTCCATAGACATGTCCGGTCGCTCCTTCTCTCGCATCCGTAGAGCGGTAGCCAAATCAGCGAAGCAGCTCGATAACGTCGCAGCTTCTACCGCTGGCGTCGCAGATGGAACGAGTACAGTCGTTAGTAGCATGGAGGAAATTACACGCATTGCTGAAGAAGCGGCCTCCCATACGGAGACCGTGTCCGCAGCCGCAGAGGAACAGCTCGCCTCCATGGAAGAGATCGGTTCGTCTGCCGCAGACTTGACCCGTCTGGCAGAGCAGCTTCAAGATTTACTGACACAATTCCAATTAGATGAAACAAAATAACCGTTCCAACCGATAAATACAGAGAAAGAGTCTTCACAATGAGGGAGGGTTGGAACATGGATATCGCAGCATTATCAACAGGTATGAGTCAGGCCAGCTTGGCTCAAGCTGCAAGTGTGAAGGTATTAAGTATGGCTAAGGATCAGGCTAGTGAACAAGGACAGGCTTTAGTGCAGATGATGGAAAAAAGCGTACAGCCTCATCTTGGCGGTCAACTGGACATTCGCGCATAAGTGCGTCCATATGCTTGGTTAAGAGCGATTCTGCTCAGGTCTGGACAGACCCGGGTAGAATCTTTTTTTATCTCCCTATTTTTCGTTCAGTACAAAACGTAGTAAACTAGACATATCGTCCACGGCCTTGGTTCGGAGGATAGCGCAACATTCACACGATTTACATTGAAAAAGGAGGATACATAGTTTATGAGTTATTCTGAATATTTTGAAAAAGCCAGAGAGCAGCAACTGGGCGAGTTACAGGAGTGGTTGTCCATTCCAAGTATCTCAGCATTATCGGAGCACAAAAAGGACATTAACCAAGCAGCTGATTGGCTGGCTGCCAAACTGACTGCTGCCGGTCTGGAAAACGTTGAAATCATTCCAACCAAAGGGCACCCGCTGGTATATGCCGATCATTTGCACGCACCTGGTAAACCAACGATCCTCGTGTATGGACATTATGATGTACAACCCGTAGACCCGCTTCACCTGTGGGAAACGCCACCGTTTGAGCCATCCATCCGTGATGGAAAATTGTATGCGCGCGGAGCGACAGATGATAAAGGACAGGTTTTCTTGCACATTAAGGCAGTTGAGGCCATTTTGAAGCAGGAAGGCAAATTGCCGTTAAACATTAAATTTTGCATTGAAGGCGAGGAAGAAGTGTCCAGTCCGAACTTGCTTGAGTTTTTGCAAACTGGAGCTGAACGTCTGGCTGCCGATGCTGTACTGGTGTCCGACACTTCCTTGATCGAAAAAGGAAAGCCTGCCATTTGCACAGGTTTGCGTGGTCTATGTTCACTGGAAGTTGCCATTCACACGGCGAACACAGATCTACATTCCGGTTCTTTCGGTGGCGGCGTGCCGAATGCCCTGCATGCTCTGGTGTCCTTGCTGGCAACCCTGCATGACGACAAAGGCGGCGTAAGCGTCGAAGGATTCTACGACGATGTTGCTCCATTATCGGCAGAGATGAGAGAAGAATTCGTGAAGCAAGACTTCAATGAGAGCAAGCTGCAACAAGATCTTGCACTTGATTCCCTCTATGGCGAAGAAGGATTCAGCTTCGTTGAGCGTGTGGGGGCGCGTCCAACACTGGAGCTGAATGGTGTGTACGGCGGCTTCCAAGGGGAAGGCACGAAAACGGTCATTCCGAAAGAAGCTCACGCTAAAATCACGTGCCGCTTGGTGGCTAACCAGAACCCGCAAGACATTCTGGACAAAGTCGAGCGCCATTTGCGCGCCCATGTTCAGGCAGGAGCTACTCTGGATATTCAACAGGGTGAGAAAGCGAACGCCTTTAACATCGACCCGTCCCACGCGTTTCTGCAAGCGGCAGCCGATGCTTTTGAGAAGGTATACGGTGTGCGTGCCCTCTTTACCAAGGATGGAGGCTCCATCCCAATCGTGGAAACCTTCTCCCGTGTGCTGACTGCTCCAGTTGTATTGATGGGCTTCGGCTTGCCGGATGAGAACCTGCATGCGCCCAACGAGCATTTTAATTTGGAGAATTTCGACAAGGGTCTGCTGACGATTGTAGAGTTTTTGAAATCGGTATAAGTAAACTAAAAAGCATTCACAGCATGGGACCACCCATGCTTCGTGAATGTTTTTTTTTCGTTAGTTCTGTCGCTTAATAAAAACGAGTATAGCGCAACAGATGAGCCAGCCGATTGAGCCGTTCTATCTCCCGATCCAACTCATGCAGCGGCTGTCCAGCCAAAGCAGCGTTTGCTCTCAGATCCCGTAGCGGGTTCATTTTCCGACCCATGAGTTTCAGCACCGTGGCCTTCCCCATGTTATTCACCACCACATATTGTGTTAGCGGGTCAAGCTCAATCCACAATACATGATGCTGTTGGAAAAACGACAATAGTTGCTTTTTTAACGCCTCCAGCTCTTCAAGGTCACCTGTGATTTGCGGATGATGATGAAAAGCCACATAGCCCATCACCCGCAGGTCACTTATGATTTGTTCCAAATGAAGCGTTTCGTGTATGTACACATTGTTCGTGCTCATGCGGTTTCTTGCACCATTCGTATGATCTTCCCGGATGACGTTCACCACCTGACTATCATTTATATCAAGCTTTATCTTTCCCCTTTTCCAATAGCTGCACAAGCCAGCAACCTCCAAACCACAATGCTCCTACAGCAAAAAAAACGGTATACACCGTATATAACGTGGTCAGTTCAAACAAGCTATTGTACCGATTAAGCAAGATCCCCCACAAGCATAGCAGAAAATTGCTACCATTTTGCTGATGAAAGCGATGCTTATAGATCCGTTGAATCAAAACAGCCAGGAATCCTATCAACAAAACGTGATTCAGCAAAATACTCCACATTTCCATAAGCCCCCTTTTTCACTATAGCGCAATGGCTTTGAAAAGTCAGGACGTACACAAACCTTGCGAACAAAAAAACAACCGGCTTATACGCCAGTTGTTTCCCGTTCCACAAAATACTTATTGGTCATATAATGGGCCTTGCCTCTGGAAGTATCCACCATTCCCTTTTTGTTGTCGAGAAAAACAATCTCCCGGCATTTGGTGCAGTACCACTTGGTCCGCTTAAAGGGAGATTCTGTAACATACGATGTACCACATTTGCAATCTACTTTAATTAAAGTTTCTGTTGATTTGTAAGCCTGGGACAACTCTTTTAGGCCAGTATCCGGTTGTTGAATGGGGATAATAACCTCCTGATAGCTTGAATACTGATTATGCACTTTAAAATCAGCCACCAGTTCCGCATGCAGTCCAAAGTACTCTTTGCCAATCTCGGTTACAAATTTCTTACCGATTCTGTAACACTCAAGCCATTCCTGTATCTGTTGATTAGACAAAGGCACTGTGCCCTTGATACCACTATTTAATGTGTAAGTCATGATGTATAAAGTATCATCTTGTCTATGTCCGTACATGAGAAGCCTCCTTATAATACACTTGATAATGTACTACAAAGCGCAAAAAACATCAATTTTATTATTTGCCAAAAGACTTATATCATTTGGGTAGGCACACAAGAATTGTGAGTATATGGTTAGAAAGCAACTGACAATCTGTCAGTTGCTTTGTCTTTCCACATAGTATTTGTTGGTCATGTACCACGCCTTGCCTTTATCCGTATCCACCATGCCCTTTTTACGATCCAGGAACACAATGTTATTACACTCCTTGCATGACCACTTGGTTCTTTTATGCGGTGACTCTTCTATATAGGAAGCACCACATTTACATTCTACCTGAATTAATGTTTTATACTGGCTGTACGCCTCTACCAGTGGGTCCAGCTCTACAGCTTTGTGTTCCATTACAGGCTGTATTATGAATATGTGTTCTCTCTGCTCCGAGTATTCATTATGTACCTTGAAATCTGCTACCAACTCAGGGTTTAAACCAAAATACTGTTTTCCCACAACCGTTACAAACTTGCTGCCAATTCGATATGCTTTGATCCATTCCTGCACCTGCTTACTGGTTAGGTCGACAGTTCCCTTTATACCGCTGTTCAGCGTATAAGTCATCAAGTGTTGGTTGGGTGTCATATGTCTTAACGTTCACCTCCGATCAAGAATATACCACAGGTAGCTCTAGGCAAAAGCTACTTCCGGCTACCTTAAGCAATGAGCTTTTTCTGCCTTGTGATTCTTCTTCAATCCATCTTCCATCCTGTCGTCATGCTGAATACTACTTTTGTACGGATTTATATTCTTAGACTATCACCGAATGCATTTCTAGCCTTGTATAACTTTGTGGTAATTCTTCTGATTTGATCACTTCTGCTAGTTTACCATGATCTCCAATGGTAGTTTCTTCCTTCTATATATAGTACATCATTTACACGCAATTTCCCACATATTTCAGCGGTTTAATCGTTTTATTTTTCGTCACCTTGTCAGAATAAGCTGTTTATTTCTTTTTGTTTTGGTTCAATGCAATAACAATGGTCACGAGTAATCCGATCAGCGTAACTAATAACGTACCGAACATCATCATTAATGTCAGAGCATCTTTAACCTCCACAAGCTTCATCTTCTGCTCTTTCAATAGCTTGAATTAGAGTCATATCTGGTTGCTCTCGTTTATACTCAATAGCCTTTTCATAAGTACCATCAGCGTCACGCCACTCCCAAAAAGTATGCACATCAACAGTCTCTAGGAAATAAACAGACAATGCCTCCACTGGATTCGCGACATACATTTTGATAAATTCTTCATTAGGGAGTTGAGTGTACCGTAGATACTGACTTTTCATTTTATAGAGTAAATTAGCAATATCATGTAAGTTTATATTTTTAATCTTGTTAACGAATTCATTGCGTCTTTCAACAGTATTCAGTATGATTTGGATAGCATTACGAATACGCCAAGCATCAGGTCCAATATCGAGCGTGTTGATTAAATCGTTGGCAGTAAGATTAAAGTTAAATGGAGCTGCCTTAATAATACGTGTCCACACGTCATCATTTCCGTTTTCAAACACTTGAATAGCGTCTGATACGTTTAATCCGATCGTCTGCCATTTGCGGTTAAGGACATCTGTAATGTGGAAGTAATATAAGCCTGTCTCATCTTTTTCTTCTTGTTCCCAAACCTGTTCCATGCGTACGATGTCTTTGATGGCTATTATGTTGGTCTTTTCTTTTTTTGTCATATGTATCATCCTTCATTTTAATTTATGAAAATAATTTCTAGAGACCATCTCTACATCTTTTGAATTCATTTAGGTCACTTATGCATTCATAATAACCATTTTAGAATACATAGTCAATTGTTTTTGAACACAAAAATGTCCTTTTTAAATTCATTTTCGTTTTTTTTGAATTCATTCGTGTGATATATTTTCTCTTAGGGAGGCGAATCCATTTTGGAAAGAAAAAGTGTTATGGTATATGAAGATATAAAAGAAAAATTACAATCCATAAAAACAGAGTTAGGTTTGAGTAATGAAAATGATGTTGTCAGTTATTTAATCAGTGTATATGAACACTCCGATTCTCTGCCCAAACAATCTCAAATTCAGCTCATCAAGCTCATAAAATAGAGATACAAAAAAAATCCCTTGAGCACATAAGTACTCAAGGGATTTTTGAACTTTGTTAAACATAATTATAGTCATCTTACAAAACAAAGCCTCCCCCTTCTTCACTGTTGAAGGACCACCGTGAAAGACTTTATCCCCCACAAGGAACGAGAGATTCGTCAAGCCTGATTAATTCCATGACCGCCTGTGAACGACCTTTTACGTTCAATTTTTGCATTACGTTGGAAATATGGATTGAAACACATCTAGTAAAATCATTTCAAATGCATCACGTCTCAAAGTAGTCCAAATAAAACCGTTTAATCTGATGCCCTAATTCGTCTTCTACAAGTGATTTAACAAATTTTCTCCTTAAAATTTCCTTATTACTCGAGTTACTAAGAATCTTCTTAATTTCAGCCTTACTGAGGTATGGGAACCAATCCAAATTAAATTTCTGATAATCAAAATTATCCTCTTGTATCACTAAATCATAAAAATCATCAATTCCAATAAACTCTTTGAAAGGCTCTTTATTAATTATTTTGTTATGCCGTAAAAGTACAACCACGACCCCTAATTCGCTTCTTAAAGGATTAGGATAACTCTTCACTGAGCTTCTTACGATTTCATTTTTTGTTTGTTGTACTTTTAAATATAGCTTCTCTTCATAATTCTCAGTTGAAAGTAAAATATCAGCGTCACAAGCTGCACCATATATTTTAACATCAAAGTTCTGTAATAAGAACTCTTCTATAATTGCTTTTACTGACTTCTGATCTACTGGATCCAAAAATCTATACAGCGGTATTAGAACTCGAATTAAAATACTCCACTTGTTATTTGATAGATTTCCATGTTCAATCGAGAGGATTAACTTCTTAATATCAATTTCAATACTAATATTGTCATATTCACTCTCATCGATTAGATTGACTAGTCCTTGAATGTAATTGTTATTATTGAGCGCTTCAAGTTCGAATCCTCCTTGATTTCCGTTATACTTTAAATCTAATAATTTGTTAACAAAGGTTACGATTAACTTAGCAATTAACGGCGCTTCTATATTCTGGTTTTTCTTCTGGGCATATGAAAAATTTAACAATGTGGTATAAATTTCATGTTCCACATATGTGGAACTGAACAACCTTAACAAGTTATCAAATATCTCATTTAAGTCCTCTTTATTAATCTTTATCTTACCAAACAAGCAGAACATATTTTTTAAAATTTCTCTCAAAGCAATAGTATACTCAATTTCTAAATAGCTTGTTATTAAATTTGAGAATAGTCCCTTTAAATGAATACTTGGAAATGATATCTCAATTTCATCTATGTTATATTCTTCAAATAGTTCGTTTAATTTTTTCCAATCTAAGTACTTCAAGATTATGATGACATCTTTACCTGATAAGCGATGATTGGGTAACCTATGAAACAAAAATCCAGAAAAAAGAGCATCTTCAGTTGTTTGAGTTTCCGACTTTTCTTTGATTGAATAAGTACTGAGGAGTGATTTTATATAAGAAAAGTAATACTCTCTCACTTCTGAATATTGATCTACCATAATGAAGTTATTATGCGTATAATCAAAAAATTCATATACAACACTTACCATATTATTAACTGAGGTAGAATCTGGACTACTAAATCTGGTATTTAAATCTTTTTCCACTTTCTCAGTTGACTCTTTAATACGAAGTAGTTGTTGTGATACATATCCCTGTTCCTGCAATAAATCATGTATGAATTTCACTTTATCTTTATCTTTTCGGGCCAACATCTCATATACATCATTTATTTTGAGGTTCGAACTTTCATATGCCTCAATAATTTTAGTGATTTGTTCAACGAAAACGGTTTCTCCAAAGTCAGTCCCCAAAATTACCCTACGAACACCAGTCCTATTAAGTTTAAGTTTTCTAATCAAATATCTCTTGTTGAATTCAATGATATATAGTAGAATAAAATCTTTATTTCGATACGATTCTATTGAAATTTTCTCAAGTATTACAAATGCAGAAACAAATTGATTGACTAAGTATTTTGCATACGCTCTCATTAGTTCATTGATAATTTTGTTCTCGGAGTCACTAATTATTTTATAATCTTGTTTAGCTACAAGATTTATTGAATAATAATCGTTAAATAATAGACTTTTGATGATGTTTGGCTCATTTTGATATAATAAATCAGGTATAAAATCTTTTCCCCCAACACTAATTTTTGACAGTTTTGTTTTTGCAAATGTAGAATTAATATAGTCATATTTGCGTTTAGTTTCCCAATCTTGTTGTTCATATGACTTTTTTATGGCATTTAAACGATTGATAAGATCAATAAAAAAATTATCATCTTTGGTGGGAAACACTTTCAAAGTTGTTCTTTCTTCAATAAAATAATTACCTATATCGAGTAAATTAATAATATCTTTCAATCTAATTGCATTCAGACTATCAAAAGCTTGAAATTTATCATAACAAAAATCTAAAGGATTACTAACTGATTCCCTATATTGAAGAATATAATCTAAAATTCTGGCAATGTTTTTCCCTTGAGGAGCTTTCAGTTCAGAAATCTCTTTATAAGAATACTCTTTTGAAATATCAAATATATCAATTAAATTGACACCAAGATTCTTGAAATAATCTTTTTCCACAGAAAGTTTAGGGCTTTCTGAAGAATCAATCAAATAGGCTTTTTGAAAATGGTCACCTAATATCCCTTGCAAATTTTTCAATATTAATTTCAAATCATAATCCTGAAGTGAATAGCCTACAAAAAGAACTGTATTGTTAATAAAAATTGATTTCACATACGATTCTATTAATTTGAAATTATCGGAATAATTTAAGTAATCATCCTCTTTTAGTACAATATTTTTTTTGGTCAAATCCCCGTGCATTTTTATAAGCATTCTTCCATTAGATGCATAGGGAAGATCAAGATCCTCTTTTACTGAATCATAGAACATAAAATGTTTATCAATTGCTTGCTCAATTAAGTTATCATAATTTGTTGTTATTATGTGTCTAGGTTTAAACTTCAAAATGTAATCATGTATTATATTTGGAGACACTGGTGTGTCGAAAATTTCAATTATCTTTTTAAAGTATTCGTTTTTCCCTCTCTGGTTGTAATAATATTGTGGAATTTTTAAAAAGTCATCTGAGTTTATCTCTCTATTAATACCTAATCCAGTTGCAAACTCTTTTACAAGCCCCGTCCAACTGGGCAAGTTAGAATTTGCTGAAACTCCTGCACCGACAAATAATACAAGATTCTCTCTATTCATCGCCTCCAATATTGCCTCAATATCTAAATTCTTCTTAATTAACATTGAGATAGCACCTCTTTTCTTAATGGATCAATCTTTCCAATCTGCAAAAACAAATAATTGGTCTTAGTGTTCAATGACCAGTTTGATCGTTTGTACGATGTTCTATTTGCCTCAATTAAAATAATATAACAGTTCAAACATCTGAGTTGTATTTTCAAATCCTCTGTTAAAATTAACCCATTATAATCAGGCGGCAGTTTCCAGCCCTGCCCATGTCTAAGAAGTATTTCATCACGCTCAAGATCAATTTTATGAAATCCATTCGTAATATCTTTAATTAGTTTCGCAGACAACGTCGTATAATTGCCTAGACAAGTTTCACCAAGCTGATATGTCTTATTCTCTTTACGATGATGAACGATATAACAATATCTAAGTGTTATTCCACATTCACATTTATAAGGTCGGTTTCCATAACCGCCGTCTAGTGTCTCGTTAAGTTCCCAGTCGTTCAGTCTTTCTCAAATGTCATCTACTGAAGTGCTGGAATGCAACACAATTCCTTTTTTGTGAGCGAGTTTCTCCAGCCATTTACTCTTTTTACTTTGCTTCAAGTAGCTCTGTAAGAAGTTCATTTGATTATTATCTAACAATTGAAATAATCGGTTAACTTCCTTCTCCGTTAAAGGGGATGGCATGTTTCTCCCTCCATTTGAAACTAGGTCTTAACAACTATACCGTACCATATAATAACAATTTACGCACTCACTTCCTTCATCCTTGGACAGCAGTCAAACCAAGCCCGAACAGTCGTGTACGTCAATTTGAGGATATGATGGTTATTTAAGACTACATCATGGCTATGTCATTGAATGTGTCCAGGCGGTCCGAAAATCGGTGCAGCACACGCTCGCTCCTCGGGCTAAGGCTATCTTGAAAAGGGATCATCGGTTACTGAATCCTCCGGGTGACCATCTTCCTGAAAAGAGAAAGGTCCAGCTAGATGCCCTACTTGCCTTTTCCTCCTCTGCTACGCAAGGTTTGGGAGTGGAAAGAAGCGTTTTCCCGCTGGTATGAACTACTCACCGAATGTTCAGATCGCCACCCAGGGTTTTCACCGTTGGTTTCAGCAAGGCGAGAACATGGATCATGTAACCGTTCAAAGTACCTCGAAGACCATGCGTAATTGGCAGAATGAAATCATCAATTACCATCGTTGTCGGTAGACAAATGCAACAGTAGCAGGCCGCCATAATCGCATTAAATCCTATCAGCGGAGACGCTATTTTACGCGCAATCGCTTTTTCTACAAAGCTGGTATTTTAGTGAATGTAATCGGCACCGCTTATCCGGCTAAAATATCAACCACTGATTTCTAGATTGAGCCCTTTTTATTCAAGCTAAAATTTATATTTTCAAAATCCTGACAAAACAAAAGTCTTCCCGACCACCCTTCACTGTCGAAGGATCATCAAGAAGACTTTGTACCCCGCAAGGAACGAGAGGTCAGATTTTTAATTCTCCAAGCCTGATTAATTCCACGACCGCCTGTGAACGACCTTTTACGTTCAGTTTCTGCATTACATTGGAAATATGGTTTCGGACCGTTTTTTCGCTAATAAATAGCTGTCCGGCGATGTCACGTGTTGTTTTGTCCTGCACGAGCAGTTCAAATACTTCACGTTCACGGTGAGTTAACAAAAACTTGTTTTTATGGTCGTTACCCTTCGTCAATTTCACCCCTCCTTGCTCGGGTTTTGTGTGGTGTAACAAGGTTAAGGGATACAGTCAACACATTTTATGTCATGCGCTTAGGTATGGTTCAATATGCGGATAAAAATGGGCATAGGCACCCTACTAACTCCCTTTGATGGAGGGTTGGACTCTGCGTCTAATTTATGTATTGACAGGCATATGGGCCAGCCTTATGATAAGAAAAACCGCGACTGATAATCATTATCAAAATGATAATTTGATATAGATATCGCAACAGACTATGGTTCAAGGCCAGTTTGGCCAGAAAGGGTGTTCATTGATTATGAAACTACGTTATGCCGTACCGGCCGGAGTGCTGGTCTCTTCTATTCTGTTCGCAGGTTGCGGACAAACCGGAACTACTACTCAACAGCCTGCTGCAACGACCAAAGATGCAGGAGCCACAACACAGACAACGACTCCTGCCGCTTCTGCTCCCAATTTTGATCAAGCGGTAGCAGCTTACCGCACCTATGCCATCGAGCAATGCGATACGTTTGTGAAGAAGACAGAAGAATTCACGAACGCGGTCAAAGCTGGCGAGCTGGATAAAGCCAAGGCGCTGTATGCTCCTGCACGCATGTACTATGAACGGATTGAACCAATTGCAGAAGCGCTGGGTGATCTTGACCCAAATATTGATGCACGTGACGGTGATGTGGATGCAGCGGATTGGCGCGGCTTTCACCGGATTGAAAAAACATTATGGGAAGAAAACACAACCAAAGGAATGGACGAGTTCTCCGACCGACTACTGAGTGATGCCAAGCTGCTGCGCGCCAAAGTAGAAACAGTTAATATTGACGCCAGCCTGATGGTAACGGGTGCAGTCGAGTTGTTGAATGAAGTCTCTACCTCGAAGGTGACGGGTGAAGAGGAACGATATTCCCATACGGATTTGTATGACTTTGCAGCCAATGTAGAGGGCGCACAAAAGATATATGACATTTTGAAAACAGATCTGAACCAAAAAGATGCCGCGTTGGAAAAACAAATCGGTGAGCGCTTTACGGCCTTACAGCAGGAGTTGGCTCCTTTCAAGGACGGAGAAGGCTATGTATCGTATACAAAACTGAAACCGGAAGAAGTTAAAAAGCTGAGCCAAAACCTCGATGCCTTGGCAGAACCGTTGTCCCAAATGGGGAAATTGTTAGGAGTGTAATGATATGAAAGGCTTTAAGCGGCAAAAAGGGCAAGAAAAGCCGCAGTATGCGGAATCCCATAATGAACAGGGCGATCTGGTAAAAAAGGATGCGAAGCTAGTGAAAGATGATCCGTCAGGAAAAAGCAAATCCGTATCACGCCGAGACCTATTGAAGCTGGCCGGGGTAGGTGGACTAGGTCTCCTGCTTGGCGGCGGGGGCGTGGGAGCCGTGCTGTCAGCCGGTCAACGTCTCGAAAGCATGATGACGGATGCGGATACCAAAGATGTAATCCCTTTTTACGGGAAGCATCAGGCAGGTATTGTGACTCCGGCACAGGATTTCATCTGCTTCGCCGCTTTCGATCTAACAACCAGCGACAAGGAACAGGTGCGTAGCCTCTTCAAAGCCTGGACGGAAGCAAGCGCTACAATGACTTCTGGCGTGCTCCTTGGCAACGATAATGAAAACCTCAACCTCCCTCCGTCCGATACGGGCGAGGCGGCAGGATTGTCGCCATCCCGCACGACGATCACCTTTGGTGTGGGCCCATCCTTTTTTGATGGACGATATGGCCTGGCAGGGCTTAAACCTGCCGGGTTCCGTGAGCTGCCCCGTTTTCAAGGGGATGCCCTGGAGGAGCAATGGTGCGGTGGCGATATCGGAGTGCAGGTATGTGCCAATGACTTGCAGGTCGCTTTCCATGCCCTGCGTAATTTGGCGCGTATCGCCAGAGGAACGGCGGTGCTTCGCTGGACGCAGGAAGGCTTTCAGCGGACTGCACAAGCTGATCCTGCGGGAAGCACACCACGCAATTTGCTGGGCTTCAAGGACGGTACGGGGAACCCGGACACCTCCAAGGCAGACGAGATGAATCGGCTGGTGTGGACACAGACCAGTGACGGACCAGCATGGATGGGCGACGGCAGCTATATGGCTGTACGCCGCGTACGCATGCGGGTAGAGGTGTGGGATCGCTCAACATTGGGCGACCAGGAGGATACTTTTGGACGTCATCGCAGCAGCGGGGCCCCACTCGGTAAGGTCAAGGAGTTCGACAAGCTTGATCTGGCAGCCAAAAATCCGGAAGGCAAGCCAGTTACGCCTCCTACCTCTCATGTGGCTTTGGCTCATGGGGACGGGAGCATTAACATTTTGCGGAGGTCTTATTCGTATTCAAGCGGATTGGACAAGCAAACTGGACAGCTGGATGCCGGGCTGCTGTTCATCAGCTACCAGCGTGATCTGTTCAAGCAGTTCGTTCATATTCAGGAGAAACTTGCACGCAATGACAAGCTGAACGAATACATTGTACACAAAGGCAGTGCGGTGTTCGCCTGCTTCCCAGGTGTATCGCAAGGCGGCTACATCGGGGATACGTTATTTTAGCAGCAGGCAAGGAAGGGGATTTATATGAATCGGCGTAATAAAAGCTTGGGATGGGTGTTGGGGTTGGTGGCTGCTCTGCTGCTGACCGTAACTCCGTTCATTTCCGGTTCCGGGTCGGTCGCTTTTGCACAAACAGATGCCAAAGCTGTCACCAATGATCAGCTAATGCCTGTAGTGGGCGGAGCGCTGGTGGAGGCGGGACAAGCCCAATGGACGGAAGCCTCCAAGGATCTGAAAGAATTCCGCACGCTGTGGGAGGCCGCCAAGACAAATGGTGGAGATTCAGCTCACATCGCGACTGTAGATCAAGCACTCACCGATGCGGAGCAGACACTCGCCAGTGGCGGCGGGGAATCAGCGAAAGCTGCCTTATCCGTGCTAGCGCGCTCGGTCAATGAGTACGTCACTGCTGCCGAAGGGGACAAACCAGCCCCGGCTGGAGCCAAAGCAGCGGAAAAACTGCTTCCCATGGCGAAGGGCAGTCTGGCCGCCATGCAAAAAGGCGATTGGGCTGCCGCCCGGGTGGATTACGACCGAATCGTCAAAGCCTGGTATCAGGTAGAAACACCGATTCGTTTGGACAATTTTCCGGTATACAGTTCGCTCGAAACTAAAATCAGTCTCATTCGCATCTCCATGCAAGCTGAGCCCATTCGCCAAGAACAGGCTCTCAGGGAAATGCAGGAATTAACGACTCTGTTGTCTGATTATAGTCAGGGCAAATCTGTGAACACAGGTCAAGGAACGAATACAGGCAATACGGCTACCGGAACGACGAATGGTTCGACAGCTTCCTTGGGCGATGCAGTCACCTTGCTCGAATCCGCACGCCAAGATGCTGTAGCTAATCAATCAGAGCAAGCGGCTGACAAGGTAGTGCAGTTTATCGCTCTGTGGCCTTCTGTCGAAGGACATGTACAAATTTCTGATCCGACGTCTTACACTGCGATTGAAAATGAAATGACCGAGGCTTCCGGATATCTGCTGTCTTCTCCACCGAATACAGACAAAGCCATACAGACTCTTGATCAGATGCTGGACAGGCTCCGTCCGTTGACGGAAGAACGTTCTTACACTGCGTGGGATGCCGCACTGATTTTGCTGCGTGAGGGTCTGGAGGCCATCCTCGTGCTCGCAGCTCTGCTGGCGTATGCCAAAAAAAGCGGCGAAGCCGTGGCTGGACGATGGATATGGGCAGGGGCTGGTGCTGAGCGGAATTCTGGCGGTGCTGTTCACCACGCTGGTGGCAGCTGCCGCATCGGGCAGCATGCGTGAGCTGCTGGAAGGTGTCACCGGGCTGGTGGCGGTCGTGCTGATGCTGACCGTTGGTAGCTGGCTGCATAGCAAATCCAATGCTGCCGCGTGGAACCGCTTTGTGGAAAACAGCGTGGGCAACGCGTTAGCACGGGGAAGCCTGTGGTCGCTATTTGCGGTTTCTGCGCTCGCAATTCTGCGTGAAGGAGCCGAGACAGCTATCTTTTATGTCGGTATGGCTCCAGCCATCGAAACCTCGCAATTGCTGATCGGCATTAGCTCGGCGACGTTTATTCTGGTCATTCTGGCGTTTGCGATCATTAAATTTAGTGTACGGTTGCCGATTCGCGCCTTTTTCCTGACTGCCACTGTACTGATTTACTATCTCGTATTCCGATTTCTGGGCGAAAGTATTCATTCGCTTCAGGTGGCTGGCAAGCTTTCGGGGCACACTGCCTCCTCGCTTCCGTCCATTAGCTGGCTGGGAATGTATCCAACTTGGGAAACATTTGTCCCACAAATCGCTGTACTGATCTTTATGGTATGGCAGCTTGTGCGTCAGGAAATGCGCAGCTCCAAGCAACATTAAGTCGATACTACCCTACTCATCATGTAAAAAAACGCCAAATCACAGGTCCGATTTGTATCGGTTCCCATGGGTTTGGCGTTTTTTTTACATACTTCAGCATTTTGCATCATTCGATTCTCAACGTTCTTAAGTACAATATATAGACGAACTAAAGCGTTTCGATCTATATATTGCTGATTTAAAAACGCTCTTGGGATTTATGCAAAATGCTCACTTATACCACATCCTCAGGCAACGGAATCATGCGCTGATGACGCAGCAGGTCCGTGCGGTCACCGTGTTCACGAATGACATGTACCTCCCCACGAAAATCGAGCAGCTCCGCCGGGGTAGCATGTCCCAGAAATTGTAGTGGACTATAGCTTAATCCATAGGCTCCTGCATTCGGAAAAGCAATATAATCGCCCTCGTGAATCGGAGGAAGCTGCGCTTTTTTCACAATACAATCCTCGGGTGTACAAAGTGGACCGACAATGCTTACCGTCTCCAGCTCCATGGATGCTTCTTCCAAAGGCCCTCCTGTTCGGCTTGCAATCTCTTCTAATGATTGTTCGACAGCAACAGCCGTTTGAGCAGAAACGTCTCTCTGCCCCATCCGTAGGGTTGCTTCCAACTCTCGTTCTTTGGGTTCTTTCGATTCTCCCACTTGCCTGCGCATAATTCGTACCGGGTAGTTGTCCCTAATGCGGCGTCCTCGAAAAGTAGCTGCGGCGTAGTGATTCATGCCACCATCAGCCACGACAAACTTCTCTCCCTTGGATTCCTTTGTATACAATGCTCGGCAGACATACATGCCCGATTGAGCAACCAGATACCTGCCGCTTTCGATGATTAGCTTAACCCCGGGCATGCGGGTTCGGGTCTGCTCCGCGAGTGCGTTCAGTCCGTCAATGACGTGATCCATATCGAGCGGCTCCTCATGAGCAAAATAAGGTACGCCAAACCCGCCGCCCAAATTGACCGTATGCATTGCCACACCATACTGAGCCTGTACCCGTTCTGCCAACTGCAGCGTATTCGCAAATGAAGCTAAAATCTGATCCGATTTCAACATTTGCGTACCTGTATATACCTGAATACCTTGAAAATGGACGTGTGGGCAATCTTCCAGCACCTTAAAAAAGTGATCCAGCTGTCCTTCATCTACTCCAAAGGGGCGCGGAACGCCGCCCATCTTAATCGTTGCTCCAGACAGATCGTTATCAGGATTGATGCGAACCGCTGCCCTGACAAGCTGGCCCGCTTGGGCCGCAATGTCCTCCAGCAGACGCAGCTCCCTCACCGATTCGACATGAATACAGCCGATTCCATAGGCTATCGCCTCGTTCAGCTCGGCTACTGTTTTTCCCGGTCCGGCGTACAGCACGTCTTCCGCAGCATACCCGGCCTCCATAGCGACGAACATTTCTCCGGCCGAAGCAATCTCAACACCACAACCTAACGAGCGCAGCAACCCAGCCAAGGCTACGTTACCATTAGCCTTGAGCGCGTAATGTACACGCACAGCCGGGTGCAATCGGGACAGCAACGAGCTGACATGAGCATGCAGCGCGTCCCCGTCATAATAGTAAAATGGCGTCGGATGCTCGCCGAAACGCTCCAGTAAGGCTTCGTCCTTTTTATCCATCACCTGAGTTCCCCTCCTCTCTTTGCCTTGATACTCCGTATTTTGCATCATTTGCTTCCCTCCGCTCGAAAACACAATCATACTATACTGCATAAATCGTCTCGCCCGAGCGTGCTGCTTCATGAATGGCTGCCAGCAGTCTGACGCGTTCAGCAGCCTCGCGAAATGGAATGGGCTCCGCTTCTCCCCGGATGATGCTACAAAAGGTATTCAACTGATTAACATAATAGTTC
Organism: Paenibacillus sp. FSL L8-0641; assembly: GCF_038006265.1. Taxonomy (NCBI): domain Bacteria; kingdom Bacillati; phylum Bacillota; class Bacilli; order Caryophanales; family Paenibacillaceae; genus Paenibacillus; species Paenibacillus sp. FSL L8-0641. The sequence continues at coordinate 4,268,952 of NZ_JBBOUW010000001.1, forward strand.
ATAGGCTCGAAAACCGTTTTGGTATGCGAAGATGTCTGTGATAACACAGGCAGTGCGTCCATATCTGTTATATTCGGCATGATATCCTTCTTTATTTCCGTCCTGAGTGTCATTTTGTAAAAGCCTAAATTTGCCCGAAAGCAATCCTTCAAGGTGACTACTGCCGAATCAAAGGTCAGTACATGAGCACAGTGATAGGGCCGCTCGAATGAAAAGAGGGCAGATGCCTCTATTCCGCTCGGATAACGGGCTTGCGCACGAAATGTCCAGTCACAGCCATGAGGACCATCGAAATCCGATTGACTGTGGAATTCCGCCTGCTCCAATCCAACGACCGCTTGAAGCAGCTGCAGCCAGTACACGCCCAGATCCCAAAAGCATCCCCCACCCTGCTCCGGACGAGATCTGTAATTGTCCACATGTCCTTCTTTTGCCGGAATACATAGACTCGTCTCTATGGAGCGTAAGCGACCATAACGCCCCGATTCTACGATCCTCCGCAGCTCATGCTGCCAAGGATGGTGCTGCACCATGACTCCCTCCAGCAGGTAAGCACTGCTCTGTTCGACTGTTGCTGCCAAGGGAGCCAGATCGGCCGTATTCAGGCATAACGGCTTTTCCACCAGCACATGCTTATGAGCCCGTAGTGCTTTGTCAATCCACTCGGCATGTAAGTCGTTGCTGAGCGCAATATATACAGCATCGATCTCCGGGTCCTTTAGCATATCCTCAGCATGCCGATAAACGACACTGACGCCAAAACGATCTGCCATTTCTCCTGCCTTGGCAACCGTGCGGTTCGCAAGCGCGGTCACGCGTGCCCCTGCAACATGTCGGATCGGTTCCAGCAACGCACGGGGAGCAATGGCAGAACAGCCAATGATCCCAAAGCGAATATCTCGCATCGCAGGCTCTTGCGCAGCCGTCGCAGCGTTCATGATCCCTGCTCCATTCCCGGTGAGCCTGCTGGCATTTGGATGCTATTCACATAGGACTCTATATAACGCGGCGTTCGACTGCGCAGCTCTACGATCCTGCGATGCATATCCTCCAGTATCTGAGCACTGCCATCATAGGTTTGTATCCACGTATCGTACCGCATACCAAGTCCCAGCCGTTCCCATAGATCTGCATTATGCTTTTCATGTACACCAAATGGCTCCAGCATAATGAGTGGAGTGGCTGTAGCGAACGAATCGGTTAGGCTACCACCTCCTGGCTTGCTGACAATGGCCTGGACACGACATGCTTGGTCCAGCATGTTATGGTAATCCGGTCCGACCTGATACACGGTCTTCTCGCCCTTTTTCACCTCTCCGAAAGGCGGAAATGTATGCTCCCCGGCTTCATTACGCTGCCATGTCCTCCACTGCGGATCCATCTGAAAATAGCGTATACTGTCCCGCTGTTCATCCGGTTGATCCTGATCATACAACAGCAGATCCAGCTCCCAGCCCGCTTCTTCCAACCGTCCAACCTTGTCACGGTAGGTGCCCATCCCCCAACCGCCACCATGTACGAATAAGCGGGATTGCCGTGCTTCAAACGGTACATACTCCACGGCCGGTACATCAATATAGTGGCTGACTCTATTCTTATCATTTTCAAAAAGGGCCATTTCTCCACAGCCATCCGCAAAACGCGGGTTATGCTTGGCTAGATTTTTCCAGGAAGGAGAAGGTGTCGAATCCATGTACACGATGTCCACATGCACCGACTCCGGTTCTCTGCGCTTACGATACTCCTCCAGTACATACATCCAATGACCGGATAAGCATATAAAATACCGCCGATCCTCCTCCATCCATTGGTTCAGCAGCACTTCCATCGCAGCGAAATCCAGTGAATTACGCATATCTTGCGGAACCTTCTGAGACATTAAGGCCACCGCAAAATTGTCATGGTAAGCTTTGCGGCTTTTGTCGACCTTGAGTCGGGCCGATTCTGGCAGTACATTTTCAAATACATGAATCGCCGTATCCACGCCCAGCCTGCGAAGACCCGCTTGCAACAACAAGCCAGGGGTATAAAAGCCCAATCCGAAACCGGAACACAAAATCGTTACCTTCATAAGCTTATCCGTACTCTTACGCATGCTCATACGCCTCCCGTTTAATTCAGCACTGTAAAATGATGCTCTGCCAAAAAACGCTCCAGCTTTGTAGTCAATCGCATTTTATCCTCATCGCTCGCAGCAACCAGCTCTACATAAAGACGCCCCTTACCTCGTGCCCGTTCGCTTCCATCCGTTTCTTTTTTACCATTCAAGTCCGGCTTAGCCATGCCGTTCCCTTCTGATCCGCCATCGCTGGCCCCAATCCCGCTCACACGAACCTGCTTGGCAGGCGATCTGCCTCCGCGCCCGGTTGCATTTCTGCTTGGCGTGCTTGTATGGCCCACAATCTTGTTCTCGCCATCTCGTCCACCTGTGTTCACATATAATGTATTGGCACCCAGAGGCATGACACCTTCTTCGCGTTCACCTGTGAACAACAATCCTTCACCTTTCAGCCCTTCCAGCAGTTCTTCATAGGATAAACTGCCATCATGGGACAGTGAATAATTCGTCAGCGTGCCACGCATATTTTTCCCGGCCAGAAAGGTATCGAGCTGATGCTTGATCAAACTCATCGACTTTCTGGCATTAATTTCGATAATAGGCTCCAGCTTCCCACCACGAAGTGTCATGGAATCAATGCATACATCGCCATAATAACCATCCTGATACAATTGCCGTCCCACATCCTGCATTAAGCTAAAATAGCCCTCGCGCTCCAGCCGCTCTAAAAAAGCCACGTCCGGCGACAAGGATTCCCGATAAGAGAATTGAGTATTAGCCAGCCATTGTACAGATAGGATATCGACACTTCCATCATCACCAATCGTAAATTGGCATGAAAAATCCTGCTTTTTCTCCTGAAAAGGCTCCAAAAGGAAAAGCACCTGTTTGCCTTTACGCTCCTGTCCACGCAAATACGATACGATCCGGTCCAGCATTTGTGTCGAGGTAATGTGCAGGTTTCCTTTGCCCGATACGCCAAAATCATCCTTGATTAAAAAGCTTCCATCCCGCAGCAGCTTACGCCCCGCCTCAGCGACATCTGCAAACGAAGTCACAATATAGCCCGGGTTGCGCAGACCGAGACTGCGTTTCAGATCAGAGGAATACGTTTTGGCATTTACCTTGCGAATCGTTTCCAGCGGAGGCTGATGCAGTGTTATACCCCAAGCACGTGCAGCCTCCTCCACATGCGGTAAACCCGCAAACGGGCTAAGCACACAGCCTTCCAGTTGAGGAAACCCCTCTCCAGCATCGGCCTTACGACTGCCCAGCAGTTCAAATACTGAAGCGGCTGATACGTTACCTGCACGCTCCATTCCGTCGGTCAAATCTCGTTCGTTGACAGCCGGATGAAAGCCCAACTGCGCGATATACTGACGATGTACGGGCGAAATGGCATAACGGGTCAATAACGCATCTCCTGGCTGGCAAAAGCTGAACAGCAGTTCATCCATGGCTGCTACAATCGCAGAAGAAGCCCGGTCAGGGAGGGCTGGCAGGGAAGCTAACTGGGCATCCCGCCAGTAAACCTCCGCTTCGAACGTTCCCATATACAAATGACGCTGATTCGGTATCGCATTCATATGATTCGCTTCCTTTCCTGCTTCATTATTGGCCTACTACACGGTAGCGCTACTGGCTCGCGCTCGTATAATCACGTAGAGCAAACTGCCATATCAGGCGGATGATCGCCAGCAGCCAGAGAGGTGCGAGAAATGCCCATACCACTAACCCGGTTTCCATTTTGCCGAGAATGAACATGGGCGGAAAATTACAAATGACAAACACCGGAAGCACGAACAAACCGATACGTTGAATCAGATTACTATATACGGCCATCGGCACATAGTTTGTCTCGAATATGCTGTTGGACAGCTCTGTAACACCGTTCGTCCGGATAATCCAGAAGGCCAACAGTTGGGGGAGCAAAAATACGGAGTATGCCGTAAGCACTCCGCATCCGAGCAGCACAGAAAACCCTCCTGCGGTTTCAAAATTAAACGGCAATCCGAGTCGATACCAGCCGATCCCCGTCATAATTCCGCCGCCAATTACATTCGGCACGGTATAGCCCAGTTCAAATTGACGCAGTGTCACCATAAATTGCAGCGATACGGGTTTGGTCATGAGCACATCCAGTGAGCCGGTACGAATTTTGTCAGGCAGGCTTGTAAAATTACTGTAGAACAATCCACTATAAAATCCGCTCATCATCGTAAACACGCCGATATATAACAATATGGCGTCAGGAGACCAGCCATTAATGTCTGTCCCGGCGCGGTATGGAACTGATGCGTAAAGCAGCTTGATGAGCAAATAAGCCGTTTCAACCAGAAATGCAGTTATAAAATTAATGCGGTATTCCATCTGCGACATGACGGAAAACTGGACAAATTTCCAGTACAGTCTGACGTAGCGCCTAACGTTTCGGAAAACATTTTTCATGTTACCCCCCCACCGAGACAAAGCGTTTGACCCCGGCTTGCCACACCCAGCGTGATAGGGCCGCCAGCGCTACAATCCAGAGCCATTGTACGCCAATGCCTTTAGCGGCTTCCAGCACAGTCAGCTTGCCCGTCAACGCATTCACCGGAAAAAATACGGTGTAGCTGAACGGTAGCAGACTGAACAGACGGGCCAAAACATCTCCAAAAATCGTCAGCGGAAACACGGTACCGCTAGCTACGTAAATGACAAGCGACAGCGTATAAAATAGTCCCGCCGATTCCGTCACCCAAAAGGCTATGCCGCTCAGCGCATAATAGACCACAAAATTAAGCACAAGCGCTCCCGGCAACGCCAATATGTAAAGCAAGATGTACGATAGCCCGAAGCTGATTTGTCCTTCCAGGCTAAGACATAACAGCAAAATAGCAGCCGCCAGTAGCACGACCGCGGACTGTATGACTTTGCCTCCGATAAACCGGCAAAAACGGTAAGCGAAATAATGCACAGGCTGTACCATGAATTTTGCCAGTCCGCCCTCCTTGATATCTGTAGCAATTTCGTATTCAAAGCCCGTAGCGATCAGTTTCCCAGTGACTCCCGCCATGACCACATACACCAGCATTTCTGGCAGAGAGTAGCCCAGCACTCTTGCTTGTCCCGAAGAACCGAATACAGCTAGCCAGAGAAAAATTTGTGTCATGATCGGCAGCATAAATCCCGCCATTTGGAGCCAATAATTAGCCCGATACTCCATTTCGTTTTGCATGCCAAGCTGGAGCACCTTCACATATTTGTTATTTCGCATCGGCCAGCCTGCCCCCATCGTACAAATTGGCTATCCCCTCTTCCAGCGGGACGTCCTCAATCGTAAAGTCAACGACAGGCAGTGCGTCCAAAATCTTTTTGGACCAAGCCAAGGTATCTTCTGCGTCCAACTCAAATACCGCCTCCAGCTCCGAGTTAGAGCGAAGTTTGCCGAGGCTCGCCAACGTTAGGTTGGATACGGGGGTCTCCAGTCGAACCTTAAGTAATTTACGAGCACCGATGACCTCATTCACCTGGTGTAAATCTCCGTCATAGACCAATCTGCCCCCGCTGATAATGATGGATCTACTGCACAAATCCTCAATATCCTTCATATAGTGGCTTGTCAGCAGGATGGTCGTCCGGTGCGTGCGGTTATAGGCTTTGAAAAACTCTCGAATCCGCCGCTGAGAGACAAGGTCCAGTCCGATGGTCGGCTCATCCAGCAAAATGACCCGTGGACGATGCAGCAGCGCTGCAATCAGTTCCATTTTCATACGCTCGCCGAGAGACAGCCGCCGAACCTGCACATGAAGCTGCTCCTCCACCCCAAGCAGAGTGACCAGTTCATCCAGCGCCTCTTTATAACGGTTTTCATCGATTTCATAGATAAGCTTGTTCAGCTCGAATGACTCACTTGCAGGCAAATCCCACCAGAGCTGGTTTTTCTGTCCCATTACAATGGAAAACTGACGTTTAAACTCTTTTTGTCGTTTCCACGGGGTAAAGCCGAGTACCGATGCCTCCCCGTCCGTGGGATGGAGAATGCCAGACAGCATTTTGAGCGTCGTTGTTTTACCCGCCCCGTTTGGACCGAGAAATCCGACAATTTCGCCTTCCTCAATGCTAAAGCTGACATTTTGCACAGCCTCTTTGGTCAGCTGCTCACGCCTGAACAAGTTTTGTAACGATTTGCGCACGCCCGGCTCCTTTTTGTAGTACGTAAATGTTTTCGACAATTGGTTTAATGTAATGGACGGCAATCAATTCCCCTCCTCTTTCCTCTGTGCAGGACACCTGTGTCTGATACGGCCGAATACTTGGACTACTCGGCTGCTTGCTCTGCTAAAATCATCAGTTCCTCCAGCATATGCCGCTGTCTTTCAATTAAATGCAAAGCTCGTTCCGTGATTTCAGGCATCCGATGCTTGCGCAGTTGAAGCCCTGTTTTGTAAATATGCAGATTAAGCTTGTGCCAATCCGCGTACAGTGCCTGCGCCAATTCAATTACATGCTGTGTTTGCGGCCCCAGCGTGGCTTGATGCAGCATGCAATAATCAGCTGTATAATCCGTCAAATGAAGGGCACTGCCCAATCGCAGATTGTAATAGATTTCATGACAGTACGTCCGAAAATCCTGATCCTCCATGTTTGCCAACCGACGGAAGTCATCAACAAATGCCCGGTACCCCTCATCTCCCCGCTTGACCTGATTGCCTGTTACAGCTTTCCCTGTTTGACTTTCCGACTCATTAGACGTAGGTACGCCTCTCCAGATGGCTTCGTGTCCAGTCAAATACTGTCGAATATGATGAGCACACGCAGCATGCATCTCACTTGGCGAAAGCGGGGCAGGCTGCTCCACCAGCCATGCATACTCAATAATGCCCTGCATCAGATCGTCGAGCCGGGCTGAGCCCACATAAGTCATGGCATGTCCCGAGGAATCGAGCAGGAAGCTATCATTCACCTGTGCTGTTCGTTCTTGCAAGTCCAATCCGCACAACTCTATCACGTGGCCCCTTGGGTAATTTTTTACATATACATCGTGATAGGTTAAGGCGGTGCTCGACGTATGCAGCATGGTACCGTAGCCCGATGTGAGTACTCGCAACAGGTCAGTTTCATCACTGACACCAGCGACCCACGGTTCCACCCGAATAACAGGTCCGCCACTAGCTGCCATTTCTTGAAGCTGCTCTGGATATTTCTCAGGTCCGAAGCGCTTCAAATCTCCACCATACTCTGCGCACATACTCCCACACAGCATGAATAGCTCGGATTCGGCCATGGTCACCCCGTACCTCCGCAATGAGGTACGCAGGGAAGAATATACACAATGCTTCCCCGGAAGCGCATTTGCCACTTCTTCTGCACCATAGTCCACAACGGAATCATGACGAGTTTTCATATCGGATTCCTGCATCAACCTTGTCTTTTCAGCGCCTTTATGCATATTTGCTCAGCAGACGCTCAATGCCTTGCAGTGTAGATAGATGCTCCAGCACTAGATCGTCGTCCTCCATCGTAATATCAAGCTCATTTTCCAACTCTACAATTAATTCCACAGCGGATAAGGAATTCAGCCCCAAGGTTCGCAGATCCTGATCCGGAGTCAACTGTTCCAGCTCTCCCGGAGCCAGCTTCAAAACCTTTTCCAGCAAGGGTACTACATGGTATACATCTGTTTTCATTTTTGATTCCCTCCCATTTATGAGCATCCTAATCCAGCAATGATACCTTCCAATTTGTGCGCATAAGCATCAGCTTCCTGCCAGCTGTCTGCCAAAATAAGTGTGAAAATCCGGTTCACATAGCCCCGCTTCACAGGAATACCAGACAATGTACCCGCAGTATACACAAACACCCCTTCTGGACGTTCGGGCGTATAGAGCAAGCCTTCCTCCGCGAGCAGCCCGCACAAGCGACTGTAGGTGAGAGGTGTAGCGGTAACGTTGCGGTAATAACGGGATAATGTTTTATGCTGTTCTCCCAGGACGGATGACAGGAACGAAATATAGGTAGACAACGTAAACCTACCGTTAATCTCAATGACTGGAACCAGCAAACCTTCTTCGTCAACAAAACCGTCAATAGAGGCCATTCCCGTATACCCAATGGAATAAAGATACGTACCCAGCTGATAGGCGCAGCGTCTCACTTCTTCCTCCAGCGCATCACCAATCTCAGCTGGCACTTGAGAGCCGATATATACGGTGCCATCCACGTTTTGCCTTTTTAGCGAAAACATCGTCACACCACCGCCCTCGTCAATGCAGAGCTGGTAGTTCAGATCCATCTGCTTATTGTGCCAGCGCTCCACCAGCCAGCCGCCGGAAGATGGCGACGAGCCGCCAAAGCGCCTCATCACACTCAGCAGCGTGTCCAGCTTGGACAGCTCGTCCAGCATATACATGCCTTGTCCCGAGGCACCGTGCGGCTGCTTGATAATCAGCTTCACAGGTCCATCCGATAAGTCAGCCAGTCTGGCACACTCCCTGCGGATCGCCGATTCGTCTGCACATACAGCGCCTTCGCTGACAGCAAAACCAAGCTTTTGCGCGGTCAGGCGGCTGAATATTTTATCATTCACCTGAGCACTGACCGCGGATGGAGCGCCGATCAGCTCTAGCCCGCAAAGCTCCGCGATCGCTTCCTCCTGCGGTGTGACCGCATAGGGGACGAGCCACGCTTTGGCTCCGCCGCTGCTGTGGCCTGCATCTGCAACCGTACGCAGTCGTGCCAAAAGCGCCTTATCCGCCAGCACCAGCTCTGAAATCGGCGTTAGCAGATCAGAAGGCTCCGGCACCTCAATACGCGGCAGGCTAAAGCCCAACCGTTGAAGCATGTCCAGAAACGCCTCATCCGGCTGTTCCCGAAGTACAATGACATCCTGACTTCGACATAGCAGGAGATTCATTTCCTCCATCCGGTTTACGACTTGCTGTTCATCCCGGTCTACCATACCCCCCTTGCGGGGGGATGGATGCCACACTTGCTCTGCGCCGATATTAAACAGCCAAATCAGGACTCCATGGTCTCGTTCATGCGCAAGCGCTTCCACAAGGTTAATAGTTTTAGTCGTCACGTCTTGTCATCATCCCTCTCTCTTCCATCCAGTAATAAACAACATCCATAGAAAACTAAATGTACTTCAGAGAACCTGCTCCATGCAGATACAATACGCTGCATTTGGAGCACACCGGAGTCAATCCTTCATGATTAATCTTTTGACGAGTTTTCTCATACGCATCCGAGTTCCATATCTCCTTCAAACTATGCTCACGCATGCTTCCAATCGTGAATTCACTGAAAAATTTGCAAGGCATGACCTTCCCGTCTGGTAAAATATCTGTTCTGGAGGTGAGCGCCAAACAATGATTGGAACAACGACTGACCATTTCCTCGCCATGGATAAATTTATCAATTTCCTCATAATCCAAACCGGGCTGATAGCGCACGCGAATGTTCCATACTCGCTCATTGATCCGCTGTAGTTCATGCATCAGAGGATCGATGTTATCCGGGTTGATTTTATATTTGAAAGCATGCCAGCTACTAATATTTTGTTCTTCAAGTTGTCGGAGCCAGGAGAAATTACGTGTAAAATATTCATCCATTTTGAGGGAGGTTTCTTTGGAAATGTACCAGGGGAACGTCAGCAGCACCAGATCCAGCCTTTTGTCCTCCAGCATTTGCAGAAATTCGTACATCCGTCCGATCATGTTATCGTTAATGACCGCATGGACAGTCACCCGTCCCTTGTACAATCCCTGGTCGCGCAGTTCAATCAGCTTATCCATCTGCCGCATTGTTTTTTGAAAAGTGCCTTTACCGCGGATTAAATCGTGTTCTCTTTCAAAACCTTCAATCGCTATTAATAACTCCAGATTTTCGGACAAATCCAAAATCCGGTCCAAATATTTATCAATAAGTAACCCATTTGTACAAAAGGTCATTTCGCGCCGATCTTCCGCCAGCACGTCCAAAATTTCATCAAAACGTCGATGAAACATCGGTTCGCCGCCCCACATGTACAGTCTGGACTTGGCTTCCTTGGTTTCGCTCAAAATTTGCCGGAGCATGTCCGGAGCAAGATCCATGTTTTGTTCTTCTTTATCCATTTGGTGATGGTAGCCTTCCTCGTTCCATTCAAAGCAGTGTGTACATCTCAGGTTGCAGCGGTTAGTCAGCTTAATGCCGATCGTCTGGGGCATGTCCGTTTTGAAAGTAGGGTCCTGTGTGGCGTTACGGTAAGATACAGAAGCGTTTTTCAGGTTACGCTTGATGAGCTTGAACGCTTTCTCATCAATCAGCACATTGCTTTTGGGCTGCATGCTAACACCTCGTTTAATGGATTTTCAGGCACATGTACCTAGCTGTACGTCAGACCGTCTCCATTCCCTCCAGATGCGGCGCTTGTTCCGCATCGCTGATCCCCTGAATGTAGCTGCAAAACGCATCTACCGAGCTCAAATGCTCCAGCTCAAAGGAATCAAAATCAATCTCCACATCAAATGCATCCTCCACTTGCAGCATGAAATGAACCAACTGCAACGAATCCAGTCCCGCATCATGAATAATGTCCGAATGTCCATCCAGCTTTGCGACCAGTTCAGGATCTTCCTTGACTGCGCTGATCATTTCAATCACTTGGCTCTGCATAGCAAACTCCTCCTTGTGAATGAGATTCTGTTCGTTCCACCCAACGATGCCCTCTGCAAAGAAAGCTCCTAGAAAAATTCCTTCACTGGAACTTTATTCAATTATACTCCTCCAATGAAGAGACAAGTCAATAGGTTGTTTTGTAAGTAAAACTCGCAATATGTAAATTAATGTATGATAACTTCTACAATTTTCGCTGGCTATTTTTTCGCAAAATTTAATAAAAATTCTTCTCACATCTCTTGCATGAGCGACAGAATTATTTTACAATACACGTGAAAATGTTTTTCTTAATATCATTCTTATAAACGATATTTATTTTCACACAAATACTCTACAGCCAAAGGAGCACAGCTCATGTCCCCCATTCTTCATACATTAGCCCAAAGACTGGAGCTGCTTCCCGTACAGGAGCGCAAGCTGGCGGAATCCATCCTGCAATCCCCGGAAGATGTGTTGCATCTGGGTATTCGGGAGCTGTCAGAGCGTTGTGGTGTGAGTGCAGCGACCGTTACGCGGTTTTGCAAATCACTACATTTTAAAGGCTATCCCGATTTCAAAATGAAGCTGGCCGCCGAGTTGTCCCATTCCAACCGTAATGGTGAAGAATCCTATCAGGATATTGTCGCCGGAAATTCACTTCCCCGAATCGTGCAAGCTATTCAGGCGAACCACACCGCATCCATTGCAGACACGACCCGACTGCTGGATTACGACAAGCTGGAGCAGGCTATTGCATGGCTGTCAGCCACGAGCCGCATTGATCTCTATGGGATGGCGACATCGTCGATTGTGGCGCAGGATTTTTACCAGAAGCTCATCCGTATTGGCAAGAACAGCACTGCCTTTGCAGATTCACATATGCAGATTACCTCTGCCTCCTCGCTCGGAGTGGGAGATGTCGCCTTTGCCGTCTCTTATTCAGGAGAAACCCAGGAGACCATTGCGGCTCTACGCTGCGCCAAGGAACAAGGGGCCAAGACACTATCCCTGACCTCCTTCGGAAACAACACGCTGGCAGGCCTTGCGGATATTGCGCTATTTTCCTCCTCATTGGAGGAAGGAATGCGACGTGGGGATATGGCCTCCCGCATCGCCCAGCTTCATATCATAGATATTCTGTTTACAGGTATGGTGAGCGCGGATTTTGACAAATATATTCCGAGATTGGAAGGTTCATATCAACAAGTGAGCAAGCTCAAAAAACAACCGGGAGGTCACTAAGATGAACATACGCATTTTGAACAGCCGTGAAGACCTGAACGCTACTGCCGCCGCTGTGATCGCTAGCTTGCTGCAATCCAAACCACAGGCCATGCTTGGCCTGGCCACCGGTAGTACGCCGATTGGCATTTACCGACATCTTGCAGATATGTACCGCAAGGGACAGGTCAGTTTTGCACGCGCCTATTCCGTGAATCTTGATGAGTATGTTGGTCTTCCCCCAGAACATCCGCAGAGCTATCGAAGCTTTATGAATGAGCACTTGTTCCAACATATCGATATTCCGATATCCCACACACGTGTCCCTGACGGGAATGCACTGGATCTGGCAGCAGAATGTGCAGCGCACGAGCAGGCTATTCTGGATCATGGCCCCGTGGATCTGCAATTGCTTGGCATTGGTCATAATGGACATATCGGCTTTAACGAACCTGGTCACAGCTTGGCTGGAGCTACACATGTTGTAGATTTAAAAGAAAGTACGCGCTCGGCGAATGCTCGATTTTTTGGCGAAATAGATGCTGTACCCAGGCAAGCAGTTACGATGGGAGTAGGCACGATTCTTAAGGCGAAGCAAATTATACTGGTGGCTTTTGGTGCGGATAAGGCTGACATTATAAAGCAGGCTTTAACTGGACCCGTCACGACAGCGTGTCCGGCTTCCCTGCTGCAATGCCATCCCAACGTACTTATTTTATTAGATCAGGAGGCAGGAGAATGGTTCAATTGAAGTCAGATGAAATGAGTGGTACCGTACCCCAGCTACTGTATGGGCAAGTTGTCGTTGGGAATGACATCATTGAAAAAGGGGTTGTCGTCATTGAGGGGCAATCCATTGTATACGCTGGTTCAGAAGCGAATTTGCCCGCCGATTGGACAGCGTTAGTCTTCGCAAATCAGGAAGAAAGCGCAGCGAAAACCGCCAAAATTGTGCGTTTGGAAGGAGGCTATCTGCTGCCAGGCTTTATTGATATTCATGTTCACGGCGGGAACGGTGAGGACTTTATGGACTCCGATCCGAGGGTGCTGGATACGATCACCTCCTTTCACGGTTCACAAGGTACGACAGCTATGCTGGCTACCACGATGACCGCGCCCAAGGAACAGATTGACCGGGTATTGAGTGAAGTTCACGCATACATGGCACTACCTATGCCCTATGCTCAGTTGGAGGGCGTACATTTGGAAGGACCGTTCATCAGTCCGAAGTGGCCGGGAGCGCAAAACCCGGAACATATCGTGCCACCGAATCTCTCATGGGTAGCAGAATGGGAGCAGCGCTACCCGGGCCTTGTTCGCCAGCTCACGCTTGCGCCCGAACGGGAAGGAGCGCTGGAACTGATTGCATGGCTGCGCAGCCATGGCATTACCGCAGCTCTCGGTCATACGGATGCTACGTATGAAGAGGTTGAACAGGCAGCGACGGCAGGGCTGAACCATGCGGTGCATGCGTTTAATGCGATGACTCCGTTGCATCATCGCAAGCCGGGAGCCGCCGGAGCCGTACTTGCTGATCCGCGCATTGAAGCAGAAATCATCGCGGACGGCATTCATGTGCATCCCGCCGCCATTTCCCTGCTCGCTAGGTTAAAACAGGATCATAATCTCATTCTCATCACCGATGCCATGTCTGCTACTGGTCTCGAAGACGGGAAATATACACTCGGCGATTTGCCAGTGATTGTGCAGGGCGATGTAGCACGACTGGAGGATGGCGTCACATTGGCCGGAAGCACACTAACGATGATTGAAGGCTTCCGGTATTTGGTTCAACACGTGGGTATGAGTATTCCTGCGGCATCACAAATGGCCAGCCTGAATCCGGCTCGATCCTTGCACATTGCTGATCGTACAGGTTCGCTTGAAGCAGGTAAACAAGCAGATATCCTGTTACTGGATGGAGACTTAAAGCTGCAAGGCGTATGGATTAAAGGATTGCGCAAATAATTCAGTTATAGTTATCATTCCCCCAAAACTAAAGAGCTATCCACCAGCGTATTCGCTGAGATGGATAGCTCTTTCTTTGGCATTGCACAATTATAGGGTTTGAATTAGCGATGATTCATCGGGGCAGGGGTATGATTTTGTGGACGTGTGGGTGCTGTATTATTCATTGGACGGTTTGTATCAGCCGCCGAGGTCGGGAATACACGTTCAATTACATCCATCATACCATTGCTCAAGCCTCTAATCGGATGACCATTTTGCACACTGTGTGTAAAGTCAGTGGCTTGTTTGACAAAGTCCGGGTTAGCGGATACATGTACCTGTTCAATCGAAGGTGCAAATTGCTTCACTTTATTCGCGATACGGCTCTTGACTGCATCACTTGGTTCATATGCAGTTCTTGCTCCCTCGATTGTGGTGTTTCCGTTATCTGTGCGATTGTTGTTGTCCGTTAAGCCACGCAACATACCGTACGATCCTGTACCCATCGTACCAAATAAACCGTCATCACGACGCGCAGGTGTTCCATTCCCGGTAACTCCATTGTCTGTCATTCCAGGCGTTGTAGTATCCGTAGTACGGTTTCCTCTAGTGCCATTAACGCCATTCACACTCGGTACATTCCCGTTACGTCCAGTACTGTTTGCACTTGGAGTACCGTCAATACTTGGAGCACCGACACCTGTTCCGTTGGCTTGGTCTTTCAAGGAAACGGCTACATAGGCATGTCGTTCACCGACCAGCACTGTCGCAGACTTTACATCCGGCATCTCGGATATACGTTTGGACAAATTGCGATCGACTTGCAGATTACGGACTGGATGTCCGGTTCGGTTGCCATTTTCATTCAATGACATCCCGTCCATACCATTCGACTTAACCCCGTAACGATTCACACCATCCATACCATTACGGTTCACACCATCCAAGCCATAACGATTCACTCCATCCATATGGTGCGTGCTTTGTGCGTTATAGCGGGTAGCGTTCGTGCGGACGTTATGATTCGCAGTCCCACATCCTGTCAAAGTAGCCATGCTTGCAAGTAAAGCAGCAGAAATCGTCAAACTAATGACCTTCTTAGTTCCTGGCATGAACTCATCCTCCATACATATAAAATGTGTGACGAGATTATCATGCGCCATGGATCATGGGGATATCCTGACTAAAAAATGACTAAAAAAATAAAATTTTAATGTAAATATGAAATACAATTGATGATTTACCACAAGATGGCATGTATAATAAGCTTGAAAAATACTTTATTTTACAAAGGAGGATTTTCAGTTTGAAAAAGATCACTGTTTTAATGCTCATTTTTTTGTTATCAATAACTCTTGTCCCCGTCGGCGCTTTTGCAGGTTCCACTACCCCCCAACCCCCGAAAGATCCCGCTGGAAGCTGGGTAGAAGGCCCACCACCTAATCGCGTTGATCCTACCAAGCCAGCACTTTTGTTCGTACATGGTTTGAACAGTAGTGCTGAAGTCTGGACCAAGAATAATAACGATATGCTTCAGTGTGCACGTGACGCCGGATACCAGACAGCCACCATTAATCTGTACGATACAAATGGCACCTCCCAAGATATGTGGGACAATGGTAAGCTTTTAGCCGACAAAATTAAGGTCATCAGTAATCACTTTGGAAAAAAACTTATCGTTATCGCCCACAGCAAAGGTGGAGTGGATACTCAAACCGCTCTCGTATATAACGGAGCCGCTCCCTATGTACAACGTGTCATCACCCTCAGCAGTCCTCATCATGGCTCACAACTTGCAGATCTCGCCTACAGTAGCTGGGCCGGATGGCTGGCAGATATCGTCGGCTCACAAAATCCCGGTACCTCCACTTTACAAACATCTTATATGAAGTATTTCCGATCCAAGACCGATGCACTCAGTAATGCGACTACAATTCCATTCTTCACGTTTGCTGGTGATAACTGGTCTGGTGGCACTGCTTCCTACATAATGGGCGGACTTTACCTCTCATCCTTTGGTAAGAATGATGGAGTGGTCACAGTCGACAACGCTAAGCTTCCCGGCGGACGTGTAGTTAAAGTCGGATCTTGGGATCATGCCAAGGTTCGTACTGGCTCCTACGTTTTCTCCCTGATCCAACCCTACCTCCAAGCAAACACTCCAGCATTGAATCAGGAAACTGAATCACTTTCAGCATCTTCCCTGACTGCTTCTGCTGTACAAGCCACCTATAGCGAGATCGACAATTCATACTTTATTCGAGGCGGCGATTATAATGGACAAGCCTCAGAAACCCTCACTGTTGAAAATGGTGTCAAATCCATTGATCTGGACTGGATCAGCGATAAACGTGTGAGTCAGCTGGAACTAACCAAGCCTGACGGTACTAGTGAAATTATTAATCTGAAAGCAGGCTATGATGACGATATTTTTGCTGGTGCCTGGCATCATAACGCCGTCATTCAAAATCCAAAACCGGGCACCTATAAACTGAACGTCACAGTTCCTGATCAAGGAGCGTATCTCCTGATTGCACGTTACCAGGCTGTTCAAGTTCCTGAACTGAAATACAATCTGAATGCAGTGGGTCCGAAGCTAAACCTGAAAACACAGGATTCCCCGGACAGCGTGACACAAGTCACCTACCAAGTTCAATATTATGGTGATCCGCAGCAAGGAGTCACTTCTGCACCTAAAGGTTTGACGGCACAGCAAAAAACGGTTAAACCTAACGGGCAAATTGAGCTATCCAAAGCGGACAAGCCCGGCATCTATTCTGTAACCTATGAAATTAGCGGCACCACAGAGGCAGGTTATCCGTACCGCCGTACAGCTGTTCAATCCATTTATATTGATGCAGACGGCAACAAGTATGCCGACTAAATAAATCTACAGCCTAAAAAGCCTGCGAATTCCTATTAAGTTGGGGCATTTGCAGGCTTTTTTTCATTGTGTTCAATCTGTTGTCTGATTCCTCAGCTTATGAAGCCAATAGTAGCGGTGTAAATCCATAATAAAATGAAAAAGAACAAATGCCAGCATGGAGTATACACTGATCAATACTGTGGCAACTAATTGTTGTGTAGCAAATCCGAGGGAAACATTCGCTATCAGATAACCAGCCCCAGTAAATGTGGTGATCGTCACTACAGGCGCTCTCTTGTTTTTTTTCTTAACTTTTGGTTTCTTCTTATGTTTTGAAGGATCTTTGAATTTCGCCAAATTATATTTTATAAAGTAATACAAAGCGACTCCATAAAGGGCAAAAGAACCTATAAAATACCATGAAGTATCCAGACCCAACATGCCATAAGCAAACTTTTGTGTCATGATCATGAAGCCCATAGAACAAATCAAACCAAATACACCACGGAATAAAATGTAATTCAATTGCAATTTGCGTGGCATGATGACCAGTACTAGAGCCCAAATGTTTATCAAAACAATCGGTGGCAACAGTACATACACGTAAACTGCAATGTATGGATTTCCCACTAAGGGGATAACCAGAAACAGATCTAACAGTAATAAAACAAGAATGATGACATTGGAACGAATACTGTTGACTGGATACATCTTCATACTTTTCTCAAAAGAAGCCCTGTTATCAATCATAAACTTATAAGCCCTCCGTTAAATAAGTAAACCTACGGATAAGGATAGCCAAGGCTATATCCATTGTCCACTTTTCACTGTCTTTAACTCTTGTCGCAGTTCTTCTATAAAATCAGTCACAATGCTTTGGACAGCATCTTCACGGGACATACGAATATATCGACTGGTCTTTTGAATGTCTTCCTCGAACAATTGAAGTATCCTATACATGGCCTCCTGATCTCCACTTTGTACTAATTTTAGCAATTGGACGAACTCAGCATCCGAAATAACTCTTTCAGCATTTTCTTTTTCCATTTATTCACCGCCTGTTGGGATAGCTTTAACTCTTTTGCAATCTGTGCTTCGGTTTTATCTAGTATGTAAAGGTCAAAGATGATCATTTTTCCGATCTCAGAAGATAGAGAGTTGATAAGCTGTAGTGTGTACATATTAGAGTTTGAAGATTCTGTAAAGGATGGGACACTGACGGCTTCGTTCTTTTCCATTACAAATTCATGATTGGTTTGTACACGAGCACGATACTGGATTCTCCAGGCAATGCGGTACAGCTTCTTCCGATATTGTTCTACCAATGTTAGCTGAGACTGATCCATTGTAAATCACCCTTTCTCTTTGGATTTGACTTTTTCTAATCCTCATACTATAGGGTAATTTCCAAACCTATTTCACAACCAAAAACAGAACATTTGTTCTTATTTATTATACTATTTTTACATGCAGTTGTATATGGTTCTTTTAATTTACCTTCCTTTATATATGGCTAAAAAGGAGGGAATACATTGCAAATGGATGATGCTCTTTCTCTGGTTACCAACGTAGGCTTTCCGGCTGGACTTTGTTTTATTTTGTTGCGGCACATCCTGCACACGATGGAAGAAAAGCTGGATAAGCTGGATCTCTCACTTCATGAGCTGATTCAAGTAATCCAAGATTTAAACGACACTAACAATTCTTCTTCCAAAAGCAGCAAACCTGACGAATAACGAACACAAAGAAGCTCCACACGACGATCATCCGCCGTTGGAGCCTCTTTGTGCAGCTAATTTAATTACTAATGGTTATTTTCCAGCCTGAGCTTGGTCGTGGCCATTCTGTTCAGTACGGTTTACGTCAGATACTGACAGACCATAAGCCCAGTTACTCTGTGGCGGTACAACCCATACGGTATCTGGATCATCTTTAAGCGTCCAGCCTTGATAGACCAGCTGGGAATCATCCTTACCCAGCGATACACTTAGCGTAAAGCGGTGGACAGGCTTGCTCAGCTCAGAGGCTTTGCGCAAGGCCTGACTGCTGGCCAGGTTTTTGATCTGCTGCGAGAGGGAAGTCGCCGTGTCGCTGGCTACTGACTTTCCGTTCAGCGTCCAAGATGTGGAGGCACTGTCTCCGGTCCCGCTGTTACCGGAGGATTTGAGCATCCATGAAGCATTTTGGCCTTCCCACTCTATTCCGCTCAGCTTGGTATCGTCCCAATCGAACGGCGTTGTATCTATAAAATCTTCAGCACCCAGCAATAACCCTGAAAGAGTATCTATAGGTACAGAAGCTATCTCTTTTTTGTCTGATAATACATAAACAGCATCTCCGGAAGGCAACGTTTCACCGAAAGCAAAGGTACGAACGTCACCCTGCTTGGTCTTAATCTCAATCTGATCATGGGTAGCGGAGATCCCATATTTGGCTACGTCTGTAGGGGAAGATTCCACCACTTCACCCAACTTTACATTTTGAATCGCCGCTAGCCAATGGTCTATTGTATATTGGTTTAGCGGGTAAGTCCGTGGCTTGCTCATACTCCATTGGCCATCATGTTGTTCAAGTTCCACCGACTTGCCGTCCTTTCCAGTGATTGCGAAAGACGTAATATTCTCTTGCGTAAGCTGAATCAGCTGACGAGCAGCCGGCGCTTGTTCATGAAAAAAGTTTTGGCTCTTTGCATAGATTATACCCGCTCCCAATACAACTAACAGCAGCACTGTGGGTATCCATTTTCTCATGCTCTTCTTCGCCTCCACCATAATAAGATTCCGATGACCGCGAACAGCAACGGCAATCCGATGACAGATATGGTCAATATCGTCTTCGCTTGTGCAGGAGTCAAGTAAGCTACCTTATAATCCTGCTCCTGACGAGGACGAATAGTGAGCCCATCAGAATGCTCCTGCACATAATTCAGACTGTTTAGCACAAAGTCTCGATTGCCTCCTGTACTGATCTCAGTGTCGCTTAAGAGGGCAGACGTTCCGAGAATAACGGCTTTGGGCTTACTGTCTTTCCCTTCTACCGCATAACCGAGATTCAGCGGCCCCTGCGGGTCCTTGTCATCCTTCTGCGTTTCGTTGTTCAGCAGCCCTTGGATATTCGTTTCACCATAGCTGGCTGCAGAGGATTTCATCAAAAGCGTCGTCTTCAAATTCTTCTGCTCTCCTGCCTGCAAGGCAATAGACAATGAAAGAACCGGGTACAGATTAGAGGCCGCTAACTTATCGGTGATCGCATGACTGCCGAAGGTAGGAACCGTCCATAGCGGTCCAAGTGTATTCGTCTGTTCTTGATCCACCACGATGGCATGAGTGTCCTTCACTCCATAATCAGCCGCTAATGCATCAAGGTTTTTCCAATCGGACCCCATGTTCGGGTGAAAGCCTAGTGCCATAAAAAGCTTTCCGCCACCATTCAGATACGTACGAATACTCTTCAGTTCTGTTGCACTGATATCACGTTCTGGTCCAACAATAGCCAATACAGACGCATCTTTGGGTACACTACCCGCCTGATTGAGCTGAACTTCCTCTGTTTTCACATTATCTTGTGACAGTGAGCTACTTAATTCAGTCATTTGGGACAATGGGATTTCCTCATGTCCAGTTAGAAAGGCCACTTTTCCTTGACGGGTAGATGATAATCCCAACAATCCACTCGTCAGCTTTTCTTCCCCCGTAAATTGGTATGCCCCTTCACCACTCCCCTGAGCTTGCGTAAATAGACTCCCAATATCTATAACCCGTTTCTTCTCCCCCTGCACCAACACAATAGACGCTGCAGTAACACCATATTGCTTGGCCAGTATCGGTTCCTGATTCAGATCGTATTGCTCGACCTTGAGCTTGCTGTTACGCTTGGCGTATTCATTCAGCATATCCGTAACATCCCGGTTCAGCTTCTGATTTTGCGAGGTGGATACGGTAAAGGCAATCAATCGTACGTCTTCCTTTACATCCTGGATGGTCGTCAACGTTTGGTCAGACAGCGTATACTGCTTCCCTGCCGTCAGATCCAGTTGAAAGCCACCCAGCGAACGCAGAAATAACGTCAATAAAATAAAAATCCCTACAGCAGCAATCGATAGTACCACACTATTGGTATGACCCAGCCATTTTTTCATATACATTACCTCCACCGTTTCCGTTCAACCACTTGGATGCTGAATAGCAAAAAGAGTACCGCCACCGTCACGTAGTACATCACATCGGCTCCATTCAGCAATCCTTTGGTGAAACTGTCAAACCGTGCGGTTAGTGAAAAAGGTTCCAGCCATTGCTGTACCGCCGCAGATGCACCCGTCTGTCCACCAAACGAATCCAGCATCCAGAACACAAGTAAAATAATAAAACTGACGACCGCTGACATCATCTGATGCTGTGAAAGCGTCGAAGCGAATAAGCCGATCGCCATCATGGCTGCGCCAAGCATAAACAGACCGATCACAGATGTTAATACCAGCGTCCAATCCAGCGACCCATAAAAGGACATCACGACCGGATACGCTAGACTGCACAGCACTAATATGAGCAACATGCCCAACGACGCTAAAAATTTACCCACGATCATTTCCGTCACACTCACAGGTGAGGTAAGCAGCAGTTCATCCGTACCTTGCCTGAATTCCTCCGCAACCAGCCTCATCGTGAGCAATGGGACGACGAACACCAGCATGGACAAGGTGTCACCGAGTACCAGCCGATAGTCCAGAATGCTTGGCTGATACATAACAAAATTGGTATAAAAAAGTAACCCCGTCAGCAGCATGTACACTGCAAGCGCAAAATACGTCGTTGGTGTCCACAGATAGGCTTGCAGCTCTTTTTGACAAACCGCGAACAAACGCCTCATGACCGATTACCTCCTGTATCCTTATCTTCTTCGGCCTTATCGTCCCCGGACGCAGCATCTCCATGCTCCACCGTGATAGCCGTAGGGGCTGCATTCTTCGAGGAATGTAGGTCTTGTACTGCTGGATCGTCGACCTGACCTTCTTCCGTCTCGCGTGTCGTTAACTGCTGGAAGATATTTTCCAAGCTAAGGCTTTCTTTTTTCATCTCCAAAATCGGAAGCTTCGCATCAGACAGCACATAAAATAGTTCTTCGCGAAAATCCTCACCGGAGGCTCCTGTGAGTAGCAATCCAGTCATATCTGACTCTGCGGCACTTAGCTCCGTGTTCGCTGAAGGCAGCGTGGTCGCCATAGATTCAACCTCTACTTTTCCCCAAGTACGAAGGACATCCATCACCTGCTCACGCTTGCCTTTAACCTCTACCTTCACCTTGAATCCATCTTCCATCGAACCGCCGAGCGTGTCAGGGCGCCCATCCATGACCAGTTTCCCTTCATGAATGATGAGAACACGATTGCATAACGCATCCACCTCAGGCAATATATGTGTGCTAAGCAATACCGTATGATTTTCGCCAATCTCCTGAATGAGCTGACGAATCTCCAAAATCTGATTGGGGTCCAAACCCGAGGTCGGTTCATCGAGCACCAGTAAATCCGGGTTATGAATAATCGCACCTGCCAGTCCCAAGCGCTGTTTATACCCTTTGGACAAACTGCGGACTAATTGTTTTTCCCGCCCATTCAGTCCTAGCCTGGAAATCATCTCCGAAATACGCAGCTTCTGCTCTCTCGCAGGCACGTCACGAATACTAGCTACAAACTTTAAATAGGATCTTACGGACATATCCTCATACAAAGGGGGCGTCTCCGGCAGATAACCGATTTTGGAACGAGCTTGTCTGCCCTTATCCTGAATCGGGATACCATCAATCGTAATCACTCCCTCGTTGGGTTGAAGATACCCTGTAATCATGCGCATGGTTGTCGTTTTACCCGCACCATTCGGCCCCAGGAAACCAACAATTTCACCGCGCTGCATTTCAAAATCCAGCTTATGTACACCCCGGTTGCCCTCATACCACTTGCTCACCTGCTGTACTTTGAGCACATGTTCCACCCTTTCCTTTATCGTATTGACAAATCATATCGAACTACACACACATATCAAAAAAACTCCATAGCGATAGATTTGGACGACCAAATCAATCTTTGGGCGAGCGCTCTCATCCTACTACTCTCCCACCTAAAATGTTGCATGAGTAGCGGGTAGCAGTGGAGCGGAGGGTTTGGAGCTGGAGAAGCACCAGCGATCGGAAGCCCAAAGCCTTCGCGAAACGGTCTCTCCTCGCCTCATGCTACACTTTTAAACTCTAATGATACCCCCCCACATATAACTCCAGCTTAACGTCACTTAAATAGAAGCTTAAAATAATGTGTCTAAAATGTGAACATGGAAATGCGCATCTGCCCTCGTAAACTTGTACGGTTCGCCACGGCGTGGATTCGCATCTACTATCATTACAACGTGTGAAGGGAGTGTATAAAAAACGATGACCGTACTATTTACCAATCTAGTTAATAACGGCGACTTCGAGACTGGATCTACCCTTTTTTGGAACGCTGCAAATGTGACCGTCACTAACTTATCCGTAAAAAAGACAAACTTTTATAGTGCGATCCTGACAGGAGGCGCAGTAGATGCATCTCTTTCCCAGGTCGTTTTTGCTGCACCAGGCGAAAGCTATACATTAAGCCTCTCAGCTGCAAAAATAGGAAGCCTGTCCAGTCCTCAAGTTAACATTTTTCTGTATTACTATGACGCAACCTTTAGCTTCCTTAGCACGGGGCTGACTACCTATTTGAGCGCAGGCACATTGCCAGACGCTGTGAACGGAACATGGCAAAGCCTGTATGAAGTAACAGCTCCTGTTCCAGCCAACGCAGCCTTTGCCTTTTTGGTTATTAGTAAAAATGCCTTGGCTAACACTGCTGATGTAGCCATTGATTCTATTGCTCTTGTTAAAGCAAGTGCAGCTGGAGCTGTGGGCCCAGCCGGACCTGCCGGGCCTACGGGTGCTACAGGGCCTGCGGGTGCCACAGGCGCTACAGGCGTTAGCGGACCTGTCGGACCTACGGGTGCCACGGGTGACACTGGTGTTACCGGACCTGTTGGGCCTACGGGTGCCACGGGTGACACTGGTGTTACCGGACCTGTTGGGCCTACGGGCGCCACGGGCGACACCGGTGTTACCGGACCTGTTGGGCCTACGGGCGCCACGGGCGACACCGGTGTTACCGGACCTGTTGGGCCTACGGGTGCCACGGGCGATACAGGTGCTACTGGACCTGTCGGACCTACAGGCGCCACGGGTGATACAGGTGCTACTGGACCTGTCGGACCTACAGGGGCCACGGGTGACACTGGTGTTACCGGACCTGTCGGGCCTACGGGTGCCACGGGTGATACAGGTGCTACTGGACCTGTCGGACCTACAGGCGCCACGGGTGACACAGGTGTTACCGGACCTGTCGGGTCTACGGGTGCCACCGGCTTTACCGGACCTGCTGGACCTATCGGGCCTGTCGGACCTATTGGCGACACAGGCGCTACGGGACCCGCTGGACCAACAGGGCCGACTGGACCTACCGGACCGTTTGGCCTTGGATTTACTGGCCCGATTGGACCAACAGGAGACACTGGTCCACAAGGACCGATTGGACCTACCGGACCTACGGGGCCGACTGGACCTACAGGGCCTACCGGACTCTAACGTTCTTTTTTCTACCACATTATATTTAAGCGACGTACCATACCTTATCGACAAAGCCGCACAGCCCGTTTAGGCTTTGTCATCCTTGCCCTGCCGCGATTGCGGCAGGGCTTCTATAATCAGACCTCTTGATAAATAAAGCTTTATGTTCGACCTGAATCCTTAGAAGGTTCCCAAAGGAGTGGTACTCAATTGATCAGTATCAGCCTGTGCATGATCGTCAAAAATGATCAAAATACTATTGGCCGTTGCCTGGAATCGATCCATCCTATTATGGATGAAATCAACATCGTGGACACGGGTTCACAGGATCAGACCATTGACATATGTCGCAACTTTACAGATCGAATTTTTCCATTTGAATGGGTAGATCATTTTGCCCTTGCACGTAACTATTCGTTTGAACAAGCTACGCAGGAATACATTCTCTGGCTGGATGCCGATGATATTTTGAAGGAACAGGACGCCGTCAAGCTGCTTGAGCTGAAGCAAACCCTTGATTCCTCAGCCACACCAATCGTGGATTCCGTGTCTATGAATTATCACTATGCCTTTGATGATCATGGCAATGTCACCCTACATTTTCGTCGAAACCGCTTAGTTAGAAGGTCAGCCGGGTTCCGTTGGCACGGAGCCGTGCATGAGTACCTCGCCGTAAACGGGAATATTCAACATGCCGATATCGCCATAACTCACACTAGAACACACACGGTCTCTCCAGGACGAAACCTGCGAATCTATGAGAAATTGCTCGCCCAAGGTCATGCCTTCTCTCCTCGTGACCTCTACTATTACGCTAACGAGTTAAGAGACAATAAAAGATATGAGCAGGCTGTGCAGGTTTACCAGGATTTTCTGTATACTGGACAATGCTGGGCAGAGGACGCGATTAGTGCATGTAGCAAAATGGCTGATTGTCTACAACAGCTTGGCAAGCTGGAGCAAAGCATTACGGCGGCTCTCCATAGTTTGACCTTCGATACGCCCAGGGCTGATCTGTGCTGTCGGATGGGTCATTATTTTTTGCATAAAAATGAGATCTCCAAAGCTATTTACTGGTACGACATGGCTACCACTCTGAATCCTCCCGACACGATGGGCCCGGTACAAGACGCGTACCAAACGTGGTTTCCTCATATCCAGCTATGCATTTGCCATTTTCGGATGAAGGATTACACACGTGCGAATTGGCACAACGAGCAAGCTGCCATTTACATTCCCAACGACCCGTACGTCCTGCATAATCGACAGTTCTTCAGCCCAATCCTGAATCCTCCCCAATAAAAATGTCCCACACACTCACCCCTTAATCTTTAAGTAAGTCAAAGGAGGAGCAAGCGGAATGCAACAATCGAATCGGTACAAAATAGCTGTCTATGCCATTAGCAAAAATGAAGCCCGATTCGCCAAACGCTGGATGCACACCATGTGTGAAGCCGATGTTGTCATTGTAGCGGACACCGGCTCTACAGACGATACTGTTTCCCTGCTACACGAAGCGGGTGCAGAGGTGCATCGTATAGAGGTAACTCCTTGGCGTTTTGACAAAGCTCGCAATGAGTCCCTACGGCTGGTCCCTGATGATATAGATATTTGTGTCTGTACGGATCTGGACGAAGTCTGGGAGGAGGGTTGGCGGTCGCGGCTGGAACGCAACTGGAAGGAAGGAACTACCCGGATGCTATATGCCTTTACACATGGACAGCCTGGGCAAGATACCGTTTATACATGGTTCTGGAAAGAAAAAATACACACTCGTCACGGGTACCGCTGGGTACGCCCAGTTCACGAGGTGCTTGAATATATCGGAGAGGGTAAAGAACGCAACATCCGATCAGACCAGCTCCGCTTGTATCATGATCCCGATCCGCACAAGTCCCGCAGCCAATACCTTCCACTGCTGGAGCAGTCTGTGCGCGAGTTTCCCGAGGATGACCGCAACATGCATTACTTGGGGCGGGAATATATGTATCATGGCCGTTGGGACGAGTGCATTGCTACGCTGCAACAACATCTTGCCATGCCGCAGGCACGCTGGGCAGATGAACGCAGTGCTTCGATGCGCTTTATTTCTAGAGCCTATAAAGCAAGTGAACAATGGCAAGAGGCAACACGTTGGTTATACCGGGCTATTGCGGAAGCACCGTATTTACGTGAACCTTACACGGAAATGGCTCAGCTGGCCTATCATACGCGGAACTGGCCCGCCGTCTATCATATGGTTGAAGAAGCGCTGCAAATTTCTACACGACCGGATACGTACATGCAAGAGGATTTTTGCTGGGACGCCACGCTGTATGATCTTGGTGCCCTCGCTTGCTACGAGTTAGGCCTTTTACACAAAGCATGTGAATTTGCGAAAGAAGCAACAGAACGCTCCCCGGAAGATTCTCGCCTCAGTCATAATTATGCGCTAATTCAATCCAGGCTTCCATAGAAACCCACACCCCGTCCTGTTGGTTGAATAACTTGGTATTAAAGCTTGTGGTTGGCAAAGGAGGTTATTGAGATCAAAGTTCTATTTACTTTTTATATACCCAGCGGCGGCGTAGAAACCTTGAACCGCCAGCGTTGTAAAGCGCTCATTCAGGACGGGATCGAATGTCATCTTCTCTATTATCAGCAGGGTACAGGGATGCAAAACCTGCACGGCGATATTCCAGTGTTCACGACTTCCTCTGAAGAAGAAATTCGAAAGCTGGTGGAGACTCATCGCTACGATGCAATTATCGTCTCTTCGGACTACCCTATGCTCCCCAGATTGCGAATGTTGGGCTATCAGGGGATATTGATCTATGAATCGCAGGGCTTTGGCCCTCACGAAGAAGCGGCTTGGGTTGTTGCAGATGCAGTTCCGTATCTTCAAAATTACGCCGATGCAGTGCTCCTACCAGATACGACTCATTTAGTGAATCTTTTCTCCACCATGTGTCCATGGCTTAATCGCTATGTGTTTCCAAACGTGCTGGATACCCGCGTATTTAATTATGTACCTAACACTCCTCCAACTAATCCGGTTATTGCCTGGGTTGGACGGCTAGAGCCCAACAAGAACTGGAGGCATTTTGTCGATATTTCTTACTGGATGCTGCAAAACCGTGCGGATCTTCGAATCTGGATGTTTTATGATGAAACATTGTCACAGCCGGAGGATAAAATACAATTCGAAAAAATGCTTACTCAGCTTGGCATGTCCTCCATTATCGAGCGTTTTAAAAGCGTACCTCATGCCAATATGCCCCTGTATTACTCCATGATTGGCGACTCAGGCGGCTACTTGCTATCGACCTCATTGGTGGAGGGATTCGGCTATGCAGTTGCTGAGGCGATGGCCTGTCGTTGCCCGGTATTAAGCTCTGATTCAGACGGAGTACGAGCATTCATTGACCACAACGAAACCGGTAAATTTTATCAGCAGGGGGACATCTTGCAGGCGATACTGCAAGGACTAGACCTGATGAACAACGTACCTCAACGCGAATCTATCCGCAAGAAAGGACTGGCGCGAATCGTTAACCTGTTGGCACCGGATAAATATGTGCGTTCCTTCAGACAGATGATGAACACGCTAGGTGTGAGGTAATTAAAAAAAAAGCTGACGACAACCCTTTTTATATACGGGGCATCGTCAGCTTTATCTTGCCTTTTTTATTATTGAATATTGGAATTGGAATCTATCTAATCTTTAGTAAGCGGTCTCCTGCATGAATATCCTTGGAATCTTCAACTAAAATATCCGTGTACACGGCTGTATTGGTTACAATGACGGATGTGGTAATATCATATCCGTCATCCTCTATAGCTTTGGGATCGAATTCAACCAGCTTGTCCCCTTTTTGAATCGTATCTCCTTCAGACACAAAGGAAGTGAAATGTTTTCCCTTCAAGCTGACCGTATTAATTCCAATGTGAATGAGCAGTTCAACTCCATCCTCAGAGATCAGTCCAATCGCATGTTTTGTTTTGAAAACGGTAACAACAGTTCCGTTAAAAGGTGCGTAAGCTACTCCTTCTCGGGGGATAATTGCGGCTCCCTGACCCATCGCACCACTGGAGAAAGCTTCATCTTTCACTGTGGTTAAAGGAATCAATTGACCATGTAGAGGACTGAATATCGTTTTTTCTTCTTCTTTGTTTTCATCTGCAACCTTAATTTCAGACGCAGATTGTGCATTTTTATAACCGATAAGATAGGTCAGAATAAATGCGACTACAAAAGCTACAACCAAAGATATAATAAAGCCGATGAAGCCTGCATCCATGCCTTTTGGATTAATGAATAGAGGTATACCAAAAATACCACCTGAGGCAAATCCATATGCCGTTGAGCCGAGTAAGCCTGCTGCAGCTCCTCCTATACCTCCAGCAATCGAGGCTAAAATAAACGGTTTTTTGGTGGGGAGCGTAACCCCGTAAATAGCTGGTTCAGTAACCCCCATCAAACCCGCAATTGTGGCAGAAGTGGCGATGGGTTTTAATTTAGGGTCCCGTGATTTCAAAGCAATGGCAAAAGCTGCACCTGTTTGGGCAAACGTAGTACAGAACAACATACCGTTAATCGGATCAAACCCGTTCGTAACTACATTATTCAAGAGAATTGGAATAAACGCCCAATGGAGACCAAAGATAATAATAGCCTGCCAGAATCCGGCCAGAACGAGACCAGCTACAGCCGGACTTAACTGGTAAATCCACATAGAGCCTTTGGCTAACCCATCGCTGATAATAGTTGCGATCGGTCCGACAACCAGAAAAACAATCGGTGATATGATGACCAAGGTCAGAAAAGGAACAATGAACATTTTAATGGAAGCAGGTGCAAACTTGCTTATCATTTTTTCGACCTTAGCTGCCAAGAACGCCCCAATAATGATAGGTATAACAGAAGAAGTATAATTAATTAGAACGACAGGTATCGTCAAAAAGGACAGCGCCGTTTTATCCGTAAAGGCCGAAGTAATGGTCGGATACACCAAGGCGGCCCCCAAAACAGCGGACAGGTACGGGTTTCCTCCAAACTTTTTACCTGCTGAAAACCCTAGAATAACCGGAAAGAAATAAAACATAGCGTCCGCTGTCGCATATAAAATTTTATACGTGCCCATCTGATCCGTCATCCAGCCCAGGGATGTGCATAAGGCCAATAGTCCTTTTAGAATCCCCACAGCAGCGAGCACACCCACAACGGGCATGAACACACCTGAAATGACATCGACAAATCGACTGAATAGGCTCGCTTTTTCATTTTTTTGATCGTCTTCAACCATCTGATCTCCATGCTTTACTCCCATGGTGTCCAAAAGAGCTTCGTATACTTTGGGAACCTCATTCCCGATGACCACCTGAAATTGGCCACCACTTTCTACAACGGTAATGACACCGTCAATCTGCTTGATCTTTTCTTTATCTGGCAATTGATTATCCTTCAGTTTGAATCTCAATCGAGTGACACAGTGAATGACACTGTTCACATTTTCATTTCCGCCCACGGCTCTCAACACTTCTTTGGCTGTTTTTTTATGATCCATCATGTTCACTCCTTCTTGGATGCGCTTTCTATTTTTCTATTCGTAGTAGCTGGATGTGCAATAACTGCGACAATTACGGCACTGATCCCGCCTGTAAGTTTTCCCACGATCATGGCAATCACCATATTCTTGTCCATTCCAGCTACAAAGCCAAGATGTCCTCCGAGAACGAAAGATCCACTGACAGCAAAGGCAATACTGATCACTTTTCCTCTGGGCTCCATCTCTTTAACTAAAGTGAAGGTAGGAATATTATGAGCAAGACTAGCCACAAGACCCGCAGTAGCCGATGGATCTATGTTTAGCAAACGTCCTGCCCGTTGAAGCGGATTTTTAAATATTTTTGTAATCCAAGCAACCAACGGAAACGCACCAGCCAATACAATAGCAATCGTTCCAACCGTTTGCACACCGACAGACAACGGAGCCATATTGGGAATAATCACAAATCCAGTTAAGGTTTCGACCCCAATCGCTGCCAAACCGACAAGGGATAGAAGCCTAATGCCGTTACCAAACCACTTGAACCATCGGATCGTATACTCCGTAAATAGACGTAAACCCAGCATAATGATTATTGAAAGAAGCATGGGAATGATCAGATTTTTTAAAATCATAATCACGTCAAATCCGGCGATCATTCCCCCTATGAAACAGCCAACGGGAATGGTACTAATACCGATCAAGATACCTTTTGCAAAATATGGATGATCCCCTTTTTCCAAAATGCCGAGGGCAACCGGAATCGTAAATACGAGCGTTGGGCCAAACATGGTCCCTAGAAAAACCCATGAAAACACGCCCGCTTGCTGGCTGTGCGCCATTTCTGCCGCAAGTGCGTATCCCCCCATATCTACCGCCAATATCGTATTAGCAAAGGATGCCGGATCGGCACCCATTGCCACATATAACGGTGAAACAATGGGGATCAACCACGCGGCCAGTACAGGGGCCAAGGAAACAATCCCTATCATGACCAGAGCAAGAGAGCCCATGGTCATAAACCCATTGTTGAAGGCTTGTCCCAAACCCCAGCGATTTCCCAAACATTCATCCAATGCACCCAACACTAAAAAAAGAGCGATAACATACATCACAATATCGTTAATGGACATCCTGTTGCCTCTTAATACACATGAACTTTATGATTTTCTGCGCTGTCATAGATGTCGAATACAAGCTGAAGGGTCTTGATATTGTCGTGACCACTCGTTTGAAATTCTTTTCCCGTGTTGAGGCAATCTATAAAATGAGCCTGTAGCTTTTTATGGCTTTCCTCATAGTTTAATTCAGTCTTTTCAACCAATACTTTTTCGACTCCCTGATTATTAATGAGACATAATTTACCTGTGTTGTACAGTTTTAGGGTAGCCTCATCGCCTTCAATCACCAGTTGTTCTTTATGATCGGGAAGAACCTGTTCCGACAGCTGCCCATCCAGTTCCCTGCGAGTCGCCCAGCTCATGTCCATAAGACCGAAATAATGTTCATAACCTAACATGATAATGCCCGTGTCTTCTCCTTGTGTGTATGGACTGACCCGCTTGGTTTCCGCATACAAACGCCGAGGTTCACCGAATAAGAAACGCCAAGTATCCAGCCAATGAACTCCCATTTCATAAAACAAAAGCTTGGGCATATCTCTGAAAAATGGCTGCGGCAGCTCTTTTTCCGGAGCAAACCTCGGTGAATAAAAATCGGTATGCGTATAACGTATAACATTCATATTTCCAACGATATTCTCTGCCAGCAATTTTTTTATAATTTGAAAAGGTTCAAGCCAACGCCAATTTTCTGTCACCATAAGTCTGACTCCTGCTGCTTCAGCAATACTTACTATCTGCTCAGCTTCCTCAACAGAACGGGCAAAAGGTTTTTGGCACATAATATGTTTTCCGGCTGCGGCCGCCAGTCGAACCAGTTCCAGATGTGTCTCAGGAGGTGTAATGATGTCCACGACATCAATATCCGCTTCGCTTAGCATCTCCTCCAGGCTGGTATAACAATATTCAGTAGGTACATGGAATTGATCTGCTTTTTCAAAAAGTAAGCCTTTATTTCGATCACAAAATCCTTTGATTTCTGCATCCGAGATAAACTGCCATGCTTTGATATGTTTCTCCGACCAATATCCCGTTCCAATAACGCCGATTTTCCACATGTTGCTTCACTCCATCCACATTCTTCTCTGTTTTTATTTCGTTCCGATGATTACAACATCACTTTCAAAGCTGTGCATGTCTAGCACCGATTGATCCTTTTGGACGGACACGTCGGTTTGAGCAAACCGCTTCCCGGCTAAATCAATCGTTGTAAACTTGTATTCCTGCACGTTGATACTTAGTCGTACCTTTGTGTTAACCGGGACATACAACACAATGGTATTCTCGTTCCCCGCAGCTCTGATTTCCTCTGTCTTGTTTAAAACAATATCCAACGGCTTTACGCCAATCAGGTTGTACATTTCAAACAGATATTTAATAAAGGAATAATCCCATGCGCCCTCAAATTGCAATGCAGTTCTCCAATCATAGGGACTATCGAATCCTTCCCCTTCTACAATGCCGAATTTCTTTCCTTTCTTGTGCCAGCTCCAAATGCCATGCGCTCCGTAGGTAATGCCCGCACCCCCGCCTGCAAGGAGGCTTTGCCATGCCGCTTTTCTGGCATCCAGTGCTGTGTATCTGCCATACACATTGCGGCTGTAACTAATTTGTTCATAACATGGCTCTCCATTAATGACAGGCCGTATATCCGGCTTATAATAGAAATGTTGAGCAATCTCATGGGCTATATGTTGGAACTCGGAATTATGTCCTGATTGATACATATAGAATCCAAGACCCTGGTGTTTCTCAAAGGCTGGAGGAATTTCTCTCAATCTTCCTTGAATATGCAGCGTAGTTAAGCTTGCAGGGCTTAATTGTTGTACAATATCCAGTGCTTTTAAATAATAGGAATTGGCACGTTCGGTCGGAAAATCACTATCCCCGCTAATCAGAAAAATAGGATCAAATGGAGAAAAACGGTTTACCACGTACGTTACATAGGGTTCAACGCATTCAAACGGCATTTTATTACCTTTTTGGAACATCTCAGCCCATGTATCCGGCACATAGTTACACCACAACAGAACCAGTGCTGGAACAAATCCACGCTCTGTAGCCATCTTCAACATGATTTCTGCCCGGTCAAAATAAGCTTCGTTTAATGTATGGTAGTCGAAATCCCCATTTTCCATTAATGCAAACGGCTGTAGATTCAGATCCGATTCACTTGCGTCCCATTGTCGGAGTATGTTGATTTGCAACACATTGAAACCTTGCATCTTCCGATAGTCAAGATAATCGCTCCACTCCTCTATCGTCGCGTTGGTAAATACACTCCACACCGTATCTGCCAAATAAAAAAAAGGTTTTTCCTCTTTGGTAAAACTTCTTTGATTTTCAGCCATGTTTAAACTCAAATGAATCACCGTTCCTCTCTTGCTGTATG
Organism: Paenibacillus sp. FSL L8-0641; assembly: GCF_038006265.1. Lineage (NCBI taxonomy): Bacteria > Bacillati > Bacillota > Bacilli > Caryophanales > Paenibacillaceae > Paenibacillus > Paenibacillus sp. FSL L8-0641. The sequence goes on from NZ_JBBOUW010000001.1 coordinate 4,302,334, forward strand.
CGCAAAATTCTCTAAACAAAACTAAATAAAAAACTAAACTTATGTGTTTTTTACGTGAAATAAACTAAATTAGAGCGCTTTACACTTGAATATTAACATTATAAATTATAAAAGGTCAACAAATTTTTACTTTTAGTTATTTAGTTTAGTTTAGTTTATGAGCTAAACTTTCTTGCTGAGTAATGATATAATTTATGTAGTTTAGTTCAATAGGGGGTTCCACATTGAAAATTGATGATATTGCAAGGCTTGCAGGTGTTTCTAAATCTGCTGTTTCTCTTGCTTTTAATAACAAACCCGGAGTCAGTGAAGAAACCAAGGAGCACATTCTAAAAATAGCCCAAGAGCATGGATATAAACCACGCACCATGAAGACAAACAAGGAAGCCATTAAAAATCATCATGTGATTCGTTTTGTGGCCTGTAAAAATACAGACATCGTAACAGAGCACTATGATTCACTTCCATTTTTTAACGAATTAATTCATCATATTACCAATCAGGTGAGAGAACATGGAAACACCTTGATTTTTTCGTCTTTTGATAGCCATAGCCTCGAAGAAGAATTATCTGCTTTGGAAAAAGATCAGCCCTCTTCAGGCATACTTCTACTTGGCACCAATTTAACTTCCGAGATTATTCATTCCATACAATCCATTCATTCCAATATTGTTATTTTGGATACTTGCTTTGAACACGTCGATGCCAGTTTCGTATCTATTAATAACTATCTCGGTGGGTATCAGGCAGGCCAATATTTAATTCAGTCAGGACACAGAAAGATAGGATACGTACAATCCAGTACCAGAATTCTGAACTTTAAAAAACGAAAGGAAGGGTTTATGGCGGCTTTAGAGGAGCACAATCTTTCCATAGAAAATGGGCTTACATTTGATATGCATCCCATGCTTGTGATGTCACAGGACGCATTTAGAACAGCTATTCATGAATTGGACGAGCTACCTTCGGCCCTATTTTGCGAAAATGATTATATGGCGATCAGTGCCATTAAAACGTTTCAGGAAATGAACATTCGAGTGCCTGAACAAATTTCCATCATGGGCTTTGATAATATACATGAAGCGAAGGTCATTAGCCCGGAACTCACAACCATTCATGTGAAAAAGGATATTTTGGCCCGAACGGCTGTAAACTTGCTTATGGAGAGGCTTAACCATCATCAGGGGCATCATACTCAGGTTCTTGTGAATACAGAGGTTATTGAAAGAAGGTCTTGTTTAGTCACAGAATGACCTATGATATGGTGCACGAAATGGGGTAATAGAGAAGATAAGAATGGGGGGATCATCATGATATATGATTATTTATGGTGGGCAGGTGCCGCATGCATAATACTGGCTATTATATTAAGTGGAACAGGGGTCAGCGGTGACCGCATGCGGGCTAACTTTTATGTTGAACAGGCAGCTGATCCCGAGGGGAAAGATAGAAAAAACAGATGGAAATGGTCCTTTATTTTTATGATCATTGGTTTATTATTGCTTGCTCTCTCTATGATTTTAGAATAAAGCCGCCATATTGGCGGCCTTTTCTATTATCGGATTCCATATTGGACATTTCCAATTTCTCGTCATTCGTTGAAATCTTCCTCTGTCAAATCCATATTTACGCTCGCAGCAGTTCGACTGCCGTCGGCCGCGGCAAAAATCAACTGAGAAGGCATGAAGTACGATGAATCCCCAGCAGCATATACACCAGGTATGGAGGTTCTCCCCGCTTCATCCGTCTTGATCCCGCCCGACTCCGTTCTTTCACAGCCCAAATGTTCTCCAAACGGTGCACTTTGTACAAACTGGGGAGTCACGAAGCCGCCGATCCTCGGGACTTGAGTGCCATCCGTAAAGCGCACGTGCTCAAGCTTTCCATTGTGGCCGATGAACGCCGCAACAGGTTGCTCTATTACTACTATCCCCTTGGATTGAAGCCGTTCTTTTTGCTCGTCCGACAGGGATGCATGACCGTTCGTACAGACGATCAAATCCTTGCTCCAATTAAGGAGTAGTTTGGCTGTATGAAATATAGCCGCCGATTCAGAGACAAGGACAAGCGGTTGATCCCGCAGCTCCCAACCGTCGCAATAAGGGCAATTAAACAAACTTTTCCCGTATAACGGATAAAAACCTTCGATCTTGGGGAATATCTCCTTCACGCCCGTCGCTAATATCAATTTTCGCGCTTGAACGCGAAGGCCTGACGAATCAAACCCCTCAAATCCGGATACGTTTTTCATAATCGAAACAACCTCGGTTTGCAAATGATGAACAGACGGATAACGCAGCACTTCCTCATAAGCTACACGGCGGAACTCAGATGGCGTTACGCCATCTCTTGTAATAAAACCGTGCGACGCATGCGTAACCGCATTTCTGGGCCGATTATTATCAATCAAGGCCACACTTCTCCTTGCCCTGCCCAGCACGAGGGCTGCATTCAACCCAGCAGGCCCTCCGCCAATAATAGCGCAATCGTATAGCATAACACCCAACTCCTTTTAAAAGATATTAAAGACTCTTTATGTCTGCGATAGAACCAAAAAAACACCGTTTTACATAACTGGCAACCACCCTCTTTCTATATAAAATCGCTCACTTTACACTTGTGCTTGCTTTTGCGCCAAATCGACCAATTTCGTATTTTTTAGATGTCGTTCCATTTTCTCCTCTGCTTCCCTCATTACAGCTTGAATCAGGCACTCAGAACCGTGGACGAAATCACATTCAAACAAAGAATTCGTACCTTCAATGGCATGGATAATATCCAAAAAAGTAATATCATCTTTATGACGGGATAGGCGATAACCTCCATTGGCTCCAGAAACGGATTCGATCATTCCAGCCTTCACAAGCCTCGTCAAAATTTTTGAAAGATAAGTTGGTGAAACATTTTGGGATTCAGCCAGTTGCTGAACACCTACCGGCTTAACCGACGAATCAGTAACGAGCATGAGCATAGTGTGCAGAGCATAATTCGTTGCTTTTGTAAATTTCATAACTACACCTCAATCAAAGACTTATTGTATCTACTATATCGCCGAATCTGCGAGTGTGTCAAGATCATCTAGGATTCACGCTGTTGTCAACCCTTCTTTTGGTTACGCTCTAACCGTTGTATACTGTTCATCAGAAACAGCTAAGAGAGGGGGCTCGTTGTGCGTATTTTTGATATTCTTCGTATATTGGTTGCTGAACAGATGGTCAAAGGAGCACACTTGGCAAATGCATTGAAGGTATCTTCTCGAACGATACGAACGGATTTAAAGGAATTGGGTGCGCTGTTGTCAAAGCATGGAGCAGCAGTTAAACCCCTTAAAGGAACAGGCTACAAGTTAGAGATTCGGGACGAACAAGCATTTCATCATCTGCTGAAGCAATTAAAGGATGATGAAAATAATGGGCCCTATCCATTAGCGAGTTCTTCTGAAGCTAGAAATCGTTTTTTAATGAAAAAGCTATTGCTTACCAATGCATATGTCAAACTTGATGATTTAGCCGAGATCCTGTATGTTAGTCGATCCACTTTACAGAATGACCTCAAAGAACTGCGCAAGCTGCTGGCAACTTACGGACTATCTCTGGAGAATAAACCCTATCATGGTATTCGAGTCAAAGGGAATGAGGCCAAGCTGCGTTATTGCATTTCCGACTATATATTCAGTAGGACAGATGAAATAGGCGAGCAGCAGATGTCCCACCCTTCTCTGATCTCTAACGAAGAGATGGAATTCATAAGAGAAGTGATTCTGGATCGTATTGAGATCCATGATATTCAGTTATCGGACATTGCCCTGAACAATCTGGTCATTCATATTGCTATAGCATGTAAGCGAATTCGTGAAGAAAGGTATGTGTCGTATTATCCGCAAGAGATGAAAAAAATCGAAGCGCAAAAAGAGTTTAGGGTGGCGACTGAGATCGTATCCGCCTTGGAACAAAACATGAAGCCCTCCTTTCCACTTGTTGAAGTTGCGTACATTGCTGTTCACCTGTTGGGTGTAAGGACCGTCGTTAGTGCACGTATGGATGAAGTGGAGATTAAAAAGATCATTGATAAAGATATCTACGAACTGACTATCGAAATACTAGACCAAATTGATCAGCAGTTGAAGATGAACATTCAACACGATCAAGAATTGCTGATTGCATTTTGCCTTCACCTCAAACCAGTGATCAACCGTTATCAATACGGAATGAATTTGCGTAATCCTATGCTGGATGAAATCAAAGCCAATTACCCGCTTGCCTTTGAAGCAGGTATCATTGCTGCGGAGGTCATCAAGCAGCGGCTTCATATACACATCGAGGAAAATGAAATTGGATATTTAGCCATTCATATCGGAGTCGCGATGGAAAGAAAGAAAATGGAGGATGCACCCAAAAGATGTATGATCGTATGTGCTTCTGGACTCGGCAGTGCTAAGCTGCTGTATTATAAGCTTCAATCGGTCTTCGGTTCAAGGTTGGATATCGTGGGAACCACTGAACTTTATAAGCTGAAACAAATGCCGTTGGATACACTGGACTTTGTCATTAGCACGATCCCCATTTCAGAACCGCTTTCTATCCCTATGATCCATGTGAATACATTTTTGGGCAGTTCTGATATTACTAAAATTGAACAAGCCATTTCTGAGGTCAGACTTCCTGCTGTGCAGTATGTACGAAAAAAATTGGTCTTCCTTCAGCAGAAGTTTGAGAACAAACTCCAAGTGCTTGAATTTATAGCCGAAAAAATACACGAAGCAGATCTTGTAAAAGGCCCTCTACTGCAATCCGTGATAGAGCGTGAAGCCGTTTCCCCCACTTCATTTGGCAACTTGGTCGCGATCCCGCATCCGATGGAACCTTTCGCAGATTCCACATTTTGGGCCATCTGTACATTACAAAAAGCAATCGATTGGGATGGCAAGCCGGTACAGTTTATTTGTATGCTCTGTATACAGCGTACGAAATCAGAAGATTTACAGACTATGTATCATATCTTGCTTGAAATTTTAAATAATGAACAGCTCGTCCAGCAGCTTATTCGCTGCAAAACGTATACAGAATTCATAGAAGTGTTGCATAAAAATAGTTGAACATAAGGAGTATGAAGAACGATTGATTTCCGTTAAGAAGAGGAAATAATGTGTGTTATGTTGAAAGCGATTCCAAATTATAATAGCCATACGAACGAGATGATTGAAAGGAGAGAGGATCACGTGAATCATGATGAATCTACAGAGCACGACGTGAACATGGAGGACATGGATGATACAGAGATTGTATTCCAAATTATATTATACGCAGGGAATGCACGCAGCTCCGCCATGGAGGCGATTGAGCTTGCAAAGGCGGGGAAATTTCGTGAAGCCAAAGAAGAATTAGCCTCAGCAAAAAAAGAACTGGTGTCCTCCCACAAGATTCAAACCAGAATCATCCGTAAGGAAGCAGCGGGTGAAAAAACAGAGATGTCTGTCATGATGGTACATGCTCAAGATCATTTGATGAATGCACTCACCATTCGCGATATGGCCTCAGAGTTTGTAGACCTGTATGAACGCATGGATCAATTCGTACCGAAATCGTAGAGGGAGGGACGCTATCCCATGGCATTCAAAGACAAACTGGTTGACGGCCTCACATCGGTAGCAAATGCAATCAACAATTTTAAATATATTATAGCGATCAAATCAGCTTTTATCACATTGATGCCCGTTATTATTGTCGGGGCCTTTGCTGTACTGATTTCCAATATGGTCATGGACCCAGTCAATGGTTTGGCCCATTTTAGGCCATTCTCATTCCTGGCTGAGTACAAACCGATTTTCTCAGGCATTAACTATGCCAGCTTGAATATCCTTACCATTCTGGCTGTTTTCATGATTGGTCTGGAGCTAGGAAAAATTAATGGTGAGAAAAATCTTTTCCCCGGTTTGCTTGCTTTAATCTGTTTTATCTCTGTGACACCAACCACGATAGAGTTGATGGTTAACGGTGACATGCAAAAAGTAACAGACGTCATAGCCCGTCAATTTACGGATACCAAGAGCTTGTTTTTAGGGATTTTCATAAGCATCCTGTCCGTCGAGCTATACAGCAAACTGGGTAAGTCCGACAAGCTAAAAATCAAAATGCCTGAAAGTGTTCCCAGCAATGTGGCCGTTTCATTCTCCGCACTCATTCCTACCATTATTACGGTGACTGTCTTCTCCATGTTTGGATTCTTTTTTCATAAGTTTACGGGACTCTATCTGTACGATGCTGTCTATAATGTGGTGCAAAAACCTCTGGAGGCCGTAGTACAGGGACTGCCAGGTATACTGGTGCTGATGCTGGTTGCGCAAATCTTCTGGGTGATCGGTATTCACGGAAACCAAATGGTAAAGCCCATTCGTGAACCCCTGCTGCTTGGCGCGATTACTGTCAACATGACTGCTTATGAGCAAGGACTGCCCATTCCGAACATTATTACGATGCCTTTCTGGGACGTATATATGAGTATCGGTGGTTCAGGGATTACGCTAGCCCTCTTGATTTGTATTATGATCGCTTCCAAGCGTGAAGATATGAAGGAAATAACAAAGCTTTCGCTCGGCCCAGGTCTGTTTAATATTAATGAGCCTGTCATTTTCGGACTTCCGATTATGTTGAATCCATTGATGGCTATCCCTTTCATTATTACTCCGCTCATCACAGGAACGATTGGTTACTTCTCGACGTTGCTTGGATTTGCAGGTAAAGCCGTCGTCATGGTTCCATGGACTACTCCGCCTATTATTAATGCCTACCTGTCTACAGGTGGAAGCATTGGAGCCGTCGTCACTCAGATCGTTTGCATTGTGGTAGCGATTATCATTTATTTCCCGTTCGTCAAAATTGCCAACAAGCGAACGACTGAATAATGCGCTACTATAGAAATACACTAATTAATTGAAAACGCATTCTTTATACAATGAAAAGGAGAAACATGTCATGGCTAAACATACGATACAAATTCCATCGAATTTCATCATGGGTGCAGCGGCTTCCGCCTGGCAGACAGAGGGATGGAGCGGTAAAAAAGAAGGCCAGGACTCATTCCTGGACCAATGGTACAAAAATGACCGCTATGTCTGGCACAATGGATATGGACCCGCGGTTGCAACCGACTTTTATAATCGCTATACCGAAGATATTGCGCTGATGAAGCAGATTGGCTTAACCCATTATCGTACTTCTATTAATTGGTCCCGCTTCTTAACGGATTATGAGAATGTAGTGGTGGATGAAACGTATGCGGATTATATGGGCCGGGTCATTGATGAGCTGATTGCAAGCGGAGTCGAGCCGATGATTTGTCTGGAACACTATGAGGTCCCTGCCTACCTGCTGGATAAATATGAAGGCTGGTCTTCCAAGCATGTAGTGGAGTTATTTGTAAAATATGCGGAAAAAGTGTTTGAACGGTACGGCGATCGGGTCAAGCACTGGTTTACGTTTAATGAGCCCATTGTTGTACAGACTCGTGTCTATCTAGATGCCCTTCGCTATCCCTATGAACAAAATACGCGGAAGTGGATGCAATGGAACTATAATAAAACGCTGGCAACCGCAAAGTGCGTACAGCTTTTCAAAGCAAAAAACTATAGTCAGCACGGGGCTAAAATAGGCGTTATTCTGAATCCTGAAGTCACTTATGCCCGATCAAGCGCCCCTCATGACCAGTATGCGGCACATGTGTATGATTTATTTTACAATCGAGTATTTCTGGACCCGCTTATTAAAGGCGAATACCCACAAGAATTGTTCGATCTCATGGGCAAGCATGATATTGCATTTGAAGCTACAACGGAAGATCTGGCCGTGATTAAGGAAAATACCGTTAACTACGTCGGAATCAATCTCTATTATCCCCATCGGGTCAAAGCGCAGAGTAAAGCGTGGAACGAAAACACCCCCTTCCACCCCTCTTACTACTATGAGCATTTTGATCTTCCGGGTAAAAGAATGAACAAGTCACGGGGCTGGGAGATTTATCCTAAAATCATTTACGATATGGGAATGCGCATTAAGAACGAATATCACAATATCGAGTGGTTTGTCGCAGAAAATGGTATGGGTATTGAGAATGAAGCTGCTTTCAAAAATGAGGAACACATCATTCAGGACGACTATCGTATTGACTTTATAACAGAGCATTTGTACTACACATTACAAGCTGTAGAAGCGGGCTCCAACTGTACAGGTTATATGCTGTGGGCCTTTACAGACAACGTTTCTCCCATGAATGCTTTTAAAAATCGCTATGGACTGGTAGAAATTAACCTGGACAATGATCGAAGTCGACATTTGAAGAAATCCGGCTACTGGTATCAGGCCGCGATCAAAGAACGCTCATTTATTGCTGATCTGGATGAAGAGTACAAGTAGTTAAAAATGAATTCTGGAGGCGCTCAAATATGAAAAAAATTATTTTGGCATGTGCTGCGGGTATGTCCACATCCATTTTGGTTTCTAAAATGAAAAAAGAAGCAGCAGCAAGATCCATAGAGCTGAACATCGAAGCCATCCCCGAAAGCACCATCAAGGAAGAGCTGGAAGGCATTACAGATTCCGTGATTGCTATTTTGCTCGGACCTCAAGTGCGGATGCGTAAAAAGGCAGTCACCGAAATTGCAGCTCCCTATGGTATCCCAGTAGATGTCATTGACACGTTGGCTTATGGTAGAGGGAACGGTGCAGCTATCCTAGATCAAGCCTTTAAGCTGGCTGGCGAGAACATCTAATTGCTATTCAAATGAAAAAGAGGCTGAGAATTCCCTCAGTCTCTTTCTTGAGTTGCGCGCTCTTTATCACGACATATCTTCTTTGCCTGAGCCCATACTACTCACATACGTTTCCTGTAAACCGGCAGAAATGCCGTATAGCGGTTCCCAACGAAGCCAATGTCTGGCGACTGCGTTACTAAGACAGCTATGGTGAATGTCTCCAGCTCGCGCTGGTGAATACACAGGGCGGACAGACGAACCATGCAGCTTCAGTAAATCGTAGGCCAGTCGATTGATGGACGTCGTTCGTCCCGTACTTACATGTACTGTGCGTTGATCCGCTGCATGAATAGCCGCCATATTCGCTCGAACTACATCCTTGACGTACACAAAGTCACGAGTTTGCGTCCCATCGCCGTGAATGAGCAAGGGGCTTCCTTTTTTCAGCCGCTCCATAAAAAGAGCGACAACACCACCCTCTCCCTTCGAAGCCTGACCGGGACCGTACACATTTCCATAACGCAAAATCGTGTAGTTCATACCGTACAGCCGATAAAAAAGTCGAATATACGATTCTGCGGTCAGCTTGGACAGTCCGTAGCCTGAAATCGGCTCCACGGGATCGTCTTCCTGTATACATTGCTTTTGCAGCTCTCCGTATACGCCAGATGTGGAAGCAAATATGAATTTTGACACACCAGCTTCATGACAAGCCTGCAACAAATGAATCGTCCCCAGCACGTTCACATCCGCGTCCTCATCGGGTTGATGGATGGATTGCTGCACATCAGCCTGTGCGGCCAAGTGAAACACAATATCCGGGCTTTCCCGAATCAGCAACGTCCTAGCTTCAGAGCTGCGAATATCCGCAATATGCATGACCGCGCGCGGGTCCACATTTGCCATATTTCCGGTCGTCAGATTATCCAGCACATGTACTCTGATGTCCGAATCAGCAAGCGCACGTACCAGCTGAGAACCAATAAATCCAGCTCCCCCGGTGACCAAAGCCTTCACTAGCTCACCCTCCTTTTGAACCGAAGCATATGACTTCCCTTCGCATCATGTTATGCGACTCCCTATAGCTTGGCGCAGGCACACGCACAGTCCGAAGACAATCTATAATGTGCCTGTGGAATCTCAGCACCTCAGACGTGCAGTCTCACATTTTCCAGCATATAACGCCACATCCCATCCTGACCGTTCCATATATCCTCAGGCGGCAGCTCCACTGAAACCAGCCGCTCCAATCCCCAATCCAACTCCGTCACACCATCAGTCCCTGTATAATCCACGTATAACAAGCGAAAATCATGTGTAATCCTCTGTAATAACACATCATGTAGTTCCACCGCTTGCTCCCGATTGCCTCCAAGACGAACTAGTAGCAGACGGGACGCAAGCGTGAATTGATCCAGTAGACGTGCGATGCGGCGATCAAGCGTCGTTTTGAATGCAGGGTAGGAAGTCAGCTGCTCCGATGTATTTTGGCTAACCGGAAAATGGTGTGCCGCTATAATCTCATAGTTTGCATCCTCGACCATGAAGTTATGTTCGCCGTAATCATGTCCCGTGACACGTAGACTGTCAACATCCATAAAATCGGCAAAACGGGCGTCCAGCAAGCGACTGATCTGTGACAAGTTACCGGAAATCATCCAGTCCAGCGGACCCGCATAGGGACGCAGTCCGTTTTTATCCAGCTGAATGGAAGGCAAGCAATGTCCACCCAGACTGAATACAGCATCATAATCCCCCTGCAACCGCTCAAGCACGACGCCCTCCCCTTTCCGAAGACAAGGTCATCCCTTTAAAAAGAGTACGCCAATGCGGATCACTCTTGTAATTCCATACATCGGCAAAAGGGATTTCCACCGCGCATACATGCGGAAGCTGCCAATCCACCTCCGTCAACTCCGTTACGCCGGAACAATTCACTACCAACAAACGAAATTCATTCGCTACCATGCCTGACAAAATACGTTCCAGTTTCTCTACTTCTTCATAGGTTCCCAGCATACGGACGAACAAGCTGCGCTTCGCCATCTGTGTTTTTGCAAAAAAACGTTCAATACGACGGTCTATCTTTTCCTTGAACTCGGGATAGGTCACCAGATCTGAGGACGTATTGCGCTCCTGCGGAAAATCATGTACCGAGATCACATTATAAGCGATATCTCTGACCATATAATTCAGTTGGCTCGTACCAACGACACTTAAATTGGGCAAATCCATAAATCCGGCAAACCGACTTTCAAGCAAGCGGTTCACATCGGACAGCGTGTCAGACATCATCCAATCCAGTACCCCGGCAAACGGCCGCAAACGGTTCTTTTCCAATTGAATGGCAGGTGTACAGTTTTGCCCCAGACTGAAGACCGCTTCATATTCCCCTGCCAGCTGTGCGAGTCTCATAGCCGTGCCTCCTTTTTTAATACGACCCTTCTCTCAGTTCCTACTCTATCCTTCTTCTGTAGTCGAAAAAGGGACTTCAGGCCGTAGTTTGTTCCACTCTACATTACATGCACAGCACGGCGAAAAGGGTTGGACACCGATGCGCTTTTTGTCAAAGAGGCGTACAACTATCCAGTCCAATCCCGGTTATTTTTCATATCATATTAAGGCTGGTAACCTAACGGAATTCAAGGAGGCATCATCATATGTCCGTGTTTCTTTTAACCATCGATCACCATCTCGCTTACCACAGCGCCCATATACAAAGCTGCCATGTGACCTTTTTCAATCGTGAAAAGAGGGCCGTCGATGTGTTGCTGGAAATGGGGAATGACAGTGGCGTTTTTAGGCGGCAACTTCTTCGACTGGGCCCTTCTCCCGAAGCTGACTCCGTGCTAGAACTCAAGGATATGGAGGCAGCCCAAAATCCGTTTTATCTGCGAGTGATCACGAATATTTACAATCCAGAAACGCTGTTTATCCTGGCTGAATTTTTGGAAAACGGGAACGTTGTCGCTAAGCGTACAGCCAGTCATTTTACCGTGACACCCTAATGAACGGGCAGAGGAGGAAGAAGGTATGTTGAAATATTCAGTTCAAAACAAAGCTGAGCCAGGCACATATGCACTGCCTTTTCAGGTTACCGATCAGGAGAGCGTGCTCTCTACATTGATCATTCCTGCAAGTGAAGCTGAAGGACGTATTGTCATTGAAGTCTCTTTGGCATGGGAAAATCCGCTGCTCAACTGGGATATCGGGGAGCTGGATATTCGATTGCGTCGCAACGATGAGCGGGGACCTATGCTGGACTGGTTGCAGGATTCCTGTTATCAGGAGGGATTTGCCGAGTTAATCTATGAGGAAACGGGAACACAGGGAGAGCCTTATGTATACTGCCTGACCGTACAATCAGCCGACCGCCGTGCTGTTGTTACAGGACCACTCATGGTTCGAGGCTCTGTGTATGTAGATTCGATGGACGAAAACCCGGATGGACAATGAGCTGAAATAACTAAAGGCAGGTGGGAGTTTTAAGCCCAACCTGCCTTTTTATAGGGTCTGTATTCTCATGGCGCGGATTGCTTCAGACATTCTAAAATGTCAGCGTCCGGCAGCGTATAATCTTCTGGCAACGAAGTGTTAATTCGGTTCCATATTGCGTAATCGACCTTCAAATCCGGGTGTGACTGCTGGATTTCAAAAATACGGTTGTACAAGTCTCCAACGACAGGAAAAGTCATGCTCTCCCTCCTAACTATTGAATCAACGTATTCAACGTACTTGATTCAGCGCTTGCCCATAAATATTCACGAGTCGTTCAATCATAACATCCAGAGACCAATGCGCGATCCCCCATGCTTTGGCACGATTTCCCATGACTATCCGCACTTCATCCTGTGCCAGCAAATGCTGCAAATGAGCTGCCAGTGCCTCCACATCGCCAACCGGGGAGACTAGTCCGGTGTGTTCATGCTTCACCATTTCCGGCAGTCCGCCTGCATCCGATACCACTGCCGGAAGCCCCATAATCTGCGCCTCCATGACCGAAAACGGCTGATTGTCCTGTATGCTTGGATGAACAAAAAGGTCCGCCAGTTGTAAAAGAGCAGGTACATCTTCACGATGCCCCAGAAAAACCACGTCTTCTTCCAGCCCTAGCTCCTTCGCCTGTGTTTGAAGCTCTTCCCTTTTATCTCCCTCCCCGACAATCCAGCAAACCCAATCCGTACGACTTGCTTTCAGCAAGCCAAGAGCGCTCATTAAATAATGCAGCCCTTTGATATAGACCAGCCGTGAAGGACAAATGATAACTTTTTTCCCCTCAGGTCGTATCATGTCTGTTCCCCGGGCGTGGACTTCCCAGAAGTACTCGGTATCCAATCCGTATTGGAAAGTAGCAATCTGCTGCTCAGGCACTTCGAACTCACGCACAAGCGTCTGTTTCATCCATTCTGTAGACGTAATGGTAATATCCGCGGATAGAGCGCCATAGTGCTCTAGCGCCCAATAATACTTCCACATCAGCGTCTCACGGTAACCCTCCTCATGATCCCGCTCCAAAGCCATCATAACTTCACGAGCCAGCGAGCCATGAATATTCGCTACCAACGCGCTATCTTTGCGTTTGACCCGACTTAGCGCACGCGTCGCAATGACATCTTGCGTGTGAATCACATCATACTGCTCGACCCCGAAATACGCCGCTGCCAGCTCCATACAGTATCGATCCTTTTCCACCGTCTGCACCCATGAATCCAAATGTAATACAGGGACAGCCGATTCATTCAGCTTCGTATCCAGCAGGGGCAGCAGTTGATCCTTCAGTAGCTCCCTATCTTCAAAAACAATATGGTATTTAGGTGTATCCGGTCCGTTCCCCATCAAGTCTACCGTGTGGCCCAGTAGCTCCAGTCTCCGTTTAATTTGCATCATAAAGGGCCATACGCCACCCAAATGAGGAATCGGCCAGTACGTAGCCAACAAAATTTTCAAAACAGCCTCACCTCCTCTGTCTCGTACGCTGAGCTACATTCCGTTGCTTCCGTAAATTTGCTGGAAACCCGATAACGCATCTGTCCAGACCGCAAAAAAACCATTATTCGGCACGATCGTTACATCAATAAAATTACCGATTGTAACGACTGGAACCGGACTAATCCCGTTAGGATTAAAGGAGCTGTCTGTTATTCTGAGGTTCGTAAATGTATTCCCTCCGTCTGTTGATTCGGCCACAAATACGTCTAATAAAGAGGTCGTTATTTGATTGGTATAATATACGATCTTAATCACGCCGGTCACAGGCGAAACATCAATGGCCGGGAAAAAATGCTGTGCTCCTGCACTGGTCCCTGTCACCGATTGCGGCGCAGTCCAGCTTAATCCACCATCCACCGACCGGGCGAGCAGTACATCAGCATACCCTGCCCGATTATCCTGCCAGACCGCATAAAGTGTTCCCTGATTCGGGCTCGTAGAGCGATCCACGGCAATGTTAGCTGCCGGCAGCACATTGAAACCAAAGCCGGCCACGGGCAACGGACTCGGAACCGGGACCACAGAAGATACAGGTAGCGAGGAACTAAATGCTGTCCCTCCATTGAAGGACACAATGACCTGATATTGGTTAACCGGATTCGTGACAATGTACCCGACATAAATCACCCCTGTAATGCTCACAGTGATTTCCCCCCGCGTAATCTGATTGGAGCCAGCGGTGAGCACCACGGGTGTCCCCCATGTGATCCCTCCATCCTGCGAACGTTGGAAGAACATGACTGATCCGCCGAAAAAGTCAGGATTGTACTGATGCGTATAACATAAATAGATATTTCCGGTATAGGAGCTGACCTGAGAAGTATCGAATTTCACGCTGACCTCAACATTATTGACAAATGTCCCATACCCTCGCTGGGCAATCACAGGCGGATCAAATGTATTACCGTTGTCTCTCGACACATAAGTGGCGATGGTACCGCTCAAACCGTCTGCGGTAAATACGTGACAGGCTATGACAAACAAGTTGGGAAAACCGTAGCTGACGCTATGGGATTCCGCCCCTACATAGCCGGCTGGTAGCGGTAAAATCTGCTGTGTGAAAGAGGCACCGCCGTTACCTGAACGGTATACCGCCGTCAACGGCGGCCCTGTCGTAAAATCGATAGCCGCAGACACAATGGTACCGTCGAGCAGGTTGAAAGCTACACTCGGCTCCTGGGCCAGCCTTCCGTTAGGCGTAAGCTGTACGTTCGGCATCAGGCTCCACCCCCCGGTACACCCGCAAATATCGTCAAACTGCCTGTGCGCGTATCTGTCCAGACGGTAATATAGCTGTTCGGCGGTACAATGGCGACATCAATATAATCACCGATCAGCTCTGATTCGCCTCCACCGACATTCGGGTTAAAGGAGGTCGTCGTGAGACGACTGTTCGTAAAGGTGTTACCTCCATCGGACGACTCTGCGGCGAACACATCCAGATTAAAGCCGTCCACGCGATTGGTATAGTACACGACAACGACCAGTCCCGTCTTGGGCGACACTGAAATTGCAGGGAAAAAATTTTGCGAGCCGGGCGGGCTGTCTGTCACAATGACCGGAGCACTCCAGGTACCGCCAAAATCGCTTGATTTGGACAACAAAATATTGCTGTATCCCTGACCAAAGTCCTGCCACACGGCATATAGCGTATTTGTTGTGGAAGGCACACCCGAGCAGTCCGCGGCCAAGCTGGGGAAATTCAATATCCGAAAGTCATAACCAGGAACGGGCAAAGGATTGGGCACAAGCGTTATATTGGATACGAGAATATCCCCGCTGAAGGTTGCCCCGCCATCAAAGGAGCGTCGGATAAAAAAAGCTGGTGTTTGCGGTCCCGTACGAATCCAACTGACATATACGCTTCCATATTTGTCGACCGCAGGCTCAGGCCGCTCCGTTGAGGATTGGATATTGGAGAGCATTAACGGTCGGTCCCAAGTTAGTCCTCCATCGGTGGAACGCTGGTAGAAGGCCGCAGATTGAGCATTAAAATCCACATTATATTGGCGGTTATACGTGACATAGACGTGCCCGAGATAGGGACTTGCCCCCGCATTATCCGTCGTAATATTAGTCCAGTCATTATTAATGTAATCTCCATAGCCCGGGTTAATGACCACTGGAGGATCAAAGGTGGCTCCATCGTCCGTAGAACGGTAGATCACGACAGCCCCGTTTTCATTGCCCGGAAATACATGCGCGGATACGATAAAAATATTGGGGAACAGATAGGCTACCATTCCTGCCTCGGCTCCTGTATATCCCGGTGGAATTGGCAGTAAAGTATCCGTCCAGTTCGCTCCGGCATCCAATGAGCGATACAGTCCAATCAAGGGAGGCCCACTGCTAAAATCAACAGCTACAGCTATAACAATATTCGGATTCAGTAAATTAACAGCAACACTAGGCTCAAATTTGGGCAGGCCGCTGGGTGTCACCTGAAAATTCAAAGGCATCGCGAGCATTCCCTTCATTATATAAATAGATACGCCTGAAGTATTTCTATCAAAATGTACTTTTTTCAGCACAGCCTAGAGACAACCATACAAGCTTTCTTTTCAATAGATTCATAGTATAAAAGCATCCCTTCAAGGGTTATCCAATATTCTGTTTTTTGAGAGGATGATTCGATTGGCTTTTACAACCGGTTATATGACGAACACTAGAGATTTTGGTACTGCCTGCTCCAATGTTGTTGTGAACTTGGTCAATGAGGACACAGTAAATGCGGCAACCGTGACCATCCAAATTTTTTTCTCGCTGGTACCGGATACCAAGACACCACTGTATGTGACATCGGTTAACTTGCCTGCAAACTCCATTGCCCGCCGTACCTTCTTTATACAAGGGGTTCTTGCCTATGAGGTACAATACAACGTGGCCTCCGCTGCTCCAGCGAATGTCGTGCTCTCCAACTTTGGACTGGATCAGTTTGGTAATGTTGTACAGGAGCACCGTGTTCTCCAGTCCGAGCTGACCACAATCCCTGCACTGTCCCCTGTTATTTAAAAGCCACCCTGTTCCAGTGCCTGATGCAATCTGTGGGTGTAATACACGTAATTCCATTCTGGCGGTACGGACTGAACCCCTCGTCCGCTGCCGATGGTGGAATGGTCATCTGTATAGTAGGAAAAGGCATGTGTATCCTGTAATGGGCGCAACAAATCCGTGAGATACAGTAGATCCGTCACGGCAATATAAGGTTTGACACCGAAGCATACAACAAAGCGAGTCGTGGTTTCACCAATAGCCTGAACCAGTGCTTCCTGGATCGAATAATGCTGCCGTGATGTTACGATTAACCGAGGGTCGAGCATCATCGACAGGAAAGCGCTAGCTTCCTGTTCTGGCGTTAAATCCAGCAGCCGTACCACGCAATTGCTGTAGTGCTGCTCCAGCAGATTATCCAGCAATGATTCAGCTTGAGCCATATCCGTGACAGGCATTAAAATCGTCATTTCAAGTGGGATGCCCCGGCGTGCTCTCGCCTCATATTTGGCGATTTGGAATGCGCGCCGCCAGCGTCGGTGCTCCTTTTGGCTGTGTAGGCCGGCCGATACACTAAATGTGGAATTCACCCGGTAATCCATCAGGATCTCCGGGATGAATTTCATATTGCACGTCTCGGTCAGCCGCAGCCAGTAATCATAATCCTCAACGGGTTGCAGCCGATAGCCGCCAATCTGGAGGGCATATTTGCTTTTGTACATAAATGAAACCCCAACAATGCTGGCGTTCAATAATTCATGATGTGGCTGACTTTGATACCGGATCAATGCCTGTTGATGCTGCTCGTCGTACAACGGGTTCCCACATGCATCAACCTGGCGGAAGGTAGAGAACACAAGGCCGAGTGAGTCTGGCCCCTGCTCCAGCTCTTGCCGCAATCGTTCAATAAAGGAAGCATTATAAACATTGTCGCTGGAGACCCAGGTCACATACTTGATCCCAGGATCTTTAAACAACTCATCGAATCCCCGGTTTAGGGCGTGGGATACTCCTTGGTTCTGAGGGAGTGTAACCAACTGAACGCGCGGGTCTCCCATTGCTGCGTGGAGCGCTGGTCCCACCATTTCCGGCGCTCCGTCAATAACAATGATGAAGCGAAATGCCCTGTAGCTCTGGGCTAGTACGGATGAGATTGCAGCTTGCAGATAGCCGATATCCTGTTTGTACAGTGGCATAACAATCCCCGTATCTACCATATCAATCCCCCCTGACAGACTTTCGGCTTCATGAGGATAAACCACTCAATACCTGACTGAAGCGATCTCGATAACGTGCTTGGGTGATGTTGTACTCCCGCTCCACAGCGGGCCAATATTTTTTGGTTCCCATTTCATCATGCCAACGGTAGTTAACCAAGGACTCGTTCAGAAAAGGAAATGGATATCCCGCCAGCATCACTCGGTACCACATATCCAGATCATGTGTGTACGGCAGCAATTCATCAAACAAACCGATATGTGCAAACAGCTCCTTTTTAAACATAACCGTGCATCCATTGACCGGATTTCCTTGTTGAAAAAAACGGTAAAACTCCGTCATAGACGGAAACACGGCGGCTGCCTGGTAGCTTGTGACTTGGCTATATTGATTGATGAAATTGAAGTTGGTATGGGAGATGTACGCACCGTTTTCCACCATAAAAGAAACCTGATTGTTAATTTTATCCCTATGATAGGTATCGTCGGAACTGAGCCACGCAACATAATCGCCACTGGCATGTCGGATACCATGATTCAGAGCGCTGGCTGTTCCACCATTGGATTTCCCTAAATAATGTATATAAGGAAGATAGGCCTGAAGCATATCAACATGTTCCGTGGACCCGTCATCGACGACAATAATCTCGAGTGGGCCATAAGTTTGCTCTAGTGCACTTTGCAAAGCCTGATCCACATATGCACAGTTATAAAAGGGAATGACGATCGTTACTTTCGGTCTCATATCGTTCCTTCCTTTCCGGCTCGGCGGTATTGAATCATATCCTCCAGAGATTGCCTCAGCTGTATGGTCGGCTTCCAGCCCATGTCCTCCAGCTCTTTCGCACGGTATGCCTCGGTAGATGCTGACTCTGCCACATCCCCCCATTGTATGGGAATAGATGTTTTGGCCAGCGCAACCATACGTTCCACGATATTGCCCAGTTCCACAATGCGGCCTGTGCAGACCGAGTACACTCGGCCTGGCACACCCTGTTCCAATAGCACACCGTATGCGCGAACGGCATCACGAACGTCGAGAAAATCACGTTGCGCATGTCGGGAAGATACCCGGAACGGGACAGTTTCAGTTGCGGACTGCCCCTCCCTACGTTCCGTCTGAACGATATACCCCGCGAGTAATGCACAAAATCCGGTAGATGGACCCGGACCGATCAAGTTGCAAGGCTCTGCCAGCATGACGGATTGTTCGAACAGCGCGCCCCACGAGAGCGCGACTGCCTCTTGAAGGCTTTTGCTAAGGCTGTATGGATGTGTTGGATGATACGGAGCCTGCAAAGCCGTCTTTAGCCGAGAACCCGCCACGACAATTCTGGCTTTGGGGAAAGGTCGCAGTACATCGAGCAGATACAGGGTGGACAGTACATTGGATTCCATGTATAGCAGGGGACTCTCCCAAGATTCAGGGACGGAATTTTTACCACCCAGGTGAAGCACATAATCCGGAGCAATCTGTCTAATTACTTCGCCCAGACGTTTCTTGTCGAGCAAGTCACACACATAAGGCGTAATACAGTTGCGAGTCTCCGCCTCTGGGCTGTTATTTTCATCATCGCGAGCCAGTAAGATCAGTTCTGAGACGGAAGCGGCAGTGCGAGTCAGCGCCGCTACCTCCCAGCCGAGCTTTGCAAAATGGCGGCAGGCATGCATCCCGGTATAGCCCGCCGCTCCGGTAATGACTATGACAGGCCGACGTTGTTCCGCTGTGCTTCCGTCCATTCCAGCAGCTCCTTCAGCATGATGCTGTAGTGAGGAACATCGTAGAGCAGATCGGCCCGGGTAGAACGAAGCGTCCGGTCCTGCACCGGCTCATCTTTCGGCACGATCCGAATATCCTCCCTATTCCAGATGTCTTTGAACAGCAGCAGCAAATCGTGCTTGCTGATCGGTTCAGGGTGAACCAGATGAATGAGTCCGTCCAGCGGCTCATTCATCTGCACCTGTATCGCCTTTGCTAATTCCAGCGTCGTAACCCCGTTCCAAAAGACCCGGCGATACCCGTTAACGTCTCCGCTCTGCTGCAAGAACCAGTGCAGCAGACCAATGCCACTGGGCCGAATTTCCGGCCCGATAATGGAGGTACGGATAGTCAGATGCCCTGCGGCCTTTACTTCTCCGAGTATTTTCGTCAAAGCATAGGCACTTGTCCCATCGGGTTGATCCGTCTCCTTATATAAACCAGGTACCCGATTTCCCTCGAATACGCAATCCGTGCTGATATGAACCAATCGGGCACCGATACTGTCCGCTGTCCGCCGGAGAAGATGTGGCAGCAACCCATTAATTTGGTATGCTGCAATTTGATCCTCCCCGGCATGCTGATTCAGTACACCTACCGCGTTAATAATAACGTCTGGCCGTACACTCCGTACCAGCTGCTCCACCATAAAGCTGTCCTTTACATCCAGCAGCAGACCACCTTTATTTTCGGGATCACGGGTGGTGTAGAACACGTTATACCCGCTCTGGTTTTGGAAATACTTCACCAGAACATGGCCCGCCATGCCGTTACCACCCAAAATAAGCAGCTTCATTTGATGAACCCCCCGCTTTGGAGAATGCTGCGAATCTCCTCTTTCGACATCAAATTAAACTCCGAACTAAAGCTGCTGAATGACACGGGAGGGCACTGATTATAGCGGTCCTTTAATTGAGGAATATTCAGCGTTGGGAGAATGACTAAATATTGCTCGTCATAGACTACCGTCGTCAGGCTTTCAAAATCGCTCATCAAAATCTCATGAATTTTCTCACCGGGACGCACACCTTTTTCTACAATTTCTACGTTTTCCACACCTGAATCCTCAATGAGCACCTCAGCCAAGTCCAAAATACGGCAGGTTGGCATGGTCATGATAAAAATTTCCCCGCCTACACTTTCCACCGAGGCTTTGAACAGGAGACTGATCGCATCACGCAAGGTTAGGAAGAAGCGCGTCATGTTCATATCTGTGATCGAAACCTTGCCCTTTTGGCGAATCTGGCTTTGGAACAGATGCACCACGCTTCCGTTTGTGCCCAAAACATTACCGCCGCGCACCGTCACGAAACGCGTATCGCTATTCAGCAGATTGGCGTAAACAATCAGTTTTTCTCCTATTGCCTTCGTCATGCCGTAAAAATTGGACGGATTCGCGGCCTTGTCGGTCGATATATAAATGACTTTCTTGACCTGATTAACGACAGCGGCCTCGATTACGTTTTGAGTGCCTACGACATTGGTTTTGAGTGCCTCGTAGGGCTGATCCTCACAGACGGGTACGTGCTTGAGCGCTGCCAAATGAAATACATAGTCCACTCCTTGACAAGCGGTAGTCAGCGCATCCTTATCCCGAATATCTCCAATACAGAAGCTGAGTCGTTCATCCTCAAACTGCCTGTTCATGGCAACCTGACTGGATTCTCCGCGTGAAAAGATAATGACCTCTTTGGGGTTACGCGGCAGTAACTGGGCAACCAGCTCATGCCCCCAGGAGCCGGTACCGCCGGTAACCAAGATACGTTGGTTTTCAAACATGCCGTTTCCCTCCAAGCAGAAATTTAACTACCTTATCCGACACATCTTCCACCAGATAGCCTGCGGGACATTGCCACTTATGGGTCATCCCGGTCATTATGGCTACCGCGTTTGCTATAACCTCGCCATCAAGGCCGGACACGATATTGCTGCCGCAATCTACCGTTTCCGGCCGTTCAGTCGTCCGGCGCATCGTAACCGTCGGCACCCCCATGACACAGCATTCTTCCTGTACGGTACCACTGTCTGTCAAAGCGCAGCGGGCATGCCGCTCCAGCAGAACGAAGTCAAAAAAACCGAACGGTTCGTGAAATTCCACTAGCGGATCAAGCTGGATCGGCGGATGGCTTGCGATCCGGGCGGCAGTCCGGGGATGAATACTGCAAATGACCCGCTGCCCGAACTGCTGGGCTACCCGGTTAAGACCATCTAAAATAGCCAGCAAATGCGGTGGATGGTCGACATTTTCGGCTCTGTGGGCAGTGACCAGGAAATATTCTCCCGGCGACAGTCCCAACTTTTTCAAAATCCCACTACCGGTTACCTCTTTCTCATAGTGCTGCATTACTTCGTAGATCGGATTTCCAGTCAGTATGATTCGTTGGCTTGGGAAGCCTTCGCGTAGTAGGTGCTGCTTGCTTTGCTCCGTATAAGGCATATTAATGGTAGATATCGCATCAATGACACGCCGGTTCTTCTCCTCCGGCACATCCAGATCATAACAGCGGTTCCCCGCCTCCATATGCACGACCGGATAACCCATACGTTCCGCAAGTAAGGCACATAAAGCGCTGTTCGTATCACCGAGCAATAGCACATGATCGGGGCGTTCCTTGTTTAAAATATCCTCCATCTGCGAGTACATGGCGGACAACTGTTTGCCCAGTGTCCCCGCTTTCTCCTGAAGTACATAATCCGGGGCACGCAGTCCCAGTTCGCGAAAGAACTGCCCGCTCAGGCTTTCGGTGTAATTTTGGCCCGTATGCACAAGCACATGTTCATCTGCATGGCGGTCTAGCTTCGGAATGATCAGGCTGAGCCGTATAATCTCCGGTCTTGTGCCGAGCACGGTCAATATTTTCATGGTTTTGGAACCCACCTTTGCTGTCGTTGTTTCATTGAATTGTGGCGTTCAATGAAGGATAGCCATCCAGCAGACTGGCTGTGCTCCAGCTTAACGTTCATCTCAAAGGTCCGGCGTAGGTTCACCCGGACCGTTGTTTTGTATGCTGTCCAGCCTTGAGTGTGACTCGCTTCGGTTTGTGCGCGTTGTGTCGCCGTGACCGGTGCTTGATTTTCCGCTTGAGCTTCTGTCTGGACTTGGTTTTCGGATAAAGTCCCTTCGACAACGGGAACCCGTGAATTTTCTTAAGGCGACTCTTGCCGCCGCTTCTCTTATACCTGCGATTCCGAAGTCTGGTACGCTTGCGGCCCTTTGGCCATCTCGCCCGAATACTACGCTTGCCGCGGGGCAATTCGGGTGGTGACTCAGGTAAAGGGGGTGCTGGTTGTGGCAAGCCCTGAATGGCTGCATATTCGATTGGCGGCAGACCCAGCACAGGCAGCTGACACACCACCGATTCAGGAAATTCTCGAATCGTGCTGGTATAACCCTCCGGTATAGCGGTGACCTGACGCAGCCCTTCGCCTTCCCTCGTCCATACAGGTCCACCCGGCTGCTGAATCAACGGGAACCAATGCGGATGATGACATACCCATTGACTGACCATGAGGTGCATACTGCTTCGGTAGGAATCAGGTCCGTATACACGTGTAGCTGCACTGTTGTTACGGACACCAATCCGTTCCACTTCCTCGGGATGATCGAGCAGATAGCCCACTTTTTGCGCCAGCATGTCGCTGTTGCCCGGCTCTACCAAAAAATCTGTATTTCCGGTAGCCTCCATCAATTCCACAAGTCCACCCTGCGCAAAGGCTACCACGGGCTTACCGTAAACTAGCCCTTCCAGGGCGGTCAGACCAAAGCCTTCTTCCACCATACTTGGGATCACAACAATATCCATTGCGCTATAGGCCGTTGACACGGATTCCTCGAATGAATTGAACTGGAAGCGGCGGCTATAACGAGATTGGCGGATTAAAGAGACACATTTTACGTAATATTCCGAGTCCACCGAGCTGCCGATGATCCAGAAACGACACCGCGAATTGGTTTCGCACAGCTTTAGAGCCATTTGGACAAAAGGTAACAGCCCTTTGGCTTCGTAGATAAAGGAAGAAATATAACCAATGCAAATATGAAAATCCCGCAGCCCCAGTTTTTCACGTTTCCTTTTCCGTTCCAGCACATGCTCTCTGGGAGACGGCATATCCATATCCCGGCAGGGAGACAACACCGTATGCGGACGTGTCAGTCCCCCACCATGCAAAGGACGCATTACAGCTTGAGAAATGCCGATGACCCATTGGCTATAGCGCTCAATGATAGAAACAGAAACTGGCGTATGCGCATTCTGGTTAATGACTTCGGTAATTTTCCAGATCACCGGAATATTAAGCTCATGGGCAGCCATTGCAGGCATGACGTTCACACAGGTATTGACCAGCACCACATCAGGTCGAGCATGCCGAAGCATCTGGAACAACGGTGCATACGCCACATGGGTCCGCAAATTCTCCGCATCCTGCGCCAATCCCTCATATGGGGTATACATGCCATGCAGCATGAACAGATTCTGTGTCAGAACGGTGATTCCGCGCTTGCGGGCCATTGAGGTCAGCCGCCCTTCACCAGGCGTTACGAGAATACAATCGAAGTACGTACGCATATCTAGACAAAATTGCAATAGCAGCTTCTCTGCCCCCGTAATACTGCGGACGTTGCTAACATGGCTGAATAACATCATTTTCGGCTTGATCGGAGTTCACCTCCTTTAAAATAGCAACCACCGGACGTGTGAATCACCTTATGGAAATATGACCGACAACAGTTGGTCAATCCGGTGACCATACGTGTGCTCCCGCAGGGTTCGTTCCAGAGCACGCAGAGCAATCTCACGACGCTCCTTTTCATGCGTCAAATAAAACTCAACCTTCTCCAGCAGTTCCTGCTGAGAGCTGTAGGTCTCTATCTCTTCCCCTGGCTTGTAAAAACGAGCCAGATCATCTCTTGTATCTGTCAGTTGCAACGTGCCACTGGCAGAAATTTCAAACGTACGCGGATTGGGCGAAGCCCCCGGAATTTTCAGTGAGTTGTTGTTCACCGAATCATCCTGATGGGAACGATGAAGATTAATTACGATTTTGCTGCCGTTGTACGAATCATTGGTCTCGCCCGGAGACATCCAGCGACCCAGCTCAATTTTGTCACCATACGACTGATAATCCGGGAGACGATCCCACCAGATTCCGTTGATTTTAATGTTACGAGCCATGAGCTGCGGCATAATCGGATTAAAGAAATAGATGCGGTTCCAGTAGGCTGAGCCTGTAAACCCAATCTCACGTCGTACCGAAGCGGGCGAGCTGAGGGGGAAATAGTGAGTCAGAAATGCTCCAAAGGGCAAATAGTGCACAGACGTGCAACCCAACTGACGGTACAGCTCCATGCAGTTCATCTCTAACGTGAACACATAATCATAATTCGTAACGATTTTGGTCGTCGTGTCGGTGTAATACGGATCGTCCGTTAGCCAGATGGCGGTGGGGATGCCCAACTGGCGTACCGCAGTAACCTGCTCCAACGGAAGATCCATTCCATCCAGTGCCAGCATCAGATTCGGACGGAGCTGAGCGGCAATATCTCCTACCGGCTGACGTGGGTCTGTTACGGTAACCTGAGCCGTCATGCTCTGCAATGTGGTAATGACCGCCTCATCCAGCGGAGAATACGGAAGGCCTTTGCCTGAGACGACATACAGTACATGGATTTGTCGAAAAGGGAAAACTGCTTTCATCCGCGCAACAATTGCGTTAGCACGGCCGCGCAGATATCCTTCGTCGTATCCGTCATGCAATCCCGCAGTTCTCCCCTTTTCCCAGGAGGCTGCCGCCGTCTGGTGAACAGCCGGGTCATACGGTCCTGTCGTAGATATCGTCATCACTTTCACTCCTCACTGTTTATGGTGTTTACTTTAGGCCATCGCCTTGTCCAGCAGTTCTTCCATGCGATTGGAGTACATATGCTTTTGCATAGTCGTGTACAATGCGCGCCAGGCCATGCGTTCGCGTTCCCAATCATGCTTGAGATAGTAGTCCAGCTTCACTTTCAATTCATCTGCTCCAGAGAAAGTTTCAATGTCATAGCCTGGTCGGTAATAACGGCTCAAATCCTTCCGAACATCCGTCATTTGAAGCGTGCCACAAGCAGAAATTTCATATGTCCGAGGATTGATGGACTCCGCTGAAAGCTGGTGTGTATTCCGATTATCCAGTCCGGGGTCTGTCGGGCGGTGCATATTGATGACAATTTTGGAGCCGTTATAATATTGAGCGGTCTCTTCCGGCTCCATAAAGCCCGGACGGATAAAGCGTTCCAGCACATCCCGCCGGGTCAGCCGATCCCAGTGCCCACCTACGATCAGCACTCTTTTGTCCGCCAAGAAGGGAGCTAGGTGGTCGAATAGCTTCACACGGTTCCAGAAGGCATTTCCAATGAAACAAATATCATGCTGATGCTCCCGCTCTACCCGCCGAGGATAAAAGATACGAGCTGACGCAGCCAGCGGCAAATAGTGAACCCTCGTTACTCCCTGATCGCGATAAAACGGCAGGCAAGAAATTTCGTGCGTAAATACGACATCGTAGGATTGACAGATCAACGCCGTATCCTCCGTAAAGTAAGGATCATCTACAAACCATATGGCCGTCCGAATGCCTAGGGCTCGTATTTGCTGTACCTGCTCCAGATGATCCGCCGGAAAAACATGCAGCCCGTTCATGACCAGCACGAGGTCTGGACGTTGAGCCTCGGCGTCAGCTAGCATCGTAGCAGGCGTACCGATGGCGCATGAGCTGCATATTTGGCCTAATGCTTCTTGCACACCTGTGTCTATAGCTGCGAAACCTTGCGGAATATACAACACTTTCAAATGACGAACAGCAGGCTGTATGGCCACGACCTGTGACAGAGCAGCCGTGCAACCGCCCATTCTGCGTCCTTCCCGATAGCCGCATCGGTACGCTTCGCGTTCATTTCCGCTTTGTTGATCGTTCACATCCTTCACCCTGTCCTGTTGTAGGATAAACTTCTGTCACTCCTAAACTATATGCGGAGGGGTCAAACGCATCATGGACGACTGCCACTGCCCGGACAAAATTGGCGTTTGCCCGTCCAACTGCCGAACCGCAAATAACCCCGAAGCTGTGTAGCTTCGGGGGTTAGCTGTCATGGATGTTCTGCATAGTTTACTGAGCCTTGTAAGCGACCTGGTGTCCATCTTCATAACCTTTGGCAAAGCCTGAATTGAAACCCTCGTTGTAAGCTGCATCATACCCCTGCTGAAATGCCTGCGGATCATGCTCCAATGCAACAGTCCCGGGCTGTGGATTCTCCGCAGAAGGGACTGCCACCGGGTTAGCTTGAGGTTTTTTTCGCCGCCGCAAAAGAGGATGTCTTCTACGTGCAGAATGATGTCCTCTTTTACGGCGTCTTAGAGCAAGCAGACGTCTTCTTCTCCGTTTTAATCTGCGAATGCTGGAACGCCGGGCATCTTTACGTCTTTTGCGGGCTTTTTCCCGAGTGGCGCGTTCCCACCTTGTGCTCATTTTCATTCCTCCTTTGCTTTCTCGTGGTGGTTTCATTTTTCTGAACAGGCACATGGAGCCACGGCTTCGTCGGTTTTCCATATACCTGTCGTCTTAATGGAATACCCGCCAACATTTGCGTGATTTCGCCCTGGTAGTTGCTGAGTATACGAATGGTTTCTTCCAGACGGGTAGCCGACATATCCGCATGGGGCGTCAAGTCCGCAAGACTGGTCAGCATCCGGGCAACGGCGTGCTGGCTGGCAGCAATAGACTCCATTATATCCAGCTTGATCTCACGTTCACGCCTCATGCTCATTAGTTCATATCCCCCGAGCCCATGCCTCCCATCATCCCTTCCATGCCGCCACCCTGCTGCTCATCCTGATCCAGCAATGCTTTGAGATTGCTGCAAAGACCAGTCTGAAGCCGCGTTAATCCCTCCAGCATTTCCACCATTTGCTCGTGAATCTCCAAAGGTCGCCCCAGCTGTTCTTCATCGGTGTCAAAGGCGTGGGGCGCCAGATGGTTCAGCGCCCAATTACGCACTTTTTCTGCTTCGACCGCCTTGGCCTCCAGGATCATAGACACATTCCGCTGCATTTTGGAGGCTGCGTCCAGCATGTGAATCATTGCTTGTTCCCTACTCATGTGTTCACTCCCTGCCCTCGGTTGTTACGTTACTCCTCTTCCGGGTATGCCGTTTCCTTCACGACACGAACGAGCATTTCAGCCATTGCTTCCTGAAGATCGGCAATGCCGTTCAGATAGGCCACAATGCTTTTGTTTACTTGTCCCGAGCTGTCGAGAATGCCCGGAATTCCGTCAAAACGCGGCTCCTCATCTGGCAGTTCATGTATGATCTGCGCCATGCGCACAACCACCTGCCGTTCCGCATCCAACAACCTCGACATCTGCTGCTGCGAGTGCGAAATGTGGATCAGCAAATCATCTAACTCGTTATGCATAAGCCCCTCCTTTATGTGCTCCGCCGTGCGGAACGCACGAATTACCTACGGGCTTTCCGCTACTACAGCGTATGCCGCAGCGAGTAGTCGGTTCCGCCTAAAAGCGCCTATTCGATCATCACAAATGCCCTCGCAACACTGGTGGAGCAATAATAGGCTGCTTCTCCGTCAATGCCGACAATTCTTCGGAGGACAAAAATTGAATTGGATAGTCCTCAGCCCGCCAGCTCATCACAGCGTAGAGGGTAAGGAATGGTCTTTTCCAGCCGTTGCCGATTTGGTACAGTTGCCCACCTTCAGCATACAGTAACTCGATCCAGCGCTTACGTTGAGCTGGGATATGAAGTGTGGGCAACATGGACATGTTCCCCAGCTCAGGAGCCGCCAGCACAGGCAAGGGTTCCTCTGGCGACTCAGCTACAGGTGCATCAGTGCTGCCGGAAACTGTGACCTCCGGCTTCCCTACCAAGGGAAGTGCCAACAAGTCCAGCTGAGACAATCTGACAGGTTGCACGTTTTCACCTCCCGCAGCACTGACTCCATGCAGATACCGCCTTCTTCCCGGCTCTAACCGAAATACTACACCGGACGGTCCCTGAACAATCGCTCCGATGGGGTAAAAGCTTGCCGCTGATACGTGTGTTTCCTTACCTGTTGAGATCTGGCCGTCCGTCTCCGCTGTACTGAATTTCAGGTTGTGGAACAGCTTATCCGCATCCCCCCACTTTTGTACAAAAAAGGATCGGTTCCGGCTGCTTTCCTCCATTGAACCGCTTGTTTCGGTCGTTAGAGGAAAACCATACACCGTATCCCGATCTCTTTCTTCATAATGGATAAAAGCATCTCCGGCAATTGCCATACGTATCCCCAACAAACGCACACGCAGTAGCCAATCTGCATGGGCCTCCTCAATACTGTGGCAGCCTTCGTCCCAGTAGCCCGTTTTTTTCAGTGTCTCTCTGCGCAGCAATAAACAAAATCCAGCCAAGCTTTCGGTCTCTCGCCATGCATCCGGTTTGGGAACATTGAAGGTCATGGCAAATTGACGTGCTCCATTTTCGTTCATATAAGGAACCTCGATCTGCTGTTCTTTGAATGGACCATTCGTTACAGGCCCAACAACACCCATACACGGATCGCTGTGTAAACACCCTAACAACCGATCCAACCAGCCGGGGGTCACCATGGAGTTTTGATCCAGTACCACAATAGTAGTGCCTTTTGCCATCATCAGCCCCTGATTCAGGCTACCTATCATTTGCACATCCTTTTTTAACAGCGCATAACGCACAGCGATGCTTTTACGGAGCAAATAGGTGGATGTCCCGTCCGTCGAGCCGCAGTCCACTACAATAATTTCGTGAGGATGGCTCGTATTCTCCTCAATACGGTGAATGCATGCACGGAGCTGTTGAAGCTGATTGCAGGACGGAATGATAATACTGACGCCTTCAAATACTTTGCCGAACGAAGCCTGACCCAACCTGTTACCTTGCTCCTGGCCCCTTTTATATCCTGACCAATAGCCTTTCTTTCCGAGCCGCTTGCTGTGTTTCCTTTGCATATTCAGGCGTTTCATGCCGTTCACTCCTCCGGGTGGCATTATGCCTATACTATATGCCTGGCCCGGTAGGATGGTGTTTCATTGAGATCAAGGTAGAAGTCCTTTCATTTTCAATCCAGCTTCCTGAAGGGAAACGAAGGTTCCTGCGTCGCTCCAATAACGCCGTAAAATATCATATTCCAGCTTGCCTTCAGCGGCATAACAGTTGTTAACATCCGTGATCTCAAGCTCACCACGTGCCGAAGGTGTAATTTGCCGGATCTTATCGAACACGGCAGTATCGTACATATAGATACCCGTAACGCAGTATTTGGATTGGGGATGCTGTGGCTTTTCTTCAATCCGCGTAATGCTCTCCGGACGCTCAGGATCAAACACGGGTACCCCGTAACGACGAGCATCTGCCACCTTTTTCAACAACACTCTGGCGCTCCCCGGGGGCTGTTGCTTGAATCGTTCGATCACAGGTCCCAAGTCTTCCTTGAACAAATTATCACCTAACAAAACAGTGAATTTCTCTTCTGCCTGCATATAGCTTCTTGCCAGTTCGAGTGCTTCTGCAATGCCGCCCGCCTTTTCTTGAATCCGGTAGGTCAGTTGGACACCATAATCACTGCCACTGCCCAAAAAATCGGTATACAGTCCGGCCGATTGTTTACCAATAATAATAAGCATATCCGTAATCCCAGCCTGTCGCAGCCTCTCGATACCATATACGATCATGGGATACTTGCCGACCGGAAGCAGATGCTTGTTGAGTAATGTAGTCAACGGATGAAGGCGCGATCCGGTTCCTCCTGCGAGAATAACCCCTTTCATATCTTCCTTCCTCCTTCGACAGCATGTTCAGTGCATACAACCCCAGCGTTTCCAGTTTCGATGAACATTCTGGGATCTATGCTCCATTTCTCTATAAATAAACGATAGTTCCGCTCGATCAGCTCTTCGATCCAGGAAGTTTCCGAGCGTGAGAAGCTCGCATTCCCCTCGTGATAGACAAAACAGTCGTTGCACATGAGCAGCTTGTAGCCATGCACACGTGCGCGCAGACAATAATCGTCATCCTCATAATGTCCGGGACTGAACCGTTCATCCAGCAATCCGATCCGTTCCATCAGATCACGCCGGAATAACAAACAAAATCCGACCAACCGCTTAACCTCCTGCCACCTGGAGGGATTACTTACATTATTCTGCTCCGCATATCTCAGACAGCTGGCCAAATCTCCTTCCAAGCCGTGTATCTGCTGAATACCGCTGACGCAATTCGTCACCGGTCCCACCAATCCCACGATGCTTTCGCTCTGCAATGCGGCCAACATATTCGATAGCCATCCCCGCGTAACCGTCACATCATTGTTTAAAATAACGAACTGATCACCCGAAGCCAGCCGGA
Source organism: Paenibacillus sp. FSL L8-0641 (assembly GCF_038006265.1). NCBI lineage: Bacteria > Bacillati > Bacillota > Bacilli > Caryophanales > Paenibacillaceae > Paenibacillus > Paenibacillus sp. FSL L8-0641. Next base: position 4,333,449 of record NZ_JBBOUW010000001.1, read on the forward strand.
GCCCCATATTACATGCTGCTGGAAAGCCCCTGTTTTCAGGAAGACGTATGCTGATCAGCCGCTCGGATGCGCAAAAATCATCCGTTCCGTCATTCGAAGCGTTGTCCACAACAATGATTTCATACGGTACATCTATCGTATGTGTCCGAATCGCCTCAATACACGGCTTTAACAGATGCAGGCCGTTATAAGTCGGAATAATGATGCTCGTCAGACTCATTGTGCATTCCTCCCTTTGGCAACGTCTACCCGTGTTGGAACAGGCCCGAGCGGGGAATACCCGGCTACCTGAAACACAGCCGTCAGTGCCTCTGCATGATCACCGACGATCAACTGTTCCATAGCGTTCCCTTTGCCAACATTGAAGGTCCGCTTACGGTTTGTTTTAATGACATCGACAGCATGTACTGCCGCCACGATCATGCCATACAGAATTGCCATGGCGTGGGCTTTTGGCGGTACGGCAAGCACGGCTGAGCCAAGCTGATCCAGTAAACGCCGAGATAATGCATGCGGTACGGCGGTCAATGAGCTTGCTCCCAGATCCGGCCTGCGCAGTACGCGATTCAGGAATGCTTTGCACCGTGTCACGCTGTCTTGCTGGGCATAGGGGGGCAAATGTCTGCCCAGATCATTAAGCGCGACATCCGTTCCCTGATCCACCGCGTGGAGAAAAGGCAGCAAATCAGATCCCGAAATCGGCAAATCTCCGTCCACGAACAGCACAATATCAGCCTGCGTCATACGCGCGCCTACTGCACGGCCAACATCATGCCCCAGTCGATCGGGCACGTTGACGAGAGTCACATTAGGATGATGTTTGGCTACGGTGGAGCGCGTGCCGTCCGTGCAGCCGTTCAATACGACAATGATATCCGTAAGCGGAAGTTTTTCCAGCTCGCTCAGCACCCGGTCAATCGTTGACTCTTCATTACAGGCGCTGACCACGGCCGCTGCGGTTCCCTGTAATACAATATCTCCCGGAACTTCGCGTTCCACAGGTGGAGTCACTTCGGTCATTCCTGTTGCCCGAGGTGTGGGCTTTCTCACCCTACGGCTATGCATTGAAGTCGTCGTTCCTCGTTTTCGCTGAACACGTCTGATCCCCCAGCTCGGTTCTTCACGCTTCCCTCTGCGATACGGTCTACTCACAGTTTCACCTCGTCTCTGATCCGTTTGCGCTCCAAATCCGTAAAGCCTGCACGCGTTCCCAGATGCGATGTAAGCCAGGCAATGGCATCCAGATGATCCTGAACAATTACACCTGCCAGCGGGTCCTTGCCGTTCTGTTTTTTACGTGTCGCATTTATTTTACCGACAGCTATTCCATATACAGTCACCACTCGTAACCCGGAAGCGATGGACATAGCTTGAAATAAGGGAGGTTTCTCCAAGGGCTTTGGACCTATTTTATTTAGAGCCTTTTGACTAATGGCGTGTGGAATGCCAGTCATAGACGCTCCCCCTAAATCAGCGCGATTCGACAAGATATTCAATACATGCTTTGCCTCCACTACAGGATGTACGGGCGTACGATTCACAGGTCCATGGTAATCATTCAGCACCACATCCGCCCCTGCACATATGGCGTGTATAAACGGCCGGAGTCTAACGCAGGGAATGACGATATCCCCATCCAGGAAAAGCAGGATCTGTCCGGATGCCGCCTCCGCTCCAACACGACGGCCAACATCATGTCCGAGCGGTTCCGGGAAAGAAAGTACACGAGCTCCCGCCGCTGCTGCCACCTTCGCCGTTCTATCGTGTGATCCGTTCTCAACGACGATAACCTCTGTATGTGGATGGACACGGCGCGCCTCGCGAATCACAGCTCCGATTGTTTTTTGCTCATTCATGGCCGGAATAATGACAGATACGAAAAACTTTCCCACTGATGACGGTCCAGATGGTCGCTCTTCGCCAATCTGTGCCCCTCTCTCCGTGTCGAGTACCTCCCTCATGGCAGGGGTCTTATGCATGTTCGGCATTCGTAACGGCAGCCACATCTTAGAATGATAGTATGCGCCGGAATGCCGCCTCCGTTTGATCTTGTATCCAGCTCTTCCCTGCTTCTTCATGCTCCCGTCTCACCTCCCTTCCTGCTGTATAGATGGACAGCATGATTAGGACAGTTCAACATAACCTATGCGGTCCAAAAGCCGTGTGTAACGGCAAGCGTGGAGTCTTTTCGACATAGCAATTTTCGACTTTATTTTACATAACTTATTAATCCTATTAAATAAGTGAGTTATTAGGGTCTAAAGATTCATTTTGGATAAATTTGTGACATAGATCTTCTCGTCCGTCATTCTCTGTGCTAATATCAGAGCCAGATGATGGGAGTTCAAAAAATCAACATTAGTTTTTTTTGCATAAGTCATTTTTTTCCATTATCCACCATTATTCTATTTTCTTTATATACGACAGGAAAGGAGGAGTTTGTCACCTTTTTAGGCCACATGCTTCATACTGCAGTACCCTCTTTTCACGTACGCTTCATGAAAAACACTTCGGTATTTCTCTTCATGTTCCATTTTCTTCTATTCCAGACGACAACACGACCTACATAAATGGCGCAATGCCTTATTCAAGACAGGATGATTCATCCTGACATTAATCGAGGAGAGTGAATTTTTAATGAAAAAAGTATGGGTTTCGCTTCTTGGAGGAGCTATGTTGTTAGGGTCTGTCGCGTCTGGTGCATCAGCGGAGAGTTCCGTTTCGGGGCCAACTCAGCTTACACCGACCTTTCACGCCGAGCAATGGAAAGCCCCTTCCTCGGTATCGGGTGACGACATTGTATGGAGCTATTTGAATCGGCAAAAGAAATCGTTATTGGGTGCGGACGACTCTAGTGTACGTGAACAATTCCGAATCGTTGATCGCACAAGCGACAAGTCCGGTGTGAGCCATTATCGGCTGAAACAGTATGTAAACGGGATTCCCGTATATGGAGCTGAACAGACTATTCATGTGGGCAAATCTGGTGAGGTCACCTCTTACTTAGGAGCGGTGGTTAGTGAGGATCAGCAAGCTGAAGCTACGCAAGGTACAACTCCAAAAATCAGCGCTTCTGAAGCGGTCTACACTGCATATAAAGAAGCAGCTGCACGAATTGAAGCCCTCCCTACCTCCGACGATACCATCTCTAAAGATGCTGAGGAGCAAACCAGTGTAAGCAAAGACACTTACTCCGAAGCAGCTAACAACGGAAAAACGATATCCACCGATAAGGACGAGCTGAGTCTTGATAAAGCATCTGTCCTGAAAGATAGCAAAATTGAAGCGGTGGAGACAGAAAAAAGTTCCATTGCCAAAATCGCTAATCTGCAGCCAGAAGTAGATCCTAAAGCCGATCTGTACTTCTATCCTAAAGGGGATGACCTGCAGCTGGTTTATGTAACAGAAGTCAATGTTTTAGAACCTGCCCCACTGCGTACTCGCTACATTATTGATGCCAATGATGGCAGCATCGTATTCCAGTATGACATCATTAATGAAGCGACAGGTACAGGTAAAGGTGTGCTTGGTGATACCAAATCATTCACCACGGCTGCTTCGGGCAGTAGCTACCAGTTAAAGGATACAACACGCGGTAACGGTATCGTGACTTACACGGCCTCCAACCGTCAAAGCATCCCAGGTACCCTCCTGACCGATGCCGATAATGTATGGAATGATCCAGCTGGCGTGGATGCCCATGCATATGCTGCCAAAACATATGATTACTATAAGTCCAAATTCGGACGCAACAGTATTGACGGACGCGGGCTGCAACTCCGTTCGACAGTCCATTACGGTAGCCGCTACAACAACGCCTTCTGGAATGGCTCCCAAATGACTTATGGAGATGGAGACGGTAGCACATTTATCGCCTTCAGCGGGGACCCCGATGTAGTGGGGCATGAACTTACGCACGGTGTCACAGAGTATACTTCGAATTTGGAATATTACGGAGAGTCCGGTGCATTGAATGAAGCTTTCTCAGACGTCATCGGCAATGACATTCAGCGTAAAAACTGGCTTGTAGGCGATGATATTTATACGCCAAACATTGCAGGCGATGCTCTGCGCTCTATGTCCAATCCTACGCTGTATGATCAACCAGATCACTATTCCGACTTGTATAAAGGCAGCTCCGATAACGGTGGCGTTCATACGAACAGTGGTATTATCAATAAAGCCTACTATCTGTTGGCAGAAGGTGGTACTTTCCATGGTGTAACTGTAAATGGAATTGGTCGCGATGCAGCGGTCCAAATTTACTACAGCGCCTTTACGAACTACCTGACTTCTTCTTCCGACTTCTCCAACGCACGCGCTGCTGTGATCCAAGCGGCAAAAGATCTGTACGGTGCGAACTCGGCACAAGCAACTGCAGCTGCCAAATCTTTTGATGCTGTAGGTGTAAACTAAATCATATACGCTATAATCCTCATATTCTCGTCCATAGACCGTTGCCGTTGTGCAACTGTCATGTGGCCCTACTCATACAATGGACGAAAAAATAGGGGTGCAGTGTACAAGTCTGCGCCCCTTCCCCCCTTATTTATGGCGTCCCCTCAAAGGGGCGCCCTTTTCATATTCATAGAGTCCCTACGATCATTTTCGACTAAATAAGACAAATAAACCGTAAATCAGGGACTAAAGATTCATTTTGGGGTATTTTGTAAAATTAATCTTCTCGTTCGACAACCTCTGTGCTAATATCAGAGCCGAGACGATGAAATTGCAAAAAAAATAAACCTTAATATTTTACATAAGGTCATTTTTATCCAGCCTCTTCACGTTTCAAAGGAGCAACAAGACTTACATATATGACGCTAGGCTTCTGCAAACAGGGTGTTTTTTACCCCAACATTAATTAAGGAGAGTGAGTATGAATTGAAAAAAGTATGGGTTTCACTTCTAGGAGGAGCTATGTTATTAGGAGCCATTGCGCCTGGAGCCTCCGCAGCTGAAAATTCTGTTCCCGATCCGACTCAGTTTACGCCAACATTCCAAACGGTGAACTGGAAGTCTCCTTCAACGGTAACAGGCGACAATCTGGTCTGGGGCTTTTTAAATCGACAACAAAAAACATTATTGAGTCTGGACGATACCCACATCGGTTCCCATGTGCGCGAGCAATTTCGTATCGTGGATCGCACCAGTGACAAATTTGGTACAAAGCATTATCGGTTAAAACAATATGTAGACGGAATTCCCGTATTTGGAGCCGAACAGACCATCCATGTGAACAAGTCTGGTCAAATCACCTCTTATTTGGGAGCTGTCATTTCAGAAAATCAACAAGCCGATGCTAAAGAAAATACAACTCCAAAAATCAGTGCTACTGAGGCTGTATATACCGCTTATAAAGATGCAGCTATACGGGTTCAGTCTCTCCCTTCCTCCGCCCCAATCGTTCCTGAACCTTACGAGGGTACAAGTAGTGTAAGTAAAGACACTTACGGAACAGCATCTAACAATGAATTTTCAATCTCTGTTGATAAGGACTCCTTGGATTTGGATAAAGCAGCTGAACTGGAGAACAGTACATTGGAAGTGGTAGAGCCTGCATCCTCTATTCCCAAGATTGCAAATCTGGAACCAAGCGTGGACCCTACAGCAGAACTGTACATCTATCCCGATGGAGACTCCACACGTCTCGTCTATGTAACCGAAGTTAATACTCTACAGCCCACTCTGCTGCGCACACGTTACTTTATTGACGCTAATGACGGAAAAATCGTATTCAAGTATGACATTCTTAACGAAGTGATCGGCACAGGGCGCGGTGTATTCGGCGATACCAAAACATTTGAAACCACAGCCTCGGGCAAGAAGTATCAACTAAAGGATACGACTCGTGGTAAAGGAATCCTAACTTATAACGTCCACAACACCGAGACGCTCCCCGGCACCCTGTATACAGATTCCGATAACGTATGGGAAGATCCTGCTGCGGTGGATGCCCACGCTTACGCTATTCGCACTTACGATTATTACAAGGATAGATTTGGACGCGACAGCATTGACGGGCATGGCATGGCCATCGCTTCGGCAGTCCATTACGGCGCAAAGAACTACAATAATGCCCACTGGGGTGGCACTCACATGCTTTACGGAGACGGAGACGGCACGTTATTTGCCCCTTTTAGCAGCGACCTTGAAATTGTTGCCCATGAGCTGACACACGGTGTGACCGAGCATTCATCAGGGCTCGTGTATTTCGCTGAATCTGGTGCATTAAGTGAAGCCATCTCAGATATTATAGGCAACGACATTGAGCGTACCAATTGGGATTTCGGCAAAGTCGCTTATACCCCTAATATTAAGGGCGATGCCATTCGCTCCCTTTCCGATCCTGTCAAATACGGTCAAGTCGATCACTACAGCAATCTCTATCCTGATCCTAACAACGAGGATTATGGTGGAGCCCATATTAATAGCGGTATTATTAATAAAGCCTACTATCTACTGGCACAAGGTGGCACTTTTCATGGTGTCAAGGTAGATGGAATCGGACGTGATGCAGCCGTATATATTTATTATAATGCCTTCACCAATTATCTGACTTCCACGTCTAACTTCTCCACCGCACGTGCTGCTGTTATCCAAACAGCCAAAGACAGTTATGGTGAAAATTCAATAGCCGTAACCTCTGCTATTAAGTCTTTTGATGCCGTAGGTGTGAAATAAGTGTAATAATATAAACTTCCCCGATATTACAAGTCTACCCCCTTCTCTCTTATGTATACGGCGTCCCACTAGGGGACGCCTTTTTTCTACTATAAAGTTGATTATGGACACTTATATTCCTGGCTTCTTATTATTGCCTCATCGCAATCCAAAGGACCAACCCTTCACATAGCGGACCTGAGTGTATGCGTTCCACAGTAAGTACTGCTGAATACCTCTGACGTTGTGTGACGGATACCATCACTCCCGGTATACTGGCATTGGCTGTGATTACATACTGTGTATCTACAAAAGGTTTCTCAAATACAACGCTCACTTCACCCCTATCCGCTTGTGCGGGGAGGTGAAAAGAAATGCTCCCATATTGAGGTGAAGCTATATGATCGTCAGAAGCCTCGTCACTGGTCGCTGATCCGTCGCGAATGGCATTCAAGTCTAATTCTTTCTCCGTATCGAAAGCTAGATCGATATCTTGCTCAGGCAAGACCACGCGCTGCTTTGGGCGGTGTCTTCCTTCCGCAATGTGAATACTGGTTATGGAACAATCCAGTAATGAATCTTGCTCTGCCTGATCTTCCATCGTAATAGACGGTTTATCGTTATCCATCCTGCATTCCGTATCTGACTCAGGCACAGACAACAGCAGTACAGATGCTCGATTCATCTGCATCGCTTCCTCTAGCGTTTTGGGAAGCTTATGCTTCTTCCATGCCGCTTCCTCTACAGCTTGAACCGAGGTATCCTTCTCTACAGGGGCAGGGACCGTTGCCGTCCCGCGCTGGCTCGGTCTATGACTGCCGGAAGTCGAAGCCGCTTTCTCCTTGTTAACACGGGGGGAGGGAACCGCATGGGAAAGGTTACGCCGTGCTGTTCTTTTATCCTTAGGGCTATGGTTCGTACGATGGTTCATGGTGACCGCTCCTTTGGCACAGGAGTGAACCAGCGGTCGCTCCGCTTCATTCACCCGGCTGGGAATCATGGCTAATGCCTATAAGATAGCCTATGCGCGTAACAGCGCCTACGTCACTCCGTTACGCAGTCCGTTATGATTTGTGCCCAGCGTTGTGCTGAGTGCTGCCACAAAAATCGTCTCCGTACCTCGCCAAGTCCGGCTTCTCCCATCCGTCGTCGCAAGTCAGGTTGCTGGAGCAGCCTGATGATGGCATCGGCCATTTCCTGCTCACCGTGAGACGGATACACAAGCCAGCCTGTCTCGCCGTGTTGTACTACCTCTGGAATACCGCCGATTCGTGAAGCGACCACCGGCACTCCTGCTGCCATAGCTTCCAGATTGACCAGCCCGAAGGCCTCATCCTTCACTGAAGGAACAACAGTCACATCGGCTAGCTGATATAGCGAGGCCAATGCTGGATGCGGAACATAGTCTAGGAATTGCACATGCTTCCCCAACCTTAGTTTACGCACCTGCCGATGCAACGACGCCGTATACGGCGTGAGGCGGTCATGCCCGTAATAGGCACTACCTGCAATGAGCAGCAGTACGCCCGGGCAGGCGCGGACGACATGCCGCAGGGCCTTGAGCAGCCGGTGAACGCCCTTCCCTGGCATCAGTCTGCCCGCAAATAATACGATTTGGCGGCCTGACCAGCCGAAATCGTCCAATCGCGCCGACCTGGCCGCTTCTGCTGCTGGAGTCCACCGTGGCAGGAAATCGCCAGGATGGATACCCAGCTTGTTTACGACGATGCGTTTCCTGACTGCTTCGGAACAGTCAGAAGCTACGATTGCTCCCAAATACGCACTGTTCACAATAATGCGATCCATTGATGCCAGTAGCCTACCCATGTCCTTCCGTTCAAGGTGAGGCTCCCGGATGAACGTGGTCGAATGCAAAGTCAGCACAACTCGGCTATTGGGCAAAGCCTCGCGAATGGCATACGCAACTGCCGGGCGGTTGTGTACATCTACTACCGCTGGTGACCATCTCTTTAAATCGGCAATCACCTCAGAAATATAACCTGCTCCCCGCGTAAAACGCATACAGGGAATTCCGTCGACATCGCCATGATCCGATGCCTCTGCTCCCTTTATGCCATAGATCTGCGCCTGAAGCTCATGACTAGCCAGCGGTACCATGCGGGCAATTACCCGCTCCACAGAACTGCTGCGGGGCGAAGGTATAACAAAGGAGCCCGGTGTAACAACTGCTACCTTCGGCCTCTGCATCACCACACCTACTTTCTGACCTTATTCCAACACTCTGCAACACTCATCTTGTATCATATCGTCTGCCTCCCTGAAAGGTGCCTCGCTTCTAACTTTGGGCTTACCGCAAGGCTAGCGTCCATGCCTGGCCGATCTTTGATACATATGATGGACTACAATCACAGTATGATCAGTTGGAGTGCTACAAGGAGGGCGGACATACTCATGTTGCATGTCGGCGTCATGCTCAACCCGGCAACCTACCGGGGCATTCCCGCCATGAGGACGCGATATGAATCCATCGCCAATTACGAGGACGCCGGGTTAAGCTACGAGCTCATCCCCTGCTTTCTTCGTCTGGAGGATATTCATATAGCGACCGGAACATGCCGGGCTTTTGTTAAACACGGCAACGAGTATCGGCAAATGACTCTTCCGTTGCCGCCGGTCATCCACAATCGGACTCTCTATCGGCAAAATGAAAATGCTAGAGATATCAACAAGCTTGTACAAAAGGGATACTATATTTTTAATGAACAAAACCGTTTCCCCAAAGACCATATACATGCAATTCTGCAGGAAGACCCTCTGCTACGCATCCACCTCCCCAAAACCTTGCAAGGCAACCTTTCCTCCATCCATACCTTAATGGAGGAAACCGGAGATGTTGTCATTAAACCCAGTAGCGGTAGCGTGGGTAGAGGAATTATGCGTCTGCGGCATTCCCGCGGAGGCTGGACTTTGCAATGTGCACATCCTTCTATACCTGAGCGTTGGTCCACACTACGTTTGCATGTCGGAGAACTCCCGTTATTTCTACACAAACGACTGCTGCATGTGCCTCATATCGTACAGGAAACCATACCGCTTGCTTTGTACAACAATCGTCCGTTTGATATCCGTGTGACGGTTCAGCGCGGATATGGCGGTATCTGGGGTGTGACAGGCATGTTCGCTAAAATTGCTCCTTCCCACACCTTTGTCTCCAATGTGGCACAGGGGGGTACGGCCCGTTCCTTACTGGAGGTGTTATCACAAACAGAGACGGTTCAGACTTCGAACGCAGTCCGGCTGATGAATGAACTGGAGCGGCTCTCGTTACAAATCGTGCACCGACTGGCACAAACCCTTCCCCGTCTCGCCGATGTCGGTCTGGATCTGGGAATTACCCGTGAAGGCAAGATTGTTTTTATCGAATGCAACGGTCGTGACCAGCGCTATGGCTTCAGCCAGGCTGGCATGCACAATGTCTGGAAAGAAACATACACTCAGCCGATGGCTTACGCTCGTTGGCTTCTCGAACGGATGCCTTCGTCAGATACCGAACGTTCACCAGGCCGTCCACTGTATTGATTTACGTCACATTCTGTGTCAATATAGTTCAGAGCGGCCGGACAGGTTCCGGCCAAGACGGCTCGGAAATGAACAAGGGGGATCTGTAATGGCAAAACAGTGGCTGCGGCTCATGACGGAGCTATCATCGCGCAAGTGGGTGTGCCGGATTGTGGGCTCCTTCGCGCAAAGCGGTGCAAGCCGACTTTTTATCCCCACCTTTATACGTACGTACCAGATCCAGACGCATGAGGCTGAACAGGAATGGAAGGAATACCGTTCTCTGAACGCCTATTTTACACGCAAATTAAAAGCGGGCATGCGCCCGATTGATACGAACGCCGAGGTGATGACCAGTCCGGTGGATGCACGGATTACTTTCACTGGCCCAATTACGTCCGGCACTCTTTTGAATGTCAAAGGGCAGGACTATACGCTGGAAGAGCTTCTTAACCGCTCTCCGCGTCTTGAAAAATACACACACGGCTATGCTTTTGTACTCTATCTCAGCCCGACGGATTATCATCGCATTCATGCACCAGTATCCGGTACGCTGGTAGAAAAAGAGCATCTGCGCGGCAAGGTATACCCAGTGAATGACTTCGGCTTGCAGCATATGCGAGCAGTTCTTAGCCGCAATGAACGACAGATTACGTACATCGCCCACGAATACGGTGAGGTGGCGGTCGTTAAGGTTGGCGCAATGAATGTGAGTAGCATCAAATATACGGATGATAAAGCCGTCTCATGGACAAAAGGAGACGATCTCGCCTATTTCGAATTTGGGTCAACCGTCGTTTTGCTAACTGAGAACGGTACGTTTGAGCCAGACCCCGCATTGAAGCTGGGGGATGTGGTGAAAATGGGACAACGTCTGGGTTGCTTTCGACATGATCCCAAAGCATAAGTGAATATATCATAACAGGATTATAGCTACACATATGAGCATTGGGATCGAATGATATAAATTGCTCATATAAAAAAGGACCCGGCGTAATGGCTCGGGTCCTTTTTTTGGAATTTATCCTTTATATTTGTCATGCGTTACTCCCATTATGCCTAAATCCGAAACAGCTTGTCCACCGTCTATAACATTACCGGATCTCAGACGGACTTTTCCCCGTGTATTGCTTGAATTGGCGGCTGAAAAAAAAGATGTCACGATACCCCAAAGCCTCTGCCACCTCGGTCACATTCATTCCCGCATGCAGCAGTAGATGCTGTGCACGCTCAATCCGCATGCTGATAATATGAGATTGCGCGGAAACACCTAGCAGCTCCTTGAATTTAATCGAAAAATAACGCGGTGACAGCCCTGCCCGTGCAGCTAAATCCTCGACGCGATGAGGAAGTCCCGGATGCTGACGCACGTAGTTGGCCGTTTCCCGAATGACCTCGGTGAGCTGGTTACTGGCCTGTTGCTCCTGCGGCTCCTTACGGTCCGCACGCAGCAGATGAATCATCAGTTGTTTTAGAATCAGCTTGCCTTCCTCGTCAGCTCCGTAAGCACGCTCCAGGCGCAGTCGAACGTACCTGGCAAGCATATGCTCTACCTCGAACGTTTCCTCCAGCATACGGTAGCTTGCAGGGACTAGCTCTGGTTGTTCGATGAGATCAAAATGAATATAGGTAAGTATGAGCGGCTTTTGCGGGTTATGTGTGGCACGGGTATCATCCCCCGGCTTGAACAGGAAGCAACTCCCCTTGCTCACCGGATACGATGTTCCGTTTAAGACCACTGTTCCTTCTCCGCTCCATACATAGAATAAATCATAGTTTGGCATCGGCTTCTCGCGTACCTGCCATTTCCAGCCCGGCTCGCACACAATTTTGGCGAAGGCCGACAACAGGATAAACGATGACGCAGATGTATCCAGCAAAATCTGCACCTCCTCTTGTTAATCTTTGGTTGTCCTCTATCCCGTTAATTTATAATATAAGCTCAGCGCCTTCATTAAGCAAAAAAATGCGTTTTTATGCTCCCAGATGCTTTTGCGTGACGCTTACCGTGTGTGATGCTATAATATGTAATCAAAATGACTTGGAAGGATGAAACGGGAATGAATCCACTGGCAGCGCAGTTAAACCAAAACATTCAGACAGGCAACGAGCATGTATATCAAATGCTTTCTCTTTTAGGGAAAGAAATTTATTTCCCAAAAGAGGGGATTTTGAGTCAATCCGCAGAAGCCGGGAAGCTTGCTAAAAAGTACAACGCCACGATTGGTATTGCTACGGAAGGTAACGGTCCTATGCATTTGGAGGTCATTCAGGAGAAGCTGTCCGCTTACAATCCCAAGGATTTATACCCTTACGCACCCCCTGCGGGCAAACCTGAACTTCGTAGTGTATGGCGTGACAAAATGCTGAAGGAAAACCCTTCATTGGCTGGAAAAGGTTATGGCCTTCCCGTAGTTACGAACGCGCTGACCCATGGTTTGAGCATCGTTGCCGACCTGTTCACGGATGAAGGGGACGCTGTCATTTACCCAGACAAAAACTGGGAAAACTATGAGCTGACTTTCGGTATTCGCCGTCATGGACGTTTGGTGAATTTCCCGTTGTTCACAGAGGATCAACGTTTTAATAGTGAAGGATTACGCGAGGCGCTACTGGCACAGAAAGAATACGGCAAAGCAATCGTTGTGCTGAACTTCCCGAATAACCCGACGGGCTACACACCGGGAGTCGAAGAGGGTAAAGCGATTGTTGCTGCCATTCAGGAAGCCGCAGAAGCAGGCATCAATGTCGTAGTTGTGACGGATGACGCTTATTTTGGTCTGTTCTTCGAGGACTCCCTGCATGAATCACTATTCGGTCAGTTAGCTGGACTTCATCCGAGAATTCTACCCGTCAAAATTGACGGAGCTACCAAAGAAGAATTCGTTTGGGGCTTCCGTGTCGGATTTATTACCTTTGCTTCGGAACATCAGGATGTACTGAGCGCACTGGAACAAAAAACATTAGGGATTATTCGGGCAACGATTTCGAGCGGTCCTCACCCATCTCAAACCTTCGTCCTGGATGCCCTCAAATCACCCGATTTTGAACAACAGAAAAATGAAAAGTTCCAAATTATGAAGGGGCGGGCTAATAAAGTCAAAGCGTTGCTCGATAGTGGAAAATACGGAGATGTATGGAGCTACTATCCTTTCAATTCGGGTTATTTTATGTGCCTTAAGCTGAACGGCTTGTCCGCTGAACGACTGCGCACACATTTGCTGGAACAATATGGGGTAGGAACAATTGCGCTGGGTGAATATGATCTCCGAATCGCATTCTCATGTATCGAGGAAGAGTATCTGGAAGACCTGTATGACATTGTTTACCGTGGCGCACAAGATTTGTTGAACGCATAATATGTAACAGATTCAATATAGCATCATTAGCGGTATGCCGGATGTTGTGGCATACCGCTTTTTAATGGGCTGAACCATTGTAAGTCACACTTCGAAACAAACTATCCTTCAGCAGCGAGCATTGATTCTTGTGCGAGTGGCAGCAGGATGACTACCTCCGTTCCGACTCCGGGCTCACTCTCATAGTGTATACTTCCGTTCATGGCTTCAATGATTCGAAAGGAGACGACCGTTCCCAGTCCCGTTCCTACCTCTTTGGTTGAAAAAAACAAAGTACCCACTCGCTCCAGATGCTCCTGACTCATGCCTTTTCCTGTATCCCTAATATGCAGACATGCCTTCTCTTCCTGAATCGCCAGCTTTATGTATACCCTGCCTCCATCATCCGCAGCTTCGATCGCATTTTTCGTCACATGTATTAACGCCTGTAACAGCTGATTACGATCCATATGTACGTATATTTCATTCCTTAGCTCAGTATACAGTCTTACGCCTTGCTTGGTCGCCATCGGTTTCAAAAGCAAAACAATCTGTTGAACCATGCCAGACAGATCCATCAGCTCTGTGTTCCCAATCTGCGGTCTGGATAAGTTCAGATAGTCGCTAATAATTCTTTCAGCCCGATCGACCTCTGCTAGTGCCAAAGCAATATATCTGCGATTTTTCCCTTCTAGCCCTGACTGAACCATTTGCAAGAACCCTTTAATAACGGTCAATGGATTCCGTACTTCATGAGCCATAGAGGCAGCCAGTTCACCTAACGTATTCAGATGCTCAGCATATTTAATCTTTCTTCTCATTTCTTCCCGTTCCAAACTAAACTCCATCCAGAAAGAGGAGGCTCCAATGCTTAGGAATTGAATCATACCGAACCAGAGTATTGCCCGGATCAGCTCGATCTCATCCTTATCTAGCCTTCCATTGACCCAGGAATGTATTAACAGAAATATAAACATGGCAATACTGGTCCATATACTCATTAGCATATTCATGCCCACCCGAAGCAATATACTATTGAGCTGCATAAACTTTTTTCTCACCAAGAGAGGCCCCAAATAACACAACATCATGCTGGGAAAACTCACCACTATAGACTCAGGATCTATATACATACGAGCCATCACCATCAACGTTATATTCAGAAGCCCTGCCTTAGGACCAAAATATAAAACAGAAAGGATCAGAGGAACATATCGAAGATCCCAAAATAGTCCATACCAAATATACGAAAACATAAGGCAAAGCACAGAAGACACACCCAGCACCCCTCCCATAAGCAACGGGGTATGTTTCATATGCCGATGATCTGACAAAGCGCTATATACCAATAACGGTACAAACACAAGAAATATGTTCACGAGCAGCTTATCTATCAGCATCTCGTCTTTCCCACTTTCCAAGTGATAATGATTACGTACTTCTTCTATTCTCGACAATACGTGTCTTTTCCTCTCTCCTCCCCTACATCTGATGAAAAATATAAGGCGATTCAGCAACATACCTGAGCAATGGCCCACGCAATCTGAAAATCCACTTCATAAGATACGATGTATCCTTTATCACAATGACCGAGAGGAGAATGAGCATGGGAGCAGAAGAAACAAGAGGCGGTTACGGTGGTTACGGCGCATTCACAAGCACAGGAACAATTCTGGTACTGTTCATTTTATTAGTTATCATCAGCAAAACGATCTTTATATAAGCTGACGGATATCTGCACCCACGGCTATGATAGCAGTACAAAAAAAGGCTAATTCGCAAGCAGCAAGTGCTGCCTGCGAATTAGCCTTTACTTTATTCACATAGATACAAATCACACTTCTTCTTCATCCTGACCGTCCAAACGCCATTTTTTGGCTTGAGCGCCTCGTAGCAGGAACACTACTGCAACTCCCCCAAGCAACGTGAGCAGTGTAGACAGTAGATCTTCCGTTCCCTTTGCCAGAAAAGGAAGCCACAGAACCACAGCAGCCGGCAACGTCAACCGAACAACAAAGTCGAGAAAAGACGCACGACGACTATGCGCAGGAATCGGATACAACTGAAGCCATAACGAATCCTTGTGATACTGCCTTAGTGAAGTGACCTGTACACCAATGAGGAATATGAAAAATAAATATACTGCAATACCAATCCAACTAGCATGGGTGATATATATAGTTAACAACCCCAGAATCCCAAGCCGAATGACAATACCTGCTGGCTCTGTGCGCAGGAACGTCTTAAACAGCAGATAACGATACGCTCCCCTTCTGTTCCAAGGTATGTTACCTCCCAACCAGGATAGCCAACGGCGCGGCGTCACTCTCTGCGTAAGGGCGGGCACATCGACAAACCAGCCCAAAGTGCGCATCACCCGAGCAGCCTGCATACCCTCTGTACGAATCAGCTTTTCCCAAGCCACTAGCAGCTTGACCGGAAAACGCAGAACAAGCACGTACACCACACCGACCAATATGATAAATGGTACGCTGTGTAGTGGAGGCTGCCATAGCCATGCGGCTACCATCAGCACAGCCAACACCCACCGAAGCAGACGATAGCCTATACTCCCGCCAATCGATACCATACGAAGCTCTTGCCAGCCGCCGTAGCTGAATAGCAGCTTTAATAGCACGAACAGTAGCAGGGTCAGTAGCAACGGCTTAGGCGCGGAATCACTGCGAATATACAGCGGCCACACGATAATAGACAGCAATAGCAAACCGAATATTTTATACACCACACCCCGAATCAGGCTGGCCTTAAAATAATAGTGCATTGCGTGCTCCTGTGGACGGAGAAAAACAATATCCGCTGCGTTTAAATACGTACGAAAGCTCGCATGAGCAATCGGAATAGCCACAATAAGCATGATCCAGCGGATGGGCAAATCCGGTGGAGTATGCATTAGTAGCGACGTGTACCATGCGGCAAAGGCAATCAGTGCAAAGCCGAACACCACCGCCAGACCGCTCTGAATGACATAGCCCAGATAAGGCAACACCTGTCCCCAGAACGCTACACGTCTTTCTTTATGCAGACGTTGCAAATCCATGCTCATTCCCTGCCCTGTACCAGCTCATAAAATGCATCTTCCAGCGGCATGCCCGGCTTACCCGCCTGTGCTGTCACTTCGTCCAGCGTACCCTGCGCAATGATGGCACCCTGATGAAGTACAATGAAACGATCGCAATAATTTTCAATCGTGGACAAAATATGAGAACTGAGTAGAATGGACGAACCCGAACGCTTCATCTCTAACATAAAGTCAAGCAGGGAACGAATACCAAGCGGGTCCAAACCCAAAAAAGGTTCATCTATGACATACAACGGCGGTCCCGCTAAAAATGCACACATAATCATCACTTTCTGGCGCATCCCTTTAGACAGGTGCATCGACATACTTCCACTTTTATCCCGCATACGGAACAAGTCCAGCATTTGATCACTGCGTGTGCGGAAATCTGCTTCGCTAACTCCGTACGCTCTGGCCGTGAATTCCATATGCTCCATCACCGTCATTTCAGGATACAGCTCTGGAGATTCAGGTACAAAAGCAATGGCTCCCTGATATTCCTCGGGATTTTCATCCTGCTTATGCCCCTGCACACGAATTTCTCCGGCCTGCGGTGTCATCAGGCCCAAAATATGCTTCATGGTCGTACTTTTCCCGGCCCCGTTCAGACCAATCAGTCCTACCATTTCGCCCGGTTTCACATCCAGCGAAATCTGATGCAACACCGGGCGCTTGGCGCTATATCCGCCGGTCAGTCCGTTAATTTGCAACACAGGCTGTTGTTCCATGGCTCCCCCTCTTCTCCCTTACTCGTTCGGTTTTGATCCTTTTTCCTTCAGCCATCTTGGTGCACCCTTGTTTTTGCGATCACGCTCGCGCTGTGCTTTTCCTGCTTTGGACAAGGCTGCACCTTTGCTCTTGCCTGGAGCTGAACCGTTCGCGGAATTCCTGCCAGGACGTCCGTTTTCGGCACGAACAGGTGCCTTTCGGTCCTCCGCCGATGCTCCGTTAGATAAGGATCTAGCCTCGGAGGGTCTTACAGGTGCACGCTTGGCATCCGCCGGACGCGGCACAACTACTCGACCTCCATGCAACGCACGCTCTGCGATGTCAATGCCCAGTTCACGGGAGAACTTACGCATGATGAACGTTTCACGGTCAGTGACAACCGATGCCACCAATCCTTTGCGTCCCATCCGTCCTGTCCGTCCTGCACGGTGAACATAAGCTTGACTATCCGTAGCCGGATCAAAATGAATAACCATTTCAAGGCCCTCAATATCCAGACCACGGGCTGCCACATCCGAAGCGACCAGCACTTTGAGCTTGTCCTCACGGAATCGGGCCAACACATTGCTACGCGTGACTTTATCCGCATCTCCATACAAGGATGCCGTAGTCAGCCCCATATGCTTGAGCTTGGCCTCAATCTCCCCGATGGCATTGGTTGTATTCACGAACACCAGCGCTTTTCTCGGATTAAAATGACGTACCAGACGGCGCAGCATATCCACCTTATCCCGTTCTTCAGATACAAAGTAATAGTGTTCCAGTCCACTGGCCGTCTTCTGGTCGGGATCAATCCCAATTTCTACGTATTCACGCATCTCCCGTTTCGCCAGCGACTGAATCTCGTCGTTCAGCGTTGCGGACAGGAATACCAATTGACGATCGCGTTGGGCGGTGCCCAATATATTGGTTACATCGCCTGCTCCGCCGAGCTGGAACATCTGATCCACCTCATCGATAACAATGGCTGTAATATTGTGCATTTTCAACTTTTTTGAAGCGATGAGTTCCCGTACACGTCCTGGTGTGCCCACGACAAGCTGTGGATGATCCTTGAGCTTTTCGATTTGACGTTTGATAGCCGCCCCACCAATCAGACCGAGTACACGGATTCCGCGATGCTCACCGTAGCGCTGACCCTCACGTACAATTTGCATGGCCAGTTCCTGGCTTGGAGCTAGTATCAGCTTTTGCGTAGCCTTTTTCTGCGGATCAATCGCTTGCAACAGCGGCAGCAAATAAGCCAGTGTCTTGCCTGTGCCAGTTTGTGAGCGCGCCAATACATGCTTTCCCTTCATTATTTCCGGTATAGCCTCTGCCTGAACTGGCGAAGGCTGTGTAATTTCATGCTCAGTCAGTTTGTCCAACAGATCTTGTTCAACGCCGAGCGATTCAAAATTCAATGTCATGAAAAGGTCCAACCCCTATACGTAAATTCGTTACTCTCCATTATATGCGAAAATAGCCCTGTTACCAAATCACAAAAATAAAAGATGTCCCTCACCATAGCTAATGGCTTACGGGACATCTTTTATTTCTTATTCATCACCCCATGACCCAGCCTGTCGGTCAGTCTGGGAGCTAACTGATACAGCTTGAGAAAAGGAGATACCCACCGTGGCAGATTAACCTCCTCCTTGCGAAGCTCCATCGCTCTTACGATATGCCGTGCTACCTTATCTGGTTGTAGCATAAACCAGCTTACATTTCGAACATATCCTCCTGAAGGATCTGCCAACTCAAAAAACGGTGTGTCGATCGGCCCCGGATTAATCGTCGTTACAGTCACTCCACTCCCGCGCAGCTCTTGCCGGAGCGCATTGCTGAAACCGAGCAAAGCATGCTTCGTCGCCGTGTAAGAAGACGATTTGGCTGTCCCGATTTTCCCGGCCATTGATGCTACATTGACAATCTGTCCAAGGCCCCGCTCTGTCATTTGTGGCAGAAACGCCTTGATGCAGCGAACAACACCCATGTAGTTCACGTCCATCATTTGTTCAAACTCCGTCAGGTCGGTTTCATTAAAATACTCAAACTTTCCGTAGCCTGCATTGTTAAGTAATATATCGACCCGTCCGTACTGTCCCAATACTCGTGCAGCAACAGCCTCTACCTGCTCCTGGCGGGTGACGTCCAGTTGAATAAGCTCATGTCTGCCGCTGATTCCCGCAGATACTTGCTTCAGTCGCTCCTGCGAGCGTGCTGTTAAAATAGGAATCGCGCCCTTTTCGCTTAACAACTGAGCGCAAAGGGCGCCAATCCCACTGGATGCACCTGTAATCACAACTATCTTGTCCTGTAGTATACTCACGCTCATCCCTCCACATTAAAGAAACTTGCTCCTTTAATATTAAGAGATCATCACCTGAATATCCAGCTCACCGATTCCTTCCACCGTGAGCGGAATATAAAGGGCACGCTGAGGCACAAAAGTGGTCAAGTTTTCTGATTTCATGACCTGCGGAGGCGTAATATCCACGACAATTCCCTGACTGGACAAAATCGTACTGGCATTACCACTAATCATATTGCCCAATTCTGAAATTGCGCTTTTTCCCATCTCATCAATTTCAGTCAACACAAATCCGCCCATCATCGCTGATACCATACGTAGCGCCACCTGTTCATTCAGGCCGAACACAATATTTCCGCTAAGCTGTCCGGTCATCCCGATCATAATCCAGATGTGGTCGTCCACCAGCTCGACATTTTTCACACCAAGATTTCCGGATGAAGGAGATACTTGGATCAATTGTTCAATGACCCGTCGCGCCGACTCCAAAAAAGGATTTATCACTTCTGCCTTCACGATCAAAGCGCCCCTTTACGATGGGCTTTTAGACACACAACAAAAGTCCCATTTAAATTAGAATTTTTTAATTAAATATTACTGTAAAACGAATCGATCCTCATTAAAATGCTCTCTATATCACTTATCGACAGCTACCCGGTAATTTTTTATAGCTAAACCACAAAAAATGTGAATAATGTCCTATATCTTTACTTCTTACCGGTTTTAGATTGATTATTTTTGAAGGATATCAGGACTTTAGTCTTTATTTCCCAATATACCACACTTTAAGGTGCTCTGCTTCGATTCATTGCCCTTCCTGCTCGAATAACCTATAATTTAATGAAATAAAGCATAACGACGGTTTTACATATGAACCTATGGATTGGCTAAAAATATTCATTCTATACAGCTGCGATAAGATTAAGAAAAGAGAGGAGGAACTTCATGAACATCAGTCAACTCGAAACACTTATCATGATTTCCAAAACGATGAGCTTCCGCAAAGCCGGAGAACTTCTCAATTTGACGCAGCCGGCGGTGTCCGCCCAAATTAAAAGTCTAGAGGATGAGTTCAAAACCATCCTGATTGACCGCAACCAGCCTGTCACCCTGACCGACCGGGGAGCTGTTTTTTTGGAACATGCCGAGCGCATATTAGAGGTTGTTGAGGAATTAAGACAAAAATTGTACGATCTAAACGAAACACCACAGGGTCACATTGCGCTGGGTACCACAACATCCATCGCTATTCAAATTTTACCGCGCGTGCTTTCCTACTTTCAGGATCAGTTCCCTCTCATCAAAACCTCCATTCAATCCATGGCTTCCTCCATGATTTATCAGCAGGTGGAGAACGGACTTATTGATGTTGGCATCGGCTATCTGATCGAACGTAATCCTAATTTAAGCACTTCGGTTCTGTATTACGATTCCTTTGAGCTAGTCGTGTCTCCTACTCATCCGCTGGCTTCACAACCACATGCTACCATTGAAGCCCTTCGGGAAATTCCGCTGATTCTGCTCTCTCCTGATACGGTGGGACGAAAATTCGTAGACGATGTATTTAAAAAGCACCAAATCGTGCCTCATGTCGTGATTGAGTTGTCCAGCAGTGAGGAAGTCAAACGGATGGTCGAAATTAATCTCGGTGCGGCCATTATTTCCAGACTATCGGTCACTTCTGAACTGCGTGCAGGCACATTAAAAATGATCCATATTCCTGAGTTGGAAGTTAGTCATCCGGTAGGAGTGATTTATAAATCCGGCCGATATCTAAACTCAGCCATGCAGCAATTTTTAAGTGATCTGAAGGGGATGCCGGAGACGAATTTCACCAGTTCTGAATAACGTAATTCGCTATGAACAACATACGCAATATAAACCCTGATTACGAAAGGAAGACAGGCTATGAAATTTGATCTGCACACCCATCATTTCCGCTGCGGTCATGCAGACGGAAACATTCGAGATTACATTGAAGCAGGCATTCAGTCGGGCTTACAAGCGATTGGTATTTCGGACCATTCCCCTTTCCTGGGCAGCGAACAGGATCAGGCTTTTCCTAAAATTTATATGGCCAAATCACAGCTTGCTGAATACGTAGAAGAGGTACAACAGCTTAAAAAAGAATACGAAGGCCGTATTGACGTGCTCCTCGGATTGGAAACGGATTATTTTCCTGATTTTGCTGAATTATATCGTTCCACTCTGGCTCCTTATCCATTTGATTATCTCATTGGGTCGATTCACAATGTCGAAGGGGACAGCATTTTTAACCGTAACCGTTGGAACAAATTAAGCGACGCTCGTAAAATCGAGGTCAAACAAGCCTACTATGCGCTCATTCAGGAATCTGCGCGAAGCGGCATGTTTCAGATTTTAGGCCATATTGACGCAATGAAGGGGAACTTTCCAGCCTTTTCAGACATTCCTGCTGATGAAGCCATTGATGAAACCTTGCAGGTAATTGCGGAATCCAATGTGGCGATTGAAATTAACACTTCGGGTAAAACCAAGCTAAGTGGCGGATGGTACCCGTCTGCTTCTATTTTAGAAAGAGCGCACCATTTTGGTGTGGAGGTCACTTTTGGTTCGGATGCCCATAAGCCTTCGCGGGTAGGCGATGACTGGGAAGAAGTAAAGGCAATGTTGAAGGATATTGGCTTCCGGGAATGGGTCTACTTTAAAGAAAAACGTAAAATTCCTGTGGCGCTTTAAAATTCAAGGTGGGAATTGCCGCTCCGCAAATCATTTGATCTTACGAACGCTGCTGCAATGGAATTGTTGGGGATTGTAATTTATAAGGTGATAATTCCATTGCAAAGGCGAACGCTTAGCAAGATTATGACATCTATGTGTGAGGAGAATTACATATGCACTTGGAAGATCCTATGGACAAACTCAAAAAGCTAAAGCATGACATCACGCGATTTATGCTCATCTATAAATTTGCGCTCGACGAAATGGAAACCAAGATTGAAATATTAAAGCAGGAATTTCAAGCATTGCACGATTACAGCCCTATTGAGCATACCAAATCACGCCTTAAATCTCCTGAGAGCATCATGAATAAAATGATTCGTAAAAATAGCGAGTTATCGCTCGATGCTATCAAAGATCATATCAAGGATATCGCAGGTTTGCGTATTACTTGCTCTTTTATTTCTGACATTTATGATGTCAGTAACATGCTTCAGAGACAAAGTGACTTGAAGGTACTGGAAATTAAGGATTACATCAAGAATCCCAAGCCGAACGGTTACCAAAGTCTGCATTTGTTGGTTCAAGTCCCTGTATTCATGTCGGATTGTGAGGAGCTAGTCTGCGTAGAGGTGCAAATTCGAACCATTGCGATGGATTTCTGGGCCAGCCTGGAGCATAAAATCTTTTATAAGTACAACCAGTCCGTTCCCGAAAGTCTGACACGTGAATTAAAGAACGCAGCAGACTCCGCTAATGCGCTAGATCTCCAAATGGAGCGACTGCATCGTGAAATTAAGGAGATTAAAGACGCTAGAGGTGAAGAGGACTCCATGGAGGAGCTTCGGAAGATTATGATTAATAATCAGCAAATTACGGTGCCGGCCAATTTCTTGAAGCTTCTAGGAGAGTAAGATTAGGCGGTGCTCCACCGCTATGCGAATGATTGGTTCAACGAATCGCATGTTTGTTCAAAAATGAAAGAATAGAATCATTGATTAAGATCGGCTTCTCTCTAAGCATGTGCGGTCGATGACTACAACCCGGAACAATTAGATAACGTGAGTCTTGGGCCCCTGAGCATAATTCCAGGAGTTGCTCTTCTGTGGCGAAATCGTCATGTTCACCCGCGATAAATAATGCAGGGCACGTAATGCTACTTAACTCACTACGTGTCAATTGCGGATATTGGCGCCAATCCTGTGCGCTCTGACGCATAATCAAATTCATCTGCCCCCTCAGGACATGCGACTCCACTACAGCCTATGGTCGTAACGGTCGCAAACATTTGAGGGTGCTTCACCGCACAATATAAAGCCACATTGCCTCGCAGCTGTACCCATTTTTTCGTAATACATTTCTAAATCCTGAATCTCTACGTATGGCATATGATCCTCCTTTTTTTCATTGCGTCCTGTATCTTTTACATTCATTAGTCCGTCTATCTTAATATAAATGAAAACCATTCTAGGAGGAGTGATGTAAGTATGAAAAAGATACTTGTACTGGGTGGAACGCACTTTTTTGGCAAGAGACTGGTGGAACGTCTGCTAGAGAGTTCCGAGAACTCCGTTACCATCCTCACACGGGGCCAAGCAAGCGATTCGTTTGTTGACCGCGTTCAGCGGATTTGTGCAGACCGTACCGACCCGCAAGCGCTCGCTGAGGCCGTAGGTGAGCAAGTGTGGGACGTTGTTTATGATAATATTTGCTTTTCCCCAGATGAAGCAAGCGAAGCCTGCCGCATTTTTGATGCTATAGCCAAGAGGTATATTGTGATCTCCAGCCTATCCGTCTATGATTCGAGCCCGGAAGTGCTGACAGAGAGCATCTTTGACCCTCAGGCTTACCCGGTTCGCAAGGGCGGGAAGGACGATTTTACATATCAGGAGGCTAAACGGCAGGCAGAAGCAGTTTTTATGCAGCAAGCTACGTTTCCTGTAGTTGCTGTTCGTTTTCCGATTGTATTGGGGACAGACGATTATACGAAAAGACTTCATTTTCATATCGAGCATGTTCGTGAAGGAACAGAAATCGGAGTACCTAATGCCGCAGCACAAATCTCATTTATTCGTTCCGATGAAGCCGCAGATTTTCTGTTTTGGCTTGGTCACACTCCTTTAACAGGGCCTGTAAATGCTTGCTCCGACGGTACAGTGAGGATTGGGGAGATCATTTCGATCATTGAGCAGGTAACTGGAAAACAAGCTGTGATGAAAGAAAAAACAGCAGACGAGCACATGTCTCCATTTGGTATTACACAATCGTGGTACATGGATACGTCCAAAGCCCAGTCAGAGGGGTACTCATTTCTCTCCCTAAATGAATGGCTTCCAGAGCTGATAACCAGCCTGACCCGTTCCTAAAAATCATAAAAAAAAGGGGACCCGAAGCTCCGGGTCCCAGCAATATATATATATGATTCAAAGGGGGTCATGTTTATGTTGTACCCACTCTATGTTAAAGTAACTTTGCAGTTATATTTCATTTTTGTAACAAATTGAAATATAACTGAGCACAGCCAAGGCAAGAAGGCTACTCGCTTCCGCAGAAATAGAGAAGGCCCTACTATAGGATAACAAAAAAAGAGGACCCGAATCGTCGGGCCCAGCAACATATATTATTCAAAAGGGGGTCATGTCTGTATTGTACCCGTCCTGTGTTAGAGTTGTTTTGCAGTTATATTTCATCTTTGTAACAAAATATTCCACTTCCATTTCTATGCATAATCCCCTTGGGTCATCGAAAATACCAATACACTTGGCACCTCTCCTGAGGGATCATAAGCACCAATGGTGCGCAGCAGGCGCATCTTATTTTTAATAAGCACGCGCATGGAAGCCTGATTATCCGCTTGGCAACGACTTTCGATCCGCTGGAGCTTCAAAGATCCGAAACCAAAATCCAGCATTTCTCCCACCACTTCTGTAGCCAGCCCCTGTCCCCAAAAAGGACGATCCAGAATATAGCCCAATTGCGCCTCCCCCGTTCTTTCATTCCATTGCTGAAAAGAGACGATACCGAGCAACGGTGAAGAGGTAAGCTCATTGGATTCACTAAGTAGATTGCTTTCTTCTGTATTTCTCGGATGCCATTCCACCGCAAAATGCAGGGAATCTAGTGAATCGGAAGAAATTTTAATTTGCGCAACCAGACGCCGCATTCGTGCATAGACTGGCTTGCGAATTCTATTCACATATTGGATCACCAATGGATCGGATAGGATCCGTTCCAGCGTGGGATAATCCTCCGTTCTTAGCTGGCGCAATCGGACTCGACGGGTGTAAAGCTCTGGTAGCCCAAGACGAAGCATTTCTCTGGTCAGCACAATGTTCCCTCCTGCGGATGGATTGGCTTTTAGAAATGAATGTTTCCATACTTAATCCAGGTCCTGAATCCCGCGGTAAATTCCTGTACGCAGCTCTCGAATATAATACGGCAAAGAAGGCACATCAGCTTCCTCCGCTTGTTTTACCGCCAGTTCTATATCATAAGGTACACGTACAAAATGAATGGAGAAGGACGTAGGCTGCTCCTCTCCCATCTCCCCCTCTAAAATGCAGTAGGAAGCCTGCGTAACATCCAACGGATTCCCGACACTGCCGACGTTAAAAAGTGTTTTCCCCTGAAAATGCTGGATAAAAGCATTGTGCACATCACCATATCCCACAACATCCGGAGCAAAAGCAACTTTTCCATTTTCTTCTGCTAACGGATCGAACATGGCAAGCCGTTTTTCCGGCTCATCCCATGGCTGCACACGGTGATACACACTTTGCGGCGAGGCATGCACCAGACGGATACGGCGTCCGCTCATTCTGAAATCATAATGAAACGGTAACTGTGCCAAATACTGCACTCGTTCTGCCCCCAAGCGCTCGGCTTGCCAGCTAAAATTGAGATCATCCGTAATACTGACCAGCTCATCCCAATTCCCCCGCACGACCACTTCACAACGTTGACGGACAGCATCCAGAACCTCGCTCGGGCTAGGCCCTTTGCCGATCAGATCCCCCAAACAAAACACACGGCTAATGCCTCGGGAAGCAATATCCTCCAGCACCGCCTCACAGGCAGGCCAATTGCCATGAATATCTGAAATGACAGCAATACGATCCATCTGAACCTCACTCCTTTGTCCGAAACGACTACATCTCTACACTACATTCAAGCGATCTTTATGTAGTTCCAAACTATATGATGAAGATGAAAAAAAATCATGGCCTATTGGCCAGATTTTAGCGTAATGACACTAAGCTCCGGCCTGCACAGCACGCGAATCGGCAAATGTGTCATGCCAATGCCTCGGCTAACATATAGCGGCATTCTCTCCGTTCCCACATGAAATAATCCCTGGATGTACTTGCGTCCACCCGGAGGCGGCATTGGCGCTCCAATGACCGGCAAGCGTACCTGTCCTCCATGCGTATGCCCCGACAATTGAAGATCAAAGGACATTTGCGCCGCCACATCTGCATAGTCCGGCTCATGCATCAGCAGGAGCTTGCACATCTCATCAGGTAGTCCGTGGATGGCACGCTGCGGATTGGGCTTGCCCATAATGTTATCCTCTAAACCGACCATGGCTACACGCTGCCCCGCGCGCTCTACAATCGCATGCTCGTTTCTCAGCAACGTAAACCCGGTTTTCGGATACAATTCCTGTACTCCGGCGGGTAAGCCTCTATAATCATGATTGCCCAGAATAGCAAATTTGCCAAGTGTGGCGTGCATAGAAGCCATAACTGGAACAGCAGCCTTCATGGATACTGCATAGTCATCCACAATATCGCCTGTAAAACAGAGCAAATCTGGCTTCAGACCTGCTATCCGGTCCGCAAGCTCGCGTAAATCCTGCTCATCCATGTGAAAACCCAAGTGCACATCACTAAAATGTACGACCCTGATTCCGTCAAAAGCAGACGGAAGACGAGGGATAGACAAGTTGAAGCGTGTAATTTCCAAATGATTAGGCTCCCATAAGGAAGCATATCCTCCAGCCAGAAGCGCGGTTCCGGCTGTGGCTAAAGCCGCTTTTTTCAAAAAATGGCGGCGCGAAGGATTGGCTGGTTCATTTGAAACGGAACGCCGCGAAGAACCGGGAGGGATAGCGGCCCCCTGATGCGGGCCATCCTGACTCTCGCGGCGGGTGTGCGGCGTCTTCTCCATATGCGTTCCCCCTTGCGATCTATTCCTTGATCTCACTTATTCGAATTCTTACCGTCCAAAAGCTTTAGCGATGGGTGGACAACCACTGCTCCGCATAGTCTACCAAATCACGTTGCCTCGCGAAAAAACATGAAGCCTCCCCAATGTTCACCCGCGTAAAAGCTGAGGGACAGTCCCGTTCAAAATCAAGTCCCAGCTTCTCAAAGTCATCTGAAGTAATATTAAAATCCTGAAAAGATACCCACGCTTTTGCTCCATCCACCATCATAGGAGCTTGATGGGTGATCACTTCACGTCCATTGTAGGCTGTTCGATATTCCGCCAAATGCAGGGACGTGTTGCTGTCATGTCCGCAGCCCAACAGCACTACATAAGCATCTGCCTCGTACAGCTTCGCCAAGGGCGAATGCTCACCCAGTCCAAAGTCGAGCTCATGAGCTGCCAGTAATTCCGAAGCTGTGGGTCCACGTGCCGCCAGAGAAACATGCGGATGCCCGCTGCGCTTGGTTCCCGGCAGGCCACGGAACGTTTCTACAATGACGCCCATCCCTCCGGTCAGCGTCCAGGCCGGATCATAAGCGGGCATTTCCTCGCGTACCAGTTCCCACCATGACTCATCCAGAGGCGGGTTCATCCAAGTCGAGGGATCAGTCAAGTCATGTGACTGTGTCGGCATCACCAGCGTCCCTTCCGGGCCAACTGCTTCGGTTAGTGCGGCAAGAATGACCGAGGCCCCGCCTGGAACAAAGCGTCCAAAGCTGCGCATCGACGAGTGAGCAAGCAATGTCATGCCGCTCCGAACCCCCAGATCCTCTAATCCCTTCAATACATCCGACCTAGTGACAGGTCGATTCGTTATCGGTTGCACAGTCACCTGTCCAGCCTCCTTTTCTCCAAAAACGATACACAATACCATAATTATACCATAACTGCTATCCCGCGCTCCTTCCTCCATGTTACCCTCCATCATTCCTGAGCGCAAAAAACAGGCTTTCTCCAGTTTGAGAAAAAGCCTGTTTGGGCATAACCTATTCGCTGTCTAGTGCTATACAGTCAGCCAGCGCTTGAACATATGCTTGGTCGTTTCCTTGTTCATTTCGGCAATAGAAGTGGTCAACGGAATACCTTTCGGACAAGAGCGTACGCAGTTTTGCGAGTTCCCGCACCCTTCCAGCCCGTCGTCTGTCATCAACGCCTCTAGCCGCTCTTCCTGATTCATTTCCCCTGTCGGATGGCTGTTAAACAGGCGAACCTGAGATATCGCCGCAGGTCCGATGAACGTCGTCTTCTCGTTGACGTTCGGGCAAGCTTCCAGACAGACACCACAGGTCATGCACTTGGACAGCTCATACGCCCACTGACGCTTCTTCTCTGCCATCCTAGGACCAGGTCCCAGATCGTAAGTACCGTCAATCGGAATCCACGCTTTGACCTTCTTGAGCGCATTAAACATCCGGCTGCGGTCAATGACCAAATCCCGAACTACCGGGAACGTGCTCATCGGTGCAATCGTAATCGGCTGCTCCAGCTTATCGACAAGCGCCGCACAAGCCTGACGCGGCTTGCCGTTAATCACCATGGAGCATGCTCCGCATACTTCCTCCAGGCAATTCGACTCCCAGCACACCGGAGCCGTCTCTTTACCGTGGCTGTCCACCGGATTACGCTGAATTTCCATCAGCGCGCTAATCACATTCATCCCCGGACGATAAGCCAATTCGAATTCTTCCGTATAGGGACTGGCTTTAGGATCAGCTTGACGGGTCACAACGAACTTCACTGTTTTATTCGACTTCACTGCTTGCTCCGACATCTAATACACTCCCTTCCGTTATTTGTTCTTGGAATAATCCCGAATGCGTGGCTTGATCAGCGAAACATCCACCGCTTCATACGAGATTTGTGGTCCTTCCGGTGTCCAGTCCGCAATCGTCGTTTTCAGGAAATCCTCATCGTTGCGATCTGGAAAGTCTGGTTTGTAATGGGCCCCACGGCTTTCGTTGCGCAGCAGCGCACCTTTGGTCATCGCTTCAGCCAGCTCCATCATATTCCACAGTTGCCGTGTAAACGCCGCACCCGCATTGTTCCAGCGCGAAGCGTCATTGATGTTAATGTTAGAATAACGCTCCTTCAGCTCCTTGATCTTGTGGATCGTAGCTTCCAGCTTGTCATTATAACGAACCACAGTCATGTTGTTCGTCATCCACTCGCCCAGCTCTTTATGAAGAACATAGGCATTTTCTTTTCCGTCCATATGCAAAATACGCTCATACTTCTCCGTCTGCTGATTGACTGCGGCATCAAATACGGAGGACGCTGTATCCTGTGCAGATTTTTTCAAGCCTTTGATATATTCCACAGCCTTAGGTCCAGCCACCATCCCGCCGTAAATGGCTGAGAGCAACGAGTTCGCACCCAAACGGTTCGCTCCGTGGTATTGGAATTCACACTCACCAGCCGCGAACAGGCCTGGTATATTGGTCATCTGATTGTAATCGACCCACATGCCGCCCATTGAATAATGAACAGCCGGGAATATTTTCATCGGAATTTTGCGCGGATCATCACCGACGAATTTCTCATAAATTTCAATAATGCCGCCCAGTTTTACATCCAGCTCTTTCGGGTCCTTGTGGGACAGATCGAGGTAGACCATGTTCTCGCCATTAATACCCAGTCCATCATCAACGCATACACTGAATATTTCACGTGTCGCAATATCGCGAGGGACCAGATTTCCGTAAGCTGGATACTTTTCTTCGAGAAAATACCATGGCTTACCGTCCTTATACGTCCAAATACGACCGCCCTCTCCCCGTGCCGACTCGGACATGAGACGCAGCTTGTCATCACCTGGTATAGCCGTCGGATGAATCTGGATAAACTCACCGTTCGCATAGCGTACGCCTTGCTGATACACCGCACCGGCAGCTGTGCCCGTATTAATGACGGAATTCGTGGTTTTACCGAAAATAATCCCGGGCCCACCAGATGCCAAAATAACTGCATCCGCCGCAAAAGTCTTCACTTCCATCGTACGCAAATCCTGCCCGCAAATCCCTCGACAGATGCCTTCATCATCCAGTACAGCCTGTAAAAACTCCCAGTTTTCATACTTGGTCACCAAACCCGCAGATTCCCAGCGCCGTACCTGCTCATCGAGAGCGTACAGAAGCTGCTGTCCTGTCGTCGCACCAGCAAAGGCGGTCCGATGATGCTGGGTACCGCCGAAGCGGCGGAAGTCCAGCAGTCCTTCCGGTGTCCGGTTAAACATGACGCCCATGCGGTCCATGAGATGAATGATCCCCGGAGCCGCTTCGCACATCGCTTTTACCGGAGGCTGGTTGGCCAGAAAATCCCCGCCATAGACCGAATCATCAAAGTGAATCCAGGGGGAGTCTCCCTCACCCTTGGTATTTACCGCACCATTGATGCCACCTTGAGCACAAACGGAGTGGGACCTTTTGACCGGAACCAAAGAAAATAAATGAACGTGAACTCCCGCCTCTGCCGCCTTGATCGTAGCCATTAGACCTGCCAGACCGCCGCCCACGACAATAATGTTGGATGCTGCCATTTCTGCTCACTCCTTTTTTTCAGGATTTTTAACCAAATCCCCTTTTACGTTTGAAAATAGAATTTCAACACAATGTATAATGGATATGACTCATTTACAGTAGTTGTTTAAAAGTACTGCATTGCACCAAGGCAGTTGCTGTTTCCTGAAATTCCGCGCTGCGGAATGCAAGCAGGGAAGCGATGAAGCCGATAGACACCACCACGAATAGGGTCATACAGATATAAGAAGATACTTTTTGCGCACGTGGTCCCACAGTAATCCCCCAACTGACCATAAATGCCCACAGTCCGTTAGCAAAGTGAAAGGATGCCGAAACGACACTGATTAAATACAAAATAAAATAAACCGGGTTTGTCACGATGCCATGCATGACGCCGCCTAGCTCCTCATGGGTTACATTACCCAGAGCGACCTGAAAGCGTGTGTCGTATACGTGCCAGATAATAAATACAAACGTAATGACGCCGGAAATACGCTGGAACAGAAAGCGCCAGTTACGTGAATAGCCGAACCTTTTTACATTCGGGTCAGCCTGATAAGCGATATACAAGCCATAAATTCCGTGGAACAGTAATGGCAAGTAGATGAATAAAGTTTCTAGCACAATAACCAGCGGCAAACCATTCAGGAAGGCCACGCTGCGATTAAATCCTTCCTTGCCGCCCTCCACCGCTGTGAAGTTCGTCACCAAATGCTCAACAAAAAATAGAGCCAACGGAATGACGCCAAGAAGCGAATGCAGCTTTCTGGAATAAAATCCTCTCATCTAGGTCATGCTCCCTTCTCCCAATAATAGCGTTTTCAATAGTAATATAACATATAAAATGACAGTTCCCGACAGGAAATGTCCAACAAGGTGTCCCTTATTAGGAAAAACAAAAGTGTGAACATCTTGTGTCGCTTTCATGTTACTCCTTTTCGGCTTATAATGGAATTGCAATATACGTATTAATTATTATGTCTTTTTTGCATATAGAGAGGAAGTGGATAATTTGTTTGAGGATTTGAACGCTTTTGCCGTCATTGTCGAGCAGTCCAGCCTGAATAAAGCCTCCAAACTGCTGAATCTGTCCCAACCCGCCCTGTCCCGCAAAATTGCCAAGCTAGAGGAAGAGCTGGGTGTAAATCTCTTTGATCGTCGGGGCAAACGGCTCGAAATTACGTCCACCGGCCGATTTGTTTATACATTCGCACTAGAGCAACGGCAACGACAGCTTCGCTTCTTACAAAAGCTCTCCCAGCACAAAAATGAAGCCCAGAGTATGCTTACACTCGGCGCAAGTCTCACGACACTCCAGACAACGCTGCCTACCCTTGTCGAAGCTTTTATGAGCAAGCATCCTCAAACCGAGCTGAAGCTGCTCACCGGTAAAACCCATGAAATCGTCGCCTTTGTACGTGACAAAAAAGCAGACGCCGGTATTGTCGGATCTGCCATTCATGAAGTCGGACTGCGTTGCATTCCGCTATTTGATGATCATTTGGAGCTCGTTGTTCCCATTGGACATGAATTAACCGTCAAGACAGGAACGGCCTCGATGAAAGATCTGCAAGGACTGCCGATGATTATTTTCTCCAAAGGAACCTGGTATCGCAGTCTGACGGATGACTTGTTCCAGCGCAGCGGCATCATGCCGGATATCCGCATGGAAATCGACTCCTTCGAGGCAATTGTACGCCTGCTTCCAACCTGTAAGGCTTCTGCCTTGCTACCCAAATCCTATTTGCGCAGCGAACTATTACGGGATAATGGACTCACTGCACTGTACTTGCCCGATTTGAAGGAGACACGCCGAACGACCTCCCTCATTTACTCGGAGACGACCGATCTCGGTCCGACAGCACGACGCTGGATTAGCGAGACACGTGCGTCGTTTGCAGGCTACCGTATGGTGTAAAGGGTTTAGCCCTCTTCATTAACATTAACAACCTCATCCTCAAAGCGGCCGATATTATCATTCGAGCCGATGATGACCATAATATCGTCGGCTTTTAATCGATCCATAGCCGTCGGTGCGATCAGGATACCATTCGCCGTATGAAGCGCCACGACGCTACAACCAAAGCGGGTACGGGCATTTAGCTCTGCTAGCGTTTTGCCATTCAGACATGCAGGTACATTGAGTTCCACAATACTATATTCCTTAGACAACTCCAAATAATCGAGCAAATTAGGCGTGACTAGCTGGTGAGCCACCCGGATACCCATATCCCGTTCTGGATAAATAATCCGGTCCACACCGAGCTTTTCTAACGCACGCCCGTGCAGCACAGATATGGCTTTGGCTACGACTTTTTTCACACCCAGCTCCTTCAGCAAAATGGCGGTGAGGATGCTTACCTGAATGTCATCACCAATAGCAACAATGCCACAATCGAAATTACGGATGCCCAGTGATCGCAACGAGTCTTCATCGGTAGCGTCCGCCACGACAGTATGTGTCAACATCTCACTCATACTGTCCACAACATCCTCATTCCGGTCAATGCCTAGCACCTCGCACCCCATATCCACCAATTGCAAAGCCAGGCTTGAGCCAAACCGCCCCAAGCCAATAACTACAAACTGCTGCGTCTTCATATCTACTCGAAAACTCCCTTATCCTATAATCATTTTACCTTCCGGATGACGATATAATTCTTTACCCTTTTTCGGCCCCAGTGCATAAGCTAGCGTGAGTGGCCCCAGTCTACCTGCAAACATCGTCAGGGTAATCACCAGCTTGCCTATGACTGTCAAATCAGGTGTAAGCCCCATCGACAGCCCCACCGTACCAAACGCAGATACCGTCTCGAACAAGATCATCAGAAAATGATGATCTTCGGTTGCCGACAAAATCATCGTCACCCCGATCACGAACAGCAACCCCAGCAGTGTAATGGTCAAAGCCTTGTAAATTCGTCCCTGCGCAAGTCGGTACTTGAACAGTACAATATCTTCCCGCCCCCGCAGCATCGAAATCACCGCTCCAATGAGCAGGGCGAATGTTGTGGTCTTAATCCCGCCTCCAGTAGAGCCAGGAGAAGCCCCGATAAACATGAGTATGATGATAAAAAACTGCGTAGCCTGCCGCAAGCCTGCAATGTCCAAGGTATTGGCACCTGCGGTACGGGGAGTAACGGACTGGAATAAAGATCCCAATAGCTTACCACCCCAATCAAGCGAGCCGAGAGTCTTCGGATTCGTAAACTCAAATACAAAAATCACGAGCGTGCCGACTACAATCATAGCGCCCGTCATGCTGAGTACCACCTTGGTATGCAAGGACAGTCTCTTGCGCTTGCGATATTCTGCCAGGTCTGACATCACTACAAAACCAATGCCGCCTGAAATAATCAAAAACATGGCTGTAAAATTAACAATCGGATCATATACATAACCTGTCAAGCTGCGAAATTCACCGAATAAATCAAAACCAGCATTGTTAAACATGGAGATGGCATGCCAGATTCCAAAATAAATCGCCCTGCCTACGGGCATATCAAAGGACCAGCGAACCGAGAATATCGTAGCGCATACGCCTTCAATAACCAGTGAGTACAGTAATACCTTACGGATTAACCCGACAATTCCCTCTACAGAAGTCTGATTCATCGCTTCCTGCAAAATGAGACGCTCCCGCAGGGAAATCCGACGCTTGAACACCAGTGCAATCAAGGTAGCCATGGTCATAAAGCCTAGGCCGCCGATCTGAATGAGCGCCACGATAACAACTTGACCAAAGGTTGTAAAAAAGGTCCCCGTATCCTTTACGACAAGCCCTGTAACACAGGTCGCGGAAGCGGCAGTAAACAAAGCGTCTATAAACGCAAGTGGCTTTCCTGTTGTATTGGAGATCGGCAGCATTAACAATAAACTACCTATTAGAATGATAATGGCAAAGCCCGCAACGAATATCTGCGGTGGAGAAAGCCGGAGCCAGCTTGCATTGGGATTCATCTATTCATCACTTCTCTCCTAATCCTTAAAACTATAAAAACAGTGATTTAATACGGTGTAAGCTCGCTACGCGTTCCATTTGATCTTCCGATCGTCGTTGCCCCTGAATTTTTTGATTTTTCCAAACCTTAGTTAACTATAATTAGCATTCCCTGAATACAGGAAGAATGCATGTCAAGCACTACTCGGCCCCCTGTGCTATTGGCGGGCAGTAGCGAAGGGGGCAGAATTGTTCTGAAGAAGCGAAGCGTTTGCCTTTATCTCCGGATTTTAACCATTAAAGGGGGTATACAATCAAAAAATCCGGGGATAACAGCAATCGGAAGAATAATCTGCACCCGCAGCGGTCTATCTAACCAATCCAAACACTTTTATACGCACAAAAAAAGACACCGGAAAACCGAGTGCCTGACTTGGTTCCTGCTCATAGCCTACGAGGTTAGCTGACGGATTCGGGCAGCACAGTATGCCCTATTTACACTTCCGATCCACCAGTGATCGGCTGTAAAATTCACCCCAGTAACATGGTTCCCCCGTTTTCCCATAGAAATTCGGCTCAACTGTATATCATTACCTATGTATTTTATAGGCATTGCCTCAAGATTATAATCCTTCTATATCCAGATCACAAAACCGATTTCGTCGAAAAAACGTGAAATTGGCTTTATTTTGCGAATGGGCATCGTTTAATCGCAGCTTATCTTATTTTATTGGAACTTTAAAGTGCTTTCACTCTATTTTCATGAATATCGCTGGTCTGTTGGCGGGAACCTGTGCAGTATGATATCTTTAATGGATGTTCTTATTTACAGATTAAGGAGGAAACTCATGAATCCTATCGGGAAACCGGTCGTGCTCACGGCCAACTTCAAAAAATTAGGCTTGCTGGGCGGGATTGGCCTGATTTGCTTTTTTATCTTTCAATTGCTTATTCCCTCGCTTAGCAATCCAAGTCCAGAATCAGTAATGAATGCAAAGGTCATCAGCAAACAAGAAGCGGTTATACACGCATTGGACTTCGCCCGCTCCGAGCTGGGATATACTGAATCACAGCCAGAGAAGCCTCTGGTGACCTATCAGGCCGAAACAGATTTGTACGGTTATTTATCTAGAGAAAAACTGCTTCAACAGTACGACCGTACATGGAAGAAAAATTACCCTTACGAAACCTTTCGGGTCGATCTGCCTGAATCCTCAGCGAAGAGCAAGCTGCAAATTCACGTAGATTTATCCACTGGGAAGGTCGTTAGTTTTAAACGGATCACCTCCAGCACCAATTACACGCAGGCTGATATTTCTACGGATGAACAAGCACGTAACAGGCTTGTACGTGTGGCTGAGGACGGCATGACGCTTGAAGCCAAGGAGCAGGCGGCCGCTGTATGGGTGAAGCGCTTTGGCTTTAAGCCGGCGGATTTAAAGCTCGCGACCACTGAACAAGAAGGCGGATTAAAGTATACCATAGACGATAAAAAAATCGGCGCCTCGGTACTTACACTGGCTTTTACTTTTGAAAACGGTGATGTTCGCTCCTTCACTCAAAGCTTTTCGGCCCCGTCGTCCTATACCGATTATATCGAAAAGCAAACATTTTGGGCGAATTGGATGACCTATGCGGGTTATGCCCTGTTTAGCTTTGCGCTGGGTGTACTTGCCATTGTGTATGCATCACTCACCCGACGACATACTTCATTTGTACGCGGCATTGTTCTATCCGTTATATACTTTATTGCTAGTATAGCTGGGACCATGAACATGCTGCCTTTATTGCAAGCAGAAGCAGGCGGTAAGGGCATGCTTATATTTCTTATGGTTTTCCAGATTGGTGTTACCTTCGTCATGGCTGTAGCGCTCTACTTCTCCTTGGTCGGCGGTGACGGACTTATGCGTCAGGTTGGACTGAATGCATGGCCACGTGCGAAAGAGCCGGGCTACGGGCTGTATGTGCTTCGCAGTATGTATGTCGGCTACTTGTGGGCCTTTATTTTACTCGGGGTACAATCCATTTTATTCTTTATACTGGAGCGCACATTTAATACATTCTCCACAACAGATGCCACGCAATCCCCTTACAATATGGCTTATCCATGGCTGCTGCCAATTATGGCCTGGATGGCAGGTATTGGAGAAGAGACTGTCTACCGTCTGTTTGGTATTCCGATGGTCAAAAAAATAGTGAAAAATACTTTTGTTGCTTGTCTGATCACCACGCTGATTTGGGCACTGGGACATACACTTTATCCGATCTATCCAGTGATTTCCAGACCTATTGAGCTGACTTTTCTTGGTTTGCTGTTCAGTTTTGTGTTCCTGCGTTACGGCTTTATTGCCGCTATGTTCAGCCACGTTATTTTTGACAGCATTCTAATGGGACTTAGTGTGATAAGTCTGGGAGACACTGTGAATGTGAGCGCTGGTCTATTCTGGATCTTACTTCCAGCCATCGTGGGTTACATCATTTATTGGTTTAGTCCTAAAAAACCAAATCGAATGATGTTTGAACCTATACAAAAAGAGGAGTCGCATTCTACGACTCCTCCTCCCGAAGGGCAGCTATAATCTGACGCGCAAGCTTATCCCCAATAGAGAGAGGCCGGAAGTCTTCGACACTGGCCTCTCTTATTTTTTTGAGCGATCCAAAATGCTTAAGCAGTAACTTACGCCGTTTCTCGCCAATGCCTGGAATAGAGTCCAGCCGGGAAGTTACCATAGATTTGCCGCGTTGCTCGCGGTGGAACGTGATGGCAAAACGGTGAACCTCGTCCTGAATCCGTTGCAGCAGGTAAAATTCTTCGCTATTACGTGCAAGTGTCACGGCCTCAGAGGATTCTCCCACCAATAGTTGGGATGTTCTATGTTTGGCATCCTTCACCAAACCACATACAGGAATGAACAAACCCAGCTCATTTTGCAATACATCGGTCGCCGCCTTAATTTGTCCACGTCCACCATCGACAACGATCAAGTCGGGACGTTCCAAATTTTCCTTAAGCACACGTTCATATCGACGCCGGATAACCTCACGCATTGTTTCATAATCATCGGGTCCCTGCACAGAACGGATTTTATATTTTCGATACTCCTTCTTGGCAGGTTTGCCATCAATAAACACGATCATGGCTGAGACTGGATCGGAACCCTGGATGTTGGAGTTATCAAACGCCTCCACCCGGTGCAAGCTATCCAGCCCAATGGCACGTCCGAGATTGCTTGCAGCTTTGGATGTTCGTTCCTCATCCCGCTCGATCAGCTTAAACTTCTCATCCAAAGCTACACGTGCATTTTCCGTCGCCATGCCTGTCATTTGCTTTTTCAGTCCACGCTGCGGTACAAGTACCTTTACATCCAACCATTCAGCCAGAGCGAGAGCCGCCGTACTTGGGTCCTCCAGTCCACCGGATAGTTGAGTTTCTGTTTCCTTTATCTCGGCATCTTGGTCACCAGCTTGATCTTGATTCGTTGCCGCTGCATAAGTTGCCTGTTCTTCAGCCACCAGTAGTGAGTCAGCAGAACGCTCTGTCTCCGTTTGTATCGCTTTCTCATCTGTCTGTCCGGTAACATCGGCTGTAGGTGCACTGTAGAGTGCAGTTTCTGCCGCAACCGGTTGATCGACATTGACCTGTTCCGCCTGCATCAGCTTAGGAGAATCCGGCAACAATATTTCCTGCGGCACTGCTGGGTTGTCACTATAATATTGCGCCACATAGGACATAAAATCACTGTAAGCCTCACCGTAGAAAGGAAAAGTCGACATATGGCGCTCGATCATTTTACCTTTGCGGACATATAGGATCTGTACACACATCCAGCCCTTATCTACTGAAAAACCGAATACATCTCGATCTTTCGCATCCGATGTGGTGATTTTCTGCTTTTCCATCATCGCGCCGATGCTGATAATCTGATCTCGCAACTCCTTGGCCCGCTCAAAGTACAATTCCTCTGCGGCCTCCTGCATTTTACGCTGAAGATCCTTTTTAATTTCCTCATGTCCCCCGCTCAAAAAGGAACCAATTTCCTGACCAATCTGGTCATACGTTTCCTTCTCGACCTCTTTCACACAAGGCCCCAAACATTGATGCATGTGATAATACAGACACACTTCCTTGGGCATCACACCACACTTGCGTAACGGATACATACGGTCCAGCAACTTCTTCGTCTGATGTGCCGCGTAGGAATTGGGGTACGGTCCAAAATATTTTGCTTTATCTTTCAGAACGCGACGGGTCACCTCCAGCTTGGGGTGTGCCTCGTTCGTAATTTTCAAATACGGAAAGGTTTTATCATCCTTCAATAGCACGTTATAGCGTGGCTGGTACTTTTTAATGAGGTTGCACTCCAAAATGAGTGCCTCCATATTACTGCCTGTAACGATATATTCAAAATCACGAATATCGGAAACCAGTCGCTGCGTCTTGCCGTTATGGCTACCTGTAAAATAGGAACGGACCCGGTTTTTCAACACTTTGGCCTTGCCGACATAAATAATGGTGCCTTCGCTATTCTTCATCAGGTAACAGCCTGATGCATCCGGCAGTAACGCTAATTTGTGCCGTATGTTCTCCAGCGCCTTCTCCTGATTCTGCAAGTCCTCCGCATAAGGTTTCATTTGCCCGGTTCCTCCTTCCATTCTTAATGACTACTCAACTAACTACTTATAATATATAGGAATAATACACAAAAACGCCCCCGGTATTTACAACCGGAGGCATTGACCTTTCATGGCCGCTCCACCAAGCCCCCGCGGGAGCATGGGTCACATGCAATGATTATTGGTGTT
The DNA here is from genome assembly GCF_038006265.1 of Paenibacillus sp. FSL L8-0641. Taxonomy (NCBI): domain Bacteria; kingdom Bacillati; phylum Bacillota; class Bacilli; order Caryophanales; family Paenibacillaceae; genus Paenibacillus; species Paenibacillus sp. FSL L8-0641. The sequence goes on from NZ_JBBOUW010000001.1 coordinate 4,373,242, forward strand.
TAGTAAGCATGCTTTTCAGCGCTTCTTTGGAGTTCAGACCTACCACTTTATCAACAGGCTGTCCGTCTTTGAAAACGATCAGGGTCGGAATACTCATCACGCCGAAACGGGAAGCAGACTCTGGATTTTCATCCACGTTCACCTTCGCGATTTTGACGCTGTCGCCAACTTCTGTGGACAGATCCTCCAGAATAGGAGCGATCATTTTGCAAGGACCGCACCATGGCGCCCAAAAATCAACCAAAACGGTTCCTGTGCCTTCGACTTCTGCGTTGAAGGATTGATCGGACACGTTAACAATTGCCATTGTATGTTCCTCCTTTATAGAAAAGTCAAGATTATTATAACCTGTAATGTCTGTTTCGACACCTTTTAATTATATCACAATAGTCTTTTAATTGTAAGATATCGAAATAGCAGACGGATAAACGCTTACCCCCGCTGATTTTTTCCCTTTACGGTAATGACATCTACAAAAGGACGAATCCGGTCCATCAAGCGTTGTCCTTTATACATTTCCTCTCCATCCTTGCTCGTAAAGCTGAGATGCTTCTCCAGTCCCTGCAAAGAATAATTGGAAGTATAAAAAGTAGGTTTGCGGTTCATTCGGTAATTCAAAATAGAGCCCATCACGTGGTCCCGTACCCACGGGCTTAAGTTTTCGGCACCAATATCGTCAAATACAAGCAGATCACAATTTTTGAGCATTTCGGTCGTTTCCTTCAGCTTCTGCCCATCCTGGATCATGGACTTTAAGTCCTCCACAAAATCAGGCATATACACGATCACACCGTTCAGACCCGACAGGGCCAACTCGTGCAATAAATAGCCCATCAAAAAAGTTTTACCCGTACCAAACGTACCTTCCAGATACAGTCCTTTTTTGGATAGACCCTGACTTTTCGTTTCTTCAATGTAACGGAATAGCTGTGTGACGGCAGGCATGCGTTGTGAATCTTTACGCGCAATTTCAAGGGCGTTATATCCCTCCAGAAGTGCGCGTTCATCCACATAGAAGCTTTTAATTCGCTCACGCACCCGTTGCTCATGTTGGGAAGCAATCTGCTTCGCACATGGGGTCCGAATGTCTACAATTTCAGCAGTTCCATTCGGATATTCCACGCCCAGCTTGCAAAAGTGGCCCTGAAAATCGTTAGGACACCGTTCCAGTCCCGGACAATTGTCGCAATTTCGACGATCTCGGGCATACTGAAAGAGCATGCTCATGTTGAGTCGCAATTGTGTTTCGTCCACATCAGGATGCGCAGCACAAAACTCCTGCACGAGCGGATCATTTAGAACCTGATCGGCTACATTGCGAGTGCGCTGGCGAAACGAAGGGTTCTGCATCTGCTGCAGCAAATCGCCCAGTGATTCCAAGAACGCTCCTCCTTTCTTAAAAAGTGCAGAGTTATGGATACCTTAAAATCTACCTACACCTTTTTCTGTTTACCGGATTGCATTCGTTCGGCCAGACGCAGCAGTTCATCCAATTCTTCCTCAGATACAGACTCCTCGGAAGGTTGATCTTGAACGATTGGAATGGATGGCTTGGCTGGCCCGTTATTTTTGGCATACGCGCGGGATCGACCGCCGGAAGGAGAAGCAGAGGACTGTTTTCCTTTTACCTTAGCTTGATCCCTTATATATTGAACGGCTTTCTCGTAAGTGTTTACCTGCTTAAGCAGCATATTGGAAGCAACGGCCTCGACAAAGTTGCGGTTAATCCGCTGATCGCTCCCGGATACGAGCAGTGACATCAAATAATGGATCAGCACGTTGATGACTTCGCCTGGCAGCTTATAGCTGATATCAATTTTCTCGAATATATCCAGCAGGTTACCGGGAACCGTGCCGGGGAAAAAGGTTTGCAGCAAACGGCGATAAGGCTCGTTGCGCAACATCATATTATATTGGTGAATGTCACACTTGGCTGTGAATTGTGGGGGAACCTCCACATAAAATTCCATTTCCACAGCTTGCTCTGCAGGCGGCTCTTCAGATGTGGAAGCTTCCCTTTGGCGCAAAGCAACTACCTTGGCGGCTTGAACCTGCTGCTCCTCCTGACGCTTGCGATCCTGTCTGGAGTGCTGGCTAGCCCGAAGCTGAAGCTCGTCGAGCAACAAGTCGCCTGCTTCGGTGAAAATACCATCCTCATCCAGCAAGCGGCTAATATCCTGTACAGAAAGATCAAATTTGCGAACAACGTAATTGACCATGCCTAACTGCTCGTGCTCAAACCGAAGACGCTCCACGTGCTTACGATTGGCAGATTCACGCGGAAAACGGAGAATAATATCTGCATAATTCAATGCTTCCTCCGATTCTGACGCAAGTGGTCCAGTCTGACGGCTAGTAGACACCTCGGACAACGCCTGCTCCAATTCATAATCTATAACATGGGTATTCAGTTCAAATAACTCATAAAATGGAATCGAAATATTCTCTTTATTATAGGAAGATTGCGACCATTCGCTAGATTCTCTGCTCCACAATGATTCTCTCAGAGAAAGCACTGCAAACTTACCGATTTTGTCTCTCAACAAAAGGGTGAGATGCTGTGTTCTGAAAAATTCAGCAGGTGCGAGCGGCGGCTGCATCTCATATTCATACATATAGTCGTCCGTTTCGGGTGCATACAGCCTGGACGTCTGTAACAGACCGACGGCCTCCAGTTTGGAGGTCTGTTCAATCAAATACTTGCGTCCCTTCTCACTCGGTTCCAGTCCCAGTGTCAGAAAAAGGCGACGCTGCTGTTCCAACGGCGAATAACCGATTTGTCCGACTGGCACATGCTGGAACAACAGTCGATACAGACTGACCGCAAATGCGCCTACCATCGGCTGATAGACGCTTCCCAGCATCAATTCATCCAGTGCGCTCAAGCCAAATTCCCGATAAACGCAGTAGCGGTGGTTCTCAGTATAGTGCAGCAGGTTTTTCATCCGCATTCCAACATTCTTCCTTTCCTGACATAACGGTCTCCAAGATGTTTTTCTATTCTATCATACTTGCCTTCTGGTGGGACCAACAAAATAAGGGCAATTGTTCTCCTTTTTGGCAGCCGTATTCGTCTGAGTTCTACTTTTTTCGAGAATACTAACTATTTTATGACTTTGTGACCTGCATCATGGTAAAAATAAAATTCTTCACACTTCTTTCATTGGTGAAAAGCTTTACTTTGAGCTACAATATAATGGTTAAGTATCACGTATTGGATACAGGAATGATATTAGGAAGTACACATATTTCGGCTAAGCCGATTACCATTTACAGATCGTAAAGGAGTGTAGATCGTGAGTCAACATCAACCTCAACAAACCCCAGCAACACCTAACGAAGTAGCCTCCACACTGGAAGGCTGGTATGCGCTTCACGATTTTCGGTCCATCAACTGGACAGCATGGAAGACCGCAGACGATGAAGAGCGCGCCGGAGCACTGGACGAGCTTCAAGAGTTTATGAAGGAATGGAACGTTACCGAGGAAGCGGGTCTGGGCAGCTCAGCTGTCTATACTGTAGTCGGACAAAAGGCTGATTTTGTCATGATGCACCTGCGCGAAACGCTGGAAGACCTCAATAAACTGGAAAATGATTTTAACAAAACAACCTTCGCCAAATATACAACTAAAACCTACTCTTATGTGAGTGTGGTGGAACTGAGCAATTATTTGAGCAAAGATGAAGATCCTATGCAAAATCCACAAATTGTCGCACGCTTGAAGCCTGTATTAAACAAGGCTCGTTATATTTGCTTCTATCCAATGAACAAAAAACGTGATCTGAACGATAACTGGTACATGCTTTCAATGGACGAGCGTCGCACCTTGATGCGCAGCCACGGTTTAATTGGACGCAGCTATGCTGGCAAAGTAAAACAAATCATTTCCGGTTCCGTCGGCTTTGACGATTGGGAATGGGGCGTAACACTGTTCTCCGATGACGCACTTCAGTTCAAGAAGCTAATCTACGAAATGCGTTTTGATGAAGTCAGTGCCCGTTACGGTGAATTCGGCTCCTTCTATGTCGGCAGCGTGTTGAATGAAGAGACATTTGAAGACATGTTAAAGCTGTAAAGCACAACCGTCAGTACCATATCGCAGCATACAATTAAGGATTCCGCGAACTCCCACTTTCGGGACGACGGAATCCTTTTTTTATTGCAGCACAGGCTCGACCCCTACGGATATATCCTCACTTTTCGCCAGCTTTCTTTTCTCCAAAGCGATCAGGATAAAGATAATAAGCAGCAAACCACTTAGTAAGACCAAAAAGCCTCCCAACTCGGGAATAAAATATTTTAAGCTCCCACCTTTGAAGCCCATCCCTCTCAAAAACTTGAAATGCCAGGTCAATGGAAGAATATTACTAATATATTGCAGCGATGTAGGCAGCATAGCTACTGGCAATTGAGCGCCGCTCAGTAAAAACGAAGGCAGTATAATTAGCATGAGGCGTGGGGAAGCTTTTCCCGGATTCGCCGCATTCCACCCTAAAGCCATCGCAAACAAACTCAACGTAATCGTGTACAGGAGAAATGGAATACTGAGCTGCCATACATTCGCTTCAAAGCGTAGTCCGCCAATTTGCTTAAGTAAACCAATGGACAGGTAAAAGGACACACATCCTACTAACGCATACGGCAACACCCTAAGAATCAAACCATACGAAAACTGAAGCTCCTCTTTTAATCTTCCTTGCTCCCGCAATCGCGGGACAATTGTCAGTACAGTAGCACCCATCAGTGAAATCATGACCGTATTAATGAACCCCATAACTGAGGTCATCAAAGTAGCATTGGTAGGATTATATAACAGGCGCTGCTGAAGCAGCATATTGGAAGTAAGCCCTGTAACCTGGCTGTCACTCATTCCCATCCCCTTTAATCCACCACCAGCCAGCATCGCATTTTCCGTCGCCATGATCTCTGTGACTGCCGAGCGTAGATTTCCAGTAGCCTGACCTACCGTATTATCTACATAAAAACCGATGTTGCTCTGAACTCCTTTAATCCTATTTTCCTCCAACCCAGCTGGAAGATAAATCACCGCAAAAAACTTTTCATTATATAAAAGTAAATTCGGATCGGCTTCATTCTCTTGCACATGGCGTACATCAATATACTGCGATGCATCCAATTTATTAATAAGCTGTCGGCTATAACTGCTATGATCTAAATCGACTACAGCTACAGAGGCATCGTTAAGCTGATTATTTTTAAAAACAAATCCAAAGGCTACAGCTACTACGATAGGAACGAGCAGCATGATAAAAACCATCTTACCACTGATCATCAGCTTCCATTCTTCTATAAACGCCTTCATTTCGTCACAACCTCTACCGTCATTCCAGGTAATAATTCAGATGTTCGCTGGACATCCACCCGCACTTGGAAGGAGCTTATATCCGACAGACCTTTGTCCCGACTCATTCTCATGTTGGTATACTGAGGGGCAGAAGTAATGTACCTCACCTTGCCTTGGACATCTTTATCTAAAGCTACGACGTGCGTATTCACATTTCCCCCAGCTTTAAACTGTGACATGGAATCCTCGCCCACATAAATATCGTAGTATAGCTGATTGGTTTCAATAACGACGCCCGTTGCCCCCGTAGAAACGATCTCTCCCATTTTAGGTACAATACGCGACACCTTACCATCTGCGGATGCCTTCAGCACCATACGTCCGCGCTGCAATTCCAAAGTTTTGAGTTGAACACTTAATGCCTGCTTTTGTTGAGCCAGAAGATCCACATTGTATTCGCTATTCTTAACATCTTTTCGTGTTTGCGAGGTTTGAGTCAAGGCTTCCTTGGCTTTTTCTGTTTTGATACGAGCCTGCTGGCGTTCCTCAGCCGTTGCGCCAGCCTCCATTTTATCCAAAGCGGTTTGCTGCTGAGCGATCCCATTTTTAGCAATGTCCGATTGTTTGCTAGCCGCTATAATCTGGTTTTTGGCAACTTCAACCTGATCTGTAGCTGTATCTAACGCGATTTGGGCATTATCCAGTTGGTTTTTGGCGTTATCCAGTTCTGCTTTGGTTCCAGCTCCAGCATCATATAACGCTTTGATACGGTTGTAATTCACATTAGCCAAGTCCAGAGCCTGTTGTCTGGATGATACTGTTTTTTGCGCGATTTCCGCATTCCTTTTGGCTGTCTCTACTCCTGTCAGAGCTGCGTCCAACGATTGCTGTGCTGCTTCAATAGCCAGCTTTTGTCTTAGAATATCCTCCGCACGTGTTCCTTGATTTAATAAGGACTCTCCTGCTTGCGCGGCTTGAATGTCCAATTGTCCCTGTTTTTCTGAAGTTGAAATTTTCTCCGACTGATTTTGCAGCCCGTCTTTAGCCTGTTTTATTTTCACATCAGCCTGTGCGATATCCGTTTTTAATTTCTCAATTTGCAAATCAAGGTCTACAGGATCGAGGGTCATGAGCACATCCCCTTTTTTCACCTGTTGTTCTTCCTTCACCTCAATCGTGTTTACTCTTCCCCCTACGCCCTGAAAAGCAACATTTACGGTATCTGCCGTAAGCAGTGTGTTTTTTTGTTGGGCTGCCATACTCACAGCATCCTTGCCGCTCATTGCCATCAGCGTACCTCCGGTACCTAATGCAACAACAAGTAGCACGTACACAATGATCTTTTTATTCATTGCAATAAACTCTCCTTCATGATGATTTAGCCAATGATAGTTAAAAAATAATAGTCAAAAACAAATAAGGAATCTGATAGTACGACGTCTAACTATTTAAGCCGGGAAATTTGATTATTCCCGTTTTATCCGTTCAAGTCCTGAAGAAAACTTATTTAATAACGTAGCAAATAGAATATGATCTTCCTTAGTAAATTCATTCATTAAATCCGAAAAAAGCTGGATGAACATCGGAATTTTTTCCGTCATTAACTGTTTTCCTTCATCAGTCAAGGAGATCGCGGTCATACGTCGATCCGTCAGCGTACTTCTTCGGATGATGCCGTCCCGTTCCAGCTTATCAATTACGCTGGTTACTGTTGAACGAGTAACCCCTGAATATTCAGCCAGCTCTGATGGAGTCAATGCACGTTCATGTAAAAACAATGGCATTAAAATTTTCAGGTTGCCTACAGATAGCCCATATTCCGAGAGTCTGGAAGACACTCCATTGTACACTTCATGTGCTGCCTGCACGAAAAGTACCCACGTATTCAACGATTGGGAGTCCACATTTGGAAACTTTTCAGTCAATAAATGTATTCTCTTGGGATCGGCATTGATTTTAAAATCAGAATTCAATGTGAAGCTCCCCCTCTGTAATTAGTAATCATACTATACGACGTCAAATAGTTATGAGTCAATATCTTTTTTTGTTCATTGAAATAAAAAAGGCCTCCAAGCTCCTTTCAAGGAGTCATGGAAACCTTCTGGCCTTAGAAAAACCGTCCTTTTTTCAGTACCAGTGGAATTCCGCCTATGATGAACAGATAGCGGAGATCGACAATTTTTTTCAATTGTGCGGCCACCCAACCTTTTATTTTGCGCTTGCCCACCACGGCGACGGCTTCGCCTTTTCCAAGAGAAGCAACCGTCCCTTTATTGGAAAATACGAACTTGTGCAGCTCCTTTTTGCGAAGAGTAGCGGCCAGATTCTTGGCACAAAGGACCCCTTGCTGCATCGCAATTTGGGCAGTCGGTGGATAAGGGCGTCCTTCGGGATTAAACATCAAGGAGCTGTCCCCGATAATAAAAATATCATCGTGGCCCGGTGCACGCAGAAAATCGTCGATTTTCACCCTTCCACGCATCACTTCGAATCCAGCTTTCTCAATTAATCCGTTTCCACGAATCCCTCCCGTCCAGACCACCGTGCAGGCTTCGATTTTCTCACCCTCACCAACGATTACACCATCCTGCAAGCATTCCTTAATCGGAATTCCAATGCGGAAGGTGACCCCTTTACGCTTAAGGACATCCATCGCATACTCCACCAGTTCAGGATCAAACCCCGGCAGTGCCGTAGGAGCTGCCTCGACGTTAATGATTTGAATCCGGTTAAAGTCGATGTCATAAGCTCTAGCCAGCTGTGGCAAACGATCCGCCAACTCCGCCACAAACTCAATGCCGCTAAAACCGGCGCCCCCTACGACGAAATTGAGGCGACCTGGTTTACCATCATTTTTATACAGGGCCAGCTGGTATTCAATATGCTCCCGAATCAGGCGAACGGAGTTAATACTGCGAATCGTCAGCGCAAACTTATCCATCCCCGGAATGCCAAATGTTTCTGGCTCCCCGCCTAGTCCAATGACCAAATAATCATAGGACAGCGAGCCGTCCTCCAGCACGATTTTTTTCTCCTTTGGTATGATTTCCTTAACCGTTCCTTTGACTAAATCCACCTTGAACTCATCGATTAGCTGCGCAATCGGAATCCTTGAATGCTCAATCGTATCCGTACCTGCCGCAGGCATATGAAGATGTGTCGTAATATAGTGGTAATCATGACGGTTGATCAGCGTGACATCCGCCTCATTGTGCTTGAGCTCCTTTTGCAATTGCTGAGCCGTCAATATACCGCCATATCCGGCGCCCACAATGACAATTTTGGGAATACTGCTCATGCTTTTACCCCTTCCGATATACATAATTATTCGAAGCTGTTCTCTCAAAACGGTTAATTTACACTCACAAAAAAGTCTTCATCAAATATTAATAGCTTTAACTTTGCAAGCGGAACCTGGCAGTTTATAATGATAAACAGTGAATCATGCGTTCGGCGGCTATCTGAACCTCTATGCGGCTGATTCAATAATTACAAATTCCATACTATCCCTTTCGGAGGTGTTTTTAGAGTGACAACTCAATCCACAGGCGCGGAGATCCGCGATCTGATCATTATTGGAGGCGGTCCAGCCGGTATTTTCGCCGCTTTTTACGGAGGAATGCGTCAGGCATCCGTCACCTTAATTGAAAGTATGCCCCAACTGGGCGGCCAGCTTGCAGCCCTTTATCCTGAAAAATATATTTATGACGTTGCTGGCTTTCCTAAAGTAACTGCACAGGAACTGGTCAACAATTTGGTTCAACAAATGAACCACTTTAATCCAGAAGTGCAGCTAGAAGAGAAAGTCGTATCGTTAGAGAAAAAAGAAGAACGCCACTTCATTGTAAAAACAGACAAAGGTGGCGAGTATCATGGTAAGGCGGTTATTATTACCGCTGGTGTTGGTGCTTTCGAGCCGCGCAGACTGGAGCTTCCAGGTGCCGAACATTTTGAAAAAACGAACCTGCATTACTTTGTTAGCGACCTGAGCAAATTTGCAGGCCGAAAAGTGCTAATCAGTGGTGGCGGTGACTCTGCCGTAGACTGGGCACTCATGCTGGAACCAATTGCAGAACAGGTTACATTGATTCACCGCCGCGACAAATTCCGTGCGCATGAACACAGTGTCGAAAACCTCCTGGCATCCAAAGTAAATGTTATTACACCAACGGAAATTACAGAATTGCATGGAGAAGACACGATTACGAAAGTCACTCTTGCTCATGTAAAAACCAAAGAAACACAGGAAATCGAAGTGGACGATGTGATCGTTAACTTTGGATTTGTATCCACACTTGGCCCGATTGCTGAATGGGGAATTGAAATCGAAAGTAATTCCATCGTGGTCGATTCTCGCCAGGAAACCAATATTCCCGGCATTTTCGCCGCAGGAGATATTACAACCTATCCAGGCAAGCTCAAGCTGATTGCGGTCGGCTTTGGTGAAGCCCCTACGGCAGTCAACAACGCCAAGGTCTATGTAGATCCAGATGCCAAGTTGTCTCCTGGTCACAGCAGTAACATGAAATTGTAGTCTAGTTTAGACTATGACAAAAAAGGGTATTTTACTCCAAATTTGAATGTTTGGAGTGAAATACCCTTTTTTACGGTGTGCCTATTCGTTGCAGTGATTGTCTGTAAAGCCATTCGAACCCTGAATGACTTTACAGTCGCAGTACGAGAGCTTGTCCGGTCTAATGAAGGACTACGGCTGTATTCATCTCTAGATTTCTTTTGTGAATTTCAGCCAGCAACAGTGCAATGAAGTCACATTCAAGTTTAAGCTCGATTGCCATCTGATAGGAATCCAAAAGCATCTCATCCGTCAGCATAGCCATCCTCGACACAACCTTTCCTTTTATTTCAAAATCTATTCTATCAAAATACCAAAAACGGAACAAGCGTTCTGTTATCCACAGCCAATTGTGGAAATCCTGTGTATAAATTGTTGGTAAGTGTCGTTAACCCTTATATGTGACAGGGGATAATGTGGACAATATTTATACACAGAATTTTGAAGCTTGAACACAAAAAAAATATTTTTATTATTTATACAAATATATTATATTTAGCGTCTTGTTAATAGATTAAATTGGGATTTTATTGAAGAAAACAGAAATTTATTGAGGTCTTGTATTAACCTCTAAAATCCATACCCTTCCATTCTGATCAAGCCCGTAATCAAATCCTAGTTGTCCAATCCCAGGAAACCTTTTTTCCAGCACAGGAATACAGCGCTGTGTAAGTTCAATGATCTCTCGCCGCTTTCGCGTAGCAAGCCGCCGGGGATATATCATTCGAAGCGCATCTGTTCCCTTCAGCAAAGTTCCCCCTCTGCACAGATTCGTAATGACCAGTCCGGGACGAGCATGACGTGCAACTACCGCACGAAAATCCCATCTCTGCCCTTCCTTCACAACTTTGACTCGATAGTCGACAGGTCTACCTTGAATACTTGCCAGTTGGATCCCTTGTTGAATGAGATATGGGCGTTGGATTCGGAGCTTATGGATTCCGATTACAAGTGCTCTAAAATGACTGAACCGGTGCGTGTGCTCCATACGCGTGCAGGTGTATCCCCTACGCTCCTTTGCCACACGCATGACTCCGATTCCTCCGCCTCCTTTTACAGGTTTTATAAACACAAAAGCATGCCGCCGCAGCATCATGCGCAATTGATCTTCACTATATAGACAGGTTTCCGGTATATAAACGGCGGTATGTGGATGGTGGAGCAGCGCCTTCGTCTTTAGCCATTTGCTTGCAAGTTGTCTCATCTAACCCTCTCCTTTCGCCGTCAGGTATACTTATACATACTCAACAGGAATGTTCTATTCTTGGATGATTGTCCGCGGCATGTGTCTATTTCGACAAGATCATGGCGAACGGTAGCATGCACCGAATATCACTGGTACAATGACAATAATCTACTACCATTTGCACGGAACAGCGGAATTTACCGCCAAATCGTTTTTCAACAAGGAGGTCAACTCATGAATAGCAAAATTGGCATCATGGACATTGGCTCAAACTCCATACGTCTGGTGATCTATGAAATGACAGAGACAGGAGCCTATCGCATTGTGCAGGAATGCAAAGAAGCTGCCCGACTGAGCGAAAAGGTTGGGGCCAACGGCCGTATGGAACGGGAGGCGATTCGAAGCATCGCTCCATTGTTGCGCCAATTTATGGCGGTATGCCATATGCACGGGGTTGTCCGTATGCGTGCAGCAGCAACAGCAGCCATCCGCAATGCCACGAATTCGGACGAAATCGTCCAATGGATTGCGGAGGAGACAAATTTAACACTGGAAATACTGAGCGGAGAGCAAGAAGGCTATGCCGGTTTTCTGGGTGTAGTGAACACTATGAATGTGAGTGATGGAATCATCATTGACATCGGGGGTGGCAGTACCGAAATTACGCTGTTCCGCGATCGAAAGCGACTGCATACGGTGTCATTTCCCTTTGGCGCCGTCAATATGAACTGGCGCTTTGGACGTGAGGTCAAGAATGGCGAATGGTCTCCTCAGCAGATTGAGGAAATGGAGAGCTTTGTCCGTTCTTCACTGCAAAATCATGATTGGATCTTCTCCAATCCGGATCTGCCATTCATCGGGCTAGGTGGGACCCTGCGTACTTTGGCTAAAATCAATCAGAAGCGGCAGGATTACTCACTTCCTGTGACGCACCATTACGAAATGACGATAGAAGATGTCGATTACTTCTATGGCAGTCTGCCCCATCTTCCCTATGAAAAACGCAAAAAAACAGCCGGCCTGTCCAAGGACAGAGCCGACATCATTGTACCGGGTCTTATTATATTGAAAACGATATTTGAAGCTGCTCAAGGCTCCGCGTATCTGGTCAGTGGAGCGGGTCTGCGAGACGGCCTATTTCATGAGCTGGTCAACGCTGAACAGCCCGTGGTAGCTAATCCGCTTATCACATCCATTCGCAATATCCTTTCGTTTGCTGTCCCGGTTAGCGAAGCGCATGTCAAGCGGGTTAACGAGTACGCCGTCCGGCTCTATGACACATTAGCTAGCGGAACCTCAGCTGCTATGGACAAACGTTTGTTACTGACCGCAGCAACTCTTTACAAAACGGGAGCTGCCTTGAATTACTATCATTTTCGCCAGAATTCCGTGTTCTGGATCTTACATGCAGGCATTGGCGGTCTATCCCATAGGGAAACGGTACTAGCCGCGTTGATCGCGGATTACCATCCCAAGAACCGGACCCCCCGTTTGCTACGCACACATGCGGATATTTTGGAGCCTTCCGACGAGGAACGTGTACATCGGCTCGGCTCGCTGCTCCAGCTCGCGATTGGCATGGATCGGAGTGAGTCCGGAATGATTACCAGCATCAATCCTACTACAGGGGATGACGCAATGCATCTTCGTTTGGAAAGCAAGAGTGAACCCATATTAGAACAACGAGAACTAGAATCCGTTGCGAAAGATTTCCAAAAGGCGTGGAACCTCACATTGTCGTGGTCCATTCTACCTTCTTCCAATTTCTAACCTTCATCGCTTCAGATTGGCTCCTGATGGGAGCCTCTTTGTCGTTTCTGGACACAAATTGATAGCTGCCATTAGGCAAAAGCTGGCGCGCCTTCACATTATCCCTTAACGATAAATGCAGAATATCTGCCAGCATTTCTTTGATCCCGTCATCATAAATCGGGCACATCAGTTCAATTCGGCGGGTCAAATTGCGCGTCATCCAATCCGCACTGGACAGAAATAACTCGGATTTCCCTCCATTTTCAAAATAAAACAATCTGGAATGCTCCAGAAAGCGGTCTACAATACTGATGACACGTATATTCTCGCTGAATCCTTCCACACCGGGACGCAAACAGCAGACCCCTCTGATGATAAGATCAATCTTCACACCTGCTTGGGAAGCCGCATATAGTTCATCGATCATCTCCTGATTGGATAAGGAGTTGATCTTGGCAATAATCCGGGCGGGCTTACCTGCCAATGCTTGCTCTGCTTCCCTACGGATGAGTTCAAACAGCTTGTTCTTCATTCCCGTTGGAGCCACCGTAAAAGCTTGCAAAGTCTTGAGCGCAGAGAATCCCGTGATTTCATTAAACAGTTCGGAGGCATCCTCACCAAGTACTGGATCCGACGTAAACAATCCGATATCCGTATACACACGCGCCGTGCTTTCATTATAATTGCCTGTACCTACATGCACATATCGTTTGAGTGCGTTGCGCTCATGGCGTATGACAAGAATGATTTTGGCGTGCGTCTTCAAGCCAACCAACCCATACACTACGTGACAGCCTGCTTTTTCAAGCGTACGCGCCCAGGCAATATTACGTTCCTCGTCAAAACGGGCTTTCAGCTCCACCACCACTGTTACCTGCTTGCCCGATTCGGCCGCACGTGCCAATGCCGGAATCAGCTTCGATTCCCCGTTGACACGGTACAGGGTCATTTTGATTGCCATCACATCCGGGTCCTCTGATGCCTCAATGATAAAATCAGTTACCGCATCGAATGATTCATACGGATGATACACGAGCACGTCCCGTTTGCGAAGTACGTTGAAAATATCCTCCTGCGGGGGCAGTTCTTCCGGATACAGTGGTTTGATTGCCGGGAATTTCAAATGCGAATACCCTTCCAAATGATCGGCAAAAGACGATAAAAATGTCAGATCCAACGGCCCGTCCACCTCAAAAACATGGTCGAACAGCTTGAATTCGCGTTGAAGCTCCATCAGGGCATAGGGATGAATCCCTTTTTCTACTTCCAATCTTACTGGCGCGCCCCGTCGTCTTCGACGCAGCTCTTTTTCAATCTCTTCGAGCAAATCTTCGATTTCTTCTTCATTAATGGATAAATCGGAGTTACGTGTCACACGAAAAGCATGAACGGCCTCTGGGATATACCCAGTGAACAGCGTTTGGATATGATGCTTGATCAGTTCCTCAATTAAAATAAATGATTTCTTCTTGCTATTGGAACGTAACGGCACTGTAACCACACGTGGAATATTCGAAGGCACCTGCACAATGGCAAAAAGCGGTTTATCCTCCTCCGTATCCCCCGGACGTCTCAAAACGACCGCTAAATATACGTATTTATTGTGAACGAGTGGAAAAGGACGGCTCTGATCGACCGCCATCGGCGTGAGCACCGGAAATATAATTTCATGAAAATATGCATCCAGCGACTTGCGCTGTGTCGTATTTAAGTCTTCATATTCGAGCAGTAAAAGACCTTTTTTCGTCAAGAGGCGGGAAATATCACGATAGGTCCGGTATTGTTCCGATACCATCGAGACAGTACGCTTGATCAGGCGTTTGTACAAACCGGAGGGGGTATATCCCGTAAAATCCTTTTGCATAAAACCCGCCTTGATTTTCTCGCGCGTCTCTGCAACACGAACAGCCATAAACTCATCCAAATTGCTAGATACAATCGCCAAAAATTTGGCTCTCTCCAGCAACGGTGTATCTGCATCCTGAGCTTCCTGAAGCACACGGCGATTAAATTCAATCCAGCTTAAATCTCGGTTAAAGTAACGTTCTGACCCGGCTTTATCCTTATTCTGACTCTCTATCAACATATGGCCTCCATCAATTCATGCAGTATAGTTACCCTTTATTGTACTATTAGATGAAACGCACTAGCATCACAGTAGTGTAAACGCAATGTAAAATGTGTGTAAACACAAACTGGATATTTGAAAAGGTCATTCGGATGCTTTACAAAAATAGCATTAAGCGGTACAGTGTTTACGTCTGTTTCATAGAGTAGATTGAAGAACCGTTTCTTTTTCAGTTGTTTATGTTCGTTATGATGTGTAGTAACCACTTAGAAGCCACATTCAATTGCTGATTTTCAAATGGCATGATATAGGGAGGATTTACGTTATGGAACCCAAGAAAACGCCACGCGTACTGCAAAAAAACATCGAATTTTTCACCGCAGCGCTGTCTCAACACCTCGTTACGGTCTGGCAAGAGGACCCTACAGGTGTATACTGTGAGATTGGCTGTGGATATATCGAGTTATTCAGTAGCGAGATGATTCGGGTGCGCAATCAAGATGGAACCCCAAGCCATTATGACCGCAATATTACCATGTTTCAGCTAATCACAAAGGATCAGCCGATATAATTATTATATGCTATGCCTGCGCTGTTCTTCCAGATTAGAATTGCTTTATGTTTACAACTACCGATTTTCATATCTGCTGAATCTTGCAGTTTTTTCAAAAAGCGCCTCAGAGCGCTTTTTTTGTCGACCTTTTTTGAACATCGTTTCGAAAAGCAGTATGATAAGGGAGCATATTACCTAAATTTAAAGGGGAATCAACCGATGGAGCATACAACATCAGATGAGCGCATCCTGGTTATGACCGCGGTTGAAGGCGAACGGGAAGCTGTACTGCGGGGCCTGAAAGGCGACACCCGTTTTGTGGTCGAGCTAGCTGGCGTGGGCGCACCGTCCGCGGCGGCTTCAACCGCGCTAGCACTGGCGGCGGCTGGTGACTACCGTCTGGTCATCAGCGCCGGAATTGGTGGCGGCTTCGCAGAGGTCGCTGCATTGGGGAGCGTCGTTGTTGCTGACGCGATCATTGCCGCCGACCTGGGGGCCGAGACGGCAGAGGGCTTCAGCAGCGTGGACGAGCTAGGTTTCGGCTCAAGCCGAATTGCCGTGAACGTTGCCATCGCGCAGCGATTGGTTCAGGCGTTGCGTGCCGCCGGACAGACGGCTGTCGCGGGGCCGATCCTGACCGTCTCTACGGCCACCGGTACGGCGGCAACAGCGGAACGGCTGGCCAAACGCGTTCCTGGAGCTGCTGCCGAAGCGATGGAAGGCTACGGCGTGGCCGTGGCGGCAAATAGGCTAGAACTGCCGACGATGGAAATCCGCACGATTTCCAATGCTGTCGGTCCACGTGACCGTGCAGCCTGGCGAATCAAAGAGGCTTTGCAAGCGTTGGAAGCCGCATTTTCTACATTAACGGAGGTTATATAGATGCAAATTGCTTTTTCACCTTGTCCCAACGACACTTTTGTCTTCCATGCCCTGGCGCATGGTTTGATTCCGGGCGCACCCGCGCTGGACATTACATTCGCCGATATCGACATCACCAACAATCTGGCGATCACACCAGACGGACTGGATATCATGAAAATTTCGTATGCTGCACTCCCTTGGGTACTGGATGAATATGCCCTGCTGCCTTGTGGGGGCGCACTGGGCCGGGGTTGTGGGCCACTCGTGCTGACCAAGGAAGGTTCCACCGTCAAAGGCCCGGAAGCCCTGTCCGGCAAGCGTGTAGCCGTTCCGAGTGAACGTTCCACTGCCTATCTGCTGTTCCGCCTGTGGGCGGCCAAGCATGTGCCTGGGGGTGTCGGCGAGATCGTCGTGATGCCGTTCGACCAAATTATGCCTGCTGTCCGTGACGGAAAGATAGATGCCGGACTAGTTATTCATGAAGCACGGTTCACGTATCCGTCCTACGGGCTTAGTAAGCAAGTCGATCTGGGGAACTGGTGGGAAGAAGATACAGGGCTGCCGATCCCGCTCGGAGCTATTATTGCCCGCCGTACGCTGGATCTGGATGCGATCACAAACTGGATACGCGCCTCTGTCGAATACGCTTGGCAGCATCCCGAAGCTTCGCGTGGATATGTATTGTCTCATGCGCAGGAGCTTTCACCTGATGTCGCCCAATCGCATATCGACCTATACGTTAACGATTTTACCGCCAATCTGGGCGACAGCGGATATGCCGCCATCGAAGCTTTGCTCGGTCGTGCCGCGCAGGAAGGGCTGGTACCTTCGTTTGATTTAGCCCAACTGCGCCCTACATCCACAACAATACGTTAAAAGGGACAGACATGCCTTGCATGTTTTCCTGCTGAATAGAGTAGCTTAAACATATAAAACCTCCCGAACGAGCACATGGCCTAGCCATGCGCCCCATTCGGGAGGTTTTATCATTTCATATGGCGAATCCACATTCGGACTCGCTTGATCCTTATTCTTAGTTCTGTTCCTGCTCCACAACCTCGGTCTTAAATACGTTATCCAGTTTGGTACCCAATCTTTTGACCAGCGGCACCTTGATATCCCGGCTCAGCTCCTTGAAAAAAGCGTCCATGTCACAATTAATCTTATCCAACACGACCTTCACGGTACCCTCTTCCAAGATCTGCTCATTCAGATCCTCCGGTACGGTAACCGAGATATCATACTTCTTGCTTAACGTTTTAATGTAGCGGGTAAAGATTTCGATAAGCTCCTCATTGTTGAACTTCTCAACTGCAACTTGCCCTTTGTTGGTAAATTTCAAATTCACTCTCACGTTAGCATTTCCCCTTTTCCTTTTGACCATTTATTTTGGATAAACGTTGAACCTTTCAGAGGCTCTTCAAAGAAAGGGCCTTACCGGTCGTTTTAGACTCTTGTCCTTTGATATACTAAGTATAACACATTAAGGCCGTTTTCATTTCCCAACTTGTCGTTTTATGATAAAAAATGATAAAATTTGCGCATTTTCAGCATAAATTCTTTCTTTTCATGCCAATCATTAGGAATATCCCCTACACAAATACACAAAAAAACGCCTATCTCGCAAAAGAAAGACGTTTCCGTATAGATGCCTAAGTGGTATGCATTTACAGAGGTTTCGTACATTCCCAACCATGTGAACGATACTCACGCACAGCGTCTCGTATATCCTCAATATCATCAGAGTGCAGCAAAACGGCAGGTAGAATAACCCAATATTCATTCTCCGCTAGATCAATAAATACGTCCTCGACATCGTAATATTGCATATCGCCAAATGCCGTGTCCCTGATCTTCTGTCCAACTAAAGGTGTAAACGGAGAATCAAATGTTTTCATCACCTTCGTATATTCCTTCACGCCCGTTGCCGAGATCTGCTGTGAAATAATGACGCTCAATGCTGTTACCTCCCTGACCTAATAATGCTCATTATACCCTTCTCTCAGACCCTCTACAAAACCTTGCGTAAAAAAAATCATAAAAATCAATACATTAGGTTCCTCCTACTGCTGACCGGTGAGTTTAAAAGTGCCGCCTTCCCGCTTCCCAAGCGGATAATTTTGAACCGTCATTTCCACCCTCGTATTCTTATCCCATACCGGAAGCTTGTCAGATGTACCGTACTCTTTCATAGCTATGTTTATGACTTCCTCCGCCTTCTTCGTCAATACAGCTGAGGACATATTATATTTACCATAACCTTGATAAGCACCGCCAAAACCAAGATTAGGTTGATTGTTCACATTCAGTAGCACACCCTTCAACGTGCCATCCTCTGTTACATCAAAAGTCACTTTTTCCAATACAAAATCATCGGTAACGACAGATGTCTGCTCTAACATATGCGTTATGGCTGACAGGTTAGCTGTTAATCTAACTCGTCCCAGTAGCGCCTCTGTATCGTTGTGTTGCTTCGTTAACGCTTGTGTTGTTTTATTTAGTGAAGCGTTCGCACTAGTTAAAGTATTGACCTTCGTATTCAGATTATAATTCCACACCGCCAAGGCTATACATCCTAGTACAGCTACTCCTGAAATGACTGTTGCTACAACTGCGAGCTTACGAACAGAATGTGCTTGCGGCTCCACAGACTGAGCATGACTGCTTAATTCTCCCATACCAAACTTCCTCTCTACTTATATAGTCATATTTTACTATTCCCTCCTCTGATAATCTAGTATATTTTTCCTAATTCCTTATTTCTATGCATTTGTACAGGAATTCGTTTCATCAGCCCTGGAGTTTCGGTTTTTTCGTTTTCCAGGAGATGCTGTATTTACCAGATACACACTGCCTGCAATCAGCACCAGCCCCATAACAAACGTCAAAGTAAGCGATTCCTTGAGCATTACCATACTAAAGACTGTGGACAACACCGGAATCATAAACGTATATGAGCCGACGGTTCCTGCATCTCCATTGTCGATCAGTTTAAAATAAATCATCCAGCCCATCGCAATCACGAATATCGAAATAAACAACAGAATTGCGATAAAGGAGGTTGTCCAGTGAATATCGCTCCATTTCTCGGTCGTAAATCCAATCCCATTGAGTATAATCCCTCCCAATACGAGCTGCACCGTCACCGCCCAAATGGAGTCCAGTTGCTGGCTTTTTTTCTTCATATAAATTGTTCCGAGCGCCCAGCACAATCCTGAAGCTAGCCCCAACACAATGCCCAGTACCGACAAATGCCCTGCCATCCCACCAGAGCTAATCACGATCACCCCGCCAAAACCTAGTACCAGTCCAATCACCTTCAGGGGAAACATGCGCTCCCCCAACCACATCCAAGAGAATAATCCCAACAGGATTGGCTGAAGGAATACTAAAGTGGAAAATAACCCAGCAGGCAAATAACGCAGCCCTACCGTCTGCAAGCCATAATAGCCTGCAATATTAAATATGGACAGCACAAGATAAGTCCACGCATTCTGTCTAAAACGCAAGGTTTCCCGGTGACGCATAGCGAACAATAGCAGAATCACACCACCCAGCAGGGTACGGATTCCTGAAAAAAATATCGGCGGCGTATCTGGCAAAGCCAGCTTGGTCAACGGCCAGTTGATCCCCCATACCATCACTAATATCAAGACAAGCCACAGCGTAGCTTTAGGTGTTAATTTTTTCATAGATGTCTTCTCTCCCTTAGATTTTTCATCGCTCATTGCTACCGACTAAAATCTGAATAGCCGTTTGCAAAGTTTTGCTTTACTAGCGTATACTGTGGTCACTAATAAATAAAATGAATGTTTTCAATAAGGGAGATAACTTTTCACTTATGACCATTACTCAGATTATGATCTTCGTTCGTGTAGCTGAAACGCTAAACTTCACCCAAACTGCCCATGAGCTGCATATGACGCAGCCCGCGGTCAGCCATGCCATCGCCAGCATCGAAAACGAGCTGGGTGTCCAGCTATTGCTGCGCGACCGAAAAAAAGGAGTGCTGCTGACAAATATCGGGCACAAGGTACTGCTGCAATTCCGTATGATGCTGCAAAGCATGGAAAAGGTACAGCAGCAGGTGGCTGCTGAAAAAGGTCTAGACGTGGGCACGATCACGATCGGTGCCTTTCCTTCTGCCTCAGCCTATTTTCTGCCCCCGATTATTCATCATATTCGTCAGCATTATCCGAACCTTGTTTTCGATCTACATGAAGGCTCCACGAATGAAGTCAAGGAGTGGGTGCATACCAGAGAAATCGAAGTCGGTATCATCCTGTTACCAGACCCTCAGGTAGATATCATCCCATTATGTCAGGATGACATGGTTATTCTCCTGCCAGACGGTCACCCTCTACAATCGCACAATAAAATTGCCATCCGTGACTTGAATGAGCAGGATATGATCTTTTGTAAAGGTGGACATGAGGTCGCCATTATGGAAGGTTTTGAACGCGAACAAAGTCAGTTGCAGGCACAATTCATTACTCACAATGTCAGCACCTTGGTCAGCATGGTTCGACAAGGACTGGGTATGGGCATTGTTTCTTCACTCGCCTTGTCCACGTTCCCCCATGATCTGACCGTCAAGGAGACTTCACCTCTGATCACACGTCAAATCGGTATCGCTGTACCATCCCTGCACAATGCTTCTCTGGCTGTACAGTTATTTGTGCGTACTGCGCAGGAGCTGTTTACGGATATGAAGCAGTAGAAGCATTGGATTATGAACATAAGGAGGTCTATTCATATGCAGAGAAATCAAATCATTCGACCAAATAGCTAAATTTCTAACCTATAAGCTTATACATCACATATAATGCATTAATTACACTGGTATATTATCCCATCCCAGCGGGTAACCTATATGCTGAATACCTGCAATTTTCAAACTAGGAGGGTTTTGCATGGATCATCTCGTTATTTTGATCAGAAGTTCTTCTGCATTCGTTATCCTCATGCTAATTGGGAGAATATTGGGGAAGCAAACCCTTTCCAATATGAACTTTCACGAATTCGTAACGGCAGTTATATTAGGAGCTATGGCTGCTAATTTTGCATTTAACCAAAAAATAGAAGTTGTCCACCTATTAATAGCCCTGTCTGTTTTTACAATTACTTCTTATGTTTTATCCAAGTTTTTTTTGAAATTCAGAAACTTTAAGATGTGGACAGAGGGAGCACCCACCGTTCTCATAGAAGGAGGGTTCATTCTCGAAGATAACCTAAAAAAAAATAATATGACATTGGATTCTTTAAACCAACAACTTCGCCAGAAAGAAATTTTTAATATAGAAGAAGTGCAGTACGCCCTCCTTGAGATTAACGGAAAACTATCTGTTCAAAAGAAAAAGGAACTGCAAGCCGTGACATTAAAAGACCTGCAGTTGAATGCAGGTAATGCCACACAGTTCCCAATTGAGCTTGTAATCGACGGACAGCTTTTGCATGGCAATTTAAACTCCAATCATATTCCCGAATCATGGCTGCTGTCTCAACTGAAGGCCCGCGACAAAAAGTTAGAGGACGTATTCTATGCCGTTAAAGGCAGCAACGGCCAACTCTATGTGGATGAATATAAGGATAAAATCCAGCATCCAATTGATGTGGAGTAGTATTGACTTTCGGTCAATAGTTACCTGAGATTCAACGTAATCAGATAATTGTATTTGGCAGCGTGCTTAAGCTCATCCAAAATGATACCATACACCGTGTCCTTATAGATACCAGCAGGCAAACCAAACCAGATGTTGCGATATCGTTCCACCGCACCCAACTCTCCCATCAAGGCGCGCTGTAGACCTTCTGTATAAGATTGCACCCTCTCATATTGCTCACTACTGATGCCTGCAATTTCCTGTCCTGTCAAAGCCCGATACATCTCTCTGAACATTTTATTGTGACCGCGCTCATCATTACGAATGCCTTCAATAATAGCCACCTGCTCTTGTGAGGGTGCCAAATTGATCAATTCATCGTAGAACAACTCATCGTTACGCTCCCCTTGTACCGCTTCCTTTATCATTTGTACTGCTTTCGGAAATCCTGTGTTCCAGATCGGTACAAAATCGGCCCGCATATAGTATGAATTTCCCCAGTAAGAAGGTACTTGATACAAGTTTATTCCTCCTAATGTTAGTTTTTAGAAAGTATATGCGCATCTGCCCATGTCGGTTCCTAACATTAGGAGAATATACTGATGATAGCTATCCTTCAATGTCGGATCAAACCTCCAGCTATATCATCCCAGCGCCAAGAAACCTCATGTCCATGGAGATGCAGCCCCCCAAACCACTCATCGATCCCTTGAACTGCAATGCGGTCCTCTGATCCATTCAGTACCTCTTTACCCAACTCTGTCAGAATTACCTTTCGGTTCAGAAAATCCGGAATTTGTCTGAAATCCAAGCCCGCCTCAATCCCGTCAATGATCAGCAAAGGATGTTCGCCTTGCGCCAAAGCACGAATAAATTTCCAGTATTCGAGATCACCCATGCCAAGCACATGCAGAACGTCAGTTACCTGACGAAACAATTCCAATGCCGTATTCACTTCATTATGAACGGCCTGAAGCGTGGTCTGTTCCACAATGCCAAGACCATTCTGCTCCGAGGGCAGCCGCTTGAGATGCGCTGTGAAAGCTTCATAGGCAAAAGTCAGGCCGGATGCTGCCAATTCTGTCTTCTTGTTTTCCAGCAGATTAGCCATTTGTACAGGATCAGGAGAAGCATACGCCTGCCAAAGCTCGCTTCCGAGTTCCATTTCTTGCCGCCCAATAGTCCGCCAGGTACCGGATAATGTCTGAAGCTGTGCCGGAGTGAGCTGTCCCAAGCCATGAAAGCGTTCGATTCCCGGAAACTCCCCAATGCAGAGCAGGCTCAGCTTCGTGCGGCCCAGTTTCTGTCTTTTGAACCAGTGGAGCAGATAGGCGAGCATGCTCTGATCAAACAGGTCATGCTCAAACCACAATACGACTTCATCATACTTAATAAACTCACGAAGTTTCTGCTCCTGTTCCTCACAACCCGTAATATATTCGCTGGTCGGAATACCCATCGATTCTTCTAGGACCCTGGCCCGCAATGCCCGTTCTTCCGCCCCCGCTGGATTTAAAAATATCGGTCCTGCCGGATATACCTCTCTCCATACAAGCACATCACCCTGTACAACACCCTGCTTCAACATCTCGCCTACAACATCACCGTTAACAATATGTAGCATGTTTTGCCCTCCCTCATACAAATGATTGAACACAGAAACGAGATCAGCTACCGGGAGTGTACCTTTCAGCTTTCGGCGAGCATCGTGCAACCGCTTCTTAAGCGTCGGGACCGGAGTGCCCAGATAATCGGAAATTTCCTGAAGAGAATAGCCGTAAAAATAAAACAGCCGCAGAGGCACGCGCAGCTTGGCAGACAGTGCCTTCACCGATTGTTGCAGAACTTGGCTCTCCTCCCTACGCTCCGCAATTTCTGCTACACCCGGTACTCCTCCCGATATCTGCATAGCCTCATCCAGAGGAAGCATCGAATGATGCTTGCGCCGCAGCATTCGCTGGCACTGTCTTACGACAATGGTCTTGAACCAGCCTGGAAAAGCGGACGCGTTCTGCAGCTTCTCCAGATTCTGATAAGCTTCTATGAGCGCATCCTGCACGGCATCTTCCGCGAGATGAACATCCTTCAGCATGTCATAGGACACCGCATAGGCCATCCCGCGAAAATGCAGCATTAGCTGCCCGAACGCTTCTTCATCCCCCTGCCGTGCCTTTTCAACCCACTCCTTCATACATCCCTAGCCTCTTTTCTCTCGTGTTCTTAGTCTTAAGTGCCAACTCCGTGGAGGAAGGTTACAAATCAGCTAGTTTCTCAACAGAAATATATCATCCTTTATTTTTTACGAGGTTAAGTTCAATATGACTTCGACCATGTAGCCATAGCAGTTCGTCCAGTAAAAACGTCAATCCATCCTTACTACGCAAACGCTCGATCAGTTCTGTAACGACTTCCATAATCCCACGCTGTACATTCTTCGCTAGTTGGAGGCCCCCACTTTCCCCATCCACATAAAGATGTGGATGGTCCGGTTGTTCTACCTTTCTTACATGTCGCAGACACAGTATCCCATGTTCAAGATAAAAGAAATAACTACGATCATACAGAACTCCCTCAAATAATTCATACATATGAGGATCATCATCAAGTCCATATGTCATGGTAGCCATTTTTAAACTAACTGGATTGCTCATATATTCTTTCACTCCCTCAGAATTTAAATTGTAAGTTCCTATACTGAAATTCTAGTGAAGTAAAACTCTAATTAAAATAATGTGAATTTTTTATTTGATAAGTCCTGAATGTTTGTATGCAATACTGTAATTTATGTATAAGAAGTCGTTCATTAAATACATTCGCAATATGGTATATATACCAAGTTAACTTCTATTTTGTTAATGAGGTACTTATACTATATGTTTTGAATTCTTATAATCAAATTGGAGAGTGATACAATGAATTTTATAAAATCTATTTATACAAAACAAAACGTAAATAGCTCAGTACTCTTTTTTGCATTTTTAGTTTTATATAGTGTTTTTTCTAAGATTGAAATTAAACCCGTAGCTCTTTTGCTTTTTACAGTTGCATTTGCCTTTTTTAATGCCCTGAGTAAATTTGTCCAATCCACACGTAGTGATAATGATCCTAAGTAAGTAATCTCTACATATTAAAAAAGACCTCCAGGACGAATATAGTACGTGACTATACCGTTCTGGAGGTCTTGATTTACATTTTCGAATTGTTAACACCCCATCATGCAGGTTTGCAGACAATTCATTTCATTGTACCCTTTTAAACTACCTTAACAAGGCTCTTCGTTCGGTTTCCCGGCATCTGTAGCTGTACGGAAGCTTGAACCGCAGCCGCATGTAGCTACGGCATTCGGGTTATGAATCGTGAAGCCGCCTGACATACCGGACTCTTCAAAGTCGATTTCCAGACCGTCCAGGTAGCGGATGCTTTCCTTTTCCACTACAATCTTCATATCCTGTACGTTCATATATATATCCTGATCCGTCTCGTTGTCGTCAAAGCCCATGGCATACGAAAATCCGGTACATCCACCTGGCGTAACACCCAGACGTAAAAACATATTCGGCGTTTCCTGCTGCTCCAGCATATCCTTCAAACGCTCAGCAGCGGAATCGGTGATGTTAATCATAGCTCCATCCTCCTCTTTTACTTCATGTTCTCCTTCAGTATACTCCACTATTTGCAGGTGCTCAAGTCATGGAATGTCCTTCCCTTACAGGCTTCAAGACCTGTTTTTCTATTCGTTTGTATTGAACACCGGTGGTGTGAGGTTTATAATAGGTGAAGAGTGTGTAAAAGAAACTGTCGGAAATTTGTCATTTCAAAGGCGATATTTTGAGATATTCATCATTGTAGCCTGGCATTGTAACATTTTTCACATATCGTATATCCGCGCTGCCGGATTTTACCGACGGAACGGGACATCCTGTGCGCATCAAGCGCTTGTGCCGCTGATTTGGCGGACAGCCTCGCACAGAGCAACTTGAAGGAGGAATAGGCATGTCCACATTAGTTACACCTTTTACAGACCGCAGAATGGCGGAAATTGTAGAAAAGGTACAGAACGGGATTCGTTTGAACCTCGAAGATGGTATATATTTGTATGAAACTGACGATATCCTCACACTGGGTCAGTTGGCTAACGAAGCTAATTTACGCAAGAACGGAAAAAAGGTTTATTTTATCGAAAACATGAGCCTGTACTTCACCAATGTATGCGAAGCGCGCTGCGCGTTCTGCAATTTCCGCAAGGATCAGGGGGAGGACGGCTCTTATACGTTGTCCGGGCAGGAAATGATTGATTATGTAGAGCAACACATCCATCCGGGGGTAAGAGAATTTCATATCGTCGGTGGTCATAATAATCATGTGCCTTTCCAATACTATGTAGACTCATTGAAGGCGCTGAATGAAAAATATCCCCACGTTACACTGAAAGCCTACACAGCAGCGGAAATTGACTTTTTCACACGCATAAGCGGCTTGAGTATTAAAGAAGTGCTTGAGGAGCTGCAAAAGGCTGGACTTCAATCCCTGACTGGTGGTGGCGCAGAAATCTTGTCCGACGAATATCGCAAGAAGATGCGTGTTACCAAAGCCAACGTGGACCGCTATCTCGAAGTACATCGCACGGCCCACAATCTCGGCATGAAAACTCATACGACTATGCTGTACGGTTCGGTCGAATCGTATCAGGATCGTATTGAACATATGCTGCAAATTCGCGAATTGCAGGACGAAACGAACGGATTTATGGTATTTATTCCACTGTCCATGCAGCCGAAAAGCAAAAACGCCAACATTATGCGTCGTAACTCCGCTTACGAAGATCTCAAAACCATTGCGATCAGCCGCCTGATGCTGGACAATATCGACCATGTCAAAGCTTACTTCATTAATATTGGCCCGCAATTGACGCAGGTCGCTCTCACCTTTGGCGCATCAGACGTCCATGGCACGATTGTGCGCGAGCAGATCAGCCATGCCGCAGGTGCGTTGACCCCTGCCGGATTGACCCGTAAAGAGCTGATCTGGCTGGTCAAAGGTGCAGGACGCATACCTGTAGAACGAGACACCTTCTATAACGAAATCGAAGTTTTCGAATAAATGTAATATCGGATTCAGATTTCCCGCGAGCATATCATCCCCATTACTCACATCATGCAGCATCATGCTGCCCCGGAATACGCTGGTCTGTCTGCCACAGGCAGGCCCGATTCTCGGGTTTTATAACAACAAAAACTTGTGTTAGATCGACGAGACACCAGACCATTTGCCGGGGACACGGTAGCGAAAGGAAGGCGGATTTTGATGAAAAATTTCGTTATTCTGGGGGGCGGCTATGGCGGCCTTACCATTGCCAAAGAATTGCTGGATAAACACATTCCCGACGATGTTCAAGTTATTTTAGTGGATCGAATGCCCTTTCAGGGCTTGAAAACAGAGTACTATGCCCTCGCAGCAGGTACGGTTTCTGATTTTGATTTGCGGGTGCATTTTCCAGATGAGCAACGTCTTATTCGCAAATACGGAGAGGTCACCTCGATGGATCTGGAGAATAAAATGGTCCATTTTCAAGACGGTGAACCCTTGCCCTATGATCAGCTTGTCATTGCGTTGGGTTGTACCGACCGCTTTCACAATACACCGGGGGCTGAAGAACACAGCTGTACGATCCAGTCGTTTAACCATACCCGCCAAACCTATCTGCGCTTGAACGAAATCAAGCCATATGGACATGTCCATATTGTAGGCGGCGGTCTTAGCGGTGTTGAGATTGCAGCGGAGTTACGTGAAAGCCGCACGGATTTGAATATTACCATTATGGATCGGGGCGAGCGGGTGCTGTCAGCATTCCCGCAACGTTTGTCTGCCTATGTACATGCTTGGTTCAAGGAGCATCAGGTTAATGCCCTGAACCATGTTGCGGTTTCTCGTATTGAGCCGGGGGCTATTTATAACCGTGACGAGCAAATTGTAACGGATGCAGTGGTATGGACGGCCGGGATTCAGCCAGTAAAAATCGTGCAGGATTTAGCTGTCCCTAAAGACCCTCAGGGTCGTATCGTGCTCAACGATTACTACCAAATACCAGATCATCCAGAGGTATATGTGGTCGGAGACTGTGCGAGCCTTCCCTACTCTCCAAGCGCTCAGGCAGCAGAGGTGCAAGGGGAACAAATCGCACATATTGTACGTGATCTATGGAAAGGTCAAACGCCTCACCCGCATCCTTTAAAGCTGCGCGGTACATTAGGCGCACTTGGCAAGAAGGCCGGGTTCGGCTATGGCTTTATGGGCAGCACTTCATTGCGCGGCCGTGTACCACGCCTGCTTAAAAGCGGTGTGCTCTGGAAGTCCAAACGCCATTTTGGCTGATCATGCTAAACAAACAAAGAAGACCCGCTCCCAAAGCAGGTCTTCTTTGTATATTGCGTGTATGGGCTAACAGAGCATTATATTTCAATCCAAGTCTAGGTTATCCCATGCTTCAGCTTCCTTAATTTTGTTCATAATCACTTCGTACAGAAGCTCTGCTGAATCTGCGGATACAATCTCACCATTGACCATCGCATAGGGTTCCGCGTTACACTGACCGCAATTGCTTAGGCAGCCGTATTCAATCACATCATAATCTGGATTCTGTTCCAGCTTGGACATGATTTCATCAGTGCCCCAATGCATATTACTGGTGCAAAACTCAATAATAGGTCTTAACATTTTTTCACCTGCTTTGGATGACGGGCATTTTAATTTGGCCCGCTTTGTAATATAATAATAAAGGTATAGGAAAGGAGTTGAATTCTAATGAGCGAAACACAAAGCGTTCAAATGTATGATGAAGTAGCAGATGTACTGGATAAGCTCCGTCCGTTCCTGCAACGCGATGGCGGCGACGTTGAGCTGGTTGACGTAGAAGACGGCATCGTTAAGCTGAAGCTGGTAGGCGCTTGCGGCAGTTGCCCAAGTTCCACAATCACGCTGAAAGCAGGGATTGAACGCGCTCTTCTCGAAGAAGTCGACGGCGTCCAAGAAGTGGTACAAGTATTCTAATGCTTGATGCATAAGATCATGAGAGTCTTGACTTCGGTAACGAAGCTCAAGACTCTTTTTTGTGTTACAGCGTCTGAGGGATCACTCAAGCTTATATGGTTGGCCGAATGGGGTCCAATCCTCCCGATACATCCATAATATTGCCTGTTATAAAATCCGAATGCTCCTCACACAAATAGGCGATCACTCGCGCAATGTCCTCTCCGCTCCCCGGACGCCCACGCGGTGTCTCTTTATCCTGCATGCCGATGACATCGGCGATTGACATTTCCTTATTTGCTCCTCGAATATCCCCTGGACAGATCATATTGACCGTGATGCCATAAGGAGCCTCCTCCACAGCCAGTGACTTCGTAAAAGACACCAGCCCCACCTTGGCGGCTGCGTAGACGGCGCGATGCGGCCAAGCCCTCGCTTCTCCAGCATGACCAAAGCCAAAATGAATAATACGTCCCCATTGCTGGCTACGCATGTGAGGCAATACCAAATGGTCCAGCAACATGGTACCGACCAGATTCCCTTGTATCATGGTATGAATCTCAGCTACACTGTAATCCGCAAACAGGCGGCGTTCCCGGATGAACGGTCCAGCATTGTTCACCATAATATCGACTCCGCCTAGCCGATCCTGGACTTCACCAATCAGCCTCGTGATATCTTTCTGAACAGTGATATCCCCTTGTAAAGACAGGCAGCGTACTCCCTTAGACTCAATCACCCGCTTAAGCGCTTCGGCTTCTGCTTGGCTATGCACATAATTCAGCGCAATATTACAGCCTTCATTCGCCAGACGCAGAGCGGTCGTTTTACCTAAACCTTTGGCACTACCCGTTATGAATGCGACTTTATCTCTCAACAATTTTCCTCCTGTTCACAGAGAACGGTCACCCCCAAGTATAAAATATTTAAGCTTCCCCTACAACTCTATCCAAAAGAAACCCCAGTCCTCTTGTTCAAGAGAATCTGGGGTTTGCGTGCAATGTGTTCTCGTTCCCTACTTAAAATGCCGGGATAATTGCGCCTTGGTATTTATCTTCAATGAATTTTTTAGTTTCTGGGGATTGCAAAGCTTTAAGCAGCTTCTGAATCGCTTCAGAATCTTTATTATCAGGACGAGCTACCAGAACGTTAGCATATGGAGAATCTTTATCTTCCAGTGCCAGTGCATCCTTCGTCGGGTTCAGCTTAGCTTCCAGAGCGTAGTTCGTGTTGATCAACGCAATGTCCACTTCAGGCAACTGACGTGGCAGCATAGCCGCTTCCAGCTCCTTGAATTTCAGGTTTTTCTTGTTTTCAGTAATATCTTTTACCGTAGCTTCAATGTTGCTTGCGTCTTTCAGCTTGATCAGACCTTGTTTTTCCAACAACAACAATGCACGGCCTCCGTTTGTTGCATCGTTCGGAATGGCTACCGTTGCGCCATCTGGGAGTTCATCAAGCTTTTTATATTTTTGGGAGTAGATGCCGAAAGGCTCCAGGTGAACCGCGCCCACAGAAACCAAATTCATTTTGCGCTCTTTGTTCATCACATCCAAGTAAGGTACATGTTGATAGAAGTTAGCATCCAACTGCTTGTCAAACAATTGAACGTTCGGCTGTACATAGTCGTTAAACTGAACGACTTGGAGACGAACCCCTTCTTTTTCCAACTGAGGTTTGATTGCTTCCAAAATTTCCGCATGCGGCACAGGAGAAGCTCCAACTTTCAGCTCCACTTCACGTGGTGATCCGCCTGTATTTTCGGCCGCATTGTTTGTATCCGATGTTGTGCTCTTTGTGCCGCAAGCAGCCAGCACCGCAATTAATGTCAAGCTTAATACAGCCAATACCCATTTCTTCATGTTATTACCCCTCCAATAATTTGTAATATTCAGGAGCAGACGTCCTGATCAATAAGGATATCTATATGTTTTCCCTATTTTCGAGTATAATGCCGCACGAGACGGTCTCCCGCCATTTGCAGCAATTGAACCAATACGACCATCAGCACGACCGCAACGATCATTACAGCCGTTTCATAACGATAATAGCCGTAGTTGATAGCCAGTGTACCCAGTCCACCGCCCCCGATCATCCCGGACATTGCCGTGTAGGATACGAGTGTAACGACGGTAATGGTTAATGCGGCTAGCAGTCCCGGAAGTGCCTCACGTAACAGCACACGCCGGATAATTTGTCCTGTCGAGGCCCCCATTGCTTGTGCGGCTTCAATGACACCCTTGTCCACTTCACGCAGAGACGTTTCGACAAGACGTGCGAAGAATGGGGCAGCCCCGATAACCAATGGTGGGATGGTTCCCAACACCCCGGTCGAGGTACCTACCAGCGATCGTGTAAAAGGAATAAGTGCAACAATCAAAATGATAAATGGCACGGAACGTAAAATGTTAACGATGAATGATAATACAATGTATATCACCTTCATCAGAGTCAACGAGGAGCGGCTCGCCAGAAACAATAATATGCCGAGCGGCAAACCAATAATGAGGGTGAACAATGCGGATGCACCGAGCATCTGAAGGGTTTCCAGCGTAGAATTCCCTAGCTCTTCCCAACTCACTTGTGAAAAATCAAGTTCGCTCATTGTCCGATCACCTCCACATCAAGTCCTTGCCCAGACACTTCGCGCAGCGTATGCTCTATATCCTCATGATTCCCTTCAAAACGAACGATTAGCTGACCATAGGGTACATTTTTAATCGTAGATATGGTTCCCTGCAAGATCGCAAAATCAACCCCAGTGCTTCGAGCCGTACGCGACAGAATCGCATCATATGTTTTGCTGCCCAAGAAGGAGATACGTACCACCTGCGCCGACTCGCCCTCACCTGCTGCCGCAATCGCTGCTTGCAACTCCTCGGGATGTTCTGACTCCCGCTGGATAAAGTCCTTGGTTACCTGGTGCTGCGGCTTCAAAAATACTTCCGCCACCGGACCTTGCTCCACGATGTCGCCCTGATGAATGACGCCAACTTTATCACAAATGCTTTGAATGACATGCATTTCATGTGTAATCAACACGATGGTTAAATTAAAACGCTGATTAATATCCAGCAGCAATTTCAGGATAGACCCCGTCGTCTGCGGATCAAGCGCCGAAGTCGCTTCGTCACACAGCAATACATGAGGATCACTAGCCAGCGCCCGTGCAATTCCTACCCGTTGCTTCTGTCCACCTGAGAGCTGTGACGGATATTTTCCACTGTGTTCTTCGAGACCCACCAGTTCCAGCAGTTCACGAACCTTCTTGTCCAACTTCTGCTTGGGCGTGTTTACCAGCCGCAACGGAAATGCAATATTGTCATATACCGTCGCCGAAGACAACAAATTAAAATGCTGAAAAATCATTCCGATTTTTCGGCGCTGCATTTGTAACTGGGATTGACTCACAGTAGTGAGGTTTACCCCGTCTACCCATACTTCACCTGAAGTAGGGCGTTCCAATAAATTAATACAGCGGATCAATGTACTTTTCCCTGCCCCGGAGTGACCAATCACTCCGAATATTTCTCCACGCTGTATAGAAAGATTCAACCCAGACAGCGCATTAACGCGTCGGTTGCCTTTGCCATAATGCTTGGTTAACTGCTTAAGCTCTATCAACGTGCTGCGACCCCCTTCACTTCTTCCTTACCCTTTTTACCAGTTGTCATCTCTCAGGATTGTATAAAATCGCTATTTATTTATACAAAAAAGAGCCCCTTTCACAGAATGAAAAGGGCCCCACCTTGCGATCCTTTTCTCATCTGCCAAAATCGCTATAACTCTAGCGGTTTTGTAGGAATTAGCACCATCATGTTCCCTCCCAGTGTATTACACCGGGAAAGAACGGGTTGCCGGGCTTCATCGGGCCAGTCCCTCCACCTCTCTGGATAAGAAAAATATGTTAAACTCCAGCTTTAGCTGTCCGTTAAGTTTATATAAAAAAACATAATTCAAGCATTTTTCTGAAACTAGGTTTCAGTATAGATAGTTTACATTGCTTTGTCAAAGGATATTTTCTATCATATTTTTGGGCGTACTGCCCGGTTCTCCCATTGTTTCGCAGTATAAGTAAAGGCGATTGACAACGACCGACACACCATTTCCAAGCCCTGCTGCAAATCTTCCAAATGGTGATCGAGGTCCTCCAATTGGATTTTTCCATACAAAGCTCGGTGTCGTTGCCAGAGATCATCCTGCATTTCCGTATTCATATAGTGTATCTCCGTATTCCGCCGCTTACGCAGCCGATTGATGGCATCGTTGTATGTATCCTTGATATCATTTAAATTATCGGTCAATACAGGATGCATTTTGAGATACTTGAGTTGCCGCAACACGGTAAAATACGAATAATGCGCCTTATACTGCCCTGTTTTTAAATCATACAGATCATTCAGCCAGTTGCCCAGCTTATCCAAAATGGAAAATACCCTCACAAACCCATCTTTATAAAAGAAAACATACAATGCATAGTCGGATTTTTCATCCTCACTCATATCTTCAGCATATCCGGCTTTCACTTTCATACGGAAAAAGGCGGCAGCATGATGGCTCTGCTCCAGTTCATCCAGAGATGACATTAGACCGCGTGTCAAAATATCCGCCTTCCGAAAATCGTGGGTCGGATCTCCACCAGCCTGAATTTGCCGTTCCAGCAGGTTCAACATATCTGACATGCTATTCATGGCATCTAGCAGGATGCCCTTGTTCACACGCGGCGGCTCACCCAGTAGCTTGCGTATCATGCTTACGCCTCCTTATAAATATAAAATCCGGCTGTAGGTTTAATTAGGGCGTCAAGCGAAATAACTTGTCCATCGTTGATCTACAAGCTTAACAATATCCTCACGCGGTAACACCTCATCCGGATACCCCGGCTTCATACGCGCATCCACTACAATCGGCAGCTTATAGTTCAGATGATGCAAACGCACTTCGCTGTCCGCGTACATATCCGTAGCCGGGTTAAAGCGAGTGAATACCGTCCACAGGAACGAGGCTTGAGAGCGAACGACTTCCTTGGCATCGTCCACAATGAAAACGAGCGGCCACTCTTGCTCACCCGCAGCTAATCGCTCCAATACACGCGCAGCGAGTTCAGGCTCCTGCTCAAAGGAAGAGCCGGACACAACGAGGCACCCTCCGCAATAGGGCTCAATTTCACGAATTCCCGGCAGATCGCCTCCCTCATAAGCACGAGGCAATTCACGTACAGGCTCACCTATTCCCATCAGGATCGCCTTACTGCCATGATTCAGCTTGCGGCCTGTGTAATCGAGTGTATCGTGTGACGTGTGATTGAAAATAAATAAATCCCTTGCTGGATTAAATCGCTCCAGAATGGTTTCTAACAGCAGGTTAAAGTCAGATAAATCAATGACTCGATCTGTCAGCATCAGGAACTTGGTCAATGACAATTGACCTTGACCCAAAATGGTAAAACCGGATACAAGCGCTTCACGGGAGTAGCTTTCACGTACGACTGCCGCTGCCAGCGCATGTACGCCCGTTTCCGCATACGCCCACAGGGACTTGACGGAAGGCATCACAAGCGGATAGGCAGGCGACAGCAGACGTTGCAAAAACTCACCGAGGTAGTAGTCTTCTTGCCGAGGCTTACCTACAATGGTTGCCGGATAAATGGCATCCTTGCGGTGATGCATATGTTTGACATGAAATACAGGGAAATCATGCTGTAATGAATAATATCCAAAATGATCGCCAAACGGGCCTTCCGGACGGCGTTCATGAGGTGGCACATAACCGCTGATTGCAAATTCTGCTTCTGCTGGAATCCGATGACCCCCAAGCGGGTCCTCTGTCATGGGCAGCTTGCCTCCCATAATAAGCGAAGCCAGCAACAGCTCAGGCAAGTTTTCCGGTGCTGGAGCAATGGCAGACGCAATCAGAGCAGGCGGGCCACCGATGATAATCGTCGTAGGCAACGGCTCATTACGCAGCTCCGCTTCATGATAATGGAAACCGCCGCCTTTATGAATTTGCCAGTGAATGCCCGT
The DNA here is from genome assembly GCF_038006265.1 of Paenibacillus sp. FSL L8-0641. Classification (NCBI taxonomy): domain Bacteria; kingdom Bacillati; phylum Bacillota; class Bacilli; order Caryophanales; family Paenibacillaceae; genus Paenibacillus; species Paenibacillus sp. FSL L8-0641. The sequence goes on from NZ_JBBOUW010000001.1 coordinate 4,408,196, forward strand.
CGTCTGATCATCATAAATCTGAATGCGGTACATCCCCAGATTATGATCCTTGGGCTGACCTGGCTTCTCGGTATACACGAGTGGAAGGGTAATAAACGGTCCTCCATCCTCATGCCAACTGGTCACTTTAGGCAGTGGTGCCAGCGGAGCCTCTGTACGGCGAACTCCCAATACAGGAGCCTCGCTATGAGATACTGTTTTTAGGCCTACTTTTAGCATGTCCTTAATCAGGCCACGTTCATTCCACAATGCTTTGGGTGTAGGTGGAAACAATGTTTTGGTTGCTCCTACAATCGCATCCATCAGTTGCTCTGGGCGCGGGCCAAAAGCCATGTCCACACGGCGATTCGTGCCAAACAGATTACTGGCTACAGGAAACGGAGTTCCTTTTACATTCGTGAACAGCAGTGCCGGCCCTTCTTCCTCAATGACTCTTCGATGAATCTCAGCCAGCTCCAAGTAAGGATCGACAGGTGCCTCTATAATTTTAAGATGATTTTCTTTACGCAGTGCTTCAATAAATTGGCGCAAATTCTGGTAGATCAACTGGACGATTCCTCCTAAGCAAATCAAGCCCTCGAGAAACTCGTGGGCCTGGTTTGTTTCTTATATGCTATTATACGTGTTTAAACGCCACTTGGGCAAAAAATCCGCTTCACTATGATCTATGAAATGCTTAGGTACGTTGTGCTTGGGTCGGAACAAGCTTGCGATCCGGTGACAATTGCCATACACGATAGCTCAGATAAGCCAAGATGGAGAACAACGATGCAATCACCAGCATATGCCCCAGCACGATAAACATGTAGATTTCAGGTCTGTTGACGTACAGCAAGATAATTCCAATCACCACTTGAAGCAGGATTAACAAGACCGATACAACACCCAATATACGGATGTCCCGGTGATTCGGGTGATAACGGTATGCGTAGTGACCCACAGCCAAGATAATGACGAACAGCAGACCGGCTGAAATCTGATGAAGCAACAGTGGAGATATGAAGCCTCCAATATTTACAACCTTCTGGATGACCGAGTGACTAAGCAACGCCCCTGAATAGACAGCAATATAGGTATAGATCGTCGATAGCCATATAAAATTACGAAAGCCCCGACTGACAGGCCCAGGAATCAGACGCGGAGTGTGGCGTGAGTCCGCATGCTCCTGCCAGGCCCCCAGCGTCATCATAGTCGCACTGGCAAAAGCGATAAGCGCAAAGCCAAAATGCAGTCCCATGACCGCAGCTGATTGGGAGAATATGACAGCCAACGCCCCCATTGCACCTTGTATGATCACAAACAAGAGCGTGAGCAGCGAGAATAGCTGTAAATCCTTTCGATGCTTCATAAACAGCAAAAAGCCAACAAATGAGGCGATAGAAAGAATCCCGGCCATGGCACTGACGGAGCGGTGAGAGAACTCAATAAGGGATGCGATCGTATGTGCCGGAACCAGCTTACCATTGCATAGCGGGAATTCCCGGCCACAGCCCAGACCCGAATCCGTCCGCGTCACAACACCTCCACCGAAGGTAGCCAAAAACATGACAATACATGTTACGAGTGCCAGCCATTTTAATATTCTAATTTTGTTATTCAAATTCACCCGTATCCTTCCAAATATAATATTTATTCACTTTATATGTTGTGAAATGATCACTTATAGTAATTATAACTGATATATCGTTCCTTGACATACGAGCTTTGTTGACAAAATGTGAACGTGTTCGTGAGAAAGCCGCCCCCTTGAAAGGAAGCGGCTTTCTGAATGTCTTGATGTTTAAAATTCAATTTGGAACCTTCATGTATGCATGTACAGCATTCATTATTTTGCCAAGCTCGTATGGACTTCAACAGCCCGATCCAAAAATTGCTCAATCTCCTCGCGGGATTTGCGCAGTCTGTTCACCAGACGTACCAGTTCTCGCCCTTCACTGTAAGCGATAAAGCTAGGAATCCCCAATACATTCTGCTCTTGACTGACGCTTTCGGCCTGTTCTACATCAATCTCAATTAATGTAAGCTTATCTGCATATTGTTGTTCCACATCAGGCATGAACGGATCAATGAAATGACAATCCCCACACCAGTCCGCCTTAAATACAGCCACCGTTACGCCCGGAGTGGATATTGCCTTATTAAAGTCTTCATGAGAGACGATTTTTTGCATGGATGATTCCTCCTTAAATTCTTTTTATACTGAAAAGATTGCACTTTCTATTGTAACGCCAAGTGAAGCTTTTGCACACTCCCCCATTCTGCTCACATGCCGATTGGAAGCCCTCTCATTGAGGCATACTAAATATATACTTAAGAATCCACCACATAAACGACGACATCCTAACAGCATACCCAACTTACTTGGCAGGATACGGGGATGCTTGCAGTTGGAAAGGAGGTTATTTAGTCATGTCTCTTACCGAATGGCTCCATACGGCATCTCGACAGCTTCAGGGAGGGCTAAAGTTACTGGGTTCCGTTCCCCGTGTTGCTGAGGAAGCTTGGGAAGGCAAACGGGCAGCCTGGACCGAATCCCGCAAATTACGCTACCCCTTGCGTGAACTAGCGTGGGATTATCATACGGCACAGGCCGCTATGAATGAAGCTGAAGCGTTAATGTTGGTGAACGGACCCGCTACGCGTCCCTCTTCTCTGAATATGCCCTTATGCGAAACAGACTGTGAGCTGCTGGAGCGGATCAAGAACGATACAGCACAGGAGAATCGCAGCAACGTTACCCGCACTGCTGCTTACCTTGAATGCTATCGTGGCTACCCGGAGTTACACTGGGCATTACTGGCTCACCTGGTTTCTCGTAATGGCGGCTATCATATGACCGATCTGAAAGGGGGACTGATTGACAACCTATTCGGCGAGCAGGAAAAGGAATGGCTGTATCGGCTACTGGAGCGCTGTAACGCCCTTATTTTTCAAGACGCTTATCCGCAGTTGCAACTTTACATGCACAGCCGTCATTTAGGTCGGAGTTGCTTTCATTTGTTGCCTTATTTTCACGTTTCGCCATTCATGAAGCCCTTTTGGGAACGTTTCTGGGCATGGCGTGATAGCTCTCTGTTGACTGTGGCGCTCATCATTAATGAACAAAACTATATTGAAGGACGTGTGGTAAAAGATCCGTATTTTCAAAAATTTGTGACACACAAGCCGGGCTTTTATTTGCATGACTGGCTCCAGCTTAATCAGGTTATATTTCCACTTGGGCTAAACGGTGGGCTTGCTGGACTAGTGATGGAGCGTTTCGGCCATTTGGACGAGCGGATCGGCTTTGGCAAAAGTCTCTATGCTATGCTCTTCGGCCATCAGCAGGTGCTGGACCAGGCATCAGCATTCGCTAACAGTGTGCCGCATACGGGTTCACGCAGCGACTATTGGCCTGGACTATTCACCCCGAATGAACAAAAAGCGTTGCACTCTCCAGATGAAAGTGCAACGCTTTTAGCACATGAATGGCTACCGCCAGGACAACGTCTGTACAGCCCGGAGCTGAACGCCGTCTGGTCCGATACAGCTTATGATCCAATCCCCCGGTATGACTGGTTTCAGGACGGCTCCACACTTGGGCATCTAAGCGAACCAAGGCGACCGCTGTTATTTGCCATGCGCCACGAGCATCGCCATGGCATACAAAAAACAGCAATGGCCCACGTTGCCCATAACAGCTTGCAACCTTTCCACTGAAAGACTGGAGAGCTCTTTTAGCCTCGCTGTCCTGTGGACTCACGCTGTAGGCGCATTAACGGACGTAGTACCTTTTGCAACATACGTGGGTAGTTGCCCAGCTCGTCCCTGCGCAATACGCGCAATACAACCAGCAACACCAAGTAGCATACCAGTACAGTCGCTCCGGCAATGCAGCATGCGATGAAGAAGGCTACACGCGAAGGCATCAGATGCACCAGCAGAATACAGGCTTCATTTACACCGTACCCGATAGCTCCTGAGACGACGACTGCGGTTAAGAAACCTGCCCAGCGACGGCCCATGATGGAAAAGGAGACGATCCCTTTAAGCACACGCAAATTCAGCAACGTGATCACGAGGAAACATAATCCGGTTGCGGCAATGATCCCGTAAATCCCAAGCCAACCAGCCAGCAGCCAGCTCGCTGCAAACTTGACGACGATCCCGACCATGACATTAACCATTGAAATACGCGGCTTGCCCATACCGATCAATATCGAATTAGAAGTCATCATCGTAATCTGGAATATCGTTCCGAGTGTCAGAACAGCGATGATACCACTGCCTCCAAGCGAGCTGAACAGTAAACCATTAATAGAATAGGCGGTCACACATAAAGCCAGCACAATCGGCATTCCAGTCAAAATAGAGATACGCAAAGCCAGCGTCATCTGATTTTGTAAATGCTGCTCATCCTTACGAGCAAATGCCGCTGAAATGATCGGAATGAGCGATTGGCTGAGCGCAATGGCCAAAATCGGCGGAATCCCCGCCACACTCTGTGCCCGAGAGCCTAGATAACCCAACTGAGTAGTCGCCTGATCCAACCCCACTTGACCAGACAGCAGTCTCACCACAATCGAGGTATCAATAAAGTTGACCGCCGGAACGGTCAGAGACGACAATACAATCGGAATGGAAAGCTTAAAAATATCTTTGTAAATGCGCATCATCGGTAGCGCGGAGCTTTCCTCTTGGAATTGATCTTGACGATCCTGTCGATCCTGACGACGCAATTTTACCGTGTAGTACAACATGACCGCCAGAGCGCCAAGACTTCCCATGACACCCCCAAAGGAGGCCCCAGCTGCAACCTCGCGATCTCCATAACCCAGCTTCAAAATAATAAAAGCGAGTATAATAGCGGTCGCTACCCGTGCAACCTGCTCCACGATTTGTGAAATACCGCCTGCGGTCATATTACCGCGCCCTTGGAAGTATCCACGCATCATAGCAATGGCAGGGAACAGCAGTAATGCTGGTGCCAAAGCCTGAATGGCCAAAGCGGATTGCGGAACCCCTGCTACATGCTCGGCAAAATAAGGCGCTCCAAAATACAGCAGCGCTGTAATGATAATGCCTGCCGCAGCCGCGAATATTAAAGCTGCACGATACACACGTCGCGCTTCCGAAGGCCGATCCAGTGCATAACGTTCTGAAACCATTTTGCTCAACGTGCTTGGAATGCCGGCCGTAGCCACCGTGAGCAGCATCAAGTAAGCGTTGTTCGCAATGGTAAACGAGGCGTTCCCGACGGAACCGAGCAGATGCTCCAGTGGAACACGCTGTACCAGACCAAGCACTCTGGCCACCAAGGCGGCAGCGGCTAAAATAAGCGTACCTTTAAGGAATGTTTCTTTATTGGACAAAATGCGTTCCCTTCTTTCTTGCTGTTCACACGCATGCAAAAGCCCCGCACAAACTGTCATGGCCTGAGCCATCACCGGTGCGGAGCCGCATGTCGATTCTGTCTCTGCAAATCATAATAAATGATAACGAATCTCGGGTTATAACACCCAAATTAAGAATACAATAATCATGGCAAGCTGCAAAATCACTTTCATCACGGTGCTGGTAAAAAGGCCTAACACAGAGCCAAAGCCCACTTTAATAGCTCGGTCCAGCGGGGCTTTGCTTATCAGCTCACCTAGCACAGCGCCAATAAATGGTCCCAAAATCAGGCCAAATGCCGGAATAACAAAGGGGCCAATAATAATCCCGATAGTACTCAGTATCGCTGACAGGCGCGAGCCACCAAATCGTTTGACTCCCCAGGCATTCACAGCGTAATCCGCGATAAAAAGGGCAACGACGATTAGCGTCTGAATGATCCAGAACAATTTATTATATGAAGCAAACGAGAAAAACCAGCCGTACACAAAAAACGCAAAATAGATGGCGAGCGCCCCCGGCAATACGGGATATACCGCCCCCGCCATGCCCACAATGAACAGCACAATGACAACAATCCAGCCTACAATGTCCATGGGCCTCCTCCTTCTCGTCCATTTATTCTGCTTGCTGCATCATTCGTTTTATTACACAAGCACATAATCGCGGATCACTTCTACAATGCCGTCGTCATTGTTCGAAGCCACGACCACATCAGCGGCTTCTTTTACTGTATCCTGAGCATTCCCCATTGCTACGCCCAGTCCAACCGCTTGAATCACAGCCAGGTCATTCAGACTGTCGCCAACGGCAACCACCTGCTCCAGAGTAATGCCAAGCAGGTCGCACACTTCAGCGATTCCACTGGCCTTGGATATACCAGCTGGGTTAATTTCCAGATTTGTCATCGAAGAATTGGAAATCTCAAGTCCACCCATGTCCTGAAGCTTAAGCAAAATTTGGTGGCGAATTTCGTCATTTTCCGTATTATAACCGAATTTGAGCCACTCCTGTGTGTCCAATGTATCCGGCCAACGATCCCTATTATATAATTCCTCCGTTGAGTAAGCCCAGAACCAAGAGCCTGTTTCTACGGCAATCTGGTGCATCTTGCGAACGAGCTCCTTATCAAGTAAATACCGGCGCCACAACTCGTGGGGTGATTTCCACACCTCACTGCCGTTTACGGTTACCATGGGTGTCTCCAGGCCGAGTTGCTGACCGTAAGGCAGAGCATGCATGGCAGCACGTCCGGTGGATAAGCATACATGAATCCCTTCCTGAATCGCCTTGTTAATCCAGTTAATCGTTTCCAGGGAAATTTCATGATTATCATTCAGTAAAGTTCCATCCATGTCGAGCGCAAGCAGTTTGTATTTATATTGGTTTTCTCCCATAGTCTCTCTTCCTCCTGTATGTCCCTTATGTCCAACGACATTTTACCATGAAAAAGAGAAGCCCACAAAAGTATTCAAGTCCTCACTTTGCTGCCACAGGCTTTTTAGGAGTACCATCTAGCCCGTAAACTTCGTCATACGCATCGAATATTTTACGCGCAACCGGTCCCGCACTCGTCGCACCAAAGCCCCCTTCAGGAATGATGACCGCTACCGCCAGCTTCGGATTTTGACGTGGAGCAAAAGCGATGAACACCCCATTATCTTTAACCGTACGTCCCACCACCTGCTCAGAAGTCCCTGTTTTACGGGCATAGTCATAAGGAAATCCGTTAAAGGCTTTAACATCGGTAGCCATACCCCGAATCACTGTATTCCAGTACGTATCTGAAAAAGCGACCTCATTCAGTACCTTCGGCTTAAATTCACGTACAAGATTCCCCTGATCATCTACAATTTTGCTGACCAAATGAGGCTGCATACGCTTGCCCTTTGTTGCCAGCACAGTCGTATACTGGGCCAATTGCATGGCCGTATACTTTCCCTGCTGACCAAAGGATGCCTGTACCAAACGTGTCAGTGCACTTTCATGCTTGCTCGTATACTCAAGTCTGCCTGCCCACTCGCCCGGCAGATCTACTTCTGTCGGTACGCCTAATCCAAATTCCTTCATATATTTGTCCCATACGTCAATTCCCTGATGCATCCCTGCATTACTTCCGTATTTGGCATACAGCGGCTTGCCGATCATATCCACCATAAACGTATTTGACGAGACCTCAATTGCCCTGCTAGGTGTCAAAGAACCATACACATGCCCGCTAGAATTTCCAACCCGGCTGGAGCGATTTTTGCCGTAGTACGCACTTCCCGTATCCAGATAAGTTTGTCCGGGAGAAAAAAAGTTTTCCTTCAACCCGATCAGCACGGTCAGTGGTTTAATGGTTGAACCCAGAAGCACTGAGGATTCTGGATGTGGACCCGCTTTTCCGCTAGGCACGGATTTAATGGTTCCATTTCCCATTTTATGCTGAATTTCGTCATATACCGAAGGTGAGGTACTTCCACTTTTCCATACATTAGAGTCATAATCCGGCATACTGGCCATTGCCACGATATTTCCGGTCTCTACCTCCATCGCTACAGCGAAGCCAGTGGTTGCGTCTTGATGAAGCTTCCCCGATACGGCATGAGTATGAAGCCAGCCAAGCTGATCCATAATGGCTTGTTCGGTTTTCTGCTGAATTTCTTTGTTGATGGTGGAATATAAATGATGTCCTTTTTCAGGAGGAGTAATGGATTCAATGCCCTCCGGCATGCTGCGAGGATTGACCTCTACCGTTTTATATCCGTTTTTCCCTCTCAGCTCGTCCTGGTACTGAAGCTCCAAGCCATCATATCCGACCGTTTCACTTTCCGAATAAACCTGTGCCGGTTTTAAAACCTCTGAATTCGCTTCATAGAGCTCTTTATATTTGGGCCGGTTCGTTCGAGCTCCTTTGAACTTGTACATATATCCAATCGTTTGTACCGCCACCCGATCCGGGTCATAATGGCGTACACTTTCTTCTACAACCTCTACACCAGGGAACTCTGTCCGATGTTCCAGAAAATAAGCGATTTCCTCCCGACTCAAGTCGGATTTGACCAATCGCGGGGTAAATCCCCTATATTGATTATAGTCCGGGTCCAGTCGCTTTTTTATTTCCTCTGCATTAAGTTGCTCCCCTTCGGTATGCCCCAGTTCGTTTAATTTGGCAGCAAGTCTGGTAGCAAAAGCATCGAGCTCAGGGAGCAGCTTTTCCCCCGGCTTGCGATCTTTCTCCGTACGTTTGCTATAATCCTTAGATAAAGTTACATACAAGGACTGTACTGAAGTCGAATACGCCAGCTTAACCGTACCTGTAGAGTCATAAATCGTGCCGCGACTCGGGGCTAACGGGACATTTTTCGTATTTACGGATTGCTGCTGCCCTTTCAGCTCCTCCGATTGTACAAACTGCAATACAGCTAGTCTGGTAATGATCAGGGCAAACAGCACAAAAGCACCAAAAAACAGTAGGTTGGTTCGTAAAACCGTCTGTTTTTTTCGCGACCCTTCATTCTCTTCAACATTTTTCTTTTTAAATGAAAACTTTTTATCCAAACTTCCTCTGTCCATATTAGCTGGTCATTACTCCTTTCAGTTAGGTTTTTATATTCCTGATCCTACCATATCCAAAGCAATAAACGATGAATTCCCAGATGACAATTTTGTAAGAAAACGTAGAAAAAGCATAAAAAGCTTCCCGCAGCCTAAAGGCTAAGAGAAGCTTTCATGAAATGATATCGTATAAAATGATTATGGCTGTTTGGTTGTATTAGGATCGGTTGCTGTGGCATCCTTTTTCTTAGGTACCCCATCCAATCCATAAACTTCATCGTAGGCATCAAAGATTTTACGTGCCACAGGTCCGGCGCTCCAAGCCCCGAAGCCTCCTTCCGGTATGACAACGGCTACGGCCAGCTTAGGATTCTGACGTGGTGCAAAGGCGATAAATACTCCATTATCTTTCAATTCTCTGCCTACACTTTGCTGCGATGTCCCCGTTTTGCGAGCAAAGTCGTAAGGGAAACCTTTAAATGCGCTGACATCTGTTGCCATCCCGCGTATGACTTCATTCCAGTAGGCATCCGGAAATTTTACTTCATTTAGTACTTTCGGCTTAAACGTTTGAACTACATTGCCGTTGGTATCTTTAATTTGACTGACCAAATGCGGCTCCATCCGTTTACCCTTGGTAGCGATCATTGTTGTGTACTGGGCAAGTTGCATAGGTGTATATTTACCTTGTTGACCAAAGGAAGCATATGCCAGTTTGGAGAGGGCTGACTCGTCTTTTTTCGTATATTCTAAAAGCCCCTTGAACTCACCGGGCAAGTCTACTCCAGTAGAAACACCTAATCCAAACTCCTTCATATAACGATCCCATACGTTAACGCCCTGGTCTTCTGTAGCATTATTTCTGTATTTATTATATAAGCGCTTGCCAACCATATCGACCATGAAAGCATTAGAGGAATGACGTATAGCGGTAGCCGGGTCCATTGAACCGTACACATGACCAGATGAGTTCCGCACCCGTGCAGAGTTGTTACGTCCGAAATAGGCTGCTCCTGTGTCTTGATAATACGTATTTGTTGTAAACAGTCCTTCTTCCAATCCAATAAGAACAGACAGCGGTTTAATAGTTGATCCGAGAAGCACGGTAGAATCTGGGTGCTGTCCAGATTGGCCTGAGCCAACATTCTTAATTGTAGCATTTTGATACACATGTTTTATTTCTTCATATTTGTCTTTTGAAATCGTACCCGTTTGCCAATAATTCGCATCATAATCCGGCATACTAGCCATCGCCACCACATTTCCTGTATCCACTTCCATAGCCACAGCAAAGCCTGTTTTAGCATAAGGATGAGTCCTGCCAGATACAGCGTGTGTATGAAGCCATCTCAATTGATCCATAATAGCATTTTCAGTCTTCACCTGAATTTCTTTGTTAATCGTGGAATAGACATTATCCCCTTTTTGCGGAGGTGTAACAGAATCTACGCCTTCAGGCATATTGCGCGGATCAATCGGGACCGTTTTATAACCATTTTTCCCTCGTAACTGTTCCTGATATTGAAATTCCAGTCCATCAAAGCCAACAGATTCATTATCCATATAAATGAGGCCCGGATCATTTTCAGCTGACATGGATTTTTGGATGTTTTTATATTTAGCCAACGTTTCACGCGCACTTTTATAGCTTTTAATGTAGCCAACCGTTTGGACAGCTACCGTATCAGGATCATAATGGCGTACCGTTTCCTCAACGACATCTACGCCCGGAAACTCACTCTTATGCTGCATAAAATAGGCCACTTCATCTTTGTTAAGATTCGTTTTAATCAAACGCGGCGTAAAACCGCTAAATCGCTGATAGTTCCGATCCATAGCGTCCATAATTTGTTCTGCCGTCATTTTCGGCTCATCTTTATTACCATATTGTGCAAATCGATTTGCCAGCTTTTGTGTCATGTTTTCCAGCTCAGGCAACAGCTTTTTATCAGGCTTACGCAACTGCTCCATACCATCACTGTAATTCTTGGAGAGCGTTATATAGAGCGACTGTACTGGTGTAGAATACGCCAGTCTGTTCTGTCCGGTTGAATCATAAATCGTTCCGCGAATCGGCGTAAGTGGTACATTTTTGGTAACATTACTGGCCTCCTGCTGCTTAAGCTGAGGTCCATCTACAAATTGAAGTATCGCCAATCTTACAATGATGACTGTAAATATAATGAACGAGCTGAAAAAGAACAGATTGATCCGAAAGCTGAATCTTTTTCGATCAGACGTCCCATTGTCTGTTCCCTGCTCGTTGTCTATCTTTCTCATGTGCCCTTTTCCACTCCTTATTAAATCACTTTATCCTTGATATGTGTTTGGGCAAAACCAGGCGGATTAAACCAGTCCCCACTTTGCGCCCAGGTCGGGTCTAGCGGTACCCACTGATTCTGTCCGCTCAAATATACCTCATTCCAGGCATGGGACCCGTATCCTCCCTGTCCGTTGTACCCAAGGCCTGTTACAACCTTGACCTGTAGCCCCTGCGAACGAGCCATCATTGAGTAAAGGCGGGCATAATCAATGCACACTCCTTTACGTGTATCAAACGTATCTCTGGGAGTCTGTTCATGCCAGTCACCACGTTGCTCATAGGCTTCAACCTTACTGTAATCATAGCTAATACGGGTGCCTACCCATTCATACAACGCTCTAGCTTTTTGCTCGTCACCGCTAGCCCCTTCTGTAATCTTGGCCGCTGCCTGAACGATATCGCTTGGAATGTCCCGGTCGATTATTTCATATTTGCGCTGCATGATACCATTCAATTCCTTGGTAACAGCCTGCGTAAATACGGGCAGCTTATCCTTAATCAGAGTCCCGGACAACGGCTCAATGACCGATTGCGCACCTTGCTTATAAATCGGTGAAGCTTGTACGTAGCTGCTAAACCCGCTGTCTGGGTACAGACTTACGCCTATGAACAGCAGGGCTATGATTATCATGGCGCGAGCTCCACCAATAAGAGTACCTATTCCAGCCCCTGCCACCCTGCTGAAAAAGCCCGATTTTTGGGGATGCTCATGGAGAGAGGAATCTGATTTTCCACCTACCATCAACACATAAATGGCACGCAGTATAAACTGGGCAATAGCATAACTGAGCATGAACAATACGGCGAATCGCAGCAGCGGAAAACCCTCTATCCCCGCCACAAGCGTATAATAAAATTGCTCAATCCCGCTTAGTTTTCGCTGTGGCAAATGCTCCATGTAAGCTGCCAGCCATTGTTGCACCTTCGGTGAAAGCCACATGGCTAATCCGAGCGAGCACAAAATACCCGCTACAGTCAGTATGCCATCCACAATAAGACTAAACAGCGCCCCTACAGATCTGGAAGCTCCTCGTCTCCAGCCCTGAATCAACGACAGCAGTACAATGACAATTAAAAACACCGTCACGCCATTCCAATGAAGAATAGGCTCCAGCCAGGATGGTTTCATTGTGTTCCTCCTGTCTCTACGGCGACTGTGGCGACTGTGTTACAGCCGAGCCTTTCGCACCTTCGATATATTTCTTGACGGTATCGCCCATACTCCACTCGCCCAGCGACATCCCCTGAAACCATACCTTGACCTTGTCACCATCAAATGGACCTTTCACTTCCAAGTTGGAGCTGGTTACCGAAAACGTACCATCCGCGTTGGATGTGTATTGGGCATCCCGTCCCTCTTTGATCATCATGTTCAAGGCCTCGCTCTGAACCTTGTTAATCGCATCATCCTTTGCCTGAGTAACGACCTTGCCGACCTGTTCAAAGGAAATGCCACTGTAGATAAGCAAGCCTGCAATTACGACGATGACAATCAGCCATTTTATGAGAGTTCTTACAACCTTCAATATGACTAACAATAGGACAAGCCCAATTAATATATACAGCCAATTATCTTGAACAATCTGCCAATTATGTTCCAAAAACTCTCTCCAGACGCCCTTATCCATTTCGCTACACTCCCGTTTTCAACTACATGATTCGAATTGCAAAATTGTCTCTGTAATTATACATGATTACGCAATGTCCTGTCAGCTTAGGTCTTATACATACCTTGTCTTTCAATTCTTGTCCATACAAAGTGGTCTATGTTCGTCCAATCCAGCGTACAACTTAGGAAGGGCCAATACGAAGTAACATGAAAGTTTACATTAGGGAAAGGGGGTCATTCACATGAAAACAGCCCTCTGGCTGTATCTCTTTTTGTTCATTGCCTTTTTTGATCTGCATGCGCAATATCCTATTTTGACGCCATTCGCCATCTCTCTGGGGGCAGCTCCTACCTTTATCGGTTGGATGATGGGGATTTACTCTCTGACTCACCTGCCTGGCAATTTGATGGCAGGTCCCAAAGTCGACAAACACGGCAGTCGCCGATATATTATGTTCAGCCTGACAGCTGCAGGCCTGATCCTGATCATTCAATCGTACATCCATACACCGTGGGAATTACTTTTTCTGCGTGCGATTAGTGGCTATGTGTTGGCTTTTTTATCTCCAGCCTGTCTGGCCATGCTGGCGCAACTGTCTGATCATCCGGTTACGCAGGGTAAATATATGTCGGGGCATGGTGTCGTCCATACGTTGGCCTCTGTTCTGTCTCCAGCCGCAGGCGCATTTATCGTAGCCAGTTTTGGCTTTAGCGAGACATTTAGTTCCCTTGGCATCATTCTCGTAATCACGGGGCTTATGGCTTATTTCACCTTACCCAAAAAAGCACCCGCTCCGCAGGCCCAATTATCTGATGGTCATACGACACCTGCTCCACTCTCGGCAGCACAGACGCGGTTACCATTCAATTGGCGTTACCTGCTTTTACCTTTTGTTTTGGCGTGCGCACAAGGCATTTTATTTTATGAGATCCCATTACGAAATAACGGTTCTGCGTCCATGATGTCCACCGGATTGCTTTTTTCCATCATCAGTTTGGGAGCACTCTGTACGCTTAGTTTGCTTTTTCTGAACAAATATTCACCGATGGTAAGGCTACTTTGTGGCATTATTCTGATGTCTTTAAGCTTCTATGCACTCGCCACCACGCCCGAAGCGACAATAGGCATCATCCTGTTTATTTTGGGAACAGCCAAAGGCATCATTTTTCCAGCGCTGGCCTCTCTCTTCATACGAATTGGAGGTGCTCGATTGGGCAAAACCTTTGCCCTGCAATCCATTGCAACGTCAATCGGCTCCTTTGCCGGGCCTGTACTGGCGGGTCAGCTTCCGGATCACATATCCCCTTTTTTTATCGCATTTCTGATTCTGATGGCTGGCCTGCTATTCGTTCCCGTTAAGCGCATATCTCCGACGCCGCCACTGTCTGCCACAGGACCTTATCATTCCTAGCTAGTCTGAGGCAGTGGGTATGCTAAAATGCTATCTTTAAAGCCCAAAATGCCGTTCCAGAGGGCAGATGCACAGTACACTATACCCCTATCCACATAGACTATTTTGACTGAACATTCACTAATAAAGGGAGGTGCAGCCTGTGAGCCACTGTCATCCTGTAAGCCCTTGCCCTGTTTTTGGAACTTCAACTGGCACCATTCTTGTTCTTTATATTCTGCTCGTCATCATTCTCCGTACTTGCTGGTTTTAATGTCTAAATTGCCCTAACATGTTGTCCCTTGTACCCATGCCTGCCACTTCTGGCAGGCTATTTTGTTATTTTTTGCATGAGAACCCTATTTGGAGCTACACTATACTCATATTCTTCATTTCCCGGGGAATTTCGAGCATATGTATCAGACAAGGGGTGAGCTTAAATGGCGATAACCGTGATCGTCGAAGGGAAAAATGACCGCAGCAAACTTCGCCGATTACTTGACCCGGAGGTTCACATTTTATGCACCTTCGGCACACTAAACTCTATAAAACTGGAATCCCTCCACAAGCGAGCCAAGCACGACGAAATATATTTATTTATGGACAATGACAGCTCAGGGAAAAAAATAAGGGGTGTGCTTGCAGACTCTTTTCCAGATGCCTACCATATGTATACCCGCAAAGGATACGCTGGCGTAGAAGGGACTCCAGACGAATATGTGATCGCTCAATTGGAAAAAGCAGGATTGGAAGAATACATTATATACCCGCCACCTGTTCTTTAGTCTTGAATAACAAAAAAGGCTGTCCTCAGGCCGCTTTCATGCCTGTTGGACAGCTATATGGTGTACTATAAAATGCCTCTAAAATGACATTAGAATTTATGAACCGTATCGACGATCATCAGCAAGAAGCTGAGTGTCAGATGGTTAATGGAAAAGAAAAATACTTTTTTGGCCCAGGAATCCGTTTCTTCTTCCTTAATCGTAAAACCTTTAAAGGCATAGAATGCCCACAGCACGGACAGTAACACGGACACGATCATAAAAATCATACCGGCATATCCATAAGCATACATAAGGATGGGTACCGGAATCAGCAATACAATATAAGGAATCATCTGAATCTTTGTCCGATGGATACCTTTTACGACTGGCAACAACGGAAATCCTGCTGCGCGATATTCCTCAACTCTGCGAATAGCAAGTGCCCAGAAGTGAGGCGGCTGCCATAAGAACAGGAGAGCGAATAAAAGCCAAGCGCCCATATCAATACGACCCGAAGCGGCCACATAACCAATTACAGGAGGCATTGCACCAGAAATACCGCCGATGGATGTACTCCATGTAGATGAACGTTTTAACCAAAGTGTATAAATACCGACGTAGACGAACATACCAAGTAATCCCAGTAACCCTGCCTTTACACCAGAGAAGAAGAATAGAACAGCTAACCCTACAACACCCAAAATAATAGCGTATGACAACACCGTTGTAGGGGTCAGACGCCCTGTTGGCAGTGAGCGATTACGTGTACGCTCCATTTTCAAATCCAGCTCACGGTCAAAATAGTTGTTAAAAACACAAGAAGACGCCATAACTAGCATTGTACCTAAAAGTGTAAGAATTAGCTTTATATAGTCAACGTCCCATTGCGATGCTAACCAAAAACCACCAAAGGCTGCAACCAGATTGGTACGAAGGATGCCTGGCTTGGTAACTGTAATAAAATCTTTCCAAGTGCCCGCTTTGCCGGGTGGTTTAGATTTTACAGAATAGGTAGCCGCATCCGAAGAAGTCTTATAACTTATATTATCCATTGTGAGTAACTCCCCCTTAGAGATGTATGAATTCGGGAGTAAGTTGAACTCCGATATAAATTTTATCATATACCTACCCCAAAAAGTTTGACAGAAAACGCACAAAACGTTCACAATTCCGATGGCAAATCGCCCCTGCTGATCGTTTACAGTAAATTTGGGTAGTAATAAGTACAGGAAACAATACAAAAGGAGCGACAGATATGGATACAGCCACACACTTTGTCATGGGAATCGGATTGGCCGGTCTGGCCTACACTGACCCTGTCGTCGCCGGAGATCCAAAGTTGGCCGCAGTGGTGCTGCTCGCTACAGTTATAGGGTCACAAGCTCCGGATTTTGACACTTTGCTTCGGTTGAAAAATAATGCAGCCTACATTCGCAATCACCGTGGACTGTCGCATTCAATTCCCTTCTGGTTGATATGGATCTTGTCCATAACAGGGCTAATTTGCCTGATCTTCAGAGATGTGCCCCCAGGTCATGTAGCATTATGGGTAACGATTGCCGTCTGCCTGCATGTATTCACAGATTTATTTAATACGTACGGAACACAGGCATTCCGGCCGTTTACAAACAAGTGGATATCTTGGAATATCATCCATATTTTCGATCCCTTTATTTTTGGCACCCATGTTGCTGCGATTATGCTGTGGATCACCGGATTGATTCCACCCGCTCCCTTATTTATTACGCTGTACGTCATTATTGGCCTGTATTACATTTGGCGAACCTGGAGTCATTTTATTACCAGAAAAGCGGTACGTAATATGGACAACGAGCGTCAGGAGGGCGACAATTATTATATCATTCCCACCGTATCATGGAACCGGTGGCATGTGGTAAAAGCTCATCAGAATGGAAGTTATGACATCGGTGGATTAAATGGCTCGCACTTATTTTGGACGAAACACGCAATTCCATCCACACATCCTGCCGTAGAAGCATCCAAATCCTATCGCGATGTGCAGGCATTTCGCTATTTTTCCTCCTTTGCCGTTGCCGAGGTGGAAGAACTGGAATGGGGCTATATTGTGCGATGGGGAGACGTCAGGTATCGACACCGGAGACAATATCCATTCGTGGCTGTGGTCGCGATGGATAAGCAGTTTGGGCTGATCAACAGTTATATCGGATGGCTCAGTGACGAAAAGATGCAAAAACGCCTTTCCCTGCATACGAATTAAAATCTGCTTACAAGCTAACAACCAGCCGTATGAACAAGAGACAGCAAGTTCCCCCTTAATCTGGGAGCTTGCTGTTTTTTTGGCCATTCGCGCCAAAAATCACATCTCATGAAAGCGCCCTCTTGACGAAGCGGACTTGCGTGATTCACAATGGTCATAAGCCATGCGTAAAAAAAATCCGGAGCATGATCGCTCCGGATTTTCTTCATGACAGTTGCTCATAATACAGCTTCCAAGATGGAGTGTTTATGTGTATTACTGCAAACGGCTGCTGCCCGACAAGGATTGTTCTGCTTGTTGGACTAGCTTTTTCGTAATATATCCCCCAAGAGAACCTGTTTCGCGGGAAACAACATTACCGAAGTAACCGTCCTGAGGGATGGTGATGCCAAGTTCTTGAGCTGCCTCATATTTTAATTGTTGTAAAGCGGCGTTGGCCTGCGGTACTTGCAGGTTGTTTGAACGACGTCTGCTCATATTTGAATCTCCTTTCAGTTCTTTGTGAGTGAGGTTCATTGCAAGCTTGCAAGATTATTATGGCTCGCTTACAACTACTTATTCCTGAAATTCAACATTCGAACACTGGAGGTTTTTACCAATGAGCAAAGGTTTATCCCTATGGTTCGCCGTTTCATCCATTGTCCTGCTGACCGCAGCCGCTATATCCATCAGTTATTCCGCATGGCTTGCCATTCTACTGGGGCTATTATCTGTCGGCAATATTGGCTGGGGTTTCGTGGTCAAAGCCCGACAACGCCGCTCCTAATCCAATCCTATAAAAGGCCTAATTCGTTTCGCCTCAATATGCTTTAGCGTAGACGTGGCAGAAAGCCCATGCGCTCTTTGACCGCAGACAGCGTGACTTCAGCAGCTTCTTGTGCACGCTCTGCGGATTGGGCCAAAATATGTCCAATTTCACCGGATTCCCGGATATCGCGATAGCGCTGCTGAATCGGTTCAAGCATAGCCACAACCGTCTCTGCCAGTTCTTTTTTAAATGTCCCGTACATTTGGCCTTCATAACGATCCTGCACTTCTTGGAGCGACAAACCGGAACACTGGCTGTAAATGCTCATTAGATTACTAATTTCAGGTTTATTGGCCAGATCATATCTAACCTCACTGCCAGAATCGGTCGTAGCGCGGCTGATTTTCTTGCGTATGACTTTCGGTTCGTCCAGTAGCGCAATAAAACTGCCTGCATTCGGATTACTCTTGCTCATTTTTTTGGATGCATCATCCAGGGACATAATTCTTGCCCCTACTTCAGGGATATACGGCTCGGGAATTGTAAAATAATCTCCATAACGATGATTAAAGCGGCCAGCCAAATCCCGTGTCAGTTCCAGATGCTGTTTCTGATCTTCGCCCACCGGGACGAGATCCGCGTTGTAGAGCAAAATGTCAGCTGCCATCAACGACGGATATACGAACAACCCTGCTCCTACGGAATCCTTGCCAGCAGCCTTGTCCTTAAACTGAGTCATACGTTCCAGCTCGCCCATATTCGTCAGTGTTGTCATCAACCATCCCAGCTCAGCGTGCTGAGGAACATGGGATTGTAAAAAGACGTTGGATTTCTCTGGGTTAATACCCGCTGCAATAAATAATGCCGCTACCGCCTCCGACTGCTCGCGTAATTGAGCTGGTTCCTGCGGTACGGTAATCGCATGAAGATCTGGAACCATAAAGTAACATTGGTGATCCTCTTGCAATTTGACAAAGTTTTTCATTGCACCAATGTAGTTGCCCAAAGTAAGTTGTCCACTAGGCTGAATACCTGAAAGTACAGTTTTCATACTCTTCCTCCTCCGATTATTTCAATATTTAGAACGCAAAAAGGCCCCGCATCCTCAAGGGACGCGAGACCGTGGTACCACCCTTATTCATTGCCGTCAGCCTTTGCTTATCGGAGCTATGCGCCATGACTGATTGCAATCTTAAAGCTCCGTTAACGGGGAGCAATCGGCCGTCATACTGAGGACTGTAAAATCCTGTTCTGTGCGGCACTCCAAGGTCCATTCAGCAATGCAGGCTCACCGGTTCCCATCCACCACCGGCTTTCTGAAGAGCTTATGCGAAAGCTTACTTGTCCTCATCATCGCGTTATCCATGTCATTACTTTCTAAACTACATTAATGATAATTCCGCATAATGTTATTGTCAAATGACGATTGTGCCCTACGATCAAAAATCTGTTATCATAATGACACGAAGCTTCAACCGATTATAGTGGACAAAGGAGCATGGATATGAAACAAGTGACCAAAGAACACTGGAACGGTTACGACACGTATGTTTTACATAGTGGTGAACTGGAGGTTACGATGATCCCTCGCCTCGGGAATAATATTATCTCAGTGCGTGATCTGAAGCTCGACAGGGATATCGTACGTCGGCCCGGTGAGGAAGAATTGGCTTTTTATTTACAAAAGCCTTATCATTTTGGCTTGCCCATTTTGATTCCTCCTGGCCGAATTCGCAAAGGACAATTTGAGTTTGACGGTGTTCCTTACCAGTTCGACCGAAATACAGCCAATGACAACCATATACACGGTCTGCATCGTAATCAATCCTGGCGCTGCAGTGATATTGAAGAGGATGAAGAAGGTTGCAGTGTCACTACCGAGCTTTTGACAGAAAGTGATCCGCACTGGATGGAACAATTCCCCATTCCTTTGCGTCTGGAGATGACGTATCGCTTGCAGGGTGCTATATTAAGTCAAACACTGCGCGTAACCAATTTGGGTGAAAAAGCAGCCCCATTTGGCTTGGGATATCACACTTGGTTTATGGTGGACGGAGAACCTGAGCGCTGGCGCCTAAAGCTACCTGTAAACGGCGTATATGAACAGGATGCTGAACAGCTACCTACAGGTATCATTACTTCGTTGAATGACTTGGAACAGCTCTCTTCGGGTCTTTCTCTGAAAGGAACGAATCTAGATACGTTGCTGCGGGCAACGGAAGGCCCTGCTGTAGCTCTTTTGACTCGTGATGATGGTTATCAAATCCGCTACACAGCAGATGAGCAATGCTTTAAGTATTGGGTGTTATACACCAAAGGTGAATGCGATCAGTATCTTTGCATTGAGCCTTATACCTGGCTGTCAGATGCTCCTAATTTACCTGATCCTGTTGAAGGAGGCGGGCTGATCCGTCTGGAGCCTAAGCAATCCATCGATCTCAAAACTCAGATTCATATCATATATCCGTAATTTCCCTCTAGTCACTTTCCTTCCTTCGGCGCATATTTTCATAACTCTGTCGCATACTAACCTCATCACAGCCGAAGGAGGTGACTACACATGAATGAAGCTAATCAAGGCAGAAGTCGTCGCAGTAACAACCTTGTTGTTCCTCAAGCCAACAACGCACTGCAACAATTGAAATATGAAGCTGCACAAGAGCTGGGCATCACCATTCCGGCAGACGGTTACTACGGTGACATGCCATCCCGTGAAGCTGGTTCTCTGGGAGGCTATATCACTAAACGCTTGGTACAGCTGGCCGAACAGCAATTATCAGGACGTTCAGGTCAATAAGCGTCATTATTCCACATGAGCATTCCGTTCATCGTAATTTACCAAAATGCGTTATAACGGGCATATAACATAGGCGGTCTTCCCTAGGAAGGCCGCCTTTTCTCTTTTTTAAATTAGGATTTTGCAAAATCCTCATATTGATGATTATTCCGAATTAGCCGCTCGGTATGTAGGCTTGTTGTAGCGGATCATGAGATTCGCCATGTTGTAGTTGGACTCCAGTGTTGCATCTACCAAAATCGTTCCTTGTCTGATAGCAAAATCGAAAGCAATCTCACCATGAGTCCAGCTACGCTTATGATTTAGCGTTTCTAGGGCCATACGCCGAAAATCCTCCCGATGCTTTGCTGATAACCCCGGTTCTACTGCTGCAAACGTGCCACCCTTACCTGCAAGCGGATTATGGCGAATCCCAAACTTCCCAACTACATTGTTACGTATTTGTACAAATACGATGCCTGACGACAAACCCGCCAGTTCATTATCCAGTTCTTTTAAAACGATATCCATCTGCCTTGCCAACGACAATTGACCTACTTCATCCATTACAAAAACCCTCCTATATACCTTGTCCAAAAATAATTAATAGGTCTTACGACTCAATTATATGCGAAGATTTTTAACCTTACAATCAAAACCAACATAATTGGGTATTTATAACTATTTTCTAAGTATATCCATCATTTTAAATTTCGCCAACAGGTAATGTTAATTACACTTCGACATTTTGCGACTTTGTTCATCATCTTCTGCAAAAATTACAAAAAAGGCCTCCCTTATAGGAGACCTTTCAAAAGTGTAAATCCGTTATTTTGTCATTTGTAAAAATTGCTCAATATCCTGAACAGTAACTTGCGCAGCATTACGCCAGAAGTCAGCCTGTGTTAAATCGGTACCTAAGTGCTTGGAAGCCAATTCTTCGACTGTCATGCGACCTGTATCACGCAGCAAGGCATCATATTGGTCGGCGAAGCCGTCAGGGTTTTCCTTCGCAAAAGCGTAAATTCCTGCACTGAACATATACCCGAATGTGTACGGGAAGTTGTAGAAAGGAGTGTCCGTAATATAGAAATGCAGCTTGGATGCCCAAAAATGAGGATGAGCCTCATCCAGGATACCACTAAACGCTTCACGCTGCGCTTGTTCCATCAACTCGCTTAATTGTTGTGCTCCTACGACTCCTTTTTTCCGCAACTCGTAAAAACGGGTTTCAAATAGGAAACGGGCATGAATGTTCATAAAGAAGGCTACACCACGCTGAATTTTATCCTCCAGCAAAGCTACCTTCTCCTGACCCTCGGCAGCTTCCAGCAAAGCATCTGATACAATAAGTTCTGCCAGCGTCGACGCCGTCTCAGCTACGTTCATGGCATAATTCTGATTCAATGGGTGCAATTCATTCATCACATGCTGGTGATAACCGTGTCCGAGCTCATGGGCCAGTGTCGAAACGTTGGATGGTGATCCGGCATAGGTCATAAAAATACGGGTCTCTTTGCTTAGACGCAGAGATGTACAGAAACCACCCGGACGTTTGCCAGGACGATCCTCTGCTTCAATCCAACTTTTCTCAAAAGCCATTTGGGCAAAGTCAGCCATTCTCGAGCTAAATTTACCAAATTGCTCAACAATCGTTACAGCAGCATCGTCGTATGGGATTTTAGTGGTTGATGTTCCCAGCGGAGCTTCAACGTCATGCCAGGACAGCTTCTCTAAGCCCAGCAGCTTTGCTTTCCGCTCCAAGTATTTAACTACAATAGGCTTTGTTTCATTAATAACCTGCCACATCGTATCCAGCGTTTGTGCGGACATACGGCTGATTTCCAGCGGTTCTTTAAGCACATCTGTCCAGCCTCGTTTTTCATATAGCTTCAGACGGAAGCCTGCCAAATGATTCAATGTATCCGCGCAATAGTCCTCTACCTGAGCCCATGCCTCTTCCCAACGTGCAAACACATCTTTACGTACGCTGCGATCTGCTTCATCCAGCTTATTAGCTGCTTGACCTACAGACAGGTTTACGATCTCGCCATTTTCTGGTACAGGGATCGTCATATTTTTGACAATGGTATCATAGAAGTCGCCCCATCCATGGTAGCCATCCACTGCCAGATCCAATGCAAGGCTTTCCAGCTCAGGAGCCATTTTTTCACGTGCTTCGTTCCGATATTCGTTCAGGACAAAAGAAATCGGCTGGATAGCTTCGCGCTCCATCCATTTCTGCCAAATGTCTTCACTGGTTTGTGCCAGCAAGTTCTGGAAAGATACTAAAGCACTTTTCCCTTGGGCATACAGCGTGTTGACACGCGCTCCCAGTTGAACAGCCAGCTTGTCGTGCTGGTTTTGAGCAGTTAGACAAGAGACAAAGGAACCCGCCTGCGACGCGCCATTAAACAGCTCCTGGATGCTACTCAATACACTATCCAGACGCTCGGTATCCAATGCCGTTTGTGGTACTTTAGCTGCTTTAAGCTGGGACTGCAGCTGTTGGACCTTGCTTTCCAATTCTTCCAAAAATGCATGGAATGAGGCAGAGGAAGACCCTCCGCTAAAAATAGATTCCAGATCCCATGTTTGCTTTAACGGTGTTTTCATAATAGTTCCACCTTTCTTTTTTGGCGAATTCATGTGGTTTCATATACAATAAAGCTACATCGTGATAGTAAATCACTACAATTGGGAGGAAAACAGAATGAGACCCTTACAAATTTCGCCGGAAACGGCTGTGAAATTATCCGAAAAGCTCGGTATTCCGCTGGAACACCTTATGCATACACCCCAGCACATTTTGATGCAAAAGCTGGCCGAACTGGCTAAAGAAGAAACCGCTGACCCGAACGGCGGAGAATCGGACAAATCATGATCCCTTTTCATAAAACCTGGCCTTATGACATCGTCATGGGAGACGTTTATGTACAGTCTTGTCCGTTTTGCGACCAGGATAATGTATTGCTGCCCCTGAAGCCTAAAGAACTTAAGCTCATACACGAAGGTATGAAAAAGCTGCTTGTGTTTCCATGTTGCCATAACAAGGTTACTTTAGTGGATTGTGATGACGATTATTTGCTGTCAGATACCACATTGCGTCATCATTAATTCATGAGTTGTAAGAGAATATAACCCGTTTTACAAACAAGGTGTGAACCATGAGCCTAAATCGGCCATAGTGCACACCTTTATTTCTTCAGGAGGAGCTTGCGTCTTGCATTTCCTCCGGCAGTTGGAAATTTTTAGCCATCATTTGTTCTCGCAGTACAGACCACTGTTCGCGGGAAGCCCGGATCATGGCTGCATCCATAATCTTTTTGTCATTAATGACACGCGAAAACCAGCGTACCGCTTCGTTAAAGTTCCCTGTACGTCGATGCAATTCACCAATCAGATACAGCAGTTTGGCATTATTCGCCCCGACACCCTCCAGCTCATAAACCCGAACGTAAGAATCCAGACTAAATTTGAGAAAGCGAAGCTCCTGCTCCTCATTTCCCTGGTATCTGTACATCCATGCGATATGCTGTAATAGACTGGCTACTACGCGTTCCTTTTCTCCGATGACCTGGGCACAGAGTAAACCCAGTTTATACGTTTCTAATGCCTCTTCCCAGCTACGATGCCCGCCATATTCGCGAGACTGCCAGCGATTACCGATTCTATCTCTAAAAATCTTGGTTTGCTGATCGCTTAACTGAACGGTAGAGTGCTCTGTCGAGGTAAACCCACAATGAGGACAGACCCTTACGACATAAAAATCCGGATTTTCATTCTTATAATAAGCGCAAAAATCTGAATCTGTACGAATGGCCTTCTTTAGGCTTGGTCTGACACGAGATGTCTGAAATTCTTCTTCACAATGTGTGCAGGTGATTTTAATCTGATATAACGGTTCAAGTTCCAATGTTTTTACAACCCTCTCCAAAATTCGGCAATCCCCGCAAGCTTACGGGGTATTTACAAAATGATGCGCAGGACCAGACAAACGGTTAAGTATGATGGAACGAAGCGGCTCCTCAATGCCCGTATCCGTTAACGCACCTGCCATACAAGACAACCATGCCTCTGCTCGCTCCTCCGTTACGGGAAACTTCATATGTCTCGCACGTAACATTGGATGACCATATGCATCAGAAAAAAGGGACGGTCCTCCAAAAAACTGGCTCAGGAACATAAACTGCTTTTCCTTAACCGGTTCCATGTCTTTAGGAAACAGGGGACTTAACAACGGATCTTTATAAACTCTCGGGTAGAAGGCCTCAATAATAGCACGAATACCTTCCGCGCCCCCAAGGTTGTCATAAATGCTCAGGCTAGGGTTCACTTTTCCTCCAACTTTCTGTGCTATGGTAATAAATATACACCCGTATTATAACAAAAAACAAAAAATGACGCTAAAAATAAGCGCCATTTTATCAATTTAACATATGAAGAGGATGTGCTTCGTTGCACATAACTTCGTCATTCTATAAATACAATTAATAACTCCGCCAATCCTCTTCACCGGAATGGACGAGAGAGGCACGAATAACATACACAAAAGCACATACGAACAGACCGGCAACGATACTCATCCTGATCACTCCATCCTTAAGGTTATGGATCGTTGTTTTCCTATTTTAACATACTCTTTACAAAAATACAGCAACAAATGTAACCGTTTTCTTTGTTTTTTTGTACTCTTTGTCCATCCCCGACATAGGTATAATAGTACAACTCCAAAGGAGGGGCCTCTATGTCGCTATACCGTCGTTACTCGCTTCCTCTGCTCATCCTTTCACTGCTATTCCTATTTATACTTATGGCTGTATACCCGCAATCTTCTCTGAATGCCGGGCTTCGGGGGCTTGCCATCTGGTGGGACGTGCTGTTTCCGTCTTTATTCCCGTTTTTCGTTATTTCCGAGCTTCTCCTCGGTTTCGGAATTGTTCATTTCATAGGTGCGCTGTTGGATCCGCTGATGCAGCCTCTATTCCGTGTACCTGGCTGTGGAGGTTTTGTCGCTGCGGTCAGCTGTGCATCCGGTTACCCGATTGGAGCTAAACTAACAGCCAAGCTGTGGGAGCAAAAATGGATCACACGCATTGAAGGAGAGCGTTTGGTCGCATTTACGACTTCCTCTGATCCGATATTCTTGATCGGTGCGGTTTCCGTTGGCTTCTTCCATCAACCAGAAATTGCACTCGTACTGGGCGTGGCTCATTATGGTGGTGTGCTCATCATCGGGCTACTTATGCGCTTCCACGGTTCCCGTTCAGGGGAAACAGATACTCGCAGCGACCGCCCTCAACCTACTCCAAAAGCCTGGTCGAAGTCCACAAATACAAAAGCTGCTGGTCGCAATAGACAGCCTGGACCCCTACGCCAAGCATTATATGCCATGCATACAGCTCGTTTGGAAGATGGTCGTCCATTGGGTGAGTTACTCCGTGAGGCGATTACTTCCTCCCTACGCCTTATTATTGTCGTAGGAGGGCTAGTTGTATTCTTCTGCGTCATTTTAGAAGCTTTGACGAACTCCGGTTTAATGAGCGGGCTTCATCTGCTTACGGCAAACCTCTTGACTGCATGTGGTCTTCCTCCTACGTTAACGGAGTCCATTGTGGGTGGTATTTTCGAAGTCACTTTAGGAGTGCAGGCCGCAGGTAAAGCCACGGCAGCGATACCATTCAAGGTAGCCGCAGCCGCTTTTGTGCTCTCCTGGGGCGGGCTATCGGTTCATGCGCAGGTTGCAAGTATTTTAAATATGACGGATCTTCGTTATATGCCATTTTTGTTGGCCCGGGCTGCGCACGGCTTCATCTCGGCACTGCTCGCTCTCGTGTTATGGCAGCCTCTGATGGGACAGGGAAGCTCTCCAGTCTTTTTTCCAATATACGACATCGTATGGTCCCCTGGCTTCTCGTCCGCCATGCTGTTGCAAAGTCTGCTGTTTCTTGGCTTTATACTGGCTGGAATGCTTAGTCTCTCATGGTTGAGTGTGGGTACCCGTCGCTTATACGTACGTTTGAGAAGAACACACAGGCAATGAACGATTGTGTTCTTGCTCATAATTGATTATGATCGATATATACCCATGACAAAGGAGCTTTTCATCTTGAGATATTATGTTCTGGATCGCGGGGATCAGCACTCCATGGACTTGAGTCAGCAATTTCACCGTCTTGCCCAAGAAAAGAATTTCAAGCTGGATGCCGAATCGCCGGAAATCGTCGTGTCTATTGGAGGCGATGGTACAATGCTTCATGCGTTTCATACCTTCATCGACCGCATTCCGGATATTGCCTTTGTTGGTGTACATACCGGTCATCTAGGCTTTTACGCCGATTGGCGTGCGGACGAGCTGGAGGAGCTAATCCACCTGATGAGCCAAAGCGGATCTGAGGGACCGCTTAACCCGAGAATCGTTAAGTATCCACTGATTGAGTTGGAAATTCACAAGAAATCAGGCAATGCTTCTTTTATTGCCTTGAATGAGTTTACGTTAAAAGGGGTGGATGGCACTGTCGTTGCCCAAGTAGATATTAACGATATCACCTTTGAAATGTTTCGCGGTGACGGTATATGTGTTTCTACCCCCTCAGGGACGACCGCCTATAATAAAGCACTTGGCGGAGCTATGGTTCATCCCACCATTGAAGCATTGCAATTGACTGAGATCGCTTCCATTAATAACCGCGTGTATCGGACACTAGGATCGCCATTGCTACTGCCCAAACATCATCATTGTGATATTTTTTCACGGAAAGATCAGCGTCTTTTATTGACAGTAGATCACCTGAACTTTCCTGTGGATGACTTAATCTCTGTTCGATGTCAGGTCGCAAGTCAGAAGATCAGCTTCGCTCGTTACCGTCCTTTCCCATTTTGGGATCGAGTACGCAACGCCTTTCTTAATTAGAACCTGTAAAAGAGCCGACTCTGGCTCTTTTTTTACAAACAAAACGGTTCCTGAAAATTCAGGAACCGTTTTGTTGTGGAGCAGTAAATGTTTTATTCTTTTTACTACCCTCAGTTTTTTCGGCTTTAGCAGCTGGATGGGTCTGACGCTGGCCCTCAGGTTCACGTGAGACACGAACTTGCCGTCCCTCCCGATTTTCCTTTGGTTGACGCTCATAGCGTGGTCCACGTGATTCCTTTTTATCGAAATTCCCTTGCTGATTGCGCTGTCTACGCGGTTCGCGGGCTTGCTGCCCTTCACCCGGATTGCGTCCATCCTTCGCTTCACGTGGTTCTCTTGGCTGGCGCGAATCACGTGCTTCACGTGGCTCACGTTGCCGATTTCCTTCACGTCCTTCTCTGGATGAACGACTTTCACGAGCTTCACGCGGCTGTCGCTCACGTACTTCCTGGGCATCCTTCGGTTCCCGACGTTGCAACTCGCGTGGTTCTCGGAATTCTCGAGGCTGCTCCACTCGCGATTCCTCCGTAGCTGTGGAATCCTGTTGTGGTTGCGGCCACTCCTGTTCTCCAGCTGTATGTTGCAATACTTCTTGCTGCTCTTCGGTTTCTAACGTTCCCGCTTGTTCCCTTTGAGCATCTACCAACTGCTGAATATCTGGAGCAACGATTTCATCATTGACGCCGTTTTTATTAATCACTTCACGGCTTTTTTGCAGCACAAAATAGGCACAGCCAAAATTGCAGTATTCATTAATGTAATCGTCCAGTACCACTATAGATGTATCCTTATTTGCTTTGGGATGGCCGTCTCGATAAAAGCCCTTCAGACGCAGCTGATTGTAACCCCAATCACCAATAATGTAATCATAGCGATCCAGCACTTCACTATACCGATCACGAAACGCTTCGGGATTCCATCCGTTCTTGTGATCCTGCAACAATTCATAGTTTTTACCACCGATTTGAAACAAGCTATTCTGACCGCCTTTCCCGGATCAAGCCTGCGAAAGGGCGCTTTCTTCCTTATGCTGAGCGGCTGACTTCACCTGCTCATGCGCTTGGTAGGAGCTGCGGACCAACGGTCCAGATTCGACGTGGCTGAATCCCCGCTGTAATCCCTCTTCCTTTAACTTCGCAAAATCTTCCGGTGGATAATATTTTTGCACATATAAATGTTTCTCGGACGGCTGCAAATATTGACCAATTGTCAGAATGTCACAATCGACTTTACGCAGATCATCCATGGCTTGTAAGATCTCGTCCCACTCTTCTCCGACACCTAGCATGATGCTTGATTTCGTTGGAATAGCCGGATTTAATTGCTTCGCACGTTGAAGCAGCTCCAGAGAGCGACGGTATTTCGCTTTAGCCCGAACCTTGTCGGACATGCGCTCCACCGTTTCAATATTATGATTCAGAATATCTGGTTTGGCATCCATGACGATTCGCAGCGATTCAATATCGCCCATAAAATCGGGAATCAATACTTCTACACTGCACAAAGGTAACCGGCCGCGAATCGCACGAACCGTTTCTGCAAATATAGTAGCGCCCCCATCTTTTAAATCGTCGCGAGCCACACTGGTTACGACACAGTGCTTCAAATTCATGTTCCCAGCCGCTTCCGCGACGCGATCAGGCTCCTGCAAGTCAAGTTCCGTAGGCAACCCCGTATTTACTGCGCAAAAACGACACGCACGCGTACAAATATCACCCAAAATCATAAATGTAGCTGTCCTATTGGCCCAGCATTCATATATATTAGGGCATCGTGCCTCCTCACATACGGTATGTAATGTCTTGGAACGCATCATGCTCTTGATTTCTTGATAGTTATCGCCTGTCGTAAGTTTAATACGAATCCAGTCGGGCTTAGCTTCCTTCTCTTTTCTAGACAATGGCATAGACCTTCTTTCTGATAAGCTTAAGCTGTCATTGTCATACATTATAACATGAAAGCCATGGAAAAACCTCCATTCATTGTTCCCTTTTTGATATGACATTGATGCCGAAAAAAGTAAACTTTTTATATGGATAAAAGCGGCGGATATGGCTCAATCTAAACAAAAGCGCCCTATTCACGCTATTGAATAGGGTCTAGAATTTACTGGGCGGTTAAGCCCTTCTATAGGAGGTCGGTTCACGTGCCTTACCCTACGCGGACAGCCCGCGCTGTTCGTCTGTTATCGCTGCTGATATGCGCTGCTACACTGACAACGGCCTGTCCGCTTCCTGCCCATGCCCTTGCCAATCACTTACAGTCCTCGTCCGCCGGAAGCAGCCTGACAGTTAATGTAGATGCTGAACATGCACAGTCTTCAATGTATATTTCCAGGCTTGCTTTATATCGTTCCATCGAAGCCCTGACAGGAGTCCCTTGGTACAGGCTGGCCGCCATCGACCAGTATGAACGTACACTTACGGTGGCCCATCCCAAAGATCGCAAGCATGCAGAACGAACCATAGGTATTTTCATTACGGGACCGATCTGGTCCGGCTTGATGAACCCTGATTCGGAGGATCAAAATCCACGTTCCATAGAACTATTTTCCGGGCTGGGACAAGACGGTTCGGGTGATGGAATTGCTGACCGCAATAATGACAAGGATCTGCTGTTCAGCATCGCATCTTATCTCGGAAAGTATGGAAACAACGAGGATGAATTTGGTATTGCCGTTTGGGAATATTACCATAACAGCCGCGCAGTTCAAAGAGTTCAGCAGTTTGCCAAGCTGTATCGGACGTATGGCAAGCTGGATCTGGTCAGCCAAGCTTTCCCCCTTCCCTTAGGCAGCATTTATAGCTACCGCAGCACATGGGGAAGCCGTCGCAGCTGGGGGGGCTACCGTATACATGAAGGAACTGACCTGTTTGCTGGCTACGGAGTTCCAGTTCGCAGTACCTGCTACGGTGTAGTTGAAATGAAGGGCTGGAATCCCTTTGGAGGATGGCGCATCGGAATCCGAGATCTCAACAACCGCTATCACTACTATGCGCACCTTTCCGGCTTTGACAAAACCGTTCACAACGGAGACGTCGTTACACCTGGCCAGACGGTTGGCTGGGTCGGAAGCTCGGGCTATGGAAAACCTGGTACCCAAGGCAAGTTTCCACCGCATCTGCACTATGGTATATATCGGGACAATGGCTGGGCAGATTGGTCCTTTGACCCGTATCCGTTATTAAGACAGTGGGAGCAGTCCGAACGCAAAGCGCTCAAAAAAGGAAAGACAAAAGGGACCTCCTCATAGGGTCCCCAGGCTGTCGAGAAAGTCTCGACAGCCTATTTTATGTTAATTTTGTTTAAGACGACACCGCGTTAATGTTGTATAATATAGGTAACTATTGTAGAACGGATGGTGTTGATATGCTACGCTCCAACCGCGAAAAACAACAATCCTACGAATTTGTTTCCATCGAAGATCTGGTTCCTCAAGATCACTTGCTCCGCAAAGTAGATAAGTATATCGATTTTTCGTTTATCGATGATAAAGTTCGACCACTGTATTGTGCAGACAACGGGCGTCCTGCCATTGATCCTACCGTATTGTTTAAAATGATCTTTCTCGGTTATTTCTATGGCATTCGCTCAGAACGGCAACTCGAGCGAGAAATTCAGACGAACCTAGCTTATCGTTGGTTTCTGGGGTTGGGCTTAACGGATAAAGTTCCGGACCATACGACGATTAGCTGGAATCGTCGCACTCGCTTTAAAGACACCACGATCTTTCAAGATATCTTCGATGAAATTGTGCTGCAGGCGATCTCTCACCGAATGGTGGGTGGGCGTGTTCTCGTCACCGATTCCACACACGTCAAAGCCAATGCTAACAGGCACCAGTACATCAAAGAACAAGTGTTGCAGAATACTAAAGACTATATGGACGAGCTGAACGAAGCGGTGAAGGATGACCGGAGAAACCACGGAAAAAAGCCTTAAAATCCCGAGAGGAAGTGAACGAAGAAAAAGAAATTAAAGTGAGCAAAACAGACCCGGACAGCGGCTATATGATCCGTGATGGCAAGCCCGAAGGCTTCTTCTATCTGGACCACCGCACGGTGGATATGAAGTACAATCTGATTACGGACGTGCATGTGACACCAGGGAATGTACATGATTCTGTCCCCTATTTGTCCCGTTTGGATCGCCAAAGAGAACGTTTTGGTTTTCAAGTAGAAGCTGTTGCACTAGATTCAGGTTATTTAACAACGCCGATTTGCCGAGGTTTGCAGAACCGAAAGATTTTTGCCGTGATTGCTCACCGAAGATTCCATCCCAGACAAGGACTGTTTCCGAAATGGAAGTTTGAATACGATGCCAAACGCAATGCGTATAGATGCCCAGCCCAACAGGAACTGCCCTACCGAACGACGGACCGTAAGGGATACCGGCAGTATGCCTCTGACCCAGCTCAGTGCCAGCATTGCCCACTGCTAAGTCAGTGTACCCAGTCTCGAAACCACCGCAAAGTGGTGACTCGGCATGTCTGGGAAGACAGCAAAGAGTGGGTACGGAGCAACCGGCTGAGCCCATCTGGTAAAAAGCTGTACCGCAAACGAAAAGAGACGATTGAGCGAAGCTTCGCGGATGCCAAAGAGCTCCATGGGTTTCGCTATTGCCGTTTGCGCGGTCTTCCAAACGTCAGGGAACAAGCCCTTATGACGGCAGCCGTGCAGAACATGAAGAAGATGGCGATCCACCTAGATCGCCTGGAGAAACAGGGGTAACCCCCCCTGCTTCTCCAGAGACCAGAGCATTATGATGTAAAAAAGAAACCCACGTCTCAAAATGACGGGGTTTCTCGACAATCTGGGGACCTCCTCATAGGGTCCCTTTTATTTTTCCAGAGCAACTCACGTCACTCCATTCTGCTCTATGGCGTTGGGGGCTGACTAGAGGAGTTTGGGTCTTCCTGTACCTCTGGAACACTTACTATGCTGGAATCTATAGCGCCGCTACTCTCTATGGAATGGGGAGGCAACGCCAACTGCGGAGCGGCTGCACCATTTTTACCTACTGGTTTTCCCTGATTGTCATAGTAGTACATCGGAACGTTGCCCACCACCAGCAAATAAGAAACGGGGATTTCCGTCTCCACAATCTGAGGTTGCATCTCAAACGGTATAACCACAGACACTTCCGTCGTAATCCGAATATACACTTCAACCAAGATCATGTTTATGCCCGCATCCTGTTGCCGCGTATTTAAATCCACCTTGATCGCTCCATGCGGCTCCACCTTTAGAGGAATCTTGGGGCCATAAGCTGCCAACAATGGACTGCCCAATGCCTGACCAATCGGAACGCTCTCATCAAAATGGCTCATGCTGTCCATCGTTGCCTTAACTGCTTTGAGCGTGTCTGACGTAATTTTCATATGCTCTGCATAATTCAGAACAAAGCCGGAGGTTCTTCCTTGTGCATCCGTTCTCCATTCGATCAAATTATCAGCTGTCTTCCCCTGCTCTACCTGTGCTGTAATTGCTGAATTAATAGCCTCCGTCGCCATTTGTTTGACCCGCACTTTTGCCAGATGCATCATAGGCGGCTTCAAATGCTGCTCCACATAAGCAGCCACCTGTATGATTCCTACCAGCAGCGCCAGTACCACAATCAAAAATACTCTACGTCTGCCGCGTCGCCTTCTGTTGGGCGCGCTGTGCCATTGCGGTCTTCTCATCATCCGATCCCCCCGCAGCGTTGAACTTACCCTACAAGGATATGCAAGGAAGGGACGAAAAAGAAGCTGCCCGTCCGGCAGCTTCTCTAGATGGAATACATATACAATTGCAAATTTCAGGTGCACTCATTATTTAAAAATGTGGTCAATCTTTTCGATATCAGCCTGACTCAATTGGACATTTAGCGTTTTCAGATTCGCCAGCACCTGCTCCGGCCCCTTCGCACCTGGAATGAGGGCATCAATTGAATCGCGTGTCAAATACCATGCGAGCACTACGTGAGCAACCTCTGCATTCAACGCATTGGCAATCTCCCGTACCTGCTCCACTTTGTCCAAATTACGAGCAAATGTATCTCCCTGAAACAGTGGATTATTCGCTCTGATGTCCGTGAAGGTCATGTCTTTCGTATACTTACCACCCAGCAATCCTGAAGCTAGCGGGAAATAAGGCACAAACGAAATGCCATTTTCCTTGGTATAAGGCAGCAGATCCTTCTCAGCTTCCCGTTGAAACAAATTATATTGGGATTGGAGCACATCTACATAACCGTCGCTATTCGCATCCTTAAGTTGTTCAATGGAAAAGTTAGATACGCCAATAGCCTTGATTTTGCCTTCGTCCTTAAGCTTCTTCAGTTCTCCGACTGCTTCTGCCTTCGGCGTAGCTTCATCGGGGAAATGGATATAGAACAGATCGATATAATCGGTCTGCAATCTTTTCAGACTAGATTCGACGGATTCTCGTAAAAAAGCAGGCGAGTTGTCAAAAACAATCTCTCCGTTCACAAATTTGTGTGCACCCTTCGTGGCAATAACAGCTTTATCACGCTGACCACGCTCTTTCAATACCTCACCAATTAATCGTTCCGAGTGCTCAGGTCCATAAATAAAAGCCGTATCCAGAAAGTTGATGCCATTGTCCAAAGCTGTGCGAACGACTTCTTTGCCCGTTTCATTGTTCAAATCGGAAAAGAGATTATGTCCTCCCACCTTATTTGCACCCAAACCGATTGGTTTTACATATAAATCTGTTTTACCAAGACGCACTTGCTCTGCCAATTCACGTCATCTCCTTTTCGAAAGTTACTTCCATTTTATTATTAAATTCCAAAAAAGGCAAAGTGCGTACCTGGCTGCTGAGCCCCATCCTATTTTCTTTTTCGCTTCATACTACGAATGGTCGTTTTTGTGGCCTGATCCACCCGATATGATTCCGTGATTTTTTGCAGAGCTTTATTGAAAGTAAAATCATCCAATGTATTATGACTTAAATACGCCATCGTTGCCTCAGGCAGCTTGATATAACAGATCGATATCGCCCATGCTACCGCCATTTGTACATAATAATCCTCACGATGGGTCTGATCTAGCAGAGCAAACACCCGGTTCATATACTGTTCCTCAATATAAAAATTCAGAAGCATAACTACACCAAACCGAATTTCATATTCTTTCTTGGAGAGCAAGTAGGGTTGAATAAACTCCCACACCCGTTCTTTATGATGTTTGGTGATTTTCAATCCGGCACAGAAACTATCACATACGGACCAATTATCAATTTTAGGAACAAACTTGGCGGTATAACTCAAAACTTCCTCTATACCCGTTTTTACAGAACCAATCACCATGCCTTGCAGCATGACTTCTTCGAAGTGATCACTTTCAGCAGTCTCCAGATAGAGACGCCAATCCCCTTTGGCGATATTTTGAGCTAGCTTACGCAGCATTGGCAGACGTACACCCAGCACATTATTAATCGTCGGAAGCAATGCAGCCGTGAATTTCTGAAAATCCGCATCCACATATGACAGTATTTGTTCTCTGATTGTTTTCTCCATCGTTTCCACTCCCTGATTTTTAACGAAATGAAATACTCCACAAATAAATGGAGGCCACCGAACCATAAGGCGAATAGACTCGGCGGTACTCCTCGAATTGCTGCTTGGTCAATGTATCCAGATGGTACAACTTCATCATTCCCCGTCGAATAGCCATATCACCCCAACTGACGACATCTGGACGCTCCATGCAATTCATCAGCATCATTTCAGCCGTCCAAGGTCCTATCCCTTGCAGCGAGGACAATTTCTCGATCACCTGTGCATCGGAAAGCTCATATAATTTCTGTAAATCCAACAGGCCCTGCTCGATCGACTGGGCTATATTAAGGATACATTTGGCCTTTTTCATGGTGATGCCACAGCTTTGAATATCTAAAGCCGTCTGAACAGCTATATTTTGTGGAGTGATCACGCCTAACTTCTCCTGCATCCTTGCCCATATGGTCTGAACCGCCTTGGCCGATATAAGCTGTCCCACAATTGCATGAACGAGCGCCGCAAACAGGTCAGGAATGATCACCCGTTCTACCTTGCCCATTTGCGTCATCGCTGCACCAAGTACGGTGTCTACGTTTTT
Source organism: Paenibacillus sp. FSL L8-0641 (assembly GCF_038006265.1). Taxonomy (NCBI): domain Bacteria; kingdom Bacillati; phylum Bacillota; class Bacilli; order Caryophanales; family Paenibacillaceae; genus Paenibacillus; species Paenibacillus sp. FSL L8-0641. The sequence goes on from NZ_JBBOUW010000001.1 coordinate 4,443,979, forward strand.
TAGATAATTGATTTCCTTGTCCCCATAATCAAAGTTTTTGGTCATTACGGTTTGCATTCGTTCTCCCGCTGCCCCCTTATATGGTTCACTCTTGGTTCAATGGCATAGACTTCTGTTCCATCAAGGTTCGAATCCTTCTTTGCTCACGTAGAGCTGTTCTTTCGGGAAAACATGGAGAAAACGTTCATAAACCGTCTTATAGGCAGCAGGATGATACCATTCTTCCAGCCCCAATGACTCGTACAGCGCACCTATTTTTAAGCTACGCGTTCGTCTCCCCCCACTGCCATCTCCCATAAAATAATCATCAATACAGACACGGTTGACCAGAGGCACGAGCTTGTCTGCAAAATGTTCACTGCTTGGAAGCATCGGAGCAATCGTAGCTTGCGTCGGTACACCTGCCTCCTTTAAGAGATGCAGCGTTTGGAGACGAGCCTGGATGGGAGGAGCTTCCGGGGTAAAATGTTTGCGTATATCTTCTCGATCTGTTTCTACAGTCATACTTACACGAACACGATCCCCCAATCGGAGCAGTAAATCGGTATCCCGCCGTACCAGTGGACTGCGCGTCTGTAAAAAGAGAAAATCTGGTGGCTCATCCACCATCACCTCCAGCAGAGACCGGGTCACCTCTTCCTTGTACTCAGCAGGCTGATAAGGATCTGTGCTTGACGACATGAAAATCGTGACTTTACCTTTGGATTTGGCTCTACGAAGTTCCTTGCGAAGAATATCTGCCGCCTGATTTTTAATATCAACCCATGTCCCCCACGCTTCCTTCCGAAATGTGGAGACTGGCAATTGGCGTACATAGCAATACGAGCAACCAAAGGTACAACCTGTATACGGGTTCAACGAGTGTGTATACCCTGACAAGAAGCCGGTCCCTTTATTCAGAAGTGTCTTTGGGGATTTGTAATACTCATTTTTCATACTGAACCAACGCCACTCTTTCCTTTTCGAGCTGCAAAAGCTTAACCTTCATGTCCAAACCACCACGATATCCGGTCATAGCTCCATTTTTACCAATGACCCGATGACAAGGGACCGTAACCAAAATCGGATTAGCACCGATGGCGGCCCCCACCGCACGAACAGAGGCTGGTTTTTGAATAGCGTTGGCAATATCTGAATAGGATAGTGTTTCCCCATACGGAATATCACACAACGCATTCCAAACCGCCAGCTGGAATGCAGTCCCCTGAAAGTCAAAGGGCAATGTAAATTGGGTGCGCTCCCCTTGGAAATATTCAATCAGCTCCTTGGCATAGGGCTGTAAAGCGGCATCCTCTTCAACTAAAGGGCTACCGGGAAATCGACTTCCTGCCCATGAAAACAATTCCTCTACAGGATGATTGGGCGAGCCCACATAACATAATCCTTCCGATGTAGCTGCAATATATAAATTCCAATCCTCATGTGTCAACAATGACCAATAGATCGTTTTATTTATTTGATGTGCCATGCTGTGTACCTCCATTTTATGTTGCTTTCGATTTGAGTTGGCGATATTGCAATGGGGTGTAGCCTGTATTCTTTTTAAATAACGTAATAAAGTAAGGTGCATTGGACAGACCTACGTTCTCCCCCACTTCCGCAACAGATATATCTGAGCAGATGAGCAGCTCCTTCGCTTGTTCCAACCTGGTCTGCTGTATATATTCCATCGGGGTTAGATGCATGACCCGCTTGAAGGTACGATGTAAATGATACGGACTTCCATGACTTATCTCAGCTAGGATGTGCAATGTTAAGTCCTTCATATAGTTAGAATTCACGTATTCTGTAACCCGTGCGATCCATTCATGATCAGGCAATCGTTGTCCTGTCGGTTTACACCTTTTGCATGGACAGAAATGCTCAGCCAATGCCTGTTCCGCTGTTTTAAATATACGGATGTTCTCTCTTTTGGGAGGTCGGGATTTGCAGGAGGGGCGACAAAATATTCCCGTTGTCTTCACGGCGTACAAAAATATCCCGTCATAAGACTTGTCGTTTTCTACGATAGCTCTCCACTTGTCGTCAGTTATGGATAAATCGGATGTACTCATTCAAATCACCTCTCTGATGCAAATGTGACCTCCCACATATCTATGGCAGGATTATTCAAAATCCCTCTGTCTAAATTATAAACTAAATAGTGAACATATGTACCCTTCTTGGAATGTAAAGGCAAGATAACGAAAAAAAGATGACTCCCCGCGGAGCCACCTTTGATCTTACTTCTCTATCTTATTAGGCTTGAAGCTTGCTTGGTTTAGCGGTGATCGTCAACTCATCTGAAGGAGGCTGATATTCCTTTGACCAGTAATCGGCATTTGAAATCCCTGCCTTCTTCGGATCAAATACCGGGTCTATCCCTTGCCTCCGTTGCCGTTCGTAATCCTTAAGCACCAGAAGCGCAGGCTTGGCCAGGAGGATCATAGCAATCAGATTCACCCACATCATAATACCGACCCCCACATCCCCCAGTGTCCACGCCAACGCAGATTCCTTGACAACCGTTCCATAGAATGTCGAACCCAGAATAACCAGCTTTAACAGGAACATAGGCCATTTGGCTTTACGATCGGCAATCAGGTAGGCCATATTCGTTTCAGCGATATAATAATAGGCGATAATGGTGGTAAAGGCGAAAAAGAACAATGTAATGGACAAAAGACTCGACCCAAAACCCGGAAATACCGATTCGATGGCAGATTGTGTATATTGAGTTCCTTCTTCAACACCCGGAAGATGCTGCACAATATAGCCCCCACCTGGTCCCTTCACATTGTACATCCCTGTAAACAAGACCATGAAAGCCGTAGACGTACAGACTAAAAAGGTATCTACATATACAGAAAATGCTTGAACCAGTCCTTGCTTTGCCGGATGAGACACTTCTGCGGCGGCGGCTGGATGGGCACCAGAGCCTTGTCCTGCTTCATTCGAATAAATGCCTCGTTTTACCCCCCAGGCAATGGCTGTCCCTGCTATACCACCGAACACTGAATCGATACCGAAGGCACTGCGAAAAATAAGGGCAAATACATCGGGAAGCGCAGTAATGTTCGTCATCATAATATAGAAAGAGACAAGGATGTAGCCAAGTGCCATAAAGGGTATGACTACCTGTGCCACATTGGCAATTCTTTTTACACCACCAAATATGATAAGCGCCAGCAACACCACAACTACTATCCCGGAAACCTTCATATCCATACCAAACGAACTATGAAAAGCTACCGCAATCGAATTCGATTGAGTTCCCGGCAACAGTAAACACATAGCGACCAACGCTACAACTGCGAAAATAACCGCAAACCATTTTAAGCCTGTCCCTTTTTCAATATAAAAGGCCGGGCCGCCTCGATACTGACCATCACGCTTTACCTTATAGATCTGAGCCAGTGTAGATTCAACAAACGCAGTGGCCGATCCGATAAAAGCCATGACCCACATCCAAAATATTGCCCCGGGTCCTCCCATACCGACTGCCAGTGCAATCCCCGCAATATTCCCCGTTCCTACACGTCCTGATAACGCCATCGTAAAGGCCTGAAATGAGGATACACCTGCCTCAGAACTTTTCCCTTTAAAGACAAGGCGAATCATCTCTTTGAAATGTCTGATTTGCAGAAATCGAGTCATAATTGAAAATAATAGCCCCACGCTCAAACAGACATATACCACAGGATTGCTCCAAATGACGCCATTTACTGCCTCTGCCCACTTCTCTAACATTCCTTGCATTTCCCCCTGATCCATCAATTCATATTCAGTTAATGTTTTCAGAAAATTTTTCATATTTACAAGAAATTATAGAATAGTTTTTACAACCGTACAAGCTAATTTAATTGACATATTGTCAATTACAAATCGACTTATCTGCTACCTGAAAGGACGACAAAAAAGCTCTGATGATCCGGGAATATGGATCATCAGAGCCTTGTCCTTAAGACATTTAGGCAATGCTTTCTTTCTCATTCAGAGCGCTAGACAGTTTCAACAGCGGGGCCTGCTCCGTTACCTCTCCTTGAGCGATTGGAAGGACTTCAGTATATTCGGAAGAATTCGTAATGATAACTGGCGTAATCGTAGGATAACCCTCTGCCCTGATTTGCTCAACATCAAACTCAAGCAGTAGGTCCCCAGCTTTCACCTGATCGCCTTCTTTGATATGGGACGTAAAATGTTTACCGTCCAGCTTGACCGTATCTACTCCGACGTGAATCAGAACTTCTGCGCCATGATGCGAAACAACTGCAAGCGCATGTTTTTTCTTGAACGCCACGGTGATGGTTCCATCGAACGGGGCTACGACTCTGCCCGTTGTCGGTTGGATGGCGATACCTTTACCCATAGCTTCCGAAGCAAATGCTGGATCGGGAACCTCCGACAGAGCGACCACCGTTCCTTCAATCGGGCTTAGTACCTCTTCATTAGAAACTGCAACTGTAGATGTCGATTCTTTAGCCGAATTGTTAGTAGTTTCCTCTTCTTCAACTGGATCTTCAAAACCTAAAATATAAGTCAAAATGGCCGACACCAGGAATGAAACGGTAATCCCTAAAATCAATCCTGGGAAGCCTTGTCCGCCAGGACCGTAAAAGATCGGCAAGGTCAGCAATCCAGGTGCGCCGGAGGCAAATGCTTGCGTTCCCGCTTGACCGATAATGGCACCACCGACAGCACCACCGATAATACCTGCAATAAACGGACGTTTCAACGGCAGCGTAACCCCATAAACTGCTGGCTCCGTGATGCCGAACAAAGCGGTAAGTGTAGCGGAACCCGCTAGTGTTTTCAGCTTTTTATTTTTCGTTTTCAGCATAACACCGAACGAAGCGCCGGTTTGAGCAAAGATGGATGCCGCAGCGGAAGGTTTGATCCCGTCTCTGCCATTAACAGCAATATTATTAATGAATACAGGTACAAGACCCCAGTGAACACCGAAAATAACGAGCAACTGCCAGCAAGCACCAAGAATTGCTCCAGCCAGCAGCGGACTAAAGCTGAACGCAGCAACGAGCGCGGTAGCGATTGCGTTGCCCACATACACCCCGACTGGACCAAAAACCATCAGGGTCAGAGGAAGCATAATTACAAGTAGAATCAAAGGTGTAATAAAGTTTTTGACACTCTCATGGATCACGCGATTGCACCATTTTTCCAGCTTACTCATGACGATAACGGCTAAAATAATCGGAATAACGGTAGATGAATAACTCATCATCACAATAGGAATACCGAAAAAGTCTGTAGGTGTACCTTCTGTTTTCAACGTGACAATGGTCGGGTAAAGCAGCCCTCCGGCGATGGTCAGAGCAACGAAGATATTACCTCCAAATTTCCGTGCCGTTGTAACCGCTAACAAGAGCGGCAGGAAATAAAACAAGCTGTCAGCCGCAGCATACAAAATCATATAAGTAGTGTCTTTCGGAACCAACCAGCCGAGGTTACTCGCAATCAGCAGTAGACCTTTCAAAATACCGGACCCCGCCATAACTCCGAGCAACGGTGCAAAAATACTGGAAATTACGTCGATTACAGCGCCAAACCCTTTCTTGCCTTTAGCTGAATGATCTTCTTTTCCAGTTTCATTTAAAATGTTGGATACTTGGCCGATGGCATTATACACTTCTGGTACTTTGTTGCCGACCACAACCTGGAACTGGCCACCGCTCTGCTTGACCGTAATAATTCCATCAGTTTTCTCCAGCTTTGCCTTGTCTGCTTTTGCCTCATCTTTTAGTACAAAACGCAGGCGCGTGGCGCAGTGTACGAGCGATACTACATTTTTTTCGCCGCCTACCAGGTGCACAATTTCTTTAGCCAGTTGTTCATAACTCATGATGGACACCTCCATGTTCTAAGGGGCTTTTTACCATATTTAGGCACACAAAAAACCTAAGCCTTGAAAAATGGTGGGCACTTGAGTCCCGCAATTTTTCATGACTTAGGTTTTGCCTGCATAACCAGTAACAATCCCAGTTAAAACTTATTAAATTCCTGTTACTCACATAATACATTTAATCTACCATATTTGTCAACAAAAACATTTTAATATATATTTTCGATTCTTTTTTACTAAAAAAGTTCAACTTATCTGTTCACCACTCGTTCAATATGCACAGTCAAATACAGCTTTTCTTCGTTCGTCAATTCGTGATTGTATTCTTTTTTTACAAAGGTTCCGATTTTCTCAGTACAAGCGGCTGCTTCCTTGTGCTTTTCCTTAATCATGTCATACAAATGGTCATAGTTATTTTCATAGTGATTTCCCTTAAATACGCGCTGGGCGAAAAATTTCAGATGCGTAATAAAGCGGAAATAACTCAAAGAATCCTCGTCAAAATCAACCTTAAAATGGTACTTTGCGATATTGATAATTTGCTGGATAAACTTCGTGATACTCATGGTTGTAATGACTTCCTCGTTCATTTCAGCATTTACGATGTGAAGGGCAATATAAGCTGCTTCATCCACAGGCAGTTCAATATCAAGCTTTTGTTTGATTTGTTCCAGCGTTTTCAGACCTATCGCAAATTCTTCTTTGTATAGCTGCTTGATTTCCCACAACAACGCGTTTTTGATTTCCAATCCTTCCCGGTATCTTTCAACAGCGAAATTGATATGATCGGTCAGCGAAACATAAATATTTTCGTTCAGCTTTCTATTCAGATTATGCTTGGCGTCATTTATGACTTCCTCTACAATCATGATCAAATCAAGCGGTACCTCACGTAACAGCATTTTAAAGTTATCGGACGTCTGTTTGTTTTTCAGAGCAAATACCTTCTGAATTCTGGTTTCGTCTACTTTGTCTCCAGGCTTTTTCTTAAAAGCAATCCCCCGACCCATCACCACGAGTTCGGTACCGTCCGTCTGGTAGACGCTGATTACATTGTTGTTAATGACCTTTGCTATGTTCATCTTGATCCCCCGTTCCATATGCCAGCAAGAGCCACACTTGCTCCATCCTCTTTATTGTAAACAGAAAAAAACCGAAGCACGCCAAATAAACAAGACTGTAACATCTTCTTATTTGTGGCTTAGGTTTTGCCTGCTACGCAGTAACAATCCTAAAAATGATGGAATTGCGTCAAGTATAGCCCGAAGAGGAACGATTGTCAACGCTTTCAATGAAGAAACGAAGATCGGAAATCCCCGTGGGCCCGGGATGTCCGATCCTATTTACTTGTGGTACGATTATTCGCCCAGATTTTCTCCGTCGGAATGAATTACGTTTTTGTACCAGTGGAAGCTTTTCTTTTTAATCCGTTTCAACGAACCTTCGCCTTCGTTGTCGCGGTCCACATAAATATAACCGTAACGTTTTTTCATCTCTCCTGAGGAAGCGCTGACAATGTCAATAGGTCCCCAACTTGTGTAACCGATAATTTCGACTCCGTCTTGAAGAGCCTCACCCATTTCGGCAATATGCCGCTTGAGATAGTCGATCCGGTAATCGTCGTTAACTTCTCCTTCAGGCGAAACCACATCATTGGCACCAAAACCGTTTTCCACTACGAACAGAGGCTTTTGGTAACGATCATGCAATTGGTTGGCTGTGATGCGGAATCCTTTGGGATCGATCGTCCAGCCCCATTCGGACTTATCCAAATATGGATTGGCTACGGAGCCGAATACATTACCACTGGTCATATTCTTGACGATTTCCGGGTCTGTGCTGGTCGTCCGGCTTGAATAATAGCTGAATCCGATATAGTCAACGGTGTGATCTTTCAGAATGGCTGCGTCGCCTGATTCCATCTCAATGTTTAATCCATGATCCTTAAAGAAGCGCTTCGCATAACCAGGATATTCGCCGCGTGACTGAACATCAATGAAGAAGTAGGACTCGCGGTCTTTTTCCATGCCCTGATATACATCTTCGGGATTACACGTATACGGATAGAAGCTGCCGGCAGCAAGCATACAGCCAATCTTCGCATCTGGGATAATCTCGTGACACGCTTTTACAGCCAGCGCACTTGCAACAAGCTGATGATGTGCAGCCTGGTACTGAATTTGTTTAACGTTTTCACCTTCTTGAAAAACAAGACCGGCGCCGAGAAACGGCAAATGGAGAAGCATGTTAATCTCGTTAAATGTCATCCAGTACTTCACTTTATCCTTATAGCGGGTGAATACTGTTTTGGCATAGGTTTCAAACAGACCTACCAGCTTCCGGCTCCGCCAGCTTCCATACTTCTCGACCAGATCCACTGGCACGTCAAAATGAGCGAGAGTAACGACTGGCTGAATGCCATGTTTATGCAACTCGTCGAACAAATCATCGTAGAATTGCAAACCTGCTTCATTGGGAGTAGCGTCTTCTCCTGTTGGAAAAATACGAGCCCAGGCAATGGAAACACGCAGCGCCTTAAATCCCATTTCTGCAAATAGCGCGATATCCTCACGATAGTGATGATAGAAATCAATGGCTTGGTGGGAAGGATAGAATTCGCTTTCAAGTGGAGTCAGTGAAGGAACATTCCCTTTCATTATGCTTCTTCTCTTCTCTCCGGTAGGCAGTAGATCCACCAGACTCAATCCTTTACCGTTCTCCAAATAAGCACCCTCGGCCTGATTGGCAGCAAGAGCACCGCCCCATAAAAAGTCTTTAGGAAAAATATAACTGGACATAAACATTCTCCTTCCAAATGTGCAATAAAAGGGGTAGCGAAGGGTGACAGACAATAAAAAAACCCAAACCAGCCTGTGTACACTTACAGTGTAAACAAGCCAATTCAGGTTATGCCCTATCGGTAACATCCCATGAAAAGGTTATACGTATTTGTTTGAAACTCTAACAAAGATTTGGGAACCTGTCAAATTCATTTGATAAATGACACGCAGCCCCTGTGGGTTATATCATACAACAGCATTAATTCAAATGCCTATTGGGTAATGAATTGAACCATGAAGGAAACCCCAGATAAACGACTTTACGAAAGATACCTGGCTGTTCGTCTTTGTCTGGAAGGGCACGTGTTTTCGAAGATCGCCGATCTACTCAGTCGCTATTTTAAGATATTTTGTTGCAAGAAATTTAGAAAATCCCTTTGCATAGAGCCAAGAGGAAGAATTTTTTTGATTATCTTGAACCTCCAATGCTGTCCTTTAATGTTAAATGACCATATTGCAGAAGACAGATATATGGAATGATATTTTTGTTCTTGTAAATCAGCTACTTCAAATTCAACTTTCTGTACTACTTTAGTGGAAAATAGATTGAGGAAAAGGATAATAATTTTACTATTATTTAGGAGTAATATAGCTCGACTTGTCCAAGCCGAAAGGCTTTGAGGAGTTGAATAGCAGATAAGCATGTTAGGTTCTCTATGCGATTCAGTTAGCTTATTAATAGTTTTTTTGTTAATGAATATCATAATCAAATACCTTTCTATTTGGATGTTCAAATGAAATGACATTTTAAATAGTATCTTCCAAAATATTCAAAACTCGAATTGTTTCCAGTTGTTAATCCGTTTCATAAACTGGCCGACATGAAGCTTAATCTTATAAAACCTCTAAAAAAACACGTTATTCGCCACATTGGATTTAAGCCACAGCCATAGCCCCTCTACTGGATTTAGGTTGGGACTATAGGGCGGAAGAAAGACCAGGTGCAGGCGTAGATGTTCCTATCTCATTTGACAATATAATTAGTCTCATTTAATGTTATGAACCACATCTGGTGCCTCTTTTATCTGATATAACAAAGGAGGATAACCATTTCGAAATACCAGAACATCAGGCACATGTAACCAAAATTTTTTCTCTAATTTTTTTGTTTTATATGGGATGGGGACTTCAACGGGTTGAACATAGTAATATAATGTTGAAACATCCACCTCTAGAAAATAATAAAATAAACACTCATTCAATGAGTGGCACTCGACAGTACGCTTCATCTTTCTACTGTGAAAACTTCCGATGATGTGAGGCCTTTGCCAGCTGATTTTATTATCTACTCTCCGTTTTGGTGAGAATTCTTGGTCTCTTGTAGCCAGTTTTTATTATTCTACATTAAAGATTCCATGTAGAAAACCTCCCTTCCTGGTAATCAATATTACCAACCTCCAAAGCGTAAATCACTCGGCTATAATGCAATGCTAAGTTTGACTTCTGGCCCACAGTCCGTTATCAGATACGGTTGCTCGACAAGAAACACCGTGCTGAAAATGCGGTTTTCCTCTTTAGGAATATATCCCCTTCTCCTTTCGGGTAACAAATTAATTAGCTGATCTAGTTTTTATCTTTTCATAAATAAAATTAAGAATAGAGATTTTCACATGTAACCTCTAAAAAAGCGACACTACATATTTTCTGCAGCGTCGTCTCGTTAGTGTTATTTTTAATTGTTGTTTCAAAGTGTCTTATGGCAGTTATTAACCACATATAGCTTGAATTAAAAACGTCCTCAGAATATCTAAAGTAATTTAACGATACGGATTCAATTCAGACAATAATCTTTCTTATCTTTTAATAATTCATGCCTTTTATTTTCTTATAGAGCACAGTGTAAATGTATCCGGTAGATATATTTTTAGCTTCGCGGTATTGATCAATTTCTGTCATGAAGAACAAGTCCTTGTACTTCTCCGAGTATTCTACGAATCGTGTAGGTCCCGCCATAGCTCTAATGAACTTCTTTGCCCATTAGACGTCCTTGCATTTTTTTCAGCCGCTCCAGAGCTCCTTCTTCATCAATGGCCATGTCGTACATTTGGTGGGCAAGCTGGAACCCTTGATCACTGACCAGGGCTTGTTTCCATGGACGGGATATAATGGAGTGGGACAGATGTCTCGTTGAACGCGGTGCCTGCATGATCATCTCCGCAAGCTCCCATGCGCGAGGAAGAAGCTTTTCCCGGGGCAGGACTTCACTAACGATGCCCAGGTCCAAGGCGGTTTGACCATTGATATTCTTGCCGGTGTATGCGTAATATGCTGCTTTCTTGAAACCGATCATGTTCTGCAGTGTGAGCAGCATTCCATCTCCGGGAGGTGTGCCTCCCAGATAATGAGGATCAAAAAAGTCCGCGTCTTCAGTACAAATGGTAATATCGCAGAGAGTTGCGAGTTCACAGTGCGTTCCCGGCCCGTTGATCGCCCCGATGGTGGGGATGTCAATGCAGAATATCAAATTTTCAAGCAGTCTCAGCGATTCATGATACTGTTCGAGCTTCTTTTGCTTCGGCCAGTCCATAAATTTTGTATTCCAGACCTCAGGGTCCCCTATTACCCATTTATCCCCTGTTCCTGAAATAATCATTACCTCGTTCTCAGGGTCGCGGCCAATATCTGACCATGCATGGGACCATGCCGTATGGGCTTCCCAAGAATGCTTGTACGGCCCTCCGTCGGTATGCAACCGTACTTCGATGATTCCGTCACGGCGGGTCATTAATAGAAATTCCTTGTATTTCTCCGAGTACTCTTCAAATTTGGTTGGTCCAATCATACGTCTCTCTGTCATTTCAATTCCTCCTGGTTTTGTTGAGATATTATCTATTACTTTCAAGCCAATCTCTGGCGAAAGCAGCGTAAGCCGCAGCCCCTTTGTACAGCACCTCATCCGAGAACATCGTCTTTGGATGATGCACAGGGTAACCATAGCCTTCCTCGGTATTGCCTGCGTTAAGAAATACTGAGGTACTTGGCACCGCTTGTGAGACAAATGCGAAGTCTTCCGATCCCATTAATTTCCCGCCGGGTATCAATTGGGTTATACCGATTAAGGAACTGGCGCCAAAAGTGTTTGCAATCGTAGTTCTCATTTGACGGTTAAGCCCGCTGTCCGTTTTCACCTCAGGACATCCCCTGGTATAGATCACATCCACCTTTGCCTGAAAAGTTTCTCCGATACCTGCAGAAATGTCGTGGATACGGGTTTCCATTTTGTCCCGCAATGCGGCGTTAAATGTGCGTACGCTTCCTTTCATTCTGGCCGTATCGGGAATCACGTTGTTTGTACTTCCGCCTTCCATCACGCCAATGGTAAGGACGGCACTCTCAACTGGCGGAATTTCACGGCTGAGAATACCCTGCAGCGCCAGATGAAGATGAGCAGCCACATTTAACGGATCGACCGCGGCACTCGGCATTGCTCCATGTGCACCCCTTCCGCGGATGATGATTTCGAACCAATCAGAGGAAGCTGAGATAGCTCCACCGGCCTCAGGCACTACAAATTGCCCGATAGGAATTGGCATTCCGGTCAACACATGAAGCATCATGGATGCATCCACCTTAGGATTGTCAAGAATCCCATTCTTAAGCATCATCTTTGCCCCGTGCAGAGTCTCTTCACCCGGCTGAAACATAAGCTTAACCGTCCCGCGAAGCTGCTCTTCGTTGGCCTTCAGGATCTCCGCAGCTCCGAGCAGCATGGAAGTATGCAAGTCATGACCGCATGCATGCATGTTTCCGTTCAACGACGCAAAAGAAAGCTCCGTTTCTTCTTGAATGGGCAGCCCATCCATATCCGCACGGATAAGAATCACCTTCCCGGCATGTTGTCCGCCGATCGTAACCATTAGACCTGACTCTCCTACGGGAGTAGGCTCAAGCCCCATCGACTCCAACACCTCTTTTACGTAGGCAGTTGTCCTCGGCAAACTTAAATCAAGTTCCGGAACCGCATGAAGATGATGCCTGTGCTTGACCAATTTGTCCTGCAGCTGATGGGCCATACTCAAAAAATCTCCAGCTTCTTCAATCACAATAAACATCTCCCAAAGCACAAATTGAATGAACGTAAGAACAGGGTAAACATTCCCCCCTTCATATTTTAAGACTTTTTAAGAACACTTTTATCGTACTTTTAAATCCATTCGCTGTCAAGAGAAAATAAGACATTTTAAGAACATTATTTTAGAGGCTGCCGGAACATTGAAATATCACATTTATTGTGATATAACTCTTTTGATTGAACTGTTTATGAAAGGAATCTATCATGAAAATCAAGCTGGGTATTATCACGCCTGAGACCCATATGGACTATTTCCGCGCCATTGAAGAAGAAATGCGGCCCTTATGTCAGTTCAGGTTTCTTACAATCAGTAACTTCCGGGAAACAACAGACATCTATCTCAAAAACTTAGATTCGGTGGATGGATTTGTGATCAGTGGCAGGATGCTTTACGAGTCAATCGATAAGGAATGCCTGGATGAAAAAGTACCTGTTCACATTTTGCAGGATGATGAAAACCTGCTTTACAGGGAACTTTTCCGGCTGCTGGTTACAGAACCTGGGCTTGATATATCCCGGATCTATGTGGATTATGCGTATATAATCAAGTCTTTCAGCGAATTCCAGCAATACCTGACTCATGAGGGAAAGCCCATTGACAGCGGTGATCTGCTCGAACGGGTGGAGACAATGCTGGAGAACCATATCACTCTATGGGAAGACAAGAAAATAGACTTGTCCATCACCGCGTTCGGCCACTTTGTTCCAGAACTCAAAAAGCACGGAGTCAGATATATCTTAATCCGGCCCACTTTGGAAAACGTTAAAGAGACCATAAGAGAGATCATCAACGAGATTACTATCCTCAAGCTTAAGAGTCAGAGGGCAGTTGTCGCATGCTTATCGACCAGAACGGCGGATCCGCTATCTGAAGAGCAGCTTCATGAGCTAAAGGTCCTTGTCGGCAGGTTTCTGCGCAGCGTGAATCTGGCAGACACGGCCCAAATTTCGGAAGGCTTTGTCAGACTATACACCACCTACGGAAATTTCATGAAAATCACCACTAACGCGCATAACTGCACCCTACTGGAGTATCTGGAAGAGCGCATAAGCGACAAGGTGAAGATCGGGTGGGGCTCGGGACATGAATATTTTCAAGCTAACATTAACGCCACCAAAGCTCACAGACAGGCGGAAGCCTTTACGGGCAGCTGCAGCTTTTTTATAAACGAGGATCAGAAGGTTATCGGCCCAATGCGGAGCATGAATGTCATACAGTTCTCTGAACAGGGGGACCCGGAAATCATCGCGTTAGCCAAAACTATCGGAATAAACAACATCAACTTGCAAAAAATCATGTCTTATGCAGAAATCATGAGAACAAATAAATTATCCTCTGAGGATGTTGCTGGGTGCCTGTCCATGACCGTCAGAGGTGCAAACCGTATCCTTAACAAAATTGAAGAAAGTAAATACGTACAAACGGTATTTGAAAAACGAGACAACAGTAAAGGGCGACCCAAAAAATACTACGAACTGTTGTTTCTTGACAAAGAAGGGCGCAAATTAAGCAGATGACACTCATTGTTACGTTTGCCATTTCGACTTTAAATTAATGGCAAAAAAGGCACATTTTCAAAACTGAAAACGTGCCTTTTTTTTGAGCTTGATTTACCAAGCCAAATCACTTCCTGGCCGGACGACCAGCTCTGCATATGCTGCCCCCTCATCTGGGAACAACCTAAAAACATTATTTAACTCGAATTTGTTTCTTTAACAACATGATTTGTCCGATATGATATGCATTATGAATACTTAAATTAGAAACAACTCCCCACCAAGGAGCATTAAAATATTCTGGAAGTTGTTTTGTGAGCTTTGATTCATCTGTTTCTTCTAAAATAACTCTCCAATTGCTAAATACATTCTCAAGTCTATTTAATGTTTCCTTCCAGCCTAAATCATTCAATTGATCTTGAGTCAAAGAAAATGTCTCATCATTGTTAATAGCATTATTTAATATAAATTCTCCTGCCTTAAAACGCTCAAGCCATGTTTCATTCCAATAAATAAGATGATTCACTATGGACCATATGGTTTGTTTATTGTCATTCTCAGTAACTGCTTCCGTTGCTGTTAGATCATCCAGTATATCCGCAAGAGGAATGAACCAACTCTTATCGTTATAACATGCAGTTAATTGATCTATTAAAATTGATTTATAGGTCATCAAATGCTCCTCATCTCTTAATCGATTTAGGGTTCTTTCGGATAACGTTCCTATATTCACGACTCAGCGAATGCCGGACCCAGGACGAAAGTCCGCAGCATGAATATTATGTTAGATGTAACAGCCTACTTTGAATTACCTTCAGTCGTTCTTACAAAAGAAGAACACCAAGCCACTTCTACACTTGATGCTCTTCTATCCATTTTTGTATGTTCTCTTCTGTGAATTTACCTTCTGCAGTCTTCAATCCCAATTCAACTAATTCTTCTTGCTCGTACTTTACAGAAATCTCATTTAAACGTAGTAAAAGCAGCATTGTTGCTACCCCTATTCGTTTATTCCCATCAATAAATCCATGATTCTTTATTAAGCAAATGTAATGACAGATATTTCCTTTATACTTCCTTCGTAAAGTTCCTGTCCATCGAAAGCTGCTTCTGCTTTCTTTAGAGCACTTTCAATTAGTCCAAGATCTCTAACTCCATCGGAGCCACTAGTTGCCTTAATAATCTTAGTATGGAATTCAAGAATTTGTCCCAGACTAAGACTCTTCATTTAGCTAACTCCCTAAGTGCCTCAATATTTTCATTCACAATATCGTCCATGATCGACTCCATTTGCTTATTGCTACGATTCTTTAGGAATTCAACGAAATCAATCACTTCAATTTTCTTGTCATCAGGCAATGCCAAAAAGTCTTGAATAAGTTTCTCTTCAATGCTCACTATGCATACTTCCTGCACTTCTTTGTTCTTTATTATACACTAAAGTCTGAAGGGAACTAACATCTGCTTCCTATGTTGTTTGGTGTTGCTGGTATTTCAGATAACATTTCTGTATTTACGACCCAGCGTATGCTGGGTGTCTGGCAGCTCCCACTCCCATAAAACCCCTCTGCCGGGCCCAGGGGCATGCCCGCCGCGTGAATATTATGTTATACGATGGGCATTTCATCACTGAATATACTCATCAAAATTTCTCGAATATATACTAGTTGAATAACTGCAATCTTGCTTGCAGGATCGAGTGATCTTAATGACAGATCGTATTCCCTACAATCAAAATACACAGAACCACTTCTCAAACTAATCTTGTTTGCTTCTGGGATTTCACTTACTCCTCTTAGCAGATTCAATTTCTCCTCTCTACTTCTTGGATCATCTGGATCCCATTCTGTTATTAATGGGAGAGTTCCATGCGTAACTTTATTCCTAAGATTTTTAACTTTCTTCAAATTATCAATTACATCTTTATTATATACTTTTTGTTTTTCTAAATAGGTAATCAGATTGTTAAATGTAAATTTATCGCTCAATGAAAATGGATCTTCTATCAGTTCGATGCTGCTGGTTGAACCAATGAACATAATCGTATAATTCCAACTCCAAATGACGAAGATTTTGAAAGTTCATCTGGTTCACGAACTCCGTTTTCATGATCTTATAGGTGGCTTCGGCCACGGCGTTGTCATACGGACACCCTTTCGCACTCAGCGATCGACCGATTTCAAACGTCTCTAAAAGCTCATCCATCTTTTGATTTTTGAACTCGCTGCCACGGTCGGTATGAAACCACTGAATCTGATGCAGATCGCCTTTCACGGTCGCAAAGGCGCGAGAAATCAGTGCTGCATCCTTATTAGGGCCAGCACTATGACCGATCATTTCTCGATTGAACAGATCGATAAGCACACAAATATAGTGCCACTCGTTCTGGACTTTCATATAGGTTAGATCACTGACCACCACGCGTTTGCTTTCCGTTTGGTTGAACTTGCAGTTCAGTGTATGGGCTATAGCCGCTTCATTACAAGCGGCTTTATGGGCTTATATTGTGCCACAGTGTATGTCGAAACCAGTCCCTGCTCTTTCATGATCCGACCGATTCGACGTCTGGAAACCACGAGCCCTCGCTCGTGAAGCTTAACTTTAATCTTTCGGGTGCCATACGCTTTTCGATTTTTGTGAAAAATGTCCACAATGGCTGTGGTCACTTCGTCTTCTGGCGACTCTTCGTTGGCTTCATAGTAAAACGTACTTCTTGCGATTTGCAGGACGTCACACAATGCTGATACCGAGTATTTATCCCGATTATTCTGAATGATAGCTACTTTCGTCCCATGATCAGCGCGGCTTGCTTTAAAATATCATTTTCCATTTTGAGGCGTTGAACTTCTTTGCGTAAAGTGATTAGCTCATTCTCTTCTGGCGAGCGATTGTCCTTCTCTGAGAAAGAGCCTGTCGTTTGGCCTTGTTTAATCCAGCGATCCAAAGCCGAGGCGGTGAGGTCATATTCCTCCACCAGATCCGCTCTGGACTTTCCGTTCTCATATAATAGCACCATTTGCTTCTTGAACTCTGCTGTAAAGGTACGTCGTTGTTGTTTTGGCATTGTAGAAATCCGCTCCTTAGGATAATAGGTTTATTCTACAAGCCCTCATTTTTATTGCCCAACTAAGTGTAGCCGATCCACCCTTGAGAAAAATCATCTAATAGATAGCTGATTATTTCTTCCTTCTTCATTAGCCCCCCTAAAAAAGCACGCCAATGCCGAATATTAAATCTCCATATTTATAACTACCTAAGGATAAAACAGAGTAAAAAAACTCATAAAAATGATAGATTTATTATAATCCTTACCAGGAAATTAAACATTTATTCATTCTTTTCAGTATCAATTTCTTTTTAAACATTTCTTCTCCCAAGAATTGCACTAATAAACGAGTTTTCCTTGAGTTTCGGGATACGTAAAAACGCCAAATAGCCCCTATCTATAAATCAGATGGGAGAAGAGCTAGAATATATCCAAGTTTGAAAAAGTGGCAACAAGGAAATCAAATGCTTTTCGATCTTCAATATCCAGGAATTGGGAAAACAGCACAAACAGGTACATCAAATAGTGGAACAGAAACAAACTGTTTCCTTGGCTGTCAAATCCCACTCTAAATTAGAGTACTTTTTTTCGCACTCGCAGTGTGTTGTTGAAGAGCCAAATCTTTCGCCCATTTATAAGCGATGAATTGATCTATCACCCTTCTAGATAGTTGTGGATCCGATCCAATCTTTTTGCATACGAGAAACTTCTCCCGCAGGTCTAAACTATGGTGAGTGCTTACTGAAACAGGCTCTTAGGCAGCAATTTTGCCTGCTGCTAGCGGTAATTTTTGTTGTGAATTTCTATAACAGTCCCCATATTCGAACATTATTCTAGATAATGAAGCTGTTAATTCATTATTTTAGTTAGGGTTTACTCGTGAAACAAGAGATAAATCAAAGTATGAATCCATATAAGGATGGCGATCCTTTTGGTTCCTCTCATATACATTAAGAAGCTGAATATGTAAATTATATATATCTTTATAATTAATCTTAATCTCCTCCCTTTTTATTTTATAACCAGCATAGCCATATAGCAAACGAAATAGACATATGATATCTGTTCGGTGAAAATAAAGTATTAGACTAGAGTTGTTGATTTAGCGAGGTTTTTGAACTGAAGAATCGTCAGCTTTTGAAAAATAGGTTTTCGACTGAACAATTAATATAAAGCAGCGGCAGACCAAGACTTGATAAATAAAGCCTTAGACTGCCGCTGTTGTCATTCAACTAACAACCACCTATTCTGAATTATCAGCTACCAATAACTTTTCGATTCCATCCTCTTGTAAGTGTCGGATTAGACAAATGCACAATCAGCTGGACATCCCAGGTTCTCGAAAACTGTGCGCGCAGCAGAATCTACTGGCAGGAAAACCTCAATTTGCGGATATAAGCGGCCGCCTGCGGAAATCGAAACCTGTCTGTAGCGTACGGGAATAAGGTCTCCGGAGCTTTCCATTCTGGCTAGAATTGTTTGTATTTGATCAACATTTCCCCCTACATCCGGCACACTCAGATATTCGCACGCGTTATATTTCTGAACTCTATCCAGCAATTTTTGATACCACGCATCATAACGCGAGAGCATGTGCTCACTCTTAAAGGATTGTATTCCGTTTATGATGTGCTCCTCCCACTGCCTAAACGACGCCTTGTCAAACGTGGAGCGGGACCGGATAGGAAAACCAGAATTAAAATGTAAATCGACCCTATTCATTAAACCGTCATATGAACGGTTCAGAGGGATTTCGAACAATTGATGAAACGGCTCATTTAATCCCTTGATGTCCTGAGTATGTGTTACGACCATGGCGGGAAAAGGAATACTCCTCATCGTTTGCTGAGCCCACTCTAATGCACGCTCCAACGACCGTCCATACAATTCGGTCTGAATTGGAAGAAAACCGGCTGCCAAAAGCAAATCGTTACGCTCGTTGGATGTACACTCAAGATATTCTGCAATATTTATTATCGTCTGGCGGGTCGGTATGCGGCGGGTACGTCCAACCAGCAAATTTTTATACGAAGGAAAAGCCTCGTCGTTTAGCTCTTGTTGAGTAAATCGTTTCAAGGACGGTTGAGGTTGATCGACAAGCTTTTGCTGGCGTTTTATCCGCAGGGCTTCAATTTCTCCCATTACGATTCTATGTCTGGAATTCTCCGTATCTATATCCATCTTCTCTTCCCTTCTCTTATGAAGTGTAGTTCTGCACTTGGGCCGAACCTTTATTTAAAGTATACTCCTCATTGAAATGAAGGTCATCTAATGACCATAACCAACATGGAGGAAAACCGATATGATTCGTACTATTGTTATTGATCCGCATGCCCCGTCTCTTTTGGCCTTCAAGGAAGTTGACGCCCCGCAGCCTAAGCCATGGGAAGCGCTTGTGCAAGTGAAGGCCGTCTCACTCAACCGCGGTGAAGTGAGTGACGCTAAAAATCAGGAAATTTCTAGCCGTCCTGGCTGGGATTTCGCCGGGATTGTCATCGAGCCGGCAGAGAACGGCGCAGGACCGCAAAAAGGGGCCAGGGTTGTTGGTTTGCTCCCGATGGGAGCCTGGAGCGAGCAAGTGGCTGCTCCCGTATCGTTGTTGGCCGAAATCCCAGACAAACTCACTTTTACGGAGGCGGCTACCCTCCCCGTAGCAGGGCTCACGGCTCTTTATGCACTTCGAAAAGGCGGCATGCTGCTTGGCAAACGGATTTTCATTACAGGCTCTAGCGGCGGAGTTGGGTTATTCGCCCATCAGCTTGCAGTCCAATCCGGCGCATACGTTGTAGGTACGGCAAGCACGGAAGAGAAGGCTGAGCTTGTTCGGGAGGTCGGATCCGACGAAGTGATCATTGGATATTCCGCAATTTCATCAGCCAGCAAATTTGGGCCGTACGATCTGATCATCGATTCAGTAGGCGGCAATGCACTGGCGGCGTTGCTGCCGCAGCTAGCGCCCCAAGGGATTTGCGTTGCGGTAGGATTTTCCTCTTCAAATACCGTAATGATCGATATGAAGAATATGGTGACCAGCGGAGGAAGAACCTTGTACAGCTTCTTTTTAGGTGAGGAACTCACTCGTCAATCAGCCGCGGACGATCTGAGTTTGCTGGCCCGGCTGGTCACAGATGAGCGGTTAATCCCACGAATCCAAGTGGAGGCGCCTTGGACCGAAATTGACACCGTTGCCCGTAATCTTATGGAACGGAAATTCTCGGGCAAAGCCGTGCTTCACTTAGATTGATTATATAAGTTTGCAACTATAATCCCAGGAATCTAAAAACGAATCTGAAAAAGAAACGGCAGTAGTACACCCTTACTCGTTTGAGTGGGAGTACCGCTGCCTTTCAATGAACCCGGCTATTTGACCTTTATATTTCGTATAGTAATCCATCCAGCTTTAATATCAACACAGTTATTCCTCTGCCCTCAGTGGCACCGCTTTAAGAATGTTCATTTTCTCTCACTATTCTGCCAGTTGGCTTAATGAAATGCTCACCAGTCTAATACTTTATTTTCTAAGTCTGGTACTTTATTTTTCAGTCTAACACTTTATTTTCTTCGGACAATATCAATTTAATATTTCTCAGAATTAATCAACAAATGAGATAAATGATGGGTACCGTTTCGCCTCAGCTTAACAATACAATCTAAAAACAGGTTTGCTAATTATCTAAATATCCTCGAAAGCTAAAGACAAACTTTGCCTGAGTATCGACGGATGTAATCCTCCAAAAAGCAGAAAGAGATTTGAATGGGAATAGCAATTTCCCAAAAACGGGTTATCATTTCACCTACCATCTATAACGTAAAAACAGCCCCGAAATAGAAAGCTTTTCATCGGGACTGTTTAGGTTAGATATTAAAATGTCCTGTAGGTAAGAATATATATAACAAAATTTTATTGTAGCCGAGAAGAGGTTATTTTCCCTTTAGATAATGTTTGTCTTACTTCTTGTTATAAAAAATTTTCTGTCCTTTTTCACCATAAAATAAGAAAACTTAGATTAATCATTAACAGATAATTTTGTATTTGGTTAGCCTTAATTACCGGTTTTATTGGGTTTTCGGGGACATTGACTGTCTCATTTAGATGGTATAAACAGTCTCAATTGATGTTATAAACCACAGCCCCATGTTCACTCTCTTAGTTTCGTTGTCTCATGGCCTCAAATAACAGCACCGTAGAAGCCATCGCCGCGTTCAGTGATTCCGCTTGCCCCTGCATCGGAATGAATACCGACTCATCCACCATGCGCGCGGTAGCAGCAGAAATACCTTGGCCTTCGTTTCCGATCACAAGCCAAGTGGAAGCACGCAAATCTATGGTATAGCATGACAAGCTCGCATCCAACGAGGTGCTGAGCAAGCGGGCACCTTTACTTTTGGCCTGCGGCAAAAGCTCCTCCAGACTGCCTTCAATCACCGGCAGGTGAAACAACGATCCCATCGTGGAGCGGATCGTTTTGGGATTGTACAGGTCGGCGCAGCCATGACCCAATATTACGCCTGCGGCTCCAGCAGCGTCCGCGCTGCGGATGATAGTGCCTACATTGCCGGGGTCCTGCACCCCGTCCAGCACCATTACCAGTGCATCCGGCTGCTCCAGCAATGCCTGGAATGCGCTGCGCTCCTCCTTACGCACGATGGCAAAGACCGACTGCGGCGTCTTCGTATCGGTGCATTTTGCAATGACCGCCGCTGACACGGGAACCCATTCCACCGGCTGGTCTGCTGGATCCAGGCCATTCAGCTCGGCGGGAATGCCCTTGTCCAAATCATAGGCGACGGTTTCGACAGCCGCGTCCGAACGCAGCGCTTCCTGCACCAGATGAATACCCTCGACAATATATTTATGCTGCCGTGTGCGATGCTTTTTCTCCAGCAGTTGCGCCCACTCTTTTACACGCGCATTATTCGGTGAAATGATTTCCATTCGTTTAACCTTCCGTTTCTTTGTCCGTTTCAATAAAAATAAATGATGTATCACTTGCACTTGAACACAAGCCCTCATTAGGCTGCAAATGCCAGCTCCAGCTTGGTCAGGTCATCCTTGTGGCCCACAATGACCAGTACATCACCCGGCTCCAGACGATCCTCGGCATAAGGTGAAATGTTCATTTCCTGATTTCTGCGAATCGCCATCACATTGCAGCCGAAGCGTGCACGTATGTCTAACTCTTTCAGGTTTTTTCCAATCATGGAATCGGCGGCTCTCATCTCCAAAATACTGTAGTCCTTGGACAGCTCGATATAATCCAAAATGTTGGGGGATGTCAAATGATGGGCTACCCGTAACCCCATATCCCGTTCAGGATAAACGACTTTATCTGCACCTATCTTTTGCAACACTTTTCCATGCAGCTCATTTTGTGCCTTGACCACAAGAGCTGGTACGCCCATGTCCTTGAGAATCAATGTCGTCAGAATACTGGCCTGTATATCTTCGCCAATCGCAACTACGATTACGTCAAAATTACGGATACCCAGCGCTCGCAGCGCTTCCTCATCCGTCGAGTCGGCAGACACCGCATGCGTCACAATATTCGACATTTCCTGTGTACGCTGCTCGTCCGAGTCAATAGCCAGCACATCAAAACCCATCTCACTCAGCGCACTGGCAACACTGGAACCAAAACGTCCCATGCCAATAACCGCATACTGTTTTTTTGCCATTCCTTCTTTACCTCCCGATCACCATACTGTCCGTCATAGTATAGCATATCATGCTACAAACATAAATTTTGACATACTTATGCCAAATGCTTCTCCATGTATACTGGACAACAGCCCAAGCCATAATACATTCGATCACTACTACAACATACGGGAGGTACACATGCCCATTACAATGGATTTACGACAAGCAATTGTTCACAAAGTACACGGCAAATCAGAAGCTGATCTTACGGATATGATTATTGGGTCAGTGGACGGACCTGAAGCCGCTCTGCCTGGATTGGGTGTCATTCTTGAAATCGCTTGGAAGCATATGAGCCCAAATCAACAGCACGATTTCGTCCATTTGGCACATGAACAAATCGATAAAATCAAACCCGTGCCTTTAACCTAGCTCTAGCTATTTAACTTTTTGTTCCAATTTAATTGTGCTCATTATTTTACCCGTATTCGAAAATGAAAATAGTCCACTCGCATTCACATCGAGTGGACTATTCGTTGTATACACTAAATGACTGAGATCAAACTGTTCTGCTTATTCAATCTTACGGAGCCATTTCTAGAAACTTAGCTGTCGGGTTTTTCTCCATAGCCGTACGCATGGCATACTCGTTTTCGAACAAGGCGACATAATTGCCCTTCTTATCCTTTACCAGCGTAGAGTTAATACGGAACTTGCTCGGGTCAATCTGCTCATCCACAATCCAACGTGCAAATTGGAATGGCATACGCTGAAGCTGTACATCAACTCCATACTCACCCTTCATGCGGTACTCAAATACTTCAAATTGCAGTTGGCCGACAACACCTAATAGCGTATCGTCAAAGCTTACCGTACGGAAAACCTGAATCATACCTTCCTCGGTCAACTGGTCAATACCCTTCAGATACTGTTTGTGCTTCAAGGCATTTTTCACCGTTACCTTGGCAAAAATCTCAGGCGAGAAGGTCGGCAATTCATCAAACACAACCTCGCTACCTTGGCTGAGTGAATCACCAATACGGAAAATACCCGGGTCAAACAATCCAATAATATCGCCAGGAAAAGCCTCCTCAACAATATCACGGTCCTGTGCCAGGAACTGCTGTGGCTGAGACAGCTTTATCTCCTTGCCCATCCGTACATGCTTAACACTCATCCCGCGTTGAAACTTACCAGACACAATACGCAAAAATGCAATACGGTCACGGTGAGCCGGGTTCATGTTCGCTTGAATTTTAAATACATAGCCGGTAAACTTTTCGTTTGTTGGCTCAATTTCCCCAGCTGTACTACGGCGTGGCTCCGGTTTAGGAGCAAGCTGAAGGAAGTTTTCCAAAAAAGTTTGTACACCGAAATTATTAATCGCACTGCCGAAGAATACCGGTGTTAATTCTCCGCGCTGTACTTTCTCCATGTCAAAAGGGTCACCCGCGACATCAAGCAACTCCAAGTCTTGGCATAATTGGTCATGCAAATATTCGCCCGCCATCTCACGAATGATCGGATCATTGTAATCTTCCACTTTTTGTACTTTAATCGTGGAATGGTCATCTCCCTGAAACAGCTCGACCTGATTTTTGACACGGTCATAGACACCGCACAGCTCGCGTCCTGTACCAATCGGCCAATTCATAGGCACCGAACGGATGCCAAGTACCTGCTCCAACTCCTCCATCAAATCAAAAGGACTGCGTCCCTCACGATCCAGTTTGTTAATGAAGGTGAAAATCGGAATTCCACGCTTCGCACAAACTTGAAACAGCTTAATCGTTTGCGCTTCCACACCTTTCGCTACGTCAATCAGCATGACTGCACTATCTGCTGCTGTTAATGTACGATACGTGTCTTCACTGAAGTCCTGGTGACCTGGGGTGTCCAGAATGTTGATGCGGTGACCATTATAATCAAATTGCATCACTGAGGATGTTACAGAGATCCCCCGCTGTTTTTCAATCTCCATCCAGTCACTCGTGGCGTGTTTGCTTGCTTTACGCGCTTTAACTGAACCAGCAAGACGAATCGCGCCCCCGAACAGCAGCAGCTTTTCCGTTAGTGTCGTTTTACCCGCATCCGGGTGAGAAATAATCGCAAACGTACGCCGTTTGTCGACTTCCTGTTGAAGTATATCTGTTGTTTTACTCATTTCACATATCCCTTCATGATCAAATCCATTGCATTCCTGCTCAAGCTATTCATAAAAAGGCCATGATGCACGCCTGTTTTCATAAAATCATCGGCTCTATCGGCTCATTTCCGTTAGCCCCATTATTCGGCGTACCCCGTTACCATATTCATTATAAATACGATCTATTTACATGTTTTAGCCTGCCTTTAACTTATAATCAGTTGCAAACTGAAAACCTGAGACTAAGCTATTATAGCACACTCCGAACGCAAAGCATCCCCTTACGTCCTAAACAGGACATAGGGGGATGCAGGACAAAACGGGATTACTGAACGCCGCCTACTCGCCAGATGACATTATCTTCATCCTGACCGCTAACCGGCCACCACTTGAAGCCATCCTGCTCCAATAGCTTGTGAGCACCTTCCGGTCCCCATGAGCCTGCAGCATAGGTTTCCAGCGTATCCGGGGTCTGCTGCCATGCTTTGGCGATTCGATCGACGAATCCCCATGCCGTGGCAACCTCATCCCAACGCGTGAAGTACGTCGAATCACCCTCAATCGCATCCATCAGCAACCGTTCATAAGCCTCCGGTGAGTTGATGCCCACCATACAGCTTTGGCAAAAATCCATAGCCAATGGCTCAATATCTGATTCCGAGCCAGGTTTCTTGGCATTAATTTTAATGTAAATGCCCTCCATTGGATTGACCCGAATTACGAGCAAGTTCGGTTCCAGCTTATGCTTTTGACCGAGGTACACGTTCGTTGGCATGCTCTTAAATTCCACAACAATCTCCGTTGTTTTTACAGGGAGACGTTTGCCCGTACGAATATAGAACGGTACGCCAGCCCAACGGAAATTATCAACAAACACGCGTGAAGCAAAATAAGTCTCTGTGTTTGACTGCGGATCAACCTTGTCTTCTTGGCGATATCCCGGCAACTGCTGACCGCGATAACTGCCTTCGATGTATTGACCACGCACCACATTGGTTTTCACATCGTCAGACGTTTCAAAAGGGCGCAGCGAACGCAGCACTTTCACCTTTTCATCACGGATATCCTCAGGCAACAAACGACTAGGTGGCTCCATCGCAATCATCGTTAGCATTTGAAGCATATGGTTCTGTCCCATATCCCGCAAGGCGCCGGAATGATCGTAGTAACCTCCGCGTTCCTCCACCCCTACCGTTTCACTAAGCGTAATTTGCACATTGGCAATATGCTTATTATTCCACAGTGGTTCAAAGAAGGCGTTCGCGAAGCGGATCACCTCAATATTTTGTACCATTTCCTTGCCAAGATAGTGATCAATTCGATAAATTTCTTCTTCGGCAAATACTTCTCGTATTTCAACGTTCAATTCTTGTGCAGATTCGAGGTTATAACCGAATGGCTTCTCAATGACAAGACGATTCCACCCCTTGCCATCCATCATGCCGCCATCTTTCAAGCTCTTAGACACGCTTCCGAATAATTCAGGAGCCAAGGCCAAATAAAACAACCGATTTCCCGGTATGTTAAACTTGCTTTCTATAGACTCCGTCTGCTGTCTCAACTCATGGAACCCTTCGACATTGTTGATATCAAGCGATTTATATTCAAAATGCTCGGCAAATGCCTGCCAATCTTGATCATTTTCTGCTTTGTAGCGACTAAACTCCTGTATGGAAGCGTACAGGTCATTACGGAATTCTTCCTCTGTGCGAGGACGCCTTGCTACACCAATAACGGCAAAATCCTCAGCAAGCTTGCCTTCGCGGTACAAGCTGTAAATAGCAGGAAAAAGCTTGCGACGAGCCAAATCGCCCGTAGCGCCAAAAATAAACAGAACTGCGCCTTGCGTCACAACAGATTCTTTAGCAGGTATGTCAGCCATGTAGTACCTCATTCTTCCCATGTCAAGATTCCGCAATCCACAATCCCCGAAATCCGCATGTAGTATTGTGTATATTTATACAAGATCATACTTGATTTTCGAAAAACATGGAACTAAAGATTTGATGATATTTTAGCATATCCTACATGGATAAGCTATCCGATGAATCATCAATTTACCTTATAAGTCAGTATTCAATCGTGATGAGCGGAAAACCGAGCGTTATACGTGTATCCTGTTGCTCCTTATCTTCATGTACAGCCATCTGCATCTGGACCTGATGCTCACCGCTTTGAATCATTAACGGCAGCTCTGGAGCTTCATAGGATATAGCCACAGTAGTCGCATCCGTATATCTTTCTTTGGCCTGCATGGAGATGTTCCCTGTTAAGCTCGCTTCTGTCAGTTTCAACAGTTGATCTTTGGATTCCTTTGTATGCAGCGAACGCTGAAGGGCCGTGTTCCACTGCGCTTGAATCCCCATAGACTTTAATTGCTCAGCACAGAGTTTATGAAGCTGAATCAACGGCTCACGTCCTGCATCGTTGCTCTCCAGTTGAACGACTACATACCATTGCCCAGTTTGACGTTCCATTACATTTAAGCGGATTTTTAGATCCTCACTATTACGAACAGAACGATAAACCGTGTGTCCATTTTCCACGAGTTTGTTTACTGTGGGTATATTCAGCTGATCAGCTATCTGTGCCGCTACATCTGCCGGCTCTTCATGGTTAGAAATCCAATCGCCTTGCCACTTCACAACCAGCTTATCCAGCGTACCCGGGGCCTGGTCCGAGATGGTTAACAATGAGCGTAAAGCCGTTTCTGCCTCGCGGGAATCATATCGGTTTGTCTGAAGGGTTCCGTAACGCCAGCCAGCCAGTACCAGCACCGTTCCTATTACCAAAATCGTAATAATCCCTTTTCTAATCAACTCTGCTTTTAGCATTATCGTTCCTCCCGCTCCACAACCATCCGATTCCCACACCTACGCTCTGAATACTTTCTTTTTCGGCTGGTTTGAAATCTATGAATCTATTAATAGCATTCCCGTTGTCAGAGGTTTTATACACACAGCAATACGGCAAAGCCCTTCTAAAATATTCATCTGCCTACTGGGTGTTCGACCATACATCGTAGGCACCGTAAGAATAGACTATGATCACAATGCATCTTACACCAAAAGAGGTGAAATCATGTTTCCGATTTATCCTGTAAATGAAGCCAGTGTGGCACCTCATGGTGGACGTCTGGTCTGTGCCGTTATGCGTGATGGTACACGACACATCGGCATCTTAAGTGGGTGTAGCAAAGGCAAGCTGATGTTGAACGGATATCCACCCTCCTTTCCTGGCAGTCTCTATGCCGGGAGCTACAGTAACAAAGGAAAACAAACCCCTAAAAAGATTTCCTCTAAAAAGAAAAAAAGGAATCCTAAAAACAAAGTTCGCACCTCTGCCAAACTAAATGCCTTAATTAAGCCGCCCAATGCACCTCTGAGTCCATCCTTTCCTTATGACGCAGGCGGATTTGCTGGAAATGGCTATAGTAGTTATGGAAATGGCAAAGCAGGCTATCGCGGTGGGTACGGCGGATATGGATACGGTGCAGGGCTTGCACTAGATCTGGCTTTAATCGCCTTTTTATTCCTCCTGATCTAAACACCTTGTTATAGAACACAAAAAACCGGAGAACTATTATCGTCTCCGGTTCTTTGTATTCGTTTATTCTACATTCTACTCTGCTAATCCGTTCTTATAGGCATAGATCGCCGCCTGTGTACGGTCTTCCACTCCTAATTTAGCGAGAAGGTTCGTGACATGGAATTTTACCGTCTTAATCCCGATAATCAGCTCGTCTGCGATATCCTGATTAGACTTCCCTTGTGCCAACAGGCGAAGTACCTCCATCTCACGATCAGTCAGCTCCGTATGGGCGGGCGCTTCAGCCTGTGGCTGGCGGAATCGATTCATCATCTTGGAGGCCACCTGTGACTCTAGTACGGACTGTCCACGTGCAGCTGCACGGATCGCATCCGCTATTTCGGAAGCGCGAGACGTTTTAAGCAAATAGCTGAATGCCCCTGCCTCAATGACCGGATACATTTTCTCATCGTCCAAATAACTCGTCAGCACAATCACCTTTGTCTCTGGAAGCAGACGAGTTACCTGGCGTGTCGTTTCGATGCCATCCATGCCATCCATGACCAGATCCATCAAAATCACATTTGGCTTGTATTCAGAAGCCAACCGTATGCCTTCTTCTCCGCTTCCGGCCTCGCCGACCACTTCAATACCTTCTTCCGTCCCCAGCACCGCCGCAAGACCAATCCGTACCATTTCATGGTCGTCTACCAGCAGTACGCTAATCGGTAATTCCGTTTCCATGATCATCGTTCCTTCCGCTTTCATCATTAATAACTGGCACGGACACCTCAATCCGTGTACCTTTTCCCGGAGCCGTTATATACTGAATAGCCCCTCCAATTTCACTGACCCGCTCCTGCATGGTGGATAATCCATATGAAGTCTGCTTTTTCTCATCCAGTTCAAAACCAATACCGTTATCCCGAATCGTCAGCCTGATGGAATCCGGGCGTTGCACGATACGAATTTCCATGCGGGTTG
This sequence comes from Paenibacillus sp. FSL L8-0641, assembly GCF_038006265.1. Classification (NCBI taxonomy): domain Bacteria; kingdom Bacillati; phylum Bacillota; class Bacilli; order Caryophanales; family Paenibacillaceae; genus Paenibacillus; species Paenibacillus sp. FSL L8-0641. The sequence goes on from NZ_JBBOUW010000001.1 coordinate 4,473,572, forward strand.
CTTTGGCATGGCGCAATGTATTAGACATCGCTTCCTGAACAATACGAAACAAGTGGTTCTCAATGCCTTTAACCAACTGTACTCCGCTTTCAATCTCAAAATCAATCTCCATGGGTACCTTTGCCTGCAACTCCTGTACCAAATCACGCAACCCCTGCTCAAGCCTTTTCCCTTCCAGATAGACAGGCCGTAGATGAAGTAGTAACGCCCGCATTTCAGATTGTGCCACAGAAGACATTTCTTCAATTAGTGCAACTTGACGCTGTGCTTTATCAAAATCCTTATCCAGCGTCCTCCCCACAGCCGTCGCGGTCATTGAAATAGCAAATAATTGCTGTGATACGGCATCATGCAACTCTCTGGCCAGCCGCTGCCGCTCCTCCACAATCGCAGTCATCCGTGCCTGTTCCGCCAACTGAGCATTATCCGTGGATAAGCGTTGTAAAGACGTAACTTGTTCCTGCCATTTACGTCCAATCCGTTCCAGCTGCTCTCCCAGTCTACCAAGTTCATCATGCCCTAGGGGCGGCAACTCACGTGCAGGGGTTCCCTTTTCCCACATCAGCAACGTCTCTCTCAACATTTCCAGTCTGCTTTTAAAGCGGTAGCTCTCATAAAATCCGTACATTGCCCCTGTACCAATCAACACCAGTATAACGGCTCCTGCAACTTTCAATATCATTCCCCAGGTTGGAAACGACTTCACATATCCATATGTATACAGCATATAAAAGACAACTACGCCTACAACAACACACAGGAGGATACCTTGACCCATACTGCGGGTTACCATGTTGGACGTTTTTTTATGATTCATCCCGGCTCCTCCTGATTCAATAAAATCGGACGCGGACATCGCCCGCCAAGTACGAAACGACAAACTTCACTTTATATTCACTCTGCTCAAAATGGGGAGACTTCCAAACCAGTCGATTGAGCATCCCCGCCTCATGATCCCGGTCAAACTGAATCTGTCCGAACAGGACGAACATCTCCACCTCTACACCGTAATTATCCGGTAGCGTGATATCAATGTCACCGAAGATCCCTTGTAAAAATATGACGGACTCACGTTCCTCTGGTAGAGCCAACGTCAGATCGGCATCCACATCGCCAACCACATGCCATATGCTTGTGCTACGCAGGCTCCACGGCACTTCATCCCATTTATGATTCGATATAAAATTGTGCTTGAATATGGAGCTTTGACCTTTATGCAGCTTCCTTGAACGTGAATAGAATATAGCTAATGATGCTAGTGTAACTACCACAAACAGGAACAAATGATCCAGCACTAGCAATCCAGCACCAATCGCGAGCATCGTGTAACCCTTTTTGATTTTGGAATTGCGGATCTTATATATTCCGGCCAACATTAGAATCAGTGCAACCACGGAGAGGAACCCAATCCACTGACCGAATAAAATGATAATCCCGATGCCAATCCCTGCCAGTGCCAAGGCTGATTTTCTTCTCTCCATGCTGCACCCCCTTTTTGTTTATACAGGACGGAAAAGCCATAGTGGCGCAACATTCCGCCATATGGCTTTCCTGAACCATACAGATTAGGCACGATCATCGACCAATGTCCATTCCATACAGCATATCATAATGTCTTGTTTCCGAGTAGTCAGTCCTTCTTCATATCGACTGGTTTAACACCTGTCTGAATTTTGGACTTAAGCTGTTGAAGCTGCTCATCCACTTTAAACTGTTTTTCAGCCTCAGCCGGATTAACATATGCTTCTCCTGGAGCTTGACGGTAAGGAGCACGCAGTACGTCAGCTTCAGCTTCCATTTGCATAATTTTTTCTTCCATACGGTGGAAGCCCAATGAAGCAGACCCACTTTCAATCGTATGCAAACTATTGATTTGAGACATTTGCTTTTTGGCTTTCGCCATTTGAGCACGGGATACTAACTCATTGCGCTTGTTGCGCATTTTATAGAACTCATCTTTCATGTCGTGAAGCTGTTGTACTAATTCTTTTGCTTGAAGCTCAGCTTGTGTATGCAAGTCGCGGTATTCGTCCTGCTTTTGCACAAAATAAATCTTCTCTCCCAACAGCTTGCGCGCTACTTCTTCCTGACCATTTCGCAATGCGGATTCGGCTTGCTTCTCACGCTCATTGGATACACGTACCGCTTCCTCTAAACGCTGTTTCATACGTCGTTCATTCGCCATTTGCTTGGCAACCGTTACCTCAGCCTCGTGAATTTCCGCCTCCATATCGCGCAGATATTGATTCAACATAATAATCGGATCTTCCACTTTATCCAACACTTCATTCACCGATGCTCTTGTCATATCCTTCATTCTTTTAAAGATCCCCATTATTTACGATCTCCCTTCTCAAATTGCTCTACTTTTTTGCGTAACTCTGCCAATTCTTTTTTCATTGCCTTTTTCTCAATATCTTCCATCATGGAATCCAAGTCATTGTTCTGACCTGTGTTAAATTTGGATGAGTTGCGGGCATCTTGACCAAAAAACGGGTTCGAATTGCCATATGCACCGCCCTGGTTGTAACCAGTTCCCTGCCCATACTGCGATCTTGTATTGTGACTGCCATAATAGCGTGGATCCTGTTGATGGTAGGGCCCGCTGTCAGGGCCAAATCCTCCATCGAAAGGAGATCTCGGCTCCTTGGAGATAACCAGTGCCGCAATCACATAAATCATAAATGTGGTTCCTGCTGTAATAAAGAAACTGATCACAACCAGAATACGAATCCATGTTGAGTCCATTCCTGTTGCGTCAGAAAGACCGCCACATACACCTGTTATTACTCTATCCCGGCTTGATCTGTAAATTCGGGTCATTATCAAATTACTCCTTCCCGCTGTTGTTCAGCTTGCTTTTCAGTCTCGCCCACTCTTGTTCGAGCAGCGATCCACCGCCTTGGGCATCCTGTGCATGGTCGCCCTCACCCCGACGTAAATCACGCAGACTCATCGTTTCTGCTTCCATATCGGCTACCCGGTCTTCCAAGCGGTTGAACATTCGGGGAACATTTCGTCCACCGTATGTACCAGCCCGTTCGTTCATTTGCTGCTGGAGTCTCAACGTCTGTACACGTGCCGCATAATACTGACGCTTGCTGTGTACCGTTTGATATTCTGTCTTTAACGTATCTAGCTGTTGTTCTAGCTCACGTAGTGATTCACGGCTCTGCTCCCACAATTCTCTATACTGCTCTTCTTTTTCTGCATATAGCATTTTCTCCTGTAGGGCCAGCTTCGCAATATGTTCTTCATCAGCTTTCAAAGCCAGTAGCGCCTGTTCCTCCCGTTTGGTCTGCATGGACAATGCATGATCCAACTGCTGCTTCATCTGTCTTGTATGCATCGCATACTGTTGATGGAGTTTTTCCGCTTCGGCAATTTCCTGGCGGGTATTATACAAGAACTGGTCAATCAGTTGCACTGGGTCTTGGCTTTGTTCCAAATGCTCATTGAAGGTCGCTACCGTAATATCGCGCATTCTTCGAAAAACACTCATTTGCATCTGCTCCTTTCACAATTCGTATCCCCATAATTAAAACTTCGTTACTGCAATATTTCTTCATTCGCTAAACTGCTAAAATCAGTAACGTCTTCTGCGGTCACTCAGCAGGGAAACACCAAATATAATCAACCCGATTGCCAGTAGTGGTCCCAGAAGCCAGGACAGTTTGCCGAGCAAAATCAGTACCCCAAGTACAAGTACGATCCAGCCGAAGAGCGCATTTCCTTTTTTCACACCGTAGTAGCCTAGCATAACCATAGCTATCGGAATTAAGTAACCAATCAGATGTCCTAAAAAGTGACCGAAAAACGGAGTAAACTTACCGAGCAGCATAATCGAACCCAACACGATCAGTACAATGGCTAACCCATTCCCTTTGTTAACTCTCATCATCTCTCACCGCCTTTCACTGTGTCTTGCTTATGTCCTTATTGTACGCTGAACAAGCGTTTGACAAAACGGACCCCAGACGGTTTTTGAACCTAGACCTAAGTCGGGGATGAGTATAGACCTGCGGCTATCCTCCTCTATGCTGTTCTGCTGCACGGGCTATCGAATGTTGCTCACCCGCTTGCTTGGAACGTAGTGAAAGGACGAGACAAGCCAGTAACGCTATAGCTGCAACCATATAAGGCAGATTAATATGAACATCGAACAACAGTCCTGCAATTAATGGTCCAATCACATTACCCAAGCTGGTATAGGATGAGTTCATGCCTGCCACAAAGCCTTGCTCATCTCCGGCCTGCCGCGATAGAGAAGTACTTACTGCCGGGCGAAGGATATCCATAGCCAGAAAAATGATGAAGGTCGTCAGCATAATCATCACGTACTGTTCAGCAAATAAGGTTAGAAAAATGAACAGGCCCCCAATGGCCAAACAGAGGTGAATTACTTTTTTCTCTCCAAAACGATTAATGATCCATCCAAATATAGTCGCTTGGACAACTGCTCCCAAAATGGAGCCTGTCGTTATGATGATGGCAATATCCATCGGTGTGAAACCATATTTATGGTCAACAAACAGTCCAAATACGGTTTCGAAGTTCGCTAACCCAAAAGCAACGACAAATACAATGAGTAAACCCATGAAATATGGAGATTGATATGACTTGGCAAATTGCTGCAAAAGATTTTCTTTTTGACGTGGAAGCTCTCTATTATATTGTTGCTTTTCCTTGCTTAAAGACTCAGGCAGCACTAACAGAGACAAGATAGCTGCTATTCCCGCAGCTCCAGCTGCCGCAAAGAAGGGAATGCGTATTCCATATGTGACAAGCAATCCGCCAATCCCTGGCCCGATTATGAAGCCTGTGTTGATCGCCGCATTGATCATGCCCATTCCCTTGCCTCTTTCTTCGAACGAGGTCACGTCAGCGACATAGGCCATTATAGAAGGAGTCAGCAACGCTGCCCCTGCTCCACCCATGATTCGTGCTATGAACAGGGTAGGAATGGAATGAGCCAGTCCAAAAACAAGCTCTGATAACATGAAGATGAACATCCCAGAAACAATCAATTTTTTACGTCCATAACGATCAGACAACTTTCCTGACAATGGTGATAATAAAAGCTGAGTCAACGCAAAAGCTGCAACCATCAGTCCCATCGAAGAACCATTCATCCCTAGCTCACTTATAAATTTAGGTAATACAGGGACAACTAAGCCAATCCCCATGAACGCCAAAAAAATGTTAAGCATCAATAACAGCATTGCTCCTCGATTTCTTGTGAGTATAGACATATTTCCACCCTTCCTTTTCCGTATCTCTTTATTCGATATCAGGTAAACTTCATTATCCCTTTTCAAAAAACAATTGAAACTAAAAATGTTTTCTTAGTTTTCATATAAAAAAGTGGCCTCTTCAAATATGCAGCATATTGTTGAGGCTATTTTTTAATTCTCGACCAAACCGAACAACAAAATATCTACAATAGAATAAGTAGCTTCCTCTACCGTCACACTGTTATCCAGAAAGAAACGCTGATCAAGCGTTAAATTTACAGATTCAATAATAAGCTTCATGATCAGAGCCTCATTTTTGTTCACAATAATTCCTTCTCGGATGCCTTCCTGAATTAATGTTCTAATCGGAGACCAATCATTTAAATCGGCATGTACCCTTTTCCATTGTTCAGGATAATACTTTTTCATCTGGTCCAATATCCTTAAATCGTAAAACTTATAATACAGAGGCATGACCCTAATCGACTGCTTAATCTTGTCTAACAAAGATAACTCATTATTTTGGATAATCTGCTCAGTTTTTCGAATCATATCATCATTTGTACGCTCAATAAGTGTTTCTAAAATAAGCGTCTTAGACGAAAAGTTTTCATACAACGTACGCTTGCTAATAGCGAGTCTTTTCGCAAGATCATCCATCGTAAATTTCAATCCATTTTCATGAACTTCATCTACAAAAGCCTCCAAAATTCTTTCCTGCATATTCTTCCTCATTTCTTTCGCGCTCGGTAAACTAGAAAAGTTTTTTCAGTACCATCATCTTACGATAAGATCAAAGCGCTGGTCAAATCCATGTTAACCTTGTTGCCAAAATCATGAATATATAATAAAAAGGATGATAAAATGCCTTTAAGCATTTTATCACCCTTTTGTGTATGAGCGAGAGGACTAGAACCTCCACGGTTTCCCACTCGATACCGAATATAATATTGATAATACCTTGTTTAATGAAGGGAGATAAGCGCTGCTCGTCGATTTCGACCCGCAAGGTAATCTGTCAATGTACTTTGGTATTGAGCAGCGGGATCAACTTCCGTAGCTATGGTCTGCGACAGGACTAACTCAGTTGCTCAGTATCAAGGAATTTAGAACACTTGTACAACTTCTTTAATATCATCAATTTCCTCAAGAATTGCGCGCTCAATAGCAACCTTTAACGTAATCGTAGCACTTGGGCAACCATTGCAAGCTCCCAAAAATCTTAATTTTGCTATACCGTTCTCAACTTCGACCAGTTCAGCATCTCCACCGTCACGCAGTAAGAAAGGACGTAGTTTGAGAAGAACTTCCGATACTTCATCGAATAAAACTCCATTTTCATCCATTATGTCAATTCCTCCCATTTTCTTTACCAACCGTCATTCATACCTTTTTTCACCCTAGATCGTCTGAGTGATCCTTTGCTTTTTGCCTAAGAGTGACCTCTTGATCCGAAAGTTCCCTTATAAGCGTAAGAATAGAGTCTAAAGGTATCATCACACCACAACTTGCGCTCAATCCTGACAGCATATTGAAGCAGAACTGAAGTTTTCGTATCTCTCGGGTAATTTGAGCTAGTTCTGAATCGTCCGAATTATTTTTCTTCATTACTAGCACCTCTTTAAAGAATGATAAAGGTTTGATCTATTAAATTAATGAATCAACCGATGCTTCCTTCCATCTCAAATTGAATCAACCGATTCATTTCAACGGCATATTCCATTGGCAATTCTTTGGTAAACGGTTCAATAAAGCCCATTACAATCATTTGTGTAGCATCTTGTTCTGTAAGCCCGCGGCTCATTAAGTAAAACAATTGTTCCTCGGACACTTTGGATACTGTTGCCTCGTGCTCCAAAGTAATCTGGTCGTTTTTAATTTCATTGTACGGAATCGTATCTGATGTTGACATGTGGTCCAATATCAACGTATCGCACTTAATATTGGACTTGGACCCTGCGGAATCGCGGCTGAAGCTGGACAACCCTCGGTAGTTTACTTTTCCGCCCTGCTTGCTGATGGATTTGGATATAATCGTAGATGTTGTCTCGGGAGCAAGGTGAATTACCTTCGCGCCAGCATCTTGATGCTGATCTTTACCGGCTACGGCAATAGACAGGATGGACCCCTTGGCTCCCCGTCCTTTCAATAATACTGCCGGATACTTCATTGTTACCTTGGAGCCGATGTTGCCGTCCACCCATTCCATTGTGGCATTTTCTTCTGCCACAGCCCTTTGGGTTACCAAGTTGTAGATATTAGGAGCCCAATTCTGAATGGTCGTGTAACGGACACGGGAATCTTTCCGGCAAATAATTTCAATAACTCCACTATGCAGAGAACTGGTACTATAAATAGGTGCTGTACATCCTTCAACATAATGGACAAAGCTGCCCTCTTCGGCAATAATTAATGTCCGCTCGAATTGACCCATATTTTCAGAATTAATACGGAAATAACCTTGTATAGGTACCTCGCACTGAACACCCTTCGGAATGTATACAAAGCTACCGCCTGACCAAACCGCACTATTAAGCGCCGCAAATTTATTGTCGGCGGGAGGGATGATCGTCCCAAAATGTTGCTTAAACACTTCGGGGTATTGCTTTAATGCACTATCCGTATCAAGGAAAATAACGCCCTGATCCTCCAGCTCTTTCCGCATGCTGTGATAAACTACTTCCGACTCATATTGAGCGGATACGCCCGCCAGGAACTTTTGCTCCGCTTCAGGGATTCCCAGCTTGTCAAAGGTTGCTTTGATCTCGGAAGGAACCTCCTCCCAGGTCTTTCCCTGTTTTTCAGAAGGGCGAACGTAATACTGGATGTCATCAAGATTTAGCTCGGTCAAATCCGCTCCCCATTCAGGCATCGCCATTTTGTAGAATTGATTCAAAGCTTTCAACCGAAAATTGAGCATCCACTCCGGCTCTTCCTTGATTCGGGAAATTTCCCGGACAATCTCTTCCGTCAGACCTTTTCCAGATTGAAAAATAGACTGGTGCTTGTCGCGAAACCCATATTTATATTCGCCCATATCTGGTGCTTTTTTAGCCATTGGTATCACTCCTTTTTAACCTTTCAAGATTCATTTTGATTTGCTATGATCTGCCGAGCTTGCTTTCCACTAAATCTTTTAGGCGACTGCGAACACCTTCCAGCGGGATCTCCGAAATGACAGGAGCGAGAAATCCGAAAATAACAAGATGTTCGGCTTCACTCCGTGATATCCCGCGCGACATCAGATAATAGATTTGCTCTGCATTTACTTGCCCCACGGATGCAGCATGACCCGCGGTTACATCATCCTCATCTATCAGCAGGATCGGATTGGCATCGCCGCGAGCTTTAGGACTTAACATAAGCACGCGTTCTGTTTGCTGACCATCACAATGGGTTGCACCTTTTTCAATCTTTGTAATGCCGTTGATAATGGCCGTAGCTTCTTCAAGCATGACTGCACGCGTAATCATCTGGCTTACCGAGCTTCTGCCAAAATGCTGAGCTTGAGCTGTATAGCTCGATTTTTGATTGCCCGTGCCAATAGCAATCACCTTATTGTCGGAGACCGCCCCGTTGCCTTGTAGCAAAGTCTTGGTATCGCTCACGGTATAACCATTGTTCATCTCACCGATAATCCATTCCACACCCCCATCAGCAAGAACGACCGCCCGTCGCTGGGTGAAATCTGTTGTAGTTACAGCAAGCTGATGAACCGAAGCTACTTGCACCTTTGAGCCCGCCCCCGCGAAGACCTCCGTCACACCGTTATGCAATACCTTGACATCATCACCACTCGATACACAATTATCCACATAAGTGATCTTGCTGTTGCTCCCTGCCACAATTAAGACGTGAGGAGCAAAACACACACCGCTTGTATCGTTAAGAAAGATCGCTTGAATAGGTGCTTCAACCTCTACACCGTCTGGGACATATAGAAAAACGCCACCACTCCATAAGGCACTGTGTGCAGCAGATAAACGATGTTCTTCTGGCTTTACTGCCTGAAAGAGATAACGTTGAACCAGCTCCTCATGCTCTTTTGCCGCAGTATGCAGATCCGTTAAAATGACTCCCTGGGCGGCTAAGCTCTCGGACAATTTCGTATACACTACATCCGAGTTGAACTGAACGATTAGTCCGCCTTTCACCGGAGAAGCAACCAAACCTCGAACAACCTCCGGCGCTTCCTCCAAACTAGACCACGCATTCTCAGCTTTGTAATCTCCACTTTCGTAGATATCCCATTTTTCAAGATTGATTTTCTCCACTTTAGGCAACTCCAGCGTCCCTTCCAGTTCGAGTGCATGAACGCGGCGTTCAATCAGCCAACGAGGTTCATCCTTAGCGCTTGACCATGCGCGTAAATCGTCCACATTCATTGAAACTCTAGCTTGTATATCCACGTGCTGTTCCTCCTCTCCGGCTTTTAAGCATCCCTTACCGTCTCATCCGTAATCCCAAGTTCCTCCTTCACCCAATCGTACCCTTCAGCCTCCAAACGGTGGGCAAGCTCCGGACCGCCAGATTTAACTATCCGGCCTTGCATCATGACATGCACAAAATCCGGGGTAATATAATTCAACAGTCGTTGATAATGGGTGATGATTAAAAAGCCTCTATCCGGGCTGCGCATCTCATTTACGCCATTGGCCACAATACGCAGTGCATCAATATCAAGCCCTGAGTCCACTTCATCCAGGATCACAAACTTGGGTTCAAGTAGCATCATTTGCAAAATCTCATTCCGCTTTTTTTCACCGCCAGAGAATCCCTCATTCAAATAACGATGCACAAATTCCGGGTTCATCTCCAGCCCCTTCATTTTGCTCTCCATTTCACGGATAAAACGGATTAAGGATATCTCATCGCCTTCTTCACGCCGTGCATTGATGGCACTTCTGAGAAAATCCGAGTTGGTCACGCCAGCAATTTCACTTGGGTATTGCATTGCGAGGAACAAGCCTGCCTGGGCACGCTCATCCACCTCCATCTCCAGAAGGTCTTCATTGTCCAATGTCACCTTACCGCCAGTAACCTCATATTTGGGATGGCCCATTAAAGCTGAAGCCAATGTACTTTTTCCCGTCCCATTAGGCCCCATAATCGCATGAATCTCTCCGCCATGAATCTCCAGTGTGAGCCCTTTTAAAATTTCTTTCCCTTCAATCTTGGATCTTAATTCCTCAATCTTTAATGTCGTCATTTATCGTAAACTTCCCTTCGGAGTATTCTTCGGCACGCGCCACCAAATCACTCATAAATTTTCCAATAGTCTGCTGCTCAACCTCTGAATAGGATTCAATGAATTGGTAAAACCTTTCTTCTTTTTCTTTGTGCATTTCTTTATGCAAATGATAAACGTGTCTTCCCTTATCCGTTAAACTAAAGTAAATCTCCTTACGATTGCTGTTCAGTTGACTTCTCATAATGAAGCCCATTTCCAGCAGCTTTGCACTAATTTTAGTAATGCTAGCTTTGGACAACCCCATCTTCTCCACAATCCCGGTATGATTTATCGGTTCATAATCACCAATGCAATCAATAACGTGCACACTAGTAATATTGTTGGAAAGCATGTCAATCTGGTACTTTCTGGCCTGTTGCCGAAACGAGTTAAATTCTTGTTCAGTATACAGCTCATTCAGATGTAGCATTTTAATATATTGCTCGTAAAGATGACCTTTAAAATGATTTTGAAACTCCAATTTCCCAATCTCCCCTCTCTTGTAGTAGTTGAGACCAAGTTCAGTGTCTCCATTAGATTTTTTTGTTCACTAGTAAACAAAATTATATTAACACAATTGATATTGATAATCAATATCAATTGTGTTAAATGTGACGCAATTTTGGAGGCGCTTTTCATGGGTTTGTTGTCATTGTCATCGGCCTCATGCTGTGTTTTGACTAGGGCACGACCCGGAAATGGTTTTGAATACCTCTGATCAATCCTGCTTTGCGGGGGTTGAACAATGGAACCAATTCGGCAGCATCCGGATGGATCTGGTAACCGAAGCCAAGTCCAATACCGTTGCCTATGAACGTCATGGTACACCTGCCACAGACCGGGGTCGCTACCGTAAAAAGAGGACAAAGGTGGTGCTTGACCGAGCTGTTTTAAAGCCGTATCGCCGCGTTTGAGTACGCTATCGTGAGCATGTATGGCAAAAAATAATCCGTCAGTTACCTGTGTCTGGATATGTTATGGGGCCAAAGAGTATACCAAAAACTGTGGTTTTTGCTGGTGAATCAGAACAGGCGGTGCTCCATTTTAGCCAGCACCGATCTGACACTGGAGACAACCTAGATCATCGAACTTTATACCGCCCGGTTCAAAATCAAATGCACCTTCTGGGAGCTAAAGCAATCCATCGGCGGATTCAGCTACCACTTTTGTAGCAAATCCATTTCGAAGCTCAACCGGTATTTGAAAAAGGATCGGGTTCACCCTCTGGAGTTGTTGGAAGAGGAGAAAGCGCAACGGGACATCCGCCTAACTGTAAAGATGAGAATGGTAAACGATAACCGAAATGGATCCCTACGGGGCTTAAGATAAAAGGAACCAAGAAAAGAGCCGAAATCTTGCTTCAGGAAGCCAGGAAGAATTATCATATGGAAGGACAAGCACTCGCGGTTGAAAACGAAGATATGCTGTAAGAGTAAAAGCGGCTACTCTATCCGGTAATCTGCCACTGGTGGACACGTTCTATGAGCTTCTGATTCGTATGAAGGAATAACAGGAATCCTATCGCTTATCTTCTGACAATTCTTATTGTCTTGAATACCTGGAGTATATTTATGTATATTTATGTAGATGTATTAGGGGTAAGCATGAAAGAAGTTCAGGAATGGTTAGGCCACAGCGATTATGCAACAACGGCAAATATTTATTCGCATTTGGAATACAACTCAAAGGTGTCTTCAGCTCAAGCAATGAGGGGGTACTAAAGCTCAAATAAAAAAAGCTCACTAGAGAATGTCTCTAATGAACTCTTTTAGTTAATACCGGCGAGAGGACTCGAACCTCCACGGTTTCCCACTCGATTTTGAGTCGAGCGCGTCTGCCATTCCGCCACGCCGGCGTATTCAATTATGGAGGCGCCACCCAGATTTGAACTGGGGAATAAAGCTTTTGCAGAGCTTTGCCTTACCACTTGGCTATGGCGCCAGAGTGTAACAAAGCGGACGACGGGAATCGAACCCGCGACCCTCGCCTTGGCAAGGCGATGCTCTACCGCTGAGCCACGTCCGCATAAAGATGGCTGGGGATATAGGATTTGAACCTATGCATGACGGAGTCAAAGTCCGTTGCCTTACCGCTTGGCTAATCCCCAATAAGTAAAGGGCGGCCGATGGGGCTTGAACCCACGAATGCCGGAGTCACAGTCCGGTGCGTTAACCACTTCGCCACGACCGCCGCAAGTAATGAATAATTGGCAGGGGCAGCAGGAATTGAACCCACACCAACGGTTTTGGAGACCGTTGTTCTACCTTTAAACTATGCCCCTATAAAACTGGTGGAGGATGATGGATTCGAACCACCGAACCCGTAAGGGAGCAGATTTACAGTCTGATGCGTTTGGCCACTTCGCTAATCCTCCAAAAATGGTGCCGGCGAGAGGACTTGAACCCCCAACCTACTGATTACAAGTCAGTTGCTCTACCAGTTGAGCTACACCGGCACATAAAATATTCAATTAAAAGTGGCTCGGGACGGAATCGAACCGCCGACACGAGGATTTTCAGTCCTCTGCTCTACCGACTGAGCTACCGAGCCTTAGAATAAGGCTTTTCATTACACGTTATAATACTAATGGCGGAACTGACGGGATTCGAACCCGCGATCTCCTGCGTGACAGGCAGGCATGTTAGGCCTCTACACCACAGTTCCATAATAATTTTAATTGGTTGCGGGGGCAGGATTTGAACCTGCGACCTTCGGGTTATGAGCCCGACGAGCTACCGAACTGCTCCACCCCGCGACAATAATAAATATTAAATTTTCAAATGGTGGAGGCTGAGGGGCTCGAACCCCCGACCCTCTGCTTGTAAGGCAGATGCTCTCCCAGCTGAGCTAAGCCTCCACACCGAAACACTTTTCATATTATACCATAATAAACTTTTTATTGCAAGTTTTTTTTATGATATTTTTATGACCCGTAGGGGATTCGAACCCCTGTTACCTCCGTGAAAGGGAGGTGTCTTAACCCCTTGACCAACGGGCCATGCTACAAATTAATTATGGCGGAGAGAGAGGGATTCGAACCCTCGAGACGCTTTTGGCGCCTACACGATTTCCAATCGTGCTCCTTCGGCCAACTCGGACACCTCTCCATATGGCTCCCCGAACAGGACTCGAACCTGTGACAACTCGATTAACAGTCGAGTGCTCTACCAACTGAGCTATCAGGGAATATTAAGTATTTGTTTCAAGGTTACACCCTGAAAACTGGATCCGAAACTCATTGCGCTTTATCTTAGGATAAGCCCTCGACCGATTAGTATTGGTCAGCTCCATGCATTACTGCACTTCCACCCCCAACCTATCTACCTCGTCGTCTTCAAGGGGTCTTACTAATTGGGAAATCTCATCTTGAGGGGGGCTTCACGCTTAGATGCTTTCAGCGCTTATCCCTTCCGTACATAGCTACCCAGCGGTGCTCCTGGCGGAACAACTGGTACACCAGCGGTACGTCCATCCCGGTCCTCTCGTACTAAGGACAGCTCCTCTCAAATTTCCTACGCCCACGACAGATAGGGACCGAACTGTCTCACGACGTTCTGAACCCAGCTCGCGTACCGCTTTAATGGGCGAACAGCCCAACCCTTGGGACCTACTTCAGCCCCAGGATGCGATGAGCCGACATCGAGGTGCCAAACCTCCCCGTCGATGTGGACTCTTGGGGGAGATAAGCCTGTTATCCCCAGGGTAGCTTTTATCCGTTGAGCGATGGCCCTTCCATGCGGTACCACCGGATCACTAAGCCCGACTTTCGTCCCTGCTCGACTTGTAGGTCTCGCAGTCAAGCTCCCTTCTGCCTTTGCACTCTTCGAATGATTTCCAACCATTCTGAGGGAACCTTGGGGCGCCTCCGTTACTCTTTAGGAGGCGACCGCCCCAGTCAAACTGCCCACCTGACACTGTCCTCGCACCGGATTACGGTACCAAGTTAGAACCTAGATACGATCAGGGTGGTATCCCAAGGATGCCTCCCTTCAAGCTGGCGCTCAAAGTTCTACGGCTCCCACCTATCCTGTACAGATCGTACCCAAATTCAATATCAAGCTGCAGTAAAGCTCCATGGGGTCTTTCCGTCTTGTCGCGGGTAACCTGCATCTTCACAGGTATTAAAATTTCACCGGATCTCTCGTTGAGACAGCGCCCAAGTCGTTACGCCATTCGTGCGGGTCAGAATTTACCTGACAAGGAATTTCGCTACCTTAGGACCGTTATAGTTACGGCCGCCGTTTACTGGGGCTTCGGTTCATAGCTTCGCTCTTGCGAGCTTACCACTCCCCTTAACCTTCCAGCACCGGGCAGGCGTCAGCCCGTATACTTCGCCTTGCGGCTTCGCACAGACCTGTGTTTTTGCTAAACAGTCGCTTGGGCCTTTTCACTGCGGCCCCCTCGGGCTATTCACCCTACCGAGGCACCCCTTCTCCCGAAGTTACGGGGTCATTTTGCCGAGTTCCTTAACGAGAGTTCTTCCGCGCGCCTTAGAATTCTCTTCTCGCCTACCTGTGTCGGTTTGCGGTACGGGCACCTTCTCCTGGCTAGAGGCTTTTCTTGGCAGTCTGAGATCATGACCTTCGCTACTACAATTTTCGCTCCCCATCACAGCCCAGCCTTACGATGTGCGGATTTGCCTACACACCAGCCTCACTGCTTAGACGGACATCCATCCGTCCGCGTCACTACCCTACTGCGTCACCCCATCGCTCATAACGGATTACGGTGGTACAGGAATTTCGACCTGTTGTCCTTCGACTACGCCTATCGGCCTCGCCTTAGGTCCCGACTTACCCTGAGCGGACGAACCTTCCTCAGGAACCCTTAGGCTTTCGGCGGATCTGATTCTCACAGATCTTTTCGTTACTCATACCGGCATTCTCACTTGAATGCAGTCCAGCGCTCCTTACGGTACACCTTCAACCCGCATTCAACGCTCCCCTACCCCTGATGCAAGCATCAAGCCATAGCTTCGGTGGTGTGTTTAGCCCCGTTACATTTTCGGCGCAGAGTCACTCGACCAGTGAGCTATTACGCACTCTTTCAATGGTGGCTGCTTCTAAGCCAACATCCTGGTTGTCTGTGCAACTCCACATCCTTTCCCACTTAACACACACTTGGGGACCTTAGCTGATGGTCTGGGCTGTTTCCCTTTCGACAATGGATCTTAGCACTCACTGTCTGACTCCCGGAACTAAATCTATGGCATTCGGAGTTTGACTGAGCTTGGTAACCCTTGCGGGCCCCGCACCCAATCAGTGCTCTACCTCCACGATTCTTCTTTCCGAGGCTAGCCCTAAAGCTATTTCGGGGAGAACCAGCTATCTCCGGGTTCGATTGGAATTTCTCCGCTACCCCCACCTCATCCCCGCATTTTTCAACATGCGTGGGTTCGGGCCTCCAGTGCGTGTTACCGCACCTTCACCCTGGACAGGGGTAGATCACCCGGTTTCGGGTCTACGTCCACGTACTCAAGTCGCCCTATTCAGACTCGCTTTCGCTGCGGCTTCAGCTCTTCACCTTAACCTTGCACGGGAACGTAACTCGCCGGTTCATTCTACAAAAGGCACGCCATCACCCGTGATTTTTCCAAAGGAAAATATCATAGGGCTCTGACTTCTTGTAAGCACACGGTTTCAGGATCTATTTCACTCCCCTTCCGGGGTGCTTTTCACCTTTCCCTCACGGTACTGCTTCACTATCGGTCGCCAGGGAGTATTTAGCCTTGGCAGATGGTCCTGCCGGATTCATACGGGGTTTCACGTGCCCCGCACTACTCGGGATCCGTCTCGGAGAGAACAAGTTTTGAACTACAGGGCTTTTACCTTCTCTGGCGGGCCTTTCCAGACCTCTTCATCTAACCGGTTCCTTTGTAACTCCATGTGAGACGTCCCACAACCCCAAGGAGCAAGCTCCTTGGTTTGGGCTAATCCGCGTTCGCTCGCCGCTACTGACGGAATCACTATTGTTTTCTCTTCCTCAGGGTACTTAGATGTTTCAGTTCCCCTGGTCTGCCTCTATTCTGCCTATGTATTCAGCAGAAAGTGACTGTCGATGAAGACAGCCGGGTTTCCCCATTCGGACATCCCCGGATCAAAGCTTGCTTACAGCTCCCCGAGGCCTTATCGTTGTTCGCCACGTCCTTCGTCGGCTCCTGGCGCCTAGGCATCCTCCGTGTGCTCTTTGTAGCTTAACCTAGTATTTACATCGTAAATACGATTTGCTTTGAATTTCGGTTCAACACTTACGTGTGAATGAAATTCAAGGCAGCTACCTTTATTTCACTTGTTTACACAAGATCAGCTTAAAGGAATATTCTAAAACGCAATTTCGTTTCGGTATCCAGTTTTCAAGGTGCAATTCGCTTCATCGAAGCGAAACCCGATGAATATTTCGGTTCCACACGAATGTGTGAATGAAGTATTCGTCGAAGCTTGAGAGTTTGAACTCTCAAAACTGAGCAACGAGTGAGTAACAGGCCTAAACCTGAGTTTTGAAGCTTACGCTTCATATTTGAATGTTTCCATCGCAGGAAACGATTCTCCATAGAAAGGAGGTGATCCAGCCGCACCTTCCGATACGGCTACCTTGTTACGACTTCACCCCAATCATCTACCCCACCTTCGGCGGCTGGCTCCCTTGCGGGTTACCCCACCGACTTCGGGTGTTGTAAACTCTCGTGGTGTGACGGGCGGTGTGTACAAGACCCGGGAACGTATTCACCGCGGCATGCTGATCCGCGATTACTAGCAATTCCGACTTCATGTAGGCGAGTTGCAGCCTACAATCCGAACTGAGACCGGCTTTTCTAGGATTGGCTCCACCTCGCGGCTTCGCTTCCCGTTGTACCGGCCATTGTAGTACGTGTGTAGCCCAGGTCATAAGGGGCATGATGATTTGACGTCATCCCCACCTTCCTCCGGTTTGTCACCGGCAGTCTGCTTAGAGTGCCCAGCTTGACCTGCTGGCAACTAAGCATAAGGGTTGCGCTCGTTGCGGGACTTAACCCAACATCTCACGACACGAGCTGACGACAACCATGCACCACCTGTCTCCTCTGTCCCGAAGGAAAGCCATATCTCTACAGCGGTCAGAGGGATGTCAAGACCTGGTAAGGTTCTTCGCGTTGCTTCGAATTAAACCACATACTCCACTGCTTGTGCGGGTCCCCGTCAATTCCTTTGAGTTTCAGTCTTGCGACCGTACTCCCCAGGCGGAATGCTTAATGTGTTAACTTCGGCACCAAGGGTATCGAAACCCCTAACACCTAGCATTCATCGTTTACGGCGTGGACTACCAGGGTATCTAATCCTGTTTGCTCCCCACGCTTTCGCGCCTCAGCGTCAGTTACAGCCCAGAGAGTCGCCTTCGCCACTGGTGTTCCTCCACATCTCTACGCATTTCACCGCTACACGTGGAATTCCACTCTCCTCTTCTGCACTCAAGCTCCCCAGTTTCCAGTGCGACCCGAAGTTGAGCCTCGGGATTAAACACCAGACTTAAAGAGCCGCCTGCGCGCGCTTTACGCCCAATAATTCCGGACAACGCTTGCCCCCTACGTATTACCGCGGCTGCTGGCACGTAGTTAGCCGGGGCTTTCTTCTCAGGTACCGTCACTCTTGTAGCAGTTACTCTACAAGACGTTCTTCCCTGGCAACAGAGCTTTACGATCCGAAAACCTTCATCACTCACGCGGCGTTGCTCCGTCAGGCTTTCGCCCATTGCGGAAGATTCCCTACTGCTGCCTCCCGTAGGAGTCTGGGCCGTGTCTCAGTCCCAGTGTGGCCGATCACCCTCTCAGGTCGGCTACGCATCGTCGCCTTGGTAGGCCTTTACCCCACCAACTAGCTAATGCGCCGCAGGCCCATCCACAAGTGACAGATTGCTCCGTCTTTCCTCCTTCGCCCATGCAGGAAAAGGATGTATCGGGTATTAGCTACCGTTTCCGGTAGTTATCCCTGTCTTGTGGGCAGGTTGCCTACGTGTTACTCACCCGTCCGCCGCTAGGTTATGTAGAAGCAAGCTTCTACATAACCCCGCTCGACTTGCATGTATTAGGCACGCCGCCAGCGTTCGTCCTGAGCCAGGATCAAACTCTCCATTAAAGACCAACCGAAGTTGGTTTATAGAAAGAGCGATAAGCTCATGTTGAAACTGACGAGATAAAAATATCTCTTGTTTGATTTTGCAAGCAAAATCGTTTTACTCACTCGTTGTTCAGTTTTCAAAGATCAAACCTACATAACATCTTACTTTGTTTCACCACCGCGTCTCAGCGGCGACTTAAATAATGTAACACATAACCTCATTTTTCGTCAAGCTTTTTTTTGAAAACTTATTTTTTCCGCTTGATGCAACACGTTTATCCTGCTTTAAACAGTTCAAAACTATTCATGCTGCTTAATGGGGCGAGTTATAACTTATCACATATTTTATATACTCGTCAACCTAAATTAATAATTTATATTTTTTAACTATTTATAAATACTAGATCATGTGCAAAAAAAGGAAGAAAAGTCGGTTTAACAACCTTTCTTCCTGACAAATCAACCCCTGTACATCAAATAAGGGAGTAACGCAGTTCACGATTTTGCCCGCGATCCCTAAAATCCCCGGCAGCTGTTTCTCTAATAAGTGAACGATATACCAGTTTACGGAGCACGACGGTAAGATCCAATTGGAGATTCTTTAGCTCAGGATGGTTAATAAGTTCATTTATAGACCAAGGTTCCCGTCTGCTGCCTAATATACGGAATAGCGGAGAGGAGCACTCCTCCATTTTTGACATAACTGAAAATTCACAAGCAAGCAGTACTAGTTCAACCCGTTGTTCCAAGGTTTCCGTACTTAATGTGAGTTCGTTATACAGTTTGTCAATTGTTCGATCCAGAGGCTGTACCTGAACCCATAAGTGAACCTTTGGATAAATCCCCCGTTCAATGAGTTCAATAGATGCCCAATGATCCAATGCTTTCAGAACACTTTGATAAGCGTCAATGATCCGCCCTTCTCGCACCGCTCTTTTACCATGAACGTAATTGACCAGAAAGCGGGAGAACTCATGAAATCGCTTCTGCTCCCGCAGTGGATCGTTAAAATCAACAATTTCCTGTCTTAAAAAGCGAACCCTGTCATCCCTTTCCCAGACAATACGCCCTTCTAGCACATAATCTATAATGTTGGCTTGTTCACCAGCGATAATCCATTCCTTCAGACAACTGAGCGTTGCGTACAACACTTGGCATCTTAAACCATTCATAAATAAGTGTTGAATAGAACGGACTGGCTTGGTGCCTTCTCCAATAATTAGAATGAGTTCATCAAAGTCATACAACATCGAACCGTGAAAATACTCTCCCGGTTTTCTGTACGAAATAATACCTATCGAATCCTCCTGCAACAATTCATCATATATCAGGTTTAATTTGGTTAGCTGCACTTCTCCCTCCATACCTGCAAGGCGGCTATGACCGCAAATTGGATATTTGGATACATGTGATCATTTCTACATAAATAAGAAACTTCCTTCTTCAATTGTAAATTTTTTTATCTTATTCACTTATTTTTTTCAGTGTTATCCAAGCGTCTTTATCTGCAAAGCTTCGATTCCACACACCAATTCCTCCGAGCTTCAGCGATTTGGCAAGTTCTACTCTTGCCTTCAGAGATACCTGATCCTCCAGCCAAATCTTTTTGACTACGCCGTCTTCTGTATACTCGACATAATTCTGGCCTTCGGAAGCTCTAAACTTGGGCTTCAACTTAAATTGGGCTATGATATTGGCTGCTGACTCCATACCAAGTGATTTGGAGGTGACCTTAATCTTCCCTTCTTTGGGAGTCTCGGACCACACGCGAGTATATAACGGAATACCTAAAACCACTTTTTGAGACGGCACTTCATCTTCCCGAATAATTCGCTTAATTGACGCTTCCGTCCATGGTAACGAGGCGACGGAACCAGCTTTTGGACTAGCCGCCCAATGCTCATCATACGCCATTACCATGAGATAATCTGTTATAGTCCCCAATGCTTTTCGATCCAAAAAAACAGACCACATCTCACTTTGAGATTTAGGCGTAACATCAATGGACAGTATCAAATCATGTTCCCGAGCCATCGGTTTAAGTTCACGCAAAAATTGGGTGACATTGGGGCCATCCTTTGTATGAACATTTTCAAAGTCGATATTAATACCGTCCAGATCATTTTGTTGAGCAAGTGAAATCATCTGATCTACAATCGACTTTCGACGTTCAAAGGTAGACAAAGCTTCTGTTGTTAGTTCGGGATTAAAACTGTTGCTCAACAACCCCCAAACCTCCATACCCTTGCGATGTGCCCAGCTGACATAAGAAGGATCCGCTTTGCTTTCTACAGTGCCCTCATGATCGACGACACTGAACCACGTAGGGCTCACCACATTTACTCCAGGCATAGGATCAAACTTGGAAGGATCGGGCTTGCGATTATAGACGGCTTCCCAAGCGAGATTCACTGGTCTACCCTCCCAATGCTTCTCCGATATGGACAAATCGTCCTTAACCGAAGGAATCACAAGCTCTTCTCCTTCAGCGATATGGTCTGATTTAATGTATCCTGCATAGCCATTGTCTAACTGCACAAAATACCAATCACCCTGTTGGGACCAGATACGTACTTTCGTCCGCTGAGGTACATCTGTCAAAATAAAAGATAGGCTAGAGGCTTCTTTACGTAAGGCAATTCTAGCATCCTGTTGCCCATCCTTCTTTTCTACATTACCCAGCCTGACCTTCTCGCCGGCCTTCATCAAGATAACGGCACCCGTTACAGAGTCTTCGTGTATAGAAACGCCGTATACTTCACGTACAGCCTCTATCGGGATATATACCTCTCCACTGATCACCTGGGGGGCTGCGCTCAGCGCATATGTTTTACCATTCAATTCCCCTTGTGCCTTCGAAACCTTCATATAGAGCAAGCTTTGTCTCGTCGCCATAATGACGGTTTGGCTGTCATCCTCATAGCGAACCGAAGGATCAATTTGACTTTGCACCAATTTAAGCGGCATCAGCATGTTCTTGCCGGAGCTTTGAGCTTCATACCCAGTCAACTTGCCCTGCATAAAAATAGGACGGACACTGCCCTGCCAATCGGGTTTCTCATGAAGGGGATTACCAAACCATACGACAGTAATTGCGCATATAATCGCTGCAAATAATAGCAGGCTTGCCGCTCCTTTGAATCGTGAACGTTTACGGCGGCGTCTGGAATGATTTCTGGCCAATATTGAACCTCCATTGTATGAACTTTGAATTCCGTATTTTGTAACCTCAACAGATTACTTGAAACAAAAGTAAAGTGATTTAAACAAAAAAACGCGGTAAATCCCCGCTTACGGAGAATTGCTCACGTTTCCAATCCATTACAATATATACATACCGCACAAAAAAACTCTATTCCTTGTTTCGTTACGTTTGTTTGTTACTACAAGTTTTGCATACTCCGTGTAACTCCATACGATGTCCATGCACTTCGAAGCCTGTTTCCAACGCAGCATGACGTTCCACATCAGCCAAATAGGGATAACTGAAATCTTCAATTTTTCCGCATTTTTCGCAAATGATGTGATAGTGCTCCGAAATATTGGCATCATAACGACTGGCGTTATCTCCATAGGTCAACTCATGTACCATACCCGCTTCTATAAACATCTTTAAGTTATTATAAACCGTAGCCACACTCATACTTGGAAACTTGGACTCAAGCGCTCGATATATTTCATCTGCAGTCGGATGCCCCATGGTTTCCATCAAATAGTTTAATATGGCATGACGCTGGGGTGTTATGCGTACACCTGTCTTCTTTAGAAGTTCCAAAGCATGCTGGACGCGTGCTGCCATATATGTCCACCGCCTTATCCCTTACTTACGATCCTATCAATTACCACGCATCTATTTACAACTTACTTCTAAACCTACTCACATTGTACGGTCTACTCAAGTTTCTTGTCAACGCGCCGTATTGTCGCCGGATGCTCCTATAGAGGTATCTGTCTCGGGAGCTCTAGGTTCAGCCGGAGAGATTTCAGATGTATCGGGCGCAGTCGTACCCCCGGAATCTTCCAAGTCGGGTAACGACGGCATCAGTAACTTTTTAATGGTTAAATTACTGTTGCCCTCCACGTTGATCGCATACTTGCCTGTCCCGTTTTGGCCTGAAATACTTTTACTGTCTATTTTAAATGGAAAATCGGATTGAAGATTACCATAACTGCTTGAACCCTCTAACTGAAAATCTCCATTCGACGGAAGATCCAATACGATATCACCGACAGCACTGTATATTTTCCAATCTCCGCTCACCTGTTCGCTATGCACTTTGATAGAGCCATTAAGCGAATTAGCATTCAGCTTGGCTGTAGAATTCAACACATTCATGTCCCCATTCTGAGTATCAACAGTGATATCTCCTTCCGAACGAGCAAGCTGAATGTCACCTACCATGGTATGTAGTGTGACAGCTCCCTCAATATCGCCTGCCTGCATGTCGCCTCGGTTCGTGCGCACATCCACATCTCCAGAAATCCGATGCAATTTAACCTGACCGTTCAGCGTGCCTCCCTTGACATTGCCGATAGCGTCATTAACGATGAGATTTCCATTACCGCTCTCGAGTCTAATGCTGTCAATAGCATCAACTCCATTCAAGGTAATATTCCCGTTGGAGGTTCTAATCTGCATATTGAACCGTCGGTCCTCAGGCACGGTGATCAGCATGTTCACACGGGGCTGACGTTTGCTTGATGCTCCGTATGACTGTGCCTCCGGACGAATCTGGATAGTCTTGCCGTCGGTAGAAGTCAGTGAAGAAGCTTGAGCAATCTTGTCCGCTTCGGCAGCAGGCGCTTGATCCACCCATAGAGTCCCTCGTACCTCTATATTGGACACAGGTCGTCTGATCAGTGTTACATCACCATTAACCGAATCAACTATTAAATCGGACGTCTGCATAGTTACAGGTACCAGCACACCACCCATATCATACCGATTCTCTTTAGCCTGGCTAAAATCCATAGAGGCTGACGTCAGATTGAGACTGACCCGATTCCACAGATACATATAATGATTTTGCTGGGTCACGATAAAAACCGAGGCTGCCACTACCAAAGCGGACAGAATCCCCTTTAGGTCAGGTCTGAATCGCCTTCCATTGTCAGACTTGCCTTCTTTCCGAAAGTACACAGCAAAAAAAATTAGATACTCCAGTCCCCAAAGCACGAAGATTACGGGCCACCAAACGAGGAGTTGAAGCATATATTCAGTATTTTGAAACACATCTACAATAAGCAAAATGCCTACAGCCATCAACAGAAGCGAAGAGGTGTAGCGCCCGACTCTTATTTTACGGTGCACGCCAGCTTCACCCTCTTTCTTTCAACTTTTTACGCTTAAAGGTCAGAAAGGCTTCCCTTAGAAAAAGGAATAAACCGATCATCATTAATAAAATAGCCAGCGTAAGGAATCCATAATCCTCAAAGAAATTGCTCAACCAGCGAGGTTTCATGCGAAACAAAATCATAAGCCCACCGCCTGCCACCATCAGCACAGCAAAAGCAAAGCCTCTCTCCCACGCATAAAAAGGACTACTTTGCTGGCCTCTAGCATCCATTCGTACATAACGATCAGGCTTACGTCGATAGCGAACCATATAATCTGCAGACTGTAAGACATCATATACATTATAAAAATATAAAACAGGTATGAACAATCCAAGCAAAATAAGTAATGGAATGTTGATCCTTAAGCCGTCAGAGGAAACATACAGCATCGCAAAAATATCTAGCAGGAGCAATACAATAAAACTAAGCCCCCTGATAAACAGTCCTAAAAAAAGATGTCCCAGTCCGGGTAACAATGCCGCCATGATAATGGCAATCACTTTGCGAAATTTAGCGTATTTTAGACGCTTCCCCTGTCTGGGTTGTTCCAGCTGTTCCGATGCTTGTAGCTGTCCAGCCTCTCCAGACGGTAACGGTTGTTCCGAGTTCATGCCATCCTCCCCTTTGAATCCCATACGTGGTTCCGCTGAAAAACATTTCAATGCTTACATAGTACCCCAATCAGATTTAAGAGTAACTGTTAAAAAAAGGTACCCTATTACTCAACAGAGACTGCAGCTATATCTTCCCATTGTCGTAAATCTGCTGCAATACGTACAGGATTAAAATCATGACGGGCCAGCACCTCTAGGGAAACCTCCATACTCTGCCGATCTGGATGTAATTCGTGAAATGGGACATTTTCATGTTCTTTAATCATTATTTTACGTATTTCCACTTTTTCTTGCTCTAAATAAGTCGAAATCTGATCCAGCAATCCGTGAGAGGCCAATCCGTACAATGTAATAAGATGGCGCTTGCGTCCACGCATATACCGAAGTTCAACTTTGTTAAACACCCATAAATTTAAAAATACGAGCACTGTCGCCGCTATAGATGGGAAATAAAACCCTGCTCCAACCCCAAGGCCAATAGCAGCCACGACCCAAATGGAAGCCGCAGTCGTTAGTCCGGTAATGGATTTACCTGTGAACATAATCGTTCCTGCACCCAAAAAGCCTACGCCAGTGATCACAGCGGTAGCCAAACGAGCGGGATCTATGCGTACATTAGCTTCTTTAATAAAATCGGCAAAGCCGTAAATGGAGAGTAGCATAATCAGCGTCGAACCAAGGCTGACCATAATATGAGTCCTCAAACCAGCTGCGTGATTGGAACGCTCGCGTTCAAACCCAATGAATCCACCGAGAAGCATGGACAGTAAAAGCCGTAAAATGATATGTGAATCGTCTATAATCCACGGATTATTCATTCGAGTCTCTCCTCCCGGTTATGTCGTGCTTCCCACTCCGGGTGCGCGGTTTGTGGGCTTATGTGCATTTTTAATGTCAATTTGATACCTCAATGCTATTCCACCTTATGCAGATGGTAGGTAGTTAATTCCACGCCTGGAGCGACCTCAGCCGCAGATACGGGACGAAAGCCATGTTTTCGATATAACGCCACCGCAGGAGTATTTAGAGTTCCTGTAGAGACGATAAACAACGGGATATTTTGATATTCATTCAAAACATGCTTCATTAAAGAATCTGCAATGCCTTTACGAAAATGATCTGGGTGAACCATCATACGTGTAAGGGTAAGCGAATCGGGCGATTCGGACTGCACAGCCAGTGCTCCTAGCAATTCACCGTCCTCCAGCCACCCATAAAAAGACTCTCCACAGCTTCTCAGCGTATCCAATGTATCCATCAGTGGAGGAATTTCATCAAACCCAATCAGCTCAGCTTCCAGCCTATAGGCAACATGCTGTAGACGCCATATCTGACTGACGATATCATCATCTTCCAATGAACATAGGGTAACCATGCTGTTTTCCCTCCTAAGGAAACTCATAAAATGCCATCAGGTTCTAAAGCTTGTTCGCGCCAACCATTCTTAGCGGCTATGCAAAAGGGGCCTGTCCCTAAAAGACAAGCCCCTGTCAAATCTATGCCATTAGCGGTTCAGCACTTCCGTCAGCAACTTATTAGCAAGGCCAGGGTTTGCCTTCCCCTTGCTCTCCTTCATCACTTGACCGACTAGGAAGCCGATGGCCTTTTGCTTGCCAGCTTTGTAATCCTCGACCGATTGCGGGTTAGCTGCTACAACTTGTTCGACAATTGTAAGAATCGCACCCTCATCACTGATTTGTACAAGCCCTTTTTCTTCGACAATTTGCTGTGGCAGTTTATCACTTTCCAGCATTTCCTTGAAGACCGTTTTAGCGATTTTGCTATTGATCGTTCCCTTCTCCAGCAGTCCGATCATTTCACCCAAGCCCCGACCGGTCAATTTAACCTGCGACAGTTCAATACCGGCACTGTTCAAATAACCGAGTAGATCCCCCATAATCCAGTTGGATACTGCTTTGGCATCCTTGGTGAATTGAAGGCTATCCTCGAACAAATCGGCCAATGGCTTGGAGGACGTAATCACCTGGGCATCATACTCAGGTAATCCATATTCGGAAGTGTAGCGTGCTTTACGCTGGTCAGGCAATTCAGGAATCGAAGCACGGATGCGCTCTTTCCATTCCTCGTCTATATGAAGAGTAACGAGATCCGGGTCTGGGAAATAACGATAGTCATGGGCCTGTTCTTTACCACGCATGGATAAAGTTTTACCTTGTGCTTCATCCCAACGACGTGTCTCCTGTACAATTGTTCCGCCTTCGTCCAGCGTCTGCTCCTGCCTGAACTGCTCATATTCCAGTCCGCGCTGTACGCCACGGAAGGAGTTCATGTTTTTCAGTTCCGCTTTAGTTCCTAGCTCTTTTTGTCCATGCGGACGAAGACTGATATTCGCGTCGCAGCGAAGTGATCCTTCCTCCATCTTCACATCGGATACGTCACAATACTGCATAATGGCACGTATTTTTTCCAGATAGGCCTTGGCTTCTTCCGGCGAAGATATTTCCGGTTCCGAAACGATCTCGACCAATGGTGTGCCGACCCGATTAAAATCGACCAAAGATGCGTAGCCACCATCAACATGTGTTAATTTCCCTGCGTCCTCTTCCAGATGCAGTCGAGTAATACCGATACGCTTTGTCTCACCATTCACTTCAATATCAATCCAGCCATTTTCGCCAATGGGTTGATCGTATTGTGAGATTTGGTAGGCCTTAGGTGAATCGGGGTAAAAATAGTTCTTGCGGTCAAACTTGCTCACATCAGCAATGGTGCAATTCAGCGCCATTGCTGCTTTCATCGCATAATCAACGGCCTGACGGTTCAATACCGGCAATACCCCTGGATGACCGAGACAGACCGGACATGTATGAGAGTTGGGTGGTGCTCCGAAGGATGTCGAGCATCCACAGAATATTTTAGACTTCGTATGCAATTCCACGTGCACTTCAAGTCCGATGACCGTCTCATACTTGGATGTAGTTGTAGACATGAATAGGTTCCCTCCTTTTTGGCAAATTACAGCTGCGGACGCTGCTTGTGAAATTCGGTATTTTGTTCAAAAGCATGAGCTACGCGTAGCACGGAAGACTCGTCAAAGGCTTTTCCGATGATTTGTAGTCCGACTGGCATTCCATCCGCTAGACCACACGGAATGCTAATGGCTGGCACACCAGCCAAGCTCACCGGAATCGTCAAAATATCGTTCAAATACATTGTTAATGGATCGTCCACTTGCGAGCCGATTTTGAAAGCAGTTGTCGGTGCAGTAGGTCCGATAATCACATCATATTGTTCAAATACACGATCAAAATCCTGTTTAATCAGTGTGCGCACTTTTTGAGCTTTCAAATAATAAGCATCGTAGTACCCAGAGCTGAGCGCATAGGTACCTAGCATAATCCGACGCTTCACCTCAGGACCAAAACCCTGCGTACGGGACTGATGGTATAGATCAAGCAGGTTGTCTGGATTGTCAGAACGTACACCATAGCGCACGCCGTCAAAACGTGCCAGATTGGATGACGCTTCGGATGAAGCCAGCAGGTAGTATGTCGCAACCGCATATTCCGTGTGTGGAAGAGATACCTCTTCCCATACAGCGCCCAATCCTTCCAGCGTTTTCAGTGCATCCAGCACCTTCTCCTTGACCTGAGGATCGACGCCCTCACCAAGATACTCTTTAGGCACAGCGATACGTAGTCCTTTTACATCCCCGGTTAAAGCGTTCAAATAATCAGGAATGTCTACCTTTGCAGAAGTGGAGTCCTTCTGGTCATAACCTGCAATGGCTTGTAGGACATAGGCCGAATCCTGAACATTTTTAGTAATGGGTCCAATTTGGTCTAAAGAGGAGGCAAAAGCCACCAGTCCAAAGCGGGATACTAGACCATAGGTTGGTTTCAGGCCAACTACTCCGCAGTAAGAAGCGGGCTGGCGAATGGAACCCCCTGTATCCGAGCCGAGCGTGAAATAAGCCTCACCCGCTGCAACAGCCGCAGCCGAGCCGCCACTGGAACCACCGGGAACACGTTCTAAATCCCAAGGGTTACGTGCAGGGAAAAAGCTGGAGTTCTCGTTAGAGCCGCCCATGGCGAATTCGTCCATGTTCATTTTACCGAGTGTCACGGTTTGCGCTGCGCGTAACTTGCTAACAACTGTGGCATCGTAAACGGGATCAAAATTTTTCAAAAACTGACTGCCACATGTTGTACGCAGCCCTTCTGTCACAATATTATCCTTAATGCCAACTGGCAGGCCAAACAACAACCCTCTTTCCTCTCCGGAAATCAGTTGATCATCCAGCTGACGTGCGGATGCACGGGCCTGTTCCTCGTCAACGGTAATATAAGCTCTGATCTTGTCTTCCCGCGCACCAATTGTCTCCAGAGCGTGTCCTACCAGATCACTCACGGAAATTTCCTTTTGATGCAGCTTGTTATGTATCTCGGGCAATGTGTTATTGAACAAGCTCAATTTGCATCCTCCTTTCAAATATGAGATCTATTCCAGAACAGCAGGAACCTTAAACTGTCCGTCTTCTTCTTCAGGTGCATTGCGCATCACTTGCTCATGTGTCAAACTTTCGCGAACTTCGTCGTCTCGCATGACATTGCTGACGTGCAGCACATGAGTGGTCGGCTTTACCTGCTCCGTATCCAGCTCATTCAGCTTCTCCGCATAATGGAGAATGGCGTTTAATTGTCCTGTCATCGTTTCTTCCTCAGCCGCGGTCAGATTCAACCTGGACAGCTTGGCTACGTGACGGACATCTTCCGTGGAAATGTTCATACAAAACCCTCCTCATGTATATGAGGATTTTGCAAAAAATCCAATAAGCGACTGAAATCGAATTTTGCAAAATCCTGATATTAAAAAATGCTGCACCGAACTTTGAAATAACGTTTTTAATTATAGGATAGAACCCTTTACAATTCAATCTTTGACGCGGTACAGAAGCAAACTGCACTTCGATGAGGTAAATGTTGCTAAAAGAATATAAAAAAAGCACCTTTCGGTGCTCTTTCGTGAAAACTATAGGAGCTGAGATTGTGCCCTTTATATATTCTTAAAAAGAATCGACCGTAGCCGACTTCTATATCCAAGCACGCAAATTGACTTGTCTGATAAAATCAGCCTGTGACAACAACTCCGCCGCGGTTTCTTCTTCCTCAGTCTCTACCGAATCAATACCACCGTTCATCACATGCATGAACAGTTGCTCATTATGGGTAGCAAGGGCGTAATCTATCAGCGCTTCACGCTCAATCCGCTCGGCTTCCAGCTTGAGAATACTCTCTTCCAGCTCGATGTCTCCGGATGGTACAAAAAAATTGCGGTTCACCTTCGGTACGCGAATGACATAGTCAAAAGCATTGTCCGCATTACGGTCGTAAGCAATGATATAACCATGTTCGCCCACAGGAAGATTCTGCTCAAAAGCATCCGCGACGATCATAATTCTAGCTCCTAAATGATGCATCGTTAGCCCCCCCGTTTGTCTGAACTTATCTGCTAAGTCTACTAAAAAAAAAGTAGCTTGTCTATATCATCTATGTATCTTCATAATCGACCGTCTCCACGTCCCAACCTGTGTTCATTCAGCCTCACATGCCAGTTTTGTGTAGGGATTCCGCCCCGTCGTTTCACCTTTTTCCATGTTATGATCTTCGGCTCGGAATCTGCCACAGAATCTTCAATATCTATTATATTGGGAACCCGGAAACTACCTCCAATCTCACGTTGTACCCCATATATATGTTTTCTTTTCATTCTTGCTCCCCCTTGTGATCTGACGGCCTCATGCCTCTTTATCCTCTTAATGGGCAAAAAAAAGAACGCAAACCGGGATTCATCCACAGCTTGCGTGCTTCGCGAGTTTAGTATGTAACTTCAATAAATTTATGTTAACAAAAATAAAAACCTTTGTCTATACATAATTTATAATTTGTTGTCGAAATGGGGCAAAACCTGTCACACCTTTGATTTTGCCCCTACTGAACATTCATCACATTTACCGGATATACGGATTGTTAGCTTTCTCATAACCGATGGACGTTTTGGGACCGTGACCGGAATAGACTGTAACGTCATCTCCGAGTGGAAACAATTTGTTCTGAATAGAATCGTATAGATCCCGTTCGCGGCCGCCCGCCAGATCCGTGCGTCCAACGCCCTGACGAAATAGCACATCCCCGGAAAAAAGATCTTTGCCGCATAAAAAGCTGACACTTCCGGGTGAATGGCCCGGTGTATGGAAAACCCGGAACGTGTGACCGATCAGGTTCAATTGTTGACCTTCTGCCAAGTCATATTCGGCTGGTTCCGTCGAGATCGGAGGGGATGCCTCTGGCCACATCAAGGAGCCATTCAGCTTAGGAGATGTAAGCCAGTCTTGCTCCAAGGCGTGCAGATAAACCGGGCAGTCTTTGGCATTGCGAATCTCCTCTACTCCTCCGATATGGTCAAAATGGGCATGCGTCAGCAGGATAGCTTCAATCGTCAGTGGCTCAATGGCTCTCAGCAAAGGACCCGGATTCATCCCTGGATCAATAATAACAGCGCGCTTCGGATCATCTCCTTGAAGCAAATAAGCATTCGTCTGGAGCGGGCCGAGATTAAAACTGCGAATAGATAATGTCATAAGTTAAAATCCCGAGATCAGCTCGCGTAATTCCTGAACAATTACAGGATGGACCTCGGTTCCCTCCCCATATTTTCCAGCCATTTCTTTACGAGCAACTGCGATTTTTTCTTGATAATCATCGGCTTCCCGATCTGGATTTTCACGTTTGAATGCGATCATAATTTGTTGGACATGTGCAGGGCGTGGTCCCCAGTGGCCAAGTACATGACCTCCCGTATCCGCAAAAATCACAATCGGCACAGCACGTCCGCCCATTGTCAGGAAGTCGTCCATCAGCGCCTGATGATTTTCCAGAATCAATACTTCGGTTGGAATCCCGCTATTCTCCAACGCGCGGAACACAACTGGCACATTGCGTACTACATCCCCACACCAGTCGGCAGCCAATATAAGCACACGCAGATCATCACGATGGTTCAGGCTTTCAAAAAACTCCCGATCCTCTTCGTTGCTCCACACAAACTGATCGTATCCAGAGCGGAAGGCTTCTTTGTTCTTTTCCATGCCCTCCATAAATTGTTCAGGACTCAAGCCCTTTCCGAAATATTGCGATACGTTAGTACGGCTCATGTTATACACTTCCTTTTTTGTTTTTGGCTACAATCCATTTGATAACAAAATAAATGATCAAGAGCGCAAGAGCAACCAGCAAAATCGGTTTGATGTAAGGTGCTGCCACTTCGTCAATTTGTTCCCACTTGTCTCCCAACAGCATACCTAAATATATAAACAAAACAGACCAAGGTATAATCGCCAGCGTTGTCAAAATAATAAAGCGCCATACGTTCATTCGAGCCAACCCGGCAGGGATTGAGATCGCGTGACGAACAACAGG
Organism: Paenibacillus sp. FSL L8-0641; assembly: GCF_038006265.1. Lineage (NCBI taxonomy): Bacteria > Bacillati > Bacillota > Bacilli > Caryophanales > Paenibacillaceae > Paenibacillus > Paenibacillus sp. FSL L8-0641. Next base: position 4,505,516 of record NZ_JBBOUW010000001.1, read on the forward strand.
GATAAAGCGAGCTGTAAAAATGACCCCTGTGCCATATTTATTGAACCAGGCTTCAGCGTGGTCAACATGACTTTTTTTGATGAGTATGTATTTCCCATACTTATCTAAAACGGGTCTGCCGCCATAGCGTCCAATCCAGTAAATGAACAACTGGGCCAGCACCCCGCCAATCGTTCCAAACACGACTGCGCCAAAAAAATTAATATGACCCGAGGACACTAAAAAACCGCCATAAGCGAGGACTATTTCACTTGGAATGACCTCCACCATCAAGCCTAGCATAATACCAAAATACCCAAGACTACGAATGATCTCAAACAAATAATTAATGATACTAGATATTTGGTCCATCTCTCTTCCCACTCCCTGCCTGTTTCTCTATTTTCATTTAGTGTATCACAGCGGCAGAACAAGTCGCCACTTCGTCCAAAAAGGGAAGTCAGTGACCCCGGATCCTCTGCCCGCATAAGTTGTGAGAGAGAGGAGGGGGTACAATATGCCTCCCGGCAAATTCCCCAAACATGACAATTCACAATCCCGATTACCCACGGCTCGTGGTATCCGCCGCGCATGTACCAAAGAGTTGTATCGAACCTGCAAACGTCTGCCTGTTCACATTGCTCCTGATCTGGTCAAGCAGGGCGAAGAACTATACTCCCGCAAGGTCGTCGGACACCTTATCTGGATTGCGGAAAACCATAGTAATCGCAAACTACTGTGCGACTGGTGGGATGAAGATGTCAGCGAGGAGCTCGCGGCATTGTGGAAGGTGGATCGCGATGTCTTGTGCACCGCTTTTAGAAATGCCTATGGCGGATAGATGTTTGCGTACTGCAACCATGAACTGTGAACTACAAAAAAGTGGAGCCACCCCGCAGTGGCTCCACTTTTACTATATTCCTAGCTATGTGTCTGCTTTTTCCCCGCTCCTTCGGGAAGCAAGTCCGCACAAGCGCGTTCCAAATAAGGATCAGCATGAATAAAATCCCGAAATGCTGTGTATTCACGCCACAGAACGGATTGTTCTCCCGCTTGCCCTTTGACGGCACGAATCAGAATATTTTTAGGTGTATGCTCCATGTCGATAAATTCCAATAGCTGTGTCCGATATCCCATCATATCCAGCAGTTTGGCCCGGATTCCATCCGTTGCCAGTGCAGAAAAACGCTCCTTTAAAATGCCGTGGGAAAGCAACGGCTCCAATACCGGATTTTCCAGTTGGTTAAACAGCTCATGCTGGCAACACGGAACCGACAAAATGACGGAAGCACCCCAGCGAACAGCCTTTTCCAGCGCCGCATCTGTTGCAGTATCACAAGCGTGCAAGGTAACAACCATATCCACCTGTTCCAGTTCATTATAGTCTGCGATATCACCGACCAGAAACTCCAACTGTCGATATTGCAGCTTTTGAGCCAGAACATTACAGGTTTCAATGACATCTGCCTTCAAGTCCAAACCAACGATCTGCAGTGGTCGCTTTTGCTGTACAGCCAAATAGTGATACAACGCAAAGGTCAAATACGATTTGCCACAGCCAAAATCTACAATCGTCAATGGGCGGCCTACCGGAAGGCTAGGTAATACATCCTGCACCATTTCGAGAAACCGGTTAATTTGACGAAACTTATCATACTTGCGGGCCAGTACCTTACCATCCTCATTCATAATTCCCAGCTCAATCAGGAAAGGAATTCGTTCCCCTTCTTCGAGCACATATTGCTTTTTGCGATTATGAGACAGGTCGGCTTTACTTTTGCTCGGTGACTTTGTCAGAATGGATACTTTATATTTTTTACTGATCAGCACTTGGTAGTCTGCATCCTTGGCGCATAAAAGTCCTTGGCGGAACGTGTCCTCAAACAAGGCAGTCATACGCTCGTTAGCCTCGTCAGGGGTCAGATTTTCATGAATGACTTTGTTGCTGTAATGAAAAGCAAACTGGTAATGCAGTTTGTTTTTCAATTCTACAGGTTTAATTTGTACTTTAGTAAAAGAAGCATCCTCCCGTTTGCGAAGCTGACTCAGCGTCGCTGTTATGAGGGATCCTCCCGTGGTCAATTGGTATATAAGTTCGCGCAGTGAATCCAAAAGGTACATCTCACTTTCTTTCATGTAATTGGGTGATCTCGGTCAAACCCTCGGTGACTTCCTGGCGTGAAATTCCACCCAGCTCCAGCTCTGCATTGGTCTTATCCAGTAATTGACTATAAAACGTCTCCGCTTCCGCTAGCAGCTCTGGCTGCTCCCATGCCAATCCAAACCAGACATCGGCGGCTTCGTCCAACCTGTTTTCTCGCTCGTAATGAACAGCCAGCAGCTTGCTGGTTTCAGGGGGGAGCTCATATTCGCGCACCAGCTTCACGATACACGCTATTCGTTCAGGCAGGACCTGCAGATCACGAGTCGCGCCATTCGTATCGCTGTACAAATATAAATGAAGAGATTTCATCAAGATTCGTATACCTTCGTCTGTTCTGCTGGTTTCCAGGTAAATCGCGGCTTCTTCCTCCAAAATGCGAGCCACCTGCTGAAGCTTATCCGCTTCAATTCCAGGGCCCAATCGGAAAAGCTCAATAATTTGTTCCGGCGGCAATCGTCTGAGCAGATCTGAACGAAGACGAAACTGCTTGTTGAGCAGGTCATCTAGCTGTTTCAGCGCTTCGATGTGTTTATTTTCGCGCCTAAGACCGAGCACCGATGCTACTGCGGATGTCAATTCTTCCATCATACTGAGCAAATAGTCTTTTCTAAGCAAGCCGTTCCCTTCCTTTCATCCCGATGCCTAGACAACCAGAAACTTCTGTCTTCTGATTGTATGACATCCTTGTCTAAAAGCCAAATGCCACCGCCATGCCGCAATTTCATTTAACACAATTACAAATACTTTATAGCATCAAAGATTCGACACTCAGAAATCACGTATGGCACGTAACATTCCGTTAGTACAGTGTTTTGTAGCCGATCATGGACTAACGAAATAGAGTATTTGAAAATTTGATATTGATTCTCCGTTAGTCTCGTGTTATTTTTGTTTCATGCGAAACAAAAATAATCTTTATTATTTATTGATTCATATAATAAAATAAAATATTTATTTTCATTCGAAACAAAATTATGCATTGATATTTTACAGGGGAGGACGTTTAAGTATGGGAAAAAAATTCAGTGCGATACTACCGGAATATAAAGAGTTCATACAGCGACAGCATATTTTCTTTGTAGGATCAGCACCGATATCCGAGACGGGGCATGTGAATATTTCCCCCAAGGGATATGATTCCTTTCGTATTTTGTCAGATCAGGAGGTAGCCTATCTCGACTTGTCGGGAAGTGGCAACGAAACAAGTGCGCACATTATAGAGAACGGACGGGTAACCATCATGTTCTGTGCATTTGAAGGCGAGCCCAGTGTATTAAGACTCTATGGTACTGGCACAGTCGTGTTGCCCAATACAAAGCGTTGGAATGAGCTGTATCCTCTCTTTAATCCACTTCCTGGAGCAAGACAAATCATAGTAGTTGATGTTCATATGGTGCAGGATTCATGTGGTTTTGCAGTTCCCTTCATGACTTACACGAGCGAACGGGAAAAGCTGAAGGACGTGGCGATTCAGATGGGCGAAGAAGTACTTAAAAAGTATGCATACGAGAAAAGTTTAGAGAGTATTGATGGTTTGCCGACGGCGTTTGCCTTGAACAAAAATAATATGACTTAGGTATTCTGCACATTAACCGATATGATACAACAAGTCAGCAAAATTCAAATAAACTGAATGTATAGTGACCACATCTAAAAACAATTTGCATACAAGAAACCGGAACCTTCTGACGATCACATCAAAGGGTTCCGGTTTTTGGGCTTACCTTAGTCTACTTTTTCAAGTTTTGCTCCAAAAACGCCAAGATAGCATTAGCTAATAGCTCCGGTGCCTCAAACAGGCTCATGTGACCTGCTTCCGGCAGGGTAACCTGAGTTACTCCGGCCCGATCTGTTGTAAACGTCCGCGCTGGAGGAACCGCCTGATCCTGCTCCCCCGCTACTAAAAGAGCTGGCAAGGCAGAAGCCGACAACACATCCCGTCGGTCAGGACGCTCGCGCATAGCCAATGATGCTCCTACAGCTCCTTGCGGAGGTGTTTTGTAGCCAATTTCTTTGACTTTAAGTAATTGGCTGGACATCGACTCCACATGATCAGGAGCAAACAGTCCCGGTACGAGTCCATCTACAAAGTTGGTAATCCCCTCCGTTTGGATGGTAGATACAGCCTTGTTACGCTTTTCTTTACCTTCGTCCGTATCTGCATAAGCTGTGGAATGAATCAGTCCAAAGGCTGTAAGGCGCTCTGCATGTCTCTGCACTGCCGAAAGGGCTAAATAGCCTCCTAGGGAGTGACCAAACCAGGCAGTCTGAGGGATGTCCAATTGTTCTTGAAGTTTAAGCACATCATCTGCCATTTGATCAATCGTATAGGCTCCTAGTGGAGCATCGCTGCGTCCGTGTCCACGCAAGTCTGGAACAATACAACGATAGCTTGGGGACAGCAAGGGAACAACCTCATCCCAATAGGAGGAGCTTCCGCAAAATCCGTGCAATAGAATAATCGGATCTCCTTTCCCCTGTTCGGCATAGCAGATCGTCGTTCCTTCGCATAATACCTTTTCCATGTGGAACCCTTCCTTCTCTGTATATAATCTATTAGATCTGAATATATTAGTGAGTAGAACATGCTGATGTATATTATTAAGCAGACGATCAATATCTGAAACGGTAACCCTCTGGAAAATCTTGCGAAGCTGTTTTTAAGCCAAATTCACAAGCCGCCGCATTAGCAATATGCGCAGCCATTGTCATGACTAAGTGAAGCGACGTCATTTGGAGTGTCCAATAGGGTTTGGGACTGCGCTCATTCACAATCGCTGCAACACTATAATGACCCACAGACGGCAGAGACAGACCTACCGATCGCGCAGGAGTTAGCGGTTCACACGCAATAAGAAACATTCCCGTTGAGCCGTGCTGTCCAAGACAAGCATCTATGGCGATCACATGATGATCTTGGGGAATGCACTCCAAGTATGGAACCAGATGATCCGCATCACAGGGCTCCGACATTGTCCCAATCACGTGCGGAAAACCTTGCTCCTTGAGCATGGTGCCTACCAGTGGCCCCAGTGAATCACCCGACGAGCGATCTGTACCGATACAAACAAAAGTCAACTTATCTATAGCATGCTGATGATGAATTTCTCGGAAAAACGGCGCGAGTCCATCTCGATCTGTTTTCTTTACATTATGTTCTAAGGACGAGCGTCCGGGTGCGGGAGCTCGATTATACAAAGACAACTTTGCCCATCCTCCTTGATTCGGTTGTATATTGGTAATCTGGCTTTCAGTACATTCTACAACAAAAACATGATACAATACAGGCAACTTCCCCTGTTATGAAAGGATGGAAAATTAACGATGGATTTGTCTGTACCGTCTCATGCCAACATTGAGTATATGATTGAGGGCATTAAAACCAAGCTCCGTATGGCGAGTGGTGCTGCTATGCAAGCTTCCGCTTTCTCGCTGGAGCAATACGAGGACATCCATGATGTCTATGATATGGTGATAAACAAGCCTAACCTGAGCATTTCCGAGGTTGAAGCTATTGTTTCTGAACTGGGTAGATTGCGTAAGTCCTCCTGAATCAGCCTATAGGAATACAGCTTAGCTGTATTACAACCTATCATCATGAGCAACAGCCTTCATGCCAGTGGCCCTGTCACCGTAAATAAAGCTCGTACCTCCGCTCGCTTCAACAGACGCGCAACGGGGATACGAGCTTTATTTTTCGATTGCATATACGCATTTTCATACACTTCTTCACTCAAGGATGCTTCAAGGTAAATCTGCTAACACCAGTTCAGATATATCCTCATTACCTGTAGCTAGTATCTTTAATGCACAACTTTTTTGAATTCGTGCAGCATCACCAGGCCCTAACTGAAAATCTCCATCCTGGCACGTAACTTCCACATGACCGCTAACTACATAAATGTGGGTGCGGCGCTCCTCTTGCTGCGGATATTCAAGCTGCTGGCCTTTTTCCAATCTGCTCAGATACAGATTTATATCCTGCGCGATGGATAACGTTCCCTCCACTTCTGAACCAGACACAACAGGCTGAAGCCGATTTAGGCGTTCACTGTGCTTGAATCTTTGCACCTGATAAGAAGGCTGAATGCCAGGGCTCTCGGGTAAAAACCACATTTGCAAAAAGCGAACCGGTCTTTCATCCCCAGTATTTCGCTCTTCATGTTCAATCCCAGTGCCTGCACTCAGAACCTGAATCGAGCCGCTTTTTAAATCCTGCTCATGTCCCAAGCTGTCGCTATGATGCAATTGGCCTTCAATTACATAAGTGACGATTTCCAAATCGTGATGCGGATGTCTTTTGAAGCCTTGCTGCGGTTCAAGTTTGTTATCATTATGGGCTAGCATACAACCAAAATGGGCATTGCTCGGATCTTCATAATCGGCAAATGAAAAGCTAAACTCACTATGAATCCATCCTTTATTTGAGGTATGTCTTTCTGCCGATGTCACTATTTTAATCATCCTTAACACCTCCATGGATTACAGTTCCGTAAAGCAGCCTTGCTTCGTGATGATTATTCCACTTTCGGCCCTGGCATTACAAACACTGTGATACGATCCCTTTACCCCGGGCTTAAATGCCTCAATCAGCCTGTCGTCTCCGTCGAGTTTTGCTCTTAAGTTCATTATTAGTTAAGTTAATAGTACGAAAAATTAAATCTATTACAGCCATAAGGAGGAGATTTATTACATATGCTATCCCATAAACCCCAACCATCCCGGTTCCTACCAAGCTATTTGCGTCGTAGTCTGTATGCATCTATTATCATGATCGCTGTGATGCTTCTCATCGCCTACTCTGTGCAATGGATTGGCACGGCTCCTTTTCTATATTGGGATGAGCGTATACAGGATGCTATTTTTCCAGACACAGCAGCTACTCATGACCAATTGCTAACCATCGCTATATTCATTACGTCTTTCGGTTCATTCAGCATGTCGTTAATTATCGCCCTCGGTGCTGCTACCTTATGCTGGGTCTTTCTTCGTTCAAAAGCTTATTCCTTTGCGATCCTAAGCAGCTTTACGGCGATGTGGGTGCTGAATACGCTCATTAAAGAAATTCTGCAACGGGAACGCCCGTCACTTCAACATTTGGTTGAAGCCGGGGGCTACAGTTTTCCCAGCGGTCATGCGATGATTTCCATGGGATTTTACGGCATGATATTTGCCATCTGGGCTATAGAACGAAAGATTCGTGAGCGTTCGCTCTTCCTCCCGTGCGTTCTTGGTGCACTGCTCATTATATTGATTGGACTAAGCCGTATATATTTAGGAGTTCACTTTCCTACAGATATTGTGGGTGGTTATATTGCAGGCATCATTTGGCTGGCGTTTACCGTTCCTATGATCTATTGGCGAGCGAAAATGCAACTTTCTTCTCCCCCCCGCCCATAACGTCCGATTCGGCTTTTTGTTTCACTCCGGGTCATGACGTTTATATACGAAGTAAGCAAGGCACAGCAATATCGAAGCTCAGCATTTATCAAAAACGTTATCGTTTGTGAACTTAGGATAAGGGAGGCGATCCTTGTGTGGGGAATTGTACTAAGTATTGTAATGGCCATTATTATCGGATTGATTGGCGATGCACTAGCTGGACATGAAATGCCTGGCGGCATTGCAGGCTCTATGATTGCTGGATTTGTAGGAGCTTGGCTAGGTGTCATGCTGTTGGGAGACTGGGGCCCGGTCATCGGAGATTTTGCAGTCATTCCAGCCATACTTGGAACCGCATTGTTCGTATTCTTGCTCGGACTTGCGTCCAGGCTATTGAGAAGGGCTACCTAACATTTATATATATTTTTATTCTATAAAAGGAGTGATATATCATGAGTAACATTGACAATCAAAAAATGGCAAGCACTTCAGGTTTTGCAAAGGGTTTATTCATTGGAGGTTTGATTGGTGCTGCGGCAGCCCTGCTGTTCGCTCCAAAGCCGGGTCGCGATTTACGTAGTGATCTGTCCGAAAAAATGACTGTTGTCTCCGATAAAACGAAGGATGTCGCATCTGTAGTTAGCAGCAAAGCGACAGATTTGGCCAAAACCGTTTCCACTAAAACAGCAGATGTAGCCAAAACGGTATCCGAGAGTAAAGACAACATCGTATCCAGCGTAACCAAAGCTTCTGCCGATGTCGCTAATGAAGCGGCCAAAGCGGATAAAGAAGTTATGGATGCAACCGCTCAAGCAGCCAAGGACACTCAAAAACAATTAAATGCAAATTCCTAATAGGAACACATTCCGATTACAACCAAAATAATATCCAAACACTGAACAGCCAGCATGCAAGAAGCTGGCTGTTTTTAAATGATAGAAAGGCTGGGATGACAATGAACAAACCAAACTCCTATGGAGATGATCTTGCTCGGAACAACAAGAGAACCTTTCACCCCCTCCAGGCTCAAGATCAGCCAGATGAGATTTCATCCAAGCAGACCTCTTCTACTCATCATCATGTTAAAACACATGATCCGGAGAGAGACTTTGATGTAAATGAGCATCCTTTTGAACTTCGCCATGAGGTCAAGCGGCTTAACAAACGCCTAGATCAAATCGCAGATACATTGGAAAAAGCAGAATTCAAAGATATTATAGAGAACTACTCCAGCACGAAAAGAAGAATTATGAGCAATCTGACTGCAGGGATTGCACGTGGTCTCGGCCTTACGCTGGGTACAGTGGTCATACTCGCCTTGCTCGCTTGGTTGCTCAGTTTCCTGGTACAGTTAAATCTTCCGGTCATCGGAGATTTCATCGCCGAATTATTAGGATATATCAAAATGAGCCAAGGTACTAAGTAATTGTCCCTATCTCATTTAAAAACGATCCATCGTAACCGATATAGACTCCCCAAAGAGCCTCCTGTTACGATGGATCGTTTTTTATTTGTAAATTATAACAGCCGTAATCAGCCGCTACAATTTGTTGCGCTTGTTAGTTTTCAATAAGTCACCTGTCCACCCCTTCATCATCAGCCAGCCGTACATTCCCGCCATACTTAGCAATGTGGCAATAATCACGGCGGTAAAACCCCAGCCTGTTTTAATCCAAGGCAGATTTTCAAAGTTCATGCCCCAAATGGCCCCCACTACAGTGGCAGGTGTAAAAACGGCGGTCACAATGGTGAGCGTCTTCGTAATCTCATTGCCCCTAAAAGCGGAAATGGCCTCGTCAATAGAGATCAGGGTGTCGATTTCCTTTTCATAATGCAGGAAAAGTCCTTCCATCCGAGTCACACGGTAAAGTAACTGCTTAAAAAAGCGATTCTCCTCCAGTTTATCCAAATATGCCTCCCGAGAAGCCGTTACCAGCTCTGAAAAAGGAATGAACATATTGCTCCAATACAACAGCTCGAAACGTGCATTCAATATAGAATCCATCAGTGTACGGGCATTTCTTTTCTCCATGTCCTCTTCCAGTCTTCTCAGGTTGATCTCGAACTTATCCATACCTGTATGAAAATAATGAAGCACGGCTCTCGCCAATACAAACATGCCGTCAGCTGCATCCTCACACTGTTCCAGCATTTTTTGGCGTTCCGCGGTGTGCATAATTTCACGGGTATTTTGATCCAAATTTAACGTCACCAACTTCTGGTTTAGAACCAGAAAATAAAACTTGTTGCAATTGCGTTGACTATCGATTTCCTCTTGAACGGAGTAGATCAGCGACCCGTACATTAAGGGCTGATTGCCATCTGGAAAGCGCACAGATATAAAGCTGGATGGAATGTCCTCTACCTTGTCCAGCCATTCTGCGGCTTCTGGGAGCTTCTCCTTCAAGTGCTGTATGACCGAATCTTGCCAATTCCCAGCACTGATGTCCCACCATTCCCATCCTCCACGAAAGGAAGAAATCTGTTCAAATGCTGTCATGGATTCCAACCTTCCTCCCAACCTTTTTCGCTTTATAAAAAGGACACGTTTCCCATATCGGAATAACGTGTCCTTACGATGTGACATCAAATATGTTAAACCAAGAATTCCGCGTTTTTCTCATGAAATAGAGGAATTAGACATAATCTGCTTCAGCTTTTCCGTAGCCCGCTTCTGAATACGGGAAACGCTCATCTGTGATACGCCCAACGTCTGGGCAATCGCACGTTGAGATTGACCGTCCTGAAATGCCAGAAGAAGCACCTTCTGTTCCTGCTCCTTCAGTTGGCTTAAAGCCTGCTGCAAATCCATTCGTTTTTCCACAGTGTCATAATCGTTAGCATCCGAGCTAATGAGCTCGCCTAACGTAGCTGCACTCTCTTCCTGGGATAAAGGCGAGTCCAGTGAAACATAGTGATAGCACTCACGACCAGCAAGCACCTCGATCGTTTCTTCCACGGTTAGATCCAAATAGGTCGCAATCTCGTCCACATTGGGTGAGCGTTCCAACTTAACGGTCAGTTCATCAATAGCATGTTGAACAAGCGCACCCTTTTCCTTAATGCGGCGAGGAACCTGGATGTACCAGGATTTGTCGCGCAAATAATTTTTCATATGTCCCAGCATACTTTTCATAGCGTACGGTTCAAATGGGATACCCAAGCTGATATCGTATTGCTGAAGCAGACGTATCAAAGCCATCTGACCGGTCTGATATAAATCCTCGTATAAGTCCGGACGGTTACGGGAGATTTTCCCGGCAGCCATCTTGACCATCGGCTCATACTTGCGGATCAGCACGGTAGCAATCTCGTTATCCTTGGTTTGCTGGTACTCCCAGATTAGACCAACGGCTTCATCCATCGACTCCGGGGGAGTTACCTTTTCATTCATACTCTTTCCTCACTTCTGGTCAAGCGCTTTACCAGCACCACTTCGGTGCCTTTTCCTGTCTCATTCAAGATATGGACATCGTCCATAAGCGCCTGCATGAGATAAAAGCCTAATCCGCCTATCTGTGCATCATTCAACTCCTTGTCATGCAAGGATGCGATACGGGACGGGTCCTCCACGCGTTCAAAGCTCTCCCCTTCATCTTTGACACGAATGGACAGCGAAACTTCATCAAATTCGAATGTCACTTCCACGACTCCCCCCTCATGACCATATGCATAAAGGACAGAGTTATTACAGGCTTCCGATACAGCCACTTTCATGTCTTCAATATCCTCATAAGAGAATCCCATTTTCGCGGCAATACCGTATAAATTTAATCTTACAATATCAACAAAGTCAGCAGTTGCCGGCAAATTAAGAACTACTTTTTGAATTTGAGCGTTCATTTCTTTTTCTTTCCTTTCCTATTGGGAATTCTCCTGGGGGACAAAGAATTTGGCAATACCAGTCATATCAAATAGCTTTTGAATTTGAGGCGGTACCTCTTGAACAGCAAAGCGAGACTCCATCCCATGCCTTGCTTTTAAAATGGATAACAAGATTCCAATACCTGTGCTGTCAATGTATTTAAGGTCTCTCAAGTTAATAATCAAATCTTGGCTGGATTCCCCCACCAAAGGCTCCATCACCAGACGAAAATCAGGTGCTACCGAAAGATCCAACTCTCCACTCAGATAAACGGTATTTACGCCATCGGTTGTTTCCGTAATTGCATTAAACTTCTCATTTTTATTTGTATTCATAGGCCTACTCTCCCAAAAAAAGATTTCCCTACATACTAACCCATTATACGAGCGTTTGAATCACGGTATAACTTTTTAAACACTACCAAATGCCACCATCTAAGCTTCATTGATCTGATCTTTACCCGGTTGCATTGGAAAATGGTCCGGAGAATGCCGTAGCAATGCCTGTTTTACACTGCTGATTTTAACGGGCTTACTAATATAATCGTTCATCCCCGCTTCAATACATCGAGGCTGAATACCCTCCATGACGTTAGCCGTCATGGCGATAATGGCAGGTTGCGATCTTCCCGCCAATTGTTCACGCACTCTACCCGTACACTCCAGACCGTCCATCACAGGCATCTGCAAGTCCATAAAGATATAGTCATAGTCCTGATTAGCCGTGACCATATCAAGCGCCTGCTGTCCATCTGCTGCCACATCTGAAGCCAGTCCGAGCTTATCCAGTATATTAACCATCAGCTTCTGGTTAATCGGATGATCATCAACGACCAGTACAGGTCTACGACTTGGAGATTCCTGATGTGGAATTTCCCAATCGTGGCTGGACTCTCCCTCCAGTTCATTTTCCTGAGCAAAGCCAAGCTTCATTGTGAAATGAAACGTCACGCCCTGTTCTCCGCTCGTATCTACACGGATATCTCCGCCCATCATATTCACTAAGGTTTTACAAATGGCGAGTCCTAACCCGGTTCCACCATATTTACGTGTCATTGAAGAATCCAGTTGGGAAAAGGGCTGAAACAACCTTCCAACCTTAGCCGGATCAATACCAATGCCTGTATCCTTCACAGAAAACTCAACGGTAAGTCCATTATCGCTTTGCTCTTTGACAGATGCGAAAACATACACCCCGCCCCGGTCTGTAAATTTGACAGCATTGGATATCAGGTTAATCAGTACTTGACGCAATCTTCCCATATCTCCATATAACACAGGAGGCATCTGTTCATCGAGAAAATAAACCAGTTCCAAGTTCTTTCGGTTCACTTCTACCGTAAATAGGCTGAAAACTTCCTTGATACAGGAAACCAGATCAAAAGGATATTCCTCTACCTCCATTTTGCCTGACTCCAGCTTAGTGAAGTCCAGAATATCATTAATGACTGCTACCAGTGCATCTGCACTACGACGGATGATATCGGCATATTCCTGTTGGTCGCTTTGCAGCTCCGTCTCCATCAGCAAATCAATCATTCCAATGACGCCGTTCATAGGTGTGCGGATCTCATGGCTCATCATCGCCAGAAATTCCGTTTTGGCATTGGCAGCAATCTCCGCTGCCTCCTTGGCGGCAATCAGTTCGCTGTTCATCTTCTCCAGCTGCTGGGTCTTCTGATGAAGCAGATGGGACTGTGTCTTCAAACGCTTATTTGTCAGATACATTTGCACGAAACCTTCAATTTTGGACTTGAGAATTTGAGGGATGAACGGCTTAACCATATAATCAATACCGCCTGCTGAATATCCCGCAAATAAATGCTCCGCTTCCTTGCTGTTAGCTGAAATGAAGATAATCGGAATATCCTTCGTTTTCTCTCTGGCCTTGATTAGCTTTGCGGTCTCAATACCATCCATACCCGGCATCTGCACATCCAGGACTACGAGTGCAAATTCATCTTTTAATAGACATCGCAGCGCTTCTTCCCCGGATGTGGCCTTTACCAGATTATATTGTTCACTCTCCAGCACCGCCTCAAGAGCGAGCAGGTTCTCAGGTCTGTCATCTACCAGCAATATATGAATCGGTTCATGAAGCCCCATGGAATCCTCCTAAGCATCTCTATTTAATCTTCCGGTATATTTTTTCTATCCGGTCCAGCGGCTCGTAGGAATCACTATAATCGGTAAAATGTATGGATTCCTTGGCCCCAAGCACCAACACGCCAAAATGACTCAAGCTATCATAAAACAACCCATGTACATGGTTGCGAAGTTCGTCGTTAAAATAGATCATGACATTCCGGCAAAAAATAACATTGAACTCGTTAAAGGACCGGTCTGTCGCTAAGTTGTGCTCCGCAAAAATAATATTTTTCCGTAAAAAAGGATGAAACATCACTGAATCATACTTGGCTGTATAATATTCAGAGAACGATTGTGTGCCCCCGGACTCCAAATAATTTTTGGTATACAGCTTCATTCGGTCGATCCCGTATACGCCTTCCTTCGCCTGCTGTAAAGACAGGTTATTCATATCCGTCGCATAAATGCGGGCCTTATCATATAAGCCTTCCTCATGCAGCAAGATCGCCATAGAATATACTTCCTCACCCGTGGAGCAACCTGCATGCCATATTCGAATATACGGATACGTTCGCAAAATAGGAATGATTTTCTGTCTGAAATTCAGAAACAGCTCCGGGTCACGGAACATCTCGGTCACCGGAATGGAAAGGCTCTGTACCAGCCTATCGAAGGCGCTGCGATCATGCAGCACCTTCTCCTGAAGTCCTGATATCGTGCTTACATTCTCGGACTGCGCATGATAATAAACACGCCGCTTAATCGAAGGCAGAGCGTAGTTACGGAAATCGTAGCCGTACAGCCGATGTATACCTTCCAGCAACAGCTCAATCTCAATCAATTCCCGCTCGGCATCATTCGATTTCACTTCATTAGCAGCATTATCCGCCATATCCTTAGATGTCATAATCTCTCTCCAATTCCTAAATAGGTTTTGCCTGTGCCGCTCCCATCATGTGTCGATTTATATTACCCATTTTTTTGGGTTACGAATACAACCACACCCGCATTAATGATAAAAGTTGTTCGGTTTGAATCGGTTTTTTCACATAATCGGAAGCGCCTGCCTCAATACACTTGGAACGATCATCCTTCATGGCCTTGGCTGTCAGGGCAATAATAGGCATCTTCTCGAATTGTGGCATTAGCCGGATACGTCGCATCGCTTCATATCCATCCATTTCCGGCATCATCATATCCATCAGCACCAGATCAAAATCAGGTGTCTGTTCCAGCAGTTCCAGTGCTTCTCTTCCATTTTCCGCAAAGGTAACATCCATACGATAGCTTTCCAGCACACTGGACAGAGCAAATACATTGCGAATATCATCGTCTACCAACAATATTTTTTTACCTTCAAACAGCTCTTCCTTGTTGTATAGCTTTTGCAAAATTTTGCGTTTGTCCTCAGGAAGATTCGCCTCTACACGATGCAAGAACAGCGTTGTTTCGTCCAAAAGCCGTTCCGGCGATTTAACATCTTTAATAATAATAGACTCTGCATATTTGCGAAGTTGCGTTTCTTCTTTGTTATCCAGATCTTTGCCTGTATAAATAATGATCGGCAGATCAGCTAGCTGCTCGTTCTCTCGAATACGATCCAGCAGCTCAAAACCAGTCATGTCGCTCAGCATCAGATCCAGTACCATGCAGTCATACCGCTGAGTGGCCAGCTCATTCAGTGCTTCCTGACCTGTCGATACCGCCGTAATGGCAACATCATCATGATCGATCAGCTCAATAATGGATTTACGCTGATTATCGTCATCTTCAACCACAAGAAGACGTTTGACCATTTGGTCTGTATACGATTTTATATGTGAAAATGCCTTATCCAGACTTTCCTTCGAGGAAGGCTTTTTGAGATAGGCAATCGCGCCCATCATTAAGCCCTGCTTCACATCATCTATGACTGAAATAACATGCACTGGAATATGACGTGTCGATGAATTTCCTTTTAGCTCGCCTAAAATGGACCAGCCATCCATCACAGGTAATTGAATATCTAATATAATAGCGTCCGGCAAATAAGACTGAGCCATGTTGAGCCCATCGTCTCCTTGGAGAGCGATCAGTGCCTTAAAGCCCCGGCTACGAGCCATATCGTACAAAATATTAGCAAAATTAATATCATCCTCAATAATCAGCAGCACTTTATCCTGCGAGGTAATCTCGTTTCGGTCGTCCCCTGGATGTATAATGTCCTCCGCTTTGTTTTTCGAAGGTATCTGATATAATGGCAACTGTTTAGCAGGCATAATCATGGGAAGGTCCGTTTCTGCCGAGGCTGCAACATTCTCAAAATTCGAATTCACATCCGTACCGTTAAATTCCTCTCTCGAATGAGAATCCATATCCTCAGCCGTAGGCGTTTGTTCCGGCAAATACAGTGTGAAGCAACTGCCCTGTCCCTGCTCGGATTCCACCGTAATCACACCGCCCAACAATCTGGAAAGCTCGCGGCTGATTGACAGACCTAGTCCTGTCCCCCCATATTTCCGGCTGGTTGTACCGTCTACCTGCTGGAAGGCTTCGAAGATCAGATCCGTTTTATCGGAAGCAATCCCAATGCCCGTATCATGCACAGATAGAGCCAGATAGGATCTTCGTGGATTTAGCAGACCCGGAAGCTGTTCTCCATTTGCCCGAGATACACTGAAACGAATAGATCCTTCCGTGGTGAACTTGAATGCATTGGACAACAAATTACGTAAAATTTGTTTGAGACGATAACCGTCACTGATAATGGCATCTGGCAAGTTCTCTTCGATCTCGGTATGCAGTTGAAGCCCACGTTGGGCTGCGACCGGAGCAAAATTCTGCTCCACAAACAGTTCCAGTTCCTTCAAGTGGACCGCTTCATGGTTAATATCCATTTTTCCAGCGTCCACTTTGGATAAATCCAGAATTTCATCAATCATTTTCAGCAAATCCGCGCCTGACATATAAATGGTTTGTGCATATTCCACCTGCTTCGGCTTGAGATTGCCCTCCTTGTTCTCAGACAAGAGCTGAGAAAGAATGAGCAAGCTATTTAGCGGAGTACGCAGCTCATGAGACATATTGGCCAAAAACTCGGATTTGTATTTGCTTGTGATTCCTAGCTGCATGGCCTGTTGTTCCAACTGAGCTCGTGCATGTTCAATCTCGTCGTTCTTTTCTTCCACTTCTCGTACCTGTTCTTCTAGCGCTCTGGTTTTGGCAATTAGTTCAGTATTAAAATGCTCCAATTCTTCTTGTTGACGCTGTAACAATTCCTCTGAACGCTTGAGTTCCTCTGTTTGCTCCTCCAAATTTTCGTTGGAGCGCTTGAGTTCCTCTTGCTGAGTTTGTAGCTCCTCGGACTGGCATTGCAATTCCTCAGTAAGTGCCTGGGACTCGCGCAGCAATTGCTCTACACGCATCCGTCCCTTGATATTGTTCAGAATAATCCCCATGCTCTCTACTAATTGAGCAAACAGCTTCGTTTCCAGATCACTGAAGCGATCCAGTGACGCTATTTCTATAGCACCGATGCACTCATCTTCGAACAAAATAGGGAAAATCATAATTCCCACTGGCTTACTTTCTCCTAAGGCAGAGCCTATGGACAAATATCCGTCAGGAGCCTCTGTAATCAAGATCGGCTTACGATCCAAAACACATTGTCCGAGCAACCCTTCGCCTACCTGGATAACGTCTCTAATCGAATTTTCGCCAGTCACCTTTGCATAGGAGCCGTATAACTTAAATCGGTTGTCTTCTACATCTTTTCCTTGCAAATAGATGGCTCCATAACTGCCTCCCAAGATGGGCGTAAACTCACTAATGAACATCTGAGCAACTTGCTCCAGTGAATTTACGCCACGGAACAACTCAGTCACCCGAGCAGTATTGGCATTAAGCCAAGTTTGGTCCTTCTGCGTTTGAAGAACGGAATGTTCAAATTTCCGCTTTTCTTCCAAGTCTCCGGCCATTTGTTGAAATACACGAGCGACCTCACCGATTTCATCTTTGGAGGCAACACTCATTCGGCTGATGGCCCTGTACTTTCCCTTGCCAAAACCATTAATCATGAGATTCACGACATTTAGACCTTTGGCAATACTTGGGAGCACCCACAAAATAACCAGTAAGCCCATGATCAGGCCGGCGGCCATCAGAATTGTGGTAATCTGCACAGATTCTTCATACGCCAAATTAGCTTGCTTCATGTCGCTATCAATTTCCCGATCCTGAAAAACGGCAAGGGCATTAATACTATCCATCGCCTCCTCTTGGGCAGGCAAACCAGTACTATTGCGGAAAGCGTTAGCCTCATCAATACGATCTTGCCCCAACAAAGAGACCAGTCTTTGTTCGTAACTTAAAAATTCATTCCACGCGACGGCTACCCGATCAACCTGCTGTTGCTCTTCACTGGTGCCGGAATTCGTTTGCAGACTAGCCAGCACTTTCGTTCCAGTAGCCGAAATATCGTCCAGCTCGCGTTTGGCCTCACTAACGGAGGAACCTGGATTCAAGATCAGATTGGCCATCACTTTGGCCATATCGTTCACCTGCCCGCGAATAGCTGTTGTTTTCCGGACTTTCATATATCGATCCTGATAAACCTGATTCAACTGCTCATTCAGGCTCCCCATCCGGTCATAGCTGATTAGTGTCAGCACAAGGAGGATCGCCATAAGCGATCCAAAGCCAATCAGCAGTTTATTTCTGATTTTCATGCAAGCTCTCTCCCTCTTTCAACGAAATCCAGATCAGGCATTTATCATCATCACGATCTTGTGGCGCCTCTTTACGAAAAAAAGCATCCAGCATCGCTTCTTCATTCCATTGCTCATATTTACGCAGACACTCAGTCAGATACTCCAACTGCTCCTCATATTCACCTTCCACCGCCTCCAGCAAGCCATCCGTATACAAAGCGATATGCCCTGTTCCTTCATAATGAATCGTGTGCATTTCTGCATCAATCTTATCAAATAAACCAACCGGGCTGCATGCACGGTCAAATTTGGTAATGCTACCATCCTGGTTGAACAGCAAACCGGGAGGATGTCCCGCATTTACATAGTCAATTCGCCGTGCACGGGTATCAATCACCATATAAATCGCCGTAAAATAATACTGTACCAGCTGTTTGCCCAGATCCAGTTGATTAAAACGACGATTCAGCTCTTGTATGACCTTCTCAGGCTCCACATACGTGGTCACCGTGTCCTTAAGTACAGATGCAATGAACATGCAGAACAGCGAAGAAGAAATGCCATGTCCCATCATATCCAGCAAAATGATGGCATATCGCCCCTCCCCTAACGGATACCAAGAATATAAATCCCCTGCCAGTTCAAAGGAAGGCTGATAGAGCGCATTTACTTGCAGCACCGGGTCCTGAATGGCAGGACTAAGTACCGCTTGCTGCACCATCGCGGCCAGCTTCAACTCATCCTGAATTCGCTGATCCCGATCCTTATGCCAGTCCTTCTCCAATTTGAGACGCAAGGCAGATCGGATTCGCGCCATTAGCTCTACCTTGTTGATCGGCTTCGTGACGTAATCGACGGCTCCCACATCCAGAGCTTCAGCCAATTTTTTAGAATCACCTACAGCCGTTACCATAATAATCGGGATATCTTTTAAATGCTCATATTCCTGCACAATACTGCAAGCTTCAATGCCGTCCATTTCAGGCATCATCATATCCAGCAGCACCAGATCAATATCTGAAGGACGGGGCCTGAGACTAATGGTACGATCGCCTATTCCCAGATGCTCTAACATTTCTGCGGCCGAGTTAGCAGAGATCACATCCCGATAATTTTCTTTTTTTAGTATCTCACGAATAATAATGATATTCGTCGGGTTATCGTCAACAATTAGAATTCTCATTGGCTTCTCCTTATCTGTAACTCATGTATTATACTATACCTACTTAAACGGCAACACCCTTGTTGATTAGTAGTAGTGTTTCCGTAAGAAGGCATTCCAAAAACATAGATAAGGAATGAGGCTGAACCCCATTCCTTATCTATGTTTTTGGAGGACCCGCGAAACACTTGTGCTGCGGTCAACTTCCTCTTTTTCGAATCTAATGTCACGCTGCTCTTATAGTGAACAGCGATATCACGCTTTTTTAGCAATGACCAGCACTTTCCCCTGATCCAGTTCTTTTTCATAAAAGTCAGCTTCCGTATCTGTAAATCCCAAGGAAGTAATTTTAGCGCGAAGCTCATCGCCGCGGGAACGGAACAAGTTGGCTAATGAATCGAAAACGCCCTCTTCCTTAATCCCGATTTCCTTGGCATCCACCGTATCGGCAATACGATCTGTCCGATCCTGATCATGAGCGAGCACGAACACATCCTCATAACGATAGCCTGTGTTACGCAACTCATTTACTGCTTCAACGGCTTGTACACCGTTATCTACCACTTTGGCATAAGATTTATGATTGGTCTGATTCATGTTTCTCACGCTCCTTTAAGGATTGACTTCTCTGACTATTACACTTCACATATCCATTTGAAACTTCCATGTTATGTCATGCCTTAAAAAAATCAATTACCATTCCGTTTCATCAAAAAACTCAACATACTTAGGTTTATCAGACGTCTCATCCATAAACACTTTGATTGCACGTTGTCCGCGTACATATACCTCTCCGTCTTCCGCCGTGAATTGCGAGCCACCCAGCGCCTGATCGAGCGTTTTCCGTTGCAGCGGCAGCCACTTATCATTCACCTTGATTCGACCGGCAGCAGGATCTACATGCACATAAGAAACGACGTCCTCACGCATACCTACCACAACATCTGGATATTGGTATTCTGTAGAAAGCAGCAACTTATCCTTTTTGACTCGCTGTGGCTTGCCCAGCTTTTTCAATACATCAGCACGTGTATCATCCAAAGATATGCCATTTAAGGTATGAAAATCTGCTGGTACAGCATGTGGAGCGGGTATCGTCTGCACAGTCCTAACCACATGTCCCGCTATTTGCGGGGAAACGGTTTGCTGAACCGTATCCTGTCCGGAAAAGGGAGTGAGCAAACCAGCAGCTAGTAATAACGTCTTCATCATAAATCTCACCCTTTCAATGAATTTCCTGTAGTTTACGGTTCAGCCACTATGCTACTGACGCATTTTCTGCCACACCCCAGCAGCGATGTCTACATAACCCAACCAGTTTTTACCTGGCTTGGCCGCAGGCTCCTCATAAGTCGCATTGTAGCTCTGAACCGTCCGCTCCGTTGCGGTCAAAGGTCTATTCGATGTCGTTGCCTTGATCGCGTTATCCGTTCTGGAAGTATTACTCGCAGCGCTATGCGATTTCTGAAACCGTGTCATTAACGCTGTTGAAGCCTGCTTGGCAGCCAACGTCACTTCGCTGAGTACCTCCCCCAAATTTCTAACCGATTCCATCACTGGCTCCACTTGCTTCAATTTATGATCAACATCTGCGGTGATGTCATTCGCATGTCGAACCGTTTGTTTTACTTCATAACTCAGTTCATCAATCGTTTTTTGTACATCCTGCAAGGTTTGAGTCACCTTATCCAAAGAGCCTTGTGCTGCTTTCAACGTTTTAATGAGGAAAATAACGAGAACTGCAAATGCGATAGCAATAATAAAAATGCTGACCTGTGTTAACATAGCGTAACCTCTCTTTCGTCTTTCACGATGATGTTTATGATTACTGCATAGTTACCCTTTAGATTCAGACACGAAACAACGTCCAGGCTGGCTTCTTCTCCGCTCCAAACGTTATGATTCACGGACTCTCACACCGTTTAAAACAACGTATAACGATGGCACAGACACGAATATTCTATAGAAGTCTCCATCATCTGCAACCATGCTCTATCGGGGCGTGAGTATGCCACATTATATACAATTAAAGGAGGATACAGAACATGCTAAAATGGTCCGCTTTATTCTTAATTTTTGCTGTGATCGCCGGTATCTTAGGTTTTTTTGGTATCGTCGTGTCCGTAGCTGCTACAATCGCTAAAATATTATTTGTGATATTTCTGGTGTTGTTCGTCATTTCACTCTTCACCAGAAGAAAACGGGTTTCATAGTTATCGGATGCTAGCTGCACAAAAGCAATATTCTAAATGTCTATAAAAAAAGGATGTTCCCACCCTGGTCAACAGGGCTGTGGAACATCCTTTTTTGATGCAGCTTTTTAACAGTTAGCGGCGCTTTTATTGAATCACGCTGCCCCCAAACAGGAAACGGTCCTGCCAAGGCTTGCTGAAATCCGTAACTTTTACACCGCCACCCGCTACAGAAAACGTATGGAGAAGCTTGTTGTCTCCCAAATATACAGCTACGTGTGTAATCGTTTGGGAGGAGTTATCCAAGGACGTGTACGCCCCGGAAGATGCATTATAATTTGTAAAGAAGAGCAAATCGCCACGCTTCAGCGTAGTCATGTCCGTATTCGGCTGACTGTTTTGCTTGATCCACTCACCCTGTGAACGAGAATCTGCCGGAAGCTGGATACCTACAGCCTGACGGAAAATTTGACGGGTAAATGCCGAGCAATCAAAAGTAGCCGTACTGCTACGATCCGAACCATATTCATATGGAGTTCCGAGATAAGTCATCCCCGTGTTAATAACCTGCTCTATTGCAGCCGCTGCATCACTGGAAAATATGCTCATAGTTGACGCAGGAGAGGCTGTCACAGGTATTGCAGTAGTATCAGGAGTGGTTGTCACCGGAGCAGACACAGGCTGCTGCACAACAACGCCCTCACCAATACGAATATACTGTGGAGACGAGCTGACGTAACCCACCGTACCACCAGCATTGGTAACCTTGAACCAATAGGCATTACTTGGATCGGTAATCGTAACGACATCCCCTGCATTCAAATAGCCCAAGACCTCGGAAGAAGTGGATGCCTCCGCCCGCAAACGAACGGACGTTTGAATCGTAGCTTTCGTTTGACCGGCAGAACTATTCACTGAGGCCACAGCCTCTTTAGCTGAAACATTTTTAACTGACTCTGTGGCTTCCGATTTACGAGTGGTAGACGGGGTGACAGCAGCAGCGACGCTGGTAGCGCCAACTTTTATGTACTTGTCGGAGCTGCTAGTGTATCCGGTTACTCCATCAGAAGTCTTGATCTTATACCAATAGCTGTTGGTTTTCTCCAATACCGTTACGGCCTCTCCCTGCTTCATAAAGCTGACTACATCCCCTGTAGTCGAAGGACCGGATCTAAGCTTTACAGCCGCCTGAATAACCGCCTTCTGTCCCGTGGATGCTGTTGATGCCGCTGCGTCAACCTGACCCGGCGCCACATGAATTGCTGTCAACAGCGCGGCTGACGTCATGAGCATTCCCATCACGCGTCTTCTCAATGTTGCACCTCCTGGCTGTTTTTACGAATTTGAAGAGCATATCCAATTCCGACGAATATAGCCGGACATGCCTTCATTATAGTAAAAGCAGCAGGAAGAGAGATATAATCCAAACGTCACAAAAGGAAGCGTATACGCCTTTTACATATAGGTCTAAAGTCACTTTTAATACTAACTATTTAATAATTAATCTATAATTTGGGTTCTACATGGACATGGACATGCATCGTATTATGAACCTCTTGTAGGCGCTCCTCAATCCGGTCGCTGATCCGATGCCCTTCAATCAGGCTGAGTTGCGGATTCACCTCAATGACCACATCCACTAGTGCATGATTGCCGTGTACACGTGCCTTAACGTCCCGAATCCCCTCTACTCCAGGTATACGGGCAATCGTACTTCGTAAGTCAGACAGTTCTTGCTCATCAAATCCATCGGTCAAGCTGTGTGTGGAATCCTTAAAAATATCCCACGCTGTTTTGCAAATGATACATCCTACCGCGATCGCAGCTACAGTATCCAGCCAGGGTAGCCCGAACTGTGCGCCGATAATGCCAACTGCTGCCCCAACACTGACAAGTGCATCCGATAGATTATCCTTGGCCGCTGCCAGCAAAGCCTTATTGTTAATTTGCCGTGCCAGCCTGTTATTGTACAAGTACACTCCCAGCATAATCACGGCACAAATCACAGCTACACCCGCGGAGGTGATATCCGGTATTTGCTTTCCGCCCTTGAAAATGCTGCCGATCCCATCAATAAGCACCTGCAAACCGACGACAGCCATAATAAAGGACGCCAGCAGCGCCGCGATCGTTTCTGCCCGAAAATGTCCATAGGCATGATCAGAGTCCGGTGGCTTTTGGGAAATTCTCAGTCCAACCAGTACAGCAACCGACACTACAATATCGGTGACATTATTGAAGCCATCCGCCCGCAATGCGCTAGAAGCAAATATATACCCGCTAATCAGCTTAAAGGCGGACAGCAAGAGATAAGCAGCAATGCTTACCCACGCCCCACGCTCACCTTTTCGGATTTCATCATAGACATTTACCACAACGTAGGACACTCCTTCAAATATATAGTTCCCAGCAGAACGACCTCACCGGGCCCAAAAATAAAAATAGCAGCATCGCTGCCTTGAACCCTCAACATTAACTTTTCAAACAAGCAGCGTAGCTATCCTGAAAATAACAATTCACCTTTGGGTAACTGTTATTTTCAGGATAGCAGACGAACTTTGTGTGGGTCTAGAGAAACAGTCTTTCCGCTCTGCATCGCTGTAGGAACAACGAAAAAGTATTGCCAGGCCCCATTCCTGTAGGTTACACAAAACATTTTTTCCTTCACACAAAAAACAGACGTTTTCTCTCCCGCCCCACCCCAGATGGGTGTTATCATTGTTGCCCTTGTCCCTTCTTTTAAAAACGTATAAAATGAGGACACAGCCGCGTTTTTCTTCAATCCAACATGATTGACATGAATCTGGCGGCAACAGGAGGAATTTATTCATGAGCGATGCCAATGAACCACGTAAAGTTAATCTCGCAGATGCCATTCGGGAAAAGCTGGCACAAAAAAAACAGCAGTCCGGCGCTTCACAGCAGGGCGGCTTTCAAGGCGGTTCCACCAAAACACTTAAAAGCCAAAATACGAAGAAGCCGAACAACCAACGCCGTCGTACAGGCGGATCATAAGCCACCTCATAGCCTTTATAGGGTACCAAAGGTCTGGCGAGGTCTATCTTACCTCACGGCCAGAGCCAAGTAAGCTATGGGCATGGCACAAAAACGAAAAAGAGGAGTCTCCCTGCCATCTCAATGGCCTAAAGGAGCTCCTCTTTCGTTTATCTAGTTGTTGAAGATAGCCGGTTGGAATTTTAGCCGATTTCTACCGGATACATACGTTCACGCAATTTCGCGATTTCTTCATTTTCCAAGTATTCATCATAGCTCATCGTACGGTCGATTACGCCGTTTGGTGTAATTTCCACAATGCGGTTCGCAATCGTTTGAATAAACTGATGGTCATGAGATGTGAACAATATAGTACCGTCAAAATCAATCAGACCATTGTTCAGCGCTGTAATGGACTCCAAATCCAAGTGGTTGGTCGGTTCTTCCAGCAACAGCACATTGGCACCGTTCAGCATCATTTTCGCCAGCATACAGCGAACCTTTTCGCCCCCGGACAGTACACTTGCTTTCTTAAGTGCTTCTTCACCAGAGAAAAGCATACGTCCCAAGAAGCCACGCAGGAACGTTTCGTCCTGATCCTTGGAATATTGACGGAGCCATTCCACAAGATTCATGTCCACACCTTCAAAATAGGTGGAATTATCTTTCGGGAAATAAGCTTGGCTAGTTGTAATCCCCCAAGAAAATTCTCCGCTGTCTGCTTCAATCTCGTTCATCAATACTTGGAAGAGCGTCGATTTAGGCAAACCGTTCGGCCCAACAAACGCGATTTTATCGCCTTTGTTCACAACCAGACTGAACTCATTCAGCACTTGCTCGCCTTCAACGGTTTTACTGAGGCGGTCTACTGTCAAGAGTTGTTTGCCTGCTTCGCGTTCAGGCTTGAAGTTCAGGAAAGGATATTTACGGTTCGATGGACGGATGTCGTCCAGCGTAATTTTATCCAGTTGTTTTTTACGTGAAGTAGCTTGTTTGGACTTGGAAGCATTCGCGGAAAAGCGCTGAATAAAGGCTTGCAGTTCCTTGATCTTCTCTTCCTTTTTCTTGTTGGCATCACGCGTCAGGGCAAGCGCAAGCTGGCTGGACTCATACCAGAAGTCGTAGTTGCCGACGTACATCTGGATTTTGCCAAAATCGATATCCGCAATATGCGTACATACCTTGTTCAGGAAGTGACGATCATGGGATACGACGATGACGGTGCCTTCATAGTCCATCAAGAAATTTTCCAGCCATTGAATGGATTCGAGGTCCAAATGGTTGGTAGGCTCATCAAGCAGCAAATTGTTCGGACGACCAAACAACGCTTGAGCCAGGAGAACACGTACCTTGTCATTACCACTCAGCTCAGACATGTTCTTGTCATGCAGGTCGCGAGGAATACCAAGACCGATCAGCAAGGAAGCTGCATCCGGCTCAGCATCCCAACCGTTCAGCTCCGCAAATTCGCCTTCCAGTTCACCGGCACGCAGGCCGTCTGCTTCAGTAAATTCTGTTTTGGCATACAGCGCATCTTTTTCCTTCATGATTTCATACAGACGCGTATGACCCATAATAACGGTTTCCAGAACCGGGAATTCATCGTATTCATAATGGTTCTGCTTGAGCACTGCCATCCGTTCGCCCGGTGTCATGTGAACCTCGCCTGAATTGGCTTCGATTTCACCGGAAAGAATTTTCAAAAAAGTGGATTTGCCCGCGCCATTCGCCCCAATCAGGCCGTAGCAGTTCCCAGGAGTAAATTTGATATTTACGTCTTCAAAAAGTGGGCGTTTCCCATAACGAAGCGTTACGCCGCTTGTACTGATCATATAAGCATACCATCCTTATCATTAGTTAAGTGCTAAACACAAAATTACCGACGGCAATAGTATAACACACAAAAGATCGGATTCGAACCGTAGTATAAGCATAACCGTCCCTGAATCTCATCCAATATCTTATAAATAAAATAAAAAATGCTTCTGTCTCCACGGTTGTCACCTAACAAAACACATGGACCAGAGCCATTTTCATGTTTTAAATTCGTTGAAATGCCGTGAGGACAAACGCGTTATTCAGTCGCAGCAATAATGTTCCGTATGCTTGTAAATGTCAGGAAGCCCCGACTCCTATCGGAATGAGATACATGCCCGCTTCATCATCCTGTTTGATTACGACCTCCACATCATAAACTGCCTGGATCAGTTCAGATGTAACGACCTCTGTAGGTGGGCCGTTCGCTATAATACGCCCTTCCTTCATGGCAATCATTACATCGCTATACCGAATAGCCTGATTGATATCATGCAGCACCATCACGATTGTCAGTCCATGTTCCTGGTTTAACTGCCGAATGAGCTCTAAAATTTCAAGCTGGTAGTACATATCCAAATAGGTGGTCGGCTCATCCAAAAATAAAATGGGCGTCCGCTGTGCCAAGGCCATTGCAATCCATACACGCTGCCGTTCTCCTCCTGAGAGTTGATCCAACGTGCGAGTTCTACGTTCGTTCAGGTTAGTACAGGCTATCGCCCACTCAATCGCCTCCTCATCCTCGTCACGCCTCGCTGTGAACATGTTCTTATGCGGCAACCTGCCGAAGCTTACGAGCTTTTCTACAGTCAGGTCGGAAGGTGCCTCGTTCTGCTGATGGACTACCGCCAATTGACGGGCCAGCTCCTTGGGCTTGTAGTGGGCTATTTCTTTGCCGTCCAGAATCACCTGTCCCAAGCGGGGAACAGCATTGTTGGACATCACGCTGAGCAGCGTCGATTTGCCGCATCCGTTGGGACCAATAATGGTCGTAATCCGTCCCGACTCAATAACAGCATGAATAGCGTGCAGACGATCTGTTTTCCGATCATATGAGAAGGTTATATCCTTAATGTCCATAGCTGCGATCCGCCTTTCTGATCAGGAATATCAGGAACGGCCCGCCAATGACGGCCATAATAATAGAAGCCGGGATTTCATTGGGAGCAAGCACCGTCCGCCCCAGAGTATCCGCGAGCAGCAGCAACAAGCCACCGCATAAGGCTGAAAATGGAATCAACCACTTATGATCCGAGCCAACTAGGTAGCGGGCACAATGCGGAACGAGCAGGCCGATAAAGGCAATCACTCCTGCGATGGCTGTAGCCGTTGCTGCAAGCAGCACTGCAATCACAGAAATCAAAAGTCGTGCGCGTGTTACATTGAATCCCAGATTTTTAGCTGTTTTATCTTGAAGGGACAAGAAATTGCACCAAGAGAACACGAGCATGGCCAAAATTAGTCCAATCCCGCCATAGGTCACAATAACCTCGACATCTACCCATTTTTTCATAGACAAGGTTGAAGTAGTAACCTGGTTAATGCTGGTGACCGCATAACTGCCTCGATAATTAAATGACTGACCTAAACCAGAAAAAATGGCATTCACAGCTACCCCGATCAGAATGAGACGAATCGGATGCAAGCCGGATCTCCATGAAAATCCATAAACCATTAAACAAGCTATCGCACCGCCAATAAATGAAAAGAACGGCATCCAGAAATAAAGCATTGGAAAGACCGTCACCGCAATCAGCGAGATCAATGCTGCTCCCGAAGAAATGCCGATAACTCCGGCATCTGCCAGCGGGTTTTTCATAACAGCTTGCAGCAAGACACCCGCCACTGCAAGTGCTGCACCTGCCATCACGGCTACGATAATTCTCGGTAGTCTCAGGTCCTTGACCACATTCACCTGATCATCTGTACCTGTCCACAATCCGGTGACCAACTGACTCAAATCCACCTTGAGACTACCTGTCATCGCTGAATATAACATGACGCCGACGAGCAAGACCATTACAACAATAAGACTCCAACCTTTTTTGGACATGTCATCAGCTTCCTTTAATTCGAAGGATACAGCATTTTCATCAGCTCATCTAGCGCCGAGTTTGCCGCTAGATTCCCTGTTGTGCCAAACAACGGTTCAGGCAGATCATAGACATGCCCATTTTTCACAGCGTTGAAATGCTTCCAGATATCGTTGGTTTTGAACTCTTCATCGAACATTTTCACTACTTCATCCGGCATCCCGTGTGCAGCGCGCAAAATGATATCAGGGTTGGATTGCTGCAAGGCTTCGGTATTGTGGGCAATGAACTCCACCTTCTCGCCCTGAACCACATTTGTTCCGCCTGCAATTTTAACCAGATCCCCAATATAGGAATGCTCGGTAGCCACCAGATAGCTTCCCGGTACTCCCAGCAAAATCAATACTTTAGGAGATTTCTTTCCTTTGATCTTTTGTTGAATTTCGGCTACTTTGGCATCCAAAGCTCCATTAATCTCTTTAGCCTTTTCGGCTTTGCCAAACGTGTCTCCCAGCTTTTGAATTTCTTTTTGCATATTCGCGAGACTTTCAAAATTCAAAAATTTGGCATTGATGTTCAAATCTTTAAATTTAGGCTCCAGATCATATTTCAGTGTCGTCACCGACAGTACATCCGTCGGCTTCAATGACATCACTTTTTCCATATCAGGGCTCATCGGATTACCCACATCAGGCACATCCTTGTAACGGTCAGGCAGCACTTTCGTGCTTGTCGGCTTACCTGCCAAATCCAAGCCCAGCGCATCCGTGATTTCCGCAATGGCTACCGTAGTCGCCACAATACGAGGAGCTTGAGCTTTACCGTCAGACGACTTTCCGGTTGCATCAGATGTTGCCGTTGATTTCGAACCATCGCTCTGATTCTGTCCAGCCTGTCCTCCTCCCGAACATCCGGCCAGCAACAAGATCACGATGCCGATTAACATATACAAACAAAACGATCTTCCTTGAGCCCATGCTATATATCGTTTCATGAAAATCCAGTCACCTCAATTCAAAATATAGAACTGCATTAGGAACCCTAACTTTTCGGGTATCAGGATTTAGCAAAATTCGATTCCAGTCGCTCCAAAGTGCAATATATAGACGAACTAGACTGTTTGATCTACATATTGTTCACTAGAAGTCGCTTATTGGATTTTTGCAAATTCCTCGGGTATGTAAATGCTGACAAGTCTTGACGCCGAGGCACCAAGACTTGCTCGCATACAAACTTTGCTGTTATTCGGGCTTCATTGACGTCACAACCTGAGGCTACTTCGCTTTCAGGCTTGCTTCATCAAATTGGAACTGAACTGTATACCAGTGATCATACGGCACTCCGCCAAGAACCAAGCCAGGCACAATAACGTGTGTGTAAGCACTGATTTTCTGGGACAAGTCCCCTACCTCGAATTGAACAACACGTGTATCGCCGGATGTCGAGATCACTTCTACATCTTTCAGGGTACCGTTTTGCTCCACTTGTAAAGTTGGCATCCAAGAGCTATTTTTCAAAGTTACTTGGATATAGCGCTTGTCTCCCTTTTCAATCAGTGTGGCTGGCTTGTCGAGATAACCGTCCATAACGGAAGCTTCACTCGTTTTGTCTTTAAATACGTTGTAATTAATCGTGTATTGCTTCTCGGAAGCCATTTGAACCGGTTGCTCAACTACTGGTTTGGTTTCAGCTACAGATGCAGTTGTTTCTGCTGCCTTGTCCGTAGAAGCTACTATCGGTTCAGTAGGGGTTACGGTTGTAGCTGCATGGACTCCCTCACCTTTAAGCGATGCACGGTCAAATTGAATCTGTCCGCCGAATTTCTCATTTAGAATGTATTTCTCAGGCAGATATACCTGTGTGTACACACTCAACTTTTTATCCAGATCAGGTACTTCGAATGCGATCGTGTGCGTACCACCTTTGGTGTCCGAACCCATAATCGTCGGATTGGCATAACGGCCTTCAAAATCCGTTTGGAATAGCTTCAAAGCCTGGTTGTCCGTAACGGTTACATGGGCCTGAATCTTACCATTTTTCACAATCAATTTCGCTAGATTTTGTACAAAAGGAGCCGCTAGAGAATCCTTGTCCGTTCCGTTCGCAAGCACACGGAAGTTCGCAGTATACTCTCCATCCGCTAAGTTGTTTTTCCCTTTTTCTGCTTCAACCGACTTCTTGTCGTTGTAATAAGCTACATTACTGGTATCGAATTTAAATTCAAAATCGTATACCTTTTCAACACGATCCTCAGCCTTAAAGACCATCGGAGCGGCACTTGCCACTTTAGGGGCCTCATAAACAACCAGTTGGCCTTTTACATTGTTTTCAAAGTCATTTACGCTAAAACGGACGTGCTTCGTATTGCTTGCTGCATCTTCCTGGGTCACTTCTGCGTCTCGGTAGTCCCCGCTTGCGTTGTCCCAAATGCGCAACGCCTTCACTTCATTACTGTTTTGCAGCTTCAGACCTACAAACCGTTTGTCGCCTTCCACGACCAATTGCGCCGGCTCGTCAGTGATGAAGCGTTGAGCATGTGAATCCACTGCTGTTGAGCCATCTGACAATACGATACTGAATTTCAAAGCATATTTGCCATTAGCAAGCTTGTCGAAATCCAATTTAACCATGGGATCAGCTGCTCCTGAAGAGGACGGTTCTACAAAGCTGCGAATGGTAGCAGGCTCGAATTGGAACTGCACATCATATACGTGATCGTATGGGATGCCACCCAAATCCAATTCAGGTACGATCACATGTGTATTCACTGTCACTTTATCCGAGAGATTTGGCACTTCAAATTGTACTGTTCTTGTATCTGCGGAGGTCGATTGCTCAACCACCGGAGCTTCTGCACCATTTACTTTAAACGTTTTAATCCAGCTGCTCTTGTCCATTTTAATCTGAATGATATTTTTACCAGACTGTTTTAATAGTGTGGCTGGCTTTTGCATATATCCATCCATCACAGATATTTCATTGCTTCCGTTTTTGAGTACGGAGAAATCAATGCTGTATCTGCCATTTTCAACTGGAGTTGTGGTTCCGTTATCCGGTCCTTTAGCTGTAATACTGCTGCGGTCAAATTGTAGGCGAAGCTTATGATCCATCTCATAAACCCCACCTGGATAGATCGTGCTCACATGTACCTGTGCATTCAGAATAGCGTCCAAATCGGCCACTTTGAATTTCACAACACGTGTATTCGCATTCTTGTCCTCACTTACAATATCTGCATCTGTCAACGTTCCATTTTGCTCTGTTTTGAACTCCGTTACCGTGGTGCTGTCTTTGATAGTAAAGGAGGCTTCATACTTGCCTCTGAGCACCGTCAGAGTCGCTGGAGATAATAAATATTGTGCCATTGCCGATTTTTGATCCTTTGTTGCGTGTAGTGCATTGAACTGGATCGAATATGTTCCATCAGCTATAACCTTTCCGGGCGTACCTGGCGTCCCAGGATCAACCGGGGTTGTTGCCGCTCCTAATTGAAGATCAACATCATAGGTTTCTACATAGTTCAGCTCAGGCCAGTTGATGCTTACCCATGCGTTCAGTTTGGCAGGCACTTCCTTAACCTCAAATTCGATAACACGTGTATTCGCCGTTTGATTTTCACTTACTACGGTCGTATTCGTCAATACTCCGTTTTGTTCTACTTTAAAGCCATCAATTTGCTTACTGTTTTTCAATGTAAAACGTACATACTTCTTGCCATTACGTTCAATCAAAGCGCCTGGTTTCTCTGTATAACCATCCATCATTGATTTTTCATTGGTTCCATCCTTTAAAAGGGTGAAATCCAGATTAGAACTTGTTTCTGGAGAGGTTCCATTTCCTGTAATACTATTCTTGTCAAAGTGCAGACGAAGCTTATGATCCATCTCATAAACCCCACCTGGATAAGTCGTGCTCACATGTACTTGTGCATTTAAAATCGCGTCCAAATCGGCTACTTTGAATTTCACAACACGCGTATTGGCTGTCTTGTCCTCACTTACAATATCCGCATCCGTTAACGTTCCGTTTTGCTCTGTTTTGAACTCCGTTACTGTGGTGCTGTCTTTAATGGTGAAGGAAACTTCTTTTTGCCCCTTCGATATCGTCAAAGTCGCTGGAGACAACAGATATTGTGCCATGGCTGACGCTTGGTCTTTTGTGGCATGCAGCGCGTTAAAGTTAATCGAGTACGTTCCATCCGCCAAATCTGATGGTACGGGTACAGAGGCCAGCTGGAGATCTACATTATAAGTATTCACGTAGCCTAGCTCAGGCCAGTTGATGCTTACCCATGCGTTCAGCTTGGCAGGCAGTTCTTTTACTTCAAACTCGATCATTCGTGTATTCGCAGTTTGATCTTCACTTACAACAGAGGTGTCGGTTAACACTCCATTTTGCTCTACCTTGAAACCATCAATCTGCTTACTGTTCTTTAATGTAAATTGGACATATCGTTTACCACCACGCTCAATTAGAGAGCCTGGTTTCTCCGTATACCCATCCATCATTGACTTTTCATTGCTTTCATCTTTCAAAAGGGTAAAGTCCAAATCAGCGAGTTTCTCTCCTGTATTAGGAGGCGTTACCGGTGGTGTTACAGGTGGAACCGTTGGATTCTCCGTTGAGTTTTTAAGTCTCAAGCTGGAAGGATCAAACTCAATCCATTCCTTCACTGAACGGTCTGGATCGGTATCTACATACCATGGAGAACTGCTATTAAATCCAAACTCCGTATTTACATTTTGATGAAAATCATAAACATCGAAGCTTACAGTCCCGGAAGTTTTCCCAGAATCCACCTCTATTTTTGCGGGAACTGTTTCCCCGTTTTGTTCAACTAAAAATTTCGAAAGGCCTTGAGATTCCGCAAACTTAAATGAAAAATGGTATTTTCCATCCTTAATGATCAAATCTCCAGGATAGGTATAGTTTGTTTTGAAGCTTGAATCCCTAGTGCTACCGCTGACCGTCTTTCTTAAAGGTTTGTAATCGATCAGGTATTCTCCATCTGCATAAGTCGCATCAGTAGTAGTTATAGCGTTGATAGGCTCAGCATATGTGCTAGGCACTTCTACTGGAATCTCATAAGTAGCATAAGTAGCACTAGCCACTGTAGTGCTTGAATCGGGCAAATTCGACGTAGTTGACTCACCCTCTGGTGTTGCTCTTACGTATGGTGAAAATAAAGAAAAGAACATTAGAATAGCAGCGAATGTCGTAATGTATTTGTTAAATCGGCTTTTCAAGGTGATGTATCCCCCTACTTAAAATATACTCATTTGGAGCTTTGAAACTAAGCTCCAAATGAGTATTCAATTCAAAATCATATTTCCAAAAAGAAACCCTTAGATATCGCTGTCATCGAATTGGAACTGAACAATATAGTCGTGATCGTATGGAATACCACCAGTGTATTCTTTCGGTACACTTACATGCAGTTTAACGTTCAATTTTTGAGACGCGCTAGTTACAGGGAATTCGACTATTCTTGTATCCCCTGATGTGCTAACCACAGTCGCATTTACATACTGACCGTTTTGTTG
Source organism: Paenibacillus sp. FSL L8-0641 (assembly GCF_038006265.1). Lineage (NCBI taxonomy): Bacteria > Bacillati > Bacillota > Bacilli > Caryophanales > Paenibacillaceae > Paenibacillus > Paenibacillus sp. FSL L8-0641. The sequence continues at coordinate 4,539,420 of NZ_JBBOUW010000001.1, forward strand.
CGTTTTGAATTCAGTAACCCAAGCACTTTTGGTAATAGCTACTCTCACTTTGTATTGACCATTCGTAACAATCAGTGTAGCCGGTTTTTTCACATAACCATTTGTATCCATGTAAGAGGGTTCTGTCGTTCCATCTTTATAAACGGTATAAGGTAATTGATATGTTCCATTAGGCAAAGCCGCATTCGCTTGATTGGCAGAAAATGGAGCTAGTACCACAAAAACAAGCGCTGCCATCAATACAGTAAGCATTACTTTTTTCAAAGACAATTTCTCCATACGATTCATAATCATGTTCATGTTCTTAATCTCCTTTTACGTTTTATTTTGGATTAGATTTCGTTGAATTGCAGTTGTACATCGTACTTGCCTGTGTAGCCGATTACTGGAATTGTGATTTCAGCGTAAGCATTCACTTTTGCATTCAGATCAGCAACTTCGAATTCCACTACACGAGTGTTGCTAGCAGTATCTGTGCTTACCACAGTCGCATCTTGCAGTACGCCATTTTGCTCTACTTTGAACGTTGTAATCAGATTGCTGCTTTTCACAGTCAGACGAACGACATTTTTTCCATTAGCTACTGTAACCAGAGCAGGCTTCGTCAGGTAGCTATCCAATCGAGAAGTCTCATTGGTTTGGTCCTTCAGAACGGTGTAGTCTACGTTATACGTGGCGTCGGCTGCTGCCGCTTTAGCTGAGAATGGAGCAACGAGTGCAAAAACAAGCGCTGTCATGATCAATGCTACGAATACCCTCTTAAAGGAAAATTGTTCAAAGCGATTCATTACCATATTCATATTTACACACACTCCTCAATTTTTTATGCTTGAATTTATGTTGATTTTATGAACGATAAAGATAGCTTGAATTTACATTTTGGAAGATTTAGTTGATTTTGCTGACTGGACGGCTGCTATTTTTTTGACGCTTTTGGAATCAAAAGCGAAGCGGATCGTATAGTCATGATCGTAGTTATACGCAGGGACAGTAACATGAATTTTAGAGATTAGCGGGCTATTCACACTTGTAATTGGAAATTGTACGGTGCGGGTATCGGTTTTGGCATCCTTATGGATGACCTTTGTATCGATGATTTTGCCTTTGTAATCTACTTTAAACCCAGTTGTCCATTCGCTATGATTCAGCTTAATTTGCATGGTCATTTGACCTTTTTTTACATATAACTTAGCTGGTTTTTCAAAATAATCATTAGCCATGGACACCGAATCATTTTCTGCCTTGAGAATATTGTATTTGAGCGTGTATGTACCATCCGCCAATTTTGGAGAAGCCGCAGCGGCTACTACAGATGACGAAGTTGGCCAAAAGCTCAGCACGCTCACCAGCAGAAACACAGCAATAATTGCAGAATACCCCTTCTTCATTTTGACAGCAGTCCCTCCCCACGAGAATATAAGTAATTGATTATCATTCTCAATTGATAATTAAAAAAAAAAGCTCTTTTTGAGCCGTATCGTCCCACCTTTCTATTCCAGAATTTCGCAAAATAAAGTAAACCCATCACCAATATATCTTACACTTTTCGAAAATGTCAATATGTATTTGCATGTACATAATCCCTTGATATATGCTATTTTTTAATAAAAATTTGTAGTTCCTTCTTCTATAATTCGAATGTAGTCCTTTTATTTTTAGTTCAAAATTTATTTAAAAATTTTCTTTTTTCAATTGACAATACCCAATGATATTCATTATCATTCTCTTATACATAATTGAAAATGATTATCATTATTATTTAACTTGAAAATTGCAGGAGGAATAACATGAAATCTTATGTGTTGTGGTCATCCGCAGCGCTTTTATTAGCAGTTACCGGATGTAGTAACGGTGCCTCGACCGCAGATCACAAACCAACCAGTGCATCCGTATCTACCACTTCTGGTACGACAAGCAGTGCAGCCATCCAAGTTACTGATTTTTCAAAACGGACATTGGCGTTTCAAAAGGTCCCTCAACATATCGTTGCGCTCAGCAATGGCGATCTGGATATTATATACGCATTGGGTGGAACTGCAGTAGGCAGACCCAACTCCAATGGACCTGCTGTCGTACCTGCTGCTGAGAACGTTCAGCAAATAGGCTCCACTCATGAAGTCGATTTGGAGAAAATTACGATGCTCAAACCGGATGTCGTGCTAGGCAATTATCCTATGAATGAAAAAGACATTCCAGCCATTGAAGGAGTGGGTTCACAGCTGCTGCTGACAGGAGCCAATTCAGTTCAGGATATACAGTCGCAAATTACGCTGTTCGGACAATTACTGCAAAAGCAGGCTCAGGCCGTAAAGCTGAACCAGCAAATTGACCAACAAGTAGCTAAGCTGCAAAAGGAAACCGCTTCTGCCTCCAAACCGAAGGTGTTGCTCGTCTACGGAGCCCCAGCCACGTACATGGCGGCACTGCCAAATTCACTAAGTGGAAACATTCTGGAAGCTGCGGGTGGCTCTAACATCGCCGCTGATTTTCCGGGCCTGCAAAATTTCCCGCAATATGCGCAGCTGAACACAGAACGTATCATACAGGCTGACCCTGACTACATCTTCATCATGACTCATGGCAATACGGAAGATGTTAAAGCCGCATTTATAAAAGAAATGCAGGAAAATGCAGCTTGGAACGGAATCCGAGCAGTCAAAAACAATCAGGTCGAGGTTTTACCTTCAGATCTGTTCGGTACGAATCCGGGCACACGTGTCACTAAAGCGCTGGACTTGATGCATCAAAAGCTGTATCCGGCGAAATAGGCGATGGAGATGAACAAACTACAGCGCGCCAGAAGACGCACCATCGCCTGGATTACCCTTCCGATTCTACTGCTGGCCGTCTCTGTGTACGGTCTGGCCTACGGTTCGGTGTCAATTCCACTTCAAGAAATCAATCAGATTTTGCTACATAATGATGAATCTACATATCGCACAATCCTGATGGATCTCCGGCTACCCAGAGTATTAGTAGGTTTACTGGTAGGAGCTTGTCTCGCAGCTTCCGGAGCACTTCTTCAAGGTGTCATGAAAAATCCATTGGCTGACCCTGGCATTATTGGTGTATCGGCTGGAGGTGGACTTGCCGCCGTCATTACGATGGTGATGCTTCCACAGCTCAGCTACCTTCTTCCGATAACCGCCTTTTTGGGAGCCTTTCTGAGCGCAATCGTCATTTATCTGCTGGCTTGGGACCGAGGGGCATCGCCTGTCAAAATTGTGCTCGCTGGCGTTGCGATCAACGCGCTGCTGGGCGCACTCACCAACGGCGTAATGGTCATGTATAGCGACCGCGTACAGGCCGTTCTTCCTTGGCTATCCGGCGGATTAAACGGAAGAAGCTGGCATCATCTAGAGTTCATGACGCCTTACGCCATCATTGGATTAATCGCCTCTTTCTTTGCGATTAAACCTGCTAATTTACTGCTGCTGGGCGACGATTCAGCACAGCTACTTGGTCAGCGAGTAGAGCTTCAACGTATGCTCATTATCCTGCTTTCTGCTCTGCTCGCCGGTACAGCGGTCAGTGTAGCCGGGCTAATCGGCTTTGTAGGGCTGGTCGTTCCCCATGTCATACGGCTGCTAATCGGGGAAGATTATCGTTTCCTCCTTCCCCTTTCCATTGTAGGCGGTGGAACGCTGGTTGTCCTGGCAGATACGGTGGCACGATCCTGGTTTGACCCGATTGAACTACCAGTAGGCATTTTGTTGGCCGTCATCGGGGCACCGTTCTTCTTAATCCTGCTCAAGAAACGGGGGAATTTCGGATGACAGCCATTCAGGGTGAGCATATCTCCTTACAACGTGGTTATTTCAAGCTGGTTGATGTGAATATCACCTTGCCCGCTGGTCAGCTCACCGCGATCGTCGGGCCGAACGGTTCAGGCAAGTCCACACTTTTGCGGATTATGACCCGGTTGCTTAAGCAGGATCAGGGTCAGGTTTCCGTACTGGGCAAACCCGTGCAGGAATACAAGCGGCGTGATTTTGCCCAGACGATTACAATGCTGCCGCAAATGAAAGATATGCTGCCGTTATTGACGGTCCGCGAGCTGGTCGCTTACGGAAGATCTCCTCATGCCAAAGGCTTGAGGGTACGCCATACCGGACAGGACCAGCAAATCGTGGACCATGTCATGACGATTACGGGCATCAAGCCCTATGCAGATCGAATGTTCCATACTCTATCAGGAGGTGAACAACAAAAAGCGCGAATTGCAATGGCCTTGGCCCAACAAACAGGTATTCTTTTGCTCGATGAACCGACCACTTTTCTGGATATCGCCCACCAATTTGAAGTTATGGATATGCTGCGGCGTATCCATCACGAGTCCGGCTTGACGATTGTTATGGTACTGCATGATTTGCAGCAAGCTGCGGCCTATTGTCATCATATGATCGCGCTTAAAAAGGGACGAATCGCCGTTGCCGGTGAACCCCGTGAGATTTTGACGTCTGCTTTTCTTCGTGACATTTATGAAATGAACGCTACCATCAAATTTGAGGATGGCTATCCGGTTATTATACCGACCATACCACATCATTCAGGAGGAATTTAATATGGTTATCGTTACAAATACATCTAAAATCACACCGGGCAATGCACATTTACTCATCGAAAGATTTAACAAAGAAGGAAAAGTTGAGAAAATGGAGGGCTTTCTCGGTCTGGAAGTACTGCTGACTGAAAACACGCAGGATTATGAGGAAGTAACAATCAGTACACGCTGGAAAGAAAAAGAGAACTTCCAAGGCTGGACGAAAAGCGAAGCATTCCGCGAATCCCATAGCCATCGTCAAATTCCGGACTATATTATTGAAAATAAAATCACGTTCTATGAAGTTAAAATCGTTCGTCATCCCATCGCCAACAGCGATTCCTCTTTGGCAAGTGATTCCGAAGCCGTTTAATCCTGCATTATAGCTAAAAACCAAACCAAGCGGCTCGGCAGGCAAAATTAATTGTCCGCCGAGCCGCTTGGTTTATCAGGATTTTTGCAAAATCCTCTTATATAAGATTATGTCGAATTCCTCAGATTGTAGTTGAGCAGCGACGTCCAATTTTCAGCGTCTCTCCGTGCCCAAGAACATGAATACGTTCCTTCGCAATACCCATACGGTCACGCTCCGCTTCGAGACGATCCAGCGCCTCTCTTGGCGTATCATCCGCCAGCTTGAAGGCCCCGTAGTGCATCGGAATCATTTGATCTGCGCCGCAATCTACAAACCCTTGCAATGCCTCCTCCGGTGTCACGTGCTGCGAGGTCATGAACCATTCCGGTTCATACGCGCCAATCGGCATAAAGGTCAGGTCAATGGCAAAGCGCTCGCCAATCTCCTTAAACCCACGAAAATATCCGGTGTCTCCCACAAAATACAACGTTGGTGCATCCTCTGAGTCTGCACTAGAATGAGGATTGGATTCCGTGACGGACGTGGCAGAGCCAATCACCTGCTGTTCACTTTGCAGAACGTATCCACCCCAATGCGAAGTATTGGTATCAAACGGTGTGCGTCGTGTCCAATGCTGGGCTGGAACAAATGTGAAGCGTACCCCTCCTACCGTAAAATACTCCCACCATTGCAGCTCATGACAGTTGCGAAAACCTTTGCGGATCATTTTCGCCTTTAACCCTGAGGGTACAAGCATCAGCGTATCTGCACGATATAATTTCCGCAACGATTCTAAATGTAAATGATCATAATGGGAATGAGACAGCAGAATGATGTCCAGTGGGGGTACATCCTGAATACGAATGCCGGGTGGAGCCAACCTTTTATCAAAAGCCATACGCTCTGCCCATACCGGATCGGTGACGATATTCAGCCCAAGATACTGGATGAAAAAGGTGGAATGTCCCACCCAGGTGGCTGTCGCCATCTCCCGATTGCTATGCAGAAACTCCAGCTCCGGGGGATGGTTTGGCACAACGAACGTATAATCCTTTATTTTGCTGCGTCGCTCCTGCCGCCATTGTCTGAATTGCTTGATGGTTTTATCGGTATTTACATGATCCATATTGTTAAAACGAACTTTGGGCATGATGCAGCTCCCTCCCTGATGAACCCGTTCTCCAAAAAATGCAGCGGTTCAATTTAACTATATATTGTCATTCGAGTGTGAACATAAAATGATGCAACATCCTGATATATGTAAAGTATAATTCAATCACGTCTGTAAAGGAAATTCTGCGATAATACAGCAAAAACAGACCTCCCGGATCAATCAGGAAGGCCTGTTCCACCTGTTGTTGTCAATCTTGTGGATTTTTAAAGCGTGCCGAATAAATAAACAAAAACACAATCGCCACGACAATAATGATAGGTGACTCATACATAATTGTAAAATGCTCGAAAGCAGCCACTCTAACTCACCCTTTCTTTCCTTCATGTCCGCGCACATATTTTGCATCGAACAGAAACAATCTTAATATCAGGATCAGCGAAGGGATCAGCACCAGCAGACCTGCAACAAACGCCGTAATCAACGCATACGCCATCGTAGAATTTGTAAAGCTGTCATACACATTAATGTAGGGATACAAAACATACGGGAGATGCGAGCGGCCGTAGCCATACCAGGCAAATGCAAATTGCAGCATCACCAATATGAACGAAACCCCTAGATGCCGCCGCTGCCATACCAGATAAACTGCTCCCGCAAAGCATATGAAGGATGCGACAAACATCCAGGCTATGTTCAGCATATTGGTAAAATGATCTGGATTTTGTTTGTTAATCTGAAAAAATGCGAGCAGACTCGCAACAATCGTTGGACCGCTCCAAAGCAGTGCATATCCTCGTACGATTTCAAAAGCGACCTTGTCTCCTGCCCTTTTGGCATAATAGGCCAAAAACATCGCCGAGATATACAGTACGCTTACCAACGCCAGAAAAATAACCGCCCACGTATAGGGATTACTTAATAGCTGCCCCCATTGCAGGTGCACACCTGTACTGTTCTCCACAATAATGCCGCCTTCCGATATAGCGAGGACCGTCGACAGTGCCGCCGGAATCAGCAACCCTGTCGCACCGTACAACGCCATGTAGACGATATTATTTGTACCGGAATGCCCATACGTATTGTATGCATAATACACTCCCCGGATCGCAAGAAGCACAATCGCAATACTGCCGGGAACGAGTAACGCCGTACCATAGTAATATGCCGCATCCGGGAAGAACCCGTTTAATCCCACCACAAAAAAGATGAGAAATACGTTTGTTACCTCCCACACCGGGGATAGATACCGTTGAATGATATTGTGGATTTTGTTCTGGTGGCCTGTCAACACACTGTAAAAGCTGAAAAACCCTGCACCAAAATCAATGGATGCCACAAGCAAATATCCGAATAGGAACGTCCACAAAATGGCGATACCTACAATTTCATAGCTCACTTGCCTTCAGCCCCTTCCAGGCCCAGCTGCCTGATCTCTTCCACCGCATCCTTATTGCGGAATAGCTTGCTGAGTACCTTAATGGCCGAGAAACACAACACCAGATACAAAATAACAAACAACACCAGCATCCACCCGACACTCGTAGAAGTGGTTGCTGCTTCGGACACCTTCATATATCCGCGTAAAATCCACGGCTGTCTACCGACCTCCGCAAACATCCATCCGAGCTCAATAGCTACCATCGCCATCGGCCCTACCAAAATGAGCGCCAACAGCAGCCATTTGGGGTATGGCTTGCGACCTGGCAGGCGCTTTCGGATCAGATACAGCAGTGGGATGACGAGGATCAGCACTCCTGTGGTGATCTTGAGGTCAAACATATAATGAATAGACAGCGGCGGACGCTCCTCGACCGGATAGTCATTTAATCCCTTAACCTCCGTACTGGGCAAATTACCAGCCAACACACTAAGTGCATAAGGCACTTTCAGGGCATATTTGATTTCACCGTTCTTATCCATGTATCCGCCATATACGAAGGGCGCGTGCGTCATCGTATCAAAATGCCATTCAGCGGCGGCCAGCTTCTCCGGCTGATATTTGGCCAGAAATTTACCGGATGCATCTCCAATCATCACTGTACTGATGGCAAACACAATGGTACAGGTGGCAGTGAGCTTCAGCGCCTTTTTAAAATAAGCGTGATTACGTCCCCGCAGCATACTGTAAGCAGCCAGTCCCATCAGCACCCCAGCGCTCAATGTATACGAGGAAGCCAGTACATGAGAAACTTTGGTCGGCGTAGCCGGATTTAGCATGGCCTCGATGGGATGAATATTTGTCATGACTCCATTTTTGAGTGTAAAGCCTTGAGGTTGGTTCATGAACGAGTTCACAGTCGTAATAAAAACCGCTGATGCAGATGAGGCAATCGCTACCGGGATGAGCAGCATCAGGTGAAAATATTTGCTTTTAAACCGATCCCAAGTATACAAATAGATGCCCAGGAATATAGCTTCGATGAAAAAAGCAAACGTCTCCAAAAACAGAGGCAGCGCAATCGCTTGTCCAGCCACCCGCATAAAGGTGGGCCAAAGCAAGCTGAGCTGCAGACCAATGGCGGTACCTGTAACGACACCCACGGCAACGGTAATGACAAACCCTCGCGCCCACCGTCGGGCCAGCAGTGTATAATGCGGATCACCAGTTCGCAGCCCGCGCCATTCTGCTAGTGCAATCATTAAGGGTACGCCGACGCCGATAGATGCAAATACGATATGAACAAACAGGGTAATTCCGGTCAGCATCCGGCTTAGTAATACAGGGTCCAGTGAAGACAAATGGGTTTCACTCCTTCATTTCACATTTTAAACATCGCGGATCACTCTGGATTACCAACTAAGGAGTCAAGCGAGCTATGCTTTTAATTACGGCATATAGCATAATGGCCGCAATTACTATACATACAATAATGAGCGTTCTTTCCTGCTTGCGGAACATAGGAACGCCTCCTTCACTTATCTATTGGCGCATTTTGGTAACCTATTCACAGTTTGGTTCATTCTGTCGAGTTTTAACCCTGCTTCTGCATTGAATGTAGCAGTATTTCTTTTTAGATATTGTTTTATGCATTTCAATACGCTATATTGATATATAGTTAGATAACCTAATTATATGAAAAGAGTGAATGTATGCCACCAAAGCAAAGTAAGCGGGACACCGTCCAGCAACCTCTTCCCCGTCTGGGTCCAGAACCTTATCTGGAGCTAATGGATCAAACTGCTCTTGCAGAAACGAATCGACAACTCGCCCGTATTGGTCTCTTCTTGCTATGGACGGGTGATAATACGCTCGACGCAATAGATTTGGATCTAGCTGCTTATGGCCTGACAGAGAGTAAGCTAGATTTATTGTTGCTGTTGACACTGCACCAATCTCAGGCCCAGATGAGCCCTTCAATGATTGCCGACCGTCTGGGAATTCGTCGTGCATCTGTGACATCTCTTCTGGACTGGACAGAGCAACGAGGCTGGATTATCAGAGAACATAATTCTTCAGATCGACGCAAAATTCATGTACGCATTACAGAGGCGGGTTCTCATCTTGTACAGCAAGTGCTCCCTGTTTTTTGGTCTTCCTGTGCTTCCCTAGCGAGTATTTTGGAGCCTGAGGAGCAGGTCGTTTTTTCGCAGATTATAGAGAAAATCCATCATCATATGGAAGGCAGACTGGGGGTGGGTAGATAAATTTTTTTAAACATATAATTAGGTTATCTAATATATCCAATTGTTCGTATTAACAAGTTGCTTACTTTATGATTAAGGAGTGTTTAATTGATGAGTAAATTACGAACCCATCATACCGTTATACAGAAAGGAAATGTTGCTCTCCCTTATGCATGGATGACTGTAATCCTATGTTGGTCAGCGGTTGTCGTCATGTCCAGCCTGTATGTGACGATCCCCTTGCTCCCTTTCTTTGCTAAAGTATTTGGAAAAACGCTTGCTGAAGCAGCCCTGCCGGGCAGTATCTTTTCCTTAGGCTTTGCGGCAGGATGTCTTGTTTATGGTGGATTGTCTGACCGCTTTGGACGAAAGCAAGTTATCGTCACCGGACTGCTTGCACTAACGATTATTTCTTTGTCCATCAGTTTAACCAGTCAGTATTCTGTATTGGTTATACTGCGCTTGCTTCAAGGTTTGGCTGCAGCCACCTTTTCCCCCGTTGCTCTTGCATACGCTGTCGATATGTTCCCGATCGAAAAACGGGTAACGGCTATCGGCTTTATCAGCACCGGTTTTCTAGTAGCAGGTATCGCTGGTCAGGTATTTAGTATTGTCATTAGCGAACAAATGGGGTGGAATACAGTATTTCGGATGCTAGGCATTTTGTATGCAATTACCTTCCTAATCGTCCTTTTTTTCCTACCTAAAACCCCCTCCCCTCAACGAGGTGTTCGCATTTGGGCAGCTTTCAGTCAGTTGGGTACCGTTCTGCGCTCGTATCCTTTATGGTTAAGCTACACGGTTGCTTTTGTTCTCCTGATGTCCTTTGTGAGCATGTATACGGTTTTGGGTAGCTATCTTGGCGGCCCTGAATTTGGCCTGAATAGCCGACAGATGCTTTATGTCAGATCCGCTGGTATCATCGGCATGCTCCTTTCACCATTCGCCGGAAAGCTAGCCCAGAAATACGGTGTGCACCTTATATTACGTACAGCTCTTATTCTTTCCATTCTGAGTTTGGCGCTGATGGGAATGACACACTCTCTTATGACTATCGTGGTGTTGAGTGTATGCTTTGTCAGCGGCATTGCCCTGAGTGTTCCTTCACTCATAGCAATCGTCGGCCAGCTCGGCGGTGCAGCGAGGGCTATAGCTGTCTCACTATATACCTTCATCCTGTTTGCCGGTACAAGTCTAGCTCCTATGCTCTCCATTCGTTTGATGGGGAATGGCGGCAATCAGATGACTACATTTATGCTGCTGGCGGCAGTTCTGTCTGTGGGATTTATCGCCTCCCTGCGCATTCGGATGCTACTTCCCATCGCCACCGCCCCCGGATTTCTAGAATAAGGCCTATGATTAGGGTAAAAATCCGGGGACCAAAGCGACCGCTACGCTTGTACAGCACCATTCCGCCTACTCCGTTTTCATGTTAATTTTCCGAGTTCGGCTTATATAGCATCCTGTTTTTATTAAAAAAACCTCCATATTCATCAGCCATGTTTATATGAATCATCGTGATATATGTCATTGCATTTTCCTGTGAAACGCGAACTTCTCTTTGGAGACATTCGCAGAATGAGTTACAATACAGATAAGCTATATATGGAGAACTTTTGAACAGGAGGCTGTACTGAGCTATGAAAATAACATCTATCGAGCCAACTCCCAGTCCGAACACCATGATGCTGCATCTGGATGAGCGACTGGAAGCGGGTATCCGCAGAACATATACACGAGACAATGAGCGTTCCGCTCCCCCATTTATCCGGCGCATGCTGGGCATTGAAGGGGTCAAAAGCGTGTTTCACACAACCGACTTCGTAGCCCTTGACCGCAAAGGGAATGCAGATTGGTCTACCATTCTGGGTCAAGTCCGAGATCAGCTAGGCGAGGAAGGCGCTGACGCCAATTGGGATTTGCCAGAGGAAACCTCTGGAGAAGCGTTTGGCGAGGCACAGGTTTTTGTGCAATTTTTTCGCGGCATTCCTATGCAAATTCGAGTCAAGGCAGGGCAGCAGGAGGAACGAATCTCCTTGTCCGACCGCTTTGTGCAAGCCGTTACCCGTGTAGCGAGCGCAACGCTGATTAAGGAACGCAAGCTGAGTGATTACGGCGTCCGCTATGGTGAACTGCCGGACATTGCACGTGAGGTTGAGCAGGAACTGGAGGCAGCCTTTCCACAAGAGCGGCTGGAGCAGATTATCCAACAAGCGATTGCCCACGGCGCAAACAACAGCGAATTCGTGGAGGAACGCCGCGAGTGGAGCGATGCCGAGCTGGAGCAGGCCCTGCAACACGAAGATTGGCGTACACGCTACGCTGCGCTGGATCGGCTGGACCCGACGCCCGAGCATTTGCCGCTTATTCGGCAAGCGCTGCATGACGACAAAATGCAGCTGCGGCGACTGGGCGTCGTCTATCTGGGCGATATTCGCTCACCGGAGGCGATGGAACTGCTAGCCGAGGCGCTGCGCGATCCTTCAGCGGCAGTACGCCGCACCGCAGGCGACACGTTGTCGGACATCGGCGATCCGGTCGCTACCAGTGCAATGATCGGAGCCCTGTCGGATAGCAGCAAGTTGGTGCGCTGGCGGGCGGCACGTTTTTTATACGAGGTGGGAACCGAGGATGCGCGTGATGCGTTGGAGAAGGCGGTCGATGATCCCGAATTCGAGGTCAGTCTACAGGCTAAAATGGCGCTGGAACGCATCGAATCAGGCGAACAAGCCGCGGGCACAGTTTGGCAGCAGATGGCCAAGCGGAACTCTTAATTTAAGATTCTACGAGTGATTTTCAAAAAATTGTCGATTGTCAGAAGATGTACAGGTACGATATACTGTAATTCGCTATACAATAAAATATCATGTCATACACCTCATCAACCCTGTTTTATGATGAGGTAGAGGTCGCGGATGTAATCGGTACACCGGAGGAGACGATAAGAGCCGTCTGAGATTCCAGTGGAAAGGTACACCCGCCGAAGTATGCGGAGCTGACTCTTTGTAAATACTCCGAATGCTGGGGCTGCTAACCGAAAGGAGCAGAACTGTCACACGCTGTCCTAACACAGACACGTGTGTTGAGCTATCTTGTTATAGAAGAAGGTATGGTGCGGAATGCATAGACAAAACCGCAGGCGTATTCCCTGCGGTTTTTTGATTTATATACTCCCCCTCCTTCTAGCTCTTGCCCTGACATGAAATACAATTTCATGAAGGAGTGTTTGAACGTGCAACACAGAGCAACATCTGACGGAACCTTGCGTAAAAGTCTCAAAGCCCGCCATATGACGATGATCGCCCTCGGCGGTTCTATCGGAACAGGTCTGTTCCTCGCCAGTGGAGGCGCAGTTGCCGAAGCTGGACCCGGTGGTGCCCTGCTGGCTTATGCAGCAGTTGGCCTCATGGTCTACTTCCTTATGACCAGCCTCGGTGAGTTGGCTACATTTATGCCTGAATCCGGCTCTTTTAACACCTATGCAGGTCGCTTCGTCGATCCGGCTTTTGGTTTCGCCATGGGCTGGAACTTCTGGTACAACTGGGCGGTGACGATTGCTGCCGAATTGGCAGCAGCGACCGTGCTGATCAAATACTGGTTCCCGGAAAGTCACTCTGCCTGGTGGAGTCTGTTATTCCTGGCCGTAATCTTCGCACTGAACGCGTTGACCGTCAAAGGCTACGGTGAGTCTGAATACTGGTTCGCCATGATTAAAATTGTGACTGTGGTCATCTTTTTGACTGTAGGTGTGCTGATGATCTTCGGCATTATGGGTGGTCCTGCGGTCGGCTTTGCCAACTTCACGGTAGGAGACGCCCCGTTCCATGGTGGATTCTTTGCTGTACTGGGTGTATTCATGGCAGCGGGCTTTTCCTTTCAGGGAACGGAGCTGATTGGGGTAGCCGCAGGAGAGAGCGAAAATCCGCGTGAAAATGTGCCGCGCGCCATCCGTCAAATCTTTTGGCGCATCCTGTTCTTTTATATTCTCGCAATTCTCGTGATTGGATTGATCATTCCGTACACCAATCCGAATCTGCTGCGGGGAGATATCAGTGATATCGGGGTCAGCCCGTTCACGCTCGTATTTGAAAAAGCAGGGCTTGCGATTGCTGCCTCTGTTATGAACGCCGTTATTTTGACTTCCGTATTGTCGGCAGGTAACTCGGGTATGTACGCGGCCACTCGGGTACTGTACGCTTTGGCACGAGAAGGTAAAGCCCCGCGTTTCCTCGGACGTATCAATAGACGCGGCATTCCTATGAACGCGCTGCTGATCACGACCGCTGTCGGTATGCTAGCCTTTCTCGCCTCCCTGTATGGAGACGGTGTAGTCTATAACTGGCTGCTGAATGCTTCTGGAATGTGCGGATTTATTACGTGGGTCGGAATTGCAGTCAGCCATTATCGTTTCCGCCGTGCCTTTAATGCACAGGGTCACAGTCTGAGTGAGCTTCCATACAAAGCCCGTTGGTTCCCATTTGGCCCGTTGTTCGCCTTCGCTCTGTGTATCATTGTCATTATCGGGCAAGGGGCGGATGCCTTCACCGGACAGGAGATTGACTGGAAAACGATGATCGCTACGTACATGAGTGTGCCGCTATTCCTTCTGCTGTGGCTCGGCTACAAATGGACCAAACGTACTAAAATCGTTCCATTAAAAGAATGTGATTTGAGCCCGGATGCTTCTTCGGATAAATAATAGAAGACATTAAAAAAAGCCCGTCTCCACATATCAGGGAGAACACGCTGGTAAACCTGGTCCAAGACTGTTTATCCGCATGTTCACCTGTATATGCCCGGAGACGGGCCTTTTCTTTTTCTTTTTTTGTTTATTTGGAAGAAGCAGCTACTTCAGCTGATAAAGACATAGATAAGGCACGACGACTAAAAATACCGTATATGACAGCAATCAGCGTCAACCCTGCTGAAAACAAGTACAAATTAACGATACCCAAATGATCTGCAATCCAGCCCATTAAAAGCAGCGAAATACAAAACGTTAGGCTTGTCAGCGTAGCCTGGGCGGACAGCACCTTAGGCAAATCATGTACAGACACACTCATTTGCATCATCGTACGGCGGGATACGACGGACATTTCCGCAGGTAGTCCCATCAACAGCACGATAAGCAGCGTTAGTGGCGGTAATGTGTTCAGTGCATACCAAGCTGTCAGCAGCCCATAACCTGCCATCCCCGCCAACATGGCGGGCAGCAGTCTGCGCTGCAAATACTTGACGCAGGCGAGGACCACGATACCGCCGCCAATCGCTCCTGCAAAATACGCTGCATTGATGTATCCCCACCATGCCTCACTTTTGTGCAAGACCTGCTGAGCGAAAGCAAGCGTGAACGCGCCTACCCAAACCGAACCCCCTAGAAGGTCAATCATATCCATAAAAATAAGAGCTTTCAGTCTGCGACTGGCTCCGATGAGGCTCCAGCCTTCACGAAGTATTTCCTTTTTACGCTTGGGAGGTAGTGTGGGGCTCTCAGATTCCGGGCCATATAGTGTATCTTCCAACTGTGCAGGAGGCAAGTCATGATGCCCTTGCCCGGGTTCAGTTAGAGCTTCGAAAACTGAGACATCTCCACCTCGCACCCTTGTTCCAGGTTGCAGCAAATAATGAGCTTTGCCCTCTAGTGGATCTCGAATCAGGCTGGTGAAGATCATGGCTATCATATATAATCCGCCAGCAACCAGTAGTGTTTTTTCCGAACCTAGCATGGCTACGAGCACACCACTAAGCCCCCACCCCGCTAATTGCACCGTCTGATCGCTGACCGATACCAGACTGTTTGCCCGCATAAGTCCTTCCCCGGACGCAAGGCGAGGAATCAGCGCATTACGCGCAGGCGTAGTCCATCCGTCCAGAAAGGACATGGCTGCCACCAACGTAAACACAATCACCCATATCGGCTCCGTGCCTGCTGACCACAAGTGGCCCAGCAGAACAGCAAAGAAAGCCAGTTGCCCGAACTGAGAAACGAATAAAATAAAAGGAAGCTGGAATCGGGCCAAAATGAGCGGTGCTAAAAAGCCGCTGATCATCTGTGCCCCCATTCGCAGCAACGGAACGAGCACCGAAGAGAAGATGGAGTCTGTTTCATGAAAAACCAAAGACACAAGTGCCATAATATAAAGAATGTCGGCCGCATTGGACATGGTCTGCGTGCCAAGCAAATAGGTAAAGGAACGCCTGTGCATATAAATAAAATACTCCTTTGTTAATGTAGCTTTTTACAGCAGATGATTAGGTCCATTTCAGGGTTACCCGAAGATTGCCGGTACTTCCAAGGTCCGTAATCTGATAAGAAATGGATTTTAAGCCGAGTTGATATAAGGACTGTAAATCCTCCTTGAGACTTCGCTCCGTTCCCTGATAGGCGAAGGTAAGTGTCGTCCCTCCCTTATTTGCAATCTTACGTACCTGTTCCTTAATGTCAGCAGATGATTTAACCAGACCCTTACCATCTTGCAGCGGATATTCGAGGGTATTGTACAGTTTTTGATACACAGCAGCCTTTGATCCTCCGGCAGCTACCAGTGCTGATAAGGTTTCCCGATACGATGTATTCGCCTGAGGATACGGTTTCACCCATGAGTGATCCCGCCGCATTTCGGTATCCGTCAGCAGATAATATGAAGTGCTTACTTCGTTCGCGCGATCTGGGGTTGGATCATCCCATGTCGTATCCATGTGATACCATCGACCATCTAATAAAACAAGATTCCATGCATGCAGCTGTCCCCCTGCTCTACCTTCCACAATCCGATTCGTAATGCCTGCACGTTCCAGCATTTTATAGGCCAGCAGTGAATAACCCTGACAGACCGTGCTTCCCGTTTTCAGGCCATCGTAGGCTGTGTACTTTTGCTGTGCTTCATCATACTTCAGGCGCACGACGATCCAATCATGGATGGCCTTCACCTTCTCATGATCCGTCATTCCCTTCATAATAATATCCCCCAGCACCGCTTTAACTGTGCTATCCACATAAGCTGTCTGTTCCTTCGTCTCCCGGTAGCTTAAACGAATCGTAACCTGAGCGGAGGTCGTTGTGCCTGTATAGCTGAATGCGTAGCTTTTGATCGTATAATTCACATACGGATCGCTCTCCATGGCCTGTTGGATGGCCGTCTGTAATTGCTGCTTGAGACCGTTCACTCGCCCTTGATATGTAAAGGTCAGCGTTTCACTCCGCGTAGCCATTGCCTGTAAAAGCTTGTTCTGAAGCTGCTGCGATGATACCGATGGAGCCGGCTTGATCGACGCCGCATACACATTGCTGCCCCACTCCACAGCCTGCGGCAGCAACACAGCCAGCGCTGCACCCGCAACCAGACATTTTACAAGCCTAACCCCGATTTTTCTGTTCATACAGAGCGTTCCTGCCCTTCTTAGCATAGTTATAAACAGCTCTATCTTACCATAAAAACAGTTGCCCCAAACGCTCTAGTTTTGTCGGTTGCAGACGAGTAATGGGACAGTTAAAAAGACAGGTTGCGACACACATACTCGGCGATATAACAGATGGGAGCAAGGGGCAAACATGTCGTTCGCAGCGAATTTTATCACAGCAATCTAAGTATCCTCATGATATGGTACTGGCATCGGAAGTAAATGATATTGATTCTCATTCTAGATCAGAAAGGCTGAACACCATGCCAGAATGTATTTCACTTCTTCGTACGCCACTAGGTCAGACTGTGCGTTTGCAATCCCTTGACCCTCTTCATCCCTCATTGCGCCGCCGCTTGACAGACATGGGCATCAACGAAGGTTCCATCATACGCTTAAAAAAAATCAGTTTATTGGGCGGCCCGATCGTCATTGAATGCAACGGCCAACTGGTCGGCCTCCGTCAAAATCAAGTGAAACAACTGGAGGTCGTTCCGACATGGACATGATCGCTCTATTTGGCAATCCCAATACAGGAAAAACCTCATTATTCAACAAGCTGACTCGTACGTATGCAGAAGTAGGGAACTGGTCCGGCGTCACCGTGGAAAAGAAAACAGGGCTCCTGCGTGACAAGTCTGCCGTATTGGTGGATTTGCCAGGTGCCTACTCTTTACTCCCTCTTTCGCTGGATGAAGGTGTTGCAACCCGATATTTGCTGGAAGAGCCGCCTGCGGCCCTGATCAATATCGTGGATGCCTCCCAGCTCCAGCGTAATCTGTATCTGACCGTACAACTACTGGAATATGGCCGTCCCCTTGTACTTGGCTTAAACATGACTGACGTAGCTGATGCCACGGGTCTTCGCGTAAACAAGGAATTGTTGGCTGAACAATTGAACGTTCCCATCATTCCTATGGTGGCACGCACAGGTAGTGGAAGTAAGCAAATGCTCGCATCTCTTCGAGAAGTAAGACATGCATCCAATACTTTTCAACTGGATTACGGCCCAGCCGTCGAAGCGGCTATTCATGATATTTGCAACTTACTGCCGAATGCATCTGTACCGCAACTCCGATGGGCCGCACTGCAATGTCTGGAAAACAATCCTGTCGTCATGGAATGGATGACAGATGAGGTGCAGCGTGAACAAGTAACTGCGCGTATTCGCCGTTGCGAAGAAGAGCTGCTCAGTGAAGGCTGTGCCATCACGCCTGCTCAGCATATTCGTTCTGTACGAACAGCATGGATTGCTGATCTGTGTACCAAGGCACTCGACACCTCCAAGCTCAAGCCGCACAGCCTAACGGATAGGCTAGATGCACTATTAACTCACCGGTATCTGGGGATTCCGATCTTTTTGCTGCTGATGTACGCTACCTTCAAGTTCACCTTCGATTGGGCGGGTACGATCCTTTCAGATATGCTGGATGGATTTTTTTCAGGTGCACTCAGCAGTTGGATTTCTGAATTACTCGTTCACTTGAACGCGTCTGCCTTTACGCAAAGTCTAGTCGTGGACGGCATCGTGGCTGGAGTCGGGGGTGTGCTTGTTTTTCTGCCTCAAATTGCTATTTTATTTCTGATTATCTCGGTGATCGAAGACTCCGGGTATATGGCACGGGTCACGATACTCATGGATCGTCTGATGCAAGCCGTGGGCTTGAACGGGAAAAGCTTCATTCCCTTCATCATCGGATTTGGCTGCAATGTCCCTGCGATTATGGCAGCACGCACCATTGAACAGCCCAGAGAGCGTCTCATTACCACGTTGCTGGTGCCCTTTATGTCGTGTTCGGCCCGCCTGCCGGTATATGCGTTGTTTGCGGGTGTGTTTTTCCCAACACATGCGGCAAGCATCATCATGCTGATGTATGTGTTAGGAATCGTCGTTTCACTTATACTTGCCAAAATTTTTTCCAAAGTATCCATTTTGTCGGGTGAGCCCTCCCTCTTCATCGTGGAACTTCCTCCCTATCGAGTGCCGCAGGCTCTTACACTATTCCGCAGCACATGGGAGAAGGTTAAAGGCTTCGTCCGTAAAGCCGGAACCATTATTCTTGCAGGCTCGGTTGGCATCTGGCTCTTGTCCAATTTCGGTCCGCAGGGCTTCGGGGTAGAAATGGATGACAGCCTGCTTGCCACCGTTGGAGGTTGGTTCGCTCCATTACTAGCCCCTCTCGGTTTTGGCACCTGGCAAGCAGGGGCTTCCCTGCTCACAGGCTTTATGGCCAAGGAAGTTGTCGTATCAACGATGAATATTATTTACCACGTTCCTGATATGCAGGGACTTGAACTACAAGTCAGACATGCCTTTACACCGCTTGCCTCTCTTAGCTTTATGGTGTTCATTCTGTTGTATGTTCCGTGTCTGGCTACGGTAGCGGTCATTCGTAAAGAAACCCTTTCGTGGCGTTGGACCGCATTTTCTGTGATCTATCCTTTGGCCGTTGCATATATCATTGCCGTCTTGATCTATCAATGCGGCAGATTATTAGGTTGGGGTTAAAGTCAGGCCCTATAGTAAATAAAAGGAAGTGAATTCCATGATCAATATCATCATTTTATTGGCGATCCTCGGTTATAGTGCGTGGGTGCTGGTACGATTTTTGCGAAAAAGCCGTCAAGGCGCCTGTGCGGGGTGTTCGTCGAGCAAGTCATGTCCGGGTTGTGCAGCCAGCTCTATGCATGAAGATTATGCGAAAATCAAGAAAAGTATTTAATTCCAACTCATCATCACATGAAAAGCGGCTTCGGGGGTTTCTTACACCCGAAGCCGTTTCTTATTTACGCTTAAAGCTCACCGTATTCAGCGATACACTGCCAAATGCTCATTTAGCTCTCGCGTGTGCAAGTAAACTTCACGATACAGCTCGTATAGACCTTCATACTGTGCCACACGGTCCGGGTTCGGCGAATATCTCGCTGCTTCATGCAGAAATGCTTCAGCACACGCTTGCAGAGATTCAAACCAGCCACTACCATAAGCAGCCAGCATGGCCGCCCCCAAGGCAGGTCCCTGCTCGCTTTCCAGCTTGATGATATCCGCGTTAAAAATATCTGCCTGCATTTGCAGCCATGCCTCATTACGCGCACCGCCGCCGATGGAAATCACTTCATTCACCGTTTTGCCCGTCCCTCTAAGAATATCTATAGATTCCTTGAGCGAAAACGTTATTCCTTCCAGTACCGCTCGTGTAAAATGCGCAAGCTTATGTCCCGCATCCATCCCGATAAAGCTGCCTCGAATGGTTGCATCTGGATGAGGTGTACGCTCGCCGACGATATAAGGCGTGAACAGCAGCCCTCGGCTGCCTGGCTCAATAGAGTTCACATCTGCCAATAGTGCATCAAAAGAATGCTCTGGTGCAAAGGTATCCTTAAACCAAGTCAAGCTGTATCCGGCCGCGAGCGTAACCCCCATAATATAATAAGCATCCTGCTCACTATGATTAAAAAAATGCGCCCGCCCCTGCACATCAATATCCTTGCGTTCCTCATAAGAAAGTACAACCCCTGAGGTGCCGATGCTGCATAGGGTGCGGCCTTCACTCAAAATGCCGGCACCAATCGCGCCACATGCGTTGTCCGCACCACCTGCAAAGACCTTCGTTTCAGGCGAAAGCCCGATCTGCTTCGCAATCTCCGGCAAGAGCGTACCCGTCTGATCAAAGGATTCCACCAGCGGCGGGAACAGCGACAACGGTAGATCAAACGCGGCAGCGATCTCTTCGCTCCACTGCTTGTTCGCAATATCCAGCAGCAGCGTGCCCGCCGCATCCGAATACTCCGTCGCCAGCTCTCCTGTCAGACAGTAGCGCACATAATCCTTGGGCAGCATAAAATGTGACGCACGGGCCAACACATCTGGCTCATGCTCCTGCACCCATAGCAGCTTGGGCAGCGTGAAGCCTTCCAGCGCGCGATTACGTGCGATGTTCAGCAGCTCCGACCCGAGCTGTTCTTCAATACGACGGCATTGTGCTGTTGTACGCGTGTCATTCCACAGAATAGCCGGACGAAGCACTTGGCCTTCCTTGTCAGTCAGCACAAGCCCGTGCATCTGTCCCGAAAAGCTAATACCGTCTACGGCATCTGTGCCGCCGATTCCGGCCTTCTCCACAAGCTGTTTCAGTGATGCTAACGTGCCACTGACCCAGTCCTCAGGATGCTGTTCGCTATATCCTGCCTTCGGCTGATGGAGCGGGTAAGACTGAGATGTTTCATAAGCCACCTGACCCTTGAGGTTAACCAGCACCGTTTTGACCGCGCTGGTACCCAAATCTACGCCGATGACATAGCGTTCCTGCTCCTGATTTAGCTTCTCCTGCATTGGAGTACCTCCTTCCCTGTTATCGTGCAGCTTCTATTACATATATAGAATTCTGGTATTAGTCAGCCAAAATGTATTGATTTAATGTTGCTTTCAGATATTCCTGGCGACCGGATACGTTTTTACGTGGTGTTTCGTTCGCCAGAGCATATTCAGCCAGAGAAGCAAGCGTTGCTTTTCCGGATACGATGTCTGCTCCAATACCTTCTTTAAAGCTGCTGTAGCGCTTCTCAATAAAGTCCTCAAACACACGATCCTCGATCAGTTTGGCAGCTACCTTCAACCCCTTCGCATACGTATCCATACCTGCGATGTGCGCGAGGAACAAGTCTTCTGGCTCAAACGATGCTCTGCGTACCTTGGCATCAAAGTTGATACCACCACGGCCCAAGCCTTCATTTTGCAGCACTTCATACATGGTCAGTGTGGCATCATACAGATCAACCGGGAATTCGTCCGTATCCCAGCCTAGCAGTAAATCTCCCTGATTTGCATCCAGTGATCCCAGCATGCCGTTAATCCGTGCTACACGTACTTCATGGTCAAAAGTATGACCCGCCAAAGTTGCATGATTAGCTTCCAGATTAAGCTTGAAATGCTGATCCAGATCATATTTTTGCAGGAAAGCAATCGTCGTCGCAGCATCAAAATCATACTGATGCTTCGTTGGCTCCTTCGGTTTTGGCTCAATCAGGAACTGAGCGTCAAAGCCAATTTCACGCGCATAGTCTACGGCCATATGGAACATACGTCCCAAATTGTCCTGCTCCAGCTTCAAATCCGTGTTCAGCAGTGTTTCGTAGCCTTCACGGCCTCCCCAGAAAACATAGTTATCTGCGCCCAGACGTTTGCCCACTTCCAGTCCTTTTTTAATCTGAGCAGCTGCGTGTGCGTATACATCTGCATTGCAAGTCGAGGCAGCACCATGCAAATAACGTGGATGGCTAAACATGTTCGCCGTGTTCCACAGCAGTTTTTTCCCCGTAGCTTTCATATGGTCCTCAATCAGATCCACGATGGTATCCAGATTGCTGTAAAATTCCTTTAATGACGCGCCTTCCGGTGCAATATCCACATCGTGGAAAGCGAAATAAGGTAAATTCAGCTTATCCAGCAGTTCAAAGGCAGCTTCCACACGTGCCTTCGCCAAATCCAGCCCGGTAAACTTGGACCATGGACGTTCCGCTGTTTCTACACCAAAAGGATCGGAGCCGCCTGCAACCAGTGTATGCCAGTAGGCCATGCTAAAACGTAAATGCTCCTCCATCGTTTTTCCCGCTACAATTTCCTGTGGATTATAAAATTTGAACGCAAAAGGATTGTCGGATTGCTTGCCCTCAAAGTTAATTTTAGATACCTGTTCGAAATAAGCCATTATAAGTTCCTCCTTTATAGTAAACGTTTACAAAAACGATTCTAGCACAGCCAAAAGACTTTGTCTATTGCTTAAACTAAGTTTGTTTTTATGATATAATATCAGGAATTACACCAACAGGAAGTGAATGAACCATGAATGTCACTGGCGATCAGGCGCTTGTCAAAAAGCTGAATAAATCCATTGTGCTGGAGCGTATTCGCCTTCATGCTCCGCTATCCCGGGCACAGTTATCCAGTCAAACTGGATTAAACAAGGCAACCGTTTCCAATCTGGTGGCAGAGCTCATTACCGATGGACTTGTGTATGAGACAGGATTAGGGGAATCCAGCGGCGGGCGTAAGCCTTTAATGCTGCTGTTCAATAGCCGTGCAGGCTTTGTACTCGGTATTGAGGTCAGCGTACAGTACATCAAAGGCGCTCTAACTGATCTGTCAGGTACCATTGAAACTGAGCTTACCCTTTCCCTAAATCAGCATGATCCCGCCTTTGTTATGGAACAGATTCGAAAGCTTGTTCAGGAGCTCATGCAGGCCACTCCTCCATCCCCTCATGGTATCGTCGGCATTGGGCTGGGGGTGCCGGGTATGGTGGATGAAACCGGAACCGTTTTGTTCGCACCCAATCTGGGCTGGGAAGAGGTTCCGCTGCGGCAGCAGCTTGAGGCCGAGCTAGGTCTGCCCGTCGTAGTGGATAACGAAGCTAACGTCGGCGCACAGGGCGAGTTGTACTATGGTATGGACGGCGATCACCGACAGCAGGTGCGGGATCTGGTCTACATCAGTGCAGGGTCCGGGATCGGGGCCGGGATTATCATTGATGGCAAACCGTATCAAGGAGCTTGGGGGTACGCCGGAGAGACGGGTCATATGACTATTGATTGGAACGGACGACTCTGCTCCTGCGGTAGTCGCGGCTGCTGGGAGCTCTATGCTTCAGAGAAGGCGTATGTAGCATCCACATTGAAACTACCTGCACATAATACAGCGGAATTACTGCCGTTTGCTCAGCAAGGTGAAGTAAGTACATTAAGCGTCCTTGATGATATTGGGCGATATTTGGGTGTGGGTATTACCAACATTGTGAACAGCCTCAACCCCGGAATGCTTATCATCGGCGGTCCACTGGCGGAAGCCAGACCTTGGTTGGAGCAAAGTATGCGTGATGTGATTGACGAACGTGCCCTGCCCTATCATCGTCGGCAACTACAGATTCGTTTCTCCACGCTTGGCAGCCGTTCGACGATGCTAGGTGCCGCCTATGCGGCAACCGCTCCTTTTCTCGGGCGAGTACGTGTGTCCTTATAAGTAAAAAGGCACCCATTGCAGTATTAGCTGCGATGGGTGCCTTTTCTTAACCATATAACGATCATAGGACCGTCGTCTGCTGTTAGGTTGGATTAAGCGTTCAACACTTTTTCAAACTTGGTTTTGTTCATACCGGAAATACGTTCTTCCCCGATCAGCGTCAATGGAACGGCACGAATACCCATATCCCAAACCTCTTGCGCATAAGCTTCATTCGTTTCGATGTTGCGTTCTTCGTACTCTACGCCTTTTTCACTCAAGTAGCTCTTTACTTGACGGCAATGCGGGCAGTTTGTAGATGTGTATACGATTGCTTTTTCCATGAATATCACCTCATCATTTATTTTGTTACATCATATTTATTCATATTTCCAAGAATCATTACAGAGCCAGTGCGCTGTGCTCCAGGCTTTCGATGTACTTCTCGCTGTCCATAGCGGCCATGCAGCCACTACCTGCTGCAGTAATCGCTTGTCTGTAACGTGTATCTTGTACGTCGCCACAAGCGAATACGCCAGGCACGTTTGTTTCGGAAGTACCCGGATTTACGACGATATAACCGTTCGCATCCGTTGTAATTTGCCCTTCGAGGAAGCCCGTATTCGGATGATGACCAATTGCCACGAATACGCCGCTAACTGTAATGATCTCCTCTTCGCCTGTTGCATTATTCAGCACTTTCAAGCCAGTGACTCCGTTCTCGTCCGCAATCACTTCTACAGGAGTACGATTAAGTGCCCATTCAATTTTGTTGTTCGCACGAGCACGATCCTGCATAATTTTGGAGGCGCGCATTTCTTCACGACGATGCACCAACGTTACCTTGGAGGCAAAACGAGTCAGGAAATTGGCTTCTTCCAATGCAGAGTCTCCGCCGCCGATGACAACAATTTCTTTGCCACGGAAAAAGAAGCCGTCGCATGTTGCGCAAGTGCTTACGCCACGTCCGATATTATCCTGTTCACCGGGAATACCCAGATATTTGGCAGTCGCCCCTGTGGAAATAATCAGCGTATCAGTAACCAGTTCACCCAAACCTTCTACATCTAATGTAAATGGACGAGCAGTTGTATCTACTTTATTTACCCAGCCTGTGCGGAATTCAGCGCCAAAACGCTCCGCTTGCTTACGCATATTATCCATCAAATCGGGTCCCATGATTCCTTCAGGAAAGCCTGGGAAATTTTCGACTTCTGTAGTCGTGGTTAATTGTCCGCCTGGCTGTGGTCCTTCGATCACCAGTGGGTTCATATTGGCACGTGCCAGATAAATTGCAGCGGTCAAACCGGCAGGACCGGTACCTATAATAATGGACTTGTACATATCTTGGTTCCTCCTAAAATATCATAAGTATTATATAACGAGTTTTCGGAACCGGGCGCTGGGCAGCTGCATATACTCTAAAAGTAATTCCACCAGAAGCTTATCCCAAAATGTGGACACCCGGATATTGCAAAAACGAATCACTTGTTTTGTAGCTTCTTATGACTTAGACTGATTCTAAATCCTAATTTCATTATGCGGAAATAGCTGTAAACAGTCAAATGAAGTTTTCATGAAGCGAAGCTTAAAGATAAATCAGGTATGGAGGGATTATCCCGATTATGAATGACGTTTTTGTAGGTAGCTTTATTTCTGCCCTGTCCACTGGGCTCGGCGCCGTGCCCATACTGTTTATGCGCAATATCACACATCGGCTTCGCGATGTTCTGTTGGCTTATGCCGCAGGAATTATGACCTCTGCCTCCGTGTATAACCTCATTCCCGAAGCGATCCAGCATTCCAATTGGTTCGTGCTGACTGCGGGAATTCTGCTCGGCTGCCTCGTATTACTGGTGATGGAGATGTACATTCCCCATGCGGATTTGGAGGACCCAGATTCCAAGACCTTTCAACTGGAATCCAAATCTTTTCTCATCATCGCAGCTATTACATTGCACAATTTACCGGAAGGACTCTCTGTTGGGGTCAGCTATGCGAGTGAGACTCACAATCTCGGCAATCTGATCGCCTTCTCTATCGGCCTGCAAAATGCCCCGGAAGGCTTTATCGTAGCGTTGTTCCTTGTGAATCAAAACATCGGCCGTTTCAAGGCCTTGGGCATTGCTACCCTCACCGGAGCTGTGGAAATCATTACGAGTCTGATCGGCTTTTATTTGAGTAGCTGGGTGAACGGACTGGTACCTTACGGCCTTGCTTTTGCCGCCGGAGCCATGATGTTTATCGTCTACAAGGAACTGATTCCCGAGAGTCACGGGGATGGCAACCAGCGGATCGCCACATTCTCTTTTATTCTCGGCTTAATTACGATGATTGGGCTAACCGAATGGCTATAGCCGAGCAACACAAAAAGGCTGCTTATCTGCCTGTAATCCAGACAGATAAGCAGCCTTTTTGGCATGTTCATATGGAGATACGTCATTTTTTTTGGTTCATGGAGCGCAGTGCTTCACGGTACTGCTCGTCCTCACTTTTGTAAGTCTCCTTCTCTCCATTGGATATTGGAGAACGTCTTTCCTTTTCTTCGTCCTTTTTGGTAAAACCACGTAAAGCCGCACGATAATCCTGATCTCCGTAAGCATCTTTAATATTCTCGCGATCTTTTTCCACCTTCTTATCCGTCTGGATATCAGGCACCTTGTGTTGTTCCTCCGCATGATGCTCTTCGACATCGATATCCTTAGGAGGCGTCTCTTGCGCAGGATCTATCCATTCACGCGCCTCGGGTTCCACCTGTACAGGATAAGGACGTTTGCTTCTTTGCCGTGAGTCCTCTTCGGTAGAGCGAGTCTTGGAAGAGGACTTGCGCGTCATCTTCGTATTAAATACCAGCAAAAAAATAAAGGCAACCGCAGCTACTACGATAAAAGCAATGGTCATCGGTAGCCTCCTATTCTCTTTCAGCGCTACGGTACCGTCCCGCTATTTCAGCGACCCGTTTGCCCAAAGAGCGGCCTAGTGCAAGATCATCACCCGTTGGAAGATTAGGTGGTCCATTGGGGTCAGTCTCCACCGGACATGTTATCCCTACGCCGTAATAGGAGCCGTATAATGCATTTTCCGTAATATTGGCGGGCAGTCCTACAATAATCATGCCTTGATGAAGCATTGGAGTAATCAAATTCAGAAGTGTGGATTCCAATCCACCATGAACGGTAGCGGTTGTGCAAAACACAGCGCCGATTTTGTCCACCAGCTTGCCCTGCGCCCACAGATACCCCAGCTTATCAATCCAGCTTTTCAGACCGCTGCTGATCGTACCAAAATGCCCCGGACAACCCCATAGGATCGCATCCACACTCACTAGCTCATTCACATCGGCCTCATTTACATGCTTTAACAACACTTCCGTGTGCTCAAGGTGTGCTCCTTCTGCAATTGAGCGTGCGAGACGTTCGGTATGCCCATTTTCACTGTCATATACAATCATGATTCTGGTCGTCGTCATTATGCGCATCATCCTTTGTCAGCAAAATCATCCTTTTCGCATGCGCTCTTAACCTTGCCCAAAATCCATCTGAATATTATGAATCGTTTGACGCATACTTTGAAAATCCAAGAACTAGGGAGGCATGTTAACACATGAATTCACGCGCCATATTAGTCAACTTGCTAGTTATTATCATTATTCTGGCAGGAGGTGGAGCCGCCGCCTATTACTACAATCAATCCGCCAACTACATAAAAACCGATAATGCCCAAGTGAGTGGACAAGCGGTTACCGTTGCCTCTCCAGGCGCTGGCAAGCTCACAGGCTGGAATGCTGAAGTTGGTAAAACCTACACCGCTGGAAGCACACTGGGTAATGTAGAAGGAGGCGGAAGCCGAATTAGCGTTACGATTCCAACCGATGGTACCATCGTGCAGCAATCTGCGGTCAACAACTCAATTGTTGGG
Source organism: Paenibacillus sp. FSL L8-0641 (assembly GCF_038006265.1). Classification (NCBI taxonomy): domain Bacteria; kingdom Bacillati; phylum Bacillota; class Bacilli; order Caryophanales; family Paenibacillaceae; genus Paenibacillus; species Paenibacillus sp. FSL L8-0641. Next base: position 4,567,369 of record NZ_JBBOUW010000001.1, read on the forward strand.
GCAGGCACGCCTTTAGCGAAGGCTTTTGATCTAAACAATTTATGGATTACCGCCAATATAGACGAAACGGCTGTACAGGATCTTCAAGTAGGACAAACCGTAGATGTATATATTGATGCTTACCCGGATACGTCCCTGAGCGGTAAACTCGAAAAGATCGGCCTGGCGACCGCATCGACTTTTTCACTACTGCCCACTTCCAACACCACTGCCAACTATACCAAGGTGACGCAGGTCGTGCCTGTCAATATTTCCATTCAAGGTTACAAGGGGCTGGGTATTATCCCGGGAATGAGTGCGACTATCAGAGTTCACAAGTAGGGGGCTGTCATGGATCAAAAAATGTCCGTCGGACGTATTCTGTCCGTGCTGCTGCTAGGCGCCTTCATTTCGATTTTGAATCAAACGCTGCTTAACGTGGCCATTCCACACTTAATGAATGATTTCAATGTGTCTGCCACAACCGTTCAATGGCTTTCCACCGGATATATGCTAACCAACGGGATTTTGATTCCTATCACTGCTTTTCTGATTGAGTCCTTCGGAACACGTGCGCTGTTCATCTCCGCGATGGGGTTATTTACTGCCGGGTCTGTCGTCTGTGCTGCCAGTACCGGCTTTGCGCCTATGCTGGTTGGACGTGTTATCCAGGCCAGCGGAGCAGGCATCATCATGCCTGTGGTGATGAACGTGTTCCTGACTGTGTTTCCTCCAGAAAAACGGGGCGCTGCCATGGGTACTATGGGAATCGCCATGATGTTTGCCCCGGCGATTGGACCAACTTTATCCGGCTATATTGTGGAGCATTACAGCTGGCGGCTGCTATTTTTACTTGTTATTCCGCTGGCGGTCATTGATATTCTGTTTGCCATACGCTGGCTCAAAAATGTATCCAAGCTAACGAAACCGAACTTTGACCTGCTGGGAACCGTCTTTTCCACCCTTGGGTTTGGCTTCCTGCTGTATGGCTTTAGTTCAGCTGGGGACAAAGGCTGGGGTAGCAATACAGTAATACTCACACTCGCTGCCGGGATTGTGTTTATTGTATTGTTTATCGTGCGCGAGCTGAACATGCTACAGCCGATGCTGGAGTTCCGTGTGTTTAAATATGATATTTTTACTGTATCAACCTTAGTCGGGGCTACCGTCAACATGACGATGTTTGGCGGTATGCTGCTGCTGCCAATCTATTTGCAAAATATACGCGGCTTTACACCGTTGCAATCCGGTCTGCTGCTGTTGCCGGGTGCACTGCTGATGGGTGTGATGTCACCGATATCAGGGGCAGTATTTGACCGTATAGGCGCAAGACCGTTGGCGATCATTGGACTGATCATTACGGCAGTCACGACATGGGAATTCAGTCTGCTGACCGACGCCACCACCTACGGACATATTATGATCATCTATACGATTCGCAGCTTCGGAATGTCATTGCTGATGATGTCCGTCCAGACGGAAGGGCTAAACCAGTTGCCTCCCCATCTCGGTAGCCATGGTACAGCCATGTCCAATACAGTACGGCAAATTGCCGGGTCTATCGGTACCGCTTGGCTCATTACTGTAATGAGCAGCCGAACCACGATTCATGTAGCGGATTATGCGAATGTCGCTACCACCGCCAATGTTCCTTTAACCGAAGGGGTAGCACAGTTGGGACAAACCCTCGCGCAAACGGCGGGCATTTCAACAGAAAGTGGTTCATCGTTAGCGCTACAACAGGTGTACCGAAATGCTGTTACGGAATCGACGATCCATGGCATTAATGATGCCTTTATCATTGCTACAGGGATTGCGCTGGCAGGGCTATTGTTTTCCTTGTTCTTACGACGGTCTACGCCACGACGAAGATAGACGTACAGCGTTGCGAGGCTGCAAAAGAAGGAGCATTCACCCCTTGAATTTTTAAGAGGATGAATGCTCCTTCTTGTGATTATTAGCCCTATGACCGTAATAAGCGCAGGCCATTCAAAATAACCAGTAATGTGCTACCTTCATGCCCAATAACCCCAAATGGCAGGGCTATATCTTGCACAAAGTTGCTGATCACAAGCAGCAAAATGACACTTACCGCAAAGATCATATTTTGTTTAACCACCCGCTGCGCCTTGCGGGCCAGTGCTACCGTCGGAGCAATCTCCTCGATTCCATCGTTCATCAGCACAACGTCTGCGACCTCCAGTGCGGCTCCGCTGCCATGCATCCCCATGCCTAGTCCTACGGTTGCCGCTGTCAACGCAGGAGCGTCGTTCACACCGTCGCCGACCATGACGACATGCCCGTACTGCTCCCGCAGCATGCGAATATGGCTGACTTTGTCCTCCGGCATTAAGCCAGCATACACGGCGTCAACTCCGGCCTGCGCCGCGATCACAGCGGCCGTTTCTGGACGGTCCCCGGTTAGCATGACAACCCGGATACCCTGCGCTTGCAGTCGTTTCACGGACTCTTGGGCCTGCGGACGCAGCTCGTCGCGTAGTGCCAGCATTCCGGCAATCCGATCATTCGCGAGGATGATGGATACGGTTTTGCCCTCAGCTTCCAGCCGGGCCCGACTCTCCATCCACTTTGGCTCTGCCAGAGAACCAGGTTCATCCAGTACATTTGTACGCCCAATTTTCCACTTCACCCCACCTATGATGCCTTCCATTCCCCATCCGGTGAGTGCCTGCACTTCTTCGGTTGGAAGAAGATCTCTCTGTCCCAAATCAGCTTCGGCTTTGGCTACAATCGCTCGCGCCAGTGGATGCAAAGAATAGCTTTCAATTGTGGCGACCATATGCAATAACTCATCGGCATCGTATTCTGCGGCGGTAATCCAATCCGTGACGACAGGTGACCCCATCGTTAACGTGCCTGTTTTGTCAAAAGCAACAACAGAAGTCAATGCCATATTCTCCACATGTGCACCACCTTTGAACAGGATGCCCCGTCGGGCACGGTTGGAAATGGCCGATAGCATTACTGGCATAATGGATGATACGAGCGCACAGGGGGAGGCCACGACGAGGAACACCATAGCCTTGTAAAACGCTGCTGCCCACGTCCAGCCTAATGCTATGGGTGCACCGGCAATGACGATCAGCGTGACAGCAACAACAATTCGAGCGTACACCGATTCGAACGTTTTAATAAAACGCTGGGAATCAGGAACTTCGGTCTGAGCCTCTTCCACCATACGAATGATTTTTGAAAATAAAGTGTTCTCTGAGGACTGACTAACCTCTACATATAGCACCCCTTCTCCATTAATGGTGCCCGCATATACTTCGTCACCTTCCACCTTATTTACCGGAATAGATTCACCGGTAATCGATGCCTGATTCACTGCCGAAACGCCCTTAGAGATTCGGCCGTCCGCCGGAATCAGTTCGCCCGGCTTCACCAGCAGCAGGTCGCCTGGCAACAGCTGCTCAATGCCGACCGTTTCGGTCCCGTCGCGAGACAAGCGCAAAGCCGTTTCCGGCTTCAACGCCATAAGCTCAGAAATATCCTTACTACTACGCTCGGTGGTATAGCTCTCCAGCGCACCGCTGAGCGCAAAAATAAAGATCAGCATGGCTCCTTCATTCCAATAGCCAATGGCCGCAGCTCCTAAGGAGGCAGCAATCATGAGCAGGTTAACATCCAGATCATGTTCTCGGATCAGTGTTTCGACTCCTTCCCTGGCTTTGGACCAGCCCCCAAGGGCATAGGACACCACATACAGAATGACCGATAGCCATTGCCACCAATGTGAGACTCCCCATGCCATCAACATCAGCAATCCACTACCTAGAGCAGCTTGCATCTCCTTGTTTTTCAGCATACTTTTAAGCTGAAATTGCGGCTTACGATTCGGACCGGGTCGTCCGCTGCCACTGTTTTTTGAAAGGGTTCGGTCAGAGGGAGACAATGTATCTTGTAATCGTTGAACAGCTTGCATCATGTCACGTTCCTTTCCATATTTTGTTCCTTGTACTAGCATCTCATTGAGAATGATATCCATTGTTAAGTGCCTTAAAATAGCACATGCTGCTTCGGGAAGCCCGAAGCAGCATGTTTAGCAAATGAGAATGATAATCATTTTTGCATCTATACAATTATTTTGGTTTAGAGAAACTTTTGTTTTATTATATACCTTTTCTTTTCCACTTGTAAACCAGCAATAGTCTAAATAAAAAAAGATACCCGCGCAAACACCACAGGTATCCTCCATATTTAGAGCATCCGATTCAGGATTTGCAAAAATCGATTCCAGTCGCTCCAAAGTGCAATATATAGACGAACTAGACCATTTCGATCTATATTTTGTTCCTTGAAAATCGCTTATTGGATTTTTGCAAAATCCTCTATTACATGAATTCAGGTTATCTTCAGGCTAAAGGAAACTTCCACGCATGGTTGTGTGCAGTCCCAGAAGTGTGCTGACGATCTGCGGGCTGTTGCAGTTCCAAACGCGCAGCTGCAAGGCGTGCGGCGGGAATTGCTGTGTCCGGGCAAATGACCCCCGTCAGCTCATTCTCCCAGATCGAAATCCCATCCAGAGACTGGTTAATTTCATCTATTGCTATCCATAAAGGAAGCTCGGGCTTTACACGTCGAACAGCTTCCATTATGCATTTTATCGTATCACTAGTATTCTCATGACCATCGACACCGGGTGGAATCAACTGATCCTCAGTCCTAATATCATCGGATGGAGTTGGCATGACTTCTAAAATGACCGTATCGGCAAAACGTGTCAGATCTGCAGCTTGAGCCACCTGCTTGATCTGTCGTGCACCCACTTTGGATATGTTATTGGGGTTGGCTGACTCCTCCGACCGCGCGGCTTCCTTGTTCCATGTTGGGCTTATGTTAGGCACCAAAGACGGGGCAACTGTCAAAAGCACGCCTACCCGATATGGAATGCACCGAAGACGTCCGCATAAGGTCTGCTCCGCAACGCCGTCAATCCAGTCTCGGGTTGCCCGGAATTCGTCCACGTCAGCCGGATTGCGTACCATAATCTCCAGCTTGGGTTCTCCCCCCTGCCGCACGCTCCGCAACGCCGCACGCAGTAATGCCTCCAGCTGCATATCTTGCAAGCTGCCAATACCCACTGCATTGTTCTGCTCCATTAGGGCGACAGTGAGTGGCGATCCGTTCAGAGACTCGAATAAGCCTTCATACTCTGTTTCCAGCAAGCTGATGATTCGGCGGGACAAATGCTCACACAATCCAGGCAGGCCAGATGCCTGGTTAAAGGTTTTGTACGTGTCAGATGCACGAGAGCCGGGAATAAGGATGGGGTCGGGCTCCCCGTCAGGGGCATGAATCGTCTGTCCAGACTCAGCTACGTCCAGATAGGCATAGCATAATTCCCCCACGCGGCCAGAGGCCTGTGACAAGGGGCCATGCAGAAGACTATAACCGTCGAAACTGCCTATTTCTGTTGCTGTCTCTGTACTTATACGACTCATACTTGTAGGAGCATCGGCATAAATCCGTATGAAGGTACGTCTGTATTCATCGCTCCATTTTAGGAGTGTACCCATTGCTTGCCCAATATCGTTGCCGCTATTCAGCATCGTTTCCCCAAGTAATTCGGGATTCGCAGCCATCAAAGCCTCCGCTCGGCTGATTACGCCCTGCTCAGCTAAACCAACCAGCCAGCCCAACGGATCTTCCTCCTGCGTAGCAGATACTTCATGGCTGCCTGCCCTTAGCGTCTCCATAGCCAACCTCTGTGCAGCAGTCTCCATACCCGACTCTGGATCTTTGAGATCCCGGCTGTTTTTGCCGCCCAACAGCTCTGCGAATACATGCATCAGTTTAGCCTCCATGCTATTAATCCATCCTTTCTTCCGTCAGCAAGTTGGCACACACGAATTTGAGTACCCCTCCAAATAAGGAAAACGCTTACTCATAATGGAGCAACCGAATCTTACATGGGCCTTACTTGTAAAGCCCCTACCTTAACGTATTAGGCACGCTACACATTTATACATCTCAGCACAACTACCATACATCACAAAAAACCTCAGTATACTGCTGACACGTGACCTCTCGAAAAAAGAACCTATAAAAAAACACCCCCGGTCTTCACAGGATGCCTACATCCGATGTTAACCCGGGGGTGTTTATTTTTTTACTCGTAAGAACGAACCTTCAATACACGCATCACATTCAATACGGCTAGCAATGTTACACCTACATCGGAAAATACAGCCTCCCACATAGTGGCAATACCGAATGCTCCCAGCGTAAGAAACACAGCTTTGACACCTAGCGCAAATATAATGTTTTGCCATACGATACGACGCGTGCGCTTGGCGATATGGATCGCCGTAACCAGCCTTGAAGGCTCGTCGTTCATGATTACGATATCTGCCGCCTCAATCGCAGCATCCGATCCCAAACCGCCCATCGCTACACCGACATCCGCCAGCGCCAGTACGGGTGTATCATTAATCCCATCGCCTACGAACAAAATTTTGTCGCTCATTTTTTTACTTGCAGACAACTCCTCGATGGCTTCGGCTTTGTGCTGAGGTAACAGCTCTGCCCGTACTTCATCCAAACCCAGCTGTCGTCCTACAGCCTCGGCAACTGTCCGATTGTCACCCGTCAGCATGATGGTTTTCACCACACCCAACTTTTTCAGTGAAGCAACCGTTTGGGCTGCATCTTCCTTAACCTCATCTGAAATCAGAATGCACCCGGCATACGTTCCGTCTACAGCCACATGTACGACCGTTCCTTCATCCAGCGTCCCTGCTTGCTGCGCCACGTTAAAAGCCACATGCTCCCGCTCCATCAGCTTGGCGTTCCCGGCTGATACCAGACGACCATCAATTTGTGCCTGAATCCCGTGACCGGATATTTCACTATATTGCTGAACCCGTTCTGCTCTGAGTTCTTTACCGTAGGATTCACGCAGAGACGCAGCAATAGGATGTGTGGAATGCAGCTCCGCCAAAGCGGCGGTTTCGAGCAGGGTTTCGTTTGTAAAATCCCCGGCAGGATAAATCCCTGTTACACGGAAAACACCTTTGGTGAGTGTGCCTGTTTTATCAAAAACAGCGTATTTTACATGATTCAGAGCTTCAAGATAATTCCCGCCCTTGATCAGAATACCTGAACGGGAGGCTGCCCCGATTCCCCCAAAGAAGCCCAGTGGAATAGATACTACCAGCGCACATGGACAAGAAATAACGAGGAAAACAAGCGCACGGTACACCCAATCTGCAAATTGTGCACCTGGCACAACAAGCGGTGGAACAACCGCCAACAACAGCGCTACAATAACCACTACGGGAGTATAGTATCTGGAAAATTTCGTGATAAACTTTTCAGTCGGCGCTTTTTTGGCACTCGCATTTTGCACTAATTCCAAAATTTTAGAGACCGCGGATTCACTAAACTCTTTGCTAACCTCTACCGTTAGAAGCCCGTTCGTATTGATAAATCCACTCAACACGCTACTTCCCGGCTCCACAGTACGAGGCACCGATTCACCAGTCAACGCAGAGGTATCCACATGCGATTTACCATCTACAACTTTACCGTCCAGCGGGATCTTCTCGCCTGGCTTAATCACAATCAAATCCCCAATGCGAACGTCTTCTGGAGACACTCTCCGTACGGACTCAGCCGTCTTCAGGTTCGCATAGTCCGGTCTAATATCCATCAGATCACTGATGGATTTACGTGAACGGTTAACTGCAACACCTTGAAACAGTTCTCCGATTTGATAAAAGAACATGACAGCTACGCCTTCCGGGTATTCCCCAATCGCAAATGCACCAACAGTAGCCAGCGTCATCAGGAAGTACTCGTCAAAGGCCATTCCACGCACCAGACTGCGTGCAGCCTGCAAGACAACATCACCGCCAACGATGATATATGCCAGTAAAAATAGGGCCAGCTTGCCTACACCTTCGACAGGTAACCACCAGGCAACAGCCGCAACGACCGCACCAATAGCCAAACGCGCAATCATGCGGCGCATACCGTCCGTACCGTGATCATGCGTATGCCCAGCGTGGCTATCATCTCCATGCGAATGTGAATGAGCATGGGTGGATTCACCATGTTTGTGCTCTGCATGGTGGTTGTGATGCTCTTGTGTATGTCCTTCACCTTCATCATTATGCTCATGACCGCATGCACAATCCTCTACGCTATCTGATTGTACTGCACCAGCATGGCTTCGACTGTCTTCATGTAGGTGGCCACGGGCACTTTTTACCACCATCCGAACATGTGGCTCAAGTCTATGAACCTTCCGTTCCGTCTGGCGAAAAACCTCTTCTTTTTGATCCGAACTTGTGGTCATCGTCAACGTTTTCGTAACAAAATTGACCGAGCAATCCATGACCCCTTCTATTTTACTGACTCCATTTTCAATCTTGAGCGCACAGTTGGCGCAATCCAAACCTTCCAAAATCCATTCATGCCGTTCCGTTCTTTTTAGAGCATCCATAATCATTGGCCTCCAATTAACTATATATGAGCAACTGTTCATATATTATTTATTAAGGTCATTATATTCAGGATCAGGGTCAAAAGTCAATGACATCTAGCCCTTTTTAACAAAAAAATCGACTTCAACGGACAAACGCCAAAAGAGCGCCAATCGCTTGGCGCCCTCTGTTGTTTTATCCCAAAAGATTATTGATGTGATATGTGTTGATGGGTTTGCAAAAAGATCTGCTCCACATGATTATCATCCAGTGAATAAAACACCGTTTTGCCTTCTTTGCGTCGTTTGACAATACGCAGGTTGCGCAAATAACGAAGCTGGTGGGATACCGCAGATTGTCCCATATTGAGCACCTGGGTCAGATCATGAACACACAGTTCTTTTTGTGCCAGGGCATAAATCAGCTTGATTCGTGTCGGGTCACCCAAAGCTTTAAACAGCTCCGACATTTTGTATGCGATGGAATCCTCAACAAGGGAAGATTTTATGCGCTCGATTTCCTGATCTGAACCGTGACAAGCCGGCTCGCAATCCAAAGCTTCCGTTTCAGAATTCATCCTTTTCACCCCGTGTATTTCGACTTGATGCTCCTATTATAGCAAATTCGTAGAGTTTACGAATAGCTTATATTACAGCTTGCCCTGTAACAGAAGACTTCCAAGTCTCAAATGCTTGCCTAACGCTATAGCTTTACAGTACATAAAGCTTAATTCAGCGTCTTTAATACTTCATCACTGTAAGGAATAATTTCTTCTATTTGTTGATCACGTAACTTCACCGCAAACGCTGGATCAACCAGCAAAGCACGTCCAACCGCAACCAGATCAGCTTCCTCTCGTTCTACTTGCCCCACGAGTTGTTCTAATCTTGCCTCTACACTACTGGATTGTTCGGTTTGACGATTATTATTTTTTTCAAAATCACTCAAAAACGCCTTCTCCAAGCCAATGGAGCCTACAGTAATAACTGGCTTACCTGTTATCTTTTTCGTCCAAGCTGCCAGGTTTAGATCGGACCCTTCAAATTCCGGTTCCCAAAAACGGCGGCTTGAGCAATGGAATACATCCACTCCTGCCTTCACTAATGGAGCGAGAAACTGTTCAAGTTCCTGAGGTGTCTGTGCCAGCTTTTCTTCATAGTGGTACATCTTCCACTGGGAGAATCGCAGTATAATTGGGAAATCCGGCCCTACTGCACGACGACAAGCCTCAATGACCTCCACCGCAAATCGAGTACGCTGGACCAAATTGCCTCCATATTGATCGGTACGCTTATTCGTTTTGTCCCAGAAAAACTGATCGATTAAATAGCCATGTGCCCCATGAAGCTCAATGCCGTCAAAACCCACTCGCTGGGCATCGGCAGCAGCCTGAGCATAAGCGGAGATGATATTCGCAATCTCGGTCTCGGTCAACGGCTCAACTACCTTTTCACCGGCAGGAGAAATACCGGACGGACCGACAGGCAATGCCTCGGGATTCGGTTGGTTATCCGCACCTATTTGGCGAGCTGTACCCACATGCCAGAGCTGCGGTATAATCTTGCCACCTACCGCATGAACCTCCTCGACTACCTTGGCCCACCCCTTTAATCCCTCACCATAAAAATTAGGAATGCTGGTGTGCTCTACAGCTGCGGGATGATTAATAGCAGTTCCCTCCGTAATAATCAAACCAACCGCATTTTCTGCACGCCGACGATAATACATCGCCACGTCAGACCCTGGGATACCTTGAGGAGAAAAATTTCGTGTCATTGGCGCCATAACAATCCGATTGGGAAGAGATAAATTACCTGCCTTAAAAGGTTTAAACAGTAATTCTGTGTTCATTACTTTTCCCTCCGCTCTCCACTAGTATTATCGTTTTCACTCTACTGTTATACAATTCCATTTTACACATACGTAAACTTGAGTTCAAGAAACCACAGTTTTAATTTTAATAAGCTACACAAAAAAAAGAAGAAGCGGTTCTAAGTCCGCTCCTTCTTTCCTAATTAGTTTGTACTTGTGTGATTTTTAGTGTGCTACCATGTTGTATTCCATAATCCATACTGAACCACCAACGACGGTCAACAGGATCACTACACCAAGAATCAAGGTCATAACATTCCAACGTGGTCCATTGCTTTCACGGATGTGCATGAAGAAGAAAAGCTGAACCAGAAATTGCAGCACTGCCGCGGCTAAAATAACAACCATGGTCGAAGTGCGGCTCAACATATGATTCATCACCACGAAGAGAGGAATGATGGTCAGTACGATGGACAGAATAAACCCGATAACATAGGATTTCACTGAACCGTGAGAATCATCATGACCATGCGAACCCGCTCCTGATTGATGCTGTGCCATCTACATCACCCCCATCAAATAGACGACTGTCAGCAAGAAGATCCAGACAGCGTCCAAAAAGTGCCAGTACAAGCTCAATGCCGAAACTTTCCCCTTCGTCTCTGGTGTAAGCCCGCGTTTTTTCAACTGGAACATGAGTCCAATCATCCAAACCAGACCTAACGAAACGTGAAGTCCGTGCGTTCCGACTAGAGTGAAGAATGCCGACAAGAACGCACTGGTTCCAAAATTGGCTCCTTCGTGTACCATTTCAACAAACTCGTAAACTTCAAAACCGATAAAACCAAGACCCAGGATCGCTGTTACGATTAACCAGCTGATTAATCCCTTCATGCTTCCTTTGTTCATAGCCAACACAGCCAGACCACTTGTGAAGCTGCTCGTGAGCAAGAGGAACGTTTCAATAATAACGCCCGTCATGTTAAACAGCTCTGCGCCACCTGGTCCTCCGGCCGTGTTATTCCGAAGGACAACGAAGGTTGCGAACAAGGTACTGAACAGGATTACGTCCGTTACGAGGAAGATCCAAAAACCAAGCATCTTCAGCTCTTGCGGATCGTGATGCCCGTGGTCATGATCATGGCTGTGATGTGCTGCAGCTTGTGCCATTATACAGACCCCCTTATTGCCGCTTCCGTGCGTTTTACTTCATCCGCAGGGATATAGTAGTCGCCATCGTAGGAGAAGAACGAACGGCAAATCATACAAATTGCCACACCGATCAGCCCTGGAATATAGAAGAACGACCATCCGAATACGAACCCGAAACCTGCAATGAAAAAGAATACCGACATAATGAATGGAATCGCCGAGTTTTTCGGCATATGAATCGCTTCAATTGGCGGTTGCTTTCTGAAAATACCTTTTGCACGTTTATCTTTTTCTGCCCACCAGTCATCACGTTCTTCTACTTGTGGAATGGTAGCAAAATTGTATTCCGGTGCAGGTGAAGGTATCGACCATTCCAACGTATGGCCACCCCAAGGGTCGCCTGTTGTATCCTTCAGCTTGCGGTAATTCTTGATGCCCAGAAGAATTTGAAGAACCTGGAACAAGAACCCAATCCCCATCAGGAATGCCCCAACGGTCGAAACGAGGTTAAGCGGCTGCCAGCCGGTATCCCAGCCATAAGTGCTCAGACGACGCGTCATACCCATCAGACCGAGAGAATATTGTGGAATAAAACATACATAGAAACCGATGTTCCAGAACCAGAAAGCCCATTTACCAGGCGTTTCAGGCAATGTGAAACCGAACATTTTAGGCCACCAATAGTACAGACCTGCCAAGTAACCAAACACTACACCACCAATCAGAGCGGAGTGAAAGTGAGCGATCAAGAAGTAACTGTTATGGAACTGGAAGTCAGCAGGCGCTACAGACAACATGACGCCCGTCAAACCAGCAATCAAGAAGTTCGGAATAAAAGCAATTGACCACATCATAGGGGTCTTGAATGTAATCTTACCCCGATACATCGTGAACAGCCAGTTAAATACTTTAACCCCTGTCGGTATAGCGATAACCATCGTCGAAATCGCAAAGAATGCATTAACATCTGCGCCTGATCCCATCGTGAAGAAGTGATGCGCCCAGGTGAAGAAGGACAGGATCGCAATCATGAACATAGCGTAAACCATGGATTTGTAGCCAAACAATTTCTTTTTGGAGAATACACTGATGACCTCGGAATAAATACCGAAGGCAGGCAAAACTACAATGTATACCTCAGGGTGACCCCACATCCAGATCAAGTTGATATACATCATCGGGTTACCGCCGAAATCAAGCGTAAAGAAGTGTCCTCCTCCAAAGCGGTCAAGGAACAGCAATGCCAAAGTAACCGTCAGAATCGGGAATGCGAAAATGATAATAACACATGACGAAAATACGGACCACGTGAAGACAGGCATTTTCATCCAAGTCATACCAGGTGCACGCATTTTAATAATGGTCACAATAAAGTTGATCCCCGTAGCCAATGAACCTATACCAGAAATCTGAATACCCCAGATATAGAAGTTCTGACCGACGCCAGGACTAAATTGCAGTTCTGAAAGCGGTGGATAACTCAACCACCCTGCATCTGGCGAACCGCCGATAACAAAGGACAAGTTGAACAACATCGCTCCCATAAAGAAAAGCCAAAAGCTCAATGCGTTCAGGAAAGGAAACGCAACGTCGCGCGCACCAATTTGAAGGGGTACGGCGATATTAAACAAACCAAACATCAACGGCATCGCCATAAACAGGATCATGATCGTGCCGTGAGTTGTGAAAATCTGATTGTAATGCTCAGGATGCAGAAGTGTCACATCCGGTGTAGCCAGTTGAACACGCATCAATAATGCATCCACGCCTCCGCGGAATAACATCAAGATGGCCGCAAGAATATACATAATACCGACTTTTTTATGGTCAACAGTAGTCAACCAGTTTTTCCAAAGCCAGCCCCATTTTTTGAAATAAGTGAGCACAAACACGATCCCGATCGTCGCTAATGCGATGGAGACGTCCGCTCCATAGATCATTGGGTCTCCAGTAACGAAGAAAGTGGATGCAAACTCTTTTATTTTGTCAAGCATTGGGGGCCTCCTTCCTTATAATCATTTAATTGTGTCCGCTCATATTCATATGACTCATGTCCATTCCAGCATGATCTTCTGTGCCGGACTTGGTTGAATCTTCTGTGGATGTAGCTCCGCCATGTCCAGCATGGGGGTTAGGAGCCCCTTCCACTACATACTTGTTGACAATCTCTTTGAACAAGCCATCTGGAATCGAAGAATACTCATCAGGCTGGGACAAACCTGGTTTTGCAAGCGCCAAATAGCCGTCTTTCGTCAGCGGCTTAGACTGCTTCTTGATGTCAGCGACCCAGTTTTTATACTCTTCATCCGACTGGACCTCTACATCAAAACGCATTTGTCCAAAATGCTCACCGCTAAAGTTTGCACCCGAACCAAAGTAAGTTCCTTCGTGATCGGCCTGCAAATGCAGTTTCATAGCCATGCCTGACATGGTGTAGATTTGTCCGCCCAATTGCGGAATCCAGAACGAGTTCATCGGTGCGTCAGCAGTCAGTTCAAAACGGACTGGAACACCTTTAGGAATGTGAACTTGGTTAACTGTAGCTATACCTTCCTCTGGGTACATAAAGAGCCATTTCCAGTCCAGTGAAGTCACTTGAATGGTTACTGGCTTTTGCGTACTTGCCAACGGCTTGGAAGGCTCCAGCAAGTAGGTATATCTTGCAGTAATAACCGCAATAATACAGATAACGATAATTGGAATAGCCCACCATGTGGTCTCCAGCTTTTTGCTGTCATCCCAGTGGGGTTGGTACTTCACCTTGTTTGTCGGTGTATCACGATACCGCCAAATGATGAAGAAAGTCAAAATCATGACCGGTACAATTATTAGCGCAGACAATGCCGTTGTAAGAATGATCAGCTCTTTTTGTGCTTGCCCAATGGGTCCTTTCGGATCGAAAACAACGTATTTTCCGCCAGCATAAAAACACGTCCAAATGAGCAATGCTACCGTGAGCACGGTCAAAACCAACGCAATAATCGCTTTTGGTTTTTTGTTCATGTTGTTCCCCTCTCCTTAAATAATAAATTACTCAAAACTTAACGAACTCCTGTAATGTTGCCCCTATATAAGATAGCAGAAAAGCGGCCACTTTTTTTATTGTTAACAGAATTGTCGATTATTTGTCCGATTTTTGTGAAAAATATCTCTAAAAATAAAATTTCTCTTGCAAATTCAAAATATATTATAATTCAAAGATGACATATTAAAAACGTTATTTGTGTATCTTAAAGAAGTTATATTAAAGAAAAAAGCGGGACTCCCTACAGTTATCATCCTACACTGCTCGAAGCCCCACGTTGTTGTTTTCAGTATATATTTGCTTTAAATCATTTTTAATTTTATTAACTGCGACCGTTTTCCTGGTCTTCCTTCTTGCGTGCAATGACAAATGATTTCCCAACGAGAAAAATAAAAATCCCGGCAACAACGCAGCCAATGCCTGTCATTAAATATATATTTCGATCAGTCAAATTTCCTATATCAAGCAAAATAAGGATAATACCTGCAATACAAGCGATCAAAGCGATAACAGATACCGTACGGCTCATCTGCCCGTCAGTTGATCCTGATTTTCTAAAATTTGCAGCCATCCCCTCCACTCCCTTCGGTCCAAAATAATTTTAACGCCCTCGTTCGGTATTTTTGTCAGTATGCACACATCTTGCTTCTTTATTCCCTTTGGTCTCTACATACCTGAAACAACCCTCTGCATATCCTGACTATTATTACCCCGGAAGACCCAGTATTCAAACAAAAGGGAATGAAGACAGATCCGTCTTTGCTATATTTTTTAAAAAAATTGCTCTTCGTTTAACGTCTGGTCTCCAACCAGTTATTACTTACTATATTTCGATACCAATAGTAACTTTCCTTCGGGGTGCGGACCTGTGTGCGAAAATCGACATGAATCATGCCAAATCTCATATTATATCCCTCTGCCCACTCAAAATTGTCCATAAGTGACCATGCCATATATCCTTTGACATGAAGGCCGTCATGAATCGCCCGGTGTACCTGCACCAAATGCTGCTGCATATACGAAATGCGACGGTCATCCTGAACCTTGCCATTCACGACATCATCGTTGATACAAGCCCCATTCTCTGTGATATAAATATCGAGGTTACCGTATTTTTGCAAATAATGCAGTACCTCGTACAGCCCACGCGACTCCACTGGCCAGCCGATATCTGTTACAGGTAGCCCCATATTGATTTCTTCAGATTGAAGAAACCCGGCTTCAGGATTAAAGCGATTAACCGACATACTATAGTAATTAATACCGATCATATCAATAGGCTCGCCAATAATATCCATATCACCATCCTGAATAGGCACGGTAGCTCCCTGCTCCGCGAACCAGTCTACCAAAAACTGAGGATACGAGCCTTGATAAATAGGTTGAAGAAACCAGTCACTGTGCAGGGAAATGGTGCGCGCACAAGCAGCTTTATCTTCCTCAGATGTACTGTAAGGGACAGCCCATGAGACATTGGGAGCGATACCGATCTGGCCACTGGTGCCCAGCTCACGGAAGCGGCGCACAGAAAGACCATGTGCAACTAGCAGATGATGTCCTACATCAATGGCTGTCTGAAGATTTGTCAGACCTGGGGCATGAACACCCAGCATATTGGATAAAAAGGCGATACACCATGGTTCATTGAATGTTAGCCAATGGTGTATTTTACCGTGGAACTCGCGGAACATCGTTTCTGCATACTGGACAAATGCTTGAATCGTGTGACGATTCTCCCATCCTCCAGCATCCTGAAGCGCTTGAGGCAGATCCCAATGGTACAGTGTACAAAACGGTTCAATCCCGTTTTCGTTCAACAAATCGACTACGCGATGATAATAGTCCAATCCTTCTTGATTGACTTCACCGTCACCATTGGGAAATATACGCGGCCAGGACACGGAAAAACGGTATGTACGAATGCCCAGCTCCTTCATTAGGCGGATATCTTCCTCGTAGCGATGATAGCTGTCACAAGCTACATTGCCGTTATCACCGTTGAATACTTTGCCAGGCGTATGGGCAAAGGTATCCCAGATCGACAAGCCTCTCCCATCCTCCTCATAAGCTCCTTCGATTTGATAGGCTGCCGTCGCGGTGCCCCACATAAATTCCTGCGGAAATTGAAAAATGGTCATATTGTCTATTCCTCTCCTTCAATTATAATCGTATGCCCGTTCGTTATTTCCTGTTCTTTGGTAAAAATCCATGACAAAATAAATCCTCCGTGCTCAGGATCAGGCAGAGCCTGACGAGCATCTGCGCTAAATGGATGTGCACTGCGAATCGTGCAGCTTCCTGCTGAGATGGATGTGGCCAGTTCTGCACGGACAAGCCGGGAACCGGACCATTCCATGCCGACCGTCATCCCGCCATGTCCCTTCAATCCACTGACCCGTCCCTCCGGCCATGCCGTTGGCAGGGCAGGCAGTAACGTCAGCTCTCCCGGACGGCTTTGTAGCAGCATTTCTGCGATCCCCGCCGTCGCACCAAAATTACCGTCGATCTGAAAAGGCGGGTGAGCGTCAAATAAATTAGGATAGGTTGATCGCGACAGCAACGTGCGAACATACCGATGTGCGGCGTCGCCATCTTCCAGTCGAGCATACAGGTTAATCAACCAGGCACAGCTCCATCCGGTATGCCCACCACCGTGATCAAGCCGTCGACGCAACGATATGCGAGCCGCCTCAGCTAGCTCCGGGGTATCACGGATGTGAATTTGTCGACCAGGATATAACCCATATAGATGCGAAACATGTCGATGCCCAGGCTCCGCTTCCTCAAAATCGACAAACCATTCCTGTAGCTGACCGTGGCGACCAATTTGATAGGACATTAATCTGTCTCGTGTCTCCTCGCAGCGGTTGCGGAACTCATCGTCTAATTCCAGCAGATCCGCAGCTTGAATGCAGTTCCCCAACAGCTCTCGAATCAGCGTCATATCCATGGTGGAGCCCATAGATATACTGCAATCCTCGCCATCCGACGTTTTGAATTTATTTTCAGGTGATGTGGATGGGTACGTCACAAGCTGACCCTCCGGGCCTTCTACGAGCCAGTCCATGCAAAAGGCTGCCGCCCCCTTCATGAGCGGATAAGCTTGTTCTGCCAAATAGGCTGTATCCAAGGTGAACAGATAGCGCTCCCATAGGTGAGCAGTTAGCCATACACCTCCAAGCGGCCAAAATGCCCAGCTGGCATGGCCCCCTGAAGGTCCGGCGTATCTCCACACATCTACATTGTGATGAGCCGCCCATCCTTGAGCACCATAATGGATGGAGGCTACCCTCCGTCCCGTACGAGCCACTTCTCCAATCATGTGCAGCAAGGGTTCATGGCACTCGGCAAGATTGCATACTTCTGCGGGCCAATAGTTCATCTGAGTATTAATATTGGTTGTATAATTACTGTTCCACGGCGGCTGCACCCGGTCATTCCAGATGCCCTGAAGATTGGCAGGCTGACTCCCCGGACGCGAGCTACCCATGAGCAAATAGCGGCCATACTGAAATAACAGCACTTCCAGCCCCGGGTCGGCCTGACCTTTCTGATAACGTTCTAATCGCAGATCGGTCGGTAGAACGAATTCGTCGGTTAGAGTATCACCTCCCAGTTCTAATGCAACGCGGTCAAACAGCTTTCGATGATCCTGTTCATGGCGTTGCCGCACCTGCTCAGTTCCCAGCGAAATTGCTCCGTCTAAAATGACTTGACATGCTTCTGCTGACTCCGTTGCATCACTATTCGGCATAGCGTGAAATCCCCTAAATCCAGTAGCTGCTGCCAAATACACCGTGATTTTATCCGCGCCTGAGATGATCAGCGCACCATCAGTGTCCTTCGTCAAGGTTCCTCCCTCGGGAATAACCCTCGCCTGAACTGCAAAAGCCATCCCCAAATCATTTTCATAAACGACAGACTGTGGATGATCACCGTGATAATTAGATTCCACATGACTGGGCGCTCGTCCAGTCAATGTCATAAAGTCCCCGGATGGCTCCTCGGATGGATCATCCTCTTTATCGCTATCCCATTTGGATGAATCACCAAAATGTACATCCTCTCCAACCTCGTCTTCACAAGGATGGGGGGAAGTGATGCGCACGGATGCTTGGATCTTCCCAAGCTTATTCGCAGTCAGTGACACCATGATGATTCCATCTGGCGCACTGGCGATAACTTCACGGGTATAGCGGACTCCATCACTCTGAAAAGTGACCGCTGCGGTTCCGGTCAGCAAATCCAGTTTCCGTTCATAATGTGCAATTTCCCCTAGGCCCTCCTGCGTAATCCACAAATCTCCCAAAGGCTGATAGGCTTCCGTATCGCGACCTAGCATATTCGTATTAATCAGTTGTTCCGCTTCCTTGTATTTTCCATCTGCAATCAACTTTCTGGCAGGCTGCAAATATCGCAATACATCATACTGAACGCCATCTCTGGGAAACCCGGACCAGAGCGTATCCTCGTTTAATTGCAAATGCTCCTCTCTGATTCCGCCAAATACCATAGCTCCCAGCCTTCCATTGCCGACTGGCAATGCTTCCTCCCATACCTCAGCAGGCTGGCGATACCATAAACGCAGGGACTGTGGCCTTTCGCCTTTCGTCACATCAAACCCTCCCCCATCAAGATCAAACAGAGCGCTAATCCCGTATGGACCTTAAGGACAAGCGCTCTGTCATTCCGGCATTCAAAATTTCGTTAAAAGCAGTCAGCTATTTAGAAGCCTTACCGCTCCATAACTCCACTCTGTCCTTCACCAGTTGCGTGTATTGCTGTTCCATTTGGACAGCTCCGGCGGCATCCAGTTCTTTAATCATGTTGTCGTATACCGTATCAAAATTGGAAGCTGGTGCTAAAATAGCTTCGGGTATACGTTTGCGGATAATGTCGGTCGTTTTTTTGAATGTAACGTTATAGTTGGATTCATTGTCTGTTGTCAGGTTATAGGCTGCGCCCCAAGGCTTTACATCAAATTCTTTCTTGTCTGGGAACAGATCTTTCCACGTTTTTACGCCATATGCTTTAAGGGATTCTTTCTCCGGCTTCGAATAAGCCGCGATAATTTGCTCCGGGAATTTGGCAGTATAGTAGTTACCCGTAGGGTCCTTCACGCCGTCACCATAGTGTCCGCTGATGAGCGTGTACAAATCTATACCCGTGGATTTGCTGAAGTTGGTTGCATTGTTCGTTTTTTGCTCCAGCACATCAGCCGGAATGATGCGTTTGCCATCTTTGATCTCATAATGCTTGCCCTCGATCCCCCAGTTCACTAGCACCTGTCCTTCATCGGAAGCTAAATAATCAAGGAATTTTATAGCCCGCACCGGGTCCTTGCAATTTTCCGTAATACCTACACCATAACCGGACACGAAGCCCATATCCTGAAAGGAACGATCCTTGTATTCCTCCGAAAGTGTAACTGGAAAATGCGCGTAGCTGGCATCAGCCTTACCTGACGCTTTTAATGCATTTTCAGCATCCTGATACCCCCACTCCTGGTCAATCAGACCGAGGACACGGCCGCTGGCAATTTTGGATTTGTATTGATCACTTTTTTGCACAAACGAATCTTTATCGAGCAGCCCTTCATTGTACATGTGGTTCAACCAACGAAAATATTCCTTTTCTTCTGGACGTTTGTAATGAAGTTTGGCTTCAAATGTTTTGGGATCAATAAAATATTCACCATCATCCGGCGCTCCAGTCGTCTGGAAGGCAGGATTCGTTACGGTAATCATAATTCTCCAGTCATCTGCATCCAGCGTGAGTGGGATTGTTTTTTTGCCATTGATCGTCGGATGCTTGGCAGTATAGGTTTTGAGTACGTTTTCATAATCCTGTAGCGTTCTTACCTTTGGATAACCTAACTCCTTGAGCACCTTATGCTGAATTTCAAATCCCCCTGTTGCGTCAAAACTTTCCTGTCCCACACCTGCATACGTAGGAAGGACATAGATGGATTGATCCTTATTACTGTATTTCAAACGATCCATATAGGGTCCATATAGCTTTTTGAGATTAGGTGCGTGATCGTTGATCAGATCTGTCAGATCAATCATGGCCCCCGCATCCACAAGCTTATTAATATTCGCTTTAGGAGAAACCAAGTCCGGGTATTCTCCACTTGCTGCCATCAAAGCAATTCGGTCATCTCCACCTCCACCGCTGACATCAAATTCCGCATTCAAGGTTACACCTGTTTTCTTGGTGATTTCCTTGCCTATTTCATCCTTCATTCCGTTCCATTGTGGGCTTGTATCTGCTCCGAAGAAGCTAAACGTAATCGGGTCTGTACCGCTGGATGTGCTCTCCTTCGCTGCTTTATCGCTTCCCCCACAACCTGCGAGTGCGGTAAGTGACACCGCGAGCAAGGGAATCAGTGCAAATCTGGACCAGTGTTTTTTCATGTATAAATCCTCCTATATTCTTATGATGACTTCTCCTGCAAATAACTACTATTTACTGCCAGAATCCTGGCTTTTATGATTTCACTGCCCCCAGCGTCATACCGCCTACAAAATACTTTTGCAAGAACGGATACACCATCAGGATGGGGAGCGTAACCGTAATCGTGATTGCCATTTTGATCGACTCTGGTGAAATTTGAGCCATTTGTTTAGCCATGTCATTGCTATTCGTCATACTGGAGCCGCCTTGCTGCGTACTTTGCAGTATTTTCATCAGCTCATACTGTAACGTCGTCCATTGCGACGCCCCACCGTTGTATAAATACGTATCAAACCAAGCATTCCACTGACCTACTGCTAGAAAAAGAGCAATCGTTGCCAATACTGGTTTGCACAGCGGCAAAATAATTCTCCAGTAAATCGTAAAATCATTCGCTCCATCGAGTTTGGCAGACTCCTGCAACGCATACGGCAAACCATCCATAAAGGAACGAATGACAAACACGTTAAATGCACTGATTAAGCCTGGAAAAATGTACACCCAAAACGAGCCCAGAAGATGCAAATCCCGCATTAAAATAAACACGGGCACCATCCCGCCGGAAAAATACATCGTCAACGCCAAAAACGTAGAAATAAACTTACGAGCACGAAACTCGACCCGACTCAATGTAAAAGCAAGCATAGATGCGCAGATCAATCCGAGTACCGTCCCGACCAAAGTACGAAGAATAGATATTTGCAGTCCCTGAAGAAGGCCATCGTACTGGAAAATCGTTTTGTAATTTTCGAGCGTAAATTGGCGGGGCCATATATAAATACCACCACGAACCGTGTCCGTTGAATTGTTCAGGGAAATCGCAAGTACGTTCAGAAACGGGTACAGCGTCAACACCACGATCAGAGCCATGAGGATATAGTTAAATAGGTCAAACAGCTTCTCAGACCGGGTAGCATTAAATGCCTTATTCGTCATTTCGCTTCTCCCTCCCTACATGATGCTTTCTTTGGTCAGTTTTTTGAATATACCGTTCGCCGTAAACAACAGCAGAATGCTAACCAGCGAGTTGAAAATACCAATTGCCGTCCCGTAAGAGAAGCGACCCAAATTAATCCCGTAATTGAGCGCGTACAGATCCAGCACCTCGGAATAATCCGTCACAAGACTATTGCCAAGCAAGAACTGCTTTTCAAAACCGTTGCTCACCAGATGTCCAATCGCCATAATGAACAGAATGGCAATCGTCGAGCGGATACCCGGCAGTGTAATATGCCACATCTGTCTCCAACGACTCGCTCCATCCACGCGCGATGCTTCATACTGTTCTTGATCAATTCCGGTGATTGCAGCTAAATAAATAATCGTATTCCAACCTGTCTCCTTCCATATGTCGGAAGCGGTTACAATATACCAGAACCAGCTCCCCTTTGCCATGAACTGAATCGGTTCATCCACAATATGAAGCGCTACCAATACATCGTTGACAATGCCTCCGTCAATGGACAGCATCTTGGTGACCAAGCCGGCCACAACTACCCAGGATACAAAATGCGGGAGGTAGGATATTGTCTGCACAAACCGTTTGAACAGCATACCACGCAGCTCATTTAACAGAATTGCAAAGAAGATCGGTACGACAAAACCAAATACAATCCCCATCAGGCTCATCGCTAGCGTATTGCGTAATACCAGATAAAATCGTTCATCCTGAAATAGCTCAATAAAGTTATCCAGCCCTACCCATTTCTGGTCCGTAAAAGATTTGGCTGGCTTATAATTTTGAAACGCCATCGTCCAGCCCCAAAGCGGAAGATAGCTGAAAACAAACACCCATATGACGAAAGGAATGGACATAAAATAAAGATACTTTTGCTGCTTCACACTGTCCCACAAGCCTTTTTTACCACGGTCAGGCTTCGGGCCGCGAGCCTTGCGTGGTCTTCCCCTATTGGATTCAGGAATCAAAGCACTATTGTTGGAAGCGGTTTCAGTTGAAGATCCCATAACAAGCTCCTCCTCATCTCTAGATACTATTATCATACTTTGCTGGCTTGGAAGCGGATACCCGACGAATTAGGAGAAAAATCAGTTCAAAATTAGATATATGGGATGAAAAAAATTACATTCGTGCCACTACGCATGCGGATGGTGCTTCCCATCGCTGTTGTCCCCGGATTTCTTGAATAAGCACACAAAGGTAGAAAGCCGGGGACAGTTTATGCTTGCGATGCGAACTTTCCTGCAGAAAGCTTTAAGGCGACCGCTTCGCTTGTCCAGCACATTCCGCCTGTTCCGTTCTAATGTAAATTCCCTGAAAGAAGTCTTGTAAAAAACAAAAGATCAGCAATGTAAGCTGATTAGAGGTAAAGGATAGTGCTTGCAGCACAGGTGGATGATGATATATATACACATACTGTCGCAATTAACCTAATTGATTGAAGGAAAAAAAGCTTTCTGGCATCAATGTGCCAGAAAGCTTTTTTGATTTATTTTACTGTGATGGTCCCGTAGTACATGTACATACCGCAATTGTACTCATATACGCCTGGTTTCAAGTCCTGGACGGTAAAATAATTATTTTCGTGATCCAGGTAAACGTCCATTCCGATCTTCAACGACTGCACTTCATCAATGCAAGTGAAGGATGTCATTTTCTTGAAATTGATTTTGGTTGGAACGCCGGCTTTCACTTCAATATTTTTAGGATAGAAACCGTCCCCTTTTACACCCACTGTAACAATCTCATATTTAGTTTTGTCTGGCTCTTCCTGAGCTTGTTTAGGTTGAATGGCCGGAAACGACGACACGCTCCCCTGAAAATAAAACAAGACAAACCCGCCCATGCTCAGGGCTACAAAACCAATCAGCATCAAATGCCAATGCTTAGAGATTAGTGTTTTCATTCATATCAGCCTCTCCAGTTGAATGTCTGCATGTGACGCATCAACTCTAACCAGTATATAAAAGTTAATCAAAATTTTAAATACCTCATTTCACAGGCTCGGATGATCCAGCTCATACAGATTACGGTAACGAGACTGCTCCTGCCACAGCTGCTCATGACTGCCGCGCATGGAAATGGTGCCCTGCTCCATAAAGATCACCTCGTCCATATGCTCCATTCCTGTGAGATGATGCGTGATCCAGATCAATGTTTTGCCCTTCAGCACACGAAACATCGTCTGCATGAGCTCATGCTCTGTCAGCGGGTCAAGCCCCACTGTCGGCTCATCCAGCAAAACAATCGGGTGATTTTGCAGCAAAATCCGCGCCAGTGCAATTCGCTGTTTTTCTCCACCGGAAAAACGAAGGCCCGTCTCATGCATTCGGGTATCGTAGCCCTCCGGCAAAGAATCAATTAGAGTTCCAAGCCCTACCTGCTCCGTCACTGCACGCACCTCATCCAGCGTAGCATCGGGTCGTCCCAGCCGAATATTGTTCGCTACCGTTGTATCGAATAAATACGGCTGCTGGTTCAGCACCGCAAATAGATTGGAGTATGCTCCACCTGTGTATACGGGAATCCCTGCGACAGTGACGCTCCCTTCATCAGGCTGCAATGCTCCCTGAATCAGGTTCAGTAGCGTGGACTTGCCCGCACCACTGCGACCAAGCAATGCAACCTTGCCCCCCTGCGGTACGTGCAAAGAGATATCACGCACGCTCCATTCCTGCGTTGCCGCATAGCGGTAGCTTACGTTGTTCAGCAGCAGGTCTCCTCCGTGGCCCAATCCCAGAGCGGTAGCCTGCTCATCTATAGTGTCAGCTGTGCCGCCTGCTGCTGGGTGTCCTGCATCCACAGTAACCGGAAGCGATGATGACACAGGTGTATGTGTATCTTTCTCCGAATCCTTCAACCGTCGAAGGGAATCCTGATACTCCGGCGCATGCACCACTGCTTCTCCAGCGCGAACGAAAGCATCCAGCAACGGAAAAGCCACAAGGGCAAAGGATGCCAGCCATGTGGCTTCTATACGATTCTGTGCTACCAGTCCTCCCGCCCACACAGTCATAATCACAACCCCGCCACCTACAACGCATTGTGCGATCCAATGAGAACGCCACTCGCCCCGGCGAAGTGAATTTTCCATCACGGCAGCCCTATTGTGCCGTTGTGTAAAGGTACTCAGGAAATGCCCAGTCCGTCCGCTCAGCACCAGATCACTCATGCCGAACAGAGCATCCGTCAGGTCCTGATAGGCTTTACTCCGTTCCTGCTTGAACATTCGCCGTTTGGCGAGTGAGGTCCATAGTGAGATAGCTGGGGCAATAAAAAGCAAAAATCCTCCATATAGCGCCATAAGCAAGGCAAAGGTTCCGTCCATCCGTCCGAGCGCCGAGATGCCTGCTGCATAAATCAGCAAAGCCGATAGCGCAGGCAGAACTAGCTTCAGATAGATGTTTTGAAGCTGCTCAATATCCTCTGCCAGCAACCCCAATAAATCCCCTGTACGGAATTTGCTGCGGATCATCAGCGCCTGCGGTTCTACTGCCCGATATAAGCGTACCCGCATACGGGACACCAGACGCAGTGCGGCATCATGTCCTACCAAGCGTTCCAGGTACTGAATAACCGCTTTACTAAAACCAAATGTTCGCACAAGCACAATTGGAACGTACACCATTAATATATTTTCCGGTTTTAAGGCCGAACGGGTAATCAGATGACCGGACGTAAAAAGCAACGCGCCCGCACATCCAATGGCCAGCGCGCCCAAAAGAGCAGCTAGCAGAAAGGCCCAAAAATATTGTCTCAGATACGTCACAAACCAGCCTTGTCTGCTATTATCCGTTACTCTCATATCGTCCGTTCCCTCCTTCCGACATCCCCGTCAGCAATCGGTAATATGCCCCCTTACGGGCAATCAATTGCTGATGGGAACCTACTTCTTCCAGACGACCTTGATTCATCATCCAGACACAGTCCATATCTGGCATCCAATGTAGCCGGTGGGTGGCAAGAAACACTCTTTTGTGTTTCAAAACCGATAAAATCGTCTGTTTTAGCTCCCACTCTGTCTCAATATCCAGATGCGCCGTAGGCTCATCCAATAAAATGACCGGACGGTTACTGAGCAACGCCCGCGCCAATGCAATCCGCTGCGCCTGTCCTCCGCTCAACGTCCTACCCGCTTCACCAATGGACTCATTCATTCCACCCGGAAGACCGTCTACCAGTTCACGCAGTCCAACCGCGTCAACCGCCCACTCCACCTGCTGGTTGGATGCCTCCGGTTCATAAAAACGAATATTATCTGCCAGAGAAGCGCTAAACAGGTATGAATGCTGTGGAATATACGCAATATGCCGTTGCCATTCAGCTTTTGCATCCCCAGCCAATCTGCATCCATTCAGGAGCAGTTCGCCCGAAGTGGGATCAGCAAAACCGCCAAGCAGGCTAAGCAGCGTCGTTTTACCTGCACCGCTAGCTCCAACGATGCCGATCATGTTCATGTGCGGTTCAACATTGGCAGACACATGTTCAAGCCGAGCCGAACCGTCTTCATTAAGGAGGCACACATCGGACAGCTCAAGAATGTCCTGTCCCGTGATGTCCAATCCTTTATCGTTAGCTGCCTGTTTATTCGGCTCGGTCGCGTCATCTTCTTTACTGAGAATGGAGCGGATTGCTCCCCAAGCCTCCTTACCATCCAGTGAAGCATGATAGTCTGATCCCAACTGGCGTATGGGCATAAAATATTCTGGGGCCAGAATAAGCACCGCAAGCGCTGCCTCCAAACCCACCGAGCCACTAATCAGGCGCAAACCCAAGCCTACCGCAACAAAAGCGACCGATAGCATACTAAAAAAATCGAGGGCAAATGAGGAAAGAAACGCTACCCGCAGCGTGCGCATTGTTGCCGTGCGGTATTGGTCGCTGACCTTCCCAACCGTTTCCCCATGCTCTTGGCTACGACCCAAAAACCTTAGTGTCTGAAGTCCACGCAGCGAATCCGTGAAATGATGAGATAACAGACGATAGGAACGCCACTGCTTGTCTGCCTGCTTCCGCGCTGCCAAGCCGAGCAAAATAAAGAAGCCTACCAGGATCGGCATCGTAGTCGTCAAAATCACACCTGAAATGACATCCAATGTGAAAACATACACAAGTACAAGTATAGTGACAGCCATCATGTCAATCATTCGAGGAATGGACAGTTCCAAATACGTGCGAAAACGATCCATGCCGTCCAGCGCCAGCGTCACCAACTTGCCGCTACCTTCCTGCGCTGCAAAACCCGGCCCCCGTTCGAACAAACGTGCAAGCAGACGCTCCCGTAAGGAAGCGCCTGAAGCTTCAGCAAAACGGCCTGCTGTCCGGCGTTGCAGCCAGATCGCCGTATGCCTCGTTGCAAAAGCAGCGAAAAACAACGCCAGCGACGGCCAAGCCATCACCAGCGGATTTTGTTCAAACAAAATCGTAACAGCCTTTGCCAAGAAGACTGCTTGTGCAATCACCGCGGCCCCCTGGAGCAGGGAAAGGGCAGCCAGTAGCAGCATCACTGGCCGAATGCCCTTTAATTCAAACCATGCCTTATCCATTAGTATTCCAAATGATCCTTCTCACTGAGACGCTTATGGAAAACAAAATAGCTCCACGCCTGATAAGCCAGCACAAAGGGTAAAAGCGTTGCTGCAACAATCGTCATGGCTTTCAGGGTGTAATGACTGGAGCTTGCATTATAAATCGTCAAATCAAAAGCACTGTTAATCGAGCTCACCATAAATCTTGGGAACAAACCGACGAATAACGAAACGAAGGTCAGCAAAATCACTGCACCTGTCATCCCGAAGGCCCATCCTTCACGGCGCTGCTTCAGGAAGTACCACGTCAGCACATAGGCGACAATTCCGACTGCTACCGCAGCATACATAAAGGGACCGCGACGCGCAAATAAATCCGTTGCAAAATAAGTCCATACCACCATGCCCGCAAGTAAAATGCCCAATACCGGAAGAAATTTGGATGCCATCACGCGAGCACGATCCCGTACTTCTCCAATCGTCCGCAGAGAAATAAACGTCAGTCCGTGCATTAGGCACATTCCGACCACTGTCAGTCCAATCCATACGGTATATCCATTGAATACATCGGAAAATCCAGCTTTCAAATCCATGTTTTGCTGAATAGGTACACCTTTCACCAAAGCCGCAAAAGCCATACCGAACAGCATCGGCGGTAGAAAGCTGCCAATCAGAATGCAGGCATCCCACGTTCCTGTCCACCATTTTCCTTCAGCCTTTCCGCGGAACTCAAAAGAAACTCCACGCAAGATCAAACCTAGCAAAATAAACACAAATACGAGATAATATCCGCTGAACATAGTCGCATAAAAATGCGGAAAAGCGGCAAACATTGCACCTGCTGCTGTAATCAGCCACACTTCGTTGGCATCCCAGAATGGACCAATCGTATTGATCATCAAACGTTTTTGTTGGTCGTTACGCGGCACCAATCCTGTGGCCATTCCTACGCCAAAATCAAAGCCCTCCAGAAAAAAGAAGCCGGTAAACAGCACAGCGATCAATAAGAACCATAAATCATTTAGCGACAATGGTGTCACCCCCTTGAGCAAAAGGATCATGAATTACCGTTTGCTGATGTGGCTCAATATCTGGACCTTTACGAGCCGTACGGTAAAACAGAAACGCCAGCACACCTGTTAAAATTAAATACAATGTAGTAAATGAGATGAACGAGAATAGCACTTCTCCTGCCACAACGGTAGGCGAAACAGAATCTTTCGTTTGAAGCAAACCAAATACCGTCCACGGTTGGCGACCTATTTCAGTCATGATCCAACCTGAAGTATTCCCAATGAATGGAAGGGATATCCCCCATATCATCAGACGGAAGAACCAGCGATGTGAACCTTCCAGCTTTTTACGGAACGTCAGGTAAGCCCCGTATAAGGCGAGTGCAATCATGCCACATCCAGCCGCAATCATAATGCGGAAGCTCCAAAACGTGGTACGTACTGGCGGGATATAATCGCCCGGACCATACGTTTTTTCATATTGGGCTTGCAGCTCATTCATACCAGGCACAGAGCCGGTAAATTTACTATAGGATAGAAAACTCAAAGCAAAAGGAACTTTAATCTCAAAGGTATTTCCCTTGTTTCCAGGATCAATCCATGCGATAACGGTCCAAGGAGCGGGGTCACCACTGTTCTCCCATAATCCCTCACTGGCAGCCATCTTCATCGGTTGTGTTTTCACCAAATATTGAGCCTGTCCATGACCAAACAAAGGAATAGCAATGGCACTGATTAAGGCAACAATAATACTCAATTTAAAAGAAGGTTTAAAAAAGTCCATATTCTTTTTGTGCATCAGCTTCCATGCACTGATACCCGCGATCAGAAATGCTCCTGTCGCAAAAGCAGCAAACAATGTATGTGGGAATTCCCATAACAGTTGTTCATTCGTTAGCAGAGCAGCAAAATCTTTCATTTCTGCACGTCCATTTTGAATCTCATAGCCTACTGGACGCTGCATGAAGGAATTAGCAGCTAGAATCCACAATGCCGATAACATCGTACCGATAGATACCAACCACATACAAATTAAATGGACCGTTTTGGACAATCTTTCCCAACCGAATACCCATAATCCGATAAAGGTCGATTCCAGGAAAAATGCAAGCAGCGCTTCAATCGCCAGCGGCGTACCAAATACATCACCCACAAAACGGGAAAAGTCCGACCAGTTCATCCCGAACTGAAATTCTTGCAAAATCCCGGTGACTACGCCCAGTGCAAAGTTAATCAGCAGAAACGTTCCCCAGAATTGAGCCATTTTTTTGTACAAGTCATTTTTCTTAATAACATACATAGTCTCCATAATTGCCACCAATAACGACAATCCAATGGAGATCGGCACATAAACAAAGTGAAGAATCGTTGTGGTTGCAAACTGCAACCGTGCCAAATCCAATACGTCCATGATGTTGCTCCTCCCCCTGTACTTCTCTTAACATTGATTTATAGTGTCTGTAATCTGAAGTCTTCTACATTTGTGACAGTATTCACATTCTTACATATGCAGCGGTCACCTTTTAGAAAATGACTCACTCAACTACCTTCACCATGGTGTCATGATCCGGCTTCAGATTATCCCCATTATATAGAATAAATTTAAATGAAATAGAATCGAAAATGTGAACATCGTGTCAAAGCTGTGTCATAACGATGGCGATTTGATGAAAACAGCCTAAATCCCATAATAAATGTGACATTTCCTATTGATCTATCTTTTTTTCATCATGCAAAAAAAGCCTCTCTTCGTTCGGAGGTTGTACCTCCGACATCTGCAAGAGAGACTTCATAGCGTTATACCTAGGATTCTATCAACAGCCATCTGTTCCTCCGTTCTTTTGAACCCGATTTCGATAGGAGGAAGGTGACATTCCAGCATACTTTTTAAATTTACTATGAAAATAATCTGCGTTCGCATACCCTACGCGTTCCGCCACCTGGTGTACCTTAATTCCTTGTGCAAGCAACTCCCTTGCTCGCTCAATCCTCACCTTATCCAGGTAGGCATTAAAGGCCTCGCCAGTATGACTTTTGAACAATTTGCCCAAATAGCCACTATTGTAATTAAACATATCTGCCAGTAACTCCAATCGCAAATTTTCATCATAATGACTATGAATAAAGTCAATCATTTGTTTCATGATGATGTCCTTGCCACCGGGATCAGTCTGTCCAATCCATTGCAACACATGCTCCAGCGAGTGATCCACCAGCTCGCCCAATGTGGAATAAGCATATACATCGGTTATAAAGCTGGAGTGCTCCTCCAGCACGGTTCGACTGTGATCCTGTCCGGCTGCATACTTGTTCAACGCCAGTGTGAATGTTTGGGCGAATGCCGCCTTGATTGCGGATTCTGTGCGATAAATCCGCGGAAATTGGACTTCCATTTCCTTAATGACACGGGTTGCAGCTTCACTATTAGCCATATCTAGCGCATAGTACAGCTTTTCTGCATAACGTATGGGATCATCTGTGGCACTATCAGACGCTCCACTCATTTCAGTCTCGACTGTCTCCAATTCGTGTAGGTCTCCAGGAAGCATGACTCTTTCTGCCCGGAACAAAAACGTACGCTCCAATAATCGCAGTGCCTGCTCAAAAGATCTGGGAATGTCGTTAAGAATGGCTACAGGATCACCGGCAGCCGCATAAATTTCCGTTGCCCACGGCTTTAGGTCCTGTCGCCAAACAGCCAGTAACTGAACAGCATCTCTCTCCGTTTTTAACGTGGCGGGAAGCAAAAGACCCACATATATTCCAGCCTCAAACACGATACCTCTGCCTTGCTCATGGCACATTTCTGTTAGTCGCTGCTTTGCTGCCGACTGCCGGGCTTGCCGATCCCAGTCAGGTATACGTAAATCTATCAGAATAATCTGATAGCTACTCCAGTCCAATGCTGGTAACGCTGGCTGTTGTCCATGTTTTCCGTTACCGCTTTGATGTTCAGCCTGCTTGGATGCTCTGTGCAGAGAATCGCTGCTTTCTACAGCATTACGAGTATACTCTCGATGAACCGGAAACAATAGAGCTTCGATCCAATTACGCTCATGAGAAGGCGGACTTCCCCATTTGCCGACTTCTTTCTCATCCTCAATGTTTTGCCGTACCCGCTTCAACTCTGTCGTCATTTCTTCCTCATCAACTGGCTTCAGTAGATAGCCATCTACTCCGAAGCCCATGGCTTGCCGTGCATAATCAAAGTCTGCATATCCGCTTAAAATGAGAAAATGATACGGCTCCCCGTTCTTTTCACGTATGCTACGTATAACCTCCAGTCCACTCATCCCGGGCATACGAATATCTACAATGACTAGCTCCGGCCGATGCTCTCCGAACTTATCCAGAGCCTCGCGTCCATTCCCTGCCGTATCGACAATACGGAAGCCACAATCCCCCCAGTCAATAATGGAGGACAATCCTTCACGAATCGCTGGCTCGTCATCTACAATCATTGCTTTATACATTCGACTCTTCCTCCCTTGGTATGGAAAAGTATACGGTTGTTCCTACTTGTAATGCGCTTTCAATATGCAATCCATAACGTTCACCATACATCAATGTCAGACGTTGATGTACATTACGCAGGCCAATACTGCTCCCTTCTGGCTCATCCGTCCCCCTGATCCGAGCTAGCAGACGGGTCAGTTGCCCAGCTTCCATGCCGATCCCGTCATCTTCTACTTTAATTTTCAACTTTCTTTGTTCTATTGCAATATTTACCTTCACGGTAACCGGCTCTTCCTTATTTTCCAGTCCATGAATGACCGCATTTTCCACCAGCGGTTGTATGATTAAGGGAGGAATCGACATGTCCGTCGCATCTTCTTCCAAATTCACTTCATAGATCAAGCGATTTCCAAATCTGAACTGCTGAATTTGCAAATAGGATCGCACCATATCCAGCTCCTGTAGTACCGTCGTTTTACCACTGCCAATCTCCAGATTCCGGCGCATCAGCCTGCCAAGCAAACGCACCGTCGTTGCAATTTCCGCTTCCCCATTCAGATGTGCTTTCATTCGAATAGATTCTAATGCATTAAACAGAAAGTGTGGATTAATTTGGCTGGCCATCATTTTTAACTTGATATCCTTTTGTGCCAATTCCAGCCTGTTGTTGTGCTCACTCGTCTCATAGACCTGCGCCATGAGTTGGCGAATACTACTCACCATATAGTTGAAACGGCGGGATAAATCCCCGATCTCGTCCCTTCCCTCCACACTCGATACCACATGAAAATCGCCCGCGGCTACCTTACCCAGCTCATAGCTCAACCGCTGTAGGCGTTTGGTAATCAGCCAGGAAATGATGGTGATCAGAATCAGTGCCATAACCAGCACTGCAAGAACACATAAAGCACCAATCAGGCTGATTCGGTTGGCTCCCTGTACAATATGCTCCGTCGAAAACACTGAAATAATCGTAAATCCGCTCACACTGGAGGCGGGCAGCAGCTCATCCACGATGATGTTGGAGGGCATTCCGTTGATTTTCGCTTCATATATTCCCTTACCCGCACGCTGGACGTCAAAGCCCAAATGTAAATCGCTCAACGTCTGGCCCACCGACTGCGGACGAGTAGCTGCGACCACAATCCCGTTACGATCTGCAATCAATGTTTCAAAAGGCTCCTTGCTCAGCATATGATTCAACTCGGTCTGACTCAGCGATATCATCAGAACTCCCTTGGTATTGTATTCGGGAAATGGAATTTGCCGTACCAGGCTCAGGCGATTAACCGGGTTATCTTCCTTATCCTGAATGTAAAACCAGTTAATCGCCGTTCCCTGCAAAGCCGTCTGGAACCACTGCTGCCGCTCAATGTTAGAATCCACTGGAATAAACTCCAGATTATTGACAAGCGTCGGATTATACGAATAGAACCGGATAGTAGCAACTTCTCTATATTGCTGAGTATACTCATTAAAATCCTTGTATTGATGGTACGCATTCATCAGCTCTACCATACCCGGATACTGTCGGTTCGCCATCTCCCTCAGCCTTTTATCGAACATGAGCCCATTTGAAATATCCGTTGGCACACGCAGTAAATTTGCCGTCTGGCTCTTGATCTTTTCCACATTGTTTACCGTCTGGGCAATTGCACTATTCAATGCCTGCTCTCGCAAATAAAAAGTAACGCAGCCGCCAACCACCAGCACCGGAATCATGACAATTAGTACGTAGGAGAACAGCAGCTTATTCCGCATACGCATATTACTCATCAGAAGCCATACTCCACGATTCATGCCATCCCTCCCACAAAATAAGCGCTTACATTTTTTTGCGCCTTATCACATCCTCCATCTCGACCTATATGTATGTATCCAGTTTAATGCTTCGTAACCTCTTTATCTATATTTTTTGCAAAATTTAAAAAATGTGGCGAACAGAGTCACCACACTTTACGATTCCTAAACTATTTACGTACAAAAGGTTCGATATGCACTCCCTGCGGTAGCTTGTGCGGATCTTCCGGGTTGATACGGTCATAGAACATAATACCATCCAAATGGTCCATTTCATGCTGTACAACAATCGCTGCATAACCTTTGAACGTCAATAGCTCCTGTGTTCCGTCTGGTAAAGTGGCCTTAATACGAATTTTTTCGTAACGCGGTACATATCCGGCTACGTACCGATCTACCGACAAGCACCCCTCACCCTGCTCCAAATAAATCATGGACGTGGAGTGGCTGACTAACTTCGGATTAAACAACGCATACTCTACCGTTTTGTCTCCATCTTCATAATAAATAGCGCACATTCTTTTGTTCAAACCTACCTGGTTTGCAGATAACCCCACACCCGGGCGCAGTTCATAGCGGGTAGCCAGCTCTTCATTTTGGCTATTTTTCAGATAATCCAGCATCCATTGCATCTGTTGAAGATCCTCTTCAGATAGTGGCAAGCATACCGGATCAACCTTCGTACGCAAAATAGACTCCCCTTCACGCACGATATCCTTCGTGAGAAGCATGTCCATCGATTGATTACTCATTCGTCAGCCTCGATTCATTAAAATAAATATATTTTCATGTGATGTACTGCCATGTAATATGTGATGCGGTGCAAAAACTGTGGGATTTCCCGGTTTTCTGCAAGTTTTATCCCATAAATTATATCTATTCATGAAATGAATTGTCAAAATAAAGCGACGTTTTTTTGGGGGGAAATTGGCGCAATAAAGACCTCTACGGGGGCGTCCTACTCTTTTAGATTAAGTCATTAAATATACACTGCCTTTATTATTTATCACATTAAATGATTTTGTCTCTATATAAAAGCCTCCTAAATCATTTCAATGATCAGGAGGCTTTTGAAAATAATTTTTCTTACTATTAAGATGGCTGCTCCAACGCACTTGGAGCTTCACTAAACAGCTTCGCCTTTGGATTCGGGTGTGTCCAGGTATTATAATATTGCGAGTTCTTGCCGTAGGAGTTGTCAATGACAACGTGCGGCATATCAAGCAGACAGGCCAGAATGTGACCGTGCAGCCGTGAAGTGCGAACCTCGCGGTAAGAGCTGAACAGGGTAACCGCTTTGTTCATGAGATGATCTGTGTACTTGTACCAGAATGTACGCGTGGGCAACGGGCCGCCGATTTTCTTATCCAGTCGGTAAAACTTCTGGAAATAGACAATTCCCTTCACTTCCAGCGGAGTGAACAAAGTATCCCAGTCCAGACGGTGAGCGGCATCTGCCTCGTCATCGAACTTCTTTTGTCCACCCACCGTTTCAATATCAGTCCGCAGGAAATACAATACATCCTTCACCGTTTCCGTAGTCGGCTTCAATGGCCAGAGCTGGTGAGCCATATCAGGACATAGTGTGATACTGCACTGGTTCAGCTTGTCCTTAGCCCACTGATAAGAGCGAGTATCCCGCACAAACATATGTAGATCCGGGTGAGCATTAAACAGGGCAGCGACCTCATTAGCCTTCTGTTCAGATTGAAAGTGGATCGTTTGCGGCATAATCACAATTCGGTGGTTAGGGAAATCGCGAACGATGCGTTCCCGCAAATTTTGGTGATTTGAATAGAGATCGCCGAAGTTGCCGCCGCCGTGACACACGATAATCCAGTCACCCGGGATTTGAAGCTGATCGGGAATATCCATGGCGCTATAACGGGCACGGACACGGATGCCATTATCCTTGAAGAACGCCTCAGTGCCTTTCATGATGAGTACATCCCCACCGTTATTATAGACGGGATAGTCGACATAAATGATATTCGAACCTTGGGGGACTACGTCGAGAATGACGCTCAGCTTGTTTTTCAGTTTAGCCATGGGATGCAAATTCGGCATCTTTCAGTTCTCCCTTCCTGCGCTTCTTTTGTATAGTCTGAATGACAAATGTAATATCACTTTTATCAAAAATGATCCGTGATAGCGGAACATTGAAAAACATGGGGAACGAGAACAGTGAGAACGCCAACCGTACACAAGCGCCTACAAGCAAAGCAATCGCAATGCCGTCCAGACCAAAGATTGGTGTACAAATAAAAAATAGACCAACGGTGATCGCATAGGCTACAATTTGCCGGAACAATACCAGTCCCGGACGTCCCAGCGCGTTAAAGGCCGAAGCCAGAATCCATGAGCCGCCACCAATGATACATTCCAGTGACAGCAGGTAGAACGTTAGCGATGCTTCCAGAAAAGCGGGGCCGTACAGCAAACCCAGCATGTATCGTCCAATGAAGAGAGCAGGCACAATGACGATTAGCATCGCAGCCATAGAGATGCGAAAAGCACGACCTACCGTTTCGACAATCTTGCTGTGCTCCATCCCCGTCACCTTGGGAAAGGTAACGTTTGTGACGGCATTTTGCACCACATTGAACACACGAGACAAGGCGTAGACGACAGAGTACAGACCGAACGCTTTGGGTGATAGCAGCGCCACAATAACGATTTTGTCCGTTTGTGTGGACAGCGTCCCCATCAGCTCCATCCCGTAAACCCTCGCTCCATAGCTATAATAAGGACGAAGCACTTGGCGGCTGGTAAATGGGCGGAAAGCACGCAAATTCATATACTTGCGCAAACGGAGGAACGCCCACACTAGTGCTAGGAAACTCGCGGCAAAATTCACTGCTCCTGCCAGCTGCACATTGAGCAAGCCCATCAGCCACAGTGTCACCAGACCGATGAAATTCAGTAGGGGGTAGTAAAACAACAGACCATTATATACGCTAAATCGATCCAGCCCTTGCGACAATGCTGTCGTCAGCGCTGTAAGCACTGCCAGCGGTATGGCTGCCGCACAATAAAGCTGGGACAGTTGGATGATGTCCGCACCATAACCATTCAGCCACAGCGGCATGCATATCCAGGCCACCGCTCCTGCCAACAAGCTGGCAGGCAACTGAATCCAGAGCGACAACGCCAGCAATTCTTCCGTCGTGCCTGTTTTCTTCTTGATGTTATAAATTAACGACGTTGGTAACCCGAAGCTCAACACACTGCCGATCAGCGTAGGCCAGAACAGAACTGCCGCCAGTTCTCCTTTCCCCTCTACTCCGAGCATACGTGCGGTCAGGATGGAAGTCAGGGTCGTAACGATTAGCACAAAAAAATTGTTAAAGCTCGTGCGCATGATCGTTTTGGCGAGACTGTCACCCGTGAATACTTTCCTTGCTGCTGTCCAAGTGCTCATGTTACGTCCAACTCCTGTTCCTTATTAAGCCTCTCGTCTCTATGCTCGCATCGCGTCTTTTGACGCACCTCCATCAGCCTACCGTTTTTTTGGAATTGCGTTCAGGCAACTGTCCCCCACCAACAGGCTCCTTCGGACTTGAAAAGATCGCTTTCAACGCTCTTCTATAGCCTTGAATGGCAGTATGATTTTTCTTGGGCTTTTCTCTCAAAATCTGATACAACGTCGTCCAATATAGTGCTGCATAACCAATCGGTCCAGATCCCTCTTCACGCAGTAGATGAATATGATTCATCACCCGCATATAAGTAACCTGCTCCATATTGTCGCGTGAGGACGGCGATTCGTGATGAAGTAGCGTAAGCGCCGGGTTAATGTATAACGGACCGCTTTTCATCGCGATGCGCGAAAGTAATAAATCCTCGCCTACGCTATAGCTTTGCAACCAAGGTACCGGCTCTAGACTGCGAATCGCCTCACGGCGAAATGACATATTACAGCCATGAAAAAACTGGGTTCTAAACGTCTTCTTGGCCTTATGCCAGTTATACATCGAGCCGGACTGACCGCTGAGGGACAACCTCCCTTTGGACAAAGACTGCTGGAATGACAGCAAGCATCGAATCGTTCCCATGAAGCTGTTACTCATTCCCTGTGCAATACCGCCGACACCAGCAGCCTGCGGGTAAACCTCATAGGTACGCATCAACTCATTTAAATAGTTGCTCGGCAACTCAACATCATCGTCAAGGAACAAAATAATGTCACCCTGCGCAAGTTCAGCTGTCTTTACACGAGATAACCATAATCCCGGCTGCTCCTTACGATGATATCGGTAGGTAATTCCCGCTCCGCCCAACTGACGCTCATAGCGTTCCAGCACATGCTTCGGCAGTTCTCCGTCGTCAATAATCCATAGCTCGGTTTCACATGCCTCCGGTGCTCCCCCAATGGCAATTGAATTGATGCATCGGGTCAGATCGTCAACCCGATTTCGGGTGCACAGAGCAATGGACAAGCTTAACATCATACTCCCCCTTTATCCTGTCAATGTGTAAAAAAACAGATTACTGAACCGCCGGGCCTAAATATTCGTTATATTTTTGCTTGCGCGGGTTCAGAATGAACAACACCCCCTGCTTGTATCCATCTGCGGCATTAAAATTGCGACGCAGCGTTTCTTTGAGCATCAAGTAGGATAAGGTCCATAAAAGGGCTCCATACTGAATCACTCCAGCCTTTTTCAAAGCAAGAAAATAATAGTGGTTAATCGCTGTAGCCTTGGCTACTTTGCCCGCCTTATCGCGCGAGCTTGGAGATTCATGATGAATAATGGTTAAGTCAGGATTGATAACCAATTTGCCGTAACGGCTCGCTAACTGGCACATGTACAAATCATCAGCCACGGCATAACTGGTCATCCACGGATACGGCTTCATGTCCCGAAGCGCATCCCTCCGAAATGACATATTGCAGCCATGGAAAAATTCTGTATCGAAAACCTCTGTTGCTTCGCCCCATCGCAGCAAAGAACCTGCCAGACTACTAGGCGAGAGCTTGCCGAGGGATGAAGACATCTGAAATGTCAAAACGCCCAGCAGCTTTCCTGCCCGGCTCGAATGTAATCCCTTTGCAATCCCTC
Source organism: Paenibacillus sp. FSL L8-0641 (assembly GCF_038006265.1). Lineage (NCBI taxonomy): Bacteria > Bacillati > Bacillota > Bacilli > Caryophanales > Paenibacillaceae > Paenibacillus > Paenibacillus sp. FSL L8-0641. The sequence continues at coordinate 4,606,061 of NZ_JBBOUW010000001.1, forward strand.
CAACACCCACAATCGTTTTATCCTGATCATAGGTATCGAGCAAGCGCCGGATATAGAGTTTATCGTCCAGTTCTGCATCGTCGTCAAAATACAGCACAATATCATACCGCACAAGGGACAAGGCCTCATAGCGAGATAACCAAACGCCGGGACGACTTTTTTTATAATATTTCAAAACGCTTTGAGGCAATCCGGATACCATGTGACGGTACTGCTCGATCTGTTGGTCGGAAATATCGCCGTCATCAACAATCAGCAGTTCTACAGCCGTATGCTCCAATTGCTGCTGTACTGCAATAGATTGTATACAGCGTGTCAGGTCTTCGATCCGGTTGCGGGTACAAATGATGATGGAGACATCGGACATGCCATTACCTCCTGTGTGTGTATCCAGATGCTTTGGAAGAGATATTCAAAGTTTTTCCAATTGCTGGATTATATATGTTTATTGTATCTTTGACAGCGTTTTAGTGTATATACCTCTTTTGTATACTTTTTCAGTCTCCAAAAGGGTAGACAATCCTCTAAAAAGAGTAAAAAAATAGGATTGGCTTCTAGTGCCAATCCTTATTTACCCTTGGAAGTCCAGAAACAACGTCGCATTCACATACCGACGTGCCATGGACAAAAAATAACTATTTTGCACCGCTACTGCTGCCACCAGCAAAGTATTACGCACTGCTTCACACTGGTTAGGGGTCAAATGCTGTAAACGACTGGTGTATTGATCAGCCGCCTGAACCAGCAACTCCTCTGTCGCACCTTCCTGACGCTGCTGTACTGTAACGGAATCTCCGTTATCCTTTACATAGCCTGCACCAGCAACATCGAGCAGTTGGTCTCCGTTCGCATCCAGCTCCTCAAACAAAGTTGAGTAGGCAGCGTACAAATCGACCGGCTGAATCAGATCGTCCGTATCATCTTCGGGCTGTTGGAACAGGATATGAAATAGCTGACGAATGGATTCAAAATCAAGACATGATTTTAAATCTTCTACAATGAGCAATATAGCTGCCTGGTTGACCGAGTATTTTTTGCCGATCTTCGGAGCGCCGAGAAATTCCTTGAAGTCGCGTTTGACCCAATTTTGCATAGATGCTAGTGACACATGGCTGTACTCGACTAGTTGTCCCAGGGAAACAATCTCTTGCAGCGAAAAGGCTGCGCTGTGCTTACCCTTGATGATTTTATCTAGCACAGGTGTCACATCGGTGTATAAAAATGTCGGCATCGCGCTCCCGGAGCGGGCGAGATGGCTATGAGTGCGCCTCCAGGCGTCCTGCAGAACGGCCAAAGGCTGCAATTCGCGGCGACCTTCCATGGCCAGCAGCAAATGGGCCATATCACGACGAGTAAGGGTAAAAGACTCCATCTGCTTTCCTCCCTTTATTACATTTCAAGTTCATTTGAACTCATCATACGCCCTCAAACTAGGCTTGTAAAGTGAAGCAATGAGACGTGCGGGTTCTATTATGCCTTATTTTCTGTGTAAATTGGAGGTAGGCGACCTGCTACGATTCCATATGAACCTTGTATATTTTCTTTTAAGTTCTTAAAATAAGTTCAAGTGAACTTAAAATGGAGTTCCTTAAAAAAATTGAACGAAAAAGGGATGAGTGAAAATTATATGGGTATAGGTGTCAGTCTATTTTTGTTTGCGGTGTTGATTTTATTTAGTGCTTTCTTCGTGGCTACCGAGTTTGCGATTATTAAAATCCGTTCCAGCCGGGTCGATCAGCTGGTTGTGGAGAACCGTAAAAACGCACTGGCGCTACAAAAGGTCGTCAATAATCTGGACGGCTACCTGTCCGCCTGTCAGCTTGGTATTACGATTACAGCGTTGGGACTCGGCTGGCTCGGTGAACCGACCGTAGTCAAATTGCTGGAGCCTCTCTTTCAACAGCTCAACATCAATGGGGATTTTTCACATATCCTGGCCTTTATTATTTCATTCGTCATTGTAACTTACCTGCACGTGGTGATCGGCGAACTGGCTCCCAAAACATTGGCGATCCGCAAAGCGGAAGCTGTCAGTTTGTTAACCTCTCCAGTCATCGTGTGGTTTAACCGGATTATGTATCCGTTTATTTGGCTCCTTAACGGCTCGGCCAATCGTCTGGTTCGTCTGTTTGGTCTTCAACCGGCTAGTGAGCATGAAGAAGCGCACTCTCAGGAAGAAATTCAGATCATTTTGTCCGAAAGCGTGGAAAGTGGTAAGATCAATAACACCGAATATGGCTACGTAAATCGTATCTTTGCTTTTGACGAGACCGTTGCCAAAGAAATTATGGTGCCACGTACAGATATGGTATGCTTGTTTACGAATCGCTCGCTAAAAGAAAACATGCTGACTATTCACGAAGAGCAGTATACCCGTTTTCCGGTGGCGACAGATAGCAAGGATCAGATCATTGGTATGATTAATACCAAACAGCTATTCCTTGAGTATGATCGCAATCCCGAGCTTGTTTTCGACAGCCTGATTCAACCGATCTTGACCGTTCCGGAAGTTATCCCCGTCAACACACTGCTGAAACGTATGCAGAAGGAGCAGGTTCATATCGCTCTCCTGGTCGATGAATACGGTGGAACCTCCGGTCTCATTACCATCGAGGACATTTTGGAGGAGATTGTTGGCGAAATTCGGGACGAATTTGATAAGGATGAACGGAAGGAAATCGAGAAACTGACGGAGAACAGTTATTTGATGGATGGTAAAGTGATGCTTTCCGATCTGAGTGATCTGACTGGCTTGACATTGGACGATGAAGACGTGGATACTGTCGGAGGGTGGGTGTATAGCCGGGTTCCGGAACCTAGACAGGGCAAGGAATTCATAGAAGAAGATGTGAAATTTATCATTCGTGAAATGGGTAAAAATCGTATTCGTCGGGTGGAGATTATTTTACACTACACATCCCCCGCATCTGAATTGGAAGCAGAATCGGACACTTCTTCCCGGGAATGAACCGTGTGACCTGAGCGTTTATCTTTGCACTTGACACTTGTGTTCACTCCTACTGAAATGACATATCTCCAGGGCAAACGGCTTAGGTCGTTTGCCCTGCACGCGTGTAAGGAGGAGCTAGTAAAGTGGATATTTTATCTTCTATTATTATGGGAATTATTGAAGGGCTGACAGAGTTTTTGCCGGTCTCTTCGACGGGTCACATGATCCTCACGGCTGATCTTCTAGGATTAAACACAGAGAATGATACGGTCAAAACGTTTGAGGTTATCGTGCAATTAGGTGCTGTGCTGGCAGTCGTCGTATTATACTGGCGCAGATTCCTGAGCCTGTTTGATTTCAGACGCAAAATCTCGAGTCAGCCACGTCTAAACCTGCTACATATTATTTTAGCCATGATCCCAGCTGGGCTAATTGGCGTACTGTTCCGTGATGTAATTAAGCAATACCTGTTTGGTCCTGAAACGGTTCTCTATAGTTTGGTCATCGGAGGCCTGTTGATGATTGCGGCCGAGAAATTTCATCCGCCCATTAGATCACATACGTTGGATGAGATCACGTACAAACAGGCTTTTACCATCGGTCTGTTCCAAGTCCTAGCTCTATGGCCAGGCTTCTCCCGTTCAGGCTCAACCATGTCTGGGGGCCTATTCGCACGTGTAAGTCATACGGCAGCCGCGGAATTTACATTCCTCGTATCGGTTCCGGTCATGCTGGGTGCATCGGGTATTGATATGATTAAAAGTATGGATCATCTGTCTATGAGTGATTTTCCGGTGTTCGCAGCAGGCTTTATTACTTCCTTTATCGTCGGGATGCTGGCGATCAAAACATTCCTCGGTCTGCTCAAACGCTTGAGTCTGACTACGTTCGCCATTTACCGCTTCGTGCTGGCGGCTGTGTTCTTTTTCATTATTTTATAAGCCATTGTTTGGTACCAATAACCAATAACTAAAAAGGGATATCCATAGGGTCTGAATGATCAGCCTTGGATATCCCTTTTACTATTTTGCAGAAAGGATAGATCGTACTGAACGATCCCCCTATCATGCGTTCTGATTATTGTTTGGATTCCAGCGTAGTCAAATATTCCGAGATTTGAGCTGGCGTTTTAGCGTATTTGCTGTGCAAATGAGCAATTTTTTCGCCATTTCGGAACACGAGCAGACTCGGAATGCCGCGCACTTGATTTTCGTCGGCAATCGGCTGGAATTTCTCCGCATCAAGCGCAAAGAAACGCTTATCCGCGTTTTCTTCAATAATGCCGTCCATAAATTTATCCAGTGTCTTGCAATCCGGACACCAGGTTGTATCAAATTTCACGACGGTCAGACCGTCACCGTTAATTAAATCCTGATATTGCTGCTGAGATTCGATGCGTTCCATTCGTTAGTCCCTCCTAGGTTGTATTTACAAAACATCTCCATATTCACATATGGAATTATATAAACGGAAGCTTATTCTTATATTGTAATGGTTCTTTTATAAATTGCAACTGGGACGGCTACATGTTTGACACTTGTCCCATCATTGCCCGGATCAGCGGTATTGCGTATCATAACGATTGGCTCGGCTAATTTGCTGTAGCGCCTGCCGCTCTTGTTGAGTTAGCGGTGCAATATCCGCAGCAGAAATATTATGCTCCAATTGTCCCAAAGAGCTTGCACCCGGGATCACAGCAGCGACAGTCGGATGTGAAAGGCTATAACGGATAGCTGTCTGCCCCATACTACGGTCCGCCCCTGCAAAAGCCTTTAATTGCTTACGCACGTCCAGCAGCTCTGCTTCTTCGTAGTCTAGGTATCCCTTCGCTGCCTTTTCTTCCCCCTTATCAGCCAATACACCGCTCGCTACGGGTCCACGTGCAATCACGCTGATTCCCCGCTCCTGAAGCAAAGACAGTACCTCTTCCTCTGCACGTCGGTCCAGTAAACTATACTGATTCATAACACTAACGATATTCGAGCGTTTGACATATTCACGGATGACGTGCGGGCGAATGGAGGAAATACCATAATAACGGATGACGCCCTCCCGCTGTAGCTGCTCAAAAGCCTCAATGGTTTCGTCTATCGGATCGTTAATTGTCCCTCCATGCAGCTGATACAGGTCGATATAGTCCGTTCCCAGGCGACGCAGACTTTCTTTAACAGCTGACAGGATATATTTCTTGGACGGGTCCCATTCCCAGCCCTCCTGCCCTGGTATGCGCCGATTCCCAACCTTGGTCGCCAGGATAACATCCTGCCGCCGTCCACGGATCGCTGCCCCCACAATTTCTTCATTGCGTCCATGCTGGTACAAATCAGCCGTATCCAACAGATTTACGCCTTTATCCAACGCTTCATGAATCAAGTAAACAGCTTGCTGCTCCTCCGTACCGACCGACATACATCCCAGGCCAATCTCACCTACCAGCAAATCTGATGATCCTAGGCGGTTTCTTTTCATTTATGCTCCCCTCACTTCCAATAACGTATAACTTTAAATTTTCAATATTTCTCTATTGAATCAATTTCATAAATGATTAAACCAACGAAGTGTATAGTACATATAGACAAATTAAACCATTTTGATCTATATGTACTCTTTATTAAAGCTACTGAAGGTATTATGAAATTGATTCTATTATACGAAAAAAATATACAAAAAAAACAACCCCAAAGGCATAGAGACTCCACGCTCTCCAATCCTCTGAGGTTGTTGTATGAGATTCGTATTCCATCCCATGCTATCCGAACAGCCATTGGACGGCCTTAGGAAATTGACGTTGAAAACAATCCACACGATGCACCGCATCCTGATCCAGCTCAAGAAGCACATCTTTTGCATCCAGTCCCTGTGTCCGCAGCAACTCGTATGCCTGGAGGGTGAGCGGAACCATATCTTTTTGTACATTCGTCTTTCCTTCACCTTCACGGGTCCCGACAGATATATAAAAGCGTTGTGTCCCATCCCTCACAGTTGCACATGATGCAGATTGCATATAATCAATCATACCCGGATACCAATACGAGCCTGAGATAGAACCGACGCGTCCGAATACGTCCTTATACTGGAAGACGGCATACATGGAAATTAATCCGCCCAATGAGGCGCCGATAATGCCCGTATGCTCCGTTCCAGTATGCACTGGATATTTTGCCTCGACGTATGGCATTACTTTTGTAACCACAAACGCCAGATAGGCATCTCCACCACCACCAAAAGCAGGTCTTCCTTCTACTAAAGCAGCTGCCTTCCAAGGCGTATAATCATCCAGCCGATTTACGGGCTGAATACCTACCAGCACCACACGGGGCAGCTCCCCCGTAGAAAAACCTCTTTCCAGCTCATCTAATCCGCTTAGAAATAAAGAGCTACCATCCTGCACATACAGCACCGGATACAGCTCATTATGATTCACGGAGACGGGAGGTGTATAGACGTGCACAAGATACCCATCTAATGAAATTTCATCTACATGACCTTTCATCCTACACAGTCCCCCATGATGTAAATGTATGCATTACAATGCAGCATCCATTTCCTTGATCATTTCAGATACGGATTCCAGACCATTACCTGACAGGTACCAGTAGTTAGGATCAAGGTATATAATATGACCGTTTTTAAATGCATTGGTTTTCTTCACCAGTTCATTCTCCATGGTTTGTTTACCTGTAACCTGCTCCTTGCCTTCTTCGACCACCACTGCTCCACGGTCAACGACAAAAATATAATCCGGATTTTTTTGCTGTACATATTCAAAAGAAACTTTTTGTCCATGCGTGGATACTTTAATGCCAGGATCTACAGGGGTTACGCCAAAAGCATCATGAATGATACCGAAACGGGATTGTGAGCCATATGCGCTCAGGCTTCCTTCATTTGTCAGCACGATCAGTCCTTTAGCTTTGCTCGCTACAGCCTTGTCATGTACGCCCTTGATGGAGCTATCAATCGCAGCCAGTTCCTGCTTGGCAGCATCCTCTTTGTCGAAGATTTGCCCCAGTGTTTCAACGTTTTTCTTAAAGGAATGGATATAATCCTTGGTGTCTACCGCCATCGAAATGGTCGGTGCAATTTTGCTCAACTCTTTATATGCATCAGCTTGTCTGCCGCCGATGATGATCAGTTCAGGAGACAGATCACTGATTTTCTCGTAATCCGGTTCAAACAGCGTGCCCGCACTTGCATATTTGGAATCTTTATATTTGCTCAAATACGTAGGAAGATCCTGCTGCGCCACTGCCGCAACGTCAACACCCAGCTTATCGAGCGTATCCAATGAACCAAAATCAAAGACAACGACATTTTTGGGGTTAACTTTGACTTGGACCGGGTTTTCATCCAGTGCGTGTTTGACCGAGATGGTTTTGGATTCCGTTGTTGCAGCAGAGGAGCCGTTTCCAGTCGTCTCTTGTGTTGCCGGAGCTGCTTTGCCACAGGCTGACGCGATCAGTACCAATGCAAGCATCAGCGTTAAAAACATCATATTTTTCTTCATTTAACATTCCCCCTAAGTGAAATAAACGCAAATTTTATGGTCACCAATCTGTTGAATCGGAATATCCATATCGTACAAGTCCTTTAATACCTGACTATCAATCATCTCGTCTGCCGTTCCTTGTTTTAGCAACCTGCCATCCTTCATCCCCACAATATAGTCTGAATAGCAGGATGCAAAATTAATGTCGTGCAGCACGACTAGAATCGTTTTGCCGAGATCATCAACTAAACCACGCAACGTCTTCATAATCTGAACCGAATGCTTCATATCCAGATTGTTCAGTGGCTCATCCAGGAGGATGTATTCTGTGTCCTGAGCCAAAATCATGGCAATAAAAGCCCGTTGTCGCTGTCCCCCACTAAGCAAATCAATATGCTTGTCCTTCATATCCTCCAGTCCCATGTAAGCCATAGATTGCTCCACCATTTTGCGATCCTCGCTGTTCAATCTGCCCTTGGAATACGGAAAACGACCGAAACTGACTAGTTCCTTCACGGTTAAGCGGATGTTGACATCGTTGGTCTGTTTTAAAATCGATATCTTCCGAGCTAGCTCCTCACTTTTCGTCAGGCTCACGGCCTGCCCGTCAATGAGGATTTCTCCCTCATCACTGTCAGTCAGGCGACTGATCATCGACAACAAGGTGCTTTTTCCAGCGCCGTTAGGTCCAATAAAGGAGGTAATCGTGCCTTTAGGTACAGTGACAGATACCTGATCCACCACATTTTTATTCCCGTAGCGTTTGGTTACGTTTTTGACTTCTACCATGACTTATTCTCCCGCAGCAAAAGGTACAGGAAGTACACCCCCCCGATAAAGTTAATAATGACGCTGACTGTTGTCGATAAGTCGAATACTCTTTCTGCCAGCAGTTGGCATCCTGCCAACGCAATAACACTGACACAGATAGAGGTCGGAATAATATAACGATGCTGATAGGTTTTCATCACCTGATAAGCCACATTGGCCACAATTAATCCGAGAAACGTAATCGGCCCGACAAGCGCTGTAGAAATGGAAATGAGAATCGCTACGATAATTAGCAGCCTTTTGATAATAAAACCATAAGGGAGACCTAAATTAATCGCATGCTCTCGTCCGAGCGACAGCACGTCCAGATACTTGATGAATCTCCACGCATAAGCAAATACGAGCACAAGCACGAATACAGAAAGCCATAACAGTTCGGTGTTTACATTACTAAAGCTGGCAAAGCTCTTGTCCTGAATTTTCGCAAATTCGTTCGGATCAATCAGTACCTCCATAAAGGTAGACAGACTGTTGAATAGTGTGCCGAACACCAGACCAATCAGCAAAAGCACATAAATCCCGCGTCCATCTTTGCGGAAAATTAATTTGTATAGCAGTCCTGCGAACAGCACCATCAGCCCCACCGACAGCAAAAAGTTCACTTCTTTGCTGGTCGAAATGAAAGGAACGGAACCAAATGCAAAAATAATCGTCGTCTGAATCAGCATATACAGCGAATCCAGCCCGATAATACCCGGAGTCAAAATCTTATTATTCGTAACCGTCTGGAAAATAACGGTTGCAAAAGCAATGGAGCCACCTGTCAGAATGAAAGCTGCGATCTTTTTCAATCGTCGTGGCAGCGCGTAATGCCAGGTATGCGGAAGATCTATAAACACGAAAGCAGCAATCAACACAAGCGCGGCAGCGGCTAATATGCCGATTTTTAATTTAGGATTCATAAGCCCTTCTCCTCAGCAGCAAATACAAGAACAACGCGCTCCCGATCACACCCACCGTAAGCCCTACAGAAATTTCATACGGATAAATGATCACCCGCCCCAAAATATCGCAAAACAGCACAAAAACGGCGCCCAAGATCGCTGTATGGGCCAGGCTTTTTTTCAGATTATCCCCCATATACATACTGACGAGATTAGGTACAACCAACCCCAAAAAGGGAATTGTCCCGACCGTTAAGATGACAACAGAGGAAACCAAAGCCACGATCACTAACCCGACATTGACGGTACGCTTGTAATGAACTCCCAAATTGGCTGCAAAATCCTCACCCATGCCTGCAATTGTAAAACGATTCGCATATATGTACGCCAACGCGACCAAAGGAACACTAAGATACAGCATCTCATAGCGACCACTCATAATGAGAGAAAAATCTCCCTGCATCCACGAAGAAATGCCCTGAATCAGATTATATTTGTAGGCAAAAAAAGTCGTTACCGAATTTAAGATGCCTCCAAACATCAAACCGACCAGCGGGATAAATACCGGGTCCTTGAAACGGATTTTATCCAGTATTTTCATAAAAATCAGTGTTCCCCCTAGAGCAAATCCGAAAGCCGTCAGCATCTTCGTCCAGAATTCCGCCGCTCCAAACACCATAATAGCCATCAGCACACCCAATCGTGCCGCATCCATCGTCCCTGCAGTGGTGGGAGAAACAAATCGGTTCCGGGTAAGCTGCTGCATGATCAATCCACAGATACTCATACTCGCCCCTGCGATAATGATACTGATCAATCGTGGGAATCTGCTAATCAGGAGTACCTGCGCCTGATCGTTGGTTAAGTGGAACAAATCAAGTGGAGTTACATCATGAACACCAATAAAAACCGAGGCGAAAGCCAGTACCAGAAAAGCCAGTATTAAATAGCGCAATTTCATCTCTAACTAAGGGAGCCTGTCCAATAACCTGTACCAAGCTTCGGCCCTGTCCTCCCCTCCAATAATGATAATGATTATCAAAATCAACTAGCATAAATTATATCAGTGATATTGTATCTGTCAAATTTTTTTGCAATGAATAAACCATATCAAGAAAGGTGTTAGCAAAACCTGAATAGTCTAAAGAGCGAATGAGCAAATAAGAGCAATATCCTGTAAAATAGAGATGGAATATTTAGGATTGCCCTTTCTTTCATTACTGTAGAAAATATTGGAATTGGGGTTTCATTAATTTGATGGACCAAAAAAACAGGAGGAGAATGATGAATCACATACTAATCGTCGAGGACGATATCGCCTTGAGTAACGGTATTGTTCTTGCTCTTAAAGAACCTAACAACGTATTTACACAAACGTATGACATTGCTGCTGCAAAAGAACAATTGAACATCACTGCTTTTGATTTAGTCATTCTTGATATTAATTTACCAGATGGAAACGGGCTTGATCTTTTAACAGATATACGAAAAAAAACAACTATACCCGTCATCGTTCTGACTGCGAATGATATGGAAACAGATGTCGTCACTGGTTTTGAGCTGGGTGCTGACGACTATATCACCAAACCCTTCAGTCTTATGGTACTGAGAGCAAGAGTTGGCGTTCAGCTAAAGAAATCCAGATACTCGCTTGCAGACTCCACTCAGCTAGACAATTTTTCTTTTTCATTCGAGAGAATGGAATTTATTAAAAATGGTACACCTATTGAACTAAGTAAAACGGAGCAAAAATTGTTGCGCATCCTAATCAACAATCGAGGAAATACCGTTTCGCGTGATCATTTGATAGACAGCATCTGGACTGACGGTGCTGAATATGTAGGTGAAAATGCCTTGTCGGTTACGATAAAAAGGCTACGTGACAAGCTCGAGGATCATCCTTCTTCCCCACAATATATTAAAACGGTTTATGGGCTGGGCTACACATGGGCGTTGAAATGACAACACTCCTATATATATGTATTGGAATTGCCGTTGTTGCTGTATGCACCGCTGTGGGTGCTATTATGCTGTATCGCAGGAGCATCCATAAAACAATGAAAACCATTGAGGACATGCTGGATGCCGCGATAAATGGCAGCTTCTCAGAGGATGTCTTTGATGAATCCGTTCTTTCTTCAATAGAAGCTAAATTCGTGAGATTTCTTTCCATTTGTTCCGTGTCCTCCAAAAATCTGCTTGCTGAAAAGAATAAAATAAATGAGCTGATTTCCGATATTTCACACCAAACGAAAACACCATTGGCCAACATCCTGCTTTATTCCCAACTACTTAGCGAATACGAACTATCACAGGATACCTCCACTTGTGTGAAAGCTCTATCTGCACAGGCCGAAAAGCTTAATTTCCTAATCCAGGCATTGTTGAAAACATCGCGGCTTGAAACGGGGATTATCACGGTAGCGCCAAGGCAAGAATCTGTTCATAAGCTCCTTGATGCTGCACTGGAGCAAATAACGCCAAAAGCAGATGCCAAAGGGATTTCAGTTATTAGGGAGGACACCGTTATTCATGCTTATTTTGACCTAAAGTGGACCAGTGAAGCTGTCTATAACATTATGGATAACGCTATAAAATATACAGAGACAGGCGGAAGCATGGATATAAAAGTGATGGCATACGAATTGTTTTGTCGAATTGATATTACTGATAGCGGCATAGGCATTGCAGAAGAAGAACAAGGGAAGATCTTTACTCGCTTCTATCGCTCCCCTACTGTTAACTCGCAGGAGGGCGTCGGGATTGGTCTGTTTTTAGCTAGAGAAATCATCGCTGCGGAGGGTGGGTACATCAAAGTACGGTCACACTACGGCCGTGGTTCTGCCTTCTCTATTTTTCTTCCTATGGATACTTAATTATTTCAACACCGTTAGATTTCGGAAAGATTGTAGAAAGATTAGTGTGCTAATGTCTGTACTGTAGATGACTACGATACAGACATTTTTTTTGTGGAGGAGAATGTATATGGGCCTATTGAAAACTCAGGCATTAAGGAAGCATTACGGGAACGGAGATACTGCTGTTCATGCCTTAGACGGCGTGAATCTGGAGGTGGAAAGCGGTGAATTTGTTGCTATTGTCGGTACGTCCGGGAGCGGCAAATCTACCCTTCTCCATATGCTGGGTGGACTTGATCGTCCAACAAGCGGAAACGTTACGATTGACGGCAAAGATATTTCTTCACTGAAAGACGAAGAATTGACCATTTTTCGCAGACGAAAGATTGGCTTCGTGTTTCAAAATTACAACCTGGTACCTGTCTTGAATGTCTACGAAAATATTGTACTTCCGATTGAACTGGATGGTAAAGAACCCGACAAAACCCACATAGATAAAATAGCACTTACCTTGGGCCTTGACCACAAAATGAATAATCTGCCAAACAATCTTTCCGGTGGACAACAACAGCGTGTAGCTATCGCCAGAGCACTAGCAGCCAAGCCCGCCATTATCTTGGCAGATGAACCCACCGGAAACCTGGACAGTAAAACCAGTCTGGATGTGATGGGATTGATCAAGGTATCCAGCCAGCAGTTCGCCCAAACAATGGTGATGATTACCCACAACGAGGAAATTGCGCAAATGGCCGATCGGATCATTCGGATTGAGGACGGTAAAATAGTAGGTGGTGCGACTAGATGATCAAAGTAAAAAACAGTAAGGCGGTTCGTAATTTATCAGATAAAAGTTTAAAAGCCAATAAAATCCGTAATATTATTGCGGTTATCGCTATTGCCTTAACCACTTTGTTATTTACATCTCTGTTTACTATGGGAATTGGCGCGATGGAAAGTTTCCAGCAGGCAACGATGCGACAGTCTGGTGGTGCAGGGCATGGTTATCTCAAATATATCAACGATGAGGAATTTAATCAGATCAAAGACCACCCTCTTATTAAAGAGATAGCATATAACCGCCTGTTAAGTGGAAAGGTGACAAACGAGCAATTTTTAAAGCGTCGTGCGGAGTTCTGGTATCATGACGATGTAGGGCTAAAGCTAGGATTGATTGAGCTAGAAAAAGGCCACAAACCAGTGGCGGAAAATGAGGTTATCGCAGACTCGAAGACCCTACAGTTACTGGGTACTCCCCTGAAAGAAGGCGCCCCATTGTCCTTGAAGCTTGAGGTTCACGGCAAAATGGTACAGCGTGAATTTATCCTCTCCGGCTGGTGGAAGAGTGACCCCGCCGCCGGGATAGCCAGAGGTCAAATTTATGCTTCTAAAGCTTATGTAGATGCACATGCCGAAGAATTACGCTACATATATAAGCAGGATCATGATATGACCGGAACCATCAATGCAGGTATCATGTTCGATAACAGCTCGAACATGCGGGAAAATCTTAATAAAGTGATTACAGAAAGCGGTTATTCCCTGGACAAAAATGCACCAAACTATATTAACGGTAATGTTAACTGGGCTTATCTTTCCAACACTTTCAGTTCGAACCCTGAAGCCGTCTTTCCCCTAGCCATTGGTCTGTTACTGATTATGCTTACTGGCTACTTGATCATCTATAATATTTTCCAAATCTCGGTGATGCGTGATATTCGTTTCTTCGGTCTTCTAAAAACCGTCGGCACAACCAGCAGGCAAATCAGCAGAATTATCCGAAGACAGGCATTATTTCTTTCCTTGATCGGGGTTCCCATCGGCTTGCTCGGGGGTTTTTGGGTCGGAAAATCGCTTATCCCTCTGCTGCTTATGAACAATTATAGGCACGCTGAGGTAACCCTATCCCCCAGCCCATGGATTTTTATCGGCTCCGCTCTGTTTGCAGTCATAACAGTTATGATCAGTGCATATAAGCCTAGCAGAATTGCGGCAACTGTGTCTCCGATTGAGGCAGTAAGATACGTAGACGGAGCTACCCAAAAGGGGAAGAAAAAACTAAAAAAATCAACTAACGGTGCTAAGATTCCCCTGATGGCTCGAGTCAACTTAGGGCGCAATAAGAGGCGGACTATTTTGGTGCTGCTTAGCCTTTCTCTAGGTCTAGTGCTACTGAATACTACTTTTACATTATCCCAAAGTCTGGATATGAATAAGTATGTGTCTAAAAGCCATGACACTGACTTTCTGATTGCACATGCTGATTATTTTCAAGAACATTTCACAGGCCCTGACAATGCGACGACGGAAAGCTATATTCAGGCCATAAAGGCACAACCCGGTTTTGAAGAAGGTGGACGATTGTACAGTGGCAGTAATGTACTCACTGTCGAGTATAAAGAGAACAAAGAGGGGTACGAAACCGACGCTCACGGTAACTTGCCTATAATAGCATATGGGCTGGAAGAGTTACCTCTTCATCGACTACAATTAATTGACGGTGAGCTTGATTATGGTAAGCTGGCTTCGGGGAAGTACATTCTGGAGAACGTTAACCTAGATGACAATAACAAGCCGTATTTGGAAAGTGAAAAATATAAGGTGGGTGAAAAGGTTACTCTTCATAACTATATGGGTACAGCAAAAGCTTCGCTGAATCAGGAGTATACCAGCCATGAATTTACAGTGCTTGGTCATGTTAGCGTGAGAACCAATTTGAATATAGACGGTGCTAGTTATGCTAACTTCTACCTCCCGGCGGATATCTACAAAACGCTTGTGAAGAAGCCTGTGGTGATGAGTTATGCCTTTAATGTATCCGACAGTAAAGAAACAACGATGGAGAGCTTCTTAAAGAACTATACCGAAATAAAGGAGCCAACGATGCATTATAAATCCAAATCCACCGTGATTGCCGAGTTTTCAGGTATGCAAAAAACAATTTTGATGATCGGCGGTACGCTCAGTATTATTATTGGTGTGATTGGTATTATTAATTTTGCAAACGCGCTTCTAACTAGTATTCTGACCCGGCATCAAGAATTTGCTATACTACAAAGTATCGGTATGACTACTAAACAATTAAAGACAATGCTCATTTATGAGGGTCTATACTATGTGCTCGGTACTAGCATATGCTCCGTCTTATTAGGAAGCTTATTTTCCGTCTTGATTGCAAGACCCTTGAGTAACGTAATGTGGTTTATGAGTTATAAATTTATTATTTGGCCGCTGATCCTCGTGCTGCCTGTTCTACTCGTGCTTGGGATCTGTCTTCCTCTCGCTATTTATTCTCTGAGCAACAAGAAAACTATCGTAGAGCGACTGCGAACAGCAGAATAAATCCCCCTTAGTCGAAATGACCTAGCAAAAACTTATAGCTAGGTCATTATCGTATGCTTTAAAACCATCTATCGCTGGCTATATAAGGCCTTTTGGTGAAAGACCTACTTACCGTAGCTGCTTCCCCATACCCTACTCTGCATTCCATAGGCATTGTGGAAGAGGAATATGGTAAAATCTTCGCGGCTCCACCTCTTCCATTTTTCTTTCCATAGGCAGGTTATTCTTTCAACACTGTTAGATTTCAGAAAGATTGTAGAAAGATTAGTGTGCTAATGTCTGTACTGTAGATGACTACGATACAGACATTTTTTTGTGGAGGAGAATGTATATGGGCCTATTGAAAACTCAGGCATTAAGGAAGCATTACGGGAACGGAGATACTGCTGTTCATGCCTTAGACGGCGTGAATCTGGAGGTGGAAAGCGGAGAATTTGTCGCTATTGTTGGTACGTCCGGGAGCGGCAAATCTACCCTTCTCCATATGCTGGGTGGACTTGATCGTCCAACCAGTGGAAATGTCACGATTGACGGCAAGGATATCTTCTCTCTCAAAGATGAAGAATTGACTATTTTTCGCAGACGAAAGATTGGCTTCGTATTTCAAAATTATAATCTAGTTCCAGTCTTAAATGTCTACGAAAATATCGTGCTCCCCATTGAACTGGATGGGAAACAACCAGACAAAGCCTATCTGACCCAAATTACGAATACGCTGGGGCTTGAGAACAAATTAAATAATCTACCGGGTAATCTTTCGGGAGGGCAGCAGCAGCGGGTAGCCATTGCGAGAGCACTGGCGACGAAACCAGCCATTATTTTGGCCGACGAGCCTACTGGCAACCTGGACAGTAAAACCAGCCTGGATGTCATAGGGTTGATCAAGGTATCCAGCCAACAGTTCGCCCAAACGATGGTGATGATTACTCATAATGAAGAAATCGCGCAGATGGCAGACCGCATCATCCGCATTGAGGACGGTAAAATAGTAGGTGGTGCGACCCGATGATCAAAGTAAAAAACAGTAAGGCGGTTCGTAATTTATCAGATAAAAGTTTAAAAGCGAATAAAATCCGCAATATTATTGCGATTATCGCTATTGCCTTAACCACTTTGTTATTTACATCTCTGTTTACTATGGGAATTGGCGCGATGGAAAGTTTCCAGCAGGCAACGATACGACAGGTTGGTGGGAAAGCGCATGCTTTTATCAAATATATCAACGATGAGGAATTTAATCAGATCAAAGACCACCCTCTTATTAAAGAGATAGCATATAGCCGCTTGTTGAGTGAAAAAGTGACAAACGAGCAATTTTTAAAGCGTCGTGCGGAGTTCTGGTATCATGACGATGTAGGGCTGAAGCTAGGATTGATTGAGCTAGAAAAAGGCCACAAACCAGTGGCAGAAAATGAGGTTATCGCGGACTCTAAGACCCTACAGTTACTGGGTACTCCCCTGAAAGAGGGCGCCCCATTGACCTTGAAGCTTGAGGTTCACGGCAAAATGGTACAGCGTGAATTTATCCTCTCCGGCTGGTGGAAGAGTGACCCCGCCGCCACGATAGCCAGAGGTCAAATTTATGCTTCTAAAGCTTATGTAGATGCCCATGCCGAAGAATTACGCTACACATATAAGCAGGACCATGATATGACCGGAGCCATCAATGCAGATATCATGTTTGATAACAGCTCGAACATGCAAGAAAATCTTAATAAAGTGATTACAGAAAGCGGTTATTCCCTGGACAAAAATGCACCAAACTATATTAACAGTAATGTTAACTGGGCTTATCTTTCCAACACTTTCAGTTCGAACCCTGAAGCCGTCTTTCCCCTAGCCATTGGTCTGTTACTGATCATGCTTACTGGCTACTTGATCATCTATAATATTTTCCAAATCTCGGTGATGCGTGATATTCGTTTCTACGGTCTTTTAAAAACCATCGGCACAACCAGCAGGCAAATCAGCAGAATCATCCGCAGACAGGCATTATTTCTTTCCTTGATCGGAGTTCCCGTCGGCTTGCTCGGGGGTTTTGGGGTCGGCAAATCGCTTACCCCTCTGCTGCTTATGAACACTTCTATGCACGCAAATGCTGAGGTAACCATATCCCCCAGCCCATGGATTTTTATCGGCTCCGCTCTGTTTGCAGTCATAACAGTTATGATCAGTGCATATAAGCCTAGCAGAATTGCGGCAACTGTGTCTCCGATTGAGGCAGTAAGATACGTAGACGGAGCTACCAAAAAGGATAAGAAAAAACTAAAAAAATCAACTAACGGTGCTAAAATGCCGCTGATGGCTCGAGTCAACTTAGGGCGCAATAAGAGGCGGACTACTTTGGTGCTGCTTAGCCTTTCTCTAGGTCTAGTGCTACTGAATACTACTTTTACATTATCCCAAAGTCTGGATATGAATAAGTATGTGTCTAAAAGCCATGACACTGACTTTCTAATTGCACATGCTGATTATTTTCAAGAACATTTCACAGGCCATGACAATGCAACAACGGAAAGCTATATTAAGGCCGTACAGGCACAACCCGGTTTTGAAGAAGGTGGACGATTGTACAGTGGCAGCAATCTATTCGCTATCGAGCATAAAGATAACAAAGAGGGGAAGGGGGAAATCGTCACTCCTGACGCTCGCGGCAACTTATCTGCAATAATGTATGGGCTTGAAGATCTCCCCCTTCACCGACTACAATTAATTGATGGTGAACTTGATTATGGCAAGCTAGCTTCGGGAAAGTACATTCTGGAAGGAGTCTGGTTAGACGATTACGAAAATCCTGAAATGAAACGATCCGTATACAAAGTAGGTGAAAAGGTTACTCTTCATAACTATATAGACACAGCAAATGCCCAAGAGTATACTAGCCATAAATTCACAGTTCTAGGTCATGTCGGAATAAAATCATCCAATTCTGGTGTAGACGTTGCTAGTTATACTGACTTCTATCTCCCGGCGGATATCTACAAAACGCTTGTCAAGAAGCCTGTAGTGATGAGTTACGCCTTCAATGTATCCGACAGTAAAGAAAAAACGATGGAGAGCTTTTTAACGAATTATACCGAAGCAAAGGAGCCCGTTATGGACTATCGGTCCAAATCCACCGTAATTGCCGAGCTTTCAGGTATGCAAAAAACAATTCTGATGATCGGTGGTACGCTCAGTATTATTATTGGTGTGATTGGCATTCTTAATTTTGCAAACGCACTTCTAACTAGTATTCTGACCCGGCATCAGGAATTTGCTATACTACAAAGCATTGGCATGACCAACAAACAATTAAAAACAATGCTTGTTTATGAGGGTCTGTACTATGTCCTCGGCACCAGCATATGCTCCATCTTATTAGGAAGCCTACTTTCCGTCTTGATTGCGAAACCCTTGAGTGCCCAAATATGGTTTATGAGTTATAAATTTATTATCTGGCCGCTGATCCTCGTGTTGCCTGTTCTGCTCGTGCTTGGGATCTGTCTTCCCCTTGCTATTTATTCTCTGAGCAACAAGAAAACTATCGTAGAGCGACTGCGAACAGCAGAATAAATCCCCCTTAGTCGAAATGACCTAGCAAAAACTTATAGCTAGGTCATTATCGTATGCTTTAAAACCATCTATCGCTGGCTATATAAGGCCTTTTGGTGAAAGACCTACTTACCGTAGCTGCTTCCCCATACCCTACTCTGCATTCCATAGGCATTGTGGAAGAGGAATATGGTAAAATCTTCGCGGCTCCACCTCTTCCATTTTTCTTTCCATAGGCAGGTTATTCTTTCAACACTGTTAGATTTCAGAAAGATTGTAGAAAGATTAGTGTGCTAATGTCTGTACTGTAGATGACTACGATACAGACATTTTTTTGTGGAGGAGAATGTATATGGGCCTATTGAAAACTCAGGCATTAAGGAAGCATTACGGGAACGGAGATACTGCTGTTCATGCCTTAGACGGCGTGAATCTGGAGGTGGAAAGCGGTGAATTTGTTGCTATTGTCGGTACGTCCGGGAGCGGCAAATCTACCCTTCTCCATATGCTGGGTGGACTTGATCGTCCAACAAGCGGAAACGTTACGATTGACGGCAAAGATATTTCTTCACTGAAAGACGAAGAATTGACCATTTTTCGCAGACGAAAGATTGGCTTCGTGTTTCAAAATTACAACCTGGTACCTGTCTTGAATGTCTACGAAAATATTGTACTTCCGATTGAACTGGATGGTAAAGAACCCGACAAAACCCACATAGATAAAATAGCACTTACCTTGGGCCTTGACCACAAAATGAATAATCTGCCAAACAATCTTTCCGGTGGACAACAACAGCGTGTAGCTATCGCCAGAGCACTAGCAGCCAAGCCCGCCATTATCTTGGCAGATGAACCCACCGGAAACCTGGACAGTAAAACCAGTCTGGATGTGATGGGATTGATCAAGGTATCCAGCCAGCAGTTCGCCCAAACAATGGTGATGATTACCCACAACGAGGAAATTGCGCAAATGGCCGATCGGATCATTCGGATTGAGGACGGTAAAATAGTAGGTGGTGCGACTAGATGATCAAAGTAAAAAACAGTAAGGCGGTTCGTAATTTATCAGATAAAAGTTTAAAAGCCAATAAAATCCGTAATATTATTGCGGTTATCGCTATTGCCTTAACCACTTTGTTATTTACATCTCTGTTTACTATGGGAATTGGCGCGATGGAAAGTTTCCAGCAGGCAACGATGCGACAGTCTGGTGGTGCAGGGCATGGTTATCTCAAATATATCAACGATGAGGAATTTAATCAGATCAAAGACCACCCTCTTATTAAAGAGATAGCATATAACCGCCTGTTAAGTGGAAAGGTGACAAACGAGCAATTTTTAAAGCGTCGTGCGGAGTTCTGGTATCATGACGATGTAGGGCTAAAGCTAGGATTGATTGAGCTAGAAAAAGGCCACAAACCAGTGGCGGAAAATGAGGTTATCGCAGACTCGAAGACCCTACAGTTACTGGGTACTCCCCTGAAAGAAGGCGCCCCATTGTCCTTGAAGCTTGAGGTTCACGGCAAAATGGTACAGCGTGAATTTATCCTCTCCGGCTGGTGGAAGAGTGACCCCGCCGCCGGGATAGCCAGAGGTCAAATTTATGCTTCTAAAGCTTATGTAGATGCACATGCCGAAGAATTACGCTACATATATAAGCAGGATCATGATATGACCGGAACCATCAATGCAGGTATCATGTTCGATAACAGCTCGAACATGCGGGAAAATCTTAATAAAGTGATTACAGAAAGCGGTTATTCCCTGGACAAAAATGCACCAAACTATATTAACGGTAATGTTAACTGGGCTTATCTTTCCAACACTTTCAGTTCGAACCCTGAAGCCGTCTTTCCCCTAGCCATTGGTCTGTTACTGATTATGCTTACTGGCTACTTGATCATCTATAATATTTTCCAAATCTCGGTGATGCGTGATATTCGTTTCTTCGGTCTTCTAAAAACCGTCGGCACAACCAGCAGGCAAATCAGCAGAATTATCCGAAGACAGGCATTATTTCTTTCCTTGATCGGGGTTCCCATCGGCTTGCTCGGGGGTTTTTGGGTCGGAAAATCGCTTATCCCTCTGCTGCTTATGAACAATTATAGGCACGCTGAGGTAACCCTATCCCCCAGCCCATGGATTTTTATCGGCTCCGCTCTGTTTGCAGTCATAACAGTTATGATCAGTGCATATAAGCCTAGCAGAATTGCGGCAACTGTGTCTCCGATTGAGGCAGTAAGATACGTAGACGGAGCTACCAAAAAGGATAAGAAAAAACTAAAAAAATCAACTAACGGTGCTAAAATGCCGCTGATGGCTCGAGTCAACTTAGGGCGCAATAAGAGGCGGACTACTTTGGTGCTGCTTAGCCTTTCTCTAGGTCTAGTGCTACTGAATACTACTTTTACATTATCCCAAAGTCTGGATATGAATAAGTATGTGTCTAAAAGCCATGACACTGACTTTCTAATTGCACATGCTGATTATTTTCAAGAACATTTCACAGGCCATGACAATGCAACAACGGAAAGCTATATTAAGGCCGTACAGGCACAACCCGGTTTTGAAGAAGGTGGACGATTGTACAGTGGCAGCAATCTATTCGCTATCGAGCATAAAGATAACAAAGAGGGGAAGGGGGAAATCGTCACTCCTGACGCTCGCGGCAACTTATCTGCAATAATGTATGGGCTTGAAGATCTCCCCCTTCACCGACTACAATTAATTGATGGTGAACTTGATTATGGCAAGCTAGCTTCGGGAAAGTACATTCTGGAAGGAGTCTGGTTAGACGATTACGAAAATCCTGAAATGAAACGATCCGTATACAAAGTAGGTGAAAAGGTTACTCTTCATAACTATATAGACACAGCAAATGCCCAAGAGTATACTAGCCATAAATTCACAGTTCTAGGTCATGTCGGAATAAAATCATCCAATTCTGGTGTAGACGTTGCTAGTTATACTGACTTCTATCTCCCGGCGGATATCTACAAAACGCTTGTCAAGAAGCCTGTAGTGATGAGTTACGCCTTCAATGTATCCGACAGTAAAGAAAAAACGATGGAGAGCTTTTTAACGAATTATACCGAAGCAAAGGAGCCCGTTATGGACTATCGGTCCAAATCCACCGTAATTGCCGAGCTTTCAGGTATGCAAAAAACAATTCTGATGATCGGTGGTACGCTCAGTATTATTATTGGTGTGATTGGCATTCTTAATTTTGCAAACGCACTTCTAACTAGTATTCTGACCCGGCATCAGGAATTTGCTATACTACAAAGCATTGGCATGACCAACAAACAATTAAAAACAATGCTTGTTTATGAGGGTCTGTACTATGTCCTCGGCACCAGCATATGCTCCATCTTATTAGGAAGCCTACTTTCCGTCTTGATTGCGAAACCCTTGAGTGCCCAAATATGGTTTATGAGTTATAAATTTATTATCTGGCCGCTGATCCTCGTGTTGCCTGTTCTGCTCGTGCTTGGGATCTGTCTTCCCCTTGCTATTTATTCTCTGAGCAACAAGAAAACTATCGTAGAGCGACTGCGAACAGCAGAATAAATCCCCCTTAGTCGAAATGACCTAGCAAAAACTTATAGCTAGGTCATTATCGTATGCTTTAAAACCATCTATCGCTGGCTATATAAGGCCTTTTGGTGAAAGACCTACTTACCGTAGCTGCTTCCCCATACCCTACTCTGCATTCCATAGGCATTGTGGAAGAGGAATATGGTAAAATCTTCGCGGCTCCACCTCTTCCATTTTTCTTTCCATAGGCAGGTTATTCTTTCAACATTGTTAGATTTCAGAAAGATTGTTGAAAGATTATTATGATACGGTCTGTATAGTATAGCAAGGAGATACAGACTATTTCTTGGAGGGAAACAAAAGTGACTTTATTGAAAACTCAGGCATTAAGGAAGCATTACGGGAACGGAGATACTGCTGTTCATGCCTTAGACGGCGTGAATCTGGAGGTGGAAAGCGGTGAATTTGTCGCTATTGTTGGTACGTCCGGGAGCGGCAAATCCACCCTTCTCCATATGCTGGGTGGACTGGATCGTCCGACAAGCGGAAGTGTTACGATTGACGGCAAAGATATTTTCACATTGAAAAACGAAGAATTAACTATTTTCCGCAGACGAAAGATTGGCTTCGTGTTTCAAAATTATAACCTGGTGCCCGTCTTAAATGTCTATGAAAATATTGTGCTCCCCATTGAACTGGATGGTAAAGAACCAGACAAAACCCACATAGATAAAATAGTACATACCTTGGGCCTTGACCACAAAATGAATAATCTGCCAAACAATCTTTCCGGTGGACAACAGCAGCGTGTAGCCATTGCCAGAGCACTGGCAGCCAAGCCCGCCATTATCTTGGCTGATGAACCCACCGGAAATCTGGACAGTAAAACCAGTCTGGATGTAATGGGATTGATTAAGGTATCCAGCCAACAGTTCGCCCAAACAATGGTGATGATTACCCACAACGAGGAAATTGCGCAAATGGCCGATCGGATCATTCGTATTGAGGACGGTAAAATAGTTGGTGGTAAAGGCAAATGATCAAGGTAAAGAACAAAAGAGTAATCCGTAATTTATCAGACAAGAGCTTGAAAACGAACAAAACTCGCAATATTATTGCGATTATCGCTATTGCCTTGTCCACTTTGTTATTTACATCTGTGTTTACTATGGGGATTGGCGCGATGGAAAGTTTCCAGCAGGCAACGATGCGACAGGCCGGTGGGGAAGCGCATGCTTCTCTCAAATTTATCAACGATGAGGAATTTAATCACATCAAAGACCACCCTCTTATTAAGGAGATAGCATATTGCCGCTCGTTAAGTCAAAAGGTAACAAACGAGCAATTTTTAAAGCGCAAAACAGAGTTCTGGTATCGTGACGATCTAGGGCTAAAGCTAGGATTGGTTGAGCTAGAAAAAGGCCACAAACCGGTGGCAGAAAATGAGGTTATCGCGGACTCTAGCACCTTACAGTTACTGGGTATTCCCCTGAAAGAGGGCGTTCCGTTGACCTTGAAGCTTGAGGTTCACGGCAAAACGGTGCAGCGTGAATTTATCCTCGCCGGCTGGTGGAAGAGTGACCTCGCCGCCGGGATGGACGTAGGCACAATCTATGCTTCTAAAGCTTATGTGGATGCCCATGCTGAAGAATTAATTAACACATATAAGCAGGATTATAATCGGACCGGAGCCATCAGGGCAGATATCATGTTCGATAACAGCTCGAACATCCAGGGAAAACTTGATCAAGTGATTACAGAAAGCGGTTATTCCCTAGACCAAAATGCACCGAACTACATTGCAAGTTCTGTGAACTGGACATATTTTTCCAACACTTTCAGTTCAAACCCTGAAGTCGTCTTTATCTTAGCTGGTGGTCTGTTACTGATCATGCTTACTGGCTATTTGATCATCTATAATATTTTCCAAATCTCGGTGATGCGTGATATTCGTTTCTACGGTCTTCTAAAAACCATCGGCACAAGCAGTAGCCAACTCCGTAGGCTCATTCATAGACAGGCATTATTTCTTTCCTTGGTCGGAGTTCCCATCGGCTTACTTGTGGGTTTTGGGGTCGGAAAATCGCTTCTCCCTCTGCTTATGAACACTTTTGGGCACGCTGAGGTAACCCTATCCCCCAACCCATGGATTTTTATCAGCTCCGCTTTGTTTGCAGCCATTACAGTTATCATCAGTATTTATAAGCCTATTAGGATTGCAGCGACTGTATCTCCAATCGAGGCAGTAAGATACGTAGACGGAGCTATCAAAAAGGGTAAGAAAAAACTGAAAAAATCAACTAACGGTGCTAAAATGCCGCTGATGGCTCAAGCCAACTTAGGGCGCAATAAGAAACGGACTACTTTAGTGCTGATTGGCCTTTCTCTAAGTCTGGCGCTACTGAATATTACTTTTACATTATCCCAAAGTCTGGATATGGATAAATATGTGTCTAGAAGCATTGACGCTGACTTTGTGATTGCACATGCAGGTTATTTTCAAGAACATTTCACAGGTCCTGACAATGCAACGACGGAAAGTTATATCCAGGCCGTACAAGCACAACCTGGCTTTGAAGAAGGTGGACGATTGTACAGTGGCAGCAATTTACTCACTGCTGATTGTAAAGAGACCTTAAAGGGAGACGGCACCGACGCTCGTGTCAACTTATCTGCAACCCCAGGCATTAATGCTTGTGGCTCTTTACCATACGACACCGACGCTCGTGGCAACATATCAGCAGCAGCATATGGTCTCGAAGAGTTTCCTCTTCACCGACTACAACTAATTGACGGTGAGCTTGATTATGGCAAGCTGGCTTCGGGTAAATATATCCTGGAAAATGTCATACTGGATAACGATGGTAATCCCAAAATGAAATATTCGGCATATAAGATAGGTGAAAAGGTTGTCCTTCATAACTATATGGACACAGCAAAAGTCCAGGAGTATACTAGCCATGAATTCACAGTCCTCGGTCATGTCGCCCGAAAAGGAATTAATAATGGTGTAATAGGGGCTAATGTTGAATTCTTTCTTCCGGCGGATATCTACAAAACACTTGTGAAGAAGCCTACGGTGATGAGTTATGATTTTAATGTATCCAACAGTAAAGAAAAAACGATGGAGAGCTTCTTAAAGAACTATACCGGAGTAAAGGAGCGAACGATGCACTATCGATCCAAATCTACCGTAATTACCGCGTTATTAGGTATGCGAAATACTATTTTGATGATTGGCGGTATGCTCAGCGTTATTATCGGTTTGATTGGTACTCTTAATTTTGCAAACGCGCTTCTAACTAGCATTCTGACCCGCCATCAAGAATTTGCTATACTACAAAGTATCGGTATGACTAATAAACAATTAAAGACAATGCTCATTTATGAGGGTCTGTACTATGTGCTCGGTACTAGCATATGCTCCATCTTATTAGGAAGCTTATTTTCCGTCTTGATTGCAAGACCCTTGAGTAACGTAATGTGGTTTATGAGTTATAAATTTATTATTTGGCCGCTGATCCTCGTGCTGCCTGTTCTGCTCGTGCTTGGGATCTGTCTTCCTCTCGCTATTTATTCTCTGAGCAACAAGAAAACTATCGTAGAACGACTGCGAACAGCAGAATAAATCTCCCCCTAGTCAAGAAACGAAATGACCTAGCAAAAACTTCTGGCTAGGTCATTTCTTAGTTGCTCAACTGTATAATTAGTGCCCGTTCCCTAACCTCCCTGAATTTATTAAAATAATGAGAAAAAACATAGGACCTTGGTGAAAGAGCAACTGTGGACATCCATCAAGGAGAATAAGCTGACTACGGCACAGAATTGGATCACCCACGAAACTCTTAAATCGTCTTCATAATCGCCCTATGAAGGTATCTATTCGATTGTCTATATGGACGCAGATCTACTATAAAGTCAAGAAAGATGAGGAAATTATAAGCATATCTATAGAACGCAAAAAAAAGAAGAAATGTAAACACTTCTCCTTTTCCGCCTTTAATCGTTTAACAAGCAAAAATTCTAATGTGGGAATGCTACCACCAACAGGTGACATTACAATCACAATGACCATCTTGTGTTTGGCAATCTGAGGTACAACTACCAGTACAGTCTTTTTGTACTATCATATCAAAATCATTGGCTACCAAAATCTCGAGATTTTCCATGTAATCACCTCCCTTCACTATTAAGATACATTAGTATGTACCCCTGATTCTTTTAATGTAAAAATCAGCTACTTTTTCGACATAATTAAATAGAGTGGACTACTGTTAGAATGGATACCCAAAGTAGAGGATTTCAATTGGGTTTTCGGTGCAACCGTTCATACTGATTTAGAGAGGTTCGCATCAACAGGCAGCTGATGTTTGGAGTTCATGGTTGCTTTGTATTTTTTTCATGGTTTTGGACTTTAAACCAAGCTCCTTCATGATTCGTACTACCGTTTTTTCCGACACGGTAACTCCTTGTTGAACCAAAGCTTTATTAACCTTCTGGCTGCCATACAAACGGCATGGATCTAGGAAGATCCTCTAGCTTGTCAGTCACCATAAAAAGGCTACGTGACAAGCTAGAGAATCTTCCCTCCTGTCCCCAGTACATTAAGACATATATGGGATCGGCTTACACATGGGCGGTGAAAAATGACTCCCCTGAACTATGTGTGTATTGGAGGTGCCGTTACTACTTTATTCTTTGCTGGGGCTGTCATTCTTATATATCGTAATAACGTACGTAAAACAATGAAAACTATTGATCATATGGTTGAAGCTGCAATTAGTGGCGAGTTCTCAGAGCGTTTTTTTGACGAATCCGTTATGTCAGCAGTAGAGGCCAAGCCTGCGCAATTTCTTTCCATTTGCTCCGTTTCTTCGAAAAATTTGTTGGCATAAACAAATAAAATAAACGAGCTCATTTCTGACATCTCACATCAAACGAAACACCTATTGCTAACATCTTCCTTTACTCACAACTGCTTAGCGAATATGATTTGCTGGAGGATAGCTCCTCTTTATAAAATCTCTATCCACACAAGCCGAAAAACTTCATTTCCTTATACATGCAATGTTGAAAACCTCGCAAACTTGAAACGGAGATTATCACAGTTTCGCCAAGGCAGATGCTAAAGGGATCTCCGTTGCTATGAAGACAAAGCCCGCAAGTTCACGGTATACCATGTACTCCAATACTGGTGTGTGGCTGCCTTGGAACAATGGAGAAGCTATCGATCCAGCGTAGATTTTGCGCCTCTCTCTGGCCTGCCTGTCGTCCATTATTCACGCTTTTCCACCAAAGCCGCCGAAGTCCCGTTTTCCGTATTTAAGGAACTTTTCCATCTACTTGTTCGCAAATGCAACTGGGAAGCTCGCCGGAAGCTAACTTTCCAAAAGAACTATTACTCATCGATTCTACCACGATGACGGTGGGAAAAACGCGGTTACCTTGGGCTCATTATCACGGGGAGCGTGCAGGTATTAAGCTTAATGTCGCTTTACGAGCAGAAGATGGGCAACCTCTTCAAGTGGTCGAAACGCTGGGCTCCAAGCATGATGGCCCCATGAGTGAAGCGTTAGCTCAACCGGATTACATCGTGGTGATGGACCGTGCCTATGGAAAATTGGAGCGTCTGGATGAGTTCAAAATCCAAGGACAATCCTTTGTCATTCGGCTTCGGGACAACGTCCATTTGGAAAAGCCTCATGCCCTTTCCCGTCTCAAGGAGGTAGATTCATCCGTCATTCGGGATATCACCTGCCAGTTAGGGACACCACAGTGTCGTTCCAAGCAGCGTCATCGTGTGGTGATGTTTCGGGATTTTGAAGGTCGAGAAATCCGAGTCGTTACCGATTTAATGCAGGTCACGGCGGAACAAATCGCACAGATGTATAAGGCTCGATGGCAGATTGAAGTCTTTTTCCGATGGATCAAGCAACATTTGAATATCCCAACGCTGTTTGGCACGACCGAAAATGCGGTCTATGGTCAACTCTTTTGCGCGCTCATCGTTTATGTCCTGCTTAAATGGTTATTTGATGCTGCTCAAACGGCGTGGCCCAAACATGCCATTCTTTCCTTTGCTCGATTTTCTCGTCTTTTTCTTCTGCAAAAACTACCAGTGGAATGGCTGATCCAGATTCAGCATGTTCTTCTTGAGCGTATCTCTGCTTCTATGAATCAAATTACTTATTCTGGTTAATCAACAGACCTGTTATTCAGGTGATTGCCTATGATTTATTCGGCCGTATTGATAACACCGATAACGGAATTGGAATTTCACAGGAAGAACACAGCAAAATCTTTAAGCGTTCTATCGATCACAAACTGTGAACTCGAAGGAGGGAGTTGGTATTGGGCTATTTTGGGCGAGAGAAATCATTGCCGCTGAGGGGGCAACATCAAGTTACGACCAAGTCCGGGGAGCGGCTCGACCTTCTCAATTTTTCTTCCGATAGCAAGTAATTCTATGAAAAATATTTAATTGAGGAATTTTAAGTATGGCATGTCCTGTTTTATAAAACACTGAAATACATACTATTTTCTCATGGAGGAGAAGTTTAATTACTCTATTAAAAACTCAAGAGGTGAGCAACGAGGATATTGTCGTTGACTCCTTAAGAGGTAATGTACCTTTAGTCGCGATTACTGGTACATCCTGCAGTAGTAAGCTAAGTATTTAATTCTCCATGTTATTTGGTTCATTATTACCATTATTAGTGACAAACAGAACGAATGTTCGATATTAGAAATGGATTAGTCAGTGAATGAAATAAAAAGCTTCATCCATAAAAAGGGCATGGTTTAATGGATTATTAAAATTTCACAGGCAACCAAGTATTACAGAAAAAGTGTTTTTTATTACAATTGTATTTTTCACTAGGCGTTTGGTCGTATCCTGTATATGAATAGTCTGTTAAAGGTCTACTATCGCTTCCCAAAACTTATGGGCACTATTTAATTAAGTTAACTATGCATCTGATATATATATCAATTTAATTAAAGGAGAGTAAACAATGGAAAAATTGGAGTTATTGAATATAGAAGATTTTGATATGTCAATCCAAGGACCAATTTGTGATGCAGATAGCTGTGAGTATGATTGTGCACCTGATAGTAAGGGATACTGTAGTGCTGCTTTTACTGGTTTATTGTAGTAATAGCAAATTAATTTTTTAAATTTCAATAAACGGTATGTATACATCTAGGTACTAAAACTCAGATGCATAGTTATCTTATTTTAAACACAAGCAGCACGTTTCAGCATTCTGCCGATACGTGCTGCTTGTGTTTAGCATCAAAACTTTAAAATTTTAATAGCGCATCTGCTGATTGTATAAAATCCCTAGTTTACCTGAAATACATCTTATTAGATTAATTAAATATAACATTTAAAATATCGGGAAATCCTTCCATAATGCGAGGTTTTTTTCATGCAAATCGTGTGTGACATTTATAGAGTAAGACATAGTCGATTAAGGCTGAGAAGCGTTGCCCGTCATAGGTAATCCAAACAGAGTAACACATTTAGATCCTGCTTAATCCTCGAAAAAACAGTGCGATCCGCCAACAGGCTCTGTACATCGCTGCGACTTCTACTCCGCAACATACATCAGTTTCATCGTCACGCTAATTTAATGTCTGTTGACATCGCCAAAAATCACTACGCAGGCACTTCTCAGAACGTCATTGCGTGGTTCCCCACTGGTATGTAAGATTTCCTTGCCCTTCGTTAATGAAGAGGTAATAATGATTTATTTTTTCAAGTTTTGTTTCTTAATTAGTATGTTGCCTAGCTGATAAAATTCTTAACCAACCGGACTTTCATGGCGACTATAGACACTAGAGGAAACACCGAATTCAAGGCTATATGCAGCCTTATTCCTCTTCATTTTCCATGATAAAGAACCTAGGCAACCTTGTTTGCTACGTTAATCGTAGTGGATCTTGGGTAGAAAAAATCTCCTACGAGCCTCCACGATTACTTTCTTTAAAGATTCAACGGAATTAACTAGGGTGTATCTGAAAACTCAACCAAGTGGTGCTAAATCAATAAAACCATGGCAAAAGCCAAAAAAGGCAAAGCTCAGAAAGTTTCGAGAAAGCTTATCATACCGTGTGGCAATCCCGTGGAATTGCC
Source organism: Paenibacillus sp. FSL L8-0641 (assembly GCF_038006265.1). Classification (NCBI taxonomy): domain Bacteria; kingdom Bacillati; phylum Bacillota; class Bacilli; order Caryophanales; family Paenibacillaceae; genus Paenibacillus; species Paenibacillus sp. FSL L8-0641. Next base: position 4,636,620 of record NZ_JBBOUW010000001.1, read on the forward strand.
TGAGTTTGTTGAAAAAACATTCCACCACATGCCGTTCTTTATAGTAGTAAAAGTCGCATTCCCAAGGATGTGCCGCATTAGACTTTGGCGGGATGCAGAACATAGCGTCTTAAGATTCGATATATGTTCTAATGTTCAGAGTTCCTTAGGCTTTATCAGCTAAAACCACAGTTCCAGGCCGCGTTACACCAGAGAGAACTTCAATGGCCACCGTGCTGTCATGGATATTTCCAGGTGTTAAAAACAGGCGAATGGGATTACCCAAGGCATCTACTACAGCGTGAATTTTGGTGTTTCGGCCGCCTCGGGACAGTCCGGTCTCTTGATGGGTTTCGGCGTTCTCAGCCCCTTTTTAGCCTCCGCTGCATGCTGATGAACCTTGCAGGAAGTGCTATCGATGGAGACATCCTGCAAGTCAGCGTCGCTGGCCAAGGCCTCAAATATGTTTTGAAAAAGATCATTTTGGCTCCACAAGCGAACCGGGAATACACGGTTTTTCAGGGACCAAAACGTCCCGGCAAATCACGCCAGGGAGCGCCTGTTTTCACCTTCCAAAAAATCCCATTCAGCATCACTCGATTGGGCTTCGAGGGTCTGCCTTCGCCTGTATTTTCGGCTGGCAATAGACCGTGAATCCGTTCCCAATCCTGATCCCTAATTTCATGACTTAGCATTGGATTACAGGCCTCCTTGTGATTTCTCTCCTGTAAAATTATGCTGTGATTCCTTATTTGAATCAATAGATAGTTTTCAGACACTCCCTAGTGAGTATTTTACGAATAGTACAGTTGTCTTCTTTTTAAAAGAAGGTAAAATTAAAGATAACAAAACAACGATTTTCTAATAAAAAGAAAATCGTTGTTTTAGTAGAGAATCTCTTGCGTTTATTCATACCAATACTCCAAACTCAGATTACTTTTTTCACAAAAAGGATAACTATGCATCTGAGTTTTACTGCTTAGATCCGCACATGTCTTTTATAATTCAGAAATTTAAATTTGCTATTTTATAAATATCCAGTCCAAGCAGCACTACAGTTCCCATTACTATCAGGAGCACAATCATACTGACATCTGCTCCCATCACATTTTTGAATTGACATATCAAATTCATCCACATCCAATAATTCTAATTTTTCCATTGTATACTCTCCTTTAATTAAATTAATATATATCAGATGCATAGTTAACTTATTTAATAGTTCTCCATCAACCCTTGAGAGGTAATAGTAGCTTCTTATTTATATAATTGATCTTATATAGAATACAATCAATAACCAAGATTAAAATACAAATGTAATAAAAAACCGTTCTTCTGTTATGTTAGGTATTATATATAAACTTTCCAGATGGATACCAATATACAATGTCAGTTACGTAATCGATATTTTGCAGAATACTTTAATTTATGACGGATTGTAATATGAAGTGCGACACCTACTGGATATAAATAGACAAAGAGCCCATGACCGGATTCGTGTAGAATGAAAGTTCCTACACCCACATTCACACAAGGAGAATCCACCATGAGCTACTCACATCTTAGCATAATCGAACGCAGCAAGCTAGAAATCCTGCATCAGCCGGGAATCCGCCGAAATGCAACAGAGCAGCCTTACCGTGCTGAGACCTCTCAGAAGAGCTATGTCCAGCGCCGCAAGGCTTCGGTTCCTGCAGGGCAAGTGGACGCCAGAGCTGGCTAGTAGCATCCAAAATAAGCTTCAAGCGACCTGGTCCCCCGAGCAGATCATGGAGAGATTGCGTCAGGAGAGGCGTGCGATCGTATGCTTTAAAACGATATATCGTTGGCTGTATCACGGACGTTTAGAGAAGGGCATTCTCACGGTCCTCAGGCACAAAGGAAAAGGGCAGAAGCCAGCGGAGAGACGTGGTACATTTGCGATAGGCAAGTCTATCACCCAGCGTCCCAAAGAGGTTCGATCCCGGAAAACATTTGGTCATGGGCAACTGGACACGGTCGTCTCCGGCCGTGGAAAAAGCAAGGGCTGTGTGACCACGTTTATCGAACGCAAAACACGTCTGTACACCGCCATTCGGTGCCTGACCGTACTGCGTTGTCCATGGAGATCGCCTTTGGAGTAGCCGCCTCCCAATACCCCTCCGGGGCATTTCAAACCGCATCAGTTGACCGTGGCAAAGAGTTTGCCTGCTATGCGAGTCTGGAAGCTACCCATAACGTACAGGTGTATTTTGCAGATCCGTATTCCTCCTGGCAACGAGGCTCTAACGAGAATGCCAATGGCCTCTTGCGTGAATTCTTCCCTAAAGGTACGGATTTCGCCCAAATCACAGATGAGACCTTGGAGGCAGCTCTCCACTTCATAAATCACAGCCCCCGAAAATGCATGGGCTGGAAAACCGCTCACGAATCCTTTTCAGAGGAACTGTCGCACTTGGCTTGACAATCCGTCTTATAAATAATAGAAAATTTCAATAAAAATAATATTTACTCTGCCTGCCGAAGTTGCTCTACAATACTTTGTTTGTTGTTCAAAAAATAAATTACTAATGGAATGATCACTCCAAGAGCAAATAAAAGCGGCAATATAACTAATACAGGCCAGATCACAAAATGATAACTAAAAAACCATATCATGCTACTGATAGGTTTTACAATAAACAAAGAGGACATGATAGCCAAAAGGATAGAAAATACGCTTGTACAAACTGTATAGTACAGTCCTTCAAAGGCTAGCATACTGCGCAGCTGTTTTTTGGTCATACCAATGCTTTGTAGCATGGCAAATTCCTGCCGTCGCGTTAATATGCTGGTTAAAATCGCATTAAAAAAGTTCAGGATCCCAATCAAGCCAATGATCAGACTAAGCGTGCCCCCAATTAAACTGACCGTCTTTCGCATATCCGATACTTCATTTTCTACTGTAAACTTGGATTGGTAATCCATTAGGGGTTCTACTATTTTTGTGTAGCTTTTTAAGAAAGTTTCCATGGTTGTTTCCTTATCAGAGGATACATTAAAAGCATAACTCATCACAATAGGATGCGGTGTCAATCTTTTATAAATATCCGCTGGAAGATAAAAGTTGTAGTCTCTTAATCTGCGATCAGAATTGGAGTTTTTAATTGCTGCGTGACCAAGTATTATGAATTTATGCGTTGTATACTCTTTGTCCATTGGAGCTTCCTTGGTGCCCATATAGCTATGGAGAGTTATCTTGTCACCAACCTTGTATTTTATCCAATCCGATTTCGGTTTGCCGTTATCATTGAGCTCAACTCCTTCCAGAATATACTTTCCTGAAGTTAATAAACCGTAATCCAGTTCACCGTCAATTAATTGCAGTTGGTGTAACGGCAGCTCTTCAAGCCCATATACTTGTGCCGTATAGTTATTGTAAGCATCAAGCCTATCACTTGTTTCTATAGTAGTATTCTTTGGTTTCTCCACTGTTAACAGCTGAGGGTCACCATACAAACGGCCTCCTCCTTCAAATCCAGGTTGAGATTGTACGGCCCGAATAATACTTCCAGAAGTTTCACTCTCTAAACCTTCAAAATTCTGTCTAAACAAATCTGCATGTCCAATTAGGAAGTCTGTGTCACTGAATCGGGAAGACAAATATTTATCCATATCCATACTTTGGGAGAGCGCAAACGTCGTGTTCAGTAATACAAGGCTCAAAGAGAGGCTGGTGACCACCAAAATAGTTCGTTTTTTGTTACGTCCCAAATTGGTACGTGCCATGCTGTGCATGTTTACTCCTTGAGTAGTTTTTTTCAGCATTACCTTGTTCTTGAGGTCTCGGTCCACATATCTTATCGCCTCAACTGGTGACACTTTTGAAGCCGTCCTGCTTGGTTTATAGATGCTGATAGATACAGTCATAATTGCGAACAACGCAGCTAATATAAAAATCCATGGACTTGGGGATACCGATATTTCTATGCTAGCTGCCTTGGTGTTTTTCATGATCAATGGCACAAGCGACTTACCAACCATGTAACCTATAATTAAGCCAATGGGAATTCCGAAGGTGGAAAGGAGTAGAGCTTGTCTGCGGATGATCCTGCGAATCTGCCCGCCACTTGTCCCAATCGTCTTCAGAAGACCATAAAAACGAATGTCACGCATTACAGAAATCTGAAATATGTTATAGATAATCAAATACCCTGTCAACATGATTAGTAGTAGGCCTGAAATGAGTGCCACGATAATTCCAGGACTCATAATGAAGTTGGTTGATAGGTATGCCCAATTAACATTGCTTTCCACATAGTTTTCTGCTTCTTTATCCAAGGAGTATCCGCTTTCTACAATTACTTGATCAAGCTTGCTCCGCAGATTAAGGCTATCGTCGAACATGATATAGGGATTAATAGTACCAGTGTAGAAGTGGTTTTCTTTATGTGTGTTTTGCAGTTCAGTGGCATATGCCGTTAGATATGCTTTAGAAGCGTAGATTTGTCCTACATTAAATAGTGGGTCGCTCTTCCACCAACCGGAAAGAACAAAATCGCGTCGCACTTCTTCACCCCGAATATTAAGCTTTAGTGTCAAAGGTGCGCCAATTTTCAAGGGAACACCCATCAATTGCAACGTATGAGTATCTACTATCACTTCATTTTCGGCTATAGGTCTATGACCTCCATCCAACTTAATGAATCCTAGCTTTAATGCCACATCATCGTAATACCAGAACTCCGTTTGGCGTTTTAAAAATTCCTTGTTCAAAACACCGTCACATAATATACGTCTATACGCTATTTCTTTGATCAACGGGTGCTGTTTAATCTTTATAAATACCTCTTCATTGATATTTTTAAGCACGGCGTGCCCATCCCCACCAGACTGCCGCATCATAGCTCGTTGCATGTTATCCACGGTGGCCAGCCCCATAGTGTACAATGTTGTAAATAGCAATGAAGTGAGAGCTATGGCTATAATGGCAATGAGGTTTCTCGTTTTATTGGCCTTATAGCTTTTGTCTGCCAAATTGCGGATTGCCTTTTTATTTCTAACTTTGATCATTTTATATCACCACCGATAATTTTACCGTCCTCAATACGGATGATACGATCCGCCATTTGCGCGATTTCCTCGTTATGGGTAATCATCACGATCGTTTGGCGAAACTGTTGGCTTGACACCTTAATAAGTCCCATGACATCCAGAGTGGTTCTACTGTCTAGGTTACCAGTGGGTTCATCTGCCAAAATGATAGCCGGTTTCGTCGCCAATGCTCTTGCAATAGCTACACGCTGCTGCTGTCCTCCCGAAAGATTATTCGGCAGATTGTCTAGTTTATTCTCAAGCCCCAGCGTATTCACAATTTTTTCTACATAGACTTTATCTGGTTGCTTCCCATCCAATTCAATGGGTAGTATTATATTCTCTCGTACATTCAAAACAGGAACCAGATTATAATTTTGGAAAATAAACCCGATCTTTCGTCTACGAAAGATCGTTAACTCTTCATCTTTTAGTGGAAAAATATCTTTTCCATCCACCGTGACGTTTCCACTTGTTGGTCGGTCCAGCCCACCGAGCATATGTAGCAAGGTGGATTTTCCACTCCCAGATGTACCAATGATGGCAACAAACTCTCCATGATCTACCTTCAAGTCCACTCCGTTCAAAGCATGAACAGTGGTATCTCCACTGCCGTAAATTTTCTTTAGATTCTTGGTCTCTAATATCTTCATTTGCTCTCCTCCAAACAAATAATGTCTGTATCGTAGTAATCCACAATACAGACATTATCATATTAATCTTTCCACAATCTTTCTCAAATCTAACAGTATTGTAATAATTCTAACGATTTAATTGTAAATTACTTACCTACCGCAAAGTTTTCTAATATATGCTCAAAGCTTTTTACCGTGGAATAATGGATTTTTTGAGCCGTACAGAATACAGGAGAAGCTTTATAATAATTTTCAGTTTGTATTTTGTTGATAATTTTACACATTTTGCTGCGACAATTATTATACATTGCACAGCGAGTACAAGTTCCCTCTTCGTGTTGATTAACTTTATGCAAGTTGGACAATTGCTGTAAATTCAAACCATCAAACACATTGCCCATAGAAAATTCGCTGTGTCCTACCGCATAAATACAAGGATAAATTTCACCTGTGCTGGAGAAATGGAAGCTTGTTAAGCAAGCATCGCAGGCCCCTCTTGGACGGAAGTACTCATTTTTAAAGTTGTATAAATGATATTGCGCATGCCTGAGATCCTTTTCAACCATATAGGTAAAAATATCATTAAGATTATGGTGATAAATTCGCATAAGCTCCTTGTTCCAATGGGGATCGCTTTCATCTATAGCAAAGGTGACAAGCGGGCAGCCTTTCTCAGAAAGATAAATATAGTTTTCAGCAAAATGCATGACGTTGTTAGCCGTAACCGTCATTCTTACACGATAAAATTGTGCTTGGTTGTTTAAATACTCAATAGTCTCCATAACCCGTCTATAACTACCCTGTCCATTTTTATATACCCTATTAAGATCATGGCTTCCCTGCTCGCCATCCACACTTACAGTTAATTGGACATGGTTTACAACATAGTCAAGTATCTCTTTACTGTGAATTGTCCCGTTTGTTGTCATTGAAAAATCAATGTTATTTGAGAATTTTAACTTCAGTTCCTCAATAAAAAATCGAATAATCGGAAAATTAAGCAGTGGTTCCCCCCCATGTAACCCTATATGGATCTTATCATTTTGCTTTTCAGGGTTTGCAGTAAGTACTTTTTCTATAAATTCAATAGCTTTAGTTGCAGTTTTTTGCTCCATCGTTTTTGGTGCTTTGTTAACATAGCAATATTTGCATTTCAAATTACAATCTTCTGTCACCCAAAAGGTGAAATTCATTTTGTCGCCCTCCTTATGAACTTAGTTATTCCAAATTAATTTCTGAAGTTGCTTCTTTTTCCTTTGACAAACGGAATCGAATAACTGTTGATTTTGATACAGATAATAAATATTACTAATGCAGTGATGGCAAAATAAATGAACATCGCAATCAGCACATGGCTCAAAGTTCCAAGGTCGTATACGTTCAATTTGAGCATAATCCGTTGTTAGATTGCTATCGGCTAGGAGTGTTACTATATTATTGTCAAATACATTTCCTAACACAAAATCTACAGACTCCATCAGTCCACCACAGGGGTAAATATTCCCATCCCCCCCGATGAACAATTCCCTTTTTCCAGGTGAACAAAGACGACATGCAACATCTTCTGAGGTGAGATCACCATCAAAAGGTTTCACCGGGAAAATCTCATCGCTATTTTCTCCAGCTCTTCCTTCAGGTGTCATGGTGCGCAATATAGGTTCAACCTTTAATTCCTTGCATAAACTCAAAAATTTTTCTTTTCCCCCATCAAGGGTATAGTTAGTAATTGTCATCGACAAGGCAATTTTTTGTAAACCCTTGCTTTGCAATAATTTAATGCTTTTAATCACCCTATTAAAAACGCCTTTTCCTCTAATTTGGGAACAAGTGTCTTCATCATAACCATCCACACTAAAGGAAACCTTATCTACGTATTCAAGAAGCTGTTCAGCATTTTTCTCAGAAATGAATAGACCATTCGTGGACAACAAAACCATACCATCAAATTTGCTTCTCAGGTACACCAATATATGCATGATATCAATACGCATCATAGGTTCCCCACCAGTTACATTAATAGCCTGAGGGCGAAGGACAACAATTTGATCAATAACCTTTTTTACTTTCTCTGTTGTTAAAGCGTCGGTAAACCTTATATCAGCCGAAGCACTACAATGTTTACAATGTAAATTACACCTATTCGTTAAAGCTAGATATACAACATCAACTGACTCCTTATAAACATCTGATAATTGATCTTCCGTGAGAATGCATTGAATATTCACTAATTCATGAAAAAGATTCGTTAAATTATGAACAACTTCGATATGCTGTGAACTTTTTGCGGGATTTAGTAGCAACTGAATTTCCCCGTTATTAACCATATCCTTTAGCACAAGATAATAAGATTTAGATGTTTTCATATAAATACCTGACTTTGTATTTGCAATAATCACCTGATCATCATGAAATAATTCATGTGAATAAGGATTAAAAACATATGCCACAATCTAATCTCCTTTCGACTAGTTCAAGAATAAGTGATCTACTAAAACTAGATAGACCCATACAATCCAATTGCTTTTTTCTATTAAATACATCATTAAATCCTCTAATAATTGTTGTTATGTCATAATTCGATGCTTTAATGACATAAAAAGATTATGGTGCTACATACAAATGGTTTGTATCGAAGTCTAATAAAATGTATTTCATGACATTAAAAAAGTGGTTTATGTCATGAATATAATAATCAGATATCCAATAGTAAAATAGAAAGTAATGAATAGTTTCACAACGTCAAAGTATAGTACATATTCTTTAACCTATTTCTTTAAAGCTTTTATAATTGCATCAGGAAGGCGGATAAACTTATGTATAAAAAATATAATTGGCTTTTTAAAGGGGTTCACAAATTTCATTTCTTTACTATATTGATATTGGTTTTCCAAGCTTTAGATACAATACTCAGCATGATAATTCCTCAATACATAAGTAGAATTGTTGATGCAGGATTAGTTTCAAAAGAGTTGTCTTTAATTATAAAATTTATAGGTATTACAGTTGGATTATATATATTTTCTCACCTATGTAGTTTAATTTCTGAATTTGTATTTGCAGAATTAGGAAAAAGAATATCTTACAATATGAAGAAGAAGTTATTAGAAAAGATGTTTGTTTTACCAGGAGAAATTATAACTGCTAACAATGATAAATTATTATCTCTGTTTATGAACGACATCGGGATAATCGAAAGATTGATATCCAATGGTATTCCTGTGCTAATATCCAACTTACTTTTTCTAATTGTGATTTGTATCGTATTACTACTTTACAACTACAAATTATTTGCACTTATCCTTTTGATCATGATTTTCACTTTAATTTGTCAAATATTCCTTAATAAAAAAATCACTCAAAAGACTAAATTAGTTATGGAAGCCTACGACAATTCTTTTTTTTATATCAGAAATACCCTTGTTTCACTCCTTTATTCCATCGGAATGGACATAAAGGACTATATTCTTGGAAAGTATATGCCTTTGGAGGGGAAATCACTTGAGGCTAATAGAAAGAGAGTAAACACACTTATAATTGCCTCCACTGTTCCTTCAATCATTACCTCTGTTGGAAGTGTTCTTCTTTTAGGCGTTGGTGCCATTTTAGTAATGGATGGTCAAACCAGCATGGGTATACTAACGGTATTTGTTTATTATTCGAATCAGATTATAGGCCCCATTAAAAGTGTGACAAACTATGTGGCTGCTTGGAAGCAAGCAAAAGTATCTATCGAAAGAATTGAGACCATTATGAAAGCAGATGAGGTGATTTAACATGAATATAGAGTTTAAAGATGTCAGTTATAGTTATAACGGTTTGGAAATGGCACTTTCAAATGTCTCTTTCGTTATTCACGGCCATACTATTTTTTGTCTATCGGGTCACAATGGAGCAGGAAAAAGCACGTTACTAAAATTACTTATAAAAATCAATTGTAATTACACCGGTAAAATTATAATTAATGGCCGAGAATTAAGGGATTGGAAGCGTAAAGATATTATCAAAAAAATAGCAATTTGTTTCCAAGAACCTGTAATGTATGTGGATACCCTATTTAATAATATAACTTTGGGCCAACAGGGTATCTCGGTTGAGAAGTTAAATTATTACATCCAATTATTAGATACCAATAATTTCATTCATAATAATGACCAACAGCAAATTATTGGTAAGAATCTCTCTTTATCTGGAGGGCAACAACAACTAATCTCAATACTGCGGAATATCTATACCAATAAAGAAGTATTAATCTTTGATGAACCAACTTCAAATTTAGATAGTGTTGTAAAAAAGAACTTTATTTCGCTATTAGATGATCTCAAAGAGAGTCATACTATTATATTAATTACACACGACAGTGAAATTGTGAATAATTATGAGCAGGTACTGCTGTAAGCTCAGATCAAGCTACAGTCCTTTCCCGTATAAATCCTTCTCTCCTAAACCGCTTAGAAGTGGTAGGATATTTGTACAGAAATTTTGAAATCAATACGGGAAGACTGCCCCTCTTCACTGCTATTACAGATCCCACAACACAATATTAACGTAAAATTTATGTTCTTCGATTCTTATGTCTATGATTCCTGAATTCTCATTCACAATCTTCCTAACACTTTTTAGACCAAAGCCATGGTTTTTCCTATCCTTTTTTTTAGTTACTAGACTGCTATTTAAAAACTTTGGATTATAGGAATTCGAAACTTCTAAATAAAGTTGCCTTTCATGATACTTAATTTTTATATCAATTGATTTTTCACCTTCAATAATCTTGTCACAGGCCTCTATTGCATTATCCAACAAATTCCCAAATACATTAGCTATGACATTATTGCTCAAAGAAAATTTTTCTGGAAGAAAGCAATCTATAGTTACTAATACATTCTTCTCAGTAGCTAAACTTATCTTTTCAGTGAGCAAATAATTAAGCACATAGTTTGGTGTATATTTCTGAGTTACAGTATTTCCAATATCTGAAAGAATTTCTTTTATAAAAGCATCTGCTTCTTTGTTCCTTTGATCTTTCAACAATCCTTGTAAAGTCAATAATTCATTTTTCATATTATGCCTAATCACACGAATTTCTTTTTGAGATTTCTCCAGGTTATCATAATAATTATTTTTTTTCGCATTATTGAGATTCACTAATTCTTGCTCCATCATTTCTCCATAAGCCTTGTTTAGTTTCTCATGAGTCCATTGCATAGCGATGTTAATTGATAGCACTCCCATTACAGAAATCAGGCTTAAAATTGGGTTAGGACGCTCACCAGATTTTAGAATTAACTCACAATGGCTGCCCAGCATAATAAGAGTAACTATAGGAAGGGAAATCAAAAATACATCTAAACATTTAGATGTATTTCTCTTTCGATAATCATCTACTCTATATATGAAGGGTATCCATAAGAATATAAAAAACTTAATGACTTCTGATAACATAACTTGCATTTCATAATAGTAGGATGAATGCTTAGTTATAAAAAGTAAATCAGGAAAACAAATTTTAATAATAACAAAAGATAGCCCATGAGATGCTATACCTACTAGTATAACGTTTAAACCCCACCAAAACTTTTTCTTCAGAGAGTCATAGTAAAAAAAAAGCACTGTGACTATTAAAATAATATTTGAGATTACATTCGAATTCATATTTAGAAAATTATTATTCACCAATACAACACATAATACTATAAATGTTAATATTAGATTTTTGGTTGTTCGGGAAATATTTCTAACAACAAGTACCTTATTAAGAAGTCCACTTATGGTAATAAGATCAAAAGAATTTAATATAAAATCAAAAATGACTTTTTTCAACTAGTATCTCTTCCTCATATAATTTATCATTTTTTGTTTAAATTCCTTCTTAAATTTTCTACTGATCGGTAATTCCAGATAAGTATCCTGAACTTCTTTGTTTATAATTTGTTTAATTAGAACTTTTTCGCACTTCATTCCTATCACGTATTTCAGATTAATAATATATGAAGCATGAATTTGAGAAAAAATCGTCGGATCAAGTTGACATAGTATTTGTGAAGTAGTCTGATTGCACGTATACTTTTTTGTCTCAGTATAGATGCGAACAGCTCTACCGCATTTTTCAAAGTAAATAATGTCATCTGCATTTAAAACGAGCTTATTTCGTTCGCAACTAAACTCAAAGTAACTGTGCGTGCTATGTAAATAATGGTCCGCTCTTTGGAGAATCTCATAAAAATTACATTCATTTATTGGTTTTAGTATATAATCAAAAGTTTGTACTTTAAATACATCTGGCATATATTCACTATAATTGGTCACAAAAATAATTACAGCTCTTTTATCAAACTCTCTTATCTTTTTAGCTAGACTAATTCCGTCCATATCGGGCATCTCAATATCAAGAAGATAGATATTGTACTCAACTTTATTTTTTGTTACATATTGAAGCAAATTTTCACCATTTCCAAAGGTATCTACTTCTACTTTGGTAAAAGGATATTTTAGTGCTAATTCTTCAATCCGACCCAATTCGACATTTGTATCATCACACAAAGCAATGTTTAACATCCTCACACATCCCTGCATAATCATTATTAATCGCAAAGTATCGTCTATAAATAAAATTGTGAACTTCACATAAATGAATTAATTCTGAGATGTAAGGAATAATTCAAATCCTGAATAATCGGAATATGTATCAAAAAAAGTAATAATAATCACACATATAGTATACCATTTCAAGTAATATACATACAATACTATATTTCTAAATAAATACATTTTTATGTATTTATTTAAAATGAAAAATTTAGGAAGCATTAAGCTGCTGCGCCTCTAAAAGACTACCTAAAACTAAATATCAAGTAAGTACTAACACAGAAGATTATGTGATTAGCTAATCCTCTATCTTAGTACTTGAGTAAATGACAACTTCTTCCAAGTATTTCAATAGCCTAGAAAGAGAACATACATTTAATATATTTATACTGTGATAATCGATTAAGTTATACTTCAACTCTTTTTCTAGGTTGCTCCAAAAATCCACAAAATTATAAAAGGTTATTCCAGATAACCGAGAAATAAATGGCCCTTCATATAAGGAAGAGATGTCAATTTTATGATTAGTAGCTTCATAAATTGCTTTTTCAATAGACCCTCCAAATTTTTTCACCAAATTACTATCAATTTTATTTTCTGACATATCTTTGACTATAGGTATCTCCACTTTATGTAGTAACGCATACTGTTCAAGTACATGATTATAATCAGCAAATGTGATTTTATCTTTATGACTATTGGAAGATAGAATTCGCATACTCCATCCGACACAAAAAGCGTTGGCTTTAGAAGTACCTCTAAAAAAGGCAAATCGTTCGGCAAGTGTATAGACAAAAATTGGAGCCTCATCAAATACGGCTTGGATCTCTTTATTTTTTGAAAACAAAAATGAATCAATTGAACAGAACATTTGTCCATTTACACCAATGACGGTTGGCAAACTAGCTGGATAGCTACTCTGACTACCATTTTTTACAGATACAAAAATAAGTTTATTTTGATCCACTAACTGCTGTGTAATTTGGCTAAGTTGCTGATAGTATCCTTCTGAAGTAACGGAAATGCTTATGCATATATATTTAATATTCAGATTAAGGCATTTCTTCAACGCCACATGCAAGAGTCTGGTACTCGTTTTCCCTTCTTCATTTGCTATTTTTATGATGTAAAATTGAGCCTCATTAAAAATTTGCACAATCGTATCTGCCACAGAAGTTCCATGCCCATGGTCATCCTGAAAATCATTATCCTCGATGATTTCGTCTCCTGAATATTGAAATCTCACTCCGTCTATAACATGTTTACTTAAGCTACGATTCGTCATGTCTATTCCAGTATCAATTATGACTACTTGTTTGTTGTTAAACATAGTCTTCACCTATCCTATCAAATTTATAGAATGCTATATATAAATTAGCACTTTAGTTTGATATAGAATGTGTAAGTGATAAAATAACCAATTTAATGCTATAAAAAGCAAATTTCCGATAAAAATGTATTAAAATTTCAATGCTGACCATTTATAATTACGAGTTACTAGAGTATTCAGCAAGACGAAAAATGACACAATATGCGCTGATTATTACAGTAATATTTCTACATAGATCAACCGTAGTAACCTTATTCATAGATTAACTACAACTTAAGAATACAGGCTATCTGGAAGCAATTAATCTCAATAGTCTGTTAAGGCTCCGTATAAATATTTTAAGAAGGTGATAATCAAAATAATTATATGTCCGGAAAATTAGTTAATCACGCAAAAAAAAATAATTTGGAGGTTCCTTATGATAAAAAAACAAAAATTTCTACCGTTCAAAATAGCTTTTATATTTTGTATGTGTTTGACAAGCTTTTTCATTGCTAATGATACTAACTATGCTGCAGAACATAAGAATTTTACGGCGATAGAGCAAAATGACAATAAATATAACGCAGAATATAAGAATTCTGCGGCGATAGAGCAAAATGACAATAATCCGACTGTTGAAGAATACGAGAATAATGTAAAAGATCTGCCTAGACTGAATGCGAATGAAACCATGGACAAATTCAACTCGGGAGAAGGTTTTTACTTTTATATTGGTAGACCTAGCTGCTCCCATTGTCGTGAATTTTCTCCTATTTTAAAAGAATTTTCTACACATATATCACAGCCCATTTACTACTATAATATGGATGGTGGAGACTGGGGACCGATTATCGGACAATTTCTTAGAGATCATATCGATTTACAAGGGACTCCAACATTAGCATATATTAAAGATGGAAAAGTTGTTGCCCAACAAGTGGGCACAGGACCAAATGCGGATGAATTGCAAACTATTTTCGCTGATTGCCCTCAGTAACCTTTCGCATTTCAAAATGATCGATCCAAATCATTGAAACTTTGACTCGCAAGATGGAGTTCTTTGAAAAAAGATCCTTCTTGCGAGTCTTCTATACTTTATATTTTAATCACAGTTCCCATTCTTCCCGCAGTAGCCCCATTCGGATCGAATCATAATACTCTCCATTATAATATCTGCACTTGCGAAGCCTGGCTTCGAGGGTCATACCCAGCTTCTCTCCAACCTTCATCATCCGATGGTTTCCTGACCATGTTGTAAAGCCTACTCTTACTAGAGGCAATGTATTAAACAAATGCGTGATCCATAGTCGGAGTACCCTCGTACCATACCCACCGCTCCAATACTGCGAATCAAAGATACCTATCCCCATCTCAAGCCATAGGGACGGCTTATGCTCCCAATAGTAACTAACCGATCCAATGACCTTACCCTCCACTTCAATGATCCAAAAGTCATCTTGCCCGATTCGCTTTTCCTTCTCTTTTAAATACTCCTCAAAAGAAAGTGGCTTATGTTCATAATAAGGTGCATCCCACTGCTTCCATTCCGGTGCTTCTTCCTTAAAAGTTAACGTCCAAAGGGCATGTAGATCTTCTTCTCTAACGGGCCTAATTGTTAAATCCTTATCCGTATACATCGAGTACACTCCTTTTATAATAAAATTCATTCTATCTACTTTGGGCTATATTGAGCTTTATTGTATCTGCTTTTGCATTATTTCGAATTTCTATTATTGTCCGTCATGAAACTGTATTGTAGCAAGACCGTAATTTAAGTTGACAAACAATCAAAAATAATATATCTTAATATCAAGATAATAAATATAAAGAAAAGTTTTTCGACTGTTTATTTTGTTTAGAAAAACCTAATCATATAAAAACCAAGGAGGATAATGACATGAAACTATTAGGATTGCATCACGTTTCGGCGATTACAGCAGCAGCGGCTAAAAATGTTGATTTTTACACTCAGGTAATGGGACTTCGGTTGATCAAGAAAACGGTGAACCAAGATGATGTTAGTGTGTATCACCTTTTTTACGGAGATGAGCGTGGAACTGCGGGTACAGAAGTCACTTTCTTTGAAATTCCACATGCGGGACAAACTCGTACAGGAAATAACAGCATTTCAGCTCTCTCCCTACGGGTACCAAATGACAAGGCACTGGATTACTGGAAAAACCGCTTCGAGCAGCTGGATGTAAAACATGGCGAAATTACGGATCAAGCAGGACGCCTGGCACTTTCGTTTGAGGATTTTGAAGGACAACGCTTCTTCCTCGTTTCAGATGAGCATGATCACGGAATGCGTGGCGGCACGCCTTGGGAGAAAAGCCCTGTCCCTGCCGAATACGGCATTGTAGGACTTGGGCCCGTTCATCTGACCATTCCCAAAGCGGAGAATACTATTCTCATTCTTGAACAGGTTATGGGCTTCCGCAAAAAGGGCTCCTATCCTTCCCCTGTTGCTGGACAACCGGATGTGGTCATCTATGAAACGGGTGAAGGCGGTACAGGAACTGAGGTGCATCTGGAAGAGCGCAACGATCTGCCACAAGAGCGACCAGGACGCGGCAGTGTGCATCATGTAGCTTTCCGTGTTGAAACCGAGGAAGAGCTCAAACAATGGGTAGAGCGTATTGGTCAGCTGCAAATTTCCAACTCTGGTTTTGTAGATCGCTTTTATTTCCGTTCCTTGTACTTCCGTGAGCCGAACGGCATTCTGTTTGAATTGGCTACCGATGGACCAGGGTTTGACACCGATGAGGAATTGGAGTTTCTGGGCGAATCCCTATCACTGCCTCCATTTTTGGAGTCGCGCCGTGCTTCGATTGAGGCTAATCTCAAACCACTCAACACCAAACATGAATAAGGTATATTTGCTCTAAAATCACACAAAGCCGGGACTCCTACATCATGTAGAGGTTCCCGGCTTTTTTTCGTGCAACCGCCCTGCTTTTACCTATAAAACATGTCATTTGCATGCTTTTCCGCTTTGACAGGTAAGTGAAATGCCCTTTTTAGTTAGCTTACAGCTTTTTATCATCCACACTGTTCAGCCATGCTTCGATTTCTCCGATTACTGAGGCAATGCAACCATCTTGGAATGGCGAGATGAGTCCAGCCAGCTCAACCAATCCGGTAAAGGATCGACTTCCCCCAGCACGACACAGCTTCAAATAATCTTCCCACGCTGCTGTCCGGTCGATACTCATGCGTTTCCAGAATTGGAACGCGCACAGTTGCGCGAGTGTATAGTCAATGTAGTAGAACGGAGATTGGAAAATATGCCCCTGTTTGTGCCAGAATCCGCCCTGCTCCAGATACTCGTTGCCTTCATAATCCAGATGCGGTTTATACTTACGTTCAATGGAGCGCCATGCGCTTTTACGTTCGGCTGGGGTCCAATCCGGATGTTCGTATACAGCATGTTGGAATTCATCCACGGCTACGCCGTAAGGAACGAACAGCAACGATGAAGATAGATGTTCAAAGTGATATTTGTCCGTATCTTCCTCGAAGAACAGATTCATCCAGGGCCATGCAAAAAACTCCATGCTCATAGAGTGAATCTCAGCCGCCTCCATCGTTGGCCAATGGTACTCGGGAATTTCAAAATGTCGGCTTTCATAGACCTGGAAGGCATGACCTGCTTCATGCGTCAATACGTCGATATCACCGGACGTACCATTGAAATTGGAGAAAATAAACGGCGTGCCATATTCGCTCAAAAATGTACAATAGCCTCCACTTTGTTTTCCCTTTTTGCTGATCAAATCCATTAATCCACGTTCGATCATAAAGCTGAAAAATTCATGTGTTTCCGCTGAAAGCTCCTCATACATGCGTGCTCCATTACGAAGGATCCACTTCGGGTCACCTTTAGGCGTAGGATTGCCTGACAGGAAGTTGAAGCCTTCATCGTAATAGCGAAGCTGATCTACTCCAATCCGTTCGCGCTGGCGCTCCTTCAGCTTGGTTGCCAAAGGAACGATGTGCTTGAGCACCTGCTCGCGGAAATTGGCTACCATCTCGGCATTGTAATCTGTACGTCCTAAGCGGGCATAGCCCAATTCTACGAAGTTGTCATAGCCCAGCTTGTGTGCCATGCGCGTACGTACCTTGACCAATTCATCATAAATTCGATCCAGCTCGTCCTCATGCTCACTCATAAATTGATATTTAGCCTCGGAGGCCTGTTTGCGTGTCTCCCGATTGGTAGCCATTTCAAATGGCAGGAGCTGTGACAATGTGCGTTCTTCCCCCTCGAACGGGATCTTCGCTGAAGCAATCAATTGAGCATATTCCGAAGTCAGCTTATTCTCCTGCTGCAAATCCTCAATAATATCCGGATGGAACGACTTGAGGGCTACCTCGGCAATACTGAAAAGCTGGCTGCCCCATAGACTCTCCAACTCGTTGCGGAATGGAGAATCCACCAATGCCCGGTAGTAATCGGTTACATACTCCTGAATAACCGGCATGAAATCATCAGCGTACTCTTGCTCCGCTTTGTAAAAGGCGTCCTCCGTATTAATGGAGTGCCGAACTTCCACCAATTGCAATTGCGTTTCCACATTACTGCGCAGCTTATTAATCGCATGAATCACTTCATTTTGACGTTCTACGCTGTCCGCTTCACGAAACTGCTGCAACAGTGTTTTAAACCGCTGTTCAATTTCAGGTTGCTCTGGTCGGCTGTAAGCCATTTGGCTGAATAATGTCATTGCTTCGGTTCCTCCTTAAATGTAATAAATCTGATGCCTATTATACAGTACGATTAGACCAAACTGGAAGCTGAAATTCCAATAAAATACAACCTCAAAAGCCGCAATACTATGTATTGCGGCTTTTGAGCCTAATCTAACTTATATATCATAGATGTCGCTGCCTAAAGCAACCTAAATATATATACAGCCTGGTGGGGATTTATAAGTCTCCCTAATGTCGCAGACCTTCATGCTTTATTGGTTTTGCAAACGATGTGCCGCATGCAGGGTTGGACCGACGAATTCATTCAGCTTGAAGCTACCTTCAATGGCCTGTGTAATGAATTTCTTGGCCTGATCCACTGCTTCACGTACAGTCAGCCCTTGTGCCAAACCAGCCGTTACCGCTGCCGAAGTGGTGCAGCCTGCACCGTGGGTAAAGTTTGTTTTTACAACATCGGCTTCAAACCAGTCAAAAGTGATTCCGTCATATAGCAGATCCATCGCTTTACCTGCACGAATTTTGCCACGGTCCTTGATCAGTACATGCTTAGCTCCACGCTCATGGATAATCGCAGCCGCTTCCTGCATCTGCTCCAGTGTCGTGATCGGTCCATTCTTCGCCAGTTGCGAAGCCTCGAACAAGTTCGGTGTTACCAGGTCAGCGCCAGGGATCAACAATTCCAGCATCGCCTCTGTATTTTCCGGCTGAAGCACTTCATCCGTGCCTTTGCAGACCATGACCGGGTCAATTACGATCCGCTTCAAATCATGCTTTTTCAAATGGCTGGCTACCAGCTCGATAATTTCAACGGAACCAAGCATGCCGGTTTTCATCGCATCAAAGCCGATACCTTCCAATACAGTACGCAGCTGCGCTTCTACCACATCCAACGCAACAGGATATACAAGATGGTCCCAGGTTTTAGGCCCCATCGCTACTACGGTTGTCAATACGGTCATACCATATACGCCAAGCTCCTGAAAGGTTTTCAGGTCTGCCTGAATACCCGCTCCACCGCTTGTGTCGGAGCCGGCTATCGTTAATGTTTTGGGAATCGTCATTTGTTCATGCTCTCCTTCACTTTCTGTGCTGCATTTATCCTAATCCCGCTTGCGAAACTTGTCAACGCGCAATACGATCCTCTCTATGCTAAAAGTCACAAGCGACGGCAGCAGCTAAAAAACGAGAACATCCCCTTTTGAAACGGGAATATCCTCGCAATAACGTGTTATATGAAGAATTTGAAGGAAATTTAGAATTATAAATATCCGCCGGTACTGTGATCATAGGCATGATTCTTTTCATTTGCACGTACGCCCAGGCATAGGCTCTGATACAATTGCTGCTGTTCCGGTGTAGCAAAATTCCGATGCTGCTCAAATAAAGCCATACAACCAATGATATGTTCGGTATAGCTATTATCAACAGACAATTGCAAGCAATGCAGTGTTTGTCCCACTCCCTCGGGGTAATCGCCTTTTCGGAAATAATATTCTGCAAACACCTTACAAAAGGATGCAAAACGAAATGCATTAAAGTGCTTGCGATAATGAGTGTCCCATCGTTCCGGTGCAAGCTCCCAGAAGTTCTTGAGTTGCTGACTAAACAGTCCCAGTTCGGCATCCAAGAAATAACCGAACCGGTTCGCCGATTCGAGCAAGGTGTTCAAGCCTTCCAATGTCTCATCCGGATGCTCGCGCAGGTAAGTAATATATTCATAGATTGCAGAAGTGTTGCCCATTTTAATTTCAATACAAAGTCGGTTGCCCTGTGCATATACACGATGCAAGTTGACCACTTTCCAGCCTTCTTCGTCTAAACCCTCAAACCAGCTCAAATCTGCATAACCTTCAATCCATTGCTTGGATTCCTCATATCTACCCTGAAACTCATAGCAACTGGCCTTGAGCAGATGCCCCTGAGCATAGTAATAAACGAGCGGCTTAAGCAGCTCCAGGTGCTCATCTCCGAAACGGTTCCGATTGCGATACAATGCCTGCGCCAGCTCTCTTAGCTCGTCCGCATACATTTCCATCTCGGACCATTGCATTTTTAAAGCAAACACTTGAGATAGCATATGTAAGCCTTCCAATGCGTAAATTTCCGGTAGACGACTACGGTACAAATGGAATTGTACAGCAGCCTTCAAGTTCCGTTGGTTATCCTTAATCTGAATCTGGAATATACGGAAATAGCTGATCGCCAATCGTTCAGAGTGGGTATACTTCTCACTTTCGATGACACAATCATACAGAAGCATGGCGGCTTCATGTCTGCCATCCTCAAACATCGCTTCTGCGGTCTCAAAAATGGCAGGAACGTTCGATAAATCGTCCATCAAATAGGCAAGTACACTGCGTATACACTCCAGCTTGTTCAACTCTGAACAACGCAGGAGAAACGGACGCAACCTCCTCCAGTGCGGCAAGGAATGAATAAAACATTCATCAACATACATCTCGAACAAAGATCCTTCTTCCAATCCCATGGCCTCGGTAATCAGATCAAGCTGATTGACTGAGATCGGCCGTGGTGGGTTCCGATTAAGTATACCGCTAAGTGTACCCGGATTTACCTTGGAAGCATCTGCAAAAGACTGCATTGAAATGCCTTCAGTTTGAATATACTTTTCTATTTCTGCGCGGATCGTGGTGTTTTTTTCCAAAGGGACACCCCCTCAAACGAATGATGGTGACTTTTTCATTACCTTTTAAACCAAAATTTGTTTAATCAAAGTATATGTCTATTTATACGAGAGGTCAATAACTTTAAACACGACTCAGGACATATAAAATCACGAGTTTTGTACGATTTTAAATCTGTTTTATGAAAAAAGACCGTCCTCTGCGGGACAGTCTATTTCTATTATTTTGATGCT
Organism: Paenibacillus sp. FSL L8-0641; assembly: GCF_038006265.1. NCBI lineage: Bacteria > Bacillati > Bacillota > Bacilli > Caryophanales > Paenibacillaceae > Paenibacillus > Paenibacillus sp. FSL L8-0641. The sequence continues at coordinate 4,657,771 of NZ_JBBOUW010000001.1, forward strand.
GTGGACTTATAGGACAAAAACTAGTTAGCAGTTCTACCGTGAACGTCCGAAATCGACGGCAAACTTAGCGTACCCTTCTACCGTTAACCCTTCATAAAGCAACTCCGAATAGGCATTAGCGGCATCCGTTGCTTGCGGTGAGGTCAGGAACGTCACATGCGGACGCCCTGACCATGGGGCGAGGGACCAATGGCCGTCAGCTTTTGGCGTCAACGTCTTCATATGCCGCACGTATTCGGTCAGCACATGACGGTTTTCATCCGGTGAAGCAAGTATAATTCGCTCTCCACCCGGATTGACCAGCGCAGAGGAAAACGCGCGATAGTTATTCGTAACAACCAGATAATGTCGCTGCATATCCATCGGTTCGCCATCAAAAGACATCTGAATGATTCTGTGTGCATCTGGATCCTTTAGGCCCCCGTCAGCATCATATCTGGCTGGCTGTGTTACATCAATCTGATACCTGATACCGTCGATGATATCGAAATTAAAGCTTGGAAAATCAGAATTAATCAGCCCTTGCTCTTGTTCTGCTGAAGGATCAATTTGCCGGAATTGTCCAGCAGACCACTCCAGCCATTCCCGGATTTCCGTTCCGGTCAGTCGAACGACATGCAGCGTATTCGGAAAATTGTACAGATCGGCGATATGCTTGATCGCCAACGTTCCCACCGGAATATGGGTATAGTACGATGGGCCATATCTGCCGCCTGTTTTAAAAGGAGCTGCTGCCGACAGAACGGGCAATCCTTCGTACTCGCTCCCTTGCATCTGCTGCTTCACATACCACATTTGCGCATCATTCACGAGCTGAACCGAAGCATCATCCATCACCTGAGCAAAAAAGCTGTTCACCGCCACCGTCGTCTGACCTACAGGTGCACGAATATACTCTAGTGTTCCGGCGTGCTCTTCTGCTACCGACTGCTGAATGGCAGTATCCGGTTGTACCAGCGCCTCCTTGCGTATCGGATCATACACCGGGCGTACCTCGACAGCAGATGCAACCACCTGCCACTTTCCTCCACTAAAGGTCAACTCCAGATCAATGATCCCCAGATGATCCCCCCAAAAGCCCGGCTCCACTGCTGGGATATCGTGGATGGTACCTCGCTCTAGATCGACACCTGTTTTTCCCATAAACGAAGATCCTGGAAATACTTTATGGGCATGACCAAACACAATGGCGTCAATCCCTTCCACCCTGCTCAGATGCAGCACCGCATTTTCCATATCAAGTGTTTCGGGAATATCTTCGAAGCCAGCATGGGGCATGGCAATGATCAGATCGGCTCCCGCTGCCTTCATTTCTGGAATAAACCGTCTTGCTGTTTCCAGCATATCTTTGACAATGATTTTCCCCTCCAGCCACGCCTTGTCCCATTGCATAATTTGCGGAGGGACAAAGCCGATGACCCCTACCTTCAACAGATGCTTACCACCTGCTTCATCCTCTACCGTCTTATCCAGCAATAGATAAGGTGTAAAGTAGTTTTGTTCTTGTTCTCCCGTTATATAAATGTTGGCATTCACATATGGAAATTGCGCTCCTCGAAGGCAAGTCTGCAAGTATTCCAGTCCGTAGTTAAATTCATGATTCCCGATATTACCTGCCTCGTACCCAAGCAGATTCATGGCTTTATAGGCGGGATGCACCGCGCTCGGGTCCAGTCGGAGTCGCTGTACAGCATAATCTCCCATTGGATTCCCCTGAATCACATCTCCGTTATCCAGCAGCAGGTGATTGGGTGCCTCCGCCCGGGCTATTTGAATCAAGCTGGCTGTTTGCGCCAGACCGTAATGCAGCGTTTCCTGATCCGTATAATAATCGTAATTCCACAAGCTGACATGCAAATCGGTTGTAACCATAATACGGAATTTCACTCTCACAGGACTTACATTTTCATGGCCTGCCTTTTCGTTAATATCCAAAACATTCAATCTTGTTCTCTCCCTCAGCTTCGGTCATAGAGCTTGAACAAGTCTAACAGAGCACTGTTAAGAGAATGTTAATATGATAAATTTTACATTATTTTTACCAAAGTCAGGAGTGGTTTTTACCCTAGCAGCGGGACTAGCTGTTAAGATTTGGTTTGTCACAGCATTTACAGGTTTTTAATTTTATTTTCGTTATTACGATGTTTAGGGGGAAATTATTTTGTTCAAAAAAGCACTGACCTTGTGCATGACCTTCACACTGGCAGCGGGTCTAGCCGCTTGTGGCTCCAATGCAAGCAATAACAACAGCGCGTCCACTCCGGGTACAGATGGTTCTAAAAACGAAAGCACAGCCTATGTTCCTAAGGAGTTAAAGGTACAGTTCGTTCCTTCTCAAAATGCAGATACGCTCGAAGCCAAAGCCAAACCGCTCGAAAATCTACTGGGTGACAAGCTTGGAATCCCGGTGAAAGTAACCGTATCTCCTGACTACAATACGATTGTGGAAGCCATGTCTTCCAAACAGGTAGATGTAGGATTCCTTCCGCCGAATGCTTATGTACTGGCCCACGATAACCGTAAAGCAGCCGACTTGCTGTTGCAAGCTCAACGCTACGGAATTGAAGATGCCACAGGCAAGGACACGACTGAAAAAGTGAACTTTTATAAAGCCATGATCGTAGTGAAAAAGGATTCTCCGATTCAAAGTCTAGCTGATCTGAAAGGCAAGAAGGTTGGCTGGCAAAATGTAACCTCCTCCGCAGGCTACGTGTACCCTGCAGCAGAGCTGAAAAAAGCTGGCGTGGACCCGGACACGGATGTGCAGGGTGTAACAATCAAAGGCCACGATGCTGCTATTCTGGCGTTGCTGAACGGTCAGGTTGATGCGGTAGCTGTTTTCCAAGATGCACGTAACACGGTGAAGAAGGAAATCCCGGATGTATTTGAAAAAACTCGCGTCATTCATTACACAGCTAAAATTCCAAATGACACCGTCAGCGTACGTTCTGATATGGATCAAGCGTGGAGAGACAAGATCAGCCAAGCCTTTATTGACATTGCCAAAGACCCAGCAGGCGGCGAAATCATTAAAGAGATTTACACCCATGTAGGTTATGAAAAGGGCGACGATAAAAACTTCGACTCCGTGCGTGAATACGCCGAAGCTGTTGGTCAAGCGGTTAAGTAATCGGAGCAAGCAAGGTACTGTAATGAAGTAACAGCTACGAAACAGGCTTTACGAATGACAGGGCAGCACCGTCCATGTATTCATGGCGGTGTTGTTTTCATTCCACCCCATCGGGGGAGAAAGTTGGGAGCATATGATCGAATTTCGAAACGTATCGAAAACATACCCGAACGGCACCAAAGGGTTGAACAATATTAATTTGACGATTCAGGAGGGAGAAATGGTCGTCATCGTCGGCTTATCCGGTGCAGGTAAGTCTACCCTGCTGCGTTCCATTAACCGACTGCATGACATTACGTCCGGCGACATTATCGTGGGTGGCAGGTCCGTCACGTCTGCTGGAAGCAGCGAGCTGCGGCGCATTCGCCGTGATATCGGCATGATCTTTCAAAGCTTCAATCTGGTTAAGCGTTCGACGGTGCTCCGCAATGTACTTTCCGGCCGTGTCGGCTATCATTCGACGCTGCGAACCATTCTCGGCCTCTTCCCGAAGGAGGATATCGAACTGGCACTAACAGCGCTGGAGCGCGTGAACATCCGCGAAAAAGCCTACAGCCGGGCAGATGAGCTGTCCGGTGGCCAACAGCAGCGCGTATCCATCGCCCGCGCTCTGGCGCAAGAGGCTAAAATCATTCTGGCGGACGAGCCTGTCGCTTCGCTGGATCCGCTGACCACCCGCCAGGTGATGGATGACCTCCAGCGGATCAACCGTGAAATGCAGATTACGACCATCGTCAATCTGCATTTCATTGATCTCGCGCGCGAATATGCAACGCGGATCATCGGATTGCGCGCCGGAGAAGTGGTCTTTGACGGCACACCGAAGGAGGCTACGGATGAGGCCTTTGCGGAGATCTACGGCCGGGCCATCAAGCATGATGAGCTGCTGGGAGTGGGATCATGAAGCCCGACTCTACTGCCCAGCCGCTCTCTTCGACGCAACCGTCACCGCATGCTGGACCGCCGCAGCCAAGTAAGCCGCCCGCAGGGCCACCTTTGCCAGGACGCTATAAGCGTTACGCCACCTGGATAATCTTTATCGTAGTGCTGGTAGCCTGCTCCATTCATACGGATGCCACGCCTTACCAATTGATCGTTGGCTTACCGGAGATGGGCAAATTGCTGGAGGAAATGTTTCCTCCTGATTGGAGTTACTTGCCTACCATCTGGAAACCGATGCTGGAAACGATCCAGATCGCTATTGTCGGCACGACACTGGGAGCCATATTGGCGATCCCTGTCGCGTTGCTGTGTGCCTATAATGTAATGCCGCGCAAGCTGATTTCGCTGCCGATGCGCACGATCCTAAATCTAGTACGGACGATTCCCGATTTGCTGTTCGCCTCGATCTTTGTGGCGGTATTCGGCATCGGGCCGTTTGCAGGGATGCTCGCCCTGCTCTTCTTCTCCTTTGGCATTATAGCCAAGCTGACCTTTGAGGCGATTGAAGCCATTGATCCCGGACCACTGGAGGCCATGACTGCTGTTGGGGCGAGCCGCATCCAAGTCATCGCCTTTGGTGTGGTTCCGCAGGCTCTGCCTTATTTTGTGTCGTACTTGCTGTATACCTTTGAGGTCAATGTGCGCGCGGCTTCCGTTCTGGGCCTGGTTGGCGCTGGCGGTATCGGTCTGTTGCTTGACCGTTCTCTGGGGCTGTTCCGATATGATCGGGCAAGCATCATTATTCTACTGACCCTCGTCATCGTCCTTGCGATTGATTACGGCAGTAACCTGCTACGGAGGAAATTATTATGAATGATCCTACGCTTCGCAGACCTATTGGCTCCCGCCTGCGCCTATGGGCGATAGCTATTCTGCTAATCATCATTTATATTTGGGCTTTTCGCGGGATGCAGTTTGAAGGATTACAGGGAACGGCCAAAAGTGTCTCTGTCGCTATATTGGACGGCTTCCTTCATCCCGACTGGTCGTTCGTCTACATTCCTGAGGGAGAGGATTTACTGCGCGGGTTACTGGATACGCTGGTCATTTCAGTGCTCGGAACCTTCGTGTCCGCATTTGTCTGTCTTCCGTTCGCCTTTTGGGCGTCCAGCAATATGACCCGTCTGCGTCCCTTGTCAGGTAGCGGAAAATTTGTGCTTAGTGTCATCCGGGTATTTCCCGAAATGATCGTCGCCATCTTGTTTATCAAAGCCGTTGGACCCGGTTCATTTGCGGGTGTGCTTGCCCTCGGCATTCACTCCATAGGCATGCTGGCGAAGCTTTTCTCGGAAACGATCGAAAGTGTCGATCACGGGCCCCAGGAAGCTTTGATCGCGTGCGGTGCCAACCGTTGGCAGGTGATTTTCTTCGCCGTGCTACCGCAGGTGATTCCACAGTTTCTTTCGTATTCGCTTTATCGTTTTGAAATTAACATCCGTTCCGCTACCACGCTCGGTCTGGTCGGTGCAGGCGGTATCGGTACTCCACTACTATTTGCACTCCAAATGCGCAACTGGAACCGTGTAGGCGTTATCTTGCTCGGTATTGTAGTCCTGATCATTTTGACGGATCTGATTTCCGGCTGGCTGCGCAAACGGATCGTATAATTAGAATTCTAAACACCCAAAAAGCCTCTCCTGTGTAAAAAGGGACACGTTATGCTCCCATTCACTCGGAAGAGGCTTTTGCCGTTCAACATCTCTCTGCCAATTCATCTATGATCCGTCGGACTTCCTCAGCCGTATTGTAAAAATGCGGAGCCACACGGATAACATCCTTTCGTGCTGAAACGATCATATTTTGGCTTCTCAATCGCCTCTCTACAGCCGACACGTCGGCTACTTCAACAGCGAGCAGGCTTGGTAATGTGCCTCCCCTGTAAGGTACACGTATGTGTAACCCTTTGCGCCGTCCATGTTCAACGGAAAAATCCAACAACTCACTCATATAGGCCTGAATACTCGTGACTCCAATCTCCAGCAGCAGCTTTAAGGCCGCATTGGCGGCAAAAATGCTAATGAAAGAAGGCAATCCCGTCTCAAAGCGTCGGGCTCCCGCCGCCGGAACCGGGTGAGCAATATCAAACCGGGAAGCGGGCTCCTGCCCAAGCCAGCCCGTAAGACGGGGCTTGAAGCGGTCTATTCGATCCTTGCTTACATAAAGAAAAGCCACGCCCGGAATTCCAAGCATATATTTGCGTGCTCCAGCGACCAGAATATCTACGCCCATTGCCTTTACATCCACTGGAATAATCCCTACTGACTGATAGGCATCCACAAACAGCAACGCCTGATTTCGGTGAGCTATATCTGCAATGGATTTTAAATCCTGCTGAAATCCGTTGGTATAGTTCACTTGTGACACCATAACGAGCGCAGTTTTCTCCGTAACATGCTCCTCATACTGTTCTATTATCACTTCTCCCTCGATGGAGGGGATACAACAGATGTGATCACGGAACATCTCCTGTGCCTGCCAGATGTGTCCCACTGTCGGGAAGTCGGTGTCCGCATACACAATGCCTTCTTTTCCCGATACATAAGGAAGGGCTGTGGCCACCCCGGCAATCGCCTCAGAGGCTGAGGACAGGACCGCAATTTCGTCAGTCTCCGCCCCGATGAGCTTGGCAAAATGCCCTCTAGCCTCCTCCAAACGTGCCATAGACAGATCACCGTTATGACCGTGTTGCAGCAAACTTCGATGATATTCCTCAATGGCAGCGGAAACCGGCCTCGATACGGCCCCTTGGGAACAGCTCCCTACATGGATATGTGAGGACAGCACTGGAAACAGCTGACGGTAGGACTGAAACGGATGTTTCATTTTTCCCTTCGCTCCTCCTGGGCACACCAACGTGCCTTGATATGATCATTTTATTATCCATATCAGCCACCTTAGAACAAGGGCCTCTCTTCCCATCTTCTCGCCGTTAACAGACGATAGATGCAAAGAGAGGCCCTGAGGGATCATATACAAAATCATAAATTAATGCACGCGTTTGCGTCCAAACCAGCTTTTAAGCACCAAGGTTGCCAGAGCAAGTAACAATAATAACGAGGCCACCGCAAAAGATGCCGAGAACTGATATTCGTTATACAAAATTTCCACATGCAGCGGCAGTGTGTTCGTCTCTCCCCGGATATGTCCAGAGACAACGGAGACCGCACCAAACTCACCCATGGCTCGTGCATTACACAAAATGATGCCATACAGCAGACCCCACTTGATGTTCGGCAGCGTCACTTTCCAGAAAATACGCCAACCGCGCGCGCCCAGCGTGACCGCTGCTTCTTCCTCTTGCTGTCCCTGATCTTCCATCATTGGAATGAGTTCTCGCGCCACAAATGGAAAGGTGATGAACAGCGTCGCTAAAATAATACCAGGCAAAGCAAATATAATTTTAATATCATGCTCGTCCAGCCACGGTCCAAGCCAGCCCTGTGCACCAAACACTAATACATACATCAGTCCTCCGACGACAGGAGAGATGGCAAAGGGTAAATCAATCAAGGTGACCAGCAAGCCTTTGCCGCGAAATTGAAATTTCGTGATCAGCCAAGCGGCAGCTACACCAAATACCGTATTCAGCGGTACAGTGATCGCTGCCACCAGCAGCGTCAACCGCAATGCAGACATGGCATCTGGGTCTCGTAGCGCTTCGACGTATACGCCCCATCCTTGCTTGAGCGCTTCGGTAAGCACGACGATTAGCGGCAATACCAGTACCCAGAGCAAAGCTAAAAAAGCAGCACCAATCAGCGTCCACTTCACCCAAGGGGCTTCGGTTGTGACCCTGTTGGGCGGTGCAGATGAAGGCACTGGTGCAGAAGCAAGCTCCTGCCCAGTTATTGCTTGTGACATGGTGTATCCCTCCTTAGAACGCGGGTATTATGCGCAGCCCTGCATATTAACGTTAAACAATTATATTAACAGTTGCGTTTAGGCAGTTACGTTAAACTGCACGGCGCCGTGACCAGCGCTGAATGCTGTTAATCACGAATAACAGCACGAATGAAATCACCAACAGCATCAATGCTACCGCCGTAGCTCCTGCATAGTCATTTTGCTCCAGCTTGGACATTATGAGCAGTGGAGCAATTTCCGTCTTCATCGGCATATTGCCAGAAATGAAGACGACAGAGCCGTACTCGCCAATGCCACGGGCAAAGGCGAGCGCAAAACCCGTCAGCAGCGGTGGTACCAGCTCCGGCACAATAACGCTGCAGAAGATACGCCATCTGCCAGCTCCCAGCGTAGCAGCGACCTCCTCCTCGTCCTTGTCCAGTTCCTCCAGCACCGGCTGAACTGTCCGTACGACAAACGGAATGCCAATAAACATCAATGCTAGCGTAATCCCCGTCTGTGAGTACGCCATCCTCCATCCAAGCGGTTCGAACAACGAACCGATCCAGCCGTTCTGCGCATATAGGGCAGTTAGAGCAACCCCCGCTACCGCAGTAGGCAAAGCAAAGGGCAGATCAATCACCGCATCAAAAATTCGTTTCCCCGGAAATTCATAACGCACCAGCACCCAGGCTATCAATAAACCGAGAAACAGGTCGATCAGCGCCGCAGCCGCGGCACACAAAAAGCTAACCTTGTAGGAAGCCAGCACCCTGACATCAGTCGCCACGTCCCAAAATTTCTCCCACGTCAGTCCAGTTGAATTCAGAAGCAGTGCCGATAAAGGCACCAGCACCACCAGACTGAGATACAGCACACTATAACCCATTGTTAACCCGAACCCGGGAAGTACGCGTTTTCGAGTGGCTTGCACTTGACTCATGTTCTGTCCATCCCTCTCTGAATTCATTCACTATGACACTCGCGGCTACCAATCCAATCGTCTACACAGTCCACCTATTTTATGAACTGCCGGGTACATAAATCTGGTCAAAAATGCCTTTGTCGCTGAAATGCTTCTGCTGCGTCTCCTTCCATGTCCCGAATACATCCTTCAAGGTTACGAGCTCCAATTTAGGAAATTGATCCTTGAACTTTGCCGTCACACTCTCCAATGTTGGGCGATAATAATTTTCAGCAGCAATGGTCTGCCCTTCTTCACTGTACAAATATTTCAGGTACGCGTCCGCTACCTCGCGTGTACCTTTTTTATCTACCACCTTATCGACTATTGCTACCGGAGGTTCAGCTAATATACTGATCGATGGATATACGATATCGAATTTATCCGCACCCAGCTCCTTCACCGAGAGCAGTGCTTCATTTTCCCATGCAATCAGCACATCGCCAATTCCACGCTCTACGAAAGTCGTTGTCGCTCCACGTGCTCCGCTATCCAATACCGGCACATGCTTATACAGCTCCTGTACAAACTGCTGGGCCTTGGCTTCATCATTATTGTTCTTCTTGAGCGCATAAGCCCAGGCTGCAAGATAGTTCCAACGTGCTCCACCCGAAGTTTTAGGATTCGGTGTAATGACTTGCACATCGCCACGGATTAAATCGTCCCAGTCCTTAATCCCTTTCGGGTTCCCTTTGCGTACCAATAACACGATGGTTGAAGTGTACGGGGCGCTGTTATGCTCATATTTACTTTGCCATCCCTCTTGAACGAGTCCTTTTTCCTGTAGCGCATCAATATCATAGCCCAGAGCCAGAGTGACCACGTCCGCATCCAGCCCGTCCTGCACAGAACGACTTTGCTTGCCAGATCCTCCGTGAGATTGCTTAATCGTAACCTTCTGTCCTTTCTCCTTCTCCCAATGGGCGGCAAATGCTTTATTATATGCCTCATACAGCTCACGGGTCGGATCATAAGAAACATTGAGCAACTCCACGGCAGCAGAGCTACCATCTACCTCCGTCCCTCCCTTGCTTGCCCCGCAAGCGCTTAGCATCATCGTTAAAACCAAAGATAGTCCGAGAATAAGTCCACTTTTCCATTGCCTCTTCATCAAGACACCCCGAATTCTATGTAATTTGTATTCATTTACGCCTGTTATTTACAGACATAATTAAAAAAAGAGCGGAGAATTCCCTGATGCAGCCCTGTTAGGTCAAACCTGTCGTGTGGACAGTGTCTGCCTGCTGTTCCTAGAGGTTCTCCGCCAAAATGGCGAGATCAAACTTTAATTCTTTAATTCCTACCTGTTTAATGAGTTATACGGATATAATACGAGAGTTTAGGAGTGATGTCAAACCTTTTTTTGGTATGCATTATCTGTACTTTTCTTTCTTTAAGGGGGGCAGTCAGAAACATTGTATATGTTTCCGACCGTTTAGAGGTCATTTACACACGGGGTACGACTTAGTTGGCAACCGTTTCAAGATTAATCGAAAAGACTCCAAAAAGCTTCGGATTGTCCGTAGCCCTTCTCAACCACAGTTCACCTGATCCCACCATGACTCCCTGATAATTAACAAACAAATCATCTGTCTTTTGATTCACAAGCGCCTCGCGAATCGCGTCCGTAAAAATCTGATCATACTTGGCAATAAAATCTTTCTTATTCGGAATCGTTAACGACTTTTCACTATCATTAACACGCAGAGGGTACAAAATATAATCGGCCACTTTCTCCTTGTCATTGTCGGCAACTGCCTTCTGCAGCGCTTTGAACGTGTTCAAAAACGCTTTAGGATCTTGAATACCTGCTACCTCAAATGGATTTTGCGATGGATTGGAGGCTGCCGGAGAAGAAGAAGTATCCGATGAAGCAGCTGGAGCCGAAGGAGCTAACTTTTGTGCATCAGTATCGCTGTTTTCTGCACTCTCGCTCTCTTTCGCTGCTTTGTCATTTTGGGCTGAACCGCTACGATTACCACCGGCTCCATTCTCGATCACGCTTGTACTGCTTCCAGTATCAATGGTTTCAGCATTCTTATCCTGACCACAGCCAGTAAGTGCCACAAAAGTAAGTGTAAGTAAAATAGCTGTGAGTGACAGCCTCCGTGACATCTTTTGATTACCGAATTCATGGTTTATGGGCACAACGGGTCATCCTTTCTGCTTTCTGCTCTGACCTATTCTGTTCATTAAGTCTTCAACCGTTCTATTGTAACATAAGTAGACTAATGACCGCATGTCGTGCCCTTTCTGGAAGGAGCTTACAGTGTGATATAGGCGAAGGTTTTAACGCTTCCTTGCGATCCATCGTCCGTACTTACTTTCAAAATCAGCTCTTTTAAGGAGTCATTTGCTGCTTCATCCTGCCCTTCTGGCTTTACAAACAGCAGATCATGGCGTTCTCCTGGCTGCAACGTTCGACTGGAAAATCCGCTCGTTGTACCTTGCAAGTCCGATCCATTCGAACTGTTGAGCTTGTATTGTATGGGCTGCTTTCCAACATTCTTGATACTGATGTACAGCTTGCGCCCCTCTTCAAATTTAAAGTTCGTTCCGCCTTGTCCTTCAAAATGCATTCTTTGATCATGTACGATACGCTTCGCTGCGCTCCCATTCTCACTCTGTGCACTTAACGGAGCAGCCGAGTGCGCCTGACTCACCGATGATGTACTATGCATGGTAGTCGATATATTGGCAAGAGTGACATAACCCACGATTGCTCCGGCAACCCCAACCCAAACCCATTTCTCCACCATTTGATTTCCTCCTTCGTAAAAAAAGCCGAACTCATATCTATTATGAGTCCGGCTGTCATTTTTTTCAAACTTGATCAAAGGCACCCAAACGCAAGCGCTCCATCATATATTTCGTATTCCGTAATCATAGCTTATACGTTCAACGTGTTATGGGACTTTTTCTTTTTCTTATCCAATACAATATACGTCACAAATATAATTAGATAAGCCGCAATCAGCAAAGTGGAGAACAAATACATTGTTTTATAAGAGGTTAATCCAGCAACCATCCCCAGAACCAAAGAGCCTCCTCCAATGCCCAAATCGAAGAAATTATAAAAGGAGCCTACAGCGTCCTCTCGCTCATCTTCTCCGACCACACTGATTGCCCAAGCCTGCAAAGCTGGGAAAATAGCTCCAAAGCTCAAACCATACATCACAGCAGCAACCAAAAATTGTAACTCGGTCCGCGATGAGGCCACCATAACGATGGCGGCGATAAGCACAATCCCTGCAGGAATCAGGATATAAGCTGGGCCTTTGGTATCGAAAATTCTACCTGACACCAGTCGGACGAGGAAGCTTGCCATAGCCACAGTAAAGAAGAACCATGCTGCATTGGTAAAGCCCTGCTCCTTGGCAAATAAAGCCACGAAAGACATCACTCCACCTGCCACCACGCCAACCAGCAACGCAAGACAGGATTGCAGCAGCACTCTTTTTTCAAATAATTTAAAAGGAACCTTCTTTTTGCCCTGCACTGTATCCGCCGACATAGGTTTCGGAGCACGGCGACGAACCAATACGCTCATCACGAGCGACAACAGTAGAATTATAGCTCCCGTGGAAAACAGTCCGTTAAAACCTGATGCGTGAAGCATCCATATACCAATCAGTGGCCCCACTGAAATCGCTACGGTTTCACCTACGCCAAAGTAGCCCATTCCTTCCCCCATACGATGAGGCGGCAAATCATCTGAGGCTGAGGTAGCATACAACGTGCTCGCAATGCCGAATCCAAAGCCATGTACCAGCCGAAATACTAACAGCAGTACCAAACTACTGGAAAGCATGTAGCTTCCCGTTGCCAGCATACAAATCACAACTCCGATAATCAGAACATACTTCTTGTCCAAGAGCTGGATCAGCGTACCTGAAAATGGACGAATCAATATAGCAGAACACATAAACACGCCAGTCACCAATCCAATCTGGGATGGGCTGCCGCCAAGACTTTCCACAAACAGCGGCAGCGTAGGCATAAGCATTTCGAATGCCATGAACAATAAAGCGTTGGATATCATCAAAAAAATAAAGTTTCTGGACCAAAAGCTTTCTTTCACAGACACTGTTCTCTTCCCCCAATACAATCATGTTTACTTCGACTGCTCAGTTGTTCAGGCCCGAATCAAGCCATGCCAGTAAATATCCCAAGAGCTTTCCAGACGCAGATCAAAACCGTCGGTGCCGTTGTACACCAGTTCTACCAGCATGCCTTCAATCAAATTCATATAGGCTGTCGCGGCAGATTGAGCTGGAACACGAAGTTTAACCGATGTTTCAGTTGCCAGTCGCCCGTGTACCAAGCTGGTTTTATGCTGTACGTAGCGTGTGACCAAAGCCTGAACCTGGCTTTCCAGTGCAGATGGAATCAGAAAGCCGATATACAGAATCAGACGCAAATTCATAGCACTCTCATAGCGTTCCTTAAATTCAACGATTAGTCCGCGCAGGACAACTTCAAGTGATTGTTCGGATTGATCTTGAAAATAACGATCCAGTTCCAAAATCTCTTGATCCACCGCATCCTTAAATATGTCTAAAAACAAATCATCTTTGCTTTTAAAATGAGCATAAATGGACTGCTTTTTAATCCCTACCTCATCAGCTATCAGTTGCAGAGAGGACGCATCGTATCCCTTTTTCGCAAATTGCTGCAAGCTAACTGTTTTAATTTTCTGTAGTGTCATGCTTTTCCTCCAATACCTTACGAACGGTCGTCAGTTTATGGGTTCAGTATATTACCCTCACTTGAAATTGACAACCCCATTTTTAAATTCTGCCGTTCAATTGTCTGAGAACGAGGACAACAGAAAAGCCGGAAGCACCCTAAACTTAGGGCCTCCGGCTTCATATGCATGCTACTAATACGACTTTATGAGTAGGGCTTATCGCTTACTCTGTCACTGTTCCGTAGATTAGCACTGGCGCTTCCGCGTGATCTGCAATACGGATGTTCGCGTAGATTTTCTCCAGCACTTGGGCTACATCTTCACGGTTCGCATGGATAGTAACTAGCGAATCGCCTTTTTGAACAGCATCCCCGACCTTTTTGTTCAGCATCAAGCCGACGGCCAGATCAATCTCGGATTCTTTGGTCGCACGTCCTGCTCCAAGCAACATCGCTGCGGTACCGATTTCGTCAGCCACGATTTCAGCTACCACACCGTCCTGCTTCGCAGGCACCTCAATAAGATACTGTGCTTGCGGCAAGCGTTCAGGATGATCCACTACAGAAGCGTCACCGCCCTGATTCGCAATAAACTCTTTGAATTTTTCCAGTGCTTTGCCATTACGAATGACTTCTTTGAGCTTCTCTTCGGCGTTATCGAGGGAATCTGCCTTCCCTGCCAAAAATACCATCTGACTGCCCAAAGCCATGCACAGTTCTTCCAGATCTTTGGGTCCTTCGCCGCGCAGCGTATCAATTGCTTCTTTCACTTCCAGTGAGTTCCCGATAGCCAGACCCAGCGGCTGACTCATATCGGAAATGACTGCCATCGTTTTGCGACCCACATTGTTACCGATGCTCACCATGGCATGTGCCAGTGCTTTGGCATCATCTACAGTTTTCATAAATGCGCCTGCACCTGTTTTTACATCGAGCACGATAGCATCGGAGCCAGCAGCGATTTTCTTACTCATAATCGAGCTGGCAATCAGCGGGATCGAGTTGACCGTCGCCGTAACGTCACGCAAGGCATACAATTTTTTATCCGCAGGTGTCAGGTTACCGCTTTGTCCGATGACCGCAATTTTGCTGCGATTCACCAAATCCACAAATTCGTCCTTGCTGATTTCGACGTGGAAGCCTGCAATAGCTTCCAGTTTGTCGATCGTTCCTCCGGTATGTCCGAGGCCGCGTCCTGACATTTTGGCTACCGGAATGTCCAAGGCCGCTACGAGCGGAGCCAGTACCAGCGTTGTTGTATCACCCACGCCGCCAGTAGAATGCTTATCGACCTTTACACCTTCAATCGCGGACAGATCAATGGTATCACCCGAATGAACCATCGCCATCGTCAGATCAGCGCGTTCGCGTTCAGTCATATCTTTGAAGAAAATGGACATCGCCAATGCACTGACTTGATAATCGGGAATTTCACCCTGAGTGTAGCCTTGGATAATAAAATTAATTTCCTCCGTACTCAGTTCTTTTCCGTCACGTTTTTTCTCAATCAAGTCTACCATTCTCATATGTCATTTCTCCTCACTGTGCGTATGATCGTTTACAGAGATACTGCTGTATCCAGTGCAACTTCCATCATTTCTTTAAAGGTCGTTTGCCGTTCTTCTGCGGTCGTTTCTTCCCCCGTCAACAAATGATCGCTTACCGTCAGAATCGTCAGTGCGTTTACGCCAAACTTGGCTGCGAGCGTGTATAAAGCTGAAGTTTCCATCTCTACACCCAGCACGCCGTATTCCATCAGCTTTTGTACCACTGATTTATCATCACGGTAGAAGCTGTCTGAGCTGAATACATTGCCGACATGCATGTTCAAGCCTTTGGCAACACCACGATCATAAGCGCCCTTCAATAGATCGAAGCTGGCAATCGGCGAGTAGTCGTAGCCACCAAAAATATGGCGATTCATACCGGAATCCGTACAGGATGCTTGTGCCAAAATGACGTCACGAACGTGTACATGCTCCTTCATTCCGCCGCATGTACCCACGCGGAACAGGTTTTTCACACCGTATTCGCTAATCAGTTCGTTGACATAAATACTGATAGACGGCAGCCCCATCCCGGTTCCCTGTACAGATAGGCGTTTGCCTTGGTACGTACCCGTGAATCCGAGCATTCCGCGCACCTCGTTGTAGCAGGTCACGTCCTCCAGATATGTTTCAGCAATAAATTTTGCCCGTAGCGGGTCTCCTGGCAGCAAAATCGTTTCTGCAATCTCTCCAGGTTTGGCTCCAATGTGTACACTCATGTTTTTATTCCTCCGTCCCATTTGTCCGTGCTTGTATCGTTATTTATACCGTTACATTAATCTTTGTAATCTTGCTTGTACTCTTGCGGGCCCTGGATTACTGAAGCTCTGCCAAAAAGCTCGTTCCGTGTTCAGGCAGTTTTACACCAAAGTTATCCGCTACGGTCGCTCCAATATCAGCAAAGGTTTTACGAACCGCAAGTTCCTTGCCCCCCGCTGTAAAACGCGGGGAATATACCAGCAAAGGTACATATTCGCGGGTGTGATCCGTTCCCCGATATGTCGGATCATTCCCATGGTCTGCAGTAATGATCAGCAGATCGTCATCGGTCATTTTAGCAAAAACCTCTGGCAAACGCGCATCGTAATCGTCCAAAGCTTGACCATATCCCTGTGGATCACGACGGTGACCGTACACAGCGTCAAAGTCCACCAAATTCAGAAAGCTTAATCCGGTGAAATCTTCGTCGAGCGTGGCCACCAGCTTATCCATGCCGTCCATATTGGACACCGTACGCACCGCCTTCGTTACACCCTCGCCGTCATAAATGTCAGAGATTTTACCCAAGGCGATCACATCCAGGCCTGCATCCTTCAGCTCGTTCATTGTAGTGCGACCAAATGGTTTGAGCGCGTAATCATGTCGATTAGAGGTACGAGAGAAATTCCCTGCCTCACCTACGAACGGACGGGCAATAATGCGACCCAGCATGTACGGATCTTCCAGCGTGATTTTACGGCAGAACTCGCAAATTTCATAGAGCTTCTTCAAAGGTACAACTTCCTCGTGCGCCGCAATTTGCAGTACAGAGTCCGCCGAGGTATAGATGATGAGCGCTCCAGTTTTCACGTGTTCTTCGCCCAGCTCATCAATGATTTCCGTTCCGCTGGCAGGCTTATTGCCAATCACTTTGCGACCTGTGTGCTCCTCAATGCGTTGAATCAGCTCATCCGGGAACCCATCCGGGAATACACGGAAAGGAACTGCAATATTCAAGCCCATAATTTCCCAATGACCCGTCATCGTATCCTTGCCATTGGAGGCTTCCTGCATCTTAGTGTAATACGCGAGCGGCTTGTCGGCCGCTGGCACCCCTTCTATGGAACGAATGTTGGACAGACCGAGCTTACCCATATTCGGCATGTTCAGACCGCCGCGTTCGCGCGCAATATGACCGAGTGTATCTACATCATAATCATCAAACTGGGCAGCATCCGGCGCTTCGCCGATACCAACCGAGTCCATAACGACCAAGTGAATCCGTTTAAATTTAGACATTATAAAAATCCTTTCCTGACTCGCTGTTTTTTTTACAAAAACAACCCTGCAATCGTTGCCGACAGCACGCTAACCAGCGTTGCCCCGTACAACAGCTTCAGACCAAAGCGGGCCACCACATTTCCCTGTTTTTCATGCAGACCCTTCACAGCCCCGGAAATGATACCGATGGATGAGAAGTTAGCAAAGGATACGAGGAATACCGATACGATCCCGATTGTACGCTCGGACAATCCTGTTTGCTTGGTCAGATCCAGCATAGCCACAAATTCGTTGGATACGAGTTTGGTAGCCATAATGCTGCCCGCCTGAACGGCTTCGTTCCACGGAATACCCATGACAAAAGCGAAAGGCGCAAACACATATCCAAGCAACGCCTGAAAGCTGATTCCAAACAACCAGGAGAAAATCCCGTTAACCATGGCAATCAGCGCCACAAAACCGATCAGCATCGCAGCTACCGTAATCGCAACCTTGAAACCGTCCATAATATACTCCCCGAGCATTTCGAAGAAGGACTGCTTCTCTTCCTCCTGAACCTCCAGTAAATCGTCTTCCTTCTCAATCTTGTACGGATTAATAATAGAAGCGATAATGAAGCCGCCGAACAGGTTCAATACCAAAGCTGTGACCACATATTTGGGGTTTAACATTTGCATGTAAGCTCCCACAATCGACATGGACACCGTAGACATCGCAGACGCACACAGCGTATACAACCGATGTTTTGGCAGCAGACCAATTTGCTTCTTAACGGAAATAAACACCTCGGATTGACCCAAGATAGCCGAAGCTACAGCGTTGTAGGATTCCAGTTTACCCATTCCGTTTACTTTGCTCAAGACAAGCCCGATATATTTAATAATAAAAGGCAACACTTTTACATATTGCAATATACCAATCAGCGCGGATATGAACACGATTGGCAGCAGTACACCGATAAAGAACGGTGCTGCTCCTTCATTCGCAATTCCGCCAAATACAAAGTTAATCCCTTCCATAGCATAATCAATCAGACTTTTAAACCCTTTTGCAAAACCTTTGACTAGAATTTCGCCAATCCCTGTATTCAGCAATACAAAAGCTAGCGCCGCCTGCAACACAACCATAACCACCAGCGGACGATACCTGATTTTGCGCTTGTCACTGCTGGCAACGTAAGTAAGTGCAAATACAACAAGCAGTCCTACCAGAGCGATTACATATTTCATTTAATTTCCCCCTTATTACATTAAGCGCTTACATTCCCCATAAAAAGAACGCGCCCCAAAGAGGCATTCTTTTTTTTATTTCCCCAGATCCGCAGGTCGAAAGGCACCCGGCAGTAATTGATCCACCGTCCACTCTTCCGTGTTGCCATGAAGGTTTGTCAGATAAATTTTGGTATCTTGATGAGCAAATTCGGAAATGACCTGACGACAGGCCCCACATGGAGACACAGGCCCTTCCGTATCAGCTACAACCGCAATCGAATCAATTTTCCGGCAGCCTTCGGATACCATTTTAAAAATCGCTGTCCGCTCTGCACAATTGCATAAGCCGTAGGAGGCATTTTCCACATTACATCCGTGATAAATCGTGCCATCGCTTCCGAGAACCGCAGCACCCACCTGAAAATTCGAATACGGAACATACGCCTGTTTACGCGCCTCAAGCGCTTTCTGAATCAATTGATCCTTCATTGCGAATCCCTCCATGACTTTAAAATAAACTTAGTAGGAAGATGTAGACTGCTCGCCCTCGATGATTTTCACACCGGAACTTGCACCGATCCGGCTTGCGCCAGCTTCTACTAATTTTTGCACGTCTTCCAGACTGCGTACACCGCCTGAAGCCTTGACACCAATCTCAGGTCCTACCGTTTTGCGCATCAAAGCCACATCTTCCGCAGTAGCTCCACCTGTTGAGAAGCCTGTCGAGGTTTTCACAAAATTCGCCCCCGCTTTGACGGACAGCTCACATGCCAGTACCTTCTCTTCGTTAGTCAGCAGGCAGGTCTCGATAATCACTTTTACCAGTGTACCAGCAGCTGCTTCCACGACCGCACGGATGTCCTGCTCGACGAGCTGTACATCACGTTCCTTCAAAGCGCCTATGTTAATAACCATATCAATTTCAGTCGCTCCGTTAGCAATAGCATCTTTCGTTTCAAATGCTTTCGTTGCGGACGTGCTCGCTCCCAGCGGGAAACCGATAACTGTACAGATGGCTACGCCTGTGCCTGCGAGCTGTTCTGCTGCATAAGCTACCCACGCCGGGTTTACACATACAGAAGCAAACTGATATTTTTTTGCCTCGGCAGTCAATTTCGTAATTTCATCCTTCGTCGCATCTGCACGCAACAATGTATGGTCGATTAATGCTGCAATGTTCATATCTAAAAGCTCCTTCATTAGATAAATAGTGTGAAGACAAAAGTCCTTTATTTCTCTGTGATGAGATCATCATAGCACGGCTTTGAACATATGTAAAACACATTTTGAAATTATGTTCACGCTTGTACATAAGGCGTTCACCTACCATTCATATTACCCTGTAGGCACACGCCATAACCGTGTATTTTGCTGGATGGAGGCGACTTGCTCTATTGTAAAAGGGCTTGTGCCGTAAACTGATCCGTCACCAAGATATTCGCATACTTGCCACGCAGCGATGCCCGAATGGCCTCCACTTTGCGCTGGCCTCCAGCGACGAGAATGGACTTCTCCTTCTTTCGCAAATCAGGCAAATCAATCCCAACGGTACGGCTGTTAATTTCCTGACTGCATATGTTGCCCTCAGCGTCAAAAAAGCGTGAGCAAATATCGCCCTTGCCAATTCTTTGCAGTAGCTTCTGCTCTTCCCCGTTAAAATAACCCAATCGGAACAGCAACGCATCCTCCTTGACCGTCCCCACCGTAAACACCGCGATGTTCGCCTGCTTGCCAAGTTCGATGATACGCTGGATATGCCGATCCTCCTCGACCATTTTCTTAACGGCGTGACTGTCGAAAATTACAGGCAGCGGCAAATACCTTGCTATGGTATGAAAGGCTTCTGCGAACAAATTCACGGTTTCCACAGCATATGTGTTGACATGTGAATGGCTCACGCCTCCCTTGAGCTGAACCACCTCAACTCCCTTGACCTGCTTTTGTTGGAGATGAAGCGCCACGGCATGCATGGTTGTTCCCCATGTCACTCCAATAATATCAGCATCCTGTACCGTTTCATGCAAATAATCGGCTGCTTTTTTGCTAATATGCTTCTTGATCTCCTGATATTCATTTAACGGCGAATAACAGACTAACACAGTATCCAGTCCGTATTTCTTCTTCACCTGCTCTCCGAGCGCGTCCATATCCTCCATCGGGTCCACAATACTAATCCGCACGTATCCTTGTTCCTTGGCAGCCTGAAGTAACCGCGATACCGTAGGACGCGAAACCCCGAGTCTGACCGCGATATCTTGCTGGCTGTAGTCGTTTAGATAGTATAATCTGGCTGCTTCGATACTTAATCGCTGCTTTTCATGATCCACTCTACCTCAACCCGCTTATCTTAAAATGTAGTGCCATCGGACACAGCTTTAGTCCCAAACATTATATATGAAGGGAAACTTGAAGCCACGCCTTGGCCGTATGGTTGTTATTTTGGAAGATTTAACTGCTCGTTTGTGATATTCTGTGAGTAACTACAACCATTTTACCGCATCCTCAACTTTATCGTTCCATCTGTCAAAACGCAATAGTTAACCCATTTTACCGCTCAATCACAACCTGTGATGGCTCATCTGAATAGATAAGGAGAATTGTTATGTCTGAATTTATTGTGTGCAGTCTAGCGGACAAAAAGTTCGCTTTAAACTTTGTGGAAGTAGAAGAAGTCATGAATGCTAAGAAGGGAACTCCGCTTCCCTTTTCCGAAGCATGGCATGAAGGAATGGTGACTATTCGCGGCAATGTATTTACGATCCTTAATTTACGCAAAAAACTGCTTCTTCCTGCATCCAGCGATTCCTCCGAGGACAAAATGATTTTGCTCAGCCGTGCGAAGATTGCTCTGCTTGTCGATCAGGTGGAGGACACGGCTTCTGCCGAGGACAGTCAGCTACAAAGCAATGAGGAAGAGTGGCAGCGCGAGTTGTTCCCTACCGTGATGGAGCATCAGGGTACCCTCATTCCGGTGATCGATATGGACGCTTTTCTCGCATCCACCAAGACGAACTAAAACGCAAAATACTCCCGAACCTTGAGGCGGCTTGCACTCATCGTTCGGGAGTATTTTCAGTTATTGGAGTCCCTGCCCCTCTTTCATGTGAACCAGCGTGTTCAGCTGCTCCAGCAACGTATTCCCGCCAGTTAGCGAAATCGTGCCAATCTTCTCGCAGATTTTTTCCATGAATTCTAGCTCTTTGAGACGATAGAGAGTGGCGTTCTCGTCCATCAGCTTGGCCGTATTGAGCAGACTACGAGTGGATGCCGTCTCTTCACGTCGTGTGATGAGGTTGGCCTGTGCCTTCTTCTCTGCCAACAGCACCGTATTCAGAATATCCTTGATATCCCCCGGCAAAATAATATCCTTCACCCCTGCTGACGTAAAAGTCACTCCATATTCGTCGCTCTGCTCATTCAGTCGAGTCAAAACATATACCGCAATCTCCTGCTTCATTTTCAGCAAATCATCCAGCTTCATCGTGCCAACGTATTCGCGTAACAACAGTTGAAGCATAATGTACATTTGCTCCTCGTATGCCCGGAATTCTAATGCCCGCAATGGGTCGATGATACGGTACTGACAGACGAAGTTGAGGCGCAGCGTAATTTTGTCCTCTGTCATGATTTCCTGTCCCATCAAGTCCATTTGCTGTTGGCGCATATCTATCGTTTTGATCTCTGTATTCACCGTGGACATCCAGAAATAATATTTACCCGGTTTCAGCTCACCCTGCAACACATTATCGTAATACAAAAATCCTAATTCATAGCTGCCCACCTGAAGCGCCTTCCAGAAGCCCGGTGTCTTGGACAAGAATGCTTGCCCCAATGCCTTATCAATTGCAGGCTGCCGAGTATCTGCACGAACAAAACGATGTTCCTTGAGCACGTTCCAATAAGCATATTTCCCAGCCGTCAGCAGCTCCACAAACCGATTATCCTCATAATGCAGCACATATTCATGGTCCTCTACATCAATGACATTCAATTGCTCAAGCAATAGGGGATCTGTCAAAAACAAACGAATATCATGGTCAGGTACAAAAAATGGTTCGGCTACATTCAAAATTTCAACCGCTTCCTGCTGAAATGTCTTCAATAGGTAAGTTCCTGGTTGCAACAATTTGTGGTAGCTTCCTTTTTTGAACAGTAATCCGCGCTCATCGGATTTAATTGTTATCTTCTTAAACATCGTATCACTCCTAGTATTTAGAATCCTCAACTTAAAAGAGTGTTTTTTTCTTGTGGCGCTCCGCGATCCATTTGATCTTCCGATCGCTGTTGCCCCTGAATTTTTGGATTTGATGAACCCCTTATAGGGTTAAACTTCAGGGGCAAAGGCGAACGCTTCGCTTCTCCAGATTCAAACGGACCGCTCCGCTTATTCGCACGTTGAGTCAAAACACATTTTTAAAATGAGGATTTTTTTATTTTTATTTGTTGTAGTAGGGTTAGGACCCTTACAGAGCATCCCTCCGGTGTGAACGGCGGGGTCAAGCTTGAGGAAAAAGAAAGATACCGCCTGTTTTCGTGTTCTAGGGATGGGATTCATCAGCCCAACATCGACTGTGAATCTGTATCCCCGAAGCCTCGAGCCCTGTCGGTGCTTGCTCTCTCCGGTATCCGCTGGCCACATAGCCATCGCCCCGGTATCTGTCATCAAGACCAGACATGGGATGCTCTTATCCGGGTCTTTTCATTGTTTTTATTCGATCATTCGAATACTCTACCAGAAGTCGCGTGGAAGGCGATTGGGAATCGAACCCTAATTGTTGGTGGATACACAAGATTACAGGATACCTGACCCCATCAGGGCAGGCACTGCGGGACCTTTGGAAATCCGCGCCTCGGTAATATCTTCCTGTATCAGCCTTTATCATTATCGCGTAATCTAGAGCTCGCGAACATGGCGAAAGTATTACGACCCTATAAAAAACGAAAAAGACACAGGAGAAGCATATGTGCTTCCCTCGTGTCTTTCTTTCTATAGTTAACTAGTCGCGTTCGTATCTTAGGCCTGATCCACTAGAATGTTTTTTCGAAAACGGGATCAGCGCCTGGTGTTGGAAGTTCTGGAACGTCTGTCGTTGTTGAGGCAATCTGCTGGTGTGTATAGCTGAATGGAGGGGTCTCGTATTGCAATCCCGCCTTTTCATAGGTAAACCAATAGCTGACACCCTTCCCGATATCGAGGTCTGTTACCCGCTGCTCCCAGACACCGCCGTTGTTGGTCATTCGGTAATTGAGCTGTTGTCCATCCGTTAAAGTATAATGCACGTCAACATAGGCCGAGGCTGTTTTAGGTGTAAATTGAAGCAATGCTTCACGATCGCTGACAAAACGAGCTCCTGCTTTATAATCCTCCGTTTCTCCGCCACCCTCATTACCGCCAGATGCTGCCTCCGTAGTTACCGATATAGCATGGCTTGCTGCAGATAGGTTACCAGCTGCATCGCGAGCCTTAACGGTAAAGCTGTAAGTGGAAGCTGCATGCAGCCCTGTAATTGATGCGGAAATACCGCTTATCTCTGCCGCCTGAGCCCCGTCCTTATAAACGATATACCCCGTAACGCCAACATTGTCTGTAGCTGCATCCCACTCCAGAGTGACTGTCGAAGCCGTTTTGGTCGTAACTCGTACATTCGTCGGGATGGACGGAGCCTCCGTATCAGGCTGCGGATTGCCACCGCCGCTTCCATTTCCGGCATTAAAGCTATTCGGCTGCACGGTAATACTGTGCCCATCTGAGAAGGTTACCGTTTTGACCTGGTTTGTAAAATTGTAGGCCACATAAGTTTTTACACCGTTCTTATGAAATACGGCATAAATAGGTGAATTAGCGGTGATGCTGCGGTCGATGTTGCCTACAGCATCCAAATTATAGATCCAGTGGTAGGCATTCGCCTTGGAATTCCCAGCTTCCGGTGTCATCGTCGCTACGCGTGCACTGAATTTGGCCTTGGCATCGGACGGGTCTGAAATCGCCCTGTACATATACACAATATCTTCCCACGGACTGAAGTTCCCTCCGCTTTTTTGCAGCAGATTGCTAAAATTTTTAGCCGCATATTCCGGATATTGTGTCAGGTACAAGGAAGCCGAGGTAATTGGCAGCCAGTTGATACCGTGCACCTCTGCGGGATTATTGGTCCACCAGGTTGCATCCCCCACCGTTTTACCTCCCCAGATCATACTGGCCGTCGCGCTTTGCATCCCTGCAGGGGTGTTTGTGCCATGCACATCAAACCAGTATTCGTTAATCGCATTCATTTCCGTTGTATATAGATAAATGCCGAGATCACGAGTTTGAGTATTTCCCGTCGCCTCGCCCCATAAAATAAGACCGGCCCAAGCATTCATCGCCTCCGAGGAGGATTCATTGTTGTTGCCGTCGCCAAATTTGGCATGGCCGGAAGCCCAAGTGTGTCCGGCATAGGGATCAAAATTACGCAAATACGGAAATTTCGAATCAGACCTGTCGATATTTGCGATGTCGCGAATGAGCAGTTGTACCATTTGTCCCCATTGGGATTCAGATGCCCAGTTCTTGTCTACACGCGCAATTTCGGCCGCAGCCTTAATAAAGTATCCATAATGGAAATGATGGTCATTTAACTCTATTGCACTGCCAAAGCTGTCGGGATAACCGATCAATGTTCCCCAATTGTTGTTATACACAAATAGACTGGAGCTTTTCAGATTCCCCGAGCTGTCACTAGCCTTAAACCAGTCCTGCAACCGACTTTTGATCTCATTGCGGAACTGGGTCGCTGCTGTGGTATTGCCAGCCTGGTCGGCAATCGGCGCCAGCGCTGCCAGCTTGCCCAGACGTTTTCCAGTCCAGTACGTATCTCTATCGCCGGAGTAGACTTCTGCTTTCGCTTCGTTTATATAATTGTTGAGTGTATTTTTATCGTAGGACCCCAAGTCGGGCAAGGAAGGTAATACTCCTGTAAATTTCATTTTCGTTTGAAAAGACGCACCCTCTGCTGTTTTCATCAGACCGCGTACGGAATTGTACGTATAGCCCAGCAGAGGTTGTGGTGAATTTTTCCACTGATGCGGGTATAAGGCAAAAATAGTGCCGCTTTGTGCGCCTTCCTTCGCTGTTGTTGCAACAGTAAAGGTGGTCGTTACCTCGGAAGAAGCTTCGTTGTAGCTGTACTGCGCTTTGGAGTTTGTAACGAAAGAATAGGCGTATTGCTGAAATTTGTCCAAGGTCGCGGTTGTTTTGTCAGGCAAAGCCGCCACTGTAAAATAGCTTTTCCCGTTCAATTGATTGATCAGCGTACTCGTCCCGAGACCAGACCAGGTGCTGCCAGACGGGCCAAACAGACCATAGTGTGAGCCATTGACCGTAATGCCAAGCACAGAGGAACTAGCTGACCCAGACCAAACCTCTGGCACCCCATTAAATGAAAGCTTGGGATTGCCGCCGCCAAACTCAAAAAATACATAGGGGGAGCCGTGTCCGTAGGTAGCACTCATTTTATTGCTACCGCTTTGAAATAATGATTTGACAAACCAATCACTGAAACCATCCACCTTGGCATCCGGAAATGAAGCGCTTACAGAATGGCCGATGGTAAAATCGTTCACATCATCCATCCAGCCTGCGATGTATCCCGGATTTACTGTAATTTTCCCACTCGGGTTAAAGATGCGTAAACCTTTTTGCTGATTTTTCAAGGCAAGTGGATGCGGATATTGAGCCTCAGAGTATGGTACCCAGGCCAGGCTGCTCCACCAGTCATTGGTAGGCATTGGGCTGGTTACATTCGCTGTTTTGTAAATCTCATTTTGCGGTGTTGCTGCTCCGGCAGGTAGTGTGGTTGAATATGAGCCTGTGCCTTGTGTGACCTCACCCGAAAAGGCTTTAGTAGAGACCGGTGCAGCTAAAAACATCATACTGGCACTTAACAAGCATAATATCATTTTTTTCACAACCTACATCCTCCTTTGAATTCTCAAATCCCTTTCACTGCAAGGTTTTTCCCTTTTCTTCCAAGCTGAATTCAACTTCATTGTGCTTGATCCCAATTTCCAGGTCAATCCTTTCATTTCTATATTTCAACTAAACGAGGCGAAAGTCCCTAAAAAACACAAAAGAAACCAGTACGAAAAACCCGAATATGCGTAATTATGTTATACAAACTAATAGACTAATAGGATTCTCTTCACCCCATAAGACATTCACCCTATAAGTTATTCATCCCATTAACCATTCACCCTAATAAACGTTTAGTATATAAAAAAAGAATCCTCCAGGCCTTTTAGCCCTTCAGATCCTCTGTTTTGAATTTATAAGTTTTTGAGCCTTTGAGTTTTTGAGTATTTAGTTTCTTATGCCCTTCCCATGCTCCACAACATTTCGGAAAAAGAGTGACTTTGCGGTGGGCAGCAGCGGAGCGAAGGGGTTGCATCTGGAGAAGCGGAAGCGTTCGCCTTTGCAGTGGGATTCTTACCTTTAAATCTCTCATACAATCCGAAGAATCCCACTGCAACAGCGATCGGAAGATCAACCTCTCCGCGAAGCGCCTCCTCCACCCGAAAACAACTCACTCATTTTCCCCGCTCAAAATACCCTTCTATTTTCCAATCTACACCAACCTGTGTCACGCTCAAATCATGCAATGCCACCGCATCGCTCATCGCAGACACGCCTTCTCCCCCGAGAAATCCCGGGGCTGCACGTCCTCCAACCAGCTTCGGCGCCATATACAGCACCAGCTTGTCTGCCAGCCCTTGCTGCACGAACGAAGCGTTCACTTCGGCTCCGCCTTCCACGAACACCGATGACACCTCCGCTGCCCCCAGAATATCCAACATTTGCGGCAGGTTAACCCGATCGCTGTTTTCATCCTGTGTCGGATATACTTTTACACCCAGCTGTTCCAGCTGGCTTCGCTTGCCTTCATCGTAGGCCCGTCCTGTGAATATCCAGGTCGGAGCCTCCCCATCTGTAATGACACGAGCATCCAATGGAATTCGAAGCTTACTATCCAGAATGATACGAATCGGATTCCGTCCTTCTGGTAGACGAGTCGTAAGCTGAGGATTATCATGAATCACGGTCTGTACACCGACCAGGATTCCTACATGCTCGTGACGAAGACGATGCACATTCTCCCGTGCAGCCTCAGATGTGATCCACTTGCTTTCAGAGGTTCGAGTTGCAATTTTACCGTCCAGCGTTACTGCTGATTTGATCGTAATAAAAGGACGCTTGCTCACGATATATTGATTGAACACTTCATTCATGCGGATGGATTCCTGCTCACATACGCCGACAATGACCTCAATGCCTGCATCTTTCAAAATCTGCACCCCTCTGCCGGAAACCAGCGGGTTCGGGTCCAGCGCTGCAATCACCACTCGACGAATGCCAGCCTTCACAATCGCTTCCGCGCACGGGCCTGTCCGGCCGTGATGGGAACACGGCTCCAGCGTTACGTAAATCGTCGCTCCCTGAGCGTGTTCACCCGCCATACGCAACGCATGAATCTCGGCATGTGGCTCGCCGGGCTTCAGATGAGCGCCGATCCCAACGATACGGCCGTTGTTGACAATGACTGATCCGACGAGCGGATTCGGTTCTGTTTGCCCTTTAGCACTTCTGGCATTTTCCAGTGCCAGGCGCATATATTTTTCGTGAGTGGTCATAGAACCTCCCTGAGATCGGAATCCCGCAAATGGCCGGATCGTTCCACTTTTGTATTCAAATACCGTTCATTATATTGCGACACATCGCCCCAGAGCGGCATACGACCCGCCACATTCATACCCGATTTTTTCAAGGCATCCAGTTTTTTAGGATTATTTGTAATCAGGGTTACCGGCTTTTGTCTCAGGTGACGGAGCACACTAATGGCATCCGCATAGTTGCGTGTATCATCTTCAAAACCCAATTGATGATTGGCTTCCACGGTATCCATGCCTTCTTCCTGCAGAATATAAGCCATGGCTTTACTAAACAAACCAATTCCGCGGCCTTCATGGTTAGCCAGATAGAACAATGCACCCGTTCCATGTTCCACGATCATTTTCATGGACTGGTGGAGTTGAAATCCACAATCACAACGCTTGCTACCAAAAATATCTCCAGTATGGCAAATACTATGCATGCGAACTAATGCATTTTCCGACTGCTCGAGATCGCCGTACACCAAAACGCTTGACTGTTGTCCCTCTGCCAAATCCAGTGTGGACAATCGCTTCACAATCGTCTCAGCGGTGGCATTCAGTAAGTCCTGACGATCTTCCTCATCCCGTACAGGCAACCAGCAGTACCACTGAAAAACAACCGTTTCCCCTTCCAAATTAACTGGCAGCTTGATCGGTCCAACCAAAATCGTCGAAGATTGTTCTCCACGAACGGTTTGAATTTTATCGTTAAGTAGCGTAGCTACATCTTTTTGGTTCATCTCTTTGCACCATCCTTTATATAAGCTCTATATAGAAAATGCCTAATTCTTCAAAGGCTAATCGTTATTGTTAGGGTCATAAATCATTGAACTCTGTGTAAGAAATGTTCATGAAACGTGGATTCCATCGTCAGTTGCCGTTCCTGAAGCTCGGTGACAGCCTGCCGTCGTCCGTCTTCGAACGCCTTTAGGTCTCCGGCGGTATAGCTCTTCTGTCGTAAACGAAGAAGCTCACTGGCTAGCACATCGGCATCCTTCAAAGCTGCGTTCAAGCCAAAAGCTCCGGTAGGTGTCATGGTATGCGCCGCATCTCCAATAAGGACCAGTCCGTTCTGCGTCCAGGTGTCACTACGACTGCTGAAAATATCCAACGGTACGAAGTCCTTCCATGAACGAATATGATCATGCACACTATGCTTCAAATCTGGAAAAGCCTCTGTAAACCGTTGTATAAATGGTTCAAAGGATTGCTTAAACAGGGTTAGAAAGCTACCCTCCTCCACATTCCAGCCAATTTGAATATAGCCCTCAGCCTGCGAGAATAAAGCCAATTGTCCTCCGTTGACCCATGCCAGACGAGTGACGGGCTCCCACCCAGCAGGTGCCGTAATTTTCGCCCATAGCAGATCATAGCCGTGTCGAATGTTCGTCACAGGCATCTGCGCCAGCTTGCGCACAGTCGAATAGCGACCATCTGCCCCTACAATCAACGAACTGTGAATCGTGATCTCATGACCGTTCTTATCGCGGGCGGTCAAGCCCGTGTACCCCTGCTCGCTGTTACCTTCCAACGCAGTCACAGTTGTACCCGCCAGGTAACGGAAGGACTCGTAGGTTGACGCCTGTTTGAGCAAAGCCTCCAAAAATCGAGGCTGTGGAATATGAACCCCCACATTACCATCAACTGATACTGGCTTGACCGTCTTCACTTGCCGCTGATGCCCCCAATATTCGATCCTTGTGGAGGCGAGAACATAGTTCTCATGAATTTTTTCGAGCAGCTTATGCCTTTGGATCACTTCCTGACCCTCATCATTCAAGATTTCACCGCGAAAGGCCTTTCCCGCTATGCTCTGCCGCTCAATCAATATCGTGGATACACCCTGCGCCGCCAGTAGACAGGACAACAAAGTCCCTGCGGGTCCCCCTCCAACTACGCACACTTCACATTCCAGCTTCATCCGACTTCCCCCTACACCCAAACCATAACCTCAACGATTAGTTCGTACCTGTTCATTTAATTACATCATTAATAATATCAAAAATAACATCAAATTAAGTTTAAATTTTAAGTATTCATATCTTAAGCTCCGTCTCAAAGCTAACAAGTTACTTTATGTAACAAAGTATATTTATATCATATCATTTCGTCAAGTAATAAATTTATGTAAAGTAAAATCATTTACTTTTAACAGTGAATCGTTAATAATAAGCATGAGGTGATCACATGAACATTCCGCAGATGTGTCCACGGTTTGAAAAGGCTATGGAACTACTGAGTAAGCGTTGGACGGTATTGATCGTATTTCAACTAACGAATGGTCCGCAACGTTTCGTCGCTATTGAGAATTCAATTCCTAATTTAAGTGGAAAGGTCCTTTCGGACCGTTTGAAAGAGCTGGAGGAAGAAGGAATCATACAACGTATGGTTTATCCTGAGAAGCCCGTACGGATTGAATACTCTCTTACGGATAAAGGACGCGATTTAGCTCCTTTGTTTGACCATATCGGTACTTGGGCTACACGCTGGATTGAGGTTCTACCAGCACTTGAACAGCAATGATTCTTATTGAAGCAGCTTCACGTCTACCGCTATTGTTCCTAGACTAATATGATAAAAACACAGACTGCTAACATGCCAAAGAACGCCTTTGCTCTAAGTACAATTGTACTCATAGTGCAAGGCGTTCTATTTTTCATATGAAGGAACTTTAAACGTTTCCCTCACCGCTGCGTTGCATTTCCTCACGTATGGATTGCACCCGTTTTTTCCCCCAGTCATACATCATCTCCACAATGGGTAAAATCGTCATCCCCAGCTCGGTCATCGAATACTCCACCTTTGGAGGTACCTCGGGATACACTTCCCGGTGCACAATACCGTCCTCCATCAACTCCCGCAACTGATTGGTCAGCACTTTATGCGACAGCTTCGGAAACAGCCTTTGCAGGTCACTGAAACGATGCGCTCCTTCCACACCCAGATGCCATAAAATGACGACCTTCCATTTTCCGCTTAACACTGACAAGGTTAGTTCCTTTTCGCAGTTATAGTCTCCGTTAACGATCTTCTCCCGTATTTCTTCTCTTAGCGTATCAGACATATATAATTAACTCCTTCTAAATCATCATGGTCTTGCACTCTAGTAGTAACCTGCAGGTAACCTCCGTACTTGAAAGTGCATTCTTCACAGCCTGACGAAGCCATCCTACAATAGTAGATAACGTTACACATTCAAGGAGGAATAAAGTATGAGTAAAAAAGCTCTTTTTATTATACCCCCAGAGCGCTTTAATGAGGATGAATTGTTTAAACCGAAGGAAGCGCTGGAACAAGCAGGCGTTACTGTGATGTTAGCTAGTACAAAAACAGGCGAAATCATCGGTGACTACAACGGTAAAGCAACCGCTAATCTTATTTTTACAGACGCTGTGCTGGCTGATTATGATGTGGTGTCTGTGATCGGCGGCTCAGGAACGAATGACCATCTGTGGAATAACGCGGATCTCCAAGCTGTGCTGAAACAAACCCATGAGCAAAAAACTTTATTGGCTGGCATCTGCGCAGGCTCTGTAGCCGTGGCTCAAACCGGACTACTCTCTGGTAGAACGGCTACATGCTATCCAGTGGATGTACAAAAGGATCAGCTTCAAGTGCATCAAGCCGAATATCTCGCTCAGCATGTCGTTGCGCATAGCGACATTATTACAGCCGATGGCCCAGATGGTGCACAGGAATTCGGCGCAGCCCTCGTTCAAGCTCTGCAATAAGCACATTCTCGAAGTTCCAGATGACACTTTAAACAGCACTCCAACAAGCCGCATCACGTCCTTTCTATTGTATGGGACCTGATGTGGCTTTTTTGTGTCATTTTCATGCTTAAGTGATTAATTTAATTGTATGGTCCTGGATTTTCGTGTTAGCTTTAAACAATCGACGTTTAGCATAGGAGGCTTATATGCCGTGTTTATGAAAGGCAAAATACATTTACATCAGGTAACGTCCGAATCGTTGCGACTGGGCGCCTTACTATCATTAGTAGGGGGCTTTTTGGACACATATACCTTTGTTGGAAGAGGCGGTGTTTTCGCCAACGCACAGACAGGCAATATCGTGCTGCTGGCTGTCAAAGTCATTCAGGGGCACTGGATTCAGGCGTTATCCTATATCCCGCCCCTGATCGCCTTTTCACTGGGGGTTTTTGTTGCTGAAGGGATTAAACGAAAATCAACCCACCGTTTAACTCCGGACTGGACCCGCGCAATTCTTTTACTGGAAATTGCGATTTTTTTCATCGTGGGATTGATTCCGCAAGGAGTTCCCAATACGGTAGTGGTGGTGATCGTCTCGTTCGTCGCTTCCGTGCAAATGACTTCCTTCCGCAAGCTCATTGATGTGCCGTACACCTCCACGGTCAGCACCGGTAACCTCCGATCAGCTATCGAGGCTGTGTATGTCGCCGTAACGACCAAGGACACGAACGCTGCCATTCGAGCGATGCGTTATGGTGTCATCCTGGCAGCCTTCTTGGTAGGAGCCTTGCTGGGGGGATTTCTAACTTTGACAATTGGGGATAAAGCCGTTTGGGGCGCTGTTGTTGCACTTATTTTTTCTTTTATTTTATTTACGGAAAAGGAAAAGTGGAAGCTTCCCCTACGCCACTAATCCTCCATTACATCAGCCCTGAACGAACTGGCGCTGGGCCGTTTCAAAGAAATTCAAAAGGTCTTCACGGGACGGGAATGCAGCCTGAGCTGATTGGTTGCTACCGCCCCCCTTACCGTGAAATGCCCCCAGATTCTCTTTCAAAAATGCTCCGCAGCTAACAGACTGGGTGCCGTTATGTGCCAGAAGGATTTTGTTTTCTGCTGTTGTGGCAAATAGAACAAGCAAATCATGCTCAGCTGTCAGCTTGGTAGCCAATTGCTGCATGTCCTGCAGGGATTTTTGTTCGAATACATGAGCAAGAACATGCCCCTGCACAGCAGATAGCAACTCTTTCGCCTGGTACGAAGCATTTTCCTCTTGTAGGAGCTCCACTTGCGCCTTAAGCTGCTTATGCTCCTGCTCCCACTTTTCGAATCGGGTCAAAATATCTTTTCGCCCGGTATTGAACTTCGTAGATAACACGTCCAATATCTGAACATTATCGTTAAAATCCTGGAGTGCGCGAACGCCACATTTGAAATGGATTCTTGCCATCCCCTTCTGCTTCTCCCATTTTAAGCATTTAATGATCCCGATTTCCCCGGTCTGAGCTACATGTGTGCCGCCGCAAGCATTATATTCAATGCCCTCGATCTCGACAATCCGAATATTTTCTGTCACTTTGGGCGTTTTCACAAGCGGAATGTCCTTCAATTGCTCACGGGTTACAAAATAACTTTTTATGCTGCGATTACTATAGATTTGCTGATTTACTTCCTGCTCGATTGCCGATAGCTGCGCAGGCGTTATATCCGAACAGTTCACATCAATCGTGTCATATTCTTGTCCCAGATGAAAGCTTTCCGTACGGGCACCCAACAACTCTAGACAAACCGCTGACAGCAAGTGCTGCCCGCTATGCTGCTGCATATGATCAAATCTGCGTTCCCAATCCAATCGGCAGGCTACTTTCCGATCCTCCGGCAAACGCTCTACCTGATGCCAAATATCCCCTTCTTCGAGAACAACATCTAATACACGGACGCCCTGAATTGTTCCTGTATCACAAGGCTGGCCTCCACCATGCGGATAAAAGGCCGTTTCCTCCAGCGTAACCAAATATTTTCCGTCTCTTTCCATGCTCTGTGTAATATGAGTGTCCCACTCCGTAAGATTTGGAGCAGTGTAGTATAATTTTGTCGTCATTCCAGGTTCCTCACTTTTGGGTTTTTGGTCTCGTGCGATATCCACTTATTATCAAGCACTTCATTGTAAATATCAATGTAGGGAAAAGCTTGAACCATTCTAGCCGCGTGGGTCTCATTCTCGATAATACCAATGTTCAATCTATTACTTCGATTCGTACAGCTATGCAGGAAATTAGCGTTTCCGAGAATATGGAACTGTCTGTTCCAGCTATGTTGAAAACCGGGATGAACGCAGACCAGGCCCAAGGGGCCCTCAATGGTATCGCCTTGGAAGTGCGTTCCCTGTTTAACCCAACCAATGACTATCAGAATACGACGATACTTGCCTTCACTTGTATGTTCTCTTTTATGATACTGAATATAAATAGCTTACCTCTGGTCGCTAGACTCAGGGTTTCCAAAAGGCTGGCTTAATCTTCTCTCTCGGGATGCTTAAAGTGTTTGGGGGAGGCCGTTTCGAGGCCAATCCAATTCTCTTTATAATTCCAGTTGTCCTGTATGTATTCGGTACCGTTTGTATCAATGTCCTGGTTGCATGGGGCGCTGCACATCCGGGAATAGCCATTGGCAGAATGGTGATGATACTCATGCCTGCTTTTGTTCTATCAGGGGCTGTTCTTTCCAGATCACTGTTTCCACCTTTAGCGATTCAAATCGGTGATTTCTTCCCCTTTGTATGGATGTATAAATTCCTGCGCACTATGGGTCTGCGTGGTGCACCTTTGCAGGAGATGCTTCCCGAACTCGGTTCTATGTTACTATATGTGGGTGTACTCTCCTTGCTGGTGATCGCCAGAGCCCTATGGGAGAAACAGAAGCTGGCCAAGCAGACTGCGGGCACTGCTTCTGAAAAGGGATTACCACATCCCGTTGTTCCAGCAAGCACAACTGGCGGCGGGTTATCTATGCAAGGGGCACCATCAGCACCTATGCACGAGCCTATAAAAGGATAGAGTCTCGTCTACAAAATAAAAAAGGGTTAAGTGCCGTCTAACGATCCTTAACCCTTTTTCAATAATCAGGATTTTGTAAAATCCTCAATAATATTAAATTATCATTGTTATCAGAATAAAATTCACTTATATGCCCGACCTAATTGATAAGCGTGCTCCAGTAAACCTTCAATGTATTCTTTCGATTCGGATAAAGTATCATAGAAGAACTCCACCTTGGACTCTCTTACTCTTGCGTAACCAGCAATGGCTTTATTCAAATAATTAGTAACCAAATCGTGATATTCATACTTGATCAGATGTTCTTTCGTCCCCCCCGCCAAGCACATCCACAGAACCTGCTTTGACGTGAACTCCTGAAGTAAACCTATGTTCCACACTTTATCCAGGTACCCTTTTAGCATGGACGGGACACTATACCACCATAATGGAAACACAAAGACCAGAGCATCCGCAGCCACTATTCTATCCATCTCTTTCCGTGTTTCAGGAGCATATTGTTTATGGGTCGTATTCCAATCCAGCTCATCTGCAGCGCTGTACACTGGATTGTATCCATCCCGATCCAAGTCCAAAATATCTACCTCGTGCTTATTCTCTTTCAATCCCTCTACAAAACGATTCATGACCGCAAGGGTTAGTGAATCTTCTCTAGGATGCGTGACGACCAATAGAACTTTCATGTATCCGAAACCTTCTTTCTCCTCATAATTGGTGAACCCTGTCTACAGATGCTATTATGGATGTTATACATTAAAGTGTGAAGTACGCACTTCAATGTACTGTAGGTACTTTAAGGTTCCTTAGTGCCTTTTGTACTACAGATCGGAGAGGGGGAAAAGTCTATGGAAGACAAAGCCAAAACCTATATGCTCGGGATCGAGGCAACTTTGGAGGTCATCAGTGGAAAGTGGAAAGGCATTATCCTACACCATTTAACCAACGGCAGAAAACGTACATACGAACTTCGTCAACTCATTCCGAAAATCACCCAAAAAGTGCTCACCCAACAGCTTAGAGAGCTTGAAAAGGATGGAATCATCCACCGCATCATTTATAACCAAGTTCCCCCCAAAGTGGAATATGAGCTTAGTGAATATGGATGGGATTTTAAAGATCTGCTTGATCGTTTTTGCTTATGGGGAGAGGATCATTTGGATAGGATCTATGGAGATAAAACAAAGGTACTGGAAGAGTATTCTGCTAGGGAGGAAAAAAACGCCAAACAAGCACCACCCCTTTAAGGAGGCGTGCTTGTTTGAAATACTATACCTAAGCTGTGTACCTTGTTTATTCACCAGTCTCCGAAAATTTCCGAATACGAGCCCCTACTTCATCCCGTACACGCTGGAATACGCTCCATTTCTCTTCTTCTGTTCCTTGTGCTTTAGCCGGATCATCAAATCCCCAATGTTCGCGACGAACGTGCGGAGGTGTGATAGGACATTTATTAGCAGCATCTCCGCACAAGGTCACAACTAAATCCGCACCATTCAGCAAAACAGAGTCAATAATATCTGAAGTTTGACCGGAAATATCCAACCCTACTTCATTCATCGCTTGCACCGCTTTAGGGTTAAGGCCGTGTGCTTCAATACCCGCACTGTATACATTCCAACGGTCTCCCAAGTATTTTTTGGCCCAGCCTTCTGCCATTTGACTGCGGCAAGAGTTACCAGTGCATAAAAAGTAAATTGTCTTTTTTTCCATCATTACCGTCTCCTTCAATGTTCCATTATGAAATGATTAACCATAGATATAAGCCCAGTAGGGTCATAAAAAGTGTAGGAATGGTTAAGATAATACCTGTCTTAAAATAAGTACCCCAAGAAATTTTTACGTTTTTCGAACGGAGCACATGCAGCCACAACAACGTGGCTAATGAACCGATCGGAGTTATTTTCGGTCCCAGATCAGAACCAATGACGTTAGCATAAATCAACGCCTCTTTGACCATACCGGTTGCATGGGTAGCATCAATGGCAAGCGCATTAATCATGACCGTAGGCATGTTATTCATGACCGACGAGATAATCGCCGCAATAAAACCCATGCCCATGGTGGCCACAAACATACCTTGATCGGCAGCCGCCTGAATCACATGAGACAGAAGATCTGTCAAACCCGCATTACGTAGACCGTACACCACAACATACATCCCAATGGAGAAAAATACGATAGCCCATGGAGCACCCTTGATGACTTCTTTCATCGGCACTGCAGGGCTTCTACGCGCCATCAATAAGAAAAAGATAGCAATAATACCAGCCACCACCGAAACGGGAATGTTAAAAAATTCGCATGCAAAGTAGCCAACGAACAAAACCGCGAGAACGATCCAAGACATACGGAACATTTTTGGATCTTTAATCGCTTCCGCAGGCGTGATTAATTGTGCCGTATCAAACGTTTTCGGAATTCTTTTACGGAAAAAAAGATACAGTACTCCTATACTGGCTGCTAAAGAAAATAAATTAGGTACAATCATGCGACTCGCATATTCCATAAAGGTGATCCCAAAGAAATCGGCTGACACAATGTTGACCAAGTTGCTGACCACAAGCGGAAGCGAGGTCGTGTCTGAAATAAAACCGCTCGCTATAATAAAAGGAAAAATCATTTTCTCATCCAATTTAAGTGCCCGAACCATCGCCAGTACAATCGGTGTCAGTATTAAGGCCGCACCGTCATTCGCAAAAAAAGCAGCAACAACGGCGCCAAGAATGGTCACATAAACAAACATCCGGGTTCCGCTTCCTCGCGCAGCTCGTGCCATATGAAGCGCCGCCCATTCGAAGAAGCCGATTTTATCAAGTACCAACGAAATCAGAATAATGGCTACAAAAGCCAGTGTCGCATTCCAGACAATATGAGTAACTTCCCAAACATCATGCAAATCGACGACACCCACCAGCAAGGCGAGTATGGCACCGCCACAGGCAGACCATCCGATGGACAGATTTTTAGGCTGCCAGATCACCAATACTAAAGTGGCTAAAAATATAATGCATGCCAACAAAATCAATGTTCTAAACCTCCAATATATTACCTTATAAACATATACTTATATAATAGCACCGTTATCCCTCAAGGAGATACACGGAACTCTCTTTAGGATGAACAAGCTGAGGAATCCGGTTCACAAAATGTGATCGGCTCCTCTTTATTCAGCCATTTTAAAATTTGCTTGGAGTCTGGCATACGCTCAAGAACAGCTTGAATATGCGGCTTGTCGTCTACGTTTAAGGAATAGTATACCCACTGACTTCGTCGTTCTTCTTTTACAATCCCTTGCGACTTTAGTTTTCTCAAATGTTGGCTAATTGCTGGCTGCGACATATCAAAGATATCTACAAATTCGCAAACACACCATTCTCTTTCTCTTAGCAGGGAAAGCATGGCCAACCGGGTTTTATCCCCCAGTAGCTTTAAATGATCGGCTACATAACCAAGTTGCTCCAATGTGTGACCTCCTTCCGCTTATATAACTACATGCTTATATGCTAATGGAGTTCAATCTTAATATCAAGAACCGAATAATACTTATTCGTTTACCAATTGCAGAATCCAGTCTTTTATATCAACGATTCGCAGTGTTTTGGGGCGTGTATTCGTTCCGGAAATAATTAATGGGACAAGGGAATCCTTTTCATGCAGCGATCCATGAGCACCTCCACCGATGTGGGTGGGAGAACTTTCACCGACGAGTTCATATCCGGGTTGGACCGTGACGACAACATATCTTCCTTCATGTGAATTCATTGCCCCGTGTAACCTCGCCAAAACGTCTGGATATTTTCCATACTTGATCCGGTTGTTATTCACCTTAATATCCACAAGGTCCTCTTCGCCCGACAAGGTCCACGATTGTCCATATTCATCGATGAATTTTCCACCGGGATGATAAGAAAACAGCTTACCCGTTTTCCCCTTTGTAACATGAATATTGTTTTTACCATCTTTCATAGCGATAATGTCGAGCTTGTCCTCATTTTGTAAAAACTTCACCACGTCAGATAACTCCACCTTATCGTTAATCGCATAGATATACGCCATTCGTTCATTAGCGGCAATCACGATTTGGTCTTCAGTTCTTACGGGTTGATTTAATTTTGCAATGCGGTAATGATTCAAAAGAGGCCTTATATCAACCGTTGCTGCCTGTCGATCATCATAAACCGCACTTTGTCCACTGTCACCCATGACAATCCATATCGCATTGTTTACAGCCTGTTCCCACGAACCATATGCGTTCAACACAGTTTGCAGTGCTTGATCTGCTTCTTCGATTCCCTCCAGTTGAGTCGGGCCCTTTCTATGCGCCAAATTATCATTCTCTGGAAAGTATGTGATGGTTACGTCTGGAAGTTTCTTCTGGCTGATTAGAAAAGCGGCATCTTTTGCGGAAAATTCGTCGTTCATCCCAAATTTTTTCCACAAAGGAGTATTCCAGTTATTTTTCGGATTCAATTGTGCCAGAGCTGCATAAGATAACCATTTAGGC
The DNA here is from genome assembly GCF_038006265.1 of Paenibacillus sp. FSL L8-0641. Lineage (NCBI taxonomy): Bacteria > Bacillati > Bacillota > Bacilli > Caryophanales > Paenibacillaceae > Paenibacillus > Paenibacillus sp. FSL L8-0641. The sequence goes on from NZ_JBBOUW010000001.1 coordinate 4,697,037, forward strand.
CCTGTTACTATCATTTTTTCTGGCACCCTGTTGCTATTCGCTATGAAGTCAGGCACTTTTAAGGCATGTTTCGTTTTCCCTCTAAAGACAATAGCATTGATGGACGCGGATTCTTTTCCTTTGTCAGCCAATTCCTCATGTATGGTTTTCGTTTTTTTGTTCAAATGGACTTGGTTTAATTGGTAAATTGCGTCTAAGAATACTTGTAGTTGGTCTATCTTTAAGGCTTCTTTGGCACCATTGCCGTAGAGAATCATGCGTTTCCTTTGGTTGCTGTACCAAACGAGTCCGGGCACATGATGTTGGTCTGCATACGTTCCCGTTAATAATGTACTGTCGATTGTCACAGACATCGTGGGAAATGAACTCACTACATGCGGAAAATATTGCCCTTGATTTAAGAGATATTGCATTGCGGGTGCACGGCCTTCTTGAATTGCATCTTGCAAAGGCTTATCCATTAAAGAATCAATCAAGATCACAATGACAGGTTTTTTGCCCATTTGATTTACTGTGATAGGTGGCTTCACACTTTGTTGTTTTAGCTGTTGACTGGAGTCCGCTCTACACCCCAAGACCAACAACAATAAACCTAGCACTAGTGCTATGGTAACTTTATTTTTCATGCCCATGTATGTGTCCCTTTCTTAGAAAAACTTGATCCTCTTATTTTTTTCTTGTACTAAAAAAATTATTCCTGCATTGGATCATCGGGACAAAGGTATCTCATACAAGCAATTAAAGTTACACCTCCATGAATTTTTTGGATCTAATAGGCCAAATTTAAGATCAAACCATTCAGGGAGGGAACATAACCATGACGACTACAAACATAAACGAATACTCCATGCATTATATGGATTCCGGTGAAGGAATGGCCATCCTATTCATTCACCCTCCAGTACTCACAAGCTTAAATTTCACATACCAAATCCAAGGGCTATCGCCCCATTTTCGAACCATAGCTTTTGACATCAGAGGACACGGTAAAAGTCAGCCTTCCGAACAAACGGTTACTTATCCTCTCATCGCCCAGGATATTAAACATTTGATGGACCGGTTGAGCCTGGATAAAGTGTTTTTATGTGGATATTCTACCGGAGGTTCGATAGTACTTGAATTTCTCTTGACTTATCCGGATCGGGCATGGGGAGGCATTGTTATTAGTGGAATGTCGGAAGTCAACGAATGGCGGCTAAAAAACAAAATTTCTTTGGGCATTGCTCTTTCCAAGATCGGCGCAGTCGGTACGATTGCGCTCTCTAATGCTTGGTCACAAACGAAACAGCTATCTTTGTTCCGTAAGTTATTCAACGATGCGAAACAGGGAAATCCTAGGAATGTCGAACAATATTACCGTTACAGCTTGAAGTACAATTGTACCTCACGGCTCGGAGAAATCCACCTTCCTGTCCTGCTCGTTTATGGTGAAGCGGATAAGCACTTTCATCCCTATGCCAAAATATTGCATCAACAATTACCGAAGAGTGAGCTTGTTTTCATCGAAAAAGTCGATCACCGCCTTCCTACGAAGGCCGCCGGATCATTGAATGAACTGATTAAGCAGTTCGTAGATCGCTTCAGTCTTTAAGGCAAATTCTACAGGAGAATTCCGCATACACATCTACACCCCACTCCTGATACTGTATCTTTGCCTGTATATGACCTTGCATATGACCTACTCAAATAAGTAAAAAATAATATATAATATTTTATACCATGTAAATATACAAATTATGCTAAGTTCATATATAGTTTAGATGGGATAGGTATGTATTATTCTGCTTCTAAATCTGAAGGGGTGTAAAAATGAAATGCTAAAGCGTATTCAAAATCTTTTTGTTATACCTAACTACCCATTGTTCATGATCTGCATGTTATTGCAAGGCATGGCTATATCCATCAGCGCACCTTTTTTAGCTGTATATTTTACAAGTACACTTGGCGTATCTGTAGGAACCTTTGGTGTGTTTACAGCGGTGAGTTTGATTTGTGGCATATGGATAAGCTCTCTGATTGCCAAACGTTCTGATACCGGATTAGATCGCAAACAAATTTTGGTGATTTGTACGTTATTTAATGCCGTAGCCTTTGCAGGATATCTTGTAATCCAAAATTTTTATGTGCTTTTTGTTTATATGACGATCTTTACGGCCATTGGTGCTCCTGGGATGCCGCAGTTATTTGCCAGTGCACGTGAAGCAGTAAATCGCAGTAAATCTGCGGATCACGCCTTTGCGAATTCAACGCTTCGGTCTATGTTTTCTCTTGGCTTTATTACCGGGCCGCTTTTTGGTTCCTTTTTGATTGCACATACGGGCTTTAAGGGTATCTTTATGGGAACGACCTCTATTTTTGTTCTCATTGCTGTGCTTCTATTCCTTTTTATCAAGCAGCCTCCCGCTCAACTTAAACATAACAATCAACTTTCACTTCATCACATTACATTACATAAAAATATTGAGATTCTGATTCCCTTTTCCGTTCTTACTCTGCTCTATACGTCTCACTGGATGAATAATTTGAATATTTCCTTGTTCATCATTCACAATTTACAAGGCGACACGAGTGACGTTGCTCTAGTATCCAGTATTTGCGCAATTGTAGAAATCCCCTTGATGCTCATGTTAGGCGTACTAGCAGCTAAATACTCCAACCGTTTGCTTATATTTTTAGGAGCATTAACTGGAGTTGTCTATTATCTCCTTGTCCTTATGTCTACGGAGATGTGGCAGCTATTCGTGGGGCAGCTTCTTCTAGCCTTCTTTGTTGCAGTGATTTCTGCCATTGGCATTAGTTACATGCAGGATTTGTTGCCCTCTCTTCCAGGGTACGCATCGACGCTATATTCCAATGCGACAACCATCGGAAGACTGGTGGGGAGCTTGATGGGCGGATTAACCGCTCAATGGATTGGTTACCGAAACAGCTATTGGGTATGTTTGGCCCTGATCATCTGCTCCCTTGGTCTTCTGGCGATTTCAAAGAAACTAGAGTTTGAAAAATCTGCTACTTTAAAAGAAAGGAATCACAGTATATAGACTGCCGCTTATTTTTCTATGGTAGAGAAATGGCTCATGATTGTATCTGCCGCATGACTGTACCCACCAGCCTGGCGTAATGATTCGCCAATCACATGAGCCTGTTCTTTATAGGTTGGATGACTCAATACCTCTAATAAGGCAGCTCTCAAACTAGCGGGTGTAAGCTCATTTTTATCCACAACAACACCCGCTCCCAGTTCCTGCACCCGACTAGCTACGATGGGCTGATCCGATGTTAAAGGAATCATGACCTGCGGCACATTGTAATACAGTGCTTCACTTGTACTGTTCATCCCCGCATGTGTAACAAAAGCGTCCACATGCTGGAGCATTTCCAATTGCGGAATATAAGGTTTGATTATAAAATTGTCAGGGATACACGGGGCCAGTGGCTCCATATCTGTATAATTGCCTGAAGACAGCACAAACTGCACAGGCAAATCGCGAAATGCTGCAAAACAAAGCTTATAAAATTCCAAGTCTTTATTCAAAATAGTGCCCATAGAAATGTAAACCACCTGTGGATGCAGAACACGAAGTTGTTCGAACGGGAAAGAAGGAGCATCTTTACGCGGTACAATAGAAGGACCTGTAAAAATAAAACTGTGATCCAGTTTTTCGGCTTGCGGTTGAAAATAGCGGCTTGTATAAACGATTCTTAAGTCCCCGCCATGAGGAGCAATCTCTTCTATAGCCGGAGTGTCAACCTGAAGCTCATTAGCTAGTTGATGCGTTATTTGCATCGTAGCCGTGTATAACTTCTTTACCTCCGGATCATTGTCATTCATGCCTTGCCCCGATCCCAATGGCTCTACGAAAGCAAAAGAAGCGATAGAGCATACAGCAGGAATTCCTAGCTTCTCTGCAATAATCGTGCCTCCCCAGCCCATCAATGAATCATAGATTAAATAATCATAGGTTCTGTTTTCGATCACTCTCAAAACCTCTGGAATAATCGGAAGAATCATACCTTTTACCATCATGTATACAAATTGATAATGATGTTTGTATTCTGCTGGCTTTAAATCAGAGTCTTTGGAAAAAGCATCATCCACAAAAGGGTAGGTGATCATCTGCGCTCCTGTCTGTTGAATTCTCGTACGATATTCTTCCGTACACACATAGTCAACATCCTCCCCACTGTCTACCAACCTTTTCACTAATCCTAGTGTCGGATTAACATGGCCTTCAGCAGGCGTGATCACTACTAACACACGTGCCATACGTTACACCTCCAAAATCAAAAATAAATTACAATTTGAAATAAATACACTTTAAACATAGCAAACATTTACCATATAAACAAGTATTTTCAATACCTAAAAATTAAATATGTATCCTCCACTCAAACGATAGAAATAAGCGAGGCTGAACGCTAGAAGCGCTTGCCCCGCTTAACCACTGAACATCAAATTTAAAGACGCCAATCCCAATGATCTGGTCCACTCAGAACAGCTTCAACGGTGTACTGGCTTGCTTCATCGGCAGTAAGCTGTTTGGCCCAAGGTACACGTTCGCTACTTCCTGCACCTGGTCCAAAGTTATCAAACTCTCCAAATCTTGCGGTCTGCTCATTGGATTCCTTGCCCCAATTATTCCAGCCGCCCGGCTTGATATGGTCATCCATATAGGTCTTCAAAAAAGTAACATGAGCGTGAGGGCGCCATGGCCGTCCGAGATCCACCTTGCCTGTTAAGCCATTTTCTGTTGTCAGACGACATTGAATAAATACAAAGCCCGGCTTGTTCTCTTCTGTTGAAGCTGCTGTCACATATCCGGCACGCAGGCTGTGTATGATCGAATTATCAAACACAGCGGGTGCATTGCCAAATATAAAATCTACACTGCCACTGATGTAGCTGTCCTTGAAATACTGTCTGCCACGGTTCACAAGCAACGTATCCTGTAGACCGGTAATTTTGACATTGTGATACTTACCACGATCGCCTTCAGCATATAACGCTACAGCCTGCACCTGCCCGGTTCCTTCTGTATTGGCAACCGTGACATTCTCCAACACAAAATCAGGACTTTGCACACGCATGGTATAGCTGTTGCTTGTTCCTAATTCTTTTCCATCCACCACGGTTTTGGCCGTATCATCAAAAGCAATGATCGTTTTATCCCGATCTTCTCCGATAATACTCAGGTTTTTCTTAGAGGAATTCACCTTTATTTTCTCACGATACGTACCGTTTTTGAGATGGATAACTGTCCTTGTATTGCTGTCGTCAGGGACTGCGTCAATAGCTGCCTGGAGAGATGTAAAGTCAGCAGGACCATAGGTCGCTACCACCACACTAGTAGGACGAGTTCCTCCTGAGTCTGTCAGGTTGCGGATGGTGACATGGCTGAATTCCGACGTATTGTAATTCCATACATCGTTTTGTGGTTTGGATGCATCAGTAGCCAACCCGAACAATAGCGGTTGATGATCCGGCACATCTATAACCGTTTCACCAACCTTCTCCCAGTTCGTCACACCATCTGCGGACACCCAGCCGGTAACCTTTGGTCCTTGTCGTACCAGACGAACCGAATATGGCGTTGTAATAAACGTCTCCATTGACGCACGTTTCGTCTTACCCTCCGTTTGATCACGACTGATAAGAATACCCTGTTTGCCATATTTAACAAATGCTAAAGACATAAAAGCCATTTTTGATCCAGGCTTCAGCGATTCACGAATCATTACACCCGCTTCGGCATTATCATCCACTGGGGTAATATGTTCCACACGGGCTGTAATTTCAGTGTCACCTTCCCATTTTTGATAAGCATAATGGAAAATATCTGCCTTACCGTCAACGTCTCCCGCTGACTTCAGTCTTATACTGCTGCCGCTTGCATCTTCTTTTAAGACCTGAGTATGCCCTTTTATATAACCATCATTGCCCTCAGAGCCAATCTCTTCGCTGAGCCAACTTCCCGACGGCGCAGTCGTATTGACGTGAATGGTAACAGGATTGGAAAATGCAGCATTCCCCTTGCGGTCGGTCACCCGTACAATAATATAATGGGTACCGTCTGTTACATGATTCCAATCGAGATGATAAGGTGCGGTCTCTACTTTTCCAGCGAGTTTGCCGTCAATGATAAATTCAACATGAGCAATACCATCTTTGTCCTTGGCTGTTGCTGTTATGGTCGCATCCCGGCCTGCTTCCAAAATATCGTTATGCTTTAGTGAACGTCCGTTTGCATCCGACACCTGAACGACAGCCTCTGGATTATTCACCTCATTTCCATTCGACAGCTTCTCAATAAGATCATTTAAATAGACCTCCAGATTCGTATAACCCTTGGCAAAATGAGCATACGCCCCTGTGCCGGCAAGCCCCTGACCGTTACGATCATCTGCATTATTGGGGTCCAGCCCATGGGCACGTTCCCATTCATCCGGCATTCCATCATGGTCACTGTCAGAAAGCTCCGTCGTCGTTACGTTAGAATCGTCATAAATCCACCCTGCTTCACGCGGAGAGTTAATAAATGCACCCGTTCCATTCTTCACATCATTCATAATTCGGGCGTCCACCGCATCTCTTCTTGGCAGCGTGGCTCCTGAGCCGGCAAGCACCTCCGTATATGCGGTTTGTGCATCTGTCGCTTGATATGGACCGTACGCATCGGGTGAGATTCCGTTGTCGTATTCCCCTCTGACTTCAATCGGCTCCGCCAAACGGGTGGACGGATCAATAATGGACCCAATGGATGTGCCAAGCTGCCAGTTGTCTTTCGTAACCGAGTCATTGCCGTACATATAGTTACCACCAATAAAGATGCGTGTTTTATATTTTTTACTACCCACGTCTACAAAAATTTGACCGCGAACGCCCTCATATGTGTTAAGGCCATACTTATAATAGTTATTTAGCACATTATACGATCCTTCACCACCGCCGTATGAGGAGAAAAATCCCCAGTTATAAATGACATTATTGGTCATTTCCACAGCGTCGATTTGTTTTTTATCGGTTGGAAAACGCGGATTACGGCTTGCATTGTGAGCCAACAAGTTATGATGATAGGTGGAATTTCGTCCACCCCATATGCCGCCATAGCCGTGGCGACCTTTCTGGTGCGTAGTCATTAGCATACTTTCGGACGCAATGGACCATTGTACCGTTGTATTGACGTTGTCATACAGGCTCAGTACCTCATCCACCGACCAGCTAAAGGAACAGTGATCAATCATTATATTTTTATGGTATCTGGCTCCTAACGCGTCATCCTCACTGGGGTAACGGTCGGTCAATCGGAAACGCAGGTAACGGAGAATGACGTTATCTGCATCAATCCCTGTTGTGTAATCGCTTACAGTTATACCGTCGCCAGGAGCTGTCTGACCCGCAACCGTCAGGTTGTTTCCCAAGATTTTAAGTGGCTCCTTGAGATGAATCGTTCCACCCACCCGGAATACGACCGTCCGATTATCGGAGCTGACCGCTGCGCGAAGAGATCCGGGTATGATCTGCTCCCCTTTGCCGTAGTCTGCCAGCGTGGTAACCTCATACACTTCACCTCCGCGTCCACCGGTAACATATTTACCGCCACCCTCAGCCCCCGGAAACGCCGGAATATCCGTCGCCACTTTTGCCATCTTTGCGTTCTCTGTTCCTATCGCAGTTTCCGCTTGGATCAGCGGCGGGCACAAGGACAACAACAATGAACCCACAACCATATTACATAGCACCTTTTTCCATGTACGCTGCTTGCTCATATTCTGTTTCCTCCCTAAGATTTTCTTCCACATCAGCGCATATTTTTATAAAAACACGATCCGAGACGTTCAGAAGCGCCTTCACCTCCTTTCATCAATCTTTTCTGCTTTTATCATTGGCAGGTTGTCATATATACTGTTGATGTATGAATGCGCTTACTTATCTTAATTTGTAAAGGAAGAAGCACATGAATGAAATGAAAGAAGATAAATATGTCATTGGCGAACAACAATTCTCCATTCATCACATCTATCGTACCGGTTTCACAGTTATGCCCCGGCCTCATGTCCACGAGAACTATGAGCTGTATCTCTTACTGCGAGGCGAACGCATCTATTTTATGAATGGCAAGGTATACACCGCTCGCAAGGGGGATCTGATATTCATCCTTCCTCATGACTTGCACTCTACCGCCAGTACGCAATTGCAGGAAACAGAGCGCATTTTGATTCATTTTTCTCCGACGTTTCTCCCACAGCAGGATCATGACATTCTTGACCTGCCGCCATATCAGCAATCCGCGTTACTTCGCTTACCTGCGAGAGAGCAAGTGGAGGTTGAACGTTTATTCCTACAGATGAATACCGAATGCAGGAATAAGCAGCCTCTGCATGACCGTTGCGTACAGCATTTACTGCTGGAAATGCTTATCCTGGTGCACCGATCGGAAGCGATCGAGCGTAGTGAACCTGTCTCCTCCCATCCCATGCATCAGAAAATCACGGAAATTTCTTCTTTTATTCAGGATCATTACAATGAACCGTTAACTCTCGAACAAGTGGCTGCCTGCTTTTTCATTAGTCCAGCTTACCTAAGCCGTATCTTTCTAAAGTTGACTGGTTTTCATTTCAGCGAATACATCCGCGTAGTGCGGGTCAGGGCGGCCCAAACCAGACTTCGAACCACCAAAGACAAAATCCAGCATATTGCAGAGGATGTCGGGTTCGGTCATGCTTCCCACTTTAATAAAATCTTTAAAAAAATAACTGGGCTCTCTCCTCTTCAGTACCGCAAGCAGGTTCGGTAGATATTCAGTGTAAAGAATTAGACGCCAATTTTATACCTCCGCTCTTGTCTTGTTTTTCCATTTTTATATCCACTTGCTCTTTCATGGAACTAAATACAAGCCGCGTTGGAATAAGTAAAATGCACAAAAAAACCATACTTCGCTGCAATGCGTGCACCGAAGTATGGCTATTACATAGTCATTTTACATCTTTAAAATTATAAATTACTCTTTCTATGACCATTATTGCAATGCTTTAATATCCTGAATCAGCAATTCAACATTTTCTTTCTTCGTAGCCCAACTGGTACAGAATCGAACTGCACTATGTGTATCATCAACCTTTTCCCAAAAGGAGTAAGTATATTTTTCACTCAATGCCTTTAGTATACGATCTGGTAAAATCGGAAACTGCTGATTGGTTGTAGAACGGTATTGAAAAGAAAAACCTTGCTCAGATAATCCGCTTTGAAGCAGCATTGCCATATCTATAGCGTGTTTGGAGATTTCAACGTATAAACCGTCTTCAAACAAAGTTTCGAATTGAATGCCCAACATTCTTCCCTTAGCCAGCAGTCCTCCTTTTTGCTTGATCATATATCGGAAATCTTTTTTCAATGTATCATTTAGAATGACTACGGCTTCTCCCATCAATGCTCCAATTTTTGTCCCGCCAATATAAAACACATCGCAAAGCTGTGCTATATCCGCTAAAGATGCATCGCTATCTTCGGCCACCAAGCCATAGCCTAATCGGGCTCCATCTATGAACAGTGGTAAACCACATTCTTGACAGACTCTACTTAATGCTTCCAGCTCTGCTTTGCTATAGATCGTTCCATTCTCAGTAGGTTGGGAAATATAAACCATCCCGGGCTGTACACTATGCTCAGGAGCGGCATCATTCCAGTGAGCGTCATACAAATCTTGTACCTGCTCGGCCCGGATCTTCCCATCCCCGCTTGGCAAAGTAAGTATTTTATGTCCAACAGCTTCAATCGCTCCGGTTTCATGAACGGCCACATGTCCAGAAACTGCAGCAACGACGCCTTGATGCGGACGCAGAATAGAAGAAATGACGGTGGTATTGGTCTGTGTACCTCCAACCAAAAAGTGTACATCCGCATTTGGGGAGTCACATGCTTCTTTAATATATGCTCTAGCTTTTTCACAATGATCATCCACACCATAACCTGGAGTTTGTTCATCATTCGTCTCCAGTAGTCGCTTTAATATGCGCTCATGGGCACCTTCGGTATAGTCGCATTCAAATCGTATCATTCTGTATCCTCTCCAAATTATCCAATTTCTTCTGAATTAACAACATAGAAGCATGCAATTCTTGTATCTCTTCTTCTGAAAGTCCTTGAACTAATTTTAGAATTTGTTCATCAGACCTTTCATTCAGTTGGTTATAGAACGCCTTTCCTTTAGGAGTCAAACGAATCAGATTTGTTCTATTATCCAACGTTGAATTTTCCTTAACAAGAAAGCCCTCTTTGCAAAATTTAGCAATGATCCTACTCATATAGCTGCGATCAATTTTAAGAGATTCAACTAGAGTATTCGCTATACATGGCTCGATCAACCCGATCTCTATAATGACACGGGCCTCGGTAAAGGAATATCCGCTATCCAGCACATGTCTATCCAAAACACCCAGTATATTCGTATAGAACCGATTAAAACGCCTCATATCCGCTATGATATTAGCATCTATATTGACCATAACTCCCCCTATTTAGTGGACTTTTGCAACAATTATAGTAAAGATTTTTGTGGACTATGTCAATGAAATAAAAAAACCGTACATTAAGACTCTCGCCTAATGTACGATCCTGTATTATATATTTACCTACAAGGTCAATGAACTATCGCTATTTATAGCCTTTTGCTTCTTATGCTTCCGTTTCAGCTTCAGATGAGCTACGACCATATACAGCGTCGGAACTACAAACAATGTTAAAATAGTTGAAAAAATCAGTCCGAAAATAATGGTTGTTGCCAACGGTTTGAACAAGATCTCCCCGATTGTGGCAATAGGAATCATACCCACAATGGCAGTTAGCGAAGTAAGCAAGATCGGACGGAAACGGGCAGAGCATGCCATTAGAATGGCGTCTGTTAAATCAGCGCCTTCACGCCGCGCATCTTCAATAAACTCTATCAGCACGATACCGTTACGCACGACGATACCAGCAAGTGAAATGATCCCCATAATACTCATGAATCCAATGGGCATCCCTGAAATAAAACTTCCAAGGATTCCCCCTGCCGCTGCCAGATAAACAGTAGTCATAATAATGAGCGGTGTGGACACCGAGTAAAACTGCATGGTGATCAAGAGGAGAATAAGGAAAATAACAATAACAGCTAATTTGCCCAAGTCCTTAAACATATCAGACTGCGCAGATGTTTCCCCTCCCATCTCCCAGGTGTAGCCTGGTTCAAACTGGGTATTTGTAAGTTTGCTACGGATATCATTAGTGAGTTCTGTAGCCGTACGCCCATTTCCATTGGCTGAGATCGTTACCGTCCGTTCCAGATCATAACGGTGGATTTGTTGGATGGAAAAGTCCGGTTTCATCGTGGCTAATTGGGATAAAGGTATTTGCTCCCGTGCCGCATTGTTCACACTTAATTGTTGGAATAATACCTCAGGATCTTGGTTTGGTTTGTTCATGTATATATTGACATCAAGCAATTCCTTACCCGTATCAAAATCCGTTACATTCACCCCGTCACCCATTAATAGCAAAGTACGCGTTAAATCGGAATAGCTAACCTGATATTTATCCAAGGCTTGCTGATTGATTTGGAAATTCAGATTATAGCTTTGCATACCCATATTATCGGTCACATCTACAGCTCCGGGTGTCCCCGCAACCATTTCTTTGACTTTAGTTGTCATGTTTTGCAGCTTATCAATGTCTTCTCCTTTAATACGGATAGACACCGCACTGCCGACCGGAATACCTAATTGGGGAACACGAATGCTGATTAATGCAGATGGATATTTAGCTTGTAGCGTATGGGTCCAGTTATCTACTGTTTTTTTGAGATCAAATAGCCCCTCTTTTCCAACGACAGCAATTTGGCCGTTGACCGCTCCCCCAGAGCCATGACCGCCTGCAACATCACTATACAGCTGAGGCGCTCCTCCACCTGCCGTTGCCGCCAGCCGCTCTGTTTCTGGCTGTTTTTTGACCCAGCTCCCAATCTCGTTTACAACTTGATTGGTTGCCTGCAACGACGTTCCTTCTGGCATCGTTACACTAATCGTGGCATCCGCTTGATCGGAATCCGGAAATAATTCAATGGGAACAACAGCAAGTAGTCCATAAGCTGCTGTACCCATCATAAGACCAATAAGCGCTGTTAACAGTGGACGTCGCAGTATTCTAGGCATCCAGTTTTTAGAGTACACATTGGATAGAGATTGTATTTGATTCCCCAGAAGTCCAGGTGGCTTAACTGTCTTACTACTCTCTTTTCCTTTACGACGTTGATCGTACCATTGACGGAAAATAGGAATAATTGTTAACGACATAATCATGGAAGCCAGCATCGTTAACGAAATAACGGTAGGTATCGGTTTAATAAAGTCACCAATAGTGCCCGGCAGGAATAAAAGCGGGGCAAATGCCGCAACCGTAGCTAGCGTAGCTGTAATGATCGATAAGGATACCTCTTTCGTCCCTTTAATGGCCGCCTCCGTAGCATCTTCCCCAAATTCAGAGCGTCGGCGTTCAATGTTGTCATTGACCACGACGGCATCATCAACCAATATCCCTAATACGATAATTAATCCGATGACTGAAATTTGATTCAGCGTGATTCCTGTTGTGGGTAAGAAAATAAAGCCGATGGCGATGGAAACAGGAATGGCCAAGGCCACAAATGCAGAAGTCAGCAAATTTAAACCTAATGTACATATAACAATGACCGATATAATAGCGATGATCATCTCTTTGGTCAGGTTTCCAAACATTTCATCGACTCGATCATTTTGCGCAAAAAGTAGCTCAAAATGTACATTCTTCGGCAAACCGCTCACAAGTTCATTGATTTTGGCTGTAGTCGCCTTAGATACCGTTGGCACGTCTGTGCCTGTATCTCCGCTCACACTGATCGAAATAGCAGGCTTGTTATTCACATACGTATAACTAGTCGCTTTTTTAAAAACAAGTGAGGCTGTCCCTACATCCTTCAGAGATATCGGGTATCCATCGTCATTGCTTGAAATCTGGACGTTATTTAGGATAGATGGATCCGTAGAGGCATTTACCGTCAGCTGATAAGTACGCTCATTGAAATCCATACTTCCTGTAGGAACTCTCTCATTCTCATTTTTGATTGCTTGAACAACCTGCTCCCAGGAGATGTTATATTGTTGCATCTTTTGTGTGTCTAAACTAATTCGTACTTCTTGATCTGGTATTCCTTGAATATTAACTTGCGAAACACCCGAGACCGTTTTTAATTGATCTTTCCATTTGTTCATCAATTCATTTAACGCGTATAAATTCTCAATTTTATCAGAAGTAATCGCGTATGAACCAATGAAAGAGCTTGTCATGCTATCATTAATAATGGGCTGCATCGCATCTGCTGGAAGCTCAGACTGTGCATCCTGTACCTTTGTACGAAGATCAGCCCACACCTTTGTCGGGTCCGCATCTTCAAAAGCATCTATCATTATACTAGATTGTCCTTTAGATGAAGTGGAAGAAATCGTTTTGACACCTTGTACGGCTTTAATTTTCTGTTCCATGACCTTAGTAATGGTTTGCTCGATTCTTTCGGGTGAAGCGCCTGGATAGATGGTTGTAACACTGGCTGACAAGGGAATAACATCAGGCTGCTCCTGTTTAGGTAACGATGTAAAATTGTAGAGCCCTAGCACAATGCACATGGCGAAGAAAATGAGTGTAATTTTTTGCTTTTTAACGATATATTTAATCATTCGGACGACTCCTCCGATTTCCCAGGTACACCATTCCCAAGTAAATCACCATTAAATAAGGTTCCTGCTCCTTGCGTAACGATTTGATCTCCTGCCTGTAGCCCAGAGACCACTTCGAGCTGATTATTAGTCACTTTCCCCAGTTTAATCGGTGTTTTGACAGCTTTTCCATTTACAGCTTTAAAGACATAAGGATCATTTCCCGTACTAATTACGGCCTCTACGGGCACTAAAAGCGCTTCGTTTTGATTTATGCTTTTAGATGCGCTGATGACTTGACCAGGTTTCCAATTCAGTTCGGGATTGGGAATGCTAACTTCCACATTGATGCTTCCCGTTTTGGAGTTCGTCGATGGATAGATCTGGGTGACGGTTCCTGTTCTCATTTCATCGTAGAGAGATATATTAACTTTTTGGTTTTTCTTCCACGATAAGATTTCACTGTCTGGTACGGGGAGGAGTACTTTTAAAGTCTTGATATTTCCGACAACAAATGCCTCACTTCCACTGGAGCCCAGTTGACCATCAGATATCTTTTTTTCAATCACAACACCAGTGATCGGGGAGGTTAAAGTCGCTTTTTTCAGTGACAAGGATGACTGTTCATAAGCAGCCAATGCATCCTCATAGGTAGCCTGTGCCTGAGCTTTACTGGCTAGCCCTTGTTGTATAGTAGCCCTAGCCGATTCCAGCCCTGCTCTGGCCTGATCTACGCCGGCCGAAGCTTGGGCACGCTGTTCCTGGGATGCCCCTGCAAGCAAAAGAGACAATTTCTCTTGCGCATCACTTAAGCTTTTTTGTGCGTTTGCTAATTCCAGCTGCGCATTCTCATTTTCCGTTAAAGATACCGCACCTGCCTGGAATAGACTTTGGGAGCGTGCGGCATCCGCTTTCTTCTTGTTATAATTATTAGTTGCTACAGTAACCGCATTTTGAGACTGTGCTATCTCCTGCTTTTTGGCGCCATTGTTCAATTCCTGCAATTTCGATTGGGCCGCATTGACCTGGGATTGCGAACTATGAATGCCCGCCTGTGCCGATTGGACAGAAGCCTCCGCTTGGCTAACACCAGCCTTTGCCTTTTCCATGGTTGCCTTTGCCCGATCCAGCTGCAACTGGTAATTGGATGTATCTAGCTTCGCAAGGACACTCCCTTTTTCTACTGAATCCCCAACCTCAACCATAGTGCTCAATATACGTCCATCCGCTTCAAAGGAAACATTGGCCTCATTACTTGCCTGCAATGTCCCCGCCAAATTAAAATCATTGGCCAAAGGTTTCATTGCAAGTTTCTCCACTTTCACCGGGTGACTGGCTTCTGTTACAGAGTTCTCCGTTACACTGGAGCAACCGGAAGCTACGATAGCTAATGCAACCCCTGCAATCATTATCCTAATTCCTTTTTTCTTCAACTTCATGTCATCCTCCCTGATTCTCTCTTCTAAAGGTGCTATCAGCAACCCGTGGGTCAAGTAAACTTTTTCATCCTTTTTTCATGTTATAACAATGAACAAACAAAAAAATCGTACAAAGGGGCAAGCACCTTATGTACGACTGGGCAAATAAATAACATATTTTCAGTTATTATTTCTAAAGCTGTAAAATACCACGTTCCAACGAAACAGCAACGGCTTCAGATCTGGAATCAACACCAAGCTTGTTATAAATATTCGTTAAATGTGCCTTTACGGTACGCTCGGAAATTCCCATATCAAACGCAATTTCCTTACTTTTAAAACCATGTGCAACAGACTTTAATATATGTCTTTCCTTATCAGTCAGAACTAAGTTTCTTTCATGTGACTTTGCCTCAGCTTCTCTCTTATTCGTGGCAGCAAATACCCTTGCTGTTATTTCTGGCTGAAGCAGCGTTTCACCCCTTAGCGCAGACTCAATCGTGCGAAATAGGTTTTCCCGACTGGTATCTTTCAACAAATATCCTTTTGCTCCCAAAGAGAGTCCTTTAATCATTAAATCATCTTCGTTATAGGTCGTCAGGATAATGACTGGCGTTTCATTTTGTTTTTCTCTGAGGGCCTTCATGGTTTCCAAACCACTCATTTGCGGCATATATAAATCCAACAGGATGATATCCGGCTGAAGTTCTTCGATCAATTTAAGAGCCGTTACACCTTCTCCAGCCTCACCAATCACTTCATAGCTGTCATGGGTCTCCAGCACCAGCTTTAATCCTTCTCTAACTACCCAATGATCATCGACGATTAAAATCTTGTATTTCATAATAGGTCTCCTTTAGTAAGAGGCGCCTCTATTTTTATAGCCGTACCTTCTTGAAATATACTGTTGATATTTATTTTTCCACCCAGCATCCGTACACGTTCATGTATACCTATTATTCCGTAATGCCCTGTTTGCTTGGCAATAATATCCGTATCAAATCCTTTTCCATCATCACGAATCTCGATTTCAATCTTGCCTTCGTTATCCAAAATACTTATCCATACAGTATTCGCATGTGAATGCTTCGCTACGTTGGTTAAACACTCGCTTATAATAAACAATCCATGTTCGAACACCAGTCTGGGAACCGAAGCTTTAATTTTGATGTTGCGGATTACACGAATGCTCGTAGCCATTGTGAATCGCTGTATTTCTTCCTCCACGGCTTCTGCAAAATCAACTTCCGAGATGGTTTTTGAACGCAGATTGTCTATAGCTCGCCTTGAATCAGACAATGTTCTTCGCACTTGTGACATCGATTGTTGGACGATCTCCTGAGCTCTTTGCGTACTTCCTTTTGTCAGATGAGCATCAATGGCTTCAAGTTGCATGATTAGCCCAGCAAGTCCCTGCGCCAGCGTATCATGAAGATCACGGGCCATACGTTGTCGTTCGTTAGCGATTGTAAGTTCTTCGACCTTTTGATGTGCGATTTCAAGTTCTTTAAGAACGTTTTGCGTTCGGATTCGTGCTTGAACTTGTTTGAGAAAAAGAATGGCATAAGCTACTATAACAACTGCAATGAGAAAAAATAGCGGGATGAACAATACAAATTGCCTGCCATCATTATGCCAGACTACAGCCACACAAAAAAGTACATAGGAAATCAAAAATACAAGAATGACCTTAAGCGGCTTGTAATAAATACCTATACTCTGACCCACCAAAATTGGCATTAACCCAACCAGCACAATGGAGAAACTGTCAGGTAGAAGAAATGCACTTGAAAAGATCAATCCCCCTTGCACAACAAAATAAGCCCATGAAAAATATTTTGCAACTCTTTGAGCATACAAGTACAAGAGGATGTGTAATATGACGATTACAGTAAATAAGACACTTTGCAGCAGATTTAGACCACTAGACAAATGTTGAAGAATGACAGACTCACTATAAATTATAAAAATCCATATTATAGTTAATACTTTTGAAATATCTTTCTTCTCAAATTCACCTTCACTTTCACTTATTTCCGGATCTACATTCTGGACCTGTACATTGAATTCATCGTTCATAATTCCCTCCTACAATTCTAAATTCGGCTTTTCGACTTAATAGAGATAATGGCACTATGACGGCCTAGTCCATTTAGTTTGAACAGAAATCATTTATATATTATTTTACAAAAAAACGAAAAGAAAAAAACGTACACATGGGCAGCTTCACTTGTACGTTTGGGCATTGAATACTTTTTGTTTGATACCATCCAAGTTATGCGTCATATAAAAAGCACGCAGCAGGTTATCCTGTGCGCGCTTGACCACTTACTATTCTTCTTCCAACTCATCTGGTACATCGTATTTATTGATATGTGAAGTCATTGCTGCAACAGCTTCGCTGGCATCCGTTGTGGCCGGTACTTCTCTGACCACATCATCCGTCTGATCACGAAAGTTCAAACGATCTGCCTCAATCTCTTTCTGTTGGTTCGGTTTCATTTTTCACGTCGCTCCTTTCTATTCAAGGGTCTGATCTCGTTCTGTTAACGCGTACAAAGGTACTTCCCGTTCTTCTTCCGGGTTGTTCAGCGCATAGATCCGTGCCGTCTCACGCTGTTCATTCACATGCTGAATATAAATGGGTAGCCCATCACACAACACATTCGCCATTATGGAAGAAGACGCTATTTCTTGCGCTCTTTGAACATTCACTTAGAAAAAACCTCCCTTGCTAAGTAGAGTTCCCCCTTACTATGCACGAGGTAAATATTTGTTATACATATTTCATGCCAACATGTGTTTCACGATCTTGAAAGGATATCATTTGAAAAAATAAATATTATTGTTATTATGGATTGAGAGATTCAGTGAAAACTGCAATCTTAATTGTAGAGAAAAGGAGTAATGATGAATGTTAAACATATTAATGGTTAACTTTCCGGCAGAAGGACATGTGAACCCTACGATTGGGATGACGCAAGCCTTTGCAGCACGAGGGGACCAAGTACATTACATTACAACTGAGAAATACAAGGACAGACTCGAAGCAGTTGGAGCGAAGGTTCACCTGCATTCTGATCTGGTCAGGACCGCTTCTATTGATTCCAATACTCCGGATGGGTTGAGTGCATTTATGAAAATTCATATTCAGACTTCGCTGGACATATTAGCAATTACTCAGCAACTGTCTAAAAGCATTGATTTTG
The DNA here is from genome assembly GCF_038006265.1 of Paenibacillus sp. FSL L8-0641. Taxonomy (NCBI): domain Bacteria; kingdom Bacillati; phylum Bacillota; class Bacilli; order Caryophanales; family Paenibacillaceae; genus Paenibacillus; species Paenibacillus sp. FSL L8-0641. The sequence continues at coordinate 4,715,383 of NZ_JBBOUW010000001.1, forward strand.
ACTTTGTATTCTATGATAGATTCGGAGCTGGCGAGTTAGTTAGAGACTATTTGAAAATCCCTGGTATTGCTTCCTCCCCATCTTTTCTGATTTCACAGAATCGGATGGCTACCAATCTCTTTCGCTTTAATGAAAAAGAGCCGTTTCAACTTGATGAACATGCCACGACCTCACTGCAGCTCATGAAAGAAAGGTTCGGTGTTGCTCCCGAAAATATGGTTCAATTTATGAGCAATACAGGGGCTTTGAATGTTGTATATACCAGTCGATATTTCCAACCAGACGGTGAACAGTATGGTGACGAGAATCTCTTTATTGGTCCCAGCTTTCCAGAACGTAAAGGGGAAAATTCATTTCCACTGGACAGACTAGAGGATAAAAAGGTTTTGTATATTTCGATGGGAACTGTTCTGGACCATACTGAAGACTTTTTTAACACCTGTATTGAAGCTTTTTCCGATTTTGAAGGTATCGTCGTGATTGCAGCTGGCGAGAAAGCTGACTTTACGAAAATCAATCCGGCGCCAGAGCACTTTATCATCTCGCCCTATGTTCCCCAATTGGAGGTATTACGTCATTCAGATGTGTTTATTACTCATGGTGGAATGAATAGTGTAAATGAAGGAATTCACTTTAACGTACCCTTGGTTGTACTGCCGCAGGACAAGGATCAGCCTATGGTCGCGCAGCGGTTAACAGAACTTCAAGCTGGCTATCGCATAACCAAAGACCACATCAATGTACAATCGTTAAGAGATGCCGTACATGAGGTACTGTCGAACGCAACGTATAAAGAGGGCGTACAAAAAATAAATGATAGCTTCCAGCAATCTGGCGGTACAGAAGAAGCCCTCGCAAAAATTGATGCCTATCTTCAAAATAAGCTTGTGTAAATCACACGATTACAATTCTACAAAAAAACAGGAGCCCTGACCATCAAGGGTCGGGTTCCTGTTTATCATGCATTTCTATGTGGAGATATCCCACTTCTGAAACGAAGCCATCGTACACTTTCCGCTCGTGAACGCTCGAATGCCTGTAGATTCTGCTCCCGGATACACTCTTCCTGTGAGGACGTATTCACCGTCGCCGATGAATATTTCCACCGAGCTTTTATCGACAAAAATCCGAAGCTCCAGACGGCCCTCGTTTAAGTTTAAAGGCACTCTTCTCTCTCCGCCCGGGCCTATACCTGCACGCTCACGGTTAAAACGGAACAGACCGTCATCGGGACGATACGAGAGTACAGTCTCCTCTTCGTCGCCCACTCGCAGCTTCAAGCCGAATTCATTGGTGTTACTGGCTTCGAACTCAAATACCGCCTTCAGTTCGTAGCTATCTCCGAACGTTTCCATGATCTGCTCGCCTGTCAGCAAGATATCCCGCTGTTCGAACAGATTGGATCGGTAATTTTCCACCTCTTCAAGCGGACGGAACAGCAATCTGTCGTGGTCGATAACCGCTTCCCGCGGAAGACTCATTGCACCCGCCCAATGGTGCCCTTGCTGGGTCGGCATCTCCGACTCCCACATATCCATCCATCCGATGACGATTCGCCGCCCTTTATCATCCAAGGTTGACTGCGGGGCATAGAAATCGAATCCGTGATCTACCTGAGCATACCGCTCTGCCGTAAATGTTCCAGCCTCCGCATTGAAATCACCTATACCGTACATGGTGGAATGCAGATTGCGGTATGCTTCTCCCTGAGGGGGCATGCGCTGTGGAGACAGCATAAATACGTGCCGACCGCCAAGCGGGAACAAATCCGGACACTCCCAATTATCGCCGAAACGTCCGTCACTCACGGCTAGTACATTGACATACGTCCAGCTTTTCAGGTCTTCAGAACGATAAAGCAGTACAAGTCCGTTCCCTTGGGCATCATTAGAACCAAGAACGGCGTAATATTGATCTTCGTGCCTGAACACCTTAGGGTCACGGAAGTCTTTACGGCTGATCGTGTCCGGTACGGCGTCATAACCGATGACCGGATTGCCCTCCCACTTTTCGAATGTCACCCCGTCCTCCGATACTGCAATCCCTTGTGACTGCTTGTAATCCTGATCCTTGTCAGGCCCGGTTACAACATGTCCGGTATACATCAGGACAAGCTTCCCGTCCTGCTCTATCGCACTGCCAGAGAAGCAGCCATCCTGGTCGAACTCGCCGTCCGGTGCCAAAGCGACCGGTAGATAATCCCACTTCATAAGATCGCGGCTGACTGCATGTCCCCAGTGCATCGGTCCCCATACTGATTTATACGGGTAATGTTGATAGAACAAGTGATACTGCCCGTTATATTGAATGAAGCCGTTCGGATCATTCATCCAGCCGAATTCAGCCATTAAATGGTAGTTCAGCCGATAATCCGGCCGAAGCATATGCTTCGATTGGGAAATAAATTGATCTGCACGCTCTCTCGTATACGTTCTAGTCTGTTTGATAAGGCATCCTACTCCTACAATTATTTAATCGAACCTTGCATAACACCCTGAATAATATACTTCTGGGCGAACAGATAGATGATAATGATCGGAAATATCGTCAGTACCAAACTTGCCATCAATGGACCATAATCCACTGTATAGGTCCCATAAAAGTTATACGTGGACAACGGAAGTGTCCTTTGCTCCGGATCGACCAGAATGAGGGAAGGCAGCAGAAAATCATTCCAGATCCACAGCACATTGAGAATGGAAATGGTGGCAGTCGTGGGCATCAGTACCGGAAACACGATCCGGAAGAATGTTTGAACCCGCGTGCAGCCGTCAATTAGCGCCGCTTCCTCCAGTTCTTTTGGAATACTCTTTACGAAACCATGATAAATGAAGACGGCCAGCGAGCTACCAAAACCGATATACATATAAATCAGCGACCACTTACTGTTCAGCAGATCAAGTGACCCGTAGATTTTCACCAATGGAATCATGATAGCCTGGAATGGAATGATCATGGATGCAACCATCAGCATAAATGTATATTGGTTGAACTTGGTGTTGTTTCTGACAAAATAATGAGCCGTCATCGCCGCAAACAGCGATATAAACAGAACGCTTAACACCGTTATGACCAATGAGTTGATGAAGGCAGCGATGTAATTCATTTTATCAAATGCATTCATATAATTGACCATACTGAAGCTCTCTGGAAGCGATAACGGATTTGAGGTGATGGCCATGTTTTCTTTGAACGAATTGATCAGCAGAAAGACGAACGGTACGATGAACAATATGAGTATGACTGTCAGCACAATGAATTTGATTACGGAGGAAGCAACTCTTTTTCTTGTCATTACGCCTCCACCTCCAACTTCTTACTAAAATAAACCTGAAGCAGAGTGATGAGAGCAACCATCAGGAACAACACGAATGCTTCTGCTTGCCCCACACCATAATCACGGGAAAGGAATGCCTTTTCATACACATGCATCGACACCATTTGAGTACTGCTGAACGGCCCACCTTTCGTGAGCGCAAGGTTCACGTCATAGACCATAAATCCGCGTTGCAGGGACAAAAATATACATACGATGAAAGAAGGAACCATCAAGGGCAATACCATTTTCCGCAGTCTGGTCCAGCTGTTTGCCCCATCAATGCTTGCGGCCTCCATAATATCATTCGGCACACCCGTCAATCCCGCGATGTAAATGACCATCATGTAACCCGCGTTCTGCCACACCGTTACAATCACGAGTGCCCAGAACGCTTTGTCGGGATCAGCCAGCCAAGTCGTGCTGAGCGACTGTATACTGGCATGTTGTCCCAAATAGACAAGCACGTTGTTGAATATAAACTGCCAGATAAAACCGAGTACAATGCCCCCGACAAGGTTGGGCAGGAAAAATCCTGCCCGGAAAATACTCTGCCCTTTTAACCCTTTAGTCAGCACATAAGCCAGCATAAAAGCGATCACATTGATAAGAACAACGGTATAAAACACATACTTGAGCGTCAAGCCGAATGACTTCCAAAACTCGATATCTCTAAAAACAGCCAGATAGTTTTGGATGCCTACCAGCGATAGTGTGGTGGAAATACCATCCCAGTTTGTGAACGTCAGATAGATGCCATACAAAAATGGAATAATCATTACCGTTATGAAGGCAAACAAGGTTGGGCCCGTAAACAGTAGCCGCGTCCGCAGCCGGTTCCATACTCCTTTTTCCGTAATCATGATGATCCCTTCCTTTGTTTCGGGTTTCTCTCTCTATTCCAGGTAATTTGAAAACAACCTTATTTAACGGTTTTCCAGTAGTTTTCGATTTCTTTAACCAGTGTTGCACGATCTCCCTGTTTCGCCAGATACTTTTGCATGGAAGATCCTGTCTTAGACCAGTGGTCCGCAGGCAGCATGCTCATCGACTGCTCTGACTTGCCTTTTGCAATATAATCCTGGATGGACTTGCCAAGCGGGTCGGCCGCAGGCAGTGTAATATTTTTGAACGCCGGGATAATGTTCGCTTGGTTCACGAGGAAATCCTGGCCTTTCTCATCATATACGATCCAGTTCAGGAACTTCTTCGCCGCATCTTGCTGTTCCGGAGTAGTCTTCTCCTTGTCAATAACAATGCGCTTGGATACAGCGGACGAAATCTCCTGATTGCCGTAGTCATCGGCATTGTTACTGATGGGTACAGGCAAGAAACCATACTCTTTGTTAGCCGTATCAAAACTGTTGATTTGCGGCCATGCCCAGTTGCCCATGAACCAAATGCCAACTTCACCTTTGCCGAGCAGCTCCGGTCCGCGTTCATAAGCTCCTGCTAGCGGAGAAGCCTGATCGATGTTGTATTTCATCATGAGGTCGAATGTATCCATAAGTCCGTTAAATACAGGATTATTAGCCAAGCTAGCCTGGCCCGTTTTTAGTGACGCCATGAATTTGTCCACTTCAGCCATGTCTTTGTTCTGGCCTGCATAAGCAAGAGGCAAATAATGAGCGCCCAGAGACCAGTCCATTGGTGAAATCACCAATGCTTTCTTACCAGATGCCTCAATTTGCTGAAACAGTTTTTCAAGGTCATTTCGGGTTTTAATTGTGGTAGGATCAAAGCTTCCGCCTACCGCTTTATCTACAACGGCTTTGTTGTAAATGAATCCGTAGCCTTCAACAGCCAGCGGAAACGCGTAATTTTTGCCGTCAACCGTCGTAGCTGTGGTAGCGTTTTCAACTGTGTCCTTATTCCACTTTTCTCCGCTCAGATCGAGGATACGGTCCTTGAACTTCTCCACATCACCTGTATCTAGCATGATCATGGTCGGCGGGTTTCCGGATGCGTACAAAGCGGAGGCACGCTCAAAAGGCGACCCACCAGTCGGAACCGGCTGGATTTCAACAGTAATACCCGGATTGTCTTTCTGGAAGGCCTTAGCGGCTTCCTCCAGCTGTGGAAGGATTTCGCCTTTGGAGTTCAAAAGCGTAATCTTCACATTTTTCGAATCCCCTGATCCCCCTCCAGAAGCCGAATTACCTTCTCCACCGGAGCCACCACATGCAGACACCACCATAACTAAAAGAAGCAGCATTACCATCCATTGAACTCTTTTGAATTTACTCACTGTTGTCATCCCCTTATTTATATAATGGCTCTGAACACTTAAATAAAACGCTTACAAACGGATTATATGTCAAAGGTTTAACTTGTGTCAATCGTTTGACATGTTATTCCCTTAGCATGTACTAAAAAAAATCTGTTCCCCTTGTTAGAGGAACAGATTTTCATTCAGGTCGTTGCACGCTCAATCAGTTCAACAGGCAGCAGATTAACGGGTTGCACCTGCTCCCCTTCCGCCTGTCTGCGGATCAGCTCGACCGCCAGTCTGCCGATGTCTGCAATCGGCTGTCTTACCGATGTAAGTTCCGGCGTCAGCCAGGAAGCAACACTTACATCATCGAAGCCTACAATACGCACATTCTCTGGCACATGCCTTCCAGCGCGAATATATTCTTTCAGCGCAAAAGCAGCAATAATATCACTTGTTGCGAACACCCCATCCACATCTGGATGTTCATAAACGAGTTTTGAAATGATCCGCTCGTACTCCTTCTGGTCGAACACATTCAAGTCCGTTTGAACAATCACATGCTGGACATTATGCTTACCCACCACATCCCGGAATGCTTTGGTCCGCTCATTGGACAGCATGTTCAGCTCCAGATTTCCGCAGATATGGGCAATTTTCCGGCAGCCTTTGCGAATGAGCAGCTCCGTAGCCAGCTCGCCTCCGCGATAATTATCCGAGGATATGTAAGGAATATACGGGTCAATCTGCCTATCAAACGTCACGATCGGTGAATTCAAATGTCGGTACTCTTCTACTTCTAATGTATGGCTACCCATAATGATGCCATCCACCCGGTTCCGCTTCAACATATCAATATACACTTTCTCTTTCACGGGATCCATATGTGAATTGCACAGCAGGACCTTGCAGCCATGCTGATAGGCGTAATACTCAACCTGATTGGCAAGCTCACTGAAGAAAGGATGCGAGACATTGGGAATAATAAGGCCAATAATATTGGACTGCTTACGTAGCAGAGATCGTGCTATTTCATTTGGTTGATAATTAAGTTCCTCCATTGCGTCGAACACTTTTTTGCGTGTAGTTTCGCTGATATATCCCCGGTTATTCATTACACGGGATACGGTAGTGACCGACACGCCCGCTTTTAATGCTACATCATGAATTGTCGCCATATGAACCTCTTCCCGTACAAAATAAATACATACAAACTATACTCTCTCCCCATCATTTCAACAACTTTACATAACGGAAGGCCTCATAATGGCCGTCAATCTTACACTAGTCATTTCTATAAGATAATACGACAGCCTATCCAATTGGAAAGGCTGTTGGTAGCTGAAAGTATTAACATCATTCTGATTGTGCGTCCGTCGGTGCATTAATGTATGTATCTGTAAGCACATCAGTCGGTGCATCCGCAGGCAGATTATCCGTTGCTGATTCACTGTTCTGGAGTAGTGCTCTCGGATAGGTCCGTGCACGCTCATAGTACCAGTCAAACAAGAAGCGGGCCATCGCCTGACGTCGGTTATCGCCATCCCACTTTAACCCGGCTGTTGGGTCCGCAAATGAACTCCTTGCTCCAGCTTCCAGCAGAAAGCCATTCATGTGTGCGGTCATGCTGACATTACCGGCTGCTGTAAAAATGGACTTCGTGTTTTTCCCAAATCCATCACTAGAGCCATTAAACAAGTTCCAGTACTCTGAGTCGCCGGGCTGTGTTTTGAACCAGGTAAATTCTGTGATATTTATTGGATAGGCTTGAGCTGCCGCCTTAATGTTGGAATCCCATTGCGATTGTAGCTTGTCCTTGTTATCATGCGCTCCGTAGCCCGGATACCAGTGGACAGCATAGCCGTAGTTGTTCAATGGATCTATCAGCGGGTGTTTTGCCGCCGGGCTGTAAAATTGGTTGTATCCAAGTCCTGCAGCCCAGATGACATTATCCGCTCCTTTACTTCGAATCGTGGAAATGATAGAGTTTTGGAATCTTCTCAGATCATTCCAATGGTCAACAAAATCATTTTCACCAGGATAGCCTCCCCAATGCCCATTCGCATATGACTTAATAGGCTCGTTGATCAGTTCAAACATGACGTTATCCGCGCTATTAATAGCCGGCTGCGAGGCAAGATACCCCCATATTTGATTGAATTTGTCCAGATTGGATTGTGTTGTAGCCTGGTCGTTAGCCAAAGTGAAATCAAGACCAAGGGTAACATAAATGCCCTTTGTTTTCGCATAATTGATGTATGGAATAATCACATTTTGTGTAGCTGCTTGTAAACCTGAGAAATTGTATGACCCTGCGGCCACATCTCCCATATCCTGGCGGTCAATAAACAATCGGACCTGATTCATATACCAGCCGTGGTTGCTTCCATACTTCGGTCTGGTGTCTGCAAAGGTGTCAGTGATATCCTTCAAATAAGCCAAAATTGCTGCATGACGATTGTTACCATTTAAATTGAGATAATAATTACTATTTTGATAGGTCCAGTATGCCCCCGACGGCTGATGCCAGCCACTTAAAACAACAGGTTTTCCGCTGCTGTTCACCAATTGATTGCCCCTGACATGGAGCTTTCCCATAGGCATACCTGACCATGCATCTATATGTTGGCCAAAGACCGGTGTTAAAGGCAATAAGAATACAAGTATCAGAGCTATTTTACATACCATACCTAATTTTTTCAAAGAAAGGCCTCCTCTTCAAAAATTAATTGACTATTATACCAAAAGAATAAAATGGTATAAACATGTAGTGGCTCCGCTTCCTGAGTCTATCCCATTTCAAAATCGTCATTTCCCCCCTTAATAGAATATTTTAATCCTGATTTTCATTTCTTGTATATAATTGTAGTACTTACATTTTTAAACCACAACTTGATAAAATTTAGTTTTTTTTAAATTATGCCTCAAGTGTTAAGTTTGCTATTGTGGACGACTCCATTTCAAACTACAATGAAGATACCAAATTTGGAAGCGCTTTATTTTTTCGGTAAGATGGTCAATACTTGAAATAATGTATCATCGTCATCCATTTCTTTCATGTTTGGTCAATCTTTTATGGAGGTGTAAAATGAAGAAGAAATCTTGGTTCACTTTAATGGTCACGGGCATTGTCTCTCTGTTTTTTTCGGTAAGCGTTTATGCGGGGAATGTTTTTTGGGAACCACTTAATGGTTTCAATTCGGGGGCATGGCAAAAGGCAGACGGATATTCCAATGGGAACATGTTTAATTGCACTTGGCGTGCCAATAATGTTAATTTTACGAACGATGGCAAAATGAAGCTTGGCTTAACGAGTTCTGCGTACAATAAGTTTGACTGCGGAGAGTATCGATCGACGAACACTTACAGATACGGCTTATACGAGGTCAGTATGAAGCCTGCTAAAAATACAGGGATCGTATCTTCCTTTTTTACGTATACGGGGCCTACTGATGGCACGCAATGGGATGAAATAGATATTGAATTTTTAGGCAAAGACACGACAAAAGTGCAATTCAACTATTATACAAACGGTGTCGGTGGTCACGAGAAGGTTGTTGATCTGGGCTTTGATGCATCAAGAGGCTTTCACACCTATGCTTTCGATTGGCAGCCAGGATACATTAAGTGGTATGTTGACGGGGTTCTAAAGCATACGGCAACTACAAACATACCAAGCACGCCAGGCAAGATTATGATGAATTTATGGAATGGCACTGGCGTTGACGACTGGCTAGGTTCGTATAATGGAGCGAATCCGCTATACGCTGAATATGATTGGGTAAAATACACGAGCAATTAGCCCATAGTATAAAAGCAGCCCTTCAGGTATTTAATAAATCCCCAGTTTAACCCATATGTTTACGGGTGGTTAGCATTTTCCTGCTTCAATTACTTTAAAGATACCAATACAGGAAAGGGTTCATGTAACTATACTCACTCTGATTGAGCCAAAGCTGTCGCCTCTTGAATTTAATAAAAAAGCCCGATGATACTTGCTCATCGGGCCTTTGTTAAATACTTACTAGAAAATAATTACGGTTGCTAACTATAATATTTAGTGTGTTACCATCATTAATGTCTTTGAACACAAACACCAATCGGTTTATAACTCAGGAACCAACTTTAATGTTAAGTTGGTTCCTGCAAAATCCAGTAATAACAATGTTTCAAAGGGATTTACAGTCATTTTTCAGTTACATTATAGTTAGTAACTAAGGAAAATCTCAAATAAAACAGGAACATTAATGATGTTGTTGCCGTTGAACTGTTGTTCTATCTATACATTCTCCTTGCGATTCAATTATCACAAAGGATATTTTTTGATCTATGATTGTATTTCCCACCGACTAGTTCCATTATTCATAAAAGATATGAGCGATTTTAGCGCAATTTCTACCATATCACTCACTGCTTGATCCGTATAAAATGCGGTATGTGGCGTTATAATGACATTGGGCAATGCCTTTAAGATGGCCAGTTGGTGATTATTCAGGACATTCAAACGGTGATCCTCATGAAAGATGCCCAGTTCATCTTCAATCACATCTAGTCCTGCAGCCCCTACTTTTCCCGTCTCAATCCCATAAATCAGCGCTTCGGTATCGATTAATGGTCCCCGCCCACAATTCACGATGCAGACGCCATCCTTCATTTTAGCGATGCTTTCCCGATTGATCATATGGGTGTTGCTATCGAATAATGGTGCATGCAGGGTAATCACATCACTAGTGGAGAATAGCTTTTCCAGCGAAACATACTCTATCAAATTTCTTAGATTATCATTTTCGTAAATATCGTAACCTATAAGGTTACATCCGAATCCGGAAAGATTTCTGGCAACAGTAGCTCCAATTTGACCGGTACCTATAATCCCCACAGTTAAGTTTCTGATTTCTCTTCCTTGAATACCTGCCAAAGTGTAATCCTGTACGGTGCCTCGTGCTAAAATCTGTTGTGCTTTGCGTTCACACATTAGAATTAACATCGTGGTAAAATCCGCGACACTATTGGGCGAGTAGGTAACATTGGAAAAGCGAATGCCATACTCTTTAGCCGCAGCTCTATCTACATAATTGTATCCAGCGCTTCTTAATGCGAGATACTTGACCCCAACCTTACTTAAAGCTTGCAAAGTTGCTCGGTCCGCTTTATTGCTCCCTTGTATCGTTACAGCCTCAGCGTCTTGCGCTTGAATTGCGGTCTCGGCATTTAACTCTTGAGTCACATATTTGATATCCAAATCAAACTTCTTCCCAAATTTTTCGAAGTATGCCGCTTCGTCAGGACGCGCTTGATAAACTACGATTTTATTCAAGGTTGAAAACTCCTTTCGGTGATTGGCCTCATCATGGAAAATGGAAATACGTTACCGGACAGTATAATGTGAACATTTTCACATTATACTGTCCGTATATCGTCCAACGTCAGCCGAATAGTGGAAACATTTTAAAGTGGTGGATTATAAAAAGTATGGCAACAGCAAGCTGATAACAATAACCATTATGGCTCCGCCGATCCGGTTGGCGATAGTTGCAAATGGCATCATCCCCATCCGCTCCGAAGTTGACAATACCCCGATAGCACCGGTTCCTCCCAGATTTCCTAAATTAAGACCTACGGCGATCATCGAATCTATAGGATGGAATTTCATAAGCTTGCCGACAATTAATGAACCTACGACAGAGCCGATAACCCCAAAGATGATAATGGTAAAATTTGATACTGTAAAATAGGAGGACACTTGGCTCAAATCAAGCGATGCAATCCCAATCCCCGTGATCAGGAACGGTAAAAAGTTTCGAACCATAAACCCTTGCCAGTAGTCACTAGATTGGCACAAGCTATCATCCAAGAATCCAGTTGCTTTCACGATAATGACTAAAATTACAGCCCAGGCTATAAAGTTAAGCTGTGGTATGAGAGTCTGCAAAATGTTACCGGCAATTATAAAAACAACCGAAACAAACAAGCCTGTACCTAACTTCGTAATATCTTTTTTCAAATCACTCGAGACTTTAGCTTTTTCTTCAACGGGTTGGTCTGCATTTTTGTGCACATTCTTCAGTAATTCGCCATTACCTGTTAGCGAAGGATAGCGCTTGCCAAGTTTATGCAGCAAGCCGGCGAAAATGACGCAAATCAGGTTCGAAATGTTCATGTATACAAGGAATTGCCCAGAAAAAGTTCCTGCCGGCTTGTGAAAAATTGGGCTGTAAATGGACGGAACAACAGCGATTGCACCAGAAGAGCCTCCGGTATAATTCGGCAAACCGATCATGAATAGACCCTCCAGCAGCGTTGAACCTGTTAGGAGCGATCCTAGAAATAAGAAGATGAACACAAAGGCCAGAGCACCAATAATGCATGGTAATAGCCGTAATGAGATGGAGACGAGTACCTTCCGATCCATACTGAGGATCGAACCGATGATGATTGCCGACAAAAATAAGTTGACAAAGCCCGATCCAATCAAACCAGAAATATTCGTCTGCACGTAATCCGGGATCAGGCCAAAATACACGAGTGCGGAGCCAGCGAATAACGGCAGGAGGATTGCCCCTCCCATCCAACTTCCAAAAATGGGGATGATGCCTCCAACATATGAGAACAAACCACCAGCCATCAAGAGAAATGCAATCGAACCGATAATATCTTTATTCAAATTCCCCGTATAGACCGCAAGCAAAATGATAATAGAAAAGGGAATATAGTACTTTAACGGCAACCCTGAAATCTTTATTCTTTTTAATTGAGTTATGAAATTCGACTTCGGCGGCATAGCGGTAACCCCAATTTGCTTATCCATAGTAAACTCCCATCTGATTATTGTTATAGCGCAAATTGTTTAGCTGGATGAGTGATGACCCCCATTAACGCGGATGCCGCGGCCACTGCCGGGGAAGACAAATAAATCAGCGACTTCTTGGTTCCCATTCTACCGATAAAGTTGCGATTGTTAGTGCCAAGTACCACCTCGTCGTCACTCATTAAACCATATGGTTGACCGCAGCATAATCCGCAGCAAGGGTGCGAGACACTGGCACCAGCATCGATGAAGGTTTGAATAAAACCGCGTTCCATCGCTTCTTTGTAAACGTTGGTGGTTGCCGGGATCACGATCATTTTCAGGAAAGGAGCTATTTTTTTACCTTCAAGAATTTTCGCTGCCGTCTCCATATCTTCAATGCTACCGTTGGTGCAAGAACCGATATAAACCTGATTCAGTTTCGTTCCTTCAATTTCGGATATAGGATGGACATTATCAACCCCTTGCGGACATGACAATTGGGGCTCGAGCTTGCTGACATCGTAACGAAGAACTTGTTCATACTCGGCGTCTTCGTCCACTTTCAGCCAGGAAATATCATTATAGTCCATGTCATAATACTCGGCTGTTTTTTCATCTGCTTCGAATAATCCTACCTTTGCACCGGCTTCCAAAGCCATGTTGGCTATGGTGAATCGTGACTGCATACTCATGCTGCGCACGGCAGCTCCTGTGAATTCCATCGACTTGTACTGTCCGCCGTCCGATTTGATGTCACCAAGGATTCTTAGGATAATATCCTTTGCTCCGACACCCTCTTGAAATTCACCTTCAAGCACAATCTTGATGGCCGAGGGAACTTTGAGCCAAATCTCGCCCGTTGCCATAACTGCTGCCATTTCGGTATGTCCAATGCCAGTACAGAAACAGCCCGCCCCGCCATAGGTCGTTGTGTGGCTATCTGTCGCTACGACGATTTCACCTGGTCTTGCGTATCTCAGCTCATGCATCAGAGAATGGCAGATTCCCTCGCCCTTATGAACGTTTTTAATTTGGAATTTTTCGGCCAACTCAAGTCCATCCACAAAATGAGCAGGATCGGTATCAGCTTGGTTGGTCGGCATCAGATGGTCAAAGATAATTACTCCGCGATCCGGATAGATCGCTTGGGTCACATGCATATCCTTTAAAGCGCGCTTTAGGAACGAAGTATAAATATCATGGATCATATATCGATCAGGCCGAGCGATTACAATATCGCCTGGGGCCAGACTTTGTTCTCCCGTATTTTTCATTAATAGTTTTTCAGCCAGTGTATATCCCATTGCTTGTTATCTCCCTTCTACTTCAGCCTTTTCCATTCGTTTAATGATGTTGGGGATTAGTCCGCCATCTTGAATAATTTCAAACAAGTTCTCGGGCACCTTGGGAATGCTGAAGCTCTTGCCGTTGACTGTAACTGACTGGTTCACTTCGACAGTCAGGATGTCCCCTTCTTCGCAGTGCTCAGGTATTTCTGCATTTTCAATCAGCAGCATTCCGTTATTGATCGCATTCCTAAAGAAAATGCGGGCAAAGGATTTAGCGATGATGCAGTAAACACCATGTACATTAATCGCTTCGGCGGCCATTTCCCGTGATGATCCGCAGCCAAAATTTTTACCAGCTACAATAATGTCTCCTGGTTGTACCTGAGATGCAAATTCGGAGCGAAGTGTTTCAAGGCAGTGCGAACCCATTTCCTTTTTATCGAGGATAACTCCGTGCCGACCTGCAATAATAGTATCTGTATCGACATCGTCCGGTAGTTTCCATATCTTACCACTAAATTTCTTTTCCATAAAAGACTTCTCATCCCTTCGAATTTAATGTAATACAGCCCTTCAACGCGGAGTTGGCAACGGACTCTGCGGAAGCCAGGTAAACCAGCGAGTCCTTTGAGCCGTTGCATCCCTTGTAATTCCAGCAACTAGCAGATAGCATCGTTTCGCCTTCAGCGATAACACCTTTTGAGGTTGTCACACAGCTGGCGCAGCCTGTGCTCAAGATTTGCGCACCGCTATCGATAAAAGTTTGAATCAACCCTTCGGAAATAGCCTGCTTGTAAACTTCATTAGTTTGTGGTCCAATCGATAACCGCATATTAATTGGAATCCGTTTTCCTTTCAGAATCGCTGCGGCTGTTCTCAAATCCTCAATACTGCCTCCTGTGCATCCGCCGATGAAACAAGCCGACAGTGGAGTGCCTTTCAATTCAGCCGTAGGTTGCGATTGATGGATCGCCCCCGGCAGAGCAACCATCGGCTGCACATCTCCTAGATCATAGCTTTCTTGGCCCGGTCCTTGATAATCTGTTTGAAGAAAAGCTGTTACAGCACCGCTTCTCGAAGCCAATTGGCAAAGATCTGTTGTTTCTTTCGGGGATAAGGAATTTAAGCCCTTGCCATAAAATTCGATAGCTTTGCCGGCGTATTTAAGCTCTTCTGATGCTAAAAAAGAGATTAAGAAATCTTTAATGGACGCTTCTGGTTTGAGTTGACCCTTAAGTTCAATGTACACGGTTTCCGGAACCACTAGACTCATCTTGCCGCTGGCACACACTTGAAGCAATTCGGATGGATTCACATGTAAACCAAGAGCCTGCTCTACACCGAAAATGCTGTTGTGTTTGCCTGGCGAAACAATGATGTCACCAGGATTTACATATTGATCCAGCAGAATGTGATATCCGATACCTTGGGATTGGACAAATTTCAGTTCGTGCTTGCGAGCAAACTGGATGAGTTTCTTCTGTATTTCAGCCGATATGAAATTCCCAGCGGGAGTATCGAAATAGAGCATTACGATCACCCGCTCAGGTGCCTCAAGCCGCTTTATATTTTCTAATTCATTTACAATTTCTAATGGTAAACTGTCACTTAAAACAATATAGTTCGGTTCAATTACTGTGGTTGCTCCGGACTTTTCGTTCAAAATAGATTCGATCATCGTCATATCAAACCAGCTCCTTCCCTATTTCCCTTATCTTTTCGGATATGATAGACCCCATTTCGCTTGTCCCAATCCGTTTACTTCCTGGTAAGCAGATGTCCTTTGTTGCGTATTTTTCATTTAATACCTGTCTAACTGCTTTCTCAATGGTCTGGCTCTCTTTTTCCAAACCGAAAGCAAACCGCAACATCATCGCGCCAGATAAAATAGAACCGATCGGATTGGCGATATCTCCGCCTATAATGGAATAATCCTTATTGTGTATTTGGTTAGGTGTAAACAAACCTTTGCCTTGGTGATTGAGCTCTGCTGACGGAAGTACATTCGGTGTTCCTGCCAATGCCGATATTTCATCCGAAAGGATATCTCCGAACATACCAGACGTTAGAATGACGTCATAGTTATGAGGATTGGTAATGACCTGCGCAGCGGCATCATCAATATACTGATTCACCAGACTGACATCCCGATAATCTGCGCTAACCTCCTGTACAACCTCACGCCACAATTTCGAACTCTCCAAGATGACCGCCTTATCCAAACTTGTGACCTTCTTGCTGCGCCCACGAGCAATTTCAAACGCGGCGCATGCATTCGCTTTGATAATTTCTTCATTATAGTACTCTGTATCGAATGCTTCTTTGCCATGATCCCCGATTCCCCGGTATCTTTTGGACATGAGCATGCCCCCAGCCAGATCACGAAGCATAAGAATATTAAACCCCTCGCCAATGATACCGTTCTTCAGAGGGCTCAAATCCGCCAATGATTTATACACGGAGATGGGTCTAATATTTATTGTAAGCTGTAGCTTTTTCCTAAGTAGAGAAAGAACATAGCTAGGACGCTTCTCTTGCGGTAATTCTGGATAGTGGTCTAGCCAAAGGCTGCCTAATAATATCGCGTCGCTTTCTTGACATTGTCTTAGGCTCTTATCAGGAAGGGGTTCGCCGTACTTTTGAACGGCCTCGGTTCCAGCTTCACATCTTTCAAAATGAAACGTATGATGAAATACGTTGCCGACTTCATTCATCACTTTGATCGCTTGATCAACGATTTCTTGACCGATACCATCTCCATAAATAACCGAGATATTGTATGCCATCTACCTCATCTTCTCTTTTTGATATTACGGAATAATACTTTTAATCCTCCAAAGCAATCACCGTTATATTCCTTGGATTTGTTGAAGCATATAAATAATTACGATTAGTACAACGTTGTACTAAAAAATCACCATGAATCACTATTCAATACACACAAGGTATTCACTATTCTCCTTTCTAAGGATTCGGCCGAATTTTAGAATTGAGTTTTAGTACAACGTTTTAGTATAACGTTGTACTTATTGACAGACTCATTTTATATCAATAAAATGAGCAAATCAAGGTTATGTTCTACTTTTCACAATTGTTCACATTTACTGAAAATTAGATTATGATTATATTTAAGGAAAGTATGACCAATTATTTATTAGATTGGAGACCTTTAGATGGTTACACTGAAGGATGTTGCTAAATTGGCTGAGGTATCCGTTTCGACGGTTTCCATTGTCATTAACGGCAAAACCAAGGAACGGAATATTCCCTTGAAAACCTACAATAAAGTCATGAAAGCCATAGATGAATTAGGTTATCAGCCGAATGTTAGTGCAAGACGTTTACGCAATTTAGATCGGGCCAAGCCGATCATTGCCTTATATTGGACATTAGATGCCCGGACGAACATGCTCACGGCACTGTTGGCGGGGATTCAATCCGAAATAGAAAAAAAACAATTTGATTTCGAGCTTGTTATACGTATTTATACGAATGATCAAATCGCAAAAGACGCTAAAGAGATCATGAACAATACGTATAATGGAATTATTATAGGTGCTACTTCCGAGGCGGATCTTGCGTATTTGGAGTCATTGTCGCCCCGCATGCCAATCGTTTTGATTAATCGCCAATCCAAAAAATTCTCCACAGTTTATGTTGACTCCGGCGAAGTTGCAATAGAGGCAGTTTCTTTGCTTACTAAACAGTCGGTACAACAAATCGGAGTGGTTGCAGTGGAAAGTCCTTATGTTGCTTCCAACCAGCGTATCAACGCGTTTCTTGAAGAGTGTAGGAAGCAGCATATTTCGGTTGATCAACCACATATTATGATGGCACCAAATACGCTTGCCGGTGGAGTTGCAGCGGCCGGGAGATATCTCCAAATGACGGATAGGCCTAAAACTATATTCTGTGAATCGGATACCATTGTTCTGGGAATGACCCATGAATTTAACCGTTTGAATATTAGAATCCCTGAGGAAGTTGCTATTATATCGATCGGGATGACCGGACCGGATGCTACCCAATATTCTACACCGCCCATTACGGCCATCGATATACCATCCGAGAAAATAGCCGCAGCAGCTATATCTATACTTTATAAATCGTTATCCAAGAAGAACCTACATGAACGGATGTTGCCCGTTCATCAAAAAATAGCTCCAACAACTTATATTCGAGCGTCATTTCCGTTACCGCCGGATGATGTCCTTAACTTTCCGCGGATATAAAAGGTTGATCATATGCCCGTTCCTGGATTTTTGCAATCTTCGCTTTACTCTCATGGAAATGAAGTGCCTGCCTCTTTAAAATAGATGGAGCAGGCACTTTTTCGTGAACATCTTTCATGTTTGTTGTCTATCTTTTTCTTTTTAAAATTAACCTAAAAATTTAGAGTTTCCAAGACTCCTCTGCTTGAACCCTGCTAATTCACTCGCCATAGTTAACCTTTATCCGCTAGAAAAGCAAACATCTTCGCACAAACAGAGTAACATATCCCTAAACCATTCCATCCAAATCTCTCTGCATTTTTATTATGAGGGTACTCCCCTTGCCCGCTTTGCTTTCAACAGAGATTTCACAGTCCACAATATCTACCACTCGCTTCACTTCCAGATTGATACCACAGCCAGTATCCGAAACCTTCACTACTGCAAATCCTTCTTCTATTTTCAGTCTAACAGTCACCTTAACGCTTGGCTCGCTAACTTTATGGCATTAGAAAAGAGATTGTTCCACACTAAAGCACTCGATCTTCCAGTTGCGTAATCCGGTAGTAATCGTTTAATTCTTCTAACGCCCCGTTAGTTGAATAAGAGCACAACTTGTGATTTATTAGGAGGGTAGGAATTGATGTATCAGCAGAACAACTTTCACACATAAGAATTATTGGAGGAATTTATGGATAATAAAAGGTATTTTTCAATTGGGGAAGTTTCCAGATTAAAAAATGTTACGATAAAAACCTTACGTTATTATCATAATATTGGTTTATTAATACCTGCATACACTAATCCCGATAACGGTTATCGCTATTATACAGTTAATCAATTTATCTATCTGGATATTATAAAAATTTGTAAGCAAAGTAATGTAAGTGTTAAAGAAATTAAAGCCTTATTTGCTAAAGCCGATACTAATTACCTTAAACTTTACTTAGAACAGAAAAATGAAGAAATTCATAAAGAAATAAAGAAATTAGAGAAACTTAATAAACAAATAGAAATTTTAAAGGCAGCTATCCATTCATCTGAAGATGAACTTATGAACAATGGATTTAATATTCAGACATTTGAAGACAGATACTTTTTAAGTTTACCTACATCAGGTGGAGAACTTAATGAGATAAAGTCATTCGATAAATTAGATGAAAAATTAGGCGAATTCGCAACTCATACGTTTCAGTGTGGATTAATTTATTCATGTCAGTATGATAATTGGAAAATCAGTGATGTATTTCGTCTAATAACATCAGATGATTATAGATTGCTTAAAGATACCTTTAATATATCTGAATTACCAAAAGGAGAATATTTAACTGTTAATTGTACGGGAGATACTGAGATTGAAATATTTCAATTGGTAAAAGAATATTTGGAGAAAAACAGTTTGACGTGTAATAAGGTTTATTTGTTTTATTTAGTGACAGATGTTTTTAATCAATATAATCACTTCTCCCAATTTCAAATAAGTCTAAAGCCCACCCCATAAATAAGGTAGGCTGACTTTTAGCTGCTTAAAGTTTGTATTCATAAATAAAATTTGTATTTTCGAGTTTACCGTTAGGTAGATTAAATACAGTTACTTCTTCATCAAGACGAACAAATCCATTATGGTCATAGAATCCATAGTTACTCATTGTATCTGTATACACATAAATTTTATTTGCTTTTGTATTTCTTAAGTAAGAGATGAGCTCATTAAATAATTTTTTCCCTACTTTTTTTCCTCTAGCTTCTTCAGAAACAGCAAAGAATTCTAAGCAACCCTGAAACTCATCTTCTTTTCCTCTAATTAACTTGCTGTATGCCTCATTAGTCATAGAGGTGAGTTCAACAAATACTTTTCGTTCTATGTCATTTAGATTTAAGAGTTGTAGCAATTCACTTGTATAATCTTCTTGTAGCAATCTATAAGATGTTATTTCACCAACTCTTGAACCAAAAATTACACCAATAACTTCTCCATCTAATGTAGCTACTCTTCCAAAAGTACTTTTATTTAATATTGGACTTATGAACTTCATTGTAACTGCTGCATTTATTATGCCGTCATCCTCTATAAAATCCTTTGCGTTCCAGGTATCTGCAATAATCGCTTTAATACGTTCTATATCCTCTTTTCTAATGTCTCTAATATCTAAGTTCATTTTGACTTCCTCCTTTTAATTGATTAGCTTACAAATTGAGTTTAATGTCTCCCCTAATGGGGAGAGTCAAGTATTTATTGTAATGCTATTTTCAACTAGCCGTTTATTGAATAAAAAAGCTCTCCTTATTTCAGGAAAGCCGCCGTTAGTATAATAAAGATGTAAATCCCATATATCCGTCATCCTTCATCTCTCCCTCCAGGGCTCACTTACAAGGATAGACGGCTAATAGTCATGTTAAATTGGGAAGAACCTGAAATTGCCGGACTCTATTATAAGGAGTCCGGCAATTTCAGGTGAAACAATAAATATCCGAATATCAATAATTGAATACAATTCAGTCAAGAATATATTCAACTCTTCAATAGTCATAACGTATTTACATTCCAATTGAATTTGCCTTTTGAAAATAACTCCGTAGCTAACGATGTCAGTTAAAGCTTCTTCTAAAGCCTTCTATGGAATGCGGAGAAGCTCCGCTTCCTAAACCTCTTATTTCAGATATCTGTATTTCTTCCTGTAGTCTTCGTGTGCCTTTTGTTGTTCTTCTGGTGTCATAGTCAAAAGATTAAACTCGTCTGCAACGATCGGCAATTACTTCTTTTCGTTTTTCGTGTATTCGGATTTTATGGTGGAATTATCTCTGTTTAAATGGTTTGATTCTTAGTATCCCAAAGGTAAACTAAGATTTCTGTTGTGTTTTGTCGATTTTCCAATAATTGAAATAGTTACTCAGCGGCACTTGACGTCAGATTCATGTGGTGGATTTTTCCTCTTTATTTGAAAAAAAACACCCGGCAGGATGCGTACCGAGAGAAATACGGCATACACCCAAACCGGGTAAGGGATTAGAAAATAATATCAATGGCCTCTAGCACATCTTGCTCCTGTTCGGATTGCCCGTTCAGGGAAATATCCTTCAACAGCACCGAAGGCTGTTCGCAAATTTGGGTGATGATCACGAGCAGGTCCTGAGCGAAATTGTCGATCAGATTGCGCGTAAACAACTTGGTAGCATATTCAAACTGCCCGTTCATTCCCTCATCCAGCAACGAAATGACCAAGGTAAGATCAAATTGGGAAACCGTATGAGTTTCCGGATAAGATTCGATCTTGATATCCCCGAAGCTTTGAACGTTATCTTCCTTGGTTTCCAGAACAAACATGACATCGAATACAGGATTGCGGCTTTGATCTCGCGGCGCCTGCAGCTTTTTCACAAGCTCCTCGAACGGATAATCCTGGTGGTCGTAGGCCCCCAGCATCGTTTCTTTGACTTCATTCAAGTAAGCGAGGAACGTCTTCTCCCCGGACGGATAATGGCGAATCGCCAAAGTGTTGACAAACATTCCGATGAGCGGCTCTAGGTCGGCATGTGTGCGGCCCGAAACCGGCATGCCTACAATGAAGTCTTCTTGTCCCGAGTACTTGCTGAGCAGAATTGAATAGGCCGCCAATAACACCATATAAAGGGTGGCGCCGTTCTCATCGGCGATGCGCTGCAAGCTGTCGGTCATCTGCTTGTCGATGCTGAAAGGCAGCACATCTCCCTCAAAGCTGCGAGCGGCAGGTCTGACAAAGTCCGTAGGCAGTTCAAGCGTCGGCAGTTCGCCTTCCAGCACGTCCAGCCAGTAGGCTTCCTGACGTTTCAATCGCTCTTTTACAGGTTCGGACTGCTGCCAAGCGGCGAATTCCTTGTATTGAATCCGAAGCGGTTCCAGAGTCTCGCCGTTATACAGGCGCAGCAGCTCTTCGACAAAGATGCCCATCGACATGCCATCCGTGACGATATGATGAATGTCCAGCATGAGCAGTTGCCGTTCCGCTTCCCATTCGACTAAGCCCACACGCAGCAGCGGCGGCCGCTCCAAATCAAAGACGCGTACAAAGCCGTCTACGATGCTCTTCGTTTCACTTTCCGTCGCTTTCGTATACTCGACGGCAAACTTCAAGTCCGGATAAATCCGTTGTACCGGTTCGCCGTCGACCATTTCGAAGCCGGTTCGCAAAATTTCGTGACGAGCTATCAATCCTTTGAGCGCCGCCTCGAATTGATTCCGTTCCAAGCGCCCGACGAGAACCGTCATGCCGGACATGTTGTAGCTAAGCTCGGCGCCTTCCATCTGCTGCTGGATGTACAGCCGTTTTTGCACGGAGGAAAGCGGATAGTAATCCCTCTCTTCCAGAACCGGAATGGAGAGGTGTTCCTGCCGCTCCAATTGGCTGATCGCTTCGGCCATCGCTTCGATGGTCGAGTGCCGGAACACATCGCGCAGCGGCAGGTCCACGCTCAGCTCCTTGTGCACCTTGCTGACCAGCGTCGTCGCCCGCAGGGAGTGCCCGCCGAGGTCGAAGAAGTTGTCCGTCACGCCAATCGTGACCGGCCCGAGCACGTCCTGCCAGATGGCGACCAGTTTCGCCTCCAGTTCGGTGCGCGGCGCCACGTATTCGCGGCCTGCACTTGCTCCCCCTTCCGGCGCCGGCAGCGCCTTCCGGTCGATTTTTCCGTTCGGCGTCAGAGGCAGGTGCTCCAGTTCGACGAAGTACGACGGGATCATGTAACCCGGCAGCTCGCTGGCAATCGCCCGTTTCAGGTCCGCCGCCGTCAAGCCTTCTTCCGCTGTATAATAAGCGCCCAAAGCTTTCTGACCTTCTTGATCTTCCCTGACGACGACGACCGCTTCCTTCACGCCACCTACACTCAGCAGCTTCGCTTCGACTTCGCCCGTCTCAATCCGGTACCCCCGGATTTTCGCCTGGTTGTCGATCCGGCCGATGAAGTCCACGTTCCCGTCTTCCATCCACCGCGCCAAGTCGCCCGTGCGGTACAACCGCTCGCCCGCGGCGAACGGGCTGTCTACGAACTTCTCTTCTGTCAGCTCCGGACGGTTCAAGTACCCGCGCGCCACTCCGACTCCGCCGATAACCAGCTCGCCCAGCACCCCCACCGGCACCGGGTTCAGGTACGCGTCCACGATGTAGAATTTCGCATTCAGCCACGCTTTGCCGATCGGCACATGGCCTGTCTGCGGCAGCTTCGTCAGCTCCTCGTCGTAGAAACTGGAGTCGATTGCCGCTTCCGTCACACCGTATGCGTTGATGATCCGGAACAACGAGCCGAAGCGTTCCTGCAAGGTTCGGTAATCCGCCACGCTACAGCTGTCCGAGCTCGTGATCAACAGCTCCATCCAGCTTATATCCAGTTGCTGCTCGTGCACGTACTCCAGGAACGGCACGATCAGCGCTGGCGTCGATTCGAAGATGGTGACCCGCTCTCGCTCAATCCAGTAGTGCAGACGAGACGGATCGATCCGGTCGTCCTTCGGCACAATCACCATCGTGCCTCCGTTGTACAGCGTCCGCGCGATATCTCCCACGAACACGTCGAACGAGAAGCTGGCCAGCTGCAGCAGCCGCACCGGGAACTGATCCAACCGGTATTCCCGCCGGTAGCCCGCCGCCGTGTTCACCAGGCTGCGGTGCTCGATCATCACGCCCTTCGGCTTGCCCGTCGTTCCCGACGTGTAGATCACATACGCCAGATCCTCCGGACGGGCTTCATGGAAGCTGTCGGCATTCGTCCGCTCGTCGCTGTACGACGCTTCGTCGTCGAGGTACAGCACCGCCGCCAGCGCTAGCTCCTCTTCGCCGAGCCAGGCTTCGGCGCGCTCTCGCAACGGCGTTTGCGTCAACAGCACCTTCGCTCCGCTGTCTTCAAGCATGAACCGCACGCGCTCCGCCGGATAATCCGGGTCGAGCGGCACATACGCCCCGCCTGCTTTCCAGACGGCCAGCACGGCCACCAGCAAGTCCACCGAACGCTCGGCGAGAATGCCGACGATCGTCTCCCGGCCGATGCCGCTTGTGCGCAGCGTAGCCGCCAAGCGGTTCGCCCGCTCGTTCAGCTCCGCATACGTCAGCCGGTCGTTCTCGTACACGACGGCCGCCTCTTCCGGCGTGCGCTCCGCCTGTTCCTCAAACAGCCGGTGGAACGCGGCCGCCGGAGTCGCTTCCGGCTGCGCCGGGTTAAACGCGCCGAGAATTTGCTCTTTTTCCGCCGGTGTCAAAATACCCATCTCGGCAATAGTCGCCGACGGGTTGCGGAGAATGGATTCAAGCAGCTGCAAGTAGTGAGCGGCCAATTTCTCCACCGTTTCGGTTTTATAAAGAGCAGTGGCGTATTCAAACAGATATTCCAAGCCTTCCTCGATCTCCGTGACGTCCAAGCTGAGATCGAATTTAGAAACAATTTCTTCGCTGGCATACGTCGACAAATGGAGTCCGGGAAGCTGGATTTCCAAATTCTCTGTATTCTGCAAAGCAAACATCGTATCGAACAGCGGATTGCGGCTTAAATCGCGAGCTACGTTCACCTTATCCACCAGTTCCTCAAACGGATAATTCTGATGTTCAAAAGCGCCCAGCGTCGTCTCCTTGATTTCCTTCAAGTAGTCAAGGAACGTTTTACCGGCAGCCGGATAACTGCGGATGGCCAGAGTATTGACGAACATCCCAATCAGCGGCTGAACGTCGCTGTGATTTCTTCCCGCAATCGGCGTACCGACCACCACGTCTTCTTGCCCTGTATACTTATGCAATAATATTGTATAACCAGCAAGCAGAACCATGTAAAGCGTTGCGCCGTTCTCGGCTGCAAGCCGTTTCAGACCCTCGCTTTTCTCGCTATCCATAAACAATTGCAGCGTGCGGCCCTCGTAGCTCTGCATAGCCGGGCGCGGATAGTCCGTCGGCAATTCCAAAACCGGCAGCTCTCCGCGGAACATGTCGAGCCAGTAGGCTTCCTGCTTGGCAAGCTGAGCTTTCTGCTCATCCGATTGCTGCCATACCGCATAATCTTTGTACTGAATGCGGAGCGGCTCCAACTGCTCCCCGCTGTACAAGCGGACGAACTCTTCGATCAGTACGTCAATCGAAACGCCGTCGGATACGATATGATGCGTATCGAACATTAGAATGTGCCGGTCCGGCGCCAGTTCGGCAAGGCCTACCCGCAGAAGTGGCGGCTTCGCTAGATCAAACGGACGAACGAATTGGCGCACCGTTTCTTCCGCCTGCTCCCCGCTGATCTGCACATATTCCACCTGGAAGGCAGCTTCTTCGTAAATCCGCTGAACCGCTTCGCCTTTTACCATCTCAAAGCCGGTACGCAGCGTTTCATGACGAGCTACGAGCCCGCGGAACGCTTCTTCAAACCGCTGCCGGTCGAGCTTTCCTTCGAGCAGCATAGCTCCCGGTATGCTATAGCTCAGCTCGGCTCCTTCCAGCTGGTTCAAGATATAGAGACGTTTCTGAGCGGAAGAGAGCGGATAATACTCGCTAGGTTCCGCAGCCGGAATAGCCGTGAACGAGCCGATCTCTAGCCGCTCCATAGCCGCGGCCATTTCCTCAACCGTCGAGTAGCGGAATACGTCGCGAAGCGGGAATTCAACACCTAGCTCCTTATGCATTTTGCTGACCAGCGTCGTCGCCCGCAGGGAGTGACCGCCGAGGTCGAAGAAGTTGTCCGTTACGCCTACCGCCTTCTCCCGAACAAGCACATCCTGCCAAATGGCGGCCAGCTTCGCCTCCAGTTCGGTGCGCGGCGCCACGTATTCGCGACCTTCGCCTGCTCCCCCTTCCGGTGCCGGCAGCGCCTTCCGGTCAATCTTTCCGTTCGGCGTCAGAGGCAGGCGCTCCAGCTCCACGAAGTACGACGGGATCATGTACCCCGGCAGCTCGCTGGCAATCGCCCGCTTCAGGTCCACCGCCGTCAAGCCTTCTTCCGCTGTATAATAAGCGCACAAAGCTTTCTGACCTTCTTGATCTTCCCTGACGACGACGACCGCTTCCTTCACGCCACCTACACTCAGCAGCTTCGCTTCGACTTCACCCGTCTCAATCCGGTACCCCCGGATTTTCGCCTGGTTATCGATCCGGCCGATGAAGTCCACGTTGCCGTCTTCCATCCACCGCGCCAAGTCTCCCGTGCGGTACAACCGCTCGCCCGCGGCGAACGGGCTGTCTACGAACTTCTCTTCCGTCAGCTCCGGACGGTTCAAGTACCCGCGCGCCACTCCGACTCCGCCGATGACCAGCTCGCCCAGCACCCCGACCGGCACCGGATTCAGGTGCGCATCCACGATGTAGAATTTCGCATTCAGCCACGCTTTGCCGATCGGCACATGGCCTGTCTGCGGCAGCTTCGCCAATTCCTCGTCGTAGAAGCTGGAGTCGATCGCCGCTTCCGTCACGCCGTAAGCATTGATGATCCGGAACAACGAGCCGAAGCGTTCCTGCAAGGTCCGGTAATCCGCCACACTGCAACTGTCCGAGCTCGTGATCAACAGCTCCATCCAGCTCATATCCAGTTGCTGCTCGTGCACGTACTCCAGGAACGGCACGATCAGCGCCGGCGTCGATTCGAAGATGGTGACCCGTTCCCGCTCCATCCAGTGGTGCAGACGAGACGGATCGATCCGGTCGTCCTTCGGCACAATCACCATCGTGCCTCCGTTGTACAGCGTCCGCGCGATATCTCCCACGAACACGTCGAACGAGAAGCTTGCGAGCTGCAACAGCCGCACCGGGAACTGATCTAACCGGTATTCCCGCCGGTAGCCCGCCGCCGTGTTCACCAGGCTGCGGTGCTCGATCATCACGCCCTTCGGCTTGCCCGTCGTTCCCGACGTGTAGATCACGTACGCCAGGTCCTCTGGACGGGCTTCATGGAAGCTGTCGGCATTCGTCCGCTCCTCGCTGTACGAGGTTTCGTCGTCGAGGTACAGCACCGCCGCCAGCGCCAGCTCCTCTTCGCCGAGCCAGGCTTCGGCGCGCTCTCGCAGCGCCGTTTGCGTCAGCAGCACCTTCGCTCCGCTGTCTTCGAGCATGAACCGCACGCGCTCCGCCGGATAATCCGGGTCGAGCGGCACATACGCCCCGCCCGCTTTCCAGACGGCCAGCACGGCCACCAGCAAATCCACCGAACGCTCGGCGAGAATGCCGACGATCGTCTCCCGGCCGATGCCGCTTGCGCGCAGCGTGGCCGCCAAGCGATTCGCCCGCTCGTTCAGCTCCGCATACGTCAGCCGGTCGTTCTCGTACACGACAGCTGCCGCTTCCGGCGTGCGTTCCGCCTGTTCCTCGAACAGCCGGTGGAACGCCGCCGCAGGAGCCGCTTCCGGCTGCGCCGGGTTAAACGCGCCGAGAATTTGCTCTTTTTCCGCCGCCGTCAAAAGCTCCAACTGATTCACGCGGATGTTCGGGTTAGCCGCAACCATCTCCAGTGCCCGGGCAAAATGACCGTGGATCAGCCTGATGTCTTCCTCTCTGAACGTCAGCGCATTGTACGTAAACCGCAGCAAAATATGCTCTTCCGGAATGACGGTAATGTCCAGGTCGTAGTTCGTTTGCTCCGGCGAATGGATATTAGCGATTTTCAGCGCTTCTTTGTCTCCGCCGACGACCTGCTCAATCTGTTCTTCCATCGGATAATTTTCAAAGACCATGATATGGTTGATCAAGTCGCGCTTTTGCTCGCTCAGCGACTGAATCTCGAACAGCGGGAACGTTTCGTAAGCTCCCGATGCCAGCGCTTGGTCCTGGGTTTTTCTCAAGATATCGGCTACCGTCTCCTCGGCTTTGCCTTGAATACGGACCGGGATCGTATTAATAAACAGGCCGATCATGCTTTCGATGCCCGGAATTTCCGCCGGACGCCCGGATACGACGGAGCCGAATACAACATCCTCGCTGTTGTTGTATACCTGCAGAACCAGTCCCCATACGGTCTGCATGAACGTATTGAGCGTCACC
This sequence comes from Paenibacillus sp. FSL L8-0641, assembly GCF_038006265.1. Lineage (NCBI taxonomy): Bacteria > Bacillati > Bacillota > Bacilli > Caryophanales > Paenibacillaceae > Paenibacillus > Paenibacillus sp. FSL L8-0641. The sequence goes on from NZ_JBBOUW010000001.1 coordinate 4,743,172, forward strand.
TGCTGCTGGCGCGCCACCCGCCCGATTTGCCCGGTCAGTTCCTTGCTGAGTTCCACATCGATTTCAGCTGCTTCAAAAGCGCCCTGCTTCAGCTGCGTTTTCTCCTGGGGCAGCTTGGTCTGCTGATCGTAACCCGCCAAATACTCGGACCAGTAACGCGAAGCTTTCGCGGCATCTTGAGCTTCCAGCCATTCGATATACCGGGAGTACGAGGTAACCGGAGGAAGCTCCAGCGTCCGCTTCTCGTGGAACGCGAAGTAGGTGTCGAACACTTCCTTGATCATGAAGGACATGCACCAGCCGTCCATCAAAATGTGATGGTGACTCCAGATCACATGGTAGGACTCGTCGCCCGTGCGCAAAACTGTCACGCGCATAAGAGAGCCTCGGGCAAAATCGAACTTGTTCGCTTTATCCGCGCTGACAAAATCGGCTATCGTCTTCTCCGGGTCTTCATCGCTTACCGAGCGAATATCTTTGAAGTACACTTCACACTTCCGCTCGCGGAATACCACTTGAAGCGGCTCGTCTCTCCAGCCAGTAATAAAGTTGGTCCGCAGCGCCTCATTCCGCTGCACCAGCGTATCCAATCCTTGGGTGAAGGCTTCGACATTCAGGCTTCCGTACAGATCGAAGGTCACCTGTTCGAAGTAAGCTTCCGAATCGGCATCCAGCAGGCTGTGGAACAACATCCCTTTTTGCAGCGGAGTCAAGGTGTATACATTCTCCAGTTCGCCGAGCGCCGCCGTATGTTCGGACAGCCGCTCCAGTTCTTCCACCGTCACATCTTGAAGCAGTACGTCGCTAGGCGTAAGCTCCGGCCGCTCTTTCGATACGCAATGGCTGATGACTTCACGCAAGCTCGATTGAAGCAGGGTGCCCAGGCGCTCTACCGTTTCCCGTTTATACTGGGTTTCCCCATAACGGATCGTGAGTTCCAGCACTCCTTCCGACACCATACCGTTAATATCGAGGACAAAATCCATCACTGCATTCGGGCTTGAATCGGAGCCCGGGCTGAACGGAGACGGCTGCGAGTCGCTGCTTTCGTAATCCTGGTCGAACTGACCCAAATAGTTAAAGCTGATCTCCGGCTCCAAAGCGAAGCGCTCGCCGTCACGCGACGCCGACAAATAACGCAGGATGCCGTAGCCGATTCCTTTGTTCGGAATGCGGCGCAAGCTTTCCTTAACCTGTTTCACCTGATGACCGAGCGCCTGGGCGTGACCCGGCTCCAGAACGACAGGGAATTGGCTTGTAAACCAGCCTACTGTGCGTGTAATGTCCACATCCGGCAAAATATCTTCCCGGCCGTGGCCTTCGAGATTCACCAGCACGCGTTCCCGGCCGCTCCAAGCTTGTACCGCGAGGCCAAGCGCAGCAAGCAGCAAATCGTTCATTTCCGTATGGTAAGCACGGTGTGCCTGCTTCAGCAGCTGTTCGGTTTCCTCTGCCGTCCAGCGAACGGTCACGAGCCCGCTGTCCTTCAGCTTGGATCTGCCTTGTTCAAAATCCTTCGGAAGCGGCTCATAGGTCAATTGCTCGATATGTTGCCAATACTCTCTCTCGCTTTCCATCGCCGGACCGTTCGCATAATCAGCGAGCTGTTTCGCCCACGTTTGGAATGAATCCGTTTTGAGCGGCAGACGGATCGGCTGCCCTTGCAGCGCCTGCTCATAGCCGGCAGCAAAATCCTCAAGCAGAACCCGCCAGGATACGCCGTCTACGACCAAGTGATGGATCGCGATGAGCAGGTGGTCGCCGTCGTCGCAGCGGAACAAGCCGAGCTTCACCAGCGGACCGTTTTCCAGATCGATGCTCGCTTGAATGTCATTCGCCTTAGCCTCTACCGCTTCTTTCACGTCGCCGACTCCTTTGAAATCGACAACTTCCAGATCGAACAGCGCTTCGTTCTCCCCGGCGCCGCGGTTCCAGGCGGTATAGCCGTTCTCGGTTTGGCGGTAAACCGTACGGAGAGCATCGTGATGCACGACAAGCTGACGCACCGCTTGGCGTAAAGCTTCTTCGTCAAAGCCTTGCTTGGAGAACTGCATGAACGCCTGGTTGCTGTGATGTACGTCAGCCGGATTTTGTTCAAAGAACCAGCGCTGAATCGGGGTCAAGATGACCTCTCCCGTCACTTCGGCCTGGCTTGCCGTTCTCTCCGCCGTTTGCAGATGCAAACTAAGGGCGGAAATCGTCGGGTAATGGAACAAATCTTTCATGACCAGCTTGTACCCCGTTTGCAAAAGACGGGACGATACCTGCAAGGCCTTGATCGAATCGCCGCCGAGCGCAAAGAAATTGTCCATCGTGCCGACCTGATCCACGCCCAGCACCGACTGCCAGACCGACGATAGTGCTTGCTCGGCAGGAGTACGAGGCGCCGTGTATGCAGCCTCGACACGAATGCTTCCTTCCGGCACAGGCAGCGCTTTACGGTCGATCTTCCCGTTCGGCGTAAGCGGCATTTGATCAAGGCGCATGATGCGCGAAGGCACCATATGGGAAGGCAACGCGGCGTCCAGATGGGCCACAAGCCTTTCCAGATCGAAGCTGGAATCCGCTACGACATACCCGCACAAATATTTCTGCCCCCGCTCGTCCGTCCGGTCGATGACAAGCGCTTGACGCACGCCGGCAAAATTTTTCATGGCCGCTTCAATTTCACCAAGCTCGATCCGATAGCCGCGAATTTTAACCTGGTTGTCGATCCGGCCGATGAAGTCCACGGTGCCGTCTGGCATCCAGCGCGCCAGGTCGCCCGTCCGGTACAGCCGCTCCCCAGCGGCGAACGGGCTGTCTACGAATTTCTCCGCCGTCAAATCCTGGCGGTTCAAGTAACCGCGGGCCACACCCGCTCCGCCGATAACCAGCTCGCCCAACACCCCGATCGGCACCGGCTTCAGATTCGCATCCACGATGTAGAACTTGGCGTTCAGCCACGCTTTCCCGATCGGCACGCTGCCCGTCTTCGGCAGCTTCTCCAGCGGCTCGTCATAGAAGCTGGAGTCAATCGCCGCTTCCGTTACGCCATAGCTGTTAATAATACGGAACTGCGAGCCGAAGCGCTCCTGCAAGGTGCGGTAATCCGCTACGCTGCACGCATCCGAGCTTGAGATCAGCAGCTGCATCGAGCTGAGGTCCAGACCCTCGGCATGCACATGCTCCATGAACGGCACGATCAGCGCCGGAGTCGATTCGAACACCGTCACGGCGTAGTCGCGAATCCAGCCGTAGAGGCGGGTTGGATCAATCCGGTCGTCCTTCGGCACGATGACCATGGTGCCGCCGTTGTACAGCGTCCGCGCAATATCGCCGACGAACACGTCGAACGAGAAGCTCGCGAGCTGCAGCAGCCGGATCGGGAACTGATCCAGGCGGTATTCCCGCCGGTAGCCCGCCGCCGTGTTCACCAGGCTGCGGTGCTCGATCATCACGCCCTTCGGCTTGCCCGTCGTACCGGAGGTGTAGATGACGTAAGCCAAATCGCGCGGCTTGTTCACATTCGCCGGATTCGATGCGAGATCCGCCGCTAGTACGTTCTTCTCGGCTTCTGCCGTGGCGGACATTTCGGCAGAAGCCGTTTCCGCTTGCGCCAAAGCCTCCGCCTCTGCGCCTGCTTCGCCCAAAGCTTGTACGCCCACAGCCGCTCCGAGGCTGTACGTCGTGGCGTCGTCAAGCGCAAGCACCGTTTGCAGCACTAGAGCTCCGTCGCTGCGCCAAGCTTCCGCCTGCTCCAGCAGGCGGGTCTGCGTGAGCAGCACCGACGCCCCGCTGTCCGCGAGCATATACTCGATCCGCTCCGCCGGATAGTCCGGGTCGAGCGGCACATAAGCGCCGCCCGCTTTCCATACGGCGAGCACCCCGATCAACAGCTCCGCCGAACGGCCGGCCAAAATGCCGACCACCTGCTCCGGCTTCACCCCGCGCGCCCGCAGTGCATACGCCAGACGATTCGCTTTGGCGTTCAGCTCCGCATACGTCAGCTTGCTGTCTTCGTAGACAACCGCCAGCGCTCCCGGAGTGCGCTCCGCCTGCTCCTCGAACAGCTCGTGGAACGTTCTCTCTCTCCACGACTCATCCGCTTCCAAACCTGTACCCTCTGCGGCGGGTTGCTTCGCGAGAGCCGAAGACGACACGTCAAACCCGACCAGCAAATCATGCTTTTCGCTGTCCGGCAAGATATCCAAATCTGAAATCCGCGCACCCGGCTGAGCCAAGATCGACGCCAAAAGCTGCTCGTAATGACCCGCCAGCCGTTCCATCGTTTCCTGTCTAAACAACGAGGTAGCGTACTCGATCTTGCAAACCAGCTCGTTATCGGCTTCCACGATATCCAAGCTAAGATCAAACTTTGCCGTCTTTTCCTCGATGTCGAACAGCGACCATTGCAAGCCTTCCAGGGTTAAATCCAAGCTTTCGTGTTTTTGCAAAGAAAACATGGTGTCAAACAGAGGATTCCGGCTTAAATCCCGGCTCACCTGAAGAGCTTCCACCAACTCCTCGAACGGATAGTCCTGGTGCTCGTAGGCTCCAAGCGTCGTTTCCTTCACTTCCTGCAAGTAATCCAGGAACGTCCGCTCCGCCGCCGGACCCAAGCGAAGGGCCAGCGTATTGACGAACATGCCGATAATCGGCTGCAGGTCGGCGTGAGAACGGGCGGCAATCGGAGTGCCGACCACTATATCTTCCTGTCCCGCGTATTTATGAAGCAATACGGAGTACGCAGCCAGCAGAAGCATGTATAGCGTCGCCCCCGAATCGCCGGCAAGCCGTTTGAGAGCTTCACTTTTCTCCGCATCCAGCGTAAACGTGAGCGTTTGACCGTCAAACTGCTGGACGGCCGGGCGGGAGAAGTCGAGAGGCAGCTCAAGAACCGGAAGCTCGGAGCTGAATACCCCGCGCCAGTATTCCTCCTGCCGTTTGATGCGCTGGCGCTGCTCCTCGGATTGCTGCCAAACGGCGTAATCCTTGTATTGAATCCGCAGCTCCGGCAATTCTTCCCCATTGTAAAGCCGCACGAATTCGCGCAGCAGCACGTCCATGGAAAGGCCGTCGGAACCAATATGATGAATATCCAGCGCGAGCAGGAATTTCTCTTTCTCCAGTTCGATCAGCAGGGCGCGCAGCAAAGGCGGCTGGGTCAAGTCAAAAGGCTGAATGAAGCCTTCAAGAATGGCCGCAACCTGATCTTCGCTTGCTTGAAGCTTCTTGACCTTGAAAGCTACGAGCGGATGAATACGCTGAACCGGCTCCCCATTCACGATTTCAAAACCGGTGCGCAGCATATCGTGCCGGGCCACCAAAGTAGTCAGCGCCTTTTCCACTTTGACCTCGTTCAAAGCCCCTTCCAATTGCAAGGCGCTTGGGAGGTTATAATTCAGCTCCGAACTATCCAGCTGGTGCAGGACGTACAGCCTTTTTTGCGCGGAGGAAACCGGATAGTACGCTTTCTCTTCCGCTTTCGGAATCGAGCAGTGCCGCGTTTCTTCCAAGCTGGCAATAGCCCCGGCCATCGACTCTACCGTCGTATAGCGGAACACATCGCGCAGCGGAAGTTCGACGTTCATTTCCTTCTGAATCTTGCTGACAAGGTTCGTCGCCCGCAAGGAGTGGCCTCCGAGCTCGAAGAAATTGTCCAGGACTCCAATGCCGGAGTAGCCCAGTACTTCCTCCCAGATCTTCACAAGCTGGGACTCCGTCCGGTTACGCGGCGCTACGTATTCGACGCCCGTTTGTATGCCGCCTTGCGGCTCCGGCAGCGCTTTGCGGTCCACTTTACCGTTGGTCGTCAGCGGCATGCGCTCCAGCTGCACGAAGTACGACGGGATCATGTATCCCGGAATTTCCTGGGCCAGCGAGGTTCTCATTTCGCTGACCGTCAGCATCCGGTCCGCCACAAAGTAGGCGACAAGCGCCTTCTCGCCCCCGCCGTCCTGACGGGCGAGCACCACCGCTTCTTCCACGCCCCGGGCGTTCAGAAGCTGCGTCTCGATTTCGTCCAGCTCGATCCGGTACCCGCGGATTTTCACCTGATGATCGATCCGGCTCAGGTATTCGATGTTGCCGTCCGGTAGCCAAGCCGCCAAGTCGCCCGAGCGGTACAGTTTCTCCCCCTCCGCAAACGGGGAATCGACGAACTTCTCCGCCGTCAGATCCGGACGGTTCAGGTATCCTCTCGCAAGGCCTTCCCCGGCCACGTACATTTCGCCCGCTACGCCGATCGGCACAGGGCGGCGGTTTTCATCCAGGACGTACACCCTCAGCGTCGGGATCGGCTTGCCGATATTGCTCTTCGCCGCCTCCATTTCGACCCACGTGATTTCCTTATACGTCACGTGAACCGTCGTCTCGGTAATGCCGTACATATTGATCAGCTTCGTCTCCGGGTACTTCGTCTTGAAGCCCTTGAGCTGCAGCGGACTGAGCGCTTCGCCCCCAAAGATGACGTTTCGAATCCGCAAATCGTACGGATGGTCCGCCAAGACCTCACGCAGCAGCTGGTAGAAGTACGTTGGCGTCTGGTTCAAAATGGTAACCTGTTCGCGGCCCAGCAGCGCCAGGAAATCGGCCGGATTTTTCGCCGTCAGCGGCGGTACGATGACCAGCTTGCCTCCGTTCAGCAGCGCTCCGTACATTTCCCAGACAGAGAAATCGAAGCAGAACGAGTGGAACAGCGTCCACGTGTCGGACGGCCCAAAGTCGAACAGGTTCTTGTCGTTGAACAGGAGGCGCACGACGTTCTTATGCTCGATCAGCGTTCCTTTCGGTCTGCCGGTCGTTCCCGACGTGTAGATGACATATGCCAGGTTGCCCGGCACGGAAATTGGCTCCAGGTTCGAAGCGTCCAGCGCACCTTCGGAGTCCGCCCCTCTGTCGCCCCAAACGAAATCGTCCAATTCGAGGCGCGTTCCTGCGAAGTCGGTCTTCTCATGCAGATGCTTTTGAATCAGCAATAACGGCGCGCCCGAATCCTCGATCATGAAGCGGATACGCTCCTCCGGGTAGTCGGGATCGACAGGCACGTATGCTCCGCCCGCTTTGAGAATCGCCAGAATGCCGACGACCATATCGAGCGAGCGTTCGGCCAGAATCGCTACCAGTTGGTCCGCTTCTACTCCCGTCTCCCGCAGCTTCCGCGCAAGGCGGTTGGATCGCTCGTTCAGCTCACGGTAGGTCAGGTGCCGCTCGTTCATGACGGCGGCCACGTTATCCGGGTAAAGCTCCGCCTGTTTTTCGAACAAGCCGTGAATCGTCTGCTGCCGCGGGTAATCCGCCTCCGAATCGTTGAAACCGCGCACCAGCTCGCGGATTTCCTCCTCCTTGAGCATTTCCAGCGAGGCAATATCCCCGTCCGGCGCTGCTGCGATGGTTTCAAGCAGCTTGTCATAATGTCTGGCGAACCGCTCTGCGGTCTCCTGTTTATACAAAGCCGTAGCGTACTCTAACCGGCATTCGAGCTGACCGTCCAGCTCCGAAATATCCAGGAGTAGCTCGAACTTGGATGTTTGGTTTTCCAGTGGATAAAACGATTGCTCCAGCCCCTCGATGACAATTTGCTCGTTCTCCGTATTTTGCAGGGAGAAGAACGTGTCAAAGAGCGGATTCCGGCCAGTCGCGCGCGGAATGTGAAGACTTTCTACCAAGTCTTCGAACAAATAATTTTGGTGCTCGAAAGCCCCGAGCGTGATGTCCTTGATTTCTTCCAGGTACGAAAGGTACGGCTTGGAACGCTCCGGACGGCTGCGAATGGCCAGCGTGTTGATAAACATCCCTACGATCGGCTGCACTTCTTCCTGCGTTCTTCCGGCAATCGGCGTTCCTACGATCAGATCTTCCTGACCCGAATATTTATGCATAAGGATGGTGTAAGCCGACAGCAGCACCATGTACAGGGTCGTCCCTGTCCGTGCCGCCAGCTCTTTCAGCTTCTCCGTCCGATCTTTCTCGATATAAAACTTCACGGTTCGGCCGTCAAAGCTTTGCACCGCAGGCCGCGGGAAGTCCGTCGGTAGCTCCAAGACCGGCAGCTCGCCCGACAGCTGTTCCAGCCAATACTCCTTCTGCGGCTGGAGCATCTGCCCGTAAGCTTCGGAATGCTGCCAAACGGAATAATCTTTGTATTGAATGCGCAGCGGGGTCAGCTCCTCGCCCCGATACAGGCGGCTGAACTCATCGAAGAGCAGCGCTGTCGAAATGCCGTCCGAGACGATATGGTGCATATCGAACAGCAGAATGTGGCGATCCTCGGCGACTTCGATTAGGCCGATGCGGAAAAGTGGCGGCTTGGTCAGATCAAACGGGTGATAGTAAGCTTCCACCACTTGCTCTACTTCCCGCTCGCTCGCTTGGAAATAATCCACAGCAAACTCCACCTCGTCATAGATGCGCTGGACAAGCTCGCCTTGAACCTGCTCGATCCCGGTACGCAGCGTCTCATGGCGCTGAATCAGCGCCCGGAACGCATGCTCGACGCGCGTGCAGTCCAGCTTGCCTTCGAGAAGAAGCGCCGCCGACATATTATAGCTGCGCTCAGCCCCGTCAAGCTGGCGCAAGACGTACAGGCGCTTTTGCTCGGATGAAACCGGATAGTACTCGGCCTCAGCCGCCTTTGTAATCTCATACGTCTCCTGCTGCCTTAAACCGCCGATTCTTTGGGCCAGCTGTTCGATCGTGGTGTAGCGGAAAACTTCCCGCAGCGGAACCTCGACTTGCAGCTCTTTCCGAATCTTGGAAACCAGCGTGGAGGCCCGCAAGGAATGACCACCCAAGTCAAAGAAATCGCCTTGGACTCCAACTCGCGCAATACCCAGCACCTGCTGCCAAATGAGAGCAAGTCTTGTTTCCAGCGTTGTGCGAGGAGCCACATACTCACGGCCTGCTTCTACCTCTCCGGTCGGTTCAGGCAGCGCTTTACGGTCAATTTTGCCGTTCGGCGTGAGCGGAAGCTTATCAAGAGACACCAGCCGGGCCGGGACCATATGGGCCGGCAGCTTTTGCTTCAATTGGGACAGCAGATCGCTCAGTTGCAAGGAAGCATCCGCCGCCACGTAGCCGCACAAATACTTTTGCCCCTGCTCATCCATACGGTCGGTCACCACAGCCTGCTTGACGCCCGGGAAACGCAGCAGGGCCGTTTCAATTTCGCCGAGTTCGATCCGGAACCCGCGAATTTTCACCTGATAGTCGATCCGGCCGATGTAGTCGACGTTGCCGTCTTCCAGCCAGCGGGCCAAATCGCCTGTCCGGTACAGACGTTCGCCCGGCACAAACGGGCTGTCCGCAAACTTCTCGGCGGTTAGATCCGGACGGTTCCAGTACCCGCGCGCCACCCCGGCGCCGCCGATGACAAGCTCGCCCGGTACCCCTACAGGAACCGGCTTTAATGCGGCATCGACAATGTAAAACCGGGCGTTCAGCCAAGCTTTGCCGATCGGCACATGACCCGACGGTGGCAGCTTATCCAGCGGCTCACCGTAAAAGCTGCTGTCAATGGCCGCTTCGGTAACGCCATAGCTGTTGATGATGCGAAATTGTCCGCCGAATCTTTCCTGCAGCAATCGGTAATCGGTGACACTGCAAGCATCCGAGCTGGTAATCAGCAACTGCATGGAGCTAACGTCCAGCCCTTCTTCATAAATATGCTGCATGAACGGCAGGATGAGCGCAGGCGTCGATTCGAATACCGTAATGCTTTGGTCCCGAATCCAGCCGTATAAGAGGTTCGGATCAATCCGGTCATCCTTCGGCACAATCACCATCGTGCCTCCGTTATACAGCGTCCGCGCGATGTCTCCGACAAACACGTCAAACGAGAAGCTGGCCAGCTGCAGCAGCCGCACCGGAAACTGATCCAACCGGTACTCGCGACGGTACGCATCCGCCGTATTCACGAGACTGCCGTGCTCGATCATGACGCCTTTCGGGCGTCCCGTCGTACCCGAGGTGTAAATCACATAAGCCAAGTCTTGCGGGGCGCTGTCGGCAGATTCAAATTCCACGGCTAAGGCATCCCCGTTATAAATCTGTTCATCGTCCATGGCATAGACAGCTTGAAGCTTCAGCCGGTCATCGGCCAACCAACCTCCGGCCCGCTCCAACAGATGACGCTGCGTAAGCAGCACCGTTGCATCGCTATCGCTGAGCATGTACTCAATCCGCTCCGCCGGATAATCGGGGTCCAGCGGTACATAGGCTCCGCCGGCTTTCCAAACGGCGAGCACCCCGACCAGCAGTTCCACCGAACGCTCCGCCCAGATCCCCGTAATCGTCTCCCTTCCCACGCCCTGTTCGCGAAGGAGAGAAGCCAGTCGCTCGGCGCGTTCGTTCAATTCGCCGTAGGTCAGCTGTTTGTCCATGTAGACGACTGCCGGATGATCTGGAATTTCCCGAGCAAATTTTTCAACATACCGATGAAACGCTTCTCCCTCGCTCAGCCCTGCCACCGGCGGGTTAAAAACGTTGAGAATGCGGTGTCTCTCCTCATCGCTCAGCAGAGAAATCTCGCGTACCGGCAGTTCGGGAGTCTGAAGAAACTGGTCCAGAACGGTTACATACTGTTCCATAATCCGATCAATCTCGGCCGTCTCGAACAAGCCGGTACGATAGGAAGCATGGAGAATTACATGGCCTTCATTCAGCATATGGTCGAAGCGCAGCAGCAAATCGTCCATCTCGTGCCTAGCGAAGTGGGCCTCCAGGCGTACCTTGATTTCTTCGTACTCCACGATTTTCAAAGGCAGATATTCCAGAGACGTGCGGAACAGCCCCGAAAGATCGTTGCGGCCGTGTTGTTCGCGCAAATCCTGGATCAATTGGTTATAAGGGTATTTCTGATACCGCAGATCCGCCGTATTTTCCTTGGAAACCGTTTGGATCAAGGAAAGCACGTGTCTGTCTGGATTCAGACGAATCCGCGTAGCCACGGTGCTGACGAACATGCCGATCGTTTCTTTTTCCTTCTTGCTGGTGCGATTGGCAAAAACCGTGCCGACCGGAACATCGGTGCTGTCGGTCAGCTTGTACAATAAAACGTACATGGCGGACAGAAATAACGTATATAAGCTGACCTGATATTGTTCGCTGAAGGCCAGAATGCGTTCATACCGGGAACCGTCCAAAGTGATGGACAGTTTATTGGAATCGCTGCCGATCGAGAATGGCGGATACGATTTAATGCCGGTCGTTTCAGGCAAAGTGTTGTACTTTGTCAGCCAGTATTCCTTGCCTTTTTGATAACGCTGCGATTGCTCATATTCACGCTCCGAGGAAATATAATCCAGGTAGGAAGGGACCTGGTAACTGCTGGAGATGCCTTTGCGCAGTTCCAGGTATTTTTCCATCACCGCATGCAGCAAAGCATTGACGGATAAGCCGTCGGCGATAATATGATTTACCGTCAAATTGAGCCATACTTGGCCGTTCGCAAAATGGATAATCGTAAATTGGTAGAGGTGTTCGTCGAACACGCTGGCCGGTTTTTCGCTTACTTCTTTCACCCAAGCATAGAATTGTTCGGTTGTGCCTATTTCGAGGCGGCTTATCCTAGCTTGGACATTCTCCGGCTCTTCGAACCACTGCGTTGGATTTTGCAAATCCCCGCTAATGCGGATTCGGAAAACGTCATAGGTTTTGACGATCTCTACCGCCGCTTGCTTCAGAAGCTGTGTGTTGATCTCGCCCGTAATCTGGTAGGTCGCGGAAAGCATCGTGATGGACGTTCCCGGATTCATAATTTCCATGAACCATATTCGGCGCTGGGCTTGCGTTAATCCATATTGCTCGTTGGTATTCTCTGTCACATCGACACACTCCCGGTTTAGAGATTCTTTATAGATAGGCTTTGTACCTAGATGTCACTTAGTCACTCTTAGAAGAACCGCGCAGGCCATTCCCGGAACGGCTCCATCGGACTCTTCCTCATTTTTCGTGTCTACGTTTTCTGGTAACTACCGGTTATAAAGTCATACCTTGGATTACTAAAAGACTCTGTCGCATTCGCGAGCAAGAAGCCGCCCGCCGTAAAGCGGATCTAGCCGTACAGCCGGGCGTAAAAACCTCCGAGCGCCAGCAGGTCCTGATGGCGGCCCCGCTCGACGACCGTCCCTTGGTTCATGACGGTAATCAAATCCGCATGTTCCACGGTGCTGAGTCGGTGGGCGATCAGAATGGTGGTGCGCCCCTTCATCAATACGTTCAAGGCCTGCTGTACCCAATGCTGGGATTCGTTATCCAGCGCGGAAGTCGCTTCGTCCAGCAGCAGAATCGGGGCGTTTTTGAGAATCGCCCGTGCGATCGCAATTCGCTGCCTTTGTCCGCCCGACAACGACGCTCCTCTCTCTCCCACCGGCGTTTTATACTGTTCAGGAAGTTCCTGAATGAAATGGTGAGCGTACGCCGCTTTGGCCGCTTCGATCACTTCTTCATCCGTTGCATCCGGGTTGCCGTAGCGGATGTTTTCCTCAATCGTGCCGGTAAACAAGAATGGCTCCTGCGGAACGTATGCAATCTGCCTGCGGATTTCTTCCAGCGTGTAATGGCCGAACGGTTTGCCTTGGAGCAGGATTTCTCCGCTGTCCACAGGATAAAAGCCGAGCAGCAGCTTGATCAGCGTACTTTTGCCGCTGCCGCTGGTCCCCACGATAGCGGCGACCTGGCCGGGAAACACCTGCATGGAGATGTCGACAAGCACCTTTTTATCCGCCTGATAGGAAAATTCCACATCGCGAAACTCCACCGCAGCCTCCGACACGAGCTCGCTATGAGGAGATCCCAAACGCTCCGGTTCCTCTTCCTCTCTTAGTACCTCTTGAATCCGATGAGCGCCCGCGAGCGAATTTTGGGTCATCGACAGAACCATCCCCAAGTTCAACAAGGCGTGCGTCAGATTCACTTGCAGAACCGCCAGGGCGGCGACGCTTCCCATTCCCATCAGTCCGTAGGCATAAAGAAGACTGCCGATGACGATGATGCCGCAGAACGTAACGTAGCTGATAAAATGATTCACCGCAGCCTGCATGCCGTTCTTCTGCGCGGTTTGCCGAAGCGTCTGCGTCATTTGTTCGTTCAACGCCTCGTACTGGCCGTAAATCGTGCGGATGCGGAACAGCTTCACAATTTGAATGCCGCCCATAAAATCTTTGAATTTTTCGGTCATTTTACCGAGCGTTTGCAAGCCTTGTTCGGACAAGGCGCGAATATCCCGCGCAAATTTCAGACTGACCACGGAGGACAGCAGCAGAATGACGAAGGATACGCCGGCAAACCGCCAATCGATCAACACCATGGAGACAATGGAGCCGATGCAAAAGACAACTTGAAGCAGCAAAACGAAGTAAACCTGCGAGAATGTAAACTCAACGGTCGTTACGTCGTTGTTCACCCGCGACAGCAAGTCCCCATGGTGCGTCTGCTCCAGGAATCTCGGCCGCACCCGGCACAGCTTGTCATAAAGACGTTCGCGGATATTCAGCACAGTCAGCTCGACACTGCGCTGGTATAAGTAAATGAACCAGGGAGAAATCACATTTTCCAGGAACAAGACCGCGCCCAAAATAATAAAGGCTTCCACCATCAGGGACGTATCTCGGGACACGGCGAAATCAACCAAGTTATGTACGACCAAGCTGAAGGCGATCAGGAACAATGTCTGGGTGAGCGCCGTCACGGCCAGGCCAATGGCGTACTGGGTTTTGCGCTTGCGGTTCATAAACATCAGCAAGTAGCCGAGTTCTTTCACTTGCGAGAGCCATCCGCACTTTTTCATGTGTACGCCACCTCCCTGCGTTCGGCAGACTCAGTAAATTCCTGATAGTACGACTGGGCGTACAGTCCCTTCATCTTCAACAATTGTTCATGAGTGCCCTTTTCAACAATACTCCCCTGTTCCATGACCCAAATTTCGTCGGCGTTTTGTACTGTAGAAAGCCGGTGGGCAATAACCATCGTCGTTCTCTGCTTCATCAATACGCCCAGCGCTTCCTGAACCGCGCTTTCCGACTCCGGATCAAGAGCCGACGTTGGCTCGTCCAGCAGCAGAACAGGAGCATCCTTCAGGAAAGCCCGGGCCATTGCAATGCGCTGGCGCTGTCCGCCGGACAAAAAGCCTCCTCGCTCTCCAACATACGTCTGGTAGCCGTCGGGAAGCTGCATAATGAAGGAATGCGCCTGAGCGGCTTTGGCGGCTTCGATAATCTCGTCCATCGACGCTACTTCCCGCCCGTAGCCGATATTTTCAGCGATCGTGCCGCTAAACAAATATGAATCCTGGGTTACCACGGAAAAATGCGACCGAAGCTGCTCCGGATCAGCGCCGTGGATCAGGCTGCCAAACACGCGGATCTCGCCCTGGTCCTCCGGAAGCGGATAAAAGCCGTATACAAGCTTAAACACCGTGCTCTTCCCTCCGCCGCTCGCTCCGACAAGCGCGATCGTCTTCCCTTCCGGCACCGAGAAGCTAACATTCCGCAGAATCGGGGAGCTCTCCTCATACCCGAAGGTTACGTTCTGAAACTCGATGGGGGCGGCGCTCGCTTTCGGAAGCGAACGGCCATTTTCCGTTTCGGTCGGCTGCTCGACGATTTCGGAGACCCTTCTCAGGGCACCGGTCATTTCGAACGTCCGCGTGATGAGCTCGGGAATATGCTCCAGCGGTTCCAGACACAGATTCAGCAAGTACAGGAAGGCGATCAGCTCTCCCGCGCCTAGCTGCCCTTTGTAGATCAAATAGCTTCCGTAACTGACGGCGAAAATGATCGGGCTGATCATCAGCGTGGAAAGCAGCGGGTTGACCCAGGCTTCCCGCTTTTTCACGGCCAGCTTTTTTTGGGCCGTCAATTGCAGCAGCACTTGGTAGGAGCGAGATAACATGCCGGATAGCAGGTAGCTTTTTACAATAGGCATACCCCCAAGCGTATCCTGGAGGTTGACGTTCATTCGGCCCATGTTCGCCTGGGCTTCCTCCGTCAACCGCTCCAACTGCTTGCCGATCCATTGGGAAACCAGCAGCGCTACGGGAAATAACAGCAGGCTGTACAGCATCAGCTCCCATTGGAGGTAGATCAAATAACCGAAACAGCCGATGAACAACAGCGGATGATAAAACCACTGGGCGAGGTCCCGAATCATAAACTGCTGGATGAGCTGCAGGTCGTTGTTGATCCGCGACAATACGTCGCCGGAGTGCTGCTTTTCCAAATAGGAGACCGGGAGTTTACTGATATGACGCATGACATGGTTGCGGATATCCTGCACCGCAGAGGCGCTGCTTCGCTCCACGCCGAAGCTCATGAAAAACTTCGCCGGCACACCGATCAAGATGACCACAAAGACCGCGTACACGATTTGCAGAACGATTGGCCCCGCCCCCTTCTCGGCCTGGGTGGTCAGCTGCTCGATCAAACTTCCCGTCCATATCTCAATAACGGCGGCGGCAATCGCAGACAAGACACCGACGATCATCCAGCCTTTGTGACGGCTTACATAGGACATCAACCAGCGGAACGCTTTCCAGGCGGCATAAGCGGTTTGGGACTTGGAAGGCGCCGCTGTGCCTTGTTCTAGAGCAGACGGCTGGCGGTCAGCTTCCATGCAGTACCCCGGCCTCCGCTTCGATCTGCCGCTTGACTTGCTCTAAGATGTCCCGGATGACGACGGCCGTTTCTTCCACGCGCGCGAGTTCCAGCAATTCCTCGTGCGCACCCTCCAGCCGGTAATCGGCGTAAGCTTGCGTCGTTGCCCCCCGCCAGGAAGGCAATTGGTGCTTCAGGCGGAACGCTTCGCTGTCCTTCGCAATCAGTTCGTAAATCCGGGCCGGGATCGTGCCGGAATTAATAAGCTGCGCTTCGTACGCCAAGGTCGCTTTGACCTTCCGATGAACCCGCTCCCGCACGAGCGGGTTGCTCATTAATTCCTTCTCTTCTTCGTCGAAATCGGCAAGCATTTCTTCAAGCTCTTTCTCCGACGTTTCGGAAGACGTCAGCGTGTCCTTAATCCACGAGTCCACCATGAGCACGTCCGTTACGGAATAGCCTCTTTTCTCCATCGTTTTGGCTACCTCGAACGTCAGGTTGCCTCCAAAGCAGTAGCCGAGCAGCACGTATGGTCCTTCCGGCTGGATGCGGACGATCTCGTCCACATAACGGTTCAGCATGGCCTCGTAATCGACGGCATCGTCGATAAAATCAATGCCGTAGAGCACGAACCCGCCGTCGAGCCTGCTTGCAAGCTCTCGATAACCGATGCCAAAGCCGCTGCCCGGAGGGAAGCAGAACACGTTCAGATCTCCTGCTTTATTCAGCTTAATGAAGGAGTCTCCTCCTTTATCCAGGCCCTGATCCCCCTCTCCGAAAGCCATGGCTTCAACTGTTACATTATGGAATTGACGGTTCAGCGGTATCTCAATGCCCGTTTCATCGTAAACGGCTTGAACGAGCCTCATCAGACTTAACGAATTGCCACCCAACTCAAAAAAGTTATCCTTTACGCCGACCTGCGGAACGCCAAGCGTATCCTGCCAGACGCGGGCGATCTTCATTTCGAGCAGCGTTCTCGGCGCGACATATTCCGTTCCTCCGTCCGCGGCTTCCTCCGGCGCGGGCAGCGCTTTGCGGTCGATTTTCCCGTTCGGGGTCAGCGGCATCCGCGAAAGCTGCACGAGGTACGAAGGAATCATATAACCCGGAAGCTGCTTGGCGAGCTCCTCTTTGAGTTCATTCGCCGCCAGCCTCGTTTCTGCGACGTAATAAGCGACAAGTTGCTTATGGCCGTTCGCGTCGTCGCAGTCGAGCACCTTGGCTTCTTGCACGGCGGCGATCTTCAGCAGCTGCGTCTCGATTTCGTCCAGCTCGATCCGGTACCCGCGGATTTTCACCTGGTGGTCGATCCGGCCCAGGTATTCGATGTTGCCGTCCGGCAGCCAAGCCGCCAAGTCACCCGAGCGGTACAGTTTCTCCCCCTCCGCAAACGGGGAATCGACGAACTTCTCCGCCGTCAGATCCGGACGGTTCAGGTATCCTCTCGCAAGGCCTTCCCCGGCCACGTACATTTCGCCCGCTACGCCAATCGGCACAGGGCGGCGGTTTTCATCAAGGATGTACACCCTCAGCGTCGGGATCGGCTTGCCGATATTGCTCTTCGCCGCCTCCATTTCGACCCACGTGATTTCCTTATACGTCACGTGAACCGTCGTCTCGGTAATGCCGTACATATTGATCAGCTTCGTCTCCGGGTACTTCGCCTTGAAGCCCTTGAGCAGCAGCGGACTCAGCGCTTCGCCCCCAAAGATGACGTTGCGAATCCGCAGATCGTACGGATGGTCCGCCAAGACCTTACGCAGCAGCTGATAGAAGTACGTTGGTGTCTGGTTCAAAATCGTGACCTGTTCGCGGCTCAGCAGCGCCAGGAAATCGGCCGGATTTTTCGCCGTGAGCGGCGGTACGATGACCAGCTTGCCTCCGTTCAGCAGCGCTCCGTACATTTCCCAGACAGAGAAATCGAAGCAGAACGAGTGGAACAGCGTCCACGTGTCGGACGGCCCGAAGTCGAACAGGTTCTTGTCGTTGAACAGGAGACGCACGACGTTCTTATGTTCGATCAGCGTTCCTTTCGGTCTGCCGGTCGTTCCCGACGTGTAGATGACATATGCCAGGTTGCCCGGCCCGGAAATTGGCTCCAGGTTCGAAGCGTCCAGCGCATCGGCGGAGTCCGCCCCTCTGTCGCCCCAAACGAAATCGTCCAATTCGAGGCGCGTTCCTGCGAAGTCGGTCTTCTCATGCAGATGCTTCTGAATCAGCAATAACGGCGCGCCCGAATCCTCGATCATGAAGCGGATGCGCTCCTCCGGGTAGTCGGGATCGACAGGCACGTAGGCTCCGCCCGCTTTGAGAATCGCCAGAATGCCGACAACCATATCGAGCGAGCGTTCGGCCAGAATCGCTACCAGCTGATCCGCTTCTACTCCCGTCTTTCGCAGCTTCCGCGCAAGGCGGTTGGATCGCTCGTTCAGCTCGCGGTAGGTCAGCTGCCGCTCGTTCATGACGGCGGCCACGTTGTCCGGGTAAAGCTCCGCCTGTTCTTCGAACAAGCCGTAAATCGTTTTCCCCCGCTCGAACCCGGTTTCGGTGTCATTAAATCGCTTCAGCAGCGTCTCCCTCTCGTCTGGGGACAGCACATCGGCTTGTCCGAGCTCCAGATCCGGCTGAAATAAAAGCACGGACAGCAGCCGAACAAGATGGTCGGCCGCCTGGTCCACAAATGCCCGCTCGTACCGCTGCCCGTCAAAGCTTATTTCCAGCTCAATGGAGTGGTTTTGAAGGTCGAAGCGAAAAACTGTATCGGCCGCCACCCGGTTACCCAGCGGTTCCGGATGAATCGGGGCGAAGGATGCGACGGTGTTGACGACCGGGAGGCCGTCCCCCGTATAGTCCAGATGGAGCGGCTCCACCATTTTCCGAAAAGGCAGGTGTTGATGCTCCAGCGCCTCGCCGATGGAAGCTTTGATGCCCCCGAGCAGCGTTTTCAGCGTAGTCTGGCGGCTTACGGACGTCTTGATCACCAAGATGTCATGCGGCGGCGGAGTCCCGTCGGGGTCTGCGCTATAAGAAGGCATGCCGACCAGCACTTGGTCCCGCCCGGTATATTTGAACAGCAGGCTTTTTACTCCTGCCAAAACAATCATGTACAAAGCCAAATCCGAACCGTTGGCGAGGCTAATGATTCTCTCCGAGAGTTCACTCGGCAGAGTACGGTGAAGCAAGCCCGGCTCGGCCGCAGCTTCCCCGTCGGCGGATAATTTGGAGGATTGACTGTAGGGAAGGAAGCTCAGGCTGTCATCGGCGTCAAACTTGCCGCTCCAGTACCGTTCTTCCTTTTCAAACAAAGATTTCATTTGTACCTCCCCTAAAAATGAAGTGACCGCATGCCCCGGCGCAGGTCCGAAAAAGCTTGCTTTCGGCCTGCGCGTTTACGGGCTTGGATGTTGTTCGCCGTCTTCCTTGGGATGCGCGCCGCTTTCACTTGACGGCGGAGGCGCGCTTGTAGGATTAGAACGCGAATTCGATCGTATCGACGGCACTCTTTGCGCCTGCCGCCGGTTTATGACATTCAATCCGGCTTAGCTCGAGTTGTGGATTTTCCGCAATTTGAGACAGTACCCGCAGGTAATCCTCGGTCAAGGTGCGGATCATCGCTTCTTTGAACAGCTTGGTGGCGTAGAAGAAGCCCCCGCTCAGCGCCCCGTTGTTTTCATACATAAACAGCGTCAGATCGAACTTCGCTTCTTCCAAATG
Source organism: Paenibacillus sp. FSL L8-0641 (assembly GCF_038006265.1). NCBI lineage: Bacteria > Bacillati > Bacillota > Bacilli > Caryophanales > Paenibacillaceae > Paenibacillus > Paenibacillus sp. FSL L8-0641. Next base: position 4,762,461 of record NZ_JBBOUW010000001.1, read on the forward strand.
GTCAAGCTCGTAAGTCTTCAGGCTGACCCCTTCCAGCTCGGCGTCTCGTTCTTCGATATTTTGCAAGTCGAAAACGGCATCGAACAGCGGGAAGCGACCCGGCTCCCGCTTCACATTCAAACGCTCCACGAGCTCCTCGAATGGATAATCCTGGTTCTCGAAAGCACCCAAAGCCGTTTCCTTCACTTCTTCCAGGTAGGACAAGAACGTTTTGTCGCCCGACGGACGATTGCGGATCGCCAGCGTATTGACAAACATCCCGATGACCGGTTCCAAATCAGCGTTCGTTCTTCCCGCCACCGGGGTACCCACGACCAAGTCCTCCTGCCCGCTGTACTTGGACAGCAGCACGGTATAAGCCGCAAGCAGCACCATGAACAGCGTGCTTTCACGCTCGGCCGCCAATTCGCGCAGCCGCGCAGAGAGAGAAGCTTCGACGTCGAACTCCAGATGCGCGCCTTCGTAGCTGCGAGCCGCAGACCGTTCGTAGTCCATCGGCAGGTCCGCCGTCGGCAACTCGCCTTCGAAGGTTTGCAGCCAGTACGCTTCCTGCCGCCCAATCCGCTCTCGGTGGGCCTTCGACTGCTGCCAAACGGCATAATCCTTGTATTGAATGCGCAGTGGCGGCAGTTCTTCCCCGGCGTAGAAACTCGAGAACTCATCGATCACAATCGCCATCGATACGCCGTCGGACACCATATGGTGCATGTCGAAAAGGAGAATATGCAGGTTCGGCTCCAGCTCGATGACCCCGGCGCGCAGCAGCGGCGGCTTGCCGAGATCAAACGGACGAACGAAGCTGCGGACGATCTGCTCGATTTGAGCCGCATCCTCTTTATCCGCTTGATGATGCTCGATAGCAAAATCGACCTGCGGGTAAATCCGCTGAACCGCTTCGGCCTTCACGATTTCAAAACCGGTGCGCAGCGATTCATGCCGTGTTATCAATTTCCGCAAGGCGGCTTCCAACCGGTCTAAGTCAAACTCGCCTTCCACCTGCACCAGCTCCGGCATGTTGTAAAGCTGATCCGCTCCATCCAGCGTGTGCTGAATGAACAGCCGTTTCTGCGCGGAGGACAGAGGGTAGTACTCTCTCTCCTCCGCTTGAGGAATGGCCTCATGCTCCCGCCGTTCCATCCGGGCGATCGCCTCGGCCATCGCCGCAATCGTCGAGTGACGGAATACGTCGCGCAGCGGCAGGTTGACGTTTAATTCCTTAAATACCTTGCCCGCCAGCGTCGTCGCCCGCAGGGAGTGGCCGCCGATGTCGAAGAAGTTGTCGTGAACGCCAATCTCCTTCGCAAGCCCCAGCACCTCCTGCCAAATCGCCGCCAGCTTCGTTTCCAGCTCATTGCGCGGTGCGACGTACTCCGTTCCGCTTCCCGCTTCCCCTTCCGGCGCTGGCAGCGCCTTCCGGTCAATCTTTCCGTTCTGCGTCAGAGGCAGGCGCTCCATCTCCACGAAGTACGACGGGATCATGTAGCCCGGCAGCTCCTGCGCCAGCGCGCCGCGCAGATCGTTCACTGCCAGCTCCGCTCCGGTATCCGGTGTGTAATACGCGCATAGCGCCTTCTGCCCGTTCGCGTCACTTCGAACCAGCACCACCGCTTCGCGCACGCCTTCCACCCGCAGCAGCTGCGACTCGATCTCGCCCGTCTCGATCCGGTACCCCCGAATTTTCGCCTGGTTGTCGATCCGGCCGATGAAGTCCACGTTGCCGTCTTCCATCCACCGCGCCAAGTCTCCCGTGCGGTACAACCGCTCGCCCGCGGCGAACGGGCTGTCTACGAACTTCTCTTCTGTCAGCCCCGGACGGTTCAAGTACCCGCGAGCTACCCCGACTCCGCCGATAACCAGCTCGCCCAGCACCCCGACCGGCACCGGATTCAGGTGCGCATCCACGATGTAGAATTTCGCATTCAGCCACGCTCTGCCGATCGGCACATGGCCTGTCTGCGGCAGCTTCGTCAGCGGCTCGTCGTAGAAACTGGAGTCGATCGCCGCTTCCGTCACGCCGTATGCGTTGATGATCCGGAACAACGAGCCGAAGCGTTCCTGCAAGGTCCGGTAATCCGCCACGCTGCAGCTGTCCGAGCTCGTGATCAACAGCTCCATCCAGCTCATATCCAGCCGCTGCTCGTGCACGTACTCCAGGAACGGCACGATCAGCGCCGGCGTCGATTCGAAGATCGTCACTTGCTGCTGGCTGATCCAGTAGTGCAGACGAGACGGATCGATCCGGTCGTCCTTCGGCACAATCACCATCGTGCCTCCGTTGTACAGCGCCCGCGCGATATCTCCCACGAACACGTCGAACGAGAAGCTTGCGAGCTGCAGCAGCCGCACCGGGAACTGATCCAACCGGTATTCCCGCCGGTAGCCCGCCGCCGTGTTCACCAGGCTGCGGTGCTCGATCATCACGCCCTTCGGCTTGCCCGTCGTTCCCGACGTATAGATCACGTACGCCAGATCCTCCGGACGGGCTTCATGGAAGCTGTCGGTGCCAACATTCTGATGGCTCTCATCGCCGTCGTCCACAGTATCCGTCAGCTTGCCGGAGACTATGCCCGAGCCAATCGGCGCATTCGCCCGCTCCTCGCTGTACGACGCTTCGTCGTCCAGGTACAGCACCGCCGCCAGCGCCAGCTCCTCTTCGTCAAGCCAGGCTTCAGCACGCTCTCGCAGCGCCGTTTGCGTCAGCAGCACCTTCGCTCCGCTGTCTTCGAGCATGAACCGCACGCGCTCCGCCGGATAATCCGGGTCGAGCGGCACATACGCCCCGCCCGCTTTCCAGACGGCCAGCACGGCCACCAGCAAGTCCACCGAACGCTCGGCGAGAATGCCGACGATCGTCTCCCGGCCGATGCCGCTTGCGCGCAGCGTAGCCGCCAAGCGGTTCGCCCGCTCGTTCAGCTCCGCATACGTCAGCCGGTCGTTCTCGTACACGACGGCCGCCTCTTCCGGCGTGCGCTCCGCCTGTTCCTCAAACAGCCGGTGGAACGCGGCCGCAGGAGCCGCTTCCGGCTGCGCCGGGTTGAACGCGCCGATAATTTGTTCTTTTTCCTCTGCCGTCAGCAAGTTCAGCTCGGCAATCTTCGCATCCGGACGGCTTACGATCGTTTCGAGCAGCTGCTCGTAATGTTTCGCCAGCCGTTCGATCGTCTCCCTTTTGTAGAGAGCCGTCGCATATTCGAAGCTGTAATCCAAGCCGCCGTTCTCCTCGCCCACATCCAAGCTGATATCAAACTTCGCGGTATCTAATACGCTCGGATAAGGAATCAGGCGAAGCCCTTCCAGCTCAAATTCCTCGTTTTCCGTATTCTGCATCGTAAACAGCGTGTCGAAGAGCGGATTGCGGCTTAAATCACGGGTGACTTGCACCTTGTCCACCAATTCTTCGAACGGATAGTTTTGATGCTCGAAGGCATGGAGGGTCGTTTCTTTGACTTCGTTCAGGTATGACAGGAATGTCTTTTCCGAAGCCGGATAACTGCGGATAGCCAGCGTGTTTAAGAAAATCCCGATCAACGGCTGCACATCTCCATGATTCCTTCCGGCAATCGGCGTACCGACGATCACGTCTTCCTGACCTGAATATTTATGCAGAAGGACGTTATACGCCGCAAGCAGCACCATAAACAGCGTCGTGCCCGTTTCCGAGGCCAGCTGCTTCAGGCCGTCGGTTTTCGAAGCGTCGAAGGAAAACTCCAGCGTTTGGCCTTCGTAGCTCTGCACGGCCGGACGCGGATAGTCGGCCGGCATTTCCAGCACCGGCAGCTCGCCTTGGAACATGTCCAGCCAGTACGCCTCCTGACGCTGAAGCCGTTCTTTCTGCTCCTGCGAATGCTGCCAAACGGTGTAGTCTTTGTACTGAATGCGCAGAGGCTCCAATTGCTCGCCGCCGTACAAGCGGACGAATTCTTCAACAAAGATTTCCATCGAGACGCCATCGGAAATAATATGATGCATGTCGTACATTAGAATATGACGTTCCGGAGCCAGCTCGACAAGGCCTACCCTCAGCAGCGGAGGCTTCGCCAAGTCAAACGGACGGACGAAACGGCGAACCATCTCTTCGGCCTCTTGCTCATCCACTCGATAGAACTCCACGGCAACATTCACGTCCTGGTAAATCCGCTGCGATGCTTCGCCGTCCACCATTTCGAACCCGGTGCGCAGCGTTTCATGCCGCGCCACGAGCTTACGGAACGCTTCTTCGAACCTTGCCCGGTCCAAAGCACCCTCCAGCAACATCGCTTCTGGCATGTTGTAGCTAAGCTCCGCGCCTTCCAGTTGATTCAGGATAAAGAGACGTTTTTGAGCAAAAGATTGCGGGTACACCTCTCGGTCATCCGCCACCGGAATGGCAACGAATGTCTGCTCATCCAGCCGGGAAATGGCGGCGGCCATGCTCTCAATGGTGGAATGGCGGAACACGTCGCGCAGCGGCAGATCCACGCTCAATTCTTTATGAATCTTGCTGACCAGCGTCGTCGCCCGCAGGGAGTGACCACCGATGTCGAAGAAGTTGTCGTGAACGCCAATCTCCTTCGCAAGCCCCAGCACCTCCTGCCAAATCGCCGCCAGCTTCGTTTCCAGCTCATTGCGCGGTGCGACGTACTCCGTTCCGCTTCCCGCTTCCCCTTCCGGCGCTGGCAGCGCCTTCCGGTCAATCTTTCCGTTCTGCGTCAGAGGCAGGCGCTCCATCTCCACGAAGTACGACGGGATCATGTAGCCCGGCAGCTCCTGCGCCAGCGCGCCGCGCAGATCGTTCACTGCCAGCTCCGCTCCGGTATCCGGCGTGTAATACGCGCACAGCGCTTTCTGCCCGTTCGCGTCACTTCGAACCAGCACCACCGCTTCGCGCACGCCTTCCACCCGCAGCAGCTGCGACTCGATCTCGCCCGTCTCGATCCGGTAGCCCCGGATTTTCGCCTGGTTGTCGATCCGGCCGATGAAGTCCACGTTGCCGTCTTCCATCCACCGCGCCAAGTCGCACGTGCGGTACAGCCGCTCGCCCGCGGCGAACGGGCTGTCTACGAACTTCTCTTCTGTCAGCTCCGGACGGTTCAAGTACCCGCGCGCCACTCCGACTCCGCCGATGACCAGCTCGCCTAGCACCCCAACCGGCACCGGGTTCAGATGCGCGTCCACGATGTAGAATTTCGCATTCAGCCACGCCTTGCCGATCGGCACATGGCCTGTCTGCGACAGCTTCGTCAGCGGCTCGTCGTAGAAACTGGAGTCGATCGCCGCTTCCGTCACGCCGTATGCGTTGATGATCCGGAACAACGAGCCGAAGCGTTCCTGCAAGGTCCGGTAATCCGCCACGCTGCAGCTGTCCGAGCTCGTGATCAACAGCTCCATCCAGCTCATATCCAGCCGCTGCTCGTGCACGTACTCCAGGAACGGCACGATCAGCGCCGGCGTCGATTCGAAGATGGTGACCCGTTCCCGCTCCATCCAGTGGTGCAGACGAGACGGATCGATCCGGTCGTCCTTCGGCACAATCACCATCGTGCCTCCGTTGTACAGCGTCCGCGCGATATCTCCCACGAACACGTCGAACGAGAAGCTTGCGAGCTGCAGCAGCCGCACCGGGAACTGATCCAAGCGGTATTCCCGCCGGTAGCCCGCCGCCGTGTTCACCAGGCTGCGGTGCTCGATCATCACGCCCTTCGGCTTGCCCGTCGTTCCCGACGTATAAATCACGTACGCCAGATCCTCCGGACGGGCTTCATGGAAGCTGTCGGCATTCGTCCGCTCCTCGCTGTACGAGGTTTCGTCGTCGAGGTACAACACCGCCGCCAGCGCCAGATCCTCTTCGCCGAGCCAGGCTTCGGCGCGCTCTCGCAGCGGCGTTTGCGTCAGCAGCACCTTCGCTCCGCTGTCTTCGAGCATGAACCGCACGCGCTCCGCCGGATAATCCGGGTCGAGCGGCACATACGCCCCGCACGCTTTCCAGACGGCCAGCACGGCCACCAGCAAGTCCACCGAACGCTCGGCGAGAATGCCGACGATCGTCTCCCGGCCGATGCCGCTTGCGCGCAGCGTAGCCGCCAAGCGGTTCGCCCGCTCGTTCAGCTCCGCATACGTCAGCCGGTCATTCTCGTACACGACGGCCGCCTCTTCCGGCGTGCGCTCTGCCTGTTCCTCAAACAGCTGGTGGAACGCGGCCGCAGGAGCCGCTTCCGGCTGCGCCGGGTTAAATGCGCCAAGAATTTGCTCTTTTTCCTCTGCCGTCAACAAGTTCAGCTCGGCAATCTTCGCATCCGGACGGCTTACGATCGCCGCAAGCAAATGTCCGAAATGAGTCGACAGCCGCCGGATCGTGCTTTCTTTATAAAGAGCTGTTGCGAATTCAAAGCTGCACTCCAGGCCGCCGTTTTCTTCCGTAACATCCACACTCAGGTCGAACTTGGCCGTGCCGTATTCGCTAGGGTACGGGGACAATTTCAGCCCTTCCAGCTCAAACTCTTTATCCTCCAAGTTTTGCAGGGAGAACATCGTGTCAAACAGCGGGTTGCGACTCAAATCCCGGCTGACCTGCACTTTATCGACGAGCTCTTCGAACGGATAATTCTGATGCTCGTAAGCGCCTAAGGTCGTTTCTTTCACTTCTTCCAGATACGAGAGGAAGGTCTTCTCCGAAGCCGGATAATTGCGGAGCGCCAGCGTATTGACGAACATTCCGATCAAAGGCTGCGTGTCTCCGTGCGTTCTGCCCGCAATCGACGTTCCGACGATCAAATCGTCCTGACCTGTGTATTTATGCAAAAGCACGGTATATGCCGCAAGCAGCACCATATACAGCGTCGTTCCTCTTTGAGCGGCCAGCTGCTTCAAGCCTTCGTTCGTTGCCTCGTCCACGAAGGACGTCAGCGTTTGTCCCTCAAAGCTCTGCACGGCAGGACGCGGATAGTCCGTTGGCATTTCCAGAACCGGCAGTTCACCCCGGTAACGGTCCAGCCAGTAAGCTTCCTCGCGTTTCAACTGCACTTTTTGCTCGTCCGACTGCTGCCATACCGCATAGTCCTTGTATTGAATGCGCAAAGGCTCTAATGACTCGCCGCCGTACAGACGAACGAGTTCCTCGACTAACACGTCCATCGAAACCCCGTCGGAGACGATATGGTGCATGTCGAACATCAGCAAATAACGTTCGGCTGCCAGCTCTACAAGCTCCGCCCGCAGCAACGGAGGCTTCGCCAAGTCGAAAGGCCGGATGAAGGCCTGCACGACTTCAGGCGCTTCTTCCTCGCTCGCATGACGGTACTCGACGGCAAAGTCGACGCTCTCGTAAATGCGCTGTATTGCTTCGCCTTGTACGATCTCAAAGCCAGTTCGCAGCGTTTCGTGCCGTGCGATCAGTCCCCGGAAAGCCTTCTCTAGCAGGCTCCGGTCAATCGATCCTTCCAGCAGCAGCACGCCCGGCATGTTGTAGCTCTGATCGGCCCCTTCCAGCTGATTCAGGATAAACAGCCGCTTCTGAGCTGAGGAAAGCGGATAATATGCTCTTGCGCCTGCCAGCGGAATCGACGAGAACGACTGCTCCCCGATCCGGGAGATGGCCAGAGCCATCTCTTCGATCGTCGAGTAGCGGAATACGTCGCGCAGAGGCAGATCGGCATTCATTTCCTTCTGAATCTTGCTGACAAGGTTCGTCGCCCGCAAGGAGTGGCCTCCGAGCTCGAAGAAATTGTCCAGGACTCCAATGCCGGAGTAGCCCAGCACTTCCTCCCAGATCTTCACAAGCTGGGACTCCGTCCGGTTACGCGGCGCTACGTATTCGACGCCCGTTTGTATGCCGCCTTGCGGCTCCGGCAGCGCTTTGCGGTCCACTTTGCCGTTGGTCGTCAGCGGCATGCGCTCCAGCTGCACGAAGTATGACGGGATCATGTACCCCGGCATTCCCTGGGCCAGCGAGGTTCTTATTTCGCTGACCGTCAGCGTTCGGTCCGCCACAAAGTAGGCAACAAGCGCCTTCTCGCCCTCGCCGTCCTGACGGGCGAGCACCACCGCTTCTTCCACGCCCTCGACGTTCAGCAGCTGCGTCTCGATTTCGTCCAGCTCGATCCGGTACCCGCGGATCTTCACCTGATGATCGATCCGGCCCAGGTATTCGATGTTGCCGTCCGGTAGCCAAGCCGCCAAGTCACCCGAGCGGTACAGTTTCTCCCCCTCCGCAAACGGGGAATCGACGAACTTCTCCGCCGTCAGATCCGGACGGTTCAGGTATCCTCTCGCAAGGCCTTCCCCGGCCACGTACATTTCGCCCGCTACGCCGATCGGCACAGGGCGGCGGTTTTCATCCAGGACGTACACCTTCAGCGTCGGGATCGGCTTGCCGATATTACTCTTCGCCGCCTCCATTTCGACCCACGTTATTTCCTTATATGTAACGTGAACAGTCGTCTCGGTAATGCCGTACATATTGATCAGCTTCGTCTCCGGGTACTTCGTCTTGAAGCCCTTGAGCTGCAGCGGACTCAGCGCTTCGCCCCCGAAGATGACGTTGCGAATCCGCAGATCGTACGGATGGTCCGCCAAGACCTCACGCAGTAGCTGGTAGAAGTACGTTGGCGTCTGGTTCAAAATCGTGACCTGTTCGCGGCCCAGCAGCGCCAGGAAATCGGCCGGATTTTTCGCCGTCAGCGGCGGTACGATGACCAGCTTGCCTCCGTACAGCAGCGCTCCGTACATTTCCCAGACGGAGAAATCGAAGCAGAACGAGTGGAACAGCGTCCACGTGTCAGACGGCCCGAAGTCGAACAGGTTCTTGTCGTTGAACAGGAGGCGCACGACGTTCTTATGCTCGATCAGCGTTCCTTTCGGTCTGCCGGTCGTTCCTGACGTGTAGATGACATATGCCAGGTTGCCCGGCCCGGAAATTGGCTCCAGGTTCGAAGCGTCCAACGCACCTTCGGAGTCCGCCCCTCTGTCGCCCCAAACGAAATCGTCCAATTCGAGGCGCGTTCCTGCGAAGTCGGTCTTCTCGTGCAGATGCTTTTGAATCAGCAATAACGGCGCGCCCGAATCCTCGATCATAAAGCGGATGCGCTCCTCCGGGTAGTCCGGATCGACAGGCACGTATGCTCCGCCCGCTTTGAGAATCGCCAGAATGCCGACGACCATATCGAGCGAGCGTTCGGCCAGAATCGCTACCAGTTGGTCCGCTTCTACTCCCGTCTCCCGCAGCTTCCGCGCAAGGCGGTTGGATCGCTCGTTCAGCTCGCGGTAAGCCAGCTGTCGCTCGTTCATGACGGCGGCCACGTTGTCCGGGTAAAGCTCCGCCTGTTCTTCGAACAATTGAACGAGCGTCTTCTCGCGCGGAAATTCCGTGGTGGTGTCGTTAAAACGTCCGAGAAGGTCGGCCTTTTCCGCCTCCGTCACAAGTTCCAGCTCGCCCACTGTAATTTCCGGGTTATCCGTCACCTGCTCCAGCAGATGGACGAGATGCCCCTTGAGCCGCTCGATGCTGTCTTTATCGAACACTTCGGCGTTAAAGTCAAACCGAATTTCGATCTCGACTCCCGGCACCACGGTCACGTTGAAGTTATAGTTCGTCTGCTCCTCCATCTGAACGTCAGCGATCGTCAGGTCGCCGTGCTGCTGGTCGCCCGCCTGCTCCATCTGCTCGTCCACCGGATAGTTCTCGAAAGCGATGATATGGTTGATCAGGTTCTGCTTTTGCACGCTGCGGGCTTGAATTTCATACAACGGATAGTAATCATAACGCCCGGACTCCAGCGCCCACTCTTGGAGCTTCGCCATCAGGTCGGCGAACACGGTGTCCGCTTCGCTCGTGACGCGGACCGGCACCGTATTGATGAATAGCCCGATCATGGACTCGATACCCGGGATTTCCGCCGGTCTTCCGGCCACGACGCTGCCGAATACGGCATCGTTTGTTCCGTTATATTTTTGCAGCATAACGCCCCAAGCGGCTTGCAGCAGCGTATTGACCGTAACCAGGCGCTGTTTCGCCACCCGGTCCATCCGCTCGCTCAAGTCCTTGCCCAGCTCGGCGGTGACGTGATCAGCCGTAAATCTGCCGTTCGGCGCCGGTTCCTTTTGTCCCGGGAGTACGGTTTGCCCTTCATAACCTGCCAGGAATGCCGTCCAATAGCCGGATGCCGCCTGATCGTCCTGTTTCTCCAACCATTCGATGTAAGCGCCATAATCCGATCCCTTATCTCCCGCTGGCTGCTTGCCGGATGCCAAGGCCGAGTACGTCTCAAACAGCTCCTGCGTCAGCTGCGGCAGGCACCAGCCGTCCATCAAAATATGCTGGAAACTCCACAGCACATGATAGCTTTGCTCTTCGGTGCGCAGGATCGTAACCCGAACGAGCGCGTCATGTTCCATGTCGAAGCCGCGAAGTTTGTCATCCTCGGCCTTTTTATCCAAATACGCTTGTTTCTCGTCCGCCTGCAAATGAAGCAGCTCTTCATATTCAAAGCCGACCGGCTTGTCGCGGTATATGATTTGCAGCGGCTCGCCCGCCGGTCCTTGCACAAAATTCGCCCGCAGCACCAAATGACGTTTCGCAAGTTCCGTCCAGCTCCTCTCGAAAAGCTGGACGTCGAGTACTCCCCTCATCGTAAATCGCGTCTGCTCGAAGTAAGCGGCCGTTTGCCGGTCAAGCGCGCTGTGGAACCACATGCCCTTCTGCATCGGCGTAAGCGAGTAAATATTTTCGATTTCCCCGAGATGGCCCGAGCGCTGGGCGATTTGCTCTAGTTCGGCGATGGTCAAGCCTTTAAATTGCACGTCGCTAGGCGTCAATTCGGTATTTTCTTTGCCTGCGCAGTGGATAATGAGCTCTCGTAGACTTTGCTCAAGCCGCTGAGCGAAGGCTTCCATCGTTACCTTGTGATACTGCTTCCGGCTGTAGCTAAGATCAAGCGATAAAGCGCCGTCCAGCACCATGCCGTTGATATCCAGCACAAAGCTGCGGGCCTGCCGGTCGCTGGCCGGGCTGCCGCCGGAATAAGAAGATATACCGATCTCGTCCTGGTTGACATCATCGTCGAACTGGCCGAGGTAATTAAAATTAATTTCCGGCTCTGCGCCCCAAACAAAGCCATCCTCCGATTTGGAGAGATAGCGGCATATGCCGTACCCAAGCCCTTTGTTCGGAATGCGGCGCAAACTTTCCTTGACCTGTTTAATCTGATAGGCCAAATCCCGGTCAGTTTCCGGCTCTAGGACGACCGGAAACTTGGTCGTAAACCATCCGACTGTGCGCGTGATGTCGATATCCGTTCCGATCGGTTCGCGTCCGTGTCCTTCGAGATTGATCCGCACCCGTTCGTGTCCCGTCCACTTGCGAACGGCTATGCCGAGCGCCGTTACCAAAATATCGTTCATTTCGGTGTTGTAGGCCCGGTGAACCCGCTTCAGCAGCAGCTCCGTTTCTTCGGGAGTCAAACGCACGAACAGCGATTCGCTGTCCTGCTGCGTCGTAACGTCCGCCTCCAGATCCTTCGGCACGGCCGGAACCGCAATTTGTTCCACGGCCTGCCAATAGGCCCGTTCCTTCGCCATCTCCGGGCTTTGCGCGTAAGCGGCCAGCTGCTCGGACCAAGTGCGGTACGCATCCGTTTTGGCCGGGAAACGAATTTCCTCGCTTTTGCCGGCCTGCTCGTAACCCAGAGCGAAATCCTCCATCAAAATGCGCCAAGACACGCCGTCCACCACGGCATGATGAACCGCGAGCAGCAAATGATCGCCGTCCGCGCACCGGAACAGTCCCGCCTTCACGAGGGGCCCGTTCTCCAGATCGATGCCCGCTTGAATGTCCGTTGCCTTCGCTTCCACAGCCTGCGCGGTATTCTCCGCATCCTTGAAGTCGAACACGTCCAGCGTGAACAGCCCGCCTTCCTGAATCGCGCGGGTCCGCGCGCTAAACCCTTGTTCCGTCTTGCAGAACACCATCCGCAAGGCGTCATGATGCTCGGCCAGCTTTTGCAGCACCTGACGCACCGTCTCTTCGTCGAAGCGTTCCTTCCGGTACAGCATCACCGACTGGTTGAAATGATGCGGGTCCGCAAAGGAGCTCTCGAAAAACCAATGCTGAATCGGCGTCAGCGCCGTTTCACCCGTTATTTCGCCTTGATCGATGGTACGTCCGATCGGTTTCACATGCAGGCTGAGCTGTGAGATAGTCGGATATTTGAACAAATCCCGGATTTCCAGCTTGTACCCGGCTTGATGAAGCCGCGAAGATACTTGAATGGACTTGATCGAGTCTCCGCCCAGCTCGAAGAAATGATCCGTTACCCCAACGCGATCGGCGTTCAATACCGCCTGCCACACATCGGCAAGCGTCCGCTCCGCTTCATTGCGGGGAGCTACGTACGCGCCGCCGGTCAGTGCGTTTCCTTCCGGGGCGGGCAAAGCCTTGCGGTCGATTTTGTCGTTCGGCGTGAGCGGCATCCGCGGAAGCTGAACAAAATGCGCCGGAATCATGTAATTCGGCAACTTTTGCGCCAGCTCGCTTCTCAGCTCGCCGAGCGTAAGCGGGCGGCCCGCGACCAGGTAAGCGCACAGTTCTTGCCCGCTTTTGCCTTCCCGCGCGATTACGATCGTCTCCTGCACGGAGTCGATCTTCAGAAGCTGCTCTTCAATCTCGCCGATCTCGATCCGGAATCCACGGATTTTCACCTGATGGTCAATCCGGCCCAAGTACTCAATATTTCCGTCCGGCAGCCAGCGGGCCAAGTCGCCCGTCCGGTACAGTCTCTCTCCGGGCTCAAACGGGTGTTCGATGAATTTCTCCGCCGTCAGATCCGGCCGGTTCCAATATCCCCGGGCGAGGCCGACGCCCGCGATGCATAATTCTCCCTCCACTCCGATAGGCGCTAGCTGATTCTGTGCGCCCAGTATATACAAGCGATGGTTCCAGATCGGACGTCCGATCGGTATCGCTCTGCGTTCGGTGTCATACGTAGACGCCGCCCACACGGATGTGGCGATCGAGGCTTCCGTCGGACCGTACGCGTTATAGTACTGTACCTTGTCTTTCCACTGCTGCACGAATTCTGCTGAAACGGCGGAGCCCGCCGTGATGAGCCTGCTCAGACTCGGCAGGCGGTCTGAATTCAAATAAGCCGCATAAGTTGGCGGCAAAGTGGCGATCGTAATTGCATGCTCGTTCATGAAACGTTCGAACAGCTGATCATCCAAAACCGTCTCGGTTGACGGTATATATAAGGTCGCCCCGAAATACAGGGCGTTGAACATCTCCCAGCACGACGCATCGAACGATAGGCTGGCGAATTGCAGCACTCGATCCTGTTCGGTCGTGTGAAGCGTATGGGCAAACGTCAGTTTCAGGCTGACCAGCCCGCGATGCTCCAGCATGACCCCTTTGGGTTTGCCCGTCGTACCTGATGTATAGATGACATAAGCCAGATCGTTCGGACCGCTGGCCGGCTCCAGGTTCGAGCCATCGTCGCTGTAGGCCTGCTCGTCATCCAGCGCCACCACGGTCCCTTCGAACGGCACCTGCAGCAGCAGCTCCCTTTGAGTCAGCAGCAACTGCGCGTTCGAGTTCTCCAGAATGTAGCGGATGCGTTCTTCCGGGTATTCCGGGTCGATCGGCACGTAGGCACCGCCAGCTTTCAGAACCGCCAGAATGCCAACGACCGTCTCCAGCGATCTCCTGGCCATCAAGCCTACCAGCTGATTGGGCAGCACGCCGACCGATCGCAGCGTCCGCGCCAGCCGGTTCGCCCGTTCATTCAGCTCCGCGTACGAAAGCCGCCGCCCCTCAAAGACAACCGCCGTCGCTTCGGGCACCCGCTTCGCCTGCTCCTCCACGAGCTGATGAATCGTCCGATCACGGGGATAGTCCTTCTCGGTATCGTTAAAGCTTTGCAGCAATTGAAATTTCTCGTCCTCCGACAGCATGTCCGCCCGCACGATGTCCAGCTCCAACTCGTGAAGCCCCACGGCCAGCAGGCGATTCAGATGGCCGACGACCCGAGTCATGAACTCGGAGTCATATAAGTGCTCGTTATATGACAGCGCTAGCTGTATCGTCCCGCCGGTTAAGCTGAATTCAAAGGAACAATCCGTGACCACGTTTTGCCCGATTTCGTCCAGATGCAGCTCCTTAAGGGATACTAGCGTATGGATGACGGGTATCCCGTCTGCATATTGCAGGTCCAGCTTCTCCGCCATTTTCAAGAACGGAATATGTTGGTGCTGAATCGCTTCCGGCAAGGAAGTCCTCAGCTCGCTCAGAAGCGTTTTAAAAGTCGCACCCACCGAAAGCGAGTTTTTCAAAATGACCGTATGATTAACGGATCGGCGCGTCTCCGTCGGTTTCCGTACAACTGGCATGCCGACCAGAATGTCAGAAGCGCCTGTATATTTATGCAAGAGCGACTGAACACCGGCGAGCAAAATCATAAAAGTGGCCAGTGGAGCCCCCTTGCTCATTTGAAGGACGCGCTGCGCCACTTCCTCCGAAAGCGAACCGCCGACGGTTGTCATAATGGGCGCCAGGGAGCTTGGAGCTTTGCTGTAAGGCAGCCGCGTCAAGGTATAATCGTCGCTACCGAATTTTTCGTTCCAAAACAACGTTTCTTTTTCAAAAGCCATCTGGATCGTTCCCCTCTCTTCATCGGCAAAAGCAATCCGGCGGAGCATATGCCGCAGCAACGCTCCAGCCTCGCTCCCCGCCTTTTCAAACATGTGACAACAATGTCAATGGCTTTCGCCAGGTCACCGCTTCGCTTGCCCGGTTGATCGCATGCGGCAATCCTCTGCCTAGCAGCTGTCCCGCTCGGCTCCCATGCGTGAAAGACAACAAAGAGCATTGTTCTACGCAAGAGATGCGGCTGCTTCCGGCTCCTCTGCTTCAATATGCTTGCTGCGGACGAGCCGCCCGAAGACGGGCTTTGGTTTAACATTGGGTTCGGAATTGGATTTGGGGGTGGACAAGGGATGTTCCTCCCATCGATGTAAGACTTGCTGTAGGGTTCCGGCCGGCCAGCAGAAAGTCGGCCGTACCTCCGGATTCGGCACCCGAGCTGCCTTTGTCGAAGCCTATGTTTAAGGATATTGATACACTCTATGTACGATTTGTGTATTCCCCCGCCTGGTGTGGATAAGTAAAGATCCGGCTGCGGGGTAGTGAGCTTTTCCTGACGATTAGATGTGACGATGGTGCTGCATGAGGCTCAAAGAATGCTCCGTATGGCATGAACGGGACAGCCCTTGGATTGGCGGTGAATTCCAGCTTTTCAAAAATGCTCACGCGCTTCATCTTCCATCGGAATTGGGATAAGGTTGGCTTCATCCTTTCTGAACCTTCTGACGTCATGGAGCAACATATTCTCGACTGTCATTTTCCACAATTGTCGGTCTCCGCATGCCAGCTTGCTGGGTTGCCAGTGGACTGGTCTCTCGCGGCACAGCTTGGACAGGTATAAAAACCATCCAATTCTATTTTCTATCATAATTGGAAGGTTGACCTAGGTAGAATTATATCAAAATTTCCAATAATGTATAGTAAAACTTTAGTTAAATTGGGTCTTCCCAACATAAAGTGTTAATATTTTGCCTAAAAAGAGCGAATGGAGAAGAAACACTGGGAATGGCTTGCCATCAATCGGGGAATTCGACGCGTGTCGACACTGAGGCGGGGTGCCGGCCAATTTGGGAGATCTTCCCTGTATACATTCTCTGCTGGTGCTCCGAATCCTTGCGCTTGCGTCTATTTTCTAAAATAATCATGGATTGTAGAGTAGGCTGTATTAGATGAGTCATATCCAGTACCCACTTGGTAAACCAAATAATTCATCTTGTTCTCTTGTAACTTTCGCAAATGGTTTTTCACTTTGTTGAATAGCATAATAGAGATTATCTTCGAGACTATTTATATGGTGATTTGACAACTTATCGTTGTTTTTAGCATTATGAAGCCATTCGACATCCCTGAATAAATTGTAGTTTATCTGCCTTTCCGTAATAAGTGCCCACTCTATCTTTTGGTCTTTAAAGAACTCTTTTTCAATCTGTAATTTCTCTACAACTCGTTTTGTCAACTTGTTAGAAGGTTTGATAGAATGTGCAATAAATTTTATACTTTTTTCTTGTTTTACTGTAAGTAACATATCTGTAGTCATAATGATGGGAAGCTTATTCTTGGGGTCAGTTGGATGTTTAACTTTTATGCAATATAGAGGGTTTTATCTAGGGGTAATAAAGGAAATTGTTCGCGAATATCAATCACTTGCTCTGACCACTTCCATTTGGCAATGATGTGCCAATTCAAAGTGTTCAGACAGATAATGGTGAAGTCGACCACTTTTCCAACCAAGAATTCGAGTAACTATCCCTATTGAAGGTACATCATGTACCGTCAACCAAGGTTTATATTCCGAAAAGTGGCCTTGACCTCTTCCTTCTTTGATTTTCCGTTGAATAGATGCTATAGAGTTACTTGATCGAATTTTGCTCATTATTTACCTTCTTTTTAGAACTACTAAATCAGAGTAAAGTTCAGTTATCTTTTTCTACTCCTAAGATATATTTTAGTTTTACTTCAAAATACAAATGTAGAATATAACAACTCACAGCTTTATACAATAGCAAAGTAATATTTTTTAGCTATATTTTACTTCGTAGCCTATTCATAGGCTACTCGTAGGGTACAGTAGGGTATGAATAAGCTATAATATGGGCTATAAGTAAGTATAATTAGTAAGCAGATGGGTCGGGTAAAAGCTATTTGATTTTCTCAATAGAGATGAATTCATGAATACTTTGGAACAGCGATGTAAAAATTCGAGACTACTCCATGAATGGATACAAAAGGAAATTTCTAATAAAATCGGGGTAACTAAACAGGTTGTTTCTAATTGGGAGCGAAACGTAGCACGGCCTAAAATTAATCATTTAATATCTTTAGCAAAGGTTTTTGACGTTACAACTGATTATTTACTTTGTATTGCTAATCGAATGACGTTCCCTACTGTGTGGGCTCAATTGATACAGGCGTATCTCCAAAGATTAACCACTCTATATGGGAATTGAAGTTTTCTTTAATTGCTATAATTATATCAAGAGAGGGTCTGTATTTATCTTGCTCCAGCTCACTCAACGTTCTTTGAGAAATGCCAATTATATTTGCAAACTTTATTTAATTTAAGTTGTTGTTTTTCTAATAGTTCGAATTCGTTGGCCTATTGTAGACATAATTGCCCTCCTAAGCTAAAAAGATCCCGATATATCATCGGGATCTTTCTTGATGTTTGTAAAATGACTAGTTCCAGACTTTTTTTACTGGTTCCACAGTTTTTTTATTGGTTCCATACATCTTTTACTGGTTCCACACTCTTTTATCACCAGACAATTAATTTAGAATTTTACTAAAGCTTATTCTACGGTAACGCTTTTCGCCAGGTTACGTGGTTTATCAACATCATGACCCAGCGCAAGAGAAGCGTAGTAAGCCAACAGTTGGAGAGATACAACCGAAATTGCAGCAGACAGAATTGGAAGTGTCTTCGGAATGGCAAATACCTGATCCACGGACTTCAACAACTCAACTGCGTGCTCTTCGTACGTAATCGCAAGAACATCTGCACCACGAGCCTTGACTTCCTTAATGTTGCTCACGGTTTTCTCCAACACGGATTCCTGTGTTACCAAAGCGATAACTGGAATTCCCTCTTCGATCAATGCCAGTGTACCGTGCTTCAGCTCACCCGCAGCATATGCCTCGGAATGAATGTAGGAGATTTCCTTGAGCTTCAGGGAGCCTTCCTGTACTACAGCATAGTCCTGACCGCGACCAATAAAGAACAGGTGCTTGTGGCTTGCAATTTGCTCAGCATAGGATTTGATCGCATCTGCTTTACCCAGCATCTCTTCCACTTGCTCTGGCAGAGATTCCATAGCAGCCAGCACATGGGCTACTTGCTCATCCGTTTGTGTGCCACGCACTTGAGCGAGATACAAACCAAACAGATAGAACGCAATCAACTGCGAAGAATAGGCTTTAGTCGAGGCTACGGCAATTTCCGGTCCTGCCAGTGTAACCAACACATCATCTGCATCACGAGCGATGGAGCTACCGACTACGTTTGTAATCGCCAGTACATGAGCGCCGTTTGCTTGTGCTTCACGCAGTGCTGCCAACGTGTCAGCAGTTTCACCGGATTGGCTCACCACGATCACCAATGTCTCTGGTGTTACGATAGGTGAACGATAACGATATTCGGAAGCCACATCATTCTCTACCGGTATACGAGCCAGACTTTCAATAACCGTACGGCCAATCAAACCTGCATTGTAAGCTGTACCACACGCAACAATTTGAATGTTGCGGATATTTTTAATTTGTTCTTCTGTCAGCTTCAGTTCAGGAAGAACAACTTTTTTAGTATCTTTATCGATACGGCCCAACATTGTGTCACGATAAGCCTTAGGCTGCTCGTGAATTTCTTTCAGCATGAAATGCTCATAGCCGCCTTTTTCCGCTGTTACAGCATCCCATTCGACATGAATCATTTCCCGAGAAATAAATTGGCCTTCGATTGTCATTAATTCGACAGCATCACTGGTCAAAACAGCCATTTCGCCATCGTTCAAAATAAATACATTGCGTGTATATTTCAGAATAGCCGGAATGTCGGAACCGATAAAGTTCTCGCCTTCTCCCACACCAATAACCAGCGGGCTAGCTTGACGAACAGCAACCAGCTTATTAGGCTCATGCTCTGTCAGCACACCCAGTGCAAAAGCACCGCGCATAAAGGTAATTGCTTTTTGTACTGCTTTAACGATATCCCCTTTATATTCACGCGCAACCAGATGGGAAATAACTTCGGTGTCCGTTTCGGAAATAAAGGTATGACCTTCGCTGATCAGCTGCTCCTTCAGCTCCAGATAATTCTCAATAATTCCGTTGTGAACTACAGAGAACTTTTGACTCTCATCCAAATGTGGATGGGAGTTTTCATCAGAAGGCTTACCGTGCGTTGCCCAACGTGTATGCCCGATACCTGCATGGCCTACCAACGGCGTACCATCCAGTTTAGCTTCCAGATTCGCCAGACGACCTTTAGCCTTGGCTACTTGCAATCCTGAATCTGTAAACACGGCAATACCCGCAGAGTCATAACCGCGATACTCCAGCTTCTTCAATCCGTCAATCAATACCTCTTGCGTATTCTGATTACCAATATATCCTACAATGCCACACATATTCGTTATCCTCCCGATCATCATTTCACAAGACGACTCATCACAGGACTAACGTGTGCGGTAGATTGTGGAATAAAGTTCATTCATCTATGAAGTTGTCAATGATAACTATAGAATTTACAGGCATCTCTTCACGAATGTAACGAAATTCCCAAACCGCGCACGCCAATGATGATGGCCGCACATTCATGAAATGAATCTTATAATTTAGGTTATAAAATAATAAAGGCATCTACCGGTGCGTTGTGTAAACAGTTGCCTGTTCATTTTCCGCTGCCGGTTTACGGCTTGATGCTTCACCGGAAGGTCCCCGCCGAATGTTTCGAACACCTTCACCTCGTCAGCTTGTTTTGTCGTGAACAGATCTGCAAGCAACTTTATTTCAACTGAATCCGTTGCTTCTCCACCAAGTTCCCCCGCACAAAATCAAGCTCTGGCGCTTGTATTACGTTACCTTACAACCCTCGCTTTCTCTATCTGAGTCACAGCATCCCTATATTATATTCAGCTAAGTATCATTTGGCAATGACACTTTATTCATAATTACACCATGAAGGCAATAAATCGTTAGTAAATAACCGCAAACGCCGTTGCCTGCTTCTTTTTCACAGGCAACCGACGTTTACAAAATTTTAAACTAATTCTTTCTTCACGACATCTACGATCTGACCGACAAATTGCTCCAGCTCATCTTTATCCGGGCCTTCGGCCATCACACGAATGAGCGATTCTGTGCCTGAAGCACGAACCAGTACACGCCCATTATCGCCCAATTGTTGTTCCACCTGCTCAATTGCTTCTGCAATAGCAGGATTCCCCTCGTAATTGCGTTTGTCCTGCACACGCACATTTACGAGCACTTGCGGATACTGTTTCATGAGCGACTTTAGCTCACTCATTTTCTTGCCGGAAGCTTTCAAGGTATCTACCAGTTGAATCCCAGTCAGCATGCCATCGCCTGTCGTATTGTGATCCAGAAAAATAACATGACCAGACTGCTCACCGCCTAGGTTAAATCCACCCCGACGCATTTCTTCCATCACATAACGGTCCCCGACCGCAGTTTTTGCAGTCTTGAGTGCCAGCTTTTCAGTAGCTTTATAAAAACCGATATTACTCATCACTGTCGATACAATAGTACTGTCCTTGAGTTTTCCAGCGCGGTTCATTGCATCTCCGCAAATGCAGAGAATATAGTCGCCGTCTACCTCTTCCCCGTTCTCATCAATTGCGATCAGACGGTCGGCATCGCCGTCAAAGGCCAGACCAATATCCGCTTTCAAGCGACGCACTTCCTCTTTCAGCTTTTCAGGATGAGTCGAGCCGCAATGATCATTGATGTTCAAACCGTTCGGCTCGGCACCGATAGTGTGTACCTCAGCTCCCAGTTCTGCAAAAAGCTTCGGCGCCAGCTCATAAGCTGCTCCGTTTGCACAATCCAGTACAATTTTTAACCCTTCAAAAGAATGGCTAATTGTTGTTTTCAAGAACTCCAGATAATCGTAACGAGAATGCTCGTCTACAACAACCGTTCCCAATCCGCCGCCAATCGGACGAGGCAGTTGGTCTTCTTTTGCATCCATGAGCTCTTCAATTTTCAATTCCGTTTCGTCTGTCAATTTAAAACCGTCACCGCCAAAAAACTTAATGCCGTTGTCTTCAACTGGATTGTGTGATGCTGAGATCATTACACCAGCGTCAGCTTTCAATTGACGTGTGAGATATGCCACCCCAGGTGTCGAAACAACACCTAGACGAACCACATTAGCCCCAATGGACAGCAAACCAGCTACAAGAGCCGATTCCAGCATCAGTCCGGATATCCGTGTATCCATACCAATAACAACTGTCGGTTTCTCTACATTACCTGCTAAAACATATCCGCCGCAGCGGCCAATGCTATATGCCAGTTCGGCTGTAAGTTCCTGATTAGCAACGCCTCGTACACCATCTGTACCAAAATATTTCCCCATGTAAAATGACTCCCTTTTTTTGTCTAATAAATCTTGATTATTTACTACAGATAAAGCATGTTATGGCTGACTGTTCTCCGAGGTTCCATTCGCAGTAGAATCTGCGCCGTTATGAGGATTTGTTTTATCCTCCGCAGCTGCGTTGTCCCCGGTCTTAGCGTCAGAGTTTCCACTTTGATTGCCTTGCCCCTCCTGTGGCCTCTCCTGCCCCTTTTCGCCACTACCAGAGGGGTTTGATTCATTCTCACTATTCGGATTCGTTACAGCAGGCGTAGAAGGGCTCTCAATGTTGATCGTTGCCTTTAGTTGGCCAGCATTTCCGGCTTGCGTAATATATTTAGGCAAGCCTACTTTCAGAGTTACCTCGTGTTGACCAGCCGCGAGGCCACTTACATCTGCCACCAAACTAATATCATCATTGGTTAAATTGTTTACCAGATCCTGCGGGCCCTTCACAGTAACATCCATCGTCTTGCCTGCGGGCGCTGTAACAGTCGCAGTCGCTCCATCTCCTGCACCTTGTAAAACGATTGGGATGCCTGACAGCGTCCGTTCCGTATCTGTGACTTCATTGGAAGGAACAACAGTCACCTGAATTTGTATGGACCCTGGCTCGATTTTATCAGAACCTGAGGGGGCTGCCAAATTAGCTTGAACTGTACGAGTCCCCGCTTCCGTAAATTGGCTTAAATCCAATGTAGCCGTGACGTAAGAGCTAAGGCTGCTCAATACATCCTGCGATGCATATACCGCCGCTTCCTTCACGTTTGCATTCACTTTAGAAAGCACCAGTCCGTCTGGCAACTCTCCGGAATAGACAATCTTAACAGGCACAGACTTCGCCTGCTGAGTTACCGGAATTTCAACGGACACAGTAGACGGCTCAATAACCGCTCCCGTAAGTTCCTGTCCCTTTTTATTATAAGCCTTCAGTTTTACACGCTTCTGTTCAAACTTTTCTGAGATGCCATCCGTATTAACAGCCCCCTGAACGGCAGTGACGGTACTCAACTGGCTTTTGGGCAAGGTAACCTTCACGGTTTGAGGAGCAATTACAGGCTTACCAAGCTGCAGTCCCCCATCTGGATTTCCTTTAGGAACTATAGATACATTAAATGATTTCGTTTGTTTTTCCTCAATCGTCACTGTAACACGGTTAGGAGTCATAGATACCAACTCCACTCCATCCGGCAAGTCCGGTTCAAGTGACAATGTTTTAGTACCTGCTCCTAAGCCGTTTAAGTTGAGCTTTGCCTGATAATTATCCGCGAAAAAAGAAGTCAGCACAGAGCGCTGTCCTCTGACCTCCATCTTAACATGATCAGTATCCATGGTTGACAATACATATTTTGAATCATCCAGACCACTGGCCTGAATGGCTACATTATCAATCACTTTATTATTATAAGAAACGGTCAACGTAGATGAAGGTGTACCTGTATCTAGATGGACCATTCCCCACAGCAGGACAGCAACCGCAAGCGCCAATATCTTGGAAATCGTATTATTGTTAATCCATTTGTCCATCATGAATTTCCACGGCCTCCCCTCCGATTCCAGAATGAGCCGCGTTTTTCCTTCAAAGACGGTGTTGGCCGCAACTCCTCATACAGCTTGGAGATTAGGGATTCTTCCTTAATGTCGCGCACGACCTGTCCATTAATGGCCAAAGAAATTTGTCCTGTTTCCTCCGATACCACGACAGTTACGGCATCCGTTACCTCACTCACCCCAATCGCAGCCCGGTGACGGGTTCCCAGCTCCTTGCTAATGAACGGATTTTCCGATAATGGCAAATAACAGGCCGCAGAAGCAATCTGTTTATTTTGAATAATCACCGCACCATCATGCAGAGGTGTATTAGGAATGAAGATGTTAA
Organism: Paenibacillus sp. FSL L8-0641; assembly: GCF_038006265.1. Classification (NCBI taxonomy): domain Bacteria; kingdom Bacillati; phylum Bacillota; class Bacilli; order Caryophanales; family Paenibacillaceae; genus Paenibacillus; species Paenibacillus sp. FSL L8-0641. The sequence goes on from NZ_JBBOUW010000001.1 coordinate 4,785,540, forward strand.
TTAGCAGTTCAGAACTGACTACGGCCTGTGTCTTGATACCAGACTCCGTATATTCGTTTAGCCCTGTCTCGCGCTCAAATACGACCAAAGCTCCTATTTTCCTACGTGATAAATAATTCAGCGCCTTAATCATTTCTCCGATTAACTTGTTAATCTCTTCATCATCCGCAGACGAACGCCCAAATAATTTGCCACGCCCCAATTGCTCCAGTGCACGACGCAACTCAGGCTGAAAAATAATAAAGATAGCCACCACACCAAAGGTAAACATCTGATTCATCAACCACTTGAGCGTATACAAATCAAACCAGGTGCTAACCGCCCAAATGACAACCAGAAACAGAATCCCTTTCAACAATTGAACTGCACGCGTTCCGCGAACAAGTAAAATAAGCTGATACATAATATAGGTTACGATCAAAATGTCGATAATATCTTTAATGGACTCTTTCCAAGTCAGGTCCGCAAAATAATCCAACATGCGCATGCCCCCGCAATTTTCTGTAGTGAGTGGGTGTAATATGTACACAGTGTGCTCTCTCTATCTAGGTTATAACGATCAGGCTCACGTTGCAAGCTGTGTGACAAAAGAACCGCCAAAATCAGTAAAATACAGTACAAATCGCCAGCTTCATATACAAAAAAACGCCTTTTCCAGCGGAAAGAGGCGCTCGATATCGTCCTTGCCATTTCAAGCTTCTTTTATGGAGAAGAAGGTCCCCCGAATAAATCAGTAACCTTGTACCAAATCCAATCCAAGGTTTGATCAATACTTTTAACCTGTCCTGCAATATGGGCGGTGGACGCTTGATAATAAGAACCATCAATTACAGTGACATTTCCTTCCACTTCACCGTATACACGGGCTTCACCATTTTGCACTGTTAAATCTCCGGCAATGGATTTCCCCTCAGGCACAATCACAGTATCGCCCTGAATAACAACTTGATCCAGATGACTTCCTTTGACTACCAATTGATGGTCCGTGCCAGAAAAGCTGGCCATGCTTGAGCATATAACAATAAGGAAGAAGGCGGCGGCTGTTACAGCGGGATGCCTTTTCACCCAGGTCAGCATAGGCACCGCAGTCTGTCTTTTATGCGGCGGCAAAGCATTCATAATGCGAAATGTCAGCTCATCCGATACACACGGCACTTGATGATAGCGTGTACCGTAAAGCATCGCATCCGTCCGCTCCAGCTCTTTAAAACGCATGCGGCATTCCGGGCAGTCTAACAAGTGCTGTTCCAACTCATGTTTGTCCTGCTCAGACAGGTCGCCATCTAGATAGTCATGCATAAAAGAGACGGCTTGTTTGCAATCCATATGAGCCAATCCTTTCTAATATTCTTCCGTGTTTCTCAACATAACATGCTCCGGCTTAGAAACTTTGCTCATCTTACATACGTTACAACGAGCATTATGTTTCATAAAAACATCTACGCAGACTCTTTTCCTAGAATCTATGCGCATGATCTATAGCTTGTGCTCCAGTTTTTTGCGCAGAAAATCCCGTCCCCTGTGTACTCTTGTCTTAATAGTGGTGACTGGGAGATTGAGCACATCGCTGATTTCCTGTAAGGAAAGCTCCTGCAAGTACCGTAAAACCATAATCGTTCTGTATTTATCCGGAAGGCTGTCGATGGCGTCATGAATCAAGGCCTGTGTTTCAGACAGAAGCGTGCTCCCCTCAGGGGTAAGCTCTTCACTGGCGAGCATGGCGTACCCATCGACACCTTCCTGATCATTCATTTCAGCATCAAGTGAGTATGTAGGTTTTCTCCTTCGCAGACGATCAATGCACAGATTTGTAGCAATTCGATAAATCCAAGTTGAGAATTTCTGTCCATGATCGTATTTTTCCAAATTACGATACACACGCAAAAAAGTTTCCTGCACCAGATCCTCCGCCTCATGGCGATTACCTAGCATCCGGTAGGAAAGATGAAAAATCCGATCTTTATATAACTCGACTAACTCCGCAAAAGCTCGCTGATCGCCTTTCTGTACCAGCCTTACCAAGCGGCTTTCCATATTATCCACTCTATACTCCCCCAGACTTGCTGATGGGTTACTTATTATATGTTTATGATTATTCATCGTAGTTTAATTTTATCCGGAAATCAACTGTAGTATTGTTACTAACTGCAAGCACGCCTGCCTTCAATATACAAACAGCACAATCGGGTACCCCATGAGTACCCGATTGCCTGTATTCGTACAACCGCACTATATCAGCCCGTATTTCTCAAGCCTGCGGCAATTCCGTTAATCGTCAACAATACCTCACGTAGCATCTCCGTATCATCACCGTTCTGATCCCGCAACTCCCGTAGCTCACTTAGCAATTGAACCTGCAAGTAACTTAACGGATCGACATAAGGATTACGCAAGCGGATAGATTCCTGAATAACCGGCACGTCGTCCAAAATCTCGGATTGTCCGGTTATTTTCAAAATCAACTCAGATGTCAGCTTAAACTCCGCTGAAATCTGCCCGAAAATACGCTGCCGGGCCTCTTCATTATCCGACATCCCAGCGTACTCTTCTGCAATCAGTAAATCCGCTTTAGCGATTGCCATTTGCAGTGTATCAATAAGTGACCGGAAGAAAGCAGAGTCCCTAAACATCGTTTGCAGCACTTTAAGGTTATCCTCATTGTTTTGATAGAAGCTTTGCAAACCTGTTCCAGCCGCATACCATGCAGGTAACAAGTAACGGCTTTGTGTCCATGCAAAAACCCATGGAATGGCGCGCAAGTCCTCAAAACGTTCGCTGTTCTTACGCTTGGACGGACGAGATCCAATGTTGAGCTCGCCCACCTCAGGCAACGGTGTAGATTCTTTGAAGAAGTTGAAGAAATCTGGATCTCGGAAAATCAAATCCTGATACTTATCCAGTGATACTTGGGAAATGCGGGCGATAATCTCCTCCCAGCTCTCCTCAAACACTTCCTTCTTCCCGGAACGATGATATGCTACAGCCGTAATCAGCGCCGATGTTGCCTGCTCCAAGCTCCGGTACGCGATACCTCTGAGCGAGTATCGGGATGATAGTACTTCACCTTGCTCCGTAATCTTGATTCCGCCTCCAATCGTATGAGGAGGTTGAGCCAAAATACTGCGATTAAGTGGCATTCCTCCACGACCCAGCGCACCTCCACGACCGTGGAAAAACTTCACTTTTACGCCAAACTCATTAACTACTTCCGTAATGCTGTTCATAGCGACCCGAAGTTCCCAGTTCGCTGTAACCACACCGCCATCTTTATTGCTGTCCGAGTATCCCAGCATAATCTCCTGAAGCTGGTCCATCGCAGCCACAGATTGTCGATATACAGGCAAGTTCATCAATCTTCTCATAATATCAGGTGCAGCGTGCAGATCATCTATCGTTTCGAACAAAGGGACAGATTGCAGCGTACAGATAACAGTGCCATCCTTCTCGATGCGGAACAGGCCTACCTCTTTGGATAAGACCATAACCTCCAGTAAGTCACTAGCTCCCTGAGTCATACTGATCAAGTAGCTTGTAATGGACTGCTTGCCGAATTCCTCCTGAGCCAAATAAATCGTACGATATACATCAAGACATTCCTGTGTGCTATCGCTATATTTTAAATAAGGTGAAGTAATCGGACGAGGTTCATTCAGCAGCTTTTCCAGCAGATTAATTTTTTCTTCTTCTGACAGCTTACTGTAATCCGACACAATATTCATTTTAGAAAGAATTTCAGTCATCGCATTTTCATGTTCCTGACTATGCTGACGGACATCCAGCGTAGCTGTATGGAATCCAAACAACTCTACCTGGCGAATCATCTTTTGAATATACGTGTTTGCCACATAATCGGCAAAATGATGACGCAGACTGTGGTCAATAACATTTAGGTCTGCAATGAGCTCTTCCGCAGAATTGTAACGCTCATTGGTACCCTGTTTGCTTTCATCCAGGATGTTGTTCACTTTAGCAATCATATATGCCAGTTTAATGCGGTAAGGCTCTTTTTCGTTATGCCATACTTCCATCTTTTTAAGTGTAATGTGAGTACGGTCTTCTTCAATAGAAGCCAGCAGAGCATCGGAAACTCGCACAATGCTGGTGCTGAAACTCAAGTAACCCATGAGTTCCTTTAACGTGTGCTGATATTCTCTCAAAGCCAACTTGCGCTGCATACGTAACGTTTCCCAAGTCACATGAGATGTCACAGACGGATTGCCGTCCCGGTCTCCACCGATCCAGGAACCAAATCTCAGATAAGTGGGTATGTGCCATTTTTGTTCGGGATAATATTTGTCTAAACATCGTTCCAATTCTTGATATACATCTGGCAGTACATGAAACAAGGTCTCGTGAAAATAATACATTCCATTTCTTACTTCATCTAATACAGTTGGCTTGCGATCACGCAGCTCATCTGTCTGCCACAGCGTAATTACTTCGTTTAGCAGATTCTCCCGTACCTGTTCCCGCTCACGCAAGGTAAGCATCGGATTATCCAGCAGCATGACGTCCTCGGAAATGCGCTTATGGATATCAAGTATTACTCGTCGTGTCGCTTCTGTAGGATGTGCGGTCATGACCAGCTCCAAAGAGAGCTCATTCAGCAAGTTACTAACGTCCTCAGCGGAGAAGCCCCCTTGTTTAAGCTCCTGAACGGAACTTTCAATGGAACCAGGTTGAACATCTTCACCAGCCGAATGCTCATAATCCCGCTTACGACGAATACGATGGTTTTGCTCAGCGATATTCACCAACTGAAAATAAATCGCAAACGCGCGAATAACCTGGTGACGAATATCCGTATCCAGTCCGCTGACCATTTGTTTGAAATTCTCATACAACTCCGGCTGATACCCGGCACGTAACGATTTACTTGTCTCACGTATTTTCTCCACGATATCCAAAAGTTCGTTGCCACCCTGATGAACCAATACCTCACCAAGAATATTCCCTAGAAAACGAACGTCCCGCCGCAGCAGATTGTTGGATTGGTTTTTGTTAGCGGTTAACGTAAGCTCAGTCATGCTTTTCCCCCCATCTGATCTGTTCCACACCATATACAGTTGTAGAAAAGGTACGTATACACACGAAATTTGACACTTTCTTAACATCATACAATAAAACCGCATGAAAAGCTGCAAAATTTACAGTAAAAAATCATCTTTTTGAATTACTTCTTTCGAGAAAATATTGGATTCTTATGAATAAATGTGAAGTTAATAAATAGAAATTAATGTATACACTAGTGATACGTGAAACATTATGCACAGTCTCTTATAAAGAGTGTGTTTTTAAAGGTACAAATTCATGCAACGTAGTGTGTATATGTTTATTATTTGTTGACAAAGTCAACTCCATTAGCCTTCTATCCACAAAGATATACACAAATTAGCCATTTTCTCAGTGTTTCTAAGGTATTTCCTCATTAACACTCCGATTTTTACCCACATAAATAAAGGGAAATGTGCACAACCCAAGAGCAACTGTTGAGTTATCACCATAAATTCGCACCATAATAGCTATAGGATTCCTATATTTAAAGGATTTGATCACGAAATTAGCCTTACTGCAGGAGAAAGGGGTACGTTAGAGGAGGAAATTCGAGATCTAGGTGTCAAAAGTAACAAGAGCCTATGTACAATATACACAAGTCATCCCCAACTGTGCATGACAGGAGACATATTTGCATTGGCCTATATACATAGAAGTAAATGTAATGTGGACAAAATAAAAAGAAGCCTTTCGGCTTCTAGGTAATCGGTAAGCGGGTGATGGGAATCGAACCCACGCTATCAGCTTGGAAGGCTGAAGTTCTACCATTGAACTACACCCGCAAATTAGTATCGGGATGACACGATTTGAACATGCGACCCCCTGGTCCCAAACCAGGTGCTCTACCAAGCTGAGCTACATCCCGATATTATACTTTTTTAAATATGGCGCGCCCTGAGAGATTCGAACTCCCGGCCTTTTGATTCGTAGTCAAACGCTCTATCCAGCTGAGCTAAGGGCGCAAATATGGAGCGGACGACGGGAATCGAACCCGCGACCCTCGCCTTGGCAAGGCGATGCTCTACCGCTGAGCCACGTCCGCAAAAACAATATGCGCGTGGAGGGACTTGAACCCCCACGTCAAAGACGCTAGATCCTAAGTCTAGTGCGTCTGCCAATTCCGCCACACGCGCATGTAATACAATGGTGAGCCATGAAGGACTCGAACCTTCGACACCCTGATTAAAAGTCAGGTGCTCTACCAACTGAGCTAATGGCTCTTAATGGCTGGGGATATAGGATTTGAACCTATGCATGACGGAGTCAAAGTCCGTTGCCTTACCGCTTGGCTAATCCCCAATATGCATATGATTCACAATTCCCCAAGAATTCATCCAGGTAAGAGGATGAAAATGGTGGAGGCTGAGGGGATCGAACCCCCGACCCTCTGCTTGTAAGGCAGATGCTCTCCCAGCTGAGCTAAGCCTCCATACTACCCTATGACCCGTAGGGGATTCGAACCCCTGTTACCTCCGTGAAAGGGAGGTGTCTTAACCCCTTGACCAACGGGCCATCCTATAACAAGCTCTCAACCGGGTTCGAACCGGTGACCTCATCCTTACCATGGATGCACTCTACCTGCTGAGCTATGAGAGCAAATGGCTCCCCGAACAGGACTCGAACCTGTGACAACTCGATTAACAGTCGAGTGCTCTACCAACTGAGCTATCAGGGAATATTAAGCATAAAGCTCTGCTTGGCGACGTCCTACTCTCCCAGGACCCTGCGGTCCAAGTACCATCGGCGCTGGAGGGCTTAACGGTCGTGTTCGGGATGGGTACGTGTGGAACCCCTCCGCTATCGCCACCAAACATGAATTTGCTATGCAAATTCTTCCGTAAGGTTATTCGCTTCATTACTTATCGTGTGAATGAATAGCCATGCGCTTGTCGTATGTCACTTGTACATACTTCCAAGGTGTTACACCCTGAAAACTGGATCCGAAACTCATTTGCGTTTTATCTTTAGGATAAGCCCTCGACCGATTAGTATTGGTCAGCTCCATGCATTACTGCACTTCCACCCCCAACCTATCTACCTCGTCGTCTTCAAGGGGTCTTACATACTGGGAAATCTCATCTTGAGGGGGGCTTCACGCTTAGATGCTTTCAGCGCTTATCCCTTCCGTACATAGCTACCCAGCGGTGCTCCTGGCGGAACAACTGGTACACCAGCGGTACGTCCATCCCGGTCCTCTCGTACTAAGGACAGCTCCTCTCAAATTTCCTACGCCCACGACAGATAGGGACCGAACTGTCTCACGACGTTCTGAACCCAGCTCGCGTACCGCTTTAATGGGCGAACAGCCCAACCCTTGGGACCTACTTCAGCCCCAGGATGCGATGAGCCGACATCGAGGTGCCAAACCTCCCCGTCGATGTGGACTCTTGGGGGAGATAAGCCTGTTATCCCCAGGGTAGCTTTTATCCGTTGAGCGATGGCCCTTCCATGCGGTACCACCGGATCACTAAGCCCGACTTTCGTCCCTGCTCGACTTGTAGGTCTCGCAGTCAAGCTCCCTTCTGCCTTTGCACTCTTCGAATGATTTCCAACCATTCTGAGGGAACCTTGGGGCGCCTCCGTTACTCTTTAGGAGGCGACCGCCCCAGTCAAACTGCCCACCTGACACTGTCCTCGCACCGGTTTACGGTACCAAGTTAGAACCTAGATACGATCAGGGTGGTATCCCAAGGATGCCTCCCTTCAAGCTGGCGCTCAAAGTTCGACGGCTCCCACCTATCCTGTACAGATCGTACCCAAATTCAATATCAAGCTGCAGTAAAGCTCCATGGGGTCTTTCCGTCTTGTCGCGGGTAACCTGCATCTTCACAGGTATTAAAATTTCACCGGATCTCTCGTTGAGACAGCGCCCAAGTCGTTACGCCATTCGTGCGGGTCAGAATTTACCTGACAAGGAATTTCGCTACCTTAGGACCGTTATAGTTACGGCCGCCGTTTACTGGGGCTTCGGTTCATAGCTTCGCCCGAAGGCTTACCACTCCCCTTAACCTTCCAGCACCGGGCAGGCGTCAGCCCGTATACTTCGCCTTGCGGCTTCGCACAGACCTGTGTTTTTGCTAAACAGTCGCTTGGGCCTTTTCACTGCGGCCCCCTCGGGCTATTCACCCTACCGAGGCACCCCTTCTCCCGAAGTTACGGGGTCATTTTGCCGAGTTCCTTAACGAGAGTTCTTCCGCGCGCCTTAGAATTCTCTTCTCGCCTACCTGTGTCGGTTTGCGGTACGGGCACCTTCTCCTGGCTAGAGGCTTTTCTTGGCAGTCTGAGATCATGACCTTCGCTACTACAATTTTCGCTCCCCATCACAGCCCAGCCTTAACGATGTGCGGATTTACCTACACACCAGCCTCACTGCTTAGACGGACATCCATCCGTCCGCGTCACTACCCTACTGCGTCACCCCATCGCTCATAGCGGATTACGGTGGTACAGGAATTTCGACCTGTTGTCCTTCGACTACGCCTATCGGCCTCGCCTTAGGTCCCGACTTACCCTGAGCGGACGAACCTTCCTCAGGAACCCTTAGGCTTTCGGCGGATCTGATTCTCACAGATCTTTTCGTTACTCATACCGGCATTCTCACTTGAATGCAGTCCAGCGCTCCTTACGGTACACCTTCAACCCGCATTCAACGCTCCCCTACCCCTGATGCAAGCATCAAGCCATAGCTTCGGTGGTGTGTTTAGCCCCGTTACATTTTCGGCGCAGAGTCACTCGACCAGTGAGCTATTACGCACTCTTTCAATGGTGGCTGCTTCTAAGCCAACATCCTGGTTGTCTGTGCAACTCCACATCCTTTCCCACTTAACACACACTTGGGGACCTTAGCTGATGGTCTGGGCTGTTTCCCTTTCGACAATGGATCTTAGCACTCACTGTCTGACTCCCGGAACTAAATCTATGGCATTCGGAGTTTGACTGAGCTTGGTAACCCTTGCGGGCCCCGCACCCAATCAGTGCTCTACCTCCACGATTCTTTTTTCCGAGGCTAGCCCTAAAGCTATTTCGGGGAGAACCAGCTATCTCCGGGTTCGATTGGAATTTCTCCGCTACCCCCACCTCATCCCCGCATTTTTCAACATGCGTGGGTTCGGGCCTCCAGTGCGTGTTACCGCACCTTCACCCTGGACAGGGGTAGATCACCCGGTTTCGGGTCTACGTCCACGTACTCAAATCGCCCTATTCAGACTCGCTTTCGCTGCGGCTTCAGCTCTTCACCTTAACCTTGCACGGGAACGTAACTCGCCGGTTCATTCTACAAAAGGCACGCCATCACCCCTAGATCGGGCTCTGACTTCTTGTAAGCACACGGTTTCAGGATCTATTTCACTCCCCTTCCGGGGTGCTTTTCACCTTTCCCTCACGGTACTGCTTCACTATCGGTCGCC
>NZ_JBBOUW010000001.1:4797500-4862500 GCF_038006265.1 Paenibacillus sp. FSL L8-0641
AGGCCTTTACCCCACCAACTAGCTAATGCGCCGCAGGCCCATCCACAAGTGACAGATTGCTCCGTCTTTCCTCCTTCGCCCATGCAGGTAAAGGATGTATCGGGTATTAGCTACCGTTTCCGGTAGTTATCCCTGTCTTGTGGGCAGGTTGCCTACGTGTTACTCACCCGTCCGCCGCTAGGTTGTGTAGAAGCAAGCTTCTACACAACCCCGCTCGACTTGCATGTATTAGGCACGCCGCCAGCGTTCGTCCTGAGCCAGGATCAAACTCTCCATTAAAGACCAACCGAAGTCGGTTTATAGAAAGAGCGATAAGCTCATGTTGAAACTGACGAGATAAAATATCTCTTGTTTGCTTCCATTTTATACAGCCTGATGGCATGTACCGAAACTTCAGCATTGGATTTTGTAAACAAAATCCGTACTCACTCGTTGTTCAGTTTTCAAAGATCAAACTCGCATAATGTCTTACTTTGTTTCGTCACCGCGTCTCAGTGGCGACCTTTATAATATATCATCTCTTTTTAGAATTTGCAAGAGTTTTTTTAATTTCTTTTTTTTAAGCAAATTCTTTAAAAAGGAACGAAAATTAATTTACCATGAATATTGAATAGAGTCAATACTTTTTTTGATATCAGAAAGTATAAGCTTTTAAAAATAGTTTACTTCCTGATATCTGATGTAGTTTCTACATTTTCATTGTTTAGTTTGTGGGACTCGCCCTCTGCGAGCATATTTTGATAGTTCCTTGGCGGGTGCAAAACGGGCATACATGCGGAAGACTGTTTTATATCGAAGTGCGATTGCGTAGCGAATATCTTGATCCAATCGAGTATCGCTCATATCAAGCAGCATTTCATCTAGCTCCTTACGAAGAACGTAGTCAAGTTCCTTGCATTCTTTTTCGTTAAACAGCATTCCCAACATATGACCATACTCCCTTATCAGCAGATTATAAAGTACTTATATTTGCTCAACTATTGTTCCAATCTTTACCTGTTTTTAAACTCAACTGCTAAGGTTTCAAACTTACCCCGATTAATCTTTAGCTTCTCTTTAGGCTCTCCCCTTTGTTATGTTCAATTTTCAAGAAATATATAAATAATTGGCCATAATATTTTATTGTGACAATAAACGATAAGTTATGCCACTCTCAATTGCAGCTGCTATAAGCAGTAAGATGACAGACCATATAGACACCCTCAACGTTTGTTTCATAAATACATCCCACGACAGGCCAGTTTCTTTACGCTTTAGCCCTATGCTTGTACCTATAGTAGACATTATGTTGATTCCGAACTTCAATCCGAAAGCACAGGCGATAATCAAAACTGGCAATTCAATCACACCATGAGGCAGTAACCCTTTTACAACAACCTCATAGATACTTCTTCCTATATCTGTCTGCAAGTGTACTACGAACCCTAATACCATACCGTTCACAATCAAAAATATAAACGGTACGATTCCAAATACAGCCCCCATAAATATAACCAGCACACATTTAATTGCATTATTGAAAAAGATAAATACAAAAAAACTCCATTGTGGATGCTCAGAATTCTGCAAGCGCTGCGCTACTTCTCCCAGCCCCTTCATTTGTTGCGCCAGCATGGATTGAATAGTGCCTGTACTTAACCATCCCACTATAATACTTGTGCAGAAAAGAATTGCAGAGATAAAAATTAGCCGTCTTGTCGTGTGTAAATCGTGAAAAAAAGCTTTTAGTCCCATTTGATAATTCCTCCTATTAGTCCAATGGAATAATTGACAACCCCCGGCATAGCTTTAAGTAAACAAGCACTTCTAGGATGAAAGGAGCGTTATTAACCATGAATTCTTTTTTCTATGTATTAAACGGTAAAAAAATCAAACGATTCTTAATCGTAATGGCTGCAGCCGTCTTTACCGTTGGAGTCATTTATGTAGAAACCGATAATGTTACGGTTTTTTCCGAGGAAGCACCAACCGCTATTTATAGTGTACCCACGGACAAAAAGTTGATCGCTCTCACCTTTGATATTAGTTGGGGGGATAAGCGTACTGCCCCCATCTTAAAAGTCCTTGAGGATAAAAAAGTGACCAAGTCCACCTTTTTCCTTTCTGCCCCTTGGAGTAAAACACATCCAGAGCTTGTGAATCAGATTAAAGAAAGTGGATTTGAAATCGGCAGTCATGGCCATAAACATGAAAATTACAGTAGCTTAAGCGATGAAGATATTCGTAAGCAGATTTCAATTGCTCATACCACATTAACCGAACTGACGGGACAGTCCCCGAAGTTGATCCGTATGCCTAATGGCGACTTTGATAAAAGGGTCCTTCAGGTTGCCGGCACTTTAGGCTACAAAACCATTCAGTGGGATACAGATTCCCTGGATTGGAAAAACCCTGGTACTCAGGTCATAATCGACCGTGTTGTAAATAAAGCGCATCCTGGCGATATCGTCCTTCTGCATGCCAGTGATTCCTGTAAACAAACGCATGAAGCCTTGCCCGTCATTATCGACAAGTTGCGTGCACAGGGCTATGAATTCGTGACTGTATCTGAACTGCTTCAACAGGGTACAGTAAAAGGCAAAGAGGTACGCGATCAGGCACTGGGTCTTTAAGGAGTTATTTTACATCGTTCTCAGCTAAAAACCAAAAGCAAATCGACATATTTCTCCCCATTCATCCGCATACTATCCACATTCATGATGAAGGAGGAATACGGCCATGAATTGGACTCGTTTGCGATTTGTTAGCACGGTATGCGTACTGGGCGTTGCACTGAGTGGATGCGGCTCGGATCAGGGTTCTGCGCCCCCCCAGAACAGTTATAAAGAGATGAAAACGATGGTTGTCGATATCCTGAAAAGTGATGACGGAAAAAAAGCGGTAGAGGAAGCTTTAACTGGGGAAAACAGTTCATCCAAAGAAGGACAATCCGGTCAAAGCAGTGAAGAGGGTGGATCTGGTGGTGGGGCTGGTGGCAGCATGGGAATGAAAATGCTTATGCCCATGCAATCGGCTGAGCAGATGAAGATCGCAGTCAAAGATACTTTGATATCACCTGAATATAAAAAAGAAATCGAAAAGATTATGACTGATCCGCGTTTTGCCGGAGAATTTGCCAAAGCCATCAACAGCCAAAGCAAACAGCTTCATATGCAACTTATAAAAGACCCCTCTTATCAAAAATCAATTGAAGCAATGCTCAAGTCGCCAGAATTAACCAAAATGTATATGGACTTAACTAAAACCCCTGAATATCGCAAACAATCTATGACAGTCATGCATGACGCCATGCAAAATCCGATTTTCCGACTTGAGGTTATGAATTTACTCAAAACCGTCGTACAAGAGGAGCTTCAACCCAAGGTTGAGAAAAAAAGTGGTGAGCAAGGCGGTGCAGGCGGCGATAAGCAAGGTGGTGGGGGCGGCGAAGGTGGGGGCGAAGGAGAACAAGGAGGAAGCCAATAATAAAAAGGCTGGTTTAAAAACCAGCCTTTTTTCTTTATTCAGATTCCGTGTGCAAGAACGTAATCTGAGCAGCAATATCATTGTAAATGGTACCCGTGGCAGACTCAGATTTATATACAGATGGAGAAAAGTCGGCCTCTGACGGATGATTATCTGGAATACCCAGCGGAATTTGAGCAAGAAGTTTTGTATGAAGAGTGTCTGCCAGCATAGCCCCTCCTCCTCGCCCAAAAACATAGTCCTTTTCTCCAGTGGAGGACACATAATAAGACATGTTCTCCACAACACCGATGACCTTATGATCCGTTTGAAGCGCCATTGCGCCTGCACGTGCAGCTACAAAAGCCGCCGTCGCATGTGGAGTAGTAACAATGATTTCTTCACTCTGCGGAATCATTTGATGTACGTCAAGCGCTACATCGCCAGTGCCTGGTGGTAAATCGAGAATCATATAGTCAAGCTTTCCCCATTCGACATCACTAAAAAACTGTCTGAGCATTCTCCCCAGCATGGGACCTCTCCAGATCACCGGGTTGTTCTCTCTGACAAAGAAGCCCATAGACATGATTTTGATACCAAATCGCTCCACTGGCTGAATGATACCCTCTTCGACAGAAGGCACATCCTCTACTCCAATCATATCCGGCACACTGAATCCATAGATATCCGCATCAATTAAACCCACACGCTTCCCATGTCTAGCTAAAGCAGCAGCCAAATTTACAGCTACTGTCGATTTTCCGACACCACCTTTTCCGCTTGCAATAGCAATAAACCGGACGCCAGATGCTGGGTTAAGCAGCTCATGTTCTTCCATACCGACAGCATGTCCTTTGGTCAAAACCGGGTCAGCGGCGTCCTCGGTATTCTCCCCAGCTTGAATTGCGGACTTTTCATGCTCAGATGCCTCACGAATACGAATATGGACGTGACTTAATCCCGCCTCTTCTAAAGTCTGCCGGATTTCCCGCTCCAGTTCTGCAAGCGTCTCTTCCTGGTTATTAAGACTAATAGCGGTCAAGGATACACGATCCTCTTTAACAACCACATCCCGAATAAAATGGAGATCGACTAGACGGCGTCCTGTATAAGGCTCCCGCACTTGTTGAAGTAACTCTATAACTTGCTCTCTTGATTGCATGATTTATCAGCACCTCTGCTTTGATGAATTTACGGAGTGGTAAACACTTACAGTATACCACTATCTGGCCTCAGGTGCTGGTGAGATCCCCTTTTCCCCGGCACAGTAACGCAAAATCCCCTTATATATGGACGCCGCCACCTGTCTTTGATAGTTCACGTCACTTAGTCGTCTGGCCTCCTCTGGATGGGACAAAAATCCGACTTCAACAAGGGCTGATGGCATTTTGAGAGCTTTCAATAAATAAACTGTGTTCACGGTCTTAGCCACTCTGTCCGTATTTTCCAAGTTACGTTTGATCTCTTCCTGAATTAAAGACGCCAAATTCTCGTTATCTGCATGGTTAGGTACGTAAAAGGTCTGGGCTCCACTCCAACGGCTCGACGGGATACTGTTCATATGAATACTTAGAAAGAGGTCTGCTTTCTGCTCCTCAATTATACGCACACGCTGCTTCAAATCCTCCGTTTTTCTTTTGGAATAACCTTTCGTTTCTTGCTGCGCCAGGTCACGGTCATCCTCACGTGTCATGACAACAACAGCACCTGCTTGCTGTAAATAATCCCGCAAATAAAAAGCGATTGCCAGATTAATATCCTTTTCAATAATCCCTTCTTTGCTAACCGCCCCTCCATCAGGCCCTCCGTGTCCAGCATCTATGGCAATTACTTTACCTGTAAGGGGTAAACTCCAATGGGTCCAAGCTCTCGAAGCAGGTATCTCATACAATGCCAGCGTAATAAATAGAACGGCGAGACAACAGCCCAACAGCATTTTTTGCAACGTCCGATAGCGAATCCACAGTGTAACCTCGTTTTTACGATTATTTTTTTGCATAACAAAACGCCTCCGTCCTATACAGATACTAATAATCTATATGGGACGAGGCGTGTAGATAGTACAACTCAGGCATGAACAAATTCCTTCATACCTTCAATCAGCACTTGAGCAACCTCCGGTCGTGTAAATTCAGGTGGCGGGCAAACCCCAGAGCGCAACAATTCCCGTACCTTGGTGCCCGAGAGCGTTAAATGTTGCTCCTTGGGATGTGGGCATGTTTTACTTGAAGCCATGTTTCCACATCGGGTGCAATAAAAGCTGTGTTCAAAGAACAATGGAGTAATCCCCAGCTCTTCAGGTGTAAAGTGCCTGAAAATTTCCTGTGCCTCGTAGGTACCATAATAGTCTCCTACACCAGCATGATCCCTTCCAACAATAAAATGGGTGCAGCCATAGTTCTTTCGCACAATAGCATGAAAAATGGCCTCTCTAGGGCCCGCGTATCGCATGGCAGCAGGAAATACCCCCAGAAAAGTCCGATCAGCCGGATAATAATTGTCCAGCAGCACCAGATAGCTCTTCATACGCACATCTGCCGGAACGTCATCTGACTTGGTTTCACCAACGAGTGGGTTTAGAAACAATGCATCCACAATCTCCATCGCGCTTTTTTGGATGTACTCATGTGCTCGGTGTACCGGATTTCGTGTTTGAAAACCGACCACTGTTTTCCAGCCTTTTTCTGCAAAATAGTCGCGTGTCTGTGATGGTGTATAGTAAAACTCACTAAATTGTGTGGCCTCCGGCCGATTCAGCACTTGCACAGATCCACCAACATACGTAGCAGGTCGATCTAACAGTTTGTTTACGCCAGGATGAGCCGGGTCATCCGTCTTGAATACTCTTCTGGCTTCCTCAGCCTGATCTACCTGATAAATACTTTCAATATTAAGTACAGCATAAATGGTACCGTCTGTTTCCCCCACTAAAGCCACCTGCTGACCTAATTTCAATTCACTGGCTATACTTTCTGCAACTGCAAGAGTAATGGGAATACTCCAGACTGTACCATCGGCAAGACGCATATCTGTTACCACTGACCTATAGTCAGATTCATTCATAAACCCCGTCAAAGGAGAGAAAGCCCCCACTCCAATCAAATCCAGATCAGAAATGGTCCATGAGTTTACACGGATAGGAAACAATTCCTCTGCGGCCTGCAAAAGTGCTTTTTGCTTCGGTCCTGTAATGATTTTATCAACAAGTGTTCCGCCATGCGGAAGAATTGCAGTCATAATGCACTTCCCTTCTTCTTCATAAATATGACTCATAGCTACCTGAATATCATTTTATTGATGGAGCCCGCACTCCGTTTTCTCATTGCCAGACCAGCGACCTGCACGAGGATCTTCACCTGGTAGGACCTCACGGGTACATTGCTCACAACCGATACTTGGATAATTGCGGTCATGCAATGGATTATACAGCACTTCATGAGTGCGGATATAGTTCCATACATCCTCGGATGTCCAGCTTGCCAAGGGGTTAAATTTAACGAGTCCAAACTTTTCATCATACTCTATCTTTTTTGAATTCGCACGAGTAGGGGCCTGATCGCGGCGAATACCGGTAATCCATGCATCGTATTGCGACAAAATGCGTGTCAGCGGCTCAACTTTGCGTATACCACAACATGTGTTAGGATCTGTTTTCCACAGTTCCTCTCCATGTTTAGCCGCTTGCTCTTCGGGAGTAATTAAGGGAGAGACTCTAACAAAATCCAAGTTGTACCTGGCCTTCATCTGATCTCGCGTATCGTAAGTTTCTTGAAAATGAAAGTCGGTGTCCAAGTAAAAAATGTCGGTGGAAGGGCTAATTTTTTGAAGCATGTCTACTAGTACTACATCTTCTGCTCCGAAGCTACAAGCAAAGGTAAGATTGGGAAATGTAAGAACAGCATACTGGATAATTTCCTCTGGCGTAGCATCTTCCAGTTCAATTGCCTTGACTCTAATCAACGCTTCTTTCTCCAATAAATTCATTATCAATGCGCCTCCATATGAAGATTCATAAATAGTGTCACTCCAATACCGACTAAACTAATAAGATTAAATACAGTATAAAACTTTCTTAATCATTGTCAATCCAAGGCAAAATGTCCTGATGCAAGCATTTATCCACCCAAACTTGTAGGAATGTTGTTCTGTCAGCATTCTTTAATGCTTTCTTGCGTATCCAACCAAGTTCATTGACTTTATATAAAATATTCTTATACCAACCATTTGGAATGGCCCATAGGCACATTGCGCGGCAGCATATCGGTAATGCTGAACAGCTTTGGGTTGCTTTGATCAAGCAAGAACCATCTGTAGAAGAAAGCAAGCATCGTTTCTGAATCTAAGATTATCGAAGGATGCTAACCGAGGAAAGTGAAAATAACTTTAGGTTTCAGAGCTCTTATTTTGCATTCCAAAGATGAAGTTGGTATGTGGACGAGGTTCAGATGAATTCAAAGGCAAAATAGCCTTTACTCAAATTTTTTTACCAGATGAAATACTATACTATTCTGGAGCTCTAGCGTCAGCGATGCCTTCATTCTGAAAATTACAAAAGAAATGACTGCACGCTGAACTCTTATTACACCTCTATTCAATCCTAAAGCGCTCGTAGCGGCAATTCCCGAGGAATTGATCACTGAACACAAGCAAGACTCTTATCGCTACTGGAAGCCTATTTAAAGCCTGTCATCAATGAGGGCGATTTTATGAGGGTAGACAGTCGGACAATACATTGTGCTCCCAGTTATAGTTTGAAGCGATTACTGAATAGACTATTTCCATTACCAGGTCATCGCCGTTGCAATTGCAGTAGCTAGGAAGGGGCAGTGCTAGGCTAAGGACCGTCGTTCTGCCCCGTGCACACAAATAAAAAGAGGTATTCCTTGCTGTATCCCTAGCTACGCACAAAACAGCTGTACAAGAGGCATAGACAGTGCCAGCCAGAACATATCAAGGAGGACTTCACATAAACAAGTGAAAGCAAAGTATCCCTCGTGAAACAGCAATTAGCAGAGAATATTAAAATGAGGCTATATTGAACAGCCGAACATTATATTTTTAGTCACAGGTTATACACATTACAGAATAAACTGCGTTGAAATTGCAAACTGTATTTGTGTATAACAATATCATCTTCAATTCGATCGTGGATAACTTTTCGTGTTCCGTGCATTTGCATGCGGTTATTTATGTATTCGCTGAAACATGCTGAAGCTTGTAATTTATAGAGTAGGTCTCCTTATCCACATGTGGATAAGGATCAGGAAATGACTAAATAAAAAAGAACCCTTTCCATAAGGAAAAGGTTCTTCTGTATTCGAAATATTAACGTTTCGAGAACTGTGGTGCACGACGAGCGGCTTTGAGACCGTATTTTTTACGTTCTTTCATACGTGGGTCACGAGTCAAGAAGCCTGCTTTTTTCAAAGCTGGACGGAATTCTGGATCTGCTTTCAACAGAGCACGGGAAATACCGTGACGAATTGCGCCGGCTTGACCAGAGATACCACCACCATGAGCAATAACGAGTACGTCATAGCTGCCAACTGTTTCTGTAAGGTTCAGTGGTTGTTTTACGATCAGTTTGAGAGTTTCCAAACCGAAATATTCATTAATATCACGCTTATTGATGACAATGCGTCCTTCACCCGGTACGAGACGAACACGAGCTACCGAATGTTTACGACGACCTGTCCCATAGTATTGTACTTGTGCCATGAAACTGTCCTCCCTTTTAATTATCCGCGAAGTTCGTAAACTTCAGGTTTTTGTGCTGCATGTGGATGCTCAGTGCCTCTGTAAGCTTTAAGTCTCAGCTTCATTTTCTCGCCTTGACGAGTTTTAGGAAGCATACCGTGAACAGCCAATTCCAACATACGCTCAGGCTTGTTCTTAACCATTTCTTGTGCAACCGTTACTTTCAGACCACCTGGATGCAGGGAGTGACGGTAGTATTTCTTGTTCTCCATTTTTTTACCGGTCAATACGATTTTTTCCGCATTGATTACAACAACAAAATCACCTGTGTCCACATGTGGTGTAAATTGTGGCTTGTGTTTGCCGCGAATCAACGCAGCCGCTTCGCTTGCCAGACGGCCGAGCGTTTTGCCTTCGGCATCAATGATGTGCCAGTTGCGCTCAACTTCATTTGGCTTCGCCATATACGTAGTACGCATGAAAAGTATCCTCCTTAAGTTCGTTAACAGAAATCATCATTTATCTTCGTTCGTTAAGTTGCTGCATTATTGATGGATTAGATGTTACTTTAAAGTGATTATCTTAATTGGGGCTGTGGGAAAGCCATTAAGAAAACACAACTTTTATATTACAGGATAACCATCAATTCCGCAAGAGTAAAATCAATGTTTTTTGATGTTTTCGTCGTACTCTACATTCCAGAGAGTTAAAGCGTGTCCGACGGCCGTAGGTCCAGCCTTTGAACGATTTTTCGCCTCCAAAATGGAAGGAATATCATCCGACGATTTTTTGCCTTCTCCCACTTCCAGCAAAGTCCCCATAATAATCCGAACCATGTGCTGCAAAAATCCGCTACCTGTAATATAAGTATGGATAATTCCCTGATCATCCGAGCCCGGACGTGAAAAGGAATGGTCTACTGTCATATAGGCTTCGTAAATAGTGCGAACATGATTCGTCTTTTGGGAACGTCGAGATGCGAACGAAGTATAATCAAAGGTGCCAACTAAATGAGCCAACCCTTCCTCCATCGCTCTTACATCCAGACTCGTTGGATGATGGGCCTGTGTACGACGGTGAAAGATGTCCGGAAACCGGTTCGCATTAATACTGTACCGATATGTCTTCCGCTTCGCCATGCGGCGTGCATGAAAGGACATTGGCACCTCTCTCGCATCCGTAACGATGATATCACGAGGCAACCAGGCATTAAGTGCCAGACACCAGCGCTGTATTGGAATCGGCGATTCAGTGTGAAAATTGAATACCTGCCCGTATGCATGTACACCTGCATCTGTACGGCCTGAGCCTGTAATTTTAAGACGCTCGCCCGTCAATGAGTAGATAGCATGTTCAAGGCAGTCCTGAATAGTGTTACCGTTAGGCTGCGTCTGAAAGCCATCATAGTGGGTTCCGTCATAGTTCACCTTCATGCACAAGTTCCGCATGCTTCTCACACCTTTATAGGGGTATTCTCTGGCCTTACAAGGAATAACCGAACATAACAAAGGAGAAGTCCCTCAAGGACTCCTCCAAGAGAAAAAAAGGGTTGTTCAGAATCAAGCCGATTCTGTCCACCCTTCCCTCATCTTCGCCTGTTTACGCGCGGTCAACCAATTCCAGATATACCATTGGAGCGGCGTCGCCACGACGAGGTCCCAATTTCAAGATACGAGTGTATCCACCTGGACGCTCAGTGTAACGTGTAGCCAATTCGCTAAACAGCTTTTGGATTGCATCCTGCTCACCATCCAAAGTTTCACGGCGAACGAACGCAGCCACTTGACGACGTGCGTGCAGATCTCCTTTTTTCGCTTTGGTGATCAGTTTTTCAGCAATAGAACGAACTTCTTTTGCTTTAGCCTCAGTAGTTTGGATACGCTCATACAAGAACAGATCGGTTACCAAATCACGAAACAAAGCTTTACGGGCACTGGAGTTACGGCCCAATTTTTGGTATGCCATGTAATTTCCCCTCCTTCACAAAAACGTTGCTGTACTATTCTTCCGTACGAAGTCCTAAACCAAGTTCCTCGAGCTTCTCTTGTACTTCTTCCAAAGATTTGCGACCCAAGTTACGGACCTTCATCATATCTTCTTCAGATTTAGTCGTGAGTTCTTGTACCGTATTGATACCAGCGCGCTTAAGGCAGTTATAGGAACGGACGGAGAGATCCAGCTCTTCGATCGTCATTTCAAGAACTTTTTCTTTCTTGTCTTCTTCTTTTTCAACCATAATTTCAGCATCTTTAGCCTCGTCCGTGAGACCCACGAACAACATCACATGCTCGGTCAAAATTTTGGCTCCAAGGCTCACTGCTTCCTCGGGACGAATACTTCCGTCAGTCCAAACCTCAAGTGTCAGCTTGTCATAATTCGTAACCTGGCCGACACGCGTATTTTCTACGCCGTAGTTCACGCGTGCAATCGGAGTGTAGATGGAGTCGACGGGAATGACGCCGATCGGCTGGTCATCACGTTTGTTCCGATCCTGCTTAACGTAACCGCGACCGCGATTGGCAAAAATACGCATGTGAAGTCTCGAACCCGGTCCGAGCGTAGCAATGTGAAGATCCGGATTAAGAATTTCCACATCACTATCCGCACGGATATCTCCTGCCGTTACAACTCCTTCGCCTTCCGCATCGATTTCGAGTACTTTCTCTTCATCCGAGTGGATTTTAAGCGATAAAGCTTTCAAGTTCAGAATGATCTCCGTTACGTCTTCCTTCACACCGGGAACCGTTGCAAACTCGTGCAGAACCCCATCGATTTGAACCGATGTGACTGCTGCCCCCGGTAACGAGGATAACAGAATACGGCGAAGCGAGTTTCCAAGCGTCGTACCGTATCCGCGTTCCAGCGGTTCTACTACGAATTTTCCATAGGTGCCATCATCATTGACGTCAACCGTCTCAATTTTCGGCTTTTCGATTTCTATCACTGCAATATCCCTCCTTCAAAACGTCGCTCCTATATGAAACATTCACCTTATCCATAGTCTATCATGCAGTATACCTAAACATCCATTCTTGGCAGTTTGTGCCGGATCTATACTACACGCAGAGGAGAAATCTCATTAGACGCGACGACGTTTTGGAGGACGGCATCCGTTATGAGGTACCGGAGTTACGTCTTTGATCAGGTTAACTTCCAAACCAGCAGCTTGCAAAGAGCGGATTGCTGCTTCGCGACCTGCACCAGGTCCTTTAACCATGACTTCGACAGTTTTCATGCCGTGTTCCATAGCAGCTTTAGCAGCAGTTTCTGCGGCCATTTGCGCTGCGAATGGAGTAGATTTACGGGAACCACGGAATCCCATGCCGCCTGAGCTGGCCCAAGAGATTGCGTTACCGTGTGGATCTGTGATCGTAACGATCGTGTTGTTGAACGTGGAACGGATGTGTGCCACGCCAGTCTCGATATTTTTACGGTCACGGCGTTTTGTACGTACAACTTTTTTCGGTTTAGCCATTGAATGTTATCCTCCCTTCTTATTTCTTTTTGTTCGCTACAGTCCGACGAGGACCTTTACGCGTACGAGCATTAGTTTTAGTACGTTGTCCGCGAACAGGCAACCCACGACGGTGACGAACACCACGGTAGCAGCCAATCTCAGTCAGACGTTTAATATTCAAGGAAATTTCACGACGCAGATCGCCTTCTACTTTAACTTCTTTGTCGATCGTTTCACGTAATTTGCTCACTTCATCTTCAGTCAAATCACGAACACGCGTGTTTGCACTGATGCCTGTTTCCTTCAAGATTTTCTGAGAAGTCGTTTTACCGATTCCGAAAATGTAAGTCAAGGCGATCTCAACGCGTTTGTCACGTGGCAAATCCACACCAGCTATACGAGCCATTTTACGCTACACCCCCTTCTATTAACCTTGTTTTTGTTTGTGTTTCGGATTTTCGCAAATAACCATTACATTCCCTTTGCGGCGAATGACTTTGCATTTTTCGCAAATAGGTTTTACAGAAGGTCTTACCTTCATGTTGATTACCTCCTCCAAGCTTTACCCTGGTAAAACTCGCTTCGTGAACATTCACATCGTTTTGCCGAGCAAAACAAGTTTTTTTAAATGATATACGTTTAATAAAAACCTGCATGAATTACTTGCGGTACGTTATACGGCCTTTGGTTAAATCGTAAGGCGATAACTGTACAACCACCTTGTCGCCTGTCAAAATACGGATAAAGTGCATCCGCAGCTTTCCGGAAACATGAGCAAGAATTTGATGACCGTTCTCCAGCTCTACCTTGAACGTAGCGTTCGGCAGTGGCTCGATTACCGTACCTTCAACCTCAATGACATCTTCTTTGGCCAAAGTCAGTCTCCTTTCTCTTCAGCTTGGTATTCGGACGAATCCAGGAAAGTTTTCACTGCATGGCGCAGCTTTCCATTCGTCACCCGACCGCTTTCGTTTAAACTGTTTACAATCTCGCTACTAATCTTTGGCTGAGGCACCAAATGAAGAACATTTTTCTTCTTCGCTTGATCAAACTTTCGTTTATCCCCATCCGCAATATATACAAACCTGCTATCTGCTACTGAAACGACAACCGCAATCTGTCCGGCACCTCTGCCTTTCAGAATCTTCACCAGCTGACCGATTTGCAGGTTTCCTTGCTGAATCATTCCAATCACCTACGCACTCAGTTTCGTGAAAATGTCCATGCCGCCCGTTCCGCACGTCACCGCTTGCTCGTTATGAGCACATGAGGTTACGTTGATCGTAACGACCGTCCAGTTGTCTTCCAGCGCCCCTACATGGTGAGAACCTATTTGAATCATAGATTCAATAGCCAGCACAATGCCGGTTTTCAGCCTCGGCCCCTGCTCAGGAATACCACGGTTTGGATTCTCAATATATTGCCGAATGGCATGCGACATTGTAAACTGGCGAGTTTTCGCGATGATATCGCCTTTGTTTAACTTGCGTTTGCCGGGAAATCCGTGCACCAGTTGTTCGTTGACTGAAGCGCAAATGCTAGCAGGAAAACCGTTATAACCTTTAAAAGACGGCACAGCTCCCTGACTGCGAATATACCGATCAGCTAAATGATCAAGTTCACCGGTCGTAATACCGGGCTCGATGTGTCCTGCCAAGAAATGATCCGTTTCCGTAACTATTCTCTCAGCTTTCCTCATAAAGCTTGATTCCGCCCCCGACTTGCAAATGATCATTACAGCTAACCCCGCAACAAGGACACGATATTTTGGGAAACCACATCAATATCCTGTTCTCCGTCGATATGACGCAGAAGATTCTGGTTCTCATAAAACGTGAGGAGTGGTGCTGTTTTATTACTATATTCGTCAAGTCGTGTTCTTACGCTATCTTCATTATCGTCAGGACGCTGATAGAGTTCCCCACCGTCTTTGTCGCAAATGCCTTCAACCTTAGGAGGATTAAAGACAATATGATAGCTAGTTCCGCAGGTTTTACAAACCCGCCGTCCTGTGATTCGTGCCAACAAGTTGTCACTATCCACTTTCAAGTTAATAACGTCATCTAGCTTCGTATTCAAACGACCCAAAATTTGATCCAAGGCTTCAGCCTGAGCCAAAGTTCTTGGAAAACCGTCCAGCAAGAACCCTTTCTTGCAATCTGGCTGTTGCAGCCGTTCTTCAACGATGCCGATTGTTACGTCATCCGGAACAAGTTCACCCTTGTCGATATATTCTTTAGCTTTAATGCCAATAGGTGTTCCCTGTTTCATCGCTAGGCGAAAAGCATCACCTGTCGAGATATGAGGAATGCCGAATTCCTTCACAATGACATCTGCTTGTGTACCTTTACCAGCCCCCGGAGGGCCCATGATCAAAATATTCACAATCTGTCACTCCTCAAGACGACCCCTACACAAGAAACAGCACAAAAGGTGCCGGTAAGCATGCGAACATCCTAAGCCGGTACCTATTGCCTATTTGTTGATGAAGCCTTTGTAATGGCGTTTGATCAGTTGGCTTTCGATTTGCTTCATTGTATCCAATGCTACACCAATGATGATGAGCAATGAAGTACCGCCAATTTGCACGGAACGAGGCAAGCCCGAAAGCGAACCGAAGAATACCGGCAAAACGGATATGACTGCCAGAAACAAAGCTCCTGTCATTGTCAAACGTGACATTACTCGTGTCAAGTATTTCTCCGTGGCTTTACCCGGACGAATTCCCGGAATATAACCGCCGTTTTTCTTCATATTGTCGGCCATTTGCTGCGGATTCATCTGTACAAAGGTATAGAAGAATGTGAAACCGATAATCATTACGACATACAAAACCATGCCCAGCGGCTTGTCATAATACAAGTAAGTGGTAACCCACTTAGCCCAAACATGATCTGCCCAGAAACTCGCAATAATTGTCGGGAATTGCAGCAATGATACCGCAAAGATTACCGGAATAACGCCTGCCGCATTAATTTTCATCGGAATATGCGTATTCTGGCCACCGTACATTTTGTTGCCAACTACACGTTTCGCGTATTGTACCGGGATTTTCCGAATACCTTGCTGGATGTAGATAACACCAACAATAATCAGAACAATCACCAGAGCAATTATAATTGCCTTCAGAATATTCATAAACAGCTGATCCGCCTGAATAAACTGAGATTCTACAACCGTCCGAATATGTCTTGGAATACCCGCCGCAATCCCTGCGAAGATAACAATAGAGATACCATTGCCGATTCCCTTTTCGGTAATTTGCTCACCGAGCCACATAAGGAACGTAGTTCCTGCTGTAAGCACAATGGCAATGACCAGATAATCTGCAAAAGTGGCTCCTGGAATCATCGCTGCACCGTACAGTCGATTAAAGCCAATCGACGTTCCGAATGCTTGAATCAGGCCAAGTATTACCGTACCATAACGCGTAATTTGAGCCAACTTCTTTTTACCATGCTCTCCTTGTTTAGCCCATTCCGCAAGTTTCGGAATCACGTCCATTGACAGCAACTGTACAATGATGGACGCTGTAATATATGGCATAATCCCGAGGGCGAAGATCGAAAACTGATACAATGCGCCCCCTGAGAAGGTGTTAAGGAGTCCAAACAACTCGCTTCCTGCTTGATCCTGAGAAGTAAAGACTTGCTTGTTCACGCCGGGAACCGGCACGAAGGAGCCAATACGATATACAAAGAGTATAAACAGGGTGAACAGGATTCGGGTTCTAAGATCCTCAACCCGCCATATATTTTTCAGGGTCTTGAACATTAGATCACCTCGGTTTTACCGCCGGCAGCTTCAATTTTCTCTACCGCAGATTGAGAGAACTTGTTCGCTTTAACTGTCAATTTCACAGTGATTTCACCGTTACCCAGAATTTTAATTCCGGATTTGGCGTTTTTCACAATGCCATTGTTCAGCAAAAACTCAGGGCTTACTTCTGTACCCGCTGCAAAACTGTTCAAATCTTCGATATTCAAAACCGCATACTCTTTACGAGTAGGATTTACGAAACCGCGTTTAGGCAAGCGACGATACAGTGGGTTTTGACCACCCTCGAAGCCCGGACGTACACCACCGCCGGAACGAGCGTTTTGACCTTTATGACCACGACCAGAAGTTTTACCCGTACCACTACTAGGACCACGACCCAAACGTTTACGTTCTTTGCGGGAGCCTGGAGCTGGGGAAAGCTCATGTAACTTCATCGTTCGTTGCACCTCCTTGATTATTGTTAAAATACTTTATTTCTTAAGCCTCAATTTCTTTAACAGAAACCAAATGGCTAACTTGATTAATCATCCCGCGAATAGCTGCATTGTCGGGTTGAACTACTTTATGGTTGATTTTACGCAAGCCGAGCGTTTTAACAGTCGTTCTCTGATTACCAGGACGGCCGATCAACGAACGAACGAGGGTAATTTCTAATTTCGCCATGATATTCCCTCCTTAGCCCAGCAGCTCTTCGATGGATTTGCCGCGCAATTTTGCAACTTCTTCAGCGCGTTTCAAACGGGACAAACCTTCCAAAGTCGCATTGACCATATTCATGGAATTCGAAGAACCCAAAGATTTTGTCAAGATATCACCTACACCAGCAAGTTCCAGTACAGCACGAACCGGACCGCCAGCGATAACTCCAGTACCTTCCGATGCCGGTTTCAACAGAACCCGGCCAGCACCGAACTTACCTGTAACAAGGTGAGGAATTGTTGTTCCTACGAGTGGAACGTGAACCAGGTTTTTCTTAGCATCTTCAATACCTTTGCGAATTGCATCAGGTACTTCGCCAGCTTTACCGATTCCAGCGCCTACCCAGCCGTTGCCGTCGCCCACTACTACCAGAGCACTGAAGCTGAAACGGCGTCCGCCTTTGACAACTTTAGCTACACGATTAATATTTACTACTCTTTCAGTCAGTTCCAAAGTATTCGGATCTACACGCAAGTCGTTAACCTCCTTTTGAGAAATGTCTTAGAATTCAAGGCCTGCTTCGCGAGCTGCATCAGCCAAAGCTTGAATCCGTCCATGATACAAGTATCCACCACGGTCAAATACGATGTTAGCATGACCTTTTTCTTTCGCACGTTTAGCAACGAGTTCGCCAACCTTACGAGCTGCTTCTACACTACCGCCGTTTTTGATTTCGCTGCTCAGTTCTTTATCCATAGTGGATGCAGATACCAATGTTACACCAGCTACATCATCAATCAGTTGTGCGTAGATATGCTTGGAAGAGCGGAATACGTTCAAACGAGGACGTACAGCCGTACCTTCGATTTTCTTACGTACACGCAGATGTCTTCTGACACGTGCTTTATTTTTATCTTGTTTTGTAATCATCTCAAGTTTTCACTCCCTTCAGTTTGCCTTTTAAATCTTTATACTAAGACGCACTGGGTAAAAAAGAAGTACGAAGTCTTTCCAGCAGAAAGACCGCACAAAGTCGGTAAGAAACTTATTTCTTCTTACCGGCTTTACCTTCTTTACGGATGATGCGCTCGCCTTCGTATTTAATCCCTTTACCTTTGTACGGTTCAGGTTCACGAACGGAACGAATTTTAGCAGCGTAGGCACCTACACGCTCTTTATCAATTCCGCGAACGATGATTTTAGTGTTCGAAGGAACTTCGAATTCGATGCCCGCTTCCGGTGTGATTTCAACCGGATGAGAATATCCAACGTTCAGAACGATTTTATCTCCGGATTTGCTTGCACGATATCCGACCCCAACCAGCTCCAGAGATTTTGAAAATCCTTCAGTTACACCACTTACCATGTTGCTGACAACGCTGCGGGTTGTTCCATGCAAAGAGCGGTGAAGTTTGTTGTCCGAAGGACGAACTACATTAATTTCATTGTTTTCCACAGTAACGGACATGTCTTTATGAAGCTCACGAGTCAATGTTCCTTTAGGACCTTTAACTGTGATCGCTGTGTTGTTCAAAGTCACGTCAACACCACTTGGTACTGTGATTGGTTTACGACCAATACGGGACATATCTGTTGCACCTCCTATCTTTTAAACGTTATCTTACCAAACGTAGCAAACAACTTCTCCGCCGGCTTTAGACTGACGTGCTTCTTTGTCGGTCATGATACCTTTGGATGTTGAAATGATTGCGATCCCGAGTCCACCCAGTACGCGTGGAATCTCATTGCTCTTCGTGTAAACGCGAAGACCTGGTTTACTGATTCTTTTCAAACCTGTGATAACACGCTCGTTGTTCGCACCGTATTTCAAGAAAATACGGATGATCCCTTGTTTGCTATCTTCAACAAATTCCGCATCACGAATGAATCCTTCACGTTTCAGGATGTCGGCGATTTGTTTTTTCATTGTAGATGCAGGCATTTCTACTGTTTCGTGACGAACTGTGTTCGCGTTACGAATACGAGTAAGCATATCTGCAATTGGATCAGACATAGTCATTGTGTATAAACCTCCTTCCCAAACAGGACTTTTTACCAGCTTGCTTTTTTCACGCCAGGAATCTGGCCTTTATAAGCTAATTCACGGAAGCAAATTCTGCAGATCTTAAACTTTTGCAGTACCGAATGTGGACGACCACAACGCTCGCAACGAGTGTAAGCACGAACTTTAAACTTTGGTGCGCGTTGTTGTTTGACTTTCATCGAAGTTTTTGCCACTTAGCCTGACACCTCCTAAATAGTTTCGGAGAACAGGGTGTCTTTAAAATCAGACGCCCGAAACGTTATGCCAACATTATTTTGCGAAAGGCATGCCCAGCTGAGTCAGAAGCTCACGGGACTCTTCGTCAGTTTTGGCAGTCGTTACGATAACGATGTCCATACCACGAACTTTATCAACTTGATCATACTCGATTTCCGGGAAGATCAACTGTTCTTTCAGACCAAGCGTGTAGTTACCACGTCCGTCGAAAGCTTTTGTTGATACACCATGGAAGTCACGTACGCGAGGAAGAGTAATGTTGAACAATTTGTCCAAGAAATAATACATACGCTCGCCACGAAGTGTTACCTTTACACCGATTGGCATGTTTTCACGCAATTTAAA
The DNA here is from genome assembly GCF_038006265.1 of Paenibacillus sp. FSL L8-0641. Lineage (NCBI taxonomy): Bacteria > Bacillati > Bacillota > Bacilli > Caryophanales > Paenibacillaceae > Paenibacillus > Paenibacillus sp. FSL L8-0641. The sequence continues at coordinate 4,817,144 of NZ_JBBOUW010000001.1, forward strand.
ACCTGCGATAGATTTTTTCGCGCGAGTGATTACTGGCTTTTGACCAGCGATCAGCTGCATGTCGTTGAGAGCTGAATCAAGCACTTTGGAGTTTTGGACTGCGTCGCCAACACCCATGTTGATTACAACTTTCTCGATTTTAGGCACTTGCATCACTGTTGTATAGTTGAACTTCTGCATCAAAGCAGGAGTGATTTCTTTCAAGAAACGTTCTTTCATTCTTGTTGTAGCCATGAATCATATACCTCCTTTCTTTAAAAAATAATTAGTCGATCACTTCGCCAGAACGTTTTGCAATGCGCACTTTTTTTCCGTTGTCCAAAACTTTGTAACCAACACGGGTTACTTTTCCGCTCTTCGGATCAATGTGCATAACGTTGGAAACGTGAATCGGAGCTTCTTTCTCGATGATGCCGCCTTGTGGATTCAGCTGATTAGGCTTTTGGTGTTTTTTAATCATGTTAACACCTTCCACAAGCACACGGTTTTGACGAGGGTAGGCAGCGATAACGCGACCTTTTTTACCTTTATCTTTACCTGTAATCACCAGAACAGTGTCGTCTTTTTTGACGTGCAGCTTGTTGTTATGGGATTCCAGAACTTTTTTCACTTTTGGCATTTCGTACACCTCCTACGGGCACATTTTAAGGTGAGTTTAGATCACTTCCGGAGCCAAGGAAACGATTTTCATGAAGTCCTTGTCACGAAGTTCGCGAGCAACTGGTCCGAAAATACGAGTACCACGTGGGCTCTTGTCTTCTTTAACGACCACTGCTGCGTTCTCGTCAAATCCGATGTAGGAACCGTCTTTACGGCGGATAGAACGTTTAGTACGAACAACAACCGCTCTTACTACATCACCCTTTTTGACAACGCCGCCTGGTGTTGCTTGTTTTACGGAACAAACGATCAGGTCACCAATTTGAGCTGTACGACGTCCCGTACCACCGAGCACACGGATACACATCAGTTCCTTCGCGCCGGAATTGTCAGCTACAGTCAAACGTGTAAATGGTTGAATCATTTATTTATCCTCCTTTCGGAAAAACTACACTACATTAGATTATAACAGCTTTTTCAACGATTTCGACCAGTCTCCAGTTTTTGTCTTTGGACAAAGGGCGAGTTTCCATGATTTTAACAGTATCACCGATTTGTGCAGTGTTGTTTTCATCATGAGCTTTGAATTTCTTAGTTACTTTAATGCGTTTATGGTAGAGATCATGTTTTTTGTAAGTTTCTACAGCAATCACAATCGTTTTATCCATTTTGTCGCTGACTACTTTACCGACTAATACTTTACGGGCATTACGTTCGCTCATTGTTGGCCTCCTTCCTAATTACAGGCGGATTTTCCACCCGGTCTGATATCTTAGCTAATCCCAAGTTCTCTTTCACGGATCACAGTTTTAGCACGAGCAATTTCCTTACGCACAGCGCCGATCCGAGTCGGGTTATCAAGCTGACCGGTAGCGAGTTGAAAACGAAGGTTAAAAAGTTCTTCTTTAAAACCGGAGATCTTTTGTTCGATTTCAGCAGTGGTTAGGTTGCGGAATTCACTAGCCTTCATTTGCTTCACCACCCAATTCTTCACGTTTCACAAACTTAGTTTTGATTGGCAGTTTGTGAGCGGCAAGACGCATTGCTTCACGAGCAATCTCTTCCGGAACACCAGCAAGTTCAAACATAATCTTGCCTGGTTTCACTACTGCAACCCATTTTTCTACGTTACCTTTACCACTACCCATACGAACCTCAAGAGGCTTCTGAGTAATTGGTTTATCAGGGAAAATTTTAATCCAAACCTTACCACCACGTTTGATGTAACGAGTCATCGCAATACGAGCAGCTTCGATTTGACGGTTAGTAATCCATGCAGGTTCAGTAGCTTGCAAACCGTACTCACCAAAGTTCAGTGTAGTACCGCCTTTTGCACGACCCTTCATATGACCACGTTGTTGTTTACGATGTTTTACGCGTTTTGGTACCAACATGATTAGTTGCCTCCTTCCTGAGGAGCTTGTTTCTTAGCTGGAGGAAGAACCTCTCCACGATAGATCCATACTTTTACGCCAAGACGGCCGTAAGTAGTATGAGCTTCCGCTGTACCATAGTCAATGTCGGCACGAAGCGTATGCAGTGGAACAGTTCCTTCGCTGTACCCTTCGGAACGAGCGATTTCGGCACCGCCAAGACGTCCGCCTACTTGAGTTTTAATTCCTTTTGCTCCGGAACGCATAGTTCTTTGAATCGCTTGTTTCAAAGCACGACGGAAAGAAACACGACGTTCCAATTGTTGTGCAATGCTTTCAGCAACCAAGATTGCGTCCAGTTCAGGATTTTTAATTTCAGAAATATTGATGTGCACCTTTTTACCGCCTGCGATTTTAGTAATTTCATTACGCAGATTTTCAACTTCGGAACCACCCTTACCGATAACCATACCTGGTTTCGCAGTGTGAATCGTTACATTGACACGGTTAGCTGCTCTCTCGATTTCAACACGGGATACAGCGGAGTCTTTCAATCTTTTTTTCAGATGTTCACGAATTCTAACGTCTTCCAGCAAAAGATCACCGAAATCTTTGCCTGCATACCATTTGGATTCCCAATCACGGATAATACCGATTCGGAGTCCGACGGGATTTACCTTTTGGCCCACACGTTTTCCCTCCTTATTTTTCAGATACCACCAGAGTAATATGACTGGTGCGTTTGTTAATACGGCTTGCACGACCCATTGCACGCGGGCGGAATCGTTTCATTGTAGGACCTTGGTTTACAAAAACCTGAGATACTACCAATTTATTTACGTCCAAAGAGTAGTTGTGATCTGCATTTGCAATCGCAGAATTCAACAATTTCTCAACGACTGGAGAAGCGGACTTTGGAGTGTGACGAAGAATTGCAATCGCCTCACCAACCTGCTTACCGCGAATCAAATCGATAACAAGTTTCACTTTGCGAGCAGAAATCCGTACGGATTTAGCATGTGCTTTTGCTTCCATTGAGTTTACCTCCTCTCAAACACTACGCTGTGTTGATTATCTTCTTGTTTTCTTATCGTCATCCGTATGGCCTTTGTACGTACGTGTTGGAGCAAATTCGCCCAATTTGTGTCCGACCATATCTTCCGTTACGTATACTGGCACGTGTTTACGGCCATCGTATACACCAAACGTATGTCCGATAAATTGCGGGAAAATCGTAGAGCGACGGGACCAAGTTTTGATTACCACTTTTTTCTCCGACTCGTTCAAAACCTCTACTTTTTTCAACAGGTAACCATCAATGAATGGTCCTTTTTTGAGACTGCGACCCATTTATGAATCCTCCCTTCGTTAAAACGTAGTCGTTCCTTAATATGTTAACGTGCGACTTAAGCGCACGTTTTATTACTTAGTACGACGACGAACGATGTACTTATCAGATGCTTTACCTTTTTTACGTGTCTTGTAACCAAGGGTTGGTTTACCCCATGGAGACATTGGAGATTTACGTCCGATTGGAGCGCGACCTTCACCACCACCGTGTGGGTGATCGTTAGGGTTCATTACAACACCGCGAACTTCAGGACGTTGTCCCAACCAGCGACTACGACCAGCTTTACCGATTTTCACCAGTTCATGGTCTTCGTTACCTACAGAACCGATTGTCGCGCGGCAAACTTTCAGAATGCGGCGAACTTCACCAGAAGTCAAACGAATTGTAACATACTTTTCTTCTTTACCAAGAAGTTGGGCTTCCGTACCAGCGGCACGAACGAGTTGGCCACCTTTACCCGGTTTCAATTCGATGTTGTGGATAACCGTACCTACTGGAATGTTTTCCAATGGCAAAGAGTTACCGATTTTAATATCGGAACCTGCACCGGATACCACTTCGTCTCCTACTTTCAGACCTTTAGGAGCGATGATGTAACGTTTTTCACCATCCACATAGTGGATAAGTGCGATGTTGGACGTACGGTTTGGATCATATTCGATCGTAGCAACGCGGCCCGGTATTCCATCTTTGTTACGTTTGAAGTCAATAATACGGTACTTACGTTTGTGTCCGCCGCCATGATGACGAACCGTAATTTTACCTTGGTTATTGCGTCCAGCTTGCTTGCTCAGAGGTGCCAGCAACGATTTCTCGGGCTGATTAGTTGTAATCTCCTCGAAAGTAGATACAGACATAGCACGTCTGGCCGGGGACGTTGGTTTATACTTTTTAATTGGCACTGAGTTTCCCTCCTTACTTTACAGTTTCAATTATACCGTTTCAAAAAACTCAAGCGGCTTACTGTCTTTGCTCAGCGTTACGAACGCTTTCTTCCACTCGCTCGTATAGCCGGAATGACGTCCGTAGCGTTTTGGTTTTGCAGGAACACGAAGCGTATTTACGTTACTTACTTTCACGTTAAAAATGGCTTCGATTGCTTTTTTAACTTCGACTTTGTTAGAACGAATGTCAACCTCGAAAACGTATTTCAAGTCATTCATCATACCAGCCGTACGTTCGGTGATAACCGGACGTTTGATAATATCACGAGGATCCTTCATTACGCGAGCACCTCCTCTACCTTCTGAACTGCTTCCTTCGTAATGATCAGTTTGTCGTGTCCGAGCACATCAAGAACATTAATGCCATCTGCGGCTACAAACTTCACACCAGGAATATTACGAGCGGACAGTGCTACATTATCATCATAGCTAGGAGCTACGATCAATGCTTTACGATCAGCTTTAAGGTTATTCAAAATGGCTGCGAATTCTTTCGTTTTAGGTCCGTTCAGTGTAAGAGCGTCCAATACGATAATTTCATTCTCAATCACTTTGGATGACAACGCCGATTTGATCGCCAGACGACGAACTTTCTTAGGCAATTTGTATGCATAGCTGCGTGGAGTCGGACCAAATACAGTACCGCCACCAACCCATTGCGGTGCACGGATCGAACCTTGACGAGCGCGGCCAGTACCTTTTTGTTTCCAAGGTTTACGTCCGCCACCACGTACTTCAGAACGTCCTTTTACTTTGTGAGTACCTTGACGCAGGGAAGCCAATTGCATAACAACAGCGTCATGAAGAACGTGCTTATTCGGCTCGATACCGAACACTGCGTCGTTCAATTCAATTTCACCAACTTGGCTGCCGCTAATATTAAATAGTGCTACTTTTGGCATTTCGTGTTCCTCCTTTCTTCAGTTGTTTATTTTTTCACCGTTTCTAATACTTTAACGAAGCTATTTTTAGGTCCTGGAATGGAACCTTTCACGAGCAACACATTACGTTCTGTATCGATCTTAACAACTTCAAGACGTTGGATAGTTACCGTTTCATGCCCCATGTGTCCTGGCAGGTGTTTACCTTTAGGAACGCGGTTAGCTTGAATGGAACCCATAGAACCTGGACCTCTGTGGTAACGCGAGCCGTGTGCCATTGGTCCGCGGCTTTGTCCCCAACGTTTGATAACGCCGGCAAAACCTTTACCTTTAGAAATACCTGTTACGTCAACGAACTCGCCTTCTGTGAAGACATCAGCCTTCAGTTCTTGGCCAACCTCGTACGCAGCAAGGTCGATGCCACGAAGTTCACGAACGTAGCGCTTAGGTGCAGTATTTGCTTTTTTCGCATGTCCTGCTTCAGGTTTGTTGGATCTTTTTTCTTTTTTATCAGAGAAACCGAGTTGGATAGCTTCGTATCCATCGTTTTCCAGATCTTTCTTTTGCAGAACAACACAAGGACCTGCTTCGATAACCGTAACAGCAAGTACGTTACCTTCAGGGGTAAACACTTGAGTCATTCCGAGTTTTTTTCCTAAGATACCTTTCATGTTGACACCTCATTTCTTTTCCTAATTACATATTACAATTTAATTTCGATATCTACACCGGACGGCAGGTCCAAGCGCATCAAGGCATCCACAGTTTGTGGAGTCGGGTTAACAATGTCGATCAAACGCTTGTGTGTGCGCATTTCGAACTGCTCCCGGGAATCCTTGTACTTGTGTACCGCACGGAGAATAGTAATGATTTGTTTTTCAGTTGGCAGCGGAATTGGCCCGGATACACCTGCGCCCGAACGTTTTGCTGTTTCAACAATTTTCTCAGCGGATTGATCAAGAATTCTATGATCGTATGCTTTCAAACGGATACGAATTTTTTGCTTTGCCATTTTAGTCCCTCCTTCTATCGCCCAATTTGGTATCGGACATACTCCGTGAAAATTTTCCGACAGCCCTCCCATGGCAAAGGGGCCGGGTGTGTCAGTAACCTCTCACATCATCGCACAGTCACAAACAACATTAGTTATTATATCGAATAGTTCTGCCTATTGCAAGCAAAAACGAAAAAACAATGCATCTTATTTTCAAAAGATACAATTGTGCTCGCAGCTCGCGATTTTTTCAAGAGAAAAGCCCCCGCACCAGGGCAGGGGCTCGTTAAGCTTCGTTCCAATACAACGTTACTCGTTCCAGTACACTGTTGCTCTATTCAAAGGCAAAAGCCTTCTTATTTGGAGATTGTTGCTACGGCACCAGCGCCAACTGTACGTCCGCCTTCACGAATAGAGAACTTAGTTCCTTCTTCGATAGCGATCGGGTTGATCAGTTGAACAGTAACCGTGATGTTATCACCAGGCATTACCATTTCGGAACCTTCTGGCAAAGTAATGATTCCAGTTACGTCAGTTGTACGGAAGTAGAACTGTGGACGGTAACCAGTGAAGAAAGGTTTGTGACGTCCGCCTTCTTCTTTAGTCAAAACGTAGATTTGAGCAGAAAATTCTGTATGTGGGTTAACAGAACCTGGTTTAGCCAATACTTGGCCGCGCTCGATTTGTGCACGATCTACACCGCGAAGCAGTGCGCCGATGTTGTCACCAGCTTGAGCGGAATCAAGCAATTTACGGAACATTTCTACGCCTGTTACTACGGATTTACGGGATTCTTCTTGAATACCGATGATTTCGATTTCGTCGCCCACTTTAACTGTACCACGCTCTACACGGCCTGTAGCAACTGTACCACGACCAGTGATGGAGAATACGTCCTCGACAGGCATAAGGAAAGGCTTGTCAGTGTCGCGTTCTGGAGTTGGGATGTAAGTGTCGATTGTTTCGAACATTTCAACGATTTTCTTAGCCCAGTCGCCGTCTGGGTTTTGCAGTGCTTCACGAGCGGAACCACGAGTGATTGGAGTGTCGTCGCCTGGGAAGTCATACTCGCTCAGCAAGTCGCGAACTTCCATTTCAACCAATTCCAGCAACTCTTCGTCTTCAACCATGTCGCATTTGTTCAAGAATACAACGATGTAAGGAACACCAACTTGGCGGGACAACAGGATGTGCTCGCGAGTTTGCGGCATTGGGCCGTCAGCTGCGGATACAACCAGAATCGCTCCGTCCATTTGTGCAGCGCCAGTGATCATGTTTTTAACATAGTCGGCGTGACCTGGGCAGTCAACGTGTGCATAGTGACGGTTAGGTGTTTCATACTCCACGTGTGCAGTGGAGATTGTGATACCGCGTTCGCGCTCTTCTGGAGCTTTATCGATTTGATCGAATGCTACAGCAGCACCACCGTAAGTTTTGGACAATACAGTTGTGATTGCAGCAGTCAAAGTAGTTTTACCATGATCGACGTGACCAATAGTACCGATATTAACGTGCGGTTTGTTACGCTCAAACTTAGCCTTTGCCATTTGAACAATTCCTCCTCAATAACTTGTTTTATTTTAGGCTGCCGGATGCCCTTTTGGTAAAACCCAGAGCATACCGGTCAGCTGATACATTGTATTACTCGCCGCCTTTGGTTTTGGCAACGATCTCTTCAGCAATGCTCTTCGGAACTTCTTCATAATGAGAAAGTTCCATGGAGAACACACCGCGTCCTTGTGTACCGGAGCGAAGTGTAGTCGAGTATCCGAACATTTCGGACAAAGGCACCTTCGCACGAATGATTTGAGCTCCACTGCGGGAATCCATACCTTCAATCCGACCACGACGGGAGTTCAACATACCCATTACGTCACCCATATATTCCTCAGGAACCGTTACTTCAACTTTCATAATCGGCTCGAGCAATACTGGTTTACATTTGTCTTTCGCTGCTTTCAGCGCCATTGATCCGGCAATTTTAAATGCCATTTCATTGGAATCGACATCATGGTATGATCCGTCCACGATTGTAGCTTTAACGTCCACAAGCGGGAAGCCTGCGATAACGCCGTTTTTCATTTGTTCCTCAATACCAGCAAGAGCAGGAGCGATGTACTCTCTAGGAACAGAGCCGCCGACTACCTTACTTTCGAATTGACTACCAGTACCTGGCTCAAGCGGTTCGAACTCAACCCATACGTGACCATATTGACCACGACCACCGGACTGACGAACGAATTTACCTTCGACACGTGCTGGAGCACGGAACGTTTCACGGTAAGCAACCTGTGGTTTACCCACATTTGTTTCCACCTTGAACTCACGACGCATACGGTCAATGATGATGTCCAAGTGAAGCTCACCCATACCCGCCAAGATGGTTTGACCTGTTTCTTCGTTAGTATGAGCGCGAAGAGTTGGATCCTCTTCAGTCAACTTACCGAGAGCTACAGACATTTTATCTTGGTCAGCTTTGGTTTTAGGCTCAACCGCGATTTCGATAACCGGATCAGGGAAGTTCATGGACTCGAGAATAACAGGACTCTTCTCATCACACAGTGTATCACCTGTACCTGTATCTTTCAAACCTACGGCAGCCGCAATATCACCAGAGTAAACTACAGTGATTTCTTGACGACTGTTCGCATGCATTTGAAGAATACGTCCGATACGTTCGCGTTTACCTTTTGTTGCATTCAATACGTAAGAACCGGATTGAAGAACACCGGAGTATACGCGGAAGAATGTCAACTTACCAACGTAAGGATCCGTCATGATTTTGAATGCCAATGCGGAGAATGGCTCTTCATCGGAAGAGTGACGTTCAACTTCCGTACCGTCTTCCAAATGCCCTTGAATACTTGGCACATCAATAGGAGCCGGCAAATAGTCGAGAACAGCATCCAACATCAGCTGAACACCTTTATTGCGGTAAGAAGATCCACAGATAACTGGGAAGATTTTAACTTCTACAACACCTTTACGGAGAGCGGCTTTAATTTCGGCAACCGAAATTTCTTCGCCTTCCAGGTATTTCATTGTCAATTCTTCGTCCAGTTCAGCAACCTTCTCGATCAATTCATTACGAAGTTCTTCAACTTGATCTTTGAATTCCGCAGGAACTTCTACTTCTTCGATATCTTGACCAAGATCATCTTTGTACATATGAGCTTTTTGTTCAACGATATCGATAATACCAGTAAAATCATTTTCTGCGCCGATTGGCAATTGAATCGCAACTGCGTTCGCTTGAAGGCGATCACGCATGTCAGAGACAACATTCAGGAAGTCGGCACCAATGATATCCATTTTGTTTACATATGCGATCCGTGGAACGCCGTAGCGATCAGCCTGTCTCCATACGGTTTCGGACTGAGGCTCAACGCCTTCTTTCGCACTGAAAACACCAACTGCTCCGTCCAATACACGAAGGGAACGTTCAACTTCAACAGTGAAGTCAACGTGCCCCGGGGTGTCGATGATATTGACGCGGTGACCTTTCCAGGCAGCGGTCGTCGCAGCGGAAGTAATCGTGATTCCGCGCTCTTGTTCTTGTTCCATCCAGTCCATTGTCGCAGCGCCTTCGTGAACTTCACCGATTTTGTGCGTACGGCCTGTGTAGAACAAGATCCGCTCTGTTGTTGTGGTTTTACCCGCGTCAATATGAGCCATGATCCCGATATTACGTGTATTTTTCAAGGAGAACTCTCTTGCCATGAAATGGGTCTCCCTTCAAAATTGAAGTTATTTTTTTGAGCTGAATCCTACCAACGATAGTGAGCAAACGCTTTGTTCGCTTCAGCCATTTTGTGCGTGTCTTCACGTTTTTTCACGGAAGCGCCTGTGTTGTTGGAAGCATCGATAATTTCAGCCGCCAAACGCTCTTCCATGGTTTTCTCACCGCGGTTGCGGGAGTAGTTTACGAGCCAACGTAATCCCAGGGACGTACGTCTTTCTGGTTTTACCTCGATTGGTACTTGGTAGTTGGCACCGCCGACACGGCGTGCTTTAACTTCCAGGACTGGCATGATATTCTTGATAGCTGCTTCAAAAACTTCCATCGGGTCATTCCCCGTACGTTCTTGGATAAGCTTGAACGCATTGTACAGAATGCTTTGAGCAACGCCTCGTTTTCCGTCGAGCATGATGCGATTGATCAAGCGGGTAACCAACTTGCTGTTGTATACCGGATCTGGCAACACGTCTCTTTTGGTAACTGGACCTTTGCGTGGCATGGATATCCCCCTTTCTTACATGTTAAACCGACATACGCGGTTTATATTCATTAGGATTTTTTAGCTTTAGGGCGTTTTGCGCCGTATTTGGAACGAGCTTGCATGCGGTTGTTTACGCCTGCAGTATCCAAAGCACCGCGAACGATATGGTAACGCACACCCGGAAGGTCTTTTACACGACCGCCGCGAATCAGCACTACGCTGTGTTCTTGAAGGTTATGTCCAATACCTGGAATGTAAGCAGTCACCTCTACACGGTTCGTCAAGCGAACACGAGCATATTTACGAAGTGCGGAGTTTGGTTTTTTCGGAGTCATAGTACCTACACGAGTGCACACTCCGCGTTTTTGCGGGGCACTGATGTCGGTAGCTTCACGTTTCAAGGCATTAAAACCTTTTTGCAAAGCCGGTGATTTCGATTTCTCGATTTTGGCTTGACGTCCTTTACGAACCAGTTGGTTAATAGTTGGCATGTTGGTTGCCACCCCCTTCCTCAATTTTTGCTGTTACTTTACAAACCTTATCTAAGCCCACAGACCCAGGCGGTTCATAAAAGAACAAATGAAAAGTCTTTGCCGCCAAGAATAACGATTCCTTAGACAAAAACGTTCCTTACCCTATTGTTTTACGATAGCAGCCATTGCGGCTCCCACTTCAATCCCACATGCAGCTCCGAGATTTTTCATTGTGTCTACGAGAGTCACTTTGACTCCTTGCTTGTTGCACAAAGCAATGATGTTGGAAGTGAGACGCTGATCTGCGTCTTCTGCCACATATACTTCTGAGGCAAAGCCCAATTCTACCATACGAATGGTTTGTTTGGTACCGATTTTGACATGAGCATCTTGCAGTCCCTGTTCTTTAGACATATCTCATTCCTCCGAAAAGACCCAATAGCATATAGGCTGCTCACGCACCTTTGCTATATTAGCATTGACTATAAGTAATGTCAAGACAAATATAAACCATAATTCATTTAAACAGAATAACACGATTCATTTTTGAAAAAAGCACCGGAGCACCGTCTACTGCAGCTTTTATGCAAAGCTTATGTCAGCGGTGTTCCGGTAATCATACTATTTTTGTATTACTCTGCCGAAATTGGTTCGAGCTCCTCAGATGGAGACTGCCCCTCTTCCGGCTGGGCAAATTTCACGCTACGGTAACGGTTCATACCTGTTCCCGCAGGAATCAATTTACCAATAATTACGTTCTCTTTCAGTCCAAGCAGCTGATCAACCTTGCCTTTAATAGCTGCATCAGTCAGGACACGAGTAGTTTCCTGGAAGGATGCTGCTGACAAGAAGGAGTCAGTTTCCAGAGATGCCTTGGTAATACCGAGCAGTACTGGCTTAGCTACCGCTGGTTCTTGACCGCTGAGAATCGCTATCTTGTTTGCATTTTCATACTCATGGACATCAACAAAGGAGCCTGGAAGTAAGATCGTGTCGCCCGCATCAATGATACGGATTTTACGCAACATTTGACGAATCATAACTTCTACGTGCTTGTCGTTGATTTCTACGCCCTGGTTCCGGTATACGCGTTGAACTTCCTGAAGGATATAGTTCTGTACCCCGCGAATACCTTTAATACGCAGCATTTCTTTAGGGTCAATCGAACCATCCGTCAGTTCGTCCCCAGCTTCAACAGTCATACCTTCGCTTACGCGCAGGCGGGAACCATACGTTACTGAGTATGTTTTCGTTTCAGCTTCACCCTGAATGTCGATCTCACGGCGGTCTTTACCTTCACGAACTTCTTTAACTGTACCGTCAATTTCACTAATCGTTGCCTGACCTTTAGGATTACGCGCTTCAAAAAGCTCCTGGATACGAGGCAAACCTTGTGTAATATCGTCACCCGCTACGCCGCCTGTGTGGAACGTACGCATAGTAAGCTGTGTTCCCGGCTCACCGATGGATTGTGCAGCGATGATACCAACTGCTTCACCAATCTCAACGTGTTTACCAGTCGCCAGATTGCGACCGTAACATTTCTTGCAGACGCCATGTTTAGCACGGCAACTTAATACAGAACGTATTTGAACTTTGTGTACGCCAGCTTTAACAATCGCTTCAGCTTTGTCGGAGTCAATCAATTCGTTACGTCTAGCCAAAATCTCGCCAGTCTCAGGATGACGTACCGTTTCAAAGCAATAGCGACCTTCCAGACGGTCATAGAGATCTTCAATTACTTCTTTACCATCCTGGATACGACTTACTGTGAAGCCTTTATCCGTTCCGCAGTCTTCTTCACGCACGATAACATCCTGTGCGACATCTACGAGACGACGAGTCAGGTAACCCGAGTCAGCCGTACGAAGGGCAGTATCCGCCAAACCTTTACGCGCTCCGTGAGTGGAGATGAAGTACTCGAGTACTGTCAGACCTTCACGGAAGTTTGATTTGATTGGGAGTTCGATAATACGTCCGGATGGATTCGCCATCAGACCACGCATACCGCCGAGCTGAGTAATCTGTGATTTGTTACCCCGCGCTTTGGAGTCCACCATCATCATGATGGAGTTGTAGCGATCCATGGACTTCATCAATACTTCAGTAATATCATCTTTCGCTTTAGACCAAATATCGATAATCCGGTCATAGCGTTCTTCATTCGTAATCAGACCACGACGGTACTGATTCGTTACAACTTGCGCTTTGTCTTCGGATCCCTTAAGAATCTCTTGTTTTTCCACCGGCACGATTACGTCCGATACAGCAACCGTTACCCCTGCACGAGTGGAATACGTAAAGCCAAGCTGCTTGATTTTATCCAGAATTACAGCTGTTTCTGTTGTATGGTAAGTCTCAAAACAACGGGCAATGATATTACCAAGGTAATCCTTGCCTACCCCGCTAGCTTGCGGAGCGTTTTGAATGGCTTCTGTAAGATTTACACCCTTCTCGTAAACAAAGAACTCCTCCGCAGTACCATAAAGCAGGTTCGCACGGGTAGCATCATTGATGTACGGGAAGCTTGCCGGGAAAATTTCATTAAAGATAATTTTACCAACCGTTGTGATCAACATCGCTTCCTGTTGTTTTTCCGTAAAGCTCGTTTTATTCAAAGCTTTAACCGGAATAGCTACACGAGCATGAAGTCCAGCTGTACCACGTTGGTAAGCCGATATAGCTTCATTCATGTTGCGAAGGATCATATTACTTCCTTCTTCTTCTTTGTTATCCATAGTCAGATAGAAAGAACCAAGAACCATATCCTGGGAAGGTGTAACAACTGGCTTGCCGTCTTTCGGATTCAAAATGTTGCCGGATGCCAGCATAAGCAAACGAGCTTCAGCTTGGGCTTCCGCAGACAACGGAACGTGAACAGCCATTTGGTCACCGTCAAAGTCGGCATTATATGCAGTACATACGAGCGGATGCAGACGAATCGCACGACCTTCAACCAAAATCGGTTCGAACGCCTGGATACCGAGTCTATGCAACGTAGGGGCACGGTTCAGAAGAACCGGATGCTCCTTGATTACTTCTTCCAGCACATCCCATACTTCTGCACTCACACGCTCTACTTTACGCTTCGCGCTCTTGATATTGTGCGCCAAACCTTTGTTCACCAGTTCTTTCATAACAAAAGGTTTGAACAGTTCCAGCGCCATTTCTTTTGGCAAACCGCATTGATACATTTTCAAGTATGGACCTACAACGATAACGGAACGACCAGAGTAGTCAACACGTTTTCCGAGCAAGTTTTGACGGAAACGTCCTTGTTTACCTTTCAGCATGTGGCTGAGGGATTTCAAAGGACGGTTACCTGGACCTGTAACAGGACGACCACGACGACCATTATCAATCAAGGCGTCAACAGCTTCCTGCAACATCCGTTTTTCATTTTGTACGATAATATCTGGCGCACCTAGATCTAACAGACGTTTCAGACGGTTATTACGGTTAATAACACGACGATACAAGTCGTTAAGGTCAGAGGTAGCGAAACGACCACCATCCAACTGTACCATTGGACGAAGCTCAGGAGGAATAACAGGAAGTACGTCCATGATCATCCAATCCGGTTGGTTGCCTGAGTTACGGAAGGCCTCAATAACTTCAAGGCGTTTGATCGCACGGTTACGACGTTGTCCTTGAGCTGTACGCAGCTCTTCTTTCAAAAATTCTAACTCTTTGTCTATATCCAAATCTTGAAGAAGCTTTTTAACCGCTTCAGCACCCATACCTGCCTGGAAGCCATAGCCGTATTTCTCACGGTAGCTACGGTATTCTTTTTCGGACAGGAGTTGTTTTTTCTCCAAAGGCGTATCTCCTGGATCGGTTACAACATAAGATGCGAAGTAAATGATCTCTTCCAGAGATCTTGGAGACATATCAAGAGCAAGACCCATACGACTTGGAATGCCTTTGAAGTACCAAATGTGCGATACAGGAGCAGCCAACTCAATATGGCCCATACGCTCACGGCGAACCTTAGCGCGAGTAACTTCTACTCCACAACGGTCACAGACAACACCTTTATAGCGTACACGTTTGTACTTACCGCAATGACATTCCCAGTCTTTCGTAGGTCCGAAAATTTTCTCGCAAAATAGTCCTTCTTTTTCCGGTTTAAGCGTACGATAGTTAATCGTCTCCGGTTTTTTGACTTCTCCGCGGGACCAAGAACGAATCTTTTCGGGGGAAGCAAGCCCGATTTTCATATATTCGAAATTGTTAACGTCCAACAAGGAGCAACCCTCCTTAACCAAATCCTGAGTTTTTAGGTTTGATACCGCCCAGCAGCACCGGGCGGTATCAAGAAACCGGATCCATCCTAGAATGGATCAAGGTATATAACAAAGCTGATATGAGTCAGTTAGCAGTCAAACTACTCTACGCCAACCTCAGAGCCTTCCAGATTCAAACTCAGCTTATCGCCGCTTGTGTCATCCTCATCATCAAGCTCTCTCATTTCGATCTCTTGTTCGTCTTCAGACAGAATCTTCACGTCCATACCCAAGCTTTGCAGCTCTTTGATCAAGACCTTAAATGATTCTGGAACACCCGGTTCAGGTACATTTTCACCTTTGACAATGGATTCGTAAGTTTTAACACGTCCAACCACATCATCGGATTTCACAGTCAAAATTTCCTGAAGCGTGTACGCCGCGCCGTAGGCTTCCAATGCCCATACTTCCATCTCCCCGAAGCGCTGTCCACCGAATTGAGCTTTACCACCCAATGGTTGCTGCGTAACGAGAGAGTAAGGACCTGTAGAACGAGCATGGATTTTATCATCGACCATGTGCGCCAGTTTGATCATGTGCATGACACCGACAGTAACTTCACGTTCAAAACGATCACCCGTACGTCCGTCATACAACACAGTCTTACCATTACGCTGCATGCCTGCCTCTTCCATTGTATCGAACACGTCATACTCCTTGGCACCATCGAATACTGGAGTTGCCACATGAATACCAAGACGCATTGCAGCCATACCCAGATGGACTTCAAGCACCTGTCCGATGTTCATCCGTGAAGGTACCCCCAGCGGGTTCAGAACGACCTGTACTGGTGTGCCATCCGGCAGGAACGGCATATCTTCTTCAGGCAAAATACGGGCAACGACACCCTTGTTACCGTGACGTCCAGCCATTTTATCGCCTTCGGAGATTTTACGTTTTTGAGCAATATATACACGAACCAACTGATTTACACCTGGTGGCAGTTCATCACCATTTTCACGTGTAAACACCTTTACATCTACAACAATCCCATCTGTTCCGTGAGGAACTCTCAAAGAAGTATCGCGAACCTCGCGTGCCTTCTCACCAAAGATTGCGTGTAAGAGACGTTCCTCAGCTGTCAATTCAGTCACACCTTTAGGTGTAACTTTACCAACAAGAATGTCACCTGCACCGATTTCGGCACCAATACGAATGATTCCACGCTCATCCAAGTTGCGAAGCGCCTCTTCACCGACATTTGGAATGTCACGAGTGATTTCTTCAGGTCCAAGTTTCGTGTCACGAGCCTCGGATTCGTATTCCTCAATATGGATCGAGGTGTATACATCCTCCTTGACCAGTTTCTCACTCAGCAGGATCGCATCCTCGTAGTTGTAACCTTCCCAAGTCATGAAGGCAACGACAACGTTACGTCCCAACGCCAACTCACCCATCTCCGTAGATGGACCATCTGCAAGAATATCGCCAACTTTGACAATATCTCCTCTGTTCACAATCGGACGTTGGTTAATGCAAGTTCCTTGGTTAGATCGCATAAATTTGTGTAATTTATACTTAACAATGTCGCCCTTCACTTCAGCACCATCTACAGTTTCGATACGACGCAACCAAATTTCGTTAGCCGAAGAGCGTTCGATAACTCCGTTGTATTTGGATACAATGCAAACACCAGAATCTTTTGCAGACTTGTGCTCCATTCCTGTTCCGACCAATGGAGACTTCGGAATCAATAGTGGGACAGCCTGACGTTGCATATTGGAACCCATCAATGCGCGGTTAGAGTCATCATTCTCCAGAAACGGAATCAGTGCTGTCGCAACTGATACGACCTGTTTAGGTGATACGTCCATGTAATCGACACGGCTACTAGCCATTGGAATAATGTTATCAGACTGTTTGTTATAACGGACAATGACGACCTCATCCTTAAAGGTGTTTTCCTCCGTCAATTCCGCGTTCGCCTGAGCTACGATGTAGTTATCTTCTTCATCAGCAGTCAGGTAATCAATCTGGTCTGTAACTTTTCCGGTTTTCGGATCTACCCAACGATAAGGAGCTTCGATAAATCCGTACTCGTTGATACGTGCAAATGTGGACAAAGAGTTGATCAAACCAATGTTTGGTCCCTCTGGTGTCTCGATAGGACACATACGGCCGTAGTGACTTGGATGGACGTCACGCACTTCCATGCCTGCGCGTTCACGCGTCAAACCGCCGGGTCCGAGTGCGGACAGACGACGTTTGTGCGTTAATTCAGCAAGCGGGTTTGTCTGATCCATAAACTGTGACAGCTGCGAGCTACCAAAAAACTCTTTAATCGAAGCAATTACTGGACGTATGTTAATCAACGCTTGTGGCGTAATTACATTAGCATCCTGAATCGACATTCTTTCACGCACCACGCGTTCCATACGGGATAAACCGATACGGAACTGGTTTTGGAGCAACTCACCTACAGAACGTAAACGACGGTTACCCAAATGGTCAATATCGTCCGTACTTCCGATACCGTGAAGCAAGTTAATAAAATAACTGATGGAGGAAATAATATCGGCAGGCGTAATATTCTTAACCGATTTATCAATATTTCCGTTAGCAATCAGTTTTACTACTTTACCGTCCTCGATTGGCGAGAACACATCAATCGTTTGAAGTGGAATATCATTGCTTTCCAGCACGCCGCTAGCAACATGATACGTGCGGTGTCCTACTGATTCCTCCAGTTGGGCCAGAATCTCGTCCAACAGGCGACGATCCACCATTTGTCCTGCTTCAGCGATAATTTCACCAGTTGTTGTATCAATCAATGTCTCAGCAAGACGTTGATTGAACAGACGGTTTTTGATGTGAAGCTTTTTATTGATTTTGTAACGGCCTACGTTGGCCAGATCATAACGTTTTGGATCAAAGAAGCGTGCAACAAGCAAGCTCTTTGCGTTATCCAGTGTAGGTGGCTCACCCGGGCGAAGACGCTCATAAATTTCAATCAGCGCTTTCTCCGTGGAATCCGTATTGTCTTTATCAAGTGTGTTGCGGATATATTCGTCATTGCCGAGCAAATCCAGAATCTCAGCATCAGTGCCAAAGCCAAGTGCACGCAGCAACACCGTAACCGGAATTTTACGGGTACGGTCAATCCGGACATAGATAATATCCTTCGCATCCATCTCCAGTTCGAGCCAAGCCCCCCGGTTAGGAATTACCGTTGCGGTGTATGTTGTTTTCGCATTCTTGTCGACTTTTGTGCTGAAATAGACGCTGGGAGAGCGAACCAACTGGCTGACAATAACCCGTTCCGCACCGTTAATAATAAACGTACCCGTTTCAGTCATCAGCGGGAAGTCTCCCATGAATACTTCCTGCTCTTTCACTTCCCCGGTCTCTTTATTAATAAGCCGGACTTTTACCCGAAGCGGTGCTGCATACGTAACGTCGCGTTCCTTTGCGTCGTCAACGGTATATTTGGGTTCTCCGAGAGAATAGTCGATAAACTCCAAAATCAGATTTCCAGTGAAATCTTGAATTGGTGAAATATCCCGAAACATTTCCCGTAATCCTTCCTCCAAAAACCAATCATAGGATTTTTGTTGGATCTCAATCAGGTTCGGAACCTCGAGTACCTCATTAATACGTGCATAACTGCGCCGAGTGCGTCGACCATATTGAACAAGATGTCCTGCCAACTTAAACTCACCCCTCATGTCTACTCACTTTAAAAATACATTGCGAACCTCTGTTTGTGACCTTATAATAAGACACATACAGAAGATTCAATCTTACAAATACAGAAAAGCCCTTACTCGAATGCATTCGAAAAAAGAGCAACGTATCTGCAGAATCCTCTTACCGGAAGATCTTCATCACTTGTAGATTTGCCCAAAATGGTTGTATTATACGTAATAGCGATAAATACTATACCTACTACGCATAAATCTATTGACATTTCAACAAACTAAAGCCATGGAGGGCATCCTAATACTGACATTTTATAATGATATCACAGACCAGGATTCAAGTCAATGGTCCTATTGCATTTTCTTAAAAACTTTTTTTGGCCTTCAAAATTCGATAGCCTTTATCCTTTGTAACTTCCTCCACATGACCGAAAAGACTCTCTATCTTAGCACTCGCCGAAGGGGCCCCCTGCTTTTTCTGAATGACTACCCACAAAGTTCCACCCTCATTTAAATGCTCATAAGCAAGTTCAAAAATGGTATGCACTGTTTCTTTTCCTGCACGTATAGGAGGATTCGTCAAAATTACGTCAAAACGTTCATTCTTCACTTCCGCAAACAAATCGCTTTGCTTAACGGTGACATTCTTAACCCCATTACGTTCCGCATTCTCTATCGCTAGTTGAACGGCTCGCTCATTAATATCAACCATTGTGACGTGTCCTTCTGGGACAAGCGCGGCTGCCGCCAAACCAATCGGCCCGTAACCGCATCCTACATCTAATACCGAGGCTTGTGCAGGAAGCTGCATCGCTTCAATCAGCACGCGACTCCCATAATCAATGCCCTGCTTCGAAAAAACGCCTGAATCGCTGACAAAACGGTATGACCGCCCCCGCAGCACTGTTTCCAGGCTCCGTCTTTCATGCGCCGTCTCTGGCCGCTTGGAGTAGTAATGATCAGCCATTCATGCCCACCTCTTTCGGTTGTACTACCATCATAGCCTTTACAATTACCTTTCAGACATGCTGGCACTACCGTTTTACAGCAACAAACCCCTTGAAGATCACCTCAAGGGGTTTGTTTTAGTTCATTGTCTGCTAGAAAGCAGTCAATTATTTCACTTCTACAGAAGCGCCTGCTTCTTCCAATTTTGCTTTAATGGATTCAGCTTCTTCTTTAGCGATTTTTTCTTTCAGTGGTTTTGGAGCGTTGTCAACCAGTTCTTTTGCTTCTTTCAGGCCAAGACCTGTGATTTCGCGAACTGCTTTGATAACGTTGATTTTGGAACCGCCAGCGCTTGTCAAGATTACGTCGAACTCGGATTGCTCAGCTTCAGCTGCGCCACCTGCTGCGCCACCTGCTACAGCTACTGGAGCTGCTGCAGTTACGCCGAATTCTTCTTCGATTGCTTTCACGAGATCGTTCAGTTCCAATACGGACATACCTTTAATTGCTTCCAAGATTTGCTCTTTACTCATGGTTGAACCTCCATTTAAATTCGTATTTTTTTGTTCTCAACTGCTATACAGCAGGTTTAATCCCTAACTTATGCGCTTTGCTCTTCTTTTTCTGCAACAGCTTTAACTGCAAGCGCGAAGTTGCGCACAGGAGCTTGAAGCACGCTGAGGAGCATGGAAAGGAGACCTTCGCGGGATGGCAGTTCTGCCAGTGCTTTGATTTCCTCAACACCGATAACGCGACCTTCTACAACTGCACCTTTCAGTTCCAGTGCATTGTTCTTCTTAGCGAAATCGTTCAAGATTTTAGCTGCAGACACTGCATCATCTTTGCCGAACGCGATTGCAGTAGGACCTGTCAATACTGCGTCCAGTTCAGTCAATTCTGCTGCCGCAGTTGCACGGCGGAGCAGTGTGTTTTTCAGCACTTGAAATTCGATTCCGGCTTCGCGAAGCTGCTTACGCAGCTCAGTTACTTGGGCAACATTCAGACCGCGATAGTCTGCAACCACAGTCGTTACGCTCTCACGCAATTTCGCAGCTACAACTTCAACAGCTTCTTGTTTTGCTTGAATCACCTTTGCATTTGCCAAACTGTACACCTCCTGATCAATTTATCCGCTTTGTTCGAAGCACCCGATCTGGTGATCTCACAAAGCTTGCTTTCATAAGCATGAAAAAAGCCTCCGTAGAGTACGAAGGCTTGATAAATCTACATGGACGGGACAAGCCCGTCACATGAAACGTTCTATCATAACACCTCGGTAGGAAATTAAGCCCTAAGGCACCTACTGTCTACGGTAAGCATATTCAACTTTAATGGTCAGTCACAAGGACTCACAACTTTTATAGAATAACAATTTTGATTGAACATGTCAATCAAAATATTATCTGTAAACAGATGCGTTCACACGTGCACTTGGTCCCATAGTCGAAGAAATAGCGATGTTTTTCAGGTATACACCTTTAGCAGCCGCTGGCTTCGCACGGTTCAAGGCTTCAACCAAGGCTTTAAGGTTCTCGTTCAGCTGTTCAGCACTGAAGGAAGCTTTGCCGATTGGCGCATGAATTTGACCGGCTTTGTCGAGACGGTATTCGATTTTACCGGCTTTAATTTCTTGAACAGCCTTGGCAACGTCGAAAGTAACTGTGCCTGCTTTAGGGTTAGGCATCAAACCTTTACCACCGAGCAAACGACCCAGTTTACCAACCTCACTCATCATATCAGGTGTCGCAACGCAGACGTCGAATTCAAACCAGCCTTGTTGGATTTTGTTGATCATATCTTGATCGCCAACAAAATCAGCGCCAGCAGCTTCCGCTTCTTTCACTTTGTCACCTTTTGCAAATACCAGAACGCGTTGTGTTTTACCCGTACCATGCGGCAGGACAACAACACCACGAACAGCCTGGTCTTGTTTACGGGAATCTACGCCCAGACGAACTGCAGCTTCAACGGTTTCGTCGAATTTAGCAGTCGCAGCCTTTTTCACCAGTTCAACGGCTTCTAAAGGCTCGTAAGTTGCTTCGCTGTCAATCAGCTTAGCAGCTTCCAGGTACTTTTTACCATGTTTAGCCATAATGTTTTCCTCCTTATGTGGTATTAGCGGATATTCCTCCCACACTTGCCGGACAGTCAAACTGCCGGCACACGTAGATTAATAAAATTAATCTACGATGGTGATACCCATGCTGCGAGCAGTACCTTCAACCATACGCATTGCCGATTCTACGGAAGCTGCGTTAAGGTCAGGCATTTTTTGCTCTGCAATTTGACGAACAGCAGCGCGATTTACAGTTGCAACTTTCGTTTTATTCGGTTCACCGGAACCTTTTTCGATTTTAGCAGCAACTTTCAACAGAACAGCAGCCGGTGGAGTTTTGGTGATGAACGTAAAAGAACGATCTTCAAATACCGAAATTTCAACCGGAATAATCAGGCCTGCTTGATCAGCAGTACGAGCATTGAACTCTTTACAGAATGCCATGATGTTGACACCTGCTTGACCCAAAGCTGGACCTACTGGAGGCGCTGGATTAGCTTTCCCTGCAGGAATCTGCAGTTTTACCATTTTAATTACCTTTTTTGCCATGGATGACACCTCCTTGACTCAATAGTGGTAGACGGACCTATCGATCCTCCCACAAGAAACCTGTAAGAAAAATCTATATTTTCTCCACTTGAGTATAATCCAACTCAAGCGGGGTTTCCCGTCCAAACATATTGACGTGAACTTTAAGCTTGCTCTTCTCAACCAAAATTTCTTCCACGGAGCCCACAAAATTCGCAAAAGGACCAACTTTAATTCGCACGGATTCCTTAACATCGAATTCAATCTTCGGTTTCGGCTCTACCATGCCCATATGCTTCAGAATCTGTTCAACTTCTTCTGGAAGCAATGGCGTCGGTTTGGAACCCGAGCCTGTTGACCCTACAAATCCCGTAACACCTGGTGTGTTGCGTACAACATACCAAGAGTCGTCGGTTTGAACCATTTCGACTAAGACATAACCAGGGTAGACTTTACGCATAACGGTTTTTTTCTTACCGTCCTTGGTTACCAGTTCTTCTTCCATAGGAACAAGAACACGGAATATCTTGTCTTCCATGCCCATGGACTCAACGCGTTTTTCCAAATTGGCTTTGACTTTGTTCTCATACCCTGAATAGGTATGAACGACGTACCATCTTTTTTCCATATCAAGCCACCTGGAACCCTTCCTAGATAATCGCTTCGATCACAGCGGAAATGCCGATGTCGAGAACCCAAAAATAAATCGTGACGAACGCAATTGTCCCTATGACAATCAGCGTATAGTTGGTCAGTTCTTTACGATTGGGCCAGCGAACCTTCTTGAGTTCAGCCCAGCTTTCAGAGAAAAAGGAAAACAGAGACTTGAAACTGCGTTTCACGCCGACTACACCTCCAAAAACTATCTGGTTTCCCGATGAGAAGTCTGTTCGTTACAGGACTTACAGAATTTCTTCATCTCCATGCGGTCGGGGTGATTACGCTTGTTTTTCGTCGTTGTGTAATTTCTTTGTTTGCATGTTGTACAAGCCAAAGTAATAATTACCCGCATGATGTGCACCTCCCGAAGACATCCAACACCGGAAGTCTCATAATTGATCCTAAAAAAAACCGCGAATTTAGGCCTACCTAAAACACTTTATCACACGGGGTTTTCCATGTCAACGAATGTTTACATACAATTCGCAGTCCCGACTGTGGTGCATTTTAACATCTGTGCATCCTTTAAAACTATTCTCTGAAAAGCCGCTTCAAAAATCAAGGCGATATCTATTATTCGTCTTTTTTAGTATAAATCATTTGTAACACTTATAAACCTGCATAGCCTACCTATAACGAATAAAAAAAGACTCGGACTCGAGCCTTTTTCCCTGTCAGCCTCTACTTTCAACTATCTCTTACTTCCAGATACTTTTCAAGTTTACGCTTGACCCGTTGCAGCGCGTTATCAATGGATTTCACATGGCGGTCAAGATCCTCTGCAATCTCCTGATACGAACGTCCGTCCAGATACAACATAAGTACCTTGCGTTCCAGTTCGCTCAGAATCTCGGACATCTTGTCCTCAAGGCCCACAAATTCTTCCTGATTGATGATCAGCTCTTCAGGGTCACTTACTTGTGTTCCGCAAATCACATCGAGCAACGTCCGGTCTGACTCTTCATCATAGATGGGCTTGTCCAGAGACACGTAAGAGTTCAGAGGAATGTGCTTTTGTCGTGTAGCCGTCTTAATTGCCGTAATAATCTGTCGTGTAATGCACAACTCGGCGAAAGCCTTGAACGAAGCAAGCTTGTCTCCCTTAAAATCACGAATGGATTTGTAGAGACCAATCATGCCCTCCTGAATAATATCCTCGCGATCAGCACCAATCAGGAAGTAGGATCTGGCCTTGGCCCGCACAAAGTTCCGGTATTTGTTGATCAGAAACTCCAGCGCTTCCCCATCACCTTCATGGACTGCTCCGACAATGTCTTCATCATTTTTGTAATCAAACTTTGACAACATGATATCCTTGAGGTCCACACTCACTAACAATCCCTCCGGCTGCAACGCAAGGTACCCGTTACTCTCTCAAATATACGACAAGTATACGCGATGTAACCTGATACCGTCAACCACAACAACCTAAAAAAGAAGAGCGCTAACAAAATTGTCAATGGTTTCAAAATGGAGTGGCGTCCAATTATTGGTTTATTCTCTTCTCCATCGTTCAAACAACTTTCGAAGCTCCGGACTCAGTTTGGAATCTAGCGAGTTACGGGACAACTTAGCACTATCCTGCTGGATTCGCTTCTGCACTTCTCTTTCGGATTCCTCAATCTCGATCAGTAATTCTCGCGCCGACACCCTAAGTGCACCTTGTCCAAATGCGACATGTTGCTCTACCTGATCGCTTGTCGCTACGTAAATACTTCTTCTTTTACTGCTCAGCTCCCGAACCAATCGCTCGATGCACTCATCAGCAGTTTCTTTTTCTCTGGTAAAATAAATCTGGACTTTGCTCTGAGCAAAAGTTTTACCTAATCCTGGTACCCTGTAAGCATCAAATACGACGATGACTCTTCTGCCGGAATACGCCTGATGATCCGCCAGTCGTTCAAGAAGTCTGTCCCTCGCTTCCTGCATACCAGATTGTACCAGTGCGGAAAGTTCGGGCCAGGCTCCAATCATGTTGTAACCGTCCACAAGCAGAACATCCCGCGTGTCAGCCATATCGTTAGCCCCGTGCCTGTCGTCCGCGCAATACTTCGTACATGACAACACCTGCAGCTACAGAAGCATTAAGGGAATTAATTTGCCCCGCCATTGGCAGCTTGACGAGTACATCGCATTTCTCACGAATCAAACGGCCCATACCTTTATTTTCGTTACCAATGACAATGGCTACTGGTCCCGTGAATACTCCATTCCCAAAGACAGGGTCTGTCGCTGTAACATCCGTGCCAACTACCCATACACCTTCTTCTTTAAGACGATCAATGGTTTGTCCCAGATTGTTTACACGCGCCACCGGAACGTACTCCACAGCACCTGCCGATGTTTTGGACACCGTTACAGTTACAGCTGCAGAACGCCTTTTCGGCACAATAACACCATGCGCTCCAGTACAGTCCGCTGTACGAAGGATGGAGCCCAAATTATGAGGGTCTTCAATCTCATCCAGCAAAATCAAAAACGGCTCTTCTCCCTTATCACGAGCAGTTGCGAGCAATTCTTCCACTTCAACATAGGCAAAAGGCGCAGCTTGCGCGACCACTCCCTGATGTTGAATGCCCGGAACCATTTGATCCAGCTTACGCTTGTCCACCTGCAAAACAATAATTCCTGCTTTTTTCGCCTCAGCTGTAATCGGCAGTGTCAAATGTTTTTGCGCATTATCCGCAATCCAAATTTTATTTATTGTTCTGCCTGAACGCAATGCCTCCGTTACCGAATGCTTACCGGCAATCCATTCTTCTTCCATCTCTAGCTTCCTCCCGGGAAACGGCTGATACTTGTTCCATCCAGTCCATTCCCATTTATGATTTTTCTGTATTTTCCATTTGTGCAATTCCGTACGTAATCAACTCTCTTAATCTGTCCAAATGTCCATCACAATAAAGAGATCCAATCAACCCCTCCAGTGCAGTGGCGTGCCGATACTCAAGCACATCAGCATTTTTGGGCAAACTTCCTGATTTAGCATTTCTTCCTTGTCGGACAATATCGCGTTCTTCTTCCGTCAGTACATTTTCCAATAGCCCTAACATGCGACTCTGCGCCTTGGCGGAGACTAGCCCTGTGGCTCGCCGATGCAGATGATTTGGACGCAGGTTAGGCTGTGCCAACAAATATTGCCGGACAGCTACCTCGTACACTGCATCACCAATGTAAGCTAGTGCAATGGGAGGCATCAAACGTGCTGGCTTGGACGCAGGGTACGGGAACCAGTTCCCCGTACCTTCCGATGCTCCTGAGTTCAGTGGCTTATCATTCATTTTCGCCGCCACCGCATCCCCTGCGCCGTATCTTCAAGCACAATGCCTTTTGCAGCCAACAGATCGCGAATTTCGTCTGCTCTACCCCAATTTTTGGTCTTACGAGCTTCGACACGTTCTGCAATTAACTGCTCAATTTCGTCATCCAGCAACTCTTCACTCGGCTCCGAATAAATGCGAAGCACGTTATTCATCGAATGAAAGGTATGCAATACAGCTTGTAATTCTGCCTGATGTACGACATCTCGTTGCAACAAATGGTTTGCTTCGCTAACCCAATCGAATACAGCAGTAATCGCATCAGGTGTGTTGAAATCATCATTCATTTTTTCGCCAAACTGCTGCAAAATTCCGTCGAGCTTCGTTTGCAGTTCCGTCGATACTCCCTCATTACCTTTCAGCGCATTAGCTAAACGATGCTTCACATTGGCAACTGCATTGGCGATCCGTTCGACACTGTTCTCCGCCTGACTCATAGTCTCTTGGTTGTAGTTTAACGGATTTCGGTAATGCGTCGACAACATAAAATAACGTATAGCCTCAGGCTTGTGATGAGCGCGCAAATCTTTAACCAAAATACCATTACCGAGTGATTTCGACATTTTTTCATTATCTATGCGAATATATCCGTTATGCATCCAGTAGCGAGATAATGGCTTACCTGTAATCACTTCGGATTGTGCGCATTCACATTCATGATGCGGAAATTGCAGATCCTGTCCGCCCCCATGAATATCCAGTGTATCCCCCAA
Organism: Paenibacillus sp. FSL L8-0641; assembly: GCF_038006265.1. Taxonomy (NCBI): domain Bacteria; kingdom Bacillati; phylum Bacillota; class Bacilli; order Caryophanales; family Paenibacillaceae; genus Paenibacillus; species Paenibacillus sp. FSL L8-0641. The sequence goes on from NZ_JBBOUW010000001.1 coordinate 4,844,129, forward strand.
ATAATGGCGAGCCATAGCAGAGCATTCGATATGCCAGCCTGGTCGTCCATTTCCCCAAGGGCTCGACCAATGAATTTCGCCCGGCTTCGCTGCCTTCCAGAGTACAAAGTCCTCGGCATTTTCCTTGCGTTCATCCACATTGATACGAATTCCGAACTGAAGCTCTTCCAGATTTTGACCTGACAGTTGTCCGTAATCTTTGAACTTTTTGGTCCGATAGAACACGTCGCCATCATTCTCATAGGCATAGTCTTTGTCTACCAATTCCTTAATAAAATCAATAATCAGATCCATGCTCTCTGTTACACGAGGGTTCATACTGGCAGCAGGAACATTCAATCCTGTCAGATCCTCATGGTAGGCGGCAATAAATTTCTCAGCAACTGCCGAAACATTCATGTCAAGTTCCCGAGCTTTGCGGATTAGTTTATCATCGACATCCGTAAAATTCACCACATAGTTTACATCATAGCCCAAGTACTCCAGGTAGCTACGCACCACATCAAATACAATTACAGGTCGTGCATTGCCAATATGAATGTAATCATACACGGTAGGACCGCATACATACATTTTAACCTTTCCAGGCTCCAGTGGCACAAAAGGCTCCCGACTCCTCGTCATTGTATTATAAATTTGAAGCGGCATTGTTATGTTCCTCCCTCATGAAAATCATTTTTCTAATGTATTCTCTTGGGCCACCTGATGTTTCTGAGCGGATGCCCCATCCTTCAAATCAGACATTTCTGCACGCAAACGTTCTATTTCCCGTTGAAGCTCTCGCATAGAATCCACAACCGGATCAGGCAACTGATGACTAAGTCGGTCTGGACGCCTACCATCCTGTCTGACAACTCGCCCCGGGATGCCCACCACCGTACTGTTTGGTGGAACTTCTTTGAGCACAACCGAATTAGAGCCAATGTTGGATTGTGCCCCAATCGTGAAAGAGCCTAATATCTTCGCACCAGAGCCGATAACAACATTATTCCCAATGGTCGGATGGCGCTTCCCTTTCTCTTTCCCAGTCCCGCCGAGTGTGACCCCCTGATACAATACGACATCGTCGCCAATCTCACAGGTTTCCCCGATGACAACTCCCATGCCATGGTCAATGAACAGCCGATCTCCGATACGAGCGCCAGGATGAATTTCAATGCCTGTCATAAACCTTGATACCTGGGATATAACACGGGCTAGAGTACACCAGTTTCGCAAATAAAACCAATGTGCGATTCGGTGTGCCCAAAGGGCATGAACACCGGAATACGTAAAAATGACCTCCAGCTTACTCCGGGCGGCCGGATCATTATCCAAAACAGTCTGAATGTCGGATTTGAAATGTCTGAACATGTCGCCCTCCTATTCCCTTCATATCCTTGCCGCATCATCACAACACTTCACGTTCCGCCAATTTTCGCATCCACCAGCACTCTTCGACATTTTTCTATCTATAACGAGTCTGAGTCTGATAAAAAAGAAAAAGCGCCTCCGCAGCCTAAGCTGCAGAGACGCATGAACGTGGTCCCACTCTGCTTTCGAACATATCTGCTGCATAAAAAGCAGATAATCCGTCTTTGGCGTCCTGTAACGGGAACGAATCGGCACGCCCTTGTCACATCAGCATTTGATGCTAATGAGGGTTCGGGCGCACGGCTCCCAGGCGCATTTCCTCCGCAGGTCAACTGGACGGCTCTCAGCCTGGGGTTTCCCCTCGACCGTCCTCTCTGGCAGATGCCCTTATGCAGTGTACTTCTCCTGTTCGCAGCCTTTACACGTAAATATCAATCCGTATCAATGGAGTCATTATAGCGAAAAGACAACAAATTGACAAGAAATATCAGCCTTTAATTTGTGCCTTGAGACGATCCAGTACCTTGTCACGTCCAAGCAAAAAGATAGTTTCATTCAGATCCCGTCCATGCGTTTGGCCTGTAAGAGCCACACGAATCGGCATGAATAATTGTTTCCCCTTAAAACCGGTTTCCTTTTGAACTTCTTTGATCAGCTTAGCCATTTGTGGAGCTGTAAATTCCTCACTCGTTTCAACTTTACCTGCAAAAGCTCTAAGTACCTCAGGAACCTGCTCTTCGGCCAATACAGCTGCTGCTTCAGCATCCAGTTCCAGATGTGAACGGAAAAACAACTCAGACAACGTTACAATATCGGACGCAGATGTCATCTGTTCCTGGTATAAGCGAACAAGGGCCTTAGCCCAATCCAGTTGTTCCGCAGACAGCTCAGTAGGCAACAGCCCCGCTGTCTGGAGATGTGGAATCGCCATGCTGGCAATTCGCTCAGGATCAGCCTTTTTAATATAGTGATTGTTCAAATAAGCAAGCTTATTTGTATCAAACACAGCTGGACTTTTGGACAAACGATTAGGATCGAAAATCGAAATCAGTTGTTCCCGATCATAGATCTCTTCTTCGCCTTCTGGGGACCAACCCAGCAGTGCGATGAAGTTGAATATAGCTTCTGGCAAATAGCCCAACTTGTCATACTGCTCCATAAACTGAATAATGGATTCGTTACGTTTACTGAGCTTTTTGTGATCCTCACCTACAATCAGCGTCATATGACCGAAGCGTGGCGGTTCCCACCCGAGAGCTTCAAAGATCATCAACTGCCGCGGTGTATTGGAAACATGGTCTTCGCCCCGTAGTACATGCGATATTTTCATCAAATAATCGTCAACTGCTACAGCGAAGTTATATGTCGGAATACCGTCTTTTTTGACGATAACAAAATCGCCGCTTTCCTTGGAATTGAACGTAATTTGTCCTTTAACGATATCGTCAAACGTATATTCACGATCTTCCGGTACACGAAAACGAATACTTGGTACACGGCCCTCTGCTTCAAATGCCTGGCACTGTTCTTCTGTTAGATCACGATGTTTTCCAGAATAGCGCGGTGTCTCCCCACGTGCCGTCTGCTCTTCACGCTCGCGCTCCAGCTCTTCTTCAGTGCAGTAACAGCGGTAAGCCAAACCACGATCCAGCAAATCCTGCCAGTATGTTTTATATATGTCCAAGCGTTCAGTCTGACGATAAGGTCCAAACTCTCCTCCCACGTCTACGCTCTCATCCCAGTCCATACCCAACCATTTCAAATATTTAAGTTGGCTTTCTTCTCCGCCCTCAATATTGCGCTTCACATCTGTGTCTTCGATACGAATAATAAATTTCCCACCTTGATTGCGGGCAAACAAATAATTAAATAATGCCGTTCTGGCATTTCCAATGTGCAGATGCCCTGTAGGGCTTGGTGCATAACGTACACGAACTTCCGTGCTCATATAATCTCCTCCAAATTGAATTACTCAAGATGATAGCATTTACTTGATAAGACAGACAACCGATTGAGCCGCGATTCCTTCACCCCGGCCGGGAAACCCGAGTTGCTCTGTCGTGGTCGCCTTGACGTTCACCTGGGATAGCTCCTCTGCTTCCAGCGCCCGAGCGATGACTTCATTCATCTGCGGAATATACGATGCCATTTTGGGCTTTTGTGCGATAATCGTAGAATCGATATTCCCCAGGCGATATCCTCGCTCTTTAGCTAGCCCCCACACATGCTCCAGTAGCTTAAGACTGTCAGCATCCTTAAATTCTGGGTCATTATCTGGAAAATGCTTCCCGATGTCTCCCAAGCCAAGCGCGCCCAGGATAGCATCGCTAATGGCATGCAGCAGTACGTCTGCATCGGAATGGCCCAATAAACCTTTTTCATACGGAATATTCACACCTCCGATGATGCATGGCCTTCCTTCCACCAGCTGGTGGACGTCAAATCCTTGTCCCACTCTGATCATTTGATATCCTCTCCCTCTGTTTTCACCCATAGCGCCGCCATATCCAAATCCTCCGGTGTAGTAATTTTGATGTTCTTATAGCTGCCTTGAACGACAGTAACCGGAATGCCTAGCCGCTCTATCAGCATAGAATCATCTGTTCCCAAGAATCTCGACTGCTCCGCTTCCTCATAGGCTCGCAGCAGATCGGAAAGACGAAAAGTCTGTGGCGTTTGAATACTCCACAGACTTCGGCGATCCGGCGTTGCTGTAATGATACCATCCCCGTTCACTTGCTTGACCGTATCCTTTACAGGTACTGCCGCTACAGAAGCACCAGTACGCTGGGCTGCCTCAAGGCATGAACGTACAAGCTCAGGTTGAATGAGTGGACGCACACCATCATGCACCATCACCCAATCCGCTTGTAAGTGGCGCAGACCGCGATAGACCGAATGCTGGCGTTCACTGCCACCAGCCACCACCCGTACATTTTTACCGATTTTGTATTGATGAATCCAATCTCGGCAGCGTTCCACATCTGCTGTCCCAGTCACCATCACCATTTCATCCACTTCGGGCATAGCTGCGAATATTTCAAGTGTATGTATGAAGATGGGCTTGTCCCGCAAAAGCAGAAATTGCTTGCTCTCCTGCGTCCCCATACGGGAGCCGCGCCCTGCTGCCACAATGACAACTCCTACCCGATTGTTCATTCAAATAACTCCTGCCCTGATCGCACTTGGACGATCCGTATGATAACACATCTACTTCATCATACCGCGTTTATTGAGCTTTTTCCAATAATTTCGGTTTGGCAAAGATCATACGTCCGGCCGAGGTCTGAAGTACACTCGTGACCAGCACCTCCATAAGAGAGCCAATATAGTCACGTCCGCCTTCCACAACAATCATCGTACCATCATCCAGATAGGCTACACCCTGCCCATGCTCCTTGCCGTCTTTAATAATCTGCACCATAATTTCCTCACCGGGCAGTACGACAGGCTTCACTGCATTCGCCAAATCGTTAATATTCAGCACTGATACACCTTGCAGTTCGCATACTTTATTCAGGTTAAAATCGTTAGTTACAACTTTACCCTGTAACACCTTTGCCAGCTTGACCAACTTACTGTCAACCTCTGAAATTTCCTCAAAATCACCTTCGTAAATGAGCACATTCACATCCAGCTCTTTTTGGATTTTATTCAAAATATCCAGGCCCCGTCGTCCACGATTACGCTTAAGTAAATCTGATGAATCTGCAATATGCTGAAGCTCCTCTAACACAAATTCAGGAATCACAATCGTTCCTTCAATAAAACCTGTCTTGCAGATATCTGCAATACGCCCATCTATAATGACGCTGGTGTCCAAAATTTTATGTTCCTCCAGCTTGCGTTCTTCTGCACCCGTTCCCCGACCAAAAAAGCCAGAACTCCAAAAGGATGACAGCTCGTCCCGCTTTTCTAGTCCAACCATTAATCCCACATATCCACATATCACGGTAACAGCCGTCTGGATAAGTTGACCCGGGGCCCCCAACCATGAAAAAAGCGGATAGACTGCTAAGGAAAGTATCAATCCCACCGCTAAACCAATCACACCTGCCATCATCTCGTTCATCGGAATTCGTACCAAGCCTTCAATGCCCTGTTGCAACCGGTTCGCCACGGATGCTCCTGCGAATGAGCACCCGGCCATAAATAACACTGCTCCCGCCATCATCCAAACAACCATTCCCGGTAAAGACCCATCACTCAACCATTCTGGCATCCACGATACAATGCCCCCTACCCGCTGGTATAACGTATAGCCAAACCATGCTCCGCACAATCCTGTAAAAGTTAAAATAGCCTTTCTCCACATTGAATCTCTATACCTCCTTTATTTTCTTTTCATTAGTCTGCTATTTATTGGATACATAGCATTTCTCTTACCAGTATGATCCATTTCCCACATAACTAACCCTGTGTTTTCACTTTTTATGCATAAAAAAAGCATTTATCTCCTTGAAATAATTCAAGGAAATAAATGCTTATACTTGCTTGATACTACCGCTGTGAATGACGATATTGATCGTCCTGTTCTTCCTGACTGGAACGATCCCGATCACGCCCACGTCTGCGTGATAGTTTACGAATGTTCAGCTTCATACCATACAATGCATACAGCACCAGTGGCACAAAAATCAGCTTCGACAGCTGGTCAGGGAATTTAACAGCCAACACCACCGCTGCAATTACGACCCATGGAGCCACCCAAATTGCTTTTTTCGGGAGGCCAACCTTTTTAAAATTTGGATATTTCATGGAGCTGACCATCAAATAAGAGACCAGCAACATGGCAATCGACATGTATAACAAAGAAATATCGTTATGGAATAAGGACAAAGTGGCTAATACGCCACCTGCTGCCGGAATTGGTAGACCCGTAAAATAACCTGGTACACCAGGACGTACGTTAAATCGAGCCAAACGCAACGCTCCGCACATCGGGAAAATGGCAGTAACCGTCCAAGCGAGAGCCGAATTCGCATCATGAAAAGCAACCATGTACATAATAACTGCGGGAGCAACACCAAAAGATATCATATCTGATAAGGAGTCCAGTTCTTTACCGAATTCGCTTTGGGCATTCAGGACCCGGGCCATTCTTCCATCCAGTCCGTCCAACAACATGGCGACAATAACCATAATAGCGGCAAGACTGTATTTTCCGTCTACAGCCAATAAAATGGCGATCATTCCGAGAAACAAGTTACCTAAGGTACACAAGTTCGGAATTGATTTGGTAATCATCTCTTCACCTCAATGTATGAATTGTTCCATTATAATCCTTTCACTGTATTACATTTACATTTGCCTGTCAATGAAAACTTGTTCCTGCAAACGTTTAAGACCTTCTTTAATCGTACGCGCACGAACCTCTCCAATACCATCCACTTCATCCAGTTCTTCTATCGTTGCTGTGATGACATGTGGAAAACGTCCAAACCGCTCTACCAGATTATGAATAATCACATTCGGTAAACGCGGTATCTTGTTCAGTACCCGATAGCCGCGTGCAGCAATATACTCCTCTGATGTCGCAGCTGAAGAAGGGTAGCCTAGTAAACGTACAATATGATTCACATCCAATAATTCGTCGTCCGTAGAACGTTTGAGTCCCAATATAATTTCACGAATCTTTTCGTCGCTATCGTCTTTGGCATAATCCTTATACAACAACCATGCTTCTTCCTCAATATTGCTGACAAGCTCTTCCATCTGCATACTAATTAGACGGCCCTCATTTCCGAGCTCGTTAATAAATCGTTTGATCTCCATTTTGATGCGCAGCACCATTTCGATCCGTTGGATGACATTAACGACCTCCGGCATGGTAACCAGCTCTTCAAATTCAGATGCTGTCAAATTCGTAGAGGCTTGCCCCAACACAGATCTATATTTTTCTAACGTCTGAATAGCCTGATTGGCTTTCGTTAAAATAACCCCGATTTCCTTGAGCGCATACCGTAATGTCCCCTGATACAAGGTAATAATATTACGCCGCTGGGAAATAGACACCACTAGTTTACCAGTTTGCTTAGCAACTCGTTCTGCCGTCCGGTGCCGAATTCCTGTTTCAATCGACGAAATCGAGGAGTCAGGAATCAGTTGCGTATTAGCATATAAAATTCGTTTTAAATCCTCGCTTAATATGATTGCGCCGTCCATTTTAGCCAACTCATACAAATAGTTCGGCGAAAAATCACAATTAATGGAGAAACCGCCATCCACGACTTCCATAACTTCTGGGCTATAGCCAACGACCAGAAGAGCACCCGTTTTGGCACGCAAAACGTTTTCTAATCCGTCGCGAAAGGGAGTTCCCGGTGCCACAAGCCGCAGCAAATCGTTCATTTTATCCAGTTGGCTCGCTTCTTTCATTCTCAATGCCCCCTAATCTAATGCGGCTGCCAGTGCATCTGCTACCGTTCCTACTCCTATAATTTGTATCCCTTTCGGATGTGTCCAGCCCTTCAAGCTTTTCTCTGGCATGATCACCCGTTTGAAACCTAGTTTCTCCGCTTCTCGTACTCGCTGTTCTGCTCGGGATACCGCACGCACCTCACCTGTCAGTCCCACCTCGCCAAAAATCACATCGTACGGCTTGGTAGGAGCATCTCTAAAGCTGGAAGCAATACTCACAGCTATAGCCAAATCTACCGCCGGTTCATCCAACTTTACACCTCCGGCTACGTTGAGATAAGCGTCCTGGTTTTGCAAAAACATGCCCATCCGCTTTTCTAGCACGGCTATGATTAATCCCATTCGATGATGATCGACTCCTGTGCCCATCCGGCGTGGAGATGGAAAATGCGTAGCTGCAATCAATGCTTGCAGTTCAACCAATACAGGCCGGGTTCCTTCCATACTGGCTACAACAGTAGAACCCGCCACCCCTAGTGGGCGTTCAGACAGAAACAACTCGGAAGGATTGGATACCTCACGCAAACCGCTTTCAGCCATTTCAAAAATACCAATCTCATTTGTAGAACCAAAACGATTTTTAACTGCACGCAAAAGCCGATACGTATGATGACGCTCTCCTTCAAAATAAAGCACACAATCAACCATATGTTCCAACAAACGCGGACCTGCAATGGCACCTTCCTTGGTCACATGCCCTACCAGTACCGTAGCAATACCTAGCCCCTTGGCAATTCGCATAAAGCGTGAAGTACATTCCCGCACCTGAGCCACACTACCTGGTGCACTCGTCACCTCAGGCAAATATACAGTCTGTATCGAGTCGATGACCAAAAACTCCGGCTTCAAGCTGTCCACCGCTTCTTCAATCGTCTCCAAATTCGTCTCACATAATACGTATAGGCTGGGGGACAAGGCACCGAGTCGATCTGCACGTAGTTTCGTTTGACGGACAGATTCCTCACCAGACACGTACAGCACCTTTAAACCAGTTAAAGCCAGCTCATTAGATGTTTGCAGCATAAGCGTAGATTTACCGATTCCCGGATCACCGCCCACCAAAACGAGTGAACCCGGCACCACACCTCCACCGAGTACTCGATTCAATTCGCCAATTCCCGTCAAAATTCGTGCTTCTTTACCGCTCTCCACCTCTATAATAGGGAGTGGCTTGTCTTTTGTGCTATGAGTAAGAAGGGAAGACCCCATTCCTTGAGTTTTTACAACGCTTTCCGTTTCTTCGACCATGGAATTCCATGCCTGGCATCCAGGACATTTCCCGTACCATTTGGGCGATTCATAACCACATTCCGTACAGGAAAATTTAGTTTTCACTTTAGCCATACTTTGTTCCCTGGCTCCTTATTGACGACGATGATGTCAAATTTATGTTCATACAACCCAGAAAGAGCTGTAACAATAAAAGTTTACCATTGAAGCTTGGCGGACGTAAAGCAATATCACAAACTTTCCCAAAGCATTTACCCAACCTTTTCACCGTGTTTTATACACAAAAAGGGTGCCTTCGCAATAGCTTTCCAGCCTGCGAGACACCCTTTTCTACTGTTTATTTAGTAAACTGCTTTAGGACTTGGCAGATACATTACCCTTTTTGGTTACAGTCAATGTACCGTTCTCCTCATCAATGAAGAGAGAGTCACCTTTAGTAATGTTGCCAGTCAACAATTCCTCGGACAGGCGATCTTCGATATGCTTCTGGATTGCACGACGCAATGGACGCGCACCATACGCTGGATCAAAGCCTTCCTTCGCAAGGAATTTTTTAGCGTTGTCTGTCAACTCGAAGTCAACCTCATACTCATTCAGGCGTTTACGCAGCTCCTCAGACATGAGTGACACAATTTCAGCAATATGTTTTTCTTCGAGAGAATGGAAAACGATAATTTCATCAATCCGGTTCAAGAACTCAGGACGGAAGCTTTTCTTCAATTCATCCATCACTTTGCCCTTCATATTATCATAATCCGCCCCAGCGTCTACTACAGCTGTAAAACCAAGCGTGGAGTTACGTTTAATAGCCTGTGCACCAACATTAGATGTTAGGATGATGAGTGTGTTACGGAAATCGACGACACGACCTTTGGAATCTGTTAGACGACCATCTTCCAGAACTTGCAGAAGAATATTGAATACTTCTGGGTGTGCTTTTTCAATTTCATCCAGCAATACAACAGAGTAAGGCTTACGACGTACCTTCTCGGTCAGTTGACCGCCTTCCTCATATCCAACGTACCCTGGAGGCGCTCCTACCAGACGGGACGTGGAGTGTTTCTCCATATATTCAGACATATCAATACGGATAACCGCATTTTCATCTCCAAACATGGATTCAGCCAAGGCGCGTGCCAACTCTGTTTTACCCACCCCAGTTGGACCGAGGAAAATAAAGGACCCAATTGGACGCTTCGGATCTTTCAGTCCGGCACGTGCCCGGCGAATCGCCCGGCTTACTGCCTTAACTGCTTCGTCCTGTCCGATTACCCGCTCATGCAGCAACTCTTCCATATTCAACAAGCGGTGTGTTTCTTCCTCTTTCAGCTTGCTGACTGGAACACCTGTCCAGATTGCAACGACTTGAGCGATATCCTCTGGTGTAACTTCAGAATCTGTACGACCCTGTTGTTCTTTCCATTGGTTTTTGGTCACGTCTAGCTCTTCACGGATTTTTTGCTCTGTATCACGCAGGGCTGCCGCTTTTTCAAACTCCTGACTTTGTACCGCTGAATCCTTTTCCTTCCGGATATCTTCCAGACGGTTTTCCAGCTGTTTCAGGTTTGGCGGTACAGTGTAAGAATTCAGTCTTACTTTGGAGCCCGCTTCATCAATAAGGTCAATAGCCTTATCTGGCAGGAAGCGATCAGTGATATAACGATCTGACAATTTTACGGCTGCTTCAATAGCCTCATCTGTGATCTTTACACGGTGATGCGCTTCGTAACGGTCACGCAGACCATACAGAATTTGAATCGCCTCTTCTGGAGAAGGTTGATCCACTGTAATGGGTTGAAAGCGACGCTCCAAAGCAGCATCTTTCTCAATATATTTGCGGTATTCATCCAGCGTGGTCGCACCGATGCATTGCAGCTCGCCACGTGCTAGAGCAGGTTTCAGGATGTTGGACGCATCAATTGCGCCTTCCGCTCCACCAGCACCAATCAGCGTATGCAGCTCATCAATGAACAACACGATATTACCCGCTTGACGAATCTCGTCCATAATTTTTTTCAAACGATCCTCGAATTCGCCACGATACTTGGTGCCTGCTACCACAGAGCCCATATCCAGTGTCATTACGCGCTTGTCGCGCAATGTTTCGGGAATCTCATTCGCTATGATTTTTTGAGCCAATCCTTCGGCAATCGCCGTTTTACCTACCCCAGGCTCACCAATCAGAACCGGATTGTTCTTTGTACGGCGGCTGAGCACCTGAATTACGCGTTCAATTTCCTTGCTACGCCCAATAACAGGGTCCAGGTTGTTTTCCTTCGCAGATGCCGTCAGATCGCGTGCCAGACTGTCCAGGGTTGGCGTGCTGACATTAGCTGGAGCACCGTGATGGCTGGAAACAGCCTCGCTGCTGCCGAGCAATTGAAGCACTTGCTGACGCGCTTTGTTCAGACTGATGCCCAGGTTGTTCAGTACGCGTGCTGCTACGCCTTCGCCTTCACGAATAAGACCAAGCAAAATATGTTCTGTACCTACATAGGTATGGCCCAGTTTGCGGGCTTCATCCATAGACAGTTCGATGACTTTTTTGGCACGTGGAGTATAGGCAATGTTCGTAGGTTGCTCTTGACCGCGTCCAATCAACGTTTCCACTTCATCCTGGATTTTTTCCAGTCCCAGGCCCAAACCGATTAAGGCTTTCGCTGCTATTCCTTCACCTTCACGAATGAGGCCTAGCAAAATGTGCTCTGTACCAATGTTGTTGTGTCCCAATCGAACTGCTTCTTCCTGAGCCAAAGCAAGCACTTTCTGTGCACGTTCCGTAAATCTTCCAAACATCATATATCCTGCACCTCCACAGTGTGTATTTCAGATCATTTTATATATTAAAGGGTTGTGCCTAATTTTTGCCGGATCAGCTTCGCCCGGTACATATCGCGCTCTTCGGTATTCATTTTATCCCCAAAGCTTTTTTGCAGGAACCCGGGTTGTGTCATCACATTCAGCTCATTCATCGCTGCGGTGGAAGGACGCTCCAAAATCCCCAAATCTACGCCAAGACGTACATCAGACAGCCGCTGTGCAGCCTCCTTGGAATCCAATACTGCTGCATACGACAAAATACCGAATGAACGCATCACCCGATCTGTAATTCGCAGCATAGATTCATTCATTAGCCTTTCTCTGGCAGAACGCTCGTGCTCAATAATTTGTAGCACCACGCCATGTAGATTCTCAATAATCTCCGCTTCGGTTTGTCCCAGTGTAATCTGATTAGACACCTGAAACAAATTTCCGACCGCTTCGCTGCCTTCACCGTAAATGCCGCGAACTGTAAGACCTACCTGTGAAACAGCAGACAATATACGATTGATTTGATGAGTCATGACTAATGCGGGCAAATGCATCATCACCGAAGCTCTCATACCTGTGCCGACATTCGTTGGACAACTGGTTAGAAAACCTCTCCGATCATCAAATGCATAATCAACATGCGCTTCAAATGCATCATCAATAACCATAGCGCGTTCCCAAGCTTCTCTAACCTGACATCCCGGATATAAGCACTGGATACGCAGATGATCCTCTTCGTTTATCATAACACTAACCGATTCATCATCGCTAATTAAGACAGCACCGTTACGAGATTCGTTCGCCAAATTAGGACTAATCAAATGCTTCTCAACCAGCACCTTCTTGTCGATCTCATCCAACTCGGATATTTTCAACGTATGAAAAGTACCAAAACCGCCTAAATCATCATACTGAAGGATATCCGTCAAGCGCTGAAGTGCTTCTGCCGACTGCTGATTGGTAGCAAGCATGGGAAAAGGCAGATGCTGCAAGTTACGCGCAATTCTTACCCGGCTGCTAATGACAATCTCCGAATCCGCAGCATCACCACGCATCCAGTCACTTAGCGGCTTCTCCGTAAACCGAACATTGGGCATTACGCATCCCTCCTACTCTTCACAAACTTTACTCTTCAGTCATTTCTTTTTCAAGCTCTCTGATTTGATCCCTAAGCTCAGCAGCTGATTCAAACTCTTCCTGTACAATATGCTGTTGCATCTCTTTTTTCAAATCGTCAATTTGCCGTTTAACCTTCAGTCGGCCACCAGTGCGAACCGGAACTTTACCAACATGATTCGTACTGCCATGCACACGCTTGAACAGAGGGTCCAGACGATTATCAAAATATTGATAGCACGACGGGCATCCGAAACGTCCCAGCTTACTAAACTGTGCATAGGTCATGCCACAATCCTTGCATTGCAGGTTCTGCGGACCACTGTGGCCTGGTGACTGGCTCTTTGTACTGGAGTCAAAATCCAACATCCCCGACAGCAAGCTATGAATTGAAAAGCCGTTAGGTGTTCCAGGGATCATCTCCCCTTTTTCCTTCGCACACGTCTCACAAATATGAAACTCTGTCTTTTCGCCATTCACAATTTTGGTGAAATGCAAAGTTGCCGGCCGCATATTACATTCTTGGCACAGCATAAAAGCACCTCCTTCAATGTCAGGATTTAATACCCACCCTACATCCAAAAATTAGTCTCTATTCACACATTATTTGGTCGCCAGCAATGAGATCAGCATAGCCTTAAGCAATCTTGCTCGCAGTTGATCACGATAGGGAAGCTTCAGTAATAATGTATCCCTCGATAAAGCAGCCTTCATTAGATTAGCTTCCCTTTTGCTTAAAAAATGGGCTTCCTCTAACTGATAAATCAGTCCTTCTGCTGCTGATTGGCTAATTTCCTCCCCGATGCTCTGATGAAGATGTGTATGGATGGCATGCTGTGCGGGTAGCTGAATTCGCTGAATACGAATGTAGCCTCCACCACCGCGTTTACTTTCCACCACATAGCCTTTTTCCAGCGTAAACCGGGTGCTAATTACATAATTAATTTGCGACGGCACGCAGGAAAAGCGGTCAGCCAGATCATTACGCTGAATCTCCACTAAACCTTGGGGACTTTCCAGCAATATACTCTTCAAATATTGTTCAATAATATCGGAAACATTGCGCATTTCATCATCCTCCACTAACGGAAACGCAAGTATTCAAGTACATTTCACGCTCCACAGAGTCCGCCGTATATTGAACTTAACCAAACGGTAAAGTCACGAATCTAAGCTGTATTTAGGCTATTGCCTGTTCTACATTCATTGAAATGTACCGTTTTGTCTCTAGTGTGGCCTTTATTTGCGATTAATCATACACTTCTCTTATGTTCATAAGAGTCAGCTCCTAACTATACGCAAATCATTTCAATCCTCGTTTGCTTCTTTACTATCGAAATTACTTCATACGGCCAATCCATCAGCATAATACTTTTACAGAATCACACTAGGTTTGATTGACTTTGACTTTCTTTGACTATATTCACATTATAGCACATTATTCATTTTTGCCAAGGGGTCAATACCATTTTTCGCAATCTAATTATGTTTTATACAATACCATAAAAAAACTCTTCCCATTACAGAAAGAGTTTTGAAAATAATGATAACCACACAAGTTATATTCTCTGAAAGATGAGCTTAAAAGATCTAAATAGGCCTTTATCAGAAAAAATCTAATAAAAACGTTTGATTTACTGGTATTACGCGTTTAAGGGCAGACACAGACTCACTACTCCCTTCAATCCGCTCCCACTTATACAGATCATCAGCCTGCTGATAGCCAAGCATCAGAGTCGTCAGTGACTGAATCCCAAGTTTCAAGTCAGCTACTATGGCGTTTTCAGATGAATTGCTTATATCCACTCTCTCCAGATGTCCTTGCCCCTCCGTAGTAATCGTTAATCTCCATAATCCATCATTCCATGGAGCATACCGATCTGTCAGATTTAAGGTTAAACTTGTTTCCTCTTCAAGCTGTTCAAAAGGGTATCTTTCTACAAAAGCAGCTGCATCCACAATACGTCCCATAAAATAAGGCACAGTTTCCTGTTGAATCCGTGGATCATCGAGTAAAAATGGCAAATTGTCATCTGCTGGAACGTAAATAAATTTACCTTTGGCTATCATTGAGTCATGATTTGCAAAATAAGTCCATAAAGCCCGACGAACCGTCTCATTTTCATATACCAACTCATCACAATTCAACTGTTTATCTTCAATTTTGTATAGTGCATATCCTTGCGGAATGCCTGTTTCTGAGTAATATACCGCAGTTCGATAGTTCTCATTTAAAATCCGCTCTTGCCACCATTCCTTATCTCGTACCAGCGTGCCATTATAACGAGAGGCATACGCTTGATACACTTGGTCCAGTTCTGAAATATCCTTGATATCGCGTTTGACTGTACCTTCTGTTTTAAGTTTTGCAGGGAATTTATCAATGGGAATGACGTATTTTTTGTACTCTGTATACGTTTCCCATCCAAATTTACGGTAGAAGGCAAAGGAGAATGGATGCAAAAAAGAAAGGCTTTGTCCCGCAGACTTCATCTCTTCAAGTGCATGCGTCAATAAACGTGATACCATGCCTCCGCGACGCTTTTCTGGCCACGTCGCCACACCAGCAATGCCCCCCATATCAAAAACCTGACCGTTTATGTATACCTGAAGCGGTAACAAAGTCAGTTTAGCATTTAAGTCATGTCCGTCGAATATTCCCCATATTTGTTCTGGTTTGAATTTCTTCTTGGCCTTTTCCAGATCCTCTAGGGACATTGTAAACTGAAAAGCATATTGAGATAATTCAATAGCCGCTTCAAATTCCTCACGCTGTAATTGTCTGATCTCCATATCTTCATCACCTCGCTCGTATACTTGGACATCCATAAAAAAGATTACACACTTAGAGTGTGGCAAACCCCATTCTCTCTGTCAACCTTAGAAGCAGGTGGCCATCTAAAAATGCATAAAAAAAGGATGATAATCTCATTGAGATTATCATCCTTTTCACTTTTGCTTGGCGACGTCCTACTCTCCCAGGACCCTGCGGTCCAAGTACCATCGGCGCTGGAGGGCTTAACGGTCGTGTTCGGGATGGGTACGTGTGGAACCCCTCCGCTATCGCCACCAAACATGAATTTGCTACGCAAATTCTTCCGTAAGGTTATTCGCTTCATCACATATCGTGTGAACAAATAGCCATGCGCTTGTTGTATGTCACTTGTACATACCTTCAAGGTTACACCCTGAAAACTGGATCCGAAACTTATTTGCGTTTTATCTTAGGATAAGCCCTCGACCGATTAGTATTGGTCAGCTCCATGCATTACTGCACTTCCACCCCCAACCTATCTACCTCGTCGTCTTCAAGGGGTCTTACATACTGGGAAATCTCATCTTGAGGGGGGCTTCACGCTTAGATGCTTTCAGCGCTTATCCCTTCCGTACATAGCTACCCAGCGGTGCTCCTGGCGGAACAACTGGTACACCAGCGGTACGTCCATCCCGGTCCTCTCGTACTAAGGACAGCTCCTCTCAAATTTCCTACGCCCACGACAGATAGGGACCGAACTGTCTCACGACGTTCTGAACCCAGCTCGCGTACCGCTTTAATGGGCGAACAGCCCAACCCTTGGGACCTACTTCAGCCCCAGGATGCGATGAGCCGACATCGAGGTGCCAAACCTCCCCGTCGATGTGGACTCTTGGGGGAGATAAGCCTGTTATCCCCAGGGTAGCTTTTATCCGTTGAGCGATGGCCCTTCCATGCGGTACCACCGGATCACTAAGCCCGACTTTCGTCCCTGCTCGACTTGTAGGTCTCGCAGTCAAGCTCCCTTCTGCCTTTGCACTCTTCGAATGATTTCCAACCATTCTGAGGGAACCTTGGGGCGCCTCCGTTACTCTTTAGGAGGCGACCGCCCCAGTCAAACTGCCCACCTGACACTGTCCTCGCACCGGATTACGGTACCAAGTTAGAACCTAGATACGATCAGGGTGGTATCCCAAGGATGCCTCCCTTCAAGCTGGCGCTCAAAGTTCGACGGCTCCCACCTATCCTGTACAGATCGTACCCAAATTCAATATCAAGCTGCAGTAAAGCTCCATGGGGTCTTTCCGTCTTGTCGCGGGTAACCTGCATCTTCACAGGTATTAAAATTTCACCGGATCTCTCGTTGAGACAGCGCCCAAGTCGTTACGCCATTCGTGCGGGTCAGAATTTACCTGACAAGGAATTTCGCTACCTTAGGACCGTTATAGTTACGGCCGCCGTTTACTGGGGCTTCGGTTCATAGCTTCGCCCCGAAGGGCTTACCACTCCCCTTAACCTTCCAGCACCGGGCAGGCGTCAGCCCGTATACTTCGCCTTGCGGCTTCGCACAGACCTGTGTTTTTGCTAAACAGTCGCTTGGGCCTTTTCACTGCGGCCCCCTCGGGCTATTCACCCTACCGAGGCACCCCTTCTCCCGAAGTTACGGGGTCATTTTGCCGAGTTCCTTAACGAGAGTTCTTCCGCGCGCCTTAGAATTCTCTTCTCGCCTACCTGTGTCGGTTTGCGGTACGGGCACCTTCTCCTGGCTAGAGGCTTTTCTTGGCAGTCTGAGATCATGACCTTCGCTACTACAATTTTCGCTCCCCATCACAGCCCAGCCTTACGATGTGCGGATTTGCCTACACACCAGCCTCACTGCTTAGACGGACATCCATCCGTCCGCGTCACTACCCTACTGCGTCACCCCATCGCTCATAGCGGATTACGGTGGTACAGGAATTTCGACCTGTTGTCCTTCGACTACGCCTATCGGCCTCGCCTTAGGTCCCGACTTACCCTGAGCGGACGAACCTTCCTCAGGAACCCTTAGGCTTTCGGCGGATCTGATTCTCACAGATCTTTTCGTTACTCATACCGGCATTCTCACTTGAATGCAGTCCAGCGCTCCTTACGGTACACCTTCAACCCGCATTCAACGCTCCCCTACCCCTGATGCAAAGCATCAAGCCATAGCTTCGGTGGTGTGTTTAGCCCCGTTACATTTTCGGCGCAGAGTCACTCGACCAGTGAGCTATTACGCACTCTTTCAATGGTGGCTGCTTCTAAGCCAACATCCTGGTTGTCTGTGCAACTCCACATCCTTTCCCACTTAACACACACTTGGGGACCTTAGCTGATGGTCTGGGCTGTTTCCCTTTCGACAATGGATCTTAGCACTCACTGTCTGACTCCCGGAACTAAATCTATGGCATTCGGAGTTTGACTGAGCTTGGTAACCCTTGCGGGCCCCGCACCCAATCAGTGCTCTACCTCCACGATTCTTCTTTCCGAGGCTAGCCCTAAAGCTATTTCGGGGAGAACCAGCTATCTCCGGGTTCGATTGGAATTTCTCCGCTACCCCCACCTCATCCCCGCATTTTTCAACATGCGTGGGTTCGGGCCTCCAGTGCGTGTTACCGCACCTTCACCCTGGACAGGGGTAGATCACCCGGTTTCGGGTCTACGTC
>NZ_JBBOUW010000001.1:4867500-5562712 GCF_038006265.1 Paenibacillus sp. FSL L8-0641
TCATCCAGTGTGTAGTAATGATAGTTATATGTGTTCAGTTCAGCAACAAGCTGCTCCATTCTGTGCATTGGGTTCATGCAGGCGTATCCCTCCGGGAACTTCATCAGGGCAGAGGCCTAAGCCAAACTGCCACTCATGAGGTTCGAGATTTAATGATGTTTGAGATTTATTCTACTTTTGTAATAGGTGCAAAGCCAGCCAGCAGTCGTTTAACCCCTACCGGAGCCGGGAAAGCAATTTGAAGTTCCATATCATTGCCAGTCCCTTTTACAGCTACAATGGTTCCAATTCCCCATTTGCCATGCTGCACCTTGTCTCCAGCAGCAAAAATGGAGGGGCCTCCTGCCGAAGCAGCCGGAGTCGGTTTCGCGGATGAAGATGTCGTTACGGTTACGCGGGGTGACGCGGAAGCGGACGAACCACTGCGGCTCATCGTATCAAACGAGCGTTCTCCACCAAAGTTGCTGCCACTACCTTTATTCAGTCCGCGCCCACCATAAGATCCGCCTACATTGCCTGAACGACGATAGCGGTCACGTTTGATGATCGTATCCTCTTTTAACTCGTCTGGAATCTCTTCGAGAAAGCGGGAAGGCGGGTTAGCCGTGGTGCGTCCAAACAAAGTGCGCATCTGTGCACATGTAAGGAACAGTTGCTCCTCTGCACGGGTTATGCCGACATACGCCAATCTGCGCTCTTCTTCCAGTTCTTCGTTATCCAGAAAGGCACGACTATGAGGGAACACTCCCTCCTCCATACCGACAATAAATACAATGGGAAACTCCAGACCTTTGGCGCTATGCATGGTCATCAATACAACCGCATCGCTTTGCTCTTCTTCGTCGTCATTCATGGAATCAATATCAGCAATCAGCGCAAGGTCGGTCAGGAAGGAGACGAGTGACTTGTCTTCCGCACCTTTTTCAAATTCCATGGTTACCGACAGGAACTCATCAATATTCTCCAAACGCGAGCGTGACTCGAGTGTATTCTCGTTTTGCAGTTCCAATCGATATTGGGTGGTTTCCAGCATTTTTTCTGTTAACTCGGTAACCGACAGGTAGTCTACCATACGACTTAAACCTTCGATCATATCGTAAAACTCTACCAACGCATTACGCGTACGTCCTGCAAAGCCCAAATCATCTACCACTTGAAGGACACGGAAAATCGAAACTCCACGTTCCGCTGCAGCTGCCTGCAATTTGCCGACAGTTGTGTCTCCGATGCTTCGTTTTGGCACATTAATGATTCGGATCAAACTGATGTCGTCGTCAGGATTGGAGAGCAGGCGAAGATACGCCAGCAAATCCTTAATTTCCTTCCGATCATAGAACTTGATACCGCCCACGATCTGATAAGGAATATCTGATTTAATCAGAATTTCCTCGACAACCCGAGACTGAGCATTCGTACGGTACAAAATGGCATGATGGCTATAGGTTTTGCCCGCTTTAATATTCTTATGAATTTCGGAGGCGATAAAGTAGCCCTCATCATGTTCAGAATCAGCACGGTAAACCTTAATCTTGGCGCCGCCTTCTTTGTCAGTCCATAGTTTTTTCGGCTTGCGGCCTGTATTTTGACCAATGACTTCATTGGCAGCATTGAGAATATTCGAGGTGGACCGGTAGTTCTGCTCCAGCAAAATGGTACGCGCTTCCGGGTAGTCCTCTTCAAAATTCAAAATGTTGCTAATATCGGCACCTCGCCACCGATAGATGGATTGGTCACTGTCACCTACTACGCAAATCCGGTGATGCTTGTCGGCCAGCATTTTGCACAGCATGTACTGCGCACGGTTTGTATCCTGATATTCATCAACATGAATGTATTGAAATTTCTTCTGGTAGAAGTCCAGTACCTCAGGTACTTCTTTAAACAGCTGAATCGTTGCCATGATCAAATCATCAAAATCAAGAGAGTTGTTGTTTTTGAGCCGCTGTTGGTACTTGGTATATACCTTCGCCACAATCCCTTCAAAATAGTCGCCAATCTTGCGCTCATACATTTCGGGAGTGACCAGTTCATTTTTTGCCGTACTCATCATAGACTGAACCGCTTTGGGTTCAAATTTTTTGGTGTCTATATTCAGATCCTTCATGCAGCTCCGAATGACAGACAATTGATCCGTAGAATCCAAAATGCTGAAATTCGAGGTAAATCCAATCCGCTCGATATCCCGACGTAAAATACGCACACACATCGAGTGGAAGGTGGATACCCACACATCTCTTCCCTGTGGGCCAATCAGCTTGGATACGCGATCCTGCATCTCACGCGCGGCCTTGTTCGTAAAGGTAATCGCCAAAATACCCCATGGAGCCGTCTTGCGGGTCGCGATGAGGTAAGCTATTCGGTGCGTGAGCACCCGTGTTTTACCACTGCCTGCGCCAGCCATAATCAGCAGTGGGCCATCTACCGCCTCCACAGCCTGACGCTGAGGTGGATTAAGGCGAGCTACCGCCTCGTGTATATCTATTGATTGCATGCGTGCATGCTCCTTTCCCTGAACTTCCATAAAATCACGTTCTATACTTCCAATTTCACAGCTATCGTCTCCAGCGCCTTCGCCAAGTCACGATAAATGATGTTTCCTACTACAATGGTGTCACAAACAGCAGCCGCTTGTAACGCGGTAGATTTATCCACGATTCCTCCCCCGTATAGGACACGAGAGTGCTCTGTACTGCGATGGATTTTTTGCACCAGCTCCATATCCCCAAAAGCACCGCTATATTCCACATATACAATCGGCAGATGCATGAGCTTGTCAGCAATCTGTGCATATGAGGTGGCAGATGAAGTATCCAACGAAGTATTTGCTCCGGTAAGCTTAGCGACTGTAGAATCACCGTTCAAAACAATATATCCTTCCGTCACAAGCAAATCCCAAGGGATCATATAACCAAACTGTTCAATCGCACGTTGGTGCTGTCCTAGAATCCAATTACTGTCAGCGGTATTCAGTACCATAGGAATCATATATAGATCAAACCCTGGCACTACAGCCTCCAGATCGGACACCTCAAGCACACACGGCACCTCATAACGCCGAACCCGCGACAGCAAATCCACCGTATTTTCATAGGTAACGCCCGATGAACCTCCTACCATAATCGCATCCGTACCAGACATACACACGGCGTCAAGTGCCTCATCATCCAGTTCCTTTTCAGGATCAAGCTTAAACACATGCCTCCATGATTGAATTGAATCTGCCAACACACATTCCTCCAGCATCCATTGCTTTTGTCATGATCCAGTCGAACCGAATTCCAATATCCAAAAGCGTTCTATGCTAAGTCTATGACAGTGCTTAAAAGGTGTCAATGTTCGTATCAAATGGGAACACCCCGTTCAGACAGCTTAGGGGCGTAGCGCATACAACCAACTGCGTTTACTAAGTTCTTTTTCCGTTAAAATATCTGTATAGAAACCTTGCACACCCATCTGTTCATACTCAGCCGCATCCTTCAACTCATTAATGGTATTTACGTAGCATACCGCTCCGGCCTGACGCAAACTTTCCACTAGAGCACCACTCACCCGATTCTCTGGTAAAGTTACGGCCGTTATATCATTTTGTTGTACAAATCGAATGATCTGGTCATCTTTATCCTCTGTGGCGTAGAGCGTATAAATAACGGATGGATAGGGATAAATACTCCGCAACATTTGCAGCATTTCTTCATTATAAATTTGGGGAACAATACGAGACAAAAGCTCGGGGTTTTTCTCCTGCGCCTGACGGGTCAGTTGTGCAAACAACTGTTTGATCTGGGCAGGGTCCTGTTCTTTCGTATCGGTCACAATATAAGCATCCGGGTATGTTTCCAATAAATCCAATACATCCTTCCAATCTACTGGGGTATAAGAACCGTGTATGGGGGTGTTCTTGAATTGATGATAGCTCCAAGGTTTTCCTCCCTGTTCTGTAGCAACTGCGTGTTCCTGTTGCATTTGCTCTGTAAAAGATTCTGTCCATTCATGGCGCGCCACCAATTGTCCATCCGAAGTAAACATCAGGTCGACCTCGAATACGCGGCTGCCTTTTTTATAATTTTCCACAAACGCTTCACGCGCATTAGTATAGGCCAAACCATTAACGGCTCCCATGGCATGCGAAATTACGCGGTGCGTGGTAAAGTCAGTCTGTTCTTCTGTAGATTGCCCTTTGTAAGCCAGTAAAAATGTGCCGGTTAACATTAAAAGAATGACCGCAGCAATCAGTCGTTTCATAGGGTGTCACATCCTTTTCGTAAAGGTCAATACCCCACATACGCATGCTCAAAACAACTGCCAGACGCAAAAGCACCCTCCGGCTAAACCGAAGGGTGACTCTAAATTAATACGCGTTCTTGAAACCGTTGCGAATCGTACGAAAAATAATTTTAATATCGAATAAGAGCGACCAATTCTCAATATAGAAGATGTCATGTTTAATCCGTTCCTCAATAGATGTATCTCCGCGCAACCCGTTGCTCTGTGCCCAGCCTGTGATTCCGGGACGAACATGATGCTTCACCATGTATTTTGGAATTTCCTCACGGAACTGATCCACATAATAGGGCCGCTCTGGGCGTGGACCAACGACACTCATATCACCCAGCAGAACGTTGAAAAACTGCGGCAGCTCGTCGAGACTCGTTTTACGAATAAAAGTACCAAAACGTGTGCGTCTTGGGTCATTAGCAGTCGTCCAGCCCGTATCTTCAGTTCCAGGTGGTAACACCTTCATCGAACGAAATTTGTACATTCGGAAGGTGCGACGATTCAAGCCTACCCGCTCCTGCTTAAAAATGATTGGCCCTCTGGATGTAATCATCACACCAATCGCTACTGCTAGCATGATCGGAGAGGTCAGGAGAATCGCGAATAAAGAGAATAAAATATCGAATAGGCGCTTAAACAATCGATTCCCCGCTACATCCAGTGGAATATCCCGCACATTGATCATCGGCATACCTGCAAAGTTATCAAAGTACGGGCGAGCCGGCAAATAATCGAAAAAGTCGGGGATTATAAGCGTGCGCACTCCAGCCTTTTCACACATGTTGATAATCTTGGGGTACTTATCATGAGCATCCAGCGGCAGCGCCAGAATGACCTCGTCAATCATCAGACGCGACAGCGTAGCCTCCAATTGATCTAAGCCTCCAAGAATCGGGCGGAAATGCGCCTCTTCCTCTTCACTCCAATGCCGCTTATCATCCAGAAAACCCACTACCTCGTATCCCAGATCAGGATACTGTCCAAGGTTATGATAAAATCGCTGGCCTAGAGTACCCGCCCCAAGAATAAGCATGAATTGTTTGTTGTACCCTTTTTGACGGAGAGCTTTAAGAACTTGCTTCAAGAAAAATCGATAAAACAAAATAAGCAGCACGTTTCCAACCATATAGATTGCCAGATAGGACCGCGAGATATCAATTTGTTTCACGAAGAACATCACACTCAACAGCACGAACAGTCCAACGATATGAATCTGGGTGACGCGAAATACATCATCTGCAAATCGTTTTTTGCGTTTGGGCGAATAGAGCGAAAATAACATCCCCAGCACTACGGCAATCAGGCCGTAGATTAAGCTCCAGCCTCCATATACTTGAATAGGAAGCGGTTCTGTATAGGTGATCCATTCACTTTCAAATTTGAAAAACCAAGCGATCAGAAAGGACAACTGAATGACCGCGAAATCCGCCACAATATATAATTGGGTTAAAAAACGCTGATTTCTGCGTATCATGCTTTCACCTCAGTATGAGATTGTTCCCCGCCGTCCGGCTTGACCGGTGCGGACAACTTATTTTTTAGGAAAGCCATTCCAAATTTCACGGCAATCCCCGCATATACAGCCATATTGGTGATCCAACTGTATTGCTGTTTATAATGCTTACGATGAAATACCCACATAGCTCTATGAAACTCATAAATAATTTTCAAAGGACGGCGGCGAGCGCTGCCCCCTTTGATATGAATAATATATGTGCGCGGGTAGTAGTAAATGCCCCACCCGGCTTGCTTAATCCGGTAGCACCAGTCAATATCCTCACCATACATAAAAAAGGTTTCGTCCAACCCCCCGACCTGGTCAATCGTCTCCCGGCGCACCAGCATAAAAGCACCTACCAGTACATCTACTGGATACTCATCATCCGGGCTTAGATGCCCAAGCTGATATTGATTGTACTTCGGGTTATCCGGGTAACGCTTAGACCAGCCGAAAGCGTAGTAAAAAGAAGCTGACGGCGTTGGAAATCCTCGCTTACAAGCCTTATCTAGCGAGCCATCTGGCAAGATAACCTTACAGCCCGATGCCCCCATCTCCGGATGCGTATCCATAAACTGAATCATTGTATCCAGCGTGTCCGGTTGCACCAACGTATCGGAATTCAACAACAATACATAACGCCCGCTGGCTACTTCCATCCCCTGGTTATTCGCCTTGGCAAAACCTGTATTATTCTTATTGGCTATCAACGTAATCTCCGGGTATGCAGCACGAATAGCCTCAACAGATCCGTCACTAGAGTGATTATCAATCACAATCACTTCATATCCGTACTGCGACTTAGACGCATATACCGACTGCAAACAATCCAGCGTCAATTGACATGTATTATAGTTGACGACCAGTATGCTTACATCCATATTTAAAACGCTCCTGACAAATTCAGTAATCTATTCTACTATCGCCTATTATAGCATACCGCGTAGACCACGGGGCGCAAAAAAGCACATAACTTGTAATCTTACATAGTTTAGAAGGATTATGCAAAGTTCGATTCCTGTCACTCCAAAGTGCAAATATAGACAAACGAAATCATTTTCGATCTATATATTGTTCATTGGAAGTCGTTTATTAGATTTTTGTAAAATCCTCGGTTGAGGTCTAAAATTCATCGTGGTAAGATATACATGGAAAAAGGGCTGGTGCCAGCCAGCCCCTGCGCAACCAACGCTCCAAGAGCGGACGGTTTTGGAACAATCAGGCCGAAAATAGACCCTTCCTTGCGGGGGCGGTCTATTTTCGTTTGTTAAACTCTAACAGTGTGACGATTAACGCCCCGAACGTCAGCATTAAACTGAGCGCCTCAAACACTGTCACAGGCTTCACCCCCCTCCTCGGGAGAGTTAGCCGACCGCCCTTGCCAGCTCTATCGGTTGCACGTTTCAATTATACTATATTTTTCCATAAAGGAACACGCATTCGATGGTATTTTATCTAGTATTCATTTGCACCTTTGACTATTTGACGCTTATATATGGAAAAAAGTTTCAATATTTTTCTTTCCATACCTCTATAACTTCCTCAATATGAAAACCAACTTATAAATCCAGTTGTCCAACCGTGACTGCCTATAAAATGGAGACTGCCAAATATATTTCATACGAGAAAATACGCCCTTTTGGTAGCTGTCCAGGAATTGATCCATATCTTTGTACATTTGAGGAGACATGTCTTGTCCATAAAGTTGAATAAATTGCTGGGCTTGTTTGCTTAAAATATAGCGATTTTTTCCTTTTGCAAATCTACTTAGTCTTTTCCTCCACTTGCTAACCCAGCCATCCGTAGAACCTCCCAGTACATTGTTTTGATGCTGCCGATACCAAATGGACGGCTCGGGGTCAAAAACAACCTCACCAAAAGAGGAAGTGCATAAGTAAATCCACCAGTCATGCATAATAATGTTATCCAAAGAAGTCGGAATTCTCTTTTTCACGAGCTCAAGTGTTTCTCTATTGATCACCATGGTACAACCTACACATACATTCTCAATCAGAGCATTATAGAAGGATACAGGTCGGGGGATGTCAGCTGGCCATACTTTGAGTGGTTCCAATGTTTGAGAGACCATTTGTGTAGCAGAACAGTACATCAGCGGCCGGCTCCCATCCTGATTCCTGAGATGAGCCACAGCCTGAGCAAGTTTATTCGGCATCCACACATCATCCTGATCACAAAAAGCGTAATAGTCGAATGTCTCAGACGATCTTTGAATCAGATCAAAAAAGCTTTTAATAACCCCTACATTGCTCTCAAGGCATAAAAAAATCTGTTGAGGATAACGTTGCTTCAACGCCCTCAACTTGGCAACCGTATCATCTGTCGAGCCATCATCACGAATTAGAATCTGAATTTCTACGTCTTTTTGATTGATGAGACTTTCTATTTGCTCATCTAAATAAGCTGCTCCATTATATGTAGACAATAAAATTTGTATGTTAGGTCTGTTCAGAGTAATGACCTCCTTCTTTTAAAATGTGCAATAGAGGGACAATAGGTTCCATCTGCTTATACATTATAATGCTCATCGTCCTTAATCAACATAGGCTTTAATATAATAAAATCTCCCAATCATGAACTGATGGGAGATTGTTGATATTTATAATAAGGTTTTATTTACTCGGATTTACTAAGACACTCCTGCAAAAAATCACGTAATCCCTCACGCCAGTCGCGCAAATCATTCAATCCATTGGTTCGGATCGCTATATGCTCCATAACAGAATTACGTGGCCGCGCTGCTGGTCTGGGGAATTGTTCTGTGCTGCATGGCTCCAATTTCGCTGTGATCTTGGCATCTAATATTTCCGCCGCATCCTGTAAAATAGCTTGCGTAAATTCATACCAGGTACAGGAGCCACTATTGGATGCATGGTATACGCCATACTTCTCCGTTTGAACCAATTCTGCCAAAAAACGTGCCAAATCCACCGTATAGGTCGGTGAACCCTTCTGATCATTCACCACCTGCAGGAGCGGCTTCTCCTGACCAAGCTTCAGCATCGTTTTAACAAAATTGTTCCCGTACAATCCATATACCCAAGATGTGCGAACAATAAAATACCTGGAGGAAAGTGTTTGGGTCAATACCTCCCCCGCCCGTTTGGACTTTCCGTAGATACTCTGCGGATTGGTATTATCGTACTCATGATATGGCTGCTTTGCCGTTCCATCGAACACATAATCTGTGCTGATATAAACCAGCTTGGCTCCAACCTTTTCCGCAGCCACTGCCATATTACGTGTACCTGCCGCGTTGACTTGATAAGCCCCGTCGACATCAGTCTCCGCTGCATCCACAGCCGTATACGCTGCACAATGGATGACAGCATCAGGTTGGTACTGTTCCACGATCTTCACAGCCTGCTCCAAATCCGTGATATCCAATTGTTCCCGATCGTAACCAAGGACATCATGTCCTTGCTCCTGAAAAACCTTTACTACGTCTTTACCAAGTTGGCCGGATGCTCCAGTAACCAATACCTTCATTCTACGCATCCCCCAAGCGGGAACCGTACTGCTTTGCATAGTATTGTTGATATTCGCCAGATTGAATGCGAGTCCACCATTCTTCGTTGTCTAAATACCAGCGAATCGTTTCTTTAATGCCGGTTTCAAAAGAGTGGTTTGGCTTCCAGCCCAGCTCATTCATGGTCTTCGTTGGATCAATGCCATAACGGCGGTCATGTCCTGGACGATCCTGCACATACGAAATCAGAGATTCTGGCTTTCCCAGCTCCTCTAATACTGTTTTGACGATATGCACATTTGTCCGCTCGTTATTTCCCCCGATATTGTATACTTCACCCAGTTTACCCTGATGAATGACTAGGTCAATTGCGCTGCAATGATCCTCTACATACAACCAGTCACGAATGTTCAAGCCATCCCCGTATACTGGTAGCTGTTGATCACTCAGTGCACGAGAGATCATTAGCGGGATCAATTTTTCAGGAAACTGATATGGACCATAGTTGTTGGAACAACGCGTGATATTCACTGGTAAACCGAAGGTTTCATGATATGCACGAACTAGCAGATCGCCACCTGCCTTGGATGCAGAATAAGGACTATTAGGCTGCAACGGAGTTTCCTCCGTAAACAATCCTGTTTCCCCCAGAGAACCGTACACCTCATCTGTTGATACCTGTACAAACTTGGTCACGTTATATTTCTTGGCTGCGTCCAGTAGCACTTGCGTACCCAATACGTTTGTTTTCACAAACACTTCCGGTTCCAAAATACTCCGATCCACATGTGACTCCGCTGCAAAATTAACCACCACATCAATTCCCTGCTGCATCAGCTGGTCAATCGCTTGTGCGTCGGTAATATCTAATTTGATGAAGCTATGCTTGGGATTATTTTCAATGGATTTCAAATTTTCCAGGTTACCTGCATAGGTAAGAGCATCTATATTTACAATTTCGTAATCTGGATGGTGTTTTAACATATACAATACAAAGTTACTGCCTATAAATCCGGCGCCGCCGGTGACAAGAAGTTTCATACTGACCTCCTAAGCTGAGCAATGTCTAAAGTATATTAGACTTCTGACTCATTTTCTTAACTCAAAAGCATACAAAGTATTAATTTGTACTAGCTTCTAATCAAAATTAATTTCCGCATCTGTCAGAACCGGCTGCTGTCTATCCTTCTCTGACAGTATCGCCTTGGAGGTAGGCCAGTCAATACTCACTTTAGGGTCATTCCACAGTATCCCTCTGTCGTGCAAAGGAGAGTAATATTCATCAACCTTATACAACACCTGGGTATTTGGAACAAGTGTACAAAAACCATGAGCAAACCCTTTAGGCACCAGTAACTGACGATGATTATGCTCACTTAAAATGACACTCAC
Source organism: Paenibacillus sp. FSL L8-0641 (assembly GCF_038006265.1). Classification (NCBI taxonomy): domain Bacteria; kingdom Bacillati; phylum Bacillota; class Bacilli; order Caryophanales; family Paenibacillaceae; genus Paenibacillus; species Paenibacillus sp. FSL L8-0641. Next base: position 4,878,153 of record NZ_JBBOUW010000001.1, read on the forward strand.
CCATTGCCCAAACGTAGGAGAACTTTTTCGAATGTCCAAAATCACATCATAGATAGCACCTGTGAGTACCCTGATAAGTTTCGTTTGTGCCTTCGGATTTAATTGATAATGCAACCCACGTATAACTCCTGCGTCAACAGAAAGGGATTGGTTATCCTGAACAAACGTATGGGTCATCCCCTCATCTTGCATAACCTGTTGATTATAACTTTCCATAAAAAAACCACGTTGATCACCATGAACAATTGGCTCTATTACACTGGCGCCTGTCAATCTTAAAGGTATCACTTTCATGCTATACGTCCTTCCCTCAATGCTGTGAAACTTTGCTTTACAACTTTAACTTACCAAATTCCTCACCAAATATAATGTTTTGCGCAAGTTCATTTGCTCTGGCAAGCGAAGTATGCGTTCCTGCATCCGTCCACCAACCTTGAAGAATATCATAGGTTAATGTTCCGTTAGCAATATACGCATTATTTACGTCTGTAATCTCTAATTCTCCACGTGTCGAAGGTTTTAGGGTTTTTACAATATTAAAAACATTGTGATCGAACATGTATATCCCTGTAACTGCATAATTACTTTTAGGTAGCTGAGGCTTTTCTTCTATAGATAGAATACGTTGATTTTGAATTTCTGCCACACCAAATCGCTGCGGATCATGAACCTTTTGCAATAATAATTTAGCTCCATCGTTTTGTTTACGAAAATTTTGCACAAACGGAGAAATATCATCCTCAAACACATTATCCCCCAGAATAACGACCATTTGATCATTACCCACGAAATGCTCTGCCAAATTTAACGCCTGCGCAATGCCACCCGCTTCGTCCTGTACCTTATATGTAAAGGTTACGCCCATATCACGGCCGCTTCCAAGCAGATTTACAACATCACCCATGTGTTCTTTACCTGTCACGATAAGAATGTCCGTTATGTCAGCTTGTTTCAGCTTATATATGGAATGAAAGATCATGGGATACTTACCGACAGGAAGCAGATGTTTATTGGTTACCTTAGTTAAAGGAAAAAGGCGGGTACCCGTCCCGCCTGCAAGAATTATACCTTTCATTTTTGATCATTCCTTTACTTTATATTTAAAGACTCAACATAAAATCCCAAGATCCTTATATCCTCATTTACATCTATACTTTTAGGTGAAGTAGCATCTGGCATCTTAAAAGTAACTTCCAAGTTATCCGATATGACTTCTTTCGGAATTAGAAATTTATACTCTCCCGGATTACGTATAAATGAGTTTGAAATAATCTTTCCATTTACATATATAATGATATGTTGACCTTTTAAATTATTCCCTATGAATGGTCCCATTTTGATGAATAAATTCATATCCCTGTCAAGTTTGTTTAATGAAAAGTATAATGAAGCTTCCTTACCTACTGTCCAAGTGAATTTTTCTTCCGTATGACTCCAACCTTGAAGTTTAAAAGCCTCGGAATCTCCATCCATTCCAAAGTTAATAGTCCTACCAACTTGATAATCAAAGGCATGTTCGTCCAATTTATTAAGAATAAAATTGGCATCCACCTTTCCATTTGGTATTAACAGATTAAACCCATCCACAACAAGAAGAACATCATTTTCACTTTTGTTTTTCAGCGCATAACTGAGTACAGAGTTATCCACAATATAGATACTTTTAGAATCCCATTTTCCGATTTTAAAATCCTCTAATAGTTCCTGTTTATATTTTTCTCTATTTTCATCCTCTCTTGCTGTATAAAAAGCATTAATTGACATGTTTTTTTGGGCAGCCAACATAGAAAACGCAACATATTGTTTGTTTATATCCCCAGGAACAAATAAGAAATTATGATACTTTTTGCTGTCAATTTGATTCCATATAGGTGACTTTAACGGATTATCCCAAGTGCGGTTGCTTGAAAACATTTTATGCAACTCAAGGTATTTCCCTGAAAAGTCTGTGTATTGTAATATGAGGGCAAGAGCCAGCAAAATAGCGGCACTTAGAGTTCTAGTGTTTTTAATAACAATATATAAAGAGAATAAAATTATTAAGTAATACACAGGCCAGAAAAATCTACCAGAAGCCCTTATAATACCTAAGAGTGTGGATAACACCTCTGGCAAAGGGATCTCCAACAAAATTGAAGAACCTAAAGCAATAACATTACTGAGAGCTATTAAAGTTAAAATAAAACTTACAACCAGTAACCAACCATACTTTCTAATGGGAACTGTAGTTTTATGAGCTATAATAGAATACATTGACCAAACGAGCAACAAAATGCCCCCAAGTCCTAAATAGTTAAAGCCTTCATATTGTCCTTCAGTAGCATTAGGTTGATCTTTAAGTAAATAATGAGACCAGCCCTGAGGATTGAACAATGAATTTATATTCATTGAATAGATACCAAATCCTCCTATAGATCCTGATGAGCCAATATAAAAATATCCAATAAGCCAAAGTATCACTATTACGATAATGAAAGCACTAGTCAAATATAATAACCCTTGTCTAAAAGTGATAACTCGAGTTACCAACATTTCTAATATCTTAACACCAAAAAACAGGATTACCATAAAAAACAAATAGGGATGGATAAGTAAACTTAGGGATAGGAGAGCCAGCCATCGTAAATGTTTATATCTTGTAATGGCAAAGTACAAGGAAAGAAGTATAATCCAATGTGCTGTTAACGCTTCATGGCCAGTTGTTCTCCACAGCATAATAGGACTCATTATAAAAAACATCGTTCCGAGAATCTGTAATCCCGTATGGCTAGTTAACCTTCTCATTAGTAACAATCCAGTCAGGCCTTGAAGTATATAATTCAAGAGTAGCCATATTCCAAAATATTGAAAAGTGGTGGGGAGTATAGGTCCCAGTGCCTTGAATATAAATGCAAATAGGGGTATGGAATCTGTATAAGTAATGGTTGTTCCAGAAGGTATATTCAAGTCATTTATTACGCCGAGAGGGAAACTCCAAGGCTGATTCCTAAAAAATTGCCATCCTAAAAAGTGTTGTGCAGGATCACCTGATAATAGCCACCCTATATAGGAAGGTTGCAATAATTTCACACTTAGAGTACATATAAAAAATGCTACACCTAACAAACCTCCAGCGAGCACTACTGAATAATTTTTGAATTTATTATTTGAACTAGAATTAATTTTAAAGGCTAAGAGGCTTAACCCAATACAAAAACCAAGAGGTAAAAAAATAACGCCCATCTTCCATACCAGCAAAACACTTAACAGAATGGAGCATATAATAAGACTAGTTCGTAAAACTATAGAATTATAAATCATATAACCTCCAACTTTTTAGAAAATGTAAATTTTCTATGTCCTACAAATCCAATTAATGTGTATAATCCTGAAGAAATGATAATAGACAGATTATCAATTAAAACATGATTTTTTAAAATATCCTTTAAAATATCCTTTAAAATATATCCTGCAAAGTAACCTATAGGATAGGCGATTAAATAGGAACACATTGCCACGATCATAAACCTTACTATACCTTTTTTGATCTGAGTATTAGACCCAAAGGTAAACCTTCTATTTAAGAAGAAACTCATTAATATAGCAATAGTGTTTCCTAAAGCACTTGAAACCCAGTAATTAAATCCGCACACGTTAAAGAGCAATAACACAGAAGAAAACCCAATCATTGTATTGATAAGACCAACAAGCAAATATTTTAAAAAAATAACCCTCCACCTCTTTTATTAAAAATTTTTCACAACTGATTTAATTTGCGTTGTAAGGTTAATCTCTTCTTTTACAAGGAATAAGGGCCTTTGCTTAGTTTCACTGTAAATTCTTCCAATATATTCTCCGATGATTCCTAAAGTAATCAACTGCACACCTCCGAAAAACAAAATGGCAACCATCAACGATGGATAACCTGCCACTGGATTCCCAAAAAAAATAGTGCGCACGATAAGATAAAAAGCGTAAACCAAAGAGCATATTGCTGTTAGCACACCTAAATATGTTGAAATTTGCAAAGGTGCAAAACTAAATGATGTGATACCTTCAATTGCAAAATTCCAAAGTTTCCAGTAATTAAAACTACTTTTACCCGCCAACCGAGCATCCCTGTGATACGTAATACTAGTTTGTCTAAATCCGACCCAACTAAATAACCCTTTCATAAATCTTTGCCGTTCAGGCAATTGGTTTAATGCGTCTACAACCTGTCTAGACATTAATCTAAAATCTCCTGTATCGGCAGGTATCTCAACTTTCGTTATTTTTTTTATAATACGATAGAATAAATGCGCTGTTAGCTTTTTAATCCATGTTTCGCCGTCGCGCTTTAGCCTTGTAGCATAGACAACATCAAAACCTTCTTGCCATTTTTCAATCAACAGTGGTATTAATTCCGGGGGATCTTGAAGATCCGAATCAATCGGAATGACAACATCACCACTAGCATATTTTAAACCTGCCGTCATCGCGATTTCTTTACCAAAATTTCGAGATAAATCTATAATTTTTAAGTTAAAATCATTTCCCGCGATTTGTTTTAGCTTTTCCAGGGTATTATCCTTACTACCATCATTGATACAAAGTATTTCATAATTATATCCTTGTAATACTTTATAGATTTTTTCATAGAAGACAAAGACATTGTCCCCTTCATTAAACATTGGGGCTATAATAGTAATCTTAAAATTGTTTTTCAAAAGTATCACTACTTTCTCTTCGTAAGAATAGTATAACAATAAGAACAATAAGCCTCTTACTTTTTGGTTGTACTTACATCCGTAACTGTCATATTCAAACTTCGATTTCCATGGAATCTAAACTCTACATCAGAAATATCTTGGCTCAATTCAAATTCCAATTTCGCAATATAATATTGCCCATCATAATCCAAATCCTTTGAAGTGAAGGAACGTTGCGCTGGTATTTGAGTTCCTTGTTGTGTAGATACATCCAGTGTGAACAACGGTTCACTTAAAACATACTTTTCATTGAGCTTAAATTTATACTGAAGCGTGTATTTGCCCTTAGGATAAGATAAATACGGACCATAAACTAAATAATTATTGCTATCTTTAGAATTTATCAATATTTGGTTATTGGATGTGAGAATTACGCCGCCTTTAGAAGTGGACATAAACGGTATAAGATTCTTATTCGTTTCTTCATCGCCCTTTTTGAAAACATCAAATTCTGTTGCATCAGATTGGCCTTTCTTTAATTCTTTATCCGTATCCTCAAAAGATACAACCATATTATCTATATTCACCTTTTTTATACTAGTAGTGTCACTGAAAAAAGGCGTCATAAACATTTCAAATGTATAACCTGATTGCTCTTTATCATTAAAAAAACGATAATGTAGATGTTTGTTGCCCGTGGCCCCATCAACCGTTTTTTTAATTATTTTCCCTTCATTGGTCCTAAGTTCAAATGTCAAACCCTCTCCCTCTTTTGTATCAAGCAGTTCATAATTGAAATCAATATTGACATAACTCTTATCAGGAAGAGTCATATATTGTCCAGCAGTGATTAAATACCCCTCCTTGGCTTTGACCTCATAGGTTTTGCTTTTAATAATATTCAGTTCATTATTATCTGAAGAAGGTTTACTAATATAATTTTTATAAAGAGAAATATCATTTCTCAAAGACTCATCAATGATTTTTTTTATAGTATAGTTTTCCGAGAACATTTCATGATTCTCTGAATCAATTTCATATAAATTATTTTTACTATCTAATTTATAAACTTTACCTTTTTCTGTAGAGTAAAAAACATCACCATTAACATGAGTAGCAAACATAATGGGGCTATCTTTACCATAAGTTCTGAATATACTCCTCCCCTTCTTATTAGAGTATTCTTTTGAATCAACATAGTCTAATACGGAATTAAGAATATCCTTATGCCCAAAGACATTATCATTATAAATAGTTCCTTCAATATTAGGTGCATATGCGATACAAAGTCCCCAATTAGAACCATAAGGCTGATCATTTACACCATGGGATTCATCTGAAACAAAAAGCACGAGTGTATCATTCGCAAAATCTGAATGGTTTATATAATCAATAAAACTTGATAAAGAATCATCTAAATACTTGACCGCTGCCTCTTTGCGGTCGGGATACTTCTCTTCGTAATCTTGAGGAACCGCATAGGGATGATGTGTCCCCACAGTAAGCAGAGTTGCAAACCATGGCTTACCTTTACTATCTAGATCATTCAAATAACTCTCTGTTTGTTCAAAAAATGCTTTATCATCAATCCCCCATGAAAATGGAACCTCATTATGTGAGAAGCCTTCAGATCCTATAACAGTATCAAAACCGGCGGATTTCATGAATTGATCTTTAGACATAAACTCTAATCCTGCAGCTTGTATATATGCTGTATTATATCCTCTGTCTTTCAGTAATTGTGGTAGTAATTCCCTTTGGTTCTCACTGTCTTTCATGTACTCATAAGCTTTAGGAGTAGATGCGTCTAACTTAGGATAATCCCCAGCGAGAAATGAATACAAACCTCTGATTGTTTGATTATTATGAGTAATATAATTAGGAATAATTATACTGTGCTCTTTAATCTTACTGAAGCTATTCATTTTTATCGGATTATCCACGTTTAGATGCTTTTGAGTTTGTGCCACATAGGCCCCAGGTATCCCTTCCATTGTAACAATAAGGACATTCTTGCGGCCAGTTGCTGCATGCAATAGCAAATCTTTCCCTTCCCCAATCAGGTCTGTAGTATTTATTTTCTCTTCAATATTCTCAGGATAATATTGATTACCAGAATCTTTCTCATTATTCATCACTGAGTATATTCCATTATTCAGTGACGCATATACAAAGTTATTGTTTTTCCAATCATTATCAGAAAGTGAGACTAATACACCCTCTGAACAAATTAATACGACTAAAAAAATAACACTCAACTTCTTATTTTCACCCTCATGAGCGCCCTTATTTAGCTGATTTCCAAAAATCAACGCTCCAATTAAAGATAAAACCACTAGAATATAATAAACCGGAAAACTCACGTGCAGAGCCGAACCCTTTAAAAACTCACTATCAGAAATATACGATATATCCGACAGATTAAGTATGTTATCCATTGCATAAATATATTCAATATTAGCAAAATAGAACAACATCGAGGAAATAGCTATAACGTAAGGCAACAGTCTGTTTAGTTTACCAAGCCAATAGCATAACAATATAAGTAACACAGCAAACAATATATCAATAATTGTTGGTTTTAAAATATCGAACAACGAATAGTCAAAATTCTTCTTAGCTATTAACAGAAAACGTCCAGATGCAAAAGTTATTAAAAAAAGAGTTGTCAATAAAATGTACATTTTTCTTTGCAAAGAATTTCTCCCCCTACGACTGTGAGAACAAAAGCTATTTCTGTAATGTAAGGATTTAGAGAAAATATAATACAAAACAGAGAGCAATGTTTCAAAAATACTTGATGATGAGACCAGGATATACATTGAAAAGATCACTAAAATTAATAACTTGCATTAGCAATCTAGTAACCGGGTTTTATAAATTCGAGAAAGATTTTTCTGAATTGTTCAGAAGCATTCTCCTTTGAATACTTTTGTAGCTGATTCAACTGATTTGCTCTTAATTTAGAGTTTAATTCTTTATCAGTCAGCATTATTTGGATAAGTTCAGCCACTACTTTATAATCTTTTTCTAAAATCAAAAAACCGCCGCTGCCCAGTGTTTCTGTAATTGCAGTACTCTTATACGATATAATTGGCAGTTGAAAATACATAGCTTCCAATATAGGAACACAGAACCCTTCATGTTCGCTCATGCAAAGAAATAAATCAGCACTTCTATAATATGACAAGATTTGATTAAAAGAAATATGCCCTGTAATCGTTACATACTCTTCTAGCTGTAAGTTTTTAATCAGTATATTCAGTTCATTATAATATCTCTCTGTACCATCGATGGAGCCAACAAGGAATAACTTCGCTTTGGGATTAATATACTTCTGATAATAGTAGAATGACTTGATAACATCATCTTGTTTTTTATTCGGTGCAATTCTACCTACAAACAAAATCTTTGTACAATCATCTTGATTCAACATTTTTTCCAGATTGCTATCAGATTTTGTTTGGTAGTCTTCGTAATTAACTATAATGGGACTCGTTAATGTGATTTTATAAGATAAACTTTCAAGCTCTGCACGGTTATATTCAGAGGCAGCTATGGCTACATCTATATAATCCGCAAGAAAATTCAACTCGTCACGTCCGTCTTGGCAACGTTTTTTTAAAGTATCATTGTATCCAGTAAAATAATTAGAGGGTGTTATATTATGATAAAACAAAATTTTTTGTTTCGAGAATTCTGGTATTTGATAAGCCAATTCACTTCCCGTTGACAGATGATAAATTACACTTTCGTTTTTAGGGCATAGTGAAGCTTCTTTTACATATCTCCTCATTTTAGGATGTATATGTTGTGCGTAAATATTGGACTTAATCCCCATGCTCCTGATAAGTTTCATAATGTTTAAAGCTGAGTCACTGACCGCATCTCCATAACTTATTGACGGCAGGAGTTGATTAATCATTCGTGTCCCCTACTTATATGGCTATCCTTTATTTGTTTCTCCACATTTTTTAACTGTATTATTAGTTCATTATATCCTTTAACCACATTAGCATTAAACTCAGTTTGTTTTTGCACAATCGGATTTACATACCACCCCAATAAAAAACGGATGCATTTTTTTATAAATACTATTAATCTTCCCGCTATTCTCCGTTTTGAAGTAAGTGGGGTGTTTGCATGATAGTACCAAGTTCTTTCTAATAATATTGAGTAATCCTCCAACAAAATAAAATTCAAATCGGACTCTTTGTTCTCTCTTTTCTCTGCAAGAAAATCATCTTTATAACTCTTCTTACTGATATTATCTCTTATTTCTTTATCAATTTCATTAATATTAATACCACTTCTATCATTATAAATTTCAATTTTCATTGAAGTCACCTTCCTTAGAAAACGTAAAGCTGCGAACAACAATAGAAAAGAGGTGGCATAACCTGGAACAAAATGTTTCATCCTCAGATGCTCCCTCTTTTATAAGATTTCTATTAAAGGTATTCCTCTTTCTTTTGCATTCTCAATTCTTTGAGTAATAATTTTATTTCTTGAGCTTTGTCCTTAGTGCAGATTAAAGTAACATCTTCAGTATCAACCACTATTAGGTCTTCAATGCCCAAAGTAGCAATTAATTTACCGTTACTTTCGATAATACATCTTTTGGTATCCAAGCTTAACGTGTTGCCCTTAACGACATTGCCATTCTCATCAAGTTCATTAATTCTTTCCAATGCCGTCCAGCTTCCAACATCATCCCAGCCAAAAACGCAAGGAATAACATATATGTTACTTACTTTTTCCATTATTCCATAGTCTATGGATTGCTCAGGCATTTTAGGAAACTCACTCTTAATGACCTCGTCTCGTTCAGTAGTCGAAAGTGCAGTAACCATTGTCTCAAGAATATCATGCATTTCAGGCATTAAATCTTTGATATAAGATCTAATTGTTTTAACTTTCCACACAAATATGCCGCTATTCCAAAAGAAATTCCCGGCTTCCAAATAAGATTGTGCGGTAGTTAAGTTAGGTTTTTCGACAAACTTATTCACTTTGTGAACTTCGAATCCGTCTATACAATCAACTTCATTCGTACTTTCAATATATCCATAACCAGTCTCTGGATATGAAGGCTTTATTCCCAAAGTAACGAGGTTAGAGTTATCCTGAGCAACATCAACTGCCGTTTTAATAATATTTATGAATCCTTCTTCATTCTCTATAAAATGATCAGAAGGAATAACCACCATTGTACTATCTGGGAATTTCTCTTCAATTATAATTGATGCAAGGCCCACACAAGGAGCAGTATTACGACCAACCGGTTCAACAATAATATTGGCAGATGGTAAATGAGGTATCTGAACTTTCAGTAGCTCTGCATAAAGTTCATTTGTGACAATAAAAATATTATCGATACAGACCATTTTTTCCAATCTTGATATAGTTTGCTGAATCATAGATTTATTCCCTGAAATGTTTAAGAATTGTTTTGGAAGATTGGTTCTACTTTTAGGCCAAAACCTTTCCCCTTTTCCGCCAGCCATAATAACACAAGTAATTGTCATTTTATCCTCCAAATTTCCACAAATAAATATACTGTAATCGTTTTTGTATCAAACTACCTACCACTGAAGGTGAAAAGTGCTCCTGAATTGTTCGCTTACCTTCACCCGCAATCTTTTCATAATATAGGGGTTCTGATACAAGTTTTTTCATGTAATTACTCGCGTTTTCTATATCCGGGTCAGCCCAATATTGATATGACTTGTAAGGACCATAGTCTTTGCCCACCTGAACAAGCGTGTAGTTGACCGGACATGAATTAGAGTCATTCATAAAGTCAGTGACGGAAGACCAGTTCGTACCAATAACCGGTTTATGCAGATACATCGCCTCCGCCAAACCCAATCCGAATCCCTCACTACGATGGAGTGAAACAAAACAGTCCACTACTGAAATTAATCCGTTTATGTCATTTCTAGATAGTGTTTCTTTAATCAAATATATATTATCGTATTCTTTAACGAGTTCAAGAAGCATTTCCATTTCTTCTTGATTAGCATTTGAACCATTAACTTTAATGACCAAACCAACACTTTGATCATTAAATGCAAAAGAACGTTTAAATGCTTCTACAGATGCTTGCGGGTTTTTGCGTGCTTGGTAGCTATTCACATCATACATAGATAAAAAGAGAAAAACATCTTCCGGCAACTTAAAATAAGCTCTGTTTCGAGGCTGGGTGATCAGCACTTCTATAGAATGAGGTATAGTTACCACCGGAATAGGGCTCTTAATTGCAATTGAATTATTCACAAAAGTAGATGGAACCCATATTTCATCTAATAGTTGAAAAGAGTCGCACCACTCATCTGGAAAGTCAGGTAATTCCCATGCCCAATACCCAATATTATATCGATTTTGAAAAATAGAATTACCATGAGCAGCATAAACTTCAGTCATCTGTTCAGCATTAATATGAAAAATATTAACATTAAATATTGGCCTATCAATTTCCTTCTCAGTCCAACTTAAATCCGTCATACGTGCCCTATTAGTCCCAGTGAAATTGATAATTCCGAAGGGAATATCGGCTGCACTTAAGCTCTTAGCAGCAATACGACAAGATTCCCCAATCCCCATTTCAGCTCTGTTATAGCCAATTAAGTTAATTCCTTTAGAAGTTTTACTTGCTGCTAACTTCTTACCTGACTTTTCAATAGGAAAAGCTGATTTTAATATTTTTTTTTTCAATCTTTGCCTAGTTTCAAAGGAAAGAAATTTCACAAACAGAGGCTTTAGTCCCATTCCCAACCTATATAATATACGAGAAATCTTCGTTTTAATCATTTATCAACCTCACCAGATATAAACACATTAGTAAATTTAATAACTCTACTATATGTGTATGAAATGTATAAAAACGCTACAGGTTCTTTCAAAGCCCCCTTGAACCAGTATAAGTTAATTGCACTTCTGAGTCGACCCTCATAAAAGAGAGGAAGGGCAAATTTAAGAAGGTAATTTCAAGGAATATAATCCTCGTGTAATAAAGAAGAACCCAAAAGATGCTTCTTCTATAAAAGGCACATCTTTGGGGTTGAATTCAATTCTCAATGGCAATTACATAACTTTCTTTAATTGCATCCCAATTATAAAATTGTTCAACATATGTTACCCCATTCTCTCCCATACGTTCTCTTAGGCTCTTTTCATCTGAAATAAGGTCTAAGCAGGCCTTGAATTCTTCATAAGAAGTATAATACAAACCTGCATTCCCACGCTCACAGTGGCCCTTTAAGACATCACTATGACCATTTACTATTACTGGAGTGGACATAGACAAGCTTTCGAGTACTGACATTGACAAGCTCTCGTATTTAGAAGGCATTACCATGCATAGAGACTCTGAGATCGCTGTGAATTTCTCTTCTTCCGTTACAAAACCTAATGGAACAATATCTGGGTCCTTAGGAATTCCCATTACACTTTTTCCCACAAGAACTAATTTAGGATATTCCCTTTGTTCAGACTTATATTTTAAATAATACTCGAATAATTCTTTGCAGCCCTTAGACTCGTCTATTCTTCCAACATAAATAAAATAGTTTTCAGGCAGTCTTAATTTAAGACGTTGTTCTGAGGTGGAAGCAGCTACCATTGGCTTATTCACACCAACCCCTACAATCTCATTTGGAACATGTTCATTATGAAATAATTTATGAACTAAATCTTTTTCTTCATGCGTATTGAACAAAATATGTCGAGGCAAATGGAATAACGATTTGTACAAAGAAAGGTATATTGGTGGTTCATCATGAGCTGTGGGGATGAGAATACTTTTCTCTGGAATGAGGTGAACTCCATAATATGTCGTAAAATAATTATAAGTAAAAAAAATAACTTTCACATAATCTTGATGGTAGTTTTTTAAGTACTGTAGCAAGTCAATAGAAGCAGGGCCTTGTTTCCACATCCAATCATGTTCATCAAAATATGTAGATTCTTTCTTATTATTAAAAATAAAATCTGATTTTTGATTGAATAATTGGACATTTCTTGGCTTGGATACCTCAAATCTTCTAACCTTAACACCATTAATCTCTTCAAGATCATATTTATAAAAATTTTCCCACGTCATATAATCTAAAGCCTTTGTTGTTAAAACATCCACCTCATATTGATCTGTAAGGAGTTCTGCTATTAATCTGCAGTGATACTCCGCCCCGCCATTTACCTCTAATCCGTATCTTTGAACAACAAAAGCAACCCGCTTTTTCATAAAATCCTCCTAAAGCCTATCAACAATTTGTTCAATAAATTTTCGGAATGATAATGAAGTGTTTTCTTTTGAATAGTAATTTAACCTCTCAGCTCTGTTGAATTTCAATCGCTGTTGGATATGAGTATCACGAAGTACATAATCAATCAGTTCCGCAGTAAGGATGTAATCTTTATCTAATGTCAGCAATCCTGCATTAGAAATTGTTTCTCCAACAGCACTGCTCTTGAAGGCTATAATTGGTAAGTCAAATTTCATTGCTTCAACAAATGGAACACCAAACCCTTCATGCTCACTCATGCTTAAAAACAAATCTGCACTTTTATAATATGCAATAATTTGATTAAACGGTAAATGTCCAGTTATATAAACGTCACTAAGACCTAACGTTTTAATTAAGCGCAATAGCTCTTCATAATAACGCTCCATACCTTGGTAAGAGCCTACTAAAATTAAACGTGACTTCTGATTAATATACTTTTTGTAGTAAAAAAATGTTTTAATTACATCTTCTTGCTTCTTATTAGGCGCTATTCTCCCTACAAAGATTAAATTCACCCAACCATCTTGTAAAGAATCGTTTAATACCGTGTTATCTGGGGCTTGGTCATAATCCTCATAATTAATAATGATAGGCATAACTTGTGTATTTTTATATCCATTTTGCTCCAACTCCAAACGATTATACTCTGAAGCGGCTAGAGAGAAAGCAAACTGATCTGATAGTTCTCTAAGCTGATTGCGCCCTTGCTCACAGAGCATGCGACTCACACCGCTATACCCATTAAAAAAATGAGGTGGTGTTATGTTATGATAATAAACGATTTTTTTTGCTCTGACTGTTAGTAACTCACTAACAACTTCGCTGCCTGTAGAGAGATGGTATATTAATGGATCCTTCTTGGGACATTCTTTATAGTGATTTGCATATTTTTGCATTTTAGGATGAATATTTTGAGCATAAATAGACGATTTAATCCCCATGTCACGAAGTATTTTCATAATATTTACAGCAGAATTACTTACAGCATCGCCGTAACTAATCGTAGGTAGCAGTTGATTAATAATCATGAATTCTCCTTGTTAATACTGATATCAATAAAATCTTTATAATTGGCAATTACCCGGTCCCAACTAAATCGTGAATTTACAAAATGGTAACCATTCAAACCCATTTTATCTGCTAAGTTGTGATTTTCTGTTAAGAGATCTACACAGGCTTCAAACTCTGCATAATTATTAAAATACAGACCCCCATTAGATTCTTCAGCAAACTTTTTTGTAACATTACATTTTTCATAAACAAGCACGGGGCGTTTAGCATACCAGCTCTCCATAATGACAATCGAAAAACTCTCAAAAGAAGAGGGATTACAAAAAAAACAGGCCGCACTGTATGCATTATATTTATCCTCTTCGGACACAAAACCCAAATCATAGATACCATTATCATCAGCAATGCCTTTGGAACATTCTCCTCCACCTAGTAAAACAAGCTTCATTTCACTATCTGGCCGATTTTTCTTATAATCCAGAAAGTAATTCATGAGTTTGTCTACATTTTTACCGGGATCTCTTCTTCCTGCATACAGAATGAACGGATCCTTGATTCCATACTTTTGTCTAAAATCTTCTGGGTCAGTTATAAACCGTTCCACACCTAATCCAATTACCCGTTTAGAAATATGACCAATATTATAATGCTCCTCAGCCCATTCAAGCTCTGCTAAAGAATTAAATACAATACCCTTAACTTTAGAATAGACTTCTTTAAATCTCTGGAAATAGGCATAGCTCTCATCATGAAAAGCAGGGAACAAAATTGCTTTTTCGTACACTTGTTGAACTCCATGATATGTAGTGCCAAACATATACGGAGTAAAAATAAAAGCTTTATATTGATCCTTATTCCGACTTAAATATTTTTCTAATTCTGGACTATTTACCATTTCTTTGAGATAGATATCCTCTTCCTTCATGGAGATAGGAATATTATCCATCAGTTTCTTATTAATTGAGTCAAATAGAGCAGTATCCCGCTTTCTAGCTTTGAAGCGAATGACATTCACACCGTTAATCAGTTCAGACCCGGGCTTGTGGTAATTAACGCTCCAATTGCTATGAAAATCCTTCACGCAAGTTGTAATTACATCTACAGTCTCCCCCGACTTAACCATACGCTCAGCCAAATTTCTGCATGCGGATTCCGACCCTCCAGATATATTGGCTCCATACCATGGGATGACAAAAGCAATTTTCATTTCTTAGTACTCCCCTGTCTATTTTTGAGCGGAAATAAAGTAATCCTGACATCCAAAAATGATACGGTTCCAATGCTCAACAGTCTCATTAAATCTATCCAGATTGGCGATCTCTGCACCGGCCACTTCCAATCTCGGCAATTGAAGGTAAGCATCGTTTGGAGAAATGTAATGTAAATCATTACGGTGAAATCCGGCTGTTTCGCAAATAAACTTAATAGTTAGTGGATGTACGGGCTTGATATGAGTCGGATCCATGTAAAAGCTTTGAGTAAACACAGACATTGTTTGTGGATTTGGTGTCTCAGCAATAAACCAACCGGTCGGCTTCAACTTTCTATGAGCAAGTTGGACTAACTTAATCAAATCGCTTGTTTTCATATGTTCAATAACATGGCTTAAAAAAACACCATCAACTGAATTATCGTCAACAGTTTCCAAGAAAGTGATTACATCCGATTGAATAACCGGGAATCCCCTCTCTCGACAATAAGCCACCATATCATCGCTCAGATCAACAGATGTAACCTTTACTCCTTTTTCCAGTAGCATTTCAGTAAATTCGCCCCGTCCGCAACCTAAATCGAGAACGTGAGTTGCATTTCCGAAGTACTCCAGATAATGCTTCTGTTTCTCTTTAATTTGATCTCTTGAACCTCTGTAATATTCTTCGAAGAGAAAATAATCAAAATCTAATGAATCATTTGCCTGACTGTTATGGCTTACTTTAGTAGAATCAACATCTATAATAGATTTATCATCAATTGAAATATAATTTTTATTTCTTTCTATTCGTCTCAATCTTTCAGTGGCTACCCTGATAGAAGAATCCATCTGGTCCAAACGAAGATTGTAATCTGAACGAAGTTGCTGTGCATCTAAACGGAATTCGTTGGCTAAAGACTGAACCTCATGATTCAGATTAACCTTGTACTCATTCGTTTCCCTGAGACGATTCTGAAGCAATTCAACTGATTCACTTAACTCATGAATACGATTTTGAAGTTGCTCAACTGTTACATTCATTTCAGGCTCATGATTCTGTACTAGATGCTCATCATTTTTATCTTTGTCGGTCTTATTGTTTTTAAGAAGCTTAACTATTTCGTTTAGCATTCGGACTGTATGAGCATTAAAATCAACTTGCTTTTCAAAAGCAGGATTAACATACCACCTGGTAAGCTTTCTTATGATTTTCTTGCCTAAAACAATTAATTTTCCGATACCACGTCTATGAGTAATTATCGGAAAATCCGCCGAATAATTCCAAATACGATTTAATACAAATTGATATTCTTCTATATTTATTAATTCTGCAGTATTGTGACCTGCTGAATCTATATTTTCCTCTTGGTATCCCCGTTGGGCAATATTACTTTTGATTTGTTTCATAATATCTTTCACATCTATTTCACGATCATCAAACTCAATTTTCATTGAAATCACTACCTTCTTTCTGATGATGTGGAGAAATATCAAAATCAGCCTGAGTTTGTAAATAAGTAGTCCCATCGAATGAAGGTTCCGGACCTTTTACAACTTGAAATGTAAGCGCATGATCCCACCAATCGTAATTCTTTTCAACATGAGTTAAGCCATCATGAATTGCCGCGGAAACACTATAGGTCCCTGTGCCAATGTTGGCAAATGAACTAAAGGATGCTATAACTTCGTCTCCGGCGTTAAGTTCACCAGATTTAACTCCAAGTTGATAAGTATTAGTTCCGAATATAGGATTTCCAAGTCGATCTTTAATTACAAATCCGATAGTAGGATTAATTAAATCAATCCCACTTTCAAATATAACCCTTAAATGGAACTGCTCCCCTACTTGAATAGCATGAACAGGCTGGCTCCTATTATCAAACAATTCAACCCTAGTTATCTTGGCTTCCTTACTTCCAGAACGTATATTAACCCGATTGTCCTCTCCAACACTTTGACTAATACTATATTCTACTTCACGGAGGGCAATAACAGCATTGTAATAGTCCAGGACAGATTCTGGTGTTCCTTCCTGAGCAATTTCTCCATTATCAATAAGTATAGCTCGGTCGCATAAGTTAATAATTGCTCCTGGATCATGTGAAACAAAGAGAAGTGTCGTACCCTCTTCTCTAAATTTTCTGATTCTATCAAAGCATTTATGTTGAAAGTACGCATCCCCCACAGATAATGCTTCATCAACAATTAATATATCCGGCCGAATAGCGGTAGCTGTAGCAAAAGCCAAACGTACAGACATACCACTGGAGTATGTCCTCATAGGTTGAGAAATATAATCTCCGATCTCGGCAAATGCCTCGACTTCAGGAATTAGTTTATCTATTGTGTCGTTATCTACTCCTGTTAATTGCAATGACATTCTTATATTTTGTAAACCTGTAAAATCCGGATGAAATCCCATCCCCAGTTCAAGGAGAGCTGAGATTCTGCCTGTTGTTGTGAATGAACCTACTGAGGGTTCGAGTACACCAGTAAGAATTTTCAACAGAGTGCTCTTACCAGCACCATTATGCCCAATTATGCCAAGTGATTCGCCTTCATTTACCTCAAAACTTAAATCCTTTAAAACCCATTTCTCTCGATGATTTTTCTTCCCGAATACCCATTCAACCACGCGTGAAGAAGGAGATTTAAATATTTTATATTTTTTTCCTATTTTCTCTAATTTTATTCTCATAATTCATCTACCATCTCTTTACCAAGTCTTTTGAAGGTTATATAACCAATAAACAAGCAAATTAGCCCAACAAACAGACACTTGAAGATAACAGCCATATCTGGAATACTGTGCTGGAGATAAATATTCTGATAACCTTCAATAATTGGAACCAAAATATTAAGCGAAAAGAGATTTTTCACCTTATCAGGGAGAATTTGAATAGAATAAACAACTGGAGTAAACCAAAACCAAAACTGTAATATAATCCCCATAACTTGACCGGCATCTCTAAAAAATACATTAATAGAGCCTATAAATAAACCTAAGCCTACAGCAATAAGTTGTTGAGCAATGAGCAAGGGAATAATTCCCAACGCTTCAATACCCGGTAGCCGTCCAATAATAAGTAAAAAAGCTATAAAGAGTGCATATATAATCACAAAATTTATTGTTGAAGCAATCAGTATAAAAATTGGCAATGTCGCCTTTGGGAAATTCACTTTTTTAATAAGACTTCCATTGTCTATAAATACAGTCATGGTACGCTGTATTGTTTCTGTAAAATACAGCCAAGGTAATAAACTGGCGCAAAGATACACACTATATGTCAACGTATCATCTACTCCAGGTAATCTGGATTTCATAACTTGTGAAAAAATTACAGTGTATACAATAATTATAGCTAGCGGATTGAGCACTGCCCAAGCCGAACCAAGCACTGAATTTAAATAGCGGGATCTAAAATCTCTTTTAACCATACCGATTACAAAGTTGCGATAATTCCAAATAGCAAGAAAAATGACCCTCAACCTCCTATCCAATCTTACATCTTATTTTTCTATTCTTTCTGATCTTGCAATCTCCAAACCATTTTCATCTTGTATACTGAGGAACCTCTTACATCCTCACCTCTCTTGAACATATTTCGAATATTAGGGCAAAAACACTATGATATTATAACTCTTCCATAGTAGCTATGCCAATGCTTGTTAGTAAGCTCAAAAGTCATTGAAACCCAACGATATTAACTAAAATAATTATCATTGTGTTATGTACATATCAACACATTCCTGGCAAGTTCGTGTCCTCTGTAGACAAACAAAGCGATAATGCTTCTTTGCTCATCTTTCTCTGTGTGCTAAAATATTGACGTATCTACAAGAAAAGGAGATTGTAAACCTTGTCGAATCCAGTATACGGGAAACAGGCCAAAACGTCGACCCGTGACGATAAAAGGCCGGCTATGTTTTGGGTGTTAATTGTTGGCATGACTCTGTTTTTAGCTTGGGCCCCCTTCCAGGCTGCACTTTTTAATGGGCAAATGCTCGAATTTGAGAAGCCTCTGTATTGGGCTTTGATCATCAGCACGATTCTGCTGATATTGGGGATCGTAACCTATTATAAGAAATTCAAATTGGAAGATCAAAGAGACTGGTTGGCTGTGCTTGTTATCTTACTTCCGCTGACGTTCGTGCTTTCATTGATTTCTGCTGCTTCTCATTATCTCGCGATGAACATGGTAGTGGTGCAGTGCATCTATGCCTCGTTCTTCATCATTACATTGTACGCCCTGCGAGATCGGTTGAGCAACCAGATCATCCAAACCGCGATTATGACCGTAGCTTATATTATTATAGGCTTCGGCCTCATCAACTGGTTTGGACAGTGGGCATTCGCCGGAAGACTCGTAGATTGGTTCTCATCAATGGTAAGCGGTAATCGCTATATTGATGCCATAAAAATTGACACTAATGGTCCGCGTCTCACATCCGTCTTCCAATACGCGAATACATATGCGGCATTTTTGATGGCATTTTTGTTCGCAGCTATCTTTTGTCTGATGAAGTCGAAGACGTGGTATGGAAAAGCGACTCATGCCTTTATGCTGGTGCCTATATTGGTATCACTGTTCCTGACACTTTCACGTGGTGGTCTCATTATGCTGCCAGTCGTTTTTGTTCTTTTACTTCTGTTCTTTAAGCCAGCACGGCAAATCTTATGGCTTTTGCATTGTGCAATTGCGGGTGTCGTCTCACTTGCTATTTTGAGTCCAATTACAAATTGGGGATTAGAGCTGAATCAGACCTACAACGGTGCTGTGGCTGCTAAAGGCTGGGGACTGCTTCTTGGGGCTTCCTTGGTGACTGCTGTTGTTCTATGGCTTGTACAAACCTCTCTAGGAGCTCGTTTGGAAAAATGGATGCAAGGTCTAGCCTCACGTAAACTCTCTAATCTGTGGCTACCTGTTGGCTCTGTGGTCGTAATTGGTGTAATTGCATTCCTGCTCATTGGTACAGGACTACGAAGTTTTCTACCAGCCAATGTGGAAACACGTCTGGAAAATATCAACTTCCAACAGCATAGTGTACTGGAGCGTATAACCTTTTATCGTGATGCTTCTAAGCTAATTGCGGACTATCCGTTAATTGGCGCAGGTGGCGGCGGCTGGGCTACACTGTATGGAAAATATCAAGACTATGGTTACACAAGCGCACAGGCACATAACTTTTTCATGCAGTATCTGGTAGAGACCGGTATTTTTGGATTCATTATTTTTATGGCATTCATCCTTTATATTTTCTATAAATACATTAAAGGTTACACCAAGAGCGATGAGGAAAATCGGGATAGCCACTTCCTTTACCTGATTTTAGCAATGTCCATTTTGCTCCATAGTCTATTGGACTTTAATATGAGTTATGTGTTCATGGGTATACTCGTATTCATTGGACTCGGGGGTATGGCTGTAGCAATGGATGCACAACCTGTAAAACGCTTGGCGATGAAGCCTGAAGGTTTCCGTCCGATTTATAGTATCGTCATTGGTGTTCTCAGTATTGTGCTTCTGTTTGTAGGGCTGCGCTTTGTACAAGCTAGTAATGCTGCCTGGGAAGCAAAAGCTCTGGAAAGCAGCAATTCGTTCGAACAACGACAAGCTGCTTATAATAAGGACTTGAATCTGCGTCCAACTCATATTGATTCAATTGTTGGTTTGTCTAGTATGTATTATCAGGTCTATAAGCAAACGAAACGCGAGGAGTTCTATACAGGCGGTATGGCCATTGTTGATTTGGGGCTGCAGGCAGAACCGTATAATAGAAATATGCTGTTTATCAAAATGCGACTTGAGCAAGCTAAAGGAAACAATGACAAGGCATTTGCCATTTTAGAAAATAACCGTGCTAACTTCATCTGGGATCTGGATTGGTACAATTTGCTGATTACCCAAGCGTTTGAATTTGGCAATAAAGCTCGATTGGCTAAGGACTCAGCCAAGGAACAGAAGTATTTCCAAGCAGGTCTTGCTGCTTATCAGCAGGTTCTAGATGGGGTAGCTCATCTTAAGACGATTCCACCTGAAATTCAATTGATACGTACTTTTGAAGTAACTCCAAGCATTGCGCTCAGTGCTGGAAAAATTGAGTTCATGTCAGGTAAACCCTCCGAGGCTGCCATCATCCTGAAAAACGGCTTGAAGGACGATCTGAGTGACGCTACGAATCGTGAGGTAACCCGATACTATATTGCCGCTTTGCAAAAGCAGGGACAAGATGACAAAGCATTGTACGATAAGCTGATTCAAGCTGATCCCAAGGAAAAAGAACTGATAAACGAACTGAAAAGGGAATAGTCCCTGGAGTTTAGTTGTTCTCTGTTTTGTTTATTTGAGGCTGTCCCATAAATCGATGGGATGCCCTAAAAAACAAAAAAGCCCATCCTTGGTAAAATGGAAGTGGGACTGACCCCATAACGTGAGACAATTAAAACACTTTCAAGAGAATGCAATCCTGTCGTAAGATAGGGTGATAACCTTGAAAGTGTTTTTGCGTTGGCAACTAGAGTTGAGTTACCCGTTAGAAATAAAAATGAAAGTGATAGAAATTAGATTGGCATGAGTACCTGTAAAAGAGGTTATAGAGCAGTTCGGGATACGGAATAAGACACAGCTCAAGACGTGGATGTGGTGGACGAAGTATACCGTCTGGAGCAGCCTGTAGGTAAGCAATACAGCTACGGAAGAGGTCCAGAACTCTCTTTAGAGCTTGAAAAAGTAAAAGCAGAAAAAAAGTACAAGGACTGGAAAATAGGTGGAACCTAAAGTCATCATTGCTTGGGTCGATTCCATTCGAGAAGTCATCAGTATCAACTCGCTCGCGTCGTAAGTGAGACCCTGAATTGGTTCGATGACACCACCTTAGACGCAGCCTACCCTGAAGGGGGTGAAACAGCAATCATCGCAATAAGCTCACCAAAGTCATTCTCTACGCCTACATGAAGTGCATCTACTCATCCCGTCAAATCGTCAAAGCCGTTTAAGAGCTATTCCATTCATTTGGCTGGCCGCCCACGTCGAGGTACAGCAAGCTCCTGCTCGCCATACTCGCTAACGACGTTCTTCCTTGCTATTGCTGTTACGGCTGTTTGGCGTCATTTTACCCTTGATATCTTGCTCCTCCTAGCCCAGGTGCGCGTCCATTTCTGCTTCCAACACCTCCTGAAGAGTCTCCGCGAGCAGTTCATTTGAGGCATTTTACACATCCTGTGAGTCACCTGGTTTTTCTCCTTAATGAAAGCTCGCAGTTGCTCTTTTGACCAAAGCCCCATGTATTCTCCCCCCTTTCTATGACTTCCATTTTACTAAACAAACTATTTTACAGACTCTAGTGAAGCAAAAAGCGCAGGTTTCGGACTAATTCAGCCTTGTAACCTACGCTTTTTCTCATGAAGTTAATTATAATTCGTCCCATTTAGGCTGTTTCACTATAAAAAAACTGCCTTTGAGATAACCCTTTTTATTGTTCATCTTTTGAGTGGAATTGTAACCCTGTTATCGATTAAGAACGCTAACCAGTTCCTCTCTGTGGTTTGAGTAATTCATCCGTTACTTTACTTATTACCTTAGCAAATCAATAAGCTCGCCCCCCAATCCTTTTCATCAGGATAAAGAGAATCTAGTAATGTCATGGCTATTCCCGAAACACCGTCAAGTAAACCTACATAATTTAAATTCTTAGTAGAATTAGAATCCCTATATAAATCATAAAAACCAAATGCCGATTCTTCGTCAAACATTTTAACGACCGTTCGGAGCAAGCTTTGATAGTTTTCTTGCAATTCAGGATCGTGTGTGTCCCGATACATATGATAGGTAATTTTCAATAATCCTGAATATCCGTGGCATACCGTTGGTGAATAAATATTCCACTCTTCGATAGATCTTTTGTATATCGATTTAAATGCGTTTACAGCTAAAACCTCCAAGCTTCTATCTCCGATGGATCTACCTGCTAAAAATAGACTCCTCGCAACACCTGCCGAACCATAACACCAAGCATCCCGATGTTTTTTAGAGTATAATTGATCGTTTGTAAATTCTTCGTAGCTTATAATTAAGGGCCACTGTATTCTATCTGTTTGTTCCAATTTCCATTTTGTTATCCAGTCACAGTATCGTTGAATTGCCTCTATTTGACCAGGTACCTTTATATTTTGAAGCAACGCTATAGATAATAATGCCAAGGGGCCAGGAACTCCATGAGCTAAACCCATATTAAAATATCCAAATGGATATTCATCCTTTTCATGTGAAAGTAAATATTTATTTGAAATATACCAATTCGGAATCTCTTGTTTATCGTTGATAATCCTATCTTTACTTAGAAGAACAAGATACTCAAGAACACCAATAAGGAGCTCCCTAATTTCAGGTATATCAGAGAACAGTAACAGATACCTTCCTATGCCACTCCATCCGGAAATTACATCATAATCATTAATTGACGTACCTGATTCCAGCCTACTTTTTGCATTCAGTAGATCAGCACTACCATGATGCAATATCAAAGTGTTAATTTGGTTGATAAATCTCCTGTATTTTATACCATTGTCAGATAATAGATACGCGGCAAATCCAACACCAGATAATCCTTCCCATAGTGATAATGACGCTCCTGATTTCTTTAATGATTCACGAGTACTTAAAAGGTAGGAGTGTGCATACTCTTTTAATCTCTCATCCTTTAATACAGTACTTAGTCTCCCATACAAAATACTGATTGCTGGAAATCCAGTTGCCAGGCTTATATCATTCCAATTAAACTCCTCTTGTTTATCTACATGATTCTGCTCAGAAGAACATATAGTCTGTACATACTGGGGGTCAGTCAACCTGGCACTTATAACACTTACAATTTTCATAATATCGTTATGCAGGCTCTTATTGTTTTGTACTACTGTCATCAACGTTCAACTCCTTTGAAATACATTTTTCTTGTGCTTTATTGATTCATTAAAATGATATAAAGAATGACTTAACAACGACATTATCTTTCTTTCCATTTTCCTATTCGTACCTATAAGACGGTTTAAATGCATATGAATGAGGCTACCTAGAATATTGGAAAATGTATTCGTTAAATCCTTTTCATGTTCAAGTGCCTCTTTATATTCATTTATTATTTTTTTTCGCTCTTGAAACTTAGATAATAAGTAGTCCCCGTATTCCAAATTTCTAAGTGAGGACCAATTGTCCGAAACATCGCACAAAATTATATAAAAAGTGCGATCCTTCATAAAATCTTTTACATGCTCCTTATGCCATTCTTCTTCATGAAACCAAGTAACTTGCCGTTCTACCGCTGGTATAAACTGATTTAAAATATCAATTACACTAATGAAACCAATAATCTCTATAGGAACATTCAACTTATTGTTATATTTTAAAGAGACCAGTTCTACTGTAATCTTCGAATCAACAGCAAAAAAACGCTCCGCTATACTAATTAAACGTTTACCACCGTATCGCTCAATTTCCGGCTCATATGAATCAAATATTATTTTACTTAGTAGACCTTCAGCCTTTAGGCGTCTAGCCCACATATGAATAGCAGGGATTAGTTGTTTACAAACAACGGATTCCTCACCATGAAGTCGTAACCGTATATGATGATCCGGATCTTTATACCTAACAATAAAATAACGATTTATTATTCCTTGATTCTCTACCTGCTCACAAAATGTTCTAATGTAATTGCCAATAAACTCTTCCTCTCGTTCAGACATACCATAAAGCTTTATATAAAGCCATTCACTTCCCGGTAAATATATAATATTTGAATGCTCTCTGATTGGTCTTTGAATAAGATTCATATCTTCACACTGCTTCGGGGTCAAAGGTCCCTCTACATTTGTCCTTACTAAGGGAATAACGTACTCTGCGATAAAGCGCCCTTCTTTCCCTCTAGCCCATACGTCACTTGGTTCAAATCCACTCTCGGTTAACCATAATGATTGTGAATCACTTAATTTATGATATTTCTCAAATAGCTCTAATATGAAAAACTCATTTTTAAGATCAATTAGTGCTCTGTTATCTGAAACAGAAGTGGTAATATAAACATATCTTGGAACGCGCCACTCCCCTCTCCACTTTTCAAAACCCTCAATCCAATCCTCCTCGTTTTTACATTTTTTTAATTCATCGTTATTTTTATTAAGCGACCATTTCGCTAAAGATAAAATTATGTTTTTATATTTCACACGAGGCAGCATAGGGAATTCCGATAGGCCTCCCCACTGAAAAGGCAAAATGCTTCTGTGTCTTTCTTGTGAAATTTCCATTAAAAAACGGTATACATTGGGAGCATTATTGTAATTTAGCATGTTGGTGGAAACTGGGATTATTTCTTTATTCAACGACTGTGACTTTAAATAAAAGTAATTGTGGGTACATCCTACATATAAATCAGAAATTGAAATTTGTTTTGAAGTATCTACATTGGAATAATTAGTTCCCAACACAATTTGGTGACTACATGATTTGTTGGTAATCACTACGTTAGAATGTCTACTATTGACCGTTAAATATACAAGTTCAGCAAATATAGCATCTTTTCTGTATTCCTCTTGAATTTTATACGTGTTCGTGATCTTCTCTCTTGCAGTCTTATCTAGGATTGGTCCAAATCTTCCAAATGTTTTACCCGCACCTGCACTTCCCGAATTGGGGTTGATAATGATCTTATATTCGTTATTTTTCAAAGCTTTTTCGCTATTTGCTGCTATGGTAACATACATTTCTATAGAGGTAGGGGGCAAAAGCTCATCAGATAAAGTCTCGATTCTCTTTAATTTTTCATTCGTCAGTTCTATTTCTATTTTTCCTTCTTTAATAACATTTGTAATCCAGTTTGCCAGAACCTTCTCTCTCTCTGCATTTAGTATAGGGTGTTCTAAACTATATCTACTCTCAGGATATTTATAATCAGGCGGAGCCCCTAACCCTAAATCTTCGTCCAAAAGCTCTAAGATCGGAACCTGACAATCAATACCATATTTCTCTATAAAATCATTTCGGTACTGTGTCCAATGAGGATTACTCAAATCCGGCGACAGCCTCCATAAGATCTCTGCTGATCTAGCAATATCTTTAGAGACATTTTGGCTTAAAAAGGCTTCTTCTACTTTTGTCTCCATATCAATCTGCAAAGTTTCTTTCGTTGGAACTAATTTTCTCATTCTTATACATAGCTGATTGTACAAGGATTCCCCCTTACCTATTGGAGAATCATCGTATTGTTTTATTTCTTCACTAATTTCATCCAGACCTTTTTTGATATATTCAATATTGTTTATAGGTGCTATCTGTTTTCGTAGATATTCAAAAGGCAAATCCATATTATCTATGCATAATGGTGGTCTCAAATTGCTAATTAAAAACTCCTGATTCAATAGCTTCATCAGAAATTCAGTTATTAAAGTTTCTTTGTTTTCGGGATACTCTTCTTGTATTTTCTTAACTAGATTAGCAAAAGGAATCGGAGTTTGTGCATAATCCATCACAAGCTGAACCGGCTTGGACACTTTTATCGAACTACTTTTCATTCGTTTTACATCAGGATCGTGGTGTTGTTCAATATAGTTTAAAAATGGCAATTTTATTCTTGTACCAGATAAATACAAGGATGGATTAGTCCGCACCGCCAACTGTTTTACCACATTTCCCTCTTTCTCTAAATATCTAACCAATCCCATGATCCATTCCATATCTGGACGGGATATTTTCCTGTTCTGCCTAGTATCACCCACTTCCAAGCAGCTAAGTTCCGAAAAGAGACCTATAGAAACCCCAGAAAAAATCCCATAAGGTGTAGCTCTTGAAGAAAGCCTGATTAGATAATTCACAACTGCCCGTAGCACCGTGTTCATTTTTTTAGTATTTTTATTGGTTAGGACATTATTGATAGAATTCATAAGTGAAGGGCTGGCTATGGTGATCGCTTCCCGTATAACAGGGTCTGTTAACAAAGATAAAGCCTTGTTCCTTGTCACATCATATGTAGTACTCTCACTGAATAAGTTATAGTAAAAATCAATAGGCAATAGTGGTACTCTCACCATAAAAAAATCTAATGACTGAAACATATTTATATTTGTAACTTTATCCACTATAGGATAACCTCCTCCTGAAGTAAAAGACCCTGGATGTATGAAATAATATCCAGGGTCAGATTTCTTTTAAAGTTAGCACCAACACTCACAAGTCACATGTGTACCAAGGCATCTAGAAACACTACAAGTTACAGTGCTTGTGCAAGGACTTGTCGCTTGCTTTAATGTTAGATCATTAATTTGTAAGTCCAAATCAAAGGTGTCCTCTTGTTCGAAAAAGACTAATTCTGGAGAATTCATCTTAATCCCTCCCTTCGATAAAGTTGAGAGAACCTCAAGGAGCAATCTCTCTATATATAAGACGCATCAAGAGAGAAAAAGTTTCTTTTTATTACATCATTTAAAATTTTTACCTTTTTTTCGCAAAAAAGTATCTTCCCGAAACTTCTTATAGTAAGGCTATTTTTGCTGATCAATCTCTTCAATAACCTGTCTCATATAAGCCAGTACTTCATCCTTGATTTCGTTATGCTGCAGAGCATAATGAATAGTAGTTTCAATGAATCCTAATTTCTCGCCAACGTCATGGCGATTGCCGTCAAATTCGTAGGCCAGGATCGGATTCTTTTCTCCCAGTTTGGACAATGCGTCCGTCAACTGAATCTCCCCGCCTACTCCCGCCGATTGCTGACCCAGGATATCAAAAATATCAGGCGTCAGAATATAACGTCCCATGATCGCCAAGTTGGAGGTTGCTTCTTCCTTCTTTGGCTTTTCTACCAATCGTTCCGCCTCAGAGATTTTGGAAGTAAGTGCATGACCTTCAACTATGCCGTAACGATGTACCTCGTTCCAATCCACTTGTTTTACACCTACAACAGAACGCTGATACTCATCGAACACGTCAATCATCTGTTTGAGGCATGGATTCTCAGACTCAACGATGTCATCCCCTAAAAGGACGGCAAAGGGTTCGTCACCGATAAACTTACGTGCACACCAGATGGCATGCCCCAACCCTTTAGGTTCCTTTTGACGAATATAGTGGATATCTGCCATCTCCGATGGTTTACGCACTTCATTGAGCAGATCCCATTTTTCCTTCGCAGTCAAATTATGCTCCAGCTCAAAGGAGTAGTCAAAATGATCCTCAATCGCCCTTTTGCCTTTACCAGTAACGATAATGATATCCTCTATACCAGATGCAACAGCCTCTTCAATAATATATTGAATTGTTGGTTTGTCTACAATGGGAAGCATCTCTTTAGGCATCGCTTTCGTAGCAGGAAGGAACCGAGTCCCTAATCCCGCAGCAGGAATAATCGCTTTACGGATTTTCATAGGTTAAACTCCTTTGTCTTCAATATAACGGATAGATATACTGTCTATGATTATAACAGGAAGATAGATGAATTTGATAGGTTAAAGAAGAAGACACCTTCCCTCAAAGAGAACATGTCTTCTAATCACTTGCTTTCTATATGAATATATTATGCTGCCGGAATCTTTCTGGCTCCCGAACAAATATACAGTTATTTACTTCACCAGCTGCCCACGTGTAACACCCAACTGATTCGTCGCTTTCAGCGTCTTCCATACTTGTGTTCCACTGATTTCTCCGCGCAGGGCACGGTTATAGAGATCAATAACCTCATGCACTTGCTCCGGTGTCTCCTCCAAAAATTCCACGCGGTAATGGGACACGCCCAGCTCCAGGAAGTTGGACAGATATTCCGCGCCGGATTGCTCAATCGCGTTGTACACCGTGTTGCGGCAGCCTTCGTCCACACGGACCGGATGAGACATACCAATTCGATCACGCAGGGATGCGCGATGGTCCTCACATGGACGTCCACAGTTAGTGTAGTCGGTGCCTTCACTCATAAAGGTGCAGTATACGCAATGTTCAGTATGGAACATTGGCATATGCTGCTGGATCACGATCTCCAGCTTATCAGTACGTGTACGTCTGAGCATATCGACCATTTGCTGAATGTTCAGATCGTACGAAGGCGTAACCAGGTCGCAGCCGGAATCCAGGAACAGATCAGCCGCTTTATGGTTGGCTATGTTCAGCGAGAAGTCACCAATCAATTGCGGGTGATGTGCGTCCGGGTTCTCCAACCGATGTCGCAAGTAGAAATACAGTGCCCCTGGATTGCGTACCAACACAGCATCCGGCTTCAAGCGCAGGATGTTGTTGTGGTAGCCATTTTCACCCGGCATGTGAATACGCGGGGTCGCCAGCGCAATTCGGCGGCCTGCAGCGTGCACAGCCTCTACGGCTGCTGGGAATTGCTTGATGAACTCGAAGTCGGCGTAGATGAATTCCACGCCGGCCTCGAGCGCAGCCTCCACCTGAGGGAGGCTGCGGCACAACGCGGTCAGCTCTGCCTGACCGCGTGCCACAGACGATGCCGGAGCCGATGCATCGTCATACACCTCGACCGCCCGTTTCGTGTACACGGGCGGTTTGGGACGCTCGCCCGCGAGCAGTTCCACCGCCTGACGGCGGATACCGTTCAGCTCGCGCATCGGCACGATGACGTCCCCATGCAGATGGACGTCCAGTTCTTCCAGCTGGAACACCGTTCCGCCCAGTCGGCCGAACTGCTCTTCGAGCAGTTCGTGCGTCATCGGACGCTTCTGGGCAATTTCGAGTTCCAGCTCGGAGTCCACGCGGACCGTTGTGCCCTTTTGCACATCGGTCCACCACGTCGACAGCGGTTGCCCTGGGGAGCCGCTGACTCGCACATGTACCGGGAAGACCCGGTACGGCTTGTCCGTGTCGTACGACTGGCGCAGACGTTTATCCAGCGCTGGGTCGTTGGTCTTCCAAATGCGGTCGCCCACGTGCACACGGCGCAGATCCACATCGTTGCGTCCCGCTACGATGTCAATGATCCAGCCTTCTCCGGCTTCGCCTTCAATCTTCACGCCCTTGCGACGGATATCGTATACGCGTCCGCCTTCTTCCTTTTGCGTGGGATCTCCCGCATCGAATACAATCCCATCGCCACGCTTGAGTGGGGCATCAATACGGCACACTACACCATCACGAAGGATTTGTTCCACTCGGCCCAGATACACCCCCCGGCTTTTCGGGAACGTACCGTCAACCAGCTTCTTGTTATTGGTCCCTTCGAGAAAACCGTGCGTAAAGCCGCGTGAAAAGCTCTGTTGCAGCTCGCGGATATCTTCTTTGCTGGTCTTGGACGTATCGCCATCAAAATACTTATCAATGGCCTTGCGGTACTTGCTGACCACATTCGCCACATATTCAGGTGTTTTCAGTCGCCCTTCAATTTTAAAAGAAACAACACCCGCGTCGATCAGTTCAGGCATCAAGTCAATCGCTGCCAGATCCTTAGGTGACAGCAGATACGTCACATCTGCCATTGGTTTCTGCTCTCCGTCCACCATCAGATCGTAAGGTAAACGACATGCCTGTGCACACTCACCACGGTTAGCAGAGCGGCCGCCCCACATTTCTGAAGTCAGGCATTGGCCAGAATAAGATACGCATAACGCTCCATGTACGAATACCTCCATTGGAAGTCTCGCCTGGTCGCCTATTTTTTGGATCTGTTTCAGGTTGTTTTCGCGTCCAAGCACGACCCGTTCCATATTGTACGGCTTTGTAAACTCTACCGCTTCCGGCGAGGTAATCGTCATTTGGGTAGAACCATGGATCGGGAAATCCGGTGAAATGTCGCGGATCATTTTCACCAAGCCCATATCTTGGACAATTAAGGCGTCGACTCCGGCATCAATACAGGCATCGACCAGCTCCTTAGCGTCCTCCAACTCGTTTTCAAATACCAATATATTGAATGTTAAAAAACCTTTAACTCCATAGCTATGCAAAAACGCCATAATTTCAGGCAGTTCCTCCATGCGAAAATTATTCGCTCGTGCTCGTGCATTGAACTTTTCCACCCCGAAAAAGATCGCATCAGCCCCGTTTGCCACCGCCGCACGCATACAATCCCAGTCACCGGCTGGTGCCAGAAGCTCGACATCTTCTCTTCGTACTGCTGATTTCATTATTGCCCTCCCCATATGCTGAAAACGAATGATCCCCCGAGGAATAATCGTTGTTTTCAGGGCAGCTATGCTGCTTACTTGGTAATCTCATGGATGTTCCATAGACTCATTCCAAAGCTGATCATGTTTAGTCAGGGGAATGGAAGCCTACTAAGAATCATATTTTAAATCCTATCCGTCTCTATCATCTTGTCCGATCATCCACACACTGAACCATCGGTTCCTCGCGTGAATTACATCTAACTCAAAAAATCCGCATCACAAACATCTGCGGCAGAATCATTCTTATCTTGTAACTAATCTAGTGTACCAGACTGCGACCTAAGCTTCTACACTTTCCAAGCGATTCCTTTAAAAAATAATACTAAAAACACCTCCAATCCCGTCAAACGGTGCTTTGGAGGTGAGTCATCCTATCATTAACTAGGCAAACCTATACTTCGCAAGCATTTCTCCCCAGGGTGATATTCCCTTCTCCCTGAAGCCTGATTTACTATATAGCTTTCTAGCTAGTTCATTGTCTGGTTTATACCCAATCATGATAACATCCGTCCTATCACTGGCTTTCCTTATTTCGTCGATAACCAGCAACATCGCATTGTAGCCATAACCTTGACCTTGAAATTTTTCGTCAATCATAAATCGGTAAACCCAGTAATTTCCGTCATCCGGGTCTAAACCATACATTGTAAAACCAATTAATTCGTCATCATTATAAATTGCTTTAGATAAAAATCCATCTAAAAACTGACATTCCGCAATCGAAAAAAGGTTAGATACCATAAATCTTTTTTGCTCAGGTGTCGGTTCAAGTTCGGCACATGCTTCCCAATTATGTTTGTCGACTGCTTTTAGCGTAATCATTTTGGATTCCTCCTATACGGGGAAATCCGTATCGACTTCCCTAGTGCTTACTTCACTCATTATAAGATTGGCGGTATTTGGCGGGCGCCAGTGAAGCGGGCCATTTGAATCCGAAGAAGCGTCAGCGCTCGTAGGCTCAAATGGCACGCGTAGCGCTTCCCCCACAACCTCGCTAATCTCTTACCTACACCCTCTTACTTCACAAAATTAAACGAATTTAACGTCGAATCCAGTGCGTTAGACTGTACAGCCGTGTTGTTCGCATCATTCAATGTCGTTGTCACGGTATACGTTTTTCCATCACGTTCTAAAACCAATTGGTGGCCTGTGTAGCCAATGCCTTCCTCGATACGATGGAATGTAAAGGACACTGCCGGAACACCAGCAAATGTTACGTCCTTAACTTCCTCAACTTTGAGGTTTTTGTAGTTCTTTGCTTGCTTATCGTAGAAGTCCTTGAGCTGGGATACCGTTAGTTCAAATGATTGGTCGTTGTCGATTTTGATGGAAAAGCGTCCTCCGGTAAACTGGTACTCTACATCGCCCAATTCAAATTGATCGCTAATCGCGGTCCAATATCGTGGGATATTCACTGTATATTCATAGGCTTTTGACGTCTTTTTGACCGTTTTCGTTTTGTCTGTCAAATAGTCGTCTTCTTCCAACTGTCCAAAGTTACTCGCTACGGTTTGAAAATCGATTTGAAGCGAGGAAATGAGCGCGTTGAACTGATCATTTCCTTTGCTTACTTTTTCAGGCACTGCGTATTCAGCCAAGTAGCGGTATCCATTTTGCTGAATCAGCACATTGTACTCTTTGACCCATCCATCGCCAAAATTATAGCGGTACTCCTGTACTAACCCTTGAACGCCTGCAACCTCCAGCGGATACGTCTTCTGTGCCTCATAAGCCGTGGACACAAATGAATCGCTCAGCCATTTTTGCAGCTGCTGGCCCCAGTTCTCCAATTTTCCATCTGCTGGAGCTGAGGTTACTTTCACACGGAAGCTCGATCCATCATTACTTTCATATTGCATCCGTTGATCGTCCATTTTCCAGCCTGCGGGTATGCTGAGTGACACACCGTAGTCTGGATTCCCGGCCTCGCGTGTGCCTCCTACGACAGTAGACAAGTCTTTAATACTTTTATCCTGCGCATTAAAGGAGGTCTTGAAGGAATTTAAAAGTCCCGCATACTGGGCCAGATCTTTATAATTCGTTGCTTTAGCATCGGAAAAATAAACTACATACAATCGTCCGTTGTCATAGTACTGACGATTTTCCCACAGCACGCCGTCCCCATCCTTCGTAATGACACGAGCATAAGGTACCTTCGCTTTCGGGAAGGATTTTCGATCGATCACAGTTTCTCCCGTTTCCTTGGCTGCCTGCACCAATTGTTGCAGCAGATCGTCCGCATTCAGTGGAACCGGCTGTGACGCTGTGTGCACTTCCATATAATACGCACTGTTCTCGTCCATAAATGTGGAAATACTCTCATCTCCACCTCCCTGACCGATGACGAGCCCTGTTGGATAGTTCATAGACCAGTCATAGTAACTGTTCCCGATCTGTGTCTTACCCTCATCATTATCAATGTTCGGTGTCTCTTCAGCTACCGTGCCTGCCTCTTCTTGTGCTTCCATCCGAATAATGATTCCGGCACCATTCTTCTCCAACTTACCGCCAAGCCCTTCTGCTACTTGACGCAGAGGCACCATGAGAATACCTGATGACATTTCCGGTGGAGCTGGAAGTGTCACCTTGTGACCTCTCACCCACGCTGTACTTCTACCAATGGTTAGCGATACAACATGAGTTCCGCTAGTGATTTTAACCACATTATCTTCAGCTAATCGAATTTTGCTGTTAAATGCCTTTTTAAACACACCAGCCGGAACCATCAGTGCACCACTTTTGGAATACGGCTTCGTAATATTGGCATTATGACCGTTCACGATGGCTGTATTGCTGCCGCTTTGCAACCGTAATTCCAGCATGGTTTTATCATGATCTGCTGCAACTGCTGGCAAAGCGGAAAGCAGAAGGGACAATGCGACAGCGCCGACCCCCAGCTTACGCATCATTTTTCTTTGAATATGCTTCACAGTAAATCTCCCTTTAGCTTTATTTTATAGATTCAAGAGGCATTATTGTTCACTTTCCAGTAGTTGCTCCTTGAGCTGGCTCCGATGCTTCCTTAGAAGGCGCTACACCACCATCTTCAGCGGCTTCCGAACCGTTCGAATCTTCACTATCTTCTCCAGACTGAATGGACTCATAGATTTCACCATTATCCTGTGTCAGTACCAGCTTGCGCTTCACAATATCACCGTCAGACTGCATAAGTACACTCACCGTTTGACCTGGTTGATAGTTTTTAAGCAGTTCATTGACATCAATAGCGGAAGCTACACGCTTACCGTTAATACTATACAGCTCATCGCCTTCCTTGATTTTGGCCTGAACGGCATTGGCTGAAGTAATTTTCGTAACTTTCAAAGGATCCTCGGTAGGTAATCCGACGATAGCTGACCAGCTTTCTTCCAGCCCTAGACCAAGACTAGCGCGCCGAACCTCTCCGTATTTGAAAAATTGGCCGATGACATATTTCACCGTATCCGCCGGAATCGAAAAGCCCATATTTTCAATGCCGACCGCCGAGAATTTCATCGTATTGATCCCAATGACCTCACCCTTGAGATTGACCAG
Organism: Paenibacillus sp. FSL L8-0641; assembly: GCF_038006265.1. Lineage (NCBI taxonomy): Bacteria > Bacillati > Bacillota > Bacilli > Caryophanales > Paenibacillaceae > Paenibacillus > Paenibacillus sp. FSL L8-0641. The sequence goes on from NZ_JBBOUW010000001.1 coordinate 4,913,007, forward strand.
CGGACCGCCGCTGTTACCAGGATTGATCGCGGTATCACTTTGGATCAAACGATAAGCAGCGTTGACACCACGGTTCAGCCCGCTAACCACACCTGAGGTTGCCGAATTGCGAAGTGAAAAGGATATAGGCGTACCAATAGCCACTACCTGCTCCCCTACCTGTAGACTGTTCGTTGAAGTTGCCAAGGTAGCGGGTTTGAGGCCGCTTGCCTTGATTTTAACTAATGCCAAATCACTGATCGGATCGCTATAGCTGTCGGTGATTCCGTAAGATTTTCCGTCCGAGGTTACGACCACGGCATCACCTAATCCTTCGATAACATGCGCATTCGTCACAATCCATCCATCTGTACGAATGATGACACCCGTGCCGTGAGCCAGGTTGTATCGATCTCCTCCTGCTACGGTCTCTCCCGTGGCTGAACGGCCAATGATACCAACCACAGAAGGAGATACATTTTTAACCACCTGCGGCACACGACCGGCCGATAACGTATATGTACCATTTGCGCTGTTATATGCGCCGCTGGTTCCTAATGCCTTATTCATATCGCTTACGTTAACATAGACCCCGCCATTAATGACTTTGGCCTTTAACGCAGTTCCACTGCTGGCTGCACCTGCCGTTCCAGAAATACATAGAGCGCTGCCCAAAGCCAGAACAACTGCCCTTTTCCCCATCTTACGCATATACTCACCATTCCCTCTCTTACATGACCCTGTTCTATCAGTTAGTCCAAATCTACCATAGAGGGGACACGTATACAATCGCTTTAAGCCCTATCTTTTTCTAAAAGGCGCCGTTTGCTGCATCCCTGTCCTCTCATGCTATTTATATTATAAATTTTCCAAATCCTTATATCAAAAAAATAAGCAAAAACGATAAATAATCGTTATACCGTTTAGGTCATTCCTTCATTTACGGGCATAACCAACTATGATACCATCACATTATATCTTAGTTTTATTGTCGGAAATAAAGAATAAAATCATGACTCCTCTATCCAAAACACTAAAGTATAAATAAGCACCTACAGGAGGTTAAAAGAATGGCCTACGAACCAATCTGGAACGCTCATCCCGATAAGCTTAACAAATTCGAGTTAGTCAAGCTGGAAAAGGACGGTCTCGACGTTATCCGTACCATTATCGAAAACTATGCCAATGAAGGCTATGACTCGATCTCTGCGGACGATATGGACCGTTTCAAATGGGCTGGGGTATATCAGCAAAAGCCCAAGGATGGTCATTTCATGATGCGAGTCCGCATCAACACAGGGATCATGACTTCAGCACAGGCACATGCATTGGCGGACATATCCGCGCTATATGGACGCGGTCTTGTGGACGTCACCACTCGCCAGGCGATTCAATTTCACTGGCTGACAGTCGAAAGCTTGCCCGATATTTTTGAAAGACTGGAAAAAGTCAACTTGTATTCCTTCGAAGCCTGTGGAGACTGCCCGCGTACCATTGTCGGTAATCCGCTGGCTGGTATTGATCCCAATGAATTGGTAGATACCCAAGAGATTGTAGATGAAGTAAACCGTTTTTTCTTATTAAATCGAGACTTCTCCAATCTGCCGCGTAAGTACAAAATGTCTATCTCCAGTAATACGTACAACAATGCACAGGCTGAAATTAACGACCTGTCCTTCACTCCGGCCACCAAGATCCTCGACGGAAAAGAAGTGATCGGCTTCCATGTGATGGTTGGTGGAGGTTTGTCCGCCAAGCCGCATATGGCACAGTCTCTGGATTTGTTTGTTCGTCCAGAGGAAGTGCTGAAGGTTGCTATTGCTGTCACCACCATTTTCCGTGATTACGGCTATCGGGAAAAGCGGCACCATGCTCGCTTGAAATTCCTCGTTGTCGATTGGGGCCCAGACAAATTTCTGGCTAAGCTCACCGAGTACATCGGTGAAATGCCCGGACGAGGTGAAGACAAAACGATTGGCTGGCAAGCCGCCTATTTTGACGGTGTGCATCCTCAAGCCCAAAAAGGCCTGAACTATGTCGGTCTGAACGTGCCTGTCGGTCGCCTTAGCGCTGACGAGTTGCATGAACTGGCCGAACTGGCTGACCGCTATGGCGATGGTCAGATTCGTACCACGATGTCGCAAAATATTTTGCTGAGCGGCGTGCCGGATGAGCAAGTGGATGAACTACTGGAAGCTCCCGTGCTGCAACGCCTGACACCACGACCCAAGCATTTTATGAGTCGTACGGTATCGTGCACAGGAAATGAGTTTTGCAATCTGGCGATTGTGGAAACCAAAAAACGGGCGGTTGACGTTGCCGAGTATTTGGATCAGCACGTACAATTGGATGAAAAGGTGCGCATTCATTTTATCGGTTGCCCAAATTCCTGCGGTCAAAAGCATATTGCGGACATCGGTCTGCAAGGCTCGCTCATAAAGACACCCGAAGGCTTGGTCGACGCGTTCGACATCGCTGTCGGCGGAGCGCTTGGGGCAGGCGCCCAGTTTAACAAGGCGCTCAAAGGTCGCGTACGTGGGGATCAGGTTGGACCTGTGCTGGCGGAGCTCATTCTGTTCTACAAAGAAAACAGGAGCGCTGGCGAAAGCTTTTACGCATATGTACAGCGTGTAGGTATTCCGACTTTCCAGGAAAAGCTGTCTGCCATTTTACAGTCCAGCCACGTTGCATCCTAAATATAGAGCCTATTAACAGCCTGCTTGTATCCCATATACAAGCAGGCTGTTTCTTATCGCCATACAGCCCCGCAATATCGTCTCCCTCACTTTCACAAAAAAAAGACACCGGATTACTCCGGTATCAATATTTTCGCAAAATCAAGCACTGTCGGTTTATGAGCGCCTGTTGTAGATGTCACCACCGCGTAGCCTGAAGGTATCTTATATATCAATCCCGTATCATACCGGATGCCGAAGGAATTGTCCTCCTTATAATGAGTCCTCGTTTCCCACACCTTCGTACCGTTTTCTTTCAAGCCTGTAATGGTGATGCCATGCATCTTCGTCGTTTTCCCCAGTGGATCATATTGATCACTGAACTGGACATACAGCTGCTCCTCAGGCAGATACACCTGGTCAGCCCCGTAGTCCGCTGTATTGCTAAATAATTGCAGACTATTACTTAGCACCTGTGTACGCTTGCTGTTTCCTTTAAGCCCTGTTACAGCAATATGACCGCTCGGCAACTCACGTACTGCGGCAATTTCTTTACCTGATCCCAAGTCCAGATGGATGTCACGGATATCGCGACCATATACATCTGCTTGTACCCCCACGGGACCATCTGAGCTGTTCAAAAGCGCATAATATCCATTGTGACTACCGACCAGCCAACCCGAGGTCACTCCGGCCGTCGTTCGATTCCATTGTATATCGCCAGTTTCAGTGTATTTGAGTACAGTGAAGGACTGTTCCGCAAGGTTCAGATAGGAGACCAGGAAACCGCCATCCTCCAGTGGCTCCAAGCCAACCTGAGAATCCTCCCCATGAGATATCAAGCCATCTGTGGGTAATGTTTTGGACCACAAGGTGTTTCCATCCTCGTCCAATCGTGAAGCCTGCAACTCTCGTATTCCGTTCGGTTTTGTATATTCAATCAGAAACAGCAAGCCACCATCCGACGTCTCCCGCTGGACTCCCCTGCTGCTTGTTCCAGGCTGTACGTTCAGATCCTGCTGATGTTTCCATACAGCCTCCACAGAACTGTCCAGCTTGCCATATGTGACGTGTACTACACTTGCTTCTGTATCGTCCTCGACGTTCAGCGTTAAAAACCCACCATTTGCTGTGGGTTGAATGTAATTGTGAGCGTTTCCTAAATCCTTAATACTGCCAATGGCCGCACTTGTTTCGATTTCGGCTTGTTTGGGCACAAACGCCTCGGACACCTCGGAGGCATAGGACGGTGCAGCACTATATCCCATCAAGCATGCCGCCAAAGCAGCTCCTGCTGCCCATGTATACACACGTGTACGTAAAACTCTACTTTGCTTAACCTTCAAGCGTTCCAGCTCCCTTCATGACTTCCTCAGAGATGTTGTATGAACCTTAGATGTGATAAAACTAGAGACGGTTTCGCTTCAACTTGTAATGGTGTCACGTGGGCACGGAACTTTGTATGATGCTATGACGATTTATATATTTACCTCTTCAAGTCCGAACCTAAACATCCAAAACTCCAAAATTTAGAGACTACTCAGAGACTTTCTGTCGATGAATATACGGATAGATTTATTATCCCAGCGCTTGGTAAACTACGTGTCACATGCTTTAACGCAGGAATTTGATAAAAGTTTTCTTTTTTTACAAAAAAAATAAAGCCCTGCCAAGGCGAAGGCATAAATACAGTAGTTCGTATTCTGCCTTCCTGCCTGTGCAGGGCTTTTAAAGCGTACGTTAAACGATATCTATAGATCGACTGTCTGAAGCGCTTGGCTACGCTCTGTATCCCGTTCAAGGATCGGCTTTAAGTATCGACCTGTATAGGATTCTTCGACTTTCACGAGTTGCTCCGGTGTCCCGGTAGCCAAGATCGTTCCACCGCCACTTCCGCCTTCCGGTCCCAAATCAATCAGATAATCGGCTGTTTTAATCACATCCAGATTATGCTCAATGACCAGCACCGTCTCTCCTGAATCAACCAAACGATGCAGCACCGTCAATAATCGATCAATATCGTGAACATGCAGACCAGTTGTCGGCTCATCCAAAATATAAATGGTTTTGCCTGTGCTGCGACGATACAATTCGGAGGCCAACTTCACACGCTGTGCTTCACCGCCAGACAAGGTAGTCGCAGGCTGACCCAGCTTGATATACCCCAAACCTACATCCATCAGCGTCTGGATCTTGCGATGAATCTTCGGAATATTTTCAAAAAACTCCGTCGCATCCTCTACCGTCATCTCCAGCACATCGGCAATACTTTTTCCTTTGTATTTAACCTCCAGGGTCTCCCGGTTGTAACGCTTGCCTTTGCACACTTCACATGGAACATACACATCTGGCAGAAAATGCATCTCAATCTTGATGATGCCGTCGCCTCTACAAGCTTCACAACGACCTCCCTTAACGTTAAAGCTAAAGCGGCCTTTCTTGTAGCCTCGTACTTTGGCCTCGTTCGTCTGCGAGAATAAGTCACGGATATCATCAAATACACCAGTATACGTTGCAGGATTGGAACGCGGTGTACGGCCAATTGGCGATTGATCGATCTCAACAACCTTTTCGATATGCTCTAGCCCGCGAATTTCTTTGTGCTGCCCTGGACGCACTCTCGCCCGGTTCAGATCACGCGCCAACGTTTTGTACAAAATTTCGTTGACCAGCGTCGACTTTCCAGAGCCGGATACACCAGTAACAGCCGAGAAAACACCCAACGGAATTTTGACATTCACATTTTTGAGATTGTTCTCCTTAGCTCCGCGAATCTCCAGCCACTTATCAGCAGGCTTGCGCCGCTCGGTATTGACCGGAATGAACTTGCGTCCGCTCAAATACTGCCCGGTTAAGGAATTCGGGTCTTCCATAACTTCCTGCGGGGTCCCCTGCGACATAATCATCCCACCGTGGATTCCAGCTCCCGGCCCGATATCAATGATATAGTCCGCCGCCATCATCGTATCTTCATCATGCTCCACCACGATCAAGGTATTGCCAAGATTCCGCATATGCTCCAAAGCACTAATCAGACGATCATTATCTCGCTGATGCAGCCCGATACTAGGCTCGTCCAAAATATAAAGCACACCCATCAGACTGGATCCGATCTGTGTCGCCAACCGGATACGCTGTGCCTCACCGCCTGACAACGTGCCTGCCGCACGGCTTAAAGTCAGGTATTCCAGACCCACGTTAACGAGGAATCCCAGTCGGCTGTTAATTTCTTTTAAAATGAGATTGGCAATCGACTTCTCCTTCTCACTCAGCTCCAGTGTATGGAAAAAGTTTGAGGCTTCACCGATAGACAGGGCTGTTACATAAGCAATATTGCGCTCTTGAATGGTTACCGACAGGCTTTCTTTTTTCAGTCGATGTCCCTTACAGGTGTTACATGGCTTTGCACTCATAAAGCCTTCAATAAATTCACGTATGCCCTCAGAAGCCGTATCACGATACCGACGCTCCAAGTTGGGGATAATCCCCTCAAAGGTCACATAGGCTTCCTTACGTTGACCAAAATCATTTTCATAGCGGAAACGGATCTTCTGCTCACCCGTTCCATGTAAAATGAGGTTCATTTGTTCTGTCGTCAATTGACTAACAGGAATGTCCTGTGGAATACCGTAGTGCTCGCATACTGACTGTAAAAATTGAGGATAATAAGTGGAAGTTCCCCCACTCCAAGCCTGAAACGCCCCATCTTCCACACTTTTTTCAGGATCGGGAATGAGCAAATCAGGGTCAACCACCATTTTAACTCCTAACCCATCGCAATCCGGGCAAGCGCCGAACGGACTATTAAAGGAAAACATCCGCGGAGACAGTTCATCTATGCTGAATCCACAAATAGGACATGCAAAGTTGGAGCTGAACCGCAACTCCTCTTGCCCCATAATGTCTACAAGCAACTGCCCGCCTGAAAGATTCAATGCCGTCTCAATAGAGTCAGACAGACGCGCACGCACATCTTCCTTGACAACGATGCGGTCTACGACCACTTCAATGGAGTGCTTCTTATTCTTTTCCAACTCAATCTTCTCAGACAATTCACGCAGTTCGCCATTCACACGTACCCGCACAAAGCCCTGCTTGGCTATATCCGTAAACAGTGTTTTATGCTCACCTTTGCGACCCGATACCAATGGAGCTAGGATTTGCAGTCGTGTCTTCTCAGGATACTGCAAAATGCGGTCTACCATCTGTTCGACGGTCTGTGACGTGATTTCAATGCCATGTTCAGGACAATGAGGATGACCCACCCGGGCAAACAACAACCGCAGGTAGTCATAGATTTCGGTAACTGTTCCGACAGTAGAACGCGGATTCCGACTTGTTGTTTTTTGGTCAATGGAAATGGCAGGAGACAGACCGTCAATCGAATCAACGTCTGGTTTCTCCATTTGCCCGAGGAATTGACGGGCATACGCAGATAAAGATTCCACATACCGCCGTTGCCCTTCCGCATAGATCGTATCGAAAGCCAGTGACGATTTACCAGAGCCGCTAAGCCCTGTCAGGACGACGAACTTGTCCCGTGGAATCGTCACGTCAATATTTTTGAGATTATGCGCGCGTGCGCCTTTGATGATGATGCTTTCATTCGCCAAATGTTTCATCTCCTTAGCCGTAGTTCACGTCATGCTATATCGCATTGGATTATCCCATGGAAGTGATATATCGCAAAGAGAACGACCACATAGGCCGCCCTCACTATTTTTAAAAGCAAAGCAATCAAACATTTTATTTTCATATGTTTTGCTTCTAGCTTATTCTCAATGTTTAATCAGCTCGCAACTCCAGCAAAGCATCACGCAGCTCGGCTGCCCGCTCGAACTGTAGGTTCTTGGCGGCGTCTTTCATCTCTGCTTCCAGACGCTGAATGAGTGATTGGCGCTCCTTCTTGGAAAGTTTACCCGTCTCATTAGGAAGGTAATCATTCTTCGATTCTGCCACCTTAGTTGCTTCAATAACATCACGAATCTTTTTACGTATGGTTTGCGGGGTAATCCCATGTTCTTCATTATACTGAATTTGAATCGCACGCCGACGTTCCGTTTCCTTTATCGCTTTATCCATAGAATCGGTAATCTTATCGCCGTACATAATAACACGACCGTCACTGTTCCGTGCTGCCCGTCCGATTGTCTGTATCAGAGAGCGCTCAGAACGCAGGAAGCCTTCTTTGTCTGCATCCAAAATCGTGACCAGAGATACTTCCGGCAAATCAAGACCCTCCCGCAAAAGATTGATCCCGATTAGCACGTCGAAGGTCCCTAGACGAAGATCCCGCAAAATAGCCATCCGCTCCAACGTCTTAATCTCGGAGTGCATATACCGTACCTTGATGCCTACTTCTTTTAAATAGTCAGTCAAATCTTCGGACATCTTCTTCGTAAGTGTGGTCACCAGCACCCGTTCTTCACGTTCTATGCGAAGCCGTATTTCATTAATAAGATCGTCAATCTGCCCCTTGCTCGGACGCACCTCAATAATCGGATCAAGAAGCCCGGTAGGACGAATAATCTGCTGCACCATCGTTTCGCACTTCTCCATCTCATAGGGTCCTGGAGTAGCTGATACATAGATAATCTGACTTACCTTGTCCTCAAACTCTTCAAACTTCAACGGGCGATTATCCAATGCAGACGGCAAACGAAAACCATGATCCACCAGTACATTCTTACGTGCTTGGTCACCGTTATACATGGCACGAATCTGCGGCAATGTTACATGGGACTCGTCAATGACGATCAGCATATCATCCGGGAAATAATCCATTAGCGTATATGGTGTTGCTCCTCGTTCACGGAATGTCAGTGGACCTGAATAATTCTCGACACCGGAACAAAAACCAACCTCTTTCATCATCTCGATATCATAGCGGGTACGTTGCTCCAAACGTTGCGCTTCTAACAGCTTCCCTTGCTCCTTCAACTCCGCTAACCGCTCTTCAAGCTCACGTTCAATGTTGACCAATGCTACCTTCATCGTATCCTCATGAGTAACAAAGTGAGATGCCGGGAAAATAGCAATATGATCACGTTCACCGATCAATTCACCTGTAAGCACATTAATCTCGGTAATTCGTTCAATTTCATCCCCGAATAGTTCTACACGTATAGCATGTTCCCCATGGGAAGCCGGGAATATCTCAACAACATCCCCCCGTACACGGAAAGTACCCCGCACGAAGTTGATATCGTTCCGCTGATATTGAATATCGACCAAGCGGGACAAAATCTGATTGCGGGGTTTCTCCATGCCAACTCTAAGCGAAAGCAGCAGGCTTGAATATTCTTTCGGCGAACCCAAACCATAAATGCAGGAGACACTCGCTACAATAATAACGTCACGACGCTCAAACAGAGAGCTTGTCGCTGAGTGGCGAAGTTTATCAATCTCCTCATTGATGCTGGAATCCTTCTCAATATACGTATCGGAAGACGGGATATATGCTTCCGGTTGATAGTAATCATAGTAGCTGACAAAATAATCGACGGAGTTATTCGGAAAGAATTCTTTAAACTCACTCGCCAGTTGAGCAGCCAAAGTCTTATTATGTGCAATAACCAGCGTAGGCCGATTTAACTTGGCAATGGTTTGTGCGATGGTAAACGTCTTACCTGTTCCCGTAGCACCCAATAGCGTTTGATGCTTCTTTCCTTCTGCAATTCCCTCTACCAATTCAAAAATGGCCTGGGGCTGATCGCCTTGAGGTTGGAATTCCGACTGAATTTCAAAAGTCTTATCGCTAACAACGATATCACTCATTGCCCTGCATCACCCTTATCGTCTAAAATGGAAACATCATGATTTTACACCAGTCGAGCTTTAACGTCTTTACCTGTAACTCTATGTCGATATTTCCCGAGCAATGATACTTGGGAAATATGGTTGGATAAGAATGTTTGTTCCCGTATTATACCTCTTTCTTACCGCGGATGCAAACGATAAGTCTTGAATAGGAGTGAATTAAATTTTGGATATCACCATCGTATTGGGCATCATCGCAGGAATCATAGCATTAATCGGTGGCTTCTTATGGGAAGGCGGCGAATTTACCGGGCTGCTTCAAGGTACATCGGCTCTCATTGTATTTGGGGGAACTTTCGCCGCAGTTGTGATCAGCTACCCCGCTTCCAAGCTGAAGACGATCCCCACCGCTCTACGGATGGCATTTAGCCGTGAGGACAATCCTACGGAGCAATATATAGAAGATTTGGTTTCCATGGCTGCCACCTCACGCCGATCCGGTGTGCTTGCGCTAGAGCGTATTTCATCAGAGCATCCGAATGCATTTTTGCGCGAAGGTCTTCAGTTGGTCATCGACGGCACCGAGCAGGAACAGATCAAACAGATCTTAGAGCTTGAGTTAGATGCCATTGAACACAAACATGAGGGGTACGCCAAAATATTTGAATCCGCAGGCGGTTATGCCCCTACGATGGGGATTATCGGTACGGTTATGGGCCTGATCCATGTACTGGGCAGCCTGACCGAGCCTACTGCGCTTGGTCCGTCCATTGCTGTTGCCTTTATCGCAACCCTATACGGCGTTGCTAGCGCCAATCTGATCTTTCTACCCATCGCATCCAAAATAAGAGCAGCCAGTGAGAGTGAAATTATCACAATGGATTTGCTGCTCCAAGGTATTCTAGCTATCCAAAACGGAGAGAATCCAAAGCTTGTACGCAAAAAGTTGGAGTTCTTTATCCGCTCAGAGCAAAATATAGATCGCAAACCGCCTCGTCGCTCACGCACTGAGGACGCATCTCCAAAGGAGGACTTCCATGAGAACGCGCGGTAAGCGCCGTGGGGGTCAAGGAGGCGGCGGAGACCATCGTGACCGCTGGATGATTACCTATGCCGATCTAATCACCCTGCTGCTCATATTTTTCGTTGTGATGTATGCCATGAGTAGTTTGGATGCTAAAAAATACGATGTCGTTGTTCAATCCCTTCAGGATACGTTCCACAAGGGAGATTCTATTTTGGAGCAAGGCTCGGGCATTACAGGTACTGCCGATCGTTATACCAGCAAGAATCCACCCACGACCAAGCAACCAGCAGCCGATAAAAAGGAAACTGGATCGACAAAGCTTACCGAACGTGAACAAGCATTCCGCACGCAGGAAAAAGAGCTGCAAAATTTAATGGGTGTCATTCAAGAATATATTACGGACAACAAACTGGAAAATCAGATTTTTGTGTCAGATCAGCCGCGTGGTATTGTCATTACGCTGAATGACCGCTTTTTATTCGATCAAGGTAGAGCTGCACTCAAGCAAGGCTCTGCCAACACACTATCCAAGTTGGCCAGTCTATTTCGAGATTTGAAAACACCGATTAGCATTGAGGGCCATACGGACAACATTCCGTTCACGCGCTCCTCGAACTCATCGATGTATAAGGATAACTGGGAGCTTTCAGGCGCACGGGCACTATCTGTACTCCGATTCTTTCTCGACAGAGAGCAACTTTCACCCTCAGGATTTCAGTATGCGGGTTATGCAGATACCCGACCGGTTGGTGACAATAGTACCGAAGCTGGACGACAAAAAAACCGCCGTGTCGAAATCACCGTACTACGCCAACTTCAACAGTAAAACCCAAAAACCTCCTGAGTCACGTAATAACGTGAATCGGGAGGTTTTTTTGATACATATTCATCATTAATACATGGCTTCCGCCTGATGTAGACGCAGAACAATAAACCGTACGAACAACGTGGATAAGAGCAGCGTACGAGATGCAATAGAGATTATTTTGTTTATTCTATATCCCACTATGTATTAGAAGCCCTGGTGAAGTTAGATTCTATCTTGTCATGATGCTTGAAGATTAATAAGATAGGACAAGCTCGTGTTGCTTCTCTTGTATTTGTGAACTTTGGGGGATGCTCTGTTGTCTACGATAGCTATATTTCCAGTCGCTGTACTTATTAAGGAGTCGATCTAACTCCATGGACTTGATTAACACCCGCCGGTCCTTCAATCCCACCTCATTCGCCAAATCATTTAGTTCCTTCCGCTTTTCTTCGATGCATTCCTCCAATTGTTTCCATTTCACATCAATAAACCTCCTGTTCGGTGTGGTATTTACATTAGTTTACAAGCTGATACCTTCCCTACAGGTTAAAAATATAATAAAACCCAATTCATCCCTTTAACGGGATGAACCAAAAAAGCCAATCCATAGGAATTGGCTTTTTTGATAACTTGATAACTATTAAGCTCCAGTTCCATGTCCAAAAACAGTAATAGTATGGGACAATTCAAAGAAACTAAAAAGCCCTATAATTAGCATGTATTTCAGGTTTTTTACTTGCATTGATTAAAACCTCCTCCATGATACTTTCATATTCTGCTTTTTGGTCTTTCGTGGCCTCAAGTCTGAATCTTTCGAACAAAGCTGTACAGACCATACACTTTTCTTTGTTATTGATTTCAAGATATTTTCTTAAGCTTTTTAAAATATAATAAACACCTTTCTCATGGAAAAGGTTATTAAACATATATATGGCCAGTTGGTAACACAAATCAGCATAAGTGTCATAACTAAATGACTGCTTATAATAACTCGTACCAACAGATAATTCAGTATTAAAGGACATCAGTTCGTTAGAAAACTGCTGTAGAATATGTTCTATCAAAAAACCATACTTGTTAGCCGACTCTACTATCGTTAATAAACCCAACAAAATCTCGGGTGGGTTACTTTTAAGAAATTGAATATACATTGGCAAACTACTTGTATCACCCATAAGAATATTCAAGTTAAGTTGATTAACATTTGCCCAAAGGGTGAACCTTTGCACTTCTTTTTGTCCAATTTCCCCTAAATCTTCAAACCAACTCAAATCAGCATAGCCAGAAATAAACTGCATGGCCTCTTCGTATTTCCCTTGCTTTTCCAACGCATTTCCCTTCGTCAAGTAACCTTGACCATAGTAGACCACTAAATGTCTCTCAGTTTTCAATGTAGAATTCTTTTTGTTAGTTTCTCTACTTTTACATACAATAGTTGCAAGCGCTCTTAATTCATCTGCATAACGCTCTGCTTCTTTCCAATGATGCAAGTTGTAATAAAGATTTGACAGTTTAAGCAGACCATCTAAATGATAATCTAAGGGTACCCGATTCCTAAAGGGTACAAATCTTAAGGCGGCTTCCAAATTTATCTTCATATTTTCACTAACAGATATTGAAAAAATTCTATAGTGACTGATAGCCAATCTCTCGGAATGTTGGTATTTCTCATTTTCAATGACACATTCATAGAAAGGAATTGCCTCTTGTAACTTCCCTTCTTCATAAAGCTCCTCTGCCAAAGCAAAGATTGTTGGAATGTGGTTAAGATCCTCCATTAAGCGTGAAAGCACTTTCTCAACACATCGCAGGTTTCCCACTTCAACACAACGAATCAGGAACGGCTTGACCCTTTTCCAATGTGGTCTTCCATCATAAAAACATTCATCCACATACAGATCATATAACCAGCCCTCTGGATAATTAAAGGCTTTGGTAATCAAGTCCATTTGTCTTACAGATATAGGTTTAGGTGGATTTCCGTTAAGCATCGCACTAAATATACCCCGGTTAAGCCCCGTAGCTTGTCCAAAACTATTAAACGTGTAGCCACCAAGTTTTAATTCTTTCTCAATTTCCGAACGAATCGTGGTTGCATTTTCCAATAAAAACACCCCCGGCATATTCAGATGATTTTAAAAAATCACCCTCCTCGACAATCAATTACAATATACTAGAAATTATATGAATAAATTGGATGATGGTCAACCCCTTTTCTACACTGTTTTATTATATTATGGAATTTGATGTTATTAAAATAGTTCCCACAAGAACTAAATGACGAATAATTAAGGTAATTTAATTACCTCCACGCTTAATCTAGCTTTGTCTACACTCATACTATAGGAGTGTGGATGTCTATGGAAACAACGAAACTACTAGGAACAAAAATCCGCCAATTTCGAAAATTGCGGGGTATTACACAAGAACAGTTAGCAGAAGCATCCGATTCAACAGGTTCCTATATCGGCAAGTTAGAGCGCGGTGAGGTCAATGTGCAGATCAAGACACTGGAGAAAATAGCAGAGGCGCTGGACACAAACGTATTTGCATTTTTTGACTATAATCCATATGAAGAACTCAAAAGCCAGCCTTGGATTTGGGAATGCGTTCATATCCTTTCCCAGCAGAATGAAGCGGGGCAAAATAAAGCTTATCGCATATTGAAGGAACTTTTCTCGTCAGAGAGTGAGCTTTCTGAAAATAACCCTGATAATTTAAATGGTAATGAAAAAAATTAGATTTCCGAATAGCCTTGCTATTTAAATACCAAATAGGCTATGTTTCTCTACCTAATAATAGTAGTAGGTCACATAGCCTTTTATAAGTTTCAAGAAGTCATTTGCTTAATATTACTTTCAACAGTTTTAAGTACTTTTTCATATTCTGCCCGTTGTTCATGTATCGAACGGTCTTTGTATTTCTCAAACAACAACGTGATAGACTTGATATAGAAAGCTTTATCATTCAATTGTGAGGATGCTTTGAGACTGTTCAGCATACTGTCGATCGCCTCAGAGTAGTTTCCCTTATTAAAAGGGTATCGACTAAACTTAAGAAAAAAAACGAGAATAGGTCACTAGGTCAGTACATAAAAAAATGAGCAGGTGGGTACTAAATCCCCTGCTCATTTCAGCGATAGTATTTATATCATTTTAATTAGCTGTCGGTTCGGTTCCCCAAACAAGTACTCCATTATGATACAACGTAGCTTTCGTATGATCGGCGAATGAAGTTTGCGTGCCTTTATACGAGTAATCGTCACTTTCGTTATAATTCGACCAGTCTACTTTATGAACACGGGTTTGAATTCCGCCCGTGCTTCCTCCAGGTGCTAACACGCCTGCATCCGAGTTGAAGCTGACTTCCAAATAATAATCAGCGCCGGTGACGGCCTTATCCATTTTAACCAGTTTACCATTCAGCTTTGAGCAGCTCAGCATTGCATAGTCGCAGTTGAATGTCTGCTCACGGTCACCGTCGATCGTGTAGTAGTAGCGAATTTTCAACTCGTTGATCGGTACGGAGGCTGTACCTTTGTTTACAATTTGGAAATGCGGGTTCAAGTGATTGTCGTTCACATTTGTATCCGCTGTGCGATACTGGAGCACCAGTCCCGTTGTCGGCTGCTGAGTATCCGCTTTCGGTGCTGCGCTAGCCGTGTTCGAAAACGTTTGACCTGCATCGTTCTTCGCTACGACTTGGTAATAGTATATCGTGTCTGCCGTTACGGCTGTGTCGGTGTAGCTGCTTTCGTATACATCGCTCGCTACGGTGGCGAACGTACCGTTTTCAGCCGTCGAACGCTTCACTTCATAGCTTGCGGCATTCGCCGATGCTGTCCAGCTCAACGCTACTTTCGCCGTTTCGCCCGCTGCCTTCAGCGTGAAGCTGCCCGGTACTGATGGTTGCTCGGTAATGCCATACGTTTTTAAGTTAGTCGGGAGCTTTTCAAGCGTAATGACGTTCGGATGATTATAGACTTTTTTCAGATGCTCAAGACTGTTTTGTTTGCCGTCTCTCAAGAAATCCCCATACCATGTAGCGAACCAGCTCCAATGGGCTTGATACGCCTTCATCAGATCAGGGTCCGGGATAGGTCCATTTTCGCTCATGGCAACTAACTTTTTGTCCTTGCCCAATGTAACAAGGTCTTCGTATTTTGCAATTTGCGGGCTGTAGTCGCCTGCTTGCGGATAAGAGTCAAAGCTCAAAATATCCACATACTCGTCTCCCGGATACCAATCCGGAGCAACAGAATTCCATACCCAGATCAGATTGTTCAATTTGTGCACATTCGTCAAACGATCGTGCATTAAAACATACAACTTTTTAACAGGCTCAGGACCTTTAGCGCCCCACCAGAACCATTTGCCTTCCGCTTCGTGCAAAGGACGGAACAGGACGGGAACTTTCGCATCCTGCAACTTCTTCAATTGCCCTGCAATCACATCGATGTCGCGAATAAGCAATTTATAATCTTCGGACTCTGGATGATTCATCGCATATTCGATATCGAATGTGGTCGAATCAGCATAAAAGCCTCTCCACCATTCTTTTCCCTGCGTATCGATCAGACCTTTCGGCGCATTCCAGTGCCATGCAAAGGTAACGATGCCCCCTTGTTTATCCCATTCAATTGCCTTTTCCGCCTCTGTGGAACTAAGACCATGCTCCGCTCTGCTTGGCGAATAGTCGATCAGGTCAAGCGCTGCAATAGCCGGCTTTTTACCTACATTGGCTTGAAGCCAATCAATTTCGTTTATTTCCTCTTGACCGGAAAGCATATTCTTCCCGTATTGATCGACCAGGTAGTTCATTAAGGCTCTTGCTTCTACTGTCGCATTCGGATTGGTGAGCGTTTTGGTCACCGCATGCGGTGGCCGGTCAGCAGCTGGCTCCAGCTTGACGTAGTCGATATCATACCAGCCCCAGCCTGTTTCAAAACCGATCGTATTCGCCCCTGCATTCAATAGAACCTTACCACCCGAAGTTTCTTTAAAATCAGCCGATTTCGAAAGTATCAGCTCGCCAAACGCTTTGCCGTTTAAAGAGAAGTTCGTGCGTTTGTCATCATGAGGCGAACGGTAGCCAATTGTAAGATTGTACAAGCCTGCCGCCTCTGCCTGAATCGTCATCGCCAGGGAATCCCCTGCATTGTGGAAATTAGTTACATAACCAGTACCCGAGAAGCCGGTCCCGCTGGATTCCACAATGGTTCCCTTCAGCGTGCCATCTTCGGCTTCATAGCGATGCGGTACGTCTACAGACGTTCGCGGAACCGCTTTCAAAACATTGGATTCACTCGTTCCCGTCTTTGTTTTTGCGGTTATTTTATAATAGTAAGAAGTACCGTTCGTCACGTTCGTATCCGTATAAGACGTTTCTACCAAGTTGGATGCTACAGCAGCAAAAGGACCGTTTTCATACGTTGCCCGCTGTACGCTGTAACCTACAACTCCGCTGGAAGCGTCCCATGACAAAACGACTTTCCCATCGCCAGCCTCCGCCTTCAGCGCAATGCTTTCAGGATCTTCCCCAGGTGGCACAGACGTATCATTGCCGGCAGTCAACACGATGTGATAAGCCGTCAAAGGCGGTACTGTATAGGTAAAGCGGTTGCCTGAAATTTGCTTGATTGGCGCTGCTTCCTTAATTTGCGAGCTATTTTTGTCGAAGCCCCATACTTTACCGGAACCGTAAGTCGTCTCGCCGGAAAGATCAAATTGGGCGTCGAATGCGCTGTCCATGCTTTTATTCATGACAACGAGGTGCAGTTCTTTGTAGGATGCATCCGTTACGGAAGCATGCACCGAGCTATTAACAATATCCGACGTTTGCGCATGAACGCTGATATCACCGAAAGTAGAGCTTTTTCCGTCATAATTACGGTAAAGCTTGTAAGCGGCACTAACGTAGTTGTTGGCACCCTCCTTTAACTTCCAGTAGTTTGCCATATAAACGTCGTTTTTGCCCAAGATGCCCAGCACATCGGTCATAGCGATACCACCGGAAATATCATTTTCGCCGCCATAGCTATACTCGGTCAAAGCCAGCTTGGTTCCCGGGTAATACTGATCCACCGACTGTTTCAATCGAGGTAGTAAAGGCAAGAATTCACTGTTCCATTGAGCGATCCAGCTATCTTCCTTGTAGGTCGGGTCCCACAAGGTACGAGGCGCCTGCATTCTTGCCTTCTTCGTCTCGTCATTCCCTACCTCATCCGTAATTCGAATATCTCCGCCCCTCGCTTCAGGATACCAGTGGACATCGAAAACATCCAGCAATCTCCTGCCTTCAGCTTGCGAGCTAAGGCGCATTTGATCCAGGTAATAATCCACGAACCAACTGTAATTGCCTTTGACAGTGCTCCAATCAGGTGCGGTTTGAAGATCTGTATAGGCGCCAAAACCGTAAAGAACCGGCCCAAAAATTTCCGCACCCGCGTCAACCGCTTTAATAGCTTTGGATAAACTTACCGATCGGTCTACCAACTCTTTCGCTCCGACCTTTTCACCATGAATGCGTGGATGCGTATGCGACCAGAGAGCGGGTTCATTGTCGAGCGCATATCCTTTCACGCCTGTCTTTGTTGAAGCACCGCCGTACTTTTTCACTAAAAAGTTGACGAATTCATCCGCATAAACCTGATTATCATTCACATCAGGCTGTAGTTGGAACGGCGCATTTTTGGCATTAACGACTTGATTCCAACGAGCGGAAGGGGCCTTTTCGCTTTCCTGCACACTTCCGTTTCCATCCTTGGCCACATAACCGGCCATCGGCAGCGTGACTAGAGAATAAGTGCCAAGCTTCAGCGATTGATCATGAAACGAGGTTGCCACCGCACCCGGCTTTTCACATTCGGCTTTTGTCAATCCGGCGTTGTCGCATAAATAGCTATCGCTGGACTGCTTCCAGTCGCTTCCTGCATTGGACATATTGTTTTCCCAGTTGTATCCGGTCATTCGATTGCCGCCAAGTCGTCTGGCAGTCAGATTCTCATCGCCTGCCAACTCCTGATTCGTACCGTAAACATAAGGGCTAATAGGCTTACGATCCTTGGATGTATCGACCTTAATAGTAACAGTCTTTGCCGTTTGACCGTGAACTACAGCAGGAGCCGGTACAGCCCCCACTGCTATAATCGTGCATGCCATGATGACCGGCAGCCATTTGAAACGCTTGGACAAAATACCCCTGCAATTTTTCGCCTTCATACCGCTTCCTCCCTTCAATTTAAAAAGAGCGGCACCCATACGAATGCCCCTCCTTTAGGCTTTAAGGCCCCTTCCCTGCCCCCAAACGAGCTTATCGTTCCGTTGCAGCGTCATATCCGTGCTTGAAATGTTCCAGCCGAAGACAACACCCTCTTTCTTTGAAACTGGATTTATAATATTACCTTAACACAAAGGTATATTGACATTTTTAACTATTGTTTTAATTAGCTAGTATTAATTTCTTAAATAACCATATAGCTTGAGGTATCCCAATATCTCTTGCTCATCCACACTCGTCTTCCCTAGCGCACTTTATCCTTTTGAATAAGCTTATAATAGATGCGTGCAGGCTCTGATTCCCCAGTGGATAAAATGTATTCTGCCAAAGGTGCGCACAGCTTTTGGAGGTAAAAGGAGTATAGTAGCTCGGCCGTGTCAAAATGAATTTTCAACACCTGCTTCATCAAACCTTCGAATTTGGAGTAATCCAGTTCTTCCGGGGTAATATCAAACGGGTACTCAGGAAAGGTTTTTTTCTGAATTTCAACAAATTGCTCCCTAAGCTTCGGTTGATTGCCTGAACGGGCAGCCGAGAAATTCATCATAAAAAAAGATACAAAGTCCGTCTCACGATCACTTAACTTATAGTACTCACACCAACGCATGAATATCAGTGGTTTTACCATATATAAATCTCCTTTAACAAAAGTTCAGATTTATCATGAATCTTACAAAAATCTAGTGGGTTCCATCTTATGTAATATATAGGTTAAGCCCCATTTTAAAATATGATTCCTTAAATGAATTTTGCTTTTTAACATATCCCCTTCTTATATATCTATGAAAGTGGACAACAAAAAAAGACCGTTTCAGTATCTTAATGACGCTGACCAAGTCTTCTCATAATCATCCGTATAATCGCATTCGTATTTATTCTAATCTTCTACATAGCTGCAAGGTTACAGGCTGCACGTGAACACATAAGCGGGCGGGACATTGCAGTTTACCTTTTTAATCTGAATGTCAGCAAAAAAGGTGCGGAAAAAATTGTGTTTGACCTTGCTGTACTGGAACGTAATAAATTTGCCTTCCTGGCCCAAAACCTCAGCCGTTTGTCCCAAAATAAGGCTAGATAACGCGCCTGGCAGGCTGGTGAAAGGGAGCCCTGATACGACATAATCCACTTTTGGAACCTCATACTGTCGTATATACTGCGCTACATGCTCAGCCGATCCATGAATGATGTGTACCTTCTCCAAGTGTCCGTACTTGCTTTGTAGCGTTTTGTAAAACGATTCATTAGCTTCAATCACTAAAAGTAGCGTTTCTGGACGCTTGTTCAAAATCAGCTCTTGCGTAAACACACCGGTCCCTGCACCATATTCAATAATGCACGATGCTTTGTCAAAGTAAATCGGTGTGGCAATTTGTTTGGCCAACTGTCTTGAGCTGGGTATAACAGCGCCTACGCTGCGTGGATGCCTGATGTACTCTCGAATAAAGTGAATCGCGTTCATCTTTTCCTCTCCCTGCTTGACACACATGATAGACATTCGGTTCATCGACGCTTCTTATTACATATTCATTGTATACCGATCAGAATATTGATTTCAAGCAGGCTACTGTCGGCATATAAAAAGAGCGTAGCCTTATTCGACTCTAATCAAATAATGACTACCCTCTTATTGTAACATCTATTTGTTCATCGTATCCAACTGTGTACCCTCTGCCTGCGATGCCTGTCCAGCTTTACGTCGCCGTGCGCCTATATGCATGGCAACAATCCGATAGATGGAGGCCGGCTGTAGGGATACGGCCCAGCTCGCGTCTGCATCCGGTGCAAGCACGACCCCTAGCTGGTGATGATCGCCATCGTACATGCCTCGCTGCACAAACTTGCTCTCGCCTTGCAGATTGCGTACTTCCAGCTTGCAAAAGGCAGAATTGATCCGCAAGGCCTGGTGTAACTCGGCACGGGTATTCACAATAACTCCATTCACGCGGTAAATGGCCTCGCCCGGCAGTATGCCCATGGCTGTCGCCGGACTGTCTGGCAGCACAGCGAGCACACGCATCCCTTGCTCCGGATGGACAAACATCGGGCTAAGACGACTTTCCTCCATATTACCATACCAGATCAGTGCCTCATGAGCCAGAAAAGAGAATAACGCTGCTAACAATATCAGCGGACTCCACCATGCAGCCAGCAAGCTCAGCAGAAGTAAAGCCACACTGTACAGAAGCAAGCGGTTCGAAGTGAGTACCGCCTTCTGTCGTGGTAGCTGGCCTAGCGTCACGCTGCTGAAGCCCATCAGGACTGGTAAGGCTGCCAGCATATACCCGGTTCCGGCATCGCCGCCGAACAACGGTGTCCAGGGAAGCATGAATCCTCCCTGAGTGGGTACCAGCAATAACAACGGAATGGGCCAGAGATCTTCCATCCGATAGCCGCCAACCAATCTCCCCCGTTTGCCCTCGACAAACAGTGGAGTGGCAGCTTTCCCCCCTTGCCAGCGAACCAACAGCGCCTCAGCCACATGCAGCACGGCGACCAACACCAACAGTGCTGGAATATCCAATCCGCGGATAGCCGTTACTGAAGTTCCGAGCGCTCCCACAGGTTGCCAGCCACTGGCCACATTTAGGAAAAATTGAACCACACCTAGCAGACCTACCGAATAAGCGAGACACAGGTAACGGACGCGTACCAGCATGAGCAGTAATGTTGCTACCCACAGGCACACGATGGAAGCCGGGTTCAGATGCACGCTGACGAACATTCCCAGAGCGGATAGCGCCGTTCCAGCAAGCAAACCACTCCATACGACACGCCAGGTCTCTGAGGCCCAGCTATGCATTTTAGTATGAAATAGCTTGCGCTCCAGCAACATTTGCCGACGATAACCAAGTGCGACAATGAGTATTGAGATATAATAAAACGGCTGCATAAGCAGGTATAAGCAAGCATTCAAGACGCTCCATCCCCATTGTAATGCCCATTCCAAGTCCATTCACACTCCCTTATGCCCCTGGCCCGCTGTATAGCGGATCACGTACACTTCATATCCATTTATTCTATATGAAATTGCCAACGTAGGGAAGACAAACCGACAGACTGCAAATAAATCCCAATATAAAAGGAGGCTGTTTCCAGCCCCCTTGTTGTAGCCTCACTATTATTTCGCTACGCTTGTCTTCATTTCCTTCCGAATCTCTTCAATCCCCTGCTTGAGTTGATTATCATTTTTCGGATCACGAATTTTCTCAATCAGCTTGGCTTCCATCGCTGCTGCTGTCTTCGCATCAATGATGCCACTAGCCGTCAGCTTCGCTTGTTTTTGAAAAGCAATAACAGAGCTTTCAGTTACTTTGTCAAAATAGCCATCCTCGCGACCTGGTTTGTAACCCAAACCTTGCAGAATGATTTGTGCATTTTTCACATCACTGCTATTCATATTGTATTTCAAGGACTTTTCCTTGTTCAGCGGTGCTGCTGTGAAGTATTCAGGCTGTTCCACCGCGATGTTCGGCTTAATCCCTTTTTTATGAATCCACGTTCCATTTGGCGTTAACCATTTGGCAATCGTGATTTTGAGCAGGCTACCGTCACCCATTTGCTTGTCATAGCTGGTTTGTACAGTACCTTTACCAAAGGAGTTTTCCCCGATCAACACAGCACCTGCTGATTGCTGGAGAGCACCTGCCAGAATTTCGGACGCACTTGCGCTACCTTTATTCATTAGCAAAGTCACAGGGTAATTTTTACGTGAACCTTTGGATTTCTCTTCTTCACGCTTCTGATTCTTGTCTTCCACTTGTACAATCGTTTTGCCGGAAGGTACAAATTGCTGCGCAATCTCAATGACAACGGAAAGCACGCCGCCCGGGTTATTACGCACGTCAATGACGAGCCCTTTTAGCCCTTGCTTCTCGAGCTTCGCCAACTCTTCCTTGAATCGTTCTGCTGTATTCAAGGAGAACTGGGTGATCGTGATGACGCCTACACCGTCGCTTTCCATATGAGCTGTTACAGTTTCCATATCAATATTGTCACGGGTAATCGTGTATTCGAGCGGATCAGGAGAGCCACTGCGCTGAATTTTGACTTTCGCCTGACTGCCTTTAGGTCCACGGATTTTGGAAACGGCCTTGTTCAGATCCAATCCGTCCAGTGTTTCACCATTAACAGACAAAATAATATCCTTAGAGCGTAGCCCTGCCTTTTCAGCCGGCGAGCCTTTAATTGGCGTGACTACAACTACTTTTCCGTTTTCAGCCGCTACTTCAGCTCCGATCCCGGTAAAAGAGCCTTCTATAGATTGCTCGAACTGTTGTGCAGTTTCTTTACCCATATAAGAGGAATACGGGTCGCCGAGCGACTCCATCATACCATTGATGGCGCCATCCACCAGCTTGGTACGATCCACATCCTGATAATATTGTCCCTGAATCAGGTCCATCGCCGTCTCGATTTTGCGGATATCACTTCTGGAGGTAGAACTGCTACCTGTCACACTCGCCAGCAGTCCTTCGCCCAGAGCGCTGTTCCCTACTGTAGTCGTTCCAGTATAGGCAAAAGTGAGCAGACTGCCGCCAAGCAGCCCGATCACCATCAAGAGTATCGCTGTACTTTTTTTCAACATCTAATCGTCCACCGCCTTCTCGTTATCTTGTATCCTATTGCCTTACAACGCATATCCATCCACGAAGTATACGTCTAGCTTGTACGGAATATGTTAATTGTATCCTACTCCGTGTCTCAATGCACATGTTCTTCATCGGATATTAACCATTACAGCAAAGCCCTATCTACAACCGTAATGGCTATAAATAGGGCTTACCTTATTTACTATAAATAGTTCATCGGATTTACAGGTTTGTTATTTTCACGCACCTCAAAATGACAGTGAGGTCCCGTGGAATTGCCCGTCGAACCAACTTCTGCAATTTTTTGACCACGTTTCACAGTCTGCCCCGTATGAACCACCGTACCGCCATTGCGAATGTGTCCGTATAGGGTCCATAGTCCGTCTCCATGGTCAATTACAACTGTGTTTCCATAACCACTCCACCACTCGGCAACAATGACAACACCGTCTTCAGCTGCATGAATATCAGTTCCCTGCGGAGCCGCCATATCAATACCTGTGTGGCCTTTAAGCTTGCCAGTAATCGGATGTACCCGCATGCCAAAAGTAGATGAGAGTCTGTAATGAGATACAGGTAAAGCCAACGTACCTGATCCACCCGTATACGTACTGGCTGCCGCATGGCTGGAATTCGAGGCAGCGCCTGAGGAAGAAGATGCATATCGTTTGGCTTCAGCCGCACGTGCAGCCGCTCTGGCGCGTGCTGCTTTGGCAGCCTGCTCCGCTCTGAGCTTGTTCTTCTCCTGCACCAGACCCACACGTTTGTTCGCGAGGGCTACCAGCATGTCATTTTGCTCTTCGCTGATTTCATCTGACTCCGCAATATCATGATCATAATTGGAAATCAGTCTTTGCTTCTCTTTCTCCTTCGAATTCAGTTCTGCTTTGGCGCCCTGCTTGAGCGCATACAGCTTCTTGGCATTTTTATATTCCGTATCCAGCTGCTTCTTCTTACTTACGACCAGAGCCTTGTCCTTTTTATGCTCGTCCAACAGGATTTGATCCTGCTCCACGATCGTTTTCAGGGAATCTACCCGGCTAAGAAAGTCACTAAAACTGGACGAAGACATCAGCACGTCCATATATGAGACGGTTCCATCCGTATACATCAAACGCACACGAGTTTCCAGCATTTTTTCCCGTGACTGGATACGATCAATGGCCTCAGCTAAATCTTTTTTAGTCGCACGCAGATTATCTTCCGTTTGATCAATCTGAACCGCAACACGAGTCAGCTGATCACTGACACTGTTAATCTGAGCAAGCACAATTTTTAGGTTTTGCACGGTTTTATTTTTGTAATGTTGGGCATACTGTTTATCTTGAGCAGCCTTTTCCTGTTGTTGCTTGGCAGATTGGGCCTGCTTTTCCAATTTGTTCAGCTGCGAATTGATCTCACTCATGCTTTTGGCATATCCGTCAGAAGGCTGGATTAGCAATGCGGCTACCAAGGTAGCGGCCAACACAGATCCTGTTTTTTTCAACTTGCACTCCCCATCCTTTATCGCAAAATAACACCGGGCTTCCCCGTTCTATTAAATCGACCACGACGTCCATCCAGCGCTTCTTATACTTTTAAGAACTTGCGCATGGACAGGGTACTGCCAACAATTCCGACCAGCATCCCCAAAATAATCAGCAATGCACTCAACTGAATCCAAATGCCTTCAAGTGGCATAAGCTTCAACATATTCAGAGCTATATCGCCCTGAACGGCGGTCAGCAAACGCTGATATCCAGTAAATAAAATACCCACGGTAATCAGGGAACCAATGAGACCAATAAGCGCTCCTTCAATAAAAAACGGCCATCGTATAAAAAAGTTGGTCGCACCGACCAGCTTCATAATGCCAATCTCTCTTCGTCGTGCCAATATGGTCACGCGAATCGTATTCGAGATGAGGAACATGGACATGATCGCCAGTCCAGCGACGAATATAAAGCCTACATTACGAATGAGCTTCGTAATCGTAAAGAGCGTCTCTACGGTGCCTTTTCCATAACGAACCTTTAAAATCGGTTTCTCTGGATGCAACGTATTCAGCTTCTCAATCTTTTCGGCCACAAATGGAACCGTTGTTGGTTCAATAACCTCTACCACAATTTTGTCCGGCAGTGGATTGCTGTCCTTGTCAAAACCCTCCAGCAGCTCCTTGCCGCTGTCACCCAAATCTTTGCGCAGCTCTTCCAAACCCTGAGCTTTAGTCACAAAGGTCGTTTTGCTGATTTCTGGCATCGCCGCGATTTCCTTTTGCAGTGTTTCACGCATGTTTTGCTCTACATTCAGCTCCAGAAATACGTTAACCTCCACCTGACTATCTGCCTGATCAGCCAGGGAATTGACGTTGAGCACCAGCATGATAAATACGCCCAATATGAGCAGTGACACAATAATCGAGGTGACGGATGCCACGGACATCCAGCCATTGCGGAATATGTTTTTGAAACCTTCCCGCACATGACGTAAGAAGGTGTTAAAAGTCATATCCGTACTCCCCTCTTACCTGATCCCTTACGATGTTGCCATTTTCAATGGCAATCACGCGTTTACGCATAGAGTTCACGATGTCCTTATTGTGGGTCGCCATCACAATGGTCGTGCCTCGAAAATTAATTTCGTCCAGCAACTGCATGATCTCCCACGATGTTTCCGGGTCCAGATTTCCCGTAGGTTCATCGGCAATGATCACGGAAGGATTGTTTACGATGGCCCGTGCAATCGCTACACGCTGTTGCTCCCCACCGGAAAGCTGGGCAGGCTCACGATTCATTTTTGTTTTCAAGCCAACCAGTTCAAGCACTTCGGGTACCCGTTTGCGAATCAGCTTCTTGGGAGCTTCAATAACTTCCATAGCAAAAGCCACATTCTCATAAGCCGTCAAACGCGGCAAAAGCCGGAAATCCTGAAAAATGACTCCGATGTTACGACGAACGTAGGGAATTTTACGCTGCTTGAGCTTCCCGATATTAAAACCATTGACTGAAATTTGCCCCTTGGTAGGTACTTCTTCTCTATAAATAAGCTTCATAAAAGTCGATTTCCCCGCTCCAGACGGGCCGACTACGTATACAAATTCATTGCGGTCAATTCTGACCGATACTCCTTGAAGTGCGTGGGTTCCGTTAGTATAGGTCTTCCACACATCCTGCATTTCAATCACTCGATCACTTCCCGTTGCTTAATCATATTACGCATAACCTAATATCCATTCGACATATTCCATGCATTTCCTTTAAAAACTTCTCTATTTCATCATACCGTTTATCATTGTAACAAATTTGTTACCTAAATAGTACCGAAAGTTTTCTGCTTTTGGCACATATATATGAATATTATGGCACACGAGTACGCTATCAAGCTTATCAGACAGGAGACATCTGCATTATGAAAAAAATTCATTTATCTGTCATTTGGATATGGTCTGGTGTTCTGGCGCTAGCCATGTTGTGGGGAGGACTTCATCTGTACGCCGACAGACAAACACTGCCGGAGGGAGTGAGGGTCGGAGGAATTAACGTAGGAAGCATGGATCACACAGCCGCTCTTCGGCTGGTGGATAAAAAATTGGATGCATTGAAGCAACGTCCACTACTTCTGACGGACAGTGACAGCAGTGCACAGGATATAAAAATTACACTCGGGGAAGCAGGAATTCATTATAAAGCGGAGGCATTTCGGAATGCCGTGACGGCACTCAGCTCGGAGCATCTATGGACTCGTGTGCAGACACGTTTTAGCTTCGAGAAGGAATGGTCTATCACATCTTTCCGACAGGAGGAGATATTAAGGGCCCAATTCGGAGCCGATTGGGAGGAGCAACGATATGGCATGCCTATCAATGCTGTGCGACAGATTGACGGGAATGATCAGGTTCGTTATATTCCGGGGCGCTCTGCCCGACGCCTAGATTGGCCCAGATTGGACGCCGCACTAGATAAGGCGCTGCCCAAGGATTTTACCGCTTCGGAAGAGCCCGTACGAGTGGAATTACCTTTCCGTCAGCTGGAACCGAAAATTTCGGTGGACAGTCTACGTAACGAAGGGATTGAGCGCAAAATTGTCCAGTTCTCCACCAGTCTGGGCAGCAGCTCGGAAGGACGCGTGTACAACGTTAACTCAGCGGCAAGCACCGTTGATGGTTTAATTCTCAAGCCGGGTGACATTTTTGACTATGGCCAATTGATTGCCAAGGCTGAGCGCACTCATGGCTTTCGTGAAGCTCCAGTGATCGTGAACGGTCAGTTGGAGTCCGGTATAGGCGGGGGGATTTGTCAGGTATCCAGCACGGTGTATAATGCAGCGCTGCGAGTCGGTTTGGACATTGTTGAGCGCCGCAACCATTCCTTGCCGGTCAGCTATCTGCCCAAAGGTCAGGATGCGACTTTCGCTACGGGGTCCATTAATTTCCGTTTTAAAAACAATACAGGCAAGCATTTGTTACTTCGTGCGGCTGTCCAAAACCGAACACTTATTGTTAAATTTTTTGGTACATTTCCGTCCAATGTTTCGTATGAACTGGAATCCCATACGGTTCGCGTACTTCCCATACCGGAGAAGAGGCTGCGTAATGACTCACTTTCCCCTGGCTTCTATCAAGTACTTCGGCAGGGCAAAGAAGGGTATGTGGTAGAAACATTTCGGGTAAAAAAGGTAGACGGAAAAGCCGTAGATCGCACCCGAATCAGCCGCGATACGTATCGAGCGCAGCAACGCATTATAGCTAGTTATGGCGGTGGCACATCGTCTGAGCCACAAACACGTGAACCCGAGAAGTCTATTGTCGAGGATGGTATAAGCGAATAAACGAAAAATCCCCCTTCCATTGTCGGCTGGACTTGTTCCAGACAGAATGAAAGGGGGATTTTAGCTATAAATTACTCGCTGCGTTTACCCAAAACAGAAATTTCTACAGGCTCACTTTCGTTACCGTCTGCATCTTTAGCTTTGATTACCAGTCTAACCGTTGCTTTTTGAGTAAGCACACTGATACTAAATGTGCCATCATCTTTGGCTACTGCACTACCGATAGGCAGTTCGTTGGAATAGGCGGTTACTGTGGAACCTGCTTTAGCTGTCCCCGTAATTGTACTTTCTCCGTCATACACATCGTTGACTTTCAGTACTCCCGTAGTTGCAACTGTGTCTGTAGTGCTATCTGTAGTGCTATCTGTAGTCGTATCCGTAGTTGTGTCTGCATCTGTGTTGGTATCTATTGTTGTAGAGTTGTTCGTAGTCGTGCTATCTGTGCTGGTATTTGTGCTGCTATCTTCTGTTTCGCTGCCAGAAGTAGTCGACGTGTTACCATAAGTGGAATCTGTCACGTTGCTGTATGTGGAATCCGTTACCGTTCCACCAGGAGTCGTCGTCAGATTATCAACAGGGCTCAGGTTG
Organism: Paenibacillus sp. FSL L8-0641; assembly: GCF_038006265.1. NCBI lineage: Bacteria > Bacillati > Bacillota > Bacilli > Caryophanales > Paenibacillaceae > Paenibacillus > Paenibacillus sp. FSL L8-0641. Next base: position 4,941,516 of record NZ_JBBOUW010000001.1, read on the forward strand.
TAGCCGGAAGCAGCGTCCAGAATAGCAATTGCCTCTGCACGAGTCAGCGACTTCAGTGGCTGAAATTTACCATCCGGATAACCGTTGATGATTTTTTGCTCCGCAGCTGCCGCTACACTTTTCTTTGCCCAAGATCCAATTTTGTCGGAGTCAATAAATTTAGTAACATCTGCTGCGTTACCCGCAGTGAGTCCAATAGCTTTGCCTACGATAGCCGCAGCCTCTTGACGTGTTACCTTACCATTTGGTTTGAGCTTGTTACCTGCATAGCCGCTTATGTAACCTGCATTCACGGCACTTGTCAGCTCGTTGTATGCCCAGTGAGAAGCTGGTACATCTGTGAACGTTCTGCCTCCATTACCGTTTACTTTTACACTGTCCGCATACGTTACGTCTGTCACAGCTGGAGTATCCTGCGTGAACGTACCCAAGCTGCGGTTCAGAAGAACAATAAATTCTGCACGTGTGATTGCCGCATCCGGTTTTACCGCGCCGTCCAATTGTCCTGTGGCTGACCAGCGTTGCACCTGATCTCCTGCCCAATGTCCATTTGTAGTTTGAGGAGCAGCTGCCGCTGCGCTGAATGCGCTAAGAATAAGACCTGTACTCAATACACCTGTAACTGTATTTCTTAACTTTTTTCCCATGCTATAAATTCCTCCTCTGATTGGATTCATCATTCTTTTTTAAACACTTTACCAGAAATCAAACCCAAATAACCCCCAAATTAAAAAAATCGTCCCATATAACCATACCCCCTCCTAATGTAGGATAAATAAGAAACGGGACTTAATACCTAGTCAATCACTTGGATATGTATATTTAGACAGGCTAAGGTATACTGAATGAATACTCAGTCATATGCTGAACACCGCAATGAGGTCACAAACCCCTAGGAAAAGAGGTCTTCTTATGGCTCTTATTCAATGTCAGTTTTATTCGGAAGTTCTTGGTCTGAGCACATCCATGAATGTTATTCTTCCTCAGGCAACCCGTTCACAAATTGGACTAGAGGGCAAGCAAGGAACCGGGCCACATCCGACGCTGTATTTGCTGCATGGCCTATCGGACGATGATTCAACCTGGTTGCGTCGAACCTCCATTGAACGCTATGTGGCCTCATTGGGCCTGGCTGTCGTTATGCCCCAAGTACATCGGAGTTTCTATACGAATATGGAGCAAGGAGCGGCTTATTGGAGCTTTATCAGTGAAGAATTGCCGGCTTTGGCACGTTCATTCTTTCCTCTATCCGACAAGCGTGAGGATAATTTTGTAGCCGGACTTTCTATGGGTGGATATGGTGCTTTCAAACTGGCACTCCAGCATCCAGAGCGGTTTGCAGCCGCTGCCAGTCTTTCGGGAGTCATGGATTTACACGCATCACGCACCGATCCTATGCAAAATGCGATGAGTCCAGCGGAATGGCTTAACATTTTGGGGCCAGATGAAATACGCGGAACAGATCACGACTTGCTAGAGTTGCTACAACGTCATGCTGCCTTGGGGACCTCACTCCCCCAACTCTACCAATGCTGCGGCACAGAGGATTTCCTCTATAAGGGAAATCAGGCTTTTCGTGAAACATGTAGTACCGTCGGGGTTCCGCTGACCTACGAAGAAGGTCCTGGAGCGCATGAATGGGGATACTGGGACGCGAAAATTCAGGATGTTCTGGCATGGCTACCGCTCAAAGAGCACTAAACAGGTTAAAAAAATCCCCGTAGCTTCTCTCATCGCACCATGGCGAAGGGATAGGCTCGGGGATTTATTATATGCACATTAGGGATTTGTTGTGGTCTCCGTTGATGGAGATTCTTTAGTTAGTGACTTAGGCAGTACTTTATACAGGCGCCACTCACCATTAAACTCACGTTCAAGCTGAACCCATGGGGCACCATGTTCATATAAGTTCGGATATACCATATTGATCTTACTCAGTGGCATGCCTGACATGATCTTAGGTACAAGGATATAATCCACATGGTGATCCTGCGGATAACTTAATGCCTTATTGAACGAATAATCGCTGGTGATCAGGAAGCGTTTAGGATGTTGGCTGTAAACAATCATGGTGTAGGCTGAAGCCGAATCGGTCATAATGGTAGACTTCGGCAGATGCTCATCCAACCAAACGGCAATCCTACGATCTGACTCCTGTCTCACATAGTTCACATTACCTGTCCGTGTGAGAAAGCTGTTCTCATCCGGTGCAATATCCGGGCGAGTCAACGCATAGGAAAGTAATCCAGCGGTAAGCAGCAGACTGACGGATACCAGGCCAAAGGCTGCCCTCCGCCATCGTCCCTGAAGCTGGCTCAACTCATAAGGCAACCAGGCTACGGTAATTGGGAATACATACATAAAATAACGAAACCATCCATACGAGGATTGCTTCATCATAAGTAAAAACTGCAATCCCGGCACTGATAGGAACAGCAGCAAAATAATCAGTGTTCCCCATCGGAACAAGCGTCCACTCAACAGACGAATGAACAGAATAGCAAACAACGGTACCGAATACCAAAGTGTTTTGGAAGCAATAAATTTCAAGGCCACCAGCGGATTGGAGAAAATCTCTACAAACTTATCATCATTCAGCAGCTCTGCCGATTGGGCCGTGTTCGAATACTCCGAATTCAGGAAGTAAAAAGCATTCCCCATAATGAGATAGTTAAAGAAAATCCACAACAGCCCGGAAAAGACCACGGGGAGCAGAAGCAGTAACCACGTTGCCTCGACCTTGTGCAGTTTTTCTCGCAAGGCCAGCTCGCGTCTGCCCATGTTTCGATGGAGAAACAAAACCGCCAAGACCACGCCACCTGCCATTGCCACGCCCAGAGGAACCGCTTCATAACGAGTCCAGAACGCCATGGCAAGCGCTAATCCAGAAACAATCAGACTTGCCGTCATGCGATCCTTGAGCCACAATGCAAACTCAATCACCGTCATCATAATGAAATATATGTATAGCGAATCACTCAGCCCATTGGCACCAAACAGTAAAATAAACGGATTCAGTGCATACAACAAAGCCAGCAGCAAGCTCATACTAGAGCTAAGCCCTGTTCTGACACCCGCCCGATATAGCAACATAGCGGTCAAAGCAGAAAAGGTAGCACTCAAAATAATAGCAGCCAATCCATAGGTGGCTAATGCCGGAAAGATTGGATACAGCAGTAGAATCACCATTTCCAGAAGACTGGGTAGTGGATTCCAGATAAATCCGATGGCGCCCAGATGCGGGTCGCGGCTGTACAGCACGTAAAATGCGTTAGCTACGCGACTGAGCGCGTCTGTGTGCATATATCCCAGAACATAGCTGAAATAGATGCCCGCAGAAAGTTCCAATGCAAGTATAAATACAAACAGACCTATAGCCATCCATCTGCTTGCAGACCATTTGCGAAAGGACATTCCTCTCGTTCCCCCTCAAACTTCTTGCGGTGATACAGCTGTAGCCCACTCACACCCTACAGCTGTATTCTTCCCTCCGCTACGATGCACTAAAATATAATAATTATTTCGATTCTTCATGCTCTATTTTGTACAGTCGCCACTGCCCGTCAAAGTCATGTACCAACGAGGCCCACGGCGCTCCCTTTTCGAATAAATCAGGATAGCTCCGGTTTACCTGATCCAGCGGTACCCCATCCACCAAGCGCGTGACCAAGACATAATCCACCTTGGAAGCAGGCAGATCTATTAAAGATTCCCCAAAATCATAATCACTCGTAATCATAAACTTCTTCGGAATTTTGCTGCTCAAAATGATCGGATAGGCGGCATAAGAATCTGTCAAAATAAGAGATGAACCATAATACTCATCCAGCCACGGCGCTATTTTCCGCTCAATAATTTGACGTTCGTAGCTTTCATTACCACTATGCGTCAAATAGCTGTGTTCATCTGCTGCAATCGCGGGGTTCGTCAGTGCGTAGGATAACAAGCCTGCTGTTACCAACATCCCTGCCGTTACCAGTGAGATTCCGATCTCCCGCATTTTCCCCTTCAACAGACTAAGCTCATACGGCAGCCAAGCAACCGTAATCGGGAATACATACATAAAATAGCGGAACCAGCCAAATGAAGAATGCTTAAACATCAGTAAAAGCTGAAGCCCGGGTACCGATAAAAAGATTGCTAATAGCGTAAGCGTGCTCCAACTCCACAGACGTTTGTCCAATAGGCGTATAAGCAAAATGGAAATTAACGGAGCCGCATACCATAAGGTTCGTTGCCCGACAAACTTTAGCATCAGCACAGGGTGAGCAAACATTTCTACAAAGCGCTGATCCTCTAACAAAGCCGCTGATTGTGTGGAATTGGAATATTGCGAGCGTAAAAAGTAAAGCGGGTCGCCCATGATAATCCAGTTAAAAAAGAGCCACAGCAAACCGGAAAAGACAAGCGGCAGCAACAATAGAAGCCATGTCGCTTCTACCTTGTACAGGCGCTCTTTTAAAGACAATTGCGTTCTAACGCTCTCTCTGTTTGTACGCCACCGATGCAGAAAAAAGATCGTCAGCAATACACCCAAAGCCATCGCAACGCCAAGCGGAACCGCTTCATAGCGCACCCAAAAAGCGAGTGCAAGTGCAAAACCGGATACGATCAAATTCGCCGCCTTGCGATCCTTCAACCACATACAAAATCGACTCACTGTCAACAGGATGAAAAAGATATATGGCGAGTCACTTAAGCCGTTGAAGCCAAACAGAAACATAAATGGATTCAGTGAAAATAATAGCGCAATCAGCAAGCTGGTTGCACCGTGAAGCCCCAACTGTTTGCCCGTCGCATACAATAATGCCGCGCTCGCCCCTGCAAACAGGCTGCTCACAATCACTGCCGCCAGCCCGTGGGAAGCGAGTACTGGAAATAAAGGATAAAACAACAGCACGATCAGTTCCATCAAACTGGGCAGCGGATTCCATACAAACCCGATAGCACCCAAGTGTGGATCACGACTGTATAGCACATAAAATGCATTAGCCACTCGACTAAGCGCATCGGTATGCATATAGCCAAGATGCCATGCAAAATACACACCCACCGCCAGTTCAAGAGCAGCAATAAAAACAAACAATGACAGCAATTTTCCGTGTTTTCTTAAAATCATGAAACCTCTTTCTGACGCTGTTGCGGAACGGAGAAGATCCAGTAGCGGTTCCAGAAATAATTATGAACAGGCACGATGATGGTAGTTAGTACTTCACCGATCAGATACGACCAACCGATCCAGTGAATGGTCACGTACATCAGGGCGGCATTTAAGAGTAAGCCACAGGTACAGACCAATAAATATTTAAGAAACTGGGTGCGGCTTCCCTCACCGGTAGGCTCGAACGTCCAGTTTCGGTTCAGCACATAGGAAACGAGCAGCGTAACCACGAATCCTATTGTAGTAGCCATTACTGCAGGTACCGTAAACAGCTCCACCAGCAGCACAAGTACACCAACATGGATACCTGTACCCAGCAGTCCTACAATACCGTATTTAATGATTGGATACTTTAGATATGAACGTCTGATCATGTTGATTAAACTCCCTGTCCACCCACAATCGGTCAGCATTCGCCCGTTTATCTGCTATCAGATAGCGAGGTCTAGCTTTGACTTCGTGATATATGGCGGCAATATATTCTCCTACTACTCCGATCGACAGCATGAGTACACTGCCGATAATCAAGAGCAGCAAAATGACAGTGGTAAAACCGGTCACAGCGTCACCCATTAATTTACGCATTAACGTCTGAATCCCCAATACGACTGAAATCAGCATAAAAATGAGGCCCATCAGACTTACAACCCGCAATGGTACTGTCGAAAACGAAACGATCGCTTCTGCTGCCAGTCGAGTCAGCCCTAACGGACTCCAGCGGCTTGGACCCTCTTCGCGTGGAGCCACTCGGAATGAAATCTGGGTTTTACGGAAACCGAGCCAGGCCGTCATTCCGCGAAAAAACGGCATCCGCTCTGGCATCGCCATCCAGGCATCCACCACTCGTCGATCCAGTAGCTTATAATCGGAGGCATCCTTGAGATTAAAGCCCGTCAAGCGGTTCAAGGTCGCGTAGAACAAAGAAGCTCCAAGCTTTTTGCCCACCGACTCTTCTCCCCGGAATTCTTTCACACATTCGACCAAATCATAACCTTCATTTTGCCATAAACGCACCATTTCTCCAATCATCTCAGGAGGGTGCTGCAAATCACCGTCCATGACAATGATTGCATCGCCAGAGGCATTTTCCAGACCTGCGCACAACGCCAGTTCCTTACCGAAGTTCCGACTCAACCGGAGCGCGAGCAAAGAGGGCATTCGATGGGATAATTCAGACAATTTAAGCCACGTATCGTCCTTGGAACCATCATCTACAATGATGAGTTCATAGCGTGAGGTGACAACAGACAGTACCCCATCAATCACCTTAAGCGAACGCTCAAGATGCGAGCTTTCATTGTACATGGGAATGACGACGGATAAAAAAGGTGTTTTTGTCTCCATTCTTGCTCCTTCTTTCTTCATATTCAGGAGGACTGTGCCGGGGTATCATCCAAGTCGTGCATATCGGTCAGACCATGTGTCGTCTTTTCCCAATAGAACGGCTTGGTAATGAGCTGCCAAGCTGCTTTCACCGCAGCTATACTCATTAGTACCCAATATAACGGCGAGAGTAGCCCATATTTGACCATCGCGTATGAAAATGTTCGTTCACCGCGCTCTTCCAGTTCCCCGATGACCCAATACATTCCGGCCACGTTACTGAATACGAACAGAAAGTTACCGATATAAAATTCCGCGCTGGCCAGGTAATACACATATCCCGGGAACAGCTTGGGAATAAAGGACAATTCCCAGCCAAACCATAAAATAAGCAAGCCCCAAAAAATCGGATTCAGCAACGGCAACATTGGAGTTGCCAAAATCATCACCTGAAAGCCGAAAAAACCTTTCCAGCCCACTTCGCGCACCAGCTTCACCGGATTGCGCATATGAACCAGCCACGTCTGCATATACCCCTTGATCCAGCGCGACCGCTGACGAATCCAGTTGCCCACGCGGCTGTTAGCTTCCTCCCATGTACGGGAATCGACAATAGCAGTTTTGTAGCCGCCTTTATACAGACGTATGCCCAGATCGGCATCCTCGGTTACATTATAGGGGTCCCACGCATTAATATCTTTCAATACAGATACCCGAAAATGATTGGATGTGCCACCTAAAGGAATTGGGGTATCTAACTGCATAATACCCGGCAGCAGTAGCTCGAACCACATACTGTATTCTTGAGTGAACCAGCGGGTCAGCAAATTTTGTGTACTATTAAAATAGTTGAGCTTCGCCTGAATACACGCATAATGCTCAGGGAGTGAATCGAACGCTGCAATGACCTTTTTAAGCTGATCAGCGTCGGGACGATCCTCAGCATCGTAAATCACGACAAACTCGCCACGTGCCCGAATAAGTCCATAATTACATGCCTTCGGCTTGGTTTTCGGCAAACCGTCTGGAACGACCAGTGTCGTGTAATAGGCCGGCAGCTTCATTTCCCGAAGTAGCTCGATCGTCTCAATGTCATCCTCTTCAATCAGCAGCCGCACGTCCAGCTTGGACTTGGGATAATCCAGCTGCTCCAAATTTCGCAACAACATCGGAAGCACGCCCGCTTCCTTATACATAGGTACAAGAATGGTATAGATCGGCAGTTTCTTTTCATCCATGGCGTCAACCTCTTCCTTCGTAAAACGAAGCTGCGCCCCACGCCGGGAACCAAGATAAATAATGCCAAATTTAAATAGCGTCATCGCAAAATAAAACAGCTGAATCATCATATTGATGATCAACACCGTTTTCCAACTGTTCCAGAAGAGACCGAGCAGTGTAATCATACCCATGGCTGCGAACACCCAAAGTTGTCCCTTTGTAAAAGTCGTCCGCGCCGAATTGTGCGGTTCTTTTTCCAACAGCCCGGTCGTGCTCTCCTGCATCATTTCTTCACCGTAGATTTTACCCCAGAGCTGCTCCATCTCTTCCTTCGTAGCAAGCACCTGCTCTACCGGCATACCCAGAATTTCCTCCAGCTTCAAGCGTCGCTCTTCTGGCAGCGGATCGCTGACCGCCACAATATATCGGTTCATATATTGATGGATAACGACCACGCCATAAGCCATTGCCACTTGCTCGGGTAGTTTGTACGCCGCATCCAGCGCGAGTTCCTCACCAATACGCCCGATCCGGTTCTGTGTAGCAATCGCGCGGTACAAATCCGCAGGTTCCAGCATTTGCAATGACAGCAAGATGTCGCCCAGCAGCCCGCCGCTCTTCGCCTGGAACTCCAGTGCGCGTTCCAGTTGTTCCGGCAATATATAACCGGAACGAACCAGCATATCGCCTAGGCGCTCCTTGGACTCGTCGCCGCCAACCTGTTCCTGTAGCTGCTCGGCTGTAATGAAGCCCATTTCTACAAGAATATCGCCCAGCCTACCACCGTAGCGCTTCTGGTTGCGGATGGCATCTGTCAGCTGATCGCGGGTGATCATCCCGTTCTCCACCAGTTGATCCCCCAGACGGGCCTTGCCGTTTCGGCCGCTCCGCGTTCCTGTTGCTGCCTCTTCGCCTTCCGTACCAGGGATACTGGAAGCAGTGACCATAGCAGCTCCTGCTGCTGTCTGTTCCTGGCCAGATGCATATTGGACTTGAGCCTCCTGCGCCTGTCCATCCTGTATCCCTTCATCCAGCAATTGTTCCACAGCTGCTGCTGTATCATTGGCGTTCCGTATAGCCTCGATACGAAGTTCTGTATCCTGAAGTCGCCGTTCCAACTCTTCGATATGAAAATCAAGCTTGTACAGCACCGGAGCCTGCTCTGCCCGCTGAGCCTCTAGCTGTTGTTGCAGTTGTTCGATTCGCTGACGCTCTTCTTTTATTCTTCTCTTGGTTTGGCGAATTGAAACTCCTCCAACCTGCCACCTAAGCTTGTCACCCATGAATTCCCGCCCTTTCAATCCAGCGCCGCTCTTCCGCAAGCGCATCTGCAAGCAGCTGCTTTAACTCCGCATCCCGCTGCTTTTTCCGTTCCAGCGCCGCGTGAAAAAGTTCCCGCTCCTCGCGCAGTAACTCCTCCGCTTGTATCCGTTCCTCATGCAATGAAGATATCAGTTGATCGGCTTCAGAAGCGCGATAACCGATCCAAGCGCTCTTTAACTGACGCGCCGTCCTTTTAGTTCTCATAATACCTCCCTGAATCATCCCGACTCTGCCTATTGCTACGTCACTACTTTAAAGCATATACATGCCGTTCTCCCAAAACCAAGACATACCTCTGTTCTCATTCAAGCCCTTCATTTACACATTTATGAAATTCACTTGACCAAAAGAGCCCCTAGTAACTTGACATTTATTTATTGAATATAGTTCTTGTCCTATTGAATTGGTAATTCAATGAAAAACTTAGTGCTATTCTACCATAATCACCGTAGACGTAGTATACAAAAATGTAAATTCTAGAAACTTTCACACTAGTGTAGTAATAGGTATTTAGAACTATGAATTAATGCCCCAAAAAACACAAAAGACACCGCGAACGGTGCCTTTGAAACTTAGATTGCTAATTCCTTAAAATTTGATTTTACACAGCATCCCGCTGCTATGCAAGAGAATAATATCTTTCTTTACTGATTATTTTTTTTGCTTGTGCCCTTCAAACCATGTTGATGTATTCGCCAGGAGCTGTTCACTGCGCCCAATAGCTGCCTGTACCTGCCCGGTAGCGGTTCCGCCATATACATTCCGTGCATTAACCACCGCTTCTGGTTGAAGTACCTCATAGATACGCTCGTCAAACAGATCCGAAAACTGCTGGAATTCGTCCAGTGTCAGATCAAGCAGGTATTTTCCATGCTGGATGCAATACAGTACGGTTTTGCCAATGACCTCATGCGCCTGACGGAACGGAAGCCCTTTGCCGACCAGGAAGTCCGCAATATCCGTTGCATTGGAGAAGTCCTGGTTGACCGCTTGACGCATGCGATCCTTGTTCACCTTCATCGTGGCGATCATCGGTGCGAACAGTTGCAAGGCTCCTTCCAGCGTGGCAACGGTATCGAACATCCCTTCCTTGTCCTCCTGCATATCCTTGTTGTATGCCAGCGGCAAGGATTTCAGTACAGTCAACAAGCCCACGAGGTTTCCATAGACACGTCCGGTTTTACCACGTACCAGCTCCGGTACGTCCGGGTTTTTCTTCTGCGGCATAATGCTGCTGCCTGTACAAAAAGCATCATCCAGCTCGACAAAACCAAACTCCGTGCTGCTCCATAGCACCAATTCTTCGCTCAGACGAGACAAATGCGTCATAATCAGCGAGGCGCCAGCCAGGAACTCTACGATAAAATCCCGATCGCTGACGGCATCGAGGCTATTTTCATATACGCCATCAAATCCCAGTTGCTCGGCTACAAAATGACGGTCGATCGGAAAAGTGGTCCCGGCCAAAGCACCCGCGCCAAGCGGCAACACGTTAATCCGCTTGTAGCTGTCTTTGAGTCGGTCAATATCACGCTCCAGCATAGACACATACGCCAGCAGATGATGTGCAAATAAAATAGGCTGCGCACGCTGCAAGTGTGTGTATCCAGGTACAATCGTGTCCAGATTATCCTTTGCTTGGCCGATTAATGCAGCTTGTACATCATGCAGCATACCCACCAGCGATACCACACGTCCACGCAAATACAAGTGCATATCCGTTGCTACCTGATCGTTACGGCTACGCCCAGTGTGTAGTTTACCCCCCACTGGACCAATAGCCTCGATTAGATTTTTTTCGATATTCATGTGAATATCCTCATCCGAAACGGAAAATTCAATTTCCCCACGGCGGATACGCTCCAGAACGGTGTGCAGTCCTTCCTTGATCGTGTCTGCATCCTCCTGCGGAATAATTCCACATTTTCCTAGCATGGCCACATGAGCCAAACTGCCTTGAATATCTTCTTCCGCCAACGCCTGATCAAACCCGATAGAAGCCGTATATTCCTCTACCAGCTTGTTCGTTTGCTTCGTAAACCGTCCGCCCCATAGCTTACTCATTGCATGATCCCCTCTCTGCAATACAAGCCGCCCTCGTCGTTTGGACAAGAACGGCCCGCATCCCGTACATTTTTTAGGTTACATCATTATTTATGATTTTGTGTTACACCCGCATTGACCTTCAAACGCAGAGCATTCAAGCGGATAAAGCCTGTTGCATCGCCTTGATCGTAGGCTTGTGTCGGATCGGCTTCCATGGTCGCAATGTCCGGATTGTACAAGCTAACCGGACTTTTAACGCCTGCGCCGATAATGTTGCCTTTGTACAGCTTCACGCGCACGGTACCACTAACATTTTTCTGACTCTCATGAACCAGAGCCTGCAAAGCGACACGTTCCGGTGCGAACCAAAAACCGTTGTAAACCAAGGTAGCATAACGGGTAATCAGACTATCACGCAGATTCATAACCTCGCGATCCATCGTGATGGATTCCATTTTGCGGTGAGCTGTGAACAGGATCGTACCGCCCGGCGTCTCATAGACTCCCCGACTTTTCATACCAACAAAACGGTTTTCCACCATATCCACGCGTCCGATACCATGCTTGCCGCCGAGCTCATTCAGTTTTTCCATCACTTGCAATGGACTAAGCTGTTCTCCGTTCAAAGCGATGCAGTTACCTGCTTCAAATTCCAACTCCAAATATTCTGCTTCATCAGGAGCGTCCTCAGGCGCGTTACTGAGCAAGAACATTTCTTTATTTTCAGGAGCACTTGGATCAAACCAAGGGTCCTCCAGCACGCCGCTTTCATAGCTGATATGCAGCAGATTACGGTCCATGGAGTATGGCTTGGCTGCAGAAGCAGTTACCGGAATGTCGTGTTTTTCCGCATAGGCAATCATTTCTGCACGGCCCGGGAACTGATTGCGGAACTCTTCCAGCCGCCAAGGTGCAATCACCTTGATATCCGGCGTCAACGCCGCCGCGTTCAGCTCGAAGCGTACCTGATCGTTACCTTTGCCTGTTGCCCCGTGAGCAATGGCTGTTGCTCCCTCGGCAATCGCAATATCGACCATCCGCTTAGCGATCAATGGACGTGCAATACTCGTTCCGAGCAAATATTGTCCTTCATATAAGGCACCCGCCTGAAACATCGGATAGATAAAATCCTTGGCGAATTCATCACGCAGATCATCAATGTACACTTTGGAAGCCCCTGTAGCGAGTGCTTTTTCCTCCAAACCGTCCAGTTCTTCTTTTTGACCAATATCTGCGGTGAAAGCGATGATTTCAGCATCATAAGTTTCTTTGAGCCATTTCAGAATAACCGACGTATCCAGACCGCCGGAATATGCGAGTACGATTTTTTCTTTTGCCATTGTTAAAGTCCTCCCCGAATGCTTCTAGCCTTTATCTTCTTTACCTATCAATACCTATCAATCTTATGCCATTAAAGCAACTAACAGCGCTTTTTGCGCATGCAGACGATTTTCTGCTTCATCAAAGATGACCGAATTCGGACCATCGATTACGCCTGCGCTCACTTCTTCCCCACGATGCGCAGGGAGACAATGCAGGAATAAATAATCCGGCTTTGCCAGCTTGACCAGCTCTTCATTCACCTGAAAGTCGGCAAAAGCAAGCTCCCGCTCCTTCTGCTCTTCCTCAAACCCCATGCTCGCCCACACATCTGTGTAGATCGCATCCGCATCTTGTACTGCTTCCTGCGGACTTTGGGTTATAACGATCTCACTACCTGTCTGTTTGGCAATTTCACGGGAAGCTGCGACCACACTCGGGTTAGGCTCGTATCCAGCTGGACTTGCAATGGAGACATGCACTCCGAGCTTCGCTCCACCAATCAAGAGAGAATGCGCCATATTGTTGCCGTCTCCGATATAAGCCAATTTGAGCCCTTTTAGCTTGCCCTTTTGCTCATACAAGGTTTGATAATCTGCTAGCACTTGGCACGGATGCGCCAAATCACTCAATCCATTGATCACAGGAATGGACGCATAACGTGCCAACTCTACCACATTATCGTGTCCAAAGGTACGAATCATAATGCCATCCAGATAACGTGACATGACTTGGGCCATGTCGCTAATCGGTTCGCCGCGTCCCAGTTGAATGTCATTTTTGCTGAGGAAAAGGGCATGCCCACCCAATTGATACATACCGACTTCGAAAGATACCCGTGTGCGGGTAGAGGATTTCTCGAAAATCAGTCCGAGCGTTTTCCCTTTTAGCGGCTGATAGGTTTCCCCGTTTTTATGCTTACGCTTAATTTCAACAGCGAGATCAATTAAATACTGGATTTCCTCTGGCGAGTAATCGTCCAGCTCCAGGAAGTCCCGTCCTTTCAAATTCATCTGCTGCAGTGCGCCGCCCTGGCTCATGCTATCGTCTCCTTTTACACTCTAGTCTGGGATGATTTGATCTTTACACTAAGCCACATGCTCCCGAATCAATTCAGCAATCCATGTTACAGCCTGATCTATTTCGTTTTTCGTTACATACAAGTTAGGCAACAGGCGAATCACATTCGGTCCTGCTGTAATGAACAGAATGCCCTTCTTCTGTCCTGCCAAAACAAGCTCCGCTACCGGCTCTGCACACTCAATGCCGACCATCAAACCTTTTCCACGGATATCCTTTACAAAAGGACTATCTCCAAGCTGCTTTTGCAGGCTATGGAAGAGGTAATCTCCCATCTCTGCTGCACGTTCTGGCAGCTTGTCATCAATAATCGTTTCAATAGTAGCTTGAACCGCCGCCATAGCAAGTGGCGTACCTCCAAAGGTAGAACCATGACTGCCCGCTGTGAACGCTTCACGCAAATATCCTTTGCCTAGCATCGCACCCACAGAGAAACCACTGCCCAGTCCTTTCGCCAATGTAAAGATATCTGGCTCTATACCATAATGCTCAAAGGAAAACAGCTTGCCCGTCCGTCCCATACCTGTTTGCACTTCGTCAATGATCAGCAGCAAACCATGCTCGCGGCATAGCTTGGTGATCACGTCTACGAAAGCAGGGTCTACCGGATACATGCCGCCTTCGGCCTGCACCATTTCCAGCATAATTGCCGCCGTATTCTCACTGATGGCTGCTTCAAGCGCCGTCTGATCATGAAGCGGAACGCTTTTGAATCCGGCGGGAAGCGGTAAAAAGCCTTCTTTCACTTTGTCCTGACCCGTAGCGGTCAAGGTTGCCAGCGTCCGTCCGTGAAAGGATTGCGTGAACGTAATGATTTCGTAGCGACCGGTCTGCTTTACCTTCTGGTGGTAACGACGCGCCAGCTTAATTGCAGCTTCGTTCGCTTCGGCCCCGCTGTTGCAGAAGAACACGGCATCTGCGCTGCTATGGGCTGTCAGCAAGGCAGCTGCCCGTTCCTGCCCCGGTATATGAAACAGATTGGATACATGCCACAATTCATCGATCTGTTTTTTCAATCGTTCAGCTACTGCTTGAGGCGCATGGCCCAAATTAGTAACGGCGATGCCTGACATGAAATCCAGATAACGCTTGCCCTGATCGTCCCACAGCCAGCTTCCTTGCCCTTTCACCAGTGTAAGCGGGTATCTTGCGTAGTTTGGAAAAAGAGAGCTATTTGTCTGCGCTTTTGCTGACACCTTTTCCGTTTGCACTTCGCTTCCATCCGTACTTGGCATTTCCTCGCTCACCAGCGTATTCGGTTCCTTACTCATTATGTTCACGCTCCTTTATCGTTTGGTTATATAGGTCGAGCTATATATTACAATTACTGCATACGCACAATGCGTGTTCCAATCGATTCTCCGCCTAGCACACGACTTAGTACCTGCGGTTCGCTACCGTTCACAATGACGACTTCCTTCACTTTGCCGTGGATACAGGCAATAGCCGCTCTCACTTTCGGGATCATACCCCCATATATTTCACCTGTGCTGATCATATCCTCAATTTCCTGTACGGTGATAGAGTCCAGCACTTTCTTTTCTCCGCCATACTTCTTCAATATGCCTGGTACATCTGTAACGACGATCATCCGACTGACCCCCAGATGAGAGGCTACCGCACCCGCCGCCGTATCCGCATTAATGTTGTAACGCTGACCCGATCGATCAATCCCGATGGGGGCAATAACAGGCATATAGTCCATATCCAGGACACCTGTAATAATCGAGGCTTGAACAGATGTTACCTCTCCGACCCAACCGACCTCAGCAGCATTCGACACAGGCTTGGCTTCGATTAAATAACCATCACTACCTGACAACCCCAACGCTCGGCCCCCATGCAGTCCTATTCTACGTACAATCTGCTTGTTAATGCTACCCGCCAGTACCATCTCCACGACATCCAGCACGGGTTCGGTCGTTTTGCGTAATCCATGAATGAACTCTGTTTCGATCCCCAGCTTCGCCAAGTTGTCGGAGATCGCAGGGCCACCGCCATGTACAATGACAGGTTGAAGACCTTCCGACTGCAAACGCGCCAAATCTTCAAAAAAGGAATCAGGTAACGCAGCCAGCGTACTTCCTCCGCATTTCATCACAAAATTACGACGTGCCACTCCCGCATGATTCGCTTGATCCGCGTGTTCCACTGCCGATTGCATATCATCTCTCCTTTTCTTCTCCGCATATCCGTGCAATTTTTAAATGATGCTGGACTTATATCCGCTCTTTGCTTCTATTAACTACTATCCTTATTCAATCCGTATTTTATTCGGGTATCTATGTCCGATAAGCTGCGTTAATCCGCACATAATCATAGGTTAGGTCACAGCCCCATGCTGTAGCGGTTCCGTCTCCGTGATGCAAATCAACAATAATTTGCACCGTATCTCCCCGCAAATAGGCTAGCGCCTCTTCTTCATCAAAAGCGACCGGACTTGATTGGCTTAGCACAACAATATCACCCAAGCGAATATCTACCGTTTCTGGATTAACTGGCTCTCCAGCACGCCCTACGGCCGCAATAATCCGTCCCCAATTCGCATCTGCTCCGAAGACGGCTGACTTGACCAGACTAGACCCAACCACCGTCTTGGCTATCGCTTGAGCGGACGCATCGCTTACCGCTCCGCTTACAGACACCTCTACTAGCTTCGTAGCACCCTCTCCATCGCGAGCAATTGCCTTCGCCAGTTCTCGGCAGATATAGGTGAACGCCTCGGCAAAAGCGTCCCAATCGGGATGCCCTACGTGCAGTTCACGGTTGCCAGCCAGCCCACTTGCCATAGCAATCAGCATATCGTTCGTGCTCGTATCCCCATCCACCGTAATCATATTAAAGCTGGTATCCGTTGCCTGCTTTAATAGTTGATGAAGCGCCGTCTGTCCGATTACTGCATCACAGGTCATAAAAGCGAGCATCGTTGCCATATTCGGATGTATCATGCCCGATCCCTTGGCCGCCCCGGCGATGTGCACGGTCACACCGTCCACTTCAACCGCCACACATGCTTCCTTTTTAACCAAGTCCGTTGTCAGAATGGCTTGGGTAAATTGCTCTGCTCCATCGTTTGCCCCGTTCATACGGTCAGGTAAGGAGGATATACCTTCAAGCACACAATCCATTTTCAAATGCTCGCCGATCACGCCTGTCGAGGCGACGGCTACATTGCTCTCAGCAACACCCAGTTCATGAGCCGCAGCCGAACGCATAGCGTAGGCATCCTGCTCTCCTTGTTGTCCCGTGCAGGCATTGGCGTTTCCGCTGTTCACCACTACTGCCTGCAATCGACCATCTGCCAAGCTCTCGCGGGTCACCTTCAGCGGTGCAGCCTGAAACACATTGGTGGTGTACACCGCAGCAGCTGTCGCTTCTACCTCGCAACGAATCGCGCCCATATCGTTGCGGTTCGAATTTTTTAGCCCGCAGTGTAATCCTCCGGCTGTAAAACCACGCGGAGTTACGATGTTACCCCCGTTCACTACTGTAAACTCTACTTTGCCCATAATTATGTGCCCTCGTTCGCAACATATTCGATGAATGACAGCTGTTTGTATTCCAAATTCCCGCTCGCTGCCGTTATCCGTATCCATGTTGCAGTTACTTGCTACTTACGGATATACCGGTATGAAGCCTAGCCCGAGGTTCTCCTCCCATCCCATCATCAAATTTAAATTCTGAATCGCCTGCCCAGCGGCACCCTTCACAACATTATCAATGACAGAAATAATCGTAAGACGCCCGGTTCGGGCATCTGCTGCAAAACCGATGTCACAGTAATTCGAACCCATTACTTCCTTCGTTGCTGGCCATATACCTTCGCCACGTACACGGACAAAAGGATGGCCTTTATAATAATCCCGGTATAACCCGATAAGATCTTGATCTGTATGATCACCCTTCAGCGTGACATAAATCGTGCTCATAATTCCTCGGGTCATGGGAACAAGTTGTGTTGTAAACGTAATCGTAACGTCCTCGCCCACAATATCACCCAGTACCTGTTCGATCTCAGGGATGTGCTGGTGCTTATTCACCTTATAAGCCTTAAAATTCTCGTTCATTTCCGCATAGTGCGAAACGAGGCTTGTTCCCCTACCCGAGCCGGATACACCGGATTTGGCATCCACAATCAGCGACCGATGGTCGATCCAATCCGCTTTCAGCGCAGGAATAATCCCCAGTAATGTTGCAGTCGGATAACAGCCTGGATTTGAAATAAAAGAAACGCCCGCCAGCTTTTCTGCATACACCTCACTGAGTCCGTATACCGCTTGCTTGAGATATTCGGGTGAAGCCGCAGGCTTTTTATACCAAGCTTCATACATTTCCCCGCTTCGAAGCCTAAAGTCCCCGGAAAGATCAATGACCTTCAGTCCGACATCAAGAAGCTGCGGCACTAACTTGGTACTAACGCCCGATGGCGTAGCAGTGAAAACCAGATCGGCCTTAGCAGCAATTTCGTGGACTTCGACACCGTCCAAATCCTGCACCACAATGTCCGTCAGATGTGGAAATCCGTCACTGATTGGGACACCCGCGCTGGACGAAGAAATAACAGATACAATCTCTACTTGCGGATGATGAACCAAAAAACGAATCAGCTCCACCCCGCCATACCCGGTGGAACCGACAATTGCCACTTTTAACTTGCTGCTCACAGACCTTCCTCCATTCCGTTCGTATGAAATATGTATTATTATACGACTCTATTTATATAAATACAACACCTCATGTCATGTTATTCCCCCTAATTTAAAATATGCGCTCTTGTCTATTCTTTTGACCGACAAGCTGTACGAGCTATAATAAAGGAAATAAAAAATAGACAGCGAACTTCTTGAATACAGCTTGCCATTTTGCATAAAGAATAAGGGGGATATTCCCTTTAAATGATCTCACTTATTGGAGTTCATCTCGATTGGTCATTTGCTGCACTTTATGGACTTGTTGAACATGAAGGGAGTACATGTAGCACTCATACAAGAGGAAATCACATGGGCTGCATCTAGTGAATCTGCTCAGAGGAACCTCTGAAGCAGATAATTGGGGTCGAAAATAAACCTATACGTTAGGGGTGTTACACATCGAAACATATACAGCGAATATCGTTATAGATGCAAAAGCAAAGTTAGGTGAGGGTCCCAGCTGGGATCAGCGGTTTCAACGTTTATTTTGGGTCGATATTAAAGGCTTTCAATTGCATATCTACGATCCTTTTACATACACAGATCGTACAATAAATGTTGGTGAACATATTGGTGCAGTTGTACCTTATCTCAAAAATAAAGTGATCGTAGCGCTGATTAGCGGTCTATATTGTTTGGATATTGAGACAGGGGCCAAAGTATTAATTCATGACCCTGAGGAAGGTAGACTAGGTAATCGTTTTAATGATGGAAAATGCGATCCTGCCGGACGTTTTTTAGCAGGAACCATGAGTCTAAATGGCGAACATGCGCAAGGAGCATTGTATAGTCTGAGCACAAAAGGCAAGGTCTCCTTACTGGTTGATAAAGCTTCCATATCTAATGGATTAGCCTGGAGCGCAGATCATCGTACAATGTATTACATTGATACTCCAACATTGGAGGTCGTCTCCTTTGATTACGATGTGGCACAAGGCACTATTAGGAATAAGCAACTGGTGGCTAGATTGGATGAAAGTGAAGGGTATCCAGATGGCATGACAATCGATGCAGAGGGCATGTTGTGGGTCGCGAGATGGGGTGGTAAACGTGTCTCCCGTATCCATCCTGCTCATGGAGAAGTAATTGCTGAGGTATCACTTCCCGTCAATTGTGTGACTTCGTGCGCTTTTGGCGGTGAACAGCTGGATGAGTTATATATTACGACTGCTCAAGATGATGATAGTGCCGATCAACCCTTAGCAGGCGGCCTATTTATGGTCAAGACAGGGGTAAAAGGAACGCCTACCTCGTATTTTAATCAAGGACAAACGGCAAATTGGCTTGAACGATTGGTAAAATGAATCTAGTAAAGCATGCTGAAGAGAGAAGAGCCTACTATATTAGTGGGCTCTCCTGCATGGATTCAGTTAAGAGCATGCCTCCAGAAGGCCCTCTTTGTTTCAGCTTTCCTTCTTAAACCCTTCACCCAATACCTCACGAGTATTACTTATTATCACAAAAGCTTCCGGGTCTACCAAGCGGACGAGCGTTTTAAGGCGAGTTACCTCGTTTTGTCCGACTACAACCATAAGCACAGGACGTTCTTCGTTCGTGTAACCGCCCCGTCCTGCCAGCTCTGTCAATCCTCGGTCCAAATCCTGCAAAATAGCCTGCGTGATCGTTTCTTTCTGATTGGATATGATGTAAGCCACTTTGGAGTAGCCCAATCCCATTTCCACGGCATCAATGACCTTGCCCGTTACAAACAAGCCGATCAACGCGTACAACGCCCGTTCTGGCGAGAGGGTAAAACCAGCCAGTGTAATCACCGTGCCATCCATCAACATGACACAGAGAGAAAGACTAAAACCCGTATATTTTTGAATAATCTGCGCCAAAATAGCCAGTCCACCCGTCGAGCCCCTGCCCCGAAACACGGTACCCAAACCCAACCCTACTCCGATTCCACCATATAGCGAAGCCAGCAACGGATTGGTTGTCGGAACTGCCCAGTCCTTCGTAACATAAACGAATAGCGGCAGCATAATACTTCCCAGCAAAGAACGCAAACCGTATTTTTTCCCTAACAGCAGGACCCCTGCTATAAATAACGGAATATTCATTCCCCACTGCGTATAGGCTGGTTCCAGGCCAAACAGCTCCTCGCCCAAGATAGACAAGCCCGATACCCCCCCGGATGCAATCCGGTTTGGGAGCAAGAACATGTTAAAGGTCAGCGCTGTAATGAAAGAGCCGAGTATAATCAGCAAAATATCGGTCACGTTGCGTGCGGGTCCGCTGGCGGCAATCAGAGGCTTGCGTCGTCTTCGGCGAGCAGCGGGAGGATTCAATTGAGGCATCATTCGTGTTCTCCTTTAATTAAAAAATACCGTTACACAAAAATTCCTACAGTCTGCAGGCACATGGTCTGCGGACTGTAGGAAAACGTACAGGCTATTATTCTGCGTCCAGCTTAATTTGGCTGCGCAGGTAACCATCGATGAAGGGATCGAGATCGCCATCCATGACAGCCCCTACGTTGCCAGTTTCCACGCTAGTACGGTGATCCTTAACCATGCTGTATGGATGGAACACGTAGGAGCGAATTTGGCTGCCCCATGCAATATCGGACTGTTCTCCGCGGATTTCGTCCAAATGCTGACGCTGCTCTTCGATCTTACGCTCGTAGAGCTTGGAACGGAGCATCGTCATGGCACGCTCTCGGTTCTTGATCTGGGAACGTTCATTCTGACAGGTCACGACAATACCGGAAGGTAAATGCGTAATCCGAACGGCTGAATCGGTCGTATTAATATGCTGACCGCCCGCACCACTGGCCCGGTACGTATCAATTTTAAGATCTTCCGTGCGGATCTCAACGTCCACATCATCCGCAATTTCCGGCACCACATCACAGGATACGAACGATGTATGTCGACGGCCGGAGGAATCAAATGGAGAGATACGAACAAGCCGATGCACGCCTTTCTCTGCTTTCAAATAGCCGTAGGCATTGTAACCTTTGATCAAAAGGGTTACGCTCTTAATCCCTGCTTCATCACCTGCTAGATAATCCAGGGTCTCTACCTTAAAGCCCCGTTTTTCTGCCCAGCGTGTATACATCCGTAGCAACATTTGGCCCCAGTCTTGGGACTCCGTTCCGCCTGCTCCCGGATGCAACTCCAGGATGGCATTAAGTTTGTCATACGGCTGATTCAAAAGCAATTGCAATTCAAACTCCTGAAGCTTGCTCAGCAGAGAACTGACACTGTTCTCAATCTCTCCAGCCAGTGTTTCATCGCCTTCCTCATCAGCCAGCTCGGCCATCATGCCAGCGTCTTCGTATTCCTGACGAAGCTGTTCATAGCTGTCTACTGAAGACTTAACAGCGTTCATTTCCGCTATTACACCTTGGGCTTTATCATTATCATCCCAAAAGTCAGGTGCAGCCATCTTTACTTCAAAGTTTGCGATCATTTCCTGTTTGAGATCTAAGTCAAAGAGACCCCCTAAGGTTTGTTAGTTTCTTGCCTATTTCTCGCAAATCATGCTTTACACTTGGATCAATCATGATGTCATTCTCCTTTTAATATATGGTTAGGGGAAGTAAAAGCGTTGTGAGTTACGACTGGTGGGTAGGCGCTGCGCGAATGATTTGATCTTACGATCGCTGTTGCAGCGAGATGCCCTTGATTGGATTAACACATTCAAAGGTGGGCATCTCACTGCAAAGGCGAACGCTGACGCTTCTCCAGATTCAAATCCTTCACTTCGCTACCGACCGCCGTAAAGTCAAACGACTTATAGATAATCGGCTCAGGTATGTGAGCCGAGTCAAGAGCTGAATTAACTGACAAGCAAGCTAAGACCCGCTTGCTTGTCATAATTATAGAAATAGGGACAATCTTCTCAAGAAAAAAATATTCAAACTGATCCTCCAACAAAAACACTATAAGCTGAAAACATCAGTGCATCCCCTGTATGGCACAAAATGGCCGACGGTCAGTGGTTGAACTGCCGCCTGCCATTATATGCACTGCAGGGAATAGTGTATCTCAAGACTCTCCCTTAATTTCAATCCGTTATTTTCTACGCGGACGCGAAGGAGCGGATTTCTTTTTAGGAGCCGCAGGTTCGCCACTCGTCGAAATTTTGTCTTCGTCGATGACAGCCTGACGCTCTTGATTGGATTCAATTTGTGCTTTCATGATGTATGTCGCTACTTCCTCTTGGATGCTAGCAATCATAGCATGGAACATTTCGAAGCCTTCAAATTGATACTCGCGCAGAGGATCGGTACCGCCGTAAGCACGCAAGTGAATACCTTGACGCAATTGATCCATAGCATCAATATGGTCCATCCATTTGCTATCGACCGCACGCAGTACGATAACTTTCTCGAACTCGCGTACCATATCTTCGCCAATCATTTCTTCACGGCTGTGGTATCTGTTGGTAACTTTTTCGAAGATCATATCCACGATCTCCTCTTTTTCCTTGCCCCACAGGTCGTCACGTGTAAGTGTATTTTCCTCAAGCAGGTTGTTATTCACATACTCTGCTACTTCTTCAAGTTCCCAGTTTTCAGGAATGTCATCCCCGCAATGAGCTTCCACTACACGCTCAATGACAGGCTTGATCATGTCAAACACAATTTCCTTGATGTTCTCTGATTCCAGCACCTCACGGCGTTGTTTGTAAATAATAGCACGCTGCTGGTTCATTACATCATCATACTGGAGAACGACTTTACGCTGATCAAAGTTGTTGCCTTCGACGCGTTTTTGAGCTGATTCGATAGCACGTGTAATCATACGGCTCTCGATAGGTTGGTCTTCCTCGAAGCCCAAACGCTCCATCATATTCAGTACGTTGTCCGCACCAAAACGCTTCATTAACTCATCGCCCAGCGATAAGTAAAACTGTGTGGAGCCCGGATCACCCTGACGTCCTGCACGTCCGCGAAGCTGATTATCAATACGACGGGATTCATGACGTTCTGTACCGATGATGTGCAAACCACCAAGTTCTGATACGCCTTCACCCAGTACGATGTCAGTACCACGTCCGGCCATGTTGGTAGCGATGGTAACTGCGCCTGCTTCACCTGCACGGGAAATAATCTCAGCTTCCTCAGCATGATACTTGGCGTTAAGCACTTTGTGACGAACGCCTTTGCGTTTCAGCATTTCAGAAAGAAGCTCCGAGTTTTCAATAGAAACCGTACCTACTAATATCGGCTGGTTCTTTTTGTTACGCTCCAGGATTTCATCTACCACAGCATGGAATTTGCCTTTCACGCTCTTGTACACTATGTCAGGCATATCTACACGCTGGTTAGGCTTATTCGTCGGAATTTGGAGCACTTCCAGACCATATATTTTTTTGAATTCTTCTTCTTCTGTTTTAGCTGTACCCGTCATACCCGCCAATTTGCGGTACATACGGAAATAGTTTTGGAATGTAATTGTCGCCAATGTCATGCTTTCATTTTGTACAATGATGTTTTCCTTGGCTTCAATAGCTTGGTGCAAACCATCACTGTAACGACGTCCAGCCATCAAACGACCTGTAAACTCATCGACAATTAGGACTTCACCGTCAGCCACGACATA
This sequence comes from Paenibacillus sp. FSL L8-0641, assembly GCF_038006265.1. Taxonomy (NCBI): domain Bacteria; kingdom Bacillati; phylum Bacillota; class Bacilli; order Caryophanales; family Paenibacillaceae; genus Paenibacillus; species Paenibacillus sp. FSL L8-0641. The sequence goes on from NZ_JBBOUW010000001.1 coordinate 4,965,239, forward strand.
GTCCACATCCAAACGCATAATAGCATTAGCTTTCAATGCCTGTACAATGTGGTGATTGATTGTAACACTTTCCTGATCGTACAAGTTTTCAAGACCAAAGAAATTTTCAGCTTTGGATACGCCGTTTTCGGTCAAAGCAACCGACTTCACCTTAATATCCAGCGTGTAATCTTCTTCAACATTCAGGCTCTTCACAAAACGGTCAGCCGCAAAATACAGCTCGGTCGATTTCTGGGCTTGTCCTGAAATAATCAATGGTGTACGGGCTTCATCGACGAGAATGGAATCCACTTCATCAATGATACAGAAGTACAACGGACGTTGTACCATCTGTTCTTTGTAAAGCACCATATTATCACGCAGATAATCGAATCCGAACTCGTTGTTTGTACCGTATGTGATGTCACAAGCATATGCTGCCTGCTTGGCGGCATGATCCATGTTGGCCAAATTAAGCCCTACGGACATTCCTAGGAAGTTATAAATTTGTCCCATTTCTCCGCTGTCACGTTGCGCCAAATAGTCATTGACCGTAACCACGTGCACGCCTTTGCCCAACAGAGCATTCAAATAAACCGGCAGTGTTCCTACCAGTGTTTTACCTTCACCGGTTTTCATTTCGGCAATTTTACCTTCATGCAGCGCAATACCGCCGAGCATCTGTACGTCATAATGACGTTTACCCAGCACCCGTTTGGACGCTTCGCGAACAGTAGCAAAAGCTTCTGGCAAAATTTCTTCAGCCGTAGTCCCTTGTTCGACCCGAGCTTTAAATTCCACCGTCTTCGCTTGCAACTCCTCATCCGAGAGCTTTTCGAAATCCGGCTCTATCTTATTGATCAGTTCAACCGTCTTCATCAAACGCTTGACATCACGTTCATTGGTATCTCCGAAGATTTTCTTAACAATTCCTAGCATGGTTTACCCCTTTCGCGCAAAACAATTAATAGAATCAATTTCACAATAAGAAAGGGTCCATGATGAAATTGATTCCCGATATGTTTGACAGGCCCGGCTGTACCAGCCCATCGTGCGATGTTCTTTGCATAAATTGTAACAGTTTGTAGGACATGCCGCAACACAAGCAGCCTCCAGATTTGCATCCGGTTAAAGATACCAAAACAATTGACGCACGAAATACACAACTTGATTACACTTATCCAAGTTTAAATTTCCTTACTTTCACAAAAAAACATATAAAAGAGCCTTATCCCGCCAGGTTCGCAAGGATAAGGCTCGTGTTGTTTTCATTTTCCTAATATCCATGAAGCATGCTTCAATCGAAATCGTTCTATTCATTTTAAAATGTGAAAAGTTCCTACTTCACAGGCTATTGCCGTTCGATCAGACCGTATTTACCATCATTGCGCTTGTAAACTACGTTAACTTCTTCGTTGTCAATATTGGAAAACACAAAGAAATTATGTCCAACCATGTTCATTTGAAGAATAGCTTCTTCCACATCCATAGGTTTCAATAAGAAACGCTTGGTGCGGACAACTTCCAGCTCATCCAGTTCTGCATCTTCAGCAACAGCCACGCCACCTGCCGGATCTTCCACAAAAAGGGTTTTCAAACTGCCTTCTTGACGGAATTTTCGGTTTAGCTTGGTTTTGTGCTTGCGAATTTGCCGTTCAAGCTTGTCTACCACGGCATCAATGGATGCATACATGTCATCGCTCTCGTCTTCGGCACGGAGTACAAGCCCCGGCAAAGGAATGGTTACTTCTACAGTGTGCAAATCTCTGGTTGTGCTTAACGTTACACTTCCATCAGACGTCGGGGGTGCATCGAAATACTTTTCAAGTCTGCTGAATTTCTTATCAACGTAGTCCTTCAAAGCGTCGGTAACCTCGATCTGTTGACCTCGTACTGTTAAGTTCATAGGGCACGCCTCCTTTGCCCCTTCAGTATAGCACATATGTTAACGCCAAGTAAAAAAAGAGACCAACATTTCGAAGCTATTTTACAAAATCCCTCTTTTTTCGCTAAAACGCTTCCCATAACGTCATTCTTTGAAAACAGGTATGTTTAAAATCGACTTGCATACATATGTGAATAATGAGTGCATATACGAATATTGCTCCGCTGACGTCATGACAAACAACTATTTTGGGCTTCATGCTAAGCGATCTTATCGAAAAAGGGGGTGTCCCTTTCCCGCTGGACAGGTACATGGACTTGTGCGGTATGCAAGGCCTGGTTACAACCCAGACAATTTATACGAAAGGATTATTACACCCAGCCTAGCTGGCTCTTCCTATACGGAGATCTCAAGATAACAGATTTGGAAGAGATGGAAAGTAGGAAGCTAATCCATGGCTTTTATTCAGCGTTACGTAACGAACCAGACGGGGGCTGTCACCTTTATAGGGAATACACTTGGGCTGGCACGTTCTAATTCGGTAGGAGTGCCGGGAACAGCGACCAGCATTGGCGCTTTCATCACAACCAATACAGCCTCTCGCTTCGGCACGTATCCATTTGGCACGACTTCTACCTTTACCAGTAACTCATCGACAGCATTCCTTGTGCTCCCTGCGGGCAGTACAGTGCTGTATGCTGAGCTTATTTGGGGAGGAAGTTATGCCAACGGCAGCACCAATGTATTGTCCAGCGCCAGTAACCCGGTCACATTTCAGACACCTGCTTTATCTACCACGGTCAGCCCTGAATCTGCAACATCAGTCAACGTCACCAGTCTCAGTACCTATGTGAGAACAGCAAATGTCACAAATCTGGTCATTCAAGGCGGTGCAGGGGCATACACGGTCGGAAATGTGACGGGCACCATCACGGTTCCGGATTCCACCAACACCAACCATGCCGGCTGGACGCTGGCTGTGGTGTACAATAACCCATCTCTGCCCTTCCGTAACCTGTCGCTGCGTGTAGGCGGTGAGGGGGTCAGCAGTGCTACTGGCTCGGTCAACGTTGTAGTGAGTGGCTTTGCCACTCCTGTACAGGGAACTCTGCGCGGCAGGGCGCTGATTAGCGCCCAAGAGGGTGACGTGGACATCACTGGTGACCGTGCGTTGTTTGGACCTACCACATCCAGTTTGACTGCGCTGTCTGGGCCTAATAATTTTTCGACTAATTTTTTCGCTTCGCAAATAAACGGAGATGACGGTACATTGGTCACGACCGGGACCTTCGGTACAACTAATGCCGTAAATGGGACACCTGGAACGCAGGTGACCGGTGGACGGCAAGGCTGGGACATTACCAATGTCGATATTTCCTCCACGCTGCTCAACAGCCAAACGACAGGTGTCCTCCAGCTGACAACCAATGGCGACATTTACACTGTAAATGCCAATGCCATTCAAATTGATATCAATGCTCCGCTGGTGACCCTGACCAAAACTGCCAGCTCTACGGGCTTGGTTATTGGCGATACAGTTACCTATACGGTTAACATTTCGAATACGGGGCTCGTCAGTGCTTCCAACACAGTACTTACCGATACCATACCAACCGGGGCTACCTTCGTACCTGGCAGTGTTGTTGTCGCGGGCACAGCCCAGTCAACGGCCAATCCCGCTACAGGTATCACAGTGGGCAGTGTAGCTCCTGCTTCCACGGTGACCATTACATTCCGTGCAACCGTCACTTCATTGCCAGCAAACACCCAGCTAGGTAATCAGGCATCCGCATCCTTTTCCTTCCAAACTGTACCTGGAGGGCCTATCATTTCTGGCAACGTTCCGTCCAACACTGCCAGTACACCGATCTACCAGCCCGTCATCGGGATTGTTAAAAGTGCCAATACAACGGCTGCTACAGTCGGAGATACGATTACGTACACGTTTCAAATATCCAACACGGGCAGCATTGCTGCAAATCTCAGCTTTTCGGAGAGTATTCCCGCCGGATCATCCTTCATACCGGGTAGTGTGACCATTGGCGGTTCCTCCGTGCCTGCTGCCAATCCCGCTACTGGTTTTTCAGTAGGAACGATTAATACAAGTGCTACTATACCCGTGACCTTCCAGACCCTGGTCAATGTGGTTCCCGCCTCTGGTAATTTGACCGATCAGGCGGCTTACACGTATACCTTCACACCACCTGACGGACGTGTATTGAACGGAAGCGGGACGTCCAACACGCTCACCATTCCCGTCTCCTCACCAAATGTGACCGTGACAAAGGCATCTTCTCTGGCAGCAGCCGCAGTCGGAGAGACTGTTCAGTTTACCCTAACCGCCACAAACAACGGAATCGCCAATGTGACCAATGTAGTCGTTACCGATCCGCTGCCAAACGGAGTTGCCTTTGTACCTGGTAGCGTCACCGTGAACGGAACAGCTTCTGCGACTACTACACCTGTGAACGGCATTCCGATCGGTACTTTAGCTCCAGGCGCATCGGTTACAGTTGTATTTCGGGCAGCCATTAATTCTCTACCTTCTCCTGCACAGATCAACAATCGTGCAACTGTCAGCTTCACTTCTGGGGCCTTTACCGGATCATCTTTGTCCAATCTTGTAACCATACCTGTCGTTATCGCAGCGCCGACGATTACCAAGAGCGCAAGCTCCAACCGTGCCAGCGTTGGTGGAATAATTACTTATTCATTTCTCATCGCTAATACCGGAACAGTCGTATTAAACACGACCTTGACGGAAACTGTACCGACAGGCTCTACCTTTATTCCCGGAAGCGTCATTGTCGGCGGGTCCTCAGTGCCAGGCGCCAATCCTAATACGGGAATTTCAGTGGGCACCGTAAACCCTGGTGCACAAATTACAGTCTCATTCCGGACGACAGTAGATTCCCTACCACCCGGGGGTGGATTAAACGATCAGGGCCTGCTCCAATATTCATATCATTTGCAAGACGGAAGAACCCTCTCGGGCTCGCTTCTTTCCAATATTGTTTCCGTATCGATTTCGCTTCCCAACGTAGCCGTAACCAAGTCTGCGGGATTCACATCCGTTAGTGTTGGCGAAACGCTGACCTACAGCGTGAACGCCGTTAATAACGGAATTGACCCCATCACAAACACCGTGATTACCGATCCACTCCCCGGCAGCGTGTCATTTGTACCCGGAAGCGTAACCGTCGGTGGTTCACCTGTGAGCACAGTCGATCCAAGAAGTGGCATTCCAGTCGGTACCATTGGCGCAGGCGCATCCGTGCAGGTGTCCTATGCCGTGCTAGTTAACGCCGTTCCGTCCGTACAGCCGCTGCAAAACACAGCCAGTGTCAGCTTCACCAGCGGTGCTTTTACCGGAACATCCCAGACAAATACCGTCTCTGTGCCGGTTTATCAGCCTCGTATCAGTGTGGTCAAATCTGCAAATACAACAGCAGCTACGATAGGCGACACAATTCTGTATACATTGTTGGTCGCGAACAACGGTAACTATAATGCTTCTGTAACGCTGACAGATGTTATTCCTGCCGGTTCCACATTTATGGAGAACAGCGTAGTAATCAATGGTGTTAGTCAGCCCGGAGCCAGTCCAGCAGCAGGCATTTTCATCGGAACCGTGTCGCCGCAAAGCCCTATCACACTGACATTCCAAACCGTAGTAGCCTCTCTTCCAACACCATCTCAACTGACAGACCAGGCCACCGCCGCCATTTCCTTTACGTTGCCTGATGGGCGGGTGCGAACAGATAGCACATCGTCCAACGTGCTATCCATTCCTGTGTCTGCGCCGAATGTGTCCATTTCGAAGACTGCAAACCGTTTCACCGCCATTCCAGGTGATTCGGTATTATACACCCTGACCGTACTTAACAACGGAATCCAGACCGTGAACAATGTGGTCGTTTCCGATCCTATCCCGGCCGGCTCTCAATTCACTGCGGGTAGCGTAACGCTGAATGGCTCCACAATAGCCAGTGGAGATCCTTCTTTAGGTATCGTAATTGGGAGCATTGCCGCTGGAGGGGGAGCTACGATCACCTTCAGGGTAACGGTATCCTCTCCATTACCAAGTCCGCCGCAGCTCATCAATCAATCGCGTGTCAGCTACACGAGCGGTGCTTTTTCAGGCGTGTCAGTATCTAACCCGGTGACAGTAGCCGTCAATGCTCCAGTGCTAACTGTAAGTAAAACTGCTGACCTCCTACGGGCAACAGTTGGCGATATCGTAACGTATTCCGTGGCGGTAACCAACCATGGTAACATAGCTGCTGCTGCCACATTGACAGACAATATTCCCGCAGGCTCAGCACTAGTACCGAACAGTGTGGTCGTCAGCGGTGTTCCTATTCCTGGTACCAGTCCCGAAGCAGGTCTGTCTATTGGCTCCATTGCACCTGGAGCCGTAACTCAAACAACTTTTCAGGTGGTGATTACTTCCGTGCCTTTACCTCCCCAACTCACCGACCAGGCGAATATCAGCTTTTCCTTTCAACCGCCGGATGGCCGGATTGTTAACGGCAATGTTTCGTCCAATATTGTCACAATTCCTGTATCGTCACCCAATGTGCAGGTCAGTAAAAGCACCTCGGCAACTGATGCCGTTCCTGGTGATACGATAACCTATACTATTACAGCTACCAATAGTGGCATCGAAATCATAACAGATGTTCGTGTGACCGATACCATTCCGACAGGCTCCTCTTTTGTTCCTGGCTCCGTTATCGTAAATGGAACAACGCTGCCGTCAGCTAGCCCCTTAACGGGGATTCCAATTGGCTCCATCGCTGCTGGAGCGTCAACAACCGTTACCTTTTCCGTGTCTGTCAACAGCCTGCCTGACCCACCTCAGCTGAGTGATCAGGCTACAGTTTCTTTTACCAGCGGCACACTGAACTTCACATCACTCTCCAACACCGTTGTCGTCCCTGTTTACCAGCCTATTATCAGTCTTCTTAAAACCGCAAATACGAGTCAAGCAACGGTAGGCGACACCGTAGTCTATACACTCACTGCCCAAAATACAGGTAATCTAGCAGCGACCGCCACCTTCACCGATGCCATTCCATCTGGTTCCTCCTTTATACCGAATAGCGTCACCGTGAACGGTCTGCCTGTTGCTGGAGCCAATCCCCAATCAGGGGTAATAGTCGGAAACATTGCAGCGGGGGCTTCTGTTTCTCTTACCTTTCAAGTGGTCATTAACGCTGTCCCCACTGGCCTGGGCCTGTTAAATCAAGGTTCGGCCACATTCACTTTCCAGCCACCTGACGGTCGCACATTAAACGGAAGCGTCCAATCCAATCCGGTGTTTATTCCTGTATCCAATCCAGATGTCACCGTGACCAAAACAGTCAATCAGACTTCTGTAGCCTTTGGAGACACCATTACGTACACCATTACCGCAGCAAACGGAGGCATTGAACCTGTAACAGGGACGGTCTTTATCGACCCGATAGCTGATGGCACTACTTTTATACCTAACTCCGTACAAGTCAACGGTATCACTATACCAGGAGCCAACATTGCTACAGGTGTGTCCGTAGGCACTGTTCCAGCTGGCAGCTCAGCAACGGTTACCTTCCAGGCCACAGTAACATCCTTGCCAGCATCAGGTTTGTCAACAGATCAGGCAACGGTATCCTTTAATTCCGGGGCTTTTGCAGGTCAATCCATCTCGAATCAAGTCAGCCTGCCTGTATTACAGCCGATCTTGAATGTGACCAATACCCTCAGTGCGGATCGTGCTACCGTAGGGAATACACTTGGTTTTTTCATCACTGTAACCAATACCGGCAACGCGCCTGCAGAAACGGTCGTGCTTGATCTGTTATCCAGCTCGCTTAGCCTGAATCAAAATAGCGTATTGGTCAACGGTGCGCCCATTCCCGGAGCAGACCCTATTACAGGCATTAATATCGGTTCAATCGCACCAGGCGCGACGGTAACCGTCTCATTTAGCGCCGTGGTCATATCAGTACCACCTGGCTCTATACTGACCAACCAGGCCACTGTGAACTACACGTTCCAATTGCCAGATGGACGAACATTGACTGGAAGCGGAGCAGCCCTGCCTGTATCCATTCCAATCTCGTCACCGAATGTTACAGCCACGAAGGCAGCTGAGGTGGCTGTCGCTGTCGTGGGCGATTCTGTCCCATATGTCATAACTGCGTTCAATAACGGACTCGATCCGGTTACTAGCGTAATCGTTACGGACACCATTCCTTTCGGAACCGCCTTTGTCCCGGGCAGCGTTACAATTAATGGTACTCCTGTTGTTACAGCCAACCCACAAAATGGCATTCCTGTCGGAACGCTTGGAGCTGGTGGCGGAGCCACGATTCGCTTTTTGCTTAACGTACAATCCCTGCCGACACCGGCGTCCATCACTAATGAAGCAACCGTCAGCTTTACTTCAGGTGCATTTAATGGATTTTCGGTATCCAATCCCGTTACCATCCCTGTGTATCAACCGATCGTCACTGTAACTAAAAGCGCGGGAGCGGGAAGAGCTACAGTTGGAGATACTGTAACCTATACATTCTCCGTTACGAACTCTGGAAACATCGGTGCAGATACCGTACTTAGTGATCCCATTCCGGCAGGGGCAGCTTTTATACCTAATAGTGTAGTGATCAATGGCACCGCAGCACCTGGTTCAGATCCAAGTGTTGGGATCCCATTGGGTATCATAGGTGCAGCTACGACCGTCACTCTGACCTTTCAGACAGTCATTACCTCACTGCCCGCATCAGGTACATTGGTCAATCAGGCGACCGCAGCTTACAGCTATCAACCACCAGATGGTCGTGTCCTGACTGGAAGTGCAGTATCTCCGTCCGTGACCGTCTCGGTCTCTTCGCCAGATGTGGACGTTATCAAAACAGCCTCCGCTACAGATGCTGTAGTCGGAGATACCATTACGTATACTGTCGTCGCTACGAATAACGGAATCAGTCAAGTCGTCAATGCCGTTGTATCTGATCAGCTGCCGCCCGGCACCAGCTTTGTTTCTGGCAGTGTAACCGTGAATGGCACATCTGTACCTACTGCATCACCAAGCTCAGGTATCCCTGTTGGCACCATTGCAGTAGGTGGCTCGGCAGCCGTTACATTCCAGGTCTCCGTCGTTAGTCTGCCGCAGCCGCCGCAAATAACTAATCAAGCAACCGTCAGCTTTACTTCGGGCGCGTTGACCTCGTCTTCGCAATCCGATCCGGTGACCTTGCCTGTTTATCAGCCAATCATCGGCCTGACCAAAACCGTCAATACCGTCAATACACAGATCGGATCAACATTGGTCTATACCCTGACACTCACCAATACCGGAAATATTGCCGTTATACCTGTGCTGTCGGATAACATTCCTACTGGCTCTGAGCTACTGCCTAACAGCGTAGTCGTTAATGGCATCCTTGTACCAGGAGCTTCGCCAGTTACAGGCATAACGCTCGGATCACTGGCCCCTTCAGGCAGTATTACAGTGAGCTTCCAAACCATCGTCTCGTCTCTGCCAGTTCCGCCTATATTAACCGACCAAGGGCAAGCGAATTTTACGTACTCACCACCAGATGGTAGGGTGCTGAGTGGTTCCGTCACATCCAATACAGTCAATGTTGCTGTGTCTGCACCTAATATTCAGGTGACGAAAACATCCAGTCTGGCAGCCGCTGTAGTCGGAGATACGATCAGATATACACTGAGCATCACGAATAGCGGTGTGGATTCAGTCACAGATACTGTCGTGACCGATACAATTCCTGCAGGTACCTCCTTCGTTCCGGGCAGTGTCCTCATCGACGGAGTAGCCTTCCCTAATGCCTCTCCGATTGCTGGAATTGCCATTGGAAACGTCGCACCTGGAAATACATTCGTCGTCAGTTTCCAAACGACTGTCCAGTCTTTGCCGCAACCACCCCTGCTCACAGATATTGCAGCCGTCACGTTTACTAGCGGAACGTTCACTGGCACTGCCTTTTCCGATCCACTCATCGTACCTGTGTTCCAACCGCTAATTGCAATTACTAAAGCATCCAGCACTCTTAACGCCTCCGTCGGCGATACACTGACGTACACGATTACGGCCGTAAATAGCGGCAATATTGCAGCAGCACTTACCATCAGCGATAACATCCCAGCCGGATCGACTTTCCTTGCCAACAGTGTCAGCATTGCTGGCAGTCCGCAACCTGGATTGTCCATCGAAACTGGCGTTCCCGTTGGATCCGTGTTGCCAGGCGGAACGGTATCCGTAACGTTCCAAACCGTTATCAATACTCTGCCTAATCCACAGGTACTGGTCGATCAGGCATCAGGCTCATTCACTTTCCAACCACCAGATGGCAGAACAGTATCCGGATCTGCGGTATCCAACACAGTTAGTATCTCTGTATCCTCACCAGATGTGAGCATTGTCAAAGGAACAGCAGCTACAGACGCCATTGTCGGCGATATCATCACCTATACCTTGGCCGTTTCCAACAATGGAATCAGTACCGCCAATAATATAGTGGTTTCAGATATCATTGCAGCAGGAAGCTCCTTTGTGAATGGCAGTGTTACTGTAAATGGAACCTCCTTCCCTGATGGAAATCCTGGATTTGGTATTGCCATCGGTACGCTCGCTCCAGGAGCTGTTACTACCGTTACGTTCCAGGCTCGAGTTGATTTCTTGCCCACATCGGCACAATTAACCAATCAGGCATCCGTTAGCTTTACCAGCGGGGCATTTACTGGCAGTTCAACATCTAATGTGGTAACTATTCCAGTCTTCCAGCCGATCCTGACAGCAGTCAAAACAAGCAATACTAATAATGCCACCGTCGGAGACATCATCACTTATACGATTGTCGTATCCAACACGGGTAACATTGCAGCCTCAACTACGGTAAGCGACAATATTCCAGACGGCTCTGTATTCCTTCCCAACACCGTCTCGATTAATGGCATTGCAGCTCCCGGTGCAAGCCCGGTTTCCGGCATCCCGACTCCAGCCATACCACCAGGACAATCGGCAACTGTCACTTTCCAAGTGCTGGTATCTTCCATCCCTGCAACCGTACTGCTGGTTGATCAGGCCGAGGTAGACTATCGCTTTAATGCACCAAATGGGCGAGAGGCAGGCGGTTTCCGTTTATCCAACATTGTTGAGGTTGCCGTGTCACCGCTAGACATCACATTAAGTAAAAGCGTAAGCTCACCTTTCGCCACTACTGGCGAAACCTTGACGTATGAACTCGTGATCTTCAACGAGGATACAAATACCGTGCAAGATGCCCGTTTGCTGGATATTTTGCCAGAAGACATCGAGTTTATTACAGGTTCAGTTCAGATTAATGGATCTACGGTAACAGAAAGCGATCCCGGCACCGGTATACCTTTGCCACCGTTAGAAGCGAATTCCAAGACTGTCATATCCTTTGATGTCCGTATCACAGCGACAGAACAGCCAGGACCACGTACGAATCAGGCACGCCTGTTACTCTCAAATGGTGAAGAAGCGAGTGCCGTTTTGTCCAATGCTGTCACCATTGCCTTACTTCAGCCTGTAGTGAAACTGACGAAAATAGCCAGCACGGAGAGCGTACAGCCAGGTCAAAGCATCACCTATTCCATCATTGCAGAAAATACTGGGAATATCGGTGCATTTGGCTTGTTAACGGACTCACTGCCATCGGAGCTTTCTTTTGTTTCTGGCTCTGTTTCGGTTAATGGAATCCCTCAATATGGCGTCAGTCCAGGGCAAGGCATTGCCCTAGGCACTATCGCACCAGGAGAAAAGACGACTACCCTCTTCTCCGCGCTTGTCGTTCGTGCCTCCGAGTCTGGCACACTGGTGAATCAAGCTTCGCTGGCTTACTCCTACCAGCTGCCGGACGGACGAAGCACGAATCTGGTAACTGCTTCACCTTCTGTCTCGGTTAAAGTAGCCCCTACTGCTAAAGGAGCCTTGTCAGCCGTGCTACGCACAACAGTGTCTACTGTCGCATTAGGCGATGCTGTGCCTTATCAGTTGACTCTTGTTAATGATGGAGGCTCGGTCATTACCGATGTAGTGTTAGCCGATTACGTACCGAATGGAACCATCATAAACCCGAGTAGCTTGAGAATTAGCGGTTCTCCACCTGCTTCTAGCAAGCCGGGTGAACCATTATTTATCGGCAGCTTGCAGGTAGGACAGACAATTGATGTATCCTACAGCGTGAACGTTCAGTCTCTGCCTCTCGGAGGACGTCTAAACAATAGCGTGCGGCTTCAATATGCTGGCAGTGACGGTGCTAGCGAGGTTACCAGCAATACCGTGACTATAGCTGTTTTCGATCCACAGCTTGCCGCAAGTATCTCCACGGAAAATACGGAGGCCATCGCAGGAGAAAGTCTTACCTATACGGTACTGCTCAACAACTTCGGCAACGTAACATCCGAAGTTACACTGCAAAATTTCATTCCTGCCGGGACTCTGTTGATTCCTGACAGCATACAGTTGAACGGTCAATCACTGTCGGGAGCCGATCCAACTATCGGTGTTAGCCTAGGGTATGTGGAACCAGGACAGTCATTGACATTGACTTATCAAGTGACCGTATCGGAGACGCCTCCATCTGGCTACATCGTAAATCAAGCTGCCTTTGCCTACTCGTTTACGCTACCTGGAGGAAGAGTCGTATCAGGGACATTGACTACCAAAGCCGTTACGATCCCAATTGTATCCCCACTGCTCGAATTAGTTAAAAAGGTGAACACCACAGATGCCTCTGTAGGCGACACACTCACCTTCACCATTCAGATTACTAACAAAGGGGGGATCTCTGCACAATATCCGTTGTTCACGGACCCGTTGCCGCATGGACTCATTTATGTACCCAACAGCCTAACTATCCAAGAAAAAGCACAGCCAGGTGCTAATCCCGCCGCAGGTATCACGCTCCCGGATATTGCACCAGGGGAGACGCTCACCCTTACGCTTCAGACACAAATTCGTGAAGCACCTGCTGATGGAACATTCAGCAACCAGGCCATCATCGAATATACCTCACGTCGTAGTGGAGGAGAGACCATCCAGAAAACCTCCCAGACCAACACCGTTGGCGTGACCGTTATTGCAGCCATTCCTAAACTCACGCTTAGCTCCAGCGCTCTGCGTGTCGGCCAAGAAGATACCCTGTCCTTCACCGTCCATGTGGAAAACATCGGCAATACCCCGCTGGAAGAGCTCTTGCTCACTGCACCATTTGCAGCCGAAGATTTCATTTTGCTGCGAACGGTCACCGTGAATTCTGTGCCGCTTCCGCATCCTAACCTGCTCCAAGATATACCGTTAGGTCGGCTTGACCCAGACCACAAAGCCGTCATCGTATTCTCTTTCGACATCGAATCTGCGCTCCGTGCGTATCTGATCGCCCAAGTTATTCTGCGCTATCAATTCCGTTATCCAGACGGAAGCGTAGAGAAACAATCTGCCTCTTCCAATACCATTTTTGTGGAAATGGCTGACTTTGATGGTTCTCTAGAGTAAATGTTCTGTTGCGTTGAGCTCCTTACCACCGGGTAAGGGGCTTTTTTATGTAATTAGAAAACATAAAAAAGCCCTGGAATAAATTCCAGGGCAGTGCTAGCGCGTTATCCATTGCTAACCATCTTACCAATTATGTAGGTCGGCTATGCCGGGGATGATTATAATTTGGTTACGTTAGCGGCTTGTGGTCCACGTGCGCCTTCAACAATGTCGAACTCCACGTCTTGTCCTTCTTCAAGTGTTTTGAAGCCTTCTGTTTGAATTGCGGAAAAATGTACAAATACGTCGCCGCCGTCAGATGTTTCAATGAAACCATAACCTTTTTCTGCGTTAAACCATTTTACTTTACCTTGCATGCACTAACATTCCCTTCGTCATCAAATGAAGTGAAGCTCTCGCCCACATTTCCGACTATACCACCCAAAGTTATCCATTGTCAATTGGAATTGATAATGTTTTCATACATTTATTTGCCATCAATATCCTCCTGCTAATACAGTTGAATATCGTTACAATGAATTCTTAATGATTGTATAGAGGTTATAATATAGTAATAACCCGCTTCCCTGTATGCTGAAACAGGTGAAGCGGGTTAGGGAAAATATTTTTATTTTCGGCGATCCATCAAAATGGCATCAGGAGAATAGGCAGTTTCGTAGACGTTGCGCTGAACTTTGGCCATGTTACGCTGTTGAAGCCAGTCGGCTGCTTCTGCTTTTAAGAAATTCATTCTGCTTATGATGGCAGTGTCATTACCTATAAGATTTCTTATACGATCAGTCTGCCCTGCGTCGGCAGCACTTAGCTTAAGAATGTCCTCTAGTTCATTCACTAGCAACTGACGACTTTCAACAAATCTCACCATCTCTTCATAAGATGTTATATTCAGTCGATTCATTAAATCAGCAGTAAGGTTCTCCAGTTGGCCGATAAGCTCATCCATGGTTGGATCCTATCGGTGTATCCGCAGCGCCAGCCGTCAACTTACTTGCCTGTACCCAGGTTTCGCGTAATTCGGTGAGATATCCTAGAGCTTCATTGGCTGGATCTGCACTTTTTTTTATGTTGGCTTGAATTAAAAGATAATTCATGTATTCGTAGAGAGCAAACAAGCTTTTCGAAATATCGTAGGAGTGATCCAACGTCGACATAAGCTCACTAATGATGGTCTGTGCTTTACCAAGGTTTAGGTTAACCTTTTGATAGTCTTTAGAGTCTAAAGCAACCAGTCCCGCCTTAACAAAGCGAATGGCTCCATCATATAACATAACTACAAGTTGAGAAGGAGTAGAGGTTTGAACCGAAGACTGCCGATATTTTTCATAAGGAGATGTAATCAATCCACTCACCCTTTACTTTCTATTGTAAAAAACTTGTCAGACTGGACGACTGGGATTGGTATTTATTCATAGCTTCTTCCATGGCTGAGAATTGTTTGTAATAGCGTGTTTCCATATCACTAAGTCGGCTTTTCATGTCAGAAATTCGTTTATTGTAATCCGCAAGCTGCTTGCCCATAATACTTTCTGTTTTAAATATACTATTTACATCAGAACTAAACTTGGATGTACCTGCTTTCTTAGCTAGTAAGTCCAATGTTCCGTTCATTTCGTCACTGATTTTACTGTATATTCCTGGAGTTGCGCCATCTGCACTACCCTGAAAAATATTCATGACTTTTTGAGGGTCGCTCTGTAAAGCAACTTTAAGCTTCTCCTCGTTGATATATATTTTTCCATTTTCATAGTATTGTCCAGTTGTAATGCCTATTGCGCTTAGATCACCGAGACTTCCTGTAATCACTGAACGCATCGAGGAGACTGCAGAGGACAGGATATTATCGTTTTTGAGAAGGCCACTTTTAGCCTTTTGTTCCCAAAGTGTAATATCATTCTCTTTCATGTCTTTCTTTTGTTCATCTGTAAGTGGCTGATAATCGCGGTATTTTTCCTCTTTAACTTTCGAGCCAAAGGTATTGAGTAAGTCATTGTAATTTTGAACGAAATTTTTGATCGTATCTAGCGCTTTAGCTGGATCTGTTTGAGTTTGAATATTCGCAAGATCTGTAGATGTGTTCGTTGATAAAAGGGTGAGCGTGACACCATTAACAGTAAGAGAATTGTTATTAGTGGTAAATTCCTTAAAACTTGAACCACCGTCCGTACTAATTTTGACTGTTCCTGCTGTAGCGTTTTGTATTGTACCCATGCCCAATAATGTTTTCAAAGTACCTGAACCATCTGTAAGATTCGTTCCATAATCTTTTGATGTGATGGAAAATTTACCGGATACTTCATCAAAACTCGCATTAACCTTCATATCGGCATCCGTACTAATTGTATTAATAACATTAGCTATAGTTTTGTCGCTAGAAAAGGTTAAAGATTTCCCATTAATGGTGACTGTATAATCTGCAGCACCTGTACTGGTGGATAGATCTCCAATTTTTGTTGTTAGCGTAGCATCTGCACTAGAGCTAGTCGATAACTTACTTCCACTTGTCATATTCGACTTTTGCGCGAGACTTGTAACTTGTACAGCCATCGCCGCACCGCTCGCATTAGCACTTGCGTCTGCTTTGATTGCGGTCGTATTTCCCGATACAACCGCCTGTTGTGTATTCATCGCTGGTGATAACTTAAACTCCGAAAGCTTAGTTCTGAAATCAACAATTTTGCTGTTTAACTCTCTATAGCTGTCCCGTGTCCATTCCAAGATTTGTTTCTGTTGATTCAACTTGTTTAATGGTGCTTTTTTGGCAGTCATTAAATTTGTGACCATACTGTCAATATCCATCCCCGAAAATCCGTTAATACGCATTATATAATTACCTCCTTAAGCTTTTTCGTCTACTAGGATCCCTGCTATTTCCATCATTTTCGCAACAAGATCAAGTGTTTTTTCAGGAGGAATTTCACGTATCAATTCACCTGTATCCTTATTGAGAACTTTAACCAAAATCTGATGCGTCTTTTCGTGTACACTCATTTCCAAAGTTGTTGTAG
Source organism: Paenibacillus sp. FSL L8-0641 (assembly GCF_038006265.1). NCBI lineage: Bacteria > Bacillati > Bacillota > Bacilli > Caryophanales > Paenibacillaceae > Paenibacillus > Paenibacillus sp. FSL L8-0641. The sequence continues at coordinate 4,981,638 of NZ_JBBOUW010000001.1, forward strand.
GGCCCTGGAGAGCCTTAACGGCTCGATCTATCGCCTTAATAAGCTGTTCGTCCCCAAGCGAAATGCTAACTCCTTGCTGTTCAAGCCTACTTAAATCAATCCCGGTTTTTGCTGCCCGCAGAAGCATGCTGCTTTGAGTAACATCTGAATCACTTAGTTGACTTCTCGTACTCGACGTGGAACTTGCCGCATTGGTAGAAAGTGAAAACTGTAGATTCATCGTTCATCCCCCGATGGAATTATTTATTATATTTATCGGTTAGTGAGGTTGAAGATTGAAGATTGAATAGGATATCCATTCATACAGAGAAATCATTTTTATGAATTCACTTCCTGGATTCAGGATATATATGACAATCTCTTAGTAGTCCCCGCTCTTTAAAACTAAAAAAATGTCATACCTGCTGAGTATACCAATTCTCAATATCGACAAGTTTGATTTTAAGTTCTTTTTGTTTAACTACCTTTATAATCTCATCAAGATAATTCGAATTCGTTACTATAATTGTTGACAGTCCCTTATTGCTTAAGCTTTCTATCCCAACTATCTCATGCCCTGTTCCAGGCAAATAATTACCTACTTTATTTGGATTGACATCTATTACACAGTCAATAAATTTTAACTCAGGATCAATTAAATTTAACAATGTTACGCCCTTAGCCCCCGCCCCCCAAACAGCAGTTTTTCCTAATTTAGAATATTCAGAAAACTGCTTCAGCGCTCTTCGTTTCCACTCGACTTCGTTTTGGGTAAAATCAATGCTGCTTGTGTCACTACATTCTGAGTAATTTGTATTTTGTGCGTTTCTCGCGCCTTCTACTGGCCTAGCTTCTACCCACATGTATTGACCATTAAAAATATGTTCTATACTTAATACATCAAATCCAGCCAATTCAAATACTTTAGAAATCGAATATTTATTAAAATAAGAACAATGCTCGTAAAAAAAATCAAACATTATCTTATTATTAAAAATCCAGTCAACACATGGCGTCTCAAAAAATACCCTAGCATTTGGAGAATGTACTAGTGTCTTTCTTAAGGACTTGAGCAATATTAAAGGATTAGGAATATGTTCAATAACATGCCGACACAGAATAGCATCTGCATTAATGTGAACACTCTCTTCATCGTATAGTCTCTTCTCGAATCTTAATCTGCCATTGAGGTCCACCTCAGGTCCAATGTAGCTTGGATCAAATCCATATCCATAATTATCGCCGGCCTCAACTAATTTTTTTAGAAAAAAACCTTTTCCGCAACCAATTTCTACTATATTCATGTTACATACGCCTTTTTTAGTAACAAGCGTATTCACTAGATCATTTAAATAATCATCAAAATAAGAAGAGTATGACTGTGTATTCTCATAAGCACTATTATAAATAACTTTGTTTGCATCAAAGATGCAATTATAAACAAAACCACAATCTATACACCTGACGATCTCTAAATCGCCTTTTGGAATCTGTTTCGCATCTTCCGAGGTATTAATCAACAAATTTTGATATACAGGGATGTTTTTACGAGTTAAAACTGCTGCTATATTTGTTGATTTACATATTGGACAGCTAATATTATCCACCTTACTTGCCCCCATTAAGATTAAATTGCCACCACTGGACAGTTTCATGTAATCCTTCTTCTAAAGTAAATAAAGGATTCCAATCCGTACTTCCTTTCAGCTTCGTTATATCCGCTAAAACAATTTTAGGTTCATCCACTGAAGTTGGGATAGCTCCTAGATGGACTAATTCCTTATGACCAATAATATCAGCAATTTTATAGATAATCTCCGATAGGCGTATTGGCGCGCCTGAACCAATGTTAACAGGGCCACTTACTTCACTGTCTAAGAGCTTCACCACCGCTCGTGCTACATCTTTAACATACAAATAATCACGAATTTGCTGTCCGTGAGAGCAATTTGCTTTCAATCCCCCTAACATAGCTGAGATTATAGAAGGAACTAATCGTAGCTTATGTTCACGAGGACCATACACATAAAAAATCCGGGCCCATGAACTTGAGATTTCGTAATGTTTTGAATATGACATCAACATATGATTTAATGAATTTTTAGTTGATCCATATACAGTATTATAATCTAAGGGGGTATCATACTCTTTGCATACTCCATAACTCAAGTCGTACTCCGCACAGGAGCCTGCTGCTACAATTCTTTTTCCGCCAACAGAACGGAACATATCAAATAGAGACAGACTCGCCTTTACCCATTTAAGGTTTGCAGAAGAATTCCAGTATTGACCTGGTGTAGTATCCCATGCTAAATGCAGTAGGTGTGTAGGGAAATTGACTAAAGAGAATATTTCCTCAAGCTGGTCATTATCGAGTAAATTTGCTTCCAACCAAGTAATTTTCGATGTGTTAATTTTATTGTTAACATTTGAGGTAATTGCATATATCTCCCACCCTCTTAGCTCCAGTTCATCTATAACATGACTCCCTATAAAACCATTAGCACCAGTTACAATTATCCGACTCATTTATTAATACTTCCATATCCTAAATCCTTTTTTGATATAATTCTCTCATCTATTTGAGGCCAGGTTATATCAAGCTCCGAATCATTCCACCTTACACCTCTTGCGTATTCTTCATTGTAAACTTGACCCATTTGGTAAAAAACCTCGGTATCATCAGACAAAGTTTGGAATCCATGCGCCAGACCTTTTGGAATGTAGAGCATCTTGTAATTCTTCTCGGATAGTTCTATGCCGAACCACTGTTTAAACGTGGGGGAATCTGATCTTAAATCAACGATGACATCATATATAGATCCCTTTGTGCAACGGACCAATTTTATTTCTTCATATGGAGATGCTTGATAATGCAATCCTCGCAGTGTCCCTTTTCGGCGATTATAAGAAACATTAGCTTGGACAAATTCACATTCCAAACCGTGTGATTTAAACTCTTCTTGACACCATGTTCTAGCAAAGTGTCCCCTCGAATCAATTAAAAGCTCCGGTTCTATTAAAAAAGCCCCCGATAACTCCGTTTCTATAAACCTCATCCTTGCATTCCCCCTGTTTATTAGTCAGATATACATTTCAAATAACCGCCAGGAGCAACTGTAATTAAAAGTTTATTTTCTATACTCGCATCTACAGTAAAACGCTTATTCTCTTGTAAAAATTGTCTAACTGCACTTTTGGGACTATTTCCTTTTTTCCAAGGGCGGTTTCCAAAAAAATGATCTGGCATATCCTCTACAATGGTATCTAATACAACCAGATAGCTCTCTTTTGTAACAAAAGGAGAATACACCTCTAGCTCTCTCAAAACATGCTCATGGGTATGATTAGAATCCAATATGACAAGGACAGATTTGCGTTCTGAGATGACCTCATGGACTTCCTTGATGACTTCAACACTAGTTGAATCGCCTTCAATCAGAAAAACATTATCCGAAAATGGGTGATTCTCTATTGCATCGCGATTATGAGGTCTTATATCAATATCTATACCTATCACTATGCCATCGTTGCCAATTAACTTTTGTAATGAGGAATGAAAAATAATTGATCCCCCACGTGCTATACCTGTTTCAATAATTACATCAGGCTTCACACTCCAAATCATTTCTTGCAGGGCGATGATGTCCTGAGGAAATTGAATGATCGGCATCCCCAACCATGTAAAATTGTAAGTATAGTTATATTGGGCTTGTTGGAGAATAAAATCATGTGCCGTTCTTTTCAAATTTGTATCTGCTGCTTGCCGTTTAACATTTTCTCTCTTTTCCAACTCAAAATTTCCTCTATCCATATCCACACATCCCTTTTATTTATTCAACAACGTTTATCTCAGGTATTGGTACAATCCATTTACCTCCCCATTCACGAATGAAGGATGTTTGCTTCATGATTTCGTCCTTCAAATTCCATGGGAGAATAAATACATAGTCAGGCTTTGTTAATTTAAGTAGCTCAGGAGAACTAACAGGAATTCTAGAACCCGGAAGAAAAGTCCCCTGCTTGTAAGGACTTCGATCTACTGTATAATCCAAATAATCACAATCAATGCCACAATAATTTATTAAGGTGTTGCCTTTAGCCGGAGCACCATACCCAACAACAACCTTTTCATTGGTTTTTAATTGAATAAGGAAATTTGTGATCTTCCTTTTTAATTGGACCACTCTTAATTGGAACTTTTTATACATCTCAATATCAGTAATCCCAAACTGCAATTCTTTTTCAAGTAATTCATGTACAGATGATTGTATAGAAGTTTCTTTGTTCTCTACATGACTTGCATAAATTCGAATAGAACCACCATGAGTCTCTAAGTGCTCAACATCATAGATCGAAAGTTCATGGTTAGCGAACAGTTTTAGGACCGTAGTAAAAGAAAAATAAGAATAGTGTTCATGATATATCGTATCGAATTGATTATTCTCTATGAGCTGAAGCAAATGAGGGAACTCCATCGTAATAGTACCGTTGGACTTTAGTAAAATTTTCATTCCGGCAACAAAATCATTTAAGTCAGGGACATGCGCAAGTACGTTATTCCCAAGAAGTAAATCTGCCATCTTACCTTCCTGCCTCAAAGACTCAGCTATAGATTTTCCGAAAAAATTCATTGAAGTTTCGATGCCCTTTTCAATAGCAACTTTTGCAACATTCACGGCTGGTTCAATTCCAAGAACAGAAATTCCTTTTTCTTTAAAATATTGAAGTAAATAGCCATCGTTGCTAGCAATTTCGATTACTTTTGTATCACTAGTATAATGAAATCTATCTATTATATTTTCAACATAATCTTGGCAGTGACTTAGCCAGCTATCTGAGAAACTACTAAAATAGGCATAATCACTGAATATATGTTCAGGGGTTTCAAATTCGTGCACTTGAACCAAAAAACAGTGTTCACAAACATACGTTCTCAGCGGGTAAACATGCTCCATTTGATCTGTTGATTTAACATACGAATTTGCCATTGGAGAAACTCCCAGATCCAAAAAAACAGTGTTGAGTTCTTCACCACAAAAACGACAGCTATTCATGATGGCTATGCTCCTTTATGATCTCTTCAAAATACGATATTTGATTTAATGTTACTCGACGCATATCCTCACCTTGAATGTAAGCTCGAGTCCAATCCACAACCCAATCTATGCTTGTATCAACAGATAAGAGAGAAGACCATCCTAGCTTCAACTTTGCTTTTGAGCAGTCCAATCTTAGATAATTGGCTTCATGTGGATGGTTACCTTTATCATCATATTGGATATTTAAAGATTCACCCCATGCATTTTCAAACAATCGAAGCAATGTTTCTACTGATACAGCTTCTTGGTCCCCAGGACCGATGTTCCATGAATCACCATACTCTTTACCATCAAACCACATTCTTTCTGCCAATAGTAAGTACCCGTACAGCGGTTCTAAAACATGTTGCCAGGGTCTAACTGAATGCGGATTCCGGATAAAGATTATTTTATTACTTACAATTGAGCGGATGATATCAGGCACCAAACGGTCTTCTGCCCAATCTCCTCCCCCTATTACATTACCAGCACGTACGCTAGCCACCGAAGGTCCGTCGCTAAAAAAGGAGCTTCGATACGAGGTTGTAATTAATTCCGCACAACCTTTACTTGCACTATAGGGATCACTGCCACCGAGTGGTTCGTTCTCCCTATAACCCCATATCCACTCTTTATTGTCATAGCATTTATCGCTCGTAACGTTAATGATAACTCGGAGACTGTCTACTGAGCGAGCAGCCTCAAACAAATTGGCAGTTCCTATAATATTGGTTGAGAATGTCTCCAAAGGATCGAGATACGATTTTCGCACTAGAGACTGAGCCGCCATATGAAAAATAATTTCCGGTTCAAACGAACATATAAGTTGCTTCAATTGGTTAAAATCCCGAATATCTCCGTATGTTGTTTGCATGCCACTTCCTACTTCAGCCTGACTAAATAGATTGGGAGAAGTCGGGGGTTCCATTGAGAATCCCATTACTTCTGCCCCCAGTTTTTGCAACCAGATCGAAATCCAACTTCCTTTAAATCCAGTATGCCCGGTTATCAAAACTTTTTTACCCTTCCAAAATGGCATTACGAATCCCACACTTTCCACGGAGCTTCTTTCTTTTCCCACATCTCCTCAAGCTTTACCTTGTCTCTTAATGTATCCATAGGTTGCCAGAAACCATGATGTTTAAATGCCGATAACTGATTACCTTGGGCGAGTTCCTCTAACGGTCCTGCCTCCCAAATCACGCTATCATCCTTAATCAGACTGAATACTTCTGGTTCCAAGACAAAGTATCCTCCATTTATCCAGCTTCCGTCACCTTGTGGTTTTTCCTCGAAACTAGTTATTCTATTTTGCAGTATATCTAATGCTCCAAATCGTCCTGGGGGTTGTACACCGGTTAGAGTAGCTTGTGTTCCTGATCTACGGTGGAAATTAATAAGTTCAGTAATATTGACATTAGAGACCCCATCTCCGTAAGTAAAACAAAAGGTTTCATTCCCTATATATTTTTGTATCCTTTTAAGGCGTCCACCCGTCATTGTTTCAAGTCCGGTATCTATTAATGTTACTCTCCATGGGTCACTATTATTATTGTGAATCTCCATGTTGTTACCTCTCATGTCAAAAGTGACATCAGACATGTGCAAATAGTAATTGGCGAAATACTCCTTAATCAGATATCCTTTGTAGCCAAGACAAATGACAAAATCATTGATTCCGTAATAGGAATAGATTTTCATAATATGCCAAAGGATCGGGTGGCCGCCAATCTCAATCATAGGTTTTGGCTTCAAATGAGTCTCCTCACTGATTCTGGTTCCATATCCTCCTGCTAGAATAACCGCCTTCATCCTAGTCCACATCCTATCTTGTTGAGAAAATAAAATTGATTTGCAGGACAATGTTTACCAGCCGGTAATCTTCCTAAATATATTTGCCGCCCCGTATACATCCGTAACATTAAAATCACTCAGGTCTAAGTTTAGCCCTCCATTGTATGTGAACCCTTTTTGAAACTTCCTTGGCGTTTTACCCGATATTCCAAAACCAGATTTCTCAATATAATTCTTTACGAACCATTCTTTAAGTTCCTGATCATCTTCTAAGCTGGAGTAAATGATTTGTAGATATTTTTGAAAATCCTCATCGGTAACATCAAGACTTTCAACACAAATTTGTATCATCTTTTGTCTATTCAAATTATAATCTGCACTAAAGTCCCCTAATAACTGTTTTACGTTTAGAAAGGATTCAGCAATAGGAGCTAATACGTTAGGTATATCAGGCACAATTTTAAAGCGGCTAGTTCCCAGTTTATTGTTTAGCTTATTAAAATCCTTCTGAATATCCTCGGATTCTTTATCTTTATTCCCATGTAGCGCTGCAATTCCATTACTTTTACCAGAAGCGCCTCCTATGCTCATAGGGACGTCTATTGCAATGAAATGCTCCTGTATACATGCCAAAGCGAATCCTGAATAGACATCTGGAATAGTTCCTGCAAATACTGTCCCCGTGATTGTTTTCAGTTTATCAATCAAATCGCGATGAACCACCGCGTTGCAGTACAGCATAGGTAAGGAATTATACGGGATATTAAAATCCACAACATTGTTAATTATATCTTTGCTCTTAATTACCGTTCGATTAATGCTTCCTGTTATAGTCTTAGGAATATTAAAATAATTTTCAACACCATCAAGTTTTACATCAGGCCAGCCATAGAAGACGTAGTCCCACTTCAATATTTTCGTATCCAGGGTGTCTAAAAGAATATCTAAGGTACTAAGTGCATGAAGTAGTAAACCATCATCTGAACCCAGTACAATAATGTACTCTCCTTTTGCCTTTGAGATAGCAAAATTAAAATTTTCTGTCATTGCTAACTCTTGTTCGGTCCGAAAATATTTAATTTTATCATTATTGATACTGGCAACCAAATTACAAGTTGAGTCATTACTACTGTTGTCGCTTACCACGATTTCATAATTGTCAAATTCCTGATCAAGACAGGTTTTGAGGGTATATTCTAAAGTCATGTGATTATTTCTGGTTGGAATAACAATACTAAATTTTAGATGTTCTCGGAACATTGTAACCTTTTTGGCGTACTTTCTACTCTCTATAATTCGTCCTTCTTCTATTAAGGAGTTCGCCATATTATGATAAAGTGTCGGACTGCTGTTTAAAATATTGTTATTATGATTCAAAAGTTTATCGTATATCAAAATAGATTGATTGTAGTACCCATTCTCATAATAGTAATTACCGAGAATATAGTTATACTCGAATAAGTCCCCTTTTTCCAACTCACTTATCATATTTCTAAGTTCCCTAAACCACTTTGCAATATGAAGTAGCCTGCTCTTAAGAAGGTTACCCCGATCATTCCGGATCAAAAACTCTATTTCTACTTTATCAATTTCTGTAAGTTTAGAATCATTTATAATCGTTTCTGCACATTCATTAATGCGATTTGCTTCTACTGAAGCAAAAATATAGTTTTTGAGAGTAGAAGCCGTCTGCAGTTCATCGTAAGCACGTTTGGCTAATCCGTAAAACTTGTCTGTCTCTGTCCCAGCAAATGTAAGCGCGTATAAAGATGATAGGGTAGGGTTTAGCTTATTCTTCAATAGCCCTTCATATCTCTCTCGAATTATTCCAATTTCAAGGTTATCTGCACGCCCATTAATCATCAACAATAACTCTTTACTTTTAGAACTCCATGAATTCAGACTAAGGGATTTACCTGAGAATATATTATTTTCACGATCGTTCTCAGAGTTGTCGCCATTTTCAATTAAATAAACATTTTTATAAATCCCAAGTCTATTAACCAAGTATGATCCAGCATCGTTGGTCGTTATAATATTGGATTTCTCCAAGAGAACCGCATGATCTTCAATATTATTCTTTTCCTTTATATATAGAGTTTCCAACTCTTCTTCATCAGGACAATCATAAATAATTTTGAAGCTGCCCGTAAGTTTATTTAAAACTGCTGCGTGTGCTGGCAAACAACAAATAATTACTATTTCCTCATCGGATAGATCAATTAAACCTTGAATCATATCCAGATAGTTATCTGAGAGAAATCCGCCATTATGATAGACGGAAATAGGAATATGAACATTCAAAAAACCCAATCGACGCATATTATGTTGACTGTATTTCATCATTTCACTGGTTTCCAAGGTTGGTCTCTCTATAGAGACATCAATAAGCGGTTGAATATACTCCACTTGAAATGCTAATCTCGATAGGGATTGAGCAATCAACTGGGGCCTGTTCATAACCTCACTCCACTCTTGAGAGCCTAAAACGATGAATTTCTTTTCCGTTGTGTCATCCATCATTTTCAACTTCTTTATGGTACTTTTTATACTACTAATCTGTTGGAAATCATCAGTTATTTTCATGACCATCCAATAAAGATTAATTGCTGTACGAAACTCCCCCCTAACCTCGTAAAGATAACCTAGGTTGTATAAAATATCTTTGTTTTTATTATCTAAATCTACACCCTTCCATAGTAAATCCTCCGCTTCGTCATATTTCCCCTCTATAAATAGAATAATGGCTTTCATGCTCCATATATCAGCATCATAAGGGGCGAGGGTTTCAAATTGACGTATAAGATCTTTTGATTGTTCGATTTCTCCGTTGTTTATTAATAATTCTATATTCTCTTTAAATATTTTTTTTTGTTGCTCCATCTCTTTATTATTCGACATAAATTCATCTCCATCGGATCTTAATACTTGCCTTATACCATTGAAAACCCCTTGACCCAAGTAGCTAGAGGGAATTTACGCTTTATCTCTTCCTTTATCACACGCATACCCTGTACATTCTCACTGACTTCATACAGGTCATAGCACCTTTCATATGATGAGTAATCAGGCTTTATCTCCAGCAACTTGTTATAAAGTAGTTGGGCATCTTGCAAATAACCCGATTTCAAGCAAATATCTCCTAGCAGACTAACTAAAGAAGAACTATTAGGTTTCTTTTCAAAACACTTCACAAGAATATCAATTGCCACCTCATGAAAACCGTAAGATGTCAAAACCTCACCTAATTTTTGTTTTATTCTGTCACTTTCGCTTGTTATTAACACCAAGGAAATACTCTCAAATATCTCAAACTCCTGTAAAACTATCAGATGAGAGATTACCTTTAGTATCATCTCCTCCAAATTAGTAGTCATTGACAGTTTGGTTAGACCTCCACCAAAAAGTATACTCTTGAACATTTTTCTTTCATTAACACTTAAATTTAAGATCATTTGAGCAGAATTATACAATCCTTCGTCCTGAAGGATAATTGCAAGAAGAACCACGTCCAATGCATTTTCTTGATCAAGAGGAACTTTACCCCAGTATTGTTTAGACTCCTCATATTTTTTATCAAAGAGGAGGGCAACCGCTTTGATTTTATCTTCAACAGTCAAATTATAAGTAATTAGATACTCATTAAGTAGGGGGTGACGTAATGAGTACATAGATTCCATAAGCCATCGTAACTCTTCAACATTCGATACATTGTATATATCATTTATATTAAATTTCACATCGTTGAAAGGAATATTACTTTTCAGTATGACATCAAAATAATGATTTAGTCCTGGGACAAAAAGCTTCTTATGTTGAATCACTTGTATGATCTCATCGTAACTCTTTGCCATTTCACCTTTTTTGTAATACAGCAGGGACAAATAATAGTGAGCCCCATACCCCCCTGCTCCCTCTGTAACTGTTATCCCCTTGTCACCCATGATTAAGCATTTACGAAATGCGAGTTCTGCATCTTTAAAATAACCAGCTTCGAAATAAATTTTACCTTGTGCATAACGCAAGTCCACTGTATTTGGGAATATCTCAACTGCATCTTCTAAAACTCTCAAACCTTCCTCATAGTTGCCTAAATAACTCAGGCATGTTGCTATTTTAGTTAAAAGTTCTGGAGTATAAGATTTATTTTTACTGAGTGGGTATGATCTTTGATAGAACTCTATCGCCTTTTTATAGTTACCCAGGGAGTAGTATACGTTTCCTGTGTTAAACAAATTGTAGCCATTTGGATTTTCAGCGACTTCTTTTAACATAATAGGCAGATTTCTGGATAGCTTATCTTTTTCCGCCACAGTTTCATTCATATAACCAGTATGGAGAATAACAAACTCCGCCATTTCAGTTGAATACTCATAATTCTCGTTCATAGTATCTAGATGCTCGTGTAGACGATTTTTATATTTTAACTGTGGTTTATTTACAAACAATCGAATTGCAGTATGTGTATGCGCCCAACCAAAAGATAGCAAATTTCTGATTCTTGTTAAGTAATAATCCTTACCTGACTCGACAACTTTTTTTAAGTCCGCATCCGACTCCAAGTACTCATCTGCATCCAGAACAAGAATATAATCAGATTCAGCATATTCTAATGAATGATTACGGGCTGCTGCGAAATCATCGTCCCACTGATAGGAATATACTTTCTCTGTATATTTCCTTGCCATTTCCATCGTTGAATCTGTTGAGCCAGTATCTAATATAATGATTTCATCGACTTTGTTTACAACACTACTTAAACATCTATCTAATACTTTCTCTTCATTTTTGACGATCATGCACAAAGAAATAGTTTTGTTCATGGTAAAACTCCTTTTGTAGTAAGTGCCTTATACAACTTTTATCGGCTGTACCTTAAGTATTGATTAGCTTTGAAAAAGGAGTTTTTGCTAACAAAAAAAGGAATCCCATAATTGGGACTCCTCAGGCTGTCGAGAAAGTAGACAGCCTATTTTATGTTGAATTATGTAATACGACTCCGCGTTAATGTTGTATAATAAAGGTAACTATTCTACAGAACGGACAGTGTTGGTATATTACGATCTAATCGAAACAAATAACAACCCTTTGAATTGGTTTCTCTGGAAGAACTGGTACCGCAAGATCATTTACTTCGCAAAGTTGATAGGTATATTGATTTCTCCTTTATCCATAAGAAGGTAAGCCCCTTGTATTGTGCGGACAACGGGTGCTCTGCCATTGATCCTACGGTGTTTTTTAAAAGAACTTCCTCGGTTATTTCTACGGCATTCGCTAGAACGGCAGCTTGAGCGGGACATTCAGATGAATCTGGCCTATCCTGGTTCTTGGGGCTAGGCTTGTTCCAGACCACACCACCATAAGTTGGAATTGTCGCACCCGCTTTAAAGATACCACGATCTTTCAAGATATCTTCGATGAAATTGTCCTGCTGGCGATCTCTCACCGAGTGGTGAGCGGGCGCGTCTTGCTGGAAGATTCGAGGCAGCCGTTTGCGCGGGCTTCTGAACATCAGGAAAAAGGTCCTCATAACAGCAGCCGTGCAGAAATGAAAAAGATAGCGCCCCACCTGAATCGCCTGGAAAAACAGGGGTAGTAACACCGCGCTTTTCCCAGATATCAGACCATTATGCTGTAAAAAAAGAAACCCACGTCTCAAAAAGACAGGGTTTCTCGACAATCTGAGTAATCCCATAATCGGGATTACTTTTTGACACCAGTAAAAATTAACGAAGTAATTGCAGAACACCTTGAGGCTGTTGGTTAGCCTGAGCCAACATAGCTTGAGCAGCTTGTGCAAGAATGTTGTTCTTCGTTTGGTTCATCATTTCTTTTGCCATATCTACGTCGCGAATACGGGATTCAGCTGCAGACAGGTTTTCGGAAGAAGTATTCAGGTTGTTGATTGTGTGCTCCAGACGGTTTTGGTTCGCACCCAGTTTAGCACGCTCACCAGAAACTGTTTCGATTGCAGCGTTGATTGTGGAGATAGCTGCGTCGGCTGCAGTTTGAGTAGAGATATCGATACCGCTTGTAGCAGATTGTGCAACACCCAGAGTACTGGCATCCATAGAACCAATGGACAAGCTAATGTTTTGACCTGTGTTAGCACCAATGTGGAATACTACACCAGTAGCAGAACCATCCAACAATTTCTTAGTATTGAACTCAGTAGTGCTGGAGATTCTTGTGATCTCTTTGGAGAGTTCATCAACTTCTTTTTGAAGAGCGCCCCGGTCTATAGTAGTGTTAGTATCGTTAGCGGATTGAACAGACAATTCACGCATACGTTGAAGGATGCTGTGAGTTTCGTTCAATGCACCCTCAGCTGTTTGGATCAAGGAGATACCATCTTGAGCATTTTTGGAAGCCATATCCAAACCGCGGATTTGACCGCGCATTTTTTCGGAAATTGCCAAACCAGCAGCATCGTCACCAGCACGGTTGATACGCAGACCGGAAGAGAGTTTCTCGATAGCTTTGTTAGTGTTGCCTGTGTTGACAGCCAGTTGACGGTGAGTGTTCATTGCAGCAATATTGTGATTGATAATCATTTTAAAATTCCTCCCTGAAGGTAAATGTCCCACATCCATGTGGTTTATTGTTGTTACAGCTATCCGTTGAAGTCGGCCGCCCCTCCGCAATAGCTTGTACTATATATATCGACATTCTCGTCGATCTTTTAATAGCATTTGAGGATTTTTTTTATTTTTCGCTATTTTTATTTATCATCTTACGCAAAGCATCCAAATTTGACTGCGTATGGGCAGCAGATTCACGATTGGACTCTTGAATGGATAAATAGATCTCCTTGCGAAAAATATCCATTTGTTTGGGCGCTGAGATCCCTATACGGACGGTGTCCCCCTCTACTCCGAGCACCGTGACCTCAATGTGATCCTGAATGATAATAGACTCGCCTTTCTTACGCGAAAGTACCAGCATGATTATTCACCTTCCTTTGAACGGATGGTTTCGTCTTCCTTAATAGGTTGCAGTGAATGCTTGGTCTGATACGAAGAATGGTGCAAAACAACCTGCTTGGCTTGCCTATTATAGGGATTGAATACCAAAGGTGCCAATAGATTGATCGTTGAGTTTTCTACCTGCTCATGTAATGTTAATATGCTGCGAACGACTAAATTAGATTCAATCTCCAGTTCTTCCGTTTCACTATGAGGTAGTTCGAACTCATATTCAGGATAAAAAATAAAAGGGTCCACTAAGACAAAAGATAGTTCTTTCTGCTGAAGGGACTGGAGATAGTAAAAGGGTGCCTCATCCTGATCAAGCAACACAAATTCAGTCGTCTCCTCAAATCCCGGAATTCCTTTTTCAAAACGATATACTTCTTTTTCATTAACTTCAATGTCACCCCAAATAGATGTGGATATAATCACTGCTATTCCTCCAATGTTTAATCAGATATATACATTTTATTATAAAAAAAAAGGCTATAGACGGCTTGAATAACCTCTATAACCTTACCTATTTTACATCGCAATATCAATTTCAGGTGGAATATAGGCCACCGATGAATACTGCTGCATATAAATCTCCAGTTTTCCCCGGGTATACTCAATCTCTGGACGATTAACGGTAATATGCATTTCCGATACAGCAGGTGTATATGTAATATCAGATGCCCGCGTTTCAACACGAATATCGACATTATCCATAGACGCTGGACCCCTAAATTCGGGAAGCACATGCGTTTCAGTATCCTCTCCAAAAACATTAGCTACAGTATTCCCAGGAATGTGAATATCCGCCATTCGGTTGCCTTGCTCCACTTTATGCGCAAGAGCTTGTAAAAATATCTGTGGCATCCCAGAATAAATTCGATTATTCATCTCAAGGTAATTGCCACCGTTATAGGCAGAGAAGGCTGCACTTTGATCTATGGTCAGCTGTGGCTTATACTGGTGAATTTCCAGTTGAGCACGTCGTGTCGTTAATTCCATATCTGCCGAGGGCTGTCGAATCGAATACTGCCCTGGGTCTGCATCAATATGCAGGATAGCCGGAGTTTGCCGGATCTGAAGCGTCGGAATGATGGCCATTTCTCCCCCTCCTTAGACTATCTTAAGAAATCAACTAATGATGCGGATATTATTTTAGCTCCAGCTGACAAAGAAGCATTGTAAATATTCTCTTGGATCTTGGAATTCATTAAAAGCTCAGCGTAATCCGCATCTTCCGTTTTTGATTGCAAATCCGTTAAGTTTACTTTCAGATCGCTCAAACGGCTTTGCATTAGCTCCACACGGTTGGATTTAGCTCCCATTTCCGACCGGACTTTCAGCATTTTCTCCACACGTGAATCAATATTAGCTAATTGATCCCCACTCGCTTTAATATCACCAGTTGCCAAAGCTGCAGATAGCTGATTAAAAATAGTAAATAAATTATCGGCATCCGTGCTTATCCCTACGACTTCATTACCTGTAACGTTAATGGGCAAAGCTACATTTTCACCCACTATAAAGTTAACATTTCCTGTATCCGTAGCAATTGATGCTGCTCCAGACGTATCATGCGTATTATCAGCATTCAAAGGGAGATCATAAGGCTTCTTGTCATAGGTCTGACCATTGAATATATATTTTCCATTCAATTGGCTGTTCACAACATCAATCATTTGTTCCTTAAGCTGACCAATTTCTTTATTGATGCTGTCCAGCGCAGATTGTGGATTAGTTCCCGTAGAGGCCTGTACTGTAAGTTCACGTACTCTTTGCATGATTTGGCCTGCCTGATCCATGACCGTATCATTAAAATCAAGCCAAGACACTGCGCTGTCCACATTCCGCTGGTATTGTTCATTTGAAGACAATTCAGATCGGTACCTTAAGGAATACGTAATCCCTACAGGATCATCAGAGGGCTTGTTCAGTTTACGTCCAGTCGCCATCTGGTTTTGCGTATTATTCATACGCTCAGAATTTCGATTCAAATTCAGCAGAAGCTGTGAGCTCAGCATATTGTTAGTAACTCGCATAATTACACCCCTCCGTAACTAAATACCACCTGTATATAAAAACACAAGATATTTAATCATCCTTATCTTCCCACTACACCTGTGGAGTTAATTAATTTATCCAATAATTGATCGAATGTGGTCATAAACCGAGCAGCGGCGCTGTAGGCATGCTGAAACTTAATCATATTGGACATTTCTTCATCCAGTGAAACACCACTCACAGACTGGCGCATAGTTTCAACCTGAGATACGAGGGCTGTTGAGTTTTGTGTCTGTCTTGTTGCCTCTTGAGCCTCTATACCCAACTGACCAATCATAGAACTGAAAAAGCTATCAATAGTAGCCTTGTTCCCTGTAGAAACAGAAGTGAAATTATTTAATTTCAAATTGGACATGAGGGATGCCAATGTATTATTGCCTTTAACCAATTCCTCAGTAGGAGCAGTGCCTGTTACACGAAGGGATGCTGCAATGGCGTTAGGATTATCTACTATAGCAGTATTTAACGTAATGTTGCCTGCCGTTATCGTCCCGCCATTATCTGAAGCTACAAAAAAAGGTTTACCTGCAACCATATTACCGTTAGCATCTTTATCTTCTTGGGTATAACCCAATTGATGCAAACCATTAAGACCTTTAACTGTAACTGTTAAATCCGATTGAAGTGTTCGGCTGGTCCCTGTGTAAGTCACTCCATTCAGGACAGTACCTTCTGGCAATACTGAGCCTTTAGGTAGCGTTACAGAAATATCACCGTTGGCCAATGTATTAGCAAGGTTATCCATTTGTGCAGTATAATCTGCTACAAATTGATCTCTGGAAATGATCATTCCATGTATTTCGCCTCCTTGCAAATCATTGGAAGCAAAAGCAGCTTGTAAAAAAGCGCCGTTAATACCAGTAGTCGGTGCAAACCCAGTTACTAATGCTTGACCACCCATATTAACGTTGTAGCCTTGATCAGTATCAGTTACCGTTACATTAACGATCTTCGAAATTTTATCGACGATCAAATCACGCTGGTCACGTAGATCATTAGCGTTATCTCCCAAGCCTTCAATTTTAGTAATTGATTGATTCAGGTCCGCTATGGAGTTCACATAACTTTGTAGCTCGCTAGACTTAGCCTCCACATTTGAGGTTAAATCCGCAGATAGATTGCTTAACTGTTTACTCATATGATTCATTGCATCAGTCAACGCAAGCGCATTTTCTTTAACAATAGTTCGTGCGGTTACACTTTCTGGGTCTTTACTTAAATCAGACCAAGATTTATAAAAGTTATCCAAAACCTTGCGAATCCCTGTATCAGACGGCTCATTCATAATCTGTTGTAGCTTATCAAGTGTGTTACTTCTAATTGTCCAACTACCCAGCTCAGTATTTTCTCCGCGGTACTGACTGTCCAAGAACTTCTCACGAATGCGTTCAATAGCATCAAATTCAACACCTGTTCCCAACTGACCAGGCACATTAGAACGGTTAATACCATATGCCTCCATAGGTATAGAAGCTCTCATCTTAACCGTTTGCCGTGTATAGCCTTCTGTGTTGGCATTAGCTATATTGTGTCCTGTTGTATTTAAAGCTGCCGTTTGTGTAAAAAGGCTTCTTTTAGCTGTTTCTATGGAATGAAATGTGGATGGCACTCTATTTTCCTCCTCGGATCAAGCCTTAGTGTCGAACAATCCAGGTCGTGCAGGTTGATTACTTTTCTGATCTGGATGCATATAAGTCATCTCCTGATTAGGACGACCTACAAGTAGATCTAACGAGTAATCAATAAACACCAACGATTGCTCGATGAGCTTTTGATTGATTGCATTAATTTCCTTTAATTCTGAGAGAGTGTGGGATAAGCGGCTCTGGACACTGAGGAGTTTGTTCTTATCTTCAGGATCAAAAACAAGGCGTGCCAGCTCGGTTATAGTCAAGTTAAGCTGAGACTTAATACCACGTTCACGAAGAAGCTCAAACGAAAACTCCATACGAGCTTCCTCTAGCTGTTCCACCTGTTTAAGGAGTCTGGATTCCTGATTCAAATGCTGAACCAGGCTATCCATATCATTTTCCATAACAATTTTTTTCTTACTTTTAGCTAATTCTAATAAGATAAGATGCTTTTGATCTAGCTGCTCCAGCACATCAATCAAACGCTCTAAAGGCATATTCCTTCACCTAGCTTTCGGAAGACTGCTTGAAGTAAGGTAACAGCTTATCTGCAATTTTATCGGCATCTACACGATAGGTTCCCGAAGCTACTTGTTGCTTAAGCTCCTGAATTTTCTTAACACGATCTGCATCACTGCTGCGGTTCAGCATTTCCATCGCTTCCGGAGAAATCGAAACCTCGTCCTTGCGGCGGGACTTCTTAAGCTCCTCTTGACGTCCTGTTTCAATATTTCGCTGATATGGATTAATAGCTCCGATGCGGTTGGTCTCGTTAATTTTCATAACTTCCACCTTCCTTAGTTATTTGATATGGTCAGAATGTATCAGACGACATAGCGTCGAGCATGGTTCGTATTATGCCTCACTTCTTTATTTTGTGCATGGTTGCTAAAAATAAAAAAACCGATAAGCTCTATAAAGATTATCGGCGGTATTTGAAACTTTTTGAATAGCTGAATGTGTTTTTAATTCCCCTGTACTACTTTCCACGAAGTTTATCAATCGCGCTGTAGGTACCTGAGCCCATATTATTACTTTGATCCTGATTACTACTTTCGCGTACAGCCTGATGCAGGTCTTTAGTCAGACGTGTTCGACAAGAATCGCACATATGTCCTGCACGAATCGGTATCCCACATACCTCGCAAGGATACGTCATATTGGGTGCATTAGCAATGGAAATACGTCCCTCGCGTATAAATGTCGTGATTTGCTTTACGGATACCTCAGTAGCCTCCGAAAGCTCATGCATATGAATGCCCTTATTCTCACGTATATGTTTGACACAGCGTTCGTATTCAATTTCAATTTCTTTAATACAGTTCTGGCAGATTCCCCTGACGTTCATAATAAACAGCTTTCCACATCGAGGACAGTTATCCAAATTCATCCTCTGTAGCGCCCCTTTCCAATTTCCGATCTTTAAAATACTTTTATCCTTACATTACCTTATAATGAAGAGCCTCGTCTAGCAAATATTTCAAAAGGAGATTTTCAGATTTTACACAATTGCACATCTTATAAGTTATCATATTAAAAGTATAAGAGAGAATGACCCATCAGCAAAAGTTTCTCTACATCTATATGCATCAATATGCAATGACATAAAAATAAAGAAAGCCCATGAAAGCTAATAACTCAGTCTAGTGTCTGTGTCTATTTATCGTCAAACATTGCTCCGTACTTTAGATAGAAAATAAAATAAGCGCCATTCCAGTTGTTTTCGGGAATAGCGCTTCATTATAAAATTAAAATAGCTATATGAATATGAGTAAATGTAGAAATTAATTATCAAGATGAGGGAAAAACCGGGCGAAACAATCCTCAGAAGAATTCATGTTCACCTGTGCCCCGAATGACATCAAGATAGCCCTGTAAATCCGGGGGAACGGCGCCCATACGAATGCTCCGCACATGGAGTGTGGGTATTCATAAATCTCATGGACCTAACATCATCTCAACTTATAACCTACCTGAAATCAAGCTAGATACACCAGTGGAAATTTGCAACCCAAAAAAACAAGCTATTTCACAAATAATTGTTCAAAAAAGCATTGTTTTAATAGAGGCCTTCCCGTATACTATAGTCAAACGCTTGGTTTAAAAAACATACTTCATTATACGTTTATAATGATAATTATTTTGTGTTTGTGTTTGTTTGCGGTACTTGTAGTTCTTGACCTACTTTAACCAAGTTGTTAATTTTAACCAATTCCTCAACAGTTACACCGTATTTTTCAGCAATAGAAGCCAATGTGTCGCCTTCTTGAACATTTACAGAGATTGTTTTTTTAGTTGTTGCTGGTTTTGTGGTTGTTGCTTGATTGTTGTTCTCAGTAGCTGGTTGAACTGGTGTTGTAGCTGCTGAATCTTCAGTAGTTTCAGTTCCAAAAAGTTTTGCTTCAAATGCTTTTTGTGCTGCTTCTTGTTGTTGAATGATCAGTTGTTCTTCAATTTGATCCTTGTTGTAATCTGAGCCGGATTTTGCCATTACTTGACCTGTTGCAAGTGGACTCAACAAAGATACTGCACCTAAACTAACTGCCAACATGCTAGATACTGTTACTTTTTTCATTACGTTTTTCATGATTTATTCTCTCCTCTTTTTAACTTTAAATTTTAATTAACTGCTTTACTACTGAGCGAGACACTCCCAATGTCCGCTCTTTAGTCATTAGCTAATCACTTATAACCAATCATGTTAGCTATCAACAGATAGAAATTGTACTCCTCTTTTCCAAAAAAATCAACCTCTAAATTGAAATATTCTGTTTTCATCCCTCACTTCCTTACTTTTTGTTTGTCTCTATATTTTTTATTATATACCTCTCTCTAGCTTGTTGTCAAATCCTGCTGATTGTACGGCTTAAAAGACTTTTTGCTCTATCATTTAACCCTTCTTTCAAGAGAATTATAACCTTTTTTTCATAGTTTCAAGCGAAATTTATGGGGAATACCAGATATTTAGACTTATGATCTTGCTAAGGTCAGGCAAAAAATAGTCAAATGTATTCCTTGCTCTAATGCCTTTTCTCTCAAAACACGTGCACACGCCTGCAATGTGCTCCCCGTTGTATAAATATCATCAACAAGCAAAACGGTAACGGAAAGCTTATTTTCCGTAACACATTGAGATTTAGCTTTTAAAATAAAAGACTTCAGCAAATTTGTCATATTGGGGTGAACAGAAAACGCATTATTCATTGTGTTCATGCGTTCCTTTTTTGATTTAAAGCTTTGTTTGCCTGTATCTTGTGGACGAGCAAGTAAAGATAGGAAGGGGAGCTTATTCCGCTTAGCAATCTCTTCTGCCAAGATCCGAGCCTGATTGAAACCTCGCTCTGACAGCCTCTTCTCACTTACCGGAACACAGGTCACTACATCCACACTCCACAAAGATCGCTTGAAACGAGAATGTTTAAGACCTGCAAACTCATACCTCATCGCCTGATAGGCTCGATTCATGATCTCACCCAGCAGGGAACCATACTTTTCATTCCCGCGATATTTGAACTGCCCAATCCATTCTCTCATCATTGGTGTATAGCTGGTTGCACTCCGATTGCACACATAGTAACGTACTAATCGGTGAAGCCTTATGCAATCCGGGCAAGACGTTGGACGTCCACAATAAACACAACGAATATCGTAAACCCAAGGAATTTGAAGTGAACAAGAAGTACAAATCCCGGGGAATTCGGAAAAACGACCTGTGAGAGTGCCGCAAGCCATACATGTTTGGGACTGGCGATGGAATAACCAATTCAAAAATAGACGGGTTGTTGGAATCATCCCCATATCAGAATGCACCTTTCTTGGTAGCTTACGTACCGACATTGTTTCAGGTTTCACATTTCCAAAAAAACTTTTTTTTATTTAATGCATTTAGTGCTTCGCCTCCTTCAGGTATCCTCTTTTCCGAGCCAGTTCATTCATACGTTTAATCTGTCTAATTGCTCTTTTTTGACCTCGTGTCCATTGGGGGGATGTAAAAATAACAACTCCACATGGGTCATCCTTGGACCTGCCCGCGCGACCAGCCATTTGGACAAGAGAGGCTTCATCGAAAAGACTACTATCCGCGTCTAATACGTACACATCACTCCGTGGAACAGTTACCCCTCGCTCCAAAATAGTCGTTGTAACCAGAACACGTATTTCAGTAGCTCGAAATAAGCGCACTTTAGCGGTTCTTTCTTCATCCTGTGAGGAGGTGCCTGCAATAGGTACATCAGGTAATAGTTTAATCAGCAGCTTCACAAGTCCCTGAATATGTGAGATTCGTGTCACAAACAGGAAAACCTGTGCCCCACGTTGTATGGATACGCGTAGGCGTTGAATAAAGGATGCGGGAAGCCGACCTTTTTGCAGCCATTGTTGCACTGAAGCAGCCCCCAAACGAAATGGGACAGGTAGAGGATGACGATGAAAACGAACGGGAACCTTGGCGTGTGGCAGCAGACCTCGTGCAGCCTCTTTCTGCAAGGATTGCGGTGGTGTAGCTGACAGATAGATAAACTTCCCCTTCGGCTTACATACTGCTCGTGCAGCAAAGGCAAGCATAGGATCATTGTGATAAGGAAACGCGTCAATCTCATCAATCACAACCAAATCAAAAGCTTGACGATAACGCAATAGCTGATGTGTCGTTGCCAGTGTCAGCTGTCCCCTTTGCCAGCGTTCTGCGCTTCCCCCATAGAGCGTCACCATGCTCACATCGGGAAAAGCAATGGCCAAACGAGGGGCTAACTCCAGTACCACGTCACGGCGTGGTGTTGCCACAAGTGCCGTTCCTCCGTGGTCTAGCACATATTGCAATAGCGGAAACATCATTTCCGTCTTGCCTGCGCCCGTTACGGCCCAGAGCAAAAAACGCTCTACCTTAGTACCAGGCACCTGCTGATCAGCAGCGTTGTGCCTCGCACCTTCGCCAGGTTTCGGCGAAGACTGTCTGCTACGGGCAAGGTTGCTGCCCTGCGAAGTGGCAGCATCTGATCCCCGGCACGCAACAAAGTCGCGCCGGAACAACGCCCGGAGCCCACGGCCTTCCGGGCGAAAATGTCCCCGCACTCCGCCGTGCGGTGTGGCTAAAAAGCGCAGCGCCGCTTCGGCGGCGGCACGCTGCGCTGGGCTTAGCCCCCAGCGGTCGAGTTCCGTCGCCGGGGCTATGCCTGCTGTGCACGGCAGCGCGGGTTTCGCTGCACCGCGCAGCAGCAGCGAGCATTCACGGCTGCGTCCAAGTGAGAGACATGTCTCGCAGTAGGCGCACGCCTTACGGCCGCACGATGCGCAGCTCGTGCGGTGCACTATCCCGCTGCCACAACGGTTGCAGCGGAGTTCATGCGTACGCGCGGCAGACCAGCGCGTGCGAGGTGCTGGATCGAGGCCAGTAGCAAAGCTGAGTCGGCCTTGCAGATATGCAAGTTGTGCAGCGGATCGCCAAGTACGCTCCAAACCTGGCGCTGCCTCTGCCAGTAGCGCTTCGACTTCTGGAACGAGTAACTGGCGTCCTGACAACAAATTAGCCAGCTCATTCGCTTGTCGTGTTAAACACTCCCTCTCCAATCCATCCATTCCCGTGACGAGGTCCCTTTTTTGAATAGAACGTAAACCTCCCTTTGTTTCTCGTCTCTCATCCCCACTTTCTGTGCGAGAAGTCCAACCTTGTACATGATCCCAAATGCATATATTCTCTACTCCTCCAGATAAAATTCGTTCTCCGTCAAAAGGTTCAAGAGCCAGTTCACTTTTTAGCTGTGCGATAATATAAGCCCACCACTGCCGTTTCCCCCATCGCTCCATACCTACTAATTCCTTAAATGTTTCACACAGCTTTGTTCCCCAGGACAAGGGGAGCTCATCTCCTAATAACACCCACCTTTCGACAACATTCCCCTGCCCCTCATCTGGATTCATCCACCATGTCATATCTACTCGAATATCCACAGTTAATCGGAGATTCCAATTCCCCTTATACCTCACTGCATATACTGCAATTTTCACCTTCCCCTTCTCCTCCCATTCATGACTTTTTGGGTTCTTATCACCCCAGAGAACAGCAAAAAAGCACACTTCTGTGGCTAATAGCCTGAAGTGTGCTTCACATCAAGTAGATCTCAACGATATCCCTGTTGTCTTGCCTATGCAACTGTTTATGAACATTTATATCCGATTTTGACCACGATGTCCACAATCCCCTGTCGCTAAGGAACAAGCGGGGCGTCCACCAACGACTTGACTGTTCTAAGATCAATAACAACTTGCTTTTCACCGCCTGACTTCGGTAAAACCGGGTTCCCCGGTGAAAAACGACTCGAAATGACTGAAACATCCATATGACTATAGCGCACTAGCCGTGTCAGAATCGGTAGCGTATCGTCCATAGATTCATCATCCAGTACCGTCACATGTAGCGGCCTCCGGTGCAGCCAGGCAAGTATGTTCAACGAACGCATCACCCATTCCACACGATCTCCGTCATTGGACGTAATCACAATATAGCGAATCGCGCGATGACCTGGAGATATCGCGCATGAATCTTCGCCATTGTGATAAGCCTGAACCGCCTGTCGTATATACATAAGATGCACGACAGCGGCCCCCACGCCGTATATAAGCAATATCCAAACCAAGTGAGCCGTCACGAGGGTTCCACCTCCTCCTATAGCGACAATATATGCCGTATAACAGGAAGAGGTGTCACGGTTATGTACTGGGTTTCTGTATGAGCGGATATCGCCCGGAGTGAAAGACGGTACAGCATTCATATCTATTAGCAGCTGCATCGTCTAATGCATGGAAAAACTACACTTTACAGCGTAACCCATCCATATTTGATTGAGTTAATAACTGCTTGTGTACGGTCATCAACCTCCATTTTTTGCAAAATACTGCTGACATGGTTTTTGACCGTTTTCTCACTAATGAATAAATATTCACCGATCATCTTGTTGCTCTTACCTTCAGCCATCAGACGCAATACTTCAGCTTCACGACGGGTCAATGGATTATTTTCACCTGCGACAAACTTCACGCCGGCTTCCTTCGTATGACCTTCAGCCATAGCCCCTGTTTCATTCAAGTAGGTCATCCGGCGGAGTTGCTGAATGAGCTTACCTGTTACCTTCGGATGGATAAACGCATAGCCTTCATGAACCGAACGAATAGCATTAATGAGGGACTCGGCCTCCATATCCTTTAACAGATAACCATTGGCTCCCTTGCGCAACGTCTCAAATACATAGCTTTCATCATCATGAATGGATAAAATGATAACTTTGACATCCGGGAACATCTCACGCAGTTTTTCAGTTGCCTCTACACCATTTTCGATTGGCATATTAATGTCCATTAGAACAATATCCGGTTTCTCTACGTTACAGAATTCCAACACTTGAATACCATCGCCACATTCTCCGATGACCTCAATGTCGTCCTCCATATTCAAAATACGTTTAAGTCCTTCACGGAACAACTGATGATCGTCCGCTAAGAGAACTTTAATGGGTGCATTGCTAATTTCCTGATTTTCCATGTTGTTACTCCTTTCCCTTTTCCACGTTGGTTGGGATATGAATCACTATCTTGGTGCCTTGATTCTCAGCTGATTCGATCTCCATTCTCCCCTCGAGCAGTTCAACCCTTTCCCGCATACCAATCAGACCAAAATGCCCATGATCTTTGCTTTTTTGCTGAAAAAGCTCTGGCTTAAAGCCCAAACCATTATCCTGCACCACGATTTTTACAAGCTGCGCCTGATAGGTAATCTCAACAAGCACATAGGTAGGATAAGCATGCT
Organism: Paenibacillus sp. FSL L8-0641; assembly: GCF_038006265.1. Lineage (NCBI taxonomy): Bacteria > Bacillati > Bacillota > Bacilli > Caryophanales > Paenibacillaceae > Paenibacillus > Paenibacillus sp. FSL L8-0641. Next base: position 5,006,944 of record NZ_JBBOUW010000001.1, read on the forward strand.
TGGCAGCATTGGTCAAAGCTTCCTGGATCAGACGGTAAATGGCTGCTTCCATCGCGGAAGAGAGACGGTGTTCCTTGCCCCTTGTTTCAAAAAGCGATCTAATCTTCGTTTTTTCTTCAAAATCCTGCACATATTTCCGGAGCGTCGGAATAAGTCCCAGGTCATCCAGGGCCATAGGACGCAAATTGAAAATGACCTTTCGCATTTCCTCAAGACTGGAGCGAACCTGTTTCTTTAAGTCTACTATTTCGTCCTGAACCATCTTAAATTCCTGCTTGGCGATCATTCTTTCCACAATTTCCGTCCTAAGCACTAGATGCGCAAGGAGCTGCGCAGGTCCATCGTGAATTTCACGGGATATGCGTTTGCGCTCCTCTTCCTGAGCCAAAATAATTTTCAGACCAATAAACTGCCGGTTTTTAGCCGATTCGATGATCCGCGTCACTTGTCCCAATTCGCCCGACAAATATTCCAGCACGACTCCCATCTGCGAACCGATGGTTTCGGCGCGCTCGACAGAAGCCTCAACACTTTTGGCCCGCTTTTGAAGATCATCTCTTCTGGCTTTGAGATACATTTCCTTCTCGCGGAAAATCATCACATCGAGTTGAAGCTGTGTTGCCTTCTCATAAGCCTGCTTGATATCCTCTTCCGAATAGCGAACGAAGTCACGGCTGACCTCAGTCAACCGAATGCGGGACCGCCGATAGTTCATTTCCAGCTGGTCCACCTTTTCGATCGTTTCTGCTGTTTCCTTCAAGACGCTCTGGAGCTCCTGATTTAATGTGACCAGCTCGGTCCGGGCCGTGTCCAATATTTCGAACATCTGATATTTGCTGTTCTCCATCACCTGGATGGCATTTTTAATGACTCGGTCTATGATATCGGCTTGAAAGTCCACAAATGTTCTACTCCAATCCTAGCATTTCAAGTATATATCATACCATATCATGATTGAAGGGTGATGGTCTTCGTTTCTTGTTCCCATTTTACAGTCATTCCTAACTGCTCAGACACGAGTCTCAACGGGACTAAAGTCCTACCCCCTAGCACAACGGGTGCAACATCAGTACTTTGACGTTTCCCGTTCAGAACAACTTCTTTTTTCCCTACGGTCAAATCCATCAGCGCACCACCGCGCATAACGGTGATCCGTTGATCGCCCGCATTCCATTTGGCTTGTCCGCCAAATGCGTCCAGCACATACTTAATCGGAACATACGTTGAACCATCGCGAGTCATCGGAGCTGCATCAATTGTTGTAGGTGTTCCGTTTACTGTCATTGATTTTTGTCCGATCGTCATTTGAGCTGTTCCCTTTTTAAGTCCTTCTGTGCCGACCGTTCCCGGTGTATTAAAAGAAATATTATCAAAAGCAACATTGCCTGTTTTAGCACGCTCGTCCTGACCTTCCGCCACATTGACCACATAAAGACGTTTCAGCTTCGCTGGATACGAAATATTCAAACCGCTCATATCTGCATTAATGGTTTTCCAACCGTTCCAGTCGATCACTTTAGCGAGATCAATATATGCTGTTTTGCCTTGGGCATCCTCTAGCTCCGCACGCAGCCAGTTCAGACTCTTATCCCCTCTGGCATCAATTGAGATGGAAGTAGCCGCCTGTTCAAGCTTTTTCCCGGACGTGCCGTTCAATTGGGCGTAAGCATACATTTTACCACTGCCATTTGTCATATCGTAGTTCAGTTCCAGCACTTTGGAATTGGCATGGTCGCCATCTCCTTGTACAACAGCCACTGTGCCGGTAACACCTTCCATATTCGAAGTAAAATCAATCGGATACGAAACATTTTCGAAGTTCTCCCATTTGTTCGTACTTGCTCCGCCAGCAGACAAGAAGACGACAGCGCTGAAACCATCATAGCGACCGATGGCATAGCCCGTTTTCACGCCTGCATCCACCGTATTTACTGTAAGTTGATTGTCCTTAACGCTTCCCTTAAAGCCAATGAACTCCCATTTGAGCGCATCTGACGTAATGCTGACACTCTGTCCATCTTTCGTCTTTGCCGTTACCGGTACAGCGATTTTAGCTCCAGCGGTAAGCGAGCCAGTTCCACTTCCTGCGGTGAGTGATGAAATTTCATCTGCTCCAAGCACGGTGACCTTAGTTGTAGCGCTGGCTGAGCCACTGGATGCCGTTAAAGTAGCCGTTCCCGGTTTTGCTCCCTTCACAACGCCGCCGCTCACTGACACAACAGCCGGGTTGCTGGACTTCCACGTCACTTGTACTTTTGAGGTATCGAATGGATTGTAGTAGTTGTCATAGCCTTTGAAGGAATAGCTTCCGGTCTGACCAATCAGCAGCGTTTTATTGCCCTTGATGGTGAAACCTTTGAGCGTTCCTTTAGGAGCATTGGTATATACCCCCACTCCATTTACGATACTACGTTGCTCTGTACCATATTCCGTATTGAACGTAAGTCCCGCTGTCGTATCTCCCAAATCACGAGTCACCATGGTGGTAGAACCGCCCCCATCGAGGTTCATACCCTTCCAGACGCCAATATCTTTCATCAGCGTTTGCAGCTCGCTCAGAGATACACCAACGCTGTTCCCATTCTTCTCAACGGCAATGACATAAGCGTAACGCTTGTCACGGGAATATCCCAAAGCTGTACGCGCACGCGTCCCGCCTATGCTTGTTGTGCTCCGGGAAAAAGAGGTTTTCTGACCGTCATTTACTAATATGGTATGTCCACCAATCATCATCTGAAGGTTGGAAGGATCTACTTCACTCCCTGTCGATTTAACACGAAGGCGATAGCTCGTTTCTACGGTCTGTCCCACGGTCAGATGCGCTTTGGCATAATCAGCCGCTTTACCGTGAGTACGTAAAATATAGCCATCCTGCGGAACGGTCATATTCAATGTAGCATTGTCGGAGACTTGCGTAACCACACCATTTTGTACCAATACCTCGGTAGGCGTTGTCGAACTGTTTTTGGGCCGCTCAATTGCTTTCCAAGCAGATGTATAAATATACATAGCATTAGAGTGACTATAACTGCCCCCGCTCGTCTCAGGCGAATACGAAGCCTTGTTCATCCCCGCCAAAGAGAAAGACGACCCGTCTCCAGCTTTTACTGTTCCTTCAAAAGTAAACTGCTCCACCATCGGAGAACCATCTTTGGTTACAGCAAAGGCATACATGCCCGTTAAATCAGATGGAGTAGACATCAACACACCCTTGGATACTTGTCCACCGATCGGAGCTCCCTCGCTTGAGGTATTAAAATAATCCCCGTTTACACCAGCAACCGCTCCAGTCTCTTTTGCCATGCCGCCTGTGCTCTGCCGGGTCGTAAACTGTCCATTCTTCCCCGTCATGACATCCAGCTTAACGTACGGGTTTTGCAAGTCTACTCGAATGATATCAGCCAGTGCTGTTCCTTTGGACCCTTTAAAACGATATTTCAATAATGTTGCACCCGAAGTAATAATCTCTTCTCCCAATTTTACAGTTGAACCAGAGGCTGCACTTGCGATTGGAGCAGACATCCAGCCATTCAAGGGGATTAGAGCCCCAGTTCCAGCAACCGGACCGACCCATAATACCCCTGCCAGTGTTAACACGGCCCATCTTTTAGCGATTCCTCTGCCATTAACTTTCACTTCACTCTGTTTCTTATTACTTAAAAACATTTGGATAATAGCTCCCATCTTCAATGTATTTAAACGGTTTTGTTCCGCGCATGTACTCTATCAATAAACAAAAAAATCCTCTTATGTTAATAGACTTATTATATAGGCAAAAGTTACGAAAGTCCCGTCAACTAATTCATAAAATCTAAAACGATGAATTGACGAATGCAATATCGGCGCACTATAATACATTTGAACTTGTTAGTTCAAATAATACTGATTAGTTCACTTCTCTAATTATGACCCTATCGGAAGGATTGATAATCATGAATAAACAACGGGCCATCATCATATCTACTTTATCCCTGTGCATCGCAATGACCGGATGTTCTACAGAAAAAAAAGATGCCGCTCTAGGTTCATCTGTACAGCCAACCGTTGTGCGGACCGCAATCGTCAAATCAACGCCACTTCATACTGCCTACAACTTGTCAGGCACTCTTCAAGCCTATGAAGAACGTACACTGGCTTTTCAGAACGGAGGTATCGTCGCTAGCGCAGAAATCACTACCGGGACGGCTGTACAGAAAGGTACAACCATTGCCCGTCTAGATGACGCTGACTATAGACTGCAGGTTGCACAGGCGACAGCCTCTATTCAAGAGGCCTTGGCCGGTATAGATAACGCACAGGCTAATTTACAGGCTGCTACCTCCGCGATTCAATCCGCCGATGCCGGCATTACAGGAGCTCGCGCGAATGTTAACAAGGTCAATAAAGGCGCACGTGCTCAAGAGAAACAACAAGCGCAAGCTACTGTAGATAAGGCACAAAGCGCTTATAACAAGGCCAAGACGGATAGCGAGCGCACACAGAAGCTGTTTGAGGCAGGCGCTGCTACCGCATCAGATAATGAAAATGCTCACCTGAATGCTACCGCAGCCCTGAAAGACTTGGAACAAGCCAAGGAATCCCTGTCCCTTTTGCTGGAAGGGGCCACAGCCGAAGATCATCAATCCGCCCAAGCTTCCTTTCAAGATGCGCTTGCAGGTAAAAGCAAAGCCCTAGCGGCCAGTGAACAGGCTGTGGCTTCCCAAAAACAAGCCCATGCCAACTACGAAAAAGCCCTTGTTGCCAAGGGGCAGGCAGAACTTGCACTTTCACGCACACGTCTAATCTCTCCTGTGAACGGTGTAATCTTAGAAAAAATCGTGAATACAGGTGATTTGGTCGCGTCAGGGCAAGCCGTCTATCGCATAGGCTCCATCGACCGCCTCAAAGTACTACTTCCTGTACCAGACAGTGAAATTAAGGATTGGAAAAAGGGTCAACAAGTAGAAGTGGCGCTCTATGAAGAGACCCGTCAAGGTACGGTGTCTAACGTCTATCCTTCAACCAGCACCGACACAGGAAGGGTTAACGTAGAGATTGTTATAAACAATCCACAGCGAGACTGGTTACCCGGTCAGGTCATTAAAGCTGCTCAACAGGTGACCGACAAGAATGGGATTCTCGTTCCTGCCGAAGCAGTCATTAACACGGGAAGCAAGCCTTTTATTTTCAAAGACATTCAAGGAAAAGCTGTTAAAACCCCTGTGGAGCTTGGTAATCAGGTTGTAGATAATCAGTTGCAAATCGTATCGGGACTTCGTGAAGGCGAACGTATTATCGTTAAAGGGGCAGAAAACCTGTTTGATGGAAATGCGATTCAGTCGGAGGAAGGCGGACGCCCATGATTGAGTACATCGTAAAAAAACGAAAAATTACATTGCTGTTTTTTGTCATGCTGATTTTGGTCGGAATCTTCGGTTTTTTCCAGTTACCACAGCAGGAAATGCCGGATGTCACCATACAGAATGCTATGGTAACAACAGTCTACCCTGGTGCTTCACCACAAAAAGTAGAACAAACCGTAACTAAAGAGCTGGAGAAACGCATTAAGGAAGTTGAAGGTGTTAAAACGATTAGTTCGACTTCTGGTAACGGATTCTCCTCTATTTTAATTGAATCCAAAAACGGAGTTGATCCTCAAACGGTTTGGGATGATATGCGTAAAAAAGTGCAAGATGCACAAGCTGATCTTCCTCAAGGCGCTGAAGTGCCTGTTGTAAATGACAAACTAACCAGCTCTTTTATCGGCTCCTATGCCCTGACGGCTGACTCTTCCGCACCTCTGTATAAACTAAATGATTTAACAACGACTTGGAAAGATCAGCTCAATACCATTTCTGGCGTATCTAGCGTCAAATTCAATGGTCTCCCTGATCAAGAAGTACGTGTCCATATTGACAATCAGAAACTTCAGCAATACCAGCTTTCGTGGGGACAAGTGGCTCAAGCGGTTCAGGCTCAAATTGATCGGGTCCCTACTGGTAATATTGAATACAACGGACGTACCTATCAACTTATTGTTCGCGAGACCGAAAAAGCTGATGAATTGAATCAGGTCCTTTTGACACGCACCAAAGAGGGTAATCCTGTTTATTTGAGAGATATCGGCACAACGGAGCTGGCCCATCCTAATACAGAATACTTTGCCTATGTAGAGGGTAAACCGGCCATTACGTTAAGTATTGGAGCAGAAACAGGCACAGACATCCCTTCTATGAGCGAAAAGGTCAATACCAAGCTCAAAGAACTGGAAAAAACACTTCCCGCAGGTGTTCACTTTCAAACTCTTTTTGCACAAAAGGATCAGGTAAGCCATATCTTTGACGACTTAAAGCGTGAAACGATTCTTGCGATTGTGGCCGTTATTCTCGTTTGTATGTTGGGGCTGAATTTGCTCACCTCTGCATTTGTTGCACTGGCCATTCCTATTTCGGTTTCGATTGCCATTATCTTTTTGCCTATGTTCGGCATCACTCTAAATCAGATTTCCGTTGTCGGTCTGATCATCGTACTCGGCATACTCGTGGATGATGCCGTAGTTGTAAATGATAATATTGAGCGTAGACTTACGGAATTAGGAGAATCACCCTCAGTCGCAGCTGTAAAAGGTACCAAAGAGGTCATGCTTTCTATTTTGGTTGCAACTCTGGCTACCATCTCAGCTTTCGCGCCATTGTTGTTTCTTCCTGGAAATGTAGGTGCCTTTATTAAACCTATTCCTGCTATTGTCTCCCTGACCATGCTTGCCTCTATGATCATGTCGCTCACCATCATCCCTATTTTTCGAGAATGGTATGAGAAGCGCAGACAGGCTCGTCACCCTCAGGGTAAATCTAAACCAGCAGGCTTGCTCGGCCAGCAGATTCATTCTTTAAACAAGCTCTATTCACAAAAACTGATGCCTAAGGTCATTCAGCGTCCCTTGTTGACAGCCATGGTCGGACTCATGCTTGGAACAGCCGCCTATGGATTAGTTCCCTTTACCTCAGTTGAACTTTTTCCTGAGTCGGAAGATCCTCATGTTGCACTAAATGTAAAAATGCCTGTAGGCACTTCAATTGCGGAAACCGACCAGGTCGTTAAAGACCTTGCAGGCTGGGTGAAAAAGCAACCTGAAACTTCCAAGGTCGTCTACAGCGCTGGAGGGACTGCCCCACAACTGTTTAGTGACATTAATAGTTCGGGTGGAAATATTAGTTATAACGAAACGGTGGGGCAGATTGCTGTCGTCGGCAAAGAAAACGTATTCGATCTCAATACGACAGTTGATGCTTGGGAACAACATGTTAAGAAATCCTACCCTGGAGTTACAGTTACGATGTATGTTCCTCGTCTCGGGATTCCAGTGGGTAAGCCCGTTTCTATTCGTATCTCAGGTCAGGATCTGAATGAACTGCAAACTCTTGCCCAAAAGGCAAAGGAGCAGATCGCGACAGTAGAGGGCACAACAGGCATCGTGGATGATATAGGAATTGAACGATATGCACTGGAGCTTGAGGTCAACAAACAAGCGATGGATCAATACCTGGTAAGTTACACAGATTTGACTCGCACCCTGCTTCTATTAAAAGAAGGAGCCCAAGTCAGCCAATTTGATACTGGAAACAGTCTGGTGGATATTAAAATGTATTTGAATCACAGCGACGAGGAGCCAAGTAAGCTTTTCCAACAATTAAGTGTAGTTAATGCAGCTGGTAAGCAAATTCCATTAAACCAGCTTGTCCAGATTAAGCCGTCATTTGCTATTCAGCAAATCAAGCATTACAATATGGAGCGGACGATTACGGTGGAAGCCGATTTGAACGGACGAACTGCAAGCGAAGCGATGGTTGATGTTGAAAGTAAGCTGGCGCAAATGAAGTTCCCAGAAGGCTACAAATGGGAGGTTGGTGGGGAAACCTCTGACCAATCGACCATATTCAAGGACTTAGGACAGCTGGCTATCGTTGTAGTCTTGCTCATTTTACTCTTGATTACTATGCAATTTTATTCTCTCTCCATTCCTATTATTATTATGACGACCGTGTACCTGGCAGCAGCCGGCGGGATTATTGGTATTTTCTTAACCGATATGCCTATCGGTTTTATGAGCATCATGGGAATCATTGCACTCGCGGGCATTGTTGTGCGGAATGGGATTGTGTTAATTGAATTTATCGAGGATGCACGACATGAAGGAATGGAATTGAAGGAAGCCGTAATACAGGCGGCCGCCGCTCGCTTCAGACCAATTTTATTGACATCCTTGGCCGCCATTGTAGGTATGATTCCGTTGGCACTATTGGGAAGCCTGCTCTTTAAGCCACTGGCGTTTACCGTCATTTTCGGTTTGTTATTCTCGACCTTGTTAACCTTGTTTGTCGTGCCATCCTTGTATATGATTATGGCCAAGTACAAGATGCGCCGTCAACTCAAAAGACAGCAGCACACAGTTATCACACGTGACCAACCTTTATGATGTACGAAGTGAATTCGCATGCTGTCGAGTTAGTCGGTCCCTAGGGGGAAGTATGTATGGAAAGTAAAAAAAATGATATTTTACAGGCGGCCATTCGGCTGTTCTCTAGAAAAGGCTATTATTCAACATCTGTTGAAGAAATCGCCAAAGAAAGTGGGATGGCGAAGGCATCCTTTTATAAATATTTTCAAGGAAAAGAAGAACTCCCTCTAGAAATGTGTATCATTCTAGAAAATAACATTGAACAAGACATCCGGGCTCTCTACAGTAAACCTAATCTTTCTAAGCACGATAAACTGCACGGTTTTATTGTACTTTACTTGAAAAATCTCGTTGAAAACAAAGTGTATCTCATGATGGATCTTCCTGAGCCTTCCATGCTTATTTTTCAGAATGAACAACTCAATTACGCATTCGAGAATCATGAATACAAATTGTACAAATGGGTTCGCGACTGCCTGATTGATATTTTTGGACCGAGCATTGAAGATCATGCTTGGGACATGACCTTTGTACTTAAAAGCATTGTGTTTGAATATATTCGCTTCTTTGCCGATCGGATGAATGATGAAACGATTGAGCATCTAACACAGTTTATTATTTTCTTATCCAGTTCCTTGGCAACCAGTCTGAACAATGCTGATTCAGCTCCACATTTGTTCTGGAGCAAGCAAGGCTGGTTACCCGAAAGTGCTCTAAGTAATCCCTTTGATCAAGGCCGTCAAATTAACAGCCTGCTCCACTCTTTGGAAGAAAGTATACTGCTGTCTTCGTGGAGTTCAGAGGAGAAACAGGAGTGTCAGCAAATCTTCGCTCATTTAAAGGAAGAGGCTCTAAAATCGACCCCTCAGAAAGGTCTCCTAAAAGCCCTTTTTGCGTATTTGGAGCAGTACAAGGAACTGCAGAAGGTTTGTCGTTTACTTAAAAATTTATTGGACCATGCACCGATATCCGAGTAGTCACTCCGTATTCGGTACTTCAGTGCAAATTCATACTTAACAGCGAAACACATCAAAAAAAGACTGTTCATGCAAAGCATGAAACAGTCTTTTTGGGTTATTGCTTTTATTTTGATAAAATACAAGGAATTACAGTCCCGCTTGTTCTTTTAGAATTTCAGCTTTATCTACGCTCTCCCATGGTACATCCAAATCTGTACGGCCAAAGTGACCGTAAGCAGCAGTTTGCTTATAAATTGGACGACGCAGATCCAACATGCGAATAATGCCTGTTGGGCGCAGGTCAAAGTTATTTCGGATCAATTCAACCAGCTTTTCATCGCTTACTTTACCCGTACCGTATGTATCGACGTTAATCGAAACAGGCGTAGCTACACCGATGGCATAAGCAAGCTGAATTTCTACTTTGTCTGCCAATCCAGCTGCTACGAGGTTTTTCGCTACATAACGAGCAGCGTAAGCAGCGGAACGGTCCACTTTGGTCGGATCTTTACCGGAGAATGCTCCCCCGCCGTGACGCGCATACCCACCATACGTATCCACAATAATTTTACGGCCTGTCAGACCTGCATCTCCTTGAGGACCACCGATAACAAAGCGTCCTGTCGGATTAATGTAATACTTAGTTTGCTCATCCAGTAATTCGGCAGGAACAACTGGCAAAATAACCTTTTCTTTGATGTCTGCTTGAATTTGCTCCAAAGTAGTATCCTCCGCATGCTGCGTAGAAACTACAATAGCATCAATACGAACAGGTTTACCATTTTCATACTCTACCGTTACTTGGGTTTTACCGTCTGGACGAAGGTAATTCAGTGTCCCATCCTTACGCACTTCAGACAAGCGCCGTGCAATACGGTGAGACATAGCGATAGGCAAAGGCATCAACTCAGGTGTCTCGTTCGTAGCAAAACCAAACATCAATCCTTGATCTCCAGCCCCAATGTTTTCCGTTTCTTTATCTACTTCAGCAGGATCACGGCTTTCCAAGGCAGCATTAACCCCTTGAGCGATGTCCGGCGACTGTTCATTCAAAGAAGTCAATACAGCGCAAGTATTATAGTCGAAACCGTATTTCGCACGTGTATAGCCAATTTCCTTAATCGTATTACGTACAATGGATGGAATATCCACGTATTCCGATTTGGAACTGATTTCCCCAATGACGAGAACGAGACCAGTAGCTACCGATACTTCACATGCTACCCGTGCATTAGGGTCATTAGCCAGAAAGGCATCCAATACAGCATCGGATATCTGATCACAGATTTTATCCGGATGGCCTTCTGTTACAGACTCGGACGTGAACAAATGACGGCCTTTTACAGACATGAATTTCAACCTCCCACAATTAAAATACATGAGGATTTAATAAAAAAATCCTGACATGGTAATGGCATTATTCAGATACCTTCAAGCCATCAAATGGCGGGAGGTATCTTGTTACACCTGATTAATAAAAAATGAACCTTCTCCGGTAGGAAAAGGTTGCGTACAAGCCTCAAATGCCATGATATCCTATTTAAAACAAGGTGTCAATTCGTGTCACCCAATGACAACATTCGAAATTAGGGTAAGTCTACCTGCAAACCATTTTTGATTTACATGTAAATTACCCCAGATTTACGCTACTATATGTTCAAAAACTGTAGAAATTATTGCAACTTACAATGTACCATATTCAGATAAGCTACGTTCAGCAGATTGTATCAGTCGCTTAGTAATTTCACCACCAACCGAACCGTTCTGTCTTGAAGTTAAATCACGCCATTCTACATTCCCGCCCCCCGCAAACTCCCCCAATTCTGCAGCAAATTCACTGTCAGCCTTAGGTTGTATATGTGTATATTGGGGATTATAAACAGGTAGCCCAAACTCAGCAGCGATTTCATACTTCAAATCATCTAACCTTGCACGACTTTCGGGAATTAATCGTCTTTGACCTCTTGACGCCATCTCGTATACACCCTCCACTAAATGTATTGTCTTTCATGGGGTTAGTGTGCAGCGATTAGGTTCAACTTAGCCAAGAACAATTTGCTATCCCAAACAGTATTTAAGAAAAAGAGCCGCCGAAAGCAGCTTAAATACAAAACAGTTTACTGAACAGAATAACCGCCTCGTACCATAACGACCAGACCAAACTTCTGACCTTCTTTTACTTGAATACCTCTTCCTTCTCTAGGAAACGATAATAAATGATTTTTTTCGACAGCCTGATTATGAACAATTTCCGTTCCAGAAGTAATATCAATAGCCCCACTGGCATCCATACTATACACAACAGCATAACCATTACGTAAAATAAATTCCGAGCCTGCTTTGGCAATCAGTTTTTGACCAGGCTTTACATCAACAACCTTTAAAACCTCTGTCTGCTCTGGTGTGGAAGTTTTTCCTGCACTAGAAGTTCCTGACGCCGTTGTGTTAGAGGTAGCGTTTGTCGCTGGAGTAGGCGAACTAGTCGTTTTACTACTCGTGTTACTTGCGGGCACTCCACCTTTGATTGCCTGGGCAATTTTTTGGTCAACATAGCTTTTGGTTACGACTGGATCATCAGCTGTACCAGGTTGTCCAGAACTGGAGGCTCCGTTAACTGAATTGTTCATTAAGGAGCCTGCTACAATTCCTCCCCCAAGTAAAGCTGCAGCCAACGATACTTTATAGCGTGATTTCATGAAGTCCTCCTACAGCAGGTTATAGCAAGTATAGTTAAGTTTTAATTATTGCGCGCTTGCTCCAGCGGAACCTTGTAAAACCCAAGGTTTTTCATAAGCCATCTTCAATGTATCAATACTTATAACCAGATCTTCCGCTTGCTGTTCTGTACTCGTCACCTTCAGATTTGCGTCAAACACCTGAAGCTCCGTAGCTAATCCCACATCAAATTGTTTTTTTGCCATATCCGCTGCACTGCGTGCACTAACCAAACCAGCTTGAAGTTGTGAGTATTGGCTCTCTAAACCTTTAATAGTATTATAGGCATTTCTTACAGCCTCTTCGAGTTGTCTCTTTGTACCTTCTGTAGCAAGTTGAGCTTTCTCCACATTGAGCTGCTCAGCTTCATAAGGCGTGTTTCCAGGAGTGCTAAAGTTGTAAAGCTTCAAGTTTAATTCAGCCAAATCCACTTTTTGCTCGCTTAACCAAATGGCAGTGCTACTAGTAAGTACTTGGCTTACTGTAGTCTCTACATTACTTTTAAATTCAGAATAGACAGGCTTATCCTTCAATTCATAACGTTGTTCGGGCTTGTAGCCAATAAGTTGGTTCAAGGCTAAAAAAGCACTATCCAAGTCTTTTTGAGCCTTGTCTAAAGCTGCCTTGTTTTGAGTTACCAGATTCGTTGCTTGGGTAACCTCATAGTCACTGGACATTTGGTTATCTCTTTTAATTTGTGCAACTTTCAACTTGCGCTCTGCATCTTCAATATTCAAAACAGCCAACTTAACGGCATTTTGTTTTTGAAGAAGCTTATTATAAAGATCCTTCACGTTATATTGAATGCCTTCCTTTGTCATGTCCAAATTCTTCTTTGCCGCCTCATAATTAAGGTTGGTTTGAGCATAACCCTTAAAAGCTTTATCAGAAGCTTCAACGCCTGCCTCAGCAGGAACAAAGTCGATATTCTTACCCGCTTCTTTCATGATTTTCCCAGCTTGATCAATACTATTTTCTACTGTTTTGATCGATGTGCTATCAGCAATGGCCAGTTTAACTGCATCATTATAGGTCAAAGAATCATTATAGTAGGTATCATAAGTAACTTGGGTCACAGGAGTTGCGAGAGGCTTACTGGACAAACTATTGGTTTGGTCGTCAGTAGTACTACCATTAGCTTGATTGGAAATGGTCACTGTTCGTGTAGCCTGATCCCAATTTACTTTGGCGCCTAATGATTGGCTCACAAAACGTAAAGGAACGAGTACTTGACCCTTTTGAATTTGAGTTGCTGCATCAAGCTGTACAGGATTACTATTTTTGTAAGCAAGTTTAGAACCAACATTTAAAGTTAACGTATCGTCATTTTTAGAGGCTGTCACTTTTTTAGCTTTGCTGTCCCAATCGACTTTCGCACCCAAGCTTTCGAAAACTCCACGCAGAGGCACCAAGGTTGTATTTTGACTAACAACCGGGGACTGGGTATATTGCTGAGTTACACCGTTAATAATAACCTTTATACCACCTGGTTGAGCTCCTGCAAGACTGGCGAACGCAGAAGAAAGAACCAATGTGGACAGTACTGCCACTCCAAAACGTTTCATAATTTCTCTCCTTTGTCAATAAGACTAATAAAAGAAAAGGGCTCCAAAAGGAACCCTCTTCTCATCTAATTCAGTTAACTCAAAAGAGTTGCTCTTAAATTAGTTTTTGTTTTCAACAGTAACTGTTTTTGCAGTTGCATCATAAGTGATGGATGCATCCAGCGCTCTGCTCACCCAAGCGATTGGCAGTACAGTACGGTTTTTGTTAGTTACAGCTTTAACGTCCATACGAATCACAGAACCGTTAACAGTCAACAGGTTTGTGTTCAGTTTGATTTGAGCAACAGTGCTACCTTTGATCAGGGTAACTGTGGAAGTTGCTTTGTCAAACAGGATGTTTTGTGGGGATACACCCAGAGCTTCAGCTGCATAACGTACTGGCAAGTAAGTGCGTCCGTTTTCAGCATAAGCAGCTACTTCTGCTGTTTTAGTTTCGCCGTTCACAGTGTAGGAAGTACTTCCCAATGTGAAGACAGCTTTAGTTTTAGTAGCACCTGGAGCTGGAGTTCCAACAGTTGCGATTGCTACTTCAGCAGCTGCAGTGTTGTTGTCTTTCCAGTTTTGAGTGTTTTCGCTACCTCTGTAAGCAGTGTAAGCTACAGCACTACCTTTCAACTTAGCAACAATGTCGCCTTGAGCTACAGTACGGTCAACAGTCAGCTTAGGAGCCGAAATTGTGATTGTACTTGGAGTAGCACTTTCGCTGTCGATGTAGAAGCTCAGACGGCCTTTGTTGCTATCGCCGTAAGTATCAGTAGATACGCTCTTCACTTTAACATCACCAGCTGTTACTTTCACTTCTGGAGTAGAAGCAAAACGTACGCCTACTGGCAATTCCAAGATTACTTCACGGCTACCATCTTTCTTAACAAAAGCTTCTTTAGCAGCTTCAGTGATTGTGATATCGCCAACTTGTTGATCGCCCAGACCGATTGTCAAGGTAGGTTTGGAAGCAGCAGCCAAAGTAACTGCTTGTTTCACAGTTGCAACTTTAACAGTACCGCTCAAACCTTGGCTACCAGCAACTTCAACGTTCAGATCGCCAGAGAAACCTGGTTGCGTAGCTACTTCAACATTTTTAAGTTTCAAACTACCAGCGTCAGTTGTGCTGTTAGGATTATTGAAAGTCAGTTTCAAAGTACGTTTATCGGAATCAGTGTAAGATACTTCTGCGTTACCCAGACCATTAGTATTCTCCATAGATCCTGAGAAACTTGAACCTGGATCTTTGTCATCAAAAGTCGACTGCCAACGAGCACCTTCAGGCAAGCGCAATGTCACAGTACGCTTTTCAACAAAAGAATCAGCAACTTTTTCCTTAATTACGATGTCACCAATTTTTTGTTCGTCGTGACCAGCAAGAATTGTTGTTGGAGTAGCAACAGTAACTCCTCCACCAATTTCTCCATAGTTACCTACTACAAGAGTACTAACATCAGTAGATGCATTTCCGGAGATACTTGCTACAACATCGCCTTCTTTAGCGCTTGTTTCATCATCAACATAGAATCCAACAGGCAATTGGAAAGAAGTTTCTTTCGATGTCTTAGCAGACAGAGACAACTCCAATGTATCACCATCAGGATCATAGTTCACTTTCACATCTTTATCACCATACAAAATGGTAGCAGCTTCTACAGGCTTAGCATCCCATTTAAAACCACTAGGCAATTTCAGTTTAATTGTGTTAGTTTCCAAAGCACCAGCCGTTTGTTCTTTAACTTTCAGAGTTGCAGTGAAACGTTCTTGGCTAGATACAGTATCAGCAGCCGACAAGGAAACCTGGCCGGAAGATACTACATTAGCAATTGTTACTTCACCACTAGTGATACCGCTATTGCTGTCTGCATCAATAGCGACTTTGACCGGACCAGTGCTTGGTCCTGTAACATTCATGTTCAGGAAATTCAGGTAGATTCCAAGATCATCATTAGTATTATCAAAATTAACTTGTACTCTAACAGTACTATCATTCAATGGCGTTACAGTCACTGGATTTTCAATATCTCCAGAGTTATTTTTCAAACCATTGTCATCCATTTCAACAAATACACCCATACCATATGTTGTACCGTTATAAGTAGCAGATGCTACACTACCATAGTTCTTTTGTGCAGAACTATCATTGTGTCCAGATACACCAATAACGCCGGCATAATTTTCAAGCTTATTTCCAGTAACTGCCGAACCGTTAAACTTAATACCTTTAGGCAATCTTACAGTAAAAGAAGAACCATTAGTCACAGCAGCTTTACCAATGTTCACTTTCACTCTACCCAGTTGTGCGTTTTTTTCTGCGGAAGAATTAAGAGATGGAGTATTAATTGTTTGGTAGCTAGAAGCTGCATGGATTGCAGTTGGTGCAGTCAATGCTGCGATTGGAGCTGCTACACCAGCAATCAATGTTGCTGTTGCCAGCACGTTAATCATTTTTTTATTAAACTTTGTCATAACCTTTTTTTCTCCTCCTTGAATATAACCAGAAATATTATTTTTGTCTTTTTGTCGGATCTTGTCACTCATCAGTCGTTACACCTCCTTTCCGAGCTTTATGAGAACCCTTATAAAATGATATCTGTGACAATATCACAGAAGCTTGGAATCTAGTTGAAAGAAAGCGTCCATTTATGACGTACTCCAGTATTATACAATGTGATAACAATGCAGTAAAGATTTTTTTTAGCGAATTTTGTCTTTACGCTTTTGTACCCCTTTGTTTCATACTCACCCAATTAGACGTAGCATGGGTTCAAAAAGTTGCGTCCGTTTCAAAAAAATTTTTATTTTTTTGAATTATGTATTCCGCTTTCCACAGTCATAATTATACTCTTGATCCTGTTCCTCCGTCATCCTACAACTTTTACCTCCTCAACCTTAAATGTACAAGGGTTATTTTCGTACATTTGAGTCAGTCTATAATGGAGTATATTCGGTAAGAATTATCCATAGAATATATAAAGTACATAAAGTCTATAGATTCCCTTGAAATCTAATACTCTAATACACTTTAAGTAGTAGAAATGACGGAGTAACAGTGATTTACCGTAAATATAGCCGTGACAAATTACTTCACTACATTAATCTTCGCGCCATCCGTAAGCAGACTAACGCCCTTAACGACAACATTTTGTCCTTCAGCAAGCCCCTTGGTTACCTCAACCTGTTTGGCACTTTCCTGGCCTGTCTGCACCTCTACCCGCTTAGCCACTGTTCCTTCCACTACATAAGCATACTTTTTCCCTGCCTGCTCCGTAATGGCATCCTGCGATACCAAAATGTTTTTAGGAGCTTCTGATTTCATGTATACAGTTACAACCATCCCTGATTTTAATTCGCCAGAACCATTAGGAACTGATACCTCAACAGGGTATGCCTTCAGATCATTATCCATTACCGGATTGACAGCCGATACTTTGGCCTCAATTCGCTTATTTAACGAGTCCACGCCTACAGTCACAGATGAACCCACCTGCATCTTGAGAAGCTCAGATTCAGAAACGTTAACTTTAGCAATAATAGGATTGGTATTCGCTATTGTAGCAACCGCGGATTGTGCACTAACCATTTGCCCTTGGGTTCCTGTTACTACCGATATCGTACCGGAAATCGGAGCTTTGACCACAGTATCCACCAGTTGGCTACGCGCTGTGTCTAAACTGGACTTAGCTTGATTGACAGAAGCACGAGCTACGTCAATGCCTGTTTTCTGTTGGGCAAGTCGTAATGATTTTTGAGCATTGCTATATGTTGTTTGCGCACTTTGCTTGGACGTTTGTGCATTGTGAAGTGTGATCTGCGCATTCTCCACTGCAGTTAAAGCCCTTCTATGCGCTATTTGAGACTGCTCTAACTCAGATTGTGATAGAGCGCCCGCACTAAACAACTGTTGGTTGCGGTTGAGCGTATTTTGAGCATCACGCACGGAACTCTGAGCATCGACCAGACTGGTCTGAGCTTGGGTGATGGTGTTGTCTTGCTGGACAAGCGCACTTTTGGCTTGATCCACGCTGGATTCTGCCTGCTGTACCGATTGCGCTGCACCTGACTCTGCTTGTTTTAAATTGGCCAGGGCAACCTGGTAAGACTCCTGGGATTGCTTAATCGAGTCCTGCAAGTCCTTTTGGTCTATAGTAAACAATGTGTCGCCTTTATTTACTTTTTGGCCCACTGTAAGGTTAATACTTTGAATTTTACCACTAATTTTCGGAGACACCTGAGCTGTCTCTTTGGGAGCAAAGCTTCCAATAATACCTGTTGAATCGTTAATACTACCTTTAGCCACTTTTGCTACTTGAACTGGAATGGCTTGCTGCGCCGTAGTCGTTGCGGCAGGGGCCTCTCCCCCACCGCAACCCGCTAATGCAACTGATAAAAGCAAAGTTGTAGCAATCAGAGCACTTTTTTTATTCATTATGTTTCTCCACCTCACCTTATATATGAACACTTTTTTGTAGTTTCGCTTCTTTTTTCAATTCTCTCTTCGCTTGTCTTTTTAATTTCCGATTCTTACGTTTTTGTATCATATTATCCATGATGACGTAGACTACCGGAATAAGAATCAATGTAATAACAGCTGCGAAGGATAACCCGAATACAACAACAACTGCCATCGGTGCTTGTGTTTCGTTACCCTCTCCTGTAGCGAATGCCATTGGGAGCAAAGCTAGTACAGTAGCCAGCGTGGTCATCAAAATCGGACGCAACCGCTCAGACGCTCCATGAATAATAGCTTCATCCCGATCTTGGCCTTCTTTTCGGAGCTGAATTATAAAGTCAATCATAACTATGGCATTGTTGACGACCAAACCGACGAGCATGATGTAACCCGTCAAAGCTGAAACGCTGAGGCTCGCCCCGGTTACAGCTAAACCGATAAGCACACCAATTACCGTAGGTGGAACGGAAAACATAATAACAAACGGTGTGAGCAACGATTCGAACTGTCCTGCCATAACCATATAAATGAGCACGACAGATAGCAAAATAGCTATCCCTAAGTTTATAAAAGACTCCAGCATTTGTTCATTTTGTCCACCACCCGTGTCTGCACTGTAGCCTTCTGGGAAGTGAGTACTCTTCAAAAGAGCATCTATTTTTTGATTAATAGTAAGAATATCCCCTGTTCCATCAATATCAGCTGTAATCTGCACTTGACGCGTTTGGTCTTCACGAGTAACAGTATCGGGTACAGTCCGTTTATCAATACTTACTACGGAAGACAAAGGTACATCAATACCTTGCGAAGTGGTAATCCGTAAGGCTTTAAGATTTGACAAATCATGGCGGTTTTGCTCTGGCAACGATATCTTCACATCAATCTGATCTTCACCTGTACGATAGCTTGTGGCGACTGATCCATTAAAAGAAGTATTCACTGCTGATAAAATTTGAGTTGCTGATAAGCCGTATCGACTCGCAAGCTCCCGATTAACGGTAATCTCATATTCTTCGCGAACAGCACTCAAGGTACTTTTCACATTGACCGTACCCGGTATGTTTTTTACGTCCGCAACGAGATTGTCTGAAAGTTCTCTCAGGACGTCAATATCGTCACCTTTTAAGTTAATATTAACAGCCGCTCCGCTTGAAAGGCCTGTTGTAGACGCCATTGTAATCTCTGCATCCGGAATGCTATCAAATTTCTTACGAAGGCCCTCAACTACACCATCTGTTGGCTGATGTCCATCCTTCAGCGTTACGCTTAGATCCGCCGAATTAGTTGGAGCTGCCCCTGAATAACCAGAATTGCCACCAGAACCAACAGTCACTGTCATTTTATCTAGATCCGGAACTTTCAAAATTTCTTTTTCTATATCTTGAACAACCTTTTCCGTTTCTTCCAAGACCGTTCCATTAGGAAGTTTCACGTTAATTGTGAATTCCCCAGTATCGGATGCTGGGATAAATTCAGCTTTAACGAAAGGAACTAGAGCCCCAGCTGCCACAAACATTAATAAAGTAATAATTAACACAGATTTTCTATGGTTAATTCCCCACTTCAGTATACGGCGATACCCACTCTTAAATTTCTCGAAGCCAATATTAAACCACACAATAGGGTTAACACCCTTATAAGTACCTGAAGAATAAATGGATTCATCTGGCACGGTAGGTAGCCAACGTGAGCCCAGCATCGGCACAATCATAAGGGATACAAGCAAGGCTGCAATGTGAGAGAAAATAACGGTTAACGCCAACGGTTTAAATAGAACTCCCGCAATTCCGTCAACAAAAACAACTGGTAAAAATACTACGATCTGCGCAAGTGCAGATGCCATAACGGCATTACCCACCTGCTTGGAGCCATCAATAGCCCCTTGTAGCATGCTTTTCCCTTCATGTCGCTGTCTAAAAATATTCTCAATAATAACAACCGCAAAATCGACAAAGGATCCTAACCCCAGAAGCAAACCGCTCAGTGAAATAATATTAATGGTTTGTCCGGTGAAATACATCATCATAAACGTAGCTACGAAGGAAATTGGAATAACGATAGTAGCAATAATGGTAGAACGTATACTATTCAAAAATAACAGCAACACAATAGCTGCGATAATAACTCCCAATATAGCATGCTCTACTAATGAGTGTACGGAGTCACTAATGGGTTTGGATGCATCTGTTACCATCTCCAATTGAGTTCCCGGAGGCAATTCCTTCCGTATCGAATCTAAACTATCCTTTACAGAATCGGCGATTGAAAGGGTATTCCCTCCTGTAGCTTTAGTAACAGAAATATTGATACTTGGCTTTCCGTTATAGGTAGAAATGGTTGTAACATCATCCAAGGAATCTTCAACTTTCGCGATGTCCTTTAGCTTAATGCTTCCCTTCCCTACTGGAATTGGCGTTTCACCCATTTCTGAAACAGCTTTGTATTCACCTTGAACCCGAAGTTGGATTTCTGTATTGCCTCGGTACACCGAACCAGCAGAACCCGCTACGTTATTAGACGATAGCGCTTGGCTGATTTGATCTAACGTAATGCCATAGCTTTGAAGTTTGGCTTGATCTACGGTAATCTTCACAAGCCGAGCCTGCCCACCTGACATGTTGGCTGCAGCTACTCCCGCAATTCTTTCAAGCCGCGGCTCAATAATATCTTCAGCAATAGGCTTCAACTTGTTAATATCCTGGTCTCCTGTAAGAGAGAGCGTAATAACCGGCGTTGCGTTGAGATCCACCTTAAGGACACGCGGCGAATTAGCCGCCTTGGGAAGAGACCCTTTAACCCCATCAACTTTATCTCGCATGTCGAGGGTTGCTTGATTGATATCTACTCCCCAGTTAAATTGAATCATGACCATAGATGTTCCTTCTGAAGACTCGGACATGACTTTATCCACGTTCTCAATAGAAGCCAGACTTTTCTCAATAGGTTTAGTAACCAATTCCTCAACTTCTGTAGGCGTTGCATTTGGAATACTAGTCACCACTGCAGCGAATGGCAACTTCATATCCGGCATTTGCTCTACAGGAAGTCTTAACGCAAAAATACCGCCCCCGATTAACAAAGCAATAATTAACATAAATACTGTTACAGGACGGCGTATTGAAAACTGAGACATCTCATCACTCCCCACTCACTTCTCTATGTAATATTTAAGCACACACATCCACTACTACGATGAAATAAGCGTAAAGTTTCAGATAAATGCGCAAAAAAAACATATAAAAAAATAATAAACACATTTTGAGATAAAAGCTTAAAAAAAAGAAATTAATTACAGACGTTTAAGCTAAATCCAAAATAAAAAACGTTGTAAGGCTAATCCAAAGTTCTTACCTCATTGATATTATGGCATAGGCCCTTAATTCCAGTCAAATAGCTGATTTATAAAAAACATCCCTCTCATGTATATGAAAGGGAATTTCCATTTCGCATGGAGGGATGTTTAATAATTTCAGGTGTTTTGTTAATTAGATTTTAGGAAGCAGCTTTTTATCAGCCATAACTTTAGCTACAATAATGGCTGCATCTCCACGCAAGGTCAGGGAAGTAGGATTAAACATATATCCTTTTTTCAGATCGCTTGCATCAACAGGTGAACCCGTAATAAAGCCTTTCTTGGCAATAGCCAACACAGATGCCTGTGCATAGTAATCAATTTTGTCCGCATCTTTAAAGGTCTTAGACAGATTCTTCATGATCTTGTCATGATCTGTTTCAAGCTTCAAATTCAATGCCTTAGCGATAATGACTGCTGCATCTTGGCGTGTGATTACATCTTCCGGCATAAAGATTCTTGGTTGCGAACCTTTGACAATACCAGCGCGTGCAGCTGTTTCAATATAACGATAATCATAGAGCGCATCTGCTGATATTGTATTTGGAATAGACACGTCGTCGAAATGCTTCGCTCCACTGAAATTAAGCGGAATTTGCAGACCTTTGACAATCATAGACGTGAATTCGCCTCTTTTAATGTAGCTGTCAGGTCCAAAGCTATTAATTGGATCCATTGGGTTCATGACACCTTTGGCCAAGATAGCTTCGATGTAATCTCTAGCGTATTTGTGCTTAATGACATCACTATACGTTTCTCCAACCTTAGCAACTACATAGTAGCCGAAACGATCAAACGGTACCTTAATGGTATGTTTTTTCGGATCCACCACACCACCAATGTTCTGCCAATCTTTAAGATCAGAATCGAAATAGAACACTGTCATTTGTTTCCCTGCATCCTGAGCAATACTGCTATCATACGTCAGCGTCAATGTAGCGCGCTTGGATGGTACTAACTCGTTAGATGGGTCGCGCCAGTAGAAGTTTTTGATCTTGCTACTGTCATTTTGCGACTTGTTAGCCAATTGATAAGGATCGGCACCATAAGTTACCGGATCGTAAGCATCCGTTTTGATATCATCTGCTGTACCTGGGTCAATCCAGAATACTGGACTCGACATGTTAAAACGAGTTGGGAAATCTCTGTTAAAGTATCTGCTTCCATCTGCAATCAAGCTCTTCATATCGGATAATGCTTTTTCAGTTTCGAATTCATGACGGTCTACCACACCATCTTCGTTATTTGCTATCGCAAAGTATAAAGTATGGCCAGAAAAAACCTGGTTTTTGAATTGCTGTGGTTGATCGTAATCCCGACGAATCAGACTCGTTCCCTTTGCAAAAGCAAGTGTAAGGTTACCATCAAACACTTTGTGCGATGTTTTCATCGCTTCCATGTACTGCTCGCCAGGAATATTTGTAGGCACATATTTAACAGTAATGGTCTGTTTCAGTTTTTCTTTGCCTACTGTAACCACTACGTCAATTTTATTATCTTTGTTGGCTTTTAGACCTGTAACGATGGCTTTGTAAGTTGATGGATAATCAATGGTACCATCATAATCAGAGTCGAATCCCTCTTGAACTGCTGTTTCTTTACCTACCATAACACTGTCTGCATTACCTGCATTCACGACAACTTGCACAAAGTTTTGGTTCACGATTCTCTTTTCAGGGAGCGGACGCAAAATATCAAAAGATGTGGATTGGCCGGATACTTGCAGTCGGAAAGTAGCAAATGGTCCGCTCTTACCGCTATTGTACAAGGTAATGTTATAAGCTACTGGTGTTCCATCTTGCGAAATGGTTTGGTTTTTCAACACAAAGCTAAAATATTTTTTGTCCGGATGATAGTACACAAGCAGGTCTTTCAAATCTTTATTTGTAAATTTATCTGTAGTAGAACCGGAATTGTATGTTGTCTTAGCATCTTCTGCTGAGAAAAACTCGTTACTCAGTGTCCAGTTGACTTCACTGTCATCCGATCCCTTAATCTCCAAAATATATTGATCTTTATTAGCAATATCACTTAATGAACCATTTACCTGATCTGCTTTACCCAAATCAGCAATACTGAAAGTACCAAATACATTGATATTTTTCAGAGATGTATTGTAGTTAGTATCATCCACTTTGGTGAAATTAGCATCTTTTGATTTCGGAGCAATTTCGCTATATTTCGGCGTACTGCTCAAGCCGCTAACTGGTGTAAAAGGGATGATTCCTTGTGTATTGGGAACAGGAATTACTGGAATATTCGTCTGTGTAAAGTTTACTTTTACCGTATTGCTATACTCAATACCTGGCTTGTATACAAACTTGATTTCATTATTCCCGTTCGCCAAGGCATTGGCTGCGGCTGTCTCCGAGGAAGCAGCAAGCTTGAAGTTCGCTCCTGAACCATCCAGATCAACCAATACATTATTAACATACAGGAATACATTTCGGTTACTTCCAGTGTAATGAATATCCGCTGCGTTGCTCACATCAAGCAATTTACCTTTAAAGTAGCCCAGTTGAGTCAATTTATAGGTATTCAAGTTTGAGCTGGATGTATTTAACGGAATTTGTTGCCCATCATAAATCGTATCGTATTTCATGAACGGACCCTGCAACAGATTCACCGTTGCTTTAATTAATTTGGTCGAGTCGCCATTCAGGTAGAAATTCAGTACGTTTTGTCCTTCTTTAGGCAAAGTGTCTACATAAGCAACGATTTTCTTCACTTGTGTTGACTTACCATTGATTGTCCGAATCACATCTTGAGGTGATCCTACAGTATGAACTGACACACCAGAAAGTTCACTAATTGAAGAAGGTGCACCGTTAACAACGATGAACTCCATACCAACAGGAACAGATGGAGCATCTGTAGTCTTGTTCTTCATAGAGCTTCCAGTTAATTTCAGAGCTTCATCTATAGCAGCTGCTTGATCAGACCCGCTTCCCTTAATTCTGCTCAACAATTGATTATTAAAATCAGGAAGATAGTTAATATCATCAATATACGGTTGAGTGCTGCTGCGCAATGTAAATTGGACAGCCGATGGAGCTGGAGGTGTACTACTATCCGTATAGGTTATCCCCAGAGATGCCCTGGTCAAATGATCAATAACAGCTTCTGAAGGTACAGTCACCTGAAATGGATATACTTTATAACCATTTGATGTAACCACATTTGCAGTATCAATTGTGGCATCAACTCCAGTCGCACTACCCACAGCGCTACCATTGTTACTCACATCGGTAAAACGCGCATTGATTGTGGCAACTCCTGGATCGGTTGGACCGCCTGGCACCAAAACATTACCTTTTAAAACCACACCACTTGTAGACGATACGGTAAAGTCAGGCGAAGTGGTCAGATCGGCAGAAACATTCCCATCCTTGTTCAAGGTCAAATCAGAGAATTCCGGTTTTCCCGTATAAATCGTAATTTCACGTGTAACTGTAAGAGCCTGAGTTCCGTTATTCACTTTAATATTCACTATATTTTTACCTGGACTGAGTACCACACTACCTGTTAATTTATATGCGGTATAAGAGTTAACTGTATACGTATTACTGCTTTTTGCAGACGTAAGCGTTACACTGTCGGCATTAGGCGCCGTACCTTGAATGACTACTTTAACATCATCCGTACCGCTATTGCGAGCGTCTGTTAACACAGCTGTCTGGTTCTCTACTAATTGTTCTGTTTCACCATTCAGCGTAGCAGACAGATCATAAACCTTGGGTCCATCCTGGTACTCTACGTAAATAGAATCCTTCATCTCAGCCGAGTTTTGGCTACTTTGGAATGTAATTCGGTTCAAACCAGGAAACAGTTTGATGTCTGTAATTTGAAGTGTAGAGCCACTGACCGTAATTCCGCCTTTTTGACTCTCATTTTTATTCACCACATTAAGGGTCGTTCCATTTTTAGAGAGCTGGAATACACTATATGATATCGTGCTTCCGTTCACTCCGTTAATCGTACCGTTAACTGTAATACGGTCGGTGTTCACCGATCTGGCCGAATCCGCATCATACTTCTCATTTGGAAAAATGAAATAAGTTCCTGTCGCAGCATGAGCCGTACCTACCAGGGCCGCCGGCACCAAGCCAATGATGAGACCAACCGTCAGCAACATGGATAGCAATCGTTTCAAATCATTGTCCTCCTTTGATTCTGTCGCACCTTGGGGTACGTAATCATTCAATACTTTTTTTATCGGTAGTAAACATACAAAAAATTAGTAAATTCTCAAAAAAGGAGGGAGTTTTTTTACAGCAAACATCAAAAAGCCTTCAAACCCGCGGTATACCGCCAAGCTTGAAGGCTTACTTTTAAATTAAAATTATAATTTCGAACGCGTCTGGGAATCTGGCTTAGCCAACAACCGAATCAGTGTGTTAATAACTGGGCGTTTGGTTTTGCCAACAAGACCAATAACCTCTGCACCGATCTGTAGGAAGAACATCATAATACAAATCACGACAAAGGTAACCCAGTTCGCTTCATTAAGCGCAGCAGACGATTGAATCACGGCCAATACACCGAAAAATGCAGCAATACCGTAGATAATCAACACCGTCTGTCTGTGACTGAAACCTAGTTCGCGTAGGCAGTGATGCAAATGACCTTTATCCGGAGAGAAAATCGGTTTTTTCTGCAACTTGCGACGAATGATAGCAAAGAATGTATCTGACAATGGTACACCGATAATAATCAATGGCGTAATAAAAGATACGATAGCAATTTGCTTGAAACCAAGCATGGATAGCATGGCCAGACAGAAACCTAAAAATAATGACCCTGTATCACCCATAAATATTTTTGCAGGATGAAAGTTAAAAAATAGGAATCCGATAATACTGCCCAGCAGCACAAGACAAAGCATAGCTACCATGTAATTACCCATCAATATCGACATCACAAAAATAGTTCCAATCGCAATGCCTGAGACACCTGCAGCCAGTCCATCCAGACCGTCAATCAAATTGATGGCATTCGTTACACCTACGATCCAAAAAATCGTAAGTGGAATGGAAATCCAGCTTTCCAAAGATGAGTATGCATCCTGAAAAGGTACATTTACAAAATCTACACGAATATCAAAAGCAAACACGACCATACACGCAACGGCAATTTGAGCCAAAAATTTCAATTTTGCATTGAGATCGAAACGATCATCGAGAGCACCAATCAGTGTAATCAGCGTACCGCCAATCAGAAAGGCTGCGATAAAGTTAATATCCCGAGAGGACAGCATTCCGTCAGGCACAAAAGGTAACACCGCCAATAAGGACAACAGAAATGCCAAGAAAATCCCCAGTCCGCCAAGACGCGGCATAATTCGGGTATGTACTTTTCGGGCATTCGGTACATCGACGGCTCCAACCTTCACAGCGAATTTCTTGACGAGCGGTGTCAGTAACAGCGCAAGTCCCAGTGCCATGATGAACCCAATAATATAGATCAATAACATTTGATCATTCGACCCCCAATTTTAAAGCAATCCCTTTTCAGATGTAACCGCATTGAATTATACTCTGATCAAAAATAAATACCAAGCTTCATATTCTGGCAAATTAGCGGGTTTTGGAGGCAGTTCAAGCTATTTATCACACTTTTGTGACGTTTTCTTTTTCGCGCATCACTTTCGCGGCGAATTTCGGCAGCGCAAGCATTCTTTTGTAACGGCTTGGCTCTTTGAGGAGTCTATATAACCATTCAGCCCGTAGCTTTTGAAACAATTTAGGTGCGCGTTTGGTTCTGCCTGATATAACATCGAAGCTGCC
This sequence comes from Paenibacillus sp. FSL L8-0641, assembly GCF_038006265.1. Classification (NCBI taxonomy): domain Bacteria; kingdom Bacillati; phylum Bacillota; class Bacilli; order Caryophanales; family Paenibacillaceae; genus Paenibacillus; species Paenibacillus sp. FSL L8-0641. The sequence goes on from NZ_JBBOUW010000001.1 coordinate 5,034,193, forward strand.
GCCAACCCCCATCATCACCGGTACACCCAACTTTTCCTTATATTTACCAATCCAGGGTTCCTGTGTGTCCGCTCCACGTGCTACAAACAATAAATCAGGATTTGCTTCACGAATAGCTGCAATTACGGCTTCATCCTCTTTTGGTCCAAAAAAACCATCACGCTTGCCACAAACCGTAATTGCGGGATAAAGCTCATGTACCCGCTTTGCGGTGGCTTGAATCACCTCAGATGTTGATCCCAGTAAATAAACCTTCCAATGATAGTTTTCGCCAGCTGCAAGTAATTCATGTAACAAGTCAAAGCCCGCTACACGCTCAGGTACAGGATGTCCTACATAGTTTGCAGCCCACACTACGCCGGTCCCATCCGGGACAATCAGCTCCGCCTGTTTCATAACGTTCATGTACACTGGATCTTCCAATGCTGCCATTACCATTATCGGATTGGCAGTGATCACTTGATGGGGCCGGCGAGACTCCACTGCTTGAATTAATACATTTAATGTATCTTTCATATTAAGCCTTGATACCGGAACACCGAAAATCGGGACGGTAGGCACATTCGTAACCTTATCAACTGTCACTGTATCCATCATCCTTTGCGACACAAGTAATTAACGATATGCTGCGCCGGTAAGCGAGCCTCACTTTTTAACAAAGCAATGGCCGCTCCCTGGCTCTCGATCCATTGACTTCGCTGATCCAGCAACCGCATAGACTCATTAGCCAGTTTTTGTCCATCCAGTGCCTCTGTAGTGCCTACAGGCTGGCTACCGACACGGCTGAGGAAATGATCAATTTTAGGATCATAGGATATCCCCAACGGAGGCACCTGATGGGATGCTGCATAGATCAAGCTGTGTAATCGCATCCCGATCATCAAACTGCAACGACTCACTTCCAAAAGCATCTGTTGAGGATCGGTGACTTGATCACACATGCTTACAAGGCTTCCCGTCCCCCTAATATCCCCCAACAAATCCATTACCATCCTTGAAGCCTGCTCGTCATCAGGCAGATGAAAAGGTAAAAAACGTAAGTGTACACGGCGCTCAGCAGCTAATTTTTTTAAGCCCTCCGCGATAGCCTTCAAATCGCGGCGTTCCTTATCCCAGTAACGTACAGATACGCCAACGATCGGGGATTGATCCTGATCAGTCTCAGTTGCTGCTTTATGCAGCTCGGAACCTCGGGGTAATGGAAGCCCCATTACCGGATCAGGAACAACTTCGACAACCGGGTTCTTTAGTTTCATAGTATCCAGTAGTGCGGCAGACTGCTCATCTCTTACAGAAACATATTCACAGCGCTGAAACACAGAACGGATCATAGGATAAAATATCTTCCGTTGTACTGGACCAATGCCCTGAGCATATACAAACGTCGGCTTTCCAGCCCATTGGGCCAGTTTCAGAATCGCCAGATAATACGGAATACTTTTAGGGCTTGTTGCATCCTGGAGCAGACTCCCGCCGCCACTTATTAGCCCATCGCTGTTTTTAATCGCTCTACGAACTTCCCCCAAACTCATCCGCGGTACAGCTTCTACTCCGTACATTTTCTGTGTCCAAGCAGGGTCAGAAGATAGAACAACAGGCTTGACCGTGATACCCGCCTGACGGCTCTCCTCCTCTAAAGCTGTCAAAATCGACTTGAGCACCGCCTCATCCCCACTATTGTGAAAGCCGTAATAACCCGAGATGATTATCGTTTGAGCTGTGGTGACCATTTCTTCCAACACCCTTCCAGCACTTGCCACACGACAATTGCGATGATTCCCAGCACCAGACCGAAGCCCAATCCTAACAGCCCGCGACTAAGCGACAGTGCCGCTGGAGAGTGAATGTGAGCAAAGGTATCCACCATAGAGGCTTGACCAATAGCAGCTATAATCAGCAAATAGATTGCTTTGCGATATTTCAAACTCAGGAACGCTCCTGCAATAAACAGTGGGTGAGCCATCAAAAATTCCTTATTGCGTGGACGTACACCAAACGCATTTTCAAGGAAGTTCCGGAATGCCAGCTCCGTGTTCGACACTGTGCCCGCATTTCCAGTACGAGTCAAATAGTAATAACCTGCGGCTGCGATAACAGCCAGTGCGATCACCCACAATACAGTAATCGGCGTACGTAGCAGCTTGGAAATTTCCTCTCGTATCGAAACGCCACGATAAAAGAAAATATATATCGCTGCCAAGAAGATCGGCAGAATGTGAAGCAAGCTTACACCTCTGAATTGGTTCAGCACAAGGCTGTAAGCAATACTATTCAACAGAGCAATAACAAATGGTACTGCAGCCAGCGACAAAATCGCTGTCCGTACGTACAGTATAAGCGTTTGAACCAAACGCTGACCTGCAGAAAGTTCAGCCCCCTGTTCACGTTTAATTCTAATCGTGTGCACAGCAATGATCATTGCAACCGTTGGTCCGCTAATCGCCGCGAGTAGGGCTAGACCTTGCTCCATCAAGCTGGAGTTCAAAACATAAAGTCCTGCTGAACCTACCAAACCGAGTGCAAATGCCAGCAAAGTCAATGCCGGGACGAAATAGGACACCATAATGGAGAAGAATGCCAGTGCACCTAGTACGACAATCATTTTCAGATAGCGCTGAATGGACGAATCGACTACTTGGAATGGTTCAGCCTGTCCGAGTTCAAACCCCTTTTTCTCCATCCGTTGTACAGCGTTACCCGGCTTGTCCAAGCTGTGGATCAGGTTATCTACCGAATCCTTCACCTTGGCTTCAGCAATACTACGGCTAGGCGCGGTATTCAGATACAACATGCGAATATTACGATCCTTGGTAGCCAGCGCAAAACGATCGGCCAACGTTTCCACATCGAGCGTTGCATCTTTATCGCTCAATGAGTATAAACGCACAACGTTATAGTGGATATCGTAAGCGAGCTTATTGAAGCCTGCTTGCGGTTTTTTTAAGTTTTCGATAGCAGCTAGGCCAATATCGTATTTGTTCAGCAATTTAGCAAATGCCGCTAAGCTATGCTCTTTCTCGTTATCGGTGAAGCCTTTGACTGAATCACCTTCAAACAAAATGCGTTTTACACCATTCTGCTGAAAAGAAGCAAGCATCTCTTCTGTCAACTCCTGGTTATAAGGAAGACTGTCGCTCATCCGTGGAACAATAAAAAATCCTTTGCTCCGAAGCTGCTTCATCGCAATCGGGTCAGGCTGCATGGGCTTGAGGTACGCATCCTCTGGAGATGTTTCCACAACTAACCCTTCCTGTCCCTGATAAGTCCAAGGTTTTACATTGATGTCCAGGCTTGTAAACGTACGTAAAATTAACGGCTTTAATGCCTCCGCATTTTCTTTGTCAGCAAAAACAATATACGTAAAATTCTCATTTGCAGGTGAAAGCCGTTTTTCCATATCGGCAACGTTCTGAGTCGTATAGGTTACGACACGGCCCGCTTTACGAAAATCATCCAACGTACTTTCATACATCGCCATGCTGTTCACACCCGCCTGCTGTAAGCGGTCAAGCTGCTCATTCAGATAGTCCTGCGGATGAGCCTGATACGAGGCTGCCTCCGTCAAATCCCGATAATCGAATACAATCTCTACTTTTTTACTCGAGGATTCTGTCTTCACACGATCGGCGATGACTGGAATGGAAGCCAGCAAGCCGACAGCCACCAAAATCCATAACCATTTTCGAGAAGCCGTATTCCAATACTGCCATTTCTGATACACCAAAGAACCTCCTTAATATTCGGGATTTTGCAAAATTCAATGCTGCCCACCTTGTCGTACTCAGCCTTTTGGTAGGTCACTCATTGAATTTTGCAAAATCCTCCGCTGCCGGAATAAGCCTATTTTCCCCAAAGCCTCTTCCAGGTTATTCTGCAATACAGAAATGACCTCCACGGCGTACTGCCCTTTGCCGTGAGAGGTCACCGATTACTATATCTTATCCAATTACCTTAACCTATTCTATTATAAAGGGATTTTTCTCAAGCGTCTACGCGAGACATAACAGCATCGACCAGGTGGCTGATTCTTTGCTCCGCGTCTGATAGCGAGGAACCGCGTACCGCAAAGTATACTTTGATTTTCGGCTCTGTTCCCGAAGGGCGCAGGCAAAACCACGAACCGTCCTCCAGTAAGAATTTGAGTACATTTTCCTGTGGAAGACCGTCCAGACCTTGTGAGTAGTCCAGTACCTTATCTACCTTCACGCCTGCAATCTCTTGAGGCGCGTTGCTACGCCAATCGGTCATTTTGCCCTGAATCTGTGCCACTCCATCCTTACCCTTAAGAGTACGAGACTCCAGCTTCTCAAGGAAGTAGCCAAACTGCTCGTACAGCTCTTGTAAAACATCATAGAGCGTCTTACCTTGTGTGCTGTAATAAGCAGCAGCTTCAGCGATCAGCATAGCCGCCAAGACAGCATCCTTATCGCGAGCATAATTACCTGCCAAATAACCATAGCTCTCTTCATAGCCAAACAAGTAGGTGTACTCGCCAGTTTGGTCAAACTGGTTCATTTTCTCGCCAATATACTTGAAGCCAGTTAGCGTGTTAAACACGGTTGCTCCAAAATGTTCAGCAATGACTGCACCCATTTCGCTGGTTACGATGGTTTTGATAACAGCCCCATTATTCGGAAGCTTGCCTGTTTCTTTCAGCTGATTCAACAAGTAGTAAACCATGATCGCACCAGACTGATTACCGGACAATACTACATATTCGCCATCACGGTTTTTCACAACTGCACCCATACGGTCAGCATCAGGGTCTGTTCCGATCAACAGATCTGCACCAATTTTCTCACCCAGCGCAATTGCCAGTTTAAACGCATCGCGTTCTTCTGGGTTTGGCGACTTAACAGTCGAAAATTCAGCATCTGGCAGCTCTTGCTCAGGCACAATATGCACCTGTTCAAAACCGATTTTCTCCAGTACACGACGAACCGGTACATTTCCAGTGCCATGGAGAGGCGTAAACACAACTTTGAAGTTTTTGCCTGGTCCGGCTGCAATCAGCTCACGGTTCACACTCACACTGGCTACCGTATCTACAAACGCTTCATCTTCCTCTTCTCCAAGCCAAACCAACAATCCCTGTGCCTCTGCTTCCTCACGTGTCAGACTGCGAATGTCAGCAAAAGAAGGAACCTCACGGATATAACTAATTACCTGTTCAGCCTGATCAGGAACAAGCTGACCCCCTTCATCGTTGTATACCTTGTATCCATTATACTCAGGAGGATTGTGACTGGCTGTTACAACGATCCCTCCACTGGCTCCCAAATGACGTACACTAAACGAAAGCTGTGGCGTTGGACGCAAGGAAGGGAACAATTTAGCCACGATACCATTGCCCGCCAGCACCAAAGCTGCATCCAGTGCAAATTCTGGTGAAAAATGACGCGAATCATGCGCAATGACAACCGAAGGTTTACCTTCTTTACCAGCATGCTGTTCTAAAATATAGCGAGCCAGCCCTTGAGTCGCACGTCCAATGACGTAACGGTTCATCCGGTTACTCCCTGCTCCGATCACTCCACGCAGACCGCCTGTGCCAAATTCCAGCTCTTTGTAAAAGCGATCCTCCAGTTCCTGCTCGTTGCCTTCCAATGCGCGCAACTCCTGTTTGGTTTCTTCATCAATATAAGGGTCTTGCAGCCAGCTCTCAATGCCTTCTAATGCTTTTTTACTCAACTGCGTCATACGGAATTTCCCCTCTCCATTTTTGGTTTATCAAAACAGGATTTCTATGTACACTTGCACTCGGTTCAGACCTCGTGCTTATGTCGGAAGAGCTTTATTTATTGGGGAGGGTCAGATAAAGCAAACATAATTTCGCCCTCAGCTACTACCGTATCGCCTACTTTAGCCGTAGCTTTCCCTTTGCCAAATGCGCCTTTGGAACGAGTGATTTCCACTTCAAGCGTCAACGTATCCCCAGGAACCACCTGTCCTCGGAAACGGAAACCATCCAATCCTGCCAAGAATCCGATTTTGCCACGATTGCTCTCTAGGTGCAGTAATGCGACTGCCCCAACTTGAGCCAGTGCTTCGGTAATCAACACACCAGGCATAACGGGATACCCCGGAAAATGTCCAATGAAATGAGGCTCATTCATCGTTACATTTTTAATACCTACTGCTCTTTTCCCTTCCTCCAGCTCAATAATACGATCCACCAATAAAAATGGCGCTCGATGTGGGATAATCTCCTGAATTTGATTAACATCCAATTGCAATTTGTCCATTTACCTTAATAACTCCTCCCGCTTGCAGGTCTGACTCTGTATCAATCATGAGTTACTGCAAGCATAATATTACCCCGCCTACGCTGTATAAAAACAGCTCTTGGCGGCAACAATGTTAGATATCCTTCACCTACTGCAGAAGTGGAGGTTGAGATAAGGGGCTTTTTCCGCCGGTTATGCAACCTGAGGCGCGAAGAAGCCCTTTTGCCCGTGCTTGGTTTTACCCCGCAGTGTTATAAACTTCCCCATCATTATACAGTTATCAGATGCAAAAAGAAAATTACGCGGAAGTACCATATTGAGTGCTCCTAATATGGTGTAAAGCGGGAATTCATTTGAGCTAAAGGGAGGGACTACGGGGATGGATCATTCTTCCGATCGCTGTTAACCTCGGATTTTCCATTGTATAAGAATTCAAGGGTAAAATCCGAGGTTAAAGGCGAAGCTATCGCTTCTTCAGAACGATTCCATCCCCTCTGCCGAGTTACTTTTAGCTCAAAAGAAAAGCGTCGCTTCAATAATACTCGCTTGTCGGGAAAGGCGGAACAAAAGTGAAGGCCTCTGCGATGGCCTTCACTGACCGCAATCCATGCGTGGGAGTTTCCTGCCATTGAAGACGAACAAAACCCTGCGCCGTTGGCACAGGGTTTTGTTTTTATATACTCCCCACACAATGGCGGGTGGTTTATTTTAATAAGGGTGGCACTAATGGCGGGTAGCAGCGGAGCGAAGGATTTGAATCTGGAGAAGCGTGAGCGTTCGCCTTTGCAACGGGATTTTCACATCTAAAAACTTAATAATTAGGAAAATCGCGTTGCAACAGCGATCGTAAGATCAAATCATTCGCGGAGTGGTCTTTTCCCGCCACCCCACTCTTTTAAAGTAACATTAAGGCGCAAAAATAAGATCAATGACATGCTGCCAGGTTTTCCACTCGAATACGCCTGACAACCCTTGCTTACCTACAATTACATATCCTGCAATTAAGCCGCCTAACAGCGATAACAGGAGCAGCAACGGAACTATAAAATAACGAGCAGTACGCCAGCGGGATTTCGTCTTTTCAGGCACCGGACGGGAATCAGATTGTTCTTCTTTCATCACCAAATCCTTAAGCCCTCAGATTGTTGGCCAGGTTCATCATCGTATCGCTAGAGGTTAGTGCCCGTGCCGCCATTTGATACATCCGCTGAACTTGCATCATATCCGTCATTTCGCCCGCTAAATCCACATTAGATTCCTCAAGATAACCAGAACGCACAGATACGTCCGCTGGAACAGCGCCTGCCACACCTGCTGCTCCGAATACATTTGCCTCTGTTACACCATTCAACAACACGAATAGGTTATCATCCCGCTGTTCCAGTCCTTCTGGACGCTGTACATCCATTAGCTTAATTCTCTGACCAACGGTCGGATCCCCAATTCCATTAGCACGAATCAGCAATTCGCCATCCGAGTTAATAGCCACCTTGGAACCCGCTGGAGCAGTCACAGGAACATCATTGTTATCCAGCACGGAGTAACCTTCCGCAGTGGTCAACATCATCGTCGCACTATCATTCGGATCAGGAATAAAATGAAAGCTACCATCACGAGTCCAAGCTTTTTGTCCATTCCCCTGAACTTCAAACATGGCATTACCTTGAATCGCCAGATCGGTAGGAAGTCCCGTCTCCTTGAGCGGTCCTTGCTCCATATTTTTCATGATTGCGGCCGTTTTGACTCCGTAGCCCAAATTATAACCGAGCGGCATGGCCCGTCCATTTTGGAGATACGTTGAAGGCTGTTGTTGCACATTGGCCAATACATCTTCAAAGGAACCCTGTTTACTCTTATAACCAACTGTATTGACATTAGCAATATTATCGGCAATTAAATCCAAACGTTGCTGCACACTGGCCATAGATACCATTGCGCCAATCATGGAGTTGTTCATCACTTACCCCCTGTTATACACGGCCTACTTCATTAACGGCCTTGTCCAAGCTTTTATCATAAAATTGAATTACCTTCTGATTCGCTTCATACGCTCTTAAAGCAGCCATCATATCCACCATCGACTGTGAAGCATCAACATTAGATACCTCCAGGTAACCTTGACGAACGGAAACAGCATCATTAGCGGTCATCATTCTAGCTGTAGCACCGTCAGTATCATTCAGGCGGAAATTCCCATTGCCCTCACGAACGAGCTGGTATGGACGATCAATGACACTAATACCGAGCGTGGTCCCCAATGTCTGGTTGGACTGGCTATCTACCAATTCGCCCCGCTCATTTACTTTAAGCGCTGAGACAGCCCCCGTCAATTGAATCGGGTTTCCATTCGTATCCAGCACCGCTGAGCCAGTCGATGAAAGCAATGCTCCCGCTCCATTTACTTGAAAATGTCCATCACGTGTATAACGAACATTACCATTACTGTCCCGCACCGTAAAAAACGCTTCTGGACGGTAGGTGACTTCACCGTTAGCATTGATGAATTTCCCTGCCTGATCAAAAGCCATAGGTTGACCAGTAGCTGGGTCGTTCACATTAATATTGGACTGTATCGCAAAATCCGTCGCTTGTCCACTGTCCTTTAATGCTCCCTGAATGTAAGGGGAGAGGCTTTCCTCAGCAAAAACGCCAGTATTGAGCTTGCCGACCGTACGGTCCGGGTTATCAGGGTTACCACCCGTCATGGAAATAAGCATTTCGGGGAAAGAACGCTGAACACTGTTCTCCTGTTTGTATCCCGTCGTATTCATATTAGCAATATTTTGCGTCACGGTGTCATGGCGTCGTTGTTGTGTCATCAATCCGGCAGCCGCAGTATATAAACCTCTCAACATCTATGGTGCACCCCAATCCTATACTCTGCTAAAATCATATGCTCGCGCGGAGGCACGAAAGCCAAAATGCTAGGCAACCTGTCTGACCGCACACGAGTCTCTTATAGTCACTATCGGCAGATTAGAACTTTTTCTTAACCACATGATCCAAATTATCCAGCATAATTCCTGTACCTTTAACGACACAATGCATCGGATCTTCGGCAACCAGTACCGGAACACGCAACTCTTCAGCAAGCAGCTCGTCCAATCCGCTAAGCAAGGCACCGCCACCAGTCAAAATAACACCACGGTCAATAATATCAGCTGACAGTTCCGGTGGGGTCTGCTCCAATACAAACTTGGCCGCAGCAACAATCGCCGACACAGGATCTCTAAGCGCATCCTGCACTTCATCCGCAGAAATACTTAACGTTTTGGGCAATCCGGATACCATATCCCGTCCACGGATGTCCATCTCTGCACGCCGTCCGCTCGGATGCACGGTTCCGATAGCAATCTTGATATCCTCAGCCGTACGTTCCCCGATCAGAAGCTTGTACTTCGTTTTTACATATTTCATGATGGCTGTATCAAATTTGTCCCCTGCCATTTTAATGGAAGAAGCTGTTACGACGTCCCCCATAGAGAGGACTGCAACGTCAGTCGTTCCGCCACCAATATCCACTACCATATTGCCGCTAGGCTCAAAAATATCCATTCCTGCCCCGATGGCAGCCGCTTTTGGTTCTTCCTCCAAAAATACTTCCTTGGCCCCGCTACGCTCCGCCGCTTCACGAATCGCTTTTTGCTCCACTGAGGTAATGTTCGTCGGCGCACAAATTAGAATACGAGGGTGGCTGTACCAGCTTTTTCCCCCTACCCGATTGATAAAATATTTTAACATCGCTTCTGTTACTTCAAAATCGGCGATGACACCATCACGTAATGGACGGATGGCTATGATATTACCAGGAGTACGTCCCACCATACGGCGCGCTTCCTCTCCGACAGCCAGAACTCTTTTTGTATCGCTTTCTATCGCGACAACGGAAGGTTCGTCAAGAACAACCCCCTTCCCTTTGACGTGGATAAGCACGTTGGCCGTACCGAGGTCGATACCGATATCATTACTGAACATATTAAAAAGGCCCCCAAAGTGATATTTTAAAAAGCTAAGATTCGACAAGAAGCGGCAAATATATGTATAAACCTATGGTTACATGTCATTTTTCGTCTTGTACCATCTTTTAACATATCATACTTCAGGGGGTTGATTCAATGGCTTTGCCAGCCAATTCACTATATATTTTTAGGACTTGCCGGAAACGAGAATCTCCCTTCGTTTGCCACTCGTTTTTTTGTACTTAATTTTCGTCGCTTCTCCTCCCCGCAGATGGCGGATGGATTTATGGTATTCGAGAATGTGCTTCACCTGATCGGCAAGATCCGGGTTGATTTCAGGCAGCCGTTCGGTCAGATCTTTATGCACCGTGCTCTTGGAGACACCAAATTCCTTGGCAATCGTACGGACCGTATTCCTTGTTTCCACGATACAGCGACCGATTTTGATGGTCCGTTCCTTGATGTAATCGTGCACGCTCCCGCCTCCCTACTGTGGATAGTTTGGTACATTATATGAGGAGCGTGCCTATATATTCGCGGTTTGGCGGGAAGACATGCTTCGGAAGGCCTATTTATTTGGCAAAAGCAGCTTATGTTACCTTATGTACAAAAACTACACAAGAAAAAAGCAGGGAATATGGATTCCCCGCTTTGCATGCAAAGCCATGATCAAATTTATTTTTTAGGAAGCAGACCTGCTGGATTCACCGGCTTGTCATCCTGATACACTTCAAAATGCAGATGTGTTTTCAAATCCTTTTCAAGCTCGTTACGACCCGCTGAAGCAATCACATCGTTTTGTTTCACTTGATCGCCTTCTTTTACTTTCAGATCACTCAAGCTTTGGTACACCGTTTTGAGATTATTATCATGCGTAATTTCTACGACATTACCTACCAGCGGATGTTGTTCCACACGAGATACTTTGCCACTCAGGGCGGCTCTCACTTCAAACGCCTGATCGTCGGCCCGGGAAAGGTCAATCCCAGTGTTAGCGGTAAATGTTTTATCGTACTCTACCATAGCTGCCGCCTGCTCATCAGCGGTCGCATTCTCATCAAAGAACGGCTTTACGACCTGTACTGCGCCAGCATCTGCCACTGGCCATGCGATATTTTCCGACTGGGCAACGACTTCCACGCTTTCTGGCTGTTGTCCGTTAACATCGGTATTCACTGCACTTGTGCTCTGTACCGATGGACTAGCTGGGTCAGGTTTGAAAGACTTCTGGCTGGCATCCTGATAGACCCACACTAAAGTTAGTATAATGGCTGCTGCGGCAATGTAGGCTGCCGGGTATGCCCACCTTTTGGACAACAGCTTTTTCCACGAAGACGGCCGTGAAGCTCTTCCACCCTGAAAGGTTTTGGGTGTTTCTTCATGGTTTTGGTTCTGGTTTTTATTTTGTTCATTCATTTGCTCATCACCTCAGTAACCAGTGTTACCGGGTGCAACTCTTTTATACTTCAAAGTTTCGAAATATTTACTAACTTAGAATACGAGAGGCTTGCGCAAAAGAAATGCCAGTATAATAGTGAAGGAGTATTTGAGTGGCAGTATGACCTTCTTTGGCCATTCCATTGGCTCCCCACTGACTCATACCAACACCATGACCATAGCCATAGGTTGTTATAGCAATCCGGTCCCCTTCAGCCTTCCAAGTAAACTCAGCCGAACGCAACCCCAGTTTGTTACGGATCTCCGGTCCCGTAAAGATTGAGCCACCAACTTCAATCTTCTTGATGCGATGTCCTTCTGTCTTGGAGAGTATACGAATCTCTGGCATACTTCCTCCTCCAGTAGAGGCGGCAATTGCAGTACGACTTAACCCCAATCTATCGAACACGCTTTGACGACTCAGTGTGACGGTTTCTGAATAACGCGGGGCCAACTGCTTGTCCCATGGACTTGATACGCTTCGTAAATAGGGCACTGCCTTCGCCCACACATCCTCTGAATTTTCGGTGTAGCCATTGCTAGTAGAAAAAAAAGATGCCGTAATGGGCTTGCCTTCATATACCATGATCGTATCCTTGGTGTCTCGTACGGCCTGCTGAATTTTAGCCAGCTCTGCGGATTTACCAGAATGCCCCCATTCTCTAGTAAGTTTAGCTTTGGAGATATAAGCCTGATGTTTAACAGTATCCGTCACATCTGCTCCCGCAGGGGCACCGCTAGTGTCATCAGCCAGCAAGCGCCGGGCAATGAAGGTACGCGCGGCTATGGCCTGCGCTTTCAGTGCTTCCCCCTCAAAGCTGGGCGGCATTTCGGCAGCTACTACGCCGACAATGTATTGCTCCAGCGGTAACGTCTCCGTGCGACCGGTGGACGTGACATACACACGCACGTCTGGCTCTGCCGCCACCGGTACGCTACGCGTTGGCGCAGCGGGCACCGCTGGCATCGGCGGGACGCCCGGTAAGCGCGTGACGGGCGTCTCACCCTTTGCCGTCACGCTAGGCGCAGCCGGTACTGCCGTGCGGCTGCTTGGCGGCACCGGCTGCGCCGTCTGGCGAGGCCACGCCATTAGCGCGGGCACAGCCATGGCAAGCACCAGCACCCCTGCCATGGCGGCGAATGGCAGCCATGGGCGGCGGCTGCCCCAGCGTGGGGCACGCCCGGCGGAAGGACGCAGGTGCGGCAGCGGGCTTGCAACGCGTGTGTCATGGGCCGCTACACCAGCGATAGGCAGAGCCGTATCAACAGAGTTCGCAGCGGAAGACACGGCTGTTGTACGCCGATTGGGCTTGACGCCAGTCGGCAATGTACCTCTTGCGTCCGGTTGCTGTTGCATAAGCTTATTTTTCTGTAACAAGGTAGCTATAGAGCCAGTGTCTTCCTCCGCAAATGAAGCCTGGCGATGTTCCTTAGGATGATGAATGGGTATACGGATGCGAACCTGCGAATCTTTCATAGGCTGAAACCTCCATCAAAGGGCTAAGTGTCCGGCTGGAAGTATAGATATACTCCAGCAGATATTTTCAATCATATGAAGTCGTCCACTTTGATAGAACCATTTTAAGAGAACTGAAAGAATGAAAAAGATAAACAATAAAAAGAACCAAGTCCTTTCGGACTTGGTTCTTCGTTGTTTAAGAATATACGTATGCAACATGAAGCTACATGCGTTAAAGCTTAGGCGAGGGAAGGCTGAATCTTCTTAAACAGATTCCCAGACGCCTCTTCCGGCATTACGCGCTCTGTACTGGGTGAATGATCCAGTTTGGACTCTTCCACGGTCACTCTGTAAATGTCCGCTCCCAATCCGGTCAGCTTCTCAGCCAAATGAACGTAACCACGATCGATGTGATGTACACCAGATACTTCCGTTGTACCTTCTGCAATGAGTCCGGTCAGAATTAACGCAGCACCTGCACGCAAATCTGTAGAGGTTACTTTCGCACCTGTCAGCTTAGCATTACCCGTTACAATGGCAGAACGGCCTTCGACCTTAATCTCCGCATTCATGAGATGAAATTCATCCACATGCATGAAACGATTTTCAAACACGGTTTCCGTAATAATGCTCGTTCCTTCAGCGGCAAGCTGAAGTGCCATCATCTGTGACTGCATATCGGTGGGAAAACCTGGATAAGGCAACGTTTTAACATCAACGGCTTTTAACGGCTTATCTGCAATGACACGAATTCCGTTCTCATCAGGTTGAATGGTTACACCCATTTCTTCCATCTTGGAAATAACCGGACCCAAATGATCGGATATTGCGCCTTCTACATATACGTTCCCGCCTGTGATCGCAGCAGCAACCATATAAGTACCTGCTTCTACCCGGTCGGGAATGACGGTATGTTTTACACCATGCAGCTTCTCAACGCCTTCAATACGAATAACGCCCGTGCCCGCACCACGTACTTTGGCACCCATTCCATTCAGGAAATTTGCGAGATCAACAATCTCAGGTTCCTTAGCAGCATTCTCGATGGTAGTTACGCCCTCAGCAAGAGTAGCGGCCATCATAATATTCTCGGTTGCCCCTACGCTGGCTACATCCAAATAAACTTTAGCTCCACGCAGACGCCCGTTACTTTTAGCTTCAATAAAACCTTGGCCCAGGCTAATTTCCGCGCCCAATGCCTCAAAACCCTTCAAATGCTGATCAATGGGTCGCGTTCCGATTGCGCATCCGCCTGGAAGCGAGATTCTTGTACGTCCCAAACGCGTAAGCAGCGGTCCCATAACCAAGAATGAAGCGCGCATTTTCCTAACCCACTCGTAAGGGGCTTCACAGGAAATTATCTTCCGCGCGTCAACACGAATGACCTCATCTTGGTATGTAACGCCTGCTCCTAAGGACTCCAGCACTTTGTTAATGGTCATCACATCGTCTAGAGGAGGTGCATCAATAATAACACTTTCTCCTTCTTCTCCTAGCAGAGAAGCGGCGATGATCGGCAGAACTGAGTTTTTGGCTCCGCTGACTTTGACACTCCCGGTCAATCTGTTGCCACCGCGGACGATAAATTTGCTCATCTATGGTTCCCTCCGCGCGTCATTTCTCTTTTCCATTCTGGAAAAAAAGAACATATTCCGCTATTTTCATGCCTTGCTTTTTCATTACATAAAAAAACAAGATTTTACTAATACCCTAACTGCCATCATACCACTGATTAAAACAAGTATACAAGCGTTTTTTGTACTTGGCGACCATTGTACTCTAACTGATTCAGCCAGCTATACATGTATGGTTCTTTTGTTTACCATTGTTAACAATATGACGCGATGTTATTCGACAATTCCCGCAGAGACACAGTCATAAGGTCATATAACCCGCCTACTTCATGTTAAAACAAATTCTAGAGCATCTGGCTCCAAGAGATGTAGCTCAACAGGAACCCCGAAACCAACTGTCCCAAAATAATAGCAAGAAACAAGTGCAGCAATCTGCCCTGCGGTCCTTTGGGTTGTCGGATTAACAAATCCAGCTTTAAGCTCTGTAAAGCCCACCAAGCTAATGCTATACAGATGAGCGATACGATCATAGAGATCAGCGCGGTCATACTCGCCGATTGACTTAGCTGTTCTGCCAATTGCTGTTTCCCGTTCAACCATAATTCCCCCCATCTGCGTCACAGACTTCTTTATAATACTCGGCGAACGCCTAATATGCCAGTGCTATTTCTGTTTTTAGGACATTTATTTCGACAAAATGTGATTAATCACTTCTGTTTCGTGAATTTAAAAGGTACTAAATACCTAGCAGCCTGGCAAGAAATAGGACTGTACATTTGGTAATAACAGCTAAAAAAAGAGTCCGATCACAGTGATCGAAGGAAGCAAGGTTCCTCCTCACCCTCTACCGAACATTTTCTGGCAGAAGTTATGAATTGGTCTCCTTGTCGTTCCATCCGTATACTATGCCGAACCCTTTTAAAATTCCACTTAAACTCCAATATTAATTCTTATTGGTTCTGATGCTTGTAGCATTTAGACGGTTAAGCGCCCGTTGCAGAGCTACTTCCGCCCGATGATGATCTATCTGTTCCTGCTTGCTCTGGAGCCGCAGTTCTGCCCGCTCCCTTGCCGCACGGGCACGCTCCACATCAATTTCTTCGGAACGTTCCGCGCTCTCAGCCAAAATGACCACTTTATCCTTGCGGACTTCAAGAAAGCCCCCATTGACCGCGATCACTTCGGTTTGACCACCGATTTTAATGCGTATCGGTGCAATCTTCAAGGGAGTGACCAAGGGAAGGTGTCCGGGCAAAATCCCAAGATCGCCTTCCGAGCCGCGAACACTGATGCTGTTTACCTGTTCTGTATAGACCAGGCGCTCCGGCGTCACAATCTCTAGTAAATACGTGCTCACTTGAATCCCTCCTGGAAGCTGTCCGCAGACAGCTCACTTCGTAAGGCTCGGCTAATCTTTGCCTGTATGTTTACAGCGTTTTAGCTTTTTCAACTGCTTCTTCGATGGCTCCTACAAAAAGGAAGGCCGCTTCTGGAAGGTGGTCATACTTGCCTTCCAAAATTTCTTTGAAGCTTCGTACAGTTTCTTTAACCGGCACATATTTACCCGGGAAGCCGTTAAATGTTTCGGCAACGTGGAAAGGTTGAGAAAGGAAACGCTGGATTTTACGTGCACGTGCTACCAACATTTTATCTTCTTCACTCAGCTCATCCATACCCAGGATGGCAATGATATCCTGAAGCTCATTGTAGCGGGCCAAAATTTGTTTTACCCCTTGCGCTACATTGTAATGCTCTTCACCCACAACGTCTGGAGCCAAAATCCGGGAGCTTGATGCAAGTGGATCAACCGCCGGGTAAATACCCATTTCGGAAATTTTACGTTCCAGATTCGTTGTAGCATCCAAATGGGCAAACGTTGTAGCAGGAGCAGGGTCAGTGTAGTCATCCGCAGGCACGTAGATCGCCTGAATGGAAGTAACGGAACCTTTTTTAGTAGAAGTAATCCGTTCTTGCAATTGACCCATCTCAGTAGCCAGCGTAGGCTGGTAACCTACTGCTGAAGGCATACGTCCCAACAGGGCAGAAACCTCAGAACCCGCTTGGGTAAAGCGGAAAATGTTATCAATAAAGAGCAACACGTCACGGCCTTCTTGGTCACGGAAGTATTCCGCCATCGTCAGACCTGTGAGAGCTACACGCAAACGTGCACCCGGAGGCTCGTTCATTTGTCCGAACACCATCGCTGTTTTGTTGATAACGCCGGAATCTCTCATTTCATGGTACAAGTCATTTCCTTCACGTGTGCGTTCACCTACACCCGCAAATACAGAAATACCACCATGCTCCTGAGCGATATTGTTAATCAATTCTTGAATGGTTACGGTTTTACCTACACCAGCACCACCAAACAATCCGACTTTACCACCTTTGGCATAAGGAGCCAGCAAGTCGATAACTTTAATACCCGTTTCGAGCATCTCTGCTTGAGTTGTCAGCTCATCGAAAGAAGGAGCTTGACGGTGAATTGGGTTTCTAGCCGTTTCACTCATATCAGCACCATTATCAATTGGCGTTCCAAGTACGTTAAATACGCGTCCAAGAGTTGCTTCGCCGACAGGTACTGAAATAGGTGCTCCCAGATCTATGGCTTCAGCTCCACGAACCAAACCATCTGTGGAAGACATGGCAATACAACGCACACGGTTGTCACCTAGATGTTTTGAAGCTTCGAGCGTCAGGTCAATTTTGACTCCGCTCTCCAGCACAGTCCCAATATGAATGGCATTCAGGATTTCCGGAAGTTGTCCACGTTCAAACTCAACGTCGACAACCGGACCCATGATGCTCACTACGCGTCCTTTGTTCATCTTTTGGTTTCCCTCCTACAAGCTTGCACAGCCGCAAATCCGAACCACTCTGATTTGTTTTGCGCCCGCAATTTATCATAATAGTGTAGACTCTGCTATAAAACAGTCGCTATAAGCCTGATTAAGACTGAGCACTTGCTCCTGCAACGATTTCCGTAATTTCCTGGGTAATAGCCGCTTGACGAGCACGGTTATAGGTCAAGGAAAGCTCACCAATTAACTTGGAAGCATTCTTCGTAGCAGATCCCATTGCCGTCATCTTCGCTCCCAGTTCACTAGCTTTACCATCCAGCAAAGCGCCGTAAATGAGCGTTTCCGCGTAACGTGGCAGCAATACTTCCAGCACTCCTTCTGGTGAAGGCTCATACTCATAGTTAATTGAGGATGAAGCTGTAGCTGAATCCGGTGTCGCCATTGGTAACAGACGGTCAACTGTTGGAATTTGAGTCAATGCGTTGACAAAGCGGTTATAGCATAGATAAAGCTCATCAAATTCTTTAAGTTCAAAGCCTTGTACAGCCTTGCTTGCAATCGTTTTGATATCTGCAAAAGCAGGTGTATCCGACAGATCTGTTACCGATTCAGCGATAGGAAATTCACGACGTCTAAAATAATCCCGTCCTTTTCGCCCAATGATGAAAATCACAAATTCATCCTGTGAACGGTGACGTTCAGAAATCGTCTGCGTAACCTGTCGTAAAATATTGGCGTTATAACCACCAGCCAGACCACGATCAGATGTAATGATGAGATAAGCAGTCTTTTTAACCGGACGCGTTTCCAGCATTGGATGCTTGATGTTATTCGCTCCAGAAGCAATGCTACTCACAACTTCCTTAAGCTTTTCCGAGTAAGGACGAGCCGACTCCGCTTTCTCCTGAGCTTTTCTCAGCTTGGATGCAGCGACCATTTCCATCGCTTTCGTGATCTGCTTCGTACTCTGCACACTTTTAATCTGACGTTTAATCTCGCGCATACCTTTTGCCATGATTTCACCACCTTCAAGCTTTGGCAAAGCCAAAGCTAACTTCGTAAGATTCAAATCCAGCCGGGCATATGTTAAAGGGCCTGTTATTGAGGGTAAAACATGCCAAGGAAGCCAAAACCCAGAGGGCACGCTTCCTTAGAACATCTTTCATCATAAACAGGCAAATTCCAATGTATTATACCGACGTGGCGAATGATTTTTTGAATTTCTCGATAGCTGCCTTCAAAGCCGTTTCGTTATCAGCCACCAAGTCTTTCGTGTCGCGGATAGATTGAAGCACGTCCTGATGGTCAGACACCATGAAAGACAGGAAGTCTTTTTCAAAACGTTTTACATCCGCTACAGGGATATCATCAAGGAAGCCTTTTACAGCAGTATACAAGCTCACTACTTGTTGCTCTACAGCAAGCGGTTGGTTAACACCCTGTTTCAGAATTTCCATCATGCGTGCGCCGCGATCCAGACGGGCTTTTGTGGATTTATCCAAGTCGGAACCGAATTGGGAGAACGCTTGAAGCTCACGATATTGAGCAAGATCCAGACGCAGGGAACCTGCTACCTTTTTCATTGCTTTAATCTGAGCTGAACCACCTACACGAGATACGGAAATACCTACGTTGATCGCCGGACGTTGTCCTGCATAGAACAAGTCAGCTTCCAGGAAGATCTGTCCATCTGTGATGGAGATAACGTTGGTTGGAATATATGCAGAAACGTCGGAAGCCTGTGTCTCGATGAACGGCAATGCGGTAAGTGATCCGCCGCCCAACTCATCATTCAGCTTCGCTGCACGTTCCAGCAAGCGAGAGTGAAGATAGAAAACGTCACCCGGATATGCTTCACGGCCCGGTGGACGACGCAGCAACAGGGACAATTCCCGGTAAGCTGACGCTTGTTTAGTCAAGTCATCATAAACAACAAGGACATGCTCGCCTTTGTACATGAAATACTCACCCATAGCGCAGCCAGAGTAAGGAGCAATGTACAGCAATGGTGATGGCTCGGAAGCTGATGCCGTAACGACAATCGTATATTCCAGCGCACCGTGACGACGCAATGTTTCAACAACTTGAGCTACCGTGGATTGTTTTTGACCAATAGCGACATAAATACATTTCATGCCGTTACCTTTTTGGTTCAAAATTGCATCGATTGCGATAGATGTTTTACCTGTTTGACGGTCACCGATGATCAACTCACGTTGACCACGACCAATTGGAACCATCGCATCAATAGCTTTAATCCCCGTCTGCATAGGCTCATGTACCGATTTACGGGCCATAACGCCTGGAGCCTGACTTTCAACCGGACGGAATTCTGTTGTAGCAATCGGTCCTTTACCGTCTACTGGTTGTCCCAATGGGTTAACTACACGTCCGATCATTGCTTCCCCTACAGGGACCTGCATGATCTGGCCTGTACGTTTTACTTGTCCACCTTCACGAATGTCGGAGAATTGACCCAAAATAACAACACCGACATTGCTTTCTTCCACGTTGAGCGCCAAGCCCAATACGCCAGTGTCGAATTCAACCAATTCACCGGCCATAACTTTTTCCAGTCCGTAGACGCGAGCAATACCGTCGCCGACTTCAACAACAGTGCCGACTTCAACGACCTCGATATCATTTTTATATTGTTCAATCTGACTTTTAATCAATGAACTGATTTCCTCAGGTTTGATACTCAAGTGTGTTCACCCCTATCTTCTATACTCGTCTGTTAAAGGATTTCTCGAGACGATCCAGCTTGCCGGCCAGACTGCCGTCGTACAGTGTATCGCCGATAACCACTTTTAATCCGCCCAGCAGACTCGGGTCCACTATATTTTCCACACGGATTGTTTTATGTTCACGGGCTCCGAATTCCTCGGCTACCGCTGTTTTTTCCTGATCACTTAAAGCATAAGTCGAATACACCTTTGCATGAGCAAGTCCCAGCTTGTATTCCTGAATATCGAGGTATCCGGCAAGGAGAGATTCAAACAAATCTGCTCTACTACGCTGAATCAACAGTTTGATCGTGTTAATTAGCGAGGCAGACAACTTGCCTTCAAAACTGTTAGCCAGAACTTGAAGCTTGACCGCTTCCGTAATGTTAGGAGAATTAATGAATTTACGGATTTCAGCATCCCCCGATACAGCCTCTACAAAAGCACGTAGCTCCTGCTCGGTTTCCATAATGGTCTGTTCCTGCTCTGCCACTTCAAACAAAGCTTTCGCATACCGTTTGGCTACTACCGTATCCCGGCTCATGCTTTGCCTCCTACCTCTTTAAGGTATTGGTCGACAAGCTCTCCCTGGACTTGGTCTTCCTTGATTTCCTTTTGAATCAGTTTGGAAGCAATTTGTACCGAAGCTTTACCCACTTCGCTGCGCAGTTCGGCAACCGCCTTATTACGCTCGCTTGTGATTTCACGAACAGCTTCGTCTTTCAGGCGGACAGCTTCGTCTTTAGCCTGAACAATAATTTGCTCCGCTTGTTTGTTACCTGTTTGTTTTGACTGCTCAATAATGTCGTACGCTTCCTTACGTGCCTGCTGGAGAGCCTGCTTTTGCTCCTCAACATAAGCAGCAGCCTGTTCACGCGTCTGTGCCGCTTCATTCATTTGCTGTAATACAAGCTGACGCCGCTTCTCCATAACGGAAAAGAGAGGTCCGAATGCATAACGCGTTAGTAACCAGTACAAGATCAAAAATGCAATAATTGTGAAAACGATACTTGTCCAATTTAAACTCAATTGAAGTCACTCCTTTCCGGTGAACGTCAGTCCTAGTTATCCCTTAAGCCAAGCAACAAAGAAGGCGCGGATGGCTGTGGCCTTCCCCGCCAAACCTTGCAAGTTTCAAATTATTATGCCTTAGCGTAGAAAATAAACGCCAGAACGACCCCGATAATAGGCAAGGCTTCAACCAGACCTACACCGATAAACATTACCGTTTGCAAAGTTGATTTAGCCTCAGGCTGACGAGCGATACCTTCAACTGTTTTACTTACAATCAGACCGTTACCAATACCTGCGCCGAGCGCACCCAAACCTACTGCGATAGCTGCTGCTATTAATGCCCAAGCTCCCATTTAAAAAATCCTCCTTAGAGATGTGTATTTGTGTTGTACATGTATTTGCAGTTAAGAGCGAAGCGTACTCCTGAACTTAACTAAAAACCCGAAACTAATTTTAACTAATGCTCTTCTTCATGCGTGTCAATTGCCTGCGAAATATATACGAACGTCAAAATGGTAAAGACGAACGCCTGAATACTGCCGACAAAAATACTGAATCCTTGCCAGACCACGAGTCCCAATACGGAAGCAACCATACCTCCCACACCAAGTGCTGTCATTTTCAGCAGAACACTGATCAAAACTTCGCCGGCAAAAATATTACCGAATAGACGCATACCATGTGTCAACAGTTTTGAGAACTGCTCAATCAAGTTAATTGGCAAAAAGAATGGAAATGGCTGAATGTAATGCTTGAAGTAAGCTTTGGTATTACGGAAAATCCCCAGGAAATGAACCAGGACAAAGATCATCAAAGCCAGTCCAATGGATACCCCTGCATCTGCGGTAGGTGATTTCCACCAGCTGATACCTACATGGGCAGCTTCGCCCGGGTGAGACGCCTGTGCTTGTTCTAATGCTTCTTTGACTGGAATGATTTCATGTCCAAATACTTGGGCACTTTGCGCATTATCGAACTCGGTCACAATCCCGAACGGTAAGCCCAGCATATTTCCGACGAAGATGAACATGATCAGCGTCATCCCCAAGGAGAGGAATGGCTTCCCTTTTTTCAAATCCATCGTGCTGGTAATCAGTCCTTGAACGAATTCGACGACCCATTCCATAAAATTTTGCAGCTTGCTTGGATTGTCCACAGACAAATTGCGCGTTGCAGCAAATGCCAGTCCAAATACAATCGCGCAAGTCACAACCAGCATAATAATGACGGACAAGTCAATGTTAAATCCGCCCAATTCGATAATCGGTGATTCATGCAACATGTTTTCTCACCCCTTTCTCAGTTGAGCCATCATTTTTCCTGTAGCGCGAATATGATGCCTATAATTAAAAGAAGAAATTGTCCAGTCACCAGGCTTGCCATTACAGCGATCTCATGGAAATAGGCTGGAAATTCTAGCGCCAGCACTACTGCCAAAATAGAGGTCCCTACTCGAACGCCAAAGCCAATGCCCACCTTTTTCTTCTTGCCTTCACCGGCGGCTGCATTCGCAACCTGTCGAATTTTGTAGGCCATATACAGCACATTAAGACAGCTTACTCCCGTTCCCAGAATGATTCCGTGAGCAATGTCACGATGTTGGGGCATGAAGGCGGAGACCAGGAAACACAGAGCCATAATACCAAGCGCTACGATCCATAACATTTTTTGCATACGGGTCATCTCATTCATGGTTATCCCTCAATACCTTTCCGATCACAAGGGCAATACTTAATGCGCCCACAACCAAGCCTGCGAGAACGCTTACGCCAATCCAAATTCCGGAGCCACCAAGTTTGGCATCAAGCCATTTTCCTGCATAGAAGCCACCCAGTGTGCATATCGCCAAATCAATGCCGATCGCGCTCACCAGTCCTATAGCCTTAAAGGCATTTCCGGTGTTATTTCGGTTGTTGTTTTGCTTGGAAGGTTTGACCACTTTTCCATGTCACCCCTGCAATTCCAGTCCATTTTACTTAAATATAAGATGCTTTGTCAATTGAGATATTTTAGCGCCCTAAAGTATAAAATCAAACGACAAAGCATCTTAAATTGCTGTATCCCTTGGTAACCGTACAGTTTAACTGTATGCTTGCCTTGTAAAGAATAATTATATCGGACGAACACCTTTTGTGAACATTGTGTGAAATTCTTCAGGACGTTCCGATTGTACACCATAATGGTGCAAAATCGCATTGACAATTCTTACTGATGCTTGTCCATCGCCGTAAGGGTTCGCTGCCTGACTCATAGAATCGTACAACGCGGAATCTGTCAAAAGTGCCTTGGTCCGATTGTACACGTTCTCTTCGCTCGTACCCACCAGTTCCAAGGTGCCCGCTTCAATCCCTTCCGGTCTTTCAGTTGTATCACGCAGCACCAGGACAGGTACTCCGAACGAAGGTGCTTCTTCCTGAAGCCCACCGGAATCCGTAAGGATCAGATGTGTATGTGGGTAAAAATTGTGCAGATCAACGACATCCAGCGGATCAATCAGCTTAATACGCGGATGGTTGCCTAAAATCTCAAATGCAGGTTCCTTCACAGCCGGACTCGGATGAACCGGATAAACAATAGCGATATCCTCAAACTCATCCGCAATTCGCTTAACCGCATTAAAAATCTGACGATGCGGTTCCCCTTGGGATTCCCGGCGATGTGCTGTCATAAGAATCAGGCGTTTGCCCTGAGCCCACTCCAGTACAGGGTGCTCGTAATCCTGGCGAACCGTATACTGAAATACGTCAGTTACTGTATTGCCTGTAACATATATTCGCGATTCAGGCTTGTTTTCCTTCCGCAAATTTCCAGCCGATAAAGAAGTAGGCGAGAAATGCAGATCAGACAGCACGCCTGTGAGCTGACGGTTCATTTCTTCAGGATATGGAGAAAGCTTGTTCCACGTTCGCAAACCCGCTTCCACATGCCCTACTTCAATCTGCTGCATAAAGGCTGCATAGCTGGCGAGGAAAGTCGTCAGTGTATCACCGTGAACCAACACGATATCGGGCTTGGCCTCACGCAATACAGGTTCCAGACCTTGAAGTACCCGCATGGAGATTTCATTCAGTGTCTGGCGATCCTTCATTACGTCCAGATCATAATCAGGGTGAATATTGAAAACTTCCAGAACCTGATCAAGCATCTGGCGATGTTGAGCTGTAACGCATACCACGGACTCGATATGCTCCGGGTGACGCTGAAGCTCCAAAATAAGAGGAGCCATCTTAATTGCTTCCGGACGCACACCAAAAATTGTCATCACTTTGATTTTGGACATTTTCTGTTGAACCCCTTTTCATAATAAATGTCCGCTTCACAGATCTTCCATTATTTAAAATAAGGACCTGTATAACGTCCATAGATTTTGCCGAACTGCCAAAGGCAGTCTACTTGGTTCCGTACAAGCGGTCTCCCGCGTCACCAAGACCCGGAATGATATATCCATGATCATCCAGACGCTCGTCCAGTGCAGCGACATAGATGTCTACATCAGGATGTGCATCCTGCACAGCTTTGACTCCTTCAGGAGCAGCAATCAGATTCATCATTTTAATTTGAGTGCAGCCTCTCTTTTTCAACACATCAATCGCCGCAATTGCAGAGCCACCCGTTGCAAGCATCGGATCAATCACGATCAATTCGCGCTCAGTTACATCTGTAGGCAGCTTCGTATAGTATTCTACGGGTTGCAGCGTCTCAGGATCGCGGAACAGTCCCACATGGCCCACCTTTGCTGCAGGCAGCAGTTTTACTACGCCATCCAGCATACCCAAGCCTGCACGCAGAATCGGAATAAGACCCAGCATACGTCCGGAAATCACTTTACCTTCTGTCTCAGCAACCGGTGTCTGCACCGTAATGCTTTCCAGCGGGATATCCCGTGTAATTTCATAAGCCATCAATGTTGCTACTTCATCCACCAGCTCGCGGAAATCCTTGGTGTTGGTCCGCACATCGCGGATAAATGTAAGTTTGTGTTGGATCAAAGGGTGATCACAAACCACCAGTTTCGCCATAATATATTCCCTCCGGTATTATCGTCACGTTCTTTCGCACCAGCATATCGAACTATCCTGAGTCGAAAGGATCTATGTAACCTATTTGTACAAACCAAATAAGCACAGATGCAATGCGTGCCTGTAAATCCTGTTTATTATAACATTCCCTTGATTGATTTAACACCTGCCACCGTAACCTTTTGTCAAGGGAAAGATATGACATGTAAAATAATGAATAGGACCGCTTTACGTGTGACTTTCGTCACATAAAAACACAACAAAAAGGCTCTGACGGCCCTTGACCGCCAAAGCCTGAAGGCTTTATACTTCCTGCCCGAGCTATAGCCTTTGCCTCCTCATGCAGAGGTATTCTTTTATCTATACTTCAAATTGTCCCATGCCCCCTGAAATTGCTGAAGCATTTCATCCTTTGTGATAACCCCTGCAATATAGGCTTGCATACTGCTGCTTAAATCCTGATTCAGCCCCTTCGGAAAGCGTTGGAAGTTCCAACTCCATATCTTGCCTTCCCTCACATGCCGAGATATTTCTGCACCTAGATCGCCTGTCGTCTCGTCGCTGGACGTAATACTTTTGAAGGCGGGAACAAACTTAAACTCCTTGGTGATATAATGCTTGCCTGTTTCTGATGTGACCAACCAATTGAGGAATTCTTTTGCCTCCTGCTTCACAGGCGAATTTTTATTGACCACCCAGTTCGATGCCACTCCCACAGCTAGTCTACCTCCTGTGGAGGGATCATTGTCTATAGGCGCAGGCAGAATACCCAAATTCAAGTTAGGATTAATTCCATCTATTTGCGGTTGCGTCCAGTTCCCCTGGTGCATCATAGCAGCCTTACCTGTCGAAAACAGCGTCACTTGTGTATTGTAATCCGTCGTGAGCGGATTGCGGTTCCCATATTTTATAGTCAGGTCAAGCAACTTCACCCACTGATCGAACACCGGGTTACCGGGGATGCGAGCCGTTCCTTTGTTTAAATCCTCAACATAACTTTCCGGGTTCGGCTGTCTGGCAAACGGAATATTGATAAAATGGTTCCCCAGAACCCACCATTCCGCATACCCGTTAGCAAAAGGTATAATCCCTGCCGCTTTCAGTCGCTTGGCTGCTTCCTCCAGTTCATCTATCGTCTGAGGTAGTTTGGTTATGCCCGCTTTTTTGAACAAATCCTTGTTATAAACAAAACCAAATCCTTCTAGGTTCATAGGCTGTCCATAAATCTTACCGTTAACCGTCATCGGCTTACGAGCGAAATCGTCCAGATCCTTTACCCATGGCTGATCCGACAAATCCTCCAAGTACTCCAACCACGTATCGCGGTCCTGGTAGCCCTCATTTGTGAAAATATCCGGCTGATCGCCTGATGCGAATTTAGCCTTCAACGAAGCACCGTAGTCCGTACCACCACCGACAGATTGGATATCCAACTTGATGCCAGGGTGCGCTTTTTCATATTCTGCCTTCAGCTTATTTAGCGGTTCCGAAATCTCTACTTTGAATTGATAAATGTGTATCGTTTTCGTTTCACTCTGTTGAGCCTTCGTATTTCCGCAACCTGCAAGTGTACATGCGAGCAGCACCATCAAGGAGATGACAAGTAACGCTGTTCTTTTCATCGGATATCCCTCCCTTCAGCCCTTGACCGCACCGGCTGCAATGCCAGAAACGATGTATTTTTGCATCACCAGAAAAAACACAACAATTGGCGTGATCCCCAACACCAGTGCTGGCAGCGCCAAGTCCCATTGCTTGGTGTATTGACCAAACAACATATAGGTTGCAATCGGAATGGTGCGCAGCTCAGGATCATTCAAAATGAGCGAAGGCAACAGATAGTCATTCCAGATCCATAAGGTATTCAATATAAGCACGGTTACGAACATAGGCAGCAGGAGTGGACAAACGATGCGAAAGAACACCCCGTACCGGGATGAACCGTCCACCCTTGCCGCCTGCTCGATCTCAATAGGTACCGTTTTAATAAAGCCATGAAAAAGAAAAACGGATAAAGGCGCCCCAAAACCCAGATAACATAAGATCAGTCCTGGTATACTGTTGTTTAAGCTCAATACGTTGGACACTTCCATAAGCGGCAACATAATCGATTGAAAGGGAACTACCATTGCTGCCACAAGTAAACCGAATAAAAACCGATTAAAAGGAGTGTCATGCCGAACCATCTGGTAAGCGGCCATCGAGCTGATGAGCAGCAAAAGCGCATTACTGACGATCGTGACAATCAGTGAATTCCCCAGTGCTGTGGGAAAGTTTATTTTATTCCAGGCGTTAGCATAGTTTTCAAAACGGAAGGTTGTCGGCCACGAAGCGGAATGGGCCAAAATGTCACCAAAGGATTTAATGGAGTTTACGAGCAAAAAATAGAATGGAACCAGAAAAATTAACCCGATCACAATAAGCAATATTTCAGCAACCCATGTGCCCAAACGGTAGTTTGACGTTTTTTCCATTACATTTCGACCTCCTTTTTCTTCGTGAGACGCACCTGAATGCTGGTAATGATCGCAACGACCACGAAGAAAATCATAGCCTTGGCAGTTCCCAATCCAAGTCGATTATTTGTAAACGCTTCATTATATATGTCCAACGCTACAGACTCTGTCGACTTGAAAGCCCCCCCCCTTTGTGAGAGCCAAATTCAATTCAAATACTTTAAAGGACCAGGATATCGCTAGGAACAAGCAGACGGTCACCGCTGGCATAATAAGCGGCACTACAATATGACGCAAAATCTGTCTTCGGCCCGCGCCGTCAATTTGAGCCGATTCAATCAGAGCAGACGGTACATTATTTAACGAAGATATGTAAATAACCATGAGATAACCTGCATATTGCCATACAAACACAATGACAGTTCCCCAAAAAGCAGTTGGCCCATCACCCAGCCACGGCAGTTTAAAAAAGGAAAGCCCTGTTGCCTCCCCTACCGCAGAAAAGCCGCGTACAAATATAAATTGCCAGATGAAGCCGAGCAGCAAGCCGCCAATCATATTGGGCATAAAAAATACAGTTCGCAGTGCATTACGGGTACGCAACGGTTTGGTAAGTGCATAGGCTAGGAAAAAGCCAATCAGGTTCGTCAGAATGACACCACATACGGTAAACCGAACCGTAAACCAGAACGCATTACGGAAATCTGGATCGTCCCTAAAAATATGAACGTAATTCCCTAGCCCGAGCCATCGGATATTTTCAGATACTCCATCCCAGTTCGTCATGGAATAATACAGCCCCAGCAGGAACGGAATGACCATAATCAAGACGAAAAACAACGCCATCGGTCCCACAAATACGAGCTGCTGCAATAATTGCGCGGATTTTCTTTGACTCAATGTAATCACTCCTTTGTCGTAGATATAAAGGAAAGCGCGCATAAACCTTTACTGTAATCGCTTATTACCCAAAAATGTAAGTTTCGAGTCGTTTGGAAGCAAAAAAAGGCTGTTCTCCTCCGGCTTACGGAAGGAAAACAGCCTATAATATAAAGATTATGATTGTCGATGAATTAGTATTGAGTTCCTGGATAAATCGGGAACTTATCTGTTAACTCGCCAACCGCTTGGCTTGCTTTGGACAATACAGTATCATCTTTCGGGTTTTTAAGGGTTTCAGCAATGATTTTACCGATTTTGACCATAGCCTCTTCATCCATCCCACGAGATGTTGCAGCAGGTGTACCAATACGAATCCCGCTTGTTACGAATGGACTGGTCGGATCAAAAGGAATCGCATTTTTATTGACCGTGATGCCCACGGAATCCAATACATGCTCCGCTTCTTTACCTGTGATATTCAAATTGCGCGTATCCAACAGCATCAGATGGTTATCCGTACCACCGGATACAATGTTAATCCCCTCAGCCAACAGTGTTTCAGCCAGCACCTGTGCGTTGCGGACTACATTTTGCGCATAGGTTTTGAACGATGGCTGGAGCGCTTCACCCAAAGCAACCGCTTTGGACGCGATCACATGCATCAGTGGCCCCCCTTGAGTACCAGGGAAAATAGCTTTATCAATCGCTTGCGCCCATGCTTTGCGAGTCAGAATCAGACCCCCACGCGGACCACGCAGCGTTTTGTGTGTCGTTGTTGTTACAAATTGGGCATGCGGAACTGGACTTGGGTGAATTCCCGCTGCCACGAGACCTGCGATATGTGCCATATCCACCATGAACAAAGCACCTACATCATTGGCAATGGAAGCAAAAGCTTCAAAGTCAATAGTACGCGGATATGCACTCGCGCCAGCTACAATCAGACGAGGGCGGTGCTTAAAGGCTGCCTTGCGCACTTCATCGTAGTCGATGCGGAAGTTGTCTTCGCGGACACCATAGGCAGCAAAGTTATACAACAAGCCGGAAGCGTTAACCGGACTTCCGTGTGTTAAATGGCCACCATGCGCCAGATTCATACCCAGTACAGTATCTCCAGGTTTGAGAGCTGCCAGATACACTGCCATGTTGGCTTGTGCTCCAGAGTGAGGCTGCACGTTAGCATGCTCAGCGCCGAACAGTTCTTTTGCGCGGTCACGTGCGATATCTTCAACGATATCTACATGCTCACAGCCACCATAGTAGCGTTTGTTTGGATAACCTTCAGCATATTTATTCGTCAGCACGGAGCCCATGGCTTCCATTACTGCTTCACTGACAATGTTCTCGGATGCGATTAGCTCGATATTGTGGCGTTGTCGTTTCAGTTCAAGTCCCATTGCTTCCATCACTGCTGGGTCACTTTTACGCAGGTGTTCCATCATGATTGATTACTCCCTCTCCATAGTCAATTGTTGGGTATACAAGCTAACGCCTGCTCCTCTGTTGGGTACCTCATCCTCATTGCAAAAACGATTAGTACAAACATGCCGCCATGCCAAATGCTAATCGCAGTTTCCGCCGACTTCTTGCTCCAGACTGTACACCGCCCGTTGTCCGCCAATAAGTGGAGGACGGGTGAACGCCGCTGTCACACGTGCTTCGCCAATCCAGCGAAGGCTTGGGCGAAACGGAACAGCAATCGGTCGCAGATGCATGCCAATCAGCGTTTCGCCGATGTCTATCCCGGCATGAGCCTGCACGTTCGCCGCCAAACACGCGTCGCTCATAGAACGATAGGCGACGGTAGCCATAGAGCCTCCTGCTGTACGAACAGGAACAGCCGCAACCTCCATCAGTCCCAGTCGCTCCAGTACAGCCCGTTCAACGACCAACGCTCGGTTCAAATGCTCACAGCATTGAAACGCTACATCAAAGCCATACTGCCTGCGAACGGACTCTACTCCAGATAACAGTTGTTGAGCCACATCGAGCGCTCCCGCCGTGCCAATTCGACTTCCAGCCACTTCACTTGTGCTAACGCCGATAACCAGCAGGCGACCAGCCCTGAGACTGGCTGCTTCTGCGATTTCCCGCACAACAGAAGTGGTCTGTGCTTCTAGCGAAATCTCATGATCCAATTGTCCCACCATTGGAACCTCCTTTGGTTGAACAGCCTCTCAGAGACTAGGCACGGTCTCATGCCCCAAGTTCAACACACTCTCTCCTGATCACAATCTCACTATATTATAGCCGATGTTTCAGATTTCGAGCAGAAAAAATGGAAGAACCTTTGAAGGAATCAACCCTCAGCTAAACATCTGGCATAACTTGTATATGAAAAAAGAGCAGTCCACACCTATGTGGAATTGCTCTTTTGCCCAGGCGACCGGCCGTATATCCGATGCTCCATCGTGGTTAATCCCACTTTTGTCGCCAGTTACATCGGATTCTCATTTTTCCACCTTATCTTAACGGATTAGCCGTCGAAAATCAACAGATTCCGTACAAAATAGATGAGTAAGAGCGATTTTATTCGGAAGAGGCCTTTAGCTTGTCCAGCAGCTTATGCAGCGCCGTGCGGATTTCCGCAGCTGTGACATCGTAGTCTTCTCGCGAACCGCCAAACGGATCTGAAATATCAAAGCCCGGAATCCGTTGGTGTAATTCAATCATTCGTTCACGCTCCTGCGCCGATAGCTCTTGTCCAAGTGAAGCCATCAACTGCTGTGAAGCATATAAACCGTCCAACTCCTGTACATCATTCAACACCGCATCCCGGTTCTCCACATATTCCTTAAGCGTAAATACTTTGCCCGCCGTTTGGGGAAAGCGCTGAATTACGTGCTGTTTATGTCCTTGCGTCAAGGTTAAGATCAGATGTGCCCACCCGGCAAGCCCGTCGCTCAAAGGGGTTGAAGTGATCTGATCGGATATATCGTGATCACGTAGAACCGCCTCTGCATGTCGGGATATCGGCGTGCCTTCCATCGCTGCCACTCCCGCAGAACGCACTTCCAGTTCTAGTCCATGCTCAGCAGCCAACTTACGCAGCATCCCTTCAGCCATTGGACTACGACAGGTATTCCCAGTGCATACAAATAAGATATTCTTCAACGTTTTCACCCCCCGTATGTTAAAAAATATATAAACAGAGGATTACTATAATCCTAATCCCTTACTTTAACCCTGCACTTATTTTACACTGTCTGCGCTAAAATCAAAACATAAACATAAAGCCGAATGCCAGCAAAATGGCACCGCCCACTGCTTCCCCGTAATCTCCTAGATTGCGGCTGACCTTGCGACCCAGCAGCAGGCCCAACATCGCCATTGCTCCCCCGCAAAAACCAAATGCCAGAACAGACAGCACCAGATCACTCTGGAACATCCCCAGTGACACTCCTACAGAAAATGAATCCACGCTCACCCCAAGTGCAAACAGCAAAAGACCTAAAGGCGAACGATGATCCAATACCTGTACGCCGTCCCCTTTGAAGGAATTATACACCATATGCCCGCCTAAAAGGATGAGTAGCCCCCCTGCGAAGTAGGTCGTCACATGACCTAATAAAGAACTCATATAATGGCCCGTGAAAATTCCCAGCAATGGCATCAGAATGTGAAAAAAGCCAATAACAGTGCTGATGCGCAGCACGTCTCGCAGGCGTATCCCCTTCATGCCGATCCCTACGCCCAGCGATAACGCATCCATTCCTAGCGCTACCGCCATGATCAGAATCGTTACAACCTGCCCGGCATGGGCAGAGGCTGCCAGCATACTCCATCCCTCCATTATCCGTCTGTTCTTGTACACGTTATGCGGACAAGGGGCAAATCAGTACAAGCATGCACTGAAAGTACCCCATACCGAGAAGAGGAGGGAGGAAAATTTAATATAAGAGGTTGTTCAAAAAGTCGTCTTTCCATAACGAAGCTATTCAAGAAGCGGATTCGACGTCGAATCTTGAATTCAGCCGGGCCTTCCGTTGCTCACGTAGATCTATCTACGCTCCGCTACTCAGTCCCTAGCTTCATCCAGCCTTCTCGGTCCTGAAAAGCCGACTTTTTGAACACGCACTATAAGAGGCTCTGATTCGACAGAAGCTACAAGCGGACGATTCGGTGACCTGCCGCTTTAAGCAGGCGGTTCATAACGGCGTCGCCCAATCCTTTCGGCGGACAGGATTCCGCCAAAATGTAGGTGACGCCGTCCTCGTCGCAGCGGCGCAGCACGCCGTATAGGCGCTGCGCTGCCTCATGGAGCGCGTCCAGCTTGCCTAGCGTGTAGACGCGTTCTCCGGCGTAGCCGGC
Organism: Paenibacillus sp. FSL L8-0641; assembly: GCF_038006265.1. Lineage (NCBI taxonomy): Bacteria > Bacillati > Bacillota > Bacilli > Caryophanales > Paenibacillaceae > Paenibacillus > Paenibacillus sp. FSL L8-0641. Next base: position 5,067,058 of record NZ_JBBOUW010000001.1, read on the forward strand.
GGTATGCTCGTCGAACGCGAGCACTGCTGTGCGCTCTCCGCTGGCGGAAGCCTCCGCCAGCGCGGCGCGAATCCAGCCCGTCACCTCAACGGACGACGGGCCTTGTACCACGCTCAAGCGGCCTCGCGGCGCGTAGTGTGTGTACTTCATGCCCGGCGAGCGCGGCGCCGGGCTGTCGGCATCCTCCCCGGGCGTAGCGGCCAGCGCCGGGTCCAGCACGACGGCGCGAGCAACTGCAGCGAGCTGCTCAGCCGTCACGCCGCCGGGGCGCAGGATGGTGACCGTTCCGTCGTCAGCCGCCTGCACCACCGTGGACTCCAGCCCCACACCTGTGGGGCCTCCGTCTAAAATGCCGCCGATGCGGCCCTCCAGATCCTCCCGCACATGCTGTGCAAGAGTGGGACTGGGTCTTCCCGAACGATTGGCGCTTGGCGCAGCCAACGGACAACCCGCTTCAGCGATCAAGCGCAGCGCTATCGGATGATCTGGCATGCGCACACCAACCGTGTCCAGCCCGGCCGTTACACGCGATGACAGTGCCTGCGGTACCACTGGCAATACGAGAGTCAGCGGTCCCGGCCAGAACATATTCATCAGCGCCCGGGCTGTATCGTTTATTTCTGCTACCATACCTTCTAATTGATCAGCATCAGAAACATGTACAATGAGCGGGTTATCGGAAGGGCGTCCTTTGGCAGCGAATACCGCCTCCACCGCTTTTGTACTACGAGCATCGGCTCCCAGTCCGTACACGGTCTCTGTAGGAAAGGCTACCGTCTCTCCAGCTTGGAGGAGTACAGCAGCCTCGCGTATGCCTTTTTCCGCCGCGATCCGAGTCTGTTCAGCCGAAGTTTCGTCAGAAACACCCCCGTCAGTGTTGTTCACAGGAACCAAACATCTTACATCCCACCATTGGGTATGGGAAGACTTCAATGCCTGCTTCAGCTCGCAATTCCCCTGTTCGTCCAGCTTTTGCTCCGATTTTTCCTTTTGCACAAAATCTCCGCGCAAGTCTTGCATTTGATTCAATTTATCGCTCATATCAGATCATCCCATATCTTATTGTCGTATACAGGCCAGTGATTTCGCTTGATCCTATAAGGCTACTTTGAAAGATCAGTTTATTTGGCTCTGCCATGTGTATATCTATCGTAAGCTCCATTATAGCATATGGGGAAACTTACACTCCTCAACGTTTAGGCAAACAAGCCACTCACCCAGCTGCACAGTCCCGCAAGTGCATCCCACAGAAAAAAACGCACTTCCGGCTCCTTGTCAGTGGCATTCGTCCGACTATCTCCATGATCCGTTTTTGCTGATACCGTTTGTGCCGCTGCTTCCCCACTGCCTGCATCAATAAAGCACAGCGGAGGAAACAGCACGCACCACCAATTTTGACCTTTTCCTTGCCCCAGCGTAACCCGTAGCGCTTCATAATTCCCTGCCGGGTAGACAAGACCACCGTACATTTTCGTTGGGAAAGGTACGCTCGCCAGTTCCACCTGATGATCATACGCAATGCCGCGACGAGCCAGTTCCGTACCTACCAAACGGTCAATTTCAGGTAAATGAGCATCAATCAATGATCTGGCTTGGTCTAAGCTTTGCGGGTTTTCCAACTCACTCACCCAAGCATTCATCTGCTGCACAATAGCGTCCCGTATTTCGCGTTTAACTAGCTGATCCTCCGGGCGATCCGAATTGGCCAAAATACGCAGTCGAATGGAGTCGTGTGGAATCACTTCCAGCCCTGTTGTAGTCACTCCTGATGCTAAGGTTCCTCTTGTTCCAGTGGTCATAGCAGCATCCGTTTTTTGACCTTCCCAAGACATCATTAATATCGAAATACAAAATAATATCATTGCAGCTTGCTTTACCCAACTTCTCATCTTCGTCCCCCCAAACCCAAACTCTATCATGTCTATCAGTTTGTCCGGTTTGGGAGAGTCTAAACCTATAAGTCTTGTAAAATATTCATAACCACTTTACAGATTTTCTTCAATACACCCTCGAATCATGCTACACCAAGCTTCTGACCCTCGCCGAGGAATATAAAAAAGCCCAGATTTCACAATCTGGACTCTCGCGTTGCACCGTTTCAACTCACACACAAATACCAATCAGTATCTAGCCACAATCCACCTGTACTAGGCTTTTTTCGCCTTCGTCAAGTTCAATCTGGAAGGCTGTGGCAGATCATCCTCCAGCTCTTGGCCGTGCACCTTAATGCTCATAACCAAGCCGATACTAGCCATGTTAATAAGCAACGAGGTACCACCATAACTTATGAACGGGAGTGTAATCCCTGTAAGCGGCATAATGCCCAGAAACGCACCAATATTCTCAAAAATCTGATACAGCAACATGGACACAATCCCGACAATAATATACGGTCCGGCACGATCCCGGCATTCCAGCGAAATCAGGATCATTCGGTGAATCAAAATAAAATATAACAATAGTAGCACTGAAGAGCCTACAAAGCCAAATTCCTCCGCTACGACCACAAAAATAGAATCCGCATACGTATAAGGAACACGCCCGGACTGTACCGAGGTTCCTTGCAAAAAGCCCTTGCCCATCATCCCGCCAGAGGCTATTGCCAGCTTGGCATTTTTGGTATGATAAGACGCCTTCGCGGTTGCCTCTTCCGGTACCAACCAAGGGTCCAACCGTTCTACCCAGTGACTACGGCCAATCCCCTTCATAAAGGAATCAATCTCATCGTGAAACGAAATATAAGCTTTGATTCCGCCGCCAACGGCGACTGCAAATACGATGAATCCGATTAACGCATGGGATGCCTTCACATTACCAATCCATAGCATACCAATGACGATGACAATGTAACCAAGCGCATTACCCAAGTCATTTTGTGCCATAACCATGGCAAACGGGACAAAGCTCACCAGAGCCACTGGAAGAACATCCTGAATGAAATACAGCCTGCTCTTGCGCTTTTTGATCAGCATATAAGTCAGAAAAATGATAAGAACCAGCTTGAATACCTCGGCAGGCTGAAGATTCAAGCCACCAATTTTCAGAAAGCCCTGAGAGTTGTTAACCGTCCCACCAAAAAATCCGAGACCCAACAGGAATATTCCGCCTCCATATACGTACAGGGCTTTTTTAATGAATATCCGAAAATCGACCATCGCTAAACCCAAGATCGCCACAAAACCCAATATATAATACCCGATCATCTTTTGATAGTCGTTGCCGTGCTCTGCCAAGTTCGTAGGGCCCCTACCTGCGCTGTATACCGTTATGATACTAATCGCCATGAGCAAAACCAGAATAAAGATAACCGGACCGTCAATTTTTTTCAATTTCTGAAGCATGATTTCCCCCTGAGCCGTTTCTCGGTCATACTCCTCTTATTCTAAAGGAAAGACTCGCAAAAAGAAAATGCACCACTACTCCGAGACGCCTAGGACATGTCGTTCAATCCCTGCAAGGTCAGGAACGATTATAATGTTCTTCCAATGACCTGCCTGTTCCAGCAGGCCAGCCACGTCTCTGGCCTGTCCCATCCCCAGCTCAAACCCGATTAGCCGGGGCGGAGCCTGAAGGAGTCCGAGCTGCTCCAGCATTGCCCGATACGGGCCGAGCCCGTCAGGACCACCATCTAACGCCATCCGTGGCTCGTGGTCGCGGACCTCCGGCTGTAGGCCAGCGATGTCAGCAGCCGGGATGTACGGCGGGTTGGACACGAGAATGTCCACCGTCGTTCCCGCAAATGGCGCCAGCAGATCGCCCTCGCGGAATTCTACGGCTGCGCCGTTCGCAGCAGCGTTATAAGCCGCTACTTTTAACGCGGCAGCCGAAATATCCCCTGCCGCTACGCGCCAGCTCGGTCGCTCAGCCGCCAGCGTCACGGCAATCGCACCGCTGCCCGCGCCGATGTCGAGCGCCTGAGGAGCACCGCTTGGCCACAGCCGATCGCCGTGCTGGAGTATCGCCTCGACGAGCAGTTCTGTCTCGGGGCGCGGAATCAGCACCGACGGCGAAACCGCGAACGGGCGGCCATAAAATTCCTGCCGTCCGATAATATACTGCGCCGGTTCACCCGCAGCTTTGCGGGCTATGATCCGTTCCCACGCCTCCTTGGCGGTGGAAGGGAACGGATCACCCAGAGCGGCGTAAAACGCCGTACCTTCCAATCCGAGCACATGCTCCAGCAACAAACGGGCATTATGCTGGGGCTCCAGAACGCCACAGCTTCCTAAAAAAGAAGAAGCCTCAACCAAGGCTTCTCTGACACTCATGTTTCGTTCCGGCGACATCCGATACACACAATCGCGCTCGTTCCCCAAAACTTAAACCTCTTGTTCCATCAAATCAGCCTGCTCTGCAATCGTGAGCGCCGATACGATTTCTTCGATCTCCCCGTTCATCACCTGGTCCAGCTTATGCATAGTTAGTCCAATACGATGATCCGTTACACGGCTTTGCGGGAAGTTGTAGGTACGGATACGCTCACTGCGGTCCCCGGTACCTACTTTGCTCTTACGCTCGCCTGCATATTTGGCTTCCTCTTCCTGACGCAACATATCCGAAATACGGGCACGCAAAACTTGCAGCGCCTTCTCCTTATTGGAGTTCTGGGATTTTCCGTCCTGACAGGTTGCCATAATACCTGTTGGCATATGCGTTACACGCACCGCCGACTTGGTCGTATTAACGGATTGTCCGCCCGCACCGCTGGAACAGAACGTATCCACGCGAATATCCTTGTCGGAAATTTCAATATCCACTTCTTCTGCCTCAGGCATAACGGATACTGTAGATGTCGATGTATGAATACGTCCACCTGATTCCGTCGTCGGAATCCGCTGGACGCGGTGTGCGCCGCTTTCGAATTTCATTTTGCTGTATGCACCGCGGCCGTTAATCATGAAAATAACCTCTTTAAAGCCCCCGAGATCATTCATGTTCGCGTCCATCAGCTCTACACGCCAGCCTTGGGTATCGGCATAACGGGTATACATCCGGTACAAATCAGCTGCGAATAGTGCCGCTTCGTCACCACCCGCTGCCCCACGAATCTCAATAATAACGTTTTTATCATCATTCGGGTCCTTCGGCAGCAGCAAAATACGGATTTTTTCATCCAGCTCCCGCTTACGAACACTCAGTTCTTCAATCTCCATTTTGACCATTTCACGCATCTCGTCGTCCAGCTTTTCACCCTGCATGGTTTTTGCAGCTTCCAGCTCTTCAACGACATTTTTATATTCGGTATATGCTTCATAAGCAGGCTGTAAATCAGACTGTTCTTTGGAATAATCTCTAAGTTTTTTGCTATCGTTCGCTACATCCGGATCGCAGAGCAGTTCGCTCAGTTTATCGTAGCGGTCCGCCAATGATTGCAATCGGTCCAACAAGCGATTCACCTCTTCAGTTAAATTAATATGAAGCCAGCTTCAATTTCACTGGCTACAGCTCTTTATTATACCAACTAATTCATGAATTAGCTACAAGAAATACTGACTAATTTAGGATTTTGCAAAAATCCACACGACATGTAATTCAATAAAAAAAGTCGCCGCCTAATATAGGCAGCGACCGCATTATCTAGCACATTTTAGAACACACATACTTGAGACATCGTCTTTTATATATCCGAATCGAGTATTGTACTCTAGAAATTATATATTAAACATTAAAACGGAAATGCATAACGTCTCCGTCCTGCACTACATATTCCTTACCTTCCAGACGAAGCTGCCCCCGTTCCTTGGCCCCGTTCATCGAACCAGCAGCGACTAAATCGTTGTAGGATACAACCTCGGCACGAATAAATCCGCGTTCAAAATCCGTATGAATTACGCCCGCAGCACCCGGTGCCTTCGTTCCTTTGTGAATCGTCCAAGCGCGTACTTCCTGCACACCTGCTGTGAAATACGTATACAGGCCCAACAAGCGATATGCTGCTTTAATTAGACGGTTCAATCCGGATTCAGCCAATCCCAGCTCCTCGAGGAACATCGCCTTGTCTTCGCCTTCCAGCTCAGCAATTTCAGATTCTACCTTGGCGCTAATCGGCACCACTTCTGCATTTTCAGCCACGGCAAAATCGCGTACCTTTTGCACATACGGATTGCTGTCGGCTTCCGTTACGCCATCTTCGCTAACATTAGCGGCATAGAGTACAGGCTTCATCGTCAGCAAATGAAGATCGCGTACAATCAGCCGTTCTTCATCCGACAATTCTAAGCTACGCGCAGGTTTATCAGCATATAGCGTTTCTTTGATCCGCTCCAACACTTCAACTTCTTGGGTGTACTGCTTGTTGCCACCCTTCATGTTTTTGCGGGAACGTTCAATACGCTTGTCTACGCTTTCGATATCCGCCAGAATCAGTTCCAAATTAATGGTCTGAATGTCGCTGATCGGGTCAATTTTGCCGTCTACATGGGTAATGTTCTCATCTTCAAAGCAACGTACCACATGTACAATCGCATCCACTTCACGAATATGAGCCAGAAACTTGTTACCCAGGCCCTCGCCCTTGCTCGCACCGCGCACAAGTCCTGCAATATCAACAAATTCAAAAGCCGTTGGCACCGTTTTATTCGGCACAACCAGTTCGGTCAACTTATCCAACCGCTCGTCCGGTACTTCAACGACGCCTACATTGGGGTCAATCGTACAAAATGGATAGTTTGCGGATTCCGCACCCGCCTGCGTTATTGCGTTAAAAAGTGTTGATTTGCCTACGTTCGGCAAGCCCACAATCCCCGCTTTTAAAGCCATAATCAGAACAACTCCCGTTTATATAAAATATGCGTTATGCCATCCGTTAGTTTACCAACCCACATTATATATGAGAACCTATACACGCGGCAAGCATACGGTTATGGAATTCAGGATTTTACTATATCCCTATTTAGATTTCTTTGCTCATCTGGATATCTGTAATCCGATAGCCCGACTTGCGATATACATGCAAAGCTCGCTCATTATGCCCAAATACATGCAAACCGATGCGGACAGCTCCAAGTCTGCGAGCCTCCTGTTCCAAAGCCTCCATCGCCAGCGTACCTAGACCCCTCCCCTGGTATGAATCGTATACAAGGATATCCAGTAGAAAAGCTTCTTCTCCTTGCACGCCGTCCGTAATATTGAACCAGATGTAGCCAGCTTCCTCCTGACTCTGCCCCCCGTCATCGGAAAACATCAACATATACAGGTGAGCATGAGGTGTGTCTAGTCTCTGTGGCAGGTATTGAGCAAAACTTTCTGCCGCTCGCTCTGGTGCTTCTTCAACCGTCCATGTACCTGCTTGGATTTTCTCATCCGCATAGTCGGCAAGCGAGCGTTGTTCAAATCGATCATATTGCTCCGCATTCATCGGAACCAATGTAATAAGTCCGCTCATCCATTTACCTTCTTTCTTAGTCGAGTCGTATCTTTGAGCCCTTCTATTCCATCTACCCCAATGCCAAACATGACCGTGCGGAGTTCCAGTTCGACCTGCTCCAAACGTGCCTCCAGCGCTTCACTAGAGGCAACCGCAGAACCGAGCAAAGAACGCCCGAAGCCTGCCATGTCAGCTCCCAAAGCAAGCACCTTCGCTGCATTGACACCGTCTCTCAGTCCACCGCTGCCGATCAGAGCACCATGTGGCTGAGCGGCTCTGACTTCCACGATACAATCAGCGGTCGAATTGCCCCAGTCCGCAAACGCCTCCGCCGCCGCGCGACGCACAGGATCAGGGTTACGAAATTTCTCCACTTGGCTCCAGCTTGTCCCGCCTGCACCAGCGACATCAATAAAGGCTGCACCCGCATCATACAGTCTTGATGCCGTCTCGCCATCTATGCCCCAACCTACTTCCTTCACTCCTACAGGCACTGAAAGCTGACGACACAACTCCTCGATACGATTAAGCAGGCCGCTAAAATCCAAATTCCCTTCGGGTTGGAAAATCTCCTGCAATCCGTTCAAATGCAGCACCAACATATCTGCTCCAGCAATGTCTACTGCACGGCGACAATCGTCCACGCCAAATCCGTAGTTCAGCTGCACCGCACCCAGATTGGCAAGGATCGGGATACTGGGTGCCAGACGACGGACTGCAAAGGTTGGAGCCAATTCTTCCCTTTCCACCGCAGCCCGTACCGAGCCGATGCCCAATGCCCAGCCGCGTCTCTCCGCTGTCTCTGCTAATCGCTCATTAATCGCTCCTGTCTCGGCGCTGCCGCCTGTCATGGAGCTAATAAGCAACGGTGTTCGTACAGCCTGTCCTAAAAAAGTAGTATCCAGGCGAACCTCGTCAAAATGCAACTCCGGCAGAGCGCAGTGCTTAAAGACATACCGCTCCAGCCCGCTGGTGATACCTTGTCCGGCCACATCTTCTTGCAAACAAAGGCGGACGTGCTCAATCTTCCGTTCGCCTGTCCGCGCGGCAGGCAACAAAGAGCCGGATCTGTTAAAGCCGTCAGGTGCTCCTTTTTTATTCTCTGTACTACTCATCTATGTTCCACCTCATCCAAAGTCACTCTGTTTATTGTATCAAGTTCAAGAAGCACAAATAAGACCGTTCCCGAACACGGTAACCGATCTATTTATCGTCTCTTATACAAATATCGTATGCCCTTAAAGTGGTTATTTTAAGATACTCTCATTGTATCATGGATGGGAAAATATATACACGATCGTGAACATTTTTTCTCCCCCATAGATCATGTTCAAAATACGCAATAAACCAGTTATTTCGGAAACTTTACAGAAAAGCCGCCCCTAATTGAGCTGCCGCTTTTCTGCAAAATGTCCAAATTTAAACACAAGAATACCACCGATAATGACCAATACACCGATCAGCTTGTTAATGGTAAACGGAATTTTCTCTAATCCTAGCCATCCTAATGAATCCCACAACAGGGCGGTCCCTAATTGCGCTGTCAATACAATGGAGATCGCATAGGTCGGACCAAGTCGCTTCATTCCTTGTACCAGACAGAACACAACACCGACACCAATCATGCCACTGAACCAGTACCACGGCTGCATATGCTGTAAAGCAAATGTATTTTTCCCTTCAAAAATAAGACTCCCGAGTAAGGAAGCCAAGAACCCTGTGCCCAGCACCAATGTTGTTGTGGCCCACGATCCTGTCCGTTCATTCACCTTATTATTGAATATCGTTTGCAGACTGACCAAGGCACCTGCGATAACCGCCAATACAATTCCTAATAACATATGTTAACTCTCCCTTGATGATCCTTGATATTCTTCTGTTTTTTACTACATGCTCCTATTACAATGATTCATAAATATTATGTCCTGCCAGTTCACTCAAACCTTTTCTGTCCCGAATGACAATATAGCCTTTTGTCCGTTCAACCCATCCATCTTCAATCATTTTGCGAATAACACGGTTGAGATGTCTATAGCTGGTTCCGATCAAATTCGCCACATCTACCAGACTGGATGCCCGTAATTCCTCATGAAAAGCTGTATTCGATTCGTCAAAAGAAACCGATAGCAGGTAGCTCGCCAGTCTGACTTCCACCGGATACATGAGATTAAAACTGGAAAAGTCGGAGTCCAGGCAAAACTTTCGCGTGACAACATCCAATAGAAATTGCAGCAAAGGAGCATAGTCTTTGCCGTATTTGTTCATCCATTGGTGGTGAATACCGATCACATAGATCGGAGACACTGCCTCTACCGTGTTGATGACGTGACTATTCCGAATATATTCAACATCTCCTATGACCTCGATCGGTGTTTTGAAGCAAAGGATCAGGGTTTTCCCTTCTGTAGAACTGGTATAAATCTTGACCTTGCCCTGCACCAGTATATATAGATGCTCAATGGGATCCCCCTGTAAACAGAGCTTTTCCCCTTGCTCCAAACGATGCAACGACAAATAAGGATGTAGTGGCTCGTAGAGTATGGATTCCAACTCATGCAGCTGCAAAAAATATTTTAGCTGCTCTTGATCCTGAATTTCTCTCATTCCTAAGCTCACCTTCAATCTCTACATTCTAAGCTTTCTTTACAAGTTAAATTTCTATTTTAAAGCTTCAGAATAATTACACCCGCGATCATCATACCAATACCTATAAATTGTGGCAGCTTCATCTTTTGCTTCACTATACCGAACCATCCCTTAATATCTACCAGAAAGGTTAAACACAACTGCGCAATCAACAACGCCGAGATCGTGAACGTAACCCCAATATGTTGGATCGCCGTGACTTCACTAAATATAATAATAGCTGCAAAGGCACCGCCCCAAAGATACATTGGCTTCACCTGTTTCATTTCAGCCACATTGCCATCCCTTGTAAACATCCAGACTAATGCTGCCAAAATAAACCCTATTAGCTGAGTAACAGCAGCAGCCTGCCATGTACCAATATCCTGACTAATCCGTGTATTCGCTACACCTTGTAGCGTAATACACGCTCCTCCCAGAAAAGCAAACAAGATTCCTCTCATAAATCGTTATTCTCCCCATGTAAATGACTTTTCTATATATTAAATTATAGGGCAGACTCTCTATAAAGGACATATGTCCTCAACGAATAGTAAAACATCCTTCATTTCATTCAGTATCCGCGTCAATCCTGCACACTTGCTTTAATAACTTGACAGTATCCCATCATAAAACTGCATGTTCCGGCACGGTAAAACGGAATGCAGCATCCAATTGAGGAGTTGATCGTCATATGACTACACGTGATCCGCTGCATTCTAAGCCGGAATATCAAAGAAAATCCAGGCATAAGGGCCGTGCCCTTAAAATCGCCATTCTGGTACTTATCCTTTGGCTGATTGCCGTCATGCTGTATCAGACCCATAAACCCTTGCCTCCGTTCGTCTCTTATGAGAGCCAGGAGTATTCAACCCATGAGGTAAACTTCTGGACGGATTTGACCTATCCCACCGGGGATGGTAGTACTGCACAGCATGAAGGACAAATTTTGAAGCGTATGCTCGGGATCATTGATGAAGCCGAGCAATTTATCGTCATCGATCTGTTTCTGTTCAACGACTATAAGCATAAAGGTCAGCACTTCCCCCAAGTTAGCGCACAAATGACCGATCATCTTATTGCCAAAAAGAAAGCTCATCCTGATATGCCTATCTTTTTCATTACAGATGAAGTCAATACCAACTACAATTCTGCTCCCAACCCTTTGTTGGAAAATATGAAGCGAGCGGGGATTCAGGTCGTGCAGACCGATGTAGATCCCCTGCGGGACTCTACACCCATCTATTCGGCGGTGTGGCGTACCTTCTTCCAATGGTTCGGGCAGCAAGGCACAGGCTGGATTCCCAACCTGATGGCCAGTGACGGACCGGATGTTACGGCTCGCTCCTATCTTAAGCTGTTAAACGTCAAGGCCAATCACCGAAAATTGGTTGTCAGCGAACAGACAGCGCTCATTTCTACAGGCAATGTGCACGACGCGAGCGCCTACCACTCCAATGTAGCGCTGGAGGTGAAGGGGCCCATCATCGGAGACATTTTACAAACGGAACAGGCGGTGTTGGACTTTTCGGGCGGTGGGCAGCTTCCTGCCTATACACCACAGGCCGAACCCAAAGTTCCATCGAGTAAGGACAGCTATCGAATCAAATATCTAACTGAGGGCAAGGTGTACACCTCGGTTCTGGATGGCATCGGGCAGACGAAGAAAGGTGACAGCATTCATATGGGCATGTTTTATTTGGCTGACCGCAAAGTATTGAATAGCCTACTGGATGCCTCTGCGCGCGGTGTAAACATCCAATTACTGCTGGACCCCAATGAGAACGCGTTTGGTCAGGAAAAAATCGGCATCCCCAATCGTCCGGTCGCCCAAGAGTTGTCCGATAAATCGGGCGGGAACATTCAAATTCGCTGGTATCATACCACCCATGAGCAATTCCATACCAAACTGATTTATATCGCCAAGGCGCAAGGAGAGCATATCATTTGGGGTGGCTCTACCAATCTGACGCCCCGTAATCTGGATGATTTGAATCTGGAAAATGAATTGTGGGTGGCCGCTCCGGCGGACAGCAAGCTGACCCGACAGGTTGCGGCCTATTTCGATAAGCTATGGAATAATCAGGGGGCTGAATACAGCTTGGATCTAGCAGCTTACGAGGATCATTCAACATTTTGGAAAGATATTATATACCGTCTACAGGATATTTTAGGCTTTACTACATTTTAACTACCGAATAGTGCTGTAGCGAATTCGTTTATGACCTACAACAGCGGTGAAAGCAGCCGCGCGAGCGATTCCATCAAACGTTTGAACAGACGTTTTTTCATGAATTCTTCGCGTACGATCAGACTGGCAGAATGCAAATCTCGTTCGTAGTCTGTTACCATCTGCTGCACACTGTGCGTTTGAATTAACAGAGCGTTAACTTCAAAATTCAAATGAAAGCTACGCATATCCATATTGGCTGTCCCGATGGTCGCAACTTCCCCGTCAATGATGAGGAGCTTGGAGTGGAGGAACCCTTTTTCATATTCATATACCTTGACTCCAACCTCCAGTAACGACTGGAAGTACGAATGAGACGCGAGAAAAGGTAGCCATTTATCCGGTTTTGCGGGAAACAGAATACGTACGTCCAACCCGGACAAGGCAGCCATCCGTAAGGCAGTCAGGATATCTTCATCCGGGATAAAATAAGGAGTGGCAATCCAGACTGATTTTCGGGCGGACGTGATCATGGAGAAAAACAGATTTTTAAGCACTCTCCGCTCATTATCCGGGCCGCTAGCAATAATCTGCACGCCTCCGTCTGTAATGGGTTCAATACTGGGAGACAGATATTCGCTATCGAGCACCGACTCACCCGTCATGTGAAGCCAATCCTGTAGAAATATAAGCTGCAACGTCCGCACAGCTTCGCCCTTCACAATCATATGTGTATCACGCCAAAAGCCGTAGGCTTTGTTGCGGCTGAGATACTCATCTCCCACATTTAGACCACCAATTAATCCGATATTACCGTCGATGACTACAATTTTACGGTGATTACGATAGTTTACCCGGCTGGAGAAGAACAAGATCCGAGCGCCGCCGTACGCAACAACCTCTACTCCTGCATCTCTCATTTCTTTCAAAAATGACTTTGACAACTGAATACTGCCCACCGCATCGTACATAAACCGAACCTTAACACCCGCTTTAGCCTTTTCAATCAAAATTTTCTGAATGCTGGTACCGATATCATCCGAACGGAAAATGTAATATTCCATATGGATATGATGCTGCGCCTTGCGCAGCTCTTCTAGCAAAGTGGAGAAGGTTTCATCTCCATTGTTCAGAATTTGAGTTTCGGTCGCAAAATAAATCGGGGAGCGGGCCAGTCTGCGGGCCAAACGCATCAACTGCTGCTGCTCATCTGTAAAGCAGGTCAGATCCCGTTTGACTCGCAAAGCATCCTTTTCTATGCGGTCGTAAGCCTGTTGGTCACGCAATGCCTTTTTATCATACTTGCGACGCTTGAATACATTTTGCCCAAACAGAAAATAGAGAGGAAGTCCAACGACTGGCAGCAATGCCAGCAGCAAAATCCAGGACATCGTAGTGGAGGGATTACGATTCTCCGTAAAAATAATCAGACTGATGGAGATCACTGTCAGGGTGGAAAAAATACTGATGACAGTTCCTTCATTTTTGCCGATGTAATTAAACAAGCCAAAATAATAAATAATAAACACCATAGCCGCGATCAATACGGCTAGTAAGCTTCGCCTCATAACTAACCTCACTTCCAGTGGACTGCATTCGACAAGTATTCTTCATTATATTGTACATGAGCCCCTTATTTCTTCCCACTTTTTTATTAAAATGTTGATAAAAAAATCCAAAGAAAAGCTTTATACAAAACACAATGATGCTGGGTTGACACTTACTTTTTTTCGTGCAAGAATAAACTAACGAACGTTAGGTAGGTGACAATAATGGGAATGGAAGAGATTCGAAAGGCCGCTCTTTTTCAATTTGCCACCAATGGGTATGAAGGAGCATCCTTGAGCAGTATTGCCGCTGAGGTCGGTATCCGAAAACCGTCTATATACGCGCATTTCCAAGGCAAAGAGGATCTGTTCCTACAGGTAGCGAGGTATGCTTTTCAAGAGCAGAATCTACGTATTTTCGAGTACTTTACGGAACGTAAAGATCAGCCGCTTAAGCATACCCTGCATGACTTCTTGTTTTGGATGGGACAGGAATATGAGAGCAACGACTCAGCCAAGTTTATGCTTCGCTTTTCCTTCTTTCCGCCTGTATCGTTGTATAACGAGGTGCTGGATATTGTTAATCCTTTTCTGGACAAAATGGAGCGAAAATTAACTCGTCACCTCCGTAATGCACGGGATCGGGAACCCTTTGGGCATATGGAGCCAGTGGATGTGGCTTTAGCCTTTATGACACTGGTGGACGGAGTCATGGTGGAGCTCCTGTACAGTGGAAGCGTCAACTACCACCGAAGACTGGACGCTGCATGGCCTATTTTTTGGCGTGGGATTACGTTAACCTCACCTCATGAAGCATGAAGCCGTCGAACTTATAAAATTTATTTTTGAGGAGAATATTCATCATGAATCGCAGTTGGATTTACGTCTTTGTTGGCGGCCTGATTGAGGTCGTATGGGTATCGGGTTTGAAGCATGCGGATTCTATACTCGCCTGGGCTGTAACCGTGCTGGCTGTGGTGGCCAGCTTTTATTTGATCATGAAGGCTGCGAAGCGTTTGCCTGTAGGCACGGTATATGCTGTATTTACTGGACTAGGGACAGGGGGAACGGTCGTAGGCGAAATGCTGCTATTCGGGGAACCGTTTCAATGGTCCAAAACGCTGTTAATCGCCCTTTTGCTGGCAGGTGTGGTCGGCCTGAAGTTAGTTACCGACCGTGATGTTCAGGAAGGGAGTGGCGCATAATGGCTTGGATTGCTTTGGTTATCGCGGGATGCTCGGAAGTATTAGGAGTCATTGGTATGAAGGGAGTTACGGTGGGCAAAGGCTGGAAGTCCTTAGTGCTTATGGTCTTATCCTTTGTTCTTAGCTTTTCCCTGCTCAGCTATGCCATGAAAAGTTTGCCTATGGGGACTTCCTATGCGGTATGGACAGGCATCGGAACGGTTGGTAGCACGATTACAGGCATGTTCTTGTACGGTGAACAAAAAAGCGTACTGCGTGTCTTATTCATCGCCATGATTCTTGCCGCAGCATTGGGATTAAAGCTAATATCTTAGCATAAGCGAATGGCACCAAATGCTGCAAATTGCTGATCTTAAAGGAGTGATGCCTTGTGATTACCACCGTAACGCTTAACGCGGCTGTGGATAAAATCTACACAGTTGCAGGCTTCGGTTTGAATGCCGTCCACCGCATTGAAGGCGGCCTGACGGTACCGGGCGGCAAGGGCGTGAATGCCGCCCGCGTCATTCGCACACTAGGCGAGCCAGTACGAGCAACCGGGTTTGCTGCCGGACACACCGGACGGCTGCTCATTGACGGGTTGAGCGCGGAAGGCGTAAGCGCCGATTTCATTGAAACGGCACATGGGGAGACCCGTCTCGCCATTACCGTGCTCGACCCGTCCGCGCGCACGCAGACCGAGCTGATTGAGAGCGGACCGACCGTTGGGCCGCTTGAATTAGCCGCACTGCGGCGCAAAATCGAGACCCTTGCCGAGGATTCGGCTTGGGTCGTATTCTCCGGCAGCCTGCCACCCGGCTGTCCGCCCGATCTGTACGCCGAGCTGTGCACGCTGGCAAAGGCACGTGGCGCGCGGGTGGCGCTGGACGCGAGCGGTGAGGCGCTGCGCTTGGGGCTGCGCGGAAAACCCGACCTCGTGAAGCCTAACGAGGACGAGGCCGCCCACTTCGCGGGGATCGACGCAGCGCGTCCGGATGCCGCTGAAGCGGCGGCAGCGAAGCTGCTGGACGCCGGAGCGCAGCTGGCCGTCATCTCGCTCGGCGCGAGCGGGGCGCTGGCGGTGACGCACAATGCGCGCTACCGCGTGAGCCTGCCAGACGCGGACATTGTCAGCGCGCTCGGCAGCGGTGACGCCATGGTCGCCGGCCTGGTCACCGGCGCGGCGACGGGGCTGGATCTCCCTGCCATGCTACGGCAGGGAGCGGCCTGCGGCACAGCGGCAGCTCTGCACGCCATGGCCGGGAAGATCGAGCTCCAGGACGTGAAGCGTCTGGAGCAAGGCATTACGGTGACGCTGTTGTAATTCAGCGTCACTTTTTTATTTCATCTACACATTCGCTCATTTTCATACCACAAACACAGTTGTTCCGATTCCGAATGTTCTATATTCCAACTATGCGCTTTTCCGATTTACAATCCATCCAACCCTCGGGACGCCCGAATTGCAGGCGGTATAAATGGTGCAGGCTGTCTGGCCTTTATGCTATTTTTGATCGGTGTTCCCTTTGCTTTGAGCGGGGTGTTCGCTGTATTGAAGTATTTCCTCTAACAAGGATTGGGTCACATACTGGTAATGAAATTTATCGCCATATAAATGGCCAAGCCTAAAATAATCAGTGCCGATATTTTGTTGAGCACAGTCCCAAACTTCCCTTCTGAATCCATACGTCCCACGAGACGCCCCGCCGTTGCCAGACCGATAAACCATATCCAAGATACGGACACGGCGGCTAGACCAAAGGCCCAGCGTTCCCCGCCGTCATATTGAAGGGAGCTGGTTCCAATTACGCCAACCGTGTCCAGTATGGCATGTGGATTCAATAGCGATACCGAAGCGGCAAAAATCATCTGTTGTTTCGGCCGCATCGCCTGACTTTCTCCCGAGGAAGCTGCCTTCGATCTCCATAAAGTCCAGGCCATATACAGCAGAAACAAACAGCCCGCCGCATAGAGTACGTTCGTGAGCCATAGAAATTGCTGCAAAATAAGAGATACGCCCCCAACCGCAAGCGTAATCAGGATTGTGTCACAGACACCCGCTGTTATGACAGCAGGCAATGCATTGCGAAACCGCGACTGGCACGCCCCTTGATTAAACACAAATACATTTTGTACCCCCAAAGGCAAAATCAAACCCAGCGCCAATAAAAGGGCATGGATAATAGCTTCCAGCATAAATATATTCCCCCAAATTTAACCCATTATATTTCTCTGGTATTTTCTCTCCTAAATAGTCCCTGAACAGGAAGCTTGTACGTTCCTAATCCTCTTGCATTTCCTTTAAATTCTTCACGCTCTGCGTGGTCTGTTTTATACTATGCTTCAACTGCTCTATAGCAAGCTGGTAGTCCTGCGGATTGTTCATATTGAACACGGCCTTATGCCACATGTCTTCACTCACTCCCGGCAAATCTTCTACTGTCGCATAACGAACGTTCAGCTTGTCCAACCAATCGGTGAGACGAAGCCGTCCACTACGCAAACATTCCTCGGCAGACGGTAGCACGCTCCGATGGTATACAGCCAGCAACGGGTGTATACGTCCATTCATAGAAGGTATCACTGCTTGCAATGCTGGTTCCCTCGTTCCTTGCAACTCCGTCCACTTCTTAGTTACAGCGAGCAGATCATGTAGCACCTTTGGCTGTACAAAAGGCATATCACAAGCGACAACCATCCCCCACTCCGTAGTAGATGCAGATAATCCTGCATGGATACCACTCAAGGGCCCCATACCCCGAAAAACATCAGACACAGTTTCCATACCACTCAGGCCATATCCTTGGTTGTCACGAGTGACTACTACAACCCGCTGGGCCGCCTGCTGCAATGTAGTATACATCCGTTCAAGCATAGTGGCTCCATCAATCTCAAGCAGAGCCTTATCCTGTCCCATTCGTCTGGAACGTCCTCCTGCGACGATAATACCAGTCACTTTCACAAATATGCCCTCCTTTTTTTCTGAAAACAATTGCAAATGTGCATCATGAACTTTTTGAACAAAATTTAATTATTACATAATTGTTAATTAATTGGTTTGTTAACCCTTTCAACACATGATACATTGGAATAAAGAACCTCCCACAGATCGGCATCGATGCGCAGTTCTCTATCGGGCTAAGAAAGGAATGGCTTGTCTTGCAAAAGAGAGAAATTCAAGAGACTCCTCTATATTCCTTAAAACTGTATAATTTTTTTCTATATGGAGCTATGGTCATTTTCTCCAGCTTCTTCCCGTTGTATCTGCAAGATATCGGCATGGACAAGCTGGAGATCGGGAGTCTGATGGCCATCGGGCCTTTTGTATCCGTATTTGCGAACCCTTTTTGGGGCTATACAAGCGACCGGAGCCGTAACCTCCGACGTATTCTGCTATTTATGATTATAGGTACCTTGTTATTGCTGCAAGCTTTATTTCATGTCCATACGTATATCATGATTTATGTGTCGATGATTGGTTTTTATTTTTTCCAAAGCCCTTTATTTGCGCAAAGCAACAGCCTGATTCTCAGCTATATTGAGGGCACAGACCGGAAATTTGGTGCATTCCGTATATGGGGCTCTTTCGGTTGGGCAGTGACAGCAGCAGTTGCCGGCATCGTTATTGACCAAACGGGGATATCCAGCATATCCACCATCTTTACGGTACTTCTTCTGGCTGCATTGATCTGCACCTTGTCGATCCCACCACTAAAAAGCTCTGTGGAGACAGCAACTATTCATTTGCGTGGCTTTGGCAGCGTTTTAATGAACGGATACTTTATATCCTTTATTTTATTGGGCATCCTTGTATCCATCCCAAATTCGATCAACAGCGCCTTTATGTCCCTGTACATCACCGAGCTGGGTGGGTCCAAACAGATGCTTGGTTTTGCTGTTTTTATGTCATCGGTATTCGAAATTATTGTATTTTTGCTGTTTGATCGCTTCTTGAAGAAAAAGATGACCGTGATGGTAGGTTGTTTGGCACTCGTCAGTTTGCTGTTTGCCTTACGGTGGGAACTGATGGCTCTGGCCACAGACCCGATTCAGATCGTGTTTATTCAGGCACTTCATTGCGTCACCTTCGGTGGATACTTCTATGTAGGCACCCAGTTGACCGTCCTATTTACCCCTGCAGCATACCGATCATCCGGACAGGCCGTATATACCTTGACCTGGAGTGGTATATCCGGTATCGTAGCAGGTTTTGCGGGAGGTTGGCTATTCCAGAACTTTGGTGGAGAAATGATGTACCATGCAGGGGTCTTTTTCGCCCTACTTGGCTCTGCGGGATTTTCCATTATGTGGTACATGCTGTACAAGAACGGTTATCAGCCAGGACTGCCAGCGGGCACAAACGAATAGAAAGTGCCCCTTAACAACACTAGAGGAATGAGGTATCCCCTCTTCCCTTCTGGCTTGTTAGCAAGTATCGCCAAATGTATAAAGAGCGTGCATGCGTAAAATAAAGGAGTCTGCCAACGGCAGACTCCTTTTCAACTGGTCGCACGAAGCTACCATCTCTCCCACGCTTTCCAACAGCCTATTGCTTAGGCAATTGGAAAGAGCTCTTCAACGATACAACACGGTTAAATACAGGCTGACCCGGTTTGGAAAGCTTCGGATCGACACTGAAATAACCATGTCGGAAAAATTGGAACTTGTCCTGTGATTGAGCTTCTTTCATGTTCGGCTCGACATAGCCATGAGCAATTTCCAATGAGTTCGGATTCAATTGGTCAAGGAATGTTTTTTCTGATGCATCCTCTTCAATCTCATCCGTGTCCTCTGCGTTAATCAAAGGCTCATACAAACGGAATTCGGCAGGAACCGCTTGAGTAGCCTCTACCCAGTGAATCGTGCCTTTCACTTTACGTCCCGTAAAGCCTGATCCGCTCTTGGTTTCTACATCATAGGTACAGTGGATTTCCGTTACATTTCCGTCTGCGTCCTTAATCACATCGTTGCATTTAATGAAGTAAGCATGCTTGAGACGTACTTCATTACCAGGGAACAAACGGAAGTATTTGCTCGGCGGATTCTCCATGAAGTCCTCACGCTCGATATAAATTTCCCGGGAAAACGGAATTTGGCGTGTACCGAGTTCCGGATTTTCCGTATTATTTTCCGCCTCCAGCATTTCAACTTGTCCTTCAGGATAGTTTGTGATAACCACCTTCAACGGATCTATGACTGCCATGGTGCGAGGTGCCTTAAGCTTCAAATCCTCACGTACAAAATGCTCCAGCACCTGCAAATCAATGACTCCGTAGGCTTTGGAAATACCTGTCTCATATACGAAGCTGCGGATGGCCTCCGGTGTATAGCCGCGACGACGTAAACCGGAAATCGTCGGCATACGAGGATCATCCCAACCATCTACGTGCTTTTCATCGACCAGAAGCTTGAGCTTACGTTTGCTGGTTACGGTTTGAGCCAGGTTCAGCCGTCCAAATTCGTATTGGTGCGGTACCTTTTCCATTTCACATTCAGCTACAACCCAATCATACAGCGGGCGCTGATCTTCGAATTCCAGCGAACAGAGCGAGTGCGTTACTCCCTCAATCGCATCTTCCAGCGGATGAGCATAGGAGTACATTGGATAGATACACCATGTGTCGCCTGTATTGTGATGTGCTGTGTGTGAAATACGGTAAATAATCGGATCACGTAAATTAATGTTTCCCGAAGCCATATCAATTTTGGCACGCAGCACCTTTTCACCATTTTGGTATTTGCCTGCACGCATCTCTTCAAACAGCTTCAGATTATCTTCCACACTGCGATCCCGATAAGGACTATTTTGCCCCGGTTCGGTCAGTGTGCCACGAGTTTCACGGATTTGGTCCGCGCTTTGATCATCCACATAAGCTTTACCCTTTTGGATCAGCAGGATGGCACGCTTGTACATTTCTTCGAAATAATTGGAGGCAAAATGTTTTTCCTCCCATTCATAACCGAGCCACTTCACGTCCTCCTGAATGGAGTTCACGTATTCCGTGTCTTCCTTCGCCGGATTGGTGTCGTCAAAACGCAGATTGGTGCGTCCTCCGAATTCATCTCCCAACGAGAAATTGATCCAGATAGCTTTGGCATGTCCAATATGCAAATATCCGTTAGGTTCAGGCGGAAATCGTGTAACAACCTCCTTTACCTTACCCGTACGTAGATCCTCTTCAATAACATTTTTAATAAAATTGGGGGGAGTGATCGGCTTCTCCACGCTAATCAACCTTTCTTCCGTATAATCTGTGTAAAACATGTTCCCTTAAATATACCCTTTCACACCGCATAACTCAATAAAATGAAAATCCTTATGCTCTCTTCAGCAAAAAAAGTGACAAGTTATGAAAAAGAGTTAACATTTTCGGCAAATAAATTCGTTATAGTGTATATATCTTTTATTTTGCCCGGAAAAGGAGACCCACCCGTGTTTAAGCTGCTCATTGTGATCCTGCTGTCTATGCTTTTGTCCTCTTCCGTCATGACTTCCGGCCATCCTTCACCGGACCCGGTGAACGGAACTGTACAATCTCGTCCACTAGCCAGCGCTTCAGAAGACTCATCCGTCCGCTTATATGCTGTTAGTCCGTCACAGGGATTATTCCATTCAGCTGTATTGGAAATCGGCCAACAACGCCACACATTCCGATGGTCGGGCTCGGCAGATATCTCCACCGCACCACAATTATATTATAGGGATGTGAATGGGGATGGTGTGCGTGAAGCCGTCGTGGTCCTCACGCGTGCCTCGGGAACGGGTGTCGAATTGCAGGAGTTGCATATTGTTAACGCACGGACGATGGAAGAATATGCAGTCGAATCGGCAGCAGATGCTGTGTCCCAGCGCGTTCACAGCTCAGTGGAGCCACGTGACCACAACCGCCAGGTTCATATTGCTGTCACGATTGACGGTGTCACACACACAATGGACCCTAAAGCATCAGTATTTTACGATGATCCAGCCCAATTTACAAAGCATCTCGATTTTAGCTCTGTCGTAATGTATGATGCCGAACAGCTTCCTCTGCAAGCCACTGTATCTGGCAGTGTATCCCCAACCGAATTTGTAGGGGATTTGGATCTGAGATATGTATACGAGCATGAACGGTTCCGGGTGGGACCTATTGAATTTGAAGCTTCCTCTCCCTTTTGACGACTCTCGCAGAATAAGGTAGCATGGGATTAAATGCTAGACTGGCTGGTTTAGCGATTTTCCGAGTGAAAGAGGGGATCAATCATGTTTACATATGCGTTGGACGAACGCACAGTCCTTCGGCCGCTCACCAAGGAGCATGTGCAGCCTCTGTTTGAGCTGATCGAAATGTCCCGTGACCGCCTGCGTCAATGGCTTCCATGGGTAGACTCTACCACGGAAATCAGCCACACAGAGCAGTTCGTGCAGGGCGCCTTGAAACAAGCCGCAGAGAACGGTAGTCTGACCGCCGGAATTTGGATAGACAACGAGCTTGCTGGCATCATCAGCTACCATGAGATCAATTGGACTCACCGCTCCGTTAGCATCGGATACTGGCTTGGACACGGGTACGAAGGACAAGGTCTAATGACCAGCGCCTGCCGCGTATTCGTTGAATATGCTTTGATGGAGCTGGACTTGCATCGGGTCGAAATCCGCTCTGCAACGACGAACCGCCGTAGCCGCGGTATTCCGGAACGTTTGGGCTTTGTGCTCGAAGGCATTGTACGCGAAGCGGAATTGCTGCCCGACGGCTACATGAACCACGCAGTGTACGGTATGCTCCAAAATGAATGGAAGCAACTTCGGTAATATTGTATTGTACAGCAACGCCGCAGACCTGAGCAGGTCTGCGGCGTTGTTGGTTTAGGCCGGGCATACAACCGAATTGCTGTCTGTAGCCTCCCGCCTATTTTAAGAAATAGGCCATTAACACATCATCTACGAATTGGCCTGCTATGTAAAACTCCTCATGCAAACGTCCTTCAATCGCGAAACCACTTTTTTCATAAAACATAAGGGCTTCCGTGTTGCATGAGAGTACACGCAAACTCAACTTACGTATGCCCTCCGCAGCTGCAATATCCTTCATGGAGTTCATGAGTGCCGTCCCAATGCCTTTGCGATGATAAGCTGGATGTACAGCTATATTTATTTCGAGTACATGACAATTACTAGCCAACAGCGTTGGAGGACGAAATCCAATATACCCGCAGAGTACTTCCTGTTCGATGGCGACCAGTTGAGAGCCTGGAGGCGTATTACGCAGAAACTCCCCGCGCGACTTCCAGGACAGCGAGGCGGGAGCCGTGCGTTCATTCCATACCAATTCATCCAGCGCAATCAGATCAGGAGCATCCTTCATCTCCGAATGACGTATCGTCAAGAGTTGACTTGTAAACAATTCCTTTCAATCCTTCCTGTGAAGGCTTTCCTGAAGCAATAACTACAATCATCCGTCACTTATTGTACCATAATTACAGCATAATACTGCATTTTTATTAGGACTTAAGAACTGGGAACATCCGCCTTGGACGTCATAGTATTCAAAGTATCCGAATGATGCCGGTAACGGTTCAACCAGCTATGCAGGACGAAAAACAGGATCGACAACACCGCTACGCCTGATGCCAGCCAAAGTGTAGGCGGTAACCCACCACCATCATACAACTTCCCCATAATATAAGGCCCCATTACCCGTCCGGCTGCGCCAATGCCCCCCACAAGCCCAATGTAAAAGGGTGCACCCCGACCTCCATGATCAGACAGGAATGCTGGAACCGCAGGTGCAATCAGCATTTCTCCCAGGGTCGCCAGAACCATAGCGAATATCATTCCAGTATAGTTCTGTGTGCCCAGCATGACAATATAAGCCGCCAAATAAAATCCTCCGGCCCATGTCATTTGCGTTGAAGCGTGATGAGCGTACAGTCGTTTTATCCAAAAAATAATGGGTTGTGCGGCAAAAATAAGGATACCATTCAGTGTCCATAGTAATCCATACATCGTTTTAGGCAAGCCCTGCTCAATAATATGGGGAGACACTCCTGTATTCCAGATCGAATTGCCGAACCATAAAAAAAGTGAGCCTAACCCCACAAAGAGATACAATCTGGTATCACGAAACAGCAAACGAGCTGGGATTTCCTCTCTTTTCTTCACAGACTTGCTGAGCTGTACTTCTCCCTCTTCCCGATCCACCCTGCTTAGATAAGACCAGAAGAATCCGGCAAATACCGCAGAAGTCATTCCGTTCATCACAAAGCTGAGCTGATAGGAAAGGTCAGCCAGCACGCCACTCAATCCCGTACCCACTGCAACCCCAATATTGTTAGCGACATAAATAATATTAAACAGCTCTCCGCGACGGTCAGCGAAACGAAAACCTACAAACGCCTGAATCGCAGGCACAGATACGACATTAAAAAAGCCGATAAAGCCCATCATGATGACAAACGCCACCCAATGACCGCTGGTAAATGGAAGCGCGAGAAGTCCCAGCGCGTTCATCGCGAGTGAGCCAACAATCAGCTTCTTGGCTCCAATACGGTGATAGAGGGCTCCGCCCAACACTTGACCAAAAATTCCGCCCAGAGACTGCACTAAAATCGCAATTCCTGCATCTCCCATACTACGGTTTAGCTCGTCAAACACATACATGCTAACCAACGGCCACATCAGGGAACTTCCAGCAGAATTAATCAGGCTGGCAATGAGAAACACTTTCACTTCTTTCGGATAAGACTCCAACCATTTCATATCTTTTGTTTCTCCTTTTGCATCTGACGCCATAAAAGGCATAATCTCATTGGCGCTTCACATTCACCACCGTTGAGAAGAAAGTAGCCCCCTGTCCCATATCCGACAGCCGATCAGAGGTTAACACATTGACACGCTGTCTGCGTCCTTTGCCTTCCCACCATAATCCCTGACTAATCACTGTACCGGGCAGCATCAGATCGGTGACTTTGGCTTTCAGCTCATACGTCCCCCGATCATTCCATACGGTAACCGGCTCCCCGTCCGCGATGCCTCTTGTCTGAGCATCCTCCGGGTGAATTTGTAGCAAGGGCTCCCGCTCCAGTCGCTGATGCTTGGGCAAGTTAGCGAAAGTAGAATTCAGAAAATTATGGTTTGGCGGTGAAATAAACATTAATGGATACCGCTCGTCCGCTTGCGGTCGGTGCTCTCCGTCGTACCCTTCAATCAGCGGCACATAAGAAGGCATCGCGGGCAGACCTGCTTGTTTCATTTTTTCCGAATATAGCTCAATCTTGCCTGAAGGCGTGGTTAAACGATCCAAATAAGTGGCCTTTGGCGTCATATCAAGCTTTACAAAAGGTGACTTCTTTAAGGCTTCCAAGGTCACACCGTTGAGATAAGGGTTCGTTGGATTATCAAGCGCGCCTGCGATCATCTCCTCTTCACTTTCCGTAAAGGCAGCTTCATCAAAGCCCATTGCCCGTCCGAGCAGGCTAAACAGCTCATAATTGCTTTTGCTTTCCCCAAGCGGATCAATGACGGGCTGCTGCATTTGGATATAGTGGTGCCAGTACGATTTGTATAGATCTGTTCCTTCAAAAGAAGACGCGGCAGGCAGCACAATATCTGCATAGCGGGCCGTATCGGTTAGGAATAGGTCATGAACGACTGTGAACAAATCCTCTCGTTCAAATCCTTTAGTCACCCGTTCCGAATCGGGGGCTACAACTACCGGATTACTGCAATATACGAATAACGCCTTAATCGGCTGTTCCTTCTGTAGCAGCGCTTCTCCGATCCGGTTCATGTTAATCATCCGGGCATCCGGGTTCTGTCGCAGATCAGGACGCTCCAGATGGGCGCTGTTAATCTTGGCATAAGCGCCGTTGGAGCGTGACGCTCCCCCGCCGTGCTTCAGCCATTGTCCAGTGAGCGCAGGCAAGCATGTAACCGCACGTACGTTCATACCGCCATTATCATGATGCTGAAGCCCATTACCGATATTGATATACGCTGCTCTTGCAGTTCCGTACATTTCCGCCAAACGGATAATATCCGCTTCCGGCACGCCGGTAATCCGCGAAACTCGCTCTGGTGTATATGTCTTAACATGCTCGCGCAGTTCCTCATGACCTACTGTGTAGCGATGTAAAAATTCGTCGTCCGTCAGTCCTTGAGCGAACAGTACATTCATAACACCCAGCGCGAGCGCTGTATCCGTCCCCGGATATAACGGAATGAACCAATCCCCCCATTGCGCCGTCCGGTTACGATGAACGTCAATAACGACCACCTTAGCACCTTTTTTACGTGCTTTCTCAGCCAAAACGACCTGATGCATGTTGGTGCTAATGACATTACCACCCCACACAATAATGAGGTCTGCATCCTCCGTGTCCTCCGGGCTGGTGCCGCCCTTAAAACCCATAACGGACGCCCAGCCTTCATTCCCAGCCACGCTGCAAATCGTCTGATCCAGTTGGCTTGAACCCAGCGCATTAAAAAATCGGCGATCCATTCCATCCACACTCAATACGCCCATATTGCCATAAAAGCTGTAGGGGAGAATAGATTCCGGTCCGTCCGTACGGATCAGCTCCTTGAACCGACCTGTAATGGTATTGACCGCCTCCTCCCAGCTAATTCGTTCAAACCTCCCTTCTCCTTTGGGGCCTATACGCTTCAACGGATAGAGCACCCGATCAGGATCATATACCCGCTCCGTCATATTGCGAACTTTGTTACAAATAGCCCCTTTGGTAATGGGATGATCTGGGTTTCCAGTCACCTTGATTATCTTTCCTTTTTCCTTGTGAAGCAGGAGCCCACACGTATCCGGGCAATCTAACGGGCATACAGCCGGAAAAATACCGTCCTGCTGCTCCGTCATCCGCTGTCCCCCTTGTAAGTCTTGTTGAAGCGTGGCCTCACGAGGCGCGCTATTGCGATGATCCATAGTGTTGATGCTCCTTTCCGTTACCGTTTCCAAAAATTACACTGATCTTATCATATCCACAGCTTTGGCCTATGGCAAGAGAAGGATTTTCCCACACAGCCGCTCTCCAAAATATTAAAAAAATCCGTCTGCTGCATAGAGCAAAACGGATTTTTTAAGAATTATAATTTTTTTCAACATCCTGTTTCATCATATCTTACTGAGGGTAAAAAAGATCAAGGCATCATGGACGAGAGCACACTCATCCTCCATGCCAAATCATGGACCACTCCCAAAAAAATCCGCCATGACAGGTTTCGTTCCCCCGGGCCTGTCATGGCGGATTTGCTTTGTTCATTGCTGTTTAAAGTACTGTGATTAGGTAGGATCAATCAACGGATTGGATGTGCAACCGAAGAAGTAGTTGGAGATTCATTCACTGGATGTGCGTTGGCTTGAGGCTTTTTCAGATAGGCCAACCAGTAGGCTCCAGCCACAAACAGGCTACCTCCTACCAAATTCCCCAGCCAGACCGGAATGAAGTTCATAACATAATCTGCCCATGAAAAGTGGCCTGCAAAAATAGCCGCCGGAATGAGAAACATATTGGCAACAACGTGCTGAAATCCAATAGCCACAAAGGCCATGGTCGGGAACCAAATCCCCATAATTTTGCCGCCAATGGAGTCTGTGCTATATGCCAACCATACAGCCAGTGCTACGAGCCAGTTACATCCTATACCCGATATAAAAGACTGCAAAAAGCTTTCGTGTAGCTTATGTCCTGCCATATCCACCACTTTGTCCAGATAAGGGCCCGTTTCTGTCAAACCCAGCACATGCCCAAAGAAAAATGCAACGAATAACGCACCTGCAAAATTACTGAGCGTAATAATCGCCAAATTACGAAACATGACTCCTGTCTTAATCCGTCCTGCCCATCTCGCCAAAGGGACCGCCATCATATTGCCGGTCAGCAATTCTCCGCCTGCGATCAAAACTAATACCAGACCAATAGGGAACACCGCAGCTCCAATAAAGGTGGCAATGCTTCCCCATTCTTTAGGCGCACTTGCAATAACACGTATATCCAGCAAAAACCCGAGTGCAATAAATGCACCTGCCAAAAATCCCAGTACCACCGCCACAGTCCACGGGTTGTTCGCCTTGGCCACTCCTGTTTCCACCGTCTTTTCAGCAATTTGCCCCGGTTTATAGCTCGCCATATATCCCCGCTCCTTTAATATCTATTCACTAAAATATTCTTCTTTCATATTTTATTTAAAATCAGTGATTAAGTTTGTGAAAAAAATCACTTTCGTAACTATAAAAAAAACAGCCCCTGAAAAAAGGACTGTTTTTCTGTATTATTACATCTACTGCGCTACTACGCGCTTTACATTTAATTGTATTCTTCCTTTTCAACTGCTCTTAAGAACCAAAGAACTCCACCGAGGCCTATCAGCGCCACGACTACAAGAAAAAGGATATAAAACAAACCCATAAGCTACTTCCCCCCTGATCCTTATGCTACTCTATATTGTACTATAAGGATTCATCCGTACGCCTCAGATTGTTGACAAACTTATGAACAATGTCACAGACAAATCTAATTATACAGTAACTGGGTTCCGTTCGGATATTGTAGGCAAAGCTTGTAAACCTGCCGCGTTCAAGAAATTCCAAGGCTTGTTATAATGCGGCTGGAAGAAGAAATCGACAAAGGCCAACTGGTCAATAGTCATATGGTTTTGAATGGCTACGGATAGCGTGTTAATGGATTGCGTCAAATCCACCTTCGACATAATTTGAGCACCCAGAATTCTTCGCGTCTCCTGCTCATATACCACTTTCAGTAACACTTTTTCGGAGGTTGGCATAAATTCAGGTCGGTAGCTGTCCTCAATGGTTACAGCTTCTACAGTCATGCCTTCGTCTGTTGCCGCAGCTTCCGTCATGCCTGTTCCTGCGATATTGTCTTCGTAAATTTTGATACCCGAAGTTCCTTGGGTTCCCATGTAGGCAATGGTTGGTTGCACCAGATTACGTGCCACCAGCGTACCCATACGAACTGCGTTGGTTGCCAAAGGGATATAAGCCGTTTTGCCGGTCGGATTATAGCGAATTGCACAACTGTCGCCTGCTGCAAACACGTCCGGGCAACTACTTTGCATATAGTTATCCACAATGATCGCACCGTTAGGCAACATATCTACCTGACCTTTGAGCAGATCCGTTTGAGGTCGGAAACCGATGCAGAGAATAACAAGCTCTGTTTCATATTCTCCTTTAGAGGTCACGACTTTACTTACCTTACCGTTCGTACCCTCAAAACGACTCACCGTCTCGCCAAGTACCAGCTTAATGCCATGTTCCTTCAGGGAACTTTCAATCCGGTCTGTATACTCATGGTCCAAATACTTATTCAATATACGATCAGCACTGTCGATCAGCGTTACATTTTTACCATTCATTTGGAAAGCTTCTACCAATTCAACACCAATGTATCCAGCTCCCACGACTGTAATGTTCTGTACGTGCTGGGCTTTCTCAATGATATCATTGGAATGATTATAGTTTTTACAGAGCAAGATATGATCAAGTTCAATGCCTTCCAGCTTTGGAATAATGGGCCATGATCCCGTGGTCACAATTAGTTTATCAAATGTGTCTGTAAATTCCTCACCTGTTTGGAGATTACGGGCATGCAGCGACTTGCCAGCCGTATTCACACTCGTTACCTCATGAAGCATCTTGGTCACTACACCCAAGTCAGACAGTTGATCTGGAGACGAATAAAACAGGCCGTGCGGATCTTTGACGACACCACCTACGTACAGCGCAATACCACAAGATAAAAATGAAATATTATCATTACGCTCGTAAACGGTAATTTCTGCATCTGGATAACATTTAGCTGTGTTAACGATAGCTGCTGTGCCTGCGTGTGTACATCCGATAACTGCTACTTTCATGTTGAATTCCTCCTTGGTGTGTGGGCATAAACTGTATAATAATTGTGAATAGTTTCACGTAAACAGCTCGTTAGTGTTTGTGATTTATTTCACTTCATGCGCTTATTATAGTGTGATATTTTTCACATTACAATAGCTTTTTGTGATATTCACAATTTGTCCACATTTAAAAAAGAAAGGATATACGAGATCAACTGTTTGCTGAAATGTTTTTTTGCTCCATTCAGTTTCCCCTGTAGGCGGCCTGATTATGCCCATGACTTTTACATGATACTCCCCCCTTAGACAAATGCACATGTAGAGAACAAAAAAAGGTCCGCTTCCCGGAGACATGCCGGAAATCAGACCTTTTTAAACATATATTTTGGAATGAAGGCAAAGCTACTATAGCAATTGCTCAATGGCTGCTTTCATCGCTTCTGGTGACTCCTTCGGTTCAAAACGACCCACAGGTACACCTTCACGATTCACAATGAATTTCGTAAAATTCCACTGAATTGTCCCATCTTCCTGTTCTCCAGGCTGTTGCTTTTTCAAATATTCAAACAGAGGCGCTGTATCCGGTCCATTGACGTCCACTTTGGCGAATACGGGGAAATTAACCCCGTAATTCAGTTGGCAAAATTCAGCCGCTTCCTCGCTGCTGCCCGGCTCCTGACCGCCAAATTGGTTGCAAGGAAAGCCTAATACAACTAATCCCCGATCCTTATATTCGTCATAAAGCTTTTGCAAATCCCCATATTGCGGGGTAAGTCCGCATTTACTGGCGGTATTCGCAATAACCAGCACCTTACCAGCGTAAGTATTCAGAGAAACCTCCTGATTCGCTGGTGTTACGGCATTATGTGAATAGACAGACATACAGCATCCTCCTTCGTGTCACTTGGTTTAGGTTACATAACCTATTTTAACCAAAAGGTGACGGACATGCCAACATCCACAGAGACTTTACCGTGATGCCACCACTTCGAGTCTGCGTTCTTCGCGTTCGGAAGCGGACATTTTGGGGCAAGTATAACAATACCGCTGACCTCCACCTGTCTTGTAATATTGGCAACAGGACGGTTTCATGTAGGTATTTTTACCAGGGCGGTAAGGATTGTCCAATTCAACGAGACGAACCGTAAACGGATTTCTTTTACGCCCGAATATCTCTCCCTCAAGTTCACGTGTCACATACATATAATCTTGTTCAAAGCGCTCCACATCCTGAGGATCAGTCAACGATGGCTGTACTCTATCCTTAAAATACAGCAATGCCAACGGAAACTGTCCCCACATTTGGCCGATAGATGCGCTCCCCACTGTAGCAATTGCTTCCAATAGGGGCCGCATCTGCAAACTGTAAAAGTCTCGTAACACTTGCTGGGCCTGTTCGGAAGAACGGTGATCCCCATTGTTCCACGTATTGTCCAGCTCTGTTAAGTCGATGACCTGAAGACTAATAGAGGGATATTGACCTTCATAACAAATATGAAATCTGAGATTAGAAACGGACAGGTCCCAACGGCGTTCACACAGTGATACCATAAAATGCTGCGCAAACACGAGGCCACGCAACTGGTTCGCAAAGTAAACGGCTGCGGTTAAATCGTCTTCAGCACGCAGAAGATCGCCATAATACTCCATCACAGAGCGGATCTTATCTGGTTCAAGCCATTCGGCCACTGGCCCGGAATATACAGCATCCTCCGGCGTGACTCTCACTATGTTTGCTAGTTGCTCAAGCTGATCGTAATCCAGTGGTTTCATGGTATGTCCCCTTTAACCTCTTGCCGCTACTTGTGCTCTAGCATCACGTCGCTCAGCAACAGAACCCACAGGTTGCTTATCTTCCACATTCATATCTTTTATGGCTTGGCTTACCGCAGGCTGCCCAGCCAAAGCATACGGAAGACAGAGCGGTACACCTGTACGAGGATCTGTTACAATATCAGCCTCAATCCCGAACACTTCACGCAGCACATCAGGGGACATAACCTCAGTTGGAGTTCCTACCGCCTCAGCTTTCCCTTTTTTGATTGCAATCATATGCTGAGCATACCGGGCCGCATGGTTCAAATCATGCACAACCATAACAATGGTGCGCTCCTCCGAAGTATTTAGATACTCCAGCAAATGCAGCACTTCCAGTTGATGCGCCATATCTAAAAATGTCGTCGGCTCATCCAGAAACAAAATATCCGTATCCTGCGCAAGTGCCATAGCAATCCAGGCACGCTGACGCTGACCGCCAGAAAGCTGATCAATCGGACGATCGTGGAACTCGCTCATTCCCGTTACTTGAATGGCCCACTCTACCATTTTGCGATCTTCCGCTTTCATGGAACCAAAACCTTTTTGATAAGGAAAACGTCCGTAAGATACCAGTTCCGTCACGGTTAATCCTTCCGGTGCAGTCGGATTTTGCGGCAAAATAGCCAGCTGCTTAGCTACTTCCCGGGTGGATTGCTTATGAATGGATTTACCGTCAAGTAGAACACTGCCGCCCTTAGGATTCATGATGCGAGCCATCGTCTTCAGAATGGTGGACTTGCCAGAACCATTTGCGCCCACCAAGGCTGTGATTTTCCCTTGCGGTATTTCTACGTTCAGATCTTCTACAATCAATCGATCTTCATAAGCAATATCCAGATTTGCCGTTTTCAGACGAAACATGTGGAATCATCCCTTTCCCTTATCCAATATATATAGTCACGGGCTTAACGCACGACTTTCATCAAAACTTCATTCTATCTTTATATAATAAAGATATTGATAATCATTATCAAGTGTTAACTGGTTTATTTCCTATATCATACAGTGCATATCATCCAATATTTCCTCAAAAAATTCAAAAAAAGATCACAGCTCCTCGAAGCTGTGATCTTTCAAATCCGGCGAATTGCATTATGACTGTACAGAAGACAGTCCAAATGCTTCGGCCATGAGACGTATAGATTTCATTTTGGCGTCAAAGTCATGAATAATGCTCGCAACCATGATCTCCTGTGCATTATAGTCCTTACTTAATTGCTCAATCTGACGCTTCACCTGTTCGGGCGAACCGACCACCATACGTTTGCGATTCTCACGTATCCGCATCCGGTCAAACGGCGTATACGGATACGCCAGTGCCTTTTCCACGGAAGGTGTTCCAGCGGAGCGCATTCCCTGCTCTAATAGTACAAGAGATAAGTCCATGCTGGAAGCCAAGCGATTGGCCTCCTCTTCGGTATCCGCACAGATCGCAAATACGGCAACAAGCGAACGTGGTTGGTCACTATGCTGGGAAGGCTGGAAGCTTTCCTGGTATTCCTTCATAGCCCCTGTGCCGCCTTCACCATTAATGAACTGTGCAAACGCAAAGCCCACGCCACGCTCGGCTGCCAGACCTGCGCTATCACCACTGGAGCCGAGCAACCACATTTCCGGTACAGTTTCTATAAGCGGCATCGCCTGTAGCGAACCGAAACGGTGATTATTGCCTGTGCTGTCATGTAAATAAGCTAACAGGTCATCCAACTGCTCAGGGTATAGATCTACACCCCCTCGCATTTTGCCTTCTTGCAGGGCTCTGGTAGCAATGGGCATTCCTCCAGGCGCCCGTCCCAGACCTAAATCAATGCGTCCCGGATACAATCCCTCCAACACACGAAAGTTTTCCGCTACTTTATAAGCGCTGTAATGAGGCAGCATCACCCCACCCGACCCCACTCGAATGGCCCGAGTACGGGCGGCCAGATGTGAAATCAGTACCTCCGGGCTGGACCCAGCGAGATTTGCTGCAGAATGATGCTCTGATACCCAAAAGCGATGATAACCCAAGCGTTCCGCCTCTATAGCAAGCTCAGCGGTCTTTTGTAATGCCTGCGCATGCGTCATGCCTTCCGATACCGGAGATTGGTCAAGAATGCTGAGTTTTATCATAAAAGTCTGACCTTTCTATTTGGGAATAAGGATAGGCATTAATTATAGCACGCGTAGCCACAGTTACCCAAGAGGGGCCCATATCAATTTTATAGTGGAAAAGTTTATTTTTCGTAAAGACTTGCGTTCCCTTTATCCGCCTCATAGAGATGCGAACGCTTTTTAAAGAAACTATACAAATGTGTAACGATTACTTTCAAGACAGCATACCCCGGAACCGCCAGTACAATTCCCACCACACCAAACAAATTGCCTGCGGTCAGAATAACGAAGATAATCGTGATCGGATGTACCCGAAGAGATTTGCCCATAATTTGTGGAGAAATTAATTTACCCTCAATGAGCTGTACGACTGTCCACACGATAACCATCTTGAGCAGCATAATCGGTGAGGTAACCAAGGCTACAATTAACGCAGGTGTAATGGCAATGACGGGACCTAAGTAGGGGACAACGCTCGTAAAGGATGCAATGACTGCAAGCGTCAAAGAGTAGTCTAATCCAATGATTAGGTAACCAATATACAACAGCGCCCCAATACAGAAGCTGACAATAATCTGCCCACGAATATAGGAACTGACCTGATGATTCATCTCGGTCATAATGCGATCTGTTTCTTTACGAAACATAGGCGGGAGCATTTTCAGGATAAACTGTGGTAGCTTGTGTCCATCTTTTAGCAAGTAGAACAGAATAAATGGAACCGTGGCAATCGCAAGTACCGTTTCTGTAACCACGCCCAAAAAGCTGCCCACACCCGTCCATGCATTATTAATAAAGCTAGATAACTTTTCAGAAGCTTTGGAGGCCAGCTCTGATGGATTAATTTGAGTCGTGTTCTGGAACTGGTTTACAAAATCGCTGCCGATCAGTTTCTCGAATTGTCGTTGTACTTGCTCGCTATAGTCAGGAAAATTTTGGATAAGACCCTGTATTTGATCACGGATTACAGGCACCACCGATGTAACCACAATCGCAATAACTCCTATAATGAGCAAAAACAATACAACAATGGAGTATACTCGTTTCACCTTGTTACGCTCCAGTACATCAACCAACGGATTGAACAGATAGTACAACACGCCGGATAAAATGACAGGGAGAATGATCGTTTTTAACAGCACCATGACAGGTGTGAATATGTATGAAATTTTGGTAAGCACCAAGATATTCAAGCCGATCAGCAGCAGTACCAGCAGGAATAACACAAACTTGTTGTTCAGAAAAAACTTCTTGAATCGGTCTTTCCATGCCGGAGTTATTTCCACACCACATTCCCCTTCTCTTTACACAAATGAGTATACGTTCTTCATAGATACGATATATTTTTGGAACAAAATATACAAGGTTATACCCAAATAAACACAAAAGCAAACAAAGTTGTACGTCATCGTACGAACTTCGCTTGCTTTCGAGGGTTATGGAGTATCATTTATCGTGGTTGCAGCATCCACCGTCGTGGTCACAGGTTTGTTCTCCTGTTCAAAAAGATTCTGTATGAAGCGCTTGAGCTTTCTTTCGTCTACACCCAATACCTGCGCACCCTTAATGGTTTCCCCGCGCACCAATTCATTCGGCGGGATTTGCTGCTTCGCTACTGTTGTTGCATCGATATTAAAGCCCAATGAAGCCAATTGCAGCATTTCCGTAGTACTCAGATTCGTTTCAATATAAGGAGAAATGCTATTTAAAATACTCGGCAGTTTGATTAGAGATGAGGTTGACTGAATTTTACCGCCAAGCTCAGTAATGAATTTGCGTTGCCGCTCCGTACGCGTAAAATCGGAAGTCGCATCATGACGGAAGCGTACATATTGCAAGGCTGTTTTACCGTCCATGTGCTGCATTCCCTTTTTCAAATCAATATCAAACTGGTGTTTATCCGCCTTGGAGGTATAATGCATATCTTTTTCGACATCCAGGTCAATACCACCCACAGAATCAACCAGCGCAATAAAACCATTGAAATCAGTATATACATAATATTGAATTGGTATGCCCAGCAGGTCGCTCACGGTCTGTCTGGTCAAATCCGGTCCCCCGTAGGAAAAGGCAGCATTCAATCGACTTTGCCCATGACCTGGGATATTGACGTAGGTATCACGAAGAATCGACATCAGTGTAGCCTTTTTCGTAACCGGATCAATAGAAGCAACCATAACGGAGTCAGAACGCCCTGAATCCTCTCCACGGGAGTCGCCGCCTAGCAGCAGAATATTCACTCTTTCTGTCCCATCCCATTCCGGTGGGAGCGATACCTCTACAGGTTGTACATTGGTTTGAGTTTGTGCCTGCGGTTTGAATTTCGAATCCTGTCCGGAAGCAACTGAAATTTGATTCGTAAAATGATATATAGAATACGTATAATATCCGCCCACTAAAAGAACCGCCGCAGTCACAGAAATGCCTAACCATTTTAAAAATTTTCGCATATTTTCGGGTAACCTCGCTTTTATTCATCATCGTTCGGCTTTTAAAAGCATACCCTTCCTGCAAGTTATCTGTCAATTCGCGCCGTCTGTTCTAGTGGTCGTCCGCATACCATGGATTCAAATGGACAAGCACCTCATAAACCCGCGGTTCCCGCTTCATGACAGCCCCCTTAATCAGTCGAATAATATCGTGTCCCTGCTGAATCGTCAAAGAGGCATCCACTGAAGCGCGGATATCCACGATAATATAATGGCCGTGCTCACGGGCACGGATACGGTCAATACGTTGAACCTCGGCTACACTCAGTGCGGCTGCGGCGTAGCTCTCAATTTCCTCCGTTGCAATCGCCTTTTCCATAAGCACATCTATGGATTCACGGCCCATTTCCCACGCCAATTTCAGAACTAGCAATGCCACTACGAATCCCGCAATAGGGTCACCGTAAGATAAGATTGAAATGCCCCAGTGCTCCCCAATCAGCCCCAATCCGATACCCAGTACAGCAGCCCCAGAGGCGTACACATCAGCGAGATGATCTTTTGCCGTTGCAATAAGACCCTGACTATTGGCCGCTCTCCCGATACGAATCGTGTAGATATACAGCCACTGTTTCCAGAGCAAGGAAATAATGGCGGCCACCAATGCCAGTATATGCTCCTGTGGCATCGGTTCGAACAGTGCTGCAATCGAATGATAGCCGATAAATATGCCCGCTCCAAACAATATGACCGCCACCACGCTTGCACCGATCACTTCTGCTTTGCCGTGACCATAAGGATGATCCTCATCCGGCGGCTGGCTGGATATGCGCATCGCTCCCAGTGCCGTTGCAGAGGCAATCACGTCTCCGGCATTATGCACACCATCGGCTACCAGCACCTTACTGTTGAACATAAGTCCTGTAATAATCTTAATGCCGGTTAATAGGATGTTGCTAATCAGGCTGATCCATGCTGAGATCATGGCGCGCTTGCCCATATCCTGTTCCTGCATGATGTATAACCCCTCCAAATTTATCTTTTGAATTTATCTTATGGCGCTGCTCTTTCAGCGGTATGGATGAAGATTACAATAGCCCCGGAAGATGAGCCTCCCCGGGGCTATTATGATAACCATAGTAGAGTATTCTATGAGAATACTCCTGTTTTATCTATCTGGACCGACCGCGACGGCCTCCTTGTCCTTGACCACCACGCGGGCCGCCTTTGGCTTGTCCACCGCGGCCACCTTGGCCTCCGCGCGCGGAACCGCTGCTACTGCGGTCATACCCGCCACGCTCGCTGCTTTGTCCTGCCGAGCGGCCTTGACCTCCGCGTGCGGAACTACCGCTACTGCGGTCATATCCGCCACGCTCGCTGCTTTGTCCTGCCGAGCGGCCTTGGCCTCCGCGTGCGGAACTACCGCTACTGCGGTCATATCCGCCACGCTCGCTGCTTTGTCCTGCCGAGCGGCCTTGGCCTCCGCGTGCGGAACTACCGCTACTGCGGTCATATCCGCCACGCTCGCTACCGCCGCGGCTAGAGCGACGTTCGCCGCCTGCACTGTCACGACGGCCCGCCTGTTCGCGGCCGCTGCCCCGGCGTCCACCGCCGGAGTCGTTGCCGCCGTAGGAACGGCGGTCGTTTCTGCCCGAACGGCGTTCTCGACCCTGCCGATCAGCCGTATCGGAAGCAGGTCTACGCTGTCCGCCGCCCTCACTGCTGGTGAACGTGACACCAGCAACTTTCTGGATGTTCCGAAGCTCCGGAATATCCCTTGGCGTGGCGAGAGTCACCGCCACACCTTTGCCTCCGGCACGGCCGGTACGCCCAATGCGGTGGATGTAGCCTTCGGCATCCTGCGGCATGTCGTAGTTGAAGACATGCGTGACGCCTTCTACATCCAGGCCGCGTGCGGCTACATCAGTCGCTACGAGCAATTGGAGTTTCGCTTCACGGAACGCCTTCATCACTTGCTCCCGCTTGTTCTGAGACAAATCCCCATGAAGCTCACCGCTCTCAAAACCCATCTCTTGCAGCTCTTCGTTCAGTTTGGCAGCCCGGCGCTTCGTACGGCAGAAAATAACAGCCAAGTACGGACGATCCGTATTCAGCATATCCACCAATGCCTGTTGCTTACCACGGTCTGTTGTTTGCACAACGACCTGACGGATTTGGCTCACCGGAACGGAAGAAGCGGATTTCACTTTGACATCTACAGGTTCGTTCATATATACACGAGCCAGTTTGCGAATACCGGCTGGCATCGTAGCGGAGAACAGCATCGTCTGTCTCCGGTAAGGAACTTCCTGAAGAATCGTCTCCACATCGTTCAAAAATCCCATGTGTAACATTTGATCGGCTTCATCCAGAACCAGCATTTTAATGCCGCCTAGATCCAGCGTGCCACGTCTCAGGTGATCCAGCAGTCGCCCAGGTGTTCCAATAATCAGTTGCGCGCCGCCTTTCAGTTTACGAAGCTGACGCTCCACATCCTGTCCTCCATATACAGCCAGTAATGACAGGTTCGGCTCCGCAGCAGCCAAGCATTTTGCTTCCTCTGTAATCTGGAGCGCCAATTCACGCGTAGGTGCAATCACGAGTGCCTGCGGGTGTCGCTTGTCCAAATTCAGCTTTTGTAAAATCGGCAGTAAAAACGCAAGCGTCTTCCCGGTTCCCGTGTGTGCCTCGGCGATAACATCCTGACCTTCCATCAACAGTGGAATCGACTCCTGCTGTACAGGAGTTGGGGATGAAATTCCCTGTTCTTTCAAGGCTTCTACCCAATGCTGCTCTACGCCTAATGCTGCAAAATTCTTCAAGTGGTATTCACTTCCCTTATCTGTATTCAATATGTGTCACGTAAAATAGGTTCATGTGCCATATGACATCTATCGTTCCATAGTTCAGAATTCCCATTTTTGTATCGGTTCTCATTCTACCCTTTTCAGGAAGGGAGCTTATCCGTTATCGTTGAATCTGTTCATGTAACCAACATACGGCCGCAATGCGGCTCAGGACCGTTCCATGTATGACTTTCCTAGTATACGCGAAGTTGAACTGGTTTCCAAACGATTTTAATGAACAGGGCCACAGTCTATATAAAAGGTGAATTCGATCTTCATGTCATATATTATGGTATAAGAATTGGTAATTCATGAATAAAGGATGGATGCTTGTGGTTAACAACTTGCATTATAATTTTATAATGGCCGGTTCCTTGTCGGAGAAGCACACTTTGTTTGCTGAAGGGTGCTTTACTAACCTGTTCGATTGTTTTGAAACGCTCCTGAATATATCAGGAATCCGCAATACCCGTGTGTCTATCTATCAATCCAAGAAAGCCAAACAGGGTAAGATCCGCTGGGACAAGCAGGAACTGCTCCGCATTGTGACCGATGATGAATTGACTCCTTTGATGCTGGTTATAGAGGCACCTAGTATCAAATCATCCTATAACAAAGGGACAACGCCGGAAGTGTACATTCTTTTGTCCAATGACCCCATGTCCCAATCATCCAATAATTGCGGCATACTCGTTTCGATCCGTCAGGACGTTTATAAACGTATTGACCGAACAAGCGTGGAAGACGTTATGCTGCGGCTCAGCCAGTTAATAAAGGCAAACAAACTGTTACATAGCTCGCGCAACTTTTATGCTGGCAGTAAAGCACGCGCCATTATGGATATTCTTCCATTTATGCTCGAACAGGATACTCCGGATATGAAGTATGTTTTTCAATCGTGGACTCCGTTCCCTTTACCACACACTTAAACAATCCGTCATACTATTAACCCCAGGAGGCTGCAATTTATGCAAATTCAAGTTCAAAAGGTTGAAAAAAAAGAGAACGAATATCTCATTCATTATCAAGCCGGGGGAGCGTTGCCGTTCGTTCCGCATGATATTGTTCTGATCCATGGCAAACAGTATTTTATAGGCACGATTTTGAAAGTAGAGCCGGAACAGGCCCTTGTCCGTATTAATCCGGAATATGAAGACCAACTGGCAGGGTCCATCGGACTGGAGCTGGCTTTCTCTCCAACTGTTTCTATTCAAGGTGCAGACAGCATTGTCGAAAAGCTCGGCTATTTCCCTCCCTTTCATTATGACCGAATTACGGCTGCTAATATGACGAAAGACCAGATTACGCTGACGATTGAGCTATCCTACGCTAGCGTGCTTGTCCCTAAATCACCGGATCTGGAGCCTTCGGCTGAGGCACCTGTGATTCCTGGAGCTCCAGTAAAAGACGTCCCACGCTATGCAGTGACTTTTACATTTCTGGAAACCAAAGAGCATGTATTAACTCCTGTAGAAACAGAAAACATCATCTTGCAGCTTGATTTCCGCTATGAAGAAGCAGATATGGTCGTTGATATCGATGCATTGACGGGATTGTCAGGTAGCTTTCTGTGCAGAGGTATCCAGGCAGAGATTAAGGAACTGAATGAATAAACAGGAGGCTCGTGAGCTATTACGTTGTCATTCTTTTATTCATGAAGATCTGGAGCATCCCAAAATGCAAAACGGATTTCTAGGGATGCTCCGTCCCTTCCAGGGAGAACTGATTGAGGATAATTTCCATGAGCTGATGACTATTATTGAAGTTCTGGCAGATGAGTTGGAGAAACCATCCGTAGAACGGGAGCTGATTGCCGCTTTGTGGGGGATCTGCCAATATACACGGGCGTGGGCATTGTATCCTGATAGTATGCTGCAGCGAAACAACCTGCTAACCATAGAGCAGATCAACACCCTCGACGATTGGATTGATACGATCTCCTATGCGGTTATGGTACTGCTGGAGGGTGGCGGACCAGAAGAAGCTTTATCGAACTACAGACACGAGAGTTGATCCGCAGTGATACATATATCTTAGTCAAGGGGGCCGCTTTTGCATTGCTTCGCGTACATAAAAGCATGCCTTTCGCACA
Source organism: Paenibacillus sp. FSL L8-0641 (assembly GCF_038006265.1). Classification (NCBI taxonomy): domain Bacteria; kingdom Bacillati; phylum Bacillota; class Bacilli; order Caryophanales; family Paenibacillaceae; genus Paenibacillus; species Paenibacillus sp. FSL L8-0641. Next base: position 5,108,080 of record NZ_JBBOUW010000001.1, read on the forward strand.
ACATGCTCTGAAACAATTAGTTGAGCATGAAGAATTCCGTGCATCTGCCAAACGGGAGCTTTCCACATAATCGACAACCAAAGGAGAATCACTCTACTTATGCGTGTAAGAATATTTATATTCATATTTATTATCGGAATTATATGTGTGCCTGCGTATTTTATTATGAGCAGCTTTGGATTATTTCAAAATGAAAAGGTGCTTGTACATTACAAGCTTGCCATTGAGGTAAAGGATAAAAAGTATGATGCCTGGCCTTTAATCAGTAGCTATGCCGCTATAGATAAAAGAGGGGACAGTCGTCAGCTCTACTACCAGGCGGAGGGCTCAGGCTTAGAGTATCTGTTTCAGCTAGCCTATGGACAATATGAACTCCGACCCTCCAAGGAAAATCCTTTTCTGGACGGAGGAGTCCACTATACCATGGATCATCCCGAGTATGTGCGTGAGGAAAAGGAGTATGAGAATGCTAACGACTACACGGAATTAACCCATTTTTATAATCAGCAGGAACGGATGATTTATACCTATAATCCCGAAGCCAAGCTCGATAAAACATACGTCCGTTCCATCATCACCGCTGGGATGACTCGCACAACTGGTAATTCAAGCCGTCCGGTTAAGGATGACTATATCAATATCAGTAAGCTGTTTAAGGATAAGCTAGGAGTGAATGTGAAGGTAGATGTGGATGAGGACAACAAAATCGTCACCCTATCGATGACATGATTTCACATACGATGTACCGCTGCGTCGTCTCATTTCCAAAAAAGAGATTTATGGTTTACTAGAATCAAGGGGGCTGGTTGTTGATGTCATTCGCAATTGAATCAGGGCTTTTGCCTGCCCAGATCGCAGCATTGGAGGAACAGATACAGCATATATTGCCCGCTGGCTATAAACGTTTTCTTTCACAATATAACGGATTTTATGTAGCCGCCCCTTTTTATTGCAATGTGCCCTTCGATCGAGTGGATAACGGAGACATTGATTTGACTTGTTTTTTCGGATATGAGGTATCCAACAAAAATCATGACCTTCTAGCGATTAATGATGAATTTCTGGATGAAATCAATCATGTCGAGAGCGCTTTGTTGATTGGTGCAGATGCGGGCGACAATTTTTACGTTCTGACATGTAAGGACTACACCCCGTATGTGTACTACTGGGACCGCACACATCTTCATGCCTATGATGACAAACTGAACTATGATATTGCAGAGCAGGACGAATGCGGACATTTGTATCTGGTGGCAACAGACTTTACAACGTTTTTTAATCAGGTAATTGAACGACTCAACGAGCAGAAAGGAAGGCCTAATGATGACAGAAATACATAATGCTAAGCAGGGACCGGCTTATTTGGAGGGTTGGGTTGTACCCGAAAACCCCGAGGCATGGGTCGAGCAGGAGTGGACAGGTACGCTTCGTTCACAGGCAGGACATACGAAATTCCACATTTTTTATTACGGAGAACTTATGGACGAGCTGATCACTGGTACTGAATTTGCACCCCAACTCATTATTGCAGAAGATGCAGTCACAGGTGAACAGATCGTGATTTTTGACGGAACCCGCCATGGTTACGATGCTCTGCTATGCGAAGTTTATACCAAGGAGCAGCAGAACAATCGCACTCCCCTGCTGCCCTATCTGGACGAAGATGGTGAAGATACTTTCGAGGTAAGCGTAACTGCCTTTTATAATGTTGATTGGGATGACGAGTTTGCAGACGATGTAGATGAGAATGGGCAGTTAGAGCTGATCAATGGCGAACGATGCGATTTTGAAGATGCGAAGCGGAACGGCTATGATGCGATCAGCATTACGATTACCAGCGCTAAAGGTCTAAAAACAGAGATCCTTCAGGAAGAGCTGGCCTGACGATGGTGTTCAAAAGAATCAAACATCAGGAAGGCGATATTTTTGTTATCCCCCTGCATGACGGCCGATTTGCGGTATGTCAGGTGATCTGCGCACTGTATGGTAGATTCAAAAAAGCGTTCTCCTTCGGGGTTCTATCCATAGGCCAGAATCAAGCGTACGAGGGAGAAACGACATATCTTCCGTTCACAAATTATCGCGGCCGATTTGAAGTTATATTCACCGCCACCCAAAATCTGACGAAAGGAGTATGGCCCATTATCGATCATCGCCCTCTTTCCGAGGAACAACAGCAGCTAAAATATTTTAATTGCGCGGGCCATCTATACTGTGGGGATGAATATATACGCAATCTGGAACTGGAAGAATATAATCAATATACGGTAATGGGCGTGGCTGGATATGAGTTGGTACAGCAATATTTAGCCCAATATGATGACCGCTAGGAAGAATAGCAGCACAAATAACCACCTTGAAGTTTGAATGCCAAGGTGGTTATTTGACTTGTTAAAAGGGTTCAAACGTATATGGGAATGATGTACGCTCTGTCCCCAATACCGACTTCACGCGCTCTTCATCCACCAACGCTTCGACGAGGCTATACAAATCCGAGGCTGCATACCGAAAATTGCCCCATGTGCGCAGATTCAAAGCATAGATTAGGAATTCCCCCCGTTCATCAGGCGATTGAATATCCCAGATCAGCAAGTCATCCTCTTCACTGGAAGCGAAAGGGACCGCATGCTCCAAAAGCTCCGGAAAACCATCTGGCTCCAGCGCCGCTTCTTGTAAAACCTCTTCTGATTCCAGCAAATCATCAAACCAAGCCCGCCAATCATGATAACGATGAAGCCATGAATCCGGGTGATCGCCAAGAGGAATATGAATGTTCCATAAGCCGCATAGTCGCCCGTAACCAAGAGTTTTGACATAATCTATATAAGAAGGCGGAAAGCCCATACCATTTTCAAAACGATGCTCTATTAGAAAAGCCTCATCATAGTAAGCCTGGAATTGCGGACGCTGTAGTCCTGTAAAAATGCTCATGCTCGCCCTCTCCTTTCGCGCATCTTTATTCACCTTTTCGCTCTTAGGCACATTGAAAAGGTCTTTTTCAAGTGTTAAAATGGGAATAAGATGTATATTCTAAAAAAGAGTGAAGATGCGTCAACATCCTCACTCTTTGGCAACAGCCGCTTTTAAGGGCGGTGGCTGCAAGTTCACGGTATTCGAAATAGACCGGTTCCTACCACGGGCGGTCTATTTCTTTTTATGGAAGGAAAGAATCAGAATCACCAACGTTGCGAATTGAATCATCAACATTAAGGTGTCTTTAACCTCCACAGGCCTCACCTCCCTCACAGGAGACTAGCCGACCGCCCATCTAAGCCATTCTGTTGTTAAGGAATATTATAACATATGAAATATAAAGAGTGCGTTTTTACGATCTTTCCGAAAAGGAGGAACGAACATGGAGCAAAAACGCTTCAAAGATGAATATGGATACAAATATGACTTTAGCGCCGTGATTAGAAGAGGAGAACAGGTAACTGTTCACTGCCCCCGTTGTCAGGGCCAAGCTTTTATTTCCATATCCAAAAAAGACTGTTATTACGTCGTTCGATGTTCTCATTGTTACTACACATATCAGCAGCCCGAATCTTATACATTCTATGCACGCGGCGTATGCAACCATTGCGAACGGTATTTTAATATCGAAATCCATGATGACCGAACGAAACTCCATAAAAATACAAATATAAACTGTCCGCACTGTGAGACACGCAATCAGGTTCCGGTGCATCGTGTGCAATCACGCGAATGGCATACGAACGTGATCCAAAACGGAAAAGACCCTATTTTCCAGCTCCAGCTGTACTTCCTAGATTACTATCGGGGGAAACCTGTCTGGGCTCTTAACCGGATACACCTGAATTACCTGCTCTCCTATATCTCTGCCGAGTTGCGAGAAAAGCCTGCATCCGGTATGATGCGTACGGCTTCCCACTCCATTCCCAGGTACATTAAGGATGCGAAGAATCGCCAGTCCATCTTAAAGATATTACAAAAGCTACAGCATAAGCCAGCGGCTAAGAGAGGAGCCTCCATACATGAGCATACAAACTTTTGACAGCCTTGAAGCACTGGTCCATGCCGTTGACCAAACAGAAATCAATGAATGGGTATTTGCTAATCTGAAACATGTTCAAAGTAATCCGCTCAATTCTACCTATTACATCATTCCCGAGGAAGAATTGTGGGAACTGGAGGATGCCGGTCTCACCGTCACCAATCATCGTGATGAAAGTATACCTGCATCTCTGCCAGACCATCAGGTGCAATCTTGGCTGGAGGTGGCGACTGTACAGGATGTCATTGAAGTGTTACGCCACAGCGGAAGCGAGCTGGATATTGAACGCATTGCGCAAGGACTGCGATATTATCATGAATATGATGCTTTTATGGAATAAGCGTTTCCAGCAGCTCTTTTACCTCAGGGACAGCCTGCTTCAGGCTGTTTTTTAGTTTCTTCGCGCCACCCCATATACGATAAACAAGCACCTCTTGTTCGTAGTTCTCCAGCTTCTTAAGCTCCTCCACCAGTACCTGTGCCTGCTCTACGGTTTCAATTCCGGATGACTTCAGTGGTTTGGCAGACTCGTTGCCTGCCAGTAGAACCCTCGTCCAAACGGGTATCGTGTCCGGTGTCAGTCCGTGTGCGTCAGCAAATACAGCGGCGTAACCGTCCTGTACGGACTGATGTTCACTGTCCACCAGCTTCATATAACGATTCACTAATGGGAAATAGTTCTTTCCTTTTAGGCCCAGTCCCATCACCGCATAGGTTCCCGGCATTGCCGACTTTTCACCGGGCTCTACATCGTTATACCACTTGAACTCTTCCATCACGACCTCAGCATATTCAGCCAGCAACGGATGCAGCGCAGGATATTCAAGTGCATTGGCGAAGAAACGATGCAACGTAGATTTAGCCAACTTGGGTACAGGCAGGTAGTTTTTCACCTTGCTTTTGAACTTCATCCGATATTCCTTGGTAAAGCCCTTTCTTAAAATATCGCATAAATATACGAGTGCTTCTCTATAGCTCTCTTCTTCCTCTGAACGAATCTGAACCTCCAGCGTTTGCAAAATATCATTGGCTTGGCAGATGACTCGCTCACTTGTATATAACGCTGGGATGCTTCCTGATCCGTTCTTAAGCCACTGGGCTGCCTGATCCGAAACCAACTGTGCAGCAATCTCCAAATACTTCTGCCGTGCATCGGCATCGGTCGAGCCCACCCGCATCGCGGTAAGCAGGAACATCTCCATGGCTGGCGCGGGAATTTCCGAAGGGAGAATATCGGGCTTCACTTTATAATCCAGTCCATAGCTTTTTTCCCGATCCGCATACTTCAGCAGAAATTCATCCTCAGCCCAATGCTTTAAGCCACTGCTGAGCTGATACCTCCATGCTTCCTCACGCTTGCGGCTGACCTTCACTTTGGCATCCATTCGATTCAGCAACTCATTCATCCGCTGGGCGTTTACAGGGTACAAATGAGGATCAAGCAAGTGTCTCACTAAGAAGAAATCGTCCTCTTCCTTCGGGATAGCTTTACTGGAAGGGTTGAGCTTCTGCTCTACAAACTGTTGGATAGTGGCTAACAGTTGCTGCCGTTTATCTTCATTTAGGAGTGAGAATGTAAAATGATTGGCCTTATTCTCCAAGACCACTTCCAGATGAAAATCCAGTCGATAACGAAAGAACATGGAGCTGAATTCTTCCGAATTAAATAGCGCCTCTATCTTTTCCTTGAACATAGGCATCCATTCGTCCTGCACCTGCTGCAATGTTACCCCATCTGTAAACCCAGAAATTCCCCTATCCGGTCTACGACGATCCCAATCAAACGGTTCGTGGGTATCCACCCACAGCCCATCCTTCTTACAAGTAACTTTTAAGTATTCATGAATCCCTTCGTGAAGGACGCTTTTGATTTGGAATTCGGCGATGCGCTTTTGCTCAGAAGCGTATGTCTGGTCAATCTCCTCAAAAATTGGACCGATGTAGGCTTGTACCCCTGATGTCATAAGATGTGTTCCTCCTTCGTCCCCTCACAAATTGTAGTTCCTACGGAATTAAGATAGACTAATCTATAACTATTTTATTTCCTGATTATAGCATATCTCTCATTTACTTTTGGACTCTACCCCTATAGATAGAGTGCCGGAAAGCAGGTGTATTCATATGTATTGGGTTTCCACACAACATACGACGGTGGCTGCCGAAGAACTGACAACTTTCGAACATACCTATGGATTAACTTTACCACCTCCCTATGTAGCATTCCTCACCCGCTATGGGCCTGGTACCTTTTGCGGACTGCTGGTGATTGAACCGCCTGATGCTCAACTATTACAATCCTATGCGGATTACGAACTGTGGAGGCATGATGATAACTGTCCGATCACCGTGCAACAGCTAGGCGAGTGCGTGGTCATCGGTAGCTCCATAGATGGGGATTTCCTAGCGGTGCACCCTCAGGTCGAAGGTTTGCTTTGGCTACCGCGACATTCGGAGGTCATTACTAAGAAGCCATTAGATGTTCAGGTTCCATTTACAGATACACTGGAGCATATACTACAGGATGAATTCGGAAGAATAGAGCCATTCCCCCGTTATTTCGAACCTGTCAGTCTGGATAGAGCAGCAACATTTCTACTATTTAATCCACCGGAGACGGCGCAAGCTTGCGGTTCAGCCCATCCGAACGATCAAGCCTTGCAAATAGCTCCAGCATCTATACAGGTATTGGCTCAGCGTTTTAAACAGCATTTTGACTCAAATCTATGGATTGAAAACGAGCATATCTGCATGGCTTTTCTTCAGACTCTAGGCGGATATGTGCGTTTTAACTATGCATATGGACGCGAAGTGGCGATCATTTATGAACCCACAGCGATAGCACTTCGTGATGAAATTCTAGCATTCTTGCAAAAAGAGCATTGCCGGGTTGTAGAGTAAGAGGAGGACAAATACGAATGACAGTACATTTTGAACGAACCTTAGAAAAGCTGGGACAGATCGCCGATCGTCTGAGACAAGGTGGGATGTCTGACGTGGTATACCAATGGTCGAAGGGGATTTCTACAAGTGAACTAACTGAGTTGGAGGAACGGCTGCAGATGCCTTTGCCTGCCTCCCTGTCTGAGTTGATAAAGCGGTGTGGCAGCTTACATTTGCTATGGTGCCTCCCCCAACACTGTATTGTAGCCGATGAACCGGCTTGTTCATATGAAAGCAGTAATGGCCTTGAACAAGAACCGAATATCCTCGACGATATCACAGGAGAATTTGGCTGGAATCATGAGTATATTGGCTATTTTACATCTTATGGGGAAGATACCGACTCAGCAGCGGACGAACAACGATATCTGATCCTTAATTATAATGGTGCGGGTGATCCGATACTGCTTGATATGGCGACATCCGCAACAGAGCCAGCGGTGTTCTGTTATGATCATGAGTTGGATCAGTTTACGCTGCTCGCGGAAAATCTACCTGCCTATATAGAAACCATGCTCACCTTGCACGGACTATGGCTGTGGGATTGGTCTAATGTGTCAGACGAGCATGGCATTCAGCTAAACAGTCCACCACTACAACTGTGGCAACGCTGGTTGGACATGTTTTGTACGATGAAGCTGGAGGACGCGCAGTCGTTGGAGACGTTGATCCATTACACCAGCATGCATGGCGTAGATCATCCTGCTGTGGTGCAGGCTTTTCAAGCCTATGATCCAAAGGATATTTTTCTTGCCTGGGAGCAGCACTGGCAGAACATTCAACATAGCCAGGTTCCATTCTCTACATGGGCCGTTTGGGTAGGGGAGACCGCAGGGGGTGGGGCTGCTGATTGGGTTCGCTCCTTGTGGGAACCGGAAACCGCGCAAGTATGGACATCTTTAGCTCAAAACAATCCCCTACATGCTAAGGGTGCATTTGCGTCCACACGCGCCTATCTGAGCGCCCGCTGCATACCCGAGCAGGAAGGCTTGGTATGTGTTTGCAATCACCTGCTACAGCATTGGGTTGCAGATGGCAAATTAGAAGGATATACCGCTAATGGGCAGCTACAGCATTTTCATTCACCGCAGGTCATTAACTGGATACGGGATAAGGTCAATCATCCGGTCGATGGCTGGGCAGTACTTTTCGCCTACTCTTGTCCTACAGCTGAGCAGGTGATTGAATGGCTATCCAGTAGTGAGCTTCATCAGAAGATTGCAACGGAGGCGCTAGATATTATGATTCATCGGGATCTTCTGCCCGCTCTGGAAGCAGACGCTTGGGCCAATATCTCAGATCTGCTTCTTGCTTCTTTGCAGCTCGTGATGCTCAAAAAAGATAAGCGTCGTATTGAAGCCGTGCTTAAGCAGCTTTCAGATTTGGAGCTTCGTTAATCTTTCGGAAGGGTCGTATACGGATTCACATGTACAGTGATGTGAGGTAAAGAAAGTTAGCCGCTGCCTCAGCGGCTTAACCCCTTGAGGAAAGTATCTATAGTGAATGCGATCAATTCATCATTGGATTTTGCCATAGGAAGTTCAAAATTTAGAAGCAAAGAAGTCAATCCGTGCAGCATGCTCCATATGGATCTGGCGATCAGGCGCTCATCTCCTTGAATGATGTAGCCCTCCTCCATAGCAGCTTTGAGCCCAGCTTCAAGCAGCTCAAAGCCTTTAAAGCGCCCACTGTCTATAAGGCTGACCAAGCTTACAGATTCCAGGTTGCTGATAAACAGAATGTTGTAATATTCCGGGTTAGCTGTTCCAAAACGGACATACGCATCAGATACCGTTTTCAGTGTGTCCAGCGCATTCGATCCCGCTACCCGTGCTTCATCCACACGCTGCTGAAGCGCCTGTAGGAACAAGGTATTTCCTTCTAACAGCAGTTCGCGGACAACGGCTTCCTTATTGGCAAAATAATGATAAATAGTTGTTGGTGAATATTCGATCTGATCCGCAATTTTGCGCATGGAGACTTCAGCATACCCTTGATTCAAGAAAAGCGACCGGGCGGCCTCAATGATTTTCCGGCGGATCTCATTGTTTTCACGTTCTCGGCGTTTGATATGTTTCATGAGTAGATGTACTTGCCCTTTCTGCCTACCCCAATTTGGCGGCGATACGATCAGCTTCCATTATACCCGAGTTCATAACCCCTTGAAACCCGCCCCCAGGCTGTGTCCAGGCCCCTACCAATGATAGACGTTTTACTGCTGATTTGTGCTTGAGCCTTTTTATACCGGACTGCCGAACCGTTTGTGCGTAGCCATAAACAGCCCCGTCGGGATTAGCGGTATAACGCTGCATCGTGCGTGGTGTGCCCAATTCGGCTACCATCACTTTGCTGCTAAAACCCGGATACAGCTGTTCAAGGCATCCCAATATCTGCTGTGTCACGGCTTCTTTTTTGGCTTTGTATTCGGGACGTGCGGCAGGCCAGTTCTCCAATCTGTCCAAAAATGTAATTGCGATGACACCCTTTCCCGGTTCATTGAGCTTAGGGTCCATGGCGTTATAATTCGTGAGCATCCAGTTGCCTTTCGTGTACTGGCCGCTCACCATTACTTCATAATCTGTCTCCGAATCCGGCTCATTACGCAGGATTAAGTCTTCTTCGGTGATGCCAAGCTCATGAGGTTCACATGATAATCCCAGATATAGCTGGGTGAGAGACGTGCCAGTCTCCAAACTGCTGACAGCTTCCAGCTCACGACGGGCAGCATCATGGTTTTCCAGTAGACGGCCATAGGTATGATGGGGACTGATACCAGACACAATCCAGTTGGCTTTATATACATCCCCTTTTTTCAGACGGATACCAGCAGCTTTACCATGTTCGAGTATAATCTCAGATACCTGACTGCGCAGGTGGACTTCTCCTCCCGCTGACTTAATAGCGTCAACCAGTGCATTGGATAAAGCCTGTGCGCCTCCCTCAATGTAATAAGTCCCCTCCATGTGGTAGCCGATCCAGGGAATAAAAAAATACAGGGCCGCAAGTCGCTTTGGAGGCAATCCGTAATAGGCCCACAGCGCGGTGAAAAATTCCGTGAAGCGGTCAGATAACCCAAACTGGCTTACAGCTTCCCAGGTGGTCATTTGCGTCCAGCGGAGAAAGGTCCCAGCTTTGAGCAGGCCAACCGCCTTGCGCCAGGAAGTGAGAGTAGAAAAAGCAGAAAAGCCTGTTTCAAAACGGCGAATGCCCGCGAATAGACTGTCAATGGCTTTCACCTCAGTAGGAAACATGTTCTTGAGGAGCTGCACATACTCCTGAACATCGGACGGAATATCAATGTTCTGGCCTTCCCAACGAATGGAGTAAGGGTGCTTTTTGCGGAGAGGAACAATTCGCTGGTCCGCATTACAGGCCTTCAGCATCTGACCAAAGCTTCCTTCCTCGAGTCCGCCGACACCATGCAAGGAGACATCAAAAGTGTATCCCTTTCTTGTAAATTCAGTTGCGAAACCGCCAGACAGAGTATGGCTCTCAAAAACAGCTGTTCGGTAACCGAGCGCAGAGAGTCTTGCTGCACAGGATAAGCCACCCAATCCTGCACCGATGACAATAACATCATATTGGTTCATGATTTCATCCCCCTTTTTTTAACATCGTTATATAAGTTAACACTGTTAAGTTAAGGAGATTATATACCATAATATTACCGTTGCGAAAGTAAAACTTTTTTAATAAAACATCAAAAAATGTAGCGCTTTCACTTGTCAGATTCCAATGAAGGTGCTATCCTTCAAGTGGGATTGTTACTGAAAAGGCAAAACCCGAGTACACTTGTGTACCCGGAGTTTGCCTTTTTTTAATTTGTATGAATTCCACAGCATACAGTTAACCATCCCGAACATGTAGTAAGCGCTTTAAAAAATGGCACCAAAGGAGATTAATCTCATGCAAAGAAGACGTTTTGCCCTTGTTTTATTATCTTTCGTGTTCCTGCTAACGATCTTTTTCCCATCCTCCAGCTCTGCCGCAGCAGCAACAGATGTCCCAGCGCCACAGGCTACCCTGCTTACACAGGTACAGCCTTTGGGTGAAGTCGTTTCTGCTGTTGTACTGAAATACAGCACCAATATTGACGGGGCATCCTTATCCACGTCTAGCTTTCAGGTTCAATCTGTACTCAATGATGTATATACAGACAGAACCGTGACCGATGTATATACCAATGATACTGGAGCCATCACCAACCGCAGCACTCATGGTAAATATGTTGTGATTGAGCTGGATACGCAAGATAAAAATGCAAGTACCCTTACTTACGATGCAATAAGTGCAGTTAACCGCATCAACACGTTGAATTATATTATTAGTCAAAAGGAGAATATTGCGACTTCAAAGAAAACAGTCATCCCAGCCTCTGCACAGACTGTAAATGCAACAGATAAAATTACACCGATCGTAGACGATTTCCAAAAAAACACCTTTGAAAATAAAGAAGGCTTCAAGCTGAACTACTTTACGTTTGAGCCTAAAGTTGAGCCCGGCAAAACCTACCCTCTGGTTGTATTCCTGCACGGAAACGGCGAACGTGGTGACGGAAACGGAGTAAATTTGCTGGCAAACGCCGGAGCTGTTACTTGGGCTTCTCCTGAGCAGCAAGCCAAACACCCATCCTTCGTAATCGCACCACAAAGCCCGATTGACTTGGAACATAAATTCATTTGGGCGGATGAACCACGCAACAGCGCTGTAGCCGATTTGGTACGTGAAACAGCGTTAAAATACCCAATCGACACCGACCGAATCTATATTGTTGGTATTTCTCAAGGAGCTATGGGCACGTGGAGGTTGCTGGAAAAGAATCTTGACTTGTTCGCCGCAGGTGTACCCATTGCCGGTTTGACCAACTATGAAAAAGCCGTTAACATGTATGCACCTGTCGATCCTAAACACGTTGAAGTACTGAAAAACGTTCCGATTTGGGCCTTCCATGCTGCAGACGACACCACAGTTAGTCCTAAAAACTCGCAAGAAATGGTAGCTGCCATTAAAGCACAAAACGGAAACCTCATTCATTTTACTGAATACGAAGCAGGGATTATCAAACCTACAGGACACTTCTCCTGGGTACCGGCTCTGCAAAATCAGGATATGATTGAATGGCTGTTTGCACAAAAGAAATAAATGTACAGGCCTGTTGATTAACCACTAAATGGTAAAAGGAAAGTCACCCACCTTTCAGTTGGTTTGTACCCTTACAAACCAACTGAAAGGTGGGCGACTCCATGAAAAAGTCTATTACGATCCCAACGATTTTTCAATCCATTCCGCTAGCCTGTGGGGTGGTTCATACGTATTCAGTCCTGCGCAAACAGCTTTATAGTCTAAGGCACTACCTCTGCTTCTTTTACTTCCTCTAGGCTATATTACCTTTACTGCTTTCATTGCCTGCATTACACACATCATTACGCTTCATTTGCTCAAGTCTTCCTTCTCGCAACAAGCAGCATAATAAATGAAATTAAGACAATGGCAATCGTCCACGCCCAGGCCATCGTCTGATTCCCTGCATCGACAGCTACATAGATCGCCGTAGGTACCGTCTGCGTCTTATTCGGAATGTTCCCGGCAATCATCAGCGTCGCTCCAAACTCGCCAAGCGACCGTGCGAAGCCCAGTATCGCGGCAGTCAGCAGTGAAGGATAGGACAGCGGCAGCGTAATGTAGCGAAACATTTGCCATTCGCCAGCCCCTGCCGATCTGGCCGAGTCCTCCAGTGAACGGTCCACCGCATCGAATGCCGTCTTCATTGTCTGATAGACGAGCGGGAATGCCACCACGATAGACGCCAGCACCGCCGCCCACCAGGAGAAGATGACTGACGCGTTGAACAGCCATTCGATCCATTGTCCTAACCAGCTTCGACGTCCCAGAATGACCAGGAGCAGGAACCCGACTACCGTCGGAGGCAGCACCAATGGAAGCATGAAAATGGTCTCCAGCACCAGCTTACCACGTATGCGGCTTCGCCTTATCCAGCGGGCCGCCAGTACTCCTAGGACCAGCACGATCACACAGGACAGAGAAGCGACCTGCAGGGATAGCTGTACCGGAGGCCAAAATTCCGCCCAATTCACAGCAGTCAACAACTATTCCGCCTTACGGAAGCCGTACTTTTCCATCACCTGGAGCGCAGACTCGGTTTGCAAATAATCGTAGAATTGACGTGCATCCTCCTCATGACTTGTGGCAGCTACCAAACCGAGCGGATAGGTAATCGGAGAATGAAGCTTGGAGTCCACTGTTAACGCAATGCGTGTATCCTTCGTGGAAAGTGCATCCGTCTTGTATACGAAGCCCGCATCCGCGTTACCTGTTGCTACGTACTGCAGCACCTGTCGCACATCCTTGGCTTGTACCAGCTTCGGCTCCAATTCACTCCACAGCTTTTGATTCGTTAACGCTTCCTGTGCATATTTCCCCGCAGGCACACTGTCAGGAATGCCAATCGCGACTGTCTTGATGTCTTGTCCCTTCAGGTCATCCAGTTTCTTGAGCGCCACTCCATCCTTAGCAGGAACGACTAATACCAGATCATTCGCGAGCAACGTGCTGCTCTTCTTGACAAGGGCTTTTCCCTCAAGCGCCTTCATGCTGGAGGTAGAGGCAGAGATAAAGACGTCTGCGGGCGCTCCTTGCTCAATCTGACGCTGAAGTGCACCGGAGGCGCCGAAGTTAAAGTTCAGCTTCACATTCGGGTGCTCCCGCTCATATCCGGTCTTAATCTCATTCAGGGCGTCCGTCAGGCTTGCCGCTGCAGAGATCGTCAACTCCACCTGTTGCTGGTCCGGTGCCTTCGTGCCTGCTGTATTCTCCGTTGTTGTTTGTGCTGCTGTTGCCGCCGGCTCTACAGGAGCTGCGGGCGCAGCACTCTGGGAACCGCAAGCAACTAACACCACTAGTGCCCATATAGCTACTAGACTTCCAATCGTAGACTTGATTCTTCTCAAATTCCATCCCCCGTTCAATCATGTTTAGTTATAATTAGATATAAATAGTATAAATTCATATCTCATTATAGCTATGAAGGTAATCCTTGTAAACCACCAAAGAGCAGTTGGCAAGTATCACTTATGCCTGTTTAGAAGCTTGATGTTCCTGACTTTTTCGCCAGCCTCTGTTATGCCAGATGATTTGGTGTACAATATATGAGACACTGTGCATGATACATCACAGAAATTGATACATTTCAATCATACTGTTATTAATGGAGGTCTACTATGAATTCTCCTGTATCCTATACGACTGAGGAAATAGCCAAGCTACTGAAGATATCCAAGCTGACCGTCTATGATCTGATCAAAAAAGGAGAGATCCCCTCGTACCGGGTAGGTAAGCAAATGCGGGTGGATGCCAGTGATCTCGAAGCTTACAAGCAGCGCTCCAAAAGCCAACTGCTGAAGCACGACCCATCACCCACACCCATATCCATGATGATCCCGCCGCATTCGCTATCCGGCGGTTCGACGCAGAACTCCAGTACAGCAGTCATTACTGGCCAGGATATCAGCCTCGACATTCTCGTCAAGCATCTTGAGAGCCAACAGACGTCCATTCGCCCGCTCCGCTCATATGGGGGTAGTCTGGACAGTCTCATCTCTATGTACCAGGGCAAAGCAGACATCGTCAGTACGCATCTGTGGGACGGCGACAGCGGTGAGTATAATTTGCCTTATATTCGCAAAATTCTGAACGGCTTCTCGTACCTCGTCATCCGTCTGTTATCCCGGCAAGCAGGGCTGTATGTCCAGACAGGGAATCCTTATGGTTTGCAGGGCTGGAAGGACTTGGCGCTTCCGGGGCTGCGTTTGGCGAATCGCGAGAAGGGCTCCGGCGCGCGCATCCTGCTCGACGAGCAGCTTCGTCTTCATCACATAGACCGCACTGCCTTGCTCGGATATGAAGACGAATCGACGCATCATATGGCTGTAGCAGGCAAGGTCGCCTCCGGCGAAGCCGATGTTGGTATCGGAATCGAGAAGGCCGCCAGTATTGTGGGGTCCGTGCAGTTTATTCCACTCATTCAGGAGCAGTACGATATCGTCATGCTGCGCACACCAGAGCGACAGGAATGGATTGATCTTATATTGCAGATTCTTCATTCGGACAGCTTCCGGCGGGAACTGGGAGCCATTCAGGGATATGACCTTTCTGAGACAGGAAAGACCTTGCTAGAGACATAGTCCTAAGTACAAAACAACGTTCAGGAACAGTCTTCCTGAGCGTTGGAGTCTATTATGGAACTAAATGTCGCTGTTAATGCTGAACGACTATAATGAAAATCAATGTAGCTTAGCAGGAGTAAGCCTCGGGAGCAGGCTTGCCAAGCGCAGGGAAAATCTCGTCCAACTACTTCAATAGCAAATTGCACATGATATAAAAAGAATATATGAGTTTGGCTCATACAGTTCTAAAAATAAAAGCGCCAGAACGGTTCGAAACCCGCCTGGCGCTATATTTATTGCATCAAAAAAAGGCACCTGCCTTCCTGTGTCCACCATCAGGAGAGCAAGTGCAAAATAAAACGAGGAGACTAAAAAATTTGACACTGATATTGCCATTTGCAGTTAACTTGGAACCTCTAACTCGCGCGCTTCGCAGCTTTGAGCGTTCTCAAAGCTCGTCTACGCGTTACCTTATGAGGACAGCTGGGCTGTCTTCGGGCAGTTGCCACATCTTCTCTCGCCATGTGTACATACCCCACCCTATTCACTTAGGCTCATATTGGGAGTCTGTGCCTAAAGACTTAAATGATTATGATTCTCATTATCATTTAAGATTATATAATTAAATCTACTAGAATGCAAAAGCATTTGGGGAAATATGTACCTTTATTACGGCAGTGTTCATTTCACCCTTTTACGCTTCTGTGTTACATTATATAAATAAGACGAGAACAAAAATTCGAAGCTGAATTTATGTTCGCCATTTTTCCATAGTTCTTTATTCCGAACTAAATCAAAGTCTATATCTTCTCGACATGTGTTCCATAACAACTCGTCTGTAAGAAAACTTAATGCATCCATGTTGCGCAACCGTTCGACTAACTCGGTAATCACATCTATGTCCTCACGTTGTACATATCTGGCAAGAGTGATGCTGCCTGTATCGCCATCAACATATAGATGCGAATGATGTCTTTCCTTTTTTACATGTCGAAGAGTAAGCACGCTATTGTCGATCATCATGACGTAACGGTCCTTGATTAGATAGCCCTCAAAAAGCTCATACATATGCGGAAGATCACAGGGACCAAGAATGACACTTACTTTTTCAAAATTACCTTTGTTCATTTAGATTAGCTCCCTTCACATCTATTAAATCGGTCTTTACTAAAGATTAGATTTGTAAATTTTATAACCTTTTAAGATTAACCTTTGTAGTTATTTTATATCCTTTGAAGATAAACTTCAATAGTTAATGCTATTTCTATTTAAATTTCTATAATGAGGTGTATGTATGGGAATTGTTTTTAAACTTGAAGAATTACTTCGAGAAATCGGGATTACTAAAAATGCTCTCGCTCGTGAGGCAAAAATCAGACCTAATACCATCTATGAGATGTGTAACAATACATCCAAGCGAATCGAATTTAAAACATTTAATACCGTGATGGAAACACTGATTCGGCTCTCTGGTCGTCCATTAACCCTACATGATGTTCTCGAATATATACCTGAGAATGAATCAGAGAAACACTGATACATTCACAGAATAGTCCGCTGCATCTTATATCTCTGCCCCTGGCAGGGATATTTTTTCCCTTGTTATTTAGCATAATTGTTATCATTATTTCAGAGTACGTGTGACTAGAATCTATACTGATAAAGGAGTATTTTCCATCATGAATGTTCATGAGAGATATCATTTTAAACTTGGCGATATTTTAGAAGAACTTGATATTTCCCGAAATAAACTAGCCGTAGAAGCAAAAATACGTCCGGCTACTGTAATAGATATGGTAAATGGCAAAACCAAAAGACTTGAATTAGAAACACTTGTCCATATACTTGATGCTTTGAACAGAATTGCCCATCAACGAAGATTTTCAAGGACTATTACTCTTGCTGATATTATAGAATACATCCCCGAAGATGAAATGGAGAGACAGTGAGACTATAATATGAGAATGAGGATTACTATTAGCCAAGAGGGCATTTCCATGACGAAATAAAAGGTTGCTAAAGCCCTCTTTTCCCCATATTAAAGAAGCGTTGGGACAGCAAGCCCAACGCTTCTTTATGCTTAATAAGTACCTTATATGATGATTAATCCACTTTGCCGCCTTCTACGACCAGTTGATCTGTAAAGCCTTCTCCATAAACGGAGGTCAGTGTGTCCTTGTAGGCTTGATGGACAAAATTTTCCTTACCCAACGTTGCCAACTCATTGTTGATCCAGTCTAACAACTCCTTATTTCCCTTTGCTACTGCGGGTGCAATCGTATCTTGACCACCAAAGGCCGGGATGGTTACGGTAAAGCCGGGGTTGGCCTTTGCCCAGGCGATCAGCTCTGTATTATCGTTGGCAATGGCAACGCCGCGTTTGTCTTTGAGGGCTGAGAAAATCTCTGTGTATTGATCGAATTTGAGCAGCTTGATGTCAGGATAATTTTTCGTAAAATAGGTTTCAGCCGTCGTTCCTTTTGCGACAATCAGCTTTTGATCCGAACCCTTCAATTGGTCAATCGTGGTGATTGGAGCACTATCAGGTGACACAATGCCAAAGGATAATTTCATATACGGATTGGCAAAATCAACTTTTTCTTTACGCTCATCGGTCACCGTAAAGTTAGCCATGATGATATCTACCTTGTTGGATTCCAAATAGGCAACCCGGCTGGCAGCATCCACCAGAACAAATTCCACCTTGGACTCGTCACCCAAGAGATCTTTGGCAAACCGCTTCGCAATATAGACGTCAAAGCCTTGATTTTTCCCTTCCGAATCCACGTAGCCAAAAGGCGGCTTATCTGCAAATACACCGATTCGAATCTTGCCATTCTTTTTAATATCCTCAATCGAAGCAAATTTAGCCGAGCCTGAACTACCGTTGGTATTACCAGCCCCTGCACATCCCACCAAACCAACAAGCAGCAAGCTCAAAGCCAGTAATAACGTCGTGAACTTCATTCCTTTTCTCATCTGTATTCCTCCCCCTGTTTGTCAGCATTTTGCATCATTCGGTTTCTTTCGCTTCTGGGTGCAATATAGAGACCAATAGAAACATGTCGATCTCTATATTGTGATTGGAAGTCGCTCATGGAATTGATGCAAAATGCTCATATCGTTTCGTACTGAAATATATCCAGAAAGTGCTGGGCACGCTCTGTTTCCGGTTGGGTAAAAAATTGCTGCGGCGTAGTCATTTCGCATATCTGTCCTTGATCCATAAAAACGATACGATCTCCTACCGACTTGGCAAATCCCATTTCATGCGTCACGATAATCATGGTCATGCCCTGCTGTGCCAGCTCTCGCATGACATCCAGCACCTCTCTGACCATTTCCGGGTCCAAGGATGCGGTGACTTCATCAAAGAGCATAATTTCCGGATTCATACACAGGGCGCGCACAATCGCAATCCGTTGCTTTTGCCCACCTGATAATTGTCTCGGATACGCATCTTTGCGATCCAGCAGACCCACTCGCTCCAATAGCTGCTCCGCTTGCTCAAGTGCCTCCTGCTTATTTCTCCGCTGAACTTTAAGCGGGCCGAGCAATATATTTTCTAAGACCGTCATATGCGGAAACAGCTCGTAGTTCTGGAACACCATTCCGATATGCTGACGCACCTCACGCCAATTCACTTTCTTGTCCGTCAGGTCTTGCCCTCTATAACGGATATCTCCGCTCTGAACTGGTTCCAGACCATTGAGACATCGGAGGAGTGTGCTTTTTCCACATCCCGAAGGACCGAGAACGACCACGACTTCCCCTTTCGTTACGTCCAGATTAATCTGTTGTAATACTTTTCGGTCTTCGAAGCTTTTGTGCAGCCCTCGAATTTCGAGTAAAACCTCCACAGCCTCTCCCATGACACCCACCCCATCCTGCTAATTTTGCCATCTGCGTTCAAATCTTTTGGAAAGTCTGGATAACGGATAGCATACGAGAAAATATAATATGAAAATAAAGCCATACACCCAAAAGGATGCCGAGGGCGCTTTGATTACACCAAGCTCAATAATCTGCTGTCCGACCTTGACCACTTCTACTACACCGATCAGCACTACTAATGAAGTGGTTTTGATCATCCGTGTCGCCAAATTAATAGAACCGGGAAGCATTCGGCGCACCGCCTGGGGAATGAGTACATGGCGGTATAACTGCCCATATGTCAGTCCCAGTGCCTGCCCGGATTCCACCTGATGCTTGGGCAGTGATTCCAATGCACCCCGAACAAGGTCACCAATCTCGGCTGCTCCCCACAGGCTGAATACGATAATTGCTGTCAATTCTCCGCTGATATTCACATTTAACAAAGGCGTAAATCCAAAATAAACGACATACAACCACACCAAAATCGGAATAATGCGGAATGTCTCCAAATATAATCTCAGCACAAACCGAATCGGTCTTGATTGTAAGGTGCGCAGCAATCCCATCAGAATGCCTAATAGAGTACCGATAATAATGGAAAGTAACGCAATCTCCAGCGTAACGAGTAATCCCCCTAATAGACGCTCGAAATTGGAACCTTCAAAGAGTACATTAATCCCCGAATTCAGCATATCGCACCTTCCTTTCCACCCAAGTCAGCAGTATCGACAAAGGTAAAAGCAGGACGAGATATGCCAATACCAGCAGAATTAGTGATTCTGTCGTTTTGTAGTACATACCGATTAGGTCTTTTGCCACATTCATCAAATCTAATAAAGCAATGGCGCCAACAATGGAGGTCTCCTTGAGTAGAAAAATCGCATTTGCTCCCAGAGACGGAACACTGATGGTAAAAGCCTGTGGCAAAATAACATATCTCGCCAGTTGTATCTTGGACAGTCCGAGACTCAGCCCGGATTCCGTTTGCGTTTTACTTACGGCTTCGATTCCACCACGGAACGCCTCAGCCATATAACCCCCGCCCAAAAAGGTCATGCCCACAATGGCACACGTCATTTCGCTCATATGCAGACCTATTTTGGTAAACCCGTAATACAGAAAATATAACTGTACAAGCAGCGGCGTATTTCGGGAAAGCTCAATATAGGCAACAATGATGCTGCTAATTCCCCTCACCTTGTAATACAGTACTATACTGCATAGCAAACCGACGACTAGTGAAAACAGAATAGCAAAAAAGGCGATCTTCAACGTCAGCCACATGGCTTCTCCATATAGCGGCAAGCTCTCTACAATAAAGTCCCAGTCTAAGTTCATATGTACATACCTTTCAATTTTCAATTATTCCTATGTACTTGCTTTGCTTAATAACAATGATTGTATTCCTGCCCAATTATTACGTCAATACTTTGATGAAAATTTGTCATATTTATCTATGGTTTAGGAAAGAAAAGTGTTGTTTTATTTCAGAAAAAAATAAAAAAGCTTGAAATGAATAAATTTCATTTCAAGCTTTGATTTATGCTATACGATTCATCACACGAGTGGCTCTGTAACTACAGGACCGCCGAGCTTCTCTACAATTAAACGGCTTTCCTCATTTAACCCTTGTAGGGTAATAGTTTTACCTGAGTTTCTGTATTTTTGAAGCACCTTGCCAATAGCAGTAACCGCCGAGTGATCCCAAACATGCGAATGGCTAAAGTCCACTACAACGCGGTCCGGATCATCCGAAGGTTCAAAATGATCAACAAAATGAGACGTTGAGGCGAAAAACATCGGCCCGCTGACATGGTACACCTTTTCTTCATGATCCTCAGTCGTACTGATACGGATTTTAGCCATTTTCCAGCCAAAATGCAGAGCACTTAGCAGTACGCCCACGATTACGCCCTTGGACAAATCATGCGTAGCCACCACGATGATCACCGTGACCACCATAATCAACGTATCTGCTTTAGGTACCTTGGCGATGTTTCGCAGCGATTTCCAATCCACAGTTCCAATACACACCATGAACATAACTCCCACCAATGCGCCCATGGGTACTTCCTTCACAACTCCACCAAGTACGAGCAGCAGAAAGGCCAAGAATACCCCAGCCGTAAAAGTGGACAAGCGCCCTCTTCCGCCTGAGCTGACATTAATGACGGATTGTCCGATCATGGCACAACCACCCATACCCCCAAAAAAGCCATTTACAAAGTTGGCAATCCCTTGCCCGCGGGCTTCCCGGTTTTTATTGCTTTTCGTTTCGGTCATTTCATCCAGGATACTGGCTGTCAGCAGCGATTCCAGCAGTCCAACCAGCGCCATCGTAAAGGAATACGGCAGCAAGATCCGCAACGTGTGCCACGACCACTCAATTTGCGGCAAGTGGAATGAAGGCAGCGAACTGGTTAGCGTCCCGATATCTCCTACCGTTTTCACATTCAATCCAAATACATACGTAATGATCGTCATGATGATGATTGCCGTCAATGGAGCGGGGATGCTTTTCACAAATCTCGGTAAAATATACACAATGAGCAGCGTCCCCGCTACCATCGCGTACATGATCCAATTGGCTCCATGAAAATGAGTAAGCTGAGCCATAAAGACGAGGATCGCCAGCGCATTCACAAACCCGGTCATGACTGGCTGTGAAATAAAGCTTATAAAGCGACCTATTTTCAAAACACCCAGCAGCACTTGAATAATTCCTGCCAAAATGGTAGCTGCAAACAGATATTCCACGCCATGATCCTTCACCAGACCAACGACCAGTACAGCCACGGCCCCGGTTGCTGCCGAGATCATCGCCGGACGTCCACCTGCAAAAGAGATGACAATGGCCATCGAGATGGAGGCGTACAGTCCGACCATGGGATTGACCCCCGCAATGATCGAGAAGGCAATCGCCTCGGGAATTAGTGCTAGCGCCACAGTCATGCCCGCAAGTATATCGGCCCGGATATTACCGAACCATTGTTGTCTAAGATTCATACTGTCTCGTTCCAGCCTCCTATATTTACAGAGAGTAGCGTGTTGACTCGCAACCCGTGTGGTTTCGGGCATCCGTCCAGCTGCCAATCGCCAAGGCTCTCCTATCATTCAGTTCGTCTCTCTCAAACGACCCGGTCCGTTACATTCAGTCCATCATTATAACGTAAGGGGTTCGCAGAGACGAATGAGTTAAAAGGCTGTTTACAGAAAGAAATCATCTATTCCCTTGGAATATCGTTCATTATCTTTATCTTATTCGTTTTCTTATATTTAAAATTTTCGCAATTTCTAAGATTCTAACCTGCTAAAGTTGATCACCTTAACTTCATACTCAGACTTCGCGAACTGTAAATCTTGATCCGCCGTAACCAGTACCAATTGGTTTATAATAGCTGTCGCAAGAATCAACGCATCTGGGGTCTTGAGCTTTCTTGCAAACTTATCTTTTTGTTCTCTTCTGATACGCCCCGCTTTAACTGCGATCTCTGAATTAACTGCAATAAATTCCCCGCCAAGAAAAGGTATCGAATCTAAGTCAGTATTAGTAGGCAACCCGGCTATAAACTCGGACTGAGTTATAACAGAAAAGAAGATATTCTCTTTATCTTTCTCAGCTTGTCGTATTACTCTATCCAAAGATGAGTCAAGTCTATGAAGGGCAATAGCTGCATTCGTATCAAATAGATACCCCATCTAATCCCAATCCTCTCTGGATTGTTTAACACTCTCTTCGATCTCAAGTAATTGCTCCTTGCTTAGACTGCCTCGAGAATTTAAAACAGCTTGCAACCCTTTTGGTAACGGGGACTCTAAATCAATAACCTCAGTTTCCCCCTGTTTATTTTCTATAGTAACTTTTGATGGTTCAAACCCAATATCACGAAGGAGACTTAGGAGACGTATTCGATGTATATCCGTTAATTTTTTTGCCACTAAAATCACTCCTTAGCAAAAGATTAGTTTCCGTTCATAGCTTGTTTAATTCGTTTTCTTATATTTAAAATTTTCGCAATTCCTGCACAAGCTCCGATAGGGCTTCAGCAATCTCAGAGTCTGCATGGTGCTGGAGTAAACTCTCAAAGTCAGGCAGTGCTTGCTTCAATAATCGATAGCTATAGTCATAATAACTCCAAAAAGCTACCGGATCATAACCACGTGCTTCTTCCTCTTCCCATTCCAGTTCATCTTCTTCTGGATCGCTGTCTGCTGACCATAGATATTTTTCGTCCAGCAGCATGGTTAGGGATTCAACAGACTTCTGTGAATCCTCTTGTGCATTTTCCATGTCCAATGCTCCAACAACCGCATGGTACAGTTCCAACTCACTCGGCGTGATATCATCCGAATTTCTCGTATGCAAATTACGCAATAAGAAGAGTAACACCCACGGCGTAACCTGCCACAGTGTGCCTTGATGCTCTATCAGATCAGCAATGGCTGCGTACTCCCCATTGGATATCAATTGTGGCAACTCCGTGCCTCTACCATAAGGAGTAGTCAGGCGGTGCCAAGGCACATCTGCAATTTGGAGACCATCCATTAGGGCAGTGTTCATCTTATGAGTATCCATAACTCTCCTTTCTGGTCGGTATCTAAAACCTTCCCGATTTAAAAATGGAATACAGTAAAAAGGCAACCATTAAGAGAGCGACAACAAAGCCGATTTCAATAGCAGGTACATTCCACAGCATGGTCGCCTGATGATTCAGCGATGAACCGATAATCAGTCCGACCATAATAATGCTGAACGCTAACAGCACGATACTGAATGACAGGCGGTTGCTGATCTGATCCAGCCTGCGCAGAAGCATTTCCAGCTCCGGCACAGTAACCTCCAGCTTAAGCTTGCCCTTGCCGATAATCGAGGCTAAATGCCTCGCCTGTCCTGGCAGTTCCATCAGCGCTTCCACCAGCTCAGTCGCACCGCCGAGCAGCTTGCCTCGGATACGACGACCGCTGAAGCGTTCCTTCAGCAGCCTGTTACCAAAGGGCTCAGCCAAAGCGATAATACTGAGGTCGGGGTCCAGATGCTCCACGACCCCCTCCAGTGTCAGCAACGCCTTGCCTAGCAACAGGACGTCCGATGGCAAACCAATCCGATGGCGCTGCGCTGCGCCAAACAGGTCATTCAAAGCATCACCAATACTGACCTGTGAAAAAGGAACATCTGAGTAATCTTCGCGTATCTTGTCCAGATCGGCACGTAGCGCATTCAGGTTGGTATCCGGTTCGACCAGACCCAAACGTTCGATAGACCGAACCATGGCATCGGTATTTTTGCGCATCAGGGCAATAATGAGGGAAGCGAGATGATTCTTCATCTCTTCGCTCAGCCTTCCCGTCATGCCAAAGTCCAAATAAGCGAGACTGCCATTTTTCAGAACGAGTAAATTCCCCGGATGGGGATCGGCATGGAAAAATCCCTCTATAAAAATTTGATGCAACATGCTGTTCACCAGCCGCTGCGCCAGTTCTTTCAAGTTATATCCACGGCGTAATAGCTCTTCACGACTACCCAAGTGAGTTCCGTCTAGAAACTCCATGGTCAGTATACGGGAAGAGGTATGATCCCAGTATATTTTCGGAATATAGATATGTGGGTCCTGCTCAAATTGGAGCGCAATCCTCTCTGTATTACGGGCTTCGTGGTTGTAATCCAGCTCCTGAATGAGCGATCTCCCCAGCTCCTCTACCATCTGGCGAAGCTGATACCGCTCTACCCATTCCCAGCGCTTGGCTGCCATCGCGGTCAGTTCCCGCAAAATGTCCAAATCTCGCCGAATGATGCGATTAACGCCAGGACGCTGGATTTTAATGGCGACCATTTCGCCGCTGTGCAGCTTGCCCAGATGCACTTGCCCGATCGAAGCAGCGGCCAGCGGAACATCGTCAAAACGAACCAGTATGTCCTCTAATGACGTGTCCAGCTCCTGCTCCAGAATGCCACGCGCCGTTTCAGATGAAAACGGCGGTACCTGATCCTGAAGCTTAACCAGCTCACGGATAATAGGCTCCGGCAGCAGGTCAGCACGTGTGCTTGCCAACTGTCCAAGCTTGATGAATGCAGGCCCCAGATCCTCCAGCACAAGTCGAATCCGTTCACCTAACGTTTTGGACTCGGGAGTTTCTCTCGTCAGCCACTTGCGAGGCAGTGACAGTAGCTGGAACAGTCCCATTTCTTCCACCATATAGCCAAAGCCATGACGCGCCAGCGCCATGGCAATTTCCCGGTAACGACCGGCGTGCTTCATACGAACCGCCATTTTAATCCAGCCGGTTCGCTTCTTCAGCGTCGCTCGAACCCGTAAGCGCCGCCTTTTCTTTTTCCAGCTCCGCTACCTGTTTTTCCAACAATGCCACACGCTGCTCCAAACTTGTGACATCATTTTCGGTAGGTACTTCCAGCTCCTGCAAAATGCGGCTAACCTGTTCGCGTATCACTGTTTTGAATTGTCCCTGTTCCTCTGCCCCTCGTTCGATCAGACGATCGACCAGTGCTTTGGATTCCGAAGGCGCAAGTTCTCCGCGGTTTACAAGATCCTCGACGGCTTTCTCCACCTTTTCTTTGCTGACAACGGTGAGGCCCCACCCCAATGAGATGGCTTTTTTGAACAAATCGCTCATAATATATCCTCCCCTACCTGTGATTACCTACTAGTATAACCTGAAAAGGGGAGCCGCATAAAGCTCGCAGCTCCCCTTCCTCAATGAATGGAATGATCTATGTTTAACCTGGAAAGCGTCCAGCCCACTTGGCGGCCTGAAGCAGCAGCTTGCGGTATCCCTCGTGCTGGAAGCTTGGCTGATTATGTCCAGGCATCAGGTAGACGACCCGACCCAATCCATAGGACAGTGACCATGCCGCCGGCCACCACTGGCCCTCATGTTCATATTCCATCAGTAGTGTTTTTTCAGTGAATGGATCAAAATCAAAACGATATGGCTCCTCTTGCATTTCGAACGGTTCGATTCCTTCCATAATCGGATGATCCGGCTCCGTTACCTTGAAGGAAAGTGGACCCGCAGCCGGATGCCGCAGGAAGCGTGCTCCCATGAGCTGTGCTATTTCATAACGTCCTTGCAATGTGATTCCGTTATGCAGCACAAGCAGTCCACCTCCGCCGCTAACATAGGACAGCAGTCCTGCTGTTTGTTGAGGAGACAGAACCTCCTTACGGCTATCACAATACGAGATGCATAGATCGAATGAGGCTAGATTTTCCTTGAGCAGCATTTTACGATTTTCACTGCATTGTACCGTCATCCAATCTTGTAAAATATGGCTAATCTCTTCGTCCACCCCTTGCAGCGGGTGAAACTCCGGATACGAATAATCTCCTAACAACAATGCTTTTCTTTTTTCCATGATAAATCCTCCTTGCCTGACTTGTATATAAGGACTTTAAAGGCGGGGTCCGTGTCATTCATTCTTGTTTGTGGGGTCAAAACGCTCAGAAAATTCTGTTTGGCCCTCATTCATTTCCCATAACACCGCCATCATTGTCCGAGCTACGGCATATATAAATAATTCTACAGACGGCCTATTAAATCCTTTAGCAGAAGATTATAGCATATATGTTCGCTCGGAATAAACTTATTAAAACTTATTCAAAATTTATAAATCTGAACGATGGCGATTCGGCCTCTTTATGGTATACTCGTAAGAAAAAAAGTGCGTCCATGCTTGATTAATAATAAAGGGCCGCTTTTTGTAAGAAATTTATGCTTGCGGTTATAGAATTGATAAGAATTGCCTCAAACCTTATACATTCTATACATCTTAAAAAACCGGGGAGGTTGCATGAATGAAAAGGACTGGAATGACCCGGCCCTTGGACAGCTTGGGGCGAATTGTGCTTCCTAAAGAGTTGCGCATGACGATGGAGATTGACATCGGCGATCCATTAGAGTTTTTTATTGAAGACCAGACACTCATGCTCCGTAAGTACAAATCAACCAACTGTATATTTTGCGGTGCGGTTGATACTAACACCTATTTTAAAGATCAGTTTATCTGCGATGAATGTGCGGCCTCGATGAAAACGGAAGATTTAGTTCCGGTCACAGCGACTGAAACCCATTCACCCCCACTTAAGCAAAACATGCATATGAAAAAAATTTATCAGCGCACAGACGTTATTTTGGAGAAAATGAGAGAGCTTATGGAAGAACATCCAGCATCTTCACAAAAACAACTCGCCTCCATGCTTGGCGTGAGTCAGGGAAGGATTTCCCAGCTGAAAAAGCTCATGTAAGTGAACCACCAAAAAAGTAATGTATACGCTTCCATACCATGTAAGGTTTAACTCTATTGAAATTTAGAAAAGCCGGCCCCTTTCAGGGAATCGGCTTCTTTTTGTTTATATGAAATGGTGGACTCGTTTGCAAAACTATGGACTGTAAGCCCGGCATTGTTCCACCCAACGTGCTGCCGCTTTGGGAAGAGAAGCGAGATGAACATGCGTGTAGGCTGCCAAAAGATTCCCTTTCGCATAGCCTTCGCTCTGAAGACCACGCATCCCCTTGGTTTGATAGGCGTAGGAGTAGGGGGCGGATGATTCGTCATAGTGCATGACAGAATAATGAAATTCATGTCCCCGAATGGTCTCTCCAGCCTCCAGCAGTAAGCAATCCTGCAAAGCGGTTGCTTCACGGTATCCCAGTGCGGCCCGTTTCTCCTGCATGCGGACGTCCGACGGAATAACTCCGGCCATGTGATGGGCATTTCCCATACGATCCGTAAGAGTCCGTGCCAGTACCATATAACCTCCGCATTCGGCGAATACTGGCATATCCCGGCTCACCGCGTTGCGGATATCTTCCAAAAAACCCGTATTTGCAGCGATATCTGCGGCAAACTCCTCGGGGAAACCGCCGCCCAGGTATAGGCCGCTTGCCTGCTCAGGTACGCGTTCTCCCGCCAGCGGACTGAAATAGGCAATTTCGGCTCCCGCCTGACGCAGCAAATCCATATTTTCCGGGTAGTAAAAATTGAACGCCGCATCTCTGGCGACGGCGATGACGGGACGTCCCCCGGTATCAGCTTCATGCCCTGCTGATGGAAGCCGATCCAAGGAAAATAATGGGTGCTCGGGCGGGCTGGGCGGCGGAGCCGAATCTGCCAATGCCCGCAGTGCATCCAGATCCGTACCCGCGCGGATCAGCTCTGCCGCCCGTTGGAAAAGCGGCTCCAGCTCGCCGCGTTCCACAGCGGGTACTAAACCCAGATGACGCTCGGGAATATCCAGCCCGTCATCACGCTTTAACCAGCCGAGCACAGGGATGCCGCACTCCTGCTCGATCGCCTTTTTGACGATGCCATAGTGCCCTTGGCTACCGCAACGATTCACAATTACGCCCACAATGCGCAGCTTGGGCTCCAAGCGCTGAAAGCCGAGCACAATAGCGGCGGCGCTTCGTGCCATACTGCGTACGTCGACCACCAGCAATACAGGGCTGTCCGTCAGCATGGCGATCTCAGCGGTCGAGCCAGTGTTGCTGAGCGGGTCCTTGCCGTCATACAGACCCATGACGCCTTCAATCACGGAAATATCCGCGCCTGCGGAAGCACGGATAAAGATTTCACGCACCGTATCCGGTGAGGTCATCCATGAATCCAGATTACGGGATGGCGTTCCGGTCGCGGCCGTATGATAGGTCGGATCAATATAATCCGGCCCGCACTTAAAACCCTGCACTCGCAGGCCGCTGTCGGCGAACGCCTTCATCAGCCCGAGGGTAACAGTCGTTTTGCCTGCGCCGCTGCCCGTGCCAGCAACAACAATACGGCTTCTGCGCGTAGCGGCAGACGGATCAGACTGTACAGCCTGCTTCATGACGTCAGTCATAGGAAACCCGCGCTACAGACAACGTCATATTGCCGCTTTTTTTCTTCTCCAGCAGCCAATGGTCTGCACCGGAGGACAACAAGGCTGAAGGTTCACTGACCCCATATGCGCCAGTGTATTTGAAGACGGTTTCCGATGGATTGGGAAGCTGCACCGTATTCAGCTCTGACGGAGTATACGTCACCAGTTCCCAACCGTATTTGGCGCAAAGGGCAAGTAAGCCCTCTTCGTCCTTTTTCAGATCAATGGTGGCAATATTCCGTACGCTTTTCACAGACAAACGCAACTCTTGCAAGGTGTCCAGCACACCCGCCTCCAGCTCCTCCAATGCAGTCCCACGGTTGCAGCCGATGCCGAGCACCAAGCTTTTCGGACGGTACAGCACGCCATTAGAAAGAAGCTGCTCTTCTTCCTCCGGCTCCAATAAACGGTCACTCACGACCAACGCGGCGTTAAACGGTTCTTGTAATGCTTCTGCCGTCGAGGCATATACCTTGATATGCCCAGGTACAGGTTTGTCATAACGCCACCAGTTCCGTTCGCCTGTCTCTTGTATGAGCGCAACAGGCTCCTCGTTCACAACAGCGGCGCTCACAGGAGTGGCCTTGTCGAAGCTATCGATCACCCAACCCAATTCACGCCCAAACATGTCCACCGGAATCGTGCCCTGCACGTCCGATGCAGTTGTGATTACCGCACGTGCGCCCAGTACAGCAGCTACATGGCGGGTCAATTCATTGGCGCCACCCAAATGCCCAGACAGTACGCTAATAACATGTTCTCCGCGATCATCAATGACGACCACGGCGGGGTCTACCTTTTTATCCACCAAAATCGGTGCAATCATACGAACCACTGCACCGAGGGAAATAAATAAAATAATACCGTTATATTGTTTAAATAAATCCGGCAAAATCAGTTTGACCGATCCTTCGAACAACTGAATGCCACGCTCCTGCTCATCGCCACGCTCAAACTTGGACATATAATACACATCCGTGCCCGGAAAGTTGGCTCCCAAATTGCGAACCATTTCCACTCCATGCTTCGTGATCGCCACAGCGGCAAATGGATTACTCACCGGACTTCACTCCCTTCCGGTAGCCATGGGTGAACGACTTATCATACAGCTTGGAACGGTGCGCATCCTTGTCCACCAGCTCTGGGTCGAGCGCCCAGCCCGCCAAAATCATGGCATGCATCGTTATGCCTGCTGCACGCAAATCGGCGGGTAATTGAGCAAGCGTCGTGCGCACGATCTTTTGATCCGGCCAGGTCGCGCGCTGCACAACCGCTACAGGCGTGTCCTCGCTCCAGCCTGCCGCCAGAAACTCAACGACCACCTTCTTCGCCAGTGTCGCGCTGAGGAATAAAGCCACTGTACAGTGATGGGAAGCTAGATCACGCAGCTTTTCCCGATCCGGTACAGGTGTACGGCCTTCAGCACGCGTCAGAATGACGGTCTGTGTCAGGTCAGGCACCGTTAGCTCTGCACCCAGCACGGCCGCAGAAGCAAAGACCGAACTGACGCCCGGTACGATTTCGTAGGCTACTCCGCGCTGCTTCAGCAACACCATCTGTTCCAAAATGGCTCCGTACACTGCCGGATCGCCTGTATGTACGCGAGCTACACTGCATCCAGCCTGCACAGCCTCGCTCATAATCTCAACCTGCCGGTCCAGATCCATGCCTGAGCTTTGCAATACCTGCGCCTCTGGTTTGGCCGTGGCAATCAACTCGTCGTTCACGAGTGAATCCGTGTACAATACCACATCGGCCGTGCGTAGAATCCGGGAGCCTTTGACCGTAATCAACTCCGGGTCTCCTGGACCTGCTCCTACAATATATACTTTGGGCTCCAACGTCATTTGCTCACCACCATTAAACTCAAATATTCAAGCTCCTGTCCGCGCAGCTCACGTGCGTTGCGCCATACCATTTCATAAGGAGAAGTGACCTTGGTAATGACAGATGCACGGTCCCCCAAATTGAGTTCATCGAGCACATCCAAAATCAAATCCAGTACCTTGGCAACCTTGATAAATACAACCGTATCGTGATTCTCAATCGCCCGCTTCATCGCTTCCCGATCATCCGTAGCCGGAATAATACCGACCTGCTGATCTCCGTCTGCCAAAGGCAATTCCAGCGCTGCCGCCGCTCCCAACACAGACGAAATGCCCGGAATAGATACAATCGGCACCTCAGGATGAAGATCCTTCATGAGCCGTGCCAAATGAATAAAGGTACTGTACAGATTAGGGTCTCCCTCTGTGACAAAGGCTACATCCTTGCCTTGACTCAGTGCCTCCCAGCAAGCAACCACCGTTTTGTTCCACTCCCGCTCCAGTACAACCGGGTCCTTGGTCATTGGAAAAATGAGTCCCAGCATCTCCTTTTCCTCCGGGTTGACGTACAACTCCACGATCTCGTGAGCATACGATTTGCCTCCCCGGCGTTTCTTCGGATAAGCCACAACTGCACATTCCTGAATCATGCGATACGCCTTGACTGTAATCAGCTCGGGATCACCCGGCCCCACGCCTACGCCGTAAAGTGTTCCTGTTGCCGCCGTATTCATGCTGTCTCTCTCCCCCTCTTGAATTACCAGCTTACTCCCCTACTACTTCGTCAGCCACGTCCACCGACGGCTGTCCTGTAATCACATATACCGGATTGAGTCCGTCAAAACGAGTCATATTCAAAATCGGCTTGCTGCGCGCTGTTTGCAATAACGTCACCGAAGTTTCGAGACCTGCTGCTTGCATCGCTTTCATACCGTCATGCAGTGTCTCAACCGTTGCAGCATTCACTACAATTCGTCCGTCCTTACGCAGACGGGAAGCACACAGACGAATCAGCTCAGCCAATTCTCCCCCGCTCCCGCCAATAAACACCGCATCCGGGTCTGGCAGATCTTCCAATCCGGCAGGCGCTTTGGCATGAATAACCGGAAAATCGGTGCGAAATTTGATTTTGTTCGCTTCCACATTAGCCAGATCACCTTCGTTCTTCTCAATGGCAAATACTTGCCCATACCTGGCTAGCCGAGCACATTCTACCGCTACAGAGCCAGAGCCTGCGCCGATATCCCATACGATGCTTCGTTCGGTCAATCGCAGCTCGGACAAGCTGAATACGCGTACTTCACGCTTCGTGATCAGCCCTTTTTCCGGCTTGCGCTGGTGAAATTCCGCATCCTCGAAGCCAAATCCCCGCCGAATTGCAGGCACGTTTTCCCCCTTACGGCGGCGCAAAATAACCACATTCAATGGTTGGAACGTTCTCTGCGCCATCTCTTCCAGCGTATAATGCTGATACACCTCATCCGGTCCGCCCAAATGCTCGCCGACAAAAGCATCATATTCCGTCATGCCATAATGCAGCAGATAGGCAGCGACTGCACCGGGATGATTCCGGTCGTCCGTCAACAGCGCGACCTTGTTCTGTCCGTCAATCCGCTGCGCCAGTCCGGTCATCGGGCGACCGTGTACGCTTTCCAGCACCGCATCCTGCCAGCTTTCACCGAGACGCGCAAACGCCAGCTGAACCGAGCTAAGATGCGGCATAATATCCAGATGTTCCGCCCCCAGCTTGGCAGACAAATAACCTGCAATTCCAAAAAAAAGCGGATCGCCGGACGCAAGCACGACAATATCCTTGTCCTCACGCAACCGTCCCAATTCTTCCACCACGGCGGATAAGCCGCTCTTTAATGTTCGTTTTTCCCCTGCGGCTGCCTTGAAAAATCCTAGCTGGCGTTCTCCACCAACCAGCAGGTCCGCACGCTCAATTTGCTCCAATGTTTCCTGCGACAGACCTGCCGCTCCATTTTCACCGATACCAATGACACGGATCACTTTACTCACCGACTCTCGCCCTCCCCAGCACGTTCCCTTTCAGCGTTATCAGTACCATTTCCACAACGATTCCACCACCTGCATGCTCCAGACAATGCTGACATCCATAGGTACACAGCTTTTCAAAAAAGCTCAGCGCATTCGCTTCGGTCATCATATCCGCCACCTGCGTAGCTGTATTCGCCTCTGCCACTGCCGCTGCAAGCGACTCATCCACACCCGCTTCACGCGCGACCTCAGCCAAAAAGCCAAAATCCACCGGAGCGCTCTTGGAGTGAACCATCATGATACCTTGAGCGACCTTGGACAGCTTACCGGGCATACCGACGAGAATAATCTTTTTCATTCCCAGCCGTTTCCCATGCTTTATAGCAAAGCCAACAAAGTCCCCCATCTGAATAAAGGCCTCTTCCGTCAGCTGATCATACATTTGCATGGCGTATTTTTCACTGCTGCCGCCTGTGGTCAGGACTATCTCCTGGCAGTTCATCGCTTGCGCAACTGATATGGCCTGCACGACACTGGCTTTATAAGCAGACGTGGAAAACGGAACGACCACACCACGCGTGCCTAGTATGGAAATACCGCCAAGAATGCCAAGCCGCCCGTTCAGCGTTTTCTTGGCAATTTCTTCACCGTCCGGTACGCTGATGACGACACGGACACCTTTGGCCGATCCGTGCTCCTCAAGCACACCTGTCACAGCCTCCGTAATCATCCGGCGCGGCACCGGATTAATCGCTGCTTCTCCGACAGGCACAGGCAGACCGGGCTTCGTTACCCGCCCCACGCCGATGCCACCGTCCAGTTCAATGCCCGGCTCCTCGCGCCAGCTAACGGACGCGATAATTCTCGCCTGATGCGTGGCATCTGGGTCATCGCCACCGTCCTTGATCGTCGTGCAGGAAGCTTCGTCCGCGTCCAACACAGGCTCAATCAGCTCAAACGCATGATCGAAGCCCGCGGGCAGCGATATCACTGCTTCCTTCGGCGGAATGCCCGTGATGAGCAGTTGTACCGCTCCTTTGGCTACTGCAGCCGCACAAGCTCCTGTCGTAAAGCCTGACCGCATTGGCTTGTCCGGTGCGGGAGCTTCACCGCTTTTCATCCGTTTGGGCTTGTCGGCGGACGCCGCTTCCTTTTCCATGCCAATTCCTCCTTAACCTCTTCTGCTGATCATGTTCCAATTCATTTCATGATACAGCAAACGGACAACCGCATCTAGCGGACAGCCATTAAGGAGATCGCATTCAATGCTGCTACGACAATTGTACTGCCGCCCTTGCGTCCAATATTCGTAATGAACGGAATATCCAGCTTGCGCAGCTCGTCCTTGGATTCTGCCGCCGATACGAAGCCTACGGGCATGCCAATCACCAGTCCGGGCTTGGCCGCTCCTTCTTTCACCAGACGAATCAGCTCCAGCAACGCTGTCGGCGCATTACCAATCGCATAGATACCACCTTCGCTCGCCTGAATCGCTTTGCGCATCGAAATAATGGCGCGTGTCGTATTCAGCCTTTTCGCTTCTTCCATGACGTCAGGGTCAGATATGTACACATGCACATCCCCGCCAAATTGACGGATACGATCCTTACTCAGCCCCGCTTGAATCATCTGCACATCTGCCACTACCTGCTGGCCTGCGCGAATAGCTGCAATCCCGGCTTCAATCGCTTTTGGATGAAACACCATGCTGCGGCCCAGCTCAAAATCAGCAGATGCATGAATGACACGCTGTACAACGGGATATTGCTCTGCTGTAAAAGGATGCTCTCCCAATTCTTCTGTGATCATCTCGAAGCTTTTGCCTTCAATCTCCTGCGGCTGTACCGTTAGCGGTTTAAATTCTGTTTTGAAATCCATGGTAGACCACTCCCTTATGGAAAATTAGAAAATAGTTTAGGAAAATGACAATTCATTGCTACTAAATCATGGATACCTGTAAAAACACCTGTTTTAAGATGACTATATTTTAAATACATGCCAGAAGTCGTTCCTGATGAACTGGACTCGCAGGGGTAAGGCTCAACTCAAATTGAAGTTTTCTCTTTTGCTGTACGCAGTGCGTTGATGACTCCGTCGAAATGATCAAATACTGTGCCAAATTCCACTTCCGGCCTGGAAATCAAAAGTACGTGAATCCCCAGCTCCAATGCAGATTGAACCTTTTCATCCACTGCTCCCGTGCTTCCGCTTTCCTTGGTGACCATCACGGTCGTGCCATAGTGCTTGTACAATGCTTCGTTCATCTCGCGGGAAAAGGGTCCCTGCATGGCAATAATATTTTTTTGCTCCATGCCCAGTTCGCCGCATTTCTCCATATTGTCCAGGCGCGGCAGCATGCGTATAACCAGACGAATCTCCGGGTCTCCGAGTAAATGCTTGGTGAACGTGCCGAGCGTCTTACTGCCCGTCGTAAGCATTACAGAACCTTTGAGTTGCTTCGCTTGTAATGCGGCTTCTTCATAGGAAGACACGATGTGGAGCAACGGATGATTGTCATATACAAGTCCTGTCCGCTCATAGCGAATATAAGGAACCCCGGACTCGCGAGCGGCTGTCATCGCATTCGCATGTGCTTCTTCTGCAAAAGGATGACTGGCATCAACAACCGCCTGTATTCCAAGCTCCCGAATCATTGCAGCCATTTCATCGGCTGTCATTCGGCCTGTGCGTACGTCTAGTCCCGCTTCAGACAAGCTGGCTGCCGCGCTTTCGGTTACGACTGAGGCCAATACGTTGAAGCCATTGTCACGGATTTGCAGCGCCAATTCCCGAGCATCGCTCGTTCCGCATAGCATGAATATCATGAGCCCTTCACCTGCCCGCTTCCATTCACTACAGATGGCGTATGTGAATGCTCGTGATGGTGATTATGGTCATCATGGCTGTGAGCATGGACATGCTCATGAGTGTGATCGTGGCTGTGTGTATGGTGATCATGATGGTCGTGCTCATGTGCATGATGGTGGTGATGTTCATGTTCATGATGATGATCGTGGTCATGGTCATGATCGTGGTCATGATCGTGGTGATGATGGTGGTGATGATGGTGGTGCTCCTGCGCCTCCAGACGGAACTGGCAGTTATCACAATTGGCCGTAACCTTGCCGAACAAACCTTCCTTAGCTCGCTCCAGCACCAGTTCAACCAATTGGGGATGGAAACCAAAATATCCGCCCATCTCCACTTGTAATGCAGGGTGAGCCTCGGCAAATTCCTGGGTCATTTCTCCGATGCGTTTAATCAGCACACCCGTGAACAGAAAATAGGGAAGCACGATAATCTTTTTGGCCCCCAATCGTACACAACGCTCCAATCCATCGGGAAAGGAAGGCTGCGTCACACCGATAAAGCTGCTCTCTACCCATGTATAAGAAAGCTTCTCCCACAGCATACGGGTGATTTTGAAAAAGTCACTGTTCGCATCTGGATCGCTACTTCCGCGTCCTAATACAAGTACCGCCGTTTCCTCGTCAGGTACCTCGACAGATGCCTCGACAGCGCTAATCATCCCCGCTGGAACTGCAACCGGCTGGGCCTCTTTCAAGCGGCTTAGCAGAATGCTGACGATTTTCTCGTGAACACCAATCGGACGTCCGTATACAAATTCCACCTGCGGATATTTCGCCTTTGCCCGGTCAATAGCCATCGGAATATCAATTTTGGCATGTACCGCTGCGAACAAAATAATCGGAATAAGAACGACACGCGTCGCCCCTTTCTCCACACAAGTTTGCATCCCATCAGCAATGCTGGGACGTGCCAGCTCCAAGAAACAGGTTTCCACGCACATATCCGGTACCCGATCTGCCACTGCCTGTGCAAATTCCAGCAGTTCCTGGTTCCCCTCCGGGTCCCGACTTCCATGTCCAACCAACAATATTGCATCCACTGCTGTTGTTTCCTCCTCTTTAATAGGGATAGCCTGCATGACGCCCTATTTTATATATATGCTTGTATCCCGTTCATCAGGCCTTCAGTCCATTAATCACCACAAACCGCATTCACTTCTACCGTTACTGGTGCATCTTCATGCCGGAACCCCGCAACGACACCTACACGCTTAAAAAATTTATGAAAGCGCTCATTCGGATGTCCTTTTTCCTTATATTCAGCGATGACATGCTCCACGATGTCCGTAATCTGATCACCCGGAATTCCTTCCGCTACAGGCTGAGCGGCATGAGCATTGCGGCCGAATTTTTTGCCACCGAGGAAGAGATCGTACCCACCCTTGCGATAGACGATTCCGATATCCTCCAGTACGGCTCCATAGCAGGCCATACCGCATCCGTTCAAAGCAATGCTCGTTTCCTTGGGTGCCTGTAATCCGCCAAGTACAACCTGTAAATGCTCAGCCACAGGCACAGCGTCATCCTTCTCCATATTGCAGAAGTCGCACGCCTTTACCTTAAACACATCGCCAATCGGCATGACAATGAATCGTTCATCCCGCAGCCGCCCGACCAGTTCCTCGGGGTCTGCACACGGCACGCGCAGCACGATCTGATGATCCGGCGTGTATTCCAGCTCGCCATCATCACCCGCTACCTCGGCGAGCAGCGCCATCTGACGAGCGGTGAACTTCTTGTTTCCCACACCCGGGGAAACGCCCACCTCAAATAGCGCAGGCTTGCCAAAGCCGCCTGTCGCCATCCCGGCCGCGGCCCCTGCTCCGGCCACCGCTGACGTTCCGGCGGTGCTCTTGGCGGCAGGCGCTTGCCCGCTCCAGCGAGCGTTGGCTTCGCCAGGCAGCTTACCGCCGATAGCGAGGCGGCTTAGCGCCTCTGCCGCCAGCGATGCCGGGGCTACGCCGGTTTGCACAGCAGTCGTTGCCTGCACGGCAGCCATCGCTTGCGGGCGTGCCTGCGTGGCAACCGCAGCGCCGCTCGCGGAGGGTCCAGCGGGCGTAGTGGGGGCTGCGCCTGCCTGCGGTGTATCCTCTTGCGCGCCCAGCGACCACGGCTCCGCTTCCGTGCGGAGCCGCTGATGTGGCTTGAGCGCCTGCTCGGTCGCATCCAGCGTGTATTTGCGCTGATATCCGCGCGGAGTCACGATCAAACCGTCATACACCGTCGTCGAGGAATTGCCGATGATTACAGTCGTCAGCATCCCGATGTCATGGTTCAGCATATCTTCCAGCGTCGTTACAATAACTTGCTGACGTTCACGATAAGCGCTCTTCACTAGCCCAACCGGAGTTTGCGGATCGCGGTAACGAAGCAAAATGGACTGCGTCTCCACAATCTGGCGGGTACGCCGACCACTGCGCGGGTTGTATAATGCAATCACAAAATCAGCCGAAGCCGCAGCTTCTACACGCTTTACGATCGTTTCCCACGGGGTCAGATGATCACTCAGACTAATCGTGCACGCATCATGCATCACTGGCGCCCCCAACAGTGAAGCACAGGACTGAATAGCCGAGATCCCCGGTACGACTTCTACCTCAACCCCGCCCTCGCGTCGCCAGCCTTTTTGCATCAGCACTTCGTACACCAGCCCTGCCATACCATAGACTCCTGCATCTCCACTGGAAATGACAGCTACCTTCTTGCCCATCTCTGCTTGGCGAACCGCCTCCTGCGCACGGCTCACTTCCTCTGTCATCCCTGTGCGTACAATCTCCTGTCCGTTCAACAACGGACGGATCAAATCAACGTAGGTATTGTAGCCGATAATGACCTCACTTTCGGCCAGCGCATCCAGCGCCCGTTTTGTGATATGTTCCATATCTCCTGGTCCAAATCCAATCACCAGCAATTTTCCTAATGGGCTCATCGTGCTCCTCCTATTCATCCTTTTCAGGGCAGCTATGCTATCTATTCCAATGATTTTTGGACATCCTGTAACTCAAAAAAGCCCCATCCTACCCGGATGGGGTTTCTATGTACGTATCTCTCATCAGACGAACAAACAGCGTAAGAAGACACGATTTGTCTTCCTCCAGCCTGCCGTTGTTTTCCATCTGTCTGTTTACGCTTCAAACGCTGCTGCACGTTCATATCCACGCAAACCTCTAGCCAACATGGAAAAAGCAACGTGTGCCTGATTTCCTGATTTCGTACACCCATCCTCTCCGCGAAGGTTAACGGTGCATACAGATCAAGGTAGGTCTCCTGGCTTGGCATCAACGGATTCTTTCGTCTTCCCCGTTTTTCACGAGTGACCAATTAAAAAAATCCTCTTCCTTACAGTGGCGGGACCGCTCGGGATTTGCACCCGATTCCCTGTTACCCTTTGCTCAACCGCAAAGGCACCTTGTCTGTCCGCTATTTGATTATGGGTCTTATCATAACCTTGCCTCAATCAGTTGTGCAAGCACGAAAAACGCTTTATTTTAAGTTCTCTGCTTTCTTTTTTAACATATGTAGCAATTCGTCCGGGTCCGCAGAGATACTCAGTAGCGCTGGATGATCAGCTCCGGTAAACCCTTCCTGAACGCTATGACGTACCATTTCTATCAACGGGTCAAAATATCCATTTACATTCAGCAGCCCAATAGGCTTGCGATGAATGCCAATTTGCGCCCAGCACAATACCTCGAACAGCTCCTCAAAGGTTCCCAAACCACCCGGAAGGGCAATAAAAGCATCGGCCATCTCGCTCATTGCCGCTTTACGCTCATGCATGCTTGCTACCTCAATAAACTCGGTAACTCCCCGATGTACGATCTCTGCATCGAATAACAGGGTGGGCATAATACCGGTGACCTGACCGTCACCCGCCAGCAGTCCATCCGCCACCTCTCCCATCAACCCCCTGCTAGAGCCACCATAGATCAGACGGATATGATGGCGAGCCATGGCTTCCCCCAGCTTGCCTGCCGCCTCAACATATACCGATGAATGTCCAGGTCTGGACCCGGCAAATACGCAAATAGAATTCATTAACGTCTCAGCTCCTGTCCTCAAGTATCATGCATCGAAACTTATTCATTATATTAGACAAATATTTTCGCTATAACAAAAAACTTTATCGATGCATGTCCAACAAAAAAAGATAAAGACCTCGTAGGCCCTTATCTTTATTTTACTCTGGATTAGTAAATATAAGTTCATTTTCTGCTTACAGCACTATCATTTTATAACTCATTTCAATGACCATTCACGATCTTCAGACCACAGCCATGCACCGAATCGTTATGTTCAAAATATTTGCCCAGCTCCACCATCATCGCGCCCATGCGTTCTTCGGTTGGAAACACGACTCGATCAATCCCTTCTTCCACAATGGACTGTGCAGTCACCTTCCCTACGGATACAGCAATCACATCCTCACGGAAAGCTTCCAGTAAATCCTCGATTCGATTTTGCTCTCTCGCATATTGAGCTAAAAATCGAATTTGCGGACCACTCGTGAACGTAACGGCATCAACGTTACGCTGGATAACATCTTCCAGTAACGCCTGCAATTTTGCTTCCTCAGGTGGAATATGCTTATAAGGGAGTACCTGGCGGGTCACTGCCCCCTGCTCGTCCAGCCATTTTACCAACCGTGGGGCTGGATCGCCATGCAGTTGCAACAGCACTTCCTTCCCCTTCAGATCGTATGGGGCGAAAGCTCCTGTCAATCCGATCAAACTTCCGTCCTCGTCTCGTACTGCTGGCGTAAAGCCACGCTTTTTGAGTCCATTGACCGTCTTGTAGCCCCGCGCTGCAATGTTGGAGGATTGCAGCAACTCTATAATCTGCTCAGCCACGCCCATATCCTCTGCCATATCGAACAGGGCATCCAGCCCCATGCCTGTCGTGAAGATGTACCAGTCCGGAGGGTTCTTTACCCACGATACAACAGCGTTGCGCAGCTCGATATCATCTAGAAAAACAGTGCCCTGGGCCGGACGATGTACTGGCTCCCCTCCCATCTTCACAACTAGCAGCGCCATTTCGTCTGCTTTACGGGGACCAGCAAGAGCGACTCTCTTACCTGCCATGCGTTGTGCCATTCTGTTTCCTCCCTAGTAGAAGTCGTATTTCTTTCTACCAAGTATACAATCAGAGGGGTAAAAGACAAATAAGAATTACTTTTTCGATAAATACAGGAATCTTATAAGTGGGTGTGTCCTGTTCTGTCTCCCTGCCGGCTTTCTAGCTGACTACTGCTATCCCGCTCTCCGTTAGATGCCTTATCATCTCCGCCTTTCCCTTTAGATTTGGGTCGGAGCAACATCCATAGTACCAAGGGCATAAGTACAAAAAAAATGATCATCACCGCGGTCCACTCCCGGCTGAAATCAAAAACTTGCACGATGTTGGAGAACAGCATAAACGAACAGACATAACCTAACAAACCTACGGGCCAAACCATCAGACTTCCCCAGGCTTGGGCAAACATACGCTTTACTGCCAAACTGGTAACATACAGATCAACTCCAATCTTCGTAAGAAAGGTCGGTACGGTCAGTGCCGCCACGAACAAGTCGAACCGATCTAGAAAGTCCGTCAGCTGCAATTGACGCACTAATTCATATGATGGATAAAACAGCCGTGAAAAGATAGGAACACCAATAACCAACTCCGACAGCAACACCAGCATGGTCAGGAATGCGGTTCCGAGCAAATGCCCATACCACGCACTACGCCCATTATAGCTCTTCCCAGAAATCACAAAGGGAACCATCAGGATATCAGCCATATATCCCAGCATGCGCCAGCTGCCCTTAATCACTCCCTCTACTTCTGGATGTAAGTAGGGTCTCAGCATCGAAAAATCCATATTACGCCCAAAAAAAAGCGGCATGGTCAACAGCGTCACAATCAACATCGGCAAAAAAATCTCGGTCATATTCACGATGGTGCTTATTCCGCCTTTAGCCATAAATACCAGAGTCAACAGCACAATAAGAGAAGTGACCACAATCGGAGTCAGTGGCAAAAGCACCACTTCCACCAGATCCGTAATAATCCTCAAATCCCGCGCAAAGATGATCAGGAATAAAATAAGGTAGAATGCAAGCAGCACACGGCCCAGCACAGGGTGAGAGCTCACCATCGCCTGCATCAGATCCTGATCAGGGAACCGGCGTTTGAGTTTCAACATCGCCCAGATCGGCAAGCATAGCACGATAGCCGCAATTATACAGGTCCAGTAAGCATGCTGATTCGCGTGATCCGCTGCCTGCGCCGGAGCATGTATAAGGGTAATACCGACCTCCATCAATACACCAAGCAGCACAATTTGTCTGGTTGTGAACTGTTTCATGCAGGTACATCCTCCTTTTGCCCGCAGGCATCCATTACACGATTTACAACGTAGAGGGGAGCCACATGTCAATGAAAGTGGTAAGCCATGTAGCCACATAAACGGTGCTCTTCGTTGATGTTCCGTAAATCCAGATACCAATGCTAATAACATACAGTACGCGGGAGACCCAGCGATTGATGGCTGGTGCATTGTGAATATTTTTACGGTCCATCAGATACATGAAGAGTATAACCAGCACCAAAGGTAACAGAAATACTTTATTCATTCTGGATTTGCTCCTTTTTGACCCCGAATGGTTTGGTGACCGCACCGATATTCTCAATATGCACGACCGGATTTATGGTGACCTTCACCTTGGGATACAGTTGTTCCCATTGGGGTTTGATCCGTTTCCATTCATCCGGTTGACTCGTAATAATAGCCCGGCCCAAACCAAGTACGTCTGAACGATACTTTTGCTGAATCACCTGAACAGCCTCTCCCAGCTCCCTCTTGATTTCCTCAGCTGTCTGCTGCTCCAGCCACTTCAAATTTTCCTCGTTGGAAATATCGAAGCTCGTCTCATTTTCCTTCACATTCCCATTGCAGTTCATATGAATGGTCATTCGAATCTCATCCCCTTGAATATGGGGCTTAATTTGGACTTTATTTTCGATGAGGTGTACAGATATGTAACCTCTACCTTTGGGAGGGGGAATAAATATTTCTGTCTCCTTGGCTTGCTCCATACCCAAAAGCAGAAACCGACTGAGGTGGTTATCAATAATTCCTGTTAACCTGTCTTTGCGAAACACAGCCAGTCCATCGACCTGAATATTCGTTTTCTTGTCTTTAAGGTTAGGGGGCCCATTCTTCACCAGAGACATTACTGGTACCACCGGGTCAACGCCTTCCAGCAGGACGGAATTCATCAACAGCTTAACGGAACGAGGTTTTTTCATATAGGAAATATTGAGCTCACGCACCATTTCTGCTGGATATTGCTCTATCGGAGCATCTGCCTGAAGCAATTCCATCGTTGAACCCTTCGTAATAACAACCAGGGACGACAGACGGTTCTGCGGAACACGTGCCAGTACATCCATCATTTTGCTAATCCCTTCTCGTGCCAGCGCCTCGCCGAACAGCAGCACCCGCCGATGGGAGTAATTGAGTGTTCGCGAAACTCCGCGCTGTTCCTCGGTACTTGCTCCTCGAAAGCTTGGGCCTATTTTGGACTCCAGGTAGTACGATTTCGTACCACTGGTACCTCCCCCTCCTCCTGTACTGCCCGAAGATCCGAGTTGTCCGGGTAGAGCGATTTGCATCGTTACCCGGTATTGATCGCCTTCCTTGTCCAGCCCGGTACCCATCACGAAGGCCACATCATTCACTTCACGGCGATCCCAGCATCCTCCCAAGAGAACAGAGCATAGCAGCAGACAACAGAGCACAGCGACTTTACGTATTTGTTGTGTATTCGATTTGGGCTTCATCACCATCCCTCCTCGCTTTTGGGCGTTCCATTCATCTTTTCCTTCGCTCGTTTGTTGTTGTCTTTACCAATCCAGGAAGGACGTTTAGTCATTTTCCACCAAGGCGCGCGGACGACGATATCCTTTTGATCCATATGGTTGTACGGGCTATATCCACTCATATAAGGGACACCAAACGAGGTTAGCTTGGTTAGATGCGTAGCAATCAGCGTTGTCGCAATAATGATCCCAAACAATCCGAATAAACCCGCCATCAGCATGATGGGAAATCGCAGCAGACGAACCGTGATGGCAAAGTTAAAACGCGGTATGGTAAACGACGCAATACCTGTGAGCGACACAACAATGACTATGGGTGCCGATACAATCCCTGCCTGTACTGCGGCCTGCCCAATAACGAGTGCGCCAAGGATACTGACAGCCTGACCGACCGTTTTGGGGAGACGAATCCCTGCTTCACGTAATGCCTCAAAAGAAATTTCCATCATTAACGCTTCCACCAGTGCTGGAAAAGGGATGGATTCACGAGCCGCTGCAATACTCAATATAAGTGTCGTCGGCAGCATATCATGATGATAGGTCGTAACCGCTACATATAATGCGGGCAGAAAGAGAGCCATGATGAGAAAAAGGAAACGAATCCAGCGCACCATATTACTGATGAAAAAACGTTCGTAATAGTCCTCGCTTGCTTGCATCATCTGCCACATCGTGACCGGCCCAATCAGGGCAAAAGGCGTCCCGTCCACAAAAATGGCAAAACGTCCTTCCAGTAATTGTGCGGTGACGGTATCCGGGCGTTCAGTATATTCCATTTGCGGAAACGGCGAAAATGGATGATCCTCAATCAGTTCCTCAATATATCCAGTCTCCAGAACACCATCAATTTCAATATCGCTGAGGCGCCTTTTAACATCCTCCACCAGTTTGGGATCTATGATCCCTTCAATATAGGTAAGGACGACGCTCGTTTGAGTTTCTGTTCCGATGGTCATGCTGTACATCTTGAGCTTGGAGGTCTTCAACTTGAAACGCAACAGTGCCGTATTGACGCGAAGGGTCTCAGTGAAGCCCTCACGCGGCCCGCGAATAACTGCTTCCGTCTGGGGTTCCTCCACGCCACGGCGGACACCACCCTTGGCGCTAAAAATATAAGCACGAGGCGTACCCTCTACGAACAAGGCGGCATTGCCGTCCAGTATCGCTGCCGCTACCATCTTCCATTCGTCCATCGTTTTGGTCTGGGACATCGAGATACGAGTTTCATCCAGCGGCTCCAATTTGCCGTTCACTTCAGGGTCCTTGAGCATCATGCCCAGAATGACAGGCCGCAGGATATGATCCTGCAAATCCTCTGATTTTACCGTACCTTCAAAATAAGCCAACAACCCTTTGCGTTCAGGGGAAATCATGAGCTCTCGGTAGACGATATCAGAGCAATCCTTGAAAATGTCACGCAAAGCAATCAAATTGTCTTCCACATTGCTACGC
Source organism: Paenibacillus sp. FSL L8-0641 (assembly GCF_038006265.1). NCBI lineage: Bacteria > Bacillati > Bacillota > Bacilli > Caryophanales > Paenibacillaceae > Paenibacillus > Paenibacillus sp. FSL L8-0641. The sequence continues at coordinate 5,152,987 of NZ_JBBOUW010000001.1, forward strand.
AGCGGCTGTTCCAGCCACGAAGACTCAGGCAGTCCTTTAGGCACACTAGAATTTCGTGTCTTACGGTCTGCGGCTGGAATCGCTCTCCGACTCCACGGTAGCTTCGGCAACTTGGGAAAGCGCCCTTTCTTCATCGTTATTCCCCCTTTACGAATGAGCCGAACAGATAATATGACCTATAGGATGTACCAGCCTGCAAAGGATTATGTATCCAATGAACTCAACAAGTTGAACGGATAACAAAAAGACCCTGCAATGATGCAGGGCCTTCGAAAATCCATTATATATCTGACAATTTATGATAAAGGAATGATTAATCTCCCCAATACTCCTCGGGATGGTATTCAATCTCAGAACCAGCTTTGAACCTAAGCTCATCTGTCTGATCATGATATTCCATGCTTTCCGGAGTGACGTAATACCAATGCTTCACCACAGATCCATCATCTACCGGCGTTACAAAACGAAATACGTTCAACTCCCCGCTATAACGCACAATCGCCTCCGCCGTCTCACGCGGCAGCCCTTGAAGCGTGAAGCGAAACACGCCGTCCACCGATTCCAAATGGCAATCGAAAACCTGCTTGCGGCTGTCGGCAAAGCTACGTCCCGTGACGGCATGCTTGATCAGCCATGTTTCCTGCTGCGCCATATGCGCACCTCCTTTTAGGGCAAATCAATCAACATATAAAAAGCAGACTCCTCTGCTTCCAGTGCTAGCTTCGGCTCCTGCTCAATACGAGCTGAATCGCGCCCTTGCAGAATATGTTCACCGTTCACACGCAGTGAGCCTTCAATGACGAACAGGAACACGCGCCGCCCCTCGGCCTGTGTGAATTCTACTTGTTCTCCAGGCTGAAGCTTGCTTAAATAAATCGTTAAATCCTGGTTAATTGCAGCTATTTCACCCTCTGTGCCTGGTACACGCTTTCCGGCAACGACAGGCAGAAGCTGACCGTGCAAACGCTCAGGATTGAACGCTGTAGCCTCATATGACGGTTTCAGTCCTCTCGTATGCGGGCTAAACCACAATTGCAGCAGACTGACATCCTCCGTTTGTGATGCGTTGTGCTCCGTATGAATGATGCCGTGGCCCGCTGACATTCGCTGAATGCCTCCAAAACGGGTCACTGCTACATGTCCACGGTTGTCTTCATGACGCAGTTCCCCATACAGCACAATCGAAACAATCTCCATATCACTGTGCGGATGCGCCCCAAAGCCCCGTCCCGGTGTGATGACATCGTCATTACAGACACGCATAGGACCAAACGCTGTATTGTTCTCATCCTGATACTCCGCGAATGAAAAGCTGTGACTCCCCCGCAGCCAGCCCTTATCGAAGCTGAATCGGGAAGCCGCCGGATATATTGTAAACATAATAGCCCTCCTTCAGGAAGAAAAATGAGATCAAATCCCTCTCATTGTACCCGAGCCCAATCGATAAAGCTATGCCTCTGTCTGAGTGATAATCTCATCTATAAAAGACTGCAAGGTACTGGTAACAAAGGCTTCCTTACGTCGGATAAACACCGTTGTTACTTCATTGTACGGCTCAGGCATTGCATGACTGCACACAAGGCCTTGAGACACCAGCCCGCTGATCGAAGATTCGGGAAATACGGTCATTCCTATACCAGCCGCCACACTGCCGATAATCGTCTCAAATGTCCCAAACTCCATAATCTGTTTGGGAATAATCCCTTCCATTTTAAGCCAGGTTTCCAGCCGTCCCCGGTAGCCGCAGCCTCTTTTATATAAGAGAAGCGGACGGGTCGTGAGATCCTCAACGGAAAAATCATCTCCTTGGGATACAAGGACCAGCTTTTCCTGAAATACATCAAACTGTTCAATGAGCGGATGCTTGACCGGCCCGGTCACAAAAGCTCCATCCAGCCGCATTTCTGCAACCTCCTGCACCAGAGACTCTGTAACCCCAGCCTTGAGAGACAACTCGACATCTGGGTACTTGCTATAGTAAGCATGTAAAATGGCCGGAAGGGCAATGACAGTCTCCACAATGCCAATCTCCAGTACCCCCGAAGGTGCAGAGGTATTCTGAAACGCATGTTTCATTTCCTCAAATTGCGATAAAATGCTTTTCGTATATTGCAGCAGACGCTTGCCCTCGGCATTGAGGATCATCCCCCGCTTATGTCTATTAAATAAAGGCGTTTGCAGTTCCTTTTCGAGCAGCTTGATTCTGGCCGTTACATTGGACTGGACATAGCTAAGCTCGGCTGCAGCCTTGCTGACACTGCCATGCGCAGCCACCGTCTGGAAAATGTTTAAATCGTTCAGATCCACTACTGCTCCTCCTTATTGTGAAAGGCAAGGGGCCATCAAAATTGACGCGCCTTGTCACTTATTATCATTTTAAATGATCATAATGTTTATTTTCAATCATTTTACCAACAGCTTCCCATCCTTTATGATGTTGTCCATAAGATATGTCCGCTGAGACCGGCAAGGAGGAGCTTTTGCACACCATGAACAGACAAATCATGACCGGATCTTTATTATGCCTAATCGCCAGTATGTCCTGGGGGGCGATGTTTCCGGTTTCGCACATTGCATTACAACACATCAATCCACTGTACTTTTCATTTTTGCGCTATTTATCGGTTACACTCATTTTAGTCGTACTATTGTGGCTCAAAGAGGGAAGGACTGCATTTCGCTTTGAGGGCAAGGGCAAGACGTTGTTATTCTTCGGGACCATGGGATTCACCATTTATAATATGGCCGTTTTCCAGGGACAGCACGCGATGGGGGCAGCAGGCACTCTGGTTGCCTCTATAATGGAAGTGCTAATGCCGATGATTTCTATTGCGATGGTGTGGGTCATGACCCGTAAAATGCCTCCGAGATATACACTAATCAGCATGGTGATTGCGCTGGCCGGGGCTTTACTGGTGATCACGAACGGAAAATGGACCTTTTTCACACTTGCCGGACAACATTTGCTACCGCTGCTGCTTATTTTCGTAGGCGTCGTCGGATGGGTCGTATATTCCATGGGAGGCAGCCATTTTGCAGGATGGTCTACTCTTCGGTATTCAACCCTAACCTGCCTGCTCGGAACTCTCGTCTCCTTCGTAGTCGTCACATTTGCCTCTGCTTTCAACTGGATTGTGGTGCCGGACTGGCAGGCTGTGTGGTCAGTTAAATACGAAATGAGCTTTATGATCCTGCTTCCAGGGTTAGCGGCCCTACTTAGCTGGAATGCCGGAATCCGAAAGCTATCTCCACTGAACGGAATTCTATTTATTAACTTTGTACCGATTACCACGCTGGGACTCATGTACTTCCAAGGTTATGCCATTAGCCGTTTTGAACTATATGGGACAGTGTTAGTCATTTTCGCACTGATTCTGAACAATATGTTTCAGAGAAGTTCGCTGCGTCCTTCCGACTCACGGGATGTCCGTTTCCGTCTGGACCGCCGCAAGTCCTTCCAACGTTAACTTCTAACTCTGCAAACCAAAAATCATGCTAAAAACATTAAAAAAGCGCCTGGATACAGAGTACAATCTCCTGTATCCCGGCGCTTTTTATTATTTTTATGACTTTCCTTCAACCTGGAAACGTCCAACCAGTTGGCGCAATTCCTCTGCCATTTGGCTCAGATCCGCTGTAGATGAAGCAATTTCCTCGATAGAAGCGAGCTGTTGCTCAGCTGCCGCTGAGATCGACTCGGTGTTGCTCGCTGCCTCGTCCGAAATGTGGGCAATATCGCTCATAATATCTACGACACCTACCGTCCCCCGTGCCATTTCCTGAGTCACTCCGGTAATGTCATTGATATGCCCCATAGCTCGTTCCACGGCCTGGCTGATTTCCGCAAAGGATTGCTCAGACGTGGTTACCGAATCAATGCCTTCTGTCACCCGTGTCCGCGCTCGATGCATAGCGTCCAGAGCATGATTCATATCCACCTGCATCGCTTCAATGCGCTCCGAGATCAAGGTAGCCGACTTCGCTGATTCCTCAGCCAGCTTACGCACCTCCGTAGCAACCACGGCAAATCCTTTGCCATGATCTCCGGCACGTGCGGCCTCAATGGACGCATTCAGTGCCAACAGATTGGTCTGTTTGGCGATACCCGATATAACGCTGATAATATTCACGATTTCACTGGAGCGCTCATTGAGGGAGTCCATAGCCTGTCCGAGATCGTTAACGGTCTCGTCGATGTCATGCATCTTCTGGACAGCCTGCGTAGCAGCCTTGCTGCCTTCCTGAGCTGACTCGGCGTTCATTTTTACATGTTCAGATACGCCCACCATACGCTCGGATACGTTCGCTGCTTGCTGAGCAAGCTCCTCCATATTTACAGAGCCGTGCTTAACGCTCTGCACCTGACGTTCGCTGCCCACAGCCACTTCCTGGATAGCAATGGTGACATGCTCAATCGCTTGAGTTGTCTGATCTGCACCCGCAGCCAGTTCCTCCGCTGAAGAACTTACCCGATCTGTCGTTTCGTGTACGCTTCGAATCATCGTGCGCAAACTGTCGACCATGGTTTGGAAGTGAGCAGACAATTCGCCTACCTCATCCGTTTTTCCAGTTTCCAAATCGCCCGTCAAATCTCCTTCACTGATTCGTTCTGCTGATTTTTGCAGCTTACGAATCGGTACCAAAACAGAGCGGGTAATCAGGAAAATCGCGATAAGCGCAATCACCAGTGAGGCAGCCAGCACGAAAATGGTTACATAACGCATGGCAGCGGTGGCATCGCTAATCTCGGATTGATAGAAGGTGCCTGCAATTTTCCAGCCGGTATCCGTATTCGTTACATAGGTCAAATATTTCTCGCGACCTTCATGCATATAGTTGAAGTTCCCGCTCGGCGCAGTATACAACGTATCAAGCGAATTCTCCTGAGGAGATGAGCCCGCTTTAGCCGTAGGATGGACTACGAACTTCTTCGTATGATCCAAAATGATGATATACCCCTCCTGGCCCACTTTGATGGAGGCCAGTTTACGTACACTTTCCAGATTTAGAGAAATCCCGATAACCCCGGACTTGTCGGAAAGCGTCTGAGATACTACGACAACAGGAATACCCGATGAATTGATGATAACAGGCGTAATTGCAACCTTACCGGGCTGCTTCATCGCTTCGATGTACCATGGGCGTGTGCGAGGATCAAATGTCCCTTCATCCTCCTTGGGCACCCCCCGAATCATCAGCCCCTCCGGTGTTCCAACAAAAATATCCGTGGCATCTTCATGCAAACCCTTGTATTGGATCAGCTTCGGCTGAATCAAAGGGCTGTTTCGACCATCTATCATCAAGCCGTCCAGACGCTCCGCCAAATAACTCGCATCTTTAATTTTACTGGCGATTGCGTATTCAATAATTGAGTTAGCTGTCGCTACCCCCTGATTCGCACTGCCGTGGAGCTGTTTTTCCATAGCATTATATGATGATTTATAGGTCGCAATGGAAATACTTAAGCTCGGAATCAGCAAAACAAGTAAAAAGCCCAAACTTAGCTTGTTCCTGAGTGTCCATATCGTTTTTCTCTTTCGCGTTGTTCCCATGTTTTTTCCCCTTTGCTCATAAAACGATATATTTGAATTACATTCCGTGTTAGTTATATCGGTTGAAAGTAGCAAATGATTTACAATAAAATTTCACAAAGGAGAAAAACAAAAAACGCGCCCTATAAGACTAAGGGCGCGGTTATATGAATATTTAGACCTGTACGTTACTGTTTTCAACCTTTTTACGGCCAAATAACTGATCCACTGCCAGAAAGCGTCCACCGACAAGCGCTTGCTGAAGGCTGGTGAACAGAATCAGCAGATCAAATTCAATCGAGCCAAAAGGCTGTCCTTTTTTAGCAGTGAGCAATACACCGATCATAACGATGGTCAATGCCGCTCCAGCCAATCGTGTTCCGATACCCAGAACCAGTGCAATTCCTCCAACCAGCTCAACCGTGGCGACTACAGGAGCCATCCAACCAGGGAGTCCGATACTTTGGAAGAAACCGGAGGTTCCGTCTAGTCCCTGAAACTTTTGTGCACCGTGAACGATAAAAATAACCCCTGTAAAAATCCGTACCAACAATAATCCAATATTCATAAGCGTTTGATTCATTTGCTCATCTCCTTTTAAATTGTATAAAAACCCCGCAATAAACTACACAATGTAGTGTATTACACATTGAGAATCGGTAGCGCAAAAAGCGCCACCTGTAGGAAACATCTTGCCAAACTTAGATTAGCGCCAGTGCAAACATAAGTGTCAGCATCACTAGCACATAGCTGGAAAACATAATCGAACGCCAAGGCATCCGAATGACAGGTTCTTGCTGAGGGTCTAAAATACGTGAGATACGATAGTTAATGGACGTTTCTGCAAACGAGGAACAAGTGGCGGAGTTTACCAGGCGAGTATTGGCAGGCGTCATACTCAGAAGCTTGAGCAATGCGCTCCCAATCCCAACTGGTGAACCCGCTCGATGAATCGCTTCGTTATCAGCCAAAATTTCACGGGCCGTCTTATAATGATGGGTAATGTGACGTAGCACCGGCAAGTAAAACAGCTGTTTAGCACATACTTGCAGCAACCAGGTCTTCAACGGATCATAATGTTTCATATGATAGGCTTCATGGTATATGACAGCTTCTTCTTCGTGTTTGTCCAGTACAGACAATAGTGCAGAGGACAATACAATACGTGGCTTCCATAATCCCATGGTGAAGGCGGCTGGCTTGGCATAATCAATGACCCATATCCGATCGGTCCCGAGTTCACCATATCGCTCACCCAGTGCTTCGGTCAGCGGCAGGTCACGCATTCGGTGCAGTCTGCGAAAAGCTGCCCTAGTAGCCATACACTGTCTGACTGCTTCTCCTCCGGCGATAGCGAAGGTAACGAAAACCAGCCCGCTGAGCGCATCCACCATGTAGCCGATTCCGTAATGCTGTAACAAACTTCTGCAAATTTGAAACACGTTATAATTCAATTTCCAGCCGAAAACATGCTGCCCGGCGTACATACCCATCTGTATAAGGGCGAAACCCGAAATCAAGGCGCCTGCTGTAAACAGTAATTTAGAACGTGTTTTCCACATCGCTACATATCCTTTTTCCATTGTTTAATTTTTTGTTCCAGACGTTCGATCAACTTCGGATCGGCCACCTCCAGAGCATCAATCATATGATTGACAGCAAGCGGACCAAACTCGTCCACCAATTCGTGACTCAGTCCCTTGGATTGCTCATCCATGAATTCTTCCCTGCTTAAAACTGGACGATATAAAGACGTTCTCCCACGTATACTCTTACTCAGTATTCCCTTTTCCACTAAACGGTTCATCACGGTCATTACCGTATTGAAGTTAAAGTCCCGATCCCCCTCCAACGCGGTCTGCACTTCTTTGATACTCCGATCCGAAGTGGACCATAAAATATCCATAATTTTGGCTTCCAGAGGTCCGAAAAATCGGTTAAGCCCGGTTTCGCCAGCTTTAAAATTCAGTCGTTTCATAAGAAGCACCTCACACTACCGATTGTAGTGTATATCTCCTGACAAAGTCAACCGTCACACCTAATGTCAGTTTCTTCATGGAATCATATACAAACCGCCGAATGTCTCCATCCGGCGGAAATTCATCGGTATTCATAACCTTCAGTTCAATCTGCCAATCTGTATCCTACACCTCTTACGGTTGCAATATATTCAGGTTCTGCAGGCCGATCATCCAGCTTCTTGCGCAAACTTTTGACATGCACATCTACAACGTTGCTGCCGCCTACAAAATCCGTCTCCCAGATATCGTGCATCATTTGCTCGCGGGAGATCACTTTGCCTTGAGCATCAATCAGCTTCAGCAGCAAATCGTATTCTGTTTTAGTCAGATTCAATTGACTCTCTTCTTTATATACCAGCATTTTATCTCGGTCAATCCAGATGTCCTTGAACACCGTACGACGGCTGGCTTGCGCTGCCTGACGGGAAGTTGCAGGATGGCGTACAATCATCCGTTCAATGTCATGCACCATATGATTGGAAGCCAGCGGCCACACCAGCACCTCTTCTGAAGGAAGCAGCTCATGAGCATGTACAGACACCCGATCCTGAACCACGTACATAACTGGTGTGTCTTTCATGTGTTCTACCTCAAGACGATTGCGAATATCCAGTAATTCACTCTGTGGTTCGGTAGCGGTCAAATCGTAAATCAAGAGATCGCTTCCCAGATGACGCTGCACTTCAGGTTCCCAGCGATGGAAAACCATCACATCAAAACACGCATCTGACAGCGTACGCACCAACCCGTGAACTACACCCGGTACCGAACTGATCAGAATGATACGACGTGTAGTTGGACAATACAAGGGCTCATTGGAAGGAACGGTCTGCACCGTAGGTGTAGAGGGAGCAGCTAACATCGATGTCCAACTGCCCTTCACCCGTCTAGGCATGTCAGCCACTTTAAAACGATTCGTTATCTGATTCGCTTGCTTTGACATTCCTTACACACTCCTCCGAATACGACATGGGCATGGGCAATATTATACCCCGTTTCATGCGCAACCGTGTCAATCCAATCATGTGGGACTTCACTCATCACTTCATCTACTCGGCCGCATACCTGACAAATAATATGCTGATGATCGTCCATCCGCCCGTCATAGCGACTCGCAGCTTCCCCCAGCTTCAATTCACGGATTAATTCCTTATCCGTCAAATAACGCAGTGAATTATATACCGTTCCATAGGCCAGATTATATCCGCGCTCCATCAACCGATTCATAACATCGGCCGCAGTAGGATGATCGTGAGCTTCACGAACCACATCATATACCGCTTGGCGCTGCGAAGTTAAATTTAAAGTTCTCATACCGCATCTCCCTTAACCAACGCAGATTATATTAATTACAAACTTACAATCATATTAAAGATCAATTTAGAATAAGTATAAATCTTAATTTATTTCAAGTCAATGGTATCGGATAAATTGAACGGCTTTGCAACACAATGTATACAGGAGTACATGCTTAGCTTATTTATAATCGGAGGGATATTTTATGAAGATAGTGTGGATATTCACGCTCTTTATGCTGCTAATGCTCGGAACAAGTATATCGATAAAATGGCTTTCTGGTGTTCATCATCCTTGGGAGCCTATTTCATTGGCTTTTTTCACTATGCGACCATCAGAATATGTCGTCCTGGCAGGAATGCTTATAGTGTTCTTTATAAATGTGGGCAAAAAGCCAAGAGGAAACGCATTTCGCTTCCTGTTCTCACAATGGTCACGTTTCCTCAAAGTTCCTACTTCTTCCTCTGATTCTCCGCAACAGAGCCATCAGAAAGAATAAACAAGGGAAAACGCAAACAAATAATGGATGAATATAGATAAGGGACAGTCGTCCAAATTCAAAGTGGCAATCCATGTATTCCGTTCATATTCACTATCCATATTAATAATGACCACATCTCCCAGAATAAAATGGAACATCAAAATGAGCATTTGACCGGTACCGATGTATTTTTTGTCGGCAAGACGATGACTCATGAGACATTTTCCTCTCCTTTTTTATTCCGGGTCTTTCTCAGCCACGACACGATTAGCAGCAAGATAGGAAAAAACACGGCAAATATCGGAAACAGCCATTTCAGCACTAACTCGCCTGTTTGAAGGTGATCTTGATAGCTCAGTGCCATCAATACACAAGAGACTAACATGATAATCCCAAATGGCAGGATCAGTTTATGGTAAGACACTCTCAATACATCCTCTGCGGCTTTAACCGCGGCATAATAGAAGATGAAAATTTTAAAAAAATCAAAGATAATAACGCTCATAACGCCGATGACATCGACTCTGTCGATAAAATCAGATATTTCGACCTTGCTGATCATCGAGAGTAGCGGGTAAGTCGCCCGTTTGAACACATCCTCTCCCAGTGCAAGCACATTGGACAGTGTAACCATAGACAGGAGCAGCCCCCCCAGCAATATAGCAGAGACCCCTACCCCATTGGCACGATAGCCTTTTTTTAATGTGGGGAGAATCATCGCAAACGTAACCATCTCGCCGTACGGTAGCATCACAGCTTGCGAATAAACAACTTGCCATATCGGCTGCCAGCCATGCTCGGCTATGGGCAGTATATTGCCCACATCTACAATGCCTGCCAACAAAACTAATATATTCGTAGCCAGGCCCAGCAGTAGCAGCAAAATCAACATGATGATGGCCGTCCGGCCTGCAACCTCGATTCCCAAATACACCACATACATTACAAGTCCAATCATTAAGGCACAAATGACTGTCAACGGCGTATGCTGAAGTGTCCGGTCGGCAATCAGGATCCCCGTGTCCCGAAGATCCCGTGCTCCGCCGTAAAGAAAAAACACGATATATATAAAAGCAAGCGCACTCCCTGCTTTCTTGCCCAAAAGGGCTCTGCAGTACTGTGTCATGAGCAAGTCGGGAAAACGTCGGTGAAGGCTGCCATAGCATACAAAAAGCATTGCCCCCAAAACCGTGGAAATGAGGATGGCGATCCACGCATCCTTGCCCGCATTCCTTCCGGGAATAGACATCATGGATGTGCCCATCTCAAACAACACCATAAGAGAGATCATCTCTTTTGCACCTATCCGTGTCTTTTTTTTCATGGCCTTCCCTCCTTGCTCTATTTTCACTAGTCTGATTCCCCCTTGGAGTATGGGTTAGTCCGCGACTGAGTGTGTTTCAGTACAGAAGTCACTTGAATACGGACGGTGCTTTCCGCAAAATTACGGCTCCATTCGGAAGAGAGTCTTTTCCATTGTTTGGGATAGCTCCTCTCCAGCGCAAGGCCAAAGCCTATTACATCGCTACGGGTACGCTGAACCTCTCTGACTGTTGAAGTGATCACTTTTTTCGTCTCCTCTGTCCATTTCTCCTGCAGTCTTTTCATCGCCTCCGGACTTTGTAAGTTAATCGAGCACTCGGCTTCCTGTACCGCCCCGGTCTGTTTTAGGTTAATCACAAAAACAGGCTCCCCTTGCTCCATCCGTGTGTGTATCTTGGTTGAAGAGAACAAGGTTTCGATGCCAATGGTTTCCCTATCCTTACCGCAGCTCAGTGTTGTTTGGGCACCTTTCACCTTGTTGTTGATCATAGACAGTCCAATGGCCTGATCATCATCCAACCAGCGGACAAGCCGATCCTTTTTGAACACCCCCATTCCCTTAATATGAACAATAGCTTTCGGTAAAATATTGTCCACATTGTTCTTGCTTGAGGCCTGCTCTAAATTCCCATTGACCCCTATGCCCGTCAGCACAGGACCGCCACCCTTATGAGACATGCTGCGAATCACATCGTCGATAGTCACCGCGTAATCCCCGGCATACAAACGCTCCGATGTTTCCAGCTTTCCTGAAATATCATTGGCGGGAATACGACCGATTGCGGTCATGATTGCCAGTACATCCTTCCCAGTATTACCGCGTGCCACCAGCATTTTCACCGGCAGACGGATTTCTGTAGACCTTTCCAGAGAATCCATCATATCGCCGATTCCAGCCCGTGCCAGCTTTTCACCAATAACGATCAGTTTGGTATGCGCCAAAGAAATGATCCGCGGAACCCTTTGTGAGGCTCTGCGGAGCGCTTGAAACAGATTTTTTCCCTTTTCCCGATACAAAACGACTGGAGTATCTCCTCTCGCTTTGGCTCCGGCGATTTCATCTGCTACGATCACCTGTAGGGAAACCTCATAATCCGACTCCCCAACCAAATCAATTCCTATCCCAGCTACTACTGCTCTCTGGTTTAACTCCACAGAATCCCAGCAACCGGATAACAAGGGAGCGAACAGTAGTAAAACCAAACACAGCCCCCCTATTCTCCTCTTAAAAGTTACTGCACTTTGTTCATTCCTCTTCCGCTGATACACCCTGATTGCCCCCCTCCTGCATCGGTGTGGTTTTATCAGAAGAGGAAATCCCGCTTCCATCCTTCATTCTTTTCTGGTTCTTAGATGTAATGCTTTTAGGACGCTTCCTCATCATCCAGAACGGGAGTCGCAATACGGCATCCTTTTGACTCTCCAGCACAAAAGGGCTGAAAGGCGCCATGTAGGGCACCCCGAAAGAACTCAGACTGTTCATATGAGCAATCAGCGCAATCAACCCCAATGTAATGCCGTATAGCCCCATAAACGCTGACAGTATCATGAAAATAAACCGGCACAATCTCCCGGCCACTGCCATGTTATAGGCTGGGATTGCGAAACTGGCTATTCCCGTCAGGGCTACTACAATTGTGAGCAGCGGGGTGACGACTCCGGCTTCCACGGCCGCTTGACCCAACACAAGCGCTCCTATAACGGAAACCGTTTGACCACCCGCACGCGGCATTCGAATACCCGCCTCACGCAAAATCTCAAAGGTAATCTCCAAAATAAACGCCTCTAGAAATGCCGGAAAAGGAACGGATTCCCGCTGAGCCAATATGCTGATCAGTAGTGGAGTCGGTATCATTTCATAATGGTATGTTGTTAAGGCAATGTAGAGAGAAGGCCCTAGAATAAGAATAATGAAGCTGATATATCTAATGAGCCGAACAACAGTCGCCATATCGTAACGCTCTTCATAATCCGAAGAACTCTGAAAAAATTGGGCAAATACTGTAGGCATCACCAGTACAAACGGAGTCCCGTCTACGATGAGCGCCACTCGGCCCTCCATAATATTGCTGCTGATGGTGTCGGGTCTTTCCGTGTTAAAAATCGTTGGGAATGGTGTGAAATGATTTTCTTGTATCATCTCCTCAACCATGCCGGACTCAAATATAGCGTCAATATTGATGTTTTCTATCCGTTTACGAACCTCATCTACGACGCCTGGATTTGCAATGTTCTTCATGTACAGCATGGCCACATTCGTGAGAGACGTGCTTCCCACTTGGAACATCTCCAGTGTAAGATCGGAGCTTTTAATCCGTCGCCGGACCAGAGAAATATTCGTGAATAGGGATTCTACAAATCCCTCTTTCGGTCCTCTGACGACTGTCTGTGTTGTTGGCTCGCTGACTGCGCGTGTCTCTCCCCCACGCGTGCCGCACGCAATCGCTTTTTCGCAGCCTTCCAATAAGATGATCGTGTCCCCCATTAACAGTTGTTCCATCATGGAACTCCAATCATCGCAGTCCTTCACTTCTCCCAGTGCAAGCGCATGACTCTGTATTCTTACGTACAGCGCTTCTGCATTCTCCGCCTCAGCAGCCACTTCAGCAGATGGGCGGCTAAGCATGGATCTCATGATGAGTTCATTCACCGTATCCGTTTTAGCCATACTATCTAGAAACACAATAGCGGCGGGAACCTCCGCCCTCAGCCCCAATTTAAAGCGACGCATCAGAAAGTCTGGGCTATCTGACGTCAATTTCTTAATTTGCTGCAAGTTGGTTTCCAAACAAGTATCGATTTTTAGATAGCGCGGAGAATTTCCATTGTTCTTACCCGCACCCGACTTTTTATTATGTTTGCGATAGGGATAGCGAATCATGAGCAAACCTCATCTCCAGTAAGGCAGCAATAGATACCGCCCATTTTTCCTTATTCTTGTATCTTTGGAGTATGCTCAATCTATTCCCAGTTATGCACCAAATACGTGAACGAAACGTTATAAGCGTACCCGCGTAATAAATTTCAATAAATTCTTCATTTGCAAGCTTAATGTCAGTTTTTTTGATAAAATGAAGAAATATGCCTCTCGGGAGGGTTAACATCTTGTTCAGTACGTTTTTTGTAAATACCTGTATCCTTGTCACCTTTTTGTACATAACCGGCCTCATATCACAAAGATATAAAATCCGTCTGCACACCTTGAAGCGTAAGATGCATTGGATTGGAGGCGCCCTTTTTGGGTGCTACGGCATTGTCATGATGTACTATTCAATTCCAGTAGGATTTAATACGATTGCCGATCTTCGTCATCTGGCCATCGTAGCTACCGCCACTTACATCGGCGGCCCAGCAGCGCTCACGGCTACTCTGTTTATATGTATAGGTAGATTATTGCTGTTTGGTATTAACGATCAAGCCATCGTAGGCGCTATTTTTATGATACTCGTTGGCCTGGGGTGCGCTTTATTGTCACATCTGTCCTGGTCACGTTTACCCAAGCTGATGATTATGAACGTTTTTGCTTTGGGCATTATATTCTGTCCCCTTATGATTAATTTGAAAAATCTTGATGATGTTCTGCACGTGTATCCGCTCCAATTCTTCATTTCCATGGTCGGCGGATGTCTTCTGTACCTCATTGCTGAATCTATCAACACATCCAATGAGCTGTTACTTCGTCTGGAGCATAACTCCTACACAGACCATCTCACTAATTTAAGCAACAGAAGGCAGCTTGAGTTCTCATTGGAAGAGAAGCTCCCTCAAGCTCGCCAACGTCATGAGCATTTATCCGTACTGGTGTTAGATATTGATCACTTCAAGGAAGTCAACGATACCTACGGACATGCCGCAGGAGATGCAGTGCTGCGCCAGCTTGGACAGATTTTAATGGAAAAATGTCGTCCTAATGATGTAGTTACCCGCAGCGGGGGAGAAGAATTCACCGTACTCTTGCCGAATTGCGCTTTTCGGCAAGCACTTCGCATAGCTAATCAGATTCTTAGTGGAGTAAATCAGCACGAGTTTATTTTAGCGGACGATCTTGTTCTTAAAGTCACGGTGTCCATCGGCGTGACGACCTTTCCTGGTACCGGGGAAGATATGTCCGGGGCAGCCCTATTGGAGCAGGCAGATAAAGCTCTATACGAAGCTAAAAATGCAGGACGTAACCGGGTTTGCTCATATGAAATATAATTTGAGGCATGACCATTTCATAGAAATAGCCGATACAACCCTCTTTTGAGAGTCGTATCGGCTATTATCATTTTGAATCTTCATTATGATTGCATTTCCCCACCACGAGTGATGTACGCTTGGCAAGCGAAGCCAGCGTATGGGCCCCCCATACTTCCAGCATACGTCGTTCGCTCTCGGCTAAAATTTCGGATACGGCTATCGCCAACTCCTCACAAAAAGGATTGGTTTCCGGTTCATGCATCATACCCGGGAAAATTGGATCACATATTTCAATGGCGTGGTATATATCGGCAAGTGTAATATGGTCGGCCGAACGGGTAAGCACATAGCCTCCCTCACGACCTTCGCGTGCTGCAATCAAATCTGCCTGTACAAGTCGCGTCAGCACCCTGCGCACCAAAGTGACTTCGCAGTCAATGGAACGGGCAATAGAACCACTGGCACAGAGTTCTCCGTGCTTTTCCAAATAGACAAGCGCCTTTACCGCCACCCCAAGCCATCTGGGCGTTGCGGTGCGCAGTCTTTTTTCACTATTCAAATGAGATGACACCCCTAAGCTGTAGAAACTTCGTTGAATGCATTGTACGTGATGTCAGAAGTAAGTTCAAGCCTGAAAGCCGGAATCCTCTGTAGCATGATCGCCCAAAATAAAATGGGCTAACCGCACTTCCCCGCTCAACAACAGATATACATCACGTATGCCAGAGACTGAATGTACCGCTTCGGAGAGTGTAACCCATGCTTGCGCCCCTCCTGTATTGCCCACGTTCACACGTGCCACGGCTTCACTATCGGGTGCATCCAAACACAGCTCAATTGTGGCATCACTGCTGTTGCCTGACACACGGCACTGAAGCTCGGTCACACTCACCGTATCCATGTCTACGCCATGATAGGCAATCCAACCAGAACGTTGAGGTGTGCGCGGACGTACACAGGCCTCCTTTTGCTCCTTGCTTTCATCTAGTACGATGTCGGAGCAATCATCGAAGTTTTCAGCGCGGATACTTCGTCCGGCTTGGCGTGGTGGAATGACTTCGCCTCGAACGTACACAGGGTGCTCCAATCGGATATCCGCTGAGGAAGCACCAGCCAGCAGTGTATATTCACCCGATTCAACGCAATAGCAATCCCGCGTAACATCCCAGATCGCCCAATCCTTTATCCGAATCGTAAAGGAAACCGTTCGCGTCTCACCTGCCTCTAAGCGAATACGTTGAAAACCGCACAATGTCTTCAATGGTCGCTTTACTCGTGAGGCACCAGGCCGTACATAGAGTTGCACAACCTCTTCACCAGCAGCTACGCCCCGATTCGTCACCTCTACCCACACCTGGAGCGTATCCATGGCATCCAGTGCAGCAATAGATGTTACGCTATCCTTCAGGGCATCTGTACGCAGGTCACTATATTCAAAAGGCGAATACGTCAATCCATGGCCAAATGGATACAAGGATACACCTTCAAAATATTGATAGGTACGACCACCGCGAATAATATCGTAATCTTTGATGTCGCCCAATTGATCCTCGCTCTGAACCCAGGTCATGTTCAAACGCCCCGCTGGCGCGTAATCTCCAAATAACACATCCGCTATTGCCGTACCATGCTCTTGTCCCGCATGAGACGTGTATACGATCGCTGGAATATGCTCCTGAACCCAAGGGATGGCAAATGGATAGCTACCCGTCAGAACCACAATCGTATTCGGATTGACGCGATACACTTCCTCGATAAGCCGTTGCTGGGAAGCTGCCAGTTCCAAGCCTGGGCGATCATTCTCTTCCTTTCCATTGATGAGCGGGTGATTTCCAACAAATACAATTGCTGTATCTGCCGCTTGCGCAGCGGCTATCGCTTCCGCTAAACCATCTGACACCGTCTCTACCTGGAATGTTGTATGGCTCTGTCCTGAAACTGTCGAGGCTGTCGAGGCGTTACACTCTACAGCGTTAAGTGCGGATTTTTCAGCCTCCACTACCTTTAATGAGCCCTCTGTTCCGGCAATGACTGGTTTTCCATTCCATGTCGTCCACAGATGCTCTCCTTGTCCAACAGGAGTCAGCCCAAAGACCTCTTTGACATACCAGCCATACGCTTCATCAGCTGTCACACGAAGCGTTATTTCATCACTCGTCACGTAAGTACCCAGATGCTCATCATGTAACGTCACACTGCCATAGCCCCAATCCGTCATGGTCAATACCGTTGGGTCTCCATCCTGGGATAGGCGCATCTCACCAGAAGAATCAACTGCGAGCTTCAATCCGTCATTCGCCGCCGTCAAGGTCACGCGATCCTTGGCATCACGGTACACGACGCGTTCCTTCTCGTCCTCACCTTCCAGCTTGGTACGAATCGCCTCCAGCGGTGTAACCCGGTAGGGCAGCGTACCGGAATACCAGTCGCGGTACACCTCATTGCCATGCGTACCAATGACCGCTACTTTGCCACACCGGGCAGGGTCCAATGGCAAGAGTTCATGCTCATTTTTAAGCAATACGATCTGCTCCCTCGCCGCACGCAACGACAATTCACGGGCTTGCTCTGTCATGAGAGCTTCCTCTCCGATCGAGGCATAGGGGTTGTCTGCAGCCGGATCAAATTCCCCCAACCGAAAACGGACACGGAACGTATGAAACAATGCCCGATCCAAGTCTTCTTCTTGCAGCGATCCTTGTGCCAAAGCTTCTCGAATCGCCCGCTTGGAGAGCTCCGCATCATCTGTAATGCTGTCAATTCCCGCCCGAATAGATTCGGCCACACCTGGCGTGTGGGAATCGTAATACTGATGATCGTTGACAATCCCCATGACATCACCCGCATCACTTACGACAAAGCCGTCCATCCCCCATTCGTCCCTGACAATATCGTTAACCCCATGATATAACGTAGCAGGCGTTCCATTAATCAGGTTGTAGGAAGTCATCATCGACTGGGCGCCGCCTTCCATAAAAGGCTTCTCAAAGGCTCTTAGGTAATATTCTCGCAGGTTTCGTGGATCTATACTGGAGGAGCCACTTCCCCGATCCACTTCATTATTGTTACCCAGAAAATGTTTTAAAGTAGCGACCGCTTTCAAATATACCGGATGATCGCCCTGTATCCCCTTGACTAACTCCTTTGACAGTTCTCCCGTCAAATATGGGTCTTCGCCGTAAGCTTCCTCATTGCGTCCCCATCTTGGGTCACGCTCCATATCCACCGTAGGTGCCCACAGGGTCAGACCGTTTAATTTGGGATCACGACGATAGTAGACACGCGCCTCATCTGCGATAACAGATCCGATTTGACGCATTAATTCCGTATCCCAAGTACATGCAAATCCTACTGGCTGAGGAAATGAAGTCGCCTCACCCAACCATGCTATCCCGTGTGCCGCTTCCGTACCGTGCTTGTAAGCTGCGACTCCCAATCGGTCAATGGCCGGCTGATATTGCAACATGGATTCGATCTTTTCCTCCAAGGTTAGTCGTGACACGAGATCCCGTACACGCTCATCCAGATGAATCTTCGGATCTTGAAATAAATATTCGATATCCGTTGTTTCATGACTCATATCCGTCATCTCCTTATCCCATTTTAAGAATATAATGAAAGGGCATACATGAAAGCGTTTTAATATATCATAGCTAAAAAGGAGTATCCCGGCAACAATACCGAAAACATCCTATACTGGATGAAAGAGAGTTGCAGCATAAAGACAAAAAAAGTTGCATTTTACCTTCAATATACAAAGCTAAAAATAATATTTTTTGGTATAATCAGGATATATCATTGAAGGAGGAAGCGCTGATGAAAAATACCGGAATGACAAGGCCCCTGGATCAATTGGGGCGAATTGTACTCCCTAAGGAAATGCGCACCACAATGGATATCAATATCGGTGATTCGCTTGAATTCTTCGTAGATGAAGAAGGATTTGTATTAAGAAAATACACGGGTGTCTCCTGCAAATTTTGCGGCGCGGTGGATCACTTAACTTATTTTCGGGACAGCTTTATCTGCGCTGATTGCATTCAATTATTAAAGACCGATGAAAATGTGCATGCCACAAGCAATGATGCTATCCAGGCTCAAGAACATACCCAGCCGATCCGAAACAACACAACGTGGCAGCCCAAGCAATCCAGAGTGCAGCAAGGTGAAATGGTAAAAAAGCTTCGCAAGCTAATTCAGGATCACCCGAACCTGCCACAAAAAGTGTATGCAGAAATGCTCGATATCTCCCAAGGCCGGGTGTCCCAGTTGAAAAAGCTACTCTAAACCTTCTAAATCTATATCCCAAAATCATACACAATGTACCGACGACCCTATTCATTTTTTTGTCACAACTTCGATTGCCAGGTATAGAGTAAGGCGCATATCTACGGATGTGCCCCTTACTCTATACCTGGCTTTTTCGTGTCGGCCGCCCTTGCCAATGTGACAATAGTCACATACTCCCGATGTATACGTATATACAATATATAGATCGAAACAATTGGTTATCACTAGATATCATCAATATGTTGTTTTTGTGAAAAATATATATATTTTACTATATGGAGGGTTTTACGATGAAGGTGCTGGAGGAACATCAATTATACGACATCGGCGAGCGGGTCATTGGGGCACAAGATCTGGACATGCTGCGGGAGAATGCAAATTTGAATGGAGAATCGTTCAGCGGCAAAATGAGCAAGCTTGGGTCCGAGTATGCCAAATGGTATGCGCGCCTGCGGGTACTTCCGCCCGAACTGACGAACGCGATTGATCACGGATATGTATATGTTCACGATTTGGACCAATACGCACTCGGAACTACGAATTGTATCTTTATCCCTTTTGGCCGGTTACTACAAGACGGATTCAATACAGGCAATGGCTCTGTACGCACACCGCAAACGATTATGTCCGCTATGGCACTAGTTGCCATCATATTCCAGTCTCAGCAAAATAGCCAATTCGGAGGTGTCTCCGCCAATAAAATAGATTGGGACCTTGCCCCATACGTTGCCCGGTCCTTCCGCAAGCATCTGCGCAAGGGACTTCGGCTGTTCGAGGAAGAGATAGAATCCAGTCTGACTGACGATGAGCTACATATGGCCAATCCCCATTTGCAAGAAGTCTGCCCTCGTTCATACGCATTCGCTCGCGAAGAGACGGAGACGGAAACCCGACAGGCTGCTGAATCGCTCATTCATAACCTGAACACCATGAGCAGTCGCGCAGGTGGACAGATTCCATTCACTTCACTGAATTACGGAATGTGCACGTCTGCTGAGGGACGGCTTGTTACTCAATCGCTGCTGGAGGCCACGATTCGCGGCTTGGGTAGCGGGGAAACTCCTATTTTTCCACAGCATATTTTCCAATGCAAAGAGGGAATCAATCAGGCAGAAGGCGACGTCAATTATGATTTGTTCTTACGGGCGGTAGAATGCTCTAGCAGACGGATGTATCCCAATTTTGTGAATGTGGATGCCACCTTTAACCTGCCTTTTTACCGTGCTGATGACCCGGATACCATTATAGCGACAATGGGTTGCCGTACCCGCACCATTTCTGACCGTTTCGGTAGAAATCGGCAGAGTGGTAAGGGAAATCTCTCCTTCAATACCATTAATCTGGTGCGGCTTGGCATTGAGTATGGTATTTGCACAGGCAAACGCCTGACACCTGACCGTGATCGCTTTGATGCGAGACTAGAAGAAGTTATGCGCATTGCGGTGGATGGCTTAATCCATCGCTATCAAATCCAGACCAGCCAGCCGGCCAAAGCCTCGGACTTTATGATGCGCGAAGGGGTATGGGAAGGTGGAGAACAACTAGAGCCAGATGATAAGGTGGGAAGCATACTAAAACACGGTACGCTTTCGATCGGATTCATCGGACTGGCTGAGTGCATGAAGGCACTATACGGGAAACACCACGGGGAGGATGATTTCGTATACCGCGAGGCACAGCGAATCATCACTTCTATGCGCGTGTATTGCGATCGAATGAGTGAATATCACAATTTGAATATTACATTGTTCGCTACGCCTGCCGAAGGTCTGTCGGGCAAGTTCACCTTGCTGGATCAACGTGATTTCGGGATTATTCCTGAGGTGAATGATCGAGAATATTACACGAATTCTTTTCATATTCCCGTGTATTACACGCTCCCGGCTGCTCGTAAAATCAGCTTGGAAGCTCCGTTCCATAACCTATGCAACGCTGGTGCGATATCATACATTGAGCTGGACGGTAATGCGCGGAATAACCCGGATGCGTTTCTTAAAATTGTTCAATACGCGCTGCATCAGAATATCGGCTACTTCTCCATCAACCATCCGGTGGATCGTTGTACGGAATGCGGTTATGAAGGGATTATCGGGACAAGCTGCCCCCAATGTGGCACAGATGAGGAGCACACACACTTTCAGCGCTTACGTCGGGTAACCGGATATCTGACAGGGGATTATACCGTTCGCTTTAATGCTGCAAAACAAGCAGAAGTTCGAGATCGGGTGAAACATAAGTGAATTTGTGTGGCTACATTCCGGAATCTCTGAACGAAGGATACGGCCTGCGCACCGTCGTGTTCATTAGCGGTTGCCGTCATGCCTGTCCCGGATGCTTTAATCCAGCGTCGTGGAGCTTCCGTGCAGGTGAGCCATTCACACCCCAACGACAACAGGAAGTCATTCGTGACATCATGGATAATCCGTTGTTGGATGGACTGACTCTCTGCGGGGGAGACCCGTTTTTCTCAGCAGCAGAATGCTCGCAATTTGTGCGTGACTTCCGTGCGGCCTGTCCCGACCGAACCGTGTGGGCTTACACTGGCTTTGTTTATGAAGATCTACTCACAGATCAGGAGCGACAAGAGCTAGCACTTTTGTGCGATGTGATTGTGGATGGTCGCTTTGTAGAACAGCAAAAGGACCTGACCCTTCCCTTCCGGGGCAGCCGCAATCAGCGTCTAGTAGATGTAAAAGCCAGCATTCAGGCAGGTTACACCGTTTCATTGACTTAAGGCGAAGGTTACTCGGCAAATGCTATATCTAATCTAGGACAAGTCTCCATCATGGATGAGGCTTGTCTTTTTTTTTGCATATCCCTAACAGATTCCATTGCAGTTTCTATTGCGCATCCTGCAAGTTTCACTTATGATGGTGAACAAGTATACGAGTGCATAATTATTCGTCATACCTTAACCGCATAGCTTGGAGATAGGTGTCTGTTCTATTCAGATCAGGCTTAAAAGGGAAGCCGGTGCAAATCCGGCACGGTCCCGCCACTGTAAACGGGGAACTTCCAGCTGTTCATACAACCACTGGTCCACAGACCGGGAAGGGATGCTGAGAGTCATGATCCGTAAGTCAGGAGACCTGCCTATTTTAACAACATCGCAAGTACCTACGGAAGATAGGGAGGTGTTAAGAGCAGTCGCCGTATTTTTGATTTTTTAATCACGGAGGCATTCTTTCCCCTACTTATTTTTAACTCTGGGGGGAAGAATGCCTTTTTTGGTACGTAAAAATAAAACAGCCACCCACTAGGAGGAAAAGTACATGTCCGTCATTGAATGGCCTGAATTGTCCGGCTTAATTAGCAGTAATCTAGGATATCCGCGTATCGGCGAAAACCGGGAATGGAAGAAAGCACTGGAACGCTTCTGGAACGGCAGTATTAGCGAAAGCGAACTGCAAACGGAAATGAAAAGATTACGGTTGGAGCATCTGAGCAAGCAGCGTGACAAGGGGATTGATCGCATTCCTGTCGGAGACTTCTCCTATTATGATCACATGCTGGATACATCTGTGATGTTTGGTCTCGTACCCGAACGGTTCAACCATCGTCCCGCAGGTCCGATTCCTCTGTCCGTGTATTTCGGGATCGCTCGTGGACAGAAGGGAGCAACCGCCAGTGAAATGACCAAATGGATGAACACCAATTATCACTACATCGTTCCTGAATTGGCAAACGCAGTCCCGGTGTTCACTGAAAATAAACCTTTACGGGCTTATCGTGAAGCAAAACAAGAGCTAGGCATTGATGGGAAACCGGTCCTCATCGGCCCCTATTCATTCGTTACCCTTTCCAAAGGCTATGATCGCAAGGAGCTTGCTTCTATTATAAGAACCTTCCTGCCTTTATACACCCGTGTCCTGTCTGAACTAGCAGCAGAAGGTGTTCAGTGGGTCCAAATCGATGAACCTGTCCTGACCACCTCATTCCCAGTAGAGGATCTGGACATTATTCAGGAAGTCTATGAAGCTTTGGCCCAAGCTGCGCCCTCTTTAAATATAATGCTGCAAACTTACTTTGGCAGCCTGGACCATTATGAGCGTCTGTCCGCACTTCCGGTACAGGGACTGGGTCTTGATTTTGTGTATGATGATGGCGAAAATCTCCAGCATATATTGCAGTATGGTTTCCCTAAAGGAAAAACGCTGGGCGCTGGGGTCATTGACGGGCGCAATATATGGCGCAGCGACCTTAACGCTGTGGCTACCCTGCTGGGTCAGTTAGCAGAACAGACCACTGCCGAGCAGCTTATCGTACAGCCATCATGCAGTCTGCTGCATGTGCCAGTCAGTCTGGAAGCAGAGCACAAGCTGGATCGAGAACTGGTGCAAGCGCTGGCTTTTGCCGATGAAAAGCTTGAGGAAATCGCCGTCCTGACGGCTGCACTTGGCAAACACGATCCATCCGCACTCACCAAGCTTGGACAAAGTGCAGATGCGGTAGCCCGTTTCAACAGCTCAGCGGCACGCGTACAAACAGCTGACGATCTGGCTGACTTGCTGGCAAAGGAGCCTCTAACACGCAGCGTTCCTTTCGCCGAGCGTCGTGAGATTCAGCAAAATAAGCTGAAGTTGCCTCCACTGCCTACGACGACCATTGGTAGCTTCCCGCAAACCGCCGAGATCCGCAAGGCCCGCCTGCACTATCGCAAAGGAGAATGGTCTGCCGAGCAATACCGGACGTTCATCCAACAGCAAATCAAGGAATGGATTGATATTCAGGAGGACATTGGCATTGACGTGCTTGTACACGGGGAATTTGAGCGGACCGATATGGTTGAATTTTTTGGCGAAAAGCTGAATGGCTTTGCTTTTACACAAAACGGATGGGTGCAGTCCTACGGCTCCCGCTGTGTCAAACCGCCGATTATATACGGAGACGTCTCCTTCGATCAGCCCATGACTGTGGAAGAAACGGCATTCGCTCAATCGTTAACTTCCAAGCCTGTTAAGGGAATGCTTACAGGCCCTGTGACCATTTTGAACTGGTCTTTTGAACGCAATGATATTCCGCGTAGCCAAGTTGCTTTACAATTGGCTCTGGCATTACGGGCAGAGGTAGAGGCACTGGAACAAGCGGGCATCAGCATGATTCAGGTCGATGAACCCGCAATTCGTGAAGGGCTTCCGCTGAAAAAAGAACAACAGCAAGCCTATCTGGATTGGGCAGTTCAAGCCTTCCTTGTGACCACGGCCACCGTTGAACCTGCGACCCAAATCCATACGCATATGTGCTATTCCGAATTTCAGCATATGATTCAGTCCATCTCCGACATGGATGCCGACGTTATATCTATTGAAACTTCGCGAAGCCACGGAGAACTGATTGTCAGCTTTGAAGATCAGGTATACGACAAAGGCATCGGTCTGGGCGTGTACGATATCCACAGTCCGCGCATCCCCGATGTATCTGAAATGCTAAGCATGATCCAGCGTGCCCTGCGCGTACTGCCATCAGATTTGTTCTGGGTTAATCCGGATTGTGGTCTGAAAACCCGCACCAAAGAGGAATCTGTCGCCGCCTTGCGACAAATGGTACAAGCGGCTCAAGCAGCCCGGGCTGCATTGGCTGTATCCAACTAATTTTTTATCGTTTCGAATCACGCCTTCATTTTCAACATATTCTGTTCCCCTTTCCGGTCCTTTCTGCTAAAAGCCCGGGAAGGGGATTTATTCTAGGTCATATAATGTATAAGCGCCTTGAATATGCTCCATTTTCATCTGCTTCATATGTACGCCTAAGCCATGTTCTCGATCCCAGGAACAACTAAAATTCAAATACAGTTCATCCTTTGCCGATGAGTCGGAAATCAATATAGACATAAGCTGTATTCGATTCAACAATTGTTCCGGCCGCTCCACATAAGGCGCATATTCATCCGGGTCCTCTCCCCATGTACTGTAAGCATTCCGATACTTTTCCACGATGCCAGCATAATGATGGTGTATGGATTCCAACACTTGAGGATGAATAGCTGATGAATATTCCATATACTGCTCCCATGTCTTTTTTTGCAACAGTGTAGGTTCTTCTATAGTCTGTGCCTGTTCTTCGGAATCGGCTCCCACGATAAATTCGACTTCTACTTCCGAGGGCTGCCCGCAAAAATCAAGTTGCACTACACCACGCAGAACAATCTCCTCAGATACATCCCAAGACTCATCATCCTGTTCCAGTTCCATATACCAATGTTTCCAGTCCATTCTTTATCCACCTCTTCATAAAAAGTAATTTTTAACCCTGTTGAATACTTTACAATCTATCATTTTAATGAATGAAATTAAAGCGGCATCCTATCTGTGCTTCCAGCCATATTTCGATGAATTCCCAAATAAAAATACTTTTTTCTACAACATTCGCTACTCAATAAAGCCTCCAAGGAAGGAAATCTGTCCATTTTGACACAAATATTTTATTATTAAAAATTTAGTACCTTGCATTAATCAGTACATGATGTTAAATTATACCTGACTACTGTTCTATAATTAGTACCCGTGACAAATTATGCACAAACACACGTTTCTTTCCCTTATTCCGAACGACACCTATGAATTATTGATAACATCCAGGAAGGGAGCACCGCTCGTGAATGTGAACATCCAATTCAAAAAAGGGGTACTGGAACTGTGCGTTCTAGTTCTAATTGGACGCAAAGACCGTTATGGCTACGAGTTGGCGCAAGCCGTCTCCCGTCATATTGAAGTAGCCGAGGGAGCCCTATATCCACTGCTTCGCCGTCTGGTATCAGAAGGATACTGCACAACGTATTTACAGGAATCGACCGAGGGGCCTCCTCGCAAATATTATCGGCTGACCGATACTGGCAGTCATTATACAAGAATACTTACGCGGGAATGGAATGATTTTGTCCATAATGTCGCAAGCCTACTGGAGGAAGGAAATTCCGATGAATAGAAAACAGTTTCTTACAGAGGTGGAACAGCGTCTTTCTCCTCTCCCTGCAGAGGTACGCAATGAGCTGCTTAGTGATTTGAGCCAGCATTTTGACTACGGGTTGGTTAATGGCAAAAGCGAAAGTGAGATTGCCCATGAGCTGGGTAACCCAGAGGATATTGCCCGAGAAGCGTTGGATGATCCCAATGCAGCCTGGAACGCTTCTCCTCCGCTTCGCCAGGGAAGCTTCGCACGCAATCTTTTTACTTTCTTAGGGCTACTGTTTCTTAACTTGCTGATCTCCATCCCGATTATGGCTACCCTATGGGTAGTATGGGTTTCATTGACCGTGGTAGCGGTTAGCTTCATTGCAGCCCCCCTTCTCGCCGTTACTGATTATGCGCTAAACAGCACCTTTTACCCGGCCAAATTCTTTTTCTCTATCACGTTGACGGGTATAGGTCTATTGCTGCTGCCTGGAGTACGTTATCTCTTACTCCTTATGGTCAGGGGCACTGTACGATACTGGAAATGGAATCTGACTACCCTGAGGGGAGCTTACTAACAACATGAATAAAAAGTGGTTTATTGCAGCAGGTCTGTGCATTGTCATCGGTGTAGCCGGAATGGTGGCCTACGGTGCCCCATGGAGTCAACAAGTCATGAAGGAAACAACTGCGATTAACAAAAAATGGACGTTTACACGTGGTCAGCTACAGAAGCTGAAGGTGGACAGCTCTGATGATGTCTCTATTTTGTTTACTCCTGACTCTGGCGACCAAGGTACGATACGCATTAGTGGAGAAGTTCAGACAAAGGTAGCCGACCAAATTCATAATGCCCGAATTGAGAACGGTAAGCTTACGATTCAATCGGAGCCGGCCCCTTCCTTGTCATTCTTTTCGATCACTCCTGATTTGGATCAAACGATTACCGTAGAGATGCCCTCTGGCGAAACACTAACTGACCTACAGGTAGATGCACATTCAGGGAATGTAAAACTTCAGGATGCCTCCGTGCAGAATACTTCCATCACCGCTACTTCAGGCACTGCCGAGATTACAAACCTCCAAAGTACCCACCTGATCGCAAATTTAACATCCGGCAATTTTACAGCCAGTCAGCTTGCAGCAGATATGGAGTTAAAGCTTACTTCAGGTGATGTTACCATTCGCGATTATAGCGGTAATGGCCTTATTTCCCTAACCTCAGGGGAGACAAATATTACGCAACGTGCCGTAGCCAACTTGGAAGTGAATGCTGATTCTGGTGACGTGAAGATTAAGCAAGCTCCCGATTTTAAAGGTGTTTATAATGTCCGCTCTGACTCTGGGAGTATCAATACTCCCGAATCTGTTCCCGGTAGTGTGAACGTGATTAAGGTCGAAACCACTTCAGGGGATATTTATATTTCCAAATAGAGACCTCTAAATGAATGCCTCTTCAGAGGCGAAGTTTGGTTCAATGAGTTTAACCTTGTATAATGTAACCATGTGCCCAGATGCACAACCACATTATAGATTAATAAGGAGGAGACTGGATGGAACTTAAGAATAAAACAGCTATTATTACAGGAGCCAGTAAAGGAATCGGTAAAGCAATTGCCGAAACTTTAGCTAAGGAAGGCGTTAACCTGGGATTAATTTCACGCACATTGACTGACCTGCAAAAGCTGCAGGATTCACTGGGGAGTACATACGGTGTGAAAGTGGTGAGTGCTGTTGCAGATATATCGGATCGCTCACAGGCCGCTGCCGCTGTAGCTTCACTAGAACATGAGCTAGGCGCTGTCGACATTTTGATTAACAATGCAGGCATTGCTACCTTTGGCACAGTCGCGGAGATGGACCCCGAAGAGTGGGAACGTATTATTCGCGTAAACCTGATGGGAACCTATTATGTCACACATGCTGTGCTTCCAAGCATGCTGGCACAAAAGAGCGGAAACATTATTAATATTTCCTCGACGGCAGGAGAACGAGGTTTTGCAACAGGCTCGGCATATTGCGCATCCAAATTTGCTTTGATGGGCTTCACAGAAGCACTGATGCAGGAAGTTCGCAAATCTAACATTCGCGTCACCGCGCTGACTCCAAGCACTGTCAATACAGAACTGGCGGCAAACGCAGGATTACCTATTGGTGATGAGGATCGCATGCTTCAACCGCAGGATTTGGCCGATCTGACATTAGCCACATTGAAACTGCCTCCACGGGTTCAATTAAAAGTAGCCGGTATTTGGACAACCAACCCACAGTAATTCGACATGACATCTTAGATTCATTGGCTGTACAATGCTCCGGCAGACGTAATTGTTCGTCATGCCGGAGCTTTTTTTTCAGCATAGCTATACCAAAACAAACTGTAATATAAGCGCTTTGTACTTCCAGCATATATACATACAATTCCTACAACTATAAGCGCATTTCAGGAAAGGGGAAAAATGATGAAGAACACAGGAATGACACGGCCATTAGACCATTTAGGCCGCATTGTGCTGCCTAAGGAGCTGCGCAATTCTATGAATATTAATATTGGAGATGCCCTCGATTTTTTTATTACCCCAGAGGGACTGATGATTCGCAAGTATACGGGGGTTTCTTGCTATTTTTGTGGTGCCGTAGATCATTTGAGCTATTTCAGGGATCATCTGATATGTAAAAGTTGTATTGAAAATCTGAAGAGCGATAATCCTTCTAGTCATTTGAGTGAAGCACGTCCTGTCCAGCCCAAGAAAAGAAGGAGTTACAGAAATCAGAATGATCTCCTGAATAAACTAAAACAGCTCATGCAGGAGCACCCAAATGTATCTCAAAAAGAATTAGCCGAAATGCTCGAACTATCCCAGGGACGCGTGTCGCAGCTTAAAAAGCTACTCCTTTAGATCATCCGACCCAATCTCGTCTGTTTTAATCAACAAAAAAAGAGCCTGACGGCTCTCGGATCATCTTTGTTACGCAATGTCAGACTGCTCCATAATCGGGACCCGATAGGCCAGCAAGGACTCGTCTATTACGGCAGAAATAAACGTTGCATCTATTTCAGGCACCAACCCAAGCGCATAATTCCATGCGTTTTCTTCAATTTGCAGCGCAAGTCGTTGCCGGGTCCCTATCCCACTCTCTTGCTCCAACGCATCGGAGAGGTCCACTAATTCCGTATCGGCGGCGTGTCCAATCTCATGTGCAAGCACAACTGTAAAATACTCCTCAACTCGATCAATGCTGCCGAACATCTGTAAACACTGTGTTTCGATAACGTCCGTATACATGGTAATGGCGTGAGCATTCATAGCATATTTACCCCCAATCAGCCTTCCGCCAGGAAAACGTTTCTCCAGCTTGACTATCACACCTATAGCAGCCCGTTCCAAAAGCTCAGCGACAATGCGCTCTGCCTGATATCTTTCCAACTTAGCTTCGCTCCTCAAACTAGAATATATAAAGGTATATTTACTCTAAATTCATGAAATCATGGATGTGTTCATACCATACACAGTACGATATTATACCTTTTTACAAAGGAGAATACCATGTCAGAAGATTATTATGTAGGGTGGGGAACACTTGCCCTGATTAATGCCGGCTTGGCACAATCCAAAAATCGGAGCGGGCTAAATTGGTTTTTTCTCTCCCTATTAATAGGACCACTGGCTACCCTATTTATCGTTGCATGGGATAAGCTCGAGTCCTAATGCAGCAATCAGGTCATTCCCATCGTTATCCGGAATGAAAAGGACAGCCTTGGCGTTTCTGCTGAAGCACTGTATCTGATACTGTATTAGCCTGTCTCGACATATACGACTTCTCTTGAACTCCGAAATTCGGCTTCACAAGCCGATTATCGTAGAAATTATGAAAAATATGCGTTGTCGCCGGGGATAGCGGGGGAATCAGCCATGTCCAATTGCCTGTCAGTGCGCGTCCAGCCTTGGCTTCCCGTTCCTCAAACAGCTTGAATTGTGCCGCTGCGGTATGGTGGTCGACAATGCTGACTCCCGCCTTTTTGAAAGAATGCAGCACAGCAATATTCAATTCCACCAGCGCCCGATCACGCCAAAGCGTTGTTTCACTCGTCGTATCCAGCCCCATCAGCTTAGCCACCTGTGGCAACATATTATAGCGGAAGGTATCCGCAAAATTGCGGGCGCCGATTTCTGTTCCCATATACCAGCCGTTAAAGGGAGCCGCTGTATAGATGATACCGCCAATCTCCAGCGTCATGTCCGAAATCATAGGCACAGCATACCAACGTAATCCCAAGGAAGCGAAACCCGAGATTTCTGGATGCTCAATGGCCACCTCCATTACCAAATGTTCAGGAATATCATATAGCTCGGGAGGCCGCCCGCCTGCTTCCACAACCAGTGGCAATATATCAAAAGGGGTCATCGCTCCTTGCCAGCCCATGTCTTTACAAGCATTGGTAAAATCTACCGAGATCGGGTCCCCGATGACCCCTTGATCGGTTTCATATCCAGCGTAACGAATGAGTTGATGGTTCCAGATGCGGATATTCGGCTGCCCTGGCTTGGAGGCGCGGAATACAGTAAGCGTTGGCTTAATTTTACCGCCATTCGTTCCTATGCGTATATGCTCCAAGAGCTCGCGAACCACTTCCGTTGCATCTGACGCGCCCCGCGCATCCCTGACCAAAAGCTTGTCCCAAAATAAGCGACCGATGCAACGATTGCTATTGCGCCAAGCCATAAGTGCCCCGTGCTCCAGCTCTTCGTACGTATGATCATACGTTCCCGTAGTCTCTATGTCGTGACGAATATTAAGAAGCCGGGCCTCCGCTTCATCGCGGCTTCGGCCCAGCTCCTCATAACATGTATATATAAACTGCTCCGCTTCATGCAAAAGCTGTTGTTTCACTTCCATAACACACACCCCATCCCGGCAGCTCTATAACTCTAGAGCCTGTGGTCTTCCACGCCTTCTCGTTATTATACTCCAGTGGCAGAGTGGAACCAACGGGATGTGTGTCTTGTTCACCTGATCTCCATATACATGGAAGTCTATACCAATGGGTTATCCCAAATACGCACTCAGCATCCAGATATGTTTATCCATTGCTTCTCTTAAGCCGTTAAGAAGATCCTCTGTCGCTTTATCCTGTGCCGCTTCCGCTGCTTCCATCCCATTAGCCAGCTCAACAGTGATGGTTTTAAAATCAGCAACAACGGACTTCACCATATCC
The DNA here is from genome assembly GCF_038006265.1 of Paenibacillus sp. FSL L8-0641. Taxonomy (NCBI): domain Bacteria; kingdom Bacillati; phylum Bacillota; class Bacilli; order Caryophanales; family Paenibacillaceae; genus Paenibacillus; species Paenibacillus sp. FSL L8-0641. Next base: position 5,184,213 of record NZ_JBBOUW010000001.1, read on the forward strand.
TCAGCTGTCTGCTCACCTGCGGACTCCTGAATAGCTGAAAGTTGCAAATGCTCCTTCAAGGTCGCAGCCGGACGGCCACCAATAGCCAACAATCGTTCAGCAATCGTATCTAGATTAGCTGTTGCTTCATTGTAAAGTTCTTCAAATTTAGCATGCAATGTGAAGAATTTAGGTCCTTTCACATACCAGTGGAAATAATGCAGTTTCGTGTACAATACAGACCAGGTAGCTACCTGACGATTCAATGCCTTGTGCAATTCTTGAATAGCCTCTTGTGTAGGTGCGTTCGTATGATTTAATGTACTCATGTTTAAAATCCCCTCTCGTTCAAATATAGTTGGTGTAAAGCTTGGATGCTCGTTAGCAGTAGTGTCTGATTTTCTTCAAAATTCCATGCGTCAATCTAATAAATCTTAATCAATTAATTTAGACTTAATCTAAATCCTGTTTTAATTATAACACTGTGACGATGTTTTTCAAGTCCTTATTCGATTTTAATCATGAAGATTACATGAACTAATTGTAAAGCAAACTCTACATGCAATCGGGTACCCAGAATCAAGACTTGTTTATCTTTTATACATAGGTTACATCAATAGGAGGATAGAAGATGTTAACTTTGTCTGCTAAAGCATCAAAAAAGAGCCGGCCCATAAGAGGGTCGGCTCTTTTATTATTCTTGCATCTCTGAAGTTTCCACGATTAAAGGTACAACCTTGCCAGCATTTACATCAATCAGGCCGTGATCGGTAATTTTCAAGGCCGGGCTGACCGGCAAAGAATGCGTGCTCAGCGACATGATTGGATTGTAATGGCGGTAGCCCAGCGACAGCAAGGCTGAACGCAGCTCCTTCACATGCGCCGCAACCATTTCCAGCGGTCCTTCTGTTAAGATCCCGCCTACGGTTAAAGGCAAATGGGACAGCACCTTGCCATTTTCAACTACGCAAAAACCGCCTTGGCTGGCAAGAACCGTATTCGCAGCCAGTATCATATCTTGCTTGTTATGCCCTACGACCAGCAAGTTATGGTTATCGTGCGAATAGGTGGTTGCCACTGCCCCACGTTTAATCGTATCTCCTCCGATCAAACCGTAAGCACGGTTGCCATTCTTTCCATACCTCTCAAACGTAGCAATCAGTCCATGTTCACCATGTTCCCATACCAGTTCCCCCTGCTCTACTTGTGCAGGTGCAATCCGTTCACTTGTAAAAGTAGAGCCATCTTTGACCATCATAACACGGCATTGATGTGTGCCATCAGCTACATCCATCTTTACAGTAAAATCCTGCTCCGTGAGGGGATTGAGCTTCACACTTTGATAAAAGTGGGCGGGGAAGCGGCATTTTATTGGTGCTTGATGGTATTCCTCGAACTTATCGAATACCTTGAGTCCGTCCTTATAGACTTGCTCCACATCAAATTGACCAAGATCCGACAGCAGTACAAAGTCAGCTATTTTTCCCGGTGCAATGGTTCCGCGGTCATGCATACGCATCCGTGCAGCAGGAGTAAACGTAGCTGCATAAATGGCATCCTCAGGCTTCATGCCCATTCCGATTGCTTTACTTACAATATGGTTTAGATGCCCTCGCTCTACGAAAGAGTCTGGCATCACATCATCCGTTACAAAGCAAAAATGTTGTGCCACATCTTCCTGAATAAGATAGTCCATCACTTCAGGGGTCATGGATTTTTCCTGGATTTCAATAAACATCCCCGCAGCCATCCGCGCCTTCATACCTTCAATACTTTGATGAGTATGGTCTGAGCCTATCCCCGCATAGATCAACTGATGCAGGTCCAGATCAAGCAACTGTGGCGTATGACCTTCAATGATCAGCTCCGGGTAGTGCTCACGAACATGGCGTAAGATGCGATTCGTCTTGCTCTCCGGATCACGAATGACATCCACATAGTTCATAATTTCACCCAGGCAGATCATTTCACCGGTTTGCAGCAGCGCATCAATTTCGGGAATACCGATCTCGCCTCCTGAGGTTTCGAGCGGCGTTGCCGGGACAGAGCTTGGGATGCCGTAGAACATATCAGCCACGCAATCCTTGCTGGCTTCCATCATTTCCTGAATGCCTTCCAATCCGAAGACATTCGCCATTTCGTGCGGTTCAGGTACAATCGTCGTTACCCCATTGCGAATCAGCCCATAGGAAAAGGTTGCCGGTGTCACCATTGTGCTTTCGATATGCAAATGGATGTCGATTAGGCCGGGAATCATATATTTCCCGTGCCCTTCGACAATTTCAGCAGCCTCGAAAGACTCCAGACCACGCTGACCGATATACATAAACTTGCCATCAAGTATAGCTACATTGCCTTCTTCGAACGTCTTGTAGTAACTGTTATACACCTTAACTTGTAAAATCATTTTGTCTGCACGCATGATGTATCTCCTTCATCGAACCCGCTGATTATTGGACCAGCACCATTTTATCTGCCGGAAAATGCAGGGTAACCCGCTGACCACTCAGGTAGGGCGTATCCATTTCCTGATTAGCCGTAAAGTTGCCTTTCGCCGTTTCTACCACATACTGATAGCTACGCCCCAGGTAAGTACTTACCTTAATAATACCGGGGAGCTCATTTTCTCCTGTCTCGTTGCCTTCTGTTCGAATGACCAAATCATCCGGACGAATAGCGCCCTGACGAGCACCCAGCTGGGCCGTACCCTGATTACGCGCTACGCCGAATGAAAGATCACCTGTATTCAGTCGAATACGATCCCCTTCTTCAGTACGCTCGTCAAAGCTTAGAAAATTATTAAACCCAATAAAACGGGCGACAAATTCGGTCGTCGGATATTTAAAAATGGTCGATGGAGCATCTAATTGTTCGATGTTCCCCTTATTCATAATCGCAACCTGGTCAGAAATCGAAAAACATTCCTCCTGATCATGCGATACATACACGGTAGTGATGCCCAGTTCCTGTTGAATACGGCGGATTTCCACACGCATATTTACACGCAGGTTAGCATCCAAGTTACTCAGAGGTTCATCAAACAACAGCAGATCGGGTTCAATCACAAGCGCTCGCGCAATCGCAACACGTTGACGCTGTCCGCCTGATAATTCACCGGGGAAACGTTTTTCAAATCCCCCCAGGCTAACCGTTCCCAGCATCTTCATAACGCGGCGCTTTATATCATCTTCCTTTACTTTGCGTAACCGCAAACCAAAGGCAACATTATCAAAAACAGACAAATGCGGAAAGAGTGCATAACTTTGAAATACAAAGCCGAAGTTCCGTTTATTCACCGGAACCCGAGTATAATCCTTATCGCCAAACAAAAATGTTCCTTGTTTAGCTTCGAGAAATCCTGCAATGAGACGAAGTGTGGTCGTTTTGCCACAACCACTCGGTCCGAGCAACGAGAGCAATTGCCCCCGTTCAAGCTGCAAATCGAAATCCTGCAAGATCAGTTGGTTGTCATAAGCGACCGATACGCGATCCAGAGTAAGCAGTGCCATAAGGTTGAAGCCTCCATTACCTTTTAGTGAAGTAAGACAATCCCATCAGTCGTTCAATCAAGAACATCAGGATACCGGTTAAAATCATCAGCATAACCGAAATCGCCGCAATCGTCGGGTCAAAATAATTTTCGACGTAAGTCAGCATTTGAATGGGCAGGGTGCTGAATCCCGGTCCTGTCATAAAGACGGAAATGTCGACATTGTTGAATGATTCCAGAAAGGCAATCAGGATAGCCGCAATAATGCCTGAGCGGATGTTGGGCAGAACCACTTTGAAAAAGGTTTCCAGCCGTCCAGCCCCCAAACTAAGCGCTGCTTCCTCAATCGCAAAATCAAAGTTAGACAAACTGGATGCAATGACTCTAATAATGAACGGCAACATAATCACCGTATGTCCGATCAATAGTCCAGCATATACTGGTAAATGGTAAACTATGATCAAATAGCGCAGCAGTGTAAAACCAAGCACAATACCCGGTATGAGCAACGGAGAAAGGAACAAAGCATTCAGCGCATCCTTCCCACGAAACGAAAAACGACTAAGCGCATAGGCGGCAGGCATACCAATCAGCAGTGCCAAGATGTTGCCTAGCAGAGAGACCACAATGGACGTTTTGAACGTGGACATAAACAAATCCACTTCAAAAATATTTTCATACCAGCGCAAGGAAAAGCCCTGCGGAGGGAATTTTAATACCGTGCCCGGCTCGAAAGAAGTGACCGATATGATCAACAGCGGACCGAGCAGAAAGATGAAGACCAGCAGGCTAAAGAAGCCTAGTCCGTAATGTTTCTCCCGCATATCCACCTACCCCTTCGGATTGAGTTTATGGGCCGCCTTATTTAAGAGACCGACCACGATAAATGTAATAACAATCATAATTGTTGCAATAACAGAAGCTAAAAACCAGTCGTTTAGCGTCATCGCGTTCTGATACAAAAATGTAGCGATAACCCGCTGTTTTCCTCCAAGTAGTGCTGGTGTCGTATATGCAGTCAGGCTGCCCACGAAAACGAGAATGCTTCCAATGATCAGGCCAGGCACAGACAGCGGAAATACGATTTTACGAAATGCGCTGAATCTGGAGGCCCCGAGGCTCTGAGCAGCATGAACAAGATCACCGTCGATATTTTCGAGTACACCAATCAGTGAAATAATCATCAGCGGTAAAAACAAATGAACCAGACCAATAATCATCGCTGCCGGAGTATACAAAATATTCAGCGGCTCATCTACAAGTCCTAAACCGATGAGCACGTTATTTAACAGTCCCTTGCGACCCAGAATGACCATCCAGCTGAATGACCGCACCACCGGACTCGTCAACAAGGGGAAGATAGCCAGCGCTAACAAAATCCCTTTACGACGCGGGGCCTTTTGCGAAATATAATAAGCCGTCGGGAAGCCAAGTAATACGCACACGAGTGTCGTTACGACACTGACTTCCAGCGTAGTCAGCAATATTTTCAGAAAGTAAGGGTCCTTGAAGAAATGGAGATAGCCTTCTAGGGTGAATGAGCTGTTCTGTACGAAGGTCGAACCGATCGTCAACACAATCGGAATGACCATGAACACCGCCAGAAAGAGCAGACCTGGCAGCAGCAGCCAATACAAGTATGTTTTCTTCATGGGTAGCTCCTTGCGGTTATCAAAATGTTATTCCTTATTCAGCACCTGGATAAATAGCTCCAGAAAAGCTTCGCTGTCCACCTGTTCACATACATTCATATTGGGGCTATGATTGAGGCGGTTCTGCACATCGCCCACCGTTTGTCCGTCACATATACGACTGGAGGTTTCCACGTCGACATACAACGACGAGGTATCGACTAACCCCGAATTCAATGCGACACCCACGGCAAGCGGGTCATGAAGCGCACACGCCTTTACCCCGTTGCGTTCTTCATAACGCTTGGTATAAACGGCCGTGCTTTGAGCTACATAATTACGAATTCCAGGATGGGACAGACGAGCAATATGATCGGCAGTCAGCAGAGCCTTCCGTGTTACATCCAGTCCCACCTGTATCAACCGACCAAATCCCGCATGAAATACGATTCGTGCGGCTTCAGGGTCAGCATACATGTTGTACTCCGCTACAGGTGTAATATTGCCGCACCCGTGAATAACACCGCCCATAAAAATGACTTCATCGACGTGATCCGTCAGTTCGGGACACTTCAGCAGCGCCAGTGCCAGATTGGTGAGTGGCCCGGTGCAAATGAGCGTCACTTCCCCCGGGTGAGCCATCACGGTGTCAATAATGATATCCGATGCAAAACCTTCGGACGCAGACATGGCTGGGACTACTCCACTCAGTGCGCCTCCAATGCCGTCTTCTCCATGGACACGATGCTCGTGCAGGCCTTTACGTATTAAGGGGGCCTCCGCCCCCCGATAAACCGGAATATCCGGTCTATCCAAAAGGTCGAGGATTTTGCATGTGTTCAATGTTGCTTGTTTAAGTGAAACATTACCGCATACCGTAGTAATCGCTTGGATATCCAGCTGACCACTTTTGGCGGCTAGTAAAATACCCAACGCATCATCAATGCCCGTATCTACATCTAATATAACCTTCTTCATTATTGTGCAACTTCCCGGTTCCAGCGATCTGTCCATGCCTTGATATGATCGTTAACGAACTTCATATCCAGCTTGGTCAGCTTGTTCACTACCTCTGTACCGTACGTAATTCCCTCTGTATCCGCACCGGACAGTACCACCTGCGTATTCACCGGGGAATCAACCTTTGCCTTGGCAGACTTTTCTTGAACTTCCTTACTCAGCTGCCAGTTGATAAATTCCTCAGCCAGTTCCTTCTGGTCGGAGCCTTTCACTACATTAATTGTGTTCATTACTGCGTATGCACCTTCACTAGGAGCTACAAATTTCGCTCCTGGCACAGCCGCCTGCAAATCTTTGAAGTACATTTCCATGATTGGACCGCCGGCAATTTCTTGTTGACTAAACATGTTCACAAACTCAGATGTTTTGCTATAAAACTTAACGATATTCGGACTCAGCTCTTTCAGTTTTCCGAAGGCTTGGTCTTCATTAAACTCCTTACTACCCGCTACCTTGGAGGCTGCATCTACCATCATCGGTCCGGCAGTCGCCGTAATATTCGGCAAAGTCACGTTTCCTTTGAACTCAGTTCCCCACAGGTCAGCCCAAGAGGTCACATTCTTTTTCACCAGCTCCGGATTATAGGCAATACCGAGACGCCCGACCGTATAAGCAGGACCATACTCCTCACCCAGCGGTGCTTTGGCAATATCATAAATTTGGTTCAGGTTCGGCACCTTGCTGCGATCCAGCTTCTCAAACAATCCCTGTTGGATTCCTTGTTGAGCATAATAATCGGACAGATAAATCAGATCGACGTCTGTGCTGCCTTGACTGATTTTGTTCAACCGTTCCGCGTTATTTCCAATTTCGACCACGATATCAACGTTATGTTCTTTTTCAAAAGGCTCGTACACTTCTTTGTTAAAAAAGTCCTCGGAAAAGCCCCATGTGGAAATAACTAGTTTCTTTTTCCCATCAGCTGAACCATCTTTTCCATCTGTCTGACCGCCAGTAGCATTACTGCCGCAACCTGCAAGTACCACGGATGCCAAGGTCACAGCCATAAACCCTTTAAACCATTTCTTCATATGAAACTCCCCCTATTTTTTATTATGCACACCTTATGACACAAAAAAGAAAAGTACTCTTGTAAAACAAGAATACTTTTCTTCGTAAACAAAGAATAAGTTGATCCCGCTGCGCGTTATAACAGGTTCTCCCCTCAGATAGATCCGAAGCGAAAAGCCGAATATCCAATTTTATTAGGATTCCTTCAGAATGATGTTCGTAATAGCCCACTGCGTTGCTGAATCATAATCACGCAGTAAAGCATCTATATCGAGCTCCATATCCTCAATCAGCTTCTCGCGAAGTCTCTTCTTGTACAGCATGGACATTCGGAAATCCACTTCCAGCTTCAAGCCGGGGGCTTCCACTTCCAATGCCGCCGAGCGTGGAGAACGCCGGTGCTTCGCCACAAAGGTAACAATGTTGTTCTCAACGGTGGCCCGCAGCAGCGTGGTCCCGAAGCCGAACAGTTCCTTTGAAACTTCATTGTAAATCTGGCACATCCGCTTCTTGCTTTCGTTACTGTCGAGCAGCGTCATGAACCCACCCTCATCAGCATATTACGTACAATCAATCTTTCAACACGATAGATTATACATAAATATACGATAAATAGCAAACAAAAATCCCTAATCCAATCACATATGATGCGAAAAAGCGAACAATATGTCGAACTTTGTAGCTTTTCAACATTTTTACACCTTTTTTAACTCATCCTCAAGCTTCCGAACGCTGCTATATTCGCCCACAGGGTAATTTTAAAGTAGACTCCGGTAAATCTCTGGCCAAGGGTTTTATCGTCGTCATTCCAGAGGAAATTTTTTTCCTTCTACTATATATGTAGTTTTTACTTAAATGCATTTAACCGTACCCCGCGGGAGTCGTCCCCTAGCGATTGTACGGTTTTTTTATTATGTAGCTGACTGGCCAGATGGGAACCCCTTCAAGAAAAAGCCGATTGAATCCACGAGGACACTACAAGAGTAGCTGGCCACAGCAGCATAAAGTTAGCAATAATATATGCCTTCTTAAAAGCATAACGATGATAAAAATACCAACAGATCCAAGATATGAATATTCCTATCGGGCAGCTCATTATGACATAGGCAAAAATATAATTGCTGAGATAATCTCCAGCTGTTGGTGCATCGAAAGAAAATGCGACCACCATCAGCATGGCCGGATAGGCAAATAACGTTAAGCCATAAACGATATTCAATATAAGTAAAATGACAAATGCATTTTGATCTTTCATGATGTTCTCCTAACTATTGCAGTCCGTCTGTATCACCATTGTGCAGCCCGCTTGCGTCTCTCCTCACGCCGATCAGCTTCTTCCATTTTCCGAATATAACGTTTCAACTGCTCTTTATGGTCGTCCAATTCCTGTATTCGTACAGTTGTGCCTTGGAGAAACGTCTCCATTTTACGTGTTAATTCAGCAGCCGATTCGCCCCGCCAGTCTTGCAGCCTACCATATATATTTTTCATCTGCTGCTCCTGATGCTGAAGTCTTTGCTTTAGCTGCTCGCATTGCTGAACAGCCCTACGCAGATCCCCCAGGCTCAAAGATATTCTGCCCATCTCTTTTGCCCCCCGTTGTGTTCTTCCAGTTGCTCTTTCTTATTGGTCCACCATTGTGAATTCCTGACCCTTGCGATCGATGTACTCTGCTATCTCTGTAATCGATTCCTGATACCAGCGATTAATCCGATCCAGTGTCGCCGTAGCACTATGCGCAAGCGGGGTCAAAGACTGACTTTCACTTGTCCCGATATGAGCCTGAAATAACTGAATGGACGCACGGGTATCACTGGAAAATCCATGCAAGCTAGAACGCATCTGATTAGCCGCATGCTTTAGCTCCTCAGGTGTTAATTGAATTGTGCCTCCATTTTTGTTGCCCACAAAATATGCCCCAACATTAGCGCGACCATCTTGTTGTCCTGCTCCCATCAAATTCACACCCAGTGCAGTAGCAGCAAACTGCCCGAAGGCCCCCATTTGTCCCCCATAGCGTTCAACCAGATCGCCCATGACTTCCTTGAGCTCTGCTCGCGCGGCCAGCATTTGCTCGTATGCCTGCACCCGTGGATTGCCTTCCACCAATTGACCGTCCATCGTGTACAGTGGATTGCTGATATTGCCATTTTCATCAAACGTAAAGTTTCCCATGCTATGAGTGTTCTCTCCACCTAATACAGAATTATAGAATTTGGTGAATGCATCTTGCTGTATCATAGGCAATGTAATCGGAACATAAACAATAGGAGTCCATTTTGGGCCAAGAATTAGTCTTTCCAATTCGGTTTTTCTTTCCAAGGGAATTGAAACAGGAATAGTAAACTTGGCTACATTGGCAGTCTTATAATCACTCCCAATATGATACGTTTCCCCCACATGTTGGTTAGCCTTAGTGGCTCCCCCACCAACACTATCTCCGGGATGGGCAAAAGCCACATTAGTCTTCTTGAATTCTCCTGCTTTTACCCTCTTTTGAAGATCTTCAGGCAATAAATGTACAATACCCGGAGCAGCAAAACTCACGGATGATAAACCATTTTTCACTGCAATATATTCTGCTTCTGCACCGCCTAAAGAATGGCCTGTCGTAGAAATTTCAGCAGCGGGGTACTTCTTCTTCACTTCGTCATACAGTGTTTGGGCTTTTGTAAATTGATTATCCTGATACTGTGACTCATACTGATGAAATGAACTTTGTACCTGTGGGGGGAGCTTTTTTATCTCTTCTTGATTATTTATATAATAATCGTGAACTTGATTTAAATTTTTCGCTCGTCCGCCCACAACATCGCTAATGTCCGTTCCTATGTCCATCGCTCTACTCCATATTGGTCTTCCCCCTGGTTCAGTTCCCCTATATCCTATAATCACCTGATTGCTATTCTCATTGTGAAAAACGGTCGCATCAAATCCGGAACCGTTCGTGTCATGTAATAGTTTTTCGTCTAAATCAACAACCCTCCAACCAGGAATATCTTCATTTTTATAAGTCTTTGGATCAATATCCAATAGGTAAGCCTCATCTGCTATCTTCCAGTATGTTTTTTCACTAATATACTGCAATTATTACCCCACCTTGTCTAATCACCTAATATATTATAAAGTTAGAAAAAGTTGATACTTTCAAAAAAGGAGCATCTAAAAATTGAAAAGAAAAAAAATTTGGGTTACTGCTCTCATCTTATTCTTCATCCTAATAGGAGCTCTCTATTACATGCACTACGCATCAAATATAAAAAAAGAAGAAGCCGTTAGAACAGGTATACCTATTGGAAAAGAGTACATCAAAAAATACTATAGGGCTGATTTCATATTTAAGAGTTATGACTATGTAGGTAGCTATGTTAATAATACGGTTCATCTAATCGGCTATATAAAAGGACATGAAGATCAATCGATATCTATCGCTTACGATTTTGAAAAAAAAGAAGTGCTTAGTGTAACCGGACCGGATTGGTTCATTGACAGTCGATACCCTAAAAAGAATGTTCCACCATTTTAAATATCAAGATTTGTATGCAAAAAAAAAAAACACATATGATTCATTCCAGTTCAAGAATATATTTTTCCAATCTAAGGAAGTGAAATCATTATAATACTTCCTGTTTACTTGCGGTATAGTTGAAAGTAAAAATAAGTATAAAGTCGTTGGTTACTGCATTTTGGGTCGCAGTTCATACCTAATAACGATTAGGACTTTGTAACTGTATGTTAGAAGAGATTTGCGTATATGAACACAATTTTTAAACGTTGTACCGAGCTAATCCTTTTATTAAATAAATGAGCTATCCTACTATTATTATAAAAAGCACTAATGTTATGAGTTTATAGTCAGGAGATACTAAGGAGAAGAATTCAACTTGAAGAAGAAAAAGGATTGGGGAAGCATCTTTATAGTATTTCAATCCTCGTTGGAATCTTTTGTTACATGCAATATACGGAGGATGTACAAAAAGAAGAGTACGTCCAATCTGGCATACCTATTGGAAAAGAATACATTAGAAAACATTATAATGCCGAGTTTATATACAAAAATTACGACTTTATTGGCGGCTATGTTAACTCTACCGTTTATCTTCGTGGCTATATAAAAGGACATGACGGTCAGATAATCTCACTAAATTACGACTATAAGAAAAAAAAGGTACTCTACGTAACTGGACCGGATTGGTTCATCGACAGTAGGAATCCTAATAAAATTGTTCCGCCATTCTAAAATCAAGTCTGTATTCAAATGCCCTCTAACAGATGACTTTTTCCTAAATATGAAGAAGTAATATCATTAAAATACTTCCTGTTACTGAGAGATATTTGCAACAAAAATAAGAACCACGTCATTGTTCACTGCATTCTGGTTGTAGTTCACATTAAATTATAAATAGCATGTTAGGGGAATGTTGCGTAAATGAACACAATCCTTAAATGTTGCACAATTCTCATCATAATATTAACCATTCTGGGCGGTTGTGGTTTTTCTACCGCTCAAGAGGAAGAGGTAGTGGAGTCTGCTACTACTGTCAGTATCAAATATATTAAAACTCACTATAATACGGATTTCGTATTAAAAAATTACAATATTGAAGAAAACAGTGTCTTTGCAAGAGTACATCTTTACGGCTATATAAAAGGAAACGATACAGACTTAATTAGGATATCCTATGACTTGGACTCAAAAGAAATCGTCAATGTTACGGGACCGGATTGGTTTATTAATAGTAAGGTTATAGATAAGAATGCACCTTATTCCTAAGAAAGCTTATAGCATATTTAGCTCAATTTTAAGGAGAATACTTCAACTTGAAAAAGAAACAACTATGGCTTTTTGTCTTTATATCACTTGTCATTCTGGTAGGAGTTTTCTTTTACATGCAGTACGCATCGAATGCCAAAAAGAAGAAATCGTTCGGACAGGCATACCTATTGGAAAAGAGTACATTAAGGAATACTATAGGGCAGATTTCATATTTAAGAGTTATGACTATATAGGTAGCTATGTTAATAACACGATTTATCTAATCGGCTATATAAAAGGACATGAAGGTCACTCGATATCCATTGCTTACGATTTTGAAAAAAAAGAAGTCCTAGATGTATTAGGACCTGCTTGGTTCATCGACAGTAGGAATCCTAAAAAGAAGTAGAATATTGAACCATGATTGCAGAAAAGGCCCCTTAGGGGCCTCTTCCAGTCGTCGTTAGTCATATTTAGCGCTCTTCACCTTTGGTGCTATGCTTAGTTACATGAATAAAAGGATATTCGCCTTTGCTTATTTTACGTTTCCATTCTTGAATCATATCTTCCTGGGTTGGCGGTTTCTCGTTTACGATTGCTCCTGTAGTTACTTTAGCCATTGGTTTACCCTCTCTTGTTGATTTTAGTTATTGCGTCTTTATCTTTTCTCCAGTCATTTTGATGTTACCATCCATTTCTACCAAACTCGTTTTACATTTTAAACCGATAGCATCCTTCGCGGTGACCTGTATTGTGTTACCCGCATTGAACACCAGGTTCCCGTCTGCTTTTACACGGATATCCTTTTTGCTTCGTAGTTCAATTCCATGGTCATCCAGCAGTCGAATCACCACTTCATCGTTGTTCCCCGTGATTAAAATTTCATTTTTCTCAAAAATAATAGCTTTGCGGTACTTGGTCATAAAGATCTTCGTCGACGGGTCCTTAATAAAGTCACCGCCTTTGGATCTCTTTCTGATCGAGTGGGTCACAATAGCGTCTTTTTCTTTAGAGGTCGGAAAGTAGATATCTACAAAATCAAACAGCTCCGGCATGCAGTACCATCCCGTATTCCCTTCCGATGTATAAAATGTAGCCGTTGGAAAAGCGAAGGTTTCCTTGACGTTAGGCTTGACCTTATCCATTTCATAAAAGAAAACCTTCACATGATCCTGCTCGATTCCAATGACCTTGGATTTCAATGACATGCCCCGAATGTCCTCATTTACAATCAAATCCTGTTTCATTCCATCCGCTGTAGTCAGCACATATTCATGCCACAAAGCACTATGTCGTATAAACGCAACAGACTGCAGGACGTATAAAGCTTTCCCTTTAAATTTAACCTCCGCCCCAATTTGCAGCAGGACATCTCTAGCCCCTGTTGTTTGCACTTTATAATATAGAAGGTTGTCATCCTTGCTGGCTCCTGGTTTGGTTTTTCTCGTCATCGAGTAGTTATACTGTTTGAGCTCACCTTGATTGACGCCATCCGGCAATCCAAAATAAAACTGAGGTTTTTCACCAATCGGATCAGGTATTAGTCCCCAACCAAGCCGAGACGCTATACGTTTTAGAAACGACCAGTCCGTTTCGTCGTATTGCATCGTAAATTCCTGTAAAAGCTGATCTTTTAAGCGGCTCGTACAATTGGCTTTGGGATAGGATTTGAGTACATGTTCAAGTAATGCCTGCACCTTCATCTTCACATTTTGAAAGGATTGTCTATGAAGCACTTCATCCAGCTGGCTTGTATAGGAGAGGGCCTCGACGACCAAATAAGCTACATTGGACACCAACTTGATTCTGAACTGCGTGACTAATCCCCTAAATAATACACTCTGCTTTTGATCATCATTCACATAAGAAACGACTAACTTCGCCCCTGCTTCCATATGATCTGTGTACTCTTCCATTTGGGCACCCGTTAACACACCTGTCAAAAAGACTTTCACATGCTCATTCATTTTCTGTACAACTTTAACTTTTGGATTTTTAAGAGATAAAACCGTTCCATTATACTTGATGATTGGATATCCCATGTTACCGCTCCCTTTTGTCGGTTAGTTTACGTTTATCCGTTGTTTGCTTACGTATTGAATGACATCGTTAATAGTTTGATTATGTCCCTTATCGTTAAGGGTCTCATCTAATGCAGGAATTGTGGTAAAAGTTTTATTTTTTTTCTGAAAATAAATGTCCGCTATAGGGAATGGTTTTGCACCATCTGGTCCAGACCCCGTTTCATAATAAGCGATAATGATAACGTCTTTTAATCCATCCTTATTTAGATCCTTGAAGGCCACCGCTTCTATGCCTTCATCAGCATACCACCATTCATTCCCATATAAATCAGGAAATGAATATACAACTCGTTCTCGGTCATCTAATAGAAAAAAGAAGTTTTTAGGAATTTCATCTTTTTTTGTTTTAGTCGATACAAACCGTACTTTCCCAAAGCCCTCAAGAGTAGTTTGAAAAGACTGCTCCTCGTTAATGGTATACTTATCTGTGTTTAGTTTTTTGATATTACTATTTACGTTGTTACGCGTTATAGAACTTTGCATCGGTTTAGTTAAGGTTGCAGTCTCTTGAGGAATAGCTGAATATAATCCCATAGCCTTAAGCCCATTTAAAAAGCTGGATATAACAATTATGAAGATAAACACTCTATACATGCACTTGCCCCCTTGAGCTCTTCATTTAAACATATATATTAACTATTCTTATACAAGTCAGTATTTGATTTTAGCTTTTTTGTGTAATCATCTACTTTTGCTGGTCCGTTATATCCACGTACAAAGCGTCTTAAATCATTTGTTTGTAAAGAACTAAGTAGATTTTTAGAGTTTTTTATATATCTGGAGAACCCTTTTATCTGCTCTTCATGCCCAGAACTGAATGCCAGAAACATATCTTTAGCAGAACTGTATCCCGCCATTTTATAATTAGAGCCCAATATTTGCCCCAATCCCATACTTATAGAAGCATAAGCTTTTTTTTCATTCTGAGTGATGGCAAAATTCAGAGTAGCATATTCACTGCTCTGATTAGTGTGCACTTCTTTCCACTTCATTTCAACACTTTCTCGATATCTATGCTCCTTCCAATGTTTTTTTGGTTTATCTAAAAATGTAAACAATGAAGTTGGATGCTCTACAAAATGATGCACTTCAAATCTTATTACTAACTTGCCATTTCTAAAACCTGAGCCTCCTGATTCAACAAGAATAACGGCTCCAAGTAAGTTAGGATCGACGTTTAACTCTGCTCCTAGTTTTTTAATAACGTCACCATACTTCTTTTTGAATTCAGCAACAGATCCAAAACTGCCTTTATCACCTTTTCCTGTTTCAATCCCGTCCGTTTTTGGCGTATTTGGAGGTTTAACTTCTTCTTTCTTCTTAGTATCATCAGATGGTGGTGATGCTTTAGTACTCATATCAATCAGACCTAGCTTCTCGCGTATAGCTCGTCCCGCCTTCTCGGCAGCCAGCTTTTCCCTGATATCTCCACTTGCCTCCGCAGTCATCCAACGAACGGTTTCTTTTTGCATTTGCTCTTGAGCCCACTTGGGGAATGTGGCCATTTCGCGTAATTTGCTTCGAAGTCCTTCTGCCAGTTTTTGCGCTTTACGCATACCTACCTCGTCACCATTGACTTGAGCAATATACCAATCTTCTTTGTATTTACGCATCCAGGTCTGGGCCCAGTCTGGGTAGCTTAGTTTTTGTTTTTTCTGTTCTGCTGCAAGATCAAATGCCTGTGCTTTCCTGTGTGCATTAGCAGTTGTTAAAGCTCTCAACATAGGGGTTGCACCAAACGTTGGCTCTTTCCATTTCATATGTCTTCTCCTTTGTTAGAAATGCTAGAAGAATCGTATCTCCGACATACAGGTATCGTGATATTTAGTTCCTCGCTCTACGGCCTCAATCGTTATTTTCACGAAAGAGGTATGAATGGGGTTATCAAGAAATTCGTTTCTTATAAAATCATTATCTATCACCCTGGTCTGCCCGTTTGAAAACTCCAGTTTCATTCGTTTAACTCTATTATTTGCTTGGAAGGCTTTGGATGACTTGGCTAAACCATTAAAAAGTTCAAACCCCTTCAGTTCTTGCATAGAGCCGAAATCAATTTTGATCCACTCCCCGATCCCGTCTCCTTTAACTCCTTCACACCAGGCTGTACTCGCATCTCCGTCCATGATGTTTTGGGCAGCATAGGAATTTCCTGCTTGGTCTGGAAGTGTAGAAGAGGCAATGATTTTCCGTGCCGGGATACTTTTTCGATATTTCATTAAATCCGTTGTTGTTTGTATCCATTGTGTAGGGGACACGTTATAGCCTATCCTGTGAAATAGATTGGAGTATTTTATAGGCAAACCTGTTTGGATGTTTCGTTGTTGCATTTCACCCTTCGAATTCACATAAGCAACCCTGTGGTTATCTAAAGTTAAAACAGGGTTCTCAGAGAATTCTGCCAACATCCTCTTCTTTCCGTCATCTAAATTCAACATGTACCACTTTTCGTCATCATAGGAACGGTAAACTATCTTATTATTATAAAGCCACTGATAAACCTGCATTGCCTTGGTCACTGTGATTCGTTGAACCTCTTTATTCGCCATCAGATCAAAAATATATAGAGTACCATTATCTTCAATACATAATTTTGAACTATTAGGAGAAAACACACTATATCCAATAGATTCTTCCGAACCAGTATAGTTGGAAATAGATAGTTTTTGAGTGACTCGTCCCTGAATATTGTATTGAAAAAAATCTCCATTATTGGTGTACACACATTTACTTAAATCCGGTGATATTACGACGTATTCCCTATCAGGTATATTAAATTCATACAACTTTTTATATGTGGATAAGTCATAAATAAAAATGGCACTGTAATCTATCATATGTGTATATCTGCTCAGTGCTATAGTCTTGCCGTCACTAGAAAATCGCATTATTTCCAGCTCACTTCTAGGGAAATCCTCTTTCTCACTTGCGTACAACCGATCAATAATATCAGTTGTATCAATAAACGTATTGCCTGTAGGATCATCCATATCAACGAGATAGTCCACAGGCATGTTTTCATTTTCCGCTTCAAAGAGCAACCAATTTACAGCCCTTTTTGTTGGAGGAGGTTTCTTGGACTGAGAGACAGAAGCATAAGTTTCATTCCGCTCCTGTCCTACTTTTTGCCCCTCATTCGATTGTATACACCCGCATAGCATGGAAAAGATCATGACCAATAACGTAATTTTACTTATCCATACTGCAGTTTTTTTCCGTTTTCTACTGTTCATCACAATAACTTCAGCTCACCTATACATGTATTTGGGAAGTCCGCGCCTTTTTTCACTTCCAGGATGGTAATCTTAACGAAAGAAGTCCGTATAGGTTCATCAAATTTGAAACGTGCCCCACTGCCCTCAAACACTTCAGATTGCCCATTCGAAAAATCAAGTTTCATTTTTTTGATTTTACTTACGTCTAAATACTTATTATTAACCCACATGAAGTTATCGGTTATATCTATACCTCTCATCTCTTGAGTTGAACCCAAATCTATAGTTACCGTTTCCCCTACTCCGCCCCCCTTGGTTCCTTCACACCAAGAGGTTGAATAATTTCCATCCGTTAAATTGTCCACATTAAAAGAACGAATACCCTGATCAGGTAGCGTAGAAGAGGCAGTAATTCTTTTCACTTTAACCTTGTTGCTATACTTCATATAATTGGTTTTTGCTTCGATCCACTGTATTGGAGCCGTGCGTATTCCTTGGTTTTTAGTAAAAGAGGATATATCCTCCTTTCTTCCATCGCTCAGATGAACCAGATACATTTTTGATGCTTCGTATTCTGCGGACAGCGCCAATTTTTGATCAGGGGATAGTATAAATGGTGCCGTACTTTTAGTTATCCACCTTTTTTCTCCGCTCTCTATATCAAATGAATAGACATCTTTTGTGTAATTGTCGTCCTCTTCAGAAATTGTATAAATTAATTTATCTTCTTGATCCCATTGCAAAAGCGAAACCATAGACCCTGTAAGTAAACGTTTTACTCCACTAATACCGGACAGATTCAGCATAATGATGCCTGGTTGGTCATTTTCCTCAAAACAGAATCTAGTGCCATCTGGAGAAAATAATCCTGAACTAATGATACCTAAATCTATTTTACGTTTCCCAATGTCTATTTTTGTCGTTTTCCTCTTTACTGCATCATATAAATACACTTGCCCATTCAACTCATAAAGATATTTACTTAAATCAGGAGAGACTACAGGGTAAGACGTTGAAGGCAGTTCAAACTCGGACTCTTTTTTTCCTGAGTTCAGATCATATACCTCAAGAATGTGTTTTTCGCCCCCTTCTTCCACATCAGAGATTGTCCTTACGATCGCCATTCGACTTCCATCATTTGATACTCTACTGACAGTTACTTGGGAGCCGCGATATTTTATTCGCTCTTCTTTAGTTTGCATCGCATCTACCAAGTCATCGATTCGTATATAGGTCTTCCCTGTAGGATCATCTAAATTGGTCAAAAATTGAGTCGGATATGGGTCTTCTTCTCCATTTAAAAGCCACCGTGCTTCTTTTTCAGTAACATTTCTATTATCTTGTGTGACCCTGTGTGATGATATTTCTTGGGGGTGAGGAGACGAGAAAGCTTCCTCTCCTTTAAACCCACTACATGCCGATATAATGGCTACAAAAGTAACAATCAATATGATTTTTATAAAATTCACTTTCTTACCACTCCCTCTTCCGTTCTCAATAAAGCCTACCTAGCTAAACGGGGCAGCACTATTTTCTCCTGAGAATACCTTGGAATCAAATATTATTATGATGTTTTAAGCTACTACTTATTTTCTTATTTTCTTATTTTCTTATTTTCTTATTTGTTAATTATTGAGCCATCATCTTGTATAATACGTCTAATTGCGATAACGTTTGAATATATAAGACCATAACCTTTTCCCCAATTTGTGTTTAATTTATCTATTGTTACATTATGAGATGGCTTGAGGTCCTTTTTCATTTCAGCAAGAGTTTGTGCATTACCATGCTCGTGAATGAACTTTCCATCTCCCACATATATTCCTACATGATCTACTTTGAATTTGGTTTTCCCCCCACTCCCCCAATCAAATAAGATTAAATCACCTAACTTCAAATTTTTATAATCCCCACTGGATCGTAAAGCTTTGTAGTCAACCTCTGTTCCCCGATGGATTTGATCGCTTGTAGTACCGCCTATACGCACATTTAATATGGTAAAGTACACCGAGGAACTAAAATCAGAACAGTCCATATAAATAGGTGGATTGTTGGGGTCCAGCTTCATCGTTGTAATTTTAGTATCCATACAGTAAGGAATCTTGCCTAAAAACTTCTTAGCGAATTCTACAATTGCTTTCCTTTTTTCCTCGGCAGAACTGTTGGATGGAGTAGGCTTTGGTTCCTCCTGCGTTGGCTTTTCAGGAGTAGTCGGCGGCTTCTTGCCCGGTTCCGTTTTCGTTGTTGTCGTTGCTGGAACTGTTGGCGTTGCAGCCTTATTAACCTTAGGCCATGGAAGAATGCCATTGGCTACTTGATGCAGGTACACTGCGAGCACATCACGACCATATCCCTTATTTTCCAGGCCGTATTTTTTCGCAAAATCATGCAAAGCGGCGTTGAACTCCTTATCCCAATCGCCTGTAGTTGGTAGCTTGTACGAGAAGCTGTCTGGATACTTCTTGGCAAGCTTGTTCAAATTCTCTCTGGCAAGCAGGCTGTTTACGCCATACTTACTCCGCAGATCGGCCGCTTCCTTGGCTAGAGCCTTTTGATCAGCTATGGTCAGCTTATGGGCCGCATCTGCGTATTGTCCGGACAACTCCTCCAGCCGATTCGCATCCAGATAGGATTTGGCTGAATGACCACGAATCAGCTCGTTGATTAGCACGTTGTCACGCAGTTGGTTGGCGAGAAGATGCATCTGCTTTTGCTTGGCCTTGTCGTTGGCTCCATGCGCTTCCCACCACTGGGACGTGTATTCATGCATTTGCGCTCTGGCCCAGGCAGGCATACGATCTATTTCTGCCACCTGCTGACGCAATTGTTTGGCCTTGGATGCTGCTTCCTTGGCCCCTTTTTTGTCCCCGGCTGCCACGGCTTTGTAGTAGTCCGTTTTAAATTGAAGCAGCAAATTCTGCACCCATTGCGGATACCCTTTTCCCTTCAATTCTTGAATCAGGGATTTATAAGCTTTCAGTTCGGCATCAGGCACCTGATTTTTCATGAACTTACTAGCCTTGATATGAAGTGCTCCATCGGTTCGGATATAGCTAGTTTTGCACGTCAGAGATATTTCGCGAGTAGCGGTCATCTGTACCTTTTTGCCATGCAGCACTAGGTCTGTATCGGCGTGAAAGGTGAGATCGTGATGGCTGTACACATGAATACCAGATGCAGGGTTTAAGCGTACCAGTATCTTGTCTTTCTGGGTGGAGAGGGCTAATTCCTTATCATCGAATCTCGCCACTTTTTGTGTTTTGGTATGAAATAGCTTTCTTGACGGTTGACTGATTTCATCTCCTTTGTAGTCTCTCTTACGCAGGGATTGAACTACACGAGCCTCCTTTTCTTTGTTAGATGGAAAATACAAATGGACATGATCCCCCAGCTCAGGCATGCAATGCCAACCGATCCCATCTCCGGTATACATAGTGGGGTAAGAAAACCAGCACCCTTCAACTTTGGACTGCATGGAATCCACGGACAGATGAAGTTTAACGGATTCGTTTTCACTATTTAAATCAATAACTTTCCCTTCAATAGAGGTACCTTTAATAAACTGATTATGTATGACCTCCCTCGGAATACCCTCTTCAGGAACGAGAACATAGTCATATGTCATAATACCTTGCTTCATCCCTGCATGAATTTGATCAATAACCCAATGCTTTCGTCGAAACACGACGACATCTCCAAGTTCAAAACGCTTCGTATCCTCCACTTCAGCATATGTATACCGGGGGCCTGACTTTGTTTTTTGGAGGGAAAAGTTAATGCTGCGCAGTTCACCTTTCACCTGTTCTTTTGAGGCACCTAGCCATAGTCTCGGGAACACGGACGTAATCTCGGCAATCAGTCCAGTTTGTAGATGAGAAGCCATTCTTTTCAGAAACTCCCAGTCACTCTCCCCATACTGAATAGTAAAGCCATCTAACTTTTGATTGCTGTCCGTCAGGTCAATAAAATCCCCATGTGGATAGGCATCTATGAGTTCGCGGAATAGTTGATAATATGTCAATTTGCCGTTTTGAAACGAACGGTTTTTCCTTTGTTGATCCATCAGATATGTAAAAGAGGCAGCCTCGATGTACATGTGATATACGCCATTTTTGAATGCAATTCTAATATTGGTGACGATTCCTTTAAAGATGCTAACTGTCCCTCGGTCTTCATCCATCTCATATACCTCTAGCACATCCTCATCATGTGCTAAACCGTCATACTTCGCATGGTCCTCATCCGGTATGAGAGCAGTAATGTACACCTTGCCGTGCTCATTTATCTTCTGTGTCAATTCAAAATCAAGCAGCCTGATAATCTCATACGGTGCATTTACTTTAATATTTCCATAAGTCAGCACAGTTCCTGCCAGTCCCATCTTACTCCCCCCGGTTGCTTTTCATGTGATGCAAATCCTACAATCTGTTAACTATTCCTGCCCGTCTGTGGTGAACGAGATTTTTCCACACCACATGCATAAGTTCGTGGAGCAGCTCATCAGAGCCGGAGATTGATCTACGTATACATCCTTTTTTCCATTCAACCAAGGCATAGAAACGCTCGGTTTGCAGGACTGCGGAATGATTTTCCCGGAATTCCCTTTGTTAGCAGAAGAGACTGCAGGATTATGCATACTACGACACATTCCGAAAGAAGGGATATGCGTCTGCGGGTGAAAATCCTGAATATTCCCTTGTAGTTTGTCACCAATACTAATTCCCCTGTTAGCTGAAACACTAAATCTTCCTGTATGACTTCCATAGCTGCAATGTATCTGTGCCCCATCCACTACATAGCTCTCACTCATTCTTAGACTCTCCTTTGTATAGATGGCCCCTCTGTATCGACCTTTTGTAATTTCAAGCCTGCCAGATTGAACTTCAAAATACATTCAGCCACATCGAGGTCTACAATGATATGATGATTGGCACCCTGAACCCTGAATATTTTATGATTCTCGACTGCATATTCATCTAAAATGATTTTCTTCAGTGTACCGTCCCTATGATATTCACTGCGTGGTGATAAACACATCAGGCTAGGCGGATTTGCCAGCCAATACCTTGTTTGCTGCATTCGCTGCATATCGGCAAAAACAACTAACTTCCAGCTTAATCCGGCTTGATATATATCAAAGATTTCCTTTAGTTGTTCCGAAACGATGGGTAACGGATGCTCTATAAAATCAATATAGTCCGCATCACCTGATACATAAAATTGTAAAATAGATTCTTCATCGGCACATGATGAGCTTTCTGCCCATTCCAATAACTGCCGGCGATTCGTCCCTACTGGATACATATACTCCGTAATACGATTATCCTGTTGAATCATGTAGTACTCCATAAGCTCTTGAATACACCACCTCACTGATTCCTTTATACTCCCCTATTCTTACTTCCAAATCGTCCTCACATTTCAAGGCCTTGAATTCAGGTAAATGTACAACCTGCTGAATAGCATCTTTCGCTAATTTCAGAATATATTGATGAAATTCCCCTGCAGCCTGGAGTACAAATCGCTCCACATCAGGCTGAAAAATCTTGTTCATATAAGGTTTTCGAAGCTGATTCAATTCATCCTCCAATTCTGCTAAAAAGCTGAATGCCCAGCCTGCATCATAGATTCCATAACAAGGTTGAGGATCAAAGAACCAATTTTTATCATAGGCTTCGACGACATAGTTATAGTTGCGATCCACCAGATACGTGCGCCTCATAGAATAAGTAATGTATCCGATCCTTGTCTTGGCCACTTCTGAAGAATGGGCTTGCAGGCAGATCGATTGAAAGGATTGAATAAAAGAAGAGATGAGCTCATCTTTTCTTTGTTCATACAAAGACGCTGCCTGATGTAATTTCTGGTTCAATACATCTTCTGCATAGGTCTTAAGGAAGTGTTCTAGGGCTTCTTGTCTATTCATAATTCCACCTCTGAACCTATTATATAGAATATTTACATGATATTACTGGTTCTATCCTCCTATTTTATTACACAATTTTCATATCATGAGATTACATATGAATTTATGAAAATAGAATGAAAATAATCATATATTTTCGTGAATGTGTAATAATACAAACAAAAACCTTCCCAGAAAGGCTAGCATTAGACCTAAAAAATGAAGGTTTGCGCAAGCGAATAGGTAAATGGAAGTAGAAAGATCGGTTTATAATGAAATAATCATGTATAATTAACAATACGCTCCAAAAGCACATTCAGAGGATCGAGAATGGGATACACAAACTGCTAAAGTTTTTGGATAACCACCACTTTGCATCAGGATTGGAGATACATGACTACTTCACCTACAGGTTTTTATAATAGTATTCAAGAGGCTACCGCGCACGTCATTGATGTGTTGAGTGATATTTTACATGTAAACACCATTTTTATTACCGCTAATGATGGGATTACGAATGTAATCGTTGATTCATTTAACCGGGAAGAGATACTCGTTAAGAAAGGGGATGTGCTCCCTTTTGAGCTTAGCTATTGCAGTCTGGTGTTGGATCATCCTGCGGATCACCTCACGATTTCAGAAACGACTATTCACCCGCACACATGCGACTTAGATGTGACTAAAACTATCGGAAACCACTCATTTACAGGAATCCCTATTCGCATGAAAAATGGTCAGGCTTACGGAACCATTTGTATCTTGGACGCACCATCTGTACATTTGACAGAATCCGAACTGAAGGCCCTACAGGCTATGGCTGTATTTCTGGGTTATGTGGTGGAACTGGAGAAAGAAAAGATAGATGCTGAGATCTCTGCCCTGAGCAAGCTGGATTTGATCTCTTCCCTGAGTAATAAAATTCGGTTTTCGCTAACCGAAATATGGGGAGCCACCGACCTCATGCTGACGACAGAGTTAACAGAGGAACAAC
Source organism: Paenibacillus sp. FSL L8-0641 (assembly GCF_038006265.1). Lineage (NCBI taxonomy): Bacteria > Bacillati > Bacillota > Bacilli > Caryophanales > Paenibacillaceae > Paenibacillus > Paenibacillus sp. FSL L8-0641. The sequence continues at coordinate 5,208,292 of NZ_JBBOUW010000001.1, forward strand.
AGCAATATATGAGCATCATGGAGTCGAGCAGTCGCTCGCTTATGACGTTGTTGAGTAATATTTTGGATTACAGCAATATAGAGTCCAGGCAGATCGATGATATTGAAGATCCGTTTGATCTGAGAACGATGATGGAAAATGTATTGAGTCTGTATACAGAGGTAGCCGCACAGCGGAATCTAGAGTTGAAGCTTGACTGGAATCTCACCAGCTCGCCTATTTTTATCGGGGATGAGGCTAAAATTCGCCGTATGTTGATTAATTTGGTAGATAATGCAGTGAAGTTTACAAACACAGGAACCGTCACTTTATCTGCAAACACCCGATCTGTGACCGATGCACCTGAGGTTGAACTGGAATTAAAGGTGAAGGATACTGGAATCGGTATATCTCCGAATAAATTGAAATTGTGGCTTGAACATGACCGTGGGTACTCCCCCTCATATGGTAATCCAGGCTTGGGTTGGCAGATTACCAAACATCTATTAAAACGAATGAAGGGTAAGATGACAGGGAGGAGTGAACCTGGTAGCGGGACGGAGATAACGCTCCAATTCACCCTGAAAACATACCAGGAGTCTGCCTAAAACTGAAATTAGCTAGTGATGATATGGTATATCATGTAATAGAAGCCCGTGACGCATAACGTTCACGGGCTTTATGTTATGGGTACGTCTCACTAGGCAGTATTATCGCCCTATGCCGCACGTCTGTACATTGCCAGACTTAGTAACGTTTGGGAGCAGCCAGCTTGGCCAAATCCGCCATATACGTAAAGAAGGCTTCCGGGTCTGTATCATACACCAGATTCACAGGACGTCCATCCGCCTGTTCCATCGTTCTGCCCTGACTTGGCCCTTCTGCGATCACGCTGCAATGCACCGTCTTTTTCTTGACAATGTCCGGGCGTCCTACGGATGCAGTGGTCAGTACATCCCACAAGTAGTAGGTTGAGTTCGTTTCGCTATAGACGAGCGGCGGACATCCCGCGTAGCAGTTGCCTAGGAAATCCACGCCCTCATATCGGCGCTCGGCAGCCCAACGATTGCGTACTGCTGGAGTTAATGGTACTTTGCTTGTGCTTTCCAGCGCTACCAGATCAATCGTGATGCCGCTTTGCCACACCCGATATGCCGCTTCTGGGTCCCAGAATACATTCCACTCTGCTGTGCCGTCATGCTCCGGCTCTTCCACATTCCCTTTTTCAAAGGTGCCGCCCATCCATACCAGCTTTTCAATCTTTGCTTCAATATCCGGTGCTTCATCCAGCGCCCGCGCCAGATCGGTTAGCGGTCCAGTGAATAGCAACAGCGTTTTACCTTCAGCTCCGCGTACCTTTTCGATCAGATGCTGATGAGCTGGCAGGGATGAAAGCGGTGCTTCCATACGCCCCGATTCATTCAGTACGGGTAATGCATCCACATAGAAGGAATGTAAACGCCAAGCGGCAGGAAACGGATTTTTACCGCGTGAATTAGACTTTGCGACTTCCACAGGCCCTTTATTTTGTCCAAAACGATCAATAATTTTACGGCTGGCATCCGTCGCAGGCTCCAGATAACCATCTGCTGGAATCACCGATACTCCGGTCAAATGAACCTGCTCCATCTGAAGCAGCATAAAAAGGGATACTAGATCATCCACTCCACCATCATGATTAAAATAAACGTTTGTCTGACTCATCTGTCTCTTCCTTCCTTTATCCCCGTAAGCAGGCTTGTTCTTATCGGCAACCACCCTTCATTATGCCTGATCGCTTCACAGGAGTAAATGTGCGATAGTGCGTGAATCAGGGATTTTTTGCTTGCGCCATGCTTAAGATAGGTAGAAATGTGTGTAATAACAGGGTAGAATCATGGGTCCTAATCGGAAGCGTATGAAGGAGAGATGCATATGACAGCCCAAACAATAGAAGAGTTGGAGCAGATCCGTAAAGAGTGTAAATCCATGGTGACAAAAAGAGCTGCGGCTTCGGGTGGAGCGGTATTAGTTCCAGTTCCAGGGGCTGACGTTCTTGCTGATGTTGGCATTTTGATGCAGCTACTGCCAGCCATTAATGGAAAGTTCGGATTATCTGAGAAGCAGCTGGAAGGTCTGGACGCAGAAACCAAATCCATGGTGTATGGTTTTATCACTTCGATTGGCAGCAAGCTGATTGGGCGACTCATCACCCGTGAAGTTATCGTGCAGATTTTGCAAAAGATGGGCATTCGGATCGCTACCAAGCAGGTTAGCAAGTTTGTTCCCCTTCTGGGGCAAGGGCTAGCCGCGGCAATTGGCTTTACTGCTATGCGAACCATTGGCAATCGGCATGTCGATCAATGTTATGAAGTAGCCAAACGCTTGCTGGAACAGCGAACTGCCGTAGATATCGCGCGCAACTGGACGGTTCCACAGCAGCCTCTAGAGCCTGTGGGAATTGATCATTTGCCAAACCAGAACCCGGAAGCAGCAATTCCACTACTGCCGGCATCCACTAAAGATTAAGTCCTTCAATTTCGAATCAACCGTCCATTTCACCCGCACGGGGTACTCCAGATCAAAACCAGCATCGGTATCCCGTGCTTTTTAGCCTTCTACCTTGGCTCCATAGGAGCGAGCCACCGCTACTGCCTGCTCGATATCCAACTTGGCTCCGGTGATGTCCAGATCTTTAAAATTCACGCCATCCATCTTCGCACCGCGCAGGTCTGTTCCTTGAAGATGGGCTTTGTGCAGTCTTACCCGGCTAAGATCAGCCTCTCGCAAATCTGCTTTTTCCAAATTGCATTCGGATAAGTCGGCTTCCTTGAATCGTATTTTTCGCAAATCTTGTTTTCTTAAATCTGCATGACGCAAATTCGTATAAGACCAATCTCCGCCCGTAATTGTGATACCATCCATATTCGCCCCCGCAAAATCTGAACCTACCAGCTTGCAGTTATCAAACCGGACTACAAACAGATTGGCGCTGGTGAACAAACAATTGGTAAAAGCCGACTCCTTGTAGTGAGATGCATTCAGAATGGCCCCGGTAAAATCACAGTCCACAAAAGTACAGCCTTCCACAAGGGACTCATTCATCTCCACACCCCGAAAGCGACATCGGGTAAACTCGCAATTTTTCCACTCGCCTTCTCTGGCATCCATTGATCCAAAATCACGGTCTTCATAGACCTCATCTGTATAAAAGAACATGTTCTCTCTCCTATTCCTTATTCCCTATATCAGGAATTCAGCATTTCGGCAAGGACCGCTCAAAACCGCCTTTCATTTTCCCCAGCAAACCCTTCATCATCTGATGATCCTGCGGCGTAAACTCAGACATACACGACCGAATCAGCTTCGTATAATAAGGGACTATCTTACTTAATAGCTCTCGTCCTGCCTCTTTTAATCCGACAGTCACCATCCGTCCGTCACTCTCATGAGCCACACGTTCAATCATGCCATCTCGCTCTAATCCGTCGATCAGTCCCGTCATGGTCCCACGCGTGACATCCGCTTTTTCCGCTAACTCCGATGGTGTCATGCGATGCGGCGAGTGGCAATGCAACAGGCTAAGCACGATAATCCGACCCTGAGAAGCCCCCAACTTGGTCAAATCTGTATCCATTTCTCTGAAAATACCGTTAGCCAAGCGCGCAAATGTCACAAAAGTCTCTATATTATCTACTTCGGCATCCTCATGTCCAAAGCTACGCAGCACCCCGCGTATGGAGTCATTATGAAAATTAAAGTTCATAGTCTATCCATTCCTTCCTTAATCCCGCTTGTTCCGTCAGACGGTAGCTTTTCCATTCATCTGGCAGCAAAGAAGCATACGGTTCCTTGGCAAAACGATCATCTACCAGGACCAACAATCCTTCGTCGTGCTCTGTGCGGATAAGCCTGCCACCTGCCTGAAGAACCTTGTTCATCCCTGGATATACATACGCATAGTTGAAACCATTCCGTCCCTGTTCCGAAAAGTAATCCCGCAGCACATCTCGCTCTGCTCCAATTTGCGGCAAGCCAACGCCGACGACGACTACCCCATTTAAGCGATCCCCGGGTAAATCAACACCTTCAGCAAACACACCACCCAATACGGCAAAGCCAAGCAAGGTGTGCTCTTGCCCAGGCTGGAAGGCCTCTAGGAATCGATCCCGCTCTGGTTCGGTCATCCCCGGACTTTGTACCAACGTATTTGCGGACACGTCCCGAAGCATGAACTCCTCATATACCTCACGCAGGTATGGATAGGACGGGAAAAACACAAGCATATTTCCTTTCCGTTCCACAACCAATGCAGCCAGCATATCCGCAATCGCCCCTTTGGAACGCTCGCGATCCCGATAACGGATGGAGAGCGGCAGCAGACGTACATCCCATTGCTCCTGATGGAAAGGGGAAGGAACCTGTAACGTATAATCTTCCTCGTTTGCTCCGAGCATGTCCCGATAATAAGCAAGCGGTGTCAACGTCGCGGAAAAATAAATGGCTGAGCGGTAGCCCTTAATAGCTTGTCCCAGCAAGTGAGAAGGATCGAGGCAGAACAGCTTGACCCTCACTTCACTGCGCCCTGCTTCCACATAAGTAACGTACCGTTCATCATATAAAGCAGCAATCCGCAGCATATTCTGAGCAGTAAAATACGTATCCAGAAGCAATGCGTAGGCCGTACTTTCACTGCTTGCGCGACTTGTACTACTCCCCGTTACCAGTTCACGTTCAGCAGCTTCCACAAAAGGCACCAGCAGCTCCAGCACCTCTTGCGGCGCTACTGTCTCCACTGCTTTTCCTGTGTCTGCATATTGCTTGCGCAGCGTAATCATATGTGCGTTCACTGCACTCGCAGTCGCAGCAATCTCTGGACTTAGCAGCTTAAATTCTCGTTTCAGTTCCAAAAAAGAAGATTTCAAAATTTCCGCCGAAAACATGTCCCGGCCGCGTTCTACCAGATTATGCGCCTCATCCACCAGTACGACACCTTTTCGCTTGTGCTCCTCCAGCAATCTTTTCAGAGAAATCCGTGGATCGAAAACATAATTATAATCACTGATTATACCATCCGAGGCATACGCCACATCCAGCGAAAATTCAAAGGGACAAACCTTATGCTTGCGCGCATAACGCTCAATCACCGCCCGGGTCATTAACGTCTCATTCGCCAAAATATCGGATACCGCACCGTTGATCCGGTCGTAGTAGCCCTCGCACATGCTGCATGATCCAGCGTCACAATCATTTTCATCCTTAAAGCAAATTTTATCCTTCGCAGTCAAAGTCACCACATGCATGTGCAGCCCTTGGGTCTGCATTCTGGCATAAGCTTCTTCAGCTGCTGCCCGAGTGGTGGTACGAGCCGTTACATAATATACTCGCCTAACCTGCCCCTCACCGATCGCCTTGATCGCAGGAAACAAAGTGGATACCGTTTTACCGATACCCGTAGGCGCTTTGGCAAACAGGTTAACCCCTTCGGCAATCGTCTTGTACACCGAACCCGCGAGCGTTCGCTGACCCGAACGATACGTGTCAAAGGGAAAGTCCAACATAGCAATGCTGGCATCCCGCTTTTCCGCATGTGCTCTCAGCAGGAATGCATACGGTGCATAACCAGCAATCATCTCCTGCGCGAAAGCTTCCAGCTCAGTAAAGGATAGCTCGCGCCTAAATCGGCGAATGTCTTCACTGTGTGCCTGCACATAAGTAAGCTGGACCTGCATGGAATGATGTTGTTCCTCACGAGCAATCATATAGGCATACAGAAATGCTTGCGCCCAGTGTACGGGTTGACCGTCACCCTGAATATCTTCGAGAGGCAAAGAGATCGATTTAATTTCATCGACCGTCCATACGCCATCCAGCTCAATCAGTCCGTCACAGCGGCCTTCAATGATAAACAATTCGTCCTTATACTGAATTTCTGTACGTAAATGTACCTCTTTGCGGTCATGCTCCTTGTAACCTTTCTGGATAACCTGATGCACGCGAGTTCCTTCGAGCATACTGCTATTCGATCGAAAGCCGCTATGAATGCTGCCGCTCCGATGCACATATTCCACAAGTGGACGCACCGATATGTGAATTGGTTCCTTCATACGATCACCCGTTCCGGTCATAGTCCTTTCACTGTACCACGTAGATAAACGAAACGTAAGGGACAGAAGAATCGTTTAATGGTCGATTGGTATTCACTCATGCCTACTTTTTACCGAAATATAGAAACGAGGCCTTTTGCTTTATTCCCCACAATACTACAACTCTCATTACAGCATAAAGGATAGGGATATGTTAAAAGAATTAATTAACAATTTTGCGTTATTAACGAGCTTCTTATTCTTCGGAAATTTATTTTCCCGGAAATATGAACGTTACCTGACAAATCATGCACTCATTCATCAGATATTAAACGGTTTAATGCTGGGCGTGTTTAGCATTCTGTTAATGATGACCGGTTTATGGATCCGTGGGCACTTTGTGGTTGATCTCCGCCAATTGGCGATTATCATATCTGTTTATATAGGAGGATCGGTATCCGGTCTGCTGACCACCCTGATCGTCATCCTGTATCGTATTTACATCACAGGGGGATGGACGGATATTACTCTGACTGTTACGGTTAATTGCTTCATGACACTAGTCCTTTCACTTATCTTTATTCGAGAAAAAAAGCTAGCCCTCGGCAAATGGATGTCAGCCGTGCTTGGGGCTGTTGTTGTGTCGCTGTTATCTGCTTTTTTTGTGGATGATCCACCCAACTTAGAATCTATAATAATGATCACAACCGTGAAGATTCTTGGCGGCTTGTTCACTTATTTTATGATGTCCCATATCAAAAAAACAGAACGGGCTATTCACCTGCTGGAAGAGGCTGCGAACCGCGATCATTTAACCGGGCTATACAGTCCGCGTGCTTTTGATGCGCTGTTCGAAGAGGTACTTCATGCTTCCAAGACTACAAAAAAACCCTTTGGACTTGTGATGCTAGATATTGACCACTTTAAAAAAATTAATGATACGTATGGCCATTTGAACGGAGACGCCGTCTTAAGCCAATTGGGAATTTTGTTAAATCGGGAATCTACAACGAGAGCATACCCCTCCCGTAAAGGCGGAGAGGAATTCGCAATTCTACTCGGAGATTGTGATACCGAAAAGGCGGCAAGCTTTGCCGAGAAGATTCGAAAAGCTGTGGAAAATGAATGTTTTCTCTTGAATGACGGAACCATACTCTCCTTAACCGTATCCATCGGGGCAGGCAGCTCTCCTGTTATTGCATCGAGGCGTTTATTGGAAAAAGCAGACGAGGCATTGTATGAAGCTAAACGATCAGGACGCAATCGGGTAGAACTGGCAAAACCATAAATATTAGTCGCTAAATGTCAGGAAAGCTGGATTATTGTTAATAAAAAGTGGTAAAATGGAAATAACATCGTTATCAAAAAAACTTCTGCCGCTAGTGGAGACATGCCTTACAATCGACATGGGGGGTGGGCTTTGTGAACCTCGAACAATTGGAAAAACTCATGGAAAAAGAACGCCGTGAACTGAATCGCATGGCTGACTTACACGGATTAAAAGATGAACGTGTATTGGACAAATCCTCCAGACTTGACCGTATTATGGACAAGTACCTTCACACCAAGCGTGCAATAAACCAAACACACTCATAGAAGCAAGCTACATCGCTGCCCCTCAGGGCAGCTTTTTTATTCTGCATCGTACTCACCTTCTCGCGGACTGACTACTTCCCGCCCTATTCCGTCCGCAACAATTGCTGTGTGAACGATATCCATTCTCTGGCGGCAAAGGACAGGTAGCGATCGTTCCGCCAAATCATCCCCAAATGCCAAGGAATGACGGGGTCTACCAATGGAAGAACACGCAAGCGCTCAGAATCCAGATCTCGGCAAATGGCCTCCGGCAACAGAGCTACTCCCAGGTTTGCAGCAACCATTTCGCTAATCAGATCCCATTGTGAGCTTTCGTACACTACACGCGGCTGAAAGCCAGCACGAACACATTCCGCAATGATACGGTCATGCAGCGTAAAATCCTCACGAAACAGTACAAATGCCTCCTCCGCCAACGCAGATAACGGTACCTCCTTGCACTCTGCCAATGCATGCGTAGGATGAACGAGCAAATTCAGCTTTTCCTCCACAAACAGAAATGTCTCAAACATATCTCCAACTGCGGGCAGCACGATCACCCCGATATCCAATGCCCCGGCTTCTACGTCCCGTTCCACTTTCTTCGCCCCGTCCTCAAATAATTGAATGGTCACATCAGGATATGCCTTATGGAATTCTCCAATGACACGCGGAAAAAAGCTCGATCCGACCATAGGGGGCAGGCCAATACGGATATGTCCCTTTTTCAGGTTCATCAAATCACTCAGCTCCGAGGACAGGCTCTGAAAGGACTTTACAATTGCTTGTGCCTGAAGCTCAATGACCTTTCCCGCGTCCGTCAATTCGATTCTTTTGCCAATTCGGTCGAACAAAGCGACCCCCAGTTCATCTTCCAGACTTTTAATCGTCTTACTGATCGTCGGCTGGGTAATAAACATGCTCTGGGCTGCCTTTGTAAAGCTACGCAAACGCGCGACTTCCAAAAAATATTGTAAATGTCGGATATCCAAACCTACACCTTCTCCCATAGACAAACGGAATAGATTACATTCTTTATATGCATTTTACTCATGAAAGCTTGTGATGTAAAATTTCATTACAGTTTGAAAATAACCGATCACAAAGATAGGAGTCATTATATATGAAAAGCTTCATACGCGGTGTCCTCCAGATCGCCGTCCTGATGGCCTTTTCGCTCATCCTGAACGCGGTAGTCTCCTGGCTCCACCTGCCTATACCCGGTAGTATCATTGGTATGCTAATCCTTTTTATTCTGCTGCAAACCGGCTTGGTCCGGCTAAGCTGGATTGAAGTTGGCGCAAACTGGTTGCTGGCCGAGCTGCTATTATTCTTTATTCCCTCCGCTGTCGGCGTCATGAATTATTGGCCGATGCTGGAACACGATGGTATGAGCATTATGCTGGTCGTGTTGCTCGGCACCTTTCTGGTGATGGCCTGCACAGGTATGGTCGCCAGTCTGCTTGGTAAACGAAAGGAGCATAAATCATCATGATCGGTCTTCTATGTATTGTATTGACACTCGCTATTTACTGGATGGCCAAACGCATGTACCGCACACTGCCCAAGGTGTATTTGTCTCCATTGCTCATTACACCTGTTGTTATCATTTTGATTTTGACGCTGACGGGTGTGAATTACCGTTCTTATAATTCGGGCGCCCACTTGCTGTCCATGCTGCTACAGCCAGCTACGATTGCATTTGCTGTCCCTTTGTACCGATATTTCCCAGTGTTAAAAAAACACGCTACCCAAATCGTGCTTAGCGTGCTGTCTGGATCTGTTGTAGCCGTGTTGTCCTCCATGGCGCTTGCCAAGTGGATGCACCTGAATTCTTCGCTGCTGAGCAGCCTGATTCCTCGCTCCATTACGACACCCATTGCGATGAATGTATCGCAAACGATTGGCGGCAATCCGACGGTCACAGCTGTATTCGTTATTCTGACCGGATTGAGCGGTCTTATTATTGGTCCAGTGATTGTAAAACTGTTCCGTATCGAAAATGAAGTCTCCCGTGGGGTACTGCTCGGTACCGGTGCTCATGGTACGGGCACTTCCAAAGCATTCGAGTTCAGTTTGCTGACGGGGACGATATCCAGCATCTCGATGGTGCTCGCCGCTCTCTTTACCTTGGCAGCCGCCCCGTTCCTGTTCCACTTGATGCTGTAAACAATCTGCATACAACAAAAGCAGCGATTCTCTTAAAAATAGAGAATCGCTGCTTTTGTTTTGTAGGCCCCTTTTCCGCATAAAGCAGCGGTGAGAACGAAACGATGGTAGAGAAGCGGAGCGGTAAAGGATACGCATCCTCGTTCCTATTAGATGGCTTTAACGTCACCTTGTTTCACCTCTACCTCTAAAGGCGTTACAGCTTCATACAGGTAAGCATCCAGCTCAGCCGTATATTGTCGTTCTTGCGCGGCGCTCCAGCCTGCATGTTCAGACATCCATGCGATGGCGGGCTGTTTCCAGCGCTTCACCTCGTCAATCTGGAAGAAAAGTGCTCCCGTTCGCCGTATGAAAAAATCAGACGGTGTCACCGTCATTTCCTGTTCCATCGCATACAGGAGCGGGACACGCACTTCCACAGGCAGTGCCGCTTCCTTCTCGGTAGTCTCCTTCATGCTGCGTGCCGCTATCGCAAACAGCCGCTCTGTGTTGGAGCCATAGCGGATTGCCCATGCTCTAGCCGTTTCAGGCGACAGGCCGAGTGCAACACCTGCTGCGGTTTGCTTACCTACGTACGCGTCCCAGCCCGCCGAGCCGCCTACGCTGCCACCCGAAATCGGGATGTGTCTGGTGCGGCATGCCCGGAAGCTCTGCCCATGCAAGCGCCCCAGCTCCCGTACCGCACGATCCACGACGAGTTCGGACATTTTCCGGTAGCCCGTCAGCTTGCCGCCTGCAATCGTGATCAGACCTGAACGGGATTCCCAAATTTCGTCCTTACGTGAAATTTCTGAAGGGCTTTTATCGTCTTCATAAATGAGCGGCCGTACCCCTGCCCAACTGGATTCTACATCCGTAACAGTCAGCTTCACATCCGGGAACATTCCGTTGATCGCTTGAAGCACATACGCCCGATCTTCGACGGTCATCCGGGGATGCGCCGTATCCCCCTCATACACCGTGTCAGTCGTACCTGCATAAGTTTTTCCATCACGCGGGATGGAAAATACCATGCGTCCATCCGGTGTATCGAAGTACACTGCCTGTTTGAGCGGAAAGCGCTCAGCATCGAACACTAGGTGAATACCTTTCGTCAGGCGTAGCACCTTACCCTCCTTGGAGCGATCCATTTCCCGCAGCGTGTCTACCCATGGTCCAGCTGCATTAATAACCAGCGAAGCTCGAATTTCGTATGGTTTTCCCGTTACCCGGTCCGTTACGCTTGCACCGCTTATTCGTCCTTCGTCATACAGCAGCTTGTCAGCCTTGGCATAGTTCACCGCCAGCGCCCCTCGTGTAACAGCCTCCTTCATGACCTCAATCGTCAGGCGAGCGTCATCTGTACGATACTCCACATAGCTGCCGCTTCCCTTCAGTCCATCACGCTTCAGCAAAGGCTCGCGCTCTAGTGTAGCCTGGATGTCCAGCATACGACGGCGCTCACTACGCTTAACACCAGCAAGGAAATCATATACCAGCAGCCCGACAGAGGTGGTAAATGCGTTAAACGTGCCGCCCTTGTGAAAAGGAAGCAACATACGCTCCGGTATGGTCACATGTGGACCATTTTCGAATACAATTGCCCGCTCCTTCCCCACCTCAGCTACCATCTTAACTTCCAACTGCTTCAAATAACGAAGACCCCCATGCACTAGCTTGGTCGAGCGGCTGGACGTACCTGCTGCAAAATCCTGCATCTCCACCAATGCTGTCTTCAAACCACGATCCGCCGCATCCAGCGCAATACCCGCCCCTGTAATGCCGCCGCCAATGATTAATATATCAAAATGCTCATGTCCCATACGTTCCAAGACAGCGGTTCTCTCCTGCGCAGCAAATCCCTGTTCTCCCATCATGTATCCCTCCAGCTTTGTATATATTCACGATGCAATCTGCCAACCGACTCATCATAAGGTACAAAAAAAGACCACGAACATCGCTGCGGCGGATGCCGAGCGGTTCATGGTCTCTCCAAGTCTCCTGACGAGTATTAACTTATCTATATCGTAGCACACACGATACGCTATGAAAAGGGAAATCTGCCTGCTACTTGAACGCCATTGCGGCATGAACTGCCTTTTTCCAGCCACCATAAAGATCAGCCCGCACGTCTTCACTCATGGACGGAGTAAAGGTATGATCACTTTGCGCATATCCCCGGACTTCATCCAGACTGCTCCAGAAGCCGACTGCCAGTCCCGCTAAATACGCCGCACCGAGTGCAGTTGTCTCGTTCACAGCAGGTCGTTCTACAGGCAGATCGAGAATATCGCTCTGGAACTGCATCAGGAACTCGTTCATCACTGCACCTCCATCTACACGCATTGAACGCACAGGTACACCCGAATCGCTCGCCATGGCAGTTAGGACATCTTTAGTCTGGTAGGCCAGCGATTCCAGTACCGCTCGTATAAAGTGCTCCTTGGTCGTTCCCCGCGTCAAACCAAATGTCGCACCGCGCACGTCACTGTCCCAATACGGGCTGCCCAGACCCACAAAGGCCGGGACAAAATATACCCCTTCCGTCGAGGTCACACGCGCCGCATACGCTTCACTATCTCTGGCCTCGCGGAACATGCGCAACCCGTCACGCAGCCACTGAATAGCAGACCCGGCTACAAAAATGCTGCCCTCCAGCGCATACTTCACCTGACCATTCAGCCCCCATGCAATCGTCGTAATCAGTCCATGTTCCGAGTCACAGGGTTCATCTCCGGTATTCATCAGCATAAAGCATCCCGTACCGTATGTATTTTTAATCATACCTTTGTCAAAGCATCCCTGACCGAACAGAGCTGCTTGTTGATCACCCGCCGCTCCGGCAATAGGAATTTCCTGTCCAAAAAAGTGATAATCCACCGTATGCGCATATATCTCAGAAGATGATTTCACCTCTGGCAGCATAGACGCAGGAACGCCGAGAATATCCAGTAGCTCCTCATCCCATTTTAGCTCATAAATGTTGTACATGAGTGTGCGGGCCGCATTAGAGTAGTCCGTTACATGTGCTTTACCACCAGACAATCTCCAGATTAGCCAGGTATCAATCGTACCAAACAGCAAATCCCCACGCTCCGCTTGAACTCGTGCCCCTTCGACGTTGTCGAGTATCCATTTGACCTTGGTGCCAGAAAAGTAGGGATCAATGAGTAGTCCCGTTTTGCTATGAAAAATATGATCAAATCCACGGCTTTTCAATTCCTCGCAGATCCCTGCTGTTTGCCGTGACTGCCATACCAGCGCATGGTATACAGGCAGACCCGTATGTTTATCCCACACCACTACGGTTTCCCGTTGATTCGTAATACCAATCCCGGCAATTTGGCTGGCTTTCACACCTGATTCCGACAAGCAGGAGGCGATGACGGCCAAAATAGAGCTCCATATTTCATTGGCGTTTTGCTCTACCCACCCGGGCTTGGGAAAATACTGTGGGAACTCCCGTTGTGCCTTGTATACCACTTTTCCCTGCCGATCAAACAAGATGGCCCGCGAACTGGTTGTGCCCTGATCCAAGGCAAGGATGTATTGCTCCATCGTTTTCCAGCCTCCTTGCATTTTATGTATTGTTGCCCACTTGATTCAAATAAAGGCTATGGCTTATAATGCTCGAACAATTGTTTATTGGAGGTCGTAACTGCTGTGGCTCCCGCAGCCAACGCCGCTTCCACATCCTCAGGGGTGCGAATAAGTCCGCCTGCCAAAATAGGAATGCCAGTGCGTTCGCTGACCTCCTTAATCATCGGTGGAACAACACCGGGCAGCACCTCAATATAATCCGGGCGCGTTTTTTCTACCAGCGCGTAGCTTTTTTCCAGTGCAATCGTATCGAGCAGGAACACCCGCTGTACAGCAAGAATTCCTTTCTTTTTAGCAGTTGCGATCACCCCGGACCGGGTCGAAATAATCCCAAATGGCTTAATTTCCTGACACAAATATTCAGCCGCATACTCGTCATTCTTCAAGCCTTGCACCAGATCGGCATGCAGGAGCATTTGCTTGCTGCGACTTCTAGCCATCTGGTACAGGCTACGCAGCTGCGCTACATGCGTATCCAGAAAAACCGCATACTCATAAGAACTGTCCAAAATACCCTCCAGCTGCTTCATATGCTTAGCTGCAGGTAAAATGCGTTGTCCCTGAAATGGCATGGATATCCCCCTTAGGCTGAATGTCGGTCAAACTCGTTCAAATTTTATATTATCACTCTGTTCGACGAACGTGAAGCGGTTTCATTGCAGATATGTATAAAGGCTGCCTTCCCTGCAATAGATGTCAGCAGGAAGAAGACAGCCTAATCATTCAAAGAACTGGATCAAATCACACGACGACACCCTTAAAATGCTCTATAGTGTACTAGCCCTCAAACCCTTGGCGCAGCCATGAGGTAGCGAGCATGATCGCACCGCGCTTGGCCGCGGTTTCAGACAATGGGTTCAGCATCACAAAGTCGTGGATGATGCCCTGAAAGCGTGCAGCGGTCACATCCACCCCCGCTTCACGTAGCTTGTCCGCATAGGCCTCGCCTTCATCGCGCAGCACATCGGCCTCACCTGTAATGACCAGCGCACGTGGTAGCCCTTCGAGCTGTTCTGTGGTGGCACGTAATGGGGACGCCGTGATCTGCGCTCGTTCGTTGGGATCCGTCGTATATTGATCCCAAAACCATTGCATTCCTTCGCGGCTCAGGAAATATCCTGTGGCGAACTCATGATATGATTCTGTGTCAAAGGAAGCATCCGTCACTGGATAGAACAGCAACTGCTGGCGAATGGTAGGGCCGCTACGTTCTTTGGCCAGCAGTGTTACGGCCGCCGTCATATTACCGCCCACACTGTCTCCGGCTACCGTCAGCGTATCGGGCTTCAACCCATGCTCGCGTCCGTGCTGTGCCACCCATTGAACGACCGCGTAAATTTCCTCAATCGCCGTCGGATATTTAGCTTCAGGGGACAAGCTGTATTCTGGAAATACAACTGCTGCCTGTGAGCCGACTGCCAATTCACGAATCAGGCGATCATGCGTATGAGCATTACCGAATACCCAGCCTGCTCCGTGAATATATACAATGACCGGGAGATCGCTTGTCACCTGTTGTGGGCGAACAATTCTGACCTTCACCTCACCGCCAGGCCCGCCTGGAATGGTTAGATCTTCTACATCTGCGGCAGGTTTGTCTGCTGGGCCGGATTGAACCTCATTGACCGTTTCACGTCCTTTTTCAGGACCCAAATCATATAGAAATGGAGGCTTGGCATTATCGTCTGCAAATTTCTGTGCTGCGGGTTCAAGCTGTACTTTTTTACTCATATCGATTCACTCTTCCTTTCTTATCTGTGGTCTACATATATCCAATATGGCTTAAGTTTGCTCATTCAGTTTCACTTTATATATTTAAACGAGTTCCTCTCCTTCCAATCGGAGGACTTTAGTTTGCCCAACAGAAGAGCTTGACTTTTATTTTATGTTGTAACTATAATTGTTACATATTAAAGTTCGTAAATGCACTGAGTACACTTACGATCAAACGAATGAATCATCCACATCATATTTATAGGAGGCTATCTATTATGAAAATTGCAGTTATTGGTGCAACCGGTAAAGCAGGAAATAATATCGTAAAAGAAGCATTAGATAGAGGGCATGAAGTAACCGCCATCGTCCGTGACTCGTCCAAAGTAACAGAAAGTCGTGCTACTGTGGTACAAAAAGACGTTTTTGATCTGAAAACAGATGATCTGAAAGGTTTTGACGTAGTCGTTAATGCATTTGCCGCTCCACTCGGACAAGAGCATCTGCATGTCGATGCAGGTAACGTACTGATCGAAGCCCTGCGTAATGTATCCGGTACTCGCCTGATTGTCGTAGGTGGTGCAGGCAGCTTGTTCACTGACGAATCCCAAACACTTTTGGTAAAAGATGCTCCTGGCTTCCCTGATTTCGTATATCCAACAGCCAACAACCAAGGAAAAAACCTGGAAATTTTGCGTGGTACCAACGACCTGAACTGGACCTTTATTAGCCCTTCTGCGGAATTTGCACTGGGTAAACGTACAGGCTCTTACCAAGTAGGAAAAGACACGCTGTTGGTTAATTCCAAAGGTGCAAGCTATGTCAGCTACGAGGACTATGCGGTTGCCGTAGTGGACGAAATCGAAAAACCACAACATCTGAACCAACGCTTCACAGTGGTGTCCGAGTCCTAATTTCTCTATTCTTGCAGCACATTTAGCATAAAAAAGACCCTTCGCCCATGTTCTCATGCTGCATGGAAAGTCCGCTCTACTCTAAAATCGGACTTTCCATGCACACTATGAGAAACTGAACCCGAAGGGTCTTTTTGTTATGACCTGTTGATACTCTCATTACAACTTATCAATGCTGGCCTTCTTTTCTGTATCGTGAGCGGAAGTCTCCCTCTTATCGCTAAAACACAGCTTGAGAATCGGAGGCGAAGCCAAGGTCGTCAGAATGATGGCAATGATCACCGATGTAAAATATTGCTGTGCCACCCGTGTAAACGTGTTGAATCAATTTTCTGCTTTTTTCACATAGCGGTCGCGGTATTCGTGGTCCAGCATACTCATCAGAATCGAATCATGGTATTCATAATTGTAGAATAAAGCATCCCGCTGTACACCTTCACGCTGAAAGCCTACTTTTTCATAGCAACGAATGGCATGTTCATTAAAGTCAAATACATTCAGCTCAATCCGATGCAGGTTACAGATACCGAATCCGTAACCCAGCATGAGTACAAGCGCTTCAGTGCCGTAGCCCTTCCCCTGATTTCCCTGCTCATTGATCGCAACACGGATGTTGGCACTGCGGTTCAGGCTGTCCATATCCTGCAGAGCTATATCTCCGATGACACGATCATCTTCGCGAAGCGCAATCAAGAGCAGCAGGCTTGAGGAATCCTGTCCTTTAGCTTCAATATAACGAGCAATTTGATCCTTGGTAAAGCTGCGTTGTGTGCCTGTCAGCCTCCGCACATCCTGATGGAACAATGTATTATAGTATAACTCGGTGTCCTCCACGTTAACGGGACGCAAGTATACCCGTGATCCTTCAAGTAACCGTGCCACAGGCTCTGGGGCTGAAGTTTGTTGAGTCATCATGATCTCTCCCATGCTAAAAATATAAATAACGTAAATCGAAGTAAATTATTGCGCAAGTTCGACTACGCAAGGTCTGCATTTTGCTCCGTAGTCAGGCTAGAATCAGCGAGGGACTCGCGCCAAATTACGGATTGAAGCAGTAGTCCTGCCAAACCCAGAATTCCAACAGTCATTCCGATCCAGACAAAAGCCGTTCCCGCCCCTGCTATTCGGATCAATACTCCCCCGGCAAGCGGCGAAACGACCATGATTGCTCCAATCACGGTACTTTGGATACCGAAGACGCGTCCTACCATATCAGCAGGGGTTTTGGCTTGTAATATATAGTTCTGGGTGATAATGTACAGGCCGTTGCCCACGCCCAGCACAGCTCCGATCATAAGTAGGACGGGCCATCCTGTTCCGGGCTGCGCCCAGCCTAAAGCAGCAATAGCTCCGCCAACCAGTACATACCCACCACCGAGCCCCCAGCCTGCGCTTATGCGATTCAAGCGATTAAGCACAAGCATGCAGCCGACGGCGCCAGCACCAATGGCTGAAACCAGCCAGCCAAGCAGCGATTCATTACCCGGAGCGAGCACTCGCAGCAGCGTAGGGAACTGGTAGTCGATCATGAGAATGGCGATTAAGCCGAAAAGTCCGAATATGAGCGTATGCAAAAGCATTCGACTGCGCCATAAGAACGCCCAGCCCTCACGCCATTGGTTGAAAAAACGAGATGCGCGAACATGCTCCTCCCGCATTTGGACTTCATCAGCCTCAGGCGCTGTATGCGTAGCCGACTTTCCTTGCTGCTCGGCTGCAACAGCTTGTTGGTCTGCGCTGACCAGCGCCGGACCGATTCCGCGCAGCGGCCACAGCAGCAGTCCGGAACAGAGGCGCAGCAATGCATTGAGAATAATGCATGCCTGGGGAGACAACACAGTCAAGGTCATAGCGCCCAGTAATGGCCCTGCCACTTTGGAGGCCTGATTGACCAACCCATTCAGCGAGGTCGCCCGAAACAGGTCGTCGCTTGCGACTACCGTGCGGGTCAAGCCTTGCTGTGAAGGCATTTGAAATACGCCAGCCGCCGCGCGCAGACCGAGCAAAGGCAGTAGCCACACCGGACCCGGGACGGCGAGAATGGCCAGCGTCAATAAGGCAATAGCTGCATCGCAGACGATCATCAGCCGTGCCTTGTGTACCCGGTCAGCTAACGTGCCTGCGATGGAACCGAGCAACAGACCCGGTAGCGCCATCACTACCGGAATCAGCGCAATCAGCATAGGGTCAGCTTCCCAGCGATAAGCAACAAGCACCTGAATGGCGATAGCATCAAACCAATCGCCAAAAGAAGCAGCCGTGTGCGCCGCAAACATCCGCCGAAAACGGCCATTGCGCCAAATGCTAGGCGCGGATTGCAATTCCTTCTTTTCCTTCATTATCTACTCACCCTGCTCTCATTTTCAGCTTTTTTAGCAATAAGAACATTCTAGCGGGTCTATATCAGAGAAAAGTCAGACAGCTAAAAAATCAGGCCATTGAGATTGTCTGCTCCAGCCAGCGCCTTAGCGCTGGACGATGCAGTATTAAACTGTTATCCCGGTCAAGCTGGTCATATTGAGCGGCATACTTCTCTTCCAGCGCTGGATAGGAACCGCAAAGCTTCAGGAACGAGCGAATTTGACATACCGCTTTGATTTGTAGCAATTCCTGTTTAGCCATATCAAGGGTATCCAATCCCTCATCCATGAGCCGCTCGGCGTTATCCACATCTCCAGTACGCAACAGCATAAGCCCGCGCATCATCCGATAACGGCCCAGCTCGCGCAAAAATGGGGCCTCCGACAGCATGCCTTCCAGACGATCAGACAGTTCGGCAGCCTTTTCCATATGATTGGCAACCAGATGCATATACATCTCCATCAGCGCAACAGGCATCACAAAATTATCGAGATTATCCCGTTCCATGACCATCATGGTCAGTGGCAGACCTTCCTGGGCGTGTTCAGGTTGTCCGTTCTCTACATAAGCCTCCAGAATGTTGAGAATACGCAATTCCCGCTCCTGCGCTTCAGATAGCAATCCACTGGAAAGCGCACGCTCACATAGGACAAGCCCCTCATCCGTCACCCCTGCTGTGCACATATATAGCAGTAGCATCCAATACAATCGATCTGCGGGAGCAAAGTCCTCCCGTTCCAAGAACCAAGGCACATCCGCCTGTACAAAACGGGTATACATTTGATAAAAGACAGACAATTCAAAACCCATCTGCTCCTGCTGGGCAGCCAGCGCTACGATGGAATTTCCCTGCCCCAACAGCTGGTATTTGCGGAATAGTCCATGTACGGCGTCTTGCACCTCCTGATCGTGCAAGGACGGATGATTCTGTGGCTGCACGTCAGTCAAGGTCAAGCTGTAGCCATACCCTCTGACCGTATGAATACGGAGACCATCCCATGACTTAAGTTTTTTGCGCAATCTGTAGATATGATCATCTACCGTACGCTCCACCGGATACTCCAGCGGCCACACCCGATCCAGCAGTTGTTCACGGGTGAACACCTGGTTCCGGTTATCGTACAGAAAGCGCAACAGCGCAAATTCTTTAGCCAACAACATAACACGATCTGCATTACAAACGACACTGTAGCCATCTGCATTAAATTGTAGCCTGATCATCCACCTCGCCTCCGACATATCGTTTCTTGGCTGCACCCAGCCCTATAAACATAAGCAGAACACTCAGGCACAAGAGCAGCAGCAGCGGAATGGTCCAGCCTTGTGTCGCATCATGCAAATAACCGAACAGTGTCGGCCCGGTCGCTGCCAGCAAATACCCAAAGGATTGCGCCATACCCGACAACTCTGCTGCCTGCTGCGGTGTCCGCGTCCGCAAATTGAAGAACATCATCACTAACGGGAAGGCAAAACCACCCGCTATACCGATACATATGACCCAAATCACGCTCCACTGTGTAGCCCCAAGCAGAAATCCACCCAGACCGATAAAATAGAGCGCAGCCATAATCAGAACCAATACCCGCTGATCCTTCACTCGCGCCGCCCAAATAGGCACAATAAAAGTAAATGGCATTTGCGCAAACTGCATCACAGACAGCATCCAGCCCGCAGTTTCTGAATCCATTCCCTGTCCGCTCATCATTTCAGGAAACCAGGCGGCAGGAACATAGAACAAGGCAGATTGCAGCCCCATAAACAGCGTCACCTTCCAGGCCAAAGACGATTTATACACATTCACGGTTTGGGCAGATACTGCTGCTTTATTAGCTGTTTTGCGAGCCTTAAGGAGCTGGGGCACCCAGAGTAAAATACCTACGACACCCACAATCGCCCATATTCCCAAGGCACCTCGCCAGCCCATACCTCCATTTATAGCCAGCGGTATACTCAGGCCAGATGCGGTTGCTGCGACCACATTCATGGATACTGAGTATACGCCGGTCATCAGTCCGCTGTTGCGAGGAAACTCCTCTTTGATCAAGCTGGGCAGCAACACATTACACACGGCAATAGCCAGTCCCAGCATGGCGGTCCCGACAAATAATGCAGTAACCCCTAACGTTGAGCGCACTACAATACCTGCGGTCAACAGCAGCAAAGCTGCAAAAATAATAAGAGGCGATCCGAAGCGGCGCGACAGTTTGGCTACAAAAGGCGACAACAGGGCAAAAGCCAGCAGCGGCAATGTCGTTAATAGGCCACTCAGTGTATTCGAAATATGCAAAGAATCCTTAATCAAACCGATAAGAGGTCCTACCGAGGTAATCGAGGCGCGCAGATTGGCACCTACCAGAATGATCCCTACGGCAAGCACCCAAGGACCGGCATGCCACAAAGATTTGTATACCAAAGCTCGTTGGTGTTGCTGTGAACTCATCTCTCCATTCTCCAATCTATCTGTGTTATGCTCAAAGGCTCCAACCAAGTGTACGGCTGGAGCCTAGCAATTTTTATCTCATTAAATTATAAAGGCATTCGTACCATATGCATAGGACAGATCGACACAGCACTCCAAATCAGGTTCAGCATATAGCTTCATTGAAAAAATAAAAGCTGCCTGAAAGGATAGTTTCCTTTTGAGGCAGCTTTCAGTTCATAAACTTCGATGCGACCAGCGCTGCTTAACGTACCAGCCAGCCGCCGTCCACCGCCAAGATATGACCGTTCATATAGTCGGAACCCTGACTGGCGAGGAAAACCACAACTCCCATCAAATCAGACGGATCGCCCCAACGACCCGCAGGAATACGCGACAGGATTTCTTGATTGCGATTTTCATCCGCACGGATTGGAGCTGTATTTGCCGTAGCAATATAACCCGGCGCAATCGCATTAATCTGAACGTTATGAACTGCCAGCTCGTTCGCAAATGCCTTGGTCAAACCAGCTACCGCATGCTTGCTCGCTGTATACGGCGGAACGAATTTGCCGCCCTGAAAAGCAAGCATAGAAGCGACATTGATAATCTTCCCGCTTTTTTGCTCTACCATCACCTTTGCCACTTCCTGGCTCAGATGATATACGGCATTCAGGTTAATCTCCATGACAGCGTCCCAATCCTCATCTTTATACTCCAGCAGAGGGGCGCGACGAATCGTACCTGCATTGTTTACAAGGATATCAATTTTACCGAATTCATTGACGCATTCTTCTACAATTTTTTTAATGGATTCTTTCTCTGTCAGATCTGCCTGATAAAAGGCAACCTTCACACCCGTTGGCTCCAGCAAACGTCTTGTTTCTTCATACTCATCATTGTTAGCTACAATGAACAGGTCTGCACCCGCTTTGGCCAAAGCTACGGAATACCCTTGACCCAAACCAGTGTTGCCTCCTGTTACAATCGCCGTTTTACCTTTTAGACTGAAAAAATCCAATGAAAAATGGTCCAGACCCATGTCTACGCCTCCATCACAAATTAGTATAAAAACCTATATTTCCTGAAGCCTACAGCGCTGCGCGTACTTCTTTATATTTAGCTACATAACGTGCTGCATTTTCTGTGATCAAGTCGTAGCGACCTTCCTTGGCTGGAGCCGTCAAATTACCCCCAATTCCCACGGCTACACATCCGTTACGCAGCCAGGTTTCCATATTGTCCAGATCAACGCCACCCGTTGGCATAATCTGCACATGAGGCATTGGACCTCTGACGGCCTTCACAAAGTCCGCCCCCATTGCACTGCCTGGGAACAACTTCACGACATCGCTACCCAATTTCATGGCTTCCTTGATCTCATTCAGCGTCATACAGCCAGGCATATAAGGAATCGCGTACAAATTGCATAGCTTCGCTGTTTCTTCTTCAAAAGAAGGACTCACGACAAACTCTGCTCCGGCCAGAATAGCAATTCTCGCCGTCAGTGACTCTAGTACCGTTCCTGCACCAATCACTGCCCGATCCTTAAATTCGTCTTTCAATCTTCGAATGACCTGATCCGCATCCGGCGTCGTAAATGTAAGCTCAATATTATCCAAGCCGCCTTCAATGCAGGCTTTAGACATGAGATACGCTTCCTCCGCTGTGTTTCCCCGAATGACTGCGACGACACCTACCGAAGTGATATGTTCCAAAACTTTCTTTTTCGTCATGTTCCTGATCCTTTCCACGAATGGGATGACCATGTACCTCAGCCGCTTGCAGGTTTACGCTCCAATACACTAATCGGATTAACGCAACTCGCTCATGGCAACCTGATCCATGTCTTTGTATGTTTTATTTTCACCGGCCATGCCCCAAATGAAGGTATAGCTGCCCGTAGCCGCACCACAGTGGATAGACCAAGGCGGAGAAATAACGGCTTCATCATTCTTCATCACCAGATGTCGCGTTTCGTTCGGTTCACCCATCAGGTGGAACATTCTTGCGTTCTCATCCAGTTCAAAGTAGAAATATACTTCCATCCGACGGTCATGAACATGTGTCGGCATAGAGTTCCATACACTGCCGTTTTCCAACGTCGTCATCCCCATAACCAATTGGCAACTTTGAATGCCTTCATCATGGATAAAGCGACGCAACGTACGGTTGTTAGCTGTTTCCTGCGAACCCAGACTTTCAGACGGTACATCGGCAAAAGACTGTTTCGTCGTCGGATACGTGGTATGAGCCAGGGCCGAAACGATATAAAATTTCGCAGGCTTTCCACTGGAATCGCTTTCAAAGATCAACTCCTTGCCACCTTTACCTACGTAGAGACAGTCTTTTGTGGCCAGCTCGTAAGTTTCACCGTCCACCTTGACCGTACCGCTACCCCCAACATTAAAAATGCCCAGTTCGCGGCGCTCCAGGAAAGTTTCCGCTTTGATTTGATCGTTACCTTCCAGTGCAACAGATTTATTCACGGGATAAATGCCCCCGATAATGACACGATCTTCATGCGTATAGACCAGCTTTACCTCCTCAGGTACAAACAGTTCCTGGATTAGATAGTGCTGACGCAACTCTTCAGTCGTAAAATGTTTGGCATGTTCGGGATGAGTTGAATAACGCATTTCCATAAAAACATTCCTCCTGTTTAGATAAACTTTTTTATCAACGGAATTGTTATAAAAGCGGTTTCTAACTCTACTTCTTAGCTAGAATTGTAATAATTATCTAAGGGGGTGTCAACCTAAAACTTCGATTTTCCTAGAAAAACCCTTAATACACACGAAGTTTCACACGTTTTTTACCTTTTGATAAACAAAACCACATTTTTTTATCTATATTACCCAAAAAGTTTTTAGCAAATATATCAACTTCATCATTGTGAAAAACCGATTTATGTGATAATTTCAATTTATTCAGTTGGTGCATGCGCTTACAGATTAAGTTTACTAAACACAAGGAGGAATTCAAATGACCGCAACATTGGATGCTGTTACCTTCGGAGAACCGATGGCCATGTTTTACGCCAATGAAGCAGGCTCTCTGGATGAGGTGCGTTCATTCACCAAAGCGTTGGCCGGGGCAGAGACGAATGTTTCGGCAGGTTTGTCGCGTTTGGGGCTACGAGCCGGACTCGTAACCAAACTCGGCGAGGATACGTTCGGCAAGTTCATTGCCGATGCGCTACGTCAGGAAGGAATCGACACCCAGAATGTCATGTTTACCAAAGACCACTCTACCGGGATGCTGATTAAATCCAAAGTTATAAGTGGGGACCCCGAGGTGGAATACTTCCGCAAGCATTCCGCCGCTTCCACACTGAGCATCGCTGATTTTAACGAAGCTTACTTTGCCGGGGCTCGCCATCTGCATTTTACAGGTATTTCCGTTGCCCTCTCCGCTGAATGCCGCGAATTCGCACGACATGCGCGGCAATTCATGAAGAAGGCAGGCAAAACTGTATCCTTCGACCCTAACCTAAGACCCAAATTATGGCCTGACACACAAACGATGGTGGAGGCGATTAACGAAGCATCTGAGGGATGCGACTGGCTTCTACCGGGGATTCATGAAGGTAAAATATTGACGGGCTATACTTCGCCCGAGGATATTGCTTCGTTCTACCTTGACCGTGGTACCTCACTGGTCATCATCAAGCTGGGAACCGAAGGCGCATATTACAAATCCGCAGATGCTGAGGGATATGTCAAACGCTTCCGCGTAGATCATGTCGTGGATACCGTCGGTGCGGGTGACGGATTTGCCGCAGGTGTTATCAGCGCGCTACTGGAAGGCTTGCCCCTGGCAGAGGCAGTCAAACGCGGTAATGCACTTGGTGCGCTGGCTGTCATGTCAGCCGGAGACATGGATGGCTATCCGACGCGAGCCGAACTGGAATCTTTTTTGCTCAGCGCCAGCACAAATTAGTCCGGGATCATCCCCCGCGTAACCTTCACTACTATGAGCGCAAGCTCAACAAAGGCCGCATCCAAAGTCGGCTTAACTTCCAATAGCCCGTATTCGCATTTGTGTGACCTGAGCAGCATATGCATACTCAGGTCGTACAAAGGAATACGGGCTATTTTATAATATAAGACATGATGCTCGTCTACAGCGTTTTGACGGATTCTCCCCGATTGATATCCGGCACAAATCGGTAAATAATCGGAACCGATTCGCCGCCTTCCTCAATACTGGACAGCAGCGTTTTTGCCGCCTGCTTCCCCATATCCGCAATCGGTTGCGTAATGGTCGTAATCGGCGGATTGTAAATATGGGCAAACTCCGCATCGTCAATTCCGATAATGGACAGCTCTGCCGGAATGCGTATACGGCGGGCATTCACATACTTCAACACCTCAGCCAACACGATATCATTCCCGGCCAACAGCGCAGTCGGCGGCTCAGGCAGTTGGAAAAGCTCCTTCAGCGTCTGCTGGATTTCTTCTCTCGGCACGCTGTGCATATATTCTTCTCGAAATGGCATGCCATGCTCTTCCAATGCCTTCTTGTATCCGCTGAGCCGCTCCACTCGTGGAGTAATCCGATTCAAGCCAAGGGGCAAGGTAATCAGCGCAATTCGCTCATGCTTGTGAGCCACAAGTTCCTGAATCGCCAGCTTAATCGCCATTTCGTTATCCAACAGCAGGCTACGTGTATTGACACCGTCCACCAAGCGGTCCAAAAACACCAATGGATACTTTTCACGAATGAGCTGGTTGTAAATGTCTGCATGCTTGCCTGTCGGGAAGATAATTAAGCCGTCCACTTGACGGGCCTTGAGCATCTCAATATACTGGCCTTCCTTGTCGGGGTTTTCATCGGCGTTGCAAATGATCACCTGAATGCCGAAAAGCTGCAATTCCTCCTCAATCGCACGGATAGACTGGATCGACAGCGTATAATCAATGTTGGCTACAATGACTCCCACCATAAATGTCCGGTTCTGCTTCAAGCTGCGGGCCAGCCCGTTAGGCTGATAATTCAGCTCTTGAATAACTTCGGCAATCCGGTCCCTTGTCTGGTCGCTCATATATTTATATCGTTTGTTCAGAAATTGCGAGACAGTGCTTTTAGACACTCCTGCCTTCTGGGCAACATCTTCAATCGTCGGCTTCTTCATCGGTACACTCCTTGTCTTTCATGTACTGCGTTAGTGCAACAAAAGTATATCTTTTTTTTAGTAAATTTACCAGACTTCTATTTATGAAAGCCATTATGATATAAGTTGAACTTCAAAATTGCCTATCGTGCCACTGTATAAAAGGATGGTTCTCCCGGCAGCAAAAGAGGCAGTTCAAGATGTTCTCTTGAACTGCCTCCACGTATACAACTCTATCGAAAAGCTAGGTTCCAGTTGGCCCTAAATACTACTCGGATCAGTGTGCTGGAACAGGCGTTGCAGACTGATCTGGTGTATCGTGCTCGATCAGCGCATGCTTTTCCCATAACCGGCTTTTCCAGCGGGCATACATGATGACAGCACGAGTCCATTCATCAGCAGCAATCGCCAGCCACACACCGGCGAGCCCCATATCCAGCTTGAACACCAGCAGATAACCCAGCGGCAAGCTCATACAGACCATAGAGATTAGTCCCATAAAAACCGGGAACTTGGCATCTCCAGCAGCACGCAACGAGTTAATAATGACGATATTCGTCGTCCGGCCAGTTTCTAGCAGAATGCTAAGTAAAATGACTTGCGCTCCCAAACGAATGATTTCAGGGTTCTCTGTAAATAAACCGAGCAAAGGTACACGGAAAAAGATAACCACCGCATCAATAATCACAGTCACGAGTAGCGCCCATTTCACACTGTTCAATACACGTTTATAAGCCGTATCCTTCTCTCTGGCTCCCACGAGCCTTCCCACTACGATAGCCGTTCCCATACCGACGGCCATACTGAACAAATAAATATAGCTCGAAATATTATTGGCATATTGACGTGTCGCCATCGCTTCTGCGCCCAGATAGGTCACATACAGTGTGAATATGAGCTGACACGACTGATACATGATAGACTCCAGCGCGGATGGTACACCAATACGCAATATTTTAGAGATAAACTTTTTGGACAAGTGAACGTAATATTTCCACTCGACACGAACCTCAGTGACCCGGTACATCAGCCAGAAGAAGATCAAGAGACAAATAAAGCGGCTACCTACTGTAGAAATAGCAGCACCTTCTACACCGAGTGCTGGCATTCCCCAATGCCCCAAAATCAAAACATAGTTGCCGACCACGTGGATCACGTTCATAAAAACCGATACATACATCGTTTCTTTGGTAAAACCGTGCGTACGAATGGTCGCCGCCAGCGCGTTAATCAATGCCTGAAGGAAAATAGCCCCCCCGACGATGCTCATATAGGATTCCGCATACGTAAGAATGTCCCCCTGGACATTCAACCATTGCAACATATGCGTACCAAACACAAGAAAAATTACGCTTAGCAAAAGACCTACCATCAAATTCAACGTAATGGCCGTACCTGTAACCTGGGCCGCTTCGACTAGTTTCTTAGAACCGATATATTGAGCTACGACGATAGCAGCGCCGTTGCCGATAACCTCCAGTACAAGGATAGCGATTGAAATAATTTGATTGGACGCGCCCACACCCGACACTGCATTATCAGATACAGAGCTGAGCATGAATGTATCGACGCTTCCCATTAACATAAACAGGAATAATTCAAGGAAAATAGGCCATGTCAAACGGAACAAATTCAGTTCCTTGGCTTCGGACAATACCGAACCATTTTTTAGTGCTCTGGTTGTCATTCATTCACCTTTCTTCATAGATTTATTTAACGATCAAAAGGTATGTTAGCATAGTCATTCTGAAAATACATCCCGTTTACGTAAAATGATTTGCAAAATGCGTAAGAATTCATTTATCACCCTCTTTATAATTGATTATCGAACTTTATTGAAACAGGATATTACAAGAATATACCGGCAAATCTGGGCTTATCGACGCAATTATGAGCTAAAGAGTATAATAGAATACGAGCCTGTGAGCATTGCGGCTGACAGGTTGTGAAAATTGTTGTACGCTTCCTAAGCATAATTCACGAATTAAAGAGGGAATATATAGGACATTCATAGGGTTAAAAGGTAATAAAGGAGGCTTTTACAGATGACTCAATCATTTCAAGCCCTTGTCGTCGATCAGACGCAGGACGGTGAAGTTCAAGCAGAGGTGCGTTCTCTGGAAGCTAGCAGTTTACCTGCTGGAGAAGTATTGATTCGTGTCGCTTATTCCAGCATCAACTATAAAGATGGGCTTGCTGCCCGCAAGGATGGCAATATCGTCAAATCCTATCCGTTCGTACCAGGCATAGATTGCTCAGGAACCGTCGTCTCTTCGGAGGATAGCCGCTTTAGCGAAGGACAAGCGGTGCTCGTTACCGGATACGGGCTGGGTGTGTCTCAATTCGGAGGATTCAGCCAATATGCACGCGTGCCTGCGGACTGGGTGGTTCCACTTCCAGACGGACTCACGCCGAGAGAGGCGATGATTTTCGGGACAGCCGGATTCACCGCGGCCCTGTCGTTATATCGGCTGGAGCAAAACGGCGTTACTCCGGAGCAGGGGAAGGTACTTGTCACCGGAGCGACGGGCGGCGTAGGCGGGGCAGCTATTGCCTTGCTGAACAAGAGAGGCTATCATGTCGTAGCCAGCAGTGGCAAGGCCGATGCGCATGATTACCTCAAGGCGCTCGGAGCAGCCGAGGTTATTTCTCGCGAGGAGGTCTACGACGGCGCGGAGAGCATCCGCCCGCTGAGCAAGCAGCTTTGGCAAGCGGCTGTTGATCCTGTAGGCGGAAAGCCGCTCGCTTCGCTGCTCAGCCAGATCGCCTACAACGGCTCCGTTGCCGTGAGCGGCCTGACGGCAGGAACCAAGCTGCCTACGACGGTGCTGCCGTTTATTTTGCGCGGCGTAAGTCTGCTGGGCATAGACTCTGTCTTCTGCCCATACGACACCCGTGTAGCGATCTGGAAGCGACTTGGCAGCGAATGGAAGCCGGAACAGCTAGAGCAGCTCGTTGAGCGCGAAGTCGGATTGGCCGACCTGCCCAGCGCGCTCGAAGACATCCTTGCAGCCCGCTCGCAAGGAAGAACGCTTGTACGACTGGCTGACTAAGCAGAAAGATATCGGCAATCTATCTGTTAACCTGGTTTTGCGTGAGGAAATATTCATTCCGTAGAGTCTAGCTTTGCAAAACATAAGAAGCTTGTAAATCTGAACTTTTGAGATTTACAGGCTTCTTTTTTCGTGTGATACATTTGAAGAAAAACAAAATATATCGAATCAGACGGTTTACTTTTCGCAACCAAATGAACCTTATGAGGGCCTCAGTTGTTATATAGATAAACTGCACAAGAAAGGAGAGCACATCATTGGAGAGTAATCGAGAGTTGTTTGATTTGTATCAACGAGATGTATACCGAACCTGCTACTACATGGTACATAACGCATCGGATGCAGAGGATTTAACGCAGGAAGTGTTTATCACCCTGTTTCGCAGCAATCGTGAACAGATCGAACAACTAAAAGCCTGGATTATGAAAATTACGGTCAATCATTGTCTGAATTACCTTAAACGCCGGAAAAGCCTGCATTTGAAAGTATCGGCTAATCCCTATTTATTTAGCGGGGCGGAAGGTAAGCCTGTAGACAAGCTGGTGGAAGAACGCGAATCGACAGAAGAATGGATCGTTTATATGAATCGCCTTCCAGCCAAAATCCGCGCTGTGCTGACCCTCCGCTATATGCATGATTTCACACTGGCAGAAATATCAAAACTGCTGGAAATTCCGCTGGGAACCGTCAAATCGAGGACTCATAAAGGGCTAAAGTTATTGGAGCAAATACTGCGGGATGCAGGTGTAGAAATTCCCGAGATGGAAGGAGAGAACTATGAACAACGTAGAAAAGGCATTGAAGCGCAAGTTAAATAATGATTCGGAAATGGCCTATCCTGACTTCGATGAGATGTGGAACCGGATGGAACAGACAGGGCATACTGCCCCTACGCTAACCGACACTTTCGATTCATTCACTCCGCACCGACATAGAAATTGGCGCAAAATAGCTATCGCCGCCTCTCTGAGTGCGCTTCTCGTTGCCGTTCCCGTCTATGCCGCCATCCATTATAATTGGGGCGATCTGCTGCACGGAAGAAGTGGGATCGAGACGGCATTAGCTCAAAACCTAGGACAACCGTTAGAACAGTCTGTCACCAAAGACGGTATGAAGCTGACGTTGCATACCGCTATAGTTGATGAGAACCGGACCGTGATTCTGTACAGCCTGGAGGTCGGAAAACGCGCAGACAACGAGTTTTGGAATGTCAAAGGCATATCGCTAAAAAGTGCTGCGGGCAAAAGCAGTGAAGGGGAATATAGCTTTCAGCAATGGGACGAGAAAAACCAACGCTATAACGGCTACTTTGAAAGCGATTGGACACCGCAGCAAGAAGTAGAGAACGTGCGGCTGACTGTAGATCATATTGAGCTCACCAGCATGCAGGAACTGGATTTGCCGCTCGACATCACCTCGCCTCAGATGCAGACGTTCAAGCTGGATCGTAACGGCTTACAAGATATGAAGGTACAGGTATTCGAACAAGGTAAGGATAAGCTGATGCTGTCCTCGGCAATTACCTTCGATTCGTCGATACCCAAGAGATGGGATAATCCGCAAATCGTTGCTTACAAAGGCGGCGAGCCTGTAATGTCGCAGCCTGGAGGGGCTTTTGGCACACCCGGAGAGAACGGGGAATATACGGCACAACAGTATTTTACTAAAGGGGATATAGCAAAAGGGCAGACTACTTTCAAACTGCAATATGCGCAAACTGAGAAAAATATAGATGAACCCATAAACTTTGACTTGCAGCTAAGTAAAAAGGAAATGGAGAGCGGGACAATGAAAAGCGTACTGCATATTCCACTGGAAAACGGTAATCCGAATTTCATGCTGGAACAAATGATTGTCACACCTACACAAATCCGTGTCACAATCAGAAGCGAGAAGAAATTCGCCATGTTACCTTATCAAAAATACTTTCTTTCTGTGAACGGCACAACGTTAGAAGGTAGTCGCTGGTCTTCACCTGATCAGGAACACGATCTGAATACAATCCGTTTTGAACGACCGTCCGATCTTGTGATTACCCAGGACACTCCTATTACTTTTGCAGGCAAATACAAGGTTACGACCCATTCGGATGATAAAACACCACAGCGTTTAACCGATATTTCTGAGCAAAAGCAGACGCTAACGACGCCAATCGGTGGCTATCCTGTGAAGTGGACCTACTACAAACAGGGATCAGACTTATTCGTAGAAACCGAAAGCGAGGACACCCACTTTGGAGGGATTAACCAGACGCATATTGGCCTGGGTAAAGAACGGATCATTGGCAAGCCGATCACAGTCAATTTCGCCGGAGACGGCAATAACAAGGCAGTGGATGTCTACAAGAACTTCAAAGGGAAGGAAGCTTCTATTTATATGTTCTACTATACAACGGACGACCCGGAAGCAGAGACAAGCGTATCCTTGCAGCCTCTGACAAGCAACAGCGAAGCATCTAAATAGCAATGCTATAAAAAGAGGGTCCTCTATACCTGTGTGAACCGTGGTATAGCGAACCCCTTTTTATGTTCCTAGTAAGGCACAGTCTGCCTAAACCGATTGACTCCCGCCCTACTTCACAGAACCTTGTGTAACGCCATTGATAATCCATTTTTGTGCAATCAGATAGACGATAATCATCGGCAGCAAGGCCATCAGATACGAGGCAAAGGCCAAATTAAAGTCGGTATTGAACTGCCCCTGAAATACATACTGGACGAGCGGTAGCGTATACTGCTCCGCATCGCTAATAATAATGAGCGGCAGCAGGAAGTCGTTATAGGTGGACAGACAAGTGAGAATCCCCACCGTAGCACTAATCGGCGCCATCAGCGGGAATATAATGCGCCAAAATGTCCCCCATGTCGTCGCACCATCTACCGTAGCTGCCTCTTCCAATGCCACCGGTATGGAGCGAATATAACCGACATACACGAAGACATTAAACGCCAAACCATACACCGTATGCAGCACAATGAGACCCAACAGATTAGTCATATGAAGGCCCGAGGCCAGTTTTACAATCGGCAACATGATGATGGGGAACGGTATAAACATGGCGCTCACAAAATAAAAATATAATCCCTTAAAAAAGCGTCGCTGCATATTACGGGCAATCGCATAAGCGACCATCGAATTGGTTAGCAAAGTGAGTATGACCGTCGATGTCGTGACCATCACACTGTTCTGAAAAGCGCTGAAGAAATTGGTCATTTCCACTGCACGACTAAAATTTTCCCAATGCAGTTCGGTCGGAAAGGCAAAGGCAGAATGTGCCATCTGCTCGGGATTTTTAAGGGCTATCGTCACCGTCATATAGAGAGGAAACAGAATAAATATTGTCCCCAATGCTACCAGAAGCAGTACAGGCCAGTTCGTACGTCTGCTTGTTTTCATCAGTTATCCATCTCCCTTCTCTGGAGGAATCGCAGCTGTAAGATGGAAATGATCGCGATCACAATAAAGTAAATAACAGAGTTAGCCGACTGATAAGCAAATTCTCCGCCTCTGAAGCCCCCGGTGTATATCAGGTGGGATATCGACTGAGTGGCCCGTCCCGGCCCGCCATTCGTCAAAGCCACGATCTGATCGAACACCATCAAGGAATTTTTCATCGCCAATACCATATTGATCGTAAAAAACGGGGCAATTAATGGAAAGGTAATGCTCCAGAATTCGCGCCATTTACCCGCACCGTCCAAATTGGACGCCTCATACAGACTTGTCGGAATGGTTTGCAGCCCAGCCAGATAGAGAATCGTATTAAAGGCAATCCCCTGCCATACAGCTACGATGACAACCCCCACCCAAGCCAGTTGTTCGCTGCCCAAAATGTTCGTCGACAATGAGGTAATACCTAAATTTTGCCCCCAAATTGTAAACACGTTCGAGAACAAGTAATTGAATATGTAACCCACGATCAGCACGCTCAAAATATTAGGCAGAAAATAAATACCGCGGAAAAAGTTGCTAAACAGTATTTTAGCGTTTAGCCCCATTGCAATCAGCAAACTGAGGATATTAGTCGCAATGGTAACCACAATCGCAAATTTGAAAGTAAACCAGTATGCGTTCCCCACATTGTCGTCCTGAAACAAATTAATATAGTTCTTAAACCCGACAAAGTGATACTGATGACCAAAGCCGTTCCAGTTCGTGAGTGAATAATAAAATCCCTGCAAGGCAGGCAAGGTCAAAAATAAAAAAAACAAAAGCACCGCCGGCACCGTCATCCAGTAAAAAGTCGTTAGTCGCTTATTCATGTCTCCTCCTCCTCTCTTATCGGCGGTTAGCTACCTTATCCCATTCTCGGTCCAGCTTGGCTAGATAAGCGTCGATATCTCTGTTTTGCAGGAAGGCCTGTACAATCGAATTCAATTGGACCGCTTTGGGAATATAGTGATCGGCAAAATCAATGACTCGACCCGATTTAAAATACGGCAACAACTCCGCCACACTTGGATCATCCTGCGTGACTCCCTTCACCGCCGAAAACAGCGTTTGCTCTGTAATGTATTGCTTGCTATTCTCTGGCTTCAACAAAAAGGCAATGAACTCCTCGGCCTCCTTTTTATGCGGAGTGCTCTCCGATACGGCTAATAGCGTATCTATCCCGGACACCAGTTTGACCGCCTTTGCGTCATTTCCTGTGGGTAACGGGAAAAAACCAAGCTCCACTTTCGGGTTGGCTTTGCGAATCTCAGAAATGGCCCACGAGCCCTGAATGTACATCAATCCCTGCCCGTTAGCGAAGGCACGATTGCCGTCGGCATAGTTTTTGCCAAAATTATCATTATGCCCGTATTTCAATAGCTCCAGCTGCTTTTCAGCAACCTCGCGATACTTGTCCTGAAAGGTGACTTGATTTTCACGCCGTTGCAGGAAAAAATCAATACCCACCAGATTCGGACCCAGTGCATTAAAAGGGAGGTTCGTTTGCCAATCATCTTTATATGTAAAATAGAAAGGAATTTTGCCAGCAGCCTTGATCTTTTGCGCTGTTGCAATCAGCTCATCCCATGTTTTGGGCACCTGTAATCCCATTTCTTTAAAAAGCGTTTTGTTATACATCACACCATTCGCATTCGCAGCATAAGGAATTCCATACACGGGATCGACCCCGGTCACATCCTTAAGCATCTTGAGGTAAATCGGGTCCACCGTACGTGGCAATTCTGTATTCGCCAGATCCGTAAAAATACCGCTCTGCGCCAAAATGGAGTAGGTATCGGTAGCCCCAAGCCCCACAATGTCAGGTACATCGTTTTTGACAACCCGTGTCAATAACACGGTCTCTGCCTCTGGCGGGTTGACCTGTGTCACTTCAATACCGGGATGTTCCTGATTGAATTGAGAGATTAGCTTATCGAATGAACCCTTGGCCTCCGGCTTGTTTTGAAAGAATTCAATTTTCACCTTACCTGAATCATCGCCCTTGTTGCATGCGCTCACAAAAACAGCCAACAAAAGGATCGCCGCCAGTGTAGACAGCTTTTTGGCCCAACTCCACATGCTCATACCTCCTTTTCCCCTATGTCAATCTATGCAGGACTAAACAATTAATACCCGTCCCTTATGGAAAAGAAACGATACAACGGATTTCAAGCATTACAACAATAAAATCGGCTCTGGGGGACTGAATGTTAAAAAAAGATCCAATCGACCTCAAGCGGTCGATTGGATCTTTCTTTTACTTTATGATGTTCAGGTTACATAGTCTTATTTCTAAATAATCTTTTTTTGCCATCGTGTAAAACTAATCATGATACTTATCAGAATCAACCCTCCTGCACACATCCAAAAATTAAAGGAACCCTCTACTCTTAAAGCAAGCATTATTTGCTGAAATGGGTCCATTAACATAATGAGTGGCCTAAACAAGTCGAAGAGAAATACAGATAGGATAAGAATCACTATATAAGCAAATAGCGGCCGTGACATAAATAAACATACAGCGCTACTCAACATGAGCTTTACCAAGCAAACCAGCATTAATACCAAATAAAACGAAAGTATGTAGATTACGGCGTCTGAGGGGGAAGAGGCAATAGATGAACCATATTTAAAAAAAGTAGAGCTGTGCGGGAAAAACAGCCATCCAGCGAAAACACCTATAAGCAAACTTGTTCCCATAAAAATGACCGTTGAGGCCGATAGTGCGAGCAACTTGGCAAGCCAAAACTGAAAACGTCGATACGGTCGTAGCATATATAGCCTATACGCTCCAGAATAGAGATCGCCGCTTAACTGATCCACGTACAGAATGGGCAGGATTGCTGTAATTAGAAATAAAGCAACCTCACTCATCATCAGCCACGGCAGGTTCAGATTATTTACGACCACAGTTCCTTCACCAAAACGTAAGACCTTCGTACCCGTTACTTTATGGCTCCATATAATTGCAACCACGAGGAATATATAGGCTATATATAATAAAAGAGTGGATTTGCGATTCCAAATCCGTTCCATTTCACTTTGCCAGATTGCTAGCATGAGGAAATCCCCCTAATACAGATAATCATCGGTCACAAAACGGCGGTATGCGCCCCAAGTAAACAAGATAAGATATAGACTAACAACGGTAATAATCGCCCCATTCACAGACAAATTCCCCTTTAAGGACCTGTCTAATCCTGTATGCTGCATATACGGAACAATCATAAATGCGATCACATTGTGCAGGTATGGGATATGAGAAACAAAAGAGGCCAGTTTTAAATACAATGAATCAAACAACAGAGAGCCCAGATTGTATACCATACAAACACCGATGGCATACGTTACACTTTTGCTGTACATCGCGATAAAACAATAGAAGGAGCTTATTGCTAATAATGAGGCAAGTGCCCAACCATAGTATTCAAGCATCTGCAGTCCTTGAGATCCAGACAGCCCCGCATCACTTATATCATATGACAGAGTCCATACTTCGACGATCACCTGCGAGGATACTGCAAATGCAATGAGAAGAAACAAGATAGACGCATTCAAAACCAGTAACTTACTCCAGAAAATCTGCCCGCGGGTAAATCGGCGCACAAATAACAAACGCAGTTGCCCGCTTCGAAATTCCTCTGTGTATACAGCAGCAGCTAAAGCAGCTACAGCTATGTTGCATACTAAAAACAAATTCTCACGCAGACCAGTAACGACAAAGTTTAAAGATAATACCTCTACAGGAATCTTCCTCGTGCGCAAGAAATATACTCCTGTTGAACAGGCTAGGATCGGCGTACATAACGCCATGAGCCAGAACCACTTTCGTCTCCATAATCGCTCGAACTCACTGTATATTAATGATTTCATAGTCCCATCAATCCCATAAAAGCATCCTCTAGCCGTTGACCGTCCTCCACGAGTTGATCAGCAGGCCCCTGCCAAACTAGCCTGCCCTCTTTGATAACAATGAGTTCGTCACACATCTGTTGCAGTTCATCCAACAGATGACTGGAGATAAAAAAGGCATAATTCGCTGAATCACGTAGTTGAAGCACAATATCTCTCAGCTCCCGCATTCCCATAGGATCAAGTCCATTGGACGGTTCATCCAGCAACAAAAGTTCTGGAGCACCCAGCATGGACTGCGCAATACCTAGCCTTTGCTTCATTCCCAGCGAGTAGGTTTTCACCTTGTCATCTCCCCGTGTTTCCAGCCTCACCTTTGTAAGCAACTCTTCAATATGTATCTCCCGATCTGAGGGCGCAATCTTAGAGTGTAACCGCGACAAATTGCGCAAAACCTGTCTGCCTGTCATATAATCAAAAAAGACTGGAGATTCAATAATAGCCCCCACCTTGGACAACGCCTTTTCCCGATCCGTCTGTACATCATATGAAGCTATCTTTACAGAGCCGCTGGTTGGCTGCATTAATCCGGTCATGATTCGCATCATTGTGGTTTTGCCAGCTCCATTAGGTCCGATGAATCCATATATCTTCCCTTTCTGAAGCTTAAAGGAAACACGGTCTAACAAATGCCTTTTCCCCATTTTTTTCGTTACCTGACTGACCTCCAGTAAGAAGTCCGACATACAATTCCCTCCATCCATAACAAATCACAACATAGTCCCAACGCGTGCATTTGATATGTAAGATCATGATGGATAACATAAACTTCTTTTAACAATGACTCATATTATTTATTCATTTAAAAAGTATCACATGTTGCGAAATGCAAACAACTCTCTTTATATGTAAAATATAATAACAATAATATATCAATACCATTTATCTTAATTAATGGTCATTAATTTTTGTATGATATCTTTGTCTTTCTTTACACTGTAAAAAAGGTAGCCCTTCAGTAAACGTTCTACCTCAGGACTACCCTCTATAGTAAATATACCGTTGCCATTCCAGCAACCGGTCTGTCACCTACTCCAGCTCAACCCACTCGCCGAGCAACGTGTCCAGCTCGGCTTGCAGTCGCTCACGCGCGTCCCACAGCTCCACCATGTGGATCGTGTCGTCGCTTGTGCCGAGCAGTTCCAGCTCGGCATCCGCTACCGCCAATTCTGCTTCTTTGGCGGCAATCGCTCGCTCCAAGCGCTCGCTGGACACAGCGGGCGAGCGGGTTGGCTTCGCGGCCTTCGCTCCGCGTGCCCCACCCCGGGCATCGGGTGCCCCCAAGCGACCAGCCGACCCGGAGCGAGCACGGCTCGCATCGGCTCCGCTGGTCGCTCCTGCCCGCGCAGCCGTCCCCGCGCCATTGCTCGCTGCGCTAGAATGTGCAGCTGTGCCCGAGCCTGAGCCGCCACCCGATGCGGCTCTACCTGCAGATGCCGAGCGTACCCCGGCATCTCCGTCGCTCTGTAAACGAGCGTTCTCCAGCTCACGCTTCTTCGCTCGGTACTCATCAAAGCTACCTAGATAAAAGGTCAGCTTTCCAGCCTCCAGCTCCCACACGCGCCCTGCCAGCTTGTTCACAAAGTAGCGGTCATGCGAAATCGCCAGCACCGTTCCCGTGTAGGTGTCC
The DNA here is from genome assembly GCF_038006265.1 of Paenibacillus sp. FSL L8-0641. Taxonomy (NCBI): domain Bacteria; kingdom Bacillati; phylum Bacillota; class Bacilli; order Caryophanales; family Paenibacillaceae; genus Paenibacillus; species Paenibacillus sp. FSL L8-0641. The sequence continues at coordinate 5,246,209 of NZ_JBBOUW010000001.1, forward strand.
AGCGCTTCTTCCAGCGCCTCGCGTGAGTCAATGTCCAGGTGGTTCGTCGGCTCATCCAGCACCAACAAATTTGGCTTTTTCATGACCAGCAACGCCAGCCGCAAGCGGGACCATTCGCCACCGGACAGCATGCTCACGGGTTTAAACACATCAGCACCGTAAAATAAATACTTCGCTAGCAATCCGCGTGCTTCACCTTCTTCCAGCCCTGCTTCCTCCTTGAAGTAAGCAAGCACAGTCGCCCGGCTATTCCGCTCTCTCTCTTGCTGCGCCAAATATCCATACTCCACGCGCGCACCCCATTGGACCGTGCCTGCATCTACGCTTTCCTGACCAAGCAACAGCTTGAGCAGCGTCGTTTTACCTGCGCCGTTATCGCCCAACAAGGCTACCTTTTCACCGAATTCCAGGCTGCCCGTTGCCCCGCTTAATATCTGACGCTCTCCATAAGCTTTAACAATATCTTCAAACTGTAGCACTCGGCGACCGGAACGATCCTCCAGCTTTAAGTGAAATTCTGCCCCCTGTGGGTCCAGTACAGGTCGTTTCACCAGCTCCATACGCTCCAGTGCTTTACGAATGGAGGCTGCTTTTTTGAAAAACTTTTCGTTATCGCCGTTGCGACCCCACTCTTCAAAACGCCGAATGGCCTCTTTCATCTTTTTGATTCGCTTTTGCTGTTCCTTATAATCTTCAAATTGCAGTAGCAATCGTTCTTCCTTTTCCTTAACGTAGCCGCTGTAGTTCGTATAATACGTAAACGCCTCGCCATCCTCAAGCTCAATCATTTTAACGGCGACCCGATCCAGAAAATAACGATCATGGGACACAACCACACACGCGCCTGTGTAGCCCTGCAAAAAATGCTCCAGCCATTCCAGCCCTTTCAAATCCAGATGGTTGGTCGGCTCATCCAGCAGCAGCAAATCCGGTCGTCCGATGAGCTGTGATGCCAGCGCTATTTTTGTTTTCTCTCCACCAGACAGCGAGCCGAAGCTGCGCGTATACATTCCTTTGGGAATACGCAGACCATCCGCTACCTGATCAATATTTGCATCCATTTCATAGCCGCCGTTGCGCTCAAACCGTTCCTGTAGGGAAGCATACGATTGCAGCAGCTTCTCCAGAAGACCCGTATCCGCTACCACAATCGGATCTGACATTTCCCGTTCCAGTGTGCTCATCTGATTGCGGCAATCCTTCAGCTCACGATAGGCGTAAGCCAGCGTTTCGTACACGGTGAAGCTCTCAAACTCCGCCGGAATTTGCGGTAAATAGCCGATCTTCGTATCCTTGGCGATGACGAGCTGCCCTTCATCCGGGCGGGACAAGCGTGCGATTAGGCGTAATAGGGTGGTTTTACCGCTTCCGTTGCGGCCAATAAGTCCCACCTTTTCTCCCGTATGGATATCAAACGATGCACCATCCAAAATTAGATTGGCAGCGTGGTATTTTTTCAATTGTTGACCGTTAACTATATACATGTTCAGGCTCTCCTTTATTTAGGAAGACCCTTACCCGGGCAACACAAAAAGAGCCGCAGGAGCAACCCCGCGACTCTTCGGAAGATACAGCAATCCGTTCGAGTTAAGGTAGGCGTCTTCTTGCGATGTTTACAACCATATGATTAAAATTGGACAGACTTCTCCCGTTGTATGGAAAAGCATGAACAATGCCAGCCATAGCAATCGGCAGCTGGCTAATACGGTTGTTCAGCATCTCGTGATTCACCTACCTCACCTCCTTCTTCATAATTGTGTGTAGTATAACATGTTTGCTCGTATTATAAAAGAGGGCGATGGTCCAGCGAACTATGAAACAGAGTGGTGCCCTCTGACAGCCTGCGATGTCCCGGCTCTGGTAATGGAAAATACGCCGCAGACAAAAGCAACAATCACAAATGCCCCACCCACCCAAGCGTTCGTAGCAACAGATTCACTATTCTCAATTACTACGCCTCCCAGGGCAGAACCCAGAGCGATCCCGACCTGGAGTGCGGAGAAATTAAAGCTTTGCTGAATACTACCCGATTCGGGTGCATTTTCAATAAGATAGCTTTGCATCGGGGGCGACAAGGCCCAACTCAGTATGCCCCAGATGATCAATAGTGGCGCAAATACATAAACCGAGTGGATTGAGAGTGGCAGCAGGAACATCACGGAGATAAACACGCCTACGACGACTAGAATACTTTTCGCTGTCCCGAACCGATCTGCCAAAGAACCGCCAATAAAACCACCGCTCACTGCCGCCAGCCCAAAGACAAAATAGGCCACACTAACCCACGAAGCATTTAAACCCATCATATTTTCTAAAAACGGAGTGAAATACGCATATAGCGTGTAGTGGCCCGCCAGTGTCAGCGTGGTCACCAGATGAGCACTGATGACTTTAACATTTTTTAAGGATTTCAATTGATCACGCATAGGCACAACATGTTCCGTCGGAATCCGTTCCATAAACAAGTTGATAACGATCATAGCAACGACCGTCAACAAGGCAATAATCAGGAAAAGCACCCGCCAGCCAAACGCATTTCCAATCAGCACCCCGGCTGGAATACCAAGCACGATGGAGGAGCTAACCCCCATGGAGATGACACCGAGGACACGGGCCTGATAAGCCTTGGACACCACTTTGACTGCAATGGTCAGTGACAATGTCACGATCAGCGACCCGCTTGCAGCGGTAATGATACGGGATACAAACAAGACTGCATAATTCGGACTCCAGAAGGCCAGCAGACTTCCCAGAATAAAGATAAACATCGACCACAGGTACAGTCGTTTTCGTTCGATTTTGGCGGTCAACGCCAACAAAGTTGGCCCAGCAATAGCGTACACGAGCGCATAGATCATGATAAGCTGTCCTGCCGTACTTACGGAGACATTCAAATCCTGTGCAATTTGGGGCAGCACGCCACCGATAATCAGCTCCACCAACCCCACCGTAAAGGTCGCAATCGTTAAAATAACTACTTTGAAGTTCATTACATTAGCTCCTTTGCTGTCATGTAAATTCCCTCGTATTACGCAAAAAAATCCTGACCACAAGAAATGTACAAGACGTACACTTTTTGTAATCAGGATTTATCGGTTCCTGGTAGAGACCCTCAAACCATATTATTGAGGTTATACAAATGGGGCATTCATTTATTACGCATTCACGAAGGTTATAGCTATTACTATAAAGGAGCCTGTGGCTAAGTTCAACCCCCTACAGCCGCAAAAATTCAATCATGGCACGATCCGACAGATAAGGTAGATACTCATGACCGTATTCGTGATACAGGAGTATTTCCTTGTCTGATACGATTTTATTGTACACCGCAAACTGCGTGGAGGGTGGACAAATGATATCCGACAGCCCTGTCACAAACAACACACGACTACGAATACGGTCTGCCAAATGTTGAATATCGATGTAGCCTAGTCGGTGAAAGAGCTCCTCCTCGCGCACATGGTTCGGATCAAACCAACGAAAATAATAAACCAGTTCTTCATATGCGGATGTAGTGGCATCCAGCGCCCAGGCTCTTTTATAGTCCGATAGGAACGGATATACCGGAACTGCCATACGGACACGTGGCTCCAATGCAGCGCAAGCAACCGTTAAGGCCCCTCCCTGAGAGCAGCCAAATGCCCCGATCCGTTCAGGGTCGACCTGCTCCATAGACATTAGAATGCGCACCGCCTGTACCGTATCCAAAAATACATTGCGGTAATACAACCGATCCGGGTCCGGGTCGTCAATCCCTCGAATGATATGGCCGCGCACCGTCGTTCCTTGAACCTGCAAATTGTCCTCGGACAGCCCTCCTTGCCCCCGGCAATCCATAGCCAGCACGGTGAATCCGTGTGCCGCGTAGCTTACCTTGTCGAACCAATCACCACTGTCGCAGGAATATCCATGAAACATGGCCAAAGCTGGACCTTGTTCCGTAAGATGCTTGGGACGAGCCAGCTTCCCATGAATCTTTGCTCCGCCCACTCCGGTAAAATATAGATGGTAACACTCCACCAGCGGAGAGACAAAATCAGCAGGCTCCAGTGTATATTTCAGTGGCTGCTGCTCCAGCTCCAGTAGCGCCCGTTCCCAGTATGCGTCAAAATCCGGTGGCTTTGGGCTGCTCCCCATGTACGACTGCAATTGCTGTAAAGACATATCCTCCGGCATTCACGTTCCCTCCTACATGCTACATCCGGCCCGACTCACGGTCGTCTCCGACCACTTCATCCGTTGCGATGACATACTTCATAATGTCGGATACTGTCGTGTATGCGATACCTACATACGTATCAGCGGCTCCATAATAAATTGCGATTCTTCCAGTGTCCGCATCATGCAGCGTAGCACACGGGAACACCACATTCGGCACAAAGCCCCGCTCCTCGTACCATTCCTCCGGGGTCAGCACGAAGTTGGAGGAACGATATTTAACCTTAGATGGATCATCCAGATCAAGAACGGCTACCCCCATGCTGTATACCAGCCCATTGCACGTGCCTGTCACCCCGTGGTAGAACATCAGCCAGCCCTCGGTCGTCTCAATCGGTGCCGGTCCGCCGCCAATTTTTACCGATTGCCACCAGCCCTGTCCGCCCTTACTCATGACATGACGGTGCTTGCCCCAATAGACCAAGTCAGGACTTTCACTCAGAAAAATGTCGCCAAACGGTGTATGTCCACTGTCACTCGGACGGGATAGCAACATAAAGTTTCCGTTTAGCTTGCGGGGCAACAGCACACCATTACGATTAAACGGCAAGAATGGATTTTCCAATCGTACAAAACTTTTAAAATCCTTTGTTTGGGCTATCCCCAACGCTGCACCGTAAAAATCTGTACACCAGATGATATAATACGTATCCTCCACGCGGACCAGACGCGGATCGTAAGCATAATTAGGTTGGTAATCGTTCCCTTCCTCATCAACCAAATGCAACCGTTCTGTCTCAATGTCCCAAGCCAACCCGTCGTCACTCCAGCCTAGATGCAAATGCGGACGTCCGTTAATTGTTTCAGCCCGGAATACCCCTACAAACCGTCCCTCATACGGAGCTACTGCACTGTTGAAAATACGGGCAATGCCCGGCACCGGATTCCGCCCAATGACCGGATTCTCAGTATGTCTCCATACCGGAGCCTCACTGCCCTCAGGCTTATCCTGCCACGGCATTTTCGGCAGACTCTCTCCCACGATTCGCACGCTATTTACTCCCAAATCCACATTCAATTTATTCATACGTATATTCTCCTCTCACCGAGATACTTGATCTCATCTTTTTTTATTTCGTCGTTATTCTATTTCACCGAACCCTGAGCGAATCCGTTATAGATATATTTTTGTAAGGATAAAAAGGCAATCAACGTCGGAATAATGGCAATGATAATGCCCGCGCTAATGACTTCCCATTGTGATCCATAGGGGCCTTTAAACTTGAACAGCGCCGTCGATATGACCTGAAGGCTTGTTTTGGGCATATACAGGAACGGGGTGTAAAAGTCGTTGTAAATATTAACGCCCTTGATAATGATCACCGTCACAATGGCAGGCTTCAGCAGGGGCAAGATAATCCGCCAGTAGATCGTCAGATAGGAGGCCCCATCTAGCATGGCCGATTCATCCAGCGCCACCGCAATGGAATCCAGAAATTGCAGAAAAATATACACCGCAATAATATCCGTTCCCAAATACAGCAAGATCGCCGCCCAAGGCGTGTTAAACAGCTCCAGCTTGTTAATAATCTGGAATGTTGATACCTGTGTCGTTACCCCCGGAATGAGGGTCGCGAGCAGGAACGCACCTAGCATAAGACTTTTGCCCTTAAATTTAAAACGGTTCAAAATATACGCGATCATGGAACCCGTTAACGTGGCTCCGATGATCGAAATCAACAGGATAAAAGCTGTGTTCACAAATCCGGTCAGCATATTTCCGTTAATAAAGGCTTTGGTATAGTTAGCCCAATTCAGCCAGTTCACGGGGGGAGTCAGAGGACTGGTTGCCGCATATTCAGTCTTCGTCTTCAAAGATGCAAACAAAATTACGACAATCGGCAGCAGTGCAATGAACGCACCTAGTAGTAGCGCCGCATACTTGATGCTGCTAGCCAGTATTCTTTTCAGCTTATACATGATTAGTCCTCCTCTCCCCGAATTAGCAACCGTTGAAGCAGCGTAACAGCGATTACGATCAGCAGCAGAACAACCGCCATCGCCGAGGCCAAACCGACCTTGCTGTATTTGAATGCCACATCAAGCGTCTGAATGACGAATGTTTCGCTACCATTGGAGCCACCGGTCATAATATACGGAATATCGAATGCACTGACCGCACCGCTAATGGCCAAGATGAGGTTCAACTGCAAAATCCGCTTGATGCTCGGCAAAATAATTGAGCGGAACTGATGCCAGCGGTTGGCCCCATCGATATCGGCTGCTTCATACAGATCACTGGATATGGAAGAAATCGCACCTAGAAACACAATAAAGTTAAAGCCCATGTATCTCCAGATCGACGTGCCCGCCAGCGAAATATTGATAATCTCCGGGTTGCCCAGCCACAGCTTGACATACGAACCCAGCCCCACTGCCTGAAGCAGTGTATCGAGCGTGCCGTCTGGCTTAAAAAAGAATAGAAAAATAAAACCAATGGCCACCCCGTTCATCAGGGAAGGAAAAAACAAAACGCCTTTAAAGAAATTTTTAAACCAGGTCTGAAAGCTGAGAATGCTTGCAAAATAAAGGGCCAGACCCATCTGTACAAACGTGGCTACAAAGTAATACAGACTGACCTTAAACACCGAGAAATACTCGGGATCGGTAAAGATTTTGATATAGTTTTCAAAACCCACATATTCCAGACGCTTACTATAGCCGTTCCAGTCCGAAAAGCTGTACTTAAACATATTGATCACTGGCAAGTACGCAAAAGTGATCAGCAGCGCTAGCGGAATAAATGAAAAGGCAACAATAATCGCCAATCTTTGTTTGGAGTAGCTGAGATTCGAAAATTTTAACATGCTGCACCTCCTGGCTATCCGTCCATCGACTGCTACGTCGATCCTTTCTTTTCGTCAGTTCAGATGGCTATTTTGCTTCCTTAGCAGCCACTTCAGCACGCGCCTTCACCCATGCATCGTTCAGATCCTTCATAATGGCGTCATACGATTCCGGGCGGTTACCCACCGCTGCCTCAATAATGCGTTTCTTGAAATCAGGCTGCCATAGACCAATTTCTCCCATTTTATCTATTTTATCAACAATTCCTTCCTGTCCTTTTGGAGATGGAGTAAGTGTTTCAAAAACGACCCCCTGATCTTCGTATTGCTTCAAAATGCTAGGCATTGGAGCACCCTTCAGCGGACTAATACTGCCTGCCTGCTCTACAGCATAGTTGGACTTTTCGGTAAACCAGTCCACCCAGGCACGGGCCGCCACTTTATTTTCACTGTTTACGTTAATACCGAGATTAAAATCACCAGCTAGCGGTACAAGTACCTTGGAGGCATTCGTCGGGAATGGCATAAAACCGATATCATCCTTGTTAGGAGCTGTGCTTTTGATCTGGTCAATTGCCCAAGAGCCAAGCACCATCGTACCGATTTTGCCTTGAGCAAGATCTGCCTTGGAGGTCTCCCAATCCGTAGTCGTTGGATCTTTTTCAATCAGGCCTTTTTTAGCTGCATCGTATAGGACCTTATACAGTTCATAGTGAGGCTGGCCCTTTGTGAAATTGTCATCTGTATTCGGTTGTGTGACATTCACGTATTCCTTTGTACCCGCCAATGTTGCCAGACTAGACTCCCACTGGGTCAGTGCCCAACCAGAGGCATAGTTCGTAAACAGCGGCACTGCCTTGGTTTTGTCCTTAATCTGCTGTAACGCTGTCAGGAATTGGTCCGGTGTTTTGGGAAGCTGCGTGATTCCTGCGTCCTTGAACACCTTTTTGTTATAAATCACACCAGAGTAAACCATCGCAATCGGAATACCGTAGCTGTTATGATCCACCGTACGTTCTTCAATGCCGGTATACTTGTTTTTCATCTCCTCATAAGTACCCAGTGGTTCGAAAAAATTGGGCAGCTCTTCAACTGGAATACTGCCAGGGATCAGCAAAACATCCCCGTAATCCCTGGTCCCCATTCGAATTTTAATTTGACCATCATAATCGGCCAATGCCTGGAAATTGACCTTCACGTTCGGATAAAGCTTGTTAAATTCCTTGGCGTAGTCCTGAAATACCGTATCCACAATATCTGTCCGCTGTGTGATAACCGTAATTTCACCTTCCACGGCCTTTGGATCAGAGCTGGCAGCTGGCTCATCCTTCTTTGAGGTACAGCCAGTAAACAGCCCAGCTAACAAAACCACAGATAGTAATGACATCAAAACCTTGGACAACTTCATGAGACGACTCCTCCTGTTGTTTTTTAATAAGGTTATCGTTAAAGTAACAAAATCATTTTATTATGTTAGCGCTTACTATGTCAATTGCAATATTCTTTTTTTGTGAAGTGGAATCGGTCACACCTTATGAAAAAACACCAATTTAGCATGGTTGACAGTTTACAAACAGCTAGATATGATAATTCTGTAAAGTTAACGATAACCTAATATTTTTCCCGAAGGAGGCTTTGTCTCTTGGCAACACTACTGGACGAAATTAGACAGGAATGGAAGGAACACATACTCCCATTCTGGCTTGGACTGAAGGATGAGACACACGGTGGGTTTTACGGCGAGGTGGATGTGGATCTGCACACTCATAACCAAGCCGACAAAGGCGGGATTGCCACTGCACGGCTACTCTGGTCCTTCTCGGCGGCTGCCCGTGTAACAGGGGAAGATACCTATGCAGAAGCCGCACGAGATGCATTCACATTCCTGCGAGATCACCTGCTTGATCCATTACATGGAGGAATGTATTGGATGGTGGACTACACCGGGCAACCCGTGGACACGTGCAAGCATGTATACGCGCAGGCATTCGCGATCTATGCGCTAGCAGAGTATGCACGTGCCACAGACGACCCGAGTGCATTGCCACTAGCTATGGAGCTGTTCCACCTGCTGGAGCAAAAAGGATATGATCCCGCCCGGCAGGCATACGGCGAACAATATGACCGCTTGTGGAACACGCAGCCTAATGAGCTGCTCAGCGAAAATGGAGTTACCGCGCATATCACCATGAATACGCATATTCATGTTTTGGAAGCGTATACCCAATTGCTGCGCGTCTGGCCAAATGAAGAGGTTCGAGATGCACTGACGAACGTACTGGATATTTTATATCGTCGTGTTTACGATGCTTCTGCCCGACGATTGGGGGTATTCTTCGATCGTGAATGGCGCTCTCTGCTTGACCTGACCTCATATGGTCACGACATCGAAGCCAGCTGGTTGATTGAGGACGCTATGAATGTGCTGGGTTATTACCCGTCAGAATACGTGGATATGGTGATGGATATTGCCAATGCGGTAGCAGAGCGCGCTGTTCAGCCAGACGGATCGCTCATCAACGAGCGGGAAGGAGAGCGGGTAGACACCTCACGTATTTGGTGGGTACAGGCCGAGGGGATGGTTGGTTTTTACAATGCGTTTCAACGTACAAATGACGAACGATTTCTGCAAATTGTGCGTAATCTGTGGGCCTATACTCGGCAATATATCATAGATCCGCGCCCCGGAGGCGAATGGTTCTGGTCAGTTCAAGCGGATGGTAAGCCTGATGCGAGAGAGATTGCAGGCCCTTGGAAGTGCCCTTATCACAACAGCCGATTTTGCATAGAAATGCTAGAAAGGATGGAAAACCAATGATTCATAGCAAATACGATGAGCTGCTATTGCAGCAAGAGGAACTGATTACACGCCCTAATGAGGTTAAAACTACCTTTTACAATGGTATCTACGAGCGCTACCTCTATCCAGTGCTCACACGCCATCATGTTCCACTTCACTGGCGGTTCGATCTGGATGCGCAAACTAATCCCTTTTTCATGGAGCGGCTGGGTGTAAATGCGGCATTGAATCCAGGGGCGATCTATCATGAAGGAAAATATATTCTTGTTTCGCGTACCGAAGGACTGGATCGAAAATCATTTTTCGCTTTGGCAGAAAGCGATAACGGCATTGATCAATTTCGATTCATTGACGCTCCCCTAGTATGGGAAGATATCGACCCGGAAGAAACAAATATGTACGATATGCGGCTGGTGAAGCATGAGGACGGCTGGATTTACGGTATTTATTGCTCGGAAAAAAAGGACCCTGACGCGCCACCTCACGATACCTCCAGTGCTGTCGCTCAGGCCGGACTGGTCCGTACTCGTGATCTGCGTACATGGACCCGGCTTCCCAACATTACTACCCAGTCCCCACAGCAGCGCAACGTTGTCCTGCACCCTGAATTTGTGGACGGTCAATACGCCTTCTATACTCGTCCTCAGGACGGGTTTATTTCCACCGGCTCGGGCGGTGGCATTGCCTTCGGCCTGTGCAAAGATATTACACAGCCCGTGATTGAACACGAAACCGTCATTGATGAGCGCCGTTATCATACGGTGTACGAAGCCAAGAACGGACAGGGGCCTGCCCCGATTAAGACCAGCCGCGGCTGGATTCATATCGCTCACGGGGTACGCAATACGGCCGCCGGGCTGCGGTATGTGCTGTATACCTTTGCCACCAGTCTGGAAGACCCTACGCGCGTCATTGCTAAGCCCGGCGGGCACTTTCTAGCTCCTTATGATGAGGAACGCGTGGGCGACGTTTCGAATGTTATTTTTTGCAACGGGGCTGTTGTTAACGAGCAAGATGAAGTCTTTATCTACTACGCATCTAGTGATACCCGTATCCACGTGGCGACGACCACCATCGCTCGACTGGAGGACTACACCTTCAATACACCATCCGACCCGCTGCGCTCTCTCAGCAGCGCCGCTGTTCGCCGTGATCTGATTCATCACAATGAAGCGCTATTGAAAGCGCACTCCCGTCCTTCTCAGCAGACATAAGCCGCAGGCTTTATCCTGCTTGCGGAACCATGTATACTATCCATAGAACAACTGTTACCCGCAGGCTAATTGTTGTTCTATGGGCAGCTACGCTGCCAGTCTTTGTATCTTTACAGGCAGCTAAGCTACTAATATATCCCCCCAGCATTTTGCATCCATTCTTTGGATTTAGGCAAGATGCTTATCTTTTTAAAATTGGAAGGCGGAACAGGAATGAAGAGCAACGTAACGATGCGGGATATTGCAGATAAGCTGGGAGTAAGCAGCGTGACCGTGTCGAAGGCGCTCAATGACAAGGATGGGGTTAGCGAGGAGCTAAAAGAGCGTATTAAGACGCTCGCGGGCGAAATGGGTTATCGTTTCAATACCGTTGCCAAGTCCATGAAGGAGGGCCTCACCTATAACATTGGTGTTGTCATTCCCGAACGTTTTACCGGCCCTGGCCAATCGTTTTATCTGCACATCTACCAGCAAATTTCACGGGCACTGGAGCCATACGGCTACTACGGCATTCTTCACATCCTCCATCGCGAAGACGAAGAACAGCTTAATCTCCCACGTATCTATTACGACCGTAAGGTGGACGGCTTCATTCTCCTAGGCCAAGTGAGCAAGCCATATATTGAGCTTGTACAAACCATGGAACTGCCCAAAATGTTTCTCGATTTTTATGATGAGCATGCCGATATCGACTCCGTGGTGACGGATAATTTTTACGGGGCCTACGAGCTGACCAACTATTTGATCGCCCAGGGACACCGGGATATTGCATATGTGGGCAACCTCTATTCCACCAGTAGTATTCAGGATCGTTTCCTCGGCTACTATAAATCCTTGCTGGAGCACAGGTTGCCTCTCCGTAACGAGTGGGTGCTCAGTGACCGGGACGACGAAGGCTCTTATGTTGAAATGGAGCTTCCTCAGCCGCTGCCGACTGCCTTTGTATGTAATTGCGATCAGGTCGCTCACAATCTGGTGCACAAGCTCATTGCTCTGGGATACCGCGTACCTGAAGACTGCTCTGTGGTCGGCTTTGACAATGATGTATACGCCACTCTTATTGTTCCGCAACTGACCACAGTCGGAGTAGACATCGAGCAGATGGCACGTACCGCAATTGATTCGATGATGAAAAAAATAAGCCATCCCGGCAGTCGCTTTGGTCGGGTCCTGGTGCAGGGTCATATTGTATATCGTGACTCCGTGCAGCCCATCGAGAGGCCATGATCAACGTGTACCTTACTTTGGAACAGGTCACCCCTACTCCAATATCACAACCAAAAGCCGCTCAGCATGTCGCTGGAGCGGCTTTTGACGTTCATAAGTATTGCAGTGTGATCATCGTACTCACTTTCCATTGTGGATCTTGCAGAATCCTGGATTAGGAGCGCTGGGCGACAAAGGAATTGCCCGCCCGATTGAGAATCGGCAACATCCGCATTTCCTGCCCCATCGAGGCTTGGCAAAATGGACAAGCTGGCTCGTTCAAAAAGGTGAAATCCGTTCGCATCCAGCCATTGCAACCCTCATTTGTACACGACCAAATAGCCGTATTTTCCTCTGGAATGATTTCCGGGGCCTGGCGTCTGTACATCTATATCCCCCCTCGGTTTTTTATAGGGTAATATCCCCTGTCATTTTACTGTTAATCCCCACCTGTGCCAGGATTTTTGAAAAATTCACCTGTGCGGGTATTAATATGCTCCAAGCTCCAAAAAATATGCGCAATTTACCAAAATGTTTATTTACGGATAGCCTTGGTCCAGAAGCCGCCATGAAATTGCTTCGGCTCTACCGTAATGACAAAAGCCTTAGGGTCCAGCTCCAGAATGGACTGATACAGCCTATTCTGGTTTTTCCGTTTAGCCAAAATTTCCATCACCAGGCGCTCTCCATCACGCCCACTGCCCAGCCAGGCTGTAACGCCGTATCCTTTGTCCCGCAGCGCATTGGCAATTCCTCCATTAATCTCATTGCTGATCACCTTAACGGTGACATAACCAAGCGCTATTTTTTCCTCAATCCATGCTCCAATCAGAATACCCAATGCATAGCCAATGGCGTATACCGCAAGACTTGCCACTTGATCCAGATACTTAAGCACAACATTCAAGCCCAATACATAGACCGTAACTTCTACGGTGCTAATGAGCGCAGCAATGTACTTCTGTCCTTTCAGCGTCAGAATCATGCGCAGTGTATACGCCGATACGTAAATAATTTGAATAACGAGAATAAATAATAAAATTTTGAGCATGCGCTCACTCCCCACTTCACGTTCTGATTTAACCCGTATCCAACATTATACCCCCGTCTGTGATATACAGCCTCTGGTTTCGTATTACCCTTGCTCGGGTAATGACTAACTACAGCATGCTGAATGAAAGTTCGATCACATAAGGAGGGCTTCAACATGAAGGATAACGGAATTAGCGATAAAATCAAAGGTAATGTGAACAAAGCCAAAGGTGAAATCAAGGACCAAATCGGAAACGCTACCGATAATAAATCCCTTCAAGCCGAAGGTAAACTGGATAAGGCCAAAGGCCATCTTCAGAAAACAGCAGGCAAACTGAAGGACGGCAAATAATCCTGAATGGATAACTTCGGCGCACTGTTTTACCTACAAGTCTCGCTGTCTTGTGCAGCGGGCTTGTTTTGTGTTGTTCGGATACTTTTGGAAAAACTTTTGCGCGAACAGGGCAACTTTTATGGTTGCTGTTGCGTCTAACCAATATAAGCACAACCCATAATGACTCTCCAAGCTGTTGGATTTTGTAGGCATTAATGTTACTCTAGTCTATGAACCAGGCTATAATTCTTAAATAAAGGGGTAGACCAACGAATGAAATCACTGAAATCTATCAAAAAACCTGTCATCATCACTGCCGTATCCGCCTTGGCCATATCCGGGGCTCTTTTCAGCCAATCCACATATGCCGCACAAGTGACTAAGCCGATCCAAGCAGTATATAACAATATTAAAATTATCTACAACGGAACCGAGGTTCCTACTGATGCTAAAACAGAACCATTTCTGCTGGATGGCGTGACGTATATCCCGCTGAAGCTGGCAGGTACAGCTTTGGATAAAAAAGTAACATGGGATGGCACGAACAAACGCGTAGTCATTGCTGACAACGGCGTTCCGATTGATCAGTCTACAGTTACGGCGTTGAACAACCAAATTACGACGCTGACTCAAGAGCTCAACACAGCGAAAGCAGCAAACACGACGAAAGACGCTACCATTGCTCAACTGCAAAAAGACAATCAGACGCTAAAAGATGAAGCGAGCAAAAATAGCTCTAGCTCCTTGAAGGATCTTCAAAAGAAACTGAACGATGATCACAGCGATGACTACAACACCAACTCAGATATCACGCTGGATGGTAACAAAAACGATATTACGGTGACCATCGAAATGACAAAATCCAGATGGACTGACCTATCCAACAGCAGAAAAGAGAGCTTCCTGGAGGACATCGTGGATGATATTTTGAAAGAGTATAAAGATGCTGATGTAGAGGGTACGGTTAAAAACTCCAGTAATAGGGATAAAATGGCGACCTTTACAACCAACAGCAGAGGCGATGTTACTTTGAAGGATGTAGCTTCTTCTCTGGATGCAAGTACGATCCAACGTAACTTGTCCGATAGATATGGCACCTATAATGGAGTCGGCTTTGATTTCACCGTAAGAGGCGACAGCAATGAAGCTATCGTCGAGGTTTATGTAAATTCGGATGACTGGAATAAACTTTCGAACAATCAAAGAAACAACCTGACAGATGGCGTTACTGATTATCTTAAAGATAAACAGTCTGTATCCAAAGTCGTTGGATATGTACGTAATAAAGGAAACAATAGTCAAATCATTACTTTCTAAGATTAATCTTTCACAAAAAAGCGACAAAGGCCCTTAAGCCTTTGTCGCTTTTTTGTGATGTACAAGCAACATACATTCCACTACTCAATCAATCTGCCTACAGAAGTAATATATTTTATATAATCTTTATCCGCATTGTTCGCGCCTATATTTATTGTATAAACCAAATGACCAGGACTGGTTATTTGGACTTTGTAAAACATACTGGGTTTAGAATAAGGATATACGCTATGGCCCCCTTTGCTGTACACAATCATGGGATTAAAGTCGATTTGCTTGAAGTCGGGTGATAAGCTGCTCTCGTACGTAGCATAAATATCCAATACGCCTTTTTTTCGATCCCAATCAAAGGAAGTAAGATTAAACGCGTTCGCATCAATGACTTGAGCCAAGTCTTGTCCCTTAAACCTCATAAGAACGGGACTCTCTGTAAAGCTATCATGTCTTAGCTTCAATAAGCCACGTTGGGGATCCCACTCCATCTTCGCATCTGTATCCTTCAACAAAATGGATACCGGTAAAAACATTGCATTACTCAGCATGATAGGGACTGTATCCATTGTCACCGGTTCGCCGTTAACCGATATTTCGGGTGATCCGATCGTAGCCGTTACATTACGCCCCAACAGATCAACAGCAGCCGTCTTGTTCGCTGCATTATAACTTACTTTGCCGCCCAGTATATCCTCAGCCGCTTGGAGCGGTATAAGCAGTCTCCCCTTCTTATCCACAAAAGGTGATGCAGGGTAGGTGTATAAAACGTAATGATCATTGACCTTCAGGTGTATGGGCGTTTGTCCTTGAGCTTGAGCAGATACCAAATTCATATTTGTAGCACCAAAACTTAATACAATCATAAGGCTGATTAATAACCTGATTTTCATAATGCCCTCCTCGTATTGTTCGTTACTAGTGTACTGCCACAGAAATATCAGATCAACCATAATTTTCAACATATATCCAAAAATACACATGACATTTTACATATACTGGTTTATAATGGATTAAACTGCAAAACAAAAAGAGAGCACAGAATTGCACTCTCTTTGAATAAAGCATATAAAAGTAAGAAATATTAATAGGCCAATGCAAAAAGTCCTTTGATGTGGGACAAGTAACGGATATTACTGCCTTCCTTCATCAAAGTGGCTACAGCGCCTTTCAGTTGGGTGCCATTCGCGCCTACAGTGCCGATCGCGTCTGTTCTGCCCAAGCTGCCCAGTGTACCGGAGAATACTGGTGTAAAGCTTTCCATTTTCGCCCCGTTGAAATAAGCGAAGATGTTGTAACCAACTAATTCGCCCATTTGCCAAGCCAACTGTGCCGTTGGAGGGTATGGACGCTCGCCTTCAGCCGGGAACACCACTGCGCTGTCGCCAGCGAGGAAGATGTCTTCGTGAGAAGTCGATTGCAGTGCACTATTCACAGTTGCGCGACCACGGTTTACTTCGATACCAGATGCGCCAACCAGTGCATTACCTTGTACGCCGCCTGTCCAGATCAGTGTGTTCGTTTTGATCGAACGTCCGTCTTTCAAGAGAACTTCGTCTGCTTTCATTTCTGTAATCGGAACACCCGCTACGATTTGAACGCCACGTTTTTCAAGGCTTGTTACTGCACGATCAACTAGTGGTTGAGGGAAGCCTGCCAAAATAGATGGTCCAGCTTCTACACAATACAAGTTGATATCTTCGTAGTTAATACCTTTTTCGCGACAAATTGCAGGCAATTTGTCAGCATATTCGCCCACCAGCTCAACGCCTGTCAGACCGCCACCACCGATAACGATTGTAGCGTCCGCTTGGTTACCGGATTGCTTGTAAGCATCCAGACGAGCTTCCACATGTGCGCGAATGCGATTGGCTTCTGCCACGGATTTCAGCGTGAAGCTATGCTCTTGCAGTCCCGGAATACCGA
Organism: Paenibacillus sp. FSL L8-0641; assembly: GCF_038006265.1. Classification (NCBI taxonomy): domain Bacteria; kingdom Bacillati; phylum Bacillota; class Bacilli; order Caryophanales; family Paenibacillaceae; genus Paenibacillus; species Paenibacillus sp. FSL L8-0641. The sequence goes on from NZ_JBBOUW010000001.1 coordinate 5,263,033, forward strand.
AGTATGCCGTTTCGCTGCCCAGGGAGATAACGAGAGCGTCATAGCTCAATGTAGCACCACTGGCCAGGGTTACTTTTTTATCGTCAGGCTTAATTTCGGAAACCGTATCCACTTTCAGGATAATTTCTTTGTTACGCAGCAGTTTTTCCAAAGGAAGCGCCACAGCTTTTTCGGCAATTGTACCTGCCGCCAAACGGTGCAGTTCCGTAATAATTTGGTGCGACGCAAAGCGGTTAACCACTGTAATGGTGGCTTGACTAGCGTCCATATGCTGGCGTGCTGTAAGAGCGGCCAGCAATCCGCCGTATCCGCCGCCCAAGATCAAAATTTGCTTCGACATGTCCATCCTCCGTTCTCGATCAGGTAATTATTTGCTTTCGCGTTGGCGCTCATTCAGAATATCCAGGAAAGCCTGGCTGAAACGCAGCGTTTTTTGTACATTCGGATCTTTAAGCATTTTGAGCAGACCGAACAGACCTACACTGCCATCCGTAGTTTGTACACGGTCATTTGCTTCAATCGCAGCAGAAGCCAATCCTTTAGCCGATTCTGTTACAGGCTTCACAAACTCTCCCATGGAGTTTTTCATATCTCCGATAAAGACAGGGTCAGTTGCCAGACTGCGAGCTACATCATAAGCGTCGGTCATCAAAGTAACCATCTCAGTCAACTTTGGCAGATTCTCTACCAGTACGGTCAGCGATTGCTGAACCTCCGGTTTCATCAATTGGTCCAGTACATCCCGAGACTCTTTGGTAGCTTCTTGTGTTACTGCCACCTCTTGTTGGTTTTCAGACATGCGTGAACGTCCTCCTTTACTGTGAAAATAGAAGTCCATCCTCTCTCGTAACCTGTATCCATAAACTCTAGCAATAAAACGTTCATTGAATTCACGCCCTTAAACATACAAGAAGCACAGCTTAAACCGGCCTATACCCTAAAGGGCAAGACTGATTTATCGCAGATGCCAATTGTATATTGCTCAGACGTTATTCTGTTGTTACTGCTGCGGAATATCTCACGAAGCGTTCCTTCGTGACTACAACAGGCCGAAACGGAACCCTATACCTCTATATTACACCTTTCACAACACAATCGTCGAAGAAATTTTAAATTTGCACAAATTTCTGCAGATTTTTTATTGTTATTTTAGATAAAAATTAGAATAAGCTCGATTTTTGTCCAAGTTTCCCTTGAAAAAGGGTCATTTTAGACTAGAGGAGGGTAATAGAGAGCGTACGTTTCAGTTCGATAATATGAAAATAACCCAAAATATATTCATACAGAGGCCCGATCATCACCACTTGTGGGTCGGGCGAACAAGCTGCATTGGCAGAATCGCCCTACCTACGTAGGGTGTCTTCAGAAGCATCAGGAATATCAGATGGTTCGAAATCATTAGGAGACGGCTGCAGCACACCAGACTCGATGAACTCATCTACATCACGGGCAGCCTTAACTTGATTGCATTCATTGCAAGCACATACACAATTGACCGGCGTCGTGTGCCCCCCTTTTGCCCGAGGCAGTAAATGATCAATCGTGTCACCGTAGCCCCCGCAAAAAAAGCAAGTATAGCGGTCACGCTTAAGCACATATTGACGAAATTCCTTGTTGCTATACAGTCTGCGCACGGTGTATGGATTAACAATCACCGCCATACGCTCTCTGACCAGGGTCATGGCCAGATCAAGCTCAATCTCTTGATGCCAGCGTCTCCCCTGATCGGTTTTACCTCTTAGCCGAATCATGCCATTACGATTGAGCCGCAACGCCCGAGTATCCGCAGGCTTCAGCCTGCTAAGCAGATGCCGAACCCGTTGCCGATGGCGCTCGCGTGCTTTATCCGTGACCGGCTTCCTGCGGGGGCGCTGTGCCTCCATAGGTAGTGACGCCTCCAGGCTGTGCACAGCCGTATTTGCTTCAAGGCTATGCTGCGTCACGGGAGCAGCCGAGAGGTTCGCTTCCTCGCCGGAAGGAGCGGACGTAGCCGCACGTTCTTGCGGGGCCAACCCCCGGCAGGAACGGCAAGGACCACGCCGGGAATAAGGACCCGCCCGGCGACCCGTTCTGCGCTGAAAGTCCGTTAAAGGTTTCATCTCCTGACAATACGTACATTTTTTTATCAGCGGTTTGCTCGCTTCATCCTTGTTCTGCTGCGGTTCTGTCACGTCCACCCCTCCTTTCCTCTATTACTCGCGGTCCACGGTTTGCCCAAAACCCGAACTATTGTTAAGTTAGATTCATTTTACCGTTTTCACGTTCCCTTTTCTAGCTATTGAGACATTATGAACACTCAGGTATAACAAATTTTAATGATTTAGCATACGTTATACAGCGATCCTTGTTCTTCATTCAGCATCATATTGACCGTCTGACGTTTAGCCCCCCTCACTTGGTGGGTAACTTGTTATATATAAAGGAGGGACGCACATGAAAAGGAACCATACGATGATGCAATTTTTCGAGTGGAATGTCGAAGCTGACGGTTCTCACTGGAAGAAGCTTGCCCGCCTGGCACCGGAACTGAAGGCCAAAGGAATTGACGCGATATGGATTCCACCTGTCACCAAAGGCCAGTCGCCCGAGGATACGGGATACGGCGTCTATGACCTTTACGATCTGGGCGAGTTTGACCAAAAAGGCGCGGTGCGCACCAAATACGGAACCAGGGAAGACCTGCTGGAAGCTGTTGCTGCCTGCGTTCGTCACGGTGTGGCCGTCTATGTCGATCTGGTCATGAACCATAAAGCTGGTGCGGATGAAACCGAAGTATTCAAGGTCGTCGAGGTCAACCCGGATAACCGCAATGAGGTCATTTCCGAGCCCTTTGATATCGAAGGCTGGACTAAATTTACATTCCCCGGCCGACAAGGGAAGTATTCCACATTTCAATGGAACTTTGAACATTTTAACGGAACCGATTACGATGCGAGCCAGGACCGGACAGGAATCTATCGTATTTTAGGTAAAAATAAAAGCTGGAGCGAAAATGTAGATGATGAATTCGGCAATTATGATTATTTAATGTTCGCCAATATTGACTATAATCATCAGGATGTGCGCAAAGAGATGATCCGCTGGGGCAAATGGCTGGTGGACACTCTGCAATGCAACGGATTCCGTCTGGATGCAATCAAGCATATTAATCATGAATTTGTACGAGAGTTTGCTACAGAAATGATTAAAAAACGCGGGCAGGATTTTTATATGGTAGGCGAGTTTTGGAAACCGGATCTGGAATCATGTCAAAAGTTCCTGGATACCATTGATTATAAAATCGACCTGTTTGACGTATCCCTCCACTACAAACTACATAGCGCTTCCTTGGGTGGCAAGGATTTCGATCTAAGCACCATTTTCGAGGATACGCTGGTTCATACCCATCCCCTGAACTCGGTTACTTTTGTCGATAATCATGATTCCCAGCCGCACGAAGCGCTCGAATCCTGGGTGGAGGACTGGTTTAAGCCCAGCGCCTATGCACTTATCTTGCTGCGCAAGGACGGTTATCCCTGCGTGTTCTACGGCGATTACTACGGTATTCAGGGGCAAACGCCCGTGAAAGGCAAGCAAGCTGAGCTAGACCCGCTACTATATGCCCGGTACCATAAAGCTTATGGTGAGCAAAAAGATTATTTCGATGATCCCCATACGATTGGATGGGTTCGTCAAGGCGTGCCTGAGTTGGAAGGCTCCGGATGTGCTGTGGTGATCACCAACGCAAATGACGGGGAAAAGCGCATGTTCGTAGGTAAACAACGTGCAGGGGAAGAATGGATAGATTTGACCGGGCATCACGATCATATCGTAAAGATCGGGCAGGATGGCTACGGCATATTTCCCGTTCGTGCCGGCAGTGTGTCGGTGTGGGCACTTCCCGCAGAGGAAGACAGCCAGGAATCAGAAGAAGAAGAAGCGAACGCTTAATCTATACCCAACACAAAGAGGACAGGATGCGAGGAAGCGCCCTGTCCTCTTTGTGTATGAAAACTCACTCCGTTACCTTGCTTTGGTTGGCCACAGCCTGCTTCTTAGCCTCTACATGACTCGGATCACCGAGATAAAAGCGCCGGATGGGATCTATATGCTCATCCAGCTCATACACCAGCGGAATACCTGTCGGAATATTCAAATCCAGCAATGCGGTTTCGTCCAGATTCTCCATATACTTGATTAAAGCCCGCAAAGTGTTACCATGTGCAGAAATGATAACTCGATCCTTTTTGAGAATCAAAGGTACAATCCGCTGCTTCCAAAACTCGCCGACCCGATGCACTGTGTCCTCCAGACTTTCCCCAAGCGGCAGCTCTTCTGGCTTAATATTGCGATAACGCTCTTCCCGATGCGGACTCCGCTCGTCTTTCTCATCCAGCATGGGGGGCCGCACTGTCAGGCTACGCCGCCAGATATGAACCTGCTCCTCGCCGTATTCAACGGCAGAATCCAGCTTGCTAAGCCCCTGAAGGGCACCGTAATGGCGTTCATTCAGCTTCCATGACTTCTGCACAGGTATCCACAGATGATCCAGTTCATCCAAGATGTGATACAACGTGCGGATAGATCGTTTTAGCACAGAGGCAAATGCCAAATCAAACGTATATCCAGCCTCCTTGAGAATACGTCCCGCCTCAATGGCCTCATGAGTCCCTTGTTCAGTCAGGTCCACGTCCGTCCAGCCCGTAAACAGGTTTTGTCGGTTATACACGCTTTCTCCATGCCTAACCAGCACTACTTGATACATGTACTCACTCCTCTCCTGTCTGTCTTAATGTTTTACCCAACTTCTATGTATTTAACGTAAAATGCAATTTTTAAACCGTCTATTTAAAATACAAAAAAGGACGGCATTCAGCCATCCCTTTCTTCTCACCCTGCACTTAGTCCCTCTTACTGAACTTGGCCAACAGGTCCAAAATCCGTACATACAGCCATACCAGAGTCACCAGCAATGCAAAAGCACCATACCATTCCATATATTTGGGTGCGCCTTGATCTGCTTGCTCTTCAATAAAATTAAAATCAACCAGCAGATTCAATGCCGCAATAATCACGATAAATAAACTGATGCCGATGCCCAGCCAACCCGTTTCATGGATATACGGAACATTCATACCGAAAAAATTCAAAATAAAATCAACCAGTGTCACCAGAAAAATCGCCATCGTACACAGGACCACGAATGAGATAAAGCCGCGTGTCACCTTGATGATTCGCTGTGTATACATAAAGAGCATCAAGAACAAAATACCCACGGTCAGCAAAATGGCATTAGCCACAATTCCCGGGTACTCATACTCCATAAAGGCTGAAACGCCACCCAAAGCAAAACCACTCAGAATCGCATATACAGGAGAGAGTAACGGAGCCGTCTTGGGAAAAAAGGATATCGCAAGTGCTACGCCTGCCATACCAATAAATCCTGCCGTCAGCAAAGATAGCACCTCTACAGTTCCTTCATAGGTCATGTACCAGGTAATACTGCCAGAGACGATGAGCAGAACCAGCAGAAGCAACGTTTTGTTCACCGTTCCTCCAATGGTCATGCGTTGTTCACTAGCTTCTCTTTCATCTTCGCGCAAAAAGATGTCATCACGTAAAACCGGATTGCTAAAGCTCATACAGGGTACTCCTTTTCGATGTTGTTGTTTGCTATGCTATATGTATATATCGGCACAATATGAAAAAAGTTTCAGAAAATTTCAAACAAAAAAAGCTCTAACCTTGCCTTTCGGCAAAGCTAGAGTTAGAGAGTCAGGTCGTTACAAGTTAGAAATCAGATGTAGCAATTTGGATTGTACCTGTTACTGCTCCAACTGGAGTCGCCTGAAGAGCAGCTACCAGCAGCAAAGCAACTTCTAACGTTAGACTGTTGCCCGCCGGGATAACATAAGTGATCACAGGAGCATTGACACGGGTAACCACAAGATCAACCGGATTGGCACCCGTATTATTCACGGTAATTGTAGCATTATTACCGCCTCTCAGGTTTTCAAAAAAGGACTTACCCACACCAGCAGCAAGATTGTAGAATTGCGAAGGTAAAAGAATCGCCATAGTTTTCACCTCCCTTGCTTTTGATAGTGTATTCTATGCTTCCAATCTATGAACGTAACGTTAAGTGACTCAGTAATAAGACACAATTTAAAAGACTCATAGATTAACGTACCCTATATATGTAAAAAAGAGTTGCCCTCTCAGATCCTTTACAGAATCTGCGGACAACTCCTTTTTTAAATAATGGAAGGCTCAAACGTTATAAAAAGTGGCTAGTAGGATTGTATGTTGCCTTTGCTTCATTATTGCACGTGAAGGCTCAATTCCTGCGGACCGAAACGGGAAGGCGCAGAAACCTTCACACGAATTTGTCCAGCCTCCCCCTTCGACCGAATCCAGAATGCAATACGTCCTCCAATCAGAGATAAGCTCGAAGGACCGATCAATTCACCCACTCCCTCGACCTCCACCGAAACGGGATCTGCATAGAACGGCAATACATTGCCGTATTCGTCCAGAGCATCGACTACCACTCGAGTGACATCCCAATCGCCGGCTTCCAGCACTGTATCATCTGCAGCTACGCGCAGCTCTGTCGGCACCGGATTACGTGAATAGTATCTACGTATTACTTCTTGCCCATTTACGTACCCAATGAATACAGCGTCTTCCCACTTCATGCTCCAGTGGCCTGTCAACTCGTCGATCACGACAGGGGGGTGAGGAAGCGCTGGGTACTTCTCTCGGTTCGGACGATAAACACCTTTGCGCTCATGACCGTAGATGAACTCCACCTCATCGCAATTGGTGAACACGACCAGCGGCACGATGCCTCCGATATTCCGCTCGCCACGCGACCAGTAAGTGACCGGCTCCATAACGACTTCCTGTTCGACGTTCTTCTGGCTCCGGTACACGCTCGCTGCAAATTTAGGCAGGCGGAACATATCCATGACACCGTGGTAGCAGATTTTATCACCGGAACCAAAATCAGCATGCGTGTTATAGTCAAAAGCACACCAGCCAATCGCTCCGGCAATGCCCTCATCGGCATAGGAAGCATTTTGGACCCGCGTATGGCGCAGTGCATGCTCCATTACCCGTTCCTCCTGGTCAAAACGCTTGGTCGGGTACATATGCCCGTTATATTCCGTTACCAGATAAGGGACCGGATGATCCAGCTTTGTAACGAAAGACGGCTGGCGCAAGCCTGTCGTTTCGCCATCTACGCCTTCTGTATCGTCATACGTATCAAAATTGCGGATTTCCTTCGCCAAATATTTTTTGTGCCCACCATCATGAACAAAATCATTTATCGTATATACGTCTTCCAGCAGCTCACTGCCTACAATATAACGTACACCACCCGTAGCACGGGTCGGATCTAGCTTTCGTGCCAGCTCATTGGTACGCGTGTACAGATCATGGTCATCCTGCGACTCATTAATTCGTACGCCCCAGATGACGATGGAGGGATGATTACGATCACGGATAATCATGTCCTCTACGTCCCTCACCGCCTGGTCCTTCCACGCTTCACCGCCAATATGCTGCCAACCCGGAATCTCTTCGAAAACGAGCAATCCGATCTCATCACAGCGGTCTAGAAAATGACGGGACTGAGGGTAGTGGGATGTCCGTACCATATTCAGCCCCAGCTCCTCCTTGAGCACATCTGCATCACGACGCTGCGCTCTTTTGGGCATAGCATAGCCAACGTACGGATAGGATTGGTGACGGTTCAGGCCGAGCAGCTTGATCTTCCGCCCGTTCAAGTAAAAACCGTCCGGCTGAAATTCGGCCTCGCGGAAGCCAAAGCGCACGGTCACCTGATCCAACTCTTCTCCGCCTCGTAGCAGCGTCAGCTTCGCTTCATATAGCTTGGGACTATCTATATCCCAAAGCTGCAGTTCGCCCAGCTCTTTCAGCTCCAGCGTTACTTCTGCCGCCGTCACCGCTGTCAGCTCGGTCTCCGCCTTCACGCTCGCTCCGTCCAGCAGTTGTAGCGCGACCGTCAAGTCGTCCTGCTGATCGCCGATGCCCTCCAGCTCCACGACTAAGCGCACCGCCTTATTTGCCGCAAGCGGCTCCGGTGTCTGAACGAATACCGTTCCGAGGTGTACAGGCTCCACTATTCGCAGCTGCACTTCGCGGTAAATACCGCCGTAGGTCAGATAGTCGATGACTGCCCCAAAGGGAGGGATGTCGTCCCGTTCCGTGGAATCGACAATGACCGTGAGCACATTGGAGCCACCATAGTCGGCAAGTTCGGTCAATTCAACACTGAACGGTGTATATCCACCTTTATGCTCCCCCGCTTTTACCCCATTTAGATACACCTGAGCATAGGTCATAACTCCTTCAAAATCAACATACACTCGCTTACCTTTGGCTTCTGCCGGAATGGTCAGCTCTCTTTTATACGTAGAAATAAACTGAAATGCCTTGTCGTCAAAATAATTATACGGAAGCTCTACATTGGTGTGCGGCAGCTGAATTGGCTCATACCGACTTGCATCAATGCCTACGTTTACTTCGCTCTCGACATATTCCGGAAGGTATAACCATTGGTCATTTAACGGCAAAATGGTACGCATGGGCAGTCACCTCAACCTTTTATTTTCCACTCTTATACCACAGTAAAATATTCAAGTAAAAATGACGAGTAAAACTTAGTAAAATAATATACGTTCAATGTAAGCATTTACAAGGCAATTGTCAATCCATTTTTGTATCTTTTTATATCAAAAAACAGCCCCGGTAAGCCGGAGCTGTCCAAATCAATAACGTAGATTTTATTGGGGATCGGTATGTAGCGGCGCACTGCTGTTGCGAATCATGAGCTCGGTCGGAATGATGACCTTGCGCCCCACCTCGTTTGCACCGTTGCGTACCGTATGCAGCAAGAACTGAACACCCGTTTCTCCCATCAGTTCGGTATGTGTTTTGACCGTTGACAGAGATGGGGTCAAATATTCCGCTGTCGGAATATCATTGAAGCCAACAATGGAGATCCGTTCCGGCACCGCAAGGTGATGCCGCTCCAGTGCCTTTAACACCCCAATAGCCACCGAATCGCTCGCAACAAAGAAAGCTGTAGGCAGATTTTCGGGTCCTGCCAAAATAGCCGCTTCCATCGCACGGAAGCCGTCTGCCGCCGTTCCGCCGCACACATGAATATCATTTGACGTGCACAGCCTGTGCTGTTCCTGATACCGCAAAAATGTCTCATAGCGGGCATCTAGCTCGACTCGTTCGGAATCATGGGACTGCTCATCCTTGCCCATGCCAACATATCCGATGTGACGATGGCCTGCGCCCATCAAATAATCCAGTGCATCAGCTGTAGCGCGAGCAAGGTCAATGACCACATAGTCTGCCCCTGTGCGCTCTACCGAATGATCCAGAAAAACGCAAGGAATGGGCAGTTCCAGCATACGTTCTACCTCTTCGCTGCTAAAATGCCCCAGCACGATCAGCCCATGCAGCCCTTCGGATGACGCCTTCAGCGCAGTCAGGTCCTCTCTTCTGAAAATACGCTCCAGCTGTGCCCCGCTTTGGCGGCACTCTTTTTCCACGCCAAACCGGATAGACAGATAATAAGGGTCTTCCAGTTCCTCGTACGTACTAAACCAGTGCACCATGCCCAACCGAATGGGTCCATCTGCCTTCTTGCGGGGCTGACGACCAATACCGCCATTTTTACGTTTAACAGTCGTATACTTCATACGCTCGGCAACCTCAAAAATTTTACGCCGCGTTTCCTCTGATACAGACAGTGTTTCATCATAATTCAGCACTCGGGAGACCGTGGATATCGAAACCTCTGCCTCCTGGGCGATATCTTTTAACGTAGGCATTGCAGACTCCTTTAATCGTTTTACTCTATTTTTACTTTTATTTTACTATTATCCCTAAAAGGTTCAACCATTTTTTTCATATTATAAGCCTAATCATGATAAAATACGTACCATAATAGAAATGACACCAAGGAGGATACACACATGAAACAGGAACTGATTGACCGCCTGACTACCTATGTTCAGGTAGATACCCAATCTGATGAAAGCAGTCACACTTGCCCCACTACACCCGGACAGCTCACATTGGGCAACCTCTTGGTGGGCGAATTGAAAGCCATTGGTATGACAGACGTAACTATTGATGATCATGGTTATGTGATGGCGACCCTTCCTTCCAATACGGATAAAGAGGTTCCCGTCATCGGTTTTCTCGCTCACCTCGATACGGCTACCGAGCTGACTGGTGCAGGGGTAAAGCCGCAATTGACGGAAAACTATGATGGGGGCGATATCACGCTGAATGCTTCGCTTGGTGTGGTTCTTTCTCCACGTGAGTTTCCCGAACTGACTCAATATAAAGGCCACACCCTGATCACAACAGATGGTACCACCCTGCTCGGTGCAGACAACAAAGCCGGGATCGCAGAAATCATGACAGCTATCCACTACCTGATTGACCATCCAGAAATTCAACATGGCAAAATTCGCGTTGCTTTTACACCGGACGAAGAGATTGGGAGAGGACCGGAACGCTTTGATGTAGCCGCTTTTGGCGCTGAATATGCCTATACGGTAGACGGCGGACCGCTCGGAGAACTGGAGTATGAGAGCTTTAACGCCGCAGCCGCCCATATTACCATTCACGGTGTGAATGTGCATCCTGGTACGGCTAAAAACAAAATGATTCACGCTGCCAAAATCGCTATGGAGCTGCACAGTCGGTTACCTGCAAACGAAGCCCCGGAATATACAGACGGATATGATGGCTTCTATCATCTCTTGGATTCTACAGGCACCGCAGAACAAGCTAAACTGTACTATATTATCCGTGATTTTGACCGCGAGAGCTTTGAAAACCGGAAAGCTTATTTAACAAATGTAGTCAAAGAGCTGCAGGCCGCATATGGAGAAAACCGTATTGCGCTGGAGCTGAGAGATCAATATTACAACATGAAAGAGAAAATAGAGCCAGTCAAGCATATCGTCGATGTCGCTTATGAAGCAATGACAAAGCTGAATATCGAACCCATTATCAAGCCGATCCGTGGCGGTACAGACGGTTCACAGCTATCCTACATGGGACTGCCTACACCGAATATTTTTACAGGTGGGGAGAACTACCACGGTAAGTTTGAATATGTGTCGGTGGACAACATGGTGCTCGCTACCAAGGTTATTGTGGAAATCGCACAACTGTTCGAGCAACGCGGCAAGTGAACTACCTATACGCAGCACTGACACGTTCAGATTAAATAGAAGGCATATCGTTTCGTAATGGAAATGGTATGCCTTTTTTTCTGATGCTTTCACTTCCTTAAAGATTCAATATCTTTATAACTTTTATCCATCTTTAGACCGACAACTATATACGAGACTATAAAAAATATACCTAGTAAAGAAAGGTAGGTTATCTATTTGAATACAATAGATGCATTAATTGCAGCCATTCCCTACATACAACAGATCATGCGTGAGAAAGTGACCCTTGCTCTCTTCGACCGAACTCATGTCCTTATGTATACCCAATCGGAGGGTATGGACCTCGGCTTTGAAACAGGCTCGGAGCTACTCGAGGACTATAAGAATTTTGCCATGCTTAAAAATGGACGTGAGACCAGCCTGACCCACATTCCTGCTGAAATTCTAGGTTTTCCTCTGGATATGATCAGTATTCCTGTATTGGACGAGAAAGGTGAAGTCATTGCAGCATTTGCGGCCTCTTATAATTTGACTAACAAAAATCAACTGGATCAATTCGTATCCGAGAACCGCTCCATCACCGAGCAGCTCATTGATATGGTACAGCATGTAGCAGCTCATTCCGAGGAACTTCAGGCAACCAGTGAACAAATTTTGAAAAACACCCAAATCGCTGTGCAAAACTCGGGTAAAATCAATCAGGTAGCTGTGTTCATCAAGGAAATTTCCGATCAAACCAACCTGCTTGGATTGAATGCAGCGATTGAGGCCGCGCGTGTCGGAGAAGCAGGAGCAGGCTTTGGTGTCGTCGCTCAAGAGGTGCGCAAGCTATCCGTAGAATCCAAAAAGGCGACGGTCGATATTGAAGGGGCCCTTAAGGATGTACAGAACTCCATTCATCAAATGGAGCAGGAAATTGAGCAAATTGTTTCTTCTTCTCAAGAGCAGGCGACTCTGGTAGGCTCTTTCACTGAAGTGATGGACCGTATGCAAAAGGCGAGTGAAACGATGCAACATCTGGCCAATAGCCTGACTTCGTATGTCGTAAAATAAATTTTGGCATAAAAAAGGGAGCACACGGATCGCAAAATGCGTAAAAGTGTGCTCCCTTTATGTACAAAAGGCCTATCGGGCTTAAGGATCTAAATCTGAAACTCAAGCAGGATAAGAAAAAACGCCATGATTTGAAGGAATCACGGGGTCTAACCCTCCCCAAATATTTCCCACCGGAAGAGCAATACTAAGAGACGCCAAGGCCATAGTTACCGAGATTAATGCCTTTTTCATTATGAAGCCCCCTTAATAAAATGGTTTGGTATTGCTCTTGCTGTGATGGTGTTGCCCAATCTCGATAAGTCTCAAACAGAGCAACCAATGTCCTGAAATTGGCATCCACTTCTACATTGGCAGAGAATTGCAGAGAATCAAGAACATAATTTAAGGCAACGGAGTACTGCTTCTTCTTGAAATGGTAAATGGCCAATTGGTTGACCAGTTTTAGATAATATACGCGGTTTGCTCTATCTTCATAACCTTCAAATATTTTAATATCATCAGCAAAATCGTTCAGCAGGTCGTCTATATTCCAATTATTCAAGTTAGCCGCTTCCGCAATACCAACCAATCCTGGAAGTAACTCCTCTTCATTGTCATGAAGAAATTGAACGTACTCAGGCAAAAGTTCCCTTCTCCCCGAAAGTAACTCAATCGTAAATAAATTGGCCTTGGCGAGGAAACGGAATCTCTCTACTTCTTCGTGACCGCTCTGATCCAGCCCCATAAACCAGCCCATTTCGCTATACTTCATAATATAGTTTCTAGCTTCCTCATACTTGCCCATATTCTGATAGTAAATAGACTTCGCCAGATAACTGTAAGCATAATAAAACACTAGCGGGTGTTTGGTGTCCAATGTCTCATACTTGCCGTCTGCAGCATTTCTCAGTTGGGTGTGATACAGGTTTTCAGCCAACGTATGCAGAAAGTCTGCTACTTTGTTCGCTTCATCCCAATCATTATGTGTGTAGCTGAGTCTAAACAACTCACAAGCTTTATCGAGTTCGTGACTGTCCGACAACAAATAAATGGCTTCCCTTTGGTTCAAGACCTCTTCCATTAGACCCCGCCTCCCTAGCCTGAAAATTGCGGTTACCCCTAGCCCAATGGCTATTTTTCAGGGCAGTTATGCTGCTAGCCTCCATTTTTGCATACCGTATATTGCAAATATAGTCAAAACCTAACTTGAAGTCAATTCAATCATCGCTATCTTCTTTTTTTTTGCAACCTTACATTGCTGTGTACGGTTATGGATTTTGCAAAATTCGATTCCAGTCGCTTCGAAGTGCAAGATATAGACGAACCAAACCATTTCGATCTATATCTTGTTCATTGGAAGTCGCTTATGGGATTTTTGCAAAATCCTCGGTTACGAATAGTTGACTCTCCTTATAGAAATAATACTAAAAAAGACAAAGTATAGGCTCTCTCATGGATGGTTTTTATGATGCTATAGTATCGTGGGGGTAACTACGTTACGAATTAGTGCGTACTTTTCAACCGGATAGCTGGGCCTTACAATCAAACCTGTGCATGAAATTAAAGTATAGAGTAATACTCAACAGAGCATGTACCTGTTCATCAAAATACAAATTCACTTAAGGAGTGAAGTTAATAACATGGAACTTCAATTGGCTTTAGACTTAGTAGATATCCCGCAAGGGATTGCATTGGTAAAAGAAGTAGAGTCGTATATTGACATCGTAGAAATCGGTACGCCGATTGTCATCAATGAAGGACTTCATGCAGTAAAAGCAATGAAAGAAGCATTCCCGAATCTGAAAGTGCTGGCTGACCTGAAGGTTATGGATGCAGGGGGCTATGAAGTGCTAAAAGCTTCCGAGGCTGGTGCAGATATCGTTACGATTTTGGCTGTAGCTGAAGATGCAACAATCAAAGGTGCAGTAGAAGAAGCGAAAAAACAAGGCGGCAAAAAAATCCTGGTGGATATGATCGGTGTTAAAAACCTGGAGCAACGCGCGAAAGAAATTGACGCTCTGGGCGTTGACTACATCTGTGTGCATACAGGCTACGATCTACAAGCTGAAGGACAAAGCCCGTTCGAAGCACTGCAAACCGTCAAACAAGTCGTGAAAAACTCCAAAACTGCCGTGGCTGGCGGTATTAAGCTGAGCACATTGGCTGAAGTCGTGAAGGCTCAACCGGATCTGGTTATCGTCGGCGGTGGTATCACTGGCGAGGACGACAAAAAGGCTGTAGCTTCCCAAATGCAACAGCTCATCAAACAAGGTTAACCCCAATGGAAACCTCTCAATATTTATCTGAGGTACTCAACGAGCTACAATGGGTTCCACAGTTGATCAGCAATGCGGAATCGGAACAGCTGATCAACTCCATCAACGCTGCGAATAAGGTATTCGTGGCAGGTGCGGGCCGCTCAGGGTTCATGATTCGCTCGCTGGCGATGCGACTGATGCACATGGAAATTCAAGCTTACGTGGTGGGTGAAACCGTAACTCCCGGCTTGGGCGAGGGCGACCTGCTCATTATTGGTTCAGGCTCTGGCGAAACCAAAAGCCTGATCTCCATGGCAGAAAAAGCAAAGAAACTCGGGGCCTCTCTGGCGCTTCTAACCACGTCCCCCGAGTCTACCATCGGCAAACTGGCCAATATCATCGTCAAGCTGCCCGGTGCACCCAAGGATCCTTCCAACAAGGATTACCAGACGATTCAGCCTATGGGCTCATTGTTTGAGCAAACCCTGCTGTTGTACGGTGATGCACTGGTACTCAGAACGATGGAGCTGCGCAAGCTGACCTCCGAATCTATGTTTGGCCAACACGCTAACTTGGAATAAACCGCGATTCCTTTACGATAACAAAGCAGGCTGTCCTTCACATGTGAAATGTAAAGGACAGCCTGCTTTTATGCTTGTATAAGCGGACGTTCGATACAGCATACATGCCAATCCATACTTCCGTAAAACCGCCATTGCGTTCAGGTGAGATAACAAAGGCCGGCATGTATTCAAACCATTTATTCGTTATTCCCTGCTGGCAACGGCGGGACTTTGGACGAATCAGCAAGTGCCCAATAGGCATATTTGGCCTTTAACTGTTCGTCGAATAATAGCGGCTTATCCAGCCGGGCTATTGGAAACGTGCTGAGCCACGTATTTCCATCATCCGTACCCCAAATCGTCACATTGCTGATATGATCCTGCTGCCTTGAAAACATATCGAACAGCGCCCGATAGCGGTGAGCCTGCCGGATCAGCATAGATTCTGGAATCGTTTCATAGCGATCTGTGTCATTGGAATAAAGACCCATATCCAGCTCGGTAATCTGATTATCCAGACCAAGCGAAGCAAACTTTTCGATGGACTGCTCAATCTCGCTAATAGCGGGAAACTCTAGGCGGATATGCGATTGGTGGCCTACCCCGTCAATCGGTACACCTTTAGCGAGCAGATCACGTACCAAATTGTACAGAAAATCCCGTTTCTTCGGCTCATGCGTGTTGTAATCGTTAATGAATAGTCGTGCGTTCGGGCCCGCCGCTTCCCTCGTGACACGGAATGCTTTTTCAATATAATCCGTACCGGTAATCTGATACCACTTGCTGCGGCGCATGCCATCCGGCTGATCAGGATCAATGACCTCATTCACCACATCCCAATCGGTGATGACATTTTTATACCGCGCTGCAACAGCGCGAATATGCGTCTCCAGCCGATCCAGCAAAAGCTTTTTATTTTCAGCAGTCGGTGTCATCGGCTGTCCATTCTTATCCTTGAACATCCAATCCCCAGTTTGGTTATGCCACACCAAGGTATGGAAGCGAATCTCTAGTCCGTGCTGTCTAGCAAACTGCACAATTTGGTCTGCTTCCTCCCAATGGAACTGTCCCTCGGACGGTTGTAAGGAGATTGGCTTCATCGCATTCCCTGCAACGACGCTGTTAAAATGCTTCTGTACCAACTCTCCGTAAGCCCCTTCGGTCTGAAAAGCTTCAATCGCCGTGCCGATGCTGAACTGTCCCCCATATAATCCATGCAAAGAAGGAATGTCCTTTTCAATAGCCAGTGGTGGTACAAGTGACAGTTCGAAATCATCCATATAAAAGGAAGACGTTCCTTCTGCCGTTTCCAAATACATAGAAACAGTGTCTGCATCATGCGCGAGCGTATACGTACCAGATAAATGCATCCATCCCCCTGTCGTAGTAGCCGTGTCGCCTACAACAGTTTCATACGAACTATTCCCTTGGTGATCACGCTGCACGCTGAGCCTCACCTTGGCAGGCTGCTCACCCGGCGCCAGCTTCACCCAGGCACTGACCGTATATCGGCTGCCCTTTTGCATCGTAGCAGTCACATCCAGCTTCGGTCCGGCATATGTCTTTTGTCTGCCTGTTGTCAGCAGACTGTATGAGCCGCTTCGTGCATCGGCATCCGAAACCTGCACGGTCTCGGCTCCCATACGGGACACCCATCCTTGAGCCGTACCCTCTTCAAACCCGGATACGATACCATGGGCCGGCTCCGTTGGCGTCTTCGATACCTGTGTTATTTCTACCTCATCCACATAGTAGGCCTGCGCGGGATTCGAGCTTTCCACATACAGCTTCAATGCATCCATCCCCCCGGTAAAAGTATATTTCCCCTGAAGTTTAATCCACGATGTATCCGCCGTCTCCGTCTGCGCTACCGTCTTCCATGTCGTAGTCCCGTCTGTCGGCTGCTGCTCCACTGTAAGTTTAACCATGCTCGGAACCGCAGAATGACCATCTAGCTTCACATAGCCACTAATTTCATACTCTACATCCGGCTGCAATAGCGACTTCACATCCAGCTCCGCCCCGTTCCAAGCCGCTGTGCGGGCGGTTGCCTTCAGACTGTGCGTGCCGCCATATGCTGCTTCCGTGACGGATGCAATTTGGGTATAAGTTCCCCGGGGTTTCCAGCCGTCGCTGTTTCCTTGCTCAAATCCATACGTTCCAATGGTCTTATGGATATTACCCGCTGACAGCACCGTATCCGAAACGGGCGGGGAATGTTCTATAGACGGAGCTGCCTTTAGTACAGACGCCCCCCACCAACCGACAGGCGATAACAACAGCGCTCCAGCCAGTACCAGACAAAAAGGCTTAACCCAACATGACCGCAAAGCAATCCCTCCCGTACTCCGATTTTTTGGAATTGGTATTTGGCACCATTGGTTTTCATTTACTATCCTTTGACACCGCCCAAGGTCATACCCTTCACAAAGTATTTTTGCAAAAAGGGATAAACTAAAATAATAGGCACTGAAGCGACAATCGTCATCGTGGCCCGAATTGAGGTAGGCGTGACCGACTTCGCTAGATTTTCCGAACCAGCGAATTGGCTCGCATAGTCCTGAGTGTTAACAGACGTGTTGGAATTTTGCAGTATTTTCATCAACTCATATTGAAGAGTGCTCCATTGTTCATATGACGAATTGTACAAAAACACATCGAACCAGGAATTCCATTGCGCGACTGCTGTAAACAGCGACACCGTCGCTAGCACGGGAACACACAGCGGTAAAACGATGCGCATAAAAGTGGAAAACTCCCCAGCCCCGTCAATACGCGCCGACTCCAAAATCCCTTCCGGCAATCCCTCAATAAAGGAGCGAATAACAATCACATTAAACACCCCAATCAATCCCGGCACAACATACACCCAGAAAGTCCCCAGCATCCCAAGCTCACGAATCAGGAGAAAGTTCGGAATCAGTCCACCGCTAAAATACATCGTTAAAATAAAAGCAATCGAAACAAATTTACGCAGCACATATTCCGGCCGGCTGATCGTGTACGCCACCATCGCGCAGCAAAACACCGAAGTCACCGTGCCCGCAACCGTACGTAATACAGAAATCAGCGTAGCATGAAAAATCGTCGCTTCCTTGAACACAAATTCATAATTACTCCACGTGAATTCACGTGGCCACAAATAAATCCCGCCCCGTATCGAATCATTCGCTTCATTCAACGAAACCGCCAGTGTATTCAAGAACGGATACAGCGTGAACACCATCAGGCAGAGCATAAACAGAATATTGCACGCATCAAAAATCCGATCCGAGGGGGCCCGAAATCGCCCGTGTACGGCCTTTCCTTTACCCATGACTTCCGCTCCTTTCTAAAAAATAGCTTAAGCACCCAGGCATGTAATCCATACGATGGGTAGGATCATTGATATTGGAGCCGTTGTTGGTGCTGTGATATGAGTTGTAGTTTGTGTCAATTATTTTCTTAATGTCAGTTGTTATTAGAAAAGTTATTTTTCAAGCAGTTAATGAGGTCAGCGAAGCGGCCTGTTAAAAATCCACTGACCTGCACCCGTAGTATGGATGAGCTCGCACCTTCTGTTATCACCACCACTAGCAGTCCTAAAAACAAGCGAAAGCGAAGCTGAGCCAACCATCATGGCGCATTTACCCATGGAAGCGCGAGTCACGCGCCTTCCCTAAGCTCCCCCCTTGCCACTACCCTCAGTTCTCAAAAAAGTGACTTTACGGCGGGTAGCAGCGGAGCGGGCGGAATTGTTCTGAAGAAGCGGAGCGTTCGCCTTTATCCCCGGATTTTAACCTATAATCTTTATTCCAATAAGAAAATACGGGGATAACAGCGATCGGAAGAACAATCCGCATGCGAAGCGACAACGAGCCCTCCCCAGAAACTCACTCTTTTTTTAGAACAATCTCTCCTCCCCTAACCGCTTCGCAATATGATTGGCGCTAAACAGTAAGATGAAGCTGACCACCGTTTTGAACATCCCGGCAGCAATGGAAAGCGAGAAATTACCCATCTGGATACCATATTTCAGCACAAAAATATCCAGATTCTCCGAGTAATCCACGTTCATACCGTTGCCCAGTAAGTATTGCGGCTCAAAGCCGGATTCCAGCAGATTGCCGATGTTCATAATGAGCAGGATGATAAATACAGGCTTCAATCCGGGTAATGTCACATGCCAAATCCGCTGAAAACGCCCTGCTCCATCCATCTCAGCCGCTTCATACTGCGAGGGATCAATCATCGTCATCGCGGCCAAATAAATGATGGTATTCCAGCCGACATTTTTCCATACCTCCGATGCACCGAGAATGCCCCAGAAATAGCTTCCTTCGCCCAGCCACAGAATAGGCTCCTTAATCAATCCCAGCCACATCAGCACCTCATTGATGATGCCGCCATCCGCAGATAGCGCCGTACTAATGATGCTGGCCGCGACCACCCACGAAATAAAATGCGGTAGATAGCTGATCGTCTGTACCACCCGCTTAAATACGAGCTGACGAAGCTCATTCAGCAAAATTGCTAGTGTTATAGCGGTGACAAAGCCCAACACCAAATTAATAAAGCTCATCGCCAGCGTATTGCGCATGACCCGCAGAAAGTGTTCATCCTGAAACAGAAAATGGAAATGCTTTAATCCAACCCATTGCTGATCGAGCAACTTGCGGGCAGGCTTAAAATCCTGAAAGGCAATCGTCCAGCCCCAGATGGGCAAATACTTGAAGATGAACAGCCAGATTAAAAAAGGGACGGACATCCATACTAGTGCCCGTTGCTGATTCAGCTTGTGCATAAATCCCCTAAAGCCGGTTCGCCGCGAGGGCGGAAAATGATCCGGGGAGATCGTGACAGGTGGTGGTGACGAGTGGCCCATAGCTGCTTCCTCCTTTATTTTTTACCGGGATTTTCGATTTTTTTGGCAACCTCCTTCGTGATCAACTCCTCATACGCCTTTACATCCAGCTTGTTGAATTCAGTAGTGTATTCATTCCAAATCGCATCAAACTGTTCCGGTGCAGACAGCACCAAACGCGGGAAATATTTGCGCTGTAGGTCCCCCTTCTTTTGCTGGAAGAGCTGCGCAGTTGAGCCTTGAGCAATCGGAATACTCCAGGCCGGATACCATGGGCGCTCGTCAGGTGCGGAAAACATTTGCGAGAAGGACTCTACACCATAGACTTTTAGTAGCTTTTTATCTCCCTCGGTGTAGGACATACGCGCAACCTCAGGCTGCCGTCCGGGGCCAACCGAGTTACCGTCAGGCAGGGTAGAACCGCTACCGTATCGCGGCCAACTATATTCAAAATATTTGAACCCGAATGATTCGCGGAACGCGTCCTGACCAGTCTGCTTAATTTGCTCCTCAGTCCGGTAAAAGCGTCCTTTTTTATCTACATCATAGGTTTCCCCCTTGATTCCCCAGTTGGATAATATCTGGTTTTCGTCCGTCAGCAGGTTGTCAAAAAATTTGATGATACGTACCGGGTCCTTGGCACTGACCGTAATTCCTATGCCTCGGTTATTAACGAATGACGACGGATCAATGTACTGATCCTTTATATTCTGGTCGTATACAATAGGCAGCCCTATATACTCCATATCATCATTGCCCGATTGCTTGGCAGCCTCTTGCAGATTATTCAGGGCCTGCCCCGCCTGCCAGCGGTAGTCAAAAAAGCCCAGCACCTTACCCGAAGTCAGCTTCGCCAAATATTGATCGTAATTGTCCACAAAGGACGATTTATCAAATAGGCCCTCTACATTGAGCTGATTTAGCTCTTTCAGATACCGCTTTGTGATTTCCATATCTCCATAATCCGTGGCCCGGTGTGTCTTCATATCAATAATCGTGCCGCCATCATTCGGATAGCCTGCCAGATGCATCGGCGCGTTCGTAAGAGCATAAAACCTATCCTGCGTGGTTAACGCCAGGTACCCAGTCAAGCCCTCATCTGCATGTTTTTTCGCATAGTTACGAATCAGGGCTAAATACTCGTCAAGTGTTTTGATTTTTGGAAATCCCGCTTCTTTTAATACCCTGCGTTGCACCCAAAAGGCTCCTTGCTCCAAGTTAGGCGCAGGTAAATAATCGCCTACCACCGCACTGAGCGGAAGAAAATAAATGTTCCCATCCTCCGCCTTCATCAAGTTGTAGTACGGTCCATATACACGCTTAATATTCGGTCCGTATTTGTCGATCAAATCATTCAGGGGAATAAAAGCCCCGGCATCCAGCAGCTTATCGATCGTGCCATCCGGTACTATCACATCCGGGAAATCGTTACTGGCAATAAATGTACCGATCTTCGTATTGGAATCACCCACCAAATGCTCCAGCTTCCAGTTTACCCCCGTCTGATCCTCCAGGATCTTGCCGATCCGCGTTTCATTGGTATTAATGTCCCTGCCCGCAGTGGCATTAAAATACGTGAATGTGACTTTCTCCTTGCTATCTCCTGACGCTGGCTCCTTGCCCGAGCTCCCTGAGCAAGCAGTGATCATAGATGCCATCATAACCATTACCAGACCGATGATTCCGAACCTTTTGCTTGTCATGCCAGACCTTCCCCTTTCGCCCTCTTTTGTCGATTGTGTGTGAATATCGTGCGGACGTACCGCAAGCACTGGGAATCCCGCACACCCTAAATTGTAAGCACTTTCATTTTATAAAATGCCGTCCATTTCGTTCACCTGCCAATCTAAAGGTGTTACTTAGGAAACTATAGGTAAAGGTCCTTCAAAGCAAAATAGGTACCGCTCTCCACCTCACTCCCGATCCGCAGGAATCCTAATTCGTATCTCCGTACCCACGCCGGGGGCACTGCGTATGGCAAGCTCAAAGCGGCTCCCGTAGTAAAGTTTAAGACGATAGATGACATTTTGCAGACCTATACGCTCACCCATTTCTTCCTGCCTTTGCATGTAACCATATAAACGTTGTACCTGTTCCTCAGACATGCCCACCCCATCATCTCGAACCGTTAGAATCAGTTGTCCTTCCTCATGCTCAAAATGAATCTCAATGCGTCCCCCATGCTTTAGCGGCTCAATGCCGTGGATACTTGCATTTTCAACCAGTGTCAGCGCGACCATTTTGGGAAGCAGATTGTCCAAGTCTTCAGAGCGCGCCTGCACTTCGTACTGTATTCGCTCACCAAAGCGATATTGCTGGATTTCCAGAAAACAACGGATCAGCTCCAGCTCCTCCCGCAAAGTAACCCGATCCTTGTTCCACACCAGCGAATTGCGGAATATCCGTGCCATGTTATGAATAATGTGCGCTGTCTCATCCTCATGCTTCATCAAGCTCCTCATGCGAATCGTCTCCAGCGCATTGAACAGGAAATGGGGGTTGATCTGGCTGTGAAGTGCATTCAACTGGGCATGTCTGCGCTGAATTTCCAGATTTTTTCGTTGAATATCAGCCATATACACATCGTTAATCAGTCGCTTTATTTTCAGCGTCATCCGGTTAAACTCACCTGTTAATTGCCCGATTTCATCTCGCGACTCTGTACCGGGAATCAGCTCAAAATGCTGGTTTTTCACCTTTTTCATGTGCTTTAAAATACGATGAATCCTCACGTTCAGCGAACGTGTAATCCAGATAATAATTAATGTAGGTAACAGCATATTTACACAGGTTAACAAGAGCACAAAGTTGCGGGATTCCTGCATTTCATACAGCATTTCATCTCTGGATACCGCTGCCACAATGCTCCAGCCGTTCAGATTGCTCGTAAGCACATAATTCGTCTTGAACTCCATCGTGTCCTCGGGCAGCTTGAGGGTGCTATAGGCCACACTTTTGTGGTTTATAGCAACTTTGGGATCCGTTGTATATTCGATTTCCCCTCGTTCGTTCAGCAGAAAGAGACTTCCCTGCAAATTCAGGTTGTTGAAAATCTCACGAATGGACGACATTCGCAGTTCTATTTTTAGTATTTTTTCACGACCATTTTGGGAATAAAAGTAGTTCATCCGCCGAATCAGGCTGAAAGGGTGCAGCTGTTCGCCTGTACTGTCATCGGTACGTACAAATATAGGCTTGGACTGGCGCCCAGACGGGATTTTGGTATACCAGGGCAAGCTTCTGACCCTCTCATCTATAAAGCTGACTCCCCCGGAATCCAGCAGCGTTGAATTATCGGTGTAGATCGTAATTCCACCTACGGAATGGTATACAGGACTGTAATTATTGTTCAAGATACGACGTAAATAAGAGTCATAGGCAGCAATATAATCAGCAGGGTGGGGATATGTTTGTTCCAATACCTCATTGAGCTGATGATCGGTATAAAAGATAGACGAGATTTCCATCGCATCTTCAAATTCACGGTAAAATTCAATTTTAATCTGTTCCAGTGCACGCGAAATATCCTGAATACGCTGTTCTTTCACATTTTGTGAGGTAACATGGTAAAAAACCAGATTGGTCAACACTACAGGCGCGAAAACACACAGAAAATAAAGCAGCAGCATTTTATCCCGCAATCGCACATGATCAAGATTCGTCCTCAGCATCTTCATTCGCCGGCCCTCTCTGACTCGTCGCCAATACTCAGGCTGTTGCGGTATTCACTAGGCGTGGCGTGCGCCGTCTTTTCAAACTGGGTAACAAAATAGTCTGAACTGCCAAAGCCCACGCGCTCCGCAATTTCATAAATCCGCAGATCCGTCTGCCGCAACAAACGTTTTGCCTCCTGAACGCGCAATTTCAGCAAAAATTCGTTAAAGTACACACCATACGTTTTTCTGAACAATTGACCGAGGTACACCGGGTTCATGTAAAAGCGAGCCGCAATACTTTTCAGGCTTATATTCTCGGCGGCATGCTGCTCAATGTAAGCACGGATGTGCTGGATGCCTCCCTGCTGACAATCCTTGCGCAGAACCCCAATATACCTTCCACTTTCCTCTGCAAAAGCTGTAAACAATCGCTGTAGTTCACCCAGGGACAGGTTCATGTCCTGCCAGTTCATCATCGGTTCTAGTGACCGAAGTGAGCGCTCATCTCCCTGCATGTTTTGAATGACCCGAACGATACTAAGTACGCATTGATGCAAACTCATTTTCACAGCCTCAGGTGCATAACACTCCTCCCGAAAGCTGCTAAATAAATAATCCACGGCCACACGCAGCTCCTCCAACCGCAGTTCCTCGACTTGTTCCGTCATGCGATCCAGTACGTCCTGATGTATGGTCTTATAGTGGAGTGGTGGCATTCCCTCCTGTAGATATACAACAATACCGCTATGGTCATAAATGTATTTATGGAGCACTGCTTCCTTCGCACAGGCATAGGACTGCTGGATATCCTGCAACCGATTCACAGGCTTTCCTGCATAAATGAAAACCCGACTTCCCAGCTGGCCTTTTAGTGACTTCATCCCCTCTATCTCCTGTTGTAGCGCTTTCATATAGACTTCGACCTTGCCTTCAAAATAGTTCAAAAAGAAGTCCGGTACGATAAGACCAATCCGATTGCGATGCTCATGGACATAGAGAGGGTACTTGCCATCCATTAAACGATGAAGTGCTTGCTCTATAAGCTCCCTGAATTGGAAAAGCGATAGCATAATATTATTGTCACCAGAGCGCCAGGGATGTTGGTCATTCAGCTCGACGAGTACATAGTACATAGAAGTGGCCTCCTCAAGCCGTAGCTGCTGCTCCCACTGTGTCACCACTACATCATCCACTGGGTTCATCATCACAGTCTCTAACAACCCACCTGCATGGTGATTCTGATATCGTTGCGCATTCTGTTGTTCACGATGCAGTCTCTCACTCAGCTTGCGCAATGTAGCCGAAAAGTCACCCTCATCAATCGGCTTAAGCATAAAATCATGAACCCCATAGCGGATTGCCTGCTGCGCATAAGCGAAATCACTATAGCCGCTTAAGATAATAAACGCGGGATGTTCTGTACTCTGTTCGAGCACAGATCGAATCAGCTCTAATCCGTCGAGCACAGGCATACGAATATCGGTAATGACCAGGTCCGGGTGAATACGGCTGATTAGCTCCAGCGCATCCTCACCGTTATCAGCTTCTCCTACGATTTCAAAACCACAGGCTTGCCAATCCATGAGTTGAAGCAGCCCTTTACGAGTAAAGGTTTCATCATCTACCACAATGGCTCGATGCAGCTTCATAACACGCTTCCTCCTTTTGATGTACGCCTATTTTATTATTTTAGTTAACTATTCCAACGATCTTAGTCACTATGATAATGTAAAAACATCAGGGATTGGAAATTTTCACCACACCTATGATATGACAAATAGAGGGGTGCAAAGCATGCGCACACCAGCAGCCAAGCCAAGCAGCAAATATATAAAAAGGAGACGAATCCCTGAATGGGGGTTCGTCTCCTTTTTTTGCTATTGCGTAAAAGGCTTTATTATTCTCTTATTCGTGAATTCAGGCTATCGCTCAGCGATGATACTGACCGCTTGCAGATGGTCGGCGTACTTTACAAACTGCTTGCGCATACCCATAACCCTTGTCCGGGCAGCATGGTTACGCATAAGGTTAAAGGTGATTTTTCCAAGTCTCAACCAGCCCTCGTCCTGAATGATACGTGGCAGATGCAATAAGTGCATAGGAACCGTATAGATTTTAACGACCTTAAAGCCTTCCTCTTTCAGCAACTGTTCCCACTCTGACACCGTCAACGGTGTCGCGTTAACTCGCATGGCTACAGCCAAGTCCTTGTAAATTTGCTTTCTGAGCGCAGGCTCAATATGGCTAGGAGCAAGGCACATCTCATGGATAGCAAACTTCCCGCCTACTTTCAAAAGCCGCCTGGCTTCCGAAATAATCTGCGCTTTCTTGGCCCTTGTGTGCATCGTCAGCATGGCTTCCCCATATACCACCGTCGCAGAGGCATCCGGCAACGGAACCTGTTCAGCATCGGCAATAATGACCTCCCGGTTTGCTCCGCTTGCATACGTTTTTACGATAGAAGCCGCCTTCTCATTCTGTTCAATCGCAATATAACGGCGGGGATTAAGCCGCAGTGTGATTTGGGCAGTTATACCCAATCCGGGGGCAAACTCAATAACCTCATCCTGCCCGGTTACGTCAAGTCCCTCTATCATCCAACGTGTCGTTTTTAACCCTCCGGGCCTAAGCACGCGCTTACCGAGACTTGCTAATACCCAGTGCCCTGGCACCTGATTGTAATCTACTGTCTGCATTGGCCATTAACACCTCTTCTCAAAATTTGATAATGATATTCATTATCAATACGAGTGTAAAAAAAATAACCATTTTCTTTTTTTATATGAGCATGTTGCTGCTGTATCTTCTTTTATATGTTCTGCGCATAGCTTTCACTTGGCGTTTGGGTCAACACTACATGCAGACTGGAATTCGCCTCTGCACCGCCACGATAGGAGAAGTGCTCATCGCCCGTAACATGAATGATATCCCCTTGGACAACTTCCGTTGCTTCGCCGTTCACAGTTACAGTACCGCTGCCTTCAAGAACAAGCAAATATACATTCGCTCCCGGGTGATTATGTGTTGGCAGCTCGGCATTAGGAGTAAAGTTGAGAATAAAAATTACATTGTCGGCTTCCTTATGCACAATTCGTTTTGTAAAGGCTGCTTCCTTATATTCCTGAAATTGAATGAGGTTTGATTTTTTCATATTGGTTCACGCTCCTGTTTGGAATTAAATTGCTTAAGATGGATTTATACCTTTATTGTATTGGATTATTTCGCTCGCCTTGTGATTGCAATCACAAAACTAAATTTAAGGAGGATTTTGCAAAAATCCAATAAGCGACTTTCAATGAACAAAATATATAGATCGAAATGGTCTAGTTCGTCTATATATTGTACTTTGGGGCGACTGGAATCGAATTTTGCAAAATCCTAAAGTCAAAAATACTTTTGAAATATTTAAAAATTTGATTTCAATCATCTTTTTCATCGACACATCCAACTAGAATCGAATTGTGTTAGACAAACAAAAACAAGCAGGAGGTTGTTCCTATGAAACCAGGATTCCAACTGGCAAAGGATATTTATTGGGTAGGAAAAATTGATAATCGTGAGGTTCCCTTTCATCGTCTTCTACTATCTAAGGGCACAACCTATAATGCATATCTATTGAAAACCGGAAAACCGACCATTGTAGATACCGTAGATATGGCGTTCGGTAGAGAATTTGCAGAGGCTGTTGCCGAATTGATCGATCCATTGGATATTCAATATATTATCGTCAATCACACGGAACCAGATCACTCGGGTGGATTGGCGGCACTCGCCTCCAAGGCAACAAACGCTACGATCGTCTGCACTGAGATTGCCGTTCCGGAAATTCAACAAATGTACAAGCTTCAGCATCGCAACTTCCTCGTCATCAAGGATGGAGATCAACTGGACATTGGAGGCAAAACGCTGCTGTTCAAAGAAACACCTTACCTGCATACGGAAGAAACCATGATTACGTACTGCATAGAAGATAAAATCTTGTTCCCTTGCGATATTTTCAGTACACACGTGGCTGTAGAGCATCTATTTGCCGACGAGGCTGGTTTTGATATCACCGAGGACTTTGTCGGATACTATCAGGCTATTATTCATCCACATCGCAGATATGTGCGCACATTAATCGAAGCTGTTGCCGATCTGGATATTGAGATGATTGCACCTTCCCACGGCTTCGCCATCCGGCATGATATTGCCAAGTTTATTGATGTGTACGCCTCTATGAGTACCGAAACCAAGGAGGATAAAAAAGTAGCGATTGTTTATGCCACCCTAAAAAATAACACTAAAAAAATGGCAAACATTCTGAAAGACTGCTTTTTGGAGAACCAAATCAAGGTGGAGCTATGGGACGTGGATAAAGCCGATGAAACGGAGATATTGAATAGTATTGCCTCAGCGGATGCTGTTTTTGTCGGTAGCTCTACCAAATATGCTGATATGACAGGCAAATTGGAAGACCTATTGCAACAAATGCAAAAGATGAATCTGGAAGGCAAGCTGGCTGCTGCCTTTGGTTCCTACGGCTGGAGCGGGGAAGCCATTGAAGTCGTACAAGATTACTTGAACGGTACCAATATGAAGGTCCAAAGCACTTCAGATGTAATCAAATCAACAGGTATGACCCATGTGGAATTCCCGGTACGTATTCGTTTCTCTCCTACAGATGTTGAAAAAGTGAAAAAAATTAAAAATGCCGCTGAATTTGTCTCAGATCTACTGCTTAGTGTTATTTAAAACACAGTAGCATATAGCGAATAGGAGAGATACTGAATGGGTAACCCACATTACGTTATTATCGGAGGCAGTGTCGCCGCCGTCAACGCAGCAAAAGCAATTAGAGATCATGATGAGCTGGCTGAAATATCTATTTACGGAGAGGAAGCATCCTTTCCATATAACAGAGTCAAACTTTCCAAGGGACTATTTACTGATTTGCACAGTGACAAAATCCTGATCAAAAAGGAAAAATGGTTTGCCAATCAACGAATTCATGTGTATTCCGGTATCAAGATAACCGAGATACATCCTGAGGATCGTACTATCCAAACCATAAATGGACAAACCGTTGCTTATGACAAGCTGCTACTGTGTACAGGAGCTCACAACCGTAAGCTTGTGCTAGAGGGGGCTTCTCTAAGGAATGTTCACAATATCCGTTTTCGACAAGATGCAGATAGCCTTAAAGCGGAATTGCGACAGGGAGACCGGATATGCATCATCGGCGGTGGTATTCAAGGCGTGGAAACCGCCTGGTCCTTCCAGCAAGCAGGGTATTCTGTAACCATACTGGAAGCCTCGCATCGGCTTATGCCCCGCCAGCTAGATGAAAAGGCCTCCACTATTTTGACCGATCGTATGACCGATCGGGGTACTCAGGTACACCTTGGACAAGGCGTACAACGTATTAAAGGCACAGATCACGTAGAAGGTGTGGAACTACAGGACGGCTCTGTTATCCCCTGCGAGCATGTCGTGTACTCTATCGGAATTGTACCTAATACGGAGCTTGCTCGCCAAATCGGCCTTGATATTGGACAAGGC
Source organism: Paenibacillus sp. FSL L8-0641 (assembly GCF_038006265.1). Classification (NCBI taxonomy): domain Bacteria; kingdom Bacillati; phylum Bacillota; class Bacilli; order Caryophanales; family Paenibacillaceae; genus Paenibacillus; species Paenibacillus sp. FSL L8-0641. The sequence continues at coordinate 5,292,148 of NZ_JBBOUW010000001.1, forward strand.
ATTCTGGTGAATGCGCAGATGGAGACCAGCTCCGCCAATATCTATGCAGCAGGTGATGCAGCCGAATTTCAGGGTAGAGTAGATGGGTTGTGGGAAAGCGCAATGGAGCAGGGAAAAATAGCAGGCGCCAATATGGCTGGCGCATCCGTCAGCTATCAGCGTCCCCTCCCTGTAACCCTGTCGAACTGCTACGAATCCCCTCTCTTTTCCATCGGTCTAGTAGATGAACAAGTCTGCGACACCAGCCTGATTACTAAAAATCAAGCTTCTTATACACGTATGTTCATACAAGACGGCTCTATCTGCGGCGTGATTGGCTTTGGGGATGCTCTTGCTTCACTACCCTACAAAACAGCTATCATGCAGGGACTCAAACCGGACGCACCAGAGCTTACAAAAATTTTGAATGACAAGGAGAACTAAAGATGAAAAAATATGTATGTCAACCCTGTGGATATATTTATGATCCTGCAATCGGCGACCCCGATGAAGACGTAATGCCAGGTACAGCGTTTGAGGATCTCCCAGAGGACTGGGTTTGTCCGGTCTGCGGTGAGGATCAAAGCCATTTTTCTCCAATAGATGATACAGAATAACAACCATGCGCTATAACCTGTAGTTTCCGGTTTATGAATGGAGTGAATGAATGTGAATGAGATGTCCTGCCCCTGCCAGTGCGAAAAGGAGCCCTGTGCCCGCAAAGTACCTATCTTTTCCTCTTTGTCCTGCGAAGATTTGTGTAAGGTCAGCTCCATGATCCGACACCGAAAATATCAGAAGGGTGAGGCCCTAATTATCGAGGAACAAGCATCCGATACGCTGTACATTATTAAAAGCGGGCATGTCAAGCTGCTGAAGATGACGCCTCAGGGTAAGGAGCAAATCCTGCACATTCTAACAACTGGCGATTTTTTTGGCGAGTTGAACATATTTAACAGCGATGAGCTGAGTAACTTTAGTGCGTATGCCTTAAAAGATACTGATATTTGTATGCTCACCAAGGATGATATGGAGCAGTTGATCCGCAACAATCCCGATATCTCTTTGAAGCTGCTCAAAACCATTACTAAACGCTTGGCACATACCGAAAATCTGGCTCAAAGCCTAGCTACCAAAGACCCGGAAATCCGTATCGCCTATATGATTCTTGAGCTTGGACATAAATACGGCAAGCCGGATGGCTCCAATATTAAAATAAATCTCCCCCTTTCACGCGAAGAAATGGCTAATTATGTGGGTGTCACCCGCGAAACCATCAGCCGTAAATTTGGAAAATTTGAACAGCTGGGGATTATTCATAGCAAGGGTACACGAGAGATTACCATCTGCGATGTACAAAAACTGAACGAATATATGGATTGAGACACATAGATACAATGTTACTCTAACATGAGGACAACAAAAAAACCGCTTCTTTAACTTATGGATTGCAGTTGATCTATCAACCACTTCCATTTCGTTAAAAGGCGGTTTTTTACCGTATTTTATACTCCACTAACGATCAATTGTCGTGTTCACGCCTTGGGAAGACGCTCCCCATGCAGGCCGCGCTGAAGGAAGTTCTGGCGAAACTCCGTCTGTGGAAGGAGCAGTCTCAATCGTGGTCGATTGGGAGCAATCCCACACTACTTTGACCAAATACCCAAACAACAACACATTCAACAATGATGTCACACACAAAATAATACCGTATTGATCCCGAGAATTGGAGCTATAGAAGATATCAAAGGTATTCAGGAAAATCGTAAGACTGAATCCACCTGCAAGCCATAAAAATCTGCGGTCTCGCAAATACAGATACGCCAGTACAGCTAACGCCGCCGCAGGGAACAAATACCTTTCATGCATGCTGGAAGCGAAGGTAAATACACCTGCAATGAGTACCAGTGCAGCTGCCGCTGCAAATTGTGGTTTGCGACTACGGATATACATCCACCACGTGAACAGAGTCACCAGCACAATGCAGATCATACCCCATGTATGGTAACTAAACAGGAACAGCGTTGTAGTGTCCTGCGTATAATTGCCTCCGATCAGTGCAAAAAAGTTATACGCGTTCACCGAAGCATACGGATACTCGCCGACCGTTCCCTTGTATAGGTCAAGTAGCCATAACGGTTCCTGCCCCCACGAAAATGGCAATATAACCAGAATGGTCGTCACAACGGCACCGCCAATGGACAACAGCCAAGGTTGTATTTTGCGTTGTCTCAGCAGCTCGAAAAACAAAACTGGCCCATAAATAATTCCCTGCGGCTTCATCAATACCGCTACCGTAAACAATACGGCTGACCAGCCGACCCGGTTTTCCACAAGCAGCACAATCATGGCCATAATCAGCATAGTAAAAAATGAATCTACCTGTCCCCAAAAGGTTGAATTAATAAATACCGCTGGGTTAAACACATAGAATATAGCCAATCCAAGGCTTATTCCATAGCCGACCCGTTTGCTCGCCAACCGGTACAGCATGTACGCTGTCACAATATCGGCTAATATATTCGGAAGTCGCAGCAGCACAGACATATAGGGACTGAAAGCATCCGTAGAGCCGATTTGACCGATCACATATAAAATATAAATATAGAACGGCGGATAATCACTTGATCCGTTCGTGTAAAAGCCCGATAAGCTATCCGCTGCTGTCGTAGCCCAGTTCCGGAATAGCATTAAATCCATGTGACCCGAAATCCATGGGGCGATCGCCATTCTTAAAAAGAAACCCACACCCAGCACAGTCCACAGCATCAGTCCTCGATTACGTTCCCCGAGCTTCCATACACGAGCCCGAAACCGGTACGCGATAAACACGAACGCACCGAAGAACAAAGCGGCGAAAATCGCCAGCGGAGTAGCATAAGCAAATGAAGAATTCCCACTTCTTCCACCACTCATACCACCGCCAGGACCGCCCATGCCAGATCCGTTACCAGACATGCCTCCGGGGCCTCTGTGCTGACCGTCTCTGGCGGCACCACTGCTGTCCGATGCAGACGTATCCGTTCCAGCCATTGTACCTTGGTCACCCGATGTTGATGTCCCCTCAGTGGAGAAGTCGGTAGTTTGGCCTGTCGTCCCCTGGTCCTTGCTGTCAGCGCTATTCACCGAATCCAGCCCCCTCATACCTCCGCCAGGTCCGCCTCCTCCCCCAAACCCGCCGGATGGGCCCTGTCTAACAGCCGCAGACTGGGACGCGGAGCTACCTGAATAACTCCATAACGAAACGACACTAACGACAGCACACAATATGAGACTAAATAGAAGTATATATTTCAGACCGTTCGCTTTCCAAACGTTCAAATCCGATGCACCTCTCTCTGTTTCTATTTTCCCATATTGTATCTGCCTTAGCTTAGGACTTTGTGAGTTCTGGCTGAATGTTGGCTGAATACGGAATCATCACACTGAAGATTGTCGTTCCATCTCCATAATCGCCCTTTCCAGCTGAGATTGTGGATGCTTCAGCATGTTGCCGTGACCGACAGCTAATAAAGATGGATCGAAACTCGCCAGCTTTTTGGCGCTTTTCAGCGAAATTTCCTTGTTCCAGGTAGCCAGTGCCGGAAAAGGAAACAGCGGTTTAAGCCTTCCCGATACCGCTATACCTCCTCGGGTCTGAATGGCGTCGCCTGCAATTAACGCTCGGGTACGAGTATCCAAAAATGCCATCGAACCCGGCGTATGTCCTGGTGCGCTGATCGCCAACAGCGAACCTACATGATCCCCATCCTCCAGTAAAACGTCAGGCTGGGTAAGGATATGCTTCGGTACATCGCCCCGAATTGGAGTATCCGGTTCCCCTGCCTCCAACGATACATCGCCCTGTAGCAGCGGTGCGTCCCGCCTTGAAATGAATACTTGCGCGTCAGGATACCTTGCCTTCAGCTTATCCAACGCACCCACATGATCCCCATGGGCATGGGTAAGTACAATTCGAATAATCGGCTGCCCGATCCGCGCCGCAGCCTGCTCTATACCACGGGTACTGTATGGCAATCCGGCATCTACTAAGGTGAGCCCCTCTTTCTCCTCCACCAAATAACAGTTCACCGGGAACAGCCGGGGCATAAACGTCAATTGATACAGATGCTGTACCTGAACAATACGCATTTCAGCTCATCTCCTTGTCTTCATCACAAACTAATTATATTAGTATTATAATTAATATAATTAGTTTTAAGCAACTGTTTTTGCTGCTATTCAGCCGGAGTTGGAGCTTGGGACTACTACGGGGACGATCACACTGAGAAAAACAGCAAAAAAGCATCCCCGGAACTCTGCCTCCGTGGATGCCTCTCAAAGCAAAAATTAGTCTTAGATACGAATCTTCCTGCACGCTCCCTTTGCCCAGTCTTGGGAATGGTGATATCGAGATGTCAGGAGATCCAGATATCATTGCAGAAACTTGGTACAACTTATACGAGAAAAAAGACAGCTTTGAAGAAACATTCCCAAAAGAAATGGATCCAACAACTTCATCCGTAATTACAGCCGGATTGCCTCAGCAATAGGCGTACTGCCAGACACCAGATTAATTGAACGATGATACGTCTGCTGTTCCTCCAGCACTGCTATGACCACTGCCGCCACATCTTCACGGGAAATGGTGTGGCTGGTGAAATCCTCACCGGTAGCAACTTTGCCGGTGCCCACATCATCCGTCAGGCCACCCGGACGAAGAATCGTGTAGTCCAGGTTGCTCGCTTCTAACAGGCGGTCAGCGTAATGCTTCGCCACATAATACGGTTTAATGGATTCGGGCCACCGCTCCCGTTTCTCCGCATGTAGGGCGCTGACCATAACGAAGCGTTGGATACCTGCTTGTTCGGCGGCTTCCATCGCCTTGACCGCTCCATCCAAGTCGATGAGCAGCGTTTTATCCGCTCCTGTTTTTCCACCGGAGCCTGCCGTGAATACGATAGCATCGCTGCCTTTTATAGCTGCGGCAATTTCACCAACCGTCCCTTCGAGGTCAGCTACCACTGTTTCTGCTCCCAAACGTTCAAGCGCTTCGGCCTGATCCGAATGGCGGATCAACGCCTTTACACGATGCGATTTATTTTGCCCCAGTAGACGAACAAGATGTCTGCCTACTTTTCCATTTGCGCCAATCACCAGTACGTTCACTCATATCCCTCCTGTATTCAGAGTCTCTCATCTACATTATACAGATGTATTTTACCCTTCGGGTCTGCGACGCAACCATGTTAGCTGCATCAGGTTGAAATCAGACTTCTTTGGTCAGCTCACCATCTCGCTTTTGCTGCACACGCAGACCTGCCAAAAAGGTAGCCATGATCACCTCAATGCTCCGGTCCACCTCGACAGGCAAACCAAACCCGCCCTTTTGTTCAAGCGAGGCAAATCCATGAAGCAGGCTACGGAATCCCCTCGCTGCATGAATGCAATCTTCTTCCTTGAAGCCGTAACCACTGGACAGGACGGTAATGACCAGCTCGGCCACGCGATCCGCAGCCTGCCTCATTTCGGTATCATTTCGATCAGTTGCATACAGCATCGCTTCATACAAACCGGGTCGCTCGCGAGCATACCGCATATACGCCTTCCCCATAGCGGTTAGCGCATCTGCGCCCGCTCTACCAACTGCTGCGCTCATCAAAGCTTCCTCCAACTGTTCGAGACTGTGCAATGCCAGTACTTGGCGCAGTCCATTCAATCCGTCCACGTGGTTATACAAAGACGGAGGGCGAATGTGCAACTTTTGCGCCAGCGTGGTGAGCGTGACATCCCACATCCCTTGTTCATTGGCAATGTCCTCGGCAGCCCGCAGAATATCTTGCAGCTTTACTCCGTTTCTAGGCGACATCATCCTGTCTCCTTTCATCGAATTTCTATGTAATTCGGTTCCTTATACATGTACAGAATCGATCCAGATTCTATTTTAACTAATCCTGTTAGTTTATACAAAGAAAATGCCGTTTACCGCAGCCAACCTGCATCGAATCTTTACAGAAGAGCATAGCAGTCATTACTGATATAATAAAAAAATAAGATCATAGAACGGATCTGATCCCTTCCTCGATCCCCTACAAAGGAGCTAGCTATATCTATGGAACCCAAACCACTTCCAGCTATTGAATTTAACCACATCATCAAATATTTCACCGGGTCTGGACAACAACGTGCGGTTCTGAACGGGATTACCGCAAAAGTTTCCCCCGGCAAAATCACCACGTTGGTCGGTCCATCGGGGTCTGGTAAAAGCACGTTGCTTTCACTGTGTAACCTCCTAATGACACCGGATGAAGGGGAAATCCGTGTCCTCGGCAAACCTATATCGGAGTGGGAGATCCCTGAACTGAGACGGAAAGTCGCATTGGTTTTTCAGGATGCCCCCATGCTTCAGGGAACTGTCCTGTACAATCTCCAAACCGTAGAACGGCTGCACGGTACAGTGCTGGGTGATCCTGCCAGCCTGTTGGAACGCGTAGGGCTCACCCGCGACCTGTTGGAACAGAAGGCGCAGGAACTGTCTGGCGGACAAAGACAACGCTTGGCCTTGGCGCGGACGCTTGCGAACCGCCCGGATATTTTACTGCTGGATGAGATTACTTCTGCACTGGACCCTGCCTCGGTCAAAGAGGTTGAGGAACTGCTGCTACAAATGAACAAAGAAGAGGGAACAACGATGATTTGGATTACGCATCACATGGAACAAGCCCGCAGAGTAGGCCACGAAACATGGCTAATGATCGACGGAAGACTGATAGAACAAGCGGATACGGAGACGTTTTTTAATGCTCCGCAGCATAGTGAGACCCGCAAGTTTGTAGCAGGAGAATGGGTATGACGATTGTTGCTTTGATTCTCTCTCTTGGTTTTGTATTTATCGCCATTGTCATGTCCAAATCCTTCAAACTCGGTCTGGACCGAGACATGATCATCGCCACGATCAGAGCGTCGGTTCAACTGCTGGCGATTGGATATGTATTGCATTTGATTTTTGGGTTGCAAAGCTACGGGTTTATCGTATTATTCATTCTGCTCATGATTACCGTAGCCTCACAAAATGTTGCGCGCAAAGGACGATTTATCCCCGGTCTCATGTGGAAGTCATTCCTGACTTTGCTGTGTGTGGAAATCGTTACACAGACATTCCTCATTGGCCTGCATATTATTCCGGCGACAGCCCGATATATGATTCCGATTAGCGGTATGATCATTGGCAGCTCCATGATTTTGTCCAGTCTGCTGGTATCCCGGCTCAAGTCGGAAGTCCTGCTGCGCAAGCCTGAAATCATGCTCATTCTGGCACTAGGCGGCACGCCTAGACAAGCCATCTTCCCTATACTCAAGGATTGCATACGTTCCAGTATGATTCCAACCATTGAGGGGCAGAAAACGCTGGGGCTTGTCCAGCTTCCCGGCATGATGACCGGACAAATCATCGCAGGTGCCAATCCGATTGCCGCTGTGCGTTTGCAATTGCTCATCGTATTTACCACCATGACCTCTGCTATTTTGACCAGCGTGCTACTCAGCCTGTTCATTTATCCGGCATTATTTAACCGCCAGCAACAACTGCACCCCGAAGCATGGGAACGCTAATCAGGTGAATATCCCCAGTTATCTGCTATTTGGCAAAATAAAAGGGACATGTTTAATTCCTGACACAAAGGTTAATAGATACACGTACCCGCTTTACTAAAATTCGATGAGGAGTGATTGAACATGGCTAACAACAACCAAAATGGCAAAATGAGTCGCGAAGAAGCAGGACGTCTAGGTGGAGAAGCTACTGCTAAAAATCACGACAAAGAATTTTACCAAGAGATTGGCGAAAAAGGTGGCGAGGCCACTTCCAAAAATCATGGCAAGGACTTCTACCAGGAAATTGGTGAAAAAGGCGGCGAAGCCACTTCCAAAAACCATGACAAGGAATTCTATCAGGAAATCGGACGCAAGGGCGGCGAAGCCCGTGGCAATTCAGACCAAAGTGATAGCGACGGGAAAATGAGTAGGGAAGAAGCAGGCCGCAAAGGCGGCGAGGCTCGCGCACGCCAACGTAAAAATAATTGACAATAAAGCTATGCCGTCGGTGCAATCCTATGAAGAGGCACAGACTGCGTATAAACACAAAGTAAGTTGACGTTTATGTTATAAAAGCCTATCTGCCGGAAGAATGGCAGATAGGCTTTTTGTGTAAAAGTTACTTTCAACATCGGATCATACACCTTACAATATACATAAACAGGATAAATAACCAATCATACATATTTTATTACAAATGAAAGAATGGATTATGGGAGGTTGGTGCGAATGTTGATTACAAAAAATAAAACGGCTGCAACTATTTTAAAAATTATATTTTTTTCACTAATTTTCAGCTGGATTTATTATTATTCAGGTCATCACTCGACAGAAATCGCTAAGCTAGTTAAAACTACAGATGATTACTTGGTCATACAGAGAGATACTTTTAACGGAGGTGGATATAAAGAATTATATATTTCCTCAAAGTCCGCGATCCCTCCTCTGGTTATAGGCAAACAATATTATTTCGTGTCTGATCAAAGGTACTTTCAACACCCATATATCCGCTATGTAGAGGAGTAAAGCAGAACAAGAGAAAAAAACACATGCAACTCAAGTCAAATATTCCTGCATTCCGGCTGTTAAGATGGAGTCGAAAGGAGGGAACGCTCGTGTATGAATGGAACGAAATGGTTCAGCTTATGATCGATTGGATTGATAATAATCTTACTTCAGCACCTTCGTTGTTGAGAATGTCCAATCAGTTAGGCTACTCCCCTTACTACTGTACAAAACAGTTTCATTCCCTTACAGGAATAACGTTAAGGGATTATGTGTGGATGCGCCGGATTAGCCGTGCCGCGCTAGAACTCCGAGATGGCAATGTCCGCATCCTCGATGTTGCAATAAAGTATGGGTTTTCTTCACAGGAGGCTTTTACACGGGCATTTGTAAAAGCATTCGAGGTAACTCCGGCTGTATACCAGAAGGAGCCCCGACCTATTCCGTTAGCCATTCGCGTTGAGGTGTTCTCTCCTTATCATTACCATTTGAAGGAGCGGGATAAGATGGTTAAGGATCATTTGCAAGAAGCTGAAGTCAAAATCGAGCATATACCAGCACACAAATTTATTGGAATCTGGGATACCTCTTCTCGAAACTACGGTGATTTCTGGAGAAACGGTCACAATTGTGATGAAATTTGCGGAACATTGGAAAGCATGTCTCATCTCAAGCTTCCCGAACAATTGGGCCAAACTGCGGGCTGGTTCTATCAGGATGGTCAGAAGGGATATCTCTATGGAATACCGGTTGCCGCTGACTACGCCGGAGAGATTCCCGCAGGAATGAGGTGCCGGGACATCCCCGAATCAGATTACCTGGTGTTTTTCCACCCACCCTTCAATTATTTAAAAAACAATGGAGACGTTATGAGAATGGTGGAGGAGAAAGCTTGGAACTTTGACCCTAGCAGCCTGGGGTATGAATGGGATGAGGAAACAAAGCAAGATTATCAGCGGCATTTCCCAGAAGGATACGGATACGCAGTGTTACGTCCAGTAAAAAAAGTGTAGAGAAAAAGAATCCGAAGAAGCCGCTACGATCAGGATGCTGTTCATCGTCTTGCTAAAGTCTGTTGAAAAATAATAACAGTTTATTACTGACGGGTTCCGTTTTGAGGTGCAATACACATCGAATTGACATTGTGGACACAATCCGATGTAAATACAGAATAAACCGATTCACTGAATCATACAGTTGTCGGTTTATTCTTGATCAGCATTTTTATTTTGCAAGTAACTATCAGTGATTTAAATATCGTTCTTTTTAATACATTTTATTAAATAAATTTGGAATAAAAGCTGCTTTCAGCTTTTTTATTCGTCTATAACAACAAATACAATTGTGGAGGTATAGAATATGAGATCTGTCTCAAAAATAGCTTGCATATCTATTTTAGGTCTTACTTTAGGTGCGGGAGCAGCACAAGCTTCTTCGACACATATTATCGTTAATAATTCAATTGTATCCTCTGATGAAACTTACCAATCTCATGGGATTACCATGGTCCCATTAAACGCTGTTCAAAGTTTACCTGGTGTATCCATCACATGGAATAATAGCACCAAGACAGTCACAATAGATCGTAACGGTGAAAAAACACTATTAAAAGTTGGGCAGAAAAGTGCAACGCTTGGTTCAAAAAATATAACCTTGCCTGTTGTCACTACATTGAAAAACGGACGGATTATGGTCCCTCTCCGATTCATTGCTGATTCATCCAATGCGTATGTCTCCTGGAATCCAAAATCTCAGACGGCCTATGTAGCGAAAGCAAACAATGAAATAAAAAACAAATATACTTCGGATAAGCTTAATGTATCCAGAGGAGCAGCAATCAAACTTCCCAAAGTTAGCAATTTAAAAGAATATACACCCAAAGGGTATGAAAATCTGAACACAGACTATTATTTTCCTGAAGGCAAATCAAATTCGTTTTTTATTCAGGAGATGGATGTTATTTCATACTATAAAATCAGCAACGATTGTAGTGTATTAATATGGACAGCACGTTTTGACTCAACCAAAAGGGAGAGCAGTGGTCTATCCTTTTTGCCTTATAAATTAGTGGAACAAGACGGCCAGAAACCTACAATTCAAGGGCGAATAACCCATTTTAATTTCATGGCCGCTGTTGGAGAAATCAGTTACAATCTCATTGACAATACTGGGAAAGAGATAAACCCAGGGCAAAAACCAGTTGATCCAACAAATTTCTTTTTTGATATCCCTGATGAACAAAAATGATCGAATTGACTTTGCATGCGTTCTTTTCCTCTTACATTAATAAAGACCAGAATCTAAGCTGGTACGTGGTAATAAATTGATACAATATTGGTTTGGAGGTATAGGCAATGAAATCTTTTCGTTTTTGGCTAGTCCTAATCTCGTGTCTAGTTATTACTGTAAATATTATGGGGAACGACGACTATAATATGCTATTGGCTATCGTTAGCCCGTTGGTTTGGATGTATGAATCATTTCGATTTGTGCGAGAAGCAGACATCCCCATAGCCATTGTTTACTTCACTACACTAGTTTTCTGGTATCTTATTGGATACGTTTTGGATCGTTTGATTAGAAAATTGAAAAACTAAAATCACTTGAAGTTATCTTCTAAATTGTCGTCTACTTTGTCAGGCTCAAACTCGACCGTTCTGTTTCAAAGCGATAATCATCAGACAGTGAAAGCATCTTATTGTAATCGCGACTCATAGAAGCGTTCATATATTCTGAAAATGTCGAGACAGCAGTCTCCTTGGGCTTATCGGGAAGTTTATAAGGTTCCTTATCCCCTCCAAAACCCGTAACAATTACGGTCAAACCCCCTCCTAGGGCAACCAAGCAAGCCAACTTATTACGCGATACAATCCTCAATAAACAAAACAAAACCCTCTTTGTTGTAAATTTTACTACCTACTTTCAACGTATCTCAACTTAAAAAGATGCTATAAAACGCAGCATAACTTCTTGTAAAACCCCATTCATTTAAATCTAAGGCCATCTCTTCAATATAATTTTATTTTAACGTAAATACTCACTGAATACCTTTGTTACCTTATGTAATGTCGTCTTCCCATCCTGTAAACTAAGTTCCATCAAGCGGTAACCGCTGGATCGTAGAGAGGATGAGATATTTATGAGTTTGGATAATAGAGTTTTTGCGATACAAGCTGGTCTGGACGGACGTGTAAATGCAGTTATAGATCAAACCCTTGCCGAAAAGCGTCTGATCGGCACAGTCGTCATGATATATATGGATGGTTCACCCGTGTATGTCCGAGCGGCAGGGCTGGCTGATCGAGAAGAACAACGTCCTATGCAAGAGGATGCTTTATTTCGGCTTTCTTCTGTATCCAAACCGATTGTATCTACTGCGGCTTTGGTTTTGGCAGCCCAAGGATTGATTAAGCTCGATGAATCTATTGAACGCTGGTTGCCCGATTTTCGCCCCCGATTAATCAGTGGTGAGCAGCCCTCCATTACAGTACGCCAATTACTGACACATACTGCCGGGTTGACCTATGGTTTTTTAGAGGAAGAAGGCGGCGGCCCCTATCATCGTGCAGGCGTATCAGATGGCATGGATTTTTCAAATCTTACGCTGGAAGAGAACTTGCAACGTTTGGCTTCTGTGCCTCTGTTATATACACCGGGTAAAGCGTGGGGATATTCGATTGCTACTGATGTGCTCGGCGCTATCATTAGCCGTGTATGTGGCACAACCCTTGATACAGCTGTTAAAAAGCTCGTTACCGAACCTCTCGGTATGCACGACACCAGTTTCGCGGTCGCGGATGCCGGACGGCTTGCGGCTCCTTATGTCAACGATATATCAGAACCCCGGCGGATGCGTGAGCTTGAGGTTGCGCAGGTTTTTGAAGGCACTGCAGGACTTCGTTTTCAGCCTGCACGAGCCTTTGATCCCACGGCTTTCCACTCTGGTGGTTCTGGTATGATTGGCAGCGCAAAAGATTTCATGCGGCTGCTGGAAACACTGCGAAACGGCGGCAATCCGTTACTTTCAGAGGAATGGGTCCGCGAAATGGGCACCATCCAGACCGGGAACCTTCCCTTGGCAGGCTGGCCGGGGCGGGGTTTTGGATTAGGATTCACCGTACTCCAAAATCCCGATGAAAGCGGAACAGCAGAATCACCCGGAACGTGGCGTCTCGGAGGAGCTTATGGTCATTCGTGGTTCGTTGATCCCGCACTAAGACTCAGTGTGGTCGCCTTTACCAATACAGCATTTGAAGGGATGTCAGGTCCGTTTACAACCGAGCTTTGCCAAGCCATTTACGGTAGCTCAAATAGGGTCTAATAAAGTAGGGGTTACATGTTTATGGTCTACAGGCGAGGACAGGACAATTAACGTGGTAGAGTGCCCATGCTTTCCACACTCATCCCCGAACTGCTCCAGCTTGAGCATAGACTCAACCATGACTTTCAGTAAGTAATTTTGCTCGCCGCTGATTCGATGGCACTCAATGACTTCAGGTGCAGATTGGCAAAACTCAACAAATGAATTGCATTGATTCGTGTGCACGAGCACGTGAGCCATGATCGGTTTTCCAACTTTCTCATGTGAGACTATGGCACGATAACCGGTGATAATACCTTTATCCTCCATGCGCCGTACTCTTTCCGTTACGGCAGGCTGGGAAAGTCCAACCTCCTTACCCAGCTCGGTCATGGAGATACGCGCCTGGTTTTGTAGACACAACAAAATTTTATGATCCACTTGATCCATCAAATCCATCTCCTTAAGCTCAAGGTAATATTGCAAAAATGCAATTATTATTGTGTATTATTTCGAATATTGACTTATTATTTTATGATTTAATGAAATATTAGCATGCAAAATCAAGGACGTAAAGTAGGAGGACATGGAGAGGGAATGAAACTAAAGAAATATAGTAAGCCTCTGCTTTTCATCGCACTTGGCCTATTTGGTGTATACACGATTGAGTTCGGTGTGGTTGGCATTTTGCCGGTCATCATTGAACGTTTTCATATTACGGCAGCTCAGGCCGGGTTTCTTGTCAGTTCATTTGCATTGATCATCGCGGTGTTCGGTCCCTTCATGGTACTATTGATGTCCAGGTTTAACCGCAAGCGAATCATGACAATGTCGTTGTTTGTTTTTGCCATAACAAGCTTGCTGTCAGCCTATACATCCAACTTTTATATACTAGTGATTTTACGTATCATTCCGGCTCTGTTTCACCCGGTGTATTTCTCGCTTGCCTTTGTCGCTGCTACTGCGTTGTATCCCCCGGAAAAGGCAACGCAAGCTTCCGCCAAGGCCTTTCTCGGCACGAGCATGGGAATGGTACTCGGTATTCCAATTACGGCCTATATCGCCAATCAAATTTCATACGAGGCCTCCTTCTGGTTTACTGCGGTAGCGAATGGGATTGCAGGGATTGGTATTTTATTCATGCTGCCGGATACACCACAAGCCGAAATGTTCTCCTACCGGAAGCAGCTTGGCATTTTGCGTAAAATACCGCTGTGGCTCAATATCGGGGCAGCTACTTTTATATTTGCAGCCATGTTCTCGGTGTATAGCTATTCTGCCGAATATTTGGGGCAAAACACAGGGATGAGCAGCAATGTTATCAGTTTTCTGCTTATTATTTTCGGCATCGGCGGAATGCTCGGCAATCTATTGGCTGGCAAGCTCATGGGCTTGCATAAGGTTCGCACCGCTCTTTTTCATCCAGTAGTCTTGGGGGGCACCTATTTGCTGCTGTACGGGATCAGTTCTTCATTTATTCCTACGCTCTTCATCATTATTGTGTGGGGGGCCGTTCATACCAGCGGACTGATTGTCGCCCAGATTTGGGTGATTGATGAGGCCAAAGAAGCTCCCGCGTTTGCCAACAGTCTTTACATCTCGTTTATTAACCTGGGGGTTTCACTGGGCTCGCTGGCAGGGGGATGGTTTATTGCCAGAGCGGGCATCCAGGGGACGCTGTGGAGCGGTTTGCTGTTCGCCATGCTGGCGATGGTATGTATCGGGACTAGAGCAATTTATCCACGTATTTTTCGAAAATATAAAAGGTTAGATGTGCAAAACTAAAAAGTTGCAAGAGGGCCAAGCCTGTTATCATAAAAAAAACCGGTCAACCACTTTGTATGGGGTTGAACCGGTTTTTGTTTAATGATTTATTCCTGCCTGTCGGATTGGATCAGAATGAAATCTGCACTTCGTTGCGAATTGAATCAACGTATAACCGCCATCTGGGAACAGCACGCTTCCGGTGGTAAACTTGTTCGTCATCAGATACAACACAGCATGTGCGATTCCCTCATTATACCCACCCCGGTGGTAAACAGATGGTCGAATGCTCCGACTTTTTCAAAAAACGCCTGAACCTCTTCCTCTATTTGATTATTAAGCATGTTGATTATGTAAATTCGTATTATTCTCAGCTACTCTATGGGGATCATATCATAACTATTTTAAAGGAATACTTATTTTTATTCAGATGGGCTTTCCTGCACCGAGCTTTTGCGATAGGATGTCGGCGATTGGCCCGACCAGCGCTTGAACTGTCTGCTAAAATGCGCAATATCCCCATAGCCGAGCATATCGGCAATTTGTTGCACCGACCATTGCGGATCAGCCAACAGCAACTTGGCCTCATGCAGCACAAGCCCGGATAGATATACACGGGGAGAAACGCCGAAAACACTACGGAATACACGATTACAATGGGATACGCTAATACCTAGCTCGGATGAAATCCCCTCGATCCCATCCTGTTTTTCCACCGAGCCAGCCTGCCCATAGGGCTGATTCACTCTGCCCTGAAGACGACTGGCAATCTGATGGGCAAGCTCTGCCTGCACATATCCACGCCCCGGCAGATGAGCGGCTTCGCTGGATACAGCCTCCCACAACGTTGCGAACAGTTCAAACACAGCAGATTGAATCCGCATTCGCTTTGCCACCGAATCACTACCAATTCCTATGTCTTCCGGCGTTGAAAGATCGAGCAACTTGCCCAGCGCTGGTCCCATCTGCCCTGCCACTGTGCCTTCAGCTGGAAACAGCACCTGCTCCAGACGACTCAGCAGCGAGAGAAACAGCTTATCATCAATGTCGAAATGCATACAAAAATACGTAAATCCCTCTCCGTTACTATGACTGGAGTGAACAATCCCCGGACGCAGCAGCACCAGATCACCCTGTCGCTGGGTATAGCTACGACCATCCACAACCATGATCTGTTCTCCCGCAAGCACGATGTTAATTTCATATTGAGGATGCTCGTGTGGCGGATAGCTCCAGTCTCTTCCCACACTTCGTGTATGAATGGCAAACAGATTGACTGTGGTCCGCACATCGGGAAAAAAGAATTCCTCTCCGGCAGCTGTAAGGTCCGGATGATGGGGACGCTTCGGTAAACGTGGTGACGACATGTTTTCCCTCCTGGCTTACTTACATGGATATACCCCAGTATATCGCCTTCAGCGCGATTTGGATAAATAGTTGAGCGATTTGACAATGGTTCCCCACCACATGACATGCTAGGCTCTAAGTGAAGTTAATCAAAGTTGAACTTTATCATGAAAGGGGTTTCATTATATGTCGAAAAATATATTTTATAACACACAGCATGCACCTATCGGTTCTTTTTCCAGCTTTACACTTGGGTTTAAGGGTAATCGCGGCGGACTTGGTTTGGAGCTGGGCAAGCCTGCCGACGAAAATGTATATATCGGGCTGCAATCCAGAGATGGCGAATCATACGAGGCGCTTCCCTTCTTTGCATCCACACAGGATGAAAGTGCCCGCTACGACGTGGAGAAAAAGGGTAAACGAACGGAACCGCAGCTTATGGCCTTTGCTGATTCCGACATTACCCGTGAGCTAAAAGTAGGAACGGATACATGGCAGGCCGGCGATTTGACGTTCCGGCTGTACTCTCCTGTTCGCCCGGTACCCGAGCCGGGAACCGCAGGTATGGATGAACTGCGAGCAGCGTTGGTTCCGGCGGTATTCGCCGAGCTAACCGTCGATAACACGCAGGGGACTGCAGCGCGAAGAGCTTTTTTCGGCTATCAGGGCAGTGATCCGTATAGCGGCATACGCATTATAGGAGAAGATCCGCGCAGGGACACTACGGATTCTACCCCATTGGAGGAAAGACTCACAGGCATCGGCCAAGGGCGCAGTACAGCCATTGTGACCAACAGCAGCGAAGCAGTACCTGCCAGCGGATTTGCAATGGAGAAGCTGCTTGGGGAGACCATGGCCGAGAATTTATCCTTTGGCCTGGGCACGACGGGTGCGCTCCTGATGGACGTTCCCGCAGGTGAGAAGCGCACATATGCCTTCGCCATATGCTTCTATCGCGGCGGCATTGTGACAACAGGCATCGAAGCGTCGTATTACTATACCCAGCTGTTCAAGGATATTGAGGACGTGGGAAACTATGCGTTGAAGCATTTTACAGACCTGACTGCAGCCTGTGTTCAGGCTAATCGCTGGATGGAGTCGGCAGACCTGAGCCCGGACCAGAAATTTATGCTCGCTCAGGCGATCCACAGCTACTACGGCAGTACTCAACTGCTGAGTCACCAAGCGGACGGAGAACCGATCTGGATTGTGAACGAAGGCGAGTATCGGATGATGAATACCCTCGATCTGACGGCGGATCAGCTTTATTATGAATTGATTTTGAATCCATGGACGGTACGCAACGAGCTGGAGTGGTTTGTCCAAAGGTACAGCTATCGGGATGAGGTACGCTTTCCGGGAGAGGAACAGACCTATCCCGGTGGTATCACGTTTACCCATGATATGGGCGTAGCCAACGTGTTCTCCCGGCAGGGATACTCCTGTTATGAGCTGGCAGGGATTGACGACTGCTTCTCTTACATGAGCCACGAGGAACTGGTGAACTGGCTTTGCTGCGTCACGGTATATATCGAGCAGACACAGGATCAGTCATTTACGACACGTATGCTACCTGTTTTGTGTGACTGCTTCGAAAGCATGCTACGACGGGATCACCCCGACCCGGCACAACGAAACGGCTTGATGGGCTTGGACAGCTCTAGAACCCGGGGAGGCGCGGAAATTACGACCTACGACAGTCTGGACGTATCTCTGGGTCAGTCCCGCAACAACATCTATCTGGGCAGCAAATGCTGGGCTGTATATGTTGCTCTGGAAAAGATATTTGCCTCAAAAGGGCTTAACTCCCTTTCACAGGAGGCTGGCTTACAGGCAGACAAATGCGCAGCAGCGATCACAGCACATATGACAGACAAGGGCTATATTCCAGCAGTTATTCAGGAAGGTAATGACTCGCAGATTATTCCTGCCATTGAGGGACTGATCTTCCCTTACTTTACAGGATGTGAGGCTGCGCTTAAGCCTGATGGACGGTTCGGTGGATATATCCAAGCACTGCGGCGCCATTTGGAAACTGTACTGGTACCGGGAGTTTGTCTGTTTGAAGACGGAGGCTGGAAGCTGTCCTCGACCAGTAACAACTCCTGGCTGAGCAAAATCTATCTGTCACAGTTTATTGCCCGCGAGCTGCTGGAACTGCCTTGGGAAGAAGCTGGGCAGGCCGCAGACGCTGCCCACGTCTCATGGCTTCTTCACCCTGAAGAATCCTATTGGTGCTGGAGCGATCAGATACTCTCCGGTATTGCCCATGGCAGTAAATATTATCCGCGCGGAGTTACCGCTATTTTGTGGCTGTATGAAGGCAACGGCAACCGTCTGACTCTCCCAGAGCATATGAGTCAGGATCAGAAACAGCATGTCTGAGGATCATCTTCACCTGCCCAAAAGGAGGCTCCAATATGAGCAAGCTTATGGATATGCCAAAAGAAAGCGGCTATGCGGCTTGGCTGCATTACAGCCGCAATAGTAAGGTACAAAAGCTGCCCGCTTGGTGCAGGGTCATCGTGGTCCATGAGACAGATGAAGTGCTTCAATCGGCTGCGAGTGAGCTTCAGCACGGATTGACCTCCATGTTTGGACAGCAGCCGAAAATCAGCACCGTTCCTGTAAATGCGCCATTCATTGCGCTGGGTACGTTCCCAACGCATCCTTTGGTCGCAGAACGATTCAGTGCGGCGGAACAGGCAGAAGTGGGCGCGGAAGGCTACCGAATTCGCGGGCTAGAGATGCCAGATCCGGCATATTCAGCTTTGCACAGTAACGATGAGTTCAAAGGACCGTACGTTATAGTCGCGGGGCAGACCTCCAAAGGCGTATTGTATGGAGTCTTTCATCTGCTGCGCTACCTTCAAGGAGGATTAGACGGCAAACTGAAACCCGCCGCCGAGGAATCATTGCACGCTCCCCTTCTAGACCTATTGTCTAATCCAGCTAATCCCATCCGCATGATCAACCACTGGGATAACATGGATGGTAGTATTGAACGCGGGTATGCGGGTGGGTCCATTTTCTACGACAATAATGCCTTTACTGCAAATATGGAGCGCCTGCGAGACTATGCCCGTCTACTCGCTTCTGTAGGCATTCAAGCGCTATCCATTAACAATGTGAATGTCCATCAGGTAGAAACCGAGCTGATTACAGATAAATTCCTACCGGATGTGGCCAAAGTAGCTGCGGTATTCCGCGCCTATGGCATACAGATCTACTTGAGCATTAACTATGCCAGTCCTATTCAGCTCGGCGGGTTAACTACAGCCGATCCCTTGGAACCAGCTGTAGCTGAATGGTGGCAGACCAAAGCCCAGGAAGTTTACGCCGCCGTTCCTGATCTGGGTGGTTTTGTGGTCAAAGCCGATTCCGAAAATCGGCCCGGACCGTTCAGCTACGGGCGCCATCACGCCGATGGAGCCAATATGCTGGCAGATGCGTTGCAGCCCTATGGCGGACGTGTGATTTGGCGCTGCTTTGTCTACAATTGCAAGCAGGACTGGCGCGATCGCAAGACGGATCGGGCCCGCGCAGCCTTTGACCATTTTAAACCACTGGATGGGCTGTTTCGAGAAAATGTCATTTTACAGATCAAAAATGGCCCCATGGATTTTCAGGTGCGGGAGCCTGTCTCCCCCCTGTTCGGTGGGCTGGAAGCCACTCAGGTGCTACTGGAATTTCAGATTGCGCAAGAGTACACCGGCCAACAGAAGCATCTATGTTACCTTGTTCCGCAATGGAAGGAAGTATTGGATTTTGATACTTACGCCCAAGGAAAAGGCTCCACCATCAAGCGTATTGTGAGTGGCGCCCTGCATTCTCCCAAACCTACCAACTATGGAATAGCCGCTGTATCCAATATTGGTGCAGACACCAATTGGACCGGACATTTGCTCGCCCAGTCCAATCTTTATGGCTATGGTCGACTGGCATGGGACCCGGAGCTGTCTGCGGACGAAATCGCTGATGAGTGGGTTCGGCTGACGTTTGGCAGACAAGGGAATAGCGAAGGTAGCACAGATTTAATTTCTACTATTAAGCAGATGCTGCTCGATTCATGGAATATCTACGAATCCTACACCGCCCCTCTGGGGGTCGGCTGGATGGTCAGTCCCGATCACCACTATGGGCCGGATGTAGACGGGTACGAATATTCCAAGTGGGGCACCTACCATTTTGCTGATTGCCGAGGGATTGGAGTAGATCGCACGACCACAACCGGGACCGGCTATGCAGGACAATATTTTGCTCCCCATGCCGATATCTACGAATCTACGGACACCTGTCCGGATGAGCTGCTCTTATTCTTTCACCATGTCCCTTATACACACTTGCTCCACTCCGGCCAAACTGTCATACAGCACATTTATGATACCCATTTTGAAGGTGCAGAACGTGCGGCCCATCTCCGAGACACATGGGTTAGTCTACGAGGGCAACTGAATGATACCATGTATGAACAGGTGCTGGAGCGGCTGGAGCATCAGGCAGAGCATGCCAAAGAATGGCGGGATCGGATCAATACGTATTTCTACCGTAAAAGCGGCATTGCCGACCAGAAGGATCGCCCTATTTATTAAGCAGGCTGTCTCGGCAATACTTTCCATACAGACTGGAACAAGACTTTTATACGCTTAGGTTCATTTTCTCCTATACTGGCTTGGCTATCCGCACATCACTAAAGGGCATGCGTCTCCTCAGACCTATGCCTTATTTTTTTGCCTGGAGACTTTTAGGCACACGGTTGCTTACGTAAAATGTCATATTTGTCCACCTTGAGTGCGCAATAAATTCTTCTTTTTATGCAACCGCTTGCTTTATACTATTTTTGTAGACGTTTACAAAATGTTGTCGAATTAGACTATGCTTTGGGGAGGATGATCGGTTTGACCTTGTATCGAAGTCTATGGAAAAAAGGGTGTATGCTTCTACTAAGCCTTGTGCTGTCTCTGACCGCCTTCATTGGCTCACCCTCTAATACGGCGAGCGCCGCGGTTGCAGATGATTTTCAGGCTTCCGTTATGGGACCACTGGCGAAAATCAACGACTGGGGTTCCTTCAAAAAGCAACTGCAAACGTTGAAAAACAATGGCGTGTATGCCATCACTACCGACGTCTGGTGGGGCTATGTAGAAAGTGCAGGAGATAACCAGTTCGATTGGAGCTACTACAAGACCTATGCAAATGCCGTGAAAGAAGCGGGACTGAAGTGGGTTCCTATTATCTCTACGCATAAGTGTGGAGGAAATGTGGGAGATGACTGTAACATCCCACTGCCAAGCTGGCTGCCGAGCAAGGGCAGTGCAGATGAAATGCAATTCAAGGACGAAAGCGGCTATGCCAATAGTGAAGCCCTCTCCCCATTGTGGAGCGGAACCGGTAAACAATATGACGAGCTGTATGCCTCATTCGCTGAAAACTTTGCCGGATATAAAAGTATCATTCCCAAAATTTATTTGAGCGGCGGTCCTTCTGGGGAATTGCGCTATCCGTCCTACTATCCAGCAGCAGGGTGGAGCTACCCGGGACGAGGCAAGTTCCAAGCTTATACTGAAACAGCCAAAAATGCATTCCGCACAGCTATGAATGACAAGTACGGATCATTGGACAAGATTAATGCTGCTTGGGGCACCAAACTTACCAGCCTTAGCCAAATCAATCCACCGACCGATGGGGACGGATTTTACACGAACGGCGGATATAATTCCACATATGGAAAGGATTTTCTGTCGTGGTACCAAAGTGTACTTGAGAAGCATCTAGGTGTCATCGGAGCAGCGGCTCACAAAAACTTCGATTCTGTGTTTGGTGTCCGGATCGGGGCCAAAGTTTCTGGTCTGCACTGGCAAATGAACAATCCTGCTATGCCGCACAGCACAGAACAAGCGGGTGGATATTATGATTACAACCGTCTCATTCAGAAATTCAAGGATGCCGATCTAGACCTGACATTCACTTGCCTGGAGATGACTGACAGTGGCTCAGCACCGAATTATTCGTTGCCGTCCACCCTGGTTGATACCGTCTCCTCCATCGCGAATGCCAAGGGTGTTCGCCTGAATGGTGAAAATGCACTTCCGACAGGCGGCAGCGGCTTCCAAAAAATCGAGGAGAAAATCACGAAGTTCGGTTATCACGGGTTTACGTTATTGCGCATCAACAATCTCGTCAACAATGATGGCTCACCAACCGGTGAGTTGAGTGGATTCAAACAATATATCATCAGCAAAGCCAAGCCTGACAATAATGGCGGTACAGGCAACAAAGTAACGATATACTACAAAAAAGGCTTTAACTCACCTTACATTCACTACCGTCCGGCTGGCGGAAGCTGGACTGCAGCGCCAGGTGTGAAAATGCAGGATGCCGAAATTAGCGGCTATGCTAAAATTACCGTCGATATCGGTTCTGCCTCCCAATTGGAAGCCGCTTTTAATGACGGCAATAACAACTGGGACAGCAACAACACCAAAAACTACTCCTTCAGCACGGGCACTTCTACGTACACGCCCGGTAACAGCGGCAATGCGGGAACGATCACATCTGGCGCTCCAGCGGGTACGATTCCCGGGGATGGCGGCGGTACAACTAACACGGTAACGGTATACTACAAAAAAGGCTTTAACTCGCCTTATATTCACTACCGCCCAGCTAACGGAAACTGGACTGCCGTACCCGGTGTGAAAATGCAGGATGCCGAGATTAGCGGCTATGCCAAAATTACCGTTGATATCGGTTCTGCCTCCCAATTGGAAGCTGCTTTTAATGACGGCAATAACAGTTGGGACAGCAATAACTCGAAGAACTACCTTTTCAGCACTGGAACTTCTACCTACACACCCGGCTTGAACGGGGCTGCAGGATCTATCCGAACGGGGGCACCTTCGGGGGGCGTCCTCAGCGTAGGGGCTTCTACCTACGCAACCGACCTCAACGAAGTGGCAGGACCTATCCCAACAGAAAAACTTTCGGGTGTATCCTTAAACGTAAGTACTTCTACCTATGCACCCAACTCTAACGGAGTTGAAGTAACTGCTCAAACGGAGGCGCCTTTAGGCGCCTTCACTCCTATAGATCCGGGTACCCTTTCCAAGCCAACTCCCCTCAACGTAGACTGGAGCGAACAAAGCATTTATTTTATCATGACAGACCGATTTAGCAACGGAGATCCGTCCAACGATAACTACGGTGGCTTCAATTCCAACAACAGCGATCAACGCAAGTGGCATGGTGGCGATTTTCAAGGTATTATTAACAAACTCGACTACATTAAAAATATGGGGTTTACCGCGATCTGGATTACTCCGGTAACGATGCAAAAGAGTGAATACGCTTACCACGGCTATCATACGTATGATTTTTATGCGGTAGACGGGCATCTCGGTACAATGGACAAGTTCAAAGAGCTGGTTGGTAAGGCACATGACAAAAATATCGCTGTGATGCTGGACGTCGTCGTGAATCACACAGGTGATTTCCAACCGGGGAACGGCATCGCCAAGGCTCCTTTTGATAAAACAGATTGGTATCATCACAATGGTGAAATTACAGGTGGGGACTACAACTCTAACAACCAATGGAAAATTGAAAACGGTGATGTGGCTGGACTGGATGACCTAAATCATGAAAACCCCGCTACCGCAAATGAGCTTAAAAACTGGATCAAATGGCTGCTGAATGAGACAGGCATCGACGGACTGCGGTTGGATACCGCCAAGCATGTACCGAAGGGTTTTCTAAAGGATTTTGACCAAGCCGCCAATACCTTCACCATGGGTGAAATTTTCCATGGCGACCCTGCTTATGTGGGGGATTACACCCGGTATCTCGATGCCGCATTGGATTTTCCGATGTATTATACAATCAAGGATGTCTTCGGACACGATCAATCCATGAGAAAAATCAAGGAACGCTACTCCGATGATCGTTACTATCGCGATGCCCAGACAAACGGTGTATTTATTGACAATCATGATGTAAAACGTTTCCTGAATGACGCCTCCGGCAAGCCGGGTGCTAACTATGACAAATGGCCACAGCTCAAAACTGCTTTGGGCTTTACTCTGACATCACGCGGAATTCCAATCATCTACCAAGGTACTGAGCAAGGCTTTAATGGCGGAGATGATCCCGGCAATCGGGAGAATATGGCTTTCAACTCCAACCATGACCTGTATCAGTACATCGCTAAGCTGAACAATGTGCGCAACAACCACCCTGCTCTGCAAAACGGCAGCCAAAAGGAAAAATGGGTGGACGACTCCTTTTACAGTTTTCAGCGCTCTAAAAACGGTGACGAGGCCATCGTATTTATCAACAACTCCTGGAATAGTCAAACCCGCACGATTGGCAACTTCGATAATCTGTCCAACGGAACCCGCCTGACCAACCAGCTAAGCAACGACTCCGTTCAGATTAACAATGGCTCAATCACCGTGACTCTCGCTCCAAAGGAAGTTAAAATTTTCACCAAGTAAACAGCGTTATTCAGTTACACTGGTTATTCAGATGTGCTAAAATAAATGATAGAAGGATATACTAAAAAAAGAGCAAGGATGCTGGTAACATCCCTACTCTTGGCAACAGCCGCTTTGAAGAGCGGTCGGCTGTTCAAAGGCGATCTACAGAAATAGACCGTTTTCCCCTTGAGCAGGGCGGTCTATTTCTTTTTGTTTTGGTTCAACGCAATAACAATCGTAACGATTAATCCGATCAACGCTATTAATAGCGTGCCGAACATCATCATTAATGTCAGAGCATCCTTAACCTCCACAGGCATCACCTCCCTTCCGGGAGATTAGCCGACCGCCCACCTAAGCCATTCTGTTGTTACTGGAATTATAGCACGTAAATCCGTCCTTAAGCGACAACATTTTACAGATTCATCCAGCCAATCTTATATGGACACTCATCGTCCTTTGCTGCTTACACATTCTACTGTGTCTCTATATGGGTATAGCTTCTTAACGCCAATAAAAGCCCCAGCACAAAAATGAAGCAAATACTGATGATTCCTCCAGGAACATTCGTAAATGTTCTGCCCAGTGTGCCGTGTGGAGAAAACAATAACGGCACGGTCCATGGATAAAAGGTATTTCCAGGTGTATTAACCAAAACAAAATTTAAACACATAACGGTACACATCCCCATAATGGCGGGCACAAATTTTCTCCAGCGAATGGCGAAGAACGTGATGATCGGGATGAGCATAGCGTGCATAATAATCATTTTAGTGAAGATTCCAAGCTGATATATAACGATTTCAAAGGTTAGCGGTCTGTCCGTAATTAACATACCCAATAGCGCAGATAGCGCAAATGCCAACAAAAGGCTAACAGCGATGTACATATAAATAACAAGCAGCTTGCTGAAGTAAAGACGACTCCGGCGAACCGGGCTTGTAAACAGGGCCATATGGGTCCTCTCTTGATATTCTCTCGCATAGATATAGCAAGTCAAAATATAATAGCTCATATATCCAGTTATTAAATTAATGGAGGATACCAAATCCATAAAGTATTCATTCCATCCATCACGATCCAAGGAAAGTTTAGGATTTATGGCGTAAGTACTAAAAGTCAAAAATACGGTTGCTATTA
The DNA here is from genome assembly GCF_038006265.1 of Paenibacillus sp. FSL L8-0641. Taxonomy (NCBI): domain Bacteria; kingdom Bacillati; phylum Bacillota; class Bacilli; order Caryophanales; family Paenibacillaceae; genus Paenibacillus; species Paenibacillus sp. FSL L8-0641. Next base: position 5,317,726 of record NZ_JBBOUW010000001.1, read on the forward strand.
AAATAAACACACTTAGAAAAAGAATTTTAGTTCCTTTCAGCTTCAAGCACTCTGCTCTAAACAGGTCAAACATAGTAGCCCTCCTTTCAAAAAATCTTCATTTAGGCTCTTCTTTGATATGTCCATATGGATAAAAACAATCCAAGAAGAAAGATCACGGATAAGCTGAGCCATGCTATTGAAACATTGGTAGGTATAGTCGCATTTCTTTCATTAGGAGATAAGAGATAGGGCACAATCCAAGGGTACCATTCACTTTTGTATATAAAATTTAAAAATATAACAGTACAAACTACGAGTACAACCACCATAATGCTCTTCCAGCGTATAGCAAAAAAAGAGGCGATCGGGATGAGCATAGCATGCATCACACACATTTTAGAAAATACCTGAATTTGGTATACCCAGATAGCCATCGTTAAAGGTCGATTTGTAATAAGCATGCCTAATACTGCAGACAGAAACAGAACGATAAATAGCGACACAATAATAAATCCATAAATAATGATCAATTTACTAAAATAAAATTTTGCCTTGGTGACAGGCGTAGTAAACATAAAGAGGTGCGTGTTTTCCTGGTACTCTCTCGCAAAAATATGACCCGTTAAAATGTAATAACTGACAAATCCGGCTGCAACATTAACGAAAAGAACTATGCCTTCAAAATAGTAGGTCCAACCCCGTTTATCAATTGAATATCGGTAAAAAACGGCGCTTGTTACGAATTCCAGCAACACAACAGCCAGCAATATTATAAAACTCAACAAGAAGGCTTTAGAGCCTTTAAGCTTAATGAGCTCTGCTCTAATCACGTCGCCCACCCTCTCCTGAAATGAGAGTCAAAAAGTACTCCTCTAGCGTCTGCTTTGTGGTGTGTATCTCATAAACTGAAAACTGATGATCTATTAACTGTTTATTTAACGCAGATGTATTTTCAATCGGACTATGAATTCTTAGTTGTTGTGGAGATAGCACCTGAGATTGTAGCTGCTTCATGTGCTCTTGTAGAAATGTTTGTACTGCTCCTGCATCGTCTACCTTAAGATCTGTATATTGCTCAAAACCTTCCTCTAACCGGCTCAAACGATCTTCCGCTAACAGTTTTCCATTATGTATAATCCCGATGTGTGTAGCTAACTGCTGAATTTCGCTCAAGATGTGGCTGGAAATAAGAATTGTTTTCCCGTCTTCCTCGCACAACCGCTTCAATAGCTGACGAATTTCCTTAATTCCAGATGGGTCCAGTCCGTTTGTTGGCTCATCTAATATGAGCAACTCAGGGTCATGAACAAGCGCCCTCGCAATCCCCAATCTTTGCTTCATCCCTAGGGAATAATCTTTGAACTTCTTTTTACCGGTATGCTCTAAACCTACCGTGGTTAAGGTACGTTCTATTCTTCCATCATCCTTCATTCCCATGTACTTACAGCATATTCTCAGATTATCGCGTGCACTCAAGTTTTCATATAGACCGGGTGTTTCAATAATTGTGCCAATCTTGGAAAAGATGGACGGGTAGTTTTTCTCCAACCGCTCGCCAAATAAAAAAACCTCCCCACTTGTAGGCTCAATCAGCCTCATCAGCATGCGGATGGTCGTTGTTTTGCCAGCCCCATTCTCACCGAGGAAACCGTAGATACTGCCACGCTCCACGTGTAAGGAAATATCGTCTACAGCTACCGACATCCCGAACTGTTTGCGGAGGCCCTTCGTTTCAATAACATACTGCATTTCTTTCATCCTCCTATACACACCAAATATAATTATTATACAGATTGAATCATCCACAAAATGTAAAAACCATCACATTTATTCATTTACCAATCATTATCCCGATAAAAACAAAACAGGCACCTGACGAAGCGTACACTTCGTTGCAGGTGCCTTGTTTATATATAAACAACGTGGGATTACTTAGGCCTCAGTAGCCACGTTGATATTGTTCAGGTATGGAAGGCTTCTCGCCGCGCAGTGCCACCGCTGCATGAGTAGCCCAATATGGATCACGCAGCAATCCGCGTCCCACAGCGACCAGATCGGCATCCTCATTGCCGATAACAGACTGCGCCAAGGCCGGTTCATCCAGTGCGCCAACGGCGATGACTGGGATGTTCAGCGCCTCGCGGATTTGGCGAGCAAACGGCACTTGATAGCCCGGATAGTTGCCTGGCTTTCTGGCGCCTGCCGGTCCTTCTCCGCCCGAGCTGACATGGATCACGTCTACGCCTGCAGCCTGATATGCTCGGCTCAGCTCAATAGCATGATCCACATCGTATCCACCATCTACATATTCCACCGCGCTGATGCGGAAGATTAACGGCATACCCGCAGGCATTTCCTTGCGCACAGCCTGAATGACTTCAACGCCGAAAAGGGATAGCTCCTGACCATACACGTCATCACGCTTGTTTGTAACCGGCGAATGGAATTGGTGAATCAAGTAACCATGTGCACCGTGAAGCTCAATCGTATCCACGCCCGCTTGAACCGCACGCCGGGCGGCGTCTGCGAATTTTTGTACCATGCCACGGACTTCCTCTGTGGTCAGTGCGCGCGGCTGCTTATAACTCGCATCCGGGTATGCGATGGCCGAGGGAGCGACCGGCTCTGCTGCATCCTCAGCTTTACGGCCCGCGTGAGCAATCTGAATGCCTACCTTGGACCCGTGCGCATGAATACCGTCAACCAGCTTCTTATAAGCCGGAATATGTTCATCTGACCAAAGGCCCAGATCATAATCGGTAATTCGTCCATCCGGTTCCACGTCCGTCATTTCTATAATAATCAGCCCCGTGCCTCCAATTGCTCGGCTTAGGTAGTGAACATGATGCCAATCATTCGGAATCCCATCCTTGGCTGTGACCGAGTATTGGCACATCGGTGCCATGACCACACGATTCTTTAACTCCAAATTTTTGATTGTATACGGTGTAAACAACGAAGTCTTCAAAACGCTCATCTCCTTTTTCATCTCTACCACATAACTAAAAATGCGTTCCAAATTACACGGTCTATTATAAGCACAATCGGCACAGTCCAAACGAAATAAAGAGATTCCCCAACCGGGGTCTCCCTCGTATTTGCACCGTGCAGTCATTATGTATATCGTAAGGTTGTAGATGTATTGCACACAATCTATTATCCACAACCTAATAACTTTTTGCAAGTAAATATTTAAATATTATTAAATATTTTTTTGTTCACACTCTCTCGACCTCCTAACTCTAACACAAAAAGACGCCCTTACGGACGCCTCTGCGAAACCAGTTTTATTGTGCTGAACCTAATTGCACCCATGCCTTCTCAATCTCTGCAACCGCCTGATCCTTGTTCATGTTACCACTGATATAAGCCTGCATCAGCTCGCCAAATTTTTGATGGAATGTATCCAAGGAGTAGTTAACAGACAGATCACCGGACTTCGACGTTTTCAAAATGCTTTCCATTTCCTTAGGCATTTCAAGATCAGGAAGCGGTGCATCCTTAATTGGCGGAATCACCTTCGCTACCTGGGAGAACCAGTTTTTACCGTATTCCGAAGTGTACAGCCAGTTGAAAAATTCAATCGTTTCCTTCGATACTTCCGAATCCTTGTTGATACGTAGCGCCTGATCTGCACCGGTAATGATGACCGATTGATCCGCTTTGTCACTCACCGGATATCCCATGATGCCAATCTTGAGATCAGGGTTAATTTTCTTGATCGCTTCCTCATCCCACGCACCTTTACCCGTCATAAATGCAGCTTTTCCAGATGCAAAATCACTTACTCCCGCATTGCTGTCCCGTTCCAGCGGCTTATCTGTGCCATGTTTCACCGTCAAATCAATGAAGCTAAAGAAGTTGTTGTACAGCACTGGGTAGTCCTTGATTTTTGCTTTACCTGCGATAAAATCACTAACGAGCTGCTTCGACTCCACGCCTGCATCCTGTGCAGCAGCATCTACATAGTGCATGAAGATGTGCTTCCATACCCACCACTCTTTATATGCGTTCGCAAATGGAGTAATGCCCTTCGCCTCCAGCTTGGTGACCGCGTCCTGCATTTCTGCAATCGTCTTTGGCGGGGAGGTTATCCCAGCTTTGGTAAGCAAATCTTTGTTGTAAATCAACGAAAACAGGTTCCCCTTCACCGGGAGTCCGAGCACTTTTCCGTCACTGGAACTCATGTTCGCTCGAACAGCATCCGTCATGGCTGCTGCTAGCGGCTCATTGGTCAGATCGGCGCTATAATCCGCATACGTGTCGATGTCGCCTCCTGCCGTCGTTTGGAATACATCCGGTGTACTACCTGAAGCTATTTTCGACTTCAGAATCGTGTTGTAGTCTGCCTGCATGATCTCCAAATTGATCTTCACGTTAGGTTTGACCTTCTTATACTCCTCGATATACGCGTTAAAAGCATCGGTATACTCTGGTGAGGCTGTGAACATGTTTATTGTAACCGTTTTCAAATCTTCTTTGCCGCCAGCACTTTCTTTCGACGCATCCGTGCCGCCGCTGCTTCCACATCCGCTCAACAAACCGACCGTCAAAAGCAAACTGCCGGATAACGCCATCATCTTCTTTAACATGGATACTCCCCCATTTGTTTGTGATCAACGTCCATGCGATCATTCTAAAAAATATACTCCGATTTAAAAAGGCAGATTAGTGAAGCATTAAGGGGAAAAAAGTGGTTTATTGCAAGCTCACACGATACTCAGACGGTGATACCTGATAATAATTACGAAAAGCCTTACTGAAATAATTTTTATCTTTGTAGCCGAGCATATCCGAGATTTCTTGTATTTTCAGGCTAGAATCGCCCAGTAGCTCTTTCGCCTTGTCCATCCTAACCTTCTGTACATATTCGTGAATACCGTAACCAAACTGCTGCTTAAACAGCTTCATCAAGTATTCCCGACTCAAAAAATAGGTTTCGGCAAAAAACGAAATTTTAATATCCTCAAAATAATAACGGTCGATGTGCCTTTTGATGTCTGTTATATCAAAGGGCTGGTTCCCCGCTTGAGCATGTTGGACCCCAGCAATGTAAAGCTCCAGCATCCGATTCAATCTCTGACCGTAGTGAACAAAGCTCGTAAAATCAGCAGACAAATCGCTTTCCCCCACGTGCTCCGGTTCTTCCAAAGCTCCATCTTGATTCAACGCTGACGTAGACGCACCCAACTCAATCGCTGCCTCTTTCAGTAGAAAATGGAACTCCCGCATCAATCGATCTGCATCCTGTAAACGGAAAACAGGACCTGTTGCCAATTGTTTCAGCAGATCACCCAGCAGCACCTTTGCCCGGTTTGCCTGACCTGTCTGAGCATCCTTTTGGATCACCAACAGTTGCTCCGTCCAAGACATTTCCTCTGAGGTACCCATTTGCCGGGGCACCGTATGGAGAATAGATTCCCCTTCCAGCTTCAATACATCCGTGCTGTGAATGAGCGTTTTGGCATCCCTATAGGCAGATGCCAGCTCCACTACGTCTGTACAGAGCTTGCCCACTCCGGCCGCTACTACCATACGGAACAGCCCATGCAGGTTCACAACCGCCTTCTGTGCCACTTGTGCCAGTAGGAGGGACATATGTTCTTCATGCCCTGGGGCCAGGGTACAGATCGAAATGACCTCGCGCTCCCGTCGCGGATGGGGGAAGCTAAAACAACTCAACCGTTCATCTGATGTCTGCGCTAATACATTCGTTACAGCAAAATCCATCAGATCGACATCGCCATGAAAACGTGTCCTGCGAATCTCATCCCTGTTCAGCAGCCGCAGCACGATCACCCCAAAGCGATTCCCCGGCTGATCCGCTCCGATCAATGGGAGCAACGCCGTATTGGCCTGCCTTTTAAAGCTACCGTCCAAAATGGACAAATATAGCTTCTCTTTCAGCTTCGGCAGTGACATATTCAGCGTAATGTTCTGGCTAATGGACTTGTTTTTGCTTTGCTCTCGGCTTTCCAGAATGTCCACTGCTTTGCGCAGTGCCTGGTTCAGATCCTGACGATTGATAGGCTTGAGCAGATAATCCACCACCCGGGATTGAATCGCCTGCCGTGTAAATTCAAAGTCGTTGTAGCCGCTAATGACAATCGTCAGCAGATGTGGATATGCCTTCTCGATGGCACGAAGAAATTCGATACCGTTCAGCTCAGGCATTTTCATATCGACCATCACCACATCTATAGGGTGCTGACCCAGCAGCTCCAGTCCCAATCTTCCATTCGTCGCTTCATAAATATGTTCGATCCCCAGACGGTCCCAGTCCCCGATAATACGAATGGCTTCGCGCAACGGCTCTTCATCGTCAATAATTAATACGTTATACATGACTACTTCCTCCCCGGGGAATTTGCATTCTCATTTCCGTTCCCGTTTCATCCGTAAGGATGAATAATCCTGCCTGATCTCCATACAAAAGCTTCAACCGTGTGTTCAGATTTTTCAAACCAATATGCTCACTCTCCCGTTCTTCCCATTTTTCATGGAATGAATCCAGCACCAGTCTCAGCTTGTCCTCTGAAAATCCAGGCCCGTTGTCCCTGACTGTAATTGTGGCATTTGCATCTGTAGAACTCGAATCGGCTGAAATGACGATCAGAATATCGCTTGATACTTTTTCCAACGCATGCTTGATAGCGTTTTCCACCAACGTCTGCACAGATAACCTTGGAATCGGCAGCTCCATCAGCATTTCCTCCCATACCACTTCGACCCGCAGTCTCGCTCCGAACCTTGCTTTTTGCAGACCTATATACCGTTCAATGTGCTTGAGCTCCTCGCGGGCAGCTACGATATCCTTGCCGTTGATGGAATACCGTAACGTTTGGGCCAACGCATCCACCATATCCGCCATGTCGAACATCTCCCGCTTTAATGCCTGTGTGGATATGGCTTGCAGGGCATTGTACAGAAAATGAGGATTAATTTCAGCCTCCAACGCCTTGAGTATGGCGTTCTTTTCGACCAGCTTCATGCGATAGCGCTCATTAATAAGTTCTTCGGTTCTTTGGACCATTTCGTTAAAATGCAGTGACAAATATGCAATCTCGTCATGTCCCTTCACAGGAGCTGTTGCTCCAAAATCTCCGGTGCTAAACCGCTTCATCTGGGTGGACAGCTTATGTAAAGGTCGGGTAATGGCGTTCGAGGTCAGTGTCACTAATATAATAGACACGCCTAAAAATAAAGCCCCGATGGCATAGCTCCAATTCCGTGTTGTCGTAGCTGCTTCATAAATCTGGCGGTATGGGATGGGCTTAATGAGCTGCCACCCATCCTTTTCGCCAGCATCATAGACGACCAAATACTCCTGATTGCCACTGCGATCAGACCACGTTACTCGCCCGCTTCCTCCCTTGCCGATCTGTGCCAACACTCCGGAATCACGCATCCGCTCATATAGCGGAAAGCTGTTCACATAAAAGGGAACCCCTTTAGGGCTCATTAGCATCAATTGGTCCCCTTTGCCCAGTGGAATGTTCTGCATGATTTCGTCCACGGCGCTCGTATTGTAATAAAAGGACAGCACCGCCTGCGGGTGACGGGATGCAATCGACCTCAGCACTCGATGGTATGCCATAAAGCTGGCTTGTGGCGCTACATAGCCCATATCAGAGCGGGACCCCACAAAGGATTGAAATGATTCGTTCGTGGTACTGGCCATCGCCTCTTTATACCAAGGAAGCTTGGGAATATCTGTATTTACTCCTTTGCGCACCGTAATGTTATACGTCTCCCTGGTCACCACATAGTATTGATGTCGGTCCGCCACGTACAGATAGATCGCTTCCAGATCGGTACGCGAATAAAACATGCTGCGCAAGTAATTCTCAATGACCATTCTCGAAGCATAGTCCCAGTTCTCATTGGCAATCGCGTTCATAATATCGTTGTAACGTAGCTGCGGAAGAGCCAACTGCTGCATTCCCTCCAAGTAATCCTCCAAATTCTGATTGACCAGCAGCAGATTATTCGTCGTGCTGGCGATGCTATGGTTAACCGACTCCTTTTCAATCATCTGATAGGAAATAATTGTGAGTGAGCCCACCACCAGAATAATCACCGAGGTAAAAAGTAGAATGAGCTTGTTCACTAATTTTTGCGTGATTCTCCTCCACATAGAGCGAAGAAACGTTCTTACACGCTCTGACATCATGATAATCGCCCCTTTTGAAAGCGTACACATTTTTACCCTCAACTGTTTTCTTAAATCCATTGGTCCGGCCCTAGAGCTATCCTATACTTTCATTATATCTTAAACAGCTTGGAACGTAAGAGCGGAAAATGTTGAGAAAAAGAGGTGCGTTATGCTGAAAAAAAGGGGAACCCGGGGCGACAAGGGCAGTAAACTGGAATTCGGTTTATTCACACTGCCCGTAATCTTGTGCATTACGATTGCATTTTATATTCCGTTTTTGATGACGATACGCTATTCCCTGACCAAGTGGAACGGCATATCCAAACATCCGAAATTTGTAGGTCTGGATAACTTCAAGCAAATCTTGCTTGGAGACGCCAATTTTGCACATGCAGCCTGGTTTACCGTCAAGTATGCCATTTTGTACATTGTATTGGTGAATGTGCTGGCCATTTTGCTGGCGCTCGTTCTCGATATGAAGCTGAAAAGCTCGGCTTGGTTGCGAGCGGCCTTCTTTATCCCTTATATCCTCAGTCTTGTAATTGTTGGATTCATATGGAAATTTATCTTCATGCAAGGCTTTGAGTCATTGGGTCACAGTACAGGCTGGGGCATCTTCCAGCTCAGTTGGCTGGGTGAGGAAGGGCTCGCGTTTGTTTCCATTTTGGCGGTATCGATCTGGCAATCCATTGGCTTTTACATGGTCATTTATATTGCAGGCTTGCAATCTGTGCCAGAGGATCTAAAAGAAGCTGCCATTGTCGATGGCGCGGGGCCGATTCGGAGATTTTTCAGTATTATTCTACCGATGCTTGCACCTTCCATTACGATCTCAGTCTTCATGGCACTGACCAACTCAATCAAAGTGTTTGACGTCATTTTATCTCTGACCGGCGGTGGGCCGGGAGGTACGACATACAGCATTGCGTATGATATTTACCGGGACACGTTCCAGAACAATCTGTATGGCTACGGAACAGCCAAAGCATTGATTTTATTCGTTGCAGTCCTGATCATTACGATTATTCAATTGTCTATTTTCAAACGCAGGGAGGTTGAAGCCTGATGCAACGCAGCCGTACGGGACGTATTTTGCTAGAAGCGGGCATGATTGTATTATCACTGTTATTTTTGTACCCGCTGTTTCTCGCCATTAACAATTCGTTCAAAAGCTTCGCTGAGGTCATGACCGACGTCATTGCGCTACCCAAGCAACTTTCGCTGGATAACTACGTATATGTATGGAAATTCATTGACTATCCGCGCCTATTTCTGAATAACACCATTATCACCGTCGTTGGACTGGCAGGTATCGTACTGATATCTTCCATCGCGGCCTACAAGCTGGCAAGAACCAAAAGCAAATGGAGCTCCGTGATTTACATGCTGTGCATTATGCCGATGCTAATCCCATTTCAGTCCATCATGCTCACTGTCTTGCGACTGGCAAAAGACTTAAATCTGGCAGACAGCACTTGGGGACTTGGCTTGCTGTATTGGGGCTTCGGTGCACCGCTGGCCGTGTTTATCTATCATGGCTTCGTGAAAGGTATTCCGGCTGAGATTGACGAAAGCGCCAAAATCGATGGGGCCTCAGGCTTCCGGCTTTTCTTTTCCGTGATTTTCCCCTTGCTGAAATCAGTCACTGCTACCATTGTCATTATCGACGTGATGTGGATTTGGAACGATTTTCTGCTTCCGCTTCTCATGGTTAACGGCTCACCCAGCACTAAGACGCTGACGCTGGCCACCTATACCTTCGTCGGACAGTATACATCCGACTGGCAATATGCCATGACCGCGATGGTAATGGCTGTGCTGCCTTCCATTATCGTATTTATTTTTCTGCAAAAATACATCGTCAAAGGCGTCGTCGCTGGAGCCGTCAAAGGCTGAGTCAAGGATGCGAAGCCAGATACAAAAAAAAGAGGACTTGCGTGTTGTTCGCGCAAGTCCTCTTGTCTTCGTAATATCCATCATGGGCTTCTGTACCGTATTCTTTAAGCCTTAAACTGGCCTAGCGCTTTTTGCATCTCTTCCATAGCAAGCTGTAGATCAGCAGAGCAGATATTCAGACGGTTAATCTCTTCCAGCTGGTCGGAGGCTACAACCGATACTTCCTGTGATCCGCCACTCGTCCTGCGGGCGATGACAATAATTTCAGTAGCAGAAGCGGTAACTTCCTGCACACCTGCTGACATTTGCTCTGCGGTTGCTGTCATGCTTTCGATCCGTTCTGCAATGTGAGTGCTTCTTTCTACGATATGTTCGAAGCTGTCATGTGTCTCGTTCATCATCCGCAGCCCGCTGTCCACATGCGCTACCACATGTCCAATCGCTTCCGCTGAGCGCTGTACATCTCCATCAATGTTTTGGATGAGCTGCGCCACTCGGCGGGAGGCTATTCCCGATTGATCTGCCAGCTTCCGCACCTCGGATGCTACAACCTCGAATCCTCGTCCCTGCTCACCTGCGCGAGCAGCTTCAATAGAAGCATTCAGCGCCAGCAGTCCCGTCTGTTCAGATATTCCCTGAATAACCTGCATGATCCCGGTAATTTCACCTGATTGACGGTGTAGTGCTTGAATCAGAGCATCCGTATGCTGGATGGACGAATGCAGTTCCCCCATCTGTTCCACCGTGAGGCGTGCGGTTTCCGCTCCTGCCTATGCCTGCTGCTTGGAGTAGATAGCAGATTCCGCAATCTCCGAGGCATTTTCCGCGACATTCTGAATGCCCTGAGCCATCTCTTCCATCGCCGTCTGATTTTCCAACACGCTTCGAGTCTGCGCTTCGGCTCCGTCTGCAACCTGCCGTATGGTGTCTGCAATCCTATTGGCCTGTCTGGCCGATGCTTCAGCAATGACGGCAAGCCGCCCCGTTGAGTCGGATACCGCTCCACAAGCATGCATGCCCTCGGAAATCAAAATGCTCAAATTTTCTCGCATTTCATTATAGTTAACACTCAGCCGCCCAAGCTCATCTCCACTCCGGTCAAGCAGGACAGAAGTAAAATCTCCCTGACCTGCCTTGGCGAGAGCTTGGCCTACACGGCCCAGCCTGCGGTTTACCCTGCTCATGTACCAGAGAATCACGGCTAGCGACACCGCAATAGCAATTACAATCACAATCATAAACTGACGGATAAACCCGCTAATGATCCCGTCAATAATCGATTGCGATGCACCTACATACAGAATGCCAATCACGGCACCGTCCGCACTGCGGATGGGTGTGTACGCAGCTTGATACGTTTTTCCAACTACTACCGCTTGGCCATAATAAGGCTGACCCTGCTTTAAGACAACGGTAGCCACCTTCTCCGATACTTTCGTGCCTACAGCTCGTTTGCCGTCCAGCATGACATTCGTCGCTACCCGTTGCTCCCCTTGAAAGAAAGTCACCGTATCGCCTGTTGCCTCGCCAATTTCATCGACGATTTCTTCATTATTGTTAATCCGTTGGCTTCCCTTATATAATTGTCCGTCCTTGATCTGCCATGCCCCGCTATATTTGTAGTCCACCAGGCGGGTTGCCATATTCAAGTCATTTTTAGCCTTTTCAGTAGCAAAAGACTCAATACCCTCCTGCATTCGGCTAGTAACCACGTAAGCGACCACGACAGACAATACAATCAAAATGCCGATCACCATACCACTAATTTTAGTGCCTATCCCTATTGTCCGCATGTATTGGATACGTCCTCTCTAATCTGACGCCATGCCGTCACAACTCTTACAACTTAAGCTGAATCTGTTCCATCATGGATACTTATTTTATCGTACAAATTACCTAAAATTTTAATTATTTATCGATTTGAAAATTAATACAGTTCTTATCAGGTGATCTTACCTTCCTTGACAATTCCTCTTAATAATGATTTACTAATTTTACTATTCGTAATTATTACGATTAAAGGAGAACAAAGAAAGCACCTCTGCTTTGCTATCTCGCATGATAACCACTACAGCACATTTGACATTTCATGATACTTTCGAAGGGAAGAGTGATTACGTTGGCAAACGCTATGGAATTGGAAAAGAAAATACCGGTCACGGTACTAAGCGGGTACCTCGGCTCCGGCAAAACCACACTACTGAACCATGTGCTGAACAACCGGGAAGGCTTGCGGGTAGCCGTTATTGTCAATGATATGAGTGAGGTAAACATTGATGCTGATCTCGTTCGTGACGGTGGAGGATTATCTCGTGTGGATGAGAAGCTGGTGGAAATGTCCAACGGATGCATCTGCTGTACCTTGCGGGAAGATTTATTAAAAGAGGTAGAACGACTGGCACTCGACAAAAGGTTTGACTATATTTTGATCGAGTCCACGGGTATAGGTGAGCCCATTCCGGTAGCCCAGACCTTCAGTTATGTAGATGAGGAAAATGGAATTGATTTGACCAAGCTGACCCGGCTGGATACGATGGTCACCGTCGTGAATGCACCGGAATTTTGGAAGGACTTCTACTCCAGGGACTCCCTCAGGGATCGCGGACAAGAAGTGGCAGAGGAGGATGCACGCAGCATCGTTGATCTGCTCATAGAGCAGGTGGAATTCTGTGATGTGCTGATCATTAACAAATGCGATCTGGTATCCCCTGAGGAGCTAGAACGACTGGAAAAAGCATTACGCGGCATTCAACCAAACGCCAAAATCATCCGTTCCGAGTACGGTAAAGTGGACCCAAAAGAGATTTTGAACACGCATCGCTTCGATTTTGAAATAGCTAGTCAGGCGGCAGGCTGGATACAGGAAATGAACAAAGAAGAGCACGTACCGGAGACAGAGGAATATGGCATTGCTTCGTTTGTGTACAAGCGCAAAATCCCATTTCATCCCGAACGTTTGTTGAAATGGCTGGCTCAATGGCCTGCTGAGGTTGTACGTTCCAAGGGATTGGTGTGGCTCGCCACGCAGAACCGCACTGCTTTTACATTCAGTCAGGCGGGTAGCTCCAAACAATTTGCACGCGCAGGACTCTGGATATCTGCATTGACTGAAGAAGAACGCCAATACTATCTCGATGAAGATTTCGAAAAGACACCTGACTGGGACGAAAAGTACGGTGACCGGGTTACCAAGCTCGTATTTATTGGTATCGACATGAACCGGGAAGAAATCGAGCGCACCCTGGATGAAACACTGCTGACCCCTGAAGAAATAGAGCAGGATTGGCGCAAGCTGCCGGACCCGTTTACGAAAAAAATATAATGAGATTATAAAATATAAAGCGCCTTAAGTGAGGAATCCCTCCTCTCTTAGGCGCTCTTATATTATTTATGCTTAACCCATTGTGCGCTATCCACCGGCCAAAAAATCACATCCGCACGGCCAACAATATCTTTAATAGAAACAAAGCCAATAGCACGACTATCCCTACTATTATTGCGGTGGTCGCCCATCACAAAAATATACCCCTCAGGTACCTTGGAATCGGTTATGGTTCCATTTGGAAAGTCCACATTGTTATATAGTTCTCCCTTGGCGTGCGCATCCTGAATAGCTCCCTGAATGTATGACTCCTCTACTTTCTTACCGTTCACATAAAGATTGTCGCCTTGATACCGAATCGTATCGCCAGCCACCCCAATAACACGCTTAATAAAGTCTCTTTGTTCCTTTCTCACATGGAATACAACAACCTCACTCGCCTTGGGATCACGAAAATCGTAAATCACCTTGTTCACGACTACTCGTTCATCTGTCTTGAAATTCGGTTCCATGGACGCTCCCTCAACAATAAATGGCGCAAATAATAGCCAACGTATAATGAACACGAGCACAATGGCTACAATAATGGCCTTAAGCCAATCGATCATCTCCTTTTTCACTCTTGGCTGCTTTTCCTGCAATTGTTCGACAGTTGAATCTGTCAAATGATTTCCACTCTCCATGCGCTAAAACCACCCTTTCCCACAGTCTTCATTCCTATTATATGTATAATGTTTAAGTATAATCAAATTTTCCCAGTCTGGCAAAACTGCATTTTTAGTTGAAACAAAAGTGTGAACTTTTTTTCACAACATTAAAAAAACAGCAAAAAACCGTTGATGCAAACGTTAACATATATTACACTGTGCATATACTTCTTAGAGCGTATTAGACATAGGTTAGATCAATCTGTCACCCCAGGAGGTGTCCTGTTTTTACTGGAAAGACAGCATGAGCCACTTTTATATATGCTATCTTCTTTTAAAATAAGAACTCAAATGAGGAGGAATTTACATGTTTAAACGGAATGATCGTCCAAAAAACGGATTTAACGCTCTAAGACTCGGTGTTTCTTTTGTTTTCGCCTCTTCTTGTATTATTGGAACCGCTTACGCAGATGCGTTACCCAACGACACCCCTTCTTCCGCACTCACAGAAGAGGCAGTTAGTACAACTGACTCAACCACCGTCTCCACAACGTTAGCGGCAGGAGATTTGTATGTGGCGCCAAATGGTAACGTGTCCAATCCGGGCACCATATCTAGTCCTACCACGCTCGAAGCAGCTCTTACACAAATTGCTCCTGGTAAAACCATTTACCTGCGCGGTGGCAACTACACCTACTCCTCAACAATTACAATTCAGCGTGAAAATAGCGGCAATAACGGCTCACTCAAAGGGTTGGTCGCTTACGGTAGTGAAAAGCCGGTACTTGATTTCTCTGCTCAAGCCTTTGGTTCAGCCAATCGTGGACTTCAGCTTAACGGAGACTTTTGGCTGGTAAAGGGCCTTGAAGTAAAGGGTGCCGGAGATAATGGTATCTATATCGGCGGTAGCAATAACCGAATCGAAAACGTGGAAACCCACCACAACCGGGATACTGGACTTCAGCTTGGGCGTTACTCTCCTAACGCTTCCACTAGTGAGTGGCCTTCGAATAATTTGATTTTGAATTCTTACTCTCATGATAACGCTGATCCCGATAATGGTGAGGATGCCGATGGCTTCGCGGCCAAATTGACTGTAGGATCAGGCAATGTGTTTGATAACTGCTTGGCTGCGTACAACGTAGACGATGGTTGGGATTTGTATAGCAAAACAGAAACAGGCCCTATCGGTGAGGTAACCATCTTGAACAGTGTGGCCCACCACAACGGGCAGACCGCAGATGGAACGTCTACCGCGAACAGCGACGGCAATGGCTTTAAGCTGGGTGGAGACAAAATCAAAGTCAACCATATTGTGAAAAACAGTATTGCTTTCCAGAACAAAAAACACGGCTTCACCTACAATAGCAACCCCGGCAGCATTACGTTGACCAATAATACCTCGTGGGACAATGGACAAAGTAATTTTGCTTTTGACAAGGGTGATCACGTGTTCATTAACAATCTTTCCTTTGAGGGAAGCGCCAGTGACAAAACAAGCGGTACAGATCAAGACAACTCTAGCGTTTGGTGGAAAAACAAAAAATCGACGAATGCCAAAGGTCTGGTAGTCAGTGCAGACGACTTTGTTAGTCTCACGCCTTCTATCACTCGAGGTGCAGACGGTTCCATCCAGCTAGGTGATTTCCTTAAGCTGGCCAAAGGGAGCGATCTGATCGGCTCGGGTACTCCGAGCGGAAAAAATATAGGGGCACGTTAAAAGCCCAGCTTAATCAGGACGCCCTGGCCCATCTACCAACTTAGACAATTCTGCATAATATAGCGACCGGTGATTGTCCTCATAACCAGACAAAATATGAGGTGAACAGATCATGGAACGAAGAATCACACTGAAACATACACTCGCCTATGGAAGCGGTAACATGCTGGGAAGTGGCGCACTTGCGATTAGCGGTGCATGGTTAATGTACTTTTATACAACCTTTTGCGGACTGTCTCCCGTTCAGGCCGCGGCCATTTTCTCTGTTGCTAGCATCATAGATGCAGTCAGCAATCCGGTCATGGGCTTTATCAGCGATAACTTTCACCGGACCCGCTTGGGCCGTAAATTCGGCAGACGACGCTTTTTCATCATGATGGGTATCCCGCTGATGCTCGTGTATCCGATGCTTTGGGTAGATGGGTTGGGCTTCTGGTATTACCTGAGTACGTACGTGCTGTTTGAACTGGTGTATACCTCAGTCATGGTGCCGTATGAAGCACTAGCGTCAGAGATGACCCGCGACTTCGGCGCACGCTCCAGATTAACTGGATGGAAGGCCATGTTTGGCAAAATTGCCAATTTCGCCGCTGCCTTTATCCCTGGTCGCTTTATTGCTGAGTATGGCAAAGACTCTCCATTGCCTTTCTTTTATACCGGTCTCGTTTTTGCAGCTATTTTGCTGATTGCGATGGCATTCTTGTACAAAAACTCCTGGGAACGTCCAAGTGAGGAACTGCAAAAGGAACTGGAAGGTGAAGCTCCGCTTTCCTTTATAGATTCGATGAAAAAGTTGTTTATCGACATTTCCTCTACCTTCCGGGTCAAGACGTTCCGTCATCATCTCGGGATGTACCTGGGCGGCTTTTCAGCTGAGTGGCTGTTTACTTCTGCTTTTACGTACTTTATTGTCTTCTCCTTGTTTCAAAGCTCGGAGATGGTGTCCAATCTGAATAGCTTTAACTCTGTCATTCAATTGATTTCTACCTATTTCTTCATCCAATTCTGTGTGCGTAAAGGATTCCGTATGCCATTCATCGCTGCACTCGTTGTCGTTTGCTTTAGCGTAGCAGGCTATGGCCTGCTCTATATAACGGGAGCCTCTAATACGATGGTATGGCTATATGTCATCACACTGTTCATGGGACTTGGTACAGGGGGCGTCTACTATATCCCTTGGAATCAATATACGTTCCTTGCCGATGTGGATGAAGCGTTGACTGGCCGTCGACGGGAAGGAATTTATGCAGGTATGATGACTTTTGCCGGAAAAATGGTGCGGGCCGTTGTCGTCTTCATTCTCGGCTGGGTGTTACAGCACTTTGGCTTTGTATCCGGGGCTGATAGTCAGCCCGTCGCTGCTCAGCACGCCATCTTTTATGTACTCGTGGTCGGTACCATCGTTCTCGCGATCATCGGTATGATTGCTTCTGTCGTGATGAAGCTGGATATTGACAGCCACAAGAAGCTAATCGCCGAAATTGACCGCCTCAAAAACGGTGGTTCCATGAAATCAGCTAAACCGGAAGCCCGGAAGGTATTCGAGGAACTGACAGGTTTCCATTACGATCGGTGCTGGGGTAACAATAATGTGGGCTTCAAGAACAAACCCGTTGACCCTAAGACACACACTCCATCTATGTAACAACAATAACAATTACAGATTAAACATTTACTAAAGAGGTGACTGTATCATGGCAAATCCAACATCACAACCAACCCCCAGCCCTACAAAAACAGATTCTTGGGCTGTACGTATGAGCGATTCCGTTCTACAACGGAGCCCGGAATTTTATGAAAAATGGGAATATGACCATGGCGTGATTTACAGAGGTCTGGAATGGGTCGGCGAACTGACAGGCGATCCCAAGTACATGGAATTTATAAAAAAACATATGGATCATTTTGTTGACGAAAATGGCGTAATTCAGCGCTATAAAGTAGATGAGTACAATATTGACCACGTGAATAACGGCAAGCTGCTCTTCTCTCTGTATCGTGCCACAGGAGATGAACGATACAAAAAGGCTGCCTACCAATTACGCAGTCAGTTGGAAAAACACCCACGCACAAGCGAGGGCGCATTCTGGCATAAGCAAATTTATCCGTATCAAATTTGGCTCGACGGCTTGTACATGGGTGCCCCGTTCTACGCTGAATTTATCCGCGAATTCGGAGATCCGTCAGAGTTTGACGATGTGACCCTACAATTCAAGCTTTGCTACAAGCATACGCGTGATCCTGAAACGGGTCTGCTCTACCATGCTTGGGATGAGAAGGGTGAGCAGCATTGGTGCAACCCGGAAACAGGCTGTTCCAAAAATTTCTGGGGACGCTCGATGGGTTGGTTCGTTATGGCACTCGTTGACGTGCTGGACTATATTCCAGAGGATCATGCAGACCGTCCTGTCCTGATCGATATGCTGACGGAAACACTGGAAGCCCTGCTGAAAGTGCGTGATAAAGAAAGTGGAGTCTTTTATCAAGTGCTCAACCTGGGCCATGTGAAAGGCAACTATCTGGAAGCCTCTGCTTCCTGCATGATTCTTTATGCTATTGCCAAGGGCGTTCGCAAAGGCTATCTGCCAGAGCAATATCGTCAAGAGGCAGAAATCATCCGTAAGGGAATTATCGATGAATTTATCACGATTACTGAAGAAGGACTCGTGAATCTGAACAAAACGGTGCAAGTAAGCGGTTTGGGTGGTAAAGATCGTCGGGACGGTACCTTCGCTTACTATATCAGTGAGCCGATTATAACTAACGATCCCAAAGGTATTGGCGCTTTCATTCAGGCGATGGGTGAAGCGGAGCGCATCTAAACGATGCGGACTATATACTCTTAGATAGCACAAAGGACGGTGGCGATCAGCCCCGTCCTTTTCTCCTATATATCCTACTTCATAACCTTAAATTCATATCCCTGTTTCTTCAGATATTCTATGATTTGCGGCAATGCTTTGGCTGTTTCTTCTTTACCATAGGTGTCATGCATGAGTATAATTGCTTTTTCTCGACCTTTGACTGACCTTATAAACTGGTTGATTAGTGCCGGTGCTTTCTTGGATCTTCCCTCTGCATCCTTCGTTAATACATTCCAGTCCACCTGATGGTAATCCTTTTGAATTAAAACCTTATCCAGAGCAGCCATTCCCTGTGGATCTCTTCTGTTCCATGTCATGTGCCCCCCAGGGAAGCGGATCATTCTGGTGGAGAATTCTGGCCCCAGAATACTTTTTAGAACCTGATTGTTCTTCTCGATCTCCTGCATAACATGATCCGTATTTACTCGTCTGTTCGGATATAAATATTTATAATTATGTGAGTACGTATGGTTTCCTATCGCGTGACCCTCTTTGACAATTCTTTTGATAAGGTTCCTGGTATGCTCATTTTCATTGGCTTCTTTACCTACAATAAAAAAAGTTGCCTTGACCTTCTGCTTTTTCAGAATATCCAATATCTGAGGTGTGACCGTCACGGATGGTCCGTCATCAAAGGATAAGTAGGCCACTTTTTTACCATCAGCTCCATCGGGCATTTGTCCTAGCATTTGCTGATTTAAATACTTTTCAACAAAGGCACCGTCTTCTACATCGGGATCGTTTTTTGGAGAGGCCGCTTTACCCTTTGCCCCTGCGCTGGATTTAACGTTTGATGATCCGGAATCCGTTTTTTTAGCAAGCTCCTGGGTCGGCGCGTGTGGCTTACTATCCGAAACCTTTATCGCAATGAAAGTAATGCAGCCTGCCACAAATAATATAATAGCAATCAGTATCAGCCTTCTTCTGTTCCTCTTCAAGCGGTGCTCACTCGTTCTACTATGTGAATAGCCCTTTTCCATTAGCTTATGTACCTCCACACTAAAATAAGAAAAACCACCGGATCAGGGTGGATGTACACACCTTAGAATGGACATTGGAAAAACCCTTAGGTTTAAGCCGGTGAAAATTTAGGGATGCACTTCAACCAGAGGACAACCTACTCCCGGTGGCTTTCTTGTCTTGCATTTGCATAATTACGAGTATCATTGCAGTTTATTACGATTGTTTCGTTAGGACCTGAGCTAACAAGGACGCATAAGCTTTAGCACCTTTAGGTTTTAAATGTACTCCGTCATGCTCGAAATATGAATTTTTACCAGAGCTTGCTGCATACCAGTCAATCATTGTAATTCGTGGGTCTTGGGATGCAGCTTCGGCAAGATGCTTGTTCACAATACTCTCCCATGGCCGAGGCACACGGGTATTCACGAGTATAATACGCTTCGTATCCTTCAGACTGGCGAGCAAATTCGCCAACTGATCCTTGGTGAAAGCGCCGTTCGTGCCCAGCTCAATGATAACTGTCTTACCTAGCTGTCCGTTCTGTCTTAGCTGCTCCAGTACGGCAGGCGCTTCGGCCATCTGACGGCCGATCCGCCCATCTACAACAGCTCCCGGGAAGGATTCCTGAAGGTACGACTGTACATCCAACATGACAGAGTCTCCAATGGCGGTCACACTCGACCCATCACCTGTCATAGGCGTAACTTCTTTGGGTTTGTCCGAAGGTTCCGACGGTTTCGTAACATCATCCGTAGTACCAGCCTGGACCACCGTGTTTTTAGGCGTCTGGGCTTGAGACGGGGCTGGGGTCTGCGCCTTGTTACCCTCGGACCCTTGCAGCTTGGTGGCTTGGGGCTCCTTGGAAGCCACGGATACCGTTCCGTGAAGTGGCGGCATCGCCTTTGCCTTTGCAACTGGCTTCTCATCACTTGATGCCGCCTGAATCGTTGCATCAGGAGAAGCCACGTACAGGTGGACGGTACCCATGAGAATACCTGCAAAAAGCACAGCCGCTGTAGTTGTAGGCATCCATCTCCACTGCGCCTGTCTACGAACCGCTGAACGGATTTCTGTAATCCAGTGGCGGAATCCTCCATGGCGAATCGGCTCCTCGATATATTTAAACGAGAGAGATGCCAGCAATACGGTAGCTAGCAATTGTAAAATGATACGCGTCATATGTACGCCATCGGTATCTACTTGAGGCGTCGTTAGCGTAATAACCGGAAAATGCCACAGATACAGACCGTAGGAACGGGCTCCAATCCAGCGTAGCGGCTTGATTCCAAGGAGACGACCAAGGTGGCTTACCGGATGAGCCAACGCTGCGACCACAATAGCAGTGACCAAGGCTATGCCCAGCAGGCCGCCCCGGTACAGAGATGGGTCGTATTCATTCGAGGCCCACGCCCAGTGACAAAGCAGCAGCAAGCTTATCGCACCGATGCTGTCCAGAAGCATACGCGCCTTAGCAGAAGCTTGCTCTTTCAGCTTGCCGCTTGGCCACACCAATGCCAGCGCTGCACCAATTAGTAAAGCAAATCCACGCGTATCCGTGCCGTAATACACCCGGCTCGGGTCGCTTCCCGGTACGTAAATCACGGCCATCAGGAGTGCAGATATTAACGCCAGACAAATCACCCAGCCTGCAAGCACAATACGCTTGGGCATGAATTTTAGCCCGAGCGCCAGCAGTAAAGGCCACAGGATATAAAACTGCTCCTCCACCGCCAGCGACCACAGATGCCCAAGCGGAGAAGGGGGGCCGAAACTTTCAAAATACGAAACCTGATGGAAAATAAACCACCAATTACTCATATACACCAATGCGGCAGGAACATCTCCGCGCAAGGCCGTTAGCCGTGACGGATCGAAGAGCAACGAGCACAGGACGATGACAGCCACAACCGTCAACATGGCAGGCAGCAACCTTCTGGCACGACGCAGCCAGAAATCTTTCATTTTAAAACTATGATATGTATCCCACTGACTAACCAAAATATCTGTAATCAGATACCCCGACAACGTAAAAAACACGCCTACACCCAACAAACCGCCCGGCAACCAATCCGGATTCAGATGATACACAATGACTGCGATGACCGCCAGCGCTCTTAAACCATCCAAACCTGGCATATAACGACGTTGTGACGACAACCGATTAGACTTCATTTCAGCCGCCGTCCTTCTTGCAAATTCAAGCTCCCTGTCTGTTTCAATGCTCTTCTGCCCTTTCCCTCTCCTGCACATCGTCTGTGCGATGCCTTGTAGCCTTTTCATTCATTATATAAAACTTCATAATCGTAATGATTTCATTGAAGTTAAAATTAATGACAATGTTTTTATTATATCATTCCTTTCCACAGTTAGGTAACCACTGATAGATATACAAAAAAAGGCATCTCTTCCCTTAGGAAGAAAATGCCTCTTTATTCGGATTCTATTCTCTTAAAATTTGATGATACCTGAGGTATGAAGGAAGACCAACAACATCAGGATCGGTGCAACATACCGAAGACCGAATAACCAAACATTGAACCAGAAGGGTTTGATGTTCGCATGCTCAGCCGCAGTCTTCCAGTAGTAACCTGTGAATATAACAATCAACAAACCGCCTAACGGTAAGAAGATGTTGGACGCGGTGAAATCTACGAAATCAAAGAATGATTTATCCCCCACTTTTAACTCTGGCACCAGCCCCATGGACAATGCAGAAGGGACGCCCAGCATCAAGCACAGGACCGATACGACGATAACGGAGCGAACCCGGCTCCAACGCATACGCTCCATGACATAGGCTACTGGAACTTCCAGCAAGGATACCATAGAACCTAACGCAGCAACCGCCAGCAGTACGAAGAACAAACCGCCGAAGAATGCACCAAAAGGCATTGCCGAGAATGCAGCCGGTAAAGCAATGAAAACCAGCGATGGTCCTTGAGCTGGATTAATTCCGAAGGAGAAGGTTGTAGGGAAAATAATCATACCTGCGATAAACGCATAGATTAAATCTCCACCACCAACTGCCAGCATGGCTCCCCCCAGGGATTGACGGCGATCCACATATGCACCGTACGTGATCATAATCCCCATCCCCAGTGAGAGTGAGAAGAAGGCATGTCCCAAAGCAACCAATGCAGACTCTATACTTAGCTTAGAGAAGTCAGGATTCAGAAAGAAGGATACGCCCGCACCAGAGCCTGGCAGCATAAGAGCGTTAATCATCAACACGAGCAGCAGGATGACCTTGGCAGGAATCAAAATTTTATTGAACTTTTCAATCCCGTTCGATACCCCAAGAGTAACCACGACTGCTGTAAATGCAAAAACAACTAACAGCCAAACCAACGGCGCATAGCCGGAGGAAAAAGAAGCGAATTGGCCAGCAAAATCATTATTTGAAAACAGATTTCCGCTAAATGCCTCTACGGCATAATGCAGTGTCCAGCCCCCTACAATGGCATAGAACGATAAAATAACAAACGGCACTATAACAAACATGATGCTCATCTTGCCCCAAATCGGATGACCGCCTACTTTTACCATTGCAGAAGCAGCACTTCCTCGACCTGCACGACCAAGCGCAAGCTCTGCTAAAAGTACAGGCAAACCAACAAGCAACAGGCAGACAATAAACAATAAGAAAAATGCAGCTCCGCCATATTGTCCTGTAATATACGGAAATTTCCAAATATTACCTAGTCCTGCCGCACTTCCGATCGCCGCCAATATAAATCCAGCTGACGAGAAGCGTTCATTTTTATCAGACAGGCTATTCTGCCCCTTGCTCAAATTCATTATATCCCCCTCATTCTCTCTACTTACGCATAAACATGAGCATGCGTACATAAATAATTTTTACTCATTATAGCGTAAGTAGGATGTAAGGTCATGCATAATTTTTCACTATTACCGGATTTATTTTCATAATGTTCGGTATCTACAAAATACAACAGAAAACTACATTTTTTCTTCAACTTCCTTCTTTATAATGGTCTCTCCCATGCGATTGGATACTTTTTGGTAAATATACGAAATCGCCAACAGTACAACACCAAAAGAGAAGTAGGCTACAATCGTGCTTCCTGTCGTTAATAGATGCAGATCATACAACAGCAGCTTACCTGTCGACAGCAAGGTCAAGCCCAATCCAAATCTGCGAATGTAGACCACTCGCTTGAGGAAGCCGTATACAATATACAAAATGGCCAGCAGCAAATACACCAGACTGAACACAAGACCAGCATCCCCCAGGCGGAACTGAACTCCGAGGAAGGCGGTTATGATGCCCAGCAAATATACACCCATAATGACCGGATACAACTCATTACTTCTATAATGTCGGGTCATCAGTGCGTTCAGGAAATCCCTGCTGCTGAAGAATACCAGCACATTAAAGGCTGCGAGTACCACCAGCGCCACATAATCAGCAGCCGTATTTTGCGCATAATTTTCATGCAAAGTTGGAATCGCTACGGTGGCCACCAGTGCCAGCGCATAGCCTATGACGTACAACGCCAAGCTGTAGTATTTAATCACCCGATCGTACAGCAGCTTCACTTTAGGCAGGAAATAAGCCAACACCAGCGATACGCAGGTGTACAACAATACTTTGTACAAGGTGTAATGGGCAAACTCGTCGGATACAACGATGTTATACCAATGCCCGGCTTCATACAAAAGGTAGAAATACACGTTCACCAAAGCTACATATTTAAATCCTTGCATGATATGCATTTCGTACAACCGATTGTTTTTGAAAGCATTCGGACGGCTAAATTCAATCGCATAGAAGACGGTAACGACCAACATTCCCAGTGTAATGAGCGTATATTTGAGTCCAAAATAATCCGTCTCAAATCCTGACAACAGATATATAGGGAAATCGACGAAAAAGAATGCGCCCAGACACAGTAATAAAATGCCCCAGCCAGCTCGTTCCAATTCCTTCAACCGGTAACGGTGGCCATATAATGTAAGAAGAACCGCTTCGATCAACCACCCCATGGATAACCATCTAACTCCAAACTGGAACGGAATCATAAGGATCGCAAAGGTCAACGAAGTCGCATAAAATAATATTTTGGTTTGTTTCTCCTCTGGAATATATCGACGGACCCATTGTCCCAGACCCCCGTACACCAAGCAAAAGACGAGAGCCAACAAGCCTTTATAATCATCCAGGCCTGCATCACCGAACAGAGAATACAGAACGGAACAGCTCACGACTGTATTCAGAGCCAATAGGGAGAAATCCAGCCATGACAGTTTTGTTTTTAAACGGAACGGCACCCACAGTGTCATCCCGAGGTACATCGCAAATGTAATGACTGCATACAGCATGCTCGCTACGGCGCTTTCCGATAACCACGCCAGCACAATCATCAAGGGCGTATTAAGCAAAAAGCTGATATATTGCACGACGACCCACCGTTTGCGGAAGGATACAAGCAGAATCAGCAAGTTTAACAGGAACAAATAGCCCATGGCGATATACACGGCGTTCCCTTCCAGCCCGTTCGCTGCCATATAGGAAAAGAGCGGAAGATATCCCCCTACTAAACCAAAAGAGCATATCGTTCGGGATTCATACCTTAATGACAGTAGCACAGCGGTCACTGTAACGAGTACGGACAAGCCTATGCCTGTATACATTCCTATGATTTCTAACAAAAAGTAGCTGTAAAAAATCGATCCGTACAGTACAGAAATACCGCCGCCCAAAATACCGAGCGCAAAGGTCTGCTTCTGCTTGCGGTACAGCCATTCGCCGCCGCCCAGCATCAGCGCTCCTAGCAGAAAGAAGGCAACGCCCTTCATATTTCCTGTAAACCAGTTCGAGTATGAGTATTTAAATGCGGCTCCCACACCCAATATAATGAGCAAAATCCCCAGCTTGTTGATCCAGTTCAAGCCTAACTTCATTTCAAACTGATTTTGCTTCATGCGCTTCTGCATCGTTTCTTCGCTGATCTCTTCTTCTCCGAACTGCTGGAACTCGCTTGCCGTCTGATGAAGCAATTTGCGCTCGGCCTCCTGAAACCGCCTGCGTTGCTCCATGATTCGGTCTCGTATCTCCTCTGAGAACAGTCGTAATCGGGCGACGATCTCGTCCTGATCTTCTTTAAGCTCATGCGTAGTTTGCTGAATAAGCTGGTCCACTCGGTTTTTAGCCCCATATTCAAAGGATGTCAGCCGATTTTCCCCTTCTGTGGTTCTGGAAGCAAAATAGGTCTCCAGCTTTTCACGCGAAATGCGAATCATATTCGCCTTTTCGCTCAGCATTTGCTCCGTCAGCGCAGTGCGCAATTTTCCATTTTCCTGCTCAATATGTCGTACTCGCTCTTCCAAGTGAATGCAGCGAGCCTGATAATCCTCGAACTTTTTTCGCAGAACCTCATTCTCCAAAATGATATCTGAGGCTTCATAGTCTGCGATTAATGTTTGATACTCCTTGAGCAGCTTGTTCTGTTCTTGGCGGATCGTATGTAAACGATCTTTAAAATCCTCCATGTTCTCCTCCATCGCTGTCCATTTTGGTAATCATTACATTTTACATGAAATTAAAAAGGCATTATAGAGACTATAGCCTATTTTGAGCGTTAAATTGGTGCTTTTACTTAAATTTTCTTCCAGTTTCATCATCACAAAAAAAGCAGGACGAATATACATAAGAAATAAAGCCTACCTTTTCCCTTCGCAAACATGAAACCCGCATGGATGTGTTGCAGAGTCATGCCCTTGATTACCCTGCCGAAAATCAGTATACTAACAAAAAAGCAAACGATATTATGCCTGTGAAGAGCATCCAACTCGGAGGCGTTTACGCCAAGGACCATACGTTAGCGTAGGATATGGCGATATGTACCTAAGTAAACCGGACCCGCCCGTTACAGCGGAGCAAAGTGGATTGGAGAGTCATGACATCTGTCATGCTGTCCGGTCAATTTGGGTGGCACCGCGAGATCAAAGCGCTCCTCGTCCCTTATGGATGAGGGCGCTTTTTGTATTTTTATCCGAAAAGGAGTGCGGTGTCATGTTGGATATCAAATGGATCAGAGAGCATCAAGAACAGGTTCAGACGGCAGCAGACGGCAAAGGAATACAAGTATCGGTCGCAGAGCTGTTGACTCTGGATGAGCGGAGAAAACAGCTGCTTCAGGAAGTGGAACAGCTTCGGCAGAAGCGAAATCAGTGTAGTCAGGATATTGGTGCGCTAATCCATGCTGGTAAGAGTGAGCAGGCCGAAGGAGCAAAGCATCAGGTCAAAGAAATTAACGGACAGCTAGATCTTCTGGAGGCCCCGCAACAGGAAGTAGAAGAACAGTTTCAACAGCTTTTGCTTCTGATGCCTAATATCGTATCGCCAGATACACCACGGGGGAGATCAGATGAGGATAATGTAGAGCTGGAGAGGGTTGGAACGGTTCCGAACTTCGGATTTGAGCCAAAGGATCATATGGCGCTTGGTGAGCTTCACAAGCTTATCGACGTCCCTCGGGGTGTCAAAACAGCCGGTACCCGTAACTACTATCTGACGGGAGCAGGGGTTGCATTGCATCGGGCTGTGCAGCAGCTTGCGGTGGATCTGCTGACTGAACGCGGATTCCAGTTGCTGGACGTTCCACTGATGGTACGTGCAGAGGCGATGCGCAGCACTGGTTTCTTCCCGCTCGGACTGGATCAGACGTACCGCATCACAGGAGAGGATCAGTGGCTTGTAGGCACTTCGGAAGTGCCGCTGGTCTCGTATTACAGCGGTGAGATCGTGGATGTTACGGACCCGATTCGGCTGGCAGCCGTGTCCGTATGCTTCCGCAATGAGGTCGGCTCGGCCGGAAGGGATGTGCACGGACTGTATCGTGTGCACCAGTTTGCCAAGGTCGAGCAGGTCATCATCTGTGAAGCCAGTCTGGACGCTTCAGAGCAGATGTTTCAGGAGATTACGCGCAATGCGGAGGACCTGCTTCAACTGCTGGAACTGCCCTACCGTAAGATGGCTGTCTGTACAGGCGACATGGCGCAAAAAACCTACAAGCAGGTGGACATTGAGACATGGATGCCCAGCCGTCAAGCTTACGGCGAGACACATTCGTCGTCGCAACTGCTTGATTTTCAGGCGCGTCGTTCCAACATCCGCTACCGTAATGCGGACGGCAAGCTGCGATATTGTTACACGCTCAACAACACAGCGGTTGCTTCGCCCCGGATTTTGATTCCGTTGCTGGAGCATCACCAGCAAGAGGACGGTTCGATCCGTATTCCGGAGGCTTTACGTCCATATATGCCGCGAGGTATGGAATTTTTGCGTACTCCCTTGTTATGAAAACAGGAGTGCACTTTGAAAAGTAGTACCCCATGAGCAGGATTTCCCATTGTATCATCGCAAAAAAGACGAAGGACAAATATCCTTCGTCTTTTTGATGTTTCATTGTGTCATTGTGCTTCTGCTTCCCAAGCGCTGGCAGGGCCAAAGAATTCATAGTGGATATCCGAAGCAGGGATATTCCACTCCTTCAACAGGCCGTATACCGATTGCATGAATCCCTCAGGGCCGCAAAAGTAATATTGTGCGTTACGTTCCGGTATCACGGATTGCAACCAGGCCAGATCCAAACGACCTTCCTTGTGAAAAGCCTGTGCCAGCCGATCTTGCTCCGTTGGTCTGCTGTAACACCAACGAACTGCAGCCTGTGCATGTGTGGCGACCAGCTTTTCCACCTCATTGCGCAGAGCATGGTTATCTCCGTTGACTGCTGCGTGGACAAAGGTGACAGGCCGATGCGGAGCAGATTTCACCAAGGAAGCCAGCATACTGACCATTGGGGTTAGCCCGACCCCGCCGCTGATCAGCACGACAGGTCTGCGATCTGCCCGATCCAGCGTAAAATCACCCGCCGGTGCAGATACCTGAAGCACATCGCCCTCTTGTACCTGCTCATGCAGATATACGGATACTTTACCTGCCGGACGTGACTCTACGGCATCCTCGCGCTTTACAGATATCCGGTAGTGGGATTGGCCCGGTGCATCCGAAAGGCTGTATTGACGAATATGGGTATTATGTTCGCCCGGAATTTCCATTTTTAAGCTGATATATTGCCCAGGCTCGAATTCAGGCAGCACCTGTCCATCCTGCGGCACCAAATAAAAGGACGTAATTTGGTCGCTTTCCTTAACCTTTTTCTGCACAACAAAGCTCTTAAAGTCTGACCAGCCTCCCTGCTGCTGTCCAGCCTCCTTGTACATTTCAGCTTCCATGTCTATAAATACATTAGCGATCACACCATAGGCCTCAGCCCATGCGGCAATGATCTCGTCTGTAGCCGCATCTCCCAGTACGTCTTTGATCGCAGCGAGCAGATATTTTCCGACAATTGGATAATGCTCGGGCTTAATTCCCAAACTGCGATGCTTATGTGCAATCTGACGTACCACCGGAATAATTTCCTCCAGACGGTCAATGTGCTGTGCAGCTGCGTATACAGCATTGGCCAGCGCCCCTTGTTGACGTCCTTGCTTCTGATTCGCGTGATTGAATATATTGAGAAGCTCGGGATGGGCCTCAAACATCATCTGGTAAAAACGCTTGGTGATTGTAGTGCCATGTACCTCCAAAACAGGTACAGTCGATTTGATCGTTGCAATGGTTTGCTCACTTAGCATCTTTGTATCCCTCTTCTCTCCAAAATTAGATCAACAAAGGATGTATCAACATATGCCCCATTTGTTAATCCTCAATTTAAAGCAAGTATACCCAACTAAAGTAACCGTTTATGTGATTCTAGTCACTTTAAATTTGAATTATCCGAAAATGTCAATGACAAAACGCACATTTAAAAACAATTCCGATATAACGAACGTACTTTCCCCTAACAACAGTTTCACCATTCTAAAGACTTCAATTTATTCCACTTGTAAACGCTTCCAATTGGGATAAAATCGAAGATGAGGTGCCGGACAAGCCGTTCCGGCCCATCCTATCCGTGTTAAAGGAGGCAGATGATATCGTGAAGTGGATCCACAGCAGCAAATGGTTAGCCGCATGGATTTGTATCCTATTCGCAGTGGCCAGTGCGGGTCTTCAACCCGACGCAGCCCATGCCCATACAACAGGAGTTACGCAAGCAACCTACGGGACCGAAGTGAACCAGGCGCTGAATGGTTTGGACGTCGCCAATGCCGAACTATCCCTGAGCGCAACAGCAAGCACGGCCATTACGAACGGAACGGATTGGAAAGACACCGCAGGTAACCCCATTCAGGCGAACAGCGGTAATATCCTAAAAGTAGGTTCCACTTATTATTGGTACGGCGAGCACGCCGAAAACTGGAAATTTGAAAAAGTGAACGTGTATACCTCAACCGATTTGAAAAATTGGTCCTTCCGCAGCACTATTCTCACCAAGGATTCCGCCCCTGAGCTAAATTCGAGCAAAATCGAGCGTCCCAAAGTCATCTACAACAAAACCACCGGAAAATATGTATTATGGGCGCACTATGAAAATGGCACGGACTACTCCCTAGGTCGTGTAGCCGTCGCTACCAGCGATACACCCGACGGAAATTTTGCCTACCAAGGCAGCTTTCGCCCGCTGAATTACGAATCTCGTGATATGACGGTGTTCACGGATACTGACGGTAGCGGCTACCTTATTACAGCTTCCCGTAAAAATGGCGGCGCCAACGATACGATGGCGATCTTCAAGCTGACAGCTGATTATACGGGCGTGCAGTCGTTTGTTGGCTGGATTTTTGAAAATGGCTATCGCGAAGCTCCTGCTGTTGTGAAAAAGAACAACACCTACTACCTGTTCACCTCGCAGGCATCCGGCTGGTATCCGAATCAGGGCGCTTACGCAACCGCCAGTTCCATGACGGGAAGCTGGTCTGCTCTATCGCCCTTCGGTGATCCGGCGGCTTATGGATCGCAAATCCACTCCATCGCCACGATTACGGGTAGCGCGGGAACCAGCTACATCTATATGGGCGACCGCTGGAACCCGCTCAATCTGAGCGACCACAAATTCATCTGGTTGCCACTAACTCTGAATGACGCCAACAAAACAGCAACCCTGAACTGGTACAGTAGCTGGGATCTGGATGCTGCGACAGGCGCAGTAATTCTACCGTCCCTTGTGAATCATGCACAGGGCAAAACAGCGACTGCTAGCTCAGCCGCATCCGGTTCTCCAGCTTCACTGGCGAACGATGGCAACGCCCAAACCTCGTGGAAGGCTACTTCCGCATCCTGGCCTGCATGGTGGCAGGTCGATTTGGGCAGTTCCAAGACCATCCGCGAAGTGGGTATTTCATGGTTTATGTACAAAGGATCTGAAGCGTATTACAAATACAAAATTGAATACAGCATGGATGGAGTCAACTACTCCACGATTGATCGCACAGGTAATACCACATATGGTTTTACCTGTGACAAA
Organism: Paenibacillus sp. FSL L8-0641; assembly: GCF_038006265.1. Classification (NCBI taxonomy): domain Bacteria; kingdom Bacillati; phylum Bacillota; class Bacilli; order Caryophanales; family Paenibacillaceae; genus Paenibacillus; species Paenibacillus sp. FSL L8-0641. The sequence continues at coordinate 5,348,713 of NZ_JBBOUW010000001.1, forward strand.
GTCAATTTTCAAGCTCGCTACGTGCGAATCAACCTTATAAATGCAGTGCTATTCAATAATCCGAACAACTGGTATACCCCGACAGTGCATGAAGTCAGATTGCTTGGCAATTAACTTGCTTCATTAAAAAGAACATGACAGGAGAATCCCATATCAAATAGGCTTCTTCTGCCATGCTTGCTTTACCACCTGTTTCGTACTCATTCGCTCAACGTATCCGATTTACTGTGGTAAACACAAATTTATCATACCGATGCCGTGAGAATGAGTATTCAAACGGTATACCCGTATCCAGATAACCTACCTGCTCAATTTCTAAAACCGGATCATCCACACCACAGTCCAAATACTCCCAATCTAGCTCAGTCGACTTGGACGCGCGGATGGTACGATGTGAACTGACAATATTAAGGCCCAGCTCCTCCTTAATATGTTTGTACACTGAGCCGTGCAACACCTGCTCGGTAATACCGCTGATCAGCTTGGTAGGCATGTATGTGCGCTCTATCACATAGGGCTCGCCCTCTACAATACGCAGACGGACGACATGATACACAGGAGAATTGGCATCAATAAATAGATGCGCCGCTACCTCTTCAGATGGAAATTGAACGTCAAACGCTATGATTTTACTTTTGATTTCTTTCCCGCGCAGTACGTTTGTCAGCCCCAGCATTTCATTCACAACGACATTAACCGGGACATTGTAGACCGATTTGACGATAAAGGTTCCGTGTCCTCTTTTACGATTCAACAGCCCTTCCGACACCAACGTATCCAATGCCCGCTTAATCGTCATCCGACTTACCCGGAACTCACTGGCCAGTGAAATTTCATCGGGAATCGGATCATCACTGCTATAGGTCTTATCTATAATACGCTTCTTGACCTCTTGTGCAATCCGTTCGTATTTATTCATCTGTCTACCACCTGTACTAAAATTTGTTTTATGTCAGCATTTTACCAAAAACATCGGTAGCGCTGGTTCTTTTGGTTCTGCAGGCGGGGACATCGAGGTATTACGGTATAAGTAAGTATACCGAACAATATACTTTCTCACCAGCAGTATACAGAGTAACTTGGCACGGTGATAAAAAAAAGGCGGTCCAGAGGACCACCCACCACCTTAGAATCCGTTATTTTCGATCACTTGTTTGAACCAGTGCCCACTCTGTTTAACGGATCTTTTGCCGCCGTCCTGAAGATCGACAGACACAAAACCATAGCGATTCTTATAAGCATTCGTCCAGGACCAGTTGTCCATAAACGTCCATAAGTGATAGCCTTTCACATTGGAGCCCTCCAAGATGGCCCGTTGAACCCATTTGAGATGCTCACGGATAAAATCAATGCGATAGTCATCATGGATCATGCCGTGCTCATCCCTGAATTTTTCCTCGCCTTGAACACCCATCCCATTTTCTGAAATGAAGCATTCAATGTTGCCGTAATTCAGTCTGACATTGGTCAGAATGTCGTAAATGCCCTTCTCATAAATCTCCCAGCCCCGCATCTCATTCATCTTACGGCCAGGCATAGCGTAATAATCGAAGAATCGTTCCGGCACAAAAGGCGCATCTGGATTCGGCAGACTTTCGCGAGCCTTGACTCTGCGAGGCTGATAATAGTTAATCCCCAGCAGATCCACCGTGCCTTGACGTATAGTCTCCCGATCTCCGTCTTCCATGTTTGGTACGAATCCCTCTTGGCGTAACAACTCCACGAGCAAAGGATTAAATTCTCCCGTCACAGATGGGTCTAAAAAGGAACGGTTAAAGAACGCGTCGCATATTTCAGCAGCCCGCACGTCTGCCGGGTGCTGACTACGCGGATAAGTTGGCGTCAGGTTCAAAATAATACCAATTTTACCCTTGTAACCGCCTTCTCTGTAAGCCTTAATGGCACTCGCGCTCGATAACAGGGTATGATATCCCACCTGTACAGCTTTTCCGAAATCCACTTCATTTGGATAATGGAAATCGTACAGATAGCCGCCTTCCACCGGAACAATCGGCTCATTATGCGTAAACCATTTGGCCACACGATCTCCGAATAGCCCAAAGCAAGTGTTAGCGTAATCTACGTAAGCTTCGACCGTCTCCCGGTTCACCCAGCCTCCTTTTTCCTGTAAAGCCATCGGCAAATCAAAATGATACAAACTCACAAATGGCTCAATCCCCGCCTGATGCAACTCTGTAATGACGGCATTATAGAAATCAACCGCCTTCTGGTTCACCGCACCCCTTCCCGCTGGAAACAGACGCGACCAAGAAATAGAGAACCGGAAGGAGTTGTGACCAAGCTCTTTCATGAGTGCAATATCTTCTTTGTAACGGGTATAGAAACGGGACGTTTCGCCAGGTCCAACCCCGCCATAAAAACGGTTCGGCTCCTGCTCAAACCAATAATCCCAAATGTTCGGTCCTTTGCCGTCTCCCTCCATGGTTCCTTCTGTCTGGGTAGCCGAGGCCGATGAGCCCCACCAGAAGTCAGATGGAAAACGGTATTGAATGGTTTGCTGCTCGATATCTTTCATTTCGGTATGATTCACAGCTCTACTCCTCTCTCTTTTGCATGAATAAGCTGCTAATCCAGCAGCTTATTCACATTACATTCCAACAGTTTGATCCTTACCTGCAATGGCTGCTTGGTTAAGCTCCTCTTCCTGCTCTTTACGAACGTTCATCCGATCAATAAATTTCAGGAATGGGAACCAAATGACAAAAACGACAGCCATATTAAACAACTGCAGTACGCCTCCCATTAGAGATCCCGTAGCCATCATTCCACTAAAGAACAACGGCATCGTCCAAGGGACCTGTATTCCGTTAGGCGGTGGTACAAGCCCGGTGGACATCGCGAAGTAAGTAATCAGCGTAACGATCATTGGAGCAATGACCCATGGGACAAAAATAAGCGGATTCATCACAATCGGCAAACCGAAAATGACGGGTTCATTGACATTGAACAGACCTGGTCCAATGGCCAACTTACTGACCTGCTTCAATTGCTTGCTCTTCAGGAAGATCAGAATCGTGAGCACGACTGCCAGTGTCATACCTGTACCACCGATACCTACGGTATAAATATCCACAAACTGCTTGGTGATAATATGCGGCAGTTCCGCTCCTTTGGAGTATGCTTCATAGTTTTCAAGTGCCAGCGTATTCCAGATCGGCTCCATAACCGAGTTGATAATGATTTGACCATGAAGACCAAAGAACCATAAAAGCTGAACAAAGAAAATAGCAATCAATGTAGGGATAATGCCACTGCCCAAATGTACCAGCGGTGCCTGTACGGCATGATAAATCAGATCATGCAGGTTATTATGAAGGGTCAGTGTAACTACAACATTAATGATCAAAAATATGCCCAATGTAATACATGCCGGAAGCAAAGCGGCAAATGACTTGGCAACTGCCGGCGGAACGCCTGGAGGCATTTTGATAATAATGTTCCGCTGTGTCACTCTTCGGTAAATTTCACCAGCTATAAAAGCAACGATCATGCCAAGGAACATGCCTTTGGCCCCAATCCGATCCAACGGAATGACACCAGCAATCGTGGCACCGCTTTCTTGTGTCAGCACAAACGGGGTGAGCATCAAGAAGCTGACCAACGCGATCATGCCGCCGAATATGGGCTCGACCTTATAACTTCGGGATAAATAATAGCCGATCCCGACAACCACGAATAAGGTCATGATGTTCAGTGTGGCACTCGGCGCAATGTTCAGCAGACTGTTAAAAGTTGTATAATTGCCGTCGCCCATCCACCCTTTTAGAAACGGCAGATTGATAATAACGACGATGATGGAGCCAAAAACTGTTAATGGAAATGACAACATAAATGCATCACGTAGTACAGTAAGATAGCGGTTGTTGTTCAGTTTACCGGCAATAGGTATCAGTATCCGGCTTAATTTCTCAAACAAAGCCTATTCCTCCCCGCGAAGTGACTTGCATCAATAGGGTTGCAAGCTTTTTATGTCCTAAATTTCACATACTTATATGTTTCGCTATAAATTTCTGGATTTGAACAGCTCCAGCAATTCTAGAACCAGGTCTTTCATGGTAACCGTGGACATCAGATGATCCTCGGCATGCATCAGAAGGAGCGAGAAGGGAGTTTGGGTACCTCCCGCTTCCTTCTTAACCATTTGAAAATGGATATCATGTGCAGCACGTAAATCCTGCTTGGCTTGTTTGAGCAGTTCGTCCGCACCTTCTACATTCTCATTTCGGTATTCGGTCAGCGCCTGAATTACTTTACTGCGAGCGCTTCCACTATGAAGAATAAGTTGGAAACTAATCTGTTCTTCCGTCAGTTCAGCTATATTGACTTTATCCATTTTTGCGTTCCACCAGCTTCACGGCCTGTTCATAGGCTTTCTTACCGTCAACCATTCCGTAGGCCATCATGTCGATCACTTCTACATGAATACCATATGGAGCTGCTTCCTTTTCCAGTTGTCCTTTCAGAAAACTCATTTGTGGTCCAATCAATACCGCGTCAGCCCTAGCCATGTCTTCTGCCGCCTGATCTTGACCTACTGCCCAAATTTCAGCCTCGTCCCCAATGGACTTAGCATATTCCTGCATCTTAGTAACCAGCAAACTTGTAGACATACCTGAGCTGCACGCCAGTAAAATTTTTTTCATGATTATTCCTTCCCTTCAAGGTATTATTGGATGTTAAGTACTAGAAAACGTTTACAGCGTAATTATAAATCCAGTTTTTTGATTTGTCTATACATTTAATATATATGTATAGACTTTTTTTAAAATGACACTGTTTCTTCACTTTTTTTCTTGAAAATGAACGTGATCTCTTATCTTTAATCTCTCAATAGAATCGATTTTCACAATAAGAGGTTCTGCCAAATGATATGTTATTCGATTCTGTAAAATGTTAACATGAGCTTACGGAGTAAACTTGGTTGCTCCTCCGTAGCCAAAGAATAGCTGAGGTGAGAAGAGATGAGTAGAGATGAGAAGAGTCAAAGTAAAACCAAGCAAGAGTTAGACCGGGTCGTGTTCATCGGCCGCACGTTTGAGGAATACGTCCAAATGTTCAATTTGCACATTCCTGAACTTGTAGGCAAAAAGATTTTGGACTGTCCTGCGGGAGCATGTTCCTTCACCGCTCTGGGCACCAAAGCCTCGCTGGATATCACCGCAAGTGATATCGCCTACGACCACAAGATTGATGATCTGAAACGCAAAGGCCTATTGGATATTGAGCATGCAATGGAAACGCTAGAACGTGCAAAAGATAATTATGTTTGGAGCTGTTATGGAGATGTGCAAGGGCTTAGCGAGCAGCGCCATCAAGCACTGCAGGATTGCACGCAGGATATGAGGAAGCACCCAGAACACTACGTTGCTGCGGTACTGCCGGAGCTTCCCTTTGAAGATGAACAGTTTAATATCGTGCTGTCTGCCCATTTTCTGTTTATGTATAGTGATCGACTCGACTATGAGTTTCATAAGAATACGGTACACGAACTGCTGCGAGTGGCTTCAGAGGAAGTCCGCATTTTTCCTCTGACCGATTTAACGGGAACTCGTTACGATCTGCTAGATCGTTTGATTCTTGAGCTGGAGGCAGAAGGCTTACGGGTGACAGAGGCCAAGGTTCCGTATGAGTTTATGCGTAACGGCAACTCTCTGTTAAGCATACGAAAGATATAGGGCAGGTTTAGGTGTAGAGGGGGCAAGCGATTAGCTTGCTCCCTTTCTGGTTATCGAGATGGAAATTAGAAAAATTTAGAATATTAAGAAACATTCCTACATTTTTATCGTCTATATTATGGAATACCTTACGTATGAAGGTAAGATTTTTCGAAGCCCGAAGTTAAAAAATCAACTCACAAAGGAGCTTATGCATGTTAAAAAAGTTAGGATTAGCTGCATTGATTCTGGTTACTAGCCTCTCTGTTATTGGAACAGGCTGGGCCGCATCCGGCACAACAACCATTGAAGTTTCTAAAACTGCTCTGGATTACAACGTTGCTCGCCCGCTGAGCGATGGTGCTTTTCATGATGGCTTATTGGCTGCTGAAACATCTGCTGGAAACCTCGTGTATTACAATACCAAAGGAGAGAAAGCTTTCTCACTTCCCGCCGAGCTTAAACCCATTGGTGATTTTCATGAGCAGCGAGCCGTAGTCAAAAATACAAAGACCAATCTCTATGGATACATTAACACCAAAGGGACACTGGTCATCCCTTGCCAATATACCGAAGCCAATTTCTTTTCCGAAGGAAAAGCCAAGGTTACCATAGCAGACACCAAAGAAAATGCAATTATAGATCGAACGGGAAAAACCCTTTCTCATTTTAAAGAAAATGGGGAGTCAGAATATGTATTTACAGACGGTCTGGCCCTCGCCTACGCCCCCAACACTGGCAAGATCGGTTTTGTGAATGCTTCTGGTCAATTAGAAATTCCTTATCAATACAAATATAGTCGTGGTTTCTCGAATGGCCTGGCTATTGTTCAAAATAGCAAAGGGCTGTACGGGTATATCAATACAGCAGGGAAAGAAGTCATTCCTCCTCAATATCAATCCGGTGGAGACTTCTCGGAAGGATTGGCCCCGGTGCAAAATACCAAGGGAAAATGGGGATTCATCAATAAACAGGGAAAAGTCGCAATTCCCTTTAAATTTACGGATGCACAGGATTTTAGTGAAGGCTTGGCGAGTGTGAAAAATGCAAAAAATGAGGTTGGATTTATTGATAAAACCGGAGCATTGGTCATTAAATATCAACAAAAATTTGACGTTACCTCTCCATTCAAGGAAGGCTTAGCTTTAGTCGGTAAACAAACACAATCATCCGTCTCAGACGGCAAATTCGGTTACATCAATCGTCAAGGGCAACTGCTAACTAAACTTGAGTACAGATCCGAATCTTCTTCCTTCTCCAATGGCTATGCTGTTGCTTTTATCAAACCAGGCAAAGCGTTTATTATATCTAAACATTCCGTTTCAAAATAAAAAAGACGACCCCGGAGGCAGATCGAGTGGATCTGCTTCCGGGGTCATTAGATTTCCAATATCTTGTATACAATTAGTCGTGTGTGTAGAATTTTACCCCAGGCAGATCTGCTGCCACCCACGAATAATTAATGGTATTACTGTTGTAATTTTTGGTCCCCGCCTGTGCAACCTGTACCTCCTTCAAAATCGTGATCGATGAACCCTTCGGTCTGACAACAACCACATGACCATGCCCATCTGCTTTTTTGATTCCGATGGTAGGATACCCGAGATTTGCTCTTTTTTGAGCATCCTGAAAGGTTACAGTGTACCATCCCGGCGCATTGTTGCCCAGTAAAGCATCAGCCATTTGATTGGCTAAGCCACTTGGCAGGGAAGCCGACATCGCAGACATCACATCTTGTGCAAAAATATTACACTTCGTTCCACCTACTGGCGAATACTTTTTGTTCGTTTCTACCTTAAAACCGTCAATTACAGATGCATAAGTACTTGCACTTCTAGCCATTGAAAATCCCCCTGAATATAAGTTGTAGAGGAATTGACGGAGTCGCTTGAACATCTGAATGGCTCCACATTCATTGATGTTGGCCTCAATTCCCTCTCAACTATTAGGGTGATTTCCGGCTTACTTTAACAACGTAATACGCAAGGAAATAATCCTAATTCACAAAAAAGTAATTAGTAGAAAAGTATATATAATACATCCATAAGATGGTATAATATCTCCCAGAATGGATTTATATTTTAGCATCGGATTGTCCCAATAAATATCCTTATAGATCGCTATCTAACGGAATACATAAAATGTTACGTTAAAGGGGTTGTTACACTTGGAACCTACAACCACGATACGCGCAGAACTGGAAAACTTCATGAAACAGAATGAGTTAAACATTACTCAATTCGGTCTGGTGGCAGGTATAAACCCGGGTACAGTAAGCGGGATCGTCACAGGCAACCGTACACTTTCCGTTCAACAATTAGATCGTATTACAGCCACGTTGGGTCACCCCAAAGGACATTTTTACAAGAATTATATTGAGGAATTTTTGAGTGCAACAACCCCTAACATACGTAGAGTCAGACCCCTTTTGTACAATTGTGCAGAGTTGAACATGTTGGATTGCATTGAGCAGGTTGTCATCTTGCTCATGGAGAAGCTAACATACGGTGATGCCCTATTTACCATAGCTGAGGACTTTTTCCAACAAGGAAAGTTTGCAGCGTCCATCATCCTTTATGAGAGCGTAGCCGTTGGTGAGAAAAAGCAGCACTCCGAGCGACTAGCCCTTTGTCAGTACCGCATTTTTATGGCGAAGCAAGGGGACGATCATGTACGAAATCTCGAAGCTGCCAATCAGTTTGAGCCCTATGTTGAGCGGCTGAATGAGGTCGATCAGTTGGAGGCACTAAGAAATTTGGCGAATATATATCTCTCGTTGCGCCAATGGGATAAGCTAGATAAGTGGGCATCTGTAATGGACTATAAGGCTCAAATTCAGTATCGTTTGACTTACCATCAGGAGCGAAAGAAAAAGAGAACTCCAAAGAGACCCATCAGACCGCTATTTTACTACATAGCCTATTCAAATTTGCTCCATGCATGTGTTTGTGAAGCGAAAGGTGACTATGAGAGAACACTACAATATATTCGCACTTATGGAGATGTGAGTTGGGTAGTGGAGACGAGCGAGGATGCTCAACATTGGAAGCAACTGTTCCAAGAGTGGGCAGAGGCTAATTTTTATGTCATTAAGCTCTTGTCCGGGGATGGGAGCGTAATTTCGGATTATGTAACATATATTGAATCAAAAAAGGATGAAACTCTTATAGCCTTATGCAACATCTTTGAAGCTGCTAACCGATATCATATTAATGTAGATAATGTAATCCAACGCTTTAAATTAGAGATCACAGAGTATATTAAACAACACCCAGAAAGCGTATATGACCCACAAAATATATCTGATCAGCTCATTCGTTTACTATACGAATTGGCTCACTACTGTTTAAATAGAGCTATGTATTCTCACGGTTTTAAATACCTAATAGACTGCTTAAGAAAATCTGCTTCATTAAATAATGAAGTATTCTACATCAAATGTACGGGATTGTTTGAGCAATTTAAAGTTTATTCAACCAAACAAATATGTTTAGAATATCACAATTTAATCACTGAAGTGCGGAAAGAAAGATTATTCTACTTTTAGAAATGCAAGTTGCTTTGAATTTGACACCTCAACCAAATGGCTACTACTACAATTGGAACTCTACTGTATAACCAGCTCTTCGAGCTGGTTCAGATTGTCGAGAAACCAAGATCATTTTAAGACCTTGGGTTTCTCTTTATGTTCTGGCATGTGTAACGTTGAGAAACGAGAGGGTTACCACCGTCTCTCCAGGCAATCCAGGTGAATCGCCATCTTCTTCATGTTCTGCACGGCTGCCGTTATTCAAGGCTTGTTCCCAGAGATTGGGGAGTCCGCGCAAACGGCAATAGCGAAACCCGTGAAGGTCTTTAGCATGCGCGAAGCTTGCTCTATCGTAGGTATAAAGGAGGCTACCAAGACTTCTCGACAGCCTGACGCCTTCCAATGAAAGCGCTATAAATAATTTATTTTCCCTTTTTACTTAAGCTCATCTTTTGTTTTTATCGTTCTACCGGCAACTAATATATATTGAAGAGGATCTTTTACGGTAACAAATGAAATGCTTTGAGAAACTGAGCTGTCCTTTTCAATCTTTGGACGCTTCCTATCGGGAATATCTACGGAAGCTTGATCAGCATCCATGTTAAGCGTTTGATTAAAGACAAATACTTCGTGTAAATCCTCCTTACCTATGTGAAACACAATCTTGTCCTTTTTCCAGTTGATAAGCTCAAGCAGAGTACCTCACCACTGGGATATGCTTTACAAGAATCTATATCAGAAATTGTTATTCAGAGTTTCCCCTCATCCGATTTCCTCTGGGAATTTATGCATAATGCTCATATTAAGAAGCTTCATACTTGGATGTAAATCTTTTTCGATCTTTAACAATCTCGTTTTTATAAGCATCTTGATACGTTTTATACTCCTCTGTTTTGGCTAGTTCATTAGCAATGCTCTCTTCACTAAGCTTCTGGATACTATTTTTCGAAAAAAAATCTTTTTTTACCTCTATGTTAGAATTAGGTCCTGATACTAGTAAAGAACCATCCTGCTCTGCGGTCGCAGTAAACACATACACCTTTCCTTTTTGTGGTAGGGAATCATCTTCAAATAAGAAATATGTGCTCTTATCTTCACTCAATCCCCCGGACTTTTGAAGAGGAATGGAAACATCTTTCTTTAGATTACCTTTTATATTATCAAGCACTTTAATGGAATAATTCGTATAGGGACTTTTCAATTCTTTTGGTCCATCTTCCGTTTCTTTCGTTACAGGAAATTTATAATCAGTTCCAGTCATTTCTTCTACAAATCCTACAAATACATAATCTGCAAAACCTACAACCTCTTTAGAGTTATCTACATTTATATCAAATGAAGCATGTAAATAACTGGTCGGAACCTCGCCAGCCTTCGTTATATTCTTGTCTACATTACTATTGGAGCAACCGGAAGCCAGCATGGCAATCATTGTGAAAAGGGACAGGAACATAAATATTTTCTTCATGCTAGTTCTCATTGGTTGTACCTCCTTAATTAGTATCTTTTATAAGCAAGAACGAATGAAGCTTTATCATTAGCGCTGAGCATTGTTATGGACGTAACAAACGCGTACATTACATCATTACTTGTATTATGTTCCAACCCAAGAGCATGAGCGATCAATCAATATAATCGGGTATACTACGCAAAATTAAAAAAGCCGAATGCCTTCAAGCAATCGACTGGGCGAAAACAAAAAAATGCAGTAGCTCAAAAAAATTAATCTATCAGCTTAACTTTAAAACTTGCATTAGGACTTGCTGTATAAGGATTATCATCAGGCAAGGGCGAAAATGGATTAGTCAGCATGAATAAAATCATGACTTTTCCATTCTTCTTATTGTCTATAGATACAGTGATTTTTTTGTTCTCTCCTTTAGCGAGTTTATCATAAATATTTTGATTGCTATTTATATTTACTTGCTCCCAATCGACTAGCGATACAATATAAAAATCAATTGACTCCTCCGATAAGTTGCCGTACAGAACGTTGAATCTTAGATTATCATCCTCCGTTTGTAACAAGGCTTTATAAGCATCACCTTGCTTACCTACAAAAATACCATCTATACGCGCTTCTTTTAATTTTTCACTATTCACTTGTTGAGGCCGCTCCATAGGAATTTTATCCAAATTCTTAAACAAATTTACTCGAATATTATATGTTTGAGATAGAGAATCGGCCTTTGCTAATGTGTTGCTATCTGTCACAACTTCATCTGGATTTTTGAGAATAATAAAATTTGTCGCATGGAATCCGTCTGTGATACCTTCTATTTTCACAGGAATTGTCTCACTTTGATTTTTAGCTAAAGTAAAGCGAAAGTACCGCATATCATTATCATGTATTTTAAAGTTTCTTTGCTTTCCATTATCAAAGACAAGCAATATAAATACCCTGTCCTGATTAGTCTTGTTCGTAAATATAATATTTTTTTCAAAAATTTCATCTTTTATATCAAATGAACGCTCGGCTTCTATGGTAGAATTGCTATTGTAAAGACCTAAGGAATAGCCCTGCGCCCTCTTTTCATTGGGTACTATGTTCTGCTCGATACTTGAATTTGTATCGTTGCTACAGCCTACAAACAATATAAATAACAAAAATATACATAACTTTTTCAGTTTTATCCACATCCTATTTTTTGAAAAAGAAGACAGGAAATTGGTTCCCGCCTCTTTTTCTATATTTAAGAGTAATTAGCCATAACTACCAACCGTTATAATCTTCTCTAGTTTCTGGATACCAACTACTATAGCCTTTACTTTCAAATGAGTGATTAGAATAACCATAAGCATCATAGCTCGGCAAAATCATTGTACCTTGCCATGCTGTAGCAGCAGCAAGATTAGTATTCGATTGTGTGTCAGAAGCAGTCGCTAATATCCCTCCATTGTGATATAAACGAGTCACTACGCCAAGTTTACTAGCAACAAACGAAGATCTTGTTTCTCCTGTTGAAAATAGCTGTGCCTGAGGAACAGGAAATTTAAAAGCTTTTCCTAATTTTGTGCTGCACGTCCAATCAGGAGAAGCGGCCAAAGTAATCCCACTTCCGTCTGACAAAGGTGTAAAAGTTTTTTCCTGCACTTTAACTATAAAATTGTCTTCATTAGTGTAGGAATAACTTTTTACAGATTCTGAGTCTTTTTCCGATACTTCAGTGGCAAAAGCGGAAGCAGAAAACATAAAAGTTAAAGCCAGCGTTCCCAATAAAACTCTCTTCTTCATAGTCTTTTTTCTCCTTTTTGTGAGCTTATTTATACAAAACTCCCTTACAACTCATAGTGTAATTGAGTTTGCATACCAGAACAGATAGGATACCTAACAATTAAATATAAAAAGTTGTTTCTATTAGTAATAAATGTATGTATAAAATACTATACAGTCTCACTTCATTATTTTTTATAAATCACTTTACCTTGACCATCTCGTATATCTACTTCAGTTGGTTTAAAACGTGTATCAGAACTATCACTTATGAAGATATATACTGTTTCTTTAACATCCATTTTTTTTGTCTGTGTACGCTGATTTGGAAAGGTAATAGATATAGTTTTGCCATACATAAGGATTTCCTCACTGTTAATAAAAAGCGCCAAATACGGAGAGCCTCTTTTGCGTCCAATGGTTTGCACTACCTGCTTTTTATCTTCCTGAATCTCTAATTCTCTTACAAATTCCTCTTGTCCATTTACTATAGTTAACATTCCGACTCCGATACGCTTATGATCTTTGTAAGCTATTAGAGAAAATGGCTTGTCTACATTATTTACTATTTTGTAGTTTAGTAACTCAAACTCTTCTTTGCCTGAAACTTTTTTAATTGTATCCTCATTAATGGCGGTGTATTTATCTCTTGTGAAGTAATTTGAAACTACAACGATGAGAACTATACTGATTAGAATAAAAACAATTTTCCATTTGCCTTTATGCATTTTTGCCTCCCTAATATCTAAATTCGAAGTGCAAGATGTAGATTTCTATTTATGTAATCTATCAACTTATTTATCCATATTATAGTGAAAAAAATTCATGTTGTCATTAACTAGAAGACTATACATATACCAATATAAACCAAATAAAATCCCATATTTCTAATACACTATCATTTGTTGATACCCATTGACTTACCTTGCTTTACGCTTGAAATGGTAGGAATCTTATAATCCTTGGAATCTGTACAGATTCCAAGTTTCAAAACAGTATTAATTTCTTTAGAAATATTCACAAAAAAACTTTATGAGAGCATAATTCCTTTTTACATTGACCTTATCGATCAAATAATCAGAGTTAGACGAGCCGTTTTTTTGTTTTCTAGAAAAGATATTCCTCATGCACTTTCACTTTTCCCATAAATACACATGGCATCCTAAAATAAGTATTACCTAAGGAGGGGTGTATGATGGGAAGTGAAGAAACTTTGCAACAACGATTGGAGAAAAATCGACAGCGGCTCTATGATTTGCAAGCGAAATATGGACTAGAGCATATCTATGTACTCCGTCAATCTATGGTCTTGGACGAACTGATTAATCAATACAATCGGATATACTATGCAAAATTAAAAAAGCCGATTGCTTGAAGGCAATCGACCGGGCGAGAAACTTGTGGTGGGTCACTCGCCCTTTTATTGTAACATACATGCCAAATAATCCGATTGCCAGCTTTATCGTTTATTTTTGAGTTCATTCATACAGCAAATACAGATCCAAGCATTCTTAAAGTATGTAAGGTCCTGAAGTTCGCCACATAAAGTGCAGACTTCCCCCGTGCATTGTCGCATAATCAAACCACTCTCCGTCACCCAAAATTCCATGGTTGTATGCTTGCCAATCCCAAGACGCTTCCTTATATCTACAGGGATGACAATCCGACCTAGGCTATCTAAGTCTCTGACCAATCCTACTCGATCCAAAAGAAAACCTCCTTATTTCAAAAATATCAGTAGTTCAAAAATAGGCATAAATGCTTTTGATAAGGAAATATTTATTAACACATGGCGTGAACTGGAAAAAGAGCTGCGTTCGACATGGAGAAAATAAAACGCCTTGCCGGAGAAAAGTCTCCAGCAAAGCGCTTTAGTTACTGAATCTGAATTAACCCAGTTGTTGATCGTGTCCTAAAATGATCGTGGCTTCCTTTATGCGGATTCCAAAAACCTCCAGCGTCTCACTAATAGCCGACAAGATTTCATCATCCCCCGAACGGTGCCTTACCAAAAATCGTTCCTTGCCTCGTCTATCGAATCCTTCTCTCGTTAATCATCACTTAGCTGAAGGCTTTCTTCACTGATTACGGTTGGAACGATAAGCTCAGGAGGAGTCGTAGGCTTAGCTTGTGTTAAATAGTCTGCTGCCCCCATCATCAGAGCGATGCCGATAAATAGCACGACCCAATTACGATTCTTTTTCATCATCTGTACCTCTCATTCTTCACTGCGCCCGTTCAGCCACTTGAACCAATGGAGCAGATGACTGAATCGGTATTCATGCTGCGAAGCGTACGTCCATACTTCTGGCTCTTCACCGGGCTCCTTCCAGACGAGCATGGAAAAGTGACCTTCTTCCTCGCTCGCAACCGACAGCAGCGAAAGACGATCATCCCCGAATCGGTATGGAGCCGATTCCACCCAGTAATTCCGCATATCGCTGATCCAGCTGCGGAACTGCTCTGTACCTGCGATCCGCAGGACTTCATCAGGTAGGAGCAGATGCTCGTCGATATCCTTCCAATCCCCCGCATATCGGTACCGCGCTGCCAGCATTGGACTGAGTGGTCGGATTTTACCGGGAGCCAACGTAGGCATATAGGCGACGGGAACGACCGGACCGATACTCTGGATAGCATAAGACCGAGCTTCCTCCTCACTCATTCCGTAAGACATAGCCTCCACGAGAAAATCGTTCCGTCTTACACCAAACTGATGCTGATACTGTGACATTTCATCCTGTAGCTCCAGTACCATACCCTGTGCCGTTTCTGTTCCGATCATTCCCAAACACCTCTCATTCCAAAATATAGTCGTGCAATTCCCGTTGCGCTCGATACTTTGCCCAATTGAATTCAGGCCAAGCCGATTCTTCTCTCGTCATGCTCGTCAAACGGGCCTGTAAAAACTCATCTAGTGATCCATGTTCCTTACGACTAAAGTCAATCAGCAGCGGAATCGCGTCCGCCGATAGCTCACTCAAATATTCCTTATCTATCACCGATGTCGTGCGATACCGTTCGAGATTATTTTCAGCTATCCGTATATCAATGCCCACATAATTCACGACGACATAGGCGACCAGAGCGAGTACAATATAATATTTCGCCAACGGCAGTTGACGGAAATGAATGCGCATTGCTGCAATAAGCAGTAGCAAGCCCAGAAAAATCATAAACGCGTGTACCAAATAGCGGGTGTACGTATAGCCGTATGCTTCTTCGTACATAACCAGCCGGGTATATCCCGAATACAGCATCACACCCGAACAACCCACAAGTATGTACAGCAGGCCGCTGTTCATTTTTTGCACTATACCTGATCCAAATTCAGTCCACTTCAATACACTGATCATCAGCACAAAGTTAATACCTGTTACCATAACCAGCTCCCCGAATCCTCTTCTCGCATATTCGGCATACGAGGTTCCTTCGGGCAGAGCACCTTCCCATGCACCAAACAAATATCCAAACTGCAACACGACGAACACAACATACACCAGATTCATGACAATCAGCACCGTAGCGGTAATGACAGGGTCAAATTTAATCGCGACCGGCTCGTGGTAAGGTACTGTTGATGACTGAGTTTCTCTCTGCGTATTACGCGGAGCAGGCTGTACAAATCCCCACAAATAACAGAAGAAACAGAAGGTGAAAAAGCAGGTCCAGATCAGCCGTAGCATGCCACTCCCAAAGGACAGCGTTCCGATCCATTCGGGTACTCCAGCTAACAACTTTTCGAACATCCCATCCGCCGAAGCCAGCAAAGATATGATAATGAACAGTAGCGGCAAGGCAATAAGTAAACCAATCATCACTTTGCCCAATACACGCTTACGCTCATCCTTTACATTCCGAAGGGCTACTGTCTTGACCATCCGAAACGGGGTCACGATATGACGAAAGTTTTGATAAAACCAATGGCTTAACGCCTGACCAATAATACCGGGTTCTGACCAGCCATGCCTTTTCTCCCCAAACAGCAGCACCATATGTACGCTAATCAGAGCAGGTATCGCCAGCGCATTTAACACATACAGGACCGGATTATTGAACAGCGCATATGTCAATGCCAGCATGAAAATGATCACAAACAGCAAACGCCCTATCCATGATTTGAGCTGGAAACGATCTCGATTAAAGGCATACATATAGGCGTAAAACCCAATAACAAAAATTGGCATAGACACGCCCAGCCCATGTCCGAAGAACAGATATTGATGAACCAGCGCCAACACAATTGCGCCAGCAAAGGCAGACAGAAACGACGTTTTCGGCAAAGACGTTCCATTCATCTTGTCATGCATGATAAATACCTCCGCAAATATGCTTTATAACCCTTATTGTAGATGATAAAATAAGAAGATAAAGAGAAATTAATTCAAACAAAATTTCCTATTTTATAAAAGTGGCTACGCTTTTAATCAAATATAGGGGAAACGGAGCAACCTTGAATGAAACTCCATGCCCAATTTTTACGACTTCACTCACACGCAGCTGACGACAAGGACGAAAACCATACTATAGAGACGACGCTGGATGAGCTGGCAGCTATTTTTGACTGTACTCACCGCAACGCCTTGATGATCATTCAGAAAATGGAGCAGCATGACTGGATACAATGGACTCCCCGCCGAGGCAGAGGCCGCCGCTCCAGTCTGCGCTTCCTTATTCAGCCGGAAGACATTGCCGTGCAATCCATGATGCAAGCCATAGACCGCCATGATATCAAACGCGCGCTGGATGAGATCCGAGTTCATTCGCGCTCCTCCACCATGCAAGAGCATTTGCAAGGCTGGCTGCTAAATTATTTTGGGCACCACGCGGAGGTGCGCAGTGATCAGCAGCAGATCGACACGCTGCGTCTGCCTATTCGCCAGCAACTTTATACGCTGGACCCGTTGTACTTGAACTGGCTTGCCGAGTCCTTCGTATCCAGCCACGTCTTTGATGGCCTGGCCCGTCGGGCGAACGAAAGCGGCGAGATTTTGCCGGGATTGGCGCACGCTTGGGAGGTGGACACCACTCGTACACAGTGGACTTTTTTCCTGCGTAAAGAAGTGCTGTTTCATAACGGAAAAATACTCACCGCTGAAGACGTCGTCTATACCTTTGAGCGACTGAGTCGGGCCCCGGGAAGGAGACTTTACCATTTTATCGTCCGGCAAATTCAGCACGTCCAGGCTTTAAGTCCGACGATGGTACGCTTCGTACTAAAGGAGCCAAACGAGCTATTTCTATCCTTCCTGTGTACCAGCCGGGCTGCGATTGTGCCGCGTGAGCTTAATCAGGTGGGTGAAGCCGCCTTTGGCATCCACCCTGTCGGTACAGGGGCATTCAAAGTCACGGAAATGAACGAGAGCCTGTGTACACTGGAGGCTTTCGCACCTTATTTTCAAGGCCGAGCTCATCTGGACCGAGTGGAAATTGTCCAACTCCCGTGGGCGACTAAGCTGGAATCGCCGGATACGGAAGACACCGCTTCTTCTTTTCACATTATCCATAATCCCGTATCGGCGGGAGATACGGATACCGCATGGAGCCAGATTCACTCAGCGGCTTCGGTACGCAAATTTATCACATGTAATACACACAAGGATGGACCACTGCGTAACCCAGAAATACGTGCCCGCATTGTAGCATGTCTGGATCATCGCTCCCTTCCTCCAGCAGTAAATTCATCTAACGATTCTTTTGAACCACTGGCGGCACTGCAAATTGCTACCATTCCCGAGTATAAAGCGGACGCAGACCGGGTTGCGGCTCAGCTCGAATCCTGTGGGTATACCTGTAACATCGTGGCCGCATCTATGAATGAATTCAAAAGCTCATCTATCCGTATGGAGTCAGACTTAATCATCTTTTCTCTCTTTCGTGACCGTGATGAGCAATTACGCCTGTTTGACTTGTATCTGAATGTATCCGGACATGTTGAGCCTCATAGCCGTGTGGATATCGAAAGACTGCTGCGTGAAATTGCACGGGAGGCCGATCACACTGTTAGGGCGCAGCAATTTGAACATATCGAAACTCGGCTCATGGATGAGCACCAGCTGCATATTTTATATGAAAAACCCGTTCAGACGGCCTATCTCCCTTCTGTGCGCGGCGTATCTTTTAACAGTCAGGGCTGGGTGGATCTGCGTCATGTCTGGTTTCCACCTGCTGTACCTCCATCATCCAAGCCTTGAGCCAAGCGGTCCATTCAAGCGCATCGGATGACCAAAAAAAGGTATCCTCTTTTCACAAGAGGATACCTTTTGGGTTACGACAATCCAGACCTTTTCAAGTAGATGGTTCAAGGGATGAAAGCGCCCATCCCCCCAACCCATGACTGTGGACATCGCTAGGATCTTCCATAGGAGGGGTAACGGGTGGAAAATTCAACAGGATAAAAACATTAAATGCGAGCAGAGAAAAAACGATCTTTTTTATCATGGATGTACTCTACCTCTCCAAGTAAGTTTTTATATTCCTCTTTGTCCTGAGAAGTGGCAGTATGCCGATACTTTTCAAATAATCCTACACATTTGATGGTGACAGGATTACCATTCAGCACTACAGAATAGGAAAGGCTCTCAAGCAAGAATTTCATACCTTTGGTATAACGGTGTTTGTTGAGATCATAACAAGCCATCTCTGCCAAAAATCGTGCATAGAGATCTGCTGACATTTGCTCCGTATAAGTGCCTACCTTAACATGCTGATCTGCAAATGCCTCAATTTGTTTTTCAAAACGTTGCAGTACATGGTCTACATTAAAATCATAACGGTTGGCCGCTACCATAATTTTATGTAACCCCACGAGAATTTCGCCTTCGTTTTTTTCCAAATAATCTACATACTGTGGAATCACATCCAGACTGCCGGACATCAACTGGTATAAATACCCGTTGGCCTCAGCCCAGTTGCTACAAAGGGCCTTCAAACGCCGAGCTTCTTCCGTATCCTCTTGCACCCAGCTCAAATCAGAGTATAGGGATACAAATTCCAGTGCCTTCTGATAATCCCCGCGCTCATCCCACACCCCGGCACGCAGCACGTAAGAATATACAATATACATAAACAAAGGACCCTTAGGTTCCTTGCCACGCTCCGGCCTTCTGGTATTTCCGTATTTTTGCTCGTATTGTACCTTGGCTTTTTGAGCCATTTTTTCAGCATACCATTCTACTTTATCCCAACGCCGCAAGGAGGCATAGGTATTAGCCAAGTCTCTTAAGGCATCCAGTTGGTCTGCTTCACCCAGTCGGTCCACAAAGCTTTCGAAATGTGTGGCTGCCCATAAATTTTCGTCCTGGTCATCACCAACGGCAATCGTAAATAAACGGTATTGGCAGAGCGCCAGGCGCTCTGAATGTTGGTACTTCTCACTTTCCGAAACATTTTTATAAATAATTGCAGCAGCCTCGAGCTTACCTTCGCTGAATAATTCTTCTGCTGTCTCAAACAAAGCTGGGGCGTATATGAGATAGTCCATCATAAACTCCACGACTTGCTTAATACAATCCAGTTTGTTCAGCTCTGCACAGCGATGCAAAAAGGGACGAACCCGTCGCCAATTCGGTGCCGTATTCCGTATAAATTCATCAATGTATAACTCATAGAGGCTCCCTTCTTCAAGCCCCATGCCTGCACCAATCCTATCCAACAGCAGCATCGCAATCGGACGATTACCGTTAATAATGGCACTGATCGTTCCTGCATTAATACCTGTGTTCTCCCCAAACTTACTAATCGTAATTCCTTCTCGTCTGATGTACTGTTCCAGCTCTGCGCGAATTGTGGTTGTTTCCTTCAAACCAGGCACCCCCAGGGATTACTTGCATGATTACAATACAAAAAAAGAAAATTCCCGTGAATATTCCCTTAATTATACAAAAGAAAGCTCGCTTAGCCAACCGCTCCAGTAAATTTATATCAAAAAATTCAATAATTCTCCGAATTGCCGTATACTACGGGGAGGTGAGCCGAGCAGCTACACCCAATCGGTACGCAGGAAAGGATACGACAAATGGACAACACCCCTACAGCAGAACAAGAAATTGCACAATGGATGGTCGCGCAGATCCGTGAAGTGGGCACCCTGAAACAAGAAGATGCAATTGCATATGTACGCTCTAAGTATGGAGAGCAGTATGTGTTTATAAGCGAGCATGGTCATGTATCTCTGGAAAAAGAAATCAAAAAAGCATTTCGCAAGCTTCATGGTGGCAGAATCGCCTGGGATCGTGACGGATTTCTCTGGGCCTGGACTTAACAAGCAAAAGCATCTGCCCTAGGCAGGTGCTTTTTTAATGATTTATCCATATATCCTCTGAAGTCGGTTAATTTCTTCCTTCACAAACTGTCGGAGTATTACAGGCTCCACAACTTCAACCCTGCCAATCCAATCCATAGCATCGCGGCAGGCCGCTTCATAACTATACATGTTGACCGTTAGAATGAAATGAGTGCCTTCCTGTACAGACTGGATGATTTCCATCCTTTTCGCTATGATTTCCGCTTGCTTCTTATTCGTTCGGATCAGAACGGGATAGTATTCTTTCTCTGCACAAAGCTGCTTAAACGCGGTTTCTTGTCTCATCCAATGATGCTCCAGCGAAAAATCCTCCGGAACCTCAAAGACTTCCGCAGACGGCTGAACCTCCTTGATTCGCTCACACTTAAAGGTCCGAACCTCCCGCCCAACTTCACAGAAGGCAATGAGGTACCAATCTCCTTTTTTCACCACAAGTCCGTAGGGATGCACATAACGGGAAGAACAGATTCCGTCAGCTTTTTCATATTGAATGTTTATTTTATGGGACCCCCACACCGCAGCTCTTACGGACTCAAGACAAGGAATGGCTATACGTTCCGTCCACCACGGCGTATCATCAAAATAAAACCGCGCTTTGGCTTTCTTAATATCGGACTGATACGAGTCTGGCATCGTCTGTTCCAGTTTGAGGAGAGCATTCTTTAACTTCAAACCCGATTCCGTGGGCCCGCCTGTATAAATGCCCATCCCTGTTAAATACAACTGAATGACATCCCCGCCATTCAACTGTTTCAGGTTCGCCGTATAACCCTCCATTAAATAAATTCCGCCCTTCGGGCCGGAAGCGGTAACAATCGGAACGCCGGCTTCAGCCAGGAGGTCGATATCCCTGTAGATGGAGCGTACAGAGGTTTCCAGTGCCAACGCCAATTCCTTGGCTTTCATTCTCCCTCTAGATTCGATACATAATAAAATCGCGATTAAACGATGCAGTCTCACAATCATTCCTCCACAATAGATGGTTAACCCGAATTGAAAAGATAATGCAAAGATTGTTGACACCCTGTTGGCAGTAATAGGTGTGTATCATAGAAGTAAAGAGGTGTGATGGATGATGAATATTGGAATATTGGGGACGGGATTCGGCGCGTATCATGCCTCACTGTTAAACAACCATCCCAAGGTAAACAGAATCATGGTATTTGGAAGGAACGAAGCCAAGCTGCAAAAGCTGAAAGAGGAGCTAAACGTAGAAGTCACACAAAATATAGAGGATATTCTGCTGGATCCAGACGTGGATATCGTCGATCTATGCCTGCCTTCCCACCTGCATAGGTCATATGCGGTGGACGCGCTGAAGCACGGTAAGCATGTATTTTGTGAAACACCCGTTTGCTTTGATCTCGAAGACGCTCTTCTTATGCAACAAGCTGAGAAGCAATATGACAAAAAGATTCTGGTCAACCAGTTCATTAAGTTTGACCCCGCCTATACCTATCTGTATGAAGCATACCGCCAACAGAAATACGGGAAGCTCATTTCCTTATCTTTGAAAAGAGAAACGTCTCCTCTGTGGGGGGATCTTGGACTAAGCTCCATCCCTACTCAGTTCATGATTCATGAACTGGATTTATTGACCTGGCTATTAGGCCCCTGTGATCCTTGTACAGTCTGGGGAACAGAAGTTACTCATCCTGAACAAGCACAGGTTCGGGCTTACTTTCAGCATCGGGATACTTTCACAGAAGTCATCGCCTCATCCCACTTGCCGGGAAGCTACCCATTCACAGTGGCCTATGAGGCGTATTTTGAAGAGGCCAAGCTGGTATTTCATGAAAGCGACGAAAACGATCTTATACCTACCGCATTATATGAATATACCGCATCAGGACAGCAAAAAATCAACCTCGAATCTGCCAATCCATACGAAAAAAGTTTGGACCATGCACTTGAATGCTTTGGTGGACATCCGGAAAGCCTGATTCCACTGGAGTCAGCTGTACAAGCGCTGAAAGTGGCTATTGAGATTAAAAGCAGACTGGGGCAAGCCCAGCGTTAACCCGGTATTTTTGCAAAATCCTCATCTACGGAAATCAGCTTCCTATAAGGAAGCTGTATCCGCAGGCAAGGAAACTTCGTCCGCGTAGTTCGTTGCCATAATCTTGGCTACCCCTGCCGGGTCGTCCGTCTGCCCCAACGCCCACATCATTTTCGTCACCAGCGCTTCCGTTGTCATGTCATACCCCGGAATAACACCCTTCTCCAGTACCTTTTGCCCCACTTCGTAAATCGTCAAATCCCCGCCCTCATAAGGACATTGAGTAGTCACGACAATACTCATACCGTCCTTCATCAGCTCCTCTATTTTGCTGATCAGGCTTCTTTCTTTAAAAGGAACGCCGCCCATACCAAAGCCCTCAATGACGATACCTTTATAGCCCAAGCCCTGAATGGCATCGAAGATCGCCGGATTCGTACCCGGAATCAGCCTGAGCAGAAATACCTCCGAAGCATACCCGTCGTTGTATGGGTGACGAGCGGTACCGCGATTTGCAAATACGCCCTCCGTATAGATCACCTTACCGTTCTCCACGAGTCCGATATACGGATAGTTAATACTCTCAAAAGCATTATAGCTGCGTGTTCTGATTTTTGAACTGCGGCTACCGTTGATAATTTTGCCGTTAAACACGACAAAAACCCCGGCCACCTCGCCACATGCGGTCAGGAATGAGTCGATTACATTCTTTTTGGAATCGCTGTGCTCCGCCAAAATAGAAACCTGCGAACCTGTCACGACGACGGGTTTGTCTACAGTTCCCAACATGAAGCTCAAGGCTGATGCTGTATAAGCCATCGTGTCCGTGCCGTGTGCAATGACAATACCGTCGTATTGATCGAGCGAACGATGTACCATCCGGGCGATGGAAGCCCAATCCTCAGGTTGTGTATTTGTGCTATCAATGCTCATCAGATTATGGGCATCAATCTCGCAAATCTCCTTCAGTTCCGGAATTTCCGCCAAAATATTTTCAGCCGATTGGGTCGGTGTCAGGCCGTTTTCCTGATAGGAGGAAGAAATGGTCCCTCCGGTATTAATGAACAAAACCTTTTTCATATCCAATGTTCCTTCCCGATTACATCTTCACTGTATTGTTCTTAGAATTTATCATGAATAAGTGTGATAAGCTACTTTGCAATGGAAAATAATTGGAGATATGAGGGGCCAAAAAAGCACGACAAACAAGCGCGGGCTTTCCTTCCTCCTGCGACTTGTCTAACGTGCTTTTTACATAGGTGCAATAAGTCTACAGCGCCGCTGCACATACCTATAAGCCATCCACGTACTTCTTATGGGGATACAGGCTGCTCCTGTGGCACTCTCTGTACCAACGCTTTGCCCAGAAACTGCCGTGTCCGTTCTTCCTTCGGATTGGTGAAAAACTGCTCCACGGGTCCCTGCTCCACGATCACGCCATGCTCCATCAGCACAACCCGATCCGCTACATCTCTCGCAAAACCAAGCTCATGCGTGACAATAATCATCGTATTGCCTTCACTCGCCACCTTTTGAATCACGGACAGCACTTCATCTACCAGTTCAGGATCAAGTGAAGATGTCGGTTCATCGAACAACAACACCTGCGGATTTAGTGCCAAAGCACGGGCAATCGCAACTCGCTGCTGCTGTCCACCCGAAAGCTGGGCAGGATAATAAGTCATACGATCCTTTAACCCGACCTTTTCCAGAATGCCTTCACTGATCTCCCTCGCCTGCTTACGATCCAGCTTTTTCACACTGGTCAGACCAATCATCACATTGTGGAGTGCATTCAAATTTTTAAACAACTGATATTGCTGAAATACCATGGCCGTTGCCATCCGTAGTCCGAGAATGTCCTTTTTTCCCGCCTTGGCCGCGTCTACCTTTACACCGTCAATTTCAATGACACCACTGGTCGGCTGTTCCAAAAAATTAATGCTGCGCAGCAGCGTGGACTTCCCCGATCCGCTTGGGCCCAGGATCACCACGACTTCTCCCTTGCCCACCGTCAGGTCTATGCCCTTCAACACGTGATGCTGTCCAAAATGCTTATGAATTTGATGAAGTTGAATCATACCCTTACTCACTTCTTTCGTAAATTCGAATACGCTTCTCCAGCACGACAAGTCCGCGCTCAATAATAATGCACACCAACCAGTAAATCAGAGACACCGCAACATACACCTCAAAAAAAGCCAGCGCCCGCGCGCCCATAATTTTAGCCTGTCCCATCATATCGACGACACCAATCATAAAAATAAAAGACGTATCCTTCACTGTACTGATCAGCGTGTTTCCCAAATTGGGCAAAGCCACCGTCAACGCCTGCGGCAGTACAATTTTGAGCATAATTTGTGTTTGGCTCATGCCGATGGAATTAGCAGCCTCAAATTGTCCCCGATCGACCGAATGAATCGCCGCCCTAAATGTCTCCGACAGGTATCCCCCGAGATTCAATGAAAATGAGAGCAACGCAAACAGCTCGGGCGGAATGACATAGACATTGAACTGCTGTAAGAACCCATATTCGCTCTGGAAATAATACAGAAACTTGGGTATTCCGTAATATACGAGAAACAGCTGCACAATGAGCGGTGTTCCCCGAATGTACGAGACATACAACGTAGATAACGGTGCCAAGACAGGCACCTTGTATATCCGGATTAAGGCGGTAGCTAACCCGATGATCCCACCCAGCAGCATGGACACAAACGCAATCCATAAGGTCACGGGGAGATACTCGACGATCTGGGGAAGGCTTTTCAACATATAATCAAGATCAAACAGCTTTTCCATAGGAACCCCACTTTACCCTTTACATTGTTATTACTGAGGAATAAATTCTCCACCTGTCCACTGTTCAGACAATTTTTTCAGTGTTCCGTCCGTTTTCAGCTCTTTAATGATCGGGTCGATTTTAGCTTTCAGCTCTTCGCCCTGCTTATCCTTTTTAAACACCAGGTTGATGTTATCACTTTGCACCGGCTCGCCCACAGCTTCCACCTGCAAACCTTCCTTCTTGATCGTTGCCGCCGCCATAACCGGATCATTCACATAAGCGTCCACTCGGCCATTTTGCACGTCTTGAAGGTTATCGGACGAAGTGCCTGTATCATTGTATTTCAAAATAATTTTATTCCCGTTCTTCGCATTATACTGTTCCAGCAACTGTGTGTAGGAGTCGCCTACCGAGGCTGCTACCTTCTTGCCTTCCAAATCCTTGAGGGAATGAATATCCGTTCTACCCTTTTTCACAATAATAACCGACTGAGCCGAGAAATAAGACTCATCCGAGAACAAATACTTCTTCTCACGTTCAGGATTTTTGGCAACTTCATCTGCGATCATCTGAACTTTATTCGAATCCAGTGCAAGGAATATCGCATCCCAGCCCGAGGGTACAAACTCAATCTTATAGCCGTCCAGCTTCTTGTCGATCTCCTTGACTACTTCCACATCGTATCCAGTCAGCTCATTTTTATCATTCGTAAAGGCAAACGGTGGGTAGTCATTTTGTGTGCCGACATAGATGACCTTATCCCCCGATGCCGCATCCTTCGAGGAACATCCACTCAAGGCACCCGTTAATAACACAAGAGATAGGCCAATCGCTGCTACCAAAGCAGATTTCTTCATATTATGACATCCCCTTTTTAATATCCAAGTAATTTACTATGATTTTATATTATAACGGGTTATTCAAATAATACAACAAGTAAATTTCATATTGATTATTTAGCTATATGTTGCACAAAAAAAGGACCCTTGCGGGTCCACTGTTATCCATGAAGCGGAAAACGCTCTGCTGGATGTTCCGGCAAAATGGACGAGATCAACCGTCGTACAGCAGGATGAGCAGAGTCAAAAATCTGATCCTTCTCATCACAGCGCTCGATCAATCTCCCCTGCTCCATCACAGCAATGCCATCGCAGACAGCATAAGCTGCCCGAATATCATGCGTGATGAACAGATATGACAATCCAAACGAAGATTTCAGTTCTCCCAGCAGGGATAAAATGTGCATCTGGTGAACCATATCGAGGCTGCTGACGGACTCATCCAGCACGATCAGCTTTGGTTTGAGCGCAATCGCCCGTGCGATGTTGATCCGCTGCAATTGTCCGCCACTGAACTGATGCGGATATTTAATCCGATCCTCTGGCTTGAGGCCAACCCGTTCCAGCAGGCTTTCGACCGTTCTTTTTTGTTCCTTCACCGATAACCGTTCGTAATTGTCCAATGGCTCCCCAATAATCTGCCCGGCGGTCATTCGGGGGTTTACAGCAGAGTAGCAGTCCTGAAATACGACTTGCATATCCCGTCGCAGTCCCCTGAGGGCCTGGGGACTCGCATTATAAATGTCCTGTCCCTGGAACAGAACCTGACCCTCCTGCGGCTTCTCCAGCCCTAGAATAATCTTGCCCAGCGTGCTTTTACCAGCTCCACTGGTTCCAAGTAAGCCCAGGCAAAATCCACTCTCTATAGTAAGCGAAACGTTAGCCAACACAGGGGGACGTGGTTCAGAGCGGCCCAGCCATTTGCGCCTTCCATAGCTATGGGTTACTTCCTTCACTTGTAGCATGCGCATTCGCTCCCCTTTTGAAAGTGTGACCGTCGAACAGGCGACTAACCACCTACCTGATTCATGCCCCGAAGGGACAACTTGGGTCTGACATGCAGCAGCATTTTCGTATATTCATCCTGCGGGTGATCGAACAACTGATGGACCTCAGCCTGCTCAACAATACGACCCTGCTGCATGACAGCCACTTCATCCGCCAATTGGGAAATGACGCCCAGATCATGCGAGATCAGCAAAATGGACGTATTGTATTCCGTACGCAAGCGATCCAGCTCTCTTAGCACCTGTAGCTGATTGACCACATCAAGCGCCGTCGTTGGTTCATCGGCAATAACCACTGCTGGCCGCAGGCACATGGAAATAGCGATCATGACCCGTTGCAGCATCCCTCCGCTCAACTGAAATGAATAACGCTTCATCAGCTTGGCTGGATCGGGCAAATTCATATTTTCCAGAGCCGTTATGGCAAGATCACGGGCCTGTCGTTTGGTTAATCCGGTGTGCGTGCGGACCGTTTCCATAAACTGAGCTCCGATCGTATACACTGGCGTAAAGGCGCTCATCGGATTTTGCATAATAAACGCGATTTCCTTGCCCCGAATACGGCGCATCTCCTCAGCCGCCATTCCGTTAAGCTCACGCCCGTTCAGACGGACACTTCCTTCCACGTCCATCGTCTGGCGATCCAGTAATTGGAGCAACGCTTTACAAGTCACCGTTTTGCCGCTTCCACTCTCGCCGACAAGACCCAGAACTTGTCCCCTTCTCAGCTCAAAATGAGTTGGCTCCAGCAGAGACACCGTCCCTGCATCGGTTCTGAGCTTCACCTGTAAGTCGCTGACCTCCAGCACCTTCGCCCTGTCGTCCATCGTTGTAACTCACTCCTGTTTTACTGACGTTTGGCAATTCCGTATCGGTCGGACAGCGCCTCCCCCAATATATTGAAGGCCATCACCACCACCAGAATCATGACCCCCGGATAGATCATTAATTCCGGATGGCTGCGGATGTATCCCGTTCCCTCATGAATCATCGCTCCCCATTCGGGAGTCGGCGGTTGGATGCCCAAACCGAGGAACGACAACGCGGAAATATCCATGATCGCCCAGCCCATTTCCAGCGTACCAATGACCACAATCGGCCGCAGCACATTCGGAATAATATGCCGCCGGATAATGGCTCCTGAGGAGGACCCGCTGATCCTTGCGGCAGCTATAAAATTCCGTTCTTTCAGACTGACGACCATATTGCGGCACATTCTGGCATAATACACCCACTGCACCATCATTAATGCAAGCAGCACCTGCATGAGGCCCGGTCCAAAAATACCGACAATGCCCAGCACAAGCACCAAATTCGGAAACGCCATAATACCTTCGCAAAACCGCATCAGCACATTATCGACCCAGCCGCCCACATAACCCGCAAGCGACCCGATCACAACGCCGATGCTAAGCGAGGACAGGAAAATTAAGGTTGCAAAGCCTAGCGAAATCCGTGCGCCATACAGCAACCGGGATAAATTGCACCGACCCAAATGATCGGTTCCCAGCCAGTACTCTTTGGAAGGTCCCTCCAGCTTGTGCAGTAAACTGACTTTAACCGGATCATGGGGAGCCAGCCAAGGAGCTAGCGCCATAATAATAAAAAGAGCAGCCAGTACGACAGAGCAGACCACGATTACCTTTTGACCTTTGAACATTGTACGCAATCTTATCATCACTGCTCTGCTCGTCCCTTCGATGAAATTCGGGGGTCCATATACAAATGCACCAGATCAACGAGCAAATTGCATACGATGAACAGGCATGCCGCCAAAAACACATAGCATTGTATGACGGGAATATCCCGGTTAAAAATCGCCTCCACAAAATAACGGCCAAACCCGGGCCATGAAAACACCTGCTCCACAATAATCGTTCCGGTCAAAAGTTTGCCCAGGTTCATACCCATACTTGTAATCAGTGGAGCAATGGCAATTTTCAGTACATGCTTGAGCATGATCACCCGCTCACGGAGTCCTCTAGTTCTGGCATACTGCACATACGTTTCCTGCAGCTGCTCCAACACACTGGAACGCAGCAGGCGCGTATATAAAGCAATCAGAACCAGCGACAGGGTTAACGTGGGCAGCACCAGATGCTGCCACGTTCCTCGCCCCTCTACAGGGAGCCAATCCAATCGGACAGAGAAAAAGAAGATTAACAAATATCCCAGCCAGAACTGGGGAATAGACGCCCCAAAATATGAAATTCCTCGACTAAGCATGTCGATCCAGCCATTTTTACGCATCGCCGCTAGCACGCCCAACGGGATACTCACTAGAATAGATAGCACCATACTGCTCACAGCCAATTCAAAAGTGGCGGGCAGCCGAACTTTGACCTCATCCCATACCGGCTTGTTGGTCAGATACGAAGTACCAAAGTCCAATTGACTGATTCTTTGAAGTGTATGCATATACTGCGTCAGCAAAGGCTCATCCAGCCCGAACTCATGTCTTTTCTGCTCCAGAATCTCTGGAGTAGGATAAATATGAGCAGCCGTCAAATAGGCCTCGGCCGGATCAACTGGTGAAATATGAATCAGTGCAAAGGTAACGAGGGTGGCAAAGAGAACAATAGGAATGACCGCTACCATTCGCTTCCCGATATAGCTGATCATGAGTTGTCCTCCTATCCTGTAAACGAACGTTACCCTTCGTTTTTAACTACTTCCCGATTTCAAGCCCACCAAACGGATTTTCATCCCGGTTGGCCGGGAATACAAAGTTCGTAATCTTTTTCTGATACACTGCCGTTTTCTTAATATACGAAATAGGCACAATGGCAGATTGCTCCTGAAGCGTCTTCAGAATCGAAGCATACAGCTCTTGGCGCTTGGTTTCATCTGTCGATGAGAGCGCCTCGTGTACTTGCTGATCCAGATCTTTCTTCATCGGAAGGGCGCTCAGCGTCTCGGAAATTCCGAAGCTCTTCTTGGCAATGACGTTAATAAAGGAATGCGGATCATAAGGCGCACCGTAGTTATACCAGAAGTACAGATCAAACTGATTGGATCTAAGGCGCTTAACTTGAACCGTCAGCTCCAGTCCGGTCAGGTTCACTTTGACACCCAGTTCTCCCCATTCGGCCTGAATGGTTTCAGCCATCGCCTTTTGGATTGGATCGGTTTTATCAAAAATCAGCTCAAAATCCAGCTGTTGTCCGTCTTTTTCCCGTACTGTACCGCCTGCGGGCAGCTTCCAGCCAGCCTCATCCAGCAACGCTTTGGATTTTTCCACATCATAGCCAACAGGCTGTAGGTTTACATTCGTATACGGATAGTTTTTGGATAAAACCGTATCCGCTTTTTCCTCCAGCCCTGAAGTCACACCTTCCACCATTGCCTGCTTGTTAAAGCCATGCTGGAGGGCCAGACGTACCCGAAGGTCTGCCAGCTTGGGATTGGACGAGTTGAGCAACAGACTTCTTGTTCCGACAGGCTCGGACAGCGTGGTAACATACTGATTCGTGTCGCGAAGCTGTTTGAAGGCATCCAGACTAATGACACCCTCTCCATAAATCAGATCCAGGTCGCCTTTTTCAAAGGCCATCACACGGGTTTCGCCATCGGGAATGATTTTTACCGTAATTTTATCCACCTTCGGTGCAGTACCCCAATAGTTCGGATTACGCTTAAAGGTTGCATACTCATCTTGCTTGTATTCATCCAGCATCCAAGGTCCTGTACCTACAGGTTTCTTGATTCCTTTGGACGTATCTCCATCATCCGGGAACCCGGCTTCACCCAGAAAACGGAACGGGCGAACGACAGACAAATCCTGAAGCACTGGGTAGTATGGCTCTTTGAGCGTCATTCGGAAGGTGCTGTCATCTACGGCTTCAGTTTTGTCGAGAACGCCTACTATACCAAGCCAGCTGTGCGTCTTCTCATTTTTCATGATAGCGTCAAAGTTCTTTTTGACAATGGCCGCATTAAATAGCGTACCATCCGAAAATTTCACATCTTTGCGCAGCTTAAACGTATATGTCTTACCGTCCTTGGAAATAGTCCAGGATTCAGCCAAAGCAGGTTCCAGCTTGCCTCCTTGCTTGTAGCTGACTAACGGCTCATAAACCATGGATTGTGCAAAAAGTTGGGAAGGATTGTATACATGAGGATTCATCGTGCCAATGTCACGCGGCCACGATAGCGTGATCGACTTTTCATTGGCAGCTCCGTCAGTAGAGGTGGATGCAGGTGTGTTCTCCTGCTTTGCGCAGCCCAAAACAACGGATAATAAGAGGAGCGCCACCAACATAAGGGTAGCAGTCTTGCGGTGTCGAACGGACATCAATGTATTTCCCCTTTTCTATATATGTGATAATGATTATCATAATCATATTTAGAATAGGTATCACGCTCAATTTTGTCAACACTATTCGACAAGCAACCCTCTTATTTCTTTTGAATTTGTAGAATGAGGATTTTGAAAAATCCTAAACTTATGGCTTAATTCGCCAACGTTTGAAATAGAGTACGCGTGTACTCATGCTGTAACAAGTCTTCATCCCATTCCCTAAATATTTCCACAATCTCCCCCTGAACCATGACGGCAACCCGGTCACAAAACTGACGAGTAGATGGGAGATCGTGAGTGATAAATAGGTAGGACAACTGACGTTCCACCTGCATTCTCTTGAGCATGTCCAGTACAGAAGACTGCGTTGTCGTATCCAGATTGGCGATCGATTCATCGAACAAGATAATATTTGGCTCCACCGCTAAAGCTCGGGCAATACATACCCGCTGCTTTTGCCCGCCACTCAGCTGAGCTGGGTATTTTTCCAGACTGTCAGCCTCTAATCCTACCGATTCCAATAGAGACAGACAAATATCCAGCGCCTGCGCTTTTCGCTCAGGGAAATAGTTGTGGATTGGCTCCATTAAAATATCTCGAATGGTCATACGGGGATGTAGCGAGGAGGACGAATCCTGTGCAACCAACTGGATTCGCTTGTACAGCTGAACATCCTTCATCTTTCCGGTGTGAATGGGCTGTTCATCCAGCCAAATCTCTCCTGAGGTCAACGACTCCAGCCCCAGAATACATTGTGCCAGCGTGCTTTTGCCACTTCCACTTTCTCCAACCAGTCCAAGACATTCTCCTTGTCGTATCTCCAGACTCACCTTCTTCACGGCCTGTTCGCTATCTTGCGTGCTGAACCAACCTTTTCTCCGTTTGCGGACAGGGTATGCTTTGGCCACATTCTTCAATTCCAGCATCACTGGTGCATCCTTCCTTCCGGGCTCATCTCCAACACTCGATCTGCTATGCGACTCATACCCTGGCGATCATGTGAGATCAACAATATGGTGAGATCAAAGTCTTCTCTCAACTGTTGCAGCAATGCCAAGACCTTGTCGCGGTTGATCACATCCAGCGCCGTAGTAGGCTCGTCGGCAATAAAGAGGCGAGGACCGGAGCTTAGCATGGCAGCCAGCAGCACCCTTTGACACATGCCTCCACTTAGTTCAAAAGGATATGACGACAAAGTATGCTCAGGATCTGCAAACCCTACCTTGCAGAGCAGAGAGCGCAAATAGGCCTCCCGCACTGGAGTAGCGCCTCCTCTGGCTATTTCTAAGACACGGCTCAGCATCTGCCGCATCCGTGGCAGCACGCCCAGTGGGTGGACTTGCTGCGGTGCATTGTGGGATAATGCAGCACCAGCGTGCTCCGGCTCCATCTGGTCATGCGGCATCCAACGCCGCCCGTGCAGTCTAAGCGTATCCATCAGCTGGGCGCGGACAGTCCGGATCGGGTTTAACCCGCTCAGCGATTGTTGAATGAGCAGGGCAATATCCTCTCGGCGCAGCCTTTGCCAGCGCCGTTCCTGGAACGGGAGAATGTCTTCCCCGTTATAGTAGATACGCCCATGCGTAACACCGATACCTGGCTCCAGCATGCCTGCGATTGCGTGAGCGGTCAGGCTCTTGCCGCATCCGCTCGGTCCAGTCAGGACCACAATCTCCCCTGAATATATGGAAAAGCTCACATCACGCAGCAGTGGTTTGCTCCCACTTCTGCTTGCTCCTACGCCTGTGCGGCAGATTTCCAAATGTTCCACGTGTAACAACGGTTTTCGACCTGCCACTTGTTCTATCGTATCCTTGCCCCCAAGGGCTGTTTGATCCTCCACTATTTGGCCGCCTCCTTTTCCGAAAAGCGGTCGCCCAAAAGCTGGCAGGCAAGTACGAATAGCATAATCGCCAAGCCTGGGAAAATCATGACATGCGGAGCCACCTGAAAATATGAGGTGGCATCATGCAGCATCACGCCCCACTCTGGCTTGGGCGGCTGTACCCCCAGTCCAAGAAAGGACAGCCCAGCGATCATCAGCACCACGCGTCCGATATCCCATACCGCATAAACCAACAATTGCGGCAACGCTTGTGGCAATACATAACGGCTCAGTATACGTACGTGTGAATTGCCGGATAAACGGGCATACCGAACGTAGTCCTCCTGACAAGCTTTTTGAACCAGACTACGGATATATCGGACATAGCCCGCCCACCGTACCGCAATAATCGCAAGGGTCATGTTAACAAAACCCGGACCCAAAATACCGACAATTGCCACTGTTAAAATAATATCAGGAAAAGCCAGTACCCCGTCGATTCCTCGCATAACCAGCTGGTCCACGCGTCCGCGCACATAACCAATAAGCAACCCTATAGGCAGACTGAAGCACAACGTAGCTACAGTAATCGCACATGCGATTAGCACGCTCATCCGAATCCCGTAAATTAGCCGTGATAGCACATCCCGGCCCAGATGATCCGTACCGAAAGGATATTTCCGGCTGGGTGGTGCCAGACGGTTCAAAAGGTCCACTTGGAGAGGATCATGAGGAGCGACCCATGGAGCCAATAACCCAAGCAGCACGATCAGACCAAACAGTACGCCTCCTGCCAGCAAGCTCCCTTGAAAGGAAAGCCGTATCTTTTTCATTTTCAGCTTCCTCCTTAACGCAAACGTAGCCTCGGATCTATCGCCGTCTGGACCACATCCACCAAACACTGAACTCCTACAATTAAAAATACGGCGAAAATAACATACCCCTGAATCACCGGATAATCTCGCTGTGTAATCGCATCTATAAAATACTTGCCCAACCCCGGCCATGAAAAAATGGTCTCTACAATCACATTACCTGCCAGCATAAATGATAGATTGGTACCTAGCAGTGTAATTATAGGCAGAACCGCATGCCTAAATATCTCAAAAAACAGGATATGCAAACGTGAAAAGCCTCGAGCCTTCGCTGCTTTCACAAAATTCCGGTCACCCAGCTCCAGCATTTGAGCGCGCAGTACGCGTGCTTGCACAGCTCCCAAACCTGCGCCAAGAGTCAGCGCTGGGAGCACTAGATGTGTCCAGTCCTCCCTTCCCATGGATGGGAGCCAGCCCAAGCGAACGGAGAATAGATAGATCAACAGAAAACCAAACCAAAAAGAGGGGATCGACGATCCCAGCAGGGCGAACAGCCTGCCCAGACGATCCAGTGGGCCGCTGATTTTTAGCGAGGCAGCTAGCCCCAGCCCCAGCGTAAGCACCGTCATGACGGCGAAGCCCGCAGCAGCTAGCTCCACAGTAGCAGGAAGTCTGTTCCACAGTTCGGCTAGCACCGACTCCTTGGATACATACGAAGTGCCCCAATGCCCTGTGAACACATCCCGCAGCCAGTTCACATATTGAATATGAAGCGGTTCGTTTAAGCCCAGTTCCTTTCGTAGCGTCGTCAACGCCTCCTCAGAGGCAGGGATATTATGCGCGGTGAGCAAAATGGTAGCAGGGTCTCCAGGGGCCAGCCGCATCAGTACAAAAGTCAGCGTGGACACCACGAATACAATGATAAGCAGCTGCGCCACACGTTCCAGTATAAAACGAATCATAGGATACGCAGCTCGTTATTCCGCAATATCGGATTGCGCTGTAATGTAGTAATACTCGATCGGATGCGGTGTAAACCCCCCCACCCCTTTTTTCACGCCAAACACATTATCAGGATGCACAATGAACGACTGTGGCAAATCCGTATTGATGATATCCAGCGCTTGTAGTGTCATGGCATTACGCTGCGCTGTATCCTTCGCCAGCTTCAAGCTGTTCAGAATACTCTCTAGCGGTTTGGAACTATAACGGCTTACATTGGCTTCGCTTTTCGAAGAATAAAACATGTCCATAAAATATTGCGGCTCTCCTGTATGAGCAGTAAGCATACTGTACATAGCAAAATCCCAATCGTTTTTGGTCAACGCCTCGTCGATATTTTCCACCTTGCGAATCTTGACCTGGATTCCCTCTTTCAGCAATTGGCTTTGGATGACCTCAGCCATAACAGAGAGCTCCGGACGCTGAGGGAAAGTCAGCAGCGTAACCTCGAACGGCTTGCCTTGCTTAGTCCATGTCCCTTGGGCGTCCTTCTGCCAGCCATCCTTCGTCAACAGTTGCTCTGCCGTTCCGTCCAGCGCTTTACGCTCAACTTTACCGAAGGGAAGAATGCTCGGGAACGGGCTGCTTGCCTCCGTACCGAAGTCCCTCATGACGGCGCTCACAATCGATGCGCGTGGAATCAGGCTGTCCACCACCTTACGGTTCGCCACATCCTTGAATACTGGCGATTCCATATTGTACACGATCATATGGGTGCGCAAGGACGGAGCTGACAGCACTTGCAGCTTGCCGTTCTTTTTCAGTACCTCTGCGTTATCAACCGGAATATCCGTCGCTACGTCCACCTCGCCGGATTGCAGCGCCATCAGGCGCGAATTCCCGTCCGTAATGAACTTCATCGTCGCTTCAGCCAGTCGTGCCTTCTCGCCCCAATATCCGTCATAACGCTCCACGACCAACGATTGGTCCTTGTTGAACGCTTTGATTTTAAAGGCGCCTGTCATCGCTGGGTAACTCTGTTCATCTTTCATCGATGCCACATCCAGTACAATCGTCGATGGATCAGCTAGATTAGACACCAACGCCGCATTCGGCTGGTTTGTCGTGATCTTCAAGGCCAGCGGGCCGCTTACATCAATGGACTTCACATTCAGTAAATCCTTCGCCAGATGGCTTTTCTCAATAGAGCGTAACAAAGACGCTTTTACACTTGCTGCACCCATACTTTTTCCATTATGAAAAGTGACTTTATCCTGCAAGCTGAACGTCCAAACTGTAGGGCTATCCTGCTTCCACTCCTTTGCCAGCCAAGCCACAGGCTCCAGCTTTTCATTCAAACGTACCAGTGTCTCACCTGCACCGGATCGCATCACATCCCAGCTATTATCTCCATGCGGGTCAACGCCTGACGGTTTCCATGTATACGCCATTACCAGCTTTTTATCTGTCGCTGTTTGTTGTGCTGACGCGTTTTCACCCTTGCCGGAGCTATCCGACGTCCTATTGCTGGCACATCCCGAAAGAGCCATAACTGCCAGCAGCAGCATCACTCCTGTACATATCAACCATGAACGCCTACTACGACTGCTTATCATTCGATGAATCCCCCTCTATCTTGTAAAATCGCATAAACCTAACGCAAAACGCGAAAAAAGCATTCCAGACCACTTAATTAGCAGTCAGAAATGCCTTCAATATAAAATGTCAGAACTCACCTCGAAGCCAACTCCAAAAACATAGAAGGGATCAGATCGGTTTCAGACATTCCGTATGCAGCACGCCTAACCACCTCCCCAGCATCCCGTGGGTCTGACAGTGATGTCAAAACAGGCAGGTCTCCTGACTCCAGGCGTATCTTTCAGGCCTTCCCGGTTCTTCACAATTCCAGTGGCTGTTCTGAAAGCTCCAGCAGTATCCTGCTGATGCCTGTATACAGT
Source organism: Paenibacillus sp. FSL L8-0641 (assembly GCF_038006265.1). Lineage (NCBI taxonomy): Bacteria > Bacillati > Bacillota > Bacilli > Caryophanales > Paenibacillaceae > Paenibacillus > Paenibacillus sp. FSL L8-0641. The sequence goes on from NZ_JBBOUW010000001.1 coordinate 5,385,906, forward strand.
GGCGGGCCCGTGTCGGAATCAACCGAACTTCCCTTTTAAGTGAACATGCTCAACAACTATGTACATCGTCTCTACGAAACCCCATACATAGAGTTGTCCGGCTCACACCTGTTTTCTTCCTTTATTTCTTTTCATTACGATCTTATTTTGTTGTCACAGGCTTGTCAATAAAGGCTGCACAATAATTTAAATTTGAACGATAAGGTAGAAACAAGACATAACCTCCAATTGCGTGCACGCAATTGAAGTGTTAAAATTAGGTATAGAGTAAACCACCGTGTCCGTATACTAAAAAGAGTCTTCGCCGCGCCAACGGCAAAGACTCTTAGGACTTGAAAGGCTGTGGATCACCACCACGGCGCGCTGCATAACTAAATGTCAATGCAAACGAAACCCACCGTTAGGGGCCAACCTAATTACGCGGTGGGTTTTCGCTTGTTCCGAAATTTTCGACGTAGCCAGCGATAAAGTTTACGAATACTAAACGCCAGGCTTAGTAACGTAACCATCCAACGCAACACATCGTAGCACGACACAAGGTTGACCATCGGCTTCACCCCCTTTCGGGAAGCTGCACCGTGGTCCGAAAACATCCACCACTATTCAAAATCCATAAGGTAAATTATACCATGATATCGCCCGCTGCTCTAGCAAATTCTTCTAGTAAGTAAACTGGAAAACGCACCAAATTAGAGCTACCCATTTCATTCCGCAGTTTATCTATATATCCCCAGACAGCAAGGGGATCTACTATCTGGATAACCCCATGCCAAACAGCCGGAAAAGAGGCATACGTCCTCTCTCCGGCTATCTTTATTTATTTCTAATCATCAAACCTCCTGTGGAACCTCCTGAACCGTCACGCTTTTGACCGATTCCCCTTGTTTTCTCGTCAAAACGATGTTCAAGACAATCGCTGTAATCGAGCCCGAAACAATACCATTTTGCAACAACATTTTGGCAAAGCTCGGCAGCTGGTCGAACATTTGTGGCAGAACGGCAGAACCTAGGCCCACAGCAATACTGCATGCTGCGATCAGCAGATTGCTTTCCTTTCGCAGATCCACTTCTGACAAAATAGACATGCCTGATGCAGCGACCGAGCCAAACATGACGATCATCGCCCCGCCCAGCACAGCGTTAGGAATCACTGTCGTTAAAGCAGCCAGCTTAGGCAGCAAACCGAGAACAACCATGATACCGCCCGCAGCAAAAATAACGTTCCGTGATTTGACGCGTGTGAGCGAGATCAGACCCACATTTTGCGAGAAGGCTGTATAAGGAAACGCGTTAAAAATACCCCCAAGCATAATCGCAAGTCCTTCCGAACGGAGTCCATTGACGATCTGCTTTTGCTCTACCTTTTGATCAATCGCCTTGCCTACTGCCAGATAAACACCCGTAGACTCGACCATGCTGACAATATTGACGATAATCATCGTACAAACTGCCATAATGCTAAACTCTGGCTTACCAAAATAAAATGGCTGCGCAACACTCACCCATGACGCATCTGCCACGGGAGCAAAATGCACCATTCCCATCGCATAAGCAACCACCGTGCCTGCAAACAGACCGATGAGCACGGAAATCGAGCGCATAAAGCCCTTTGCCAACCGATTCACAAGCAGAATAACCAATAATGTAACCAGCGCCAGCAGCAAATTACGCGGCTGTCCAAAATCCGCGCTGCCCTGGCCCCCTGCTACATTGTTCATCGCCACCGGAATAAGGGATAGACCGATAATCGTAACAACCGAACCTGTAACCACCGTTGGGAAAAAACGTAGCAGCTTGCCATACAGTGGTGCCGCAAGCACCACGAATATACCAGACAAAATAATGGCTCCGTACGCTGTCGCCAAATTTGAGGTCGAAGCAATCGCGATAATGGGGCCTACTGCCGTAAACGTACAGCCTAAAATGACAGGCAGTCTACTACCGAAAAAGCGTGTGCCCATAATTTGTAATAACGTAGCAATCCCGCAAGTGAACAGATCGGCAGCCACCAAATAAGCCATCTGGGCTGGCGTCAGGTGCAATGCTCCCCCTACAATCAGAGGAACAGCAATGGCTCCAGCGTACATCGCCATGACATGCTGGAAGCCCAGTGCGAATAACTTTTGTTTACTTAACATCCCACATTCTCCTTAACAGGAGCAATTACCGCGCCAGCTTCCTCTATAAAATGGACCTCGCCGGGTGCCATGGAAGCGATACGCGCAAGAGAACGTACGGCGATGCCTCTTTGCTCCAACAGTCCACGGCCTTCCTGGAAGCTCTTCTCAATCACACAGCCAACCCCGGCCAGCTCCGCTCCTGCTTCCTTTACAATATCCGTAAGTCCGACCAATGCTGCACCAGTTGCCAAAAAATCATCTACGATCAGCACATGATCGCTGGCATCGAGATATTTTTGGGAGATACTCACCTGATAGGTTTCCTGCCGAGTGAACGAATGAACCTCTGCGAAGTATACCTGCTCATTCAGCGTGATGGCCTTCTTTTTCTTCGCATAAATGAACGGGACCCCCAAGGCAATAGCAGTAGCCATTGCAAATTGAATACCACTAGCTTCAATGGTAAGCACCTTGGTGATCGGAGCACTGCCGAACAGGCGTGCAAACTCCTTACCAATCTCTAATGCTAATGCTGTATCTACCTGATGATTCAAAAATGAATCTACCTTTAATACGGTGTCAGATAAAATCTGTCCTTCTTGACGAATACGTTCCTCCAAAGCTTTCATTATGTGAGTATCGCTCCTTCTGTACTTTAAAATAGTGAGGATTTTGCAAAATCCTGAACAGTAAAACCTGCCAAAACCAAAAAAGGACAGGCTCCCTTGAGTTGTTTCTCAAGTGAAGCCTGTCCTTGGGGTTGTAATCCCTGACGGATTGGCGCACAAATAAATGCCCGCATTCATCCGAAGCCGATGCGCTATCACTCATAGTCGGACGATTACAGTGGTCGTCCGGTAGAAACTTTTGGGCCATATCCCCAATATTATACGAGTCATATGAAATTGATATCTTGTATACTACACCCTCTGGCGGGCGGTTTCAAGACTATTTTTCATACAAACAGCGGCATTTGAAGAACCTTCCACAATTTGAATATCGCAGCAACACACCGATTCCTGTTCGAGGTATATATATAGTAGAAAGCAAATGTTAAAAAACGCAAAACCATACAAAACAACATTTAATTTTATTTTTATTTTTAAATTCAAAAGAAAAACCAAAAATTATATTTCCGTTTATGTTGACTGCACAGACAAACGGAAGTAGTATGGAATTAGTTAAGAAACAAAAGGCAGACTTTGGGGCTGCCAGGACTTCACCATGCAAGGAGATTAGATATGAACAACTATCTTGCTGTTGATATTGGAGCTTCAAGCGGAAGACTCGTGAGTGCAACTCTACAAGGTGAACAAATTCACTTGCAAGAGCTTCACCGTTTCAACAACTCCTTTACTGAGAGGCACGGGCACAATTACTGGAACATAGACAATTTATTTGATGAGATCATTCAAGGACTGCAAAAGGCTAAGCAAAATGGAATTGAATCCTGTACGCTCGGCATTGATACATGGGCTGTAGATTACGTGTTACTTAATAAGGAAGGTAACCGCATTCATGAGGTATACGCTTACCGGGATGCACGTACCCTCCACGCACCCGACAGACTGCATCAGCTCATCAGTCGAGAGGCTGTGTATGAGAAAACAGGCATTCAGGAACTAAACTTTAATACCCTGTATCAACTGTTCGTCCATGATCGGGAACAGCTCGCCCAGGCGGATAAAATATTGATGGTACCCGATTATCTGTACTATCGCCTGACAGGCATCATGATCAATGAAATGACGAATGCGTCCACGATGCAGCTTCTCAACGTGAACACCCGAGAGTTTGATGAAGACCTGCTGTCCCTGCTCCAACTGCGACGCAATCAGTTTTCAGAGCTTGCCGAGCCTGGGCGGGTTCTGGGTTCTCTTTTGCCGGAGCTTGTTCAAAAATACGATCTTCCGGACTGTCAGATCATTCTTGCGCCTACTCACGATACTGCATCGGCCGTTGCAGGTGTTCCGTCACAGCGGGAAGAATCTTGGGCTTATATTAGCAGCGGCACGTGGTCACTACTGGGAATGGAACGATCCGAAGCCTTGAATACGAAGGCAGCCATGCAGGCGAACTACACGAATGAGTGGGGCGCTTACGGTACGTACCGTTTTCTGAAAAATATTATGGGATTGTGGATGATTCAGGAGGTCAGAAGAGAAGGGGGCTGTGCACATAGCTTTGCCGAATTGGCCCAACTGGCCTCAGCAGAAGCACCGTTTGTCAGTCTTGTCCTCTGTAACCATTCATCCTTCTTAAACCCGGATAGTATGACCCTTGAAATCCAGCGATTCTGTGAAGAAACAGGCCAGCCCATCCCCAGGACGCCGGGCTCACTCGCCCGCTGTATTTTTGACAGTCTGGCCTTAAGCTACCGCGATGCCTTACACGAACTGCAACGTTTAACAGACGAAACGATTACCAGATTGCACATTGTCGGCGGAGGCGCTAACAACGAATTACTATGTCAGCTAACAGCCGATCTCTTGGGAATTGAGGTTCAGGCAGGTCCTTCCGAATCTACGGCCATCGGCAATATTGTCGTGCAATTAATTAGCTCTGGTGTTCTTGAGAATCTCAAGGCTGCGGGTCGAACCATCGCCCGCTCCTTTCCGACTCGGCTATATGAGCCACAATCGGTGGAAGGCGTGCAAGAACTTTTGGATCGCTGGGAGCAGCTTAAGATACAAGCAACATCCTCTATTCACATATCTCAATAAAGGAGTAAAGCCATGAACGAAGCCATTGAAGCCAGTTATAACGAAGCGAAAAAGCTGTATGCCCGCCACGGTATTCAAGTGGACGACATTTTACGGAAGCTTTCACAAATCAAAATATCACTGCACTGCTGGCAGGGAGATGATGTTCAGGGATTCCTGTTCAAAGACAAACAGCTTAGCGGGGGGATTGCCGTAACGGGCAGCTACCCGGGCAGAGCCGGCACGCCGCATGAGTTGCGTCAGGATTTAGAAAAAGCCTTATCACTCATTCCGGGTAAACACAAGGTCAATCTGCACGCCATCTATGCGGACACCACAGAACAAGTGGATCTGGATCAACTGGAGCCACGCCATTTTCAGAACTGGGTAGACTGGGCCAAACAGCAAGGACTTGGGCTTGATTTTAATCCAACCCTGTTCTCCCATCCTAAAGCGGAAGACGGCTTCACACTGAGTCACAAGGATTCGGAAATCCGTGATTTCTGGATCACACACTGCAAAAAATCACGCAGGATTGCCGAGTATTTTGGCAAAGAACTCGGTCAGCCCTGTGTCACAAACCACTGGATGCCGGACGGCTATAAAGATACTCCGGTTGATCGGTTGGCTCCAAGAGAACGTCTGCGTGATGCGCTGGACGACATTTTCAGCGAGGAAATCAGCGAGGAATACAACATCGATGCGGTTGAAAGCAAGCTGTTTGGCATTGGCTCGGAAAGCTATGTCGTGGGCTCACATGAATTCTATATGGGTTACGCCCTGACACGCGGTAAATCTATCTGTCTCGATGCGGGTCACTTCCATCCAACCGAAGTCATTTCGAACAAACTGTCCTCTGTGCTGATGTTCACCGATCAATTATTGCTCCATGTCAGCAGACCCGTTCGCTGGGACAGTGATCATGTCGTGACAATGGACGACGAATTGCTGGACATTGCCCGTGAGCTGGTTCGCGGTGAATTGCTTTCCCGAACCCATATCGGTCTCGACTTCTTTGATGGCAGTATCAACCATGTGGCAGCATGGGTCATCGGAACACGCAACACGATTAAAGCGCTGCTTCGCGCTATGCTCGAACCGATTGAAGCATTAAAGCAGGCGGAAGAGGAACGAGACTTCACCACTCGTCTTGCTCTAGTCGAAGAGTTCAAATCGTATCCGTTTGGTGCGATATGGGATTACTATTGCGCTCAAAACAGCGTTCCCGTTCGTGAGGAATGGCTGGCCGAAGTTAAAAACTATGAACAACAAGTACTGTTGAAACGATAACTGCTGAAACGGTAACTACTGCACTGATAATGCTTATATTCATATCATCCAAAGGGAGAGATCATCCATGACTACTGTGCTGGAGAATCAAAAAGAACGCAAATCGGGACTGGATATCCCATTTGTTCGCGAGATGGCGGAAATTACACAAAACATGTGGAAATTCGGCTGGGATGAACGCAATGGAGGTAATGTAAGCTATATTCTGGATGAAGCTGAGGTTGCAAAATATATAGATATTCATCAGGTCATTCGGACGATTAAACCTGCTTTCCCGGTGAATGAACTGGCTGGTAAGTATTTTATCGTCACCGGATCAGGAAAATATTTTAAAAACGTAATTGCAGATCCAGAAGCAAACTTAGGGGTCCTTCGTGTCTCCCAGGATGGCGAACAGTTGGAAGTCTTGTGGGGCCTCAAACATGGCGCAGTGCCTACCAGTGAGTTACCTTCCCATTTTATGAGCCACATTGAGCGCTTGAAGGTCGCTCCTAACCATCGCGTGGTGATTCATAATCATGCCACCCATGTTATTGCCATGACCTTCATTCATAGTCTGGACGAAAACCAATTCACCAAAACGCTGTGGGAAATGTGTACCGAATGTATTGTCGTCTTTCCAGACGGTATCGGTGTAATCCCTTGGATGGTACCGGGTTCCAGCGAAATCGGCCGCGAAACGGCTAAAAAAATGAAGGATCATCACGCTGTATTATGGCCTCATCATGGCATTTTCGGAACGGGCAGCTCCATTGATGAAGCGTTTGGTCTCATTGAGACGATTGAAAAAGCGGCGCAAATTTACATGCTCATTGCTCACCATGATAACCAGCAACGGATTACAGATCAGGAATTGGCCGATCTAGCCAAAGCCTTCAACGTTACTCCAAAAGAAGGAATCTTGAACGTATAAATATAGGCTAATCCCCATCTCATAATACAGAACTTAAAAGGCTCCACGGGTCATCTCAAACCGGCCATGGAGCCTTTGGCATACGCAGTTTTAATTATATAACCCTCAATTCCAATGAATTAACTTGTAATTGTGCTTTCCTTTATATACAATAAAATCAAAATTCCCTTATCTCCACCAAAGGAGAGGTGACAAGTTATGAAAAGAGCAAAAAATGAAGATCACTTCGACATCGTGGAAGACCATTATTTCACAGCTACCGAATTGGAAAAGTCCAGCGCCATTTGGCCTGTCAGACTGGGTATGGATATTTCGAAAACAAGCTGCCATGTCGGTCCCAAGGCTGTTCCTTATTTTTATTTGATTTTTGTGCTTGAAGGTCAGGCTGAGTTTATTTATAAGCAACAGAAGTACCGTGTCCAAAAGTCTGATTTATTCTGTTTTTTTCCGCATGTTGCCCATGAATATTACACCGATCACCAGCACCCTTTGCAAAAGGTATGGATTGCCTTTGAGGGACCCAAATCCCTCGCGCTACTGGAGCGGATCGGAATTAATCCCTCCACGCCATTTATGGCTAACGCCGTGAGTGAGGAAATCCTCGAACTTATCTCTAACCTGTTTTCCATCGTACACGACAACAACAGACAGGGCAGCGATCTGGCCCGCTTGATTATACTGCACCAGATCTTCGAGGAGTTGTCCCGCAACACATCTGACGTACTGCGCAACTTTGTATGCTCTGATTATTGGCTCCAGCAGGGGAAAGATTACATTGAAGTGCATTATTGTGACCGTGTTACGATTGAGCAAATTGCCGAGCATGTAGGTGTGGATCGTGCCCACTTTTCACGTAAGTTCCATTCCACCTTCCTCATCTCTCCCGCCAAGTATTTGCAAAACCTTAAGATTAACGAAGCCAAAAGATTACTGGAGCAGACAACTTACAATTTGTCGATCATAGCCCAGTCCATCGGCTATACCGATATGTCCACCTTTTCCAAAGCATTTAAGAAAACAGCAGGGATTCCACCGCGTGAGTATCGCTTCCGACATCAGTCCCGGCAAGAGATTCGTACCGTCAATGCCTAGCTGGAATCCAGTAACGTTCAAGAGAGCCGCCGTATACGGTGGCTCTCTTTTTTTATGACCTGATCCTAATTAGTACTTGGTTCTGAGCCCTTTCAACGTTATAATAAGCATCAAACCAACAGGAAAGGTACGTGAAATCCATGCTGCGATTCAATGCGATACGTACGGGCTATCTGCTGGGCATCTCACTGGTACTTGCCGCGATTATTTATTTTTTCGCCTCCAATTGGGGCGGACTGGATCGGACAGTCAAAATTGTACTGGCTGCTGCGCTTATTGTTCTGTTCTATGGCTTGTCTTTTGTATTTGCACGGATACGTGCTGTTCCCGGTCAACAAGCTTTTCTGTCAAATATGTTTTTGGTGGCTGGCTGTATAGCCTTTGGCGTTTCTGTGGCATTGCTCGGTCAAATTTACAATTCCCATGCGGACAGCTACGGGTTGTTTTTCATTTGGTCGGTGCCAGCTCTACTGCTTAGCTGGATTACTCGCTACAATCCTTTTTATATGCTGTCTTATGTACTAATTCACCTCGGTTTGTGGCTTTATTTTTACCCTACGATGCAAAGTGCATCTTATAGCGAGCTGGAATCGTTGTCCATTGCCGGAGTGTTCGCACTGGTCAATCTGTTGTTGTTCCTATTGGCGTTCCTTCATCGTATACATTCTGCTCCACTACAATATATGAGCTTTACTGTTTTTCATATAGCGATGTTGGCGATGACCAACTCTTTTGCATTTGATGGGTATGGCCTGGTCATGAATATACCGCATATCGCTGTGATTGCTTTAGGATTTTATATATTTATCAAGGTACGGCTGAATAAAACACTACTGACCTTGAATGCATTGGCGCTCTCAGCGTTTGCTGTCTTTAAATTTATAGAGCTAGCAGAGGCTTACTACTCATCTCTGTTTTTTGTTTTTGGTTTGATTTTTGTGGCGCTGCTGCTGACCGGTAACGTGTGGTTTTTCCGTTATTTGAATCGTTTGGGGAAAACACCGCCGGAAACAGGGGAGATATTCAATGGGGAAAACGGGGATATCGCGAAAACCGATGTGGAAACAATCGTTCCCGAGGAACGTGGCAGTGAATGGATCAGCAAAACCGTATCCCGTGTAATCAAAGTGGTTGGGGTGCTGATCGGAAGTATATCTCTCATCGGATTGATTATGATTAGCACGAATGTAAACCACACCGAATATGTACTGTTGGTTGTGTCGTTGCTACTTATGATTTTGATGATTGTCATACCGGAATCCAAGCTGGATTCGGTCATACGTTATACCCTGCTAACCATCAGCTATATTACAGGCTTGGCGGCCATTCTATGGTCAGATCAGTCGCTGCTTTCGGTATTATTTCTGATCGTTTCCATCGCTGGATGGTTTCGCTCCAAGGGGAAAAGGCAGTTGTTTTTTGCCTACACCTTTGTAAACCTGAATCTGGCGACCATTTTATTTCAGCAGTATCAGGAGTGGGATGGTTGGAACTGGACCTATAAGTTCATCATCTTCTCTCTTTTCATCGTCAATGCCGTGTTATATGGGGTAAGTTACTTTATATCCAAGACGGAGTTAAAAGAACATCTGCGGAATAGCTCATTATTTTTCAGCTTGCTGTTCCTGTTTTGGGCGACGTTTTTCGAGGATGTCGTTCCACACTCTTATATGTTCATTAACATTTTTTATTTTGTTATCGTTACCGGGATGGTCTTTGCCTTTGCCCGTGTGAAACAAAAATCGGAGGCCATCATGGGCGTTGTCTTCTGGTTTATTTTTATCGGCTTCAAATACTATGATTTATTGTGGACGCTACTGTATAAATCTTTTACGCTGGCGTTACTGGGGATCATTGCGCTCGGAATTACCTGGTGGGCGGATCGGCGAATGGCCCATAGCGGCAAAGCAGCATTCGATGCCGATCACCGCAGCTTTAGCTTTATGCGCTTAAGCCCGTTACTCATTGCCATTGTCATCGTGCTACAGCTGGGGATCATCGGGTATCAGACGGTGAGAAGCGAAACCCTGCTCGCCACAGGGGCTTCCATTAAGCTCAAACTGGCTCCTATAGACCCGCGCTCCCTGCTACAAGGCGATTATGTGGCACTGAATTACGACATATCTACCCCTCCTTCCAAGACCCCTCTTCAGGAGGAAGAATGGAGCCGAGGCAAGGTCAAAGTCGTTCTCACACCAGATAACCAAGGAGTATACGTCGCAGACCGCCTCTATCAAGATGGCGAAAAACTTGCCAGTCATGAGGTCATTCTAAATGGACAGTGGTATGGTTCTCGTATTGTGTACGGTATTGAGAATTATTTCATCCCTGAGGGAACCGGACGTACTGTAGAACAGAACGCACATTTTGCCCATATTCGGGTGAGCCGCAATGGAGACGCACTGCTGGAACGTTTGGCAGAAAGCTGACCGGATCGGCGCAGATAGTTAACGAAGCAGGCTGAACCAAGCTGCTCCATTGCTGGAGCACCACTTGGTTCAGCCTGCTTGTTTTTTCGGGTCATCGAGTTACCCTCTTATAGATAACCTTTATCCCTACGCTACGCTTATCCTCGTTTATACATCTCTCGTCCATGATGCTATTTCCTCAATATCCTGCGGCTGAGTCCGGCAACAACCACCAATCAGACGAGCTCCCGCTTCATACCATTGGCGGGCACTTTGTCCGAACGTCTCTGTACAAGTGCTACCGTGCCATGTCTTGGTGACCGGGTCATATTCCTCTCCCAGATTGGGATATACCACCACAGGCTTATCCGTGTGGCTGCGTATTTCGTGAATAAGCGATGGAACGAATTTCGGCAAAGTGCAATTGACCCCTACAGCGGCCACTTGCTCATGCCCATTCAGCCACTCAGCACATGCAGCGGCAGACTCACCATTGCTGATATGCTGCCCATCCTTTGCGCTAAAGCTGATCCAGGCATACGTACCAGGGAATTCCTTCAGCAATCGGGCGATGGCCTTGGCTTCAACCAGACAGGGTATCGTTTCACAAGCTAAAATATCTGCACCCGCCTCAATCAGAGCTTTCATACGCGGCCTGTGAAACTCCACTAGCTGTTCCTCGCTCAGCTTGTAATCGCCGCGATACTCTGATCCATCTGCCAAAAATGCCCCGTAAGGGCCAACAGAAGCTGCGACTAGCGGCTTGGGACGATGTCGCTGACTTGCAGTAGCCGTCACGTCAGCCCAAAACTCATCGCGTGCCTGCACAGCAATCCGCACCGATGATTGAATCAACTCCAGCGCCTCATTTTCGCTTAGGCCTCGTTTAACATAGCCTTCAACGGTAGCCTGATAGCTCGCAGTAATCGCACAGTCTGCCCCAGCCTCAAAATAATCCCTATGTACACGCTTGATCGACTCCGGATGCTCATGGAGGATTTTAGCTGACCATAAGCTATCGTTCAGATCATGTCCATGACGCTCCAGCTCGGTCGCCATTGCGCCATCCAGCACGATCAGCTGAAATTCGTTCAGTATATGTTGTATCGGATTCATGCGGCCCCTCCTGCTCGTCTTTTCTATTTAACCCACTAATCAAGTAGGGTTTAATGATTTACATTATAGCACGGATGTTGATGAGCATTCACAAAGCCAAGAAATAATCATTTTGTGAAGTGAAGACGCCCCCTCTCGTTTCATTTGCTATCTGATGTAACGTATAAATTTTTTAAATTAGTTTCATAAGTTAAATTAATTAGATATTGTTCTTTTTTTCACAAAGTCATTTTACTATAAAGGTGCAAACCAACACTTTGGCCAAAAGATCATGGCATTGCATCGTCACATTCTGCATCGTCATATATGTGAAAAAAGGTACAAGAGAGGGTTTTATTTATGTCTTTACTAGAAATGATTACCGCGACCTTAACAGATAACAAAATTGTCAGTTCTATCGCTTCCACCGTTTTTATTATCCTTCTTGGTTTCTTTTGCCGCAAGAAGGGAATTTTTAACGCAGCAGTAGGAAAGATGTTATCCAAGGTTGTTCTAACCGTGGCTCTACCAGCGCTAGCCTTTAATTCTTTCATGCAAGATATCAATCCTACAATGTTAAAACAAGGAATGAATGTTTTAATATGGGGAGTTCTAATTTATATTATTCTCATCTTTATTTCTAAACCGTTCTTCCTCAGCTACAACAAGGATAAACAGGATGTTTTGCGGGTGTTAACCATTTTCGGTTCTACTACTTTCTTCGGAATTCCAATTGTAGGAGCCATTTATGGTCCTACCGGAGTGATGTACAGTTCCATTTTTAATATAGGGTACCGCATTTTCTTATACTCCTACGGCTATATCAAAATGAGCGGCTTAAAAATGGAGCTTAAAAATCTCAAAACCATGTTTTTAAATCCCATCGTTATCGCCACGTTTCTAGGCCTGTTTGTTTGGTTATTTCAAGGTTATTTGCCACAGATGAGTGTAGCTACAGAGGATGGGGCCATTCAGCAGTTCGCCTTTCTAAGAATTGATCAAACGGCTGTCTGGCTGTTCAAGCCCATGACCTACCTTGCTGGACTAGCTTCTCCGTTAGCCTGGTTATCGATTGGCTCGACATTGGGGGAGATCAGCTTCAAGTCGGCAGCTACGGATAAGACCTCTTGGTATTACAGCATCGTTAAGGTTTGGCTTGTACCTATTGTTAACATCGTCTTGCTGGCCTTGTTGACTGTATCTCATATTCTGTCAGTTGATTCTGTCGCTTTAGCTACTATTGTCATCATGATGGCTACTCCTACAGCTACCGTAGCCGCAGCCTATGCCATCAGTTTTGATAAGGAAGCCATATTGACTTCCAATGCATCACTTCTATCAACTATCACTTCTGTCGTCATGATTCCAGTGTGGATCATTACGCTCAATGTCATTGATAAAATTGGAATTTTCTAAATCAGGGGGTAAACAACATGTTAAAAATCATTTGCTATGGTGTCCGTTCTTATGAGAAACCCTATTTCCAGGATCTCAATAAATATAACTTCCAACTAACGCTGGTAGAAGAGTTGTTAACCACCAGCAATGCAGAATTGGCGCAGCATCACGATGCCGTTTTGCTAAGAGGAAACTGTGCTGCCAATCGGGAAAATATCACAAAATTCAATGAATACGGCATTCAATATATTTTCACCAGAACAGTCGGAATCAACCACATTGATTTGGATGCCTGTAGCGAATTCGGAATGAAGGTGGCACGCGTGCCATCCTACTCTCCGAATGCCATCGCTGAGCTCTCCTTAACTTTGGCTATGATGCTGTTCCGCCACACCGCTTATATGACTACCAAAAGCTCTTTCAAAAATTTTATTGTGGATGAGCATACATTCAGCAAAGAGATCCATAACTGTAAAGTTGGGATTATCGGGGTTGGACGCATTGGTCTGACAGAGGCCAAATTGTTTAAAGGATTAGGAGCTTCTGTTATCGGCTATGATGTGTACCAATCCGACGCAGCCAAGGAAGTCATTCCATTCACAACCTTGGATGAGCTACTGGCAGAGAGCGATATTGTTAGTGTGCATGTTCCTTATCTGCCGGGACAGAACGACCAAATGATTAATGCTGGCTTTTTAGCAAAAATGAAAAAGGGATCTATCCTCATCAATACCTCACGTGGAGAATTACAAGATAACCAAGCCATTCTGGACGCTTTACTCAGTAATCATTTGGAGGGATTTGGGACAGATGTCTTCCCTAAAGAGGAAGAACTATTTTTCAAAGCCTTTGAACCATGGCAAATGCTCCCGGACCCAACGATCCAGAAGCTTGTGGAGCTGTATCCAAGAGTTTTGGTAACGCCTCATGCTGGCTCGAATACCGTTACGGCGTTATCCAACATGATTGAAACTAGCTATGACAACTTCCATGATATCGTTACAACTCATTCTTCAGATAACCTGGTCCCACTTCCTGTCCTCTCTATGAAATAAATAATTAGGAAGCTCGGCACCTTTGTTGAACAAAAAAAGAACCGCTATTTCCAGATTACAATGGAAATGGCGGTTCTTTTATATCAGGATTCAACTGATAGAGCATTAGCGGCCTACCAACCTTGTGGTATTCTATCGATTCAACGAGAAAGCCATCGTCCACCAGGAACTGAATATATTTTTTTACCGTGATACGGGACAAGTCCACTTCTCTGGCTAACGTTTCAACCGAGAAGGGTCCGTCCAGCTCTTGAATACTCTTCAGTATTGTGGTCATGGTCAGTTTGGACAAATTTTTAGACAGGTTTTTCGATAGATTATGCGATGGATGTTCAACAGGTTTTTTCTTTTCCACACCCGCATGCTCTTCTTTATTAAAATAATGGTCAATAACAGCTTGATTAATTCCGTTCCCTTCCTCCATCACCGTGGCCAGACGCTGGATTTTCTCAACAGCCAGTCTAAAGCGTTCGAATGTAAAGGGTTTAATTAAATAGTCTGCAACACCATAAAAAACAGCTTCCTTCACCGTCTGAATATCTTTTGCAGCCGTAATTAAAATAACGGAAGCATGATACTGATGCTCCTGCATATGTGATAATAAAGTTAATCCGCTTTTTCCAGGTAAATAAACGTCCAGTAATACCAGATCCGGTGACCATTTTTGAAGGCAGTCCTGTGCTTTCTTGACGGTATCTGCCTTACATACAACGTCCAAATTGTCCATGCGCTCGATAAACTGTTGATTGAGCTCAGCAACCATCGGATCATCCTCAACAATTAGAACTTTCATTCATTTGTCACCTCCAATGTACAGGGCAACTCTACATATATACTTGTTCCCAGACCCGGTTGGCTATCAAGCTCAATGATTCCTTGATGATTTTCCACCATGGTTTTAACCAGATTCAAGCCGTAGCCTCTGTCTTCTCCTTTGGTTGAAAAACCATGCTCGAATATTCTTTTTTGCATCTCAAAATCAATCCCCAACCCATTATCTTTCACTTCCAAAATGAATACATTTCCCTCACTCTCATAGTTCAATTTCAGTTCAATTTTGCCGGGTTCTTTTTTTTGTAAGATGGAATCTATGGCGTTGTCAAAAAAATTGCCCAGGATGTGTATGACATCATGAACGATATCCTGCATCTCCACATTAGAGATATCCGAGCTTTCTGCAAGAAGAACCGAAATATTCTGTTCGCGTGCTTCGTTGATTTTACCCATAATAAAACCTGCTAATGCCGGAACTTTAATTCTCTCAGTCAGAAAGCCTACCTCATCTTGATACCGGTGATTTAGCTGCTGAATATATTGACTGACCTCCGCATATTTCCTCATCTCAATCAACCCGGATATTACGTGCATTTTGTTCATAAATTCATGGGTCTGTCCGCGAAGGGAGTTAATATAATATTTAGTACCACTTAACTGGTTGCTAAGATGAATCATCTCGGATTGGTCGCGCAGCGTTGCAACCGCCCCAAAAAACTCATTTTCAATATATATAGGGGTTACTGTCGCAATGACTTCTATACCATTCACATAAAATGAGCGATCCTTGATTTTCTTTTTATCATCAAACACTCTCTTGAAGAGCACGTTATAAAAGTTGGTATCTAGCTGCTTGCCAATCGAGGCTTTCATCTCTTGGTTTGCCAGTTGATACTTGGCCTGAGCTTCTTTGTTCATGAGCATAATTTTCTTGTCAGCCGAAATGGCTATAATTCCTTCAGCCACCTCATTTTCAATAATTTCTTTTTCGCGCAATCGTGTTGCTATCTCTTGCGGCTCAAGCCCAAATAAAATGGTTTTGATTTTCTGAGCCAGAATGATCGCACCCAAAACTCCACTAAAGAGCCCCAGCATCAGCCCCCCAAAAATGGTATACTGCGCCTGCATCAAATCGTGATTTAGGGTTCTCATGGTCAGCCCTACACATACAATGCCAATGACCTCATGCTGTTGATTAAATATCGGCGTAAAATATCGGTAACCTTTGCCCAAAATACCTATATTCTCAGAAAAATGTCCCTGACCGGATAGCGCTCTTCTGGCATCATTTAAATCCGAGAACGGTTTGCCAACCATCGTTGCATTCGGATGAGATAGCCGAATTAAATCGTGGTTCAGAATGACAACAAAATCCACATTAACGTTATGCATGACTCCAAGCGAGTAGTCTTGAATCTGCTTCACAGGAATTCCCTGCTCGACATTACGAATAACATCGTTGTCACTGGCAACCATCTTGGCAACACCCGAAAGTTTTTCCTTCGTATTATCAAAATGCTTGTTAATCACAAAATTACGAATGAGAAGCAAGGATATAATTAAGGAAATAATGATAACTAAAACAACCAAAATAATAATCATGAATTGTAGCGAAACTTTGAATTGTCGTCTCGGTTTCGATTTACTTTTTGACCGCAACCCCATCACCTAGCTTTTTTGTTAAGCTCTCCATTAGGAATAAGAGCCTATTTCTTTCCCTATAATCCCTTGTTATTCGACATCGTTTGACAATTTCCTTCTTATTTCGCAAACCATTCATCGGCTGGAAAGGCAAATTTCGTTCATCTTGAGCAAATGCGATATTAACACCTAGTTGAAGCTTGGCTACTTCAGTAAAATAAATAAAACCGACTTGTCTTTAAAAGACAAGCCGGCTTTATATCAGGATTTTGCAAAATCCTCATATGAATTAGTGTATGCAAAAAGGTTCCAAATTCACAAAATTCCCCGTATCTCATCCAATGACTGCACCTTTTCCCGCTGCATCCATTGTTCAAGGCCATGTACCAGCTCGGCCCCTGCATGTAAATGGACAAAGTTGTACGTTCCTACCTGAATGGCAGCGGCACCTGCCATGGTGAATTCAATAATATCTTCCACTGAGCTAATCCCGCCCATCCCGATCACCGGAATCGACACCGCCTGTGCCACCTGGTGAACCATACGCAAAGCAATCGGCTTAATTGCCGGGCCGGAAAGACCCGCATACGTATTGGCAAAAACACTACGACGCCGACGTATATCAATTTTCATCGCAGAAAATGTATTGATCAACGAAACTCCGTCTGCGCCTTCTTCCTCGCACATAACCGCCATCTGCGTGATATTCTCTGCGTTGGGAGACAGCTTGACAACCAACGGAAGTGCCGTCACATTGCGCACCTGACGCACAACCTCCCGCGCTACCTCCGTCTGGATACCAAATTGCATTCCACCCTGCAACACGTTGGGACATGAAATGTTCAATTCCAGCATATCAACGCCTCTGCGGTTCATCGTGCGACGCTTTTGTGCATTTTCCGTAATCATCGCTACGGCCTGAACATATTCCTCCAGATTGGAACCGCCCACGTTGGCAATAACAGCCGTGTTCCAGTGAGTCATGTCATCCAGTTCATCCTTCAAAAAGGCGGCAACACCCGGATTCTCCAGCCCCACACTATTGAGCATGCCGGATGCTGTCTCATGTATTCGTGATCCCGTATTACCAGCCTTCGGATGCAGGGTTAGTCCCTTGCCGACGATGCCGCCCAATAATTCAGGAGAATAAAATTCCGCATACTCCCGTCCGAATCCAAACGTACCGGAAGCCATGATGATCGGGTTCTTGAACGGTACACCCGCAATATTACACGCCATGGAGATCATCGAACTCCACCTCCTCCACCGGGAATACAGGCCCTTCTTTACATACCCTCCGATTGCCTCCACGGGTACGCATCGTACAGCCCAAACATGCGCCAATACCACAGGCCATGTGTCTTTCAGTTGAAATATATAAGCGGGACGACGTATCCACCGTTTTTATAGCGAGTGCTTGTAACATCGGAGTTGGCCCGCAGGAAAACATATTTGCATAGAGCGTCGGATCGATCTGTTCGACGATACTTCCCCCTACCTTGACCTGTACAGATGCCGCCACAGCTTCGAACGCTTCAACCCCGAAGGCTTGCTGTGCAAACCCTAGATAAACATGCGCATGCGGGTAATACTTTGCAGCCAACAGCAACGGAGCTGTACCCATGCCACCGCCGATTAAAGCCAAACTACCCTCTACCTGCGGAAAACCGTTTCCGAAAGGTCCTTCTAACTGAATTTCCTGACCAGGCTGTAATTGGGAAAACAAATTTGTCCCCTCTCCAACAACCCGATACAAAAAGGAAATACTCTCTTCCCCGATATCATAAATGCTGATGGGTCTGGGCAGCAGTGGGTAACCTGTCCCGCTGCGCAGCATGTAAAACTGCCCCATGTTCCCTTTAAACTTTCCCTCTATTTTCATCACATAAATGCCCGGAACGAGCGCCACATTCGAAATTACGTTAGCCATATAACCCCTCCACTAACCACTCACTATAACGTAAAAGCAGCAACTATTACGTGACTATTTTCACATTTCTGGGTAACGTTTCGCCCTACGGCTCGTGATATAAAAAAGCGTACTCCTGTTAGAGAGTACGCTTGTGTATTTAACTAATGGCTTCGCGCTCTGCATCGCGGCTACCCTTGGCATCCTTGCGGATTTGTTTGCTGCGTAGCTGTCCGCAGGCTGCGTCAATATCGACTCCATGCTCCAGCCGAACACTACAGCTAATACCTTGTTTCTTCAGCACATCATAGAAGCCCGTAATCGACTCCGACTCACTCCGCTGGTATTGGCTATGCTCATCCACTGGATTGTACGGAATGAGGTTGACATTGGCCAGATTACGACGATGGCCCACCAGCTCAGCCAGTTCGAGCGCATGCTCCTTACCGTCATTAACATCCTTCAGCAAGATGTACTCCAGCGTAATTCGACGATTTGTTTTGTCCAAATAATAATCAATCGCCTGCATGAGTTTCTCAATCGGAATCGCCCGGTTGATCTTCATAATGCGAGTACGAATCTCATTATTCGGGGCGTGGAGGGAGATCGCCAGATTGACATGCAGGTCTGAATCTGCAAATTCAATGATTTTATCAGCCAATCCGCTTGTGGAAACGGTAATATGCCGTGGCCCAATCGCTAGCCCTTTGTGATCCTTAATGACCCGAATGAAATCGGACAGGTTCACGAAGTTATCAAACGGTTCGCCAATTCCCATCACAACAACATGACTGACCTGATCGCCCGGACGTTCCTGATCCAGATACAGCTGGACCTTCATAATTTGCTCTACAATTTCACCACTAGACAGGTCACGGCTCTTCTTCAACAGTCCGCTCGCACAGAAGCTGCACCCAATGTTACATCCTACCTGGGTAGTCACACATACGGATAAGCCAAACTTATGCCGCATCAATACGGTCTCAATTAAATTACCATCTTGAAGCCGGAACAAGAACTTGACCGTCCCATCTGCCGACTGTTGCTTCACGTGTTCTTCAAGTGTTTCAATGGAAAAGTGCTCTGCCAACAGGCGAGTACAATCTTCATGAACATCTGCCATCGCTGCAAAATCAGTAACCCGCTTCCGATACAATGCGTCCCATACCTGCAATGCCCGGGATTTCTTATGCCCATGCTCGATGAGCCATGCTGTCAATTGATCTAGCGTTAATCCATAAATGGATTCTTTTTTCATGTTCGATCCTCTTTTCAAAACAATCAAATTCGTATTTCTATATATAAACCCTAGCCATCACGACTCGTCTCAACGATCATTGCATCATAGCATGTTTAAGCAGTCTGCGCTATTTAAACGCCTCTTTCATTGTCCCAAATTTTAATTATGAACACAAGGGGGCAGGCACATTGTTTTTCCTGTTCAATAAGAGCACGCAAAGACAGGATTACAGATACTCCTAATGATATGATTACAACCAAGGAGGTGATGCGGTTGGAATGGTTGCTTCGGATCAAGAACGCACTGGATCTGATGGAAGAGAGAATGCAGCAGCCACTCGATATCGATGAAATTGCAAAGGCAGCCTATTCGTCTCCTTTTCATTTTCAGCGTATGTTTCATATGCTAACTGGCGTCACGGTAGCAGAATATGTGCGCAAACGTCGATTGACCTTGGCTGCTCAGGAATTGAGTCTTTCTTCCGCCAAGGTGCTGGATGTAGCGTTCAAATACGGATATGATTCCCCCGAATCTTTTTCTAAAGCGTTCCGAAAGGTACACGGTATTTCTCCCTCTGAGGCCAGAAGCCCTGGGGTGAACCTGAAAGCCTTTCCACGCATCACCTTCCATCTATCGTTGAAGGGAGATCAGGAAATGGATTACAAAATTGTAGAGAAAGCGGCCTTTACGGTCATTGGCAAGTCCATTCAAGTCACCACTAAGAACGGCGATAATCTTCGAGAAATCCCAAAATTCTGGAACGAACTGAATGCGGATGGTACATCGGATCGGATTCATGCCTTGGGAATAGGCGACGATATACTCGGTATTTGTTTGGATTTCAAGCATGGGGAAGAAAAATTCACGTACTTAATCGCCGCAGAAGGCAGCGAAGAAGTAGCGACCGCGAATGGGCTGGAATCCAGAACCATTCCGGCTTCAACCTGGGCAGTGTTTACATCCATCGGCCCTATGCCTCACTCGATCCAAAAGGTATGGCAAAGAATTTTTCAGGAATGGTTCCCTGCCAGCAATTATGAGCATTCAGGCGGCCCGGAACTGGAAGTGTATACTATGGGAGATTCACATGCTGAAGACTACCGGTGCGAGGTATGGGTTCCGATTAATAAAAAGTAAACCAATGAACCGATTGCCCACGGCAGTCGGTTTTCTGCTGTACTGCATTTACATCATATGGTGACAGAAAACACAATTCCCTAATACTCGTTACTCTAGCTTAATGGTCGCATGCAATCCCCCAAGCTCCTGCTTCAACACAGAATATAGCCTTGAACCTGCCGGCTTTAGCGGATAGTCTGTTGCTTTGCAGAGAAGTCCGAAGGTCATATCGATCATGCTACCGCTTAATTCCCTCACCGCTGTTCCTGCCGGGACAGAACTGACCAGAAGTTGTGGCACAAGTGCAATCCCTAAATCGCTTTCCACATAAAATTTCAGAGCCGTCATGCTGCCAATTTCCATCGTATTTAACGTGGTTATTCCATATTCCTTCATGACCATTTCAAGTTTGCGACGATAGGGACAAGTAGCCGACGTAATAAGCAACCGCTGCCCCTGTAAATCCTCCGGCCCAATGTTTTCTTTTTCCGCAAGCGGGTGATTTTCAGGCATTAAAACTACAAATTTCTCCCTAAATAAAGGCTCAAAATATAGCTCTGTGCCCAAATCTGGTGTGGAACACAGCGCTAAGTCAATATCCCCCTTGAGAATACGCTCGCTTAAGGTAGGGGTATTTCCAAACTCAACAGAAACCCGAATGTTCGGATAATGGGTTAAGAAACGTTTTAAAATTCCTGGTAGTCGATAACTGGCAGTCGGTTCGGTCACTCCTATACGAATGTCGCCTGCGGTCCCTCTTTGCAGATTGTCCATATTTTCCTGCAATTGCTCCATATCCTTTACAATATGTAGACTTTGCTCGTAAAACATCCTGCCCGCTTCAGTTAACTTTATTTTCTTGCCCCGTTCGATCAGTTGAATTCCCATATCGGACTCCAGCTTCTGTATTTGCATCGTCACGGTAGATTGTGCATAATTCAACTCTTCCGCTGCACGCATAAAACTTCCGTAATTCACAATCATTTGAAATGTTTTGAGTGTTTTAATGTCCATTATCAGACTCCTGTATAAACAATTGATTCAATTTTATTGAATTATAAATTCATTTAATTCAATTATACAGAATACAATACCTCCTCTACAATGATACATATCAGATCGTATTATTTTTCAGACGCAAATGAACTGGATGGAGAAGGAGCGAATTTACATGGATTTACATCAAAAAGTAGCATTGGTTACAGGTGGAGGTACAGGAATTGGGAGAGCCGTGTGTATGGCCTTGGCAGATCGAAAAGCTACGGTAGTCGTAAACTATTCCCGCTCTAAAAACGATGCAGAGGAAACTGTACGTATGATCCTTGAAAAGGGCGGACGTGCTATCGCATTACAGGCAGATGTTTCCCGAGATCAGGAAGTTCGAACTATGGTTGACCAGATTGTCCAGCAATTCGGTACGATTAATATACTCGTGAATAACGCTAGCATTACACATCACATTCCGATGGATGATCTGGAGGCAGCCACGGAAGAGGTATGGGATGATCTATTTGATGTAAATGTAAAAGGCATGTTTTACTGTGCCAGAGCCGTAGCTCCTTTTATGAAGCGTAGTAAACAAGGAGCTATCGTCAATCTGGGAAGTATAGCAGGGCAAACAGGGCTAGGTTCTTCGCTTCCCTATGCGGTATCCAAAGCGGCCGTCCACGGGCTGACCAAATCTTTAGCACGGGCACTTGCGCCGGATATTCGCGTCAATTGCATCGTGCCGGGAGCTGTAGCGACAAGATGGTGGTCAGGCAGGGAAGAGCAAATGAAAACATTGGCTCCTCATTTACTCCTACAGCGCATTTCCACGCCCGAAGATATCGCCAGCATGATCTGCTCTGCTTTGGAACAGGAAGCCATGACAGGCCAGATTATTACGGTAGACAGCGGACAAACACTGTAAAGATATTGGGACTTCTGAGTAAAAACAAGCCGCCTTCTCAGACAGAAGGCGGCTTTTGAGCTATCGTATACCGTCGTTAAACTACGTTTTAGCTTAAAGATACCGCAATTCGTGTACCTTTCACGAATTTAGCAAATAAGTACCGAACAAGCGGCCCTACAATTAAGAGCTGCAGAGGGAAAGCAAAAATAAAATTCTTAAAAACTAAAGATAAGTAATTTTTAAATAATGAATCTCCCGAAAGACCATTAAAAAAGTAAGCTGTCCCCAATCCATAAAGTGACATACAGAGAACCATTCCAATGACCATACAGCATGAAAGGGACAGAATCACAAATACCTTTTTGGATTTATCGTATGGTAATGAGAAGGCTATTTTCTTTGCTAATGGACCGACAATAAATAGTTCCAATACGAAAGCAATGATAAAACATAAAATAAATTGAAAAACCATTAATTTTAGAGAGATTGTGCCAATCAAGTCATTTGTATATAGATTATAAAATGTCATGAATACGACCATCCCCAAGCACATCATGAAACCAAAGTAAAAATCTTCTTTCTTCGTCGTTGGCAATTCCATCATCCCTTCTGTGTACCTTGGTAATTATATAAATAGTCGAAACCTCCACATAAGTGAACTTTCTGTGAACTTTCTGTGAACTTTTTGGCAAACGTTTTCTTTTTTAGAATATAAGAAATAGGCATCGTTCAGCTCAACGATACCTTGGAATGTTGCAGTTCATATCCCTCAATGATCTGCTTTTAAATCTAAGCCAAATCTCTTCAGCTCAATAAAAACACCTTCCAATCGCTTCCCTTTTTCCGTTAACGAATATTCAACACGCGGGGGAACCTCGGCATATACCTTTCTCTCTAACAGACCGTTATCTTCAAGCTCTTTCAGGCGTAGGGAAAGCGTTTTGGGACTAATCCCCTTCATGGACTTCTGAAGTTGGCTGAATCTCAGTGTTCCTTCGATAAGCAGGTCACGGATGATTAAAAAAGTCCATTTCGTTCCGATCAAATCAAGTGTTTGGGCAATAGGGCACGGCTTGCCGGGTATTCCTTTGGTCAATTCAATAGGTTCTTGGTCGTGCATAGGAACTCCCCCAAAAATTATCTGTTAAATCCAATGATATCACAATAGTTCCTTTAGGGAAACTATATGAATTAAATATCACTACTTCCCTAAATAAACTTACTACATATACAATATCGCTGTAGCAACTAACGTTTTCTCTAATACAAGGAGGTGAAGAGATGAAAAATATACTAATCATTAACGGTCATCAAAAATATGATTCGTCTGAAGGGAAATTGAACCAAACATTGATAGACAATATGGTGCGTCTCTTAAGTGAAGAGAACAAAATCAAAATAACGTCTGTTCAAGACGGCTATACCCTCAGCGAAGAACAAGAAAAATTTTTATGGGCGGATGTAGTCATTTACCAAACCCCCATCTACTGGTTCAGCGTTCCTGGATTATTAAAGACTTATATGGATGAAGTCTATGCTTACGGTATATTCTTCACGGGTGCTCATGAATATGGGAGCGGAGGTTTATTAACCGACAAGAAATATATGTTCTCCACAACTTGGAATGCTCCGGAAAAAGCCTTTAATGATCCAACTCAATTTTTTAATGGGGCTAGTCTAGAAGCTGCACTCCGTCATTTGCATTCTGCGCATACATTTCTCGGTATGAAGCCCTTGAAAAGCTTTGCATGCTACGATGTTATTAAAAATCCAAATATACCCAAATTTATTGCTGATCTTGATACACATCTACAAGCCGTATTACATGATTAACAAATCCAGATGAATACTAGGAGGGAATCCATTTGCAAAACCAAAAGATTGTCATTATTGGTGGAAGCTCAGGTATTGGTTTAGAAACAGCTAAGCAAGTCATTTCGCTTGGAGCGGAAGTGGTAATCGCCAGCCGCTCGGAGGATAAATTGCACAAGGCCAAGGAAATGCTGGGCCCTCGTGCTGTAATACATATGCTGGACACGTCAGATGAGCAGCAGGTAAAATCTTTCTTCGAAAAAGTCGGCCCCTATGATCATCTTATCGTTAGCGCGGCAGAAACATCAGGTGGGTCATTCCTTCAGTCGGAGACAGATCAAGCCCGCAAGCTATTCGAAAACAAATTTTGGGGACAGTATTATGCAGCTAAATACGGGGCTTCCCAACTCTCAGCCGAGGGTTCCATTACCTTATTTTCAGGAGTGGTGGCTTACAAGCCGATGATCGGCTCCTCTGCGCTCGGTGCTGTGAATGCAGCCGTTTCGAATCTTGGTCAAACCTTGGCGTTAGAGCTTGCTCCCATCCGCGTGAATGTCGTCTCACCCGGCATTATTGACACACCTTCCCGTAGCAAAATGCCTGAAAATACACGCAATCAATTCTATGATACGGTCGCGCATAAGCTCCCTGTGAAGCGAGTTGGACTTGCGGAGGATGTTGCACGAGGCGTACTTTATTTGATTCAAAATCAGTTTGTGACCGGAACAGTCCTTCATGTGGATGGCGGACACATTTTAACATAAAAGCTTCGTCCTAAATCTGTCAGTCATTTACCAAAAAAAACGGAGAACGCTCCCGCACCTTGGCTTGGGCGTTCTCCTCCTTTTCTTATCCATGAATGATTTCACAAACTTTATCCTAATGATGTATACGACGTTTGTTTCTCAAGATGTTGCGAATCATCTTGTGATTGGGGAGCTGCCTGAACAACATATGTCCGGGATGCGGATTGGCCTCGATAATCCAAATTTGGCCGCTCTTCTCAATAGCAAGATCGATGCCCAACTCGCGAACCGGATGATTTTTATCTATCGTGTCGGCAATGATTCTAGAAAGCTCGGTGACCTGGTCCAGAATCTCTTTCATTTTTGTTCTGTCATTTTTAAAGACCCTTAAAAGCACTTTGGACAACGGCGCCGCATGTCCTCCCTTCCGATAGTTGGTAACGACTTTTCGAGGTGCAGCGACACGGCCGGTTATTCCTGAAATGACCCATTCCGATTCCGGCTTCTGCATATACACTCTGGCATCAAAAATCGAACCTTTGTACTTGGCTAACTTAAGTCCTTGCTGTACCAAATAACGGCGATGAGGTCTTCGATAGGTTCTAACTGCTCTTCTTACGGCGTGAGATCTAACGATTCTGCGACTGGAGCCACAACGAACCTCATATTTCCTCCCCAGCTTTTTCGCACGTATGATGCCAGTCCCTCCACTCCCATAATTAGGCTTGATGAAGACTGTGCGATAGGTATCCAGCATCCGTAAAGTCCTTGCATTACTGATCCAGCGGGTTTCGGGCAAGTGAGAACGTAAAATGGGATGTTGTCGCATTTCCTTGTATTGAATCATCTTTCCAATGGGCACGAATATCCCTCGATTCTGTTGGGTTTTTGCACACACTACATGAATATGCATCTATATTCTATCTTGGTAACGGCGAATGCCACAGTTTGCTATGAAGAGGCAAATCTCCCACTTTCTCAAGTCGAGTCTTCTTTGGTTTCAAGAGAGAGATGGACAATGTGTCTTTACATGACAAGATTATTGCAAATACCTATAAGGTTGATTCCAATAATATATTAGACCAATAACAATTCTGGATATATGATGTATTAAAAAATAACGTGAGGAGGAACGTTAACATGTCTATTTATGATTTTCAAGCAACCTCAATTAATGGGGAACCGATTGAACTCTCAGACTATAGAGGTAAGATTCTCCTTATTGTAAACACTGCCAGCATGTGTAGCTTCTCCAGTCAATTCACTGATCTGCAAAAGCTCTACGAAAAACGGAGGGAACAAGGTTTTGAAATCCTTGCATTTCCTTGTAACCAATTCAATAAAAAAGAGCCGGGTAGCAATTCGGAGGTTCAGGGAATTTGCCAAATTAACCATGGAGTAACCTTCCCACTATTTGAGAAGACGGATGTAAGAGGCTTATCTCTTCATCCTTTATTTCAATATCTGACCCAACAGGCACCGTTTCAAGGCTTCGATATCCAGACCAAAGACGGTCAATGGATGGAGGATTTCCTGCGGGATAAGTATCCGGATATATACGCTGGCGACGGTATCAAGTGGAATTTTTCTAAATTCTTGGTCGATCGCGATGGCCATGTGCAAGGGAGATTTGAAGTAACAACGGAGCCCTGGGCCATTGATCCCGTCATCGAATCGTTATTGTAGTATTTCTGTTCACTTCTTTGGATTCTTTAAAAAAAGGGTATCAAATGACAAAAACGTATATTTGTCATTTGATACCCTTTATGTTATCCTGACTTTAAGGAGGTGACTCACACGGCACTTGACCGTGTCCCTATGGAAAAATCCTCAGATGTGCTAACCAAGGAACAGATTCTTATCGCTACAGAAGACACACTTAGGCGTTTTGGTATAGCCAAAACCTCCGTGACCGATGTTGCCAAAGTATTGGGAGTAAGTCATGGTACCATTTACCGACACTTTAAAAGTAAAGCCGAGCTTCTTGAAGGTGTGACCGAAAAATGGCTGAATGAAAAGATTATCGGCCCGTTAACGGAGGTCTGTCAGAATTCATCTATACTGGGAACGCCACATTTAAAACGATATATACAGACCTTGGTCGAACTTAAGCAGTATTATGCCCGCGACGACGAGGAAATGTTTGAGATGTATACGAGGGTCACCGAGCAAGCGGCTGATTTAATCGACCAGCATATCGCCCACATTGTGGATCAGCTCGCTGATATCATTATACGCGGAGACATCACATCGGATCAGCCAGCCCAACTGGCGCGTACCCTTTTCTATGCCACAGCCCGTTTTCATCATCCCGCTCATGCTTACGAATGGAAGAATCCCGTGATTAATCGGGAGTTTTCGGATGTGTGGATGCTTTTAGAAAAAGGAATCACTTAAAATAGATATGGAAGGAAGGTCCAAACACATATGAAGCATTTGGACGGAAAAACAGCAATTATCACCGGGTCCTCTAGAGGAATTGGACGTGCCATTGCCGAGCAACTGGCTGATCTGGGCGCTAATGTAGTCATCAATTATGCCAGCAGTCCGGACAAAGCTCAAAAAGTCGTGGAGAGGATTATTCAAAAAGGCGGCAAAGCCATAGCACTTCACGCTGATCTGGGCAAAATGAGTGATATTGAAGCATTATTTACAAATACGATTGCTGAATTCGGTAAAGTGGATATTCTGGTTAACAACGCTGGGCTGATGATCACCCAACCTCTGGCTGAGGTAACCGAAGCTGACTTTGACAAACAATTCGCACTGAATGTAAAGGGCACCTTCTTTGCCTGTCAGCAAGCCATGAAATATATGGAGAACTACGGAAGAATCGTGAACCTGTCCACATCCGTGATCGGACAAATGTTCCCGACCTATAGCGTATACGCAGGTACCAAGGGCGCAGTGGAGCAATTTACCCGTCAGCTAGCCAAGGAATTCGGAAGCAAACAAATTACGATCAACGCCGTGGCTCCCGGTCCTGTGAACACCGAGCTTTTCCAAGCTGGAAAAACCGAGCAGCAAATCGAAGGCATGAAAAAAATGAATGCTATGGGTCGGCTCGGCGAACCGGAAGATATCGCTGATGTGATTGAGTTTCTGGTCAGCGCCAAATCACAGTGGGTTACCGGGCAGACAATCCGCGTCAATGGCGGGTTCATCTAAAAAGCTGGAATACATGGAATGGAGGTTATTACGTTCATGATGTTACACAAAGGTGAGACCTTATTTCGACAAGGAGAATCTGGCCCTTTATATCACCTCAAGAGCGGCTTGTTAAAAATTGTCCGAGTCCATGAAGACGGCTCGCAAATTTTAGTTAATGTGATTGTGCCCGATGAAATCATCCCGCACCACTCCCTGATCAGCCCCAATCCTTATTATGGTACAGCAGTCGCGCTGGTAACCTCTGAGGTTGAGGTTCTGTCACAAAAAGAATGGTATCAGGCGCTGGAGCAAGACCCGACTCAATGTCGGGCTATCGCTTTACAGCTACAGGATAAGTTGCGCATGATGCAGCAACGAATTGACCAGCTCACCGAGGTGTCACCTGCCGAAAAGCTTCGGAAGCTTCAACGCTGGTTCCACTCCTACATCGCACCCGCCACGTTAACGGACGTGCTGACGCAGGAGGAAATCGGCCAGTTTATCGGGCTACGCCGGGAGACGATTAATCGGCTATTGCGTGCTTCAAGCGCTCCTTCTGCAAAAGATGATGACGATAATGCATCTCGATGAGCGAAAACCACTCTCCAGCATTCAACGCGCCGAATCTGGGATGAGAGACGGTAGAAAGCCCTGTTGATTTCCCAACGATCGGCTCAATCTCTCTCATTTTACGGATCACAGCATTTAAACCCTCCACAATTTCTTCTTTGCTCGTCGGTTGTGGGGGAGTATACTGCGGAGATGGTGGAACTTGGATACGTATGGGCGGAAACCCTCCTAGATTAAAAACGGCCGTACCCGCCTCCGTTTTAACCCCTGTCTCCCCATTAGGCTGTAGACAAACATCAATGTTCTTCAGGTGCATATACAGAGCAGAGTTCACCAAATGAAGATACATTTGTCCAAGCGACCATTGGTCCTCCTGCGGTGTGTACTGCAATTGCTCCAAGCTAAAGCTGTCCAATTCAAGAAGATAGTGTTGTGCCGTTTCTTCAAAACGCTGCAATGTTTCGGTTGTATTCATATATTAGTGACTGCCCCTCTCTATTAAAGTAGCTTTACTATACAAAAATGCTACTGACAGCATTATGTCAGTAGCATTTCAACATTTTTTCCACTTCCGCACGTATCCGCTCCCGGAGCGACTCAGGCTCCAGCACAACCATATCCGCGCCCCATCCAAGTATCCATTGCAGTAATTCCTCCGGCTGTCTAACGCGGAAAAGTATATGCAATCCATCTGCACGCTCCTCTATAGCCTCCATATAAAAGTTGTTCGCTTCCTTCACCTTATCTGCGATATCGGAGCGTGCTAGTATGCGAACAGTCACATGACGGTCATCGGTTTGCTTATAATCCTGCAAATGAAAATCGACAGGCAAATGAAACCTGTCCTCCAGTACCATAAGCTCGTCCATACGTGACAGACGGAAATGGCGAAGCTGCTGCCGCAATTCACATTGCCCGATTAATACCCACGAACCACGAAGCAATACCAGACCATAGGGAGCGACCACACGCACACTTTGACGATTCCCGTCAGCCTCTGGCATTCTTTTGGAGTAACCAAACCGTACCATTCGTTTTTCCAATACAGCAAGACGCAGCGTTTCCAAGTAGGTTTTCTCTCTATGGTTTGCCCCTTCACCCACAGCGAGTAATCTCATGGTTGTACGCACCCGGGAAACTTCCCTGCGGACGCTCTCTGGTAAAATGGCTTCAATTTTCCTGCGGGAGGTTTGCGCCTTGATACCGTAGTCTGTATCAAATTTTTGTTCGATAAAATCCGTCCCGATTAGCAACGCCACAGCCTCTTCTGCGGTAAAGCTCACTGGGGGCAGGAAATACCCCTCCATCAAGGAATATCCAATGCCCGGTGCTCCTACAATCGGTACGCCCGATTCGCTTAGAGCCTGAATATCCCGATAGATGGTTCTCACACTCGTTTCGAATATAGCTGCCAAATCCTCAGCTCGTAAAATATCCTTACGCTGCAACTCTAGCAAGATCGCTAGCAAACGATCTGTTTTGTTCATACCATGGCCCCTCTCTGGAAGGATCTAAAATGCAGAAATACAAAAAAGCAATAAGGGCAGTACAGTCACTGCGACTTATTGCTCTTTTTTTCATACGGAAGTTACTCCATTACTTAAAAAATACTTTTTCAACGTTATATTTAGCCTTTTGTGAATTGATAATGTAGGTTTCATAAATTTCTCGCTCTACCGCATCTTCTACAATACAAACCTCGATAATCGCAACCTCATTCCGCTTGTCCTTGATCGGCGATACGTTATCTTCAAAATGCTTTTTGATTCTTGGTCTTAGCTTTCTTGCTTTACCAACGAACAGCAGTTCCTCCTGCGCATTGTAAAACATAAAGATACCCGCCTTATCTCTAGGGATCAGGTGAAAGTCGGTAAACCCGTAAATATGGCTGAGCTCAGGGTTAACCTGTTTGGTAATCGTGATATCCGGAGTTGGAATTGTTATATTAATCACTATGTCACTTCCTCATTCTATATAGGTGTAAATATTATCACAAATCCTGCGGTAACACCATTCAAGATAATCAGGGAGTGTCCCCTGGAACAGGCTTCGTCGTTTTCTCAACGATTCTTTCCAGTACCCAGACAAGTACCCCCACTGCAAGGCTGGCGATGACCGCCATAATCGCCGATCCGCCAGCATGTAGCAGCAACACGGGAACCCAAAGCAATCCGAGCAAACGATGTACGGTCCGCATCCACTTGTTACGAACTTTGTTAATGAAGAAGCCATACCCGGCGATCGCCAGCAGAATGACAAATCCCGCAATCCCGGTATAGGTTTTGTTATCTTGAAGCTTGGTTATCAAAAAATAAATACCATGAGCGGCAATCAGGATCAAGGTCGCCCAACCCAGAAGTTTATGGAGGGAATGTAACAACCGCCCGGCTCTTCTAACCAACATTGATGGCGATCTTAGCTTCTTCTTAAACCAGAACCAAGAGAAAGCGGCCGCACCAAGAAATACGGAAATCGTACCCAAAGTCTTGAATATTTCCCCGTTGCCCCCACGCCCTTCTCCACGAGGATGTACGCCCACAGGCCCTGTAGACCCACCTTCTGATAGCCGTGGGCCAGGTCCACCGCCGGAGAGCGATGACATGTAGTAATAGTAGATGACGAGTAGAACTGCTACCGTAACTGCAATCATAGCTGGAATCCAAACGGCCCTTTTCGTCTTCATTTGTTATACATCCTTCCTAGGAAAATTGCCTTGAGTGTACCTGGTCAAGCTTAAAACAAGATTAAAGCAAGCTGAAAGTATTCCTTTTACCTCAGTCAGTATCGAGGATGGTCGTAATAACGTTAATACAGGCACCGTAATAGATAGAAATCTATGAATTCCCTACTATGCGAGCACGCCGGTTTCCGTTACAATATGTCAGTGTGATTCTGGCATCGGCAGATTGACGCGTATTTGAACATTATTGGAGGCTTCTATTTTTTCATGCAAAATGAATCTCATGCTAACGTAAAAATCATAACGGCCGATCCGAGTGCGATCGGCCTGTTTGGCTTGGCTATTGTAACACTTGTAGCTTCATCCCAAAAGCTTGGTCTCACTGAAGGCTTGAGCTTTATTATCCCTTGGGCTATTTTCCTTGGTGCCTTTGCACAGCTGTTTGCCTGCATTCAGGATGCAAAGCATAACAATACCTTTGGCATGACGGCATTTGGTGCTTACGCCTTCTTCTGGTTAGCCGTAGCTAGTAGCTGGATGATTAAAATGGGCGTATTCGGCTCAGAGCTGGCATCTGCTGTAGATGGCAAACAGCTCGGCTTTGCCTTTGCCGGCTATCTCATCTTCACGCTCTTCATGACCATTGGAGCCATGGAGACGCACAAGGTCCTATTTTTTATTTTTGTGTTGATTGATTTTCTATTCCTCGGCCTTAGCTTCGATGCATTCGGCATCGCCCCAGAGGTGTTCCATACCATCGCCGCTTATGCTGAAATGGGCATTGGTCTACTCTCGCTGTACGGTACAGGAGCTGCCGTTCTGAATGCACATTTTGGCCGAACATTTCTGCCCGTAGGACGTCCTTTCGGCATTTTCAAACCACGTCCTTAGCTGCATATTTAAACCCACAAAGCCTCCTTTCGCGCCGATCCGCGTTAAGGACGGCTTTGTTTCCTTTCCATCACTCCCCCCTGTATCAAAAAAATACTAAAGAGAGTCGTTTAGTGAATATAAAACCCCACAATGATAACAATATACATAAATTGTAATCAAAGGGGTTTTTGTAAAAATGACACAAAGCAAATCTCGTATCGCATTTCCGCAATTTCCCGAATCGTATTGGTTAGCTTCCACTGACATCCCTAACTTCCCCAAACTTAGTGAGGATATTCAGGTGGATGTTGCCATTGTAGGTGCGGGGATTACCGGTATTACCACTGCTTATTTACTTTCTAAAAAAGGATTAAACGTCGCCGTCGTCGACGCAGGGCGGATACTTCATGGGACAACCGGTCATACTACCGCCAAAATTACCGCACAGCATGATTTGATCTACAGCGAGTTTATTTCCCATTTTGGCAAGGAAAAAACCCGGCTCTATTACGAAGCCAACCACAACGCTCTTCAATTTATCAAACAAACGGTAGAAGAGTTTAATATTGATTGTCAATTTACAGAAGAAGATGCCTACGTTTATACATGTGAAGATACGTACGTTGGAAAAATCGACGACGAATATAAAGCTTACGAGCAACTTGTCATCCCGGGAAGTTATGTCGAACAAACGCCTCTGCCGTTTTCAACTAAAGCAGCTATTAAGATGAAAAACCAGGCCCAGTTTAATCCTGTACCTTTCTTAAGATATTTGGCAAACCAAGTCATCCGTCAGGGCGGGGAAATTTATGAGCAAACCACCGTTGTAGATGTGGAAAAAGGAAACCCTGCCATCATTACAACCAGCGACGGAAAGAAGATTACCTGCAACCATGTCGTATCCTCCTCACATTTTCCATTCAATGATCCCAACGGTCTTTATTTTGCGCGATTGCATGCCGAGCGGTCTTATGTACTCGCGGTCAAAACCGATAAAATCTATCCAGGTGGTATGTATCTAAGTGCAGAAACCCCAAAACGTTCACTTCGCTCCGTAATGGTAAACGGAGAACCAATGGTTATCGTCGGTGGGGAAGGTCACAAAACAGGACAAGGAATCTGTACTTTCCAGTACTATGAAGCTTTACAAAAGTTCGCGGAGCAAACATTTGGATTAAAGGAGATCGTTTATCGCTGGTCGGCCCAAGACTTGTATACGCTAGACAAGCTCCCTTATATTGGGCAGGAACTATCCAACACCTCTAACATCCTCGTTGCTACGGGTTATAGAAAATGGGGGATGACCACAAGTGTAGCGGCAGCCTTATTAAATACGAATCTGATTACCAGAGAGGAAAGCCCCTACCAGGATCTTTTCTCCCCTTCAAGGTTTCATATGGACCCCGACATTAAAACATTTGTAACTCAAAATGCAAATGTGGCTAAACATTTGATTGCTGGAAAGTTAGACATCAGCTACAAAAAAGCCGAAGAACTGGAACACGACGAAGGGTCGGTCATCCGGGTAAACGGCAAAAGAGCAGGCGCATACCGAGACCCACAAGGAGCATTGCACCTAGTGGACACGACATGCACCCATATGGGTTGCGAAGTCGAGTGGAATGAAGCGGAAAGAACATGGGATTGCCCTTGTCATGGCTCTCGCTTTTCATATCAAGGCGAAGTCATTGAAGGACCGGCCAAAAAAGCACTTGGCAAGGTTGAAGCCGAATAGCACGATCCTTTCGAATAAACCTAGTTAGGCTGGATAACATACCTTTGAGAAACATAAAAGAAAGGTGATCCGATGATAAACCAACAGTCTACATTAGCGGCGCATGAGTCCTTAGAAATCCACGAAGCGCTTAATTTTAAAACGTTATGCTTAGCCAAGTCCAAATTAATGCAGGGCTTGGTATTCGATCAAGAGCTAAAGGATTTAATGGAAAAAGATGTTCAACAATCTATACAAGCTATTGCCGATTTGCAAGCATTGTATGTTAAAGCACCGTTTCAGGCACCTGTTCCAGAATTCAGACCAACACCAATCTTAAATTGAGGTGAATGATGTGACATTAGATCAGACCCAGTCCGCTAAAATGGATTATGTGGATCCAAAAAACTCATTAAACATGCCAGAAATGGCAGACACGACCTTAGCGATGGATTTTCTGATTCGCGTCAAGGAAGGAGTTCGAAATACAGCCGTAGCCTTGACGGAAACCGTCTCTCCAGATGCCAGAACTCTGTTGCGCAATCAACTGCATCAAGGCATCGCTCTTCATCAGGAAATTACTGATCTTATGGTACGAAAAAAATGGTTTCATCCCTATGATCTGCAAAAGCAGTATCAATTAGATCAACTATCAGCCAACAAGACGGTGGACATCAGTAAAATGAAACTGTTCCCAGACGATACCACCCGCAAGGGTATGTTTGATCGCACGCCGGACGAACATATGGGAGGAAACCAGGCATGAAAGCAGTGACCTACCAAGGTATCAAAAACGTTGTGGTTAAAGAGGTTCCGGACCCAAGTATTCAAAAAGCCGACGATGCGATTGTCAGACTGACGACAACCGCTATTTGTGGTTCAGATCTGCATCTCATTCATGGAATGATTCCGAATCTACAGGAAGATTATGTAATTGGTCATGAGCCGATGGGGGTTGTAGAGGAAGTTGGCAGCGGCGTAACCAACTTAAAAAAGGGAGACCGCGTGATCATTCCGTTCAACATAGCGTGCGGTGAATGCTTTTATTGTAAAAACCAATTGGAAAGTCAATGTGATCATTCTAATGAGCATGGAGAAATGGGCGGTTTTTTCGGCTATTCAGGAACAACTGGTGGATATCCGGGTGGACAAGCTGAATATTTACGTGTGCCTTTTGCCAACTTCACTCACTTCAAAATTCCGGAGAGTTGTGAACATCCTGACGAGAAGCTTTGCCTGATTGCTGATGCCATGACTACTGCATTTTGGAGCGTCGATAATGCCGGAGTAAAGAAGGGGGATACTGTCATTGTTATTGGCTGTGGACCGGTAGGTCTGCTAGCCCAGAAGTTCGCCTGGTTCAAAGGGGCAAAACGAGTCATTGCGGCAGACTACCTGGATTATCGTCTGCAACATGCGAAGCGTACAAATCATGTGGAAATTGTTAATGTAGAATCGCAAGAAAACGTCGGCAACTACCTCAAAGAGATAACCAAAGGAGGCGCAGACGTAGTTATTGACTGCTCCGGCATGAGCGGTAAAATGTCTCCGCTGGAATCTCTCGCTTCCGGTCTCAAGCTTCACGGCGGAGCTTTAGGAGGACTAGTCATAGCTACACAGGCTGTGCGCAAAGGTGGCACCATTCAAGTTACCGGAGTCTACGGCGGACGATATAACGGTTTTCCTTTGGGAGACATTTTTCAGCGAAATGTTAATTTACGTACGGGACAGGCTCCCGTTATTCACTATATGCCATATATGTATGAGCTGATTGATACGGGAAAGGTGGACCCAGGAGACGTTGTTACACACGTCATTCCGTTAAGCGACGCCAAACGTGGATATGAAATTTTTGATACCAGACAGGACAATTGCATCAAAGTTGTACTTAAACCTTAACTATATATTGGAGCATTGGAGGTAAACGTCATATGGTGTATGGCCTGCACGAAACACTTGAAGTCCATGAATTGTCAGCGTTCAAAACAGTGTGTCTTACCAAGTCTAAAACCATGCAAGCATTAATCTCTGATCCAACTCTCAAAGCTATATTACAGCAGGATGTTGACTTATCGACCCGCCAATTACAAGAACTCGGTACCCTCTTAGATCAAGCCATCTCACAGGAGGTTAAGCCATGAATACACTGTTGGAGCATTTGACCGGACTGCATACCTTAACGGACCAAGTCATTGCAGCCGATTTTCTGAACGCGGCCAAAAGCGGTGTGAGAAATTACGCTATGGCCGTAACAGAAGCGGGAACTCCAGAAATTAAGGCAATTCTTACGAAGCAACTGGATGAGGCTATTGATATGCATGAGCAGATTTCAACATACATGATCGAACGTGGCTGGTATCACCCATGGAACGTAAAAGAGCAGCTTACGATGGATCTACAAAATATCAATACTGCATTGCAAGCCCCTGTTTTATAAAGATAGGACGCTCACTTCGGTCGTACATTCCTGACCGTAGGACGTCCCTTGGGAATTTTAAAAGCACATCCTTAGCAGTATATGTAAACCCACAAAGCCGCCTTTCACGTCGATACGCGTTAAGGGCGGCTTTTGGGATTAACATGTTATCTTAATTATTCGGCTTGCCAATTCGGCATCCGTTCTGCAGGATAACGAAGACCCGCTGCCATTCCTTTTGGAATAATTGCGTTAATAGCTTCCATTTCCTGTGCGGATAAAACAACATCGACGGATCCTGCATTTTCCTCTAAATACGTAACCCGCTTGGTTCCTGGAATCGGTACAATTCCCTCTTGCGCAAGCAGCCATGCCAACGCCAGTTGAGAAGGTTTGACCCCTTTTTGGGCGGCAAGGTCCTTAACATGCTGCACGAGATCCAGATTTTTCTGGAAATTCTCAGGTTGAAAACGTGGCACAGAGCGACGGAAATCATCTTCTGCAAAATCATCAAACTTCTGAATTTGTCCGCTCAAAAAGCCGCGTCCAAGTGGACTGTAGGCCACAAACTCGATGCCTAGTTCCTTACACGCCGGTATAACTTCATCTTCTGCTTCTCGGCTCCATAAGGAGTATTCCGTTTGCAGCGCTGTAATCGGATGTACCTTGTGAGCGCGTCGAATGAGCCCAGGAGAAGCTTCGGACAGCCCCAAATAGCGGACTTTTCCCGCTTGAACCAAGTCACTCATCGCACCAACTGTTTCCTCGATAGGCACATTCGGATCAACACGATGCTGGTAGTACAGATCAATCACATCTACACCCAGTCTTTGCAGGCTGCGATCACATGCCTCTTTTACGTATTCGGGACGGCCACTTACACCCATAAATGCGCCATCTTCCCCACGCATAATGGAAAATTTAGTGGCTAATACGACTTCGTCGCGGCGGCTCCGCAGGACTTGGCTAATCAGTTTTTCATTTTCCCCCACACCATAGACATCGGCAGTATCCCAAAAGTTTATCCCTAGCTCCAGCGCACGATGAAGTGTTTTGATCGACTCCTGCTCATTCAACTCACCGTAATATTCGGACATTCCCATGCAGCCCAGACCCAGTGCAGATACTTGAAGGTCACTGTTACCCAGTTGTTTCTTTTTCAATTTCTATCACTCCTAAATTGTCAGAATAGTCATCGTATTTCCTAAGCACCACGTCACATTCCGTATGTTACTACTTAAAGTTAACTTGAAGTCAAGCATTGTCTCGTTTTGAAACGAGAATTATTATGTATGAACAGAAGCGGTCGGTAGCTTCTGGACGGTAGGGAGATTCACTTACAGAGCTAAAGCCTCTTCCGTAATCTTCTTGATATCAATGGATAAAGGCGTTTCTTCCTTGACCATATCGGGCAGGATATTTTCCAAAAAATACTCAACGCAGTGTAATTGAATATTCTTGATTTTTACAAGTGCATTACGGTACATGACTATAAATTCTTTTTCCGTATTTCCCCGCTGAAGTTCTGCAAATGCTTCGTATACCTGATCCATCTTGTCCGCAACTTCAAGGATTAAACCTTCTACAGAATCATCTTTACCTTCCCTTAGCTGTTTGCGAAAAATAGCCTTAAAATCCTCGGGAATATTCTCTTCAATAAAATACTCAATCATACCCTCTTCGACCTGTTGGATTAATAATCGTAGTTCCTTAGAGGAGTGCTTAACTGGCGTTTTGATGTCTCCAATAAAAATCTCCCCGTAATCGTGACTGCTCGTAATCTCGTATAGCTTTTTCCAGTCAATACGGACACCATTTCTCTCTTCAATATCAGCCAGCGTTTTGGCGTATTGTACGACTTTCCAAGAATGTGCCGATACGCTGTGTTCCTCGAATTTAAACTTACCCGGACAACGGATGATTCTTTCCAGCTCATTTAGCGACCGAAAATACGTGTGAATCCCCATCATTGCATCCATCCTTTAATATATATATGAGATAGTCAATCTAAATCCCACTATAAACCTCAACTATTAACAGCAGATTATCGCAATATCAAGTGGAATTCACACATGTAGCATATACACAATTTTTGCTATACACTTTATAAAAGAGGAATTTGCAAAATCCTGAAAAAAATATAAAGTGGTGAATTCGTTGTTCAAAATCTTATTAATTGAAGATGATGAAACTTTGTTCCATGAAATGAAGGATCGGTTAACTCAATGGAACTATGATGTGTATGGCATCCAGGACTTTAATAAAGTCATTCAGGAATTCACAACGATAAAGCCTGATCTGGTCGTGATAGATATTCAATTGCCGAAATTTGATGGGTTTCATTGGTGTCGAATGATTCGATCCCACTCTAACGTCCCCATCCTCTTCTTATCTTCACGGGATCATCCTACGGATATGGTGATGTCGATGCAGCTTGGAGCGGATGATTTTATCCAAAAACCGTTTCATTTTGATGTACTCATTGCCAAATTACAGGCGACACTCCGCCGCGTATATAATTACAATACAGAACCTGTCTCCCTTAAAACATGGTGTGGCGCAACGGTCGACTATGAAAAAAATGTAGTAGCCAATGAGACTGGCTCCATCGAATTAACCAAGAACGAGATCTTTATTTTGAAGCTGCTGATCGAACAAAAAAATAAAATTGTTGCACGTGAGGAATTAATTAAAAGCCTCTGGGATGATGAACGTTTTGTCAGCGACAATACCCTGACCGTCAACTTGAACCGCCTGCGCAAAAAATTGGACGAGCTGGATTTGGGCCGTTTCATTGAAACGAAAGTCGGGCAAGGCTACATGGCTACAGAAGAGGCACCTGCCTATGATTAAAAAATACCTTATAGAGAGGCGGAGCTGGATTCTACTGTTTGTGTGTCAGCAATTCCTGATCCTGTTCATTGCTTATGTGGATGCAGCAATTCCGTTAATGCCGATTCTTTATATCGTCTTCTTATCTATGATGATTTTCTTGGTTTTTTTAATCATTCGTTATCCCAAGGAAACCAAGTTCTATACCACACTAGAAAAATGGGAGAGTTCTCTTGAACTAACGGGTATAGGCGAACCGGAGAGTCCGTTTGAGCAAATCATTGAACAAAAAATCACGGGCCAGAACGAACGGTTACAACAGATCATCTCGCAAAATCAATTGACACTTGAACATGAAAAAGATGAACTATTATCCTGGATTCATGAGGTAAAAACACCTTTGACCACCATGCATTTGATGATTGAGCGGTTGGACGACAAGTCCCTAAAAGCTCAGTTAACCTATGAATGGCTACGAATTCACTTACTGCTGGATCAGCAGCTCCATCACAAACGAATATCTTTTATTGAAAATGATCTGTATGTCGAGCAAGTGGATTTAAAATCTCTGGTTTTTAAAGAGATCAAAGCATTACAGTCATGGTGCATCCAAAAGGGGATCGGTTTTGACATCCAACTTGAGCACATGGAAGTGCTGAGTGATGCCAAATGGCTGGCTTTTATCATCAGACAGCTCTTAACCAATGCCATCAAATATAGCGATGCCAGTGATATTATCATTCACAGCTATGAACAAAGGGATCGAATACAGCTTGAGGTTCAAGACTTTGGACGCGGTATTGATCCGAAGGATATACCGCGTATCTTCGAGAAAGGTTTTACCTCCACAACCCAACATTCTGATCACACTTCAACGGGTATGGGGTTATATTTAACGAAAAAGGCAGCACAAACCTTGCTCATACATATAGATGTGCACTCCAAACCGAACGTAGGTACAACCTTCACTTTAATTTTTCCCAAACGAAATGATTTCGTGAGTGTGGTAAGCATGTGACAGAGATGTCACATGCTTTTATGTATTGTTCGCCCAATCAAAGGAAAAACATCGGCTCTATTTTTATAATAAGGCT
Organism: Paenibacillus sp. FSL L8-0641; assembly: GCF_038006265.1. Taxonomy (NCBI): domain Bacteria; kingdom Bacillati; phylum Bacillota; class Bacilli; order Caryophanales; family Paenibacillaceae; genus Paenibacillus; species Paenibacillus sp. FSL L8-0641. The sequence goes on from NZ_JBBOUW010000001.1 coordinate 5,426,443, forward strand.
ACAAGAACAATAAGGAGTGCATCGAAGTGAACATTTTAGAAGCTCATAAAATCCGTAAAAGCTACGGTAATAAGTTCAATATGCAGGAGGTTTTGAAGGGAATAGATATCCTTATTGAAGAAGGGGAATTTGTCAGTATTATGGGAGCCTCCGGTTCAGGTAAAACCACATTGCTGAATGTTCTTTCCTCTATTGATAAAGTGAGCCAAGGTTCCATTAGAATCAATGATATCGAAATGACGAAAATGAAAGAAAAGCAACTGGCTGAATTTCGAAAAGAGCATTTAGGCTTTATTTTTCAGGAGTATAATCTGCTGGATACGCTAACGGTGAAGGAGAACATCCTCTTACCGTTATCCATCACCAAAACGCCTAAGAAAGAAGCCAACCGAAGATTTCAGGAAGTGGCTACAGAATTGGGGATTTATGAGTTGAAAGATAAGTATCCCAATGAAATTTCGGGTGGACAGAAACAGCGTACATCAGCGGCCAGAGCGTTTATTCATGAGCCCAGTATTATTTTTGCCGATGAACCTACGGGTGCACTGGATTCCAAGTCGGCTTCCGATTTATTAAACAAGCTGGGCCAGTTGAACCAAAAACGCAAAGCAACCATTATTATGGTCACGCATGATCCTGTCGCTGCCAGCCATTGCAGTCGGGTTATTTTTATTAAGGATGGGCAAATGTATACGCAGCTTCACAAAGGCGAGCAGGAAAGACAAAGCTTCTTCCAGGATATCATGAAAACCCAAGGGGTCTTAGGCGGGGTCCAATATGAACATTAATCTGCTCATTCTAAAAAATTTGAAAAAAAACCTGAAAAATTATTACCTTTATGTTTTTGCCCTCATTTTCAGTGTTGCACTCTATTTCGCTTTTGTCACACTACAGTACGATCCCTCCATGGACGAAGTGAAGGGGTCTGTTAAAGGTGCAGCTTCCATACGGGCAGCTTCCATTTTACTGGTCGCTATTGTCTGCATTTTTCTTATGTATGCCAATAATATTTTTATAAAAAGACGAAGCAAAGAAATTGGCCTATTTCAATTGATCGGAATGACTAAAAGTAAAATTTTTCGCATCCTGAGTGCTGAAAACCTAATTTTATACTTTAGTTCCCTCTTCATTGGGATTGGGGTTGGATTCTCCTTTTCCAAATTAGTGATTATGATTTTATTTAAGACGACGGGCGTCGAAGCCATTGCCACTCTATATTTCTCTAACCAAGCACTGACTCAAACACTCATCGTTTTTGTTGTCATCTACCTGCTGATCATGCTCATGAATTATTCTTTTATCAAAAGACAAAGTATTTTGTCCTTGTTCAGAGTGACCTCAACCACCGAAGGGAAAATCAAGAAAATATCGATCTTTGAGATGATCATCGGGATCATTGGCATCTCTCTCATCGCTTTAGGTTACTATGTTTCCTCCAAATTATTTGGTGGAGACTTTACATCCATAAATGAATTGTTTATGGCTATGGTGTTTATTTTGGGCACTGTCATCATCGGAACACTCCTTTTTTATAAAGGATCTATCCGCTTTATTTCCAATATCATCAGAAAGAGTAAAGGCGGCTATTTGAACATTAATGAGGTGCTATCTCTCTCATCCATTATGTTCCGCATGAAGTCCAATGCTTTGTTGTTGACCATTATTACGACAGTATCAGCACTTGCCATCGGTTTACTTTCCTTAAGCTATATCGCCTATTATTCTGCGGATCAAGCAGCTGAGGACAATGTACCTTCCCATTTTGCCATGACGAATGTACCGGATGCGGAGAAATTCAAAGCGTTACTTCATGAGCATGATATAAAGTATCGTGAAAAGAAAATTGAAGTGATTCAAGTCAGTGTGAAGACAGCGCAAATTATGGAGACTCCTATGGAACAATTAAATGATGGTACGGATTCCATGACACTGCCTGTCGTAAGCGACCAATCTGTGGAGGGTACGGATGTAACTCCAGGCCAAACGGTTTTAACGGGCTATAATGATATGTTACAGAAATTCATGTCCTTGAAAGACTTTGGCCCCTTGGATTTGAAGGGGAAAACAGAAGTCATACCTCAACAATATGTGGGTCTAAAAAAGGATTATGTCATTCCCTACTATTTTGCAGCCGGGGGAGTACCCACTGTCATTGTAGACGAAACCATCTTTGAGCGGTTAAAGAAAGATGTAAATCCTGAGATTCAAAAGAAATCATCCTTATATATTGGAATTGATATGATAAATGCAGAACAGATTGAAGAAGCCAATCGTCTCTTTGCAGCTGCGAATTTTAATGATCAACAAACATCCCGCCTTGAAATGAGCAGCAATCAGAAGCGGAACATGGGAGTGATCATGTTTGTAGTTGGCTTTTTGGGACTCACCTTTCTCATTACATCAGGCTGTATCCTTTACTTTAAGCAAATGGATGAGAGCGAAGATGAAAAAGCCAATTATACGGTGTTAAGAAAGTTAGGGTTCACCCAAAGTGACCTGCTTCGAGGTATTAAAATAAAACAACTCTTTAACTTTGGCATTCCATTAGTGATTGGCCTATCACACAGCTATTTCGCCGTTCAATCCGGCTGGTTCTTATTTGGAACCGAAATTTGGATGCCTATGATTATCGTTATGGTGCTGTACACCGCCTTATATTCCATTTTCGGGATACTATCCATCCTGTATTATAAAAAGGTCATTAAATCAGCATTATAATCGGCAAAAAGCAAAAAAGCCCCAGGCGAAAGTGCTGGGGCTTTTCCAAATATTTGAGCATTTTCGTTCCTACATGTACAATAAAATAACTATCATCGTAACCCCAAGGGGGGGAGCTTATTTTATTATTACTCATCAATGGCATCGGCATCGTAGCCAATATCATACTCGCTTCCTTTATAGGTGCGGCTATTTTTATGGGAATTGTTTTTTTCCTAATTGGCTTGCCTGAGTTTAAAAAATCGCCGACACTTACGAAAAAGGCTAAAAAAGATATCGCCTATATTATGTCAACCCTATTAACTCTTGTTGTATTCATGGTTATCGTTTGCTGGAATATCCGTGCCTCAGGTGATTTGATGCTAGCAGGTCCGCTAACACCGCAAATGAAGTTTCACTGGGGACAAAAGGTGTTGATGCTAGGGTTACTGGAGGGCTTATGGTCTGTCATCACCCTAAAATGGCTATTACCCATCTTTTTTGATCCGCTGGATCTCAGTAAGAAGCAAATCCTCGTTCTAGTGAGCGGGATTGTATTTAGTGTGGGTTCAGGAATTTATGCCATACTTGGAGCTAGTTAATGGTTCGCCTCTACAGAGGCTCGTGTGAATGCTTAACGCAAAGGTTCAAAACCCTCTGCTTGCTTAAGAATCCGCTCAATTTCCGCGCATGTCTCCGGTTGCAGCGTCACTTCGACTGCTTTTACATTTTCCTCAATTTGTGCCGGTTTAGTAGCCCCAATAAGTGCAGCGCTGATACCCGGTTCTCTCAGAATCCAAGCAAGCGCGAGCTGTGACAGGGTAACACCCAAATTCTTCGCCAGCTTATCCAGCTCCTGGACACAGTTCAGAACGGTATCGTTCATGTAACTGCTGATGACATTATTGACAGAGGCATCAGCCCCGCGGCTACCCGTCGGTAAAGGTTGTCCAGGCTTGTATTTCCCCGTGAGGACCCCTTGGGCCAGAGGCGAAAATACAATTTGGCCGATGCCTACCTGCCCGGATACCGGAAGTACCTCATGCTCGATGTAACGTTCGAACATATTATAGATCGGCTGATTGGCAATCAGCGGGCGCAGATTCAGCCTTTTTCCAATCCCATAAGCATCCATGAGCTGGGCAGCACTCCATTCGCTGACAGCAGCGTACAGAATCTTACCCTGAGCCTGAAGGTCATCGAGCGCTCGCAGCGTCTCTTCTAAAGGAGTGTCTGGATCATAACGATGACAAAAGTACATGTCGATATAATCCGTACCCAGACGCTTCAGACTCGCTTCACATTGCTCCATAATGTGCTTGCGTGACAGTCCCCTGTCATTGGGACCGGTATCCATAGGGAAGTACACCTTGGTAGATAATACATAGCTATCTCTTCGATAGGACTTCAAAGCAGCTCCCATAGCCTTTTCGCCTTCTCCCCGGTTATACGCGTTCGCGGTATCAAAGAAATTAATCCCGAGTTCAAAGGCTTTGGCAATACAGGTATGAGCTGCTTCCTGCTCGGCGGCTGTACCGTACGTCAACCAGCTCCCCAAGCCGATTTCACTAATTTTAAGACCACTGTTGCCTACATTTCTATATTTCATATCTACTCCTTCTTTCATAAGAGAATTATATTTTTATATTTTAACATGTAAACCCTTTCATAAAATCATTGATAAAGGATTCATGGAGTTACATGAAGGATATCTACCACCCTGACTGTTAGGGTGGTAGATGCTTTAGTTTCACAATTTCAAATCATGTCTACTTGCTTCCTACAGGAAAAAGCGCATCATATGCAGGACAAGGCAGTTTGTCGAGAAACTCCTGAAGCTGCTTCGGTTTATTTTTGTAAATATCCTTTAAGGATGTTCCATCATAAATATTGCCGATGACCACAGGATGGCATAGCTCACAGATCAGAATGTCCCCGTTCCCGTGCAGATGGAGCTGTTTTTTACCATCAACACAATTGGAAAAATACACACCCGGCTGTTCCTTGAAACCCAGTGCTTCTGCGAAACGGTCCATACAGGTGAAATACAATACAGTATCATCTTTTTTATGTGCAATCAGGTCATGAACGGAACGGACGAGCGCTTCCTTGGTGGAAATAGCGTTCCAGTTGGTATGATCCATCACAATGCTGTTTTGGATTTCATGGATGCGCACACCGAGATCATATACCATTTCGCTAATAGCTGGCATGTTGTTTTGTGTCTCCGCAAACAGCAACGTCTCCAACACCGTTTCCAGCTTGGCCTCGGTACATAACCGGATATTTTGAACAATTTTCTCATACATGCGAGGATGAACATGATAATATGCTGCATATTTATCAGCATCCGTGAAGTTGAAGGAGATATGAATGTTGGAAAGACCTGCATCACGCAGTTTCTCAATTCGTTCAGGGCTGAGCAAGCTGGCATTGGTGTTGAGCTGGGTAGCGATTCCTTTGCTCGAACAGTGAGCCACAATGTCCAGACAATCCTCATACTTCAGGGTCACTTCTCCCCCGGACAGTCGCACACGTTTTAACGTTGGAATGTCATCAATAATATCAATGACCTCTTTGCTGCTAATGCATTGCCCATCGTTCCGCTGATATGCGCAGCAGTAATCACACTTGAAGTTGCAATTAGAGGTGACCCCGACTTCCAGTCCCTCCAGCTCGTAGATGCCCGGCTTTTCCAGTTCAAGTGCTTTATATTTGTTCTCTATACTCACTTTCTCATGATCCTCCCGATCTCAGGCTTGTGTCTTGAATTCCCCTTGAGATTATATAGAATGGGACGGTTTGTAGATATGACATTGGTAACGGCGAACCGTTGCATAAGTAGCGTCATGTTTTGGGTAGGGAACTGCAGAAAAAGCGCAGAAAAGGATTGGCAGCATATTGTTAAATAGTAAAAAACTCAATGTTAGAGGGTTACAACCGCCTAGCTTATGAAACAGTAACTTATACTATTCCCCGTTTTTTTCTTCCCTCAATACATATACTATATCTCAAAATTGTATTCTTAGGGGGAGAGATGCGAAGATGAAAAGGTTAGTTTATGCATGCATGCTTTCTTTACTTCTTATGACTCCGATACAAATCGTGGGAGCAGCTATAAATACAGCGGAAGCTAGACCAGTTAAACCAGAGTTACTAAGTTCTCTTCGTCAGGGTGGATACATTCTGTTCGTTAGGCACGGTGAAGCAACGCTAGGAGAAGATCAACCTAATCTCGTCTTCGGCGATTGCTCACTCCAAAGGAATCTTTCCGAGGAAGGTAAAAGACAAGCCTTACTTTTTGGGGAAAGGATAAAGAGCTTACAAATCCCCATTCAAACCCCAGTTATAGCAAGTCCCTTTTGTCGAACAAGGGAAACGGCAGAATTAGCTTTTGGAGCAGAAAATGTTCATGTAGATCCCTTCTGGGTTAGAATTTACAATCTAAGTGGTGATGTAACCGCAGCAGAGAAGGAAAGTACATTAGCCGAACTGACTTCTGTGTTAGAGAAAGTTCCACCTTCTGGGACCAACAAAGTTATCATTGCTCACAGTTTCCCTCAAGGCATTGGTTTGGGCGAGATTCCGAACTTGGGTACTGTAGTTGTGAAGCCAAGAGGACAGGGAAACGGTTTTGATATTGTAGACAGGATATCTTTTGCTGAGTTGTCGACTGTGCCGTGAGAAAAATTTGCGGCTTCAGACAACACAGTGAACCATGCATAGTTTTCATTTCCAAATCCATACTGAATATATCTGTTGGTAATGGAGGCGGGAATTGTGGATAAAAGGATGAATCTGCTTATGTTCAGCGGCGATTATGATAAGGCAATGGCTGGACTGATTCTGGCAAATACAGCGCGGGAATTGGATGTGGATGTGACGATGTTTTTTGCGTTCTGGGGATTATCACTGGTTCGTGATCCCGAGAAGATGACGCTTGAGGATAAGACGATTTACGAGAAACTCATGGACTTGATGACGCCCAAAGGGCCTGAATCCTTACCGCTGTCCCATATGAATTTTAGTGGTCTGGGCAAACTGATGCTAACGGAAATGTTGGAAGACAATGAAGCCCCAAAGCTGATCCACTTCCTAAAAGGTGCCCGGAAGAAAAACGTCAAATTTTATGCCTGTAAGCTATCGGTGGATATTATGGGTTTTAAACCGGAAGAATTTATACCTGAACTGGAAATTATCGAGGCCAAAACGTATCTAAAAGATGCGCTCGAATCCGATATGCAGTTGTTTATATAGGATAGACTTGCGCCTTATCCGGCTGTTGGATGAGGCTTTTATTGTGACTAAATGATGACACTCGCCTATTTTTTTTAACCCATTCGGACCTACTTACGTACCCTAAGAAGACAGAACGACTTGGGAGGCGCCGTATGCTCATGGCTCGAATTGGAAGCAGTAATTGTAGGTATCAGCCTTCTAACGAGGCTTATTTCCAAAGGTATCGCGAAAGTACAATCGGATATCACCAGACCTTTGAATCTCCATATGGACAAAAAAAGCTGATTTATGCGGATTGGGCAGCCAGTGGCCGTCTGTATGGACCCATCGAGTCGAAAATAGCTCATGAATTAGGCCCTTTTGTGGCGAATACGCATACGGAGTCTAATTTGACAGGAACTCTGATGACCCAAGCCTATGAAGAAGCGAAACAAATCATTAAGGGCCACGTTCATGCCAATGAACATGATATCATCCTGTTCGCCGGGTCAGGTATGACAGGTGCAGTGAATAAGCTTCAGCGGCTATTAGGATTGAAAATACATGAAAAATTAAAGCCCCTCTACCCCATCGCCAAAAAAGAGCGCCCCGTTATTTTCGTTACACATATGGAGCATCATTCCAATCATATTTCCTGGGCAGAAACCGTTGGAGACGTTGTATGTCTTCCTCCGGGTCCCGGCGGGATTGTCGATCCAACTCATCTCGAACGACTGCTGCTTCAATTCCGGCATCGCCCTATCAAAATCGGCGCCTTTACCGCCTGCTCTAATGTTACAGGGTTCGAAGTACCGATTTACCAGCTATCTCGCAAAATGCACGAACATGGCGGCGTTTGTTTCATTGATTTTTCAGCAAGCGCACCTTATGCCGAGATTAACATGCACCCCACAGATCCTCTCGAGAAACTGGACGGGATTGTATTTTCACCCCACAAATTTCTTGGGGGTCCCGGTACAAGCGGCGTTTTAATTATGGATTCGAGACTATGCCTTAGTTGTGCTCCGGATCAGCCCGGAGGGGGTACAGTTAGCTGGACCAATCCTTGGGGTGGATACGAGTATAAAGATAATACTGAAGCCCGTGAGGATGGAGGAACCCCTGCCTTTCTACAGGCCGTTCGAACGGCGCTCTGCATTCGGCTGAAAGAACAAATGGGATACAACCGCATGTTGGAGCGAAAAAAGGAACTGACATCATTATTACTAAAAAGCTTGAGTACCATACCAGGACTACACATTTTAGGAGGAAGCAGCCAAGAACGAATGGGAATCGTTTCTTTCGTTGTCGGTCCTATTCACTATAACCTGATCGTAAAACTATTGAATGACCGGTTTGGTATTCAGGTCCGGGGCGGCTGCTCTTGTGCAGGCCCCTACGGACATTATTTGCTGGGCATCGACCCCCAAACGTCTAAACAAATGACAGACCTGATCGATGCAGGAGACTTATCTCGAAAACCGGGCTGGGTGCGTCTGTCGCTCCATCCCATGATGACGAATCAGGAAGTCTCCTATATCGCCTCTTCCATACGGGCAATCGTGGAAAACATCGTGACCTGGCAAAAAGATTATACCTATCAACCAGAATCAAACGAATGGAGATCTATAAATGAACATAACAAAATAGACATCAGCAAATGGTTCAATTTTAGCGATTAAGAGACTCGTGTCCGTTCCCTTCTTTCAAAACTCTCATAGAATACTCTGTAGGATTACTATATGAGGAAAGAAGTGACGACAAATGGGTCTCAATTTTCGCAACAGTACCAATGCGGCTATCTTTGTGGTCTTTGCCTATCCGGACTTCAGCTGTACTCCTGTTAACTATTCTAAAGCAGGCTGGTACCGTGTTAACCCTGGACAGACTATTCAGGTTTGGAGCGGCTTCGCAGGAGGGAATACGTTCTTTTATTACGCTGAAGATGATTTTGGACGCGAATGGCGGGGTTCATATTTCACTCAAGTTCCTGAGAATGCCTTCAATTGGTGCTGGGATACAGGTTGTACCACTTGTAGAAGCGTGGGACTGCGGAGAATCGCAGTTAGTCCATTCGTCTTGGACTACACCATCAACTTTGTAACGAGCAGCAGTCAAAGAAAACCTGCATCATCCACACTCCGCATGACATTGCCTTCCAAGGCAATCCAAGAGAAACCTATCCTGCGCAGAGTCCCTGCTAAACCTAAGAGACTAAAACAAGGTAAAACCCTGTTGCAAAAGCGCATCACGCATAAAAAACGGACAAAATAAAAAATGATCTGATCAGCTCATATATAGATTATTTTAGAGTTAAGAAAGGAGCGGCCATATCGCTCATGGTCTGCCCCTTTCTCCTTTGTCTACTGAGATCAATCCACCTATTTACTCTCGGATTCCCACTTGGATATCTCTTCACGAACCCGTGGTGCTACCTCTGTTCCCAATAGCTCAATAGCTCTCATGACATCGTCATGCGGCATCGTACCGACGGGCACGTGCAACAGAAAACGTGTAATGCCTACCTGTTTACGGAGATGAATGATTTTCTTGGCAACCGTGTCTGAATCACCTACATATAACGCTCCTTCAAAGCTGCGTGCGGCATCGAAGCTGGAGCGAGTGTAAGGGCCCCAACCGCGTTCACGCCCAAGCACATTCATGCTCTGCTGAGTGGAAGGGAAGAACTTATCCGCTGCCAGCTCAGTAGTCTCTGCGATAAAACCATGTGAGTGTGATGCAACCGGAAGCAGCGATGCATCATGACCGGCATGCCTCGCGGCTTTTTTATATAGTTCCACCAACGGGGCAAACTGTACAGGGCTACCCCCGATAATCGCCAGAACCAATGGCAAACCGAGCAATCCTGCACGAACCACAGATTCCTGATTCCCCCCACTCCCAATCCATACGGGCAACGGATTTTGAACTGGACGCGGATACACGCCCAAATTGTGAATTGCAGGCCGATGTCCGCCCTTCCAGGTGACTTTCTCGGATTCTCGGATTTTCAATAACAGCTCCAGTTTTTCATCAAATAACTCATCGTAGTTATCCAAATCATACCCAAATAACGGGAACGATTCGATAAAAGAGCCCCGGCCTGCCATAATCTCAGCTCGTCCATTCGAAATGCCGTCCAGTGTAGCAAAATCCTGAAACACACGTACGGGATCATCCGATGAAAGTACCGTAACTGCACTGGTTAACCGAATCCGTTGGGTCTGTGCAGCAGCAGCAGCGAGGATAACAGCAGGTGCAGATGCCGCATAATCTTTACGATGATGCTCCCCGACGCCGTACACATCCAGCCCTACCTGATCTGCAAGCACAATCTCCTCGACCACTTCACGTATTCGTTGTGCGTGACTGATAACCTCCCCCGTTTGGGGATCCGGCGTTGTTTCTACAAACGTGCTTATCCCTATCTCCACTTGCTCTACCCCCTATTTTCATGTTTCATTCTCATTCGGCTGCTTTCGAAGCCAATCATTTTAAAAACCGATATCTTTATATTGAACCTTTTTCGCATCTTTTTCAAGCTCTCCTTTTCTGAGTCTGAAAATCAGCCAAGGGAAGTGTCAAGATTCGCCGCAGGAAAAGAAGTCTCTTTGTCGAATATTGTATGGAACAAAGAAGTTTCCCATCCCCACACCATGAATACAACAAGGAGGCACTTACATTTATGGCTTTTGTTATTAATAATTTAAAGGATAACAGCAATGTTGCTATCACTGACCAATTAGGCGGATTTACGGTACTGGAATACATAACAGATTTGAGCTGCACCTCGGTTGCGGCTGCGCAAGACAATTACTATATGAGCAAAAGTAACATGCGCCGCAAGCAACTCATGATCGAAATCAACAATAGTGAGATTATGATGAAGGCGGGAGCCATGCAATATACTGTGGGTAGCATGGAAATGACTACCGGTGTAAAAGGCGTGGGAGGCTTAATGCGAAACTTGGTGTCCGGCGCTGTAACAGGGACAGGTGCCATTAAACCGCACTATAAAGGCACGGGTACCATTATGCTGGAGCCTACCTACCAATATATTTGGCTTATTGATGTCGACAATGATGATATTGCCATCGAAGACGGCTTGTTTTTGGCTTGTGACACGACGCTGGACATATCCGTCGTTGCACGTAGTAATCTTTCCTCTGCCGCACTGGGTGGAGAAGGGTTATTTAATTTAAGCGCCCGCGGAAAAGGAGTTCTGGCACTTCAAGCGCCAATCCCTTCCGAGGAAGCGGTCGTTATAGAATTGCAAAATGATGTGCTGAAGGTGGATGGTAACTTTGCCCTCATGTGGTCCAATACCTTACAGTTCACCGTCGAAAAATCTGGAAAAACCAAAATGGGCTCGGCTGCTTCCGGCGAAGGGCTGGTAAATGTGTACAGGGGAACAGGAACCGTATGGTTAGCGCCCTTATAAACAAAAAAAGGAGAAGCCCTCGGCTTCTCCTTTCTTACATTTTAATTCTTTTTTACAAACTCCGATTTTAGCTTCATTGCTCCAAAACCATCAATTTTGCAGTCAATATCGTGATCGCCATCCACCAGACGGATGTTTTTTACTTTGGTGCCGATTTTTAAGACGGATGAGCTTCCCTTCACTTTAAGGTCTTTAATGACAGTTACAGAGTCACCATCCTGCAGAATGTTACCATTCGCATCTTTGACGATCTTAATGTCTTCACTGCTTACCGCTTCTGACTCGGTAGACCACTCATGAGCGCATTCCGGACAAATGAAAAGACTGCGATCCTCATAAGTGTACTCTGAATTACATTCAGGACAATTTGGTAAATTAGACATGGTATTATGTACTCCATTCATTTTCAAATTCTACTGCTGTGCTAAGCTTCCCTGGATAGACCAAGCTTGCTCCAAGTCTTCCTTGGAGTTCCCTACAAGTATATTGGATAATCCGTCACGATTCCACTCATGGATGAAACTAATCTGAGTATTGTTGCACCTCATATGTAAGCGTTCTGTCTGCTGAAAATGTCCATAGGTGAACATATAACTAAAAACGGATGTTGCCTAGGTAGGCAGCATCCGTTTTACGGCACGTTTATTATGCTTGGATTTGCTTGATTAGTTCACTAATTCCTTGGCTAAGCGGTGTAAGGGGGCGTTTCAACAGCTTCTCAAAATCGCTGCTTACGACATCCAAGGCTCCTTCACGAATCGCTTGTTGAATACCAACCACAATAGGGATTGCTCCTTCTGGGACTCCCGCACCGAGCATAACCTCGGCATACGTAGCATCATCCACCTGCTGGACAGGAACGTTTTTGCCCAGAACCTCAGCAAGTACCGCTGCAAACTCTTCTTGGGTAATCGGCTTACCGGAGAGCTCGTATATTGTATTCTCATGTCCTTCACCAGACAAAACATTTGCAGCTGCTTGCGCATAATCTGCGCGGGTAGCCCAACCTACTTTACCGGACCCTGCCGAGGTTAGCCAAGGAGCACCCGCGAGTACGGATCGGATCGTGCCTGTCTCATTCTCCAGATACCAATTATTACGCAAGAAGGAATAAGGAATACCTGACTCGCGAATGAACTCCTCCGTAATGCGATGTACGGGCGCAAGAAATAGAGTGCTGTCAGCGGCATTGGCAGCGCTAGTATAAGCGATGAAGCCTACTCCAGCACGCACAGCAGCATCAACAGCCGCTTTATGCTGACGAATTCTAGTATCATTATCCCCGTCAGCGGATATAATCAGCAGTCGATCTACTCCAGCAAACGCTTGATCCAGCGTCTCCGGTTTATCAAAATCACCGTGACGAACGTCAACGCCACGAGACCGTAAGTTCTCTGCTTTTTCTGGATTTCTTACGCTAACAATAAGATCGTTTGCGGAGACAGATGTAAGCAACGTATCTACCACGATGGAACCCAGTTGCCCTGTTGCTCCTGTTAATGCGATTTTCATATGAAATCCTCCATTCAGATTTTATTTACTTTTATATAGTAACTAAAAATATAACACATGTCTAATTTAGAGTCTAAAGGTCTGCTTTGCGGGTAAGAGTGGGTAACCCAAACTTTCCCCTAGAGAAAGGAACATGTATATGAAGAAAGCTATGATCATTGTAAATCCCTCTTCCGGCAAAGAGGAATCCCTCCAACATGTCAGAAACGTAGAAGAAACTCTACGTGATCAAGGATACGTTGTTACGGTTAAAGAGACAGAGAAGGAACTGGACGCCACCCGTTTTTGCGTTAATGCGTGTGAGGAAGCTTGTGACCTAGTCGTTTCCATCGGTGGAGATGGCACACTTCACGAAACCATCAACGGTTTCATGGATCAAGACCACCGTCCAAGACTGGGGATTATCCCCCTTGGGACAGTCAATGATTTTGCCCGTGCCTTGCAAATTCCGCTAAGTCCCGAGCTGGCGATCCGTACACTGACTTCTGCCCGCGTGAAAAACGTAGATATGGGCCTCTTAAACGGCCGAATGTTTGCCAATGTTGTTGCTACAGGTTCGCTTGCTGAATCGCTATCAGCTGTATCGTCAGACGATAAATCCATGTTTGGCACATTTGCCTACTTCAAAGAAGGCATGAAAGAGCTTATCAGCCATCCAGCCCACTCACTTATCGTCCGCTATGATGACAAGACCTGGGAAGGAAAGTCCCCACTCTTTTTGGCCACGTTAACCAATTCAGTTGGCGGATTCGAGAAACTGGCACCCGATGCGGCTGTTGACGATGGTCTGCTTCACTGCTTTATTTTTAAAAACCTCAATATATTGAACACCGTGACGGCCAGCATATCCTTATTTTTAGGCAACCTGAAGGATCATAGTGATATCGTTTACTTTACTGCAAAGCATGTAAGTGTCAGCTCCGCAGAACCGGTCAGTACGAATGTAGATGGTGAGGAAGGGCCGTCTTTGCCTATCGAGCTTGGTATTTTACCGCGTCATATCGAGGTAATTGTGCCGGAAGGGGTCTAGGTCATGCGGTGCTGGTCCTCAAGCTTGAGGATCATACTCGCTCAATTTCCCCTCGTAGATCAAATGGAATCGATCACTTTGCCGAAAATCGTCTGGCGTAACAAGAGCGGGCAGTTTGTTCCATATTTTTATGCCGGATCGCTGTAAAATTTCCGCGACGAATTGCGAACAAAAATAAGAATTGCTGAACTCGACTGGTTCTTTGAGTGCAATACCAATCAAACCCAGTAAGTTATACATATATTTTTGACGACTTCGGATAAATACATGTAAAACTCGCTTCATTTTTTCAACTTCACGGTCGGTTACTTGAAGTTCGTAGATAACACATGTTGTATTCGGAAATCTGCTGTATGTACCTGTCTTAATATCCTCTTTCACGAAACCACCATCCAGAGGGTTATTAGGGGTCTTTCTTCCGAAGCTGTATAATTCCGAAAGTTCCCGGTTGAAGGAAATGGAGGCGTGATTATATGGCGCTCTCGTATAGCTTTTAATGACTCTCGTAAGAAACGTTCCCGTATTCGTAAGCAAGATAAAGACGGATTGATCTGCTACCATTTACGAAATTTCCCCTTATCAAGTTTGAATTATTCCTTCATAATAACATAGGAACCCTAATGGAACCCTATTTCGCGATAAGTTGGTGAGTGGTAATGGACAGTTCGCTATTTACGTTAATCCTTATTTTTACAGCCTTATTGGTCATCCATCTGATTTACATAGTAGTAGTCAAAACACAACCAGACAAAGACTATGCAGGGATTGGGCTTCGCATCAAGACATGGTGGGGTATGTTCTTTATCTTTTGCTTGGCAACTCTTTTCAATCCGATTGTTTCACTGCTTTCCCTGATGGCACTCACCTTTTTTGCGCTAAAAGAATACTTTTCCATGATTAGATCCAGAAAAGCTGATCGCAGATTGTTTCTATGGGCGTACTTGGCGATTCCCGTACAATTTTATTGGATTTATATCGGGTGGTACGGAATGTTTATTGTTTTTATTCCTATCTATGTATTCTTACTGCTACCGCTCCCACGATTGATCAACAAAGGAACGGTTGGTTTTTTGCGCAGTGTCAGCTCGACCCAATGGGGACTCATGCTGATGGTTTTCGGGTTGAGTCATCTGGCCTATTTTCAGTTTGCTACGCCGCAATACGGAGCGAAACTTGTACTTTTTCTAGTGGTACTGACGCAGCTCAATGATGTCGTACACTATCTAGCATCACTCTATTTCGGAAAGCGGAAAATCGTCCCGACATCCAATCCCAATATAACTTGGGAAGGCTTTGCACTCGCTTTTCCCGTAACTATAGCGGCTTCCTATTTCATCTATCCTTACCTGACGCCGTTTGACCTGAAATTTGGAATTATTTTCGGCATGCTGATCAGCTTGAGCGGTTTCTTCGGCAGCTTAACGGTTTCCGTGCTGAAGCGAGATTTATTAATCGGCGATGATGATAAGTTCGATGCTTTGAAAAAAAGCTATTTAAGCCGGGTGGATAGTTTGACCTACACCTCACCCGTCTTTTTTCACGTAATTCGTTATTTTTTTGACTTTATGTAGCGATTACCTCCGCAATACTCCGCTTCTCATCGGTTTCATTTTGGTTAGCCGGGGTAAGTACTACCGTACCGTAAGCAGTCCTTATCCTAGAAAACGATCTTGAGGAGGCGTTAGAAATGGCAGAGCACAATCATGTTGTGAATAAGGAAGGCGAAGTGGCCTTGAACAAGGTAGATGACGTATTAAATCGGATAGACGACAACAAAAAGGATAACATTCTGGGCAGCTTTGATTCATTCAAAAGTTATTTGAGCGACAAGATTGAAATGGCTCAAAATATTGGTTTGAATGAAGAATTGATCGCAAAAGCAGCTGAGAAGATAGCTGGATATCTGGCAGCCAAAGAAGAACCTCGAAACAGCGAGGAGAAGCTCCTCCAGGAGCTGTGGAAAGCGGGGGACAAGGAGCAGCAGCATGCGCTTGCCCATATGCTAGTACGCGTGGCTCAAACCTCGTATGAATAGTGATGATGAAACACAATATCTCGCTATGAAAAGGGCAGCCTATCCTCACCTAAGGATAGGCTGCTTTCGCGTTTACTACCGTTGCAGTGCGTTCCTGATTCTGCGAACCCCTTCACGAATTTCATTTTCCTTTAGATGCCCATAGCCCATGAGCAGCCGGTTCCCTTCAAGCTGTGCCGCAAATACATTTTGACTATGGAGACATTTCGGCAAATCCTCTCGGAACGGGAACTGAAACTCTGCTACCAAATGTAAACCCGCCGATCGGCCACACACCCGATATTGCCCTGTAAAATGCTGCTCAAGGCTATCAAGCAGGACTTGACGACGCTTGGCATACACTTTCTTCATCTTATGTACATGTTTATGAAGGAGTCGCTTCCTGATATACCGACTCAACACAATTTGCTCCAGGCTCGCCGTCTGGTAATCCGCCAGTTGCTTTAAACGGATAAAATCAGCGACTCGTGACGAGGGAAGAACAATATAGCCGATCCGCAGCGCGGGGAATAATATTTTGCTAAACGTCCCGACATATAGCACCCGTTCTGGGTCCAGACTCTGCAAGGAGTGGACGGGCGCCCCGTCATATCGGAACTCACTGTCATAATCATCTTCGAGCAGAAGACATCCTGTCCGGGCTGCATACTGAATTAGCTCGATCCGCCTTTGGATCGGCAAGATACCCCCCAGCGGGAACTGGTGCGAGGGTGTCAGATATGCCAGTTTGGGGTGTTTCTTTTGCGGCAGATCGGCTGTTATAACTCCCGAATCATCAACAGTCATACTCCGAAGTGTGGCTCCTGTGGCCGCCAGAATGCTTTTTAAATCTTCATTTGTCGGTTCCTCTACCAGGGCTTCATCTCCAGCTGACAGTAACAGACGGGTGACAAGCTGAATCGCTTGTACTGCTCCGCTAGTGATTACAATATGTTCCGGGCTGACTTTCACTCCTCTGGTGTGACTCAAATAGTCGGCTAGCTCCCTGCGTAACTCAGGCTCTCCAGCAGGATCGCCATAACCTAGTGCCAGATCAGGAGCCTCTTTGCATACGCTCTGAAGCAAGTCAGCCCATGATTTGCGCGGAAATAATTCCAATGCAGGAAGGCCTGTCCGGAAGGAAATTACCGACATCTCATTTGAATATGCAGATTCCACTGCAGACGCAGACGCCTCGATAGGCGGTGCGGATACATAACCTGGAAGGACGGCCCCTTCGGCTACATAGGTTCCTGAACCTGAGCGCGCAATGGCTAAGCCTTCGGCTAGCAGCATTTCATAAGCTTCGAGGATAACATTCCGGGAAACGTTCAACTGTAAGGCCAGCACCCGGGTCGAAGGAAGTCTATACCCTGCATTCAGTTCTCCAGCTAAAATACGGTCCCGTATTGCTTGATATACCTGACGCAGCATCGGAACTGTCACATTCTTATCGATAGATAACCACATAGCTACCCCCCAAGCGGTACTGTCGAAAACCTCTTCAACTGGATCTACAAGTGCCCAGTTTCTATTGCTACAGTATATATCAATATCTGTACAAGAGGTGAGATAAAATGAACAAACCAACCTTTTCGACTTACATGGAATTAGTGATCGCCACTTCCATTGTCGGCAGTTCTGTGGTAGTCGGCAAACTGGTCGTGATGCAGCTGCCTGTTTTTTTATCGCAATCTGCCAGTCTGGCTGTTGCCCTTCTGTTCTTGGTACCCATTGTATTCATCAAGAAGTATTCATTAAGGATCAGCAAACGGGATGCCTTAATCCTGTTCATTCAAGCACTGGTCGGCATGTTTCTCTTCCGTGTCCTAATGCTGTACGGGCTGGCCTACGCCTCTGCTTCTGAAAGCGGAATTTTAACTAGCTTAACCCCAGCTATTGTTGCACTTCTTTCGTATGTGCTGCTGAGAGAAAAGATTACGCTCCGCCCCGGACTAGGGATTGCCTGTTCACTGCTCGGTGTTTTGGCACTACAAGCACCTCACATATCGGCGCTCTGGTTCAATGCTCCTAACGCAACCTCGTTCATTGGCCCGCTGCTTGTTCTGTCTGCTGTGTTCGGAGAAGCGGCACTGACAGTGTTACGCAAGATGCTATCCAGCCATGTCTCTTCCCTGCTTGGAACCATGTATATAACACTCTTTTCATTCCTCATGTTCCTGGCTTGTTCCTTTGTGGAGGCCCAACAGTTCAACTTTAACCACGTTGGTGTAGGGGAGATTGGGCTAGTCTTATATTATGGTATCTTTGTCACCGCATTAGGCTACGTATTATGGTTTAGGGGTGTATCAAGAGTACCTGCTAGTACAGCAGCTGTATACACGGGTTGTATTCCCGTCAGCACACTGCTGCTGTCCTATATCATCCTCCGTGAATCCTTCTCATTTGCTCATCTGGCTGGTGCAGGCTTTGTATTTCTCGGCATCATACTTATATCACGCGGTGAACGCCGCTGACTCACGCAAAGACCTTCTCAAAAAAAGGCTCCCGGCTGAAACTTCGGGAGCCTCTTTTCTTTATTTTAGGTTCTTATCGCATTGAATTAATGCACCTGATCCAGCAATTGATATGCTTCTTCCTTCGTAGTAACTGCCAGAAGCGCCTCTCTGAAATGATCGTCCATCAGCTTACGCGATAACATTTGCAGCACTTTCAGATGCGCATTTTCCTTGTTGTTGCGCGGTACGGCAATCATAAAGATCAGTTTTGCTTCACTTCCGTCTGCACTATTCCAGTCAACACCGCCTTGCTTGATGCCAAATACCACGCTTGGCTTCAGGACAGCTTCCGATTTGCCATGAGGAATGGCAATATTCATTCCAATGCCTGTTGATCCTTCTTCCTCTCTGGCTAATATCGCCTGTTTGAAATCACTGGCAGAGCTTACAGCTCCAGTTCTCTCAAGTGCTCCGATCATTTCATCAACCACAGCATCTCGTGTCGTTCCTTCCAGATCCAAATTAATCAGATCCATCGTTACAATATCCGTCAGTTTCTCAATGTGAATGCCTTGCGAAGACACGGCTGGCCCGTTACTTGTGACAGTTGTTGAAACTGATGACTCCGCAACGGCCGTTGTAGTAATCGCAGATTGTCCAGCTCCTGTGGTAGAATGTCCAGGCATCGCTTCCCCAGCAGCATCCGGAGTTACAGTTGCTGCAATATCTTTTTTCAGCAGGCTCACCAGGATAACCGACACGGCTGCGCCAACGATAACGGCGATGAAGAACATAAACACATGGTCCACTGCACCAAGCACAGCTACAATCGGTCCACCATGAGCTACCTTGTCACCTACATTCCCCAACATCGCAATGACTGAACCGACCATGGATCCTACCATGATACTAGGAATAACACGCAGTGGATCTTGCGCCGCGAATGGAATCGCACCTTCGGTAATCCCGAACAACCCCATCGTAAATGTTGCCTTCCCAGCCTCACGTTCTGCAGGTGCAAATTTACGTTTGTTGAGCATCGCTGCAAGTCCCATCCCAATTGGCGGGATACAAATCGCAACAGCGATTGGCCCCATAATTTCATAATTTCCTTCGCCGATCATGGCCGAACCGAATAAGAATGCGACTTTGTTCACAGGGCCGCCCATATCAAAGGAGATCATCGCACCTAGAATCAATGCCAGTAGAATTGAGCTTGTACCTTGCATACCTGCAAGCCAACCCGTTAAAGCTTCAAACAATTGTGCGACTGGAGCACCAATCACAAAGACAAAGATTAATCCAACAATTAACGATGCCAATACAGGGATAATAATAATAGGCATGATCGGCTGTAACGCTCGCCCAACCTTCATTTTCCGAATACCCAGCGCAACATAACCCGCCAGGAAACCAGCGATAATGCCGCCGATAAATCCGGCCCCCGCCTCACTTCCATAAAAACTGCCGTTCGCAGCAATGAATCCGCCAACCATACCCGGTGCAAGCCCCGGTCTATCTGCAATGCTCATCGCGATGAATCCAGCGAGGATCGGTATCATAAAGGTAAATGAAGCCGAACCGATATTCTGAACCGTCTTCCAGAATGAACCGTCCGGTATAACCAGACCGCCTGGTGTCTTCTCACCGCCAATTGTCAACGCAATGGCAATGAGCAATCCCCCAATGACGATGAAGGGTACCATATAGGACACACCGTTCATCAGGTGGCGGTAGATGGGATTTTGCTTCGGTTTGTTCTCCTGTGAGCTACCTTCGGCAGAACGTGACTCTGCTTGGTACACAGGTACATTACCCTTCATCACCCGCTGGATCAATTCTTCCGGACGGCGAATGCCATCCTGTACGCCAACGACCAGCAGTTTCTTACCGACGAAGCGGTCTTTAACCACCGTTTTATCCGCTGCAATAATAATGCCATCTGCCTCACGGATCTCCTGCTCGGTCAGTTGATTTTCGACTCCAATGGAGCCTTGTGTCTCGACCTTCATCTCGATGCCCAGCTTTGCTGCTGCCTTTTGCAGATTCTCAGCTGCCATATACGTATGTGCAATTCCGTTAGGACATGAGGTAATCGCCAATATCTTCATAGTCATTCCCCTTCTCTCTGATGTTTCCGCTTACATTGATAGTATAAACGCCTATCCTGCTATTATCGGGTGAACTTTTTACCGGAACTTTCGGAAAAACGGAATTATACCGACAAAAAACAGGACTTAACTATAAGTCCTGCTCCAGAGCACAGCTTTTTGATTTTAGTTTATCCCTTCATTCTCCCTAATAATCTCATCGCATCAGTCTCCTTAGATAAAGCATGAACCAAAGCAGGCTGCTCACTGATCAGGGACAATTCCTTGAATAACTGGCGCATCTCTTCCCGCCCATCTTGTTTAACCGCAAGCAAGAACACAAGCTCTACTTTCTCGGTCCCCCAGGTAAGCGGCTGCTTCAAGGTAGCGATTACAATGGAGGACTGCCTTATCCACTCAGAACCGCCATGCGGGATGGCTATGCCTCCTCCAATCGTCGTAGCCGACATTTTCTCACGCGCCAGTACGCTGTCCACATAACCGGGCTCCACATATCCTTTGTCCTCCAGTATTTGCGCCAGCTTGGAGATCAATTGTTCCGGATGCTGCACTTCCTGCTGGGGAAAGACCAAAAAAGGTGTTGTATATTTAAAAAATACCGATTCTTCTGCCGCCCTATGTTCCGGCTCATCCAGTCGTCGGATCACTTGCTCCAGTCGACGTTCGTCCTTGGCATCCAGCAAGGGAGAGACGAGAATGTGCGGAATGTTCATCTCTGGGAGATCTACAGTGGTAATGACGAGATCCACCTCCTGGGCTGCCAGATAGTCCTGGACTTCTGCTTTGGAAAGGGTGGTCTCCACATGTACAGCCGGAAATTTACGTTCCACCTTGGTGCGCAGCAGTTGGGACATACCGATGCCCATGTGACACACGATAATGGCTCTCTGGGGATGACTCTCTTTCCGGTGCAATCGCTCCACAGAAGCCTGAAAATGCAGCGTTAAATACGCCGCTTCCTCCTCGGGGAATGATAGCCGGACCCATCTCCCCACCTCTTCCAGCGTAATAATAACTCGGTCGAACATGTAGGGGTACATCTTCTTGATCTCGGCCAGCATAGGATTGGACACGGTCAACCCATATTGAAGACGGTTCAGGGTCGTATATAAATGGACATTCAATCCTTTCAGCAACATTTTGTCCTTGGAAAAGGCAATCATATTCAGCTCGGACATCCGCCGGACTAACTGCTCAATCAACTCAGGCAAAAGCGGGTGGCTATCTGCCAGCTCACCTTGTTTTCCTGTTCTTTCCTCCTGCTGGTAACGGAACTTCCCGCTAAGCAGGTGCAGAGTTAAATACGCTGTCTCTTCCTTGGAAAAAGGCACGGCAAACAACTTTTGCAATTGCTGCAAAAAAGACGTAGCCCATGTAAATTCGCGTCTCTCCTGCAAAAAGGCAATGTCCTGCTTGGAGAGGGAAATGGGTTGTCCCATCTTAGTTCGTTTGACCATTAAAAGGATATGCAGCATTAGAGCTTCGAAAGCTTCGTCAGTAAAGCTGAGCTCATGGCGTTTTTGCAATGCTTTTAATTCATGATTTATGGTTGTAATCTCGTGCGATTCAAACTGTTTGCGCATCAACTGTCCTGTTAACTCAGGACTGTCAATCAGCTGGTTCATCCGCGCCAAAGCGATGCGCTTATTTTTCTCAGAGCCTTGAATGGTTAAGCCTACGCGCTGCTTGGTAATTAAGGCCAGATTAAAGCTGTGCAGCCAGCCATCAATCTTCTCCATATCTCTACGAATTACCGTCTTGTTCACATAATACTGTGAAGCTAGATCCTGGATGGTCACAGGCTTGGCATTCATCAAGAGCCGATAGGCGAGATGCAGTACCCTTTCCTCATCCGACTCATGTTGGGCTGTACTCTCGTCCGCATACAGTCGATGGAACAATTCATTCTGATCTGCTTCACCCATCTCTAGATAAATGCCGCGTCCCGGCCTTCTCACCAGATTGGCATCAGAATGCTTAACGATATAATCTTCAATTACTTTCAGATCGTTGCGGATCGTCTTTTCAGAGCAGTCGGTCAGATCTGCCAAATCCTGCGCTAACCACAACCGGTCCGGTTCAGTTAACAACATGCGTAAAATTTCCATTTGCCTTTTATTCATTCCATTCTCCCATCTTCCAAGTTAAAGAATGTCCAGGGCATTTCGAGCTATATTTTTGCTGGTTTTGTGTTGACTTTAAGTATACTCCAAGTAGTACATTTAAAGCATGGTGGCCGCCAAATTTAAGAATAATGAAAAGAGGAATCACTCATGACCATTGGGAAAACAGTTCTTATTACTGGGGCCAACAAAGGCATCGGGTATGAAACAGCCAGACAATTGGGCGGTATGGGTTTTACAATCCTGATTGGCTCACGGAATGAGCAGAGCGGCCGGGAAGCGGTGGCTAAGTTGGCTAATGAGGGAGTAAAAGCCCGATTGATTTTGTTAGACGTGACGAATCAAAGTACGATTGATTCCGCAGCCCATCAGATCAAGCAAGAATCCGGTTCCCTTGATGTACTCATCAACAATGCCGGCATATCTTTGGGAGGAGCCACTCCTCCAAGTCAGTTTTCTTTGGACGATTTAAGAGAAACGTATGAAACAAACTTTTTCGGTTTGGTCGCCGTGACGCAAGCCATGCTGCCTTTATTGCAAGAATCTCCATGCGGTAGAATCGTTAACTTGTCGAGTGGCCTTGGTTCATTAACCTATAATAGCGATCCTGAACATGAGCATGCCCAATTTAATTTGCTTGCCTACAATAGCAGCAAAGCAGCGGTTAATATGTTCACCGTCACCCTTGCCAAGGAACTCCAAGACTCACCTCTCAAAGTTAATTCGGCTGATCCTGGCTTTACCGCCACTGACTTAAATGGCTTTACAGGACCGGGTTCGGTACAACAAGCTGCTGCTGTCGTTGTTCGTTTAGCCACTTTAAATAATGACGGGCCGTCAGGAGGGTTTTTCGACGCGAATGGAGAAGTTCCTTGGTAATCGTTACAATTAAGGAGTGGGATACTTTGCAGGAAATTCCGGAGACCATAACCTCTATTAGTCAAGCTGCAGAACTAACAGGCTTAACAGAGGATACCATACGCTATTATGAGCGAATTGGCTTGCTGCCTTATGCAGAACGAAGGGCTAACGGACACAGGTTCTACAGTAGAGATCAGATTCTGGGGATTATCTTTCTAACCCGATTAAAAGCCACTGGAATGACCATAGAGGAAATGAAGCATTATCGAGAACTTTCGATGCAAGGCAACAGCACCATTCCGATTAGACACTCCTTACTTGAAAAACATAATCAGAAGATTCAACAAGAAATCTCCAGACTGATGGAGACCCAAAAAATTATTGAATATAAGCTCAGCCATTATCGCGACCTCTCTACCAATCCTGATCTTAGCGACACGAATTGTAACCCTACAACCCCCAGCACCAATCCCCTTTTTTAGGGGGTTTTTTATTGCTTTATCCAAAAAGAAGGTCGATCATGTTGTACAATGATCAACCTTCTTCCTACCCATGCTCCCCCGCTTGATTCACCTCATCTATCATTTCTGAGAACGATTGATATACTCTGATTTGACCAATGCGCACATGTAAAGATCATCATATTTCCCGGACGTAAATTCATATTGGGAGAGGAGCCCTTCCTGCCGAAAGCCTGCTTTTTCGAGCAAACGCAAGGATTGTGCATTCTCTGGCTCTACTAGCGCCTGAATGCGGTTCAATGAGAGGGTATTAAACCCATAGTCGATTACAGCTGCAAGTACCTCCAACATTAACCCTTGGCCCCAATAGTCTCTGGACAATTCATAGCCCATTTCTGCCCGGTGATGACGTTGGTCCCAGTTATGAAACCCGCAAGAACCGATGATTTTACCTTCATTCGTTTGAAGAGCCCAGCGTATTCCCTGATCTGTCTCAAAAATCCGATCATACCAACTGATCTCATCCAGTACATCCTGTTCAGACTCAAACGGGCTCAGTCCATAAAACTTCATAACCTGCTCATCTGAAAAGTATTCCAACATGTCCTTGCTGTCCGTCGCTACCATTTTTCGTAATACGAGACGTTCGGTCGTTATAACCGGAAACTCACCTTTCACATTCTCACCTCTTGCTGCCTTGTTCGCTTTTGCCAGCTCTTCTTGCATACCCATACCTCCCGAGTCTATCGTTACTTTCTTCTTCCAATTATAGAGTAAATGAGAGGAAGGGATATTTATAATAATTTCTTTGTTTATAGAATGTTTTCCTAAACATGGATTGTAAAATGACCGTTAATATAAGGAGTGTGTTTTTAATTATTAAGAAGAGGTGTATTTTTTGGACGAACAGCACGTACCACACAACCCGCAGGAATCTTCAAGACAGATGTACATTCGGCATGGTCAAAATTATGGGGTAGATCCAAACAGGATGGCGGCGTTATCAAAAACATACGGGAACTCTACTCTGTTTAGACGGTGGGGAGCAACAGTTTTTGATTGCATATTTTTTTATCTTGGGTATATTTGTTTCTTTATTTCTGTCATTCAAATAACGGATAGATGGTTTTGGCCTTTAGCGATTGCATCCCGTTGTATTCTGCTTATTGCTTTCTTCAGCTATTATTTGCTTTTGGAAGGTTACACAGGCTATACGCTGGGTAAGTTCGTCTTTCGTATTAAGGTGGTTAACGGGGAAGGTAAGCCTCCTGGTTTTCTTAAATCACTCATTCGTACGCTGCTCAGGCTAATCGATACCAATCCGTTGCTAATGGGTGGGATACCTGCTGGTATCAGCGTGTTAGTAACTGCATCTAGACAACGAATTGGTGATTTAGCTGCAGGTACATATGTTGTAAAGGTACAGGATTTAGAGCCGATTAGCAAAAAGACAATGAAACGTTCGCTGTTTATATTTTTTACCGCCATAGTGATCTTGGGAGCCTCGTTTGTAAATGCTATTTTTATACTGGCAAATAGTTACGTGCCTCCTGAAGCTCCAGTGAGCAAGAAAGAGCAAAGCTATGTGAGTAAAGATGGACGATTTCAAATCACAGCCCCACTGGACTGGTCAACAGATCCGGACCGTGAAGGAAAAGCAGAGATTGCGATATTTAATCCGTACATTCAAAAGTCCGTTGTGGTACTATCCCACTCGAAAAAGCAATTGGGCAATATAACTCTCCAACAGTATGGTAAGAAAGCTGAAAATAACTTAACCAAAGAGTGGAACCTGTCCAGTGTAGGACCTGTCTCTAATACAACCATTCATGGATATCCTGCCCTTGAGTTCGCGATTAAAGGTAAAAAAGATGTGGATAAATATATCACCCACGTAGCGATTATAGAGACCGAAAAGGATTACTACCAGGTGCTAGGATATGCCCCAGCGTCTAAAGACGGCCGTTTAAAGAAAGAACTGCACGACATTATCTATAGCTTCCGCGAGGTTCGTCATTAGTCAGCGTGGCTGGCAATAAAAAGGATAGACACAAAAAGCAGGTGCTCCTTAGAGCCCTGTTTTTTTGCGTACAACGATTCTTCACATCTATGATAAAATGGACTGACATGCTCGGCGACCTGCCTTATCATATTGTTCAGATGCACAATAAATTGGAAACCCTTTCATAAAGGTAGTACATTAAGGTACACTATATCACGATAGATAAAGGAGGAATCCGGATTTGTTTCAGCTCTCCGAAAAACAAGCCCAAGACATCGTAGACAAAATGATGAAGGATATTCCATACAATATCAATATAATGAATGAACGAGGCATCATCATTGGCAGCGGCGAGAGTGAACGAATCGGAACCATTCACCAAGGCGCTGTTCAGGCGCTCGAAACCGGGAAAATGATTGAAGTGTGGCAGGACGGCCACTATGAGAAAAAGGGAACCAACGAACCGATTGTCATTCATCATGAGTTAGTTGGCGTGATTGGTATTTCAGGCAATCCTGATGAAGTGCGTCCTTTTTGCAATATTGTTAAAACTACAGTATCTCTCCTGATCGAACAGCGCATCTCATTGGAGCATCTGGCCTATGAAGCCAATCGCAAAAAATCTGTGCTGGAAATGTTATTGAATCATCAGGGAGCCTACACGCAAAAAATAAAAAAAGAAGCAGCTCAATATCACATTGATTTGCTTCTAAAAACTTCGGCTGTATATGTAAAGTATCTGCCTGCTGATCCAGCTCATTTAGCCGAGTTGTCCAATATATTCATGCAGCATCCATCCTTTCGTATGGAGGAAGATTGTTATCTCGTCCTAATACAAAATCAGGAACCGACAGACAAACTGCTAGAGCCACTTGTGCGCAGCCATCCCGATGTGCTGATTACGGTCAGCAGACAAGAGCACAACATTGCGGATGTTTATATGCAAGCCAAGTCAGCTATGAATGTTTTACTGGCTTTGCGCCCGCCTGTGCAAAAAATTTCTTTTGCGGAAGTCGAATTTCTGGTCAAATTGAGTCAAACGAACCTGACGAACACGATCTATCTGGTGAGCAAGCTGGAGGATACCGTGGATTTGCTGGATACGCTGCGAAGCTTTATTAACCATAACGGCAGTGTCTCCTTTACGGCAGATGAATTAAACATTCACCGAAATACGCTGCAATACCGCCTGAAGCGCATCCATACCTTAACTGGTAAAGATCCCCGGAATCTCCTTCAGCTTTTTGAGCTTACGCACGGCTTATTGGCACTGTATCAATGAACAGCTGTTTCACGCCCCTGACCATACGCCAGAAATATCATGTATCCGCTCGCCGCACTCCCAATTTCTCAGTCAATCCGGCTTTAGCTAAGCTCGGGATTACAGGCGAGCGCTCGTATTATTCGGTTCACTTCTCGCTGAATTGAAGTACTCTTGCGATATTCTCGCACGTACGCTCTACGTTTTGCGGCCCTTCGGCCAGCAGCTTACCGAGCTCCGAGGCTCCCGGTACGATGCCGAACACCGCATCTATTCCTTCCTTGTACAACGTGTCGATCCCTTCCCCGATATAACCTGCAACCGCAATAACCTTTTTGCCAGACTGTTTGGCCGCCTGAGCTACTCCATAAGGAGTTTTACCGAATTTAGTCTGAAAATCAATACCGCCTTCCCCCGTCAAAACGATATCGGCCGTGGCAAGCTTTTGTTTTAAACCGGTGTATTCAATCACAATTTCAATGCCTTTTTGCAGCGCCGCTTGAGTGAAAATCAATAAGCCCGCACCCAATCCACCTGCTGCGCCTGCGCCTGGGAGATCGCGCACATCCTTGCCTAGTTGCTGCTTCACCACATCGGCATAATGGGCAAGATTGGCATCCAATTGCTGCACCATCTCCGGGGTTGCCCCTTTTTGTGGCCCGAATACTTGAGAGGCCCCATGCTCTCCGCACAGCGGATTTGTCACATCACAGGCTACAATCAGTTGTACCTGCTGCAACCGGTCATCCAGTGATGAAATATCGACACTGGCCAGCTCGCCCAGACTACCGCCACCGCGCGGAAGAGTATTGCCTGTTGCATCCAGAAATCTGGCGCCCAGTGCTTCCGCCATTCCTGTACCGCCATCATTCGTCGCGCTTCCGCCAATGCCGATGATAATTTTTCGAATTCCCTGGTTCAGACATTCACGGATTAACTCCCCTGTACCGTAGGTGGTTGTCTTTAACGGGTTCTTGTTATCCTTGTTAACCAGATGGATTCCACTGGCGGATGCCATCTCGATTGCCGCCGTGGTGTCGTCTCCCAGCAAGCCGTATGCAGCAGTTACAGGTTCTCCAAGTGGTCCTGTCACCTCAATATAACGAACCTGTCCGCCTGTCGCATCCACCAGTGACTGCACCGTTCCTTCACCGCCGTCCGCCATCGGTACGTGGACGTAATTCGCTGCTGGATAGACCTTGCGCAGTCCTTTCTCCATCGCGATACACACTTCTTTAGCCGTCATGCTTTCTTTAAAAGAATCTGGTGCCAGCACAAATGTTTTCTCTCTCATCTTCTCACCCCATTGTAAATATTAAAGTAAAAATCCATACATGAGTGTCGCTACAATTGCCATCGTCCCACCCACAATAGCTTCGTAAGGAATCAATCCCATCCGTTGTTTAATGCTCATTTTCATGCTGTCTGCCGTGACGTGAAAATAGTTGCCCTGCGGCAAGGAATCAATGACTGTAGCTCCTGTATGCACCATCACAGCTGCGGCGAGCGGGGCCGTCCCCATGTTCAGAATGGCTTCCCCAAACGAGCCTGTCGCCAAAATAACTCCCGTCGAGGTGGACGCCGTGGCGGCTGCCATCAGAATACCTGCAAGCGGTGCCAAAAATGTACCGGAAACTCCCGAAGCTTCAATCAGGCCAACCACCTGTGCAGACAAGTTGGAGGCAGAGATCAGACCGGCAATCCCGCCTGCACCGATCAAAATCAGCACAGTCGCTGTCATTTTATTTAAACCGGAGGCCGAATACTTCAGGATATTGCGCCCTTGTCCCATGGCCAGCATACCCACAATCCCGGCGATCGGCAAAATGTACATCGCATCCACCTTGAAACTCGAAAGTGCTTCAATGCCGGAGATGGAACCAATCGGGTTAATCATCAGCAAAATAACAGCTACCAGCGGGGCTACAATCGCCCGTCCCAACGCTGGATATTTCGATGTATCGACATCACTGTCCATAATATCCTGGTCGGACACCTTCACACCTTTGGTTTTCAACATAGATGCCACCAATACAGTCATGATTAAACCGCATATCGCAGGAACCACGCCCGCCAACATCACGTGGCTTAAATCCAGATTAAATCCGCGCGCCGCCGCAATCGTATTAGGATTGGGAGAGATGATGTTCCCCGCTTTTCCGCCTCCAGACAAAGCCAACAGGAGCGCCAGCTTGGAAATCCCCATTTTGTTACCGACCGACAATGCAATAGGTGCCACAATCAGCACGGCAACGGGAATAAATACACCTACCGCCGTAATAATCATCGTCGCTAAGGCTAGTGCGAGTATCGCTTTACTACCGCCAAATTTCTTTACAATAGCCTGCGCAATCGTCTCCGCCGCCCCGGATTCCATCATTACGCCTGCCAATACACCTGCGGCAAGCACACGAATGACCGTCCCCATCACACTTTGCGTACCGCTTATTAACACGCTGATCGTCTGCTCCAGATTGGCTCCGCCCAATAAAGCGCCTACAATAGCTCCCAAAAATAAAGCATAAACCGGATTCAGCTTTCTTAATATCAGAATAATTGCAATAGCCAGCCCTGCCAGAGCCCCTATCCAACTGATCGTCAATCCTTCCATCTGTCTAACCCCCCGGGCAATTTTTGATTACGCTTTCATTATATCGATTGCTGTATGTGAAAAATATTGAAGAACAGACGAAATTGATTGTGCATTTGCACAAAAAAGTCCGAACAGGCTTACAAAACAAATTTAATGAATACGCTTGCAAATTTAAAATTTAAGATTATAATACCTGTATACAAGTATACTTGATTAATTGAGAAGGTGAAATGATGGTCGAATCAGAATTCCTATATCCCTCCAAATGGCTTTTAAAAGCCTCAGCTGGTGATCGCGTAACTTCCGAGCTTAGAATGCGCATTATTTCTGGCGGGATTGAAAGCGGTACCATATTATCTGAAAATAAACTAGCTGCTGATTTCACTGTAAGTCGCTCACCCATTCGTGAAGCGTTAAAAATACTGGCATCCGAAAATATCATTCGATTAGAAAGAATGGGAGCCGTTGTTATTGGTTTATCAGAAAAAGAAATAGAAGAAATTTATGATGTCCGTCTGCTCATAGAATCCTTCGTATTTGAACGTCTTGTAAAGATGGACACTGATGATTTGGCGAAGGAACTTAGTAAAATACTCGAAATGATGAAAGTCGCCATTAAATATGGTGATGCTGATGAGTTTTCATATCAAGATGTCTTATTCCATGAAACGATTATTCGTGCAGTCAATCATTCTCATATTCTGATGATTTGGAATAATCTAAAGCCTGTTATGGAAAGTCTCATTCTTTTGTCGATGCGTATGCGTTTCAAAGAAAAGTATGAAGATTTTACACGGATTATAAACAATCACGAACTTTATATTGAAGCAATCAAAGCAAAAGATAGAGACCTCATGATCAAGTCTTTACATGAAAACTTTGATGATGTTCAAGGTAAAGTAGAAGACCTATGGATGTCACAACAAATGCTATCTAAAGGAGTCGTGCAACCAAATGACTAACTATATGTTGGGTGTAGATATCGGGACCACAAGTACGAAAGCCGTTCTATTTAGCGAAAAGGGCGAAGTCATCCAACAAGAGAATATTGGATACCCGCTTTATACACCGGACATAGCGACAGCTGAACAAAATCCAGAAGAGATATTTCAGGCTGTCCTACAGGCCATTTCGAATATCATGAAACATCACTCACAAAAAAAGCTATCGTTTGTTTCATTTAGCAGTGCCATGCATAGTGTCATTGCGATGGATGAACATGACCTCCCACTTACGTCTTGTATCACTTGGGCAGATAATCGAAGTGAAGCATGGGCACATAAAATAAAAGATGAGCTGAATGGCCATGAAGTCTATAAACGAACAGGAACACCCATTCACCCCATGTCACCCTTAACAAAAATAGCTTGGATTGTGAATGATCTTTCTGAAACCGCTGTCAAGGTTAAAAAGTATATCGGAATTAAAGAATATATTTTCAAAAAGTTCTTTGATCAATATGTAGTGGATTATTCCCTAGCTTCTGCCATGGGCATGATGAATCTAGAAAAATTAGATTGGGATGAAGAAGCATTAAAAATTGCGGGTATAACCCCTTCTCAATTATCTGAGCTCGTGCCAACAACCCAGATATTTACCAACTGTGATTCAGATTTAGCAAAAAAGATGGGGATCGATCCACAAACATCGTTTGTTATTGGAGCTAGCGATGGAGTCCTTTCTAATCTAGGTGTAAATGCGATACGAAAAGGCGAGGTTGCCGTCACAATTGGGACAAGCGGTGCCATTCGAACCATTATAGACAAGCCTCAAACAGACGAAAAGGGAAGAATATTTTGTTATGCCTTAACAGAAAAGCACTGGGTTATTGGGGGGCCGGTGAACAATGGCGGGATGGTCCTTCGCTGGATCCGTGACGAACTTGCCTCATCAGAAGTAGAAACAGCGAAAAGACTAGGAATTGATCCATATGATGTACTAACCAAGATTGCTGAACGTGTAAGACCAGGATCTGACGGATTGTTATTCCATCCATACCTGGCTGGTGAACGTGCGCCATTATGGAATCCAGATGTACGTGGCTCATTCTTCGGTTTGACGATGTCACACAAGAAAGAACATATGATTCGCGCAGCCCTAGAAGGAGTCATTTACAATTTGTACACCGTATTTTTGGCATTAACTGAATGCATGGACGGTCCCGTGACCCGAATTCAAGCTACTGGAGGCTTCGCGAGGTCAGATGTTTGGCGGCAAATGATGTCCGATATATTCGCATCTGAAGTCGTCGTTCCAGAAAGCTACGAAAGTTCTTGTCTAGGAGCTTGTATTTTAGGCTTGTATGCCACCGGAAAAATCCAGTCCTTTGAAGTCGTCTCTGAAATGGTTGGCAGTACCAACAAACATACACCAAAAGAAGAAGCAACCAAGGAATACAGGAAATTGCTGCCGATTTTCATTAACCTATCCAGAGTATTAGAAGACGATTATACACGGATTTCCAATTATCAAAGAAGCTTAATTAAACACTAAAAAGATAAAAAGCAGGGGGTAATTACAATGCCATTAGTTATCGTAGCGATTGGAATTTTAGCATTACTCGTTTTAATCATGGGCTTCAAATTGAACACCTTTATTTCATTAATCATTGTATCGTTCGGCGTCGCTTTAGCACTTGGAATGCCTTTAGAAGAAATTGTTAAAACCATCGAAGCCGGATTAGGCGGAACCCTTGGTCACTTAGCGTTAATCTTTGGACTTGGAGCGATGTTAGGTAAGTTGATCGCTGATTCTGGTGGTGCTCAACGAATTGCCATGACCCTCGTAGACAAATTTGGTGAAAAAAATATTCAATGGGCGGTCGTAGCTGCTTCATTCATTATCGGTGTGGCGCTATTTTTTGAGGTAGGATTAGTATTGTTAATTCCAATCGTATTTGCCATTTCAAAACAATTAAAGGTTTCTATCTTACATCTCGGTATTCCGATGATTGCAGCTTTATCCGTAACACACGGTTTCTTACCTCCACACCCAGGGCCGACAGTTATTGCCCGTGAATATGGCGCGAACCTTGGTGAGGTTTTACTTTACGGTTTCATTATTGCCATTCCAACCGTTATCTTAGCTGGACCTGTATTTACGAAGCTTGCCAAAAAACTCGTACCTGCATCATTTACGAAAACTGGTAATATTGCCTCTTTAGGTGAACAAAAAGTATTTAAGTCCGAGGAAACTCCTGGATTTGGAATCAGTGTATTTACTGCAATGCTTCCTGTCATTTTAATGTCTATTGCTACGATTATAACTTTGCTTCAAAAAACAATGGGATTTGAAGATAATAGTTTACTAGCAGCGATCCGTTTTATTGGTGATGCATCAACTTCCATGTTAATTTCCTTACTGGTAGCTGTCTACACCATGGGAATAGCAAGAAAAATCCCAATCAAAAATGTAATGGCATCTTGTACAACGGCTATTACTCATATTGGGATGATGCTCTTAATCATTGGGGGCGGCGGAGCCTTCAAACAAGTACTGATTAATGGCGGCGTAGGCGACTATGTAGCTGAATTATTCAATGGAACTACATTATCACCCATTTTACTTGCCTGGATCATCGCTGCAATCTTACGTATTTCCTTAGGTTCTGCAACTGTTGCAGCTTTAACAACCGCTGGTTTAGTTATACCGATGTTAGGACAATCCGACGTTAATCTTGCTTTAGTTGTGCTCGCCACGGGAGCGGGTAGTTTAATAGCTTCACATGTTAACGATGCTGGTTTCTGGATGTTTAAAGAGTATTTTGGTTTAAGCATGAAAGAAACATTTGCAACATGGACATTGCTTGAGACCATCATTTCGGTAGCCGGATTAGGATTTATTTTAGTACTAAGTTTATTCGTATAAACCACGATTCCCGGGCGGTAGATCCCCCACTTATTTTTCTTAGAATCTTCTAAGTTTATAAGTGAGGATCTACGGCCTATTCATTTCAAACAAAAGGAGCAGAAAAAATGTCCAACACAATGGGTGTCATTGGTTTAGGGGTAATGGGCCGTAATATCGCCTTAAACATGGCTGGTAAAGGCGAGCAAGTCGCTGTCTATAATTATACGAGGGATTTAACGGACGATCTTGTCAAAAAAAGTGAAGGTCACTCCATCCATCCCTACTACGAAATTCAAGATTTTGTCTGCTCCTTAAAAACTCCAAGGAAAATTTTCCTTATGGTAACAGCGGGCAAACCGGTTGATTCGGTAATAGGTACATTAGTCCCCTTCCTTGAAGCAGGCGATGTGATCATGGACGGTGGTAACTCCCATTACAAAGATACGGAACGTAGATATGATGAATTGAAGTCAAAAGGAATCGGTTATTTAGGAATCGGTATTTCCGGCGGCGAAGTTGGGGCTTTACATGGACCTTCGATCATGCCTGGTGGAGATAAAGACGTATATGAAAAAGCATCTCCTATTCTAACAAAAATAGCAGCCCAAGTAGACGGAGACCCTTGCTGTGTTTATATGGGTCCAAAAGGATCCGGTCACTTTGTAAAAATGGTACATAACGGAATTGAGTACGCAGATATGCAATTAATCGCAGAAGTCTATACATTTTTAAGAAAGAGGCTATGTTTATCTGTTAATGAAATTGCCGACATCTTTGAAACATGGAATCAAGGGGAACTGAAAAGTTATTTAATCGAAATTACCGCAGAGATTTTACGAAAAAAAGATGAAATAACAGGCTTACCTCTGATCGATGTGATTCTGGATAAAACAGGGCAAAAGGGCACAGGTAAATGGACAAGTATTCAAGCAATTGATCATGGAATCCCATCATCCATTATTACAGAGTCATTGTTTGCCCGTTACATCTCCTCTTTAAAAGAAGAACGAGTTTATGCAGAAAATATCCTGACAGGCCCAGAGATTGATCAGCGAAGTTTAGATAAAAATGTGTGGATTGAGTACATTAGACAAGCTTTTTATATGGGTAAAATTTGTGCCTACGCGCAAGGATTTATACAATATAAAATGACTTCTGAGCTTTACGGATGGAATTTACCTTTACAGGATATTGCCCTTATTTTCCGTGGTGGTTGCATCATTCGTGCCAAATTCTTAAATGTAATAAGCGAAACATATCAAGAACAGCCGAATTTGGCTAATCTCTTAATCGCCCCGTATTTTGCTGAAAAGGTTAAAGAGTATCAATTGGGATTGCGAAAAGTAGTCTGTGAGGGTATTAATTCTGGTATTTCGTTTCCATGTTTAAGTGCTTCACTTACTTATTTCGATAGTTACCGGACAGGCATTTCAAATGCTAACCTTTTGCAAGCACAAAGGGATTATTTTGGTGCCCATACTTATGAACGAAGTGATGCAGCAGGGTCCTTTCATACAAACTGGCAGTGATCGATAGTGGTAGTAAATCTCCAGTGCCCTAATGAAGTGGTTCCTTCCCTTCATTAGGGCACTCCTCGTTTAAGCTAAATAAAAAGAAGCCTTGGGCGTATAACATTTCAGCCAAGACTTCTTCAAATAAACATCTACCCAGCCCAGACATTTGGCAAAAGTTTGCATCTGTTGGGGTTTAAGTGCCACCCATAGCTTATCTTTGCAGATATTGTCTCAGCCATTGGAGCGCGGGACGTTCCGTGCCGTTAGAGTTCAGCAGATGTGTGTTCGGCTTCCAAGTTTGTCCCTGGATATACCCCCAGAGCGTAACTCCCTTCACCGCAGAATGCTTCCATAATACCGGAAATTTCTCCTTGTATCTGGCAAGCTGGGTGTTGTCGTCGCCAGTTATATCCAGCTCCGACACATAGATTGGCAATCCTGTTGCCGCCAGCTTGTTCAGTACAGTGTTCATCGTATTAACTGAAACAGTGTCCATGCTAAACTGGTGGCATTGGATACCAATTCCGTCAATCAGGCCTCTGCTCTTGAGCTGATTAATAATATTGACATATTGGTCGGTTAACGAAGGATCATTGATAATTCCATATTCATTGATCAGCAGCTTAGCATTGGGGAAGGCTTGTCTGGCCTGTTGGAACGACCATATGACCCAATCCCATCCGGTCGACCCGTCACCACCAATGGCATTGCGATAGGACGGCTTCTGATGCAGCGGCTCATTCACCACATCTACAAACTCCGCATTCGGATAGCGTTGACCTGCTGCTTTAATCCACTGAGTCACTTCCGCTTTCTGATCAGCAGCCGACAGCCCCCTAACCCAACCTGGCTCCTGGGCACCCCATACCAACGTATGGAACTTGAACGGGAAGCCATTGCTACGGGCATAATTGTAGGCGGTATCGGCCTGTGACCAGTTCATGTTGTTACGGTTGCCTTCAACCGATTCCCACTTAGTCGAGTTTTCCGGCGTCACTTGATTCCAGTATGTCCCGTAACTAGGAGGGACACTGCCCGCAATGACATTCCCCAGGAATTTGCCACCGTTCGCCATACTGGCACTAGCCGGGTTTATCAGAACTGATGATAACAACACACCCGCCAACGCCAAGCCGCTTACCAACTTGCCCACTTTAAATTTCGACATACAATCTCCTCCTCATACGTATAGTTTTTTAATATTCCTACTCTTAAATAAATCGCTTACATTTCCAATTATAAGAATGTAAGGTTATTATCTGCTACATGTAAAAGTAAAGATTTTACCCGAAAAACTTTACATCATTGCGGGGCGACTGAAAACCTGGTGCTCCTTTATCCCAAACAACTCCGAAATGACAAAAAAAGGTTGATGCAAAAAGTGATATGCTCCCCTTACAGTAGCAAGTTTTAACCTGCCTACTCTTTTGGGAACATATCACTTTGGAGACTGCCTATTTAATAGTTTAAGGATTAAGGGCTCTTGCAATTGCGTCTACATAACTTTGGCTAGGGACGTTGGCTTACTTCTGCTTGTGGAACTATTCCCTCAAAATTGTGGAATGTGCCGGGATACAGATGGAATTCGACGTCCACCCCCGCTTGGGCAAGGCGTCCCACATATTCGATCGTCTCATCTCGGAATAGATCGAGCTGGCCTACGCACGTATAAGCCGGCGGCAGCCCAGCCAAGCTTTCTGCTCTCGACGGCACCGCATATGGGGACACCTCGCTATCTTCGGTACGATTGCCTAAGTACATGTTCCAGGCCGCCAAGTTGTTCTTCCGGTTCCATGGTGCGTTATCGGCCGTAATTTCATGACTTGACGCCGTAATACTGCGGTCATCGATCATCGGATACAGCGGCATTTGGAAAATGAGGGCTGGCCCACCTTTGTCACGAGCCATTAAAGCAAGTGCTGCGGTCAGCCCGCCGCCCCCACTTGCTCCTGCAATGGCGACCCGATCTAAGTCAATGCCCAGCAGCTCCGCTTCGTCGGTCATCCACGTCAAAGCGGCATAACAGTCATCGATGGCAGCCGGGTAGGGATGCTCAGGAGCAAGTCGGTAATCGACCGATACGACGACGCATTTGGCCGCCTGCACGAAGCGTTCGCACAAAGCATCGTCCATATCAGGATGCCCCATCACATAGCCTCCCCCGTGAATCCACAGCATGGCCGGTAGCCTAACGTCAGTTCGCTGAGCAGGTTCGTAGATTTTGACTAATATCTCGCCTGCTACACTCGGAATCATCCGGCTTGTCGTGCGTACGTGCTCCGACTGCTCAATAGGAGGACTAGACAAATAGCTTCTGCTCAGCTCTAAATTCTCTTCCAGTTGAAAACCAGGAAATTGTGCGATTACTGACCTTAATTCTGGTAATAAACGATTTTCAAAATCCATGCAAGTCACTCCTATGTTTGGTTTTTACAATCTTTTCTCCGTCTCCGCTTCCCACTTGGCTATTTCCTTCCGAACTCGGGGTGCTACCTCTGTTCCTAGCAGCTCAATGGCTCTCATCACTTCGGCATGCGGCATCGTGCTTAACGGAACATACAGCATAAAGCGAGTAACACCTACATGTTTGCGAAGGTGAATGATCTTCTGGGCAACAGTCTCTGGATCGCCGACATACAGCGCACCTTCAAAGCTGCGCGCGGCATCGTAGCTAGAACGATCATAATGTGCCCAGCCCCGCTCCCTGCCCAATCTATTCATACCTGCCATCGTAGAAGGGAAATATGTATCTGCAGCTTGCTCATTATTCTCTCCGACAAATCCTATCGAGTGCGACCCAACCCTAAGCTTTGATTCCTCATGACCGGCGTGCGCTGCTGCCTTCTTATAAAGCTGGACAAGTGGTGCAAAATTTACCGGATTCCCGCCAATGATCGCGAGTATCAAGGGCAGTCCTAACAGACCTGCCCGGATAGCAGAATCCTGCCTGCCCCCGCTGCCAACCCATATGGGTAAAGGATTCTGAACCGGCCGTGGATACACACCCAAATTGTTAATTGCTGGCCGATGTCCGCCTTTCCAGGTTACTTTTTCGGACTCCCGTATTTTAAGGAGCAATTCCAAATGTTGTTCAAACAGCTCATCATAGTCTTCCAAGTCATAGCCGAACAGTGGAAAAGATTCAATAAAGGAACCTCGACCCGCCATAATCTCCGCACGTCCATTCGAAATACCATCCAGCGTAGCAAAATCCTGAAAAACGCGAACGGGATCAGCTGAAGAAAGCACTGTCACTGCACTGGTCAGCCGAATCCGTTTCGTCTGCGCTGCAGCCGCTGACAGCACAACTGCTGGTGAAGATGCAGAATAATCCTTCCGATGATGCTCACCTACACCAAACACATCAAGCCCCACTTGATCAGCAAGGATAATTTCCTCGACAACTTCGCGCAATCGCTGTGCGTGACTTATCACTTCACCTGTCTGAACGTCGGGCTTTGTTTCTACAAACGAAGTAATACCTATCTCCATCGTCCATCTCTCCTATTCTAATAGCTTTCTTTGTATGTTAATTAAATACCGGTAAAATATCATACCGATCGGTAAAATATTTTTCCCAGTAAATATAACTCATTAAAAAGAGTACTGTCAATAAATATAGTAAAGACACTTTGATTTATCCTCATACTGATATCTCCTTGGTGCGATAAACCAATCTGCATTTGACAATATAACGGGCTAATTATAAGATAATAACATA
This sequence comes from Paenibacillus sp. FSL L8-0641, assembly GCF_038006265.1. NCBI lineage: Bacteria > Bacillati > Bacillota > Bacilli > Caryophanales > Paenibacillaceae > Paenibacillus > Paenibacillus sp. FSL L8-0641. The sequence goes on from NZ_JBBOUW010000001.1 coordinate 5,465,310, forward strand.
CTAACTGGTACGCAAATAAAGACCCCTAACAATTATGGTCAGAGTCATGGAATTAAGAATAAAATTACGAACAATGAGAGGTATTGATTATGGGACGAATCCGCGAATTTGACGAAGATAAAGTATTAGATGCAGCTATGCAAATATTTTGGGAGAAGGGATATGAAGCTACCTCATTGAGTGATTTAACTTCCAGAATGGAAATTCAACGACCCAGTATATATTCCACTTTTGGAGGCAAAAAAGAATTGTTCGAAGCTGCGCTGCGCAAATACATGATGTCCCGTGCTTCTCTGATCCGAACCAAACTTCAAAGCAATCCATCTGTAAAAGAAGCATTTCGGACTTTCTTTGAAGGTGTGGTCGATGAGGAATATTCGGAAAATCCTAGAAAAGGATGCTTTTGCATTAATACAATGGTTGAACTTGCGCCCCATGATGAGAAGTTTGAAATTCTTACAAGGGAGCATCAAATGTACCTAGCGGTTATATTTCAAGAAACCATTGAAAGAGGTATACAATCAGGTGAGCTTGAGATCGGGCTCAATGCGAAGGCTGTATCACAGGCGCTAGTCGTATCGTTAATTGGACTGACCGTAATGATAAAGTCTCGTCCAGAACGATCATTTATTAATAACACGATAGAGGTGACACTTACACTGCTTAAGTAATTTGGAGTCATTCATTTTAGCGGATACCAATCTCTATATGACAGTTTAAAGGGCACCCAGTCGGGTGCCCTTTGTGCGTAACACATATTTTTACATATGCTGATATAAAACAATTCGTTACAATTGCGGATAACGATGGAGGTTTTATTAATGTCCACGATGTTTTTCTTTCGCCTTTTTCTCCTTTAATTCCCTTATCCGTGCCTTCATAGATTCCTTTTGCTGTTTAGAGTAAGTACGTTTCTCCAACTTACGCTTCTCATACTCTAACTTTAAGGCCTCTTGTGCGTTGGAAGAGACTCCCTTTCGCCTTAATTCATACGCTGCCTGCCTTGCTAACCGCTTTGGATTGATCTTCTTCGTCTCAGACCCCTTTACAGCCACCTCTTGTGAAAGCCGACTAACAAGTTCACACATTTCCTCACGAATAAAATGGAGAATCTCTTCGTCTTTAGGCTCTGTACCAAAAATGTACCTGGCTGCCTTCAATTTCCCTTGGTCCTGCTCCTCCACGACTCCAACCCAATACTGTCCATCATGATAAATCGTAAGCTTCATTTGAATCCCCCTCATTTTAAATCGAAACGATGGACATCCCGAGGGGGGAAGGTTACTGACATGACACTCTTGCTATTATAGAGTCGTCCATGCGTCTGGACTACCAACCAGACTGTGTTTTTTCGTCTCAGAAAAAGTATAGTTGCCTTACTGGAAAACAGCAAGTTAATCGCTGATATGTATTAGAGTGAACCTGGATATAGAGTATACTAGATGAGTATAAGTTCGGTACACGATGACATGATATATGTAATGGTACTTAAATACAGAACAGAAGAGGTTGAAAATGAGTCAGAAGCATTTTACAGATTACGCATTAAGTGAAGAAATTGTAAGAGCGCTGAATAGCTTGGGCTATGAGACGCCAACAGAGATTCAGACGGAAGTCATTCCAGTGGCGCTTGAAAAGAAGGATCTTGTCGCCAAATCGCAAACAGGTAGCGGCAAAACAGCGGCCTACGGCATTCCAATCTGTGAGCTAGTAGATTGGAATGAGAATAAGCCCCAAGCTTTAATCCTGACGCCAACCCGTGAACTCGCGTTACAGGTCACCGAAGACATCACGAATATTGGACGCTTTAAGCGGATCAAAGCAACACCCCTTTATGGGAAACATCCTTTTCATATCCAAAAGGCTGAGTTAAAACAAAGGACGCATGTGGCTGTAGGTACGCCAGGACGTGTACTGGATCATATTGAACGAGGGACGTTACCGTTAGATCGGATTGCCTATCTCGTGATTGATGAAGCTGATGAGATGCTGAATATGGGCTTTATCGAGCAAGTTCAGTCGATTATTCAAGCGCTGCCTAGTGATCGGGTTACCATGTTATTCTCCGCTACCTTCCCTGAGGACGTAGCCACACTGTCACGTAAATATATGAAAGACCCTGTTAGAATTGAGATTAAAGCGACTGGTATAACGACCGCTACAATTGATCACTCTCTTATTCAGGTGAAGGAGTCAGACAAGCTGGCACTACTGCAAGATCTGCTCATTGTTGAGAATCCTGACAGCTGCATTATTTTCTGTCGTACGCAGGAGAATGTAGATACATTATTCAGGGCATTGGCTGATCTTGAATATCCATGTGATCGCATTCATGGTGGCATGGAGCAAGACGAGCGATTTGAGGTAATGAATGCATTCAGAAGGGGTCAATTTCGTTACTTGATTGCAACAGATGTTGCCGCACGAGGAATTGATATCACGAATATCACCCATGTCATTAACTACGATATTCCCCTTGAGAAGGAAAGCTATGTTCACCGCACAGGACGTACGGGACGTGCTGGCAAAACAGGGAAGGCCATTTCCCTCATCACTCCTAAGGATGGCCGAAGATTAGCTGATATCGAAGCATATATTGGATTCGCGATTCCGCAGGTAAAGGCTCCCTCAGAAGAGGCTGTTGACCTCCGTAGAGAAGATTTTGAGCAAAAACTGCATGTAAAAACCGCACTCAAAAAAGATAAGCGCGAGCAATTAAACCAACAGATTATGAAGCTGAACTTTAACGGCGGTAAGAAGAAAAAACTTAGAGCTGTCGACTTCGTGGGGACCATCGCTAAGCTTGACGGAGTCAACGCAGATGATATCGGGATCATTACGATTCTAGATAATGTGACAGATGTCGAGATTCTGAATGGCAAGGGTCCATTGGTGCTTGAGATTATGAAGAATACAACCGTAAAGGGTAAGCTGTTAAAGGTACGCAAAGGGAATAATAAGTAGATGTATGCTGCATAAAAGAAGGTGAGGCAACCCCGCCCGTACAGCCGATAGTTTTCGTTAGCTAACGGGCGGGATTGCCGAGTTTACCTCTTGATCGTTTAATTCATCTTTCCATTTTGAATTTGCAAGAAAATTGTGTGCTCTCTTGGATAAAACCAATAGTCATCTTCACCTTATCAATGACTTAACTTAACTTAATTTTATTTTATCTCTCATTCCTTCCACTTTACCTAATCCATAGGTTGTTTTGGAAAAGCACTCCTGAATCGTTTCAGAGATTACTTACTATTACGACGTCTAAACTTATTAAAAATGTAATGTCTAAATAGAACAATTGAAATTTCGGGTAGCAATACAGCAAATATGTATAACAATATAATGAATGGTAATGACGAAATGAAAATTTCAGCGCCCTGGCCTGTTTTGACACGTTCAACTAGCAGCCACCACATAGGTACGGATACAATCCACATCAAGGCATTAGAGGTGATTACATAAAGAGTATTTCTCCATAACAGACAGAACAAAATTGCATAATGGCCGGAACAGTCCATGAACCTATCATAAGACTATTGCTTAATATAACAAATGCTATAACAGGATATAAAAGTGCAACCACCATCTGGACTCCCCTATTATTATAAAACCTCATTTCTTATCTCCTTTTTATATTTTTACAATCTATTTTCAATTTTTGATAGGTATACTTTATCATTCTATTTACTTCCACAATATAAATCCAAGCCCTATGAAATCAACACCGTTAGTGATAAACGTTCTGCTTTATCGTATTCTCTTAGAGAGTTGATAAAATACTCAAAAAATTTTTAGACAAGGTGTCCCTTTCGGTCATCTTCATTTGTTATATAGGTATAGTTTTCTTTTTGATCAGAGGAGGTGCCTAAATTTTTGAATGAGGAAATCGAATACAGAATCAAATCAGTTCAAGCTGGCGAAATCCAGGATTACGCCTACATTGTGAAGGAGTATCAGCGTCAGATATTTGTGTATTGCTGGCGGCTATTAGGAAGTGAGCATGAGGCAGAAGAAGCCGTACAGGATATTTTGGTCAAAGCTTTTGAAAAAATTAACATGTACAAACCGACAATGGGCTTCTCCTCCTGGCTGTATAAAATGGCTTATCATCACTGCCTGAATCTGATTCGCCGGAAGAATCTGCAGCGCAAATTTAGAATTAACTTGTTCGCCTCAACTAACATAGCCGCGGACAGCGCAGCACAGGTTATAGAACGTCAGCTTTTCAGTGAACCGCTGAGCCGGGCATTAGACCAACTGAATGCAGAAGAACGAAACCTGTTGGTGCTGCGCATTTTTGAAGAAAAAACGTTTGGAGAAATCGGGGAAATTATGAACAAGAGCGAGGAAGCTATCAAGAAAAAATACGGCAGAACAAAAACAAAGCTTAAAAAAATAATGGAGCCCATAAAGGAGGACCCGAAATGCGTGAATTTCAAGGCAGAAATCAGGAACAAAATCTGAATTACACCGATCTGCAAGACAAGGGATTAAAAAACATGGACATGCTGACAGAACCAGAGAGTGCTCTGAAAATCCAAGCTTTTGATGTCTCTGACAAAGTGATGAAACAGGTCTACCAAAAGGCGATGCCCAAAAAGGTAAAAATAGGAAAAACCCATTTTCGGCCTCGGATCACCGTCCCCATCATGATTTTGCTTTTTGTAGTAGGGGCCTCTGTGACCGGATACGCAGCTTCACAATATCTTGAATTTCGCAACAGTAAGGGCGACGTTGTATTAAATACCGCCAAAACACCTACCGAAACGAACGCCTCCAAAACGTATACCTCCACCTATGCACGGTGGAACGAAGAAGTGAGGGACCGTTTGAAACCAGGAGAGTATGCCGCTTATTACGTCAAGGACGATTCTATGAATCAAAACAACCTATCTAATCCGGCCCTGTTTGCGTACAAGCCGGCTGAACTTTCAAGTTTCAACAGCTTACAAGATGAAATCAAACGGACTGAGGCTCCATTATTCAGCAACCCCACTCATCTACCGGATGGCTATCAGTTTGAATTCGGATACGTCTATCCAAGCGCTGCATATCCTGGGATGATGGATAAAAAGGAATATCGAGCTTTAACCGATAAACTGATGCAACAGGCCAAAGCTGCACCGGAGGGTGAAAATCTGTTTATTCAAAAGCTGAGCTGGGACAAGTCAGACTCCTCCTTTGCCCGGTATGCGAGAGGAAACGACTATGTAAACATTACCGTCACCAAATACACTCCTGAAGTCACAAAGACAACCATCATGCAAAATGAACAGGATTCGGCTGAGCAATTGACAATCAAAGGAACCAAGGCCTATTACATCAGGGCAAGTGAAGCAAGCAAGCCCTTGGAAGCAGGAAAAAACCGATTGGGATGGCTCGATGAAAAAAGACATTTACACTACAACATATCCGATAACCAGGACAGCCCTCTGAGCAAAGAAGACCTGGTAAAAATAGCTGAAGATTTGCTTAACGGTTCATCGCAATAGCTATACAAGAAAGTTTCAAAGAGAGACCATCCTTTTTATAAGGGTGGTCTCTCTTTGAAGAATGTCCCTATACCTTTTCCTCGCAAACTATTACGGCAAGTTCCACAATCTTTTTACCTCAACGAGTTCCTGATCATTGAATTCCATTCTGTATACATCTGGTTTGGATGTGTGTAGTAAAAAATTCAAATCATACTGCTTGTCATAGTACCCCATCATTAAAGCCATTACAGCTCCATGAGTGCCTAATGCGACTTTCCGTCCTCGGTAGATTTTTAACAATTCCTTTAAGACCGTTATACTTCGGTTCTGACAAACTGCATTAGACTCTCCTCCCGTTAAAGCAAAGTTGGGATCAGAAAATGACTTATCTAACAAAGGGAATAATTCATGATCGGGCATTCGATTGTCTTCACTAGAAAAAATTCTTTCTTTAAGATCCTCGAATATTAAAACTTCTTGTCCTGAGCATTGAGCTAATTCTTGAACGGTTAGGATTGCCCGTTGATATGGACTTGAAACGAAAACCTCGATCCCCTCTCCTCTCAATAACTCAGTTATTTGAAAAGCATCTGACTTACCTTTATCAGTCAAACCTCTTGTTCTTTCATTTCCTTCTGTCTTTGGTGATTCGCCATGTCTCACCATGTAAATGAAAGTTTTCATATTAACCTCCACGGATCACCCGATAAACTTCTCAATCAACTGAGACACTAAGAGAATTACGCAAATGTTTAACATCACTCATCGGTGGCCGTCCAAACATGCGTCCATATTCTCGGCTGAACTGCGAAGGACTCTCATAGCCAACGCGAAAGCCTACAGTGGCGGCCTCCAATCCCTCCGAGAGCAGTAAGCGGCGTGCAGCCTGCAGTCGAATGGCCTTCTGATACTGCAGAGGACTTATAGCCGTTACCTTTTTAAAATGCTTGTGTAAGGAAGAAGGGCTCATGTTTACTTCCTTCGCCAATTCTTCGATCACAAGAGGCTTAGAGTAATCGCGGGTAATCAGATGGATCGCTTTGGAGATGCTATGTGCATAGCTGCCAACTACGGCAAATTGCCTGATTAAAGCTCCCTGCTCACCTTGTAATACACGATAAAGGATCTCGTGCGTGATAAGCGGCGCAAGAAACTGAATATCCGCAGGCGTATCCGAAAGTCTGACAAGCCGAAGCAGCGCATCAAGCAGCAGAGGGTCAAATTGGCTCACCAGTATGCCGCGTCCAGTCTTAACGTTACATGGAGGAGGACTCTTCTTGATAATGTCCAGGATGGCGTCTGGACTAATGGATAATTGAAGACTGAGATAAGGAAGCTCCGACGAGGCTTGAGTTATTTTACCAGTTACGGGAAGTTGAACTGATGTGACCATGTAGGTTGTTGGATCGTACACATAGTTTTCTCCAGCCAGCATTGCTGTCTTTGAGCCTTGCGCAACCACGTACAGGGAGGGCATATGGACCGTATGATTCAGCTCGGACACATGGCTTGCACGTCTGAAATAAAGTCCTGGCACAGACGAAACAAACGTACCGTCCGAAGACGCGCGTTGATCAATCAGACGAATCAGTTCTTGTAGATTCGTAGAAATATCAGAGGGGGGAGGAGACGAAACCATTCATGCTTCACCTTCCTTTCCGTTGAACGCTAATATTGATGTGCTAATTATATGCACGCCGAATAGGATTAGGCAAGAATTGGACTTGATCGGTCTACCTGTCTCAATTGAATTCTACTTAAAATTTACTTGCAAGGCCAACAAAGGGCCTAAGGCAAATAGATCAAAGAAAGAAGGATGGGGCTATGAGTTTGGAAGGAAGAATAGAGAACAAAGTCGTCGTGATTACAGGTGCAAGCAGCGGAATTGGAGAAGCAACAGCACTGTTGCTTGCCGAGCGTGGAGCAAAAGTCGTGCTTGGCGCGCGCGGGGTGGACCGCCTTGAAGCACTGGCGACACGTATTACGAATAGGGGTGGCGAAGCTGTCTATGCACGCACTGACGTGAGACGGCGCGAGGATCTATGCAACCTCGTTACTTTGGCTTGCGAACGATACGGGAAGCTGGATGTTCTCGTCAGCAACGCTGGCGTTATGCCTATATCCCCTCTCGATGATCTGCGCGTGGAAGATTGGGAGCACATGATTGACGTCAACATTAAAGGCGTTTTGTATGGCATTGCTGCAGCGTTGCCTGTCTTTCGCAAACAGGGTTTCGGACATTTCGTGAACACTGCTTCTACTGCAGGACACAAGACCGTTCCGAACCAGTCGGTCTACTCTGGTACGAAGTTTGCCGTACGCGCCATCTCAGAGGGGTTGCGCCAGGAGGCTGGTGATAAACTGCGCGTAACCATCATTTCGCCAGGTATTGTGCAGACAAATTTCACCGAAAGTTTAACAGACCCGGCTATAAGAGATCAACTCGCCGTCATCCGGGATAAACTAGCCATGACACCAGACGCGGTAGCCCGCGCAATTGGATTCGCAATTGAACAACCGGCTGACATTGATGTGAACGAAATCGTGATCCGTCCAACCGCACAAATATAACATAAATAGATAGGGGCACCTCCTCTTGTGAGTGCGCCCCTATCTATTCATACATAAAGCTTTACCATGGAAGCTGTTCATCCATGTGACATCGAAAATGCAGAAGGATTGCAAAACTTTGTTTTGTTAAACAAACATTTTTAGCGGTGGGGATTTTCTTCCCACCGCTTGGTGTTGTTGCTTATTGGACTCTAAAATATATCGTAAGATTACTGTGCTTTTTATTAAAAATATTTGGATGATCGAGTTACTAGCCATGTAAAAATTAACGATGAAGCGGTTCCCTTTCGCCCAGACCGAGCACCTCCGTTGTGGAGTCATAAATTTCTTGGTAAAGCTCTGGGTTTTCCGCTAGTGACACCCCATAAGAAGGAATCATTTCTTTTATTTTTGGTTCCCACTCTTCCATATGTTGTGGGAAGCATTTTTCCAATACTTCCAGCATAACGTGAACAGCAGTAGAAGCACCCGGAGAGGCGCCGAGCAGTGCAGCTATCGAACCATCAGCAGCACTAACCACTTCTGTACCAAATTGAAGTGTTCCTTTACCGCCCTCCGTATCTTTGATCACCTGCACACGTTGACCCGCTACCACGATCCCCCAGTCCTCGATTTTGGCGTTCGGAATAAACTCGCGTAATTCTTCCAGACGCTTTTCATTCGATAACATCACTTGCTGAATCAGGTATTTGGTCAATGCCATCTCTTTTGCGCCTGCCGCCAACATCGTGATGAGATTATTGGGTTTTACAGATCCGATCAAATCCAAATTTGAGCCCGTTTTCAAGAACTTCGGTGAGAAGCCGGCAAACGGTCCAAATAGCAGTGCTTTTTGGTTACCGATATATCTTGTATCCAGATGCGGAACAGACATGGGAGGAGCACCAACCTTAGCTTTACCGTATACTTTCGCATGATGCTGGGCGACAACCTTAGGATTGTTACATACCATAAATAGTCCACTTACCGGGAATCCCCCGATATATTTGGACTCAGGAATACCGGTTCTTTGTAGCAAAGGTAGACTTCCACCCCCACCACCGATAAAGACAAATTTGGCAGTATGGTATTCGATTTTACCGTTATCCAGATTATGGACTTTGACTTTCCACGAGCCGTCGCTCGCACGTTTAATATCCTTTACACTATGCTTGTAATTGATCTCAACGTTTTTACTTTTTAAATGCTCAAACAACATGCGTGTTAAAGCACCAAAGTTGACATCTGTTCCAGAGTCGATTTTGGTTGCCGCGATTGGTTCATTCAATGTACGGCCTTCCATAATTAGCGGAATCCATTCCTTCAGCTTTTCAGGGTCGTCGGAAAATTCCATGCCTTGAAATAGAGAAATAGTTGAAAGCGCTTTAAACCTTTTTTTCAAAAAAGATACATTTTTCTCTCCTGTTACCAAACTCATATGAGGTATTGGCTTGATAAAGTCCTGAGGATTACGAATCAAATGGCTGTTTACAAGAAAAGACCAAAACTGTCTTGAAAGCTGAAACTGCTCATTAATGTCTACAGCTTTACGAATATCTATAGATCCATCAGCTTTTTCGGATGTATAGTTCAGTTCGCACAGTGCAGCATGGCCTGTACCTGCATTATTCCATTCGTTAGAGCTTTCTTCTCCTGCGTTTGCGAGTTTCTCAAACACTTTAATTTCCCATTCTGGTGCTAACTCTTTCAGCAATGATCCCAGAGTCGCGCTCATGACTCCGGCACCAATTAAGATAACGTCTGTATTTTTCTGAATGCTATTCATAAAAACCTTCCTTATCTCTTATATTTGCAAAAAAGAGCAGGCCCTCCTGCTTAGGTGATACAAGAAGCAAGGCTCCACTCAGGAACATATCTTTTCTGTCTCTATTATAACTAAAATATAATCTTTTAAAAATTATATTGTCTATTATCTGATAATTATAAATCATTTCTGCTAAAAAGTGAGAATTTTCTTTGCAAAATAATAAGAATGAATCTCAACACGCTGTATTATTGGGGCTTCACTTACTAGCAGTAATAACAGACACTGACAATTCTTCGGTAAACACACCCGTGGAGTCCATATCTAGTAGAACAGATGTTAAATCATTTTCAAATCGTACTAAATTATCACCAAAAAGGCGTCTTGAAGCAAATGATGTAGAGTACAGATTTCCAATGATCGAATCAACAGTCCATGTATATGAATAACTCGGTAAAATATGTCTTTGGACATTTTTGAATCCAGATTTTCTTACAATATCCTCATACCTCTCCTTTGGGGGAGTGTAAGTGCTATTACCAGCTCTTCTTGCGTCTCCTAGCCAACGTCTCACTACTTCGTTGACCTTGAGTTGCCAAAGTAAGGGTTCCTGCTTCCCAGTATTATCAATAATAGCTACGCCACCATTAGTATCAGAACTGTTATACAGAATGTCAAGAATGGACTCTCTATCCATCCAATGAAATGCTTTCGCAATTATAACGAGGCGAAAGACACCCCAGTCACATACGCGCTCTTCCGCCCTTCCTTGTACCCATTTAACATTGTCCAACCTTTTATCACTGGACAAACGGTTTGCTTCATCTAGCATTTCTGATTCAGTATCTACACCTACTATTTCTTCAAACCAATCACTAAATCTTAGAGCTAGCTGACCCGTTCCACATCCTAAGTCAAGCAAGCGACCTTCCCCATTCAGAGAAAACTTGTTAACTAAAAACCGAATAAGCGACGAAGGATAAGGAGGTCGATACCTAGAGTAGTACCAAGCGGTACCTTTAAATAGATCTGGACCATAATCACTCATAGCTTATAACCTTCTCTCTACTGAACTTTTAAAACATGAGAGTCACAGGGCTGCCTGTAACGGCAAGTTTTTGGGCCAATCTTTACGGGACAGGCCCTTTCTAATTGCACTAACGTTTCCTCGAATGAGCTTCATGGTTTATAAATACTTCATCATGATATTCGAAACAGTCTGTTGTTGATTCACCCAATCATAATCGGAGTTATCCATAACAAACGATTGAAAAGGAAGTTGCTCAATAATTTGTAATTCTAGCTCTCGTCGATATTCAAGGAACTGAATATATCCCTCGTACCCATGAAGCCCCTTCTTCTTTCCATAATCTTGCTCTGTATGGTACCAAATCGTGAAATCTAACCATTCTTGAGATCTCATCGTTTTTACTCGCTCAATCGTCTCACGCACATCAGGTTGCTTCAAATAGAACAAAATTGGATTTAACTCCTGAATTTGCTCCGCAATCTGTAATACATGCCGAACAAATCGATCATTTCCAGCATCATGCCGGGCGAGTAATGCACACCCTGGGTTCTGTAAAAAACAGCATTCGAGTATGATTAGCTTTTCCTTTTCTCGCTGATCTTTAACAAAAGACTTCCAACGTTGGATCATCAATTCGCAGTACTTTTCCACGGGTACTCCATCGTAGATTTCATAACGCTGGATTTCCTCATACAAACTAGAAGGAATTTTATTTTGGGCTGATTGCTGCGCAAGCGCATATGCGATTAAAGAGTCGTTGCCATTCAAAGATACGAACGGATCAATGTAATGAAACACCTCGGAATAGATTGATCGGAGCCGATCAAGTTCTTCGTTCGGCATACATGCAACCGATTCATAATCAGCGGGATGCCGTAAATTTCCTTCTAAAAATAGTTCCGATTCTATTTGATGTGTATTTAACATGTCATGTATGTATCTAGATAATGTGGATTTGCCAGAGCCAGGTATGCCTTCGACGATAACCAATTTCGTTTTCGTAGCTGGTACATTCGCCATAGTATCACATCCTTATGAATTAAATGATTACCTTAAGGAGAATCCAATTATCTCGTTATATCGCCAGATAGCTTAGGAACCTTTCCTTTATCTCGACATCCTTAGAAAACCAATAAAAAGCATTGGATCCTAAGGACTGACCCAATGCTTTTATAGATGGCTATCTTCTAGTTATTTAATAATTACGTATTCCAGGTTAACCAGTTTTGCATAAGTCACAATTTGGTCTGTGGTTAGATTCAAGGAAACCACAGTATGGTGACCGCCACCGTTCTCAATCCATGCCTTAACTCCATCCTGGAAGTTAGGCTTCACGTTCCACAGTACACGGGCTACCGGAAGATTTGGAGCAGGAACTGTCGGTTCAAATGCCGTAACCTCATTGATCAGCAGTTTATAATGAGTGCCAAAGTCAGCCATAGAAACAACCACACCGTCTCCTGCCTTGCCGTCAAATACCAGACGGGCTGGATCTTCACGATCGCCGATACCTAACGGAGAAACGATGACTTTAGGCTTGTTGCTCGCCAACGTTGGGTCAACTTCAAGCATATGGGATTGAAGGATCGATTCCTGACCAGCCGCTAATTCATAGGTGTAGTCTTCCATAAAGCCAGTGGATTGGTTATGGCTCATGACTTTAAGCAGGCGATCGAGCGCTGCAGTCTTCCAGTCTCCTTCACCAGCAAATCCGTATCCTTGTGCCATCAAACGTTGAACGGCAAGACCAGGGAGCTGTTTCATACCATAGAGGTCTTCGAAGTTCGTAGTGAAGGCAGTATAGCCGCCATGATCCAGGAATCGTTTAATAGCAATTTCATAGCTTGCTTGCACTCTTACACTGGCTTCCCAAGCTTCCTTGCTATAAGTACCATAATCGAATTCATAAAGTTCAGAGTATTCCGCAAACAAAGCATCAATCTCTTCTTCTTTCACAGCATTGACGTACTGAACGAGGTCGCCAATTCCGAAGTAGTCAACAGTCCATCCAAATTGAATTTGGGCTTCGACCTTATCACCTTCCGTAACGCCAACATTACGCATATTGTCGCCAAAGCGGGCGACTTTGATATTGAAGCTTTCGTTATAAGCAACCGCTACATCCATCCACTCTGCGATTTGTTTTTGCACTTCTGCACGTTCCCAGTAACCTACAACCACTTTATTCTGTTTCTTCAAGCGGGCGTTGATAAACCCATATTCACGGTCACCATGAGCTGCCTGATTGAGGTTCATGAAGTCCATGTCAATTGTAGCCCAAGGAATGCTTTCATTGTACTGTGTGGCCAAATGAAGTAGCGGCTTTTGCAGCAATTTAGTACCGCGAATCCACATTTTTGCAGGTGAGAAAGTATGCATCCAAGTGATGACACCAGCAACCTCATCACGATAGTTGACTTCTTTCATAAGGCTGGTGATTTTGTCTGCACTAACCGCCAGATCTTGCAATACAAGCGGATAAGGCAGAACGCCGCTCTTATTTAGGGCATCGGTCATTTCTTGTGCGTGTGCTTTGACTTCTGCTAATGCTTCTTCTCCATACAGATGTTGTGAACCTACGACAAACCAGAACTGTTTTGTACCTACTGTTGACATAACATTCATCCTCTTTTCTTCGTTTGTTAGTTTAGTTGGTCTTACTTTTGCCCGTAGTAGGCGTCTTTCCCATGTTTGCGCAAATAGTGTTTATCTAGAATCCGCTGCGGCAATTCTTCGGCAAAATGATTCAATTCCCGTGCGAATAAATTCATTTTCGAAACTTCTTCCAATACGACGCTATTCATGACTGCAGATTTCGCATCCTTACCCCAAGTGAAGGGAGCATGACCCTTAAGCAGGACACCTGGCACTGCTAAAATATCCAGCCCGCGCTGCTCAAAAGTTTCGATGATGACACGGCCGGTTTCGGCTTCGTAGCCACGATCAATCTCCTCTTGTGTCAAGAAACGAGCACAGGGAACAGAACCATAGAAGGTGTCTGCATGAGTAGTCCCCATTACAGGTACATCCAGGCCTGCCTGAGCCCAAATCGTCGCCCAAGTCGAATGCGTATGCACAATACCGCCGATCTCTGCGTAGTGCTTGTAAAGTACGGCATGAGTCGGTGTATCCGATGAAGGTCTCATCTCTCCTTCAACAACATTGCCGTCAAAATCAACAACCACCATATCGCTAGGTTTCATCGTGTCATAACTAACACCACTCGGTTTGATAACGAATAAGCCACGCTCACGATCAACAGCGCTTACGTTACCCCAGGTGTATTTCACGAGTCCATGTTTAGGCAAATCCAGATTGGCTTGAAATACTTCTTCTTTCAGCTGCTCTAACACGTCAATTCCTCCAGTTTTCCACTAGATTATCTACAGCAGCCTGCTCAATCGCCAGGCCTTGTGTATAGCGTTCTAAGAATGTTTCGAATCCCTTAACATCGGAACCGTCAGGATGAATTTCTTGTCCCTCAACATCTCTAAATACTTTTTGGTCGAGGAAGTCTTCCAGACTTTCTTGTTGATCCTTGTTCATCATGTAAGAAGCCAGAATAGCCATACCCCACGCTCCGCCTTCTCCAGCTGTTGACATCACGGATACCGGGACATTCATAGCAGCCGCAACAATTTTTTGTCCGACGATAGGGGTTTTAAATAAACCACCGTGAGCCAGAATGCTGTCAATTGCGACGTATTCTTTCTTCGTCAAAATATCCATTCCGATTTTCAAAGCAGCAAATGCAGTGAACAGATGAGTCCGCATGAAATTGGCCAAATTGAAACGGCTCTCAGGAGAGCGGACAAACAACGGTCTGCCTTTCTCTATTCCGGTGATATTCTCCCCTGACAAATAGCCATAGCTGAGTAAACCACCGCCATCTGGATCCGCTTCCAAAGCCTTATTCAGCAACACACTGAACAATTGATTCGGATCCGCCTTGTGCCCCATGGCCTCATAGAATTCACGGAACAAGCCCAGCCAAGCATTGAGATCACTTGAACAGTTGTTGGCATGAACCATGCCGACCGGATTACCATTCGGTGTGGTCACCAGATCAATTTCCGGATATACCGCTGAAAGGTCCTTCTCTAATACAATCATGGCAAAAACCGAGGTTCCCACAGACACGTTGCCAGTACGTTTTCTCACACTATTCGTAGCGACCATTCCTGTTCCCGCATCACCTTCTGGAGGACAAAGCGGAATACCAGGTTGTAAATCTCCGGATTTATCTAAGATTTTCGCTCCCGCTGCGGTTAGTACACCTGCCTGCTCGCCTGAGATATGAACTTTAGGAATAATATCTTGTAACTTCCAATCGTAGCCTTTGGCTGCAATGAGTTCATCAAACTGCTTAACCATCGACTCGTTATAATCATGTGTAGTCTCATCAATTGGGAAAATCCCCGACGCGTCTCCGATACCAATTGCCTTATCGCCAGTCAGCAGCCAGTGGATATATCCAGCCAACGTCGTCATAAAATCAATATGAGGGACATGTTGCTCTTCGTTCAATATCGCTTGATACAAGTGAGCAATACTCCATCGCTCAGGAATGTTGAATTGAAATTTATCAGTTAAAGCTTTTGCTGCAACCCCGGTTGTCGCATTCCGCCAAGTCCGGAACGGAACAAGCAACTCACCCTTGCTGTCAAAAGCCATATAGCCGTGCATCATTGCAGAGAATCCTATAGAACCAACCGTACGAAGGGTGACTCCATATTTTTGCTCAACCTCTTGCTTCATTTCACGATAAGCCTCTTGCAGGCCCATAATAATACTCTCTAAGTTGTACGTCCAATATCCATCTACCAGGAGGTTTTCCCACTCATAGCTTCCAGATGCGATGGTTTCAAAACGATGATCAATCAGCACTGCCTTGATACGTGTGGATCCAAATTCGATACCAAGTGAGGTTTCTCCCTTAGTAATCGCTTGTTTAATGTCTTGATCCATGCTCACGTTACTCCTCTCTCTGAACAACTGTTATAATCGCATTAATTGAAAGAAGGCGCTTTCTTTTGTTTACAGCCTTAGTATATTTTTTGTGCGTACATTTGTCAACACAAAACCGTAGTTATACTTACAAATACTTTGACAAACCGAGTGTTTTTCTAGTTTTAACTTTAGTATTTATACAGATAGGACAATAGATTATAATAAACTCATAATTATGCTAAAATATGTACATACAAATATTATAGATGCATTAATTAGTATTAGAACAACTTGGAAAGAAGGAATAAAGTGAAACCAAAGTATCAGGTCATCCTTGAGGATATAAAAAGCAATATTCTTTCAGGGGCATACAGCGTAGGAGAACAAATTCCAACGGAATTCGCTTTGCAGGATAAGTATAAAGTTAGTCGCCAGACGGTTCGGAAGGCTATTTTGGAACTATCCAACGAAGGTTTCTTAAGAAGTGAAAAAGGATCTGGCACCTATGTCAGTAACCAATTCCGCTCAAAGACTGGTGGGAACTCCAGTAATAAAACCATCGGAGTCATCACGACCTACATCTCTGATTACATCTTCCCCTCGATAATTCGCGGGATTGAAGCCAGATTAAATGAAGATAATTATTCATTACTATTAGCGAGTACCAATAATGATGTCGCCCAGGAAAAGAAAGCCTTGGAGATGATGCTGTCCTTTGGTGTGGATGGTTTGATCATTGAGCCTACGAAGAGCAATCTATATAATCCCAATATCGCTTATTATCTGACGTTCAAGGAACAGGATGTTCCCTTCATCATGATTAATGCCTATTATGAAGAGTTGGAAGTTCCTTACTTCTGCCTCGATGACGTACAATCCAGCTATCTGGCAACCAAAGAATTGATCGCTAACGGACACACACAGATTGGTATCATTGCCAAAATGGACGATTTACAAGGAAAGTATCGAATGAAAGGCTATATCAAAGCGCTTGGAGAAGCCAAATTACGGTTTCACCCCGAGCAAGTGCTCTCATTCTATACTGAAACGAAGCAGGATTTGTCCACCAATTTGAGGAAATTTCTGACCGAACAAAGAGACGAGTTAAGCGCAATTGTCTGCTATAACGACGAGGTAGGATTAGAAGTTGTACATGTATGCAGACAACTTGGGATATTGGTGCCCGAAGACTTATCCATTATTGGTCAAGATAATTCCTATATTTCCAAGAATGCAAACATCAAACTAACGACATTAACGCACCCCCAGGAACAAATGGGACGTGATGCCGCCGATTGGGTTATTAAGAAACTTCAAGGGAAAAAGGATCTACGTAACCACACCTATTATCAGCCTGTGTTAATTGAAGGAGAGACGGTTAAGAAGAAACTGAAGTGAAAAAGGATATGTAACTGTGGTGAATTTCCGTTTTTTCTGAATGAACCATCGCCCTTTAAACCTAGTGCCTAATTGTCATATGACACTTTGGAGTGACTTGGTATGGTGGGTGGCGAAATGTAACTTGTTGGTATGACAAGTCCTTTGCCATACTTGGTTTTGCCGGACGCTATAAGGCAAAAATACATTTCAAGGAGAAATCATTCATGAAAAAAATGATTCACACCAGTCTCGCGGTTCTACTATTATCTGCTACGGTAACTACCGCGTGTATGGCACCCAACGGCGCATCAGTTGCCGCACCCGTTAACGTACCAGTTGCATCTGAGAAGGCTAGCTTGGAGGGACCGCGAGATGCTAAGGAACTAGAAGCTTTTGCAGATGGCGTTTTTGCGGACAAGATGAAGAAGTATAATACAGTTGGTTCTAATTTTGTGGTCGTTGCAGGTGGGAAAGTGATGCTAAGCAAAGGTTACGGGTATGCCGACAAGGGCAAAAAAATTCCTGTTGATAAAAATACCGTTTTCCAAATCGGCTCTGTTACAAAGTCATTCACTGCATTGGCAGCTATGCAGTTGGTCGATAAGGGGAAAATGGATTTAAAACGCGATATCCAAGAGTATTTAGGAGGAATAAAGGTTCCGAATAAAACAGGAAAAAAACTGACGATGTTTGATCTACTTACATATTCAAGTGGATTTGATGAACCAGATATTTCCATGGAAATGCATCCAGAATACGCGGACAAATATTTTCCGATGAAGAAGTTCATCGCATCAAATATGCCAACTGTTGTCAGGACTCCAGGAGAAGCGTACACTTATGACAATTTTGGTTTCATGCTAGCGGGATATGCTGTAGCAAACGTAACGGGTATGTCATATTCCAAATATATGGAAAAGAATATTTTCAAACCGTTAGGCATGAATTCGACGAATGTGCGGTTTACCCCCCAATTGTTAAGCAGAATGGCTGCTCACTATGGACCAACAGGCGAACTGATACCCTTGGACGGGTTTAAACCAACGGAAAAACCTGAAGGCGGTATCGTCTCAACAGCAGATGACATGGCGAAGTACCTTATTATGCACCTGAACAAAGGCAAGTACAAAGGTAAAGAAGTAGTGAGTCCAAAGAGCATAGAGCAAATGCACACATACCAATTATTCCCTGATAAGGAGTTCCCGGTCACAACAATTGGATTCGAAGGCTACTTCAAAGAGAAGATGAATAATCAGCATGTGATTCTAAAAGGAGGAAATGTTACAGGGCATTCTTCCTTGATTGTTATTCTGCCTGAGAAGAATACAGCAATGTACATGTCCTACAATAACGACTCCATGATGAGTCTTGACGTGTATGAAGAATTTATGAATCATTATTATCCGAGAAAATCAGAACTTCCAAAGTCAACCTACGCGACAATAAGTGAGCAGCAGGCCCAAGACTACGTGGGATTATACCAAAACACGCGTATCGCTGCCTTAAGGACGAAGGTTTCGTATTCGGACGGGAAATTAATAATGGAGACAGGAACATCAGGCAAACATACACTAAAAATGATCCACCCTTTATTATTTGAAGATGAATCAGGTAATAAATTGACGTTTAATAAAAATCAAGCAGGCCATATTGCATATTTGTATTACATGCAACTCCCAGACCTCGTTGCTTATGCGCAAAAAATAAACATTGATTCACCATTTTCTGATGTACCTGCGGATAGTAAATATATTCCATATATAAACAACCTTAATGCTTTGAAAGTCATGAGCGGAAAATCAGCCCACCTCTTCGATCCGAAAGGAACGATGACTCAGAGAGAATTCTCAGAAGTGCTGCTGCGCGCCCACGGGTGGTATAAACAACCTTTCATGATTGAACCGAATACAAAACAGATGATGGCCGGACTACGTAATTATCAGCCTAATTCTCCTATCACTAGACAAATGGCGGCGGTAATGATCCAGAACCTGAAACAGGTTGAGCCTGGAATTAAGGTTAAATTGGGTGGCGAAACGGATGCTTGGGCAGTTAAAGCCATCACAGCTCTTGTTTCCCAAGGTATCATGGACCCGAATACCAAGATCAATTTAGACGGCTCCATAGACTTCCGCTCCAAACAGCTTTTGAAGCGTCAAGAAGCCAGTGCCTTGTTGGATCAAGCATTTAATTACTATACGTTGCCAATCAGTCACTAATTCAAAAGGATTAAGTAAATTTTCTACCGTAAAGGACAGTGCTTACTTCGGGATTAACGAAAAAAGCGCGAGTGCAGAGGGGATTTCCCCATGACTCGCGCTTTTTGGTTCATCTCGCCCATTTAAGAATGTTATGGGCAAGCAAAAGCCAACCGATAAGGGCACGGTACTAGCAGGCACCTAAGGAGGCGTACCGAAAGTTATTCCATAAGCCCTGCCTCCCGGGCCTTTTGCACTGCTTCCTCCCGGTTGCGAACCCCCAGCTTCAGATAGACCGATGACGCATAGTTTCTAACCGTACCATCGGATAAATACAATTTGGAAGCAATGGTTTTATATCGCAGTCCTTTCGACACGAACTGTAAAATTTCAAGCTCCCGTGAAGTTAAATCATAGGTCGCAGCCACTTTGGTTGTCGACGGAACGTCTCCGCTCTTGGCGGCTTCCAGCTGAGCAAACAATTTGTGCGACATCTCCTGATCGATCAGCGTGCCTCCGCGATAGACCGTACGTATTGTTTCGGCGAGCTCTACCGGCTTCATCGACTTCAATAGGTATCCGTCCGCTCCGCTTCGCAGCGCTTCCAAAGCCTGTCCAGTATCTTCGAACGTGGTGAGAATCAAGATGCGGATGTGGGGCCACGTTTGTTTTATGGTACGGGATGCGGAGATTCCGTCCAGGTTCGGCATGTCCAAATCCATGAGCACCAGCTGAGGCTGAACCTGCCTGCACAGTTCGATGGCTTGCTCGCCATCTTCTGCCACCCCGACGACTTGCAAATCTTGCTGCTCCTCGAGAAGAGTCCGTAGACTTTCACGGATAAAAGGCTGGTCATCGACGACCAACAGACGGATGACATCATCCTTAAGCTCCGTTTGTCGTGGCAGGGTGCAGGTAACGAGGGTGCCTTCGCCCGGTTGGGTATAGACGCCAACATGACCTTGCAAATTCATCGCTCGCTCTTTCATGGCGTTCAAGCCGAAACCATCCCGTCCATGTTCCATCCCACGGCCGTTATCTTGAATTTCCAGCCTCGTCTGCTGAGGCTCGAATTGCACCGAAACCGTAATCTCCGTCGAGTGTCCATGACGCACGGCATTCGTCAATGATTCTTGCAAGCAGCGATACAGCGCTATCTTCGCTTGCTTCGTTACAGGGTATTCCTCCCCGAAGGCCTGGAAACGAACCGACACCTTAGCATGCTCCTGAAACTCCTCTGCCAGCTTCCGCAAAGACTGAAGCAGTGGGAGTTCTTCATGCGGCGATTCGATTTGATGCACATAGCCTCTCACTTCATCCATATTTTCCCGGGCCAGGTTCAATAGGGAATCGAGCCGTTTCGTTCCTGTATCCGTCTCTAGCTCAGGGCGCAAGGTTTCCAACCCCATAATGAGGGAAGTGTACGCATGACCGACGGTATCATGGAGCTCTTTGGAGAGCCGATTCCGCTCTTCGGCCAGCGTGATGCGCTCGATTTGGGACAAGTACTGCTCCAGCACCGCATTTTGCTCGCGTATAATTTCACTTTGACGATGATTGACCATCAATAAATGGAAGGAAAATCCGAATGCATAAGCCGTCCCGAATTGAATGGTCATAATCCAAAAATCAATCTGCTCTGCAAGCAGCTTAACTATAGCGGGTAGGAGCAGTATGGATAAAGGACCTGACCAAAGATATGTTCTTTGTTTGCTATTAGAGGCAATCAAAAATGCATATACCAGGAATGTGAGGTAGGCTTCTGGAAAGAACAAAACTAAATACAGGCAGAGCCCGCCCGGGATCACAATCTCGGTAAGCAGGTAGTATCTATAATTGAGCTGCAAGCACAGCCAGGGAACGGAAAAAGCAATAAGCTGCCAAAACACAAGAACCCAAAGCGGCAGCGTGAAATGAGCTTGCCGCTCTATGATAGTGAGCAGGAGAGAAGTACTGCAAATCAGGCGGATCATAAGCATGAACCAGTCGTACCAGAACCACTGCTTTACCATATCGAACAAAACCATCAACCCCTAAGAACTATCAGTATGACATTACGTAACTATTATAGAGCAGATCATCATCCAACAATACTTTTAAATCCAGACCGGGACATTCCGGCTACCGGTTCACACTCTTGATCATACGACGGGTGTAGCCTCCTAGCATGCGCGTGAAGCTGTTCGCAAGCCTGTAGCTCACCATAGTGAATATGACTCCTGAGGCCGAAACCAGTACGGATTTTATCACAGTATCTATAGGTACACCCATAAAATAATAATTAAATAGCGGAAAGAGGAGCGGGGTCGCAATCATTGCGAGTGGAGTTATATAAAGCAAGGCTGCACTAATGAGGCTTAAAATCCCCACCGGAAGCTTCAGCATCAGCCAGCCGATAGCGATCCAGTTGCGCCGATTTAGCAGCTCCTTCCTTGCTTGAAGCCAGATAGAGGCATCGGTGTTTATTGGTTTAACGTAAAACTCTGTGGTAATATCCGTATAGATCTTGGTCTGTGTGCGTTCAAATTGCAGGAAGGTGTTTGTAGTTCGCAAAATGCGAGTAATCAGAGGAACGCCCGCGACGGTAAACGAAAGACTCAAGCCTAATGTAAGAGCGACCAGATAAAAGCAAAAGTAAAACAATCCGGTAGCGAAAGTAAGCAGTAGGAAATAGCCATTTTGAATAAAGCTGACGACGGTTCTTGTCATCAAAGAGCTCACATCCTTTACAAGTAGTCATCGTATCCTACGGCTCTTGATGTCAAATCCGCCAGTGCCATAATGTCATATGACACAAAGCGAAAGCGGTCTGCGAACCTAATGGGGAAAAACAACAGTAGTTACTGTGTGTACGGCAATTTTGGATCGCACGGCTAAACAAAAACTGCCCACCAAAAACTTAGAAGCTTGAAATTTACACTATCCATATATTGAGCTTGTCATTATAAATTGAATAACATTTAGAGATACGTAGAAACCTTATCTCTTGACATTTTATGGAGAATACTATATATATTCAAAGCCAATACGAAAGACAGGAAGGGAGGATCTGCATGCACAGAGTGATCAAAATCAAATTTACGCTCTTTTACGGTGAAGTTCCTGAAGCAAAATATTACGGGTACTTGGAGTTGAATCAGGATGGCAATATGATCGCGCTCTACAATAGGTACGGTGAGGAAATAGACATGTATGGCGGACATGAATTTGTTAGGGTAAGGACACTTGGCAAATTTGATGACCAAGACCGTGATAATTTTTATTCTTTGTTAGAAAGTGATGGTGTAGGATAATCTGCACGATAGGCTGACGATTCCAGTGCCAAGGCACTACGAAAAGTCAGCCTTTTTGATTTTATTTGCCTTATAGAGTTGACCGGCACGTTATCATAATCCCCTAACCTCATCTTGTCAAGAAATAATGCGCGAATGAGCGACACCGTGGTGGAGCCCCCCTTATGCTTTCGAAATATGAATGAATTTCCGAGTATGATGGGCAATTTCGCTTTTTCCAATTCATCCCACTCCACGTAAAATGATCTTCAGGCGTTGCGGGTTAAGCGATATACAAACAATGGACGGAACGTAATGAACAATCGGGAGGTAGAAGATGGACAATCAGGCTCAAGATGCAAGAGGAATGAAGAGAGGGGCAATATTAACCGCTCTACTCATCGGTACATTTGTCGCGTTTCTTAACGAAAATTTACTTACCCATGCGTTTCCTGCGTTGATGAGAGAATTTAACGTTGCTGCTTCGACCATACAATGGTTATCGACGGGGTATATGCTCGTGATCGGCGTACTGGTGCCGGTGACCGCATTACTACAGCAATGGTTCACGACTCGCCAGATGTTTATGTCTGCGATGGCGTTATTTTTGGCCGGTACCTGCTTGTGTGCAGTATCCCCGGGATTCGGAATCTTGCTGATGGGCAGGGTTGTTCAGGCTTGCGGGACAGGATTATTCATCCCGTTGATGATGAATACGATTCTCGCTCTCTATCCTCCAGAACGTCGGGGTGCCGCCATGGGTCTCATGGGGCTGGTCATCATGGTCGCCCCTGTCATCGGGCCGGCTTTGTCTGGCTTAATTATCGATACCTTTCAATGGCGATGGCTGTTCTACATGGTGATTCCTGTCGCACTGTTTTCGATGATTTATGCATTCGTGTACTTAAAGAATGTGACAGAACTGACCAAGCCAAGGGTCGATCTTGTATCCATTGTGATGTCAACCGTCGGTTTCGGCTGCGTCACCTATGGCTTCAGCCAAACAAGTGTCTCTCTTGAGCCAGAAGGTTACGGATCGATTGCAATAGGTAGCCTTTTCTTGCTCTTGCTTGTATGGCGCCAGCTTAAGATCAAAGAGCCGTTGATCAATCTTTCCGTATTCCGGCATTCCACTTTTTCTCTGGTTGCGGTATTGATTGTAATTCTGATGATGGTTCTATTCGCCACAACAACATTGCTGCCGTTCTATATGCAGGATGTGATGAAGTTGACAGCATTCGCGACAGGCTTACTTCTAATGCCAGGTAGCATTTTGAACGGAATGCTGATGCCGGTATCGGGGAAATTACTCGATAAATTCGGGCCGAGACTCGTCATTGTGCCCGGACTATTCCTGATCGCCATATCGTTGTGGCTGTTTACCGGCATCGACAGTGATACAACACAAGGTTCCGTTCTGTTCAATCATATCCTCTTATTCTTAGGCATGTCATTCGTCGTCATGCCGGCTCAGACGACAGGATTGAATCAACTTCCACGTCACCTAGTTCCTCATGGTACAGCCATATATAATACGCTCCAACAGATTGCAGGGGGAATTGGCATCGCATTGTTCGTCGGCATCATGTCGTCTGGAGCCAATCATTATCTTCACCATTCGCTCAATCCCACTGCGATGCATGAGAAGACACAAAGCATGGTTTCCGGTCTACAAACGGTTTTTTGGATTGAATTTATTCTGGCAATACTTATTCTGGCGCTGGGTTGGTTTATAAAAAAGCCACCTGAACATAATTAATTCATTACTAGGCACAGATTGAATCATAAGTTTAAAACCGTACAAGAAGCATGGGCTGTCTCATAAGGGGCGGCCTTTTATTTCGTTGTACCTTAGAACCGCTAACTATAAGGAGAGCTGATTTCTGCCTAAAGTTTATTTTCGAGAATCAAGGATAAACATAGATGCATCTTGTCCCATGAATATTTTACTTGCATTATAAAAAGTTTTGGATTGAATCTCTCTATACCCTATTTTAGTCATAATGTCAGCCAGCTCTTCTTGATTAAACCCGTTATGAACTATATCTGAAACTACTTTTTCATTTTTATTAAAATCTACGATTAGTAAATGTCCTCCTTCATTTAGAACATCAAATAATCTGGATAAAACAAATTCAACATCATGAATATGGAGCAGAACCTGAGCCATAAAAATATAGTCCGCATGTAAATCCGTTAGACCTTCCTTTTCAAAGTCAAAACATAATGTATCTGCATTCTGAATGTGAAGATCAGTAATTTTTTGCTTTATTTGATTAATCATGTTTTGTGAAGTATCCAGAAAAAGCATAGAATTAAAATCATTTAACAAGCTCATTCCGACAAGACCTGTTCCACACCCAAAATCAATAGCATTCTTACTATTAGCGTCAACTACATACTCACGAATGGCATCAGATGATGCCTTTGCAATTTGAATTCTTTCAGAAGTGTCATATACATTAGCTATCATTTCAAACTTATCCGTATTTCCCATGATTACCTCCCCAATCCGCCTTAATAAAAAACACAACAATATAGAATGATATTCTATCGAAGCATTTGCATTTAGTCCACATTCTAATTCATGCTTATGGAAAACAAAACTGTTTTGCTTCAAAATTTCCGCCCTTATTTGTGATACGGTTCACCGCCCTACCTGTAACGGCAAGTTTAAAGACCACCCCGCTAAAAGGATGGCCTTTAGGACTGCTATTCTATTCTAATTGCCTCGATATAAAGCTCGATTCTCACTTCATTTCCGACGATAACCCCGCCTTTTTCCAGAGGCGAGTTGAATGTCAAGCCAAATTCATTGCGGTCAATACTGGCTGTTGAATGAAATCCTACACGTTCCCGGCCACGAGGGTCTTTGTTTAGTCCTTCAAAAAAGGTATGAAAAGTGATGGGTTTGGTTACTCCATGCAGAGTTAGATTGCCCGTAAGTTCATATTGCCTTTCGCCAGCAAGGACGCAGCTGGTGCTTTGAAACGTAATGGTTGGATACTTGGCTGCATGAAGGAAGTCGTCACTCTTCAGGTGTTCATCTCGTTGCGATTGGCGAGTTGTAATACTATTTGCATCTATGGAAGCCTGAATACCCATGGTTTTTAAATTGTTGGGGTCAAAACTCAAGATCGCTTGGAAATGCTCGAATACTCCTTTAATTCTACTAATCATTAAATGCGTCACCGAAAACTCGACGGAGCTGTGGTCCGGATCCACTTCCCAATTGATATCTTTCATAAATAAATTCCACCTCTATAATAAGATTTTGAGAAAGGTCGCCCCTCTCAAAGCACTGCGATATTCGCATACCCCTAATATACAAAAACGCTACTGACAACGGGATGTCAGTAGCGTTTTAGCATTTTTTCGGCTTCCTCGTAAATCCGATTTCGTTTACATTTTATGGATAATGCATGTACACCTTCTTCACGATTCGTCTTTGTCGAAATAATCATCGGGCAAATGCAGTTCTCGCAAACAACCGATAAATTTTTCTCTGAAATTCGGATTGCTTTTGTATTTCGGCCATACCTCCTTATAATAAGACAGCAGCTTCTCATGTGGAATAATGCCCCAGTATAAAATCAAGTTATTCAGAACCTGCGGGTCGCCCCCCATCAACATCTGTTCAATGATCTGCCAGCTTCCCAGCTTGTTTTCGCAACTGCGCGCGGCATAGATGGCAGTGGTTTGCATTTTCGGGTCGGCGTGACACAAGAAAGGCGCAAAGTTCTGGAGCGTAATCGCACCGTACTCTTCCAAGATATACCCTGCATAACGCAACGTTTCCGGGTCGTGAATCCGGTCAAGCCTTTGCAAGATCACTGGAATAAACTCCGTTAAATCCTCAGTTTTACTGGAAGCGTGCAGAATCTGTAAAGCTTGCAGAAAATCCTCATGTTCATCCGATTGCAACAGCTCCAGAGTATACTTTCTACCCGTGTCAAAAGAAGCTTTGCAGATGAGCCAAATGGCTGTGGTCCGATTTTTGGGGCTTTGCTCCGCAATTTTTTTCAAAAAAGCAAGGGTTAGCTGAGAGACTTTCTTAAACTTGAACATTCCATCAAGCGCTTTGGCTTGGATTTCTTCGTTTGGAGCGCTCTGATAAATCTGGATCAGCGCATTCTCATCACCCGGCATTCGACTGCCAAACCACCCGATATCATAATCCAGAATAATTTCATCCAGCCAGCGCTCATACCAGTCCAGAAAGCTGTCCTCATAGACAAAGAAAAAAGGATGATCAGGATGAAAATCGGAGGTGTACACAATTCTCCCCCTATATTTCCCCTCAAGTACGAGATACATGTCGTATTCGCAGCCTTGGGTGCCTATGCACAACATGCCGCCCAACACCTTATTACAGGTGTCGTCGTATTCCTCATCGGGAATGTCCTCGTCCTTGGTCAGGGGCTCAATTAGACGGTTCCATTCCTCTTTGGTCATCCCGGGGTACAGAACGGATTTTGCAAGGAGCGCTTGGCGCTCGGTGTAGGAAGTTGCCTTTTCAATTGAATATATTCCATAATAGGGTCCGGCGCCTCCATTGCCGATGTTCGTTAAAAACAGCGCATAAGGCTCAGGAAGTGTGACCTGATTGTGGGCTTGCCAGTCCGCCAGCTCTTTTGCTGTAAGCTTCTCTTTAACCCTATATTGATGTGAGGATGATCCAAACACTGAGAAACCCGCGTCTTTGCGCATAGCTTGGCTCAGTTTGTTTTTTATTCGATCCAGTTGCGTTTCTTTCTTGCCAAACCACATATTTGAACCCTCCTGTTGACCATAGCCAGGTTTCCTTTGTTTGCTTATCCAGCAATTTTATTATTTTTTCTATGGGTCGTACCTCTTAAAAGTGTTATGTATCTAGAGACTCATCAAACGCAGTTCATTTTAAACAACATATCGTGAGGGAGAAAGTAATGAAAAGCCAATTAAGAAATATTACGGTCGACGGTTATGCCTTCGTTTATTGGTACTCAGGCGGGTCTCGCTTCATCCTAAACCTATCTCCGAAAGAGAATAAAAACATCAAAATCACGCTCATCTTTCAGGCGAATCCCCCTGAAGAAGAACCCCATACTTTTTGGTCCTTTTATGACATTTCAGCCCAAAATAATGAAATAGAAACTGTCATCCATCTAGGTAAACCCAAACATATTGCTGAAATCATCTCTTACTTGATGGCAAAACGACAAGAACTTTGGGGCCAGGGGAAGCCTCACGTTCTGGATCATGCCTGGGATTTACTAAAGGAAATGGGCTATTCCGAGTTAAAACCGATTTGGATTAGACAGTGGTAGTGATAATGGTTTGTGGACTAGCCCCCTTTGACCACTCAAAGGGAGCTTAAAGTTCACAGATATACGATTATTCGTTATCCGGCGTGGCCGGACTGGCCGGGGGCATCAAGCCTTTAACGGCGCCGAGAAACGGGCGAATGGACTTGATCATGCCGTAGCCCATCTTCACGACCGGGAGAAATTTCTGGATCATGCCGAACAGCCGCAAGCCGCCGCCGAGCATACCGCCAAGTCCTCCTGCGCCTGCAGTGGAGCCGCCAAGGCCGCCTAACAGCGAGCCCATCATCGGCAGGAATGCCGACACCTTGGCGTCCGGCTTGCGGGAGCGCGAACGGCCAGACGGTTTACGTGCGCCGCTTTTCCGGTTGCCGAGACGGACGCCCGGGGCATGCGAACTGGCTCTGCGTTTGAGAGATTGGGAATTTTGCCTCCCGGAAGAAGCGCGTGGAGGAGCCCCAGCACTGGCAAGTATCAACCCGCCGCGATTAACGTCGGTGATGTAGCCGACGTAGGTCTCTCCGCTGTGCAGGGTGACACAGACCGGACGGCCTTGAAATTTCTTAGCCCGTGCACGCATCTCCTTCGATTGTGCCATAGAAGTTCACCTCGCTCACTGATTATAATTCAGTTTACGCCAGGGGCGGGCTGCCTGCTTGTGCGAATAGGACATACGCACGCCAAAAATCGCTTGGCGGGCTCACCGCCGTTCAAGTCCGCCCAACGGTCCCCACGCTAAATCAAGAGAATTGCCAAAAACCTGCTACTGGATGTTGTATCTCATTCGTCCCCACTTTGGCGAAAACATATAGTGATCCAAAACCAAAAGGATAATTGTAATCCTCCTGAAGCAACGTTTCGGGGTAGCCATCTTCATCTACCTGAAATAAAAAAGAGAATGACTCCTCCTTCAGCTTCGCAAAATAATAGTCTTCATTTTGAATAAGTCTCGGGTTTCCGCCTACTTTGATCAAAAAAGGCTGATCCATCGACTTTTCGTCATGGCTTAGTTCCCCGTTTGAAATTACATGCTTTATAAGACCCGGGTTAGTAAACATATCTTTGACGCTTTCAGTCGAAATGGGATGCTCAATCACCTTGATCGGGCAATTAGGATAAATGTTATTTTCCAAATACTCCTCATAGTCTTCAGGGATGAAGATCGAAATCATGCTCTCAGGTTTAAAGGGATGGACGAGGCTCAAGTAAAAAACATATTTTGGGTTACCTTTGTGGATGAGGTCTGATTGATCATCAAAGAATTTAGGTGCATTCCCGCCGATCCAGCCTGCACTATGCTCTTTCGATAGGTCAGATTCGGCATAATAAAGAATACAATTTGCTCTCTCAACTAAAATATTCATTTGATTTTCATTAGGCATTTTACAACTCTCCCTCAAGAAACGCGAATACTCTTACTCCGCTGCCTCCGCCAGCCATGCTTGCATAGCCGGAGACTCCGCCCGGTTCAAACGCAGGGCGATTTCGGTATTGATCTCATCCGGCGGCATGACCTCGACAAGGACGCATACAGCCTCTCGCGGTTGATTCAAGGCAAACACGCCTTCATCATCGAGCATTTTCATCGCCAGCTCCATGGCCTTCAGCCTCGAATCAAATTCACAATTCCATTCGTCAGCTTCAAGCTCCGCAATGGAAGGACGCTCCATAAACAATTGTTTAACATCATCGAACTCCTCATCCCTGAAACAACAATAGGGTGAATCGGCATAGGACCATTTGATGAGTTCCGCAATCGTTGATCCCGGCGTGTCGCTTTCGTCTCCTTGCCTGGCCGCTTCCCTCTCCAAGGCCTCCCATGACCAGGCGGAAATGCTTGGCGCATGTCCCTCTCCAGTAGTAAATAGCGCGCAGTAATAGTAACGTTCGCCGTTTTCAAAAAGAGTGCGAAAGGATGTCCTAGCCACATCGGCAGTTTCTGCCGCCAGCGCCTCTATTCCTTGCGTCGGTTTCATGACATTCGCCCCTTAGCCCTATAAAATATACATCTTGTTTCCATTACAAGGATTGTTCGTCCTAAATCTTCCTACTATTCACCTGAATCCTGGAAATATGTGCGATTAGGGTTCTAATTCAAGGT
This sequence comes from Paenibacillus sp. FSL L8-0641, assembly GCF_038006265.1. Taxonomy (NCBI): domain Bacteria; kingdom Bacillati; phylum Bacillota; class Bacilli; order Caryophanales; family Paenibacillaceae; genus Paenibacillus; species Paenibacillus sp. FSL L8-0641. The sequence continues at coordinate 5,495,336 of NZ_JBBOUW010000001.1, forward strand.
GCATCTTGGCTTCCGCCTCATCCCATGGCACCGAGTAACCCGCCCCTTTGGCGCAAAAGATAGAGGAGGATGTATACAGTGGGTCTGCCTCTTTGCGGTAGCCCATCCGCTCTATGACTTCCTCCGTATTATGGCAGCGGTCGTAGCCGCTGAACACGCAGCGGATACTGCCTCGTCCATGCGTAAAGGATGCGAATTCGGCACTGTAGTTCATGAAAGTCGATACAGGCACCCTGCCCGTGACCACCGCTTGCGTTCCGGTTGTCTGCGGCGGATTAAAAGTACCTGAAGCACGCTGAATATCGGACAGCACCCTGCCCATTTCATCGATAGCGACCTTGATTTTAAAATCGTAAAAGGGCTCCAGCAGCACGTTGTCCGCCTTCTCCAGACCCTGCCGTAGTGCTCGAAAGGCAGCCTCACGAAAATCGCCGCCATGGGTATGTTCTTTGTGCGCGCGGCCCCTCAGCAGCGTAATGTTCACGTCGGTGACCGGCATGCCGGTCAGCAGTCCGTGATGCTCCCGTTCATAGAGGTGATTCCGAATCAAATTCTGATAGCTGACATTCAGATCATCGGCATGACATCTGCTATCGAACATGATGCCGTTGCCCCTTGCTCCCGGTTCAATCAGCAAATGCACTTCTGCATAATGCCTGAGCGGTTCGAAGTGGCCGTACCCTTTCACAGCCGATTGAATCGTTTCCTTATACAAGATTTCCGGTTGTCCAAAAGAGATAGCAAAGCCAAAGCGCTCTCTAACAAGCTGCTCCAGCACTTCCAGCTGAATCAATCCCATGACGCGGATAGAAATCTCCTGCAATTTCTCATCCCAAACGACGTTCAGAGACGGCTCCTCCGCCTCCAGCGTGCGAAAAGCACCGAGCACTTTTTGTACATGTATCGAATTGTCGAATACTACCCTCGATTGTAACGTCGGCTCCGAATCGTAAGCTAACTTGTCTGATATCGACCCCAGGCCTTGTCCGGCCTCGGCGGCGGACAAGCCGGCAACCGCAAACAAATCGCCAGCTTCCACTTGTTCCACCGGCTGCGATTTAAGGCCGTTAAACAAGAAGAGCCGCGTAACTTTTTCGTCATATTGAACCCCGCCGCTCTCGTAACTAAGCTGTTCTCTCACCTTCAGCCGACCACCCAACGCCTTAATGAACGTGAGTCTCGCTCCGCCTGCATCGTGCCGAATTTTATAAACCCGCCCCTGGAACGAAGCATTCTCGTCATAAGTGGTTGTCGTCAGCAGATGCAGCTGATTCAGAAATTCAATGACGCCTGTATCCTGAAGCGCAGAGCCGTAAGCACAGGGGAAGAGAAGACCCGCCGCTATCATCCTCTGCAGGGCCTCCAGCCAGAAGCCGGAATCCTCTCTCCCCTCTAGGAACGCTTCCAGCAAGGCTTCGTCCCGCTCCGCCATGCACTCCCGCAGCGGCTCGCCAACTATGCCGTCAGCGAAGCTCTGTGTAATGCAGCATACTTCCCCCGTCAACTGCTGACGGATATCCGCCTCGGTTCTGCCTGCATCCGCACCGATCCGATCCGTCTTGTTGATAAAGAAGAACGTCGGAATCCGATGCTTACGCAGCAGCTGCCAGACCGTTTCCGTATGGCCCTGGACACCTTCAACTGCGCTTACAATCAGGATGGCATAATCAATGACCTGAATCGCCCGCTCCATCTCCGGGGAGAAATCGACGTGTCCGGGCGTGTCTATTATGTAATAGCTATCTCCCTTATATTCTATTACCGCCTGATCTGCGAACACCGTAATGCCCCTTGCCCGCTCGATGTCGTGGCTGTCCAGAAACGCATCCTGATGATCCACCCGCCCCCGCGACCGGATACTGTTCGTATGGTACAGCAGCTGTTCCGCAAAAGTTGTCTTACCTGCATCCACATGGGCGAACAGGCCAATCGTTAGTCGCTTCATAGAATCCCACTTTCAACGCTTCTTGTTAATACTGCTCATTTTATTAAAGCATAGAAATCGGGAGAGTGGGTAGGAGTTGGTTTTGAGTGAGGGTCTTTTTTATAAACAGAGGATAAATTTAACGAGTTACATTTATATTGAGTGATTTCTCCAGATTAAAATATAATTAATATACTATTAAATCTCCCCTTCGAATCTACTCCAACTTGGAGAACTTCGCCTAACCATCATTCCCGACCTCATTATTGTTATAGTCGTCAATAATTGACATCGTTTTACTTGCCACTTCACTACCGAGTGAGGCATACAATTTCTTATCGCCAATCACATAAAATTCTTCTTTAGCTCGCGTCGCTGCAACATTCATCATATTGGGATCAGAGACAGCCCATCTTGCTGCCCCACTGCTATCAGAGTCCGCTCCAAGAACAAAGTAGACGACTTTGGCTTCTTTCCCTTGAAAAGTATGAACTGTACCAATATTCGTTGTCTTCCCGTTTTCTCGTTTTGTGAATTTAATTTCATCTAAAACCTGGGCAAGCTTATAAGCCACATTTCTAAATGGGGTGATCACATAGATTTCATCCGCTAAATCCGGATCTTCCTGCAAACGTTTATCAATCATTCTTTTCAATAAGTCAGCTTGTTCCTTAACAAATTTGTCATTTGCTTTACCGGTTGAATCATACCATTGTGATTTCCCTCGTGCCTCATCTGCTGATTTACCTTGTACCATCAACCCCTCATACGAAATTTCATTTGAAATCGTAAACATCGGATAGTTCGAGCGTCTGTGTACCCAAAGGGGTATGCCAATCCATTCATCCTCATTTTTTTGGAAACCATACTGACTTGTGGCATCCACAATGGTTTGAGTAGAAGCATCAGCAGAAACAAATTTCTCATCGACTTCATAGTGTCTTCCAATTAAGGTTAAAACATTTGAACCTAGCGTCATTACGGGTTTTATTTGTGATGGATCCCCAACGACCATAACCTTTTTACTTCTAAAAATGGCACCAACACTAGCTTGTGGCAGTGCTTGGCCCGCCTCGTCTATAAACAGATTACCTATTGAATCTTCATTAAGATTTTTAAACATTCGACCAAAACTAGCAAAAGTAGTGCTGACAACGGGGATCGCGAAATTCAACCAACTCCATGATTCTGAAATTAGCTGCTGTCCATTCTCTTTTCTCAAGTATTCAGACTGCTTATTCCAAATATTTATCGCGGCTTTTAAATTGCTTTTGTTTTCATACAGGAATTGCTTTCTAACTTTTAAGGCTAGAATAAATAGCTCTGATTGTAATTTACGGAATTTCACTGTAAACCATGGATTAGACTTTTGCAGCTCATCATACGATTGTGAAAAATCTGGTTCCTTAATGCCACTTTGATACTTGAGTTTTTCTAACAATACAATTTCTTGTTCCACTTTTTTAAAACCATTTTGTTGTTTGACCATCCATCGATCGAAGTTAGCTCTTGTGTCCTGAGTTTGTTTTTGGACATACTCACTTTTCGCAACATTTTCCCTTAACCTATTTTCGAGTCGCCTACGGTCATTTAACCATTTCGTTTTTTGTTTAGATAGATCATTTAAATGATCGTTCACATTATTCAGATCTTTGAAGTACTGCTCAACTTTTGCCTTATTAAATATTTTCTGAAGCCACAAAAAACTTGGCTTTTGAGAAGTAACTACGTCATAATTCCTTTTAGCTTGAGCTTGTAGATCAATTAGGTTTTCTATTTCAACAGAAGCATTTGACCAATCCTCTTGGAGATTTTCAATTTCTTGTCCCAGTCTTTCTAGTTCACGTCTCGCTTCTTCTTCCTGTGAGATTAAATCTGTTCGTTTCTTTTTTTCTTCTTGTTCAAATGCAAACATTTGCTCTTTATGCTTGGTTTTTAATTTTCGAAGAGCATACATATTCTCGCTATAGTCTTGCATTTTATCTCTTTCGATTTTTAATTCAGCATACAGACGGGAGAATTCTTGATATACACTTTCACCTGTATTCGCTTGATCATGATCCTCTAAATCTTTTTCGATTGCTTCAATAGTTAAAAGTAACTTGTTCATGTTTGTTGACGCGCCGCCCTCTAACGAGAACACACCCCAATTTTCCTCATGTAAAAACTCACTTTTAATCTCGCGATTCTGTCCAAAACCTTCACCGGTTAATTTAGAATTGGAAACCTCTTTAAAATAATCTGCTTCATCTAGTAGCTTTTGAAAGTCGCCCGCAATCGTTTCTTTCTTTGGTAACTCCCTAACAATATTTTGGACCGCCCCATTGTTTGAACTTGCAACAACAATGTTTTTATCTGAAATGGAATGTGGTAAAACACCAAGCTTAAAATCTTTCCAATAAACCAGACTCCCTTTAATCCTTTTATCAGAAAGCTGCACAATTTCCGCTGTCTGTTGTACGACTAAATCAGCAAAAATATCTTTTAACAGTGTTGTTTTCCCTGTTCCTGGCGGGCCATTGACACTACGAATATCATTTTTATCATTTAAAGCTAGATTCACCGCAACCTGCTGCATAAAGGAAAGCGCGAAACCGGGATTACTTGGGAACCGCCCGAGCGGATAGAACTTAGGTTGTAAAATAGTTGTCTCGAAAATTCGGGGGTTAAAATGAACGGACTCTTTATTGCCATCCAGATTGTGCCTATGTCCCGGAAAGCCATTAAAATATCGATCCAAATTTTTATTAGTGATTGTCTTTGCTTTGTTCAGATCTTCAATAAAGAACGAATGTAGATTTACATCTCCGTTATCCAGGTTTTTCACAAATGCATAGCGGAAATTTTCTGCGGAAATTTGATATTTATGAAAAAGCTCAGAGATGGTGGTATGAAAACCTTCTTCAAATTTGCTGTTCAAATCTTCTCTAAATATGTTTTCAACTTTCAAAAAATCTTTCGGTAATTCACCATGTTGGCGGATATAACCACTCATTGTATAAAACAATTTGTCTGCTAGAAAATTCAATTCGTTATCAAAATAGATAGAGAAGGTGAATTTGTCAGATTTACTAACTTCCTCGTAGGTTTTAGCAATCTTGTATTTCTCCCTCAATAGTTCAACAACTTCTTGAAAATCGAAAATATCGAAATATAATGCTAAGCCCGATTTCTTAAAGAACTTATCTGATACATCTTGTTGTTTTTTTTGCTTCATTAAAAAGTCTGAAAAAAACTGATTCCAATCCTCTTCCATTGTATGTATGAGCTTTAGCGATTTGTCTTTTTTATTAATAGAACCTTCGGATAACTGCTCGATCGTAATCCAAGCATTTAAGATATCTTGCCGTTTATTCATGAGTCTCCCCCCATTATCATCTGTAATTACTATTATAAAGCTCTCACCCTGTCATCTAAAGACAAAAAGAAAAGCTCCCCAACTTAGAGAGCTTATCAATGTACCATTCAATTATATAAGATTTCACTGCTTTTAACAGTGTATTGTATTCCACTCTTATTCCAGCTCTGTCTTTGAGTTAATCTTAATGACATTGTGCATGTGCAGGTTTACTAAATGCTGAATATCTTCCCCAATCAAGGCCAGCGCATCTCTCCAGAACTCTGGTGAACGCACATCGATACCCATTAACTGCCCGGCATCTGCAACCATGGTGGTGCTGCTGGCGGCCAGGAAGGCTTGAAATTGCTCGGCGAATCCGCCTTCACGTTTCTTATACTGCGCGAATAGCCCTTTAGAGAACAACAGCCCGAACGAATACGGGAAATTCAGAAACTCATTGCCTGTCATATAATAACCAGCCTTGCTAACCCACTGGTAAGAATGAATAGAATCGGGGTCAATACTGCTTCCATAGGCCGCAGACATGGCATCCTGCATCAGGCTGTTCAGTTCTTCCACCGTTAGCGAGCCTGATTTCCTATGCTCATAAAGCTGGCTTTCAAACAGATAACGGGCATAGAAATCAATGATATAATAACCGGCATCCGAGAGGCTCCGCTCCAGGATCGGCAAGACTTCTCCTTCCGATGCACTCAGCAGTAACTCTTGATTAATCAGACCCTCACAAAAGATCGACGCCGTCTCGGCAATCGGAATCGGATAATCTATATTGACCATAGTCTTTCCGGCAAGACAGCTGCTATGGTAGGCATGACCAATCTCATGCGCCAGTATACCAACATCCATATAGCTCCCGGTGAAGCTGGTTATAATCCGGCTCTCTTGGATTGGTGCGATATCAATGCACATGCCAAAGTTCCCTTTTCCTGCCCGTGACTCCGCATCGATCCATCTGGAGATGAACACCTTGCGGGCGAACGCACCCAGTTCTGTACTGAACGAGTTAAACCCGGCAACAATAAGCTCTTGTGCCTCCGGGTAGCTAATTTTGACGGAAGAATCCTCGCCAACCGGAGCAAAGATATCATGGAAAGGGAGCGGTCCTGCGTGGCCCAGAAGCTTTGCTTTGTGAAGATAATACTGATGAAAGGCAGGCAGGCTCTCCTTAATCGCTTGCAGCATTGCTTCCAGCGTCTCCTGATCCATACGTGAGGTCTCCAGTACTTTATGCAGCGGCGATTTGTACCCTCTTAGCTCATAGATTCCTATCGCCTCTCCACACACCGCATTAAGACAAGCTGCACTCTGTTCGGCAACACTGCGGCAAGCCTTGGCTTCCGCTTCATATGCCGCCTGCCTAACCTGAGAATCATGGTCGTACACCAGATTGCGCAGCTCCGTCAAAGACAGCTGATGCGCTGCCCCTTTCATCTCCACCTCTACACGCAAGGTAGACTGTATCTTCATGTACAGCCTCTCCCACGCTTTGGCGCCGGTAAGCTGCATCCGGGCAATGACTGCCTCGGCTTCTTCACTGAGCAAATACCTTGACTGCTGCTGCAGCTGACGCAAATAAAAAGCATGCCGACCCACATACTCACCCGAGCCAATAATAGTATCAAGCTCTTCCCCACTCATGCTTGCCAGCCATTTGCTGAAACTTGCTAGAGCTTCTTCGGAACCCGCGGCCATTTCTTCCAATACATCCATCTGATTTGCTGCTTCTGTATTCCCGTTGTCAATGCTGAATACCAGTTCTGCATAGCTGAATAAGCACAGATACACGCTCCTGAATGCATTATATTGCCTAAGAAAATCTTCCGTTAGAATCTTAGCCTTCTCTTGAGTGTGTAAATGAAGCTTTGCCATCGCACCAAGTTCATCTGCAAGCTCTGCTGCATGTTTATAATCCTTTTGATATTTCTCCGACTGGAATGAGGAATACAGGCTCTTCAAGTCCCATGTTAAGTTCATCGCCGTTAATCTCCTTATCGTAAACACAAGCGATGCTATACGTATCCCGGCAACCGGCCATATCGAACGTATAGCAGGCTGCGTTATATTTTATTGGGATAATTCGAATATTGTATTCTGCGGCTAAGACTTACATGTTTCCACCTCTTCCGGTACTATGTTAAGCAAAGTTAATGTCAAGTATAACACGCCCACTTATTCCCTAATATGTGATAAGTCGCTGACCAATCTTCTTCTTCACTCACACCAAAAAGCGCCGCATCCGCAGGACTCGTCTCATTTTATCCTATTCATACCCTACAGATTGGTATCTACCTGTTTTCAGGCGAATGTACTCGCTGTATCTCAAGGTCATCCCTCCATATGTATCATTGATAAAGTCTAAATAAAGTAGAGTAAATTTCGCCCTACTTGTGATACGGTTCACCGCGCTGTCTGTAACGGTGAGTTTTTAAGATAGTTCAATGCTAAATACTCTTTCATTTGTGATATAATTAGGGATAAAAAAGGTGATTCATTTGGATCAAATTAACAACGTAAAGCCTCAGTTCGCCAAATTTACTGGAATTTATATGTCGGGTTTTTACATTAACAATCCGAGACTTCTCACAGTTATGTGTTTACTCTTCGATCAAGTTTATCTTCCTAATCATCTTGAATATGTTATTGAATTTTCAAAAAAATATAAATTTATTGATTCCCGCGACTTCAATGATAAAATAGTAATAGAGCCAATGCACGATGATACGACCGACCCATTTGCTCATTTATCAACAACACAACGAAATACCGCTAATCAATATCTTCAAGCCGTCATGAAATTTTCAATTCACCACTATAAGTTATTTGGTGAGATTATTAAATCAGACTTCTTTCCTGATGATGAGGTTTTAAAAGCTGAATTAGTGAAAAAGGGTGCCCCAGGGGAAAAAAACACATATAATGTTAGCGTAAACTCTATGACTGTCACTCTTGAAAACCAAGAAAGAACGACAAATATATTAGAATCTGGTGCGATACCCATCTTTGGAAAACATCACATCCGTCAGCAAATGCAGGCGGACAAATACCCTAGTAAATTTCTTACTTCACTACTAGCTATGAAATCTATTGATTTAGTTTTACCGCCCATCAAATCAGTAGAGCCTGAAATAATACTTCAAGCAAGATATAACCTTAGGGAATACTTACCCTTATTTTGGGCAGAGATGTTAAGATTCTCCCAAAAATTTAAACATTCTCTAACCCCTGGCACTTCAATTGATGATGTAATTATCGAATCGAACGATTTTGTAGACGTTCACATAAGACCGATAATAATTGAAATAAATCACAAAATGGTAAAGGATAGGGAGACTCGCTTCAAAAACTTAATTTCACCAAACCCTAAGGATAAAATTCATCTATCGATTGGTAATCCTGGTTCGACACAGTTAGAACTTATAAAAGCTGGGATTTCATTGGAAACAGGCATGGATTACCATAATGTTATTCCCCGTTCAAATGCAGGTCATTCAGGGCTAACTTTTCTTCTTAATCTATCCCAGTTGGTAAATTAAGCATGACTATGACTTAAACATGATAAAGGGGTTATCCTGATTTAATGGATACCCCTTAAATTCTTACAGTTACTTTAATGGTCTATTTACCCACCTTGCCTATTAAAAATCTTGTTTTATTTTAAAATATTCTTTAGTTCTACAAATACAGAATCACCAATATCCCAAAATTGTTTGAATGATTTTCCACCATCCAATAAGGTTTGGTGGTTTTGAAGGATTTTACATGTTCTAATGATTTCTTTAACTTTTAACACAGCATTTGTTTCTAATTGCCCTTCGAGTTCAGCTAATGTATCGATTAACCCCCCCGCCAATGACTGCAATATGTACTTCCCATTACTAGTCGAATGTGAGAAAATATCCCTTTCACTTTCCCATTCAAGTTCCACTTGCCGAATAAAGTTATTTAATTTATCCCTTGATGTATCAATAGCTAATTTCTCCTGTCCTTCCTTGCTATCTGTAACCTTATGAATGTGTCTTATTAATGCAGTAATTTGACGCTCTAGCTTTCCTCTAAATTCCTCGAGTGATGAATAACTTTCCAATAAACCTTCTTGTAGCAGTTTCTTTTTATATGTCTGTAGTTTTCCATACTGATCAATATTCAAGCTATCTGGAATAACTGGTACAGAAGAAAAATATAGCATTACAGGTCTTCCCTTAGCCCTAAACTCTTCAATTTCTTCTGCAGAACCTGACTCTGATACTCCAGTATGTGTTCCAAGTCTTGTCCAAAATGCCCCTACTAGGATGTCGCAATGATCTACCAACTGTTTATTAATGATTGCTTGGGGTCTATTTCCAAGCTCCGGAATTGAATGCGTTTCCCATTTAACTGGAAGTAACACGGCTTGATAATGTGCAGCATTGTTTTCATTCCAAGTATGAATTACTTCCGAAATGAGTTTTCTCTCTTCTGAAACATCAGAAGGCGAGGCAACCAAAACATGATATACAGTAGCATTAAATGACAATGAGCTAACCCCCAAAATGTAATATAAATATTAATTCAACATAATAGTATAAAACACCTCTTGCAAATTTGTTATATATTTTATTAACTAAACAACTTGCCCTACTTGTGGTAAGGTTCACCCCGATTAATCTTCACCGCCCGATAAATCTGCTCCAACAGCACCAGCCGCATTAGCTGATGCGGCAAGGTCATCCTTCCGAAGCTCAGCTTCTGCTGGGCACGGCGGAGGACCTCGTCAGAGAGACCATGACTGCCGCCAATGACGAAGACGACATGGCTTGTACCGTAGGTGCCAAGCTTGTCCAGTTCCTCTGCGAGTTCTTCCGAGCTCCACAGTTTGCCGTCAATGGCGAGCACAATCACGTGTGCTTCACTTTTCACATGGGCTAAAATACGCTCGCCCTCTCGCTCTTTGACCTGTCGGACTTCCGCCTCGCTCAGTGTGTCTGGAGCCTTTTCATCCGCTACCTCGATCATTTGAAACTTGATGTATGGTCCTAGCCGTTTGGCATATTCCTGAATGCCCATAACTAAATATTTCTCTTTTAACTTGCCCACACCTATAAGTTGAATAAACAAATTCCATACCCCTATCTATGTCGAATAATAATGTAAAATTGCATTTACGATCCCTAACATGAATAAATACCTTTAACATAGTTATTTTAGCACCTGAAACGTCTCTTACCTATCTATTTCCTCTCCGCTACGAGCCTATTCCCTGTTCAGGTCATAGCGGATTATCCATTACGCTCTTCACAATGAAATGCCTATCCGTTTCGTATTCATCAAGACTCTGCATTAGCATCTGTCGGTATTGGCTGATTTGTTCCGTAGTCGCTGACTCACGCAGTGATTCAAACAATGCTGTACATTTCTTAAATTGACCATCATTGCCCGACTGATCGGCTAGTTGCATCGCCTGCAAAGTAAGTCCCACTGCATCCTGTAATCTATCGTACTCCCGATAGTACAAAGCCAAGTGATAGCAGTAGCTATAATAGTAAGATATGTTCTCTGCGTCTTCATAACTCCCGAATTCATCAATCTGCTCTGCAAACGTATGTAAAATATCCTCTACATCCAAATGATACATAAGCGCTGCCTGTAATACGGTATTCAGCCCCGGTAATATTTCCTCTAGATTATCCTGTAAAAAGGCTACGTATTCCTCGACAAGCTCTATATTTCCAGACAAAATTTCTACTGCATATAAATTAGTTTTGGCTAAAAACCTGAACTCCTCGACAACCTGATTATCTTCTTCCTTTAGATCCTCCATCCACCCCAGCTCAGCATACTTATAGATGCACTCCCTTGCCTGCTCATATGTACCCTGGTTCTGGTGAGCCATTCCACACATCAGGTGACTAAGCCCAAAATAATATACCAATGGACGTTCTAAATGGACATGCGGAATGGGTAATTCCATTGCTTTATGATACTGTCGTTCTTCATAGATACGCTGTACACATTGGTACAAAATATCTACCGTTTCCATCACCTTCTTCCAATTTTCAAAAGCCACAGCCATCTCTAACATTTCAACAATGATGTCCGGTTTGAGTGATTTCAGGATAGAAGTTCTCAAGAGTAGCTCCTCCTTATGTTTCCATTTAGAACCAATTGTATAGAAAGTGAAAAAGGAGGTCAATATAAAAAGTACTTAAGAGTACAGTTTTATATGTATTTATTTTGTATAAGATGGTCTGTAACGATATTCTCTCCTCTTCTAACCTTAAGTGGAGGTGATTACATGAGTTTACCAGAAAGTGTCGGAAACCGAATACGAGAACTAAGAAAAGCTAAAGGATGGACACAGGAACAACTGGCAGAAGCAGCAGGACTTCATTACAGTTATATTGGTGGAGTAGAACGTGGAGATCGAAATATTTCATTGGAGACGTTGGAAAAAATAATTCTAGCATTAAAGGTTCCACCCTTTGAACTTTTTCAATTCGATGAAAATACAGATCGAAAACAAATCATAAATGAACTTATGTTACTCATAAATTCAAGAGAAACAACAGAGCTCGAAATTCTTACTACTATAACTAAAAATATTGTTGGTTTAGTCGAGTTACAACAAAAAAAGAATTGAACAATTTTTTCTACCTGACTTCTACACTTCATCTTCCATAAGCTTGTTATGAGGTGGTTAATATGACAAAATTACGGAATTCGGTTGGGGAAAGAATTAGAACGATTCGGAAAGCTAAGGGATTAACACAGCAACAACTTGCGGAACTTTCAGGATTAGACGATGCATATATCGGATCGGTAGAGCGTGGCGAAAGAAACTTTTCGATTGATACCTTGGAGAAAGTGTTAACTGCCTTAAACGTGTCTATCAGTGAATTAATGTTTTCCAAAGAACATATGACTAAAGACGAAACGATTCGGCAAGAGGCGATAGATGAGTTTGTTGCGTTGACCAGCAGATTGAATGAGGAGCAAATCGGCATTCTCAGACGAGTTAGTAAAGAAGTTTCACGCGCGTTCGACTAAGCCATTCCACGCTAAAAAGCCTTGAATAAAACAAAAAAAGAGCACCTCACAGGTGCCCTCCAAACGTTTTATAAAAGATACTCAAGCATACAACATAAAAAAGCTCACTTCATGTCCCAATTGCTTCAAATAATTATAAATCTGCGAACGGTGATGGAACACATGGGTTACGGTCTCAATCTGCCATTGAACCTGCAAATGTCCATGCTCCATATAGAAAGCTTTCGTCGAACGGTTCAGATAATCTTCTTCGCTAAGCGAAAGAATGTAAGCTTTATAGGCCTCAAAATTCTGCCTGAAAGTCGTAGCCAAGCGCTCAGGATCTTCCACTCCAGACAGGCTATTTTCAATACTTCCCACTTCACCCTCAGACTTCTCCTGCATGATCGCAAGATCCGAAGCTGGAATGAGCACAAAGTGATGTACTAACTCCAGCAGCGAGCGGAAATTGTCCTGCGGGCGAAAGCTCCAATCCTCTGAACGTATTTTACGGATTAAGGCTTCCCCCGTCCGTACTCCGGTCTCCAGCTCATTCAGCAAATGATCGCGAACTTGCAGCGTTCCACTCATATTCACATCTCTCCTTTGCCATTCTTATTCATATTTTGAGTATAGCCGATGCCTCTGGGCGTGTATTGTAAAAATCGGACAACTTCCGAAAATCCTTGGCCGCAGTAAGCGGGGAATCGCCATAAAATCTGCGAAAATCGCGGATTAAATGCGCCTGATCGAAAAAGCTGTGCTTCAATGCCAGCTCTGTCCAATCCAGACTCCCGCCGCTTTGGATACTGTGTAGAACGCTCTGGAAGCGGACGACTTCACTGAACTTTTTGGGGCTGATTCCGATCCATTGTCCGAACTTACGATTGATCTGTCTTTCACTGATCGCCTCACACTCCGCAAGCTCCTTAACCCCCACACTCCCAGCGCTCACAAAGATGCGATGCAGCAAGTTTTTCATCAGGTCACAACCGTTCGTGCGTTGGCGCAGCAGAAGCTGGTTAAGATACTCATCCATTATGCGCACCCGTTCATTGAAATTCTGTGCTTCCATAATGCGCTCACCTATGATGGTGATGCTTTCGGGCCAGAGATCTTCCAAGCGATAATTACCGCCTGTAAACAAGTGAGTCGGCATCCCGTGAAAATAATGTGCCCCGCCCGGAAAAAATCGCACCGCAAAAATACGTGTCTCGGACCCTGCTTGTCTGGCAGATACAAATGGTTGCGTAAATGTCCCACAGTACGAGGGTTCCTGACGCTTATTCACCGGATCGTATTCTAATAGAATATCCGTACAACCATCAGGTAATACCCGATCCACTTCCTCTTCTTCCTCCAGCCAGCCTAATGAAGCTGCGTCTCTACCCGATAATGCCATATCCCCTTCAGAAACTTCTCTAGCAGTCGGACCAGACTCCCAATAGCAAGCTACATAAGCTCTCAGCGCAGCAGACGGCTTTTGTTCGATATAATATGTGGAGGGATCACTTCCATTGACTTGAAGCGGACGAAATAACGAATGCAGTAAAGGGTCCATCCATCGTTCACTCCTGTCTCAGTACGTGGTAGGGATAAATATAGCTCTATGTATGAGTGTTTTTGCAATAAATCCTGGTATACAAAAAGGACGTTTCTACCCGAAACGCCCGTGCTTGTTTCTTTTAGACGACCAAAAACTCGGCTTTCTTCTCACATTCCTTGCACTTCACTGGAGGGTCCCAATCCGAAAATTTCGTTTCCTTGAGATCGACGACATCCGGTGCATCCTCGTATTCATCGACGAACATATCAATTGCCAGTTCCACATGCTCTTTACATACCACGTACATTCCAGTTGCATCCCTTTCCGTTTGAAGCTCTCCGTGTTGTAGGTGTGTCAAAACTGCCTTCTTTTGTTCTACCACACTTGACGCGGAAAGGAAAGGGCTTGCCTACTATCCCTGACGTTTGGTCTTAAAAATGAGGAAATTACTGACGTTCAGGTCTTCACGGAAATGGGGAAATTTCTCCAGCATGTCAGCAGACGGCTTCGGTTCGATCATTCCATCCAACAACAAACCCGCCTCAACAATGGTCTGTACATAGCTGCCCAGCGTACGGTGAAAATACAAAAGCTTTTCCTCCTGATCATAAGGGATCGCTTGCTCCAAGGGGCCTTCGTTGAAATATTGATCCACTTTCCAATACAGCTTTTTCCCTGTCTCGTCCTTCACCCATCCACTCTGCGGCGTCAGAAAGCACGGATGCAGAATTGAAAAAATAAAGCTGCCTCCTGGAACTAATAACCGCTGCATTTCGGCAATCGCCTGTTCATATTGAGCCAAGTCCTGTATGACCATATTGGACACGATCAGATCAAAACTCTGGTCCCCGAACATCTCCAGCTTTTCCAGATTGCCATGGTGATATGTAATTCCCAACGTTGACGGCGTTCGCTCTTTGGCTAGCCTCAGCATCTCTGTCGAGTAATCGACAGCCTCTACCAAAGCACCCGCCTTGGCCATTTTCCGGCTTAGATAACCTTCGCCACAGCCGGCATCCAGCACTTTTTTGCCCTCAAGGGGCCCCATACAGGCTTGCAATGCCGGATTCAGCAGGACTTCGCGAGATCGATCCCCTTCCTCAGTGTACTTGGCCGTAAAGTTTTCTGCATGCATATCCCAGCGTCGAATGGCCTCTTCCGTGTCCCACTTATTCATATTCATCTCCTTCTTTCTTTTGTATTTGAGGATTTTGTAGGGTCATAGATTCTACACTCATTTCTGTATTTTTTCAATAATAACGCTTACAAATTTAAAATATCTAATAAACACATAATTTTTACATGAATTATACAGGTATTCCATATTCAAATAGTATGGTAGTGTTTTATTAGAAAGCGCTTTCAAAAATAACTTTGTAAAGGGGCCTGTTATGTTAAAACGAAGACCCGTTTCATTGCTGTCGTTGACGCTTGCCATCACTCTATTGTTATCTACGTTCGCATCCGTCGCCGCTGCTGCCGAATCTGACGAACAAGCACCACAAGCTGCGGCTGCGAGCAGCATGCAATCGTATGTAGAAGCCATGCAGCCTGGATGGAATTTAGGAAATTCTCTGGATGCTGTCGGCGCGGATGAGACAGCCTGGGGCAATCCGCGCATTACCCAGGCGTTGATTCAGCAAATTGCTGCCCAAGGGTACAAAAGCATACGCATCCCGGTCACCTGGGATAAACACATTGGAGCAGCACCGAACTATACCGTTGAGTCTGCCTACATGAACCGTGTGGAAGAGGTTGTTCGCTGGGCACTAGATGCCAATCTGTACGTCATGATCAATGTCCATCATGATTCATGGACGTGGGTAAGCAGTATGGAGCCCAAACATGATGAGGTGCTGGCTCGCTATAACGCATTATGGACACAAATTGCCCAACGCTTTAAAGATCAGCCTAACAAGCTGATGTTCGAAAGTATTAACGAACCCCGTTTCTCCGAAGGAGGGACTACGGATGAAACGAAAATGAATCAGATGCTCCAAGAACTGAACGTATCCTTTCACAAAATTGTCCGCGCCTCTGGCGGTAAAAATGCCACTCGTCCCCTTGTTCTGCCTGGCTTGGACACCGCACCTGCCCAGGCCAAAATCAACGAGCTGTACAACACGATAACCAAGCTGAACGATCCCAATCTGATTGCCACCGTCCACTATTATGGTTATTGGCCCTTCAGTGTAAATATTGCGGGCCATACTACTTTTGATAAAGATACTAAAGACGATATCATCCAAACCTTTGATAACGTCTATAACACCTTTGTAGCCAAAGGTATTCCGGTTATTGTAGGTGAATTCGGTCTACTCGGCTTCGATAAACATACAGGCGTTATTGAACAGGGCGAAAAGCTAAAATTCTTCGAGTTCCTGACCTACTACATGAAGGAGAAGAAAATAACAGGCACACTCTGGGATAACGGCCAGCATTTTAACCGCACAACGTACAAATGGTCTGATCCCGAACTCTTTAATGTTATTAAAGCCAGCCTAAAAGGGCGTTCCTCCAATGCAGACCGTGACCTCATTCACTTGAAGAAAGGCACCCCTGCTCAGGACACCAAGGTCACCTTAAACCTGAACGGCAATCAGCTGAACACACTCAGTGCTAACAGCAAGCAACTAAAACAGGGGACCGACTATACGCTGAGCGGAGACACATTAACCTTCAAAGCCAGCTTGCTCACCAGTCTGACCACTTCCGGTAAGTATGGGGAGAATGCCGTCATTACCGCTAAGTTTAACAAGGGGACAGACTGGAATTTCAAAGTAGTCGTGTATGATACTCCAAAATTAAGTGCTGTCGAAGGGACTACACAAGCCTTTGCCATTCCAACGGACTTCCGCGGTAGCCAGCTTGCCACGATGGAAGCTGTTTATACGAATGGTGGCAATGCGGGTCCACAGGATTGGACACCTTATAAAGAGTTTGGCAATACCTTTTCTCCTGCCTATGATGCCAATGGGATCAAGCTATTGCCTGAATTTTTTAATAGTGTAAAAGATGGTGAAGTCACGCTGAAGTTCCATTTTTGGAGCGGCGATGTGGTGACATACAAAATCATCAAGAGCGGAACCCGTGTAACGGGAACGACATCTTAATCTAAGGCGCAGCAGAAGATCGAAAAAGGCGTTCCCGGAACTAAGCCGGTGAACGCCTTTTTATAGTTAAGCCTTTACGTTAAACCTTAGCCTTCCGGCTTATCTGTTAATTTTAACGTCACCGTTTCTTCCTTGCCTGCCCGGTAAAAGGTAACTTTCAGTTCATCGCCAATTTTCTTGTTATCGTACAAGTAGCGACGCAAATCAAGCGTAGAGTTAATCGGTTCGCTATCAAACGCTGTAATGACATCGTTCAGCTTCAAGCCAGCCTCTTTGGCAGGACCGTGGGCTTCCAGAACGACTGCTCCATTCTTCACGCTGTCCGGCAGCTTGAGCTCCTTGCGCTGAGTTTCATCCAGCGGTGCATATTCATTATTGAGATCGACCGTGTATACCCCCAGATAAGGGCGGGTGATCTTGCCGTCCTCAACCAGTTCATTCACCGTTTTCATTACCTCATTGGCGGGAATAGCGAAACCAAGTCCCTCAACACCAGTATCAGCGATTTTCATCGTATTGATGCCAATCACACGTCCGTCCAGATCGACCAGCGCGCCGCCGCTGTTTCCCTCATTAATCGCCGCATCGGTCTGGATGACATGCTGCTCCCAGTCATATACCCCATCCTGATTAATGGAAATCGGAATGATGCGATTCGTATAGCTTACTATACCGGAGGTAAGCGTATCTCCCAAGCCAAGCGGGTTGCCAATAGCAATGACCGTTTCACCCAGACGAAGTTTGCTGGAGTCGCCGATATCCGCTACTGTGCTAATGCCTTTATCGTCAACTGCCAGTACCGCGATATCACTAATGCGATCCTTCCCGATCAGCTTTGCCTCTTTTCTGACACCGTCTACCGTTACAATATCCAGATCATCTGATCCTTCGACCACATGGTTATTCGTCATAATGAAGGCTTTGCCCGAACTCACTCGGAAAATGACACCCGATCCAAGCGCGGATTGTTCCGTACTTTTACCCTCTTCATCTTTCAGATTCACGATGCTAACGACGGCTGGGCGCACTTTGGCTGCCGCCTGCACAATCCGGTCATACGGGTCACCCGCTGCTTGCCGCAAGGGATAGTGACTGGCTCCGGTTACCGCTGTAGTGGAGGGCAGACCTGTAATAAAGCTGAACAGAAGCACGGCAATCACTGCACTGACTGCACCGCTAATGACAGCAGCTTGCACCGGACTTACTCCACGCTTCCTGTGTGGCCAACGTCCCCGTCCTCCACGGCGCGCCTTAAATGCCATTTTTTTAGCCGCACGTGTGGATACCTTCGTTGAATAAAAATCGTCCTCAAACAAGCCCATGCTAATCCTCTCCCCTTCGTTGTCATGCACCGACACTCACTAAAAAATTAGGGCTATTCGGGCTTGCGCCAACCTATGCTACAGAGAACCTGCTCCGTTGAACATCTCAAATGGATGGAATATCCCTTATCATCGGAATCCAGCAACCAATCGTTCCGGCCTACTTATTAATCACCACAAATGGTGCCTTCCTAAGCAACCGAATCTCATAAATTAGCATACACGCCGAATCTGACTCCGAATAGAGGAAAAAAGAGGAATGATTTCCAAACCAATGGACTACAATAGTAACAAGTCTTCTATTCTATTACAAAATGATCGTCTCATAGAGACGTTCTGGCCTGTTCCCGTCCGCTTAAAGCTGCCTATACTTTCGATGAGAGCCTTCCTTCAGAAAGCTTTCCGTTGTTAGCTTTATTGTATCACAGCACTTAGCAAAACCACAGGCAGAACCAAGCTCATTGCACGCCATTTCTAAAATATTTTTTAGGAGGAATATATGATGAATTCACATCGTTCGGCTATGGATGAAGTTCGCATGGCTGCCAAGCTGGCGGATTTGAAAGACGAGCATTACCGCAATACACTAGCGCTAAGTACATTGATTGAACTACTGGTGGACAAAGGCGTAGTGACCCGTGAAGAGGTAGAACGCAAAGCCGCCGAGCTGGACAGCTTTATGGCTCACTTACCTTATCCCAAGGTGTAGGACGATCATAGTACGTATCACACAATCGAAACTCACTGTCCTTGTAAAAACAGCCGCGGTCTTCCATCGCCCCACGTACAGTCAGCTTCGCAAGTTCCATCATATTGTGGTCGCGGCTCAAATGTGCCAAATACGTTCGCTTCGTACGGCCTGTCAACAGCTCGCTAAGAATCGCGCCCGCCATCTCATTGGATAAGTGACCGATATCGCTGAGAATACGGCGCTTGATGTTCCACGGGTAACGACCCATACGCAGCATTTCCACATCATGATTAGACTCCAGCACCAATACATCCGCGTCTGATATCGCCTGTTTCACTTTGTCGCTGACATAGCCAAGATCGGTCGCTACACTCAGCTTCTCTGCCCCATCATAAAAGCTATACCCTACGGGCTCAGCCGCATCATGGGATATGCCAAAAGACTCTACGCGTAATGACTCAAATTCCCGCGTTGCGCCTGTCTCTAATATTCTGCGGTTATCGTCTGCAATTTGCCCAACAGCATTGCTGATGGCAAACCATGTCTTTTCGTTAGCATATATAGGTAAATTATATTTACGCGCCATGGCGCCTAGTCCTTTAACATGATCGGAATGCTCATGCGTGACCAAAATACCATCCAACTCTTCTCCGCTCAGATCGCGTTCTTTCAGCAATTCGTCAATACGCTTCGCACTGAGACCCGCATCGATGAGCAATGTCGTGTCTTCGTTCCGCACAACGGTAGCGTTGCCGGTCGAACCGCTCGACAGCACGGTAAATGAAATCCCCATATCTGTTCAAGACCCTTCTGTATGTTCTGTCTTTGGACTAATGACATCTCCGTTCATCTGCACATAATACACACCTTTCCCGTTGTCCAGCATAAACCGCCACACGGGGGCAGCCACCTGACTATCGGAGTTAAAGGTCTGTCCGTAATAACCGAGCCGGATATCCTTCACAATCGTATCACGCGGCAAATAGCCGTCGATCAGCCTTGCCAGTGCTTTGGACGCAGGCAGCATTTTCTTTGCCTCATCCGAAGGCTGGAGCTCGACCTTAATTTTGCGATACCCTGTAATCTTTTGATTGCTATAAAACAGAGCCAGCTTCACATTAAATAGCGGCCATTTGCCCTGAACCAGCGGATGAAGTACAAAAGCATCTGCTTGTCCGGATGCCAATTCCTCCTGAACATCCAGCGGATCGTACTGAAAGTTATCGATATCCTTGATTTGTGGCTCCAATGCCTCCACTAGCGCATCATGGGTGAATACCAGTTTGCTATCCACCGGCTTCACCAGCTGCACACGATCATCCTTTTCTCCACTATGAACGTATGTGTAAGAAAGTTTAGGCAGCTGCGGGGTATCGCCGGGAATCGGAGCCAGCACCTGAATGCTTTTCTCTTCCATTAAACGCTGCGTATTTTCATCCAATGAAGTAAAATCCAGATTCGGCCCTGCCGTTTCCTGCGCATCATGCCACAATTGGTAACCCAATACCACATTGAGCAGCAAAAATGTACAGATCAATACGTTCTTGGCGCGGCTCCAATCCATTCCCGTTCCCCCTTCCTGTCACCTCTTTGTCTCCCGGTCTGGCTTCGTCTGTGTTGTGTTGGATGCTGTCGTCACAGGAACAGCCTGAATTTCTGCAACAGAACCGTCACTGAGCGTAACGCGCCATTCAGGAGCAAGCTTCAATCCATCATTGGTCAGCTCCGGTTGATATACGGGAGTCAGATCCCGAATCGTCTTCCCTTTGCCCACAGCCTCCAGTTGCTTCTTCAAGGACTCACCGCCCGGCAGCATAACCTTCTTCGAGGATTGCTCTCCTCCCTTGAGATACAGCAACGAACGTTCATAAGCAGATGCCGTTTCCTGCTGGATTTGCAGCGAAATCGTACCAAAGCGGAACGATGGTGTGTCCAGCACTGGATAAGCACCATAATACTGCTGAAACATCACAGTCGTACGATTTTCATCGCTGCTTCTCAATTTCAGCTGATACGAAGCATCCCAACCGCCATGCTGATTCACAAAATCAACTGCGGCCAGCACATCCCTAATCGGACTGCTTCCACCCGCCCCCGGTGCACTCGGATCGGTATAGCTCATCCAACGTTGCTCCTGCTTGATTTGCAGACTACGTTTGCTGTCTGTATAAATTTGGGAGCCGTCCTTCTCCTGAATATTACGCGTAATCCCCGGATCAAAAAACAAATTCCGCTGCATTTGCTCCGTCGTAAACAACCCAGCATATACCACAGGCTGCACAGTTTCCAGGTCATTCACGGGAATGTAGTACTGATTATTCACCAACTCGTACAACGGGGCATTTTTACCGAAATTCACATGCTGGCGGATGTCCTCTACCGTCATATCGAACTGGTTCGCCTCATACACCACATCGCCTCTTGCACTGAAAAAGAGCGCATGTGGCTTGGCATTCTTTTCGTCTATATAGATCCAAATGCGGTTAATCGTCTCTCCCTGAAACACCGAATCCGGCGTCAGACGCATAACCCGCTCCAGTAATGAAACCGGGACTCCGCCTGAAAAGGATAATTCGATGCCTTCATTTTCGCTGCGAATCTGTGCCCAGTCCGCCGATTGAATACTTCGACGTTGAAAGTTGTTAAAGCTTCGGCTTTCTAGCCGTGTATAAATTAAATCGTAAAAAGTAACACCCGGATAAAAAACGGTATGTTTCTTCTCACCTTGGTGAATTAGCATTTTATCAGGAAACACGAGGTTCTCAATCTTTTCCTCCTGCCCCATGCTTTCGGTTTTGACATAGTTCGTTTCTGAAGTGAGTACAGAATCACTGCCTGGAAGGCGGTAAATCAAAAAATAAGTCTGTACCAGGCTGGAAGCAACCAGCAAAATAAGCGTCCAGGACTTCAAACGTTCCTTCACTGTGCTTCCCTCCCTTCACTCGACATGGGTAGCGTAAAGGTCGTGCAGGTCCCCTGACCGTATTCCGACTCCAGAAAAATCTGGCCCCCATGTGCCTTTACAATTTCCCGGGCAATCGACAGTCCCAGTCCCGTGCCGCCCATATTGCGCGATCTCGCCTTGTCTACACGATAAAACCGTTCAAAAATCCGGTCCAAGTCTTTTTTGGGAATACCAATTCCGGTGTCTTGTACCGAAATGGACAGCATTCCTTCACTGTTGCGGCGAGCTTCGATCCGAATACTTCCGCCATCTGGCGTATATTTCAGCGCATTGGACATCAGGTTGTCCAGCACCTGCTCAATTTGGTCCCGGTCGATCACGACTTTACCGATTCCCTGCTCTACGAACATCCCTGAGCGAATGTGTTTTTGCTTCATTTGAAAAGAAAACCGATCTGCGACTTCGTCCAGCATCTCCATCACATCGGCAGGTTGCATCCGCAAAGGCGCCTCATTGGAATCAAGCCGTGACAGATGCAGCAAATCCGTAACCAACCGGATCATACGCTCTGTCTCGTTGCGGATCAC
Source organism: Paenibacillus sp. FSL L8-0641 (assembly GCF_038006265.1). NCBI lineage: Bacteria > Bacillati > Bacillota > Bacilli > Caryophanales > Paenibacillaceae > Paenibacillus > Paenibacillus sp. FSL L8-0641. Next base: position 5,517,787 of record NZ_JBBOUW010000001.1, read on the forward strand.
GCCCACAAAACGCTCTGCAAGCTGCGGTTCAGCCATCGCGCCGTCATCCAGCGCTTCAGCGTAGCTGCGGATGGTCGTCAACGGAGTGCGCAGCTCATGGGATACATTCGCTACGAATTCCCGCCGTGTCGTCTCCATCTCCTCCTGCTCCGTCACGTCCTGGAGCACGGCAATCGTCCCCGTAATGCCGATTTCCCGCCGATGAATCGGCGTGAATGTCACACGGATGACGATGGGTTCATCCTGACCAGCTGGCTCCAGCTGCAAGAGCGTGGAGGCCGAAGAACCGCTATACAGGGCCTCGGTTTCCTCCGGGTCGATCCCCAGCAGTACCGCGATATGCCTGCCGGTCATTTCGTTCTCGTTCACGCCCAGCATGGCGCTGGCCCGACGGTTGACCAGAATGACCCGGCCATTGTCATCAGTAGCGACCACACCGTCGCTCATATTGGTCAAGATGGAGGAGAGCTTCTCCTTCTCCTCTTCATTTTGGGACAGTGCCTCACGCAGACGGCCTGTCATATAGTTAAAGGCCACGCTGAGCCTACCGATCTCATCTTCACCAAATACAGGCATCTGCTGGTCGAATTTTCCCTCGGCAACCTCCGTTGCATGGCGTGTCATTACCTTGATCGGGTGCGTAATCGTATGGGCCAATACCACGCCCAGCACAGCCGTCAACGCGAGCGCAATGAGCATACCTGAGAGAAACACATTGTTAATGCGTTTCATCGTATCGTAGAGCTCGGTCATTGAAGCGGCGATGTATACCGCGCCGACAATCTTGCCTTGGCTGATAACGGGCTTGGCGACGACCTTCTTGCGGACATTATCTTCGTCCACCATGTATTCCTCGTTATCTCGGATTCCTTGGAGTGCGCGGCTGACTACTGTCTGCGTATTTTTGCGTCCGACATAATCGGCGTGTGAACCTTGGGAAGTAATTAATACTTTCCCGCTGGCATCCAGCACCTGAATTTCCGCGCCGCTGAAATCGAATAAATTATTCACGCGTGCACGTAGACTTTCCACGCTGTCCTCTTCCATTTTGCCGTCGCTGCCACTCAGATCCTGCTCCGCCAGCACGGACAGCATCTCCGCCCGTGCTTGCAAATCCTGCGTAAAATTACTCGTGAGGGAGTTCTTCATCGAGCTGACAAAATAAACCCCTATCAGCTGCATAGCCACCAAGATAAGTAGCACATAAATAATAATCAGCTTTGCATGAATGGTACGAAAGAAAGACAGCCATTTCATGCCCGCAGGCCACCTTTGCCCCCGCTCACGATATATCCAAGGCCACGGCGTGTCAGGATGGTCTCCGGCTTGCTCGGATTCTCCTCAATCTTCTCGCGCAACCTCCGAATGGTCACATCCACTGTCCGCACATCCCCGTAGTATTCGAAGCCCCATACTGCCTGGAGCAAATGCTCCCGCGTCATGACTTTTCCGGCATTCTTAGCCATATAGTGCAATAGCTCATATTCGCGGTGCGTCAGGTCAAGCGGTGTTCCGTTTTTGTAAGCTGTATACATATCCGTATCAAAAAAGAGGTCGCCCACACGCAGCCCCTGCTTATCTTCCTGCGGTCGGCTTTCCGACGCGCCTGCCCCGCCGCGTTGCTGTCTGCGCATCTGTGCCTTCACTCGTGCCAGCAATTCCCGCGTGCTGAACGGCTTTGTTACATAATCGTCCGCGCCCAGCTCCAGCCCCAGCACTTTGTCGATTTCGCCGTCCTTAGCGGTCAGCATAATAATCGGCGTCTGGAGCTGATGTCCGCGCACCTCGCGGCATACGTCCATGCCGTCCATGCCCGGCAACATCAGGTCCAGCAGGATCAGATCAGGCTGCTGCTTGACCGCAATATCCACCGCGCTGATTCCATCGAAGGCGCAAATCACCTGATAGCCCTCTTTTTCTAAATTAAATTTCAAAATATCAGCGATGGGCTGCTCATCATCCACTACCAGAATCGTTCCTTGCATACAGCGTTCACCTCTTTTCACGGATCATCATCTATAATAACTTTCGTTTGTCAGTACCTATAAGATGCTTATTCTATTCTATCATACCCGTGCGTCATTCCATTACTTCTTCAGACCCTTTTCTTTACGCAGAAAAAAACCATGCCTGCACCTACTGTTAAGCATGCAGAAAAACATGGCCTTTCTCATTGATCCTCATAAATCATGTAACTCTCGTTATAAACATCCAACCTATCTTAAATACGTCATTGGGTTGCGTGGCGTATTATCTTTACGAATTTCAAAATGCAGATGCGTTCCGGTCGAGCGTCCTGTGTTCCCCATGACCCCGATCGACTCGCCTTGCTGAACCACCTGTCCTACATGAACGCCAATGCTGCTCAAATGCCCGTACACGGTTTGGTAGCCGTTGCCATGATCGATCATAATGACATTGCCGTATCCATTCTGCTGACCTGCAAATGATACCACGCCTTCATCTGATGCGTGAATGTCAGCACTACCGACCAAGTCGACACCCTCATGCATACGTCCCCAACGTGCGCCAAAGCTACTCGACATCGATGCGCCGGACACCGGCCAAGCAAACTGTCCTGAGCCTTCTCCTACAACCTTCGTTCCTCTAAGAACCACCTCAGTAATAGACGGCTGCAGCACCTTTTGACCGAGCCATTCCTCTTGCACGACCTCACCGTTCTCCTTGGTCAAACGATAGTCCATCTCTTTAAGACCTGCTTGTCCCGGTCTGACCACTTTGGTAACTCCTGCCTTCAGTTCATCGCTCTGACGAATCTCAACCTCAGGCTCGATGGCAATCTGTTCGACGACCTTCTCTACTGTTCGCACCGTAACCGGAACCTTCGGAGCAGTAAGCTTCAATTCGTCCCCAATTTGCAAATACAGCTCACGCAAGCCGGGATTGTTCTGCTTAATCTCCCAAGCGGTCATATTAAATTTAGTTGCAATCGACGACAGAGAATCGCCTTCTTGCACTGTATACGTGATAGGAGCCTCACGCCCCTCAGTCAACACTTTGACTGCTTCTGCCTCCGTCAGCACCTTGTTCGGGTCTGCTTTCACAGGCTCGTACGCGATTTTCTCACGGATACTGGCAGACTCCAGCCATGCTTTGGGGGTTTTAGTACTAGCACTCGCATGGCTGCTGCCCACGGATGTTTTGCGAACCAGCCCCTTGATGCCTGAAGATGTACCCTCACCCACAGGTGTGTACTTCTTCTGCACTTGCTTTAAAGCCGCCTGTGCAGTCGCCTTGTCCTTTACAATGCCAACCGTCTGACCGTTGACCTTCACTTCTACCCCTTTGGCATACGCTGTCAGCATACCATCCAGCTTCTTCAGCGTAGCTGCGCTGTCGATATCCGCTTTATATGCCTTCTCAATATCTGTCGTTACCGCGTTCGTATTGAGCACCATATCCACGCCGGGATACTTATCCTTATACTGTTTGCTCTTCGTTGCGTATAGCTGTTTAAGTTGTTGCTCATTCAAGATATTTCCGACCTCGACGCCCTTTACATACACTTTATAATAAGGAACTGTGTTAGCCCCGACATACTGATTACTTGCAAAAATAAGACTGCCTGCAATCACCACACCGCCTGCCGTCCAGCTCAGCCATTTTCTTCGACCGTTCCACCACTTTGCTAATTTCCCCGTTTCTACAGCAGACTTGTCTGCAACGTTGGAAGCTGCATTCCTGCTGTCTGGTGAATCCTGCTCCTTCAAAACCTTCATGACTCTCTCCTTTTCAGCATATCTTATCTCTATATAAATGCGTTCATTATTGGTCTTTCACACTATGAATCTAGCCTGTATTCACAAGCATCTATGATATTAGTCGCTATCTATCATTGCATAGTTGCGTAAAAGGTTTCAAAAATTTAACCTTTTCACAACACTGTTTACTTTAACATAGCCTTTACAAAGAATTCAACTACACCCCAATTACTTCCTGACACGCAAAAAAATCCGCGCATGGCGCGGATTCTACAGTCCTATTTTGAGCATAAGCATTGCCCATGAATTCATCTAGACAAACTAACCCATTTCGCTCTATATCTTGTTCATTGGAAGTCGCTTATTGGATTTTTGTAAAATACTTATTTAAGCAAAGCCATCAGCTTGTTATATTCCTCTTTGGTCAAATACTTCGCAAGCACCTGCTGAATATCCTGAAGCTCCTGCTCAGTGAGACCGCCTTCCATCGCGGCTGATATTTTCTGCATCTCCTCCGGCGGCAGCTTATTCATCAGAATTGCAAAAATTTCCTGTTTCTGTGCAGCCGGTAAGTTGTTCTTCTTCTCTGTCAAATGGTCGGGCGTAATCACTAAATCATGGCCTTCAATACTCGTTTCGGGTGTAGTTGTACCTTCTGCCTGCTTCCGTGACTCGTTGCCTGATGTTCCGGCCGACACAGCCCCCTTCTGAGATACCTTGCCATTGGCTGCGCCACCTGCCTCACTTCCGCTTTCTTCTAAGCCCTGTCCCATGACAGGCAACGCATCATCAGGCGGTGTTACACTTCCCGAGCCACTTCCTGTCGTCTTGTTCTTCCCCGTGTCTGTGCTTGGGTCAGTGCCCGCGCTGCCTTTTAGCCAACCCAATCCCCATATGGGCTGTTGATCAAGCTGAATGTTAAACTGCCGTAGCAGCGATTGAACATAAGCATTAACGACTACACCTGTCACTGCCAGCGTTAGTGCGCTAACCAACACGACCGTCATTCCTTTTTTGAGCAGCCATCCAAGCCACCTCATATCCCGTTACCTCCTTATACGCATCCTGCCATGTGTGTATCATCATGAAGTGCATATAGATCAGTATTGACGAGATATGACGATTTTTAACCCATGAAATATGTAAAACTAGCACCATTCAATAGGAGATGCCACATTCTGATTGAATCAGCGCGTACGACGCACCCAGAAACGGAAAATGTCACTGCGAACATAATCCAGAGAATACAGCACCTGCCTGTTCATTTCATCATAGTGAAGCTGCTTCAATAGTAATACCGTAGCCTGCGGATGCTTCAGCAGACGTGTCATATGTGCGTCGTCATAGTTTGGAACGGTAAGCTCGGAATAGGCTCCAACAATTCTTACCCCCGCCTTGAACTCAAGACTCTGAAAAAGCGAGCCTGAAAAAGAGTCATCTTCCAAAATGGGAGCGGCTAATTTCTCTGGCATCCAGTTTATAGAGTGGGCTACAGCCTCTCCGTTGGCAGTACGTGTACGCTCTAGAGCAATCATGGGCTCATTCTCGGAAAATCTCATCTGTTCGGCAATATCAGGAGGACAAACCGAAATTCTCTGAATGGATTCCAGCTGCTCGTCTTCCCGTAGCCCTGCCGAACGAATCATGTCACCGATGCTGTACAGGCGGTCCAGCGAGCTTGGAATACTCGGCAGCGGGCAAGTCGCAAACGTGCCACTCCCGTGTTTTACTAGTAACTTACCTTCCGATTCCAGTTGGCGAATAGCTCCCCGTAGCGTCGTACGCGAGACACGAAACGATTGGGAAAGTGCAGTTTCCGACGGCAGACGATCCCCCGGACCCATTTGATTAACCTTCATATATTCTTCTATACGCTGCTTGATGTTCTCTTGTTTGGTTGGCACCGTCCGAAGCCCAGCCTTTCTATTGTGTTAAGCCATATAAATCGGATTCGTAAAAGCAATCATCATCACGCAGTCTTCCATGCAGCCGTAAAGCTCCGCTCGTATCCAGCCCTTTCCTAGCGGGTCTTGCAATGACAGCGTATATTCTCCTGTTTGGGCAGGGATCTGAATCTCCGAACATATGCCTTGACTACTTGTCAGCAGAAGACGAAGATTCTGAGGCTTGAGATTATAATGGGCTGCTCTTCCTTCTACATCCAATTGAACCGTCACAGATAGTGGATCCTCTACAGTCAGCTCTATACATTCGCCGATGTGATAACGATGTTCTCTGCCCTTAATCTGCGCCCACATCGTCAGTAGCGGTCCCATCGTAACTGACACTGAACCGTGGCGAATCGCCTCAACTGCCCGGCCTTCTAAACCTTCTCGCTCTTCTGCTTCATCATGAACTCCCAGATATGTAACAGCCGGAAGTGAATCATCCGGTTTAGATACATGCCAGTCCCGACCGCTTACGGCAGTGATGCGATACCCCTGATTCAACAAATCGGTCCACATGGCAAACGCCCGCTGGCTATCCCGCTTAATAGATGGCATCAGCGTTGACCAGACCTCTATATAATCCACCTCGTGCCAATCCTGAATCGTGTACTCCCAAAAGCACCCCGTACAGATCGGACTTCCGATCCTGAACGGATGGGCAATCCCTGCAATGCCTCCCTGCTCATGCACCTGCCGAATCCCCTCATGAATGTCATCTGGCCCCAGCACACGCCAGTCGATAAAGCGGTCAACCCCAAGCGTCAGCATATGCCCGTAAAAGGTCGTCCACTCCATCCCTGAAATGATCGGGAGACCGAACTGCCGCTGAACCCCTTCCTGATCCGCAAGTGCCGATTGCGTGTTGTGATCCGTCATAGCAATGCATTCAAGTCCCAGATCCACTGCGCTTTGAACAAGCTCCTCCAGCGTGTGCTTGCCGTCGCTGTGAAGCGTATGGGTGTGAAGCTCAGCTGGAATCCATTTAAGCATATGCTGCTTCCTCCCCCAATACATGAATTTGGTAGGCAAGCGTCTCGGTCACAACGGCATGCAGACTGACCGTAATCCGCCACATGCCCGCCGGATGATCTCCTGCAAGGAACCCCGGCGAAGCCGCAGACGAACCGAGCCAATGCTCCTGCTGCATCTCGGGACGGTGCGCATTTCCCCGGTGACGGACAGGATCATCGACAGACAGCGTTAATAAATTTTGCAGCGGTATATACTTCTTCCATAGATCGGATGAATGCCCCGGCTCGTCGTATCCGTATTTGCACATGCTTTCCTCAATGATTCCTCGTGCTTGCTCTTGATCCTCCAATAACTTGGGCGTGTAAGAGAAGTGAATACGAATCGTTTCAGTCGGCTGCGGAATATAGAAGGAGTACGTAATATGGCTCTGGGTGCAGGTCCTGTCGACCGTTCCCTCCACATACAGCAGCCTGCTCATGACTGCCCATCCTTGCTGGACGGTTCATTTACAACTTGCTTCACCATATCATTCACAGGATGTCCTTCATCACCCGACACGTCTTTGTCGGCTGTCCATAAAACACCTACGGGTTGAAGCCGCGTCAGCTCAATCACCCGGTCTGTATGAATACCTGGAAACTGCGGGAGATTATCCTCGTTTAACGTAAAGGCACACAGTCCAGCCACTTCCATGCTGTCCGCACCGCCTTCCAGCAATACGGCTCTAATTTCAGCTATATCCTCAAGCACAGCCTCTCCAGATAGCTTGACCGTGGTAGAAAAATGTGACTCTGCCCCCTCATAAGCGGCTCTAAACTCCCCGAGTCTCAGATCATGGTGGCATGATGAATACCACTGCTCCGAGCCGTGAAGACGAAGCTGGATATCGACGCATGCATCTTCCTCGCGCCGATTGAAGCCCGGCCTGAATCCTGGAGACGATTCTCTGCCTGAATCCCGTAAGGGACGTTTGGAAGTCTGGATAAACACATAGCTACGCTGGTGTGCAAGTGCAATGGAAGACGCTTGTGACGGCATTTCCAGCTCCTGCTGACGTTCCATCTCCCACCCAGTGACCTGATAGGCAAAAGGAAAACGGCTCATGACCGCCTCACGCGGCTCTTCCTCTGGTTTCCACTGGAAAGCAGGCGGCAGCATAAAACGATAGTCCGATGAAATGTCATCCTTAAAGTTTCCATTGGTTGTTGCGGATTGGAGAACAGGATGGCCACCCAGATCATAACTGCCATTAAACGCAGTCGTAATATGATGTGCCCCCTGGAAAACAGCTTCCAGAACATTGCCCCCTGCATCTAGCTCGACGCGGTACATCCATTCGATATCGGTGGTTCTTCCCCATTTGCTCATAAGCAGCGGCGCGGGCGTTCCCTCATCTTCATGGCTGAACATCATCTGGTATTCGATGACCGTCTTCCCCTCGTTCACTTCTATGGAATAGAACAAAACAAGTGGTGTATCCGTAAAGCGATTCTCATAGGGATGTGACAGATTGCGGCCATATAAAAGCGGGGTATGGCGATAAATCAGTGATCTTGGAGAGGAATCAGCCACGCAGCGCAGTTCAACCCCGTCAATCCATGCTCGAGATACAAGCGGAGCCGATTCCAGTTCGCGGAATTCAGCATAGACCTCGTAATCGCCTTCTTTTAGGTATCCCAACAAACGGGTATACACTCCCTGACTGCTGCCATAGTACAAAATGACATCCTGATTATAGGCTTCATTCAGGTAGAGGCGTACGAAGGCAGATTCTCGATCTGTCGCAGCCCAGTCACTGTCTGATCTGGCGAACAGATCAAGCTCCGCGTATCCGTCTTCTGGCATGGAGAACCTAAACCGGAACCCGTTTCCCGGGCTGAGCTCAACCTCCGCTTTGTGTAAGGCAATCCGATAACCGCAATCCAGCAAATCCTTTTCCCACACTCGCCCACTAAACCCGGTAATTTGTACCTCTGCTTGGCTATTCATCCCTGTAACCTCCTTAGTGTATGACGGCAGTCTAGCTGGCATCCGCATCCTTCACCATTGTCCGAATATAAAAGTAGCCCATAAAAGAACACAGTAAAAACATAAATACTGCCATTGCGCTGGCCGTATGCGTCTCCTGATAGCTGGAAAACACCTGCTGCATCGCAACACCCAACACTTGTGGTGAGTTGGCACCGATCAGGAAGGGAGCCGTAAAGCTGCCCATGATTCCCATGAAAATGAAGGTCACCGCAACCCACATCGTTTTATAGGAAAGGGGTAAAATAAAGCGACCAAACAGCTGCATCGTGCTGGCTCCAGCATCTCTGGCACTTTCGACGACAGCGTTTGGAATGCTGGCAAGTGCCGAGCTGAGCAGCATGGTTGCGAACGGAATGTTGAACCACAAATTAGCCAGCACCAGACCCTTGTAGTCATAAATAATCCTCGGGATCGTTTCAATTCCAAGCGGCAGCAAAAGACGTGCAGCCCAACCGTGATTGCCATACATGGTAATGATCGCATACGTTGCAATTACACCGGGAACAAACATCGGAATAAAATACAACCGGCCTATCCACTTCACGACAACCCCTTTGCCGAATCTCAGATAAATCGCCAAAGCATAGCTGATGACCAGAGTGAGGGCCGTCGAGACTAACGTGACATTAATGGTATACATGATATTTCTACGCATGGCAGGTTCCGTGAACAGCCGAATATAGTTGGCTAGACCGTAGCCCGTTCCATATTGATCAATCAAGCTTTCCTTCACGGCATAAAGAATCGGAATAATAACGACGACCAGCAAAATGAGAAAAGACGGGATGACCAGGGCAAGCCCCAGCATCCCCCTTTTGGACAATGAACTCATGATCAACCACCCGCTACTTCACTTTGCCAGCGTTTGTAAATTTCCTGCTGAAGCTCTCCGCTGTTAAAGCTGCGGTATCCAGAAGATACACTGTTGAATTTCTCTTGCAGCTCCGTTGGCATCAGATTCCACTTAATCCCAGGATAGCCGTACATTTTGTTAATAACGACCGTTTGCGCTTCAGGCGTCAGTATATAATTCAAGAATTCCTGAGTGGCTTCTTTTTTGGAGGAGAGCGAAGGAACCATCAGATAAGAGGGTCCCCCTGTAAAAGCAGGATCGATCTGTGTCAGCTTCACCGTGTCCGGAAGCAGCCCTTTAGCCAGCTGCTCGAGTGCCATATCAGACCAAGCTGGAACCATATCAACCTCTCCACTCGCCAAAATATCAAGCGTGCCTTGGTTCTTCTTAGGATAGACTCCTTTTTGGTACATTGAAGGGCCCAGCTCCTTGAGCAGTGAGAAGCCTTGATCCCATTTCTTCATATTTGCCGGATCATCACTGTTCATCGCCTCTGGCGGAAGGAAATTATAGATCACCGTGTTCACAAACGAGCTGCCTGACCCACCCGTAGACGGATCGTTATAAGCAAACTTGCCCGGATGCTGGCGAATCCACGTGTACAGCTCGTCGGCTGTTTTCGGAGGCGTCGCTACTTTTGCACTATTATAGGCAAGGACAACCGAAGAGGCACGGTATGGAATGGCCTGATTGTTGACTTGCTTGAGATATGTTTCATCAACATTCTTCAAATTTGGAACCTTGGCGGCGTCTACCGTTTCCCACAGTTTCTCGCCTACCCCTTTGGTGATGTCATCCAGACTGCCTTCGTACAGGTCGATATCGGTATCGGTTTGTCCACTTTTCTTGGCTGCAATCAGACGATCCAGTGTAGATGCACCTCCGGTTCCTGCTGGCAAATACACCAGTTTGACCTTAACGTGATCATTTTTAGCTTCAAAGTCCTTGATTAACGTTTCCCACAGCTCTTTGACGTTCAGAGACCCTCCAGTGTACAAGGAAATTTCCGTCGTTCCCGTAGCGGCCCCCGCTTTTGTAGACTTGGCTTCCCCTGTAGCCGTGGCGGCATTACCGCCGTTACCACAACCAGCCAACAACGATAAACTAAGTACCCCTGCCAAAACCAGACCCATATTCTTTTTCCCAAACACGTTGTTGCCTCCTTTAGATAGTTGCACAAGTTCGCAGCATCATCAGATGATGCGTTCGTGACGGACATTGATGCGATATAGAGGTTGATCGTGAATCTTCATTGTGCTGTTGGAAAAGTAACCATTTTACTGAAGCTGAATCTGATGTGCTCTCCACTGCGCAGCTCGGCCGCTCGTTCACGCGGCACAAACATTTTCAGATGATGGGTACCGCTATCCAGCGAAACTTCCGCATAATGCCCTAGAATCATCACTTGTCTGATTGTTCCGGCTAGAGAACCATTTTCTTCCGTCGTCAGAACAATATCCTCTGGTCTTACACCAACCATGGATTCACCTGTGTATTCATGCTCTTGTGCAAACGGTATTCCGCTCACAGAGACACTGCGACCTGTGCTCACCCCCTTTAATAAATTGATACGGCCAATAAAACCCGCTACAAAAAGGGACTGTGGCTTGTCATAAATCTCCTGCGGTGAAGAGAGCTGCTCAATTCGACCCGCATTCATAACGACGATTCGGTCGGAAATGGACAGCGCCTCCTCCTGATCATGGGTGACGAACACCATCGTCATTCCTGTCTGGGTCTGAATATCACGCAGCTCCTCTCTCATCTCCATGCGCAATTTGGCATCAAGCGCGGAAAAAGGCTCGTCCAGCAGCAATACATCAGGCTTTAGCAGCAAAGCCCGAGCGAGTGCTACCCGCTGCTGCTGACCGCCCGAGAGCTGTCCCGGCGTTTTACGCTCTGCGCTCTCTAGCCGAACCAGCGCTAACGCTTCCTTCACCTGGCGGTCAATTTCTGTCTTCTTCACCTTGCGAATCTTCAACCCGAAAGCCAGGTTGTCATACACGGTCATATGCGGCCACAAGTTATAGCTTTGGAACACCATAGCCGTCGGACGTTTTTCGGGCGGTAGCTTGAGTACGCTTTTACCCTGAATCTGAATGTCGCCACTGTCCGGGTCCAAAAAACCGCCAATGGAGCGAAGCACGGTTGTTTTACCACAGCCGGAAGGTCCCAGCAGCGTCACCAGTTCTCCCTTCATCACGTCTAGTGAAATGCCTTTGACTCCGTCTCCTGTCTTGAAGCGCTTGGTTAACTCTTGAATGGATAATTGAATGGGCATTAGTTTAGGCTCCCTTTTCAGGATTTTGTAAACTCCTCTTTTGACCAATTACGTTACTTCACCTGAAATCCGCCTGCCAGGACATCCGCACTTACAAAACGCTTGGCTGCCAATAGCAGAATGATCGTTGGCAGGGTAAGAATGACTGAGAAAACAGCACCTGTTGTGCTCGGATAATCAGCAATGATGGAATACATGATGACTGGCATTGTTTTATAGTCCGGCGTTCCGACAAGAAGTGTCCCCTGTGCTTCATCCAGTGAAGCAAGAAAGGTAAAGATGGAGGCAACCACAATGCCGGGCAGCGCCATAGGAAAGGTGATTTTCCAGAACACCCGAAAGGGTCCGGCTCCAGCATCCCGCGCCGACTCCTCCTGTGCACGATGTACGCTGCGGAAGGCAGAGGATGGAATCCAGGTCATATACATGAGTGTGTTTACCATATGGATGAGCACAATGCCTGCAAAAGTGTTCATCAACCCGAATTGGTAGAATAGTACGGCAATGGACACATACAAACCCATTTTCGGAAAAGCATGTGTAAGCAGGAATGAGAAAAGAAACCACTTACTGAGCGGGAAAGAAATTCGTGCAAAGGCATAAGCAGCAGGAATACATACGATAATGGAGCAGACCGTAACGGTAATCGCAATCAGGAAGGATAGGGAAATCGAGCTGACTACATCATCCTGGGTAAGTACAAACTTCCACCATTCCAGTGACAAGCTCTGCGGGAGCGGTGCAGGATACTGCCATTTTCCTGAAACCGCCAAGAGGAGGAGATTGGTCAGAGGCCCCAGGAAAAAGATGACGAAAATGATAAGCACGATGAATTCAACAATTTTGCGTGTGCCGAGTGAGCGAAGATACCAGTTCATAATTCATCCCTCTCAAGACGTCTAGACGTCCAAATCTCTTTTCTATTTGGATTATAGAGAGGGTTTGTTATCACAAATCGACAAGGAAGATAAGATTATGTAAAGGGAAAGATACCATTTAACACTTCACAGAATAAAAAAAGAGAGAGGCTGCTAACAGCCTCTCTCTTTGAACATGTATTAATAGCTATATCATTCTTGTCCTACAAATAAATCGGAAGCACCTGATTCGTTTGATCACGATTACGCCCAACCGAGAAAATAGCAATTGGGATACCTGTCAGATCAGACACGCGTTGTACGTAATTGCGTGTAGTCTCAGGCAGTTCCTCCAGCGTTTTCACGCCAGTGATGTCTTCGCTCCAACCTGGCATTTCTTCATATACCGCTTCGCACTCCGCCAGCATTTTCAGGCTAGCCGGATAATGCGTAATCACCTCACCGCGGTACTTGTAACCTGTGCAAATTTTCACCGTTTTCAGGCCAGTCAATACGTCCAGCGAGTTCAGGGAAAGACCCGTTAATCCACTGACACGACGGGCATGGCGCACAACGACGCTGTCAAACCAGCCTACACGACGAGCACGACCTGTAACCGTACCGTACTCATGACCTGTTTCACGAATGTAATCGCCGACTTCATCGTTCAGCTCAGTTGGGAAGGGTCCATCGCCAACACGAGTTGTATACGATTTAGCTACACCGATGACTTGTTGAATCTTGGATGGTCCCACACCGGAACCAATACATACGCCGCCAGCCGACGGGTTGGAGGACGTAACGTAAGGATACGTACCTTGGTCGATATCAAGCATAACGCCTTGCGCACCTTCAAACAGTACCTTTTGATTTGCGTCAATTGCATCATTCAACACGACAGATGTATCTCCTACATAAGGACGGATAAATTCAGCATATTCCAGATACTGTTTTAGTATTGCTTCTACATCCAATGGCTCGCCGCCATATACTTGTTCAATCACTTGATTTTTTTCTTTCGTTTGATGGCGCAGCTTCTTTTCGAATTCCTCTGCATCCAGCAAATCAGCAATACGAATACCGTTACGTGCAGCTTTATCCATATAAGCAGGGCCGATCCCTTTACGGGTAGTACCAATTTTGTTAGGACCTTTGCGGTCTTCTTCCAGCACATCCAGCGTCATATGGTACGGCATAATCACATGTGCGCGGTCACTAATGACCAGATTTTTTGTGGAAAAGCCATTATCATGAATGTAAGTAATTTCTTCAATAAGAGCGGCTGGATTTACGACCATGCCGTTGCCAATAACACACTTTTTATCTTCATAAAAAACGCCGGATGGAATCAGGCTCAGCTTGTACTTTTTACCGTCAATGAGAATCGTATGACCAGCATTGTTTCCGCCTTGGTAACGGGCCACTACTTCAGCGCTTTCCGCCAGATAGTCCGTGATTTTACCTTTGCCTTCGTCTCCCCATTGTGTTCCCACAACGACTACAGTTGACATGTTTCATTCCTCCGTGGAGTGCCCACAGACACTCTGATTTTGAGCTGACACACTACGCATATCCGACTTCAACCGCCTGAGCGAGCAGATATGGAGCGCTCTCGGACAGCAGGAAAAAACGTCCGTCGCAGACATTCCGTAGGTTCGGAAAGCCCCGGGCGTAATGTTCTCCCCACTGCGTTGAAGCAGCACTATAAGTGTAACAGCACCATTTTTTAAAGTCAAATAAAAAACGAACATTATATTACATGAAAATAGTATTGTTCGTAATTGAGAGTTTCATTCCTTATATGAAAATATGTGAATTCTATAAAAAAGGACCCCTTCGAGATCGCGAAATCCGCGTCGAAAGAGCCTTTTTTAATGATACTAATATGTTATCCGGCGAACGCATCCGAATGGGCACGCTCGTAATTAGCGAATTTATTATAATTTTTGAGAAAGACCAACTCTACCGTACCGACCGGGCCGTTACGCTGCTTGGCAATGATAATCTCAATAATATTCTTCTTTTCTGTTTCCTGATTATAGTAATCATCCCGGTACAGAAACGCCACGATATCAGCATCCTGCTCGATAGAACCTGATTCCCGCAAGTCACTCATCATCGGTCGCTTGTCTTGACGCTGCTCCACACCCCGGCTCAGCTGGGAGAGGGCAATTACAGGCACTTCAAGCTCACGAGCGATTTGTTTCAATGTCCGTGAAATTTCGGATACCTCCTGCTGCCGGTTCTCGCCTGCTTTGCCTCGTCCGTGAATCAGCTGCAAGTAGTCGATTACGATCATACCCAGTCCCTTTTCCGCCTTGAGACGGCGGCATTTGGCACGGATATCCGCCACAGTGATGCCGGGTGTATCATCGATATAGATTTCCGCCTCTGACAAGGCTGCAATGCCCATCGTCAGCTTCGCCCAATCGTCGTCGCCTTTAAACTCACCTGTCCGCATGACGTTCGCGTCCAGATTGGCCTCGGCACAAATCATCCGCTGCACGAGCTGAGCGGCCGACATCTCCAGACTGAAGATGGCTACTGTCTCCTTTGCCCGAACCGCAACGTTTTGCGCAATATTCAGAGCAAACGCTGTTTTACCTACGGATGGACGGGCGGCCACAATGATCAAGTCATTGCGCTGGAACCCCGCCGTCATCTTGTCCAAATCAACAAACCCGGACGGAATCCCAGTCGTATTGCCCTTGTTCTGATGCAGCAATTCAACGCGGTCAAACACTTCCATCACGACATCGCGGATGGCAATAAAACCACTACCTGAGCGCCCGTTAGATATCTCCATAATCTTGCGCTCAGCATCGCTCAGCATACCAGCGACATCCTCGCCACTGCTATAGCCTTCGCTCACAATCTGCGTAGCTGCACGAATCAAGCGACGAAGCATCGCTTTTTCTTCAATGATCTGGGCATAGTAATCCACGTTAGCCGCTGTTGGCACCCCGTGAGCCAGCTTCGCCAGATAACTGACACCACCGATATCCTCTAGCTGTCCCTTGTCCTGAATTTTCGAGGTCAGCGTAACCAAGTCAATCGGCTGTCCGGATTCACCCAGCTCAATCATTGCTTCGTAAATCATCTGATGAGCCTTATCATAAAAGTCCTCGGTCTGCACCCGCTCCATTGCGGTAATCAGTGCTTCAGACTGGAGCAAAATAGACCCGATAACCGCCTGTTCAGCCTCCAGATTTTGCGGAGGAATCCGATCAAAAAATTCGCCGCCCATAATTATTCTTCAGTCACCTGTACTTTCAGCGTAGCTTTGACCTCAGGATGAAGCTTAACGGTCATTTGAGTCACGCCCAACGTACGAATCGGTTCTTCCAGCTCAATTTTGCGTTTGTCCAGCTTGATACCAGTTTTAGCTACTGCCTCCGCGATTTGCTTGCTTGTAATCGCACCGAACAGCCGTCCACCTTCACCAGCCTTCGCCTTGAGCTGAACCGTTGTCTCTTCCAGCTTTTTGCCGAGCGCTTGCGCCTCTTCCTTTTCCTCTTGCTTGCGCTTTTCCTCAGCAGCATTCTGGTTTTCCAGCGTCTTCATATTTCCTTCTGTCGCTGGACGGGCAACACCACGCGGCAACAGGAAATTCGCTGCATAACCGTCCGACACTTCCTTAATTTGCCCCTTCTTGCCTTGGCCCTTCATATCTTTAATGAATATCACTCTCATTCAAATAACCCCTCTTCCCCATCAATTTCGGCCAGCACGTCGACCACTCTGCGCTTAGCTTCCTCCAGCGGGCAATCCAGCTGAACCGCCGCATTCGTCAGATGTCCTCCGCCGCCTAGCCGTTCCATGACGACCTGTACGTTCATGCGTCCGAGTGAACGGGCGCTGATCCCCACCAGGCCGTCAGGACGTTCACTGACCACAAAGGAGGCCAGTACATCCGTCATATTGAGTAATGAATCCGCCACCTGAGCAATCAGGAGCTGCGGTATTTTCTGTCCGGGCTCAGTTACCGCAATTGCGATATGCCCATATATCATTTTAGCATGCTTAATAATTTCCGCCTTAGCAATATATTCATCCAGGTCCTCTTTTAACATGCGCTGGATCATAACTGTATCTGCTCCGCTACGCCGTAAAAAGCCGGCTGCCTCGAATGTACGCGAGCCTGTATGCAGGGAAAAATGCTTGGTATCCACCGTAATCCCTGCCAGCAGTGATGTTGCCTCCAGCGGTGTCAGTTGGACCTTCTCATGAATATATTGCAGCAGCTCGGTCACCAGCTCACAGGCCGATGACGCATAGGGCTCCAAGTAGATCAGAACCGAATCATTAATAAATTCCTCGCCCCGACGATGATGGTCAACAACAACCACCCGACTAGCTGTCTGCACCAGACGCGGCTCAATCGTCATGGAGGCCTTGTGCGTGTCCACCACGACCAGCAGACTGTGCTCAGTCATCAGCTGGAGCGACTGCTCTGGTGTCATGAGCGCTTGCGATAGATTCTCATCCTTGTTTACCTGCTCCATCATTCGGTCGATTGACGGATTGGATTTATCGAGTACGATATGTGCCTCTACATTGTAAAGTGCCGCAGCCTTCCACACACCGATGGCAGCTCCCACCGCATCCATGTCCGGTATTTTGTGTCCCATGATCAGCACGCGGTCGCTCTCCTGCATCAGATCACGCAACGCATGTGCAATCACTCGGGCACGTACTCTGGTACGCTTCTCGACAGCATTGGACTTGCCTCCGTAAAAGGACAGGCGTTGTCCCGCCTTCACTGCTGCCTGATCGCCCCCACGTCCAAGCGCCATATCCAGACTGGATTGGGCCAGCTCGCCTAGCTCCTTGATGCTCTCTGCACCGAAGGACAAGCCAATACTCAGTGTCATCGGTACTTTCAAATCCGCCGTCATTTCCCTCACGGTATCCAGAATGACGAATCGACTCTGCTCCAGCTCCTGAAGTGCTTTATGATTTAGCATAATGAGATAACGCTCAGAAGATAATCGACGCAAATAAATATTGTACTGATTAGCCCAGGATGTAATCTCGCTTGACACCTTCGCAATAAGCGCCGTGCGTTGCTGATCGTCCATCCCCTGAGCAGCCTCGTCCATATTATCGAGCATGACGATACCGAGCGCCAGTCGCTCATTTTCATACTGCTTGCGTAGCACCGCCAAATCCGTTACTTCATACAAATATATCAGACGCTCATCGGGCACGATCAGAAACTGATAATGACGCTCATCATGCTGTAGCTCCACCTTCAGCTCACGAGCAGGCTCCTTTGTTTCCTTTTTGGTGCTTAGGGCACCTGCGAGTTGAGGAAACAAATCATGAAGAGACTCACCAATCAGCGATTGCTCCTCAAACATCTCCCCGGCAAACCGATTGTGCCATTCTACCGTTCGATTTTCACTGTATAAAATGATGCCGAACGGCAATGTGCTAATCGCTTCCCCTTCCACCCGCTTGATCCGGAAGGAAAGACCGCTGATATATTGATTCAATTCCCGACGAAAATCCAATTCCGTCTTCAGCATCAGCCCGCCGAGCAAGAATGACAGCAACAGTCCTATCACACCCAGTTCCCAGTTGTACATGGAAATACATATGACAAGGACCAGCAGCAGCAAAAACGCCCAGACCGTCTGATAGCCGTGCCAGCGTTTTTGTAGAAATTTAGGCATGACTGTTCACCCTATTTCTTTGATCTTGTAATAGCTTCACGCAGCGGAAAGGCCAAATCAATAATACCTATAATGCGGAGCGGCTGGAACACCAGAACGACGAGCGACAGCAGCAACGCAATCACCGGGCTCATTTTACGGCTATGCGTCCAGAAGTATACAAAACCAATCGTCTGGATTATAAAACATGCATGAATCAGCGGTAGCATACTAATGGAAACCATTTGAATCCAGCTGCTATCGGAAGACCCTGCTATCCATTCAATTACAATTGCCAGCAGATAATACCAGATCAGCGCGCGCGGTAGCCTCCACTCGCGGGCAGGCTTCATTTTGCGTACCGGTACATCGAGACTGCTCAGTGCCGGACGTGTCAAAGCATGCGTAATCACCGCCAATATGAACGAGGTCACGATCAGCACATACGGAATTTTTCCAATCAGCATTGTGCCGAGTTTCTGCGTATCCTCTGCCGTCCAATTCATGTTTGAAAACATCGGATTAGTACTCAAAACCTGCTGTACAATACTTGCCGATATCGCAGCCTGATCACGAAGATACTGTGCAAGATCAAACCCAAAGGAATACGTGGCGATAAACAGAACAACCAACAACTCGGCTAAAATAATGCCCATTCCGGTCATCAACGCCTGAAAAGCAAGTCCTCCCTTTTTATATATCCGTCCCATCATGATTGAAGGAATCAGAAAATAAATCGCAGGGAGCAGCGAATACACATCGAGTAGCGCTATAATGAGCAGCACCGGCATGACGTGGACCAGAAATCCTTTGAAAGGCAGCGATGAAAACATTACAGCGCCAGGCACAATCAGCAAAAATACGGTAATGATTCTTAATGGTGTCAATAGAGTCAGCAGCAGAAGCAAATAAATGACGCTCCATGCTACAGTTGCCAAGCGGAATTTCAACGTTTTCACCTCTTACGCATATGTTCTTCCAGTGCGGAAATGTCCTGATACCAATCCTCCAGCTGGTGTCCTTCTTTTCTGTGCTTTCTTAGCTTGTCGATGAGTAGATCATCCAATTCACGGTAAGACACTCCAAGGCGCCTCCCCAAAATATAACTGCTCATCACTAAGCTCGCCAAGCAATCACCAATGCGGGCTGTACTGCCTTCCCACATTGCCTTAAACAAACGGGAGACTTGGTCCAGCACCTCTGTTTTAAGCCATTCAATAACCTTGGCTCGTTTAACTACATCCATTTCTTTAGGCATATGATGAAGAGTCACACCCCTCTGAAAAAGCTTTATTCTCCATTATAGCATATCCTATTCTGAAAATAACTGTTACCCCATAGGGTAAATTGTTATTTTCGGAGCAGCTTTGTTGCTTATTTTAGCTTGAAGTATTAAGCGATTCTCTGGATACAAATTTTTCACAATACTCAATAATCTGGCTCCGACGTACAATGCCAATAAACCGTTCCATATCATCTACAACGGGCACAAAGTTCTGTACCTTAGCCAAATTGATTAAATCCTCCATGTTAGCATCAATGGACACGGGCTTCATCGTAACCCGCAACGGAACGTCCTTAAGCATAAACTTAGAAGCGTTTTCAAAGGTGATTTTCCCCTCGGACTCTTTCATATGCCACAACAGATCACCTTCTGTAACCGTACCTGTATATCTACCTTCCTTATCTAAAATAGGAACCGCTGTAAAACGGTGATATTCCATCCGTTCCAACGTTTGCCGTAAAGTAGCATCCGCCGTTACACAAGCAACTTCCTGTTTGGGAAGCAAGAAAAAAGCGATATTCATGAGAAACGAATCCCCCTCAAAATCAAATATAAATCAATTGATTATTCACTGAATGTCCTGCTTGTCGGGAAGCCTCAGCGTCTGCGGGGTTGTATCGGAATCTAGCCAGTTGGCAATTATGAGTCTGGCATATTCAAGTTCCTGTTCATTAGCCCGGTCATAATACAGGCCCTTCTTCTTGAACCCTTCCCCCGTAATCGTAAAACTTGAAATTTGCGGATTCCCCTGTGAAATAGCCTGCTTGCCAAGCCCAGTAATAAAAGTAGGTTCCATGTCGGTTTTGAAATTGGCTCCCATAATATCGAGCAACTCTGGAATCTTGGTAATTCCGTTGATATTCAGCAGCTTATCCGCCATAGCGTTCAGGAAAATTTGCTGCCGTTTGGTACGGTTGAAGTCGCTATCTTCCCGATATCTAACATAATACATGGCTTCCTCACCATTATAAAGCGGCTTGCCCGCCTCAATACGGAACTTGATATGCAGCGGATTCTTATTCTCAATGGGCTTGTCGATTGGAAGCACAACTCCACCCACTGCATTCACCGCATCCTGAATACCCTGGAAATTAATCGTAGCATAATAATCGGCCTTATGCTCCATCAACTTCTCTACTGTAGCCATGGACATATCTTCGCCTCCGAACGCATAAGCATGCCCCAACTTATCAAAATCATCCTCGCCATCGCGATTCGGATCATGTCCGGCAATCTGTACGTACGTATCCCTTGGAATAGAAACCAGAAGCACACGCGATTCCGCAGGCCGTACTACCGCATACATAACCGTATCCGAGCGACCACGCGCCTTTTCATTGGGTCTTTGATCCGTACCCAATAACAGTACCGAAAAAGGTTCCTTACGGTAAGCTACTGTCTCTTGCTGCTGCTGTTCCCCGGATTGTCGGGGCTGATAGGATTTCTCCAGCTTGCTTTCCAACGTCGGTGATACAAACCAGTCAAAAGCCACCAGTGTCAGCTGTTTGCGGAACAGGTAGCCTCCCAATGCAATCAAAAATAAAACAATACATGAAATATATAGAGCGGTAAACCTCTTTTTCTCTTTGGTCTTTCCACGGGTCCTTCTCCTATGTCTTCTCTCCATAACCGGTACCTTCCTTCTTTCCGTCACAAATCCCATCTCTTCATTAAACCGAATTGATCCCTCATGAAGCGAAAACTTCCCCTCAAAGCATAAAAGGTCTGCTACCTTGTTGTCAAAAGTGTCATGGCGTGGTCAGCTCCTCGAATTCATACCAAAAAGGGCCTCGACCTCACGGTCAAAGCCCCAATTCATGTTTTTATTCGTATCCTATGTAGCTTTCAAAGTCATTTTTCCCTTAATGTGGAGCCAGTTTCGCCAAATTTTGTAGTCGCACCGGAAAAGAAGTCGACAGGGCAAAACCATAATCGAACAACCTCCGGGTCTGCTCAAAACGCTCTTCCTTGCTCGGAGCACCCAGCACCACAGCAACTAGCCGTCTTCCATGCTGCTCAGCGGTACCCGTGAAGCAGTATCCAGCATCGCTTGTGTACCCTGCTTTCAGTCCGTCTGTTCCCGCGTAAGAGTACGGTCCAGCCAAGGAAGGCAGCATCCAGTTCGTATTACTAATGTAGATGCCTTTATCCTTCAACTCCATCTGCGTACGGCTGGACGTTCTCAAAATCTCTGGGTGTGACGTAATTAAATAGGAGGCCAACTTCGCCGTGTCGCTTGCTGTCATTTTCGTTTCTCCCCGAATATCCTCAGGGTGATTGGGCCCCAATTCACTCTGACCTGCCCCCGAGGCATTGCTGAAGCGACTATCGGATGACAACCCTATTTGGGCAGCTTTTCCATTCATACGCTTCACAAAAGCTGATTCATTCCCTGCTGAACGCTCGGCTAACGCGACAGCGGCATCATTCGCTGAATACACAACCATACTCTGGAACAACTCGGATACGGTCATCCTTTCACCATACCGAAGAGACAGATTTACACCACCCACCGTACTCGCGTAACGGCTAATTCGCACTTCATCATTCCAACCTAACCGTCCGGCCCGAATATCCTCCAGCACCAATAGCTCGGTCATGAGCTTGGACATATTTGCGGAAGGCATAGGTGTATCACCGTTCACATCCATCAGCAATTCCCCAGTATGCATGTCCATCAGCACCGCTGCCTCTGCATCCACATTCGGCTTTCCGATCAACAGGCGGGGTCCAAGTGTAATAAAAATCAATATAATAAGTAACGGGACGACAATAGCCCAACGTATCCAGTGTTTTTTCATCATCGTAATAACCTCCTTACTCTATTAGACGATGAAAAATCCATTTTGTCTGCAATTTTTCGAAAAAAAGATACAATTTTTTTACCTTTTTTATTCCACGCCAAAATATCCGTCAATTCTGCTTCAGGATGACGGATATTTTGCTGTCCTAATTATTATATTTTAGGCAAAGTGACAGGCTACAAAATGCTGATCGCCCGCATCGCGGTATACCGGAATCTCTGTTTTACAACGTGCTTCTGCCATAGGACAACGTGTATGAAACTTGCATCCTGAAGGCGGATTGGCCGGAGATGGGATGTCTCCTTTCAACACAATCCGTTGTCTCTTGATCGTGGGATCGGGAATCGGTACTGCCGATAGCAGCGCCTTCGTGTACGGATGAAGTGGATTACTGAACAGTTCCTCCTTGGAGGAAAGCTCTACCATTGAACCCAGATACATCACACCAATCCGGCTACAAAGATGCTCGACTACACTTAGATCATGCGAGATGAACAGATAGGTCAATTGGCGTTCCTGCTGCAAATCACTTAACAAATTAATGATCTGGGCCTGAATAGACACATCCAGAGCAGAAACCGGCTCGTCAGCCACAATAAAATCAGGATTCAAAATCAAAGCCCGTGCAATCCCGATCCGCTGACGCTGACCGCCAGAGAACTCATGCGGATACCGATCATAGTGATACGAGGACAGCCCGCAAATGTTCAGCGTTTCATTGACCTTCTTCCGCAGCTCTCTACGATCAATCAACCCGTGGTCCAGCAACGCCTCTCCAATGGCTTCACCGACCTTAATTCTCGGATTCAGTGAGCTAAAAGGGTCCTGAAAGACGATTTGCAACTTCGGACGAAGCGCACGAATCTGCTCTTTGTTTAACGCATGCAAGTCTTCACCTTTATATCGTACCGATCCCTCTGTCTTATCCATCAATCTGAGAATTGTTCGTCCAATCGTACTTTTGCCGCAACCCGATTCTCCTACCAGACCGAAGGATTCACCCTTATGAATGTTAAAGGATACATCATCGACTGCTTTCACATGTCCGACAGTACGCTGAAAAATCCCGCCTGTGATCGGGAAATACTTTTTCAGCCCTTCCACTTGAATCAAAGGCTCGCTCATATCCGTTGCCCTCCTTCTTTCTCATATAGCCAGCAGGCAACCTTATGACCATTCTCCTTTTCATTCAAGGGAGGAGCCTGATCCTTGCAAATTTGCATACAATGGGAGCACCGATCATGAAAATGACAATTTTCCCCCAACTCAATCGGGTTTGGAACCTGTCCTGGGATGGAATACAGTCGATCCATTTTCTGATTAATGACGGGCTTCGCCTTTAGTAAGCCTTGAGTATATGGATGCTGCGGATTTTTAAACAGCTCAATGACAGGCGCCTCTTCAATGACGTTTCCAGCATACATAACGACCACATAGTCAGCCATTTCTGCCACAACGCCTAAGTCGTGCGTGATGAGCATAATGGAGGTTTTAAGCTTATCCTTCAAATCCCGCATTAAATCCAGAATCTGCGCCTGAATCGTAACATCCAGTGCCGTTGTTGGTTCATCCGCAATCAATAGCTTCGGATTACAGCTTAATGCGATGGCAATCATGATCCGCTGACGCATACCGCCACTCAATTCATGAGGATAGGAATGAAATATTTCTTCCGATCGTGAAATCCCCACCAAATTAATCAGCTCAATTGCCCGAGCATGTGCTTCTCTTTTACTCATTAATGTATGCATCAGCAATGGCTCCGTGATCTGTTCCCCAATCGTAAGCACGGGATTCAGAGAAGACATGGGCTCCTGAAAAATAATCGAAATGTCATTGCCGCGAATCTGCTGCATTTGACCTTTATTAAGCGTTAAGAGGTTTTTGCCCTCAAACCAGATTTCACCGTCTGAGGTGTGGGGAGAATCAATCAGCCGCATCATCGTCATCGCTGTTACACTCTTACCGCAGCCAGATTCCCCTACCACACAGAGCGTTTCACCCTCACGAATTTTAAAACTGACGTCATTGACCGCTTTGACAGTTCCGCTAGAGGTATGAAAGTGGGTTTTCAGGTTACGAAATTCAATCAAAGCATTTTTCATAAACGTTCGTCTCCTACTTCTTCATTTTAGGGTCCAGTGCGTCACGCAAACCGTCGCCAATCAGGTTAATCGCTACAACTGTAATGAGAATACACATTCCCGGTGGAACCCATATCCAAGGCCGTTTGCGGAAGTCAATTAGGTTATTCGCAGCCGATATCATATTCCCCCACGAAGGTGTGGGCGGCACAACACCGATTCCCAAGTAGCTGAGCGCAGATTCTGTAATAATCGCACCCGCTACTCCAAGCGTAGCCGTAACAATAATGGTAGGAATCGTGTTCGGCAGCAAATGCCGGAATATTTTGCGACGGTCTCTCAAGCCTAGCGCTTCCGTCGCCTGCATGAACTCCTGTTCACGCAGCGTAAGAATCTGCCCTCTGACCAGACGGGACAAGCTAGTCCAGCTCAGGACCCCGATAATGAGCATCAGAAAATAAATGCGATTCGACGGATCGACCTTCAAATCCGACAGAACAGCACCTAAAATAATAAGCAGCGGTAATGTAGGGAGTGCCATGAAAATATCCGCAATCCGCATAATAACCGTATCCACGCTTTTACGATAAAACCCTGCCAGCGCACCCAGCGTCGCCCCGATCATGACCGAAATAAACGTGGCGACCAGCCCTACCGTCAAGGAAATACGGCCAGCCAGCATTGTACGCAGCAAAATATCTCTACCAAACTTATCCGTACCGAGCCAGTACTTAGCATTAGGCGATAAATTTTTGTCAGCTAGCCTGTAATCATCTAAATGATAAGGTGAAATCATCGGTCCAAAACTACAAATGACAACCATCAGAATTAATATAACGAGACCAGCCAAAGCCAGACGGTTTTGGTTAAAACGGCGAACGGCGATTCTCCATGGAGACGCTTCAGGACGGATCGCCGCCTTTTGATTCGTTTCAATCGTGACTGTTTCTGCGGACAATAGTATCCCTCCTACTTCAAGCGAATTCTTGGATCTGCCATGCCATACAATACATCAGAGAGCAAATTACCGATAAGCGTAAGTAACGCTAAGAAAATTGTGAAGCCCAACATAAACGGATAATCCCGCATACTGATCGACTCCAGATAGACCTGACCCACACCCGGCCACACAAATACCTTCTCCAGAATCATCGCTCCACCAAATAAGGCCGGAAGCTCGAAGCCGAGTAGTGTGATGGCTGGAATCAGTGCATTGCGCAGTGCGTGCTTGAAAATAACCGTACGTTCCTTCAGGCCTTTGGCGCGTGCGGTACGAATATAATCCTGACGAATGACCTCCAACATGCCTGTACGGAAATACCGGGTCAGGCTTCCTGTGCTCAGCATCGTAAGTACGAGTGTCGGCAGGAACATATGCTTGAGAACATCCACCATATAAGCCCATGAGCCTGGCTCCATCCCTGCTGTGGTCATGCCCCCAACCGGGAGAATTCCCCACTCCAGGGCAAATATTTTGATGACCAATAGACCAATAAAAAATGAAGGCAGCGACATACATAAGAAAATAAATAATGTGACAAACTTATCGAATAACGAATATTGGAACTTGGCTGAAAATACCCCTGCAATAACCGCAATCAACCAGCTAAAAATAAGACTAAAAAAAGCGATAATAAATGAGTTCCATACATAATTGCCAATGACCTTCGTTACCGGCTGCTTATGCTGTAATGAATCCCCCATATTCCCCTTTAACATATTACCGGCCCATATAAAATAGCGTTGGTATTCCGGTTTATCCAGCCCGTAGATATGTCGTAGCTGCTGCGCCTTTTCGGCGGTCATATTTGGGTTCTGCTTGGCTGTAATATAATCACCCGGCACCATGGCTGAAATCGCAAATACGATAATAGATATGCCAATAAGTGTGGGGATGAGTTGCAGCAGTCTTCGAATAATGTACTGCTTCATATTCATTCCTCCAGACGAATAAAGTGATATGCCCAGCTCGTGAGAGCTGAGCATACGTTTGGCAACCCTTATTGAGCGATCTGAGCGTTATGCAGAGTGAACTCAAAATCTTTGTATGGCGTAATTTCTAAGCCAGATACACGTCCATTAACTGGCCACATATCTCTGCGTTGGTACATAAAAATAGTTGGCAGATCTTTGTTCAATTCTTGATAGAGCTGTTTGTAAATCTGTTTCCGTTTCTCTTGATCCAGCTCATGCTTACCAGCAAGCGTTAGTTCATCGACCTTCTTATTGGAATAGCCGATATCATTTTGTGCACCATTCGTAATAAAAGTCGTTGTATCCGGGTCTGGAGTTAAGCCCCAAGCCGCGAAGAACATATCGAACTTGCCCGTATCCTTTTTATCCATAATAGCGTTAAAATCTAGAGTTTCGGAAGTCAGCTTGATGCCTAGCTCCTTATAGTTATTGGACATGATTGGCAGCAAGGCCTCTACTACTGGATTATCAGCAGTCGCAGAGAAATTAATGGTCAGCTTTTCGCCATCCTTTTCGCGAATCCCGTCAGCACCAACCTTCCAGCCTGCCTCATCCAGCAAAGCCTTCGCCTTCGCTGTATCAAATTCATACTTGTTGATGCCTTCATCCGTATAAGACCAGGATTCTGTAGATTGTGGAATGTTAATGACATTCGCATATGGGCCATACACGCCCTGCACAATCTCTTTACGGTTTAAACCAATAGTTAAAGCCTGACGTACTTTAGGATCCTGGAATTTCTTTTCCTTGTGATTAAACGCAATATATCCGTAGCCATTGGTCGGCATAATATTCACGTCCAAGAAGCCTAGAGCCTTTAATTCCTCTACATTGTCTTCCGTAACTGTGATGTTGTCCATGTCCGTTTCGCCTGTTTGCAGCATAGACAGGTTTGTTTCTTCTGTTGTCGTTTTGAAAATAACTGACTTCACCTTTGGTGCGCCTTTGAAGTAGTTTGGATTCGCATCAAGAACGACTTGTTGACCCGGGGAGAAGCTCTTCAGTACATACTGACCAGAGCCGATCGGCTTATTATTAAGTGCCTTGATGCTGTCCAAGTTACCCTTTTTGAACCCTTTTCCATAATAAGCTTCTGGCATGAAGTATTGCTCACCCAGAAAATCCTTTGTATACGCTGTTGCTTCTGTAACGGTGACCTCTACTGTGTTATCATCAATGACTTTGATCCCCGAGATATCATTTGCTTTGCCATCGTGATATTCTTTACCGCCTTTAATCTTAAAAGACAATACATCGGTTTCTCCATCATAATTCGGATCATGCAGCACTTTGAGTACAAAAGCATAATCCTTCACGGTTACTGGAGTGCCGTCACTATACTTCACACCTGGTTTCAGATGGAATGTATATTTTAGACCATCCGGCGATACATCAACCTTGTCAGCCAAACTATTTTCATATGTACCATCTGCCTTCACCTGTAAGAAGGAGTCAAATACTGTTCTGACTACATATAGATCGTAAGTCGTTTGCCAGAATAGCGGATTAAATACCCCTTTAGGTGATGTCATACCTACTACAATGTTATCTTTCCGATTAGTCGCTCCTGGAGGATTTTGCGACAAATCCGTCGCTTTAATAACGCCCTCCGTAACAGGTGCACTTGCTTCATTTCCCTCTGTCTTATTGTCCGCATTGCCTTGCTGTGGCTGTGCCTCATTAGCACCTCCGCTACATCCTGCAAACAGAACACCAACGATCGTAAGCATCATAAGCAAAGAAACCCATTTTTTCGTCTGCATCATCCTGTTAATCCCCCTTAGTCGGTTCTTTATTTAACAGCCTGTCTCATTCCTGCGGTGATTCGTTAAAGCTTGAGGTTTGAAAATGAAGTTGCACATCCTCCTTACTGTCCTAATAGCGTAAACACGTGTTTTAGACCTCTGGTCAATTTTGTACACTAACAACCATTACATTTTTATTAAGGTTTATCTTAAGTGTAAAATAATATCACGTCAATATCTTTTTTTATGTAATATACAAATGCAAAACATCTATTTATGTAAAGTTTATGAATTTTACTTGTGGAAAATGACAAAAACCAGGATTTCATGTAATATAAAATAACATTTCAGAATGCCGAAATGTTTACTCTGGCGAGTTGAGGAGCTTGCAATTTCACAAGCCATTAAAAGGTATACTATCGTTATGGGTAAACATGGATTGTATTATTAGTAAGTTACAATAGATGGGACTTGTTGTCAATATAAAAAATCACAAAAAAAGACGCTCCCGGGAACGGGAACGTCTCTTTTTTCCACCCACTACTATTCAGTAGTGTAAGGAAGCAATGCGATTTGACGGGAACGTTTAACAGCGATTGTCAACATACGTTGATATTTCGCGCTTGTTCCAGTCACACGACGAGGAAGAATTTTTCCACGTTCGCTGATGAATTTTTTAAGCAGGTCTGTATCTTTATAGTCAATGTGAGTAATTTTGTTCACAGTGAAGAAACATACTTTACGACGTTTGTTGCGACCACCACGACGAGCTGGTCTTTTGTTATCGTCTCCGCCTTCTCTTTGTCTGAAGCCCATTCTTTGTCAGTCCTTTCCCAATTAAAATGGTAAATCATCATCCGAAATATCGATCGGTTTTCCGTCATCGGAAAAAGGATCCTGATTGTTTCGCGAGTTATTATTCCCGCGTCCACTATTGCTGTTACCGCCTCCGAAAGGAGACTCCTCACGCGCAGCTCCACCGCTATTGCCGCCACCGTTACCGCCATCGCGGTTAGATTCCAAGAAACGCACATTATCAGCTACAATTTCAGTCACGTATACACGTTTTCCTTCATTGTTCTCATAATTACGTACCTGAACACGGCCTTCAACAGCCGTTAAACGACCTTTGCGAAGATAGTTAGCGCATGTTTCAGCAAGCTGACGCCAGGTTACGATCGGCAAGAAATCCGCTTCCCGTTCGCCGCCTTGACTCGTAAACGGACGGTCTACAGCCAGGGTGAACTGGGTTACTGCTACACCAGACGGTGTATAGCGCAGCTCTGGATCTTTGGTCAAACGACCGATCAGAATGACACGGTTCAACAATCCAATCCCCTCCTTTGAGCGTTGTTCATTACATAATCACGTACAATAATTAAGCTACGTCGTTCGTAATGAGATAACGAATTACTTCGTCAGAAATTTTCATGATACGCTCAAGCTCAGTAACAACAGCAGGTTCTGCTGTGAAGTTTACCAGAACGAAAGAACCATCACGGAATTTCTTGATCTCATACGCAAGACGGCGTTTAGTTACATCGTGACTCGTAATTTCGCCACCGCCGTTAGAGATGATACCTTGGAATTTATCGACTGTCGCTTGAACAGCTTCTTGTTCAATGTCAGGACGAATAATATACATCGCTTCATATTTGCGCATTCTTTACACCTCCTTATGGACATAAGGCCCTCAATCTCAGTTGAGAGCAAGGAACGAGCCTAAGCTCGCACTAAAACAGTTTACCAAATCCAACAACTGAATGCAACCTACAAATTCAATAAACAAGCCTAAAACGGCTAAAAACACTGCATATCATAAGCTTTATACAATTTTATAGCATATCAAAAATTTCGCATATATAAAGGAAATCATTTGATTCACTCAGTATCTGTATACCCGGTTTCGCATGTTTCTGTTCAAGACAGCGCACAATAACCGTTGCAGTCCAAATTCATTTATCTAAGGAGGCACCACCGTATGGGTGAAAAGACTGAGTTCGAACCAGGGGATAAGGTCCCAAACGACGGCGTATACATGGAGGTCGGAGAAAAGAGCTTCCATACTGAAATCCAAAACCCACAGCAAGTAACGCTGGAAAGAGGCGATTCTTTTCCCGAAACCGCCAACCATAATCGCAAATGGAAGAAAAAAACGAAAGCTCGTGTCCACTAATGTATATTTCCTCGGAATCCTGGCCATATTATGATTAGGCGATACAACAGAGAGGTGTGGTTCCGTTGGACGACGTAGCCGGACAAACTGTTAGGAGATCCATTCCGGGCATTAGAAGCGTTAGGTTTGTGTAAAAGGACACTGTCTTTTCGACACGGTATTGCTGGTCAGTACACCGAGTTTCATGATGTGATTGGACAGATCGTATCCTGTTAAAAATGTATCGCCTACGATGGAGGACCTTTGTGGTCCTCCTTTGTTGCATTATCGGACTTTTTGCATATCCTGGTAAAATGCAGATTAATTGAGCTCCTTCTGCTAGAATATATCCAAGTACAAAGACCTACTATCTACGGAGGTTTAAAGATGAGCTATTCTCGAATATTAAAGTGGATATCAGGTATATTCGAATTGGTGCTTGCCGTACCAATTGTGGGGGGAGCTATTGTCATGGGGACCGGCTACTCGGCTCTGGGATTTATGCTTATCCTGCATGCAGTAACACTTATCCTATCGTTACGCAATCAGGAGGCGATCTACGGCTCTGTATGGGGAGTACTCACTTCTTTGCTGGCCTGGATACCCTTTGTGGGCTGGGCTCTCCATTTGATTGCGGCGATCCTTCTGATGATCTCTGGCTCAAAAAAAACAAAACGCTATCATTACCCGCCTAACCAGCTATAACAAAAGAGTGCTCCTAACGGCAATAATTTCCCCGCTGTCAGGAGCATTTTTTTGTTATAACGCCTTATTCATCCCAATAGATTTGTAATCGTTTCTTCCTTTACCCTCATGGTTTATCTTAGTGCTTTTCACTTTATCACAATCTGTTGACCTTTTATTCCACAAACAAAAAATCCCCTACGTCACAGACGTAAGAGATTGGTTTATTTAATGAAGTTAGTGGCGGAAAGAGTGGGAGTCGAACCCACGCACGCCTTGCGACGCCTAACTGATTTCGAGTCAGCCCCCTTAGACCTCTTGGGTACCTTTCCGCAGCAAGGATAATTATATCATCATTGCAACTGTGACGCAAGCTGATTCTGGTTCATCGCCATTCATCTTTCTTGGCTCAATTTGCTTCTGTGTTTTGCTCGTCGGCGTTGGCCTTTGATCGCAGCACTTTCTTCATGTTTTTTTCGAACTTGGCACGCGGAATCAGCACACTATGCTGGCAACCGACACATTTGATTCGAATATCCATTCCCATGCGGATAATTTCCATTTCATTCGTTCCACACGGATGGGGCTTCTTCATCTGTACAATGTCCCCTAGTTCAAATGACTTACGCTCCACCCTTCTCTCCCCCTTTTCTTCCTTGTTCGTCTTCTTTTTCTAGGGTTACCGCCGTCTCCAATGCTGCCTGACGATGTTCCTCATCCTCCAGAGCCTTCTTGATGTTATTCTGAATATCACGCTCTACCACTGCCCCTGTATTCGGCATACATTCTGCCACAACACGCACAATATACTCTGAGGTGGTCATGGACTGAACCCCTAACACATCCGGTATATTAAGTATCTGTACATTGGATTCTTCAATGCCTTGGATTGCCTGTTTTACCAAGCCAACTGCTTCCTCCAGGCTACGCTCGGCCTTCATTGGCACATCCACTACCGCCAACGCGTTGGACATGGAGAAGTTTGTTACCGTTGTAATTGAGCCATTCGGTAAAATGTACACCTCACCTTTCCAGCTCACCAGTCTGGTTGTACGCAGCCCGATCATTTCCACTGTACCCTTGAAAGTACCTGTCTGAATGACGTCTCCTACGGCAAATTGATCCTCAAAAATAATGAAAAATCCGGTAATTACATCCTTAACCAAGCTCTGTGCCCCAAAACCAACGGCCAATCCAAGCACTCCAGCTCCAGCAATCAGCGGGCCGAGATTAATGCCCATTTGCGATAGCACCAGCATAATTAAAATGAAATTAAATACAATATTGGTTACGTTTTTCAGTAATTCCCCAACAGTTGTTAACCGCCTTGTGTTCAATCGAAACCTGCCGTTATCTCCCTTTTGTTGCATTGACTTATCTATAATTTTATTAATAACTCGAATAAAGATACGTGTGATGATAAAAATAATCGCGATTTTCAAAATTACAAACAAAAAGGTCGACCACATCGCACTATCGGTAAGCCATTTCCATACAGCATCCTTCCAGTGAATTGCACCTTTCACTACGTCACCCGTGTCTAAATTATCGGTCAACCAATGTATAAAGGTCATGCTGTACTCCTCCTTAAACAAGGGAACTACTCTTCCTGCTTCCCGAATTCTATTTCCTACTATCAGGATTTTGCAAAATCCTCACTATATAAGCTTATCTACCGACTTCAAACATATGGCTATGAATATTCTACTTCCTGTGAGTATAAAAGCATAAGTTTATCCATATACTAGCTACTATCCTGAGCATAAATGTTACCCGCAGGCTAATTGTTATCTCAAGGTACTGCGAGCGTAACCTTCACACTCCACTACAGAGCGAAAGGAAGATTCCATGACTCATCCATCTGACTTCATTCCGGGGCAAGAACCCCTAAGTTTAAAAATATCACACACAGATCCCGGGATCCAATCAGCCATCATCCATCGTCTACTGTTCCATCTGCATCAGGCACCGAGTCTGCAAAATATCGTCATTATTTGCATCGGCACTGACCGTTCTACTGGAGATTGTCTGGGCCCGCTCGTAGGTACGCATTTATCACGCTACAAAAGCCCTCTGTTTAACCTATACGGTACATTAGAGGAGCCTGTACATGCCATGAACCTGCAAACGACACTGAACGGCATACAAGCCCGATATGAACAGCCTTATATCATTGGTATAGATGCATGTCTTGGACAAACCTCCAGCGTTGGATGCATTCAGGTTTCAGATGGTCCTCTCAAGCCTGGAGCAGGTGTAAATAAAGAATTACCGCCGGTCGGCGATATCCATTTGACTGGTATCGTTAACGTCGGCGGCTTCATGGAATACTTCGTGCTGCAAAATACAAGACTAAATTTGGTAATGAAATTATCAGATATCATTGCTGGCAGCCTATACTCCGCGATTAAGGAGTGGCACTACCGTTCTGTCCTGCTTGCTGCGCAAGAGTGACGGCTTCTTTTTCTTCAGGTGATAAGGAATAGGTGGACTGTCCCGCTTCTAGAGGCTTGGCATACACATATGAGCCATCTCGGTTATAAATGCCGGTTAATACCATACCATCCTGATTGTCGTCTACAATAGCCAGAGAGAAGCTTAAATCGCTTCCTCTCTCACCAAAGGCATTATAGCGTTTGATGCCTATATGTCCCTTCAAGCCTGTCAGTTTACTACGTAGTGATTTCATACTTGCACGATGGGTTTCCTGCTCATCCTCAATCGTATCCATCTGTACCTTCAAATCAATCAACAGTGTTTCCAAATTCTCGACACCACTGCCTGCCATCATGGTTTCATACTTTCGCCGCATCTTCTTTAGCTTTGCACCCTGCACAATAATAACAATCAACAGGATGAGCAAAATAAGCACGATCCCTGCAACGATTCCGGCAAGCTGTTCCATGATTAGTCCATTCAATTCAGCCATATGCTTGCTTCTACTCCTCTACCCCAAAAATCATATTACTGCATACTTATATTTTATACGTTTGAGAACAGCGAAACAAATAACACAAGGCTATTAGTTTATCCATCAAAACCATTCTAATTCCTGCAATTCCAGACAAAGCAAAGACATATCTCACTTTCCATTTTGCTCAAGGAGACATGTCCATATTTCAACAAACTACTGTAATAGCTCCAGTAATCTTTCCAAATCCTGCTGACTGTAATAATTCAATTCAATTTTGCCTTTATCTTTATTATGCTTGATCTTCACAGTTGTTTTAAAGCGTTCACGCAAGGACTCTTCCATATGGTCAATATAGGGGTCCTTTTTTCGTACCTTTGCTTTGGCTTTCGCCTCACCAGGCTTATGATCCAACTGCTGTACGGCTTCCTCCAGCTCGCGAACACTCCACTGCTGTTCAATACATTGTTGTGCTAACTGTTTCACCATGTCTGGATCTTTGAGGCCAACAATAGCTCTAGCATGTCCCATAGACAATGTTCCACGTGAAACATGATCTTTAACTTCTTCAGGTAATGCGAGCAAGCGAAGGAAATTGGCAATATGAGAGCGTGATTTTCCCACTTTCATGGACAACTCTTCCTGAGTTAAAGAAAATTGATCCATTAATCCCTGATAAGCTACTGCTACTTCCATAGCATTCAAATTCTCACGCTGCAAATTCTCAATCAGAGCAATCTCCATCACCTGCTGATCCGTAAAATTACGAACAACCACAGGTATCGTCGGATTCCCACAAAATTGAGATGCCCGAAATCGTCTTTCCCCGGCTATGATTTCATATCCTCGCAATACACTACGTGCAATAATAGGTTGGATAACACCGTGCTGACGAATGGACTCGGCTAATTCCTTAATGGACTCTTCATCAAACGTTTTGCGAGGCTGGTACGGGTTCGCACGCAACTGGCTCAGCGGAATGTCAACAACCTTATCCTCTTCATTGACCGTAAGGGAGGGAATGAGTGCATCAAGTCCTTTTCCCAACCGTTTACTCATAAGATACCACTTCCTTTGCCAACTCAATATATACCTCTGCCCCACGGGAACGGGGATCATACGTAATAATGGACTGGCCATGTGAAGGTGCTTCGCTGAGTCTCACATTGCGTGGAATAATCGTCTGATAAACCTTGCTTTGAAAATATTTTTTCACTTCTTCAATCACCTGTATACCCAAGTTCGTGCGAGCATCAAACATGGTTAACAACACACCTTCAATTTGCAATGAGGTGTTCAGATGTTTTTGCACTAATCGCACGGTATTCAACAATTGACTTAATCCTTCCAATGCGTAATATTCACACTGGATTGGGATAATGACTGAATCGGAAGCCGTCAATGAATTGAGCGTCAAAATACCCAGCGATGGTGGGCAATCAATTAGTATATAATCATAATTATGCTTAACGAGTTGAAGCGATCTTTTTAATCTCAACTCACGAGAAATAGTCGGCACCAGTTCAATTTCCGCGCCTGCTAACTGAATGGTTGCCGGAATTATATCTAATCCCTCAACCTGTGTACTGACAATAGCTTCGCTAGGATCAACCTCGTTAATGAGTACATCATAAATACAATTTGCCACATCCGCCTTATTGATACCCACACCGCTGGTTGTATTACCTTGCGGGTCGATATCCACGAGCAATACCCTTTTGCCGAGGGAAGCAAGTCCGGCGCCCAAATTAACGGAAGTAGTTGTTTTGCCTACTCCGCCCTTTTGATTGGCTACGGCTATTATTTTTGACACTTCATTCACCTCATAATTTAATCGGAATCCTGCTACACTCCATACCTGCAAAACGCTCTATGGAGACGTTACTTAGTCCTTATCTTAGGGATAACGGCAATTTCAGAATAGAATTGAGTATGCTGCGGTTTTATTCGGCGTTAGACAGAAAAAGCGGCAATTGCTGCCGCCTGTACGCTTCATCCCTTACTTACGTTTGGGAATTTGAATGACAATCTCATAGTGATCCTCATGATCAGATTCCTTGGTCTTGATATCCAAGCCTGAGCCAGACACCATATCAATGGATTGACGAATTGTATTCAGCGCAAGCCGGACATCCTTGGTAAAGGAAATCCGCTTCGATTTCTTATTAGTGGATACTTGTTTATAAAAGGCAACTCGTGCCTCTGTCTGCTTCACATTGAGTTCCTTGGCAATGACTTCATCTAAAACCTTGTACTGTAGTTCTTCAGTCTCTAATGACAATAATGCACGAGCATGACGCTCGGATACCTTCCGTTCCATTAGAGCCTCTTTCACTCTCTCCGGTAGATGAAGCAGCCGTATCTTGTTAGCAATAGTGGATTGGCTTTTGCCAAGTCGTTGAGCGAGGCTTTCCTGGGTGAGCTGATGTAGATCAATCAGCTTTTGGTAAGCTACAGCCTCTTCAATCGCAGTTAACCCTTCCCGTTGAAGATTTTCAATCAACGCGATGGATGCAGCTTGTGAATCATTAAACTCACGAACAATAGCTGGAATAGATTCCATACCCAGCTTGGTGACAGCTCTCCAACGACGTTCCCCTGCTATAATCTCATATTGCCCATTACGGAAACGAACGACAATCGGTTGAATTACACCATGCGTCTTAATGGTCTGGCATAGCTCATCAATCTTCTCGTCGTCAAATATGGTACGGGGCTGATAAGGACTGCTGACAATATCCCGAACTGGAATTTGTTTTATTTCGTCCCCAGTAGATCGCTCCGTCAAACCAAATAGCTTGGAAAATTGTTCTTTCATTCCGTATAATACCACCTAATTTCATAATAGCACCATACTAACAGCGCTTCGTGAAAAACAGTTCCTTACGCGGATCGTAGACCCTTCTATATGAAACAGCGCCGTAAGCGGGTACACTCCACGTACTCACCCGACATTTGTTGTCCCACTCCCCTATATGTATATCTGAATTCATGGGTATAGGAGCAGTCAACTTACATTAAAACGATTATCTCTATTCTATCACTTTTCCAGCCATAATCCTATCGTCTCTACCAGCTTTTCGGAAGGATCAGAGAATAAATTATGCATCCTCTTTGATCCCCAAATGTAAACAAGAACGCATGTTAGCAAAGAGGCTTTTATGTAAAGAGTCTATCAGCCATAAAAAAAGTGAATGTTTCACGTGAAACATTCACTTTCTTTCAAACATTTACACTAACGGCGCCTTCAAAGGAGTACCCGGCTTACGCGGATATTTCCGTGGTGTCGCCGCTCTTTTCTCAATAATAATCATATGTCTGGCTGCATCTTCAACAGGTAACTGGAAGGCCTGAACATGTTTGATTTTTCCCTTTAGCTCTTTCAAACTGTAAGAAGCTTCCTTGATTTCCTCGGTAGGATCATTGCCCTTCATCGCGGCAAAGTGTCCTCCTTCACGGACAAACGGCAAACAAAATTCATTCAATACGGCGAGACGAGCAACCGCTCTGGCTGTCACTAGATCATAGCTATCACGGTATCCTGGTTTACGCCCCAATTCCTCTGCCCTGCTGTGAACCAGTTCAACATTTTCCAAACCCAACTGCTCTACTACATGGGCCAAGAACTGTATACGTTTGTTCAACGAATCTACAATAGTCAACTGAATCTGCGGAAAGCATATTTTCAAAGGAATACCTGGAAAACCTGCACCTGACCCAATATCGGCCAGGCTTTCCACATCTTTTAACGGAACATAAAAAGCCAGGGAAAGAGAATCATAAAAATGCTTGGTGTACACTGCATCGCGCTCAGTAATACCCGTCAGGTTCATTTTTTCATTCCACTCAACCAGCACACGGTAATATGCTTCAAACTGCTCTAACTGACTGTCATTAATCACAATACTATGCTCTGCCAGCCGCTGCTTAAATTGCTGTTGTATCGCGTCCATTATGATCCCCTTGCTGCTGTTACGCGGTTATAATGCTCCAGATAAACCAGCAAAATGGAAATATCCGCAGGGGTTACACCCGAAATACGGGATGCCTGACCAATCGACATCGGACGGATCTTTTCAAGTTTCTGCTTGGCTTCAATGGCCAGTCCTTGAACTTCATTGTATACAATATCCTCTGGAAGCTTCTTCTTCTCCATCTTTTGCAGACGCTCCACATGCATCAATTGCTTTTCAATGTAGCCCGCATACTTAATTTGGATTTCCACCTGCTCCTGTTCTTCCTCAGTAAGAGCTATAGGTGAAGGTGAGATTTGTGCTACTTGCGCATAACTGATCTCTGGTCGACGCAGCACCGTTAACAAATTACTACCATCCTGTATCGGTGCAGATCCGCCTTGCTCCAGCATCTCATTTATATCAACTGGACGAACCTTCGCCAAGCGCAAACGTTCAATCTCTTGATCTACCTTTTGCTTTTTATCCAAAAAGCGCTCGTATCGTTCATCCGTAATTAGGCCAATATCATGCCCAATCGGAGTCAATCGCAGATCAGCGTTATCATGACGCAACAACAGACGATATTCTGCACGTGACGTCAGCAAGCGATATGGCTCATTCGTCCCCTTCGTCACCAGATCGTCAATCAGGACCCCGATGTAGCCTTGCGAACGGTCCAATACGACAGGCTCTTTGCCCTGCACCTTACGAGCTGCGTTAATCCCTGCCATAATTCCTTGACCCGCAGCTTCTTCGTAACCGGAAGTACCGTTAATCTGACCTGCTGTGAACAAGCCTGGGACTTTCTTCGTTTCCAAAGTAGGCCATAACTGCGTAGGTACCATTGCATCATATTCAATAGCATAGCCGTTACGCATCATCTCTACCTTTTCCATCCCCGGAATCGAACGCAGTACAGCTAATTGTACATCCTCTGGCAAGCTGGTCGACAAGCCCTGAACATAGTATTCAGATGTGTTTTTACCTTCAGGCTCCAAAAAGATTTGGTGCTTAGGCTTATCACTGAAGCGTACCACTTTATCTTCAATAGATGGGCAATATCGTGGTCCCGTTCCTTCAATCAGACCAGAGAACATAGGCGCACGGTGCAAATTATCATTAATAATCTGATGTGTTTCTACTGAAGTATATGTCAGCCAGCAAGGAAGCTGTTCATTATCCGAAGACTTCGTTTCATAGGAAAAGAACTTTGGTTGATCATCACCCGGTTGTATTTCGGTTTTGCTAAAATCAATCGTGTCCTTATGCACACGTGGTGGCGTTCCTGTCTTAAATCGAACCAGATCAAAACCCAGCTCTCTCAAATGCTCAGACAATCTCAACGAAGGCTGTTGATTGTTCGGACCACTCTCATACATTAGCTCGCCCATAATGATTTTCCCGCGCAGATAAGTGCCTGTGGTCAGGACAACTGCTTTACTTCGATACTCTGTGCCCGTCTTCGTGATTACACCTACGCAATGACCATCTTCCATAATCAGTTCTTCAACCATACCTTGGCGTAAGGTCAAATTCGGTTCCTTTTCCATCGTTTCCTTCATCGCATGCTGATAAGAGAACTTGTCTGCTTGTGCACGCAATGCATGAACCGCCGGACCTTTACCAGTATTTAACATTCTCATTTGGATAAATGTCTTGTCTATATTCCGACCCATTTCGCCGCCCAGTGCATCAATTTCTCGCACCACATGTCCTTTTGCAGGACCGCCAATAGACGGGTTGCAGGGCATGAACGCGACCATATCCAGGTTAATTGTGATCATCAACGTGCGACAGCCCATCCGTGCTGCTGCCAAGGCCGATTCTACACCTGCATGGCCCGCGCCTACGACAATCACGTCATAGTCGCCTCCTTGGTAACCCATACCTTTCTTACCTCCTTATACATTTCGGTCTTCACGCCGAATATGCTCTTGTATATCTATAACGATAGCAGGCTTATATCAGCCATGCTTAAATGTTCTATTTGCCTAGACAAAATTGTGAAAATATTTGGTCTATTAGCGCATCATGCGCAGTATCGCCTACAATCTCACCCAAATGCTCCCATGCCAGCCTTACATCAATCTGGATCATGTCGATCGGAACAAATTGATCAGCAGCTTCATAGGCATCTACCAGCGATTGGCGCGCCTTCTTCAACAAAGCAATATGCCGTACGTTGCTGACATATGTCATATCCGCTGATTCCAGCTTGCCGCTAAAGAATAACTTGGATATAGCCTGCTCCAGTCGGTCCGCTCCCTCATTTTCCTTCACAGACATCGGTACGATAAGCTCTTCAGGAACATAACGCAGCAACAAATCCCGGTCTACCTGGGCCGGTAAGTCCATTTTATTCATAATGACAATCGCTTGTCTACCGCGGATTTGTTCCATTAATGCCATTTCATCCTCATGCAGTGGTTCGTTGGCGTTAATGACGATGAGTAGCAGATCTGCTTCACTAACCGCCGTTCTCGAACGTTCTACTCCAATCCGTTCCACAACATCCATCGTTTCACGAATCCCAGCTGTATCCAGCAACTTGAGTGGAATATTATTAATCGTCACATATTCCTCAATAACGTCACGGGTTGTGCCCGGAATATCGGTCACAATGGCCCGCTCGCCCTGAGCCAATGTGTTCAGCAGTGATGATTTCCCCACATTTGGTCTTCCAACAATCGCTGTGGTCAACCCTTCACGCAAAATCTTTCCCTGCTCCGCCATATGCAGCAGCCGATCAATTTCCATCATGACCTGACTGCTTTTATCCTTGATTAAATCAGATGTAAAAGATTCAACATCATGCTCAGGATAATCAATGTTCACTTCAATATGAGCAAGTGTCTCCACCAAAACATGACGCAAGCGACGAATATTCTGGGACAGCTGTCCATCTACCTGCTTCAAAGCCACCGAAAAAGCTTTATCTGATTTGGAGCGAATTAAGTCAATGACACCCTCCGCCTGACTTAGGTCAATACGACCATTCAGAAAAGCACGTTTCGTAAATTCCCCTGGCTCAGCCAGACGTATATTTTGCAGCAATAGTAAATCCATCACCCGTTTGACGGCTACGACCCCGCCATGAGTGCTGATTTCTACGACATCTTCTGTCGTAAAAGAGCGTGGCGCCCGCATTACTGTAACTAAAACTTCCTCCACCTTTTCCTGGCTTTGGGGATCTATAATATGTCCATAATGTACCGTGTGAGTTTGAGCTTTGCTTAGAGGCGTTTTACTACGAAACAAAGCCTCCACTTCCGTGACCGCATCTGGCCCGCTGACCCGTACAACCGCAATACCGCCCTCGCCGACAGCCGTTGCAATGGCAGCTATAGTATCGCTCAGCATAAAGTTTCTACCTCCTATCAAGTAGAAACGACATTGCCGTCCTTCATCAAGGACGGCAGCCGTTTCAGCGAGAAATATAAGAAAAAAAGCAATGGCTTCTGCATCTTGCAGAGAGCCATTGCGTCGGATTATTTTTTAGCAATGACGACGCGCCGATTGGGCTCGTCCCCCTTGCTGTATGTTCTAACCAGCGCATGCTGTTGGAGCTTGGCGTGAATCAGCTTCCGCTCCTGTGACGGCATTGGCTCCAGCACCACTTCCTTGCCATAACGAATAGCCTGGTTCGCCAACCGATCTGCCAAATCCTCCAGCGTTTTTTGCCGACGTGCACGAAATTGCTCGGCATCCAGCACAATTCGGATGAATTTGTCAGAATGACGGTTGGCAACGATATTCGTCAGGTACTGCAATGCATCCAATGTCTGTCCTCTGCGGCCGATCAACATACCGAGCGACGGACCGGAGATATCCAGTGTACTTTCATCCTTGCGGTGGCGGACATCAACTTTAACGTCCAATCCCATTCCTGCTGCTGTTTCACGGATGAAACGCACCGCCTCTTCATAAGGATCTACATGTCCCGAAGGTGCTTCTGTGTTCATCTGTGCTTCCTGTGCAACAGGCCCAGTTTCTTCTGATAAAGCCTGTCCCACGCTAGAAGGTGCTTGAGCCGATACATGAAATTCAGCCGCGTGTGTGGTTTCAGGAGACGGCTCAGAGAGCAGCGTAAGCTCCACCTTCGCCTTCTTGACCCCGAGCCACCCCAGGAATCCTTTTGACGGCTGTTCCAACACGCTTACGGTTACCCGTTCACGGCTTACTCCCAGTTGGGAGAGTCCTTGTCTTACAGCATCTTCAACGGTTTTTCCTGATTTCACGACTTTGGTCATCTCGACTTTTTAGCCCCCTTCGTGTTTTTGCCGCCTTTTTTCTTACTATTGGAGGAACCCGTTTTCGCGAGACTGGCTGTTTTCACATTTGCCAGTGCTGCTTCTTTATCCTTATTCCGATAAAGGAAATAGTTTTGAATGATCGTGTAAATATTACTGTAGAACCAGTATAACGGCAAAGCGGATGGGAAGTTGTACGACATGAACAGAATCAGCACCGGATAGACGTACAGCAAAAATTGCATCGGTCCTTGCTGCGGCGTCGGATTCATTTTCATCATCATCCAAGTTTGGACAAATGTCGTAATCGCCGCCAAAATCGGCAAGATAAACAAGTGATCCGGTTTACCTAACTGGAGCCACAAGAAGTCATGATCCCGCAATGCCGAGTTATAATAAATGGCATTATAAAGCGCGATGAAAATGGGCATCTGTACTACCAAAGGAAGACAGCCAGCCATCGGGTTGACCTTGTTTTCCTGGAACAACTTCATCGTCTCTTGCTGGACTTTCTCAGGCGTATCCTTGTACTTCGCTTGAATTTCTTTTAATTGCGGCTGAATGGCCTGCATAGCTTTGGAACTACGTACTTGCTTGAGTGTAAGCGGCAAAATAATGGTTCGCACGATAATCACCAGAACCAGTACGGCCAGGCCATACTCTCCAGAGAACCATTGGGCAAATGTATCTAGCGCATACGAAAACCAGTAAACGACATATCTTTGCCAAACTGATCCATTGGCCAAGTCTGCCGTCGTGTAAGAATTGTGGGCCGTCTGGGCACATCCGGACAGCACAGCAACAAGTGCCAATAAGGCAATCAGGAGGAACCATTTTCCCCGTTGAGTCTTCAAACGCGACACTTCATAACCCCTTTCTTAACCAATCCATTCCAACGTAAATCATACCATATCCTGTAGGACAAAGATACTGACTATCGGCGTGAAGACTTGAGCAGCGAGGCTTTGCGTAGAACGTGCAGCACGCTTTTCTCCAGCTCTTGATACGACTTAGTAACTGCACCCTTACGAACGATAAAAATCAGATCAATCTGCTCCACCAATTCATGCTCATGATGGCGCACAATTTCCTTAACGATTCTGCGCATCCGGTTGCGAACTACTGCATTGCCGATCTTCTTGCTGGCCGAAATTCCGACGCGGAACTGCTCTACCTCTCTGCGGCGGAACCAGTACACCACAAACTGATGGTTGGCAAAAGATTTGCCATGGCGGTATACGCGCCCAAAGTCCGCCCGGTTTCGTAGACGCAATTTTTTTTGCACGGCGCTTCTCCTTGCTCATCTCTTTTACACATGTCGGTAAGCTAACCTTTACCTTTTATATAGTAAGAAGTATGGACAACATTCCAACATGGTAATCTCGCTTATTTTATATCCGTTTTCAAAAGCTTCATCTAATATAGGACAGGATGCTGGGCTTCTCCCTCTTCTTTCACTACATTTTTACAACAAAAGAAGAAGGGATCGCATCCCTGAATACCTCAATTATGAAAAAAAAGACCACCGTAGTGGTCTTTATGCACGCATTACGCACTCAATACTTTTCTACCTTTTTGGCGACGAGCTGCCAAAACTTTACGGCCATTCTTCGTGCTCATTCTTTTACGGAAGCCGTGAACTTTTTTACGTTTGCTGACATTCGGTCTGAAAGTCG
Source organism: Paenibacillus sp. FSL L8-0641 (assembly GCF_038006265.1). Classification (NCBI taxonomy): domain Bacteria; kingdom Bacillati; phylum Bacillota; class Bacilli; order Caryophanales; family Paenibacillaceae; genus Paenibacillus; species Paenibacillus sp. FSL L8-0641. Next base: position 5,561,633 of record NZ_JBBOUW010000001.1, read on the forward strand.
GTCTCATTGTGCTGCACCTCCTTACAAGGAATACGTTTTATATGGAATATACCTAACATAGCAATCTCCACAAAAAACACCTTTGTACATTTAACCACAAATAGCGGTCAAAGTCAATGTACTTATAAACCCTCTTCCTCTTTTTCGCCTTCAGGAAGCCTCCTCCTCTTTACCCCGCTGACTCACTTCACTCTTTTATTCCCTTATTTCATAAAATTCCTTTCGTCTTTCCTCCATTATCAGCATTCTATTTGTAGTTTTCACTCCTCCAAAACTGTCCTTTTTACATTTATTCATTCTGTAACTTGAATCCATCCTATTTTCAGATCGACGTTATCAGGTTCGTTCAAAAATATTGTCGGAAACGTTACCGGAAATTTTCAACAGAAAAATAAGCCTCTGTGACCAAAAGGCAACGGCAATTATACACAGATTCACAAAAAGAACTGAATTGTGATTTAAATGGTCATAACCTGTGCATAACATTTTAGAGCGAAAAAGAGTTATTGTCGAAAACTGAACAAATTATAAACAATATCTTGTGTTGTGAATAAAAATTGTACACAACAGATTGAATTTGTGGATAAATAACCACGAGTCATTGAAATACAAGGCTTCTTTTGCTATGATGATATTACTTTTGAATGTGAATATGTTGTTTTACCCTCCATATTATCAACACCCTGTGGATAAAGTTGTGAACAAGTTCAATTTATCCATCTTTTTATTTTTGTGCGGATTCGGAATTCTGGGGATATATTCTACATTTTTCATTTGATTTCGACATATTGCAGTCCCGTTTTGGCCTGCGGGATCAAGAGAACGGATCGTGCCGCACATTCCCTCCTGAGAAATATCGCCTTTCTTCTGCTGGTCAGCAGCGGGATTTCCATTAGCTATTTTTCAGGGTCATTTTGTGCTGCGTTCTCTCACCACACTGCCGCATGTTTTAGGCGGCGGTATGTCTTTTTATGGCCTTCAACAACATTTTTGTGATTTTAGGCGTTTTGCCGAAGCGCCGAGAGCAGCTCTCTGCAGCTTAATTCGGTAAAATGTCAGGATTTAAAAGGAGTGACGTCT
>NZ_JBBOUW010000002.1:0-130000 GCF_038006265.1 Paenibacillus sp. FSL L8-0641
CAGCAGATCGTTTGCTTCCGTATTGTAGGCCCGATGAGCTTGTTTCAAGAATTGTTCTGTTTCTTCTACCGTCCACGCTACGGTCAGTGTCCGATCATCGCGAAGCTGTGGCTTGGCCTGAGATTTATGAGTGTAATCCATAGGCAAGGATGCCAGACTCTTCCCTGCTTCCTCCACCTGTCCCCAATACGCACGTTCCTTCTCCAACGCGGCGCTGTTCGCATAAGCTGACAGCTGATCTGCCCACAGGCGGAAAGAATCCGTCTTATTCGGCAAGCGGACAGACTCGCCCCGTAAAGCCTGCTCATAGCCGGATGCCAGATCCTCCAGCAAAATACGCCATGATACGCTGTCGACCACCAAATGGTGGATCGCCACCAGCAAATGGTCTCCATCGTTGCAACGGAACAGACCCAGCTTTACCAGCGGTCCTTCGGATAGATTCATTTTGTTTTGAATTTCAGTTGCTTTCGCCTCAATCGTCGCGCTCAGCATGGCTTCATCCGTCAAAGCCCTAAAGTCTAGCACGTCCAGATGATACAGCTCGCCTTCCTGTATTCCGCGGTTCCACGCTTGGTAGCCTTGCTCGGTCTTCCTGAATACCATCCGTAGTGCATCGTGATGCTCGGTCAACTGGATTAGCGCCTGATGCAAAGCAGCTTCGTCAAAGCCCTGCTCCCGGTGCAGCATAACCGCCTGATTAAAGTGATGCGCGTCTACATGCTCCTGTTCAAAGAACCAATGATGGATCGGAAGCAATGCCGTTTCCCCGCTCACTTCTCCCTGATCTGCCATACGACTTACCATAAACGGTGCCAATGCTGCGATGGTTGGACAGCGAAGCAGATCCTTCATATCCAGCTTGTAGCCTGCCTGGAACGCACGGGATACGATTTGAATCGCCTTGATGGAATCGCCGCCCAGATCAAAGAAATTGTCCAAAATACCTACAGTTGGCACGCCCAAGGCAGACTGCCAGATCGCCACGAGTGCCCGTTCCGGCGCGGTATGGGGCGCTTCATAATCCGCTCCGCTTTGCTGACTGCCTTCCGGTGCTGGCAGGGACTTGCGGTCGATTTTACCGTTCGGTGTCAACGGCATCTGCTCTAACTGAATGAAATACGACGGCACCATATAGCTTGGTAGCTCCCGCCCCAGCTCACTTCTCAGTTCACTGGCTTCCATTTCTTGACTGGCCACATAGTACGCCACCATTTGTTTTTGACCCGTTGTTTCGTCCGCACGGGCCACGACAGCCGCTTCTCGTACCGACTCCACCTGCAATAGCTGCGATTCGATCTCGCCCAGTTCGATCCGGTAGCCACGGATTTTAACCTGGTGATCCATTCGTCCCAAATATTCAATATTGCCATCCAGTGTCCATCTCGCCAAATCGCCTGTACGGTACATCCGTTCATAGCCCTCTTTGCCTCCGGCAAACGGATTTTCCACAAATTTCTCTGCCGTCAGATCTTCGAGATTCCAATACCCACGGGCCAATCCTTCCCCCGCAATACATAACTCGCCCGGCATACCGACTGGCTGCAATTCCCCGCTCGCATTCATGATATAGATTTGGGTATTCGCGATCGGACGTCCTATATTAATTTCTTGAGCATGGGTCAGTTCCTGCACGGCCGACCACACCGTCGTTTCTGTAGGTCCGTACATGTTATAAATACGGGGACCGTTTATCTCTTGCAGTGCTGCGAGCAGCTTGGACGGAAGAGCTTCACCCCCCACCATGATTTCCTTCACGCCTCGCAGCGCGTGGGAACCAGCTTCATGATCCAACAGCATCTGTAGCCGGGATGGTGTCATTTGCAACATGTCTATAGAATGATGAGCAATCAACTCACCCAGCGCCTGAGGGTCCACCTGATGCTGATGGTCGCCAAGCACAACCGTCATTCCAGCCAACAGTGGCAAGATGGTTTCCAAGACGAAAATATCGAATGAAATGGTCGTGAGTGACAAAATGGTTTTGCCAGCTTCAAAGTCAATGATTTCATGCATCCCGGTAATAAAGTTCAGTACCGAACGATGCTGGAGCATAACTCCTTTTGGATTTCCGGTCGATCCAGAGGTATAGATGACGTAAGCCAAATGCTCTGGGCGAGCAATCGTCTCCAGATTGTTGCTTTCTCCCTGATACAATGCTGAATCCTCAAGAAATATTGCATTGGCATTGCAATGATGCTCTTCCAACAGATCACGACTGGTCAGAAGCACTGCAGCCTTGCTGTCTTCCAGCATGTATTGAATACGAGATGACGGAAATTCAGGATCGATCGGCACATAAGCACCGCCTGCTTTTAGAACAGCCAGCAGGCCTACGATCATTTCCACGGAGCGCTGCATCATCAGGCCGACCAGCTTGTCAGGTCCTACTCCCTGTGCTTGAAGCATTCGTGCCAATGAGTTCGACCGTTCATTCAGTTCCCGATAAGTCAGACTCTGACTTCCAAACATAACCGCTGTCTGATCTGGTGTGCATTCTGCCTGTTTCTCGAATAACTCATGAATCCCCACATCGTCTGGAAAGGGAACTGTGGTCGCATTAAATACATTCATAATTTGTGCCCGCTCTTTGTCACTCATCAGTGACAACTCCTGAATCCGCTGCTGTGGCCCTTTCACCATATGCTCTACCACACTCAAGAATTGACGAATAATTCGAGCGATTTCCTGCTCGCTGAACAGCTCGGTCCGATAATCTAGTTGCAATACAAGTTTATCCTCATCCAGCATATCAATCATGGCAATATCAAAGTCACTCACTGTATCTCCGCAGAAATCGGTATGCACCTGCTGAACAGCTTCATCAAAACGAGAGAAGCTCAGCGTACGGTACTGAATGGTGACGCCAAACAGGCGGCCAATATCCGTGCCGCTTTGTTGTTCACGCAAATCCTGTATGATTTTGTTATACGGATAACGCTGATGCCGCAAAATGGACGACTGCTCCTTGCCAACACCCTGTAGGAAAGTAAGCAGCTCGGATTCCGGCTCAACTTGCAAACGTGTAGCCACAGTGCTGACGAACATGCCCATTGTATTTTTTTCCTTCTTCAACGTACGGTTAGCATACAATGTACCAACCGTTAAATCTTGTTCACCTGTCGTTTTATGTAAATAAATATACAGAGCAGCCAGGAAAAATGTAAAAATACTGATGTTATGCGCCTCGCAAAAAGCCGTGACACCACGATATAATTCGTGCTCCAGTGTATAGGTCTCCCGGCGTGCAGCCGTGCTTACTGTGAGCGGATTGTACGATTTTAAACCTGTAACCTCCGGCAAATTGGCAAATTTCTCCGTCCAGTACATCTTATCCTTTTGATAGCGGTCCGATTGCTCATAGCTTTGCTCCGTCTGAATAAAATCGAGATATGAGTTCGCTGGGGCCGGCGCATCTGAACCTGTACCATGCACAATATTCATATAATTCCCCGTAATTTCATTAATGGCCTGCTCCATGGTAACGCCATCCGAAATAATATGATGCATCTTGAAACTAAACCAGGTGTCTTCTGCCCCCAGCTGCAAAATAGTAAACCGATACAGCTGCGAATCCAGTAAGGGGAACGGCTGTGCGTTGTGATGGCTGACCCATAGCTCAGCTTCCTCCGGGGTAACCTGAAGCGTTTCTATGCTTTGAGCAGCAAACGGTTCCACATATTGATAGGGGATGCCATCCCGAGCCGTGATTTTGATACGAAAAGAATCGTTTTGTGCAATCACCCGGTTCATTGCCTGCTGCAATGCATTTATTCGAACCGTTCCCTTGATTTTAACAGTGGTAATAATCGTGGACGTGTTGCGATTGGGATACACAAGCTCCGTGTACCAAATACGTTGCTGTGGTTGGCTTAATGCAAACAGTTGAACATTGTGCTGAGTCATACGTATCTCTCCTCGCGAAATAGATAGAGGTAAAGTAACTCCTCATAAATGACCGCCCTTGTCAAGGAACTAGTCATGCGTGTCTTTTCTCCGGCATTAAATTGCCAATGGTAGTCGGCAAAAGCGATCACTCCTGATATACCATTGAGATATGGGTGCCTTCAAAGAGCTGAATTTGAATCGAAACAAGCGCATCTTCTTTTTCATCGCTCACACTTTCGCAGTGCAAGCTTTTTTAGTTGTGCGGACATAGCAAATAACTCTGATCTGGATGTATGAAAATGTGCATGGAATGAGAATATTTTTGAATTATGCTGAGAGTACATCTTGGTGGTGGGTTGTAGAATGGTTGCCACAATATTAACAACGTAGTGTATCATGATGTGTGCTGTCGAATCTTGGCTGGAGGGTATCGATGCTGTGAGATACATGAGCTGCTGCAGCGTGGTTAGGAGCGTGATTCACGACTGCGCTTATGACTTCCTGATTTTGTACATGGATGAAAAATGATGGTCATCGGACGGGCCAACGGGGTTCCCAGGCTGCTAAGGATACGTTTCACATACCTTAAAAATAATGAAGTTGTCTTTTGCAATACGGGAGATGTGGGACGGATTTACTGGATATGATGCTATGGACAGGGAATCTTACAGTTTGGCCTATACAACTGCCATGCTGTTTCAATTACAATCAGTGCCCCCATACATTGTCTAAAAAAGAGAACAGCTTATGTACTTATGAAGCCATTTCGGGAAGCAGTGAGGGCATGTTGTCCTGCTTGATGTCCATGGAGCTTCTGTTGAACAACTTCTATGTTCTGCAAGCCATTAAGCAAAGTCCTCATATCGGGCGAAAATAACTGGATCTTCTCAGTCAGATAGATCACGATTTTTAAAAACTAAGACATGATCGGAGTCGCCATATAAATTTCTCAAATCCTCTTATTGCCCAAAATTTCACAATAAATCCTTATATCCCTTTTTTCCTCCCAATACTTTCTAGCTATTTTAAATATACAAACTTTAAAACCGATTAGCATGGGACAAAAGTTCCAAATTGATAGATTTCATGAAATCCATAAATAACCCATATTATTCTATTATTTTTATATCTTCAAATACAAGAATTTCACTTTTTTATTAAATTGAATACCGATCATGACCTGTTAACGTGATTTAAGACAAAATTTTTGATTTTATAAATTGATAAAATCAAAATGACGTAGACTTGCAAAAAAGTCCAAAACCCTTGTATCAAAACAAATTTTACGTTACACATCATTAACACAAATGTAACAAATCAATTCTGACATCATCCGACAAATTTCAACTTTTTCAGCAATATTCTTTAATCACCTATATAATGGAATTTATTCACATCAAGCTGAAGTGATTCAAAATTAATAACTCTTCATTTTTTAAATAGATAGTGACTTTTCATAGCTCTTTTGAACTAATTCACATGCGAAATTTTCTTTAATTTTCTTCTGAAATTTCAGTTCAGATTAAATTTTTCTCTAATTTTAGCTAGAAACTTTGCTTTTTATTTAATAGAAACGTTTTGATCTTCCTTTAAAAGTATAAATTTTTAGAAAACTCATAACTTTGGAACTATTTTTTTCGCAAAATTCAATGAACCGAAAACACAAAATAGCAAGTCTCCATGTTGCAAGAGACTTGCTATTTTTATGTTTTGGCGACTTGACCCTTAAGAATGAAGTGAATACTGCCACAGCGAACGTACCAGAAACATTTGTTGTGTGATGTATACTGTGTACGAATCGAATCGTTTTTGTTGCCGAGCACATCACAACCGATTGAGCTTCTGCCCTGTGATCAGACATGGAACAAATCCTTTGCAACCACTCACCAGATATCCAGACAAGCAATCGTATATCACGTCTTTTAGATGACAAGGGATTCCCGCGGCTGTCCACATTAACCGATTCAAACTGGTGCGAGAACTGAACCGGATATTGGCTTCTACGCCTACTTTGCTGCAATAAGAATCGTTCTTCACCCATCCACTACATCTGCTTGTAAATCTGTTGCAATTTCAATCATCTTAGGCACGACAGCCTCATTGGAAATAGCCACGTACACATCCCCCATGTAATGACGAAAAGGTATTTCTACGTCAGCATACTTCCACATGAAAAAATCTCCCTCGATCGACATGGTGCTCTCAGCACCTTGTATGATAAGCTCCCGTGAATACGAAAAGTCTGGCTGGGATGCAAAGTAATCTTTGCACTCCTCCAGGGAAATGGATTGCTCCACAGGATTTTCCTGCATGGAACGGGTGATTCGAAAACGCTGGTTCATTGATCTGCCTCCACAATTATGATTAAGAAATTCTGGCTCTTATACCTTATAATGTCCACATGATGATGTTAATTAAGTTGGAACTATATGGATATTCATTATACTTTCAAGCAGTTACTTTTTAGGACGCATGTTCAAACTGACTGTTGTATAGATCGGCATAGAAGCCGCCTTTTGCTAGCAATTCCTCATGGTTACCCATTTCGATAATGTCACCGTCCTTCATGACCAGAATCAGATCCGCATTCTTGATCGTCGAAAGTCGGTGAGCAATCACAAAGGAGGTTTTCCCCACAGTCAGCTGATCCATCGCTTGTTGAATCAGCAATTCCGTACGCGTATCGACCGAGCTTGTGGCCTCATCCAGAATGAGCATAGGTGAATCTTCAATCATCGCCCTTGCAATGGTAATCAATTGCTTTTGACCCGCAGAGAGATTGGCTTTGTCATCCAGAACTGTATCATATCCCTGCGGCAGTGTTTTAATGAAACTGTGCAGTCCCACCGCTCTACATGCAGCTTCTACCTGCTCATCAGTAACATGATCTTTGGAAAAGACGATATTGTCACGAATCGTTCCTTCGAACAGCCAGGTATCCTGAAGCACCATACAGAATAATTCATGAATATTCTCACGCGTTAATTGGCTGATCGGGGTTCCGTCAATGTAGATTTCTCCATCGTTCAGCTCATAAAACCGCATGAGTAAATTCACGAGCGTGGTCTTACCAGCGCCTGTCGGACCGACAATGGCGACTTTCTGACCAGCTTCAGCTTTCATAGAGAAGTCTTTGATAATCATATGGTCTTCGTTATAACCGAAACGAACATGTTTGAATTCAACATCCCCTTTGGCGTTATCCAGCTTCATAGTCTTGTCACTTTCATCCGCCAATTCTTCTTCACCCAAAAATTCGAATACACGTTCACTGGCAGCAGCAGCCGATTGCAAATTGGTTGCTGCCTGCGCCAACTGTGACAAGGGCTGTGTAAATAGACGAATATACACCATGAAGGCGACAATAGTTCCGATGGTTATAGTCTGTTGGTTGACCAGCAAAGCTCCCACAACACAGACCGCGACATAACCAAAATTTCCAATGAACATCATGACTGGCATCATCAGACCAGACATGAACTGGGACTTCCATGCATTTGTATATAAGCGGGTGTTAATGCCATGAAACACCTCCTTGGCTGCTTGTTCCCCGTTATAGACCTTGACTACGTTATGACCAGCATAGGTTTCTTCGATATGACCGTTGATCTGGCCAAGCTCCGCTTGCTGTGCTACAAAGTATTTCTGTGAATGCTTCATAATCACGCTCATCAGGCTAAAGCCGATCAGCGTAGCTACAATTCCGGTAACGGTCATGATCCAGTTCGTATAAAGCATCATAATCAAGGCTCCCACGAAAGTGGCCAGCGCACTAACAAGCGTGCCGAGACTGTTGTTTAGCGTTTGTCCGATGGTATCGACATCGTTGGTTACGCGGCTAAGCACATTACCGTAACTCGTAGAGTCAAAATACTTCAAAGGCATATGATCGATTTTTCGAGACAGCTCTGTTCGCATCTTCTTTGTAAGACGCTGTGAGACGGTTGCTGTAATGAAGCCCTGAAAATAGTTAAAAATAAGACCAAATCCATATAAAAGCGCTAATACAAAAACAATCTTCTGAACAGCACTTACATCAATCCCGGTTACGATTCCTTCCTGAATCAGGTTGGCAATATCACTGAGCTTATCTGGGCCAATCACGTTGAGGGTAGAGCCGACCAGGGCCAGTACCATAGCGAGTATAATCATAGGCACATAGGCCTTGCTGTAGGATGCAAGCTGGCTGATGGTCTTTTTAAAATTATTTGCTTTTTCACCACCACCCCTGCCCCCCGCGGGACCTTTGCCCATGGGACCTGGCTGATTCATTTTCATTTGCTGGCTGTCGACGGTGTGTTCATTCTTATCCATGTATGAGTTCCTCCTTCGAAAGCTGCGAATATGCGATCTCCTGATAGGTGCTGCAGTTCGTCATCAGCTCTTCATGCGTGCCACTCCCTACAATCTCCCCCTGGTCCAGCACGATAATTCGGTCAGCGTCTTTGATAGTGCCTATGCGCTGACCAACAATAAGTGTCGTAGCGTGGCCGGTTTCTTTTTTGAGAGCGGAGCGCAGAATCCGATCTGTTCTGTAATCTAGTGCCGAGAAGGAATCATCGAAAATATAAATTTCCGGCTGTCGGTAGATGGCACGCGCAATCGACAGCCGTTGCTTTTGACCACCGGACACGTTCGCTCCACCTTGCGAAATTCTACCCTGATACTGACCATCCATTTTTTCAACAAACTCCGTTCCTTGAGCAATACCAACGGCTTCTTTGACGAGTTTCTCTGAAGCTCCTGCTCTTCCGTTAACACCATACGAAACGTTGGATACCACCGTACCGTTGAACAGTACAGCTCTCTGGGGAACATATCCGATTTTGTTATGGAGTGCCTGCTGATTATAGTTCCTGACATTCACACCGTCCACGAGTACCTCTCCCTCGGTCACATCATAGAAGCGGGGAATTAGATTGATCACGCTGGTTTTGCCGCTGCCTGTAGCGCCAATAAAGGCAACCGTCTCGCCTCGTTTCGCCGTAAAGCTAATATTGCGAAGCACGGCCTCCTCCGCGTCCGGATATTTGAAGCTGACATTACGGAATTCCACTTGCCCCATAACGCTTTCTTCTCCAGTCGTCTCATGCCCGTTAACGATACTGGATTCGGTATTCAAAACCTCCATGATCCGTTTGGCAGAAATCGAAGCTCGAGGCATCAGGAAGAAAATCATACTTACCATCATAAAGGCCATGACCACCTGCACCGCATAAGAGGAGAATACGACCATATTAGAGAATAGCGTAATGCGGTCCGGCACGGCCGCTCCGTTAATCAGGTAAGTGCCAACCCAATAGATCGAGACACTCAGACCCGACATAATAAAGGTCATACCCGGGCCAACCATTGCCATTAACCGGTTCGCAAACAGGTTTGTATTCGTCAATTCGGCATTAGCCTGCCCGAACTTCTCCTCCTGATACTGATCTGCATTATAAGCGCGCACCACCCGAAGCCCGGTCAGATGCTCACGTGTTACTCTGTTCAGATTATCGGTGAGACGTTGGATTTTTTGGAAACTCGGAAGAGCGAAAATAACAATGACACTCAGCATCAGGATCAGGACAGCCACAGCCACTCCTGTAGAGGCGGTCCACTGCCAGTTTTTATCCGCAATTTTTGCAATGGCCCACACGGCCAGAATCGGCGCCTTGATGATCACCTGCAGCCCCAGCGCAACCACCGTTTGAATTTGGGTAACATCGTTCGTGGAGCGGGTGATAAGGCTGGCTGTTGAAAAGTTGTTCATCTCTTCCATGGAAAAAGATAAGGCCTTGTCAAAGATCATCGCACGCAGACGCATGGCCAGCCCTGCCGCGACCTTTGCCGCAAAATAGCCGACAATAATAGATGCAATCATACTGCCGACGGCACAAAACAACATGTAACTGCCGGGAATCAGCAGTTCGGACATAGGTGTTCCTTCTGTTTGCAGCTTGGTCGTAATTTCCGCCATATAATCAGGTAGCTTCAGATCAAGCCATACCTGCACAACGATGAAAGCCAGGCTGCAAAGCACGAGCATCCATTCATTTTTTTTGAGATATTTGAATATCTTTAGCATTCCGTTGCTCTCCTTTTATCTGATAGTCTTTGATGTCTGGTGAAGTATGGTGCTCCTGCGTCTGCATAGAAATTCAGCTTCTAGAGACAATAAGCTTAATGAGCCGGATCAGTTCTTTGGCATCCTGTTCGTCTAACTTTCGAAGAACATTCTCGGTCCATGTGATTCCTTCCTTATGCCTATCAATCATAAATTGCTTACCTGAATCCGTAATGAATACAATCACCTTACGTTTGTCATTGACATCAGTACGCCGTACAACTAGTCCTTTCTTCTCAAGGCTCTTCAGTGCCGTTGCTACTCGTCCCGTACTGACGGACAAGTATTCGCTCAAGTGGCCAGAGGTAACCCCGTCCTTATTGAAATTCAGACAAATGAGAATCCCCATTTCGCCACGTGAGAAGTGCCCTCGTTCCTCTAATGCTGGTTTCCGCGATTTGACGATATACTCGAATAGTTCTGTCGCTAATGCTTTATAATCCAATGGTCACAACACCTTCTCGCTAATACCTTATAGTATGAGATAATTAATCTTATAGTATAAGATAATAATAATGTTGGGTTACAAAGTCAATTAGAGAAAATATGGAATACAAAAAATCCTCCGTAACCAGCTTGTATTTTCACCAAATTTTCCACACAAAAAGTTCAATGGAAATGCCAAAAACTCGAGGAGTGGTTTGCAAGGCTTTTACCAACCTTCACTTCTAACATTGGAAGCTACATTGCATTGTAACGTCCATGGTATGAATAACCATCTTATAGTGCCACATATCACAACACCTAAGAGCTAAAACCGAATCTCATCTTATGTATCTTCCTCTGACATGCTCTCTGTGGTCGCATAGTTCATTGAATTAGACCTTCTGTAGAGTACCTTGATAGAGTACTTTACAAAAGGTCTAAAGGACGTACTTTTTTCGCTTAATCGACCATTTCCATTTCAAAGTCTTTTATCGTTGCATTCGGTCTTAAAATCTTTTCCTGGTCAAATATAGCTAGCGGTTCACCACCATTTTAACTTTGACAGGCCAATTATGATTAGCAAGAGCTCAGTCTTAGAACCCTGTAGTATACTGTGTAGGGATTGCAGTTTCTTTTTTCAATTTTGATGCGGCTTCCAGTGACCAATAAGGATTTCTCAACATCCCTCTACCCACAGCAACCAGATCGGCCTCTTCATTTCCGATAACTGCATTCGCCAATATTGGATCTTCTAGTCTTCCAACGGCCATCACCGGAATATCCAAAGCTTCTTTGATCTCTTTTGCTAAGGGGACTTGATACGCTGCGTGAGTTCCTGGTCTGCCCCATGCAGCTATAGGTCCCTCACCACCAGATGAAATATCAAACATATCTACTCCTGCCTTTTGATATTCCTTGGCAAAAGCAATGGTTTCCTTAATACCATATCCACCTTCTACGTATTCTTTGGCAGAAATACGCATCAAGAGCGGCATATCTTCTGGCATTTCACCCTTCGCTGCCTGGATGATTTCCCGACCAAAAAGGGTAAGTTCTTTACCATATTCATCTTCCCGTTTGTTCGTAAGCGGCGAATGAAATTGATGAATCAAATAGCCATGTGCACCATGAATTTCAATGCTGTCGAATCCAGCCTTGACAGCGCGAGCTACAGCAGCACGAAATTTCTCAACCAGGCCTTTAACCTCTCCTGTTGTAAGCGCGCGAGGTTGTTTTGAATTTTCATCAAATGCAATAGCAGATGGTGCTACAGGAACTTCAGCATCTTCCGCCTTGCGTCCGGCATGCGCGATCTGGATTCCCACTTTGGCACCGTAGCTATGACAAGCATCTACAATCCGTTTGAGAGCAGGAATCTGCTCATCTGACCATAAACCAAGATCAAAATCGGAGATACGACCATCCGGCTCTACATCTGTCATTTCAATTATGATAAAACCAGCTCCGCCTACTGCACGGCTAACGTAGTGCATATAATGCCAATCTGTGGCAACCCCGTCCTTTTGGTCAACCGAGTATTGGCACATTGGAGGCATAACTACGCGATTTTTCAATTCCAAACCTTTAATTGTATAGGGACTAAATAAATCTTTCATGTGAGAAAGACTCCTCTCTGAGTTATATTAGGAAGTACAACAACAAAATGCATGCACAAGCATATATACTAACATGTTTGTTTCATTTGTCAACTCTAAGCATGATTTCAAAACTTCAAAGTAAGATTACGTCATTTACTCGTTTGTTATAGTAAGCTACTTCTTCGTCTATATCGTAAAACCGGCATTGCCTGACCACGTAGTCATCGGAGCCATACGCTATTCTTCATAGTGATCCCGCTTTTCAAATTAATTAATGCACATTTTGATTGCTTATTTTTCAAAAAAATACGTGGATGATTTGAATAAACTGTGAGCGCTTCTGGTTTCCACTAGGAAGCGCTCGTACTGTATATTAATTTTTGATGTGGAGGAAAATCTACATTCTCATGCTCTCCATAAAAAAGCTCAATGCGTTGGACACCCACTTCTTGGGATGAAGAACAAGCTGAATTTCCAGCTTGAACTCGGCATGCTCAAAGGGTAACACCTTCAGCTCTTCCCGTTCAATCTCCTCCAGCGCAGCCATTAGAGGTAGAATGGATATACCCTCTCCAGTCTTGATGCTCCGTTTGATCGCTTCCGGATTACCCAGCTCTAGGCTTACGCGATAGGTGATTCCATTTGCTCGAAGCACTCTCTCCAGCAGTTGTCTGTAGTTGCACGTATGCTCGGGCATAATCCACTCCGCATCCACCAGATCATCCAGGCCGATTCGCTCTTTAGCGATAAGCGGATGGTTCGGATGGACAATCAGCACAAGCGGTTCTTCTCGAATCGTAATCCACTGCAAGGCCGGATTGCTTGAATCGTCCGCGAGGATCAGTCCAACATCGGCCTCCCCTTCCCTGACCTGGTGCAAAATCATCTCTTCGCGATCCGTATGCAATCGTATGTTCAGATCAGGGTATTCTTTGCGAGTCGCCTGCATAAACGGCGGCAGAAAATACGAAGCGATGGAATCCATAGTACCGATCGTCATAGAGCCGCCGCCCTGCTTGGCCAATTTTTCTTTCGATTGCTCGAAAAGCTCCAGCATTTGTCCAGCAAGCTTGAACAGTTCTTCCCCGGCAGAGGTAAGACGAATCTTGTTGTTGCTGTAGCGTTCGAACAATTTGACTTGATACGTTTTCTCCAGCTTCTGAATCTGGGTCGTGACGCTGGATTGTGCGTAACCGAGCACTTCTGCTGCTCTCGTAAAGCTTTCACGAATAGCAACTTCCCGAAATGTCTGAAGATAAATGAAATCCATTCTGGCCACCCCATCGAAAATTTTGATTAGAATCATCGCTTATTATAGATAACTCCGATGCTGTCTCCTATGTTACATTAGATTTAATTCAACGGGAAGGGATAACTGATGATGATGAACGAACAACATATTCATGGGATTTTCATACCGCTGATTACACCTTTTACGCGTGACTATAAGTTGGACATCAATTCGTACCGGAAGTATGTTACCTATCTTGCAGGCCATGACATTCAGGGTCTGGTTGTTAACGGTACGACAGGAGAGTCGCCAACCGTATCCTGGGATGAAGTAAAGCAAATGGTACAGGTGACGCAGGATGTTCTGAAGAGCATGAACAAAACCATTCCGATCGTCATTGGCACGGGAACGAACGATACCTATTCAACGGTGCATCGGACGGAAATGGCGGTTGAATTAGGAGCGGATGCAGCCATGGTGGTCACTCCGTATTACAACCGACCGACGCAGGAAGGAATCTTGGAGCATTTCCGTGTCGTATCTCGTGTAGGCCTGCCTGTGCTTGTATATGAGATTCCGGTTCGCACGGGCAGTCGCATGACAATAGATACAGTACGCAAGGTGCTGGACCTAGATGGTGTAATTGGGCTCAAGGACAGCACGGGCGGTCTTGATCTGCTCTTAAAATTGACCCAGTACGAGACCAAGCCTGTCCTCTGCGGAGAGGATGCCTATTTCCATGCCATGCTATGCCAAGGCGCTGCTGGCGGTATGCTTGCATCCGCTCATCTCAATATCCAGAAGTATGTGGATACGTACCAACGTTTTGTAGCTGGCGACATGAACGGATCGCGAGACAGTTTTAAGCTACTGGAACCGCTGATCCAGCATGTATTTGCAGAGCCAGCCCCGGCCGCGATCAAGTGGTGGCTTACCCAGCAAGAGATTATTGCCGCCGAGCAATTGCGCCTGCCACTTATGCCACTGTCGGATCAGGTGAAGCAGGGTCTCCTGAATTCAATCGTATCCTGATAAATCAGCTTATCTCAGACTACCCAATCATAACGTAGAAGAAGCATCTCCTAGTCAGGAGATGCTTCAATTTTTAGCTGGAACAGGCACCCTTCTGAAAAACGAATTTAAGAAGATACCTTCTATACTAGAACACTATAAGTTACTGGTCTAAAATTGGTGAAGATGAATGTAGCACATAGCAATTTGATGTATGAAGACATGTCTTCTATCGAGCTTAAAATGTCCGAAAGATCATTGCGTTGCTTGATCCCCACCCAACCCTAACTGTCTGTCATCAAGATACATTTTTTGCAAGTCCCTCAATCTGAAAAGCTTACAAGCAATAGCTGGATGGTTGCTAGTAAATCGAGTTGCAGCATTAAGGGAATTCTTTGTGTAAGCGAAATTATTGCAAAAAGAAGCTGCCGATGAATTTCATCGACAGCTCTTCTCTTTTACGCAGTATACTCCTCAATCCTATTCGCTGGACAACTCCTTGAGCGATTTGACTTTACCATGGGGATGCTGTTCTTGCTTTCGTGACTTCCAGGCTGCTTCTTTCCTTTTCTTCTGGTGAGCCATAACAGATATCCTCCTTTGGAAATTGTGATGTATACTACTTTCTTAAGTTGTCATTTCTCAGCTCTGTTCATTCATAAAACTAAATTCGTTGGATTTTTGTAATAACTCAGGGTGCAATCTGGATAAGCCAACTAGCCTTCTTGGAGGCGAGAAATGTAGCTGCATGTGGAATCGGCCTTTACCTTGCGATAAGAGGATTTAGTACATATAACTGCGCCCGCAAGATTGGAAGGAGCAGTAGAAGGCTATTTGTCGGCTGAACCACTATAAACTGTGCTTAATTTCGATGTCGCCCTAATACCATTGGGACCTTCAATAATAATACGACCTTGTTCCGTAAAACTTGTTCCTTCCCAGTCAGTAGCCATATCCAAATAATCGAGACCCGCGCTGTTTCCTTTCCAAGACCATGCTAGATAACCTACCCCCTTTTGCTCAGCGTAACTCATAATGGTAGCCTCATCAACATCACCGCTCGTATGCTTGATGCCGAATTCGCCAATCACAAGAGCCAGGTTTTTATTCAGTACATTATCCATGTTGCTTTTTACTGTAGCAGCATTTCCACCGGCATATTCATACATATGAATAGAGAACATCGTATTTTTAAGCGGATCTGCATTAAAGACTTCTGTTCCGTAGTCAAAAATAGATTGCGGATACTGTCCCCATCCTGCTCCGTCAACCATGATTGTGTTTTTGATGCCGGCATTTCTAAGCTTGGGTATAACAGACTTATAGCCTTGCGCCCAGCCTCCGCCATCCCATGTTCCATACCATTCGTTCGCAATATTGAGGATAACGGTGCTTTCTTTTCCAATGAGTGCACCTTTCATTTCAATCCAGTAATTCGCAATATTATTCAATACAGTAGCGCTATCAGACCCTGTACCATCATGTACTTCAAGGACAACAACCAATTTGTTTTGCTCTGACAAAGTGATTAAATTCTGTAACTCAGACAGATTGTTTTTTGTCCATTGCTGACCATCCGACAGTACGATTCTGATGGTGTTCGCTCCCGTTCTCGCAATGGCAGGGATCGCTGCTGACTCTTGACCCTTATACCATGTATAAGCGTGATTGATTCCTCTCATTACGAACGGATTTCCGTTGGCATCGTACAGCGTTGTTCCGTTAATATAAAAGCCTGTATTCTCAGAGGTAGCATTTATCGTCACATTTATGATATTGCTTGCTGTTGAAACATTCCCTGCTGCATCCCTGGCTTTTACTGTGAAGCTATACGTTGTATTGGCGGTAAGTCCTGTCACGGTATAACTTGTCGTGTCGGTTGAATCGACCAAGGTTGTTCCATTATACACATCGTAGCTGGTAACCCCTACATCGTCTGTTGAAGCATCCCATACAAGACTTACCGAAGTGTTTGTTTTGGAAAAACTTTTCAGGTTCGCTGGTGCCGTTGGTGCTGTCATATCAGCGGTTGATTCGACAAGCGTAAACTTCCATTTCTGCTGATCATTTCCGTTATCCACCCATTGCTGTACATTTGCCCCATCATTAGTATAACCCCCGATTACATCCAGCGCTTTACTGCTAGATTTAACGAGCAACTTATAATATCCGCCGCCGACGCTAATAATCTTCCACTTTTGATTAGATAAGTCGTTGTCTGTCCATTGCTGCACATTAGCACCATCTTCGAGAGAACCTCCAGCTACTGTTAGTGCTTTACCGCTGGATTGCACAATCAGTTTGTAGTATCCGTCGCCAACGTCGATCACTTTCCATTTCTGCTGGGGTCTGCCGCTGTCCGTCCACTGCTGCACCTTGGCTCCATCGGCAGTGGAGTTTCCTGCTACCTCTAGGTTTTTTCCGCTATGCTGTGCTTTTAGTTTATAAATTTCACCTGAAACAATTGTGTCGGACGCGCTAGTGTTCACATCAATCACATTGCTTGCAGCCGACGCGTTCCCAGCAGCATCTCTGGCTTTCACATAAAAGCTGTACGCCATGTTAGCTGTTAAGCCAGTAACGATAAAGGACGTTGACGCACTGGAGCCTATTAGCTTTGATCCGTTGTAGATGTCGTATTCGGAAACCCCTACATTGTCTGTAGATTCCGTCCACTCTAAGCTTACCGTCGTATCAGATATAGAGGAACTAGTCAGACCGGAGGGCGCTGTTGGAGGTGTGTTATCCTCCGGTTCGTCGGCTGAATGCACTTCGAATTCCCAGAGAGAATATCCGTAGCTAGTAGCCCTTTCGATGCCGTTCATTCTTACATACCTTGCGTTTGTTGCTTCGAAAGATATCTTCTCGATTCCTCCCTCTCCAGTCGTAGTGGAATAGACGGTAGTCCAATGATCATTATCCGTTGATGTTTGAACTTGGAAGGACTTCGCATAAGCGGCTTCCCAGTTAAGCGTAACCCCATTGATTTCGGTAGTATTGCCGAGATCTACACTTATCCACTGTGGATCTGAATATTGTGAAGACCATCTAGTTAGTGAATTCCCGTCAATCGCAAAATCAGCCGCCTTACTCGAATCTTCGACGGAGCTTGCAGTTGCCGATTTGGTGAGAACAAGGCTTTCGGAAGCGCTCACATTTTTGATCGGCAACAGACTAATAAGCAGACCAAACAAAATCAAACATGTTATGGTTTTTTTCATCTCAAAACCTCCAATTCATATAAATAAACAACTGCTTGATTAGTCCTGTATTATTCATCTTGAAGTTCACTAATTTACCTAAATTGTCTTTTCTAGGTCGACCCTCCCTTCATAGTTTTCTATTCAAATCTTCATCCCAAAGGCTTAATAAAGGCTCCTCCTTTAACCGCTTTCATTTAGAGTTACATCACTTATTTCGCTTCGATTGATTTTCTATATCGTCCTCCAGAGATAAAATTCATCAAAGCGACCTAAAGCATATATATTTTTGTCCTCCAGCACTATTCCTTGATTAATAAAAAGTTTTAAAATCTATTTGAAAAACTCATAACAATGCGCCTGAATCATGCAAATTATTTAATAGCTGTTATTGTAACTCCCTAAAAGAAACGTTTTTTAAAGAGACTATGAGCTAATGATCAATTATTCAGCAAATGAAGCAAGTGAACCGCCTTCCCACATTTCCCACTAATTCAGTGTCAAACCATCATTATAAAGATTATAGGCACCTTTGAAGGCTTACTATAAATTTTATCCAAAACAAAAAAGCCGCCAAAATGGCGACTTTATTGGGTAACCGATTTCAACGTACTTTTACATAATAAGACGTCTGTAATTAGTTTTAAGATCCATTATAGGGGATATTCGCCTAATGTGCAGCTTCCGAAAAGTACAAGCGGAGTAGAACCAGACAAACTGTAAGCAGATCATTGTTCTCTTATAATCCGTGTATGAACTTAGTTATTTAATATAGGTATCTCTCCAAGCAGATTTTTTAAATTAATAGAATCCCACGGCATATGCTCCGTTATACCTAAGCCAACTACATCTGTTTCTTCAGATAGTTCTCTAATCAGATTAAGTAGTTGGGGCATTTGCATTGTTCCCGCAGGAGAATAATTATAAGGTGCTTCAGGGTTGGCGAATAATAAAGAACGAAATGCTTTTGGGTCAAGCACATCTAAATCAAGGTGAATAGCCAGATGCTTAATGCCACTTTCTTTAATCCACTCTTTTATAGATTCAGTACTGTTTGTTAACTCTTGAGCTTCTGCAGTTTTAATCCCTAGTCTTTGAATCACTTCTGTATCTGGTTCTGTTGGTGCTATACCTAGTCTTTGAAACGCTTCTGAAATCACTTCTATTTCTTGCTCTGTAGGAGTTGCTAATCCTGCGATAAAAACATTTTCTGGTTTTAGAGGGATTTTCACATGCTTTGCGAATTCCTCATCTCCTTCTCCCAACAGATTTCCGAGCGGTAATGTATGTCCGTTATCATAGCCTACATATCTAACTAAATCACTGTGAGCATCGATCCAAATTAAACCTAATTCCCCACCATATCGTTCGTTTAAATAGGCAAATGGAGCTTGTTCCACTAAGCAGTCACCACCAAACATTACAATGCGATCTGGCTTATGAGCATCAATGATATGCTGAGCAGCCTCTAATTGTTCAAGTAGCTGTGTTCTCCCATTCATACCGTTTTCGTTTTCAAGTGGAGTTCCATCATAAGCTTGAACTGGAACATGAATAAGGGGTTGATCATTATCCGGAGCTAGCCAAGCAAGCAGTTCGGCTCCAAAAGAGTAATTAGGATTGTTTCCCCCTTGCCATTGTGGCATTAACAGGCGTATTGTTTTTTTAGTCATGTTATTCTCTCCTTTACTTCAAAAGTAAGGTTAGTATAAACTGAACACAAATAAAAACGTAGTACGCACTATTTTGATAGGTACTACCCGAAAGGATATTGTAACCATGAGTATGGCTGAATTTAAAGGTAAAGTTAAAAATATTCAAGATACACCTTTTGGTTATACAGTTTCATTGATTGGTGGTAAATGGAAAATGGTTATTATTTATCTCCTAGCCGAAAACCGGACCGTTCGCTTTAATGATCTGAAAAGACAGATAGGGGCTATTACTTATAAAACATTGAGTTCACAACTAAAAGAATTGGAAGCGGATGGTCTGGTAAATCGAAAAGAATATCCTCAAATTCCTCCTAAAGTCGAGTACAGTCTCACAGATAAAGCAGAAACGCTATTACCTGTTTTGGAAGGGTTATGTGAGTGGGGAACAAAAAATCAAAATAGTTAAATCCAGTTTTCTACTAAAAAGCCTATATGCGAAAAGTATGCTGAAGATGCCGCATTCCTTATTCTCCAACGGAAGAGACAGCATACAGCCGTTCTGCAAATACTATTATCTTAATTATCGCTTCAAGCCAGATTTATCTCCCGAATCACTTCAAGCGGAACCTTCGGTTTTCGGTCTTCCGTCAACAACCCGTTGACTTCCTGCTGTACATCGGTCACCTGTGTATAGCAATAGCCCGAGAGATAGGGGGTCGCTTTAATTGCTCCGGTGATTGCACGGAAACGTTCGATAGAAGCTTCGACTGAATAAAGGAAATGCTGTTGTTTACGATGCTTTCCTTTTCCTGATATCGCCCCAAAAACTCTTCGCCCGTTTCCACATAATCATGAAGAGTTAAAAATATCCGAGACCCTATGCTCCCATCCGTCATTGGTAACCACCGGACGATACGGATCAATAGTCTTCGTCAGATGATAAATGGTTTGCGTGAACTACTGCTGCCTTACATCATGTTCAATGGTCGATATGCCACACGATTCATTGAACGGGCCCAAGTTATGATACTTGGATGATTGTACTGCTGCGGTACGATTTCCAGCCATTCCTTCGTAAAGCGGCTAACCGCCTGATCATTGAACTCAAAGGTCGACGCCATTTCCGACCAGACGAGCATGCCTTTCACATCACACCAATATAAAAAGCGTCAATAATATTGTATTAAATTATTAATTTTGTATTAAAATATTAATTTTGTATTAAATACCGATCATGTTCGATTTCTCTGGTTCAAGAACCCATAGGAAAGACAGCGATTATTGAGCCGAACCTTGTACACAAAAACAACATGTTATTCCCTTGCTTAATACAATAAAAAGCCACTGATCTTCGGATTAAGATCAGCGGCTGATGCTCTTTTTATTTTAAACTTTCTTTAATACCCATACTCCATACGGTTCCAATGGTACGGTACCCGTAAGCTTGCTACCGGAAAGGAGATCTTCCGTCTCCACACTCAGTTTAACCTGAGCCGTTTCTCCGCTGTAATTCAATAGAAATACCAGCTCTTCTTGTACATCCGCACGAATAGCAACTTCTACCGTCGAAGGAGCTTGGCACCACCCCGCAAGCGGAGATGCCACCGGCAGCTGTCTTAGAAGCTCAGCCGCTATCGGTAAGTCAAAAGCTGCGCCCCAATAGTAGACCAGTCCCTCGCCAACACGATTGACGGTCAAGGCCGGTTTTCCTTCATAGTAGCTTGATGCGTACTCTGCAAGTACTTCTACCGTATCAGCATGAACATTCAAAATGTCGTTGAAGTCTGGAGCCCAAAAATCAAGGGCTTGTTCCTTAAACCGCACCGATACAGGTGATGCCGTCCCATTTACCATCGTAAAGTCCTCTACATGAACGCCACTCATTTCGGCTGCAGGCCCTGGGAGTAGCTGCATACGGCAGTGACCAAACTCGTTCTTATAACCGGTGCGGCAACCGAAGATCAGGATGCCCCCATCCTCTACATACTTCTGCAACATAGCTGCTGTACTGTCTCTTAGGATCGCCGGATGCGTGTATACCAACACCTTGTAATTTCCCAGTTCCCGCAGCTGCTCTGATTCCATACCCGGACGGATTGTAACCATATCCGAAGGTATATGTCCATACTGCAGTGCCTTGTACCAGCCGAGCTCACTTTGCTTTGTCAAGGGACCATACCATTTATCCAACTCGCCATCCCACTCGTTATCATAATCGCGAAGTAGAGCAACTTCTGCCACGTAGCGTTTGCCAAGAATCCGTCCTCCAACCTTTTGCAGCTCCTTTCCGACGCGGCCTGCTTCTGCGACCCGACGATTCGGCTGATTGTGATAATCATTAATTCCATGCCAGTACATTTCTGTACCAAACGTTGCCGTTCTCCAGCGGAAATACAAAATCATGTCTGCCCCGTGAGCAATGCTTTGGTAGGTCCACAATCGCATCTGCCCCGGACGCGGGGATGGCATCTCCATCCTGTTCACCCATCCTCCCGGACCGGATTGCTGCTCCATCACGCAGAAATTTGGTGACATCCCTCTGACGTTACTTAAAGAAAGCCCCCACTTGCGATCCAGCAATGGCTTCTCCCCTTGGTCCGGATAAATGGTACTGAATTGAGGGTAAGAATCGTACGAGAAAAAATCAAGTAGTTGATCCGTCATCCTATGGCTATCCAAATGCCCGAACACACCGTTGGTTGTCACCCACTGATTAGGCGCCACTGACCGAAGTATGTCCACTTGTAGCTTGGCAAACGAAATGGTGTTATCGGATATAAATCGTTTCTCGTCCAAAGCCTGATGAGGATTTGTTGACCCGGATACGGTTGGACGAGTTAGATGAACCTGCTTCCAGCTGTCATAAGTTTGATTCCAGAATACAGCACCCCAGGCCTTGTTGAGCTGCTCCAATGTACCGTATTTTGCCTCTAGCCAGCGCCGGAAAGCCTGATGATCTGCCTCGGCATAGAAGACGTTTATCTCGCAGTTCAGCTCATTATCAATTTGCCACCCAATGATGGCCGGATGATCTTTGTAATGTTGTGCCATCGCTCTTGTAATACGTGCGCAAAGCTCTAAATAAATGGGACTACTGTAGTTATAATGCCGACGCTGACCATGTTGGAACGTGACCCCCTCCATGGATACGTTCAGCACCTCGGGATACTTATAAGTAAGCCATGCTGGTGGCGTAGCTGTTGGTGTGCCCATGATCACTTGAATCCCGTTCGCGTCTGCCTGCTCCAAGAAACGGTCAAACAGCGTGAATTCGAACTTTCCTTCCTCCGGCTCGAAGATCGACCAAGCAAATTCTCCAATCCGAATGATGCTGAAGCCCAGTTCCTTCATTCTTATGAGATCGTCCGACCACAACGATTCGTCCCAGTGTTCAGGATAATAACAAGCTCCCAAATGAAAGCGATCTAAAGATAAGGATTTCGGCATGCTCCAATTCTCCTTCAGTAGAAGTGATAGTACAAAAATGTGATTCTCTTATAATTGTATCTATTGTAATATAGGAATAAAAGGATTAGAATAACTCGATTTTGCTAAATGAATTACTTTTTTGCTAACTTACTCAAGGAGATGGATACATGATTAAAATAGATTGTTATCTTCCTTCACCCATTCTAAATAAAGGTATACTGTTTCCCGAATCGTTAGGGCATTACAAGAATTTCCCCAATCATGGGGAGCGAAGGAATGCAGGATTACTGATAGAATACAATTTACATATCATTTTTGCAGGCAAAGGCGCTATTGTGCATGATGGGAAGGAAATCGAGCTTACTCCTGGCATGGGCTTTCTTTTCGGCAAGCATACGACACAGCAATATCGAACTAAACCCGAGGATCCCTGGGATGTCCGATGGATTCATTTTGACGGGCAAGATGTAGATTCGCTATTACAAGGCCGAAGCATGCACGAACCGTATCTGTTCTCGCTCCACCGGCCAGAACGTTTAAAACCGCTGATGGAAGAAATGTTGCAACTTGCCCAAGCTTACCGTCACGACTATGATGTACGGATCTCTTCCCTGCTTTATGAAATTCTTCTGGAGATCGTCCACCATTCCAACCAAATTTTCGGGACCTCTCCCGGCGGCACCGTCCATGAGAGGATTCGTCATACGGCGGAATATATTCGTATGCAATGTCAGAACATGCTCGATTTGAAGACAATGGCTGCGACGTCAGGTTATAGCTCCTTTCATTTTAGCCGGCTCTTCCATCAGATCATGGGCAGTACCCCAGCTCAATATTTACTCCAATGCCGAATAACGCTGGCTAAACAGCTCCTTGTATCCACGGCACTCACTGTAAAGCAGATTGCACTGGAATCTGGTTTTCATCAAAGCAGCTATTTTATCAAGAGGTTTCGGGAGCAAACAGGTATCACACCGGAGCAGTTTCGTCAGCTAAGAAGGATGGGTTAGTCAATGCAAGAACTCCTTTAATAGCTAGGCAGGTGTGTAGGCAGCGTACAAATCGAAAACACAAATTTTGTAGTTGAATAAAGAATAAGCGGCCGCTTAGGACGTTTGATTAACATGTCCTACGCTACCGCTTCTGTTAATGTATTTTTTATTTCGCTTATATTATGGGATTATATTGTCTGTTTGGATATCGCTCCGAAATATTCTACAACTACCTCACGGAATTCCAGAGCAGCCCGCGAAATATACCGACTTCTGTGCCATAATAAAGCGATCTCCCGTACCAATTCGTGATTTTCTACTTGGAGATATTTAAGATGTTCCCGTGAATTCCTTGCCGTGCTTGGTATGAAGGCTATGCCAATTTCAGCTTCCACAAGCGTACTAAGCCTTGCAGGTTCATCCCCCTCATACACATATTTAGGTACGAAACCTTCCGATTTGCATACAGAGTCCACTAAATCGCGAGTACCGTAGCCTCTCTTTACACCGACAAACCATTCATCCCTTAGATCTTTCAACGTTACACTGCTTCGATCTGCCAACCGATGCCCCTTTGGAACAGCTACAAGGATTGGGTCGATAAACACGATTTGGCATTCGATGTCATCTCCCTCTATTGGAGGTGAGGACAAGCAAAAATCGACCTCGCCTCTATGAAGAAGCGTTACCATTTCCTGCGTAGTCAGCATTTGCACATGAAATTGAATATAGGGTCGCTTTTTCCGAAACTCTCGCAGGATATTGGGTAATGTGCTAGCGGTGGTCACCGCCAATTCGAGAGTGCCATGTTCCGGGCTGGATAAATCACTAAGCTCCTGCTTCCCCTGCTCCAATTCAAATAAAGCCCTCTCTGCACGGTGAAGGAATCTGCTTCCGAACTCATTCAATCGCAGTTTCCTCCCTGTTCGATCGAATAGAGGAACCCCCAGATCTTCCTCCAGACGCTGAATCGTTTTGCTCAGCGACGATTGAGTAACGTGCAGACTTCGTGCAGCTTCGGTCACATGTTCCAAACGAGCTACCGTCAGAAAATATTGCAGTTGAAGAAGTTCCATTATGCCCTCCATTCATTCCCTCAAGTCAATGAGATTATAACATCAAATGCGTTGGAATAAATAATCGATTACAAGTACGATGACATTAATTCGCTATGGGGGGACCAGAAATGAGCGTTCGCAGCTGGTGGTTAATGATTTCAGTTGGTCTAGGGATACTATTGAACCCATTAAATTCTTCGATGGTTTCAGTTGCTATTCCAAGTCTACAAAATGTGTTCCATCTTGACTTTACAGGTGTTTCCTGGATTATTTTTTCTTTCTACATTGCAAGTAGCATCGCTCAACCTGTCATGGGTAAGGCCAGCGATTTATTTGGTCGTAGGAAGATATTCCTTACCGGGCTTGTTGTAGCCTTCATTGCATCATTATTAGCTCCATTATCACTAAATTTCGGGTGGCTCATCATGTTCCGCATTGTGCAATCCATCGGAACAAGCATGATGGTTGGAGTTGGAATGGCTATTGTTCGAATTCATATTACAGAGAAACAAGCAACTGCGTTGTCTGTTTTGTCCATATTCCTATCTGGAGCAGCAGCAATTGGCCCCTTTATTGGCGGGGTGTTGATTCATTGGTGGAATTGGCCTGCTATCTTTTTCATCAATATTCCGTTTGTGGTGGCCAGCTTTGTATTGGCTTGGAGGAATATTCCTAAGGACGAACTGCCAACATCCGTAGCACGCAACATGTCTTTTCGTAAATGGTTTGATTTGATTGATGCAACAGGGATTCTGCTCTTCACATTGGGTCTGGTTGCCCTGCTCGTTGGGTTACTCTCGGCAAAATCATCTGGGCATATCTCATTAGGAAATGTCATTGTCGGGCTGATAGGCTTCGTTGCGCTGGGGGCATTCGTACGACATGAGTTAAAAGCGACATCACCCTTCATTCCTTTACGCACATTCGCCAGTTACCCTGCGATGATTTGGATTAATGTCGAATTCATGCTCGTTAACGTACTATATTACTCGCTCTTTTTCGGGCTTCCGTCCTACTTGCAAATGGTACGTCATGTCAGCGAATTCCAAACAGGCATTCTCATGCTAAGCTTAGGCTTGTGCTCGCTAATTACTTCTCCCATTGCAGGACAATGGATCGATAAATCAGGACCCAGACCGGCATTGCTGGTGTCCGCAATTCTGATGACATTGGGGTCAGTGTGGCTGGTGACATTGAATCCAAATTCACCGGTTATCAGCGTGTGTTTGGCTTTAGCTGCATTCGGTATTAGCAACGGTTTGAACAATGTAGGTATGCAAGCAGCCCTGTTTCAAAGTTCTCCAAAAGAAATAATCGGTGTAGCATCCGGATTATTTAGCACATCAAGATATCTGGGAACTATTATCTCTTCATTATTGATAGGTATCGTAATGGGAGGTACATTTAGCTTCAAGGGATTTCAAATGCTTGGGATTATCCTCACGGTAATTGCATTGTCTTTGGTATTCATAAGTCGGCGGCACCAGAAGTCAGCGCAATTGCATGAGTCATAGGTTCACCAAGTTCATAATTCAAACCACAAAAGCCGTAAATCTCCTGGGTTATTGGAGACTTGCGGCTTTTGTGGTTTGTTTAGATTGCCCCAAAGCCATTTGAAAGCTTCGGGGCAGTTTCCCTATTTTGAACTCGGAGCTTGTTTTTAATGCCTACAGTGAGAATCAGGTGAACATTATTCCACTTCCGTCTGTTACTAGTAAGTTCGCTAGCTCAGTTTCCAACATCGCTTTAACGGTTTCTGGATTTTCTTCAAAAGGAAGTTCAAGTGATATTTGCAGTACGTTCTCTAGATGCTGAACAGTGAAGAAAATGATCGAATCCCGATGAAAGTCCCTCTCTTCTGGCAGCACATTTTTAAACAGTTGATATGTTTCCGACGCTTCGCCAAGGTAATTGAAGACAATAGGCAGTTTATTCAGGCTATGCTTTAGATACCGATTGGACTGCGGATACAACGATGTCATTTCGCCATTGTATATGAGATTTAAAAAATTCAGATTATGGGACACGGCCAACTGTATAGTTTTCCTGATCTCATCCCCCTGTTCATCCGCATCTGTAAGCAGTACTGGAATTTGGTCAATAAATTCACCTATAATATCAAAATATTGCTTGTCCTCATATGCCCGGCCATAATTGACGAGAAGAACAGGAACTTCGTTCACTTGCAAATATCTGCGGAAAAAGCGATTGGCCAGTCGTATAGCCAAGTCCCACATGTATTCGACCGCGTCGGAATCATTCCAATTCGCAAGTTCAACTGTCACATCTGTGCCCGTTGTGTAGCTGCGCCCATCGACTGCGAGGAATATAGCATCCGAAGCAGTAGCGAATGCGGACAAGCGAAATTTGTCGACAATCTCTTGATCGCCCATGCCCTGAGGTCCTTTGCGGACCTGACTCACATAATCACGGTAGCTTCCTGCTAGCTGCCCTTTTACATTGCTTATGTCATCAAATGCACGGTACAGCTCACTCTTAACGACCTCTCCGCTCATGTTATCATAGATGAGATGTGAACAAGGGAGCAGCAGCAAATGATCCCGTAAATTGAGGCGAACAAGCGCAATACGATATAACAAGTCTCCGGTTGTTTCATAAGGGTTCATAAAGAATGCAGGCAATATATGTGAGAGTATACGATTTTGCATCTCTGCATCGTAGTTCGATAAATCTATCATTGGAATGTCCATGCGCTCCTTCATGGACAACGTTTCCCATTCACATCCGATATCCGTTTGGACCAACACACTTCTAAAGAGTTCATGGCGCTCTATCAGGCGTTGCATGACTGCAGATAACCGTTCTACATCCAGCAGGTAACTATCAAAAGGAACGACACCTCCTGAGGGTTGCGGATGCTCCAAATGATAATGTTGAGCGGGAGCAAGCGCATAGCGTTGTAAAGGCTCTCCTGCTAGCATAGTGCTGTTCCATTGGTCATTCATCCGCAGCAGATGTTCCAGCCATTCCTCAGCATGCAGCTTCACTGCTTCATCGTCTACCATCGTATCTGTGTACAGCTTTTCACAGCCAAGTACTTGGACAGCTTCTTCAAAAGGAAGCAAATGATGTGGATGAAGGTCAGGATGAAGGCGTGACAAAATGACTTTTTTCAGGGCCTCTGCTTGTACAGAATCGAAAGGATCTATGTGCAAAGTTAATTGATCTCGTCCTTCAACGGTTGTTGATTGGAAATGAGCATATACGTCATAAGCCTTTTCGATGATGTCTATTGCCTCGGCAATATCACGTGTTAGTATATCCGGCATCGAAGTGTCTGCTCGCATATACTCTGACATTTGGCGAATAGTCTGATATTGAAACACCTGATTAATTCCTATTTCAATGCCAACAGCCTTAGCCTGTGAAACCAATTGAATGGCTTTTAGGGAGTGTCCGCCTAAATTAAAATAGTTATCATCAATGCCAACAATACTGACACCCAAATTCTGCTTCCAAATATCTACCATATGTCGTTCCATGTCGGTTCGCGGGGCTGCATATTCAACACCTGTTTGAATGTCTCCATCCGGCGCAGGCAACGCTTTGCGGTCAATTTTCCCGTTTGGTGTCAGCGGGAAATGATCCAGTTGTACGACATAAGTCGGGATCATATAACCCGGCAGCTTGGGCTGCAGCAGGTTGCGCAGCTCTGGCAAATTCAGCGCCTCCGAGGCTACGACATACGCACACAAATCCTTGTCTCCGTCTTCGTCTTCCCAGGCGGTGACGATGGCTTTCTGAATGCCGTCCACGGTCAGCAGCTGTGCTTCCACCTCGCCCAATTCAATCCGGAAGCCCCGGATTTTGACCTGATCATCCATCCGGCCGATAAAGTCCACATTGCCATCCGGCATCCACCGCGCCAAATCGCCTGTGCGGTACAATCGTTCACCCGGTACATATGGGTTCGCTACGAATTTCTCGGCTGTCAGGTCTGCACGATTCAGGTAGCCTCGTGCCACCCCGGCTCCGCCAATGCACAGCTCACCCAGTACGCCGATCGGCACCGGATTCAGCTGGCTGTCCACGATATAGAAACGTGCGTTCAGCCACGCCTGACCAATCGGCACATTGCCGCTGCTTGGTAGCTTCGACAGCTCTTCGTCGTAGAAGCTAGAGTCGATTGCCGCTTCTGTGACACCATAGCTGTTCATAATGCGGATATCCGCGCCAAACCATTCTTGCAGCACCCGGTAATCTGTCACGCTACAGCTATCCGAGCTGGTGATCAGCAATTCCAGACTGCTCATGTCCAGTCCCTGTTCATGCACATGTTGCATAAACGGTACGATCAGGGCCGGGGTCGATTCGAATACGGTAATCTGGTAATCGCGAATCCAGCCATACAAACGGCTAAAATCAATCCGGTCGTCTTTCGGACAAATGACCATCGTTCCCCCGTTATAGAGCGTCCGCGCGATATCTCCGACGAATACGTCGAACGAGAAGCTCGCCAGCTGCAGCAGTCGTACCGGGAACTCGCTCAGACGGTAATCTCGGCGATACGCCGCAGCCGTATTCACTAAGCTGCGATGCTCAATCACGACCCCTTTTGGACGTCCCGTTGTACCGGACGTGTAGATCACATACGCCAGATCGTGTGGTTCGTTGATGTGATCGACGTCTGTGGTATCTCCGATGTACAGCGACTCATCATCCAACGCCAGCATAGTCTGCAGACGTAGTCTCGTTGCCAGTTCGGATGCTACTTCGCTATCAGGTGACGAAGTTGCTGTTCCATTCAGGGTTCCATGGAGAGTACCTGATTCCATCGTTTCAGCGCCAGCCGCTGTTTCTAACTCGGCTTCAGATTGCCCTCCGGCCAAGGCCTGTCGGCTTTCCTCCAGCCATGCCTGCGCACGGTCCTGCAAGC
The DNA here is from genome assembly GCF_038006265.1 of Paenibacillus sp. FSL L8-0641. Taxonomy (NCBI): domain Bacteria; kingdom Bacillati; phylum Bacillota; class Bacilli; order Caryophanales; family Paenibacillaceae; genus Paenibacillus; species Paenibacillus sp. FSL L8-0641. The sequence continues at coordinate 29,495 of NZ_JBBOUW010000002.1, forward strand.
CCGTCTGGGTCAACAGTACCGTCGCACCGCTGTCCTCCAGCATGAAATGAATACGTTCTGATGGATAGTCTGCATCCAGCGGCACATATGCGCCTCCAGCTTTCCACACCGCCAAAACGCCGACCAGCATGTCCACCGAACGTTCACTTAAAATGCCGACAATCGACTCGCGTCCAATGCCTTCATTCCGCAATCTACGCGCCAATTGGTTCGCACGCTCGTTCAGTTTCCGGTACGTAAGCTGCTGCTCCTCGTACACCACCGCCACGTGATCCGGCACAAGCTGTGCCTGTTCTTCCACAAAGGTATGGAAGAAGGCTTCTACTTCAACTACAGCAACATCCGATACCCCCACATTTCCAAATCCATGGATGATTTGTGCTTTTTCCTCGGCAGGTACCATCTCCAAAGCTGCCAGTGGCTGCTGCGGATGAAGGGTAATTGCACGTACAAGTTCGGTAAAATGCTGTGCCAAGCGCGTGATGGTCTCAGGCTTGTACAGCGCCGTGCTGTATTCCAGACTGCAAACTATACCATCCGGCTGCTCCACTGCATCCAGAGTCAGATCAAATTTGGCCGTATTATTTTCCACCGGATATGAATGTAAGGTCAGACCTTCCAGACGGAACTCCTGTTGCTCCAATGTTTTCAACTCAAACATCGTGTCAAACAACGCATTTCGGCTCGTATCCCGCGTTAAATTCAGCTTTTCAACCAGCTCTTCAAAAGGATAGTCCTGATGCTCATAAGCACTAAGCGCATGCTCTTTAACCTCTTGCAGATAATCAAGGAACGTTTTGTCGCCAGACGGATAATTGCGGATCGCCAGCGTGTTGATGAAAACACCTACGAGGCTCTCCAGTTCCGCATGCGGTCTTCCAGCAATCGGCGTTCCGACTACGATATCTTCTTGGCCTGTGTATTTATGCAAGAGCGTGGTGTATGCCGCCAGGAGCACTATATACAGGGTTGCGCCTGTTTGTGCCGCCAGTTCTTTCAGGCGTTCGCTAACTTCACGCTCCAGTCCGAATTCGATCGTATCCCCTGCCGTACTCTGCACTGCCGGACGGGCAAAGTCGGTTGACAGATCCAGCGCAGGTACTCCGCCCCGGAAGGTGTCGAGCCAGTACGCTTCCTGACGCTGCATCCACTCCTGATGGGCTTCGCTTTGCTGCCATACCGCATAGTCTTTGTACTGAATCCGCAATGGTAATAGCTCTTCACCGCTATACAACCGGACAAATTCATCGGTCAGTACCTCCATCGACACACCATCCGAAACGATATGGTGCATGTCGAGCATGAGCAGATGCTGAGATTCCTGCTCTACTCCTTGTACGCCCAAGTCCACCAAGCCTACCCGCAGCAGTGGCACAGCTTTTAGATCAAACGGACGGACAAACTGCTGCACAAGCTCTTGTGCTTCCTGGCTGACTGTCGTGTCCGTAGCTGTGTCCTGATCTGTATCCGTAGTCGCACGCTCTGCCTGTACCTTCGTATATTCCACCTCAAACGACACCGTATCCTCAACCCATTGCATCGGCTCATTGTCCACCAGCTCAAAGCGGGTACGCAACGTCGCATGACGGGTGATTAATTGACGGAACGCGTCTTCTACCTGTTTCACATCCAGCGGTCCGCTCATTTGCAGCACCGACGGCATGTTGTAGTTCACATCATTCGGGTCGAACTGATGCAGCACATACAGTCGTTTTTGCGCCGAGGAAAGCGGGTAGAAGCTGCGTTCTTCCGTCACCGGAATGGACGCATACGCTACTTGATCCAGACCTTCTATGATCACTGCCAGTTGTTCAATCGTTGGCGCTTCAAAAATACTGCGTAGTGGGAGCAGCTTGTTCAGCTCCTTGTGAATTTTTGAGGCCAGCGTCGTCGCCCGCAGCGAGTGTCCGCCAATCTCAAAAAAGTTTTCCTTCACACCGACCTGCTCCAGACCCAGCACATCCTGCCAAATTTGTGCCAGCTTCACTTCCACCCATGTCCGCGGTGCGACATAATCAGCTCTGCTTTGCAGACTGTCTTCCGGTGCCGGCAGTGCCTTGCGATCAATTTTTCCGTTCGGTGTCAGCGGCATGTTCTGCAGTTGTATAAAATACGACGGTACCATATAGTTCGGCAATTTCTCATTCAGCAAATTCAATATCATACTGCCGCTGATTTCTTTTTCAGCTACGTAGTAAGCGGCCAAATGATAGTCTCCCTGCTGATCTGCACGAGCCATGACAATAGATTCCTTAACACCGTCCACCTTGATAATTTGCGCTTCAATCTCACCGAGTTCAATCCGATACCCGCGGATTTTGACCTGATGGTCAATCCTACCCAAATATTCAATGTTCCCATCTGGCAACCATCGTGCCAAGTCACCTGTACGGTACATTCGCTCATAGCCAACTTCCTCTGCTGCAAACAGATTGGCTACGAATTTTTCTTTTGTCAGCTCTGGACGGTGCAGATAGCCGCGTGCCAGCCCCGGACCGGATACACACAGCTCACCAGGGACTCCTCCAGGTGAAAGATTTCCGTGTGTATCCACTATATACACGCGGTGATTAGATACTGGCCGTCCAATGGATATGATTCCACCTAACTCAGAATTTCCTTCCGATACCGGCCAAAGAGACGTTGCAACGGAATTTTCGGTAGGACCATACGCATTGTAATAAACCACCCGATCCTTCCATTCGGACACCAGTTCTGCGGTAGAGGCCGATCCTGCTGTAAGCAGAACACGCAAATCAGGCATGCGATCCGGGTTCAGGTATACAGCATAGTTTGGCGGCAGCGTTGCAATTGTAATTCTGCAGGCAGCCATGTATTGCTCAAAACGTTCATAATTTAAAATAGTCTCGGAGGAAGGTATATACAATGTCGCTCCGCATAGTAAAGACTGGATTATTTCCGAGCATGATGTATCAAACGAATAACTGGCAAACATGACAACCCGATCGGACAAGCCAATACTCAATTTTTGCTCGAAGTAGGTTTTAAGATTACTAAGACCGTGATGCTCAAGCATTACTCCCTTAGGCTGACCCGTCGTTCCGGACGTATAGATGACATATGCCAGATCGTTTGGACCCGATACAGCCTCCAGATTCGAACCGTTCTGATGATATACGGACAGCATTTCCCCGCGTTCATCCGCTTTTCTTGTATCGGAAGCGACTCCGTCCTGTTCACCGTCAAGCACCAACACCTTGCCTCCAAACAGCACCTTTTCCGTCAAGTGCTGTTGCGTTAACAACAGTTCCGTACCTGAGTCGTCCAGCATGTAGCGGATGCGTTCCTCCGGATAGGTTGGGTCTATCGGGATATATGCTCCTCCCGCCTTCAAAATTCCTAATATGCCCACAATCATATCTACGGAACGCTCTGTCATCAGACTAACCAGACTATCGGCTTTAACGCCATAGCTGCGTAAAGTACGGGCCAACCGGTTAGCGCGCTCGTTCAATTCATGGTAGGTCAATTGTTGGCCTTCAAAATATACAGCTGTCTGATCCGAAGTCTGCAAAACCTGTTCCTCGAACAGTCCGTGAATTGTTTGTTCACGCTGGTACTCTGCCGCGGTATTTCCCCACACATGGATGATGTGCTCCCGCTCCTGCTTAGTCAGCAGATCCATTTCCCTAATTAAACTATCCGGATTCGCTATAATTTGATCCAGCAACCGCAGTAGATGTCCTTGAATCTGCGACACACTCTGAAGATCATATGCCTGGGCATTGTAGGCAAAATCAATTCGTAGTGTATCTCCCTGAAATACTATGATGCTTAAATCGTAGCTTTCTTGCTCAGTATTGGCATCCTCCAAAGTAGTCTCAAAAACCATTCTGTGACCAAAAAGTGCCAGCTGTTTCACTTTCGTTGTAACTATTTCGGACATTGGCAAATGTCCATATACCGCAGATTCATCGGTTTGCTGCTGCACTTTTCTCATCAACCCGCTAAAGTTCGCTCCTGCTTCAGTTCGAATGCGAACTGGCAAGGTGTGGTTACCCAGTCCAGATGAATGCCTCGGTTCCAACATATCTGTCAAAGGACTTGATATGGAGCAAGCGAACGCCACATCATCTGTACCGTTATACTTTTGCAATAAAATTCCCCAGGCTGTCTGCAGCAGCGTATTTGTCGTCACCTGCTCATTCAGTGCAATTCGCTGCAGTGCCACCGTACGTTCAACATCCAAATTAATCTCCAGATGCTCTGTCTGATATGGACTGCGCCCCATCAGATTGGCATATGGCAATTGAGGTGCTTCTTCATAACCTTCGAGCAGAGTACTCCAGTAGCGAGAAGTCTTTAGGGTGTCCCTATGTTTTTTTAGAATCCCTTTGTCTTCTTCCGAAATCAGCGTCAATTCGCCCAGCTTAGCATTGGGATCGGCTACAACGGTTTTGACCAACTGTACAAAATGCCTTGCCATGCTTTCTACCGTTTCCCGTTTAAACAAAGATGTAGCGTACAGAAATTGGAGCTGGATAGATGCTTCCTCCTCACTGACTTCAAGCGTCAGGTCGAATTTCGCAGAAACCTGATCTATCCCAAAAGAGCGGAAGAACAACTTGTCCAACTTCATTTCCTTTTTCTCCACATTCTGCAATACAAACATCGTGTCGAACAACGGATTACGGCTCATATCTCGTTTCAGGTCGAGCTTTTCCACCAGCTCCTCAAACGGATAATCCTGATGCGCATATGCTTGCAGTGCACACGTCTTGGCGTCCTCAATACAGTTATAAAACGTTTGTTCAGCGTGAGGATGATTACGTAATGCGAGCGTGCCGACAAACATACCGAGTATAGGCTCCAGGTCAGCATGTGGTCTACCTGCAATCGGAGTACCCACAATGATGTCTTCCTGCCCTGTGTAATAATGCAGCAATGCTGTGTATGCAGCCATAAGTACCATGTACAGCGTAGAATCCGTATGCACCGCCAGTTCTTTTAAACACTGAGTCAATTCCTGTCCCATTTCAAATTCAACAGCGTCACCTTCCGTACATCGTATTGCCGGACGCTCAAAATCAGTTGGCAAATCCAGTTGAGGCAAATCGCCACTAAATCTATTCAGCCAGTACTCTCCCTGACTCTTTATTCGCTCCTGCTGAGTTTTGCTATGCTGCCACACAGCATAGTCTGTATATTGAATACGCAGCGGAGATAATACTTCACCGCTATATAAGCGGGCAAAATCACCAGCCAATATTTCAATGGATACCCCGTCTGAAACGATGTGGTGCATATCAAGCATCAATAAGTGCTGCGGCTCCTGTCCTTCTTCGTCCAATCCCAATTTGACCAGCTTTACACGTAGTAACGGAGCGATCTTCAAGTCAAATGGACGAACAAAGGAACGGGCATGTTCTTCTGCTAAATTCTCAAGCATAAGTTCATTGGATTCTGTCCGCAGTTCTGATATTGTGTCATATTCCAACTCAAAGTGAATCGTTTCGTGAACCCGCTGCATCGGCACACCATTTACCAGTTCAAAGCTTGTCCGGAGGGCTACGTGACGTGAAATTAATTGATGGAATGCCTCTTCCACCTGCTTCACATCTATCGGACCGATTATTCTCAGTGCTGATGTGGTGTTATAGCTTATTCCATCCGGATCCAGCTGGTGAAGCACATACATCCGTGTCTGTGCGAAAGAAAGCGGGTAAGTGTCACGTTCTTCTGCCACCGGTATGGATGCATATGTGATTTGATCCTGTTCTTCAAGCAAGGCCGCCAATTGCTCGATCGTCGGTGCATCAAATATGTTTTGCAGATCCATCGGTTTGTTTAAATCTTTGCGAACTCTAGAAGTCAGTGTCGTTGCCCTCAGCGAATGACCGCCAATTTCAAAGAAATTTTCGTCGATGCCTATTTGTGGTAGTCCCAGTACATCCTGCCAGATGTCTGCCAATTTTATTTCCATCCATGTTCGCGGTGCAACATGATCGGTCAAACGACCTTCTGGCATCGGCAGCGCCTTACGATCAATTTTACCGTTTGGTGTAAGAGGTACGTTCTGCAATTGAATGAAATGTGAAGGGACCATATAATTCGGGAGTTCTTCATTTAACATCTTGCGAAGCTCGCTCCCCGTCACTTCCCGTTCCGCTACATAATAAGCAACGAGTTCATGTTGGTTTTGGCTATTTGCATGTGCCAGTACGATGACCTCTTGCATGCGATCTGCCTTCAGCATAGCCGCCTCAACTTCGCCCAGCTCAATCCGGTAACCACGAATTTTGACCTGCTGGTCGATCCGTCCCAGGTACTCAATGTTACCGTCCGGCATCCATCTCGCCAGGTCGCCTGTCCGATACATGCGTTCATAGCCCGCTTCCCCATCTGCAAACGGATTGGTCACAAATTGGTCTGCCGTTAATTCCGGACGGTGCAGATAACCGCGTGCCAGTCCTGGGCCGGATACGCACAGTTCACCAGGGATTCCTGACGGTGAAAGCTGTCCATGTGCATCGACCATATACACACGGTGATTCGGTACAGGACGTCCGATTGAGATACACATTCCTGCTTCGGGAACTTCCGGTGAGAGCCAAATAGACGTTGTTATGGAATTTTCCGTTGGACCGTAAGCATTGTAGTATGTCACATGATCCTTCCATTTGGATACCAATTCTGGTGAGGCAGCCGAACCGCCTGTAAACAGGATGCGCAGATCCGGCATTCGTTCCGGATTCAAGTATACAGCATAGGTCGGCGGCAATATCGTAATTGTAATTCGATGATCCGCCATATACTGCTCAAACTTGTCATAGCTGAGAATGGTTTCTGATGTCGGAATGCATAAAGTGGCCCCGTTGAAGAGCGCCTGAAGCATTTCCCAGATCGAAGCATCAAAGGAATAGCTGGCAAATGATACGACACGATCCGAGCCGCTGATCCGCAGCGTCTCCCTGAAGTACGTATGCAGATTGCAGAGTCCACGATGCTCAAGCATTACTCCCTTAGGCTGGCCTGTCGTTCCGGACGTATAAATCACATACGCTAGGTTATGAGGACCGGATATGGCCTCCAAATTCGTACCATCCCTGTGATATACGGACACAGGGTTCCCTTTTGCTTCAGCCGAACTTGCATCCACAGTGGCTTCGTCCATTTCTGCGTCCAACAGCAGTACCTTGCCCCTAAATTCCACTTTTTCCACCAAATGCTGCTGCGTTAACAGCAGTTCCGTGCCTGAATCGTCCAGCATATAGCGGATGCGGTTCTCCGGATAAGTCGGATCGACCGGAATGTAGGCGCCCCCTGCCTTAAAAATACCCAAGATGCCGACAATCATGTCAATCGATCGCTCTGTCATCAGGCCGACCAGACCGTCTGCCATCACACCGTTGCTGCGTAAAGTACGCGCCAAACGGTTCGCCCGCTCATTTAATTCACGGTAGGTCACTTGCGCTCCTTCAAAATATACTGCTGCCTGCTCCGGTGTCTGCATGACCTGCTCCTCAAACAATCCGTGAATCGTCTGCTCACGTGGATATGCTGCTGTCGTGTCACACCAAGCACCCAGCATTTGCTCGCGTTCTTGCGCGGTTAATATATCCAGCTCGCAAATCCGGCCAGCTGGATTTACCTTGATTTGCTCCAGCAGTTGCAGCAGATGCCCCTGAATCTGTTCTACCCTTTCGTAATCATATACCTGGGCATTGTAACCGAAATGAACCCGTAGCGTCTCTCCCGGTAACACCACGATGTTAAAATCATAATTCGTCTGCTCAACTGCATCTACTCCGGTTATTTTAAAATCAGCTTCTTCCCTTTCACCTAATTGCTCAATTTGTTCATCTATCGGATAGTTCTCAAATACCATAATATGATTAATCAGTTCCACTTTTTGCTCAGCCTGTGCCTGAATCTCATAGAGTGGGAACGTTTCGTATGTTCCTGAAGCAAGCGCCTGTCGCTGAGTTTGCTTCATCAGCTCTGTAAATGCAGTTGCTTGTCCGCCTTGAATACGGACGGGGACCGTGTTAATGAATAGTCCAATCATCTGCTCTACTCCGGCAATGTCCGCTGGGCGTCCAGAAACCACGCTCCCGAAAACAACATCCTCTGTGCGATTATACTTTTGTAATAAAACACCCCAGGCCGTTTGCAGCAGCGTATTTATCGTTACCTGTTCTTGCTTTGCTAGTTGCAGCAAGGCCCTTGTCAGGTCTATACCTAAATCAAATTCCAGATATTCGGCCTCATATCCCTGGGTCTTCCCTGTTTTGGCCTGCGGCAAGACCGCCGTTTCCTCATAGCCCCACAGGTAACCGCTCCAATACTCCGCTGCTTCCTGACGGTTCTGCCCCTCCAGCCATTCGATGTATCGACTGTATGGTGTTACCACCGGCAATTGCGGTGGCTTCCCCTCTGTAAGAGCGGTATATCCTCCAAAGACCTCATTGGTGACCAGTGACAAGCACCAGCCGTCCATGATGATGTGGTGGAAACTCCATACAAAATGGTATGAATCGTCTGATGTACGCAAGATAGATACACGCATCAGTGCATCCTTTGCCAGATCAAAGCCTCTCTGCTGATCTCGACGCGTGAACTCCTCAATATACTGCTCTTGCGCCGTCTTCTCCTTCTCACGTATATCCTCTACGTACAGTTCTCCGCGTTTATTCCGGTACACCACTTGCAACGGCTGGTCCTGCAAATCGCTCCGGAAGTTGGTCCGCAGTGCTGAATGACGCTTTACCAGCAAGTCCAGACTGGCAGCGAATGCAGTGAGATCCAGCGTTCCCTTTAGTTCAAAGGTGGACTGCTCCACATAGGCGCTCGATTGGAAATCCAGCATGTTGTGAAACAGCATGCCTTTTTGCATCGGCGTCATGGGGTACATATTCTCAAGCTCTTCGTCAGACTGAATCTGCTCCACCATCCGGTTCAGTTCTTCAAGGCTTAAGTCTGAAAGCAGCACATCACTTGGTGTCAATTCGGATTGCTCCCGAGATGCACAATGCTGAACTACTTCCAGCACGTTCTGCTTGAATTGCTCTGCTAGTTGCTCAGCAGCATTTTGTTGGAGTGCCTTATTGTTGTATTGAATGCTTAGTTCCAGCATGCCATCTGTAACGAGTCCTCCCACGTCCATAATACAGGACATTTGGGTCAGTTCATGAGTATTAGCTCCGCTGGAATATGGAGAAAAATGCATGCCGCTATGCTGCAATGTCTGATCAAATTCGCCTAAATAATTAAAGCTGATCTGTGGCTCGGCATATGTTGCCCGGGACGGTCCATTCTGGCTGAGATATCTCCAGATGCCGTATCCAATTCCTTTATGTGGAATGTTGCGCAGCATCTCCTTCATCCGTTTAATGTGCCCGGAGATATCTTCTTCCTGGTTAATCCGCAGTAGCACTGGGTATTGGCTTGTAAACCAGCCGACCGTTCGTGATATATCCGTATCCTTCATGATATCTTCCCGGCCATGGCCTTCGAGAAGAATCGCAACCTGCTCACTGCCAGTCCAAGCGCTTAGCGTCTTGCCGAGTGCCGTCAACAACAGATCATTCACTTCTGTGTTGTACGCGCGGTGGGCTTGCTTCAGTAGTTGATCAGTCTCTTCCTTCGTAAGCCTCACATTTACGATACCCATGTCTTGCTGCATAGACCTACCACTATGCTCTTGGGACGCTGGAAGTTGGGACGAATCGTATGCCGCCGATTCGTTCACTTGCTTCCAGTATGCGTGCTCACTTTCCATCTCAGGGCTGTCGGCATAGGCTGACAACCGCTCCGACCACACCCGGAAGGAGTCTGTTTTGGCCGGGAGCTGTATGACTTCTCCACGTACAGCCTGCTCATAGGCATTCGACAAATCTTCCAACAGTACCCGCCACGATACGCCATCTACCACCATATGATGAATAGCCAGTAGCAGATGGTCCCCATCAGCGCAGTGGAACAGACCCACTTTCAGCAAAGGTCCTTCATCCAGTCGGATGCTACTCTGAATAGTGTTGGCACTGGCTTCTATAGCTTGACCCAATGTGGGACCGATTGGCACGTCTTTGAACTCGACCACTTCTAGATCATACAGCTTCCCTTCCTTCACTCCGCGGTTCCACGCTTTCCAGCCTTGATCCGTCTGGCGGAACACCATCCGCAACGCATCATGGTGCACCACCAACTGCGTCAATGCTTGGCGTAGCGACTCTTCCTCGAATCCTTGCTCCCGCTGAAGCATAACTGCCTGATTAAAGTGGTCCGGCACAGGCTGCCCTTGTTCCACAAACCACTCCTGAATCGGTGTCAGCACCACGGCTCCGCTGACCTCTTCCTGATCAGCTAATTGGCTATCCGACACACGCAGATGCGTCGCTAGCTCAGCAACCTCAGGATACTTAAACAAGTCTTTGATATCCAACTTGTATCCTGCCTGCAGTAGGCGTGAGGATACCTGAATCGCCTTGATCGAGTCCCCGCCCCGATCAAAAAATTGATCCGTCAGTCCGACCGGACCGCCGCCCAGCACAGCCTCCCATACACTGGCCAGAGCCTGCTCCGCTGCTGTCTGCGGAGCACTATATTCCTGCGTGGAGCGGGAAATCTGCTCCGGTGCCGGCAAAGCCTTACGGTCGATTTTGCCGTTGGGTGTGAGCGGCATTTGCTGCATCTGAACAAAGTACGAGGGAACCATATAATTCGGGAGTTCTTCACTCAGCAGCTTGCGAAGCTCACTCCCCGTCACTTCCCGTTCTGCCACATAATAGGCAACCAGTTCGTGTTGGTTTTGGCTGTTTGCATGTGCCAGTACGATGACCTCTTGCATGCGATCTGCCTTCAGCATAGCCGACTCGACCTCGCCCAGCTCAATTCGGTAGCCGCGAATTTTAACTTGTTGATCCATCCGTCCAGCGTATTCTAATGTACCGTCTTCACGCCAGCGAACAAGGTCTCCCGTGCAGTACAGGCGATCTCCGTCCACCCACGGATTGGCAAGGAATCTCTCAGCCGTCAAATCAGGACGGTTCAGGTAACCGCGTGCGACTCCGTCTCCGCCAACAACCAGCTCACCCCATGCTCCAATCGGCTGCAGGTTAAACGCCGAATCGACCACATACGCCGTCGAGTTGCGGATAGGGCGCCCGATCGGCACAGAATCAAGCTGTTCTTCCTTAATATGATAAGTCGTCGAAAAAGTAGTATTTTCCGTTGGTCCATAGCCGTTAATGATATTCATGTCCGGATTATCACGCAGCACCCGATTGATATGCGGTGCAGACAGCACATCGCCTCCGACCAGCAAATACTTCACATCTCCGAACAATTTACTGTCCTGCTGCGAAAGCTGATTAAATAGCGGTGTAGTCAGCCACATCATAGTAATGCGATGGTCCCGTATAGTCTCCTTGAGCTTAGCTACGTCCAAAAGATCATCCTTATGCACGAGTACAAGCTCACCGCCGTTCAGTAGCGCCCCCCAAATTTCAAACGTAGACACATCAAATACAAACGCGCCAGTCTGCAACATTCGGATCGATTCATCGAACGGCACATAATCCGTATTACGCACCAAGCGCACGACACTTTGATGCTCAACAACGACGCCCTTAGGCTTGCCTGTTGATCCCGAGGTATAGATGACATAAGCAGCATGTTCGCCTGATCCATCTATTCCTAAATTGGAAGTATCCGGACTGTGGGACGTATTCTCATTCAGATTGACAATCTGTCCATCAAAATAGCAACGTTCCAGTAAATCTTGTTGAGTCAGCAGCAGTTTAGCTCCCGAGTCCTCCAGCATATAGCGGATACGTTCCTCCGGATATTGAGGATCTATCGGCACATACGCGCCTCCAGCCTTCAAAATAGCCAACGTTCCGCTAATCATATCCAACGAACGCTCCGTTAGAATGCCGACAGGCTCATTGGCCTTCACTCCAGCAGTCTGTAGTGTATGCGCTATGCGGTTAGCCTGCTCATTCAGTTCCCGATAGGTTAGAGATTGATGCCCCAAAGCTACAGCAATATGATCAGGCGTACGCGCAGCCTGCTCCTCAAACAGCTTTTGGATCGTCTGATTGCGCGGATATACAGAAGCCGTGTCGTTAAACTCGCCTGTAATCTGTTGTCTTTCCGCCGTTGTCACCAATTCCAGTTCTTCAACGCGAACATGCGGGTTGAACGAAATTTGCTCCAGCAGACGAGCAAAATGACCATGCAGACGCTCAATGCCGGTTTGATCAAAGCTCAATGCGTTATACATAAAACGAATATTTATGCCTTCTCCCGGCATCACGACGACGTTCAGATCGTAGTTGGTTTGCTCTGTAGCCACCGCGTTTAAAATTGTGAATGCATTCTGCCCATCACTTCCCAGCTGCTCTACCTGCTGCTCCACCGGATAATTTTCGAATATCATAATGTGCTTGATTAGATCCTGCTTCTGCTCGGTCAGTGCCTGAATTTCATACAGCGGGAACGTGTCATAGACATTGGCAGAAAGCGCCTGTCGCTGAGTTTCCTTCATTAATTCAGTAAATGCAGTTGTTGGTTTACCTTGAACACGGACTGGGATGGTATTAATGAAAAGTCCGATCATTTGCTCTACTCCCGCAATGTTCGTTGGACGGCCCGACACCACACTACCGAAAACGACATCCTCTGTGCGGTTATATTTTTGCAGCAAAACACCCCAGGCCGTTTGCATCAGCGTATTTATCGTTACCTGTTCTTGCTTTGCCAGCCGCAGAAGTTCCGCCGTCAAATCTATACCTAAATCAAATTCCAGATATTCGGCCTCATATCCCTTCACCTTCCCTGTTTGGGCCTGAGGCAAGACCGCCGTCTCCTCATAGCCCCGCAGGTAACCGCTCCAATACTCCGCTGCTTCCTGACGATTCTGCCCCTCCAGCCATTCGATGTATCGGCTGTATGGTGTTACCACAGGTAATTGCGGTGGCTTCCCTTCTGTAAGGGCGGTATATCCTTCAAAGACCTCATTGGTGACCAGTGACAAACACCAACCATCCATAATGATGTGATGGAAGCTCCATACAAAATGGTATGAATCGTCTGATGTACGCAAGATAGATACCCGCATCAGTGTATCCTTGGCCAGATCAAAGCCCCTCTGCTGATCCCGACGCGCGAACTCCTCGATATATTGCTCCTGCGCCACCCTCTCCTTCTCACGTATATCCTCCACGTACAGCTCTCCGCGTTTATTCCGGTACACCACTTGCAAGGGCTCATCCTGCAAATCGCTCCGGAAGTTGGTCCGCAGTGCTGAGTGACGTTGCACCAGCAAGTCCAGACTGGCGGAGAATGCAGCAAGATCCAGCGTTCCCTTCAGTTCAAAGGTGGACTGCTCCACATACGCGCTGGACCGGGAATCCAGCATATTGTGGAACAGCATGCCTTTTTGCATCGGCGTCATGGGGTATATATTCTCAAGCTCTCCGTCAGGCTGAATCTGCTCCACCATCCGGTCCAATGCTTCCAGGCTTAGACCCGGAAGCAGCACATCACTCGGCGTCAATTCAGAACGCTCCCGTGATATACAGTGGCGGATCACTTCCAGCACATTCTGCTTGAGTTCCCTGGCTAGTTTTATTACATTATCTCCCTGTAATACTTTTGTGTTATAACGAATATCCAGCTCAAGCATTTCATCTGTTACAATGCCCCCCACATCCAGGGAACACGGCATTCTCGTCTGTTCGTTAACATCTGCTCCACTGGAGTACGGTGACATGCGCGTTTCGCTGTGCCGCAGCGTCTGATCAAATTCGCCCAAATAATTAAAGCTAATCTGTGGCTCGGCGTATGCCCCTCTAGATACTACGTTCTGGCTGAGATACCTCCAGATGCCGTACCCAATTCCTTTATGTGGAATGCTGCGCAACATCTCCTTCATCCGTTTGATGTGTCCGGATATATGATCTTTCCCTTTAATCCGCAGCAGTACCGGATATTGGCTCGTGAACCAGCCAACTGTTCGTGAAATATCCGTATCCTTCATGATATCTTCACGGCCATGGCCTTCCAGAAGAATTGCAACCTGCTCACTGCCAGTCCAAGTGCTTAACGTCATGCCGAGCGCCGTCAGCAGCAGATCGTTCACTTCTGTGTTGTACGCGCGATGGGCCTGCTTTAGCAGTTGATCAGTCTCTTCTTTCGTGAATTTCAAGCTCAAAGTAGCTGTGTTATTTATGGTCAATGGTTTTTTAGAATCCAGCAATTCTGTAAGCCTTAAAGACTCGTATACTTCCAATTCATTCAATTGCTCCCAGTATGCGTACTCACTTTCCATCTCAGGACTGTCGGCATAGGCTGACAACCGCTCCGACCAGACCCGGAAGGAGTCTGTTTTGGCCGGGAGCTGTATGACTTCTCCACGTACAGCCTGCTCATAGGCATTCGACAAATCCTCCAACAGTATCCGCCACGATACGCCGTCTACCACCATATGATGAATAGCCAGTAGCAGATGGTCCCCATCAGCGCAGTGGAACAGGCCCACTTTCAGCAGAGGTCCTTCATCCAGTCGGATGCTACTCTGAATAGAGCTGGCTTGGGCTTCTATAGCTTGACCCAATGTGGGACCGATCGGCACGTCTTTGAAATCGGCCACTTCCAGATCATACAGCTTCCCTTCCTTCACTCTACGGTTCCACGCTTCCCATCCTTGCTCCGCCTTGCGGAACACCATCCGCAACGCATCATGATGCACCACCAACTGCGTCAGTGCCTGACGTAGCGGCTCTTCCTCGAATCCCTGCTCCCGGTGAAGCATAACCGCCTGATTAAAGTGGTCCGGCACAGGCTGTCCTTGCTCCACAAACCACTGCTGAATCGGCGTCAGCAGCACAGCTCCGCTAACCTCTTCCTGATCAGCTAATTGGGTATCCGACACACGCAGGTGCGTAGCTAGCTCGGCAACCTCAGGGTACTTAAACAAGTCTTTAATATCCAGCTTATACCCTGCCTGCAGCAGGCGTGAGGATACCTGAATTGCCTTGATCGAATCCCCGCCCCGATCAAAAAATTGATCCGTCAGTCCGACTGGTCCGCCGCCCAGCACAGCCTCCCATACACTAGCCAGAGCCTGCTCCGCTGCTGTCCGCGGAGCCCTATATTCCTGCGTGGAACGGGAAATCTGTTCTGGTGCAGGCAATGCCTTACGGTCGATTTTGCCGTTGGGTGTGAGCGGCATTTGCTCCATCTGAACAAAGTGAGAGGGAACCATATAATTCGGGAGTTCTTCACTCAGCTGCTTGCGAAGCTCGCTCCCCGTCACTTCGCGTTCCGCCACGTAGTAGGCAACCAGCTCGTATTGGTTTTGGCGGTTTGCATGTGCCAGTACGATGACCTCTTGCATGCGATCTGCCTTCAGCATAGCCGCCTCAACTTCGCCCAGTTCAATCCGGTAACCGCGAATTTTGACCTGCTGGTCGATCCGGCCTAGGTACTCAATGTTGCCGTCCGGCATCCATCTTGCCAGGTCGCCTGTCCGATACATGCGTTCATAGCCCGCTTCCCCGCCTGCAAACGGATTAGTCACAAATTGTTCAGCCGTTAAATCCGGGCGGTGCAGATAACCGCGAGCCAATCCTGGGCCGGATACACATAACTCTCCTGCTATTCCAGCAGGTAAAAGATGACCAAAAGCATCGATCATGTACACCCGGTGGTTGGGCACGGGACGTCCTATGGAAACGGTATCGATTGCTCCGGGGTGTTCCGACACTGGCCAAATGGACGTTGCTACCGAGTTTTCTGTCGGTCCATAGCCATTAAAATAGGTGACCTGATCCTTCCATTTGGTTACGAGCTCCATCGAGGAAGCCGAACCAGCGGTGAACAGAATACGCAGATCCGGCATTCGTTCTGGATTTAGATACACGGCATAGGTAGGAGGTAATGCCGCCACCGTAATTTTATGATCTGCCATATACTGTTCAAACTGGTTGTAGTTCAGTATGATTTCCGAAGTAGGCACGTAAAGTGTCGCGCCACAAAATAGCGCCTGAAATATTTCCCAGCAAGCAGCATCGAATGCGTAGCTCGCAAACAGTAGGGCATGATCTGACGGACTTATCTGCAATGTTTCATCAAAATACGTTTTCAGGTTACACAATCCATGGTGCTCCAGCATTACACCTTTAGGCTGTCCTGTCGTACCTGAAGTATATATGACGTAGGCTAAATCATTTGCTCCTGATACGGCCTCCAGATTTGATCCTTCCATGTGATACACAGTTGGATCTTCATCCAATACTAGGACTTTTCCTCCAAAGGCGGCCTCTTTGACCTTTTCCACAAGATGGCTTTGCGTCAAAAGCAGGTCTACACCGGAATCGTCAAATATATAACGGATACGTTCCTCTGGATATGACGGATCGATGGGGACATATGCCCCTCCTGCTTTAAGAATAGCGAGGATGCCGACCACCATATCTATAGAACGATCAGTCATGAGCCCAACCAGCCGATCAGTTGTTGTGCCGTAACTACGCAGGGTACGAGCCAATCGGTTAGCACGTTCATTCAGCTCAGCATAAGTCAGACTGGAGTTCTCACAGACAACTGCTGTTGTCTTCGGTGTCTTTTCTGCTTGTTTTTCAAAACAAAGATGGATGGTATCACTAGAAGGATACGAGATCTGTACTCCGCTAAATTCGGATAAAACCTGACTTTTCTCTTCCGTTGTCAGAAATTCCAATTCGGTGATCGGTAGATCCGGCTGTTTAACAATCTGCTCCAGTCCCCGTTTAAGATGAGCTGCAATTAGCTTAATCCAATTTTCATCGTAAACCAGCCGATTATAACTAAAAGTAACTTCATACTGTGATCCAGGAACGACAATCACATTAAAATCATAGTTGGTCTGTACAATATCCTCCACGTCGGTGACCTGAAGTGTATCAGGCCCTTTTTCCGCATGAATAAGCTCCTCTGAGTAAGGATAGTTCTCAAAAACAACAATATGACGGACTAAATTTTGTTTCAAATCCGTGTGATTCTGAATATCTGCTAGGGAAGAATAAGAGTACTGAGTAGACTCGATGTGGGAGTTCTGCACAGATATAAGCAGATCCGAAAAACTCTGGTCCGCATAACTGGTTATGCGTGTTGGTATTGTGTTAATGAACAATCCAACCATATTTTCAATTCCCGGAACTTCATCTGGTCTGCCGGATACTACGGACCCGAACACAACATCCCGGCTGTTGTTGTACATTTGAAGCAATAATCCCCATACCGTTTGAAATACAGTGCTGACTGTCGTGTGGTAGTGTTTAGATATTCTCTCCATTCCTTGAGTTAGTTCTTTTCCCAGCTTGCATGTGTAACGGTCTGCCTCGAAGATTGGATTCAATGGACGGTTATAGCCCGGTAAAATCGTTTCATTTTCCAGCCCATTTAAATACCCCTGCCAATAGGCTGTCGCTTCTTCCTTGTCCTGTTGCTCCAGCCACTGAATAAAACTGCTGTACGGATATACCGTATCCAATTGCGCAGGCACTCCAGACCGAAGGGAAGTATACATAGTAAAAAGTTCCTGGGCTACCGTTCCCATGCACCAACCATCCATTATAATGTGATGAACACTCCAGACAAGTCTGGAAGACTCATCATCCCATTCAAACAGGGCAAGCCGAATCGGAACATCTTTTTCCAAATCGAAACCAGCTTGGCGCTCTGCCTTTAAAAAGGCCGTAAAATGCTCCCTTTTCTCAGCTGCGGGAAAAGCACTGATATTCTCGAAATGAACAGGCAACGCATCACGTTCCTCCAGGACAATTTGAAGCGGACGTTCAGTTTCTTTATACATAAAAATGGTACGGAATATATCATATCGATTCATGAGCTGCTGCAAGCTTTGCTGAACCAGATGAACGTCCAGCACTTCATTAAATGTAATAACGGTCTGCTCAAAGTAAGCTTCTGATTTTGCATCGAGGATGGAATGAAACAACATTCCCTCCTGCATCGGGGACAGCGGATAGATATCTTTAATATTTACCTGTGCCAAATCATTCACCTTTCCTTTATCCATGCAGAATTTGAATTTCAACTTGCGGATATCCTTTATTTCAACAGATTTCCCAGCTTATCTGATAATTGGCTCGATATGTGTTCAAATTGCCCCATAGACAATTGATTATATGTAAAATCCGTAGGGCTCCGCTCCGCCTGATCCTTAGTGCAACAATGATGGATAAGATTTAATAGATGTTTTTTAAAGCCGATCGTTAATCGCTCTACCGTCGCTGCACCATATTCAAGCCCGTTATATTCAAATCCAAACCGAAGGATTCCGTTCGTTATCATGCCGTTAATGTCAAATGTATTCGTCTTTTCCGCACGCGGGCTTCTCTCACCATTGGCTAAGTCTGCTAATCTGGAAATACGCCAAAGCATGTCTGCGCTGTTTTCTTCGTCGAATTGCCCCAAATAATTGAAGCTAATTTCCGGGAATGGTGCTGCGACTAGAGAAGCGGATTTAGTCTGGTCTTTGGTCAAATAACGTAAAATACCATAACCGATGCCCTTATTAGGCACCCGCCGCAGCTTATCTTTAACCATTTTGATCTGATAGGCCAAATTTTCGGGTCTGTTGACCTCGATTACAAAAGGATACAGGGAGGTAAACCAGCCGACTGTACGAGAGATGTCCAAATCTTTAATGATCTCCTCCCTACCGTGCCCCTCCAGCAAAATCGGGATTTCGTTATAACCGCTCCAATCATAAAAAGCCAGACCCAAGGCTGTAAGTAACAGATCATTCATTTCCGTATGATAGGCATGATGTACATGCTTCAACAGCTTTTCCGTCTCATCCCTGCTGAGTACCACCTCCGCTAGGCGTCGATCCTGTATCAGGCTAACCGCGATTTCATGATCCCTTGGCAATCGACGTATCCTGCGTGAGTCTACATTGTTCCAGTAGCTGATTTCTTGGCGTACCTGTACACTTTCGGCGTAAGTGGTCAGTCCTGAAGCCCACTCTTTGTAAGCATCAGTCTTGGCAGGCAAATTCGGCATCTCACCCCGAGCTACCTGATCATAGGCGGTGCCCAAATCTTCCAGCAAAATTCTCCAAGACACACCGTCTACAATAAGATGGTGGATAACGAGCATCAGATGATCTTCACCGGATAAATGGAATAAAGCTAAACGTATGAGAGGACCTCGTTGCAGATCCAAACTGCTCTGCAGCTCATCACCAATGTGTCGGATTTCTTCTTCAGGCTGGCTTGATTGTGTCAAATCATAGCTCGTTAATGTAAAGAACTCACCTTCGTTCACTCCCCTGTTATAGGCGGAGGCTCCCTTTTCCTCTTCCACAAAAATGAGCCGTAATGCATCGTGATGGGCTACCAGCTTGTCCATGGCGTTTTTCAGCCATAATTCACTCCATCCTTCATCATTTTGCAGCATGACCGCCTGATTATAATGGTGACGATCTCTCCGATGATGCTGAAAAAAATCGAGTTGAATGGGTGTCAATTCTACCTCACCCTCTACAATCCCTTGGGGAATGATACGGGTGATTTTTTTTATAAACGGCGCTATCAGGTGAATTTCAGGGTAACGGAATAAGTCCTTTACTTCCATTTTCAGGCCTTTGGCATTTAAGCGGATTGCAATTTGCAATGCTTTAATCGAGTCCCCGCCAAGCTCGAAAAAGTTGTTGTGTAATCCAATTGGTTTAACGCCAATCACTTCTTCCCAGATCAAAGCGATTGTTTTTTCCAATTCATCCTGTGGTGCCTCATATATGCTATCGACCGGTGCTATTTCATCCGGTTCGGGCAGATTGGATCGGTCTATTTTCCCGTTATGGGTCAATGGCAACTGTTCCAATACAATGATCTGGGCTGGAACCATGTAGACTGGTAACTGCTGAGCCAGTTTATCTCGCAGTATGTCTTTCTCAGCTGCACCTGCAACATAGGCACATAAGTACTTTTGTCCCGCTTTATCCAGTCGATCAACAACAACTGCCTGGCGTACTCCTTCCGTTTCGAGCAAAATAGATTCGATTTCTCCAGGCTCAATCCGGTATCCGCGAATTTTATATTGGTAGTCAGCTCGCCCGATAAAATCAATATTCCCATCTGGCTGCCAGCGTGCCAGATCCCCAGTACAATACAAGCGTCCACCCGTTGAGAACGGATCAGACACGAATTTCTCAGCCGAAAGCTCCGGTCTATTAAGATATCCCCGCGCTACAGAAGCTCCACCAATACACAGCTCGCCCGTTACACCGACAGGGACCGGACGCATCCTGTCATCAACAATATATAACTTATGATTCGGTAGAGCTCTGCCGATAGGGACAATACCGGACAGAGGCAATTTTTCCAGCTCGTCCTCATAAAAACTAGATTCGATTGCGGCTTCGGTAACTCCATACGTATTAATAATCCGCATTTTGCTGCCAAAGCGGGTCAACATCTTACGGTAATCAGCAACAGCCAAGCTATCTGCTCCAGTAGTAAGCAGCTTTAGAGAACTGATATTTGTACCATGCTCATAGATGTAATTCAATAGCAGAGCTAAAAGCACAGGCGGCGTCTCAAACGTAGTAATCTCCTGCTGCTCCAACAGTGTAGCCAAGGCAGCTGGATCATTTCTCACGTTTTCAGGACAAATGACCAAGGTACCTCCATTGACAAATACCTTGGCCAAATCGCATGCAAACACATCAAACGACATGCTGGCAATTTGCAGTAGCTTAATAGGGAAATCTTTAAATCCTTGGCTGTGTCTGTAACCGAGTGCGGTGTTGACATATTGTTGATGTTCAACCATAACGCCTTTGGGCTTACCTGTGGTACCCGATGTATAAATGACATACGCCAAAGAGCTGGGCTCATATGTGGAGATATACTGCTTGTTCGAATCCATCTCGGACTGGAGTGGCAAGGTAGCGAGATCGACTACCTCGCCCATAAAATCCATTGTTTTCAGCCAGCCCTTCAGGTGAGATTGCGTAAGCACAATCGTCGTTCCGCAGTCACGCAGCATATATTCAATACGTTCTTCTGGATACACGGGATCTACTGGCACATAGGCAGCTCCGGCTTTCATAATGCCCAGCACCGCCACTATCATTTCAACAGACCTGTCAACCATGACAGCGACCAGACTCTCCCGTGTAATTCCACGCTTCTGCAAAAGATGGGCAAGAGCGTCTGCTCTATCATTAAGTTGTCTGTAAGTGAGCATCGTATCTTCATATATGACGGCCGCTTGTTCTGGTGTACGCTCCGTCTGCGCTTCGAATATCCCGTGAAAAGTAAGTGCAGGAAACTGGACAACGGGTCCGCTCCATAATTTCGTCATATTAGCCTCTTCTTCGGTTGTTAACAGCCGAACGTCACGGAGGCAAACATCTGCATTACTGGCAATTTGCAGGAAGACATGCTTCAAATGATGGGCCAGATGCTTCATCGCTTCACTGCTATAGACCTTGCCGTTATAGGACAATATGAAACTCATTGCCTTCTTATCTTCAACCTCAATATTAAAGTCATACGGTATTTCTTCGAATAACCGAGCGTCCTCAATAATGAATCCGAGTTTGTCTTGCCAGTCCCGTCTCCCGATCATGTTTTCCAGCGGATAGTTCTCGAATACAACGATATGATCAAGCAAGCGTTGCTTGAGTGCAGATTGCGACTGGATTTCAGCAAGTGAACAGTATCCGTTCCTCCTTCCTTGGACAGAGGCTCTCTGGACATCGCGCAATAATTCAACAAAACTCTTTTCTTCATTTAATCTAATTCGTAATGGAATGGTATTAATGAACAATCCGACAATTCGCTCTACTTCATCCAATTCCGACGGGCGGCCAGATACCACCGTGCCAAAAACTACGTCTTTGCTTCCGTTGTAACGACCAAGTACAATTCCCCAGGCGGCCAGAAAAAGACTGCTGAGCGTGGTCCCATTGCATTCAGCAATCGCCCGCAAAGTGCTGGTCTCTGTTTCCGTCAGCGTCGTTCTATATTCCTGCAGCAGATAGCCGCCTTTTTCAGGAGTTGTAGCTGGAGTTTTTAGCATCGGAAGTCCAGCCGTTTGTTCGTAACCTTGTAATTCAGAACTCCAGTAGCCCTTGGCCGCCTCCTGATCCTGTTCTTCAAGCCAGTCGGCATACCCGGTGTAAGGTCGTGGTTCAGGCAATTGAACGGGACGGCCTGTACGATAAGCCTCATAGGCCGTTAACAACTCGTCCATTATGATGCCAAGACACCAGCCGTCCATAATAATATGGTGAAAACTTACAAGTAACGTATAAGCATCTTTATCCGTTTGAAGTACAGCCATCCGGATGAGCATATCCCTGCTCAAATCGTAATGGGTGTTACGGTCCACATCCATAAATCTACGAATAGCATCGGCTTGCTCCTTTCCGGTCAGCTCTGTCATATTTTCGTAAGTAATCGCCGTGTTTCGCTTCTTAAAGACAATCAGCCGCGAACGAGAAGCGGATTTATGATAAATGTTCGAGCGCAGTGTTTCATGACGCTGAACCAACAGCTGAAAGCTTTCTTGCAGGGCATTCCAATCCAGATCTCCCCGAATAGAAATACGTAATTGCTCGTAATAAGCCTGTGATTCTGGTTCCATCAGCGCATGAACGAGCATTCCTTCCTGTAAGGGAGTCAAGTTGACCACTTTTTCAATTTCAAGTCCTTCGATCATGGATATCCTCCTCGGACGAATCGTTATAGATTCTCATAAAACTGCTTCATCTCTTCAAACTCATCTAGATCCAAACCACGTGCTCCCACATCCGATGGTGTTAGTTGCCGTCCGGATTGGTCCAGACAATGCTGAATAATGCCCGACAAATGATGCTCAAAACGCAACAGAAGCATTCGGATAGTATCTTCTTCATACGCGTGACGGTTATAAAGCATGCAGATGGAAAGCTTACCGTATTTCATCCGCCCATCCAGATAGAGGGAATAGGCTAAATCAGAAACGCTACAATTCTTGCCGGACCATAATTCAGCATCCATAGGCGAAGTATGAAAGTGAGAGGAACTGACCGGTTCAGAATGAATCAAGCGGAAGCCAATTTCCGGGTAATACTGAGCATTAAATTCTGATCTGCCAGAGGATGCAGCTCCATATTTTAGTAATCCATATCCTAAACCCTGGTTGGGTACTTGCCGGACCGTCTCCTTTACGTTTCTGAGCAAAAGAGAACTGTCTTCTCCAGGCTCCATATCCAGAACAAGCGGATATATGGAACCGAATTGACCTACGGTTCTTGAAAGGCCCGGTTTGTCCGAAGTCACAGTTTGTTGATCCCGATCATAATGCTCAAATCCAATGGCAATCTTAGACTGTCCAGACCATTCCACTATAGTCAGTCCCAATGCAGCAAGCAGTAACTCAGCGGTCACCGTATTATAGGTTTGGTTAGCCCGTGTTAACAGCTGGCTTGTTTTCTCGTCCGAAAGCTGTATGATGCAATGCTCTACTGGACGAAGTGCTTCTGAATGTACAGGTGTCTTATGATCCTTCGGTATAAATTCGCCATTGAAATTAACCTTATCCAGCCAGTAGAGTTTCTCTTTGGCCAGCTTTTTGCTGTCTGCATAGTCTTCTAGCCACCGCATCCAGGAGCGGTAAGAATCTGTTTTGTCAGGAAGCACTATCGGTTCCCCGTTAAGAGCTTGTTCATAGGCAGTTGTGAAATCCTCAAGCAGGATACGCCAAGATGTGGGATCAGCCACTAGCGGATCTACAGAAAGAAAGAACTGGTCGGAGCCCGACATCCGGAACAAGCCTGCGCGTACTCTGGGTCCCTCAAACATTCCATAACTGTTTTGAATCCGGAAGCATTCGCTCTGTAATTGCTTGCTAGCTTGATGGTCATCATCTGCAAGTGAGAACACATCAAGTGTGAACCATTCTTCATTTTCATCTCGGTATACAAGGGTTGACGGTTCGTCGATCGACGCCTGACCAAGCCGTAATCCCTCGTGATGAGTAGTTAATGTTTGCAGCACAAACCGTAACAGATCCTCATCGAAGTCCGGGTTACCCGCAAATAGCATGGATGTTGTCGTACGCAAGGTGTAAAATGTACCCAGTTCATTCAACTGCCTCTGAATCGATGTTATTGGAATCTCTCCATCTATCGAATTCTGATCTGTGTAGCGGAACAAAGTTGTCACAAGCTTGCTGAGATCCTCAATGAACGGGTGCTCCATCAAAAGAGAAATGTCAAGGGAATAACCATGCTGACGCAGACGTGAGGCCACCTGAACGGCCTTAATAGAATCGCCGCCAAGCAGAAAAAAATGATCTCGAACGCCTATATGATCACATCCCAAAACGTCTTGCCATACCACGACCAGCGCCCTTTCGACATCAGTTCTCGGAGCAACATAATCCGTTTGAAAAGAGTCATGACGGTCCGGCTCAGGCAAAGCTTTTCGGTCCGTTTTTCCATTGGCCGTAAGAGGAAGCTGCTGTAGAGGCACCACATATGCTGGAATCATATAAAACGGTAGCTTCTGCTTGAGCGCATTCTGCACGTCCAGCGGACTTAATGGCTCAGAAGCCACAAAGTATGCACACAAATCCTTGTAGCCGTCTTTGTTTTCCCGCGCTACGACCACTGCTGACTGGATTCCGTCTACGGACAGCAACTGCGCTTCAATCTCACCCAGTTCAATGCGATATCCTCTTACTTTAACCTGTTGATCGATCCGCCCTAGATATTCAATGTTGCCGTCAGGCATCCAACGCACCAAATCTCCTGTGCGGTACATCCGCTCATAACCCTCCGCGCTGTTAAACGGATTAGTAGCGAACTTCTCCTTTGTCAATTCCGGTCGATTAAGGTAGCCACGGGCTACTCCTATACCACTGATACAAAGTTCTCCCACCGCTCCAATCGGCTGCAATCGCACTGTACCTTCCTGTACAACATACAAATGAATATTATCAATCGGTTTACCGATCGGGATCACCGAGTGCTCTTCCACAGGCTCGCATTCAAAGAATGAAACGTCTACAGTAGCTTCTGTTGGACCATATAAGTTAATTAGTTTTGCGCTTCCAATCCCTGACATAATTCGATAGAAACGCGCCACCTGCTGAGGAGGCAATGCTTCACCGCTGGCAAATATATGTTTTAACGTTTTCAATTTTGCTTGCACTGTTTCCCTTGGCTGCTGCTCCAGATATTCCAGAAAAATATGCAGCATCGCGGGTACAAAATGAAGGGTGCTTACCTTGTCTTCATTAATCGTGTTCAAGATCTGTTCGGGAGACTTTTCTCCGCCGATTGGCAATAAGCTTACTTTAGAGCCTACCATCGACCACCAGAACAACTCCCATACGGATACGTCAAAAGTAAAGGCAGTTTTTTGCAAAATCGTATCTTCTGCGCTTAGGCCGTATCTATTGTGCATCCAGCAGAGCCGATTCACGACTGAGCGGTGTTCAACAATAACCCCTTTCGGTTTCCCTGTAGAACCGGATGTATAAATGATATAGGCCGCATGGTTGGGTTCTGCTATAGGTTCAAGGTTGGAGGCATCTTCATGCCAGCTACTCATGCAGTCGGTCGTAGGCTCCGTCGACCTGGATGCTTGCAAAGCCATGATCGTGGAAGCATAATCCAACACCATTACCTTGCAGTCCGCATATTGCTCCAGCTCTTCTGCAAACTGTGGTTGTGTCAGCACCAGTTGTGTTTTCGAATCTTCAAGCATATATTGAATTCTTTCCTGTGGATATCCCGGGTCAATGGGTACATAAGCTCCACCTGCTTTTAGAATTGCATAGATGCCAATCATCATCTCAGGTGAACGCTGAGCGATAATCCCTACCGGCTGATCCGGTCCCACTCCTTCCGCCCGCAACGTTCGCGCTAAACGATTCGCCAGCTCATTCAACTCTTGGTAAGTCATACACTTATCTCCAAATATGATTGCCATGTCATTTGGAGTCCTGCTAACCTGCTGCTCAAACCTTCCGTGAATCGTTGCATCCCGCGGAAAATAGGCGGAGGTGTTGTTGAACTCATATAGTAATAAGTGCTTATCTTCTTCTGTCAGCATATCCATGTCAGCCAAGCGAATTCCGACATCTTGAGTTACGATTTCCAACACTTTTATATAATGGAGGGCAAATCGCTCAATTGTCTCCAGCTTAAACAGGCTGGTAGCATACTCCCAGGTGAAAGTTAACTGGTCTTGAGTTTCCGTTACATGTAATGAAAGATCGAACTTCGATACACCTGCATTAAACTCATTCGGTTGCAAACGAAGTCCGCTGAGTTCAATGACCTCTGTTCCCTTATTTTGCAGACTGAACATCGTATCAAAGATGGGATTGCGGCTTACATCGCGTACTCGATCCAGTTTGTCGACCAGTTGGTCAAATGGATATTCCTGGTGCTCCAACGCAAGCAGAGTGTTATGTTTTACGTCCTCCAGAAAAGCACTGAATGGCTGAGACGCCAGCGGTCGATTACGGAGAACTAAAGTATTCACAAACATGCCGATCATCGCTTCCGTATCCGCATGCCCTCTACCCGCTGCCGGTGTACCTACGAGGAAGTCCTCTTGCCCGGAGTATTTGCTTAACAGCACATTATAAGCTGCCAAAAGCACCATAAAGAGCGTTGCTCCCGTGTCTCTTGCCAATTGATTAAGTCTATCCGTCAGCTTGGATTGCACAATGAAGGTAAGGCTGTCCCCTGCGAAGCTCTGACTTGACGGACGAGCAAAGTCAGTTGGCAGGTCTAATACAGGGAGCTCGCCGTCCAACGTGTCTAACCAAAATGCTTCATCCTTTGCTTGGCTGTCTCCGGCATAATGTTGTTTTTGCCAAACGACATAGTCTTTGTAGTGAACGTCAATGGGGGCAAGTGGCATACCCTGATACCGCGTACTGATCTCATCCATTAATACTGCCATTGAGAAGCCGTCTGAAATGATATGGTGCATATCGATCAGCAACATAAATTGGTCACGATGGATTGCGAACAGCTCAGCACGAATTAAAGGAGCCTTACTGAGGTCAAATGGCTGAATAAACAGTTCACGGGCGTGATTAGCATCCTCTTCGGAAATTGGAGTAACAGGAATGTCCAGTAAAAGCACATCCTGTACCTTCTGCACGGTTTCCCCGTCTACTATCTCAAAATACGTCCGAAAGGATTCATGCCGTGAAAAAACCTCCTTCACTGCATCAATGAACCTGGAAACGTGTAACTCTCCCTCTATATGCAGTTGACCCGATACATGATACGCTGCACCTCCACCCAGTTGATCCAGCACATACATTCTTTTTTGAGCGGGAGATACCGGATAAAAGGGCTGTAAATCTGCCGGAACAAGCGGCTCAAACTTTCGCTTTTGTCCTCCTTTTACATGTGCCGCCAGTTGTGCAATCGTTTGCAAATGTAAAATTTGTACCAGCGGAATATATACTTCGAATTCCTTGTTAATTCTGCTTAGAAGAACAGTCGCTTTTAAGGAGTCTCCACCCATTTGAAAAAAATTATCATTGTATCTGATATCAGATACATTCAAAACTTCCTTACATATGGATATCAGTTTGTCCTCAGTCATATTGCTGTCAGAAACCTGCTTCTGCGAGTCCTCTATCCTGATATCTTCTGGTTTCGGCAATAATTGAAAATCCGGCTTCCCATCAGCCAAAAGAGGGATACTATCCATCAGAACCCAAAAGCGAGGTTGCCCATAATCAGGAAGTATTGAGCTAACACTCTCTTTCAGCTTCGCTATATCCCACGAATTAGAATTATTGTCCACTATATAAGCCACTAGATACGAAGAGTTACTGCTCTCACCGTCTTTCCGTGCCGTCAAAACACAGGCATCCAAATCCAGTGCTCGCAAAAGATGTTTCTCTATCTGCTCAAGATTCACTTGATGACCGCGAATAAGAACATCTCGGTTGGCTGCACCGAGATGTCGAATTCTCCCTCCAACCTCGATATAAGCCCATTCCAGCGTCGTTCCCAGTAAACCAGCGGATGTGGCCAAATATACTTGTCCGATGGTACCCGTAGGAGACGGATGTTTATATTTGTCAAGGACACAAGGATAATTCCCTTTAGAATCCGCGTATGTCCCCCACACTTCCAAAAGCCGCTCCCTTTCCGTACTTCGAAGCAAAGACAGCGCAGATATCCGCATTCCGTCTTCCTGCACAACCGAGCTCAGCAGATGTAAAAAGTATTGCGCCCATACTTCCAGAGTGTCTTGTTGAAAAAGACTCGCAGCATAGTCGAAATCAAGCCGCAACTGCTGACCAGACTCCGTAACATTCAGAAACAACTCATATTGAGTGGACAATATTTCATGCTCCAACAATTCTGTTTCCAGTCCGTAATAGTGAAACTCTGGAATGGGCCTATCCATATTAAACAACACGTTAAGGACGGGCAAATGCCTTAATCCTATCTGGGCAAGTCCGGCAAAGCTGTATTTCTGATAAGCATCCAGCGTATGCATTACTCGCTTGACCGTCTGTGTGAATTCCGTGAACGTTGCTCCAGAGTCTACCTCACAAATCACTGGGAGCAAGTTAACGCAGTTGCCAATTAGCGGGGACACACCCATATGAGATTGCCCTGCGGTTGGAATACCTACCATGATTTGATTTTGGCCTGTCACTCTGTGTAAAAAAAGCTGGAAAACAGATAATAAAGTCACAAACATGCTGTTGCCAAGCCGAATACTGACTGATTTCAGTTGCTTCACCAGAGGTGCATCCACCACAATGGTGTGCCGTGCTCCGCGCGAAGAAGGAGAGCTGATGTTGCGTTGGAGAGACGGCAAGTCAAGGGCGGGCAATGGCTTCGCAAGTACATCTGACCAAAAAGCAAGGGCAGTCGCTCCACCTGCCTCTAACTGGTTTTGCTGCCATGCTGCGAAATCTCGAAACGGAACAGGGTCGGGAAGCGTGCAGTGTTCCCCCTGTACACAAGCGGAATAAAATTGTTCCAATTCATGGAAAAACACTCCGATGGACCAGCCATCTGCAATCAGATGATGAAATGTAAATGCAGCGATGTGCTTCTCATTCGACGTTTTTAAAAGCCGGATACGGAATAAAGGTTCGCCCGTACTTATTGGGAATACGGTCTCCCTATCCTTCTCCATCCAAGCACGAATATCGTGTTTCTGCTCCTCTACAGAAAGACTGCTGATATCATGCAGCGGAATGCTGAGGGTCATTGCCGGGGCGATGATCTGCGTTTCTCCATCATCTCCCATGAAGGTGCGTAAGGCTTCGTGACGTTTAACAATGCGATGGACAGCTTCATTAAATTCCTTAAGATGTAGCGGACCCCGGTAACGCAGTAAAACAGTCTCATGAAGCGACTGCGATTCCTTTGAATCCGAGACCGAGGCGAACCATAACTGCTTCTGATCCGGAGTCAGCATAATCGTCGATTCCTTAAGGTCTGCAGTTGCAGTTTCAGGAATAAAAGGCTTGTTTAGATGGTTTTCATGAGGGTACAGATCCGGCAGAAATCCTCCTTTGCGCAGCTCATTAACACTCTCTTTAATTGCCTGTACAATCCGCTCTATATCTTCCGTAGTATGAGCCGTTGACAAAAAACAGTTCCGGCCTTCCCATATATAAATTCCTTTATCCAGCATGTGATAGAAGAATAGTTCCAAGTCACCTTTAAGGATGAAACGGAACAAGGAACCGAAGTAAACGACCTTTATAGGTATCTGTTCCTCCATAAAATAGTGATTCAGTTCTACTGCGAACGCCTTCGTACGACTATTCAGCTCGTTATGCAATTGCCCCCTGTCCTTCTCCAACTGCTCTAGTACGGCCAGGGAAGCTGCCATAGCCAGGGGGTGATGGCAAAAAGTTCCCGCTACAAACGTCCGCTGTTGCTCATGCGGTGGATAAGAGTCATCTCCGAAGCTCCACACTCCTCCATCAATTCCATCCATGAACGATGCTTTCCCTGCCACGATACCGATGGGAAGCCCGCCCCCAATGATTTTACCGTAAGTTACAAGGTCGGCTTCAATCCCGTACCACGCCTGCGCGCCCCCCGGCTGAATACGGAAGCCTGTAATTACCTCATCAAAAATGAACGCGGTCCCGGATTGCTCCGTAATCTGTCGTACTTCCTTCAGAAAAGCTGCGGGCTGGAAATCAGGGCGACGACTCTGCACGGGCTCTATGAGAACAGCAGCCAGTTCATGGGCATGGGAGCGGATATATTGGAGTGACTCGTCCGTTCCATAACTGAGCACAACGACATCGTCCACCATGTGCTGTAGTACACCAGGTGCCAGGGGAGTGGAATGTTGTTCCCTGTCATCCGTTGTCCCCCCCAATGCCAATATTCCATCAAAAGTACCGTGATAGGAACCAGAAAAAATCACCACTTTATCCCGCCCGGTGGCAGCCCGAGCTAACCGAAGAGCCACCATAATCGCCTCTGTCCCCGAGTTATATAGCGCCATTCGTTCCATGCCTGTCATCTTGCAAATCTTTTCGGCAATCTGCCCGGCCATATTGGACATCGGTCCAAGGCACATTCCGTTATGTATTTCCTTTTCTATCGATTCACGAATAAAGGATGGGTTGTGACCAAACAAATTGACCCCAAACCCCATCGTCAAATCAATATATTCATTACCGTCCAAGTCCCAAATTTTAGAACCCTCTGCACGCTGAGATATAATCTGATACACCATTTCCTTGAGAGCAGGCCTAAATCCGGCCACATTCCGGTTATTGGCGTATACAGACCTGTATTGCTGAGTATACTCTTTGGTCTTTCGTGTGCGCATCGTATAATGTTCAATCAGCTTTTGCAGATGCTTTTCCTGCCTAAGTGAAAGTGAATTATGGGCTTGCACATTTATTTTTTGATAGGGAACAAATGCTTTCGATTCTTTTCCGTCTGGCAAAACAGTTGACACGGAAGCCTGTACGGGGGAAACAGAAGTAACTGTGGCAGCTATCTCCTTCATCGCGGATGTCTGAGGCTCGACAGCAGTTTGTAGTGAAAGCGATTCAAGCATTGCCACTGGTGTAAGCCGAGATTGACACAGTATTTCCATTTGCTGCGACATAAGTTGAAGTTGCATTTCTAAAATTCGTTCTCTCCCCGCAAATATATCCTCATTTGATAGCTTGCTTTCATGGGATGCGGGATCTTCTATAGGGGTAGTGGATTTTTGACTCCAGCCCGGCAAGACGGAAGGCACCGAAGAGGTGACACTGGACGACGCAGTCAACTGAAGCTCCTCCGAATTCCGGGTCAATTCTTCAGAGGTCGAGGCTACCCTATCAGCAATATAGTTTGTCAGCAACTCCAGCGTAGTCAGTGATTCAAAAAACTCGTTCATCGGGATATCCAAGCCAAACGTACTTTTAATGCTGTGTCTCACCTGAGACAGAAGAATAGAGTCTAAACCCAGTTCTAAAAAATGTTTTTGCGGCTCTAATTCGTCTGGACTGAGTTGGGATACACTTTCGATTATTTTTGACAGTTTATTAGTAATCGTAGATTTTTGCGGATTGGAAGCAGATTCCGTCGAAAAATACTCATTCACCATCTTTTCAGACTCCTTTACTATGGGGTATTCAAGGAATTAATTTTATCCTTTCCAACTATGGGCTAGCCTAAAAAACACGATATAACCTAGCTAGGGGTACAAGATAAAGTTCTCATAAGAAGGTAAATATGAACGGTCCACTGTATAAAGAAACCATCCTCATACTAATAAAATATAATTATCCATCTGGTAAAGCGAGGATCTAATTTGTTTTATTAAACCATCAATGGCTAAATGCGCTTATCTAACTTATTATGCAGGATATAGTTTTTTCCAGTAATGATCCCAAAAAAACCAAATATTTTCGTTTACTCATTGACATGCGTCAATTTATGACAATTGAATTCGATGACATAACTGATGCCCATACTGGGTGTACTACTAAAAATGTCAAGTCCAAAGAATAGAACCTGACATTTTATCAAACTTGGAGCGTAAAGACGCCAAGGTGCACTTTACCCGATTTTTCAGCAAAATAAATGCGGGATTGGACAGTTTGCTTAACGTCTCACCTTAACGTCTCACCTTAACGTCTCACATTAATGTGTTCGCGTGTCAGAACGGGAGTCACTTCGTTTCTTGGCATTAAGCGAACCAGAACTGCTTTTGATCCGGGGTTAGTGGGATGACCATTTCATCCGCGTCCCTTGTCGATGCTTCTGAAGGGTCGGATATAGGCAATCTTTGCTTACCTGTACCTGGGCCTTTCCCGTTTGGGGTCAGATCGGGCAAGAAGCCCCCTTTACGCAGTTCATCTACACTGTCCTTGACAGCTTGTATGATCAACGCAATATCTTCCTCCGTATGAGCGGTTGACAAGAAGCAGTTCCGCCCTTCCCAGATGTAAATACCCTTTTCCAGCATGTGATAGAAGAAAAGCTCCAGATCACCCTTGAGTACGAAGCGAAATAGTGAGCCAAAGTGAACAATTTTTATGGGTATCTGCTCATCGGTAAAGTAACTATTTAACTCTGCTGCCAAAGCCATCTCGCAGTCTCCATTTAAAATCGACTTACATGCCAGGTGCACCGCCACGAGTGACGAGGAGCATGCCGTATCAATGGTCAGTGCTGGGCCTTTTAAATCAAGCAAATACGCAATCCGGCTGGAAATAATGGACGATAAATTACCAATGGCGAAATTTGGAATCGCGCCTGGTTCCACCTCGGACAACAAACGCTCGTATTCAAAGCTGGTTTTGGAAAAACCGACATACACACCGACCTTTTTGCCAGCCAGCTGCTTCCCTCCATACCCCGCATCCTCAATCGTACTCCAGGCTGTTTGTAGAAATAAACGTTGATTCGGATCCATGAGTGAGGCTTCCCGTGGAGTCAACTTAAAGAAGGAGTAATCAAACTTGTCTACTTCATCCAGATAGCCGCCTTCTGCGATTTGCATATTCCTTCCTTCCGTATTCAGACGGGAAATGAAATCTTCGGCATCTTTTCTTCTTTCGTCGCTGTACGGGCCGATATTGTCAACGCCTGATGCCACATTCGTCCAAAACTGCTCCAATGTTTCCGCTTGAGGAAACTTACCTGACATACCGATGATGGCGATATCCCGGTCCTCCGACTCCTCTTTGGATTCCAGTTGCGGTGCTGTAATCACCTTATGACCTAAATTCTGACTGGATATATATCCAGATAGCTTGGCGATAGTCGGATAAGAGAAGAAGTCCGTTACCTCAATATGAATCCCGAGTTGTTCCTCTAATTGGTCCACGATCTGAACGAGTTGTAAGGAAGTTACGCCGATATCAAAGTAGCTGTCTTCCTTCCCAATTGATTGTACATTTAAAATAGCTTGGCAAATCCCAATCAGTTTTTGCTCGATTTCACCCTGAGGCACAGGGGCATAGTTCGCTTCCTGTATATTTCGAGCGGCCTCGGTCAGGGATGCCAAAACTACATCAAATTCTCCCTGCTCGTAGCTCTGAGCCAGCTTGTAGCGCTGAACCTTTCCACTAGTAGTTTTGGGAATACGGCGGATTGGAACTACATCTTGAATATGCCATCCTCCCCGATAATTCAAATGGCTTTTCAGCCTTTGGACTAGTGGCAAAAATAACTCTATTTTTTTCGTGTGCATCACAAAAACAACAATACGATCCTGTCTAGTTTGTGCATCATGTACACCGCAGACGGCTACTTTCCCTAGATCCACCCCGTCCAGTTCCTCCGCAATCCTTTCGATATCATGCGGATAAATGTTCTGGCCGTTCACGAAAATAATATCCTTGGCTCTGCCTGTAATCACCAATCGTCCGTTTCTCATAAAACCCAAATCTCCGGTAATGAGCCAGCCATCTTCTGTCTTGACCTTTGCGGTAGCCTCGGGATTGTTATAGTACCCGGCAGTCACATTTTTGCCGCTAATTTGGGTGTATCCGATTACATCATCCTTTAGCACCTGATTTTGCTCATCACAAATACGAACAGAGGTGCTGGCCATGGGGTAGCCCAAATCCGCAAATGTAAGACAACGTTTATCGGATGAATCTACTTCTTCTATAGGTTCACCTACATGCAGTTGCTGCCGATTTAAATGAATAGTAACAAAATTATCTTTATCCAAAGGTGGAGTAGAAACACCTACGCTTGCCTCTGCCAAGCCGTATACAGGATACATGATATTTTTTTTTAATCCATGTGCACTCATGGCTTCCATAAACACATGGCAAAGCTCCACCGATATGGGCTCAGCCCCATTTAAAATCATGCGAACACTTGACAAATCCCAGTTATCCGCCGTTTTAGATTTATATTGATCCAGGAAAAATTTAAAGCCAAAGTTAGGAGAGCAGATTTGAGTCACCTTATGTTCCGACACCTTTTTTAGCCATAAAGACGGGCGTCTTATAAAAAGTGCTGTCGGCATAATAAGCTGCTTAGCATGAGCAATGACACAGGTTAAATGGAAAGCGATCAATCCCAAATCATGTGTGAGCGGCATCCAGCCTAGATACGCGTCACTTGAAGTCATTCCCGTTTGACTGGCGATATCCCGAATATTGTATACGAGATTCTCATGCGTTAGCATGACTCCCTTGGGATCACCTGTCGAACCAGAGGAAAATTGAATAAACGCCAAATCTTCCGGTCTGGAATCATGAATGATCCCTTTGTTCTGATCGGAATAATCAAAATAATGGCTAGAAAAGGTCGCTTTTTTAACAGAATCAAAGAAATCCAGCATCTCATGCTGGTGAGAATACTTTTCTAGCTGCTCTAATACCTTATGATCCGCAATCATGTAAGGGGAAGTAAGGGTACTCCAGATTTTAAACAGCTTCATTTTATGTTCATCATTATTCCCGATACTTACAGGTACGGGGACGATTCCTCCGAGCAGACAGCCCCAAAACACATTCACAAAGGTGTGATTTTCTTCAATTTGCATAATCAGCTTATCTCCAGGCTGTACTCCTTTTTCCTTCAATTGATAAAGCACCTGCAGTGCTTGCTCCAGAAGTTGACTGTAGCTTACATATTCCTCCTGTGTATCACCCGAAATGAAAATAATCCCGTTTTCAGCTCTACTGGCTCGGTCCTGAATGATTTCAATTAATGTTTGAAACTGCTCCATTCTGATCCCTCCTTAAAAGGTCTAAAACTTGCTCCTGCTCTCCTGCAGATACTTGTTTGGTTTGCAATATCAGGCGAATACACTCCAGCGCTTCGCGTCTTAGTTTATAAGCAGAAGAAGATCTGCCCGATTCTATGCTTTTGAGTAACTCCTCCAACCTGCGAATAGGTAAAATAACCCCATTATGATACTCATCCTCATTCCAATTGGCATTGGGTGTAGACACCGCCACCGCCAGTGGTTTGACCAACCAATCACGGAGCGAAAAACGACGTTCCAGTTCAATCCGATCCAAGTCTCTGTCCAAGGAAAGAACTTCAAAAGCGATGTTGGTTTCCTTCGCCAAGTTTCTCAGCACCGTTCGCGGTCCTAATTCAATTCCCTGCTTCACCCCATGTTTCTCCATATACTGCATCGTTTGTATCCAACGCACTGGATGGATCATTTGCAAATGCAAACCTTGACGAATGCTGTTGGCATCCGTATATGGCATTGCTGTAACATTAGAAATGACAGGCCACAGCGGTTCATGAAACGTATATTTTTGCAGTTCCAATGCTAATCGATCAGCAGCATGCTGCATAAGCGGGCTGTGAAAAGGGCCGCTTACCTGCAAACGGGTAATTTGGAACCCACGTTGCTCTAATTGCCCTTCCACCGTAGCAACAGAGTCATGATGACCAGAAACGACGTATTGATAAGTAGAGTTATAACAAGCGATGGTAATAGGCTGACTGGTTACTGCATAGTGATCGCACAGCTCTTCTAGCAGCTTTAAATTAGCTCCCCGAACAGCAATCATGCAACCCACTCCGGCCTCTGAGGCTTCTTCCATAAAGCGCCCCCGTTCTTGTACCACCCGCAAAGCATCGCCAAACGACAAGACTCCGCTGCTTACCAATGCAGAATACTCACCCAAACTATGCCCTGCCGCAAATTCGGGAATAATCCCAACATCGTGCATGTAACGTTTGAATGCGATTACACTGATCGTGAGTAGTGCAGGCTGGGTGTAGGATGTTCTTGATAATTGGGAGATGGGTCCTTCCATACATAAAGTTTTCAAATCATATCCCAAAATATCAGCAGCTTCTTCAAAGATGAGATCTGCCTCTGAAAAACCTCCTTGCCATGCCGCTCCCATCCCGACATACTGAGACCCTTGTCCCGAAAAAAGCAAAGTCATGCTACTCATGTCTAACCCCTTTCCTCACCATAAAAGGCGGTAAAACAAAAATGTTTTTTGGGATTCAGATGTTCACATTCCTATGTATTTAAGATAGATACAGCAAAACAGTAATCGACTGTAAAAGTGAATCATTTTTGAGTTTCAAGATGTAGTTAGAAATAAAAGTGTGTTTGTAGTCTGGGAAGTGTAAAAAAACTGGAGTGTGCTGGAAGTTCAGACTTGATACTTAGAAACTTCAGCATCATAGATGAGTGTAGTAAAATATAGATTAAGGCTATTAATTTAATATAAACATTAAAATGAATTAAAGTACAGTGATATATAATACATATATTTTATAAACGCAAGTAATAGATTGTGATTATATTTCTTGCTTGGCAACCAACTTGTAATGCGTTGCAGTCATTCCGCGCGAAACTGCGGATGCTTTTTTCGTGAAAGCTAATAACTGGCATCTGTCGTTAAAATAAAAAAGCCGCCAATTTGGCGACTTCATATACATAGTTATTGTCCTTCCAGTAATCGACGTTTAGGCATCGTCATAGATACGTAGCTAAATAAGTAGAAAACTGCAAAGCCGTTTATCTCCTTATGTAGTTTCCTTAAAATGAGCAAGCGGATAGTGTCGATCATCCACTGACCTCCTTGGTTAAGATTTCGCTTAATCTTTGCCTCAATGGCGGGTAGATGGACTCTTTGTCAGCAGATGTGACATCCAAGAGCATCCTTGATCCAGTGCAAGGTGCATTGGAGAACACAGCGTCAAACTGAACATCTGTCCGAAAATGACAAGCCTCTTGCAGGTAGATATTCAGTTCAGATCAGCGGTTTGAAATCTCAATTTTCCCACATATTCATCAACATACTTTTAGATTTGTTTTTTTCTGAACTCGGCTTATCAAAACCTAACAGCACTACCCTTTGAGGTGTAAATGAAGCCATTTGTTGAATCTTTTTTTGCTTTTATCTGATCATCATTGATCTAAAAATCACTTCGTTGTGGCCTCGTACAAACGCTGTAAAATGGTAACAGCTTCAGCCCGTGTGACTAGCGCTTTTGGGTGAAGGTATCCTTCATTAGCGGTAAGGACCCCCATCTTGGTTAGGGTGTAGAATGCTTCTGCCTTTTGATCCTGGGAATCTCCATCATAGGAGTACTCTTCTCCAGTCTTGTCGATGTACAGCACCGGATAGTAGGCCGAGAAATTATCATTGTAATTGGCTTGACGAACTTTCATATCCTTGTACTGCGCAGCTGCGGAGATCACTTCCTCAATCTCAGGATGAAGCGTCTGATTGGTATAATTCGTCCGAAGAGAGGCAATCATCATCACATCCCAGCGGGTCAGTGGTTTGTCAGGCTTGACATAGAATTGATAGTTTGGATATTTCCCCCCAACACTTTCAGCATACGGCCAAACATAGTCCCCGTTGAATATTGCTGCAAAATCTTTATTCGCCCAGTGTTTACGCGCATCCACAAAATCGGAAGATTCGCCGGAAGAACGATCAATTTCTAGAAAAAGCTTGTGAAACATATGTACAAATTCCGCTTTCGTTATGGTTTTGCTTGGCTTGAAGGTCCCATCTTCATAGCCCTTGACAATGCCCTTATCGACCATGGAACGAATTGATTCGGCAGCCCATTCATATTTTGTTCCTTCCACATCAGAAAACGTGTTTGCCGCGAAGGCAGATTGACCGAAAAACAGTGTCGTCGCAACCAACGGGGCGATAAGCCATTTCTTTTTCAACATCTCTTTCCACTTCCTTTAGGTAAAATTTATGTATAAAATAGTTCTCTAGACTCAATTTTATATCGGCATTTCAAAAGAAAATGATGATATTAATGAGAAAATAGCGTTGAACTATCGTTCTCAGTTACTTTAGCGAACTTCACCCTCCAGTATTCGCATTCTTTTCTGCTAAACCCCTCCTACTTTCTTCATTTGATATTTCCAATAAAGCAATTCTTCATCCTTGTGACAAATTTGAAATCCTAACTTCAATAACAAATTCTTAGAGCTGATATTGTCAGGTACGCATCTTGCCGTTATGATTTGGACTTCTTCATGATTTAATGACCACTCTATTATTTTTTGAGCGACTTCATAGCAATAGCCTTTGCGGCGATGGCTTTCATTCGTTGCAAAACCGATCTCAATCATACCGTTCTGGTCAGGATCTCCTAAAAAACCAATCCCTCCAACAATTTCTTGGTTATCCTTATCTACAATGATCCAAGAATCAAAACCTCTAGTGCCATTATTTTTATCAGGCCCCGGCCATTCATCACTGGTTTTATAACCCAAAGCTTCAATAGCACCTATATCACGTCGGGCTGCTGCTTCGATTAAATTAAGATCAAGTGTTTTTAATAAGAGCCGATTCGTTTGAAGTTCATATATTGTCCACCTTTCTATTTACTTAGATTGAATCTTTCATTCAAGAAATCTGGTTGTATTTGATCCAATTGGAGTAATTCCCTTCTATCCCACTTTGCTAAAAATTGGAAAAGGGCAGGAATGAACATACGTCATTCCTACCCTCATATCAACTGCTATTTGGGCCACAAAAAAATCCGCGCTGAAACAACACGGATTGGACTCATTATAACAGGTATCCCTAAGGATCTGGTAATATCCGTTGTTCTTAACTAATTCCGAAGCTTTCAAATCCCACCCGTAATACAAAAATTGGGCAGAGGAATAGTAGGTGCATGAAAACCTCTTTTTATGGAATTGGATTAGTAAAGAACAGCTCTAGACAATAAAATCTCTCCTTAGTGAATTACCCTTATTATACCAGGGCCAATTTTATCTGCCAACCTTTCACTTGTTACAAAAGCGTTTTCCCAGGTCCTCCGATTTTGACTATATTTTGATACCATTCATCCGGAAAGTAACCATCTGGGACTGCACATCGAATGTAACCTCTGACCTTGAAATATCTAAAGCATAACTTTGCTGCTTGAACTCCTGCGTAGTATGCAACAATAATTTTCATTAATGTGATTAGAATACTCGTTATTGAGTGATAACCCTACAGGCCTTTTCCGCCTAGGGCACGCAGTTTAATAGGCTCCGCTCCGACAATCAACGGTCGGCCGCGTTGTATCGACGCCAGTACCTCTTCGTTCTTAAGACTGGCTGCATGAGCATCTGCATCTTTCCACACTTCGGTCACATACACCGCATTCGGGTCGTCGTCTGACACATTGACTATATACAAATAGCAGTCAGTATTCGACTTCAACAGATCGGCCGCTTCTAGCAAGATGCCTGCAAGAGCATCCCTTTGCCCTGGAAGTGCCATCAACTTTCCATACATAGCAAAATGGTTCATGATCCTCATCCTACCCTCGAGTGAAATTTGACTTCATCTTATCATAATGTTCCGCAATGTCAGCGTAATTTCAGCAAGTTTCTCCACAAACGCTAAAAAATAGTCGGTACCATTCCTCCATCCATACGGATTGGAGAACCTTTAAATGCAGATGCATAAGGGCTACATACAAATGTAGCTAGTCTTCCTATTTCAATAGGCTTGATAAATCGCTGTATTTCAGATTGAGGCAGGTTTGTAACCATAAAATCTTTCTCTTTTTCTGAAAAAGTCATATCTTCATGAGGATACATACTCTCAATTATTTGGTGCACATTCTCAGAGAGCGTTGGTCCCGGCATGATCGTATTGACTGTAACTTCTGTTCCTATTGTTAATTTAGATAAGCTTTTTGACAATGACAACAACATAGATTTTGTCATACCATACTGAGGCATTTGTCCTGAAGGCATAATTGCTTCTTCACTCGCAATAAAAATAAGGCGACCATAATCATTTTTCAACATTTTAGGTAAATAAAATTTTGATAATCCATTTGCAGCAAGAACGTTAGTGCGGAAGTATTTTTCCCATACTTCATCGTCTACGTCCACATATTGCATAATTTCATAAATACCCATATTGTTAACTAAAATATCAATTTCGGGGCATTTTTCAAATAAGGCTTCTCTTTGTCCAATATCCACAATATCGGCTGTAGCATTTTGAGGGGAGGTAGCTGGGAAATCTGACTTAATTTCATTTACAGTTCGTTCTACCTCTTCATAATTTCGTCCATTAATTAGTACATTAACACCTTCTTTGGCTAGTTCAATGGCAATTGCTTTACCTATGCCTTTCGTTGATCCTGTAACTAAAGCTGTTTTATATTTTAATCCCATATCCATAATACACTTCTCCTTTTTTAAAACAATTGTGCTCCGGATAGTGATTATATTATCTTGTCTGGATTGTCCAGTAACTAGCATATTGCGCCAAAGTTCTTGTTTAACACGCCAAATGACAAAACTCATTAGGCAGTCCTAGCGTGCTCCGGATATCGAGTTTGTACCTAAATGTTCAGTCCGCCAATTTGAAGGCGTATCCCCCTCCCATTGGCGGAAGGCGCGGTAAAACGAGTTTTGATCTTCGTACCCAATCAGGAATGCTACCTCTTTAATATCGAGCGAGGGGTCTGCCAAGTACTCTCGTGCCTGCTCATGTCTAGCTTTTGTCAATAGAATCTTGAAGCTCGTATTTTCGTCAGTAAGACGGCGCTGCAAGGTACGATCGCTCATACTGAGCTCCTTCGCCACAGCCTGAATGTCGGGGCGCCCTCTTGTAAGGCTGCGTTTCATGATCCATTTGACCATCTCGGTAATTGAACGGCTGCGCTGCTGTTCATCCAACGATCGGTCCAGAACAGGAGTCAAGATTTCCAGCAACTCTTCGTTGTACGAGACAAAGGGGCGGTCCAGGTCTCTTCGATGTAGCGTCAATCGGTTACATTTTGCACCAATCCGGATACGACAGCCGAAATAAGCTTCAAGGGCTTGTATATCGCCCATGTAGTGCGAAAATTCAACAAGCTGCGCTTTCAAAGGTTGACCTGTGCCCCGGCGCCCAATCTCCAGAAGACAAGCCAGCGTGCTACCAACCAGCATCGGCGGACCAGACTGCTCGGGAGATAGCCACTCCAGATCAATTGTACAGTGCTCGCCCTCCTCCGTGATATGTAGGTTTTCCGGGGGACACAGTTGTTTGTACCGAGCCATTCGGTTTAGAGCGTCGCGGTAGTCCCGAGCGTGGTAAGTCGCTAAGACAGTCGGTGGGTACTTCGCTGTATCAAAGACGGTCACAAGCTTGATGATTCCTTGGGCTGTGTCACCAATGAGATCAGAATATGCCTGCCAGATCGCGAAATATTGGGCGGTGGTGACTACTGGTTCAGTAATAATGGTGATCGGCAGTCGTGCTTTGCGTGCTACGTCGTGGGCGCCAAACCCTAACTGACATAATCCTGCCCACAAT
The DNA here is from genome assembly GCF_038006265.1 of Paenibacillus sp. FSL L8-0641. Taxonomy (NCBI): domain Bacteria; kingdom Bacillati; phylum Bacillota; class Bacilli; order Caryophanales; family Paenibacillaceae; genus Paenibacillus; species Paenibacillus sp. FSL L8-0641. The sequence goes on from NZ_JBBOUW010000002.1 coordinate 71,231, forward strand.
CCTGGCGGGATTTTAATACGGTCAGAGGTATGAGACTTCATATATATGGGCCTCCTTTATATACTTACATATTCATTGGTTTTGGTTGCGATGAGGTCCCTCTTAAGTACACATAAGAATACTCTTAAGTACGTTAAGGTGTCTACATTAATGTAATAAGCTGTGGAAAATGTTACATCATCTTGTTATCTGGGCTACTTTCAATCAATGATGAGTGATTTGGCGAATTACTTAATCATGATAAAATTCTGTTAATGCATGAACGACTCATTCTCAACACCAAAAAACACACCCATATGTTTATGAGTGTGTTTTTAAAACCCCAAATCACCGACACTCCTAGGAATGTCATTCCCTTAATACTGATTATTCTAGCTCTTTCATGGATTATTTTATGTTTTCATGGAAGATTTAGAGTGAAATGTGTTGATTTAAGGAGGAAATAGCGGATTTAATTTTTATGTAAAAAGCAACTTAAAAATGATCAAGCCATAGAATTCGGTTGTGGAGCGATACCCGCTTGAGTTTTATGGTGGGCAAAATTATTTTGCTCACCATTTCAAAGGTTTACTGATTACTTAAATGCATCCCAAAATTTCATTGAATAAATCTGTTTGGTTCTCTCCAGGTTCCTATATATCTCTCTTATGATGGATCGAAAAATAGAGCAAATCTAAATAGTTCTTCGAATCACGCTTTTGGTTGCTGCCGCCTCAAAAATCGTTTCAATTAGCACCAATACACGGTGTACTTCTTCATTTTTGATCGCAATCTCCGCTTTTCCTTCGATGGTGGAGACAAAATTCTCATAAAAGCTTTCTGCAGCAGCAGGTATTTTCTCAATCGGGAACTTAAGGGTGGATTCCTCAGACGGCGGCGCCATCGTTTTCGTCAATCCTTGACCTGCTTGAATCGGCTTGGGTTCCACGTGAGCAACATCTGGATTTCGGGTGACGATCTCTCCGCTCAAATCCCAATCTCGAATCACTGCGGTTCCTTCGGTTCCTTTAATATACCAGCGTGGCAGCTTTACGTAATTGGTTGTACCCACTTCAATGACTGCTGTCAGGCCGTCCTTGAACTCAATAAAGCTGGCAAAGCCGTCATCCACTTCAGTCCCCAAAATATAGCTTAGGGTAGCAGCTACGCTTTCTATTTTGCTGTCCGTAATCTGAAGCAGCTGGTCCAACAGATGTACTCCCCAATCCAGTAGCATTCCTCCGCCATACGCCTTTAGTTGCCGCCAGTCACCTGGAATGCCATTAGCTCCCTGAACTCGCGATTCCAGCTGGAAAAGCTCGCCCACGGTCTTATTGCCAATTATATCTTTGATAATTCGGAAGTCTTCATCCCATCGACGGTTCTGATGTACCGTAAACACACGATTTTCTTTCTTTGCCACCTCAACAATATCCAAGAAATCCGCGCTCGTTATCGTAACCGGTTTTTCGCAAATGACATGCTTTCCGGCTTGTAGCGCCTGAATCGCGATTTCCTTATGAACATCATTTGGTGTTGCTATCAAAACAATATCCACGGCCTCATCGGCCAGAACGGCATCCAGGCTAGCGTAGGTTTTATAGCCGGCAGCCGCAGCCAGTTCCATCCGGTAATCGACAATATCATATACACCGCCAACGGCAAGTTGCTGATTAGATTCGATCAATTGAACATGGTAGCTTCCCATGCCTCCATAACCGATGATGACTACATTGTATATACGATTGTCCATTTTCATCTTCCTCCACTCCTGATTTAAGCCCACCGCATATCAATCGGTTGCTCACGTATCCATAAATCTTAATGTCTTCGTAACTCACCCTTCACTTCGTCGGATAGCTCTATCATACAAATCTCATGAAAAGCTTTCCTCCTCATTTCTTGCTGTTTTATTCCCGAATATTGTCCTGCGGTATTTCAATGGTGATGTTCCTGTCGCTTCCTTAAAGAGATGATGAAACGTCTTTACACTACTGAACCCTGCCGCCTCTGCGACCTCAGTAATCGGATTGTTTTCATTCAACAAGATCCATTTTGCCTTATTCAGTCTGTAATCATTCAAAAATGCTACAAAGGTCATCCCCGTATTCTTCTTAAACAGCCTGGCGAAATAATAGGGACTGAACCCCATATAATCAGCGACATTCTTCAGCGAGATGGTTTCATGATAATGACATTCCACATACTCAAAAATACGTTCCAGTTTATAAAGAGTGTCCTTGGATTGTGTTAAGGTTCTCTCTGAGAGTTCAGGAAGCCTTGGGGTTATGCTTCTCGGCACTTCACGAATAATAAGAGTCAACATCTCGAACAGCTTGGCTTTGATCATATAAGCATGACCTTCGTGTTGGTTGACGTTCTCATCATAAATGCTTTGAATCAGAGGAAGCATTTTAGCTGCTGTTTCTTCTGGCCAGTTCCAGCTTGATTGCTCCATCTCCGTAAATATATATCTAAGAGGGCGTTTCTGATCACTTAATGTGGAAACCTCTTGAAAAAAGCTTAGATCAAATTGAATAACCACCCGTTCGCTGTCGGGAGAAGCCAAGAAATAATGAACATCACCCCCATTTATAAACTGAACTTCACCTTGTTTCATGCGTATCGAAATATCGTTAATTCCCAGATCCAAGGTTCCCTGGGTCACATAAATAATTTCAATTTCTTTATGCCAATGAGGATAGCAAAGCACGTCGCCTTTATTAATAAAACTCCGGAAAGGAAAATGTCGGTCAAGCTCCGGGATTTCTAAATAAAAATTCATTTTGGTAGACTCCTTTTGCTGTAAAGTTCAAAAAGCCGTACACTTGACTATTGATAATTATGCTACACTGCATTCCTTCTTCCCTTCTTTATGTTTCTCCTTCTCAACTTGCGAATAAAATTCCCTCTCCCTTTTGAATTGTAAGCGTTTAACATTCGTTTTTCTACCCTATCAATCATAGTTGCTATGAAGTAAGCAACTGTTAGGCATCTTTACTAGGTATCCTTACTAACTTTATTGCAAACTCAAAGTTATGACTTAATTATGAGCCGTTTGGCGTCCGAGAACAATTTTGACTGTTCTTATTTCCTCCTGCCGCTTGCAGTTTCTTTAGATAAAAGTTTCACCTTAACTGGATTAAACACAATTGGAGTTAAATAAGTGTAAAATTGTAAAATTATTTTTTTACATTTTCCATATAAAAATATATATACATTTCCAATATAATGGTATATTCTAGTAAAAAAATACTCACATAAAAAATATGACCTACTGGAGGGACAGGCCTTGAAGAGACTATTCGCTTTAAGTTGTGCTTTCTATCTGTTAATCGGCGTCACCAGTGTGGTGCTTGGGGCATTACTGCCGACTTTACTATCTCACTATGGACGGGGGTACAGCGATGGTGGATTACTGCTGTTCCTGCAGTTTTTCGGATTTCTTGTCGGTGTTCTGCTCACCCCCTTCATGGCTCTGCATCTGGGTCGCAAGTCCATGTTATCCATAGCCCTGGGTAGTATCGTGGCAGCGTGCATTATCTTGGGTGTACTACCCTCATGGAATTGGGTCATCGCAATGGCCATCTGGGTTGGTTTCGGCTCAGGCATCATTGAATCGTCCATCGGAGCGTTTACCATTGAGTTCACGGAGGAGCAAAAAGCCGTGGCCATGTCTAAGCTGGATGTCTATTTTGCACTTGGTGCACTGCTTATTCCGGCGATCGTTAGCCTGTATATCTGGCTTGGAATGTGGAATCTAACCTTTTACACCATCTCCCTTCTCACTTTTATCTTAGCGCTGTTGTGGCTTACCATGCCTACATCCGCCTCCTCTCACCTTACCCAAGCAGACATCCGAACTACTGAACGTTCAGTTGAACAAGCCCGTTACTCTGGACAGCATCGTGTATTGCTAGGAATCTTCATTATATTCTTCTTTGTTTATATGGGTCTTGAACTGGGGCTCATGAACTTCCTACCTTCTATTCTGACAGAGACGCTACATCTTCAAGGATCCGTAGCCTCGCTGGGTGTCAGCGTGCTTTGGATTGCAATGATCATTGGTCGTATGTTCTCAGGAAGGATTGCAGAGTCAGCAGGATATATTCCTTACCTGCTATGGAGTGCAATCGGTACTTTCTGTTTCCTAGTTGCCATGGTGTTTATATCCAGCCAATGGGCTACATACCTTATAATTTTCGGTGCAGGTCTATTCATGTCTGGACTCTTCTGTATCGCGCTTGTCTATGCCAACGTGCTGATTCCAGGAATGACCGAGCGGACGACCAGCATTCTGATTGCGTCGGGCGGAATTGGCGGCTCGGTGCTTCAATATGTAATTGGCTGGAGCATGAGCGAATGGCCAGTGGCGGCTAGCCTCTGGATTTTAGGAGGGTTTACTCTGATTTTGCTGCTGGCACTTATTCTCACGCATCTGTGGAATGATCGGGGCAGCCGAGTCGTTGACTCTCTTGCCCATCAGGGCAAGGAAGGATGATATTGTTTTAGTTCTTAGGGGAGGTGAGGCCTATCGCAGAAGCACCGGATTATGCTCCCTTGTCCATGAGGGCAAGGAAGGTGGATTTCTTATTTTGGGGAGGTGAGTTCAGCCTCGTTATGCTCTGATAGGGTGGTAGACTTTATAAAGATGACTTAATAAGAATGTATATTCTGATATGGAGGGGAAATATCGTGCATACGTTGACCAAAGAACGTTTCAGATATGGTAAAGGCATTACTCTAATTGACGATTCGGGTAAGGAGTATTTGGATGGCGTATCCGGCACCTTCAACTTGTCGCTCGGTTATAACCACCCTCATGTCGTAAGCAAAGTACAGGAGCAAGTCGGCAATCTTGCACACATGTCTTCTACTTTTACAGAGCCTTATGTCGAAGAAGTCCTAGATCATCTAATCCAGTATGCCCCGAACGGCATAGACGCCGGATGGATGAGAGATATTACCGGCTCCACAGCGAACGAATGTGCTGTGAAGCTGGCCCAAAAATACACCGGAGCAACCGATATCATCAGTCTGCATCTGTCACATCATGGACAAACCCAGTTTGCAACAGGCATTTCCGGTAATGCCTTTCGTCGCAAGAATTTCCCTAACTCAGTTGCAGCAAATTCTCTGCATGTGCCTGCCCCCTACTGTTATCGCTGTCCTTTTAATTCTTCACCAGACAAGTGTGGTCATCATTGTATTGACGCTATATCGGACGCCATTGAGTATGGAAGCTCAGGGTCTGTGGCCTGCATGATTATTGAACCCATTCTGGGCAACGGAGGTAATATCATCCCGCCTGCAGGATATTTCAAGCGCCTCCGTCAGCTATGCGACGAGCATGGGATGATTCTGATTGCAGACGAAGTGCAGACCGGAATCGGGCGGACAGGTTACATGTTCGCAAGTGAACTGTTTGACATCCAACCGGATATTATTACTCTCGCTAAGGGTCTGGGTGGTATTGGAGTCCCGGTTGCGGCGGTATTGATGCAGTCTCGTCTCGATGTCCTGGAGAAGCACGAACATTCCTTTACTTCGGGCAGCAATCTGATCTCGGTCACGGCAGCCAAATCCACATTGGAGGTTGTAACCGAGCCCGGTTTTCTGGAAGCCGTCCGGTCCAAAGGAAGCCTGCTCGGATCCCTACTGACGGAGATGGCCGACAAGTATGATTGCATTGGTGAGGCTCGTGGCGTCGGACTGATGTGGGGACTGGAAATTGTAGACGAGGACGATGCCCCGGATGCAGTGAAAAGCAACGGGATTATCGATCGCGCATTTGAGGAACAACAATTAATTCTGAGAGGTTCCCGTTACGGTTATGGGAATGTGGTCAAAGTCAGACCTTCCCTCACGGCTACCGAAGATGAGATTGCCGAAATTGTTAAACGGCTTGACGCCGTTCTTGCTACCCTTCACTAACGATCTGCCCAATAAGCAAAAGGAGGAATTATACATGCTCGCACTTGTATATAAATCAGCTTGGGATGTCGCACTTGAGGAAAGACCTATCCCGGAGATAAAAAAAGATAACGATGTACTCGTCCGGATTCGGGCGACTGGCGTATGCGGTACGGATCTAGGTATCATCAGTGGCAAATATCATGCCGTGCCTTCTACGATTTTGGGGCACGAATCAGCGGGGGATGTGATCGCTGTAGGACCAGCCGTCAGTTCACTGCAGCCTGGAGACCGAGTGGTGATTGATCCAACTTACTACTGCGGCCAATGCGAAATGTGCCGGACAGGAAGACAAAATCATTGCACACACAAATCCGTAACAGAGACCGGAGTCAGCGCAGACGGTACGTTCACCGATTATTATGTGACTGAGGACCGTTTTTTGTACAAGTTGAAGGACCATATCAGCTACGAAGAAGCGACGCTGACCGAGCCGCTGAGCTGTATGCTGACCGGAATCAACCAGATTAACCTGCTGCCGAACTTCACAACCGTTATTATAGGCGCAGGTCCGATCGGGATTCTGTACAGCTATGCTCTTGCTTCGAAAGGCGTAACTGGTTGCCTTGTTGACATCTCGGAGGAACGGCTCGCCATAGCGGATTCTATTGCCCCCGAACGGTGGTCCGCGCACGCCACACTGGAATCGGCCATTCATAAGCTGGCTCCGTTAAAAAATCAGGTGGACATGATTGTGGACACCACAGGAGTGGTCGGCACTGAGGTACTAAGCCAGCTTGCGAGCGGCGGGTATTTGATGCTGGTGGGGCTGAGAGATGGGATAAGCTCGTTTAATCCGAAAGAGGTAGTTGACCGTAGCCTTAAAATCATCGGTTCGATTGATTCTCTGGGCACGTTCTCCACGGCGCATTACCTGATTGAGCAGCAAATCATTCCCGCCAAAAAAATCATTACCCACTCGTATCCGCTGGATGACTACCATGAAGCCTTTAAGACGCTTGGATGCAATATCAGCGAGCGGACACTTCAGCCCTCGTCTCAGGCGATCAAGATTGTGCTGCAATCTAGTGGCTCCGACAACTAAATTTAGCTACTAACAAGGGGGAGAATGGACATGACGAGCATCCATCATGTTACACCGACGAATAATGAATGCACAGGAGACCTATCCGCGTCCGTTCCAGTCAAAGCGGTCATTTTCGACATGGACGGGGTGTTAGTAGACAGCGAACCGATCTACTTTGAGGTCGAACGCAGCTCCTTTGCCCATTTCGGTGCGCCCATGACGGAAGAAGAGCATCACACCTATGTCGGAGTGACACTCGAATCCATGTGGCGTCAAGTGCTGGACAGGCATCAGCTCACCAATACGGTGGAAGAGGCCTTGTCCTATCACCGAAAAAATGTGATGCAGACAATGATTGCACACGAGGGCCTTGCGGCGATCGATGGACTGGAGCGGTGGCTGGACTGGCTGCAAGAGAAAGGGATTCCGGTCGCGGTGGCCTCTTCCTCTCCGCGGGCGCTGATTGATCTCATTATGGAAAAGACAGGACTTGGCCGTTACTTTGACATTCGAATCACCGGTGAAGAGGTACTGCAGGGTAAGCCGGCACCGGACATCTTCTTATACGCCGCCGAGCAGCTAGACATTGCACCGGCCCATTGCATCGTTATTGAGGATTCACATAACGGGGTCCAGGCAGCCAAAAGTGCAGGAATGTACTGTATCGGCTTCCATAACCCCGGCTCCGGCCGGCAGGATCTGTCCAGAGCTGATCGCTGTATTCTCAGCTATGACGATCTGTGGGCGATCAAAGAGAATTTGCCGTTTGATGAGCAGTTGCTTGCCAAGAGCAAGAGTCGAAACATACCGGAAGGCATACCCCCTTTATAATCATATGGAATCGTCCGATCTTTACTATGATTGAGGGTATTAAATAATGCCCCTTGGAATATACACTGGAGAATGTCATTTTTCCTTCCCTGTGTGTACTCTAAGGGGCGTGCTTTACGTCAAATCGGTATAGTTAGAACACGTACGTTTCCGGTTCAATAGAAAAAAGGGGTGCTGTTAACACCCCAAACTGGATTCAACGATATATGCCCTGCTTCATCTGAACGGTAATTTTGCGTATATTCAGCTCTTTCTGTCTTCTTCGGTAATAAGAGAACTGTAAGCCGGAATTTTAACTGTTCCTTTCTTCACCTTCACATCCTTTGAGGTGGAGAAGACCACTTTCCATTTACCCTTATCGGAATCTTTCATCTGCAAGGTAACCGGCTCTCCAGACAGGTTATGATATACATACAGTGCTTCTTTGCCTGAAGTACGTTTAAATGCGGTCACGCTGGCAGAGCCTGCTTGTATAGGTTGCAGACTGTCGCTGCGTAAAGCTTCATGTTTTTCCCTCAGACGGATGAGTGTGCGATAGCTTTCCAGCAGGGAATCATCGTCTCTCAGCTGCGCTTCCACTGATACCTCGCCTTTGTTGTATTTGGGTTTCTCCCATGTCGTTTGACCAGGGCCCTCTCCCTTGTACCAGCGCATAGGCTCACGAAGAAACTCATCAGGCTTCTCTCCCTTCATACCAATTTCTTCGCCATAATAGAGGAACGGCTGACCCGGAAGCGTTAAAAGAATGGAAGCGGCCAGCTTGGCTTTTCGCACATCCCCGCCTAGCTCGCTCATGACACGAGTCTGGTCATGGTTGCTCAGGAACGGAGCATCGAGTGCCGCCTTATTATATGATTTGTACAGTTGCAGCGTTTTCTCGGCGAATGCCGCGATACCCTGATCTCGGCCGTTTTTCACGGACTTCAAAATCGTTCCGCCCAGGTCAAAATTAAACAAGGAGTGGAGCTGTCCGTAATAAGGAGCTATGGTCTCCGGTTTGTCCCATACCTCTCCTGCCAGATATACATTTGGATTTACCTTCTCCATCTCGGAACGAAATTCACTCCACCAGGCAATGTTCTTATCCGCACCATCTTTCGTCTGTCCTCTAAAAATATGCATCGCCGCGTCAAGTCGGAACCCGTCTGCACCTTGCTGCAGCCAATACTTGCCGACTTTGATCATTTCTTTGCGGACTTCGGGATTGTCAAAGTTCAGATCCGGCATGCCCGACCAGAACGTACTGTAGAAATACCCTTCGCCATTCGGATTCTTATGCCATACCTGCTGACCCCACGAGCCCTTTTCTTCCAAATCTGTGTTCTCATCCGCCCATACGTAATAGTCGTGGAATTTGCTTTGCGGGTTGGCACTGGCCTCCTTGAACCATGGATGCTCGCTGCTTGAATGATTGATAACAAGGTCCATGATCACCTTAACGCCCTTTCGGTCCGCTGCTTTCATCAAGGTGCGGAAATCATTTAGACTCCCATACTGTGGGTCCACCTGATAGTAATCAGTTGCATCATATTTATGGTAGCTTGGAGATGGATTTAGGGGCATAAGCCAGAGGCCGCTGACCTGCAAATCCCTACCCGAATGGGGTTTTCCATCGTTTAAGTAATCAAGCTTTTGTGTGATTCCTTTCAAATCACCATGTCCGTCTCCATTCGAATCATAAAAAGAATTGATATAAATTTCATAAAATACGCCGCTTCCAGTAGAAACCGGAGGCTTATGTCCGTTCGATTCCTGCTCTGCCATTGCGCTTGAAGCGAACATCGTGAGCATAGGCACCGTTAACATGGCAGTGGACAATCTTCTTAAGCGTTTGTTACGTGTCAAAACAAATCAGCTCCTTTGATTGTTATGGGTGCGCTTTCATTATAAATAGAAACAATCCAAAAAAAGGGGATATTTATTATCTATTATGGTGGAAAATATCGATCTTATTGTTTTATCTCTGTATTGAGCGAAAAGAGGAGCAGACTCTATGTCTACTCCTCTTTTCATCCAATCAGTTCAAGAAATATATCTCAATTTAATACGTTGGGAAGCTCTGTGAAGCGAAGACTTCACTGCATTCTCACTCTTGTTTAAAATTCTAGCCGTTTCCTTTATGGAGTATCCTTGGACTAATCGCAATTCAAGTACCGTTCTTTGCTCGGTATTACTTGCCATCAAGAGAATTTGATTGACCTCCTCCTGAATTTCAAAATCAAGGATATCCCAGTGATAGTGGAGCAGCCCCTTACGTAAAATGTATTCCTCCATCTTTTTTCGTTTTCTGATTAAATCTATAGCTAAATTTTTGGCAATTCTCAAAAGGTAAAACCGAATACGATCTTGGGGCAAGTCAGGCGAAGCTCTTATAAACCGAATAAAACACTCATGCAACAAATCTTCAGCATCCTGTTTGTTATGCAATATCCTCAATAGATAGCCAAAGAGGTCTGATTTGCAAGATAAATATAGATCCTCCAGATCTTTAACATCCATATTATTGCGTATCCCTTCATGCTTTGATTGAAATCGGTACGTTACTTGATAGTCTTAAATTCATATCCCTGCTTTTTTAAATATCTTATGATTTCAGGCAAGGCTTTGGCTGTTTCTTCCTTCCCATAAGTGTCATGCATGAGTACCACTGCTTTTTCTCTAGTCCCAATATTTCTCATGAATTCACTAATTAATTGCTCAGCATTCTTACGTGCACCCTCTGCATCTTTAGGTAACACATTCCAGTCAATCTGATGGTAATCCTTATCACGTACAGCTTTGTCCAGCACTTCCATACCATTGGGATCGTTTCTCTGCCATGTCATATGACCGCCCGGAAATCGAATCGCTGTCAGTCTTCTTCTATTTTTCTTTATCCGATGAGCTCTGGTTCTATTTTGCACATAGCTTTTTTCCATAGTATTTGTTCCTCCAAAATCTAGAAGCAATTCACGTTTTGTATTGCGACCATTGCCTATTCAATTATTCGTATCTCAATGCATCTATTGGTTTTAATCTTGCTGCTTTATAAGCCGGGTATACCCCAAATAGAATACCTGTGCCTGTAGAGCTAAGAAACGAATATAGGATCGGCGAGATTGTAAATTCAATGGTCATGTGTGCTGTTGCTTCGATTATTTTGGAGGCGCCTACGCCTGTAACAACCCCGAGCATCCCCCCTAGCAGACCAAAAATGACCGCTTCGGACAGGAATTGAATCATAATATCTCTTGGCTTGGCACCAATAGCTTTTCGAATACCAATTTCTTTCGTGCGCTCTATAACCGACACCATCATAATATTCATAATTCCGATTCCCCCTACCACAAGCGAGATCACAGCTACACCTCCCAGCAAGCTGGTCATGATATTATCTACACCGGATGCTGCACCTGCTGCTTCGGACAGACTCATTACTTGAAATTGATCCGGTTCTGAAGGTTTTAGCTGATGCGTCACACGCAAGCTTTCCAATATGTCTGATTGAGCCTGACCCATCAAGCCTGGTGACTTTGCGGATACCTCCAGACCAGTAATGTTTTTCTCACCCAGACGGTTCATCATGGTTGTAGCCGGGATGTAGATTTGATCATTCGTACTGTAGCTTAAATTCGTAACAGGCTGAGAATTCAATACTCCGATTACTTTGAAAGGGATCTGTTTGATTTGAAACGTTCGTCCCAATACGCCTTTGGTATCTCCACCAAAAAGACGCACAACCGCTTGGCTTTCCAGAATGGCAACATTCCTATGTTTATCCATCTCATCGTTGGTAAATGTTCTGCCCTCGGCAAAGGAAAACTTTTTGGCCTTATAAAATGAAGCAGATGTCCCTACAATGGTTGCATTATAGTTATATCGCCCCCATGCAGCTTTTGAACTGCTTGAAATACGGGGCATCATTGCTGCAATCGAACTCTTTTGTTCCAATGCCTCGACATCTGTCCACGTAAATGAGGGCAAGGTATCCTGATTTATTTCTTCCTCAGTCATTGGCATGACGGGAGCAACCAAAAGTACATTATTCCCTAACTTATTGATTTCCTCCTTAATACTGGCCTTTGAGCCATTCCCGATGACCATAATGGCAATCACCGCTGCCACTCCGATAATAATACCGAGTATCGTTAAAAATGAGCGCATCTTGTTGGTAGTTAAGCTGTTCATAGATACGGATCGTTTCCATCAGATTCATAGACTTACCACCCTTGATGAAATTCGTCTATTTGCAATAGGCTCATCTCGCTCAATGTTACCATCCCGAAAGCTGATCAATCGTTTGGCATATTCCGCTATTTCCAGTTCATGAGTAACCAGGACAATGGTTTTTCCTTGCTCATTCAAGCCTTGGAACAGCTCCATAATCTCAATGCTTGTCTTCGTGTCCAGTGCGCCCGTAGGCTCATCCGCCAACAGAATGACCGGATGATTCACCAAGGCTCGGGCGATGGAAACCCGCTACTGCTGACCGCCAGAAAGTTCATTAGTTTTACTGTAAGGTTTCTGATTAGCCACAAACCATCGTCGGATTGAATTAACGTATGTACATATCAAAAATGCCCAGCTAGAGAATCTTTTTCTGATTCTCTAGCCGGGCATTTTATCCTTTCTACCCTTTTACAGCAGAACCTACCGTCATCGCCCGCTCCACTTGTTCACTCAAGAACAGGTAGACAAGTACCATCGGTAAGGAGGCCATAGTCATAACAGCTCCCATGGCTCCCCAATCCGTACTGTAGGAACCCTGGAAGAAAAGTAAGCCTAGAGGCAATGTTTTCATATTTTCATCAGAAATTAGAATATAGGCCAAAGTGAACTCATTCCAGTTGTTCAAGAATTGAAAAATGGCTACCGTCGCAATTGCAGGCAATGCAAGTGGCATAATGATTTTCAGGAACAGTCTATAAATATTAGCTCCATCCATGCATGCCGCCTCTTCAATCTCCTTAGGAATTGCTGTTAGGAATCCATAGAAAATCATTGACGAGAAAGGAAGCCCAATTGCGATATAAGGAAGAATAAGAGCTCCGTACGTATTCGTAAGATGAAAATCGCGAACCAGAATCGCCAGCGGTATCATGATAACCTGCAGTGGCATAAACATTCCTATGATCATATAAGTCCGGACAGCTGAACGAAACCTCCATCTCATACGAGCCACTGCGAAGGCAAACATCAGAGCCAGCAAAAGGATGAACAAAGTCGAAATCGTTGATACGACCAGACTGTTCAGAAAGTAACGGGGAATATTAAATTGCGTCCACGCATTGATGTAATTTTCGTAACGAAAATGCGTTGGCAGTCCAAATGGGTTAGAGACAAAGATCTCATCGTTGTTCTTGAACGAGTAGGAAACCATCCAGAACAACGGGTAGACCGAAACAATAAAATACAACCACAGCGGTATCTGCAGAACAGCTTGTCTGAACTTGCTCAAAGCAGTTTTACTCATTTCGTTCTCCTTTTCAATACACGCCTTATCAGGCGGTTTGTCCGCGGTCGAACAGCTTATTGATAACTACAGTTGCCAGTAGTGAGATTAGTACAAGCAGCACGGATACAGCACACGCATACCCATAATTGCTTTCCATAAAAGCATAGCGGTAAATCATGAATGTCAATGTATAGTTTGTAGTACCGGGCCCTCCGTTTGTCATAATCAGCATCTGCACAAAGGCCCCTATTCCAGAGGTAATCGCAATAATGAAGCAGAATTTGTACGTTTCCCTCATCAGTGGAAGCGTGACATGCCAGTGCGCTCTCCATTTGGTGCAACCGTCAATCGTGGCGGCTTCAAAGTAGTCTTCGGGTATTGACTTAACTCCCGCATATAACAACGCAAATTGATAACCCATAAACTGCCAGGCATTAACGAAGGCAATGGCAATAATCGATGCTGTCGGGGAGCTCAGCCAATTTTGCTGGTACGGGATGTTCAAGAGATCAAACAGTCGGTTGATCAATCCGTTAGTTGGGTCATAGATTGCGATCCACAGCTGGCACACCACGGTTACCGATAGGACAACTGGGATAAAATAAGACGTTTTCAGTATTTTTCGCCCGCGTGTGCGCGGGTCAGCACAGATTAGCGCTAATAGTGTTCCCAGTCCGATCTGAAAGACCGCCAGAACAATGGCAAATATTAATCCGTTCTTAAGCGAAGTAGCAAGTAGAGGATCGGAGAACAGTTCCCGATAATTACTCAGTCCCGAAAAGGTCAGCGTACTCAGGCCATCCCAATCATAAAAGCTGCGAAGAACGGTTTGCAGAACGGGATATATCAAAATTACGCTATACAGTATCAAAGCAGGGAGGAGAAACAGTGCGAGTGCCGGTTTGTTCCCCAAATATTTATTCATGTCTTGCTTCCACCCCTTATCTTCGGAACAGCATCCCCTAGCGACTTATGCCGCCAAGGGCAGCCGAGTTCCTGAATTCTCAGTTTTCTTTGTCCAATGTGCTATTCAGATTGTTCACAAAATCGTTTTCAGAAAAGTTGTCTACCATCAAATTCTGAGTATTGTCATTAATAGTGTTCTGAATTTTTGTACTACTCAGAAGTTGAGCATATTCCTGCGCATTTGGCAGCAACTCTTTGACAACTCGCTGCATCATTGCTGGAACATTGGAGGCGATTGGCTTATCCACTTTCTGCGAAACAATTGGGCTTCCAAGTTGAGTGTATCTGTATTCGGCTGACTTTGTGGCAAGGAATGCCGCTACCTTTACGGCTGTTTCCTTATTTTTGCTACTCGATGATACTGCGTAGCCCTGTGGAGAACCTGAGCCGTCAATGAAATATTTGGATTTCTCGTAGGTTGCTTCATCCTTTGCAGGCCAGTACATCCAGTCGACCTGGTCGCCCAGTTTTTCCTGTGAGCTGTAAATTTCCCATTGTCCATTCACGAACATGGCAGCTTTGCCCTGATAAAACAGGGACGAAGCCTGATCATAATTGGTGTTCGTCGCGTTTGCATCGAATAATCCGGCTGTTTGCAGTTGCTTCATCTGCTGTGCCGCTGTTACGAATGCTTCCGGCAATGCTTTTACACCCTTCTCATCAAGTGCTCCGAACCCACGCGGCTGCTCCCTTGTAACCAGCCCATTATAGAAAGCGGTCGTAATCCATTTTTCTTTGGCAAAGATTGACATAGGTACGTAACCAGCAGCTTTCAACTTTTTCGCTGCATCGGCCATCTGGTCAATCGTCTTAAGCGGTGTTTTAATTCCTACCTTCTCGAAAATCGACTTGTTGTAATAGATCATTTGGAATTCAATGCCGGTTTCGGGATAAGCATACACATGGTTGTCTGGAGCTATCAAACGCGATTCAACACCCGGGTTAAGATTCTTCTTGAATTCGGCCGTTGTGTCATAGCTGTCCAGCACCTCAACATTTTTCGATTTTGCGAAAGTTTGCAGGACAGCCCAATCCGCTAAATAGACATCCGGCATATTGCCCGTTGCCGCATAGGTTTTAAGCTTCTGTCCTCCGTCCTGTACGGCAGGATCCAGTTCAATTTCTACGTTTGGCATCTTCTTTTTAAGCTCTTCCACCGCATAATCGAACGGCTTTATGGTATCGTCATCAAAATGTTGTGCATACACCTTTAATTTGATCGTACCGTCCCCTGCCTCGCTCTTGGAAGAGGTCGAGTTATCTTCCCCACAAGCAATCAATCCAATCGACATAGTGAGCACTAGCAAAGCTGCACTCCAACTTTTGTAAGTTTTTTTCATTTGCTTAATCCCCCTCATGCAGTGTGTTTTATGTTTGCGCTTTCATTTGCATGACTACAGTATACTGCCGCTTCTATTCTTGATTAAGGAATAAAACGGGCATAACCAGTAAAAAACGGGACAAATAGAGCAGCGGTTCTCCGTATATAGGAAAACCGCCAGGCTTAAATCGAAGTTGTCCTGCCTCGCAGGACAGGCGCTACCTTTTTTTGAGTTGCTCATATTCAGTGGGTGTCATGCCAAAGCGTTTCTTGAAGCATTTGCCAAAATAATTGGGGTCACTGTATCCTACACTTTCAGCGATTTCTGACAGCTTCCGATTTCCTTTCAGCAAAAGCTCCTTAGCCTTCTTCATTCGGATGTGTGTAATATGATCCACTATGGAAAAGCCAGACTCCTTGCGAAATACGCGGCGCAGGTAGCTGGGATCGACGAATACTCCGCACGAAACCTGCTCAGCAGACAGCTCTGAGTCTGCATAATGTTCCTCAATATAGTTGATCGCCGCCACAAATAAATTGGAAGCCTTCGTAGGACGCATATTCTCCATCAGCTGGATCAGCTTGCGGTATAGAGCGAGCATCCAACCTTCAGCAGCCTCCCAGGAATCTAACTCTCGCAGCCGTTCGTAAGGAGAATTGTCTCCTCCATTTTCCCATAGCCGGTCATAAGGAATGCCTCGTTCACTGGCAAAGGAAAGGGCTAAAGATACGATTCCCATAAGCATCGCATCTGCGTATTCGTCTCCCCATTTATATTTACTAAGCTGACGGATTGCCTTACGGACCTCCTCTAGCGTTTCACTGTCTTTCATTCGGAGGTCAAGCACAACCGCATCGCGTAGATGGCCCAAATCAGGCATACCTGCTCTGCTATGCAACACTTCGCCGCCCTGTCCCCTTAACTCTGCACTTTCGCTCTCCTGTGGAAGCACCGGTAGCTTCGGCTTAATGCGTTCCAACATCGAGAGCATTTCTTCTGCATTGAACGGCTTCAACAAATAATCCTGTACTCCGGTTCGAACCGCCTTCTGTAGGTATTCAAATTCGTTATGTCCAGATATGAATACAATAACGATGCGTTCGAACTTGACTTTCAACCTCTTGGCTAATTCAATTCCGTCAATGAAGGGCATATTGATATCTACGAGGGCGAGATGTGGCTGATGCCGCTCGGCTTCCTGAAGTGCTTCCTGTCCGTTCCTTGCTTCGCAGCAAACCCGAAAACCATGAATTTCCCAATCTATCTTCATACGCAGAAAGTCTCGGAACAGCGGTTCATCATCGACAATCATCACTTTATACATTTTGGTGTTCACTCCCCTTTGGCAGCATCGGCAGCGACAGGTCAACAGTTGTTCCCTTCGTGAGCACACTTTGCACGGATATCCCATACTCCTCGCCAAAATACAGGCTCAGCCGCTGCTGAACGCTGTAGGTGCCGATTGATCGTATTCCTTCTTCCGGCAAATGTCTGGACATAATGGTCTGAACCTGTATTTCGTTCATCCCCACACCGTTGTCCTCCACTCTAACGACCACCTTATCGCCCTGTCTAAAGGCAAAAATGCGGATAAAACCTTTTGTTCCTTTCTTCTTAAGGCCATGGTAAATCGAATTCTCGACAAGCGGCTGAAGCGAGAGCTTCGGGATCGGTGTACCTTCAAACTCGGGAGGAATATCCACTTCATAGCGAAACACATCGGGATAACGGATTTGCAGAATCGTCAGGTAATCATCAGTAATCTGAGCTTCCTTTTCTAAAGTGATTAGTTCCCGTCCCTTGTTCAGCACCATTCGATAAAAATCTGCCAGCGCTTTTGTAGTATCTCTAGCCTCCTCATTACGATCTAACTCATTGAGTGCATAAATGGTATCCAAAGTGTTGTACAGAAAATGCGGTTTAATTTGGGCGCTTATCAGTGCAAGCTCATATTCACGCTTACGGTTCTGTTCCTGCCTTACCTCATCCAGCAGCTCCCGAACCCGTCTTACCATAAAGTTAAACGCTTCCGCAATGGTACCGATTTCATCTTCAGTACGGACTGTCGCAACAGGTTGCAAATCACCAGTTACTACTTTTCGCATGGCCTTAGTCAATTGTTCGAGAGGACTAACGACCATTCTGGACAGAAAGCTAGCACCCAGCCAGGAAAAAACAAGGCATAACACACCGATTAATAGCGACAATCTAACATTTTGCCGGACATCAGCTGTAAGCAGGCTAAGAGAAACAATATTGACCAACTTCCATTCCATTCGGTTATAATCAGTGACCGTTATCAGGTTGCCCTCATACTCGAATGAGCACGTTCCATGGGATGCATTAGGGGCACAACGTTGGATGGCCTCACCCAGCTGTGGATTCACCGGATTCATCAGCATCTCATTGTCTTCTGCCACAGCCACGCGCATTTCGTTATCTAAAAAATAATAAGATTTGGGTGCATCTGGATCGCTGGAACGAAAGTAATCGGACAAACCTTCTTCCTTCACTAACAGAAAAAGCGTTCCATAAGGTTCGCCGGTGTCTATATTAATGACCGTCTTCCCCAGTGTCAAAACGGGAGAGCTCGGATCTGGTGTTAGGAAATCCCTCTTCTCCATATCAAACCAGAGGGCCTGTCCATAACTTTCAGATTCCCTTACCCGCTTAAGCATGCTATAGATCTTGCGATCATCCCCGCTTTCGGTATAAGAGGCGAAAATCTTCCCTTCGTTATCAATGAAGACAGCGGCATCCACCTCACGAAAGATTGACAAATCAATGGATAGGCGGCTCTGCATCAAGTTTCCAAACTGAATAGGCTCCATGGCAGTATCAGGTTTGGCACCGTATGAATCATACATCCGGTTAATATTCGTGACCATAATATTGGCCGCCGTCTCCACACTCCTGAATATGTAATCGGTCCTAGACAAGATAAGCTGAGACTCATCGACCACATTGCTGGTAGTTTGGTCTATCAAAGAACGGCTGAAAAGTTGGTTGGACAATAGTCCAAGAATAAGCAGAGAAACAATAATTAGCGGAAGAAATACCGCTATAACCTTGCTTTTAAAGCGAAGTCGACCAAACCACTTACGAGCTAGTGACAGAATATTCACCTAGAACCCCTCCGTCATCAAGAGAATATCCATCATGTTAACACAAACAATCTCTACAGTAGTAGATCAAAAATAAAGTTTAAAAAATTCAACCGTCCATCTTGAAAGTACTTTAGAGATGTGTTATGATAAAGTCGATTTTTAGTAAAATTATTAACTAAAAAGGTGTGAGCTCTTTTGGCAACCATTAAAGACATTGCCCGCGAAGCGGGTGTGTCTGCCGCAACCGTTTCAAGGGTTTTAAATAACGATCTGTCACTGTCCGTAAGCTCAGACACCAAAAACAGAATTTTTTTGGTTGCCGAGCAACTCGGGTATAAGCCTACCCGGCTGAGGCAATTAAAGCAGAATACGGAACGGGCCGGGAAAACGGTCTCCCTCCTGCTGTGGTGTTCTATTGAGGAGGAAAGAGACGATCCTTATTACGCCTCGATCCGCCGTGGAATCGAACTGCGCTGTGAAGAGCTTGGCCTGACGTTGGGACAGACCTTGCGAGGCCGCTCGTCCATCGGCACCTTACAGAAGGCGGATGGTCTGATTGTTGTGGGCGGCGTTGATCCTGAAGAGGTATTCAAGCTTCATCCTGACAAGAACACCATTGTCCTTGTCGACCAGTACCATGAACAGTTGGAGTATGATTCTGTACGACTTCATTTCAGACAAGCTGTTGATCAGGCACTCGGACATCTACTTGAGCTTGGCCACCGACAAATCGGATTTATCGGCGGTAAGAGCGACGGTGAGCGAAGGGCCCATTATTTTGAACGATTCATGCGGGAACAAGGGTTGTACAATCCTCAATTCGTCCGTATAGGTGCCTGGAGTACCGCGGATGGTTATCTCATGATGAACGAACTCCTAACCCAACAGGAACGACCGACAGCCTGCTTCGCTGCAAGTGATCCGCTCGCTATTGGTGCCCTCCGAGCCCTTCATGGACATGGAGTCAAGGTACCAGAAGATATGGCTGTTGTCGGCTTCGACGACATTGAGATGGCAGCCTTCGTGCAGCCTCCGCTAACCACTGTCCGTGCCTATCCCGAACAGATGGGAAAGGCTGCCGTGCAACTACTCTCTGAACGGTTTGAGGGACGTGAACCACCTGCGTACAGCGTGATCGGGACTAAGCTTGTCATTCGGGAGAGCTCATGCAAAAAAGGCTAACATCAATACTTGAGAGTCTTGTTGTCATTGATCAGTATTCTTACGTAAAACAATAATGATAACCCCCTAAGGAGTGAATATCATGAACATTCATGTTAACGAGGCGCTTGGTTTGTTTCATTTGCAGTCCAAGGATTGCAGCTATATTATCCAGCTTGTAGAAGGATATCCCGCACATGTCTATTGGGGAGCTCAACTTCATCATGACCAAAGTCTCGCAAGTATATTGGAACTTAGGGAGCGTTGCTCTTTCTCTCCCACTCCCGTTTCTTCCAGCCGTACAATTTCTTTGGACACGCTTCCTCAGGAATACCCCCAGTATGGAACAAGCGACTTTCGTCAACCAGCTTACCAGGTTGCACTTGCGGACGGAACTCGGACTACGGAGCTGAAATATAGTGGTTACCGTATTGAACCGGGTAAACCCAAGCTCGAGGGACTTCCTTCCGTCTATGCCGAATCGGATGATGAAGCTACAACCCTCTTTTTGATCCTTGAGGATCAATACTCGGGGCTTAAGACCACATTGCTCTATACTGTATTTGCGAACCACAGTGCCATTGCTAGATCTACTTTTTTTGAACAAAAGGGAAGCGCTACCATAAATATTGAACACGCCATGAGCGCCTCTGTCGACTTCGCCGATTCCAACTACCAAGCTCTCTACTTACCTGGAGCTTGGGTTCGGGAAAGACATATCCAACGCCGCGATCTCGGACCCGGCTCTCTTAGGCTCGAGAGCCGAAGGGGTTCTAGCAGTCACCAAATGAATCCCTTTCTGGCACTGCTTCGTCCTGATGTGACTGAAGATCGTGGGGATGTTTACGGTTTCAGTCTAATCTACAGCAGCAACTTCGTCGCACAGGCAGAAGTAGAGCAATTCAATCAGACTCGTGTAAGTATCGGAATCAATCCTTTTGACTTCTCCTGGCGGCTTGAGCCGGGTCAGTCATTCCAGACCCCTGAAGCCGTATTGGTCTTTTCCGAAGAAGGTCTTGGAGGCATGTCACGCACCTATCACCGACTCTATCGCACACGTCTGTGCCGAGGGGCTTACCGTGACAAAGAACGTCCGATTCTCGTGAACAATTGGGAAGCCACGTATTTCGACTTCGACGCCGACAAAATCGAAGCGATTGCCAAGGAAGCAGGGCCCCTTGGAATTGAGCTCTTTGTTCTAGATGACGGTTGGTTTGGTAAGCGCGACAACGATGACAATTCGCTTGGGGACTGGTTTGAAGACCGCCGCAAGCTGCCTGGCGGGCTTGCCGACCTAGCAAAACGGGTTAATGAACAAGGATTACAGTTTGGCTTGTGGGTTGAGCCGGAAATGGTATCACCGGATAGTGAACTGTACCGCAGCCATCCCGACTGGTGCCTGCATGCGGAAGGTCGGCGGCGAACGGAAGGCCGATCCCAGCTGGTGCTCGATCTCTCCCGCAAGGAAGTATGCGACTACTTGTATGAGACGCTTAGCTCCGTATTCTCGATCGCTCCGATTACTTATGTCAAGTGGGACATGAACCGTAATATGACGGAGATTGCTTCGGCTACAGCTCCTAGTGAACGACAAAAGGAAACTGCACACCGATATATGCTCGGACTTTACGATCTGATGGAACGTCTGACCTCCCAGTTCCCGGACATCTTGTTCGAAAGCTGTTCCGGAGGCGGTGGACGATTCGATCCCGGAATGCTCTACTATATGCCGCAGACATGGACCAGTGACGATACCGATGCCATTGAAAGATTGGCTATCCAGTACGGCACCAGCATCGTGTATCCAGCCAGTACCATGGGCGCACACGTATCGAATGTACCGAATCACCAGGTGGGACGAATCACCTCCCTCGCTATACGCGGCGACGTGGCAATGAGCGGGAATTTTGGCTACGAACTTGACCTAACCGCATTTACAAAGGAAGAAAAGGAGCTCGCTGCCAAACAAATCGCCCAGTATAAGGAAATTCGTTCCCTTGTTCAGCAAGGAGATATGTATCGGCTTCTTAGTCCATTTGAGGGCCGCGGCGACACAGCCTGGATGTTCGTTAGCGAGGACCAGTCCGAAGCTTTTGTTGCGTACTTCCGTGTACTAGCAGAACCCAATGGGCCCATCCGGCGACTAACTCTAAAAGGGCTTGACCCAGATAAAAAGTATATTATCGAACATGGAGCGAAGGGCAATACTGCAGTCCATACGGGTAATACCTTAGTGGAAGATGGCGGTTCCCCCTTCCGCGTAGCGTTTGATGGCGAAATTTTTGGAGGCGACCGCCTAATGAAAATTGGGCTTGTTGTCTCGGATCTCTCTGGAGACTTCACCAGCTCTACTTTCCGCCTTAAAGCTATTTCCTGCTAATTGTGAATCTGGCCAGTGACGATAAAAAAATCAAAACAAGGCAGACCGATTTTCCGGCCTGCCTTGTTTAATCACTTTGGTGCCCGTGTTGCTAACCGTGACTCTCCATGTCACTTACCAAATACGCTCGCTTAGTCTCAATTTCGTCCTCTATATCTTCCAGCATATGACCAATGCCTTCTTAAGTGAACGTGTCTGTAATCACAACTCTAAACAATTCATTCAACTTTTCGGTGTCTTTAACTTCCGTCCTTCTGATTTCGACATTATTCATCCTGATTTCCAATTTCTCATTCATCTAGATTTCCGCCGATGTACGATTCAGGATGGGACGCTTTGAAAGCACACGATTCGATAACTCCATCAGGCTTTTTATTTCATAAGTAGGTTGAATGCCAGACGCGTTTGTTTTCCCAGCAGGGTTGAACCAACAGGTATCAATTCCGTATTTGTTGCCTCCTTGAATATCGGAGGTCAAAGAATCACCGACCATGAGAACCTTACTCTTATCTGAAATGGCTAGCTTAGTAAATGCGTAATCGAAAATACCAGCTTGTGGCTTTTGGCAACCCACTTCCTCTGAAATAATTATCTGTTCAAATACATCACGCAGCGGTGAAAGCTGAATTCTGGAGGTTTGCACCTCTTTGATTCCATTCGTAATGATCGCCAAGCGACAATCAGACAGCATATCACATAATTCAACCGCTCCGTCCATTAAAAAAGCACCTTCACCCAAATAACGTAAATATGCAGCACTAAAAGCATCTGGATTAAAATCTAGATCATGAAAAGTAAATAATCGCTTAAACCGCTCCACACGCAGTTGCGCTGAGGTAATAAGTCCTTCCTCTGCCTCTCGCCACAATACGCTGTTGATTTCATCATAACTAGCTTTATACTCCGTGGCCCCTTGTGGCAAGCCAAATTGGGTAAACGTATTATGTAGCGCATAACTCTCTGCCTTTTTAAAATCAAACAGCGTGTCATCGACATCAAATATAATAATTTCGTATTTCATAACGACCTCCATATCATTGCTTTACGACTATTGTTCAGTTCCATGAGTCTTAGATTGTTTCTGATAGTAGCACAACGAAAAACTAACAATACATTATTACCTTTCGGTTATTATACAGAACCTAGTTAAACCGTCAAGTCACTAATAACAAAGTCATAGTATTTTGTCATCGGTGCAAAAGGTAAATAACGCTCAATAAGAATGCCCGTAAAATGAAGGTGATTCTCATTTTACGGGCTTCTGAGCATCTAAGAGATGATTTAGCAAAAATCCTAGTGATCTTCATTCATCCATTTAGCTAATGTTTGATCAAAACAATGAGGTTCTTCAAACATTGGGTTATGCCCACTATATTCAAAAATCACTTTTTTCACGTTCTCGTAGGTGTCATCGACCCTATCCCATAAAGAAACTGGCGCAACCAAAAAATCATACCTTCCCAAACTAATATATACAGGTTTATGGATATCCGCCAAGGATTGTATTAAATTCATGTTACCGAAAGCTTCTCCCCATAAATAATCAATGATAGGCATATTCGTGTATACATCCTTCCACATATAAGCCGCATCGTAAGCATAATCATAAAAGGTTTGGGCTCCCATTCGTATACACATGTGAACAAATCTTCTATCTGGGTCTCTTTTGATATCTTCCTCTAATAAAACAATGTCCTTTTCAAAACGTTCCTTTCTTTCTGGGCTGGCCGTTTCATAAAAGAATGAAGAGCTTTGCCGCTGTCTTTCTTGGCTGTTCGTAGGTGCTGAATTTAATAGCACCACTTTTTGAACATAATCCGGGTATTGTTTAGCATATTCCAAAGCCATAAAGGCATGCCCGGAATGTCCTAATATGATAAATTCATTTAGATGAAGGCATTGTCTTGCTGTTTCTATATCATTAATAACTTTATCCAAAGTATAGTCTTCTGGTTTTAAAGCTCGAGTCGGTTTTGCAAATCCTCGATGATCCAGAAAAATAAACTGAAACTTTTTATATAAATGGTCTGAAAATAAACGAGGATAATATACACTGCTGCCGATCACCAATATCGGCCTTCCGTTACCTCTTATAGCATATTTCAGCTCAAATCCATCACTAAAAACTGTTTGATAAGTGCTCATTTATAATCACCTTTTCTTTTTCAAATCACTCCCTTTCCTTTGTGTAATTCCCTTGTATTCTCCATAGAACGTTCCAACACTTCAACTCACCTCAGAAAGTACATTTATTTTTATGAGAAAAGTTTAACATGTTTTTTTCAAAAACAAAACGGGTTTACTTTTGTCTTACTTGTCTTGACTTATGGCATTCATACAGGATTTTTGACAAACACATCTTTTTGGAAACAAAAAAACCGCGATTATCGCGGTTTTTTATATAGAGGTCATACTTTTATCTTGCTTGGCGACGTCCTACTCTCCCAGGACCCTGCGGTCCAAGTACCATCGGCGCTGGAGGGCTTAACGGTCGTGTTCGGGATGGGTACGTGTGGAACCCCTCCGCTATCGCCACCAAACATGAATTTGCTATGCAAATTCTATCGTACGATTATTCGCTTCATCACTTATCGTGTGAATGAATAGCCATGCGCTTGTTGTATGTCACTTGTACATACGTTCAAGGTTACACCCTGAAAACTGGATCCGAAACTCATTGCGCTTTATCTTTAGGATAAGCCCTCGACCGATTAGTATTGGTCAGCTCCATGCATTACTGCACTTCCACCCCCAACCTATCTACCTCGTCGTCTTCAAGGGGTCTTACTAATTGGGAAATCTCATCTTGAGGGGGGCTTCACGCTTAGATGCTTTCAGCGCTTATCCCTTCCGTACATAGCTACCCAGCGGTGCTCCTGGCGGAACAACTGGTACACCAGCGGTACGTCCATCCCGGTCCTCTCGTACTAAGGACAGCTCCTCTCAAATTTCCTACGCCCACGACAGATAGGGACCGAACTGTCTCACGACGTTCTGAACCCAGCTCGCGTACCGCTTTAATGGGCGAACAGCCCAACCCTTGGGACCTACTTCAGCCCCAGGATGCGATGAGCCGACATCGAGGTGCCAAACCTCCCCGTCGATGTGGACTCTTGGGGGAGATAAGCCTGTTATCCCCAGGGTAGCTTTTATCCGTTGAGCGATGGCCCTTCCATGCGGTACCACCGGATCACTAAGCCCGACTTTCGTCCCTGCTCGACTTGTAGGTCTCGCAGTCAAGCTCCCTTCTGCCTTTGCACTCTTCGAATGATTTCCAACCATTCTGAGGGAACCTTGGGGCGCCTCCGTTACTCTTTAGGAGGCGACCGCCCCAGTCAAACTGCCCACCTGACACTGTCCTCGCACCGGTTCACGGTACCAAGTTAGAACCTAGATACGATCAGGGTGGTATCCCAAGGATGCCTCCCTTCAAGCTGGCGCTCAAAGTTCTACGGCTCCCACCTATCCTGTACAGATCGTACCCAAATTCAATATCAAGCTGCAGTAAAGCTCCATGGGGTCTTTCCGTCTTGTCGCGGGTAACCTGCATCTTCACAGGTATTAAAATTTCACCGGATCTCTCGTTGAGACAGCGCCCAAGTCGTTACGCCATTCGTGCGGGTCAGAATTTACCTGACAAGGAATTTCGCTACCTTAGGACCGTTATAGTTACGGCCGCCGTTTACTGGGGCTTCGGTTCATAGCTTCGCTCTTGCGAGCTTACCACTCCCCTTAACCTTCCAGCACCGGGCAGGCGTCAGCCCGTATACTTCGCCTTGCGGCTTCGCACAGACCTGTGTTTTTGCTAAACAGTCGCTTGGGCCTTTTCACTGCGGCCCCCTCGGGCTATTCACCCTACCGAGGCACCCCTTCTCCCGAAGTTACGGGGTCATTTTGCCGAGTTCCTTAACGAGAGTTCTTCCGCGCGCCTTAGAATTCTCTTCTCGCCTACCTGTGTCGGTTTGCGGTACGGGCACCTTCTCCTGGCTAGAGGCTTTTCTTGGCAGTCTGAGATCATGACCTTCGCTACTACAATTTTCGCTCCCCATCACAGCCCAGCCTTAACGATGTGCGGATTTGCCTACACATCAGCCTCACTGCTTAGACGGACATCCATCAGTCCGCGTCACTACCCTACTGCGTCACCCCATCGCTCATAGCGGATTACGGTGGTACAGGAATTTCGACCTGTTGTCCTTCGACTACGCCTATCGGCCTCGCCTTAGGTCCCGACTTACCCTGAGCGGACGAACCTTCCTCAGGAACCCTTAGGCTTTCGGCGGATCTGATTCTCACAGATCTTTTCGTTACTCATACCGGCATTCTCACTTGAATGCAGTCCAGCGCTCCTTACGGTACACCTTCAACCCGCATTCAACGCTCCCCTACCCCTGATGCAAAGCATCAAGCCATAGCTTCGGTGGTGTGTTTAGCCCCGTTACATTTTCGGCGCAGAGTCACTCGACCAGTGAGCTATTACGCACTCTTTCAATGGTGGCTGCTTCTAAGCCAACATCCTGGTTGTCTGTGCAACTCCACATCCTTTCCCACTTAACACACACTTGGGGACCTTAGCTGATGGTCTGGGCTGTTTCCCTTTCGACAATGGATCTTAGCACTCACTGTCTGACTCCCGGAACTAAATCTATGGCATTCGGAGTTTGACTGAGCTTGGTAACCCTTGCGGGCCCCGCACCCAATCAGTGCTCTACCTCCACGATTCTTCTTTCCGAGGCTAGCCCTAAAGCTATTTCGGGGAGAACCAGCTATCTCCGGGTTCGATTGGAATTTCTCCGCTACCCCCACCTCATCCCCGCATTTTTCAACATGCGTGGGTTCGGGCCTCCAGTGCGTGTTACCGCACCTTCACCCTGGACAGGGGTAGATCACCCGGTTTCGGGTCTACGTCCACGTACTCATTCGCCCTATTCAGACTCGCTTTCGCTGCGGCTTCAGCTCTTCACCTTAACCTTGCACGGGAACGTAACTCGCCGGTTCATTCTACAAAAGGCACGCCATCACCCGTGATTTTTCCAAAGGAAAATATCATAGGGCTCTGACTTCTTGTAAGCACACGGTTTCAGGATCTATTTCACTCCCCTTCCGGGGTGCTTTTCACCTTTCCCTCACGGTACTGCTTCACTATCGGTCGCCAGGGAGTATTTAGCCTTGGCAGATGGTCCTGCCGGATTCATACGGGGTTTCACGTGCCCCGCACTACTCGGGATCCGTCTCGGAGAGAACAAGTTTTGAACTACAGGGCTTTTACCTTCTCTGGCGGGCCTTTCCAGACCTCTTCATCTAACCGGTTCCTTTGTAACTCCATGTGAGACGTCCCACAACCCCAAGGAGCAAGCTCCTTGGTTTGGGCTAATCCGCGTTCGCTCGCCGCTACTGACGGAATCACTATTGTTTTCTCTTCCTCAGGGTACTTAGATGTTTCAGTTCCCCTGGTCTGCCTCTATTCTGCCTATGTATTCAGCAGAAAGTGACTGTCGATGAAGACAGCCGGGTTTCCCCATTCGGACATCCCCGGATCAAAGCTTGCTTACAGCTCCCCGAGGCTTTATCGTTGTTCGCCACGTCCTTCGTCGGCTCCTGGCGCCTAGGCATCCTCCGTGTGCTCTTTGTAGCTTAACCTAGTATTTACATCGTAAATACGATTTGCTTTGAATTTCGGTTCAACACTTACGTGTGAATGAAATTCAAGGCAGCTACCTTTATTTCACTTGTTTACACAAGATCAGCTTAAAGGAATATTCTAAAACGCAATTTCGTTTCGGTATCCAGTTTTCAAGGTGCAATATTCTCCCCGGCTTTAACCCCGGAAAAATATCATATCAAATTCCTCAATACTTGAATACAAGTATATTTTGGAAATCCAATGTGAGAGTTTGAGCTCTCAAAACTGAGCAACGAGTGAGTAAGTTCAGGATATTCATTTCATTCACACGAATGTGATGAACCGAATTGAATATCCGGTCGCAGGTACATGTACCTGCTAATTTGAATGTTTCCGCTCTCCGGAAACGATTCTCCATAGAAAGGAGGTGATCCAGCCGCACCTTCCGATACGGCTACCTTGTTACGACTTCACCCCAATCATCTACCCCACCTTCGGCGGCTGGCTCCCTTGCGGGTTACCCCACCGACTTCGGGTGTTGTAAACTCTCGTGGTGTGACGGGCGGTGTGTACAAGACCCGGGAACGTATTCACCGCGGCATGCTGATCCGCGATTACTAGCAATTCCGACTTCATGTAGGCGAGTTGCAGCCTACAATCCGAACTGAGACCGGCTTTTCTAGGATTGGCTCCACCTCGCGATTTCGCTTCCCGTTGTACCGGCCATTGTAGTACGTGTGTAGCCCAGGTCATAAGGGGCATGATGATTTGACGTCATCCCCACCTTCCTCCGGTTTGTCACCGGCAGTCTGCTTAGAGTGCCCAGCTTGACCTGCTGGCAACTAAGCATAAGGGTTGCGCTCGTTGCGGGACTTAACCCAACATCTCACGACACGAGCTGACGACAACCATGCACCACCTGTCTCCTCTGTCCCGAAGGAAAGCCATATCTCTACAGCGGTCAGAGGGATGTCAAGACCTGGTAAGGTTCTTCGCGTTGCTTCGAATTAAACCACATACTCCACTGCTTGTGCGGGTCCCCGTCAATTCCTTTGAGTTTCAGTCTTGCGACCGTACTCCCCAGGCGGAATGCTTAATGTGTTAACTTCGGCACCAAGGGTATCGAAACCCCTAACACCTAGCATTCATCGTTTACGGCGTGGACTACCAGGGTATCTAATCCTGTTTGCTCCCCACGCTTTCGCGCCTCAGCGTCAGTTACAGCCCAGAGAGTCGCCTTCGCCACTGGTGTTCCTCCACATCTCTACGCATTTCACCGCTACACGTGGAATTCCACTCTCCTCTTCTGCACTCAAGCTCCCCAGTTTCCAGTGCGACCCGAAGTTGAGCCTCGGGATTAAACACCAGACTTAAAGAGCCGCCTGCGCGCGCTTTACGCCCAATAATTCCGGACAACGCTTGCCCCCTACGTATTACCGCGGCTGCTGGCACGTAGTTAGCCGGGGCTTTCTTCTCAGGTACCGTCACTCTTGTAGCAGTTACTCTACAAGACGTTCTTCCCTGGCAACAGAGCTTTACGATCCGAAAACCTTCATCACTCACGCGGCGTTGCTCCGTCAGGCTTTCGCCCATTGCGGAAGATTCCCTACTGCTGCCTCCCGTAGGAGTCTGGGCCGTGTCTCAGTCCCAGTGTGGCCGATCACCCTCTCAGGTCGGCTACGCATCGTCGCCTTGGTAGGCCTTTACCCCACCAACTAGCTAATGCGCCGCAGGCCCATCCACAAGTGACAGATTGCTCCGTCTTTCCTCCCTCTCCCATGCAGGAAAAGGATATATCGGGTATTAGCTACCGTTTCCGGTAGTTATCCCTGTCTTGTGGGCAGGTTGCCTACGTGTTACTCACCCGTCCGCCGCTAGGTTATGTAGAAGCAAGCTTCTACATAACCCCGCTCGACTTGCATGTATTAGGCACGCCGCCAGCGTTCGTCCTGAGCCAGGATCAAACTCTCCATTAAAGACCAACCGAAGCTGGTTTATAGAAAGAGCGATAAGCTCATGTTGAAACTGACGAGATAAAAATATCTCTTGTTTGATTTTGCAAGCAAAATCGTTTTACTCACTCGTTGTTCAGTTTTCAAAGATCAATTTTCTCATTCGGCTTTTCTTGGGCCGGACAATTAATATATCATACTTTGGTGATTCATACTACTGGTAAATAATAACTCATAGACGATCTTTTGAATTTTTGAACCATTACATCACAGCCTATCTTACGGCCGGATGAATAATATATCATTTAGGTTTGCTGAATACTACATGTAAATTATACCGATTTATTCGTTCTTTTAGCTCCAGCCCATCCCACGTCTCGTCCATGATTTGAAGAATAAATCCCTGGGTATCAAACGAGCTATAAGCTGTTTATACTTCTTTCACCGAAAGAGCGAAGAAAATTCGCTGTGTATATTTTTTTAAAAGACTCAGCCATCTTGTATCTCCTTTGGTGTCCAAATGTAACGATAGTTTTACCTTTGTCTATGATAAAGCCTTATCATGGCGAGGCCAGACATACAAAAATGCCAGGTTCTATGATGAGAACCTGGCATTGGCACATGGCTTATGAATTCTGGGAAGGGGCAACTCTTCCAATCTCTCCAGAAGGAATCTGATACTGGCGGATATCCTTAACCAGAAACATAATCAATCCGCATAGTACAGTAATCAGTCCACTGAAAAAAAGAACCTCACTCAGAGAAAACCGTAAAGCTAGCGCCCCTCCAATCAAGGCCCCTAATGGCAGAGCCGCATTCGACAAGGTGTTTAAAAAGGCTGTAACACGTCCCAGTAACGGCAGCGGTGTAATAATTTGAATCAAAGACGTTTGCAGCACATTGATGATGCCAGTAAAAATGCCTAATAACAGAGCTGCCAGCAGCTTCATCCACATCTCGGGCACAAGGGAAAAAACATAGATTGCCAGTCCCATGGCTACCCAGGAAACCGCGATGGTAATGCCGTTCTTTTTCAATACACTGACCAGAAAGGAACCGATGAAAATACCGATAAAGTAGGCTACATACAGCAAGCTGTAATAGATTGGCGAGCCATAGGATACTGCGATAGAAGGCATGGCAATGACCAAGATCGCCATCGAAAAGTTTGTCAGCGCAAAGAACGGAAGCATAATTCTCAGGAAGGTGTGCCGTTTTACAAAAAGATACCCTTCTTTCAATTCGTTCAAATAGTACACAAGCTTTAGCGAACTCCTTCCGTTCGTGTCTTCCACCGGAGGAGCATCAATTTGCTTGTTGAGCCTGACATATACAAAGCCTGCCAGAAACAGCATCGCGCCGGCTAGAAAAAACGTGTTTTTCATCCCCATTGCGATGATGAGCGAGGCTCCAGCCAGATATCCGACAATATTAATAACCTGATCCGTCGACAAAATCATGGAATTCGCCCGGACAATCAAATCCGGCGAGCCTATCAATTGCGGCAGCATTTTACTATTGGCCGGATAAAACAGTGTGGAGAAGCAGGATGCAATGAAGACAATAACAAGGATAGCGACCAGATTGACCATCCCGTCCTGAATGAGAAATGGGACGACCAAAATTAGCACAGCCTGCGTAAACAAGGCGATACTGGCTAACAAAGGCGGTGAATAACGGTCCACCACAGGACCCACGAGAAAGCTGAAAATCGACGCCGCAGATACGGCCGTATACGTGAAGCTGGTCATCGCCACCGACTGTGTCGATTGCTGAACAAAATACAGCAGGACGATAGAATAAATGCTGTCTGCGATATTGGCAAGAGTACGAGATGCAAAAAATCGGATAAAACGGCTATCCTTAAACAATGGATTCACATCTTCATCTCCTTACTGCAAAATGGTCAAAGCATTCAAGAGCCTGTCACTAGCAGTCTGGAAGATTTGATGAATATACTGGTCGTTCTCATGATATGGAATGGTAAGTGAGATTTTCAGAATATCCCCTACATGCTCTGACTCAAAAAAAACAACCTTGTTGACATTGGCCTGTGTGCCTTCGGTATGCAGATTGTCGAGCAATTCTGCATCCTCTCGTCCCTCACCCAAATAGTTGAATACGATAGGCAGCTGTTCAAGTCCTTTTTTCAAAATGCTGCTGGATACCGGGTAAGCTTTCTCCATTTCAGCATTGAAAATCAGATTGAAAAAGTTCAAATGATAGCGTGAAGCAAAGTCCAGGTGGGTATGGATACTCTTTTCATAGGATTCAGAGTCATCTTCCTGCAGCACAACGGGTATATGATCAATACACTCGCCTACGGTTCCAAAATAGTTTCGGTCGCCATATTGTCTTCCATAATTAGTAATCCAAAGCGGAACATCAGAGAGTTGGAAATAGCTGCTGAAAAAACGTACAGCCATTTGAAGCGAAATATCCCACATATTCGCAGCGCCGTGCTGCTCTGAAATGTCGCTTAAATTCAGCTCCCAACGATATCTGGTAGTGTCCGCATAGTTGCGTTCTTCGGTCAGCACATGGATACGATCATTATTCTCACCAAACATTTGGAGTTTGAATTGCTCGCTGATTTCCTGATCCCCGATTCCTTGAGGGCCTTGGCGGATATGGTTTACATATTCCCGGTATTGCACCTCTTCTGTCGCATGTGCCGTCTGCTGCGGACGATAATATTCATCAAGGAGTTGTCTGCGCAGGATGTCACTGCTCGTAGCATCAAAAATGATGTGCGAGCAAGGGAGCAATACCAGATGTTCCCGTAAATTTAAGCGAATCAGGACGATTCGATACTGCAGCGACTGTGTAAGTTTATAAGGTTCTAAAAATAGGTTAGAAGCAATGGAAGAAAGAAGCCTGCGTTGTGCTTGTACCGGCTGACCGGAGAGATCAACAGTCGGTAAAAAAAGATGCTCTGGAGCTGGACGCAACTCCCATTCCCATGCTCCGGTTGATTGAACAAGTACGCTTCTTAGCAATTCATGGCGTTCAATAAGCCGCTGAATCGTTACGGTCAAACGCTCGGTGTTCAAGTAGCTATCTAACTGCACAGCCATACCCGAGCCTGTAAAATGTTGCAAATGGTAATGCTGAGCTGGTGCAAGCGGATAGCGCCCAATAGCATTCAGACTTAGTATATTGGTATTCCACTCAGTATTTAACTCAGCAATGCTGGCAAGCCATACATCGGCCTGTTGTTTAAGTAAGGTTTCTTGTTCTTCGTTTGTCGGTATAGCTCCGAGAATTCTATCTGGTTCGTCGGTTCCCCAGCGGACGATATAATGCGGGTGCAGGTCTGGATGGATATGAGATTGGATAAATTCTGAGATTGCCTGAACTTGTTCTACGTGAAAAAGCTCCACTTGCAGGAACAAATAGTTTTGCTTATCGGTGGAAACAGTCTGAAGAAAGACCTGTACACCAAACGCTTCTGTAATAGCCCGCTCAACCTCCTGAGCTTTCGCAATGAGCGTATCCGCGTTCACTCCGCCCTCTTCAACACGTTGTAAAAGATCAGACAAACTTCTTATTGTCTGATATTGAAGCAATTGATGTATATCCAGCGGAATGTTCGATTCCTGTACTTTCGATACCAGTTGAATGGCCTTCAATG
This sequence comes from Paenibacillus sp. FSL L8-0641, assembly GCF_038006265.1. Classification (NCBI taxonomy): domain Bacteria; kingdom Bacillati; phylum Bacillota; class Bacilli; order Caryophanales; family Paenibacillaceae; genus Paenibacillus; species Paenibacillus sp. FSL L8-0641. Next base: position 104,620 of record NZ_JBBOUW010000002.1, read on the forward strand.
AATGACCTCCAAGCTCGAAAAAGCCGTCGTCAATGCCGACCTTTTCAACGCCAAGCACCGCTTGCCACAGGTTCGTCAACTGTTGTTCCACTTCATTTCTTGGAGCAACGTATTCCATATCGGAACCGCTGGTCATTTCTGGCTCAGGCAATGCTTGGCGGTCGATTTTACCGTTCGTTGTCAAGGGAAACGCCGGCAGGAACACATACTGGGCAGGAATCATATAATCCGGCAACTGGCCAGTCAAATGGGTCTTCATATCACTCTTGGATAGCAGTACGTCGGTTGAGATATAAGCACAGAGCGTTTTTTGACCATCCTTCGTGCCTTTTACCGCTACGTGCGCCTCCCGAACTGCATCATGTTTCATGAGCTGGGTTTCAATTTCGCCGGGTTCAATACGGTATCCACGGATTTTAACCTGCTGGTCTATCCGTCCGAGATACTCCAGATTGCCGTCCGGTAGCCATCTGCCCAAATCACCTGTCCGATATATTTTTTCGCCCGGAATGAATGGATTAGGGACAAAATTTAGCTGGGTCAGATCATCCCTGTTTAGATAGCCGCGCGCCAGACCATCCCCACCAACACAAATTTCCCCTTGAGCACCAATAGGCAGCAGCCTGCTTGAAGAGTCCAAAATATAAACAGTTGAATTGCCAATTGGGCGACCAATAGGAATGCGGTTATATTCCTTATCAATCGGGAAATAAGTAGAGAATGTTGTGTTTTCTGTGGGGCCATAGACGTTGATAACGTTCAGTCCCGGAGAATGTGCTCTAACCGTATTAATGATCCCAGGTAAAAGCACATCCCCGCCCACCAGCAAGTGCTTTAGCGAAGCAAAGAGATCTGGTTTATGCTGTGTGAGTTGGTTAAACAAGGGCGATGTCAGCCACATCGTTGTAATATGATATCGATCCAGCGCTTCACCAAGCTGAACAGCATCCAAGATTACGGATTCCGGTACAATGTACAAACGCAATCCGTTCAGCAATGCTCCCCAAATTTCAAAGGTACAGGCATCGAACACGAGCGCCCCGGTCAGCAAAATGCGTTCGTTCTCGGCAAATGGTACGTAATTGGTGTTCTTCACCAGCCGTATGACATTCCGATGTTCAATCATGACACCTTTGGGACGTCCAGTTGAGCCAGATGTATACATGACATAGGCCAGATCGTCTGCCGTTGTCGATTCGGAAAAAATGAAGTCCTCGGAGTCGTAGGAGCTGATGTCGGCCAGATCCAGAACCGTACCGGAAAAATCGAAAGTGTTCATCTGTTCACCCTTGTCAGATAGGGTTAGCAGAATTTCGCTACCGCTATCCTGAAGCATAAACATAATCCGTTCCTGCGGATAAGAAGGCTCCAGGGGCAAGTAGGCTCCACCCGCCTTCAAAATACCAAGAATACCGATAATCATTTCTGGTGAACGTTCAGTCAAAATGCCTACGATGGTATCCGGCGCAACCCCCAGTTTTCGCAGCTTCGTGGCCAGTTGATTAGCTTTTTTATTTAATTCGCGGTAGGTTAGCTCACGATTTTCAAATACAATAGCTATTGCATCCGGTGTTTTCTCTGCCTGTTCTTCAAATCCGTGATGTATGGTGTGGTCCGATGGATACGGTCTCCGTGTATCGTTAAAATCAAATAAGAGCTGCTGTTTTTCCTCCGCTGTCAAAAGATCAATCTCCGAAACCCGGATATTTGGGTTTTGAATAACTTGCTTCATCATTTGGATGAGGTGAGCAGCCAATTGTTTGATCGCATTTTTGTTATACGTCAGCGCGTTATAGCTAAATTTGATTTCCAGCTCTCGGCCAGGCATGACGATTACATTCAAATCATAATTGGTCTGTTCAATATCCTCTACTTCACCAACACGGAGGGCTTTAGGATTTTTTTCCAAGCCCGTAAGCTCTTCCGAAACGGGAAAATTTTCAAAGGCGACAATATGCTGGATCAGGTTTTGTTTTAGTACACTATGGGCTTGAATATCAGCCAAGGAAAAATAAGAATACCGATTGGACTCCATCAAGGAATCCTGTATAGACGTAAGCAAGTCGGAAAACCGCAGTTCAGCGGAGCTTTTAATACGTAAGGGAATGGTATTAATGAATAATCCGACCATATTTTCAATACCGGGGATTTCATCAGGTCTGCCCGACACAACAGACCCGAAAATGACGTCCTTACTGTTGTTGTACGTTTGTAGTAATAAGCCCCAAACGGTTTGAAATAAGGTGCTGACGGTGACACGGTTTTGCTTGGCCATTTGCTCCATGTCTTGGGTCAGCCGCTCCCCCCATGTGCATATGAGCTGCTCTGCCTGAAACGAAGAATCAACGGAGCGGGTATAGCCGGGCACGACGGTTTCATTTTCAAAATCAGCCACATATTGTTTCCAGTATGCTGCTGCTTCCTCTTTATTTTGTCTTTCCAACCACTGAATAAAGTTGCTAAATGGATAGACAGGCTCTAATTTTAAAGGAGTATCGTCCCGAAGCGATGTGTAAATATCAAAAAAATCTTTGGCTACCGTCCTCAGGCACCAGCCGTCCATAATAATATGATGAGAGATCCAGATGAGCTTTGAGGTGTCCTCATCCCACTGTACAAGCGTTAACCGGATGAGAACCTCCTTTTCCAGATCAAAACCTCTCTGCCGCTCTTCCTGTAAAATGGCTTGAAGTCGTCTGTGCTTTTCCGCATCCGGTAAACTACGCACATCTTCGATATGGACAGGAGCAGCTAATCGTTCCCCCAGTACAACCTGAAGCGGACGATCCGCCTCCTTATACATGAATACCGTACGGAAAATATCATATCGGTCAATCAGCTTTTGTAAGCTTCGGCTGATTAGGTTGGTATCCATAGCTTCATGAATGGTAATAATCGTTTGTTCGAAATAAGCCTCTGACTTTTCATCAAGTATGGAATGAAATAGCATTCCCTCCTGCATCGGGGATAGCGGATAGAGGTCTTTAATTTTCACTTGGTGGTTTAACAGCTTATTTGATAAGCGATTTGCAATATTTTCAAACTGGTCCAGAGACAATTGCCCATATGTAAAATCCGTCGGGCTTTGTTCTGCTGTATCCTTAGCACAGCAATGGCGAATAAGTTCGATCAGATGATTCTTAAAGCTGGCTGTAAGTCGCTCCACCGTCGATGCTTCATATTCACGTGCGTTGTATTCGAATACAATGCGGAGTCTTTCGTCAGTCACCGCACCATGAATATCAAAGCTGGACGCTTTTTCAGTCAGAGGGTTGATTTCAGTACCAGTAAACGTGGATAGTGGCGAGGTACGCCATGTCGTACCTTCTCTGGCTTCTCCGTCAAAGCTAAAGCTGATCTCAGGTGGCTTGGCAGAAAAAAGAGCTGCCCTATCCTGCTGCTCCCTGTCGGTCAAGTAGCGTAAAATGCCATAGCCGAAACCCTTGTTGGGTACGCGTCGCAAATTGTCCTTAACCAGCTTGATTTGATGGGCCAAATCTTCGGGTTTGCTCACATTTACCACCAACGGATACACGGACGTAAACCTGCCAACTGTACGTGATACGTCAATGTCTTTAATCAATTCCGTCCTGCTATGACTTTCCACCTGGACTGCAATTTCAGCATGTCCGCTCCATTCCCGGTAAGCCAGTCCTAGCGCCGTCATTAAAATATCATTTGTTTCTGTATTGTAAGCATGGTGCGCATGTTTTAGCAGGTTTTCGCTTTCTTCCCGGCTGAGTGTCACTTCGGATTTGCGCACGTCACGGATCAGGCTATCTGGAACCTCATGATCTTTTGGCAGCGGAAGTATTTCACGAGCTTCTACCGTATTCCAATAGCTGATTTCCTGACGCGCCAGCTCGCTTTGTGCATACTTGGACAGACGTGCTGCCCATTCTTTGTAGGAATCGGTCTTGGCGGGTAACTGTAGCTTTTCACCGTTAGCTAACTGTTGGTAGGTTGTTTCCAAGTCTTCCAGCAGGATTCTCCACGACACACTGTCTACGACAAGATGATGAATGACGATTAACAAATGATCGGATTCCTGCAGCCGAATTAAAGCCAAACGTACAAGCGGGCCGTTACGCAAATTAAAACTGCTTTGTAACGCGTCAGTGAGCTGCGCGATTTCTTCCTCAGGCTGGTCAGCATGTGAAAAATCGTAGCTTTCCAATGTAAAGTGTTCACCTTCGGCTGTGCCTCTGTTATAGGCGACAGGTTCTTTTTCACGTTCATCAAAGGTAATGCGCAAGGCATCATGGTGCATGGTCAGCTTGTCCACGGCACTTCGCAGCCAGGTTTCGTTCCATCTTTCGGGGTTCTGGAGCATGACAGCCTGACTGTAATGATGACGATCTGTTCGATGATGCTCAAAAAATTCCCATTGGATCGGTGTCAACTCCACTGTACCTTGTACCGCCCCCTGCGGGATGGTCCGAATTACTTTTTTTATATAAGGAGCAATCAAATCAATCTGCGGATGGCGGAACAAATCCTTCATGTCCATTTTGAGGCCCTTCGCGTTTAATCGGGCTGCGATTTGCAACGCTTTGATCGAATCGCCACCAAGCTCGAAAAAGTTGTTGCGCAGACCAATCGGCTTAACGCCAATGACTTCCTCCCAGATGGAAGCGAGTGTTTGCTCCAGTTCGCTCTGCGGCGCTTCATACTCGACGTCGGTCAACACAAAATCTTCGGGTTCTGGAAGCGCACGTCGATCAATTTTACCGTTATGGGTCAAAGGTAATTGATCCAGCACGATAATATGTGCGGGCACCATATAGCTTGGCAACTGCTTGGCAAGCTCTGTCCGCAGAAGGGATTTGTCGGTTGTACCTGCTACGTAGGCGCACAAATACTTTTGTCCGGTTTTATCCGTTCTATCCGTGACCACCGCTTGGCGTACCTCATCCAATTGGAGTAAGGCCGACTCAATTTCACCAGGTTCGATCCGGTAGCCACGAATTTTCACCTGAAAGTCAATCCGACCGATGAAATCAATGTTGCCATCCGGCAGCCAGCGTGCCAGATCTCCGGTGCGGTACAGACGCTCTCCCTTTACAAAAGGATTCGGTACAAATTTCTCCGCCGTCAGGTCAGGACGGTTCAAATAACCGCGGGCCACAGAAGCGCCGCCCAAACACAACTCCCCGGCTACGCCGACAGGGAGCGGACGAAAAGCCTCATCCACGATATATACTTTATGATTCGGCAGTGCCTTTCCAATCGGGACGATACCTGATGGAGGCAAACGTTCAGCTGTTTCTTCATAAAAGCTGGAATCAATAGCCGCTTCGGTTACACCGTAGGTATTCATGATGCGCATCGTATCGCCGAAGCGATTCAAAAGCGTCCGATAGTTTTCAACGCCAAAGCTGTCCGCGCCTGTAGTAAGCAGCTTCATGGCGCTGACATCTGTACCATGTTCATATACGTAGTCCATAAGCAGCGTCAACAAGGCTGGTGGAACTTCAAACGTCGTAATTTCGTGCTGTTCGAGAACCTGGGCCAAAGCTGGAGGATCGTTGCGCACATCCTGTGGGCAAATGACCATGGTGCCTCCGTTCACGAATGTCTTGGCCAGATCACCGGCAAAGACATCGAACGACATACTGGCAATCTGAAGGAGCTTGACGGGAAACTCTTTTAACTGGTGAGCTTCTCTATAGCCCCACGCCGTATTTACGTAATGGCGATGCTCGATCATCACGCCTTTGGCGTTGCCCGTCGTTCCCGATGTGTAAATGACGTAGGCCAAAGCCTCAGGATCATGAATAGGTGCGTAGATAGACGCTTGTTGATGGGAATGCTCCGCTTGTGAAGCTTGTTGAAGTAACGCTGGCAAGTCCAGCACTTCACTCGCAAAATCCACATCGGCCAATAGTTCAGTCAAGGAAGACTGCGTGAGCATAATCGTAGCTCCGCTGTCCTGAAGCATGTAAGCAATTCTTTCTTTCGGGTAGATCGGATCGACAGGTACGTAGGCAGCTCCCGCCTTCATAATCCCTAACACAGCGATAATCATGTCTGCTGAACGCTCAAGCATCACGGCGACGAGATGTTCGCGTTGGACCCCGCGGTTTTGTAATGCTTGAGCAAGCAGATTGGCCTGCTCATTCAGCTCATGATAGGTCAGTGCGGTGTCTTCGTAGATGACAGCGATCTGTTCCGGGATACGTTCTGCCTGTGCCTCAAATATTCCATGAAATGTTCCGGTAGGATAGTCGGCAATCGGTCCGCTCCATACATTGGTGAGTTCCGCCTCTTCTGTAGCGGTCAGCAGACGAATGTTCCGCAGCAGGAGTTCTGGTGTACGTGCAATCTGGGCGAGAACATGCTCCAAATGCCCGGCTAACCGTGTCATCCCTTCATCGCTGTAGACATGGTTGTTGTAGGACAGCATAAAGCTCAGCGCTTTTCCGTCCTCCACTTCGATGTTGAAGTGGTAAGGTGTTTCTTCGGACAGCTGGGCGTCCTCCATGACGAATCCAAGTCGATCCTTCAGATCAGGCCGGCCAACCATATCCTGCAGCGGGTAGTTTTCAAATACAACAAAATGGTCCATGAGTTGCTGCTTGAGTGCTGACTGGGACTGTATTTCAGCGAGTGAAAAATAGTCATATGCCCGTGATTGAATCGCGCTGCGCTGCACTTCACGAAGCAGATCTGAGAATGGCTGATCTGCACCCAATTTGATTCGTACCGGTATGGTGTTAATGAAAAGTCCCAACATCTGTTCAACACCTTCAAGCTCCGGCGGTCGACCGGAAACAACGGTGCCGAAGACGACGTCTTCACTTTGGTTGTATCCTCCAAGCACCACTCCCCATGCAGCCAGAAACAGACTGCTAAGGGTTGTTCCGTTGCGTTCAGCCACCGTCCGCAATTGACGGGTTGTTTCATCCGTGAGTGTTATTTTATGTTCATGCAGCAAGTACCCGGTATCTGGCTGGAGCGGATGGGCTACAGGCAGGGTTGGCAGCACGGCTGGCTGATCATAGCCGTTCAGGATGGACCGCCAGTATTCCTTCGCCGCCTCCTTATCCTGCTTATCCAGCCAGCGGGCATAGCCAGTATAGGGCTGCGGTGTTGGCAGTTGTACGGTCTTACCCGCTTTCAGCGCTTCATAAGCCGCGAACAGCTCGTCCATAACGATGCCGAGGCACCAGCCGTCCATAATAATATGATGAAAGCTTAAAAGCAGCGTATATGCGTTCGTTTGGGTTTGAAGCACAGCCAGACGAATGAGCAAATCCTTGCTCAGATCGTAACGATGGTTTCGCTCTGCGTCTGCGTAGCTGCGAATGGCCTTTGCTTGCTCTGCCTTGGGAATATTCGTCAGATTCTCGTAACGAAGCGTTGGATTTCGCTCCTTAAATACGATGAGCCGCGAACGGGAAGCACTTTTATGATAAATATTCGAACGAAGCGTTTCGTGACGCTGCACCAGAGTCTCGAAACTCTTTTGCAGAGCCTCCAGGTTCAGTTCACCCCGGATGGTCATTCGTACTTGCTCATAGTACGCTTGTGATTCCGGCTCCATCACTGTATGAAAGAGCATCCCCTCCTGCAAAGGCGTTAAATTGGCCACTTTTTCGATTTCAAGCCTTTTACTCATCGGATTTCCCCCTCAATCGAATATTTATAGGCTTTCATAAAAATGCTTCATCTCTTCGAACTCTTCCATATCCAGATCATCTGCCCCTACGTCTGTTGGTGTCAGTTCCTGACCGGACTGATCAAGGCAATGACGAATGGTATTCAACAGGTGTGTTTCGAAGCGGGAGAAAAGTTGTTTGACCGTGCGCTCTTCATATGCATTCCTGTCATAGGATATACGGATGCTTAATTTTCCGTCCTCCAACCGGCTATCCATATAAAGAGCATAAGATGAACCATTAATCACATCCTTGGTACCTGGTCCAATTTCAGCTTGCAGCGGCGATAGTGAAAAATAAACCGATTCCGGGTGTGGGGAGTCTATATAACGGAAACCAATTTCCGGATGACGAAAACGTTTAGAATCCGTTGGATTGCTGGCTTCGGTCAGATATCTCAATGCACCGTAGCCCAATCCGTGATTTGGAACCTGCCGAACCGTTTCCTTCACACGCTTGAGCAACAGCGCTGTATCATCCGCAGATTTGATGTCCAGTACAACTGGATACACGAACGTAAACTGCCCTACCGTTCTGGAGATATCCAGCGAATTTGTTTCAGCCTGCTCTCGGCCAGGGTTCTCCACGTAGAGTGCAATCCGTTCTTGTCCTGACCATTCAGACACTGTTTGCCCCAGTACGGACAGCAGTACTTCCTCCGGCACGGTATTATAGGCATGATTGACCTGTGTCATCAGATGCTGGGTTTCGTCAGTTGATAATTGCAGGTGGAGCTGATGTGTTTGTCTCTCCGATCCAGAATCCGTAATGACTTCATGGTCTTTGGGAAGCGTTCTCCACTCTGACAACTCTATCTTGTTCCAATAGTCCTGCTCCTTGAGCAGCTCTTTACTATTCGCATAATGCTCAAGATGCTCTGCCCACGTTTGGTAAGCGTTCGTTTTGTCCGGTAAAACAATCGTTTCCCCATCCAGAGCTTGTCCGTAGCCTGTTGCCAGATCTTCGAGCAAAATATTCCATGAAATGGCGTCAGCCACTAGTGGGTCTACAGCAAGGAAAAGATGATCTCCGCTATCCAGACGGAAAAGCCCTGCCCGAACTCGTGGTCCTTCAAACAGCCGCAGGCTGCTTTGAATCCGTTGACATTCAGCTTCCATCTGGCTGCGTGCTTCGCTTTCCGTTCCCGTAAGCGACAGTACCTCCAGCGTGATTAGCTGTTCATGCAGTCCTTTGTGAGCTTGCGTAACCGACTCGTCAGCCTGTTGTAATAAGCCAAGGCGCAGAGCATCGTGGTGCTCTACGATTTTCTTCAATGCGGCTCGCAATGGCTGCTCGTCAAAGCCCGACTTTGCCAACAGCAGTACCGACATTGCGGCAGGAAGTGCCTCGGATGCTGGATGCCGTTCAAACCCATCGAGTAGATGTCGTTGTATCGGTGTCAGTGGTACTTCTCCATCTATCGGACCTTGCTCTATCGGACGGGACAATGTTTCTGCATAGCCGCTCAGGATTTCAATGGACGGATGCTCCAGTACGTGTCGGATATCCAGCAAATACCCGTGGAGACGCATGCGTGCGATGACTTGAACTGCTTTAATCGAGTCGCCTCCGAGCAGAAAAAAGTTATCCTGAATGCCCACCTGATCGCGTCCCAAAACATCTTGCCATACGGCGGCCAAAGCTTCTTCCACATCATTTCGCGGCGCTACATAGGCCACATCCGGTCGGAATAGCTTTTCAGGCTCCGGCAATGCTTTTCGGTCGGTTTTTCCGTTCGGTGTCAACGGTATCCGATCCAGAAACACGAAGTAAGACGGAACCGAATAATACGGGAGCAACTTGGCGGCATGTTCATGAATGACCGTTAAGCTTGGTGTTTCTTCTGTATGCAATACAATGTAGGCACACAAGACGGATTCTTGCTCTTTGTTTTGATATACAGTGACGACAGCCTCTTGAATTGCAGAATGGCTCATCAAAGCATTTTCAACCTCACCCAGTTCGATCCGGAATCCACGTACTTTCACCTGATGGTCGATTCGGCCGATAAACTCCAGATTTCCATCTGCTTTCCAGCGAACGAGGTCACCCGTTCTGTACATTCGTGTCCCTATTGAAAATGGATTATCCACAAATTTTTCTGCCGTCAAATCCTCGCGGTTCCAATAGCCACGCGCCAGCCCTTCTCCTGCAATGCATAGCTCACCCGGTATACCGATTGGCTGTAATCTGTCCTGCGCATCCATGACGTAAATTTGCGTATTCGCAATGGGGCGTCCAATGTCAATCTGATTGGCATGGGTAAGTTCCTGCACTGCCGACCAAACCGTCGTTTCCGTAGGTCCGTACATGTTATAAATACGGGGGCCATTCAATTTCTGCAATGCCTCCAGCAGCCTGGGTGGAAGCGCTTCTCCCCCAACCATAATTTCCTGTAGACCTTGCAGCGCACGGGAGCCTTCCTCATGACTCAGCAGCATGTGCAGCCGCGATGGCGTCATTTGCAGCATGTCAATATGATGTGCAGTAATCAGTTCGCCAAGTGCCTGAGGATCGACCTGATGATGGCGGTCGCCTAGCACGACGGTCATTCCGCCTAGCAGCGGCAGAATCGCTTCCAAAACGAAAATATCGAACGAAATAGTGGTTAGCGATAAAATCGTTTTGTTCGCTGCAAAGTCGATCACTTCACGCATTCCTGTAATAAAATTCAGCACCGAGCGATGCTGGAGCATAACTCCTTTCGGATTTCCGGTTGAGCCAGAAGTATAGATGACGTAAGCCAGATGCTCCGGCTGAGCAGTGGCTTCCAGATTGGTCCTTTCTCCTTGATATACTTCCTCATCTTCGATAAACAGGGTGTTGGCGCTGTAATGGTGTTCTCCTACCAGATCGCGACTGGTCAGGAGCACGGCAGCCTCACTGTCACTCAGCATATACTCAATACGGGCTGACGGATATTCAGGATCGATAGGCACATAAGCGCCACCCGCTTTTAGCACGGCGAGCAGACCGATAATCATTTCCGCCGAACGCTGCACCATCAGGCCGACTAGCTTATCGGGTCCTACACCATGCGCTTGAAGTATCCGTGCCAGTGAGTTAGCACGTTCGTTCAAGTCCCGGTAGGTCAGACGCTGATTTCCGAACACCAATGCTATATGACCCGGCGTCTGTACGACCTGCTTTTCAAACTGCCCGTGAACTGTCTCATAGTGCGGGAAAGGTACGACGGTATGATTAAATTCGGTTAGCAGTAATTGCTTCTCTTCATCAGATACGATCGTAATATCGGCCAACCGCACCCCGACATCCTGCGTCACCGTTTCCAAAATTCGCACAAAATGCTCTCCCATCCGTCGGATGGTCTCCGGTTTAAACAGCTTTGTGCCATACTCCAAAGTGAAGGACAAACATTCTTTTTCCTCGGTCACATGCAATGAAAAATCCACCTTGGATATACCCGCGTTGAATTCTTCCGGTTTAAAACGAATGCCTCCTGTTTCCAAAACATCTGTGCCGACATTTTGCAAACTGAACATCGTATCGAACACCGGGTTTCGACTTAGGTCGCGCACCAGTTCCAGCCTGTCTACAAGCTCATCAAACGGGTATTCCTGATGCTCCAGTGCCAGCAGCGAGTTTTGCTTAACCTCCTGCAAAAAGGATTGGAACGCTAAAGAAGATCGCGGCTGATTGCGAAGAACCAGCGTATTGACGAACATGCCAATCATCGCTTGCGTATCCACATGCCGTCTTCCGGCAACAGGTGTACCCACGATAATGTCCTCTTGGCCAGTATATTTGCCCAGCAGGATATTATAAGCCGACAAAAGTATCATAAAGATCGTAGATTCGGTATCTTGGGCCAATTTGTAGAGTGTGTTAGTAAGTTTGGATTCCAAGGTAACGGTCAAGCTGTCACCTTCAAAGCTTTGTGCTTGTGGACGCGAAAAGTCCGTAGGCATATTTAGTACAGGAAGCTCGCCCTTCAAGGTCTGGAGCCAATATGATTCATGCGCTTGCAATGCGTCGTCAGTGATCTGCTGCTTCTGCCAAGCAACAAAGTCTTTGTAATGAAGCTGAATGTTCGCAAGCTGTCTGCCCTGATACCGTTGAATGATTTCATCTAGCAGCACGGCCATGGAGAAACCATCGGACACGATGTGATGCATATCCACTAGCAGATTGAAGCCACCTTCGATAAATTCGTACAGTTCGGCGCGGAATAAAGGAGCTGTTCCCAGATGAAAAGGCTGAACAAACAAGGTCCGAGCCTGTTTTGCTTCTTCCTTGGAAATACGGGTATATGGAATGTCGAATGGAATCGTGTCCCGAACTTTTTGTACCACTTCCCCGTCTTCCAGATCGAAATACGTCCTAAAGGATTCATGACGCAAAATAACTTCCCTAACGGCTTCAATGAAGCGGGGAACCTCCAGATCTCCCTCTATGAAAAGCTGACCGGGTACATGATAGGCCTTTCCACCTCCCAGCTGATCCAGCACGTACATTCTCTTTTGGGAAGAAGATACCGGATAGAAGGCTTGCGATTTCACAGATACAATCGGTTCGTAGTTCTTCTTTGTTCCACCCGCAATATATGTAGCCAGCTCAGCAATCGTTTGCAGCTCAAAAATGTGGCTGAGTGGAATGTGTACACCCAATTCCTTATTGACTCTCGACAGAATGACCGTCGCTTTTAGTGAATCACCACCCAGTTGAAAAAAGTTATCGTCATCGCTGATATCTGTTACATTCAGAACGTCCATCCAAATGTTCACGAGTTGATCTTCTACGCTGTGGTTCTCAGGAGCGGTGTCTGTTTTAGTCAATACACTTGCTTGTCCCGGCTCTGGCAAAGCCTGTAGATCAGGCTGACCATCCGGCAGAAGAGGAATATGATCCATAGGAATCCAAAAACGGGGCTGCGTATAATCTGGAAGAATTTCGATTGCAGCCTTTTTCAGTGCGTCTTCTTCCCATGGCTTCGATGCGTTTGCGACCACATAGGCGGTTATATATGAGACTTTTCCAGCTTCGTCCGTTTGCGATGTAATGACGCAGGACTCCAATCGGAAAGTTTGCAGCAGGTGTTTCTCCAACTGCCCCAAATTAACCCGATGTCCGCGAATGTGGATAGTCCGATTCAAATTGCCAATATGTCGCAGCTTGCCATCGTTTTCTACGTAAGCCCATTCTCGGGTCGTTCCCAACAGGCCTGCTCCTGAGGCTTGATACACCTCCCCTGCTGTCCCAACAGGTGCCAAATGCTTGTAGGCATCGAGGACGCAAAGATAGTTTCCGTTGGCGTCGGTATTTGCTGCCCATGCAGTTCGAAGTTGTTCGTTCTCCGACGCACGGAGTAAAGTCAGCGCGGAAACGCGGGCCCCTTCTTCCTCTACAATGGAATACAGCAGATTCAGGAAATATCCTGACCAGGCTTCGATAATGTTTGGCTGAAAAAGATCCGAATTGTAGTCGAAATCAAGACGTAATTGTTGCTGCGCCTCTGTCACGTTCAAAAACAACTCGTATTTGCTGAATGATACCTCATTCTCAATGAGTTCCACTTCCAGTTCATGGAATTGAAAACGCGGAATCGGTCGATCCATATTGAATACAGCGTTAATGACAGGCAAATGCCTCAGCCCCAGCTGAGCGAGTCCCGCAAAGCTGTACTTTTGGAAGCTATCCAGTTCATTCATGCGCTTTTTGACTGTTTGGACATGCTCCGTAAAAGTAGCATCAGGACGCACTTCGCTGATCATCGGAAGCAAGTTGACACAGTTGCCGATCAGAGAGAAGGCGTCCATATGGGATTGTCCTGCGGTGGGAACCCCCACCGTTACTTCCTGCTGCCCTGTCAGCCGATGTAGAAAAATCTGAAAGGCGGATAGCAGCGTTATAAAAAGACTGCTGCCTAGCTTTATGCTGGCGGATCTCAATTGTTTAACGAGCGGCGCTTCGAGCATTACGGTATGTCTGCTTCCTCTGGAAGACGGAATCTGTATTCCCCTCACCGGAGATGGCAAATGGAGGACAGGCTGCTGCTTTTCTAGCACTGCCGACCAAAAAGCAAGGGCCTCTTTTTTCCCTGCTTTCAATTGATCCTGCTGCCAAACAACGTAATTCCGAAAAGGTACTGGATCGGGAAGGTTGTAGGCAGCATGTCGAACTAGCGCAGAATAGATGTGTTCCAGTTCCTGAATGAATACACTGATTGACCAGCCATCAGCGATAAAATGATGAAACGTAAAAACACCCAGATGCTCTTCATTCGATATTTTCAGCAGATGAATCCGGAATAATGGCTCGTCTGGCGTCATGGCAAATGGGGTTTCACTGTCCTTGATCATCCATGCCCGGATATGTTGTTCCTGTTCATCTGGGCGATAACTGGTAAAATCATGAAGCGGGATTTCCGCTTTCACCACAGGAGCGAACACCTGAGTTTCCCCATCGCCGCTCATAAAGATATGTAAGGCTTCATGACGGTTTACAATGGTCTGGATAGCTTGGTTGAACGCCTGCTGCTGAAGTGGACCACGAAACCGCAACAAGGCGGTTTCGTGTAAAGATTGAGAGTCACTTCGATCTGAAACAGAAGCGAACCAAAGCTGCTTTTGCTCTGGAGTTAACGCAATAACAGTTTCTGCTGCTTCAGCCTCTGGAGGTACGGTTACAGGTACAGGTTGCTTTCCCGGCCCCGGGCCGTTTCCATTCGGGGGCGGGTCCGGTAAAAATCCCCCTTTACGCAGCTCGTTCACGCTATCCTTGACCGCTTGTACGATTCGCGCAATATCTTCCTCGGTATGGGCCGTGGACAAGAAGCAGTTTCGTCCCTCCCAGATATAGATGCCTTTGTCCAGCATGTGATAGAAGAACAGCTCCAGATCGCCTTTGAGCACGAAGCGGAATAGGGAGCCAAAGTGAACGACCTTCATAGGTACGCGTTCGTCAGTGAAATAGCTGTTCAGCTCCGCTGCTAACGCCGAGGTGCGGCTGTTCAAGCGATTTTGCAGTTGCTCGCCATGCTTCTCCAAATGATCCAGCACCGCTAAGGATGCAGCCATTGCCAGCGGATGATGGCAGAAGGTTCCTGCCACAAAGGTTCGCTGCTGCTCATGCTGCGGATAGGAATCATCCCCGAAGCTCCACGTGCCTCCGTCGATCCCGTTCATAAAGGCGGCTTTTCCGGCTACGATGCCGATGGGCAGCCCGCCACCAATGATTTTACCGTAGGTCACGAGGTCGGCTTGTACCCCAAACCACGCTTGGGCTCCTCCGGGCTGAATCCGGAAGCCTGTGATGACTTCATCAAAAATGAAGGCAGTACCCGACTGCTCCGTTATCTGGCGAATTTCCTGCAAAAAGGCTTTAGGCTGAAAATCTGGTCGGCGGCTTTGTACCGGCTCCACGATAACCGCGGCCAGTTCATGCGCATGGGTGCGGATATAATCCAGAGAATCGTCCGCCCCATAATGAAGCACGACGACATCGTCCACCATATGCTGCAAGATACCTGGAGCTAGAGGTGTCGAATGCTCCTTGTCATCACCCGCGCTCCCCAGTGCCAGCACCCCGTCGAATGTACCGTGATACGAGCCAGCAAAAATGACGACTTTAGCTCGTCCAGTGGCAGCACGTGCCAAACGGAGCGCGACCATGACGGCTTCCGTGCCGGAATTATACAGGGCAATCCGTTCCACGCCGGTCATCTTGCATATTCGCTCGGCGACCTGTCCGGCCATGTTGGACATGGGGCCGACACACATGCCGTTCTTCAGCTCTTCTTCAATTTCTTCACGAATAAAGGCTGGATTGTGTCCGAACAGATTCACACCAAAGCCCATCGTCAAGTCGACATATTCATTGCCGTCCAGATCCCAAATTTTTGAACCATCGGCGCGTTGGGATACAATTTGATACACCATTTCCTTCAAAACAGGCCGGAAACCAGCCACATTGCGGTTATTGGCGTATACGGAGCGATACTGCTGGGTGTACTGTTTGGTGCTACCCGTACGGGCCGTGTAGCGTTCAATCAGTTCTTGCAGGTGTTGTTCCTGACGGAGCGAAAGCAATTCACGTGCTTTAACATCCAGCTTTTTATAAGGCGTATACGGCTTGACTTCATTGCCTGTCTGCTTGAAAACAGCCTTTACGGATGGTGCTGGTGCTAATGCAGCCGCGACTTTCTGCTTGGATTCGGTACGGATGATCTGCGCACTTTCACTACTTGCCGGTAGCAAAACGCCCGTTTCCGGGTTAAATGGCTCGGAAGCTATTACGGATGCAGATGGCTGATGCCGGAGAACATCGAGCTGCTGTGACATCAGATATAGCTGTTGCTCCAAAATTCGCTCTACAGCCGCAGGAGCTGTAGCGATTGGAAAGCTTTGAGCCCGTGTTTGTCCAGCCGTGTCTATGGCATAAACGGATGCCGCAGCCGGAACAGCGGATTCATGAGACGGTTGGGTTAGCGGGAAAGCTGCGTGATCAACCTGATTCAGAGTTATTTCTGGACGGTTTTCCACAGATTGAACCGGGGTTTCAGCAGAAGTGAAAATGCTCACCCGCTCGGCTACGTAGCTGGCCAACAGCTCCAGCGTGGTCAACGATTCGAAAAATTCGTTCATTGGAATGTCCAGTCCGAAGGTATCCTTGATACTGTGGCGAACCTGGGACAAATTAATGGAATCCAGCCCAAGCTCCAGAAAATGTGTTTGTGGCTCCAGTTCCTCCAGACTGAGTTGGGACACGTTACCGATCATTTTTGCTAACTTTTGAAGAATAGATGATTTGTGCTGATCGGTAGCAGATGCTGGCGCTGAATACTCGTTCCCCATAATTCCAGACTCCTTTGCTTTTGAGTTTTCATGAACTGGTACCTTCTGTTCCGTTCGAATCTGTTCGGGTACGTTAATCCAGCATCTTTTCCGTTCGAATGGATACGTAGGCAGAGAAACCTTTTTATAGTGCTTACCTGCATAGAGGGCATTCCAATCGATCTGCGCTCCTTGCACATACTTAGCAGCCAGTTGCTCCAGTGATTGCAACGTGTCCAAGCTTCCAGTGACCATCTCTGCGCCACCTTTGTTATCCGCTTTCCCGGTGTATACACCTTCGACGACTCTACCTTGTTCGTGTAACTGAATCACCTTCGCCTTCAACGCATCCGCCCCTGCGGCAGTCACAGCAATCCGGTGATTCAGGTGACTTCTGCCTGTGTTAGCCGTATAGCATACATCCTGCATCACGAGTTCTTCCGCACGTCCGAACCGTTCTGCGTATCGCCCGACCAGCTCGTGCAAAGCGGATTCACTCCGCGCTGACAGGGTCAGCAGCAGTGGTGATGATCTATTGTTGCTGTCCGTTGAGGCTTGGTCTGATTCCGTCTTCGCTATATATTCCTCCAGCACCACATGGCAGTTTGTCCCGCTGAATCCAAAGGAACTCAGTCCGCTTCTTCTCGGGAAACCGTCCGTCTTCCATTCCCTAAGCTTCGTATTAGCATATACCGGGGATTCCTCAAAATGGATCTTTTGGTTTGGTGTGCGAAAATGAACGAGCGGTGCAATCTGTTGGTGCTTCATGGACAATACGGATTTGATCAAGCCTGCAATCCCAGCGGCTTCGTATAAATGACCGATATTCGTTTTGACCGTGCTGATCGCCACAAACTGCTTACGCTGTGTATGCTTGCGGAAAGCCTTGGTAATGCCGTCAATCTCAACCGGATCACCCAGCTTGGTGCCGGTGCCATGTGCTTCGATATAACTTATCGTTTCAGGATCAATCCGTGCATCACGCCACGCCTGCGAAATCACTTCTGCCTGAGCGAGGGCATTCGGCGCGGAAATACCAATCGTGCTGCCGTCCTGATTGATGGCACTTCCCTTGATCACGGCTAAAATGTTGTCACCGTCTTGTTCCGCTTTGCGCAGCGGCTTCAGTAAAACGGCTCCAACTCCTTCACCCCAGCCCGTTCCGTCCGACTGGTCGTCGAAGGCGCGTGCTCGATCATCGGAGGATTCCATGCCAATGCCCGCTTTCAGCGGCAGTAAAATCGTCTTCACTCCACCTGCCAAGGCCATGTCGCAGTCTCCGCTAAGGATGGACTTGCAGGCCAAATGCACTGCCACGAGGGATGAAGAGCATGCTGTATCAATTGTTAGCGCCGGACCTTTTAGATCGAGCAAATATGCAATTCTGCTGGAAATAATGGATGATAAATTACCAATGGCAAAGTTCGGCAGCGCTCCCGGTTCCACCTCAGACAACAAACGCTCGTATTCGAAGCTGGTTTTGGAGAAGCCGACATACACGCCGACCTTTCGGCCTGCCAGTTGCTTACCCCCATACCCCGCATCCTCAATCGTGCTCCAGGCTGTTTGTAGAAATAACCGTTGATTCGGGTCCATGAGTGAGGCTTCCCGTGGAGTCAGCTTAAAGAAGGAGTAATCGAACTTGTCTACTTCATCCAGATAGCCGCCTTCTGCAATTTGCATATTCCGTCCTTCCGTATTCAAACGGGAAATGAAATCTTCGGCATCTTTTCTTCTTTCATCGCTGTACGGGCCGATATTGTCAGCCCCTGATGCCACATTCGCCCAAAACTGCTCTAATGTTTCCGCTTGAGGAAACTTGCCTGACATGCCGATGATGGCGATATCCCGGACATTTGCTTCCTCCTTGGCCTCGGACTGTGCTGTTGCAGCCGGATCGCTGCTCATGCCCTGACTAGAGATATATGCAGCAAGCTTGGCGATGGTCGGATAAGAAAAGAAGTCCGTCACCTCAATACGAATCCCTAATTGATCCTCCAACACGTCCACAATTTGAACGAGCTGCAAGGAAGTCACTCCGATATCAAAGTAGCTATCGTCCGTCCCGATCGATTTTACATTTAAAATATCCTGGCAGATTCCAATCAGCTTCTGTTCTATCTCTCCTTGAGGCAAGACTGCACGCTCAGCTGCTTGCACGGTTTGAGTGGCCTCAGCCAGTGCTGTCAATATCTCATTAAATTCGCCCTGCTCATAACTCTGGGCTAATTTGAAGCGCTGAACCTTTCCACTGGTTGTTTTAGGAATACGCCGTATCGGAACTATATCCTGAATATTCCAGCCTCCCCGGTAATTCAGATGGCTTTTCAGCTTTTGGACAAGCGGTACAAAATGCTCTATCTTTTTCGTGTGCATCACAAAGGCAATAATACGATCCTGCCTCGTTTGCGTATCATGTACACCGCACACGGCTACTTTTCCGAGATCCACACCATCCAGTTCCTCGGCAATCCTCTCGATGTCATGCGGGTAGACATTCTGTCCGTTCACGAAAATGATATCCTTGGCTCTACCAGTAATAGTCAGGCGACCGTTCCGCATAAACCCTAAATCGCCGGTGATAAGCCAGCCATCCTCTGTTTTGACCTTCGCGGTAGCCTCTGGATTGTTATAGTATCCGGATGTCACATTTTTGCCGCGGATCTGTGTGTGTCCAATCACCCCATCTTCAAGCACCTGATTTTTTTCATCGCAAATGCGGACAGAGGTACTGGCCAACGGATACCCCAAATCCACAAAAGTAAGACACCGCTTGTCGGACTTGTCCACTTCTTCTATGGGTTCACCCACGTGTAACTGCTGCCGGTTCAAATGAATGGGTATAAAGGTGCTTTTGTCCAGAGGTGGAGAGGAAACTCCCACACTCGCCTCTGCCAATCCGTAGACAGGAAACATCGCATTTTTATTCAAACCGTGAACACTCATTGCATCCATAAACACATCACAAAGCTCCACAGATACGGGCTCCGCTCCATTTAAGATCATACGGACATTTGACAAATCCCAGTTAGCTGCTGTTTCGGGTTTATACTGATCGAGAAAAAATTTATATCCAAAATTGGGAGAGCATATTTGAGTCACCTTATGCTCCGATACTTTTTTTAGCCATAAAGACGGGCGTCTGATAAAAAGTGCCGTTGGCATAATCAACTGCTTGGCATTAGCGATCACACAGGTTAAATGAAATGCGATCAATCCCAGGTCATGCGTAAGCGGCATCCAGCCCAAATAAGCATCCTTGGAGCTCATGCCCGTTTGATTTGCGACATCCCGAATATTGTAAACCAAATTTTCATGCGTCAGCATGACTCCTTTGGGATCACCTGTAGAACCTGAGGAAAATTGGATAAAAGCTAAATCCTCCGGTTTGGGTATATGGGCAACACCTTTACTCTGATTGGAAAAATCGAATATATGGCTTGAAAAAGTCGCTTTTTTAACGGGCTCAAAGGAATCCAGCAGTTCGTGCTGGTGCGAGTATTTTTCCAACTGCTCCAATACCTTGTCATCTGCAATCATATAAGGGCGGGAAAGTGTATTCCAGATTTTAAACAATTTCATTTTATGCTCATCATTATTCCCTATGCTTACAGGAACAGGAACGATTCCACCGAGTAGGCAACCCCAAAATACATTCACAAAGGTATGATTGTCGTCGATCTGCATGATCAGCTCATCGCCAGGTTGTATCCCTTTTTCCTGTAATTCATAAAGTACCTGTGATGCTTGCTCCAGAAGTTTACAGTAGGATACGTATTCCTCTTGTTTATCACCAGAAATAAAGGTGATTCCGTTCTCATCCCGGCTTGCACGGTCATGAATGATTTCAATTAAAGTTTGAAACTGTTCCATCCTGATCCCTCCTCAATTGCTCTAGCATTACTTTCTGCTCTCCTTCGGAGACCTGTTTGGTTTGCAACACCAGGCGAATACACTCCAAAATCTCCTGTCTTTGCTCAAAAGCAGGAGGTGAACCGCTCCCTGATTCAGAGCTTCGAAGTAATTCTTCCAGTCTTCGAACAGGTAAAATAACACCCTTTCGATAATCATCTTCATTCCAATTGGCATTGGGGGTAGATACCGCCAGTGAAAGGGAACGAGCAACCCAATCACGGATTGAGAAGCGGCGTTCCAGTTCAACGCGATCCAAGTCTCTATCCACGGACAGCAATTCAATGGTAGTGCTTATTTCCTTCGCCAAATTTTTCAGCACCGTTCGTGGACCTAACTCGATGCCTTGTTCCACGCCATGATTCTCCATATACTGCATGGTTTGAATCCAGCGAACCGGGTGAGTCATTTGCAAAATCAATCCTTGACGGATGCTGTCAACATCGGGGTATGGCAGAGCGGTCACATTGGAGATCACGGGCCACTGCGCTTCATGGAAAGTGTATTTTTGCAGCTCGATGGTCAGCCTGTCCGCAGCATGCTGCATAAGCGGACTATGAAAAGGGCCGCTGACCTGCAAGCGAGTAATTTGGGCCCCCCGCTGTTCTAACTTGTCAGCTACCATAGCTATCGATGTATGATGACCAGAGATGACATACTGATTAGGCGAATTGTAACAAGCAATAACAGCAGGCTGATCGATTGGGGAGTGCAGACGACAGAATTCTTCCACGGCGTTCAACTCAGCTCCGCGAATGGCAATCATGCTGCCCAGACCGGCCTCTGCGGCTTCTTCCATGATGCGTCCTCGCTTTTGAACCAGTCGTAAAGCGTCGCTAAAGGATAGAACACCGCTACTTACCAGAGCTGAATATTCACCCAGGCTATGACCTGCTGAAAATTCAGGGATAATTCCGATTTCATGCATATAACGCCGGAATGCAATGACACTGATCGTGAGAAGTGCGGGCTGAGTATAGAATGTTCTGGATAGCTGGGTCATCGGACCTGCCATGCATAAAGCTTTCAGATCATATCCCAAAATATCAGCAGCCTCTTCGAACAAGCGATCCGCTTCTGCAAAGCCGCTATGCCACGTAGCCCCCATTCCTACATACTGAGAGCCTTGCCCAGGAAAAACCAAAGCAATGCGATTCATATCAAACCCCTTTCCTCCCCACAAAGATGTGGCAAAGCAAAAATGTTTTTACGATTCAGGTGTTAATGTACATATGTATGAAGACAATAGCTGTAGAGATAGATGTAGCAAAAAGCAACAAAACCGATTGTCAAAAAACAGTAATCGACATGTAAAAATGAGTTGGTTATGGAGTTTCCATTCGTGGTGTGATTGAGATCAAAAGTCAGATGTGTGAGTAGACTTGGAAGTGTAAAAAAACTTGAGGTATACTGGAATTCCAGGCTTGGAACCTAAAATTCAGTATCATAGATGAATGTGATGAGAAATTGTTGAGGTCATACAGGATGTTTTTCGATGTTAAGTATTAAATGAGAAATATTTTATTTATATAATAGATATGGACTCGAAAAATGTCAATATCTTTTTTAAATTCCTTTAATAAGGAAAAAATGCGATATATGAATGATTTTGTTTCAATATAAATATAAAAGTAAATTAAAGTATGTCGATATAATGTATAAGTATATTATATACACAAACAATGCCCTCTTTTGTCTAAAAATCAGGCATTGTTTGTAATTTTTAATGAATTTTTGTAAAATTTCTGTGTAGTAAGTGCAAGAAACAGATTTTGTGTTATATCTGGTGCTTGACAAACCAAATTGTAATGCGTTGCAGTCGTTCCACACGAAGCTGCGCATGTCCTTTTCGTGAAAGTTCGTGGCTTTATCCAACCCCCTTTCGGCGAACAAATCGGCTTCGTCCGTTCTTGGTGATCGAGATACGTTCATATTCCCAACGCTCGTACATGGATAGCAGATATGGATGCTTCTCCGCTGTCGCCAGTGTCACCGCAGGGGCACCCAACTGATCACGAATAATTGTGTGTTCTACTCAATTCGTTTTCTCCCGTACCCTTGGCCTGTGCAGCCGGGTCTACAGCGAACCACATC
Source organism: Paenibacillus sp. FSL L8-0641 (assembly GCF_038006265.1). NCBI lineage: Bacteria > Bacillati > Bacillota > Bacilli > Caryophanales > Paenibacillaceae > Paenibacillus > Paenibacillus sp. FSL L8-0641. The sequence continues at coordinate 127,079 of NZ_JBBOUW010000002.1, forward strand.
ACAAACGGCAAGTCGATTATAAAATCAAGGGCTTATTTTTCGAATGGCTAACAGTAGCCTGAATGACCCCGTTAATTTCCAGCACATAGCAATCATTGTGTTTAATGTTCTCCCGAATGAGAGCAACGTCTGCCTGAGTGGCAGGCCACTGGAGTCCCAACTGCCGGATCATTTCGTACGCTTCGTAGGTCACATACTGTTCGTCTGCACTAAGTTATCTGAATGTTCAGGTAAAATCAATATCTATGTCATCAATTTTAACAACAGTCATTCCTTGATAAGGGGTTTTACGCTCCAAAAAAGTAACAGGAACGTAAAAGTCCGAATTATCTTCTTTCTTTATACCCAAATGAATGTATCTGCCACTAAAAATGTTATACAACATAAACTCAGCATCAATCATGCTTTGGGCTAACTGAGGATTAAAAATAATAATGCTAGGTTGATGTAGTAATTTATGAAGAAATGGGAAATGTCATATACGATAAATGGTTCTCTCATATCCGCCTAAGTTGGATTTTTTCAGCATTTCTAAAGTCAGTGTTCCTTGTCTTAATTTTGGAAACCCTTTTTTTCCACGATATGAAGACCCAGTTTTCATTTTATGTATGCAAAGTAAATGAGGAAGATCAAAAGTTCTAAAATGCAACCTGATGCCACGCTTTTTATGACGAATTTTATAAAGAAAAATTAAGTTACAAAGGTGCTCCTCATAAAAGATACTTCACTTATCGTCGCTTTAGCAAGCTGATTTCTCACTTTGTCCTTGTTAGCACCCATAAAATAAATGTCTTAAAACCTTTCAGATATCTTTAGGAACAAGCATAATAATCCAGTATTCTGCTATTCTTACTTTTATTTGATATGGACGTAGTACATATCCATGCTCATACATATAATAGCACTCTTTAGGCTAATAGTTCACTTTGAGTTAAGAGGAATTTCTTCAATTAAACTTGCGTCTGTATGGTGAACATTCCCTACAGCTTTAGAAACGGGATACGAGTTCATTAATCCTCAGGGTATGGCCGACATTTTTAATACATGTTCCGTTTTTGTTATTTCAATGTAAGAACTACGTCACCCATCTAGCCTACTCTTCGTCAGGACTAGGTTACTTCTATGTTATTCCTTCTTAGTTTCCATATCCTACTTTTAAACTGTTTAAATATCTAATTCCGAAAAGATAAAAGAGAGCACAGCCCATTAAGGCTGTGCTCTCTTTTATCGTGCTTGGCGACGTCCTACTCTCCCAGGACCCTGCGGTCCAAGTACCATCGGCGCTGGAGGGCTTAACGGTCGTGTTCGGGATGGGTACGTGTGGAACCCCTCCGCTATCGCCACCAAACATGAATTTGCTATGCAAATTCTTCCGTACGGTTATTCGCTTCACCACATATCGTGTGAATGAATAGCCAAGCCATGCGCTTGTTGTATGTCACTTGTACATACCTTCAAGGTTACACCCTGAAAACTGGATCCAAAACTCATTGCGTTTTATCTTTAGGATAAGCCCTCGACCGATTAGTATTGGTCAGCTCCATGCATTACTGCACTTCCACCCCCAACCTATCTACCTCGTCGTCTTCAAGGGGTCTTACATACTGGGAAATCTCATCTTGAGGGGGGCTTCACGCTTAGATGCTTTCAGCGCTTATCCCTTCCGTACATAGCTACCCAGCGGTGCTCCTGGCGGAACAACTGGTACACCAGCGGTACGTCCATCCCGGTCCTCTCGTACTAAGGACAGCTCCTCTCAAATTTCCTACGCCCACGACAGATAGGGACCGAACTGTCTCACGACGTTCTGAACCCAGCTCGCGTACCGCTTTAATGGGCGAACAGCCCAACCCTTGGGACCTACTTCAGCCCCAGGATGCGATGAGCCGACATCGAGGTGCCAAACCTCCCCGTCGATGTGGACTCTTGGGGGAGATAAGCCTGTTATCCCCAGGGTAGCTTTTATCCGTTGAGCGATGGCCCTTCCATGCGGTACCACCGGATCACTAAGCCCGACTTTCGTCCCTGCTCGACTTGTAGGTCTCGCAGTCAAGCTCCCTTCTGCCTTTGCACTCTTCGAATGATTTCCAACCATTCTGAGGGAACCTTGGGGCGCCTCCGTTACTCTTTAGGAGGCGACCGCCCCAGTCAAACTGCCCACCTGACACTGTCCTCGCACCGGTTCACGGTACCAAGTTAGAACCTAGATACGATCAGGGTGGTATCCCAAGGATGCCTCCCTTCAAGCTGGCGCTCAAAGTTCTACGGCTCCCACCTATCCTGTACAGATCGTACCCAAATTCAATATCAAGCTGCAGTAAAGCTCCATGGGGTCTTTCCGTCTTGTCGCGGGTAACCTGCATCTTCACAGGTATTAAAATTTCACCGGATCTCTCGTTGAGACAGCGCCCAAGTCGTTACGCCATTCGTGCGGGTCAGAATTTACCTGACAAGGAATTTCGCTACCTTAGGACCGTTATAGTTACGGCCGCCGTTTACTGGGGCTTCGGTTCATAGCTTCGCTCTTGCGAGCTTACCACTCCCCTTAACCTTCCAGCACCGGGCAGGCGTCAGCCCGTATACTTCGCCTTGCGGCTTCGCACAGACCTGTGTTTTTGCTAAACAGTCGCTTGGGCCTTTTCACTGCGGCCCCCTCGGGCTATTCACCCTACCGAGGCACCCCTTCTCCCGAAGTTACGGGGTCATTTTGCCGAGTTCCTTAACGAGAGTTCTTCCGCGCGCCTTAGAATTCTCTTCTCGCCTACCTGTGTCGGTTTGCGGTACGGGCACCTTCTCCTGGCTAGAGGCTTTTCTTGGCAGTCTGAGATCATGACCTTCGCTACTACAATTTTCGCTCCCCATCACAGCCCAGCCTTAACGATGTGCGGATTTGCCTACACATCAGCCTCACTGCTTAGACGG
>NZ_JBBOUW010000002.1:135000-301926 GCF_038006265.1 Paenibacillus sp. FSL L8-0641
GGAGGAGCAGCAGCCTTAGCAAAACACCCTAGTTCGTCCTCAAATCGGAGACAGATAAGCTGATCATCCGAGAAACTCAAATCTGATCACCACTTTCTGAAAAATTTCAAACTCATGAGGTAGTCTCCTCAATCCGGGACTCAAATATTCTATAGGGTTATTTCAAAAATCTTTTAAAGAACTGCTGGGATCTAAAAATGATAATTAAATGCATGAAATAAATATGGAGCAGTGAATGGAAGCAATGAGTAAAAATACACTCAGGGTATCAGAGTTGATCATCTGTATTTCATTGTTTGAGCTGGGAAGTACAACCCTGACTGTTCACCTTGCTCCTCTTTTTTGGCTTAATTATCAAAATGGTCTTATTTTTAATGTTTTTTCTATCTCATTGGCACGATATGAAGTGTTCCATCCTCGCTTAACTCTGCATAGGCAATCTCATCGATACTATCATATCCCTGCTCTCGCACCTTAGCCTTAATCTCTCCAATATCAATTGTTTTCCCACGCATAGATTCATTTAGCAACCTTCCCTTATCAATGACAGTAACAGAAAAAAGATCAGGCTGTGCATCTATTCCCATATCCTGAGCGGCGGGTGGCTCGTATTCAGGTTTGCGCATGACTGACAAGGAGCCGTTCGTCTCTAACGTAGCGTACCAGACCTCACGCAGAGAAAAAATATTTTGCTGGCGTAGCATGGAGAGTAGCTGTGTAAATTCTATATCATATTTCTCCAGCATTTCTTGATTTACCTGCCCTTTATCCACGAGCAGCACTGTTCGACCTTCTGCCATATATCCAAATTTCACAAAATGGGTCGTGGCTTTTTCAAAAAAGTAGGCCAGCGCGCACCATAGTGCCAAAGCAAACAAAAGCTGCCCAATGGTCACCTTATCGTCATATAACGTATTTCCCACAATTTCGCTTAACACCAATGATGTTAGGAAATCGAGTGGTGTTAACTGACTGAGTGTTTTCCGACCTGTAATAAAAGTAATGATCCACAAGCCAAAAAAGCTGATGATCAATTTGACACCAATCGAAACAAATACCTCCATAAATAGGCCTCCCGGAAGAAGTTGTTTTGTTATGTGTTATTTACACCGGCCTACCTCAGCATAAACAGAGGGTTATTCCTGGAATGTCCGATTAAAAAAGCCCGCTACCAACTAGAGGCAGCGAACTTTTTAATTACGGCTAGTATATAATCTTAATCAAAGGCAATATGCCAGCTCCCGTAATTTTGTGCATAGTGACATCATTGCCCGCTAGCTTGGACTCCGGAGTCAGATTATCTACTTTTCACAAGAAGCTGAATCGCTTCTTTAACCAGCTTATCCGTGTCTCCTCCAGCCTCTTGCTCTTCCAATATACATCGTTGCAGATTCTCTGCTACAATTTGGGCAATCGCTTTATCTGATGCGTTACGTACGGCAGATAACTGGCTAACGACGTCTTTGCACGATTTTCCTTCATCCATTAAACGAAGTACCCCACGCACCTGTCCCTCAATCCTCCTCAGGCGCGTTTTCAGTTCATCACTGTAATTGTAATCCATAAGTAATGCACTCCTTTTTCGACTTACCATATACACGTATAGGTATATTATAAACCAAAAAAATAAATAGGATACCCTAAATAAATAGATTCACCTTGCCCTGGGAAGCATCCCCCAAGTAGGCGGCTACCCCAGCATATTCCAAACCGTCGATTAGCTCTTCTTGCTGCAGCCCTAACAAATCCATGGTCATGGTACAGGCGACGAGCTTGATCCCCTGCTCTCGTGCCAACTCTATAAGCTGCGGCAAGGAAAGCGCATTGTGTTTTTTCATGACATGCTTGATCATCTGTGGACCGAGTCCGGCAAAATTCATTTTGGATAGTGCAAGCTTTTTGGGTCCACGAGGCATGATCCAACCAAAGGCTTTTTCGAGTATTCCCTTATTAGTGCTCACGATTTCATCCTTGCGTAACGTATTTAGCCCCCAAAAAGTAAAGAAAATAGTTACTTCGTGATCATATGCTGCCGCTCCATTCGCAATAATGAATGCAGCAATCGCCTTATCCAGCTCCCCGCTGAATAATACAATCGTTGTTTTGGGTGTGCTCATATGGATTCGCTTCCCTTAGTCTCTCCAGCCCATTCGGATATGCCTGAAAGCACAGATTTGACTTTCTTAGCGCCTTTGGCAACTAATAACTGACAAGCCATTTCACTGCGTGCTCCGGCTTGGCAAATCACTGCGATCTCTTCTTCCAAGTTCAGTTCAGAAAGTCTGTTCTCCAGTTCGCCAAGAGGGATGTGCTTAGATCCAGGGATATGTTTAAGAGTAAATTCAGCGGGTTCACGAACATCGAGTAAAATGAAGTTCTCTTTGCCAGAATATTTTGCTTGTAGCTCTTCATGGCTTATCGTAGAAGAAAATACTTGCTCCTTCTTCACTTCAGCTAGATTTGCTTTTTGTAGATAATGTCGCATTACATCTCCATCTTGGAGGGTGCCCAAATATTGATGTCCGGTGTTTTTGGCCCAGCTCTGAAAATCGGCTAATGAACCTTTGTCAGTCGCCTGAACCTCCATAATCTTTCCGGGAACGAGCTCATTCATAGCCTTTCTTGCTTTTACAATAGGCATAGGACAAGCTAACCCTTTACAATCAAGAATATGATCTGCTTGGATATTGTTAGTTGATGACATTCTATAACCTCCGCCTGTTTTTTTGAGGGGGCTTAGCTTAGTAAAATTTTTTATACATATACCCCTATAGGTATTAGAATAATGATACTCACTTCTCTTGTCAACTTATTTGGCCGTTTTTTCTCAGAAGCAAACAAAACCATGTCTTAAACAAATAAAATTAAAAGCAAAAAAAGCCGCGCAAAAACGCGACTCTAATGCATAAACATAAACCAAAATTAATCGTTTTTTTTCATCAGTTCTGGCAAATCCAGCGACATTGAAATATTACACAGCATACCTCTAGCGAGAAAAAGCATCGTTCTTTCCATTGCTTGTTCAATACCTGCCCGTCGGAAAGCATCATACACCGTCGTATGAATTTCACGTAACCCTTGCTGCATCACGCTTACAACCTCATCCTCGCGGATCGTCTGCGCCTGCATTTGCAAAAGTGTTTCATTACGGTATTCCGTCATAATTTGCGAATAGGCTGCAATTAGCTCTTGCTCGAGCTGCTCGGATGAGGCCGAATGAATGACGCTGTGAAAAGAATCTATGATACGTGTAAATGAAACCTTCAGGGCTTCAACAAGCAATGCTTCCTTGGTAGCGAAAAAACGAAAGACATAGGGTTGAGAAATATTGGCCCGTTCTGCAACTTTGGCTGTTGTAGCTCGGTAGTAGCCCATCTCAGCAAACACTTCAATGGCAGCAGATATGATTTCCTTTTGGCGATTTATAGATGTTGACGTAGCTTTAGTCATGTTTTTTTCATCCTTTTATTTAACACAGTTTTCTGATTAGTGATTAATCAATTACAAAATAGTATAAACGACATACCCTAAAAATGCAATGAGCTTGAACAAAGTCGCCTCCGCAATTCTAACGGAAACGACTCTGTTATATACATCCAATTATGGCGTTTTAGAGTTAAAATATAATCGGATATAATTGACCTTTTGCGTTTTTGTTTGATAGGAAAATACTAAATTATAACTAAGTCCTGATGTGTTATTGATCGTATAATTAGCTTCTGCTGTGTCAGGTATGTCTCTAGAGGTATCAACGGTTTCTGTAGGTTGGCCTAAATCGTCAACAATTTGTTTGATAAGCAACTTTTTATAGTCTGGATCGGAAGATGTAATTTCTGTAACTTTATCGCTTCCATCCAGCATGATGTCTGTATGATACTTAGCGTAACTTCTCATAGGACCAGTAGAACCAGACTCGGATTTCCCCCACAGCTCAAATAAAAGATCGCTGCTAGTTCCCAAGCCAAGACCTTTAGGCAAATTCGGTAAGGTTCCCTGCTTGGCTGCGCTAAATATAGCGGCTGCAGGGCTGTGTTTACTGTGAGGTGTAGCTGTACTATTGGCAGATTCTTGATGGGTCGAGGTTGAGGTTGAGCCTTGCCCATTAGTATTGAGATCCGTGTTTTGATCTGTAGAACTAGCAGGCGATGTGACTGTTTCTGCTTTAGTAGGAGCAGTTGATTTTGCTTCCCCGATATTGCTGCATCCTGTCATCACAGCAAAACCTATCGCCAATAAAGCACTAGTGGTGATTAGCTTGTAAGCCAACTTTTTACGATCATAAGATTGATGTGTATGCTTCATTATAAGATCACTCTTTCCTTGTTCATGGGTACAAACCAAGTGTAACCGAACCTCGTTTCCAGAATACCTCTACTTGTTTCCAACTTGTAAACAAGGACATTAATGATTTTCTAATATACACTATTTACGACCATAAGATCCCAGCTGTTGTTTAGAAAAGGAGTAAGGAGAGTCACTCTTCTTCAACCATATATTCCCTTTAATGATGAAGATGTATACAGCAAAAACAAAGTAGATCGTACCCGCAATCCAGTCTATTGCCGTTGGGATGTCTCGCTGTACTATTGCATGTATATACCAAATTCCGACTGGAACATGCAGGAGAAGTGCCGTAAACAAGCCAGGATTATATAGGGTTTTTGCTTTAATATTTACGACGATACCGTGCCAGACGACCTGAAAAAATCCCATAAAAACGGGTGCGAGTCCAAGCCAGATTACTTGCGGAAACCATACGGGGAGCAGGTAAAACACATAGGCAATTGCAACATTGATAATCATCGCTGATTGAGTGTTTAAGGGGTAATGATCGGGTGCTTCACTTTTAAACATAACGTTGTTAAATAAACCAGCAAAATATCCAGGCCAGCGGTACTCCTCAAATTGATGAAACAATATAGCTACAAAACTCAACCATAACATGCCTGTTATATCCGAAAGGATAGCTTGATTCATAAGCAAAACAACACATACGACCACACCGATTATAGCCCCTGCATCTTGCCAATATTTTCTCAAATAATTCATATTAGTCACTCCTATGCTTTATTTTTGATCAAAATATCTTTCAAACAGCAGATTTAATTGTTCCTCTATTGAAGGTATTTTCACAACTGCCCCTGATTCAAGAATCGGACTCATCAGTGCGGGCAGAAAAATAGCTCCGAATATTTGCAGCATCATCGCTAACAAGCGCTCCGGCTGTTGCTCGCCTGTCAGCTCCTTGATCGTGTTCTGAACCTTTGGAAATCCCATTATGTTTAAAAACCTTCCGTATTCCTGTTGAGATGTGAAGGGCGTGCTACCCATGGCAATAATTCGCGAAAGAAGCTCTGGATATTGACGAATCACCTGTAAATAGTTATGTAAAAATTGTTTCAGTCTATCTTGGGGGGGGATCGCTGTATTATCCAAAATAGAAAAGGTGTGTTGAAAGCCATTTAATATCACTTCAATAGCTTCACTGAGCAAATTTTCCTTGGAGCCAAAATAATAATTAACTAATGAAATATTAGTAGCAGACAGATCGGCAATTTTTCGGATTGTAACCGCCTCAAAACCTTCCTTTTGAATAAATTCCAGCGTAGCGTCTAAGATTTTTTCTTTGGTTTGTTGTTTTTTGTCTGGGTGATTCATGTTTTTCCTCCTCCTGTTTCGTTCAATCATAACGGACAAATGAAACGGACAACTTTATATAAGCAACTTTTCAAACAACAATTAAAACATTGTTTAAATTTTTGTTTGAACTCAGTTTAGCACTTTATATTTCACAAAACAAGGAGTGATTTGAGATTTAGGGAATAGAAAAACCCGCATACGAATGAGATCGTTTGCGGGTTGATTGAATTGAGGTTGAGAAAAGGACTAAATAGCCCAATTTCCTTTGCGGAACACGGCTTCTTTACTTCCATCTTGCAGTTCGCCATCAATATCCAGCTCAGCTGAGCCGATCATGAAGTCAACATGAGTCAGACTGACATTGGCACCGTTCTGGAGCAGCTCCTCCCGGTTCATTTGTGTCCCATTTTCCATATTAAATGGATACGCACTGCCTAGGGCCAAGTGACAGGAGGCATTTTCGTCGATACCTGTATTGTAAAAAATACGATTGAGATTGGAGATCGGTGAATCGTGCGGCACCAGCGCAACTTCTCCCAAATAGCTGGCCCCTTCATCCGTAGCGAGCAAATGAGTCAGATGCTGCTCGCCGGATTCTGCTGTATATTCAGTGACTTTACCGTCCTTAAAGGTAAACGTTATGCGATCCACCAGTTGTCCATTTAAATTGAGTGGCATGGTACTTGTGACATGACCATTCACACCTGTACGCTTAGGCATCGTGAACACTTCTTCTGTCGGCATATTCGCGACAAAGTAATCTCCGCGCTCGTTCTCCCCACCGCCGCTGCGCCAAATATGCCCGTCAGCCAGTTCAATTCGCAAATCTGTTCCTGGTGCACGATAGTGGAGACTTTTATACTTTTTATGATTCAGCTTGTCTTGTACCTGTTCAAGGTTTTTCAAATGTTTCTGCCAATTCTGAATAGGATCAGAGCCATCTACACGGTTCATTTGGAAGATTGTATCCCACATGACACGTATACGATCCTCTTCTGCTACATCTGCAAATACTTTATCGGCCCAAGCCTTCGTCGGCGCTTTAATTAAACACCAGCTAATTTTATGATTTCGGGTATATTTGGAAAAACTTTCTCTCGCCGTAGCTGCCGCCTTAGTCGCACGAGATACCTTTTGTGGATCAATGCCTTGATATAAATCGGGGTTCGGCACTTTAATCGTTAGTGTGGCTCCACCCTCTTCGGCAAATTTCTCCATCATTTCTGCCTTCCAAGCAGGGTAGTAATCGAAGCTAGCTTCGTCACCATGTTCAAAACGACTACGTGTAATGGAATCATCCTCAAACTCTACCTGTACATATTTAGCGCCTGCTTCATAGGCTTTGCTGACAATCAGGCGTGTAAACTCAACAGTTTCCAGTGGTGCAGTTACCAAAAACACCTGTCCAGGCTGAATGTTAACCCCTACTCTTACAACCAGTTCTGCGTATTGCTCCAACAATGATTCAAATGTACTCATTTTTCCACGCTCCTGTTCCGTTTTGATTATATTGAATAATTTCATCATTACAGTACGGATTGCTTCTCCAGTTCACGCAGCTCCACTCTTCGTATTTTGCCTGAGCTGGTTTTAGGGAGTTCTTTAATAAACTCTATTTTTCGTGGATATTTATAAGGCGCCGTCCATGTTTTCACATGATGTTGCAGTTCCTTCACTAACGCCGGTGATCCTTCTACCCCAGCTTTGAGTACGACAAAAGCCTTTACAACATGTCCACGGATTTCGTCAGGGCTGGCTACGGCAGCACATTCCTGCACGGAGTCATGCTTCATAAGCGCTTCCTCTACTTCAAAAGGACCAATGGTATAGCCAGAACTGATAATGATATCATCCCCACGTCCTTCGAACCAGAAATATCCATCCTCATCTTTGCGAGCCCGGTCTCCCGTAACAAAATAATCTCCGTGGACACTAGTTAATTTGCGTTCTGGATCATGGTAATACGTTTGGAATAATGCCGGCAGATCGGCACGCACCGCAATATCCCCCACTTGCCCCGGAGCCAGCGGAATGCCATCCTCGTCTACGACCTCAACGAGTCCCGATGCAATAGATTTGCCCATCGAGCCTGTACGCAGAGGTGCATCCTTTAAATTACCAATAATTAATGTGCTCTCTGTTTGACCGTAGCCGTCACGAATCGTAATATTGAACTGCTCCTGAAACTTATTAATGACCTCCTGATTGAGAGGCTCTCCCGCAGAAACTGCGCTGCGCAATTGGGATAGATCATATTGATCCAAACCATCCGTTTTCGCCATAATCCGATATTCTGTCGGCGTACAGCACAACACTTGGATTCCGTACTGCTGCATGAACTGCAAATAGCGACCTGGACGAAACGGACCATTATATACGAATCCGGTCGCTCCATTTCCCAGTACGGATAAAAACGGACTCCAAATCCACTTTTGCCAGCCCGGTGCAGCTGTAGCCCATACTACATCTGAAGCTTGAATATCCAACCACGGTGATGTTATCCGCAGATGAGCATATCCCCAGCCATGGCTATGTACAACGCCTTTAGGATTTCCTGTGGTGCCTGAAGTATAGGCCAGAATAGCCATGTCGTCACGGTGCGTCTTCACAGCTTCAAAAGTATCTTCCTGTCCATCCATCAGCTCATTCAGCACGAGCCAGCCAGATACATCTGGCGTGTCGTCCCCGGAGACCACGATACGATAATCCAGAGTAGGCAAATCATCGCTTATTTTGTCCACTTCACCTGTTACTCCGGTCCAGGCAATGACTGCGCGTGCTTCAGAATGGCGAAGACGATATGCAATATCCTTGGCACGCAGCATTTCTGAAGATGGAATGACAGCAAGCCCCAGCTTCAAGCAGGCTAAATAAATTACATACGCAATAATACGCCGTGGTACTACGACCAGAACTCTGTCACCTTTGTTAAATCCCAGACTTGCGAGTCCTCCAGCCAGTCGGTTAGCCTTTTTCAACAGCTCTCCATAGGTGATTTCTTCGTATTCTCCTGTCTCACTCAGCCACTTAAGTGCTGTTTTATCAGCCTCATGGCGTTCCATTTCCGAAGTCATATTGTAATATTCAGGCGCAAGCCATTGTTGTTGATTTGTCAAATTATACCTTCCCCTTTATACATAAGATGAGATCCACTTTCTTACTGTAGTATAACACGTCTTAGTACCAGGTTCTAATACCAGAATCATTTTTTTGGAAAAAAATAAATTGGGTAAAACCAACAACAAAAAGAAAGAGCCTGATCTCAGGCTCTTTTTCTTCACTGCAATCTTGATCTACAACTGGAGTTCTACCACTGTATAAGCCGCTTCCTGACCATTTACGAGCAACGCAATCCGATGCGTTCCCTCATAATGGCGACGAGTTGTCAGGTCTGCAAAACGGTGTGTCCGTGTACCTGTAAGATGGGTTCCTCCGGGGACCGTTTTGTCAGATAGCAAAAACAGTTTACGTGAGACTTGTCCCCTCGCCTTTACAAAGTCAATGCCGTACTCGATGCGGACTCGTATCGGGTCACCTTCACGAAGCTGAAGCGCGTAGCTCAACTCACAGCTATCACCAAGCTTTAGCACGGCAGGGTCTGTGGTGAAAGAGGCACCCGTGACCAACGGTGCCCCGTCTGTTTCATCCGCATAGCCGAACATTGCCATCACTTCGGGGATGGATTTGCGAATCAGGGTCCGGCAGCCATGACGCACAATCCAGTCGGTGTCAGGATGTGTCCCTTTCCACCGTTGAGCCGTAGCAATGACCACATCAGGATGATCCTTGGCAATATCGTTCAGGTTGTTGGCTACACTTTTACGTACATATAGTGATGGATCGGCTTTCAGTAATTCCAATACAGCCAATACTGGAGCAGGATCGCGCTTAAACACAGGCAACGCCTGTCCCCAGGGTAGCCGTGGACGGCAGCCTTCGCTGGCAAGACGACGAACGTGCTCACTTTGATGTCCCGCCCAGGTCGTCATTTGCTGCATCATCCGTTCCGGTTCACGCAGGAGGAAGGGTCTTACGGCGAACTCCGCAGAGGACCTAGATGTGAATCGCTCCAGCGCCTTCATGGACAGGTCCCAATCCCCTTCTCCCTGCCCATACACCTCCACAAAATCGGGGAAAAACAAGTACGGAAAACCACTGCAATGCTCATCTATATTAAAAAGAATACCCAGAGCTTCTTCATAATTACTGGGCAAAAATGCCCCTAATGTTAACGAAATACGCCGTATTCGTTCTTTCAGCTCCAGCTCATCCCATTTTTCATCCATCACTTGATGGATAAATCCGATGGTATCGAACGGCCTGTATGCAGACTGTACTTTTTCACCGAATTGTTGAAGAAAATTCTCCGTGTACATATTTTTTAAGGGCTCAGCCATTATATATCTCCTTTTGAATGAGGTTGAGAGAATTGTAGCAAGGCATACTAAAAATGCCAAGTCCTATGATGAGGACCTGACATTTTTACATCAACACAAGAAATCGATTTAACTTATAATTCGTGTTGGGCAAACCAATTGGTAATGCGTTGCAGTCGTTCCACGCGAAGCTGCGGGTGCCCTTTTCGTGAAAGCTCGTGACTTGAAGCTGGAAAACGGACAAATTGCGTAGGTTTCCCCAAGCGACGCAATGCTGTAAACAGCTGTTCTCCCTGCTCTATAGGGCATCGCAGATCCTGCTCCCCGTGCAATATGAGCAGCGGTGTGTTAATTTGCTGCACATAAGCCAGCGGAGATTGCCTCCACAAGAGCTCGCAATCCTCCCACGGATTCCCGCCGACTTCATCTTCAGTAAACGAGTACCCTATGTCGCTCACTCCATACATTGACAGCCAATTAGATATGGAGCGCTGGGTTACAGCTGCGCGGAAACGATCGGTATGGCCAACAATCCAGTTTGTCATAAAGCCACCATAGCTGCCCCCTGTTACACCCAGCTTTTCCGGATCAATGAATGGGAACTGGCGTATAGCCTCGTCCACTGCGCTCAGTAGATCAGTGTAATCGCGTCCGCCGTAATCTCCAAGGACGACATTGGTAAAAGACTGTCCGTACCCTCGGCTTCCTCCCGGATTCGTATAGATGACTGCATATCCCTGAGCGGCCAGCAACTGAAATTCATGAAAAAAAGAATTGGAATACATGGCATGAGGACCACCGTGAATCTCCAAAATGGCAGGATAGGATACCCCCTCCTTAAACCCAGCAGGCTTCATCACCCATCCCTGCACCCGTCGGCCATCCTCAACCTCCGTCCAAAAGCACTCAGGCACACTGATCTCAATCTCATCAAGCAGAGAATCATTTACTCGTGTCAGCTGTTCCTCAGTTCCTGAATGAATCGCAATCCGGAACAAATCGCCTGGTAAAGTTACATCGGTGGAAGCGGCAATGATATGCTGCTCATCCGATGTAAGCTCGAATTGGTAAATTTCTCGTTCTCCTTGCGTTAAAATTTTAAAAGTTCCATCAAGCGCAAACTGATATACGTGCACATTTCCTTCACGGGTAACCAGCGTGTACAGGGATTGACCGTCGGCACTAAAGCGTGGTGGTCCTATATGAAGATGTGAACGCATGTCGCTCATACCCGCATTACCAAGGTGAGCGTCAAGCATCTCACTAACGCATACTGCCGTCCCCCCACTGGAAGGAACCGTGTACAGTCGGGTCTGAGTAGCGTCTTTGGCATGTCGATCATGACCGTAAAAGGCAATCGTTGAACCGTCGGGAGAATAAGCAGCACTCTCGATGTGCAGTTCAGAATGGGTCAGCTTAAGCGGTGCTACGGCATCACCATTTGAAATCGTAGGAGCTATCGTAAACAAATCATTTAGTTCACGTAAATCCGTATCCTCTTTCGAATGTTCTGCTATCCTGGCGACGAATAAAATACATTGAGCATCCGGTGACCACACGGGCTCCGCCACATCATAAGCGCCGGAAGTCAGTTGAACTGTGAGCCCCGAAGTCACATCCGTTACATACAAGTGATCACGAGTATCATCCCACAGTCCATAGCCGTCGGATTTAGCTTTTGTTCGATTAACAACTCGTCCCTTAAGTTGCGCCTCCTGAGTTCCTTCATCGGATATCGGGCTTGACGGGTTCTCGACCGTTTTAGCTACAAACGATATGCAGGTGCCATTAGGAGACCAGGCTAATGAACGAACATTGTTCTCTACGTATGTAAGCTGTCGTGCCTCTCCCCCGCGTTCTGGAATAATCCATACCTGGCGCTTGCCGTCTGTTGTACGGAGAAAAGCTAGTAGTGATCCGTCGGGTGACCAGACAGGCGTTTCATCTTTCGGTCCGTATGTAAAGGGTAATGCGGTATCGCCATCGGACGATAATAGCCAAATTCCTGAGTTATAATCTGTCCGCTCTTTATTAATATACTGTTCTACGTAAGCGATCTCATCACTAATAGGATGAATAGCTGGATCGCTAACCCAGTGAAGTCGATATAAATCCTCGGCTGTTATACAGCGCTTGGTCGTGCTAAATTGCGAGTCGCCCAAAAAAATTCCTCCTTATATCATCAGATTCCACATATTCAAATTTTAATTAATCCGATTAATTTTATTTGATTATAATAATTATACAATTACGTTACTCTTTTAATTTATTTCTGTCAATTTGTCCAAAATTAAAAAGCCCCTCTCTCAGTCGCTATCGACCAGAAAACACCGTTATTTCGGTTGCTTTCATGAGAGAGGGTAACGTTATTCATCAATCATAACTGAAAATTCATTCGCTCCAAGCCCCTTTCAGCGAACGAATCGGCTTCGTCTGTTCCGGGTGATCGGGTCTAATTTTGGTTGGCTGTCTCGGCTTCATTTTTTTCACGAATGTAAGTGGAGAATAATTCAGGATTCACCACTTTACGCAGTAAATGCATCGTCCCGTCCCCTGTTCCATGGTCAAAAGCATGGATACGTTCATATCCCCAACGCTCGTACATGGATAGCAAATAGGGATGCTTTTCTGCAGTCGCCAGTGTTACTGCAGGAGCTCCCACCTGATCACGTATAATCGTTTGCTCTACCCAATTCAACAATTTTTTCCCATATCCTTTGCCCTGGGTAGCCGGGTCTACAGCAAACCACATCACAAACGGTAGATCGGTTATAAAATTAAGGGCTCTATTTTTGAGATGGCTTACGGTAGCCTGAATGACACCGTCTACTTCCAGCACATAGCAATCATTATTTTTAATATTTTCTTGAATGAGAGCAACGTCTGCCTGAGCGGCAGGCCATCGAAGCCCCAACTGCCGAATTGTTTCATACGCCTCATACGTCACATACTGCAATCTTTCTGCGTCCTCTTGGAGTGCCAGACGATAGATTTCACTCATACTAACCCGCCTCCTTATAGTGTTTTTATAAAACGCGTGAACCACTATATAATTATTCCTATCTATTTAATCAGATATAAAAGTTAACATAACTGTAGCATGCTCACCATCCAGCGACAAATTAATTTTTTCTATAACTCCATTTAAAATAACAATATCCCCTCGAAAGAGGGGCATTCGGTAAATCAAAGTCAACGCAAAAAAGCCCGAAAGCCGGGCTCCTTTAATTTCTAGGCGAATAAAATGCTGTCCATGCCTCAGGCATTTTCAAACACAACATGTTTGCAGTGTTACTCCGCAGGGGCAGTAAAGCTGCGTTTGGCAAACTCGCTGTCCAGCATATAAAAGGCGTTGCTGTCTCTTTCAATGCGTTTAAGCTTCTGAATAACACTGTCGAACAGCGCTTCCTCCTCGACTTGCTCATCAATAAACCATTTCAAGAAATGGATCGTTGCATGCTCACGTGCATCGAGGGCCAAGTCAGCCAAATGATAAAATTTTTGCGTGTTTTGCTGCTCATGCTTGTAGCCATGCTCAAATACGTCCAGCATGGAATCGTAGCTGTTTTTGGGCTCTGGTAATGCAGCCAATGTAGCGCGTCCTCTACGATCATTAATGTATTTATACAGTTTCATGGCATGAAACCGTTCCTCCTCAGCTTGTACTAGGAAGAAGTTTGCAAACCCATCCAGACTTTCACTGGAGCAATAAGCAGCCATCGCCAGATATACGTGAGCGGAGTAAAATTCAAAGTTCATTTGCTCATTCAGAGCCTGTGCCAAATTGTCATTCATGTCTCAGGTCACCTCGGTCATGTATGTAATGATGTAACGATCATAGTGTACCACGAATCCGATCACAAAAAAACGGACGGAAATGAATTCAGTTCAGTGCTCTCACATTCCGCCCGCGATTTCCACACTCAGTTCGCAATCAAGGCTCCAGGCCCCAAACACGTTTGTCGTTTATATACAAAGGTGCTTTGTCCCAATCCGTATAAGAGGTCTTGGTAGAATCATAGGAAAAATCATCACTTTCGTTATAGTCGCTCCAGTCCGTCTTGTTCATGCGAATTTGAATATCTCCTGTATTTTCCCCTGCTGCCAGACTTCCCGCACCAGCTCCAAAGGAGATCTCCAGATAATAATCTGCACCTGTAACGGCCTTATCCAGTTTCACAAAACGTCCCTGAACGTTACTACTACCCAACTGTGCATAGTCACAATGGAATTCCTGTGACTTGTCGCCATCTACGGTATAGTAGTATCTCAGCTTAACATTTTTCAGTTCGACAGCCTCTTTACCCTTGTTTACAACACGGAACAGTGGCCGAATCTGGTTATCTCCCGGATTAGTGTCGCCCACGCGGTATTGGGCAATCACGTCTCCCGTTGCTGGAATGGGAGCTGCCGTAGGCTTAGCACTGACCTCGACAGAATCCGGGCTGGTTCCTAAAGAATTTGTTGCATTTGCTACATAATAATAAGTGGTTTCATTCAGCACTCCTGTATCCTTGTAAGTGCTGTCTGTTACCGTTGCTACTGTGGTATAAGGACCACCACTGGTTGTCGAGCGCTTGACCGTATAGCTATCGGCACCCGTCGCTTTGCTCCAAGTGAGTGTAACCTGAGCATCCCCTGCGTTTGCCTTCACATTTGCCGGAGCTTTGGGAACTGTCGGCTCGGTTGGTCCACTACCGTTAATGAGACGGTCATACTCAGCATAAGCCGTTGCCATATCGACTTGGGACCAGAAACGGTGATACGTAAATTCTGGAGCACCTTTATCCCATTTTTTGGTCTGATTGTTCCAAGAAGTCGTGTATTTATCTTTAAGATAGGACCATTGCGGATCTTTAGTGATATTAGGCCGGATATCGCTATAGCTGGAATAGGTACCATTGCCGCCCTTGGACGGGTCAGAAGCGGTAGCGTCTGTGCCAGGGATCGTGTTGCCTTGTCCAGTCTTACCACTCCAGCCGTTCGGGATATACACTTCTTTAGTAAAATAACGATAATAATCCTCGCGAGCTTCCTTCGTTGTAATACCTATACCATCGTTATAACCCCATGCAGCATCAAGCAAAGCTTTAGACAGATCCTTAGCTTCCTTGCCTAACTCGGAATAGTCTCCTTTTTCAGCTTTCGTTCCAGCAGCAAAGAAAGTAAGTGCTTTAACATAGCTGCCCAGTACTCCGGCATCCTGCCCCGGATTCTTTGTTACCACATGGAGATTGGTATTCCCTTTATGATTGGCAAATCCGCTCCAGGTTTCAGGCTTTCCACTCCATTCCAGGTTGCTCGGCAGCCAGAATTCGCCTTTAGCTGCTGTAGTAGCCACTTTCGGATTTTTGCCACCCAGAATACGCTTGCCTTGTGCATCCAAATAATATCCCTGCGCGTCAGTCACAGGCCGTTCGTTGGCAAATACATAGTTCTTGGACCATGCGATCCAGTTTTCCGTCACTTGTTTAGCCATTTTAAACTGCTCGGACGAAGTATCCCCTTTCTTGGCTAAAATGTAGTACAGCTCGGCAACTCGCTCGACAGGCCAAGCCTGCATCCCGAACCAATTGTTCGACGGTGGATCGTTATATACAGGAGCCCCTGTATAAGCCATGCCATAAAAGGTGCTCGTGCCAGATGGATAAGCCTTGTAGGCACCATCCCAGCTATTCGTCGCTCCGCCTGCAATGGCCCCCTCATCAGATTGCAGCCAAGTATAAAACTCCAGTTGGCGCTTCAGCGAGGTCGCCCAGTCCTGTCCCGCCGTTGGAGAATTCGGTATTAATCCACCATCTTGATCGGACAACGCATAAGCTGCGACGACATTTTGGTAGCCCTGATGTGCATGACTGGCGCCGATACGCCAAGCCCAGTTGCCGCTTTGGCCCAGTCCGCCTCCCCAAGCCGTATACCACGCCATCAGGTAAAGGCTGGCATCCTTGCCCGTACCAGCAATAGGGGCACCGTTGGAAGCGCTTCCGGTTTTCTGGAAGTATTTATCGTACATACCGTAACGCAAAAAGTCTCCCATCTTTTTGGCTTTATTTAAATATACGGAGTTATCATATCCCAATTCCTTAGCCCAGTACATCGCTTGAACCGCCCGTGCATCCGCATCGGTGGCATTCGTGTAGCGCCATTGCTGTGCAGGGGCATTATTTTCCTTGGTGAACAGGCTCATAAAGCCTTCATTAGACTTCCCAAACTTATGATTATCTTGTGATGGATGCGGTACAGCCTCCCAGACCGATTCCTGTTCCCCGCGCTGGAAGGTGTTTACATAGGCTGCTGTATGCGATGGATTCAGAAGATTTCCGAAACCGTACCAATTATCCACGTCCAGCAACCAGTGCATCAGATATGTCTGGTTGTTGCCATAGGTTGCCTTCAGCTCAGAGTCCAGCGGATCCTTGCCAGCACCATACTGACCACTCAGGCGGCTCGGGTACTGATCCGGCTGCGAATATTCTGCTGCATAAGTGGCGGGGCTGTTCGGGTTATAGTTACTCATTGTCGGTTGCTCTTCCTTACCGTCGCCTTCATTAACAGGAATGATATATTTCTCCATGTTGTCCCACGCGGATTCCAAATGCCCCCAATCCCCGGTATAATGACCATACAGTACTTCCAGCCACATCCAATAGCTGTACGCTTCCGAAGTCGTTAAGTGTCCGTAATCCGGAGCCTCGCTCATGAGCGTTTCAACGGAATGATAAGGTATGCCTTCTTTTGAAAAGTATCCGCTAGCCGGATCCTTCAGCTGTTTATACAATTGTAGAAAGCGTGTCGATTCCGATGTTGCAGCTGATGCACGGTCGGGTTCTGCCTGAAATAAGCCCAAGGTTAACGGAAGTACCAAAATAGCTGACATGACCATAGAGACAGATTTCCTGAACACGGATTTTCTGCTGATCACTTTGCATTCATCCTCTCCATTATCAATTTTGACTTTACACAAGATTTTATTCCGAAAAATGACAGCACAAAAAGACAGCACCATCACCTCACTTTCCCATAAAAAAGGTGGAGGACACGCTGTCTATTGCTCCAAATGCTTCGCATTGGCCCTGGAAAAAATATACCACACTAGGCGCCAAATGAGAGTCGAAAAATTATATATGTTTAGAGTTTCACAAGGAAAATTGACGAAATCGATTGGAATCGGTACTATTTCACAGGGAGGCGTTAAAACATGAAAATTTTGCTATTGCTTGGTTGTATCGTGATGTTTTTAGCCGTAGCGCTTGGAGCGTTCGGCGCACACGCATTGAAAAAGAGACTTTCCGCAGACATGATGAGCATATTCCAGACAGGAATTCAATATCAAATCGCTCATGGACTGGGTTTGCTGCTGCTTGGAGTTCTTGCTGACAGACTTGTCCATTCTTCTCTCATCGTAACCGCAGGCTGGGTTATGCTGGTGGGTATTCTCCTGTTTTCCGGTAGTCTGTATGCCCTTAGTGTATCCGGTGTGAAAAAGCTTGGAGCAATCACCCCATTTGGCGGGTTGGCTTTTTTGGCAAGCTGGGTCATTGTGATCGTGGCGGTTGTGCAGGGTTAAACAAGGGTAAAGAAACAGAGACTTGGAAAAGGAGGCGCTTCCAAGTCTCTCGAATTATTAACGTAGCATTCCTGAGTATTATGAAAGAATACATTATTTCGTCTGCACTTGTTGCCCTTTCTGAGCGGCTATCCGGTGTCCTTCGATATAACGTCTGGATTCAGCCATCTCATGCTCCTGAGCAGCTTCCATAATAATATGAACCCCCGGCTTGTACTGCTCCAGCAGTTCCATGTAGAGGCCATAGTTCATGTCTCCAAAACCCGGCGGCACCGTCTCAATTTCACCCGACGATGACAAACGCCGGTCTTTGGCATGCGCAGCGATAATCCGGGGGCCCAGCAGTTGGAAAGCTTCCCGAATGATCTCATCCTGCTGCGCCATATTTTCCGTTTTCAGCAGATTACCAGGATCAATCACAACACCGATGTGTGAAGAGGGCACTTCCTCCAGAAAGGTAGCCAACTCTACGGCAGTTCCTACCAAGTGATCGTTTGCAGCTTCCAATCCTACGAATACGCCCCACTTCTCCGCTTCATCTGCTAATTCACGCACTACTTCCCTTACAACTCTCCAGTCACGTTCCGTATAGGTGGTACCATCCTCATTACGTCCCACTTCAGCTGCAACCATGGGTGCTCCTAACAGACCCGCATATCGGATCAGCTCTTTAAAGCGCTCTACATTTTCACGCAGCAATTCCTCATCCTGTACAAAAAAATGCAAATAGCACCCGAGCACGGATATGGAAACACCATGCTTACGAAATTCTTCTGCGATAGACAGTGCCAATCCCGGATTGAACTTACCCGGTTTATTAAAATCCACATCACTGATCGCTCTCCACGGAGCCAGCTGAACATGAGTAAAGCCCGCTGCGCCTACCTTTGCAGCCAATTCGCGATAAGGCAACTTGCCAAACAAATGTGCCAATACACCTACTGTCACTAAAATTCACCTCTTATTTTTATTTTTGTATGCTACTTGTTACCGTACTCTGCTCCAAGGTCTCATTGATGATGTGCGTAATCCGCTCCACTTCATCATGAATAAAAAAGTGTCCTCCCTCAAAGGTAAACATACGAAATTGCTGATCCGTATGCTGTGCCCATGCCTCCGCATCTTGTAAGGTCACCGTGTTATCGGTCATTCCCGTCAAAGCGGTGATAGGACAATGTAAAAGTGCGGCTTTAGCCGTGTACTTATACAACTCAACAGCTTTGAAATCCGCTCTTAACACGGGCATAAAATAGTCGTATAATTCCTGATTGTCAAAAATCGCTTCCGAAAGCTGACCGTACCGCTGCAAATGCGTCCTGAACTGATCTGCGGGCAGATCGTGTAACCACGGGGAATTTCTTGGGACATGCGGTGCCCGTCCACCCGAAACGAACAGATGAGCAGGCTTGCCATATCCACCGACCACCAGCTTGTAGTACAGCTCGAATGAGATCATCGTCCCCATACTGTGGCCGTATATGGCATAAGGATTGCCGGGGGCTATCTCTTCGCTGATCTTGTGCATCAGATCCTCGCTCATCTCCTCAATGCTTTCCTTTAGCGGTTCCCCAGAACGAATACCCCTGCCCGCTAATTCCAGTGGAACAAGCTTAATCTGCGGAAGTAGCGACTTTTTCCATTTGAAGCTGACCGACGCCGATCCGCCTGCATATGGGATGAAAAATAATGTGATAGGTGCCATTCTTGCAACCTCCTGCCTTGCTAAGTTCTAACTTTTTCATTTTAGCATAAAAAGGTATATTTACCCATTTCAAATATTTTGCAAATCCCAGAAGAAAGGTTGAGAAAATCAAGCGCATTTTACATAAAGAGGGGAATATCTTCCTAAAGGAAGAACGGCTTCATGTTTGAATATAATCATGTATTGGGCCTTTTAATTTTTTTAAATCGAGAGGAGTTCTGCGCCATGAAGTATGGTTTCTTCGATGATGTCAATCAAGAATATGTCATCCACACCCCTCAAACCCCTTATCCTTGGATTAATTATTTAGGTAATGAACGATTTTTTGGACTGATTTCCAATACAAGTGGCGGCTATGCATTTTACCGGGATGCTCGCTTACGTCGCTTAACACGTTACCGTTACAATAATATTCCTGTCGATAACGGTGGTCGTTATTTTTATATTTATGATGATGGGGATTATTGGACTCCAGGCTGGATGCCGGTTAAACGGGAGCTGGAGCAGTATGAATGCCGCCATGGACTTGGTTATACCTCAATTATCGGAGAACGCAACGGTATTCGAGCCACGCAGCTGGCTTTTGTACCCCTATCCTTTGACGGCGAAGTCCATCAGGTTAAGCTTCAGAACACATCGTTACAAACCAAAAAGATCAAACTCTTTTCGTTCGTGGAATTTTGTCTGTGGAACGCCTCTGACGATATGACCAACTACCAGCGCAACTTGAACACGGGCGAGGTTGAGATACAGGACTCTGTCATTTATCACAAAACGGAATACCGTGAACGCCGCAATCACTATGCTTTTTTCTCTGCTAATCGTCCGCTAGCGGGTTATGATACAGATCGTGAAGCTTTTCTGGGACTCTACAACGGATTAGATCAGCCTCAAACGGTCGCCGCTGGGCAAGCCTCGAACTCTATTGCCAGCGGATGGTCCCCTGTCGGATCACATTGCATTGAGATCACGCTGGAGCCAGGCAAAGAAACAAGCTGTAACTTTATACTCGGTTATGTGGAAAATCCCGAGGAAGAGAAATGGGAGTCCCACGGTGTTATTAATAAAAAACAGGCACATGCCATGATTGCGCAGTTTGCGGATGAAACCGATGTAAAACAAGCTTTGAGTGAACTCCGAGCCTATTGGAACAAACTGCTGTCCAAGTACACCCTTCAAAGCCACGACGACAAGCTGAACCGAATGGTAAACATATGGAACCCGTATCAATGCATGGTTACATTCAATATGTCACGTTCAGCTTCGTATTTTGAATCTGGTATCGGGCGTGGAATGGGCTTCCGGGATTCGAATCAGGACTTGCTCGGCTTCGTCCACCAAATACCAGAGCGGGCACGGGAACGGATTATCGACATTGCCTCTACTCAATTTGAAAACGGGGGAGCTTATCATCAGTACCAACCGTTAACCAAAAAAGGAAATCACGAGGTTGGCGGTGGCTTTAACGACGATCCGTTGTGGCTTATTGTCGGTACCGCAGCGTATATCAAAGAAACAGGAGACTTTGCCATCCTGGACGAACAAGTGCCCTTTGACGGAAATGTAGAGCGTACGGCTACGCTGTTTGAACATTTGAAGCGTTCTTTTTACCATGTAATAGATAATCTTGGTCCGCATGGTCTTCCACTCATTGGCCGAGCTGACTGGAACGATTGTCTGAATCTTAATTGTTTTTCCGCTACACCCGATGAGTCCTATCAGACAACACAAAATTTGGAGGGCCGAGTAGCCGAATCCGTGTTTATCGCCGGACTATTCGTATATACGGGACCGGATTTTATTGAGCTTTGCAAGCGCAGAGGTTTGGATGAAGAAGCGTCCACAGCTCAAGCCCATGTGGATCGTATGCGAGCAGCTACATTGGAGCATGGTTTTGACGGGGAATGGTTCTTACGTGCGTATGACCATTATGGAGACAAAATCGGAAGCAAGGATTGTGAGGAAGGTCAAATTTTCATTGAACCTCAAGGTTTCTGTGTCATGGCAGGAATTGGTGTTGAAGAAGGCTTGGCACATAAAGCTCTCGATTCTACACGTGATCGACTGGAAACTCCCTACGGCATCGTGCTGCAACATCCATCTTATTCCCGTTACCACATCAATCTGGGCGAAATCTCATCTTACCCTCCCGGGTATAAGGAAAATTCCGGTATTTTCTGCCACAATAACCCGTGGATTATGATGGCGGAAGCCGTAATAGGACGTGGAGATCGCGCTTTTGAGCTATATAGCAAAATTGCACCTGCCTATCTGGAGGACATCAGCGACATTCACCGCACCGAGCCGTATGTGTATGCTCAAATGATTGCGGGCAAGGATGCTGTTCGTGAAGGCGAAGCCAAAAATTCCTGGCTGACGGGTACAGCGGCGTGGAATTTTATAGCTATTACTCAATCCATCCTCGGTATCCAGCCGGAATGGGACGGTCTGCGTATTGACCCGTGCATTCCTACAGCCTGGGACGAATTCATAGTCACCCGCGTCTTCCGTGGCGATACCTACGTGATCCATATCACTAATCCACAGCATGTCTCCAAGGGTGTAGCTACGGTTACTGTAGACGGTACCCTCCTAACGAATAATATTCTGCCGGTTGCAGCGGATGGGGCTATCCACCAAGTAAAAGTGTTACTAGGTTAACAAGTTCATGGCCTTCAAAAAAATTAGCTTCAACTTCATCACATAGTATCTTATAATACGAGAATGGCTAAAGATACATTAAGTGTGGTGACATCATGAACAAGACAAAACGGCTTACTCAAACCATGGATTACAAAACAAAGCAAGCCCACTGGGTACGCAAAATGTTATTACTGTATTGGATGATTATAGCTGTACATTTTATCGTCCAGCTGGGCAGCTACTTATTTCTTGATTACGCCGCTTCGCCTTATGAATTTTACGTCGGAACCCTGATTGTTCCTACGCTAATCATGAGTGGTTCCAACTTACTGGCAGAGTTGGCTCATTTTAAATTTAACAGGTATTCTTTTGCGATCCTGTTTATGGCAAGCACCGTCATTTGCTGGATGATTATTCGTCTAAATTATGATATCCGGATTATTCCTGCGCTATGTTTGTTGCCTATTTTCTCTTCTATTCTGTTCTTCAATCGTCGCTTAATATGGCTTTCCTTTGTATTGCAAGTGGTCGTCTTTTTTCTGTTGCTGGCAGCAGATGGATCATTCCGCAGCTATTTGTCAGACTTTGATATTGTGGCGATTCCAACCTTTTTGATTATGTCCACCTTTCTTGCTCTCATTATTCAGGCCAGCGGCCGCGATTTGTTAGTGGATTTGTATAAAACAAAGCGTGCCCAACAGGAATTAATGATCAGTAATGCGATTATCAGCAAAATGTCAATGACTGATGGTTTGACAAAGCTGTACAATCATTTGTCCTTTCAAAACTTTTATGAAAAAGCACTCGAATATGCCGAACAAGGAGCGATCATCCATCTGGCGTTAGTGGATATTGATAATTTCAAGAAAATCAATGACAATTACGGACATCAGTTCGGTGATAAAATTTTGGAAGGCATCTCGCAAATCATTACAGAGCAAATTACAGCGAATGACATTCCGGCCCGCTATGGCGGTGAAGAATTTGCTATTTTGATGTTTGAGCATACTTCTGAGGAAGCCTATCAGATCGTTGAGAATATCCGGCGTGAAGTAGAGAATATGACCTTTCAGGAGAAAATGCAAATCGTTTCCGTAACCGTTAGCATTGGATTAAAAGGCTATACCGAGGATATGAACAAAGACAAAGATGTATTTTTCCAGGAGACAGACAACTATTTGTATCAAGCCAAGCGCTCCGGGAAAAACAAAATTGTTGCTCTTAATCATACCGCTTAATGTAAAAACGCTTCATTTGATGAGACTCCGGCTTGCCGGAGTTTTTTGTATATAGAGCTCAAAATTTAATAGAGTTGACAACTCCATAAGTTGAAACTAAAATAGTTACATATGTATTGGTTATTTACTTACTAAAAATAAGTCTAAGGAGATGATTCTTGTATGTCAACCCTCGTTATTGTCGTTCACCCTGATCTTGCGGAATCTCGCATTAACAAAAGATGGGTGCAAGAACTCAAGAAACAATCCGGCGTGACCGTTCACAACCTGTATGAAGTATATCCGGATGAGCAAATCAATGTCGCCCAGGAGCAGGAACTGCTAGAGCAGCATGACCGTATCGTTCTGCAATTTCCTTTTTACTGGTACAGCACTCCTTCCCTACTGAAAAAATGGCTGGATAAGGTTCTAACCTACGGCTGGGCTTATGGGAGCGAAGGTGGCAAGCTACAGGGCAAAGAGTTGTTGATTGCCTTGTCTGCTGCCAGTGTTGAGGAAAACTATCAACATGACGGACGGAATAGGTATACGATCGAAGAGCTACTGAGACCTCTGGAAGCTACAGGCCATATGATTGGTGTCAAATTGCTCCCTTATTTCGTACAATATGGTGCTGCAGTATTGACCGATGAGCAACTAGACCAATCCGCACAAAAATACGCGCAAACAGTTATTTCTTAACTTTTTACTAGAAAGCCCCTTGGACGGCGCCTGTCATACCTGCTTTACAGCAGACGGCAGCTCCAACCAAGGGGCTTTAGTGATTGATTACATCGTAACCAAGGTACTGGTTACTTGGGCCATACTTTCTTTAATAATGTCGCAGCCCTTACGCAAGTTTTCCAGACTTATCGTTAACGCAGGCATAATTTTAATTACCGTATCGTTACGTCCAGCACGCTCAATAATGAGTCCTCTACTAAAGCAGAGAGTCGCTACCTCCTTGGCGAACGCTTCTCCCAGATGGGATACATCAATGCCCCAGATCAGTCCCAAGCCACGAATTTCAATAAGAGGATCTATCGATTGGATATGTTCACGCAAGAACTGCTGAACAAAAGCCTCTTTTTCCTTCACTTGTGCTTCCAGCTCTACCGTATCTCTGAACTCCAGCGCAGCCTTTGCCCCGACAAAAGCAAGCTGATTTCCACGGAAAGTGCCGTTATGCTCACCCGGACTCCATATATCCAATTCTGGCTTGAGTAGCAACAGAGACATTGGCAAGCCGTATCCACTGATCGATTTGGACAAAACAACCATATCAGGAACGATTCCCGCCCGCTCGAATGAGAAGAACGAACCAACTCGACCGCAACCGACTTGAATATCGTCCACAATAAGCAAAATATCATGATCATCGCACAACTGTCGCAAATCACGCAGCCATTCGGTATCTGCAATATGAATGCCGCCTTCAGCCTGTACCGTTTCCAAAATGATCGCGGCAGGCTTTTCCACACCTGAATGGGTGTCTGTTAAAAGCTGCTCCATATACAAAATGGTATCCATTCCGTTAAATGTGCTGTTATAAGGTATAAAGGTAACATTGTTCAGGGGAACCCCTGCGCTCTCTCGCATGGAGGTGTTGCTGGTAATCGATAAACTACCCAGCGACATTCCGTGGAACGCACCCATAAAGGCAAAAATACCATTTCTGTTTTTCACCTTGCGTGCAAGTTTCAGTGCTGCTTCCACCGCATTGGTTCCGGTCGGTCCGCAAAATTGCAGCTTATAATTCAAGCCCTTGGGCTGGAGAATACGCTCTGAAAAAGACTCCATAAACTCTTGCTTGGCCGTCGTGTACATATCCAGACCATGCATAATCCGATCGGATGTTAAATAATCCAATAACCGGTTTTTCATAAAATCATTATTATGCCCATAGTTCAAAGCCCCTGCCCCGGCAAAAAAGTCAATGTAACCCTTGCCTGTCTCCGTGTACAGTACATCGTTTTTAGCTTTGTTGAATACAACTGGAAAACTTCTGCAATAGGATCTTACATTGGACTCCAGCGCTTCGAATGTGTTCATGATCTCTCGTCCTCCCGCTGACCTGATTTTAAAAACATACAAGCATGGAAAGCAAAAAAAGTGTAAATATGTAATCTAAATGAGAAGACAGTCTGAATTCACAATGGGATATCCACACCAAAGAATCATGAGTACGATTACAAGAACAATTAAAGTACTAAAATTAAATACAGAGATAGCACATGAGAGTAGATTAGTAGAAGATTAAATAGTGGGTTTTTCTAAGAGGCCTATCAGAGGATGTCAACTCCTATGTAATAAAATACCATAATTTTCATTTAAGTCAATGCATGTTTCTGAGGTGTTTTGTTAAATTTTTGTAATTTATCATCAGCGGCTTGTAGTATATTGTTAAAACAAAACGAAAAATGTCGTATTATAGTGATAAATCTCAAAAATAGTACATTTCCATATCAAATAGATATACATCTGGACTAATTGTCCACAGGATTGTCACAACAAACCTGATCTTTTGACAGACTGTCCAAAGGAGTTTACTCTATCAACAGAACCTGTCAAAACTTGTTGTAAACATTGCAGTTATCCTAACTATTTGGCTCGAATTTGATAGAAAGATAAGGAAATATGATCATGTCTAATGTTTTGATTATTGAAGATGACAATATGCTGGGAGATACCCTTTCCTTGTATTTAACAGGAGAAGACTACAACGTTACTCGAGTGGAACAAGCGTCTGAGGGTATTGCAAGGCTTAAGGTCGTACAGCCCGATATTATTTTGCTGGATCTGCTGCTTCCAGATTTGGATGGCGTGAATCCCTGCCCACTGATACGCAAGCATACGGACGTCCCCATCATCGTGATTTCTACAGAAAACAACATATCAGAGCGCATTCGTACACTTACGTTGGGAGCAGATGATTATATTTGCAAGCCTTTTAGTATGCAAGAGCTAAAAGCACGGATGGAGGCTCTTTTTCGTCGTATTGAAATCACGCGCTTACAAGGAAGTGGCAGAGCACCTGAACCTGAAACGGGCATTACTTTGGATCTAGCGAGAAGAATGATTACCGTTAACGGACAAAATGTGGAGACAACATATTCAGAATTTGAGCTTATGAAGCTTTTTTATTTGAACCGAGGAATTGTATTCAGCAGGTATGCTTTAATTCAGGCTCTCCGTGGCACAGACTCCTTTATTAACGAGAGGGCCGTGGACGTACATATTAACCATTTACGCAGAAAAATCGAAAAAGACCCTAAGAAACCGCAATTGATTAAGACCATCTGGGGAATCGGCTACAAATTTATGCAATAACACGGTCAGCTCCAAGGAAGTGATGACTTGATTTGGTTAATATCCTTCTGAACCGCGCTCAGATGCTCTTTCCAGTCTGGATACAGTTCTCCTGTTGAGGTTTCATTGCTGCGCTTCAATGCCTTTTCCAGCTCTATAACCTTTGCCAGCAACTCAGGCGCGCACAGGTTCCCCGTTCCTCCTTTAAGCGAGTGGATTAATCGAAGAGCAGAAGATAACTGTCCATTGTCCATTTTTCTCACAACTCTTTTATCGAGATACTGGTATTCCTGTATCCATTTGTAAAGGGCAAATTGAAAAATATACACCTTGCCATCCATACCTGCTATCGACTGCTCAGCGTGAATACCATGTAAATCTTGCAGCCACGCTAAATTAATCCAGCTAGTTAACACTCTAGCAGCGGTCAGTTCATGGACAGGCTTGAGCAACACGGCATTAATACCGGCACGAAGACAAACTTCCTGTTCATGCTGCACAGCATCAGCGGTAAAAGCGATAATGGGAAGCCTGTTAAAAGCTTTGTTTCTCCGAATATGTCTCGCCGTCTCAAAACCATCCATCTCTGGCATATGCAAATCAAGCAGCACCATATCCCAGTAACGCAGTTCAAGTAACGCTATTAGTTCCCTTCCGTTTGTGACCATCGTTACCTCAAAGTTACGCTCTGCTAAAAACTCGGTAATCACCACCTGGTTAATTTCGTTATCCTCTGCTATGAGAATTTGATACTTTTGTGTTGTATCCCCTATCTCATTGCGGGAACTCATCGTCGCATGAGTCTCCAGAGTATTACCATCTGCAGGCACTGAATCTTCCTTCTTCCAGCAGAGAACCTCCAGCAGAGCGTTCCGGGTAACGGGCTTGGACAAAAAGGCATCCACACTATGATCCATGTCCCCTGCAGCTATTTTTTCCATCTGAAACACGGTTGTAAGTCCAATGATCTGAGTTATCTGCTTATCCAGCATTTGAAGCCACTGCCTCCGGGAGTCCAGTTCTCTCAAACCTTCCATCCCCATATCAATGATAACATAATCAAAATGCTCACCCTTTTGAAAAGCATCCACACTTTCTTGGAAGGATGAAATAGTGAAAGGTTTTAATCCCAAGTCTTGCAGTAGTTCGTTCAAGCTGTATCTCACCAGTTCATGCTGCGCAACAATTAAGGCTTTGCCTTTGATTTGTTTTTCTATTCGTGTACTTCCTGCATTCAATTCCCCAGTTTCCAGCTCGACATTAAAGTGAAATTGACTGTACTCTCCTAATCGGCTTTTCACCTCTACTTTCCCCCCCATAGCTTCAGCCAAATGCTTGCTAATGGCCAAACCCAGCCCAGAGCCCCCATATCTGCGGCTGGTTGCTGTACTCGCCTGGATAAAAGGGACGAATAGCTTGTCCATACACGTCTCGGAAATTCCTATGCCCGTATCTTCTACCATAAAAGAAACGCCTACTCGCCCTTCCTGCTGACTTAGCATTTTTACCTGTAACAATACATGTCCCTGATCCGTAAACTTGATGGCGTTGGTCAGAAGATTTGAAAGCACCTCCTCCATTCGAAGCGGGTCTCCCTTAAAGCTTTTCGGTAACGCCGGGTCCGTTATAAATACGACCTCTATTTCCTTATCTTCTAGCAAAGTTCCAACGGTATCTGCGAGATGCCGAAGCATTTTTTCCGGCTCAAATTCTACCTTTTCCAGTTCCAGACTGCCGGCTTCCATTTTGGAAAAGTCCAATACGTTACTGAGCATGGATGAAAGGGTACGAGAGGAAGTGAGAAGCTTGTGGAGGTAATCTCTTTGAACGGCAGTCAGTTCAGTCTTATTTAACAGCTTTGACAGACCGATGATTCCATTCAGCGGGGTGCGGATTTCGTGACTCATATGAGCCAAAAAAATGCTTTTCGCACGGTTAGCCTCGTCCACTTCCTTTCTCTTCTGCTCTGAGGCTTTACACTCCGTAATATCCAATGCGTGACCGATAACAGAGCTAGTAACCCCGTCCTCCATAACCGGATGTAAGGTAATGAGAGCCGAATATTCCCAAAACTCCAATTCAAATACGGTCCGATCACCGAACCAGGCCTGTTTGTAGTATTGGCAAAGCTGCTCCATCGTTTCAGAGGAAAGCTCCAAAATGTCCCCAAGACGCTTCACATGCTCCCTTTTATTGTAGTTGACTTGCATATTCAGACCCACGCGCTCCAGCAATTCACCTTCAAGCAGCCTATAATAAAATTCATTACCGCTTTTCTCCAGCTTGAAGGTAAAGCCAGGTTGAACACCTAGTAAATTCAGCAGATCACGGTCTTTGTTTAACAAACGTTGTCCATATGTATACTTAGCGGTGGTTAAAGTGTGCACAAACAGAGTCATGAACATTAGACCCATCCCTAACTCTAGCACGCAGGTCAACGGTGTTTTATCGCTTATGCCAAAACATAAGAACAAAATTCCCGCTCCTCCATAAAATACACCTGTGATCGCCTGACGAACAAGTTGACGCTGAAAAACCAAAACTAACAATAAAATCACGATAGCACATAGCACTAAATCTCGAACCAAGTGTTCACCACTCCTATAATATTCCATTTTTAGAATATATCAAAAATACAAAAAAAACTCAGGACAGATTCCTTATGCCATAAGGCTTAAAGAACTGTCCCGAGCATTCATTGTACTATAGATTCCATAAGGTTCAAGCTCGTTTTAATATTTGAAACGACTGATCATCATCTTCAAATCAGCAGCCATCGTCGAAAGCAACTGTGCTGAAGCTGATATTTCCTCCATGGAAGCCAGTTGCTCTTGTGAGGAGGCAGCAACTTCCTCAGATGTGGCGGCATTACCGGTTGCAATCGTCGCCAGCTCGTTGGCTGTCGCTGCGATTTCTTGTACACTGGCTGATATTTGCTCTGCAATCGCAGCGACCTCCTCTACCTGAGGTGTTGTCTCTCGAATGCCTTCCATCGCATAACCCAGCTTGACAATGGTTGCTTTGGAAATCTGTAGTCCATCCTGCACCTCAGTCGTGACCCTGTCCATCGTCTTCACTGTTGTTTCGGTTTCATGCTGAATTTCGGCAATCAAGGTGGCAATCTGTGTGGCGGATGTCTGAGACTGCTCTGCCAGCTTACGCACCTCATCAGCAACGACGGCAAAGCCTTTTCCATGATCGCCCGCTCTGGCTGCCTCAATAGCTGCATTCAATGCCAGCAGGTTTGTCTGATTGGAGATATCGCCGATAACCTTCGTAATTTCACCGATTTCATGAGAGCGGGCTTGCAAGGTTTGAATCATCTGGTTGGAACGCTCTACTGATTGATGAATGGAATTCATTTGCTCGCCTGTCTGCTCAACAGACTTTCGTCCTTCCTCGGCTTGCAAGGCAGATCGTTTGGCCAAATCAGCTACCGAAATCGATCGTTCAGCAATTTGGGTGATCCCTTGTGCAATTTCATCCAGGGCCACCGAATTATTTTCCAGCCCTGTAGTCTGCTTCTCTGCACCACTGGCAATTTCTTGTACAGCCTGGGACACCTGCTCACTTGCAGCACTGGTTTGTTCCGCGCTTATTGTCAGTTCATTGGAAGAAATTGCGACATGATCTGCACTGTTCCCTACGTTCTGAATGACAGATCGCAAGTTATTCTGCATATTTTGAAAAGCCACTCCTAATTCTCCGATCTCGTCCTCGCTCTTTACTTGAATGTCCTGTGTGAGATCTCCGGCGCTCACATTTACCGCTTGTTCTTTTAACTTTAAAATCGGTTTGATGATGGAACGGATCAGGAAATAAACAATGATAATACCAATCACAAGACAACCGACAATGGTTAGTAAAGTGCTGATCAAAATCGGCCCTGCTGCTTCATCGACTTCAGACAAATACAGCGTTCCGCCTATCTTCCAGCCAGTCAGCTTGTTAGTCGCATAGTTCATATATTTGAGCTGGCCCTCATACTCATACTCGTATTCACCAGTATCACTCTGAAACATGCGTGATTCAATATCTGTAATTTTGGTGCCTGGTTCCTTCGTCGGATGAACAATGTAAGTATGGTTGTTGTCCAGCAATATGGCATAACCCTCATGACCTACTTTAATATTGTTCAACGTCTCTTTAATACCACTCATTTTCAGGTCAATGCCAATAACACCCGATCCATCTGACGTAGCCTTGGACACAGTAACCGTCATTTGCTTCGAGCTTGCCGAAAGATAAGGAGAACTAATTGCTGCCTTCGCTTGTTCCTTTATCGCTTTATCGTACCAAGGTCTGACTCGTGGATCATAATTATCTGGTAATTGCTTCTGTGGATAGGTTGTAAATTTGCCGTCCTTCGTACCATAATAAATGGATTCTGTTTCAGGATGGAGTGCAATATATTGCTTAAAGAATTCTTCCAAATTCGCCGCTTGTTCCTCCGTCTCTACCCGATTGCCTTTTAGTCTTTCTGCAAAATAGTCTGCGTCATGTACCTTGGGTTCAATAGTACTATCAATAATAAAATTAGTGCGGACAATAGCCTGCTCGGCACTTTCTTCAATCTGGTTTCGAATCTGCTGACTCGCGCTTATAAACGACAAAGCCCCCACGATCATGGACGGTAAAATCAAAAATGCAATAAAGGCGACCATTAGCTTGGTTTTAAAATTTTTGCTGAGCTTCCTTGCGACTAGCCACTTTTTCCCCGATAACTTCTTCATTAATAAACATCTCCATTTCATTACCTGTATTTCCCAACCTATAGCGAACCTCTTCGTCTTGCCGATGACGACAATCACCCGACAGACTCTCTTTCACATTTTTCACATCTGCTGCTAAAACGCTTGGACATAAAAGATATAAACACGCTAGTTAAATAGGTATATGTACTTATTTTCGAAAACAGCAAGGCTGGTCGGAACCGGTTCTTTGATATAATATACCTAAAAAATATTAAAAAAAATGCAGTATAGATGTTAAGAAAGTGTTAGTTTCATCTCACTATACCTACCACTTAACATGAAAATAATCCCCCTGAAGGTAGCAAACATAGGGTCATTTTTGAAAATCGCCATATATTTTCTACTCCCAAGGGGATTAAGTTCGATCGCTTTATTCAGTTCTAATCCAACAACACCTTCAGATCTTCGAGCCTGGTAACAGGTGCCTGACAGGTAAAATGCTCACACACATATACGGCTGATTTGCCTTCCACAAGATCATAATCACGGATATAAGGAGCCGTCTCTGCAATCTCCGACTGTCCTTCATCCTTCAAAATAACGACCGTATTCGGCCTGAACCCAGCTCGAACCGCCTGAATGAACTGTACGGTCTGCGGATCATCCCTGTGACCCACAATCACAATCTCCTTCGTCGTTCCCGTCGCATACAACAACGCGCTGAGCAACGCGGAGTGGCCTGACGGGTAATGAGCAACCATACCGCCAAAAGCCTTAAACTGCTTGGCTGCATAGTTCTCCAATCCAGATTCACCCGTTAGCCGCGCAAGCCGCACAAAATTATAGGCCGCAATGCTGTTACCTGACGGAATGGCTCCGTCATCAATTTCTTTAGGCTTGGCAATGAGCTGCTCACTATCTGACCCATAAAAGAATAATCCGTCCCGTTCCTCATCCCAGAACAAATCGATCATATTTTGATTGAGCGTCAATGCCCGTTGCAGATATTGTACATCGAAGGTCGCCTGATATAGCTCGATCAAGCCCCACACATAAAAAGCATAATCATCCACATAACCGGGATAAGCTGCCTCGCCGTCCCGATAACGCGCCAACAGCCGTCCGTCCTCCTGTCTCAAATGGTTCCACAAAAACGTCTCCGCTTTCTGAGCTTGCTCTGTATATCTCGTGTCTCCAAAAGCTTGTCCTGCCTTCGCCAGTGCAGCAATCATCAATCCGTTCCACGAGGTCAAAATCTTGTCATCTTTGTGAGGATGAACCCGTTGTTCTCTGGCAGCAAACAGCTTGGCCCGTAGCTCACTAACCCGCTGCTCCAGTTCCTGCTCAGTCAAGTCATGCTTGATCCTATAGGCTTCCAGATTGATATCAATCAGGTTTGGAATGTTGTGACCTTCAAAATTGCCGTAAGGTGTAATCCCATACAAATCGTTGAAAAAGGCGGCATCCTTATCGCCTAGTACAGCCTTTACCTCAGAGTCGTCCCAGACATAGAATCTCCCCTCTTCTCCTTCGGAATCCGCATCCTCCGCTGAATAAAAGGCACCACCTGCATCCGTCATGTCCCTTGCGATATATGTAAAGATTTGTTCTGTAATCCGTCGGTACAGTTCCTTGCCTGTCACCTGCCAAGCCTCTGTATACGCGATGGCCAACAGAGCATTGTCATATAGCATTTTTTCAAAATGCGGCACCAACCACTTCTCATCCACGGAGTATCGTGAGAACCCCATGCCTATATGGTCGTAGATTCCGCCCCGGGACATCGCATCCAGCGTCTTCTCTGCCATTTCCAGTGCCTGTTGATTCCCCGTATGCTGTGCATATCGCAGCAAAAAAGACAGGTTATGCGGAGAAGGAAACTTGGGTGCTTCCCCGAAGCCGCCATATTCCTTATCGAAGGTGTGGCTGTATTCATGGAAAGCTTTAGTCAAGCTCTGTTCATCCAGTTCACCCCGATAACCCGCAAGCAAGTCCTGCCGCTCATGCTCGATCAGTACCTGCTCACTCAACTCCACCAGCTCTTCCGGCTGTTCTTTCCACCGGGTACCCACCTTGCCAAGCAGCTCCAACAGTCCGACACGGCCAAACTTCTGCTCCTTGGGCAAATACGTCCCCGCAAAAAAAGGTTTCTGATCCGGCGTCATCAATATCGTCAGTGGCCAGCCTCCATGCCCCGTCATCGTCTGGCAGATGGACATATAGATATGATCCACATCTGGACGTTCTTCACGATCCACCTTAATGGATACGTAATCCCTGTTTAATACCTCAGCCACTTCTTCATCCTCGAAAGATTCTCTCCCCATTACATGGCACCAATGGCAAGTGGAATAGCCAACAGATAGGAAAATAGGCTTGTTATCACGTTTAGCCATTTCAAAAGCCTCATCTGACCAAGGGAACCAATTTACCGGATTGTGAGCATGCTGTAGCAAATACGGTGATTTTTCCTTGGATAGTCTATTCGGTTTGCTGCTCGTTGTCATGGGACATCACCACTTCCGTAGTTGGATTTTATGCTTGGTACTATTTTACCCTAAATGGGTGGTAAAAGTCGGAAGAGATGAAAAAAGATAATGACTCTCAAGCATTATACTCATTAGAAATTATATCAAAGATCTCGAGAGCTTTCAGTAAGGCGTATTCACTTGTTCTGGCCCCTTCTTTTGAAAAATGTGCATCCGGAAACGCAGGCGACATATGATGGTACCCGGGATAGACATGTAATTCCACTAAGACTCCATCAAAGGCCAATTGTTTTGCAAAAAACAAGGATTCACCAATGAATAAATCAATGGTACCTATATTTATATAAGTCGGTGGTAATCCGGCCAATGACTTAGCACGAGCCGGCACATAATACTCACTTACCTCCTCCTGACCCGGTTCATCCCCCAATACAGATTTCCAGCCAAAATAATTACTTTGTTTTGTCCAAATAAACTCTCCTGCGTATGGGTGCTCTGGTGCGGTACTTGTGCGATCATCTAGCATTGGCCTCATTAATCTTAGATGATGGATTTCGAATTCCTTCTGATCACGAATGTACAAGGCTAGGCCAGCCGCCAAACCGCCGCCAGCGCTGCTGCCCCCTACGGCAACTTTCTGAGTATCTATCCCTAACTCTTCCGCATGTTCAATGCACCATTTTAGGCCCGAATAACAATCCTGTAACTGACTTGGCTGTACATGCTCTGGTGCTAGGCGATAGTACACGGATACGCAACAGAAACCATGTTGTGCCGCAAGAGATGCATTAGCAGGACGATCCACGACTGGACTTCCTAAGACCATCCCGCCTCCGTGTATCGAATAATATAGAGGCATCTTATGATGCTTTGATTGTTTGGGCTTAATGATTTCGATTTGAATATCTGGACCACTAAAATAACTTGGCACAGCCTTTTTTTCTAATGTAATAGGGAACATCTGCGTTACATCTATTTGTTGCATCATTTGAGATTGATTTTTACGTGCTTCCCTTAGTGTAGATTCGGTAAGATCGGTTGTTGGTATTAAATCAACTGCACTGATAATTTCTGGATCAATCAGATGTCTACTTCTACTTTTTTGCTCCCTCATAGTAATCTTTTCCTCACTTTCTTGTTTTAAAGACAATGAATCAATACATATTTCCCTTCAATTGTTGTTGTCGTTTATATTTATATTTTAAGTTTAAAATCAGCTTTATAAATGAAAACAACGAGTTAGAATCATTCTTGACATAAAAATTATAAAAAAATGGAATGCCAAAAAAGTATTTCGGAATCTGGCTGTGGGAATGCGAAGGCACATCAAACCTTTTACCAAACAAAAAGACGCGACCGGATTGGTCGTTCATAGCGATTATCCGGTCGCGTCTTAAGCTTATCACGTTATGTCCATCTACTTTTTATGTGAATAAACAATTTTCTTAATGGTTTCGGTAGAGAGGAAAAACTCATTAGCTAATTGCTCGATACTGCTTCTATTTTGAAAAGCATTTCTGATTGCGGCATTTCGCTGTTCTAGCAACCATCTCCCGCCACTCAAGCTTCCCCAATCCATATATTCCGTTTTTGGCTTAGGAATATACAGAGTCTCTCCTTGAACATATTTTTGGATTTCTATAATTAATTCTTGAGGTAAAACTTTGGAAGCATTCGTATATCTCAATTTTACTCGCCCCTTATTTTGATTTTTTAAAATAAGGTGCAAAGCCAAAAATATTAAAAAGCTTATTCAGCGTTAAAAATTGTTTCGCCCCATACAAAGTAACGCTTTCTTAATAATTGGCTTTGCATGAGTGTAAGAAGTCACAGACAATCCTAACAGATTCTCCATCAGTAGGCACCCCCTTTTACCTCGCAAGTATAGCATAACTTCTGCTCACCTGGGACCAGCTAAATGATATCAGCAAAAAGCAAGCGATTAAAAATTGAGCTGTTAGATAGCTGATTTTAAACACTAACCATGAATACGAACCACATAAATCCGTAGATTAATGCAACTAGCCCTACAATGCCCAACAAGCAAAAAAGTAAAAGCATAAGAACAAATTTTTTACCATCCATAACCGACTCCCCAATACTTTTTCCAGAGTGTGAGACACACTTTCTAACTTAGCTTCCGAATAAAAATTTGAAATTAAGTGCATTTATCCAGCTGAACAGGAGTCCCCGTTATCCTAAGAGCGGCTTCTAGATGTTACGGATTTACACTTTCTGCTTGGCTAGCCTGTCTTGCGTTTATTTTTTCATTGCAAATCTTGCTATTGGCTGAGCATGGTAGGCTACACGAGTCGTGCCAATATTGATAATGTATAATCAAGCATAAGACTCATAAAGGAGCATATGAACCAGATGAACAATTTTTTGAATGAATTTGAGGAAAGATTTAGGGCAGGATTTTTGGATGATCTTAAAAGCATACTTGAAGAAGTGAAGAATGAGAAGGTTTACGCCTGTGCTTTTGGCACAGACAGCGATTTTGTCACCTTGTTTCTAGCTGTTAATACAGAAGAATCCCTTGTTAGACATATCACAAACATGAAAGCCGAAGGCCTGTGCGACAGCAAGGAAGATGAAAATTATTATAGATGGGGATTTTGCGAATATCAATATGGCGATGCAACACACTTGAATCATATGAGCAAATTTCTATATGCAACCGAAAATGTGTTTGATTATAAAGATGAAATGATAAAAATTATGGCCAAGGTAGTTAAGGAAACAGACGACGTGCTTTTCAATCAATTTGGTCAAGCCAAAGAAGATATTATTTTTTTCGTGTCCATGACGGATGATGATATGGCCGAGGAACTCGAAGATCGGTCTGTAATTCAGATGACAAACGCCAAACTAGTTAATGGCTTCTTGCATCGTTATCAATAGAAATACAGTTTGAAATATTACACTCATTTCGTTCAGGTAGTTGCTTTAATTCGCAATTTGCTTGTCCCATGCATCTATTGATTACGTATCCTTTTCATTTGGTTTATCTCCATTAGATACGAATAAACCTATTTCTCCTCATGGTTCGAGTTGAAATAAGTTTATTTAAAGCTTTCATCCAGATGAACAGGAATTCTTACCATTCAACTTCTTCAAATAATCGGAAAACCATCTTTTTTTCAAATTCATCTAAAGTTCTAAATCCAGATATTTCTTCTTTCTTTTCTCCAAGTTTTATCAAAGTCGCTATTGCTAGGTCTCCCACCTTATAATAACCTAATAGTTTATCTTGGGGTTCCCTTTTTAATGATAATTCACTTAATTTTTTTATCATTTTCTCTGTACGGAAGCCTTCTTTTCCTATCTGTGTCATTGCATGATATAAGACTATGGGGTTATTATCTTCTAACAAATTTTCTAATTCACCTATTTGAACCTTCCCCTTCCGCTATCTTCTTTAATATACTTCATTTTAATCCCAGCTAAGAGCTATAAATTGGAATGACCGGGAAAATGTTTTATCAGAAATAACCACTATGATGAGTTCCACATTTCTCTTCGCAAACTACGCCGCTATCATACTCATGGTATGGGAATCCGTTTGTTTTACTGAAGCGAGACTCCGGTGCAGCTTATGATTAACGATTCCGATTACCACGTCCGGCTCCATTACATCCTGATGGGAGAGCATAACCAATGTTGCAATATCCCCCCTATGATATGCCGCTGTCAACGCTCTCAGAAAAGTTTTCGAGTTTTCACTTTCCGGTAAGGATAACTCTCCTTTGAGGAGATCCTCCTTGACTGCTTCAAGCGATTTTCGTGCCCGGTGGAGTGCAACTTTTACCGCTCCCTCCGTTGTTTTGAGCATGTCGGATGTCTCACGAATCGAATATCCAAACACATCTCGTAGCAAAAAAACTGTTCTCTGAAGCGGAGATAAATGATTCATTAAGGACTGTAACACTATCTCGATTTCAAAAGATCCATGATCCGGCACAGTTACTTTCGCTTGTTCTCTATTCAATACCCGACTGTAGACTGCTTTTCTCCGTATCTCATCAATCCAGGTGTT
Organism: Paenibacillus sp. FSL L8-0641; assembly: GCF_038006265.1. NCBI lineage: Bacteria > Bacillati > Bacillota > Bacilli > Caryophanales > Paenibacillaceae > Paenibacillus > Paenibacillus sp. FSL L8-0641. The sequence continues at coordinate 172,677 of NZ_JBBOUW010000002.1, forward strand.
TTTAGCAATCCGCAGCAAAAGCGCTTTGGGGTTTGTATGTTCGAGATTGTTTAACTTTCCTAATGCTTTTACCCAAGTATCCTGAGCCAATTCTTCCGCATCCCAATTTGATTTCGTAAGCGACAGACAGTAACGCTTCAGGACTGCCTGTAATTCCTCCAAGTTCTCGATGTTTATTGTATTATCTGTCATTTGTATAGAATCATCTATGCGCATAGGTCCTCTCCTCCACGGTCTTATTCTGCCCTTTCCTAGAGCAAAGCCTTTTGTTACCTCCAATGTAAACGAACAAGGGGGTGTAAAAGTTACACCATTTACGCAAATCGTTTTCCCATTGAAACCTCCGTATCTTTTTACGGCCTCGGTTCGTTTACAAGGAGAAATCAACTGAAAACAGGAAATTGGGGGTATCAAAATGAGTGTTTATGTTCCTTATGTTGTTGAGCAAACTGCTCAAGGTGAAAGATCGTACGATATCTATTCCAGACTATTAAAGGATCGTATTGTGTTTGTCGGGGCAGCCATCGATGATCATTTGGCTAACAGTATTATTGCTCAATTATTGTTCCTGGCGGCAGAAGATCCGGAAAAAGAAATTTACATGTATATCAACAGCCCGGGTGGCTCTACTTCCGCAGGATTTGCCATTTATGATACGATGCAGTACATCAAACCTGATGTACACACGATATGTACGGGATTCGCTGCTTCGTTTGGCGCGATCCTGTTGCTAGCGGGCGCCAAAGGGAAACGTTCGGCGTTGCCGAACAGTGAAATCATGATCCATCAGCCGCACGGCGGCGCACAAGGTCAGGCCAGCGATATTGCGATCAGCGCAAAACGAATTTTATGGACTCGTGAAAAGGCAACCCGTATCACAGCTGAACGGACCGGACAATCTTTTGAAAAAGTCGAAAAAGATATGGACCGGGATTTTTACATGTCCGCTCAGGAGGCACTGGAATATGGTGTTATTGATCAGGTGATCACTTCTTTATAGAGTATGCTCAAACCCTAATGATCCGCAAGAAACTTTAAGAAAATATGAGGTGATATCATGTTAGCAAGTTTACAAGGTAAGGAAGTAACTATTCATTTTATAGATGGGGCAAATGTATGCGACGGGATATTGGATCAGATTGACGACAAGTTCGTTAAATATCTTACGCAATATCAAACGCTTGTTATTCCTATCACATCTATTCGCACCGTATCCATTGACATTAAGGAACGGCAGCGCCATAGAGTTGGATTCGCCCCTTGAACCTATTTTAGTATGGGTGTCAATTACATTGTACGGAGGCCCTATATTATGTAAATTTTACATGGAGTAGAAATGCTTCAGCTAAGACGTGTCGTTCGACAAACTAAAAGCTGTGATTTTGACGCATCAAGATGTGGATCATATTAAAGTCTATGCACACGAACTGGATAAGCCGTATATTCAGGGGGAGATCCCACTTTTAAAAGATAGTCACCTTGTGCATCGCCCGAAGGGCAAAGTGGACGATACCTTAATAGATGGTCAGGAACTGCCGTTTTGCGGCAGGATTCGCGTCATCCATACGCCTGGGCATACTCCTGGTCATATCAGTCTTTATTTAAGGCAAAGTAAGACTCTTATAGCCGGGGATTCGATGTACAGTGTAAACGGGGTTCTCGGGGGAATTCATGTCCCGACCACACTGGATATGGATGCAGCTCGTCTCTCATTGAAAAAGTATTTAGATCTCGACATTGCATCCGTAGTTTGTTATCACGGGGGATTAAGTAATGTACATGTGAATGATCAGATATTAGGACTTAGTGGCGAGTTAATTTATAGCGAATTGAAGCAACCCCGTAAATGACCGGGGTTGCTTTTATAATGTTCATATGAATTGTATCTAATACCCACACTTTATTGATAGACACGCACGTAATCGACTAGCATTTGGGACGGGAACTGCGTCGAGTTATTGGGAGCACCAGGCCAGTTTCCGCCGACCGCTAGGTTCAGGAGAATAAAGAACGGCTGCTGAAATTCTTCGGTGTTCCCGGTTCCGTTCTCTATATAAAATTCATTGAACTGCTGTCCGTCGACAAACCAGCGGATATACCTGGAGTCCCACTCGATGCTATACACATGGTATTGGGAAAAATCCAGATTGCCCGATACCCGCCCAAAGTCAGCGTGGCCTCCCGCATCCCAATGCACAGTACCGTTCACAGAAGGATTGTTGTTTACACGTTCCATAATGTCGATTTCTCCGCATTTCGGCCAACCTACCGAGCTGATGTTGCTGCCTAACATCCAGAAAGCTGGCCATATCCCCTGACCGGACGGTAACTTGATGCGCGCTTCTACTTTCCCATAAGTAAATTTTTTCAAGTCTTGAGTTTTGATCCGGGCAGAGGTGTAATTCATTCCGCCGTAAGCTTCTTTTTGTGCCGTAATCACCAGATTGCCTCCGGTAACCTGCAAATTCTGCGTACGGTTGGTATAGTACTGCAGTTCATTGTTTCCCCATCCGCCGCTTCCGGTACCGATTTCAGGGGTCCAATTGGACCGGTTTAACGAAGTTCCATTAAATTCGTCGCTCCACACAAGATTCGAGTTCGGTGCTGCGCTTGTATGCATTGCTGGAAGCAGAACGGTTAGGAGACTGAGCAGCGCAACCGCACATAATCCTTTTCTTAGCATTAGTTCCCTCCTCAATAATAATAATCCAAGTTCTTAGACACTTCAGGAAAATAAGCCTTCAAGCGGTATTGACGATTGAAACGGGAATCACCTCTCTTTATATTTTTCTTCTTGGACAGCTCATAAATTAGAATCGTAGATAGACGATTGAAAAGGTATACCGCTCAAGCAGGAGTATAATGGAAACAAAATACATATTCAACCTATATTTAAGGTTTTTTCTTAAAAATAACTTTCTCATATAGATAAAGCCGGTCTTTATAAATCAATAAGAAATTTAACTGCCATTAAAACAAACGTAGTAGCACGTATCGCACCGGACACGGTGTAGCGCTGGCGGTCATCTACGATTACCAGAAGACACGTGGCGGCGAGCATCCACAAATCTTCTTATCCGGAGGAAACCTTCCCCCTCAATTCCGTACAACTCATAGCGATGTCGCCACTTCACTAAGGTGGTAACGCTGTGTTATGTTTTTTTGCTACTTCCACACGGCTGCTCTGTCCTGCTTTTAACTCCTGTATGATGGCTAGTTTCTCAATCGCATTGTATTCGTTTTTCTTAGACAAAATAAAACTCCCCTTCAAGCAGCGGTTTATTTATTAAACCTGTCTACTTGAAGGGGAGCATATCAAAATCGGTACTCTGTTCCGTAATTTATAATAGCGAGGTTACGAACTTCACCTCCGGAAAGCGGTTATCCGGTCCTTTCATTAAGATTCCGCCTTGATTTTTCAGATACCTATCGAAGAAATCCAGCATATAGGCATTGATAACGGAGTTCGCTCTTTCGGGCGCAATCTTTCCTGTAATGCCCAGCATTTTGAAAATCGGAGAAATGAACTGTACGTCGGTAAAATTCAAATGCTCCGTATTTTCGATATAGAGGACTTGTCCTCCTTCGTCGACCGTTTCGCGCATCCGTTCAAGCTCCAACTTTTTATCTTCCGTTACTTGATCCTCCCACTCTCTTGTTGATTCCATACGGTTAAGCTCTGCATCCGTGTAGACCCGGTTATCCATCACCATTTTCAATTTTTCGAAATAGCTTTCCGAGTTGATGAACAAAAACGGCTTTCGTAGACCCTCTCTGTCACGCAGTCGATAAAGCCCTCCATCAAGGTCTATTCCAGCCGTGATTCGCGGATCATAAGAAGCGTCATAGGCCGTCGCTCCGCCGATGGAATGACCGAACGTCCCGACATGACCGAGATCAATCCTCCCTTTTAGATGACTTGGAATCAACCCCGATTGGATGAGCTCGAATTGGTCCAACGCAAACGCCACATCGCCGGTTAAAACTTTTCCCAACTTGTCGCGATTTCCTCTACTCGTCTGGTAATCATGGTCGGGCGAGAATAAGTCGTTGGTTGTGCTGGTCGTGATTCGCCCGTCCGGAAACTCGGTTGCAAATGTATTGTAGGTATGGTCGATCACTGCCACGATATATCCATGACTCGCGAGATTTTCGGCTTGCGACGTGTGAAGAAACCTGGAAGAGCCGTTGCCGGGATTCGCAAGGATCAGCGGGTATGAAGTCTGTGCCGAAGAGACTTCGGCCCCCGAATAAGCATGACTGGATACGTACTTCAGGTGTTGAAACGTAAACTCGGGAAGGCCATAGTTCGCGGCCATATAACGTAAAATCTGGGTATCGGGAATAAAGGGAGCGTACTTGCCGGTGCTAGCTTGAGCCGGATACCAGACCTGAACCATCAATTCTCTCTTACCCTCTCTGGCTTCGTCGAAAATCTCTTCCCTATTTGTATCCACGAAATGAAAAGTTTGCGTTCCTACCTTAAATTCGCCTGTCGGTTCAGGTAGTTTAAATACAGGAAAAGCATACATGAGACCCGCTGTTGCGACCAGCATTATTGCTATAGCGGTATAAGCTGAACCCAACATGAATCGTGGGATTTTTTTGGGACCGTTTTTTTTAAAATAGCTATAACTTGAAATGGCTAAAAAAATGATCGTTATGCAATATGGGAATAATAGCTGAACTCTGTATCCTTCCACCGTCCAATGAATGACCAGTAAAAGTGTGGCAATCCCGCTTGCAACGAATACTGGAATTCTACGCCGTCCTTTTTTTAATTGTACGGTTAATACAAATAAGCCGATGTTTGACAATAAAAGCAACAGTTCAAACAGCCTCATCTCGATTCTCCTTTCAAAAAATTTCTATTTTCGTTTGTTCTAATCTTATCCAGCCAGGCTGGCCTAAGCTATCGATTTGCCTTACATCAACCTAACAATTTTGTAATTCGATCTTGCGGTATTGGAAGACTCGTAAAACCAAGGATGAATCAGGAAATACCAATAAGTATGTGGTTAATACATCACAGACTTATAACGACTATGGTAGTATCACAAGCGCTGTTGACGTGTTGGGTGTACCAACATGATGCAACGTCGCATTTACTTGTTGGTGGCTCGAAACCAATTTCTGCGACTCAAACACAATATACGGAATATGTACGTGATGCAGTTCACGGCAATGTGACAAAAATTCGTGTTCGTGAAGTCCGATATTATGGAAATTTCACAGGAAGTAGAAAATGCTTCAGCTAAGACGTGTCGTTCGACAAACTAAAAGCTGTGATTTTGACGCATCAAGATGTGGATCTTATAGGAAGTCTTCCTGAGATTTTGCAGGAGTGTGGCAATCATATCAAAGTCTATGCACACGAACTAGATAAGCCGTATATTCAGGGGGATATCCCCCTTTTAAAAGATAGTCACCTTGAGATCCCTCGAAAGGCAAAGTAAGACTCTTATTGCCGGGGATTCGATGTACAGTGTAAACGGGATTCTGGTGGGGGATTCATGTCCCGACCACACCGGATATGGGTGCAGCTCGTCTCTCATTAGATCTCGACATTGCATCCGTAGTTTGTTATCACGGGGTATTAAGTAATGTACATGTGAATGATCAGATATTAGGACTTACCCAAGGATTATAAAGTTAAAGTTCCAGCAAGCTACCTTTTCGTGAAACGATGTTGTTAGCGTAGAAGAATTGAACCAGTGCTTCAATTCTCCTACTGTTTCCTCCCTTCAACCCCTTCTTTAAAGTTTATTTCTGCAACCCATTGATGATTTATCAGTCATAAAAACATCACTCCACGCGTGCTAACTTGTATATAGATCAGACTTTAACTGATTAAAAATGTATTCTTGCATTTGATCTAAAAGAAGAATGATGTTAGTATCTTTGCCATTTTTCAAAACCCACTGAATAGACGTCATTGAGTTAGCAGCATATAGTTCAGCTAAATACTCCAATGCGATCGAAGTTGAAGAATTCTGTTGCTTTAAATAATCTAAACAAGTCCGAAACAAAATTTGTTCAAATTCTTTACGTAAATCGGCGGATATTTCATGAACGGTTAACAATGTTGAAATTTCCATCTTATTTTTAATCATTTGATCGGTTACAAGTTCTATGGCGTTTGCCACCTTGCCATCTTCCATGGAATCAAAACGCTGCTCAATTTCAACTTTAAAATCAGAAGCATACTGTTTAACTATCTTTTCTAGCAAGTCGTACTTATCCAAATAATGACTATAAAACGTAGAACGTCCGATAAGGGATTGATCACAAATTTTTTTGATCGTAATATCTTTAAAATCATGTTGTTGGAGTAATTCAATGAAAGCTCGCTCAATAGCTATTTTTGTTTTATAAATTCTGATATCTTCATTCATTTAACCACTTGCTCCTTATGTGTAAGTTTTCGAACACTTCATATATACCGTGTAAGATATCTTACAGATTATGCGATACTAATTATTTTTTATGTAGTAACTATACTCTATAGTAAGCACATACCCAAATTGAAGGAGGACAATATATGTTTAAATCCTATGTCCATAACGAACAGTTCAATCTTCAAATTAATCGTTTTATCAATGATTATTATCAAGAAGATGATCGAGCACAAGCTGACTTAGAAAAAATGATTCCGAAATTAAAAGACACCCATAGCTGGTATGAAGCTTGGCTCAATTTTGCAAGGGAACGCGAAGACAGCAAGGACTATGACTTAGCCTCAGTCTACTATCAAGCTGCAGAATTTTATCTTGCAACCACAGACCCCAATAAAGAAAAAATGTATCGAAAATATAGAGATACCTTCTATAAAGGCTTTCATGATTTTGATTATGAATCCTACCAAATTCCATATGAAGATTCCTATCTTCCTGCTGTAAAATTGTTGACGCCTGGAGCTACGAAAACATTACTTGTCTTTGGTGGGTATGATTCTTACATGGAAGAGATGCTTAAAATGATGAAATTCATGAAGGGAATTAATTACAATATTATTGTATTTGATGGTCCAGGCCAAGGAACTGCATTAAAAAACGGCCTAAAATTCATTCACAACTGGGAAAAGCCCATATCAACGGTGATTGATTATTTCAAACTAGATCGTGCAAGTCTCGTAGGTGCTTCTTGGGGAGGATATTTAGCTATGCGTGCGGCAGCCTTCGAAAAGAGAATCGATAAAGTAGTTGCTTTTAACATTTTCTATTGTGGTTTAGATGCCTTAAAAATGGGAATGCCAGAAGAAACTTACCAAAGCATAGTGCAGCTAGTCGAACGTAATGAAGTAGATCAAGTGAATTCATTATTCGAACAGATGATGACTCACAATATTGATTTGCATTGGAAGATTACCAAAGGGATGGAAAACACCGGTGAAGCAACGCCTTTTGATCTCATTAAAAATTTCGAAAAGCACACGATGCACGGCATTGGGGCATTCATTAATCAAGATGTTCTTTTACTAGCTGGAGAAGATGATCAATACGTACCTATTAGCCGACTCGCACAAATCCAACAAGAATTAATCAATGCTGCGTCCATTACAACCAAAGTATTTACTAAAGAAACAGGTGGCGAGCAACACTGCCAAGCAGGTCACAGGGAGTTAGCATTTAATGAAATGAATAAGTTCCTATAACAACTGTAAATATATATTTTTTTATACGCAACATGCCCATCAAAAAATCGTAGTTCCATAGCTTCAATCGTTGTTATCCCATTGGCAAGTAAAAACCGACTCCAATTATGGAGTCGGTTTAGTCCATTCATTTCCCCCTGTTATCTCAATGGAGAAGTCCGTAATTTCCTCTGAGCTTTTCAATTCATGCGGCCTAGCATGGTTAGATTTTCGAACCGAAGAACCTTGAAGGAGCGCAAGAAACGAACTTAGATGTCTATCGGCCCTTAATTTCCATTATTTAACATCTGATAGATCCAGGGAGTTAAGTCCACAGCTTCAAACCCTCTTGTTTGTCACTGCAAGTTTAAATAATCAAAATCAACAAAACCACCCGTTGATTTAGTAGCATAATTGAACAAAGCAAAACGGTATCCCATAAAGTGAGGGATTGTATATGACATCGGAAGTGTGTTGCCTATAGCCGTCCAATTTGTGCCGTTAAGACTGTAGTAGAAATATGCTTTATCCATCTGATTTGTAAAATCACATATAAGCTTAAGATATACTCTGTTCTGGGTGAAAGGGACACTTGCCACTTCAGTCATTGCTCCAGAGCTGGCATTCACCATAACAATGGATTTGGAGGTCCCGTTCATCTTTATGCCTACAAATCCATAATTAGCCTGAAAAGCTGCAAGACCGGAATAGTCTCCGTCCTTCATCCCGCTTGTTTCCATTGCAATGATTCCTGTACTTTTCGGTCCAAATGTCCTTTGGGTAAGCGTATTTCTGGCATCCAGAATACTTTTACTCACTTTCCCTGTAGTCATTCTCATAAATCCAGGACGCTGTGTAAGGGACCAATGAGTATTGTCAGGATTGTGGTTCCATTGCCACTCCTTTTTAAGAGTCGCTTCAGAAGACGAGGTTCCTGTAAACGAAACATCGTCCACATAGAAATTCATCAAATCACTTGTTGGGTCTGGGGTTGAACTGTAGGGTGTCTCAATGAAAATAAACGTTTGTGAGAGGTCGGCATCTGCCGGAAGTGTATATGTTCCTTGAATTGTGCCCCATTGGCCCTTGGTTAGCGTGGTGGACCCAAGAATCGATATACCTGTGTAACTTGGACCATTCTGAATACCAAAATTAAATTGCTTAGTGGCAGGACCTTCAGTGTATTTAACCTTTGCAGAAAAATTATACATTCCGCCGGCTGTTACTTTTCCGGTAATTACTTGTCTTGGACCAGCAGCTGTTTGTTGTCTACCGCTGACAAACAAGCTTTTTGAGCCGATGTAATAGTCTGTAGTGGTTGCTGCAACAAATGCAGTGTTATTATTCGTCCACGGGCTTATGGTGGCATTTTCAAATCCACCGTTTGCAATAAGCTGACTGGAGGCTTGAGAAGATGAAAACTCATCAGACGCATAGACCTTCTTTTCGGGATAACCTTCAACAGGAACATCCATCGTAAGAGGAACCTTACCGTTAACACCGAATACCGGCCAATTATTTAACCATGTAACCGGAACAAGATACGGCATACGTCCAATTGCTCCGCTGTCTTTAAACAGCATAGCATACCAGGAGCCAGAAGGAGTATCAACAATTCCCCCCTGTGCAATACCTGAATCATTCAATGACACCTGACCTGTATAGGGTCCTGTCAAGCTACTTGCACGATAGGTTAATTGTGTGCGGTTGCCTCCCGATGGCCAGCATATAAGAAATATATAGTACATTCCCTTGATCTTTTGTATGTGCGCGCCTTCAGCCTTGACTATGAAGCTGGAACCGGCAATATTACTGGCAGCGGAAATAATCACCTGATTAAGTCCCCCTGGCTTGATAGCCTTTGCATCTGCAGTAAGCTCAATAATGCTGATATTATCACTGCCATAAACCAAGAATACACGTCCATTATCAAACAGCAGCGATGCGTCATGATAATAGTTGTCAAGCACTGATGATGTCCATGGACCAGTTTCTATATTGCTGGTTTGATAGATGTATGTTTTGCCGGTAGAATTGGAGCCAAAGGACACATAGTAGATGCCGTTATAATATCTAAGGCTGCTTGCCCACGAGCCTTTTCCATATTCGTTCTGCCCGTTGTTAAGATTTTGTGCGTCATTGTTGGCATACGTATCGTAAACATAATTTACGATTTCCCAATTGACGAGATCATAAGATTTCATGATCGGAACTCCAGGATTCATGTGCATGGTCGTGCTAGTCATATAAAAAGTATTACCTACCCTGATAACATCGTTGTCTGGAGAATCAGCATGTATAAACGGGTTTGTAAAAGTAGTAGCTGCAAATACAGAAGTATTGGACATCATACTCATGAATAATGGTAAAACTAATAAAAGCACACTTATCCTCCTATACATATTAGAATCGCCCCTAATCTTTGATAGGTTCAAAAGCTTTTAGTTTTAGTTAATTAAATTGTAAATAATCCACATAGGCATCCCAAGTACCGTTATCGGTGGTTACGATCAGTCTGACCTCTTGATTTCCGGTTACATGGGTGATATTAGACAAGGTTTGGACCGTCGGCGTAGTTCCCGTAAAATAAAAGGAGCCAACTGTGGTTCCTCCTATTTGCAAGTCTACTCTGGCGGTACTGGAGTTATTCGAAGCACCCCTGACTGAAATACTATGAGTAGAGTTGGCAAAATACTGAGTGTATGCACTATAATCATCATTGGCGTATAAAGCGACCCCATTGAAAGGAGAACTGATCTTCCCAGCGTAAGTCCCACCGAGAGTCATATCCTCAGCTTCAACCCTTGTTCCAGTAGTATTGGGTGTAAACTGCCAGTAATCAATATTAAATAAGTTACCAGTCCCTGTTCCGGTAAACACTAAGAAAACCTTGTGGACTCCTGTTGCATTGCTTACAGTGGTTTCGACTTCCTTCCAGGTCTGTGTTCCTCCAGTAGAACTGACATTAAGAGTTCCAACCAGAGGACCCGTTGCACTGTCCAGACGTATTTCTATTTTACCGCCTGCATTGGACGCTATGTTTGCTTTAAACCTCTTGGCTCCACCGCTACCAAAGTCGGCATTTCCTACAGCGATCCAATCTCCATTGTGTACGTTTGTCACATTCAGATTACTAATGGGACCGCCGCTGGCTTGAGTAGGCTCGGTTGTGACTCCCGCTTGCCACGCCATGGACTCTGCTTCCACTCTGGTATACGGATTCAGATTGGAGAACTGAGCGATTCCTGTCATATTCCCCTGCACTTCAGCGATACTTCCATCTCCATTATGCGTCAGCTTATTAATATGCGGGGAGCGATAGCCTTTCCCAGCTCCAATTTGAGCCTTGCTGACCGTCTGGGCATGGTACACCACATACCATTCATTCTTAAAGTTAAATACAGCGTGATGGTTGTTGCCGCCCACACCGAAGAACGTATACGGATTTTTCAGGAAATGCCCTTTATAAGTAAAGGGACCCATCGGGCTGTCGCTGACCATGTAGCCAATTTCACCTGCAGGGTACTGTGGCGGGTGTGTCCCGGCAAAGTTGATACAGTAGGAATAGTAGTACTTTCCGTTATACTTATGAAGGCCCGAATCTTCAAACAGGTACGGGGCATCAATGGTGGTAGCGCTCCCAATAACGCTGGTCATATCTGCGCCCAATTTGATGACTCTGGCAGTTTTCGGATTCGCAATGGAGGCCGGATCGGATTCGTTCGGAATGCCGCCGCCGCTATACAAGTACCCTGTGCCATCATCATCCACCAGCACAGCCGGATCAAAAAGCCAGGTTACACCAGCCATTCCCGGCGTATTATGTGTCACAAGAGCTCTGCCCAGGGGGTCTGTCCAAGGGCCGATCGGCGTGTCTGCGGTCAGAACGCCAATGCCGGCTCCACCATTGGCAAAATAGAGAAAGAATTTATCTTTGCCATTGATTTTTTTTTGCGCAATGGCCGGAGCCCAGGAGTTGCCGGCCCACTTGGCAATGCCTCTGCCGTTGTTCTTGTTGTTCGCACCGGCAACCGGAATGGCACCGTGATCCGTCCAGTTCACCATGTCCGCGGAAGAGATGACCTGGATGCGATCCAGTCCGCTGAAGTCATTGTCTTTAATCGAGCCGTCATTGTTATACACATACGTATCACTGGACATATAGATATAGACTCTTCCATCATAGACCAACGCATAGGGATCAGCGCCCAATTTATGGTCCATAAGAGGATTCGAATTCCCTGGAAGCTTTGCAATTGCATTGTTAGCAGCATGTACAGGTACCATTGGTAAACAACTCAGCAATAATGTAAAAGCTAATAAAAACACCGAAAATTTTTTAATCATAAACATATTCCTCCATTTTTATATATTATGTCTATTAAAAGTTTACAAATTGCCTATGCATAGATTTAATTAGTAATTTTGTATCCTATTTGAAGGTTGGTGCTCCGAAACTTGGACTTGTAACATTTTCAGCAGATATTATAGCCTCCCCTCTAAATTTGTAACCGCTTTCATTTTACGGTGGAGACTCGAATCAAGCCGAATTAGCCAGTTCATCATTTTTATTTTCGCCCAATAAATCAGCGCCTTAATTCACCGATGGCAAGCCATAACAGTCGTCTTCATGCAAGATGGTGCTCTTCGAGCTGTTTGTGCACAAATGTCAATCCCCAAAGTTCAAGGTGCTCAAATATAGTGTCTGGTTCATAGGCAACCCTGTATATTAACGAACTACCGATCGTATTCCCAAATTCCCCTCCCTTCTTTTTCATTACACGTACCGATTGAAAACTTTAACTTTAGAGTTGAACTTGAAAGCTTTTACACAATTACAAAGGAATATTATGTCGTTAGTAAGCGTTGAAGCGAATTTTAGGCTAAACAGTCGGGAAAACGATATCCAGGAATATAATACCATAAACGCCACTTTGGAACAAGTGGTCGATACTATTGGGCATCATTCCTGCATGGTTCGCCAAGGCTTTATCCTTCCGGGGAGAGCAAAGCATGCGATTCTAATCGTTGCCGGGGGGAAATGCGAAGATCGACAACAAGAAGTGTCGGCTTCTGTCCTTTAACAGACCGTTCAAATTGGGCGACAGCTTTGCAACTTGTGGAGTATGCTAATAATTCCAGGCTGTTGCGAAGCTTATATTCATGCCATTTTATGCGACTAGTTCTAACCAGAATAGCCATCAATCATGAGTTATCTTACAATTCAAACTTCAATCTATAAATAACATTTATCCCCTCTCATTAATGCCCGATCCTTTTCTTTTAGTCGCGGATATGCGTAACAGTAACCATATTCAACGATCCAAGCCAAACTGTTTTCACTAACATTTTTAGATCAAGGATATTTAGGTGTTCAATGAAATTGGGTTTAATATTAAACGGATTGTTACGGAGTCCAAGCGCACTAGCATCGATAACGATTGTCTTTACCTGTCTAAACCTACGATGTTTGCTTTTTGCCTTCTGGACCTCAACAACACACCTAAACTTTCAAAAATGAATTGAATACAAACGCTCTACAGCTTGAATAAGTATTCTATTCATTTGGTCCACCTCCATTAGATATGAAAAAAACTTATTTCTCCTCATGGTTCGAGGTGAAATAAGTTTTGAATTAAGTGCATTCAGACGAACAGGAGGCATTACCATTCGATTTCTTCACATAAACGGAAAACCATCTTTTTTTCAAATTCGTCTAATATCTTAAACCCAGTCATCTCATCTTCTTTTTCTCCAAGTTTTATCATAGTAGCTATTGCTAAGTCTCCTACTTTATAATGACCTATCAGCTTATCTTGATGTTCCCTTTTTAAAGATAATCCATTTAATTTTTTAAATATTTCCTCTGTACGAATACCTTCTTTTCCGATATGTGTCATTGCATGATATAAAACTATGGGGTTCTTTTCTTCTAGCAAATTTTCTAACTCATCTATTGAACATTTTCCTTCTTCAATTTTTTTAATATATTCATTTTATTCCACCTTTAAACTGATATTAATTAATGTTCCAAACTGTAAATACTTGCCCCAACTTGAACAAGATCAGGAGATGCTAACTTGCCAATGCATATTCCAATATTTTTCCTTTCAGCCATTGAAGTTGAAATTTGAACAGAGCTAACGCTTAATACCGTCTCAATTTGATTTGCATTTTTAATAAGAATTTTATCACCTATGATTTTTTTTATTTCTGGGTAGGTTAAATGGTCTAATCCTTTGTTTGTTCCTACTATAATTGTACCTTCATCTTTTGACTCAAAAGTTAAACTAACATCCATTATTTTTTCCATTTTAAACGTTACCCCTTTATCGTTCTTCAATATAAAGTTCTCCCTTAACATCACCTATACGCAAATCAGCACTTTTTAATCGGGTTATGGCATCCCTCAGTAGCGTCATCCTTTCTATTGATGTTAAATCGGGAGCGAACCTTGCAGCTCTTATACTAGCTTGGGCTTCATCTAGAGCAAAATTTCTTTTAAATGCATCTGGAGCAACATCATATAATTCAAATGCTCTCCCTGCCTTATATGCCTCATAGTGTCCCACAATTTCATGTGCAATCGTTGCCTTGGCTGACACACGTGAGTTAGCACTTAAGGTTCCAACTCCTGTATGCTCTGCTGGTAATACATCTGTATTTATAATAAATCTATCGTACATCATACCTGTATTCCACTCATCATAAAAACCAGGTCTACTCATTATTATATTATCTTCGGGAAAATCCAACGATTTAGTATACTGAATAATCTCCGTTTTCTGGACATCTGTTAATGGCAATTCATTACGCAAACCGTCCGAAGAAATTTGTCGTAAGTCCACTGCGCCCTCATACTTAACCGATGATTTCAAACTAATCTTAGGTTTGATTACTGAACTAACTCCTCCAAATAATCCTGCTGTACCGATCATATTAGCCCAGTGTTCTTTTGACCATGCATTTGTGGGATTAAATGCTCCCTGAATCATGCCCGTTACACCAAATGTACCGAAATTGAGCATATCATTCCATGAATCGTTTTGTTTAGCTGCCCGTTCCATGTACCCTTGATACATTCCCTTCGGAATGCCGTACGACATATAATCTAGGAAGCTCCATACTGAATCAAATTTTTTCTCATATCGTTCTGAATTAGCTGCTACAAAATCCTGACCAAGCTCCGTTAAGCTATCCGCCGATTTCTGGAGCGCATTTCGTGTATCTGCAACAGGAACTGCGCAAGTATTCGGTGGAGGTGGCAAGCAACCTGGGTCTAGATTCCCATCCTCCATCATATCTGCTAATCTAAATTTATTTGCATGCTGCCGTAGTTCTCTAGCAATCGAATCTGTTAGTGTAACAAAGTCAGCCATATTCTTCTGAGATGTTTGGAAACTATAATAGAATTGCTCCTTTGTTATCTCCTCCCAAAATCGTTCCATAAACGAAATTTGCTGCGATAACTGACTATTCATTTGCATCGCCGTTTGCTGCGCAAGCTCAAATTTCTTAGAGACAGTTATAAGTTGTTCAGGTGTCACTTTAATTGTTGTCATAATTTACCTCGGTTGAGTTCATTAAGGCATAATAACATTATTCAAATTTATGGAAAACCATCTTTATTACTAATTGTTATATGAATTAGAAGACTTAATCCCTACGACCTCTGACTTATATTTATTAAATACAGCTCCTCCTCATTATAAAGAAGTACCTTTCTAATGCCTCATCTTCAGCAGAATATTCGAAATATATATCTTATTTTAGTCAATTTACATCAAGGTAATCTCCCTAAGGAGCAGCACGCTATGACTAAGGGTTATCGAAAATTTTTATTGGAATATGGTTACCAGGAGGACTTAGTCGACGAAAAAGCAACCAGCCTTGCGGTGGAGGAATATTTGGAAACAGTTCGTCAGAATCGTCAGATTGGCTTTGTACGTCGGGAAGCAGCAATTACTTAGGCGTATTCATATAGAGAGCATCAATCGACAAATGAAATATCCAAGCAAACGGAGAACATCGCCACATACAACGTGAACAGGGAGGCAAAGCTTCAGGCTAAAGATCGGCTGCTGGAGCTTGCAATGAGCAAATTGTCCAGTATACAACGAGAGGTTATCCAGCGCAGTTATTTGGATGATGAGGAGAGTTTGATTACATTAGTTGCGGGGAAATGGGGATTAGCGAGGGCACGTTTAGGAGGATCAAGATCGAGGTATTGAGTATTTTAGCTGCTGCATTGAGACTGGAAGTGATTAAATAACAAACAAACAATGGAAGTGAAGTTGTTTGCTAAGCCAATAGAAGCAGTGGTTATATCAACACGTACGACGAATAACTAAAAAGGGTGGAGTTGATATAGTTTATCAACTCCACCCTTTTTCTGTGTGTGACGAGTTCAGTCTCTTTTCTTGGTACCGCTTTTTACTGTAAAAAACAACAATGATAAAAAGAATAGAGCCTGTGAAGTTTTAACCATCAACCTGATTCCTTCACCGGAATCTTTTATATCAAACAAAATATCAGCTATGGATACCAAACCTGTAGTAATAAGTATAATCAATGCGAGTATGTACACGTTTAGTCCCCCTTTTTTCCGATTTTACAGCAAGAAGAAGACAATAGCTCTGGATGCGGGTTCGGCCAACCACGCAGGCAACCCAACATATTTTAAGGCGTAAGCAAGACCGTCCTCTGCTGTGCCTGTGAAATCTACCATGATATCCAAAGCTTGCATTATTACTTGATAACCAAGATAATATCTCAAAGTTTCTTTTGCACCGTCGGTCAAAAGTGGTATCTTATCTACATAAATTTTTATCTGTTCATTCCAAGCACGTGATCCAATATTTTTCAGTTTAGAAATTAATTCTAACGCTACTTCCTTTGCGAACTTTGATCTCCAGCCTTGTGTACTTACTTCCCCAGATGGACGTTGAGTATCGACCATTCCAAGATTAGTGCCTACAGTTTTGAAAAGGTCATCATAATCAACTTGTCTTAATTCTTGCTCTACTCTTTCATCAACAATTCCATTTTCCAAGTCTATCTTAGTCTCTGAAGTTATAGAAGATTCTACGTTGTTTACAGCTTGAGCATTAGCGAAAGCAGGAAGTGTAAACGATGATAACATAAGAGCTGATAATGACGCGATACCCAATTGCTTAAACTTTTGCATAAAATCAATTCTCTCTTCATATATTTGGTATTTTCATCAATATACTAACATGAATTATATATACTTGTAAAATAGAGGGATATAGTAGTTGTTTTTTCCTGTAATAATATCTATTCATAGTATTTGGACAATAAATGGTTATTATAACCTGTGAAAAGAGACTGTTTATTAAATAACTTTTGACGAATGATGGCCGTTCGTTAGACTTTTAGCATGATATATTTATATCATGCTAAATTAAATAAGGAACACCCCGCCGCTTTCGAGCCTCGGTGAACCAGGTCGGCCAATGTGCCGGCCTTTTGATTTTTCAACAAACCAAATTAGGGAACATAAATCATGTCTACAGAAGCAAGCGCAGTAAGAAACGGTGGGTGCGCATATTTGGTAAAAATATTGAGTCTCAAAATCATATACTTCAAACAATAAATGGATGCACATACGTTTGTTCCCTTCATGCTCTAAACCTAAATGAAATCCTCTGACTAAATAGCGAAATATTCGCTAAAAATAAATAGCGATTATTTCGCTGGGATATTCTAGGTTTGGAGGTGAGAAGATGTACCAAAGGATCCGAGATTTGCGTGAAGATAGAGATTTGACTCAATCCCAAATGGCTGAATATTTGAATTGCAGTCAACGAATTTATAGCAATTACGAACGCGGCGATGTTGATATTCCTACAAGGATTCTAATCAAACTAGCTGATTTCCATAACACAAGCACAGACTACTTGTTAAACAGAACGAAACAAAAAAAACCTTATCCCGCAGGCTAGCTACTTTTAGAAATAAAAAAGGTAACTCCTCATAAAGGAGCTACCTTTCAAATTTTTTTATAATCGCCCCCTACAATCTTCTGAACTACCTATTTCAACTCTTCTTTCCCGTCAAATACTTCAATCATTATTAGTGCCCCAATTTTATAACCCTCAATATAAGCCGAAGCGGACAATAAGGAAATTAAAACATCTTGTAAATCCGTAAGCTCTTCAATTAATTTGTAATCTTGTTCTGGCAATTTTGTTTTGAGGGCTTCCTCAGCATCGGCTATTCTCTGAGAGACCAGTTCAAACTCAGTGTCTTTCGATTTGATTCGTTCACTTGGGTTACATTTTCCGTAATAAAAGTTCTCCAAGATACTCATGTTCTACTCCTTCATGATATGTATTATTAACCCTCTGACTAATTTTAGCGAATTATTCGCTAAAAATCAATAGCGATTATTTCGCTAAGATATTCTTAGTTCGAGGTGAATATGATGTATCAACGGATTCGAGATTTACGTGAAGATAAGGATTGACTCAAACTCAAATGGCCGATTATCTGAATTGTAGCCAGCGGATATACAGCAATTATGAACGTGGGGAAATAGACATTCCAACGGAGATTTTAATTAGACTAGCTAATTTCCACCATACAAGCACAGACTATTTACTAAATAGAACGAAACAAATAAAGCCCTACCCGGCGGGATAACATTTCTAAGAAATAAATATAGGCTTAATCTAATTGTGCATTGTTTCAATAAATGTTTTTCAACCAACGCAAAATTCTCTTTTATTGTAGATTTCCCATCCTCCGTAATCAGTTTTACACCAAGAGTATGGGTCATTTTATTGGCTTTACGAAGGAACGAAGAAGGACCATCATAGTATAGTCTATGTACATACCCAACTCCCCTTAGGCGACAAGCCGTTCGCAGACACAGAGCATCAGTTGCTACTAGTTCTGGAGGATGGCGAAGTCGAACTACAGGCTGTCCAGTCTGGTGCGTATTGCACCTCATTTTTATAGTAAGATTGAATGCAAACACAAAGAGCATTGCCCTGTCGACAACATCGGCCTGAACAATGCTCCTTATTTTATTGCAACTGCCCTTGGGACAGCATCTTCTGTGCATTAAAGTTAGAAGTCATAACAAGAAAATTTTTAAAAAAATCTTCACTAATTACCATATTACTGTGGAGGGAACGAATACTTTTTGCCACCCCAAGCCACGAGAAGCGCAAGGAATAAGAGTATGAATAACGCCCATGAAAATGATCCCGCACCAAAAGTTTCAAGTAAAATACCCCCAGCCATCCCACCGCCAGCGATAGCCAGATTCCATACGGTCGTGTTAATCGGCATAACCATATCCACTTTGCTCTCCCCTGCAGCCTGAGCAAGCGCCGTTTGCAACAGCGTTGCTGCGCCACCGAAAGTTAAACCCCATACCGTAACAATGATATAGATCATAAGGACATTGGAGTTGCTAAAGCTCATGGCAATAGAAATTAAGACGAAGGAAATAAGACTAATCAAAACAAGCTTACGCAGCCAACGGTCGATGAATACGCCAGTTATCCATATACCTATGAGAGCAGCAATGCCAAAGAAAGCCAGCGCCAGCCCCACTCTCTCCCCCATCCCATTGGCCGCAAGAAATGGAGCAATATAAGTGTAAAGAATATTATGGGCTGTCATCCAGGTCAGTACAACCAATAGTATGGGCCGAATCCCCGGTGTAAGGAAGACTGCATAGATCGAAGCTTGCTTATCGGAGGACTGTCCCGGATAGTCCGGCACCTTCCAAAGCACCCACGCGATCAGTATAACTGTCAGTAGTGACATAATTCCAAAAACAGAACGCCAACCCATAAGGTTCCCCAGAAACGTCCCCGCTGGGACACCAATAGCCAAGGCGATCGGCGTTCCAACCATGGCAACGGCCATCCCCCTCCCCTTCAATGTAGCAGATACCATGCGGAGAGCGTAACCGCCGATCATCCCCCATAGAACTCCAGCCGAAACTCCTGCCAGTAGACGGGCAGCCAGCGTCAGTATGTAGCTGGAAGAAATCGCGGTGACACTGTTAAAAACCAGGAACCCGCAAATAGCCAGAAGTAACAGCGGACGCCTCCGCCATTGGCGGGTAACTATAGCTACAGGGATGGCAGCCACTAGGGAACCGATGGCATAGACAGTGACCAGTTGACCCGCCATTGCCTCTGAAATATAAAGTCCCTTGCTTATTTGCGGAAGCAAGCCAGCCGGAATCGTTTCCGTCATAATACAGATGAATCCTGTCATAGCCAAAGCAAGCAGACCAAGCCAGGGAAAGCGCTCAGAGGAGGCGGAAGAAGCAATCTTTACAGTAGTAGAAGAGTTATTGCTGGACATTAGCGCAGCTCCTTAAAATCAATTTCAAAACAAGTTCAAGCGAAAAATCAAGCATATATGCCAATGATTTGCTCTCCTTTTATTTTACTTATGGATCGATCAATCCACATTTTAAAGATACCTCTCTGTCTTGTCAATTACTTTTGGATCGATTAGTATATAAGTACAAGATATAAGGAGGCGACTCCATGGTTAGAACCGGAAGACCACGTAAATTCTGTCGCGACGAAGCGATCTCCCAAGCTATGATGTTGTTTTGGGAGCATGGATTTGAATCAACCTCTTTGGCTCAACTCAAAAAGGCGATGGGCGGCATCTCCTCAGCCAGCTTTTATGCAGCTTTTGAATCAAAAGACGCATTATTCAAAGAAGCGCTGGACCGGTATTTGGCTACATACGGACAAGTATCGACAAGCCTTACAAACTATTCACTTTCATCGCGCACAGCTATTGAATTAGCCTTAAGAAGTTCAGCAATCATGCAGACTGAGCAGACCCATCCCTTGGGTTGTTTAGTCATATTCTCTGCAAATACATGTTCCCCAGAAAACACTCATATTCGAGAACTATTGATCAGGCAAAGAGCAGTGACTAGGAACAAGTTCTATGCTCGTATTGAGCGAGCTACCAAGAATGGAGAACTTCAAGAATCCACAAATGTTAGCATGTTAACCACACTATTCGTTACCTTTCTGGAAGGTATATCTACGGAAGCCAGAGATGGTGTGTCCCTAGACAACATTGATACAGCCATAACTAAATTGATGGAGCTTTGGGATACTTGTGCCTGAGACTTGAGACTTGAGACTTGAGACTTGCCCAGTCTTCATGAAAATAAGGGCATACAAATAGCAAAAGGCAATCCCCTTAAAAAAGGAGATTGCCTTTTTATTCAGGAAGATTGCTTCTCTCGTAAACGGCTTTATTCAGCTATCCTACACATCAGCTGACCTAATTGAGTATCGAAGTGTGTTTTGAGATAGAATCGATTATTAAATCCCAGTCGTCATAGTGAAGCTCATGCCCGGCACCTTCCAATGTCAGTAAAACCGCACGCGGAATTGCTTTAGCAAGATTTATTCCGTGTTCATAAGGGATAATCGAATCTTCAGTACCGTGTATAACCAGTGTAGGAACGTTTATTTCCCCTGTTCTAGCCAAATAGGATTCTCCGCCTGACAGCATAGCGTGATTATTCATACTGGCCATATTGTTGCTTCTTTTCCATTCTTCTTTTGCTAATTGATAAACCTTTTTCTCATTGAAAGGATGCTTTGAACCGACTAAAATTCTTGATCTACCCACCACAAAATCGACCACCGATTGTTCGTTCGACCAATCTATTGCTCCCATATTCGAGAAATAGTCCATAACCTTTTTCTCCATCGGTGGAAGATCGGAAGCAAAATTTGACGTTGCTAAAAGAGTCACGGTTAATACTCTGTCTGGATGTCGTAGAGCTATCAACTGAGTCAGCATACCGCCCATAGACATCCCTACGATATGCGCTTGCTCAATCTTATAAGCATCTAATACTCGAATCGCATCATCTGCCATGTCTTCGAAGGTATAGTCCGGTTGACCAGGTTCATAGGTTGTAGAACGTCCAACATCTCGGTTATCATAGCGAATGACAAAGCGACCTGTCTCAGCTAAACGCTGACAAAATTCTTGCTCCCACCAGACCAATGAGGATTGAGCCCCCATAATCAGTAATATTGCCGGGTTAACTTGCTCGCCGAAACTCTCACTACAGATTTCTATTCCATCGCTTTTTATGAGTTGTTCGTTCATGTAGAATTCCTCCCCTCAATGATATATAACAAAAAAACACCGAATATTACCTTCATCACTTATCCCCATAAAGTACTTACGGTGCCCCGCCTTAGGCAGACAGAAATTACCGATCTACTCGGTCGCTAGTTTAAATTATTTTGTTGCAAGAAATTCAGAAAATCTCTTTGCATAGAGCCAAGAGTAAGAATTTTTTTGATTATCCTAAACCTACAATGCTGGCCTTTGATTTTAAATGACCATATTGCAGAAGACAGGTGTCCAGAATGATATTTTTGTTCTTGTAAATCAGCAACTTCATATTCAACTTTTTGTACTACTTTTGTGGAAAATAGATTGAGGAAAAGGATAATAATCCTATCATTATTTAAGAGTAATATGGCTCGACTTGTATATGCCGAAAAGCTTTGTGGAGTTGAATAGCAGATAAGCATGTCAGATTCTCTATAAGGTTCTGCTAGCTTATTGATCGTTTTTTTTGTAATGAATAGCATGATCAACTACCTCTCTATTTGGATGTTTAAATGAATTGATAGAATATCCTTCAAAAATATTATACTACACAAGTAAACTATTCCAAAAAAGGATAGTCATCTGTAGCCTATTTAAACATACTCCCTCCTCCTCACTTTAGATGTGACATATACTCAAATGCTCCAAACGTATATTTCATTGCCTTTTTTGCTCCAAAATGATGCACTGTGGATAATATGACGATATTGGTAGGGCCTGGTGTGAAGGTAGCAATAAAACAATAAATTAAAACTGATGTAATATTCATAAGGAAAACTCCTTTTAGCGTATTCTCATGAAATATTACATCTTAAGATAAATAGCATATAGTATGTTATTGCAGATATTGTATCCTTCGTAGTCACGTTATCCCATCATTTTTGCTTTTCCTCATCATACCAAGCCTTCAAAGAAAGAGAATAGCCTTTATCCTCCACCGTTGAAGATGTCATTGACCTTACCGACAACAACGCAATTATGGATTATTGTGGTATTATTTTGGATTATTGTTAATACTACGTATCTGAGGAGGGTGAAAATGAAGTTACATACCAAATTTTCAAGACAATTATGCCAGAATATTGATCTCATTTGTGACTTCATGGGAAACAGTTCGGATTTTGTTGTTCGTGAGATCACGACTGGCCATAAACACGCTGCTCTTTTTTATTTGGACGGCATGACTGACATGCAAAAGGTACAGGATAACGTGATCCGTCCGTTGCATGATCGTGTCTCCTCTGACGAGATCACTTTACCGTTATTGAAAAACGCAATTTTGGACATTGGTGAAGCAAACTTTACTCAAAACTTTGAAGATGCCTTGGAACAGATCCTCTCCGGTGGTCTTCTCCTACTCCTGAACGATATGGATGAAGGATTGATCATTTCTTTGCCTGGATGGGAAGAACGCAGCATTTCGGACTCGAAGACACAGCCAGTGGTCAGAGGTCCGCAAGAAGCGTTTACAGAAACTTTACGTACGAATACGACTATGGTTCGTCGAAGGGTGAAGGATACAAGAGTACGTCTAACTACCCTAAAAGTTGGCAAAAAAACTAAGACCGATATATCGGTCATGTATTTACATGGGATCGCTGACCCAAAAAAGGTGCAGGACATGATATCCAAGTTAAAGAACATGCATGTGGAAGGCGTGCTTGAAAGCGAATATTTGGAAGAATGTCTCCATGAAGATAAACAATTCACGATATTTCCGCTCTTTTATAATTCTGATCGCCCAGACTCTATTGCAGCAGGAATTATGGAGGGGAAAATAGCGATATTTGTGGATGGATCTCCCTTCGCCATCCTTGCACCTGCGGTGTTTGCAGATTTCCTTCAATCCGCAGAAGACTATTATCAATCCTTTGTTTACAGTAGTATCATTCGAATATTAAGGTACATTTGCCTGGCAATCTGTATGTTGGCTCCGGCCATTTATGTCGCATTAACGACATTCCATCAGGATATGATTCCAACCGTTTTGTTATTAAGCTTATCCGCGCAACGTGAAGGAGTACCGTTTCCAGCATTTATTGAGGCGATGATCATGGAAGTGGTTTTTGAAATTCTGAGGGAGGCAGGTCTTCGTATGCCACGGACGGTCGGTCAAGCCGTTTCTATTGTCGGGTCAATAGTGATCGGCCAAGCAGCTGTAGAAGCAAACATCGTTTCGGCTGTTATGGTCATTGTTGTTGCAATAACTGCCATTTCGAGCTTTGTCATTCCCTCGTACACTTTTGCTATTCCAATCCGGATATTACGTTTCGCTTTCATAGGCATAGCCGCTATGTTTGGTGTGTACGGATTGACTGTTGGTATTCTCATGCTCTTTGTACATCTGAATGGGCTTCATTCATTCGGTGTACCGTATTTGAGCCCCTTTGCCAATTACAAATCGTCGGAGCAGAGGGACGCCATATTGCGTTTTCCATATAGAACTAAAAAACATCGTAAAAACTAAAGGAGTAAACCATCATGAACTCGTATCGATCCACCATTTTATTACTGTTTATGTGCATCTGGCTAATGGTGTTTCTTACGGGTTGCTGGAACAGTAAGGAATTGAGTGCAATTTCCGTCGTGATGGCTCTGGGCATTGATGCCGTTGATGACCAATATGAAGTCAGTTTACAAGTGGTTGACCCATCGAAAATGTCGCAGAATTCCCCCATGGAACGGACGCCAACGATCGTTTTTTCCAAGCGCGCCGATACCATATTTGAAGCTATTCGAAAATTAACAACGGAATCGTCCCGAAAAATGTATATGTCTCACTTAAAGTTTGTCATTTTTGATGAGAAAACGGCAAAAAAAGGAATCAAGGAGCCGCTGGACTTTCTGTTCCGTGATCATGAAGTTCGACCTGATTTCTATTTGGCCGTTGTCAGAGGAAACTCGGCAAAGGAGGCCGTTACTTTTGTAGCTCCAACCGAGATCTTGCCTGCAATGGATATGTATAAGGCATTAAGGCTTTCTGAAAAAGCATGGGCTCCAACTTCCGCGGTCAATGTGAAAGATATTTTAGAGAAATTTACAGAGGATGGCATTGAACCGGTTCTCACCGGTATTCGACTGACAAACGTAGAAAAAGGTCTAACTATTGATAATGTGACAAAGTCGCCCCAACATGTTAAATATTTTTTTACTGGAGTTGGTGTTTTCAAGGGCGACCGACTTATCAATTGGATGGATGATTCACAAAGTAAAGCCTTTACATATATATCCAACCGTGTTTCCAGCACCGTAGCTTCCATCGATTGTCCGAATTCCAAAGGGAAATTTGTTGTTGAAGTAATCCGTTCCAAAGTAAAGATGCGTCCAGAAATAATAGACCATGAGCCGCACATTTCTCTTATTGTGGATACAGAATCCAATATCGGAACGATCTCGTGCAATGCCAACCCTAAGAATGAAGAGACATTTAGAGATCTTCAAGAATCAGCTAAAGAGCATCTGCAACAGTCTTTGAAGAAAGGCATTTCGCACGCACAACAAATCGGTTCCGATATATTCGGGTTTGGAGAAGCTTTTCACCGCAAGTTCCCACGTGAATGGCATAGATGGAAAGAGGATTGGCCACAAAAATTTCAAACGCTTAAAGTGGATATTCAGCTCAACTATCGTTTAGTCCGGTTCGGAGACATTACCAGTCCAATTGATATGGGAATACACAATCAGGAGTGAATGCATATGCTTTATGTGATTCTCGTAACTTCCATTTTAACATCGTTGTATGAGTTTAAAAAATTTAAGGCGAAACAATATGTGCGTGAAATTGTATTCAGCTCGATATTGTTGATTATAGGCGTTATATTGATTATCCTACGGATCGCCAATATTAAACTGCCGACTCCACTGACGGGCATCCAAATCCTATTTCAACCGATAAGCCGGTTACTTACTGAAATATTATCTTAAGGAGGCATTGGGATGAATTCCAACCTGACCGTTCGACAAGCTATTATGTGGTTTGCATTATATCAAATAGGAAGCGCATATCTGGTACTCCCAGCGGCAATTACCGCTGTCGCTAAACAAGATGCCTGGCTCTCCATTCCAGTCTCCTTAGGTTTCCATCTGTTATTGATACCTTTATATGCCTCCATCGCTAGGCAAATACAGGGGAAATCTTTTGTAGAGCATCTCCGTTGCCTCTTCGGTCCCTTGGGCGGGACGATCAGCATCGTTTTCATTTTTTTGTTTCCCTTTCTTGTGTTCATTATGACACTTCGAAATCTGGGCGACTTTATCACGATAGCTATTATGCCGGAAACTCCCTCCGAAGCGATATATTTCATCATGCTAATAGTCATTTATTTCGCCGTTCGATCAGGCCCTGCTGTAATTGGCCGTTGCGCGGAAATCCTGTTTTTCTTCCTTCTTGCTCTGTATCTTTTGGTCAGGATTACCCTCCTTCCTGATACCAACATAGATAATGTGCTCCCTATTTTCGAGTATGGTTTGAACCCTATCGTTCTCGCTTCGTTCAATTTGTTTGCCTTTCCCTACCTTGAAGCAATTCTGTATCTTTTTTTTGCACAGTACATCCCCGATCCAAAAAAGTGGAGAAAGACAGTGATTACCTCTGCATTGATTAGCGGCGGCATGTATTTTTTCATGGTTCTACAAATAATCGCCGTGATGAGTGAAGGTGTTGTATCTAATTTGACATTTCCCACTTATTTTATTAGCCGAACAATCAGTAACGGGGAGTTTCTTCAACGGTTTGAAATTGTTGTTGCAGTGTTCTGGTTTGTCACCATATTTTTTCGACTCGCACTACTTTTATATGTTTCAGCGCAAGGGCTTGCAGATGCTTTTCGTCTTCGAAGCGCTAACTCTCTCTTAGTTCCTCTGATCCTAATCGCATTGGCAATGGTTCACTCTATTTGGCCAAATATGCAATTTTTAACCAAGTTTTTTTCAGTATGGCCTTTTTACGCCATGATTTTCGGTATCGTGTTTCCTATTGTGCTATGGCTGGTGGGTAAGGTAGGCGGCTCGCTAAAATTTCGTAAAAAGTATCACTAAAGTTGCGTTGGCCGTATGAACATACTGTCCTTCAAATAAACTTTTGTTGTACTCATTATTGCAATTTAGCAAGAAGCAACTCCAGTTCCTCCCTCTCAAGATGTCTCCATTGCCCACGTTCCAGATGATCCAAGGTAATATTCATAATTCGAACACGTTCCAACTTGAGCACCCTGTACCCCAAGGCCTTACACATTCTGCGAATTTGCAAGTTCAGACCCTGCGTCAAAATAATGCGGAACTCGTATTCGCTTGTACGATCAACCTTGCACGGTTTGGTAATAACGTTCAATATTTCAACGCCACAAGACATAGCCTGCGTAAACTCGTTTGTAACAGGTTTGTCTACAGTTACTACATATTCCTTCTCATGACCATGCTCGGAACGCATCATTTGATTGACAATGCTTCCATCGTTGGTTAATAGAATGAGTCCCTCTGACGCTTTGTCCAGCCTGCCAATGGCAAAAATCCGCGAAGGGTAGTTAACATAACTAATAATATTACCAGCAACCTGTTCTGCTGCGGTACAAACAATGCCTATAGGCTTATTCAGAGCCAAATATACAGGTTCACTGGAATTATACGGAATAACTTCCCCATCAATCAGCACGATATCCTGTGGCTCTACTTCCGCGCCCGCTTCACAGACAATGCCATTAATCGTAATTCGTCCTGCTGCAATCAGTCTGTTGGTTTCCCGACGTGAGCAGAATCCTGTCTCACTGATGTACTTGTTAATTCTCACGATTCACCTGCTTCTGATTATAATATGTGAGTTTAAATAAAATAATTAAAAAAACACCTGATTGTTCTTGCTTAATCAGATGTTCGCCGTTTACGACAACTTATACTTTCCCGGCTTATTTGCTACTGTTGCCGCCGTTTTTATTCCTTGTTGGTTTGGCAGTGCCGCCTTTTGTGCCACCTGCCGCTTTGCTTCCCGGTGCGCTTGTAGAAGCGCTTTTTGTCCTTACTGGCTTCGCAGTTTTGTTCCAGCGTGTCCATCCCTTACTACCTGTGCCTCTGCCGGTCCCGCCGCCCTTGCTTTTTCCACCCATATGATCACTCCATTACTAGTCGTTCAGATTTAACTAAGCTATCATACCATTACTTTGAATATAATGCCCATTTGTTTTAAAAATTGAACATGTTAAGCCGCAAATACTTTCGCAAAACGGATCTTACTGTATTTTTGTTAGTTTACAGGTTAATAATGAGATAAGGCCATATAGTATGGAAAAATAATGATTCTTAAAGGAGTGAAACACATGTCTGTTGATGTTTATCTTAACTTTAATGGAAACTGTCGTGAAGCAGCGGAGTTTTACGCAGAGGCATTTGGGACTGAGAAACCACAAATTATGACGTTCGGTGAAGCACCGCCCAATCCTGATTATCCTCTACAAGAAGAAGCCAAAAATCTGGTCATGCACACGCGGCTTCAAATTGATGGTAGTAATGTCATGTTTTCAGACGTTTTTCCTGGTATGCCATTCGTAACCGGAAACAACATCAGCCTCGCCATCGTCAATAAGGACGAAGAGAAAATTCGATCGTACTTTCATAAATTAAAAGAAGGAGGAACCGTAAACATGGAACTTCAAGAAACATTCTGGAGCAAATGTTACGGTAGCCTTAAAGATAAGTTCGGAATTGAATGGCAATTAAGTTATGATAACGGAATGACCGACAGTTAGTCTGTTATATTACCCTGCGATAGTTAAGCCCTCGCAAGCTATTCTAATTGAATACTTTGTGAGGGCTTAATATCAGCTTAAAGTTACTCTATACAGCAGCCTTAGAATTCTTCCAAAACCTTGAATTTGTCTCCATGAATCTTATCCAGGTGATCCTCTCCCCAGTAGCATAAATGGTCTAGCGCGGGTTTTAATCCCCAGCCGTAGTCCGTTAACTCATACTCTACTTTAGGAGGGATTTCATTATAAACCTTTCGTGTAACGATCTCATCCTTTTCTAGGCCTCTGAGCTGAGTGGTCAGCATTTTTTGTGTAATGCCGGGTATTAACCGACGAAACTCAGACGTTCGTTTCCGTCCTGTCATCAGATGGTAGATAATTAAAGGCTTCCATTTCCCTCCCATCACCTCTAAAGCCGCTTCCACTCCAACTTGATACTTCTTTTGAACCCTATTTTTTGTCTGTTCAGTCATTTCTTAATCCTCCTTTAGAAGGCTTCGTTTGCTCAGAACAACCCATCACTTCAATTCATTACTCAGATCAGTTTCTAGGGAATCTACCTAGGGCACTTCCATGTTCCTATGGCACCTGTATCATCCTATAGAACTTAGAAGTGCGTACTTCCAGATTATTTTCCTACTGTATATAATAGCATCAAGCATTGAGCATTCCTAGAAGTAAGCTATTGAGAAAGGTAGTGAAGAAGCATGAAAGTATTAACCGTTGTTTCACACCCGAGAAAAGATTCCTTGACCTTTAAGGTTGCTGATCGTTTCGTACAGGGTCTTGCCGATGCAGGCCACGATTATGAGATATTAGATTTGCATGGGATTGGTTTTGATCCTATTTTAAAAGGAGTAGATGAACCGGATTTGACAGTTGCGGAACAGTCCTTTTCCCCTGAAGTAGAAATGGAAATAAGGCGGATGAAGGAGCATGATGCATTGGCATTTATTTTTCCACTTTGGTGGTGGAATTTGCCAGCTATGCTGAAGGGTTATATTGACCGTGTATGGAACAATGGGTTTGCGTACGGTTCGAATCACCTGCATCATCAGCATATCTTGTGGCTTGGCTTGGCCGGCGTTTCGAAAGAACAGTTGAAAAAGCGTAACTATGATGAAATGATTACTCATTTGCTGAATGTGGGAATTGCAGATTATTGCGGAGTTTCCAATTCCAAGGTTGAATTCTTAGATGAGACCCTGAGTTCAAATTCCGGTCATTTTGTAATGCTGCTGGACCAAGCTTATCACTTTGGTTTGAATTATGGCAAGGATTAGGCTTTATTTACAATCCCCTCCGACACGAAGGCCGGAAATCCTAACAGAATGCGAGAAAGAATTATCTTTCCGCAAGGAGACCTAAGTAGTAACGCGAAAAAAGACGTTAACCCAGCCATATTTTGCATGGACATGGGTTAGCGTCTTTTCATTATTCTGCATTTAACTAGCTTTCGACAGCAAGTAAAGGAAATAAGGGGTAACCAGTATGGTGATAATAATTCCGGTTGGAATATCTGCACCAAAGCTGATCGTCCGAGTAAGTGTGTCAGCAATCAAAATGACGAGTGCACCAACTAATGCTGTCGTAGGTAGCAATAGCTTATGATTGGGCCCTACTAGCTTGCGCGCTAGATGGGGACTGACCATGCCTACAAAAAAGAAATTCCCTCCAAGTGCCACGCTACCAGAAGCGAGCGCAACGGCAGCAATCGTCAAGCCGATAAACTCCCTTTTAATTGCTACACCGAGGCCCGATGCTGTCTGATTCCCCAAATTCAACGTATTGAGTGTGTTAGACCTGTAAAAAACGTAAAAACAGATGATAAACACCCACGGGAGCAGCACCATAATATAGCTCCAGTCGTCCCCCCACAGGTCTCCAGCCTGCCATCTCAGAGCAAAGTCATACTGTTGCTTGTCTAGCCGGAGTGTCAACATCAGAGATAATGCGCTGTAGCCACTCCCCATAGCGACACCGGTTAAAATTAGGCCTGTAGGCGAGATGTCTCTTCCCCGCCTGAAAGCAAACATAAAAATCAAGAAAGCTGCCGTGAGGCCGCCTGCAAAAGCTAACCCTGGAAGAAGAATCGGCGATAGCAATCCTTCACTAGCGAACAACGTAATATACATAAGTACAAATAGCCCCGAGCCTGAGCTGATGCCGAGTGTCCCGGGACTGGCCATGTCGTTTTTGAGCAAGCTTTGCATGATACAGCCTGATATCCCCATGCCAATACCTACCAATATAGAAAGCACAATACGTGGCAGTCGAAAGTCAAACACGATCAGGTTCTGTTTGCTCGTTCCTTCGCCCATGATGACCTTGAAAACTTCGAGTGGAGAAAGGTTCATTTTCCCAACATTCATACTGAGTATAGCCACTAACAGCGTCAGCACTACTAACAGTAAAATAATGCTAATACCCCTGCTATTGCGGGACAGCTTCAACTAAACTCCCTCCTTTGCTTGCGCACAAGGTAGAGAAAATAGGGTACGCCCACCAAGGCAAAAATAATGCCAAGGGGTGTTTCGTGAGGGCGATTGATCAGTCGTCCAAGTAAATCCGCTGCCAACAGAAAGACTGCTCCATACAAAGCTGAGGCCGGGATAATATACCGATAATCCGTTCCGACCAGATGGCGCATAATGTGTGGCACGATCAAACCCACGAAGCCAACAGGACCGACCACAATTACCGATAATCCTGTTAGAATTAATACAATTAGGGTTGAAAACAACTTAATCCTATTGGCACGAATACCCAAGCCTGATGCTACATCCTCCCCGAAGCTCAAAATCGTAATTGAGGGAGAAAGCGCGATGGCACAGACCAAACCCACTACAAACAGTGGAGCAATGAAAGCTAGTTCACCCCACTTGGCACTGGCTGTACCACCAGCAGACCAGTAATCAAGGGCTTGGCCAATCTCATACTTAATAGCGATAAACGTACTAAATGCACCAAAAAGCATGGAGATGGACATTCCTGCCAGTACCAGTCGCTGAGGCGTCATGCCTCGCTTGCCTATAGATGCGATGTAATACGTAATGCCCGTAGTGATTGCTGCACCTAGGCAAGAATACAGCATGGTTTCTCCGTAGGTGCGACCAGGCAAAAAGGCCATACATAACGCAATAGCAAATGTCGAGCCTGAGCTTATGCCAATGAGTCCCGAATCCGCTAGTGGATTACGAGTGGTTCCCTGCATAATCGCCCCACACACAGCCAAGCTACACCCTACCATGATATCTGCCACGGTGCGTGGAAACCGCAAGGTGTGAATAATCTGATGTTCCGTAATGTAGGGATCAAACTGAAATATAGCCCCCCACGCCAGCTTCAAGCTCATTTCAGCAGCACCAAAGGTAATGGATGCTGCGGTAACCACCAGAAGCAGGAACACGCCCACGATCATGCAGCCTATAAAATGAAATATTCCTTTTTTATTTGGTTCTTTGTGAGTAGACATCGATTACACCCTTAGTTGGTCAATTATGCATCATTACTTCGTCTGTTCCAGCAATTTGCTAATCATATAATCTAGCTGTCCCGTCATACTAGCAACGTCCGAATAATAGAACAGTCCTGCATATTTCGCTGGAATTTCGATGATATGTCCGTTTTTAACGGCTGGAATGCTGCTCCAGATTTTTGTCTTCGCATATTCGGATTCCTTGCCTTCCTGCTTAAACCAAAGGACATAATCTCCAAAGTATTCAGCAGCTACCTCGTAGGATAAAGAACCACGATTCTCTCCGGAGTTTTTAACCAATGTGTTGAGCTTTTCCGGTTTGTGAAGTCCAAGATAATTGTAAAGCAACGTTCCTCCGCGTGAGCCTGTTTCATAATAAATTCCGTAGGAGCCACTGCCCCAGTCCTCGAAAATGCTAAACGTTTTGTCCTTGAATATGTCGGAATTTAGTTTTTCTTTGGCCTGACTCAGCTTGCTTTCAAACAGTGAAATCACTTTGTCCGCTTCTGCTTCATGTCCTGTGGCCTGACCAAGAAATTTCAAACGTTCTAGGGAGGTCATTTTATCCTCAGGTATCACAAGAACAGGCGCAATTTTAGACAGCTTATCATAATCCTTTGTATCATATGTAATGATAAGATCAGGATCATACTTCATAATTTCCTCAGTTTCCCACTTTTCAATATTGGGGACGTCGTTAAACTTATCGTAAAAAGGCATCGTTTCTTGTTTCCACCCCATGACTGCGGCCGGCTTAATCCCTAGTGTAAATACATCACCAACATACCAGTTCACGACTACCCGTTGAGGATTAGCGGGCACCTTCACATCTCCTTTTACCGTAGAGACTGTACGTGTATCAGAATCACTGCTTACCTCTTCCTTCGTGGACGACGCGGATTTAGCAGATGAATCAGACGAGCTGCCAGCATTCCCACAACCTGAAATAACGAAAATCACTACGAATAGTGCACATAAAATCATGTGAAACTTCTTGTTCATCATACGATGCATGTTGCAAATCTCCTTTGAAATATAGTAAGTGCAAAGCATACTTAAAATTAATGATATTGATAATCATTATCACTAATATAAAATTGTAAATTTCACCTCACTGATTGTCAACTGTTTCTTGTTTTGTTTTACTTTAATGGGTTCTCCAGTGTTGCTCTTCTATTCGCTTCATGCCATTCCTGATAGATTCCTCCAATTTCATAAAATGCTTTGTTCATTGAAGTTGTCAGCTCCTTCATGATCTCCTTTGTATATTTTAAATGAGTATTTATGTTATCCACTTTATATTTGCGAAGCAGATTCAGATGGGCAATGATGTGAATTGTATCTTCGATGATCCAATAAATCACATCCTCTTCCTCTTTCGTAAGCTTGTTCAGCATCTGTATGCCTCTTTCATACATTTGGAGCGTATAACCCCGCTTGCTCACTTGCACATACGGACTCAGATCATCATAAAAATCCGTACAGAAAGGTCGTCTTACATATTGCTCATACTGCTCTTCATATATTGAAGTTTGTTCAAGCAGTTTAATCGTCATATCTATGAGTTCTTGTTCGCTATATATTTTTTTCATCAGATTTTCCCTTCCCTCTCTCTACTAAATAAATTCAAGTCATATGGACGAAAGCATCGGCTATTCTATGGGTAGTGGTATCCCTGATGTTCAATGGAACGTACGCGCTCGCAGCTTCAGCAACATCAACGTTTATCGTTACGTTTCAACAAGCAACCTTGGTATACAACGATCACGTAGGCACGATTAGGCCATTGCTGTCCAGGTGGCAGGTCAATCCATTAGTGAAGGTAACAGCGTAAAGGCCTCCTCCGTTTCTGCCAAAGGTTCTACCGTTAAGCTAAAAGTGACGATAATAGAATGCTAAAAAATAGACCGTCACTCCCAGGAGCAGCGGTCTTCATATTTACAAGTCGCGGTAACTGGGCAGGTACCATTTCGGTATATAGGATTGAAAGTCATCATATGCCTCCAATACCTCTTCAGCTCGTTGCACCATATCGTCTACCTCTTCTTTGCCAAATGGAATGGCCCAGTGGATCGATGAAAGCTGATTGCTTGCAATATACAGAGCCATTAATCTAAAAAATAAATCAGGTACATTGTTATTAAAATAACCGTGGATTCGGCCCGAAGCGAATAAAGGACTTAATGCTGCACACCAGGTAATTCTATTGAATTCTTCCCAAGGATCACCATAGTCCATTCTATTAAAATCGATGATACCCAGTTCACCAGATGGGGTAACCACCATATTGCCCACATGATAATCCCCATGCTGAAATGTTTGAGGACGATTTTCTAATAGATGACGGTTTTGCTCAATAAAGCTTATGGCTTGATCTGCTCCCTTTAAGAAAATACCGCATGACTTATAGTTTGTAATATACCTGTTGATTTTGCCATTATAATGCTCAGCCCATGGGACTCGATCTGGCTCTGCATGAATCTCATGCATTTTTTTCAATGCATCTCCCGCTTGAACTCCAAGTTGATACTGTTGTGCTGCAGCTAACGTGGGGATCATCTCTTCAGCATCTTTCCCTTCGATCCAGGTGAACAAGGAATATACAGATTGACCCTCATTACAAAACCCAAATTCAAGCGGCCGGGACATGAACAGATTCTCCACGTGATTCAGCTTTTTTACAGCTTCAAACTCGCGTTTCTTTTTATCATAATGAACCATATCCGCCATTCTTAGCAGCAAGTCTCTACCATCAGTGGTTCGAATATAATATTTTTTGTCACTGGACCAGCCTCTATGAATCTCTTCCACGTTGCTCCACTTGCTGGCACCCGGTATTTCACTAAAGAGTTGATTCACGCTCATCCCCCCACGTTAAAATAGCCTTACTTACTAACTTACTATATGCTTTCCATAGTTTACCTTTGAAATGACAGAGGAATCAATCTTCTTCCAGAAAAAACTCAAATAAAAAAGGCTGAAAAGACAAGCTGTCTCTTCAACCTCAATATTCACTGAGTTGCCATCGTGAACACCCATCACTTATATTATAAAATCAGTAAGAATACGAAAACTCATGTTTAAATTCGTCTACCCGTTGAATGGTTTTGAGAATATTGCGACCTTCACGTGTACCATCAATAATACGACGAGCTTGTTTACTATCCCCAATATTAATAACTTCTACTTGATGTTTTTTACCATATTCGAGCAAGCTGTCCATCAGCGGACTGTATGAACGCATACCCAAGCATACGAATCCAAGATCAAAAGGAATCTCAAACTCCTGTTCTCCATGCTTTACTTTGAAACGGTCGCTACACACTTCTGTCAAAGCTGTTTCCGTATGGACGTTCACTTCCCGCTCCTCTACCATTTTCATCATGGAGATTCGGGTAATCATATCCAGATCTTTACCGAGTAGCGGCATCATCTCAATAATGGAAACCTCTTGTGCTCCACGCTCTGCGTAATATTCGACGACATCCAGTCCCACAGCCCCGCCACCAACTACAGCAATGCGTTTACCTTCAAACTCCTGGAATTTCTCCATGTTGTGCAAAAGATCAAAGATGGAGAACACTTTTGTCCCCGGTTTGCCCAGTTGCTCATGCAAACCTGCAATAGGCGGAAGAAGTGGTATGGCCCCCGTCGCATTGACAATAATATCAGGATTCAGGGCACTAATCATCGCCAAATCGGCTCGGCTCCCTGTTACAATGTTCAGATTGGTTAACTGTTTGGTGCGTTGAATCAGATAATCAGGGAAATCATTGATGCGTGTTTTGTCTGGCAAGCGGGCAATATCACGGGCCAAACCGCCCAACTCTGGTTTCTCCTCAAAGAGGGTTACTTTGCAGCCTACTTCGGCTGCCGTACATGCTGCTTCCATCCCAGCGGTACCCCCACCGATCACAACAACATGAACATTGTTCTTAACACGTTGTTTCCGGTATTCAGCTTCCTTGAACAGATCCGGATTTACCGTACAGCAAATCGGTTTACTTTTGGAGATACGATGATCGGCACAACCAATGTTGCAAGAGATACATTTTCTAAGCAAATGTTCGTAGCCGTTTTGCACTTTAAGCACCCAGTTCGGTTCTGCAATCAAGCCTCTACCCATTGCCAGAAGATCCGCGTCACCTCTCACCAAAATATCCTGCGCAGCCTGTGGGCTCCGAATATTACCTGAGGTCATCGTTACCTTCCCGAATTTTTCTTTTACCGCTTTGGCCATATATGAGCGCCAACCATCTGGCAGGTTCATCCCGTCAATCTGGAACTGGATGGAATCATTCAGAGCAGCAGAAACATTCAAAATATCTACCTCATCATTAAGATACTCCAATAACTCGAGTGTATCTTCCAGTGTGTTCCCACCTTCTGTGAACTCTTCCGCGCTAAAACGTAAGCAAATAGGGAAGAATGGGCCTACCACTGAACGAATTTCATCAATGACTAATCTGGCAAAACGGGTACGGTTTTCTGCACTGCCGCCAAATTCATCCGTGCGTTTATTATACATCGGCGAAAGAAACTGACTCAGCAAGTAGGAGTGTCCCGCATGAATTTCAACACAGTCAAATCCTGCTCGTTGCGCTCTTCCCGCTGCTTCTCCGTATTTGCGCACAATGGCGTAAATTTCTTCTTTTTGCAAAGGTCTTGGAATCGCTCCGCCCTTTTTAGAAGGAATATTGGAAGAAGATACAGGCTGAATTCCGTTCAGTCGTCCCGCATAAGCTGAAGCACCCGCATGGTTAATTTGTACAGAAACACAAGCTCCATAAGAGTGTAGGGCTTCTGTTAATCTAAACAGTCCGGGAATAAACTGATCGTTATCCATACGCAGCTGGGTTGTTCCGTTTGTACCCATTGGGAAATCCAGACAAACATTTTCTACTGTTATCAAGCCGGTACCACCTTTGGCCCGTTGCACATAATAGTCAATATGATCCTGAACAAAGCTTCCGTCCATGGCAGCAAAGTTAGTTCCCATTGGGGGCATAACAATCCGATTTTTCAAGGTCATGCGTCGTATGGTTAGAGGTTCAAAGATAGCAGGATAGTGGTTCATTGTTCTTCCTCCTTGCGAGTGTACAAATTTCATGTTCAAGCTTCCATTAAAGCATTCTCATATGTGATTTATTTCACTTTTGGGAATATCGAGATGTTATTGAGTACGATCATTCCTTATGACTTGATTTTATATCATCTAATCCATAAATTCTAATGCTATTTTATGTACTAAATCATAGTTTCAATCTATAGATTAACTGGAGTTAGAAATAAAATAAAAAAGGAACAATCCTGTGAGGAATGTCCCTTTGGTGTGAAAAAACATGCTTATATTCCGGTATCCACCTACCGATCCGTTCTTTTGAAACCATTGGGTACACGCTCCAAAATCCCTTTCCTAACATATCTGTCCAGCAGCCCACACATTGTGGCATATCCATTTTTTCTGAATAAAGGTGCGTAGGCTGAGGCTTTAGGAGAGGTATTCAGATATTTAAGGAAAAATCCTTCGTCGATCACCTGGGTATCGTAAATATAAGCCTCAATAGATGTATGCCGTTCTGGGTGATGCTCCCCAATATTCATAAACAGACAATGATTGGTCTATCCCCTCATGTCTCATTGCTGTTTTCTTTCCTCCTATCCATCACTAGAAGTGCTCCATTCAGAAACCAAAAATCCCCTGCCCGAAAAGCCGGGTGAGTCCAATGAAAGGAAACACCCCGGCTTGACGTCAAGGGAGACTTGTCTATCCGTATCAAGATTATACTTTTAAATCACCATCATAGGTGGCAATCATATTGTACAGTTCAGGACGACGGTCACGGAAAATGCCCCATTCAATCCGTCCTACTTCCAGCTCATCCAGGTCAAATTCAGCAGTAAGCACTTCTTCATCGGTACGACCCGCTTCTGCGATCTTGTTACCTTGATGTCCGGCAATAAAGGATGAACCGTAGAATGTAATACTGGAGTCTTCGTCCGTTTCAGTTCCGATCCGATTGGAAGCTATGACTGGAATCAGGTTGGAAGCCGCATGACCCAGCATGCAAGTCTGCCAGTGATCCTTGGAATCAATGGCAGAATCCTGCGGTTCCGAGCCAATAGCTGTCGGATAGAACAAAAGTTCTGCGCCCATGAGCGCCATACAGCGGGCCGCCTCAGGATACCATTGGTCCCAGCACACGCCTACCCCAATTTTGGCATAACGTGTATTCCATACTTTAAAACCGGTATCGCCCGGATTAAAATAAAATTTTTCCTCATACCCAGGACCGTCCGGGATGTGGCTTTTGCGGTATTTACCTAACACTTCACCGTCTGCGTCAATGACGGCAAGACTGTTGTAGCGCGCGTAGTTTTTCTTTTCATAGAAGCTGATTGGCAGCACAACCTGTAATTCTTTGGCGATTTTCCTAAAATGGTTAACCGCTTTGTTGTGCTCCAGCTCAGTGGCATATGAATAATAATCAGACTTTTCCTTCTGGCAGAAATATGGAGTCTCGAACAACTCCTGTAGCAAAATAATTTGTGCGCCCTGCGCAGCCGCTTCACGTACTAACTTCTCTGCTTTACTAATATTTTCTTCGATATTGGTAGAACAGCTCATTTGAGTTGCTGCAACTTTTACTTTTCTCACTTTAGTCCTCCTTTTAGATGTTGTATCGTTCAACGCTTTACAGCAGGCATCTGCTGGGTCGTACAGTGCACGTTACCGCCTTCACGGATGACCGCCATACCGTCTACAGTACGAATGGTGCGATCTGGGAATACATTTGCCAGCACTTGCTCAGCTGCAAGATCACTCTCAGCGGCAGTGCCGCCGAACACTGGCAAAATAATACCGCCATTCACAAAATAGAAGTTAATATAACTCAGTGTCAATCGGCTGTCTTCATAATCCACACGCGGCGGCTGACCGATTCGAATCACTTCTAGCTTACGGCCTTTGGCATCCGTTGCTTGCTCCAGAATGCGCAGGTTTTCCTGCGTGATTTCGTAATTTTCATCCTCAGGATCATCACACACTTGCATAATGACCTTCCCAGGAGCTGCAAAACAAGCAATATTGTCCACATGACCGTCTGTTTCGTCGCCACTAAGACCACGTTTTAGCCATATTATCTTCTCGGCACCTGTATACTCACATACATGCCGTTCAATTTCTTCTCTGCTTAATTCCGGATTTCGGTTGGAATTGAGCAAACACTCTTCGGTTGTAATCAGTGTGCCTTCGCCGTCTACGTGCAGTGAGCCGCCTTCCATCACAAGCGGTGCATCAAACCGTGGAACTCCAAGTTGGTCCAAAATTTGCGGTGCAACCTGGTCATCCAGGTCCCATGGGGCGTATTTGCCACCCCAGGCGTTAAACTTCCAGTTAACACCTGCCAACTGACCATGCTCGTCTGTGAGAAAAGTAGGGCCGTTATCACGCAGCCACGCATCGCTGTGCTCAATCGGCAGCAGTTCTACCCGTTCCCCAAGTTCAAGCGTCTTAACGCTCTCCAAATCTTCCGGATTTACGACCACAGTAACTGGTTCAAATTCCGCCATGGCGCGTACAATTCCGGCATAGCCCTTGCATACATCAGCATGCATATCCGGGTAAACCATTGAAGATTTTACAGGCCAAGAAATATACGTGCGTTCATGTGGCGCCCATTCAGGCGGCATCTTATAATGTGAATCCTTAATTTGCATGTATTGAAGCTCTCTTTCTTTTTCATAATGTAGACTCCGCTCCTATCATACAATAATATGATCTTTGTCTCAATCGAAGCGGAAAACTTTCAATAATTTACATTCACATTGGAGTAAATTACTTTGAAAATGTGATTTCTTTCACTGTATTCCCATCAAAATCCTTCACAGTGAATTGTGCCCCCTCCAACACACCGTAAGAGGATGGATAGTTTTCTTTTGGCAGCGAGATCGAACCGGGGTTCAGTATAAAGATCCCATTTTCCACATCCGCTACCGGAATATGAGTATGTCCCTGGATAAACACATCTCCCGCTTCTAGTGGTGGTAAATTTCCGATACTAAAGCCATGTCCGTGCGTGACATAGATTCTCCGTCCTTCATGGTATAGCAAAGCATAATCACCCATCATAGGAAACTCCAGCAGCATCTGATCCACCTCTGCATCGCAATTTCCGCGCACAGAAACCGCAATATGGGACTTGTGCTTATTCAGCAGTGCGGCGACTTCTGCCGGATTATACCCTTCTGGTAACGGATTACGTGGTCCGTGGTACATATAATCTCCGAGCAGGACAAGACGATCGGCTTTCTCCTCCCTGAACTTTTCCAGTGCCAATTGCAACCAATGCAGTGAGCCGTGAATATCTGATATAAACATCAATTTCATAATTATTCTTTCCTTTCTGAATAGGCTGAAAATATTCCACTTAAGCACATTATTGCATTATTCCCTAAACAAATCTGTGCAAAAATGTTCTTTCGTTTGGTCATACTCTTTTTAAGACAATAAACTACAGCTCCGAGTGAGCTGTAGTTTATTGTTATTCCTTTTATATTTGTACTTATCATCTTCGGTGATTTTACGGGTGACCTTGCAAGGGTTTTCAACCGCAATCACACCAGAAGGCACATTACCACCGATCCATCCTCGCTTCGCTTATTTAGATACAGAAAGTCAGATTTCTTTTAAAGCTTCATTGTAGGATTCCACATGCTCACTCTTCAGAACTGAAAAGCTACTCACATTGAAATTTCCACTAAATTACCTTCTGGATCTTTAATTACGCTTTCATAATAGCCGTCACCTGTCAATCTTGGCTGACCCACTACTTCATATCCTGCAAGCATGAGCTGCTCTGTCTTTTCATTCACCAGTGCTTTACTTCCAACGGAAAATGCCACATGAGCCCAGCCCGTAATATTGATCTGTGGAGAATGATCTACTCCCGTTTTACGCATAACTTCTAACCTTGCTCCATCCTCAAAGGTGATAAAATAGGACTCAAATCCTTTTGTAGCGTTATAATATTTATCGTTAGATTTTCCATCAAAATATTGCTCGTAAAAGCTCTTCATCTTTTCTAAGTCTCTCACCCAGATCGCTACATGCTCAATCTTCATTATTTTCCTCCTTCTGCAGCCCTCATCATTAAAAAATCATTAATTTATACTGGACTCAATTTTCTGTATAGTTATTATTAATGTTTTAATAAGTCTTAATATATATTAGTAATTAATTTTTGTCCAATTCTAACACCCCTAAAAAATTAGCGACCGCTTCGTAAAAGAAAAAAAGCGGTCGCTATCTATAAGCCTTCATTTATATATAATTAATCACTGGATTATTTATAAATTAACGTTTCAAGCTTTCACCGTTCGTAGCAATAACTTCTTTATACCAATGGAACGATTTCTTCGGATATCTTTCAAGTGTACCGCTGCCATCATCATGACGATCTACGTAAATGTAGCCATAACGTTTCTTAAGCTGAGCGGTCGATGCGCTGACAAGGTCAATACATCCCCAAGACGTATAGCCCAAAACCTCTACTCCGTCCTCAATAGCTTCTCCAACTTGAACCAAATGATCATTCAGGTAGTTGATCCGGTAGTCATCTTCAACCGTTTTTTCGCCTTTTTCATTTGTAATCAGTTCATCAACGGCGCCCAGACCATTTTCAACGATGAATAGTGGTTTTTGGAAGCGATCATAGAACGTATTCAGGACATAACGTAAACCTTGCGGATCAATTTGCCAGCCCCACTCACTTGCCTCAAGATGCGGATTGATGACACCACCAAGAATATTACCTTCACCTTTGACTTTTTTAGCTTCGTCAGCTGTCTCACAAGTACTCATATAATAGCTGAACGAGATAAAATCAACGGTATGTTTCAAATCTTCGGCATCACTTGGTTCAAAGTGAATAGTAATTCCGTATTCTTTAAAGAAACGTTTCATGTAACCTGGGTATTGACCTCTTGCGTGAATATCGGCAAATGCCATGTTTCTGTGATCAAATTCCATCGCAGCAATGACATCGTCTGGATTTGGTGTCAGCGGATAAGTAGGCATACTCAGCACCATACAGCCAATTTTGAAATCAGGGTTGATCTGATGACCGATTTTTACCGCTCTTGCACTCGCTACAAGCTCATGGTGAATAGCTTGATAAAGATCTTGCTCACTAAGTTGATCTTTTGGTGTGCTAATTCCTCCACTCATGAATGGTGCTTCAAGAATGGAGTTGATTTCATTGAAAGTCAACCAGTATTTAACTTTATCTTTGTAGCGATTAAATACAGTTGTAGCATAGCGCTCATAAAAATCAACAAGCTTACGGTTTACCCAACCATCGTATTCTCTGGACAAATGTAAAGGTGTTTCATAGTGAGATAGTGTAACGAGTGGCTCAATTCCATATTTGTGAAGTTCATCAAACAAATCATCATAAAATTGCAAGCCTTTTTCGTTAGGCTCCAGTTCGTCACCTTTAGGGAAAATACGTGACCATGCGATAGAAGTACGGAATACTTTGAAACCCATTTCCGCGAAGAGTTTGATATCTTCTTTATAATGATGATAAAAATCAATACCGATCAATTTCATGTTATCTTCTGTGGGTACATCCGTAACGGGCCCCCAACCACCACGAGGAGTTACATCCTGAATGGACCAGCCTTTTCCATCTTCTTGATAAGCGCCTTCGAGCTGATTAGCAGCAACTGCTCCGCCCCACAGGAAATCTTTTGGAAACTGTGTACTCATATTTTCTCCGCCTTTGCTGATGTTTTTTATTAACTAGGATAGAAACACGTTACCCTTATGCAAATGTGTTATAAAGTACTTCTAATTGAATCTTAAGGTTTGTAACGCGTTTCATGTCAAGTTTTATTTTAAAAACATCCAGAGCTTATCATAGTATTATCTCCAATAATTACTCCCATATTTATAACTCTTCTATTATTGAGTAAAATGACTATTCTTCAAATGGCGGATCTACATGAATATCTCTATCTGGTTCAGTACTTACCCAGCGTGTAAAGATAACCTGAAAGCCGGCTCGAGTCGGCGCGCAGGCAAAAGGACCTGCCTGTTGTCCCGTTTCATAAGGAAAACGTGCTACACGTACAGTGCGCCAGCTTTGATTTTCGGTTCGGGCTCTAATGATAACCGCGTCCTGTAGTTGTGAAGCACGGATCGTGACATTTTTCCCTACCCAATCGGGTACAGGAGCTAATGACCAATCGGAATAGCCATCTGTGACTACGACTGCCAGTTGAGGAATTCCGTCATTTAATTCGATTCCGGCTTTAATCCACTTTTGTTGTCCTTGATACAGCATTATACCGGCCTGATCGTAAAGCTCCGTAAATGAGCCTAATTGAAACGTGACTTCGATGGCAGAGCCTTCTTCCCAGTCTGTAAGCAGGGAATGTCCGCTACTGCGTTCAAACCCATACAAAGTTTTTTCCCAGTAGTCGCTTCCTTCTCTGGTTTCAACTTTAAGGAACTGGTCTTCTTCTATGGATGATACAGGATGATTAGTCCATGTCCCTGTAGTCCATGCAATCGATTTTTGATTCATTAATCTCATCCTCTCATGCTTTATTGAACGATGCCCTATTTCCTTTTCTCCACCAATTGCAAATTGTACGTCAGACTTTCAAGGGTCACTGAAATCAACCCAAACATGTATTCATCATGAGTATCGTTTTTCACAAAAATTTCGGGCATATGTTCTTTGGGTACATCTTTTAGACAGCCGTTATAAATATCGTCCAACAGATTCGGCTTGGATAACTCTCCAGTCAAAGCGATAGATACAGGGTCTATAATTGCAATAATGGAAGTTATCGTTTGGATCGCCAGAGGAACAAATCCCTCTGTGCTATTTAACTGTTTAAGCTGTTCCTCTCTTGTTAAATCAAAAGGTAAGAAGGAAACTTCCCCCGCAAATTTGGTATTTCCTTTTAACAAATGTCCATCGACAATAAAACCCGCTCCGGGGAAATTGTCTTTTGGAAACGTAACAATAGCAAAGGTTTTATCCTCATCATAATTCTGCATGTTATAAAATCCGTAGAC
Organism: Paenibacillus sp. FSL L8-0641; assembly: GCF_038006265.1. NCBI lineage: Bacteria > Bacillati > Bacillota > Bacilli > Caryophanales > Paenibacillaceae > Paenibacillus > Paenibacillus sp. FSL L8-0641. Next base: position 216,773 of record NZ_JBBOUW010000002.1, read on the forward strand.
TGTTAAATGCATATCATTTTCAATGGTAACTTCTAATCCGTATTTATCTTGAAGCTGTGGACCTACAGGGACTCCTATGAGCAGGTCGAGATCACAAACATCGATAATTCCTTGATGAACAACCCCGGGGATGCCAATTCCAATGGCTTTGACGTTTCCATAGTTATTAATCAGCTCTCCAATTTTGGTTTCTATGACCTCATAATCAATATGAGGCACAATGGAAGTATTCTCGATGATGATATCACCAAGCAAATTAGCAACAGCATAAGTAAGAGAATGTATACCGCCTTCCGTTTTCACATTTAAACAGATAATATAAGAATAATCAGCGTTATATTTGTAACGTCTAGCCGGACGTCCGCCGTTCGACTCTTCCAATTCCGTCTCTAATACTTCCCCGGTTTGAAGAAGCTCATTCAGAATATTTCCGCAGGTTGCCACACTAAGACCTGTGATACTGGCTATCGATGACTTGGTTGCATATTCCTTGGATTTCAGTGTGTTTTTAACTAACTCTACATTAATTTGTTTAACCCGAATGGTGTTATTGGAGACTGGTTGTATTTGAATACACTCCTTTTCCAGTATTTATTAAAAGGTTTATAATAAGTTGTAATATAACGCTCTGCCTGTAAAAAGTCAATTTGTACGCCTTTTCCTCTTCTCCTCTATCATCATGCTATACTATAAATAAGAAATAAATTTTTAGTGCAGCATTTCTGCGTTGAAAGTCACTTAAATAGGGGGGAATTCTGTTGTCAGCTATTGAGTATATAGCAATCATCGCATTGCTCCTCTCCGTCATACTTTTAATTAAGGTCTACAGCCTTCAATCTCGGCTTAATGACTTGAAATCCGACGTGGAGCGTCTAGAAAATCGTTCAGGAATACAAGGAACATCGCTGTCAGGCACCATCCCTGCCTCTCCTCCACATATTCTAGATGCAGGAGCTTCAGAAGATATCAATGAAAGGTTGCTCCTGCTCATTAGGGAAGGAAAAAAGATTCAAGCCATAAAAGAACTGAGAACGGCTAAGGATCTTTCCCTTAAGGATGCAAAGGATTATGTGGATCACTTGGAAAAACTCTAAAGAAAGGAAGAAATAAGATGAGTGCCAGCAAAACAAACGCCATGCGCATATTGGACGGGCAACATATACAATACAATATTTTGAGTTATGATCATCAAGATGGAAAAATAGACGGTATGAATGTGGCTGAGAAAATCGATAGAGCCCCGGAGATAGTTTTCAAAACTTTGGTTGCACACAGCAAACAAAATCTGTTTGTTTTTGTAATTCCTGTACATAAAGAGCTTGATCTCAAAAAAGCAGCCAAATCCGCGGGAGAGAAAAAAATTGAAATGCTTCCAGTTAAGGATTTGCAAAAGTTTACGGGATATATTCGCGGTGGCTGCTCCCCTATTGGAATGAAAAAGCTCTACCCCACTTTTATCGACCAGCCTGCATTGGAACTGGAAGCCATCGTTGTAAGCGGTGGGAAAATTGGGACCCAACTGGAGTTAAGTCCGCACGATTTAGCTCAAATCATTCAGGCTCAGTTTACAGATCTAACGCATACAGCATAAAACTCACTACATGATCATAAAATCTTTATGCGTATTTTCTTATCCCATACTTCATCAAGCTTCAACCTGGAGAGGAAGATTTAATGATGCATAATGATTGCCCTAAAAATGCAAGAATCCCCCAACCCATCAGATGTGATGGTGCTGGGGGCATCGACAAGGGTCCACGTGATGTGATGAGGGATCTACAGAATCCCGATATGCTGGTTCCCCCCGTAACGGACAATGGTCTCATTCCAAATATGAGATTTTCTTTTTCTGATGCCCATATGCAGCTTAATCACGGTGGGTGGTCAAGAGAAGTAACGGTAAGGGAATTACCTATTGCTACAACCCTTGCCGGGGTGAATATGAGTTTGACACCGGGTGGTGTACGTGAGCTTCACTGGCATCAGCAAGCGGAATGGTCATATATGCTGTTGGGAAGTGCTCGCATTACGGCAGTAGACCAAAATGGACGTAATTTTATTGCTGATGTGGGTCCCGGAGATCTCTGGTATTTCCCTCCTGGCATTCCGCACTCTATACAGGGACTTGAGGATGGGTGCGAATTTTTGCTGGTTTTTGATGATGGTAGTTTCTCCGATCTGAACACCCTATCCATCTCCGATTGGTTCGCACATACTCCCAAAGACGTACTTTCTGCAAATTTTGGTGTACCAGAAGCTGATTTTGCAGCAATTCCTCAAGACCAAGTATATATCTATCAGGATTCCGTTCCCGGTTCTCTTCAAAGCCAAGCGGTTTCCTCTCCCTATGGTACGATACCTCAGTCCTTCAAGCATGAATTACTAGCCCAGCCCCCAATCAAAACGCCGGGCGGAAGCGTACGAATCGTCGACTCCTCCAATTTTCCGATTTCCAAAACCATTGCAGCTGCTCTTGTTGAGATTGAGCCCGGCGCCATGCGAGAAATGCACTGGCATCCTAATAATGACGAATGGCAATACTATCTTGCCGGGCAAGGACGGATGACTGTCTTTGGCGGTAATGGTGCAGCCCGTACGTTTGATTTTAGAGCCGGAGATGTTGGATATGTGCCTTTTGCTTACGGTCATTACATTCAAAATACAGGCTCCAGCACACTTTGGTTTCTTGAAATGTTTAAAAGTGACCGTTTTGCAGATGTTTCCTTGAATCAATGGATGGCCCTTACGCCTACAGAACTGATTCAGAGTAATTTACATGTAGGTACTGATGTGATCTCAAATTTACGAAAGGTAAAATGGCCCGTTGTCAAATATCCCAGTTATTCTTATGACCCTAAAAAGAAATAACCATAAGAGGTCCGATGATTACTATACAAAAAAACACCGTATCTAAATACGGTCAGATTGTCGAGAAACCCCGTCATTTTGAGACGTGGGTTTCTTTTTTACATCATAATGCTCTGGTCTCTGGAGAAGCAGGGGGGGTTACCCCTGTTTCTCCAGGCGATCTAGGTGGATCGCCATCTTCTTCATGTTCTGCACGGCTGCCGTCATAAGGGCTTGTTCCCTGACGTTTGGAAGACCGCGCAAACGGCAATAGCGAAACCCATGGAGCTCTTTGGCATCCGCGAAGCTTCGCTCAATCGTCTCTTTTCGTTTGCGGTACAGCTTTTTACCAGATGGGCTCAGCCGGTTGCTCCGTACCCACTCTTTGCTGTCTTCCCAGACATGCCGAGTCACCACTTTGCGGTGGTTTCGAGACTGGGTACACTGACTTAGCAGTGGGCAATGCTGGCACTGAGCTGGGTCAGAGGCATACTGCCGGTATCCCTTACGGTCCGTCGTTCGGTAGGGCAGTTCCTGTTGGGCTGGGCATCTATACGCATTGCGTTTGGCATCGTATTCAAACTTCCATTTCGGAAACAGTCCTTGTCTGGGATGGAATCTTCGGTGAGCAATCACGGCAAAAATCTTTCGGTTCTGCAAACCTCGGCAAATCGGCGTTGTTAAATAACCTGAATCTAGTGCAACAGCTTCTACTTGAAAACCAAAACGTTCTCTTTGGCGATCCAAACGGGACAAATAGGGGACAGAATCATGTACATTCCCTGGTGTCACATGCACGTCCGTAATCAGATTGTACTTCATATCCACCGTGCGGTGGTCCAGATAGAAGAAGCCTTCGGGCTTGCCATCACGGATCATATAGCCGCTGTCCGGGTCTGTTTTGCTCACTTTAATTTCTTTTTCTTCGTTCACTTCCTCTCGGGATTTTAAGGCTTTTTTCCGTGGTTTCTCCGGTCATCCTTCACCGCTTCGTTCAGCTCGTCCATATAGTCTTTAGTATTCTGCAACACTTGTTCTTTGATGTACTGGTGCCTGTTAGCATTGGCTTTGACGTGTGTGGAATCGGTGACGAGAACACGCCCACCCACCATTCGGTGAGAGATCGCCTGCAGCACAATTTCATCGAAGATATCTTGAAAGATCGTGGTGTCTTTAAAGCGAGTGCGACGATTCCAGCTAATCGTCGTATGGTCCGGAACTTTATCCGTTAAGCCCAACCCCAGAAACCAACGATAAGCTAGGTTCGTCTGAATTTCTCGCTCGAGTTGCCGTTCTGAGCGAATGCCATAGAAATAACCGAGAAAGATCATTTTAAACAATACGGTAGGATCAATGGCAGGACGCCCGTTGTCTGCACAATACAGTGGTCGAACTTTATCATCGATAAACGAAAAATCGATATACTTATCTACTTTGCGGAGCAAGTGATCTTGAGGAACCAGATCTTCGATGGAAACAAATTCGTAGGATTGTTGTTTTTCGCGGTTGGAGCGTAGCATATCAACACCATCCGTTCTACAATAGTTACCTATATTATACAACATTAACGCGGTGTCGTCTTAAACAAAATTAACATAAAATAGGCTGTCGAGACTTTCTCGACAGCCTGACCGTATCTAAATACGGTGTTTTTACAAACTAATTAACAAAGACTATTCCTCAGAGTCTACATTGTGGTAAACCTGCTGAACATCCTCCAAATCTTCTAATGCATCAATCAGTTTATCGAATTGAACCTGTGCATCTTCTGGAAGAGAAATATCATTTTGGGCAAGCATGGTGAGCTCCGCAACGGTAAACTCAGTTACTCCTGCTTGTTTGAAAGCTTCCTGCACAGCATGGAATTGATCAGGCTCTGCATATACGATGACGGCTTCATCTTCTTCAATGATGTCACGTACCTCTACATCTGCCTCCATCAGTAGCTCCAGCACTTCATCTGCGGTTTTACCCACCAGACCAATAACTGCTGTTGAATCAAACATGTAGGCTACAGATCCGCTCACGCCCAGGCTACCACCATTTTTAGTAAAAGCAGAACGCACATCCGATGCTGTACGGTTAACGTTATTGGTCAGCGCATCTACAATGACCATGGAACCGTTCGGTCCGAAACCTTCATAACGAAGCTCTACGTAGTTTTCATCGCCAGCACCTTTTGCTTTTTCAATAGCACGGTCAATGATTGCTTTGGGTACATTGTACGTTTTTGCACGTTCTAGAACTACTCTTAGTACCCGATTGGATTCAGGATCAGGTTCGCCTTGTTTGGCTGCCACATAAATTTCCACGCCAAATTTAGCATATATACGACTCGTATTAGCATCCTTGGATGCCTTCTTTTCTTTAATGTTATTCCACTTACGTCCCATAATATCCCGCTCTCTTCCTGTATGAATATACACAACGAACTTCATTATATCCTTGTATATTATATCTCCTAAAGGACATACGAACAAGTTTAAACAACTCTGTTATGGAAAAATAAACAATTCTACCTAATTAGGGATGCTTGAAAATGTGTACTTTCATTTCTCCTCATCTATGGACAATCTCCCTATCCATGTCTAAGATGAAGAGGAAGTCTGACTTGAAGGAGATCATTCACTTGGATGTCTTGTACAAAAAGTTGAGCCATAATCATGAAATCACAGTATACGAAACCACCGAGCTGTATGGTGAAAAGGGATTATTTCGGGTGATGCAGTTTTCAAATACAGCCGTCCAAGGCGCGGTGGACTTGAATCATCCACAACGCATTTTGTTCGAATATCCGAGAGCAATTATCCATCTTATGGAGCTGAACGATCCATCATTTGAAGATGTATTTGTTATCGGGCACGGTATAGGTACAATAGCGGGTCATTTTACAGATAAACGTTTTAAGATTGCCGAGCTGGATGCACAAGTTGTAGAGTTCAGCCGAACATTCTTTGGATACGATCAGGATAATGTGACTGTTGGCGATGGACGACGCCTTCTGGAGAAGGAAGCGCCGGATGCTTATGACTATGTTATTTTGGACGCCTTCACGGAGCTGGGTACGCCCTTGCATTTAGTATCCTGGGAATTTTTCAAGATGGCCAAAGAAAAGCTGGATTCCGAAGGCTCCCTGATCATGAATTTAATGGGCAAAAGTGAACACGACCATTTGATCCATGCCATTCATACAACGTTGCGTGAAGAATTTGCCTATGTCTCAACTTTCTCGCTCCCCTCGGAAGGCGCTGCCGACGTTCAAAATATCATTATGATAGGTCGGGACAAGCCAATCCGGTTTCAGGCACGTCAGATGGCGGACTTTCATGAGATTACACTCGGAGAAGGCCATATTCTACGGGATATAGATGCTTAGTGTAGTTCCAATATTCGTCTCTCTACATCTTCAATACGAATCGTCTCTTTGTTGCAGCTTTTTCGTTCCACTAACTCTACTTTCCCGTGTTCGGCATCTTTACCTACGATGATGCGCACGGGAATACCTACTAAATCGGAGTCTTTGAATTTAACCCCAGGCCGTTCCTCCCGATCATCCAGCAGCACCTCCACACCGCGATCCTGCAGCTGGTTGTGTAATTTCTCGGCTATTTGCATCTGAAGCCTGTCTTTCACAGAAATCGGAATAATATGAACTTGAAACGGGGCTAGTGCATAAGGCCATATCATTCCGTTCTGATCGTGATTTTGCTCTACAATGGCAGAAAGGATCCGGGATAAGCCAATGCCATAGCAGCCCATAATCATCGCTTGCTCAGCTCCAGACGCATCCAGAAAGGTCGCACCCAGCTTCTCACTATATTTGGTGCCCAATTTAAATACGTGTCCGATCTCAATTCCACGATGAAGTTTCAATTCCCCTTCGTCACATCGAGGACATCTATCCCCTTCTATGACATTGCGCAAGTCAGCCACATGCCGAAGATCTATATCGCGCCTTGGGTTTACATGTCGATAATGGTAATCCAGCTCGTTCGCGCCTGCGATACCGCTGGACATTTGGACAACGGCGTAATCCACCCACACAGGGATTGTCAATCCGCATGGGCCTATGAACCCCGAGGGGGTTCCAGTCGCCTTTGACACGATGTTTGTACTTGCTATTTCGAATTTTTCACTACCTAAAATATGTTTAATTTTCACTTCGTTAACCTCATGATCCCCCCTAACAACTACAGCAATAGGTTGATCGTCAGCCATATAAATCAGTGTTTTGATGATTTCTTTGGGCTCTATGTGAAGCGATTCAACCAGTTGATCTATTGTACACAGGCCTGGAGTATGGAATTTTTCCATTTTAGCTGTATCAAAAGAAGGAGGGCTGACTTGTTCATTTTTATATGAGACAGGAGATATTTCTATTTTTCCCGTCGATCGCGCCACGGCTTTTTCAAGATTAGCTGCATATTCACAGCAGGTACATGCTACAATGGTGTCCTCTCCAATATCAGCTAGAGCCATAAATTCATGGGTTTCACCTTCGCCACCAATGGCACCCGCATCTGCTTCTACTGCACGAAAGTTTAGACCACAGCGAGTGAAAATGCGATGATATGCCTGGAACATGGTCGAATAGGTATGATCTAGTCCTTCCCAATGTGCATCAAACGAATAGGCATCCTTCATCAAAAATTCTCTACTGCGAAGCAGGCCAAATCGCGGACGTCGTTCATCCCGAAATTTGGTTTGAATTTGATACAACGTTACAGGCAATTTGCGATAAGAATTCACTTCATTTCGTATTAAAGACGTAATGACCTCTTCATGTGTAGGCCCCAAAGCAAACTCCCGACCATGCCGATCTTGCAAACGCATCAACTCAGGACCATAAACATCGTATCTTCCTGATTCTTGCCACAACTCCGTTGGCTGCAATACAGGCATCAGCAGCTCCCCAGCCCCTACGCGATCCATTTCATTCCGTACGATTTGCTCTACTTTTCTGAGCACCCGTCTGCCCAGGGGCATATAGGTGTACATTCCAGCCGCCAGTTGGCGGATAAATCCTCCCCGCAGCATAAGCTGATGACTGATCACTTCAGCTTCTGCGGGTGCTTCACGCAAGGTTGTCAGTAATAATTGGCTTTGGCGCATGTGTAGCTTCCTCCTTGTTGGACGATAAAATGTACGCAAAAAGACACATCCGTCAGGGACGAATGTGTCGTGGTACCACCCTTCATTTGACCGTAGCCATACACGGAACGGTCCTTCATTAGATAACGGCGTCTAGCCGGTAACGGTTTATCATACAAACCGCTACAGCTCGCAAGGCAGGGAAACGTTCATTCGCGGCGAGAAACCTTTCAGCCCATGAGTTTCTTCTCTGTATAGCGAGTATTGAACCTTTGATCCTTGGTCTACACTATTCCTATATATTACAATTTTCACCACTTTACACGAAATGTAATTTCTAGTCAAGGAGATAATCTTCTGCTACACAGCAAGAAACTCGTTACCCTGCTCTGCCTGTAAGGGCCGCATAGAATAGATCAGTCTGTCCATCATACAACATGCTCCTTTTACAAATTCAATAATTGAGGCCATTACATACGTGAAGCTCCAAATATGCGCTGTTGTAGGTTAGAGTTCTCTTGATTAATTATGTATCATTCTTTTTAAAATACACGCCCTTGAAAAACACAAAATTTTGCGTATGTGTGCCATACAGCTCCTGAAACCTAGAATGAAGTTTATTCATAGAAAGAGTCTCTGAGACCGTCCGATCCGTTTGCAGGGTCAAGTCGACACAGCTAATTCCAAATTGGCACACTTGCTCCATAGGATAACCTTGGGTAATTCCATATATCATCCCGGCAATAAAAGCATCATCTGCGCCTGTGACATCAATGACCTCTTGAACGGGATGAATGGGAATTTGGCCATGAGTTCCATCCTGAGAGGCGTACAAAACACGATCAGCACCGCAGATAAAAATGACATTCTGAACTCCAAGTTTGTGAAAAATTCGGGTGGCATCCAACATATGCTGATCATCTGTAAGTTCTAGCTCCAAATAGGCTTCAGCCTCCACCGGTTTACATACCAGCCACTCCACTCCATGCAAATTTCGGGGAAGCTTTCTCATCTTCGAGGCCGATACCGAAGAAACGACAATCGGAATCCGATGCTCATGACAGACATGTATGGTGGCTGCAATTACGTTCATAGAGAAATTAGTGTCCAGCAGAACGAGTCGGGATGAGGCAATTAAAGGAGCATTTTCAAAAATTACTGAAGGACGAATCTGATCATAAATCTCCATTTCTGCTGTCGCTACAATCAGTTCACCACGCTCGTTCAGCAAGGCAGTATAAACCCCAGTTGACGGTTCACCTTGGACTTGCAGAGGAACCACGTGCATGTAACGGCTGGACTGTTCGATAATAAATTCACCTTCCGCATCGTCCCCAACTGCGGTCAGCAGGCTGACCCGCTGGCTCAACCTCCCTAAATTTTCGGCTACATTTCGTGCTACCCCACCGCAAGATTGCAGTCTTGTACTGCTCGGATTGGAGGTATGAAGCTGAAATGTACCTTTAATCATGATTTTACGATCCAAATTGGCCCCCCCGATACATAGTATTGGTTTGCTAGAGGGCCAAGGCTCGTCCTGTTCATTTTGGTGGATTTTTTTTAATTTCATCATTTGACTCCTTTCTCGAGTCTATTCGTTAAAATGATTTAAATTTGTACAGAAATAGGCACTATATAAAATTAACACGTTCCAAATGTCATATTCCCAAGAATAATGTCGAGTTCGTTAAAATATCCTAAAGTTACACATGCAAAAAAACACCCTATTGTAAAGATATCTTTCACTTTTACGATAGGGTGATTGGGTTGGAACTACAGCATAGTTCTTCCTTACATTATGTTATTCAGGATTTTTGCAAAATCCTCTATTTCAAAATAAATAGAGCTGCTCCGTGAGGAGGTAAATCTGTGGACAGCTCTTGTGTTAAAACACCTAAATCTACATGGTTCCATAAATCTCTGGCATTTGCCTGACCTTCAATACCAAGGTCTTTTAAGGATACACGCACCTTTGAAGATTCATCCCCAGCATTAAACAAAGCTGCATATACATGCCCTTTCCCGTTATGTGAAGTCCAAACGATATGTTCATCCTTTCTATACACCTGCCGTGCATTCAAACCGTTGCGATGAGCATTTAACACTTCTTCATTAGTCAGCAAAGAAAGAGTCCATGCATCATTATCCCGCAGTTCGCCCCCGAACATCAGGGGAGACCGGAAAATGCTCCACAAGGTCATCATCGTTAGCTGCTCATCCTTAGTAAAGCGTGTCCATCTGTCATGGCTGCCGGAATCTACCGAATCTACCGAACGAATACCCAGATGACCCAGTGGCAGCATGTCGCAATCCGGCCAGTGACCTGGACCTACATGTTCTGCCCATTTCTCGCAGCGCTCAAACATACCATACAGTAAAGGCCATACATCCCAGAAGTCATCAGTCATACGCCACATATTCGCGTTTGCGATTAAATCAGATGCATACTCCAGCGGTGCAGGACCAGGCGATAGACTCAACACCATCGGACGTCCGCATTGGGCGATAGCCCGCCTAATCAATTCAATTTCCGCCAAATGAATACCATAGAGACGTGATGCAGCAATGTCATCTACTTTGACAAAATCCACACCCCATTCCGCATACAGATCAAACAACGAATTATAGTACTCCTGTGCGCCTTCCTTGGATGCATCTACCCCATACATATCTGTGTTCCAGGGACAAATAGAGTTGGGATGCGCAATTTGTCTCGCCGTGGCTGTGGTTCCCAAAATCGGGGTATCCTGATGCACCGCCTGGCGGGAGATGCCTCTCATAATATGTATACCAAATTTCAATCCCAGACCGTGTACATATTCCGCAAGAGCTTGGAAGCCTCGTCCATCTGCTGCCGAAGGAAACCGATTTACCGCTGGAATAAGACGTGAAAATGAATCCATTGCCAATGGGACAAACGGGCGATACTGTGAAGATACTGCTCCTGACTCATACCACTGAATATCCACCACGACATATTCCCAACCGTATTCCTTCAGATGCTCCGCCATATATTGAGCATTTCCCCGTACTTCCTCTTCCCGTACTGCTGCACCGTAGCAATCCCAGCTATTCCATCCCATAGGTGGTGTATGCGCTGTCAAATGATGCTTCATTTCATTCATCCTTTCATCTAATAACTCATCCTGCTACCAAAAATCCCCTCATCAGTACGTAACTATTATAATGTAAACCCTTACTTTTGTCGCTCGTCTCCTTTTTCATTTCCACTTTTTATACATTTAAGTTGACTAACTAAAAGAATGTGGTACATTTAAAATTGCTTTTAAAAAACTTTGACTTGAATCAGAGGGTGATTTTACATGTGTGAACATACTTATCGAATTTTGTTGTTTTACAAATATGTCAACATTGAAGATCCTGCCACCTTTACGGCAGAGCATCTGGCTTACTGCAAGGAGCTGGGCGTCAAGGGAAGAATCTTGATTGCTGCGGAAGGAATCAACGGAACACTGTCTGGTACAGTAGAGCAAACGGAGCAATATATGCGTGATTTGCGCGCCAATCCGAAATTCCACGATATCGTTATTAAAATAGATGAGTCTGACGGTCATGCGTTCAAGAAAATATTTGTACGCCATCGTCAGGAGCTTGTTACGCTGCGTCATGAAGATGAGCTGGACCCTAATGAAATTAGCGGTAAGCGTCTGTCCCCAAAGGAGTTTTATGAGCAGCTTCAAGAAGAAGATGTAGTTGTTCTGGACGGACGTAATGACTATGAATATGACATCGGTCATTTCCGCGGGGCGATTCGCCCCGAAGTCGAATCGTTCCGTGAATTTCCACAATGGATTCGCAACAATATGACTCAGTTCAAAGACAAGAAAATTCTGACGTACTGCACCGGAGGTATCCGTTGCGAAAAGTTATCGGGTCTTCTGATCAAAGAAGGATTTAACGATGTAGGCCAGTTGGATGGCGGCATTGTGACTTACAGCAAGGACCCGGAAGTACAAGGACGATTGTTTGACGGTAAATGCTACGTATTTGACGAACGAATCTCGATTCCGATCAATCATACGGATGAGGACGTCATTGTCGGCAAGTGCTTCCATTGTGAAACGCCGAGCGATCATTATATCAACTGCCCAGTGTGCAATCTCCAGCATATTGCATGTCCGGATTGCGAAGAACAGCATCAGCACTATTGCTCTGACGATTGCCGAACCAAAGCGGAAACCGTAGCTACTGCATAAATTGGCAGTATTATTGGTTCATTATAATAAAAGGGATGCCCTATTAGCCGTTCATCATGGCTGTGGGCATCCCTTTTGTTATTTTCGCAATAAGTGTCGTAGGCTTCATAGTATATACCTATGGCCTTGATTGTATTTTCATCTTGGACGGGCTCGAAAGTAGCGTCTTATAATGGAAAATGTCATTACAGAAAGGATGGGTGGAATTCATGATTCAAATCGTACTTTCAACTCTATTATCGGTTATCGTTCCGCTGTCCATTCCGGTGATCGCCGGATTTTTACTTGGAAAATTCATGAAGCTGGAAACGAAACCGCTCTCGACTTTGTATTTATATTTTTTAAGCCCCGCCATGATTCTGGACACGCTACTCAAAGCACAGCTTACCTGGCATGATGTGGCGCAGACTGCCGCTTTTTCAATATTAAACCTGCTGCTGTTGTGGGGAATTGCACAATTAGCAGGGAAAATCTTTAGACTGAGCACTCCGGAAACGGCTGGACTTACCTTAATCTCCACACTCACCAATAGTGCAAATTATGGCCTGCCCCTAATTTTACTTGCCTTTGGGCAGCTCGGTCTGGATAAAGCCTCCGTGTATGTCGTCATCCAGATAATTATGGTCAATACCATTGGCGTTTATTTTGCAGCCCGCTCTGAATTTTCTGTTCAAAGTGCTGTTAAGTCGGTGTTTTCACTTCCTGCGATCTATGCAGCTCTACTCGCCATGGGACTGCGGCTACTGGACTGGCATCTTCCCTCAGGGATTCAATCAGGCGTCTCGATGATTGCTGCTGCCTATTCTCCGGTCGTGCTGGCGATTCTGGGTACCCAGATGGCTTATGTAAAAATATTTAAGTTGGAGTCGTCTATTAAAAAAGCCAGCTACGCCGGACTAACAATTCGGCTTCTACTCTCCCCGCTTGCGGCTTGTCTTGCTATGCTGATACTGGGAATTTCAGGTCTTTTGTTCTCCGTTCTCTTCATTCTCGCCTCAATGCCGGTTGCTGTAAATGCTGTCATTTTAGCAGAAAAATTTAATGCATCGCCAAAACTGGTTTCCACCTGCATCCTGTGGAGCACGCTTGCCTCATTCCTGATATTGCCTATTCTGATTATGTTGGTAGCAGGTTAGCGAGAAAAAAAAGACTCTCTACACCATAGAGAGCCATGCGCGATTCTGTCTCCATTCTACTTGCACAGGCGTTTCAAAAAAAGCACTAAGCGTTTCACTGCTTAGAATATCAGTCGTTTTACCTTTAGCAAATACCGTGCCCCGGCGGATTAAAATCGTATGCGTGTACATCGGTAGAATTTCTTCGATATGATGTGTAACATACAGTAAATTCGGCGAAGCCGGCGACTCCGATAACTGGCGAATGCTATCCAGCAATGCTTCCCGGGAAAAAAAGTCCAAACCATTACACGCCTCGTCCAAAATCAGTAGCTTGGGCGAGGCCATTAATGCGCGGGCGATAAGCACTTTCTGCTTTTCTCCCTGTGAGCATCCCTGATACAACCGATCCACGAGATGAGCACACCCCAGTTGCGTCATAAGCTGAACGGCCTGTTCATAATCTGTATCCGTCGTCTGATCATAAAGTCCAATGGAGGCAAATTTGCCACTAATAACAACATCCTGCGTACGCTGACTCCCATTAATTCTTTCCTGTAAAGAGGAACTGACCCAACCAATAGATTTGCGCAGCTCCCTCAGATCCACATCCCCAAAGGTATGGCCCAATACACCAACACTACCTGTGGTTGGCCATATGTAACCGTTAATCATATTGAGCATCGTTGTTTTACCTGACCCATTCAAGCCGAGTACAGCCCAGTGCTCTCCCTCAGCTACCTGCCAATTGATTTGATCTAGTATGGTGCGGTTATCTCTCTTCCAGCTTACATTGTTAAGTTCAATGACAGAATTCATGGCTGTACATCCTTTCTATTCATCGTATCATCTGATGTTTATACGCATAGTAAAGATCATCGTTCGTACGTCTAGCTTCTCTTTCATGTAAGCATAGCACAGGGTCACAGGTTGTTCAATTTTAAATTGCCCACTCCATTGTTCATATAGGAGTGGGCTGGCAATGTAGTAATCTACTGGTCAAGATATTTTTTCTTTTTTAGGATCTTTAACTACTTTCTTATCTTTATTTTTATTTTTATCTTTGCTTGGGACGGTGACTTTCCTTTTTTCATTAGCCAGCCGCCAATAGCTTAATACTTTACGGTACATCGACTTATCTGATAATTGGTTAAAAATATATGGGTCTGGCTTCGTATTCACCTCAATAATCCATGGGGTAAAGCGATGATCCAGTCCAATATCCACACCAATTTGCCGGAAATTTGGATATGTTTTTTGCAGTTGTTTGGCGATGGTAAGACCCAGTTCATTTAGTTTCTTGACCAGCTCCGCCTGTTTGCTTTGCGATAAATGGGATTTTAGTAACTGCTCCAAGGCCATCGGCTTACCACCACTATGATAGTTAGTCACGATTTTACGGGGATGACCCAGACGTCCAATAATTCCAGTAGACTCCCATAGCCCTTTTTCATTACGCTGCACCATGACCCGAATATCAAAATAACGCATTTGATGGCGTAGTAAATGGATTCCCTTTTGAATAAGATAACTTTTCTTCCCCGTATGTTTCGATAGGCTGGTATATAGTGCATCCAAATGTTTAAATTCTTGACGCGTTTCCTCATATTGATAGGCGAAACGCTGGCCAGCCTCCTGCTCTACTCTCATTACACCTTTACCAAAGGTACCTCGCTCGGGTTTTACATAGACCATACCGTATTTCTCCAGCATTGACTTCAAATTTGCTTTGTTATATTTGCGAGTTTCTGGTACAAAAGGTTTGATGCTTCCATTCTGAAGCAACAATTGGGTTTTATGCCATTTGCTGCGCGACGCCTGCGCTTGTGAAGAATTCACTTGCCCCTCTCCTCTCTACTCTCAGGTAGAACGCTCTTGTTAAAAAAGATCAATCTATCGTATGCGCTAACTCCCCATTCGAAGCTTCATCAGCCCTGTCCTGCATAGAAATGGACGTTTGACCTTGCCCGGTCGAAAGCGCCTGTCCAAGCATACGATATTGGGAGACGCTGGGAGCGTATATTTGCACATATAGGGAGTGAATAACATGTCAGCGCAATCGGATGGTCCACGGAAGGGTTCCCTTACAATCGATGTTCTGATTCCCGCAATTGATAAAGATATTGCCACACTACCGCTGGTAATTGACAGTCTGCGCCGTCACGTGCAGCACCCAATTGGAAATATTTATATCGTTTCACCGCAAAGCACCGGGATTCGCCGTCTGTGCGTAAACAAGAAATGTACATTTATAGACGAAAAAACGGTGCTGCCCATTACCAAAAAACATATCCATTACGGAACAACGCGCTGGGACCGTTCAGGCTGGCTGTATCAACAATTGCTCAAAATGAATGGCGACAAAATCAGTAAAGCCTCTTTTTTCCTCGTCATTGACGCGGACACGGTTTTGATTCGTCCACATACGTTCCGTAAAGACGGAAAAACGATTTTTTACTACCGCAGCTGGAGCCAGCCTGAGTATTTTCGCACCTATCACAAGCTGATGGGCGTTAAAGCTCCCTCACCAAAGTCCTTTGTTACTCATTATATGCTTTTTGAAAAAGCGCGGCTTTCCCAGCTCAAGCAAGTTATCGAGGCCCGTCATGGAAAACCTTGGTACAACGCAATTATCCACAGTATAGACCGGACAAAACAGTTTGGGTTTTCCGAATATGAAACGTATGCCAACTATTTATACAGTAATCAGCCCTCTCGGATGATTTTGCGCAAGTCATTGAATAAAGCGCTTCATCGTCGGGCTTCTTCCCTGTCGCAAAAACAATTGGATGTCTTGGCTAAGAGCTATCGCTCCTTATCTTTTCATCAACGCAAGGTGTACCAGCTTACTCCAAAAACAAAGATTGAATCATCGCTAAAATAGTTTTTAAAATCCTGCAAAATGATGCAGTCCAAAATAGATCTGCATTGAAGGAGGAAACGTCCGTGCGCATCGTATTATTATGCGGTGGTGCCGGAAAACGGCTATGGCCACTATCCAACGAAATCCGGTCGAAGCTGTTTCTCCGGTTGTTGTCCGCTCCTGACGGGCATAAGGAATCTATGCTCAGTCGGGTGTACCGTCAGCTTACCTTAGCCGGGCTGGATTCCTCTGCCCTGCTTCTGGCTCATCGGAGTCAGGTAAATCTAGCCTTTCGCCATACAGAAGGTCGTCTGCCCGTTCTAGGCGAACCTGCCAAACGTGGAACCTTCACCGCAGCTGCACTGGCGGCTGCTTATTTTCACACCAGAGGCACGGGGCTGGATGAAGTTCTCTGCATCGCTCCAGCGGACATGTTTGCAGGGGAGGATTTCTTCCATAGCATAGCAGCGCTCTCCGGCTTATTGCTTGAGAGCGGAGCCGATCTGGCTATGCTTGGGACAAGGCCCACTCATCCCTCCGACCAATACGGGTATGTCGTGCCGGGTCTGCAAATGATACGGGAAGGGAAAACCTCCTATGCGCAAGTTGCTCGCTTCACAGAAAAGCCTGATCTCTCCGGGGCACAACAGCTTATTCATCAGGGCGCGCTGTGGAACTGTGGTGTTTACGCTTTTACATTACGATATATGCTGTCGTGTATGGAGCGAAGTGATCTGCCGCTGAATGATAAAGCATTATGCGCAATGTATGATAGCCTCCCCGTTCGCAGTTTCGACGAAGAGATTGCAGAGCGTGCCGAACATGCCATCGTCCTGCCCTACGATGGCGAATGGCACGACATCGGCAACTGGCAGGCTCTAACAGAGCAGCTAAGCAGTCAAGTAATCGGGCGTGGACAGATTAGTGGGCAGACTCATGGCACGCATATCGTTAATGAGCTGCCCTATCCACTTCATGTCATTGGTGTGGAAGATATTATTGCTGCCGCGAGTCCCGATGGCATTCTCATTGCGTCCAAGAGCCATGCCCACGTAATCAAGGAGCAGCTAGGTAAACTTCAACTTCACCCCATGCATGGTGAAACCTCATGGGGCAGTTACCGAGTGCTGGACGAATTTAATCATCGGAGTCTGAACGATATACTGGCCATACGGCTGACGGTACTGCCAGATCAACGCTTGAATGGCCGTATTCACGGCAGTGGACTTAAAGTATGGACGATCGTATCCGGTCGGGGAGAGGTCATGCTGAACGGAGAACGTTTTGCTGCGGCAAGCGGTTCTGTATTTAGCATTCCAGTCGATACGCATCACACAATCCGTGCCGATCTGGATACACCACTGGAGCTGATTGAGGTACGTCTGGGAAACAGCTTGGTGAACGCCTTCTATAAATCCGAGTCCTGACAACACATAGATCAGGATTTTGCAAAATTTGATTCCAGTCGCTCCAAAGTGCAATATATAGACGAACTAGACCATTTCGATCTATATATTGTTCATTGGAAGTCGCTTATTGGATTTTTGCAAAATCCTCAGATATAATGCACGCTACGGATTCTGAACGAAGGTCGCAGGTCGCACATAAAAAATCGCTTCTGAGCAAGGTGAAAAAGCCCTTGCTCCAGAAGCGATATTATTTTGTGATGCAGTTACCTTTGACTATTCCGGCTTCTTTTAAAAAATGCTGAACGATCTCCAACTGATAGTGTATGCGTACTTTCTTAGGCAGGCTCCAACCCGTTTCCACGGTAACCGCGCGTGCACCTAAAATACGGGCTACAGCGGTGCGGGAGGAACCTGGAAGCTCATGCAGCCGAATGTTGAAATGTCGGTCGCTCACCTGGATGGAGCGATTCATTCGCTTAATAATCCGACGAACCGTAGGAACCACCGGATTACCCTTGTTGGAGATCAGCGTTTGACCAAGCACCTTGGCATCCTTTTGTGACAATCCGTTAGCCTCATGCAAGTCGAGGTACCATTCAGGTTGATGCTTTTGTGTTAATTTGAATAGAGCAGCGGAAAGCGGTTGTGTTGCTAGCTGCTTTTTTTTGCGCAGAAAGGTTCGATTAAGATCAGGTATTCCTCTAATCCGTTTGCGGTAAGCCTCTTGATTTACAATCGGTACAATTATAAGCTTACCCTGGCTAATTCGCAGCTTTTGCTGATTCAAAAGCTTCACCAATTTCTCAGCAGCTCGTATGCTTGCTATTTCCTTACCATGTATCCCCGCGACCACCATCACACACGGACCTTTCTGCCCCCCTGTGACTATATAATAAGGAGTTGCCCAAGAGCCATTTCCGAGCATATATCGTTTGACCTGCATCCCCTTCACCTCCGTATAGGCTGTCGTTGTCCTCTCTTCTGTTCTCGCCGACGGATGATTTCACGGTAT
Organism: Paenibacillus sp. FSL L8-0641; assembly: GCF_038006265.1. Classification (NCBI taxonomy): domain Bacteria; kingdom Bacillati; phylum Bacillota; class Bacilli; order Caryophanales; family Paenibacillaceae; genus Paenibacillus; species Paenibacillus sp. FSL L8-0641. Next base: position 235,327 of record NZ_JBBOUW010000002.1, read on the forward strand.
AGTCTTAAGTAGTTACTGGTCATCTGTTTGTTGGTAAATCTTTGCTTGACATATGAACGAAGCTGCGCTGGTGACGGATAATTTTTTTGCTGTGCCTTTCCTGCCATTTGGCTAACTGATTTGCAAATCAACTGTGGAAAGCCCAAGAGTACCTCGGGAACGGAGCCGTTTTTTAATGCCAGCACCGGTGTTCCACAAGCCATGGCCTCGACCATTACGAGTCCAAATGGCTCTTCCCACAGTGTCGGAAACAGCAGACACTCTGCATGTTTCAGCAGCTTCTGTTTCTGAGCGCCTCCAACTGCACCTACATAGCGTATATTCGGATTGCGCTGAATTCGTTTCTGAATCTCTTTACGGAAAAATTCTGGAGCTTTGATAGGACCTGCAATAAGCAGTTTTTTTCCTGTTCGTTCTGCAACCTGAATGGCCTGCAATACACCTTTATCTCGTATGATTCTGCCCATAAACAGCAAGTAGCCACGCTTCTCACTGCTGAACTCGTATTCATGGGTGTTGATACCATTATAGATATAAAAACCTTTGCCCCTGCCCATCAGCTGACGCGCTCGTTTACTGACATATACCGGGTTTTTACCGTGTCTCTTCACTGGAAGATGAACGGTGCATACTGATGGACAAGGCAGCTTCCTACGTCCCACAGAAGAACGAAAAGTATGATCATGAATGATATGTGTGTTGGAAGGCATATGCCGGAGTACATATTGGGGGATCTGACTTTGTTTCAAACCCTTGGGGTAGGTAATCAACCGCGCACTGCTCCTGCTCCCACGGGCGGCAAACAGCGATACATGATGCCCTCGTCTCACCAATTCCTCAGTTAATTCATGCACGACCTTTTCCGTTCCGCCTTTGTTAGAGGGTACCGGCTGTGCATCGGGATAGTTGGAAATGACCTGAACAATGGTTAGACGCCGTTTTTCGAGTGCTTTATTCTGCTTTGAAGCCATACGAATTCCCCTTCCTGACCGGAAATACGGTGTGATCCTTACGATGTCAACGGGAATCAGAGCATACTCCCGTACAAGTTATAAATTGTAGTATATAGGTATGTATATTTTGCGTGATTGCTTGTGCCAATCGTCTGCAAGTCGTTTTTTGCCATACGAGCCTATCTATAAGGGGAGTCTATACAATTTGTCAAGCCGAAATTAAGGAGAAAATTCTCATCGTTTTCTAATAAATGAGGACAAAGCGTTGGGGTAACAGGTTTGTAACCATGAGTGGTAAATTCCGGACATTTTATTTGTGTTATTGTCATTTCAGGACATCAACACAATACGAATAACGGAGGAATTTATATATGAAACGTACTTCTAAAAAATTGTGGATGGGTATTTGCTTTACTATGACTTTGGCATTGAGCGCAGGGAGCTTCGTCGTTGGACCAGCCACCACTCATGCCGCTTCGGCAAGTAAAGCTGATCGGATTATTTCTAAAGGCTCCCAGTTTATGGGTGTGCGTTATGAGCATGGAGCCCCAGCAGGCAATACAAGATCTTTTGACTGCTCTTCGTTCACTCAATATGTATTTGCACAAAATGGCATCAAGCTTCCACGTTCGTCCAGACAGCAATCAACTGTTGGCACTTTCGTACCGCGTAGTCAGCTAAAAAAAGGCGATTTGGTCTTTTTCTATGCGCCAATTCATCATGTAGCCATTTACATGGGGAACGGCAAAATTCTGCATACGTATGGTAAAGGCGGTGTAACGGTTACAGATCTAAATTCGGGATGGTGGAGCCGCAATTACACAACAGCACGTCGTGTCCTCTAGGATAAATTTCAGTTGATTCCCATCCACCGAATGCTTAACTTACAAATAACAATAAAAAGGGCTGTTCCTCGAGTAGATATTTCTACTGGAGGGACAGCCTTTCCTTTTGTCTTTGGGGCAGCGTGACGATGACTACCGTTCCTTCTCCTTCTACGCTCTCCATACGTATCGTACCCTGATGAGCATCTGTAATTGCCTTGGCAATCGGCAACCCCAGCCCGGTCCCTCCAGTTTTACGATGCCTGGAGCTATCTACCCGATAAAATCGTTCGAAGACCCGCTTGATCTCGCCCTCAGGTATTCCGATCCCATAATCCTTAACCCGGATATAGACATCCTTTTCATCTTTAGATAACCCTATTTCAATCTCATCCGAGCTGTATTTTAATGCATTATCCAGTAGGATCACTAGCAATTGCTTCATTTTTGTCAGGTTGGCATCCAGCCAAATTTCTTTCTCTTCGGTTAAAATAGAAATTTGACGATCATGTACAGGCTTGAGATGCGCTACTACCTGTTGACAACAACCGATCATTTCTATCCGCTCATGCGGCTCAGGGCCTTTCTGCTGTGAGGAGGCAAGAGTCAGCAACTGCTGTGTCATCGTACGCATTCGCTGAGTTTCTTCATAGATCGATTCAATGGATTCCTTACGAATGTCCTCATCAAGCGTGCCCCACCGCCGCAGCATGTTGGCATAGCCCTCAATAATCATAAGTGTGGTATTCAGCTCATGTGAGGCATCTGAAACAAACTGCTGCTGGCTTTGAAAGCTTTCTTCTAATCTCTCCATCATTCGGTTAAAAGTAGCGGTCATTTGGGACAATTCATCTTGATTATGACTGCCAGCGGGGATTTTTTTAAATTTTAAGCTTCTCTCAATTTCCTGCATCGTTTGAATACTACTGGAAATCGGCAGCAATATGGCATTCGCCAAAATCGTGCTCCCTACCAAACTTAGCATCATTGCTCCTACAGTCGAAGTGATGAGAATCGTATTTAAAATATCGAGATTGGTTTCGAGTGCATCCCATTTTTCCACGATCTCCAGCGTTCCCTTTTGATTGCCCTCCGGAGAAAGCACGGGGAGATGGATTACCAGAATTTTATGACCCTGTACATCAGTCAATTGAGAGCTTTGAGAAGTGTTAAAACGAATATCGCCCAGCTTAAAGCGTGACTGGCGACTTACTTCATACAGAGGTCGGGATTGCTGATCAAACACCCTCAGAATAGTATCTCCGGAAAGCTCATCTTTCAGTTTTGGACTCCATGCATTCTTCAGAATCATGGTGTGTCCGGTTTCGGCAATGATTTCAGTCCACTTATTTTGCAGCACTTCTCTTTCATTTCGCGTAGCGATTTTGACGAACAACAAATGAACCGTGACATCCACAAACAGGAGTATTATCATCACTAAAATAGAACTGAGCAGGGTGATTTTGGTCCGCAGCTTCAATGTTCTTCCTCCCTGATGCAGTACCCCACACCACGTACGGTTTTAATTAATTTCTTTTTGTATCCATGATCAATTTTTTTGCGAACATACCGGATATACACATCTACGACATTCGTATCACCAACAAAATCAAACCCCCACACGTTCTGAATCAATTCATCCCGCTGCAATACCTGATTTTTGTGCTCCATCAGATAGAGAAGCAGATCATATTCTTTGGGCGTCAGTTCGATTCGGTTTCCTTCCCGCACCACTGACCTAGTCTTGCGTTCCAACACCAAACTATCCACTTGGAGCCTGGACGATAACTTGTCCTCTTTTTGTGAAGCGGTAGCTGTTGACTCCATTTGATGCCTCATACTGGCCCGCATCCGCGCTAATAACTCCTCGATCTCAAAAGGCTTCGTAATGTAATCATTGGCACCTTCATCCAGACCTGAAACCTTATCAGGAGTCGTGTTACGTGCAGTGACCATAATTACTGGTGTATGATTGTCCACTTTTCGAATCTGCTTCAGCACCTCGACCCCGTTCATCTCCGGCAGCATGACATCCAGAATGATGATATCCCATTTACCAGTTAGAGCTTTTTCCAATCCTTCTCTGCCCGTTTGTGCGATTTCAACTGCATATCCTTCATGGGATAACTCCAACTGAAGCAATCTGGATATCTTCTCTTCATCATCAATGACCAGCACCGACTTTTCCATCGCAAAACCACCTATTTCTATAGAAAAAACAAATGAGTAACGGAAAGGACATTCATTTTTTATTTGATTTTAAGCTTTTATCCGTGTAGTCGCTCTATAATATAATTTTGTTATTCAATTTTTTGATGTTAAGGAGTAATTTATTCATGTTAATTAATGTAGACTATGCTTTATTTCACTGGATCAATGAACTGGCTAATTCCCTCGCCTTTTTGAATGGAACCATGCGTTTCTTAGCGCAATATGCACCGTATTTATTCGGAGTGGCTTTGATGATTTACTGGTTCACCTTTAAAATGCCGCATCGAATGATGGTTTTAGAAGCCGCTATAACGGTTTGTATCGGCTTTGTAATTAGTTGGGGTCTTGGACATTTGTTTTACAGAGATCGGCCTTTTGTCGGACATTCAGTCATTCAGCTTATTCATCATGATCCCAATGCTTCATTCCCGAGTAACCATGCACTTGGAGCGTTTGCTCTGGCTGCCATTTTATGGCTTCATCATCAAAAATTTCGTGTTCTCTGGGTTATCTTAGCTGTACTCATCGCAGTATCCCGCGTATGGACCGGAGTGCATTATCCCTCGGATATTTTGGCAGGTGCGCTTATTGGTGCAGGTTGTGCCGTCGGCGTTCATCAATTCATTCGAAGTCGGAAGCTTCCTGGCATCTTTATGCAGGCGGCTATTATATTTTATGAAAAATGGGAGCAGAAGCTGGGGCTCAAGCCTGGTGAACAGGCCAGAACTAAGATGTCTGAACACACTTCCTCTGTCCAAATGAAAAGCAGACGCTAAAGCGTCTGCTTTATTTAGAAACTTCATTATTTATGCAACCCGTTATGCTGTGATTTAGAGCGAAGTGACAGCATTCGTCGTTCTTCTTACCGCTGATAAAACCAAATACAAGCAGCCATCCAGCAGCCACTCATAAAATAGCCACCCACAACGTCGCTCGGATAATGTACACCTAAATAAATGCGGCTCGTCCCGATTGCTACAATCAGCAGGCTGCTGAGTACAATAAGAAGGATACGCCCCAGCCTAGAAGGAACTTGCTTCCACACTAAAAATGTCAGCGCCGCATACATGCTGAAAGCTGTCATGGAATGTCCGCTTGGAAAGCTGTATCCATTCTCTTCAATAATACGGTGAATCTCCGGTCTCGCACGCTGAAAAAGTACTTTCAGTATCGTATTCAGCATTACCGATCCCAATACACCAGCCGCCAAAAAAAGCAGTTCTCTGCGGTGTCCCAATACTCTATAGAGCACGAACATGGCCATTAAAACAATGATCACAACTGGAATCCCGCTGCCGATCATGGTGAAAAATTTCATTACACGGGTCATGGCGGGCGACTCCAGTTGTCCAATAACCGAAATAATTTCCTGGTCAAAATGCCGAACTTGATGGTCACTCACCCATAATGCGATTAAGCCAAAACCGAATGCACATACTATACATGTGAGCAAAGCCAAGGAAATAGGCAGCTTTGTTGATGTTTGCTTCATTTTCTATAGTTCCTCCATAATTTCATTGCGTGATAAAACAAAGTGCAGATTGGCTTACATATAGGTCTTACTTTGCCCACTTTTCCCTTATCATTTCATTAAAAGAATTAGTTGCATCCTCCACATAATGAAACCCGTTTTCAAAAAATATCACTTTCAGAATCATTTTATAATATAAGAATTTCATATTGACTACAAAATCTCAAGCGAAATGTAGCGAAAAAAGCAGCAACAAAAAAGGACGCCATTCAAGCCTTATAAACGGCTCGAATGACATCCTATGATTACACGTGGCATACTACAAACGTAATTCCCAAGTTAAACAAGCATCATCTACTAATTAGGTTGGTGTGACTTCTCCAAGTTTAACCTTACTCTCTGCTTCCTCTATTGGATAGCGTCTGCGGAACCACAGCGACTGAAGCAGCAAGAAGGTGCCGCTTACTGTCCAATATAATGGCATGGCAGCAGGGGCATTGAAGGAAAAGACCGCCATCATAATCGGTGAAAGGTAGCCCATGATCGCAAATTGCTTGCGCTGGTCAGGCGTCATCTGAAACTGAGAAAGCTTGGCCTGTGCCAAGTATACAACTGCGACGACGATTGACAAAATCCAGTCCGGCTGTCCGAGCCGGAACCATAGGAAAGAGTGAGATGCGAGCTCCGGGGTTAAGCGGATTGCTGTATACATACCGCTCAAGATCGGGAGCTGAATGAGAATAGGCAGACAACCGATATTAAGCGGATTGAATTGATGTTCTTTGTAAAGCGACATCATTTCCTGCTGCATACTCTGCTGGCTGGTGGTATCTTTCTTGTTTTCATACTTCTTCTTAATTCGGTCCAAGTCGGGCTGCATAGCGCTCATCTTGCGCTTCATCCCCTGCTGGGCACGCGTTTGACGCATCATAAGAGGCAGTAAGGCCAGACGGACAATGAATGTCAATGTCATAATCGCCAGCCCAAAGCTTCCACCAAACCATTGCGCCAATTGCTGAATAAGCCAAGAAAGCGGGAACACCACGTAATGATTAAAAAATCCGGGTGTCTGTGCATTTATCTCCGCAGCATTCGCACCACAACCAGACAGTAGCATGACCACCGCCAACGCTACCATTAATCCAAATATCCGTTCTTTTTTACCCCAAAAGGTGAATCCCTTGAATCGTTTCATATGTTCCTCCTCGTTGATTGGCTGTGCCATCGTTCAACGAGGGAGAACAATCGGATGCATCTTCATCCGGCGCTTCTTTACGCCGGATATGTCGGGCCAGCCGGACAGGCATGTCCTGTCCACGGGCAGACATCGGCATCTGCGGAGAGGCATGAGACCTCACGGGCCCACCTTCGACCCAGCATTCGGGTACATTGCCGTGCAAATGAGCGAGATACGTATAAGTCACTGTGCACAGCAAACCGATTGTAAATAAATAAGGGAGTAGGTCTTGAAGCTCAAACAAGGGATTCACCTCCTTCGGTTTGTTGCTACAATTATAGCACGAAACCGGACAAGCGACTAATCTTTAATTAGAGATACGGGTTGGATCACAAGCAACTGAAATAATTATTTCTGCTCCTTCGGTCTAATGCTCAAATCCGGTGGAAGGACGCTCTATATTACGGTAAAACTTAACGGATAGCAAGCATACGATTCAATGCTAGTACAGCATCCTGTCTGATCTGAGCATCCACACGAATCACACCCACAGGCTCACCCCGGTCAAACTGTTCCATTGCCCACAGCAAATGGGGAAGATCGATCCGGTTCATGGTTAGGCAGGGACACATATCGGGATTGAGCGATTCAATCTGCTGTTCAGGGTACTGCTGCTTGATTCGTTGCACGAGATTCATTTCTGTGCCAACAGCCCATTGGGTCCCTGGCTCTGCCGCACGGATGGTATCGATGATGAATTTTGTGGAGCCCGCGCAATCTGCGAGCTGTACGACTTCATAAGAGCATTCGGGGTGAACGATGACCCGGACGTTCTTATCACGCTCGCGAACGTTGCGAATATGATCTACTGTAAACTTTTCATGAACAGAGCAATGCCCTTTCCATAAAATAATTTTTACGGTTGCTGGGTCCTGTTCAGTCTCAAGCTGATCTGCCAGCGGATTCCACACGGCCATTTCATTTAGCGGAATTCCAAGATCGTAAGCTGTATTGCGACCTAAATGCTGATCCGGTAAAAACAAAATACGTTCCTTTTGCTTCAGCGCCCACTCCAGCACTTGCTTAGCATTCGAAGAAGTCACGGTAGCCCCACCATGCCGTCCTACAAAGGCTTTGATCTCTGCTGTGGAATTTACATACGTTAACGGAATGATCGTATCTCCTACCAACTCCTGTAAATGCTTCCATGCTCGTTCTGTCTGTTCCACATTCGCCATATCTGCCATCGAGCAACCTGCACGCATATCCGGTAGGACAACAGTCTGTCGATCGGTAGTTAGCATATCCGCTGTCTCCGCCATAAAATGGACCCCACAAAATACAATGAACTCCGCTTCCTGATTTTGTGCAGCCATTTGAGCAAGCTGTAGAGAATCTCCTGTTATATCAGCAAACTGAATAACCTCGTCCTTCTGATAGTGGTGGCCCGGTATAAGCAGCTTGGGTCCCCATTTTTGTTTCAGTTCGGCCACTCGCTGCTCCATTTCAGCAACCGTCAGTGTCTTATAATGCTCTGGCATAAGCCCTCGATTTCCTTGTAAAACGTCAAGCATAGACATTAGAATCCCTCCATATCGATGCGGCTGATCGTTCCGCTCTCAGCGAACAGATAACCGCTTTGTGTACATTCATATTTACAAGTGTCTTGACACTTATATTTACACATGCCTACAATAATCTCAAGAGTTTTTGAATGGAATTATTTTTAAGCAGGGAGGATTTGGTGTGATTTATCTCGACTATGCCGCTTCTACACCTATGTGTGGTGAAGCTTTAAATATGTTTAACGTATTAAATAAGGAAATGTTCGGAAATGCCAGCAGCCTTCATGATGCGGGCGGTCAAGCAGCCTACACGCTGGATTACAGCAGGCAACGAATAGCAAATATGATTGGCGGGCAAAAGGAAGGCATCTATTTTACAACAGGGGGAACAGAATCCAATATGTTGATTGTGCAATCGATCCTGAACGGGTTGCCGCAGCATAAAAAGCATTGGATCATGAGCGCTTTGGAGCATCACTCGATGTACAATCTTGCTACTTTGCTGGAACGTCAGGGCTATGAACTGACCATTGTGCAACCGGATCGGGAAGGACGAATGTCTCGCGAAGCTCTTTTACCTCACCTGAGAGAAAACACCGGACTTGTCTCCGTACAACACGCCAATTCGGAAACGGGACTAGTTCAGGACCTTGCTGCCTTATCTCCCCTGCTACGCGAACGGGGTATTTTGCTGCACAGTGATGCGGTACAGACATTTGGGAATATTCTCGTAGATGTAGAAGCCATGGGAGTAGATGCACTCTCTGTATCGAGCCATAAAGTGTATGGCCCCAAAGGCGTCGGTGCTGCATATCTCAAACCCGGAACCCCATGGCGTCCCGTGTACCCTGATACACTACATGAAAACGGATTTCGTCCTGGAACGGTTAATGTTCCCGGGATTGCAGCCTTTGTCGCGGCGGCAGAAATGATGACCGAACAGATGGAGTCGTATCAGGAGCGATATGCTACCCTGAGAAGACACTTTATTACGAAAATTCAGGAAAGATCCATTCCGTTACGTTGGGTGGTACAGGAAAGCGAGAATAAAGCAGCGCTTCATCATATAGTAGGCTGTTTTTTTCACGGTTACGAGGGACAATATGTTATGCTGGAATGTAATCGCAGAGGTGTCTGTATATCCACTGGAAGCGCATGTGCTGCCGGACACCACGATCCTTCGCCTGCCTTACAGGCGCTTGGAGCATCCGGCCGTGAAGCGTTACAATTTATCCGTGTTTCTTTCGGAAGAACGACCACCATCGAGGAATTGAATGTATTGGTAGATATTTTGACAGACCTGACGCATCGAAAAGAAAGGAGCTTATCCCGTTGACTGAATCTTTAAAACGGTCAGGTACGGATCGCCGCGAACAGCTACTGTTGTGGCTCAAGAGCGAATCACCACTGACCGGGAGCGAACTGGCGCGCAGATCCTCCGTCTCCCGACAAGTAATTGTACAGGATATTTCCCTGTTAAAGGCAAGCCAAGAGCCTATCCTTGCAACGAGTCAAGGATACATTTATATGGAGCCTGCGAGTCAAGCAACTCCCTTAGCCTCACGTATTATTGTGTGTAAACATCGACCTGAACAGACAGAAGAGGAACTAAAGCTGATTGTGGACTACGGTGTAAGTGTGCAGGATGTTATTGTTGAGCATCCGGTATACGGGGATCTGACTGCTCCGATACGGGTTGGAACTCGCAAGGAAGTGGACGATTTTATCCGTAAAATCAGCTCCACCCAGGCCACTTATTTGTCCCAGCTGACGGGAGGCATCCACCTGCACACCTTGAATGCCTCGGATGAAGATAAAATTAATGATGCCTGCGCTGCATTGGAGCAAGCAGGCTTCCTAATGACGGACTAACTTAGTACGCTTAGCGGAGTAAAGAAAATCCTGTCCAGTGTATGTGGAGTGCAACTGTGCTCCACATGGACGGTATGTAAGCAGCGAGAAATAAAAAAATCCCGGCCCCCTCATATAAGGGAATCGGGAATGAACTATGTGAGCTTAATTTCAAGCAGCTCATATTTAATTACAGCCATGGGTGCATCCACATGAATGATACTGCCCACTTCTTTTCCCAAAAGTGCCTTGCCTAAAGGACTCTCATAGGAAATTTTGTTATCAAGAACATCCGCCTCAGCAGGACTTACAATTTTGTATTCCATCTTTTCTGAAAATTCGATGTCATTCAGAATGACAGTCGATCCAATACTAACGGTTCTAAGGTCTAAATTACTCTCATCCACGACCCGGGCTTTGGTCAGCATCTTCTCCAATATGAGAATGCGGGTTTCCATAAACGCTTGGTCGTCCTTGGCTGAGTGATACTCACTATTTTCTTTCAAATCGCCGTAGCTGATAGCCAACTTAAGGCGTTCGGCTAGCTCCTTGCGTTTTACGGTCTTCAGTTCCTTTAGCTCATCCTCCAGCTTGGCCAATCCCTCTTTAGTTAACAATACTTCTTCATTCGACATATTTTATCTACAACTCCTATTTCAGCATTTTGCTTAATTCCAATTCAACGCTCAAAAATACAATAAACGAACTAAACCGTTTTAGTCTAAACATTGCTGATTGAAAACGCTCTGGGATTTATGCAATTGATCATTTGGCTTGCTTTATTGTAGTTTACTCTAAATCGGACCAACATGCGAAATAAATTACTGGATAACAGTAGCCAACTGCCTTCAGCCAGGGTGATTCTTATAGTAACCAATGCTCTCTTATTCGCATATCGTATGATCATAACGTATTTTGATGAGCACTGTAGTGCCGCTGCCCTTGTCCCAAATTTCAGGAAACCAGACAGGAGCAGTATATGGCGGGAGGAAGATTCAATGGCTTCCTTAGGAAAGAACGGCAATGGGAATGGCAATGGAAACGGGAATCGTAAATCCAAATCCCCACCTAACGGTCAAAAGAAAAATGGATTAAACAGTAATTCGGCTATCTTTTCCGCGCTTCAAGGAAAAAATGTGGAGGTCCTTGTGGCAGCCCTCCTACTAACAGGAAAACTAAACGTCGATTCCGTGACTTTATACAGACAAGCAACATTGTTTTTAGGACTCACAGGAAAATACAAAACACTAGCATCCACTCCATCCAATGTCGATAATATGGTGAAATTTTTAAATGATAACGGGAATATGACACTGGACCAGGTGATACAAGCCTTTTCACAGAAAATAAATAATTAACAAGTGGCGAAAGGAGACTTATGCGGTGAGTGAGTTTGATGGAGAATATTTTGCAGAGGTTGTCATTATTGTGATTCTAGTTGCCATGTTCTTCTATGGCTCCTCAGATATAGAGGGACTTTCCGCTTCGCCAACCCAATCCTAAGATGATAATTCCCGCTTCGTAAAAAATAAAAAAGCATCTATAGACTCTCACGAGGTCAATAGATGCTCTTACTTTTTAACGGCCCATCATTTCTACTTCATGCCCCTTTACTTCTACACTTATCGTTTGACTAGAAACTTCTCCTGAAGTATTGACTAACTCGGCCCGATACTCATATGTACCCGGCTTTTGATTTTGGATGTTGGTGACTGCACTTTGGGCCTGCGGACTTTGGCTCAGCAGATCCTGCGCGTCGATCAGCTTTCCGTTTTCATACAAGTTGTATTTCGTCGCATTTGTGCCCCACCACATGTTCATAGCAAGAGTATAGGCACCATCACCATCCCAATTGTCATGAGACAGCACTGGAATGCCAGGAGAAGCATCGGTCACTTCGACAGTTAACGGGTCGCTGGTCGTTTTACCAGAAGCGTTGATCAGTTCTGCAGTATACGTGTAGGTACCGTTGGTCTTACCTGTAACAGGAATGACTGCATGCTGTGCTCCAGGAGAAGCCGCTTGCAACGATTGAGTGCCAATCAGCTTGTCATTTTCGTACAACTTGAGTTCATCACCATTCGTACCCCACCACAGATCCATAGTGATGTTGTAATTGCCATCCTTCAGCCCAGTGTCCTGCCCGTTATCATGCGACAGCACAGGTTTACCCGGCACTTCACCTACAGCAGTCTTTTCGACTCTAACAGTTACAGGATTGGATACGACCGTTTTACCATCCAAGGTAACGCTGGCTGTAATCTCCGCGCTCCCCTCTTTTAGGGCCTTAAGTTCTCCATACGTATCCAGCGAAACGGATTCATGACTGCTGACATACTGAACAGAAGCGCGGTTTAAATCTGCTTTGCTGCCATCAGTCAGCGTACCCTTGAGATGTGTCACTGCCGTATCCCCAATGTTGAGGGTCGTTTGATCCAGTGAAAGCTCTACTTCTTGCAACTCTGCACCTGCCTGAGCTGAAAAATCATCCAGTCCACGCGGTTTCAACTGATAATTCCCTTTGAAAATCGCCGAAATTCCTTTTAGCTTCACGTGCTGTCCTTCTTGGTATGGAAAAGTTGTCCGTGTTAAGCCTGTACGTGCATCGACACGCACATGGTGACTTACTTCACCTGATACTGCATCAAATTCAAACGAACCTACGGGAGTCGCGTCTATCACATTACGAATCATTGCCGTAGGAAGCTCAACCAACTGTCCTTGGTTCGCATCACTGAGTTGGGTGACTTGTACAGCTTCCGGAAGTTGTCCTTCTCCCGTTTTTTCAATTGCCACTGGATCGGTTAACTCTAGCTCACTATTAAACAGTGCCAAGCTTGCTGTAAGCTTTACTCGATCCCCTTGGTGAAAGCCGCTTTGGTTCTGATATACATAAATACCGCCACTTTCATCCTGCATGTAAAAGGCTTGACCACCGAATGCACCTGGTTCCGTCGTCACAACACCTTCTAAGGTCACGACTCTGCCAGCCGGGAGACTCCGTGCTTCTGCGACACTGATACGAGCTGGGACCGTATTTCCTTCCTCAGGCAACGGCTGGGCCGGGACATCAGCCAACACGACGGATTGAGTCAGCAGATTGCTGCCGTTTTGCCTCAGTCTAAGATTAGCTGAACCACTGGTTCCCGGCTTGATCCGCACCGTCAAGTCCTTATAGGCATGCCCTTTGCCGTTGGACTCCAGGCTAAATGTTCCGCTATAGCCGTAAGAGGTTGGCCAGCTTCCATCCGGATTTTGAATTTGGGCTACTTGATTGCCGCCCGCTACATAAATACCTGTGCTGAATCCGCTAATCGTACTATTGGGAGCCAGTTGGTCGGCAGTAATCCGAATTTGAAAAGGCTGTGCATTGGGCAGCTGCTCTTGACGAACGATGCTGTACACTGGTTGCGCACTGGCTGTAGATCCGCCATAGGACCCTGCTTTGAAGGTTCGCTGATCCCACCATTTGTAGCCAGCTGCGGGAGCGGACCAAGGCTCAGCTTGTGGTTCCGTGGAAGCCTGTGGCTCTTCAAAAGGCAGTAATGCCGTCGGCTGGTCCAGCTGTAAGCTTTTCACTTCCGTCAGGCTGGTATACTCCTCCTTCTTGGACAACCAGTCTACGATATTGACCAGTAACTCGGCGTCATCCTGCTCCTTAAAGCCGTCATACGTTGTCTTCTTGGTTCCTGTCTCTTCGCGCAAATATTTTGGCGTTGCATCTTCGACAGGAGACGAGTCCCCAATGAAAGCAGCTTTGCCTAGTCCTACTTTCGATACAGCTGCATAAGGTCCTTCCGGAATGCCGCCTCCGTTATACACGCCCTGATCTACCGCGTTGCCCCAAGCCTGATTGGTTTTAGGAAGATATACGATTCCCTTGGCTTTCGCTGGGTCGATAATTGCGAGTGTTGATCCTGCATGCATTGCCACATTACTCACTCCAGCTGTAATGCCGAACGCCTGTGCTGGCTCGACAATCTGATTGGCCGTGATATCGCCTAATGCATTGTAGCGAAAGCGCACACCAAACTGGCTGCCCAGCCAATCTGAGCTGACTACGCCCTGCATTGCTACCGAGCTTTTTTCTTCCGCACTCATTCCCTTCGCAGGGTCTTCCCATGCACCACGACGATAGCCATTAATGCTCTCCGATCCGTCCCAGCGATTCTTGTTGCGGTCCGCGTTATAATGATCTCCAATGAAAAAAATACTATTGCCTGCTTTTACATACTGCTCCATTGCAGCCTGTTCGCTCTGTTTAAAAGGAATATTCGGCTCTGCTGTAACAAATACATCATAATTCTTTAGATCATTGTAAGTAATGGGCGTAGATTGGCGAAGCTCGTGTACATCATAGCCATTGCTCGCGAGGGCTTGGCCGAAGTCTGAAAATCCACCATCAATCACCCAATCTGCTGCGCCAGCTGTCTGTCCATGAGTATTATCAAACAGCACTTTTTTACCAGCGTTCTCATTGACCACTTTCGCTGCAATGAAGGGGGCTGGGTCCGCCGGACCTTCTGCCCGTACCGGTTGCATGCTGCCCGCAACACCAGCATACAACGATAAAGTGAAAACCATAGCAGTTGCATATTTGAAGCTACGGGATGTAAAACGACGAAAGATTCCCATTCTTTCCCTCCTGTTTGTTGGTTTAAAGCCCTTCTGGGGGGCATCAGATACAAATTTTAGCATTCATTTATGTTCGAATATGCATTGTTTTGTAAATCTTTAGGAATAATGGATAGGAAGGAAATTCCAATAAAAGAGATACACTGTATGCAGCAATGTGAGCACCGCAAATAGGATTTTCCCGGCAGCCCGGGTTCTTCTTTCCCCTGTAATCAGCTTTGCGCCATTCACGATCAATACCCACACGGCAATGAGTGCTGAAATGAGTGGCAGTGTGCAAATTCCCCAGATATACCACGCGGAATAGCCATACACGATCTGATTGTTACCATAGACGACCTGCACTCCGAGAAAAATCGTGTTTAGTGACGCAATGAATGCAAGGTTGGACGAAATGTGATTATTCGTTTTACGGATAGCTTTGATCACATATCTTACGATCCAAATCAGCAAGGTTGTGATGAAAAATAAGGAGGCGGCTGCATAGCTGACAAGCAGAGTCCAGGTGCGGTGCCAAAGTGTCGTTTGCTTCATGGTTTTACTATCCGGGGCAACCATCATCCACGTACCGTTTTCCTGATACAGCAAAATTTTAAGCTGGCCCTCCTTTTCCACAAACAATCCATCGCCTGCTGCTTGAAAAACTTTGTCTGTTGCTTCATTCTCATTTGGGTATTTTCCTTTAACAATTAACGTATGATCATCTTGAATTCGCACGGTGTATGTAATGTTTCCCAGTATTCGAATCCATTTTCCCCACCCATGAACAGGATTAGAATCCACCTGATATACGCCCTCAATCTCTGGCGAAAGCTTCACTTGCGTGGTAGAACGAGCCAGTGACTGAGAAGCGGCCTGCGGATTTGCGGGCAGCATTTGGGCTATCGCATCGATGACTTTTCCATGAAGCAGAGTGTCCGTGTCAGCTGAATTAATGATCACAAAAATACCGATCTTTTGTGACGGAATCAGTACCATTTCGGAAATAAAATCATCAATTTCCCCGGTAGCCCACAGCATAGGTACTCCTGTCTCCAAATGACCACGAAAAAATCCGTAGCCCACGCCATCCAGGCGTGCATCGACTGCAAATTGCTGCGCATGCATCACTTTTACCGTATGTGGCTGGAGCACCACTTTGCCCTCATACTTGCCTTGGTTTAAATGAGTGATCAAGTAATGGGAAAACTCGTTGGGTGTGACGTTCAACGCTCCTGCTCCGGGCAGATTGATATACGACAAAGGCTGTTTCAAATACGCTCCATCCTTCCACTGATACGACTGGGCCTGTGCAGGATGATTTAACGGCAATTCCAGTGTCGCGCTGGGCATATTCATCGGCTGGAACAGATGTGTACGAAGGTAATCATTCAGTCCCTGACCGCTTACTTGCTCCACGATATTACCGATCAGACCGAAGGCGACATTACTGTATTCATACTGAATTCCAGGTTTGCGGATAGGTGGCTGATTTTGAAAATACGTGCTGAGATACTGTTCTGTGGGTAAAACGCCTGCCCGAGTCGAGCTGTTAATGTCGTACAGCGCTTCATCCAATCCTGAGGTATGTGTCAAAAGCTGATGCAAATTGAAAGGCTGATTCTGGTATTGCGTAGCTTTATAGCTGTGGAGATAGTTATTCACGTCTTCATTCAAATCAAGCTTGTTTTGCTCAACCAGCTGCATCGTGGCGCTTGCACTAAATGATTTGGTTAGAGAGCCGACACGAACAATGGTCTTTGCTGGATCGAATGCCATTTTCCGCTCCAGATCTGCATATCCGTAGCCTTTACTAAAAAGAATTTGGGTTCCCTGAGTCACGACGACCGCAGCCCCCGGAATATGCAATTTTTCCAATTTTGTAACCATGATATCGTCCACTTTTTTTTCCAATGAATTAGGTGTTATGCTGTCTATTGCCCATGCCGGAGCAATGAGCAGGTTCCAGAGAAACAACGCTGCTAAAAATGCGGATAGGTAGCAAATGCCTTTATTCTTCATATTGAAGTACCATCCTTACGTATGGAGTTGATTTAATGATTTGAACCGTGCGGTGATTGCATAGCGAGCAGATATTTATACTCCGTATGGAAGCCATCAGCATGGCGCTATGGAATCATCGCACTTCCCATCGCGGGAGTGCACATAATAAAGCGAATCCTGATCGAGTCGTGTAAGCAGACGGCATCTTACCTGTCGATCAGGATTCATGTGTTACAGATTAAAAAATTAGTGATTCAGTTCTTAAAATCATCAACCGTAGATTTTCAAGATTTATGATGTGCTAAATCTTGTGTCATGTCTTTGTCCGTGTTCCGAGTTATCTTTTGTATTGCGGCACGGATACTGTTTACATTTTTCTCGATAAATCCGGGTTCCAGTAGTTCATAATGATTACCAATCAAGCTATGCTCTTCATAGCTACCTTGTGTAGCGTCTTTCCATAAAAGTCGATTATCTCCTGTACCCCTCACCGTTTCCGATCCAACGGCGACAAAGCCGTGAATATTCGCCTGAACGCTCTCTGTATTCACAAGCTGGTTGCCATACACCGCGTAAGCGATCATTTTACGTTGGTACGTTTCATTCAACAGCTCACGGTAGGAGTCGGGAACCTGTTCCAGCATGTCATGAATTTCATGCTCTGTTTCTTCAGCTGTGAAGGGCAGGGCTTCCGCCCTTTTGACCGAATCGAGCATAAAAATATCTGATACGGTATGACCTTGACGTTCCAGTGTGTCAGCAACCTTATGCGCCAGATTACCACCTATGGAATAACCAAGCAGTACATACGGACCTTGCGCTTGCGTGCTGACGATCAAATCAACGTAACGTGCCAGCATGGCCTGCTCATCGGCAGCATCATCCACGAACTCCAATCCATACACGACTGCGTCCTGATCCAGTTGTTTGGCCAGCTCCGCGAACGACAGCCCGTATCCAAGCATAGGAGGAAAGCAGAAGATGGAGATCGGACCGTGTTCATTCAACCGTATGATTGGACTATCGGCCTTGTATTCCAGATCCGCTTTCAATAATGTGAGCGCCTGCTCTTCTATAGTCGGGAAGTCCATAACACTACGGATGGGGAGCTCAATGTCTGTGGCAAGGTGAACTTTGCGTATAAGCTCCAGTACTTTCAAGGAATGTCCACCCAACGTGAAAAAGTCATCATGGATACCCACTTGTGGAATTTCAAGCACTTCCTGCCAAATGGATGCCAGCAACTGCTCCACATCGGTTCGCGGGGCGACATATTCTATACCCGTGTGCAGCCCTTTGTCCGGCACAGGTAAAGCTTTGCGATCGATTTTGCCGTTTGTCGTCAGCGGAAGCCGATCCAGTTGTACAAATGCGGATGGAATCATATAGCTCGGCAGACTGGCCGACATCGCAGCTCGAATCTCACGGACGGTCAGCTGTTCATCGGCAGTGAAGTAAGCACATAATTGCTGTTGACCCGTTCCATCCCGCAAAGCGATAACGACGCTATCCCGCACGGACGGTACACTTGCCAGCCGCGCCTCCACTTCGCCCAGCTCAATCCGGTAACCGCGAATTTTAACCTGTTGATCAATCCGTCCGGCGTATTCCAATATGCCGTCTTCACGCCAGCGAACAAGATCTCCTGTACAGTACAGGCGATCTCCGTCCACCCACGGGTTAGCAAGAAATCTCTCAGCCGTCAGCTCAGAACGATTTAAATAACCACGTGCAACTCCGTCTCCGCCGACAACCAGCTCACCCCAGGCTCCGACCGGTTGCAGGTTAAATGACGAATCCACAACATACGCCGTCGAATTGCAGATGGGACGTCCGATCGGCACAGAATCCAGCTGTTCTTCCGTAATGTGATACGTCGTCGAAAAGGTTGTATTTTCCGTTGGTCCATAGCCGTTAATGATGTTCATGTCCGGATTATCACGCAGAACCCGGTTAATATGGGGTGCAGACAAAACATCACCACCAACCAGCAAATACTTCACATCGCCGAAAAGTTTACTATCCTGCTGTGAAAGCTGATTAAATAACGGTGTGGTCAGCCACATCATGGTGATGCTATGATCCCGTATCGTCTCTTTAAGCTTGGCCGCGTCCAATAGATCATCCTTATGCACAAGAACAAGCTGACCGCCGTTCAGCAGCGCGCCCCAAATTTCAAACGTAGATACATCAAATACAAACGCGCAAGTCTGCAGCATTCGAGTCGATTCATCAAATGGCACATAATCGGTATTGCGGACAAGGCGCACGACACTTTGATGCTCAACAACGACACCCTTAGGCTTACCTGTTGAGCCTGAGGTATAAATAACATAAGCAGCATGATTACCCGCTCCATCTATACCCAGATTGGAAGCATCTGCACTGTAGGACGTATCCTCATTCAGATTAACAATCTGTCCGTCAAAATAGCAACGATCCAGCAAATCTTGTTGAGCCAGCAGCAGTTTGGCTCCCGAGTCCTCCAGCATATAACGGATACGGTCCTCCGGATATTGTGGATCTACCGGCACATACGCGCCACCAGCCTTCAAAATAGCGAGTGTTCCCGTAATCATATCCAGCGAGCGCTCCGTCAAAATGCCAAC
This sequence comes from Paenibacillus sp. FSL L8-0641, assembly GCF_038006265.1. NCBI lineage: Bacteria > Bacillati > Bacillota > Bacilli > Caryophanales > Paenibacillaceae > Paenibacillus > Paenibacillus sp. FSL L8-0641. Next base: position 254,606 of record NZ_JBBOUW010000002.1, read on the forward strand.
AGGTTCATCGGGTTTCACCCCTGCATCACGCAGCGTATGCGCTAATCGGTTGGCTGTCTCATTGAGCTCCCGGTAGGTCAATGATTGATGACCCAAAGCGACGGCAATATGATCCGGCGTACGCTCTGCCTGCTCCTCAAACAATTTTTGGATCGTGTGATTGCTTGGATATGCAGAGGCAGTGTTATTAAACTCTCCTGTAATTTGTTGTTTTTCCGCCGCTGTAACCAGTTCCAGCTCTTCTATGCAAACATTCGGGTTAAGCAAAACTTGCTCCAACAGATTCACAAAATGTCCATGCAGACGCTTAATGCCTGTTTGATCATAACTTAACGCATTATACATAAAACGAATCTTGATGCATTCTCCTGGCATAACGACTAAGCTCAGATCATAGTTAGTCTGCTCCGCAGCCACCACGTTGGAGATCGGGAATAGTTCCTGCCCGTCACTTCCCAGTTCTTCGACCTGCTCATCTACCGGATAATTTTCAAACACCATAATATGGTTAATTAAATCCTGTTTCTGATCGGTCAATGCCTGAATCTCAAACAGTGGATACGTATCATACGCATGAGAAGCCAGAGCCTGCTCCTGCGTTTTCTTCATAACTTCTGCAAAAGATTCCCCTGCCTCACTAAGGATGCGAACAGGAATGGTATTAATAAACAAGCCGATAATATCCTCTACCCCGATAATATCCGATGGACGGCCTGAGACGACACTGCCAAATACGACGTCACTGTGGTTGTTATATTTTTGCAGCACAATCCCCCAGACGGTTTGTAATAACGTATTCATGGTCACTTGATATCGCTTAGCCGTCTCCTCCACCCGGAGGGTCAACTCACGTTCCAAAACCGTCACCCAATCACTAGCCGTGTTGCCTCCACTCTTGCGACCGGATTTTACAGCTGGTAATGCTGTTTGCTGCTCATATCCGGATAAATAGCTGCTCCAGTAGTCGGTTGCCGCCTTGCGATCCTGTGCTTCGAGCCATTCAATAAAGCGGCTGTACGGCACTGCGGGTGCTAGCTCTGGTACTCTGCCCTCCTGAAGTGCTGCATAGCTTTCAAACACTTCTTTATTTATAAGGGACAGACACCAGCCGTCCATGACGATATGATGGAAACTCCATACAAAATGATAGCTGTCTTCTCCGGTACGTAAAATCGCTACACGCAGCAGAACATCCCTACGCAGATCAAAGCCTCGTGCTTTATCTTGTAGCTTGAAATTTTTCACCCGGGTATCTATTTCATCCTTCTCCAGATGGTGTAAATCTTCATATTGAAAGCCGCAATCCTGATTTCGATACACCACCTGCAACGGTTCCGTATCTCTGCCAAAATAAAAATGTGTACGCAGCGCCTCATGTCGCCGAACCAGAATATTCAGGCTTTCTGCAAAAGCCCGAATGTCCATCTGACCTCGCATATCATAAGAAACCTGCTCAAAATACGCGTCATTCGCGGCTGCTTGACTATCTAGCTGGCTGTGAAACAGCATCCCTTTCTGCATCGGGGTCAGTGCATATACATTGTCGATCTCACCTGCAGCACCCATTTCAGATAAGAGGCTGTCCAAGCCCTCCACACTCATTCCTTTATAGGAAATATCACTTGGGGTAAGCTCCGGGTGTTCTTTATGGATGCAATGCACCAAAATTTCGCGCAGGCTCGATTCCAGTAATTTCGCCAATCGCTCGATCGTCTCCGGTCTATAGCTGGTACGGCTATAGCTAATCGTCAGACCCAGTTGACCTCCCGAAATGATGCCACCAAAATCCAGCGTATACGTTCGAGCCATGGTCGGGCTCAGCGGCATCCCACCCTCATATGAGGATGATTGCAAGTCGTTCCCTTTCATATCCTGATCGAACTGTCCCAAATAGTTAAAGCTGATTTCGGGGTCTGTCGTAAATAGGGCTGGAGATGCCTCCGGTGCCTGTGTCTGATGATCGGCTAAGTATTTCAGTACACCGTAGCCAATCCCTTTTTGCGGGATGCCGCGCAGTCCTTCCTTCACCCGCTTAATCCGTTGCGAAAGTGCCAGTTCTTCAGGCATATCGAGCAAAACAGGATATTGGCTTGTAAACCACCCTATCGTCCGGGTAATGTCCACCTCTGGTAAAATGGCTTCACGTCCATGTCCCTCCAGATTAATCAGGAACCGATCATTTCCACTCCATGCTTGCAATGCCATTCCTACCGCCGTTAGCAACAGGTCATTAATTTCTGTACGGTAGGCACGATTGGCCTGTTTGAGCAGCTGCTCTGTCTCTGCGTGTGTCCACAAAGCAGTAACCGATTCACTATCGCCAATCAATGGCTTTTCGTGCTCATTATACCCGTAATCCTGCGGCAAAGGAGTCCGTTCCGCTTGTGCAAGTTTCCCCCAATACGCTTGCTCACGTTCCATAGCTGGGCTGTTGGCATAAGCGTGCAGCTGCTCGGCCCACGTTTGGAACGAATCTGTTTTATGAGGCAGCTGAATCACCTGTTCACCCTTGGAAGCTTGATCATAGGCAGTCGCCAAATCCTCGAATAAAATGCGCCAAGATACCCCGTCCACCGCCAAATGATGAATCACGACCAGCAGATGATCTCCATCCGAGCAACGGAACAGCCCCAGTCTCATCAGCGGACCTTCACTTAGAGAAATACCAGATTGAATTTCATTGCACTTCGCTTCAATTATCTTCGCCAAATCTTGCTGGTTTACATCGCTGTCATTATAATCAAAGCACTCTAGATGGTACGGTTCGCCTTCCTCTACACTGCGGTTCCATGCTCTACATCCGTTCTCCGACAAACTAAAAACCATACGCAGTGCATCATGGTGCGATGTAATCTGATGGAGCGCCCGCCGTAGTGCCTGTTCGTCATAGCCTTCCTGACGATAGAGCATGACAGATTGGTTAAAATAGTGTGGTTCTCCCGTTGGCTGTTCAAAAAACCAGCGCTGAATCGGTGTAAGCACTACATTTCCTGTAACCTCGCCCTGCTCGGCTATTCGGTTAACAGGCTGAATATATGTGCTTAGTCCTGCAATTGTCGGGTATTTGAACAAGTCCTTCATTTCCAGCTTGTATCCAGCCTGAAATAAGCGGGACGATACTTGAATGGCCTTGATGGAGTCACCACCCAAATGGAAAAAGTTATCCTGTATTCCGACTTTCGGGATACCAAGAATGGCTCCCCAAGCTGTAGCCAGTGCCTGTTGGACATCCGTCTCGGGTGCCACATAGTCCATACCTGTATCGAGATTGTGCTCAGGTGCGGGCAGTGCCCTGCGGTCTACTTTGCCATTCAGCGTCAAAGGCAGTCTGGAGAGCTGCACAAAGTAGGACGGCACCATATAGCCAGGCAGATCCTGCGACAAAATGTTACGTAAGTCGCTGGCGCTCAGTTCGCTATCTGTTACAAAATAGGCACATAGCTGTTTTTGTCCGTGATCGTCCTGCCGCACGGTAACAACTGATTCCTTCACACCTGGAATCGTGGACAAACGGGTTTCAATTTCACCCAGTTCAATGCGGTAGCCGCGAATTTTGACCTGTTCATCCATTCTTCCCTTGTACTCCAGTACACCATCAGCACGCCAACGCACTAAGTCCCCTGTACGATAGCAATATTCTCCAGACCGGAATGGACTTTCAATAAATTTTTCCGCCGTAAGCTCGGGCCGATTCAGATATCCACGCCCAACACCATCACCACCGACGATCAGTTCCCCCCAGGCCCCGATAGGTTGCAGCTTCAACGAACGATTGACCACATAAGCGGTCGAGTGATCAATTGGACGTCCAATGGGAATAGCCTGGGTTTGCGGTTCTGTAATGTCATAGATGGTGGAAAAGGTGGTGTTCTCAGTCGGCCCATAAATATTGGCTAGGCGAAGCTGCGAGTACTCCTTCAACACACGATTGACGTGCGGTACAGACAACACATCACCACCCACGAGCAACTCCTTCAAGGACGCAAACACTCCGATTTCTTGCTGCGAATATTGATTGAATAAAGCCGTGGTCATGAACATCGTGTTAACACGATACTTGTCAATTGCCTGTTTGAGCTTGGAGGCATCCAGAATAGTGTCATGACTTACCACATACAGTTGTCCCCCGTTCAGCAGCGTTCCCCAGATTTCAAATGTGGAGGCATCGAACACAACTGCGCCCAATTGCAGCATACGTGTATTTTCATCAAGCGTGGCATAGCTTTTGTTTTTCACTAGGCGCACGACATTACGGTGCTCAATCATCACGCCCTTCGGCTTGCCTGTCGTACCAGAGGTGTAGATCACATACGCAAGATCCGAGGAAGATCCCCCTGTTGTAATCGGAATTGTTCCATCCGTATGAGCGTCAAATTCAAATTTGGTACTCCATCGTTGTTCATCACTCAAATCGATGACCGGAATGCCGGGTTCAAAAGGCATCTGCTCACGTCGTTGTAACAGTAACAGCCCCGCACCGGAATCCTCCAGTAAATAACGGATACGCTCCTCAGGATAATCGGGATCAATGGGAACGTAAGCCCCTCCGGCCTTCAAAATCGCCAGCATACCGACGACCATTTCAATGGAGCGTTCAGCCATAATTGCTACTCGCTGTGTCTCTGGCTCGGACCCGCGCCGTATCCCATGGGAAGCAAGAATGCGTGCCAGACGGTCGGCACGTTCATTCAGCTCACGGTAGGTAAGCTGCATGTCCGCAAAGGTGATGGCCAGCCGATCAGGTGATTGCGCTACCTGTTCCTCGAACAGCACATGCAGTGCTTGATCTCGTGGATACGGATAGTCTGCTACCGTATCATTGAATCTCTGCACAAGCAGCTCTTTTTCTTCGACCGAAACCATTTCTATAGCCGAAAGAGCGATATCCGGCTGTTGAATAACCGCATTGATAAGCTGCTGCAAATGTTCAGTCAGTCGTTCAATGGTTTCTCGTTTGTACAGCCGAGTTCCGTATTGAAGAGCACAGGAAATTTGTTCTCCATCCTCCACTGCGAACAGACTCAAATCAAATTTGGCCGTCGTTTGCTCACTTGGATAAGATGCCAATTGCAGCCCCGCCAGCTGCTGCTCTTTTTGCTCTATGTTTTGTAGTGCAAACATGGTATCAAATAACGGATTACGGCTTAAATCTCGATCCACGCCCAGCTTCTCCACCAGCTCTTCAAACGGATAATCCTGATGTTCAAAAGCCTTTAACGCGTTTTCCTTGACCTCCAACACATAATCGCGGAACGTTTTCCCGCCTTCTGGATAATTACGGATTGCCAGTGTATTCACGAACATCCCGATCAGACTGCCAAGATCCGCATGGGGCCGCCCTGCAATTGGCGAACCGACAATAATATCCTCCTGCCCGCTATAGTGGCTAAGCAAAGCCGAATAGGCAGCCAACAACACCATATATAATGTCGATTCCGTCTGCACCGCAATGCTTTTTAAGCCTTCGCTTTGTCGTTGGTCAAGCGTAAATTCCAGCACATCTCCTTCAAAGCTTCTCACCGCTGGGCGTGGATAATCAGTCGGTAGATCAAGCACTGGTAGCTCTCCTGCGAAGGTATTGAGCCAGTAGTTTTCCTGTTCCCGGTAGCGTTCACTTTGCTGCTGCTTCTGTTGCCAAGCGGCGTAGTCTTTATACTGAATGCGTAACGAGGGCAGCGTGTCGCCTGCATATAAATGAATGAAGTCCTGAATTAGTACATTTATAGAGGTGCCGTCCGAAATGATATGATGCATATCCATGAGCAAAATATGATGCTCTGGGTCTGTTTCAATCAAACCAACTCGGAATAACGGAGCCTGCCCCAAATCGAATGGTTGGACAAAGTTACGTACCAGCTCATCCGTTTCCTTTGGGGTAGCTCCGTGAGCATTAGTCAATTCCATGCAAAAAGGAACCTCGTCATGTACTCGCTGGACAGGTTCACCGTTCATGGTCTCAAAACTTGTGCGCAATGTTTCATGACGGTCAATAAGCTGACGGAACGCGCTATCCAGTGCCTTGTGATTAAGTGAACCGGTCAGAGTCAGGACACCAGGTATGTTATAGCTAATTCCCGCTCCATCAAGCTGATTGAGGATATACATCCGTTTTTGAGCCGAAGAGACCGCATAAAATGGCTTATTCTCCGTAACAGGGATGGATTCATAAGTGGTTTGCTCCAGTGCTTCAATAACTTGCGCCAGCTGTTCAATGGTCGGATGCTGGAACAGATCCTTTAGCTGCACATTTCTATGCAATTCTTTATAGATGAGTGATATGACATGTGTCGCCCGCAGGGAATGTCCTCCTGCCTCAAAAAAGTTATCCTTAATGCCAATGCGCTCAAGCTCAAGCACATCTTTCCAGATGCTAGCCAGTTGTGCTTGTAATTGATTTTGAGGAGGTACATATTCTGCGCCTGAGCCTACACCTCCCTCTGGCTGTGGCAACGCTCGGCGATCCACCTTGCCGTTGGGCGTCAGTGGCAATTGCTCTAGCTGTACAAAATACGACGGTACCATGTAGCCCGGCAGCTCCTGACTCAAAGCGCTACGCAGCTCACTTGTCGCTACTTCCGTTTGGGTGACCACATATGCGCAGAGCAGCTTTTGCCCCTGTTCATCTTCATGTGCAATTACAACAGCTTCTCGGACTGCCTCCAGCTTCAACAGCTGTGCTTCCACCTCGCCCAGCTCGATCCGGTAGCCCCGGATTTTTACCTGCGCGTCGATCCGTCCCTTATATTCCAGCGTCCCGTCCGCATTCCAACGCACCAGGTCCCCTGTTCGATAGCAGCGTTCGCCGCCACGGAACGGGCTGTCAATGAACTTTTCGGTCGTCAGGTCTGGGCGGTTGCGGTATCCACGAGCCACCCCGTCACCGCCGACAATCAGTTCCCCCCACGCTCCAACAGGCTGGAGCTGCATCGAACCGTCCACGACATATGCCGTCGAGTTATAGATCGGGCTACCAATGGGCACAGATCCCGATTGAACGCCAGTAATGGCTTGTGTGGTAGAAAAAGTCGTATTTTCCGTCGGACCGTAGCCGTTAATAATATGTAGATTCGGATGGGCCTCCAATACCCGATTAATATGCGGTACGGACATCACATCACCACCGACCAATAGCTCCCGCATCCCCTCAAATAGTTCCAAGTCCTGCTGGGATAGCTGATTAAAGAGTGGTGCGGTCAGCCACATCGTGGTAATGCCGTGATTGCGGACAACTTCCTTGAGCTTGGGCGCGTCCAAAATAACATCCTGACTCACCAGCACCAGCTGTCCACCGTTCAATAGCGCACCCCAAACTTCGAAGGTGGACGCGTCAAAGACAACAGACCCGGTCTGCAAAATGCGTGTGTCGGCATTCAAGCGTGCATAGTTTGTGTTTGTCACCAAACGCACGACATTACGGTGCTCCACCATAACCCCTTTGGGCTGGCCTGTAGTCCCTGAGGTGTACATAATATAGGCCAAGCGACCAGCTGCGCTCGCCTGTGGTTGTTCTTTAGCTGCATAAGTCTGCTGTATTTGTTCTGGTTCTGCTTGTTCTGATTGCGTAGCTTTTGGTTGCATGATTTCTGGTTGTATGGTTGTCGTAGAAGCAAGTTCGGGACTGGCGGAAATGGAGTAGAACGGATCTAGGCAGTCCACGTATCCCGAATCAGTATTCGTCCCGTGCTCATTCGACAAAATGGGATCGTAACGATCAGCATCATCCGTTCCATAAATTGCGGCATCGCTAAGGTCAAGCACCATTCCCTTAAAATCAGTGGGCCGATGTTCCATTCGCTGCACGAGCAGTATGTCCGCACCGGAATCCTTCAGCAAATAGAGTACACGCTCATCCGGGTAATCAGAATCAATGGGTACATACGCTCCACCTGCTTTGAGAATTCCGAGCATACCGACAATCATCTCAATCGAGCGTTCAGCTACAATGCCGACCGTCTGCTCGGTGCGGATTCCCTGCTTACGTAAAGAATGAGCCAGTCGGTTGGCCTTTTCATTCAATTCTGCATAGGTTAGGCTATCTTGCCCATACACTACCGCCACCTGCTGTGGTGTCTGCTTCGCCTGTTTCTCGAACAATTCATGAATAGACGCATGACGTGGATAATCCACATTTGTATCGTTGAAGGTATGGAGCAGCTGCTCTATTTCTTGCTCTGACAGCACTTGTGCTGTGGAAATCGCCAACTCTGGCTGCTGCAAAACAATAGTGTACAGCCGCAGAAGCTGCTCAACAAAGTGCTCAATCGTCGTCTCGCTATAACGGTCGCTACTATACTTTACGTTTAGGGAAACCGCTTCATGTTCCCATTGAAACTGGAAATCTAGTTCAGATTGTACGTGATCCAAAAAATCAGAAATATGAATATTTCGCAAGGATACTGTGGTGTGAATAAGAGGCTTTCCATCCTCATCACGTTGAATGTCAAGTAATTCAGAATAGTTCCAAAAAGGAATGTTTTGATGTTCAATAGCTTCGCCGACAGAGGTTTTGATTTGAGACAGCAAGGCTTTGAAGGTTGTGCTGGAATCCAGCGTATTTTTCAATAAAAGTAGATGGTTGATCGGCTTTGTAGCACCGTTGCTAGACTTGGCTACCGGAATGCCCAGCAGCACACGTTCCTCACCTGTGTATTTATGCAATAAGCTCTCTACTCCAGCAAGCAGGACCATAAACACGGCCCATGGAGCGCCACCTGTTATAGATGATATTCTTTGGGAAATTTCAGTTGGAAATGTGAGCGTGTACATATGGGAATTTAAACTCGTTACAGTTGTACTTCTGGACACATGGTTAGTGTATGGTAGGCAGATGGTATGATCCTCAGATTCCAGTTTATGACTCCAGTAATTTTTTTCCTTCTCAAATAAGGCTTTCAATGACATCCCTCCTGCTTCTCGGGGCCTGTTCCCCGGTTGGATGGTGCGTTGTTACGTACATGAGCGTTGTGTCAGAAAAAGAATACTTTGCAGGCAAGGGCAGTCGGACAAGCCGCCGCCCTCTGCACACGCAAAGTGAACTCATTGCATTTTAGAAAACGGATTTAAAAAACAAAGTCGATGGAATCCGGTGAGAAGCCTTCCGGCCGCTCGTCCGAGTTAACCTGAATATCGCCTAACAGCAAATCTGGATCGATTCCAATCTGGGACAGGATCGCTATCAAATCTCTGGTTAATCTCTCAATAGCGTCGGCCCCAAACAGCTTCGTGCAATATTCAAACGAACCCTTGATTTCCCCGTCTTCATCACTCATAGACAAGGTCAAATCGAATTTGGAGATGCTGTGCTCCTGAACATATGGACTGAAGGACAGCGTTTCTAGCTTCGTTTCCTGCGACTCTGTATTTTGCAGTACAAACATGGTGTCAAACAACGGGTTACGGCTTGCATCCCGTGCTACATCCAGCTTTTCCACCAACTCTTCCAGTGGATAATCCTGATGCTCAAAGGCTTGCAGCGTACGATCTCTGGCTTCCTGCAAGTAGCTGTGGAACGTTTGGTTGCCTTTCGGCTGATGCCGGATGGCTAGCGTATTGACGAACATTCCGATCAGTGGCTCCAGCTCAGGCAACAAGCGGCCTGCTACTGGCGTACCGATGATCAAATCGTCCTGACCGCTGTATTTGGACAGCAGAACGGTGTAGGCGCTCAACAGCACCATGTACAGTGTACTTCCGGTTTGTGTCGCAATTCGGTGCAGTTGCTCGGATACATTCGCGTCCACTGTAAATTCATACATCGCACCTTCGAAGCTGCGAACAGCAGGTCTAGGATAAGCAATTGGCAAATTCAGTACCGGCAACTCTCCAGCTAAATGCTCCAGCCAGAAGTGTTCCCGGCGTTGGTATGATTCACGCTGCATCTCCTGCTGCTGCCACACGGCGTAGTCTTTGTACTGAATTTGCAGCGGCTCCAATGCCTGTCCTTCGTACAGTTGTACCAACTCCTGCACGATATTGTTCGACGATACACCGTCTGAAATAATATGGTGCATGTCGTACATCAGGAGATGGCGCTCTGGTCCGGTTTGAATAAGACGGACACGCAGCAGTGGTGCCTGGCGAAGGTCAAAGCTGCGTACAAAGGACTCGATATAGGCATCGGCTTCGGACTCCCTGGCTTGCAGGTGCTCTACTGCAAACTCCACTTGATCGTACACCCGCTGTACGACCTCGCCTTCCAGCATTTCAAAGGAAGTCCGCAGCGTTTCATGGCGAGCTATTAACTGACGGAACGCATCCTCCAGCCGATCGGCCTGAAGCGGTCCCTCCACGGTTAATACACCCGGCATATTGTAGCTGAGATCCCCACCTTCCAGATGGCTCAAAATGTACAGTCGTTTTTGAGCCGAGGAAACCGGGTAGTATGCCTGTTTCGCCGCCGCAGGAATCACCGTATAGGTGTCTGTGCCGTGCGTTGCGATGAGCTGGGCTTGCTGCTCAATCGTAAAGTGTTGGAACACCTCACGCAGCGTAATCCGGCTGTCCAGTTCCTGATGGATTTTGGCCACCAGCGTCGTTGCCCGCAGGGAGTGCCCACCCACGTCAAAGAATGAGTCGGTGACTCCTACGCTGGACAGCTTCAAGACATCCTGCCAGATTTGGGCTAGCTTGGCTTCCAGCGGCGTCCGCGGTGCAACGTACTCCAGGCCTCCTTCGAGGCGTGCTTCCGGCGCCGGCAGCGCCTTGCGGTCGATTTTCCCGTTCGGTGTCAGCGGGAAACGATCCAGTTGTACCACATACGTCGGGATCATGTAATCGGGCAGCTTCGGCTGCAGCGCATTCCGTAGCTCCGGCAAACTCAGGGACGCTGAAGCTATGATGTAGGCACACAGGTCCTTGTGTCCGTCTTCGTTTTCCCATGCTGTGACCACGGCTTTCTGAATGCCATCCACGGTCAGCAGCTGCGCTTCCACCTCACCCAGCTCGATCCGGTAACCCCGGATTTTCACCTGGTGGTCGATCCGGCCCAAATACTCAATACTGCCGTCTGGCATCCACCGTGCCAAGTCGCCCGTGCGGTACATCCGGTTTGCGTGAGTGCTGTCCGCTGGATCGGTTGCTGCCGCATCAGCAAACGGATTCAGGACGAACTTCTCTGCCGTCAGCTCCGGCAGGTTCAGGTATCCTCGTCCGACACCTGCACCCCCGATATAAAGCTCACCTGCGATACCGATCGGCACCAGCTGTTGCTGGCTGTTCAAGATGTACACCGACTGGTTCGCGATCGGCGTTCCGATGGATACCGTATGCTCCCCTTTTTCCAGCAGTGCGTTCAGGGACTCCACATCTTCAATCGTATAAGCGGTCGCATCTACCGTCGTTTCGGTCGGACCGTACACGTTCGTAATCACCGGACGATACCCGGACCACTTGTGCAGGAACACTTGTACCAGCTGCACGGATAATGCTTCGCCACCAATCAGGTAATGCTTCACTTCCGGCGCTTCCGTCACACTGACGCTTTCGTTCAAAATATGCAGATGCGCAGGTGTGCCGTCCGACAGATCAATCCGGTGCGTGCGGTAGTAGGCGATCAAATGCTCTCCGCTCAGGCTGACGTCACGGGACACCACATGCAGAGTGTGGCCTAACAGCAAGCTGGCAAAGATTTGCTTCACCGAAGCATCAAATACAAATGCTGACAGCCATGCGACATGAAGCGGCTGTTCGTAACGGCTGTATACTCGTTTCCATAAAGCATCTACCAGATTGCTAACACTGCCCTGCTCGATCATGACCCCTTTCGGCTGACCGGTGGTGCCTGACGTGTAAATCATATAGGCCAGGTTATGCGGGCCGGCGACAGGGATCAGGTTGCTCGCATCCTGTGCTCCCAGTTGAGCTTGAACGTCCTCGTCATCCAAGACTACAGCTCGAACTGTGGATGGCAAGCTGAGCGACAGGTTGGCAACTCTACTTGTAATCACGACCTTGGCCCCACTGTCTTGGAGCATGTAGTCGATGCGCTCCTGCGGATACATCGTATCCATCGGCACATACGCGCCTCCGGCCTTCAGTACCCCCAGAATGCTCACCAGAATATCCGCAGAACGTTCCAGCAATACGCCAACCGGTTGATCTGCTTCGACCCCTTTGGCTCGTAACACACGAGCCAATTGGTTCGCACGCTCATTCAGCTCAGTGTAGGTCAGCGCGGTGGCCCCAGACACAACGGCTATCCGCTCAGGGTTGCGCTCAGCTTGCTCTTCAAAGCGTTCGCTGAGCGAACGGCCTTGTAATGCTCCAAGCAGGCTGTGCGCATTCGGATCATTGAACACCTTCAGAATCTGCTCGGTTTCTTCTACCGTAATCAACTCCAGCTCTCCCAGCTTCGCATCCGGGTTCGCCGCCACGGCTTCGGCCAAGCGAACAAAGTGACGCGTCATCCGTTCTACCGTTTCGCGCTCGTACAACGCAGTTGCATACTGCAATCCGAACTGGATACCCGCCTCTTCCTCTCTGGCTTCCAGCGTCAAATCAAACTTCGCTGGCGTTTGTTCCAAGCCGTATGGACGGAAGCTCAGATCTGCCAGTTGCAGTTCGCCTTCCTCGGTGGTTTGCAGGGTGAACATCGTATCGAACAGTGGATGGCGGCTCATATCCCGCTTCACATTTAGCTTTTCCACCAGCTCCTCAAATGGGTAGTCCTGATGTTCATAGGCTTGCAGTGCACAAACTTTCACTTCTTCCACGTAGCTGCGGAAGGTATGTTCCGCTGTCGGATAGTTTCGCAATGCCAGCGTTCCGACGAACATCCCAATCATCGGCTCCAGATCGGCATGCGGTCGTCCGGCAATCGGTGTGCCAACTACGATGTCCTCTTGCCCGCTGTATTGGTGTAAGAGCGCGGTGTACGCCGCCAGCAGCACCATATACAGCGTGGAGCCTGTGTGCGCCGCCAGTTCCTTCAGGCGTTCGCTAGCTTCGCGCTCCAGCCCGAACACCACCGTGTCGCCTGCGGTACTTCGCACCGCCGGACGGGCAAAGTCCGTAGGTAGATCCAGTACAGGCAGTTCACCCCGGAAGGTGCCCAGCCAGTACGCTTCCTGACGTTGCATCCACTCTTGATGGGCTTCGCTTTGCTGCCATACCGCATAATCCTTGTACTGTATACGCAATGGCGAAATCTCTTCACCGTCATATAAGCGGACAAATTCATCGGTCAGTACTCCCATGGACACGCCATCCGAGACGATGTGGTGCATATCGAGCATGAGTAAATGCTGCGATTCCTGCTCGGTTCCTTGTACGCCCAAATCTACCAAGCCTACCCGCAGCAGCGGAGCGGCTTTCAGATCGAACGGACGTACAAACTGCCGAACCCGTTCTTGTGCTTCCTGGCTGACCATCGTGTCCGTATCCGTGGTTGTATCCTGATCTGTATCCGTAGTCGCACCCTCTACCTGTACCTTTGTATACTCCACCTCGAACGGCACGGTGTCCTCAATCCATTGCACCGGCTCACTGTCCACCAGCTCAAAGCGGGTACGCAAAGTTGCATGGCGGGCGACCAGTTGACGGAACACGTCCTCCACTCGCTTCACGTCCAGCGGACCACTCACTTGCAGCACTGACGGCATGTTGTAGTTCACATCATTCGGGTCGAACTGATGCAGCACAAACAGTCGTTTTTGCGCCGAGGAAAGCGGGTAGAAGCTGCGTTCTTCCGTTACCGGAATGGACGCATACGCCACTTGATCCAGACCTTCCATGACCGTTGCCAGTTGTTCAATCGTTGGCGCTTCAAAAATACTGCGCAGTGGAAGCGGCTTGTTCAGCTCCTTGTGAATTTTCGAGGCCAGCGTCGTCGCCCGCAGCGAGTGTCCGCCAATCTCAAAGAAGTTTTCCTTCACACCGACCTGCGCCAGACCCAGCACATCCTGCCAAATTTGCGCCAGCTTCACTTCCACCCATGTCCGCGGTGCGACATAATCAGCTCCGCTTTGCAGGTTGCCTTCCGGTGTTGGCAGTGCCTTGCGGTCGATTTTACCGTTCGGTGTCAGCGGCATCTGCTCCAGCTGTACCAAATACGAAGGCACCATGTAGTTTGGAAGCTCCTCGCCCAGTAAGCTGCGCAGCTCACCAGCGCTTACTTCCCGTTCAGCAACATAGTACGCCACCAGTTGGTTTTGCCCCTGTTCGTCCGCTTGTGCCAGTACGATGACCTCTTGTACGTCCTCCACCTTCAAAATTTGTGCCTCGACCTCGCCCAGCTCGATCCGATAGCCCCGGATTTTCACCTGATGGTCGATCCGGCCCAAATATTCGATGTTGCCGTCTGGCATCCATCTGGCCAAGTCACCCGTACGGTACATTCGTTCGTAGCCGGCTTCACCAGCCGCAAACGGATTTGGTATAAATTTCTCAGCCGTCAGCTCTGGGCGATCCAGATAACCACGAGCCAGACCCGGACCGGACACGCACAGTTCACCCGCTACGCCTACCGGAGCCAAATGTCCATGCACATCCACCATGTACACCCGATGATTTGGCATAGGGCGTCCGATGGAAATGAGTTGTCCTGCTCTCTCGTCCTCGGATACCGGCCAGACGGACGTCGCCACCGAGTTTTCGGTTGGACCGTAGCCGTTGTAGTACGCCACCTGATCCTTCCACTTGTATACCAATTCTGTTGAGGATGCTGAACCCGCAGTGAACAGAACACGCAGGTATGGCATCCGCTCCGGCTCCAGATACACCGCATAGGTCGGTGGTAACGTCGCCACCGTAATCTGATGTTCTGTCATATAATGTTCGAATCTCTCATAGTCCAAAATCGTCTCTGACGTTGGTACATACAACGTGGCTCCGCAGAACAGCGCCTGGAAGATTTCCCAGCAAGCCGCATCAAACGAATAGCTAGCAAACAGCAACGTATGATCCGACGTGCGGATCTTGAGCGTCTGATCAAAATACGTTTTCAGATTGCATAGACCGCGATGCTCCAACATAACACCCTTCGGCTGACCCGTCGTACCTGACGTATAAATGACATAGGCCAGATCGTTCGGACCAGACAACGGCTCCAGATTGGAACCATCCTCGTGATACACACCCTGTGCCCCATTCAGCACCAGCACGCTACCGTCGAAAGCCACTTTATCAACCAGATGGTTTTGCGTTAACAACAGCTTCGCACCCGAGTCGTCCAGCATGTAGCGGATACGCTCCTCTGGATAGGTCGGATCGATGGGCACATATGCGCCCCCGGCTTTTAAAATCCCGAAGATGCCCACGATCATGTCCACCGAACGCTCGGTCATCAGACCCACCAGTCGATCCTTCGTCACGCCTTGACTACGCAAGGTGCGCGCCAGACGATTCGCACGTTCATTCAGCTCGCGATAGGTCAGCTGCTCTCCTTCAAAGAACAACGCTGGCTGTTCCGGTGTCTGCACCGTTTGTGTCTCGAACAAGCCATGAATCGTTTGCTCGCTTGGATACTCAGCAGCTGTATTGCCCCATACGGTGAGAATTTGCTCACGCTCCTGCTCACTTACCATATCCAGCTCCTGCACCCGAATGTCCGGCTTCGCTACCACCTGCTCCAACAGCTGTATCAGATGGCCCTGAGTCCGTTCAACGGCTTCCCGATCATATAACTTCGCATTGTATTCAAATCGGATTTTCATCGCTTCCTGCGGCATAACAACCAGATTGAAATCATAGTTGGTTTGTTCAATCATGCCGGCATTGCGAATTTCAAAGTCCGACGCTGCACCTTCGCCAAGTTGCTCGACCTGCTCCTCCACCGGATAGTTTTCAAACACGATAATGTGGTTGATCAGGTCTTGCTTTTGCTCGGTCAAGGCTTGAATTTCATACAGCGGATACGTTTCATAATCTTGAGAAGTCAGCGCCTGCTGCTGATTCGTTCTGATCAGGTCGGCAAAGGTATCGTCAACCCCACTGCGGATACGTATTGGAATGGTGTTAATGAACAAGCCCACCATGTTTTCGATCCCCGAAATATCCGCTGGACGACCCGACACTACACCACCAAAAACAGCGTCATCACTACCGTTGTACTTTTGGAGCAGCAAGCCCCAAGCTGTTTGCAGCAATGTATTCGGGGTCACGTGGTGCTGCTTGGCCACCATTTCCATACGTCCAGTCAAATCCTTGCCCAGATCACACAGGATATGCTCAAATTGGGCATCGTCCGCTTTCACGCCTACTTTTCCGGTCGGAATCGAAGTTTGCTGCTCATAGCCGAGCAAATAATCCTTCCAGTAGGAAGCTGCTGCTTCTTCATCCTGTGCTTCAAGCCACTCAATATACTGACTGTATGGAGTCACGGGGGCAAGCTTCGGCTGTCTATGCTCCACGGCTGCAAAATAAGCCTCAAACACCTCATCCGTGACTAAAGCCACACACCAGCCATCCATCAAGATGTGATGAGAGCTCCACACAAAATAATAATCCTCATCACCTGTTCGTAAAATCGCCACGCGCATCAACGCATCCCGGGACAAATCGAATCCGGCTGCCTTGTCCTGGCGAATAAATTCCTGCACATACGCGTCACGCTCCTGCTCATTCAGATGACGCAAATCTTCACATCTGAAACCAACCTCCTTGCGGCGGAAAATCACCTGCACAGGCTCATCCTGCCAACCGCTGATGAAATTAGCTCTAAAGATCTCATGCCGCTGCGCCAAATGATTCAAGCTATCTTGGAAAATATCCGCTTGGAAGCGTCCGTGCAAATCAAAGGTCGTTTGTTCAAAATAAGCTCCTGACGCTGCATCCATCAGACTATGGAACAGCATGCCTTTTTGCATCGGCGTCAACGCATATACATTTTCCAGTTCCCCGATGTCACGAGTCCGCTCTACCAACTGATCCAGCTCGGCCATGGTTACATGTTTAAGCATGACATCGCTTGGCGTCAGTTCTTGCTGTTTGCGGCCTACACAATGCGCAATGATTTCCTGCAAACTGATTTTGAACTCTTCAGCTAACTGCTCCATCGTTTCATGACGATATTCCTGCTTGCTGTAGCTGATTGTCAATTGCAGCTTACCTTCCGAAATCAGTCCGTTCATATCCAGCGTGTGCGATCTGGCTGCATGGGCGCTAAGCTCTGCACCGCTAGAGTAAGGAGATACGCCAATAGATTGATTTTGCATATCTTGGTCAAATTGTCCTAAATAGTTAAAGCTGATTTCAGGTTCGGTTACAAAACGCTCTTGCTCACGGGCTGCGGACAGGTATCTCAACATCCCGTAGCCAATGCCCTTTTGCGGAATGCGGCGTAGTCCTTCTTTCACCTGTTTGATGCGCTGTGAAAGGTCTTGCCCCACGCTCATATCCAGCACCACCGGGAATTGGGTCGTAAACCAGCCCACGGTGCGCGTAATATCCAGTTCTGGCAGAATGGATTCCCGCCCATGGCCTTCCAGGCTCACGAGCACTCGTTCCAGGCCCGCCCAGCGATGAATCGTCAGTCCCAATGCGGTAAGCAGCAAATCATTCATCTCCGTGTTGTAGGCACGATGCGCCTGTTTTAACAACTGCTCCGTTTCCTGAGCTGTCCACGTAACTGTCATGTTCTCGCTGTCCCTATTCAAGGAATGAGAAGGGGACTCGTCTTTTGGAAGCGGCTGATATACGCCCTGTTCGATTTCCTTCCAGAATGCAAGTTCTGCTGCCATAGCCGGACTATTCGCATATTGAGACTGCCCATCCGCCCAGGTGCGGAACGAATCCGTTTTGTGCGGAAGGCGAGCCGTTTGTCCGTTCAATGCCTGCTCGTAGGCGGTTGTAATATCCTCGAACAAAATGCGCCAAGATACGGTATCCACCACCAAGTGATGAATCGCCATCAGCAAATGATCACCATCTGGGCAATGGAACAGCCCCAGTTTCACCAGCGGTCCTTCGCTTAACTGAATACCCGCCTGAATTTCATTCACTTTAGCCTCGATCGCCGCTGACACCTCAGTCTCATGGCTGAGGTCTATACGTTCCAGCGTATACAGCTCGCCCTCCCCAATTGCGCGATTCCAGGCTTCATATCCGTGCTCCGTAGGACGGAAAACGATCCGCAGTGTGTCGTGATGGCTAACGATTTGATCCATCGCCGTGCGCAGGGCCGGTTCATCAAAACCATCCTTGCTATGCAGCATGATGGACTGGTTATGATGATGAGCATCCGTCAGGTTTTGCTCAAAGAACCAGTGTTGAACAGGTGTCAGCTTCACAGCGCCCACCACTTCGCTCTGATCCGCCAATCGGGTCACCGATTGAACTTTCAGTGCCAAGGCGGACACGGTTGGATGACTGAACAGGTCTTTCATCTCCAGTCGATAACCTGCTTGCAGCAATCGGGAGGATACTTGCAAGGCCTTAATCGAATCGCCACCCAGCTCAAAGAAGTTATCCTGCGCACCTACCGCTTCCACGCCGAGCACCCCGGCCCATACCGCAGCCAGTACTTGCTCCACCGTGGTACGCGGTGCCACATAGGCTGCACCCGTATGGATGCTTCCTTCCGGTTCCGGCAAGGCCTTACGGTCGATTTTACCGTTGCTGGTCAGCGGGATCGTCTCCAGTCGCATCAAACGTGCAGGCACCATGTGCGCTGGCAGTCCGGCTTCCAGTTCGGCCTGTACCTCCTCGATCCGCAGCTCAGCTTCTCCTGTGATGTATCCGCACAAGTACTTGTGTCCACGCTCATCCGTCCGGTCGATGACTACCGCTTGACGTACACCCGGCACCCGCTGGATCGCCGTTTCGATCTCGCCCAGCTCGATCCGATAGCCCCGGATTTTCACTTGATAGTCCATCCGGCCGATAAAGTCCACATTGCCGTCCGGCATCCATCGCGCCAAGTCACCTGTGCGGTATAATCGTTCACCTGGCACGAACGGATTGGCTACGAATTTCTCGGCCGTCAGGTCCGCACGGTTCAGGTATCCCCGTGCTACCCCAATTCCACCGATGCACAACTCGCCCAGTACGCCGATCGGCACCGGATTCAGCTGGCTGTCCACGATGTAGAAGCGTGCGTTCAGCCATGCCTGTCCAATCGGTACACTGCCACTGTCCGGCAGCTTCAACAGTTCTTCGTCGTAGAAGCTGGAGTCGATCGCCGCTTCCGTGACGCCGTAGCTGTTCATAATGCGGATATCCGCACCAAATCGTTCTTGCAGCACCCGATAATCCGTCACGCTGCAGCTATCCGAGCTGGTAATCAGCAGTTCCAGACTGCTCATGTCCAGTCCCTGCTCATATACATGCTGCATAAACGGTACGATCAGGGCTGGAGTCGATTCGAACACGGTAATCTGATAGTCGCGAATCCAGCCATACAGACGGCTCGGATCAATGCGGTCGTCTTTCGGACAGATAACCATTGTGCCGCCGTTATAAAGCGTCCGCGCGATATCACCGACGAACACGTCGAAGGAGAAGCTCGCCAGTTGCAGCAGTCGTACCGGGAACTGGTTCAGACGGTAATCCCGGCGATAGGCCGCAGCCGTATTCACCAAGCTGCGATGCTCAATCATGACGCCCTTCGGACGTCCCGTTGTCCCTGAGGTGTAGATCACATACGCCAGATCCTGCGGTTCGTTGATGTGATTGACGTCTGTGGTATCTCCGGTGTACAGCGACTCATCGTCCAGTGCCAGTACGGTGTGCAGACGCAGCCCTGTTGCGGGTTCGGATGTAGGTTGGCTTTCCTCGAGCCATGCCTGTGCACGCTCCTGCAAGCCGATTTGGGTCAACAGTACCGTCGCACCACTGTCCTCCAGCATGAAACGAATACGTTCGGACGGATAATCTGCATCCAGCGGCACATAGGCGCCTCCTGCCTTCCACACCGCCAGTACGCCAACCAGCATGTCGACCGAACGTTCACTCAAAATGCCAACAATCGACTCGCGTCCAATGCCTTCATTTCGCAGTCTACGGGCTAATTGGTTCGCACGCTCGTTCAGTGTGCGGTACGTCAGTTGTTGTTCCTCGTACACCACCGCCACATGATCTGGTATAAGCTGGGTCTGTTCTTCCACATAAGTATGGAATAAGCCTCCTGCTTCAGCAGTAACATCCGATACTCCCACATCTCCAAAACCGTAGATGATTTGTGCCTTCTCCTCGACAGTTACCATATCCAAAGCTGCCAGTGGCTGCTGCGGATGAAGAGTAATCGCACGTACAAGTTCGGTAAAATGCTGTGCCAATCGCGCGATGGTCTCAGGCTTGTACAGCGCCGTGCTGTATTCCAGACTGCACAGAATGCCTTCCGGCTGCTCCACGGCATCCAAGGTCAGATCAAATTTGGCCGTATGATTGTCTGTCGGATACGTTTTAAAGGTCAGACCTTCCAGCTCGAACTCCTGCTGCTCAAATGTTTTCAACTCAAACATCGTGTCAAACAGCGCATTCCGGCTCGTATCCCGCGTTAAATTCAGCTTTTCAACCAGCTCTTCAAAAGGATATTCCTGATGTTCGTAAGCACTGAGCGCATGCTCTTTGACCTCTTGCAAGTAATCTAGGAACGTTTTGTCACCAGCCGGATAATTGCGGATCGCCAGCGTGTTGAGGAATACGCCTACCAAGCCCTCCAGCTCCGCATGCGGTCTTCCGGCAATCGGCGTGCCGACGATAATGTCTTCCTGTCCCGAATATTTATGCAAGAGCGTGCTATACGCGGCCAGCAATACCATGTACAAGGTGGAGCCGGTTTGCGCGGACAGCTGTTTCAACTGTTCGCTGTCCTCCAGGCTGATCGCAAATTCCAATCGCGCTCCTTCCAGACGCTGTACGACTGGTCTTGCAAAATCCGTAGGCATATCCAGCACCGGAATGTCACCAGCCATCGTGTTCAGCCAGTAGCTTTCCTGCTCACGAAGCCGCTCACTTTGCATATCTGCATGCTGCCAAACCGCATAGTCCTTGTACTGAATACGGAGTGGCGGCAGTTCCTTGCCTTCATACAATTGAGAGAACTCCTGCACGATAATTCCTTCCGTGACGCCATCCGAAATAATATGGTGCATGTCATAGAGCATGACGTGACGCTCCGGTCCGGTTTCCACCAGCTGAACCCGCAGCAATGGTGCTTGTGCGAGATCAAATGCGCGTACAAAGTCTTGGGCATACTGCTGGGTCTCTTCTTCGCTTGCCTGCACATGCTCCACGCTGAATGCGACGCCCGATTCAATCCGTTGAATCACCTCACCATCCACCATCTCGAATCGGGTTCGCAGGGCTTCATGACGGGCAATCAGCTGGCGGAAGGCTTGTTCCAGTCGCATTTTATCCAAGGAGCCTTCGATAATCAACGCTCCTGGCATGTTGTAGCTAACCTCTCCACCTTCCAGGTGACTCAGCACGTACATCCGTTTTTGCGCCGAGGAAACAGGATAATATTCACGCTCCTCCACCACAGGAATAGATACATACGTTTGCTGGGTCTGATCTTCACCCATCACCTGCACCAATTGTTCAATCGTCGGATATTGGAAAATATCTCGCAGAGCCAGCTTGTAATTCAGCTCCTGATGGATTTTCGCCATCAGTGTTGTCGCGCGCAAAGAATGTCCTCCGACTTCAAAGAAATGGTCCTTAATACCGATCTGCGGATGATTCAGAACACTTTGCCAAATACGTACCAACTGCTCTTCCAGCGGTGTGCGCGGTGCCACGTACGCCGTGCCTCCTTCGAGGCGCGCTTCTGGCGCAGGCAACGCTTTGCGGTCAATTTTTCCGTTCGGTGTCAGCGGGAAACGATCCAGTTGTACGACATAGGTCGGGATCATATAGCCCGGCAGTTTGGGCTGGAGTGTGCTGCGCAGATCCGGCAAATTCAGCGCCTCCGAGGCTACGACATACGCACACAGATCCTTGTCTCCGTCTTCGTTTTCCCAGGCGGTGACGATGGCTTTCTGAATGCCGTCCACGGTCAGCAGCTGCGCTTCCACCTCGCCCAGTTCAATCCGGAAGCCCCGGATTTTGACTTGATCATCCATCCGGCCGATAAAGTCTACATTGCCGTCCGGCATCCATCGCGCCAAATCGCCTGTACGGTACAACCGTTCACCTGGTACATACGGATTCGCTACGAATTTCTCGGCTGTCAGGTCTGTACGATTCAGGTAGCCTCGTGCCACCCCGGCTCCGCCAATGCACAGCTCACCCAGTACGCCGATCGGCACCGGATTCAGCTGGCTGTCCACAATGTAGAAGCGTGCGTTCAGCCACGCCTGACCAATCGGCACATGGCCGCTGCTTGGCAGCTTCGACAGCTCTTCGTCGTAGAAGCTGGAGTCAATCGCCGCTTCGGTGACGCCGTAGCTGTTCATAATGCGGATATCCGCACCAAACCGCTCTTGCAGCACTCGGTAGTCCGTCACGCTGCAACTATCCGAGCTCGTGATCAGCAGCTCCAGACTGCTCATGTCCAGCCCCTGTTCATGCACATGCTGCATAAACGGTACGATCAGGGCCGGAGTCGATTCGAACACGGTTATCTGGACATCGCGAATCCATCCGTGCAGACGGCTAAAATCAATCCGGTCGTCTTTCGGACAAATGACCATCGTGCCGCCGTTATAGAGCGTCCGCGCGATATCCCCGACGAATACGTCGAAAGAGAAGCTCGCCAGTTGCAGCAGTCGGACTGGGAATTGGTTCAGGCGATAATCCCTGCGATACGCCGCAGCCGTATTCACCAAGCTGTGATGCTCGATCATGACGCCCTTCGGCCGTCCGGTTGTCCCGGATGTATAGATCACATACGCCAAATCGTGCGGTTCGTTGATGTGATCGACGTCTGTCGTATCTCCGGTGTACAGTGACTCATCGTCCAATGCCAATACGGTATGCAGACGCAGCCCTGTTGCCGGTTCGGATGCTGCTTCGCTGTCAGACTTCGAATCTGATTTCGAGCCTAAGTTTTCATTTAGGCTGTCTCTTTCCATCGTTTCAGCACCAGCCGCTGTTTCCAACTCACCCTCAGTCTGCCCTCCGGCCAAGGCCTGTCGGCTTTCCCCAAGCCATATCTGTGCTTGCTCCTGTAAGCCGATTTGGGTCAACAATACCGTCGCACCACTGTCCTCCAGCATGAAACGAATCCGTTCAGACGGATAGTCTGCATCCAGCGGCACATAGGCGCCTCCCGCCTTCCACACCGCCAGTACGCCGACCAGCATGTCTACCGAGCGTTCACTCAAAATGCCGACAATCGACTCGCGTCCAACGCCTTCATTCCGCAATCTCCGCGCCAATTGGTTCGCGCGCTCATTCAGTTTCCGGTAAGTGAGCTGCTCCTCCTCGTACACCACTGCCACGTGATCCGGCACAAGCTGTGCCTGTTCTTCCACAAAGGTATGGAATAAGGCTCCTGCTTCAGCAGCAACATCCGATACTCCTACATCTCCAAATCCATAGATGATCTGTGCTTTTTCCTCGGCAGGTACCATATCCAAAACTGCCAGCGGCTGCTGCGGATGCAGTGTAATTGCACGTACGAGTTCGGTAAAATGCTGTGCCAATCGCGCAATGGTCTCAGGCTTGTACAGCGCCGTGCTGTATTCCAGACTGCACAGAATGCCTTCTGGCTGCTCCACTGCATCTAAAGTCAGATCAAACTTGGCCGTATGATTTTCCAGCGGATACGAATTTAGGGTCAGACCTTCCAACTGCAACGCCTGTTGCTCCAAGGTTTTCAACTCAAACATCGTGTCAAACAGCGCATTTCGGCTCGTATCCCGCGTCAAATTCAGCTGTTCAACCAGCTCTTCAAAAGGATAGTCCTGATGCTCATAAGCACTGAGCGCATGCTCCTTCACCTCTTGCAGATAATCCAGGAACGTTTTGTCGCTGGACGGATAATTGCGAATCGCCAGCGTGTTAATGAAGACACCCACCAGATTACTGAGCTCCGCATGCGGTCGTCCTGCAATCGGCGTGCCGACGACAATGTCCTCTTGGCCTGTATATTTGTGCAAGAGCGTAGTGTACGCCGCCAGCAGCACCATATACAGGGTAGAGCCTGTTTGCGAAGCCAGTTCTTTCAGGCGTTCACTAACCTCACGCCCCAGTGCAAACTCGATCGTATCCCCTGCCGTACTCTGCACCGCCGGACGGGCAAAGTCGGTTGACAGATCCAGTACAGGCACTCCGCCCCGGAAGGTGCCCAGCCAGTACGCTTCCTGACGCTGCATCCACTCCTGATGGGTTTCGCTTTGTTGCCATACGGCATAGTCTTTGTACTGAATCCGCAATGGCGACAGTTCTTCACCGCCATACAAGCGGACAAACTCATCGGTCAGTACCTCCATCGACACGCCATCCGAAACGATATGGTGCATGTCGAGCATGAGTAAATGCTGGGATTCTTGCTCTACTCCTTGGACACCCAGATCCACCAAGCCTACCCGCAGCAGCGGTGCAGCTTTTAGATCAAACGGACGGATAAACTGCCGTACCCGTTCTTGTGCTTCCTCGCTAATCCTCGTGTACGTAGCCGTAGTCGTACTCTCTACCTGTACCTTCGTATATTCCACCTCGAATGGCACGGTATCCTCAATCCATTGCATCGGCTCATTGTCTACCAGCTCAAAGCGGGTACGCAAGGTTGCATGACGATCAATTAGTTGACGGAACACGTCTTCTACTCGTTTCACATCCAGCGGACCGCTCACTTGCAGCACTGACGGCATGTTGTAGTTCACATCACTTGGATCAAACTGATGCAGTACATACAGTCGTTTTTGTGCCGAGGATAGTGGATAGAAGCTACACTCTTCCGTTACCGGAATGGACGCATACGCCACCTGATCCAGACCTTCCAGCACGGCTGCCAGTTGTTCAATCGTGGGTGCTTCAAAAATACTGCGCAGTGGAAGCGGCTTGTTCAACTCCTTGTGAATCTTCGAGGCCAGTGTCGTCGCCCGCAGCGAGTGTCCACCAATCTCAAAGAAGTTTTCCTTCACGCCGACCTGCGCCAGGCCCAGTACATCCTGCCAAATTTGCGCCAGCTTCACTTCCACCCACGTCCGCGGTGCGACATAATCGGCTCCGCTTTGCAGGCTGCCTTCCGGTGCTGGCAGGGCCTTACGGTCAATTTTGCCATTGGGACTCAGCGGCATTTGCTCCAGTTGTACAAAGTAGGACGGCACCATATAGCTTGGCAGCTCTCGGCCCAGCTCACTTCTCAGCTCGCTGGCTCCTAGCTCTTGCCCCGCGACATAGTACGCCACCATGTGTTTTTGTCCCGTTTCGTCTGCACGAGCCATGACAACCGCTTCTCGCACGGACGCTACTTGGAGCAGCTGCGTTTCGACCTCGCCCAGCTCAATCCGGTACCCTCGGATTTTCACCTGATGGTCGATCCGGCCCAAATATTCAATGTTGCCGTCCGGCATCCATCTCGCCAAATCGCCGGTGCGGTACATCCGCTCATACCCGGCTTCCCCGCCGGCAAACGGGTCGGCTACGAATTTCTCGGCCGTCAGCTCCGGACGGTTCAGATACCCACGTGCCACACCGACACCACCGATGCACAACTCCCCTGCAACCCCAATCGGCTGCAATTGCTCCGTGCCTTCCTTCACGATGTACAGGCGAATGTTTTGAATCGGTTTTCCGATCGGAATGACTGCATATTCTTCCGTCGGCTCGCAATCAAAGTACGATACGTCCACCGTCGCTTCGGTTGGACCGTACAGGTTGATCAGCTTCGCTCCGGTCAGGCTCGACACGAGCCGTTGGAAGCGAGCCACATGCTGTGGCGGCAAGGCTTCACCACTGGCAAAGACATGGCGCAGCGTTGCCAGTTTCGCTTGCATCACTTCCCGTGGCTGCTGCTCCACATACTCCAGGAACGCATGCAGCATGGCAGGTACAAAGTGCATCGTGCTCACTCCATCGCGGGCAATCGTGTCCACGATGTCTTCCGGGTTCTTTTCCCCGCCTACCGACAGCAAGCTCACCTTCGAGCCGACCAGCGACCACCAGAACAGCTCCCACACCGACACGTCGAACGTAAAGGCGGTCTTTTGCAGGATCGTATCTTCCGCACTCAAGCCGTACCGATCATGCATCCACAAAATCCGATTCAGCACAGAATGGTGCTCCACCATCACGCCCTTCGGTTTTCCCGTGGAGCCAGAGGTATAAATGACATAGGCGACATGGTGCGGTCCGGCCAGTGGCTCCAGATTCGAACCGTCTTCGTGGTAAATGTCTTGGCCAGCCTGCTCCTGACGATCCAGCACCAGCACCTGGCCGTCGAAACTCAGCGATGCTTGCTCCGCCAGATGCGATTGCGTCAGCACCAGCTTCGCGCCCGAGTCCTCCAGCATAAAGCGGATACGATCAGCCGGATATTCCGGATCAATCGGCACATAGGCTCCGCCGGCCTTGAGAATCGCATAGATGCCTACAATCATGTCCAATGAACGGTGAACCAGAATGCCCACAGGCTGATCCGGTTTAACCCCTTGCGCACGCAAGGTGCGTGCGAGACGGTTGGCTCGCTCGTTCAGCTCCGCGTAGGTCAACGATACCGCTCCACACAACACCGCCACTTGCTCCGGCGTGTTCGCTACCTGCTGCTCGAACAGTGCGCTTAGCGTTTGATCCTGCGGATAGGCTACCGCCGTATCCCCCCAGACCTGAACGATCTGTGCCTGCTCTTCCGGTGTCACCAATTCCAGCTCATTCACACGGATATGCGGATTGTCAATTATTTGCTCGATGACATGCAGTACATGTCCCTGCATCCGCTCGATCGTAGACCGATCGTATACATTGGCGTTATATCTAAACATGATACGGAAGGTTTCATCTGGCATCACAATCAAGTCCAGATCATAATTCGTTTGCTCAACAACCTCTACATTCGTAATTTCAAAAGCGGATGGACGAACTTCACCCAACTGCTCGACTTGCTCCTCAACCGGATAGTTCTCAAATACCATAATGTGGTTAATCAGATTTTGCTTCTGCTCGGTCAGCGCCTGAATTTCATATAGCGGGAAGCTGTCATATACCCCCGAAGCCAACGCTTGCTCCTGCGTTTTCCGCATGATGTCCACAAACGTGGCATTCCGTTCACTTTGAATCCGAACCGGGATCGTATTAATGAACAGACCGATCATATGCTCTACACCCGCAATATCCGTCGGACGTCCAGATACGACACTGCCGAATACAACATCCTCATTGTTGTTATATTTCTGCAAAATAAGGCCCCACACGCTCTGCATCAGTGTATTAATCGTGACCTGCTGCTGCTTTGCAATCCGGTACATGGCTTCGCTCCGCGTTGAATCCAGATCTACCGTTATTTTTTCAGAAATATATTCGCTGGTTTCACTTGCTGTAGTGGACACCGTATGATCCCTGCTGTCCGCCACGTGGTCTTTCGATGAAGTATCCGGTCCAGGTAACAACGTCTGCTGTTCAAAGCCCGCCAAATAGCTGCTCCAATACTCTTTTGCCGCACGTTCATCCTGACGCTCCAGCCATTCAATATATTGACCATATGATGTAACAGGAGCAAGCTCCGGCTGCTTCTGCTCCAGCAGCGCAAAGTACGTACCAAACACTTCGCCTGTAACAAGCGATAAGCACCAGCCATCCATGACAATGTGATGGAAGCTCCAGACCAAGTGATACGTTTCTTCATCGGTCTGCAATACCTGTACGCGCATGAGCGCATCCGTACCCAGATTAAAACCTCTAGCTTGGTCTTCCTGCTTAAACGCCTGGATATACGCCTGTTGCTCCGCTTTCGGCATTTCGCGTATATCCTGGAAGGAAAGGTCGCTATCTTTGTGACGGAACACGATCTGCAATGGCTCCTGACTGTGCCCTGTCTCAAACCGATGGAAATTCGTCCGCAGTGCTTCATGACGCTGTGTCAGCAGATCCAGGCTCTTACGGAAAATAGCAACATCAAAGCTGCCTTTTTGATCAAACGATGCTTGCTGGAAGTATGCAGCTGAGTCTGGCTCCATCAAGCTATGGAACAGCATCCCCTTCTGCATCGGCGAAAGAGCATACACATTTTCCAGTTCGCCCACAGAAGCCGTTTGCTCCGTCAATTGCTCCAGTTGTTCCAACGACAAGCCTTTGAACAAGACATCGCTTGGAGTTAGTTCGCTCCGCTCTTGGGAGGCACAATGCGCGATCACTTCCTGCAGGCTTTCCTGCAGCAACTGCGCAAAGTTCTCTACATTTTGCTGTTGATATACCTTACTGTCATAGCGAATGTCCAGTGTCAGCCCGCCTGCTGTAATCATGCCGTTCACATTCAGCGGCTGCTCCAGAACGGTATGATCACTCATCGGCTCTCCACCTGGATGCGAAGACAGCCTGATATCCCCATTTTCCAAGTCCTGATCAAACTGTCCCAAATAGTTAAAGCTAATTTCAGGCTGCAAGGTCAAGGAAGGATGGACATCATGCTGAGACATATATTTCAAAATGCCGTAGCCAATGCCCTTATGCGGTACATGGCGCAGGTCTTCCTTCACCCGCTTGATTCGCTGCCCTACTTCTGCCTTCCCATCCACATCAAGCAGCACCGGATATTGGCTCGTAAACCAGCCCACGGTACGTGTGATGTCGATATCTGGAACAATGGCTTCCCGGCCATGGCCCTCCAGATTGACCAGTACGCGCTCCTGACCGCTCCAGTTATATAACGCGGTGCCGAGTGCAGTTAACAGCAGATCATTGACCTCGGTGTTGTACGCACGATGCGATTCCAGCAGCAGTAGCCGGGTTTCCTGTTCGCTCCAAGCCACGCTCACCGTCGCAGTGTCTCTGATTAGAGAATGTTGTCCCTCCGCTCTCTCTTGATCCTTAGGCAACGATGCAACTTCCATTTGGGCAAGATGCTGCCAATATTCGCGTTCGTTGTCGATCGCCGGACTGTTCGCATATTGAGACAACTGCTCTGCCCAAGCAGAGAAAGAGTCCGTTTTATATGGCAAGCGAATCGCTTCTCCCCGCACGGCCTGCTCATACCCAGTGGCAAAATCCTCAAACACAATCCGCCATGAAATCCCGTCTACGACCAAATGGTGGATCGCAATCAGTAAATGATCTCCATCCATGCAGCGGAAAAGTCCCAGCTTCACCAGCGGTCCTTCATCTAGACGAATAGAGCTTTGGATGGCATTGGCTTTCGTTTCAATCGCCATCGCCACCTCTGCCGTGTCTTCGACGCCTGTCAAATCAACAACGTCCAGACTGTACAGCTCGCCTTCGTTCACACCGCGATTCCACGCTTCATAGCCCTGTTCGGTCTGACGGAAGACCATACGCAATGCATCATGATGCTCCGTCACCTGGGTCACCGTTTGATGCAATGCGGCTTCATCGAATCCTTGTGCTCTATACAGCATCACCGATTGGTTGAAATAATGTGGCTCTGCTGAGGATTGTCCAAAGAACCATTGCTGTATTGGGGTCAATTTAACTGCTCCCGAGACCACCCGCTGATCGGCTGTGCGGCTAACTTTGTGTACATGACTGCTCAGCAGTGAAATGGACGGATATTGGAACAAATCCTTCATCTCCAGCTTGTAGCCCGCTTGCAGCAAGCGGGACGATACCTGGATCGCTTTGATCGAATCGCCGCCCAGATCAAAGAAATTATCCAAAATGCCGACTCTCTTTGCTCCTAATACAGCCTGCCAAATGGACACTAACGTCTGCTCCAGTGCTGTGCGCGGCTCTACATAATCCGCTCCGCTTTGCAAGCTGCCCTCCGGTGCTGGCAGTGCCTTGCGGTCGATTTTACCGTTCGGTGTCAGTGGCATCTGCTCCAGCTGGATGAAATACGAAGGCACCATATAGTTGGGCAGATCCTCACCCAGTAAGCTACGCAGCTCCCCAGCGCTTACGTCTCTTTCAGCGACATAGTACGCCACCAGTTGGTTTTGCCCCTGTTCGTCCACCTGGGCCAGTACGATGACCTCTTGCACGTCTTCCACTTTCAAGATTTGTGCCTCGACCTCACCCAGCTCGATCCGGTAGCCCCGGATTTTCACCTGATGGTCAATCCGGCCCAAATATTCGATGTTGCCGTCTGGCATCCATCTCGCCAAGTCACCCGTACGGTACATTCGTTCATAGCCTGCTTCACCAACCGCAAACGGGTTCGCTACAAATTTCTCCGCCGTCAGCTCTGGACGATCCAGATATCCACGCGCCAGACCTGGACCAGACACGCACAGCTCACCTGCTACGCCTACCGGAGCCAAATGTCCATGCCCATCCACCATGTATACCCGATGATTCGGCACAGGACGTCCAATGGAAATGAGTTGTCCAGCCCTTGCATCCTCGGACACCGGCCAGATGGACGTTGCAACTGAGTTTTCAGTTGGACCGTAGCCGTTGTAGTACGCCACTTGATCCTTCCACTTGTATACCAGTTCGGTGGAAGATGCTGAACCCGCAGTGAACAGAATACGCAGGTGTGGCATCCGCTCTGGCTCCAGATACACCGCATAGGTCGGCGGCAAAGCGGCCACCGTAATCCGGTGATTCGCCATATATTGCTCAAACCGCTCGTAGTTCAAAATCGTCTCTGTCGTTGGCACATATAACGTGGCTCCGCAGAACAGCGCTTGGAAGATTTCCCAGCAAGCCGCATCAAACGAATAGCTAGCGAACAGCAACGCATGATCCGACGTGCGGATTCGAAGCGTCTGATCAAAATACGTTTTCAGATTGCACAGCCCGTGATGCTCCAGCATAACGCCCTTCGGCTGCCCTGTTGTACCCGATGTATAAATCACATACGCCAAATCATTTGGACCGGACCACGGCTCCAGGTTGGAACCATCCTCGTGATACACCGTTTGCGTTCCATCCAGCACCAGCACTTGGCCATCGATAACTGCTTTGTCCACCAGATGACTTTGTGTCAACAGTAGCTTCGCACCCGAGTCGTCCAGCATATAGCGGATACGCTCTTCCGGGTAGGTTGGATCGATGGGGACATATGCGCCTCCGGCTTTTAAAATCCCGAAGATGCCCACGATCATATCCACCGACCGCTCGGTCATCAGACCCACCAAACGATCCTTCGTCACGCCTTGACTGCGCAAGGTACGAGCCAGGCGATTGGCGCGTTCATTCAGCTCGCGATAAGTCAGCGTTTCTCCTTCAAAGAACAAGGCTGTCTGCTCCGGTGTCTGCGCCGTTTGCGTCTCGAACAAGCCATGGATCGTTTGCTCGCTTGCATAGGTTGCTGCTGTATTCCCCCAAACCTTAACGATTTGCTCACGCTCCTGCGCGGTTATCACATCCAGTTCATGTACACGGATGTTCGGATTCGCAGTCACCTGCTCCAGCAATTGCACCAGATGACCTCGAATTTGCTCTACGCTTTCCCGTTCAAAGGCCAGGGCATTATAGCCAAAGCTCATGTGAATGGTGTTCCCGGGCAGTACCACCAGGTTAAAGTCATAGTTGGTCTGCTCGACAGACTCGGCTCCGGTGATCGTGAAGCTGGACTCATCACCGCTGCCTAATTGCTCGATTTGTTCCTCGACCGGATAGTTCTCAAAAATAAGAATATGATTGATCAAATCCTGCTTAAGCTCCGACAGCCCCTGAATTTCATATAACGGATACGTATCATAGGCATGGGAAGCAATCGATTGCTCTTGGGTTTGCTTCATCACGTCAGAGAACACACTGTCCATTTGACTGCGGATACGCACCGGAATCGTATTGATAAACAGACCAATGATATGCTCCACATTCGGAATGTCTGCCGGACGTCCAGATACCACGCTGCCAAACACGACATCATCGGTGCCATTATATTTTTGCAGCAAAAGGCCCCAAACGGTCTGCATCAACGTATTGATCGTCACCTGATAACGCTTGGCTATGCGCTGAATACCAGTTGTTAGCTCCGCGCCCAAATCAAAATCCAGACGCTCAGTCTGATACCCTGTTTTGCCCTGGATTTTTGCCTGTGGCAAGCGGGACTGCTCCTCGTATCCTTCCAGAGCCTTGCTCCAGTAGCTCGATGCGGCCTGAAGATCCTGCTGCTCTAGCCATTCGATATATTGACTGTACGGCGTTACAGGGGCCAGTTCCGGTTGTTTATGGGCCAGGATCGCAAAATAACTCGCAAACACTTCGTTGGTCACCAGCGACAAGCACCAGCCATCCATCACGATATGATGGAAGCTCCATACAAAACGGTACGCATCCTCACCTGTGCGCAAAACAGCGACACGCATCAAAGCATCCTGCGCCAGATCAAAACCTCTTTGTTTGTCTTGGCGCGTAAATTCGAGCATGTACTCGTTTTGCTGCTCTTCCTCCCTATCCCGCAAATCCTCAACATACAGTTCGCTGCGCTTATTCCGGTACACGACCTGAAGCGGTTCATCCTGCCAGCCGCTGTAGAAGTTCGTACGCAGTACTGTATGCCGCTGCACCAAAACATCCAAACTGGCCGCAAAGGCAGCGATATTAAACTCTCCTCGCAGATCAAAGGAGGCCTGTTCAAAATAAGCTCCCGATTGCGAATCCATCAGATTGTAAAAGAGCATCCCCTTTTGCATCGGCGTCAGTGCGTATACATTTTCCAAATCACCGGTATGTGCCGCCTGTTTCGCAATTTGTTCCAGTTCTCTAGTCGTCAGACCTTTGAAGGATACATCACTCGGGGTCAGTTCCGGCTGTTCCTGAGCGACGCAATGCGTAATCACCTCTTGCAAAGCGGATTGCAGCAGTCCTGCCACACGTTCCAGCGTTTCTTTGCCATACTGCTTGCGGCTGTAAGCAATCGTCAAGCGCAGCGTGCCTTCCGAGATCATCGCGTTTAAATCCAGCGTATATTGCAGCGGTGAATGTGCATCCTCTGTCTCCCCTGCACTATAGGGTGACAATGCGATTCCACTGTTTTGTAGATCCTGATCGACCTGACCCAAATAGTTAAAGCTGATTTCCGGTTCTGCTGCAATCGTATGCGCTTCATCCGATGCAGACGCAGGAGACAAGTAGCGCCAAGTTCCATAGGTCAGCCCTTTATGTGGAATCCGGCGCAGACCTTCCTTCGTTTCTTTAATCCGCTGAGCCAGTGTCATTTCCTTGCCGGTCTCCAGCAGCACTGGATACAAGCTCGTAAACCAACCTACGGTACGTGTAATATCCACCTCTTGCAGGATCGCTTCCCGGCCATGGCCCTCCAGATTCACCAGTACCTGTCCTGCGCCTGTCCAATTGTGCACCGCCAGTCCCAGCGCGGTCAGCAGCAAATCATTGACCTCGGTGTTGTAGGCGCGATGGACCTGCTTTAACAGTTGCTGCGTTTCAGCTTCGGTCCACTCTACCGTCAGCACTTCGCTGTCTGCGTTTAAGGAGCCCTCGTAGGTAAAATCCTTAGGCAGCGGTGCGGCTTCCGCTTTGGCCTGTTCCAGCTGCTTCCAATAAACTTCATCCGAGGCAGCCTCAGGACGGTTGGCGTAAGACGACAACTCCCGTGCCCATGCTTGGAAGGAATCCGTTTTATAGGGCAATCGTACAGGCTCACCCTTGCTCGCCTGCTCGTAGCCTGTCGAGAAATCTTCGAACAGAATCCGCCACGACACTCCGTCCACCACCAAGTGGTGAATGGCGATTAGCAGATGGTCGCCTTCGGCTGTGCGGAACACTCCCAGCTTCACCAGCGGTCCTTCGGACAGGTGAATGCTGCTTTGAATTTCATTTACCTTCGCTTCCAGCGCTTCCGCATAGACTACTTGTTCACGGTAGTCTGCGGTTTCCAGCGTATACAACGCGCCTTCATCTACACCGCGTGTCCAAGCCTCGTAACCGGATGAAGTCTGACGGAATACCGTACGCAGCGCATCATGATGCTTCACGATGTGATCCATGACTTGGCGAATCGCCGTCTCATCAAAGCCCTCGGCACGATAGAGCATGACCGCCTGATTAAAGTGCTGCGGGCGCTCGCGCTCCTGCGCAAAGAACCAATGCTGGATCGGAAGTAGCGCGGTTTCCCCGCTTACTTCTCCTTGATCTGCCATACGGCTGACCTCATGCATATGCGGTGCCAGTGTTGCAACCGTTGGATACTGGAACAAATCCTTCATGTCCAGCTTATAGCCGGCCTGGAACGCACGCGATGCGATTTGGATGGCCTTGATGGAATCGCCGCCTAGATCAAAGAAATTGTCCAAAATACCGACTGTCTGCAGCCCCAGTACCGACTGCCAGACCGCTACCAGAGCGCGTTCTGGCGCGGTACGCGGCTCTGCATAATCCGTTCCGAATTGCAGACTGCCTTCTGGTGCTGGCAGGGCCTTGCGGTCAATTTTTCCATTTGGACTCAGCGGCATCTGCTCTAGCTGTACAAAGTACGATGGCACCATGTAGCTTGGCAGCTCCCGGCCCAGCTCACTCCTCAGCTCGCTGGCTCCTAGCTCTTGCCCCGCAACATAGTACGCCACCATTTGTTTTTGGCCCGTTTCATCTGCACGCGCCATGACAACCGCTTCGCGTACCGATTCCACTTGGAGCAGCTGCGATTCGACCTCGCCCAGCTCGATCCGGTACCCGCGGATTTTCACCTGATGGTCGATCCGGCCCAGATATTCAATGTTGCCGTCCGGCATCCATCTCGCCAAATCGCCGGTGCGATACATCCGTTCATACCCGGCTTCCCCTCCGGCAAACGGGTCTTTCACAAATTTCTCGGCCGTCAGCTCTGGACGGTTCAGATAACCTCGGGCTACGCCGACACCGCCGATACACAGCTCACCCGCAACCCCAATCGGCTGCATTTGTTCCGTGCCTTCCTTCACAATGTATAGACGAATATTCTGAATCGGTTTCCCGATGGGAATCACCGCATATTCCTCATCCGGCTCGCAATCGAAGTACGATACGTCCACCGTCGCTTCGGTTGGTCCATACAGGTTGATCAGCTTCGCTCCGGTCAGGCTCGACACGAGTCGTTGGAACCGGGCCACATGCTGTGGCGGTAAAGCTTCACCACTGACAAAGACATGGCGCAGCGTGCCCAGCTTCGCTTGCATCACTTCCCGAGGCTGCTGCTCCACGTACTCCAGAAACGCATGCAGCATAGCGGGTACAAAGTGCATCGTGGTTACGCCATCGCGGGCAATCGTGTCCACGATCTCTTCCGGGTTCTTTTCCCCGCCCACGGACAACAGGCTTACCTTCGAGCCGACCATTGACCACCAGAACAGCTCCCACACCGACACGTCGAACGTGAAGGCGGTCTTTTGCAGGATCGTATCCTCCGCACTCAAGCCGTAACGATCATGCATCCACAAAATCCGGTTCAGCACGGAATGATGCTCCACCATCACGCCCTTCGGTTTTCCTGTGGAGCCGGAGGTATAGATGACATAGGCTACATGATGCGGCCCAGCCAGTGGCTCCAAATTCGAACCGTCTTTGTGGTAAATGTCTTGGCCATCCTGCTCCTGACGATCCAGCACCAGCACCTGGCCGTCGAAACTCAGTGAGGCTTGCTCCGCCAGATGCGATTGCGTCAGCACCAGCTTCGCGCCCGAGTCCTCCAGCATAAAGCGGATGCGGTCGGCCGGATATTCCGGATCGATTGGCACATAGGCTCCGCCTGCCTTGAGGATCGCGTAGATGCCTACGATCATGTCCAGCGAGCGGTGGACCAGAATGCCCACAGGCTGATCTGGTTTAACCCCTTCCGCACGCATGGTGCGTGCGAGACGGTTGGCTCGCTCGTTCAGCTCCGCGTAGGTCAACGACTCCGCTCCGCGCAACACTGCCACTTGCTCCGGCGTGTTCGCTGCCTGCTGCTCAAACAGACTGCTTAACGTTTGATCCTGCGGATAGGCTACCGCCGTATCGCCCCAGACCTGAACGATCTGTGCCTGTTCTTGCGGGGTCACCAATGCCAGCTCATTCACACGGATATGTGGGTTGTCTACGATTTGTCCGATGACGTGGTTGATATGACCCTGGATACGATCCATTGCAGACCGGTTATACACCAGCGCATTGTATTCAAGCAGGATAGAGATATCTTCGTCAGGCACGACAATCAGGTTAAAATCGTAGTTGGTTTGCTCGGCAAGTGCCACATTGGCAATCGAGAAGCCTGTTTGTGCCTTTGTCTCGCCGGAACCGCCCATCTGCTTCATCTGCTGCCCAATCGGGTAGTTTTCAAAGACCATGATGTGATGAATCAGGTCTTGTTTTTGTTCAGTCCGTGCCTGAATATCGTAGAGCGGAAACGTATCATAGACACTGGAGGCCAAAGCCTGTTCCTGTGTACGCTGCAATACTTCAGCAAATGTAGCATCCGGTGCACTGCATATCCGTACCGGAATCGTGTTGATAAACAAACCGATCATGTTCTCTACGCCTGCAATTTCTGCCGGACGACCGGATACAACACTACCAAACACAACATCCTGATTATTATTGTATTTCTGTAAAATAACGCCCCAAACGCTCTGCAGCAATGTGTTAATCGTTACATGTTGTTGCTTGGCAATTCGGTTTAATGTGGCACTCCGTTCTTTACCCAACATAAATGGCAGCTTTTCCGAAACATAACCGGAATTTGAACTTCCACCGCTTCTATCTGTATCTTCATCGCGTTCTACTACAGAAGCTTGCACGTTCTCACTAGGCAACAAGGTTTGCTGCTCAAAACCTGCCAAATAGTCACTCCAATAACGGGTCGCTTCCTGTGCATCTTGATGTTCCAACCATTCGATATAGTCACTATACGGCTTGACAGGTGCGAGCTCTGGCTGCTTATTCTCCAGCATGGCAACATAGGCACCAAACGCTTCGTCTGTCATCAGCGACAGGCACCAGCCGTCCATCACAATATGATGGAAGCTCCATACAAAACGGTATGAGCTTTCACCCGTGCGGAAGACGGATACTCGCATAAGCGCATCCTTGCTTAGATCAAAGCCTCGAGCTTTATCTTGAACCACAAACTCAGCTACAGCATGTTCACGCCCTCTGACATCTTGATAATGGAAGCTCGGACTTTTATGACGATAGACGATTTGCAAGGGTTGTCCATGCCAGCCGCTGTAGAAATTCGTCCGTAATATAGCATGTCGACTAATCAGCAGCTTCAGACTTTCCTCGAATGTGGACGGTGCAAAATGGCCCTCCAGATCAAAGGTCGCCTGTTCAAAATACACGCCTGTTTCTGCATTCATCAGACTGTGGAACAGCATACCCTTTTGCATGGGGGTTAACGGATATACATTTTCCAATTCCCCAACCGTCTGGGTCTGCTCCTTAATCGTATCTAATTGCTCCATTGTCAGGCCTTTAAACAGCACATCACTTGGAGTCAATTCGGCCCGCTCCCGTGTGACACAATGCTCGATTATTTCAAGCAGATTGGATTTCAGCAGATTGGCCAGCATTTGGACCGTATCTTTACGGAAGGCTTTGCCGTTATACCGAATATCGAGTTCCAGAATGCCGTTCGTTACGATCCCGCTCACATCGAGCGCATATTTCATTTTCGTCCGGTCACTAACGGCCGATCCCATCGAGTAAGGAGACATACGGATATCGCTGTTTTGCAAGTCCTGATCCAGCTGTCCGAGGTAATTGAAGCTCACTTGCGGCTCGGCAAAAGCTTGATGTTGAGCGAGATGCAGTGCATCTGCTTGCTGACCCATGGCTTGGCCAGATTCACTCAAATATCTCCAAATTCCGTAGCCCATTCCTTGATTCGGAATATCACGCAGACTCTCTTTGACCTGTTTGATGCGTTCCGACAAAGCCTGATCACGACCGATGTCCAGCCATATCGGATATGGACTCGTAAACCAGCCTATGGTACGAGAAATGTCCGTATCCGGCAAAATGTTCTCACGTCCGTGTCCCTCTAAATGAATCAGACTGCGTTCATGACCCGTCCACGTATACAGCATCATGCCCAAAGCCGTCAGCAACAGATCGTTCACTTCCGTGTTATATGCGCGGTGTGCTTGCTTCAATAGTCTTTCTGTCTCTTCTTTCGTAAGCTTGACGACCACTGTATCTGTGTCAGCCAAAGTAAATGAGTCAGCCTGTGCTTGATCCTCAGGTAAACGAACTTGGTCAGCCAAAGCAGCTGCGTTCCATTGTTCCCAGTAGGCGTGTTCACTGTCCATGGCTGCGCTATTCGCATACTCGGAAAGTTTTTGTGACCAGGATCGGAAGGAATCCGTTTTGTCCGGTAACTGAAGCACCTCTTCATGGATGGCCTGTTCATAGGCAGTAGCCAAATCCTCAAACAAGATACGCCAGGATACCCCGTCCACCACCAAATGGTGAATCACCATCAGCAAATGATCGCCATCTACACAGTGGAACAAACCTGCTTTAAACAGCGGCCCTTCTTGCAGTTGGATACTGCTTTGAATTTCGGTAGCTTTCGCCTCCATTGCTACGCTGAGCATGGCTTCATCCGTTATATCCCTAAAGTCCAGCACGTCCAGCTGATACAGCTCGCCTTCCTGTATTCCGCGATTCCATGCTTGATAGCCTTGCGCGGTCTTGCTGAACACCATTCGCAAAGCATCATGATGCTTTGTCAGCTTGCCAAGCGCCTGACGCAGAGCCGACTCGTCAAACCCCTGCTCCCGGTGCAGCATCACCGCCTGATTAAAGTGATGCACGTCTACTTGCTCCTGCGCAAAGAACTCGTGCTGGATCGGAAGCAATGCCGTTTCTCCGCTTACTTCTCCCTGATCTGCCGTACGACTGACCTCGTGCATATGCGGTGCCAGGGTTGCGACGATGGGATAGCGGAACAAATCCTTCATGTCCAGCTTGTAGCCTACCTGGAACGCACGGGATACGATTTGAATCGCCTTGATCGAATCGCCACCCAGATCAAAGAAATTGTCCAACATACCGACGGTTGGCACACCCAGGACGGACTGCCAGACCGCTACAAGCGCTCGTTCCGGTGCAGTGCGCGGCTCTACATAATCCGCACCGCTGTGCAGATTGCCTTCCGGTGCTGGCAGGGACTTGCGGTCGATTTTACCGTTCGGTGTCAGCGGCATCTGCTCCAACCAGATGAAATACGACGGCATCATATAGCTTGGCAGTTCTTGTCCCAGCTCATGTCTCAGTTCACCGGCTCCAAGCTCTTGACTCGCGACGTAGTACGCTACTAGTTGTTTTTGGTCAGTTTCGTCCGCCCGAGCCATGATGACCGCTTCTCGTACCGACTCGACCTGCAACAGCTGCGATTCGATCTCACCCAGTTCGATCCGGTAGCCCCGGATTTTCACCTGATGGTCCATTCGCCCCAAATATTCAATGTTGCCGTCCGGCATCCATCTTGCCAAATCGCCTGTACGATACATCCGCTCATGGCCTGCCTTGCCACCAGCAAACGGATTATTTACAAATTTCTCAGCCGTCAGTTCTTCACGTTTCCAATATCCACGGGCCAAGCCTTCCCCGGCAATACATAACTCGCCCGGCACGCCGACGGGCTGCAATTCCCCATTCGCATTCATGATATAGATTTGGGTATTCGCAATCGGACGTCCTATATTAATTTCTTGGGCATGGGTCAGTTCCTGTACGGCTGACCACACCGTCGTTTCTGTAGGTCCGTACATGTTATAAATACGGGGACCGTTTATTGCTTGCAGTGCCGCGAGCAGCTTGGACGGAAGGGCTTCGCCCCCGACCATAATTGCCTTCACGCTTTGCAGCGCGCGCGAGCCTGCTTCATGACCCAACAGCATTTGTAACCGGGATGGTGTCATTTGCAACATCTCAATATGATGATGAGCAATCAAATCACCTAGTGCCTGAGGATTCACCTGATGCTGGCTGTCGCCAAGCACGACCGTCATTCCACCCAGCAGAGGCAAGATGGTTTCCAAGACAAAAATATCGAATGAAATGGTCGTCAGTGACAAAATGGTTTGGCTGGCTTCAAAGTCAATGACTTCGCGCATCCCTGTAATAAAATTGAGGACCGAGCGGTGCTGGAGCATAACTCCTTTCGGATTTCCAGTCGAACCAGACGTATAGATGACGTATGCCAAATGCTCTGGCTGAGCAACTGTCTCCAGGTTGCCGTTCTCTCCCTGATACAGTTCTTTATCCTCAAGTAATATTGCATTGGCGTGGCAATGATGCTCTTCCAACAGATCACGACTGGTCAGAAGCACTGTGGCCTCGCTATCTTCCAGCATGTATGCAATACGAGAGGACGGAAATTCGGGATCAATTGGCACATAAGCACCACCTGCTTTTAGAACGGCCAGCAGACCTACGATCATTTCCACTGAGCGATGCACCATCAGGCCGACCAGTTTGTCAGGTCCTACTCCCTGTGCTTGAAGTATGCGTGCCAATGAGTTGGCCCGTTCATTCAGTTCCCGATAAGTCAGACTCTGATGTCCAAACACCAATGCCACCTGGTCTGGCGTATATTCTACCTGCTCCTCGAACAGCTGATGGATCGTCTGTTTGCATGGGAATGCACAAGCGGTGTCATTAAATGCCGCTGTAATCTGTTGTTTTTCCGCTGCTGTGAGTAGTTCCAGCTCTTCAACCCGAATATGCGGGTTGAGCGAAATTTGCTCCAGCAGACGTGCAAAATGCCCATATAGACGCTCAATACCTGCTTGATCAAAGCTGAGCGTGTTATACATAAAACGAATTTTAATGCCTTCTCCCGGCATAACGACGACGTTCAGATCGTAGTTGGTTTCCTCTGTAGACACCACATTCGAAATTGTGAAGGGCTCCTTTCCTTCACTGCCCAACTGCTCTACCTGTTGCTCCACCGGATAATTTTCAAATATCATAATATGATTGATTAAATCCTGTTTCTGCTCGGTCAGCGCCTGAATTTCATACAGCGGGAACGCATCGTAGGCATTGGAAGCCAGCGCCTGCTGCTGGGTTCGTTTCATCAGCTCGACAAAGGTTTCGCCTTGTTCAGACTGCACACGCACTGGAATCGTATTAATAAATAGCCCGATCATGTGCTCTACACCTGGAATATCCCCTGGGCGGCCAGACACAACGCTGCCGAACACAACATCCGAACTATTGTTATATTTTTGCAACAAGACGCCCCATACCGTCTGAATCAGTGTGTTGATCGTGACCTGATTTTGCTTCGCCACCCGTTCAATCTGGGCAACCAGCTCTGTCTGGAATTCGCAATCCAGATCTTCAGCGATATATTCCCCGACGTGCATCGATTTAGGCTGTGTTTTTTGCTGAGGAAGCGTAATTTGCTGCTCATAGTCCGCCAAATACCCACTCCAGTATTGCAAGGCTGCCTCACGGTCCTGACGTTCCAGCCATTCAATAAATCGACTGAACGGCGTGACTGGCTCCAGTACTGGCTCCCCTCCCGCACGCAGTGCCAGATAGCTACCGAATACCTCCTGTGTCATAAAGGACAAGCACCAGCCATCCATCAAAATGTGATGGAAGCTCCAGATAAAGTGATACGTTTCATCCCCGGTTTGCAGGATGGAGATACGAATGAGTGCGCCCTCTGCGAGTTTGAATCCTTTCGCTTTATCGGCAAGGGTAAAAGCTTCAACTTGAGCTTTTCGTTCTTCTTTTTCCAGTCCGCGGAGGTCTTCATAGTATAATTGTCCGCTACGATTGCGGAAAACGACCTGTACAGGCTCATCCTTCCAGGAGTTGATAAAGTTCGTCCGCAATGCCTCATGACGCTGCACGAGCAGATCAAAGCTTTTACCGAAAGTAACCACATCAAAACGCCCGTTCAACTCAAAGGTGGCCTGCTCAAAATAAGCTGCCGAATTTTCATCCATCAGGCTGTAGAAGAGCATCCCCTTTTGCATCGGCGTCAAGGCATACACATTTTCCAGCTCGCCCAGATCTCGCGTATCTTCCACCAATTGCTCCAGCTCGTCCAGCGTGATGTTTTTTAGCAGAACATCACTTGGGGTCAGCACCGTTCTTTCTTGGGCAACACAGTGATGAATCACCTCACGCAAGCTGGATGCCAGCAGCTCTCCAAGCCGTTCAATCGTTTCATGACGGAACTGCGTTGTGCCGTAGCGAATCGTGAACATCAACTCGCCATCTTCGATCACTCCATTGATATCCAGCGCAAAATCCATAGTCGCGTT
This sequence comes from Paenibacillus sp. FSL L8-0641, assembly GCF_038006265.1. Taxonomy (NCBI): domain Bacteria; kingdom Bacillati; phylum Bacillota; class Bacilli; order Caryophanales; family Paenibacillaceae; genus Paenibacillus; species Paenibacillus sp. FSL L8-0641. The sequence goes on from NZ_JBBOUW010000002.1 coordinate 296,755, forward strand.
CGTGCTGACAGGCACACCGATAGAATAGGCGGAAGGCTGTAGATCATTGCCTTTATAATCCTGATCGAATTGGCCCAAATAGTTAAAACTGATCTCAGGCTGAGCCTGTAACTGCACGCCTGCTTTCTCCAGCATGTTCATATCTGACAGGTATCGTAAAATACCATAGCCGATGCCTTTTTGCGGAATATGACGCAGCCCTTCCTTGATCCTTTTGATCAGACGAGCGGTATGTCCCCCTTGTCCCAAACTTCCATCCAGTACAACCGGGAACTGGCTCGTAAACCAGCCGACCGTGCGCGTAATATCCACATCCGGTACAATGGCTTCCCGTCCATGGCCCTCCAGATTGACCAGCACCCGTTCGGAACCAGACCAGTCATAGACTGCTTTTCCGAGCGCAGCCAGCAACAGGTCATTCATTTCCGTGTTGTACGCGCGATGAGCTTGTTTGAGCAGCTGCTCGGTTTCCTGCTTCGTCCAGCGGACCGTCACAACCTCACTGTCTCCAAGCAGAGCATTGTCATTTGCAAAATCCTTCGGCAAAGGCTTCGCAAGGCTAGCTTCTGCTTGTTCGATATGCTGCCAGTAAGCAAGCTCCCGCTCCATCGTCGCACTGCTGGCATAGGCTGACAGCTGTTTGGCCCATACCTGGAATGAATCTGTTTTATGCGGCAGTCGGATCGCTGTGCCGGTTTGACCTGCAACAGCCTGCTCATAACCGGATGCCAAATCTTCCAGTAAAATACGCCACGATACACCGTCCACAACCAAATGATGAATGACGATTAGCAAATGGTCGCCCTCAGCGCAGTGGAACAGACCAAGCTTCACAAGTGGACCATTGCCCAAATGAATGCTGGCTTGAATTTCACTCGCCTTGGCTTCAACAGCGGTGGATTCGTCTTCCACTGCGCTGAAATCTACAATATCCAGCATGTATAGCTCGCCTTCCGCTACACTGCGGTTCCAAGCAACATAACCCTGCTCCGTCTCACGGAATACCGTGCGCAATGCGTCATGATGCTGGACCATACGGTCCATCGTACGGCGCAGCGCGTCGATATCAAAGCGCCCAGCTCGGTACAGCATCATCGCCTGGTTGCTGTGGTGCAGGTCGGCCGGCTGCTGCTCGAAGAACCATCGCTGAATAGGTGTCAGTTCTACCGGGCCTACTGCCTCTTCCTGACTGGCCATCTTGCCATCTGTACGAAGCAAAGGACTGAGTGCCGCTACCGTCGGATTACTGAAGAGATCCTTCATGTTCAATCGATAACCTGCTTGCAGCAATCGGGACGAGACTTGCAAGGCTTTGATCGAATCGCCACCCAGCTCGAAGAAGTTATCCTGCGTGCCTACGGCTTCCACGCCCAGCACCCCAGCCCATACCGCAGCCAGTACTTGCTCCACCTTGGTACGCGGGGCTACATAGGCTGCTCCTGTATGGATGCTGCCTTCTGGCTCCGGCAAAGCCTTGCGGTCGATTTTGCCGTTGCTGGTCAGCGGGATGGTCTCCAGTCGCATCAGACGTGCAGGCATCATGTGCGCTGGCAACCCGGCTTCCAGCGCTGTCTGTACCTCCTCGATCCGCAGCTCGGCTTCCCCCGTCATGTATCCGCACAAATATTTGTGTCCACGCTCATCCGTCCGGTCGATGACTACGGCTTGACGCACACCCGGCACCTGCTGGATAGCCGTTTCAATCTCGCCCAGCTCAATCCGGTATCCCCGGATTTTGACCTGGTAGTCCATCCGGCCGATAAAGTCCACATTACCGTCCGGCATCCACCGCGCCAAATCGCCTGTGCGATACAAACGTTCCCCCGGCACGTATGGGTTCACTACGAATTTCTCGGCGGTCAAGTCCGCACGGTTCAGGTACCCCCGTGCCACGCCAGCACCGCCAATGCACAGCTCGCCCAGTACACCGATCGGCACCGGATTCAGCTGGCTGTCCACGATGTAGAAGCGTGCGTTCAGCCACGCTTGACCAATCGGCACATGGCCGCTGCTTGGCAGCTTCGACAGCTCTTCGTCATAGAAGCTGGAGTCAATCGCCGCTTCGGTGACGCCGTAGCTGTTCATGATGCGGATATCTGCGCCAAACCGTTCTTGCAGCACCCGGTAGTCCGTCACGCTGCAGCTATCCGAGCTGGTGATCAGCAGTTCCATGCTGCTCATGTCCAGTCCCTGTTCATGCACATGCTGCATAAACGGTACGATCAAGGCCGGAGTCGATTCGAACACCGTGATTTGGTAATCGCGAATCCATCCGTACAGACGGCTTGGATCAATGCGATCATCTTTCGGACAGATGACCATCGTCCCCCCGTTATAAAGCGTCCGCGCGATATCCCCGACGAATACGTCGAAGGAGAAGCTGGCCAGTTGCAGCAGTCGCACCGGGAACTGGTTCAGACGGTAATCCCGGCGATACGCCGCAGCCGTATTCACCAAGCTGCGATGTTCGATCATGACGCCCTTCGGACGTCCGGTTGTCCCAGACGTATAGATCACATATGCCAAATCGTGCGGTTCATTGATCGGTTCGATATCCGTGGCATCCCCGGTATACAACGACTCATCGTCCAATGCCAATACGGTATGCAGACGCAGCCCTGTTGCCGGTTCGGATGCTTCTTCGTTGTCAGAATTCGAATCTAATTTCAAGCTCACGCCTTCATTCAGGTTGTCTCTTTCCATCGTTTCAGCGCCAGCCGCTGTTTCCAGTTCGCCCTCCGCCTGTCCGACCAAGACCTGCCCGCTTTCCCCCAGCCATGCTTGTGCACGCTCCTGCAGACCGATTTGCGTTAGCAGCACTGTCGCACCGCTGTCCTCGAGCATAAAGCGGATCCGTTCGGACGGATAATCTGCATCTAACGGTACATATGCACCTCCGGCTTTCCACACCGCCAATACGCCGACCATCATGTCCACCGAGCGCTCGCTCAAAATACCAACAATGGATTCGCGCCCAATGCCCTCAATCCGCAATCGGCGGGCAAGCTGGTTCGCACGCTCGTTCAGCTCGCGATACGTAAGCTGCCGCTCCTCGTATACCACTGCCACGTGATCCGGCACAAGCTGCGCTTGTTCTTCCACATAGGCATGGAACAACAATTCAGATTCTTTTTCGTCACTCCATGCAGATACGCCTACTGATCCAAAACCATCGATGATTTTTGCTTTTTCCGCAGCAGTCACCAGCTCCAACTCATCTACCAGCGCATCTGGTCTGTTAATCGCTTCTTCAATCATATGCAGCAAATGCTCGCGGATTTGCTCGACAGCTGCACGTTCAAACACCAGCGCGTTGAATTCCAAATGAATGTCTATTTCATCGCCTGGCACAACCGTAATGTTAAAATCATAATTCGTTTGCTCTGACATTGAAGCATTAACAATCGTAAAACCGTTCGTGTCACGGCTCCCCATGTGCTCTATACGCTGTTCCACCGGATAGTTTTCAAACACCATAATATGGTTCACCAGGTCCTGTTTCTGCTCAGTCAGGGCCTGAATTTCATACAACGGATAGGTTTCATAGGCACGGGAAGCCAGTGCCTGCTCCTGTATCTGCTTCATTAACGCAGCAAACGTCATATCTTTCTCACTGTGAACTCGTACAGGAACCGTATTAATGAACAAACCAATCATTTTATCGATGCCCGGAATATCCGCTGATCTGCCGGATACGACACTGCCAAATACAACATCCCGACTGTTGTTATACCGTTGCAGCACAACGCCCCACGCTGCTTGCAGAAGGGTATTGACCGTTACTTGCTTCTGCTTAACCAGCTTGTTCATCCGTTCCGTCACTTCGTGGCCCAGTGTAAACGAAAGCTTGTCCGCTTCATATTCTTTAGCGTGACTGTCCAGCTGTTTTACCTGCGGTAATACGGTCTGCTGCTCAAAGCCAGCAAAATAATCACTCCAGAACCGTTCAGCCTCCACGTTGTCCTGCCGATCCAGCCATTCAATGTATTCGCTGTATGGTGTTACCGGAGCGAGCTCCGGCTTGCGGTCTTCGAGGATGGCAAAGTACGTATTAAATGCTTCCCCTACAACAAGGAACAAGCACCAACCGTCCATCAAAATATGATGGAAGCTCCACACAAAACGATACGACTCCTCGCCTGTACGTAAAATAGACACCCGCATCAGCTCGCCTGAGCTGAAATGAAAGCCTTCGGCTTTGTCGCGCTCAGCAAAATCAGCAATATATGCGTCCTGCTCACCTTGTTCCATCGAACGTACATCTTCAAAACGGAACCCGGCGTGCTTGTGACGGTACACCACCTGTAAAGGCTGCTCATTCCATCCGCTATAAAAATTCGTTCTGAATATTTGATGGCGATCCACCAGCTGATTTAGGCTTTCGGCAAAAGCCTCCACTTGAAAGCTGCCTTGCAGATCAAATGTCGCCTGCTCAAAGTACGCCCCAGATTGCGGCTCCATTAAGCCGTGGAACAGAATGCCTTTTTGCATGGGTGTGAGCGAATAAATGTTTTCCAGTTCTCCCGCAGCAGCCGTCTGCTCTACAATATGATCCAGCTCTCCAGCCGTCAGTCCTTGGAAGGACAAGTCGCTTGGTGTCAGCTCCGGCAACTCTTTGCCCACACAGTGAGCCAATACCTCACGCAAGCTCTCTTGAAGCAGATCAGCCAGCTTTTTGATTGATTTTTTCATAAACATTTTGTTGCTGTAGCTGATCGTCAGTTCCAGTGCACCGTCCGTGATCATGCCGTTGATATCCAGAGCATACCGCTTGGTCAACGTGTCACTCATGGAAGCTCCGATGGAATAAGGAGACATGCGGAACGCATTATTCTTTAAATCCTGATCGAATTGTCCGAGATAGTTAAAGCTGATTTCTGGCTCGGCAACAAAAGCTGCTTCTCCTTCACCGCTAGCAAGATATCTCAAAATCCCGTATCCAATCCCTTTATGCGGCAAACGGCGCAGCCCTTCTTTGACGTTCTTGACACGCCGTCCTACATTCCGGTCCTCGTCCATATCAAGTACAACCGGGAATTGGCTGGTAAACCAACCGACCGTGCGCGTAATATCCATATCCGGCAAAATGGCTTCCCGTCCATGACCCTCCAGATTTACAAGCACCTGACGGATGCCCGCCCACTCCTGAATTGCAGTGCCCAGAGCTGTCAG
>NZ_JBBOUW010000003.1:0-8628 GCF_038006265.1 Paenibacillus sp. FSL L8-0641
TGCCTTGTCGTGTATGTTTAAAGATTTTTTCTACTTGAACTTCTACAGTCGTTTTCCCCATCCGGGTATCCTCCTTTTTAAAGACCTGTGAAGACCGAGGAACTTGTTCCGAGTGTCTGAACAGGTTTCGCGCGCAGCGCGTAAGCACACATTGCGAAGCAATGTATAAGTGCGCCCTTACGGGAATCTGCAGCTCCACCTGCAGACAGATTTCACCCAGTGGCAAAAGCTTCTGTCTTCGCCGTTTCCTCGTAAACGAGGAAACGGAAAAACGAATCTAACCCGTTGTGGCTGTGAAGCTCGTGGTTTGCGCTGCGCGTCTTTCTCTCTGCTATTTCTAAAGAAATAGCAGAGAGAAAGACGCGCATTCGAGCCATAAAATTTGGCTATTCTTAGCGCATCAATATTTGGCTATGTGCTATGAGTAATATTTGTTGGAGCCCTACCCTAACGGGTGTATGCTTCGCATACGTCTCCCGACGATCCAGCTTACTGCTTGCCGCTCCGCGGCCGACCCTTCAGGTCAGATCATCTTCTTGCCGATTCAGTTACTTCAGGCCCGGCGATGCCTTGATTCGTGCTCTACTTTTTCAACCATCCAATAGCCTCAAGCAGCTTTGTGGTAGAGCTGTTGGTCTTTGGCCATAACTATGTGGCCAATCAAAAGAGTCAATTGGTACTTCAACAGTCCCACACCTAAACAGAAAGTGCAGGATTCATCACTTTACAACCTTTTTCCGTTCCTGAAGCCCGTCAAAATCTCAATAATTCTCATGTTAAACACCTCCGCATATTTGGTTTTGAGATGTGTGTGTGCCGAAGCACAACCTGTATATTAAAAAAGCCGATTATAGTGGCATAAAATGCCTTCTACAATCGGCTGTAAGCAATAAAAAAAGCCTTTTTAAACATGCCTCAATAGGACATGCAAAAATAGACTTGTGCTTAATCTGTAAAATTCTGTTCTTCGCGCTGATCCCCAAAGGTTGGCAAAGAAAATAAAATGCTTGTGACTTCCCAATTTGGTATTCGGTAGCTTCGCTCCAAATAATAATTCATTCAGCTCTCTAATAGAACTGTTTCTATTCTCCGTTAGCGCATGCCACAGAGACAATTAATAGATTTCGTATTGTCATCATTATAAATGCACCCTGCCAAATCATCAAGTTCTTCCAGACAAACAGGAATAAAAAAACTCTTGCATCATCTGCAGAAGCAAATTCCAAGTCATATTTTTACATTCTTTGACTTGGTAAAATGTATGTAAATATCACCTAAGGCATTTTATAGCATAATTATGATCGTTAAGTGGCGAGAGTAATAGTTTTGCATGAGGATTGGAGGTCTGACTGAACATAGTGATGTAACTTCTTAGTCTGATTCATACGATTGTACTGATTAATGAGTTCGTCCAGAATCATAGATTGCTCAAGTACACATGCATGTCCAATACTACCATGCTGTTTGTAAAGATCATACATTCGTTGTCTGGCACTTTCCATTTGTTTAGTTAAGGATTCATCTATGTTCATATCTTCATTCCCCCCTATTAATTATCATTTTAGGGGTAAATGACCAATTACACTGCGAACAGTTTTTAGCCAAAATGATAAAAAAAAGACCAGCTTAAAAAGCTGGTCATGGGATAATATAACAACATATTATGCTCCACCAATGTGGTCTTGTGGTGCTATTCCAGAAGTCGGATTCTGAACTGGTACCACGAATACAAGCAAGAAGCTAACTGTCGCTAAGATTAAAGCCATCTTTTTGATCATTTCTTGCCCACACCTCCTCATACTTGGATTGGAACTGAGCCTGTGTTTCAGGAACCGCATGTGTTTTGAAATGGAGAAATAACCCAACACAATTGGCAATAAGTAGTTCATGATTAAGTGTAACAGCTTTTTCAAAAGCCTTTATTAAACATTTGAAACCATATGGATATCTACCTTTATTTAGGCTGTATTTGCCCATTTTATACCAAAACCGGACATACTGCTGTGGTAAAAATTGTTCTGTGTACATATCCGTAGAGGATACTTCTTGATACGCTGCGATCTGGACTTCAAAACGCTTGAGGATATGATCGACATTGACATCATATCGGTTGGCTACTTCCATGATATTTAAAAGTTCAGCGAAGATTTCTTTTTCAGCGGCCATGTACTCTACGTAGTCAGGCAGCACACTGATATCTCCAGACATAAGCCTATTTACATAGGTATTGATTTTTGCCCATTGCTGAAATTTACTTAGCCACTGAAGAGTGTCTGAATCCGTTTCCTTAACCCAACTTAGATCCGTATAGCCATGTATATGCTCTAATGCTTTTTCATGATCTCCATTCGCATCACAAACATGTGCACACAACAGTTCAGCGTAAGCTATGTATACAAATAGAGGCCTGCTAAGTTTCTTTTTCGATTTCATTTCTCGCTTAGCATTATGAACCAAATTGTATTGAATTTGTCCTAAGTTATACATTTGGCGTGAAAATTTGTAGACCTTATGCCACATACCTAATGATCTGTACACGTTGGCCAAGTCTTTCAATGCATCCAGCTGGTCAATTTCATCTAAACGATCAACAAAAAATTCGAATCTGGCAGCCGTATGAAGATTTTGAGCCTGATCTTTTCCGATCCGTAGGCTAAACAACCGATACTGACATATAGCAAGCCGTTCTGAATGCTGCTTTTTTTCACACTCGGCTATGTTTTCATAAAGGCAGTCTGCCGCGTCCAGGTACTCCTTTTGGAACAAGTCTTCAGCCATTTCAAATAATAACTGGGTGTAGACAGGAGTATCTAACAACAGACTCACAACTCGTTTTAAGCAATCCAACCGGCCGAGCTCCACACAACGATATAGAAATGGGCTTATTTTTCGCCAATTCAGGGTTGATTCTACGATGAATTCTTCAATGTAACGGTCATAAAAATAGTCTGGTGGTAATTGCATCCCAGCAGTAAAGCGATCTAACTGGTTAACAGATATAGAACGATTGCCTGTGACGATGCCGCTAACTGTACCTACATTCAAATCAATGATGTGACCAAACTCGGTCAGAGTTATGCCATTCTGCTTTAAGTATTTTTCAATTTCTGTGCGGATCATAGGTGTGATTTCCATGAATAAAACCACCCTTCACGTAAATTGTGCAAATTTAAGAAAAAACAATAATTGTAAAACTTATAATATAATGAAATATTTTCGTGTTTTAAATATACCATCTTCTAACACAACAATAAATACTCATTTAGGCGATCTTTGGATTATATACAGAATTATTACAATAGTTTTTAAGGATATTGGACAAGCAAGAGTCATTTAGGTGGGATTCTATAATTCTGATTTTTAAGGAGGGTATCCATTGAAGAATACAGGTATGACACGTCCCTTGGATTCATTAGGCAGGATTGTTATTCCTATAGAAATACGAACCAGCATGGGGATTGAAATCAACGAACCTTTAGAATTTTATGTAGACGTTGAAAAAGGCTTTATGAGCATTGGAAAGTATAGTGACAGGACTTCCTGTAAACTGTGCAATTCGATTCAGGATTTAGGCTACTTCAAAAACTCTCTTTTATGTAGAAAATGTATACTTGATCTGAAGAGGAACGTAGGTGTGACTTCCACGCCTATTAAGAAGGAAGCTGCGAATAAAGGAAAAAAAACTCATCGGTCTACGTTACATTTGCTTAAAAGTTTACGCAAACTCATGCTTGAATATCCAGGAGCCAAGCAAGGCGAATATGCCAAGTGGCTTGGTGTATCACAAGCTCGAATATCTCAAATAAAAAAATTATTATAGGTTGGAAGTTTATTCACCAAAAAGACAACATTTAACAGACTACTACAAACTTTTTCTCCCACTACTTGTTACTTTATGGTAAATATAGTATCCTATATTAGTGATTTACATAATTGATGCCATGGAGGGATTTATTTTGAAAAAGAAAATCGTATCCACCGTCTTATCTTCTGCTCTTATTTTGACTGCTCTTCCTGCTTTCGCTAGCAGTAGTAGCCCTATTAAAGAAAATTCTAGCGAAATTTCTAGCGTCTATTCTCAAGATAATACTGTTAAAGAAGTACCTAATATGAAGATCGTTGATGGATTGTATGATCCTGGCGAAATTACTCTGTTCTCTTTACTCCTTAATACCACTTATAATTTTTCTTCTGGTCAAGGAACCGGCAGTTTTTCGTATAAAGCTGGAAGCAGTAGCGAAAGAGTCCGCGTTCACGTGAGTAATAACAAAAAAGTACCTGTGAATTACCGTTTGACATCCCCATCAGGAACTGATTGGGCATCTCTGACGGTTAAACCAGGTAGCTCTGTTACTACAGAACACTACTTTGGCCAAGGTCAAGAAGGCACTTGGATATTGAATTTTGACACTGATGACGGTTCGCCTGTTTCCGTCAATGTTTCCGTTCGGGACGGCTTAGAATAATATTTTTTCATCCTAGGATGAGATCCATAAAAGTTTATTAAAACAACAAACGAAGCAAGAAAAGCTTCAGGCCATTCGGTCTGAAGCTTTTCTTGCTTCGTTTGCAGTATATCCTATTGGATGTCCACAGAGCTTGACTTTATCTATGTCAGAAGGCTGGACATATGTCCAAAATCCTGAATTTTGTGCACATGTCCAGCCCTCCGATCCGCAAAAACGGCCGTTTTTGGTCTTCAGCGCCGATTAGCCTGCCGTGGAACAATACAAAAAAGCAGAGATTTGGCCATCTGGCCGATCTCTGCTTTTCTCGCGATTGCTCCGTTTTTCGCCCCTGTCCATTTCCGAAAATAGAGCTATTCTGGATGATTTATCGGAGGATCATCTTCTTTTGAAAAATCTATCGTACAGCACTAAAGCGACGAGAATGGTAAACACCTGAATCAAAAACTGTGGCACTAAGATTAAAAAGTCCAAGTAAATTCCCCTTTCATCTATCAGAACAACCCAAAGAATCGTTTGCGTCGGCCGTGCAACTCAAGCCGTGAAACAGCCCCGGCAATTTCTGTGAGCTGCTGATCCGCACGATCTTGAGCTTGACGCACTTCCTCCAGCACACCATTTACCTGGTCACCGATCCCGGAAGCCGCAGCTGCGACTTGCAGCCGTACCTTCTCATCTACAATCTCGTCTATGCGGTTCGACAGCGCAGCTACTGCAGAAATTAAATCATCTACCTTAGCGTTAAGCATAGCGACTTCTGTACTGCTATCTGGCGTAGCGACCAGGGACACAGAATCGCTACTGTAAACCCTTGAATACCTCTCTACCGTTGCATTTACCGCGCTCTCATATTCTGCTCCCCGAGCTAAAAGATCCAATAAAGCCTTAAACGCAATAATGTCGTGATCTGTAAAGGCTCGATGGTCTTTATCATCCTTAGTAAAAACATAGCCAGCATTTTCAAGACTTCTTGCATACTTGTTGACTGTAGAGCGACCTATATCCAATAATTTTGCGACTTGAACTGTACTATATATGAAATTCAATGGTGTGCTATTCACGTTCAATCACCTCGCTATTTATCTTCTATAGAATCACCGAAAACCCTTGTCTTATCAGCTACTTTAGTCGCTTTTATGAATCGCCGTCACTTCGCTCCGGTTCCGTGACTCTCACCTCGATCATCGTGGACAACGAAAACCACGTTGACCACGATGCCTCGGTTCGAATCACGGCGGTGTGAACCACCTACAAGGCCACCACCACTCTCCAACGCTTCGCTATCTTTCAAGCTAAAAAGGAACTTGACTGCGAGGATCTTAATCGGCACGCTGGCATGGTTTGTCAGGAAATGCGCATAGATTATCACCTACTGTGCAGCCATAAAAAAACAAAAACATGGCTGCACTAGTAAGCGATAATGTCACGCCGTGTACGGCTGTCGAGGGTTCCTCTCATCCATGCCCGATTACGGTTATACCGTCAGTGCCTTTTCACTCGTAAAGCCAATCCTACGAGCGCGCAACGCGCATGTGCACCGATCACCATTCCTTGCGGAATCCTGGCTACCTCCAGACCGATTATCAGCGTCCTCCCAATCTCTGGCTGGCTCCCGCCTGGGCATGGGTAGGCGTTGAATGGAGTTGACGCTGATTCTCTGCTTCGGCTCAGCTTACCGTACCCGTATTTTTACGTGCTGGGCAGCTAGGCACGTTTGGCGTTCAAAACCCGATTACCTAAAAAAGACAATAGGAAATCAAGCCCTCGAACATCATTTTTTCAAAAAAAATGGTTCGAGCGCCGAAACATATGAGATTTTTATGTATGATCAAACACCGCGCCACTGCTGGCACTATGCTGAATCAGCAAACCAAAAAAGCCCCTGATCCGCACATCTCACGGATCAGGGGCTTCAACATATTATCTCAAAAACTTATTGAATCTACTGGCAAAACACAGTACAATGAACCTAATCGTTCAACGATTCAAATAAGTATACAAGTCATGTTTTCGCGTCCTGTTTCGCCGATGTACAAGATCGGTAGACAGCAGCCTAGGGTTTGGCGACCCAAAGTTGCCGTGAAACTGGCTTTAAAGCTTTTCTAGGAAAAGCTTACCACGAGTCTAGCAAAACATGCTAGACTTTTTTCATTTGCCTACTAACTCCCTATTTCACATACTAAATCTTTTGCACTTAGAGCCTTTTGAGTACCTATCCATTTTAATCCTTCTATTGTCTATTCTAAGAGGTTTTATATTCACTCCTTTACTTAAGTGAGCAAAACAACATATAATCCATCCTGCGGCTTCTGAGAGCGTCTGACGACCAAGAAAATAGACAACCAACAGAAGTTGGCCTGATCATTAACTATAAGGAGGTTCACCCCATGAAATATTCAAATAAAGATCAAGCAGCCAACGTGCAGCATTGTCCTGAGGACCAGATCCAGCCGGCCAGTAACGAACAGGTAATGCCGATCGCACAGAAAGGCATAGACAAATATAGACGGACCCTGGATAAGCTCGCCAAGAATTAGGGTATTCCCCCTCTTAGATCGTGTATTCTTTGGTTCCCGTTTTTAGTTCCCGCTTTTGGTTCCCAAGAAAAAGAAGATGGCTCTTTTTAAAAAAACCGCATGGTTGAGCCATTCATAGAAAAAGTGGTGTCCCCCTTTTTCGTGGGAACCATAATCGGGAACTATAAAAAAGACTTGGGCGTATACGCCCAAGTCTTTTTTATAGCCCTTTACTTACTTAACTTTAACAGAAACCCACTGGTATACGAATTAGTATACGAATAGGGATACTATTGGGTACGTTATTTGGGATTCGATCTGGTATGGTCAATTCGCCCCATGAATATTTTTATTTCATGCTATTTATCCCGTTAATTGTGATCTTCACTAATTCAGACGCACAAAATTGAATTTTAAGACCTGTTTCGGAACTTGACCTTACTTAAGTACCAAAAAGGGTAAAACAGCGATTAAAAAGCCATCAGGGATTTCTGGCGGCTTTTTGGTGTGAATGTTGGAACGAAAGATCAAAAGAAGTCCTCTGTAAGATCCAATTTTCTATTACAGACATCGCAATGAACATGAATAATCGTACCAAGACCTGTTGGAATAAACGTATAGGAAAGCTTGGCTCCTGCTACATCAACCGGCTTACAAGAATCCCATTCCTTGATCTTCTTTTCCATTTCAGCAGTAATTTCAAATTTCATTATCGCTTCTCCTAATTCGTTTTTGATTTAATTTATAGTACAGAATGCGCTTGATGTCATATTAGTTTCGTTTTTTTTGCTATCCCTCATAAATCTTGATCACATCGATCCGTTCATGGCCAACTTCTCGGCTCACAATTGATGCTGCGTTATCTCGGCTGTATCCCTTCTCTATTTCCTGCTGCATACGCTCCTGTACATAGCTGTACCGCAAGCCATGAAAAGTAAGGCTCCGTGAACTTCCATCCCGTTTATCGATTCTCTGTTCCACGCCTTGCGTGGTCTGCACCTTATCCCGATGATGTTGTACAAACTTCTCCATCCGGTTCACTACCTGGTGCGTTTTTTCTCCAGCAGCGATGAAAAGCCGGTTACCGCGTTCAGTATACCGCAGCCGACGCTCGAAAATGATCCTCCCTGCCGCGCTTAATGGAACTTCTCGGTGCTTTCCGTTCTTGGCCTCCCCCTTCACCTGGTACACGCCTGTACGCAGCGCATGTTCAGCTTGTGCGCGGCTGACTGCCGCAGCTTCGGTCACACGCAGACCCATCGTGCGGGCCAGCGTCAGGCAATCCGCTACATTTTCCTGCTGCAGCTCCTTTGCGATCTGGATCATGCCCTGGTACTCTTCTTCCGTCCAGGCTCGATTGCCGTTGACCTGTGGCGTTTTTGTCAGCTCTATACCGTGCTGCTTCTGCAGCTCCTTATTATCGGACAGCACGTAACGCGGCTGCTGAATCTGATCATGCAGGTACCGCAGCGCAGTAAGATCATTCTTGATCGTCTTGGCCGAGCTACCGGCACGCTGCCGAGATTGGACAAACGCCACGATGTGCTTGTCACTCAAGTTACGTATGTTTTGCATTTTGAAACTGGACGCGCAAAACCGTACAAACATCAAGCAACTATCCTTATAACGATCCCTCGTAGCGTAGC
>NZ_JBBOUW010000004.1:0-1682 GCF_038006265.1 Paenibacillus sp. FSL L8-0641
AAAATGTACAATCTTTTTCGAAAATAGAATTTCTAATTTTTAGTATTTCTTATAAAATATAATTATCTCTATTCTAAATAAGATAATATGAAGTGACCTCCTAAATTATCAAGTCAGGGATTTTAACCCATAATAATGAATGAAAACAAACATCATGAATGGGGTTATACCCTATGATAATAGGAGGCCACTATGGAAAATATAATCTATATTGGGATGGATGTCCACAAAGAAAGCTTTAGCTTATGTGCATTGCACGGAACAACTGGGGAAATTGTAAGAGAAGCACGATGTGCTTCAAATGTATCTCTCGTAAAAAAATTCGTTGAGAAACTAAAAACAAAATATGGTGAAGATATAAAAATTAAAGCTGGATATGAGGCGGGTTGTTTAGGGTATTCACTTCATAATCTTCTTGAACAAAATGGGATTGATTGTGATATTTTAGCTCCAACAACCATGTACAGTTCATCTAAAAATAAAATGGTGAAGAATGACAAATTTGATGCTAAAATGATTGCTCTTAACTTAGCTAATGGCACCTATAAAGAAGTATATGTTCCAGAAGAAGAGGATGTTGCCGTAAAAGAGTATATCCGCATGCTAGGTGATTTTAAAACGTCATTGAAGAAGATGAAACAACAGATAAAAGCATTCCTTTTAAGACATGGCTATGTGTATGAAGGAAAATCAAGCTGGACAATCGCTTACATGAAATGGTTAAAAAATCTTGATTTACAAGGATTATTCAAAGAAACGTTAGATGAATATCTATTACAGTATGATGTTCTAGTTGATAAAATTGAGCGATTCAGTCTGAGACTAGAAGAATTATCTCATAGTGAAAGATACGAAGAACCCATCGCAAAGTTAAGATGCCTAAAAGGTATAGATACAACATCGGCAATGACTGTTCATGTGGAAATTGCAGACTTCACTCGTTTTCCCACGGCTAAAGCATTTATGGCTTATGTAGGATTGACGCCAAGCGAAAGTTCTAGTGGAGAAAAAATCAGTCGACGTTCGATTACAAAACAAGGCAATTCGACCGTTAGGTCTACTCTTGTAGAATGTGCAAATGCATTGGTAAAAGGAGCAATCGGATTAAAATCGAAACGAGTGAAAGCGAGACAAAAAGGGCAACGAAGCGAAGTAATTTCCTATGCAGATCGGGCAGTAGAAAGGTTACAAAGAAAATATCATCGAATGATGTATCAAGGGAAACCCAGAAATGTTGCTATTACAGCGGTTGCAAGAGAACTTGGGTGTTTTATCTGGGGGTTAGAAACAGGAAAAATTTAAAAAATCAAAAAGGGATATGAAGTTGATTCATTCATTGTTAGAGACCAAAGGTATCAATTGATGGCATAGGTGAGCTTCAGAGATAGTGAATTACAGGTCTGGCTATCTATGTCCCTCCTTTTCTGGCGCAGCTGAAATTCTGATAAACAAGCTATTTATTAGAATGTGAAAAGATGTGATCCACGCAATAAGATTATAAGAGCCTAACGACGGACCATTAACCTGAGGTAACCAATCCACGAATAACAGAGTGGTTAACTGTCGATAGATCTTATTTCTGAAGCTTTTGTATGCCATCAAGAAAAAATATTATGGTTGAAAAACTATTGACAAAGGTCACTTCATAACAGGAGGTAATACATCCTCTGGTTCTGCCGGTG